>CAWIMB010000003.1:0-202724 GCA_963837155.1 uncultured Actinomycetes bacterium | reverse complement strand
GACGCACCTGCGGCCGAGGTCGATGCGCGCGAGTTGGTGTTGCGGTTCGGTGAGCGCCGGTGGCGGGTCCGCGGCCTCGCGAAGGTCACGTCCTTTGATCTGTTACGCGTCAACGTGTTGGTGGCGGTTGACGATCGGTTCCATGTGGACACGCTCGACCTCTACAGCGCCCGTGCCCGCCACGCGTTCCGTCAGATGGCAGCCGCGGAGGTCGGCATCGACGAAGCCGTGATCAAACGTGATCTCGGCCGCGTGTTGTTGGCGTGTGAGGAACACGCCGAGGCCGTGATCGCGGCCGCGCAGCAACCGAAGACCGTCGAGATGACGATCAGCGTCGAGGACCGGCAGGACGCGCTCGAGTTTCTCCAGGCGCCGGATCTCGTGGAGCGGATCGTCGCGGATTTCGAGCGGGTCGGCCTGGTCGGTGAGGCCACGAACTGTTTGGTCGGTTACCTCGCCGCTGTCAGTCGGAAGTTGGATCAGCCGTTGGCGGTGATCGTGCAGTCGACGAGCGCGGCGGGCAAGTCGGCGTTGATGGATGCGGTGGTCGGGTTCGTGCCGGACGAGGACCGCGTGCGGTTCTCGGCGATGACGGGCCAGTCGTTGTTCTACATGGGTGAAGCCGACCTCGCGCACAAGGTCCTCGCGATCGCCGAAGAAGAAGGCGCCGAGCGCGCCGCCTACGCGCTCAAGCTCCTGCAGTCCGAAGGCGAGCTCTCGATCGCCAGCACCGGGAAAGACAGCACGTCGGGCCGGCTGATCACGCACACCTACGAAGTGAAAGGCCCCACCGCGATCGTGTTGACAACGACGGCGATCGATGTCGACGAAGAACTGTTGAACCGCTGCGTCGTGCTCACCGTCGACGAGGACCGGGCCCAGACCCGGGCGATCCACGACCGCCAACGTCATCGCCACACGCTCGCCGGTCTGCTCGCGACGAGCGAACGGGACGTGGTGATCAAGCGGCATCAGGACGCGCAGCGGCTCCTGGCCGCGTTGCCGGTAGTGATCCCGAACGCGGAACGGCTCACGTTCGCGGACGTGTCGACGCGGACGCGACGTGATCACGTGAAATACCTGACGTTGATCCGCGCGGTCGCGTTGTTGCACCAACATCAACGTCCGAAGAAGCAAGCGACGGCCTCGGATGGACGCACCGTCACCTACATCGAAGCGGCCGCGTCGGATGTCGCGCTCGGCGAACCGGCTCGCCCACGACGTCCTCGGCCGGTCGCTGGATGAGCTGCCGCCCCAAACCCGACGTCTCCTCGAGCTGCTCGACGAGCATGTGACCGCGGAGTCCGTCGCCGTCGGGTCGATCGGGAGTTGGTGCGGTTCACGCGCCGCCAGCTCCGCGAGACGCTCGGGTGGGGTGACACCCAACTGAAAGTCCATCTCGGCCGCCTTGTCGATCTCGAACTCGTGGTCGTGCACCGCAACGGTGAGCAGGGCGGGTTCTGTTACGCGCTCGCCTGGTCGGGACAAGGCAACAACGGCTCGCGGTTCGTGGTCGGTCTCACCGCTCCCGATGATGCGGCTACGACGGTCGATCGGTCGGGGCCACGAGACGGCGCGGTCGGGGGCTGGTCGGCCCCCGGTCGGCCCCCAGTCGGGGCCCGGTCGGGGCGAGCGCGAACACGTGAACGGCCAGGCCAGCGCCACTGTTTTCGACGTCGCGACCGTCGATGATGCCGAACACGCTGACCCCGCCCGCGGTGATCGCGACGTCGTAATCACACGCAGAGCCGAGGCGCGGTCATGAGCGGGCGCGCCGCGCGTCGGCTGCCCGAGATCTGCGGTGACCCTTCGGACCCGCACGGCTTCCCCGCACTCGTTGCGGAGTTCGCGGATTGGATGGGCGCGCACGGCTACTCGCCGCGCACGATCGAGAACCGCCAACGCACGATCGGGATGCTCGCCGCCTGGCTCGACGAACGGGGCGTCACCCGACCGGCCGAGGTGACGCGGCCGATGCTGGATCGGTATCAACGGTGGTTGTTCCACTACCGCAAGACCGACGGCGAACCGCTCTCGTTCAGAAGTCAGAGCCAGCGGCTGTTGGGGGTGCGGGCGTTCTTCAAATGGGCCGCCCGTCAACATCACGTCCTGCACAACCCGGCGTCGGAGATCGAGCTCCCCAAAGTCGAACGCCGGTTGCCGAAGCCAGCGCTCACCGCGACCGAAGCCGAACTCGTGTTGGCGATGCCGGACCTGTCGACATTGGCGGGTGTGCGGGACCGGGCGATGCTCGAGGTCCTCTACTCGACGGGCATCCGCCGCGGTGAACTCGCCGGCCTCGCCGTGTTCGATCTCGATGTCGACCGGCGCACGTTGTTGGTCCGCCAAGGCAAAGGTCGCAAAGACCGCTTGATTCCGATCGGCGAACGTGCGCTGGTGTGGGTCGACCGTTACCTCCACGAGGTCCGCCACCAATGGGCCCGTGAGCCCGACGACGGCACGTTGTTCGTCACCGTTGACGGCACCCGCTTCTCGTTGGATCGGTTGACCCAGCTCGCCCGCGAATACGTGATCGCTTCCGGAGTTGCCAAGCAGGGGGCGTGTCACCTGTTCCGCCACACCCTCGCCACCCTGATGCTCGAAGGCGGTGCCGATATCCGTTACGTGCAACAGATGCTCGGCCATGCCGACATCTCCACCACCCAGATCTACACCCAAGTCAGCATCCGCCATCTCCAAGCGATCCACGCCGCGACGCATCCGGCTGCGTCGAATGTCGCTCGCCCTCGACGAGTCCATCCCGTCCTGCAACCCCACGACGATGCTGGCGAACGGGCCGTGTCGATGACCGAGCTGCTTGTTGCTCTCGATTCCGAAATTGATCAAGAGAACCGCCCGCCCACCGACACCACCACCGAGCCGCCGCGCCGCACGATCATCCGCTGAACCGTCCATCACCCTGTTACGGAGCCCGCACGCACACCGCTGTGACACCCACCTTCGGGCACCCCCGGCCCGTTCATCTGTTCGCTGTTCGGGCATCGCCCCACACATATGCACCAAGGTGCGTTCCCGTCCCCGAACCCCGTCCCGACACGGTCTTGCCGCCGGGTTCGATCCGCCAACGTCTGGAGGGCACCATGGACGCGATGAACACCGACGACGAGCTTCTCGAGCAGCGTCGCCGGCGGCGCCGCGCCGGAGACCCGCGGCTGTCTCCTGAAGCTCGAGAGGTGTTCCGGCGCATCACCACCGGTGACCTCGCCGACAAGTTCCAAGCCCGCGCTCGACAATGACCTCGCGGCCGACCCGCTGCTCGGCGGCCACGACCATCACGACGACTGAACCGTGGGAATCTCCGGCGTGCGGGCCTCATCCGGGAACACCCAACGTCTGATCCGGGACGTCATCCGGGAACGCCATCTGCTACGCGCCGCCGCCCGCTCACATGTTCGGGATCGTTGGCTGTGCACCCAGGATCAGCGCCGCGAACCGCGCTGGATCACGATGCGTCAACGGCCGGCCCTGGCGCCCACGAAACGGTCGTTACGAGCGGCACAGACTTGCCGGTTCCGCTAACAGCGGAACCGGACCGAGGCAAGGTGGGTCGGTGACGGCAACCCGAAGCGAAGCGCCCCGACGTCAGAACAACCGAACACACCGACCACGAGCAGCATCGTCGGGGGGCGCGTGCGGGCCTGCACGACCGGCCGTTCAGACGTCTGTTCATACCTCAACACGCACCCCGCGGGTCTTGACGCGCGTCTAACACCGGCTCGGTCTGCCATCACACGATCGTCGTCGACAACATCCTTCGACACGGCCGCCGGACCCGGTCACCGCGGCCGTCCGCCACCGTCAGCCCGGTTGCGTATAGCGCAACCGGCAAGTCTGTGCCGCTCATCAAGACCGTTCCGGAGCCCAAGGGCAGCACTGGAGACACGGACACAGCAGAGCGGCTGTCAGGCTGCACGAAAGCGTTTCGGCATGTCGCAGCCGATCTCTACACTTGGAGACCATGAGCGTGACTGTTGAGCTCCCAGACGACGCCCTACGGAAACTGCAAGCCGAGGCCGAACGGCGCGGTGTCAGCATCGACATCGTGATCGCGGAACTCGCCGCGCTGCTCCCCACAGACGCGTCAACGACCCCGAAGCGCAAACTCGCGTTCATCGGGATGGGCGCGTCGAGTTCGGGTCGTGGCGGCCGCGACGCCGACGAGATGCTCGCCGAGGGTTTCGGACGCGACTGACCGGTGCTGATCGTCGATACCGGCGTGCTGCTCGCAGCAGCCGACAACGCCGATCCCGACCATGACGACTGCGCTCAGCTCCTCCAACACGAGACCGGTCCGCTCGTCACCACCGCGCTCGTGATCGCCGAGACCGCCTACCTCATCAGCCGACAGCTCGGCGCACACGACGAAGCACGGTTCTTCCGCTCCATCGCCGATGGCGACCTTGACGTCGAGACACTCACCGCCGTCGATGACCACCGCATCGCCGATCTCGTCGACCAATACGCCGACCTCGGCCTGGGCGGCACCGACGCCAGCCTCATCGCGATCGCCGAACGCCTCGACCAATCCCGCATCGCCACCCTCGACCGCCGCCACTTCAGCGTCGTGCGCCCCACCCACGTCGACGCGTTCGAGCTGATCCCCTGACCAGCACCGCCCGGGCTGGGAGAATCACGCCCGTGACCGCCACGCCCGGGCTGGGAGAATCACGCCCGTGACCGCCACCCGCGCCCGCAGCACGTTCTTCGTTTCGCTGCTCGCGCTGCTCACCATCGCCCTCGCGATCGTCGCGTCGAGCGCGGTTGTCGCGTCCGCGTCAACGCGTGTCGGGCCGGAAACACACGTCCGCGCGAACGCGCACCCGATCAGCACACGCGTCGGCGCGCATGACCGCGTCATCGCAGACCAGGTCGGGCGCCCACGACCTGCGCGCTACGAATTCGTGTCGGCTACCGGTGTTGCCACAAAAGAAGAATCACTGAACCTCGCGAGCGAGGCTCGCACGACCCACATCCTCGAGGGCGACGCGAGCGAGGAGGCGTACGCGCGGCAGGCCTCCGAGTTCTTCCAGAGCGGGCTGGCGGACGAACTGCCGACCAAGATCGATCCGAAAACTGGCACCATCCGCATCTACGACCCGGAGAGCAACACCTTCGGCTCCTACAACGCGAACGGCACCACGCGCACGTTCTACAAACCCGATCCATCGATGCACCCGTATCAAACGAACTGGGATTATTGGCGGGCCGAGCCTGGCTACTCGCCGTGGAGGCCGTGATGGGGGATCGATATCTCTGCCCTGTATGCGGCTACCCCGACCTTTACGACCCGCCATGGGACAACGACGCTCCGTCGGATGAGATTTGCCCTTCCTGCGGCACCCACTTCGGCTACGACGACGTTGCCATTGACGCCGCCGCACGCGAGGCCGCTCATCGACGGCTTCGTGAGGCATGGAAGTCGGCTGGTTGTCCGTGGTTCTCGAAAGGCAGGACGCAGCCGGAAACCTGGAACCCCGAGGAGCAGCTTGAGGCCGTCGAGAGCTGACCGCCTGACGTGGTTCGTCGCGCCCCTGGTTGTGGCAGCCATGATCGGCGCAGCGCTCGTCGCCAATCCCGCATGCTCAATCTTCGGCTACGGCTACGACCTTGCGTTCAGAAACGCGTCGGTGCATTCGCCGGGCACACCGGCGAGGACGACGTCACTATCGGTTGGGACCGACGAACGCGCTGTGCCAGTTCGGTCGCGGTCGTCTCCGAACACATCCGGTGTTGCCACAGAAGAGGTTTCGGCGGGTGGTCTCTTCAGAATCGAGGAGGCTGGCGGAAGTGGTCAGTCGCTTTCGATGACCGATGAGTCCGTTGCGGGTCGATCACTTACTAAGCACGGTTGGCTGCTCGCTTCGGGCAGCTCTCCGTTTCCCGCGGCCGCAGGTAGCACTGCGCAGATAAACGCGCTCGCGCAGGCGCAGGTAGATGACATCCTCACCAGTCCGGGAACCGAGTTCGTTTCGGGTTACCGCGGCCGATTCGGCTCGACGATCGAAGTCACGCCGCGCGATGGTCGCGGGCTGGTGTTCGATCAGAATGGCAAGTTTCTCTTCTTCAAGGAGTGACTCGATGGGCGACTTGATTCATGTCGGTGTGTCCAGTCCACCTGATAGGAAAGGCTTGGTCGCGGACCTCATGATCGACAATGTTCAACTCGCGGAGGTGAACCATGAAGGCGGTCATCCCGTAATTGAGCTGTATGGACGGCCCGATGGGCAACCTTGGGCTATTCCAGTTCGTGACCTCCTAGCGGCGGTCCGGGAAGCGATGGAACGACTCGGGACCGAGTCTTAGCGGAGGCGTTGAAAGCCGCCGGCGGCAGCGGCGTCGGATTCGCGATCGGCCTCGCCACCTGCCACGGCGACACGACCTGCATCCTGCGCAACACCGAAATGGGCGCCGCGATGGGCTTCGTCGGCCCCATCGCCGAAGGCTTCGGCCTCGCCAGCGAAGGCAGTTTCGGGGCGATGCGGATCGGTGGCCTCGCCGGCGGCATCGGCGAACTCGTCAACCAAACCGCCGAAGGCCACTTCAGCCTCACCCGAGAAGCCGAAGCCATCGGCATCGGCGCAATCACCGCGGCGCCCTCCACAAACTCAGCGAATACGCCGAACAACGACTCCCCGGCCTCGCCCGCCGCGCCGGACAATCTTTCGGTACGCGCAACCTCGGCCAAACCATCGCCATGGAGGATGGCGCCGCGCTTTGGCGTCGAGCCGTTCCAATTGAAGGCACTGGCGGCGCACCGATCGAAGCATCCCTTGATGCCGTTCACGGCGTCGCATCTCAAGCAGGTGTGGACCTGCAAGGGATCAAGGTCACCATAAACGAGGAGGCAGATCTGGTAGGGCGCCAGCTCTACGGGCACACTCCTGACATAGCCAACATCACGCTCTACCTGGATGCCTTCGCGAACGCAGAGACACTCGCAGCGACCCTCGGACACGAACGCAACCACATTTATCAGTGGAGTTGACCCGCGATCTTGGACACGGGTTGTTGTGAGTCATGCTGCGGTGGACGCGGCGTAGGCCTCGGCCGGTGTTCGGTGCCCGAGACGGGCTTGATGGCGTTCGCGGTTGTAGAACGCCTCGATGTATTCGAACAGGATCGTGCGGACTGCGAGCGTGTGAGCTGCTCCCACGGCCCCCAGATGTGGCGGATCTCCTTCTTGATCGTTGCCCAGGTCGATTCAATCGCGGCGTTGTCGTAGCAATCACCGACGCTGCCGTAGGACGCGTTGATCTTCCAGTCGTTGAGCCGGTTCGTGAACTCGAGCGACGTGTATTGCGCGCCGTGATCGGCGTGATGGAGCAGTTCACCTTCCGGCGCCCGACGCGCGAGCGCCATGACGAGCGCGTTCACGACCAGGTCCGTGGTCTGGCGTTCTCCCATCGACCAGCCCGCGAGACATTGGTCGCACAGATCTTTGATCCCCGCGAGGAAGAGCTTGCCGTCGCGGCAGCGGAACTCGGTGATGTCCGCGACCCACCGCTGGTTCGACCGCTCAGCGGTGAAGTCCCGCTCGAGGAGATCCCCGGCGGGCGCGGTGTCCTTCTTGCCTCGCCGCCAACGCTTGGGCCGTGCACGCCGACCAAGCCGCATTCGGCCATGATCCGCGCCACGCGCTTGCAGCCGTGATGCCGGCCCGCGTTGTGGAGCTGACCCGCGACGCGTGGCGCCCCGTAGGTGCGGCGCGACGCCACATGAATCGCATAGATCTCATTCGCCAGTTCGACATCGTCGAGGTAGTGCACCGACAACGGCCGGCCGGCCCACTCGTAGTAGCTCGATCGCGAAACCCCGACGAGCTCGCACAGCCGCGTGACCGGATACGCGCCGGCATGCTCGGAGACGAACCTGCGGCTCACCTGTTCGTCTCCTGCGCGAAATACGCGGCCGCCTTGCGCAGGATCTCACGATCCATCCGCAAGTCCTTGTTCTCCTTGCGCAACCGTTCGAGCTCCGCCCGCTCCGACGCGTCAAGAGCGCCCGGCACTTCGTCTCGCTCGGCGATCCTCGCCCACGCGGCGAGCGAACCATCACTGATCCCGAGCGACTTCGCGACCTCGGCCCGAGAACGATCCGAGCTGCGATACAACGCGACCGCCTCGCGACGGAACTCCTCGGGATACTTCGCTGAACGACCCATCACGGGCCTCCCTCCCCTGGACTACACCAGGATCAGGTGTCCAACAAAGCGGGTCAACTCCATGGACGACGTAACGGCGCTCATAGGCCGCCTCATCGACCAGGGCACTGTTCCCGCGGAGTCGATTGTGGGCTGTACCAAGGAAGAGATAGAGGCCGTGCGAGTCGACCAGGGGGTGTCTCGGCTGCCTGGATCCTTCGAGTCCTTCCTCAATCGAGCCGGCCGTGGAGCGGGCCTGCTTCTCCGAGGTACGCATGCGTTCTTTCCTCAGATCCTGGGCCTGAAGGCCGCCGCCAGGGATTTGTTGGCCGACGGCGAGGCAAGCCTTGATCTCGGCCCTGACGCGCTAGTGATCGCTATGCACCAGGGTTACCAAGTCTTCTGGTTCCCGACCGTTGTGGTCGATGAGCCGAACGTCCTGATGTATCAAGAGGGAGATCGGAGCCCTCGCATGGTATGGGGCAACTTTGTCGACTACCTGCGCGACATGGTTGCTGAGATCGACCATCGTTGATTTGCAACAGAAGCGGCTTCGCAACATCGACTTCCCGCTGTCGACGGCGTGATGGTTCCAGGCAAACCTCGGTGGCGTCGGTGTCTTCCGAGTCTTCGAGTTCCGGGGTGCGTGCCCTGAACGAGCGGCGCCACGACATATGTCTAGGACCAGGAACCTGTCCCTTTGGACCGCTTCAAGAGAACCCCGTGCCGGAGAGTGGGCGAATCAGGTGAGCGACGCGTGGCCATCCATTCGCTACCGAGACTTCTACGACATTCCACGCGCGGTAGTCGTCGAGTGGAGCGGCATCCTCTACCTGCTCGACTGCACCTATGACACAGACATCGACGACTACGAGCCGATCTACACGGTCCACCGCCTTCCTGAAGAACTCCGAACGCGAATCGACGAGATCTCTTGGACAGGTCTTGGGCACCTCGGTCAGCGTGTCGGCTCTGTGAAAACCAGCGACGTTGAGTTCGATCCGACGCGTCGACGCTCGGTCAATCCGAGCGTGTTCGACCGACTAGGTCCGCAATGAATCGCGCGCGGAGACGCCGGCTTCTGGCGTGGCGCTCGCGGCCGTCCGGGTCCGTCCCAGTTGATCTGGCTGAGGTTCGGCAGATTCAGAACGTCGTCGACGAAGCCGGGCGTCCGCGCGAGGCGGCGATCTTCGAGCCTGGTGCTGATCCGCACTTCGTGCCAGAGCTGCCGTGACGATGCTCAGGCGTTATTGGCTCGAGTTCAACATCGCGCCCGGAGAAGTAACGTCATACCCCTCGTACGCCGGCCTTTCTTACGGTTGCGGAGTGACGGCCTATAGCTACGACGACGCCATCAAGTTGCTCCACGAGAAGCTGTTCGGCGACGACCCGACGCCTGCGATCCAACAGGCCATAGAGGACGTCGACGTATCGAAACTCGATACTGGTCACGTGCTGCCGAACATGGGTGATCCCACGATTCGAGGAATTTGGTTTCCTAGTCGCGTTGGATAGCCGACGTATCCGTTGGGACCAACGGCCGAGGCGAGAAGCTCGTCGACATCATCGAAGACGGAAAGCTCTCAACATGCGAGACGGATGCGAAACGCGTCGGGTCAACGTTTCGATCCGTACGGCAACCCGGTCACGCGCCGTAGTCCGGGAAACGCAGGCTGAGCACCATCCGGCTCTCACGTCGACGCGCAGGTCGTGGAAACAGGTGAACCCGTGAGCGAGTCTCGACGAGACCTTTTCATCGAAGCGGTGGTCCGCCCAAGGCTTCGTTGCGTTGAGGGATCTCGTCAAGCGACTGCTCGACGATGGCGTCAGTGGGAAGGCTCTCCTCGAGGACCTTTCGCAGATTCGAGCACTGGTACCTGACGAAATTCAAGAGAAGGTGCTCGACGTCATGGAACTTCTCGTCGGTTGGTGCGCGCCTGAGTTCCGCCTCGGCGATCGATGAGTCGCCGCTTAGCGTCGCGGCGAGTCTGATGCCATGCCTCATCGATCGCCAGATACACCGCCCGGTCGTACCATCAACGCTCTGTTGGGTCATTTGTAGCCGTCGAGGATGCCTGTCAGGCCGGTGGGGTCGTGGGCGCCGAAGGCGAGTTGTTCGAGGACGCCGAGGCCGGTTTTGTTGCCCCACTTGGCGCGCATCACTTGCTGGATGTGGATGTTCCACGGCTCGACGTTGTCGAGCTCTTCGACCTTGTGCTCCTCGGCGCCGACCGCCAGCTCGCCGCGCCAGTGGCCGTGTCCCCATTCGGGATGCGTGTAGCCGAGGCCGCGCATCCGGAACGTCAGCAGCGGTTCGAGCTCGATGTGCTCTTCGCCCCCGTCGTGACGGAGCAACCGCAGCGTCGCGCCTTCGGAACGCCGTAATGCCTTCGCCCACCGCACTTCGTACGTCGTCGCCGCGAGATGACGAATACGTGCTTCGGCTTCGGGCCCGAACACGGGATCGCCGGGAGCGATCACGTCGAGTACCGCTTGGCTGCTGACGAAACGGTCGCCGTTCGCCCGCTCGAAGCACAAGAAGTGCGTGCAGCAGTCGTCCCAGTTGATCGGCGCCCACAGGAAGAACACCTGCGGCAACGTCTGCTGGGGCGCGGCAGGAACCGGCGCGCCGATGGGCCGCACGCCCCATGACCGGTCCTTCGTGCCGTACATGCGATCGATCGGGATCTCGTTCCCCGCCACCGCGATGCGGCCCGACCACGTGCCCCACTGCGTCAGGCGGGTGGAGTCCATGACGGTCTTCGTGCCGGCGGTGATCGTCTGGTGCGGTTCTTCGAGCGCGACCGTGCGCGCGGTGAACGTAACGTCGGCGTCGATGCCCGAGTCGGCGGCATTGGCCCGCACGCGCGTGACGCGCAGCGGCTCGACGACCTCGATCGTGAGCGGGCCGATGCGCGTCTCGCCGCGGTCGACGGGAATGCGGCCCGACGCGAACACCGAGCGCTGCACACCGTCGTGCACGACCGCGAACGCGCCGTCGATGATGCCCCGGTTGGGGTACACGGCCATGCCGGCCGCGAAGTAGAAGTCCTCGGTGTAGCCGTTGAACCAGAACCGGTCGTAGTGGTTCGGGTCGCCAGTCGCCGGATGCGCGATCGGCATTGAAGTCTGGTGGATCGGATAGTCGTCGAACGGCGTCAGCACACGACCGACGCTACAACGCGACCTCGTCGAAGCGCCTCCGAAGCTCGGACATCACCTTCGGTGCGTCCTCGATGTCGCGTGCGAACGCCCGGAGCGTCACCTGCACGTCGGTCGCACCTACCGCCAACAACTCGGGGACGGATTCCATGCTGCGGGCAAGGTCGGGCCGGCCGTTGTCACTCATTGCGATCCGCAGCGGCGCCTGCACCTGGAACGACGACGGGTCGCGGCCCGCACCCACCAACGCTTCGCCTATCCGGCGCGCGCTCTCGCCGATCCCCTCGACCGTCTCTCCCATGATCGGGATCCACGCATCGCCGAAGCGCACGACCCGCTCCAGGTTGCGCTTGTGCAACGTGCCTGCGATCCAGAGCGGCACACCGCCCGCCTGCAGCGGCTTGGGTTCGCAGTAGATCTCACGGAACGATAGGGACGGAGAGGAAAAGTTCGCCGGCGTGTCGCGCCACAACACCTTGCACGCGGCGAGCGTGTCGGTGAGCAACTGCCCACGCTGGTCGAACGAGATCCCCTCCGCGTCGTACTCCTCGCGCTGCCAGCCCGTGCCGACGCCGAGGTCGACGCGCCCACCCGAGACTTGGTCGAGCGTCGCGACCTGCTTCGCCAGCAATGCGGCCGGCCGCAACGGCGCGATCAAGATGCCGGTGGCGAGGCGCACCCGAGCGGTCACCGCCGCCAGCGCACTCAGCATCGTCAGCGGTTCCAACCACGGCGCGTCGGGCGGCACCGGGAACTTGCCCCACACGTAGTTCTCGGTGTGCGGGCCCATCACGACGTGGTCGACGACCACGATGCGATCGACGCCGGCGTCCTCGGCGGCGCGTCCGAGATCGAGAAAGCGATCCCAGTCCCCCGGTGGGAACGTCGCACCGAAGTTCGCGAGCCCGACCGTGAGCGTCGGACGACGAGTCACCGCGTCACCATCGACGCGGTGACTGATGTCGCGTGACGACGTGCCGACCCGCAGTTCGAACTCACCGGGCTCGACCGTCCAACCGTGGGCGGCGACATCCCAGAACGCGAACGCACGATCGTCCAACGACAACACGACATCTTGCGACTCACCGGGGTCGAGCCACACCTTGGCGAACGCCTTCAGCTCCTGGGGCGGCCGCGGCACCGACGACTCGACATCGCGCACGTAGCACTGCACCACCTCGGCGCCGCGCACCGGCCCCGTGTTCCTGATCGCCAACCGCAGCGTGGCGCCGTCCCACACCGGCTTGCCCAGCTCGAAATCGGTGTACGACAGGCCGTGCCCGAATGGGAAGCGCGGCTCGATGTCGCGCGCGTCATACCACCGGTAGCCGACGAACACGCCCTCGCCGTAGCGCACTTCTCCCCGCTCACCGGGATAGGAGGTGAACGCGGGCGTGTCCTCGATGCGGCGCGGCACCGTCGTCGGCAGCTTGCCCGACGGCGACACGTCGCCACTCACGACATCCGCGAGCGCGTTCCCCCACTCCTCCCCCGGGAACCAAGCCTGGAGAATCGCGGCGACGTCGTCGCGCCACGGCATGTCGACGGGAGACGCGGCGTTGATCACGACAACCGTCCGCGGATTGGCCGCCGCGACCGCGCGCACGAGCTCGTCCTGCGGCGGCGGCAACGCCATCGACTCCCGGTCGTGTCCCTCGGTCTCCCAGTCGTTATCGGTGCCGACGGCGCACACGACGGCATCGGCGCGCCCCGCCAGCGCAACCGCGCGCTCCATGAGATCGGGCGGCGCCGGCGGCCGGCACCCGATCTCGAGGCCGCCGAGGCCGCGCGGCGGCACGAACTCGACCTGCAACTCGTGCGGCTCGCCCGCGGTCAACGCGATCGTGCCGCCCGCCTCCGCGCTGCCGAAGCCCATGAACGCGTCGCTGCGGCCGGTCGGGTTCCAGTTGTCGACGACCACGTTGCCGTCGAGCAACAAGCGCGCGCGACCGACCTGCACGAGCGTGAACGTCCACTCCCCCGTTTCGGGCACGACGACCGTGCTCGTGACCCGCAACGAGAACTCGTCAGGCACACCGTGACCGACCGGACCGATGTACGTGAACAACCCGCGCGCCGACTCCTCCGTGTACACCGGCTCGCCGGCCCGCTCCCGACCGGCGAAGTACTCGACGTGCAACGGCTGCGGCAGCACGCGGTCGTCGAGCACGGGCGTGCGCTTGAAGCTGTAGCAGCCGCGCTCGTGCTCGACCTCGACGCCGATCGGCGCGTACCGCGAGCGCAATCCGGCGAGCGGCGACACCGGCGGGTGGGGCGTGACACGCGCGCTCCCACCACCCTGGATCACGGTCGCGTCGGCGTTCGGGCCGATGACCGCGACAGTGCGCACCTCGTCGCCGAGCGGTAGTACGCCCGCGTCGTTGTGCAACAACACGAAGCTCTCGCGAGCGGCGCGCCGGGCGACCGCGCGATCGACGGGATCGTCAACACAAATCTCGGCGTGGGGCGCGGCGTCGTCGAGCCGCCCGGTGCGATCGAGCAGCGTAAGCAGGCGCCGCACCTTGTCGTCGACGGTCGCCTCCGCCACCGCACCCGCGTCCACGGCATCGGCGAGCTGCTCACCGAACCACTGGGGCGGTCCGGGCATCTCGAGGTCGAGGCCGGCGTTGGCGGCGGGCGCGGTGCTGTGCGTGCCGTACCAGTCGGAGATCACGACACCGTCGAAGCCCCACTCGTCGCGCAACATCGTGAGCAGCTCTTCGTGCTCGCTGCAGTACGTGCCGTGCACACGGTTGTACGCGGTCATCAGCGCCCATGTGTGTGCTTCGGTCACCGCGGCTTCGAACGGCACGAGCGAGATCTCGCGGAGCGTACGCTCGTCAACCTCGGAGCTGATCGTCATGCGCTCGAACTCGGAGTCGTTGGCGACGAAGTGCTTCACCGTGCACGCGACGCCTTCCGATTGCACGCCGGTGATGTACGCGACCGCGATACGCGCCGAGAGAAACGGATCCTCGGAGTAGCACTCGAAGTTGCGGCCTGCGAGTGGGTGCCGGTGGATGTTGACGGTCGGCGCGAGCAACGCGTGCGCTTGCTTGCGCTTGGTCTCGACGCCGAGCCGCGTGCCGACCTCGCGGACGAGCTCCGGGTTCCACGTCGCGCCGAGCGCGGTTCCGCATGGGAAGTTGGCCGACGGCCGGCCCGACCACTGTTCGCCACGCGCGCCGCTCGGCCCGTCGGTGACCTTGAGCGGCGGGATCCCGAGGCGCTCGACACCGGGGCCGTGCCACAGGTCGACACCGGCCACCAGCGCGGCCTTCTCGACCAGGGTCAACTCGTCAACCAGCTTCTCGATCGGGTCAGCAGGCTCGCTCATGTCGCGAATCCTCTGTCACGATGCCGCGATGGAACAACTCCACGGCAAGGTCGCGGTCGTCACCGGGGCGGCGAGCGGCATCGGTTGGGCGCTCGCGCAACGCTTCGTCGCCGAAGGCATGCGGGTGGTCGCCGCCGACGTCGAGCGAGTCTCCGCCGCCGGAGTGACCCCGTACATCGCCGACGTCAGCCGCTTCGACGACGTCGCGGCACTCGCCGCGCACGCGTACCAGACGTTCGGTGCGGTTGATGTGCTCTGCAATAACGCGGGCGTGTTCGCGGGCGGACTGATGTGGGAGCGCCCGGCGTCCGACTTCACGTGGACGCTCGGCGTCAACCTGTGGGGGATCCTTCATGGCATTCGCGCGTTCGTGCCGCGCATGCTGGCCGCCGGGACGCCTGCTCACATCGTGAACACCGTGTCGATGGCCGGGCTCTGCACGAACGCGTTCTCGGGCCCGTACACGGTCTCGAAGTTCGCGGCCTTCGCCGCCACCGAATGCCTGGCGCACGACCTCGCGTCGATCGGCGCGCCGATCAAGGTGTCGGCGGTCGTCCCCGGTGCCGTCGCGACGAGCATCGGAAAATCGGGTCGCAACCGGCCGCCCGACCTCGCCGCGCCCCGCACCGACGACGCCGCGTTCGTCGAGCAGACGCTCGTCGACTTCACGAGCACGCAGGGTGCACCGCCCGAAGACGTCGCCGCGATGATCGTCGACGCGATCCGCACCGAGGAGTTCCTCGTGCCGACCCGGCCGAGCTATGCCGAACAGATCCGGAACCGCACCGACGCGCTGATCGCCAAGCAACTTCCGCCGATGCCGACGTTCGACTGATCGCTAACCGAACAGACGGGCGACCGCTCGTTTCCGCCACCGGGCATCACGCCCGGCCGCTTCCGCACGATCGATCGACTCGACGAGCGCGCGGGAGATTCACGCCGAGCCACCGCAATGGCTCCGGCTCCCACCGGGGCGACTGATGCCCGACCCACGGCAGACGGACGAGCACTGTGTCGCGTCCGAGCACGAGATCGGCGATCGTGCGGCCGGCCAGGTTCGTCGTGCTCACGCCATCACCGACGTAGCCACCCGCCCACGCCATTCCGGTGGCGCGATCGAAGCCGACCGACGGATACCAGTCGCGCGGCACGCCGACTGCGCCACCCCACCGGTGCGTGATCGCGGCATCGCCGAGCTTCGGGAACAACGATCGCAACGTGTCGTGCAACTGCTCGAAGACCCGGCCGTTGACGTCGAACGCGGGCCGAACCCTGGAGCCGAAGTGGTAGGGCGCGCCGCGCCCGCCGAACGCGAACCGGCCGTCGGCGGTGCGCTGGCCGTAGATGATCATGTGCCGGTAGTCGGCGAACGTCGGGCGCCGCGCCAGACCGGCCGTCGCCCAGAACTCGTCCGGGAGGGGCTCGGTCGCGATCATCAGCGAATAGATCGGCACGATCGCGCGCCGCAGTTCTGGCAGCTCGGGCGTGAACGCCTCGGTGGCGCGCACCACGATGTCCGCCCGCACATCGCCGTGCGTCGTCCGCAACCGGCCCGGCTCGATCGCGGTGACCGGCGTCTGCTCGTGGATCGTCACGCCGAGTCCTTCGACGACGCGCGCGAGCGCACGAACGAGCTTGGCCGGGTGAATCGTCGCGCAGTGCGGCGTGAACAGCGCACCGAGGTTCGGTTCGCACCCGATCTCGGCTCGGGCGTCTTCAGGTTCGAGCAGCCGGTAGTCGTCCGGCCCGAAGCCCCACTTCTGATGATCCTTCAGCTCCTGCTTCATGCGCGGGATCTGTTCGCGCGCGGTCGCAACATGCACGGTTCCACCGCGCGCCCAGTCGCAGTCGATCCCTTCAGCGACAACGACCCGCTCGATCTCGTCGAGCGTCTCGAACATCGCACGTTGCATCGCGACGACCGCGTCGCGGCCATGCCGGCGAGCAGTAACGGCGCGGCTGCCGGCGAACAGCGCGGAACACCAGCCGCCGTTGCGTCCGGACGCGCCGAACCCCGCGATCTCACGCTCGCATACGACGATGCGCAGCGTCGGATCTGCGCGCTTCAGCGCGTACGCGGTCCACAGCCCGGTGTACCCCGCGCCCGCGATCGCGACGTCGGCAACCGCGTCGCCGGGAAGCGACGGGCGCGGCACGCGCTCTTCAGCCGGGAGCGTGGCGTGCCACAGGCTGCGACCGTCGTTCGTATGCATCGCCGGAAGTATGCTCCGCGCATGATCCGCTCGGAAACGCGCGAGCACGTCGCGATCGTCACGATCGACAATCCCCCGGTGAATGCGCTCCCGGTTGCCGGGTGGTTCGCGCTCGCCGACGCGCTCCGTGGTGCGGGACGTGACGCCGACGTGCGGGTCGTGATCCTGCGGGCGGAGGGCAAGGGCTTCCAGGCCGGCGTCGACATCAAGGAGCTCGCCGCCGACCCCACCAACAAGTCGCTCGTCGGGGTGAACCGCGGCTGCTACGAGGCGTTCGCGGCGGTGTACGACTGCGAAGTGCCCGTAATCGCGGCGGTGCAAGGCTTCTGCCTGGGCGGCGGGCTCGGCCTCGCCGCCAACGCGGACATCGTCGTCGCCTCCGACGACGCCACGTTCGGGCTCCCCGAAGTCGATCGGGGCGCGCTCGGCGTCGCCACCCACCTCGCCCGGTTCGTGCCGCAGAAGAAGGCGCGCGCGATGTTCCTCATGGGCACGATGGTCTCGGCCGCCGAGCTGCTCGCGTTCGGCACCGTCGAGCGGGTCGTGCCCCGCGAGCAGCTGTTCGATACCGCGCTCGAGATCGCGGCGGTGATCGCCAAGAAGAGCCCGATCGTGATGAAGCGGGCCAAGGAGTCGCTCAACATGATCGACCCCATCGACGTGAAGCGCTCCTACCGTTTCGAGCAGGGCTTCACGTTCGAGCTCAACCTCTGGGGCGACAGCGACGAGCTCCGCCAGGCGTTCGTCGACAAACGCGAGGCGGAGCTCGACTAGCTCAGACGCGAGCTTCGGCGTCTCGGAGCATCGCGTCGTAGCCCTCCGCCAACCCAACAAGCTGCTTCGTGCAGTCGCCGTTGTACGACGGGCCGTGCATCAGCGCGATCGTCTTGACGTCAAGATCCGCAAGGCGCCGAATCGCCGGTCCGGTGGACGGAGTGAGCGCAGTCGGGGCACCGAACTGTTCGCCCTCGAGCGCGACCTCGACCAGATCCTTGTCGGTGAGCGGCTCGCTCTCGCCGAAGCGGGTGAAGAGGTCGCCGGAGAACAGGGTGCCGGTCGTCTCCTCGAACAGCACGTGCGCGTCCCAACCGTGCGGGATGTGCGGCGTGTCGATGTTGCGCACCCGCTTGCCGCCGAGGTCGATCACCTCGTCAGGACCGAGCGGCCGCGGCTCGCGGTCCGCGAGGTCGTTGACCTGGACCATGCACGCGATCGCACCGTCCGCGACTTGGGCCCGGGGTGCCGCCGCAAGGAACTGATTCATCGCGCCGCACTCGTCGGCCTCGACATGACCGAACGCGACCCAGCGCAGACGCTCGAGCGGTACGACCTTGGCGACGGCGTCGGAAACCAGCGGAAACAGTGCCCGATAGCCGGTGTGAAAGATGAGCGGATCATCGGCCCGAACGACGAACTGGTTCATCATGATGTTCGCGTCCGGAACGAACGTCGACAGCCGGAAGATGTCGGCCGCGATCTCGTCGATACGGGTTTCCATTAGAACGGCACCTCCGTGGTGAGCAGACCGGAGCCCGTGCCCCGGCCGGAAAGGATTCGACAAAACTCGACGGCGTCGATCGGACCGACCGTCTCGCCGCCGTTGCCGCGGCGGAACATGCCGCCCGCCGGGCCTTCGAGCACGAGCTGGAACGGCTGCCCGTGCGTACGCGCCCACTCCAATACGACATCGGCGACCAACACGCCGTCGTGCTCGGGACTCGTGACCATCTCCCGCCCGGTCGCGCCGGCGATGTCGACGCGATGCATCCAGTTGTCGCGCGTGAGGATGACGTCGTGGAGATACCCGACGTTCCACTTGACGACGACGTCGCCCGACGCCGATTTGAAGCGGAGCGGCATGGCACGCAACACGTTGGGCAGCTGGGTGCGCAGGCGCATCGCCTTCGGGAGGGCCCGGTCGTATCGGGCCAGCAACTCGTCGGGTGTGCACGTTCGCCGATCGGCAACCTGCACCGCGGTCATGGCGTCGACGTAGACCTCGGGCCGGCGCCAGGCGCGGTACCCGAGCGTGACGAACTCGCGCGGCGACGCGAGCGACTCGACCATGCCGACGATGTGCGACGCGAGCGCCCGCACGTCCCAGCCTTCGCATTCCGTCGGTCGCACCCAGTCGCTGGACTCGAGCGAGTGCAGCAACGCGCCGACGCGGTCGTACTCGGTCGCCGCGAGCGGCATAGCTGTGCCGTGATCGAGCGGCGCGATCGTGGTGACGTCGCGTTCGGTCGTCGTCATCATGACTTCCCCCTCTTCTTCGGTTGGGTGAGCGTGTGAGGCGCGAACTCGGCGAGGTACATGTCGACGGCGCGGTCGATGAGCCGGGCCCAGCGGGTGCCGCCGGGATCGTTGGCGAGCTGCTGGTTCGACAGCCCGCTGATCAGCGCGGTCCAGGTGTCCTGGGCATCGGGGTCGGTGATGCCGTGCTCGGACAGGAACGTCTGCAGCCGTTTGATCAGCGCGACCGCGGGCGCGTACGACTCCGGTGACGGCTCGAACCCCGGGATCGTGCGCTGGAACAACAGCAATGAGCGGGCGGGATTCTTCGTCGTGAACTCGAACATCTTGTGGGCCGAGGCGCGCAGCTGATCGGCCGTGCCGCCCTCGAAGGCGCCGATGTTCACCTCTTCCAGCGCCTCCCGCGCGCCCTGGCCGAACATGGCGTCGTAGATCGCGTGCTTGGAGTCGAAGTACTGGTAGAGCGACGGCGCCCGCATCCCGACCCGGGCCGCCAGGTCCCGCAGCGAAAGCGCCGCCAGCCCCTGCTCCCCGACCAGGTCCCAGGCTGCGTCCAGGATCTCGGCGATCGTGGCCTCCCGCCGGAGTGATCTCCGATCGGTGTTCGCTTCTCCTAACATAGTTAGGATATTCGCACGCCGTTCGGACATCGTCAAGCCTTTATCGTCCGACCCGTGACGACGCAGGCGACGCGACGGTTCTGGGGCTGGGGTGTCGAGGGCGAGGGGCCGACCCCCGCCCAGCAGGAACAGATGGGCACGACGGTCACGGCGCTGTTCGGCGCGCCGCCGCGGTCGCCGATCGCGCCGCCGGCGCTCGACGAGATCGAGCTGCCCGAGCCGCGGGTGACCGCGCCGTCGTCGCTCGCGCATCTGTTCACCGTCGATCCGTACGAGCGGGCCGGTCATACCTACGGCAAGTCGTTTCGGGACGTGTGGCGCGCCTTGCATCGCGACTTCTCGCACCCGCCGGACGCGGTCGCGATCCCTGGCAACGAAGCGGACGTCGTCGCGTTGCTCGACTGGTGCAGCGACGCGCGCATCGCTGCGATCCCGTACGGCGGCGGCTCCTCGGTTGTCGGCGGCACCGAGTGCAACGTCGGCGACGACTATCGCGGCGCGATCAGCATCGACATGCGCGCGCTGAATCACGTCGTGGAAGTCGACCGTGTCTCGCGCGCCGCGCGCATCCAAGCCGGCGTGTACGGCCCGGCGATGGAAGACCAACTCCGCCCGCACGGCCTCACACTCCGGCACTTCCCGCAGTCCTTCGAGTTCTCGACGCTCGGCGGCTGGCTGGCAACGCGCTCCGGTGGCCACTACGCAACGCTGCACACCCACATCGACGACTTCGTCGAGTCGATCCGCGCGATCACACCGCACGGCGTCTGGGAGAGCCGCCGGCTTCCGGGCTCGGGCGCCGGTCCGTCACCCGACCGAGTGCTGCTCGGCTCCGAAGGCATCCTCGGCATCATCACCGAGGCCTGGATGCGCCTGCAGGACCGGCCGACGTTCCGCGCGTCGGCGACCGCCCGCTTTGCCGATTTCGCCACGGCCGTCGACGCGGCGCGCGGGTCGCGCAAGCGGGCCTGTACCCGTCGAACTGCCGCCTGCTGGACGCCACCGAGGCGCTCGTGAGCGGCACCGACGACAAGGGTGACGCGATCCTGCTGCTGGCATTCGAGTCGGCAGACCATCCGCTCGACGCGTGGATCGCACGCGTGGTCGAGTGCGCGCGCGACCACCATGCCAAGATCGACGACGACGCGATCGTCATCCGTTCGGCGTCGGATGCGGGAGCGCGGGAGGGTGCGGCGGGCAACTGGCGCAACGCGTTCGTGCGCGCGCCGTACTCGCGTGACGCGCTCGTCGCGCTCGGGATGATCACCGAGACCTTCGAGACCGCGTGCGCGTGGGACGGCTTCGAGGCGCTGCACGCGGGCGTCACGGCCGCTGTGCGCGAAGCGGCCGAGAGTGTCGGCGCCGGGTCCGCGGTGGTCACGTGCCGGTTCACCCATGTCTATCCCGACGGTCCCGCTCCTTACTTCACCGTGCTCGCACTCGGTCGCGAACCCGAGCAGCTCGCGCAATGGGACGCCATCAAGGACGCCGCCGGCCGAGCGCTCCTGCGTCACGGCGGCACGATCACGCATCACCACGCGGTCGGTCGCGACCACCGGCCCTGGTACGACGCGCAACGACCCGAAGCCTTCGCGACCGCGTTGCGCGCCGCGAAGCAGGCGGTGGACCCGGCGGGGATCCTCAACCCCGGCGTGCTCATCGATCCGTGATGCCCTATCGCGCCGTGATCTTCGACCTCGGCGGCGTGGTGTTCCCGTCGCCGTTCGAAGCCTTCGACGAGTACGACCATGGCAACAATCTCGCCAAGGGAACGATGCGCGGGCTGATCCGCCAGAGCAGCGAGGCAGGCGCGTGGGCGGCACTCGAACGCGGCGAGCTCTCCCTCGACGAGTTCACGCTCGCGCTCGAAGCCGAAGCCGACGCGGCGGGGTTCCGGCTCGATGCGCGCCGGCTCATGGGGTTGATCGGCTCGTCGCTCGGGCCGCGGCCGGAAATGGCAACGGCGATCGAGCGAATTCGCGCCCAGGGCCTGCGCACGGCGGCACTCACCAACAACTGGACCGATGACGACAAGCGCTCGACGCCCCATGCGCTGCACGACATGTTGGCATTCGACGTCGTCGTCGAATCGGCGCGCGAAGGGCTGCGCAAGCCCGACCCGCGCATCTACGCACTGGTACTCGCCCGCCTCGACGTGCTCGCCTCGGAAGCGGTGTTCCTCGACGACCTCGGGATCAACCTCAAGCCCGCGCGCGCAATGGGCATGACGACGATCAAGGTCGTCGACCCCGACGACGCGCTTGCCGAACTCGAGCGCGTCCTGGAATTCTCCCTCGCATGACGACGGCAACTGGCGCGCGCTGATGGACCTGCTGTGGGTGCGCCACGCCGAGCCCGAACGGATCGCGCCGGGTTCGGGGCAGCCGGCGAATCCCCGGCTCACCGAGCGCGGGCGGAAGCAGGCCCGGCGCCTGGCCGACTGGCTCGCGCACGAGCATGTTGACGCCGTGCTTTCGAGCCCGCAACAACGCGCGATCGAAACCGCCCAGCCGATCGCGGAGGCGCACGGCCTGAAGATCGACATCGTCGAAGGACTGGTCGAGTACGACGTGCAATCCGACCACTACATCCCGATGGAGGAGTTGCGGGCGACGAACGATCCGCGCCTCCGGGACATGATGGAAGGGCGCTGGGAAGCCTTCGGTGGCGAGTCGCCCGAGCGGTTCCGCACGCGTGTCGAAGCGACGCTCACGAGCTTGATCAACGACCATCCGGGCGAGCGGGTCGTGGCCGTGTGCCACGGCGGTGTCATCAACGTGGCGCTGGCGATCGTGCTCGAGCTCGATCGTCTGCTGTGGTTCGATCCGCACTACACGTCGCTGTCGCGAGTCGTCGCGTCGCGAACCGGCGTGCGTTCGCTCGCGTCGCTGAACGAGAACGCGCACCTCATCGCCCGGAGGGAGCAGCCATGACGGTCACCGTCGAACACGAAGGACGCATCACGATCGTCACGATCAACCGTGCCGACGCGCGCAACGCGGTCGACGCGCCGACCGCGGCCCTGCTGGCGGACGCGTTCCGCACGTTCGACACCGACGACGATCACGACGTCGCGGTGCTCACCGGCGCCGACGGCACGTTCTGTGCGGGCGCCGACCTGAAAGCGATCAGCGATCAGACCCGCGCGAACCAAGTCCGGCCCGACGGTGACGGGCCGATGGGGCCCTCTCGGATGCTGCTGACAAAGCCCGTTCTTGCGGCCGTCGAGGGATATGCCGTCGCGGGTGGGCTCGAGCTCGCGCTCTGGTGCGACATGCGGGTGGCTGCTCGTGACGCGGTGTTCGGCGTGTTCTGCCGGCGGTGGGGGGTGCCGCTCATCGACGGCGGCACGGTGCGGCTCCCCCGGCTGATCGGCCATTCCCACGCCCTCGATCTGATCCTCACCGGCCGGGGCGTGTCGGGCGACGAAGCCCTCCGCATGGGCCTGGCCAACCGGCTGACCGACCCCGGCGACGCCCGGCGAGCGGCCGTCGCCCTCGCCCAGGAGCTGGCCGCCTTGCCCCAGCAGTGCCTCCGGGAGGACCGGGCGTCGAGCTATGAGCAGTGGGGTCTCGGCCTCGATCAGGCGATCGCCGCCGAGTACGCCCACGGCATCCGCGTCCTGGCGTCGGGCGAGACCCTCGAAGGTGCGAGCCGGTTCGCGGCCGGCGCCGGGCGGCACGGCGCGCCCGCGTCGGCTCCGGAGGGCGCCGGGCCGGTGTGACGTAGGCCCCCGGGCCCCGAATCCGCTTGAGGCCGCCCGAGCCGTTGCCGACATCACGGGTGCAGCACGTGGTGCGTGACAGCGCGGGGGGCACGCGGATAGAGGACGACGATGCAGACCGAGGGCCACGACGAGCTCGTTGCGCCGGACCGGCGCAACATGCGGCGCAACGCGGCCGCGATCGCTGTGGTGCTCGTGTTGCTCGCGGCCGGCGCCCACGCGGCCAGCGGCACCTTCGGCGCATCACAGGCTGTCGTGCAGGGTGCAAACACCGCCGGCAACGTCACGCTCACGGCAGGAACCAACACGATGACGGTCGCGATGGACCTTTATCCCGACGCCACTGCGACGGTGAAGCGCGTCATCACGCTGACGAACGGCGCGAGCCTGGCGCTGAAGACGATCACGGTGAACCCGACGTTCACCAGCTCAAACCTCGACGCAAGCGGCATGATCACCTACAACGTTGATCGCTGCTCGCAGGCATGGAGCGGCGGATCGCCGCTGTACGACTACACGTGCGGCGGCACGACGACGCACATCGTGACGGCTGCGACGCTGAGCAACAACGGCAGCCAGAGCCTGACGACCGGTTCGGACATCACTGCCGGCGGCATGAACTATTACATGTTCGAGTTCAAATTGAGTACCTCATCGCCTGCAAACGCGTACGGCACGAGTACTTCGGTCACATTCACCTTTACCGCGACACAACGCGATGGCGTACAGAAGTAGCTTCCTCCGGGCCTTCGTCGAGTTCGCCGCCGGCGGGATGGCGCAGCGCGCGCTCTGGACCGGCGTGATACTCGCGACGATCGTTGCGATCGGCGGCGGCCCTGTTCGACGACGCCTGGGCATGGCCGTTCCCGCCATCGTCGCGGTAGCTGCGGCAGCGTTCGCCCAGCCCGCACTCGCGACGTTCACCGCGACCAACGCTCCCGTATCGACGCTCCAAGCGGCGAGCATCGCGGCGCCGAGCGGACTTGGGTGCTCCTGGAGCACCGGGAGCTCGGCGGCCCTCTCCTGGACCGCGACCGCCACAAGCTGGGCGGACAACAACTACGTGAACCGCAGCACCAACGGCGGCGCGGCATCCGAGGTCGGCAACACCGGGAACCGAACGACGGTCACCTATACCGACACCGGTCTCACTCCCGAGTCCAACGCCTACACGTGGACCGTGAAGGCGGGCAAGAACAACTGGCGCGGGGCTGCCACGTCGTCGCTGGCGGCGACGTCCTGCACGGGCGGTGCCACCGTGTCGACGGTCTCGAAGCCGGTCGTGACCGCGAGGGTCGCGTCGCCCGAAGCGGTCGCCGTCGACTCCTCGGGCAACATCTTCATCGCCGATACCGCGAACCATTGCATCCGTGAGGTCCTGGCCTCGACCGGCATCATCGGCGTGGTCGCCGGACTGTGCGGTACCTCGGGCGTCCCCGGCAACGGTGTGGCGGCGACGGGCTCCACCGCCCGCCTCAACAGTCCCGCGGCGATTGCCATCGACGGCTCGAACAACATCTACGTCGCCGACACCGGCAACAACCAGGTCCGCAAGTTCACCGTCGGCGGGACCATCACCGCCTTCGCCGGCACAGGTACCGGCAGCTTTTCCGGCGACACCGGCGCGGCAACCTCCGCCACGCTGAACCAGCCGGCCGGCGTGGCCGTCAGCTCGAGCGGCAACGTCTTCATCTCGGACCGTTCCAACCACCGCATTCGCGAGGTGCTCGCGAGCAACGCCAACATCTACACGATTGCCGGTGACGGTACCGGCGCCGACAACGGCGTCGGGACCGCCGGCCAGGCGGCGACGCACCGGGTGAAGAACCCGTCGCAACTCGCAATCGACGCGTCCAACAACGTTTTCATCGCCGACAAGTCGAACAACAAGATCCGCGAGATCACGTGCGACTCGCCCTGCACCGCGACGCCTCCGACCTTCACGATGTTGGAAATCGCGGGAACCGGCACCGCCGGCTTCTCGGGCGATGGCGGCGCCGCGGGGTCGGCCAAGCTTTCGGCACCGGTCGGGGTCACGGTCGACTCGTCGGAAAACGTGTACATCGCCGACACCGGGACCGGCTACATCCGCAAGGTCACAGCGGTGAGCGGCGTGATCGACTCGACAAAGACCATCAGCACCGTGGCCGGGACGGGCACCTCGGCGTACAACGGCGACGGCTATCCGGCGCTGAGCACGAACCTCAACACGCCCTCGGGTGTGTTCGTCGCGGCCGGGATGGTGTACCTGGCCGACACCAACCACCACATGATCCGGATGATCACGTCCAACAACAATGTGATCGCGGTCGCGGGCATGGGTACCACAGGTTCGACCGACAACACCCTGGCCGCGAGCGCCGGCTTGGTGAAGCCCCAGGGCGTTGCCGTCGACTCGTCGGGCAACGTGTACATCGCCGATGCCGGCGACAATCGCATCCGCAAGTGGTTCTACGGCACGAACGAGACCGCGGTCATCGCCGGCGACGGCGCGGCCGGTTCCGGCGGCGGGTCCGGCGACGGGAGTGCCGCGATCGCCGCAAAAATCAGTGCTCCCGAAGGAGTCGCGGTGGCGTCGAACGGCGACGTGTACATCGCTGATACCGGCCACAACCGCATTCGTGTGATCGACCATACGACCGGCGTCATCAACAACTACGCCGGGAACAGCGGCGGCAGCGCGTGCGCCACGCCGCCGTGCGGCGACGGCGGTGCTGCGACATCGGGTCGCCTCAAGGCACCGAGCGACCTCGTGCTCGACAGCAGCGGCAACCTCTTCATCGCCGACACCGATGACCACGCCATCCGCAAGGTCGATACGTCGGCCACACCCCAGCTCTCCACCTTCGCCGGGACCCAGCTCACGTCGGGCAGCACCGATTCACCGTCCAAATTCAACGCACCCGACGGGCTCGGCATCGATGGCAGCGACAACATCTACGTCGCCGACACCGCGAACAACCTGATCCGCAAGATCACACCCGCCGCGGCGGTCAGCACGATCATGGGGACGGCCGCGCAGAACACGCTGTGTGCGGGTACTGCGCTCACGGGCGTCACATTGGCTTCGCCAGGTGACGTCGTCGTCGTCGGGACCACCATCTACGTCGCCGACACCGGCCACCATCGCATCTGCCGGGTCGCGTCCGGGACCTCCGCCAACTTCATGGGCGACGGCAACTCGGGAACGACCGGCGACGCCGGCGTACCTGGAAGCGCGCGGATCGAATCGCCGGGCGGCCTCGCGTACTCCGCGACGTACGGCCTGTTCGTCTCGCACGCTGTCACGAACGGCCGAGTGCGCCGCGTCACGGCGCCGCTCTACGTGAGCTAAGCGACGTAAGCTTGCGCGCAATGGCCGAGACGACCGCGCGAGCGCACCGTCGGCGACATCATGAGCCAGCCGGTCGTTACCGTGTACCCCGCCGACACCGTTGCCGACGCGGCAGCGTGCATGCGCGATCACAAGGTCGGCTCGGTCGTGGTCATCGACGGCAATCAACGGGCGATCGGGATCCTGACCGAGCGGGACATGATCCGGATCGCGGGCGCGGGTTCGGATGCGTCGACCGCCAAGGTCTCGGAATGGATGACCGCCGACCCCGACACCATTGCGTCGGGAGTCGAAGCGCGCGCGGCATTCGCCAAGCTTTCCGAGCACGGGTACCGGCACATCCCGGTCGTCGACGACGACCGCCTGGTCGGCATTGTCTCGATGCGCGACCTGATGCGCATCGCCATGATCCAGCCCGCCGACGCCCAAGCCCACGAAGTGCCGCGCGGGCTCGAGGGCGTGGTCGTCGCGGAGACGACGGTCGGCGACGTGCGCGGCCTCGAGGGCTTTTACCACTACCGGCAGTACAGCGCGGTCGAGCTCGCCCAGAAGCGCCCGCTCGAAGACGTGTGGTACTTGCTGTTCGAGGGCCGGCTGCCCGAGAGCGTCGCCGAACGCGACGCGTTCGCGGCGGAGATTCGCGCCCGGCGCGCGATCCCGTCCACCGTTGCCGACGTGCTCCCTGCAATCGCGCGCGGGAGACGAGTTCGTGCCGCTCGACGCGTTGCGCACTGCGGTGTCCCAGTACGGCGCCACGCTCGGGTTCAAACCGTCGATCGACGTTGATGCAGCAACGCTGCGAGAGAACGCAATGGCGACATGCGCGGTGGTGCCGACGTTGATCTGCGCGTTGTGGCGACACCGTCAGGGCCTCGAGCCGGTCGCGCCCCACCCGAACCTGGGTTACGCCGCGAACTACCTCTACATGATGCACGGCGAGGAACCGAGCCCCGAGCACGCGGCCGCGGTCGAGAAGTATCTGATCTCGACGATCGACCACGGATTCAACGCGTCGACGTTCACGGCGCGCGTCATCACATCGACCGGTGCCGACCTCGGCGCCGCGGTCGTCGGCGGGATCGGCGCCCTCTCAGGCCCGTTGCACGGAGGTGCGCCGAGCCGTGCGCTGCAGATGCTCGACGAGATCGGCACCGCGGATCGCGCCGAGCCCTGGCTGCGCGCCGCGGTCGAACGCGGCGATCGCCTCATGGGTTTCGGTCACCGCGTCTACAAGACCGACGACCCCCGATCGGTCATGCTGCGCGAAGTCGCAGACTCCCTGGGCGGCGACAAGATGGAGCTCGCTCGACACATCGAAGCGACCGCGATCCGCGTGCTCGACGAGTTGAAGCCAGGCCGGCGCTTGTACACCAACGTCGAGTTCTATGCGGGCATCGTGATGGACAGCGCGGGCATTCCGCGAGAGCTCTTCACACCGACATTCGCCGCGAGCCGCGTGATCGGCTGGTGCGCGCACATCCTCGAACAGGCCGCCGACAACCGGCTGATCCGGCCGAGCGCGCACTATGTCGGCCCGCCGCCACCCCAACCGGTGCCGTCGATTAGCTGACAGCGTCCGGCGCGATTTCGACGTACGCAGCGCCGGGAAGCGTGAGCCACCGTTCGTAGACGCGGCGGGCCCGCCCGTAGTTGCGCTGGATCGCCCGCTCGGCCCGGTCTTCTTCGTCGGGGCCAACAACGCGCGCCGTCGCCTCGAACGGTGGTCCCGAAGGACGCCCACGGCCATCGCACGGTGCCACGCGCACACTCTGCTTCGCGCGAATGCGCTTGACCTTGCCGCTATCGCCTTCCGCTCGGAAGTAGACGCGCCCGTCGTCAATACCGAACCACACCGGCGTCGGTACCGGTGTTCCGTCACGTCGGTAGCTGACGACGAGGCAATAGTGCGCGCCGTCGAGGTCGTCAATCCCGCCGTCGGCGGGCACCGTCGCGGCCGCATGGGCGTCGGCATGAATGCCGCGTGCGTAGAACCGGTGAAGCGTGTGCACCACGGCAGCTTTGACGGCCATCAGGCGCCTCCCATAGGTCACGAACATAGCAGTGCTATGCCCCATTCATAGCGCTGCTATGCAATGATTTCAACGTGTCGCCCCGCGCCGCGCCCACTGCCGTTCGGTCGGCCCTGATCGAGGCCGCGGCGCGGGTGATCAGCGAACAAGGTGCCGCGGCGCTCACCCTGCGCGGCGTCGCGGCGGACGTCGGGACGTCCACCATGGCGGTGTACACGCACTTCGGCGGGATGGAACAGCTCCGCCGCACGGTGCGCGGCGAGGCGTTCAACAGGCTTGCGCACGACCTCGACGCGGTCGCGTCGACACGCGACCCAGTCGCCGACCTCGCGGCGATGGGATGGGCGTACTACAGCAACGCCGTCGACAACCCACACCTCTACCGAACGATGTTCATGGAAGGGCCGATCGAAGACATCGACATGACCGTCGGTCTGGACACGTTCACCCGGCTCGTGAACGGAGTGCAGCACTGCATCGACGCCGGTCGCTTCCAAAGCGACGATGCGTTTCGCTGCGCGGCGCAACTGTGGGCGCTCACGCACGGAATCGTTGCGCTGCGACTCGCTGCGCTTCTCGACCACACCCAGGCCGTAACGTGTCTTGCGGACGCCGGAGGCAACCTGTTCGTCGGCCTCGGCGACACCCGCGCCCGTGTGAAACGCTCGGTCGCGTCCGGGCGCCGCCGGGCCGGCTTCGAGTGACGTTGCGCCGGGCGCTGGGACTAGGGCGCGCGTCGATCGGGGTCGATCGGGCTCATGATGCCGACCGCGTTGCCGTCGGGATCTTCGACGATGGCGTAGCGCGCGCCCAGAACGCGTCGTACGGCACTTGCTGCCCGTTGTGGCCGGCGCCCGTGAGATCCTCGTAGCAACGGTCGACCGCTTCACGCGTCGCGACCTTGAAGCCGAGCACCGCGCCCGGGGCGCCACCACCCTGGTTCCACTTCGCCGCGAACTCGGTGCTGTCGAGATCGAAGTCGATGCCGCCCGGCGTCACCGCCGAACGATGGTCGGCATCCCAGGCGGGGTCACGGTCGGGAATGTCGACACCAAGCCGGCGATAGAACTCGAGTGCCGCGTTCATGTCGCGCACGACGAGGTTGATCTGATCGAGCACGGGACGATCGTCAGGCATTTCTTTCTCCTCATCAACGATTGCGCTCATTGGACGTACTCGTCGTCGGCGCCGTCAAGTCATGCTCGCCGCTGGGCGGATCGGCGGTAGCGGATATTCAGCCTCCGCAGCTTCGCGTTGTAGTCGTTCACGAGCTTCGCCCGGCGAGCGGGATCGCGCTCGGTCTCCAGCGCGGCGTCCAGTTCGGCCTCGAGCTCGGCAATACGCGCCGCGGTGCTGTGCCGTGTCGGAGCCTTCGGGTGTTCCTTGGCCCGCAAGCCACTGAGCCAACCGCCGTCATCCGGCGCTGATCTCCGAGACCGCGGCTCCGGCAGGTTCAGGTCGCGCCGCAATACGTACTGGTCCGACGCCTTGTTCACCGCCACCGCCACGACGCCGAGGGGCGTGAAGCACGCCTCGACGCATTCGGCACGGCTGCAGTAGTCGTAACCCAGTTCCGCCCGCTCGTCAGAGAAGCGAGCCCCACAGTTCTTGCAGTGCAACCAGACCCTCCACAACAGACGCTCGATCGGTAAAGATTCAACACGCCGGTCGGCCGGATTCATCCCGCGGAGGCCTCGCCGGCGGGCGCATCCGTGAGAGGAGATTTCCGTGGGTGCGATCTTTCGCGTGAACCAGAACGACGTGCCCTGGTTCGAGTACACAGAAGCGATCGACGCCGATGGCCGCTCCCAGATCCGCGTCAAGGCGCTGACGCGCCACGATCCCGACGTGCCGCCCGTGCAATACGTCGAGTACGCGCCCGGCCACACCGATCCGTTGCACAGTCACGAAACCGGCGAGTTCTTCATCGTGACCGACGGCGAGTTGTGGCTCGACGAGGTCGCCAACGAAGCGGGCAGCGTCGTGTTCATTCCTCGGGACACCGAATATGCGGTTCGGGCCGGCGTCAACGGGGTGCGCTACTACCGCGTCGTCGTCTGACATCGGCGCGCCCTCCTCGACAACCCGTATCGTTCGGTTCGTGCCGAAGGTGCCGTCGGGGACGGTGACGTTCCTCTTCACAGACTTGGAGAGCTCGACACGGCTGTGGGAGGAGCGCCCCGAGCTGATGGGCGCCGCGCTCGCTCGTCATGACGAGCTCGTCCACGGATTGATTCGCGCCCGCGGCGGCACCGTGTTCTCGGGAATGGGCGACGGGGTGGCTGCATCGTTCGAGCGGGCGACGGATGCGGCCCGGGCTGCGATGGAGATCCAGCTGGCGATTGCGGACGAGCCGTGGCCGGACACACTTGAGCCACTGCGGGTTCGCATGGGCTTGCACACCGGTGAGGCCGAGGTGCGCGATGCGAGCTACTTCGGGAGCGCAGTGAATCGCGTGGCACGCCTGATGGCGATTGCCTGGGGCGGTCAAGTGGTGTGTACGGCCGTGACGGCTGCGCTCCTGGTTGATGATCTCGAGCTCCACGATCTCGGCGAGCATCGCCTTCGTGATCTGAGCCGGCCCGAGCACGTGTGGCAGCTCGGCGGCTCGACGAACTTTCCGCCGCTGCGTTCGGTTGCGAACTTGCCCGGGAACTTGCCGACACAGGCGACGGAGTTCGTCGGGCGCGAAGCCGAGCTCCGAAGCGTCCGCGACGCGATCGAGAGCGCGCGGATTGTCACGCTGACGGGCGTTGGTGGCGCAGGAAAGACTCGGTTGGCGCTCCAGTTCGCGGCCGGGGCGCAGGATCAGTTCCGACATGGCGTGTGGCTGTGCGAGCTCGCGCCGTTGACTTCGCCCGACGCGGTCGGCCCACTGGTCGCGAAGGTGATCGGCGTCGAACCGGGCACCGACGGTGAGTGGCTCTCGGCAATCGTCGAGACGTTGGGGAGCCGGCAACTGCTCTTGCTCCTCGACAATTGCGAACACGTGCTCGACGCGGCGGCGGCCCTCGCTGACGCGATCGTGAAGAGCTGCCCCGAAGTCGTTGTCGTGGCGACAAGCCGCGAGGGCCTGGGCGTGATGGGCGAGCGAATCACGCCGGTCGGGTCGCTCGCGCTCCCGCGGGTCGACGACACACCGAGTGTCGCGCGCACGACCGACGCGGTCAGCCTGTTCGTTGCTCGAGCGCGCGATGTGCGGCCGCTCGCCGCCGATGACGACGAAACGATCGCGGCCGTCGCACAGGTATGTCGCCGCCTCGACGGCATTCCGCTCGCGATCGAGCTGGCCGCCGCGCGCACGCAGTCATTGTCGGTCCCCGAGATCGCCCGCCACCTCGACGATCGCTTCCAGCTCCTTACCCGCGGGGCACGCACGGCTCTCGGCCGCCACCAGACTCTGCGCGCCGCCATCGATTGGAGCTTCGATCTCCTCAGCGATGCCGAGCGGCGGGTGCTGATGCGGGCATCGGTGTTCGCAGGCGGCTTCACGCTCGACGCCGCGGCTGTGGTGTGTGATCCGGAGAACGTGAGTGCGCTCGAGACGCTCGATCACGTTGATGGTTTAGTGCGCCGCTCAATGCTCATCGCCGAGGAAGACGGAACAACGACTCGCTACCGAATGCTCGAGACGATTCGCCAGTACGGTGCGGAGCGGCTCGAAGCGATCGGCAACGCGACAGATGCCAGTCGCGCGCACCTCGACTGGTGCGCCGCGTTCGTGCACGAAGCCGGGGAACGACTCCGCACCGGGGACGACGCCGCGTGGGGCACCCGTTTGGAACGCGAGCTCGACAACCTCCGCACCGCGCTTTCGTTCTCGATCTCCACCGGCGATCTCGACGCCGCCCAGACGCTGTTGGCCTCGGCGCCGGCCGGCGCCCTTTGGGCGAATCGCCTTGGCGCGTCGATGGCCGCCCTCGCGACGGAGATCGCTCCCGTTATGGGCGAACCGGATCATCCGGTGACTGCCGCGCTCCTGTCGTTGCTTGCGCTCGACGCGTCCCTTCGCTTCGCGGGCGACGAAGCAGTCGAGCTCGCCGAACGGGCATGCGCGGTCGCTCGCACGCACGACGACTGGCTCCGAACGGGGCCCTGGCTGGCGTGGCTCCTGTCGAGCATCATCGCCAACCGCGACGACATCGTGATGATCGCCGCCCATGAGGCGCTCGACCGAGCGATCGCTGACAACGACGCGTTCGCAATCGCCGAGTGGCACGGCGAACTGTCGGTCGCGCACTGGATGACGGGTCAGCCCGAGGAGGCGCAGCGGCTGTCGGAGATCGGCATGGCGCTCGCCGAAGAGATCGGGGCCGGCAACCTGATCATGCGGAACGCCTTCTTGCGCGGGATGTCGCTGCTGGTTCCCGGGACCGACGTAGCGACCGCGTTCCCGTACCTCGAGCGGGCCGCGCACCTCGGGGCGCGCCTGGGTGGCAACGTGCTCTTCGGTGGGGCGGCGTGGTCCATGCTCCTTTCGGCTCGTGGTTCGGACAACCTGCCGGCCGCGGCGGCCGAACTTCGCGACCAGTGCGCGATGCTCGCGAGTTTCAGGCAAAGCGGCGGCGTGCGGTTCTGGTCGACGATGGGCGCCTCGCTCTTGATCATGGCGGGTGAGTTCGAGATCGGCGCGACATTGATGGGCTCGGGCCCGTTGCTGAAGATCGGCGCCGGGTCGTTCGTGAGCCTGCTGTGGGAGCAAACGGCCGAGCGTGCACGGGAAGCGCTCGGAGAAGATCGTTACGAGGTGTTGTTCGCGGAGGGTGGCGCGATGCCGGTCGACGAGCTCACGACCTTGCTCCTCCGAAGCCTCGACGATCTCGCGGCGCGCGCCGACTGAGATCCGGGTCGGTCAGGACAGGAGACCCTGAGCGCGGAGCTGCTCGATCAGCCATTCGGCGATCACCCGCGCGCCCTCTCCTTCGAAGTGGATCCCGTCGGGCCGCAACGTCACGCCGTTCTCCGTGACGACACACTTGCCGTTGGGGCAGGTCCGCGCGAAGAGATCGATGACCGGCGCGCCCGCGGACGCGGCGGCCGAGCGCCGAACTCGATTGTCGCAGTCGACCTCGCGGTCGTGGTTCACGTACCCGTACCGGTTGTAGGGAGCAGTCGTGATGACGACCTTCGCACCGCGATCGCTGAGCGTCGCTATCGCCTGCCGGAGACCTTGCTCGAAGTTCGTGTCCCAGGCCGAGTCACACGACGCGGCCCAATGCCCTTGGAACTCTGCTTGTCCGTCGCCGGCTCCGGAAAGCATCCACAGCACGACGTCGGGACGGAACTGCTCGATCGCGGATTGCCACAACGGTGAGCACGGCCCGCTCCTCAGCTCGTGGAAGCCTGGGAAGCGCACAACCGTGAGGTTGTCCGGGAAGAAGCAGGCGATCAGCCCCGCGTTGAGGGTGACGATCGGTGGGTTGGTCTGCACGTGCCGGAACGCGTCACCGACGAAGTACGCGACCGAGTTCCCGACGATCATCACGCGTTTGGTGCCGGGGGGTGCGGCGCGGACCTCGTCGAGCGCGCCGGCGATCGTATTGCCCGACGATGCGACTGCCGGGCGCGTCTTCGCCCCCGCAGTGGTTGCGACGAGCACGAGGACCAAGCCAAGGGCGACGGCCGGGGTGAGCGCGCGCCATCGACGAGCAGCCCAAGCGCCGTGGCGAATCGGCTGTTCCACCAACACGAACGACAGCACGGCGATCACGAGCGTGACCGTGGTTTGCACCGTGAACAGCCACCACCCGCTCAGGCCGGTGCGCTGTGTGCTGATCACGACGTCGACCGGCCAGTGCCAGAGATAGACGCCGTAGCTGATCAGTCCGAGCAGGCAGAGCGGCCGGAAGGACAGTGTCCGCGCTACCGGGCCGGGGCGGGGATGCACCGCGGCCGCGAGCACGGCGACCGTCGCCAGCTCGCACACGAGGAAACCACCGCGATACAGGGTGGAGGACTCACCCGAGAGCGTCGACCAGGCGAGCGCCACAACGCCCGCGCCGACGACCGCGACGACCTCGACCGCGACACGAACGCGCGGGCTCGTCGCAGGCCCGCGTAGGGCGAGCCATGCAGCGAGCGCTGCGCCGAGCGCGATCCCCGCGGCACGCGTATCGGTGCCGTAGTACACCCGCGACGGGTCGGCCGCGTTGTACAGGGTGAACATCAAGATCGTCGACACGCATGCGAGCACCAGCGACGTCACCAGCACGGCCTTCGGCATGGACCGCTTCCACCACGCGAGCAACCCGACGAACACCAACGGCCATACGAGATAGAACTGCTCCTCGATCGCCAGGCTCCACGTGTGGTCGAGCGGCGAGGGCACGGTGAACAACGCCCAGTAGTCCTGTCGGCTGAACACGCTGCGCCAGTTGGCGACGTATCCGATCGTGGCGAGCGCGCCGCCCCGGATGTTCGCGAGCTCGCCGGGATCGGCGAAGATCAGGCAGTAGAGCGCGACGCCGACGAGCACGCCACCGAGCGCGGGGAGCAGGCGACGCGCGCGCCGCGCCCAGAATCCCCCGAGTCCGATCGTGCCCGTGGCCGTCGATTCGGCGAGGAGGAGCGAGGTGATCAGGAATCCCGAAAGGACGAAGAACACGTCGACACCGAGGTAGCCGCCGGTGAGGTGGCCCCCGTGGAACAGCAGGACTGCCGCCACCGCGAGGCCCCGTACGCCGTCGAGTGCAGGCATGTGGCGGAGCGTCGTCTTCGGGAGCCCGTCCCCGGTCACCGAAGGCCGCTCCACGCCCATGACCAGGTCAAGTTACCCCGACGGCACTTCGGCCTACCCGGCGCCTCATGTGAAACGCTTCGGCCAGCCGCCCCACGTCGGGTCGGGTTGGCCGGTCTCGTATGCGACGCGCAGGTTGTCGAGCCAGGCGACGCTGTCGACGAGCCCGCCGGGACGGTTGCGGGCGAGCCACAGCGCGCGGTGTTGATCGGTCAGCGCGACGAGACGTCTCGCGAAGTCGTCGCGCTGGGCGTGCGGGACCGACCCGAGCGTGTTGTCGCCGGCGAGGCGTGCGCGTGCGTCGTCGGTCAAGAGCTCGAGCACGTCGATGGTCCAGAGGACTTCTCGGACGAGCAGCGCGCGGTCGTCGCGCTTGGGCTTGGCGCGCGCAACGTCAGCTCGTGCCGCGGCGAGCCGACCGGCGACGGTGTCGAGCTCCGCATCGGTGATGCCCTTCGTGATGCCTCGGCCGACGCGGATCTGTGGGAAGTACAGATGCATCGCGAGGATGGAATGGTTCGGGATCTGCGGCGTCACTGCGCGGTGCGCGTCGCCGATCGTGAGGAGCGCGGCGGCCAGTCCGCCGGTCGAGTCGTCGAACGCGTGCGTGCTCAACGCGGCGGCGAGGTCGAGTTCGCGGTTGGAGCTGAGACACCACGACACGGCGGCGCCGTAGGCAAACCCGGGGTAGCTGATGGGCAACTGCTGGAGGTGACCGCGATCACCCCAGTCGGTGTTGAGGAACCCGAGCCCGCCGTGATCGAGCGCAGCTTCGGTCGCGTTTCGACAGTTCTCGACCGCATTGGTGACGCGACCGCCGATGCTCAGCCAGGCCGACGTTCCCGGCGCGACCCAGAACGGCAACCCGGCGTGTTCGAGGACCGAGAGCCGTTCGTCGAACGGGTACTCGGCGTCGTAGCCCCATTCGCACACGGTGACGCCGTCCGGCACCTTCGCGACGAGCGCCGGATCACCCGAGAACATGTCGCCCCAGATGATCACCTCGTGGCCGTCGAGCCCGGGGAGCGCGCGCAGCGTCGCGATCCAGGCGAAGTACTCGTCGAGACGCTCGCGCGGCAGCTCCCACGTCTCGTCAAGGCCGATGTTCACGCGCCGGCTCGAGAACAACGGCAGCAACTCGCCGAGGAGCTCGCGGACGAGCGCAAGTGAGCCGGGCTGCGCGGGATCGAGCGTCATCGCCTCGTGACCGAGACCGTACGGATCGACGAAGCCGTCGGGCGCCAGCGCGAGCTCGCGGTAACCCGGGTGCTTGAGCCAGCGGTTCATGTGCCCGAGACAGTTCTGATTCGGGACGAGTTCTACGTGACGCTCACGACAGAACACGTCGAGCACGCGGATCTCGTCGGGAGTGAACGGGCTCGCGTCGGCGTGCACCTCGGGATGATTGTGATACGCGAACGTGTGCTCGCTGTAGAGCTGGACCTGATTCACCTTCCACGATGCGAGCCGGTCGATGAGCGCGGAGAGCGTGTCCATCGTTGGGACCTTGTCGCGCGACACGTCGAGCATGACGCCGCGGATCGCAAGATCGGGATGGTCGCGGATCATGCCGATCGGCAACCCGCCGTCGTGCAGTCGCGCGAGCTGTTCGAGGGTGGCGCGGCCGTAAAAGCAGCCGGCGTCGTCGCCGCCGACGAGCGCAATGCCGTCGGGGCCGATCGTCAACGTGTAGCCCTGCGGCGGCAGCGACGCGTCGATGCGCTCGGTGAGAGTGGTGTTCGTGGTGAGGCGATCCTCGAGGTCGATGAACCTCGGCTGCGGCAACAGGTTCACGACAACCCCTTGCGATAGACGAAGTAGACGCTGCTGACCCGGCCACCCAGCCGCGCGTACGGCACGATCGGCCCGACCCATGAGACTTCGATGCTCTCCCTGCCTCGGGCGCGCAGCTCGTGGAGCGCGCCGATGAGGGCGGGCGTGCCGGCGCCGCGACCGATGAGGTCGGGACGGGCGGCGACCGGACCGAGAAAGCCCGCACGATTGACCTCGAACGCACAGCACGCGCGGATGCCTTCGTCATCGCGCGCCATGACGAGGTTTCCCTTGTCGAGCGCGCGGAGCACCTCGGCCTTCCAGTTGGGCCAGTGCTTCGCCATGAACGTCGCGATCTCGTCGCGATCGGCGGGCGTCGCCAGTACGTGGCCGCCGGGATCGTCGGGGATCCTCGCGAGGTCGATCGTCATGTCGAAGTTCGTCTCGACGCGCGTGTAGTGATGGCGTTCGAGCAGGCAGAGCAGGGCCGTGTCGGTGCTGGGCACGCCCGGCCACAAGAAGAACGGTGCGTCGGCGCCGGTCGTGATCGACGTGTGCCCGCCCGCGGCGTGCGTCGGCATGCGCGGCGCGCAAGAGCGCATGTCCGTGGCCCTGGCCGCGCACACCCGGATCAACGATGAGCAGCCGCAGGTAGGCGCCGTCCTCGCCCGTGACCGTCGCGACCACGCCGACGGCCGGGGAACCGCGAACGACCGCGGGTTGCTCGGGCGCGAACAGCGCGCCATCGAGCTCGTCGACCGACGGGAAGTCGGCGATGCCTCGCCGGCAGAGCTCCGCGATCGCCGGCAGGGCCGAGCGGTCGAGCTCGGGCAGCTCCGTCACGATCCGACCGTACCTTGCAGCGACGCGAGCAAGGCGAGCTGCCCGCGCGCGCGGTCGCGATTCTGATCGGGTCGTGTCGTGCGGTAATAGACGTCGCCCATGATGAAATCGGTCAGGAACCGAAGTGCTTGTTCGTACGTGATCAGTGCGCCGGCGACTTCGAGCGCGTCGTCTTCTTCGGTGCCGGCCCTCACGGCCGGCGCCACGCCCGCGCGGTAGCCGTCGAGGATCGCGCGCACGAGCGGCGGATCGGCGACGTGGTGCTGCGGGTCGGGATCGTCCTCGGCGGCGTGCGTTGACGCGCTGCGCAGCAAGTCGCCGACGTCAAAGAACCAGGCTGTCGGCATGACCGTGTCGAGATCGACGAGACACACGGCCTCGCTGCCGCGAAATAGGACGTTGGCGAGCTGGGCGTCGTTGTGCGCAACCCGCACCGGGAGGCGCGCGACGAGTTCGTCGGCCAGCGTCGCGAGTGGGGCGGCCGCAAGCGCGCGGTCGACCTCGGCTGCAACGCGTTCGACGCGGCCGAACGGATCTTCGGCAACGGCCTCGCGGAGCCGCGCCAGCCGGCGCGTGGGATCGTGGAAGTGCGGGATCGTCTCGGTCAGGCATGCCGGCGCGAGATCCGCAAGGCCCGCGTGGAAGCGGCCGAGCAGGTGCGCGGCCGACGCCGCGCGCATCGGTGTCACATCGACGCACGCCTCGCCGCCGGGCACGCGGCGCCACGCGCGCCACCTGTCATCGGCATCCGTGACGATCCACCCGCCCGATCGAGCGGCGACGAGTTCGGGCACGAACCGACCACCGAGATGCGCCGACACGGTCGCCACGTTCTGCATGAGCGAGTGCGGGTCACCAAAGACCGAACGATTGATCCGCTGCACCACATAGTCGTCGCGATGCGTCGCAACGAGGAACGAGTCGTTGATGAGGCCGGTGCCGAACGGCGCAATCGTCTCGACCGGCGCGGAGAACGAAAACTGCGCCGCGACGCGCTGAACAGTCGCGGCGTCGATCACTGCTGCGCCGCACGCACGGCGTCGACGTCTTCGCGGTAGGTCATCCCAATGCACGCCTCGTCCGTCGGCAGGGCGCGAACCGTCGCGCCGGCCGCAATCATCGTCGCGACCACGTCGGGCAAGAACACTTCGACGTCGGGGTCGTGCGCCCCGAACTCGGCGACCGCGGCGGCGAGCGCTTCGAACACACTCGGTCGGAAGCCCCACATGTTCATCGAGACCAACTCGTCGCCACGCAACCCATCGATGGACGTTGCGGTCGCGAAACGCAATCCGCCGTCCTTCTCGACGCGCCCCTCACGTACCCCAACGAGCGCGCCCGCCTCGTCGGTCGTGAGCAGTGCGCGCTGCTCGGGACGTGATCCGACCAGCGTGCGATCAACGCGAAACCCGACGACCGCGTGCTCATGCGCGGGCGCGTCGCGGAGATGCGCCGCAAGCAACGAGAACGCGCCCGCGGGATAGAGGTCATCGGCATTCACGACCACGAGCGGACCGCCGACCGCGTCCCGAGCCGCGAGTAGGGCATCGGCGGTTCCCCGCGGCTGTCGCTGCAACGCGAACTCGACGGGGATGCCGGCCCCGCCCATCTCGTCGACATGCGTACGCATCAGCGCCTCGATCTCGGCCCGAACGACGATCACGGCCCGCTCGATGCCGGCATCCGCCGCCCGCCGGACCAACACGTCGGTGACAGTCGCGCCGTCGTCGCGAACCGCGACGAGTTGCTTCAACCCGCCGAAACGCGTGCCGCGCCCCGCAGCCAGCACCACGAGAGTCGAGCCCGTCACGACTCCATCATGGTTCGTCACGATCGGACAGACTGCGGTGTGCTCGCCGACGAGTTGCTTGCTCGCCTGCGTGTCGGGATCGGCCACGAGGTCGAGTACGCGGACCCGCCCGTCCAGCTCGGCGGAGGGTTCTACACCGCGAACTATCGATTCTCCCTGAAAGGCAACCCGGCCGGTTGGAGCTCTCCGATGGTGTTGCGGCTGTTCCCGAACCACGCGCCCGAACAGCTCGACGCGTGGGAGGCCGCCGTCCAGACCTTCGTCCACGACTGCGGCGTCCCTGCGCCGGCAGTCGCGCTTCGTGAGCCGGGTTCGACCATCGAGGGACGACGTTGGTTCGTGATGGAACTGCTGCCGGGCTCGCCCGCGATGGAAGGCACCAATGCTCGCCAGCTCGTTGGAGGACTTCGGCGCATGTATCGCGACATGCCTCGCCAGACGGCCGAGGTTCACCTCGCGCTGCATCGCCTCGACCCGACTCCGCTCGTCGACTCGTTCGGCGAACTGGCAACTATCGAGCGAATGTGGGCCCACATCACCAAGCCCACCGACGACGATCGATCCCATCCTCTTGCACCGGGCCACGAGTGGCTCATGCGCAACGTGCCCCAGCAGCGGTCACCGTTGGTGCTGTGTCACGGAGACTCCTGGGGCGGCAACCTTCTCGTCGACCACGGCGAGGTGACGGGACTCATCGACTGGACCCTTGCCACCGTGGCCGAACCGGCACTCGAAATCGCGTTCTTGACGATGGCCCTGTCGCTTGCACCGGTGGCGATGCCGCGCCCGATCCAGCGGGTCGCTCAGCGCGTCGGCCGACGCCTCGCCGTCGCGTATCGCTCCATCTACGAGTCCGGGAGTGACGCAGACCTGCGTTCGGTCCCCTACTACGAGGCACTCCGATGTCTCCTCGAGCTGGACGGCGTCGTCAGCTACCGGACGACGAAGGCGCGGGGTCTCACGTATGACGGCCCCCGCCCGACCTGGGACGGCATCACCGATCAGATGGTCGCCTACTTCGAGCAGCGAACCGGTGTTCGCCTCGTCCTTCCACCGCCCGTCGACTGACGGAGTCTGGCCGCGCGATCGGTCAGACGGCTGTTCGTCCCGCGTCGATGCTGAACACGCTTCCCGTGACGGAGCGTGCTTCATCGGTCATGAGGTGCACCGCCAAGGCCGCCACGTCACCGGCGCGCACGAGCTCACCGAGCGGTATCCCTGGAAGCTGACGTTCGATGTGACCGGACACGCCTTGGGTCATGGGCGTGTCGGTCAGGCCGGGCGCGATCACGTTCACGCGGATGCCTCGCGGCGCGAGCTCGAGGGCCAGGCTCCGGGCGATTGCGTGCACTCCGGCCTTGGCCGCGACGTAGGGCAGGTATCCGACGCCCGGACGCAAAGCGAGCGACGAGCCGGTCGCGAGCAGGAGGCCACCGTTCGCTCCGAAGTGCGGGAGCGCCGTTCGGAAGGTGAGCATGACGCCGGTGAGGTCAACAGCCACGGTTCCACTGGTCGAGATCGAGATCGGTGATGGACGTCGGCGGGATCAGGATGCCGGCGTTGGCGTGGGCGACGTTGAGAGGCCCGAGTTCGTTCACGAGTTCGTCGATTGCCGCGGTGAGCGCATCGACGTCGGAGACATCGGCCGGCCGAGCGGCTGCCCGCCGGCCGATCGCCGTCACCTGGTCGACCAACGCGTTGAGGGCGCTGGCGTTCAGACCGATCGCTGCGATGTCGGCGCCCTCGCTCGCGGCGCGCAGCGCGGTCTCGCGTCCGATGCCGCTCTCGGCGCCAGTGATGAGCACGACCCGACCGCTGAGCCGGGACGGCAACCCGTCAGCCAACGTCCTCCCTCCGACCAAAGGAAAGTGCCCGGGGAGGGGATCGAACCCTCATGCCCCCGAAGGAGCCGGCGGGTTTAAGCCTCGACCTCACCGTCCACGGCATGCCAATGCTTCCAGGCCGTGGCCTCTGATCAGGGCGTTCGCGATTCACTTGTCCGCCGCGTGACCTCGAATCCACGCCGTGCGGCACCGCGCGTTAGCAAGGCGTTAGCAAGGCCCGCTCACACGTGATGAGTCACGCGTCCCGACTCGCCACCATTTCGCGTGATCTCCACGTCGATCATGGCGCGGTTCGCCAAAGGACGGCCGCTTGTGATGACTGACTTCCCGTCACTGACGTCGACGTTGTCTGCCGAGCAACGACTGCTCCTCGATAACAGCGCCGAGGAGAACGCGCCTGGCGAAGGCAATCCGATCTTCGAACTTGGCGACGGCTGGGCGGCGCATCTCGCTCGGTTCACCGACGAAATGCGCATGCCGCTGTCGGACGAGGTCTGGAACGCGGATGATTGGGTAGCCGCGCTGTATATGCGTGACGGACTCCACCGCGCGGTCGCCTTCGTTCCGACCGCATGTCAGGATGCGGTCTCGGAATGGCTCATGACCATCGGCACTCGCTTTCGCGACCTGACCGAAGATGATGATGCGAATCTCATTGCGAGGGTGATCGGCGCCGATCCTACTCAGGGCTGGTGGTGGCGCCGAGTTCCGTTAGGCGGTCCCGTCCGCGAGGACCTCGACCGGTATCGACATCAGTGACCGAGGTGCGAATCCCAAACCGCTCGGTACGCGCTCGGAATTCCGACGCCCACGAAAGAACACCATCTGCGTCGCCGATACTGAAACGATGCAAGCTCGGTTTTGGCGACGTCTTATGGAGTGGATTCGGCCCGTGTCGTCGGGGACTGAGCGGCGACGAGGCGGGCCCGGTACGCCAGCGGACCGACGAGAGATGGGCGCAAGCGGTCGGCCACCACCAGTGGAGGGAGTGCTGGACCAGCGTCCACGGCACATCCTTGCGGCGAGGACACTGTCTGTGGGTACGAGCCGACGCCGACGGAATAACCCACGCGTATGTCGGCGGCTCGCAAGAGCCGCCGAGAGAAGGAACGCTGCCGTACTTCCACCTGAATGGCTCCACCGTCTTTCGTGACTGGGGCCACCCCGAGGGCCCGTCGTCCCTTCCTCTCCTTGTTCGCCGTCGCCGAACCGTCTACGCGATCGAAGGTGGCCGTCGATTCAATGTTCACGCCGCGCCACGATCGGACTCCGGAACTCTCATCCGCAGAAACCCTGAGCGCGAGCGGCCCTAGACCGTGAAGTTTGATTGCCCGTTCGCCGCTGCAGGATTTAGGCCGTAGGGATGCAATGAAGGACTTAACGATCCAGTGGTTGGTCGAAGAAGTGGCGGATGGCGTGGGACGAGAAGTCGACGTCATCGATCACTGGGACGCGGACGAGTTCGCCATCGGGTTCAAGTCGCAAGCCCGCGCCGGCCGATTCGTCTACGTCTCATCGTGGGAGCGGCCCCTCGGGACGTATCACTTCGAGTGCGACACGGACGGCGAAACCACCGAGTCGGGAACCGTCGGAGTCGCAGAACTGCTGGCGGTGTTGCGAAGGCATCTGAACTGTTGATTGATCATCGGCACGCGGACTGGGAGCGATGTTCGACCTCGGGGTCGAACGAATGCACGAGGGCGTGGAGAACATCAGGTATGAGCGGCCGAGTGGTCCCGAAGTGACCGACTGGAACATTGGGCTTCCTATCGCGGCGACGACAGCCCAGGACTGGATCCGCGGGTCGCTCGCGCAAGGCTCCGTGTTGGCAATGTTGATGACGCAATGTCTGCCCAAGCTCGCGTCGGCGCGGATGCTCGTTCCACGGGACGCACTCGAACCCACAGCGCTGGGGCTTGACAACCATGCGCGAGGCATTCGCGCGTCCGATACTGATGGCATCGCGGCGCGCTTCCTTGATCAACTGTTTAGTGAGGGTGTCGCGACTCTCATTGTCGAGAACGAGCTGGCTCGTCGAGGTGACCCGAGCCTCCCCGTCAAGGTCTCGTATGCCGATGATCGTGTTCTCGAGTGGGCTGACCTCGAGTCTGGCGGCGACAGCGGCGCGAGACTGCTGCGCAGTGCCTCGTCGGGCTACCCCCTCAACGCGTTCGCGTGCAGACGGTCAGCACCTGATCTAGGTTTGATCGCGGGACATCAACTCGATTCCAGTGAGCTGGACGCGATCGTTGCATCTACGTTGGCTGTGCTTGTCGCTGTCTACGACGGGGAGTCGTACGTAGCCTTGATGTCCAATACCGATGAACCGCAGCTCCAATAGAGCTGGTGATGACGTTGGGCAACCAGCCGCTCGGGCGCTCAGGTACCTCTCTCGAGATGTCGATAACGCGTCGTGGCGACCTACCGAGCGGCGGTTCGCGGGCATTCCGTCCAGGTTCGGAGAACCGCCGTTGCACTTCTCGCGCTCACGCTGCTCATTGGCTGTTCGAGCGCCGGAACGCACTCCACCACCGCCGCGGCCACAACAACGGCCCACTGCTCCTCGCTGAGTAACTGTGCACAACTGGTGAAGAGCGAAAGCGGCGTAACTCTTCAAACGCCAAAGCCCACGGGTCTACGATTTATCGACGGACAAATGACAGTCGTCGGACCAGGTACCGGCGGCAACGTTCCGGTTCTAATGACTATGCATCTCGTCGACACCCGGCGCCCACTCGATATCAACGTCACCGTGTCGCGTAAGGCACCCTTCACGTGCGTCACCAAGGGCCTTGAGGCGCTCATCCATCGTCTCCGCGACCGCGCGATCTGCTATGTGCCATCACCAACTGGTGCTTCACTTCGCTACGAGGACACTCCCCGCGTATACGTCGTCTCTGTCACGACCATGTCGCACACGCGTCCGGCAGACCAGTCAGCAGGCGGCTCCTTCGGCCGGGCCGCTATCGCGCTGGTCGACTCATTCCGATGAGAGCCGGCCAAGGCGGCGTCGTTGTCGCAACGCGACCAACTCGGCAGCGACCCCTCGCCAGCACCGAATAGCACGGCACCGTTATTGGAGTTCGCCCGTTTGACCGGATTCGCGCGGCGCATCGCCGACGACCGGTCGCATTGACATCTCACGGTCACGTTCACCACGCTCGCGGCGGGCGGTGGGTGCCACGCTTGAAGTCGGATGGCCAGATCGCGGTCCTTGAGGAAGAGCCCCGCCGCCCCTTGCTTCCTGCGGACGAGCCTCGCGTCAAAGACCGAGCTCGATTCCGACGGGCTCGACGTGGCGTTCGGGCGCCATTCGTTCGAGCGTATGGTCGACGCGCCCGCGTGCGTGTCGTTGCTCGTCGTTGCTGCGGTCGAGCGCACCGAATGGTTGGCGCGGGTCTGTGACACCGTTGCGTAGGCGATAGTCCTCGACCGTTGTGGCGGCCTCGATCCATTCAGCCTGCGCGTAGCCGTTGGTCGGACAGGGCCCGAGGAACTTGAGATATACGGGAGCGTCGGCGTGGTAGCTGGCAACGAGTTGGTTGAGGAGCGTTCCGATCTCCGCGCTCGACCTGTGGGAAACGCGCGAGGTCGCCTCGGTGTTGGGCAAGGAAGCGTTCACGTTCGTCGCGCCCTTCGTACGCCAGCTCGAGCGAGCGCTCGGTGTTGTCGATCTGGACCGCCAGCCGCTCGACCGCCTGGAGGGCGAGGAGTCGCTCGGCGTTCTGTTCGTGACGGTGTCGTAGCGGCCGTCGCGTAGTGAGGGCCGCAAGCCGCTCGCGTTGAGCGTCGAGCACGTATGCGAGCTCGGCACGCGACCGTTGCAGCGCGTCGATATCGGCGCTTGGATCATTTGGTGCGGCGTAATAGATGCGCCGGAGGCACTCAAGCTCGTGGTACAGCCGCATGAGACGGCCCTGAAGGGCCGCGCAATCAACTCCGCGGTCGATGGCGAGCTGTTGTGCATGGCTGACCCGAAGCGACGCCGCGAGCGAGACCATCGCATCGTGTTGCGGTCCGGGGGCATGTTGTTCGGGCTCGGCGGACGGTGTCACAAGGTAGAGACGGTTGTCAGCGCGACCCCGTGAGAGTGCGACGTACGCTGCTTCTTGGTAGAGGCTGTCGTCGCCGAGCACGAGCACCTGATCGACGGTTAATCCCTGCGCCTTGTGGATCGTGGTCGCATATGCGTGACGGAGATGGCCGGCGTCGAGGTACGCGGCGGGCAGCGTGTGGCTGCTCCCATGGTCGGTGCGGATCTTGAGCGCTCGCGCGGTCAGATCGACGTGTGTGACTGTGCCAAGAGTGCCGTTCCGGACGCCGAGGCGGCGCTGGTTGCGCAGAGTCATCACTCGGTCGCCGGTCTGATAGCGACGGTCCTCGATCTCGAGCGTCGCCCCCGACACCATGCCGGCCGCACTCAGTCGTTGGCGAGCACGCGCGTTGAGATCGTCGACGTCGTACCAGCGCGGGCGACCATGAGTACCTGTTGTTGGCGAAGGCGGGCGGCCCACCAGTCGGCAACCATCGCGTCGCGGGTCGCGGTCGCGGTGTTGCGATTTATGATCCGGTCGTGCTCGTTGTATGCGGCGAGTGCTCGATCGACCCTGCCGTCGCGCATCGCCGCGAGGGCGGCGCGTTCCCAGGCGTCGTGTTGGCGGCGGTTGTATGTGAGCCGGATTGGTTCGAGCCGCCGTCCAAGCCCGCGGAGTAGGCCGCCGGCGTCGATCTCGGGCAGCTGGCGCGGATCACCTCCGAGGACCACCTTGGCGCGCGCGGTGCCGGCATGGGCGAGAACGCGGCCAAGCGTGCGGGTACCGACCATGCCCGCCTCATCGACTACCAGGACTGTGCCTGCGGGCAGTCCGCCGCGTTGGGGATGGTCGAGGTCCACGAGGAGCGACGCGATCGTGTGGGAGCGGATACCCGCGGTGGTTTCGAGCTCGGCGGCAGCCCGCGCTGCGAGCGTGGCGCCGATGACGTTGTGACCTTGCCGGTGCCAGGCGTCCCGGGCGGCGTCGAGCGCGAACGTCTTGCCCGTACCGGCCGGGGCGATCACGACGTCGACGCCGTGGCCGTTCGTCGTGAGTCGAACGACCATCTGTGCTTGTTCATCCGACAGCTCGGGTCGCGCGGCGAGCGCACCCACCACGTGGTCGTCGGCCACCATGCCGACCTCATCATCTTGTCGGCGAGTCGCGTGTGCTACGAGACTTCGCTCTCAGCGCGATCATGTCGGCGGTTGAGTACAACGCACCAAGGTCAGGTCCCTCGATCGGCCGGCCCCGGCTACGTGTTCGCAGCCGTGCGCTCGCGTTCGCGTGCAGCGCTACCACTCCCGGCTCGAACAGAGTGCGGTCGGCGAGCGCTTCGATCGTCACGACGTCGGCCCCGCCGACAAGCCGTTCGCACCAGGCTCGTAACACGGCGCGACGATCGAAGCTACTCGCGCCCGCGGTCAGCCCATCGGGACCGACCAGCGGTCGATGGAACCCTGCACATCGGCGGGGGTGAGCGCCGCGGGTTCGGCGCGGTGCAAGATCGTCTCGAGACTGTCCCGGTCGAGGCCGAGTTCGTTCGCCTGCTGCTGCCAGTGCTCGATCATCGTGACCGGATCGACCCGATAGTCCTTCGCTTGGCGGGTATCCAGCGCGGCGACTTCGGCCGCTCGCGCGGAGGTCACTCCCCGGTAAGCCATCTCGGCTTCGATCTCCGCTCGCCGGGTCGAGAATGCGCGCAGCACAGCCTTCGGGATGCCGTCGATGTCGGCAATGCCGTTCTGGACGGGCCCCCATGCCACGCCGAGGCGCCGCGTCAGTTCCGCGCGCAGATGAGCCTCGTACAGGTACCCGGCTGTCTTGGCATGGAGATACAGGTGACGCGCGTCGAGCGTCAACCAACGGCCGTCGATGGCGCGTGTGACGTTCGCGACGAGGACGTGCGTGTGGAGATGCGGATCGCCGGCACGGCTCGTGCGATGCCGGAAGCCTGCTGCGACGAAGCCCTGACCCTGGATTTGTTCGATGCCGTTGGTGCCTCGCCGGGACCAACATGCAGTGCGCTCCAAGTAACCGAGCGCCGCCTCGACCGCCTCGTCGTGCGCGCCACGCACCTCTCCAGCGGTCTCGAATCCACCGAGCGCGAACAGCACGGACACAGACTTGGGCGCTCGGAACGTCAGATCGAAACCTGGCACCCGGTCCGACCGAGCCCGACCGAGCACCGCCTCGCTGCTCGGGTCGCGGCCCTCGAGCACGGCTCGCAAGCTGTCCGCGTCGACGCGACCGTCGAGACCGAGCTCGTCGGCGAGAGAACCGCGCCACCGGCCCGGAGCCTCACCGCGTCCGACGTAGTAGTCCTCGACGCCTGGCGCGACCGTCGCGAGGTAATAGACCTGCCCGCCGGCACCGAGCTTCCCGATGCTCAACACGGCACACCGCGGTCGTTGACAGCGCGCCGCATTTCCAATGCAAGTTCGTGCGATTTTTCGAGGAGGTTGAGTGGGAGACGTGAAGGGGTGAGGAGGAGTGGGTGGTGCGGGTTGTGGTTGTGTGCGAGGGAGAGCAGCGAGGAGGGGTGATTGAGGAGAGGAGGTGTGGTCGGAGTGTGATGACGGAGGTGGTCGCTGGGGCGGGTCGCGAGGTAAGCGTTCATTGTTCCCCGCAGCCGCCGAGCAAGTCGTCGAGCGCGTGCTTCGGTACGACCAGGCGTCGTCCGAGCCGCAAGTGCGGCAGCTCATGGCGGTTGACCAGTTCGTAGGCGTGCGCCCGCGAGATCCCAAGCAACCGAGCCGCCTCCTCGACCGACCACACAAGGCGCTCCCCGCGCTTTTCGCCGTCGCCTGCGTCCATCTGCACCTCCGCGGTTGTTCTCCCATCAGTGGATAAGCGCGACGAGATCCCCGAAACGCGCAGGAAAATCGCGCGGCGATGGAGAAACCGCCGTCATTGGCGCGCCGATCGACCGCCCATATGTGCCCGAGCGCGCACCGTCCAGACGAACGCTTAGGCCTCTACGCCAAAGGTTGAGGTCGGCGTAGAGAGCGGCGTACAGAGTGGCGTTGAGGCCGATCGCGCATCTCGCTGTGCCGATGCGGAGACACGACACCTGCAAGCCAGCTAATCCCCGTCGAGCCCTTCACCCCCGATTCGTCGCAGACCCGCCGACCAACGACTTAGCGCCTCGCATAACCGCTCGAGAGCGGCCAATCTGTATTGGTGGCCTGGAACCTCCGGGGCGGGGACGTACGTCCTAAGGTCGTGATGAAGGTGCTCAGGCTCGCGGTCGCCCTTATGGCGCTCATGCTGGTCGGGTGCGGAAGCCCCTCGTCGCTGAAAGAGACCACCCGCTCGCCGCGGAGTCTCCCCCGACTACGGATGCGTGGCCCGGGTCACGGTGCCGAAGGAGTCAGCACCACCGACGACGAACGCGACGGAGTGCACTTCTTCGACAAGCACCACGTCCACGACCGTCGCGCCAGCGCCGACCGTCACAACGACCTCGCTTCCCCCTCGCGATGCAATGCCACCGGACGAGCAAGCGGCCCGCCAAGAAATCATCGACGTCTTCACGCAGTGGGGCGCGGTCGGAACCGTTTCAGAAGTCGCAAAGAACCTGGGTCTCATCGACGATCCGCGCGGAGTCGTCGAAGCCGCAACACAAGCCGTCCGGAACTATCCCTACCAGGTGTCGCACGATGCCTACCGGGTGAGCACGGTTGGGTTCGTCAACGCCAACGAGGCAATCGTCGTTTACGACGTCGTGCTCGATGGAAGTCCGCTCTTCGCGGAACGGGCCGGCCATGCCGTACGCGTCGAAGGCACCTGGAAGATCACCCGACAAACCGTTTGCAACGACCTCGCTCCCGCGGGCGCGAAGTGCGCGTCGTAGAGTCTCCTCGGTTGATCGCAACGCAGTCAACGCGGTACGTCGACATAACTGCCGAGCGGCGCTGGCTGTTGACGTCGTGATGGGGCAGGGTGGATGACGTGGAACCTGCGTCCGGGCCGCGTCGTCGAAGTTGCATGCGTCGTCGAAGTTGCATGCGACGTCTTGTGGTTTTGACAGGGGTTGTACTCGCGACCGTGGGATGTGGCTCGTCACTCCCACGATCAGCGAGGGCCACCACGCCGACCACGAACGTGTTGGTCACGACCTCGATGGCGGACGCTCGACGCCCAACGGCGATTCCGCCCGAGGCTGTCGCGCAGTTGCGTTCCGCGCTGGATGCATGGGCGAAGTTTCCGGTGGACGGCTCGCCGCGGCCGTTCGTGCTCACTTCCGACCCTGTGTCCGCACCCGCGTCGGGCTTCCGTACCGTCGACGCGAAGGAGGCATTTTTGACGGGCCTGTTTGTCGCACCGCCGAACTTGCCGACCGGACCCGGTCGCGCCGGCGGTTACCCGGCCAGGACGTCGGCGCAGGCGTTGGCGACCATGCGCGACGAGGGCACCCCGGCGCTCGGCGCACCCCGGCCACCTACACCGCTGCGCATCACGCGCGTCTGGTTCGGACGGTCTTCGTTCGGTACCGATCGCGGCACACGCGTGCTGCCCGCGTGGATGTTTGCCTTTTCAGCTGTCGCAGATCCTGCTGCGGTCCTCGCCGTCACTCCGGCATCCTTGTTCCGCTTGCCGACGCAGTCGTTTGGTGCGGCCCAGGTCGGTGCCCGGATCGGTGCTGACGGACGCACAACCACGATCACGTTCGTTGGCACGCCTCTGGGGCAAGGACCGTGTACCGCGGACTACACGATCGACCAGCTGGCCTCCGACACCGCGATTGCGATCCTCGTACGCGAGAGGAGCCGTCTCGATGCACGAAGTCCTGGTGTTGCGTGTACCGACGTGGGCTACGCGCGCCGACAAAGGATCGTGCTCACATCGCCGCTAGGAAACCGCGTGCTCGTCGACGCCAAAACGAGAAGCCCCGTCGCGATCGCTCCGTGAAGGTGCATAGTTGCCGACCGGCGTTCGCACGAACGTGCGGGATCGGTCAATCATCAGGTTCTAGACATCGGGGCGCGAGACGGTTGCAGGTAGAGGCTGAGGCCAGCTCGTCAGCGGGCTCCTCCGAATCGGGGAGCCGGAGATTTCCGGCGAGGATCAGGCCGCGGTTGACGTGTACTTCGCGCACGATTTCAGGTTTCACGGACCCGACGGACGTGAGTTGGACTACGACGGTCTCCAAACCTATTTCCGGTCTCTCCGCGCCGCGTTCGATGATCGGACAGTCTCGCGTGGCATCGTCATCGTCGAGGGCAACTACGTCGCGTGCCAAACCACTATCGCGGGCACATTCGTCCGAGAGTTCACGCACTCGCCGGCCGGACCCCTACCAGCAAACGGGCAACGCGTGACGTTTGAGTTGACCAACATCTTCCGATACGACGAGCAAGGCCGCCTCGCCGAAGAGTGGATCCAGACCGACAGTCGCAGCGTTCTTCACCAACTCGGTGCCGAGGGACACTGACGCCGCTGACGCGCATCACGCGCGTCGTCGTGCGTCGCGGCTGCGCACCTCTGCCGCTCGGCGCGTCGTTCAAGCCTCAGGAGTGCCCAGACGATACTGGTCATATGACTGACGAGTCAGCGAAGTCGGAGTGGGTGAACAAGCTCCCGAACGGGAAACCGCTTCGGGAAGACCTCGCTCGACTGGTCGAAGAAGTCGGAGACGAAGCGGAGATTGAGTACTACGAGGAGGCCGCAGATCCAATCTTCGCGGCGATCGAGCGAGACCGCGCCGGTTCCGTGCGATGTTTCGACGCAAACTCGCCATCGTCGCGCGAGACCGGCGGAGAAGTAGCGCGTACGGATCTGGAGCCCCGCGCTCGCACACTGACGTGCGATCCGGCAATCTGGGTGCATGGATGGCGAGCGTGCTTCGGGGTCAGACGGGCTTCACGGAATCGAGGCCATCCGATCATCGAAGCTACTCAGGCTCGTCGGAAGGCATCTTGGGAACTACGACCCAGTCGAGGCTGTCGTGGTTGGAGTCAGCGCGCAGGCAATAGTCGCTCTGGACGATCGGCTGCTCATCGTTAAGGCGGGGATCATGGCCGGCGCCACTGGCGGTGGACGCATCACTGAGTTTCGGTACCGCGACATTCTTGGAATCCAGGTCAACACGGGGATCACGACCGCGACAATCATCGTGCAAACCGCGGGTGTCAACACGACTTCCGGGGACTATTGGGCGACGCACAGTCTCGGGCACGCGTCACGGAAAGACGACCCATGGAAACTTCCAAACGCGATCCCGACCAACAAGCAGTTGCTAAAGCGCTACGGACCGGACCTGGAACACATCCGTGAACGGGTCCGGCGCTCAGGCGAACCTCTCGATGGTCGTCGGCGACCATGCCCGTGGTGCGCTGAGATGATCCAGCCCGCCGCCAAGGTGTGTCGGTACTGCGGCCGCAATGTCGATGATCCAACGAGCGAGCCACCTCCGGACGTCGAGATGGGCGCTGAACCGACGCTCCGATGCGCAACGTGTGGATCTCAGTACATCGCCGGAACCGTCCTCTGCGCCGACTGCATGAGCACCGATTTGCGATCGATCGAGGCGCCATGACTGCCGCTCGGTGCTCGCCTCCACGATCGAGGTCGGGCATTGTGTGTGCTGATGCCGAACTCGTATCGCCACGTTTGGGAACCGCAACGGCCGTATGGCCGTGGACGTCGCGCCGGTCTTTTGCCCGACTACGTCGCCGCCGGAGCGTTGTTCGACCGCAAGTGGAAGCTCTTTGTCGGTGAACGGCGAGACGAGGTTATCGACATCGTGATCGACTTCGATGACGAGGATGGCCTGCCGCAAGGTACCGTCGCTTTCGCGGTGGGACCTGCCGAGGATGAAGGTCGCATGGCCCTCTGCATCAGTGGTTCGTTGCCCGGCCCTCGTCTGGTGTTCGGTGCGACGTCGCGTGGTGCTGCGCGCATGGAGATCGAACTTACCGATCAGAGACGCGACGAAGCACTCCTCATTCGGCTCGGTGTCTCGGCGACCTTCGATCTTTACGTGGCCGGTCTCGACCATAACGATGTCGCCGTAGCGCGCGTGCGGTACGCCGACGATGGCTCGGTCGCCCGAATCCCGATGGGCGCGTAGTTGCCGCTCGGTGTTGGTCGCGACGACTCCACATCAGGCAACATGCGTTCGTCGTGACGACGGGCGAAGCTCGTTTGCCGGAACCACGAGGCGTTCGTAGGCGTCTGGTTCGTGTGAGGCTTCGACGAGGCGGCGCGGTTCGGTCGAGGCTCGCGCTGTTGGCCCTCGCGGTTATTGCCGGAGCGTGTGATTCGAGTCATCACGCCGCATCACGGCAGCCGGCAAGCTCGGCGAGCACGACCGTCATGCCGTCCGCACCGGCGTTGAAGGTCGGTCCGCCGAGGACGCTTCGGGTTCCGGCGATGGACATGCTCTCGGCGTTCGGGTCGATTTGGGTTTCGCAACCCAATCGTGTCTCTCGCATCGACTCCGCGACTGGACGTGTGACCGCGACCATCCCGGTGGCGGGAACGAGCGACTTCCGCAAGCTCGCGGCTGGTGCTCGCGCGCTATGGGTCGGCGACACCGGCATGGAGACCGTGACCCGTATCGACCCCGTCCGAATCCACGTGACCGCCACGATCTCGATCCGAGCAAACTTGTTCGTCATCGACGGGCCCGCGTTCATCGACGGCAAACTTTGGGTCGTTCGGCCGGTCCCCAATGACGAATCGAAGGGAGATGTCATCTCGATCGATCCCGCCACGAACGGGATCGCGCGGCGCGCACTCATTCCGCGGACCTTCGACATCATGTCCAGCGGCACCCACGCGCTCTGGTATGTCCGAGGCACCAACCTCTTGCGCTTCGATACGAGAGCCCTGCAAGCGACGGTCGTTCGCCGTGACGTGAAGGCGATGCTCGCTGCGGCCAACCAGCGCCTATGGCTCCTCACATCGTCCGGCGTCATCGAAGCCGACGAGCGTACCGGTCGACAGATCGGACCATCCATCCCCGTCGAGGACACCGTGAATCTTGCGGCCGCAGTAGGTCCGAGCGAGGTGTGGCTCGCCGGCCAACCCGACAGCAGCAGCGACGGAAAAGTCCAAGCCTACGACCTCATCACACACCGGCCCCTCGCCGCGCCAACGCGAATCGGCTTCCCCATCGTCGCGATTACAGCGCTCCCGACCTCACTTTGGATCGCCGCCGACGGCATAACGCGGATCCCGTACAGCCGATAGACGACACACCACCGGCCGACGAATCGCACACGGCTGGCGGCATGCCATATCTGCCAGTGAGTATGAGCGGGCGTCCGGAGGACGAGCGCCGCGAGCAGCGCACGCGGCAGGGGACGAGGGCCACCGGTGACTCCCGAAGTGTCCGCCGGGGACAGCGCCACGGCAGCTGGGACAGGCGTCGCTCCTCGACTCCGACGATGCTCTCGCGTTACGAACGCGAACCGAAGAGTTCCGCGACCGCAGTGGCCGCGCGCGCGTCGAGCTCGGGTTGGACGTGGCTGTAGATGTCGAGCGTGATGCTCGTCGTGGCGTGACCGAGGCGCTCACTGACGACCTTCGGGTGGATGCCCGCCTGCAGCGCCAAGCTCGCCCATGTGTGACGCAAGTCGTGCAGACGGATAACGTGCACGCCCGACGCGCGCGAACCGCGCACGCGAAGGCACGAGTGAACCTGTCCGGGTGTACCGCCGTGCCGTCCTCGTGGCAAAACACGAGGTCATGCTCTTGCCAGACCTCGCCGGCGGCGAGGCGTTCCTGGAGCTGGCACTTCCGATGCGTGCGCAACGCTGCAACCGTCTCGGCGTCGAGCGCGAGATTGCGGCGCGACCGCGATGTCTTCGGTTCTGCCCACAGGGGCACGTCCTTCACCGCCGTGAGCGTGCGACGAATCGCGATGCGGCCGGCGTCGAGGTCGACACAATCCCAACGAAGCCCGAGGACCTCGCCGCGTCGCATGCCTGTTGTCGCGAGCAACCGATATGCGGCGGCGAACCGATCATCGGCAACCGCGACCAGGAACCGACGGACTTCATCGGCGGTCCACGTCGTCATTTCGTGTCGCTTCGGCGCAGGCGGGCGAACGAGCGCGGCCACGTTGCGCTCGACGAGCCCGAACCGCTCCGCGTCGGCGAGCGATCGTCGCAACGCGATGTGAATGTTGCGCACGGTCTTCGGTGCGAGGCCACCACCGAAACGGTGGCCCTCGTCGAGCAGCGCCGCGTACGTTTCTTCGACGTCGAGCGGCTTCAGCGATTGCAAGCGCACGTGACCGATACGCCGAACGACGTGACGCAAACCCTTTTCGTAATCCTGCAGCGTCGCTGGACGAATCTTCGGCGCCATCGTTGGCAACCAGCGCTCGACCCACTCGGCCAGCGTCTGCGGATCCGCCGCGACGTACGTGCCCGCGGTCAGCGAGTGCATCGCCTCGGCGAGCGCGGCTTCGGCCGCCTTCTTCGTCGGGTATCCGCCCTTGGTGCGCTGCCGGCGGCGCCCGGTGGCCGGATCGCGACCGACGTCGCAGACGTAGGTCCAGGTTCGCCCTCGCTTGTGGACGTGTCCGCGCACGGCCGGACGTTAGCAATCCGTTAGCAAGAGGCGATAGGGCGAACCGCCGATGCGGGGCGCTGACGACAAAGTACCTGGTCAGTAGTGCCCGGGGAGGGGATCGAACCCTCATGTCCCCGAAGGGACCGGCGGGTTTAAGCCGCCTGCGTCTGCCGATTGCGCCACCCGGGCGGGTCGGGCTCAACGGTAGGCCCGCGGGCGGCGTGCAGCAGGACGGCGCGCATGCGTGCGGCCGCGTCGCCCGCGAGACCGTTGGCGACGACGACCCCTTCGACCATGTCCGCGACGACGTCGGCGAGTGGCCGTGATCGCACGCGTACGGCGACCACCGGGCCACCCGGGAGCCGGCGGATCGTGCGCGGGACTCCGGGGCGACGCGGCGGAGTGCGGAACGCGGGCACCACGAGACCCGCCGCCCGCGTGGCCGCGCCGAGGCGGCGGGCGACGTCGGCGAACCGAATCACGGGCATGCGCTCCATCGGGTCCTATTCAATATCCCGGGTGAGACAGCAACGCCTCGCGCTGCAAACGAGTCACACAGATCCGGCGAATATGCGTGATCCGTGTGACTCGTAACGGCTGGTGGGGGCGGAACCCGCACGATCGGGAGATTTTCCGGCTGGCGCTGCCGGCGTTCGGGGCGCTTGCCGCCGAGCCGCTGTACGTGCTGGCCGACACCGCGATCGTCGGGCACCTCGGGACGCTGCCGTTGGGCGGTCTCGGCGTCGCGGGCGCCGTGCTCACCGCCGTATTCGGCATCTTCAACTTCTTGGCCTACGGCGCGACCGCGACCGTGGCGCGGCGCATCGGTGCGGGGGACGTGCGCGGCGCCACGCACCACGGCGTGAACGGCATGTGGCTCGCGCTCGCGCTCGGCGTCAGCTTGACCGTGCTCGGGCTCGCGCTCAGCGGTCCGGTCGTCGACGTGATGGGCGCGTCGGCGCGGGTGCGGCCGTACGCGCTCACCTACCTGCGCATCTCGCTGCTCGGCGCGCCGTTCATGTTGGTCGGGCTGGCAGGCACCGGCTACCTCCGCGGTTTGCAGAACACGCGCACGCCGCTCGTGATCGCGGTCGCCGCGAACGTTGTGAACCTCGCGCTCGAGATCTTCCTCGTGTACGGCCTCGATCTCGGCATCGCGGGCTCGGCGTGGGGCACGGTGATCGCGCAGATCACGGTCGCGGTCGCCTACGTCGCCATCGTGCACCGCAACGTCCGGGCGTCGAACGCGACGGTGCGACCCGATCTCGACGAGATCCGGGCGGCCGCGGTTATCGGCGCGCACCTGACGGTCCGTACGGGGTCGCTGCTCGTCACGTTCACGAGCGCAACCGCGATCGCGTCCCGCCTCGGTGACGTGCAGATCGCCGCCCACCAGATCGCGTGGCAGTTGTGGTGGTTCCTCGCGCTGTGCCTCGACGCGATCGCGATCGTGGGGCAGGCAATCGTCGGGCGCGCCCTCGGTGCGTCCGACGCGGCCGGAACTCGGGCGGCGGCGCGCCGCATGATGCAGTGGGGCGTGATCATCGGCGTCGCGTTCGCGTTGCTCGTGCTCGTCCTCGATCCGTTGATCGCGGTCACGTTCACGCGCGACGTCGCGGTGCGCGATGAGCTCCGGCCCGTTCTCGTGGCGGTCGCGTTGATGCAGCCGCTCGGCGCGATGGTGTTCGTGCTGGACGGCATCCTCATCGGTGCCGGCGACGTTCGCTACCTCGCGCTCGCGATGGCCGCGGCGACCGCGTGCTACCTGCCGTTCGCGTTGCTCGTGCTCATCACCGAGGCCGGGCTGCTGGCGTTGTGGGGCGCGCTGTTCGTCTTCATGTTCGCCCGGTTGTACGGCATGGGCCGCCGCTTTCGCGGAGATGCATGGCTGGTCACCGGCGCGTCGGCTACATAGGCTTGCCCGGTGACCGACGTTCCCGACCGCGCCGTTGAGATCGCGGCGGCCACGCATCCCGACCTGGACCTCACGCAAGCCGATACCACTGCCGGCCGCGAGCTCGTTCCCGTCGGGCGGCCGGACCAGGCGCCCGAGGACGTTCGCCGTTCCGACGTCGACCGCTGGGGTCGCAGCGAACACTTCCGCGAGCTCACTCGGCGGATCTTCGATCCGGTCTACACGCACTGGTTCCGCGTCGAGTGGGAGGGCTTCGAGCAGCTTCCCCAAGAGGGCGGCGCGCTGTTGATCTCGAACCACGCGGGCGCGATCCCGTCCGACGCGCCGTCGATCATGCACGGCATCGAGAAGGACCTCAAACGGCCGGTGTACGGCCTCGCCGAGAACCTGTTCCGCAAGATGCCGGTCGTGGGCACGCTGTGGTCGCGCACCGGGGGCGTCGCCGCCCATCCCGACAACGCGTACCGCCTGTTGCACGACGAACACCAGCTCGTGCTCGTGTTCCCCGAGGGCACCAAGGCGACCGGCAAGCTCTACGGCGAGCGGTATCAGCTGCGCCGTTTCGGCCGGGGTGGCTTCGTCGAGATCGCGATGCGCGCGGGCGTGCCGGTGATCCCGCTCGCCGTGATGGGCGGCGAAGAGGCGATGCCCATCTTGTTCAAGAGCAACCGGCTCGCCAAGGCGATGGGCGTGCCGTACGTTCCGATCACCGCGAACATGTTCTTGTTCGGTCCGGCCGGTTGGGCGGTGCCGCTCCCCGCGAAGTTCAAGATCCGCGTCCTGCCGCCCGTGTATTTCGATGTGCCTCCCAACCAGGAGCGGTACTCGCGCAGCCGCGTGATGGAGGAGACCGAGCGCATCCGGCGGATGGTGCAGGACGCGCTCTACGACATGTTGCGTCGGCGCCGCTCGGTCTGGTTCGGCTAGACCACTCCCAATGCGCGTTCTCGTCACCGGGCTGTCGACCTACTGGGGTGGTCGTGTCGCGCAGGCGCTCGAGCGCCGGCCCGACGTGGACGTCGTCGTCGGCCTCGACACCCATGAGCCTCGCATCGAGCTCGAGCGCACGGAGTTCGTGCGCGCGGACACGACGCACTCGATCATCGCGCGCATCGTGCGCGCCACCCAGGTCGACACGATCGTGCACACGCACCTCATCGTCGACTCGACGCGCGTGAGTGGGCGGCGCCTGCACGAGATCAACGTCATCGGCACGATGAATCTGCTCGCGGCCGCGGGTGCGTCGCAGAGCCCCGTGCGCAAGGTCGTGCTGAAGAGCTCGGGGCTCGTGTACGGCGCCAACGCGGCAGACCCTTACTGGTTCCGCGAGGACATGTCGCGTACCGGCCCGGCTCGCACAAATGTCGAGCGATCCCTGTTGGAGGTCGAAGCGTTCGTACGCGACTTCGCGGACGACAACCCGCACGTCGGCGTCACGCTCCAGCGCTTCGCGAACGTGCTCGGCGACGACATCGACACGCCGTTCGCAGCCGCGCTCCGGCGCCCGGTGGTGCCGGAGATCTTCGGCTTCGATCCGCGCGTGCAGTTCGTGCACGAAGATGACGTCGTCGGCGCGCTGATGTACGCGACGGTCAACGACATCCCGGGCGTGTACAACGTGGCGGGTGACGGCAACCTGCCGTGGAGCGAGGTGTGCGCGATCGTCGGCAAGCCGCGGATCGCGCTGCCGTTCATCGCGACCGGTCTCGCGGCCGAGCCCATGCGCATGCTGCGGCTCTGGGACTTGCCCGCCGAGGCCCTCCAACTCCTGCGCTTTGGCCGTTCGATCGACAACGCGCGCTACAAGCGCGCCGGCTTCCGCTACGGGTATACGAGTGCCGGAACGGTCGACGCGTTCGCGCAGGGCTTGCGGCTCGCGGCGACAATCGGCGAGAAGCATCCGTCGTACCGCTTCGACCGCGACGTCGAGGACTTCTTCCGGCACTCGCCCGCGGTCGTACGCCCGGACTAGACACCGACCCTGAGGTGAGCGACCGCGAGACGGGTATCCCGCCGAGCAGCGAACCGGGGCCCGAGCGGCCCTACAGAGCGGAGAACATGGAACACGTACGGGTCGAGCACCGCGACACGGTGACGGTCGTGACGCTCGTCGACGAAGCTCGGCGGAACGCGATGACCGGTCCGATGGTCGAGGAGATCGTCGCGACGTTCGACGCGCTCGAAGCCGGCGGCACGACCGCGGCCGTCGTCGTGACCGGCGCGCCGCCCGCGTTCTGCTCGGGAGCGGACGTGTCGAGCCTCGGTGCGCTCGCCCAGTCTTCGACCGACACCGAACGGCGATCGGTGACGTCGATCTACGAAGGCTTCCTGCGCGTGCTGCGGTCGCCGCTCCCGACGGTCGCAGCCGTGAATGGAGCCGCCGTCGGCGCCGGCATCAACCTCGCGCTCGTGTGCGACGTCCGTATCGCCGGCACGTCAGCGCGCTTCGACACGCGGTTCGTGAAGATCGGCCTGCACCCCGGCGGCGGCCACACCTGGATGCTCGAGCGGGCCGTCGGACCGCAGTCAGCCGCGGCGATGGTGCTGTTCGGGGCGGTCGTCGACGGGCCGCGCGCCGCCGAGCTCGGGCTGGCGTGGTCCTGCCACCCCGACGACGAGCTCCTCGATGCCGCGGTCGCCTTCGCCGCCGGCGCGGGCCGGGCGCCGGTGCCGCTGCTCGGTCGGACCAAAGCGACCCTGCGCCAGGCCCCCTGGCAGCCCAACTTCGAGGAGGCGGTGGCCACCGAAGTTGCCCATCAGGCCTGGTCCCTGGGCCAGGGCTGGTTCGGGAAGGGCGGGAAACGCGCGGGCAGCCCCTAGCGGAACTTGCGGCCTTCGTCCCATTGACCGGATCCGACCCTATTAGGCTAGAATCTGCCAGGCTTTGGTCATCAAGAAGGCCTCAGGGACGAGGAGCAAAAACCCGTGGAAACGTTCCGCTGTCCGACCTGCATCGGCGTCCTGCCGGACGCCCGCATTCGGCGCTGCACCTCATGCGGCCAGAACATGCGCCACCGCCGGCCCCGCGTGCTCGGCGAGGAGACCCGGCTCGGCGCGTCCCACCTGCCGATCGACCGCTGGATGCTCGAGCGCCTGCACGCGCACGGCGGCACCCGGCGCAGCCGCTCGCTGCCGCCGGTGGCGTGGCACGGCCGCTTCACGACGTCACCGCTCGCCGAGCCCGACTTCGCCGCGACCCCGTCGCTGGTCGCCACGCCGTTCGCGCCGTCGACGATCATCTTCGAGACCACGCCCGACGCCGCTCCCACGCCGGATGCCGCTCCCGCGCCGCCGCCGGAGCCGATCTGGACTGCCCCGACCGAGTTCGAGGCAGGCGTCGATCTGATCGACGCCGAAGACAAGATCGAAACGCCGCCGGTGGTCGACATGCGCTCGCTCGACCTGTACACGCAGCCGGTCGCGCCGATCACCGAGCCCGAGGCCGAACCGCCCGCACCGGTCGACGTGCCCGCACCGATGCCGGCGCCCGCGATGCCCGAGCCGGAACTGCTCGCCCCGCCGCCGGCACCCGCGCTGGCTCCCGCTCCGGCTGCACCGCGACCGCAACCCGTGCAGGAGGACCTCGATCCCGAAGTGCGTGCACTCGTCGACGAGCTCTATCAGCAGGCCCGCGCCGAACTGTCGGGCGACGACTTCGGGTTCTTCACTCCGGCCGACAACGAGCCGGTCGAAGAGCCGCGGGCCGACGAGCCGCCGGCAGCCGAGTTCGTTGCCGACCCGCCGAGCACCGCCTCGCCGATCGCCCCTACCGCGACACCGATCGCCCCGATCGCGCCGATCGCCGAGCCGCTTCCGAACGTCCCGGAACCGCCGCCGGCCGCAGCGCAGACGCCCGCCGTTGCCGAGCCGCCGTCGGCTCCGGAGCCGCCTGCCGCGCCGAAAGCGTTGGTGGAACGCGAGGAGCGCGTTCGCGGCGGATGGGTGGCGGCCATCCAGACCGGCGAGCGGCGGCAACGCCAGCGCGGCGCTAGCGACTGACGAACCGCGCGACCAGCTCATGGCCGCGCGCATGCCATTCCTCGACGGTGATCGCGTAGCGAACGTGGTCCTCGTAGACGCCTTGGATCTGCAAGAAGCGGACCGCGGTGCCTTCGTCTCGTAGACCGAGCTTCTCCGCGACGCGGCGGCTCGCCTCGTTGCGCGGCACGATCGCGGCTTCCAGCCGGTGGAGCTGCAGTGCGTCGAACGCGTGCCGCATCATCAGCACGACGCCTTCCGGCACGTAGCCGCGGCCCGCGAGCACTTCGTCGATCCAGTATCCGATGTAGCCCATCTGAAACGGGCCGCGCTGGACGCTGCCGAGGCTGACCTCGCCCGCGAACCGTCCGTCCACGAGGAACAGGCCGAAGCCGTACGCCGCGTCGAAGTGACGCTGCCGGTCCCACGCACCACATCGGGCGCGGAATGCCTCTCGCTCGAGGGCCGGGTCGGCGCTGCCCGGTTCGGGACGCGGTTCCCACCGTTCGAGCCAGTCACGACACCGCAACCGAACTTCGCGCCACGCGTCCCAGTCGTCGACGCGCAAGGGGCGCAGGAGAACGCGGCCACCGACGAGCTCGGTCACATGGCTCCCTCGCTGCACCATCCCTGGCTCCGCTGCGTCCGCACGGTCACTGCGCGCTCGCGATCGCGTCGAGCGCCGCCGGGTCTTCGAGACCGGAGAGATCACCGGGTGCCTCGCCGGTGACGACCGCACGTATCGCGCGCCGCAGCACCTTGGCGCTGCGCGTCTTCGGGAGCGAGCGCGTGAAACGCACTTGCGCAGGCTTGAACGACGGTCCGAGCGCGGCGACGACGCGCGCTGCGATCGCGCCGCGCAACGCGTCGTCGGCTTCGACACCGGCCGCCGGGACGACGAACACCCACAATGCTTCGCCCTTCAGTTCGTCGGGCACGCCCACTGCGGCCGCCTCGACAACATCGGGATGCGCGACGACGGCGGTCTCGACCTCGGCGGGGCCGAGCCGCTTGCCCGCGAGCTTGATCGTGTCGTCCGACCGGCCGTGGAGGAACCATTGCCCGTCCGCGCTCACGCTCGCGAAGTCGCCGTGCCACCACACGTTCGGATAGCGCGACCAGTAGGTGTCCAGATAGCGCTGCGGATCGTGATAGAGCCCGCGGGTCATTCCCGGCCACGGCTTGGTGCACACGAGCTCACCGACCTCGCCCCGCACCGAACGTCCGGCGTCGTCGAAGACGTCAACCGCCATGCCGAGCGCAGGACCGCCGAGTGAACACGGGGACAGCGGCTGCACGACGTGCGGCGACAGAAAGCACGCGCCGACTTCGGTGCCGCCCGAGATGTTGATGATCGGACACCGGCCGCCACCGACAACGTCGAAGTACCAACGCCACGGTGTCTCGTTCCACGGTTCGCCGGTCGACGCAAGGACGCGCAACGACGAGAGGTCATGCGCGCGCACCGGATCGTCACCGTGCGCCATCAGCGCGCGCACGAGCGTCGGGGACACACCGAGCACGTTCACTCGATGACGCTCGATGAATGCCCACAACCGGTCGACGTCCGGGTAGTCGGGCGCTCCGTCGTAGAGCACCAGCGTGCCGCCGTTGGCGAGCGTGCCGACAATCTCCCACGGCCCCATGATCCAGCCGATGTCGGAGAGCCAGAACAGGCGCTCGCCGCGCCGGAGGTCGGCCTGGAACGCGACCTCTTCGGCGATCTTCACGGTGAAGCCACCGTGTACGTGCACGGCACCCTTGGGCCGGCCGGTGGTGCCACTCGTGTACGCGACGAGCAGCGGGTGTTCGCTTGCAACCGCCCGAGCACTGAATCGGTCTTGTCCGAGCGCGCACAGCTCGTTCAGCGAGACGTCGCGTCCCGCGGTCATCGGCGCGTCCCGGCGCGCGAGCCGGGGCACGACGACGACCGTGTGCACGCTGTCGACCTGCGCCACGGCGGCGTCGGCCGTCTCTTTCATCGGCACGACCTTGCCTCGACGCGTGAAGCCGTCGGCGGTCACCAGCGCCACCGCGTGGGCGTCCTCGAGGCGGATCGCGACGGCGTCGGGCCCGTAGCCCGAGAAGATCGGCAGGAAGATGGCCCCGAGCTTGGCGATCGCGAAGAGGGCGGCAACCGTCTCGGGAACCATCGGGCAGAACAGGCCGACGGCGTCGCCCTCTTGCACGCCGCGAGCCTGCAACCCGGAAGCGATGCGGTCGGTCAGGGTGCGGAGCTCCTCGCCGGTGAGCGTGCGGGTCTCGCCGTCCTCGCCTTCCCAGACGATCGCCGGCTCGTTCGGCCCGTCGTCGGCACGGGCGTCGACGCACATCGTTGCGACATTGCACCGGCCGCCGCCGAACCACGTCGCCCACGGGACGCCGGCCGACGTGTCGACCACACTCGTGTACGGCACGTCGAACTTCAGCCCGAGGAACCTGACGACGGCATCCCAGAACCATTTGGGCTCGGCGATCGACCGATCGACGAGCGTCGGGAAGTCCTCGATACCGGCCGACGCCATGAACCGAGCCACGTTGCTCTCGCGCAACAACGATGCGTCGGGTTGCCACACGACCGGGGACATTGGGCGGGAATCTACCCGTGTGGCACGAGCCCGATAGCGTGCCGGGGATGGCGGAGGAACGTGGGGCGCCACGCGTCGAACCCAAAACGGAGACACGCACTGAAGACGACCGGCTCGTGTGGATCGATCTCGAGATGACAGGACTCGACGTCGAACAACACGTGATCGTGGAGATCGCCTGCGTCGTCACCGATGCGAACCTCGAGGCGCTCGACGACGGCGTCGACCTCGTCGTGCACGCCGACGATGACGCGCTCGGCCGCATGGACGACTTCGTGCGGAACATGCACACCAAGTCAGGCCTGCTGCCCGCGATCGAGAAGTCGGACGTCACGGTCGCCGACGCGCAGGGCCAGGTGCTCGACTATGTGCGCAAGCACGTGCCCGCGCCCGCGTCGGCGCCTCTGTGCGGCAACAGCATTGGTGTCGACCGCCGGTTCCTCGACCGGTACATGCGTGAGCTCGACGGTTATCTCCACTACCGCAGCATCGACGTGTCGTCGCTGAAGGAGCTCTGCCGCCGCTGGTACCCGGCGATCTACCGCAAGCGGCCCGGCAAAGCGGAGCATCACCGCGCGCTCGACGACGTGCGCGAATCGATCGCGGAGCTGCGCTTCTACCGCGAGAAGCTGTTCATTCCGCCGAGCCCGTAAAGAACGAGCGCGGCGATTTCCCGCCCGGCGCCGTCGTCGCCGGTTCGGCCACCATCACGCCGTCGCGGCCGGCGTCCTTGGCGCGATAGAGCGCGGCATCGGCGGCTCGGAGCAGCGCCTCCGGGTCGGTGCCCGCGTCGGGATAGATCGCAACGCCGATCGTCGCGGTGAGCCCCCACCCGTCGGGCAGGAGCGCGCCGGCACGCAACGCGATCTCTTCGCGCACGTCGTCGGCCAAGCGGAGCGCGTCGAGCACGTCGGGCACCGGCGCCACGACGACGAACTCGTCACCGCCGAGGCGGATGATCTCGTCGTACGCACGCGTGCGTTCCCGCAGCGCGTCGGCGCACGCGACGAGCACCGCATCACCCATCTCGTGGCCGAGTTCGTCGTTGACGGGCTTGAACCGGTCGAGGTCGAGCAGCAGCACAGCTACGTGCTCGCCGTAGCGTTCGGCGCGGCCGAGCGATTGTTCGAGCGCGCGCTGGAGGCGACGGCGGTTCCCAAGACTCGTGAGGTGATCGGTTTCGGCCTGCTCCCGTAGCGCGTGCGTGTGGGCGAGCCGTTCGAGCGACCCGGCAAGGTGCTGCAGGACGCCATGCACCGATTGCTCGTCGGGTGTGACCGCGTCGCTCGATCGCAACCGGGCGGTGAGGCGGCCGACGCCGCCGAGGTCGAGCGTGATGCTGTCGACGGCGTGGGGCACGCCGTCGCTGTCCCAGTAGCCGGACCGCAGGCGCAGCGGCGGACCGATCGCGGGATGGTCGATCGCGAGCTCAGCGGCGATCACCGATGGGAACGAAGCGAGCGACAGCGCGAGCTCCTCGAGACCCTCGACCAGCTCGCGACTGTCGAGCTCGGCGGCAACCGCGGCCGCGTTCGCGGTCGCAGCTTGGCGTCGCAACTGCTCGGCGTGCACCGCGCTCGCGAGGCCATCGGCGACTTGCGCCGTGACACGAGAGAAGAACTGATCGGGCGCGCCGAGATCGGCCTTCACTGCGCCCGCGACGAGCACGCCGGTCGTGAGGGCACCGATCACGAGCGGGTAACGACGACCGCCGGTCGGACGCTCACCGGCCGTCACATCGATCGCCCGGCCGCCGGGAACGGTCACCATCGCGGCGATGCCCTGCACCGGATACATCTGGGCGACGACGTCGACCGCGAGTTGGAGATACGTCGCCGGGTCGAGACGCGTCGTGTCGATCTTGGCGAGCTCGAGCAGGCATGACGCCTCGAGCAACTCGACGAGCAACGCGCGGTTGGATCCCGCCGCTTGCAGACGGTCGGCGCTCCGCGCCTGGAGCGCGTCGAGCTTCGCGAGCGTGTCTTCGCGATTGATCATGCGTCCGGTTCCGTGCCGAGCAAGTCGACGACTTGTTCCAGCTGGAGCTCGACCTCACGCCTGATGCCGTCGAGCTCGTCCGGCCACAGCCTGATCGAGCGCAACGTCCGGTCGATGTCGGGCGGCGTGGGATAGCCGGGGATGGGATCGTGGTCGAGCGCGATCGCCTCCGCGACCCGCAGGACGCGACCGAGCGCGTGGTGTGGAAGCTCGACTCCGTGTTGGTGGAACGCGACCGCCTCGACGAACGGGGCGGGGAATCCCCACGCGTCGAGCGCGGCGGCTCCCTCGTCGGCGTGGGTCGCTCCGAATGCGGCGAGCTCGGCGGCGACCTGATCCGACATCGACGGCGCGAACATCGCCTCGGTGAACGCTTCGGGATCACGTCGGTTCAACAACACCGTGCCGAGATCGTGCAAGAGCCCCGTGGAGAACGCGTCGCTCGTCGAGATGCCGACCCGGCGCGCGACGACGGACGCCGCGCATGCGGTACTGATCGCGTGCCGCCAGAAGCCGTTGGGTCCGACCTCGACGCGTCCGTCGAGCAGGCTGCATGCGGCGCTGACCGCAAGACCGCGCACCGTGTCGAAGCCGAGCATCACGATGGCATGCCGGGTGCTGCTCACCCGCCGGGACGCGCCGTAGTACGGCGAGTTCGCGAGCCGCATGACCCGAGCCGAAAGCGCGGGGTCGGTCTCGACGACCCGCGCGACGTCGACAGCACCCGCCATCGGGTTGCTGACGATGCGCAGCACCTGTTCCGCCGCGACCGGCTGGGCCGAGAGCGCGAGGAGCTCCTGGGTGTAGCGGCTCACCCGCTTTCCTTCGGCATTCCGTGCTGGCTACAAGAGGGCTCCCAACGCCCCGAGCAGGGCGACCACCGACCGCTCCCGCGCCGAGTGGCCCATGAGCCCGATCCGCCAGCCCTTCCCGGCGAATGCGCCGAGCCCGCCCCCGACCTCGATGCCGAACCGGGTCCGCAGCTCGCTCCGCACCTTGGCGTCGTCGACGCCGTCGGGCAGCCAGACGCTCGTGAGCTGCGGAAGCCGCTGCTCTTCCGCGAACGGGCGGAAGCCGAGCTCGGGAAGCGCCTCTTGCAGCAGGCCGCCCGCGTGCCGGTGACGGGCATGGGCGGCGTCGAGTCCTTCCTCGAGCAGCACCCCGAGGCCGGCGTGGAGCGCGTACAGCATCGAGATCGGCGCGGTGTGGTGATAGCGCCGGGCGGTGCCGACGTAGTCGGCGAGCAACGCAAGGTCGAGATACCAGCTCTGCGCAGGTTGGGAGCGGGTGCGGACGCGTTCGACGGCGCGGGCCGAGAAGCTCACGGGCGCCAGGCCGGGCGGCACGCCGAGGCACTTCTGGGTGCCGGAGTACACGGCGTCGATCCCCCACCCGTCGACGTCGACCGGGATGCCGCCGAGCGACGTCACGGTGTCGACGAGGAGCAAGGTGTCGGTCTGTTGCAGCGCGGCGAGCGGCGCGATCTCGCTCTCGACACCAGTCGACGTCTCGGCATGCACCACCGCGACGAGGCGTGCGTGCGGGGTGGTGCGCTGGGCGTCGAGTAGCTGCTGCGGATCAATGGCACGCCCCCACGGCTGTTCGACGCGCACGACCTCGGCGCCGCAGCGGCGCGCGACTTCGCACATGCGCTCGCCGAACACGCCGTTCACGCCGATGATCGCGGTGTCGCCCGGCTCGAGCAGGTTCACGAAGCACGCTTCCATGCCCGCGCTGCCCGTCCCGCTGATCGGCAACGTGAGCTCGTTGCTCGTGCGGAACGCGGCCCGCAAGCGGTCGCCGATCTCGTCGAGCACGACGAGGAAGTCGGGGTCCAGGTGTCCGAGCACGGGACGCTGGAACGCTTCCATGACCTCGGGATACGGGTTCGACGGCCCCGGCCCCAACAACAACCGATCAGAATGCACGGCTGCGGATCGTACTTGCGTGGCGGAATCGGCCGTCAGCCGAGTTCGCCACGCATGTTCGGAGCGCGGTTACGCGGCGGCGAGGTCGGCGCAGCAGGGCAGGCGGTGCCAGCCCTTGCCGAGGCAGCGCAGCGCGTCTTCGACGCCGGGGCTGTCGCCGACGACGAGCCCGCGTGCGAGCTGGGCAGCCGCACGCGCGACGCGAGTGACGTCAGTGTCGGGAAGCGCGACGCGTGCGCGGTGCGCGGCATCTTGCACGGTGGTCGCGGCCGCGAGTGCCACGGCTGCCGCGTTCGGGAGGCGATGCGTGCGCCGCAAGGTTTGCTCGATGACGAGCACGGAACGGGTGACGGCGACTTCGTCGGCGGGCGAGACGGAGGCGGACGCGAGGTCATGTGCGATCGACCGGATGTCGTCGACCGTGAGCTCGCTGAGCGCTCGTCCGAATGCCACTACGTCCACCTGTCATATGTCGGCGCGCCCGGCGGCGAGTGAAGCGCTCGTGGCCGACGTCACGGAAGTCGCGGGTGGGGCGACGTTGTCAGACCGTGCTGCGGGCGAGACCGTCCAAGATGTCCGCTTCCGAGACCAGCAGCTCATCGAAGCTCCAGTGACGCATGACACTGACGACGACGATGGCGCCGCCGACGATCACGTCCACCCGGCCCGGGTCGAGGCCCGGGTTGTGGCGGCGTACCTCGACCGGCTCGGTCGCGAGCGTGCGGAACACCTCCTCGGCGGCCGTGCGGGTGAGGCGGAAGTGGTCGATCCGGTCGCTGCGGGCGGCGTCGACGCCGAGCTCGATGGCGCCGAGCGTCCAGACGGTGCCGGCGGTGCCGACGAGCGTCTTGGCGTGGGCCGCGCCGGGCACCAAGCGGTCCACGTCGGCGAGGTGATCGCGAACGACCGAGACGGCCTGGCTGAGCTCCTCGGGTTCGGGCGGATCGCCGTGCAGGAACTGCTCCGTGAGGCGAACGCAGCCGATGTCGATCGAGCAAAGGGCTTCGGGTTCGTCGCCGCCGGCGGTGAACTCGGTGGATCCGCCGCCGACGTCGACGACGAGGTACGGCCCCGGTTCGGTCAGGCCCGCGGTGGCACCGAGGTACTCGAGGCGGGCCTCGTCGTCTCCCGAGAGCAACTCGGGTCGGACGCCCAGGACCTCCTCGGCCGGCCCGAAGAAGTCGTCGCGGTTCTGGGCGTCGCGGGACGCGCTGGTCGCGGAGGCGCGCACCTTCTCGACGCCGAGCTCGTCGATCGTGCGGCGGTACTGCCTCAGGACGTCGAGCGTCCGTGCGATCGCGTCCGGATGCAGCCGGCGGTCGCGGTCCACGCCTTGCCCGAGCCGGGTGATCTGCGTCCGGCGTTCGAGCGGGAGGAGCTTGGCGTCCCGGCCGGTGCCGTCGACATCGGCGACGAGCAACCGGGTCGAGTTCGTGCCGATGTCGAGGCTCGCGACGCGGGTCACCGGAGGTGCTCCTGCACCCAGCGCCCGACCGGGTCGTCGCCCCCGGCCAGGAAGTAGGCGTAGTGGGCGTGGAGGCATTTCACGCCTCGCCGGGTGCCGCCCACGCCTCCGTGCGGCGCGGGACCGCGATGATCGCGTGGCAACGCGAGATCACGCTCGTTGGCGTACCGATCGTGCGTGGCGCGCAACTCCTCGGGATCGACGGCCGCCTCGGCCGCCCGCACACCACCCGTCGATTCCAATCGCGCCACTCGGGTCGAGAGCTCCGGGTCGACGAGCCAGTAGCGGGTCGGCATCGGCGTGCCGTCGTCCAGCAACGGCGCGTTGCGGATCACGATCGGCTCTCGGTGCGCGCCCCGGACGACGACATCGAACGCGGCACGCGGGACCCGGCCGAGCAACTGGGTGAGAGTTTGCACATCGGCGTCGGTCGCCGGCACGGGCGCAGTCTACGGAATGGTCGTGGTGGTGGACGCCTCGGGTGCAGGCATCACCTTGTACACCTGTTCGCCCGGGAAGACCATGTTGAACTGCTCGCGAGCGACGCGTTCGATCTCGTCCGGTGATTGCAGGCGTTGGGCCTCGGCCTGGAGCTTCTCGTTCTGCTGCCGCAACACCGAGACGTCGTTCGCGGCAGCACCCACTTGCCGGCGCTGGGCGAGATACGACCGCGTCGGGAACACGAAGAGGAAAAGGATCGCCGCGACACCGAGCGCGATCAGCGCGACTCGTCCCCGCGAACCCCGAGCGCGTCATCGACCCGCGCCTCCGGCGAACGCGCGCGTGCCGAGATATTCGGCGGTCTCGCCCAGGTTCTCCTCGATGCGCAGCAGCTGGTTGTACTTCGCGACGCGGTCGCTGCGCGCCGGCGCGCCGGCCTTGATCTGTCCGCAGTTCGTTGCAACCGCGAGATCAGCGATCGTCGCGTCCTCGGTTTCACCGCTGCGGTGCGACATGACCGCGGTGTAGCCGGCGCGGCGCGCGACCTCCACGGTGTCGAGCGTTTCAGTAAGCGTGCCGATCTGGTTGACCTTGACGAGGATCGAGTTGGCGACGCCGAGGTCGATGCCACGGCGCAGGCGTTCGGCGTTGGTGACGAACAGGTCGTCGCCGACGAGCTGCACGCGGTTGCCGAGCTTCTGGGTGAGGATCGCCCAGCCGTCCCAGTCGTCCTCGGCCATACCGTCCTCGATCGAGACGATCGGGTATCGCGCCGCGAGATCGGCCAGATAGTCGGCGAACTCGGCGCTCGTGAATTTCCGGCCCTCACCGTTGAGGACGTACTGGCCGCCGTCGAAGAACTCCGTCGAAGCGGTGTCCAGCGCGAGCGCGATCTCGTCGCCGGGCCGGTAGCCCGCCGCGCTCGATCGCGACGAGCAGCAACTTGCACGCCTCTTCGTTCGACGGCAGGTTCGGCGCGAAGCCGCCTTCGTCGCCGAGACCGGTCTCGAGGCCACGCTCCTTCAGCAGCGCGTGCAGCGCGTGGTACGTCTCGGCGCCCCAGCGCAACGCCTCGGAGAAGCTGACCGCACCGACGGGCGCGAGCATGAATTCCTGAAGGTCGACGTTGCTGTCGGCGTGCGCGCCGCCGTTCACGACGTTCATGAGCGGCACCGGCAGCACGTGCGCGTTGGCGCCGCCGACGTACCGGTAGAGCGGGAACGCGGCTTCGTCGGCAACCGCCTTGGCGGTCGCGAGGCTGACGCCCAGAATCGCGTTCGCACCCAGGCGGCTCTTGTTGTCGGTGCCGTCGACGGCGCACAGCTCGGCGTCGAGGCCGCGCTGGTCGGAACCGTCGAGGCCGATGACCGCGTCCCGGAGCTCACCGTTGACGTACCCAACGGCGCGTCGAACGCCCTTGCCGCCGTACCGCTCGTCGCCGTCGCGCAGCTCGACCGCCTCGTGCGCACCGGTGCTCGCCCCGCTGGGGACGGCGGCACGTCCACGCGCGCCCGAGATGAGCTCGACCTCGACTTCGACCGTCGGATTCCCGCGTGAGTCCAGGATCTCCCGCCCGACAACGTCCTCGATGATGCTCAAGTCAACTCCTGTGGCGCCCGGGGAGAATGTAGACGTTCTTCCCGCCCCTTTCGCGGCGAACGAACGTTCGACTTCTCCCCACCGTCGCGAAGATTCGTCGGACGAATCGTCGCAACGGATGGCGGCCGCCGGCGAATCGGCGGCTCAGGGCAGGGCGGAGCGGGGCCCGTCGCCGGCGCCCCGGCGGAACACATCGAGGATCTCGACCGGGATCGGGAAGATGATCGTTGAGTTCCGCTCGGCCGAGATCTCCGACATCGTCTGGAGCGTGCGCAGCTGCATCGCACCCGGATTGCCGCGACATCGTCGCGGCAGCCTCACCGAGCTTCTCGGACGCCTGCAGCTCACCCTCGGCGGAAATGATCTTCGCCCGCCGCTCCCGCTCGGCTTCAGCCTGGCGCGCCATCGCGCGCTGCATCTGCTCCGGCAGCCCGACATCACGAATCTCGACGAGTTGCACCTCGACGCCCCACGCTTCGGTCTGCTCGTCCAGAGCAGCCTTCAACTCGAGATTGATGCGATCGCGCTCGCCGAGCAGCTGGTCGAGCTCGTGCCGGCCGATGATCGACCGCAGCGACGTCTGTGCCACCAGCTGCGCGGCGTTGTACCAGTTCTGGATCTTGATCACCGATGCAACGGGATCCCGCACCCGGAAGTACGCGACCGCGTCGACCGCAACGGTCACGTTGTCCTTGGTGATCACTTGCTGCGACGCGACCGGAACCGCCTGCGTCTGCAGGTTGACCTTCACGATGCGACTGATGAGCGGCGGAACGTAGAAGAGCCCCGGTCCTTTCGCGCCCTGGCTGCGCCCGAGATAGAAGATGACCGCGCGCTCGTACTCCTGCACGACGCGCAGCCCGGTGAGGCCGAAGAAGACGAGGATGAATCCGAAGACGAGCACGATGACGAGGAGTGCAACCACGACGTCATTGTGACGCCGCCCCTCTCAGCTGTCGCGGACCTCGGCTCCCCCCGCCTCCCGCCAGAGGCGTTCGACGACCTCCCGGTCGTCTCCGGCCAGGTCGACACCCTGGTCGGCCGCGAGCTGCTCCATACGCGCGAAGCGATCTTTGAAGCGGCGCGCCCAACCCGCGAGCGCGGACTCACCGTCGACGCCGGCCCGGGCGCCGGCGGCCGCGAGCGCGGCCAGCGCATCGCCGAGTGCTCGCTCGTCGGCGACGTCGACGCCGCTGATCTCGGCAACCTCGGGTGTCAGCCCGACCGACGTTGCCTTGCGGAACAGTTTCTGCGCGTACAGCAGCGACGGCAGACCGGGGGTGATGCCTTCGACGAGCGACGACTGGCCCTTCTCGGCCTTCTTGATCTGCTCCCAGTTCGTCACGACTGCGTCAGCGGTCTGCGCCCGAACATCGCCGAACACATGCGGATGCCGGTGCACGAGCTTTTCGTGGATGTGACGCGCGACGTCGGCGATCGTGAACGCCCCTGCCTCTGCCGCGAGCACCGAATGGATCATCACCTGGAACAACAAATCGCCGAGCTCGTCCTCGAGCGCGTCGTACGCGCCCGCCGGAACGTTGCCCGCCGGCGCGTCCGCCGGGAGCTCCTCGATCGCCTCCGCCACTTCGTACGCCTCTTCCAGCACGTGACGGCGGAGTGAGTGATGCGTCTGCGCGGCGTCCCACGGACATCCGCCCGGACCGCGCAGTCGTTGCGTCAGTGCGACCAGTCGCGCGAGCTCGGCGCCGAGCGCGACTTCACCGGTGTCGACGAAGAGCGAGGTCAGGTGATCGGGTTCGATCGTGCGGTCGAGGTCGGCCAGCGCGACCGTGAACACTCGCTCGTCGGGAAGCCCCAGCCCTTGGAGCACCGTCACCTCGTGGTCGGGCGGCAAGTCCTCGAGGAGCGCGAGCTTGACGTCCGAGCACACGAACCTCGTGTCGCACTGTGCGAGCAGCATGCATCCCGAGAAGCCCGCCGCGTCGACGGTAAAGGCGCGTGCATCGACGACTCGAACACCCGCCATCGGATCGATGCCGAGACGGTTCCACGCGAGATCCGCGAACGAGAGCCCGGGAACGATGTCGACGTCGATGCCCGCGACGCGCAACAGCTCGACCGTTCGCTCGGCCACTGAAGGGCTGCCGGGCACGGCGTACGCAACCTCGCCGTGCTCGTGCGCCTCCTCGACGACGCGCGCCGCGATCGCGGCGTAGACCGCGTCGAGATCGTCGCCCGAGTCGTACAGCAGGTCGAGCGGCGCGAGCTCTAGGCCCTCGGCGGCAAGCTGCGCGACTGCCGGATGCCGCGACGTGCGCACGTACCGAACGGGAATGCGCGCGAAGCGCGTCACGCGCGGCGGGAAGCAGCAGCTCGATCCCGGCGGGACCGAGCCCGACGACGACGACCCGGCCCCGGTTCAACCCTGCTCTCGACTGGTGCGTGGCGTCACCGTGTCCGGCGGGGAAACGTTGTACGTCTTTTGGCCCTGGGTCCCAGAATCGTGCAGCCCCCATGTCCCGAAGCGGGGGTCGACCTTGACGTGCAAATCCTTCAGCCGCGCGTCGAGGCTTGCCCCGCGGCTTGTTGCAGCGCCTGGGCGATCTGTTGGTTGCTCTGCGCGAGCGCCGGATCCCAGTGCCGAACGAGGATCAGGTGGTAACCGAACTTCGTCTTCACGGGGATTGTCACCGTGTCGAACGGCGCTTCCTCGGCCGCCTTTTGGAACTCCGGCACGAACTGACCGGGGGCGACACAACCGAGCAGACCACCTTGCTGCGCCGAACCCGAGTCGATCGACTTGGCCTTCGCGACCGCTGCGAACTGCGCGCCGTTGCGGATCTGCTCGGTACGCGTCACGAGCCTGGGCTTCGGTCTTCAGCAGGATGTGCTCGACGAGTCTCCCGGACCCGCACGACTGCAAGACCACGTCGAGGCGGGCACGAGCGTCGACGAGTTGGTCGCGCATCTCCTTTGGGAAGGCGTCGAAGACCTTGGTGTCGCCCTGCGAACGCGCGAAGCTCGCCCGCGCGTGCTCGAGCGCCTGGGTCTTGTCGGCGTCGGTGACCTGGAGGTGCTGGGTCGTGAACTCGGCGTCGATCACCGCCTGGTTGATCAGCTGCGACAGCCAGAACGCGGTGAGCTTGGCGCCGCTGGTCTCACCACCGTCGCCGGGGTCAAAGTCGTTCGCCTTGGCCAGGTCACGGAACAGCTGATTACTGGTCGACTGCTCGACCCGCTCGAGCAACGCGTCGCGCGAGATGTGCACGGTTTGATCGCCCCGCGTGTCACGGAAGGTGAGCGTCGCCGCGTCGGAGAGCGTGCTGCTGCTGCCGCCGCAACCGCTGACGCCGACGGCGATGGTGGCGAGGACGGCCACGGCCGCGACTCGGCGAGATGGACGAGAGATCATCCGGCGGATGGTACCTGCGCATCGGCCGGATCCTCGGCCGCGGCAGGCGCGATCTCGTCGAGCAGCCTGAGCAAGGCCTGTGTGATCGTGAGGTCACGAGCGGTCTGTGCCGGCACGACGACCGCGTCGGGCAGGATCTGCGCACGCGCGACGAGTCGCTTGAGTCTCGCTTCTTGCGACTTGCGAAGGTGCAAGCCGTCGAGGCGCGCGTGGCCTTTCTGCACCGAGATGGCGCGTACGCCCAGGCGCAGACTCGCGGCCCGCAGCCGCGCGACGTCGAGCAGCGCCTCCGCCGGTTGCGGCGGCGGACCGTAGCGGTCTTCCCATTCGGCGCGGATGTCGTCGACATCCTCCAGGGTCGTGACCGCGGCGAGTCGCCGGTATGCCTCCATGCGCACGTCGTCGCGCGCGATGTATTCGCGCGGCAAGTGCGCGGTGACCGGCACGTCGATCTGCACTTCGGCGGGCTCTTCGCGCACTTCGCCGGTGAGCTCGCCAACCGCTTCAGTCACCATCTCGACGTAGAGGTCGAAGCCGACCGCAGCGATGTGGCCTGACTGCTCGGCACCGAGCAGGTTGCCCGCGCCGCGAATCTCGAGGTCGCGCATCGCGATCTTGAAGCCGGAACCGAGATCGGTGAATTCGCCGATCGTCTTGAGCCGCTCGTAGGCCTCTTCGGTCAGCGCGCGGTCGCGCGGATACAGGAGGTACGCGTACGCGCGCTGGCCGCGCCGGCCGACCCGGCCCCGAAGTTGATACAGCTGGGCGAGTCCGAGCATGTCGGCCCGGTCGACGACGAGCGTGTTGACCGTCGGCATGTCGAGACCGCTCTCGACGATCGTCGTGCACACCAACACGTCGTGCTCGCGCTCCCAGAACTCCTGCACGATCCGCTCGAGCCGGCCTTCGTCCATCTGGCCGTGTGCAATCGCGACGCGCGCTTCCGGGACGAGCTGTTGGACGTCGTCCGCGACATGCGCGATGTCGCGCACGCGATTGTGCACGAACAGCACCTGCCCTTCACGCAGTAGCTCGCGCCGGATCGCCTCGCTGACCGCGCGCTGGTCGTACTCGTCGACGTAGGTGAGGATCGGCTGACGATCCTCGGGTGGCGTGTTCACCAGTGAGAGATCACGAATACCGGTGAGCGACATCTCGAGCGTGCGCGGGATCGGCGTGGCAGTGAGTGTCAGCACGTCGACGTTCGTGCGCCACTCCTTGATCCGCTCCTTGTGCTGCACACCGAAGCGCTGCTCCTCGTCCACGACGAGCAAGCCGATGTCCTTGAATTTGATGTCCTGGGAGAGCAGGCGATGGGTCCCGATGATGATGTCGACCGTGCCGTCGGCGACGCCGTGCACGACCTCGTTCTGTTCCTTGGCGGAAAGAAAGCGGCTCAACACCTCGACCCGCACGGGATAGTTCGCGAACCGCTCGCGGAACGTCTGGCCGTGCTGGCTCGCGAGCAACGTGGTTGGCACGAGGATCGCGACCTGCTTGCCGTCGAACACCGCCTTGGCCGCGGCGCGCAGCGCGACTTCGGTCTTGCCGTAGCCGACGTCACCACATATCAACCGGTCCATCGGTACCGGCCGTTCCATGTCGGCCTTGGTCTCGACGATCGCCCGCGCCTGATCGGGTGTCTCCTCGTACGGGAACGCGTCCTCGATCTGCTTCTGGAACGGCCCGTCGGGTGCGAACGTGTGGCCCGGGGTGGCGAGCCGGCGCCGGTAGAGCACGACGAGTTGCCCCGCGATATCGCGCACCGCTTTGCGCACACGGGCGCGCGTCTTCTCCCACTCGCTCCCGCCCATCTTCGAGAGCTTCGGTTCCTCACCGCCGGTGTACTTTCGGATGAGGCCGATGTCCTCGGAGTCGACGTACACACGGTCGCCGCCCTTGAACTCGACGACGAGGCGGTCGCGCGTCACACCGAACATCTCGCGCGTTTCCATGCCGAGGTACTTGCCGATGCCGTGAACGCGGTGCACGACGAAGTCGTTCGGTGTGAGGCCTTCGTAATAATCGGTGCCGCGGCGTACACCTCTTGGTTTGCGGTGGACACGCCGCCGACCCGTGAGATCGGCTTCCGCAACCAGCGCGAGCTTCACCGTCGGCAGGACGACGCCGCGATCGAGCGCGGCGACCACGACGTCGACCGGTGCTCCTTCGGCAACGAGCATCTCCTCGATACGTTGCTTGGAACCGGTCCCCTCGGCGGTGACGATGACGCGGTAACCCTCCGCCTTCAACGCGTTGAAGCGCCGGGCAAGGCCCTCGACGTCGCCGACGACGGGGTCGAACGCGCTCGCGGCCAGGATCGGCGTCTCGGGTTGATCGGGTGCGGCGAGGACGGGGACGGTTTGCGCCTTGGTGTGCGCGAGCAAACGGTCGAATGGGAGGGAGAGGCGCGGGGTCTGCGCGTTGTCGATCTGCGCGCCCCATGTGGTGGCGAGCGTCTGCGCGAGCGCGGCTTCTTCGTCGAGCAACTCCTGCGCGCGATCTCGGAGCCGGCGGGGCTCGACGAGCGCGACGAGTGCGCTCGTCGGGAGCAGGTCCGGGAGCAGATGCTCCTCGGCGGTGAGCCACGGCAACCACGACTCCATGCCGTCGAACGTGGCGCCTTCCGCGAGCCGTTCCCACTGTTCGCGACCCCACGGCTGCGTTTGCAACAGCTCCTTGGCGCGGGCGCGCACTTCCTCGGTCGGCAGGAGCTCCCGGACCGGGAAGATGCGCGTCTCCTGGATGTCGCTCGTCGAGCGCTGATCGGCGACCGAGAAGTTCGAGAGCCGGTCGACCTCGTCGCCCCACAGATCGATGCGCACCGGATGGTCGGCGGTCGCGGGATAGACGTCGACGATCGACCCGCGCGTCGCGACCTCGCCTCGAGCTTCGACCTGGTACTCACGGCGGTAACCGAGGTCGACGAGCCGGGCGACGAGCTCGTCGCGGTCGAGCTGCATGCCCGGAGTGATCGTGATTGGCTCGACGTCTTCGACGTGCGGACCGAGGCGCTGCACGAGCGCTCTCACGGGAGCGACGATCGCGGCCGGAAGGTGTTCTTGACCGGCGCGCAGGCGCCACATCACGCGCAGGCGGCGGCCCATCGTCTCGGTGGCCGGCGACACCCGTTCGAACGGCAGCGTCTCCCACGCGGGGAACAGCTCAACCGCGTCGTCGCCGAGGTACTCGCGCAGGTCGGCCGCGACCCGCTCGGCCTCCACGCCGGTCGGCACCGCGAGCACGACCGGCCGACGCGCGGTGGCACGCGCCAGCGTCGCCGCGAACAGTGCGCGGGCGGGCTCGGGAACGGCAACCGGGCGCGTCTGTCCGCCGGTCGCGGTCGCGATGACCGGATCGTCCGCGAGCAACATGGCCAGATCAGCAAGCGGTGGCGCCATCAGTCCCCGAACGCGCGTCAATACCCGGAGTACGCGGTGTACCCCGGGGTCCGTCCAGCCATCGTACCGACCGTTTGGGCAGTTCTACGCGCCCGTCCGCGTCGAACTGCCCAAACGGTTGCGACGGTGACACCATTCGAGGAACGTGAGCGGGTTCCTTGGTCGACGCGGCTCGAGAATGCCGAGCGCCCGGGCGACGTGCGAAGCGATCTGCCAGTCAGTAAAGGCGGACGTGAACTCGAGCACCTTCAATCCGGCGAGCTGCAACTCGTTGCCGCGCAGCGCCTCGGCATCGAACTTCGCCCGCTGCCGCCGCGGGTCGAACCCAATTGCCTCGAGTGCGAGCCAATGGTCCCCGTAGCACAGGTCGATGCGCCGGTCCTTGCCGTCGACGACAATCTTGAACTGCGCCTCTGGAAGCGGCAAACCGAAGCGCCGCAAGGCTTCGAAGACAAAGTCTTCGAGGAAGGTTTCCCGTTCGGCGACGGTGTCGTCACGGCGCGCGAGCAGCGCTCGCATCTTCTTCTGGCTCCGGCCCGGTGCCGGCGGGAGACGTTCGGTCACCTCGATTAAACGTGCGATCGTGGTGAGACGTCGGCGTAGCGCGTCGTCGATCATCCGGCCCAGCACCTTCATGTCGTAGCGACCCGAGAGATCGACGATCGTCCGCTCAGGAGTTGAGATCCGAATCCCGCGCACAACGCAGATGTCCTGCTCGTCGACGATGAGTCCGCTGCGATGGCAGCGCACCCCACGCAAGCGAACGCGACGTTCAAGCGTTGTCGTGATTTCTACGGTCGCGGCCATCGGCAACGGCATCTGCGAGACCTGCGCGGCGGCGTCGTGCGAACCGAACGCGCCGGGTCCGCCCGCCAGTACAGCCGCGACGACATGCTGCTCGAAGCCGGGCCGTACGCCGGGATTCAGGACGATTGCCCGGCGTCCCCGTGCCTGCAGGCCCTTCTCTATGCGCCGGTAGAGCGCGTCTTGCGAGAGACCGATGGCATCAAGCTGGCCGATTGACACTGCGCCGAACTGCGCCTGCTCCAGCGCAGCGATCTCACGTTCACGTTTTGCAGACATGGCACCTCCCACGAACAACAGGTTCGGGGGAAGGCACCAACGACCCTAGTCAGCACCTGCGCCAGGGACCGTTTGGGCAGTTGATCGCGGACGGGCGCGTTCAACTGCCCAAACGGTCGGGCTTTACGACGGGCGGGTGTTGTAGCGGTTCATGGCGGCGTCGACGCCCTGAGTCAGGATCATCTCGACGGCGTCGGCCGCTTCCTCGATCGTTACCGCCATCTCCTCGCGCGCGCTTCGAGACGCGCGAGAGCACATGGTCGGCGCCTTGTTCCTTCGACGGCGGTTTGCCGACGCCGATACGCACACGCAAAAAGTCCTCCGAGTGGAGGTGCTGCTTGATCGAACGCAGACCGTTGTGACCGGCCAGGCCGCCGCCCGCCTTGACGCGCAGCGCGGCCGGTGGCAGGTCGAGCTCGTCGTGCACGATCACGAGCTGCTCGGGACCGACCTCGTACCGGCGCGCCAACGGGGCCACCGCCATGCCGGAGTCGTTCATGTAGGTGAGCGGGATCGCGAGCGCGAGACGTTTGCCGTCGACGCGCGCGTCACTCACCAACGCCCGGTCGCGCCGGTTCTTCTTGAGGCGCGCGCCGTGACGGCGCGCGAGCAGCTCGACGACTTCGGCACCGACGTTGTGCCGGGTCTTGGCGTACTCCACGCCGGGGTTGCCGAGCCCGACCACCAACAGGTCGGCAGGCACGGCCGGGTGCTACTCCCCGCCGGCGCTCTCGCCACCTTCGCCGCCGGCGCCCTCCGCGGCTGCAGGCGCTCCTTCGCCCTCGGGCACCTCGCCCTCGGCCACCTCCGGCACCTCTTCCTCGACGACCCGCGGCGCCGACACCTGTGCCAGCACTTCGTCGGGGTCGTTCGTGATGATCACGCCGCTCGGCACGGTGAGGTCGCGCACGTGGGCGGCATCGCCGATCTCGAGCGCAGAGATGTCGATCTCGAGCGAGTTCGGCACGTCGGCCGGCTTGGCCTCGACCGCGACGGTGTAGAGGAACTGTTCGAGCACGCCGCCGCGCGCGGCGCCTTCGGAGTCACCGGTGAGGTGCACGGGGACGTCGGCTTGAATCGTCTGGTCGGCGCGCACGCGCACGAAGTCGACGTGCAGCAGCGTGCCCTTCACCGGGTGCCGCTGGATCTGCCGCGCGAGCGCAAGCTGGTCGCTGCCTTCGAGCTTCAAGGTGAACAGCGTGTTCGCACCGGATGCGCTCGAGAGCAGGTGCCCGAGTTCCCGCGACGGCACGCTCACGGGGACGTTCTCCTCACCGAGTCCGTAGACGACCGCGGGTACGAGACCTTCGCGCCGGGTGCGGCCCGCGGCGCCTTTGCCTGCGGAGGTTCGGCGTTGTGCAACGAGTGTGGCGTCGGCCATAAGCGCTGAAGGTTAGCCGAACGACGACGGGATCTTCGAGGGTGGCGTCCCGATCACGATCGCGATCTCCTTGAGGTTGCTGAGCGGGATCGTGGTCGGGTCCCCGTCGAATTTCTTGCCGTTCACGTAGATGTCAATCGGAGTCGCGGGCTTGCAGTAGGTCCCGACGCAGTTGGCATCGAGCTTGACGTCCCACTCGACGAAGAACTGCCCGAGAGTGTTCTCCTTCCGGGTCGCCGACTCGGTGTGCAACACGCCCGTGGCGTCGTGGGTGTGGAGCGGTGAGATGCACGGTTTGGCACAGCCGCTGATGCCGCCGTAGGCGTCATAGCCGTTGTCGTCAACCGCGTGGTTGACGTCGCTGCTCGTTGTGTCGATGCCGATTCCGCCCGGCACGACGATGTGGCGACCGTCGATGAAGACGTCGAGGTGCGCGTGCACGTGGAACTCCAAACGCTCCGCCGTCTCCGGCGTCAGCCCGGCCGCGCACGCTCGCGCCATGGGATCCGGCGGTAGCGGCCACGGCACGTCGGGCGACTCGGACGCGACGGCCTTGGACGACGGCGGCCCGATCGTCGCGCAGAACGACGCATCCGCCGAAGGAGACGGGGAGGAGGACGATGAAGAAGAGGACGATGAGCACGCCGCCATCATCGGTGCGACCAGCACGACCAGCGCGACGAATGGGAGCAGGATCGACGATCGTGAGGCGCGGCGCATGAGCCACTGAGGTTACGCGGCAAACTCCCCGCGAGCTGTGCGGGAACCCACACCGCGCTCTTGATCGGCTCTTGATCGCCCGCTCGATGCTGTTCAAGCCCACACGACATGGGCATCCACAGCAATCGACCAAGGAGCGATCATGGACATGTCACGCACGCAGAAGTGGCTGCTGACAGGAGCAGCAACCCTCGGCCTCGCCGTCGGGGCGGCCGGCATCGCCGGTGCTGCGACGAGTGGCTCGTCGTCGAGCAGCTCCACGACGACCGCCCCGGCGGCAACGGCGCAGGACCCCGCCTCGATGCCCAACCGCCCCAACGAGACCGCGCTGACCGGCGACACCGCCGCGAAGGTGAAAGCGGCCGCGGAGGCAGCGGTGCCTGGTGGCACCGTCCTTCGCGTCGAGACCGATTCGGATGGCTCGCCGTACGAGGCGCACGTGAGGAAAGCCGACGGAACCTTCGTCACGCTCAAGATCGACAGTTCGTTCCAGGTGACGGACACGATCGAAGGCGGCGGCGCGAACTGCCCGCGCCGCGGGCGGCCTGGTGACGCCGGCGGCTCGGGCGAGAGCGGCTCGGGCGAAAGTGGCTCGACCGGCTCCGGCGGCTCGACCCCCTCGAGCGGAAGCAACGGTTACACCACGTAGTCACACCTCGTGTGCCCGTGCGTGCGGCCGCGCGCGCGGGCACACGACAACTACATGTTGTCGCCGTCGAAGAGCTTGCTGACCGACCGGTCCTCGAACACGGCATCGATTGCGTCGCCGACGAGCGGAGCAATCGACAGCACTTTGAGTGAGTCGAAACGCTTCTCGTCGGGGATCGGCACGGTGTTGGTGACCACGACCTCGCGCACGGGTGCGTTCTTCAGCCGATCGACGGCCGGTCCCGACAGCAAACCGTGCGTCGCCGCGATGTACACGTCGGTGGCGCCCCGGTCGATGAGCAGGTTCGCCGCGCTCACCACGGTGCCGGCGGTATCGATCATGTCGTCGACGATCACACAGGTTCGTCCGGCAATGTCACCAACGACTTCGGTCGCGACCGCCACGTTGTGCGTGCCCTTCGGCCGCCGCTTGTCGATGAACGCGATGTCCGAGTTCAGCCGGTCGGCGAACCGGCGAGCGAGCTTGCCGCCACCCGCGTCAGGCGCCACCATCACCGCATCGTTGTCGACCGCCTCGGCGAGGTGCGCGGCGATGACCGGCACCGCGGTGAGGTGATCGACCGGATAGTCGAAGAACCCCTGCACCTGACCGGTGTGCAAGTCCACGGTCACGACGCGGTCTGCCCCTGCGGCGGTCAGCATGTCGGCGACCAGGCGCGCCGTAATCGGCTCGCGGCCTTCGGCCTTGCGATCCTGGCGCGCGTAACCGTAGAAGGGGCACACGGCGGTGATGCGATCCGCCGACGCGCGCTTGGCCGCGTCGATCATGATCAGCTGTTCCATCAGCGAGTCGTTGATCGACGGGCCATGGGTCTGGAACACGAACAGGTCGGTGCCACGAATGTTCTCGAGGTACCGGCAGTAGATCTCGCCATTCGCGAACGTGGAGAGCACACATTCGCCGAGCGGCACTTGGAGGTGTGCCGCGACCTCGGCTGACAGTTCGGGATGCGCGCGCCCGGCCACGAGGACCAACCGCTTCTTGGGAACGACCTCCATCAACCCTCATCCTCGCGCGCGGGCCGGGCGTCGCGCGGGAATGCCCTTCACCAGCCGGCCGGCCTCGACGTCGTGGGTCACGACCGAGCCGGCGCCCGTCTCGGCCCCGTCGCCCACGTCGACCGGAGCGACGAGCGACGTGTGCACACCGGTGTGCACGCCGTCACCGATCTTCGTGCGGTGTTTGCGCTCGCCGTCATAGTTGGCGGTGATGGTGCTCGCACCCAGATTCGCGTCGGCGCCGACGTCGGCATCGCCGACGTACGACAGGTGCGGCACTTTCGTGTCCGCACCGATCTCGGAGTTCTTCACCTCGACGTACGTGCCGATCTTCACGCCGCTGCCGAGGCGGGTGCCCGGCCGCAGATACGCATAGGGCCCGATCTCGCAGCCGTCGCCGATCTCGCACTCGCGCGCGACGCTGTTCGACATCCGCACGCGCTCGCCGACGACGACATCGGTGAGATGGACGTTGGGACCGAGCACCGCGCCGGCGCCAACGATCGTGCGCCCTTCGAGGATCGTGCCCGGGAGCAGCCGCACGTCGGGCTCGAGCTCGGCGGTCGCATCGATGTACGTCGTCGCGGGGTCGACCATCGTCACGCCACCGAGCATCCAGATGCGATTGATGCGGTCGCGCAGCTCGATCTCGGCGTCGGCGAGCTGCACACGATCGTTGACCATGATCGCTTCCGCCGCGTCCTCCATCTCCAGCGCGATCACCTTGTGGCCGGCGTCGCGGAGCACCGCGATCGCGTCGGTGAGGTAGTACTCCCCTTGCGCGTTTTCCGGGCTCAACCGCCGCAGCGTGGGCGCGAGCAAGCCGCGCCGGAAGCAGTAGATCGACGTGTTGATCTCGTTGATGTCGCGTTCGCTCGGCGTTGCGTCGCTGTGCTCGACGACCTTGGCAACACGGCCTTCCTTGTCGCGCACGACGCGCCCCAGCCCGAACGGCTCCGGCACGAACGCGGTGAGGATCGCGGCCGCCGCGTCCTGGAGGCGATGCTCGGTCGCGAGCTTGGCGATCGTCTCGGCGCGCACAAGCGGCGCGTCAGCAGGCACGACGAGGATGTCGTCTTCGGCGTCGAGATCCTCGAAGACCGTGAGCGCGACGCTCACGGCGTCACCCGTGCCGCGCTGCACCCGCTGCTCGACGAACTCGACCGGCACCTCGGTCACGAGCTGCTCTTGCAACGTTTTCGTGACCGACTCCGCGCCGTGCCCCACGACGACGACGATGCGCTGCAGCGGCAGCTCCGCGAGCGCGTCGACGACGTGCAGCACCATCGGACGTCCGCACAACGGGTGCAAGACCTTCGGTGTGCCCGAACGCATGCGTGTGCCCTCGCCCGCCGCGAGCACGACGGCGGCGAGCGGCCGGTAGTGGCTCATATCTGAATCGGTCGGCTCATGGGGGCTCCTTCTTTGCCTTTGGCTCGGGGGCGAGGGTTCGAACCTCGACTCAGGACTCCAAAGGACCTTGTGCTGCCGTTACACCACCCCCGAACGGCATCGACGATAGCTGCCGCTGCCGGGCCTATTCGCGTCTTCTGGTAACGTGAATTTTCTCCATGGGCTCGTTGATCAAAAAGCGCCGCAAGCGCATGCGCAAAAAGAAGCACAAGAAGCTTCTGAAGAAGACGCGCTGGCAGCGCCGCCAACAAGGCAAGTAGCCCCTACGCGGGCATGGTCCCGAGCCACACTGATCCGTCGATTGCGTCGGTGACACGCGCGCGAGCCCGCTCGGCTTCATCGGCGTTGTCGAACACCACTGCGTACGAAGAACCGCTGCCCGCCAGGATCGCGGGTGCGCCCGCCGCGTCCTCGACCGCGTGCTTGAACGTGATCAACCGCGGCTCTACCTGCTGGGCAGCGGGTTCGAGGTCGTTCGGTTCCGCGTGCGGACCGCCGAGCGCGTCCCACGCCCGGTAGACGTCAGCGGTCGCGCATCCGAAGCGCGGCGTCGCGATCACGAAGATCCGCGGCTCCATGTTGACCGGTTCGACAATGTCGCCGATCCCGAACACGCGCGCCGCACCGCCGCGCATGCAGAACGGCACGTCGGCGCCCAGCGAAGCCGCGATGCGCTGGTCGGCGCCCAGCGCGACGAGCACGGCGGCCGCGTCGGCCGAGCCGCCGCCGAGTCCCGCGCCGGGCGGAATGCCCTTGTGCAATGTGATTGCCACTGTCGCCCCGCACGCGTCGGCGGCGCGCCATGCCAGGTTGGACGGGTCGGCGGGCACATCGTCGGCAAAGGGCCCGGCAACCTCGAGTGATGTCCGTGGCGCGGGCTCGATGACCAGGACGTCGCGCGGCTGCGACACCGTCACCATCAGCGCGTCGAGCTCGTGATAGCCGTCGGACCGTACGCCCGAGATACGCAGCCTGACGGTGAGCTTCGAGAACGCCTCAACTCGCATCGGTGAGCCGGGCCCAGTCTTCCAGTGACAACGTCTCGGCCCGGGCCGACGGATCGATCCCCGCGCGCACGAAGGTGTCCGCGTCGATCACGCCGTTGAGCGCGCGTCGCAGCGTCTTGCGGCGGGTTGCGAACCCGGCGCGCACGAGAGCGAACAAACGCTGCGGATCGGTGACCGCGACCGGTGGCTCGGCATGCCGCTCGAGCCGTACGAGCGCGCTCTCGACCTTCGGCTGCGGCAGAAAGACCGTCGGCGGCACGCGTCCGACAATCTTGGCGTCCGCGTAGTACGCGACCTTCACGGAAACCGCACCGTAGGCGTCGTCACCGGACCGGGCGGCGAGTCGCTCGCCCACCTCCCGCTGCATCATCACGAGCATGCGATCGATCATCGGCGCCCGCTCCAGCGCCTCCACAACGATCGGCAGGGCCACGTTGTACGGCAGGTTCGCCACCATCGCCCACCGACCGTCGCCGAGCAACGACCTCCAGTCCGCCTGCAGCGCGTCGGCCGCGACAATCTCGATGTCGCGCCCGGCGGTCACCTCCTCCAGCACGGGCAGCACATGACGATCGAGTTCGACGGCATGTACGTGCGCGCCCGCGTCGAGCAACGCGATCGTGAGCGACCCGACGCCGGGCCCGATCTCGACGACACGGTCGCCGGGCTGTACTCCGGCAACCCGCACGATGCGCTCGGCGGTGTTGGGATCGGCGAGGAAGTGCTGCCCGAGGGCCTTGCTCGGACGAACCCCGTGGGCGGCAAGCAAGTCCCGGATCTGCGTGAGCGTGAGTGTCACCGGTCAACGCCGAAGACGCGGGCCGCATTCGCGCGCGTCACCGCCGCGATCTCCTCCGGTGACTCGCCGCGCGCCCGCGCCAGTGCCTCGCCGACCGCGACCACGTAGGCGGGCTCGTTTTGCTTGCCCCGGTATGGCTCGGGCGTGAGGAACGGCGAGTCGGTTTCGACGAGGATGCGGTCGGCGGGCGCGAGCCGGGCCGCGTCCCGTAGGTCCTCCGCGTTCTTGAACGACACGATCCCACTGAACGAGAGGCTGCAGCCGCGGTCAAGGGCGGCGCGCGCTTCGTCGGGACCGCCCGTAAAGCAGTGAAAAACTGTGCGGGCCGGAACACCTTCGTCGTCGAGGACCCGGAACGTGTCCGGCCACGCGTCGCGGGAGTGGATCACCAGCGGCTTGTTCGAGTCGCGGGCGAGACGGATCTGCCACCGAAACGCGGTTTCCTGGTCGTCACGCGGTGAATGTTCGTAATAGAGGTCGAACCCGCATTCGCCGATCGCGACACATTCGTCGGTCGCCGCGAGGCGCTCGAGCATCTCCCACTCGGCGGCAAGCTTGGACGCGTCGTGCGGGTGCAGGCCGACGGTGCCGTACACGCTCGGGTGGCGTCCCGCGAGCGTGAGCGCCTCCTGCGACGTGGGCAGATCCGTCCCCACGCACACCATCCAGTCGACCCCGACGGCATGGGCCCGGACCACGAGCTCGTCCGCACTCCCCGCTCTGAAGGGCCGCTCGGGCCCCGGACCTCCACCCCAGCGAGGCTTCGCCTCGCCGGGGACCCCGAAGCTGCGGCTCGGGATACCCGAGCCGCGGTCGCTCGCCTCGGCGGCCAACTGCAGATGACAGTGCGAGTCCACCCACACGCCGGGCTACTCGACGTCTTTGCGGGGGAACAGGGGCGCGCCCTTCTCGAGCTGGGCGCCGGCCGGGAGGCGGCCCCACGCGGCCGCGTCCGGCAGCCGCTGCTCCTCCGGCCGGCCTGGCAGACCCAACCGCGTCCACAACTCACCCGCGGCCCGCGGGATCACGGGCGACGCGAGCAAGGCCACGATCCGCAACGCCTCGAGGCAGTCGCCCAGCACCGCGGCGACCGCGCCCGTATCGCCGGCCTTGTTGAGCGCCCAGGGCTGCTGCTCTTCGATGTACGCGTTGGCCGCGCGAATGAGGTCCCACACCGCGCCGAACCCGCCCGAGAAGTCGAGCCGAGTCATCGCGTCGGACAGCCCGGCGAACGCCGCCGCGGCTGCCTCGCGCAGTGGACCATCGGCTCGTTCGGCCGGGACCACGCCACCGCAGTAGTTGACGGCCATGTTCAGCACCCGGTTCGCGAGGTTGCCGAAGTTGTTCGCAAGATCGGCGTTATAGCGCTGCACCATCGCTTCGTAGGAGAAGTCACCGTCGGGCCCGAACCGCTGGTCGACCATGAAGTGGTAGCGGAAGCCGTCCACGCCGAAGTCCGCCACGAGATCGGCCGGCGCGATCTGGTTCAGGCGCGTCTTGCTCATCTTCTCGCCACCGACCAGCAACCAGCCGTGCGCGAACACGCACTTCGGCGGCGCGAGGCCCGCCGACATCAGCATCGCCGGCCAGTACACGGCGTGGAACCGCAGGATGTCCTTGCCGACCAGGTGATAGTCGACCGGCCACCAGTACGCGAACCGCTCTTCGTCCTCGCCGTAGCCGACGGCCGTGCAGTAGTTGAACAGCGCGTCGGCCCATACGTACGCGACGTGCTTGGTGTCCCATGGCAGCGGAACGCCCCACGAGATCGACGTGCGGCTCATCGAGAAGTCCTGCAAGCCGCCGCGAATGAACCCGAGGACCTCGTTGAGACGCGATTCGGGCTGCACCGCCTCCCGGTGCTCGGCGTAGTACTCGAGCAAGCGGTCCTCGTAGCGCGAGAGCTTGAAGAAGTAGTTCTCCTCGGTCACGTGCTCGACCGGCCGCATGTGGATCGGGCAACAATTACGGGTCGACTCCGCGCTCCGCTCCCCTCCGGTCGCTGCGCTGTCGTCTCCCGCCCCCTCGACGAGCTCGTCTTCGGAGTAGTACGCCTCGCACGACACGCAGTAGAGGCCTTCGTAGGTGCTCAGCTCGATGTCGCCGGCGTCGTAGATCTGCTGGAGGAACTGCTGCACGGCCTCGTAGTGGCGCGGCTCGGTCGTTCGGATGAAGTCGTCGTAGGCGATGTCGAGGGTGTCCCACGTGTCGCGGAAGTGCTTGGCAGTCTCGTCTACCAGCTCCTTCGGCGAGACCCCGCGGGCCTCGGCCGCTCGCTGCACCTTCAGGCCGTGCTCGTCGGTTCCGGTCAGGTAAAAGACGTCGTCACCCCACAGCCGCCGCCACCGGGTGAGCACGTCACCGGCCACCGTCGTGTAGGCGTGACCGATGTGCGGGACGTCGTTCACGTAATAGATGGGGGTGGTGACGTAGAAGCGGCTCATGTTGCGTCCATTTTGCCGATCCGGCCAACGGACTCGACGCGATGGGAGATACTGACGATATGATCCATTCGGCCCAGCCGGTCCACGCCGGTAGGCCTCTCCGTGTGGGGACGGAAAGGCGGGCACGTGGGGGGTACCGAAGTGAGGACGATCGGGACCGCCCGGCGAATCGACCAGTTGGGGCGGGTGGTCGTGCCGGCGGAACTACGCAGGATGCTCGGCATCAGGCAGGGTGACCTGCTGGACATTCGTGTCGAGGATGGTCGGCTCGTGCTCTTGAAGATCGAGCCCGAGTGTGCCATCTGCGCTCGACTCGACAACTTGGTAGAGCTACACGAAAAGCACGTCTGCAAGGACTGCGTGCGCGAGCTCAGTCTCGTATAGCGCGCGCAGACTCCAACAGTTTCCAAAGGCGTGCCGCCCGAGACCCCAGACCTCGGGCGCGCGCCGGGTGACCTGTTGACGGTGTTACCCCTTCACTTCCACGACGTCCCCGAGCTCGAGCTTCCATCGCTCGAAGGAACCCGACGGCGCTTCGATCGCGAAGTACGAGCGCCACACCAGGCGCGAGATGCGCCGGGGCGCCATCGTCACCGCGTGCAGCACGAAGCCGTACCGATCACAGAACGCGACATCGATCGCCGAGTGCATGCCGAACGTGTGCACGTTCCGGCACGGGCGCAACACGAGCACACCTTCCAGATCTTCCCGACCGATCAACCCGCGCGCACGTCCGCGGCGCGTGACGGCAACCTCTGCCGCAGCCAGAACATCGTCGCCACGCACGAGCCAGGGCATCGCGGGTCTCAGACGTTGAACCGGATCTCGAGCACGTCGCCGTCGCGCACTTCGTAGTCCTTCCCCTCGACGCGCAGCTTGCTCTGCGCGCGGGCCTTGTCCCACGACCCGATCTCGAGCAGCTCGTCCCATCGGATGACCTCGGCCCGGATGAAGCCGCGCTGCAGGTCGGAGTGGATGACGCCCGCGCATTCCGGCGCCTTGGCCCCGGCGCGGAACGTCCACGCGCGCGACTCCTTGTCGCCGGTCGTCAAGAACGTGCGCCGGCCGAGCAGGTGATACGCGGCGTGGGCAACGGTGTCGAGCGCCGACTCGCCGAGCCCGTAGGTCTCGCGCATCTCGGGACGGTCCTCGGGCGCACACGCCGCGATCTCGGCCTCGATGTCGACCGGGACCGCCGCCGTGCCTTCGGGCAGCGGCACGTCGGTACCGGTCTGCTCGCCGGTGTTGGCGACGAGCAGCAGGGGCTTGGCCGTGAGCAGGAACACGGGTGCGAGCCGTTCCTTGTCTTCGGCCGAAAGCGCGCTCCTCGTGATTGGTGTGCCTTCCTCGAGCACGGTGTGCGCGCGCTCCAAGGTCTCGACTTCGGCGAGGATCTCCTTGTCGCCGCTCTTGGCAGCCCGCCGCTGCCGGTCGCGGCGCTGCTCCACGCTCGCGAGGTCGGCCATCACCAGCTCGAGCTCGATCGCCGTGAGGTCACCGTCGGGGTCGGCGGCGACACCGCCGTCGGCGAACGCCCGCAACACAATGAGGATCGCATCGCAGTTCCGGAGCGAGCCGAGGACCTTCGCACCCAACCCCTCGCCCGGTTTGGCACCGGCCTGCAGTGCGAGGTGTACGAGCTCGAAGCCGGCCGGCACGACCTTCTTCGAGTGCGACATGGCCGCGAGCCGCTCGAGCCGTTCGTCCGGGACCGACGCCACGCCGACCGCGGCTTCGTACTCGCTGGGCGCGTCGAGCCCGGTCAGGGCGGCGAACAGCCGGTTCGCGCCGGCGCCGGTGAAGCCCACGAGCCCGAGATTTTCCATAACCGTCTCAGGCTAGGCTCCTCGGGCTTATGAGCAAGAAGACCAAGAAGCGCAAGCTCAAGGCCCGGCGCAACAAGGCCAACCACGGCAAGCGCCCCCGCGCCGGCCGCTAAGAGTTTTGGCGACACAGGACGACCGGATCGGTCGCCGGGTGTCGCAAGAACCTCACCGCACGGCTTCGCCGAGCCAGCGGGCACCTTTTTCGAGCGCGGGACGGGCGGCGTCGCGCACGACGCTCAGCACGAGATCGGCGATCGTCGTCGTGCGCAGTTCGGCCCGCCAGACCTCGTCGGCCCGGTCGAACGCGGCGTGGATCCCGCACGGGTTCGGGTAGTAGCGCGCCGGCATCGCGGTCGGCCCCCGCCGACGGATCTCCGTGCACCGGAAGGCGGGTTCGTCGCCGTCGATGGCCTGCACGATGTCGAGGATCGTGATCTCCGCGGGCGGACGCGCCAGGCGGTATCCGCCCCGCGGGCCTTTGGCCGTCTGCAGCACGCCGGCGCGCGCCAGCGCCTGGAGGTGCTTGGCGAGGTACGCAGCAGGCACCCCGTGGAACTCCGCGAGCTTGGCGGCCGGAAGCGCGGCGTCTTCGGGCAACGTCGCCAGCAGCGTGCACACATGCACGCCCCACTCGACCCCATCCGACAGACGCATAACACGGATAATACCTGTCCGAGATGTGCGTCAACGCTGCGTCGGTACGATTCCCCGCGCCATGACCGTCGACGAGGTGGAGCTCCTTCCCGACGCCGAACAGCACAAGCTGCTCGGGGCGACGCTGGAACGCGTCAACCGCGCGAGCAACGCGGCGCGGGCCGCCGGGCTGCAGAAGAACGTGTTCAGCGGCGCGCCGTTGCGCGAGCTGGTCAAGGAAGAGGTCGAACGGGTGAAGCTGCCCGACGGGTTCATCCGCCCGATCACCGATCGCGTCGCCGCGTCGCTGCGGCGTCGGGCGGGCAAGCAGCCGAAGTTCTCGAACTTTCAGGCGCTCGCGATGCCCGCGTCGGCATTCAAGTGGGCGCCGGCCGCGGATCGCGTCACGATGCTGACGGCCGCGGGCCGGCGCACGATCGCCGTACGCGTCGACCGGTCGCGTGGTGAGCTGCGGCCGCCGCTCGCCGGAAGACCCACGGCGCTCGTCTACCGCAACGGCGAGTTCGAGCTCTGGGCGACCGACGTGGACCGCACGGAAGACGACTAAGCCGAGTGTCCGCGAGGTGGGTAACCCGCTGAGCAACGAGGCGGGGCCTCGCGGCCTGGCGCAAAGCGCCGAGAGCGGAAGATCGTCATTCCGTAAACATCTGCCGGTCGGCGATTGGCTCGACGAGAAGGGTCTGGACCGCACGACCGAGCACACCGTGCTCGTCGTGCAGGCGACTCTCGGCCATGCCGACGCCGTGGCTCTCGGCCCACGCGCCGGATTCGAGCGCGACCCACTCGCCTTCTGGATGCCGGTGCACGTGAATGCTGACCTCGGGGTTGATGGCCGCCGCGTTCGTCAATCGCACCGGGTTCCCCACACCGCTTCCGAAGTCGGCGCACGCGGCAACGCGCATGAACGGCGAGACCGCCTCACCCGCGATCACCGCGCACTGCAAACGGAACCACGCGATCGCGGGACCGGGCTCGGTCCAGCTGCCCTGCACGAGTCGCACGTCGTTCGCGTTCCAGAACCCAACCGCTCGCTCTTGGAGAAAGAAGACCTCGTGCCCGGTATGTGTCTCGGGCGCGGGCGGGGGCACCACGATCGGTTGAACGGATCCCGCCGTGTCGACGTCCTGTATGCGGATGCGGAGGGCAGTTGCGTGCGCGACCTCCCGTCCGCGCTCGTCGAACAACGCGGCCTGCAGCCACTGCACCTTCTTGCCCGGTCGGATCGTGCGTACCTGTAGGTCGAGCGGTTCCAGCGGCACCGGCCGCATCAACTCGACGGTGAGCCGGGCGATGAAGGACGCGGGACCGGGATCGTGCTGTTCGCACGCATGAGCAAACAGCGCGCTCGGTGCGCCACCGTGCAACGCGCGCGGGTTCCAAGGCCCACGTGCCAAGGGCGTCGGCACGAAACGATTGCCTATCCTTTCGAACAGCGCGCCGTACTCGCGCGAGCGGATCGTCGGCCATGACGTGACTGTACGTTGACGTGGCGACGCGTGCTGCGTACGGTCGCTCGCTGTGCACGAGGACGCGCTCGCGGGACGAGTTGCGCTGATCACTGGCGCGGCGTCGGGACAAGGACGCGCGGCAGCTCAGCTGTTCGCGGCACGCGGCGCGTCGGTCGTCGTCGTGGACGTGAACGACGACGGCGCTCACGAGACCGTCGCGTTGATCGAGAAGGATTCGGGAGTCGCCAGCGCGGTGCACGCCGATGTCGCGCGGCGCACCGATTGCGACGCGATGATCATTGCAGCGATCGACACGTACGGTCGGCTCGACGTGCTCTACAACAACGCCGCGATCCAGATGTCGGGCCGCCTCGTCGAGACGACCGAAGCGATGTGGGACATCACGATCGCGACGAACCTCACCGCGATCTTCCGCGCGTGCCGCGCCGCGATCCCGCATATGCTCGCCGGCCGTCGGGGCTCGATCATCAACACCTCGTCGACGCTCGGCCAGCAGGGGTCGGAGGGCTATGCCGCGTACGGCGCCGCGAAAGCCGGACTGATCGCGCTGACACGTCAGATCGCCGTCGAGTACGGCCCACTGGTGCGGGCCAACGTGATCGCCCCCGGTTCGATCGACACACCCCGGTTCCAGCGGGTGGCCGAGGACATGGACGACCCCGACGCGTTTCTCGGCATGCTCCAACGGACGATCCCGCTCCGCCGGCTTGGCGCGGCCGAGGACGTGGCGAATCTGGCGCTGTTCCTCGCGAGCGACGCATCGGCGTACACGTCGGGTGCCGTGATCCCCTGCGACGGCGGACTGGCGGCGTATCGATGAGGACGGGTCGATGAGGTCTGGGTCGATGAGGTCTGGGTCGATGAGGTCTGGTCGATGAGCGCCAAGATGGCAACGCCGGTTGCAGTAGTCGCGGGCGGGGCCTCCGGCCTCGGGGAGGCGATCGTGGAGCGGCTCACGGCCGACGGGTATCGCGTCGTCGTCGCCGACGTCGACGAGCCCCACGCGCAACAAGTCGCCGACAAGCTGGTCGCGGCCGGACGTACCTGCGAAGCGATGACCGTCGACGTCACCAGCGAGGGTGAAGTCGCCGCGTGCTTCGACGCGGTCGTCGAGCGGCACGGACGCCTCGATGCGCTCGTGTGCTCCGCGGCCGTCGAGACGCGCGCGTCAGTCGTCGATTGCAGCGACGACGAGTGGCAGCGGGTGCTCGACGTGAACGTCAAGGGACCCTTCCTGTGCATGAAGCACGGCATCCCGCAGATCGCTCGCGGCGGTGGTGGCGCGGTGGTTCTGCTCGGTTCGGTGTTGGGCGTCATCGGCTCGCCCGGCTACGCCGCGTACTGCGCGTCGAAGGGCGCGCTGAACAATCTTGCGAAGCAGGCCGCGATCGAGCACGCGGCCGAGGACGTGCGCGTCAATGTCGTGTCGCCGTCCGCGACCGACGTCGGGTTGTTCGCGCGCGTCGCGGCCGAGACCGACGATCCTGACGCGACAATGGCGATGGTGGCGCGCAACACGCCGATGCAACGGCTGGGACGTGCCGAAGAAGTCGCGGCGACGGTCGCGTTCCTGTGTTCCGCGGGCGCCGCCTACCTCAGCGGCGCTGTGATCCCGCTCGACGGTGCAATGGCGGCCCGCCGCATCTTCTAGTGCTCCAACAGTTGGCAGCGTTTCCCGCGCATAGCGCGGGTTTTGCTGCCAACTGTTGGTGGCTTTACCACGGCGGCAGCTTGCGGAGATAGGCGAGCATGGCGGCGCTCGTCTCCTCGGGACGTTCCTGCTGAGTCCAATGCCCGCAATTCTCGATCACGACCCGTTCGAGGTTCGGGACGCGCTCCTCCATGCCGAGCGTCATCGCCGGGGTGAGCACGGGGTCGTCGGCGGCGGAGATCATCAGGCACGGCACGTCGATCGTGCGGTCCGCGATCGGCGCGGTGAGCTCCCAGTTGCGATCCATGTTCCGGTAATACTCGATCGGCGGCGTGAGCGCGCCCTCCGGCCGGAATGCGTTCTTGTAGACGTCGAGAACTTCCGGCGGGAACGCGTCGAGGTTCTTCGTTCCCGCGCTGGCGAAGATCATCTCGACGAAGTCGTCGATGCCACGTCCCCAGGTGCCCAGCACCCATTCGGCAAGGCCGCGTTCCTGGAACTGGATGATGTAGATCGGCGTGTCGACGAAAATCTGCCGCAACAGTTGCACGGGCGGCATCGGTGGTCGCGGAAGATCCGGCGTGTTCACGCCGATGACACCGGCGATGCGCGCCGGATACTGCCGCGCCATGATCCACACGAGGATGCCGCCCCAGTCATGCCCCGCGATGACCGCGCGCTCGTGCCCAAGCGCGTCGACGACGCCGACGAAGCACGCATCGATCCACTCACAGTCGTAGGTGACGTCGGGCTTGTCGGAACGGCCGTAGCCGGGCAGGTCGGGAGCAACCACGTGGAAGCCGGCGGCACCAAGTGTCGCGACCTGATGACGCCAGGAGTACGCGAGCTCGGGAAAACCGTGCAGCAACAGCACGAGTGGGCCGTCGGGTGGCCCGGCTTCAAGGCAGTAGAGGCGGATGCCGTTGGTCGTCACGTAGCGGCTGCGCACAACGGCAGAATGTATGTCGTGGCGGACAAGCGGGCGGTGGGCCCGGACGGACGGGCATGGGACGTCAAGCGCGAGTGGCTCCCGCGCACACCACGCTGGCGCAGCTTCCGTAACCAGGAGGGCACCGCGGACGCGACGCTGGTGACACAGTCGACGTGCTCGACGGCCTCAGTGCCGTCGGCGATCTCGGCGAGATACCGGTGCTCGTGGCGGTGGTGGCGGTTATCGGCGCGCTTGTCCTCGCCTGGTTCTTCTTGCTGCCGGCCCTGGTCTTCGTCGCCGACCTTCTCTACATCGTGCTCACGGCCGCGATCGGTGTCGCGATCCGTGTGCTGTTCCGCCGGCCCTGGGACGTCGTCGCCGAGACCGACGGCCCCCCACCGGAGCGGATCGAGATCCCCGTGGTCGGCTGGCGCGCCAGCGCAGCCTTGGTCAACGAGGTCGCGTACGACATCGAGCGCACGGGCAGCCCACTCCCCCTGTAACACTTGGCAGCCGACAACTACCCTCGCGCCATGGCCGAGGTCGCACGTTTCGCGCATCACATGAGCGACGAGGACGCGCTCATGTGGAACATCGAGAAGGACCCGATCCTGCGGTCGACGATCCTCGCAGTCGCGATGTTCGACAGCGTTCCGGACTGGGACATGCTGCGGCGGCGCATCAACCGCACGACGCTCCTCATCCCCCGGTTCCGCCAGCGCGTCTTGTCGCCGCCGCTGCGCATGGGACCGCCGCGCTGGACGGTCGAGGCGACGTTCGATCTCGACTATCACTTGCGGCGCACGCGGCTCCCGGGCGCGGGAACCGAGCGTGCGTTACTCGACGCGCTGCAGCCGATGGCGACGTCCAGCTTCGACCGGGCGCGACCGCTGTGGCAATTCACGCTCATCGAAGGCCTCGACGGGCCCGAAGGCGAGCGTGCCGCGCTTGCGATGAAGGTGCACCATTCGGTGACCGACGGCGTCGGCGGCATGGACCTCCTCACCCACATGATCGACCTCGCCCGCGATGCCGAGGAGCCCTCCGATCGCGACGTGCCCGCCGCGCCCGCACCGGAGCACTTCAGCGCGCTCGACCTCGTGCGCGAGTCGGCCGCGCACACGCGCCGGCGCGTGAACGGAGTTGCCCGTCGCCTTCCTGGCTCCGCATTGCGCGCGGCCGCATCTGCGGTGCGCCATCCGCTCGGGCGCACGACCGACTTCGTGCGCACGGCGCGATCGATCGGGCGCACGCTCGCCCCCGCAACATCTCCGATGTCGCCAGTGATGCTCGAGCGCGGGCTGGGTCGCCGGCTCGACAGCTTCGACGTCTCGCTCGACGACCTTCGGCGCGCGGCGAAGGCCGCGGAGGGGACCCTCAACGACGCCTTCGTCGCCGCAGTCGTCGGCGGTGCCCAGCGGTACCACGAGGGCCACGGCGCCACGCCCGCCACGTTGCGGATGACGCTGCCGATCAACCTGCGCCATGCCGACGATGAGTCGGGCGGCAATCGGTTCGCGCCGGCGCGCTTTCCCGTACCGCTCTCGATCATGGATCCGGTCGAGCGGATTCAGGCGATTCGTCAGCTCGTGCGCGGGTGGCGTGCCGAGCCCGCCTTGCAGATGACCAGCACGCTGGCCGGTGTGCTCAATCGCCTGCCGACGACGACGACTACCGCGCTGTTCGGCGGCATGCTCAAGTGCTGCGACTTCGTCACGTCGAACATCCCGGGCGCGCCCGTCCCCGTCTACACGGCCGGAGCGAAGGTCGAACGGCTGTACGCGTTCGGACCGCCGTCGGGCTCAGCGTTCAACGTCACGCTGATCTCGCATTTCGAGACGTGCTGTATCGGCATCGTCATGGACACCACCGCGGTGCCCGACCCCGACGTCCTCGTGAGCGCGCTCCGTGCCGGTTTTGACGAGGTCCTCGCGCTCGCCTGACCACTAACGTGGCGCGGTGACTGCCACGAAGCACATCGAGCTTCCCGTCGAGCTGCGGCCGCGCGACGGCCGTTTCGGCTCGGGACCGTCGAAGGTACGCGACGAAGCCGTCGCCGCCCTCGCCGACGTCGCGCACGGCTATCTCGGCACCAGCCACCGCCGCGAAGCCGTGCGATCGGTTGTTCGACACATCCGTGAGGGTCTCACCGAGCTGTTCGCGCTGCCGACCGGCTACGAGGTACTGCTCGCCAACGGCGGCACCACCGCGTTCTGGGACGCGGCCGCGTTCGGCCTGGTCGAGCAGCGCAGCTCCCACGTGGTGATCGGTGAGTTCTCCTCGAAGTTCGCCGCGGTCGCCCGGCACGCGCCCCATCTCGATGAGCCGCAAGTGTGCGAGACCGCGCCCGGCAAAACGCCCCGCACCCTCGACCGCGTCGAGGGTGACGTGTACGCCTATCCGCACAACGAGACGTCAACCGGCGTGATGGTTCCGATGCACCGTCCCGCCGGCAGCGACGCGCTCGTGCTCGTCGACGCGACGTCGGCAGCCGGCGGTCTGCGCACGGACGCGGCGGCCTTCGACGTGTACTACTTCGCGCCGCAGAAATGCTTCGCGAGCGACGGTGGCTTGTGGCTTGCACTCTGCTCACCGGCCGCGATCTCACGCATCGAAACGCTGAAGGCCGGCGGACGATGGATGCCGCCCACGCTCGACCTCTCGATCACTCTGGAGAACTCGCGGCTCGAGCAGACGTACAACACGCCCGCGCTCGCGACGCTGTTCCTCTTCGATCAGCAGCTGCAATGGATGCTCGGCCACGGTGGCCTCGAGTTCGCGGCCGCCCGGTCCGACACGTCGGCGGGCATCGTTTACGGCTGGGCCGACGCGCACCAGCACGCGACCCCATTCGTCAGCGATCCGGCGTCCCGCAGCCACGTGACGGCCACGATCGACTTCGACGACACGGTCGACGCCGCCGCTTTGGCAGCCGCGTTGCGCGCCAACGGCATCGTTGACGTCGAGCCGTACCGCAAGCTCGGGCGCAATCAGCTGCGTATCGCACTGTTTCCGGCGATCGATCCTGATGACGTGCGGCTGCTCACACAATCGATCGACTACTTGCTGGAGCGCATGGGAAACTGACGCCGTGCGGACGCAGCGGAGCCAAGGACGGCGCAGCGAGGGAGCCATGTGACTGTGATTCCCGACGGGCTCGTCGCAGTCGTGAAACGGGCATGCCCGACCTGCGAGTTGGTTGCGCCGGTCCTCGCCCAGCTCGGCGAGCAGCTCACGATCTACTCGCAGGACGATCCCACGTTCCCCGACGGCATCGGCGCGCACGACGACACCGCACTCGACATCTCGTTCGAGCTGGACATCGACACCGTGCCGACACTTGTACGCGTCGAAGACGGACACGTCGTCGATCGGCTCGAGGGCTGGGAACGCAGTCGCTGGGAGAAGTTCACCGGTGTCGACGATCTCGGCGTCGGGCTCCCCGACTGGCGGCCCGGCTGCGGATCGCGCACGCACGATCCCGAAGTCGTCGATGCCCGCCTCGTCGCATCGATCGCGCCGAAGCTGCAAGCGCGCCCCGTCGAGCTCGGCGACGCCGAGGACGAGAGCGAAGCGATGTACGCGCGCGGTTGGAGCGACGGCCTGCCGCTCGTGCCGCCGACCCCCGAGCGGGTCGCGCGCATGTGCGCAGGCACCAGTCGCGACCCATCGGACATCGTCGCCGTGGTACCACCCGACCTCGTCGAGTGCACGGTCGAGAAAGTGGCGATCAACGCAGTGATGGCAGGCTGCTTGCCGGAGTATCTGCCGGTCGTGCTCGCGGCGATCGAGGCCGCCTGCACCGACGAGTTCAACATTCACGGCCTGCTGGCGACGACGTGGTTTTCCGGTCCGCTCGTTGTCGTCAACGGCCCGATCACACGGGCGATCGGCATGAACTCGGGCGTGAACGCGCTCGGGCAGGGCAATCGCGCCAACGCGACGATCGGGCGCGCGCTCCAGCTCGTCATTCGGAACGTCGGCGGCGGCCGCCCGGGCGAGGTCGACCGCGCCACGCTCGGCAACCCCGGCAAGTACACGTTCTGCTTCGCCGAGGACGAAGCCGGTTCGCCCTGGGAATCACTCGCCGTCGAACGCGGCATGGCTCCGGGCGCGAACGCGGTCACGCTGTTTGCCGCCGAAGGCGTGCGCGGCCTCGTCGACCAGTTGTCGCGCGAACCCGCATCCCTCGCGCGCTCGTACGCCGCGAGCCTGCGCACCGTTGCGCATCCGAAGAACATTTTCGTGTGGGACGCGATGCTCGTCGTCTCGCCGGAGCACGGGCGCGTCTTCCGCGACGCGGGGTGGACAAAGGCCCGATTGCGCGAAGAGCTCGACACCCTGCTCCAACTCCCGGCGGAAGAGATCGTGCGCGGGGCGGGTGGCATCGCCGAGGGCATGCCCGAGTCGCTGTGCCAACCAGGCACCACGCTGCCGAAGTTCCGGCCCGGCGGGTTGCTCATCGCTCATGCCGGTGGTGGCGCCGGTCTGTTCTCGGCCATCATCGGCGGTTGGGCGAGCGGCGCCATCGGCAGCGAACCCGTCACCTGGGAGGTCAATTCGTGAGCAAAACGTTGCTCGATCCGACATCGGAGCGCCAGGCCACAACCCGCGAACGGGCCAAGCGGCCTGACGCGCTCGCCGGCAAGCACGTGGCACTGCTCGACATCAGCAAGCCGCGCGGCAGTGTGTTTCTCGATCGGGTCGAAGAGCTGCTTCGGGCGCGCGGCGTCGAGGTCAGCAGGTTCAGCAAACCCACGTTCACGAAGCCGGCCCCCGTCGACCTGCGCCACGAGATCACCGCAAAGTGCGACGTGGTGGTCGAAGCACTCGCCGATTGAGGCTCGTGCACGTCGTGCAGTGTGCACGACACCGTCAACATCGAGGCGACCGGCGTGCCGATGGTCTTCGTGGCGTCCACCGAGTTCGTCGAAGCCGCCGACGCGCAAGCACGTGCGCTGGGTGCCGATCCTGCGCGAGTCTTCGTGCCCCACCCGATCCAGGACCGCACCGACGACGAGCTCCGGGCGCTCGCCGACGACGCGATCGAGGCGATCGTGATCGCGCTCACCGACAACTGAGGACCGCATGCTGCTGCTGCACGAGCTCCACACCGTGTCCGGTCGCGATGAGGACGCGTTCGAGGCCACATTCCGCGAGGGATGGATGCCAACGCTGGCCAAGACCGATGACGCCCGGCTGCTCTACTACTTGAAGCTCGCGCACGGCACCGGCCGCGCGTATCACCACGTCACGATTACCGCCCTTCGGGACGGCAACGCCTACGAGCGGCTCGCGCGCCGGGTCCAGTCGGGCGACCTACGCGAATGGGCCGCCGGCGTCGACCGCTCCCGCCACGAGGTCAAGGGCAAGCTGATGCTGCCGGTCGACTGGTCGCCGTTCGGCGATGTCGATCTGGAGACGGTGCCCGTCGACGGCCGTGAGCACGAGCCGGTGTTGTTCATGGAAGACAGCGCGTGGCCGCACGAAGCGAAGCTCGACGCGTATCTCGAGGCCGCGCGCACGCACTACGCGCCGAGCCTGGAGCAACAAAGCGAACGTTCGCTGCTCACGTTGCTCGGCGTGTTCCAGGCTGCGCTCGGCGCGCCCCGCCGGCGCGAGATCGTGCTGTGGCAGCGCGTCGACTTCCCCGAGCGGCTTCCGGGGCTCTTCACCCGCGAGCTTCCTGCGCACGTGAAGGGCCCGGGCACGTGGATGCACGACGCGCTCGAGGTGCGCGACGACTGGGAGAGCCGGTTGTTGCGCAGCGCCGCCTGGTCGCCGCTGTAGCGCTTCGCGCTACGCGCCTCTCAGCGCGGAGGCACACTTCGATTGGTCATTGGGATCGGGCGAGTCCCACGCGGTGCCGCAGAGCCGTCCGCCCAGCTCGGGACACTCACCGGAGAACGTGCCCCAGCTGCATTCGAAGCCCGGCACGATCCACGCGTGCAGCATCCAGATGTCCGTCAGCAGCGTCTTGCGGCCGCCGCGGTCGGCGCACTCCTGGCGCGACGTGTTTTCGCTCCCGATGACCGTGCCGCCTTTCAAGCAGAGTCCGCCGTTCGCGTTGTGCTGGTGCCAGTGGTCGTTGTCGCCGGCGAAGCCTTGCGGCGGAAGGCCGCCCGCGTTGTAGACGAGGTAGCTCAAGCCGACGATCTGCGAGTCGGGCTCGGTTCCGTCGTAGAGAAGCTCCGACGGCGCCTCGAAGTTCAACCGCGCGACGAGGCCGATGTTGGTGTAGTGCGCGCCAATGCACGGCACGAACGGCGTCGATCTCATGTAGCCGGCCGCGAGCGCATCCTTGACCGTCGGGTACTTGGCCGCGGCCTCCCGCGCCTGCTTGATCTCACCTTCGAGTGCGAGCCGCTGCGACTTGCTGAGGACGTCCTGTTGCACCATGCCGCGTGCGCCGTGCTCACTCGCGGCCGCTTCGGCGGCATTTGCCGCTTCCGAGCCTCCGGCCCCCGCTCCCACCTGACCGGGTGAGGCCGGTGTCGGTGCTGCAAGCTCACACGGCGACTTGCCGGTCGCGGTACCCGCGATGACCTTCACGCCGTTTTCATCTACAACAGCTTGGGTGACGCTCGTCGTCGGCGTGGTCGTGGGCGCGGGTGCCGGTTTGTTGGACGCCGCAGTCGTCTTGCTGCCCGACCCGGAACATCCTGTGACGACGAGCGCAGCCACCGAGAGCACCGCGATGCCGAGCCCGACCCTGGACACTTCGCTCCGACCGCGCATGCCGGTTCCCCCAAATTTCACGCTTCGTGCAACCGTCGCGTCATCCTACGACGGCCGAACGGCGGCTGCCCGCCGCGCCGGCGGAGCAGTACGGGGTCAGTCAGCTTGCGGCCGCGAGAGGTGCAGCACCTCGATCGGGACGCGGCGTGGGCCTTCGAGGATGATCGGCTGCACGGCGTAGCGCACCCGCCGCCGCGGCATCCGAACCTGGGGCAGCCGAACCCGCGGCACCCGTAGCCGCCGAACGGCGATGAGCACGTGCCGAGACCCTCGGCCCATCGCGCCGAGGAGGCCGCGCACCATGCGGAACTTGGGAGACGTGCGGGCGCGACGCACAGAAACGACCTCGTCGAGACGGATCGGTTCGAAGGAAAACCGCTCTGCGAGCGCGACGAGGAGCGCCACATCCTCGACCTCGTCGAGGTCGCCCCGGCTGCTCGCCGAAACCGCTGTCATCCCCGCGCCCTCCGCCTTTTTGCCGCCGAATGCTCAATCGGCGGGTTGGCAGCCGGGATGAGCGCTGGCGGAGTGTCAGGCGGCGACGCAGTTCGCAGCGCGGCTCGCGATCGCAGTGGTGCGGCGCCACTCCCTCAGCTGGTGCTGGTCGAGGCCGTTGGTGAGGTAGCAGAACGACAGCCCGGTCGCGGGATCGGCCCACGCGATCTGCCCTCCCGCGCCGTTGTGACCGAACGCGCGCGGCGACACCGTGCGCCCCATCCCCCGAGCGTTCGAGCGCCCGTCGTCGCCTGCAACCAGGAGGCCGCGCGTGCGGTTGGCGGGTGTGCCGATGTAGTCGGGCATCGTGTTGCGCACGTGGCTCGTGGCGTCGCTGAGCACGTCGGGTTTCCAGATCGCGGCCGGATCGTGCAACAGCGCCTGGTAGTAGAGCGCCATATCGGCCGCGGTCGTGACACCTCCCCCACCCGGCACGCCGACGGCGCAGACCTGGGGTTGATTGAACGAGATCAGCGCCTCGGGCGTCACTTCCGTGACTGGCAGCGACGAGACCCCGAGCACGGCCTGGAGCTCCTCGGGAGTCGCGCGCTCGCCGGTGTGCACCAACGGGTTGATGTCGCCTTGTTCCTTCGGCGGCACACCTATCTGCAAGCCGGTGAGGCCGAGTGGTTCGATGATCCTCTCGCGAATGAACGCGCGAAAGTCGCTCCCGGTGCACCGCTCGATGAGCTCGGCGAGCACCCAGTGCGCCGATGTCGGGTGATACTCGTACCGCGTCCCCGGCTCCCAGTTGCACCGCCACTTCGCGAATCGTGCGAGCCGGCGATCGCGGTCGTCCCAGTCGAGCGCGTTGAAGGGCGCGTGCGGGAAACCCGACGTGTGCAGCATCACCTGCTCGACGGTGATCACATCCTTGCCGTTGGTCCCGAACTCCGGAATGAGATCTGCGACCGGGCGCGACACGTCCAACGATCCTTCGCCCATGAGGATCCATACCGCGCCCGCGACGACTGCTTTGGTCGCCGAGAACATCACATAGCGCGTCTCGGGGAGCGCATTGCCGAAGGATTGCCAGACCGCGACCTTGCCGTCGCGCGCGAGCGCGAGCTGGCACGACGGCAGGTGCCCGGCGTCGACGTCTCGTCGCACGCGCGCGAACAGCTCGTCGAGTGCATCGGCGTTGATACCAAGCGCACCGGGGTCGGGAACGGGGCGGCGATCGAAAGGCGCGTCCACGGCCGCGGAGGCTATGACCGCACCAGTTCTTGCGACAAACGACGACCCTCTCAGTCGCCCAATGTCGCAAGAACGCCGCGACAAACGACGACTGGAGGATCGTTGAAATATCGCATGCACCCTCGTAGCCTCCGGAGTAAGCGGGGAGGACCATATGACGGTGCTGCGAGGCGCGACAGCCTCTCTTTTCGTCGTCGCGCTCCCTCTGGCGCTGGGCGCGCATCCCGCCGGCGCATCGCTCAGCGGTCCGTGCGAAGCAATCGGCACGATCAAGACCGTCAACTACAACCCGAAGTCGCAGGACGAGGCCACGATCCCTCGCAAGGGCGACGTGCGATGGCAGGGCACGGTCAAGGGCGTCGGCACTCGGCCGGTCGAAGGCAAGGTCTACGTGAAGATCGGCCCGGCGAAGGTGACACTCGCCGGAACCTGGGACGGCTCGGGCGACAAGCACCGGAAGACCGGCACGTATCACTACGACTTCCCGACGTTGCTCGCCGGTCTCAAGGTGCCAGTCTCGGGCCATCACACCGAGCCCGGCGTCAACTGCTCGGGGACGATGGTGCTCCAGCTCGCGGGCGGGAAGTGGTCGAACCCGGTGCTGCTCACCTCCCTCGCGCTCACGGTCGTAGCCGTCGTGAACGTCGCGTTGTCGTTACGAGCGAAGCGCGTGCCGGCATGACGCGCTACAAGGGTCGGCCCGTACGCGGCGCGATCTCCGGCTTCTTCGCGGGCTTCTTCATCGCGATCGATCTGATGTTCATGGGCGCGATCCGGACCGACAGCATCCTTGTCACTGTCCTCCCGATCGCGGGGCTGATCATCGGTTTGTTGCTCGGCCTGTGGGCACCGCTCGGCCGCGCGCCGGCACCGGCGCGGATGCCTGCACCACCCGACCTCTCGCCGTATATCGATGCGCCACCCGCAGCACCGCCGCCACCGTCGGGCGATCCCGTCCAGCCGCCCGCCGCGGCACCACCGACAATCGGTGGCACCGCCGTTGACCCCACGCCGCGCGACGAATTACAACCGCCGCCTCCCGACGAGCAATGATTCGCCTCGGGGCAGCCGCCCCGAGGGAGCGCGACAAAGAATCATGGATTTCAACGACTCGCCTGATGAGGCGGCGTGGCGCGAAGAGTGCCGCACCTGGCTCGACAAGCATGCGCCCGACTTCACCGGCTCGCGGCCCGAGCGCGAGCTCGAGGTGGGCGGCGGCGACTATCTCGAGCGAGCGAGAGGCTGGCAGGCGGCCAAATTCGACGCCGGATTCGCGCGGATCACGTGGGAGCCCGAGTTCGGCGGTCGAAACGGCACGTCGATGCAACAAGTGATCTTCGGTCAGGAGGAGTCGAAGTACTCACTGCCGACGGAGGCCTTCATCATCGGTCTCGGCATGATCGCGCCGACGATCCGCGCGGTGGGCACCGACGCCCAGAAGCAGCGGTACCTCACCAAGCTGCTGCGCGGCGAGGAGATCTGGTGCCAGTTGTTCAGCGAACCGGGTGCCGGCTCAGACGTCGCGTCGCTGTCCACAACGGCAACGCGCGATGGCGACGAGTGGGTGATCAACGGCCAGAAGGTCTGGACCTCCGGTGCTCAATACTCGGACTTCGGTGAGATCATCTGTCGCACCGCGCCCGACGCCGAGAAGCACAAGGGCATCACCGCGTTCATCGTCGACATGAAGGCGCCCGGTACCACGATCAAGCCGCTGAGACAGATGAACGGCGGCGCCACCTTCAACGAAGTGTTCTACGAGGACGTACGCGTACCACACGACCACGTGCTCGGCGACGTCAACGAAGGATGGACGGTCGCGATCACGACGTTGATGAACGAACGGGTCGCAATCGGATCCGGAGGCAGCGGCGCGCGAGGCACGGTGCAGGACGTGATCACACTGGCGAAGAAGCGGGGGGCCAACGGCGATCCGCGCGTCCGCCAACAACTCGCCGACCTCTACACGAAGACTCGCATCCAAAAGTTCCTCTCGATGCGCACGCTTACCGCCGCCTCAAAGGGCAAAATCCCTGGTCCCGAGGGCTCAATTGGCAAACTTTTCGGCGCGCGCATCATGACGCAGCTCGGAGAGTTGACGATGTCGCTCGCCGGCGCCGACGCGGTCGCGGGTGAAACGCGCTTCGCAAATTCGTTGCTGATGGCGCCCGCGGGGCACATCGCCGGCGGATCCGACGAGGTGATGAAGAACATCCTCGGAGAGCGTGTGCTCGGCCTTCCCGGCGAACCGCGTCCCGACAAGGGCGTCGCGTGGAGGGACGTCCCGCGGTAGCAATCTGCTGATCGCTCAAGATCGACCCTTTCGTTTGCCGTTACTCGAAATGAGGGGCAACGAAGGGGGGTTCGAAATGCGTCGTCTCTCGAGACGCTTCGCCGCGGCACTGATCGTCGCTGTAGGCGCGAGCCTGGCATACGCGGAGACCACGACCGGTTCAGGTCCGGTCATGCAGCATCAAGTGCAGGTGATCCTCGTCGGACACCACTGGCGGTAAGTGCACGCGCCAACACAAACGATTTCGGGCAACGCGGGCCGACGGTCCCGCGAGACGTGCGCGCTCAGAATTGCCAACGCTCAAGATCGACCACTTCGTTTGCCGTTACTCGCAGTGAGGGGCATCGAAGGGGGTTCGAGATGCATGGTCTCGGAAGACGCTTTGCCGCGGCATTGGTCGTCACTCTCACTGCAAGTCTGACAGTCGCCGGAATCGTCGATTCGGGTGCGTCACCTCGCTCTCGGCAAGCGGTGACGTGTCGCGTCCAACGCGGGCACCATTGGCGAAGTGTGCGGGCACCGCGCGAGTGCGTGCCGAAGCCCACGACCACCGTTGCACCGCCGGCGGATCCGTGCCCGGGCGTCATCATCAACGGTGTGTGCTTGATCTCCGAATAGACGTCAGTGCAGTTCTTCGCCCACCGCCACCTCGCCGGGAGTCACGACGGTCGCCCCGATCGCCAGGTAGCCGTCGCGGTCGCGCTGGATCGTCTTCAGCACGGCAAGATCGCGTTCGATGTCTCCCGGCTGCTCGCGGGTGACCATCACGCAACGCGGGATCTGCCACTGGACGTGCAACACCGCTTCGCCGAGCGCGACGTCGCTCCCGACCAACTCGTCCTCGCCGGCGCCGTCGAGCACGACGTTGGCACGGAACCGGCGCGCCGGCCAAGCACCGATCGTCGCCGTCGACACAAGTGAGACTCTGAAAAGGTCGGTGTCGTGGAACGCCCCGCCCGGCCCTTCGAACACGTGCCACTCGAGCTCGGTATCGATGTCGTCGGGGCTCTCATAGCGCGCGCCGGACGCTTGCCGGGCGTCGACGAGTTCGATCTTTCGGCCGAGCCACCGCGACAAGTCGTCGTTGTCGCGCGCGATCGAACCGTCCGGCAACTCGATCTCGACGCCGTCTCCCTTGTCGACAACACGCGCCGATGCCATCAGCAGTCGTGGTTCGCGCCGCCCGGTCAGGCCGAAGCCGGTCTCGACGTCGAACAACGCGAACCGACGGTCTCCGAGGAGACCGTCGGTGTCGATGCGAACCCGGTCGAGCCGCTCACCTTGGAGCGACTTGACCGGGAACCGCCAGAGTTCACTTACCTTCAGGCCGCTCCGCACGGGGACATGGCTCCCTCGCTACGCCCTGCCTGGCTCCGCTGCGTCCGCACGGTCGGATTCTGCCGGAGGCTCACTACGTCTGGTCGACTCCACGCTCCGCTCCCCTCCGGTCGCTGCGCTGTCGTCTCCCAGTGCCTTCGCCGGGCCCGCACCATTGGGTGTCTGTCCGTTGGTGCCGAGCGTGCGCATCAGCGTCGCGGCCAGACCGTCGAGCGCACCGCCGCCGCCGGCGACGAGCACCTCGGGCACGACCGTGATGTGGCCTTCGGCGACCGCGTTCGCAACTGCAACCAACGCGGTCGCGGACTGACCGAGTGCTCGCGTCTGCGCCTCGAACCCGGCCGCTCGCGCGAGACCCAACGCCTCGGTGGCCTTGGCCTCCGCGAGGCCGATCGCCTGGGTCTTGGACGCTTCTGCCTCACCGGTAAGCCGCACGAACGCCGCTTCACCACGCGCCTGCGCTTCGCGCGCTTGCGCCTCGTTGTCCTTGATCGCGATGCCGACCGCCGACTGCGCAAGCTGCGCCTGCATGTCGGCAGTCCCCTTCGCCTTCTCCTTTTCGATACGGGCGACTTCGGCGCGCTCCTCCTCCGCGAACGTCGCCTTCTCCTGGTTGGCGATCTCGCGCTGGGTGAGCACCGTCACCAGCGCGGCTGGGAACTCGACGTCCTGGATGTAGACACCGCGCGTCTCCACGTCGTACGCCGCGAGGTACGCGGTGATCGCTTGGTACGCGCTCTCCTGCACCTGGGCACGGGTCTCGATGAACCGCACGGCCTCCAACCCCTGCAACGTGTTGCGGAAGTGGTTGCCGACGGCGGCCTGCAGCACTTCGTTGACGAGGTTCTGCATGGTGCCGACCATCGAGATGACCTTCGGGGCACGCGTGTCGGGCACGTGGATCTGCACCTGGAGATCGATGCGGAACACGAACCCTTCCCGGCTCTTCGCCTCGATCGGCGACAAGTGCGCGTCGAGGTTGTGCGCGGTCGACACGGCCTCCGCCCAGTTCAGGGTGAGGATCGACGTGGGCACGATCTCCGCCGCGTACACACGCGGGTTGATCGGGTACTTGCCGGTGCGCAACGGCTCGGCCCATATTCCTCGGTGGCCGGGACGCACGATCGATCCGAACTTGAACTCCGCACCCGAGGTATCGAGCGTCGGCAGGCCGACATACGCCTTGATGACCGCGACCTCGCCCTGATTGACGACGAGCATCGGGACCATCTCGACGCGCACCAGGAATGGGTTGAGCAAGTAGGCACCGTAGAGCAGCGGGTCGTGCTGCAAGCCGATGTAACCGCCCTTCTCCAGGAACGACTGGAAGTCCTGATAGTTGTTGTGCAGATCATTCTTGGAGCCGAGCAGCACCTCGATGACCTCGGAGTCCTGGGTCGCCTCGTCCGCCTGCTCCATGTGTGCGATGTCGTCGTAGCCGCCGAGTCGGCTCGCGATGTCACCCGACGGCAGCGGGGGGCCTTCGAGTGTGGTGACGATGCCGATCATGTCCTGCGGACCGCGCGGCGCGATCACGACCACCTGCAACTGCTCTGGCGTGAGCCCGAACGACTCCGCCCGCAGTGCTCCGCCGGTCGCCCGCGCCCGCTCGGACAGGTCGGGTGACACCGGTAGGCCGTAGACCTTGCGCGACGTAACGATCAAGAACCCGACCGGATGGATCGGCAACAGCGTGCCGGGCGGCAGCACCGGGCGCTGCACACCCTTTTGGCCTCCGTCGTGGATGAACCGCTCGAGGTGCGAGAAATTCTCGAACTCCGGTTTGTACTCGGCGCTCTTCGCACCGATTGGCAGCGGCGCGCCCACCTGGGCGATGACGACGCCAATCTCGCCCGCCGGGATTTGCACCCAAGGGAACTTCTTCACGCCGAACATCGGCCACAGCTTGAATCGAAGTCCCGGAGTGAGGAGCACGGCCTGGTAGCCGGCCTCACCGTGGAACGCGATCGGGTTGTCCTCGGGCAGCTTCTTGAACGAGAAGCGCTTCTGCACCAGCCCGACCTCGGTCGGACCGATGACGTTGATCGACAACAGCATGCTGAGCACCACGAACGCGGCGATCAGCACGACGATGACGATGATTGCAAGGGACACGTCGACTTCCTCCTTGTGACCCACGTCCGCCCCGGCCCCACTGGCCGAGGTGAGCGGGCGTCCGACCACGCGTGGCCGGGTGTCTGGGCGGTGGGCTGGGGCCGCCAGGTCCCGTGTCGTCGTGTCCCGACGTCGGAATCGACGGTACTTCCTCTTCGGCGAAATTGACCGGCTTCGTACGCGTTCTTGACGGATTGCCGATCGCCCGTTCGGCGAATCTTCTCGACGGTAGGCGCGTCGCGCGAGCGAAGACAGCCCTTTCGATTTCACAAGCTGGTACTTGCGTAATAAGTAGACGCCGTGCACCATGATGGGGTGGTGACGACCGAGGCGGGTGCTTCCTCTCATGCGGACGGTGTGCTTGCGCCGCACCGGCGCGCACTGACGTTGGGCCTCGTCCTCGCCATCACGCTCGTGGGATTCGAGGCGCTCGCGATCTCGACGGTGCTGCCGGACATCAAAGACGACCTGCACGGCGTCGGCCTCTACGGCTGGGTGTTCAGCGCGTTCTTCCTCGGAACCATCGTCGGCATCGTGTTCGCGGGCCATTCCGCCGATCGCCACGGACCGGCGCGGCCGTTCGCCGCCGGGCTCGTGCTCTTCGGCGCCGGGTTGCTTGCCGGCGGATTCGCGCCGTCGATGGGTGCGCTCGTCGTGGCGCGAGCCGTCCAAGGCCTCGGCGCGGGCGCAATCCCGGCGGTCGTGTACGTGGCGATCGGGCGCGCATTCCCGGCCGCGCTGCAGCCGCGAATGTTCGCCCTGCTGTCAACCGCGTGGGTCGTGCCGAGCGTCGCGGGTCCCGCGCTGAGTGCCGCGGTCTCTCACGTGTTCGGTTGGCGATGGGTACTGCTCGGCCTGCTGCCGCTCGTCGCCGCAAACGGCGTGCTGACCACACCAGCATTGCGGAAACTCGGACCACCGGGCGGCGCCGGATCCGAGGACACGCGCCTTCCCGCGCTCGCCCTCGCGGCGGGGGCCGGGCTCGTGCTGGCGGGCGCTTCGGCGCGTTCGGTCGTGCTCGCGATCCCACTTCTCGTGACCGGCGCGGTCATCGGTGCCCGGGCGTTCATGCGGCTCATGCCAACAGGGACGTTGCAGCTCCGCCGCGGTCTTCCCGCGGCAGTGGCACTCCGAGGAAGCATCGCGTTCGCTTTCTTCGGAGTCGACGCGTTCGTGACACTGACGCTCACCGACGTACGGCACACGAGCGTGGGGCTCGGCGGCGTCGCACTCACCGCAGCCGCCCTCGCGTGGACGGGCGGCGCTTGGGTGCAAGAGCGACGCGTCGCCCGCATCGGGCCGCGCCGCTTCGTGCGCGTCGGCGCGCTCGCGATCACCGCGGGCATCGGCGGAATGATCGTGACCGCGCAAGTGGCCGTCCCGATCGTGTGCGCGGTGCTTTCGTGGGCCGTCGTGGGTTTCGGGATGGGTTTGGCGTACGCGCCGACGTCGCTGATCGTGCTCGGCGAGGCGCCGGCCGGCAAGGAAGGCGCCGCGTCGGCGGCACTGAACCTTTCGGAAACACTCGGCGTCGCGCTCGGCACGGGCACGTCCGGTGCAGTGGTCGCGGTCGGCGACACACTCGAATGGTCGCTGGGCGCGACGCTGACGATTGCGTTCGTCATATGCGCCGTGATCGCGGTGTTGACGAGCGCCGGTTCGGTTCGTCTTCCTCGCGTGGTCGCAGCCGGCACCTGACAGGATCAGCGCCAGCAATCCAGGATCGTGGACGTCACGGTGATGGCATTCTTCTCACGCGTGTACGGCGGCACACCGAACTGCGCGGGGGACCGTTCGTGTCGACGACCAAGACCGAGGAGTCCTTGCGCGTCACCACTGAGCCGTTCTTCGTCGAGAACGACTTGGAGATGATGCCGAGATTGAGATCCTGCCTCCTCCCGAGCTTGCGCGCGAGACCGTTGTAGTACGCGTCGGTCGCCGCGACGCTCGACAGTTCTTCACGTGCAACGTCATCTTGGCGTCGTTCGGATAGTGGTAGTCGCACGAGTACAGGGGGTCGACCCACGTCGGCTTCGAGACCGAGGTCGCCTTCACGCCGAGGGCCGAGGCGATGTCGCCCGCGGCTTCGGCCTCGCACACCATCTTTGCGGCCACGGACGGATCGGCGGCTGCCACTTGTGCAACGGGAATGGTGTTGCTGGTCGGTGGCGAAGACGGCTTGGAGCTGCCGTCGCACGCCCCGAGGGCCACCGCGAGAACGGCAAGCAGAACCGTCACTGATCGGTTAGGCGCCGACCCAGCACTCCATGATCGTGAACGACACATTGATCGCGTCGTTCTCACGCGTGTCCGGCGGCACGCCAAACTGGGCGGGGAGCTTGCTGGTGTCGACGACGAGGACCTTGTAATCCTTGCGAGTGACGACCGAGCCGCTCTTCGTCGAGAACGCACCTTGGCCCAGACCCTGGAGGTCCTGCTTCTTCCCGAGCTGCTCGGCGAGCCCGTCGTAATACGCAGTCGTCTCGTCGATGCTCGACAGCTCTTTCACCCGCAACGTCATTTTGGCGTTGCCGGGATAGTTGTAGTCACACGAGTAGACCTGGTCGATCCACGTCGGCTTCGAGATCGAAGTCGTCTTCACGCCGATCACGTTGGCGATGTCGTTGACCGCCTCGGTCTGGCACACCATCTTCGCCGACACGGATGGATCGGCGGCGGCCGCCTTCGCGACGTGTCCCGGTTCGGTGGTCGGTTGGCTCTGGCCATTCGGGGAGGTGACCGGCTCCGACTTCGGCTTGGAACTCCCGCCGCACGCGCCGAGCGCCAGCGCGAGGATGGCAAGCAAAACCGTGAGTGTTCGTGTGCGCACGGCGTCAAGGGTACCGAGCGGGAGCCCGGCGTGCCGATCGGGTGGGGGAACCACAGGTAGCGTCGGTCAGATGCGTCGTGTCTGTGTGCTGGCGGCCCTCGTCGCGCTCACATTGGGCGGCTGGTCCACGCGGGCCGACGCGCACATCTGCCCGTCCGCAGTGAAGGTCCCAGTGGGCAGGCCGACGTCTGTGCCCGTGTACATCACGGTCGAGAACGAGCCAACGCCCGACGTCGAGGTCGACGTGCCGCCCGACCTCCATCTCGAGAACGTGGGGGCACCGAAGGGGTGGACGTTCACGAAGAAGGGCCAAGTCCTTCGGTTCCGCGGGCCCGCGTTCTCGCCGTTCACGTGCCCGTCGTTCGCGATCATGGTGACCGCGCCCACCAAGGGTGTGTACCCGATCTCCGTGGTTCAGCGGAACGCGCGTGGTGTGGTGATCGAGCGGTCGACGGCCGACAGCGGGCAACCCGTGAACCCGGGCTCCTCGCCCGCGGTCTACGCCGGCGTGAATCCGCCGTCGCCGTCGGGCGGCGGCGGGCTGTCGGGCACGACGATCGCTGGAGTCGCGCTCGTTGGCGCCGGCATCGTGATGGCGGTCGCGCTCATCCGGCGCGCCCGACGAGCGCGCCGCGAGGACGAACGCGACGCCGCGCTCCAGGACCGCCTCGACGAATTCAAGAAGCAGGCGCGCGATCGGTCGGAGCGTCCGCAGTCGTAGGCGTCGTCTCGCCGCGCTCGGCGAAGTGCGGCGCGACGATCGCAACGACACCGGCGTCGCCCCGAACCACGACCCGGCCCGAGGCGACGGCCGTGTCGAGCGCGACGGTTCCGGCGAGAAGCTGCAACAACGCGGGGAATGTCACCCCCACCTCGGCCGCGGCGGGAGTGGTGTGGCCGCGCTCGGCCACCAGGTCATCGTCCCGCGGGACGATCGACCAGGAATGGTGCAGCGTCTGGTCGTCGGCGGCAACGTCGAAGACGAGCGCGCCGCCGCTGAACGCGTCCGGGCAGGACCGCAACCGCACGGAGAGCTCGCTGAGCGCGACCGAAAGGACGTCGTCCACGTCGAGCTCGGCTGCGATCCGCCGCAGCTCCGAGTCGTCGAGTCCGACGACGAGCATCGACAACCACTTGGCGGGATCGGTCTCGGTCGAGGCATCGGCGCGCGTCGATCGCTCGGCGAAGACGACGCGCGCCAGCGCGCCGAGCGCGATGCCGCCACCGAGCCCGATCGCAAGCGCGACCTCGAGGCGCGTCAGGACGTCGGGACCGGCACTCGGGAGCTGCGAGTGCCACAACGACGCCAGGTCGGACGCCCCGCCGACCAGCGCAATCATCAGACCGACAAAGATCGCGCCGTACAGCGCCTCGACGCGCCTGCGCCACAGGCCCACCACCGTCGGCACCGCTGCGATCCACACGAGAATCGACACGAATGTGCCGCCGAGGAACTGCACCCCCTTGGCGATGTTGCTTCCAGGACGAGCGATCTCGTACGCGATCGCATGGGAGGCGTCGACGAGCACGAGGATGCCGACCAGCACGGCCAGCGCGGTGACCACCGCGCGAACGAGCGCGACCGCAAGCCCGAGCAGGAACGACGCGGCGATCACGGGGATCCAGCCCACGCCACTCGGACCCGGTACCCAGTCAAGCGCGAGCGTGGCGTCGAATGTCGTGCCGTCGCTGACGAACTTGACGTGGGCGACGCCGACGTGGTGGAACACACTCGGATCGCTCGCCACCTGCGGCGGGAGCCCCGGCTGCATGCGATGCGCCCGATGATCATGCCATCGAGCGGAGTGAGCGTCGGAGATCTTGCGCCACTGCGGTGTTGCTCGAGGGTTCGTGTCGATGCCGTCGGGGACGACGCCACCCTTCACGGAGCGATTCACGTAGGTCGCCTCCGAATGGAGGTTCTCGTACGCGCCCCGGGGTCCGATACGCAGGTACGGCTCGCCCTCGTAGCCGAGCACGATGACGTCGGCGCCGGTGCGGTTGGTGAGTTCGAGCTTGGCGCCGAGATCCACGACGCGGAGGGTCACACCGCGCGCCGGGGGTGTCACCGACACGATGCGGGACCGGTAGTTGATCGGTTTCGGCCCGGAGAGCGTGTGCGCCGACGCGGGCGCGGCCGTGACGACGGCCAGCGCGAGACCCATCGTCACAACGACGACCAAGCGGCTCGCGCTGCGACCGAGGAACCTGCGCATCACGGATCCACGTTAGGCCGCGTGGGTGCCGATGGTCCGCGTGTCGTAGTCTCACCCCACTATGAGCCTGAGGCGCCTGCTTCGGCTCCTTGCCGTAGCGGCCCTCGCGGGCGCGTTCGTGTTGACGATCGTGGCTCCGGCAGGGGCTCACGCCGTCTTGCAGAACACAAGTCCCCCGAGCAACGGCACCGTGGAACGCTCGCCGTCCCAGGTGACGCTCTCGTTCAGCGAGGCCGTGGAGATCTCGCTCGGCTCGCTCCAGGTGCTCAACTGCTCGGGCGGGCGGGTCACGATCGGCGCGCCGCATCACGGCATCAAGAGCAGCGAGGTGGTGGCGTCGCTGCCGAACCTCCCGCCGAGCTTGTACGTGGTGCGCTGGCGGGTCATCTCGGCGGACTCTCACCCAGTGCAGGGTGCGTTCTATTTCCGCGTCGGCGTCGGCCCGAATGCAAGCGCGACACCGTGCGCCGCGGGCACGGCGGCCGTGCAGAGCAGCGGCACTGTCGGCGTGCTGTTCGGCGCGACGCGATTCCTCGTCTTCACCGGCCTGGCGCTGCTCATCGGCAGCGCGGTGTTCCTCGTGTTGATCGCGCGTGGAACGAGCGCATCTGCCCGCACCCGCGTGCTGATGTGGGTGGGATGGGCCGTGACTACGGTGGTGACGATCGGCGCCGTCATGTTGCAGGGGCCGTACGCAGAGGGGTCCGGGATCGGCGACGCCGTGAAGTGGTCAGTGTTCCGCGACATCCTCGATACGCGCTTCGGCCACATCGCCGAGCTTCGCTTGCTGTTCCTCGTGCTCGCGTTGCCGTTCCTCCTGTACGAGCGCCGCGTCGACGAGGACCGGCGACTCCCCGAGTGGTGGATCGCTGGGGCCGCGATCGTCGGTGCCGTGCTCGCAGCGACGCCGGGCCTGGCGGGACATGCTTCGACGGGCGATCACACCGTGTTCGCGGTCCCGATCGACGCGATACACGTCGCCGCGATGTGCATCTGGTTCGGCGGGTTGGTTGCGTTGCTCGTCTCGGCGCTCGGCGGTGGCTTCAGCGGAGGACTGCGGCGCGCGCTCATCCGCTTCTCGTTCATCGCGACCATTTGTGTGATCGTGCTCGTGATCTCGGGCCTGTTCGCGGCGTGGCGCCAGGTGGGTTTCACGGTGAAGGGCTACACGTCGACGGACTACGGGAAGCTGCTGATCGTCAAGGTGGCGATCGTCGCCGTTCTCGTTGGGATCGCCGCGATCAGCCGAACGATCGTGCGGCGGCGCCGCGCCGCGCCGCTGGAGGCCCCCAACAGCGCGATCGCGGCAATCGACGAACGAACGGTCGCCGGCCTGCGCCGGTCGGTCGGCGGCGAGGTACTCCTCGGGATCGCGGTGCTCGTGTTGACCGCGCTGCTGGTCAACGCGGTACCCGCACGCAGCGCGATCGCGCCGAAGTTGTTCTCGGGCTCGGCCAAGGTCGGGAACGGGAGCACCGCGATGCAGGTCAACGTCACCGTCGACCCGGCGCGCGCCGGGCTCAACGCCATTCACGTGTACACGCTCAAACCCGACGGCACCGATCTCGTCATCCGGAGCATCACGGGCGATCTCAGCTTCCCGGAGAAGGGCATCGAGAAGCTGCCCGCGAATTTGCGCCGCGCGTGGAGGCAACCACTTCCTCGTGGATAACCTGCCGATCACGATCACCGGCACATGGAAGCTCGTCATACACGTGTTGCAAGGCGGCTTCAGTGACACCGTCGCGTCCTTCGATGTCCCGATTCGCTAGGCGTCAGGGCGCGGTCGTCGCCGCGATGGTGTTCGCGCTGTCTGCGTGCGGCGGCGGGTCGTCGAAAACCGATGCCGGCTCCTCCAATCCCGCGGCCAACGAGCTCCAGGCGATCGTGGCGAGCTTCGACGTGACAGCAGGACCGCCGCGCCGGTTCCTCATTGGTCTGCAGACCGGGGATGCGCGCCTGATCGGGTTCGGCACCGTGCAAGTGCGCGTGCACCCTGCCCACGTGAGCGCATCGGCGGGCGAGACGCATGACGCGTCGTTCGTGCCGATCCCCTCGACGCAGGTTCCCGATCCCTTGCCGACCAAGCCCGCACTTGTCGACGCGGTGCGCGGCCGCGGCGTCTACGCGGCCACGATCGGGTTCGGTCAGGCCGGGATATGGACCGCAGAGGTGGACGCCGACGTCGACGGCATCGGCCGCGTCCACGCTTCCACTGACTTCCAGGTCACGACCAAGCACGAAGCGATCGCGGTCGGCGACCGCGCACCCGCGACCAAGAACTACACCGTCGCGAATCACGACGACGCGTCGCTCGCAGCGGTCGACTCGCGCGCGCAAGGCACTACCAAGGTGCCGGACCCCGAGCTGCACCGCACGACGATCGCCGCGGCCCTTGCGGCCCGGCGCCCGATCGTGGCCGTGTTCTCGACACCGGTCTATTGCCAGAGCCGCTTCTGCGGACCGATCACGGACATGGTTGCCGGAGTTGCCAAGCAGTACGCAAGCAGGGCGGCGTTCGTGCACGTCGAGATCTTCAAGGACTTCGACAAACAAGAAGTCAACGACGCCGCACTGCAGTGGCTACAGCGCGTTCCCGGCGGCGACATCCACGAGCCGTGGGTGTACGTGATCGGGAGCGATGGCAAGGTGAAGGCGCGCTTCGACAACGTCGTCACGCGCGATGAGCTGGTCTCCGCGATCGACGCGCTCTGACCAGAAGAACTATTTGCCCTCGCGCAGCGCTTTGACGAGCTGCTCGGTCTGCTCGCGCTGCTCGTAGACGAGGCGGATGATCCAGTAGCGCAAGTACCGGGTGATCGAGTTGCGGACCCAGATCGCGATCCCGATGATCGAGACGCCGACACCGATCATGGCGGCGATCGAGTCCCGTTGGATGAACTCGAAGGCCGTGTCCTGGCGTGCACTGATGTAGGAGATGACGGCGATGACCATGCCGAGGATCGTGAGGCCGATGCCCCATTGCGAACCGAGCCGTTCGGGGTTGGCTCCTCCCCCGCTGACCTTGAGCTTTCCGACCTCTTCTTGGAATTGCGCGAGGCGCGGTGACGACAGTGATCCGGCCGTCTCGTCGGTTTTCACGTCGCTCATGACTCGGATCTCCTTGCTGAGGCCGGAAGATCAGCCGCGTGCAGGTGGTGATGATCGCTTCCGAGGTACGCATCCGCAAGCTCGTCGGCGATGAACTGGGGTTGGCCCGAGTGCAGGATCCGTCCGTGCAGCATGATCCCGGCGCGGTGAGCAATCCCGAGGATCTCATGCGCGAACTGCTCGACGATCAGAATCGACAGCCCCGACGCCGCGATCCGGCGTACATGCTCGTAGAGCTCTTCGACGATGATCGGGGCGAGCCCCATCGAGAGCTCGTCGATCAACAGCACCGCCGGCTCGGTGGCGAGCGCGCGTGCCATCGCCAGCATTTGCTGCTCACCGCCCGACAGGGTGCCCGCCGTTTGCTTGCGTCGTTCGCCGAGGCGCGGGAACTGGGTGAACGCCCGATCGAGGATCTCGCGGTATGAAATACCGCTGAACGACGCCATGCGGAGGTTCTCGGCGACACTCAGGTTCGGGAAGATGCCGCGACCTTCCGGAATGAGGCAGACACCCGCACGCGCGAGCGCGTCCGCCTGGGCTCCCGTCACGTCACGCCCGCACAGGAACAGGCTCCCGGAGTGCGGCGTGATCGCACCGCACGCGACGCCGAGCGTCGTCGACTTGCCGGCGCCGTTCGGCCCGAGCAGCGCAAAGACCTCGCCCGGCATCAGTCCGATGTCGATACCGTGCAGCACGTCGATGGCGCCGTATCCCGCACGTACCGCCGACAGTTCCAAGACCGGCGTGGCCTCAACCGCATCGACGGCGGAAACGGCCTGCAGGCTGCTCATGACGCAGTCTTCGCCGTGCCGAGATACGCCCGCTGCACCGAGGGGTTCGCTTGGATCTCCTGCGGTGTCCCGCACGCGATCACTCGCCCGAAATCAAGGACGTGGATCACCGCGCACGTATCCATTACCAGCGGCATGTCGTGTTCTACGAGCAGCACCGCGAGGCCGCCGCCGATCAACTTGTGCAACAGCACGCCCAACGCGTCAGTCTCGGCCTCGTCGAGGCCGGACGACGGCTCGTCGAGCAGCAGAACCTTCGGATCGGTCGCGAGTGCGCGCGCGACTTCGACGAGCCGGGCGGTTCCGGTCGGCAAGGACTCGACGCGCTTGTGCGCGACGGACGCGATGCCGACTTGCTCGAGCAGCTCGTCGGCCAGCGCGCCGCTGTCGTAGCCCGACTTCGCCCACCGACGGCGCATCTCGAGGGCGACGAGCACGTTCTCGCGGGCCGTCAGGCTGCCGAACGCCTCGAGTCGCTGGAACGTACGCGCGATGCCGAGTCGGGCCCGCCGGTACGGACGCCGGCGGGTGATGTCCCGGCCGTCGAGCACGACTCGCCCTCGGGTCGGGGCTTGGAGACCGGTGATGACGTTGAACAAGGTCGTCTTCCCGGCGCCGTTCGGTCCGATGAGCCCCGTAACGCAACCGGCTTCGACCGGAAGCGCGGCACCGTCGACGGCCAGCAGACCACCGAACTGCACCGAGACTTCACTGATGTCGAGCAGCGGCATCGTCAACCGACCTTGGCGGTGGTGCGGGGTACGTCGTTGCTGATGCCGAGACCTCGGTCAACGAGCAACACGTCGGCTTCCTCGAAGTCGCGCGTGAGCCCGAGCTCGCCGACCTCGGGCTCCGCCATGGCCGCCTTGAGCTCCGCGGCTTCTCGACGGGCGTCGCGCCGCCACGGCAGGAACGGCGCGAATGCTTCACCGATCTCCACCACCGCGCCGGCCGGATTGCGAATGATGCCCAGCGCAGCGAGGCCCGGCGCGAGGAAGACGACCGTCTTCCAGAGGTCGAGATGCCAGTTCTCTTGGATCAAGATGGTTGCGAGGCCGAACACGCCGGCGAACAACGCACCCGAGATGCATGCAACGCCACCGATCACCAGCGCGAGCACGATTGCCAAGCCCTGCAGCATTGCGAAGCCGTTGTTACTCCCCGAGGTGAGCGTGTGGTAGTGCATCGCGAGGAAGGCACCGGCGAACCCGGATATGCCGGCCGACAGCGCGAACACTGCGAGCTTTGTCTCCAGGATGTTGATGCCCACGGTCGACGACGCCGCTTCGCTGTCGCGCAGCGCGATGAGCCGCCGCCCGAAGGCACTACGACGTAACCAGACGACGCCGATGCTGGCGAGGCCGAAAACCGCCGTGACCAATAAGAGGAACGTGCGCCGGTCTTCGAAGTCGTATCCGAAGAGGTGCAGGTGTGTCACGAGTCGGCTCCCCGTGCCAACCGCGAATGGTTGCGCGAAGAAGACGAACTCGACCAGTGACGCGAACGCCATGGTGGCCAGCGCGAGATAGAGACCCTGGAGACGCATTGCGGGGAACGCAAGCAGGGCGCCGATCGGCATGCAGATCAGCGCCGCGAGAAGCACCGCCCAGATGCTGCCGTGGTCACCACCGAGCCGGGCGTACGCGGTGGCGCCGATACCAGCGAAAGCAAGCGGCGCAAGCGACACCTGACCGGCCCAGCCAGTGAGCGGCACCAGTGAGAGCGCAACGAGCGCGGTACACATCCCGAGCGCGAAGCGGTTGAGGTTCGCGTCGGAGAGTCTTCCGCTGAGCAACCACATCAGCAGGAACAGGGCACCCATGCCGATCAGCGTGTCGCGAACCGAGGACACCCGCTCGACCCGTCGGAGCACGTGGGTGCGCGAGAACCGCAACTGCGCTCGAGGCAGCAGCAGCAGCACGATGAACAGCATGATCGCCGGGATCGCTTCGGACATGTTCGTCCACCGGCCCGCGAACAGCAGGAAGTTGTTCGACCAACCGATCGCGAGCGCAAGGATCAGCGCACCGACGTATGTGAGCGGCAAGCTGCGGAGACGTCCGACAACTGCCGCGGCGAACGACGTGATGATCAGCAGCGTGAGCGCACCGCCCGCGGCCATATCGACTTCCGGCGCGAGCAGAATGCCCGCCAGCGCGGCGACCGAGCATCCGAGTGCCCAGGAGAAGCTCGACAGCAGCGATGCGCGCGCGCCGAAAGTGCCGCCAGGCCCCGGTTGTCGACGACAGCGCGGATCGCGATCCCGAGCCGCGTACGGAACAGCACGATCCGCAGGCCGACCGCGAGCGCGACCGCAGTGAGGATCGTCGCGAACCGATGCCACGTGAGCACGACGTCGCCGATCGTGAACCCTTCACCATTGAAGAGCGGCGGCAGCGAGTGCGCTTCCTGCTGATCCCAGATCAGACCGACCAGGCCGATAATCGCGAACAAGATGCCGACGGTGACCATCAGCTGCACGACGAGGGACTGTCCCTGGAGCTGACGCATGATCGCTCGGTCGAGCGCGACGCCGGCCAAGGGAGCAAGTACGAGCACCACAAGCGGCAGCGCCAGATACGACGGCCATCCCCAGCCCGTCGTCGGGTCGGTGAACTGCCAGTACACGTACGCGAAGAACATGCCGAGCGCGCCCTGGGCGAAGTTGAACACTCCGGTCGTCGTGTAGACGACCACCAGGCCCGACGCCGACATCGCGTAGATCCCCGCGAGCGGCAGCGAGAACACCAACAGGTTCAGCAGGCTCGTGCCGTTCACGGGGTTGCCGGCCCACGCCTGCCAGCTCACCCCGACGACGAAGACGACGGTCGCCGCCCAAACCAGGAGGTTGGAGACCCGGCGGTTCACGCTGGTGCTGCCTTGCGATCACCCACCCGGCGGGGCACCTCAACCGCCCTTGTACTCCGCGGCCGGATCGATCTTGAAGACGACGGGCGGCTTGTCGCCGTCGCAGTCGAACTTGCCCTTCTCGGGCGGGTCGATGCGCACGAACTCGCTGCCCTGCACCTGCATCCCGACCAGGCAGGTGCTCCCCTGCCTCGCGCCGGGATCGATCTTCGGGATCATCCCGTTTGCGTCAAACTCGTGAAGGTTATTGAGCGCCGCGAGGAGGTTGGCCCGTGTGATCGAGTTCGGATCGTTGTTGTGGGCTGCCATCGTGTCGTTCACGGCCCGAGCGAACATCTGCGCCGAGACCCATGCGATCTCGCCGAAGCCGTCGGGCTTCTTGTCGTACTTCAAGAAGGCGGCGAGCTCGGCGTTCGCGTCCGGGCCGTCCTCCATCGGGAGGATGTTCAGCCACACGTACTGGCCTTCGGTCGCGCCCTGACCTTCGGTGATCAGTCGCTTGTCGTAGCACTGAATCGAGCAGTCCCACACCTTCACCGTGGTGACACCCTGCGCCTTCGCTTCTTTGCGCATCGACACCATGCCCGAGTAGTCGAGGCCGTTGCGCGCGTAGTTGGACTTGTGCTTCTTGATCGCCTGGGCAACCGGCGTGTACGCGGTCTGAGGATCGAGGCCGCTCTTGCCGAACTCCTCGTCAGACACGATGCCGAGCTTGTTCTCGGCCCGGAAGATCGGCATCGAAGCGGCGATCGTGGACGGCAGATCCTTCGGGATCACGAACACGCCGTGGAGCTTCTCGCCCGGGAACTTGTTGAAGTAGTAGTCGTACTGCGTCTGGCCGACTTTGACCTCGCGCAATCCCGTTCCGCTGTAAGGACACTCCGAGCCGGTCGGCAGGGTCGCGAACGAGATCTTGGAGCATTGCTGTGCGACCTCGGTCTGCAGCTCCGCGATGTCGGGGAGACCCGTGGTCTTCCCCGCCTTGTCCTTGCAACCCTCCATGGGGCTCACGTCGTTCAGGAACAGCGCGGTCGTACCGACCAGCGCGATCGAGTTCTTGCATGCGGTCGCAATCCCGTTCTTGGCGTCGTCGGGCGAGAGCTTGGAGTCGGCTTCCTTCACGACAACCTTGCGGCACGCGAGCCCGCCGTTCGCATTCATGTAGTCGCCCCACGCCTTGACCGCGTTGATCGACCCGAGGAACAGCGCCGGCTTGATCGACGAACCGACGTCGGCCATGACCGTGACGGTGATCGTGTCGGGAGTCACGCCGACCTCGGGCGAGGTGAGCGTGGCGTTCTCGCAGGCCGCGGGCCGGGTGATGCCGGTGGCCGATTGCGGCGTGCTCTGGCCGGGCGGAGCCGAGTTGACCTTCTTGCCGCCGCCACAGGCGGTGGCAACCAGCATCATGACCACCGCAATGATCACGCCGACGCGAAGCCGCATTGTTCCCCCAGGGTCGATGAACGGGCCGAAGCGTACGAACATTGTGCGCATCTGTCGATCCGAATGTGCACGCGGGGTGCTCGAGTGGTTGCCGATGCCGGTCGGGAGACGCGACCATTCGGCCGGGCGAGTGAGTAGGAGTATTTCGTGCCGGTAACCATTCCCACGTCTCGATACGTATCGCCTGAGTTCGCACGACTCGAGCGCGAGCGGTTGTGGCCGCGGGTCTGGCAGTTGGCTTGCTCGCTGGATCACGTCGCGAACCCCGGAGATTTCCACGAGTACCGCCTCGGTGAACTCTCGGTGCTGATCGTGCGCGGCGACGATGGCGAGCTGCGCGGGTTCCAGAACGCGTGCCGTCACCGCGGGAGCGCCCTGTGCGATGGCACGGGCGGAGGCTTGACCGAGATCCGCTGCCCGTTCCACCGGTGGACGTGGGACCTCGCCGGTCAGTTGCGGGAGGTGCCGTCGCGCCGGGTGTTCGGAGTGCTGAACGACGACGTGCCGCTCATCCCGGTGCAGGTCGACGCCTGGGGACCGATGGTGTTCGTGAATCTCGCGCTCGACGCCGAGCCCCTCGTGGAGTTCCTGGAGGAGGTACCCGACGATTGCGCGTGGGCGCGTCTCGACGAGATGCGATGCCTGATGGCGGTGACCGGCCCGGCGCGTTGCAACTGGAAGACGTTGATCGACGGCTTCAGCGAGACGTACCACGTGCAGGGCATTCACCGCGAGATGCTGCCGATGTGCGACGACGTGAATGGGCCACAGCGCGTCTGGCACCGCCACGGCAAGCTCGAGCAGTCGTACGGGCTGCCGTCGCCCAGGCTGCGGGAGGTGCCCTCCGATCAGCAGGTGTGGGAAGCGTTCGTCGAGATCATGGGCGTACGCGTCGGCAATCTCGCGCAACGAGACGCGGGCCCGGCACCCGCGGTCGCCGAAGGCGGAACTGTTCGATCTGCGATCGCGGAGATCGTGCGGGAGCGCGCGTTGCAAAGTGGCCACGACTGGTTTGCGACCCTCACCGAGGGCCAGGTGCTCGACATGCAGCAGTACAACCTGTTCCCGAACCTCACGGTGCTGGTGTTCTCCGACATGCTGCAGGTCGTGCGCTCGCGGCCAGGTGTCACGGCCGACGAGTCATACATGGACGCCTTCGCGTTCGCGCGCTATCCCGCCGGCGACGCAACACCACGGATGAAACCGGCCGAGGTTGCTGTAAGCGAGGACGAGAACCTGCCGCTCGGCCTCGTGCTCGATCAAGACTTCAAGAACTTCGCCCGGAGCCAGCGCGGCATGCACCAGCCTGGCCTCACACACCTCACGATTTCGCCCACCGAGGAGTGCCGCATCGTCAATCTGCACCGCAATCTCGAGGAGTACCTCGACCTCTAGGTCTCTTCGACGAGCACGCACCGGGTGCCGGTGTAGATGGTCGGCATGCACTTGTTGCAGTGGATGCACAGCGACGTGCGGAGCGCGTCTTTCTGCATCTCGGCAACGAGCTCGGGCTCGCGCAGCAGAGCCCGGCCCATCTGGACGAAGGCGAAACCCTCGTCGAGTGCCTGTGTGATCGTCGCGAGCCCGTTGATGCCGCCGAGCAGGACGAGCGGCATCGTGAGCGCAGCACGGAACTGCCGGGCGTACGGCAAGAAGTACGCCTCCTCGAACGGATACTCCTTGAAGAACCGGCCGCCGAAAAGCTTGACGCCGAGCTTCAACGGCCCCGGGAACATCTCGGCCATCTCCGCGATCGGCGCCTCGCCTCGGAACAGGTACATCGGATTCTCGAACGAGCTCCCGCCCGTGAGCGTCAACGCGTCGAGCGCGCCGTCCTGCTCGAGCATGCGCGCGAACGTGAGGCTCTCGTCGAGCCAGAAGCCACCGCGCACACCATCGGTCATGTTGACCTTCGCGGTCACCGCGACTTCGCGGCCGACCGCGTCACGCACCGCTCGCACGACCTGGCGGGGGAACCGGGCCCGGTGCTCGAGGCTGCCGCCCCATTCATCGGCGCGCCGGTTGAGCTTGGGTGACAGGAAGGAGCTCAACAAGTATCCGTGCCCGAGGTGGATCTCGATCACGTCGAAGCCACCGTCGCGCAGCACTTGGGCACCCGCCGCGAACTGTTCGGTGATATGAGCGATGTCCTCGCCCGACAGCGCGCTGCGTGCGCCGCATGCCGAGGGGACTGAACACACGCGACGGTGCAACGCTCGGTGCCTTGGTGCCCATCGGGTTCGCGACCGGGCCGGCGTGCCCGATCTGGGCGCCGATCGCGGCGCCCTCGGCGTGCACCGCGTCCGTGAGTGCGCGCAAACCCGGAAGGACGTCCGGGCCGTCGAGCACGATCTGATGGCCATCGGTGGTGCCGGCGCGCGTCACGGCGCAGTAGGCGACGGTCGTCATGCCCACTCCCCCGGCGGCGTAGCGCCGGTGGAACTCGATGAGCTCCGGCGTGACGACTCGCTTCGGCGTCCGCCCTTCGAACGTCGCCGCCTTGATGATCCGGTTCCGCAACGTGACCGGCCCCAGTGTTGCCGGGGCGAACGGATCGAGCGCTGTCATGCGCGGGAAGGTAGTCGCATCCCCGCTAGCTCGGGAACACGGCGATTTCCGTCGCTTTGACCGCGGCCCATACCGGTGAGTCGTTGCGAAGCCCGAGCGCGGTGACGGCTTCGGCGGTGACCTCGGCAATGATCGGCACTTCGCCGTCGACGCGCACTCGCACGCGGTCGCCGAGGCGCTCCATGCCGTTGATGACGCCCGCCCACACGTTGCGAGCGGTTCCCGTCGGAGCCGCTTGGTGCAGCACGACCGCGCTGGGCGCGACAACGGCGAGCACCGGCCCGTTGTGGTTGTCGGCAACCGTCAGCGTCGCTCCCTGCGCGAGCCTGATCGCATGGCCGTCGGCCGTGCCGCGGTACAGGTTCACGCCGATGAGGTCGGCGACGTACGAGGAGCGCGGCCGCGCCGCGATGTCGTCGGGTGCCCCCACTTGCGTGATGCGCCCGTCTTCGAGGATCACGATGCGATCGGCGAGCGTGAGCGCGTCGACGACGTCATGCGTCACGAGAATGCGTGCGCCCCGAAAGCCCGCGAGCAACTCACGGAGGTCGCGTCGCACGGTGGCGCGCTGCTGCACGTCGAGCGCGGCGAGCGGCTCGTCGAGCAGGAGCAGCGCAGGCTCGGGCGCGAGCGCCCGGGCGAGCGCGACGCGTTGGGCCTGACCACCGGAAAGCGCTCCCGGCTTGGCGTCGCGCCGGTCGGCCAGGCCGATCCGCGCGAGCCATTCCCGGGCGCGGGCGCGCGCCTGCGACCGGCGCATCCCGTGCGCGCGCAGGCCGAACGCGACGTTCTCGAGCACGGTCAGGTGCGGGAACAGCAGGTAGTCCTGGAAGACGACTCCGACCGAGCGCTGTTCCGGCGGCACGAAGACATCGTGCGCGGGATCGTCGACGATTTCACCCGCAATGCGCACCGAACCGTCGTCGAGCGGCAACAGGCCGGCGAGCGCGCGCAGCAATGTCGTCTTCCCGGCGCCGTTCGGGCCGACCAACACGCACAGCTCGTCGTCGCCCACGTGGAGTTCGGCGTCGACCGAGAACGCGTCGAGCGCGACGCGAACGCAGGCGTCCAGCGTCACAGCAACCTCAGCCAGCGATCGCGCAGCGCTACGAGGACCGCGAGCGACACGACGAGGAGCACGAGACTGAGCACGATCGCGGCCTCAGGTTTCGAGCCCTCAAGCGTCACGTACACGAACAACGGCAACGTCTGCGTCTTCCCCGGCAGGTTGCCGGCGAAGGTGATCGTTGCGCCGAACTCGCCGAGGGCACGGGCCCAGCACAACACCGTGCCGGTGATGAGCGACGGTCGCACGAGCGGCAGCGTCACGCGCCGGAACACCGCGAACGGGCTCGCGCCGAGGGAGCGGGCGGCGTCCTCGAAGCGCTGGTCCATCGATCGGAACGCAGCTTCCATCGTCAGGACGAGGAACGGCATGGCAACGAACGTTTCGGCCGCGACTGCGCCCGGGACGTGGTATGGCAGGTTGACGCCGACGTCGTCGAGGTACTGGCCCGCGAGTCCACGGCGCCCGAGGGCGAGCAACAACGCAGTGCCGCCCACAACCGGCGGCAGCACCATCGGCAGCAGCGTCAAGGCGCGCACCAGTGCGCGTCCTGGGTACTCAACGCGCGCTTGTACCCACGCAAGTGGAACGCCGAGCACCAGTGCGACTCCGGTCGCGGCGACCGACGTGACCAGCGAGAGCCGCAATGCCTGCTGCGCGTCATGACTCCGCAGCACGTCCCACGCCGATGACCAGGGCGCCCGCCACACGAGCCCGGCGAGCGGAATCGCGAAGAACAGCACCGCAACCGTGGCACCGGCGAGCGCGATGAACGGCGCTCGGGGGCGCGCGCGGTCACGTCCCATCATCTCGGGGCGAGGAAGCCCCGTGCCAGGAGCACCGGCTGCCCGGCGCCCGAAACCATGTCGTCGACGTACTCCTGGGCGGCATCATGATGCTTGGTCGCCTTCACGACGGCGATCGGGTACGTCGCGATCACGTTCTCCGCATCAGGAATGTCGACGCCCTGCACTCGCGTACCCGCGGCGTTCACGTCGGTGGCGTACACGACGGCGGCGTCCGCCTCGCCCGAGACCACCTTCGCGAGCGCGGCCTTGACGTCGATCTCCAACGACTTGGGCTTGGGCTCGGGGAGGTCCGCCTTGTCGAAGGCTTGCAGCGCATAGTTGCCGGCGGGAACTTCCTTGGCGGCCAGCACGAGGATCACGCCGCTCTTCTCGAGATCGGCGAGCGAATCGATCTTCTTCGGGTTGTTCGGCGCGACCGCGATCTCCAACTTGTTGCGCGCGAACACCTTGGGAGTCTCGACGAGGTTCGCGTCGACGAGCGTCTGCATGTTCTTCTCGTCGGCCGACGCGAACACGTCGGCGGACGCGCCCTGCGTGATCTGCTGGGCGAGCGCCGAAGATGCCGCGAAGTTGTACGTGGGTGAGATCGGCGGATCCCCCGCGGCGAGCGGGGCCTTGGCTTCGTTGAAGGCCTCGGTGAGCGAAGCCGCCGCGAACACGTTGATCGCTCCCTTCTTGCTGTCGCTCCCGCATGCGGCTACGAGCACACAGAGCGCCGCGATCATCACTACGACCCGCCGCATGGCGTCACCCTCCGAGTAGTCGCAGTGAGACTAGCGGGGCCGGCGAGCGAGCGCCTCGAGGAAGCGCTGGACCGCGAGCGCCGACTCGCGCCGCCAATCCGCCAGTACACCGTCGAACCCCCCGTCGCGGGTGCGCTTGCGCAGGCCCGCGAAGACTGGTGCGAGCTGCTCCAGTTGCCGCTGCACCAACGCGTCACGGGACCGGCCCGACCGGTCGAGCAACGCAAGCTTCACAAGGAACTCGCTCCGCACGTCGCGCACGTGATCGACGGGGCGCTCGAGCCAGCGACGGAGGGCAGCCCGTCCGCTTGGCGTCACGCGGACGATCGTCCGCTGCGGCCCCCGGCCGCCGGGCACCGCGCCGTACTCCTCGATCAAGCCTTTGCTCAACAGCGTGGCGATCGAGCGGTACACCACCGCTCGCGGGACGGTCCAGACCCTCCCGAGCGCGCCGTCCGCGTCGAGCTCGCGCGTCACCGCCCAGCCGTGCGTGGGCTCCTCGGCGACCACTCCAAGCACGGTCCAGTCGGCGAGGGACAGTACGGGCAACGCGGCGGCCACCCGCCGCACCGTATCTGCGATCGGTCGCCGGTGCCCGCGTCAACCGCCTCGGCGACATCGATCGGAACGACGAGCAACCGGAGGTCGATGATCGCGTGCACAACGATCGCAGCGAGCAACCCCGACGCGACCGCGACGACGGCGAGCGCGGCGCCGAGCATCGTCGTGAACACGACGCCGCGCCAGCCTTGATACACGTGCGCGAGCCCGAAGACCGTGGACGAGACGATACCGATCGCGATGACGTTCTGATTGCCCCACACGCTGGCCAGGAAGCTCATCGCGAACGCGCGATAGGTCACCTCTTCAGTCACACCCGTGCTCACAGCGGCAACGATCCAGACGCGACGTTCGGCGCGTGTTCGAGGCACCACTTCGGCGACGCGCTGCAACGCGTTCGTCAGTGCATCGCGGCCGCCGTCCCTGTACAACAGCGAGCGGGTGCGTACGGCACCGAGCGCGATCGCGCCGAGCAACGGCAACGCGACCGCGAGGTGGGCGAGGTCCGGTGGCACGACGGGCACGCCGTAGCCGTCGCGAGCTTCGATCACGAACAACGCGGTCGCGGCGAGCGCGACGGTGTACTTCAGCGGCAGTGACGAAAGGAACAGCCGTTTGCGGGCGCCGGGATCGACCCACGGGGTGTTGCGAAACCGCCGAAAGCGTGCCCGCCCCCGGAGCGGCACCACGATGACGAGCACCGCGAAGAGGAGCGCGCCCGCAACGGTGGCCATCACGCCATATCGGCGTCTGGGCGCCGGTCTTGACGCCGGGCCGGGCCAGTCAACCGGGACAGGGACGACGTGGAGGCGCAGCATCGGGGCAGGTGGCGCATGGGCGAGCGCGGCACGTACCGTCGAGTCTGGGATGCAGCTCGACCACCTGATCCTGCCGGTGCACGACGCGGCCGAGAGCGTCGCGTTCTATACCGATGTCGTCGGCATGACCTATGAAGGCGAATCGGGGCCGTTCTCGGTCGTGCGGGTCACACCCGAGTTGACGCTGCAGCTCGCTCCGTGGGGCACCGAAGGCGGCGTACACCTCGCGTTCGCGCTCTCGAGCGCGGACTTCGACCGGGCATTCGATCGCGTGCGCGCGGCCGGTATCGAGTTCGGCGATTCGTTTCATTCGGTCGGCAACATGCGCGGACCCGGCGACGAAGACGGTGCGCAGGGGCCGGGGAAAGCCCTGTACTTCTTCGACCCGAACAAGCACCTGATCGAGATCCGGCACTACGACACCTAGTGCTCCGTCGTTCAGCCCGGGAGACCACCCGCCAGCGGGTCGAGCCGAAGCCGCGTGAGCACGAGCCGGTGAATGCGCCAGCCTCCGGTCTCTCGCACGTACTCCTCGTGGTAGTGCCCGTAGCCCTTCAGACCCTTCGGCGGACCCTCGCCGGGCCAGATCAGGTAATCGAACATCGCCCAGATCCCGGTCGCGGTGTCGCGACCGGTGATCGTGATCTCGCTCGTGTGCCCGTGGTGCGTGGTTATGACACCGTCGAGGACCTTGGGGAGGAACCGGAGGATCGCGGCGCGGCCTTCCTGCACGACGCCGTCGGCTTCCATGGAGGCGTCATCGGTGAACAACGCGCCGAACGCGTCCCAGTCCTTGGTGTCGAGGAAGCGGAAATAGCGCGCCTTGAGCTGCCTGATTTCCTCGATGTCGACGAGGCGCTGGATCGCGTCGCCGTCGCTCATCGCACGTAGCCCCCCGTCGTCCACTGCACGACGCGCAGCAGCTCCGTCACGATCCACTCGCGGCGGCCGGCAAGACCCTCGACGTGACGAGCTCGATCGTCTCCCACCCGACCTCTGGCGGCACCCCGCCGCACAATGGGTGCAGGCTCAGCGAGCCGCGCGTTCGTACGAGGTCGATGCACTCGTCGGGCGTCAGGACCGCGTACACCGAGCCCTTGCGCAGCGCGTCGACCGAATCGGCGTGATCCAGTGCAACCGATTCGAGGCCGGCTTCAACTTGCCACTGCGCGTAGCTCCACGCGTCATGCAAGAGGTGTTCCCCGATGCGCGCCCACGTCGCGTCGGGATCGGTCGCGACGAAGACGTTCAGCGGTCCCGGTCCGGGCGCGAACACGAGCCCCGGCTCGCGGCCGAGGCGCGCGCGCTCCTCCTGATACGCGTCGGTCAACCGCGTCCCCGCGACCTGCGGAAAGAACGGGAGATCGATGCGCGCCACGCGCTGGGCCGCGGCGATCGAGCCTCCGCCGTAGAACAACATCGGATGCGGCCGCGAGAACGGCACCGGCAGGACACGGACTGACTCCCCGTCGTGCACGAACGGCTCACCCGTCCACGCCTGTCGCAACACGCCGATGTGCGACTCGACCGTGCGTCCACGCCGGGCAAAGTCGCGCCCGAGCATTGCGTACTCGGCGGGGCGGTACCCGACGCCGATCACGTACGACACGCGACCGCGACTCACATGGTCGAGCACAGCAATGTCCTCGGCCAGCTTCACCGGGTCGTACAACGGCAGGAGGAGCGCGCCAACCGTGATGGCGATTCGGCTCGTGCAAGCCGCGAACGCCGACGCCAGAACGATCGGCGACGGGAGATAGCCGTCGTCGCTCGCGTGATGTTCGGAGACGACGAGCGCGGTGAAGTCGTGCTCGTCGGCGAATCGAGCCATTTCCAGCGCGGCTGCGTACAGGTCTGCGGGCGGTGCGCCGAACGCCGGTGCCCGCATATCGAAACGCATGATGACCGTACTCACGGCGCAGTCGACTCTGCCGCGCGTCGCTTCCGCGGCTGCACGTTGTCTGACGCGTACGGAATCGATGTGACGACGATGCCCTTGCGGAACAGAAGCCGCCCTTTGAGAATCAGCGCGCTCTGGTTGTGCAGCAGGTGTTGCCACCAGTGGTCGACGAAGAACTCGGGAATGACCACTGTCACGACGCTCTTTGGCCAACGCCGCACAAGCTCGTCGACGTAGTCGAGAGTGGCCGCCGTGAACGCGTGCTCGGGCGAGTTCACGAGTTCGAGCTGCACCGCAAGCCCGTACTCGGTCCAGCGCTTCTCCACGCGCTCGGCTTCGTGGGCATCGGTCACCACGGTCATCGCGAGGAGATGATCGGGCGCGATCGAGCACGCGCGTACGCGAGCGCGTCGAGCAAGCCGTGGTGCACCTCGCCCGCGAGCACCACGACCGTGTGCCGACGAACCGTCGGGTGGTAGTCGGGCGGTGCGTCGAGGGCCTTGGCGACTCCTGCGTAGTGGGATTTGATGCCCTTGAACAAGGCCACGATCAGCGGGATCACGATGATCGGCACCCACGCGCCGCTCGTGAACTTCGTGACCGCGACGATCAGCAGGACCACTGCGGTGGCGACCGCGCCGACCGCGTTGAGCACCGTGCTTCGCCGCCAGCCGGGCTCGTGCAGCCGGAGGTGGTGGCGCACCATGCCGAACTGCGAAAGCGTGAACGAAGTGAACACGCCGACGGCGTACAGCGGAATCAGCGTGTTCGTGAGTCCGCGGAACGCGATCAGCAGTGCGGCAGCCGCAGCCGCGAGGATCGCGATGCCGTTCGAGAACACCAACCGGTCACCGCGGTTCGCGAGCTGACGCGGCAAGTAGCCGTCCTTGGCGATGATCGACGAGAGGCTGGGAAAGCCGTTGTACGCGGTGTTCGCCGCCAGCGTGAGAATGGCCGCCGTCGCGAATTGCAGGAGCACGAAGATCGGCCCATTGCCGAAGACGGCGAGCCCGAGTTGGGCGATGACGGTGCGATCGTGGCTCGGATACGGGTGCAACCGGTGCGCGAGCACCGAGATGCCGAAGAAAAGCGTGCCGAGCAGCACACCCATCCATACCAGCGTCGCCGCCGCGTTCTTCGCTTCCGGCCTGCGAAACGCGGGAACGCCGTTCGAGATCGCTTCGACACCCGTCAGCGCGACCGCGCCCGAGGAGAAACCCTTCAGCAGCAAGAAGACGCCGAGCGTCCCGCCGGTCTGAAGCTCGCCGTCGAAGAGCTTGGGGTCGTACGGCACACCGTCAATGTTGCCCCAGTAGGAGCGGGCGAGCCCGTAGATGATGAGCGCACCCAGCACGACCATGTAGATGTACGTCGGGACCGCAAAGATGCGGCCCGACTCCTTGACCCCGCGCATGTTCAACAGCGTGATCAACAGGATCAGCACGACGCCGACGGCGACGCGTTGATCCTTCAACCCCGCGAACGCCGGGATCGAGATGATCGCCGCGACACCGGCCGAGATCGACACCGCGACGGTAAGTACATAGTCGACCATCAACGACGCGCCGGCAACAAGGGACGCGTTCTCGCTGATGTTCTCGCGGCTGACGACGTAGGCGCCGCCACCGCTCGGATAGGCGAAGATCACCTGGCGGTACGAGATGATCACGATCGACAGCAAGATCGCGACGACAACCGCGATCGGGACGAGCTTGCTCAGCCCAAGCGCGAGACTCGACGCGCCCAACGCAGTGACGAAGAGAATCTCCTCGGTCGCATATGCAGTTGACGAGAGCGCGTCACTGGAGAAGACCGCAAGCGCGATCTTCTTGGTGAGCCTTTGCTCTTCCATCTGGGTCGTGGAGAGCGGCCGGCCCACCAAGAGCCGCTTCAAGACCTCGAACATCGCCCCCTACCCAGCGCAGGCTCACCCAGGCGCACAGCATTGCACCTCACCCGCGGCCGGACACCTCATCGGAAATCTCGCCAAGCGCGCCCGGCCCTGCCATCGCGGCCGCGCTGCCGAGCTGGTCGGACAACGCCACCGCGACCACCCGCTCCTCGAGCGTCACGGTGACGGCGGGGTCGCTCATCAAGACGAGCCGGCCGACCTCCTGGCCGGCGACGAGCACCGGGAGCTGCACGCCATCATCGGGAAGCGCGAACCCGCGCCCGGACCAGTGATGCTCGACAGCCTCGAGCGTTCCGCCCCGCTCGATGCGCGGCATCGGCCAGTGGAACGGGGGCAGTTCCAGCCAGCAGTCTCGCAACTGCAACAAACCCGTCAGCTCGCGCCGTACCGACTGGACGATGTCGTCGAGCGTCGCGCCGTGCGCGATCCGATCGGAGACGCGGTGCACACGCGCGATCGCCTGCGCGGCTCGTTCGCTCTCGCGACGCGAGCGGCGTCCGCGCTCGGCGACCTCGCCGACGATGAGTCCGACGGCAAGCAGGATCAACGCCGTCTCGATGTCGTCGGCGCTGTCGATCCGCATGGAGAGGTACGGCTGGGTCAGGAAGAAGTCGAACGCCATCGTTGCGGTGATCGCGGCAACTGCGCCGCTGCTCCGGTCACCCACGATCGCCGCGAGCACAACAACCACGACGAGGATCAGCGCGAGGTTGGTGTTGTCGATCCGATTCCGAAGGGGCACCAAGGCGATCGCGGTCACGACCGTGCCAAGGCCTCCCAGGACGAGCCCTACCGGTCCGCGGCCGGAGGCCCAATCACCTCGTGCCATTTGCATCACCCCGGGTCGTCCCAATCATGCTCCATGCGTGCATCCTCCGAGCCCGGTTGGGCGTCCGGTCCCCGGGGGTCGATGGCCATTGGCGGCGGCAGCGGAGCAGAATTGCCCACAGCGGACGTCGGGTTCGTCCGCACCGGGTTCACAGGGTCGGCTGAGACCATCGAGCCTTCCGCCACTCCTACTGACGAAGAGGGACACGCCATGGAGCAGCCGAACGACCAGAGCAAGCGCCACGCCGCGCTCTTGGAAGAAGCGCTGTTCGAGGTCAAACGGGTGATCGTCGGCCAGGACCGCATGGTCGAGCGGGCGATGATCTGTTTGCTCGCCGCGGGGCCACTGCCTGATCGAGGGCGTTCCCGGTCTGGCCAAGACGCTCACAGTCTCCACGATGTCGCAGGTCATGGGCGGATCGTTCGCACGACTCCAGTTCACGCCCGACCTCGTGCCGGCCGACATCGTCGGCACGCGCGTGTGGCGGCCGTCGCGTGAAGAGTTCGACATCGAATGGGGTCCGGTGTTCGCCAACCTCGTCTTGGCGGACGAGATCAACCGGGCGCCGGCGAAGGTGCAGTCGGCGTTGCTCGAAGTGATGGCCGAGCGCCACGTGTCGATCGCAGGCCAGACCCGCCGGCTCCCGACACCCTTCCTCGTGCTGGCCACGCAGAACCCCATCGAGTCCGAAGGTGTCTACGCGCTCCCGGAAGCGCAACGCGACCGGTTCCTCATGCAGATCATCGTGCAGCAACCTTCGTATGCGGAAGAAGTGGAGATCGCACGGCGCATGGGAGTCGCGCCGCCGTCCGCTTCGCAGGTGCTCTCGCTGGAACAGCTGAGCAGCTTGCAGCAAGCCGTCGACGAGGTCTTCGTGCATCACGCGGTGCAGGACTACGCGGTGCGGCTCGTGATGGCCACGCGCGACCCGGCGGCATGGGGTGTCGCCGACATCGCGCCCCACCTCGCACTGGGCGGGAGCCCGCGAGCAACACTCGGATTGCTTTCGGCGGGACGCGCGCTCGCACTGCTGCGCGGTCGCCGCTTCTTGATCCCGCAGGATGTCTTCGACGTCGCACCCGAGATCCTCCGCCACCGCTTGATCCTCACGTACGACGCCCTCGCCGAAGGCGTCACCGCCGAAGATGTGATCCGCACGCTCGTCTCGACGGTTCCCGCGCCGCACGTGACCCCGCGCCAGGACGACCCCCAATCGCGAGGCACCGCGTCTGGCGCGGGCGCTTCCTGGGGTGAGCTCGAGAACAGCGCATGACGAACGACCCTGAGCGCCGAGCCGAAGGAGTCGCTCCGGTTGCGAGCAAGGCCGCGCAACTGCGCCGGCTCGAGCTGCTCGTCACCCGGCGCCTCGACGGCCTGCTCCGCGGCGAGTTCCTGAGCCTGCGCCCGGGGCCCGGTTCGGAACCGGCGGGCAGCCGACCGTACGAGGCCGGCGACGACGCGCGCCGGATCGACTGGAACCTCACCGCGCGTTCGCTTGCGCCCCAGCTCCGCACGACCGAAGCCGACCGCGAGCTCCAGACGTGGGTCATCGTCGATCGTTCGGCGAGCATGAACTTCGGGACGACCGAGCGCGAGAAGTCCGAGGTCGCGTTCGCGGCGGTCGCGGCGTTCGGCTTCCTCACCGCCCGTCACGGCAACCGCTTCAGCGTGTTGGTCAGTGGTGGCGACGGCGTTGCACGCCTTCGACCCGCGTCGACGCGCCCGGAACTGCTCGCCGCGTTGTCGCAGCTGTACGACGTACCCCGTCGGGAAGCCGAACCCGGCGCGGGAGCCGATCTCGCGGGCTCGCTGCAAACCCTCGAGCGCGCCCACCCGCGACGCGGCCAGGTCATCGTCGTCTCGGACTTCCTCGACGCCAGCGACTGGCGCAGACCGCTCGCCCGGCTCGCCGTCGGCCATCAGGTCCTCGCGGTACAAGTGGTTGATCCGCGCGAGCTCGCGCTCCCCGCGGCGGGGATGCTGTCGCTGGTCGACACCGAGACCGGCCGGCAGATGCACGTGCAGTCCAACTCGACGAAGCTGCGGGACCGTTACGCGGCGGCCGCCCGAGCGCGCCATGACACCATTACCGACCAGATTCGTAGGGCCGGCGGCGAGCACCTCGTGCTGTCAACGGACCGCGACTGGTTGATCGACATCGTGAAGTTCGTCGCGAGCCGCCGCACGGTGCGCCGCAACGCCTTGCAGCGGCACGCGCCGGCGACGAGCGCGAGCCGTACCGCAGCAGTAGGCCCGTCGTCCGTCCGGCCGTTAAGGAGCTTGACGTGAGCTTTGACGCACCGGAGCGGTTGTTGTTGATCGCGGCGCCGCTGGCGCTCCTCGTCGCGTACATCGTCGGCCAACGGGCCCGACGCAAGTACGCATTGCGGTTCACGAGCGTCGACCTCCTTGCGTCGGTCGCGCCGCGCCGCGCCGGTTGGCAGCGGCACATCTCCGCAGGCTTGATGCTGCTCGCGGTGCTGTTCCTCGTGCTCGGCTTCGCACACCCGACCCGCACCGTAAAGGTCGCGAAGGAGCGAGGAACGATCATCCTCACGATGGACACGTCGAGCTCCATGGCCGCGACCGACGTCGCACCCAACCGGCTCGCGGCGGCCAAGGATGCCGCCAAGCGTTTCGTCGACGGCCTGCCGCCCGGGCTCCAAGTCGGGCTGCTCACGTTCGACAGCAGCGTGACGCTTCGCATCCCGCCGACAAACGATCACCCGACGGTGGACGCCGCGATCGACGGCCTCGGCTTCAATGGCGGCACGGCGACCGGGAGCGCCCTCCACGCGTCACTCGACGCGATCAAGGCGCTTCCCACCGACGCGAACGGTAAGACGCCGGGCGCCGCAATCGTGCTGATGAGCGACGGCACGCCAACGATCGGCGCCCAAGGTGAAACGCCCGCCCAGACCGTCGCGAACTCGACGGCCGCGGCCAAGGACGCCGGCATCCCGGTGGACACGATCGCGTTCGGTACCGAGGACGGAACGATCGAGCGCCAGGGCGAGCAAATCCCGGTGCCGGCCGACCCCGAGGCCATGAAGGAGATCGCACGCGGCAGCGACGGCAAGTCGTTCACCGCGGAAACCTCGGACCAGCTCAACTCGGTGTACGACCAGATTCGCCGCACGGTCGGCTACGACAACAAGCAGCAGGACATCACCGCGTGGTTTACGGGCATCGGGTTGCTCGTCGCGGTGCTCACCGCGCTCGCGGCATTGATCTGGGTGCAACGCATCCCGTAACTCGGCTAGCGCGCGACGAGCTGCACACCGTCGCCATTGAGCGTGATCGTCATGCCTTCGTTGGCCAGACACACGCGCTCCTCGGACGCGGGCCAGATCTTGCGGGCCTCGGCGAGCAGCTCTTCGAGCTCGGCATCGGTGTGGTACGGATCGTGATGGAACAGCACGAGGTTCTTGACCCCGGCCTTGTCGGCGAATTTCATTGCGTCGGCGAGCCCCGAGTGGCCCCAGCCGATGTGCGAGCCGTACTCATGGTCGCGGTACTGCGCGTCGTGCAACAACACGTCGGCGTCGTGCGCGATGTCGTAGCCGCTCATCCACTCGGGTGACGACGCGCCGAGATCGTTGCCGAGCGATGGCTCGTGGTCGGGGAGATACACCAATGCCCGGCCGTCCTCCTCAATCCGGTAGCCGACGGTGGGGCCCTGGTGCTGCACGTTGCCCGCCCGCATCGTCGCCGAGCCGATCGGTACCGCGTCTTCCGGCGCATCGTGGAACGTGAGGCGCGACGGGATGTCATCGAGATGCACCGGGAACAGCGGCGGCGAGAGATACATCGCTATGCGCTCGGCCAGCGGCTGCACCGGCGACGGCGGACCCCAGATGTGGATGTCGAGCGTTGGATCGAAGAGCGGCCGGAAGAACCCGAGGCCCTGCAGGTGGTCGAGGTGCAGGTGGGTGAGCAGGATGTGCAGCTCCGACGCCGGCGCCCCTTGCATCATGACGCCGAGCGGTCGCATGCCGGTGCCCGCATCGAGCACGAGGACCTGTCCACCCGACAGGCGCACCTCCACGCACGACGTGTTCCCGCCGTACTTGACGGTGTCCGCGCCGGGCGCGGCAACCGATCCGCGGCATCCCCACACGCGCCTGCATCAGGCGCCGTCTTCCGAGTCGGAGACTTCCCAGAACACCGACACGACGCCGTGCATCTCGGCCGTCGAGCCGAACAACGGATACGCGGTTGCATGCACGAGCCGCCGAACGCCGTCATACGCCGTTACACCAAGTGTCTTGTGCGCGGGACGGCGTTCGAAGAACGCGATGCCGGCGGGCGTGTCGCGGCGACGCACGGGGTCACCTTCAGGTGTTTTCAGCTGCAGCACCGCGCCGAACTCCTCGGCGGGTATCTCCCCCATCTCGCCGAACGGCTTGCCGATGAGCAGTGCGGCCGCATCGTTGTAGAAGACGAGCACGCCGCGCGCGTCGAGGAGGAACATCGGTGTCGCCAGGTTCGACGCGAGCTCGCGAGCAAGGATCAGCGGGAGCGGCTTCGCACCGGCCGAGGATGAAGTGTCGTCCACGCCGCCGTTACTGGTTCTGACAGATGTTGAGCGGGTGTGCGGCCCAGTCGTCGAGTGGCAACTGGTAGTAGGTGCCGTCGGCGCACGTGAGTTTCGGGTTCGCCTCGCCGAACACTCCGCCGTAGTTGTCGGTCATCTCGTAGCCCGGCACGGTCCACACGTGGAGCATGTAGCCGGACTGCGCGAGGATCGAGCCGCCGACCTTGGCGCACTGCTCCGGCGTGGCCGAGTGGTCGAGCCCGTACGGGATGTCGATCTGGCCGACCCCCCCACCGCTCATCCCCTTGATGCAGAGGTCGGAGTGATAGTGCCAGTAGTCGTTCCGACCTGCGAACCCGGCGGGGTCAGCAGGCGCCGTCGAGTAGTACATGAAACCCGCGATCTTCGACGTTGGGTTCGTGCCGTTGAAGATCAACATGAACGGGGTTCGCAGGGAAACGTCGTCGATCACGCCGTCCGGGTCAGTGGCCGGTCCGCCATAGCTCGAGACGCCCTTCCAGTAGTGCGCACCGATGCCGGGGAAGTAGGGGCCGACGCGCTGCCAGCCCTGCTTGACGGCGGCCGCGACGGTCGGCGTCTTCGTCGCCAGCTCGCGTGTCACCTCCAGCTGCGCGTTGAGCGCTTTCGTCGTCTGCGGGTCGAGCGAGTGGATCGTTATGTGCTCGTGCTGCCCGTTGTGCAACAACGAGAATCCCTTGTCGTCCACCGGCGTGAGGTTCGTGGGCGCGTCGGCCGCCGCGCCACCTTTGCTGTGCGCGACTGGGTTTCGGGCGGCCGGCGAAGCCAGCGCGCCGGTCGTCAGTGCGAGCACCCCGAGCGACGCAACCCCGGCGACGGCAACGCCGCCGCGCGCGAAGCGCGCACCGATGCGAGGTCGGAAGAGAAGAACGGAGCACGCGGCGACGAGCACCACTTCGAAGACGACGCACGTGATGTCGACGAATCCGGCACCACGCGCGTGACCGGACCGCGCGCCGAATGGCAGCCCCGAGGTACGGCTCACGATCCACGCAGTAATCAACGCGACGTTGAGGCCGATTGCGAAGCGGAGCAAACCGCGAGACGGGCGTGAAAGCACGACAGCAGCAAAGGCGAGCAGCAGCCAACCGGCCACCGCGAGGCCGACGCCCTCGGCGACCGACGCGCCCCAGTGGGACGGCACCATCGCGAGATAGATCGCGCCGGCGCCCGCCGACATCGCCGCGAGCAACAGGCGAGCGCCAAGCGGCGGGGAGACGTCGACGCCCGGGTCAACGATCTCGCGCACGTCGGTCACGGCCGGATCCCCCCGTCGTTTCGCGCCTCCCGCTGGCGCGGGAGCGCACGAAATCTCACCGTACTCGCAGTTCGGCTGCCGGCGCAGCCTTCGGTTCGGGCGCGAGCTAGCGGCGAGGGATCCCGGGATCGCCGAACAGCAACGCAACGACGTCGCGGATGTTGCCGCCCCGCCTCACCGTGTGCTTCTTCACACATGGCGTGTTCGTCAACATGCCGTGGAAGTGCCGGCAGCGCGGGATCGGTGTACCGATGCCGTTCTTGACCTTGTAGATCGTGCTGTTTCTCGGGAACACGCCACCGAACCAGTCGATCGTGACCAGCACGGGGTGCCGCGGATCGGTGTAGCCCGGGAACGGATCACACGGCGGTGTGCCGCACGAATCGTCGGGGTTGGTGATGTTGAGGATCTGGCCCAGGCAGATTTGACCGCCGCATGCCGTCGGCTGCGTGCTGGGGTCGTCGAGGCTGACCGTCACCGTGGCGCCCGGGCCCGCGTTGCGTCGCGGCCGGCGCGCGGAGGAGGCAGCAAAGCCCGAACCCGAACCCGACTGCTCGGGGATCAGCAACACGCCGTTCACCGGCCGGGCGGTGCTGAGGTTGTTCGGTCCCGGACCCACCTGGATCGTCTCGCCCGGCGGCACATAGCCCGTGGACTCGTTCTGATTCACCGGGTCCACGATGAGACTCGACGTGTCGGAGCCGGACGACCCGTTGGTGCCTGCTGCACTCACGGACGCATTGATCGTCGTCGGCGCGGCGACGCCCGTCGTGTCCACCACGGCCTTGACGGTCGCGTTGCCGCCGCCCGCGAGGGTTCCGATGTTGCAGTTCAGATGGGTCGCGTTCGGCCTGCTGCACGTGAACCCAGGGTTGAGGTTTTGCGACGCGGCAAGATCGAACGAACCGTTGTCGATCGTGAACGACACGACGACGCCCGTCGCGGCGGTCGTCGGATTGTTGTTCGTAACGTTCACGGTCCACAAGCCCTGGTCCCCCGAGTTCACCTCTCCGGGTTCGGGTGACTCCCCCGCCTGCGGCGACCACGACGACGTCAATGTCAGACCCGTGGTTGGAATGGTTGTCGTCGTTGTTGACGTAGGTGTCGTCGTCGTCGAGAACGTCGTCGAGGTCGACGATTCTGTTGTCGGCGTTGTCTCGTTGGTCGTGGTGGTCTCGAAGCCGCACTCGCCCGACGTGGTCGTCGTCGTGCCCTCGCACGGGTTGATCGTCGCACCGAACGCCGCGATCGTCTCGGCGTTTCCTTCACTGTCGGTCTCCAGGACCTTGAACGGTGCGGCCGGCGTGGTGAAGCTGTTGTGCGTCGCGGCAGCAGTTGGCCATCTCGCTGGTGATGCCGAGCGCGGCACCATCCGGTGTCACAGTGAAGGGTTGGCTGACCGCGACCGCGGAAAGGCCGCCGAGCGGGACGAAGTTGTAGTACGTGTCGCGGTTCTCCGCGCCCGCGAGCGCCACGATGCCGCCGCCGTGGTTGAAGAACGTCGCGAAGTCGGCTGCACGCGCGTTGATGTTCGCTTCACCTTCCGGGGTGTTGTCGCAGCCGCCGCATGTGGCATCTGAGGCCGTGACGATCGCGCTGAACAAGGGGGCATCGCCCGCGCCGGTGAACGCCGTCGCGTTGAAGGCCTCCGCGTCCGAGGGGTCGACCGTCGTCACCGGGCCTACGCCTACCGCCGTGAGCGAGGTCTCCACCTGCGTGCCCTCGTCCAGAGCAAGAATTGGAAGTGTCGACCCGGCGCGCACCTGATCGACAACGATCTTCAAGTAGTCACACGATTCGCTTGTACCACTCGCGCAGTGGAAGTCCATGTCATGACCGGTCGCGACGAAGTTGCCTCCGGTCTCTGCGGTCGCGCCGTTACCCGCGAACGACGTCGCGACCAAAAGGCTCACAGCGACGCTGACACCCAACAGCAACGCCAAGATCCTGCGGCGCTTGCCCATCCGTCCCACCTGCTCTCGCGAAGGATCTGCCCCTACAGCCGGCGGTCAGTGTGACGCACAAACGGCGTTCGAGCAAAGACTGCTGACAAGAATTGGGAGCGTCGAAAGGCGGTTTGCCGACCCAACGGCCGAAACGCGCACTCAGTTCGTACACAGCGCACGGTCACCCGTTAGCGCGCCGTTAGCGCGGCGAAGATCGCGGCGCTCACCGTGTCGGGCGACTGCATGGCGTCGATGGTGACGAGAATCTTCCGCTCCCGGTAGAACTCCAACAGCGGTTGCGTTTCCGCGTGAAAGAGCGCGAGCCGGCGCTCGATCACGGCGGCGTCCGCGTCGTCGCTCCGACCGTCACCCGCGCGTCCTGTAAGGCGTTGACGCGCCGCCTCGTCCGGTACCGCGAGATATACGACTGCGTCCGCGGCGACCCCGGCCGGTTCCGCGAGTGCGTATGCCCGCTCTGCTTGGGCCAACGTTCGTGGAAACCCGTCAAGGATGTATCCGCCTGCCTTCATCGCGGCACTCACCGCGTCACCAACGACCGCGAGGACAAGGTCGTCGGGAACGAACTCACCGATTTCCAGGTATTCGGTGACTTGACGGCCGAGGTCACTCTTGGCGTCGACGTGCGCACGTAACAACTCGCCGCTCGAGATGTGCGGCACGCCGTACCGCTCCGCGAGGACCGCGCCCTGGGTACCTTTGCCGGCACCGGGAGCACCGAGCAGGACGAGACGCACGGCCAACTATCGCATGAAGCCGTACCTGCGCACCGTGCTCGGCTACAAGTAGGCCTCGGCGGCTGCTTCCACGGCCGCGACGATCGGGCCCCAGTCGGCGTCGGGCTCACGCGTGACAGTGACGAAGTCGTTCACGCCGAACAACGATGCGACACCGCCCGCAGCGAAGACCGCCTCGGCGAACTTGTCGCCGCTCGCCGCCTGCGCGCTCGAGACATTCATTGCCGAGGCCAGCGGAGCATCCAGCGTGAACTTCAGCGCGTTCGGATTGGGCGTGGGTGACGGCGAAGCTGTGGCCATGGCGTGATCGTACGAGGTTGCTCCAGTCGAGCGACAGATCGTTAACATCCGGGCATCTCGCCCTTCGACGCGCTCGCCAGCGCCGACTTCCTGCTCGCCGACAAGGACCGAGCAGTCGCGGCGGTCCAATCCGCGCTCGGCTTCATGGCGCCGAAGCCACGCTGGTCGCACGGACAGGCCGGTCAGGGGTTCCGTGTCACGTTCTGCCGGCCGAACCCGACGCTCGTGCAGTCTCCAACCCTCATCGAACTCATCGAGCCCGCGCCTCTCGACGAAGCGCGCTCGCTCGGAGACGTCGTGCCGAACGTGCAGGGCCTCGCGGACCTGCAGCGCGATCGGCCCTTGAAGACACATGGCGCGCCGATCGCGTCGTCGCATGTCGACGATCTCATCGAGACCGTTCGCAGCAAAGGCGTGCGCCATTGGTTGCAACCGGGCCGTCCGGGCTTCGCCTTCACGCGCGTGTGGATCGGTATCACCGCCGAGGAGCTCTCCGGCTATCAACCCGACGGCGACGGTGGGCTCATGCTCGAGGTCGTCGATACCGTGACGCTGGGCTTGCCCGAGGGTGCACTCCTCGCTGATCCACCAGCTCCGGTCGATGTCGTACCGGGCTCCATGATCCGCACGCTCTCACGCGGGTTTCTCGTCGAAGACCTCGATCGAACGTTCGACTGCCTGACGAAGACGTTGGACTGGGAACCCGAGCATGCGCCCGAACGGGCTGATGACGGGTCACGGCGCGCGGCAATGGGTTTCGCTCTTCGTCAGAGCGCTCGTATCGAGTTGCTCGAACCTGCGGGCGATCGTGAAGAGGCCGAGTTTCTCGGCCGGTACGGCCCTGGCATCTGGCACGTCCGCATCGGCGTGCACGGCCTCGAGGAAAAGGCCGAGGACCTTCGCAGCCGCGGCACTGCGTTTCGCGTCGTACGCACGGGGTTCGCCGAACCGGACGTGGTCCTGCGCGTCGAGGCGGACGTCGTACCCGGCTGTCTCTTCGAGTTTGCCGAAATGCCCGTCGGCTGAACGCACCCGGCGGTGCAGAGGCTCACTCGCAAGGGGTGACGCACTGGGGCGGCACCCGATGGAGGATCGCGGCGTGAAACTCCGCGTCGGAATCGTCCTGTGGATCCTCTCGTGGGTGCCCTACGGATTGATCCTCGGATTGTCGGGGGGATGGCTCACCCTTGCGTGGGCCTTCGAGATCATGCTCGGCGTCGTCGGGCTGGCACTGGCAGGAACGGAGTTCGCGGCAAGCCGTGAAGGCGCGAGGTTGGAAGGGCGCGCCCGGGGTCGCGTGGCGTGTCCTGCTCCACGGTGGTGACGTCGAGAGCGTCTACTGACGTGTGTCGCGAGGGAGTCAAATGGGTTCACCGGACGGGACGAGCGCGGTCCGCACATGGGTGACGCGGCTGCGCGAGCGGTCGGACGCGTTCCGATCGTGGGTCGAGCGCACGATCCTCTGGCGGATCTGGGAGCGTCTGGCGGAAAACGAGTTCGTCGACCGCAGCGTCGCGCTCGGAGCGAAAGGATTCGTGTCCCTCTTCCCTTCGCTCATCGTCATCGCCGCGTTCACGCCATCGTCGGTCCGCACGTCGATCCTCGAGACGATCACGCGCCGCGCCGGATTGACCGGCGACGGCTTGAACACGGTCAAGGGTGCGTTCGCGACGTCGGATGACACCCGAAGGGCAACGGGCGTGGTCGGGTTGCTCTTCACGTTCTTCTACATCAACTCGTTCACCACGGCGCTGCGCCGGGTGTACACGAAGGCCTGGCGCCGGCCGGCGGGAGGTCGCGCCGCGGGCTACGCGCTCGGCGCGTCATTTCTGGTCGGCATCGCCGCGTATTTCGCGCTCCTCGGTGCCTTGCGCTCGGTCTTGACAGGTGGTCCTGCGACTGGCGCGTTTGTCGTCGCGGCCTTACTCGCGATGATCGGCGTGTGGTGGATCACACCGTGGCTGATGCTTCAACGACAAGTCAGGTTGCGGGTCCTGCTGACGAGCGCGGTCCTCACCGCCGCAGGCATGGCGGTATACGTCACGAGCGCGTCGGTCTGGATGCCGCGCACCGTCAGCGAGAACCAACATCAGTTCGGATTCTTCGGCGTCGCGCTCGCACTGGTGACGTGGCTGACCGGCGCCAGCTTGATCATTGTCGTCAGTGCGTGCGCTGCACCCGTTCTCGCCGAGGACCCGGGCTTCATCGGACGGATCGTGCGCGGCTCCGAGGATCGGTCGGTACTCACGGCCGGCGCACCTCCATCACTCCCTGCTCCCCCGAGTGCGCCGACCCTGGCCGGTGCACTCGGCGTGCGACGCGGCCGCGACAGCGACTAGCGGCGGCGGTCCTCGCGGCGGTCCATCCGGCGGTTCACGCCGTGGGCAACGACCACCGCGGTGCCTACCGTGGCGGCGGTGCGGGCGACCGGGGCGGGGCCAAGGACCGCGGCCCGGCGTACGCGTCGTCTTGCAATACCCACGTCAGTCTCTTTCTTCTTCGTCGGCTTCGATGGCGGCGGCCAGCGCCTGGATCGGGATCCGACCGCCCGCGACGAGTTGGCCGCCGGAATAGCGAACCGCGGTGGCGAAGGGCACCGCCCACGTGTTCTCCCAGACGAGCACCGCGGCGGTTGACCCGGGCTCGATCGCTTCCGCGACATTGAGCACGTCTTCTTCGCTCAACAACATCGCGAGCGCGGTCTCATACGCGCGCAGCGAACCTGCCTCGCTCTCGTCGAGATCGGACAACTCGATCGCCTCGATCGACCCCTTGTCGTCCTTCTGGAGGACGACAATATCGAGCACGCGAATGATGCCGCGCTCGACCAAGTCGTCGAGTGCCGGTGCGATCTCGCCGTTGAATTTGCTGCCCGGGAACTCGACGACGATGTAGTCGACGGGCCCCAGTTCGTCCACGTTGTTCGGATCGTGATGGTCATGTGTCCTCCTCCCGGGGCTTCTCCCGCGCCACTCAGGCGCCGACGACTTGGGCCTTGCGGCGCTGGAACTCGGCGTCGTCGATCACTCCCTGCGACCTCAAGGCCGCCAACTGAGACAACTCGTCGGCCGGGCTCGGCGCGACGCCGGCGGCGTCGCGGATGTACGCACGATTCGCAGCGTCAACAGCTTGCGCGTCGACGACGGCGTGCTCGCCCATCTTGTGGCCTCGGGCAATGAGGTAAACGAACACGCCGAGATACGGCGCGACGATCACGAACACCACCCAGAGGAACTTTGCGAAGCCACCCATGTCGTGGCTCCGGAAGATGTCGGCGAACACCGCGATCAGCAGCCAGATCCAGATGAAGAACAACGTGAACCACACGATCGACCACAAGACCTCGCCGACACCCCAATCTGCGCCCAGCATGACTCTCCTCGTTTCGTTCGATCACTCTGATCGGCGCCGGTTCGACGGCACCTCGTCAGCAGAATCGCGGAGGTGGACGCGCGCGTCATCACCCCGAACGGGGTGAATCGGCGGTCCGGCTGCGATTTCGCGCCTCACCCGAAGAGGATGACCCCTTGCCGGCCCCGTTCAATCGCGGTGAAGCCAGCGCAGCAAGTCGGCTGGTGCCAGCTGTGATGCGCGTTGGCGATACCGGTCGAGCTCCTCGTTCGAGAGCAGTGCGCGACCTTCCCCGGACGATCCGCGTCGGAAGAAGCGCGCACGATCGATCAGCACGCCGGCCGCGTCCGGCGCGAGCTGATCGGCGCGAGACCGCATCTGGTCGAACCGGGCGGCGCGGACAAGTTCTGGCCACGTCTCGTCGCTCACCGAGACATCGAGCGACGCGGCGACGCGGCGCATCTGACCATCCAGGTCGGCGGCCAGCCCGTCGTAGTGGATGAGCGAGACGTTGGGTTGGTCGCGGCGCGCCCACGCATCGGACAGATGCTGCATCACCCCGGGCAACGAATCGAGTTCTTTCGACGGGTTGGCTTCCCAATCGATCCAGAAACGCAGCCAGTCATGCAGCTGTGGTCGAGGAACATCATCGGTGCGCGCTGTGGGTTGTCCAGTGAGCTCGCGCATCCGCGCGTGGTCGAGGTTGTCGCCCTGGTGGTACAGAGAGACAGCCGCGTCGAGCGGATGCCTCGCGACCACGATGTACGAGACACGCGGGTCGAGCGGGATGCCATCGAGCGGCGTATGCGTCTTGATGACGCGTCGGTGTTCCTGAGCCGCGAGCCGCGTCCACACTTCGTCGCGCGGTGTGACCTTCCAGTCCAGCCACGGCGACAACTCGCCGAGCCGCGCCGGCAGCTCCGCGCGCTGGAACACGAGCAGAAGACAGATCATCTGCATCCACGTCGTGCCGTGCTTGGACCGCGTGCTGATGACGATGTCGCCGTCTCGGAATGGAAACCCCGACCACCGGGCGCTGTCTTCGTCGGCCGACACGTACCGGGCCGGAGCGTCGGCGGACACGCAACGACGGTATAGGAACCGCCTACTCGAGCAATCGTCCCTCGAGGTCGGCGTCCCACGGTCGGTTCATCCACTCGTCCAGGTCGGCGGGCACCGGCGGCACCGCGACCGGTTCGGGCTCGGAGAGCTCGCCGTCGTCGAGACGCATCTGGAAGTTCACACGCAGCGCGGGATCGAGGTCGGGGAAATCGGAACGGTTGTGGCACCCGCGGGTCTCGCGCCGAACGAGCGCGCCTCGGAACGTCGCTTCCGCAACGATGAGCCCCGCGCGGAGGTCGAGCACGTGCGCGAGGTCGTTCCATCCCTCCTCGCTGGGTCGGACGTCCACGCCACCGAGTCGCGGCGGAGCTCGGCGAGGCGCTCGAGACCCTTCGTCAACGAGGCGCCGTCGCGCACGACACCGCACTCCTCCCACATGAGGTCGCGCAGTTCGCGCTGCAGCGCGCGGGCGAGCTCGGTGCCGCGCCGCACCAACCCCTCGAGCTCGTCGCTGGCCTCGCGAATCGCTGCGCGCGGATGCACGCCGATGTCGGCGGCGCTCGCGGTCTCGGCCGCAGCCTCTCCCGCGCGCCGCCCGTACACGATGGTCTCGGTCAAGGAGTTGCCCCCCAACCGGTTGGCGCCGTGCAGACCCGCCGCACTCTCACCCGCGGCGAACAGCCCTTCGACCTCGGTTCGGTGGGTCGCGGCATCCACCACGAGTCCACCCATCGTGTAATGCGCGGTGGGGGCGACCTCCATAGCGGTCGTCGAGATGTCGAGCAGCTGATACTCGATGAACTGCCGGTACATGCGGGGAAGCCGTTCGAGAATGAAGTCCTTGCCGCGGTGCGAGATGTCGAGGTACACGCCGCCGTGTGGACCACCACGACCGGCCTTGATCTCGGTGTAGTTGGCGAGCGCGACGCGGTCGCGCGTCGAGAGCTCCATGCGCTGTGCGTCGTACGCGGCCATGAACCGATCGCCGTCGGCATTCAGCAACCGGCCACCTTCGCCCCGCACCGCCTCGGTCACCAGCGTGCCCGCGGCCTCCTCGGGCGCAACCATGCCTGTCGGATGGAACTGTACGAGCTCGAGATCCTGTACGGCCGCGCCCGCCCGGAGTCCAAGGAAGATGCCGTCGCCGAAGTTCTCGTCGCGACGCGAAGAAGATCGGCGCCAGAGCCTCGTGTGACCTCCGCCGCACAGCACCACGGCATCCGCGATCAGCGCGGTCCGCGAGCCGTCGTGGAGATCGAACGTCAGCGCACCAAAGCAGGAACCGCCCGCGACGAGGAGCTGGGCGACGTACTGGTTCTCGATCACCGGGATGCCCAACTGCTGGACCCGGCGAGCGAGCGTGTTGAGAATTGCTCGTCCGGTCCAGTCACCCGCGTAACACGTGCGGCGCCAGCGGTGCGCGCCGAAGAACCGCTGATCGAGCCGGCCGTCGGGCGTCCGCGCGAACGGGCATCCCCACTCGACGAGCTCATGGATCGCCTGCGGCGCCTCTCGCACGACGGCTTCAACGATCTGGGGATTCCCGAGCAGGTAGCCCTCGCGCATCGTGTCGGCGAAGTGCTGCTCCCAAGTGTCTTGCGGATCGCGCGTGCCGAGCGCCGCGTTGATGCCCCCCGAGGCGAGAACGGTGTGCGCATCGACCCGCGCCCGCTTGCTCACGACGACGACCTCACACCCGGCCTCATGCGCGGCGATCGCGGCACGGAGGCCGGCACCGCCGGCGCCGATCACCAGGACGTCAACGGGATGGCTCCGAAGATCGGGCACGCGTTACTCCTCGATCTTCTCCCACCATTGGCACCACCATTGTTCGCCAACGAGGATCCGGATCTGCGGGTGCCAGCAATACGAGAGCGAGTTGTCGGGGTCGAGGTAGTACATACAGTTGTTGCATTGCTCTTCGCCGTTCGGCTGCCCACGGAGCACCGCCCGCTCGATGAAGTGCTGCAGCTCGAGCCAGTTCTTCTCGTCGATTTCCTTGGGCTCGGGCTTCGGTATCTCGTAGTCGCTCACTCACAATCTCCTCGTGACGCTTCGGTGCCGGAACGGTAGACCCTGTTCGTCCGCATTCGGCCATCGGCGCGCGCGGCGATGAGTTCTCGGCTGAGCGCCTGACGGAAACTGCTCAGCGCGCCGACCCTCCGAGGCGCCAGATCGACACGTGATCGTTGCTGTGGCGTGCAAACGGACGTCGGTGCCAGTCCGCCCACCGATGTTCGAGCTCGAGCCCGGCGAGCTTGGCCATGAGGTCGAGCTCGGACGGCCACGCGTAACGGTGCACCACGGGGAACGTCGTCGTCCGACCGTCGGGTCGCACGACGATTTGCGTGGTCATCAAGAGTTGTCGCGTCGGATCGTGGTCCTCGATGACGAGCCCCGCCAAACCGGGCGCGAGGCGACGTCCCCTGACGCGAAGCTGCTCATGCTCGCGGGGAGGGTCGGGTACCCACGCCTCGATGACAAAGCGGCCGCCAGGAGCCAGGTGGCGAGCCGCGTTCGCGAAGCAACGCACTTGCGAGTCCTGATCGGGAAGTGCGTAGATCGTGTTCGCCAGGAGTACGACGACAGAGAAGGTTCGGTCGACAATCGTGCTGGAAAAGTCGCCGCAAGAGGTGCTGATCTCATTGCCGCGCGGTTTTGCCGCCAGGTGTTCGAGCATCACGGGTGAACCGTCGACTCCGTGTACTTCAACCCCGCGTTCGTGCAGCGCAAGCGCGATCCGACCGGTGCCGACACCGAACTCGAGCACTGCGTTGCCCTCGGCAAGCTCGGCGAGTCGGTCCACGGCGCCGGCAGTATCGAACACACCCTCATAGATATCGTCGTAGTCCGCTCCGATATGTGCGCCGTACTCACTCGCGTCATGCTGCGACAGGGTGTGAATCCCGTGGCCGCCGTTCATGTACCGCTCCTTTCGGGCCCCGTCGTTTTCGCATTCGCATTTCGGAGGACGCGCATCGGTGTTGCAGCGCGCCTGAGGCGCGTGCCGCGATACTTCACGCCTCCTCGCGTGTACGCGACGAGCGCCGCCCACGAGCACGCCGAGCGCCACACGAGCCAGGGCGACGCGAGCAGCGACGACGACGCAGGAAACACCGAGCGACCTCCGGCCCGCCGGCGACCCGCTTCGGCCGCGACTGTAACTCCGACTGTGGCACCGACAACCGGTCGCCATCGACGGCCCAGCACGGCCGCCGTGCACAATGGCAGAACCAGAAGCGACGCGGCGAAGCGCGCGGGGCGTGCGAGCTCGTCGTACGCCTGACGGATCTGCTGGCGTGCGAAGTGCGCCGTCGTCGGCGGCCGGCGCGCGACCGTGAGGTCGAGCGCAACGTGTTCGCGACCACCGGCGGCGCGCACTGTGCGCACAAGCTCGAGGTTCTCGAACATCACATCACCGGCGTACCCTCCCGCCTCGAGAACGAGCGACCGACGGACGCCGAGCGTTCCGGGCCAGTCGCCGCCCGCGACACGAGCGAGAAGCGTGCGAGCAGTGTCGACACGCGCGTGCCACAACAGCGGCACGAAGTAGTTCTGCGGGCGCACGATCGCCGCCGAACCGAGTCGCCTTCCGATGTCGCGCAGCTGGTCGACCGTATAGCGCACATCGTCGTCGGCGATGACAACGTTCTCGTGCCGGGCATGCTCGATGCCGGTGAGCACGTTGCCGACCTTGCCCATCGGGGTCCGGTGCTCGGTCGCGACGACCCTGATGGGGTCATCGAACACAACGCGATGCTCCGCGATCGCCTCTGCCGACGAACCATCGACGACGATCACGTCATCGATGTGGTCTGCGATTGCACGCAGGTAGGTCGCCAGCTCCGAAAGATCGTCGTCGTCAGCTGTGTGCAGCGGCAGGAGATACGTCAGCAAGAAAGGACACGTCGTGTGATGGTTCCGATGCAGAAGTGTGTTCCCCGCGGCTGGACCGCCTACGCCGGCCCTGTCCGTTTGGTCTCGGTGCACACGGGTACTTTCCGTCGCGTTCACGTCCGACGCCGTCACCATGACCACAGCAAGGAGACATCGCATGCCACCGAGTGGTGTTCGGAAGGGCACGAAGCGAGCCCGTCAGTACTCACACATCAAGTCGAGCGCAAAGAAGCGCGGCGCCTCGAACAGTCGCGCCGAAGAGATTGCAGCCCGCACGGTGAACAAGGAGCGCGCTCGCTCCGGCGAGTCGCGGACGCGTTCCAAGGCTTCGGTGCGAGGAAAATCGTCGTCGGCGCGCGGTGGGCAGCGATCAGGAACGAACCGCCCGAAGGGCCGCACGCGGGAACAGCTCTACGAGGAAGCGAAGCGTATGAATGTGCCGGGGCGGTCGCGCATGACGAAGGCGCAGCTGCAACGGGCAGTCGACGGGCGCAAATAGCCGCTGACGGTTCTCCTCACCTCCGCGTGCGGTAGTGGAGATAAACCACGCCGCTGGCGAATTGGCGAACGTCTCGCAGTTCGAGGTTCACGAGGACATCGTCGGGGAGCGACTGTTTGCCGCCTCCGACCACGATGGGCGTGAGGAACAGCTGGAACTCGTCGACCAACCCGGCCTTGATCGCCTGAGCGGCAAGCTCGGGACCGCCAACGCCGATGTCGCGTTCCGCTGACGCCTTCATCCGCTGGACAGCTTCCGGGTCGAAGTCACGCTCGATCCGCGTCCGGGCGCTCGATACCGTCTCCAGCGTCTTCGAGAACACGATCTTGTCGGCCGCCTGCCAGATCTGCGCGAAGTCCTGCGACACGGGTCGCTGGCCGGCGAAGGTGTGCGCGGTCTCCCAGAAGGTCATCACCTCGTACATCCGGCGCCCGTACAGATATGTGCCGACCGGCCGCTCGAGGTCGTTCACGAAGGAGTGCACCTCCTCGTCCGGCGCCGCCCAGTCGAAGTTGCCGTTCTCGTCGGCGACGTAGCCGTCGAGTGACGTGATCGCCGAGTAGATCAGCTTGGCCATGGTTCGCTCTCCTTCCCGGGTGGGTGCTGCAAATGGCGCGGGCGGACCCAGATTGTGCCAACCGGCCCATCGACGGGCGCATCGTTCGGCGCCGCCGAGCGGTTCGTCGTGACGGTCCCGGTCGGCCAGACCCTCAACGTGACCTATCCGACGCCACTCGTGTACTCGGCGTATGCGGCGGCCGGAAAGCGTTACTGCGTCGACGTGGAAGGCACCGGCCCGGCCGGCTACACCGCGCACATCTCGGCATCGGGCTTCCTGGGCTAAGCGTTGGCGCGGCTCATTCAGCCGCGGTCAGATCGACGATGGTTCGGCCGATCGTCTCGCGGTTTGCCATCGCTTCGATCGCGCTCGGGATCTGCTCGAAGGGAACCACGGTTCCGACCACGGGACGAACCTTGCCCGCGTCGACCAAGTCGACGACCTCCCGCATGATCCGCCGGCCGAGTTCCGCCGGTACGAAGTTCCAACCCATTCCCGTTTTCAGGAACTCCGAGACGTCGGGTTGCGCGTACGCCAGCATCACGCCGCAGAGTTTGAGATTGCCGAGGGCAAGCCGGCGCGGCACGAGGAACGGCTCGTCGGCTACCACCTTGTTCGATGCGAAGCCCATCATCACGTAGCGCCCGTTGTACTTCGTGCACTTCATCGAGGCTTCCATGACCGCCTCGCCGACGTTGTCGAACACGACGTCGACACCCTCGTTCTGCGTTTCGGCGAGCACGGCGTCAGCAAAGTCGGTCGTGCGATAGTTGATCGCGACGTCCGCGCCGAGGTCGCGGCAGAGGCGCAGCTTCTCGTCGGTCCCCGCGGTCGCGAGGACACGTGCGCCGGCGTTGACAGCCAGCTGGATCGCCGCCGATCCCGAACCGCCGGCCGCGGCGTGGATGAGCACCGATTCACCGGCTTGCAGACTGGCGCGGTCGAAGAGGCCGAGCCATGCAAGGTGGAACGGGAAGTACAACGCCGCCGCGCCCGGCAATGGAATCGATTCGGGCATGTCGAACGTCGAGACCGCCGGGCATAGTGCGTACTCGGCGAAGCCGCCGTGTGCGCCCTTCGTCGTCGCGACGACTCGGCGTCCCTGCCATTCGTCCGTGCCTTCGCCGCACGCTTCGACGATGCCCATCACCTCCATGCCCGGGCTGTACGGCAGCTCGGGGCGAACCATCATGTTGCCGCCGGTGATGCGCTCGAGATCGTTGAGATTGAGCGGGATCGCCTGCACCTTGATGCGCAGCTCGCCGGCCTCGGGTGTCGGGAGCGGCACTGTGTCGAACCGGAGGACTTCGGTCGGGCGCCCGTACTCGTGGGTCCGCCAGGCGCGCATCACGCGATCGTCGTTCTGCATGACGTCATTGTGTACGCGAACGCGACGTCAGGTCGGAGCGACGGTGCGCGCCGCCGCGCCCATCGCGCCAACGATCTGCTCGAGCAGCGCGCCCGAGGTCGCGAAGTTGAGGCGTACGTGCTGACCACATCCGGGGCCGAAGGGCGGCCCGTCGCTCAGCGCGATGCGAGCATTGTCGAGGAAGAACCGCGCCGGGTCGTCGACGCCGAGCGCCGAGCAGTCAAGCCATGACAGGAAAGTCGCCTCCGGCGGCCGGCAGGTAACGCCCGGAACCTCGGCGGCCAAGAGCTCCGCGAGGAGCCGGCGGTTGCCGTCGAGGTACGCGACGAGCGCGTGCAGCCAGCTGCCGCCCTCGCGATATGCCGCGGCGGACGCTGCGATCCCGAGAGGAGTCGGTCCCGCAACTTCGAAGACACGCAGTTCGCGCCAGCGTGCGGCGTCGGCATGGTTCGTAGCGATGATCTGCGCGCACTTCAGGCGGGCGAGGTTGAACGCCTTCGACGCCGACGTCACTGTGACGGTGTGCGCGGCGGCGGCTTCCGACACTGTCGCGTACGGGATGTGCGTTTGCCCGGCGTACACGAGCGGCGCGTGCACCTCGTCGGTGACGACGCGCGCGCCATGACGCTCCACCACCGCGGCGAGCGCATCGAGTTCAAGCGCGGTGAACACGCGGCCGGTCGGGTTGTGCGGGCTGCAGAGCAGCACCGCGCGCGCTCCTGCCCCGAGCGCCGCGTCAATGGCGTCGAGGTCCAGCGTGTCGCGGTCGCCGTCACCGATCATCGGCGTCGCGACGACGTCGCGGCCGGTCAGCTCCACGATCTCGAAGAACGGTGGGTAGGCCGGCGTCGGGACGATCACGCCGCTTCCCGGAGCGACGAAGACGTCGAGCGCGTCCGAGATGCCGGTCAGCACGTCCGCCACCGGGAAGATCCGGGCGGGCGGCACGACCCACCCGTGCTCGGAGGCGAGGAAGTTGGCGCACGCCGTTGTCAACTCGCCGAGGTCGGCCGCGACGTAGCCGAAGTCCTCGCGGTCGATCGCGTCCAGGATGGCTGCCCGCACCGGAGGCGCGACGTCGAAGTCCATCTCCGCAACCAACGCCGCGAGCACGTCGGGCCCGTACAGCGTCCACTTGACCGTGCGGCGTCGACGGAGTCGCTCGACATCGACGTCGTCGAAGGGCGACATCGGCGCACATTACGTCGGCCAGCCGCGCGTGCTACACAACACGCATGTCAGAGAACCTGCGACTCCTCGGCAAGTACAGCGCCGCCATGGACTCCGGCGACACCAACGCCGTCTTCGAATTCTGGTCCGACGACTTCGTCAGTCATGTCACCGAGCGGGTCAATCCAGAGCGCGTCGGCAGTGACGTGCGCGGCGACGAGCAACACTGGTGGCAACAGGCGCGCTCCGCGTTCCCCGACATGACCTTCACCGTGAACCTCCTCATCGAGTCGGACGATCTCGTCGTCTCGAACTGGACGGTGAAAGGCACACACACGGGTACGGCGTTCTACGACGTTGCCCCGTCGGGTGAACCAGTGGAAATCAATGGCACGGCCATCCTCCGCATACGCGACGGCCAAATCGTCGAACACTGGGGCGGACCGCATTGCCAGCAAGGGCTTGGCCTGATCCGTCACTGATCTGCCTGACGCGTGACGCGCGATCAGCTTTCTTACTGCCGGATCTGTGCCGCGGCGTGCGGCATCGTCGTGACGCTCGACGGCGACCGGGTGCTGCGCGTTCGCGGCGACGACCAGCACCCCGTATCGCGCGGATACACGTGCTCGAAAGGTCGTGGACTCGCGGCATGGCATCACGCTCCCGACCGCCTCAACCGACCGAGGCTGCGCGGCCGGGACGTCACGTGGGACGAGCTGCTGGCGGACCTGGGCGGACGACTCCAGTCGATCATCGATGAACGCGGTCCCGACGCTGTCGCGCTCTACCTTGCGACCGGTCTCGCGTACGACGCGGCCGGACAGATCGCGGCGAGCCAGTGGTTGCCGTCGATCGGGAGTCGCTCGTTCCTCACCGCGGTGACGGTCGACAACGCCCCGGTTCTTGTCGCGGCCGAGTTGGTGACCGGCGAGCCGATGCTGAACCCGGTGTGGGACCCGACCGTGGCCGGTCTGACGATCTTCGTCGGCACGAACCCGGTTGTCTCGCACGGCTACGGCACCGCGCTGCCGGACCCGGTCCGGCACGTCCGCGACTACCGCGCCCGCGGTGGGCGCGTCTGGGTACTCGATCCGCGCCGCACGGAAACTGCCGCGCTCGCCGACGTGCACGTCCCCGTCCGGCCCGGCGCCGACGTCGCGGTCCTCGGCGCGCTCTCCAACGCGCTGCTCGCTCGACGGCGCCGACGAGCGCGAGCTCCGCGAGCATTGCGACCCCACGGAGCTGGAGGCACTGCGCGGCGCGCTCGCCGAGTTCACGCTCGAGCGAGCCGCGATTGCGGCCGACGTCGACGTCGCCCTGTTGGAGCAACTTGTCGCCGACATGCAGGCCTCACGCGGCCGCATCGCGGTGCACTGCGGCACCGGCGTCACGATGGCGCGCGACGGCGTCGTCGCGGAATGGCTGCGATGGGTTGTGCTGATCGCATCGGGCTCACTCGATCGCGCTGGCGGCGGCATGTCGTTCCATCGGGGTTTGATCCGCCCGCTCCGTCGACGAAGGCCACGCACGCCGGCACAGATTGCGCCGCCGCGCAGCCGGCCCGAGCTTCCACGCGTGCTCGGACAGATCCCGGCCGTCGCGCTCGCCGACGAGATCGAGGCCGGGAACGTTCGCGCCCTGATCGTGACCGGCGGCAATCCGCTGACCGCCTTCCCGCAGCCGGCGCGTCTGCTCGCGGCGCTGCAAACGCTCGACGTCCTTGCGGTCGTCGACGTCGCGGACAACGCGCTCACGGCGCTCGCCACCCACGTGTTACCTGCAACCGGACAGCTGGAGCGCGCCGACATCACGCTTGCCGAGCTCACCGCGCTGCACTCCGGTCTGCAGGCCACCCGAGCTGTCGTCGAGCCGGTGGCAGAGCGCCGGCCGGTCTGGTGGATGTTCGCGGCGCTGAACCGCGCAATGGGTCGCGCGACACCCGGCGTCGACAACCTTGACCAGACCGACGAACAATTTCTCTGGGGCATCCTCCGTTACTCGCGGATTGACGCCGGCGCCCTCTTCGCGGCCGGACCGCACGGCATCACCACACCCGCCGAGCACGGTTGGGTCCACGACGAGCTCCTCGAAGACGGCCGCAGGCATATTGCGCCTCCGCCGCTTCTCGAACGCCTCGCGACCTACACCGATCCCGAACCTCCTGACTTCGTCCTGGCACCACGCCGAGAGATGGCCTGGAGCAACTCGGTCGTGTACGGCGTGACCGCGATCGGCCCCGTCGTGCGGATGCATCCGAGTGCATTCCGCGCGGGCGACGAGCAGGGCACAAGTGTCGTCGAGCTCGGGACCGACCACGGCGACATCACGGCTGCCGTCGGGTCCGACGCGGGTGTGCGCGAGGGCGTCGTGTCGATATCGCATGGCCACCTTGACGAGAATCCCGGCGACCTCACGAGCGGCGATGTCGCGGTTGATCGTCTTACCGCGATGCCGCGTGTCTCTGGTCTCGAAGTGCGCGTCACACCCGCACGAAGCTAACGGCGGTGCGGTTCTCCGCGGGCGCTTGCCCCGGATCACTCGCGCCGGTGAGAATTCGTCGGCCAGGCGCGGCACCGAGCGGCGCGGCAGCGACCCGGGAGGCCAAGAATGTCGGGACAGGGAACGACGGCGCTTCAGTACGAGCCGCCCGGTCCGGTGTCGTGGCACCTGGACCCAGTGCATTTCCCGCGTCCGGTGACGCGGTACTGGGCGGAGATGCATCCCGAGCCGTTCCGCCGGGGCACGCATGAGTTCATGGCGTACTACGGGAGCCTCATCGAATCGATGGAGACGCAGTACGTCAACGGATTCGCATACGGCACGAGGCATCCGGCACCCGAGGACGAGATCCCGCAGCGGTTCGCTCGGGCGGAGGAGGTGTGGGAACGCAAGGTTTGGCGCGAGCAGCTCCGCGAGTGGGACGAGACGTTCAAGCCCGCCGCCATCACAACGCACCGCGAGCTGCAGTCGGTCGACGCGGACGCGCTTTCCGGAGACGAGCTGGTCGCGTACCTGACCCGCTGCCGGGAGCACCACTCGCAGATGATCTTCCAGCACATGCGATTCACGGGCTCGGCGATGCTGCCGGTCGGTGACCTGCTTGCGCACCTCATGTCGTGGACCAGCGTCGCGCCGTCGGACACTCTGGCGATGTTGCGCGGCGCGGCGCCTGTGTCGGCAGGCGCGTCGGGCGAGCTCGAACGGCTCATCGCCGCGGTCACGAACGACACCGCCGCTCGAACGCTCCTCGACTCCGACGACGATCCCGGCAAGACGCTCGCCGAGTTGCGTACGTTCGGCGGCGATGTCGGTCCGGCGATGGCGGCGTATCTCGACCTCGTCGGCTGTCGACTGCTCGACGGCTTCGACATCTCGGGGCGCTACGCCCTTGAGCTTCCCGACGCGCTGCTGCGCTCGATCCGATCGTCCGTCGACGGCGCGGGAAACGACACGGCCGAGGTCGACGCGCGCATCGCCGGCATCCGCTCGCAGGTGCCCGACGAGCACCGCGCCCAGTTCGACGAGCTGCTCGGCGAGGCGCGCCTCATGTACCGGCTGCGCGACGAACGCGGCGTCTTCAGTGACATCTGGGCGTCGGGCATCATGCGCCGGGCCGTGCTCGCGGCCGGTCGCCAGCTCCAGGGCCAGGGCCGTGTCCACGACGCCGAGCATTTCATCGACGCCGGCTTCGGCGAGATGTGCGCGCTGGTGACCGGTGCGGACGGGCCCTCCGCCGACGAACTTGCGCAACGCAACGCGGACCGCACCTCGCGCACCGCCAAGGAGGCTCCGCCGTCGCTCGGACCGCCGGAGCCACCGCCGCCTGACCCGTCGGGCCTGCCGCCGGGAATCGCCCGGGTCATGCACGCGACGATCATCGCGATGGGCGAGCTGTTCGGCAGCTCGGAGGCACCGCACGAGGAGAACCTGCTCCGCGGCCTCGCCGCGAGTGGCGGTGTGTACGAAGGGCCGGCTCGGCGCGTTTCAGGCCCGACCGAGTTCGATCGCATCGTGCAGGGCGACGTCCTCGTCACCGAGTCGACGACCGAGGCGTTCAACATCCTGCTGCCACTGCTTGGCGCGATCGTCACCGACAGCGGAGGCCTGCTTTCGCACTCGGCGATCGTGGCGCGTGAGTACGGCATCCCGGGCGTGGTTGGCACGCGTGACGCGACCGACCGCATTGCCGACGGCGCGCGCGTCCGCGTGGACGGCGACGCCGGCGAAGTGACGGTCTCCGCGTGACCGAGGTCGTCCCGCTCGTCGACGCGGACGATGATTCGCGCTTCGGGGCCAAGGCAACGGGATTGGGCGCGGCAGCCCGCAACGGGCTGCCGATCCCGCCTGGTATCGCGCTCTCGGGCCCGATCGTGGACGCGGTAGCCGCGGGGGAGGAACACGCGATCGAGCAGGTTGTCACGGCGGCGCAGCCATTGCCTACGCCGCTTGCGGTGCGATCGTCGGCCGCCGACGAGGACGGCGCGGACGCGAGCTTCGCCGGCCAGCACCTCACGCTGCTCAACGTGCCGTCGGTCGAAGACCTGAGCGCCGCGATCCGCGAGATCTGGTGGTCAGCGAACTCCGACTCGGCGATCACCTACCGGCAGCGGGTCGGTCTGTTCGCGCGCCCGAGCGTCGGTGTCGTCGTCCAGTCGCTGCTCGATCCCGATGTCGCGGGGGTGATGTTCACGCAGAACCCGATCAACCAGGCCGACGAACGGATGATCGAAGCGAGCTGGGGGCTTGGTGAGGCCGTTGTTGCCGGACAAGTGATCCCCGACAGCTTCCGCATCGACCGCGGCGGCGCGGTGCTCTCGCGCACACCCGGCGTCAAGAAGATCGCGATCCGCGCCGTCGCCGATGGCGGGACCATCGAGGAGACCGTCGCGCCGGAGCTCGTTGAGCGGCTGTGCCTCGACGACGATCAGCTCGCGCAGCTCAACGCGCTCGCCGCGCAGTGCGAGCAGGTGTACGGCCCGGCACGCGATATCGAGTTCGCGTTCGCCGGCGGGCAGCTCTACCTGCTTCAGTGCCGTGCAGTGACGCGGGCGGGGTCGTCATCGAAGCCAACCGCGCCGGCGGCGGGGAGCGAAACGCTCGCGGCGATCGAGCGCGTCCCGTTCTTCGCCGGCATGAGCCCAAGTGACGTCGAACGCATCGCAGCGCTGTTCAAGGAACGTCGCTTCGCCGCGGGCGAGACAGTCACCAAGGAGGGCGCGGGTGGCGCCGCATTCTTCGTCATCGAGTCGGGCGAGGCGACGGTCACGATCGGCGGCCGCCAGCGGAACACGCTGACGACGGGCGACTACTTCGGTGAGATCGCCCTCATCGACGAGGGCGCGCGTTCGGCGACGATCACCGCGAACAGCGAGCTCGTGTGCTTCGGGCTCACCTACTGGGAGTTCCGACCGCTCGTGCAGCAAAACGCAACCATCGCCTGGAACCTGCTCCAGACGCTGGCCAAGCGGCTCCGCACCGCACAGGACGACCAGCCGGCGTAGCCGACGCGTCTCGTGACGGGCTCAAGATCGACCTCGATGTGTGCCGTTATTCACAATGACGGGGCACCGAAGGGTTCGACATGCGAGGAGCCGCACGGCGCTCCGTCACGTTGACCATTGCCGGTGTCGCGATGATTGCGGCGCTGGTGTTCGGAGCCGCGATCCAGTCCGCGTCTGCGCACAACGCACACCATCGCCGGGAGCGGCGCGACCCGCCGAAATGCGAGGTCGTTGCGGCCACACACGGGCGGGTCCACCAACGGCACGGCGAGCACCGGCGCCGACACCACAGGCACCGCTGGCACCGCTGGCACCCGTGCGCTCCCGGCCACGGCGATGCGACATCATCGACGACGTCGCCCGTTGCCGCGGCCCCCACGACCGCCGCCCCGACCACAACCTCGACGACCGCGCCCGCACAATCTCCGGCGCCGCCGCCTTCGTCCACCACAACAACCGCTCAACCCGCGACAACGACGACGACCACGTCCACAACGAGCACGACGACTACAAGCACGACGACGACCACCACCACGACCGTCGCGCCAACTCCACCGACGAACCCGTGCCCGGGCGTGATCATCGGTGGGGTGTGTTTTATCTTCGAGTGAACGCCGTGCTTTGCCGTCAGTGTGGGGCGGCGAGGATCCGGTCGAGGCCGGCCAAGGCGATCGCAGCTGCCGCTTCGATGTCGAGTTGTGCTGCCTCGGCTTCAATCTCGGCAATGGTGTCAACGCCGAGAATCGTCGGGTCGACCGCGGACGGCAAGAGCGCGCCTGTCGGCAACTCGGATCTCCCGCATCTGCCGAGGAGCGCCGCGGTGCGATGATCGCCCGCGGCCCAGAGCACGCGTTCGACCGCGGTCACCAGGAGGCCCGCGATGGTGAGGTAGCCGCGGCCTTTTGATGCGACCTCGAATGTGGTTCGCAGTGTGGCGGCGGCCGCGCGGAGTTGGGCGGGATCGGTCGCCGCGAGTTTGGTGACTGCTCCGACGAGCCCCGCGCGTGCGCCATCGGCGATCATCCCGGCGCCCGTACGTTCGCAGAGTTCGATCGCCTCCGACTGAACGGCGATCGCGCCCGCGAGGTCGCCCGCTCCCAGCAGGCAGTCCCCGTAGAGGAACAGCACGACGGCCAGGCTCACTTGCGCCTTGTGTTCCCGCATCTGCGCGACGAGGTGCTCGCAGTGTGTGCGTGCCACCCGCGCGTACACGACATCAGCGGCGCGGTCGGTACGGAGGCGCCACCGAAAGACCTGGCCCTGAAGCTGCGCCAGTCGGACTGCGTCATGCCAGTCGGCAGGAGCCGCCATCGCGAGACGGGCTTCGGCGGCGTCGAAGTTGCCCTTGACCCAGATGGACTCGTAGGTCGCCGCGGCGACCACCGAAGCGTTCTCTTGGTGAACTTGCGGGACCGCCGCGAGGAGATCGTGCATACGCCTTGTGTTCCCGGCGAAGACGGCGAGGGTTGCGCACACTCCAGCCGTCGACGCGACGGCATCGGTCCACTGTTCGGCGGGAACCCGGGTTGGGTCGCACCAATCGGCGATCTCGAACGTCGGTCGGCAGATCGCAAAGGATTCGATTGCGGCGACGACCTCACAGGCTTCCTGGTACCGATCGGCGGCGACTGCATAGTGGGCGGCGGCGCGGAGGTTGTCGACCTCGACGATGTAACGGCGAAACGCATCGAACTCCGCGTCGGTCAGCAGGGCGTCGCGCAGACGTGCAACCAACATGCGCGCCCAGTCGAGGTGCCGGTCCCTTGTTGCGTCAGCAAGCCCGTGTTCAAGCAGACGATCGTCGGCGTACTGGCGCAAGGTTTCGAGCTGGCGATAACGCGTGCCGAGTGGCGTGTCGACGGCAACGCACATCGAACGTGCGATGAGCCGCTCCAAGATGTCGACCGCCTCGTATTCGTCGAGTCCGGCGACTTCGGAGATGGCGTCGATGAGGCCCCCACCCGCGAACGCGGCCATCCGGTCGAACACGCCACGCTCGTCGTCTTCGAGTAGGGAGTAGGACCATTCGACTGCGGCTTGGAGGGTCCGGTGGCGTTCCACCCCGCCCCGCCCACCACGCAGCAGCCGGAACCTGGCGTCGAGCCGAGCAGCGATCTCGGCTGGTGTCATCGCCCGGCATCGCGCCGCCGCGAGCTCGATCGCCAGTGGAATGCCATCGAGGCGGGCGCATATCTCCTCGATCGTGCTGAGCGTCGGATTATCGAACACGAGCTCGGCGCGTGCCTCACTCGCGCCTGTGCAGAACAGGCCGATCGCGTCGTCGGACGGCAACGACGACAACGACACGACGTGCTCGCCTCGCATCCCGAGCGCTTCGCGACTGGTCGCCAATACCCGCACATCCGCGCAGCTCGCTCGGATCGCGCCGACGAGCGCGGCGGGCCGCGTCGGTGACGTGCTCACAGTTGTCGAGCACGACCAATGCGCGTCGCTCGCTCAGATGATCGACGACGCCCTCGACCATTGATCGGCCCGCCGACTGGCGTCCGCCGATTGCGGTCAAGACACTCGCCGGTACCGCTGTCCGGGCTCGTGGCCGTGGTCAGGTCGCACCACCATGCACCGTCGGCGAAATCCGCGAGCGCGGCCGCTTCGAGCGCAAGGCGCGTCTTGCCCATCCCGCCGACCCCGACAATCGATACGACTGGATGCGCGGTGACGGCGTCGAGCACCGTGACGATCTCGGCGGTCCGGCCCACAAGATCGTCATCAATCGGTGGCAGCGAGCCTGAGCGCCGGCTCGCTGGTCCGACGACATCTTGCGGATCGACGGGCACGAGATGTTTGCCGACGAGACAACGCAACTCCTCTGAACGTCCGACGCCGCGCAACTCGACCCGGCCGAGGTCCAGCATTGAGAGCCCGACGGGCAGCCCGTCGGCAATGAGCGCCGCGGTCGCTTCCGACACGAGCACCGCACCTGGCGGACAACATGACAACAACCGCGCCAAACGGTTCACTTGGAGACCGAACAAGTCGCCTCGGCGTTCGTGCGCGCTGCCGGAGTGCAATGTCACCCGCACCTGGATGCCCTCGGGCACCTGCCAGGCGTGCGCGCCGATCGCACGCTGGATCTCGACCGCCGCCTCCGCGGACGCGCCCGCGCTCTCGAAGGTGGCCATGACCCCGTCACCGGTGTGCTTGAAGACGCTGCCGCCCGCAGACGAGATCACCGCGTTGACGATCTCATCGTGCGAAACGAGATCGATCGCCATCGCCGACTCGTGCTCAGCCCACAGCTGAGTCGACCCCACGATGTCGGTCACCAAGAACGCCCGCAGTACACCCTGCACTGCACGCAAACCAACCGGCGGCTCACCGCTGTGACGTTCGACCGGCGATTCAGCCCGTTGGCTTGGCGTACGACCCTGCGGTAGAGCTGTCGAACTCGAATGCAACGAACGGCTGATCACTGGTGACCCACGCGTCGTGCCCAGGTTCGATCACATACGCGTCGCCGTCAGCGATGTCTTGTTGGGTTCCGTCGTTGTGGACGATGTGCATGCTCCCGGCAACGACAGTCCCCACGTGATGGGACTGACAGCTTTCGGTGCCGGCGACCGGCTTGATGCACTCGGACCAACGCCAGCCCGGTTGCGCGGTCAACCGCGCCGCTTTGACTCCACCCAGATCGACAATCTCGAGACGGGTCTTGTCAGGTGTGCGGACCTCATCTGCCGATCCAAAGCTCTTCTTGACGACTCCGGCCATCTGATCTCCCCCTTCTGGCTGCCAGTAGTTCGAAGCGCATACTGCCATTCGTTCGTCGATTAGACGTCCAAATTGTTGGGTAACTCCGTTCTCGTCCTCGGGGCCGTAGCGAGGTGAGCCCGCTTCGCCTCACGCCTTTGCAACATGCAGCAGGGACCCGGTTCGGCACCGACAGGGACGCACTCTGGGCGTCCGGGGAGATGAGACGGAATGTCAACGCGACCGACCACACGCCGACGCGCGCGCTCATTTTCGATGTTGGTGAGCGTTGCGCTTGTCGTTGGTTTGACGGCAGCCGCCCGCGCCTCCGCCGCGACGCCGACCTTTCGCGCGGTCGGCAGCGCGAAGCAGGTGTACGTCACCGGGCTCGCGCCCAACGCTTCGATGTCGCTCGTCAGCCCCGCGGGGAAGACCCTCTCTACACAGAGCGCCAACTCGCTCGGCGGGCTGCTGTTTCGGAACGTGCCGCCGGCCGCGGGTTACCGCGTACGCCTGACGTCTGGTGGGCAGCAATCGGAACCCATCACGGTGCACTCCGAGCAGGCGGCGCCCTGGAATCCGGAGACCTACAACCAATGGATCCCGGGCGATGGCTACTCATATCTCACGACACGTGACGGGACGCAGCTCGCGATCAACGTGCACCTGCCGACAAGTCCGGCGGGCGAGCCCGGGCTCCCGCCCGGCACGCCCCTTCCGAGTGGACCCGCGTACCTGCCGCCGTACCCAACGCTGATCGAGTACTCGGGTTACGGGTACGCCGACCCGGCGGGACCGACCAGCGGCATCGCTGTCCTTGCGAATTTGATGGGCTTCGCGGTCGTCGACGTGAACATGCGCGGCACCGGCTGCTCGGGTGGCGCCTTCGATTTCTTCGAGCCGCTGCAAAGCCTCGACGGCTACGACGTGGTCGAGACGATTGCCCGTCAACCTTGGGTGCGCGATCACAAGGTCGGCATGATGGGGATCTCTTACGGGGGGATCAGCCAGCTGTTCACGGCGCAGCTCCAGCCACCCAGCCTCGAGGCCATCTCCCCGCTTTCGGTCCTCGACGCCACCGCGACGACGCTCTATCCCGGCGGCATCCTCAATACCGGCTTTGCTGTTGCCTGGGCCCAGGAGCGCCAGCAAGAGGCTCGTCCCGCCGGACCCGACAGCGGACAGCCGTATGCGTACAAGCGCATCCAAGAAGGCGACACGACGTGCGCGAACAACCAAGTGCTCCACGGCGAAGCGGCCGACCTGAGCGCCAAGATCGCCGCCAACTCTCATTACAACGCAGCGGTCGCCGACCCGCTGGACCCGGTTACCTTCGTCAACAAGATCAACGTGCCGGTCTTCATGGCATGCCAGTGGGAGGACGAACAGACGGGCGGACACTGCCCGGAACTGGTTCGGCACTTCACCGGGACGAATCAGAAGTGGTTCACGTTCACCAACGGTGCGCACATCGATTCGCTCGATCCGGAGACCTACAACCGCTGGTATGACTTCTTGCAACTGTTCGTCGCGCACCGGGCGCCAATAGAAAACGTCGCGATCACGTGCGCGGCCGCGCCGGTCATCTACCAGGCGGCGATGGGCCTCCCGCAGTCCGACGTGGTCACGTTCCCGCTCGACCCGATCCAGACGATCCCGACGTACGCCGCGGCGCTCGCCGCGTTCAAGCAGCAGCCGCAGGTTCGGGTGCTGTTCGACAACGGCGCCGGCACATCGCCCACCGCGAGCTCGAACCCAGGCGATCCTTATCCCGGGTTCGAGCAGAGCTTCTCGGCATTGCCGGTTCCGGGCACCACCGCGCGGACTTGGTACTTCGGCCCCGGTGGAGCGCTCACCAATCAACCGCCGACCAGCGAGGGGATCAACGCGTTCACCGCGAACGCACATGCCCTTCCGCTCACCAACTACGGCACCAACACTGGTGGGGGTGGGTTGTGGGGCAACGCGTCCCAGTGGGATTGGAGATGGCAGCAGCATCCATCGGGCACCGCGGTGTCATACGTCTCGGCACCGTTCACGGCGAACACGACGGTCATCGGGAGCGGCGCCGTTGAGCTCTGGGCGCGATCGTCGACCCCCGACGTCGACCTGCAAGCCACGATCAGCGAGGTGCGGCCGGACGGGAACGAGACGTTCGTACAGAACGGCTGGATCCGCGCGAGCGAGCGCAAGCTCTCGACCAACTCGAGCAACATGTTCAAACGGCCGAGCACCACACTCGAGCCGATTCCGACGTTCACCGCGGCCGACGCGGCGAACATGCCGGCCAAGAAGTTCGTCAAGGTCGTCGTCCCGCTCTACTACCAGGGACACGCGTACCGCACGGGCTCACGTCTCCGAGTGACGATCTCGGCGCCCAACGGCGAGCAACCGGTGTGGTCCTTCAGCCAGACGGAACCGAACGGCAACGCGAACGTCTCGATCTCCTTCTCCACATCCAAGCCGTCGAGCCTCGTTCTTCCGGTCGTTCCCGGCGTGAGCGTGCCGACGGCGCTCCCGCCATGCCCGAGCCTGCGCAACGAGCCGTGCCGGCCTTACCAGGCGATCGTGAACAACAACACGATCGCTCGGTGAGGGAGACGCCGCACGAGCGCACGACCGTCCGCGGACCAGCGCGCCAGATGGCGTCACCCGGTGCAGAACTCGTTGCCTTCAGGGTCCTGCATCACGGCGAAGTATCCGGCGTCGTCGATGACGTCGCGGATCATTGAACCGCCCCAGGCGACGACGTTGGCGATGAACTCCGCGACCTGCTCTTGCCGTCGGCCTGCGCCCGCGAGAACGCAGCCCAGCTGTCGTAGCCCGCGGGCGGGTTCGCGCGCTCGTACCCCAACACTCGAGCCCAGAACACCGCGAGACCATCTGGATCTTGACAATCGATCGCGATCTGGACGCGCTGCGCCACGCGGCGACGATACAACCACTTCACGCACCCGGTGCGGGGCGGACGATCAGCGATCTTCGGGCCGTCGCGATCGGCGAGGAAGCCTGCCGAGAACGTTCGTCGCCTGGTCGTAGTTGTCGAACTCAGCCATCAACACGTCACCGTCGACGGCGATATACCCGTGAATTGCCCACAGATGGTCGGCGACCTGGACGACATCTCCGGCGATCGATGCGTTCTCTTCCACGAGGACTTGAAGAAACTGCAGTTGGCCGTCTGCGTCGCGGTCGCGCGGGTCGTTCACGGTCGCGCCTCCTTCGGACGAGTTCGGCGCAGGAGTGCCGCATCGAACACTTCAAGCATCCGGAAGTCCGTCACCGAGGTGATGAGTTCGTGCGCATCACGATACGGCGTCTCACACCTCGTAGGGAAGACCTGCAACGCACCCGCTCGACCCGGCAACGTGATCCACCGGAAGCCCTGAGACGCGCCTACTCATCGCATGTGTCGCAGCGGCCGGTGGCCGGGAGCTGCAGGAAACACGTGGGGCACACTGCGCGCGGCGGCAACTCCGGCTTCTTGGGCTTGCGCGGCGCGGGCGCCTTGGTGCGCGTCGCGCGCGTGCGCGTGGTCGTTGACTGCTTCGGCGCGGACGCGCGGAGCTTCGCAAGCTGCGGTGGCAACGCGGGACGGCCGCCGTCGACCGGCAGGGTCGCGCCGTGATAGCGGTGCGCTTCGAGCCGCTGCGTCGCTGCGTGCATCTCGATGTCGGCCGCCGCGGTCGCGTCGACGCTGACGACGAGCTGTTCGTAGCGCTTGCCGATCCGACCGTCGGGCCCAATGCAGAACGCCGAAAGCCACGGTTCGCCGCGGGCGATGCACTCCACACCAACGGCGTCGAGCACGTCGTCGATCCACACCGCGGCCGGTTCGCGCGTCCGCACGCCCGAGAGCGCCTGCACCTCCTCGGCGAGGTCGTTCGGCGTCGTCAACGAGCCGTACCGCCGCGCGACCTGGACAAGCACAGGCCGCGCGGCGCGGCTCCATGCTTCCTGCCGCGGCCGCCGCGTCAGTCGCCGTCCCATCATCACTGCGGTAGGCCTCAAGTGTCATCGGCCCGCACCGTAGGCGAGACCGCGTGCCACTTGCTGTTGGACGACGAGACGAGACCAGTGCGGACTGCGAATGCAACGGCGGGCTCGAGAGAGCACAGCGCCATCATGATCGTTGTCCGCTAATGGGGGTCGACCATCTTGCTCGTGGTTCGGGTGAGGATGGTGCTGAGCCGCCGATCGGTCAGCACTGAGGTTCGCCGGGCGTTGAGCCCTACGCCTAGATCGTGCGCCGATCGGTCGGTGAGGTCGACCTCGATGGCTGGTGGGATGACGTGCCGCGAGCACTGAACCATTAGCGGGCTGCCGGTCGCCTCGGGCTCGAAGTGACGGCGAGTGCGACCGGGAGGCGCGAATGGCGAAGGTGTTCGTTGGTCATGATTGGGCGGAAGCCCATCACGACGTCTATGTCGAGGACGAGCAAGGACGACGACTGGAACGGGGTCGGCTGCCCGAGGGTGTCGAGGGCGTGGCCCGGTTCCATGCGCTCGTTGCTGAGTTCGTTGAAGACCCGGCCGATGTGGTGATCGCGACGGAGACCGATCGCGGGTTGTTCGTCGGCGCGCTGGTGGCGGCGGGTTACACGGTGTTGGCGGTGAACCCGATGTCGACGTCGCGGTATCGGGAACGGCATTCCACGTCGGGCGCGAAGTCGGATCCGGACGACGCGTTCGTGCTCGCGGAGTTGGCCCGAACCGACGGCCATCACCATCGACCGGTCGCGGGTGACAGCGACCTGGCCGAAGCGGTCAAGGTCCTCGCCCGAGCGCACCAGTCGATGATCTGGGGGCGGCAACGGCAACTCAATCAGCTGCGTTCCACGCTGCGAGAGTTCTACCCTGCCGCGCTCGAAGCGTTCGACGAACTGGGATCGAACGACGCTCTGGCGGTGCTGGCGATCGCGCCGACCCCGACGATCGGACGCAGCTTGTCGCGTTCGAAGATCGCGTCGGCGTTGCGTCGCGGTGGTCGGCAACGACGCATCGACGAACGCGCCGTCGAGATCCAAGACGCACTGCGCGCCCCGCAACTCGAAGCTCCCGCGCTCGATCGCGAACGCGATGGGCGCCACCGCCACCGCGTTGGTCGCCGTCGTCGTGGAGATGACCGCGCAGATCGGCCGGCTCGAGACCCAGTTGGCTGAACATTTTGAGCAGCACCCGAACGCCAAGATCATCCGATCCCTGCCAGGACTGGGGATGACACTCGGCGCCCGGGTGCTCGGCGAGTTCGGGGACGACCCGAACCGCTATGCCGACACCAAGTCTCGCAAGAACTACGCCGGCACGTCACCCATCACCAAAGCGTCCGGCAAACATCGGGTCGTGCTCGCCCGCTACGCCCGCAACCGACGCCTCGCCGACGCCTGCTACATGTGGGCATTCACCGCGACCAACGCCAGCCCCGGCGCCCGCGCGTTCTACGACCAACGACGCGCCGCCGGCGACACCCACCACCGCGCCCTACGAGCCCTCGCCAACCGACTCGTCGGCATCCTGCACGGCTGCCTACGCCACGGCGTTCTCTACGACGAACACACCGCCTGGAACCACCGCCACCAGATCGCCGCTTGACATTTACGAACGTGGGATGTCTAGGCGCCGCGGGCGTGTGTGCGAGCCAACAGCTCTGCTGCGATCGAGCCATCATCGACGTGTCGCGCCGCGGCGGCCGCCCGCTCGAGTGAGGCCTGCTCGGTTCCGGTCGCGGCCGCGGCCAATTCGACAGTCGCCGCCTCAATCGGAATCTCGCCGCGCGCGATCGCCTCGGCGAGGTACCGCGCGAGCCCGACATAGTCCTCGGTGAGCGACCCAGGATCCGCGCCGCCGCGGCCAGAGGTGTGGGCTCGCCGATCATCGAGCGCCGTCATTGTGAACTCCGTTCGTCATGCCTCTCCGCGCCGCCCGGGCCGAAGAGGATGACACGCCCGCGCACGCCCGGCGCGGATACCCGTGTAGCTGCGACCGCGGTGCGGCCTCTGGCATGCTGCCTCCAATGCCCGACGATGCCGATCTTGCGTGGCTCGGACTCCAGCGTCACGACGACGGTCGCTGGTCGTTCGAGCTGACATCGGGGCTCACTCGACACGACGGCAAATTGTTCGGCGGCACCGGAATTGCGGTCATGGTTGCGACGATGGAGGCGGCGACGGCGCGCGCCGCACTCTGGACGACGGTCCAGTTCGCGGGCAGTGCCGACCTCGGCGCGCGCATCGACTGCAGCGTCGAAGTGCTCGCGACCGGCAAACGCACGTCACAGGTGCGGATGACGGCGACCGCCGGCGACCGCGTCGTGGTGGCGGCGATCGGCGCAACTGGCGCGGCCCGCACCGGCCCCATCGAGGCGCAGATCCCAACGATGCCGGCGATGCCGGCGCCGGAGGACTGCACCGCCTGGGGGTTCAGGTCGCATACCCACGACGGAGAGGATCGACCTCCGAGCTGGATCGATCTCACCGAGATGCGCCATGCCGGCGAGGGCGGCGCGATCTGGGCGCGCATGCGCTCGGGCTTGCATACACGCGCGGCGATTGCGTTCCTCGCCGACATGGTGCCGTCGAGCGTCGCACGCGCCGCCGGGAAAATGGGTGGTGGCACGAGCCTCGACAACAGCATGCGGTTCGGCCGCCTCGTTGAGACCGACTGGATCTTGCTCGACATGGACCCGTTGTTCGCCACCGGTGGATACCTTCACGGCGCGGCGCGCGTGTGGGCACAGGACGGCACGCTGCTTGGCGTCGCGTCGCAGACCTCGTCGGCGATCGTGTGGGAAGGCGAAATGCCTCCCTGGCTCGAAGCGAACCGCTGAACCGCCGAGACCCGCAAACGCGCCCGATCAGTCGGAACGGCTGTGCTCATCTGAGCATCGACCGTGTCAGACTCGCAGTGTGCTCGAGAGGCCCGAGACGCGATATGCGCGGACGTCGCGTGGCGATTCAATCGCATTTCAAGTGTGCGGTCGCGGTGACCTGGACGTCGTGTACGTGCCGAACTGGGCGAGCCCGATCGATCTCATTTGGGATCACCCGTTACCTGCTGAGTTTCTCACGCGGTTGGCGTCGTTCTCGCGGTTGATCCTGTTTGACAAGCGCGGCTCAGGCGCGTCCGACCACGTCTCGTTCGACGCGCTCGCCACTCTGGAGGACTGGACGGAGGACATCGCGACAGTCATGGACGCGGTTGGGTCGGAGCGGGCGGCGCTCATCGGTGTGCTCGGGGGATGTCCAATCTTCACGTTCTTTGCGGCTACGTACCCAGGCCGCGTGTCAGCTCTTGTGCTGTTCAATCCGACGGTGGGGATCATGGCCGATGACGAGATTCCCGGTGTCGCGCCCGACGGCCTCGAGGAGCGCCTCACGACGATGAGGGCAATGTGGGGTACCGACGAAGTCGTTGGACTCTTCGCGCCGAGCATGACCGGCGACGAAGGATTCCGCGTATGGCTCGCACGCTTCTGTCGGGTCGGCAACCCGCCCGCGATGGCAACCGCCGTATTTCGTGCCTCGCTCATGTCGGATGTCCGCGCGACGTTTCCGCTCCTCCAAGCCCCGACGCTCGTGATACAGCGTGCTGATGCCGAGGTCGCGTCGTCGCGCACACAAGGCCGGTTCTTGGCAGAGCACATCGCCGGCGCTCGCTACAACGAGGTTCCCGGAAGAGACCTGATTCCGTATACCCGCGAAGGGTCCACGTTGCCGGATGAGATCGAGGACTTCCTCACGGGCAACCGCCCGCGCGTCTCGACCGATCGCGTGCTCGCCACAGTGCTCTTCACCGACATCGTCGCGTCGACCAAGCATGCGGTCCGCGTTGGCGACCGGAAATGGACCGCGTTGCTCGACGCACACGATCTGCTCGTCTCACAAGAGCTCGAGCGTTACCGAGGGCGCAAAGTGAACCCGACTGGCGACGGCATGCTCGCCACCTTCGATGGCCCCGCCCGAGCCGTACGCTGCGCACAAGCGATCTGCTCGGCGGTCCGAGCGCTCGGCATCGAAGTGCGCGCCGGTGTGCACACCGGCGAGATCGAGCTCCGCGAAAACGACATCGGCGGGATCGCAGTCCACATCGGCCAACGTGTCTCAGCGCGCGCTGCGCCGAGCGAGGTGCTCGTCACCCGCACGGTGACGGACCTCGTCGCGGGCGCAGGACTCGAATTCGATGACCGAGGCGACCACGAGCTCCCCGGAGTACCGGGGAGCTGGCGCCTCCTCGCGGTCAAGCGCTGAAGCGAACACCCCAGATGAGGAAGCGACGTTCAGAGTGGCGGTGGCCCTCGACCGCAACCCCTCGGTCGCGCTGACGAGCAGCGGTGCGATCCAGGTGGTGTTCGAGCGGGGATAATCCGCCGCGGGGTCGTCGTTTGCGGCTCGCACTTGGATCGGTGAGTCTCGGGACCGAAGGTCGTCTCAGTTGACAGGCGCCCGACCGGCGAGCGCACGAAACGAGACAGCGGAGGCACCATGACGACCACGCCCGGTAACGCGAGCAGCGACCTCCCCGGCAAGCCGCCCGTCGTCGACATGGCCACCTGGCAGGCGGCGCGCGCGGAACTGCTGGTCCGCGAAAAGGCGCACACCCGTGAGGGCGACGCGATCGCCGCGGCCCGGCGACGGTTGCCGATGGTCGAGTGCGACGGCACGGTCGAGGTCACCGGCGCGGACGGGCCGGTCCCGTTCCTCGACCTGTTCCAAGGTCGCGACGAGCTCGTGGTCTACCACTCCATGTGGTACGAGGGCGCGCCGTCCCAGGGGCAGTGCGAGGGCTGCACCTTCAACGTCTGGCAGATGAACGACGCCGTCTACGTCAACGCGCGCGGCGTGTCGTTCGCCGTCCTCACGTCGGGCCGGTGGGACGAAGTCGCTCCCTACGTCGCGTTCATGGGTTACACCCAGCCCTGGTACTCGGTGCGCGGCGTCGAGGCACCCCTCCTCGCAGAAGAGGGGCACATCATCTGCTACCTGCGCGACGACGACCGTGTGTTCCTCACGTACTCCACGACGGGCCGAGGCAACGAGCCGGCGGACGGGTCATTGGGCCTGCTCGACATGACGCTGTACGGCCGCCGCGAGGCGTGGGAGGACAACCCCGACGGTTGGCCCGAGGCCCCTGACGCCGGATCGCCGGTCGGTGGGCATGGCGCGCCGATCTGCTGGTACTGGCGCACGGATGCCGACGGCGTCGCCACATGGGGACCGACCAGCCGGCCCGTGCCGCAGTGGACCCGCCCCGGCGCGACGCCCGTGAAGACCCTCGGCCGCCAGGACGACCACCATTGACGCGGGTTCGGTCGCGCTGGACGACCGCGACGTCCGCGTCCTCACCACCGACGGACAACACATCGCCCAACACCGCATCGACCCCGACCGCATTTCGCAGTCACGACGCCAACGTCCGGCCTTGGGGATGCGGCACTGTCAGGTTCCGAAGAGCTGTCGGCGAATCGGCAACGTATGAGACTGGCGTTCGCTCGGATGGCGGTGTGGTCATCTAGCCCCGGTCGTGGAGGAACCGACGTATCGCCTCGTCGTCCGGATGCCCCCACCCGAGGCAGAACGGGTGGCCTGCTGGGTCGGCATAAACCTGGTGTCCCTCGGCGGCGGTCAGATCGTCGGCTGCCCGCAACAGGCGAGCACCGAGCTCGATTGCCTCGGCGTGGGCGCTCAGGGGGTCGTCGATGTGCAGATCGAGATGGACCTGCTGCGGGTTTCCATCCGGCCAATCAGGAGGCACGTGGTCGGGAGCGAGCTGAACGCCGATGACCCACCGACCGTCCGCGTCGAAGACGCTGTGCCACGTGTCGTCAGTGAACACGCGGCCGCCGAGCATTCCCGCCCAGAAGGCGCTCTCGGCGGCCATGTCAGCCGCATCGAACACGACGACCTTTCGCATGAGCTTCATGCAGACATCTTCGCGGGTGCCCGCAGCGCTGATCGGGCCGGGCGAACTGTGCGACCGCACTGTCACCAAACGCCGGCTATGACCGGCGTTTTCGGAGCAAACGTTGATCGGCACGGCACGCTCCGGCCCTGCACCGCCCGATATACGCGCGATGGAAGAACCGAAGTGTCGCCCGCCAGCGGCATGGGACCACCTTGATGTGAGTTGCGCCAGCGGCATGGGACCACCTGAGCGCCAGTTATGGGACCACCTCTTGGGGTCCACCATCGTCGGCACCGCGTCAGGTGCAGTCGCCGCGTTCCTGTCAGCGGTCGGGAAGGCGCGGCGATGGCGTTCCGGGAGGTGCGTGTGTTTGAGGTGCGAGAGGTGTTTCGTCTCTGGCTGACCGGTCAGGGCTTCCGAGCGGTCGAGCGGCTCGTCGGCGTGGACCGTAAGACGGTGCGCCGCTACGTGATGGCGGCGGAGAAGCTGGGGCTGGTCCGCGAAGACGGCGACGAGCAGTTGAGTGATGGGTTCATTGCGATGGTGGTGGAGGCGGTCCGGCCGCATCGCAGCACCGGGCGCGGCGGCGCGTGGCGGGCGCTGGAGGCTCATCATGATCAGATCGCCGGGTGGGTCGGTTCGGATCTCACGGGGGTGAAGATCCACGAGCTGTTGGGCCGGCGTGGTGTGATCGTGCCGTGTCGGACGGTGCAGCGTTATGTGCTCGAGGTGTGCGGCCGTAGCCGTGGGCGCGGTCCGACGGTGCGCGTCGCCGATGGTGAACCAGGCGACGAACTGCAGATCGACTTCGGCCGCATGGGCCTGCTGTTCGATCCCGCGAGCGGCCGGAACCGGGTCTTGCACGCGTTGATCTTCACCGCGTGTTATTCGCGGCACTGTTTCGTCTGGTTGACGTTCCGTCAGACCACTGACGCGGTGATCGCCGGATGCGAAGCGGCGTGGCGGTTCTTCGGGGGCGTGTTCCGCACCGTGATCCCCGACAATATGACCGCGATCGTCGACGAGGCGGACGCGCTCGAACCGCGGTTGAATCAAGCGTTCGTCGAATACGCCCAAGCGCGCGGTTTCGTGGTTGATCCGGCGCGGGTGCGTCGCCCGCAGGACAAGCCGCGTGTCGAGCGGACGGTGCCGTTCGTGCGCCGGTCGTTCTTCGCCGGCGAGACCTTCATCGATCTCGCCGACGCGCAACGACGCGCCGAGCAGTGGTGCACAACGACGGCTGGGTTACGCGTGCACGGCACGACGCAGTGCCATCCGATCGAGGTGTTCGTCGCCGAGGAACAGTCTCGGCTGTTGCCCGCGCCGACCGAGCCTTACGACGTGCCGATCTACGCGATGGCGAAAGTGCATCGCGATCATCACATCGAGGTGGCCAAAGCGCTCTATTCGGTGCCGGGCAACCTGATCGGCACCCGCGTCGAGGTGCGCGCCGACCGACAACTCGTGCGGATCTTCGCCCGCGGGCAGCTGGTCAAGGTCCATCCCCGCCAACAGCCCGGCCACCGCTCGACCGATCCCGACGACCTGCCCGCAGCCAAGACCGTCTACGCGCTGCGGGATCTGCAACGGCTCCAGGGCATCGCCGCCAACCACGGCGACGCGATCGGCGCGTACGCGAGCGCGTTGCTCGACATCCCGTTGCCGTGGACGAAGATGCGGCAGGTCTACGCGCTCTTGGGTCTGGTGAAGAAGTGGGGTGCCGAACGTGTCGACGCCGCATGCGCGAGCGCGCTCGACCACGAGGCCGTCAACGTCGGCCTCATCGGCAGGATGCTCGAACGCGGCACTGAACACGCGACGACGCAACGGTCGGTGCCGGGCAGGGTCATCGCGGGACGCTTCGCCCGCGACGCCGAGCACTTCGCGGTCGCGGCCAAGCGCCGTCCCGAAGCGATCGTCGAGGCTGCGTTCGCCGCCGCGTTGAAGGACGACCAATGACCGCGCCGATGGTGTCGCCGGAGCTCAAGACGTTGCTGCGACGCGTGAAGCTCGGCCGTTGCCTCGACACGCTCCCCGAACGGCTCGCGCTCGCGAACACCGGCGGCATGGGACACGCCGAGTTCCTCGAACTCGTCCTCGCCGACGAAGTGACTCGTCGAGAGACAACCTCGGCCGATCGTCGTGCCCGCGCTGCCGGGCTCGACCCCGCGATGACGTTGGACCGATGGGACGACAGCGCCAAGGTCAGCTACGACCGTGCGATCTGGAGCGAGCTGTGCTCGCTGCGGTTCGTCGAAGCCGGCCACAACGCGGTGATCATGGGCCCGGTTGGTGTCGGCAAGACGTTCCTGGCCACCGCGCTCGGCCATGCCGCTGTCCGTCGCCGTTTCAGCGTGCATTTCGAGCGCTGCGACCGGCTCCTCAAACGGCTGCGCGCCAGTCGGCTCGACAACAGCCACGACATCGAGATGCGCAAACTGTTGCGCGTCGACCTGCTCCTCGTCGACGACTTCGCACTCCAAGCCCTGGACGCGCTCGACACCGCCGACATCTACGAGCTCATTGTCGAACGACACCGCGCCTCAGCGACCGTTGTGACCTCCAACCGGGAACCGATCGAATGGCTCGGACTGATGGCCGACGCACTGTTAGCCCAGTCTGCCATCGACCGGCTGCAATCAGCCGCGCACGAACTCGTGCTCGACGGCGAGTCCTACCGGCAACGCCAAAAGCCGACGATCAACACGCCCAACGACAACACCCTTGACCGGCAGCCAGCCGCCAGACGATCATCACGTCGCCGACGCTGACACCCCGAGAACCGGTCCCATCACACTGGCGCAGGGGTGGTCCCATCGAGCTGGCGCACGACACGAAGGTGATCAGACGCCGGCGCGGAGGAACGTCTGACCTTCAGGCGTTGCGGGGTGGAGGTGATGGGACTTGAACCCACGACTTCTACGTTGCGAAGGCAAAGCGAGCGGTCGTGAGCGAACGTCAACGACCGAAAGTGCACGTCAGGACGCCGGGCGCACAGCAGCGAACGAGCCTGAACGTGCTCGACCGCGCGATGGACGCGCGATCGACGCGCAGTGACAGGGCGGCCTTGTGCCCGTTCCCCTGTGAAGTTGCTTCCGAGTCTGCGAGCAGGCCTTCAAGCGTCCCGCTCCATAAAGAGCCAGGCCCACATACCAAGCGTTATCGCTGTAGGCCCTACAAATACTGCCCATCCCCATTGATGACTTGTCGTCATTGCCTCCGACATGTCGCACGCTGGGAAAGCAAGCATTATTAGTTGGACCACCAACATAAGCGTAAGTAGCCAAATGACCACGAGACACATGCCGATGCCTGCGCGTCTTATACCACGCCGCTCGGCAAGCCCCCTTGGAAATCGATGAAGGTCGGCACCGTCGCGCGAAGACTCGTAGGAGCCAGCCTTCGCATCGTTGAGGTTTCTCACATCGGAGACATCGGCAGGGCACGGGCTCGACGTGAGGCTGTGATGAGGTTGTGCAGTGGCAAAGGTCTGCTCGAAGGCGTCAATTCGCGAGCGGCGAAGCCCTCGGATTCAACGGTGCCGAGCTACAGGTCGATCTCAACGCCTTGGTCGAGATCTGCGTCCTGGTCGCGCCCGCGTCGACGAAACTCTGACGCGAGGTCTTTCCCGCTCGAACGTTCGAGCGCGCGGCGCACGGCGTCGTGAACGATGTCGGGATCAAGGCGGACGTGGGATTCCTCGTCGGGTTCGGGCGTGACTGCGTAGAGACGGTTCTCCTTCCGGCCCCGTGACAGCGCGGTGTAGCCGGCCTCACGGTCGAGGTGTTCGTCGGCGAGGACGTAGGTGCGGTCGCAGGTGAGCCCTTGTGCCTTGTGGACGGTCATGGCATAGGCGTGCTCGAGACCGCCATCCGCGAGATATGAGCCCCAGACGCGTGTGATGTCGCGGCGCTGATCGAATTTGACGACCACATCGCCCAGCAACGGTGCCACGGCAAGGACGGTGCCGCGTTCTCCGTTGATGAGCCCCATTCGTCGATCATTGTGCACGGTCATGACGCGGTCGCCGATCGCGAAGGTGCGTCCCGCCCCGGTGATCTCGTCTGCGGAGACGCGGCCCGATCGATGAGTGCCGCGCGTGCGAGCCGGTTGAGTTCAGCGACGTCGGCGCGTAGTGGTGCGAGCATGATGGCGTCCTCACCCGCGAGCGTCGCTTCGAGCCAGCCGTCGACCATTTGGGCATGCGCCGTTGCGCGAGAGGCGTGGTGGTCGATGCGGCCGTAGGCGTCGAGCAGATCGATCGCGCGATCGGGCTCGCCGCCCCGCAGTTCGGCGAGTGCTTGGCGTTCGATCGGGTCGATCTGCCGCTGGTTCGCTCGGAGTTGGATCGCGCCGAGACGGTGCGCGAGGGCAGCGAACGCGCCGCCGGCTTCGATCGCGGGGAGCTGGTGATGATCGCCTACCAGCACGACTTTGGCGCGAGCGTGTTGGGCATGGTCGAGAAGACGTGCGAGCTTGCGGGTGCCGATCATGGCCGCCTCGTCGACGACCACCACCGTGCGGCGTCCAAGCCCGCGGGAATCCGGCCGGTCGAGGGCGACGAGCAACGAGTCGAGGGTGGACGACGGGATCCGCGAGGTCGTCTGCAGCTCGTCGGCGGCGCGAGCTGCCAGTGCACAGCCGATCACCATGTGGCCGGCCCGCTCCCACGATTCACGCGCGACGCCGAGCGCGTGGGTCTTGCCGGTGCCGGCGGCGCCGACGACGACCGAGACACCGGCGCCGTTGGTCGTGAGGCTGACGACCATCGCCCGTTGCTCGGCGCTCAATGAGCGCTCGCAGACCTCCGCGGACGGGTCGCATACCGCGACACCCTCGTTGCGCCGTAGTACCGCGTTGCGCAGCAGGCGTTGCTCGATCGCGAGAAGCTCGACGGTCGAGTACTGCACGCCGGTGAGCGCGACCCCGACCGCCTCGACGTGTCGACTAGCGAGGAACGCATCGGCGTGGGCTTCCACGAGCCCGACAGGTGCACCGTGAGGCGCGTGCTCCGCGATCAGCCGCACGACTGCGCGCCGGTCGAAGGTCGAATCGTGCTCAGTCAACTGCGTGGCGAGACCGTCTTCGTCGATGGTGGGAGACGGTTGTTCAGACGGTCGTACAGACCTGACAAGAGTCTGCAGTTGCTCGGCGGTGACGCCGTACAGGTCTGCCCGGTGGCGCCAATCTGCCGCGAGCTAGGCGAAATCGACATTGTGATCTTTGGTCGGCCGGGTCTCATCGGCGATGCGGCGCCGGGCCCTGATCGACGAATCTCCCCGGGCGGCCGCGGCGAGCTCGATGGCGATGCGCCGGCGGCTGAACTCGCGCAAGACCTGCACGGGCATGCCCGACACCTCAGCAACACCCTTGACCACGGGCTCCCAGGCCAAGCCCAGCGACTGCGTGAGAGCGTGGCGCAGCTCGGCCTGATACAAGAACCCGGCCGTGCGCGCGTGCGCATACGGGAGACGACCGTCGAGCGCCCGCCAGACGCCGTCCTCGCAGCGGGTTGCGTTCGCGATCACGACATGCGTGTGCAGCTGCGGATCACCCGCGCGGCTGGTGCGATGGCGGAACGCGGCGCCGATCACTCCCCCACCTTCGACGACGTCGACGCCGTTATGACCGCGGCGGGAACGGATCGCCTCTCGCTCGAGATAGCCGATCGTCGCGTCGACCGCACTCTCATGCGCAACAACGATCGCTGCCGAGATGCGTTCGTCGCCCAGCGCCCACAACAGCGACACGGACTTCGGTGCCGACAACGTCACGTCGAAGCCGGACACTGACGCGTTCGAGCGTCGCAACCGAAGACCGCTGGACGGATCGACACCGGACAGCACCATATGGAAGTCGTCATCGTCGACCTCACCAGTCAGGCCGAGCTCGTCCGCGCCGGACCCGATCCAGCGGCCCGGCACTTCGCCCCGTTCGCTGTAGTAGTCCTCCACGCCGTGCGCGACGGCCGCGAGGTAGTAGTTCTCCTGGCCGGCGCGCAGCTTGCCAATCGTCATCATCACCCCCTGAATGGCGCGTTGACACCCCGAAACGCGACACCGCCGCATCGAGATGCAACGTGTGCGAGGAGATTTAGGGAGTCTGTACAGGGGAGATTCGTACGAAGTTGTTGAAGTAGTTGTCGCGCGAGAGGGGGTTGAGTGCGCTTATCAGGAGTATGAGAGAGAGGAGCGCGAGTAACGAGGAGTTTGAGAGCGGTGAAGCGGCCGCGGTGGCGGCGGTCATGCCGTTGTTGCTGACGATCCCACAAGCCGCACGGGTGCTCGCCATCGGGCGGACGACCGTCTACGAACTCATCAAGGCTCGCGACCTCGAGCCCGTGCATATCGGCCGGTCGACACGTATCCCTGTCGAGTCGCTCCAAGACTTCGTCGACCGGCGGCGCGGAATGTCGTGACGAGCTACCGTTGCTCAGCGCTTCAGGCGCCTCGTCGCGTTGCGACCTTCAGCTCGGTCCCTATGTGCACGGAGGGCTGACGTGGCGTCGCTCAAGACCCGCACCACCGCAACCGGCGACCGCCGCTACGACGTGCGATATCGCACACCTGCAGGCGACGTGCGGACGCGCACCTTTCGAGCGCGTCGTGACGCTGACCGGTTCGCAGCAACGGTCGAAGCAGACAAGCTCCGAGGCGCGCGTGGGTCGATCCCCACGCCGCGTCCAAAACGCTCACCGATCTCAGCCAGGAGTGGGAGGCCTCGAATCCAGCGAAGCGGCAAAGCACGCTCGCGACCGACGCCTCCCACCTTCGTGCTCGCATCCTTCCGGTTCTCGGTTCCCACGCCCTCGGTCGCATCACCAAAAGAGACGTACAGACCGTCGTCAATCAGTGGACACAAGCACTGGCGCCGCGGACGGTGCGGCGCATCTACGGAACCCTCAACGCGATTCTCAACTACGGGGTTGAGTGCGAACTCATCACCCGCAATCCGTGCCGCGGCGTCAAGTTGCCGTCTACGCGAAGTCCAGACCGACCGTTGCCATCACCCCAACAGCTTGCGCGCCTCGCGGCGGCACTCGAACCCAACTTCGCTCCCCTCGTCTACCTCGGAGCCGTCCTCGGCCTTCGGTGGGGTGAGTGCGCCGGCCTGCGCGTAGGCCGGATCGACTTCATCCGGTCAACGTTGACGGTGGCGGAGCAGATCACCCGCGGTCGGCGCGGCGAGCCGATGAGCGGTCCTCCCAAGTCGTGGGCAGGAAGCCGCACGCTGAGCATGCCCGTGCCGCTTGTCGAGATGCTTGCAGCCCATCTCGCACGCCGCAGCCTCACTGGTGTCGACTCCGGCGCCTTCGTCTTCACGATGCCCGGTGGGGGCCCACTCGTGTACCAGAACTGGCGCAACCGCTTCTGGCTTCCGGCGTGCACCACGGCCGGTGTCGAAGGTCTCGGGTTCCATGACCTCCGTCGCCTGAACGCGACCAGGACTCGTGATGGAAGGCGTTGACGTGAAGACCGTCCAATCCCGCCTTGGGCACTCTGATCCACGTTTGACTCTCGCGGTGTACGCACAGGCCACCACCGAGGCTGATCGCGCCGCCGCGGACTTGCTCGGAAGCCGATTCATGACAACCGATGACGCGTCGAGTGGACTGGGTCTGACGGACGAGAACGCGTAACCGCTTTCCCGTGCCCCGGCCGTGAGTACGGCCCGGGACCACCAATGTCACACCCGACCACTACACAATGGAGCCATGGCCACATCAACGATCGAGTGGACCGAAGTCACGTGGAACCCGACCACCGGCTGCGACCGGATCTCTCCGGGTTGCGATCGCTGCTACGCGATGACGCTCGCGAAGCGTCTGAAGGCGATGGGTCAAGCGAAGTACCAGCACGACGGCGATCCCCGAACGAGTGGCCCCGGATTCGGCCTGACCGTCCATGAGGACACGCTGTTCGACCCACACTCATGGCCTGGGTCACGGCTGGTGTTCGTGAACTCGATGTCGGATCTCTTCCACGACGAGGTGCCCGACGATTTCATTCGTCAGGTCGCCGACGTGATCAGACGGACACCTCAGCACACATATCAGATCCTTACAAAGCGATCGCGTCGGATGCGCGCGCTCTCAGAGAAGATCGAGTGGCCGATCAACGCGTGGCTCGGCGTGTCTGTCGAGAACCAACGCTACGCCGACATGCGCATACCGCATTTGCTGGAGACGCGCGCAGCCGTCCGATTCCTGTCATGCGAGCCCCTCCTGGGGCCCGTAGATCTCAGCGCGCACATCGCTTCTTCTCACCGCGACAGCACCGTCGACTGGGTCATCGTCGGTGGCGAGTCCGGCTCGCGAGCTCGACCGATGGAGCGGCAGTGGGCATGCACGATTCGCGACCAGTGCACAGCTTTCGGCATCGCGTTCTTCTTCAAGCAGTGGGGTGGGCGCACTCCGAAGGCCGGCGGCCGCACGCTCGACGGCAAGACCTGGAACCAGATGCCCCCGCGTCTCGAACCGGCGGTGGGATGACGCAACGACGCGCCTGGGGCTTCTGGACCGTCCAAAAGCTCGACATCCTCGGCGACTACGTCAACGCCTTCAACACTGCCTCCCAACGCGCTGGCAAGACGGTGTACCTCGACCTGTTCGCCGGCACAACAGACAACGAGGAGCGGCAGACCGGGCGTCCCGTGCGAGGCTCAGCCGAGCGGGCGCTTCAAGCGACGCCGCCCTTCACTCGCGCGTACTTGTTTGATCTGCCGTATACCGCAGGGATCCTTGAAGCGGAGCTGCGCACTACCTACCCCGACCGCGACTTCGTTGTCGTCCGCGGCGACAGCAACGAGACCGTGGCAAACGCGCTCGGCGATATCCGCGACTCGGATCTGCAGTGGGCGCCGACTTTCGCGTTCCTCGACCCGTACAACCTCGACATCAAGTGGACGACGCTCGAGACGCTCGCCGACTTCAAGCGGTCCCGAAAGTACAAGGTGGAACTTTGGATCTTGTGCTTCAGCTCCGCGATGCCCAGAGTCCTCACAACCCATGAAGATCCGGACGAGGCTGGTGCGCGACAGGTCACGGAGTTCTTCGGCACTGAACAATGGCAAGCCATACGCGAGGCACGGGTGGCGGGGCGCCTCTCCCCGGCCGAGGCTCGCGAGGAGTACGTCAACCTGTACCGGTGGCGGCTAGAGAAGGTACTCGGCTACAGATACACGCTCGCGTTCGCGGTTCAGAACACGCGGGGACGCTGTATCACCTCGTGTTCGCCACCGACAACGACGCAGGCTTCAAGATCATGCGAGACCTGTACGCGAAGGCGACGCGAGAACACGAACCGATGCGCCGCGAAGCTCTCGAGCGAGAGCGCCAGCGTCGAGACGAGGAGCGCGGAGTCCATGCCCTCTTCGGTCCCGAAGAACTCGCGGCCGGCGCGCCTGCCGAGGTCGAGTACCACCACGAACCACCCTGGCCGCCGTTTGGTACGGCGGAGAGCGTTTAGCTGGAGAATCGACGCGCTATCGCACCGACGTCGTGTAGATCGCGGGCGGACCGCCGCGGTAGTCCATCCAAACGATTCTCTTTCCGAAAATCGCAGGCTGGGACTGGGTCGCTGGATCAGAGGTCACGCGTATCGTTTGCCTACGCGCAACGTTGTAATAGATAACGTCGCCTTGCGTGCTGGAGAAGTCGGTGTAGACAACGCGTTTCCCGCTGATGGCTGGCCGACCGTCGACGTCTTGGCCGTCGGACACCAACGCCTCGTTTCCCTTCCTTAGGTCGAACATGTAGACGTCGAGAAAATCCGTGCCCCGTCGGTGATCGTCCCAGACTACGAGGTCATCTGAGACGCGGGAGTGATCCTGCGCGCCCTCTGCGTCGGAGACGGTGCTGATCTGCCCGGTCTTCCGGTTGTAAGCCGCGATGTCAGGGTGATTGGTGTTTCCTTCGGTCGTAAAAGTGATCCAGTGGGCGCTGATCGACGGCGACCTCTCGTCCGATGGGCTCGACGTGATTCGCGTTGTCGTCCCTGACTTCAGGTCATAGGCAACGATGTCGTTCGTTCCGCCATTGTTGTTGTCGCTGAATACCACGGTATTCGCCCAGATATCAGGGCCAGCGAAATAGCCCGGGCCTTGCGAGAGTTGCCGCGTCGTACGCTTCTGAATGTCGTAGAGGTAAATCTGCGACTCATCGCCGCTCGGTACTTGGTAGACGACATTGTTGCCGTAGATCCGCTTCTCGTGGGGGTTGACTGTACCGACGCTCGTGATCTGCGTGGCCTGGCGCTTGCCTAGCTTCATCACGAACAGCTGCCACGCACCGTCGATGTACTCGTCATACACGAGTGTTTGTCGATAGAGCTGCGGATTCCAATGGAGGGTGTCGCTGACAACGACCGGCGTGTTCGGCGGTTCCTGAGACGAAGCGCCGCCAGCTGAGATCGGAGAGGTCACGACTATTGCGACGACCGTCGTCGCGAAGATGCGGGCTACGAGAGAAGCAGACACTCCAACTCCCAACGCGTCTTGTGATCGATCACGAGTTGAGCAACGAAGGAAGAGTACTCAGGTGACCCGGCGTCCTTGGCTCCTGCAACCCAGCGCGGCCAATGCATTGTGCACCTCGTTGTTTTTCATTGCGAAGCCGTCGTCGCACGGCGTTGCCCGACACGTCCACGCCGACGTGAAGGGAAGCGCTGCTAGATGATGCGGTGTGCCCGCCAGCCCGCGAGTCACCCTGGCGCATTTCCACGACGAGCTCGCGTAGACCGCCCTGACGTGGGCGCTTCGGGCAAAGCGCCTTCGGGCGCAGCTTGACTAGACAGGACACACGCCGACGTCCGCGCGATGTACCGCGCGATGGAAACAAGGCGGCCCGACCAGCTGCGACGCGGAGAACCGGCCGACCAGGTGCTTCGAGCGTGGAGGTGATGGGACTTGAACCCACGACTTCTACGTTGCGAACGTAGCGCTCTACCGGACTGAGCTACACCCCCGAGCGAACCGCGAGGATAGTCCTCGGCCGGGAATGGGCAGGTCCGGGCGGCAGTGGACGCGGACGTCCAGGGTCGTACGTTCGTTGCGGCGAGTGAACGCATCGTCACGTGACCTACGTTGACCATACGGGGGGCCAGCCATGGGCGCGGAAGGCACGGGCGTGGCGCCAGTGGGCAACGGTGGCCACGAAGCTCCGGGCAAAGAGCGCGAACGCACGTAGCGCTCATCAGTTGTCGCGCCGCCCCGCCGGGCCTTCGGCAGTAGCCGGCGCGCGAATCAGGGCGCCAAGTGCGTTACATCGATCAGCATCGTGACGAGTTCGGGAGTCAAGCCCATCTGTGCGACGTTGCAGGTGACTCCGAGCGCGTGCGACACGGCCAGGTCCCGGCCTGCCAGAAACCAAACCAACGAGTCTCCAACGAACCCAAACCGATTCAGATGGGCACAACCGCGCAGCGACCCTGATCGCGGCTCATTCGTGGAGAGCGCGAATTCGGTGCCTTGCGTGCACGCCGTACACGTCCGTCCGCGTTCAACAACGAACTGCGACGCGCGGCGTGGACGACGTGGTCGGATTCCCGATCGGTCATGCGGAATTGCCGGGAGGACATTTGATGTGCGGGGCGTCAGCTGCGCGACGGTCAACCAGGCGACAGGATCAGCAGGAACGTGAACAGCGTTGACCGCCACCGGCTGCGAGTATGACCAGGGCGAGGCGGTTCGATCCGCGAGCCGATTTGCTCACGAGAACGACCGGATGACGATCAGAACAGATGCGACGAAACAGATCGCACCGATTACAAGGCCTCCTGCAACCGAGCCTGCGAAGTATCGGTCCTCGGAGACGAGGTCCTTGTACAAGCGTCCTACTAGTGGCGTCGCGCACAGAGAAGCGTAGTAGCGCGACAAGAACCGGCCCAGACTGCCGTGGCGCTGTCGGCTCGTGGTCAACGCCAACAGCGTGAACGCGACGCCGATGAGCAGCAGCAGGACCGCCGTCAGCAGTGCGGCGATGTCCATCGAGTGCCTCGATCAATCACAGCCGCAGCCTTCCGTGCTCGTGTTTCCGAAGAGCCCCCATGTGTTCTCTTGGTAAGCACCGCCGCCACCAGGCCAGATGAGGCCCTCTTCGTGGCCAAACGCCCCACGGCCGGACGAGCCCTCGTTGCCCCATACCGCGCTCCCGCCTAGACCTAAGCCTCCTCCGGCGGTGGCCGAGGGGCCAGCTAGGAACGAATTGACTTGGCACGCCGACGGATCCGCGACCCCGTTGATATAGCCGGTGCCGGCAGAGACTCCTAGGCTGCCCTTGCCAAGCCCACCGGTCGCGAATACGCCCCCGTGGTTGGTGATGTTGAGGCAGCCCTCAAAGATATAGAGCGTGCCGCAGGCGTAGTAGTAGGCCGGTTTATTCCCGCCGAACGGGTGGGCTTTGTTCCAGGCAGGATCAAGGCAAACAAGGTTGTCCCCCGACAGGTTCGGGCACCGGTCGAAATCAAAGCCATACTTTGGTGGCTTCGCGCCCGGGCAGGGCTTGTGCGTGTTGTCGTTTACCCAGCGTCCGTTGTGGTAGCGCGTGCACACGCCCGTCGGGTCGGTGAAGTTCAACGGATTGCCGTCGACGTAGCCGTAGGCGCTTTGGGTGATGGCGTTGGCGGGGTCGCGGGTGAGGAATTGTGTGGTGGTGGGGTCGTAGTAGCGGTTGCGGAGGCAGGTGAAGCCGGTTTCGCGGTCGCGGTATTCGCTGTCGTAGCCGAGCGGCGTTTGTGTGGTGCCGCTGCTGGCGGTGGGGGTGCCGTAGGGGTCAGTGCTATTTGTTGCGACGACCACGCCGGATTGGTTGGTGAGGGTGCGCGTGGAGCCTTGTTGGTCGTGGTGGAAGTAGAGGGTTGCGAACACCAGGCACACCGGGTCGGCCAGGAGTCGCCGCGCGACGAACACGAGGAGGGTGTCCGATTGTCTGTGTAGGAGGCGCAACACTTGAGGCAAGCGGAGCCTGCCTCGGGAGGGAGCGTCTGCGATGGCAGAGATCCGCCAGGAGCTGCTCGATGAGCTGCTCGCTGATTACGAGTCCCGTGAGGATCTGGTCGGCCCGGACGGGCTGATCAAGACAGCTGTTCGCGCCGGCTGATCGAGACCGCGGCCGGCGCCGAGCTCACCGAGCATCTCGGCTATGAGAAGGGCGATCCGGCGGGGCGGGGGTCGGGGAACAGCCGTTTAACGGCTCGACACCCAAGACGTTGCTGACCGAGTTCGGCGAGGTCCCGGTCGACGATCGCCCGCGATCGGAATTCGAGCTTCGAACCGGTCAGATTGTGGAGAAGGGCCAGACGCACTGGGACGGCTTCGACGACAAGATCATCTCGATGTTCGCGGGCGGGATGACCGTACGAGGAGATCCGCGGTCACCTCGAGCGACATCTACGGCGTCACCGTCTCCAAGGACTTCATCTCGACGGTCACCGACAAGGTCCTCGACGACGTGCGGGCCTGGCAGAACCGCCCGATCGACGAGTGCTACTTGGTCGTGTGGATCGACGCGCTGGTCGTGAAGGTCCGCGTCGATGGCGTCGTCCGCAATCGGCCCGCCTATCTCGTCCTGGGCCTCAATATGGAAGGCAGGAAAGAGGCGTTGGCCCTGGTCATCGGCACCGGAGACGAGTCCGCGAAGTTCTGGCTGAAGGTCCTGACCGACCTGCGCAACCGGGGCCTGCGCCAGGTCTGCGTCGTGTACTGCGACGGACTCACGGCGCTGCCCGAAGCGATCGAGGCGACCTTCGCCGACACGTGGGTCCAGTGCTGTGTCGTGCACCTGATCCGCAACAGCCTCAAGCACGTGTGCTACAGGGACCGCAAGCAGATCGTCAAAGACCTCCGGCCGATCTACCAGGCCGCCACCGAAGACGAAGCGCCTCGAGGCGCTCGTCGCGTTCGATGACAAGTGGGGATCGCGCTACCCGATGATCGGCGAGATGTCGCGCGCGACACTCGGAACGGTTCATTCCGTTCTTCGCGTTCCCCGAAGCGATCCGCAAGATCATCTACACGACGAACTCGATCGAGGCCGTCAACCGGCAGTTCCGTAAGATCATCAAGACCCGCGGGCACTTCCCGACCGAGGACGCCGCACTGAAGTTGTTGTGGCTCGCGCTCATGCGCGCCGAGAAGAAATGGACCTACCCGATCCGCGACTGGCCCGCGCGCTGCACCAGTTCGCGATCTACTTCCCCGGCCGCATTCCGGTCGCGAAGTTGACGACCATGAGAAAATGGAAGCAAGACAAGTCAGAAGCAGCCTCTTACACAGAGCACCTGACACTCCCGTCGACGACGCACAGCAGCGGACCATCTTCCGACACCGCCGAGAGCAAACTCAAGACTGCCAGCCCGATCAACAGCCCGTCGGGAGGCGTCCCAACGGTGAGACCAAAAGCTGTCCGCGCCGCGTTCCGCTGCGGTTCCGGTAGCGCGTCGAGGCGATCGAACACGGGCGTGCACAGCTGGTGAAGCGCGGCGAACGGAATCTCCATCTCGGACTCGATGCCGATCGCGCGCACGACCCTGAATCCCGATGCCGCACGGATGAGATGCTCGAGCAGCGCCGTCTTGCCGATGCCTGCTTCGCCTCGCAGCACCAGCACGCGACTCTGCCCGTCACGCACAGCAGCGAGGAGCTCCTCGAGCGAACGGCACTCGTTCGCGCGCCCGACGAGGTCGTCGGACGACGAGGTTGTTCCAAGGTGAACGCGACGGTTAATCGCGGGATGGTATCGGCGTAGGCCCTCCGAGACCACCTTGCATGCATGATGCACCGTCAGGCCGCGCAGCGCGCGTTCACGACACGGGTCACCGGGCGATCACGCGGACCACTGATTCGATCACTGCATCGCGATTGCTACCCGATGTCAGTGTTCGTGAGGCGCGCATCGGCCGGCACGAAGCGCGCTTCGACATCGCGCAGTCGTTCGGCGAGCACAACAAGCATCTTGCGATCGACCGAAGGCACCGACTCCACGAGAGCGCTGAACGCGTTCGCGGTGATGACGAGCACACTGGTCGGCTCGAGCGTCGTCACCGTCGCGGTGCGGGGCTTGCGGTCGAGCAACGCCATCTCGCCGAAGAATGAGCCCGCCCCGAGCACGCCGATCGACACTCCGCCTCTGGTCGCCTCCGCCTTCCCGTTCACGATGACGAAGAACTCACGGCCCGTCTCACCCTCAGTCGTGAGCACCTTTCCGGCAGGCACGTCCAGAGGCGTCGCGATTCCCTGAAGCGAGCTGAGTTCGCTCTTGCTACAACGTTCGAACAACCACACCGAGCGCAGAAGCTCGATCCCTTCTTGCTTCTTCATACGCATCGGAAGCGTCCTTACCGAGCGAACCTCTCACCCAGTCTGCACGAGTTACGCCGCTCACGCACAGGCTGCATCACTCACCTCTCGCCGACGCCTGCGCGGCACGCGCTGTGCGCCGCGGCAGAAGGACCGAGCGACAGCCCCATGACGCCGGCACGGCTCGCCAATGGCAACCCGTGGAACCCCGCGGCTTTGCACCGCGAAGAGGAGAACTGGTCACTTCCTGTAGAGCGCGGTTGCGACCGTGATGCCGGCCGCGGCGGCAACGAACAGCACCGTGCGCACGTCGTCCCGAACCCGGAGCGCGTCGAAAGCCACGATCGGCGCGGCACTGTGCGCCCGAGGGATGCTCCCCGAGGACACACGCGCGTCGGGCACCCCGAGGCCGGTGGCGAGCGCCATCCGGAACGTGTCGCGCGCCGGGCTCACGACGACTGCGTCGACTGCCGCCGGGTCAACACCTTCCTCGGCGAGGAGCTTCGCGGCGACGTCGACCGCGCACGGGTCGAACTCGGGCGCGATGTCAACCACGAGGGAGTTGCGGCCTCTCGCAAACTCCACGCGCGCCGTCCACGCATCGCGCAGGTCGGGGAACGACGCCGAGGCAAAGCGCACGAAGCCCGGGACCGACGCGCTCCAGCCGCACAACAATGCACCCGCGACCGGCGCAAACGGAAAGTCGCGCGCCATCCCGTGTCCGGGGTCGGCATCACCCGCGACAATGAGCGCACGCGTGCCGGTACCGGCGGCCAGCAGCCCGTCAGCGATCTGCAGCGCGGTCAGCACACCGGCCGTGCCGTTCGCGACGTCGAACGAGAACGTGCCGTGACCACCGACCGGCGGGTCGCCGAGGTTGGCGCCGATGTCCTCTTGGATGAGCGCGGCGAGCGCCGGTTCCCCGAGATTCCGATCGCGGTAGATGCCGGCGTTGAGCAACACGTCGACGTCGTTGGGCTGCACCCCCGCCGCGCGGAGGCAGTCGCGCGCGGCGGCGTCAGAGAGACGGCGGGCGCCGCGGCGCCGGCCGCGGGCGGTCACAACTGCTGTGGCGTCAATTGTCGTTCCCATAACCATCCACCAAATCGTCGACGGTGAAGATCACCACTCCGATCTCGAGTCCCGAGGCCAGTGCGATCAGCGCAATCCGTTCGCCGCGCTGAAACTCGTGATGCTCCAAGTACTCGTAGAGCGCGACGAAGTGCGATGTCGACGCGGTGTTGCCGAACCGATCGACCGTGACGACCGCCGGATGCTTCGGCGATCCTCCCAGCACTTCCTCTACGTCGGCCATCCCCTTGCGGATCGCGCGTGCCGACGTCTGGTGCGGGATGACGTAGTCGACGTCGCTGATGTCGAGTCCTGCCGCGTCGAGCGCTTCACGGAGCAGCGGAGGGAGGCTGGCAATGGCCACCTTGTGGATCTCGCGCGAGCCGTGTGAACATGCGCGCGCCCGGCTCGTGCCGGGCCGGGTAGGCGAGGCACAACCGGCTGTGCTCCGAGAGCGTGGTGAACCCGGCGGCGGTGATACCGCCCTCGCCGGCGGTCGCCCGCTCGAGGATCGCGGCGACACCGGCATCGCCGAGGGTCAAGGACGCGAGCTCGCGGCTGAGGATGTTTCGAACATGGTCGGCTGCGTTGTGGGCGAGCTGCGAGATGTATTCGCCGCTGACGATCATGCCGCACCGGATGGTGCCGCGGCGGATCCAGTTGTTCAGCAGGAACGTCCCGGTCAGCATGCCCGCGCACGCGTTCGAGATGTCGAACGTCATCGCGTGCGTCGCACCGATGGCTCTCGCGACCGCCTGGCTCATCGTCGGCTCGAGAACCTGAGTCAGATGATCCTGGTATTTCGTGATGCCGCAGTGGATCACGACGTCGAGCTCCTCGGCCCGATAACGCGAGTGGGCGAGGCAGTCGCGCGCGGCACCGACGGCGAGCGTCAGCGAATCCTCGTCGGCGCCGGCAAATCGGCGCTCGTGGATGCCGGTAAGACGTTCGAGGTCGATCTTGGTGTGGTGACGGGTCGACGCCATCAACTCGTCGGTGGGGACATGCTCGGGGGGAAGCCGGCGTCCGAGGCTCTCGAACCGCGCCGCGTACCCCATGCGATCGTCGTCCCGACCCGCCTCCATCAACAGCCAGCCGTCGTGCATCGAAACCTCCGAACCTCTTGGCCAGCGTCGTCTCGCGTGGGCGGTGAGAACAGGGCCGGACGACCCTGTGACCCCGTGACGCGCTCCCCTTCGCGTGCGTCAGAGGTACGCGTGCAGGCGAAACGTCCGCGAGCGGATTGGTCGCACCGTCCGAGTATCCGTAACGTCGCAGCCGTGGCCATGACGGACGTGCGCTCGGTCACGCGTTCGGTCGACGGTGTCGCACTCCATGCCCTCGAGGTGGGCGCGGGGCCGTCGATCGTGCTGTTGCACCCCGAACCGGGCGACTCGTCGACGTTCTCGGCGACCTTGCCGCTGTTGGCGCGGGATCACCATGTTTGCGCACTCGACCTTCGGGGTCACGGCCGATCCGGCAAGCCGCGGGGCGACTACTCCGTGCCTGCGCAAGCGTCGTATGTGGAACGGTTCCTCGACGCGGCTGGAATCGAGCGGACGGTGCTGATCGGCAACAGCTACGGCGGCATTCTTGCGATGTACATCGCCGCGCACGTCCCGGCGCGCGTTCGCGCGTTGGTGCTGACCGGAACCAACGCGTACCGGTCGTACCGGCTCCCGTCGAAGGCGCGGCTGCTCGCCTCATGGCCCGGCCGTTTCGTCGTGCCGCTCGTCCCGCGACGCGCGGTCGAGCGCGCGTACCGCGAGCAGTTCGCCCACCCTGAGCTCGCACCCGCTGCCCAGGTCCGCGCGGTGTGCGACGCCTTCCGGGACCGCGCACGGCGGCGGTGCCTCTGGCAGCAGGCTCACGCGCTCGACTTCGGTGCCGTCGAATCGCGCCTGCGCGACATCGAGGCGCCGACCCTCGTCGTCTGGGGGGCCCAGGACGTCGCGACCGATCTCTCGTGGGCGCGCCGCCTCGCCGGCGACCTCTCGCACGCGCGCGCCTCGAGATCATCGACGATTGCGGGCACTTTCCGCCCGTCGAACAGCCGCAGGCGTTCGCGGACGTCACGCGTGCGTTCCTCGCCGAACTCCCGCGCTGAAAAGACCCGCGTTATGTCCGTTCCGGGACTCACGCCGCCCACACGACACCGTCCGGCCCTGGGAAACGCACCACCTTCCTGTCACGCTGAGGTGTCCGTCCACGACGTGTCGAACGGGGGCACTCACTCATGGCGCATCCGACCGCCGGCCTCGACGCCGAAACCCTTGAGATGACGCTCGACGCGATCGCGGAGTTCGCGCACCGTCACCTCCCCGAGCAGCGGCTTCTCGAGCTCGACCGCGACGATGTGTGCCCGACCGACGTCGTGCGGGGCATGTGCGGCGACGAGCTCGGGATCCAGTTGCTCTTCATCCCCGAGCAGTACGGCGGCATGGGCGGCTCGACGTACGACGTCTATCGCGTGTGCGAGCGCATGGCTCGGATCGACCTGGGCGTCGCTACGAGCGTCCTCGCGACGTTCCTCGGCAGCGACCCGATTGTCGTGGGTGCGACCGACGAGCAGAAGCAGCGCTGGATCACTCGCATCGCCGAGGAAGGGCTGCTCTTCGCGTACGGCGCGACCGAGCCCGAGGCGGGGAGCGACCTGGGCGCGCTCAAGACCGTCGCCAAGCCGGTGTTCGAAGGCGACCGGATCGTCGGCTACCGGATCGACGGCCGCAAGCAGTGGATCAGCAACGGCGGCATCGCCGACGCGTACACGATTCTCGCCAACACGCCCGGCGGCCCGACGTGGTTCGTCCTTGAGCGTGGCGTCGACGGCTTCACCCAGGGCAAGCCCGAGGACAAGCACGGCATCCGGCTGTCGAACACCGCGGCGTTGTTCCTCGACGACGTGTACGTCGACGCCGATCGCCTCGTCGGCGGCGTCGAGGGCCAAGGGCTCCTGCAGGCGCTCCAGGTGTTCGGCTACACGCGGCTCATGGTGGCCGCTTTCGGTCTCGGCGGCGGCTGGGCGGCGCTCGACCGCGCGATCGAGTATTCGAAGGAACGGATCCAGGCCGGTGGCCCGTTGTCCGAGAAGCAGGGCTACACCCACAAGCTGATCGTTCCGCACGCGGTGCGTCTTGAAGGTGCGCGCGCCTACATCGAGGAAACGGCCGAGCGGATCGACGCCGGCGAGGGCAGCCTCAACACCGAAGGCGCGATCGCGAAATACCTGGCGACCGAGGCGGGCATCGCGGCCGGCGACGCCGCGATCCAAGCGTTCGGAGGCTACGGCTACACGCGCGAGTACATGGTCGAGAAGATCCGCCGGGACACGCGGATCACGACGATCTACGAGGGCACTTCGGAGATCATGGAGATGACGATCGCCCGTGACCGTTGGCAGTCGCACCTGAAGACGCGCGGGCAGCACTACCACGACGCCGCCGAGGAGTTGCAGCAGCTGCACGCGACGCACCCGGAGGCCGGCGCCGATGTCGCGGCGCTCGGGCTGCACGCGCTCGCGGAGGTCATGGAGTGGAGCCGGGTCGCACGCCTCACCCGCAGCCAGCACGTGTTGTTGCGTCTCGGCGAGCTGATCGCACTCGGCGAGGTGGCGGCGTGCCTCGCCCGCAAGGCCGCCCGCGCCGCGAACAACGAGTTGAGCGCAAAGGCGGATCGGCGCTTCGACGCCAAGGGCCTCGCGTCGGTCGCTCGAGTGTTCGCACGCGACGCGGCACTGCGGATCGCGGACGACGGCTTGCGCCTCGTGCGCGGCGCCGGCGGCGCGGCCGACAACCGCCTCGGCGAGTTGTACGCCGCGCTTCGACGTGACGAGATCGCGGCCGCGCAAGGCGGATTGCTCGATGACATGGACCACGTCGCGGACCTGATCTACGGCCGCGCATCCTGAGACATCAAGAGAGTACGGAGCCAGCGATGGACGAACACCTCGACGGAGCCGCCGCCATCGTCGGCGTCGCGGCGATCCTGCCCGACGCGCCCGACGTCGCGACGTTCTGGAACAACGTGACGAGCGGCCGCTACAGCATCAGCGACGTCTCGTCCGAACGTTGGGATCCCGCGCTCTACTACGACCCGGATCCGCGCGGGCTCGACAAGACGTACTCGAAGATCGGCGGCTGGGTCCGCGACTTCGAGTGGAACCCGCTCGGCTGGAAGCTTCCCATCCCGCCGCGCGTCGCCGACTCGATGGACGACGGGCAGAAGTGGGCGGTGAACCTCGCGCGCGGTGCTGCTCGACTACGGCTGGCCCGAACGTCCGCTCGACCGGGAAAATACCGCGGTCATCCTCGGCAACGCGATGGCCGGCGAAAAGCACTACCTCTCGGCGATGCGCGTGGGTTTCCCCGAGTTCGCGCGTGACCTCGAGGGGTCGTCAACGTTCGCGCAGCTCCCCTCCGACGTGCGGAAGGCCGTCGTCGCCGAAGCCCACGAACGCATGGCGACGCGGATCCCGGACATCACCGAGGACACGATGCCGGGCGAGCTCGCGAACATCATCGCGGGCCGCGTCGCGAACGTGTTCGACCTGCGCGGGCCGAACTACATCACCGACGCAGCGTGCGCGTCCGGGATCGCCGCGATGAGCGCCGCGATCGAAGGTCTCGTCCGGGGCGAGTACAACGTTGCGATCACCGGCGGCATCGACCGCAACATGGGCGCGTCGACGTTCGTGAAGTTCTGCAAGATCGGTGCACTCTCCGCCACCGGCACGCGCCCGTACGCCGACGGTGCCGACGGGTTCGTGATGGGAGAAGGCGGCGCGGTGTTCTTGCTGAAGCGGCTCGCCGACGCCGAACGCGACGGCGACCGGATCTACGCGGTCGTCCGCGGGATCTCCGGCTCGAGCGACGGCCGGGGGAAGGGCATCACCGCGCCGAACCCCGTCGGTCAGCGGCTCTGCGTGGAGCGCGCCTGGCGCCGCAGCGGCCTCTCACCCGCGACCGCCACATACGTCGAAGGCCACGGCACGTCAACAAAGGTCGGCGACGTCGTCGAGGTCGAAGCACTCAGCGAGGTGTTCGGCGGGGCCGGCGCGTCACCCGGCTCGATCCTGCTCGGGTCGGTGAAGTCAAACATCGGGCACTTGAAGGGCGCGGCGGGCGCGGCCGGGCTGCTCAAGACCGTCCTCGCGCTCCACCACAAGGTCGTGCCGCCCAGCCTCAACGCGGCCGTCCTCAACCCCAACATCGACTTCTCCCGCTCGCCGCTGCGCGTCAACACCGAGTTGCGCGACTGGGAAGTGCGCGAGGGTCAGCCCCGGCGCGCCGGTGTCAGTGCGTTCGGGTTCGGCGGCACGAACTTCCACGTCGTGCTCGAGGAGTACCAGCCCGATCGCGGAGGGGCGCCAGGTATTCGCGCCGCGTCGCGGCGAAGTGTCGACCGCGACTGTCGACGCCGACGCGGTGGCGAAGGCGCCGTTGCGGGGCGCGCTCGTGATCGGGGCCGCGTCGGACGCCGAACTCGCCCAACGGCTGGCGGCGGTGATCACCGACGCGGAAGCGGGCCACGCACCCGACCCGGCGCGGCCCGCGGCCGCGGATCTCGAGGCACCGGTGCGCATCGCGATCGACTACGGCGACGCGGCCGAGCTCGCGGAGAAGGCTGCCAAGGCGCGCACCGCGCTCGCACAGCAGGCGGCGCCGATGTGGCGGGCCTTGCGTGCGCAGGGCGTGTTCCTCGGGCGCGGCGCGCCGCCCAAGGTGGCGTTCCTCTACACGGGGCAGGGCTCGCAGTACGTCAACATGCTCGCCGAGCTGCGCGACCATGAACCGCTCGTCGCCGGCGTCTTCGCCGAAGCGGACCGCGTGATGACACCGCTGCTCGGCCGGCCGCTCAGTGAGTTCATCTTCGTCGACGGATCCGACCCGGCCGCGGTCGCGCAGCTCGAAGAGGAGCTGAAGCAGACCGAGATCACACAGCCCGCGGTGCTCGCCACCGACCTCGCGCTCACCCGCATGCTCGCCGCGTACGGCGTGGAGCCCGATCTGGTGATGGGGCACAGTCTCGGCGAGTACGGCGCGCTGGTCGCCGCCGACGCAATCGACTTCGGCCACGCACTCGAGGCCGTGAGCGCCCGCGGCCACGAGATGGCAAGTCTGCAAATCGAAGACAACGGCGCGATGGCGGCCGTCATCGGCCCGATGAAGGAGATCGAACGCATCGTCGATGCGGTCGACGGCTATGTGGTCGTCGCCAACGTGAACAGCATGACGCAGGCTGTCGTCGGTGGCGCGACGCGCGCCGTCGAGGAGGCCATACGGCGCTTCGAGGACGCCGAGATGACGGCGATGCGCATCCCGGTCAGCCATGCGTTCCACACGAGCATCGTGGCGCCCGCGAGCGAGCCATTGCGGCAGGTCCTCACTCGGCTCGGGTTGCGCGCGCCTCGCATCCCGCTGGTTGCCAACGTCGACGGCGAGTTCTATCCGACCGGCGACGACGCGCCGGCGCAGATGGTCGAGATCCTCGGCCGCCAGGTCGCGTCACCGGTGCAGTTCGTGAAGGGCCTGCGCACGCTGTACGACGCCGGTGCCCGCGTCTTCGTGGAAGTCGGCCCGAAGAAGGCACTCCACGGCTTCACCGAGGACGTCCTCGGACGCGACCACGACGACGTCGTCGCGCTGTTCACCAACCATCCGAAGCAGGGTGACGTCGTCGCGTTCAACCAGGCGCTCTGCGGCTGCTACGCAGCCGGGCTCGGCGCGGCTGCCGACGCGCCTGCGCGACAGACCGTCGCTTATCGAGACGAGGAGCGCCCGGCGGTGCGCACGACATCCGACGACGCGCTCGCAAGCGTCCGCGAGCTGTTCGACGACTTCGTGGAACGCGGGCGCGCCGTCCTCGCGACAGGCGACGGTGGCGCGCGGGCAGCATCGCAGATCGACGAGCCCGTCGTGGTCACCGGCGCCGCGCTCGGCGTCCCCGGAACCGCTCGTGTGTTCGACGAGACCGCGATCGCCCGCATCCTGCGCGGCGAGCAGTTCATCGGTGCGATTCCTTCGGCCCTGCAGGCCGAGATCCTCGACAAGCACATCACGCGCTTGGTCAAGCGGGCCGATGCCGACCCGGTATTCGAGACCATCGAGAGTCCCGACGAGGTCGTCAAGCTCGCGGGCCGGGCTGGCGCGTTCGACATCGTGGACGAGTTCGGTGTCGAGCCCGACCGGGCCGCCGCGCTCGACGTCGTGACCAAGCTCGCGATCGGAGCTGGGTTCGACGCGCTGCGGGACGCCGGTATTCCGCTCGTCCAGCATTACAAGACCACGAGCATCGGGACCGAGCTCCCCGATCGGTGGATGCTGCCCGACGAGTTGCGAGACGACACGGGAATCGTGTTCGCCTCCGCGTTCCCGGGCCTCGACGTGTTCGCGCACGACCTCGAAGCGTTCTGGACCGATCGCAACCACCGCGAGCAGCTCGCCACGCTCACTGCGGTTCGCGCGTCGATGCGCGACGACGACGCGGCCGCCACAAAGGTCGACGGTCTGATCGCCGCGCTGCGTGACACGGTCGCACGCGAGCCGTTCGAATTCGACCGCAAGTTCTTGTTCCGCGTGCTCGCGATGGGACATTCGCAGCTCGCGGAGATCATCGGTGCGCGCGGCCCGAACACGCACGTCAACGCGGCCTGCGCGGCGACGACGCAGGCCATCACCGTCGCCGAGGACTGGATCCGCGCCGGACGGTGCCGGCGCGTCGTAATCGTCGCCGCGGACGACGTGACGTCCGATCAGCTGATGTCGTGGATGGGCGCCGGATTCCTCTCAACCGGCGCGGCCGCCACGGACGCGGACGTCGAGGACGCGGCGTTGCCGTTCGACCGGCGCCGGCACGGGATGATCCTCGGGATGGGCGCGGCCGCGATCGTGGTCGAGTCGGCGGCAGCGGCGCGCGACCGCGGCGTCCGCCCGATCTGCGAGCTGCTTGCGAGCGCGACGGCGAACAGCGCGTTCCACGGGACGCGCCTCGATGTGGACCACATCAAGGGCGTGATGGAGGACCTCATGCGCCGGGCCGAGGGCCGAGGCGTGGACCGTCGCGCCATCGCGCCGCATACCGTATTCGTGTCGCACGAGACGTACACGCCGGCGCGTGGCGGGAGCGCGTCGGCCGAGATCAACGCGTTGCGCCATGTGTTCGGCGACGCGGCCGACCAGATCGTCATCGCGAACACGAAAGGCTTCACCGGTCACGCCATGGGCGCCGGTATCGAGGACGTCGTGGCGATCAAAGCGCTCGAGACGGGTCTCGTCCCGCCGGTCGCGAACTTCCGCGAGCCTGACCCCGAGCTCGGCGACCTCACGCTCTCCCATGGCGGCGAGTACGGCGTGGAGTACGCGCTGCGGCTCGCCGCCGGATTCGGCTCACAGATCGCCCTGACGCTGATGCGCCGCGTCCCTGCACCGGACGGCGCACGTCACGCGCCTGATCACCTCGGGTTCGACTACCGCATCGAAGACCGACCTCGCTGGCAGGCCTGGCTCGACCGTGTGGGCAAGCATTCGAGCGCCCGGGTCGAGGTCTGGAAGCGCCGCCTGCGCGTCGTCGACACCGACGTGGCGGACGCACCCTCGATTGATGTCGAGCCCGCGCCCGAGCCCGTCGCTGAGGCGCCGGTCCTCGCAGCCGAAACCGAGGACATCCGCGCGACCGTGCTGGCACTGGTCGCCGACAAGACCGGCTACCCGCCCGACATGCTCGACGCCGACCTCGACCTCGAAGCCGACCTCGGCATCGACACCGTCAAACAAGCCGAACTCTTCGCGACCATCCGCGAACACTTCGGCGTCGAACGCGACCCCAACCTGAAGCTGCGCGACTTCCCCACCCTCGCCCACGTCATCACATTCATGACCGAACGGGCGGGCGCCACCGCCCCGGTTGCCGACGCACCTTTCGCCGACGCACCCGCCCCTGCGATCGACACCGGCGAGATCCGCGCGACCGTGCTGGCACTGGTCGCCGACAAGACCGGCTACCCGCCCGACATGCTCGACGCCGACCTCGACCTCGAAGCCGACCTCGGCATCGACACCGTCAAACAAGCCGAACTCTTCGCGACCATCCGCGAACACTTCGGCGTCGAACGCGACCCCAACTTGAAGCTGCGCGACTTCCCCACCCTCGCCCACGTCATCACATTCATGACCGAACGGGCGGGCGCCACCGCCCCGGTTGCCGACGCACCCGTCGCCGACGCACCCGCCCCTGCGATCGACACCGGCGAGATCCGCGCGACCGTGCTGGCACTGGTCGCCGACAAGACCGGCTACCCGCCCGACATGCTCGACGCCGACCTCGACCTCGAAGCCGACCTCGGCATCGACACCGTCAAACAAGCCGAACTCTTCGCGACCATCCGCGAACACTTCGGCGTCGAACGCGACCCCAACCTGAAGCTGCGCGACTTCCCCACCCTCGCCCACGTCATCACATTCATGACCGAACGGACGGGCGCCACCGCCCCCGAGACCGCGTCGGCCCGTCCACCCGCCCCAACGCTCGGCAGCCTCGACGCCGCCGACACGATTCCGCGGCGTGTGCCGGTCCCGGTCCCGCGCCCTCCGATCGACGCGTGCGTCCCCACCGGAGTCGAGCTGCGCGAGGGAACGCGGGTCGTCGTCATGCCCGACAGCGGCGGAGTCGCCGACGAGCTCGTCGCGCACCTCCACAAACGTGGTGTCGCGACGTTCGTCGTCGACGACGCACCGCCGGCCGACGACCTCACGCGCGGCGCTCGCAGGCTTCGTCGCCGGCGGACCCGTGGACGGCGTCTACTGGCTCACGGCACTCGACCCGGAGGGGCCTCTCGACGCGATGGATCTCGCGGCCTGGCGAGAAGCGCTCCGCGTCCGTGTCAAGCTCTTGTACACGACCGTGCGCGGATGCCTGACCGACGACCACGTGCCGTTCCTCGTGGCCGGCACGCGCCTCGGCGGCCTCCACGGCTACGACGATGACGGCGCGATCGCGCCGCTCGGCGGCGCCGTCACCGGGTTCGCCAAGGCGTACGCGGCGAGCAGACGACCGTGCTCGTGAAGGCGGTCGACGTCGCTGCCGACGCGGCGCCGTCGGCGATTGCCGCGCAGCTCGTCGCCGAGACCATCAGCGATCCCGGCGCCGTCGAGATCGGCCGTCGCGACGAGCAACGGTGGACGATCGGCTTGCACGAGCAGCCGGCGCCGACACCCGACGCCGGAGCGGGCGTGCTCACGAAGGACGCTGTGGTCGTCGTGACCGGTGCCGCGGGCGGCATCGTGTCGGCGATCGTGGGCGACCTCGCGGCGGCGTCCGGTGGCGCGTTTCACCTCCTCGACCTCACCCCCGCGCCCGGTGCCAACGACGCCGACATCCTCCGGTTCGCCGACGACCGCGACGGCCTCAAGCGGGAGCTCATCGAGCGCATGCGCGCGGCTGGCGAGCGTCCGACGCCGGTCATGGTCGAAAAGGAGCTGGCGCGGATCGAACGGTTGCACGCCGCCCAGCACGCAATCGACGCGGTGTGCGGTGCCGGCGGCGACGCGTACTACCACAGCGTCGATCTGACCGACGCGGCCGCGGTGACCGCCGTCGTCGACGAGATCCGGCAACGGCACGGCCGCATCGACGTGCTCGTGCACGCGGCCGGCATCGACGTGAGCCGGCTCCTGCGCGACAAGGAGCCGCGCGAGTTCGATCTCGTGTTCGACGTCAAGAGCGACGGCTGGTTCAACCTGCTGCATGCGATCGGCGACATGCCGCTCGGCGCGACGGTCGCGTTCAGCTCGGTCGCCGGTCGGTTCGGCAACGGCGGTCAGACCGACTACAGCGCGGCGAACGACCTGCTGTGCAAGGTGTCGTCCAGCTTCCGGCGCACTCGCCCGTCGACGCGCGCGGTCGCGATCGACTGGACGGCGTGGGCCGGGATCGGCATGGCGACACGCGGCTCCATTCCCAAGATGATGAAAATGGCGGGGATCGACATGCTGCCGCCCGAAGCCGGCGTACCGACGGTGCGGCGTGAGCTGCTCGCCGCCGACACGCCCGGCGAAATCGTCGTCGGGCAAGGGTTCGGCGTGCTCGTCGTGGAACGTCACCCCACCGGCGGGCTGGCGGTCGACGCCGCCGGTTTCACGAAAAGCATCACGAATGCCGGGCCGATGATCGGTCGCGTCGTGAGCACAGGCGTCTGGAGCCCGCTCGTCGTCGAGACGACGCTCGACCCGAACGAGCAACCGTTCCTACACGACCACGCGATCCACGGCACTCCCGTGTTGCCCGGCGTGATGGGGATCGAAGCGTTCTTCGAGGTTGCGCGGCCCGCGCTCCGGGCTGGTGTGTGACCGACGTCGACGAGGTCGAGTTCCTCGCGCCGTTGAAGTTCTATCGGAACGAGCCGCGTACGTTGCGCATCGAAGCGTCCGTGCGGCGCGAAGGTCATCATGCGATCGCGGACTGCCAAGTGATCGGCACGCGTCAGCTCGCGGACCAGGACGAGCCCCAGGTGACCGTCCACTTCACCGGGTCGGTGCGCCTGGCGCGGACGACGTCGCGGTCTCCGTCGCCGAGGTTCCCGCGATGCGTGATGGCGTGACGGCCGACCCTGACGCGATCTACCGCATCTACTTCCACGGCCCCGCCTTCCGGGTGCTGGAACGGGCGTGGAGGTCGCCGGTGGGTTCTGTCGGGCGGTTGGCCGAGAACCTGCCGCCCGATCATCGGCCGGTCGAGCAGCCGACGTTCGCCGCGCCCCGATTGATCGAGCTGTGCTTCCAGACGGCGGGGATCTGGGAACTGGGCACGAAGGGTCGCTTGGCGCTGCCGCATCACATCGACCGCGTCGAGGTGCTCGCAGCACCGTGCAACGGCGGACCGATCCACGCAGTCGTGCACGGAACGGGGAACAGCGCTTCGACGCCGAGGTGATCGACGGCGCCGGACACGTGATCGTGCGACTGTATGGGTACGAGACGATTGCGCTGCCCGACGTGCCGGATGCCGCCGCCTTGCGTCCACTCCAGTTGGCGATGCAGTAAGCCCGACGTCGGCGGAGCGGCCGCCGCGGAACAGATCCGGAGGTGCGATGGGTTCTGACTTCGCTCGGCTCGCAGTGGTGAACCGGGCGCCGCCGCCATACGGTGCATCAACGCCGTCGCGGAGTACAACCACGAGCGCGCCACCGCGATCCGGACGATTGCCGTGTTCGCTGACGCCGACCGGGCGTCACTGTTCGTGCGCGAAGCCGACGAGGCCATATGCGTGCCCGCGGACGTGCTCCCGGGAAGGCCGCCGTCCCCGGCGGCGGCGCGGACGGCGCCGACGCTCTCGACGTCGACACGCTCGTACGCGGTTGTGCGAGCACGGCGTCGACGCGGTCCGGCTCGGATGGGGCGACTCTCCGAGCACGCCGCGTTCGCGTGCCGGTGCGACGTGCTCGGGATCACGGTGATCGGCCCGACGCCTGACGCGCTCGCGGCCTGGCCGACAAAGTTGCCGCCAAGCAACTCGCCGAGCGCGCCGGTGTCGACGTCGTGCCGTGGAGCGGCGAAGTCGTCGACACGCTCGATGGCGCACGCGTGACGTGGAGCGGCTCGGCTACCCAGTGCTGGTGAAGGCCGCGACGGGAGACGGCGTGCTGGCGTGCGCACTGCGTGGGACGAGCACACGCTGGAAGACGCGTTCCACAGGCGCGGTGCAGAGGCAGCCGCCTGGTTCGGTGACGC
>CAWIMB010000002.1:0-3995207 GCA_963837155.1 uncultured Actinomycetes bacterium | reverse complement strand
TTATGTTCTTGTTCTTCGAACTCATCGTATTGCTCTGATGCCATGCGCGTCGATCGCATCGAAGTGGTCTTGGCTGAAGCCTTCGGTGCCATAGGCGGCGGTGACATGACGGAACCCCCAACACCACAACGACAACGCGTCGATCAGCTACTCGCAACGATGATCTCGTCGCCGGCGTGCTGAACGCTTCGACGTTGAACACGCCACGGTGAGGCCGGGCAGATAGAGATGCTTCGGTGTGCCGGCCCGCAAGTGGTCGTTGATCTTGCGCCCATACATCTCGAGCACCTGACCGTTGTTGATCACCGGCACGACCAGCGAACCGTTGAAATGCTCATGCCCCGAAGGGCGGATGATCCCCAGCTGCTGGAGACGGCCGCGCAATGCTTCGCCGTCGCGACGGTTCTACGCCGGCAATCGGTAGCCGAGCGTGCGGTTCGCGAACCCCAACCGAAACCGCTCGACCGCGTCGGGATGATCGATCCGCCGGCGAGCCAGGAACTCGAACGCGTCGGGCGACTCCCGCAACGTCTCGACATAGAAACCGACCACGCGGCCGAGGACTCTCGATCATGCGCGTCGACTGTCGACGATCGGCGCCAGCTTCGCGACCGTCGAACGCGTCACCGGTGCCGCATCGACACGCCGACGCCCTCACGCAACAGATCCACCGCATGCCGGAAACTCACGCCCTCGGCGCGGATCACGAAATCAACGACGCTGCCGCCCGCCTGGCACGCACCATGGCAACACCACAAGTTCTTGCCCACGCTGACCACGAAGGACGGGTCGCGGTCGTCGTGGAACGGACAGCGCCCGATCAGATCCGGCCCGTGCCTACGCAGCTCCACGCCCTTGGCCTCGACCAGACGGACGAGCGACACCTCCGCCTTCAGGCGCTCCAACACTCGATGTGTTCTCTTGCCACGCCACCCCCAAGGATTTCTCGGAATGTCAATAGCACATCATAGGCCACGATGGGCGCATCAGCACACAGCAGGGAGGCCTGCAGACATGACCCCGCTCACCCCCGAATGGGTGCTCCGAGATCGCAAAGGAAGGACCGACACCCATGGGGCTCGGCGAGCGCATCAAACAGCTGCGCAAAGAAACCGGCTGGTCCCAAGCCGAACTCGGCGACAAGGTCAGCACTGACAGCCAACGGATCAGCCGCTACGAAAACGAGCGCATCACCCCGTCGCTCGACGCCATCGTCCGCATCGCCGAAGCGTTCAACGTCAGCCTCGACTACCTGCTCGTCGACGGCGTCCCCCGCCGTCCCCTCCACACCGCCGAAAACAGCCTCGGCGACCACCTCGCCAACATCAGCGAACTCTCCGACGAAGACCTCGCCACGCTCCGCAACGTCATCGACGGCCTCATCGCCAAAACCCGACTCCGCACCATCGCCGGCGGCATCAGCTGACGCCAGATCACTCGAACGCGGTCTGACCCCTCCACCACGACTCGTCGATCTTCGCTTCCTCGAACGTCTCCATCATCGACAAGACGTGCACGATCACAAACGGCTCTGGCGCCGCACCGAATGCTCAGCACTCGACGTAGTCGTTGCCCTGCCGGGTCACACGTACGGCACCAACGTCCGGTCGTCGCAGCCGCTTCGCAAGCCCACGAAGCGCATCCCGCAACAAATCCGCGACGCGGTGATCCATCACGGCTCGAGGTTCTAACCTCAACCCACCACATGCACGAACGCCCGAGGATCCGCCAAACCAGGCGGCAACTCGCCCAATAACGATCAACACAAGACTCATGGCACCGGATCGAAGGTGCGCCACACGCCCCTATCGAAGAACGTCAACGTCTCTTCCGCTTCCACTCGCCGCGATCCTGGCCGTCGGTGCCATCACCCGCACACCCAACTCGTTCGCCAAATCCTGCGCGAACGTCCCAGACGGACACGCCGTACTACACGACAACAGCCGAACGTTCTGACCATCCCCAACCGGGATTCGCCCCAATGCGCTCAGCGAGCTGCGCCGACGACATGCCCTCAACCTCCGCCGGCGTCCCATGCCCGATCACATCGAAGTAACCCTCCTCCGGAAAACGCTGCGATAACCGCTCCATGTTCCGCACCGCAGGATCAAGACCCTGTCCCAACCCGACTACGGCCCGCCAGCGCCAGCCCCTCTTCTTTTGTGGCAACACCGGTAGCCGACACGAATTCGTAACGCGCAGGTTGTTGACGCCCGATGTGATCTGCGAGAACGCGGTGCTCGGGCCCGACGTGTGTGGTGCTCGAGTGCGTGTTCGCGTGGACGCGACTTTCAGCAACAGCGCGCGTTGACGCGGACGCGACAGCCGCACTCGACGCGACGATCGCGACGATCGCGACGATCGCGACGACGATGGTGGCGAGCAGCGAAACAAGGAAAGGCTTGCTGCGGACGCGGGCGCTCACGTGGTGATTCTCCCAGGCCGGACGGTGCAGGTCAGGGGATCAGTTCGAATGTGTCGGTGTGGGCGGGGCGCACGACCGCGAAGTCGCGGTGGTTGAACGTCGCGATCGTGGCGATGTCGAGCCGTTCGGCGACGGCGATGATGGACGCGTCGACGAACCCGAGACCCATGTCGGCGTAGTGGGTGATGAGCGTGATGGTCCGCTGGTAGTCGACGGCGATGAGGTCAACGATGTTGAACCAGGCGCTGGTGACGAGGGTCAGGAACCGGGCTTCTGCTTGAGGTCCGAGGCGGGACTCGATCATCCACGCGGTCTCGGGGATGACGGCTGCGGCGACGACCAGATTGTGGTCTTGGCGGAGCAGTGCGGCGCAGTCGTGGTGTCGGGGTTCGTCTCGGTCGGCTGCGGAGACGAAGATCCCGGTGTCGATCAAACGCACGACGGTCGCGGTTCAGGCGCCTTCGGCGAGCTTCTTGGCTGCCAGCTCTTTGCGTTCACGGTGAATATCGAACGGTTCTGTCCGCCCTGATGCCCCACATCCGATGAACGCGTCGAGGGGATCTTCGGCCGGGAGCGCGGCGACGAGCTCGGCGATGATCACGTCGATGCTGACGCCGCGCCGGGCGGCTTCGGCGGTCAGCTTGCGTAGGGCATCGTCTGGGAGCTCGACGGTCACGCTCATGGTCTCCAAGTGTAGAGATCGGCTGCGACACCCCGAAACGCGTTCGTGGCGCCTGACAGCCGCTCTGATGTTTCCGTGTCGCCAGAGCGCTCTTGTGGGCTCCGAAACGGTCTTGATGAGCGGCACAGACTTGCCGGTTGCGCTATACGCAACCGGGCTGATCGTGCCGGGCGGGTCGCGGGAGCGGGTCCGGTGGGCGTGTCGAAGGGTGTTGTCGACGACGATCGGGTGATGGCGGACCGAGCCGCTGTGAGACGCGCGTCAAGGCGCGGCGGGGACGTGTTGAGGTCTCAACAGACGTCTGAACGGTCGGTCGTGTAGGCCTGCACGCGCCGGTTGACGGTGCTGGTCGTGGTCGGTGTGTTCGGTCGTTCTGGCGTCCCTGCGTGTCGCTTCGGGTTGCCGTCGAAGCTGCGCATGATCTTCGGTCCGGTTCCGCTGTATAGCGGAACCGGCAAGTCTGTGCCGCTCGTAACGACCGATTCTTGGCGCACGACACGGCAGTTGACGCATCGTGTGTGAGCGTCGTTGGTCAGCGGATGATCGTGCGACGCGACAACGGTTCGGGGCCGGTCGATCCGGTGGGCGGGCGGTTCTCTTGATCAATTTCGGAATCCAAAGCAACAAGCAGCTCGGTCATCGACACGGCCCGTTCGCCAGGATCGTCGTGGGGTTGGAGGACGGGATGGACCCGTCGGGTCCTCGACGTGTTCGACGCTGCGGGATGGGTGGCGGCGTGGATGGCTTGGAGGTGCCGGATCGAGACTTGGGTGTAGATCTGGGTGGTGGAGATGTCGGCGTGGCCGAGCATCTGTTGCACGTAACGGATATCGGCGCCGCCTTCGAGCATGAGGGTGGCGAGGGTGTGGCGGAACAGGTGACATGCCCCCTGCTTCGCCACGCCGGATCCGACGACGTAGTCGCGGGCGAGCTGGGTCAAACGGTCGAGGGAGAACTTCGTGCCGTCGACCGTGATGAACAACGTCCCGTCGTCGGGCTCTCGGGCGAAGGTGTGACGAACTTCGTGCAGGTAGCGGTCGACCCAGGCGAGGGCGCGTTCACCGATCGGGATGAGCCGATCTTTGCGGCCCTTGCCCTGACGGACCAACAACGTGCGCCGATCGGTGTCGAGATCGAACACGGCCAAGCCGGCGAGTTCACCACGGCGGATCCCCGTCGAATACAAGACCTCGAGCATCGCCCGGTCCCGCACCCCCGCCGGCGTCGACAGGTCCGGCATCGCCAACACCAGTTCGGCCTCAGCGGCCGTGAGGGCGGGCTTCGGCAACCTGCGTTCGACCTTTGGGAGCTCGATCTCCGACGCAGGATTGTGCAGCACGTGATGTTGACGCGCAGCCCATTTGAAGAACGCCCGCACCCCCAACAGCCGCTGGCTCTGGCTGCGGAACGACAGCGGTTCGCCGTCGCGTTTTCGGTAGTGGAACAACCACCGTTGATAACGATCCAGCATCGGCCGGGTCACCTCGGCCGGCCGGGTGATGCCGCGTTCGTCGAGCCAACCCGCGAGCATCCCGATCGTACGTTGCCGGTTCTCGATCGTGCGCGGCGAATAGCCGTGCGCGCCCATCCAATCGCAGAACTCGCCCGTCAACATCGGGAACCCGTGCGGATCGGCCGGGTCGCCGGGGATTGCGGGCGGCCGGCGCGCCATCACCGCGCCCCCGCTGTGTGTATGACTACGACGTCGCGATCGCTGTGTGCCGGATCAGCGCGTTCTGCGTCATCGCGCATGTCGGTGTCGGAAACATCGGCGCTGGCCTGGCCGTTCGCGCCGTTTGGTGTGTCCCGACCACCCCCCGACGACCCCCCGACCGGGCCCCGACCAGACCCCGACCGCAATGGTTCGGGCCCCGACCGATCGACCGTCGTAGTGATGCGCGCGGGGTCGGTGAGGCCGACGAGGAACCGGCCGCCGTTGTTGCCTTGGCCGGTCCAGGCGAGCGCGTAGACAACCGCCGTGTGCTCGCCCCGCTGTGCGACGACCAGCTCGAGATCGACAAGACGGCCGAGATGGACTTTCAGTTGGGTGTCACCGCAGCCGAGGTGCTCGCGGAGTTGGCGGCGCGTGAACCGCACCTGCTCCCGATCGATCTTGCGGCGTGTGGCTTCGGCGTGCACGTGTTCATCGAGCAACGACAGCAGTCGGCGGGTCTGCGGGGGCACCTCGTCGAGGCTGTGGCCCAACACGTCGTGCGCCAACCGGTTCGCGAGCGCGATATCTGACAGGTCGGCTTCGATGTAGGTGACGGTGCGGCCATCCGCCGCCGTCGCGGTCCGACGCGATCGTTGGTGTTGGTGCAACAGGGCAACCGCCCGGATCAACGTCAGGTATTTCACGTGATCACGACGCGTGCGGGTGCTCACGTCCGCGAACGTCAACTGTTCCGCGTCCGGGATCACGACCGGCAACGCCCCAAGGAGCCGCTGGGCGTCTTGATGGCGTTTCACCACCTGCTCCCGTTCGCTTGTCGCCAGCATGCCGGCGAGGGTGTGGCGGCGACGTTGGCGGTCGTGGATCGCCCGCGTCTGCGCGCGGTCCTCATCCACGGTGAGCACGATGCAACGGTTCAAGAGTTCTTCGTCGACATCGATCGCCGTTGTCGTCAACACGATCGCCGTGGGCCCTTTGACTTCGTAGGTGTGCGTGACGAGCCGGCCCGACGCCGTGTCCTTCCCCGTGCTCGCGATCGACAGTTCACCCTCGGATTGCAAGAGCTTGAGCGCGTAGGCGGCGCGCTCAGCGCCTTCTTCCTCAGCAATCGCCAACACCTTGTGCGCGAGGTCGGCTTCACCCATATAAAACAAGCTCTGGCCGGTCATCGCCGAGAACCGGACGCGGTCCTCGTCGGGCACGAACCCGACCACCGCATCCATCAACGCCGACTTCCCTGCCGCCGACGTCGACTGCACGATCACCGCCAACGGCTGATCCAACTTGCGGGAGATGGCGGCGAGGTAACCGACCAGACAGTTCGTCGCCTCACCCACCAACCCGACCGCGGCGAAGTCCGCCACGATCCGCTCCACGAGATCCGACGCCTGGAGAAACTCGAGCGCGCCCACACGATCCTCGTCGGACAACACGACTTCGACGGTCTTCGGGGCTTGCGCGGCCGCGATCACCTGCTCGGCGTGTTCCTCGCACGACAACAGGACACGTCCGAGGTCGCGTTTGAGGATCGCCTCGTCGACACCAACCTCCGCGGTGGCCGTCTGGCAGAACGCTTGGCGGGCACGCGCCGAGTAGAGGTCGAGCGTGTCGACATGAAACCGATCCCCAACCCCGACCAACACGTTGACGCGCAACAGATCGAAGCTCGTCACCTTCGAAAGGCCGCGCACCCGCCACCGTCGCTCACCGAAACGCAACACCAACTCGCGCTCATCGACATGCACGTCGGGCGACGGGATCTCCGAGGCTGGCGACGCGACCTGTGGCTCGACCGGTCCGCCAGCGGGTGCGGGTGGCGGCGAAGCGACGAAAGAAGGAACCTCGCCGTGGCCGGGAGTCTTCTGTTTCGCTGCGTGGCGCTGCTCGTCAACGACCGCAACAAGTTGCCGACGAGGCGGAGTCGGACCCGAACCCATCCACGACGCCTTCCGCAACCAACGTCCGAGCGCATCGGTCGGGTGCTGCGCGTCGATGACGACATCGTTCACGTCCGCGTTCCGCGGCAGGTTCACGCGGAAGCACTCGACCCCACGCACCAACAACCGCCCGGCGAGTTTCATTGCGGCTTTGTCACCCGTATCGTCCGCGTCGAACGCGATCAACACCCGCCTGATGCCATGCGCGTCGATCGCGTCGAAGTGGTCTTGGCCGAAGCCTTCGGTGCCATACGCGGCGGTGACGTGACGGAACCCCCAACACCACAACGACAACGCGTCGATCAGCGACTCGCACACGATGATCTCGTCGCCGGCGGCGAACGCCTCGACGTTGAACACGCCACGATGAGGCCTGGGGAGATACAGATGCTTCGGCGTGCCGGCCCGCAAGTGGTCGTTGATCTTCCGCCCATACATCTCGAGCACTTGACTGTTGTTGATCACCGGCACGACCAACGACCCGTTGAAATGCTCATGGCCGCTGCCACGAATGATCCCGAGACGCTGCAAACGGCCGCGCAACTCGCCGCCCTCACGGCGATTGCTCGCGGGCAACCGATAGCCGAGCGTGCGGTTCGCGAACCCGAGCCGGAACCGTTCGACCGCGTCGGAATGATCGATCCGCCGGCGAGCCAGGAACTCGAGCGTGTCCGGCGACTCGCGCAACGTCTCCGCATAGAAACCGACGACGCGCTCGAGCAGCACGCGATCCTCCGCGTCGTGTTCGACGATCGACGCGAGCTTCGCGACCGTCGACCGCCTCACCGGTGCTGCATCGCTCACGCCGACGCCTTCGCGCAACAAGTCGACCGCGTGCCGGAAACTGACCCCTTCGGCGCGCATCACGAAATCAACGACGCTGCCGCCGACCTGGCACGCCCCATGGCAGCACCACAAGTTCTTCGCCGCGCTGACCACGAAGCTCGGGTCGCGGTCGTCGTGGAACGGACAGCGCCCGATCAGGTCCGGGCCGTGCTTACGCAGCTCGACGCCCTTCGTCTCGACCAGGCGCACGAGCGAGATCTCCGACTTCAGGCGCTCCAGCTCGTCGTCAGGGATCCTTGCCACGCCACCCCCAAGGATTTCTCGGAATGTCCAAAGATGGCATCATGGTATGCCATAGATGACGCTTCGTGGCAAGCATGGGAGGCACTCATGGCAGGCGTGACCCCGCTCACCCCCGCAGAATGGGGACGAGGTGACCAACCAGGAGGCCACGACATGCCCCTCGGCGAGCGGATCAAGCAGCTCCGCAAAGAACACGGCTGGTCCCAAGGCGACCTCGCCGAACGCATCGGCTCCGACGCCCGCCAACTCTCCCGCTACGAAAACGGCAGGATCACCCCATCAATCGACGCGCTCGCCCGCATCGCCGAAACCCTCAACACCAGCCTCGACTACCTCGTCTACGACGACGCACCCCGCCGCGCGCTCCACGCGCCCACCAGCGGCCTCGAAGACCGCCTCGCCGCCATCGCCGAACTCGACCAAACCGACCGCGACACCATCACCAACATCATCGACAGCCTCACCACCCGAGCACGCGTCCGCACCATCGCCGGCAACAGCTGACGACGGATCACTCGAAAGCGATCAAGTCCTCGACCGCTTGACGCAGCCACGCGGAGAAGTCCGGCAACTCCGCTCGCTGCTCATATCCCGGCGACGCGAAATCGTGCACGATCACAACCGTGCCCGACCCGCGGTCGACGTCCCAGCACGCGACGTCGTCGTTGTCCTGCCGGGTAGCGAACGGCACCAGCGTCCGGTCGTCGTAGCGCTTCTGCAAGCCCACGAAGCGATCCCGCAACACGTCTCCCTCGATGATCCACCACGGCTCGAGGTTCGTCAGACCCAACTCCACCACACGCACGAACGCCCGCGGATACTCAAAACCAGCCGGCAAATCGGAGACGCTCAGCAGCTCTGCCACTTCACGATCCATTCCAGCCGGTGAACGGAGAACCGAACGGATACGTGTTCCGATAGATCGAGTTCTGCGCACCGATCCGGTTCATGATCGCCTCGCCCCACGTCGACGGCACCCCACCCTTCGGCGTTGTGAAACGACCGATGTACTCCTCCGGCAACGGAGCATCGAACGCGTGCACATTCGCCTGAACATCGATCCCAGCCTCATGCGCCGCGATCACACGAGAGTTATCAACCGCCGTAACACCGCCATCAGGCATCCGCACCGCGTCGATCGGATCACCAACCCATCCGTTCGCGCTCATACTGTCGGCGATCTCCGAAACGCCGTTGACCGAACTCTGACTCAGCCGTACTGACGACGGCGCGAACGACTCTGCTTTTGTGGCTGCACGTTCGGCTTGGGTCAGCTCGGCTCCGGCGTCGTCGACGATATTGGCGGTCTTCGGTGAGAACATCCCGCGGCCAGCGCGGGTGCCGCCGCCGAAGAGGGCACCGACGGCGCCGGCGACGAGGATTTGACCGAAGTCGAAGTGGTCGGTCTGTGCTTGTTGGGCGAGGGTGAAGAAGGCGTTGCCGAAGCCGCCGGTCAGCGCGGCACGCGCGATGCCACCCTCGCCGGCCGCGAACAGTCCGAGCCCCTGGGCACCGAAGACGCTGCCCAGTGCGGGGGTCGCCAGTCCGGCAGCACCGAAGGCGATCGCGTCGTTCGCGATGCACGCAACGTCGCCGTGACAGTGGAACAGCCCGAAGCCCGAGCCCATCGTGGCGCCTAGCGCGACGTCACCCAGGCCGCCGGTCGCGATCCCGAGGCCGACGACTGCGACACCGACCACGACCGTGCGGCACGTCGAGGAGTTCCAACAGGCTGACGCGGCGTTGCCGAGTGCGCGCACGGCGGTCTTCGCGCCGGTTGCGATCGTGTGCAGGCTCGCACGAACGGGCTGGTACGCGGCCTGCGCGAGCGACTCGAAGCCGCGCCCGATAGGAAGCAGTACGTTCTGATACACCGCATTGCCCGCGGCGGATGCGCCGTTCTGGATCGCGCCGACGACTGCTTCGCCGAGGTCTCGAGCACACTCGCCCCAACTCGACAGGCTCGTCGCCTCGCACCCACGTCCGTCGGGGTCGAAGTACGACAACGGATTGTTCAGCGCGTACGTGTACCGATTCAGCGACACGGGCGTGCGCAGCATGCCGAACTCGGTGTCGCGTGCTCCGAACTGGCCGGTGCCGGGGTCGTACCAGCGCGCGCCCATGTCGACCTGGCCGGTCGTGGCGTCACTGACGTCGGCCTGGTAACCCAACACGGATTGTGTGCCGGTCTTGGTCGCGACGCCGAACGGGTCATACGCATCGGTTGCGGTCAGCGTGCCGGACGTGTCGAACAGGTACGACACGTCGCCGTGCTGGTTCAGGTTCGCGAATCGGTTGCCGCCGACGGAGCTTGCGAAGACCGAACCATCGGGTAACCGCGCGTACTTTTCGGTCGCGCGCTTTCCGGGATCGAGCTCGGTCCCGATGTATGTCAACGCCGCGCTGCCCTGAGTCATCAGGCGCCCAAGACCGTCGTACGCGTATGCCGTCGACCCGGCCGCAGTCTGCCGGTCGAGCGCGTCGTAGGTGAACGCGATGGCGACGCCGGTCGATGAACGACCCGACACCAACGTGCCGCGTGGTGACCAGGTGTACGAACCGTTGGATCCGCCCGTGATGCGATTCCGCGCGTCGTAGGTGAACGTCTTCGCACCCGCAGTCAGCCGGTTCCCCGCACCGTCGTAGGTGTACGCGTTCGCCGCCGCACCAGGCGGGGTCCACGAACTCACCCGACCCGACCGGTCATAGTCGTAGGTGTTCATCCCGTTCAGGGGATTGCCGGGCAGATTCAGGTTCTGACTCTGGATCGTGCCGTCGGCGTAGTAGCCGTACGTCGCGCTCGCCTTGGTCACGCCGCTCACCGCGAGCGTGTCGGTCTGGAGGAAGCCCCGCGTGTCGTACGCGAACGTGCGTCGTGGTGCGCTCGACGTGGTGCCGTAGTCGATCTGGCGCACCTGTCCGCTCGTCTCGTACGCCAACGTCGACGTCTTCCCCGTCAGCGGGTCCTTGACGGTCTTGAGGTCGCCCGTTGTCGCGTCGTACGTGTAGTTGGAGGTTCCCGCGCCATCCTTCCGTGTCGTCATGCGCCCGGCGGCGTCATAGGTGGACGACGCTGCGACGGAAGTTGCACCCGGATTGCTCGTCGTCAGCTCGAGCCCGCGGTCGTCGTAGCCGAGCGTGACGTTGCCACCCGGACTGTTGAACACCGTGCGACGGCCTGCGCGGTCGTAGTTGAACGTCTTCGTTGCCGCCGTTGCGCCACCGCCTGCGCCCGCCTCGGTGCGAAGCCGGCCCAGTTCGTCGAACGTCCGTGTGACGGCAACGCCACCCGGCTTCTGGTCCTTGAGTGGGAGCCCGCCGGCGTCGTACGAGACCGTGAACGTTCGGTCGGTCAGCGCAGTCTGGCCGGGTGTCGAGGGCTCGACCGTTGATTCCGGCGTGTTCCACGGCGTGTAGGTGTACGTCGTCATCGCCTGGGCGCCGTTGGTGACACGCGTGGTGTTGCCGGTCGCGTCATAGCCATATGTCGTCTGGATCGGATTCGGCGTATTCGGCGCGTCAACCTCGGTGAGCTGATTCCGGCTGTTGTAGACGTACGTCGTGAGGTACGTGTTGTCGGACGCACTCGTCGAGCGCGCCGACCGGCGCGCGGTTTGGTTGCCCGCGGCGTCGAAGCTTGCGTACTCGCTGGCGAGCAATGCGCCGGTGTTGCTCCGGTAGTCGGTCTGGACCGGGCGGCCTGCCAAGTCGTAGATCGTGTCGGTTCGGCGGCCGAGCGGGTCGGTCGCGCGCGTCCGGCGTCCGGCCGCGTCGTACTCGAAGAGTGTCACGCCACCGCGCGAGTTCGTCGCGCTGCGAAGCTGCGAGGCCGCGTCGAACGACTGTCGCTGAACGACGTTCGTCGGATCCTGCACGAACGTCTGCCGACTGAGGTCGTCGTAGTCGTACGTTGTCGTGAACGAACCCGCGGGCGCGTTCTGGCGCACGACGTTCGTCTTCGTCCGCGTTCGCCCAAGGTCGTCATATGTGAACGTGGTCAACGCGCCCGTCTGATCGGTGCGCGACGCCTTGTTGCCCGCGTCGTCGTACGTGAAGAGCACCGTCCCGGACGCAGCCTGGTCGTTGACCTTCGGGTCGGTTTGCCGGACGACCCGGTTGAGCCCGTCGTGGTCGTAGACGGTTGTCTGGCCGCGCCGGTCGATATTGCGCTGGAGATTCCCGACGGCGTCGTACACCCATTGTTCGTTGGCATTGATCGCCGGTCCGCCGGCAGGAGGTGTGTACGTCGGGTGGTCCGTCTGACGGAGGCGACCATCGCGGTCGTAATAGGAGCGGGTGTGGTTCGCGCGGGCGTCGGTGACGTCGGTCCGTTCGCCGAAGGCGTTGTATCCGTAGGTTGTCACCGGGCGCCCCGCGACTGCTTGCCCGCCGACGTTCTCGATCGGCGCGTCGCCTTCGGTCACCGCCGTGACGTTGCCGACCTGGTCGTAGCTGCTTGTCGTGACGTTGGCTGCTCCACCACGCGGGTCGGTGACCGACGTGCGCAGTGCTCGTTGGTCGTAGCCGTAGGTGGTGACGAGGTCGGTCGCTCCGTTCTCGACGATGGATTGCGTCGCGAGCGGCGCGTTCGGATCGAAGACCCATCGTTGTTCGGAGGTCGAGGCGCCCTCGGTTGTCGTTTGGCGCGTCGGCTGGCCGGTCTGGAGATAGTCGTAACCGGTCACTCGGGACGGCAGCCCGCTTCCCAGCGCGAGTGTCGATTGCTGCAACCGGCTGAGCTCGTCATAGGTGTTGGTAACGACGCGCAAGCCACCGCCGGTCGTCTGCGTCAGCACATCGCCGACGTTGTCGTAGACGTTGTTCTCGAGCACGATGTCGCGCGTCGTGCCGTTACGGTCGCGGAAACCCATCAATGTGGTCTGCTTGAGGCGGTCGTCGTTGAAGTAGTCGAAGTGCCGGCGCACCATCGGTGTTGTCGCAGGAGGCAGCTGGCCGGCTCGTCCACCGGTTCCCGGCGCGGGGACGCGCTCGTCGGTCTTCCGGCCGGCGGCGTCGTAGTCGAACGTTTGCAGCACGAGCGCGCGCGGCGTCGAGCCGGTGAGCGGATCGTCGACGAAGTTCTCGAGCTTCACCTGCGTCAACAGGTTCCGCTGGTCGTACGTGCTGCGGAACGAACGCAGCAGCGGGTCGGTGACGTGTACGACGTTGCTGTCACCGTCGTACTCCATCGCCGTTGTCTGATTCTCGGCATCGATTCGTCTGATCGGCCGGTCGGCGGTGTCGTAGTCGACTTCCGTGATGCGTTGTTGGCTCGACACGAGATCGGTTGCGGTCTGCTGATCGAGGTTTGCGTTCGCGTCGTACCGGAACGTCAGCCGCAGCTGGCTCGCGGGCGCGCCGCCGGACGCCGCGACGGCCGGACGCGTGACGGTGTCGGGGAGCGACAGCGGCGTCCACGTGCGCGTCGTCGTTGCCGAACCGCCGGCCCACGTCGACACTTCGGTGCTCGTGCGGCCGAGCGCGTCATAGGTGAACGTCGTGACGAGCCCGGTTGCCTCGATGCGCTTGCGGAGATTGCCCTGTGCGTCGTACTCGTACTGTGTATTCGCGCCGCGTCCGGGATTGGAAGTACGCAGCAGTCCCTTCGGCACCGCACCGAACCCGAAGTTCTCGCCGCCGTTCGTGTACGTCTTGGTCTGGGTGACGCCCGAGGGGTACTCGGTGGTCGGCGGTGCGGTCTCTGAGATCTCGTCGCCCTCGGCGTTATAGCCGTACGTCGTCAAGTAACGGTTGTCGGTCGGCCCCGACGATCGGGCATCGCGATTCGCGATCAGCAGATTGTTGAGGTCGAACGTCTTGTACGTGGTGTGGTTCTCACCGTCGGTCTCGGTGAGAGGATTCCCGAGCGCGTCGTACGTGAACGAATGCACATTGTTGTTCGCGTCGGTGACCTTCGAGCGGTATCCGCTCGCGTCGTAGTCGTACTTCGTGACGCCGCCGAGCGCGTCGGTGATCGATACCGTTCGGAAATCGCTGTCGAACGCGTACGTCGTATCAATGGCGCGTGGGTCGCGCACGATCGTATTGCCGTCGTTGTACGTGAACCCGGTTCGGTTGCCGGCGCCGTTCTCCGTCCAGTCGGCCTTCCCGTCTGTACGGTATTGGACCCGGAGGTCATCATTGCCGGCCGGCTTCGTGACCTTCGTCAACAGCTGGTTCGTGTAGGTCAAGCGCGTGCAGCTTCCCGATACGAGGTCCGGGTTGCGCGCGTCGCAGACAGACGTCAGCAGGTGGTTCACGGAGTCGTAGCCGTAGTTCCATCTGAGCGCCGCGCCGCTGACGGCATCGGTCGCGATGCTCGTGATGTTTCCGCCGACGACAGTGACGTGAAGGGCGCGACCGGAGGCGGCGTCGGCGATCGTGGTGAGTCCGTTGGCGTCGTATGTGAGCTGTTGAAGATGTCCGTAGCGGTCGGCAATCGACTGCAGCCGACCCGTGTTGTCGAACACGAACGTTGCGGTCTTGTCCTTGAGCGCGAGCTGCAAACCACCGCCCGCGATCGAGGTCAGCGTCGTCGGAAAGCCCGGCGGCGAGGTGAACGATCCGTCGGGCAACAACGCATGCAACTCCCGGCGGCCGTCGCCGTAGATGATCGTCGTGTTGCCGGAGGCATCCCGATCGACCCGTACGTCGAGATTCGAGCTCCAACCGACGCCGAAGAGCCCATTGCGAGTGTCGAGGCTGTTGTAGAAGCGTGCGACGTTGAGATCCGGTCCGACTGCTTCGACGTTCGCGTCGGTGCTGTTCCAAACGACGTTGCCGGAGCCGACGTGGACGTGGGCGACGATTTCACCGTAGGGATCGTTTCCGAATGGTGGCGGCGCCGCAACGATCTGCGCCCAGCCGGCACTTCCGTTTGAACCATTGACCAGCTGCGCGTTTTGCGCTCCCGCCCCGGCGTGGCCGGAACCACCGCCGCCACCGGACGCGCCGGAGACCTTCGGATAGTCCGGGCAGTTCGTAAGACCGCCGCCACCGCCGCCGAACCACCCGCCGCCGCCGGCCCCCGCATCGAGACCGGCGTCACCGCCCCGGGCGTGGTCGCCCGCTGACCCATACGGCGCCCCCGCGTCACCGGCGCCGGTTTGCGTTCCGGCGCCGCCGCCCGGCCAGGAGCACGTCGTGCCCGGTCCCGACACGCCGGCCCCGCCCGCAAAACCCGTAGTCCCCCCACCCCCGCCGCCACCTGTTCCCCGGCCGTACTGGCTGTCGGCCGACGCGCCGCCGCCGCCGCCGCCAACCAACACTCGATCCGCGAGGACGCGACCGCCGACTCGGATGTCCGTCGCGCCACCACCACCGCCGCCGGGCGTCGGGCCATAGAACCTGGAGTCGCCGCCGCCGTTGTAACCGCCGAAGCCGTACTGCGCGCCCGATCCGACGACGACGGTGAGTGGCGTGCCCACCGGATACATGAGAGTTGCGGACGCGAATCCTCCGCGTCCACCCTGCGTCGCTCCGAAGCCCCATTCGCCGCTGGCTCCCGCGACTTGCGCGTTCAACGCGCCGACGCCGGGCCTCACCACAAAAAGGTCGGGCGCGCCCGTCGGGTCGAATCGCGTTGGCTGCGTCGCGGGTGCGATGACCGCGGCGTCGGTTGCACCGGAGTCCATGCGCGCGAAGCCATCGGTAAGTCGGAAGCCCTTCCAGTGCTGCACGTTCGTGGCCGCGGCCACCGCGTAGTCGGAGCCGCCGCCGCCCCCGCCGTTCAGGTTGCAATACGCCGCGTCGGACGCGCCCGCGCCGCCGCCGTACCAACCGCCGCCACCGCCCCCGCCTTGCCATCCCGAGGAACCGCCGATACCGAGCTTGCCGACGGTCGCGCTATCTCCACCACTTGCTCCGCCTGCCGTTGCTGTCGCGCCGCCGCCCCCCGCGGAGCAATGCGCCGGACCTCTCCCGGGATCACCGTCCTCGCCAGTTGTTCCGCCCGAACCGCCCGCGCCGAAGTTCGGACCGTTGTTCGCGCTCGCGCCGCCGCCTCCTGCCGCCACCACGACGCGGTCTTCGAGTCGCCAGCCACCAATGCGGACGTCGGTCGCGCCGCCGCCGCCACCGTGGTGCCAAGAACCGCCGCCGTTTCCGCCGCCGTTCCACCCGCCGGCCGCGCCCGCGCCCATTCCGCCGACAGAAATGAGCAGTGGCTGTCCGACGGTGACGTTCAACCTCGCGCTGACGCGGCCGCCAAGGCCCGAGAACCATCCGTCGCCCTCTCCGCCGTAGAGGTCGACGTCGACCGTTGAACCCACCGCTCGATAGATGCCCGGTGTACCGACAGTAGAGAACTCATGCGGCTGTTCGGCTGGAGGGGTCTCGGTCCAGGAGGACGGCGGCCATTGGATCCGTACCGCGCCGTCTCCGAGTTGCCAACCTTGCAGCATCTGCACGTTCGTTGCCGTCGCGATCGTGTGACTTGAACCGCCACCGCCGCCGGTCGAGCAATCGGGCGACCCACCGCCGCCGCCGTACCAGCCGCCGCCACCTCCGCCTGCCCAGCCGACTGCGCCGCCGCCGGCGCCAAAGGCTCCCGGCGACGCATTGGCGTCTCCGCCCGCGCCGCCCTGCGTCTGCGTCCCTCCTCCACCCGCGCAGGGATCTCCCGCCGCGGCTTCACCGACGAGCCCACCACCCGAGCCACCCACCTTGCCCAACGCGGGGTCGACACTCTTCGACCCGCCGCCGCCGGCTGCGACGACCAGCCGGTCGTTGAGCGCGAACGCACCGTTGCGGACGTCGCTGGCGCCGCCGCCCGCGGTGCCCGCGTACCCGCCCGAGGCGCCGCCGTTGAAGCCGCCGACGTTGTTGCGGCCCGCACCGCCGACCCTGATCTGCAGTGTCGAACCTGCCGTCACCGGGATCGTCGCGCGCACGCGCGCGCCGAGCCCGCCAAACGCGCCTTCACCTTGCGCACCGAGCAGTTCGACGTCGACGGCGGTTACGCCCGCCGGCACTTGCCACGATTGGGTCGCGCCCGTATAGGCGAAGGCCACCGATCCCGGTACCGCAAAGGCCGCGGACGACGCGAACACGTTCGTGCCCGCGATCAGCACCGCCACGAGAAGGAGGTGACGCGCGACTCGACGCGACAGTGACGATGTTGGTCCCCGCATGAGATACCCCCAACAAATGCCGGCAACTTTGCTGATCGTGCCGGCGGCTGAGCCGGAGAACTATTGGTCAGCTGACCAGTTCGCAACGCACGGTGATGACGTCACGCGCGGTGAACACCTTGGGATCGGCACCGCACGAGCGCCGGGACTCTTGCACCCGAAACGGCGCGCCTTCAAGCCTTTGGGAGCGAGTTGTCGCGCTGTTGTGATCTCGAGCGCGTTACACAACGCCTTCGACGTGGGAGTCGTTGACCGTGACGACGTAGCCGTCGGGGTCGCGGAACGTGAAGAAAGCGTGATCGCTTTCGGGGTGCTGGATCGGCGTCACCTCGATGCCGCGTTCGCTCATTGACGTCCGCAGCGCATCGATGTCGTCGGACATCAGATCGAACGGTGCAACGCGGCCGTTCGTGCGCGCGTTCGGATCGAACACAAACACGAGGTGTGTGCCGCCGCGCATCTCGAGCTCGACGAGCACGTCCTCGGTGCCTGGCTCCCGAAACGCGCGCAACCCGAGCTCGCGGTAGAAGGACTGCGCACGTCCGAGGTCGTGGGTTGCGAGCACGACGTGTCCGACCCACAACCGCGGCCGTTCGTCCACGATCAGACGGGCCCGACCACGTGAGTGCTGTTGACGGTCACGACGTAACCATCCGGATCGGGCACGGTGAACGCGGAATGGATCCGGCCCCGCTCGATGTCCGACGGTTTCAGGCCCCGCGCCGTCCACGCCGCGTGCGTCGCCGTCGAGGTCGTCCACCATGAGATCGAAGGGCGCGCCGCCCGGGTTCGGGGTGCCTGGTACGAGCACGAGGTGCGTGCCGCCGCGCAGTTCGAGCACCGCAACGTGTTCGTTCTGTTCGACGGGTCTCATCCCGATCTCGCGCCAGAACTCGGCGGACCGGCTGAGGTCGCTGACGTTGAGCACCAGGTGACCGACCCAGACTGGCGGCCGCTCTTCCACGCGAGCATTCTGACACTCACCATGACCAGTCGTCCGAACATTCTGTTGGTTGTCTCCGACCAGGAGCGTCATCGCACCTGGCTGCCACCGTCCGTGCGCCTGCCGTGGCGCGACCGCCTGCGGGCCGAAGGCCTCGAGCTGACCAACTACTACACGCACAGCTCGCCCTGCTCGCCGTCGCGCGCGTCACTGTTTACCGGGCAGTACATCGCACAGCACGGGGTCGTCGACAACGTGATCTGGCCGATGCACACCGAGCTCGATCCCGCGATCCCCACGGTGGGTTCGATCCTCGGCGACGCCGGCTACCGCAGCAGCTACATCGGCAAGTGGCACCTCTCCCAGGCCGTGTCGCCGGACATGACCGCGTACGGCTTCATGGACTGGGAAGGCAACGACCGTCACTTCATGGGCTGGGCCGGTACCGGCGTGCACTTCGATCCGATCATTGCGTCCAACGCCGCGTCCTGGCTACGCGCCAACGCCACCGGCGGCAACGAACCATGGTTCCTCACGGTGGCGCTCGTGAACCCGCACGATGTGATGTGGTTCCCGATCGATCAGCCTCGGTATCACGACGACCCGGCCCACGCCGACGAAGTGAAGCTCGTCAAGGATCTGTTGGAGCTGTCGCGCTGGAAGGACGACGAGGTGCTGCCGTTGTTCGACACCGCGTACGACGAGGTGTGCGACGAGCTGCCACCGAACTTCGACGACGACCTGTTCGACAAGCCCGAGACGCAACGGCAATGGCGGTGGGACCAGCAGCACGGCATGTGGGGCTACATCGACCCGCGCGACACGAAGGCGTGGCTGCGTCACCTCGACTACTACGTCAAGCTCCACCAGATGGCCGACGACTCGCTCGGCACCGTGCTTGCCGCGCTCGAAGCGTCCGGCGCCTACGACGACACGATCGTGATCTTCACGTCCGACCACGGCGACATGTGTGGATCGCACGGGCTGCGGAGCAAAGGTCCGTTCGTGTACGAGGAGATCATGCACGTGCCGTGCTACATGCGGGCACCGGGCATGACGGGCGCAGGCACGCAATCGCATGCGCTCGCCTCGCACGTCGACCTCGCTTCGACCATCTGCGCGCTTGGTGGTGCCGACCCGTCCGCGCACCCGTCGCTGCGCGGTGTCGACCTCTCGCCCGTGTTGCGCGACCCGTCGGCGTCGGTGCGCGACCACGTGCTGTTCGCGCACGACACCGCGCACACGCCGAACATCAACAACACCCGATATGCGATTCGCGGATTCTTCGACGGGCACACGAAGTACGCCCGGTACTACGGCGTCGGCGGCGGGAAGCCGTCGAGCGGGCTGTGGGGCACCGAGCCGGGCCAGAAGCTCTACGACGTCGATGCCGCGTTCGAGGATCAAGAACACGAGTGGTACGACCTCGACGCCGATCCCCACGAGATGACGAACCTCGCCCACGACCACGGCCGCCGCGCCGAGCTCCACGACAACTTCGAACGTCTCCTCGAGTACGAACACGCGCACTTTACGACGGGGTGACCACGCGGTGGTCGAAGGCGAAGACGATGGCGGCGGCGCGGTCGCGTAAGCCGAGCTTCGTGAAGATGTGGCCGATGTGGCTCTTCACCGTTGCCTCGCTCACGAACAACGCGGCCGCGATCTCCTGATTGGTCGCGCCCTGACCGATGGCGCGCAACACGTCGACTTCCCGGGACGTGAGCGACGCGATCGCGGCCTCGCCGTCGCTCGGTGCCGTCGCGGTCGCTCGGTACACCGTCAGCACTCGCCCCGTGACCGCAGGGTCAAGCCACGCGTCGCCGGCCGCAACCGCGTGCGCAGCCCGCACGAGATCCTCGCCGGGCGCATCCTTCAGCTGGAAGCCCGATGCGCCCGCGCGTAGCGCGCCGGCGAGCACCTCATCGTCGTCGAACGTCGTGAGCACGAGGATCGGCGGCGCGTCGGCCAGGGCGCGCACCTGGCGCGTCGCCTCGACCCCGTCCATGCGCTTCATCCGGATGTCCATCACGACCAGATCTGGGCGCACCCGCGCGATCGCGTCGACCACCTCGTCGCCGTCGGCACACTCGCCGACGATCTCGAAGCCCTGGTCGGCGTGCAGGATGCGGCGCAGGCCTTCCCGCACGAGCTCCTGATCGTCGACGAGCAGGACGCGCGTCATCGCTCGGACGCCTCCGTCGGCATAACGAGGCGCACGACCCACTGACCGTTGGCGGCCCCGGCCGCGAACGTGCCCTGATGCGCGACAGCCCGCTCCCGCATGCCGCGGATGCCTCGACCCCACTCCGCGGACGGCTGGCCGTTCGACACGGCATTCGACACCGTCAACGTGATGTCGTCCGCAGATGCGCGTATGCGTACCGCCGCCGGCGCACCGGGCGCGTGCCGGACGACATTGCTCAACGACTCCTGCGTCACACGGTAGAGCGCGAGCCCGAGCGCGGGCGACAGCGATGACAAGTCGCCGTCGACGTCGAGCGCAACGTCGATGCCGGCATCGGTGAACTCCTCGATGAGCGCCCGGATATCGGCTGCGGTTGGCATCGCGGGCGCGGTACCGTCCCCCACGGGCGAGAGCACTCCCATGACCGCACGCACTTGAGACAGCGCATCGCGCGCGAGGCGCTCGGCCTGTTCCAACGCTTCCGCTGCTTCCTCGGGACTGCGGCGGAGCGCCATACGCGCACCGGTGATGTGCAGCGCGGCCACCGACAACGAGTGCGCGATCACGTCGTGCACCTCACGCGCGATGCGTTGGCGCTCGTCGGCCGCGGCTCGTTCTGCCAGATTTGTTTGCGCGGTCTTGAGCTGAGCCAGGAGTCGCAACATCGAACGTACGGCGTAGCCGCCGAGCCAACCGAACGTGATGCCGAGCACCCAGATGACGGATCCCGAGAAGTGGTCGGTGGCTTCGGCCGCGATCATGACGCCGGCCGAGGCGACGAGGATGACGATGCCGTCGATCGTTGTACCGAGCACGACCGCGCGGGCGGTCACGATCACGAGCAGGAACGGTGCGAAGTCGGTGGCGGTCGGCTCCCACACGAGCACGGCCGCGGCGGCGACGGCGGGGAGGCACCACACGAACTCGGGTACGTGTGCCATCCACGACCGCCCCCGGAAGAGGTCGGCGACGGTGATCGGCAGCACTGCGATCACGACAAGCACGACGGTGCGAGCGAAGTGCGGCTCGTTCCATCGCTGTATGACGACCGCGAGCGCGGTCGCGATCGTGACCGACCACGTCGCGAGGCCCCAGAGGACGAACGATGCCCTCTCCTCTGGCACAGCCTCGAGCTCGGCGGGCACGACGTCAGCCTACGAGCGCGCCCGGCGACGAGCATCCGCCCACGGTCGATGGAAAATCCCCCTGGAGGACGAGGCCGTGTCGCCTACCCTCCGATGATTGTGCGGCCGAGGATCTTTACCGTCACCGACATGAGCACCTACACAGCCCAACTCCGGTCAGTGCGGGGCTTCGACCGCTGCCGCGGCCGGGAGCTCGCAAAGCTCGCGCGATCGGCCGAGCGACTCGACATTGACGCCGGCCGCGTGCTCGTGAGCCCGGGCGATCGGTGGAGCGGCGTGTACGTCGTCATCTCCGGCGAGGCCGTCGCCGAGACCCAGGGCTGGTCGTTCCTGCTTCCGGAAGGCGCCCGCATCGAGCGCACCGCAACGACGCCCGCCGACCTCACCGTGCGCGCTCGCACCGATCTGCGCGTCCTCGCGATCGGCCGGCGGCACGACGTCGCGATCGGCTCGGTCACCGCGTAGTCGCCGCGTCCTCCTCGTCGACCAGACGTGCGAGCCGCTTCGGTGCGACCAGCGTGTACGACGTACGCACCCACTCCTCGACTTGTCGCCACCGAGCCGCGCTGGGCTTGCTGGGCAGCGTCACCGAGATCCAGCCGTGGCGGCCGAGCGCATAGCCGGTGGGCTGAACGTTGCGGTCGGACGCGACAAGATCTTCGGCCTCGTGCTTCGGCAGCTTCACGCTGAGGCCGCGTGCGTCCTGGTCGCTGAAGATGAAGTTCTTCCCGCGCACACGAAACGTCGGTTCGTCACCCCACGCTTCGATGTCGACCCGCATTGCTTCCGGAAGCCGAGCGACGATTCGCTCGAGCTGCTTCATGTTGTCGCTCACAGGTGACCTCAGGACTTGAGGATGTACTCGCTCAACGTGTAGTTGCGCATCGTCGCGGGGTCGTACAGCAGCTTCGTGCTATCGAGCATCACGCGCACGTTCTCGCCCAGCTCCTCGTTCGACGACGCGCCGAAGAACGTATGCAGGTTCGTGAGGTGCTCCACGCTCGGCCACGCCTCCTCGACGATCGCCCGGTACCGGGGCGCGCCCGGCGTCACCGCGCGCACGACCGCATTGCGCACGTAACGAGCGCGCGGCTGCATCGCCTCCGACATCGGTGATTGGTGGCCGTACCAATGACCGAAGAACGTGTCGTCGTCGACGCCGGCGGGCTTGTCGAAGACGGTGAGGGTGACTATCCCCGGCGACCGCACGCCGTCCGGCCAATCACGAACGCGAGCATGCGGATTGCCGCCGTAGTCGCAGTAGAGGGACTCGGTCACCAGGTATCCGGCCCGGCGCACGCCCACCCCCGCCAGCACGTCCTCGTACGGCGCTCGGAAATCGTGCGCGTCGAGCCACAGTGAGACGCACGCGCGCACGGGCAACTCGTCGCCGGGCACCGGCACCATCGAGGGCACTTGCGCATCGGCGTCGTCGAGATCCATCTGGAGAGCGTGCGGACATAGGGCGAGCAGTTGGGGCGCGATCTTGTCGAGGTATTCCGCCCGCACGTTTTCGGGCGAGCGAGAGGGCCGCTCCCAGACGAGGTAGACAAGCTTCTCCATGGAGCGGGAAGCTACCCGCCATGACGACTGAAGCACTCGAACGCGCCTTTGCCAGCACCCGACAAGTTCTCTCGAACGTGAAGCCCGACCAGCTGGGCGATCCGAGCCCGTGCCAGTCGTGGACCGTGCGCGAGGTGATCAACCACGTCATCGGCGGGAGCTTCTGGTTCGCGGCGTCGGTGGACGACGGCAAGGCCCCGCCTGTTCCGGAGACTGACTTCACCGGCGGCGACATGGTGGCGACCTACGACGACGGCATCAAGCAATCCGTCGCCGCGTTCGGCGCGCCGGGAGCGATGGAGAAGATGGTCGAGTTGCCGTTCGGCACGTTCCCCGGCGCCTTCTTCATCCAGATCGCCACGACCGACGCCTTCGCGCACGGCTGGGACATCGCCAAGGCCACAGGGCAATCGACCGATCTCGATCCTGAGATCGCCGCCCAGCTGCTCGAAGGCGCGCGCGCGTTCATCCAGCCCGCGTTCCGCGGTGCCGACACGCAGGCACCGTTCGGGCAAGAGCAGCAGCCGCCGGCCAACGCGACGAACGCCGACAAGCTCGCCGCGTTCCTCGGCCGAAGCTGCTAACCGGCGACCAAGTCGCGAACAGCTGACGACGCAGACACCTCGCCGTGTGCTGCGTACGCTTCGGCGCGCTCGGCGATCTGGTCGTCCTCGTACAAGTAGTTCGCCATCAAGCCGAAGGCACGCGTCCGCCCAACCGGTGACGGATCCGCCATCCAGTTGATCCGCTCGACGGCCGCGCCGTTCGCGAGATGGAAGTTTGCAACCGGGTCGAGCACGCGACCCTCTTGCGGCGTCGTGAGATACCGGGCGCACAACGCCAGCAGCGCGGGCCGAATCGCCTCGTCACTCTCCCACTCGACGTCGCCGAGCCGCGCGAGCACCCGGCGGGGCTCGGCGGGCAAGAGCTCCCGTTCGCGTTCGGTGAGCGCGCCGGCCAAGTCGCCGAGCTCGGTTTCCAGCCATGAGCGGAAGCCGGGGATCGGTGACAACGTGACGAACCGCCGCAGCGCAGGAAGGTCGAGCCGCAACGCCTCCACGACCTGCTTGATGAGCGCGGTGCCGAGGTTGACGCCCGCCAAGCCCGGTTGGCAGTTCGAGATCGAGTAGAAGACCGCGGTCTCGGCGTGATCGGCATCAACCTCGGGGGCGCGGGCGTCGAGAAGGGGCGGCAGCGACGTCGCGATGCCCGCGGTGAGCGCAACCTCCACGAACACCAGCGGCTCGTGGGGCATCGCGGGGTGGAAGAACGCATAGCAGCGGCGGTCGGAATCGAGGCGGTTCTTGAGCTCGTCCCACGAGCCGATCGCGTGGACGGCCTCGTAGGCGATGAGCTTCTCGAGCAACGCGGCGGGCGCGTCCCACGTGATGCGGCGCAAGGTCAGGAGACCGACGTCGAACAGCGTCGCGATCTGCGCCTTGAGCTCTCGGTCGAGATCGGCGAACGCGTCGTCGCCGTCGGCGAGCCGTAACACATCGGCGCGCAGGTCGACGAGGAACTTCACGCCCCCTTCGAGGCCGGTGAACAGCCGAAGCAGCGACGCTGCGGGCGGCACGAGCGCGTCGCGGAGTTGTCGCTCCGCCGAGCGGCGGTCGTCACTCAGACGCAGCTCGCGTACCGCGCCGTCGACCGCCGCCGGGTGGGTCCAGAATTCGCTCGCGAGCAGATCGATGAAGTTCCGCCGACCGGCATCAGACAGCGTGATGTAGGCGTCGGCGATCGCGGCCGCCTCCGCCCGTTGCGTCATCGTGTCGTGCAACCGCAGCAGATCAGCGACCACTTCGCGGATGCGCGCGACGTCGCGCTCGGGCAGGCTCGGCGCCAGGTCGAGCGCGATCCGTCCCGGCTTGCGCCGCAAGCCCCGGCGCCGCAACCGGTCGAGGAATCGCCGCTGCGCCATCAGCGTGAGAGCAGTGGGTGGTCAGCCACCGGGGACGGTGACCGAGTCGCTGTCGCGGCCCGAGCGCAGCAATGTGCCGGGACGGGCATCGGTGAACTCGCCGTGGTCGACGATCTCGGTGCCGTTGACAATCACGTGGTCGATGCCGTCGGCGCCGCCGTAGAGGCGCGGTGCACCGGTCGGCAGGTCGAACCGCATCCGCACCGGCTGCGCACCGATGGTTTCGGGATCGATGATGACAACGTCGGCGTGCCACCCCTCGGCCAGGCGACCCCGCTCCTTCAGGCCGTACAGGCGAGCGGGAATGTCGGTGAGCAGGTTGATCGCCTCCTCGATCGGCATGAGCTTGCGGGCGCGCACCGGCTCGCCGAGCAGCACCGTCGAGTAGTTGAACGTCGCGAGGAAGTCGAGGTGCGCGCCTGCGTCGCTCGCCCCGATGATCGTGCGGGAGTCGCGCCACACCTTCATGCGCGCTTCCCACGTCTCATCGTCGTCGGCGCGGGTCGGGAACCCGAAGCCGGTCATCAAGTCGTCCGCCACGACGATGTCGCACAGCGCGTCGAACTCGTCGACGCCTCGTTCGGTCGCGATCTCCGAGACGCGCTTGCCTTCCCACTTCTTGTTCTCGGGCGCGAACGTCTCGTTGATCACGTAGGTGCCCCAGTTCGAGACCTTGAACCCGGTCGTCGGCTGGAGTGCGGCCTCGGCGAGCACCTTGCGGCCGTCGGCCGAGGCGAGCATCGCCTTCTTCTCGTCGTGCGGGAGCGCCATCGGCTTCTCCCAGCCCGGGATCGTGTCGAGGAGGAAGCCGCTGTCGAAGCAGATGCGAGGCGACGGCGTGAACGGCACCGTCAACGCCAGTACCCGCGCGCCCCGTTCGGTCGCGTAGTCGGACGCGGCGAGGTTGTGCTCGGTCGTGGCCTCGCTGCCCTTGCCGACGAACAGCACGTTCCAGTTGATCGGACGGTTGGCCGCCAGCGACATGCGCGTCAACAGGTCGGGGGCGAAGTCCTCGAAGAGGCCGACGCACGGAATGAACTCGAGCGTCGTGCCCGGATGCTCGCGCACGACGCCGCACAGCGCGAGGATCTCGTCCTCGCTCGCATAGCGGGACGGCACCATGTCGCCCGCAGCATCGTTGTGCGTGCGCGCCCAGCTCGATGAGAAGCCCATACCTCCGGCCGCGAGGCTCGCATCGAGCAATTGCTGCATTGCCGCGAGATCATCGGCGGTCGCCCCGCCCTTCGTCGCGCGGTCGCCCATGACGACGCGTCGGATCGTCGAGTGCCCGACGAGGAAGCCCGCGTTCGGCGCGAGCGTGCCGTCGATCTTGCCGAGGTACTCGTCGAAGCTGCGCCAATTCCACGGCACGCCCTCTTGGAGCGCACCGACCGGCATGCCTTCGACGCGGGCGAGCATGTGAAGCAGGTAGTCAGCGTGCTCGGGGCCGAGCGGCGCAATCGTGAACCCGCAGTTGCCGCCGATGACGGTCGTCACGCCGTGCAGAGGTGACGGCGACAACGTCGTGTCCCAGAACGCCTGCGCGTCGTAGTGCGTATGAATGTCGACGAAGCCGGGCGCGACCACCTTGCCGTCGGCGTCGATCGTGCGCGTCGCACTCTCGTCGAGGTCGCCGATGGCGGCAATACGTCCATCCTTGATCGCGACGTCGGCACGTCGGCCGGGAGTACCAGTGCCGTCGACGATCGAACCGTTGCGGATGATCAGATCGAGCATGTCCCAACTATTGTCCACTTGTGGTCACCGGCGCACTAGGAGATCGAGTCGCAATCGTCACCGGAGCGTCGCGCGGCATTGGCGCCGCGATCGCACGCCGGCTCGCGGCCGAGGGCGCGCGCGTCGCGCTCGTTGCTCGCTCGCTCGAGCCCGGCTCGGGCGGCCACCTGGCGGGCTCGTTGCTGGAGACCGCCGGTGCGATCCTCGAGCAAGGTGGTGTCGCGGAGCCGATCGTCGCCGACCTGGCGGACCCGGCGTGCGACCGGGCTGGGATCGTCGCCCGGGCCGAGGCGGCGCTCGGCCCCGTCGACATCCTTGTCAACAACGCCGCCGCGTGCTTCTACCTGTCGATCGACGAGACGTCGGAGCGACGGTTGCGGGTTGCCTACGAGGTGAACGTGGTGACGCCGTACCTGTTGACGAAGGCCGTCGTGCCCGGGATGCGCGGCCGCGGCGAGGGGTGGATCGTCAACATCACGAGCGCGATCGTCGATACCGAGCATCTCGACAGCCCGCAGCAAGCGCGTTCGTCGACGTACGCGCCGAGCAAGGCCGCGCTCGATCGCCTCACCGTGTCGTTCGCGACCGAGCTGCGCGACACGGGCATCGCGGTGAACGCACTCGCGCCCGAGCGGGCGGTCGCGACCGAAGGCGCGACCGCCGTCATGGATCTGCCCGAAGAATGGTGTGAACCGGTCGAGCTGATGGCCGACGCAACGCTCGCGCTGTGCACGTGTGACCCGGCGACGCAGCAGGGCATGATCGTGCGGTCGGCTCCGTACCTCCGCGCGCACGGACTGCTCGCGTGACGGAGAAGGTCGCGCTCGTCACCGGCGGTGCCAGTGGCATCGGGCGGGCGACTGCATGCGTCCTCGCCGCACGCGGCGCGCACGTAGTGGTCGCCGATCTCGACGCGACCGGAGCCCGAGCCACTGCTGACGAAGTAGGGGGTGTCTCGGTCGGTGTCGACGTGGCCGACGACGCTTCGGTCGCGGCGATGATTGCATTGTGCGTCGAGCGGTTCGGTGGGCTCGACTGGGCGTGCAACATCGCCGGCATCTCGCCCGAGGTCAAGCCGTTCGTCGAGCACACCGTCGCCGAATGGCAACGCACGATCGACGTCAACCTGAGCGGCGTCTTCTTTTGCATGCAACATGAGTTGCGGCAGATGACGGCGCAAGGCCGCGGCGGCGCGATCGTCAACATGGCGTCGGCCGCGGGTGTCGTTCCGGCGCCGGGTCAGCCGCAATACACCGCGGCCAAGCACGGTGTGCTCGGTCTCACGAAGCAGGCAGCCCAAGAGTTCGCGCGCGCGGGGATCCGCGTGAACGCGGTGTTGCCGGGCCAGACCGAGACGGTACCGATGCGTGCGTACCTCGATGCGCTGCCGGACCAGGGCGAGAAGATGGCGCGGCGCCTGCCGATGGGTCGCCTGGCAACGCCCGAGGAGATCGCCAATACGGTCGCTTGGTTGTGCTCCGACGAGGCGAGCTACGTCAACGGTGTGTCGCTCGTGGTCGACGGCGGGCTGATCGTCCGCTGAGCCGCTGGTCGGCGCGGTTGCGGCATCCGTCGATACGCTTCGGGGCGTGTTCGACGTCTCGGGCCGGGTCATTGCAGCAACCCTCCTGTCGGTTGCGACCGCGTTCCTCTACGCGTTGAGCAATGTGCTCCAGATGCTCGAAGCCGAACAGGTGCCCGACGAACATGCCTTGCGCGTCAGCCTTCTGCGGCGACTCGTCAAGCGACCGCGTTGGCTCCTCGGGCTCCTCTCGGACGTCGTCGGTTTCGCGACCCAGGCCGCGGCGCTCGGGCTCGCGGCCGTCGTGTTCGTCGAGCCGATCCTCGCGTCGGGGATCCTCATGGCGCTGTTCCTCGGAGCTGCGTTCACACACAAGCCCGTGCAGCGCTCCGACCTCTTCGCCGCGCTTGTGCTCTCGGCCGGGCTCGCGGTCTTCCTCTACGAAGTATCACCAACCGGCGGGACCGAAGTCGGAGAAGCGGCGCGCTGGGCCGTCGCCGGCCCGATCGCGGCCGCGGTGATCGTCGTCTGCATGTCGGTCGGCCGGAATACGACGGGTCCGTGGCGCGCCGCGTTTCTCGGCGTGGCGGCCGGCATCTCTTTCGGCGTCGCTGCCGTCCTCACCAAAACGCTCATGCACTACGTCGGTGACGGCGTATTCGCGTGGATCAACCATTGGGAGCCATACGCGCTCGCACTCTTCGCGATCGGCGGCGTCATCCTGACCCAGAGCGCGCTCCAAACCGGCGCCCTCGGCGCGGCGGTTGGCGCCCAAGAAGCAATGGCACCGATCTCGGCTGCGATCCTCGGGCTCGTGTTGCTGCACGAAGAGGTGGCCGCGCAGAACGGGGTGCAGATCCTTCTGGTCTCGTGCTCGATCGTTGCGGTCATCGGGGGGATCGCGATGCTCGCGGATGCCGAAGAGCGGCTGATGGGCGAGACGGCGAAGCGACGCGCCGAAGTTTCGTAAGTCTTTACCGACCCTCACTGACGACCATGAGCAACCCGCCGAGCATCGCGACGTTCTTCAGGAAGTGAGTCGTCTGCTGCGCTCTGGCGGCCGGATCTTCCTCTTCCCAGAAGCGATGTCCGGCGAGCGTCGTCGGTATCAAAGAGCCCGCGAGGGTCAGCGCCGCGAGGCGTGGCATGACGCCGAGCGCGAGCGCGACGCCGGCGCCGACTTGCGCCGCGCCGTTGATCTGCACGAGCTGCACGGTGTCAGCGTCCACCCCGGCCGCCTCCGCAATCGCCGGTGCGACCGCCTCGGCGCGACGTGCCTTCGATTTCGGGTTTCGAAATGCATCGAGGCCGCCGTAGATGAACATTCCGGCCAGCATCGGCTGGGCAACACTTCGCAAGGGACGCATGAGAAGGGTCTTACCCACTAGGCCCGACGAAGGCACCACCGCGCCCACAGCGGCGCGAATCCGAGCACGATGACCTGGCCCACTGCGTACCCGAGGCTGTGCAAGATGCCGTACGTCACGACCGAGACAAGTGCCGCCGCGAGATACACGACGAGCAGCACACGCCGGCCCTCGGCCGTGAGCAGCAGCCAGCGCCCCCGTTGAACATGGCTCCCTCGCTGCGCCATCCCTGGCTTCGCTGCGTCCGCACGGTCACCCATCACTCGCCGAGAGCCTACGCGCCTAGCCTGCGCTCGTGGTTCGGTTCAATCCGTACGCCTACGAGTTCCACGACGATCCGTTCCCCGTGTACAAGCAGCTGCGCGACGACGCGCCCTGCTACCACGACGACACGCTCGGGTTCTGGGCGCTTTCTCGCTACGCCGACGTCGTCGCCGCGTTGCACGATCCCGAGACGTACTGCTCCCGCTACGGCATCACACTCGAGGACGGCAACCCGCTCCCGATGCTGCTCACGACCGACCCGCCTGATCACACACGGCTTCGTCGCCTGGTGAGCCGAGCATTCACGCCGCGGCGCATCGCCGACCTCGAACAGCCGACCCGGGCACTCTCGACGACGTACCTCGACGCATTGAGCGATCGCACGGCGATCGACCTCATCGGCGATTACGCGGCGCTGCTGCCGATGGACGTGATCTCGAAACTGCTCGGCGTTCCCGACGGCGATCAGCAGCAGCTGCGGAAGTGGAGCGACCTGTTGCTGCACCGCGAGGAAGGCACGCCCGACGTGACCCCCGAGGGGATCGAAGCCGCGACTCACCTCTTCAAGTACTTCAGCGCGTTCGTCGTCCGATCGCCGTGCGCACCCGGGCGGCGACGACTTTACGGCGGCGCTCATCGCAGCCGACTCAGATGGGGAGTCGCTGAGCGACGAGCAGGTCGTCGGCTTCTGCTTCTTGTTGATCATCGCCGGCAACGAGACCACGACCAAGTTGCTTGGCAACTGCCTGCTCGCATTGCAGCGCTTCCCGAGCGAACGGGAGAAGGTGCTCCGCGACCGCGGCCGCATCCCGGACGCGGTGGAAGAGACACTGCGCTACGAGGGCTCGACCCAAGTGATGGCGCGCACGCTGACGCGCGACGTGGAGCTCCACGGCGCGCGGATGGCCACCGGCGGTAAGGTCCTGCTGCTCCTCGGTTCGGGCAACCGCGACGAACGCGTGTGGCAGCAGCCCGATGCGTTCGACATCGACCGCCCTTGGCCCACCCACCACTTAGGCTTCGGCCACGGTATCCATGTGTGTCTCGGCGCCGCGTTGGCGCGCCTCGAGATGCGGATCAGCCTCGAAGAGTTCCTCGGGCGCTACCCGCGCTACGAGATCGACACAAACGGGCTCGAGCGTGTGCACTCGGGAAACGTGCGCGGCTACTCGCGCATGCCGATGCACCTGGCGTGACATCCGTGGAGGACGCGCAGGCGATCGCCGAGCTGATCCACGAGTACGCGAGCCGGCTCGACGCGGGTGATCTCGACGGCGTCGCGGCGCTCTTCGCCGATGCCGAGCTTCGCTCGACGCGTCACGACCGCGTGCGACGCGGCAGCGCCGAAGCGCGGACGCTGTACGACCCCGTGATCCTGTACGACGACGGCACACCGCGCACGCTCCATCAGTTGACCAATGTGAGCGTGCGCGTGGAGGACGACACCGCAACTGCCCGGACCTACTTCACGGTGCTGCAGGTGACCGGCCAGGGTCTCCACCCGATCCTCGCGGGGGAGTACCGCGACACGTTCGCTCGGGTCGATGGCATCTGGCGGTTCCGTACACGCCTGTTCGATCCCAAGCTGTTCGGCGATCTTTCTCGCCATATGGCGTCCTGAGCGTTTCGTGACGGCACCCATGGAAATACTCTGGCCCGCGTGAGCAACCAACCGACGCTTGTCGTGATTGGCGCATCGGGCGATCTTGCGGCTCGCCTGCTGTTCCCTGCGCTTTTGATGCTCGAGTACCGGGAGCGCCTCGAGAACCTGAAGATCATCGGCTACGCGTGCCAGGAATGGAGCACCGACGAGTTCCACGACCACCTCCGGTCGCATATCCAGGTCGGGACTTCCGACATGGACGAGAAATACCTCGACCGGTTCATCGAGCGCATCGAGTTCCACGGCGGCGACATCTCGGTGGAATCGATGAGCCAGCTCGGCAAGGTGCTCGACGGGCCCGCGATCTTCTATCTCGCACTGCCGCCCGGTGTGTTCGCGGACGCAGCCGAGGTCATCGCCAAGGCCGGTCTCGCCGACGAGACCAAGGGCTGGCGCCGGCTCGTGATCGAGAAGCCATTCGGCACTGACCTCGAGAGCGCACTCGTGCTCAACGAAAAGCTGCACAGGTATTGGAATGAGGGCCAGATCTTCCGCATCGACCACTTCCTCGGCAAGGAGACGGTGCAGAACATCTTGGTGTTCCGCTTCGCGAACCGGTTCATCGAGCCGGTGTTGAAGTCGGCGCACGTCGACGAAATCCAGATCACGGTCGCCGAGACGCTCGGCGTGGAAGGCCGGTCCCGCTACTACGACGGCATCGGCGCGTTGCGCGACATGATTCAGAACCACCTCATCCAGATGATGACGTTCCTGACGTTGGAACCACCGTCGCTCTGGGAAGCAGAGATGCTCCGTGGTCACAAGGTCGAGGTATTGAAGGCGGTCAAGCTCCTCGATGCCGAGCGCGACGCGGTGCGAGGTCAGTACACGGCCGGGCTCGTCGAGGGGGAGCCCGTCACCGGCTACCGGCAAGAACCGGGCGTCGACCCTCGTTCGCGCACCGAGACGTTCGTGGCGGTACGCCTGCAGGTGGATACCTGGCGGTGGGAGGGCATCCCGGTGTTGTTGCGGTCGGGCAAGCGCCTCGCGGCCAAGGCGCACGAAGCGGTGTACCGCTTCCGAGAGCCGCCGACGCGCTTGTTCCGCCACACACCGCTCGAACACGCGCAGCCGAACTGGCTCGCGTTCCGCATGAGTCCGACCGAGTGCACCGAACTCGTCGTGCGCACCAAGCAGCCCGGGCTCGATCTCGAAGCGCGAGGCAGTGCTGCGGGCCGAGTACGCGTCACCGACCGACAGCGAGGCGAGCGCGTACGAGAGCCTGCTGCTCGACGTGCTCGAAGGTGACCACACGCCGTTCCTCCGTTTCGACGAAGTCGAGTGGTCGTGGCGCATCGTCGATCCGATCGTGCAAGCGTGGAAGAACGGATCGCCGGAGGAGTACGTTGCCGGGAGCGACGGTCCCGCCGGGCAGCACCGCTTCCTCGACCCTGGTCACTACTGGCGTCCATTGGTGCGCCCGACGATCTGACGACACGGGGAAACGATGGCCGGATATGACGTGGTGATCGTCGGCGCGGGGTCGGCCGGCGCCGCGCTCGCCGCGCGCCTGTCGGAGAACCCGGAACGATCGGTGTTGCTGCTCGAAGCCGGACCCGATCACACCTCGGCGAACACACCGGCGGGTGTGCAATCGCCGAACCTCTTCCATGCGTTCATGGAACCGGGTCGCATCTGGCCCAACCTTGTCGCGACGTGTGCCGCCGGACAGGCCGAAGTGGTCTACGTGCGCGGCCGCGGCGCGGGTGGGTCATCGTCGGTGAATGCGATGTGCGCGATCCGCGGCACGGTCGATGACTACGAACGCTGGGCGAACGAGCTGGGCTGCGCGGGCTGGGGTTGGCCGGAGATGCTCGACGCGTTCCTGTGCGTCGAAGATGACGTCGACTATGGCGGTGATGGTCTGCACGGCAAGGGTGGCCCGATTCCGCTCTCCCGCCTCCCGGTTGATGCGATGCCACCGTTCGACGCGGTGCTACGGGTCGCGATCGCCGATCTCGGCTACCCGACGTGCGACGACTATCACGCCGTCGACGCGACGGGAGTCAGCCGGATCGCGCTCACGCTGCGCGACGGCCGTCGGGTCTCGACCAACGATGGGTATCTCGAACCGGCTCGCGGGCGACGCAATCTCGCAATACGCGGCGATGGCCTGGTCGACTGCGTGAAACTCGACGGCCGGCGCGCGACGGGTGTGCGGTTGGCGAGCGGTGAAGAGATCGACGCGGGCGAGGTGGTCGTCAGCGCGGGTGCCATTCACTCGCCGACGCTGCTGTTGCGGTCCGGTATTGGCACTGATGACGGCTTGAGAGTGGGCAAGAACCTCAAGGATCACGCGGCAACATCGGGCTTCGAGGTGTCGCTCCGCGAGCCGGCGCGGATGAGTTCGCCGAACGCACCAATGTTCAGCTCGATACTGCGCTATACGTCGGGGCTCGCCGACGCTGGCCCGAACGACATGCAGATCTTCGGGTTCAACGGTGTCGGCCCGACGCACAACGAGCTCGCCGGCGGCCGCCTGATCGGCGCGGTGATGCGCGTGTTCTCGGCGGGCGAGGTACGCCTGCGTTCCGACGATCCGAACGACGACCCGGTCGTCGAGTTCCGGATGCTGACCGACGAACGCGACCTCGTCCGGCTACGTGACGGTGTGTACCGCTTGCTCGACATCGTCCGCCATCCCGCGGTCGATGCGGTGACCGACGGTGTGCTGGCGCTCACGACACCGATCGCCGACCTCGATTCCGACGCCGCGATCGATGCGTGGCTCGGCGCCACCGTGAACGACTACGTGCACGCGGTCGGCACGTGCCGCATGGGTGCAGCGGGCGATCCGGCCGCGGTTGTCGACACCGATTGCCGCGTGATCGGCTACGAAGGCCTGCGGGTCTGTGACGTGTCGGTGATGCCCGACCTCCCCAAAGCGAACACCCACCTCACGACGGTCGCCATCGCCGAACGCCTCGCCTCGAAGATGCGCGGTCGCGGCTGAGCGCTTCTACTGCTGTACGTCGATGTCGTCGTTGGCGAACAGGTTCTGCGAAATGCCGCCCGCGTCCACGTGGCCGGGTGAGAGCCAGATCCCGAAGTGGTTGTTGGCGATGATGTTGTGACGGATCTGGGTACCGGTGATCGTCACCGAGGGATCCTGAGAGAGGATCAAGATGCCGGTCGTCTCGGTGACGCCGGCGTCGTCGTCACCGGTCACGTTGTTGGTCCTGATGATGTTGCCCTCGATGACGTCGTTGTTGAGGTTCTGGTTCGGGAAATGCGAGTGGATCGTCACGCCCGCGAACCCGTTGTCTTCGAGGAAGTTGTGCGTGACGCGGTTGTCATGTGATCCCGCGCCGGGCATTGCCGCACCGAAGAGCACACCGCCCTCACCGTTGCGCTCGACCTGGTTGAACGAGATCGTGTTGTCGAACACGCCGGCGGCGGGGTTGTGTCCGACGACGGTGATCCCGCAGTCGGGCGTGTTGTCGTTGACCTTGTTGAATTCGATGAGATTGCCGTGGGTGGGGGCGATGTCGTCGCTGGCCAGGATGCCGCCCGCGTTCTCCGAGACGTCGTTGAACCTCACGTTGGAGTTCGTCGTGGCTTGCAAGTGGAGCCCTTCGCCGCAGTCGCCGGGGATCTCTCCTTGGGGCTGGCACTCGGGATAGCTGTTCGCAACCGTGGTGCCTTGGTCGTTGTGCGTCACTTTGTTGAACTCGATGTGCACGCTGTCGACGCCTGATGCGAGAAGGCCCTCGCCGATCGCGTTCTCGATCGTGAAGAAGCTCACAGTGCTGCCGGAAGCGCCCGGGCCCTGCAGCACGATGCCGTTGTCGCGGCCCGATGCGTCGATCGTCGCGTGGGCGCTGAACAACCGGATCCGCTTCTGCACGGTCACCATCTCGGGGTACGTTCCGGCCAATGCGTAGACGGTGTCATCATCGTGCGCGTTCGTCACCGCCTGGCCGATTGTCAAGCACGGATGCGTGAGGCGACCGCAGGTGGCGCTGTCAGTGCCGTGGGGCGAGACGAAGAGATGCGAGTCCGCCGCACCAGCCGCCGGCGCGATGACGACGACGCCGAACAGCGTAAGTAATGCAGTGATTGACCCAATGATGAATTTGTGAGCAAGCGCGCGCATTTGTCCGCCACTCCCCGATGACGTTCCGGTGCGCGTGCATCACAACAGCCGGCGCGCGCCAAGTCACGTCAAATGCGCGTCAACAACGTGTCAGAGGCCCGCGATCTTCTTCTCTTCGTGTCCGCCGAACTGCTTGCGCATGGCGGCCAGCAACTTGTTCGCGAAGTCCGCGGTGCCTTGAGAGATGAAGCGATCGAACAACGCGGTCGCCATCACGGGCGCCGGCACCCCTTCGTCGATCGCGGCGGCGATCGTCCACCGTCCCTCGCCCGAGTCGCTCACGCGTCCGCTGAAACCCTCGAGCGTCGGCGACTCGTACAACGCGTTGGCGGTGAGGTCGAGGAGCCACGACGCGACGACACTTCCGCGCCGCCACACCTCGGTGACCTTGGCGACGTCGATGTCGTACTGATACCGCGACCGGCTCGGTGAGCGGCGCGGTCTCGGCGTCGGCCGGCCGGAGCTCGGTCCCCACGTTGGCGTGATGCAGGATGTTCAGGCCCTCCGCGTAGGACGCCATCAGCGCGTATTCGATGCCGTTGTGAACCATCTTGACGAAGTGACCCGCTCCCGCAGGACCGCAGTGCAGATACCCCATCTCTTCGGGTGCCGGTTCGCCGTCGCGACCGGGCGTCCGCGGTGCCGTGTCGACACCGGGTGCGAGCGCCCGAAAGATCGGATCGAGACGCGCGATCACATGATCGGGTCCGCCGATCATCAAGCAGAAGCCCCGATCGAGACCCCACACACCACCACTGGTGCCACAGTCCACGTAGTCGATCTCCTGCGGCAGGAGTTGCTCGGCGCGCGCGATGTCATCGGCATAGTGCGTATTGCCGCCGTCGATCACCGTGTCTCCGGCGGTGAGGTGCGGCGTGACGTCGGCAAGCACCACGGTCGTGACCCCGGCCGGAACCATGAGCCATACCGCGGTGGCGGCTCGAGCTTGGCGACGAGATCTTCCACCGATGTCGCGCCCACGGCGCCGTCAGCGCACGAGCGCGTCGACCGACGCGGAATTGTGGTCGTACACGACGCACTCATGGCCGAAGCGCATGCACCGGCGCACAAGGTTGGCGCCCATCCGGCCAAGCCCGATCATCCCGAGCTGCATGTCACTCCCTGTCGGTTGCCGCGACCCGGGATGTGGGTCTCCGCAAGCGCAGCCGCGCCCACGATGCCCGCGAGGTTCCCGAGCTCCGCGATGCTGAACTTCGCAGCCTGGATCGATCCGGTCGCAGAACCTGTTCGGCGTGCTTCACGATGCCACCGCCGATCACGATGAGATCCGGCCATAACACGTCGTGCAGTTGGGTGAGGTAGCGGTCGAGGCGCCGCGTCCATCGTTTCCACGTGAGGTTCATCGCGACACGCGTGGCGTCCGACACCCACTCATCGGCGACGTTGCGGTCGATGAAGACGTGGCCGAGTTCGGAGTTGGGTACGAGCACGCCGTCGTTGAGTAATGCCGTGCCCACGCCCGTACCGATCGTCACCATGACGACGACGCCCGCGGTGACCGCGTGCCGCGCCGAAACGCGATTCGGCGACGCCGGCCGCGTCGGCATCGTTGAGCACGATGCACGGGCGATCCGTGGCGCGTGAGAGCAGCGTCGCCGCGTGCGTGCCGATCCACGACGGATCGATGTGGGCGGCGGTGTGCACCACCCCGTTGATGCACCACGGCCGGTAACGTGCATCCGATCGGACCGTCGTTCGGAAACTCGCCCGACGAGCTCGGCGATCGTCTCGACAACGGCGTCGGGGGTCGCGGGTTGCGGCGTCTCGACGCGGATGCGGCCCGACGCGACGCCCATGGTCAGGTCGACCGCCGCCGCCTTGATGCCGCTGCCGCCGACGTCCACGCCGATCAGTTGCGTTGCCATCGGCGCATGACGCTACTCGCTCCCGGACTACCGTCAGGACGTGGTCGACGGCCGGGCGGAAGAATCGACACCGCTCGAGGACTACGCACTGCTGGGCGATCGGCGCACGGCCGCGCTCGTTCCGCGTGCCGGCTCGGTCGACTGGTGGTGCACTCCCCGGTTTGACGCCCCTGCGTGCTTCGCGGCGTTGCTGGGCACGCGCGAACACGGACGCTTCTGCATCGCACCGCACGCCGACGACGGCACGCACGACGCGGCGGTACCGCGACCGACACGTTGGTGCTGGAGACCGAACACGAGACGCCGACCGGCCGGGTCCGGGTCGTCGACTGTCTCGCGCTCGGCACAGCCGTCCCATGCTCGTGCGCCTCGTCGAAGGCATCGAAGGCTCTGTCGACATGGCGTCGAGTTCATCGTGCGTTTCGATTACGGACACGATCGTGCCGTGGGTGCGACCGTCGACGATGCGTGGCGCGCCGATCGCCGGTCCCGACGGCCTGAGCTCCGTTCACGCCGGTGCGTTTGCACGGGCACGACGCACACATCGATCGCGACGTTCACGGTTAGGCCGGCGAACAGGTGCCGTTCGTGCTCGGCTGGTTCCCGTCGCACGATCCGCAGCCCGTTCGACGCCGACGCCGCGGCCCTCGTCGAGGACACCGAGTCGACTGGCGCCGTTGGTCCGCGCTGCGCGTTTTATGCGGGCCCGTGGCGCGAGCCCGGTGTTGCGTTCGCTGCTCACGCTCGAGGCGCTGACCTTCGAGGCGACGGGCGGGATCGTCGCCGCCCCGACGACGTCGCTGCCCGAGTCGCTCGGCGGCACGCGCAACTGGGACTACCGCTATCTGCTGGGTGCGCGACGCGACGCTGACGCTCGAGGCGTTGCTCATCGGCGGCTTCCAAGACGAAGCAGTGCGCTGGCGCGAGTGGCTGCTGCGCGCGCGTGGCCGGCGACCCGAGACAGCTGCAGATCATGTACGGCGTCGGCGGCGAACGCCGACTCACCGAGCTCGAGCTCGACTGGCTGCCCGGCTACGCGGGTTCCTCGACCGGTGCGGACGGGCAACGGCGCGCACGCGCAGCTGCAGCTCGACGTCTACGGCGAGCTCCTCGACGTGCTGTGGCAGGCGACGCGTGCGGGCACGCCGCCGAGCCGCGACACGTGGTCGCTCGCGCAGCTGCTGCTCGACGTGCTCGAGGAGCGCTGGCGCGAGCCCGACGAGGGCATCTGGGAGGTGCGCGGTCCGCGCCGGCACTTCACGCACTCGAAGGTGATGTGCTGGGTCGCGTTCGACCGCGCGCATCGCGATGGTCGAGCACGCGGGCTACGAAGGGCCGGTCGATCGCTGGCGGAGCTCCGCGACGAGATCCATGCCGAGGTGCTGCCGAGCGGCTACAACGAACAGCTCGGCGCTTTCATGCAGTCTTCGACGACGACGCGCTCGACGCCGTCGCTGCTCATGATCCCGCTCGTCGGATTCCTTCCCGGCGACGACCCGCGAGGTCGCTTCGACGTCGACGCCATCCGGCGCGACCTCACCGACGACGGGTTCGTGCTGCGGTACGACCCGACGCACGCGACATCGACGGCATCGGCGAGCCGGAAGGCGTGTTCCTGCCGTGCAGCTTCTGGATGGTCGAGGCGCTCGCGCTGGCCGGACGCGACGCGAAGAGGCGCTCGAGCTGTTCGAGCGGCTGCTCGGCCTCGCGAACGATCTCGGCCTGCTCGCCGAGGAGTACGACCCGCCCGGCGCAACGGCTCCTCGGCAACTTCCCGCAGGCATTCACGCACCTCGCGCTCGTCGCCGCCGCGCACACGCTCGCGCCGGGTCGCTCGCCCAGCAGCGCCGCCGGCATACGTCGTCAGCCGGATCGGGTGACCCGGCGGCGGCTCCCGCCCGTAACCTGCGGCGCATGCCGCTCGTCACGAACGTCGATGAAGGGATCGGCGGCGCAACGCCTGCTGCTGCTGGTGCACGGCTACGGCGCCGACGAGCATGATCTCGGCGGGCTCGCTGCCGTACCTCGACCCCGACGGCACGTTCGCCGCGGTGATGCCGCGCGGCCCGATCGCGGCGCCGGGCACGCCCGGATACTGCCTGGTACGACATTCGGCGGCGGCGCCGACTGACCGGTCAGTTCGCGACCGCGCTCGAGGAGCTCGACGCGCTGCGTCGACGAGCAGTGCGAGGAGCTCGGTTTCGACCGCGCCGACGCGATCTTCGCCGGCTTCTCCCAGGGCGGCGGCCTCGCGGTCGCGCTCGGGCTGTTCGCCCGACGAGCCGCGTACGTCCGGCGCGGCGTGCTCGCGATGAGCCCGGCCGCTCACCGGCCGCCGGGTCGACCGACGGCGCCCGGTCGATGTGCCGGTGCTCGTCGCGCACGGCACCGACGACCCGATGATCCCGGTGCAGCGCTCGCGCGATCTCGCCCGCGGCCCTGCGAACGGCCGGGGTGCCGACCGTGTACCGCGAGTATCCGATGGAACATCAGGTCGCGATCGAGGAGCTGCACGACGCTCGCGCCTGGCTCGACGACGTGCTCGCGGGGGAGAAGCCCGACGAGCCCGTCCCCGAAGACCCGGTCGAGCTCGTCCCGTCGGTCACGACCGCGCAGTGGGACGCGGAGGTGTTGCAGAGCGACGTGCCGGTCATCGTCGACTTCTGGGCGCCGTGGTGCGGGCCGTGCCGCCAGGTGTCGCCGGTCGTCGAGACGATCGCGGCCATGCGCAAGGGTTCCTACAAGGTCGTGAAGGTCAACATCGACGACGAACCGCAGATCGCCCAGCAGTACGACGTGCAGAGCATCCCGATGATCGGCCTGTTCCGCAACGGCCGGCTCGAACGTGCTGTCGCTCGGCGCCAAGCCTCGCCAGCAGCTCGAAGCCGAGCTCGGCATGCTCGTCATCCCGTAGGAAACCCCCCGGTGAGGCGTCTGTGAGCGTCGGAAAACGATAGGTGTCAGACGCCTCACCTCGGGGGGTTACTTCTTGTGGACGGCCTTTTTGATCTCGTCGGCGACGTCGTTGAAGGTCGCCGCCATCGCGTCGCCGATCGAGGTGCCGGCCTTCCTCAGCTCGTCGCGGATCGCCGGGTCGCGCAACGAGTCGCCGATCGTCGTGAAGCCGGCGTCGAGTGCGTCGGCCATCTGCCGCAAGGCGTCGTTCATCTTCTCCTGCTCGATCAGCGCCGAACGCGGCGTTGGCGTCGTAGCGCTCCTTGAACCGCTTGCCGATCTCGTTGAACCGGTCGCCGACGTCGTCCCACCGCTGCTTTGCCTCAGCCATTTGGTCACCTCCGAATCGTGATGCGTCCGGCGTCGTGCTCGGTCATCTCGCCGATCACCACGCTCGCCAGCGTGCCACGTGTCGCGCACGCGTCACCAAGTGTTGCGCCCGATCGGGCGCAACCGACAGCAACAGCCCGCCCGAGGTCTGGGCGTCGGCCAGCAGCAGCTGCTCGGCCTCCGCGAGATCGCCGAAGTCGACGTCCGGCGCCACGAACGCGTGGTTGCGCTGCGTGCCGCCGGCGACCATGCCGGCGGCGAGCAGATCGTCGGACGCCGTCGATCACCGGGACCGCGCCCGCGTCGATGACCGCGCCGGTGCCGGATGCCACGCACACCTCTCGGAGGTGGCCGAGCAGGCCGAAGCCCGTGACGTCGGTCGCGGCGTGGACGCCCACCTCGACGGCCGCGTCGCGCGCGCCGCGTTCAGCGTGGTCATCACCTCGATCGCGGCGGCGAGGAGGTCGGGATTCGCGGCCTCCCGCTTGACCGCGGTCGAGATCACGCCGAGGCCGATCGGCTTCGTGAGCACGATCGCGTCGCCGGGGCGCGCACCGCTGTTGGTCAGCACCGCGTCGGGATGCACCGTGCCGACGACGGCCAGGCCGTACTTGGGTTCGGCGTCGTCGATGGAGTGACCACCCGCGATGAGGCAGCCGGCGTCTCGGGCCACGGCCGCGCCCCCGTCGAGCACCCGGGCCAGCAGTTCGAACGGCAAGCCCTCACGCGGCCACGCCACCAGGTTCAGCGCGAGCAGCGGCGTGCCGCCCATCGCGTAGACGTCGGAGAGTGCGTTGGTCGCCGCGATGCGTCCCCAGTCGAACGGGTCGTCGACGATCGGGGTGAAGAAGTCGGTGGTCACGACGATCGCGAGGTCGTCGCGGATCCGATACACGGCCGCGTCGTCGGCGGTGTCGAACCCGACGAGGAGGTTCGGGTCGGTCGGCGTCTCGAAGCCCCGCACGAGCCCGAGCACGGTCCGGAGGTCAGCCGGTGAGAGCTTGCATGCGCACCCGGCGCCGTGCGAGAAGGCGGTGAGCCGTACCGCGGGTTCGGTGTGCGAGGTCAACCGGGCCGGACGGAGTACTGGTAGCCCTCACGGAACACGGGCTGCACCCGAACGAAGTCGCCGGTATGCGTCGCCGAGATCATCTGGCCGTCGCCGACGTAGATCCCGACGTGGCCGTGATCCGGGTAGTAGATCGCGAGGTCTCCCGGTTTCAGGTCGGTGTCGGAAACCCGCGGGAACATTGCGCCTTCGCGATCGAGCCGTGGGGCATCGACACGCCGCCTTGCGCCCACGCCATCATCGTGAGGCCCGAGCAGTCGTAACTCCCGGGACCGACGCCTGCGTACTGGTAGGGCTTCCCGACTTGGGCCCATGCGTACGCGACCGCGGCCGCGGCGCCCCCGTTCGGCGCGGGCACGTTGAACGGCTTGGTGTTGCTGATCGACGGATCGCGCCCGACTGCCGGTGTGGCGCGCGCGCTCGCGGCCTCGGCCCGGGCTCGTGCCTGCACCGCTGCGAACTCGGCGCGGGCGCGTGCGTCGTCGGCCGCCTTCTTCTCGGCGATGATCTTGTCGACGAGGTCGCCAATCTCACCCGTGAGGGAGGCGTGCTCGCGCTCCTCGACATCGACCGCGCTCTTGACGGCGCTCAACGCGTCACCGGCAGCCTTCTGCTGGGACTTCGCCTCGTCTTGCACTTTCTGGAAATTCTTGCGCTGGATGCCGAGCGACTCCTCCGCGACATGCAGCTTGTCGAGCAACCGCTGGTCCTCGTCCGCTGCGGCCTCGCCGTACTTGGCGCGGCTGCCGAGCTCGCGGACGTCGGCGGCGTCGATCGCGAACGGGTCGGTGTTGCCCGCGCCCATGTAGAGCGTCGCCGCTCGTCCGCTGAGGCGCAGACGCGATTCCTTTGCGTCGGCTTCAGCGCGCGCGATCCCGGCTTGGGCATCCTCGATCTTCTTCTGGGTTTCTTGGACGGCCGTCTGCGCTTGCAGGTATTGCTCGTTGAGCATCTCGGCTTTGTGGTGGTCGGCCTCGATCTGCGATTCGAGCCGTGCCGCGCTGCGCCTTCTTGGCGGCGAGATCATCCTGGGGGGTGGCGTGCGCCGGCGACGCGAGCGCGAGACTCGTCGACACTGCGAGGGTGAGGATGAGAAGGAGAGTGGTCGGGCGTCGGCCACGGGGCGCGACACCGCGGTGGGATCCGTCTCTCCGCCGGGGCATGGCGGACGAGGTTAGACGGATGTTCACCTCACCTGTCACATCCGGCACGTTTCCCCAGGTCAGCCCCAGGCGTAACGGGCGAAAATGGACGGCGTCCGGCTAGCTCGCGAGGGGCCAACCCGGCGTCGGTGCGGGGTCACCCCGGCCCGCCACGACCGGTGAAATCCAGTGCTGCAGCTTCGCGATCTCGTCGGCGACGCGTCTGCCACTCGGTCGGGCTCCACCCCTGCGCGGCCGTCACGAGCGTCGTGTCCTGACGGAGATGCACGAATGCCGGGAGGCGTTCGAGACCGAGGCTTTGCACGAAGGCACGATCGGCGTCGCACCACACGAGCCATTCGTTCACCACGTTGCCGATGATGCGCTTGGCGATCGCGGGTGTGCTCGGGACGCAGACGATCGTGCGCACATCACTGTCGCCGAACGTCGCGAAAATGCGTTCGATCACCGGAAGGAACTGTGCACCTTCGGGCCGGTCGGGGAGCACGATGACTGCAAGATTGAACACGGTCGCCCAATCGTCGAGCGTCCGCGTGACGCCGGTGTAGCTCGTGATCGGCAGCTGCGGGTTCGGATTCTGAGCCATTTTTCTGGGTCGCGCTCGCTGCTCGGCCGGATACCGGCCTCGCGGGCGCTCACTGCTCCTGCCAGTTCGCTCCGCTCGCTCCGCTCGCTTTGCTCACGGCCGCGTGCGACGACGTTGCGGTTCCGGAACCTAGCGCGGCCTGGGGTGACTGCTTAGGCTCATCACCCATGGGAGAGATGGTGAGCTTCGCAAGCAACGGCGACACCGCGCAGGGATACCTGGCGCGGCCCGCGACCGGTACCGGGCCGGGTGTGCTCGTGCTGCAGGAGTGGTGGGGGCTCGTCCCGCAGATCAAACGGGTGTGCGACCGGCTGGCGGATGAGGGCTTCGTCGCGCTCGCGCCTGACCTTTATCGCGGAGAGATCGCCAAGCACACCGAGATGGACAAGGCCGGCAAGCTGATGTCGACGCTGCCCGCCGATCGGGCCGCGCGCGACATGGGCGGCGCGGTCGACTTCCTCCGCACGCACGACGCGGTGCAGGGCGACAAGGTCGGTGTCGTCGGCTTCTGCATGGGCGGCATGCTCTCGCTGATCGTCGCGGCCCAACAGGGCGACAAGATCGGTGCCGCCGCTCCGTTCTACGGCGCGCCGCTCGGTGACAGCGCACCCGACTGGTCGAATCTGACGGCACCCGTGCACGGCCATTACGCCGAAAACGACGACTTCTTCCCGCCCGGTCAGATCAAGGAGCTCGAAGCCCAGCTCCGCGGCATGGGCAAGGACGTCGTGTGCGAGATGCACCCGGGAACGGGGCACGCGTTCGCCAACGAGGAGAACGCGCTCGGCACGCACGACGCGGAAGCGACGGACAAGGCGTGGACGGCGACGGTCGCGTTCCTGCGAGATCGGTTGTCGACGAGCGAACCGGCGAGCTAACGGGCGGGCTTACCGTCGGCGCGTACCAGCTCGCGACCGGAGGCGCGCCACGCGGTCACGCCGCCGTCGACGGCCGCGGCGTCGTAACCCTTCTCACGCATCGACCCGACGATCTCCTCGGTGAGGCCGAGATCGCGGCCGGCGACGACGATCGGCCGGTCCTTCTCGAGGCGGGCGAGCTCCACGTCGAACAGCTCGGGCTCGACGAGCAACGCGCCGGGAATGTGAGCGATCAGCCAGTCCTCGGGAGTGCCGAGATCGATAAGCAGCGCGCCTGATTCGACGGCCTTGGCGGCGGTGTCGGCGTCGATCTTCGGGACGGGTTCGTGGCCCCAGAACGGCGGCGGCGGATCCCCTTGACCCCAGTACGGCATACCTCAGCTCCTACCCGCTCGGCGCGACTTTTGATGCGTCGAGGTCCGCCCACAGCGATCGCATACGCGGCGCGAGGCGCCGCAGCTCCTCGAGGTGCTGACGGCTGAGCTGACGCACGCGCCGCGCACCGAGCGCCGTGAGCCGCAGCCGGACGACGCGATGGTCGGTCGGATCCGTATGCCGTTCGACGAGCCCGGCCATCACAGCACGGTCGACGAGCCCGACCGCGCTGTGATGCCGCAGCAGCAAACGTTCGGCGACGTCCCCGATCGTGGGCCCGGCCGGCTCGGGGTGACCACGAATCGCGAGGAGCAGCTGGTGTTGCGCAGGCGTGAGCCCGATCCGCGTCGACTGCGCCTCGCTCCACCGTTGGAAGCGGCGCAGACCGGTGCGAAATTCGAGCAGTCGCTCGTACTCCTCGTCACGCGGCTCCGGGTCGTCCTCGTACGCCACGGGTATATCGTAGTACGATATGAGTTCCTCCCCCCGCCGCCTGGCGTATCTCTCCGCGCTCGCGCTGGTGCTCGGGCTCGCCGGAGGCGGCGCCTCGTGGGTGCTCCTGCGGTTGATCGCGCTGCTCTCGAACCTCGCGCTGATGCATCGCATCGGGTGGCAGCTCCCGTCGCTCGCGCACTACCAGCCGCAGTGGTGGATCATCCCGACCGCGATGGCCGGGGGCCTGATCGTGTCGTTGCTCGCCCGCTGGGCGCCGGTGATTCGCGGTCACGGCATCCCCGAGGCGATGGAGGCGGTGCTCGTGCGCCGCAGCAAGATCTCACCGCGCGCCGCGCTCGCCAAGCCCGTTTCGGCAGCGGTGGCCATCGGCACGGGCGGCCCGTTCGGCGCCGAGGGACCGATCATCGTCACCGGCGGCGCGCTCGGTTCGCTGATCGGGCAAGCGCTGCGCGTCTCGGCAGCCGAACGCAAGATCCTGCTGGCTGCAGGTGCCGCGGCCGGCATGGCGGCGACGTTCGGTGCCCCCCTCGCGGCGGTCGTGCTCGCGATCGAGCTGTTGCTCTTCGAGTTCTCACCACGCGCCTTCGTGCCACTCGCGGTCGCGGCAAGCGTCGCGGCCGGTGTGCACGCGTGGTACGCCGGGAGCGGGCCGCTCTTCGACGTACCGGCCCACGGGTTCAGCGGGCTGGGCGAGCTGCCGGTCTTCGCCGTGCTCGGCGTGTTGTGCGGGCTGCTCGCGGTCGTCGTGTGCAAGGGCCTGTTCGTCATCGAGCACGGGTATCGCCGCCTGCCGGTGAGCGAGTTCTGGCACCCGATCATCGGCGGCGCGCTGTTCGCGCTCGTCGGCCTGGCGGTACCGCGAGCGCTCGGGGTCGGCTACGACGCGATCAGCGACACGCTCGCGTCCCGTCTTGCGGTCGGAACGCTCGCCGCCCTGCTCGTCGGCAAGTTGGTCGCATGGTGGTTCGCGCTGGGGTCGGGAACTTCGGGCGGCACGCTCGCGCCGATCCTCTTGATCGGTGCGACGTTCGGCGGCCTCTACCACGAGGCTGTTCACCGCCTCGCGCCCGGCATCACCGTTGCGCCCGCGGCGATCATCGTCGTCGCCATGGCGGCCACGTTCGGGGCGTCGACGCGCGCCACGTTCACGTCGATCGTGTTCGCGTTCGAGTTGACCCGCGACTACCAGGCGATCCTCCCGCTGATCGGCGCAGTCGTACTTGCCGACCTGGTCTCGGGGGCGTTGCTCGATGACCACCTGATGACCGAGAAGCTCGCCCGGCGCGGGCTCGATGTTCCGCGCGATTTCACCCCCGACGTGCTGTCGGTGACCCGCGTCGCCGACGCGATGAGCCCGGTCGCGGCAGGTTCGGAGCCGGCAGCGGTTCCGCTGGCACCGGAGGCGTCGTTACTGGACGCGCTCGTCCGGATGGTGGAGGAGCAAATCGACCAACTCCCCGTTTGCGACGACGGCCGCATCGTCGGCGTCATCACGCGCGACGACATCATGCAGGCGCGGGCCGGGCATCTCGCACACGAGCACCCCGAGGACGGCTGGGTGTCCCAGCTCAGGCGCCGAGGGCGCGCATCATCGCAGGCGGGATCTCGTCGCGACCCTGGGCCAGGAGCCGCGCCCGCTCGATATTGATCGCGTCGCGGGGGTCGCGCTCGGGCCATGCGTCCCACGGTCCGGGGGGAATCTCACCCGCAACGCAATGCCGCAGGTACTGCTGCAGCACGCGCACCTCGGCCTCGGCGCCGACCGGCCCGTGCCCGGGAACGATCACGTCGGCGAGCTCGGCCACGGCGTCAAGCACGTCGGCCCACATCTGGGGATCACCCTGGAACGCGAGCGGAGTGACGCCGAAGAAGCACAGATCGCCCGCGAACAAGACGTCGACGTCGGCGACGAGCGCCATGAGGTCGCCATCCGTGTGGCCGGTCGCCGGCAACACCTCCACTCGGGGGGTGAGTTGGGCCGCGTCGGTGACGAGATGCGTGACCGGACGGGTCCCGAGCTCGGCGAGGTCGTCGAACTCCGCGTCGAACGCGGGCATGAATGCCTTATACGCGCCCACCGGCATCTCGCCGTCGAGGAGGTCGCTGGTCTGGGGCGAGCCGAACACCGCCGCGTTCGGAAAGGCCTTCGTGCCGCCGACGTGGTCGACGTGCGCATGGGTGAGGAGCAGACGCCGGATCGGCGCACCCAACTTGGCGACGGCGGCCGCGAACGGCTCCCATTGCGAACGCACCATCAGCGTGTCGACGATCGTGAGACCGTCCTCGTCGACGATCACGCCGGCATTGCTCACGCCCGACTCGCCGCCCGGCTGCAGCCATACGAATACGCCGTCGGCGATCTCGTCGAGCTTGGTCATATGGCAACCGTACCCACTGACTCGTTGACAAAGATGAGCAGTGAGTACGGCAAAGACGCGTGTGTAGGATCCGCGCCGGGGTGGGGTGATCTCGGAGGTTGCAATGGCGGACGGCTTGGCCGAGACGTCGCCCGTGGGGGCCGAGCATGCACGCCTCCCGCGATGGTGGAACGTCGTGATGGGGTGCGCCGCAGTCGCGTCGATCGCGGGCCTCGTCGCGGTCGTGATTCCCGACGCCGCCACGATCGCGCCGTCAACGCCGAGCCATGCGCCCGAGCTCGAACGCTCCCCGCTGCCCGATGGCAAGCCACACTTCACCGTCAAGCGCGACAAGCACAAGGCGCCGCGCGAAGCGCCGGTCGTGGACCCTCCGAGTTCGTCGTGGCACGAGCCGTCGAACCCAGCTCCCCGCGACGAGGGTGATGGCGTCACCGTGGAGAGTCACCAATCTGAGTTCTCCTCCAATGTGCAGGACGCCACTTCCAACGCGAACGAGTCCTCGCACGTGACCGTCAACCGGGTCGAGGTGACGAGCTCGAGCAAGCACGTGAGCAATTCAGGCTCGGTGCACGTCGAGAACAACGGTGTGCAAGTGACGAAGTCCGGTGCCGCCACGAACTCCGTGCACGTGTCGAGCTCCGTCAACGTCTCGCACTCGCACAAGTACTCCAACCGGTCACCCAGGAACGGCTGACCTCGGCAGGGTTGGAGCCCCTTCCGGCCTCTCATTTAGCCTGGGCCCATGTCCGAGCGCTCACGTTCCTTGCCGCGTCGTTCGTGCCTGTCTGTGCCGGGGTCGAGCGACAAGATGCTCGCCAAGGCGCCGAACCTCGGTGCGGACATGGTGTTCCTCGATCTCGAAGACGCGGTCGCGCCGCTCGAGAAGCCCGGCGCGCGCGCCAAGGTCGTGAAGGCGATCAACGAGCTCGACTGGGGCGACACCGTCCTGTGCGTCCGGGTGAACGCTTGGGACACCGAGTGGACTTACCGCGACGTCATCGAGGTGGTCGAAGGCGCGGGCGAGCGGCTCGACGAGCTCATGCTGCCGAAGGTGCAGAACGCGGGCGACGTCCAGGCGCTCGACATGCTGCTCACCCAGATCGAGAAGGTCACCGGTCGCCAGTCGCGCGTGGGCATCGAGGCCCAGATCGAGACGGCCCGCGGGATCATCAACGTCGAGGAGATCTGCGCGGCCTCGGATCGGCTCGAGACGATCATCCTCGGCCCGGTCGACATGTCGGCGTCGATGGAGATGCCGTCGCTCGCCGGCGGGCTCGACATCCCCGAGTACCCGGGCGACTACTTCCACTACGTGTTCGTCAAGATCCTGATGGCGGGCCGCGCCAATGGCTTGCAGGTGATCGACGGCCCGTACGTGAAGGTGCGCGACCCCGAAGGCTTCCGCGAGTTCTCGAAGCGGGCGCAGATTCTGGGCTACGACGGCAAGTGGGCGCTCCACCCCGACCAGGTCGCGATTCTGAACGAGATGTTCGGGATCGGACAGGAACGGTTCGACCGGGCGTGGGACATCCTTGAGGCCTACGAGAAGGCCACGACCGAAGGCGACCGCAAGGGCGCGGTGATGTTCGGCGACGAGATGATCGACGAAGCGTCACGAAAGGTCGCCGAGAAGGTCGTCGCCCGCGGCGAACGCGCCGGCCTCCGCCGCAGCTGACCAGTTTGTCTATGCGTCTGTGAGACTCGCTTAGCGAGTCTCACAGACGCACCGACTACGAGCGCATTCGCACCAGATACGCGTCCGACGAACCGGCGTTGCTGTTCTGCGTCTGGCCGCCGAAGTTGGCCGCGCCCGTAAATCCGCCGGTCGCGATCGCGTCGTTGGTCGTCGGATCGATGGTCACGCCCTCGTTGAGCGAGTAGTCGGATCCAAGCCCGCCGAACTGCTTCACCCAGCGGACGTCGCCGCCGGCCGTGTACTGCACGACGAAACTGTCCGAGGATCCACGCGAGGTGAATGGCCCCGCACCGACGTTCGTGCCCGAGATCTCGGTGGGTCCGTCGAACCACCCGGTGACGATCACGTTGTTGTTGGCGTCGACTGCGACACCGAAGGTCTTCGTCGTGTGAAACTCGCTCGCGTTCTTGTTCTCACCGAGGCGGTTCGACCACACGTGGGCGCCCGTGTCACCCGCGAGCTTCACCACGTACGCGACGACCTTGAATGTCGCGTCCATCGTGGTGCCCCCGAATGTGCCGTTACTCCCACTGAGGGTTCCAGTGATGATCACGTTGCCGCCGCGGTCGAACGCGATCCCGGTGCCCTCGTCGTTCCCCGAGCTGCCGAAGCGCTGCGCCCAGACCGCGTGGCCGTCGGCGCCGGAGAGCTTCGCCACGAAGATGTCTTGGTTCGCTGCACTCAGCGCCGGCTTGCCCGGCACTTGGAAGTCGATCGAACCGAAGAACAGGCCGGTGATCGCGACGTTGCCGGCGGCGTCGATCGTGATGCCCTCAGCCCAGTCCCGGCTCGTGCTCCACCAGTTCTTCGACCAAATGTGCGCGCCGGTCGGCGAGAACTTGGCGACGAATGCATCCTGGTCGAAGTACGTGCTCTGAAGCGTCGCGCCGCCGAAGTTGACTTGATTCGTGAAGGTTCCCGTCAAGAAGACGTTGCCGGCGGCATCGACTGCCACACCCTCGCCGATGTCGTCATAGTTCTGCCCGAACTGCTTCAACCAGAGCTTTGCTCCCGATGCGGAGTACTTGGCGAGGTACATGTCGTATCCCCCCGCGCTCGTGAGCGCGGTGCCGTCGATCGTCTTGCTCCCGGAGAATAAGCCGGTGACGAGGATGCAGTTCGTGCCGCCCGCGCCGTCACAGTTCGCGCTGCGGTCGACCGCGACCGAATGCGGCCCTTCGAGGCCGGACCCCGAGACGGTCCTCGACCACAGTGGCGCGCCGGCCCCGCTGTACTTGGAGAGGAACGTGTCGCCGCTCATGCCCAGCACGATGTTGCCCGCGCCGTCGACCGCGACCGCGTCTCCCTGTTCGGAGCTGGTACCGCCGACAGCCTTGCTCCAGACGACGTCACCGGGGTTGCCGCTCGGCGCGGTGATCGTGACGGTCGCGGTGTCGCTATTGGTCGTGCCACGGTTGTCGGTAACGGTGAGTGTGACGGTGTAGGTACCGGCGCTCGCGTACGTGTGGCTCGGTGTCGCGCCCGTCCCCGTCGCGCTGTCGCCGAAGTTCCACGCGTAGCTGCTGATTGTGCCGTCGGGGTCGCGCGATGCGGAGCCGTCGAAACTGATCGCGACGCCGGTGCTCGCGGCCCGGTCGGGTCCGGCATTGGCAATAGGCGACTGGTTGGGGCACGCGGGCGTGGTCATGGTGTTCGAACCGGTCGTGCTGAGGTTGGCGCCGTTGACTGCCTTGACCGTGTACGTGTAGTTGGTTGATGCGGTGAGGCCAGTGTCGGTGCGGCTCGAAGGCGCGCTCACGACCGATGCCGTGCCGCCGTTGCGCGTCAACTCGTACCGAGAGATGCCGGACTCGGGGTCGCTCGACGTGGTCCAGTTCACGGTGATCGAACTGCACGTGACGTTCGCGAACGACACGGCGGGCGCGGGTGACGGCGGTGTGGTGTCGGTCGGCGGCGGGCACGCGGGCGTGGTCACCGTGTTCGTCCCCGCGGTGCTGAGCCCGGCGCCGTTGTACGCCCGGACGGTGTAGGTGTACTGGGTCGACGGCGTGAGGCCAGTGTCCGTGCGGCTGCCGGGCGCGCTCACCGGGGCCGGATCGAGTGTGGGGCTGCCGCCCGTACGTGACATGTCGTAGCGGCTGATGCCGGACTCGGGATCGTTCGACGCGGTCCAGCTCACGGTGAGGCTCTTACAGGTCACGTTGGTGAACGACAGTGCGGGTGCAGGCGTCGGCGGGGTCGTGTCCCCGCCGGCCGGAGTCTTGATCGAGACGACGGCGGAGTACGGCGACTTCGCGTTCTTCTTGCCGAAGGCGCGCACTCGGTAGAAGTACGTGGTGTTCGGTGACCGGCCGGGATCGTTGAACGACACGACATTGGCCGCGGTGCGCGGTGCGAGCTCGGCGAACCCGGTCGTCGCGCTCAGGCTGCGTTCGACGGCATAGCTCGTCTCGCGAGCGCCGTCCTTCCACGTCACGCGCACGGTGGTCGAGGAACCCGATGCCATTCCCGCCGCGACGCCAGTCGGCGCGGCAAGCGCGGCGCGGCCGCGGCCGGCAATGCCAATCCCAAGGCCATCGTCAACGTGGCGACTCCCGCGACAGCGATTCGTATTCTCCGCGGCCCGTCCATGGTTTTCCCCCAGTTGCCTTTTCTTGTTAGGACCGCATCCTCACGAGATACGCGTCGTCGAGACCCGCGCTCGTCAGTGTTCCCCCGCCGAAGTCGCCCGTAAGCCCGAACGAACCAGTTGCGATGACATCGTTTGTCGCGGGATCGATGGTGACGGCGTTGCCGGCGTCGCCGCTATTGCCGCCGAACCGCTTCGACCAACGGTGCGCGCCGTCCTTGGTGTAGTTCGCGACGAAGATGTCGCTGTACATGGCGCCGTTGCCGGCCGCCGTCAGCGCGCCACCGCCGAAGTCCACGCTTCCGTCGAAGAGACCTGTGACGCTGACGTTGTCGTTGCCGTCGACCGTGATCCCGTTGACTGCCGAATTATGGAAGGCGCCGGGGACATCGGGATTGCCGATGCGCTTCGACCACATGTGCGCACCGCTCGCGGCGGAGAGCTTCACGAGGTAACCGATCTGCTGGTAGCCCGACGTGATCGGGCCGCCGCCAAAGTCGGCGGTGCCGTTGTAGATCGTCCCGCCCGCGATGACATTGCCGCTGTGATCGAAGGCGATCGTGTAGCCGCGGTCGGTGTCGCCACCACCGAAGCCCTTGGCCCAAAGCGTGTGGCCGTCGGAACCCGCGAGCTTGGCGACGAAGATGTTCTCCGCGCCCGTGCGGTACTGGCCGGTGCCGAAGTCGATCGCACCGAAGAACATGCCGGTGATCGCGACATCGCCGTTGCCGTCGATCGCAATGGCGTTCGACCAGTCGCGGCTGCTGTTCCACCAGTTCTTCGCCCAGAGATATGCACCGCTCGGTGAGAACTTCGCGACGAAGGCGTCCTGGTCGTAGAACTGGAAGGGGCCCCGGAGCTCGCCGCCACCGAAGTCCGTCGCCGCCGCGGTGCCAGTGAGGAACACGTTTCCGTTGTTGTCGATGACGACGCCTTGGCCGATGTCGTCGCTGGTGTTGCCGAAGCGCTTCGACCACAGATGCGTGCCCGACGCAGAGTATTTCGCGAGGAAGATGTCACGCCCGCCGGCGCTCACGAGATTCGCGCCGCCCAGGTTGGTCGTGCCCGAGAACATCCCGGTGATCACGATGCAGTTGGTGCCGCCGGCGCCGTCGCAGTTCGCGGTGCGATCGATCGCTGCGGCGTAGGGCGCGTCGATGTCCGTTCCCCCGAAGCGCTTTGACCACACCGGGGCCCCCGCCGCGTTGTACTTCGCGATGAAGACGTCACTCTGCTGCCCGTTGGCGGTGAGCGGACTCCCACCGAAGTTCGCCGTGCCCGTGAACGATCCGGTCATGATCACATTGCCACCACCATCGACGGCGACCGCACGACCGCTGTCGGAGCCCGTGCCACCGCGCGCTTGGCGCGAGACGACGTCACCGGAGTTGCCGCTGGGCGCCGTCACCGTTACGACCGCGGTGTCAGTCCCCGCCGTACCCGCGCTGTCGCGCACGGTCAGTGTGACGGTGTAGGTGCCGGGGTTCGCGTACGCGTGCGACGCGCTCACGCTGCTCCCGGTCGCGCCGTCGCCAAAGGTCCACGCGTAGCTCGCGATCGGTCCGTCGGCGTCGGTCGAGGCCGAGCCGTCGAAGTTCACCGCGACGCCGGTGCTCGCGGCCCGATCCGGGCCGGCGTTCGCGACCGGCGGTGTGTCACAGCGAGACGTCGTGACGGTATTGCTGCCGCTCGTCGCGAGATTGGCGCCGTTGATTGCCTTCAGCGTGTACGTGTACGACGTCGATGCGGAAAGGCCCGTGTCGGTGCGGCTCGACGGTGCGCTCACCGTCGACGGCGTGCCGCCGTTGCGGGTGAGCTCGTAGTGATTGATGCCCGACTCGGGGTCGGTCGACGCGGTCCAGCTGACGGTGAGGCCGTTGCACGTCACGGCACTGAACGACACGACCGGTGCCGGTGTGGGCGCGGTGGTGTCAGGGCACGCGGGCGTCGTCACGGTGTTGGTGCCGGTGGTCGAGAGGCCGGCGCCGTTGATCGCCTTGACGGTGTAGCTGTAGGCCGTCGATGCGCTGAGCCCGGTGTCGGTCCGGCTGGATGGTGCGCTCACGGTCGACGGGGCACCCCCGTTGCGCGTCAGTTCGTAGCGGGCGATGCCCGACTCGGGATCGGAGGACGCGGTCCAGCTCACCGTGATCGAACTGCACGACACGTTGCTGAACGACACGACCGGTGCCGGTGCCGGCGCGGTCGCGTCGGGCGGCGGCGGGCACGCGGGTGTGGTGACGACCTTCGAACCGGTTGTGCTGAGGTTCGCACCGTTGATGGCGCTCACCGCGTACGTGTACGACGTCGATGGGCTGAGCGCGGTGTCAGTCCGGCTGCCGGGTGCGGTCACGACCGACGCGGTGCCGCCGTTGCGCGTGAGCTCGTAGCGGGCGATGCCCGACTCGGGGTCGCTCGATGCGGTCCAGCTCACCGTGATCGCGGTGCACGACACATTGCTGGCCGACACGACCGGTGCCGGCGCCGGCGGCGTGGTGTCTACGCCTCCAGGTGTCCGGATCGACACGACCGGCGAGTACGGCGAGTACGCCTTCTGCTTTCCGCGAGCTCGCACTCGGTAGTAGTACGTCGTGCCGGCGGTGCGTCCCTTGTCGTCGGCCGAGACCTTGTTCTTCTTCGGCGTGGCGATCTGTGCGAAACCGCTCGTGGCGCTGAGGCTGCGCTCCACCGCGTAGCCCGACTCGCGTGTGTTCGTGTCCTTCCAGTTGATGCGCACGGTCGTCGGCGTGCCCGCAACGATCGAGGCGCTGACACCGGTCGGCGCAGAAAGCGGCACGGTCGTCGCCGACGCCAACGCCGGCAGCCCGGTCGCAAGCAGCGACGCGGCCAGCACACCTGCCGCGACAATGCGCGGACGACGAATCCCATCCATGGTTTGCTCCCCCCAATTCCCTGAGAGCAAGGGTAGGGGTCGTCCGGGTCGCTGCTATATAGGTAATTCGAATCAGAAGTCACGCGCGCGCCGGTACACTCGCCGCCGTGACGAAGCTGCTCCGCCTCCGAATGTCGAGCTCCCCCGACATCGTCTGACGCGGGTTCATGCCGTCCACCCGGACCGGATCCCGCACGGGAATCCGGAGGAGTTCCAGTGGACAAGCTGTTCGTCACCACCGCTATTCCGTTCGTCAACGCTGCCCCGCATCTCGGGCACGCCCTCGAATACGTGCAGACCGATGTCGTCGCGCGCCATGCCCGCGGCGGGGCCGTCCCGTGGAGTTCCTCACCGGAACCGACGAGCATGCGGCCAAGAACGTGCAGGCCGCCGCTCGGGCCGGCGTACCGGTCGCGGCGTTCGTGGCCGAGAACGCGCGTCGCTTCCGCCGCCTCGCCGACGTCTTGCAGGTGTCGTACGACGATTTCATTCGCACGAGTGCCGACCCCCGGCATGCACCGGTCGTTGAGGAGCTGTGGCGGCGCTGCGCGCACGTGGGTGATCTGTATCGGGCGCACTACCGCGCCTCCTATTGCACGGGCTGCGAGGAGTTCCGTGACGACCCCTGCCCCGAGCACGACCGTCCGCTCGAAGTCGTCGAGGAGGAGAACTGGTTCTTCCGCCTGTCGCGCTACACGGGGCAGCTCCGAACCCTGATCGAGAGCGGGCGGCTTCGTATCGAGCCGGCGGCCCGTCGCAACGAGGTGCTCGGCTTCCTCGACGGCGACGTGCGCGACATCAGTGTCTCGCGCCCGCGCGGGCGTATCGGCGACTGGGGGCTCCCGGTTCCGGGAGACCCCGAGCAGCTCGTCTACGTCTGGTTCGACGCGCTCGCGAACTACATCAGCGCACCGGGCCTGGACGGCTGGACCGCGGCGGCCGAACGCCGGCACGTGATCGGCAAGGGCATCCTGCGTTTCCACGCCGTGATCTGGCCCGCAGTGCTGCTCTCGGCCGGTGTGATCCTTCCCGACGTGCTGCTCGTGCACGACTACGTGACGGCCGGCGGCCGCAAGATCGGCAAGTCGCTCGGCAACGCTGTCGATCCGAGCGAGATCGTCGAACGTTACGGAACCGATGCCGTCCGCTGGTGGTGCGCGCGCGAGGTCGCCCGGCTGGGCGAGACGGATTTCTCCGAGGCAGGGCTGGTGCAGACCGCGAACCGAGACCTGGCGCACGGCGCCGGCAACCTCGTGCAACGCGTCGTGGCGCTGGCCGGTCGGGATACCGAGGAGTCGCGGCCCCGGACGGCGGCTGCGCCGCCCACAGTGGTGGCGAATCCGACCACGATTGACGGGCGGGGCGCAACGCCTGCCGACGACGCGTGGCCGCTCCTTCAGGCGTGCTCTGCGACCTCGCGGGCGGTCGACGCCGCCGTCGATGTGCTCGACCTCCGACGTGCGTGCGAAGCGATAGTGAGTCTTGTCGCCGAGGCCAACAAATATCTCGAGCGCGCCGCACCCTGGACCCTCCCGGCGGACCAGCGTCGGCACGCGCTCGCCGCGCTTCTGCACGCAACGGCCACGGTTGTCGACGAGCTCGCGCCATTCGTGCCGGAACTCGCCGCACGCGCAGCGGCGCGGCTGCAGTGCCTGGAGCCGGGGCCGCCGCTGTTTGCGCGACTCGATTAGGAGCGTTCGTTCGCGTGGCGCAGCCGTTCTGCCATCACGGCCATCACCTGGAGCGCGAACGTCGGGTGCTCCTGCACGAGGAACGTGAAGCGGCGCGTGTCGACAGGCGCGAGCCGCGCGGACGTCGCGGCGGCCGCAGTCGCGCCCCGCGGACTGTCGTCGACCAACGCGAGCTCACCGAAGATCTCGCCCTCGCCGACGCTCTCGATCATGCGGCCGTCACGAGTGAGGTCGACGCGGCCCTCGACCACGGCGTACATGACGTCGCCGGGCTCGCCCTGCTTGAAGACGACCTGACCCGGCTCGAACGCGGCGGTGTCGCGCGCGTTGCGAAAGATGTTGAACGTCGTCAACGAATGGCTCCGATCCGTGAAGCCAGGGGCGATCGGAGTCTGGCATGCACGAGGCGCCCGGGGCATCGGCCCCGGGCGCTCACGAGCTACTTCTTCGCGGTGGTCTTGCCCTTGCTCCGGACGATGAAGAAGCCGGCCAAAGCTGCGACGGCACCGATAGCTGCGAGAATCGTCATTTGAGAAACTCCCTTTTCTCCCCCGACTGGTCGCGAGAGAGAATAGGGCAAATATTCCTATTTGGGAAGAACAGGGGCTTTTCCGCTAGGAAGGCGCCTGTTCGGCCAGGCGGCGGGCGATGACCCGCAGGCACAGGGTCTCGTCCGCGCCCTCGAAGATCGACAGCACCCGGGCGTCGACGAAGAACCGTGAGACCGGAAATTCCTCGGCGTAGCCCATGCCGCCGTGCAGCTGCATGGCCTCGCGGGTGACCCACTCGGCGGCCCGGCACACGTATGCCTTGACCATCGACGCCTCGAGCGTGCCCTGCCCGGCGGCCATCTTGCGGGCGACGTCATAGGAGAATTGCCGCCCGGCCTGGATGAGCGCCGCCATGCGGGCCAGCTTCGCCTTCGAGAGTTGGTACTCGAACACTGGCTTGCCGAACACCTTGCGTTCCTGCGCGTACGTGAGGCCCGCCTCGAACGCGGCTTGCATCAGGCCGACGGCCCGGGCCGCGGTCTGGAGCCGCCCGTTCTCGAAGCCCGCCATCTGCAGGTAGAAGCCGCGGCCCAGGCCGGCTTCTTCGCCGATCAGGTTCTCGGCGGGCACGAACCAGTTGTCGAATGCGACCTCGTAGGAGTGCATGCCCCGGTAGCCGATCGTGTCGATCGCGCGACCTTCCATCTTGCCGCCGCGCCCGTCGTCGAACGCGAACGCGTGCCCTTCGGCTTGCGGCTTCTCGACGATGAACACCGACAGACCGCGATGCCCTTTCGACTTGTCGGGGTCGGTCCGGGCCAGCACCATCAGCACGTTGGCTCGTCCGGCGAACGTCGCCCACGTCTTCACGCCGTTCACCAACCAACCGCGTTCAAGATTGGTCGACTTCGCCTCCACCTCCCCTCCGGTCGGCTCCGGCTGCGTCTCATCGGACGGCGTCGCGGTTGCCTTCACCCCGGCGACGTCGGAGCCGTAATCGGGCTCGGTCACCATGATGCCGACCATCAGCTCGCCGCTCGCGATGCGCGGCAGCCACGCCCGTTTCTGGTCCTCGGTGCCGCCGGCGACGAGGGCGCGGGTGAGGATCTCGGGCCGGGTCACGAGCGACCCGCCGATGCCGAGCGATCCCCGCGACAGTTCCTCGGTGGCGACGACCATGCCGATGTAGTCGGACTCGCCGCCGGTCGCGAACCCGTCGTACTCCTCGGGCACCGACAGGCCGAAGCCGCCGATCTCGGCCAGCCCGCTGATGATGTCCTCGGGAACGTCGCCATTGGTGCGGTGCACGTGCTCGGCCGCGGGCCGGATCTTGTCCTCGGCGAAACGGCGGAACGTGTCGGCGACCAGCTCGAAGTCGTCGGAGAGGTGCGAGGGCCCGGAGCCGTGCTTGGCGCACTGGTCGGCCAGCGCTTCGAGGAAGGCGGGATCGCGGTGCGCCGTCACGAAGTCGTGGGCAGGGGAGAGGTCGGCCGGATCGACACCCCAAGCCGCATCCCGGCCCGCGATACGCGCCGCCAGGTCGGCGTACGCGTCGGCGACGTACGCGCGGGCGAGCATCGATTCGACCTCGCCGTGCTCGCCGTACGTGCACATCACTCGCGACGCCTCGACCGCCGCGGCCGCGTGCGCGAGGTCGTACGCGACAACTTGGTGATCGTCGAGCTTGGCGACCGAGAGCTTGCCGTCCACCATCGACGCGCCGGCGAGATGCCGGGCGGCGCGGTCGACGGCGGTGGACGCGAGCTCGACCGCGCCCGCGGCTGCCGCGAGCTGATCCGCGTGCGATGGGCTGGTCATGGCCGCACGTTAGTGGTGGGCGTCACAACCGTGACCGGCGTCGTCGCCGGCGTGGTCTTTGCCGTCGTCGCCGGTGGCGTAGTCGTCGGCGGGCTCGTCGCGATCGTCGGCGGGCTCGTGTACGTCGTATACGTCGGCTGCGGGTTGTAGTTGTAACGAGGACGCGGTCGGCTCGAGTAGCCGGGCACGTTCTCGCCGCTCCCGGGCGCGAGCGTCCACGCAATCGGATGGGCGGTGTCCGCCTGCTTCTTCACGTGCCACCGCGCGTCCACGAGCCCGAATACGGCACGCCCGAGATACTCCGCGCCCTGAGGCGCGAAGTGCACGCCATCGCCGATGCGTGCGGTGATCGCGATGCCGTTCTCGTCATTGATCGTTCGCGAGTACGAACCGTCGGGACCTTGGAACATGCGATACGTGTCGACGAACACGACGTCGGGGCTGCGCTTCGCCGCTTCGTCTTGCATGACCTTGTCGAGCTTCACAGCCGCGGCGTCCATGTTGTCGGTACCGAGTGTCGGCGCGCCGAGCCAGAACACCGTGCGATGGTTCGGGCCGACGAAGAGATCCATGAGCCGGGCGACCTTGGCGCGATAGAGGACTTCCCACTCCGGAACGCCGTCCTGATTCGCGTCGACGTTGTTGACGGCGGGCGTGTCGTTGGTGCCGATCATGAACACGACGGCTTCCGGATTCGCGCTGGCCATCTGCTCGGTGGCGCGGGAGTCCCAGTCACGGATGTCGTTGCTCCACAGCCCGCTCGAGACCTTGTAGTCGATCTGGGTCTGGACCACTCCCGTCGCCCCGAGCAGGTCGCCGAGCGCGGGGCCGAACGAGCCGGCGAGCGAGTCGCCGCCGACCCACAGTCGCAGCGGGTGCGCGTGGTCGAGCGGACGGACCGGCGACCGCTTGTTGGCGGCCGCGACCGTGGGCAGCTCCTTGGCGGGGCCGAGCGGCGACGTCGGTTGCGCGCTGACGCTGGTCTTGGCCGCGGGATCGTCGTTGTTGAGCGCGTACGCGCCGACGGCGACTGCCCCGGCGATGAGTACCGCCGCGATCCCCGCGATCGCCAGGCGCGTGTTGTGGCGGCGACGCGCAGCGAGGCGCGCGCGCGACGGGTCTCCTCGGGCTGGGGGTCGGTGGCCTCTTCGGTCATCGCAGAGTCCGCGGGATCGTAGTTGCCACCGGCACGGGGTTGCCGACGGCCCGGGTTTCAGGCGGACTTCGTGTGGTCGGTCGTGGTTTCGTCCTCGGCGGCGCGCCCCAGCTGTGTGCGGTAAAGCTCGGCGTAGAGGCCGCCACGAGCGAGCAGCTCCGCGTGGGAACCCGCTTCGACGACCCGACCTCCGTCGACGACGAGGATGCGATCGGCGTCGACCACCGTGGACAGGCGGTGCGCGATGACGATCGCGGTGCGACCGCGCAAGGCCTCGTCGAACGCGCGCTGGATCGCGACCTCGGATTCGGAATCGAGGTGTGATGTGGCTTCGTCGAGGATGACGATCTTGGGGTTCTTGAGCAGCAGCCGCGCAATGGCAAGCCGTTGCTTCTCGCCGCCCGACATGCGATAACCGCGCTCGCCGACCACCGTGTCGAGCCCGTCGGGGAGTGAGGTCACGAGCTCCCAGATGCGCGCGCGGCGCAGGGCCTGTTCGAGGTCGTCGTCGGTGGCATTCGGCTGCGCGAACCGCAGGTTGGCGCGGATCGTGTCGTGGAACAGGTGCGGATCCTGGGGCACTAACCCGATCGCCGCGTGCAGCGACTCGAGCGTCAGGTCGCGCACGTCGTGGCCGTCGATGCGCACCGAACCCTGGACGGTTTCGTTCACGCGCGGCACGAGCATGGCGATCGTCGTCTTGCCTGCGCCCGACGGTCCGACGAGCGCAACCGTATCGCCGGGTTCGACCACCAGTGAGAGATCGCGCAGGATCCAGTCGCTCGGCTCGTCGCCGCCGGGTGTGCCCGGCGCCTCGAGCGACTCCAACGACACGTCGCGGCCCGGTGGGTGGCGGAACCACACGTGGTCGAGCTCGATGCGGCCTTGCGGATCGACAAGGTCGACGGCGTCGGGCCGGTCGGCGATCGCCGCGGGGAAGTCGAGCACCTCGAAGACGCGTTCGAACGACACGAGCGCGGTGAGCACATCGACGCGCGAGTTCGTGAGCTGCGCGAGCGGTTGGTAGATCTGCTGCACGTACAAGACGAAGGCCGCGACCGTGCCGACCTCGATGGTGCCTGAGATCGCGAGGTTGCCGCCGACCCAGAAGACGATCGCAGTGCCGATCGCCGTGACCAGTCCGAGCGCGATGAACAGCACGCGGCTGTACATCGCGGTGGTGACGCCGACGTCGCGCACGTTCGCGGCACGGTTCGCGAACTCGTCCCGCTCGCGGTTGGGCCGGCCGAACAGCTTGGCGAGCATCGCGCCCGCGACATTGAACCGTTCGGCAGTGATGGTGTTCATCTCGGCGTTCTGTTGCATGCCGATCCGCGCGAGCCTCTGGATCCGTGGTCCGAGCCAGCGGGCGGGATAGATGAACGCGGGAAGCGCGATGAGTGTCAGGAGGGTGACGCGCCAGTCGAGCCGGAACATGATCGCGAGCGTCACGACCAGCTGGATGATGTTCTGCAACACGGTGCCGAGGGTGCTGGTGACGGCTTGCTGCGCGCCGATGACGTCGCTGTTCAGCCGCGATTGGAGGGCACCGGTCTGCGTACGCGTGAAGAACGCGATCGGCATTCGCTGCACGTGATCGAACAGCGCGACGCGGAGGTCGTAGATGAGGCCTTCGCCGATACGGGCCGAGTAGTACCGCTGCACGAGCGAGAGCACGCCGTTGGCGAGCGCGAGCGCCACTGCGCCCAGCGCGATCCACATCACGAGCGTCCGGTTGTGGTCCGGGATCGCGGTGTCGAGGAGGCTCTTCAGGAGCAACGGGGAGACTGCGGTGGCGATCGATCCGGCGATGACGGTGACGACGAAGGCGACCAGCTGCCTCGTGTACGGGCGGATGTAGCGGAAGACCCGGCGCATGACCGCGCGGTCGATGCGGCGCTGGGTGAGCGTCTCGTCGCGCCGGAAGCCCATCATCGTGCGGTGGTCCATCATTCCCATGCAAACGTATCGAGCGGAGCGAGATTCCGCGCGGGGCGGCCGGGTGGGGTCGGGGGGCGGGTACCGACCCGGTGCGCCGGCCCAGGCCCCCTTCTAGGCTCCCATCATGAGTGTGACCGTCACTGATCCGGACGTTCGGCAGGAGCTCGTCGACACTGTTCGCCGTTTCGTCGCCCGCGAGGTCATTCCCGTTGCGTCCGAAATGGAGCACGCCGACGCCTACCCCGAGCGCATCGTGGAGCAGATGAAGGAGCTCGGCCTGTTCGGGATCGCGATCCCGAATGAATACGGCGGCCTCGGTCTCGACCTGCTCACGTACATCGGCGTCGTCGAGGAGCTCGCGTACGGCTGGATGTCGTTGTCAGGCATCGTCAACACGCACACGATTGCCGCGCACCTCATCACCAATCACGGCACCGACGCGCAGAAGCAGCACTGGCTGCCACGTCTCGCGACCGGCGAGATACGCGGTTGCCTGTCGCTGTCCGAAGCGGACGCAGGGAGCGATACCCGCAACATCTCGTGCCGTGCCGCGCGCGACGGCGAGGAGTACGTCATCACCGGTACGAAGATGTGGGTGACCAACGGCGAACGGGCGGGCATCGTTGCACTCGCGGCCCGCACCGACGAGGGCATCTCTTGCTTCATCGTCGAAAAGGAACCGGGCGCGAAGTTCGGCGGCATCACGGTGAGCCGGAACATCGGCAAGCTCGGGTACAAGGGCATCGAGACCGTCGAGATGCAATACGACGGTCACCGCGTGCCGGTAGACGCGTTGCTCGGTGATCCCGGACGCGGTCTCTCGTACATTCTCGGTGCGCTCGAGGTCGGACGCATCAACATCGCCGCGCAGCGCGGTGGGGGTTGCGCGCGCCGCGTTCGATGCCGCGCTCTCGTACGCGCAAGAACGTCGCACGATGGGCAAGGCCATTGGCGAGCACCAGGCGATCCAGCTGAAGCTGGCCGACATGGCGACCAAGCTCGAAGCGGCCCGGCTCCTGACGAAGTCGGCGGCCGAGCGGAAGCAGGCCGGCGAACGTACTGACGTGGAAGCAGGTATGGCGAAGCTGTTCGCGAGCGAGGCCGCGTTCGAGATCGCGACCGAGGCGCTGCGCATCCACGGCGGTGTCGGCTACACCACCGAGCTGCCGGTCGAGCGCTACTACCGCGACGCGCCGTTGATGATCATCGGTGAGGGAACCAACGAGATCCAGCGGTTGGTGATCGCGCGCGGGTTGCTCGCGCGTGCGGCGGCGGGCCGGTAACGATGCGCCGCATCGCTGGCTTCGTCACGTGTGTCGCGCTCTTGGGAGCGTGCGGCGGCACCGACTTCCAGTCGTCCGCGCCGGGTTCGACAGCGAGTCAGAAGGCGACAACGACAACGCTCGAACCCGTGAGTGCGGCCGAGCGCGCCGAGTATTTGGAAGCGGCGGAGCGCGGCGTCCTCGACGATCCACGCCGGCCGCCGGGTATCACCGTCGCGCAGGGTCGCTGCATCGCGCGTGCGCTCGTCAACGGCATCGGAGTCCGCCGGATGCGAGATGCCGGCATCGATCCCGCTGAGCTCCGCCGCCCGGGCTACGACTTTCCTTCGCGGTTCTCAGCGTCGATTCCCGCGCGGTCAAGCGCGACTTCGGGGCACGCCTCCAAGGCTGTGATCTTGGCGGATTGTTGTCGCAGTCCTTGGCAGAGGCGGTCGGGACGGGCACGAACGCGCCCACGCCGGCGGAGGTGCAGTGCATCAGTGCCGCGTTCCAGGCGCCGGAACATCGGGAACTTCTCGCGAATGCGAGCTTGGAGGCCAAGGCCAGCGCTTCGACCGCGCTTGCGTTGGCACGGCTGCTGCTGGACTGCATCAGCTTCGGACGGTTCGTGGCGGACGCGGCCAAGGCGAGCAACATCTTTCTCTCCACCGGTGAAACAGGGTGCATAGATCGCGCCGCTCGAGCGAGCGCGGCGCTGCGACGTTTTCTTGCCGACAAGATGCGTGGAAAGAACGTGAGCAACACGCGTGTAGCCCGCGAGTTCGGTTTGACGCTGGCGGGCTGCCTCTCGCCCAGCCACCTGCGTCAGCTCGCTGGCCTCCCCCCGCCGATCATTTCGCTGTAGGCGTCAACGTTCTCGCCCGGCGGACGGGTGCTCGCTGCGCCCCGTTTTCAGCGCCCCTTTAGAGGCTCTGACAACCCGCCGATGACCACTCGAAGCAACGTGACGGCGTCGTCTCATAGCCGTCGGCCGGGAGGAAGTGACGACCATGACGAACCCCTACGAGCCGCAGCAGGTGCCGCCGGGTGCACCCGGTCAAGCGGGGCCGCCCGATGCACCGCCGTCGTACCGATTGCCACAGCAACCGGGGCCCGCTCCCGGCTACTACTACGGGCCTCCCGCAGCGCAGAAGCAAACGACAAACGGCTTTGCCATCGCCTCCATGGTGCTCGGCATCATTTGGGCCTACTGGATCGGGTCGGTCCTCGCGCTCGTGTTCGGCTACATCGCAAAGAAGCAGATCAACGAGTCGAACGGGAAAGAGGGCGGCAGCGGGATGGCAACCGCCGGCATCGTGCTCGGGTGGGTCGGCGTCGGATTCTTCGCGTTGACGATGATCATCCTGATCATCTCGGCCGCGACGGGCCCGCACAACGGCTGATGCGTCGGAATTTGGCCGAGGCTTAGGCCACGGCGTCTTCCGCGACTTGTTCACTCCCGCGTGCGGTTGACCGCGTACACAAGAGCAGTCCTAGCCTCCTTTCCGTGACTACGTATGACCGTCCCTTCGGCCGGCTCTTCGAGGACTTCGAGGTCGGCGACGTGTACAAGCACTGGCCGGGGAAGACCATCACCGAGTACGACGACCATCTGTTCTGCATGATCACGATGAACCATCATCCGCTGCACACGGATGCGTGGTACGCCGAGACGCAGACCCAGTTCGGCAAGAACGTTGTCGTCGGCAACCTCGTCTACTCGCTGGTGCTCGGGATGTCGGTGGCGGACGTCAGCGGCGCCGCGATCGCGAACCTCGAGGTCGAGACGTTGCAGCACAAGATGCCGACGTTCCACGGCGACACCATCTACGCCGAGACCAAGGTGCTCGACAAGAAGGAGTCCCACAGCAAGCCCGACCGCGGGATCGTCACCGTCGAGTCACGGGGCTACAACCAGCGGGGCGAAGAGGTCTGCTACTTCCGGCGGCGGGTGATGGTGCCCAAGCGGGACGCCGTGAAGCCCCGCCAGCGGCCGTATCCGGCGCCTGAATAGACATCCACGCGTCGCCCGGCGCCCACGGTTAGCGTTCCTTCGTCCCGCACCCGGAGGTATCCCTGTGACCGATCCGCCGCCCCCGCCCCCGCCGCCGCCCTCGTCGTTCGGAACGCCGTCGCCGGCGAGCGGCCCCGACGTCGGCGTCGCGCTCTCCTACGGGTGGAAGAAGTTCCAGGAGAACGTTGGCCCGCTTATAGGGATCATCCTTGCGCCCGTCGCCGTGCTCATCGTCTTGGAGCTGATCGGCGTATTTGTTGTACAAGGGGTTGTCGGATTCGTTGTTTTCTTTGCACTTGCTCTCCTGCTGGCGATGGTTGCGTATCTGGGGATCTTCAACGCCGCGCTCATGGCTACGAGTGGGCAGCCAGTCGACTTCAGCAAGGCCTTTCAGACGGACCGCTGGGGTGAGTGGATCGGCTTCGCGCTCGTGTACGGCTTGATGCTCGCAGTTGGCTACGCGTTGTGCTTCGTTGGTGCGCTCTTCGTCGTGGCCTTTTGGGGCCTGGCGCCGTTCTACTTTCTCGACCAGCGGAAGAGCGTCGGCGAGGCGCTCAGCGCCAGCCTCGCGGCTACACGAGCCAACCCTGGGCTGCCCCTCGCGCTCGGTATCTGCGGCCTAGTCGCATGGGCGGGCGGAATCCTTTGTGGCATCGGTGCGCTCGTCACGATCCCGATGGGTGTCATCGCGGGCGCGTTCCTGTATCGACGAGTGAACAACCAGCCCGTCGCGCCCTAGTCGACTCGCGTGCCCGGCGACGATTGCCTGTTCTGCGCGATCGTCGCCGGTAGCGCACGCCGCGTCCGTCGTCCTCGACGAACCCGACGTCGTCGCGTTCCTCGACATCCGGCCGGTCTTCAAGGGCCATCTGCTGGTCGTGCCGCGGGAACACTTCGCCACGCTGCCCGAGCTGCCGACCGCGCTGCTGACCGACCTGTTCACCGCGGTGCAGCGCTGCGCGACGGCGATGGTCACGGGCCTCGGCGCCCAGGGTTCGTGGGTGGCGCAGAACAATGTCGTGAGCCAGGCCGTGCCGCACGTGCATGTCCACGTCGTGCCCCGCACCAAGGGCGACGGCTTGCGGGGCTTCTTCTGGCCACGCCACAAGTACGCGTCCGACGCCGAGATGGAGGAGTACGCCGCCCGGCTGCGACGCGCCCTTGACGGTAGGTAGCTTGTAATGATGTAATCATCGCATGCGTGGAAGCATCGATGCCTCGACCTTGACCGGCTGGTTCGCCGGCCGGCTGCCCGACGACTGGTTCACCACGGCGCCCGACGTGCGCGCCGACCGGGAGGAGATCCTCGTGGTTGGCACGCTGGCCGAGCCCGACTATCCCGACGGTGCCGACGAGCCCGCTCGGGGTGCGGCGCAACGGGCGCGGATCCAGCGCTTTCGCGAGGACACCCGCGACCAGCGCATGAAGATCGCCGACGAGGCCGAGCACCGCACCGGCCGCAAGGTCGCGTGGGGCGCCCGCTGTGGCGACCAGGAGCGGATCTTCACGAGCCTGGCTGTGCCGGTGATGACACGCTTGCGGATGCCTGAGCGCCAGGTGCTCGACACGCTGGTGAGCGCAGGTGTCGCGCGCAGCCGCTCCGACGCGCTCGCGTGGTGCGTCCGCTTGGTGCGCGACCACGAAGGCGAGTGGATCGACCAGCTGCGCGACGCGCTGGTCGCGGTCGAAGAGGCCCGCAACTCCGGCCCGACCCCGTCCTAACGACGGGGGCGTGTTAGCTCAGGACGCGCTTCTTGAAGCCTTCGATACCGAGCCGCAAGAAGATGGCGGTCGCGGCGAGCAGCGCGCCGTAGACCGCGAGCGCGGGCATGTGCGGCACGCCTTTCGTGAGCGCGATCCGCATCCCCTCGCTCATGTACACGAGCGGGTTGACGAGCACCGCCCACTTCAGCCACGCCAGCGGCGCCAGGCTCTTCCACGGGTAATAGACCGCGCCGAGGAACGTCATCGGGATCACGAGCAGGCTGAAGATCAGCGGTACCTGACGGGGCTCGACACGTGTGCCGATCGTCAACCCGAGTGCGGCGCTCATCGCTGCCGCGAGCGGGAGCATGGTGACGAGGTACAACCAGTGCACGCGCAAGTGCACGGGCGTCGCCGGGATCCACGCCGCGAGCGGGAACACGACGAGCGCCGCGATCATCGCCTGGATCGCGCCCGATGCGACCTTCTCGACCGCGACGGCCCAGACCGGCATTGGTGCGAGCACGCGGTCCTCGATCTCGCGCGTGTACCCGAAGTCCTGCACGAGCGGCAGCGCCACCGCCTGCACGCCCTGGAAGATCATCGTGCTTGCGATCACGCCACCGACGAGCAACGTCGAGAAGTCGGAGGCGTTGCGGTTGCCGCCGATCGCCTGGCCGATCTTCGGGAACACGTACGTGAACACGAAGATCAGCAACAGCGGTTGCATCACCGTGCGACCGAGGAACATGGCCACCTCCTTACGGAGGACGGCGAGGTCCCGAAGCAACAGCGCGAGGAACGCGTTGCGCGACGACGCCGCGCGTCGTCCGAACCGCGATCGTGCTCATTCGCGCAACTCCCTTCCCGTGAGACCGATGAACACTGTCTCCAGCGTCGTTTCCTTGATGCCGACATCCTGCACGTCGAACCCGGCGTGTTCGGCGTGCGTGATGATCTGGGGCAGCGTCGCGCCGCCCGCACCCAAGTACACGTAGACGGTGTCGTCGACGACGCGACCGCCGTCGATGCCGGGCAATTCCTCGAGATTGCGGACGAGGCCCGCCAAGTCGCCCGACGCGTGGATACGCACCTCGGTGTCGACGCCGGTCGACTTCTTCAACGCGGCCGGAGTGTCGAGCGCAAGCAGGCGGCCGTGATCGATGATCGCGACGCGTTGGCACAACTGATCGGCTTCTTCCATGTAGTGCGTCGTGAGCACGATCGTCTGCCCGTGCGCGTGGAGCTCGCCGATCACGTCCCAGAGCGCGAGGCGGCTCTGCGGATCGAGGCCGGAGGTTGGTTCGTCGAGGAACAACACGTCGGGGTCGTGCATGATTGCTCGCGCGACCATCAAGCGTTGCGCCATGCCGCCGGAGAGCTCGGCGACATTTGCCGCGCGCCCGGTCAGCCAGTCGGAACTGCTCGAGCAACTCGCGTCGTGCGCCGGTGTGCGTCGCGCGCGCTCATGCCGAAGTAGCGGCCGTGGAAGTACAGGTTTTCCGCGACATCGAGCGCGCGGTCGAGCGTGTTGGTCTGCGGCACGACGCCGATCACTTGCTTGAGCGTCGCAGGGTGGGCGACCACGTCGATGCCGCCGACGGTCGCTCGTCCCGACGTCGGGATGACCCGCGTCGTCAGCATCCCGACCGTGGTCGTCTTGCCCGCGCCGTTCGGACCGAGCAAACCGAAGATCTCACCGCGCCGCACGCGGAGATTGAGGGTGTCGACCGCCCGGACGAGGGCGCCGCGGCCGTGGAACACCTTGGTGAGGCCTTCGGTCACGATGACGTCGTCGTCGACGCCCACGCGAGCCTCGCCTCGCAATGCGTCGACTGCCATACGGCCCCCTTCGGAGGCGGTGATCCTACGACCGGCCTGGGTCCGTAGATCCTCGGCATCCTCTACTGGGGGATTCTGGCTTATACCCGTTATTGACCGCTTTAGCAAGCGCAGCGTAGATTTGCCTGTACCGAGCAGTAACAGGCTCGCGTACCTTTCGGGCTGGGAGAACATCGTGGGGACAAGGGCTGGCAGTCGGCGCTTCGTCGTCGGCGCGACCGTTGCAACATTGGGTCTCGTCGCTGGCGCAATGACGATCCTCTCGTCGGTGAGCGGCGCGACGCCGGTCCATATCGATGCGACGTGCACGACGGTTCCCAACGTGGGCACCCAACCGATCGGGTTCGATCCCGAGGCCCTCGCGCCGGCGTCGGCGCCGTTCGGTAGCCCGGTGACGATCACGATCCCCGCCGGCACCACCACACTCGCGGCCACGCAGCTCGACGGCGCAGTGAAGGTGACCGACTACCGGAGCCTCTACACGAAGCTCGGCGTGCAAGGCGGCACGTTCGTCGCCGGCTCCGTCGTGCAAAACGGAACCACCAAGTGGAAGGGCGCGACCGTCACCGGCACCGCGACCATCACCGGAACAACGCTCAAGACCGGTACCGCCGGCCCGTTGCTGACCCACGGCACCGACGGTGTGCTCTCGACGCCCGAGGTCACCTTCAAGGTGACGCCGACCGCGGTCGGGACTCCGGTGAAGATCATCGCCATCGAGGCGGGGTCGGCGGTGAACATCGGCGCCATCATCCAGGCGACCTGCCCGTTGAAGAACACGCTCCTGGCGACCACGACCATCGTCGGCGATGCAACGACCACCTCGACGGCCACGTCGACTAGCACGTCGACCAGCACGTCGACCAGCACTCCCACCACGGCCCCGACGACGACGTCGACCTCGACGACCTCGACCCCTACGACGGTCAAGCCGACCAGCACCACGACGTCGACGGTGCACGTGACGCCCACGTCCGCGAAGGTCACGACCACGACGGTCAAGGGTGCGTGGCCGCAGCACTGCACGGGCGGCGACCCCAACCGGTGCCACGACCAGCATCACCCGCACAAGCCGCACAACCCACATAACCCGCACCACCCGCACAACGGCTAGCCCGAGGTCGGTGTCGTTTCCGTCACATCAGGTGGCGCGAACATCACAAGCGATCTGACACGGATGCGGCGAAGCGCGACGATGGCCGCAATGGCAACAGGCTCCTCCGCCGCGCGACGCACGGCCGATAACCGAGCACCCTGTTGATCCGCGTCCCGAGGTGGGTATCCTCACCGCCCATGTCCGGGGGGATTCGCGTTCTCTTCAACGGCGTGCGCGGCTCGACGCCTTGTGCCGGGAGCGACTACGCGCGGTACGGCGGAAATTCATCGTGCGTCGCGCTCGAGGCCGACGGCTCGCCACCGATCCTGTTCGATCTCGGCACTGGCCTGCGTCCGTACGGCTTGCGGTGCGAGGACGAGTTCCACGGATCCGTGCTGTTGTCACATTTGCACTGGGACCACGTGCAGGGCATCCCGTTCTTCACGCCGTTGCATCGAGAAGGTGCGACCGTCGACGTCTACGGCCCGCGCCAAGTGGACGGCCCGCTCGGCGAGGTCTTCACGCAGATGATGCGGCCCCCATTCTTCCCGATCACGCCCGCGCAGCTGGCTGCCGATGTGCGGTTCCACGACACCGGCGACGACGACTTCCCGGTCGGGATCGCCAAGGTGCGGTCCCGCTGGGTCCGCCACGTCGGGCCGACGCTCGGCTTCCGCGTCGACTGGAACGGCGTGTCGGTCGCATACATCCCCGATCACGGGCCCGGATGCGTTCCCGACGACCCCGACGACTACGTGCCGCACGAGGTGCTCGAGTTGTGCGACGGCGTGGATCTGCTGATCCACGACGCCCAGCACACCCACGACGAGTACGGACCCAAGCGCCACTGGGGTCACTGCACGATCGAATACGCCGTGCACGTCGCGCGGCGAGTCGGGTGCGCGCCAGCTCGCGCTCTTCCACCACGATCCCGTGCACCATGACGACGAGCTCGACGTGATCTGGCGCGACGCGCAGGATCACGCGTGCCGTGTGAACGGGCCGGAAGTGGTTGCCGCGTACGAGGGACTGGAGCTCGCGCTCTCGCCCATCGTGCCGAGACCGGAATGAGCCCGTCGCAGCTGCACGTTCTCCCTCCCGACCCAGCAACGTTCCGCACGGTGCTCGGTCATTTCGCGACCGGCGTCACGGTGATCACTGCGGTCGACGGCGAGGAGCCCGTCGGCATGGCGTGCAACTCCTTCACTTCGGTCTCGCTCGAACCCGCACTCGTGTTGTTCTGCGCGGCGAAATCGTCCACGACGTGGCCGCGCATTCAGGCGTCGGGCAAGTGGGCTGCGAACTTCCTCGCTGAGGACGGCGAAGAGGTGTGCCGCGTGTTCGCCCAGAAGGGCGCCGACCGCTTCTCCCACATCAGCTACACATTGGGCCGGAGCGGCGCACCGATCCTGCGCGACTCGCTTGCATTCGTCGACTGCGAGACCGCCGACGAGCACGACGCCGGCGACCACACGATCGTCGTCGGGCGCGTGCTCGAGCTCGGATACGCATCGGAGGCCAAGCCGCTGCTCTTCTATCGCGGTGGGTACGGCCGGTTCGAGATCTAGAGAACCGATGGACGCGGGCGCGATCTCGTTCGCAGCCCGCCTCGTGTTGGCCGGAGTTCTGCTCGTAGCGGCGATCGCGAAGCTGCGCGCACCCGACGTGACCCGCCGCCATACGGTCCTGCTCGTCGGTCACCCGCTCGGCGCGGCAGTCGCAATCTCGTTGCCGTTGGTCGAACTCGCGGTCGCGGTGATGCTCGTCGTGTGGTGGAGCGCCGCGCCCGGCATCATCGCGGCCGTCCTGTTCGGCGCGTTCACGGTCGTCATTGTGCGTGCCCAACTGCGTGGCGTCCCGTGTCCATGTTTCGGCAGCGGGTCGGCCGACGCAGTTCCGGGAACGTGGACGCTCGTGCGGAACGCGCTTTTCCTCGCCTACGCAGTGCTGGCGACGGCGTCACCGGAGGGTGCATCGGCCGGAGCCGTGTTCGTCGCGGTACTCGTGCTCGGCGGCGGCGCGGTCGCGGTCATGCGGCTTGCGAGTGCGCGCACCGTCAGCGCGCGGTGAACCGCCGCAACTGATCGCCGAGATGGATCCGGGTCGTTGCCGCGAAAATCGCCGCGATCGCGGCCGCGATGACCACGAGCCAACCGAGTGGTGAGATCCCGAGCCCGAAGCCCAGCGTCGCGATCGCGCACAGGCCCGCGAGCAGCGCGTCCTGGCGCCGCACGGTCTGCGGGTCGATCCGCGCCTCTTCCGCCGCGCCCAAGCGCGGCGCGAGGAACCGGCCGAATGCGGCGTGGAACGGATTCGCCCGGGGCCCGATGGCGGCCCCGATGGCGAGCAGGACGCCGAAGATCGGCACGACCAGGGGAACTCGGAACACGAACGCCGCCAGCAGCAGCACGCCGATCGAGCCCTGCACCAACCGATCGGCCCGGGCGTCGACGCCACCGAGCGGCGAAGGCCCTTCCCGATCCACCGCTGCACGATATTCGGTGACTCTTGCCACGACAGGGGCCTCCTCGAGCGCACCCCCTTCCCGAAACGCGGCCGGTTCGTTACCCTGCGTGTTCAGGGTGGGCACGGGAAAGACCCTCGGGGGAAGGACTCGGCGTGGAAGCACTTCCGTCAGGGCGTGGAATCTCGGGCTCGGCCGCGTCCGCGGGCGCGCTCGGCGCCGGAGCCCGCGACCTGGGGCTGATGGGCGGCGCCGACGTTCTCACCGACGCCCTTGACGTCGGCCGCATCCGCGAGTCCACGCGCCGCCGGCGCCTGTGGCGCGTGTTCTTCTGGCTGGCGCCGATCGCGGGCTACTTCTACTGGCGGATCGGAACCTCCAACCCGATTCGCCTCGGCCTGCCGCACCTCACCCAAATGCAGATGTCGATCTTCCTGCCGCTTGGCCTGATGGTCGTTCTGTGCATCGTGCTCGTCGTCCCGATGGTCGCGATGGGCAAGTCGCCGCACGTTCGCTATGACCCGAGCGAGATCGAGATCACGCTCGACGACGTCGTGGGCCTCGGCCCCGTGAAGGACGAGGTCGTCAAGTCGCTGAACCTCTTCCTCGGCTACCAGACGTTCCGCCGGGTGATGGGCGGCAACCCGCGCAAGGGTGTGCTGTTCGAAGGACCGCCGGGCACCGGCAAGACGTATATGGCCAAGGCGATGGCGCGCGAAGCCGGTGTGCCGTTCCTGTTCGTGTCGTCCACCGCGTTCCAGTCGCAGTTCTACGGCGCGACCGGCCGCAAGATCCGGAACTTCTTCAAAGAGCTGCGCAAGGCCGCCCGGGAGGAGGGTGGCGCGATCGGCTTCATCGAAGAGATCGACGCGATCGCCGGGGCACGCAGTGGCATGCGCATGACGCCGCTGGCGTCGACGTCGGTGGCCGACGCCTGGGGCCGGCAAGTCGCCCCGAGCTCGACCGAGGGCATCTCCGGTGTCGTCAACGAGCTTCTGATCCAGCTGCAGTCGTTCGACGCGCCGACGGGTGGGCACCGCTTCAAGGGCTGGTGGATCGACGGGATGAATCGCTTCCTCCCGACCCACCGTCGCATCAAGAAGAAGCCGCCGGAGCCGTCGAACATTCTCGTGATCGCCGCGACAAACCGCGCCGCCGACCTTGACCCCGCGCTGATGCGTCCGGGTCGCTTCGACCGGTCGATCCACTTCGACATTCCCGGCCGGTCCGGTCGCCGCGAGATCATCGACTACTACCTCGACAAGAAGGCGCACGTTCCCGAGCTCGACAAAGAGGAGCGGCGCGACCAGCTCGCAGCGATGACGTTCGGGTACTCGCCGGTGATGATCGAGCACCTCTTCGACGAAGCGCTGGTGTGGGCACTGCGGACAGGCAAGTCCTCAATGGACTGGACCGACGTGCAGCAGGCGAAGCTCACCGAGGAGATCGGTCTCAAGCAGCCGGTCGAGTACATGGAAGACGAGAAGCGCACGATCGCGACGCACGAGGCGGGTCACGCGACGGTTGCCTATCTCGTCGGCCAGAACCGCAAGCTCGAAGTGCTCTCGATCATCAAGCGGCGCGACGCGCTCGGCCTGCTCGCGCACACCGACACCGAGGAGCGGTTCACGCGCACACGGTTCCGAGCTCGTCGGGATGATGAAGATCGCGTTCGGCGGGATGAGTGCCGAGGAGCTGTTCTTCGGCGAGTCCGGAACGGGTCCGTCGGGCGACCTCATCCACGCGACGAAGATCGCGGCGCAGATGGTCGGCTCGTTTGGCATGGCCGGCACACTCGTGTCGTACGAGGCAGTCGAGGCTGGGCCGCTCACGCAGGGGATCGTGAGCAAAGTGCTCGGCAGCGAAGATGCACGTGCGGCCGTGGAGAAATTGCTCGAGCAGGCGAAGGCCGATGTGCACCGGCTGCTCGATGACCACCGGCACCTCGTCGTCGCGTTGCGCGACGAGCTGTTGGCGAAGGAGGAGCTCGTCGGCGACGAAATCGTCGACGTGCTGCGGGAGGCCGAAGCGCGACACCAGCTCGCGCAATCCGGGGCGTAGGAGCGCATCTGATGGAGAACCTGGCAGGGCGAGTCGTCATCGTCTCGCACGCCGACACCGATCACGGCGCCGCCCTGGCGCGCGCCGTGTGCTCGGCGGGAGCGGGCGCGGTGTTGACCGGAAAGCAATTCAATGACCTGGGCAACCTGGCCGCGAAGCTGCACGGTGAGACCGGTGCGCCGATCGCGATCTTCGCCGGCGACCTCTCTCGCGACGACGAGCGCGGCGAGCTCGCCGCCATCGTCTCGGAGCTCTTCCCCGCGTAATTCCCCACCAACAGTTGGCAGCGTTTTCCGCGCTATGCGCGGGTTTTGCTGCCAACAGTTGGAGCACTCGGCGCTTAGCGCCAGCTCATGTGCACCTTGCAGCCCCAGCCGCTGAGGCCGAAGCGCGCGTAGATGCGTTCCGCGACGACGATCTGTTGTTCCTTCGTCGCGTAGCCGGGGTTCGACGCGAACTCGCCGCCACCGAACGTGTGCCACGTGCCGATGTAGATGCCGAGGCCGCCGCCGTAACGATCGACGACACTCCAGTCGCCACCGTTCTCGCAGCGCGCAAGCTCATCCCATTGCGCGGTGCGTTGCTGTACTGCGCGCAACAACGCGACGTTCTTCAACATGTTTTCGGCGTGCGCGCGAACAACGTGCCGTCGCGACGAAAGCATGCGTGCATTGATTTTGCGCACGGGAATCGCGCGCGGTGCATCTACAACTGGCGGTGGTGGTGGTGACGCGGCCACTGCATCTGATCTCGACGCGTGTGGCGCGTCGACCGCGGACCATGCGGCGAGCGGCAACGCGAGCATCAGCACAATCGCGCGCACTGGGTGCACGCGACGGCGTGATCTGTGAGGTGGGTTCATTGCGCAGTCGTCTCCCTCCGCCCGGAGGATGTGGTGCGTAATGCCGCCGCGGTGCTGCCGCGTTGGGGCGCAGCCGGGGGCAACGGGGAATGTCGTCCTGTACCCCTCCGCGAGCGCCGCGGAAACCTGACGGGAGCGTCAGGGTCGCGCTGCTAGCCTCGCCCGACGGGGAGCCGGGTGTGAACGATAGGGACAAGACCGACGACGCGACGACGCGCAAGGCCGGCTTGCGGCTGATGCGCGAAATGGTCCATCCGCATCGCCGGATGATGTACCTCGGTATCGGTGCCGGCCTGACCTGGGCGATTGCACGCGTGTCGGTGCCGACGCTCGCCGGCGACGCGATCGACTACGGAATACGCCGCGGCCAATGGAGCACGACCGCGATGTGGACCGCACTCATCCTCGCGGCCGGTGCCGTGCAGGCGGTGAGCACGGGGCTCCGGCGGTATGCCGCGTTCGGGCTTGCATGGCGCGTCGAAACCGACCTCCGCATGAAGCTCGTCGCGCATCTCCAACGCTTGCATTTCGCGTTCCACGATCACGCGCAGACCGGCCAGTTGATGGCCTATGCCAACACCGACATCCAGCAGATCAACAACGTGATCCTGCTGATTCCACTCACGATCGCGAGCACGATCCAGATGGTCGCGGTCGTCGTCATCTTGACGTTGCAAAGCCCCGGGCTCGCATTGTTCGCGCTCGGCGCGTTGCCATTTCTCAACTTTTCTGCGACGCGGTTCAACCGTCGCATGTATCCCGTTGGTGCGCAGCTCCAGCAGGAGCTGTCGGAGCTGTCGGGCGTCGTCGAAGAGAGCGTCACCGGCGTGCGTGTCGTGAAGGGCTTCGGCGCCGAAGGTCTGCAGCGCAAGCGGCTGTCAACGGAAGCGTCGAGCGTGTACGACCGCTCGATGGACCAGGCGCGCCTGCGCGCGAACTTCATGCCGCTCATCGACCTGCTGCCGACGCTCGGGCTCGTCGGCATCCTCTGGTACGGCGGCCACCAGGTGCTCGCCGGCAACCTCACGGTCGGCGACGTCGTGGCGGCCAACCTCTATGTGCTGATGCTGATCTGGCCGCTGCGCATGATCGGCATGCTCGTCGGCCAGCTGCCCCGCTCGGCCGCCGCCGCCGGGCGCATCAACGCGGTGCTGCTCACGGACCCGGCGATCGAGGACGTCCCCCACGCCCGGCCGTTGCCCGACGGACCCGGCACGGTGCAGTTCGAGGACGTGACGTTCTCTTACGGGCGGGGGCCGGCGGTGCTCGACGGCATGTCGCTCGAGATCCGCGGCGGCGAGGCCGTCGCCCTCGTCGGTGCAACCGCGTCGGGCAAGACGACGATCGCCCGCCTGATCCCGCGGTTCTACGACACGCGCGATGGGCACGTGCGCATCGACGGCGCCGATGTGCGCGAGGCGCGTCTGCGCGACGTGCGGCGCGCCATCGGGATCGTCTTCGAAGATACCTTCCTGTTCTCCGACAGCGTCCGAAACAACATCGCGTTCGCCGACCCGAGTGCACCGAGCGAAGCGGTCGTGCGCGCGGCCAAGCTCGCCGGCGCGGACGAGTTCATACGCGAGTTGCCGGACGGCTACGAGACCGTCATCGGCGAGCACGGATACTCGTTGTCGGGGGGTCAACGTCAGCGCGTCGCGATTGCACGCGCGGTACTCGCCGACCCGCGCGTCCTGATCCTCGACGACGCGACATCGTCGGTCGATCCCACCAAGGAGCACGAGATCCGCTCGGCGCTCGCGGAGGTGATGCAGGGCCGGACAACGATCATCATCGCCCACCGCCCGGCGACGATCGCGCTCGCGGACCGTGTCGTGCTGCTCGACGGTGGCCGGGTGGTCGCCGATGGCACGCACGAGGAACTGCTCGTGACATCCTCTCGCTACCGCGAGGTGCTCGCCCGGGCGGCGGCCGAGGAGCAGGTCGGTGTGGTCGACGACGAAGACGTCGCCGGCGACGACATTCGTGAGGCGGCAAGTTAATGGGCTGGTGGGGCGACAGCGTTCCCGAGGAGACGCTCTCGCGCGACGAGGCGTCGCGCGTACTTCGCCGCCTGTTCCGCATGCTGCGTCCGCAACGTGCGCTCATCGCGCTGGCGACGCTCGTGCTGATGGGGCAAGCCGGCGCCCTGCTCGCTGGTCCGGCGTTGGTACGACACGGCATCGACGCCGGCTTGCTATCGAACGGCGGCAAGGGCGACGCCGGCGCGCTCAACCTCTCGGTCGCGCTGTACCTGTCGATGGCGATCATCGGCTTCTTCCTCGGACGCGCGGCCATCGTGCTCGTCGCCCGCGTCGGCGAATCCTTCCTCCGCGACCTTCGCAACCGCCTCTTCGGCCACACGATGAGCTTGTCGCTCGACTACTTCGAGACCGAGAAGACCGGCCGGATCGTGGCGCGGATGACCTCCGACATCGACGCCTTGCAGGAACTGATCTCGCAAGGGCTCGTGCTGTTCGTGCAGAACATCTTCCTGTTCACCGGCGCCGTCATCGTGGTCTTGCTGCTGTCGTGGCAGCTCGCAATCGGTGTGCTGATCATCGTGCCGCCCGTGTTCTTCGCGAGCCGCTGGTTCCGCCGAGTGTCGAACAAGGCCTATCTCGAGGTGCGCGACCGCATCTCGACCAACTTGTCGACCTTGCAAGAGAGCCTCGAAGGCGTCCGCGTCGTGCAGGCCTTCGGGCGTGAGGGCCAGTTCACCAAGCGGTTCGAGAAGTCGAACGAGGACCAGTACGAGGCGAACATGCGCACGACGCGCATCTCCGCCAAGTACTTCCCGGTCATCGAGTACGCCGGCGTGGCAGGTACCGCGGTCATCATCGGCTACGGCGGCTGGCTGTCGACCCAGGGGATCATCACGGTCGGAACTGTCGCGGCGTTCGTGCTCTATCTGAACAACCTGTTCGAGCCCATCAACCAGCTCAGCCAGCTCTACAACGTCGTGCAATCGGCGGGCGCGGCGCTCGAGAAGATCTTCGGCGTGCTCGACACGAGGCCCACGGTGCGGCAGCGCCAGGGAGCCGTCGACCTCCCGGCTGCGAGCGAGATCGACGTCGATCACGTCACGTTCGCGTACGGCCCGAACGAGCCCGTCCTGCATGACGTGTCGCTCCACGTCGGCGCCGGCGAGCGACTCGCGCTCGTCGGTCCGACCGGTGCCGGGAAGTCGACGCTCGCGAAGCTCGTCGCCCGGTTCTACGACCCCGCCGACGGTGCGGTCCGCGTCGGCGATGTCGACCTCCGCGACGTGACGTTCGTTTCGTTGCGCCATCGGATCGTCGTTGTGCCCCAGGAGGGGTTCCTGTTCGCGGGAACGCTGCGGGACAACGTGCGCGTCGGCCGGCCGGACGCGACCGATGCCGACGTCGAGGAAGCACTGCGCGCACTCGGCCTCCTCGACCGGTTCCTCGCATTTCCCGACGGGCTCGAGACCGAGGTGCGCGAACGCGGCTCGCGGCTGTCGGCGGGGGAGCGGCAGCTCATCTCGCTCGCACGGGCCGCGCTCGCGGACCCGACGATCCTCATTCTCGACGAGGCGACGTCGAACCTCGACCCGGGAACCGAACGCTCAGTCGAACAAGCCCTGGAGCGGCTGACGCACGGTCGCACCGTGGTGGTGGTCGCGCACCGGCTGTCGACGGCCGCACACGCCGACCGGATCGCGGTGATCTTCGACGGCCGCCTGGCGGAGCTCGGTACGCACGACGAGCTCGTCGCCCACGAAGGCCACTACGCATCCCTGTACCGCGCGTGGGCCGTCCACCAAGCCACCCCCGACGTCGCCTAAAGACCCCGATGTACTGGGGCGTGTGTGGAGCTCGAAAATCGAGCTCCACGCACGCCCCACGTCAGCTCGTGGGGGCGCACCATTCGTCGCGCTGCTGGGTGAACCCGCCGACCAACTTCGTCGCCGGGACGCGCTCCAACCCGCCCGCCGCGAGCTCCCGTACCGCCGGCGACCGGGGTCGGGTCCACGAACACCGTCTTGTCGTTGAACGAGAGCTCGGCGCGGCCGGTCGGGTCGGTGACCCACCACGACGCTTCGAGCGCGATGCCGTTGGGGTCGGTGAAGTAGATCGAGTGCATGATGCCGTGGTCGACGACGTCGGTGACCTCGCAGTCGGCCCGCTTCAACCGATCGCGCAGCTCGAGCAGCGCGTCCTCGTCGGCGAGCGTCGAACGACACGTGGTCGAACTGCGACGCGCAGCCGGTGGGGGATGCCGGCCGGCTTGGCGAACTGCTCGAGCTCGACGCCCTGGTACTCGAAGAACGCGACCGAGTTCCCGGTGCCGATCTCGAAAAAGTAGTGACGGAACGTCGGCGTGCCGATCGTCGCGATGAGCCGGGCGCCGAGGACGCCGACGTAGAAGCGTACGGTCGTATCCATGTCGCCGGTCACGAGGGCCAGGTGGTTGACACCCCGCCACAGCGGCGCGAGCGGTGCAGTTGCGTCCATGTGCGACCTCCGGGGTACCGTCGCCGCAATGGCGACCGTTGATCTTGTCTACGACCCCTACGACTATACGATCGACGCCGACCCGCACCCAGTGTGGAAGCGTCTCCGCGACGAAGCGCCCGTCTACTACAACGAGCGAGCACGATTTCTACGCGCTGAGTCGCTTCGACGACGTCCTCGCCGCGCACCTCGATCCGGTGCACTTCAGCTCGTCCCACACGACCGTGCTCGAGATGATGACCCCCGAACCGAGCGAGTTCGAGCAATCCATGATGATCTTCATGGACCCGCCGCAACACACGCGCTACCGCAAGCTCGTCGCCCGGGCATTCACGCCCCGCCACATGGCAGCTGTCGAACCGCGCATACGAGAGCTCGCGGCCGGCTTCCTCGACCCGTTCGTCGACACCGGCGAGTTCGACTATGTCGCCGACTTCGGTGCCCGCCTACCGGTCATGGTGATCTCCGCGCTCCTCGGCGCGCCCCGGGAAGACGAGGTACGGCTGCGCGAGTGGAGCGACGAGATGCTGCACATCGAGCCCGGCGAGATGCTGGGCACGCAGGCGGTCTCGATCCGCAATGAAGTGCAGGACTACTGGCAGGCCCACGTCGACGAGCGCCGCCGGCACCCTCGCGACGACATCATGGGCGAGCTCATGGCGGCCGAGCTCGAAGAAGCCGACGGCTCGACGCGACACCTCACCGACGACGAGCTGCACGGGTTCTTCGGACTTCTGTCCGGCGCCGGTAACGAGACCGTCGCGCGCTTCCTCGGGTGGGCCGCGACAGGTCTCGACGAATACCCCGATCAGCGGCGCAAACTCGTCGACGATCCGTCGCTGATCCCGAACGCGGTCGAGGAGATCCTGCGTTGGGAGGCGCCGTCGGCCATCCAAGGTCGCTGGGTGACCGCCGACGTGTCGCTCCACGACACGACAATCCCGAAGAATTCGAAGGTCGCGCTGCTCACCGGTGCCGCGAACCGCGATCACCGCGCCTTTGACAACGCCGACGCGATCGACGTCGAGCGGAAGATCGCGCGTCACGTCGCCTTCGGGTACGGCGTCCACTTCTGCCTCGGCGCGGCGCTGGCGCGTCTCGAGGGCAAGGTGGCGCTCGAAGAGACGTTGCGCCGGTTCCCGACGTGGACGGTCGACCGCACACGCTGCGAGATGGTGCACACCAGCACCGTTCGTGGCTACGCCAAGGTGCCGATATCGAAGCGGTGATGAAGGAGCTCGTGGACGGTGTGGATCGCGATCCACTCCACCGTGCGGAGCTGCGGTTCGGGGTAGTTGTACACACCACGGCGCATCCAACCCGCGTCGTCCAGCTCATCGAGCGTTGCGATCAATGCGTCCGCGGCGACCCGCAACTCCGCGGCCACGGCATCCGGGTCTTGCTCGTTGTAGCGCTCCTCGACCACGCGCTCGTCACGCCGCATCGGAGTGAAGGCGGGTTCGTCCTCGCGCTGCGCCTGCAGCACGCGTTCTCGCTGCACGCGCAGCACGTCGCGGACGTGGCACGCGTATTCGAGCGGCGACCACACGTCGGGCGCAAGTCGCTGTCGCACATCGTCGTCATCGATCTCACGGAACCGAACGAGGAACTCGGCCGCGTCCGAACGCATCCAACCGATGATTTCGGCGCGGCCCATGTCGTACGAGAAGCCGCACGTGTGGCATGCGTCGGTGAGCACGTCGTAGCCGACGAATTCGAACATGCGGACGTGAGGCCGGAACGGTGCCGGCGTGCCGGCGAACCGATGAATCCCGATCCCGAACGCGGTGTCCACGGGCGCGCCGAACGCCGACCATGTCGAATCCCAGCTCCGCGAGCCAATGCCGGATGTCGACGGTCATGTCTGGCGGCCGGCGGTGACACGTCCAGATCACAGTCGCGCCCGGCGCGCACAGCATCGGCAGGAGCCTGACCGTCTTCTCCATGTCGGCGTCGGTGATGTTGCCGAACACGCCGCACACGAGCGCGATGTCGGCGGGCACCGCGGGCTCGTACGCGGTGGACATGCCGGCATCGCCGACCACGACGTCGATTTTCGCGGACAAGGACTCGCGCGCCTGCGCCGCGAGCTCGGGATCCAGCTCCACGACCACGCCGTGAACGTCGGCCACGCGCGGATGTCCGTCGAGCGCACCGACGAGGTCGCGCGCCTGGCCGGCACACATGCTGAACACACGCGTATCGGCCCGGGGGGCGCCGCATCCAGAGCGTCGCGGATGCATTGCTGCACGATCGCGAGTCGGCGCGACAGCGGACTGTCCGGCATGTCGTACGCGCGGTGCCACTCGTGCCAGTCCCGAGCCATGAGGAAGAATCATGGCATGACGTACCGCGTGATCCAGTGGGCGACCGGCTTCGTGGGCAAGGAGGCGATCAAGGGCGTGCTCGCGCACCCAGAGCTCGAGCTCGTTGGCGCGTGGGTGCACAGCGACGACAAGGTCGGCCGCGACGTGGGCGAGCTGTGCGACCTCGGCCCGATCGGTGTGCGTGCAACGAACAGTCTCGACGAGATCTGCGCGCTCGACGCCGACGCGGTTGTCTACTCGCCCGCGCTCGCCTCGACCCGGGACGTCATTCGTTTGCTCGAATCGGGGAAGAACGTCGTCACCCCGGTCGGGTGGATCTATCCGGGCGACACGCCGGGTGTCGCCGCGCTGCAAGCGGCATGCCTGAAAGGCAACGCGACGCTGCATGGCACCGGGATCAACCCCGGTGGAATCACCGAACGCTTCCCGTTGATGTTGTCGGCACTGTGCCGCGACATCCGCCATGTGCGCGCCGAAGAGTTCTCCGACATCCGCAACTACCCGACGGAGTTCGTCGTGCGGGAGGTCATGCTCTTCGGCAAGCCCCCGGAGGAAGCCGCGAAGAGCCCGATGGTCGACGTGCTCGGGCACGGGTTCATGCAGTCGGTCGACATGCTCGCCGCCGCGCTCGGCTTCCCGCTCGACGCCGATCGCCACACCAAGCACGAGATGGCGGTCGCGACCGAACCCCTCGATACGCCCGTCGGCGTGATCGACAAGGGCACGGTCGCGGCCCAGCGGTTCACGTGGGAGGGCACAGTGGGCGGCACACCCGTGATCACCGTGCGCGTGAACTGGTTGATGGGTGACGACGCGCTCGACCCGCCGTGGAAGCTCGGCGAGCAGCGGTTCGAGGTTGCGCTCGACGCGGACCCGCCGGTGTCGTGCACCTTCCACGGGCTGCACCCGCCGGTGATCGGCGAGCACCCCGAGATCGGTCTCACCGGCCCCGCGATGCACTGCGTGAACGCGATCCCGTACGTCTGCGAAGCCGAGCCCGGCATCAAGACGTACCTCGACCTCCCGCTGATCGCGGGCCGCGCCGCCCGCACGTAAAGCGTTTGGGCACTTGTACGCGGACGTCCGCGGCGAAGTGCCCAAACGCTGCGCGTTACAGCGGGTCGAAGGGGATCGTGAACGCCGGGGCCTCGACGCCGCCGTCGACCTCGATGATCTTGCCGGTCACATACGACGACGCAGACGACGCCAGATAGACGACCGCCGCCGCGATGTCTTCGGGCCGGCCGACGCGGTGCATCGGGGTGTTCCCCTCGAGCTGCGCGCGCACCGTCGCGTCGGTCAGAACGTGCGCGAGCGCGTCGGTCTCGACACCACCGACCTCGATCGCATTGACGCGCACCTTCGGCGCCAGCTCGGGCGCCATTGCGCGCGTCATCATCGACAACGCGGCCTTCGCCGTCGCGTAGGCCGTGAAGCACGGTTGCACCATGCTCGCGGCGCGCGACGAGATGTTGACGATGCTGCCCCCTCCGGCCGCGACCATGTGCGGCACGACGAGCTTGGTCAGCAGGAACACCGATGTCACGTTGAACCGCAGCGCGGCCTCGAACGACCGCTCGCTCGTCTGCAGCAGCGGGCGCGGGAGCCAGCCGCCCGCGTTGTTGACCAGGATGTCGATCTGTCCCATCTCCGCGACCGAACGGTCGACCAACGCCGACAGCTGCTCGGTGACAGTCACGTCGGTGGGGACGGCGATCGCCCGGCGTCCGAGCGCCCGCACGTCGGCTGCAACTGCCTCAATGTCGGCGGCTGTTCGAGCCGCACACACGACGTCGGCACCGGCTTCCGCCAGCGCGCGTGCGCACCCGGCGCCGATGCCTTTGCCCGCGCCCGTGACGATCGCGACGCGCCCATCGAGCCGGAATTGATCGAGCACCATCGGCGGCGACCCTAGTGTCGGGGTCGTGGCCGATGTCGTGCGCGGAGCCGACGGGGTACGTCGCTGTGCCTGGGGTGCGAGCACACCCGATTACGTGCCGTATCACGACAACGAATGGGGGCGGCCGGTCGTCGACGATACGCGTCTGTACGAGAAGCTCTGCCTCGAAGGCTTCCAGTCAGGGTTGTCCTGGCTGACGATCCTGCGCAAACGCGACGCCTTCCGACGCGCGTTCGCGGGATTCGATGCCGAGAAGGTTGCCCGGTACGGCAAGCGCGACGTCACACGGCTGCTCAACAATGCGGGCATCGTGCGCCACCGCGGCAAGATCGAAGCGGCCATCGCCAACGCCCGCGCAATCATCGCCGTCGAAGAACATCACGGGTCGCTGGCCGCGCTCTGCTGGTCGTTCGAGCCCAAGCGACGCCGCGTCCCCCGAGTCTTCGCCGACATCCCGGCCAAGACCGATGAGTCGAAGGCGCTGTCGAAGGAGCTGCTCCGGCTCGGCTTCCGCTTCGTCGGGCCGACAACCGTGTACGCGACGATGCAAGCCGCGGGCCTGGTCAACGACCACCTGTCAGGTTGTGCGGCGCGCGCGCCGTGCGAAGACGCGCGCAGAAACCTCAGCCGGCCAGGGCCTTCTCGATAGATCCGACGAGCTCGTCGTTGCTGGGCTCGACCAGCGGTGAGAAGCGGGCGATCACGTCGCCGTCGCGCGACACGAGGAACTTCTCGAAGTTCCAGCGGATGTCGCCACTGTGACCTTCGCCGTCGGCCGTCTCGGTCAGCTGCTGGTACAGCGGGTGCCGGCCGTCGCCGTTCACCTCGATCTTTTCGGTGAGCGGAAAATCCACGCCGTAGGACGTGCTGCAGAACGTCTTGATCTCGTAGGCCGTGCCCGGCTCCTGGGCGCCGAACTGGTTGCAAGGAATGCCGACGACGGAGAAGCCCTGGGCGCCGAAGCGCTCGTACAGCGCTTCCAACCCTTCGTACTGCGGCGTCAGGCCGCAGAACGACGCGACGTTCACGAGCAGCGTGACCTTGCCCTTCTGCTCGGCGAGCACGCCGGGCTTGTCGTCGAGCGACTTGAGCTGAACGTCGTACACCGACATCGGCCGGCCCCTTTCCTGGTTGGACAACGCACACTATGTCGGCAGCAGCTCTTCCAAAAGTTCGACGCACTGCAAGTGCGTGCACGCAGCCGTTGCGCGCCGGGTGCCGCCGAGTCCGATGTGCAACGGCTGCCACTTCGAACCCATGCCGGCGGTCGACGTCGCCGAGACCCACGAGTACATCGCAAACAGCCGGTATTGCTGCCAGGCGTCGTCGACGATGATGTCGATCCCAGCCTCGCCGAGCAGTTCGCAGTATCTCTCGATCCAGCCTTGTTCGTTCCTGGCGCGCACCTCGGCTGGTATCGAGTTGCACAGGACGTACGCGACGTCGCGCAGCCCCGGCGAACGGCCGATCATCGCCCAGTCGAGGAAGCCGGTGCGATTGCCGCCCTGCACATCGACGAACAGGTTTCCCATGTGCGGGTCGCCGTGCACGAGTGTGCGCGGTCCCGCATTCCACAACGCGACGATGTCCGGCGCACGCGCGAGATACAAGTCGGCAATGCGGTGGAACGAGGCGTCGAGGCGGTCGCCGAGTGTGTCGACGGCCATCTTTACGAACGTCGCGCCGCCACCCGCGTCACCAGTGCCCTTCTTGAGAAGCCACACGAGATCGCCACCGTCGGCGAACCGAGGTGACTCCCAGTACTGCGCGTGCAGCGCCGCGAGCTGTTCGACAATGTCGAGCCCGCGTGCCGTGATGTCGTCGTCCTTCGGATGCGGGAACCGGCATCCGCTGGCTTCGAGGTCTTCGAGCACCATCACGTACCGATCGTCGTCGGTGTCGGCGAACCACACCTGGGGCACGCGCACCGGGATCTCGACCGCGAGGTCGCGGTAGAAGCGCGCCTCGGCGACACCCATGCCGACCGACGTCACGAACTCTCGCTGACGGTCGTCAAACGGTGCCAGCTTCACGAAGACGGTCGCCGGCACACCGGGTTCGCCGTGCAGGCCGACGCGCGCGCGGCCGGTCGTCCCCGAGTGACGATCGAGCAGCTCGGCACCCGTGACGTCGCGACCAAGCGCGCCCGAGAAGAACACCGGCGTGAGCTCCTCGACATCGAGCGGCAGCACGGGCGGAACAATACGCGCGGCGACTAGCGTTCGGCCCGTGACCAGGCGCCGCAACCGGCAGATCGTGCTCGTCAAGCGACCGGTCGGCATGGTCACGGAGTCGTGCTTCGAAACCGTCGAGCGCGACGTGCCGCCGCTCGGCGACGGCGAGGCGCTGTTCGAGGTGCGCTACGTCGCCATCGACCCGACGATCCGCGGGTGGATCAGCGAGCGCGGCAACTACATGCCGGCCGTCGAGATCGGCGAACCGGTGCGCTCCAACGGTGTCGGCGTGGTCATCGAGACGAACAACCCTGACGAATATCCGCTCGGTGTGGCGTTCATGCATCTCACCGGCTGGCAGCAGTACTGCGTCGTGCAGTCCAATCCGTTCCCGCCGATCACGATGGTTCCCGCCGGTGTGGAGCCGATGGACGTGCTCGGCGTGATCGGGAACACCGGCATCACCGCGTACGTGGGTGTGCTCGAGGTCGCCAAGCCCCAGCCGGGCGAGACGTTCTGCGTGTCGGCCGCGGCCAGCAGCGTCGGGTCGATCGCCGGGCAAATCGCGCGGATGCAGGGTGCACGAGTCATCGGGATCGCCGGCTCGCCGGCCAAATGCACATGGCTCACCGAAGAGCTCGGGTTTGATGCGTGCATCGACTACAAGCGCGAAGACGTCGCCGCGCGCCTCAAGGAGCTCGCGCCAGATGGCGTCGACATCTTCTTCGACAACGTCGGCGGCGAGCTGCTCGACACCGTGCTCCGGCGAATCGCGATGCGTGCCCGCATCGTGTTGTGCGGCGACATCTCCACCTATAACTCTGACGGCCGCCCCGCCCCCCTGCACAACCTCAGGTACGTGATGGGAAGGCGGGCGCGGATGGAGGGTTTCAACACGCTCGACCACTGGGATCAATACGATGCCTCCGCCGCCCAGCTGGCCCGCTGGGTGGCCGAGGGCAAGATCATCCACCGAGCGCACGTCCTCGACGGTCTCGAACGCGCACCCGAGGCGCTTGTGCGGTTGTTCTCGGGCGATCACCTGGGCAAGCTGGTAGTAAGGGTCAGTGGCGAGTTGGAAGGCGAGTCGGAAGGCAAGCCGGAAGGAACGTGATGAACGACGTGTGGGCGGAGGTCGCGGCTTCGAAGACGGAGCTGGCCGACCTCTTGGAGACGCTGACACCAGAGCAGTGGGAGGCCCAGAGCCTCTGCGACCAGTGGAAGGTGCGCGACGTCGTCGGGCACATCGTTCTTGGTTCCGGCAAGCTCGGATACGGCAAGGTGATCCGCGATCTCGCGAAGTCGGGCTTCAACATGAACAAGATGCTCGCAAGAACCGGCATGGAGAAGGGCAGCGAACCGACCGAGGACCTCGTGAAGGAGCTGCGCGAGCAGGCCACCTCGCACTACACGCCGCCGATGACGAAGCCCATGGACATGCTCTGCGACGCGGTCGTCCACACCCAGGACATCCGGCGGCCGCTCAACCAGCCCAAGGAGATCCCGGAGGAGCGCCTGCGCGCCGTGCTCGACGAGATGAAGAACGTCGGGTTCATGGGCAACAAGAAGCGGATCGCCGGCCTGAAGCTCGTCGCGACCGACATGCAGTGGACGCACGGTGACGGGCCCGAGGTGCGGGGCGCGGGCGAAGCGGTCTTGCTGGCGATGTGCGGACGCCAGGCCGTGCTCGACGAACTGACCGGCGACGGCGTCGACACGTTGCGATCCCGCGTCTGACTTCGCGGGCTACGGCGCTTCTTCCAGTTCGGCGAGCGGAATATCGGGGACCGACGGCGAGGTCGGCGCCACCGTGGGGTCGACGTCGTCGCGTTCGGCCTCAGCCTCGGCCTCGGGCTCGGGTACCGGCCGTTCGGTTCTCGGCAGGTGCACGCGGAATGTCGCGCCTTCGCCGGGTGCGGTGTCGACCGACGCCGAGCCCCCGTGCGCGTCGGCGATGGCCGCGACGATCGCGAGCCCGAGTCCGGTGCCGCCGCTCGCGGCGTGCGTGACGCGTCGCCGCGCCAGAACCGCTCGAACACGCGGTCCGCTTCCTCGGTCGGCATGCCCGGACCCTCGTCGCGGACCTCGATGATCGCGTCGTCGTCATCGGTCGTGACGCGCACGTGTACGGGGGTGTCGACGGGCGTATGACGTACGGCGTTCTGCAAGAGGTTCGCCATGACCTGCCGCAGGCGTACCTCGTCGCCGGGCACCACGATTGCTCCGTTCGGCGAGTAGTCGATCGACCGGTCCGGTGCGACTGCCCGGGCGTCGTCGACGGCGTCGGCGACGATGCGAGTGAGATCAACGGGCGCGCGCTCGAGCGGCCGGCCCTGATCGAGACGCGCAAGGAGTAACAGGTCGTCGACCAAGACGCCCATGCGGTCGGCTTCCTCCTCGATGCGCCGCATGGCCTTTGCAAGATCTTCCGGACGTTCGGCGGCGCCGCGGCGGAACAGTTCCGCGTAGCCGCGGATGGACGTGAGCGGCGTCCGAAGTTCATGAGAGGCATCACCGACGAAACGGCGCAGCCGTGCCTCGGACGCAGTGCGTTCACCGAATGCCTTCTCGATCTGCTGCAGCATCTGGTTCAGCGCGAGCCCGAGCCGGCCGACTTCGGTGGTCTCGTCAGCAGTCTCGACCCGGCGGGAAAGGTCACCGGCCGCGATTGCCGCGGCCGTCTCCTCCATCTGTTGCAGCGGACGGAGTCCGAGCTTGACGACCCACCACGCGAGGAGCGCCAGCGCAATCAGCACAGCTGCCGCGACCGTGAACTCGACGAGCAGCAGATGGTGAAGGGAAGAGTCGATCTCGCGCATTGACAGCGCGACGACGTATCGGTCTCCGTCGGCTTCTGCGAGCGAGACCCCGCGATAGTGAGGCCCGTGCATCGTGAAGGAGCCCGCCGCGTTCTTCGGAAGCGCGGGCGGGTCGTTGATCGTGGCGGCGAACCCGTCGCCGAACTTCGTGTGGAGCTCAGCCACGATGTCGGTCGGCGAGATGATCCGCGCCGGTTGCTGCGTGGCCACCGAACGGCGCAGCGCTTGATGCAGTTCGGGAGAGTTCGCGACTGACGCCAGTTCACGGTTGAAGCGTGTGAGCAGGAAGTCGTGTTCCTGCCGGTACGTGATCCCTCCGGCGACCGACAGGCCGATCCCCGCCAGCAGTACCAGACCGATCAGGAGACGCGTCCGCAGCGTCAACGATCAGTTCTCCGGCGGTGTGCGCAACGTGTAGCCGACGCCCCGAATGGTATGGATGAGCGGCGCGCCGAGCTTGTCGATCTTCTTGCGCAGGTAGCTGATGTACGTCTCGACGACGTTGGCGTCGCCGTCGAAGTCGTACTCCCACACGTGATCGAGAATCTGCGACTTCGACAGGGCACGCCTCGCGTTGAGCATCAGGTACCGGAGCAGCTTGTACTCCGTCGGTGTGAGCTCGATCCGGTTGCGGCCGCGCCACACCTCGTGCGTATCGTCGTCGAGCTCGAGGTCTGCGAACACGAGTCGCGCCGAGTTGTCACCGTTCGTTGCGCCGGTACGGCGCAACACCGCGCGCACACGGGCGACGAGCTCTTCGAGGCTGAACGGCTTGGTCACATAGTCGTCGCCGCCGACCGTGAGGCCCTTCACCTTCTCCTCAGTGGAGTCGCGCGCAGTCAGAAAGACGACAGGAACATGGCGTCCGTCGGCGCGCAGTCGCTGCACCACCTGGAAACCGTCGCGGTCCGGAAGCATGATGTCGAGCACCATGAGGTCGGGCCGGAAGTTCTCGGCGGCCCGCAACGCATCGGTGCCGGTACTGGCGACCTCCACGTCGAAGCCTTCATAACGCAAAGCGGTGGCGACGAGGTCGGTGATGTTCGACTCGTCGTCGACGACGAGGACGCGGGTGTCGGACACCTGGCCATTTTGGCAGCATCGACTGTGGGCAGGCTGTGCGGACGCTGAGCGTTCGTCCTCACGCGAACCTGGACGTTTTCCCAGGTCAATGCCAGTGACCCCGCCGAAGATGCGGTCACGTTCTGCGCAGATCGTCGAAGGAGTCGCCATGCTCGGACGCAGGCTCACGATCCCGTTGATCATCACCGCGTCGGTGGTGGGAGGGGGCGCCGCCGGCGCGTTCCTCGGTGTACCCGCCCTCTCGGGCGCATCGACGAACGCAGCGACGAGCGCCGCGAACCCAACCAACGCCGGTGCGCCGGCTGTTTCGGGGGGCCGAGCGACCGAACGGAGGTCGGCGTTGTTCGATGCGGCGGCCAAGGCGCTCGGCATCACGACCGACGAGCTGCGTCAGAAGTTGGCCGACGGCAAGACGACGATCGCCGACATCGCCAAGGACAAGAACATCGATCTCAACACGGTGATCGACGCGATTGCGGCGGCAGACCGGCAGCGCATCGAGGACTTCGTCAACAACCCGTTGCCCATCCGTGATCACGGGCCCGGGCCGGGTCCCGGCGGCAAGGCGTTCGGCGGCAAGCCGTTCGGCGCCGAGGAGAAGTTCGATGCCGCGGCCAAGGCGCTCGGCATCACGACCGACGAGCTCCGGACGGCGCGGCGGGACGGCAAGACGATCGCTGACGTCGCCAAGGACAAGAACGTCGACGTCGACAAGGTCATCGACGCGATGGTCGGCGCCGCGCAGGCCCGCATCGACCAGGCGAAGGCCGACCGGAAGATCAGCCAGGACCAGGCCGACCGCTTGACCGCGAACCTCAAGGACCGCATCACCAAGCTCGTGAACGGTGAGTTCGCGGCCGGCCCTGGAGGCCCGGGACACGGCCCCGGGCCCGGCTTCTGGGGGCATCGGGGCCCAGTAATTCGAGGAATTCCTCGTCCTCGATGATTTCGCGCGCCTTCGCGCGGGCATCACCCTTCTTGATCAGAACTCGGACGCGGGGCTGTCGTGGAGGGATTCCTTGAGGCGCATCCGTCGTCTGGCTTTGCTCGTCGCCGCGCTCGCATGCGGGCTTGTCGGCCTCGTCGCCACCTCGAGCGGTGCCGCCCAATGGGCACCCGCCGCGACCGCACAGATTCATCCCGGCGTGCAAACGGTCACCGCCGGCGCCCAGTGCACCGCCAACTTCATCTTCACCGATGGTGCGACTGTGTATATCGGCCAGGCCGCCCACTGCTCGGGTACGGGCGCGGCCACCGAGACCGACGGTTGTGACTCCGCATCGCTGCCGCTCGGCACGCCCGTCGAGGTCGGCGGCGCGACTCGCCCCGGCACGCTCGTCTACAACTCGTGGTTGCGGATGCAGCAGGTGGGCGAGGCGGATCCCGACACGTGCGCGTACAACGACTTCGCGCTCGTGCAACTCGATCCCGCCGACGTCTCCCGCGTGAATCCGTCGGTGCCGTTCTTCGGTGGCCCGACCGCGGTCGGTGCGCCGACCAACCTGGGTGACAAGGTCTACTCGTACGGCAACTCGTCGCTGCGCCTCGGCATCACCCAGCTGTCGCCCAAGTACGGCGTCAGCGTCGGCAACACCGCCGGGTGGTCGACCAAGACGTACACGCTGACCCCCGGTATCCCAGGTGACTCGGGGAGTGGATTCCTCGACGCGCAGGGCCGCGCCATCGGCGTGCTCTCGACCGTCGAGTTCGCGCCATTCCCCGGTGCGAACAATTTCGGCGACCTCGGACGCGAGTTGAACTACCTGCACGGCGCGGGCTTCGGAGGCGTGAATCTCGTGGCCGGTACCGAGCCTTTCGTGGTGCCGATCACCGGCTGACGGTTCGCGTCAGAGAAAACCGAAGAGCGCACGCACGGCGTCGACGGCACGAACATCGCCGTCGACGCCGAGCAGTTCTTGCGCACGCGGATCGTCGAATGACAGGGCGCCCTGGCGAACCCATAAGACCACACCGGCCGATCCGCGGATCGTGACGTCGGCTCGTCCGGACAGACCTGGCTCGACGGTTACGCGGGTGATCGGCGGCCCCGGCTGGGGCGGCGCCACGCGCATCGTGAAGTCGCCCTCGTCGAGCGCGAGATGTACGACAAACGCGCGGCGGGGGAGTGCTTCGGCGACAACGAGCGTCTTCAAGCCGTGCGGAAGCAGGTGCGGGGAGAGCGGCTGCTCCTCGGTCGGCATGTCGAGGTAGGGCAGACCGAAGCGCGCGAACTCGTAGACCACGGGCTCGAGCGTGCGCCCGCGGTCGGTTAGTTCGTACACGGTGCGTGCCGCGGGCGGCGGCAGCTCGGTGCGCTGTACGAGGCCCGAGGCTTCGAGGTCGCGCAGGCGCTGAGTGAGGAGGGCCGGGCCCATGCCGGGGAGGTGGGCACGGAGATCCGAGAACCGCATCGGCCCGACGAGCAGCTCGCGGACGAGCAGCAACGTCCAACGTTCACCGAGGACGTCGAGCGCGCGGGCGAGCGGGCAGAACTGCTCGTAGCTGCGTCGCTCGCGAGCGTCGGCCGCCTGCCCCATGGGCGTCGATGCTAGTACGAAATGTTTACTTGTCTGGTTCAAAAATCGTCACTAACTTGCCGCGCGACTTCACCGAACGAGGAGCTGCGCGATGCCCGAACGCAAGGAATACGCACCCGGAACGCCGAACTGGGTGGATCTGCAAACGACCGATCAGGACGCGGCCAAGCGCTTCTACGGTGAGCTGTTCGGCTGGAAGTTCAACGACATGCCGATGGACGACACCGGCGGTGCCGTCTACTCGATGGCGCAGATCAAAGGCCTTGACGTCGGGGCGATTGCCTCGCTCGGCGACCAGGCCGCGGCGGGAGTGCCGCCGCACTGGAACTCATACGTCGCGGTCAGCGACGCGGACCAGACCGCATCGCTCGCCGAGAAGGCCGGCGGCACGGTGTTCATGCCGGCCTTCGACGTGCTCGACGCCGGCCGCATGAGCGTCTTCGCCGACCCGACGGGAGCGACGATCGCGGCATGGCAGGCGAAGAACCACATCGGCGCGTCGCTCGTGAACGAGGCGGGCGCGTTCTCATGGAACGAGCTCCTCACGCCCGACGTGCAGAAGGCCGCGGCGTTCTACAGCAAGGTGTTCGGCTGGGAAACGAACCCGGTCGAGGGCATGGAATACACCGAGTTCAAGCTCAACGGGCAGAGCATTGGCGGCGCGCAGAACCCGCCGATGCCGGGCATCCCGCCGATCTGGACGGTCTACTTCTCGACGGACGACACCGACGCCACGGTCGCCAAGGCGAAGAAGCTCGGCGGATCGGCGTTCGTCGAGCCGACCGACATCCCACCCGGCCGGTTCGCGGTGCTCGCCGACCCCCAGGGCGCGATGTTCAACGTCATCAAGATGAACCCGATGCCGTAACGGACCTCGAACATGCGTGGCGGACTCGGCTCACGGCCGAGTCCGCCACGCAAGTTGGTACCATGGACGGCGTGACGTACGAGCGTGCGCAGCGATTTTGTTGCCCCCGGGCCCTGAGAGGGCGCCGCGGGGCACGCGCGCACTGACGCTCGGCTCCATTTCGGCGCCGCCGGCCCGGGGGCAACACCCCGCCGCTGCGACGCCGAAGGAGCCCATGTCATGCCTGTCCGAAGACTCACGCCCGACGAGGTCGCGCGCGGCGTTGGCCGTGCGCGACCTCAGCGATCCCTGCGAAGGCGTGCACGCGATGCAGCGCCTCGTCGACGACATCATCACCGCGCTGCGACGTCCGTGGAAATCCGATGTGCTCGTGCATCGAGGCGCGCGCATCGTGGACATCTCCGAGAACTACGACGCGCTCGGGTACGAGCCCGACGCGGTAACGCGCGAGGCGCGCTACACCCGCTACGTCACGGAGACGCAGATGTTGCGGAGCCATACGTCGGCACCGATCCCGGCCGCGTTGCGGTCGGTCGGCAACGGCGCATCCGATGTGGTGGTTGCATGTCCGGGCGTCGTGTATCGACGCGATGCCATCGATCGACTGCACACGGGCACACCGCATCAACTCGACGTGTGGCGCGTCACGCGCGACCGCCCGCTGACGACCGGCGATCTCAAAGAGATGATCGAGCTCGTTGTACGCGCCGCGCTCCCGGGCGCGGAGTGGCGCGTCGAACCGCGTGTTCACCCGTACACCACCGACGGCTTGCAGATCGACGTCGAGAACGGCGACGAGTGGGTCGAGATCGGCGAGTGCGGTCTCGCGGCCGCGCGCGTGTTGCGCGGCGCGGGCCTCGCGGAAGCGTGGACGGGCCTCGCGATGGGGCTCGGCCTCGACCGCCTCCTCATGTTGCGCAAGGGCATCGCCGACATCCGGCTGCTGCGCACGAATGAGCCCCGCGTCGCGGCCCAGATGCGGGATCTGTCGCTCTACCGGCCGGTGTCGAACCGGCCCGCGATCGTGCGGGATCTCTCGATCGCGGTTGCCGGCGATGACGACGTCGACGTGCTCGGCGATCGCGTGCGCGAAGCGCTGGGGCCGGACGTCGACTGCGTGGAGGCCGTCGAGATCCTGTCGCAGACGCCCGGCGCGGAGCTCCCGCCGATTGCTCGCCGGCGCCTCGGCTTGCGCGCGGGCCAGAAGAACGTGCTCGTGCGAGTCGTGCTCCGACACGTCGAGCGCACCCTCACGCGTGAGGAGGCCAATTCTTTGCGTGACCGCGTGTATCAGGCGGTCCATGCTGGCGACCGTGACCAGTGAACGATTCACAGACCTTGTCGGTTGCACCGTTCCGCTGCAGCTCGCCGGGATGGGAGGCATCGGCACGATCGAGCTCGCGGCCGCCGTCGCGCACGCCGGCGGACTGGGGATGGTACCGATCAGCCTCGTGCGCGACGACCAGTCGACGCTGCGCGCCGCTCGTCAAGTTCAACCCGCAATCGGGGTCAATGTGCTGATGGTCTTCTTCGAGCGCGACGTCGTTGAGCGGGTCGCGCCCGACGCCCGGGTGATGGAGTTCTTCTACGACGACCCGGATCCCATGGTCATCTCGATCGCGGACGAGGCCGGCGCGCTCGCGTGCTGGCAGGTCGGTTCGCCCGACGAGGCGCGCCGCGTGGTCGATGCGGGCTGCGACTTCATCGTCGCCCAAGGGGTCGAAGCCGGCGGTCACGTGCGCGGCGTGGCGCCGCTGCTCCAGTTGTTGCCCGACGTGCGGAACGCGGTGGACGTGCCAGTCGTTGCGGCGGGCGGCATCACGACGAGCGCCGCGGTGCAACAGGCGATGGACGCCGGCGCTGACGCGGTACGCGTCGGCACCCGCTTTGTCGTTGCCAACGAATCGGCCGCGCATCCTGACTACGTCGCCGCGTTGTGTGCCGCCGCCGGCGACGCGACAGTGCTTACGACCGCGTTCGAGGTGTTCTGGCCCAACGCCCCGCACCGCGTCTTGCGATCAGCGGTCGAGGCCGCCCGGTCACTCGCACCCGACACAACGGTCGCCAAGCTGGGCGCTCTGGAGCTCCCGCGTTGGGCAAGTTTGCCGCCGAGCACCGACGTCGACGGCCACATCGAGGCGATGGCTCTCTACGCGGGTACGGGCGTCGGCGCGGTTGTTCGGCGCGAGCGCGCGGCCGACATCGTGCGCGACCTCATGCGCACCTCCTAGCGTCAACCGGGCAGCGAGATCGCGCCGATCTGGATCAGCACCGGAAGAAAGTCGGCCACCGACCATCGTTCGATGCAACGGCCGTTCCTGAAATGCAGCATGGTCATGCCCTGCTGGGTGACCGTGCGTCCGGTGGCGGGGACGCCGGCAAGCTCACCGGTGTGTGTTCCTGTCATCGTGAAGCGCGCCGCGACATGCTCGACGTCCTCGACGACCTCCTGGATCTGCACACGTATGTCCGAGAGCGGCGCGAAGAGGCCTTCGTAGAACGCGCGTACCTCGCTCTTGGCCATCGGCTTCTCGGAGTACCCGTGCAAGGCAATCGAGTCGTCGTCGAGCTCGAGATAGCTGTCGAGATCGCCCGCGTTCCAGCGATCGATCGCGCGGAAGAATGCGTCACGGTTTGCGCTCATGAACCATGTTCGCACCCGGGCTCCGGGAAGATCAACGCTCAGTCGAGGTGGCGGCGCATGACCTTGCCGGTCGCGTTGCGGGGAAGCGCGTCGACGAACTCGACCTCCCGCGGCACTTTGAAGCGGGCGAGGTTGGCGCGTACGTGGGCCCTCACGTCGTCGGCGCCGAGCTGTTCGCCCTCGCGCGGTACGACGAACGCCTTGAGGCGCTGGCCGAACTCTGCGTCTGGTACGCCAATGACCGCCGCCTCGACGACGCCCGGGTGCTGTGCGATGACGTCCTCGACCTCGGCCGGGAACACGTTCTCTCCACCGGAGATGATCATGTCGTCGTCGCGGCCTTCGACGAACAACCGGCCGGCGGGGTCGCAGTGGCCGGTATCGCCGGTGTGCATGAACCCGTCGACGACCGCCTTCGTGGCGCCGTCGGTGTAGCCGTCGAACGACAACGGGCTCCGCACGAAGATACGGCCGGTCTCGCCCGGCGCGACATCCTGATCGTTGTCATCGAGGAGCCGGACCTCGGTGCCGCGCGGCGGTCGCCCGGCGGTCGACGGCGCGGCCCGGAGATCCTCTGGCGAAGCGACTGACACCGCGCCGACTTCCGTCGAACCGTAGAGGTTGTAGACCACGTCGCCGAACGCGTCCATGAACCGCGTGGCGAGGTCACCCGGGAGCGCCGAGCCCGACAGTGGCACGAATCGCAGTGATGACGTGTCGCAGCGCGCGCACACCTCCGCGGGCAGCTCGAGGATGCGCGACAGCATCACCGGCACCGCGACGAGGACCTGCGCGCGGTGACGCGCGATCGAAGCGAGCGTGCGCTCCGGATCGAAAGAGCGTTCGAGCACCATCGTGTCGCCGAACAGCAGGCTGAGCATCGCGTTGGTGAGTCCCCACGAGTGAAAGCACGGCGCCGCGATCACCATCGTTTCGCGTGACCGGTAGGGGATTCGCTCGAGGACGCCGATACCGCTGAGGGGATCCGACGACTTCCCCTGCAGGGCCCCTTTGGGTGTGCCGGTCGTGCCCGAAGTCAGGATGATTGTGCGGCCTTCGTGTGCGGGCCGGGGCAGCTGCGGCCCCTCGGCATGCCCGGCAATCAGATCGTCGATGGTTCGGGACTCGCCATCCGCCGCATGCTCGCCGTCGGCCCACGCGAGTACTCGCGTCACCCCGTCGGCCTCCAGCGCGACCGGAGTGAACTCGTCGTCGTGCACGAGCACGCGCGCGTCCTCGCGCGCCATCACGTCGCGAAGCTGAGGCGCCGAGAACCCGGTGTTGAGGAAGAGCACGTTGACGCCGAGCTTCGCGAGCGCGCCAGTGGTGTCGAAGAAGTAGCGGTGGTTGCGGCACAACACGCCTACGGTGTCGCCCGCGACCACGCCCATCGCGTTGAGACCGCGCGCGAGCGCGTCCGCGCGACGGTCGAGCTCGGCGAACGTCAGCGACCCTCGTTCGTCGACGAGCGCATCCCGACTGTCGTAGCGCGCCGCGCAGATTGCGAACACCGCAGCCAGGCTCGGGCCCCAGTGCCGGACGGCCGACGCGATCCGCAACATGCGGCGGGGCGGCTCCGGATGGAGCACCCCCGAGCGCGCGAGCACGGCGGCGGCGTGCGCGGCCTCGGTCAGCCGTTCGAAAGGGCCCACGGGAGGATGTTACGAGCCGGGAATGTTCTGAAGGTCGGTGATCGGCTTCCAGTTGCCGTCGGGCGGGATCGACGAGTCGAACGACGCCAGCCGGAACGTGTCGGCGATGTCGTACTTGCCCTTGTGCAGCGAAGCGTATTGGCCGCCGGCCATGTTGCGGATCGGACCGTAGCTGTCCACCGCGTTGACCCACGTGTCGTTGTTCAGCGTCGGGCCGGCCTTGGTGGCGATATCGGAGAACAGCGTGAGCATCTGGCACGCGTCCCTGATGCTGCCGTAGGTGTCGATCGTGTGGTCGGACGGTCCCGGGATCACGTCGGAGGAATCGGGCGCGACCTTGCCGCTCTGCTCCTTGTAGATGCGCGCACACATCTTCCAGTTCTCACTGGCGTCGTACTCGCTCTCGGCCAGGCCGCTCGCGGTGAGGATGCCCTCGTACGGATTCGGCTTGAGGCCGGACTGGGTCTCCTCCTGCCCGTAGCCCAAGGTCGAAGCAGAATCCGTGAGGAGTGTCACGTCGGGCATCTCCTTCCGGACCTTCTCGACGAACTGCTTGGATGCCACGAGCGTGCCGCTGACGAACAACGCGTTGGTGCCCTCGCCTTTCCACCGCTCGATGAAGCTGTCGAGCTGTGACTGCGCGGCGGTCGTGTCGTCGTTGGTGATCTGCAGCACTGCCGTCGAACCGGTCTCGATACCGAGTGACTTCAACGCCGGCTCGACGCTGTTCTCCACCGTCTTCGACCGCGACGACTCCGCGAGGATCCCGATCTTCTTGCCCTCAATCGCCGACTTGTTCTCCTGGAGAAGACGCGTCAACACGCTCGTGATGCGCTCCGGTGTGGCCCCGGGATAGACGATCAGCCCGGGCGGAGACTTGTCGATGATCTCCTGGGTCAGCATGTACGCGAACAGCGGAGTCTTGTGCCGCTTCGCCATGCACGTCTGCGCGTTGCCGGTCTGGTCGAAGAGGTTCCCGATGACGGCGAAGACCTTGTCGTCCTCAGTGAATTTCGTGCAGATCGACGCGAGGCGCTGCGCATCGGGGATCGGACAGAAGCGGTGAAACACAGGAACGATCTTGCGACCGTTGATCCCGCCCCGCTTGTTGATGTCGTTGATGAAGTATTGGTAGTTCTTCTCCTGGTCGATGCGAATCCCCGTGACGAAACCCATGATGCAGTCGAAGTCGGTGAGGGAGACGCCGAGCTTGATCTCGGTCGCGGTGACACCTTGGCCGAGCTCGGCCGAGGGTGCTTGGGTGCCGCTGGGCGTCGTGTCTTTCTTGGAACTACTCCCGCACGCGGCGAGGACCGCGACGAGGGCCACGAGAACGAGACGACGCGCGTGCATGTCAGTCTCCCGGAATGTTCTGTAGCTCGGTGACCGGCTTCCATGCGCCCTGCGGTGGTATCGACGAATCGAACTCCGAGAGCCGGAACGTGTCGTCGATGTCGTACTTGCCTTTGTGTAACGACGCGAAGTCGCCGCCGTCCATGTTGCGGATCGGGCCGTAGTTGTCGACGGCATTCACCCAGGTCTCGATGTTGAGATTCGGGCCGGCCTTGGTGGCGATGTCGTAGAACAACGTGACCAACTGGCAGACGTCCCTGATCGCTTGGTTGGTGTCGATCGTCTTGCCATCGGGGCCCGGAATGACGACCGAAGAGTCGGGCGCGTCCTTGCCGGTCTGTTCTTTGTAGATGCGCGCGCATTCCTTCCAGCGCGGGCTCTTGTCGCTCTCGGTATCGCTCGGACCGGTCGCGGTAATGATGCCTTCGTAGGGATTCGGCTTGCGTCCGGCTTGGTTCTCCTCTTGCCCGAACCGGTCGGCCTCGCTGACGTCGGTGACCAGCACGACGTCGGGCATCTCCTGGCGGATCTTCTCGACGAACTGCTTGGACGCCACTTGTGTGCCGGTGATGAACAGCGCGTTCGTGCCTTCGCTCTTCCAGCGCTCGATGAAACTGTCGAGCTGGCCTTGGGCGGCAGTCGTGTCGTCGCCCGCGATCTGGAGGACCGCCGTCGAACCGGTCTCGACACCGAGGCTCTTCAACGCGGGCTCGACGCTGTTCTTGACCGCGTTGTTCGTTGTGGTCTCGCCGAGGATCCCGACCTTCTTACCGTCGAGCGTGTGATTCTTCTCGAGCAGACCGGTCAACACTTTGGTGACTCGCTCAGTGGTGTTCCCGGGCAGGACGATCAGCCCCGGTGGCGACTTGTCGATGATCTCCTGCGTGAGCATGAACGCAAACAGCGGGGTCTTGTGCCGCTTCGCAATGCACGTTTGCGCGTTGCCGGTCTGGTCGAAGAGGTTCCCGATCACCGCGAAGACCTTGTCGTCCTCGGTGAACTGGTGCAGATCGAGGCGAGCCGCGCCGGGTCGGGGATCGGGCAGAAGCTGTGCATCACCGGAACGATCTTGCGACCGTTGATGCCGCCCTTCTTGTTGATGTCGTCGATGAACGCTTGGTAGATCGGCTCCTGGTCGGGGAAGATCGAGTCGACGTACTGCTTGATGCAGTCGAAGTCGGTGATCGAGATTCCGAGCTTGATCTCATTCGCGGTGACGCCGGTGCCGAGCTCGGTCGAGAGCGCGGGCGTTTTGGTGTCGCCGGGAGGTGCGCCCTTCTTGGAGCTGCTGCCGCACGCGGCGAGCACAACGACGATGGCCACGAGCACGAGGCGCCGTACGCGCATCTCAACCCCCCGACAACGAAGATGGCGAGACTGTAAGGCGTAGCATCGGCTTGTGGCGACCGCCCCCGGCAACGCGATCACGTGGGGGGTCCTGCCCGACGGGTGTCTCGACCGCGTCGTCGTGTGCTCGCCGCATTTCGACGATGCCGCGCTCGGCGCCGCGCATCTCTTGCTGGCCCATCCCGGATCGACGGTGGTGACGGTGTTCGGGGGCCGACCCCCGCATTATCCGGATCCGCCCACGGAGTGGGACGCGCTGGGCGGGTTCCGCGCGGGAGACGACGTGGTGGCGCTTCGCCGAGAGGAGGATCGCGCCGCGATGGAGGTGCTGGACGCGCGTCCCGTCTGGCTCGACTTCGTCGATTACCAGTACCTCGCACGGGACGAGCGGGCCGAGCCCAAAGAGATCGCGGTCACGATCGAGTCCGTGCTCGACGACGTGCAGCCCACCGCGGTCTTCGTGCCGATGGGGCTCGCGAATCCCGACCACGCGTCGACCCACGATGCCGGTGTGCTCATCGCCGCGCGTCGAAGCGATTTCATGTGGTTCTGCTACGAGGACAGTGGCTACAAGCACATCCCCGGCATGCTCGCGTGGAGGATCGCGCGGCTGTTCCGGTCCGAGCTGTGGCCGACGCCCATGGTCGTGCCCGTCGTCGTCGACAATGCACGCAAGCGCGCGGCGATCGAGTGTTATCAATCGCAGCTGCCTCCCCTCGACCGGGACCATGCGCTCGCCACGCGCATCGGCGGTAACGTTCCCGAACAGTTCTGGTTGTTGGCGCCGCCGCCTCCTGGCTGGGAGCGGATGCGGGAGATGTGACGATGACAATGCACGTACCGGTCCTCCGACCCGACGCCGCCATCGACGAAGTCGAGGACGCGGTTCGCGAGGCCGGTTGTGCTGTGGTCGAGCGGCTCGTGACGGCCGAACAGATCGACCGCATCGCGGCCGAGCTCGAGCCGTATCTGTCGGCGACCGCGACCGGCGGGGACGAGTTCACCGGTTTCCGCACGCGGCGAACCGGCGCGTTGCTCGCCCGGTCGGTCGGCTTTCGCGATCTCGCCGCCCACCCGGTCGTGCTCGGCGTGCTCGATCGCGTGCTCGGCGATCACGCCACGAGCTATCAACTGCACCTCACGCAGGTGATCGACATCGGGCCGGGCGAGCCCGCGCAGATCGTGCATCGTGATCAGTGGGCCTTCGACTTCTTCCCGTTCCCGTCCGGGTTCGAGGTCGAGTGCCACACGATGTGGGCGATGAACGACTTCACCGAAGAGAACGGCGCGACACGCGTCATTCCCGGAAGTCATCGTTGGGAGGACAAGCTTCGACCGACGGCCGACCAGACGATCGCCGCCGAGATGCCAAAGGGCTCGGTGCTCCTGTACGTCGGGTCCCTGTACCACGGCGGCGGGGCGAACCGATCAGCCGCGCCGCGTCGAGGCGTGAACGTCGGCTACACGTTGTCGTGGTTGCGCCAAGAGGAGAACCAGTACCTCGCCTGCCCGCCTGAGGTCGCGCGCGAGCTGCCCGAGGATCTCGCGCGACTCGCCGGCTACCGACGGGGCGCGTACACGCTCGGTTACTACGGCGACCTGCACGATCCCTTCGATGCCGTGCGCGGCGAGTCGGCGGACGGCCCGGCAACGTTCTCGCCGGCAGCCCGAGACTGAACGCCTGATCCGATTCCCGCGGCACTGCGAACAACGCGGTGACATCCGCGAAGGAGGCAATCATGGCGGCATCCGACGAAGCAGTCGTTCGGCGGTTCTACGAGCAGATGAACAACGAGCGCAAGAACGAGCTCGCGAGTGAGATCTTCACCGACGACCACGTCATGCACGATCCACAGGTTCCGGCCGGTGTTGGGCCGCAGGGCATGGTGGACGCGATCCGCGTGTATCAAGAAGGTGTCGACGGCCACTGGACCATCGAAGAGATTTTCTCGACTGGTGACCGTGTCACCGTGCGCTGGACCGGGAGCGGCACGCACATCGGAAACGTGAACGGGATTCCGCCGACGGGCAAGAAGGTGCGGGTCGACGCGATCGCGATCCACCGCATCAAGGGCGGCAAGATTGCCGAGACCTGGGAAGTGTGGGACACCCTCGGCTTCTTGCAGCAGATCGGTGTCGTCCCGACCGCCTGAGAAAGTGGCTTCCCCGACCGTGTGACACCTAGAGTCGCGTCTCGGCGAGATGCCGGACGTGGAAATTCCAGGTGGGGGCAGCGGGGAAATGAGCGATCGGTTGGGCCGCGGGCGTCGTCGCCGAATGGCGATCGTCGGTTTGGTGGTGTTCACCGCGACTGCGCTGGCCGTGAACGGGTTTGTCAACGCGGGCGCGACGGTGAACAACCCCGGCAACATCACGCTGGGCATCACCACCGACTTTCACACTGCGTTCCAGGACATCAACGCGCTCACCCTCAACTCGGCGGCGGCGGGAACCGTCACCGCCGCGGGCGCGTTCACGATCCCGAAGGCGAACCTCAAGTTCAACGACAAGGCATTCGACAGCGAAGATTTCCCGGACGACAACTTCAGGGTGCAACCACGCGCCGATAGCGCGTTCACGGGCAACGTTGACCCCACGAGCGGCATTGTCACGTTGAACGGCACCCTCACGTTCCTTATCACGGCGCGCGGTGACGACTTCGAAGGCGGCGTCGACGATTGCCCGGTCGGCCCGATCGCGTTCTCGCTGACAACTGCCGAAGCTGGCGGCGTCGCGTACAACCGGACAACGGGCCGGGCGACCGTGACCCACCTCGGTCTCAACATCGACGACATCCCCGAAGAGATCCCGGGCTGCAACGAGTTCGAGAGCGACATCGGCAGCATCTTCTTCCTGCCCGCCTTCGATGACGACGACCCGTCCCTCGCAGCGGGGTTGACGATGGCGCTGGTGTTCAGCCCCGTGCTGACGGGCCCGACCTCGACGACGTCGACGACGCGTTCCAGCACGACGAGTTCGACGTCGACCTCTTCGACGTCGACGACCCGGCCGACCACGACGACGACCACGATCACGACGACCACCACGACGTCGACGGTTCCGACCACGACGACGTCCACATCGATCCCGGGCGGGACCACGACGTCCACGACCCGGCCGACAACGACCACGACGATCACGACGACCACCACGACGTCGACGTCGACTACCTCGACGACCCGGCCCACGACCACCACGACGTCGACCTCGACGACGTCGACAACGCGCCCGTCGACCTCCACGACGTCAACCACGCGACCGACTTCGACGACAACGTCCACGCGGCCGACGACCACGACGACGAAGCCGTCGTCGTCCACGACATTCCCGCAGCACTGCACGGGTGGTGACCCGAACCGGTGCCACGACAAGCACCACCCGCACAACCCGCACAACCCCCACCACCCGCATAACCCGCACAACGGGTAACGGACGCGGTCAGGCCGGGGCCTGCGTGACGCGCGCGCCGGCACGGACGATCCAGAACCGGCGGTCGTCGTCGCCGAGCAGCTCGGTATGTGTCGGGGGTCCGGCATTGGCGTCGCCGTGCAACGCGAACGCGCCGTCGGGTGCGTACTGCACGATGTAGGCCTTCCGCACCGCGTCGGTCGTATTGCGGTTCGTCGCATGCGGGGTGAGCGAGCTGAACACGACGATGCTGCCTGCGCGTACCGGTACCTCGACGGCCGTCGACCAGTCGCCCCAGCATTCTTCGCCGACGGGCGTGGAACCGTGCGCGAGCGTGCCTTCGCGGTGCACGCCCGGCATCACCGCGATGCATCCGTTCTCGGGTGTGGCGTCGTTGATCGCGATCCAGCAGGTGAGGTACGCCTGCGGCTCGACGTAGGTGTAGCCGTTGTCCTGGTGCCAGAGAACCGGCGCTGCGTTGTTCGGCTGCTTGTACACGGTCTGGTCCCAGTACAAGCGCACGTCCGGGCCGACGAGATCGCGGGCGAGCCCGGCCAACGTCTCATGAGCAACGAAGTCGCGTACGAATGCCGAGTGGCTGACGGCATGAGGTGCGACGGTCTGGGTGTCGAGACCCGCGACGCTGAACCGCCCACCGGGCACGCGGGAGAGGAGGTCCTTGGCATGTTGGTCGCCGGCCGCGAGCTCGGCGTCGAGTCGTTCGAGTGTCGCCGCGTCGAACGCGTCCGCCAGGACGAAGAAACCGTGCTCGTCGAACTGCCGAGCCTGGTCCGAGGAGATGGTGGTGAGGTCCGCGGTGTGGTCGTGCCAGGTGTGGCTCGAGTTCCAAGGATGCGGCACGCGATCCATCATCCCGGAGGGTAATCGTGGGATAATTGCCCGGTCAGTTCGTTGTCTGATCATGCGGGGGGGAACAATGGACGAGGCCAAATGGGAGCGCTACGCGGCGCTCGGCGGGATTGCATTCGTCGTGCTCACGCTTGTGGCGAATTTCCTGCCTGGGGCGCCGCCATCGCTCGACGACTCGCCGGCGAAAATAGCGAAGTACTTCGACGATCATGCGGGTGGGATTCAGGCCGCGCAGTATCTCAACGGCTTGGGAGTGATCGCGCTGTTGTGGTGGTTCGGCTCGCTATGGCGCCTGATGACGCGCAATGAGGCGGAGCGTCCGCGTCTCGCGGTGGTTGCATTGACCGGACTCGCGTTTGGCGGCGTGTTCGCACTCGCGTCGAGCGCAATGACCTCGATGGCTGCGATGCAAATCGACGACCTCGCAGGCGGCGCCAAGGTCTTCTACTCGCTTTCGTTCGTGTTGATCGGCACGTCGGGGTTCGGCATTGTCGCCTTCCTGGGCGCGGTCTCCGCGCTGTCGTACAAGACGAAGATGCTGCCGATGTGGGTCACGGTCGTCGGCTGGATCGCCGCGGCCGGGTTCTTGGTCGCGAGTCTCTCGTCCGCGAGTGACGCGAACGCGCTCGGGTTCGTCGGACTGCTCTCGTTCCTCGTCTGGTGCGTCTGGATCGTCGCGGTCAGCGTGCTGATGTACCGACCAACGTCTGCGCCTGCTGCTGTGTAACTAGCGCGTTTCTTCGTACGCCGTGCAGACGGTGATGCGCCAGCCGTCTTCGACGCGGCGCAGGTTGTACGCGGTGTGGAACTGTCGCGGCGCCGCGCCCTCGGCCCGATGGATCGTCCACGACACATCGACGAACGCGGCGTCGCGCCCGATCGCGATGACGTGGTGGCTCTCGGCGGTTGCGTGGTCGTACCCATCGCTGCGGTAGCGCTCGACCAGTTCTTCCATGTTGGCGAGCACCTCGGCAGGCGTGTTCCAAACGACCGCACCGTTGGCGTCCTGAAGCACGCTCGGCACGCTGTAGTGCCCGGCGATCGCGGCGGCGTCGAGGGCGTCGAAGGCGGCTCGGTATGAGTCGAAGAACAGGGCGATGTCCTCGCGCACGAACACCATCATCGTTCATTGCGGCCTGGTTTCGGGCGACCACAACGGATACGTTGCCCGCAGCGGCCCTACGCAGGGCTATATGCGCTCGGTCTCCCGAGCCGTCGAGCGGCGGTTGTCACCGCCCTTTCTCGATTCGAGCTTGGGAGGATTGGATGAACATCGCACAAGCAGACGCGCTCGCGCGTGCCGTCGACGAACGCGTGATGCAGTTTCCCGAAGGCGCCGACCCGGCACGTCTGTTCGGCGTGCGGATGCGCGGTGACAAAGTCATCCTTGTGCCGTTCTGGTCGGGCGTGGCGCGCGAGGTGCCATGCGCCTTGACGCCGCCCGACGACTGTTGCGCGATCGCGCTCGATACTGGTGGATGGGCCGCGCCGCTCGACGACTGCGAGTACGTGCGACCGTCGCAGCATCCGGCGGCGCGCCGGATGCATCAGACGTGTTTGGTGTACGGCAACGGCGTAGATGTGACCGTGCTGCGGTACGAGGACGAGCAGCCGCAGGTGCTACGGGGTGGCGTGGGCGTCGTGCTCGAGCTCATGCTCGCGTGCTGGGCACGCCGGCGTACCTAGCGCACGCGCACTGGGATCGTGCGCGGACCGCGCACCTGACCGGCCGACCACGTGACTGCGCTCGGATCGGTGAGCTCGAACTCCGGATAGACACGCATCCATTCCTCGAGTGCGACGCGCAGTTCCATGCGGGCGAGGTTCGATCCGATACAGCGGTGAATACCGAGTCCGAAGGCGGCATGACGGTTCTCGACCCTGTCGATGAGGACCTCGTTCGCGCGTGGAAACATTTCGGGGTCGCGGTTCGCGGCGGGGAAGGGGAGTAACAGCCAGTCACCCTCTTTCATCGGACAGCCCTTGAAGTCGAAGTCTTCCTTCACGAGCCGTGCCATGGTCACCGGCGCGTACGCGCGGAGGAACTCCTCCATCGCGGTGTCCATGAGTGCCGGATCCGTGGCGAGGCGGCGGCGGTCGTCGGGGTGTTGGGAGAGGTGCCAGAGCGACGCCCCGATCGCCGACCACGTGGTGTCGATGCCGGCGATCATCAGCAGCACCATCGTGCCGGCCACGTGGTCGTCTTCGAGCTTGTTGCCGTCGAGCTCGGCTTCGAGCAGGAATGTCGTGAGATCGTCGCGTGGTTCGGCGCGGTGTTCTTCGATCCGCGCTTCGATGTATTGCTCGAGCTCGCCGTCTTCGAGCAATGCCTGGCGCTCTTCGGCGGTCATGTCGACGTCTTCGAGCACTTGGTGGATGAACCGGCGGAAGATGTCGGCGTCTTCGGCGGGGAAGCCGAGCATCTTGACGATCACGCGCAGCGGGATGTGCTGTGCGTAGTCGACGGCGGCATCGACGATCTCTTTGCCTTTCGTCGCATCGAGCAGCTCGCGACAGAGTTCGCGTGTCGAAGGCTCGAGCGCGGCGACTGCCTTCGGGGAGAAGGCGGGAAGGAGGAGGCGCCGGGCGAGCTGGTGGAATGGCGGGTCGGAAGTGATCGGCGGCGCGATGCCGATCGGTGCCGGGAGGTCGTTCTCGTTCGGGCGGAGCTCGTTGACGACGACCGATCGCGACGTGAAATGCTCGGTGTCGTACGCGACGGCCGCGACGTCCGCGTGGCGGACGGGCAGCCACGTGCCGCCGTACCGGTCGCTGTGCGCGACCGGACACTTCTCGCGCAGCTGTTCCCAGATCGGGAACGGGTCGGCCACCCATTGCGGATCGGTGTGGTCGAAGTCGTGGGCCCAGTCGGTAACGGGCGGGCGCTGATGCATGCTCACTCCGTGATCTCGATCGCGAACTCGGGGCAGTTGGCGGCGGCGTTGCGGGCCTTGTCCTCGAGGCCTTCGGGCACCACGCCGTCGTTCAGCTCGTGCGCGTTGCCGAAGTCGTCGACGTCGAACAGCTCGGGCGCGATGGCGTAGCAGCGGTTGTGCCCCTGGCACTTCTCGGCGACGACGTGAACCCGCATGCGCACCTCCCCGGGCGAGACGGTACCGACCGTACGCCCGCAGCCAATCGGAGCGCCCGTCAACTCGCAACTGAGAAGGCGCATTATGTTCGAAATGACAGTCGGTCGATTTGTGCGAAAGGGCCGCACCGAGGAAGCAGCATGCTGGCCGGTTGTGAGGCTCCGGCTGCAAGAGAAATTTCCCCCGCTATTTCTTGCTATCGGGGGTTGACTCCTTTGCGCGATCGGGTATACTCGAACATACGTTCGCCAGGTGACGTCATCCTCCGGCCTTCGCTTCCTCCACGAATTGTTCGCTCCACTCAGGAGGAGACACCGTGGGCAGCGCACGAGAAGAACGAAACGCTGGCACCGAGCTCTTGGATGAGATCGATGCCTTGCTCGCACAGCTCCGGGTGACTGAGATCCCATCGGGTCGGCACTTGGAAGTGTGCAAGCTACTCACCGAACTTCGCGCGGCGCTCTGGTCGAAGGTGCAGCCGCCCCATGTGGAGTCAACGTGAGCGCTGACGAAGTAATGGGAGACCTATTTGGTGCGCTAGATAAGGCGGACGCGTTCGAAGGCAGGCTCGACATCGAGGACGTGTGGCGCGCCGCGCAGCGAATGGAGCGCTGGTGGCTCCGCAGGGTCCGTGAATACGAGCGCAGCGACGACTGGCGAGCCGAAGGGTTCCTGAGCGCGGCCGCCGGCGTCCGAGCCAAGTGCAACATGCAGCACGGCACCGCTGCGGCAGCGTTGAAGCTCGCGGAGAAGCTCGAAGACCTTCCCGAGACGTCAGCCGCGTTTGCGGCGGGCGAGATCTCCCGCCAGCACGCGGCAGCGATTGCCGACGCGTGCACGGTCGAACGCATCGATGCGCTGCGAGAAGTCGAACCGCAGCTGGTGGAGCTCGCCCGCCAGGTGAAGCCCAAGGATGTGCGCGCGGTCGTGCGCCGGCTCGCCGATGCAATCGACGGCGACAACGGTGCGAGCAGCGACGAGGAGCAGCTCGAGCGTCGGCGGGTTCATGCGTCGGTCACGATCGGCGGCATGGTGATGTCTGATGTGCTGCTCGACCCCGAGGGCGGAGAGATTTATCTCACCGCCCTCAACGCCGAGATGGAAGCCGACCGGCAGGCCGGCGACACCCGCACGGCGCCGGAGCGCCGCGCCGACGCGTTCGTCAACATCTTTCGACGGGTGCTCGACATGGGCGCGATCAAGGGCACCGGTGTCGTACGACCGCATGTGACTGCTGTGTACGACGCCGCCGACCTCGAGCGCCTGGGCGGACCCGAGGTGGTGCAACAGGCTCGCGCTGATGCCGCCAACGTCGGCCGCCTGTCGAAGGCGACGCTGCACCGGATCACGTGTGACTGCAGCATCTCGCGCGTCATCACGGACGGTCCGTCACAGGTGCTGGATGTGGGTCGGGCAACCCGCACGATCTCGCCCGCACTGCGCAGGGCCCTCATCGTGCGAGATGAACACTGTCAGCGGAATGGATGTGACCGACCGGGCGCATGGTGCGACGCGCACCACATCGTGCATTGGGAAGACGGGGGCCCGACGAACCTCGAGAACACGAAACTGCTCTGTCGCCGGCATCACATCGAGGAGCACCTCGAAGAAGAACGACGACGAAAACGCGAGTGACAGCTTCGATTCGATGACGCCCGTGATCACCGACCCTCGCGCGCCCCTGTCCAGGGCGGCGGCTTGGACACCACTTCCCGCCGGACTATCCTCACAGGTCCGCCGCGGGGTGGAGCAGTCTGGTAGCTCGTCGGGCTCATAACCCGAAGGTCGTAGGTTCAAATCCTACCCCCGCCACCATCTGAATGAGCAGGTCAGGGCCGGTGCGCACGCACCGGCCCTCCGCATTTTCGCGGCGTTCGCGGACGACTTGTGCCCAAAGTTGTGCCGAGATCGCGAGTTCGCGTCGTGAGCGTTGTGCCGCATAACCCGACGATCACGCGTGGCGCCACACAGCCTCGTCGATGACCTACTTGTCCTCGCGACCACCGACGAACAACCTGTTCGCCACGACACCGATGTCGACGTCGACGACCTCGTCCTGCGCCAGACCGAGGCGTTGCGCGCGACGAGCACGCTCACGGTCGATCTGCACGGCGTGAACGCGGCGCGAGTACGAGGGGATCGCGAACTTCGCGCGCGCGTCGTGGCGGACCTTGTCGACAACGCCGAGCAACACGCCGAGACGACAGTGACGATCGAGGCGTCGCAGGTCGACGGGATCGCCGAATTCGTCGTGGCCGACGACGGCGCTGGTATCGCACCCGCCGATCGGCGGCGCATCTTCGACCGCTTTGCACGCGTCGATGCCGCACGCGACCGCGCTCACGGCGGCGCCGGGCCTCGGCCTTGCAATCGCGCACCGCATCGTCGAGGAGCACGGCGGCTCGATCGAAGTAGCCGACGCACCCCGGGGCGCCCGTTTCGTTGTTCGCTTTCCCGCCTTCGCGGACTGACCGGCGGTCTGAGAGACTTCTCCCACCATGAGCCCGCCGCCGGACAAGGAACCGGGTGGATCGTCGACTGGCGGCGGCGAGCGGCGAGGGGCACGCGGCCTGAGCCGCAACATCTATGTCGTGTCGTTGGTGTCCTTCTTTCAGGACGCCGCGTCGGAGATCCTGTATCCGGTCTTGCCGTTCTTCGTGACCGGCGTGTTGGGCGCCTCACCGGCGGTCCTCGGTCTGATCGAGGGTCTGGCCGACGGGACGGCGTCGGCGATGAAAGCGGTTTCGGGACGGCTCTCGGACTTGCGACATCGACGGCCGCTGGTCGCCGCCGGCTATAGCGCCTCGGCGTTCGGGAAGTTCTTGCTCGCCCTCGCAACAGCGTGGCCGATGGTGCTCGCCGCACGGGTGACGGATCGGGTGGGCAAGGGCGTGCGCGGCCCGCCCCGTGACGCGATCATCGCCGATGACACGACGCCGAGGAACCGAGGGCGCGCGTTCGGGTTCCACCGGGCCGCCGACACCGCGGGCGCGGTCGTCGGACCGCTCATCGGCCTCGGCGTGTACGAGCTCGTCGGACAGCAGTTCCGTCCGTTGTTGTGGATCGCGCTCATCCCCGCGGCCCTCAGCGCCGGGCTGGTGTTCCTCATCCACGAGCGCGCGCATCCCCACCCGCGATCAGAGCGGCCATGGTCGGTGCGCGGCCTGCCCCGCCGCTATTGGCGCCTCATCGGCGTGATCGCCGTGTTCGGGGTCGTCAACTTCCCCGACACGCTCCTGCTCTTGCGGGCCAAGGATCTCGGTCTGGACTTCGCCGGCGTGGTCGCCGTCTACGTCCTGTACAACCTCACGTACGCGCTGTTGAGCTACCCGGCCGGCGTCGCATCGGATCGGCTCAGCCGGCGCGTGGTGTTCGGCGTCGGGCTCCTTGTGTTCTCGGTGACCTACCTCGGTTTCGGGCTCACCACCACCCCGGCCTGGGTGTGGCTGCTCCTTCCGCTCTACGGCGCCTACACCGCGCTGACCGACGGCGTCAGCCGCGCCTGGGTCGCCGACCTCGTCCCCGCGCACGAGCGAGGTACCGCCCTCGGCATCCACGCCGCGGTCAGCGGCGCCGGCCTGCTCGTCGCCGGTGTCTGGGCAGGACTCGCATGGCACGGCACCGGCCACCTCCCGTTCCTCGCATCCGGTGTCGTGGTCGCAGCCCTCGCCGTCATCGTGCTCATCGGCGCCCGATTCCTCGACGCAACACCGACCGCGCCAGCAGGCGTTCATCCGTCGGGATCGTGAGCACCTCGCGCCGGCCGGGGCTTCGGACGCACGTTCGCTCTCAATCCTCACATCTCGCAGAGGTGCGTCGCGCCGAGCGAGACGATGGGACGCGACCTCGACCCATTTCCCCGATGGCAGCGCACCTTGAGCTTCAGCACGTACGTCTTACGCGAGCCGGTTCGCCGGGGTTCGTCGCAGGCGGCTTGTTCGCTGAGCGACATCCCGCGGGTGTGACGGTGCGCCTCGGTGCGACAACCTGAGTCGTTAGCGCATGTTGAGCTTGACCGTTCGGCGCGCCGCGGGGTGCGTTTCGTACATGCGGACGACGACGACGAGACCCGACAGTGCGGTGAGGGCGGCGACGCTCCAGATCGCGGTTGTGATGCCGAAGGTGTCGGCGATGACGCCAGCGAGGATTGCGCCGACGGCGAAGCCGCCGTCGCGCCAAAGCCGGTAGATGCCGACCGCGGACGCGCGCCAGCGAGGATGGGCGACGTCGCCGATCGCGGCAAGGAGAGTCGGGTACACCATGGCGGTGCCGACACCGAGGACGAGCGCGCCGAGCGCCCACGGCACGAAGCCGGACGTTGCTGCGATCCAGCCGATTGCCGCGGCTTGGGTGAACATGCCGCCGGCGATGAAGGGTTTGCGACCGATGCGATCAGAGAGACCGCCGGTGACGAGTTGTCCGAGCCCCCACACGGCCGGGTAGAGCGCGACGAGGACACCGATACGGCCGATGGAGAGGCCCGCGCGCGCGAAGTAGATCGGGAAGATGCCCCACGCGAGGCCGTCGTTGAGGTTATTGACGAGGCCCGCCTGACAGCACGACGACAGCGCGCGCTCACGAAAGCTCGTGAGTACGAACACTTGGCGCGTCGACAGCGCGGCGTGGGTCGGGTCGTGGCTCGACTCCTCGTGACGTGCGTGGCCTCGCGTCTCGCGTACGAACAGGGTCGACAACGTAAGGCCGAGGCCCGCGTACGCGAGCCCGAGGAAGAAGGGCTCCGGGCGCAGCCCTGCGTGTTGCGCGATGAAGCCGGTCGCGAGCGCGGTAATGGCAACGGCACCGTAGCCGGCTGCTTCGTTGAGGCCCATTGCGAACCCGCGGCGTTGGGGCCCGACGAGGTCGATCTTCATGATGACGGTCGTCGACCACGTGAGACCTTGGTTCACGCCGAGCAACACGTTGGCGAACACGATCCAGTTCCAGCTCGGAGCCCAGATCAACAGCAGCGGAACGGGCAGACCGATGAGCCACCCGGCGACGAGGACGGGCTTGCGGCCGACGCGATCGGAGAGCGTGCCCGCGAAGAAGTTGGTGATCGCCTTGACGACACCGAACGCGGCGATGAACGTCAGCGTGGCGGTGAAGGCCGTGAGGTGGAAGGTGCGCACCGCCAGGAGTGGCAGCACCGTTCGTTCCTGGCCGATCATCCCGCCGACGAGGGCGTTGACGCCGACGAGGAGAGAGAACTGCGCGAGGTTCTCGCGCAACCCCAAGCGAACGGGCCGCACTCGGTCGCGAGCGCCGGTGGTCATTCGAGCGCGCGGCCGGTGGCTTTCGCCCAGTCGTCGGGTCCGCCCGTGAGTACGGACACGTCAGTGCGGCCCCGCGCGGCGAGTATCGAGGCTGCGGTCATGGCGCGTTCGCCATGACCGCACGTGACGGTGACGCGACCCGTCGGAACCTTGTTGGTCGCGGCGGGCATGCTGCCGAGCTCCATGTTCGCGGCGCCGGGTATGTGGCCGGCGAGGTATTCGTTGCGTTGGCGGACATCGATGATCGTCGGCCCGATCGCGTCCGGTCCGACGGTCTCGATCTTGGCTTCTGACAGGTCGGCGGCGCGCCACGCAGCCATGCAGCCATGCAGCCGTCGAGCTCACCCGCGAGGTGCTCGTACCCGATGTTCAGGCATTGACGCACGAGCTCGGAGCGATTCTGGTCGTCCGCGAGCACGAACACGAGCGTGCGGTCGGGCTCGACCAGCCATCCCAGCCAACTCTCGAACACGGGCCGGAGCTCGATCGACAACGCGCCCGGGATGTGACGGGCCCCGAAGTCGTCGAACTGCCGCGACGTCGACGAGAGCCGCTCCGTCTGCGAGCAGCTGACGGAACTGCGCGACGCTCAATCGGTCGAGCGTGGGAGTGGTCCCGTAGAGGCGAGGGCCGCGCCGGTTCACCTCGGGCAGGCGCGAGAAGTACGTCGGGAACGATCCGAGCCCCCCGAGCAATTGGTCGACGAACCGGTCCTCGTCGGGCATCGCGAGCATCGGGTTGGTCGCGCGCTCACGCCCGATCGTCGTCGTGCGCTCCGTCGATCCGGGCGCGGAACAGAACGACCCGGCACCGTGGGTCGGATACACCGGGAGGTCGTCGGGCAGCGAGAGAATCTCGTCGCGCAACGCGCGGTACAGCTGCCGAGCGAGGTCCTCGCGAAGCTCAGGGCCGAGGAGATCGGTTCGTCCAACGGTGCCGACCATCAGCGAACCGCCGCTGAACAACGCGACCGGACGACCGTTCTCGCACACCAGATACGACAGGTGGTCCGGCGTGTGACCCGGGGTCGCGATCGCGCGCAGGACGAGACCGCCACGTAGCTCGATCTCGTCACCCGCGGTGACCGCTCGGTGCGCGACCTCCAGATGCGCCCCCGCGGACGCGAGGAACGTGGCACCGCGCGCCGCGAGTTCGGGACTCCCTGACACGTAGTCCGCATGCGAATGGGTGTCAGCGGTGAAGGCGATCTCGAGACCATGGGCGCGAGCCTCGGCGACGTGCCGATCGGGAACCCGGGGCGGATCGATGACAAGCGCCCGGCCGTCACCGAGATCGACGAGATAAGACGAATGACCGAGCCCTTCGTCGACGAACGTCACGACTTCGGTCATCAATCGACCGGAGTCACTGCCCGCGACGCAAGCGCACGCAGCGACGCCGGGAGCTCTTGCTGGCGCAGTTGCCGCGCTCGAACTTTCGCGAGCAGCACGCGTCGCCAGAACGTGACGGCATGCAGAGCGAACGACACGGTGACCTCACACCCGCCGGGTGCGTCGGCGACCTGCCACGACCAGTCTGCGTACGACGGGTTGCCGTCGTCGGTCTGCGACCGGTACGCGAAATGTCGCGTATCCGGGTCGAGCTCGAGAACCGTCGACCGGCTCGACCACGACTGTCCGAGCGCCGAGAGTTGAACGACCCACTCCACGCCCGGGCTCAACAGTGCTGGCAGCGTCGACGACGCGAACGATGGCGCGGTTCCACTCGGCCAGCAACGCCGGCGTGCTAATGAGCCGAAACACGCCGTCCGGATCGAACGGAATGAACTGTGTCGCAGAGAAGTCACGCATCAGCTCTCGCTTCGGAGTTAGGCGACGTCGCGCGCGTTGTCGCGGACGTGGCCGCGAATGAAGTCATCGGTGATGTTCTGATCGGCGTGATCCTCGTCGGCGTGTTGACGACCGAGCGTGTACAGATGTCGTCGTTCTCGGCGGTCAGAGTCAGTCCGCACGGACAGTCGAGCGCTCGCATGGTCCCCTCCTTCAGCTTCGCGGCCCTCATCCTGATCCGTTGGTCTGCGAATTGTCAAGTATTCATTTGAATACTTGACACACAGCGACACGGAGGAACAGGATCGTGGGCAATGAGCGATCGGGAAGCCAAGGACGCCCTGTTCAGCGCCTTCGCCGAGGTAGCGAAGGCGCTGGCAAGTGGTCGGCGAGCCGAGATCGTCGACGTGCTCGCGCAGGGCGAGCGGTCGGTCGACGAGATCGCCGGTGAGATCGACCAGAGCGTCGCGAACACGTCGCATCACCTGCAAGCGTTGACGCGCGCCGGTTTGTTGTCGAGTCGGCGCGAGGGAACGCGGGTGTTCTACGCGCTGAGTAGCGATCGCGTCGGCGAGCTGTGGTCGGCGTTGCGAGACGTGGCCGTCGAACATGTCGCCGGAATCGAACGGCTGGCTACCGCGTACGTCGGCGACCGGAGCGAAATCGAGCCGATCACCCGAGGCGAACTTGTTTCGCGCCTGCGTCGACGTGACGTTGTTGTCATCGATGTGCGCCCGCACAGCGAGTACGAGGCGGGTCACATTCCGGGTGCGCGGTCGTTGCCGCCCGACGAGGTGCGCAGGCGATTGCGAGAGCTTCCGAAGGATGTCGAGGTTGTGGCGTATTGCCGTGGACCGTTCTGTGTGTACGCCGATGATGCGGTCCGAGCGTTGGGGCGGCGCGGGGTCCGTGCGCGACGGCTGGAGGACGGGTTTCCGGAATGGCGGCGTGCGGGGCTGGCGGTCGCTACTGGTGTGGAGGTTGCGCAATGACCGAGGATCTGTTGGTCGATCAAGATCTCCTGCGGGAACAGGTGCGCGAGAAGTACCGCGTGGTCGCGGTTGAGCCTCACGCCACCTTTCACTTCCACACCGGCCGACCGCTTGCAGCGCGACTCGGCTATGACGACGCGGTCGTCGGCGCGCTGCCCGACCGCGCCGTTGAATCGTTCGCCGGTGTTGGCAATCCGTTCTCGCTGCGACGCCTCGCTCCGAGTGAGCGAGTCGTAGACCTTGGCTCCGGCGCAGGGTTCGATTCGTTCATCGCGGCCGATCAGGTTGGCGAGTCGGGTCAGGTTGTCGGCGTCGACATGACGCCCGAGATGTTGGAGAAGTCGCGCGATACCGCCACGACTCTCGGACTCACGCACGTCGAGTTCCGCGATGGACTCGTAGAGGCCATCCCGGTCGATGACGCGTGGGCCGACGTGGTCATCTCGAACGGCGTGATCAATCTCTGCGCCGACAAGCGCGCCGTCTTCCGTGACATCCGCCGAGTGTTGCGACCGGGAGGCACCCTGCAGTTCGCCGACATCGCCAACGGCCGACCGGTCCCACCCGAGGCTCTGCGTGATGTCGACCTCTGGACCGGCTGAATTGCCGGCGGGCTGCCCCGTGCGGGCTGGCAACGGATGCTCGAAGACATGGGCTTCGTCGACGTACAGATCGGCCCACCAGTCGACACGTTCTCGGGCGCGACGGGCCAAGAAAAGGCGCGGGCCTTCGACGTCTACGGGTACGCGTTCCTCGCGGGAAACCCGACGGATCGTTTCAACGAATGTCATAAGGAGACTGATCCAGTGAATCCAAACAAGGCACTGTGGGAAAAGGGCGACTTCACTCGCATCGCGGCGAGCATGCGAGACAGCGGCGAGGAGTTGGTCAATCGACTCGGCATCACCAAAGGGCTCAAGGTGTTGGACCTTGGATGCGGCGACGGAACGACCGCAGTTCCCGCCGCCCGACTCGGGGCCGAGGTGCTGGGCGTCGACATCGCGAGCAACCTCGTCGAGGCCGGGAATCGTCGGGCAAAGGAGAGGGTCTCACGAACCTGACGTTCCAGGAGGGCGACGCAAGTACCCCGGCTCGAACGGGCGATCGGCGTCATCTACCGTCCCGAGACCGAGCGGCAGAGTCACTACTTTGAGGCTCGCCTCGCCGACCAGTTCGACGCGGTGATCCATCTGGATCGCACGCGTGCACTCGAGCCCCTCGAGCGCACGGCAACGTGGGATCGCGGCGAGCCGCCTGAGACCTTCCCGACCGGCGTGTGAGACGAAACGCGACCGCACGTTCGTTGGGCGAGTCGACGAATTGGGCGAGCGTGCACGGACCTTCGGATCTACCCGTCAGTTGACGTCGGGTTCGATGCGGGTGCCGGCGTCGCCCCGGAGCATGGCGGCCGCGTCGGAGATCGCTCCGATGGCCGCGCACTTCCCGCTCTCTGACACGAACCAGCACGCCGCATCGACCTTTGGGCCCATGGAGCCGGGCGCGAAGCGTAGGGCCTCGAGCTCGTGCGGCGTGCTGCGATCGATCGGCCGCGAAATGGGTGTGTCCCAGTCGAGTTCCACAGCAGGAACGTCGGTGAGAAGGAGCAGCGTGTCCGCGCCGAGCGCGTGTGCAAGAACCGCGGCAGCCCAGTCCTTGTCGATCACTGCTTCCACTCCGCGACGCGCGCCGTTGCCGTCGAAGACGATCGGTATTCCTCCGCCGCCGGCGGCTACCACGATGACACCCGCGTCGAGGAGGATCCGGATGGCCGAGAGCTCGACGATCGTGCTCGGTCGGGGAGATGCCACGACACGACGCCACCCCGCGCCGTCGGGGGCGACGACCCAGCCGCGTTCGGATGCAAGCCGCCGCGCCTCATCCTCGCGATACATGGGCCCGATCGGTTTGGTCGGGGTGGCAAATGCGGGGTCCCGCACGTCGACGACGACTTGTGTGAGCAACGCGACGATCTCGCGCCCGGTCAGCGCGTTCGCGAGTTCTCGTTCGAGGAGATAGCCGATCATCCCTTCGGTCTCGGCGCCGAGGATGTCGAGCGGGTAGGCGCGGACGTCGCGGTATGCCTCGCTCTGGAGCGCGAGCAGACCGATCTGCGGGCCGTTCCCATGGACGATCACCAAACGGTGCGAGCCGGCGAGGTCCGCGAGGATGACAGCCGCGGCGTGCACGTTCTCGCGCTGGACCTCCGCGTCGAGCGGTTGCCCGCGTCGGAGAAGCGCGTTGCCGCCCAGTGCCGCGACAATCAGCAGCGAGTCATCTCGCCGAGGAGGGATCATGCGCAGGGTCGTCATTCTGGGCGCCGGCGGTCGCGACTTTCACAACTTCAATATGGTCTATCGCGATGACCCGACGACGGACGTAGTGGCCTTCACCGCGGCCCAGATCCCCGGCATCGACCACCGCGTCTACCCAGCCTCGCTCGCCGGGCCGCTGTATCCCGAAGGGATCCGCATCCGTCCCGAAGCCGACCTCCCCGAGATCCTCCGGCGGGAGCAGGTCGACGAGGTCGTGCTCGCTTACTCCGACCTGTCGTACGACGACGTGATGCACAAGGCGTCGGTCGCGCTCGCGGCGGGTGCCGACTACCGGCTCCTCGGCCCGAAAGCGACGATGTTGCGCGCATCGAAGCCGGTCGTCGCGGTGTGCGGTGTGCGTACCGGCGTGGGCAAGAGCCAGACGAGCCGGCGCGTCGGGCAGATCCTGCTTGACGCGGGCCTGCGCGTCGCGCTCGTACGTCATCCGATGCCGTACGGCGACTTGGAACGCATGCGCGTCCAACGCTTCGCAACGCTCGACGACATCGACGCGTCACACCCGACCATCGAAGAGCGCGAGGAATACGAAACGCCGGTCCGATTGGGCATGATCGTGTACGCGGGCGTCGACTACCGCGACGTGCTCGAGCGAGCCGAGCGGGACGCCGAGGTGATCATCTGGGACGGCGGCAACAACGACTTCTCGTTCTTTATGCCCGACGTGCTGATCACGGTCACGGATCCGCTCCGACCCGGCCACGAGCGCAGGTACTACCCGGGCGAGACGAACGTACGCATGGCCGACGTGATCGTCGTCAACAAAGTGGACAGCGCCAACCGGGCGGCCGTCGCCGAGGTTGTCGCGGACGTTCAGACGCTCAATCCCAGTGCCGTTGTCATCCGGGCGGCATCGCCGGTCACGCTCGAACCCGGGCCGTCGCTCGCAGGCGCGCGTGTGCTCGTTGTCGAAGACGGACCAACGATCACCCACGGCGGCATGGCGTTCGGAGCCGGAACCGTGGCGGCACGCGAGGCCGGGGCGACAGTTCTCGTCGACCCGCGTCCGTACGCAGTGGGCTCGATCGCCGAGACGTTCGCGGCCTATCCCCACATCGGACCGGTACTGCCGGCCATGGGTTATGGCGACGAGCAACTCGCCGACCTGGCCGACACGATCCGCGCCACACCATGTGATGTCGTCGTCGCCGGCACACCGATCGACCTCGCACATTTCGTCGACGCCGGGCATCCGGTCCGGCGGGCGACCTACGAGCTCCACGAGCTCGAGGCGCCGACTCTCGCGACCGCCCTCACACCGCATGTGCGGCGATGGTTGGCACACCGCTGAAAGTCCGCACCAGTTATGACCTGCCCGCACCCGCATCCGCAGCTCGCCCGCGAGGACCGCCGGCGTCCGGGACCGCCACCTCCGCGGCAAGATAGTTACGTGCCGCGCGGCGGGGCGCCTGCTTTCTGCATTGTGCGTCGTGCCGTGAATGGTTCCGATCTTCCCGGTACTTCATGGGAGCGACGGGAGTAGACGTCGCGACGACGCAGCGAAACGCCTTGTCAGACGTACTGCGCGGGACTAACAGGGAGTAGGGGAGAGCACCTTTCGCGGGCTCATAACCCGAAGGTCGCAGGTTCAAATCCTGCCCCCGCCACCATCGCGAGAGCCCTGGTCAGGATTCATTTCCGGGCCAGGGCTTCGTCGTGGTCGAGGGCGGTGTCTCCCGGCTCGCGCGATCGCCGAGCACGGCGAACTGCGGGGAGACCTGCACGGCCATGATGTCAGGTTGACGAGTCGGGAAGCAGGCCGTGTTGCATCGCGAAGAGGCTCGCGGTGGCTCGACTCGACGCTCCGATCTTCGTGTAGATGTGCTCGACGTGGTTCGCTGCAGTCTTCGGTGTGATGACGAGCTCGCGTGCGATCTGCTTCGTGGACATGCCTCGCGCGAGGAGACGCAGCACTTCGACCTCACGGGCGGTGAGGCCCGCGGGTCCGTCGCGGCGTCGTCCGACGTGGTGCCCGGCGGCGCGCAAGACCGCGTCGACGGCGGCCGCGTCGAGGCGACCGGCACTGACCTCGGCGCGAAGCTCGCGGGCTGCTTCCTCGGCGCTTCTCGTGTCACGGTACGGGCGTGGCTCCCGCATCGCTTGGTACGCGTCGGCGACGGCGAGGATGCGACCGGCGCGGGTGATCGCCGGTCCCATGAGGCTGCGCGGGTATCCGGAGCCGTCGAGTCGTTCGCGATGCTGCACTGCAATGCGCCCCACAGCCGCGAGTGCTTCCGATTGGTGGAGCATCCGTTCGGTGAGGTGCGGTGCCAGGCGGACGAGCTCCCATTCGCCGGCAGTGAGTGATCCGTGCTTGTCCCAGATCGCATTGGACACGCCGAGGTTCCCATAGCTCATCACGAGCCCGGCCCGATAGAGCGCGTGGGCCTCGTCGTCTCGCACGCCGAGGTGTCGGCCTGCGGCCGCGGCGAGCTCGGCGACCGCAGCGGAGTGACCGAGCCGATAAGGCGACTTCAGATCGACGAATCGGGCGATGGCCTCGAGTGCCGCGTCGCACTCGGCCGGCGCGAGAACGACAGTAAGTGCGGGCTCACCGTCGATCACCGCGTCCCACGATCCCAGTTCGTCGATGCCGTTGAACACCTTCTCCGCATCGGCGACGAGCACCGCGACAAGATCGGGATCGAACTGCTTCCCCGCGCGACGCTGCGCGATCGCACGCGCAGCGTCGATACCCCCTGTGCGGTGCGCGACCTCCGCGAACTCCGCCAGCTGGGCAATGCGCGATGCCATCGGGATGTCTTCGCCCGCGAGGTCGCCAGGCCAGCCCTTACCGTCCCAGCGCTCGTAGGAAGCGCCGAGTGAGGCGAGCACCGAGTCGGGCAGGCCGAGTTCCTCCGCGAGCGATCGGGCCAGCTTCGCGTGGCCGGCGATCATCCCGTCGACTTCCTTGCGGCCCGAGATCGCGAAGTCGAACGCCACCCGCAGGCGGTGCAACGGCGTGGACCCGGATCCGAGCAGCCGCAGCATGGCCGCGATGTCACCGATGCTGAACGGCTCGTGCTCGTACTTCGTGGCCTTCATCGCGATGTCGTCGCCGCACCAATAGGCCTGCTCGTAGGCATCGGTATGGCATCCCACATTCACGAGCAGCGCCGTGTAGTAGACCGCGACGCGCTCGTCGTCGCCGAGGCCGAGCAGCTCGCACACGCGCAGCGCGATGCGGCACTGACGCAACACGTGCTCCATCGGCTGACCGAAACCAAGATCGATCCCAAGCGACAGGGCTGCCAGCAACTCCGCCATCCGAATCGTCTCGGGGACGTCGACTCGATCCACGCCCAGAGGCTACGAGGGAATTCTCCGAAGATGAGGTGTTCGCCTCATGATCCCGCCGACTACCCCCCGTACCGTGCGCGACACCGAATCGAAGACGCCACACCGACAACGAAGGAGACTCAGATGGCCAAGGTCTCGCGCGCCAGCGCGGAGAACGTCAAGGATTTCGGGATCGCCGAGGACCGCTCCACGAACGCCGACGGCTACACCATCGGCTTCACGACCATTCGGGAAGCCCACGACCTCGCGCCCACGCTCGCCGCCCTCCCCGGCGGTCAGTGCAGTTGCCCGCACTGGGGCTACGTCACCAAGGGCCGATTGATCTTCACCTTCAGCGACCACGACGAGGTCTACGAAGCCGGCGACGCCTTCTACACACCTCCGGGCCACACACCCGCCGCTGACGGCGACACCGAGTTCGTGATGTTCAGCCCCGCCGATGAACTCGAGGCGACCGAAGCGGCCATCGCGAAGTCGATGCAAGGCTGATCCGCAACGGGCGTTCGGGCGTCAGGCTTCGCCGAACAAGAGGCGGCAGACGGCGTCGGCGTGCGCTTCGATGACGTCGTCGTCGGATGGATCGAGGTTGCTGAGCCGCCGGCACTCGGGCGCGAGCACAAACATCGTCGGGCCGGCACCGGTGAGGATGTAGTAGAGGTGCGTCGCCGGGATGTTCGGTACCGCACCGCGACGGGCGAGGTTCTCGAACAGCGCGATCGTTCGCTCGTAGATCGGGCGCACGTGTCGATCGACGAGGTAGTCCATGCCGCGGGCCGTCGGCTTTGGACTCCTGCATGATGATCCGGTGAAGCTGCGGGTTCCGCGCCGAGAACGTGACGAACTCGTGCACGCGCAGCTTGGCGCTGGTGATCACGTCGACGCGCCTCGCCGATGCGGGCGACGCGTCGGGCTCGCTGCTCGACACGTTGCGCGCCAACACGATGCGGCTCTTCCCAGCGCTCGGCGCGCCGCACTGAACACGAGAGGGCTCTCGTTGACCGGATTGCGACCGTGGGGGGCACTTCTCTGTCAATGACGCGAGAGGGCCGGCGCTCGCGGTCATGAACGCGAGCGCCGGCCCTATCGAACAATGCCTACGACTTCGGTGTGAACGTCGTCGGGCTCGTTGCCGTGCCGTTGGGTGTCGTCACGGTGATCGGTCCCGCCGTCGTGCCGGCCGGCACGGTTGCGACCACTACGTTGTCCTTCACCGACACGATCGTGCCCGGGGTGCCGTTGAACGCCACGCTGGTGGCGCCACCGAGCAAGTATCCATTGATCGACACCTTGGCGCCCACCTTGGCCGTACTCGGGATCTTGGTGATCGTCGGGCCTACCGAGAGCGGCTTCGGCGACGTCACCGCCCCGCCATTGGTCAACAACGTGATCGGACCCGAGCGGGCACCGTCGGGGATCGTGACTGTGACGCTCTTCGCGTCGCGGCTCGTGATGTCGGCTTGGATGCCGCCGATGACCGCGCCGGTGACCGCCGCCATGTTCTTGCCGCTGACTTTGATCGCCGAGCTCGGAAGCCCGAACACCGGCGTCAGCTTCTTGATCAACACCGGCTTCGAGAAGATCTGGAACGTCGAGCCGCTCGCCGGCACGTGCATCGTGACGTTCACGACGCCGTCCACGAGCGTCTTCGCCGCCACACACGGCGGCACGTCCTTCGTCTTCACGCAGTCCTTGAGCACGAACGGCTTCGGTGTCGTCGTCGCGGCGGTCGTTGCCGACGGCGCGGCGGCGGCCGCGGTTCGCGCTCCGCTCACGACATGCGGTGTGCCGTCTTGGTAACACACGGACACGAGCTGTTGCGCGGCCTTGTCGCTGCTCGAGTAGATATCCGCGAGGATGTTTTGGTATTGGACCGACAGGGCGATGAAGCTCAGTGGGCCGCTGTTCTGCGTGGTCTGGACCCATCCCGCGGGGACGAGATCCGGTTGCCCATAGCCGCACTTCGACGGGACCGCGAGAGGCTCGATACCTCCGGTCATGTTGCAGACGTTGCACGAGTTGCTCGTCGACGCGCTGACCGAGATGCCGGCCGTGCCGAACGCGACGGCGCAGTACATGTTGGTGCACGAGTTCGTCACCGCGGGGACCGAGCCGAGGTAGCGGAATTGGTCGGCCGGTGTGACCGCGGACACGCCGATGCTGTTGGTGACGCGCACGTCAACTGTCCCGGGACCCGCCGCCGCGGGGGTGGTCGCGGTGATCGAGTTGTCGCCGTTCACGGTGACGCCGGTCGCGGCCGTGCCGCCGAACGTCACCGCGGTTGAGCCCGTGAAGCCCGAACCGATGATGTTCACCGACGTGCCGCCGCCGACGACGCCGGATCCGGGAGACACCTCACTGACGACGGGCGCACCGAGGCCGGCGAGCGATCCGAGTGCGGTTGCCCGGGCGCCCGAGCCTCCGTGGCGCAGGAACGTCTGGCCCGTGAACGCGCTCGTCGTCGTCGACGTGCCGCCCGAGCTGGTTTCGGTCACCGACGCGGTGTAGCTACCCCCGGTGTACGTGTGCTGCGTCGTGGGTGTGGTCGTCACGTCGGTCGTGCCGTCACCGAAGTCCCACGCGTACGACGCGATCGTCCCGTACTTCACGGTCGACGCCGATGCATCGAACGTCGTCGGTGAGCCGATCGGCGCGCGCGTCACTTGCAACCGTGCGACTGGCGCTTGGTCGGGCGTGATCGCGATGGCCCACGGGTGCTGACCGACGCTGATCGGCGAGCCGAGCGTCTTGGTCGCAGTGTCGAATGGCGTCACTGTGTTGTCACCGGAGTTGCCGACGTACAGCGTCTTGCCATCGGGGGTGAGCGCGATCCCGTGGTTCTGGCAGCATGAGCCGATCGAGGTGATCACCTTCGCGCCATTCGGGTCCGTGACATCGTGGATCCCGATCGCTTGGCCGTCGCTCCAGTACACCCAGTGGTTGTCGGGGCTGATGGCAATGCCGAACGGCAAGTTGTAGCCCGCGCCGAATCCTTGGATCGGCGCCAACTGCGTCTGGGTCGCGAGATCGTTTCGCGTCACCGAGCCGAACGTGAAGTTCGGTGCGTACAGGATCGACCCGTCGGGCGCGACCGCGGAGTTGATGACGTGCCCGGAAGTCGTAAATCCCGGTCGAAGGGTGTTGCTCGTCGTGTCGATCGGGATGAGCTGGTTGCTGCCATTATTCGACACCCACGCGGTCGTACCGTCGGGCGTGATCGCGATTGCCGTCGGGTCGCAGATGTTCGCAGCGTCATGGCAGGGGAACGCGGTCCCGCCGTGTTCGTCACCACGTCGATCGGCGTGATGGTGGCGTCGGCGTTGTTCGCGACGTATGCCTTCGTGCCGTCGGGTGTGATCGCAATCGCAACCGGGTCTTTTCCGACCGGGATCGCGGTGCCGGCCGTGTTCGTCGCGGTGTTGATCGGTGTCACGCTGCCGTTCACGAGCGAGCTGCTGCCCTCGTTCACCACGTACGCGGTCGCGCCGTCGGGCGTGATGGCGATCGCAGCGGGCGCGTCGCCGACGGGGATCGGCGTGCCCGCGGTGTTGGTGGCGGTGTTGATCGGTGTGACCGTGTCGCTGTCAAGGTTCGCGACGTATGCGGTCCACGCCGGCGCGGGCGCGGCCCCGGCCACGGCGCCGCCGAATCCGGCGACAGGGAGTCCGGCGATTGCCAGGACGACGATGCACAACAGCAGCAGTTTCCGGTTCATGACATGCCTCCCGTGATCGGCCGTGTGGCGTGACCGAATGCTGCGGGAGTGGGCGCATCACCTGCGCGTCACTCCGGCGCTCGTGCCAGGATTTGGTGGTGACGGGCGCTCCGGAGGGCCCTCTGAGCCGCGGCGAAGCGATCGCAGAGCTGACGAAGGCCGGCGCGCCGTTCGAGATCGCGGAGGCCGAGGTCAATGGCCTCCCGATGCGGGTGTGGGCCGCAGCGCCGCCGTCGTTGCGCGCCCTGCTGGAAGGCACCCGCAAGCGCGCCGACCAGGACTTCCTGGTCTTCGGCGGCGACCGCTACACGTTCGCAGCCCACCGGAACATCGTCGCCGGCTTGGCGCAATGGCTCGCCGCCGAGCGCGGTGTCGGCAAGGGCGACCGGGTTGCGATCGGCATGCGGAACTACCCGGAGTGGATCATCTCGTTCTGGGCGACCCAGGTCCTCGGAGCGGTGGCGGTACCGCTCAATGCGTGGTGGACGGCGCCCGAGCTGCGCTACGCGCTCGAGGACAGTGGCGCGAGATTCGCCGTCCTCGACGGGGAGCGCTACGTGCGGCTGGCCGGTGAGCTCGCCGATCTGAGGCTCGAACCGCTGGTCGTCCGCCACGAAGGCGCGCTCGGCGGGGGAGCGGTCAGCTGGACGGCGGTCGCGCCGGAGCTCGATCGCTCAGCTGCGATGCCCGACGTTGAGATCGCACCGGACGACGACGCCACGATCGTCTACACGTCGGGGACGACCGGCCGGCCCAAGGGCGCCGTCGGCACCCACCGCAACCACGTCACGAACTTCATGAACACGGCGTTCCTCGGCGCGGTCGACGCAATGCTGGCCGCAAGCGTTGGCGCGACCCCCACGGCGCCCGCCCTACCGCCGTGTTCGCTGATGACGTTCCCCTTCTTCCACATCGGTGGGCTCAGCACGATCTACATCTCGACCGGCTTCGGCGTGAAGATGGTGATGCAGTACAAGTGGGACCTCGAGGAAGCGTTGCAACTGATCGAACGGGAGCAGGTCACCAGCCTCGCCGCGGTGCCCACCCTCATGCGTCAGGTGCTCGAGTCACCCCTGCTCGAGCAGTATGACGTTTCGAGCCTCGGGACCTTGGGCTCGGGCGGAGCGCCGGTGCCGCCCGACCTCGTCGACCGCGTCGACAGAACATTCGCGTCCAGCGTGTCGCCGTCGAACGGGTACGGGCTGACCGAGACGACGTCGGCGGTGACGGTCAACCGCGGCCGCGACTACCTCGACCGGCCGACCAGCGTGGGTCGCGTCTTCCCGGTCGTCGACGCTCGTGTCGTCGCCCCAGATGCGGGCGAACCCCAGCCGGCCGGTGCGGTGGGCGAGCTGTGGTTTCACGGGCCAAACGTTGTTCGGGGCTATTGGAACAACCCCGACGCGACAGCCGAAGCCTTCACTGACGGGTGGTTCCATTCCGGCGACCTCGGCTACGTCGACGACGACGGCTTCGTGTACGTCGTCGACCGCTTGAAGGACGTCGTGATCCGCGCTGGCGAGAACGTGTACTGCGCCGAAGTCGAAGCGGCGCTGTTCGAGCATTCGACCGTGGCCGACGTCGCCGTCGTCGGTATTCCCCACCGAGAGCTGGGCGAGGAGGTCGCCGCCGTTGTTCTGCTCAGGGATGGCGAGGTCGCGTCGGCAGCCGACCTCAAGCACCATGTCGCCGCGCGCCTCGCGCATTTCAAGGTGCCGGCCCATTTCATGTTCGTCACGGAGCCATTGCCCCGCACCGCGACGGGGAAGGTACTCAAGCGCGAGCTGCGCGATCAGCTGATACGGGAGGACTGAGCGCCCGAAGACGAAAACCGAGTGTCAGACCACTCCCGCCGCGCGCGCTTCTGCCATCGCGCCATCGGCGCCGCGCAATGCCATGTTCGGCTTCTCCGGCATCTCGTCCGGACGCAACGGCGTGTCGAGCTCCGCGACCGTCGGCCCGACCTTGGCCGCCATCTTGTCGAGCGCCTTCAGATCGAAGTCGTACAGCGCGGCCGCGTTGCCCGCGAGCAGCTTGCGCTTCTCTTCCGTGGGCACACCCTCCATGCTGATGCGGAGGTGCTCGTGCGTGTACGGATGTGTGCCTTCGTCGTGCGGGAAGTCGCTGCCCCACATCCAATGGCCGTCGGCGACGACGTCGCGCCGGTCGACGTCCCACTTCGACGCCATGCTCACACCGACGTACACGTTCTGATGGATGTACTCGCTTGCGAGACGCGGCGGCGCCATGTCGTCGGTCCACCGCATCTCGCCGGTCGCACCACCGCGGATGTTCATGATCAGTGCGTCGAGACGCTTGGCATGATCGCCGAGCCAACCGCCGCCCTGCTCGGTGAGCACGAACTTCAAGCGCGGGAAGCGTTCGAACACACCGGAGAGCAGGAGCCAGTTGAGTGGGCGATGCGTGTAGAACGTCAGCTCCTGGAAGTGCAGGATGTGCGACGACGGAAATTTCGGATACTGCGGTGACCCGACACCGCCGTGCGAGTTGATCGGCACGTCGAGGTCCTGACATACGGCCCACAACGGGTCGTACGCGGGATCGTTCAGCGGACGGATGTAGTCGTGCACGTCCGGTGGCACGGGCTGGATCAGCACCCCGCCGCGCAGGCCGTGCTCCTTGATCCACTTCACGTCCTCGATCGCGTCGTCGATGTCGTTCATGAAGATCTGGCCGATGCCCGCCGCGCCGCTCGGGAAAGCGTCCGCAGAAGTCGACGAGCCAGCGGTTGTGCGCGCGGATGCCGGCGAGACGATGCTCGTAGTCCTCGGGCCTCGGTGGGGGAGCGAACAACACGAAGCCGGGAAAGAACGGCGGGACGGTGTTGGGGAAGATGACCTCGCCGACGACACCTTCGTCATCCTGTTGGCCGTTGCGCATCTCGTCGTCCCAGTTGCGGAGGCGACGGTCGGCGCCGGGCGCCAGGTCCTTGTACGGGTTCTTGTATTTCTCGCGCCAGGCGTCGAAATCCTCGAGGTACTTCTCCTCGAGGAACTCGCGGTACTGGGCGTGACTCCCGCCCGCGTGGGTGTCGGCCGAGATGATCGTGTAGTGGTCGTTCGTCGCTGCAGTCGCCATCGTCACCCTCCGGCTCGGCGTACCGCGACCCTATTGGACGCTCCGGCGCGCGTGCGCCGCGAGAGGATTTGGTGTCGGATCGCCGATCTTCGTGAGCGTGTTGCGGTCGACGTGATCGACGAGACCCTCACGGTCCGGAACGCGCATCATCGTGTGTTCCTCGTACGACCATGTACCGTTCTCGTTCACCGTCACGCGCATGCGGAAACTGACCGTTTGGAAGGCGCGAGTGAGAAACGGGTTCGACAGGATGCCGTACACCTCGGAACCGAGCTCGGCGCTGACTTCGAACTCGGTGGCGGTCGGTTGCGCCGACCCTGATGCCAAGAGCACTTGGCCGCGTGGGATGGCGAGCGTGTGGAGAACGAGCTTGGCCGCCGGTTCCCACAGCCAGTACCCGACCTGGTCGTGGAACGTCTCTACCTCACCGGGCTTCACGATGTGGACGTGATAGCGCAGCCCGTAGAACAACTGCGGCCCGTTCGTCTGCGGGTCGATCGGGTGCAGCTCGTACCGTTCGACGTAGATGTTGTGCTCGTCGCCGTCGACCACGGGACCGGAGATGTCGGAACCCGCGCCGACGGGATGGACATCGGCCCCCTCGGCACTCGTCCAGATTCCCGCGAGTGCCGACAGCGGGCCGAGGTGCGCGAGCGTGTTCTCGTCGCCGTCTGCCTCGGTGTAGATGTCAGGCCCGTAGTCGTGCCCAGCGCCGGTGTGGCTCATCGCGTCAAAACTACTTCTCAGCGTCGCCGCGTCGACCTGACTGCGTGCTGCGTAGGATCCGCCCTGTGAGATACACCGGGGGAGGCGCACAGCAGGTGTTGCAGTGACCGAGCCCGACGACGCGCTCGCGCAAGCCGAAGCGGTGCGGACGGGCAAGGTGTCGCCGCTCGAGCTGGTTGACGAGGCGATTGCGCGCATCGAGAAGCTCGATCCGCAGATCAACGCCGTCATCCATCCCCGCTTCGACAAGGCGCGCGATGAAGCGAAGGGGCCGCTACCCGAGGGTCCGTTCCGCGGGGTGCCGCTCGTGATCAAAGACCTCTTCGCCGACAGTGCCGGCGACCCGCAGCACGACGGGATGCAGGCGCTGAAGGACGCGCGGTGGACTGCGGCCGCGGACAGCTGGCTCGTCGCCCGCTATCGCAAGGCCGGGTTCGTGATCGTCGGTCGCACGAACACGCCCGAGCTCGGACTCGTGCCGACAACAGAACCGGTGGCGTACGGCGCGACGCACAACCCATGGGATCTCACGCGCACGCCCGGTGGGTCGAGCGGCGGCAGCGCGGCAGCGGTCGCGGCCGGGATGGTCGCAGTGGCGCACGCGTCGGACGGCGGCGGGTCGATCCGCATCCCGGCGAGCATGTGCGGTCTCGTCGGACTCAAGCCGACGCGTGGCCGGATGTCGTTGGGGCCGTATGGCGACGAGAGCGGCCTGTCGGTGCAACATGCCGTCACGCGTACGGTGCGCGACACCGCAGCCATGCTCGACGCGACGCACGGACCAGGTCCGGGTGATATGGCTGTTGCACCATCACCGGCGCGGCCGTTCCTCGACGAGGTCGGCGTCGATCCGGGGCGGCTGCGCATCGGTTTCCTGGCTGCACGCGCCGACGACGACTGCCTCACCGCGGTGCGCAACACCGCGTCGAAACTCGAGGCGCTCGGTCACCACGTCGAGGAAGCGCACCCACCCGCGCTCGACGATATGAGCGCAGCGGGTCGGTTCTGGGCGCGCTGGTGCACGAACGCCCGTCTCGGTCTCGCGCGCCAGGGTGACAAGCTCGGCCGCGAGCTCACCGAGGAGGATGTCGAGCCGGCGACGTGGTTCATGGCGTCGATGGCCGCGTCGTACAGCGCGCTCGACCTCGCGCAGGCGATCAGCGCCTCGAGCGCGGTACACGCGCGCACTCGCGTCGTGGTGGGCCGACGGCTGGGACCTGCTGCTCACCCCGACGCTCGGCGGACCGCCGCCGAAGCTCGGGGCGCTCGACTTCGACCCGGCCGACCCGTACGGCTCGCAGCAGCCGGTCGCGGCACTCGTGCCGTTCACGACGCATTTCAACGTGAGTGGCCAGCCCGCGATCTCGCTGCCACTGCACGAGAACACCGACGGTCTGCCGATCGGCGTGCAGCTCGTCGCCGCGTACGGACGCGAGGACGTGCTGCTGCGCGTGGCGTCGCAGCTCGAGACGGCCCACCCGTGGGCTCATCGACGACCAACCGCCGCTGGCTAGACCCGGGGTTCGCTCGCACACGCGATCGACACGTGCTCGCTGCTCCGCGAGCATCGCGGGGTGGACCAAGACTGGCCGCGCACGCTCGCCGACGAACTCGGTCGCCGGTACTCGGCGGGTTGGGCGCCAGACGACATGCGCGCAGGCGCGATTGCGGCGATGCGACAGTTCAGCACGATGCCGCGCCCGCGTATCACGATCGACTCACTCCTCACGCCGATGGCGATCCCCGACGAAGTTCTCAACGATCCGCCGTTCAACGGATTCGGCATCGATCTCGAGCAAATGCGGCGCGAGCAACAGCGGTTCGCGCGAGAAGCACGCGCTGACTACGAGGCAATGACCGACGAGGAGCGGCAGGCGTTCGACGACCGGTTGAATCCGGATCTCTCGCAGTCGCCGCCGTTGCCCGAGCTCGTGACCAACGACGACGGTCGGGTGCGACTCATCGCGGATGCCATTGAGGAACTCGGTGGGCCAGCGAAGTGGATCCGTCGGCTCGACGAGGAGTGTGAGGCCAGAGTTGTTCGCTGGGAGCATTGGACAGGCGAGGCGTATTCCATCGAGCCGCTCGCGCGGGAGTTGACGCATTCGCCCAAGGGCCGCCGCGTCGACAACCCGGCCGAGCCGCACGAGCTGTGGCGTTTCGGATTCGACGACCAGAACCGCCTCGTCATCCGCCGGGAAGGATACGTCGTACCACCGGGTTTTCCGCGCCGCGAAGACATCGCAGAGTTCGAACGCGCCACGAGAGAAATGGATATGGCCCGTGCCCAGGAACTCATCAACTCTGCGCCGCGTGAGTCCGTCGGAGAGCAACGCTGGAGCCGGAACGCGTACCACGTGTACCGCGCGGACGGCATCGATCGTTTCGAGTTTTTCAGCGATCCGCGTCAGTACACACACCAGGAAGAAGACCGGCCGCCGACCCTTACCCGCGTCGGTCTGCTCGATGGACGCGTCGAGTGGCTCGAACAATTCGGCGGATACGAGATCTCCCCCATGGGTCCGAACTTCATCGCGCGGGTCGAGTTCGAATACGACGACCAACGACGCGTCCGACACGTTCGATGTCGAAGCGAAAATGCCGGGCCGCTGAGTGATTTCTACGGCTTTCTCGAGCTCGGTTCGCAGGAGACCGCGGTCGAAGCCGACGTCGCTTGGACCGCTCGCGGCGCGCTCGAGCGGGTGGATCTGGTCGAGGGTCGGCGCGCTGACGGTCGAACGTGCATCTTTCGGCGCCGGACATCGGCCGAGCCAAGCCTCACCGCATTGATGAGGGCCATCGAGGATGCGGTCGTCGCGGGGGTGCCGACCGCCGTCTCCAACGCTGTCGCCGCGAGCCGCCACGCGGGGACACCGATCTGGTGCGTGGAACTGACGTACGACATTGACAACGCGAACTACTGGCCGGACGTGTGGGTCGGCTTCACGCCCGACCGCGACGCCCTCGCCGGCGACGAGTACAACACCATGTGGAACTCTGCGGAGTGGGCGCTCATGCTGCCCAACGTCGATCTGCGGGTTCCCGAAGGCCTCGAGTCCACGGTCGAACGCGCCGGCGATCTGCTCGCCGAAACTGTGAGCTGGTGGCGAGTCCGGAAGACATTGTGCAGCGCAAGCCGTCGGCTGCTCGACGCGGAATGGCCCGACGAACTCGTGCGAACCGACGACTTCGTGGTCGTCGCGACCGACATCGAACACAGCGACCTCGACCGCAACGTCAAGGAGATTCTTGGCGCCAGTGGGGTACGAGCGCTCAAAGCTCGCGGATATCTCTGACCGGCTCACCCACCCGCTTCGCTCGACGCGTGTTCGGTTGCCTTCAGCGCCTGACGAGTCCCCGCTGCGTCGCGACGAGGCGTCGGCGGTGGGGGCGCGGCTACCGTCTCCTCGTGCGTGATGGCGAGTGGGTGCGGTTCGTGATCCGCTTCGAGATCCTCGAAGTGAATCGCTTTCGCGAGATGGCCGCCGCGATGGTGGCGGTCGAGTCGCGACGAACCGGGGACTGTCGTGTACGACTGGTACGTCGACGAAGCGGCCGGTATCGGCGCGCTCTACGAGGCCTATGCGTCGGCCGAGGCACTCCGCGCGCACGGGAGCGGTGCGGTGTTCACCGAGCTCGCTCCGCGCTACGCCGACGCGGTGCGGGTCGCCGAGGTGGATGCGTTCGGAGCGGCCGACGGTCTGCCTCGCCGCGACGTCCTGGGCGCGCCGACCACGTGGTGGGGTGCATCGATCGCGGCCGTCACGGACGCCGGATGACGATCGATCACGACGCGCTGCGGGTCAAGTACCGCGAGGAACGGGACAAGCGGCTGCGGCCCGACGGCAACGACCAGTACCTCGAGCCCACAGGCCGGTTCGCGTCGATGGTCGACGATCCTTATGCCGAGCGGATCGAGCGCGAGCCCCGGTTCGACGACGTGACCGTCGCGCTGATCGGTGGCGGGTTTTCCGGTTTGTGCGTGGGCGCGCGGCTGAAGCAGGCGGGCATCGACGACGTGTGGATCATCGAGGGCGGCGGCGACTTCGGCGGCACGTGGTACTGGAACCGTTACCCGGGCGCGATGTGCGACACCGCGGCGATGATCTACCTGCCGCTGCTGGAAGAGACGGGCCACATGCCGTCCGCGAAGTACGTCAGGGCACCCGAGATCTTCGAGCACTGCCAGCGCATCGCCAAGACGTTCGACCTCCACAGCAACGCGCTGTTCTCCACCGCCGTCACCGAGCTCGAGTGGGATGCGGCGGCGGCGCGTTGGATCATCCGCACCGACCGCGGCGACGCGATCCGCGCCCGGTTCGTGGCCATGGGCACCGGTCCGCTCAGCACGGCCCAAGTTGCCCGGCATCCCCGGAATCGAGACCTTCGCGGGCCACTCCTTCCACACGAGCCGCTGGGACTACGCGTACACCGGCGGCGACTGGACCGGCGCGCCGATGACGAACCTGGCTGACAAGCGCGTCGGCATCATCGGCACCGGCGCGACCGCAGTGCAGTGCATCCCGCCAGTCGCGCGCGACGCGTACGAGCTGTACGTGTTCCAACGCACGCCGTCGTCGGTCGACGTTCGCAACAACCACCCGATCGATCCCGAGTGGTTCGCGACGCTCGAGCCCGGCTGGCAAAAGAAGTGGCTGCTGAACTTCGCGACGCTCCAGACCGGTGGCTTCGCCGACGAGGACCTGGTGAAGGACGGCTGGACCGACATCTCGACACGGATCCGCGACCGGATCGTCGAGAAGGTCGAAGCGGGCAACGAGTTCACGCCCGAGCTCGCCGACCTCGCGTTCCTCGAGAGTGACGACGAGAAGATGGAGGAGATCCGTGCCCGCTGTGACGCCGTCGTCGAGGACCATCAGACTGCCGAGAATCTGAAGGCCTGGTACCGCCAACTCTGCAAGCGGCCGTGCTTCCACGACGAGTACCTGCAGGCCTATAACGAGCCGAACTGCCACCTCGTCGACACCGACGGCAAGGGCGTCGAGCGCATCGACGAGACCGGAGTGTGGGCCGCGGGCGTGCACTACGAGCTCGACTGCCTGATCTTCGCGTCGGGCTTCGAGGTCGGCACCAGCTACGACCGCCGCGCGGGCTACGACACCATCGGGCGTGACGGCTACCGGCTCTCCGAGTGTTGGGAAGACGGTATGCAGTCGATGCACGGCATCCACGTGCACGGCTTCCCGAACCTCTTCATCATCGGCTTCGCACAAGGTGCCAACCTGATCTCGAACGTCACGTCGAACCTCGCCGACTCCGGCATGACGATCGCGGCCGTCGTACGGCACGCGCTCGACACCGGTGCCGACGAGGTGGAGGTCACGGCCGAGGCCGAGCAGGCGTGGATCGACCTGCTCGACAGCAACCCCGCATCATTCTTCGGCAACCCCGACTGCACGCCCGGCTACTACAACAACGAGGGCCAGCCGCTGAACGCCCGCGCCCGCTTCGGCATGGCCGGCTACCCCCTCGGCCCCGTCGCGTACTTGGAGTACATCGACAACTGGCGCAACTCCGGCGACTTCGAGGGCCTCGAGTTCCGCGTCAGGTGAGCGGGCCGCTCGGCGAGTTCGATCCGAAGCAGACCTACGACGCGGCGGCGACCGACTACGACGACGCGGCTCGCGACTACTGGGCGTACCTCGCGATGCGGGCGGTCGATCGGCTCGCGCTTGTCACGGGCGAGCGGGTCCTCGACGTCCCGTGCGGCACGGGATACGGCCTGGTCGCGAGCGCCGAGCGGGTCGGTCCCACCGGGCGAGTTGTCGGACTGGACTTCGCCGAGCAGATGTTGGCGATCGCCGAGCGGCGCGTCGCCGAGGACGGGCTCGAGAACGTCGAGCTGCGTTCGGGCGACATGACCATGATCGACCCGCCGGCCGAACCCTTCGACGCGCTCGTGTGCGCGCTCGGTGTCTTCTTCGTCGACGACATGAAGGGACTCGTCGAGTCACTCGTGAAGCTCGTGCGGCCGGGTGTGGGTCGGGTCGCGGTGAGCGTCTTCGGCGAGCAGTTCGTCGAGCCGCTGCGGTCGGTGTTCGTGGACGCGGTCCACGCGATCGTGCCCGGCTTCGATGTGGTCCAACCATGGTGCCGGACGGAACGAGAAGACGTACTCCGCGAACTGTTCGATGGCGTCGGCGTCGTCGACGTGGCAGTCATCACGGAGCAGGACCACCTTGCGCTTCCGTCCTCCGACGAGTGGTGGCGCATCGTGATGGGTTCGGGGCTTCGCCGTACCGTCACGGAGATCGGTCAAGAGGCCGCGGCCCTCGTACGTCGTCGCTGCGACGCCTTCATCGAGGACCACGGCCTGATCGAGGTCGTTTCGCTCAGTCGCTACGCGGTCGCGCGTCGCGGGATCGTCACGCACGATCAAGCATAGAGAGGGCGGTCACGACGTCAGCCGCGGATGTGCCCGATATTCGACTCTGCACGAGCGGGATCGAAGCCTGGTACTCGCCGCGGCTCCAGCGGATCGATGCGTCGGGTGAAAGCGCTCGCACGAGGCGCAATGCGGCGCGGTTGTCCGGCAAGATGGCGGCGACGAACGTGTCATAACCGCGCGCGATCGCGAGCTTCGACAGGTTTCGTGCGAGCCGCTTGCCGATGCCACGGTGTTGCCAACTGTCCTCGACCGTCACTGCAATTTCGGCTTCGCCTGCGCAGTGTCCGTCGTAACGCGCGACGGCAACGATCTCGTCATTGCTCAACGCGACGAGTGCGTCACGACACTTGTGATCGACGTCGACCAGCCGCGCGAGCTGCGCGCGCGACAGGCGACGGATCGGAGCGAAGAAGCGCATCTGGATCGAGACGGGCGACAGCCGCCCGAACAGCCGCTTCAGTCGATCGGTGTCGTCGCATGCGATCGGACGCACATTCAGCAGTGTTCCGTCGGCCCAAATCGCGCCGCGCCCGGCCGTTGCGGGCGTCTCGTGTCGACCAGCGCGCGCGGCTTTGAGTTGGCGGTGCGCTTCCGCGTCGGCCATGAGGTGTTGGCGGCGTTGGTCAACGAGTGATTGCAAGAAAGAGTCGTGCATGACGGGCCTCGTCAGCTCCGGGGGGAAGGGGGAGGGGAACCGCAAACCTGATTGTGGTGACGGATACGTACGAGCGCCGGAATCGGTTCGGCGGAAAACAAAACCGCAGTCTCTTACCCCTCGAAGCGGAACCGGGTCTGCGCGAAATCGCCCTTCGCGAACGCGAGGACCTTCGTTGGCGCGACCCGGAACACGAGCGCCTCGCCGGCCTCGTGGTGGAAGGCGCCGTCGCGGATCTCGTACTGCCAGTCGCCGTGATACTTGGAGGACCACAGGTCGGCCAGGCGCCGGAGGACGGTGTCATCGACGACGCGTTCCGCACGACCCTCGACAACGACGTCGAGGCCCTTCTTCCAGGCGTTGTTGCCGGTCGTGAGCGTGCAGTTCGCGTTGCGGGCAAGGTTGACGCCCTTCTGTTCCCCGGCGCCCGTGCAGAAGTGGAGCGCGTCGTCGGACCACACCGCGGGAAGTGGTGTGACGTGCGGCCGACCGTCGGCACGGACGGTCGAGATCCAGAACAGCTCCGCGTGCTGCAGCAGCGCGCGGACGTCTTCCCACGACGTCGCCGCCGCGTTTGGTCCGCTGAAGTGAGGGTCGAGCTCGGCCCGTTGTTCGGCTGTCGCCATGTGGTGTTCCCTCCCGACTCAGTTGGTGAAGTCCGCCGAGGTCATGCCGTCCGCATGACCGGCTGGCCACTGGACCAGCTCGATCCGGTTGCCGTCGGGGTCGACAGCCCACGTCGTTCGAAAGTCGTCTGAGTCATCCGGTGATGTGGGCACGTCGGCGTCGATGCCATGCGCGGAGAGCTCGGCGATGGTGGCGTCCATCGACTCCACCTTGATGACGAAGTGGCTGAGGCCGGTGCCGACCTTGCCGTCGCCTTGGGTTGGATCGTGGACGAGTTCGATCGTGACGAACTCATCGTTGGGGAGCTTGAGCATCGTCAGCTCACCCAAGGGGGTCTCGGGAACGCGGCCGACGACCTCGTAGCCGACGGCCGTGTAGAACGCGAGCGATCGGTCGAGATCGGTCACACGTAGGCCGAAGTGCAGTGTCCTCATCGGGTTCCGTTCGTCGGTCGGCTCTCGAGGTGTAGACGGACGCCGGAGCGCGATCTCATCGCGGCTGTGATTATTCGCCCAGCGTCGCGGTGTTCGTGATGGCGCAGACCGACGACGAGCCGATCGCGCCGGCGATGTCGTACAAGGTGCAACTGCCGACGGCGACGCCGTCGTGGCCGAGGTGGCCGGCGACTTCGAGTCCGATCCATTCCGAGACCGGAGGGCGACCCAGGAACAAGGTGAGATCGGCGTTGATGAACTGCAAGCCCTCGGTGTTCGAGTTGGCCAAGGGATTGGGCAGGTCGGCCGCGAGTGCGGCACGCACGACCGGAGAAGGTTGTTCACCGGCGACGAGCTGCCACCGATCACAGGCCCAGAGGCGCTTGCGTTCCGCGGTCCAGAATCCGCCGGGAGTCAGCAGCCGGATCTCCCAGCCGCCAAAGGTGTCACCTTGTTCTGGGGTCGGCAACGCATCGGGGAGCGGCACGTCCCACTCGGGCGCTCGCCACATCGCCCCGTCCGGGTGCGGGCCAGTGCGGAGCAACAGCGCGCTGAGCACGCGCGACCTCGACGTCGCCGCTGAGAATCGAGACATCGACCACGCGCACGCGCCGGCCGTCGCGGACCACGCGTGTCGACGCGTGGAGCGGCGACATCGGCGGCGACCGGAACATGTCGACGGTCAGCCGTACAACCCTGAGCGCGGGGTCGTGGCCCGCGCCTTCGACCGCTCGTGCGGCCAAGCCCGCGAGCAAACGCCCGTGCAGCATGTCCGCTGCCCACGGACTCCGAGCCTCCGGTACCGGCCGCAACCCGTCGGTGCTCGCAATGAAGTATGCGCCTGGAGTGTCGCTCACTTCTCGATCATCGCGTCACCTTGTGACCGCGTGAGTCACGCATCCTTGGTGACGCCAAGGCGCCGGCGCACGATGTGCCGGGCCATCTCCAGTGCGGCGGGATCTCCGTGAAGGACGAAGTTGGCGTTCGCGGCGAGGATGATGCCGTTCAGTTCGAACGTGAGCGCGTCGGGATCCTCGCGGTCGGGGAGCTCGTCGTGCTCGAGTGCGGTGACAACGAACTGGCGGATCAGCGCGGTGAACCCGCTCTGGAACGCTGCAACCTGTTCCTTGACGGGTCCCGGGCGGGCGCCCATCTCGAGGACCGCCCCGGCGAAGAAACAGCCACCGGGAAAGGTGCGCCGTGCGAGGTGGTCGAAGAAGGCGTCGCACACCGCGAGGAGTTGTGCGAGTCCGGGCGGCGCGGCGAGGGCCGGTTCGATCACCTCACCTTGGAAGATGCGGCCCGCCTCGTCGACGGTCGCGAGTTGGAGGTCTTGTTTCGAGCCGAAGTGGGCGTACACCCCGCTCTTGCTCATCTCGAGTGCGCCCGCGAGGTTGCCAATCGAGAGTCCTTCAAGACCGTCGACGGTCGCGAGCGCAACGGCTTCGCGCAGGATCGCTTCGCGGGTTCGTTCGCCGTCGGCGCGCTGCTTCCGTTCGCTCGGCACGTTGACAAGATAGCACGATCGGTCGTACTATGTCTTAGCACGAACGATCGTGCTTTTTTCATGCGCCGATCGTCCCAGCGGGGAGGAACGATGACCGTCGTTCGCGAGTACGAGCAGGTCGAGATGCAGGCGCCGCCGCACCCAGGCGTTCGCATCGACGTCAGCAATGTGTCGCGGCGAGTCCGGGTTCCGAAGCGCGGCGGTGTGACGCTCCTCGAGGCGGTGTCGCTCACGGTCTCGGCCGGCGAGCTCGTCGCGATCGTCGGCCCGAGCGGCGCGGGGAAGACGACGCTGCTCGAGGCGATGGCCGGTATCGCCCCGGCGACGTCGGGCTCGGTGCGCTTCGACGGCATCGACCTGCACGCCAATCTTGGAACCTTCCGCGGTGTGTTGGGCTACGTGCCGCAGGACGACATCATTCACGCCGACCTTTCGCTCCAACGGACGCTTCGCTACGCGGCGCGGCTTCGGCTTCCGTCGTCGACGACCGCGGCCGAAGTCGACAACGCCGTCCGCGACGCGCTCGAGGCCGTCGGCTTGACCGACCAGGCCGACGTCCGGGTCGGTTCCTTGAGCGGCGGGCAACGGAAGCGCGCCAGCATCGCCGTCGAACTGCTCACTGATCCGCGCGTCTTCTTCCTCGACGAGCCGACGTCCGGCCTTGACCCGATCACGAGCGCCGAGATCGTCGCGCACTTGCGCCACCTCGCCGATCGGACGGCGACCGTCGTGTTCACCGCGCACTCGGTCGAGGATCTCGCGTGGTGCGATCGCATCGTGTTCATGACGCGTGGCGGACGCGTCGCGTTCGTCGGCACCGTCGACGACGCGCTTGCCCAGATCGGCGTCGACTCGGTCCCGAAGCTCTACTGCCGGCTCGCAGAACTTGACGGCACCACGTACGACGTCGGAACGGACGCTGCCGACGCGATGCCGGGCGACGGCTGCGACGTGAGCACGCGTCCAGTCGCGAGCGGATTCACACAGTGGCGTGTGCTCACGCGCCGAACGTTCGAGACCATCACGCGCAACCGCTTGACGCTCGCGATCCTGGTCGGGTCACCGGCGCTCGTCGTCGGCATGTTCGCGGTTCTCTTCCGCCCCGGCGCGTTCAACTTCGAGAACCCGAGTCCGAGCTCGATGGTGATGATCGGCTTCTGGGTCGTGTTCGCCGCGTTCTTCTTCGGGCTCACCTACGGCCTGCTGCAGATCTGTACCGAGCGAACGATCCTGCGCCGCGAACGACTTGTCGGCTTGCGGCTCGGCGCGTACGTCGCGTCGAAGGTGACGATCCTCGTGCCGTTCCTCTTACTCGTTGTCGTCGCCATGCTGGGCGTGCTTCGAGTGTTGAACCGCCTTCCGAGCCGTTCGCCCTCCACGTACGCGTCGATCGGCGTTGGGCTGTTGTTGTGCGCGGTCGCGGCACTCGGTCTCGGACTGCTCGCCTCGGCGTCGGTCGGCAACGTCGCGCAGGCGACGCTCGCACTGCCGATGTTGTGCTTCCCCGCAGTGCTGTTCTCGGGTGCGATCCTCCCGGTGCATCTCATGGCGAGGGCAGGCAGCGCCCTCAGTGTGGTGATCCCGTCGCGCTGGGCCTTCGAGGCGCTCGGTCACGACATTGGTGCGCGCCGCATCCTCGCGCAGGGCGGCTCGCAACTCGGCCCGCCGCTCCTCGCGTCGTTCGGCAACGCGGGCACGCAGTCGACGATCACGTACTGGCTCATCCTCGCCGCGTTCGCCGCGGCGTTCCTGATCGCGACATGGGTTGTGCTCGTGCGCAGCACCCGCACATCCATGCGCTGATGCGTCACCGAGCGAAGGGCACGTGGTCCACAGGGCAGACGGCGCCGGGAGCCGGGAGCACGACCTGCAGGAGGTAGCGGCTCACGGCCCGGTCGGCGCACGACGAATTGGCGAAGAAACTCGTGTGGCCCCACCCCTCGACGGTGAGCAGCCTCGAGTTGGGCATGAGGCGGGCCACGGCCCGCGCACCCTGGTAAGGAGTCGCGGGGTCGTACCGAGGGTTGACGAGGAGCACCGGGTTGGCGGTCGTGGCCGTGAACGGGCCGGTGTAGCGGTCGGCGTCGGCGCCGGGCCATGACTGGCAGATGCTCGTGAGCCATGTCCATGGCCGGCCGAAGTATGGGGTGACCAAGTCGGACATGCGGGCGACGAAGGGCCAGGCCGCCAATCGGGAGGGGTTATCCGTTTCGCCGCAGGTGACGCCCGGCTCGGCCTCGACCTCATTCGGATAGGGCTCCAGGGCGGCGGTCCGGGCGGCCCCCAGCTTGGTTCCAAAGGCCGGGACCCGGGCGACGGCCCTGGAGGTGGCCGACGTCCGCGCCGCGACCGCGGCTTCGACGTCGGCGATCCCCTGCGCCAGCTCCCCCCATTCGTCCGGGTGGTAGAGGAAGTCGAGCGTGATGGAGACCAACTCGTCGTAGCCGAACTCGAAGGGGCTGCCCTCCACCTCGATGACTACAGGGCGGACCCGCAGCTTGGCGGCGAGCGCGCGGAAACGGTGGCTGGGCGAGCCCTCCGAGAGCGCGCACCTGGGCCCGCCGGCGTCGCACAGCGCGAAGAACTGCTCGAGGGTGGCGATGGAACCCGCGCTTACACCGACCCGGTTGAAGGTGGGAACGAAATCGCTGCTGCCGAACCGCCCCGTGTACCACTCGACCGGGTCGGCGACGCCGTCGAGGACGAGCGCCCGCACCTTGCCGGGAAAGAGGTTGGCGTAGGTGGCACCCAGGATCGAGCCGTAGGAGATCCCCCAGTACGAGAGGCCGCGGTCCCCGACCGCCCGGCGCAGGAGGTCGAGATCACGGGCGACGTCGGCCGTGGCCATGTGGTCGAGGATGGCGGGGTGCCGGTCAGCGCAGGCCTGGGTGACGCGGCGGTCGGCGGCGATCCAGACGTTCTCCTCGGCAGTCGTGACGGGGAACTCGTAGGGCTTGGAGAAGGCCTCGAGCGCCTCGTCGCCAGTGCGGAAGCAGCGGAGCGGGGTGCTCTGCCCGACTCCTCGCGGGTCGAAACCGATGATGTCGAAGCGGGCGCGCACCTGGTCGGAGAACAGATCATCGCCGAACTCAGCGAGGAACTCGACGCCGGAGCCGCCCGGCCCGCCCGGGTTGACGAAGATCGACCCGATCTTGTGGGCCGGGTCGTCGGCGGGCCGGCGGAGAAGGGCGAGCGTGATCGTCGGGCCGGTCGGGAGGTCGTAGTCGAGCGGAACCCGGGCGGTGGTGCACTGGAACCCGCCGCCGCACCCGGTCCAGCGCAAGACGGGGACGGCGGCCGCGTCCCGGGTGCCCGTCGTCGCCGGCGCCGGCGAGGGGACGGACGTGAGGACGGCCGCGACGAGAGCGACGGCGACAGCGGGGATTATCCGGCGGATTGAACGACGGCGTCGCTGCAACACAAGTCCCTCCCCACGATTGGCGCGCTGCCGACGCTAACCCGGCTGCCGTCCGCGAACCACCGGCGCTCAACGCGATGACGTCGGCAACACGTGCACGGTGGCGGGCGGGCGTTCGGGCGCGCGCTCGCGGATCGCGAGCGTGCGGACGAGCGACCAGAACTCGGGCAGTGCGCCGCTCACCGAGTAACGGAAGCGCGCGCGACCGTCGAGGTCGTGTGCCCGCTCGATCAGACCGAGGGCGAGCAACCCGTTCAGCTCCTTGTTCACGCACGATCGGGGCAGGTCACCGGCATCGGGGAGGACGGCTTCGAGGTCGAACGTCGTCCACGACGTGCCGAGCGTCAGCGCGGCGGCCGCCACTTCGAGCCGGTACTGCGAGCCGAACAGCCGCTTCGACAGGCGCCGGGTCGGTGTCTCGGCCCGGTCGGGGGCAGCAGTCATGTCGGCGCTCCCGAGTACACAATCCATGGATCATGGATCATGGGACGGGGAGCGTAGAACTTGTCATTCCCGCCCGCAAGTCCTGGCTGGTGCGGCGTCGTTCACCGCCGGGGACGGACCAACTCGAGGACCTGTTGGAACGTCGGGCGGTTCGTCGAGCGGAAGGTGTCGGGGATGAGTCCGGGCACGAAACTGGTGCGCGACGCGTCGCCGCGCCAGGTCGCGGGATCAGGGCCCTGCGCCGATGCGAGCGCGCTGATCGCTTGATCGAACGCTGCCCACAGCGACGCGCGGCACGCGTCGAGTGATCCGTTTCCGCAGTAGCGCAGATGGAACGGCCCCCGCACGTGTTTCTTGCCGAGCAGCGTGCGCAGGTCCTTGTCGACGAATGACTCGCCCGCGAGGCCGTTGAGGCTGCGGACGCTGTTGAGATCTCCGAGGAGGTCGCCGTAGACGGGGCGCATCACCGCCTCTGCGATCGGCCGCCACACGGCGTCCATGATCACGGCGCCGGCGTCGTCGTTCTTGCCGTCCTGGTCGGCGTCGAGGCGGGGAGCATCCCGCGAGATCCACTCGTCGAGAACGTCCAGCGCCCGCGCGTCGAGCGCGTTGGACGCGGCGCCCGTGAGCAACACGTCGCTGACGACCGGCCACACCAGCGAATGCGCGTCTTCGGTCGCGGCCCGATTCATGACACTCACGTCGTCGGCCAGCGTGACGTCGTGCGGGAACTTGTCGAACAGTTCTACCCGATGCACCGAGCCGTACGGGTTGTCGTCGCCGTGCATGAAGCCGGGGGCCGATTGGTTGTTCCAGTTCAGCAGCAGACCGTCCGGTCCTTTGACGCCGTGCGGATGCGCACGCTCGGGCAGGAAGCCTTTCCATTCGTACTCACCGGTGCCGAGCGTCGGGAGGCGGCGGTCGAGCCCGCGCGCCCGCTCCGGGAGCAGTCCCGACGAGAAGTACGCGGTGTCGGTGCGCGACGCGTACCCCCAGTTGAACGTGAAGCCGAACTGGTTGGCGACGTGGAAGAACCGTTTCGGCGTCGACGCCGCACCGTCGGTCATGTCCTTCAACGCGGCAAGGTTCAACGCGTCGCGACCGAATGTCGAACGCTGGCGCGTCAACGCGACCGGTACACCATTCACCGTTGCCGTGCCGAAGACGCCACCGTGCACGGAGGTCGGATACCGCAGCGGGACACCGTTCAGCGTTCCCGCGAAGAACTGTTGGAACGGACGGCACTCGCCGTCGAACAGGTAGTGATCGCTGGCGCGCGTCGGCGCCGAACCATCGGGCTCGCACAACTTCTCGACGAACACGTCACGCACGTCGTGCCCCGCCGACGTGAGGCTCCACGCGTAGTCGTGCGTGCGGCCGATGAGCACGTACATCATCAGCCCCGGCACGCCGACGCCTTGCGCCTCGTAACCCGGTCCCTTGACGTGCACCTGTTCGACGATCTCGGGGTAGTAATAGCCGAGCTGCGGGCCCAAGACTCCCACTGTGTTGCCGGTCGCCGACCGCTTCGGGTTCACCAGCAGCCAGTTCGACGCCTCTTTGCGGGGTGGGGCCGCGCCCGGGTCAACCGTCGCGCTCTCGGCCGTTTGGGTAGCGGTCGTGGTCGCCGTGGGCTGGTGCGGATCGAGCGAAACGATCGAGTTCGCGTCGAGCACCACCGAGCCGCGGACACGCCCGCCGGTGAGCGGGCCGTAGTCGAAGCGGCGCTGCAGCGTCGTCGGCGCCTCGGGATCGTTGAACAGCATCGCGTCTTCCCACGCCTGCCGGCCGCGCTCGGGGCCGAAGGCGCCCTGCAGCTTCGCCAAGAAGTCGGCGTTGCTCGCTTCACCACCGCCTCCGGCGCCGAAGATCGAACCGATGAACGCGGTCACCGAGATGATGTCGTTCACGGTGAACGGTGCCATCGCGATGTTGTTCGCTTTCATATAAGCGTTCGCGCCGTCGGCTTCCGCTTGCGCGTCCGCGACGATCTCGCGTCCCTTGTCGCCGTACGTGTCGATCAGCAGTTGCACCTGCTTGCTGACGAGCGCTTCGGTCTCGGCGCTCGGCACGAACGTCTGCAGGCCGGTGACCAACGAGAACGCGTCGATATTCGGCACGTCTGCAACCGCGACTCGCGCGGGATAGCGGCCGAACTGCAGCAACAGGCCGCGATCGCGAGCGGTCACCCAGCCGGCGCCGAACGCGACATCTGCACGCGTCTGACCGTAGATGTGTGGCACGCCGTATTCGTCGTAGAGCAGCCGCAGACCGGGACGCCCGGTTGCGATCTCTTGCGTCGCGCCGATGGGGTTGAAGTCCTCGGGGAGGTAGTTCCGTTGGATGTCGGCGTCGGTGACGTGGCCGCGCAGCGGTGTCAGCGCGTCGTACAGCGCAAGCTGGTCGCGCGACTCGTCGGTCGTCGGCAGGCCGCCGAAGTTGCCGGGCGGCAAGATGTACCGGGCGACGTCCTGCCGGCTTTCGCCGCGCCGGGACGCGCCCCCGACCGACGTGGACAGCGCCGTGACCACGGCAACGACGGTTACGGCGCAAATGATCGACCCAAGCGAACGCAGGCTTCCTCGCACGGTTCTCCCCCTCACCACGTGCCGCCCGTAAGTCTGCCCAGGGAGCGGCCGCGCCGCACATGGCGCACCGTTCCATGTCTAGGGTTCGACGCATGAGTGAAGCAGCGGCCGAGGCATTCGAATTGTTCCGGGCCGACGTCGGCAACGACGAAGGCACCGGCGAGTGGTTCCAGGTCACCCAGGACCAGATCGACGCGTTCGCCGACGTCACCCACGACCACCAGTTCATCCACGTCGATCCGGAGGCCGCCAAGGCGACACCGTTCGGGACCACGATCGCGCACGGCTTCCTGACGCTCTCGATGCTCACCCACCTCGCCCATGGCGCCAGCTCGGCACCCGCGGACGCGGCTCGGTACGAAGGTGTGCTGATGGGCATCAACTACGGGTTCAACCGCGTGCGATTCGTGAACCCGGTAAAGGTTGGTTCACGGATCCGCGCTCGCGCCGTCACCACCAACGTCGAGCTCAAGGGCAACTCCGTCGAGGTCGCGCGCAACTTCACGGTCGAGATCGAAGGGGAAGAAAAGCCCGCCCTCGTCGCAGAGTGGGTGACCCGGACCGTCTACGGCTGAGACGCGGGCGCAGTCACGAAAACAGCTTTCCGACGTCGGGCTTGACGACCTTGCCCATCGTGTTGCGCGGCAACTCGGCGACGAAGACGAAACGCGATGGCACCTTCGTGGGCGCGAGTCGTTCCTTGCCCCACGCGCGCAGTTCCTCGCCGGTGAGCCGAACATCGTCCGCCGGGACGACCGCGCAACAGACGCGTTCGCCCCACTCGTCGTCGGCGATTCCCACGACCGCGCAGTCGCGCACCGTTGGGTGCGTCCGCAGCACCTCCTCGATCTCGAGCGCGGAGACCTTCTCGCCGCCGCTCTTGATGATGTCGACCGACGACCGCCCGAGCAGCCGGTATCCGTCGGGTTCGTGCACGGCGACATCACCGGTGCGGAACCAGCCGTCGACGAACGCCGCCGCAGTTTCGTCGGGACGCCGCCAGTACTCGACGAACACCTGCGGACCACGGATGAGCAACTCTCCTGTGCTCCCGTCGGGAACGTCGTGCCCATCGTCGTCAACAATTCGCGCTTCGACGTTCGGCAGTGGCTCGCCGACCTTTCCCGGCACGCGCCGGTCGAGTGAGTTCGACAGCGCCATGCCGAGCTCGGTCATGCCGTAGCGCTCGAGCAACACATGACCGGTGAGCTCCTCCCAGCGGGCCAGCGTCGACACCGGCAGCGCGGCCGAGCCCGACACCATCAGCCGCGGCGTGCTCGCGCCCGTGGACCAGCGTTGCCGGTTGCTCGCGTCGGCGGCTTCCCACGCCGCGATCAGGCGCGAATAGATCGTCGGCACTGCCATGAACAGCGTGAGCTCGCCGGCCGCGAGCCGCTCCCATGTCAGCGCGCGCATCGAAGCCGCCGGGCGCCTCGCACGTCGCTCCGGCCCACAGGGCACACAACGTGACGTTCACGATGCCGTGCACGTGGTGCAGCGGCAATACGAGGAGGATGCGATCGTCCGCCGACCAAGCCCACGCGTCGATGAGGCTCTCGACTTGTGCCTGCAGCGTCGCGTGCGTGTGCACCACGCCTTTGGGACGGCCGGTCGTGCCGCTCGTGTAGATCATCATTGCCGGGCGGTGCGCGTCGCCGGCAAAGGACATGGTTGGCGCCGACGGCATCGATGTCGTCTCCTCGACGGTCACGACGCGCGCCGCAACCGGTTCGGCGAGGTTCGCCGCGATGTCGCGGTGCCGCGGTGAGCAGACGACGATCGACGCGTTGCTGTCGCCGATGAAGTACGCGAGTTCGGGTTCGGGGTGCGCGGGATGCAACGGCACCGCGACTCCGCTGGCTTCCCAGCACGCGAGCAAGGCGACGACATAGTCGCGACCGGGTTCGCACAAAAGCGCGACGCGCGCGTCGGCGAGATTCTCATCCGCACCGCGCAACACCACCGCGAGCCGCGCGGCGTCGTCGGCGCACGCCGTGTACGACCAGCTGCCGCGCGCGTCGACGACCGCAGCGCGGTCGCCGTGCCGCCGCACGCGCGTCGGAAAGCCGTTCATCGAAGCTCCACAATCGCAGCACCGGCGAAGCGTTTGGGCACGAAGCGGGGGTAGGGCACGGGTTACTGCCCAAACGGTGAGACGCAATGGTCGACCCCGTTAGGGTCGGGCGATGGGGCGCGAGGTGGTAACGGGGTACTGCTGGCCGCAATCAGTATGCGCGGGCGAGCAGGTGGGTCTGCACATGTCGTCGTCCGCGGGGCGGCCGGTGCGCGTCGAGGTGGCACGGGTCGGCGCGCGACGCGAGGTGGTGTTCAGTTCCGCGTCTCCGGGCGTCGCGGCCGACGAGCACGAGACGCCGAAGGATGCATCCTCTGCGGGGTGCGGCTGGCCGGTCGCGCACACGCTCGACGTCGACGCGGCATGGCGGTCGGGCTACTACGAGGTCGTCATGGAGATCGACGTCGGCGAGAAGGTGCGACGCGACTACGCGTTCTTCGTCGTGCGTCCGTCTTCTGGTGCTCGCATCGTGGTCGCGTTGGCGACCAATACCTGGCACGCCTACAACGACTTTGGCGGACCGAACCTGTACACCGGCGGCACCCACGTGTCCATGCGGCGGCCGATGGCGGCGGGCTACCTGCACAAGCCACCCGGCAAAGGCCGGCGCGTCACCGGGACGGGCGCGCCCGATCCGCAGAACGCCGCGGACGTCGGCTACCTCCAGCTCAACCATCTTTCCGGCTATGCCGGTTCGGCGGGTTGGCCCGACTGGGAGCTGCCGTTCATCGAGTGGGCCGAACGCGAAGGGTTCGAGATCGGTGTGTGCACGAACGCCGATCTCGAACATCACCCCGAGGTGTTGCACGGCGCGCACTTGTACCTGTCGGTCGGCCACGACGAGTACTGGTCTCGCGGAATGCGCGACACGGTCGAAGCATTCATCGTGCGCGGCGGCAATGCGGCGTTCGTCTCGGGCAACACGTCGTTGTGGCAGGTCCGCATCGAGGGTGACGATCACGACGTGATGGTCGGATACAAGGGTTTCTTCAAGAACGACCCGGTGATGGGAACCGACCGCGAGCGGGAGGCGACGACGTTCTGGTCCGACGTTGTCGTCGGTCGTCCCGAGAACCACATGACCGGCGTGTCGTTCACCCGCGGGGGCTATCACCGCATCGGTGCAATGTGACCAACGGTCTCGGCGGCTACACCGTGCACCGCGCCGGTCATTGGATGTTCGACGGCACCGGGCTCGGGTACGGCGACGTGCTCGGTGCCGGCGCGACCGTCGTCGGCTACGAGTGCGACGGGTGCGTGTTCACCTACCGCGACGGGCTGCCGTACCCGACCGGCGAGGACGGCACGCCGTCGACCTTCGAGATCCTCGGCACGTGCCCGACGCAGCACTTCACGCGCGAGACCGCGCCGCGTCCGCCCAAGCCGGGCGAGCCGAGCGAGTTGGAGTACATCGCGTCACGCGTGTTCGGGACGCGTGAGCCCGAGGCGATGGAACGCATCCGTCACGGCCACGCGGTGCTGGGTGCGTACACGAACAACGTGGGCGCGACAGTGATCACGTCGGGGTCGACCGACTGGGCGCACGGGCTGGCTGGGCGGGACCCGCAGATTGAACAGATCACCCGGAACGTGCTGACGCGGTTGGGGTAGCCGCGGACGCCGAACGACTGGAGCGACATTGCATCTCGAGGACATCGCATACGACGTCGACGGCATCGAGATGATCGGGCACCTCGTGTACGACGACAACGTCGAAGGAGCACGACCGGCAGTCTTGCTCTCGCACGAAGGTCCGGGACTCGACGAGCACTGCAAGGGACGCGCGATGCGACTCGCCGCGCTCGGGTACTGCGCGTTCGCGCTCGACTATCACGGTGGCGGCGAGCCGATCCTCGACATGGAGAAGATGTTCGAGCGTCTCAACGTGCTGATGTCCGACCCTCAGGCGACGCGCCGCCGTGGGCTCGCCGGGCTCGACGTGCTCCTCGACCGGCCGCAGGCCGACGCAGAGCGCGTCGCCGCGATCGGTTACTGCTTTGGCGGCACGGTGTCGCTCGAGATTGGGCGCAGCGGTGCGGATGTGAAGGCGATCGTCGGATTTCACCCGGGCCTGTCGACGTCACCCGACTCGAAACACATCAGCGGCAGCGTGTTGATGTGCGTCGGCACCGACGACCCGTTCGTCCCGCTCGACGCGCGTCTCGCGTTCGAACAGGACATGCGCGACGCGGGCGTGAAGGACTGGCAGCTCGACGTGTACGGCGGCGTCGGTCACAGCTTCACCAACCGGCGCGCGAGCGAGATCGGTATGCCCGGCATCGCCTACGACAAGGCTGCCGACGAACGGTCGTGGGGTTCGATGCTGCGCCTGTTCGCCGAAACCATCGGCTGACATCGAGCGCACTTCCGGACTGACTTCAGCGGGCGGCGGGTTGGAACAGCTCGACGATGTTGCCCGAGGGGTCTTGGAGGAGAATCTGCTTTCCGCCGGGTCCTTCGACGATGTCGTTGCGGAAATGCGCTGCCGGCGGCGCGCAGGCGCGCGACTTCGGCATCGATGCTGTCGACGATGAAGTGGATGCGGTTCCAGCCGCCCGGTCCGGGCTTGGTCCCGTCCGGCATCGGCCGGCCCGCGGAACTCTTCGGTCCGGCGAGCAGGAGACGAAGGTTGCCGCGCTTGACGTCCGCGAATGCGGGCGCCGCGTTGGAGAGCAGCTCGAAGCCGAGGACCTTCGTGTAGAAACCGATCGCTTCGTCGACGTCGTCGACCATGTAGCGGACGTTGACCGTCTCAGTGTTCGACATGCGATGACCTCCTCGTCTTGGTATTCGGTTGTTCTATGAGAAGCGGCAGCAGGAAGCGAATGCGCGTCGCGAGCTCGGCTGCAGTACGTTCGAACGCTGGGTACGAGGCGCGATTCGTCGTGCCTTCCCGCGCGGGGTCGGGCATGCTCCAGTGCACGAGCTCGGGGTGCGACAGGAACTCTGGGCACACCTCGCGGACTCGGTCACACAGCGTTATCACGCAGTCGAACCGCTGCGACACGAACTCGTTCAGGTGCTTGGTCCGGTTCCCGCTGATGTCGATGCCACGCGTTCGCATCACCCGGACTGCGTTGGCATGCAGCGGCTTGGGGTGGCTGCCCGCGCTCGAGGCGTTGACCGTGCCGCCGGACGTGTGCTCGAGGAGTGCCTCGGCGATCTGTCGAACGCGCGCTGTTGCCGGTGCACAGGAACAACACGCGTCGCCGCCCGCGCGCGCGCCTGACCGCGTGCGCCTCCACTGAAGGGGAGGTGAGCAACAGCGCGGGATGAAGCGCGACGCCGGTCGTCTGCAGCTGCTGTTCGCAATGGGAGAGGTCGATGGCGTAGTAGCTGTCGCGTCCGTCCGCGGCGCTCCGACGCGCGGACACAAGACCGCCCTCGCGCAGTCGACGCAGGTGGTACGAGACAAGGTTCTGCGGCTCCTCCAAGAGCGCGGTCAGCTCCCAGACGGCGCGATCACTTCGGGTCAGCGCCCGCAGAATTCGCCATCGGAGGGGATGCGCCGCGAGCTGCACGAAGCCGGGCGGACCCTCGATCTCCGGCGCACGGACGTCCGATTCCACGCCAGGGACTCTACGCAGCGGCATCAGATTCAATCAAATCAGATTGATGGAAATCGACTCCGTCGCCGGCACAAGAGTTAGTTGACTCTTACGTAAGAGATCACTTAACATCTGCGGTGTGGACGCAGCCCTCAAGGCACTGGCAGAGCCCCGACGGCGGGAGATCCTGCGGCTGGTGTGGACCCGCGAGCTCCCGGCCACGTCCATCGCCGACCACTTCGGTGACGTCACACGACCCGCGATCTCGCAACACCTCGGGGTACTCAAAGAGGCGGGACTGGTGACCGAGCGGCGGGACGGCACCCGACGTCTGTATCAAGCGCGCCGGGAGGAGATGCGCAAGCTCCGCGATTTCCTCGATGACTACTGGACGACCGGCCTCGAACAGCTGCGCGACGCGGCCGAGGCCGCGCAACGAGACAAAGGAGGCACCGATGGCCGAGCTCATCCGTGAGATCGTGATCGACGCGACGCCGGAGACGATCTGGCCGTTCCTCACCCAAGCCGACAAGCACGTCGAGTGGATCGGCACCGTCGCCGAGATCGACCCGCGCCCCGGCGGCACGTATCGGGTGCTCGTTGGCGGTCAACACCAGTCCGCGGGCGAGTTCGTCGAGGTGGTGCCGAACGAAAAAGTGGTCTTCACGTTCGGCTGGGAGGACAGGGACCATCCGATCCCGGCCGGCTCCACGACGATCGAGATCACGTTGCATCCTGAGGGCGACAAGACGCGCGTGCGTCTCGTGCACCGCGGCCTGCCCGCCGATGCGGTCGAGGATCACGGCCGGGGTTGGGCGCACTACCTGGAGCGGCTCGCGACCGCGACAACCGGCGGCGATGCCGGTCCCGACATTGGCACGGCGCGAGAAGGAGGCGATGCATGATGGAATCCCACGCGGTTGGCACTCGCGACGAATGGCTCGCCGCACGCCTCGAGCTGCTCGCAGCGGAAAAGGAATTGACGCGCCGCAGCGACGAGCTTGCGCGGCGTCGGCGTGCGCTGCCCTGGGTGCCGGTGGAGAAGGACTACCGGTTCACGACCGAAGACGGCGAGGCGTCGCTGCGTGACCTGTTCGGCACGTGCTCACAGATGCTCGTCTATCACTTCATGTTGGGGCCGGACGATGACGAGGGATGTCCGAGCTGCTCCGCGGTCGCCGACGGCTTCGCCGGCAGCATCCCGCACTTCGAGCATCACGATGTCGCGTTCGTCGTGGTGTCGCGCGCTGCCGCTCGACAAGCTCGTCGCATACAAGCGGCGCATGGGATGGGACTTCCGTTGGGTCTCGTCGTTCGGGAGCAGCTTCAACTACGACTTCCACACGACGATCGATCCCGCGGCGGCGCCGGTTGAGTACAACTACAAGGACCAAGCGCAGCTCGAGGCGGAGAACGTCGCCTGGCGTCAGTGGTCGGGCGAGCAACCCGGCATGAGCGCGTTCGCACGTGAAGGCGACGACGTGTTCCACACGTACTCCGCGTACGCCCGCGGCGTCGACGGGCTGTGGACGATGTGGCAGTGGCTCGACCGTGCACCGCTGGGCCGCAATGAGGGCGACCTGTCGTGGTTCCATCGGCACGACGAATATCTCGCGACCGCGAACCGACGGTCGTGATGCTCGCGCACGTCGCGGGGATACCAATCGAGGAATGGTTGATGCCGTTCATGATCTCGGCGGGTGCCGCGCTCGTCGGCATGCGCGCCAAATACCCGAGAGGAGTCCGCGATGAAGACGCCCCCGATCGTGTCGCCGGAGGAGTGGGAGACGGCGCGCCGGCAACTGCTCGTGAAGGAGAAGGAGCTGACGCGCGCCCGTGATGCGTTGGCCGCCGAGCGGCGGCGGATGCCGTGGCTTGCCGTGGAGAAGGAATACGAGTTCGACGGGCCCAAGGGCAAGGCGAGCCTGCTCGACCTGTTCGACGGCCGCCGTCAGCTGATCGTCTACCGCGCCTTCTTCGAACCCGGCGTGCACGGCTGGCCCGAGCATGCCTGCATCGGCTGCTCCATGGTGGCCGACCAGGTGGCGCACGTCGCGCATCTGCACGCTCGCGACACCACGCTCGTCTTTGCATCGCGTGCGCCACAGACAGACATCGAGCGCGTGAAGGCGCGGATGGGCTGGGAGATGCCGTGGTACACGATGACTCGACGGCTTCGACGCCGACTTCGGCGTGGACGAGTGGCACGGCACGAACGCGTTCATCCGCGAGGGCGACCATGCGTTTCGCACCTACTTCATCAACGCACGCGGCGACGAGGCGATGGGGAGCACCTGGAGCTACCTCGACCTCACTGCGCTCGGCCGCCAAGAGGAGTGGGAAGACTCTCCCGAGGCTACCCCCAGACGCCGCCGTACGAGTGGTGGATATGGCACGACGAGGCCGCGGAGTGATTATGGGATGTCTGGCGGCTTGAGGATGTCGATGAAGCCGTCGGTAAGCGTCTTGTAGTGGCCGTCTTCGATCTGAAGGATCGCGACCTTGCGGGTGAAGATACGGAAGCCCGCGAGGTCGGGGAGCTCGGGGATCGTGGTTCTTCGAGAAGTCGTAGGGCGCGGTCTCCGGACGGTCGACCGGGTGCGCAACGATCGTGTCGACGAGGCTCTTCGAGTCGAGCGAGGCCCGCACCTTGGGTGTTGCGGCCAGCAGCGCGCCCTCGAGCTTCTTGATGTTCGACCACGCCCCGACGGTCGCGAAGTCGACATTGGGATCGTCGGGGTCCTGGCCGTCGGCCTCCAAGTCGGCGCGGAACTCGGCGATGCCCGGGTTCGTTGTCTCCGTCGGAGGTGCGGTCTGACTCACGACGATCATCCCGTTCAGTGCGGGACCGAGCTCCTTCAAGACCTCAGGAGTGATCACCGCGGACGGACACGATGACCGTGTGGTCCGCCGGCGTGATGCCCTCCGCCGCGAGCGCGTTCACCATCACGACCGGATTGATGGGCAGCAAGCCGATCGCGTCCGCGTTTCGCTCCGAGATCTGCGCCGCCACCGGCGCGAAGTCGGTGGTGTCCGCGGGAAGTAGATCGGATCGACCTTCAAGTCGAGGAGATCCGCCACCTTCTGCAGCAGCTTGCCGGCGAACTGAAGCGTCGGCGTGTCGGGCAGCACGAGACTCGAGTCTTCGTGCCCCCTTCGCCTTGACCGCCGACACTGCCCGACATGCCGAGCGCGATGCCGCTGATCGACGAATAGGCGTTCTCGTTCGTCAGCTCGAACGGCGAAGTGCCGTTGACGAAGATGGCCGGGAGCTTCGACGCGGTGACGCCGTCGTCGAACGAGCCGATCGTGCCGAGGATCGCGAACGAACCGTCTGACGCCGCCTTCGCGGCCGCACGCGAGGTTCGCGTTCGTGTCGGCCTTGTCGTCGCAGATGGTCACCTCCAGCGGCCGGCCGAGCGAGCACTCGCGGTTGACCGCGTGGACCGCGGCGTCGCTGCCGATGCTTGAGGCGATCTCCCGCGACCGCGATCGGCCCGGTGAGCGCGGCGATCGACGTGAACTTCAGCGGCTCACCGGGACACGGCTTCGCCGGCAGCGTCGTGCCGCGACGAACTGCCGCCGGCCTTGTCGCCGCCGCCCTTGTCATCGCCGCACGCCGTGAACACAGCCAGGAGCAACAGGATCGCGCAGAGGCATGCGGCCGTTCGCGTCGGACGTCGATTCATCACTGCGCTTCCTCCGATGTGTTCGTTGTCGCGCGGGTGTGATTCGGGTGCAGTCACGCGCAGATACGCGTCTTGGATGTCGTCGAGGTGCTCGACTGAGGTCGCCGGCGCGTGCCCTCGAGGACGATCGAGCCCCTCGTCATCACGAGCACGCGGTCGGCGACCGCCAACGCCTTGTGGATGTGCTGCTCGACGAGCAGGACGGCGGTGCCGGCGTCGGCTGCGGCGCGCACCGCGCGCAACAGGCGGTCGACGATCAGCGGCGCGAGACCGAGCGACAGCTCGTCGACGAGCAGCAGCCGGCACTCGCGTGCGAGGCAGCGCGCGAGCGCGAGCATCTGCTGCTGGCCACCCGAGAGCAGCCCGACGCGCCGGTCGAGGTGCGGCTCGAGCTCCGGGAACAGCTCGACGGCGCGCGCGACGTCGCAGCGACTGACGCGGAGGTTCTCCGTCGTCGTCAGGTCCATCAGCACGGCCCGCTCCTGCGACACGACGGCCGAGGCCCTTGCGCGCGCGGACATGCAGCGGCGCGGTCGGTCGCGTCGCCGAGGAAGCGCACCTCGCCGCCGAGGGCAGGGAGCTCGCCCGACAGCGTCGAGAGCGTCGTGGTCTTGCCGGCACCGTTCGGGCCCGAGCAGCGCGACGACCTCGCCGGCGTCGACGTGGAGGTCGAGGTCGCGGACGATCTCGACGTTGCCGTACCCGGCGCGCAGGCCGTCGGCTTCGAGCACCGCGGTCATGTCGCGTGCTCCCGCGGCCCACGTACTGCGGGGGGCTCGGCGTCGGCCGGTTGCAGCCTCAGCGTCGCGTCGCTGCTCCCGAGGTATGCCTCGATGACGCTCGCGTCGTTGCTGATCGCTTCGGGCGTGCCTTCGGCGATCTTGCGACCGAAGTCGAGCGCGACGATCCGGTCGCACGTCTGCAGGATCAACGGCACGTCGTGCTCGATCACGAGCACGCCGATGCCGCGCCGCTGGGCCATCGACCGAATGGTGCGTCCGAGCTCGGCCGATTCGCGGCTGTCGAGTCCGGCGGCGGGCTCGTCGAGCAGGAGCACCGCCGGCTCGGTGACGAGCGCGCGAGCGATGCCGACGAGCCGCGCGACGCCGTGCGGCAGCGAGGACGGTCGCAGCTCGAGCACGTCATCGAGCTCGAACTCGTCGACGACGTCGTGCATGAGTTGCGTCGGCGGCCGGTCGACCGGGACGCAACAGGTCGGTCAGGTAGCGGCGGCGGCGACTGGTCGTCGGCGGCGACGAGGAGGTTCTCGCGCACGGTCATCTCCTCGAACAGCTCGACCGCCTGCCACGACCGCACGATGCCCGCTCGGGCGCGGCGCTCGACCGACCATTTGTCGATCGCGATCGCCGTCGAACTGGACCGATCCGCTCGACTGCGTCGTGAAGCCGGTGATGACGTCGAGGATCGTCGTCTTGCCGGCGCCGTTCGGGCCGATGAGCCCGACGACCTCGCCGGGCTCGACGGCGAAGCTGACGCCGTCGACCGCGACGACGCCGCCGAAGTTGACGAAGAGATCGGTCACGTCGAGCGTCGCCGGCACGTGACGCGCGCCGCGGTGCGGGCGACGGGCGCGGCTGCGGCGCGCGGGAACTGCCAGCGGCGCAGTGAAGCGGCTGGAATGCCCGCGACCAGAGCGCCGCCACACCGTCGGGCGCCTGACGCAGCACCGCGATCGCGCCCAAGCCCGACAGCACCGCGAGCCACGACACGATGTCGGTGCCTGACGGGCACGATCTTTTCGAAGATCACACTGCCGAGCGCGCTGGGCGCGCCGACGGCGGCGTGCAGACCCGACACCCACGCGATCCCGCCGACCACCGCGTACTGGATCAGCAGCACCGAGCCGAACACGTTGTACTGCGTGAACTGCACGTTGGCCTGGCGCATCGAGAGCAGCACGCCGCCGAGCGCGGCGATCGCGGCCGCGACCGAGAACGCATACACCTTCGCCGCGATGACACCGACGCCGAGTGACGCCGCCGCGCGCTCGTTGCCGCGGACGGCGAGGAGACGCGCGCCGGCTCGTCCCACGCCGGAGGTTGGCGACGAGAAAGCCGACCAGCACGAGCATGAGCAGCACGAACGCGCCGTATCGCTGCGGGTGCCCGAGCGGGTCGAGATCGATCCCGAAGACGGAGACCTGATCGATCGGCAGGCCGCGCACGCCTCCTGTCACCGCGCTGTTGGTGAAGATCAGCGCGCTGAACATCAGCGCGAGCGCGAGCGTCAACGACCGCCAGGCTCGTGCCGCGGGTCCGAATGGCAGGGAGGGCGACGACGACCCCGACGATCGTCGTGCCTGCGACCGCGACGAGCAGCGCGATCTCGAACGGCCACCCGTTCGCCGACACGAGCCGCGCCGCCATCCACGCGCCGAGACCGGCGAGCGCGAACTGGCACAACGACAGCTGGCCGGCGTACCCGGCGACGACGACGACCGAGCAGAGGATGATCGCGAGCGCGAAGGTCGTGATGAGCGCGTCGGCCCACGTGTCCACGCCGACGAGCAGTCCGATCGCGACGACGAGCGCCGACCGCGAGCGGGATCAGCGAGATCTTTCCCGCCGCCGGGCAGCGGGAGTCGTGCGAGCGTCTCGCCGCGCTGGAGTCGCGACCGGCCGGTCACGATCATGTACACCAAGATGATCGCGAGCGGTACCACCTGGACGAGACCGGTCAAGCGACGCGGCGCTCACCCCGAGCACGTCGCGCGATGTCGGGTCGGAACAGCGACAGCTCGCTCTGGAGGACACCGATCCCGAGCGCGGCGACGCACGGTGATCCCGAACGACGAGAACCGTCCGACGAGCGCGGCCGCGAGCGCGGGGAGCACCGCGAGGGACAGCACGGCCGCGTTCAGCGTGACGATCGGCGCGAGGAAGATCGCCGCGAGCGCCGACAGCCCGCCCGCGATCGCGAAGTTCGCCATCTCGATCCGGTCGGGCGACCATCCCGCACTCGCGGCGACGCGGCGGTTCTCGGCGACGGCCGACGTGGCGAGCCCGAACAGCGTTCCCGAATACACGAACCGCAGGACCACCGCACACGCGAGCGCGATCCCGATCAGCAGCAGGCGGTCGAGGCCGATCATCAAGTCGCCCCACAGCACGATGTTGCGCGACGGCAGCAGCGGCCGGGGCTGCACGACCGCGATGCCCCAGCGCAAGATCATGAACGACTGGAAGACGCTGAACAATCCCGACGTGGCGATGAGGCGGGCGAGGCGCGACGCGTTGCGCAGCAAGCCATGACGCCGTAGGTCAACAAGCCCAACAGCACGCCGAGCGAGGAGGCCGACGACGACGGCGACGACGGTGGGGACGCCGTCGTCGCGCAGGTCGTAGCACACGTACGCGGCGATGGCGCCGAGCGCGCCCGGCGCTGAAGTTCAACACTCCCGACGTGCGGTACACGAGCACGATGCCGAGTGCGACGAGAGCCGTGAGCGCGCCTGTCGCCGCCCCGAGCAGCACGAAACGGAGGGTCGCCTCGCTCCAGAATGCGGTGGCGAGCATGTTCAGTTCCCCCCGGACGAGCCGCGGCGCAAACATATCGTCGCTATTGCCCGGTTGCCAGGCAGTGGCCGATCGGCGGACATTTGTTGCGCGATGCGTGCACCTCGTGTCAGATGTTTTGACGCCGCGGTGTGGGTGTGAAGCGAACGGGAAGGTGCTTGATCCCGCCGACGAGCGGGATGCCCATCGACTCGAGCGGTGTGGGCTCGGCGAGGATGTCGATGTCGGGCAACCGCGTGAGGAGTTGCCGGAACGCCACCGAGAGCTCGCGGCGCGCGAGGTGCGCGCCGAGACAGAAGTGCGGTCCCGGCCCGCCGAAGCCGACGTGCGGGTTCGGGTTCCGCAGCACGTCGAAGCGCTCGGGTTCATCGAACTCGCGTGGGTCACGATTCGCGACCCCGTAGAGGAGGACGACCTTGTCGCCCTCCTCGAATTCGTGATCGCCGACCGTCGTGGCCTTGGTTGCCGTACGACGCATGAAGGTCACGGGTGACGCGACGCGCACGATCTCCTCGACCGCAGTCGGCGTCACCGCGTCGAGATCGTCCTGCCAGAGGCGGCGTTGGTCCGGGTGCTGCGCGAGCAAGTGCATGCCGTGACTGATCGCGGTGCGTGTGGTGTCGTTCCCGGCGACTGCGAGCAGGATGAAGAACGGCGCGATCTCGTGCGGCGCCAGCGTCTCTTCGTCATCGGGTGCGTTCACGAGCGCCGACGTCAGGTCGTCGCGTGGTTCGGCGCGGCGTTGGTCGGCCAGCTCGTTCATGAGCGTGGTCAGCTCTATGCCTGCCTCGAGGATCGCCGACATGGGATCGCGGTCGCCGAGCATCTCCGGATCGCCCGCACCCAGAATGACATTCGTCGCGTCGAGAACGGTGCGGAACTCGCTGCGCGGGATCCCCATCATGTCGCAGATCACGAGCAGCGGGAACGGTTGCGAGAGCGCGGGTACGAGATCGACCTCGCCGTGTTCGCACATGTCGTCGATGACTTCGGCACAGATGGTTTCGACCGAATCGAGAACGGCTCCGAGCTGCCTCGGCGTGAACGATCGGGCGACGATCCCGCGCTGGCGCGCGTGCCGGGGGTCGTCCATGTTGATGAAGGAGCCGAAGAACTCCAGCGCTTCGGCCGGCAAGTCGGGGATCGACACCGCGCCTCGACCCGAACAAAAGTCCTCGGGACGGCGGCTGATCTCGACGAGCTCGTCGTACCGGGTCGTCACGCAGAACGACTCGGTCAGGCCTGACATCGGATTGTCGAAGGACGCGGGCAGGAACGCGCTGATCTCGCGCAGTTCGGCGAAGCGCGCCATGCGTTCGTCGAGCGGGAGGCGCCAGAAGTGCGGGTCGAGCAGTTCGGGAGTACTCGCCTCGGGCACGGGCCGAACGTAGCCCGACTACGCTCGGAGACGCTACGAGCGGTGGGGTTTGCTGAATCCACCGTCCCCGCGTGGGTCGTGTGTCAGAACATCTGACGATTGCTCCCGCGTCTCGCCGCGCTCGCGGAGGACCTGGCGCACACGTTCGTGTGAGAGCCCCGCGGCCGTGCCGACCTGCCGGAGACTGTGGCCGGCTTCCATTGCCTCGACGATGCCGTCGTCGAGCGCGCGGTCCGCCTGCTGCGCCTCTTTCGCACGCGCACGGACGCGCGCGAGCGCGGCCGGCTCGTCGCCGTCGTCGCCGGCCGCGGCGCCGGCGCTCGCGGATTGGAGCACGAGGTCGGTAAAGCGACGGAACGCGTCGTCCGACGGCGGTCGTTCGTCGAGGGCAGCGAACACCATCCTTCCGAGCGTCAAGAGCGCGAACAGTCGCGCCAGATCGTCGGTACGGAGCGCGGGTTCGATGAAGCCGAGTGCGACACCCGTGTCGTTCGCTCGTTTCATCGCGGCGAGGTACATCTTGAGCCCATGTCGCAGGATCTTTGCGACGTGCGGATCGCGGCGTGCGACGACGATGACGTCCAGCAACAGCAGCCGATGGCGGTCGGGCGGCGTCGCCATTCCTTCGCTCAGGATCCGGGACGCCTCGCTCCACGGGAGAGCGGCCATGTTGGCGATCGAGTCCTGCACTTCTTCAGTCGGCGTCAGACCAACGGTCGAGAGCAACAGGTCGAGCTTGCCCTTGAAGTGCGCGTAGAGCGCACCGGTCGTGACGCCGGCGCGCTCGGCGATCCCGGCCACCGTCGCCGCTTCATATCCTTTGCTCGAGAACTCTTCGAACGCAGCGTCGATCAGCGCGGCGCGCGAGTTCGTACGCGTCGTCTCGGCTTGCCGCGCGGGGCCCGTCAACAATCCCGCGATGGAGTCGTCGGTTGCGTCTGCCTGAGCCACTTGCGAACGATACTTCCGCCGGGCCCGATCGCGGCTGGGCGCGCCGCGGAGGTCGGTCAGGGGCGTCCGGCGTGGGGGACCGCGACGTGCGCGATCCGCACCTCGCCCGTGCGCTTGGCGATCTGGGCGGCGACGTTCTCGACGCCGTCCCATTCGGCGAGCATGAGGAACAATGTCCGGCCATCGGGGCCGCCGAGCATCGTGGCGAACAGGTCCTTTTCGACGGGGATCCGTTCGACGATCTCGCCGCCCTCGCGCACGTGCGCCGCCGAGTGCGTCTGCGGATCGTGCGTCCAAATGCAGCCCTCCGCGTCGAGGCAAATGCCGTCGGGACCGATGCCCTCGGCCCACACCCGCTGGTTCGAGAGCCCGCCGTCGGGCGCGACGTCGTACGCGAGCAGCCGGCCGGTGAACGACTCGGACATGACCAGTGTCGAGCCGTCGGGCGTGATCACCATCCCGTTCGGGAACGCGATGCCGTCGGCGACTTGGCGGGACGACCCGTCGGGTGTGACCAGCGCGACGATGCCCGGTGCCGGCGGCGGCTGCGCGCCGGCCATGAAGTCGAAGTTGATGCTGTTCACGTACACGTTGCCGTTGCCGTTCACGACGATCTCGCTCCAGCCCCCGCCCGCGATCGAGCCGAGCTCCGCGTGGCGCACCATCGTCCCGTCGGGCTCCTGCCGCAGCAGCTCGGGCCCGGTCAACAGCATGCGACCGTCGGGCAACCACTCCGTGGCCCAACCCAGGCCCTCGGGGCCGTGGCCGACGACCTCGGACTTGCCGTCGAGGTCGACGGCGAGGATCTCTTCGGTTCCCCAGTGCGAAAACCACAGCCGATCGTCGTGCCAGCGGGGCGACTCGACGTAGGCCAGGCCGTCCAGCAGCAGCGTCGTTTCTTGCTTCGAAGCAGACATCTCGCGCTCCTTCGCTCTTGGAACTAGACCGTACAGTACTACTCCATCACACTGGACTGTCTAGTACTGTGCGACGCATGGTCCGACCGGTAGAGGACGACGATCGGCAGTCGACGCGCAAGCGCCGGGCGATCGTCGAGGCGGCGACGACGACGTTCCTCGAGAAGGGCTACCTCGGCACGAGCATGGATGAGATCGCCGCGCTCGCGGGCGTCTCGAAGCAAACCGTCTACAAGCACTTCGCCGACAAGCAGCGCCTCTTCTCCGAGGTTGTGACCAGCACGGTCAACGAGGCGAGTGATCCCGTGCACGACGAGGTGCTCGAACTTCGCGACAGCGGCGATCTTGCCGCCGACCTGCGCGACCTGGCGCGCCGTCAGCTCACGCTCGTGATGCAGCCTCGGCTCATGCAGCTTCGCCGGCTCGTGATCGCCGAGTCGTCGCGCTTCCCCGAGCTCGGTCGAACGTTCTACGCGCAGGGTCCCGGTCGCACGATCGCGGCGCTGGCGGCGACCTTCGAGCGGCTCGCCGCGCGCGGCCTGCTCGACGTCGCCGACCCGAACGTCGCGGCTTCACAGTTCAACTGGCTCGTGATGTCGGCGCCGCTCAACCAGGCGATGCTGCTCGGCCGCGACGACGCGGTGAGCAAACGCGAGCTCGAGCGGCACGCCGACGAAGGCGTCCGCACGTTTCTCGCCGCGTACGGCACGCGCAAGGGACGAGCCACCCGAACGCAGTGATCTTGACGTATCGCCGAACCGACGCTGGCCCGGGCGCCAACGCGTCGTTAGGGTCGTCGCAGTTCTCCGACGAGTCGTCTTGTCGGTCTTCCTCGTGTGGTGCTCGCGATCGCGGCGGCCTGCGGCGGTGGCGGCAAGAGCAAGACCACAAAACGGAGAGACGAAGGCGCGAGCGCGCCGAGTGCCGCACCCGGCGACCAAGCGGTACGCAACTACGGCTACGGCCCGTCGACCGACGCGGCTGCGCACTATCAACCGGACGTCGTCGTCATCAGCGCGGGCCCGGCCGCGATCCGGTCGGTGAGCAGCGACGCGGTGACGTACACGATCAACGCCAAGGCCGACGGTGCGTCGAAGCTGACCGTCGGGTCGATCATCCTCGCGTCGAGCCGCGTGGCCGGCCGCGTCGTCGCCTTACGTCCTCTGCCTCGGCGGCATCCAAGAACCACGCGGACGTTTCGAGTGTCACTGGCACAGCCGGACCAAGGTATATCCGCGGCGGGTCATGCTTCCTTGACGACCGAGTACCAGATTCGCTCGGCGACGGTGTGCACGAGGTCGCCGATTCGGGAGAGCCGTCGGTAGATCTCACGGCGACTGATCACCTCACGCAGGTCCGGGACCTCGAGGAGGGCAGACATCGCGGCCCGGTAGGCGTGCTCGATCCGGCGCTGGCTCTTGATCGCGGCATCGGCAGCCTCGGTGGCGTCATTGTCACTGCCGAGACACCGAAACGCGTCGGCGAGATGGCCGACTGCTTCGGCGAGGAACGTGACCATCTCGCGGGTCGGAGCGTCGGGCTCCATGTCCATGACCTCCATCTCACGCACGAGATCCTTCGCGGCGTTGAGCACTTCGTCGAGGTCGGCCGAAAGCGTGTAGAGGTCCTCGGCGTCGAGCGGGGGTGAGAACGCGTCCCGCAGGGTCCGCCAAAGCTCGCGTTTGGCGGTATCGGCGCGATGTTCGCAGTCGCGGACCGTGCGGGCCGCGGCGGCGTCACCGCTCGACCAGGCGATGAGCGCGTGCCATCGCCTCCACCGTGATCGCGGCCTGGTCGCGGAGCATTGCGAGCAGATCCGGGTTCTCCGGCAGGAACCAACGCTTCATGGTCACGTCAACCACCTCCAGGGCAGCAGAGCTATGACCGCGAACACGGCCGTTGCCGGAACGGTCACCAGCCAGGCGAGGAGCATGGCGCGGACGAGGCGCCAGCGCACATGGCGCCAACGACGTCGTCCGCCACCGACGCCGACCACCGACGACGCGACCACTTGGGTCGTGCTCACGGGTGCGCCGAAGACCGACGCGCCGAGGAGGACCGCAGTGGACGCGCTTTGGCTCGCAAGCGCGTCGATGGGACGGATCAGAGATGATGCGCCGGCCGAGCGTCCGCACGATCGGCCAGCCACCGAGCGCGGTTCCCGCGGTGAGTGCGAAGCCGCACGCCAACTCGACCCACAGCGGCGCAGTCAGGTGTTGGAGCTCGCCGGCGGCGACGAGCAGTAACGCGACGACGCCGACGGCCTTTTGCGCGTCGTTGGCGCCGTGACTCAGCGCGAGACCCTCCGTCATGATCCATTGCCCCGCGCGCACGGGCCCTCGTACACGCCGGGTGCTCCGCCGAGCGGCGCGTCGCAACGCGCGGTCCACGACGAGCCCCGCGCCGAAGCCGAAGAGCGGCGCGATGGTCAGTACGGCAGCGACCCCGAACACTCCGACCGGTTTGATGCCGTCGAAGCCGCCCCAGTTGACCGAGCCAGTGCCGCCCTCGGCGAGCGCGGCGCCGACGAGACCCCCGAGCAGCGCGTGTCCCGAGCTCGACGGCAGACCGCGCCACCAGGTGAGCCCGTTCCACACGACTGCGCCCGTCAGCGCGGCGCCGAGGACCTGGGTCACTCTGATCCGACGGAACCGTGACGATGCCCGCGATCGTGTTCGCCACCGCGCTCCCGAGCAGGAGCGGACCGAGCACGTTGCCTGCCGCCGCGAGCAGCACGGCGGTGCCGGGACGCGCGGCGCGGGTCGCGACGAGCGTCGCGATCGCGTTCGCCGCGTCGTGGACACCGTTGGTGAACGCGAAGGCGAGCGCCACTCCTACGGCAACAACAACGCCTGCGCTCATCGACAGATTCTCGTGCAGCTGGCGAACGATGGCACACGAGGCACGGGTTCCGCGGTGCGCGCGGGCACCGCTCGGGTGGGTACGGTGCACCTGACAGGCACGTCATCTGCCGAGCCGCACCGGGGGACCTGTGGAACTGCCGAAGATCATCAGCGTCGACGACCACGTGGTGGAGCCATCGCACGTTTGGCAGACGTGGCTGCCCCAGAAGCATCGGGAGAAGGGGCCGCGCGTCGAGCGCAAGCAGTGGGGCAAGTTCAAGATCAAGAAGGGCGCCAAGTACGAGATGACCGAGGACCCCGAGGGTGAGTGGGGCGACGCCTGGATCTACGAGGACAAGGTCATCTACGTCCAGAAGAAGTTCGTCGCGATCCCGAAGGCGTCGACGCCGGGTGACGACGTATCCAAGTTCAACAAGACGCTGATGACGATGACCGCGATCACCTACGACGACATGCGGCCGGGCTGCTACGACGCCAAAGAACGGAAGAAGGACTTCGAGCTCAACTGGGTCGACGGATCGCTGCCATTCCCGACGTTCCCGCGGTTCTGCGGCCAGACGTTCACCGAGGCCGACGACAAGGAGCTTGCGCTCGCGTGCGTGCAGGCCTACAACGACTGGATGGTCGAGGAGTGGTGCGACCCCTCGATCGGCATCAACATCCCGCTGTGCATCATCCCACTCTGGGACGTCGAGCTCGCGGCCCAGGAGATCCAGCGCAACGCGGCGCGCGGCGTGCGGGCGGTGTGCTTCTCGGAGCTCCCGACCAAACTCGACCTTCCGAGCATCCACACGGGGTACTGGGACCCGATGTTCGCGGTCTGCGCCGACACCGGCACCACGGTGTGCATGCACGTCGGCTCGTCGTCGACCGACCCGTTCTCGTCGAAGGACGCTCCGCCCGGCGTCGGCAGCATGGTCGCGTTCAACAACTCGATGGCGTCGCTGGGCGACTACCTCTTCAGCGGCAAGATGGCGCAGTTTCCGAAGCTGAAGATCGCGTACTCCGAGGGTCAGATCGGCTGGTTGCCGTACGCGCTCGAGCGCGCCGACACCGTGTGGGAAGAGCACAACGCGTGGCAGAACTCCAAGCGCCTGTGCCCCGAGCCGCCCTCGACGTACTACTACGACCGCGTCTTCGGTTGCTTCACCTGGGACCGTCACGGCGTGCGGTCGCTCGAGGAAGTCGGTGAGAACAACATCTGCTTCGAGACCGACTACCCGCACACCGACACGACGTGGCCGAACTCGAAGGAGTACTGCGAGAAGATGCTCGCCGGCGTCGAGAGCGACGAGCAGAAGTACAAGATCCTTCGGGGGAACGCAATACGCATGCTCGAGCTCGACCGCGTCTGACGCGTGCACGGGCCGCCGGCCGCACGGCAGACTGACGGCAATCCTCGAACACGGAGTGCAGCCGATGGCATGGGACTTCTCCACCGAGCCGGAGTTCCAGAAGAAGCTCGACTGGGTCGAGGAGTTCTGCCGGGAAGAGGTGGAACCGCTCGAGTTCGTGTTCCCGTACGCCGTGCGGTCGAAGGACCCGAAGATCAAGGCGCTCGTGAAAGGCCTGCAGGACCAGGTCAAGGAGCAGGGCCTCTGGGCGATCTTCCTCGACGAGGAGCTCGGTGGGCCGGGCTACGGGCAGCTCAAGCTCGGGCTGTTGAACGAGATCCTCGGGCAAGTACCCGTCGGCGCCGCAGATGTTCGGCGCCGCCGCGCCCGACACCGGCAACATGGAGATGCTCGCCGCGTACGGCACCGACGAGCAGAAGGAACGCTGGCTCAAGCCGATGCTCAACCAAGAGTTGTGGTCGGCGTACTCGATGACCGAGCCGCAGGGTGGCTCCGATCCGAACCTCTTCAAGACCCACGCGGAACGCGACGGCGACGAATGGGTGATCAACGGCGAGAAGTGGTTCACGAGCGCGGGACGGGTCGCCGACATCCTGTTCGTGATGTGCACGAACGGCATGTTCGTCGTCCCGCGCAACACGCCTGGCGTCGAGATCCAGCCTGAGCCGCGCAACCACAACCACATCATCTACAACGACGTGCGCGTGCCGCTCGATCACCTGCTCGGGCCGGAGGACGGCGCCAAGGTGCTCGCGCAGCGTCGGCTCGGTGGCGGCCGCATCCATCACGCGATGCGCACGATCGCGCAGTGCAAGCTCGCGTTCGACATGATGTGCGAGCGCGCGCTGAGCCGTGAGTCGCACGGCAAGATCATCGCCGAGCACCAGATGGTGCAGGAGAAGATCGCCGACTCCTACGCGTCGATCCGGATGCTGCGCTTGTTCGTGCTCGAGACCGCGTGGAAGATCGACAACACGAGCACGCAGGAGACGCGCACCGACATCGCGGCGGTGAAGTACACGATGGCCAAGGTGTTGCGCGAGGTGTCGTTCAACGCCCTGCACATCCTCGGTTCGCTCGGCACCACCAACCTCACGCCGCTGCAAGCGATGTACGCGGCGGCGCCCACGATGGGAATCGCCGACGGGGTCGACGAGGTGCACAAGGCGACGGTCGCCCGCAATGTGCTCAAGAGCTACCGGCCCCACGAGGGGTACTGGCCCACCGAGTACTTCCCGGCCAAGCGCCAGAAAGCCCGCGAGAAATTCGAGCCGCGGTTCGAGGCCGATCCGGAACTGCGCACGCTCGCCGACGGCTACGCGAAGTACATAGCGAACCGGGGCTGAGCCTCTCGACGCGGTGCAACTGAGCTGCTTCGGCTACCCCGGCACCGCGGCCGTCTCTCGGCGGGCCGTGGTTCGTCGTCCGGCCCGGGCGATGCGCGCGATGCGCTCGAGCACCGAGTCTCGGGCGCGTTCGGCCTCCGGGGTGAGTCCGGTGAGCGCCTCGAGGTTCCAGTGCCGGAGCACGACCGGCAAGAGGATCTGCTCGTAGTGGATGCCGAAGTCGTAGATCCCGGCTCGGGCGATCGCTTTGGCGTGATGCGAGAAGTCGACGATGCCGGTGCCGGGCATCTCGAAAGTTCGCACCTCGTGCTCGACCGCGAGCAGCATTCCCGACGGGTCGATTTGGAAGGCGGCGTCCGCGAGATCGCGGTAGAAGAGATAGTGGCGGTTCTCGTCGGCGGCCACACGTTTCATGATCTCACGGCCGGCGGGGTCGTCGAGCAGTTTGCCGGTGTTGTGGTGCGCCACCCGCGTCGCCAGCTCTTGCAGCGCGACGTAGACCAACCCATTCTGCGGACCGTCTGGACACGGAACCTGACCGCATTCAACCTGCGCCATGCGCGCCCGCTCCAACGCGACCGGGTCGAGCGCGCGAGTAACGGTGACGTAGTCGCGCAGCACGATCGAGTGCCGCCCCTCTTCGGCCGTCCAACGCCGTATCCAGACGCCCCAGGCGCCGTCGTTGCCGTACATGGAGGTGATTCCGCTCGTGTAGTACGGCAGGTTGTCCTCGGTGAGAAGGTTCACGAGCAGCGCGCTGCGCACCGCCCCATCGAGTTCGACCTCGCGGGCGTCCCACGCCTCGCCGGCCACGTAGTCGCGGGCCCGGCTCCATGGCACAAGCTCGTGGGGGAACCATTCCTTTGCGCCGACCAGGTGGCGCTCCAGCGACCGTTCGACAGTCGGCTCCAGCTCGGCGATGAGGGCGGCAGCCTGCACGTCGGACAGCCTACCTACTAGTCGGTAGACGCTGGTACTCGGCGGCGGTAATCAGCGTGTGGCGGCGAATGCAAACAAAGAATGCAAACAAGGAGCGCGGGGATCACCGTGCAGCCCGCGTCCGCGCGTCGCGTCGGGGCGACCAGACCCGTACCAGGGTCATCATGAGGACGACGCCAGCAGCAACGAGGCAAGCCCACTGGAAGAGAGCGTTGTGACGGTCGGTGCCGGCGGTGAGCCCGTGCACCGTGGCGACGACGAAGATTGCGTAGCTCGAGAGATGCACGGCGTGCCACGCGCGGCGCGGGATCCGGCGCATGACGAGCGACGTGACCTCGACCGCGAGGAGCAGGTACATCGCGACGACACCGAGAGCAACCGCGGCGGGCTTGTAGCTCGAGGCGAAGGGTACGAGGAGGTCCGCCGGCCCGAACCCGATGAACTCGTCGACCGCCAGCCCCAAGAGGTGGGTTCCGAGGAAGACCACCGCGAGCCCGCCCAGGAACCGGTGCACGTCGAGCATCCACGCGGGAGCCGGGCGGCGCACGAGCCGTGTCGAGAGCTGCAACCCACCGATCACCGCCAGCGCCGCCAGGGCCCACGCGACGATCCCACCCGAGCGCGCGACGAACCACCAAGTCTGCGAGTGCACTGGTCGACCTTAGGGCGCTCGGTCAACTTCCTCGGGTGGTCGTGTGTGGTGCCGGCGTTGTTGCGTTGGTGGCCGCCCGCGGAGTCGCGGGGGTCGCCGCCGTCGGCTGTCCGGTGCTGTTCGCGACCGCGGTCGTACCGGTCGACGAGACCGAAGACGCCGGCTGCGCGACGGCGAGGTTCGCCCGGTTCGCCGCCGCGACGGTGCCACCGATCGCGAGGAACGAGCCGACGCTCAGGCCGGCGAGCAGCCAGCGCGTCGCGGCGGCGGGATGACGTTGCCGAGGGCGGTTGGGCAGAGACGCCGAGATCGATGCGGCAGACACCTGCGCGCTGTTCGTCGAGCGCGCAGTCGGCTTTGCCGGGGCCGGCGTCGCCCGTCGCTCTTGGAGCCGGCGGATGCGTTCGGCTCGATCGCGGTCGTTCGTGGGGTCAGTCATCGTGTAGTCCTGTCCGTGCGGGGGAGGTGCGTCCGTCGCGCTCGGTCTCGCGCGCTGGTCGCGGCGCTCGCCGCGGTCCTCGCCCGTGGCGTTGCCGGAGGCGGCCGGGATGCTGTAGCTCGGGGTGGGGGATTGCATGGCGACGGCGGCGGGACGTGCGCTCGGGGGCGAGGCCGGCGCGGCGAAGCCGAGGGCGCCGAAGTTGGCGCCGAGGGCGACGACGGCCGACACCAGGCTGATCGAGATCGCCGATGCCGCCGCGACGGCGGTGCGTCGCTGCACGAGTTGCTCCTTCGTTCGTTGTTCTGGTGCGGGCGGCTCGGTGCCAACCCGACGCTGATGCCACCCCCAGAGAACACGTCGCCGATGAAGGGTGGAGCGGAGCGCGCGTGAAGCTCCCATGGAGGTGTCGGATCGTTCCCGGCCGCTCGCCTCGAACCACGCGACGACACCGGCAACTTCCTACGCTGATCATGTGCAAACGCGCGTTCTCGTCGTCGACGATGAAGGTCGGATCCGTGAGATCGTGCGCAGCTACCTCGAGCGCGATGGATTCGAGGTGGCGGAAGCCGTCGATGGCGAGGCCGCGGTTTCGATCGTGCGCGACTGGCATCCCGACCTGGTCGTGCTGGATGTGATGATGCCGGGAATGGACGGGCTCGACGTGCTGCGCCGGCTCCGCACGAACTCGGAGGTGCCGGTGATCCTCCTCACGGCGCGCTCCGAAGAGGTCGACAAGCTGGTCGGCCTGTCGGTCGGCGCCGACGACTACGTCACGAAGCCGTTCAGCCCCCGCGAGCTCGTCGCTCGGATCAAGGCCGTGCTTCGCCGTGGGTCGGCCGAGCATGCCGACACGACGGACCGCATGGTCTTCGCGGATCTCGTCATCGACGTCGACGCCCGAGAGGTCGAGCGGCGAGGTAGGCGCGTCGATCTGAGCACGCTCGAATTCGACCTGCTCGCAGCGCTCGCCCGGGCACCCGGGCGCGTGCTTACCCGTCGTCATCTCCTCGAGAAAGTCTGGGGTTACGACTTCTACGGTGACGAGCGGGTCGTCGACGTGCACATTCGCAGCATCCGCAAGGCCCTCGGCGACCCCGCGGCCACTCCGCAGCTCATCGCCACGGTCCGCGGCGTCGGTTACAAGTTCGTCGGAGCCCCGCGGTGAAGCGGGCGTGGCGTCGCCTCGACGTGCGGCTCTTCGCGTCCTACGCGTTGATCGCCCTCGTGGTGATCGCGGCGATCTTCGTCACGCTGAACCTCGTCGCACCGTCACGGTTCGACGACGAGTTCCGGGCCGTTGCCGGCACCGAAGGCGAGCAGAGCAAGGGCCATTCACTCTTCGTCGACGCACTCCGGTCGTCGTTGCCCATCGCGCTGGGCACGAGCCTGGTGGCTGCGGCGGTCGTCTCGGTGTTGGTCGCTCGCCAGATCGTCCGCCCGGTCCGCCGGGTACGCGACGCGACCCGCCGCCTCGCGGCCGGCCACTACGACGAGCGCGTCGCCGAGCCGGGCGAGTTGGAGCTGGCCGAGCTGGCCCGCGACGTGAACCTCCTCGCGGTCGAGCTGGAGAACACCGAGCGGCGCCGGGCACGACTGATCTCCGAGGTCGCGCACGAGATACGCACACCGCTGACGACGATGGAGGGCTACGTCGAGGGAATCCTCGACCACGTGTTCGAGCCGACCGAAGAGATCCTGTCCGCCATCGCCGAAGAGGCCGCCCGATTGCAGCGCCTGGCCGGCGACCTCGCGGAGTTGTCTCGCGCCGAGGAGGGCGCGATCGCGCTCGACCTCCGCGAGGTCGATCTCGGCGACCTCGCGGCCGCGTGCGCCGACCGGCTCCGTCCCCAGTATCAAGACAAGGGGATCAGCCTCGAGGTGCGCGATGGCCCCCCGTTGCCCGTCGAGGTCGATCCCGACCGCATCGCCCAGGTGCTCACGAACCTGCTCGGCAATGCCCTCACGTACACGCCGACGGGCGGCCGCGTCGTCGTGACGCCGAGCCGCCGCGGCGAGGCCGCCGTCGTGGCCGTCACTGACACCGGCATCGGGCTCACGCCAGATGACGTCGAGCTCGTCTTCGACCGCTTCTACCGTGTGCCGGGACCCACTCGGCCCGGCGGCGGCAGCGGCATCGGGCTGACGATCGCCCGAGGGATCACACGCGCGCACCACGGCAACGTAGAAGCTGCGTCGCCGGGCCCCGGGGCGGGCTCGACGTTCACGTTGACGCTTCCCATCGTCGCGCCGAGCGGCGCGACCGCGCGGCTGACGGGTTTCACGCCAGCTTCACGCGCGCAGGCGTGTGTCCTTCATCGGCGCCCGGTTCACTCGAGCCATGAGCCCAGAGCAGCGCTGCGTCGAAGAGCGCGTCGTCGACGTGATGGGCACGACGGCGCACATCATCGTCACCGGCGGCGAGCACGGCCTGGCCGACTGCGCGGTCGAGCGTCTTCGCGAGCTCGAGGCACGGTGGAGCCGATTCCGGCCTGACAGTGAGATCAGCCGCCTCAACGAGCAACCCGGCGTCCCCGTCATCGTGTCACCCGAGACGTACACACTGGTCGAGCGGGCCGTCGCCGGCTGGCACATGACCGGTGGTCTCTTCGACCCCACGCTCCTGCGCGAGCTGCGCGCCGCCGGCTACGACCGCAGCTTCGAGCTGCTCAGCACCGGCGCGGCGGAAGGTCGCACACCCGCCTCCCCCGCGTCGGGGGCATCGTGGTCGTGGCACCGCGACCGGTCGACCGGCACGCCGTCGAGACCATCACGCTCGATCCCATCGTCGGTAGCGTCCGCCTCGGGACCGGCGTCGAGATCGATCCCGGCGGGATCGGCAAGGGGCTGGCCGCCGACATGGTTGTCGAGCTGCTGCTCTCGCGAGACGCACGAGGCGCCATGGTGAGCGTCGGTGGCGACCTGCGGGCCGAGGGGGAGGCACCCGAGGGCGCCGGATGGGTCGTCGCGGTCGCCGACCCGAACGAGCCCGACCGCGTGATCCGACACGCTCGCGCTCGACCGCGGCTGCGGTGGCCTCGACCTGGCGCACCAAGCGCACCTGGACCGTGAACGGCACGGTGCGGCACCACCTCATCGACCCCCGCACCGGTACGCCGGCGAGCACCGGGCTTGCCGGCGTCACGGTCGTCAGCGGCCACGGATGGCACGCCGAGATACTCGCCAAGGCCGCATTCCTCGCCGGGAGCGAGAACGCCAGAACCCTGCTGACCGCCAACGGCGCGGCCGGCCTCGCGATCGGCGACAACTGTTCCACGCGCGCGAGCTGGGCGAGCTCGCGATGTTCACGGTGTGATCGAAGTGATGATGAAAGGAACGAAGACGATGAAGGTTTGGATCGATCAGAACGCCTGCGTCGGCAACGGCATCTGCGCCGAATTGGCGAATGACGTCATCATGTTCGACGGCGAGCTCGCGTACGTGAGAGACGGTGACCGGGTGCTGACCGAGCGCCGCGCGATGGTGTCGGTCCCGCATGGTCTCGAGGACGCAGTACTCGAGGCGGCTGAAGAATGCCCGGCGGGCTGCATCTACCTCGAGGACGACTGAGCACAAGATTCTGAAGCGCGTCCTCCGCCAACGAACACTGGGAGGGCGCCAACCTGATCTGGTGGCGACCAGGACGAGACCCGAGCTTTCGAGCCTTGGCGCCCGACGACGTCGCGAACTTGCGCGGCAACTCGCCGCGCGACGGACGAGCGCATCTCGTCCGGCACACCGGATGACCGCGTAACGACGGTCGAGCAACTGTTGGTGCCACCGCTCGCGCAGGGATCGAGCGTGGCTGACGTCGGCAGCCGCCTCGACGGTGATCGCGGCATCGAAACCTCGCTTCGTGACCCGGGATACGGCAGCGTTCCAGACGATCCTGGCGCGGCGGGGCCCGGTCAGCAACACTGCGTGTTCGACACTGGCAACGGCTGGCGGTAGCGGTGGAGCACGACGCACGCGTCGACCGCGCCGACCTTGCGGCGCAGCTACTCGCGTACATAGAGCGCACTTCGGATCTCGTCGGCGTCGTCGACGACCAGAGTCGCGTCGTCTACCTGAACCAGGCGTCGCGGAAGCGCCTCGGGATCGGCGACGCGAGCGAGTTGACCACCGCCGACATTTTCCCGGCGCGCGCCTTCGTCCTCTACTACGACGAGATCCGGCCCGCCATCCTGCTACATGGGACGTGGAGCGGCGAGGTGCCTCTGCGCACGAGCGAGGGCGACGAGCTCGCGATGGAGCTGACGATCGTCGGGAGCGTCGGGCCCGGCGGCGAGATCACCGGCCTTGTCACACACGGCCGCGAGATACGGCAGGTGCCTGAATCCGACGGGTCGGCGCCGCTCGCGCACGACAGTCTCACTGGGCTTCCGCAACGCTGGCTTCTCGACGACCGCATCGGCGTCGCGCTCGGGCGCGCCGGCCGAGACAACCAGCGCATCGCGCTCATCCACGTCGACATCGACGCGTTCAGACATGTCAACGACTCGTTCGGTCGTGCCATCGGCGACGACGTGCTGCGCGCGCTCGCGGGGCGCATGTCGCACGTGGTGCGCGACCCCGACACCGTCGCGCGTGTTGGAGGAGACGAGTTCGTGGTTCTTCTCGAAGGCATCCACGACATGGATTCGGTGCTCGCGCTCGTCGACCGCCTGCGCGAGACCGTGAGTGGCGGCTCGCTCGAGACTGCTTCCGGCGAGGTTGCAATTGCTGCGAGCTTCGGGGTCGCCATTGGGCGGGCAGGCGATCGACCCGATGCGCTCCTTCGAGAGGCGCACGCCGCAACGCAACGAGCCAAGGCGATGGGCGGCGGCCACGTCGTCCTGTTCGAGGACGGCGCCGAGGTGCGTGTGACGACGATCGCGGACGAGTTCGCAGTCGCCGTCAGCCACGGCCTGATCAAGCCCCACGTGCAACGGATCGTCAACCTCCGCACCGGCGAGCTTCACGGTTACCAAGGTCTCGCGAGGTGGCAACAGGAGTCGGGTGAACTGCGCGACGCCGCGACGTTCATCGACATTGTCAGCAACACGCCGATGGCTCCGGTTGTCGACCTCGCGGTCCTCCGACGCACGGCGGCGGTTGCCGCGCGGCACGCGCGTCGCGGGTCCCCGGTACGTGCGTACGGCCACCTCTCCCGCCGCCTGATCGGCGATCCACGCCTCGACCACTACCTCCATGAAATCGCCGAGGACCTCGCGCTCCCGCCCTCGGACATCTGCGTCGAGATCGCGCATCCACTTGTGGCGCGCGGCTCGCACGAGCTCAAGGGCACGATTCGCTCCTTGCACGACATCGGCGTCCGCGCCGTCTTGAGCGACGTGCAGGGTGAGTGTGACGTGAACGAGATCGTCGATCATGGGTTCGCGGAGCTGCGCTTGGCGCGCGAACTCGTCGGCGCGGCGCCTCGCGATCCGGACGCCCGGCGCGTCGTTGGCGCGATGGTTGCGCTCGCGCATGCGCTCGCACTCTCAGTCATCGCCGTCGGTGTCGAGACCGAACTCGAGGAAGAGGCGATGCTCGACGCCGGATGCGACTACGCTCGGGGCTTCCTGTTCGGCGACGTGATCCCGGCCGGCGCCGCGCAGTAGCGGGCCACTGGAGCGCGCGATGCGGCCGGAGACGAGGTATGCCAAGAGCGGCGAAGTCAGCATCGCGTATCAAGTGATGGGCGACGCGCCGGTTGATCTCATTCTTGTCCCCGGCTTCGTGTCGCATGTGGAGGTTGCGTGGGAGGAACCGCGGCTTGCCCGCTTCTTGACGCGCTTGGCGTCGTTCTCGCGGTTGATCGTGTTCGACAAGCGCGGCACGCGAATGTCGGACCCGGTCGCGAGTCCACCGTCGATGGACGAACGCATGGACGACATCGGTGCGGTTATGGACGCCGTCGGCTCCGCGCGCGCTCGACTCCGGGCCATCGTGACCGGTGCTGGCTTCAACACAATGCGCCGAGTCGCGGAAACACCCTTCAACATCGTGCTCGAGGCCAGAGTGTGACCTTCCCACAGTCGTCGGCGCACCGCTGTCTCACCCTCCTGGCAACCTGAGCCCATGTGCAGAGTGTGTGAGGGCTTCAGTTTCGAGGACGCGATCCTGCTCGATGCGGCTGCGATCGCAGAATACGGATACATCATGCAGGGCGTGATGGGCGACCCCGACGAGGGTATTCCGCCCTGGGTTTATACGGTCGGTCTTGTCGACGTCGCCGACCATCCCGAGATGATCGTCGCCGGGCCGTCGCCGGAGTCGAGCGCGCGTGTCCTGCACATGCTCGCGGGGCGGGCGATCGACGGCGAACAGTTTTTCGTCGGCGACAACATCGATATCGGACTCGGGAAGGCATGGGTCGGCGCTGTGCATCCGATCCAGTACGAGCTCGACACCTTCAACGTCTGGCACGAGCTGCAGCACATCGGTGCGGTCGAGGCTACGGAGCTGACCGCAGTGCAGATCTTCCTGCCGGCCGAGATGTTCTGTGACGAGCATCGCGAGCTGCAGCCGGTGCTCGCCGACGTCGACGCGCGCGTCGACCATCCTCGTCGCCGCCCGAATCGGGCCGAACGCCGCCGACGACGGAGACATTGAATTTCCGATCTGCTCTTGACGCACGAACACTTGTTCGTGTAGGGTGACGCTACTTCTCCTTCGACTTCCCCCGGTCGTGTGTTCGCTTGTTGGGGAGGTCGCGCGTGCCCGGGTTGGGCTGGCTGGCTGATCAGCTGTGCGACGCGCTCGCGTCGTTCGATCCCGCGTTGTATTCGGGTGAGGATTGCGCCGCGCTCGCGGGTCGGTTGGCGCGGGCGGCCAAGGCGTGTGAGACGGCGAGTGCGCGTGCGGCGGTGCGCGCGTGTCGGCCGACGCGGAGTTTCTCGCGTGGGTAGGTGGGTGCACGACGGGCGCGGCGCGGCACGGCGCTGGCGGCGGTGCAATCCGTTGCCGCGTGTCCGCAGACCGAGGTGGCGTTGTTGTCGGGCGAGGTGTCGCTGGCCCAGGCGGCGGAGATTGCGTCCGTGCCCGAGCACGAAGCCGAGTTGCTCGAGGTCGCGCGTTCGTCGGGGTTGCGGGCTGTTCGGGACCAGGCGCGCAAGCGACGCCTGGCGGGTATTGATCCGGACGCGCTGTACGCCAAGCAGAGGGCGGCGCGGGAGTTCGTGCACTGGAAGGACGAGCTCGGCATGACCCGATTCCGAGGTGCGCTGCCACCGGATGTCGGTGTCGCGTTTGTGAACCGGCTCGACCGCGAAACCGACCGGGAATGGCGCGCCGCCAAACGGGCCGGGAAACTCCAAGCACGGGCGGTGCACGCGGCTGACGCGTTTGTGCGCATCGTCGGCGGTGACGGCGCCGCCAAGGCGGGCGGGACCGATCTCGTGCTCGCCGTGGATCTGCGCGCCTACCGGCGCGGGCACGTGCATGAAGCGGAGTGCTGTCACATCGTCGGTGACGGACCGATCCCGACCTGCGTGGCGCGCGAACTGGCGAAGGACGCGTTCTTGAAGGTCGTACTCCACGATGGCGTCGCGATCCACACGGTCGCTCACCTGGGTCGCAAGCGGCCGGCGCACCTGATGACTGCGCTCGAGCTGGGCGCTCCGCCCGACTTCGCCGGCGTCGTGTGCACCGAGGCGGGGTGCGATCGCACGTATCACTTGCAGTGGGACCACAAGGATCCGGTCGCCAACGGCGGCGTGACATCGTTCGAGAACCTGCAGCCGTATTGCCCGCCCGACCATCTGGACAAGACCGAACGCGACCGCAAGGCCGGCCTCCTTGGCGGCAACCGCAAGGAACGCGGCCCTCCGTGAGACGCAACAGAAGAGGACGTTACGAGCCCGCCGCCGCGAGCTCCTTCAACAGCGCGCGTGTGCGTGTGCGAGACGCGGCGCGATCGTCGCCGACAGGGAACGGCGCGGCCCACACATCCGTCGCGCCGGCATCGAGCAAGGTCTGGATCCGGGCAGTCACCGCAGTTTCATTGCCGACGATTGCGGCGTCGCCCGGTCCCGGTGCGCCACCGATGTCAAGGATGCGGCGGTAGTTCGGCAGCTCGCCATAGCCGGCGAAGGTTTTGGCTGCGGTCTCGCGTGCAACGGCCGTGTCATCGTGCACGGCGACAGGGAGGCCTGCGACGATGCGTGGCGCCGGTCGTCCAGCCGCGTTCGCGGCCGCATTGATCTTCGGGGCCACGTGGGTCTCGATCGAGCGCGCGTTGGCCATCCACAAGATCGTTCCGTCGGTCAGCTCGCCTGCCACGCGCAGGAGCCGGGGAGCCAGTGCTGAAAGCATCACGCGCACCGGTTGTGGGGGAGTGTTGACAACCGGGATGTCGACACGGAAGTGCGTGCCGCGATGGCGCGCACCCTCGCCGCGCAAGAGCGCACTGAGCACCGTGACGTACTCCTCCGTGTGCGCACCGACGTTCTCGTACGACAGGCCGTACGCGCCCTCGATCACCGGTTGGTGCGACGGACCGACGCCGAGGGTGAGCCCGGCGCGGCCCATGGTTGCGGCAGTAGACGCGCCGCGGTTCGCCTGCAGGACGGGGTGACACGTGTATGTCTGCAGCACCGACGTGCCGAGCTCGATCGTGCTGGTGGCGCGCCCGGCGAGGGCGATCGCGACGAGCGGGTCACCGAAGACCGCGCTCGTGTACCAGAGGCTCGTGAAGCCGTCCGCCTCGGCGTCAACCGCCTGCTGGACAATGCGGTCGGCGGTCGCGCCACCCCCGGTTATGCCGATGCGCATGATGTGCTCCTCATTCACTGGCAGGTCGATAGGTACAGATGAGCACGCCCGTTTTCGATGTCGACGTCGACACGAGCTCGAGCGCGCGTGCGTGGCCGTCGTCGGGGAACAGTCGCTTGCCGCCGCCGAGCACGATCGGTTCGATCATCAGGTGGTACTCGTCGACGAGATCGTTGTTGATGAGCTGCGCGGCGAGCGACGAGCTGCCCATGACTTGAATGTCGCCGCCGGCGCGTGCTCGTAGTTCGCGCACCGCGCCAATCGCATCGTCCGCGGAGAGCAGCGTCGAGTTGGACCAGAAGAGGTCGTCCTGCGTCAGCGTGCGAGACGCGACGTACTTCGGTATCTCGTTCATGCGATCGGCAAAGGGATCGCCGGCGCGACCCGGCCACGCGGCCGCCATCGTCTGCCACGTGCGCCGTCCGAACAACAGTGCGTCCGTTGTCTCCATCACTTCACCGATCGCGGCGCCCATCGACTCCGGGTCGAAGAACGGCATGGACCAACCGCCATTCTCGAAACCGCCGTCGGTGTCTTCTTCGCGTCCGCCGGGCGCCTGGACGACACCGTCCAGGCTCATGAAGTCACTGATGACGATGCGCATCTCTGCTCCTGACGCCGGTTCGTGTTGTGGACGCTCCGATGAGGCTCGCAGTCAACCGCATCCCGGTGGGCAATTGCACGCACCGTGTGGCAGAGTGTTCGACATATCGAACGAGGCGGGGACGACGTGGACTTCGGCGCGCACTTACCGTTGATGGATTTCGGCGGTCATCCCTACACGCTCACGCATCTCGTCGAATACGTGTCCGCGGCGGAGCGACTGGGCTTCGCGGCCGTGTCCGTCAACGACCACATGGTCTTCTCGGTTCCGTGGCTCGACGGTCCGACGGCGTTGGCAGCCGTCGTCAGCCATGCAGGCACGATGACCCTCGCCACGACCGTCGCACTTCCCGTCGTGCGGGGACCGATTCCCTTGGCGAAGACGCTCGCCGCGATTGATCGACTCTCCGACGGAAGACTTGTCGTCGCGGTGGCGCCGGGATCGTCGAAGGAGGACTACGCGGCCGCCGGCATCGACTTCGACGAACGATGGGCTCGTTTCGACGAAGCTATCCAGGCGCTGCGCGCGCTCTGGCAGCACGCAGAACCGCCGTTCGTCGGTCGCTTCTACGCCACTGCGGGAATCGATCTGCAACCCTCACCCATTCGTCCCGAAGGTCCGCCAATCTGGATCGGGAGTTGGGGGTCCGATGCCGGACTGCGACGCGTCGCGCGGCTTGCAGACGGGTGGCTCGCCTCCGCGTACAACACGACACCGAACGACTTCGCAGTGGCGTGGTCGCAGCTGCGGGGCGAACTTCTCGCGCGTGGACGAGAACCGGACGGCTTCCCGAATGCGCTCGCCACCATGTGGTGCTACATCACCGAGAGCAGCTCGGAAGCGGATGCAATCTTTCGAGATCGGCTGGTGCCAACTATTCACCGACCCGAGGAGATGTTGCGCGAGCGTCTTCCCGTCGGGCCGCCGGAAGCGTTCGCCGAGCGGTTGATCCGCTTTCGCGATGCCGGCGTCCAGCGCGTGTTCATCTGGCCGGTCCACGACGAGCGCCGTCAGCTCGAGCTCTTCGCGGAACAGGTGCTGCCGCTCCTCGAGGACTCCTGAATCGACCTGGCACGCCCCATTGGTATCGACATCGGGTGGTTAGCATGCGGCCCCGGGTTCTCGGTCCACCAGCATCGATTCGTCGAGGAAGGTTCGTTTCATGGCAACGACGCGCCGCGCAACCGCACACTGGGAAGGTTCTCTGATGGAGGGCGCCGGCAGTGTCACCCTCGATTCTTCGGGACTTGGAAGCTACGACGTGACATGGGCGTCTCGGTCTCAGGACCCGAATGGGCGCACAAGTCCCGAAGAGCTCATCGCCGCGGCTCATTCCGCGTGCTACTCGATGGCGTTGTCGCACGCCCTCGCCCAAGCCGGGAATGCGCCCGAGGCGCTGGACACAAATGCGGATGTGACCTTCCAGCCCGGCGAGGGCATCACCGGTATCCATCTCACCGTGCGGGGCGTTGTGCCCGGCGTCTCGGTCGAGCAGTTCGCCGAGGCGGCGGAAGGCGCGAAACTGAACTGTCCCGTGAGCAAGGCGCTCACCGGAACGACGATCACGCTCGACGTGACGCTCGCCTGAGCTCCGATCCGAGGAGTAAGAGATGCCGTACACGCACAACGGCGACGTCGAGCTGTACTACGAGACGTTCGGGAAGCCGTCCGACCCGGCGTTGCTGCTGGTGAACGGTTTGGGAAGCCAGTGCATCAACTTCAGCGAAGTCTGGTGCGAGAAGCACGTGGCCGAAGGGTTCTTCGTCGTGCGTTTCGACAACCGCGACGTTGGTCTCTCGACGAAGTTCGCGCACGTGGCTCCTGATCTGGCGAGCATCGTGAAGGCCCGAACGGAGGGAAGGGAACCGGCGCCGCCGTACACGGTGCACGACATGGCGAACGACGCGATCGCGGTGCTCGACGCGGCGGGAATGGCGCGCGCACACGTCATGGGCTTTTCGATGGGCGGCATGATCGTGCAGACGATGGCGATCGATCATCCCGGTCGGCTGCTGTCGATGACGTCGGTGATGTCGACGACCGGCGACGCCGACGTCGGACAATCCTCGCCCGAGGCGCATCAGCTCTTCATGTCCAGGCCACCGACCGACCGCGAGAGCTATATCGCTCGTCACCTCGACGCCATTCGCACGTGGGGGAGCCCCGCGTACTACGACGAGGAACGTCTGCGCGCGTTCGCGGGTGCCGCGTTCGACCGGTGCTTCGATCCGGCCGGACAGGCGCGCCAAACGATGGCGATCGTTTCAGGGTCGAGCCGTACCGCGGCGCTCGGCGGCGTGCGCATCCCCACGCTCGTCCTGCACGGAACCGAAGACAAGCTCATCGATGCGAGCGGTGGCCGGCGCACCGCCGAGGCGATCCCCGGCGCTCGCTTGGTGTTGATCGACGGGATGGGCCACGACTACCCACCGCAGTTCTGGGATCAGCTCGTGAGCCTCGTGACCGAGCACGCGGCGCGGGCGCAGAGCGCGGTCACCTAGTACACCGAGCTCGAGCACCGAGCGGCAGGAGTCGATCAATGCGGCGGTTGAGTTTCGCTTGGTCGACCACGTGCACGTAGAAGTCGTGGCGACGAGCTGAACCGTCCTGCCACGACAGGCCGCCCGACGCGTTGATCACGGCCGAGCCGCCTCGACCGAGCTTGGTGAATGCGCGTGGGATGTCGCCGATCGCCCACAAGAGCGTGGGTGCATCCCAGTCGCCGTCTCCCGGCGGTCCGCACGCGAACAACTTCTCGTACACGATGCGCATCGGGTTGTCGGCCGCCGCGGTCGCGCACAAGCTTCCGCCGACCAACGTGGCAAGCCCACCGAACCCGTCGACCCATGCGATCGGGGTTGGCCACCCTGGTCTTCCTTCACCGCCGACGACGGCTGCGGCCGCCGCCAGGTCGAGCCTCTGGTTCGTGAATGCTGGGCCACCGTTCGGAAAGAGCCCATCCATGATCACAAGTCGTTTCACTTTCTTGGTGACCAGGACTCGCCCGGTATGCGCGCGGCCGTGCGGGCGCGAAGCCAGCAACCCCGCCAGGTTCGTGTAGCCGCCCGACGAGACGATGGTGACGCTGTGGTCGGGCGCGCGCTCCAACAAATGACGGTAGAGCGACACCGCGTTGGGGACATCGTTGCTGTTGCGAACCGAGTGCGGAAGGCGGCGCGCCAGCTCGTCGGTGTAGCCGTGCGGGAAGGTGTCGGCATTGCTGTTCGCGACGGCGCCGATCGGAATGTGTCCGTGGCCGTAGGCCGTATTGATGGCATCGATCGCCGCGACCGCGGCGCGGTTCGGGACATCCGACACGATCCCGAGAATGTGGATCTTGTTCCGCTGCTGCAAGATGTTGGCGAGTCCGATCGCGGTCGCGTCATCCCACCACCGTGAAAGGTCGGTGTCGATGATCACGTTGGGAACCGCGCGGTGCGGGACGGACGCGGCCGACGCCGATGCAGGCCCGACCACGGCGACGGAAGGAACGGCGATCGCAATCGCGGTTGCACTCGCGATCAGCCCCCGCCGTCTGCGTCGCTCGATCGTCAGCATTGCTGCCCCTCTGTGAATTCTGTGACTTCGGCACATCGTCTCACCAGGCTGGCCCCCGCGCACCGGGTCAAAGTTCCGGATTCGGTGCTTGACGCTCGAGTCGTGTTGCATCGGTCCGCGATGGGATGATCGCGGGATGACGACCATCGACGCGTTGGTACGGGCGCGCGCTGGTGACCCGCGCGTCGGACTGCGCTTTGAGGACGCGTCGTGGACGTGGGATGACGTTGTCCGGACGGCCGCGGCGCGGGCTGCGTTCTTCCGCGCCCACGCGCCCGTGGACGCGCCGTTCCACATCGGCGTGCTACTCGACAATGTTCCCGAGTTCTGGTTCACGCTCTGCGGCGCGGCACTCGCGGGAGCCACCGTCGTCGGGATCAACCCGACGCGCCGCGGTGCCGAGCTCAGGCGCGACATCGCGCACACCGACTGTGCGTTCGTCGTGACCGAATCCAGATACCGCGAGATGCTCGACGGCGCCGACGTCGGCGCGCTCGTCGTCGACGAACCGGGCTGGGCAGAGTCGCTCGCGCCGTTTGCCGGCGTCTCACTGCCGCCGGCGAGTGTCGCGCCGACCGACACGTTCATGCTGATCTTCACGTCGGGTACAACCGGCGCCCCCAAGGCAGTGCGGATGGGGCACGGGCGGCTCGCGGCCTACGGAGCGAAGTTGGCGGAGATGTTCGCGCTCGGTCCCGACGACGTCTGCTACTCGGTGATGCCGCTCTTCCATTCCAACGCGGCGGTCGCCGGGTTCACCAACGTGCTCGCGTCCGGCGCAACCGGCGTGCTCCGCCGCCGCTTCTCGGCCACGAATTTCCTGCCCGACGTTCGCCGGTACGGCGTCACGTTCTTCAACTACGTCGGCAAACCCCTCAGCTACATCCTGGCCACCCCCGAACGCGCCGACGATGCCGACAATCCATTGCGAGTCGCGTTCGGGAACGAGGCGGGACCGCGCGACGTCGAGCGGTTCGCACGCCGGTTCGGTTGCATCGTGGCCGACGGATACGGCTCGACGGAGGGCGGCTTGAACATGGGTCGCACCCCCGACGCACCGAAAGGGTCACTTGGCTTACCGGTCGCGCCGATCCGCGCCGGCATCCGCGATCCCGAGACCGGCACGGAGTGCCCACCCGCGCAGTTCGACGCGGCGGGGCGGCTCGTCAACGCGGACGTCGCGATCGGCGAGATCGTGAACCTCGACGGCGCCGGCGGTTTCGAGGGCTATTACAACAACCCCGAAGCCGACGCCGAGCGTGTGCGCGACGGCGTGTACTGGACGGGCGACCTCGGATACCGCGACGAGCAGGGCTACTTCTATTTCGCGGGCCGGTCCGACGACTGGCTCCGCGTCGACGGCGAGAACTTTGCCGCGACCTCGGTCGAGCTCGTGCTCGCCCGCCACCCGGACGTCGTCCTCGCCGCGGTGTACGCGGTGCCGGCGATCGATGTCGGCGACGAGGTCATGGCCGCGCTGCACCTGCGCGACGGTTCCGTCTTCGATCCGAGCGCGTTTGCCGAGTTCCTCGCCGCGCAGCCCGACTTCTCACCCAAGTGGATGCCACGCTTCGTACGGGTGACCGAGCACCTGCCGTCAACTGCGACGCAGAAGGTGCTGAAGCGCGTCCTCCGCCACGAGCACTGGGAGTGCGCGGACCCGATCTGGTGGCGACCAGGCCGCGACCCGAGCTTTCGCGCGTTGACACCCGACGACGTTGCGACCTTGCGCGCGCGCAACTCGCCGAGCGCGGAAGAGCACACCTCATTTGACCCAGCTGCCGATGAGTCTCGCCTCCAGGCGAAGTCTGAAGGGTGACGAGTTTGCCGAGGGAGGGAAGTCATGGCGCGAGGGCTCACGGAGCAGGGGGCACGGGCGCTGCACACGGCGCTGGCGCGCCATGTCGAGCGCGGCGACATGCCCGGGATCGTTGCGCTCGTGGCGTGTGGCGACGACGTGCACGTCGAAGCCATCGGGCACAAGGACTTCGGCGACGCCGAGCCGATCGGGCGCGATGCGATCTTCCGCATGCGATGGCGCTCGACGACGCCGTCGACCGCTGGCTGCCCGAGCTCGCCGAACCCCGAGTCCTGCGCACGCTTGCCTCGGACATCGACGACACGGTGCCGGCCCAGCGACCGATCACCGTCGAGGACGTGCTCTCGTTCCACCTCGGCTACGGCACGGTGATGGCGATGCCCGACACGTACCCGATCCAGCGGGCCGAGCGCGAGCTGGACCTCAAGACGTATATGCAGCCTTGGCCGCCGACCGATCTCACGCCCGATGCGTGGATCGCCGCGCTCGGCCGCTTGCCGCTGCTCCACCAGCCCGGCGCGGGATGGCGCTACAACACCGGCGCGCAGGTCGCGGGCGTGCTGATCGAACGCGTTGCGGGTGCGCCCATCGCCGACGTGCTGCGTGAGCGCGTGTTCGAACCCCTCGGCATGGTGGACACCGGCTTTTCCGCTCCGGCCGAGAAGCTCGGCCGCTTCACGACGCAGTACTCGCCCGACGGCGAGAACGGCGAGAACGGCGAGCTGCGGCTGCTCGATCGCCCCAGCGGGTGGTGGTCGACACCGCCGAAGATGCCCAGCGCCGCCGGCTGGTTGGTGTCGACGGTCGATGACCTGTGGGCGTTCACGGCGATGCTCGCGGCGGACGGGGGCGAACTCCTCTCGCCGGAGTCCGTGCGGCTGATGATGATCGACCGCATGACGGCGGAGGAACGCGCCGAGAACGCGGTGTTCGTCGGTGACCACAGCGGTTGGGGACTGATGATGTCGGTGCCGGCCGGCGACGGGTCGACGGGCGTGCCCGGCGGCTACGGCTGGGACGGGGGCACCGGCACCACCTGGCGCACCGATCCCGCGGTCGGTCTCACCGTGATCTTGTTGACGCAGCGGGCGATGACGTCGCCGGAGCCGACGGAAGTGGTGACCGACTTCTGGGCCGCCGCTTACGCCGCGATCGACGCCTGACCCGCAACGCGTCGACGCAGGACGCGTCAGTCTTCGAGTTGTTCCGGCTCCCGGTGTTCGCCGAGGCGTTCAGCGGGAGTCTTGCCCGAGTCGGTGGTCCCGTAGGTCCAGTCGGGTTGCTTGTCACGGTGATGCTCGTCGATGTGCGCGACGCCGTCGTCGATGTCGACGAGCTCGGCGACGAGGTGGACGCGACTTGGGGATGCATGGCGATTGACGTGCGCGTCGACGTCGTCGGCGAAGTGGTCGAGAAGGCTCGCGGCGACAACTTGTTGCTGGATTGCGAGCGAACAACGCGCGCCGTCGGCGACGGTCGCGATCCTGTCTCGAAGCTCGTCGACGTCGTTTGCGCCGGCGTCGGACCGGCACACGTCGTCGAGCAACGTTGCAATACGCAGCCCGTCGAGCTTGCATGGCGAACATTGCCCGCATGACTCGACACCCAAGAAGCGCGCCACGCCCGCCGCGACGGCCACCAGATCGTCGGCGTCATCGAAGACCATGAAGCCACCGGAGCCGAGGCCGCTGCCGATCGCGGCGAGCGCCTCGTAGGTGATCGGGGTGTCGAGTGCCGACGCCGGGATGAATGCGCTCGACACGCCCGGCAGCACTGCCCGGATCCGCCGCCCTTCTCGCGCGCCGCCACCGATCTCGTCGATCACGTCGCGGAGCGGTGTGCCGATGGCGACCTCGCCGACGCCGTGATGGCGCGTCGCGCCGGTCACGGTGCACACGATCGTGCCGGGCGATTCGGCGGTGCCCACACTCCTGAACCACGCCGCGCCCTGCGCAAAGATCTGTGCAACGTTGGCGAGCGTTTCCACGTTGTCGACCAACGTTGGCGGCGCCGGTGTTTCATGGCTCGGTCCGGCCATCTCGACGTGCGCCGACAGTCCGCTGCCGGTTCCGAGATCGGCGGATGACTCCACGACCTCGTCGACACCTCGGCGGTATGGCGGCGCGATTCTGGGGAATGGGTAGCGGCCGTCGATCGTTTCGAGGAGCGCGGTTTCCTCTCCGTAGAGATATTCGTGTGGTCCGAGGACCAGTTCGATGTCGATCCCGTCGGTCCAGCCGGCGCGTTGGAGGTCGGCGATCGCGCCCCGGAGCCGGTCGACTTCGATCTTGAACGCAGCCTTCGTGCCTACGACAATGTGATCGGCGTCGACCGCGCGAGCCGCGATCAGCGCGCCCTCGAGGACCTGATACGGATTGTTCTGCAGGATCGTCCGATCCTTGAACGTCCCGGGCTCGCCCTCGGCCGCATTCACCACGACCGCCGTCCGTTCGACCGGCGATGCGTAGTCGCGCACGGTGCGCCACTTGCGTCCCGTCGGGAACCCCGCCCCACCCCGGCCCCGCAGACCCGACGCGTCGACTTCGGCGATGATCGCATCCGCGTCGAGCTTGCGCGCCGCTTCCAAACCGCTCCCACCGCCGTTGTTGACATACTCGTCGAGCGATTCGATCGGCGTTGGATGCAACACCCGACTCACAAGCGTCATGCGCGCACTCTCCTCGAAGCGTCCCGATCATTGCGTGCAGGAACAGTGTTCCCCGCGAGCCCGGTGCTGTACCGCTCGAGTCAGCGCAGATCCGGAACGTTTCAGGCTCGCTCGGCGACGACCTCGACGTAGGCGCTCGGGACGCGCAAGCCGCCGTTGGTCGCGGTGTTGTGCTCCTCGGCGAGCGCAACGAGGTCGGCCGCGAGTGCGGTGCGACCGTCGTCGTCGAGCGTCTCGAACGCCTTGAGCATTGGCCCGTAGTACGAACGGAACGCGTCGAGGAAGTGTTCGGCGGACTGGTAGCGGAACACGAAGCGGCGCTCGACAGCGGTGAGCGATGAGACGGCCGTGCCGAACAGCTCGCGCAGCCGCGTCTCGGTGCCCCACTGCAAGGGTGAGGGTACGCCGGTCGGCGGCGGGACGTACTTGCCGATCGTTGTGAACAGCTGACCGATGAACCCGTCGGGGGTCCAGTTGGCGAGGCCGATCCGTCCGCCCGGCCGGCACAGTCGAACGATCTCGTCCGCAGCCCGTTGGTGGTCGGGCGTGAACATGATGCCGAAGGTGGAGCACCGCGTCGAAGGCGCCGTCCGGGAGATCGACGGCCTCGGCGTCCGCGGTTCGCGTTTCGATGTGCAGCCCTTCCGCGGCCGCGCGCGTCTCGAGCCGTTCCAACAGGGCGGGCACGTAGTCGACCGCCGTGACCCGGCCGCCGCGACGCGCCGCTGCGAGGGAAGCGTTGCCGTTTCCGGCCGCGAGGTCGACGACGTTCCAACCCGCAGCGATGTCGACGGCCTCGCAGAGGGACTCGCCGACAATCTGCAGCGTCGTGCCGATGACGGCGTAGTCGCCGGCGGACCAGGTGACGTGTTGCTTGTTCTTGAGCGTCTCGAAGTCGATGGGCGTGGTCGTGGTCGTGGTCATGACGTTCCTCCTGCAATCGCTCGCCCGGAAAGGGACGCGAGCTGTTCGATGGGTGTCGCGCGTGTGGGCGGTTCGACGGCCGCGGCGAACGTGTCGCCGTCGCGCAATGGATCGAGCGCGTCGGCGGCGAACGCCGCAACGTCGGCCACCAGCGCTTCCGGCGGGTCGTACCGCTGGCCGGTCGCCGTCGCGAGGTCCCAGCCGTGAACGAGACCGTCGAAGACGACGAACCGTGCGAACGTTTCGCCGGGGACATCGCCGAATGGCGACGTGAATGGTGCGGTCGAGCGCGCCCGGTTCGTGCATGGCGGTGGCCAGGTCGGTGAGTGCCGGGCCGAAGCCTTCGAGGACCGCGGCCGTCGGTGCATCGGCCGGCGGAGGTTGCCCGCGAAAGCCGGCGGCGAACGCGGTCGCGCCGCCGACCATGTGATCGAGCACACCGCGCACGGTGAAGCGGGCGCACGGCGTCGGATTGTCGAGTTGCTCCGGTGTGATGTTGCCCACCACCTTGGCGAGCAACGGGCCGAGCTGGTCGAGCTGGTCCAGTGGATCCATGCGTCCTCCTCGGGACGGGTGTTGGCCAAATGGCGTGGTCGCGCCGAGCGCCGCGGCCTCTCGGTCGCGACCGAGCTCGATGAGTCTCGACAGGTGTGCTGCCGATCGATCGCGCTGCAGGCGGTTGTCGGTCACGATGCGATCGTCGCGAACGGGCACGCGGCCGTCATCGGGCGTGCGCCGCATTGCCCCCGACCGGGCAATGGGGCGAACACCCCATGCCGCGGCCGGCAACGCGCTCGAGATTTGGGATGTCGGCCCGATGACGGCCGGGGCGCGGTCGTCGACGATGAGTGCGGCCGGGAACCTCTCGGCACATTGCGAATGTGGAGGTGTGCAATGCGTGCTCCGGTCGATGGGCTTCCTGTCGAGATGCGCGTCGGTGCGATCGAGACCCGAGGTGCGGAGTGGGGTGAAGAACTCGTGCGTCACCTCGATCTCCCACCGGGGATCGACTTCACCCCGCTGTTCAAGGGACTGCCCGGCGACATGTGTCAATGCCCGCATTGGGGCTACGTGCTGACGGGTTCGATCCATCTCCGCTACGCAGATGGGACCGAAGAAGTCAGCAAGGCGGGCGAGGCCTACTACTGGCCTGGCGGCCACACCGGCTGGACCGACGAAGGCGTGACCTTCGTCGAGTTCAGCCCCGCCGATGAGCTGCGGCCCGTGCTCGAGCATCTCGCAGCACAGCTGTCGACGACAACCTGACCTCGCCTACCGTCCTCGTCAGTGAGCTCCGATGAACTGACGGCAGCCCGCACCGCACGGGCACGCGCCGACTGGCAAGTCGCGCACGACGCTGCGCTTGCGGCCGTGATCACCGATCCGGTCGCGAGCGCGGAGCGTCTCGACCTTCTGGCCGACGCGTTGTGGTGGCTGGGCCGCCTGGACGAATGCATCGAGCACCGCGAAGCCGCCTATCGGGCTTTCGACGAGCTGGGCGAGCATCGGCGCGCCGGCCAGTGCGCCGTGTGGCTGTACGAGCACAACTGCTTCAAGGCGCGACCTGCTATCGCGGGTGCCTGGCTGCAGCGCGCGCGGCGCGCACTCGAGAGCGACCCGGAGTGTGTCGAGCATGGCGCGCTCGTCCTGCGCGAAGCGGAGGCCGTCCACGGTCGCGGCGAGCTCGAACCGGCTGCCGCGCTCGCGCGCGGCATCATCGACCTGGGTCGACGGCTGCGTGCGACCGACCTCGAAGCCGAAGCGCTCCAGACACTCGGGCGCGTTCTCATCGACCAGGGCAATGTCACCGACGGGCTCGCGCATCTGGACGAGGCGATGTTGTTCGCGATCGAAGGCCGCCTCGGCCCGTACGCAACCGGCAAGGTGTATTGCAGCCTGATCAGCGCGTGTGAGGAGTTGGGTGATCTCAGCCGCGCCGCCGAGTGGACCGAAGCGACCTCTCGATGGGCGAGCGACCACCCGTTCGCGATTTTCCCGGGGATCTGCCGCGTTCACCGTGCCAGCGCGCTCACCTGGCGCGGCGAGCTGTCGCAAGCCGAGCGTGAGGCGGCCAAAGCCTGTTCCGAATTGATTGCCATCCATTTGCCCAACGCCGGCGCTGCGTACGCGGAGGTCGGTGACATCCGGCGCCGATTGGGCGATCTCGACGGTGCCGAAGCGGCCTTCGCCAAGGCCGAAGAGCTCTGCGGCCGGTCGTGTGCCGGCGTGGCGCTGCTGCGTCTCGCGCAAGGTCGCGTCGATGCCGCGGCCGGCATCATCGGCCAGTGCCTCGACGACGCGGCCTGGAACCGTTTGGCGCGCGCCAAGCTGCTGCCCGCGCACGTGCAGATCTCCGTCGCCGCGGGTGATGTCGACGCGGCCAACGCGTCGGCGACCGAGCTCGAAGAGATTGCTGCTGACGTCGACACTGGCACCCTGCATGCCGCCGCTCGCGCCGCGCGCGGCCGCGTCCAGCTCGCCGGCCGCGACCACACCTCCGCGTGCGCCACGTTGCGCAACGCGCTCGACGCCTGGCAGACCCTCGACGTGCCCTATGAGATCGCGACGACGCGCACCCTGCTCGGCCAAGCCCTCCGCGAGACCGACCCCGACGCGGCCGCGGTCTCCTTCGCGGCTGCGGAAGCGCTCTTCGAACAGATCGGCGCGCGGCTCGAGGCTCGCCAGACGAGAGATTCCCGAGACCTCGCGAGCCCGCCTCGGCTTCCCGCCGGACTCACCGAACGCGAGGCCGAGGTCCTGCAGCTCATCGCCGCCGGATATACAAACAGAGAGATCGCCGCCGCGCTGTTCCTCAGCGCGAAGACCGTCTCCCGGCACCTCTCGAATATCTTTACCAAGATCGGTGTTTCCTCTCGGTCGGCGGCGACTGCCTACGCCTTCGAACACAACCTCGTCGCCCCTCGCCGCTAGAGCTCACGCGCAGTAGCTTCGTTGAACGGAGGCCGGAGCCAGGAGGCGCGTCGTGGCCGAGTCGGACGCGATTTCATTCGACGCCGATCCTGCGTCGTACCGGCACTGGCGTCTCGACCTTGATCCGCCGGTCGCCACACTCACGATGCAGGTGTCGCCCGAAGGCGGGCTGCGCGGCGACTACGAGCTGAAGCTGAACTCCTACGACTTGGGCGTGGACATCGAGCTGTACGACGCGGTGCAACGGCTGCGCTTCGAGCATCCCGAGATCCGCGCCGTTGTGATCACGGGCGGGCTGGACAAGGTGTTCTGCTCGGGGGCGAACATTCAGATGCTCGCGGGAGCGAGCCACGGCCACAAGGTGAACTTCTGCAAGTTCACCAACGAGACGCGCAATGGCATCGAGGATGCCACCGCCAACTCGGGCCAAGTTTGGATTGCCGCAGTCAACGGCACTGCCGCGGGCGGCGGGTACGAGCTCGCGTTGGCCTGCGACGAGATCGTGCTCATCGACGACCACGCGTCGGCGGTGTCGTTGCCCGAGGTGCCGTTACTCGCCGTACTGCCCGGCACCGGCGGGCTCACGCGCGTGGTCGACAAGCGTCACGTCCGGCGTGACCGAGCCGACGCGTTCGCCACCAAGGCCGAGGGGATCAAGGGGGAGCAGGCCCTCGAATGGGGACTCGTCGACGCGATCGCCCCGCGTTCGGGTTTCGACGACCTCGTGCGCGCGCGGGCGCAGGAGCGCGCCGCGGCATCCGACCGGCCGCACGCTTCGGACGGCATCACACTCACCCCGTTGGCGCGTTCGACGGTGACCATGACGATTGACCGCGCGGTTGGCGCCGCCCACATCACGGTCGAGGCGCCGTCGACGTCGCAGCCCGCAACCCCGGACGAACTCGTGTCGGCTGGCGCGAGCGCGTGGATCGTGGCCGCCGTCCGCGAGCTGGACGACGCGATCCTCCACTTGCGCTTCAACGAACCGGACATCGGCACCTGGGTGTTCCACGCTCGCGGCGACCCAGGCGCGGTACTGGCGGCCGAGGAAGTCGTGGCCGAACATCCTGACGACTGGCTGGTGCGCGAAGTGCGCCTGTACTGGGCGCGCACACTCAAGCGCCTCGACGTGTCGTCCCGTACCTTGCTCACCCTGGTGGAGCCGGGCAGCTGCTTCGCGGGCACGCTCGTCGACCTGCTGCTGGCCTCGGATCGGTCGTTGATGCTCGATGGCACGCTCGATGACGGCGACCTTCCCGCCCCGACGATCACGTTGAGCGCGGCGAACGACGGTTGGTATCCGATGGCGAACGGCTTGTCGCGACTCGCGACGCGGTTCTGGGGTCGCGACGACGCGCACGAGGTGGCGCGCGGCGAGATTGGCAAGGATCTGTCCGCGGCCGACGCCTTTCGGGCCGAGCTCGTCACCTACATCCCCGACGACCTCGACTGGGCCGACGAGGTGCGGTTGGTGTTGGAGGAACGCAACAGCTTCTCGCCCGACGCGCTCAGCGCCATGGAGGCGAATCTGCGCTTCGTCGGACCCGAGACGATGGAGACGAAGATCTTCGCTCGCCTGGCGGCGTGGCAGAACTGGGTGTTCCAGCGACCAAACGCGGTCGGACCCGACGGCGCGCTGCGCCGCTTCGGCACCGGTGCGCGCCCCGTCTACGACCGGGCCCGCGTCTGAGGAGTCGTACATGAGCGCGGTTGACATCGACGCCAAGATTCCCAACAACGTCGGCCTCGCCGGCGACCGCCGGCTGCAGCGCGCGTTGGAGTCGTGGCAGCCGAAGTTCATCGCGTGGTGGAAAGAGCTCGGCCCGGTCGCCTTTCAGGACAGCGACATCTACCTGCGGACCGCCATTGCGGTGGGCCAGGAAGGGTGGGCGCACTTCGACCACGTGAAGATGCCCGGGTACCGGTGGGGAATCTTCCTGGCCGACCCCGAGCCCAATCGCGTCATCGCGTTTGGTGACCACCGCGGCGAACCGGTGTGGCAGGAGATCCCCGGCGAGCACCGCGCCGACCTGCGCCGGCTCGTCGTTGTGCAGGGCGACACCGAGCCCGCGTCGGTGGAACAGCAGCGCAACCTGTGCCTGACCGCGCCGAGTCTCTACGACCTGCGCAACCTCTTTCAGATCAACGTCGAAGAGGGTCGTCATCTTTGGGCGATGGTGTATCTGCTGCACCGTTACTTCGGCCGCGACGGACGCGATGAGGCCGACGAGATGCTCGAGCGGCACTCGGGCGACACCGATCGCCCGCGCATCCTCGGCGCCTTCAACGAACCGACTCCCGATTGGTTGTCGTTCTTCTTCTTCACGTACTTCACCGACCGCGACGGCCGCTTCCAGCTGGCTTCGCTGCGGGAGTCGGCGTTCGACCCGCTGTCACGCACGTGCGACTTCATGCTCAAGGAGGAGGCGTACCACATGTTCGTTGGGGCCACGGGCGTCGGCCGCATCGTGCAACGCACTGTCGATCTGATGCGCGAGCACGACACCGCGGACATCCGCCCGTTCGGGGGAATCGATGTGGCAACGCTGCAGCGCTATCTGAACTTTCACTACACCGTGTCGCTCGATCTGTTCGGTGCGGAGACGTCCACCAATGCCGCCAACTATTTCGCATCGGGCCTCAAGGGTCGCTTCCAGGAGGAGAAACGCGACGACGACCACCAACTGCACGGCGACTCCAGGCGCGTCCCTGACTTCGTCGACGGCCGGATCGATCACCGTGACGCGTCTGCCCTGAGCGCGCTGAACGAAACGCTGCGCGACGACTACATCGCCGACTGTCAGAAGGGCGTCGACCGGTGGAACCGTACGCTCGCGGGCGTCGGGATGGAGCTGCACCTGCCGCACGTCGCGTTCAACCGCGCCGTTGGCACGTTTGCCGGTCGTTCGATCGACCCGGCCGGCCGGGTCCTCTTGCACGATGAATGGTCTGCCGGTGTCGGGGAGTGGTTGCCGGGTCCCGATGATCAAGCCTTCGTCGAGTCACTCATGCGGGGCGTGGGGGAGCCCGGCAAGATGGCTGGCTGGTTGGCGCCACCGGCGGCCGGCATTCACGCCAAGCCGCTCGACTTCGAATATGTGCGTTCCTGATCGGCGAAAGGGGGAGCACGGTGGCGACGTATAACGCTGCTGCTTGGCTGCTGGACCGCCACATCACCGCCGGGGACGGCGACCGCATCGCGCTGCGGTGCGACGGTCAGCCCGTCAGCTATCGAGACGTCCAACGCGAGGTGTGGAGAGCCCAGAACGCACTCCGCGAACTCGGGCTGCACGAAGGCGACCGCGTCGTGTTGGTCGTCAACGACGAGCCCGCGTTCTTCGCGTGGTTTCTCGGCGCACTGCGGTCGGGGGTGATCGCGGTGCCCCTGTCCACCATGGCAACGGCAACGGAGCTCACAACCATCGTGGCCGACGCGGGTGCCCGCGCCGTCGTCGTGTCCGCGGAGTATCGCGAGCACTTGCCCATGATCGCGAAGGGCGCGTCCACCGTCGAGCACACGATCGTGGTTGGCGAGCCGTCGGACTTCACCGACACCGCAGAAGCACCAGTTGCCGGCACGACCGCTGACGCGCCCGCGTTCTGGTTGTACAGCTCGGGGACGACCGGCACACCGAAGGGTGTGATGCATCGCCACGGCAGCCCGCAGACCACGGCGGACACTTACGCGCGGCACGTGCTCGAGATCGGGCCCGAGGATCGTTGCCTGTCGATCGCGAAGCTGTTCTTCGCGTACGGGCTCGGGAATTCGCTGACCTTCCCGTTCTCGGTCGGCGCCCGCACGATCCTCAATCCGGCCCGACCCTCTCCAAGCGGCGTGCTCGACCTCGTCCGCACCGAACGGCCGACGCTGTTCTTTGCCAGCCCGGGCTTCGTCGCCGCGGTCCTCGACATCGACCCGCCGGATGACGCGTTTTCGTCGGTGCGCTGCACAATCACTGCGGGCGAGGCGCTGCCCGCGCACTTACAACAGCGCTTCAGCGAGCGCTTCGGGCACCCGGTGCTCGACGGCATCGGTACCACCGAGGCGCTGCACATCTTCTTGTCGAACACCAAGGGCGCCGCGCGTCCCGGGACGAGCGGCACGCCCGTGTCGGGCTACGAGATGAAGCTCCTCGACGACGACGACCTCGAAGTGACGGCACCCGACGTCCCCGGCTACCTCCATGTGCGCGGACCGTCACTTGCCAGCGGCTATTGGCAACGCGACGACGCGACCGCGAATGCCTTTCGGGGCGAGTGGCTCCGCACCGGCGACGTCTATACCCGGTCGGCCGACGGCTACTGGACGTTCCTCGGCCGCAACAACGACATGATCAAGGCAGGCGGCATCTGGGTGTCACCCGCCGAGGTCGAAGCCGCGCTCGTCGAACATCCCGATGTCCTCGAAGCCGCGGTCGTCGGCGATCGCGACCAGGCCGGTTTGGAGCAGACGGTCGCGTTCGTCGTCCCGCGAGCCGGTCACGCGATCGACGAAGCCTCGATCGATGCGCATTGCCGTGCCCGCATGGCCGCGTTCAAGCGACCCCGGCGCATCATCGTGGTCGACACGCTTCCCAAGACCGCGACCGGCAAGATCCAGCGCTTCACGCTGCGCGAACGGCTGGCGACGAGCGAAGCGCGCTTTTGCGCGTGACGTCGCCGGCGGCGTGGGCAGACTTACGCCGAAAGATCGAGATTGGTGCCGGTCGACGGAGTCCACCACGACGCCTGGTCGAACGGGTTGAAGCTCACCGGCGATGATGGCTGCGCGCTCGTAGTTGGCGTGTCGGAGTTCGACGAGGCCTGTGTGGCTGGTGTCGCGGTGCGCTCCGACCCCGGCGTCGGTGTCCCGTCCCACTGCTGCAGCTGGCGCAGCAGCGCCGGATTCTTGAAGAGCGAGAACGCGGCCGCGGTGGGCGTGAACGACGCGAGGTCACTCGGCTCGCCGCTCACCCCGCTGAACAACGCGGCGTCGGCCTGGGCATTCGCCTGAAGGAGCTGCAGGGCCGGCGTGTTCGTGACACCGGCGAAGGAGGGCACGTTGCCAATATTGCCGACGCTTCCAATATCCATCGTCCGAAATTTTCGGCACGTTGGCCCGAGGAGTTGACCGCGACGGCGGCGTGGATCGTCCAATGAGATGTGGCGTTCTTCACAGAAATCAACACAAGCACAACGAGTGTCAACGTCACCCCAACTGTGCTGGGTGCGCGCGGCGCGCGCGTCAGGGCCGTTCGAACCTGGCGACCAGGAACGCGGCTGCGCTCCCGCTCGGGTCGCGCTCCCCGGACTTCCACCCGCCGGTGTGGCCCGCGATCGAGCCGACGAGCATGACGATCGGCAAGCCGCTCGTCGAGTACATCCGCAGTCGCAGTGCGAGGCGCGCCGCGTGCCACCACGGGACGCGCTCATCTTGCAGCCCGGTCACGAAGAGGAACGCTGGGTACGGCGCGGTCGTGATGTTGTCGAATGGGTTGTACGACTTGACGGCTCGGTAGACGTCCTCGCGGGCGAAAATATTGCCGAATTCCTTTTGCGAGGTGCCGGCCAGACGTCCGCTCGGGTCGCTCAGGAATTCGATGACGTCCGTGACGGGATGGCGGGCAACGACCGCGCCGAACGCATCGGGCGCCGTGATCGCGACCGCACACACCAAGAGCCCGCCCGCGCTCCCGCCGTCCGCGGCGAGGCGCGCCGGTTCGCTCAGGCCATTCGCGACGAGCGCACGCGCGCACGCGACGAAGTCGGAAACCGAGCGGTACTTGTGCGCGCCGGTCGCGGCCCGGTGCCAGCGGGGGCCGAGTTCACCGCCCCCTCTGACGTGCGCGAACGCGAGCACCCAGCCGCGTGAGAGCCAGAACAATGCATCGGCGTTCGGAGCCATCCGTGACGAGATCCCGTAGGCGCCGTATCCGTGCAGAATCGTTGGTGCGGGTCGCGCGATGTCACGTCGATGCACGATGGTCATCGGCACGTCGGTGCCGTCGTGTGCCCGTACCCACTCGACCCGCGCGACCAAGTCGTCGTGCGGCCAGTGTGGCGGCACCGGGAGGCGTCGCAACGCGTGCAAGGTGCCCGAGTCGACGTCGACCGTAAATTCCTCACCGGGGTCGATGGGCCGGCTCGTCATCACGCAGGTGCTCGTGGGAGTTGGCGGGATCTCAGTGTCATAGATGTCGACGCTGTCGGCGACACCAAGGTCGACCAACGGGATGTCATATCGGAGCGTTCCGTCGCGTTCGATCACCCGTACATGGGGCACGCCCGCGCGCCGCAGGAGAAACACGATGCAATCGTCATGGAGCGACGAGCCTTCGATCGTCTCGCTCTCTTCGGCACGGAACAACACGTGTGACGCCATCATGTGATCGTTTTGCATCGCTGCCGCAAGCAACACGTCGCCGCCCTGGTCGTCGGCGGCGTGGACGAGGAGGATGTCGTCCCGGGCGCCGACCTCGGCCGACCGCAGGTGCAGATCCGCGGGCAAGTCGAGACGCGCGAGCGCATGGGGCTGCCCGGCGCTCGCGATCCAATGTCCCGCGCCGGACACGATTGCGTGCATGCCGTCGGCCAGCGCATGCACCTCGAGCCACGCCGTCGGCTCGTGCGCAACGAGGATGGCGGCGCCGACGCCTGACCCCGCGGTCAGATCGCACACGTGCGCCGATGCAGGCCGACCCCGCTCGTCGACGCGTGTCACGAGCACTCGATCGGGACCGAGCCACGCAACACTCGGCCCCAGATGGTCGTAGGCGATGCCGAGGTCACGCCCGCGATCCACTGAGCGAATGCGCAGCATCCATTGCTCGTCGCCCGTGCGGTGGAGCATGAGCGCGATGAAGCGGCCGTCCGGACTGATCGCGACGCTTGTGACGCCTCCCCCGCCCGCCCGCGCGCCGTAGACCTCGGTGTCGAACACCGCGCGCCAGCCGCCGCGCGTCGAGTTGCCCCGCCGTTCGAGGCGCGACCCTTGCCAACGAAACCGCGTCCCCCGGAGGGAGAACTCCCGCGGCACGACATCGGCGATGTGCCGGCGAACGAAGGCGGAATAGTCGGACGCGATGCCGTGGTACCGCCCGAGCTCCAGTTGTTCGATCTCGCGCTCGGTTTCGAGGTAGCGCGCGCGCCAGGGGTCGGACGGGTCGCGCAGCCACGCATACTCGTCCTCCCGCCAATCACCATGCAGCACGCCTCGAGTATGGCTGAAGCCGCGCCGAATCAGTAAGACTGCGGCGTGGAACCTCCCGACGGACGATCATCGGCGCACGACCTCGCCGCGCTGCTCGACCTCGAGGTGCTCGACCGTGATCTCTTCCGCGCCGAGAACGAAGCCGGTGCACGCAGTCGACTTTCGCTGTACGGCGGCCAGGTTGCCGCGCAGGCGCTTCGGGCGGCGGGCGCCACAGTGCCGCCGGAACGTGTGCCGCACTCGCTGCATGGCTACTTCCTCCGGCGGGGCCGCGTTGATCGCCCCGTGATTTTGCACGTCGACCGCGACCGCGACGGCGGCTCGTTCTCGGCGCGTCACGTGCGAGCGGTGCAGGACGGTGAGGTCATCTTCTCGATGATTGCGTCGTTTCATGCGCTCGAGGACAGCGCGACCTTCGATGCGGTCACGACGCGAGGCGGCACTGATCCTGCCCAGCTTCCCGAGCGGCCATCCGGGCTGCTCGTCGAGGTGCGCGAAGTCACGCCGACAACCATTGGCGAGGGTCAGATCCGCCACTCCGATGTCCTGTGGGTGCGCGCGGCCAGCCGGTTGCCGGACGACCCGCTGGTGCACGCGTGCGCGGTCACCTACGTGTCCGACCTCGGTTCCGGCTTCGGTCAGGTCGACGTGCCGGGGCTTCCCGCCGGCGGGCCGAGCATCGACCACAGCGTCTGGTTTCACGAACCCATTCGGGCCGATGAGTGGATGCTGCTCGAGCTCTGGCCGTTGATGGCGAGCAGCTCGCGCGGCGTGTACAGCGGATCGCTGCGCAGCGAGGACGGCCGGCTTGGTGCCGTGCTGACCCAAGAGATGCTGTTGCGCAACCAGGTGCTCGACCCGAAGATGCTTCGCCGCATGGCGGAGTTTCTTGGCGTGACGCCTTCCGATTGACCGCGTGTCAGTCGGTGGTGATCGGTCGCCGTACGGGGCGAGGCAGCGCTTCCGGTGAGGTATCCGGGACCTCGAGCGTGATGTCGCGCGTGAGCACGCGTTCTTTCCAGCGTTGGTGCTCGGCGTCCCGTTCGACGAACTCGGGCATCACCTCGGTTGCGAACAGCTCAAGACTGCTGCAGATGTCATCGTGCGTGTTCCGCCCAGCTTGGTTGAGCAGGATCACTTGGTCGACGTGTGACTCCTCGAATTTCCGAAGCTTGGTGCGGATGGTTTCGGGAGATCCGATCAAGCCGCCCGCGTGCATCTTTCGAGCCTGCGGTGAGTCGCGAAACGCGACGTACTCGTCCCAAAGGCTCGGCGTGCCGGGTTGTCCGGGCGGGCGGGTGGCGTAATAGCGCAGCGCGAACGCGAAGAACGTCCAACCCTCCGCTTTGACGTTGGCTTCGTCGTCAGTTGGGCAGCACATGAACCCCGAAACGACCGCGATGTTCGGGTTGGTCGCGTAGTCGGCGAGCTTGGCGAGGCGGTTGAGGTACGCGTCGTAATACGCGGCGACCCATGCGTGTGCCTCGTCCGCGCTGACGAACTGGAAGCCGAGCGCACCGATGCCCCAACGGCCGGCGGCCTCGATGGTGTCGCGCTGCGAACACGCTACCCAGAGCGGTGGATGCGGTTTCTGCCGCGGCTTCGGGAGCACGTTGCGCAGCGGGAAGTCGAAGTACGGACCGTGATACTCGACCGGTGCGTCTCCGAACATCGGGATCAGAGCGCGAACCGCGTCCTCGAAGACCGCGCGCTTGTCGCGGAAGCGTTGGCCGAAGCCATGCAACTCGGTCGTCGTCGCGCTCTCTCCGATGCCGAGCTCGACACGACCGTGACTGAGCAGATCGAGGGTCGAGACCCGTTCCGCAACACGCGCCGGATGGTTCGTCGGGAGTTGGATGATGCCGTGACCGAGACGGATGTGCTGCGTGCGCTGACTCGCCGCACCCAGGAAGACCTCCGGTGCCGACGAGTGCGAGTACTCCTCGAGGAAGTGGTGTTCGACTTCCCATGCGTACTGGTAGCCGAGCCGGTCAGCCAGCTCGATCTGCTCGATCGACTGGTGCAGCAAGCGGTATTCGCTGTCCTGGTCCCATGGACGGGGGAGCTGATGCTCGTAGAAGATCCCGAACTGCATCGGTGCAAGCCTGCCGGAGAACGCCTTCGTCAGGCAATGCCGCGACGCTCGGCACAGGCGGTGACGAGACCAACGAAGACAGGATGAGGCGCATCCGGAGCGGATCGGAGTTGCGGTTGATACAGGCTCGCGACGAAGAACGGGTGGTCTGACCGCTCGATGGCACGAACCTCACCCGTGTCGTCGACGCCGGCGACGATCATGCCTCCCGTCGATGCGACATTCTGGCGTGCGGGATCGAGGCCGTAGTTGCACGTGGTCAGCTCGATGGTCGATGCCGCGTCACCGTGGAGCGCGGCGAGCCGGCTTCCGCTGATGAGCTCGACGTCAATCGTCTTTCCGTCGAGGGAGCACGCGAGTGCGCAGCGAACCGTGTTCCACACCGCAACCTCACGGCGATAGGGCGATCCCGGTCCGATAACGATGCCCTGGACGTCGCGGAGTTCCGAGTTGTCGAGCATGTCGCTTGTGCGGGTCGCGACGTCGAGCTCTTGGCCGAGTGCGTCGGAAGCATGGAAGAGCGCGTCGACGGTGGCGCGGTGATATGTCGCCGATGGCGGCGAGTCGATGACGACGAGGATGCGCATCCGACGAACGTATCTCGGAAAGTCGGTTGCACGGGTCCTCACGCACGACAATGATGTCCGCACTGTCCGTGCCGAGCGAGGAGGTGGGAAGCAGATGGCAAAGGTCGCTTCATCCACCCCCGGCCTCGGCTGCGCGCTTCGCGTTTGACGGCGTTCGCGTCGCGCCCCGCCGGGAGATCGTCTGTCTCTCGACGCAGGAGCATTGCATGGACACGGCGTGGCTCATCGCCGATCCCGAGCCGTACGAGGAGTACGACCTCGGATCACTCAAGACCGGTAAGGAAGCCGAAGTTTTTCTTGTGGAGCGAGTGGCGCCGGACGGGCGTACGTGCCTGCTGGCCCACAAGCGCTACCGACCTCGCGAGGTGACCCACAAGGGTGAGTTGCAACAGCTGGGGTTCCAGCGCGCGGCGAACTTCGCGAACGACCGGGCGTATCGAGACGGCCGCACGATCGGGAACAGCCGCGACCGGCGCGCGGCCGCGAAGAAGACGCGCCACGGGCGGAGCGTGCTCCGTCACGACTGGCCGGACAACGAATTCGCGATGCTCGAGCAGCTCTCCTCGGCGGGGGTCAGCGTGCCGTTTCCCGTCGCCCGAACCGCTGACGGCATTCTCATGCAGTACATCGGTGACCGGGTCATGGCAGCGCCGCGCTTGGTCCACGCGGGCTTGCATCGCGAGGGAGTGCAAGCAGCGGCGTCACAGCTCATCGAGAACTTGCACCGCATGGTGGACGCTGGCGTTGTACACGCCGATCTGTCGGTCTACAACCTGCTGTGGTGGGACGATGTGCTGTGGATCATCGACGTGCCGCAAGCAGTCGAGATCAGCACGAACGGCCAGGCCGTCGACTTCCTGCATCGTGACCTGGTCAACGTTGGCGAGTGGTTCAGGGCAAGACACATCCCGTTCGATACCGAGCACGTGTTCGGCGACCTCGTGGCCGCAGCCTTCCGAGCGGCGGGACCCTGACATTCGTAGGCGGACACGCCTATCGTTGTCGGGTCATGGCCGAGCGGAGCCGCACCCTTCTTCTCGTCGCTCTCGTTGCGCTCGCGCTCGTGCAGCTCGCCCATCTTCTGGACGTCATGCGCTACTCGCACGATGCCGAGTTTCCGTCAGTGCTCGTCGACCGCCAGGCGCTGATCGGCATCGTCGCCGCGATCGTCGCCTTTCTCGCGGTCTTGACGCGGGCGCCGAGGGCGCGCGAACTCGCGATGCTCGCGGGGGGCGGTGTCGCGGTCGGCTTCACGCTCTACCACGGGATTCCGTTCGACCTCGGTGTGAACAACCCGTATTGGGGGCCAGACGGCAACGCAGACCTCATCCGTTGGCTCACGGTCCTCGCGGCAATCGCGCTGGGCTTGTCGACAGTGTGGTTGGCCTTTCGGGCCGGCGATCGTCGCGTGGTCGCCGCACGCGGCTGAGGTCTACCCGCCGAGCTTTGTCGCGAGCTTGCGCAGCATGTTCATGTTGCGGCTCGTGCTGTTGTTTTCGCCGACGATTGCCCAGTCCTTCTTCCTCAGCTTCGAGTCGGTCGACTTGCCGTGCATGCGCCAGTGCACATCCCGGCCGCGCACGACCAGCGTGTCGAAGTTGTTCGACAGTTTCTCGAGCGCACGGGCGGTCGCCGCGTTCGGTGCCGTCTTGAGGAACGTGACGAAGTAGGTGTCGCCGGCGCCCACCCGGAACGGCTTGGCGTCGATGATCTTCTGCAGTTCGGACGCAGTACGCACGAACGTCGTGATCTCGAACCCGAACTCCTTCTCGAGCTTGCGTTCGATCGACCGCTCGAGGCTTGCCCGCGACCCGGTCGCGTCGAACGCGACGTTGCCGCTATTGATGTGCGTCCAGACGTCGCGATAGCCGGCGGCTTCGAACAACTCGACCAGTCGCGCGTTCTTGACCGTGCGCTTGCCGAGATTCACGGCCCGGAGGAACGCGACGCGCACGGTCACGCGCCGATGCCGCCTCGGGCGACCGTCCGGGCGAGGATCCCGAGGGTCGCTCGCAGCGCGCCTTCGGAGATGACCGGGAAGATCCCGGCCTCTTTCCAGGTGGGGTCGATCGACGACCAGTCGTAGTACGAGGTGACGAGCGTGCCCTCGTCGATAGGCGTCAGCGTGTAGCCGTAGACGTGACCAAGGGGCGGCTTGATCTGGCCGATGATCGTCCACGCGATCTCGCGGTCGGGAACGAACGTCGTGATCGTGACCGTCACGTCGTATCGACCCATCGGATAGTCATTCAGCGCTTCGCGATCCATGTGCACGACGAACGTGTCGTCGACAGCGGTGACGGGGTCGCCGGTGGCGTCTTGCAGCATCCCGGAGCTGTCGATCGCCACATGTCCCTGCGGGTCGCACAGCAGCCGGAAGATCGTTGCCGGATCTTCGGCGATGGTCCGCTGGACTTCCAATCGCTCAGTCGTCATCCGCGCATCCTGTCACTGGGTTGTCGCACGCGATTCGGCGTACGGTGGCGCTCATGGCCAAGACGGTAATGATCACTGGTGCAGGTTCCGGATTCGGGAAGGGCGCCAGTCTGGCGCTGGCGGCGCGTGGACATCGGGTAATCGCCACCACCGAGACCGAGGCTCAAGCGGAAGCACTGCGCGGCGAGGCACCGCAGCTGACGGTCGAGAAGCTCGACATCACGTCGGCCGACGTCGACAAGGCCGCCGAGTGGGACATCGACGTGCTCATCAACAACGCGGGCGCCGGCCAGACCGGGCCGATGGCCGATGTGCCGTTGGAACGCGTGCGGCACCTCTTCGAGGTCAACGTGTTCGGCACGCTCGCCGTCACACAGAAGGTGTTGTCGCGCATGGTCGCCAAGGGCGCGGGACGGATCATCATCGTGTCGTCGATCGCCGGCGTGATCGTCGGTCCGTCGTTCGGTCCGTACTCGATGACGAAGCACGCGTTGGAAGCGATGGGCAAGGCAATGCGCGCCGAGCTGGCGCCCCAAGGCATCGACGTCACGCTGCTCAACCCGGGTCCGTACCTGACCGGATTCAACGACCGCATGGCGGAGTCGATGTGGGAGTGGTTCGGCGATGCGTCGCTCAATGCGCCCGCAACACCGATGTTCAAGATGATGGGCGAGTTCGTCACGAGCGGCCAGATGGATCCCGCCGAGGTCGTCACTCGGATGGTGGAGCTCACCGAGGCCGACACGACGACCGAGAACAACTTCGTCCCGCCCGAGATTCTCGCCCAGGTCGCCCAGGCCGGAACGTAGTTTCCGCTTCGGGAGGTCCCCAAAGCTGCCGATCAGGGACGTGCATGCATGCCGATCCCACGGACATCAATTCGAGCCTGATCTCGCCACTGCGTCCGCACGTCATCGTGCTGTTCGGCGCCACCGGCGATCTCGCCCGCCGCAAGCTCCTGCCCGGGCTGTTCCACCTCGCCCAAGCGGGTCTCTTGCCCGAGTTCCGGATCGTCGGCACCTCACTCGACGACCTCGACGACGAGGCCTTCCGTGCGTTCTCCCGGGCCGCGCTCGACGAGTTTGCGCACCACGGCGTTGTCGACGACCACTGGGACATTTTCGCGTCGCGGCTCTTCTACGTGTGCGAGTCCGCCGGCAACGATGCGCTGGTCAAGATCGTCGATGAGCTCGAGGACGAACTCGGCGGAGAGGTAGCGCGTCTCCACTATCTGAGCGTCCCGCCGTCCGCCGCGCCGGAAGTCGTGGAGCGTCTCGGCGCGGTGGGATTGGCGGAACGAGCGCGCATCATCATGGAGAAGCCGTTCGGTACCAACCTCGCCACCGCGGTGAAGCTGAACGACGCGCTGCACGCGACCTTCGACGAGAGCCAGATCTTCCGCATCGATCACTTCCTGGGGAAGGAAGCGGCGCTCAACATCTTGGCCTTCCGGTTCGCGAACGGTCTGTTCGAGCCCATCTGGAATCGCCAGCACATCGCGCACGTCCAGATCGACGTGCCCGAGACGCTCGCGATCGGGCACCGCATCGGGTTCTATGAACGGACCGGCGCGTACAGAGACATGGTGGTCAACCACCTCTTTCAGGTTCTGGCCTTCATGGCGATGGAACCGCCGACCGCGCTCGAGCCCAAGGCGATCGGCGAAGAGAAGAACAAGGTGTTCCGTTCCCTGAATCCGATCGAACCCGCACACGTCGTGCGCGGCCAGTACGACGGCTACCTCGACGAGCCGGGAGTCCGCGCCCACTCGGAGACCGAGACGTTCATCGCGCTTCGCTGCGAAATCGACAACTGGCGGTGGGCCGGCGTGCCGTTCTACCTCCGCACCGGGAAGCGCATGGCCGAAGGCGCCCGCGTCATCTCGATCGCGTTCCGCGAACCGCCCAAGAGCATGTTCCCGGTCGGCTCCGGCGTCGGGGCCCACGGGCCGGACCACCTCACGTTCGACCTCGCCGACGCGTCGAAGCTTTCGCTGTCGTTCTACGGCAAGCGTCCCGGTCCGGGGATGCGACTCGACAAGCAGAGTCTCCAGTTCGCGTTGCACGAAACCGGACGCACGACGGATCTCCTCGAGGCATACGAGCGACTGATCTACGACGCGATGAGCGGAGACCACACACTGTTCACCAGCGCCGAGGGCATTGAGCGGTTGTGGGAACGGTCGAAGCCGCTCCTCGAGAACCCGCCGCCGGTTCGCCCGTATCAGCCCGGCTCGTGGGGGCCCAACGCGATCCACCAGCTCATCGCGCCGGACGCGTGGCGTCTCCCGTTCGAACGCACCTGGCGCAAGACGTAGTGCCCCGACGGAGCACTAACGGTTGTCGGCGTCGGCGGCCAGGTAGGTCTCGAGCGCAGACCGCACGACATCGAGCCGGTCGCGGCCGACGAGCGCAGCCCATTCCTTTTCGAGTTGCTTCCACCGGCGCCGGCCGTCGGCGAGACGCGCCTTTCCGTCGTCGGTGAGCAGAAGGACGCGGGCGCGGCCGTCTCTAGGGTGGGGCGCCCGGCGGACGAGTCCCGTCTGCTCGAGGAGCGCAACGACTTCCGACGCCGACTGCTTCGTGATCTTGAGGTGGCGAGCCAACTCGACGGTCGTCACGTCGTCGCGGCCGACCAGGTAGCGCGCGGCGAGTCCGTGCACGACGGTCATCGGTGAAGACGCCCCGTCGGGGCGCTCGGCGCGCAGGCGATCGACGATCGCCTTGGCCGCGCGGACCACGAGGATCACGAGCTCATCGCTCGTCGCATCGTCCTGGGGGGGACGAATCGCCGGGCTGCGGGTGGCGGGCACGCTTCCAGTATAGTCAGGCTTCCTTACTATTACTGTTTCCCGACCGAGCTCACTCCGTCCTCCCGGAGGTTCGTTCCATGCCGCTCCACCCCGACTCGCCGGTCGAGTCGCGCGCGTACCGCGCGTCGGTGGTGGACGCTCGCGGTCCTGTGCCTGAGCCTGCTGATCGTGTTCGTGGGCAACTCGAGCTTGAACGTGACGATCCCCACGCTGTCGCGCGAACTGCACGCGTCGACATCGCAACTCCAGTGGGTCATCGCCTCGTACTCGCTCGTCTTTGCGGGCTTGCTGTTCTCGAGCGGTGCGCTCGGCGATCGCTACGGACGCAAGGGGGCGTTGCAGCTCGGGCTGGTGGTGTATCTCGTCGCGTGTGTGCTCGCGACCATGTCGAACGCGATGTGGCAACTCATCGCGTGTCGCGCCGTGATGGGTGTCGGCGCCGCGTTCATCATGCCGTCGACGTTGTCGATCCTGGTCAACGTGTTCCCGCCCGAAGAACGCACCAAGGCGATCGCGATCTGGGCGAGTGTGACCGGCGCGGCGGGTGCCATCGGTCCCGTCGCGAGCGGCTGGCTGCTCGGGCACTACTGGTACGGATCGGTGTTCTTCGTCAATGTGCCGATCCTGTTGCTCGCGCTGATCGCCGGGTGGTTCCTTGTCCCGAAGTCGCGCGATCCCGACCAGGGCCAGCTGGACCCGATCGGCGCGCTGCTCTCAATCGTCGGGATCGTCTCGCTCGTGTACGGCTTGATACAAGCGCCGCAACTCGGTTGGCGCAGCCCGGCCACGCTCGCGGCGTTCGCGATTGCCGCGGTCGTGCTCAGCTTGTTCGTCGCGTGGGAGCTCAGGGTCGACGAGCCGATGCTCGACATGCGGTTCTTCCGCAACCCGGCATTCAGCATCGGAACCGGCGGGATGATCCTGATTTTCTTGTCGATGTTCGGCGTGATGTTCCTCATCACGCAGTACTTCCAGCTGATCTTGGGCTACTCGCCGCTCGGCGCGGCGTTGCGCCTGTTGCCGATGGCACCGATCATGATCCTGGTCTCACCGATGACGCCGCGCCTGAGCGCGCGGTTCGGTGCCAACCGCGTCGTGGCCGCGGGTATGGGCAGCGTTGCGGTCGGGCTCCTCATGTTCCGTGCGCTCACTCCGCACACGCCCTACTGGTACATCCTCATCTCGATCGTTCCACTCGTGAGCGGCATCGCCCTGTCGATGTCGCCGATGACCGCCTCGATCATGTCGGCAGTGCCGGCGCGACGCGCGGGAGCCGGATCCGCGATGAACGACACGACGCGCGAGCTCGGCGCCGCGTTCGGCATCGCGCTCATGGGGAGCCTCGCCGCGTCGCGGTACTCGGCAAGCCTTGCTCCCGTCACCGCCGACCTGCCTCAGGCGGTCAAGCGCCAGGCCGGTGTCTCTCTCGCCGACGCGTTGGGCGCCGCGGACAAGCTCGGTGGCCCGGCCGGGCGCGCCCTCGCGGCCGGCGCGCAGCACGCGTTCATCGACGGCATCCAACTCGCGGTCACGTGTGGCGCGATCCTTGCCGTCGCGGCTGCCGTTGTCGTGTTCCGCCGCCTTCCGCACCAGGCCGCGCACGGCACCGCGCTCGAAGGCCCGATCGAAGCGATGGAGACCACCGCTGAGCTCGGACTCGCGGGAGTCGAACCGGCGTTTGCCGAAAGCGACAACGACAGTCCTCAATCCGTTGCGCCGTCTTCGAGGTGAGGCCCCGCACACGGGCGGGGCCTCACCAGGTTCGAAGCGAGACCCGTGTTTTCAGTCCCGCTCGATGACGCCGCACGCATAGCGCGCGCCGGCGTTGCCCGTAGCTGCAGTGCCGCCGGTGCCGTTGTAGGCGGTGCCATTGTCGGTGTACTGGTTCGCGGCGGTGCCGAGCGGCACGTTGCCGAAGTTGTCGGCTCCGACGTGCACGACGATCGCGTGTCCGACCAGCTGGTCGGCGGTGAACTTGTCGACAACGAACTCGAGCTCGACTTCGCCGTCACCCTGGCGAACCAAGCTCGGCAAGTCGCCCGTGTGCGCGCCGTGCGTGTGGCCGCCGACATCCCAGTGCCCGCCGACTGACGTGAACGCTGTTGCGCCATCACACCCAGGCCTTATCCCGGTGGTCGGGTCGGGGTTGTTGGCGTGAATGTGGAAGCCGTGAAATTCTGCGGAATCGGTCGGCAACGCGACCTTGGCGCGAGCGGCGAGCGCGCCGTGGTCGCGTGAGAAGCGAACCTCGCCGACTGTCTGTCCGCTCGCGTTCAGGAGTGTGGCCTTCGCAAACGTCGGGCTTGCGCTTCCCGCAGTCGCGGTCGCGGCAACGACTCCCACGACCAGCGCGGCGGCCGCGAAACCAACGACGATCCAATGCTTGGGCTTTCTCTGCATGAGTCTCTCCCCGTGTGACGGTGCAAGGGGAGTATGAGTTGTCGGCGTTTCCCGCTGAAGTGTGAAGGCTCCCGAGTTTGTGCGGGCTACCCGAATCGCCAACGGGCGGTTAGCCGCTCTCGGTTGCTTTCATGCGTGCGTCGCGAGGTAGTCGTGCACGGATCGCACCGCGCTCGAGCCCTCGCCGACCGCAGCGGCGACTCGCTTCACCGATCCGACTCGTACGTCGCCGACTGCGAACACGCCCGCCTCTGAGGTCTCGAACGGCAGGGGATCACGGTGGCCGAAGGCAGCGCGGCCGACGACGTCTTCCGGCAACGAACGATCGGTGAACACGAAGCCGAGGCGATCGCGCGCGACGGTGTCGCCGAGCCAGGCGGTCGACGGCGTGGCACCGATGAAACAGAACAGCCCGGCGCACGCCGCCGTTCGAGACGCGCCGGTCGGTGTGTGCTCGAGCGTCACCTGTTCGAGATGGGTCTCGCCGGCGAGCGCGCGCACCTCCGTATGCACCAGCAACTCGATGCGTTGATCACCGTCGATGCGATCGACGAGATACTGCGACATGCTCTTGGTGAGATCACCGCCGCGGATTACCAGGAGTACCGCGCCGCCTTGCTGCGCGAGGTAGAGCGCGGCTTGGCCGGCGGAGTTGCCGCCACCAACGACGATCACGTCCAGGCCGCGACACGTGCGCGCTTCGAGGTCCGTGGCCGCGTAGTACACGCCCGCGCCCTCGAAACGTTCGAGCTCGTCGACCGCGAGTCGCTGGTAGCGCGCGCCCGACGCGACGATCACCGCACGGGTGGCGATCTCGCTGCCGTCGGCGAGCACCACGACGTGAAAGCCCTCTTCGACACGCAAGCCGGTGACTTTGCACGGTGCGTTGAGGCGCGCACCGAGCCGCATGGCCTGTACCGCAGCCCGGGCCGCGAGATCCTCGCCCGATATGCCATTGGGAAAACCGACGTAGTTCTCGATGCGTGAGCTCGTGCCCGCCTGACCGCCAATGGCGACCGCGTCGAGCGAGATCGTGGCGAGTCCTTCGGACGCGCCGGACACCGCGGCCGCAAGACCCGCCGGCCCGGTTCCGACCACGACGAGGTCGGACACCGCCCCCGGCACCGGCCGGTACGTGAGACCGAGGTGCTGGGCGAACTCGCTCGGCGTCGGTCGGCGCAACCGCGCGGTCGGCGTCAGAACGACCGGGACGTCGCGTGGGCGCGCGCCAATGCCCGCGAGGAACACGCCTACGTCGTCGACCTCTTCGAGGTCGATCCAGGTGTGAGGAACGCGGGACCGGTTGGCGAACGCACGCAGCGCCATCGCTTCGGGGGAGTAGCGCGATCCGACGATCTGAATCGCCCCCGCACCTTCACCGGACAGCAGCAGGCTCCTGCGAGCGACGTACGCGCGAAAGACGATGTCGGAGAACTCGGGCTTGGTGCGCATCAGCCGGTGGAACGTCGACAGCTCGATCTCCAGCACGCGTCCCGGTCGAGTGACGCGCGCGGTCAGATACGGACGCTGGCCCGTGATCACGTTCAGCTCCCCGAGGAAGCCTCCAGCGCCTTGCGTCGCGACGACGACGTTGTCTCGCGCTCGGATGGCCTGCACCTCACCCTCGAGCATCACGTAGAAGTTCGAAAGTTCGTCGCCGGCTTCGTACAACACGTCGCCCACCGCGATCTCGCGCTCGCGACCGAACTGCGCGAGCTCGTCGAGCATCGCCGCATCGAGCGTTGCCGTCGCCGGAATCGAGAGATCGAGTGTCGTCATGGAACCAAACCTGCCATGTCGTGGAGCCGGCGCGCTTCGGTCAGGGACCGCTCGGTCGCGATGCGGCACCGGCTTGATACACGGGCTCTCGGAGTGGGCCACCGCTCTCGGCGGGTCCGGTGGGCGGGGGCGCGCCATCGAGCGCGGCCTGGACGGCGGCACCGTCGACGGTCTCGTGCGCGAGGAGATCCTCGACGAGCCGGTCGAGCGCGGCGCGGTGGTCGCCGAGCAGCGCGAGCGCTTGCTGTTCGGCTTCGCGCAGCAACTTCGAGACCTCTTCGTCGATGACCTTTTGCGTTTCGTCCGCGTAGGGGCGGCTGCGGACCTCTTCGGTGCCGAGATACATCGGCGAGCCACTCGCGAAACCGACGGGACCGAGCCGCTCGCTCATGCCGTACTCACGGATCATCCGCGTCGCGAGGTCGGTCGCGCCGGCGAGGTCGCTGGCCGCGCCCGACGATGCTTCGCCCAAAACGAGCAGCTCCGCGGCTCGTCCCCCGAGGCGTACGGCGAGTGAGGCTTTGAGGTAGCTCTCGGGATAGAGGTGACGTTCGTCGGTGGGCAGCTGTTCGGTCACGCCAAGCGCTTGGCCCGCGGGCAGGATCGTGACCTTGGCGACCGGATCGGCGTGCGGTGACAACGCGGCGACCAGCGCGTGGCCGGACTCGTGGACGGCGACCGCGTGTTTCTCGTCGGGCATGAGCGCGTTGGTGGCTTCCCGCCGGCCGAGCAGGATGCGATCGCGCGCATCGGAGAAGTCGCGCGCGGTGATGTTGTTGCGGCCGTCGCGTACGGCGACGATGGCTGCTTCGTTGACGAGGTTCGCCAAGTCTGCGCCTGAGAAGCCGGGAGTACCGCGTGCGACCGTGTCGAGGTCGACGTCGTCGGCGAGGTGCTTGCCTTCGGAATGGACCGCGAGGATCGCGGCGCGCTCCCGGAGGTTCGGCAGCGGGATCTCGACCTGCCGGTCGAAGCGGCCCGGCCGGAGGAGTGCGGGATCGAGGGTCTCGGGCCGGTTCGTGGCCGCCAGCACGACGACGCCGGCAGTGGGGTCGAAGCCGTCCATCTCGGCGAGCATTTGGTTCAGCGTCTGCTCGCGCTCGTCGTTGGAGACGAGCGCACCGCCCCGGCGTTGGCCGATGGCGTCGATCTCGTCGATGAAGATGATTGCCGGTGCCGCCTTGCGTGCGGCGGTGAACAGATCACGCATGCGCGCCGTGCCAACCCCCACGAACACCTCGACGAAGCTCGAACCGGTCAATGCGAAGAACGGCACGTCGGCTTCGCCGGCGACCGCCCGCGCCAGCAGCGTCTTGCCGGTGCCGGGCGGCCCGACCATCAACACGCCGCGGGGCGCGACCGCGCCCGCGGCGGCGTAACGCTCGGGATGCTTCAAGAAGTCGACAACCTCGTTGATCTCACGCTTGGCCCCCTCGTAGCCGGCGACGTCCGCGAATCGAGTCGTCGGTCGTTCCTCGTCGTAGACCTTCGCCTTCGACGCACCGATGCCCATGAATCCGCCCGCGAGCTGGCTCGCGCGCGGCGGCTGATCCAGAAGTAGAAGCCCACAAGGAGGAGCAGCGGCAGCAGCCCGCCAACAATGCTCCAGAGTTCGTCGAGCTCGCGGTGCCCTTCACGTTCACGTGGTGCTGATCGAGATCCGCCGAGAGGGTGTTGTCGTTCAAGGCGGCTGGGATGCGTGACTCGTAGTTGGTCTTCTTCTCGTCGTTGAGCTGGCCGGTGACCTTGCCGGACTCGTCGATCGTCGCGGTTTTGACTTGGTTCGCGTCGACCTTCGTCTTCCAGTCCGTGAACGAGAGCGATGTCGTGCCGGACGACGACCTCGGGGTGAACAACAGCAGCAGTGTCAGACCGAGGCCAATCAGCCACAGCATGTGCAGCCAGCGCGGCGCCGGCTTGTGCGGCGGCGGTTTCGGCGGGTCGTTGGGCGGACCCGACTTCGCCGGGCTCGAACGGTGAACATGAAACGTCGACATGGGTCCCACTTTCGTGTGGTCGTGCCTACCGTAGGAGGGCCGCCGTCGACCAGTCGAACGATCGCTGGAGCAGCTTCCCTAGGCTCGCGGCGATGGATGAACGAGACGCCGCCTTCGACATCGCTGGGGCGCTGTCCGAGACGCTCGACTTCCTGACCGTCGAACCGAGCGACGAAGGCACCGACGTTTGGCACGGTCACGTGCCGGCGTGGTTCGGCGACTATCTCTTTGGCGGTTTCGTCATCGCGGCAGGCGATCATCGCCGCCACCCGGGACGCGCCCGAGGGGCGCCGGCTCCATTCGCTGCACGCGTACTTTCTGCGGCCGGTCAACGCGTTGAGGCAGGTCACGTATCGGGTCCGCGCGCTGCGGGAGGGACGCACGTTCGCGGCGCGCAACCTCGAGGCGACCCAGGACGGCAAGCCGGTGCTCGACATGTCGTTCTCGTTCACGGAGGACACGGACGACGCGGACGCCTACGTGTACGACCTGCCGGGCCGGCGCGACGTCCCGCCGCCGACCGAGCTCCCGGTCGAGCAAGGGCCGGGCGCGTGGGTCGCGGGTTGGGTTGGTCCGACGCCTCCGGCCGAGGACGGTACCCGCGAGTCGACGCACCGGATGTGGTTTCGGATACCGGCCGAGCTGCCCGACGATCCGCACCTCCACACCGCATTGCTCGGCTTCGCAACCGACTGGACTGGCATCGGTGGTCGCCCGCTGCACCTCGACGGAGATACACAAGGCATGGTGAGTCTGGACCATGCCGTCTGGTTCCACCGCCCGGCGCGCGCCGACGAATGGTTGTTCTACGACGTCCACTCGCTCGTCAACGCCGGAGGCCGCGGGCTGCTCCGGGGGGTGATGCGTGATCGCGACGGGCGCGTTGTCGTGTCGGCCGCGCAAGAGATGCGCCTCACGCCCGTACACCTCCTTTGACGGGGTTCCTCCGGATTGCTTCCCAGACCCGCTGCGGCGTGAACGGGGGATCGAGGTGGGTGATGCCGTACGGACTGAGCGCGTCAACGACTGCGTTCCATACCGCGGCGGTCGCGCCGGTCGTGCCGGATTCACCGATGCCCTTCGCTCCCAGCGGGTTGCGTGGTGTCGGCGTGACCGTGTGGTGTACGTCGAACGACGGCAGTTCCGCGGCGCTCGGGACCGCGTAGTCCATCAGACTCGTCGTGAGCGGGTTGGCATCATCGTCGTACACGACCTCCTCGAAAAGTGCGTGCGCGATCCCTTGCGCGACGCCGCCGTGCACCTGGCCCGCAACAAGCATCGGGTTGAGCACCGTGCCGCAGTCGTCGACGGCGACGAGTTGCAGGACGCGCACGCGACCCGTCTCGGTGTCGACTTCCACGACGGCAACATGGCAGCCGAACGGGAACGACCCGTCGGAGTCGAAGTCGATCTCCGCAAACAACGGATCCTCGGTGGCGTTCGCGACCTGATCCCATGACACGGCGTTCGCGGGAACACCTTGCACGCCGAGCCGGCCGTCGTCGAACACAACGATGTCGTCGACCGCCGCCTCGAGCAATCCCGCGACGACGCCGCGCGCCTGCAGCAGCACCGCCTCTGCCGCTCGGTGCGCCGCGCTGCCGGCCAACTGCGCGGATCGCGATCCGAACGTGCCGACACCGTGGGGCACGCGTTCGGTGTCGGAGTGCACGACGGCGATGCGCTCGAAGGGAATTGCCAACACTGCGGATGCGATCTGGGCCCAGGCCGTCTCGTGCCCCTGCCCACCGGGCACGCTTCCGGTGACGACGGTGGCCGAACCGTCGGGGTTGACGCGCACGGATCCGTATTCGCCGCCGCGTCCGCTCACCTCGACGTAGCAGGCGACACCGATGCCAAGCTCGAGCGCGTCACCGCGTTCGCGCCGCGCCGCCTGTTCGGTACGCCAGCCCGCGTGGTCGCTGTGCCGCAGCGCTTCCGACAGCGCGAGGTCCTAGTCCCCTGTGTCGTAGGTCGCGCCGGTCGCCGTCTTGTACGGGAACGCGTCCTTCGGGATGAAGTTGCGTCGCCGCACCGAGATGGAATCCATACCGAGTTCGAGCGCAACCAACTCGATTGCCCGCTCGGTCATCGCCGCCGCTTCCGGTCGTCCCGCGCCGCGATACGGACCGGTCGGTGTGGTGTTCGTCACCACCGGAACGCCGAGAAACTCGATCTCGGGAATGCGGTAGACGCCCGATGCCATGATCATCGTCACCCACGGAATGAACACGCCGCGAATCGGATAAGCGCCGACGTTCGCGAGCGACCGCACGCGGAAGCCGACGATGGTGCCGTCGCGCCGCCGTGCCGATTTCCATGTCGTGCATTTGGTCTCGGCCGTGCGTCATGTTCAGCAGGTTCTCGCGCCGAGTTTCAACCCACGCGACCGGGCGCCCGAGCCGCAACGCCGCCGCCGCGACCACGACCTGCTCGTTGTACACGCCGCCCTTGGCGCCGAAGCCTCCACCGACCGCCGGCGCCCGCACCACAACTTGTGTCTCGTCGAGATCCAGGGCGCGCGCGATTTCCGTTCGGACGCCGAAGACCGACTGCGTGCTCGCCCACACCGTGACGCGCGTCCCGTCCGGCACGACGACGCAGCCATTGGGCTCCATCGGAACCGGCGCGACGCGTGGGTGCACGATGCGCGCGCGACGACGACCTCGGCATCCGGCCACGTGCCGCCGTACGCATCGGGCACGGCGCCGGTCGTTGCGTTCGATCCGAACGCCGGAAACAACAGAGGCGCGCCCTGCGCGATCGCATCCTCAGCCCGGACGACGGCAGGTAGTTGCTCGGCGTCGACGACGACTCGTTCGGCCGCGTCGATGGCTTGGGCTCGTGTTTCCGCGACGACGACTGCAACTGGTTCGCCGACGAAGCGCACCCGATCGCGAGCGAGCCGGGGTCGGTCGAGCGCGCCGTCGCCAGCCATGGCACTCGCGGGCGGGAGTTCGAGGTCGGCGTCGGTGAACACCGCGATGACCCCTGGCATTGCGAGAGCGTCCGCGGTGTCGAGACCGTGGAGCTCGGCGTGGGCAACGTCCGAACGTACGAACACCGCCGCGCACGCGCCGACCGTAAGCGCCACGTCGTCGACGTACTGCGCGCCACCGGTCAGAATCGTCGGGTCTTCGGACCGTTGAACGCTGTGTCCCAGAACCGTTGTCCTCACGACAACGGTGGGAGCACGACGTCGCCGGCCGCTGCTTCCGGGGCGAGGGCCTGGCGGTCTGCCAGTGCGGCGACGTCGAACGCGACGCTTCGGGAAACGGATCCCGCGAGCACGCGCCCGAAGACGGCATCCGGAAAATGCGGACCTACCACGGTCGTGTGTGGCGCATCGAGTTCTCGAAGCAGCGATTCGCGAGCTCGGGTCGCTGCTTCAGGATTCGCGTCGGCGGCAAACGCCCACTCTGGATGACTGATCTGGAGTGGGCAGTGAATTGCGTCGCCGAGCACGACGGCGCGATCAGTTCCCGACGAGACGAGGAACGAGCAGTGACCGGGTGTGTGACCGGGCGTTGGCACGATGCTGATTCCCCGCGCCACGACGGCGTCGCCGTCAACGAGCTCCACACGAGCTTCCAACGCGGAGATATCCCGTGGGCTCGGCCCGCCGACCTGTGGGTTGTTTCGCCAGTGCTCCCACTCGGCCCGTGCCATGACGTGCCGCGCCCGCTCGAACGTCAGCGCTCCATTGTGCTGGTCGATCGTCCAGCCGACGTGATCGGGGTGCAGATGGCTATACAGCACGACATCGATGTCGCGGGGCTGAAGTCCCGCGGCGGCGAGGCTCGACAGGAGACGACCGCCCCAGAACTCCATCGCGGGCTCGGCGAGGATGATCGTGCGGGGACCGAACCCGAGGTCGATCAACATCCGCTCGCCAGCCGGGAGCTCCACGAGCAGTGCGCCCATCGTCATGACGACGCGCCCGCGCTCGTCGAGGAGATGGTCGTGCGCTTTCCAGTCTTCCCGGGTGCTCCCGATGAACGTCAACAACGGATCACAGCGGTGATAGCCGTCCGGAAGCAACGTGAGACGTATGTCGCCAACCGTCATCGACGAGTGACCGGCCGGGTGCGCCGCCATCGGGACATGATCTCAGGCGCCGCGACGCCGCGTCACGTCCTCGAGCCTGCTCCCGGAGTCACCCTGTGCTGTGCTCGCTCTCGATATCCCCCGCGCTCATCAGGCCGAGAATGCCGACGGATTGATCATCCGCCTCGCGGTCCATCGCGCGGAATGACGCGGCGAAGCGCTCCGCGTCGCGAGCCTCGCTCGAGCGCTCCTCCGCGATCTGTGTCATTTCCCGGGCTCGCGTCTCGGCGTCGAGAGCAGCCCGGTGCGCCCCTTCGGCGTTGGTGCGCACGGCCACGGCGTCCGTCTCCGCCTCCTCGGCTCGCGCGCGCCGCCCGCTCGGCGTTGCGGGCGTCCGCCAACCGCGTTTCGGCATCGCGTGCAGTGACGAGAAACTCCTCGCCCTGACGGATTGCGATTCCCACGGCCTCGGCCGCCAACGCGGTCTCGACTTCCCGCCGCTCCGCCAATGCGATTTGTTCCGCGAGATCTCGAAGACGCGCTTGCGCGGCGGCACGCCGGTCCGCGGCTTCGGCAAGCACCGCGTCTTCGGCAGCAGAGAGTCGCGCTTCCGCCTCGCGCCGAGCCTGATCGAACTCGTCGGCGCGGGCGGCGCGGTGGCGTTCGTATTGTGCGCGGCGTTCCGTCGCCGCTTCGGCTTCGGCTTCGAGGTGCGCCTCGGCCGCCACGATGGCGTCAAACTCGGCGGCCTCCGATGCGCCGATGACCTCGACGAGTCGATCCTCGGCTGCTTTCGCCGCGGCGAGAGCGCGTTCGGCCGCAAGTCGCGCGGCCTCGGCGTGCGCCCGCGCTTCACTCTCCTGTTCGGCACGGACGGCGGCGGCGGAGGCGACTTCTCGTTCGTAGAAGCGCGCTCGTTCCTCCTTCCGCTCGGCTTCCGCCCGCTCGAACTCGACGTAGCGCCGCTCGGCCTCCTCGGCTTCGGCCTCGTCCTGCGCACGCGCCGCTTCGGCGGCTGCGAGGCCCTCCTCGTGCAGCCTCCCGCAGAGCGTGTCCTCTTCGTCGTCGATCCGCTGGACGTATGCCGCAGCCTCACCGGCGGCGGTCCGTACTCTCTCGGCAGCTGCGCGCGCGGTTTTTGCAACACGAAGCGCGTGCAGCAATTCCTCCTTCTGGCGCGCGATCTCTTGTTCGGCAGCCTCGATCGGTGTGCGCGGCTGGTCCGCGATGACTTCGTCGGCCGCTTCCACTTCGTTGGTGCGTTGCTCCACTGCCTCGTCGGAAGTGACGGGCTCGGGCGGCGAGGGAGCCTCGTGTTCCGCGCGGCTGCGACGCCGCCGCAGATGCCGCCTGCCGTTGGCGTTCGTCGCTTCGGCGTCGCCGGCCGCCGACTCCCGGGTGCGCGATCGCTTCATCCGTGTGCCCTTGCCCGTCTCTCGATACCGCGGTGCACAATTGTCGTGAACTTCTGAAACGTCTGTCAAGGGATCTATCGTGCAATTACGGTATAAACCGCCGACAACATGCAGACGCGGGGGACCGACCTGGCGATGTTTGCCAATCGCGCCGCGTGGGTGCGAGGCGTTCGTTCAGCTCGTCGGTGGGCGGATGCCGAGGCCGTCCGGGAACGTCAAGCCGCTCTGAATGAGTTCGGGTGATTGCGGGACGCCGCCCGCAAACGTGATGCGGCGGACAGTTCCGAGACCGGATCCCGGCCCGATGCCGCCGGTCGGAGTGATGCGCAAACCGAGGTCGGCATAGAACAGCGTGCCGTCGGTGCCAACGACAAGCCCGAGCGGCGTGCCGGTCGTGTAGGGATGGCCGGTCAGGCTGTCACCGGGCGGCGGGTGCAGCACGACACGGATGAAGTTGCCGCCCGCGTCGAACTCCGAGATCACGCCATTGATGATCGACGACACGAACCAGTGCCCGTTCGGCGCCGCCGCGACCGCGTTCGGTGTGGCGATCTCGCTGACGCCGCCCGTCGCAATGAACTTGTCTCGCGTGATCGCGTTGACGAGCGGCGAACCGGACGCGTCCGTCCGACCGCAACCACCGGCGGCGTCGGGGCTGGTCGGGAACGGGCCCGTGTATCGCAAGATGCCCTGGGTCGCGCCCCGCGCGGACGCTACGTAGATCGCACCGTCGCGGAACGCGATGCCCATCGCGGTACCGATCGTCGTGTCGAGCACACAGAACGGGATGTGGCCGGTCCGAAACGGCGGATACCACATCAGCAACTCGCCGTCTTCGGGACCGCTCGCGTTGTTCCCGATCACCGTCGTGACGACTCGACCATCGGGCAGCACCGCGCACCCGTAGTTGTCGGGCTCCGTGTCAGTCGGTTGATACGTCGGTACCAGTCGACCGATGCGCGACGCCGCGATCTTGCCGAGCTTGTTGCCGCGCAAGCGGAACACGCCCCAGCCCGGCGGCGGATTTGGCTGCCCCGTGTCCTCGCCGGAGATGAATCGCCGGTGGTCGAGGAAACAGATCTGGCCATTGATGTCCCAGCCGTTGCGATCGGCGCTGCGACTCGTGATCACCGTCTGGCGTTGGAACGGCGGCGTCGTCGAGTACACCTCGAGATTGTTTCCTTGCGGCGAAAAGAGCAGCGGGGCGCGGCCCGGTCCGCTCCCCGGGCTGCTCTGCGCGACGTCGGGAACCGTCGCAACGACGCCGGCGGTAACGGCGAACACGATCGCGAACAGCAGTGATGTGCGACGCATGCCCGTACGGTACGTTGCCCCCGCGCACGCGCGCTCGTTAGGGTCGGCGGGCTCTCGTCGCACGGGCTCGGAACGAGTGGGGGATCGTCGTGCACTACGCGAAGCTTCGTATTGGTTTGCTGACAGTTGCTGCCGTGCTCGTCGTCAGCACGCTCGTGCCGCAGGCAAGCGCGCGACCTGGTGGCGGGCCGAAGAACGAGGATGCCGTCATCCTGTTCAGCGGGGAGGGCAACAATCTCAACGTGTACGACGCCGACGCGCCGTTCGTGAAACAGAATGTCATCCCCTCACACGCGCGCGATCCGAAGAGCCTCGACATAAATGCGCAGATTTGCTTCTTTCCGGATGGCTCGCGCCGTTTCATCGCAGGAGAGGACACCGGCCAGCCGAATCCGCCGCCCGGCTGGGGCATCTTCAAACTGCACGGCAACGAGGTCGGGAAACTCCACGCCGAGGAGCTTGCCAAGCTCTCGCCGACGTACTCGGGCGACGATCCCAAAGTCGGCGAGAACTTCGGCTGCGGCTTTCTCTCCGACGGTCGCATCCTGACCACCGACGTCGGCAACCAGGCAGAGGGCCCGCCGACCGGCCAGCTGATCATCTGGTTCCCGCCGTTCAACACCGGCGTCGGCGGTGTCGGGCAGATCCCGTACTGCAAGATCGACGTCGAGATCGCGACCGCCACGCAGATATTCATCGACGAGCAAGACCGCGTATACGTCGCGTCGAACCGTGATCCCACTGCGGGCGTGCTCCGCTACTCGGGTCCGTTCCCGACGTCGGACACCGCAGCCGGCGGCTGCGGACGACGTGACGCGACCGGCGCACCCCTCGCGACGACGATCCATCGCGAACGCTTCATCGCCGCGAGTGGATTCGCGGGCGCGAGCGGCATCGTGCGATCACCGAACGGCGGTTTCTATATCTCCACGGTCGCGTTCGGCCGGATCAACGAGTACGACGCGAACGGCAACCTCGTGCGCCCGATCATGGCCCCCGGTCCCGGCGAGGGACTCGGGAACTTCAAGAACGGCACACCGCTGGGCATGGCGATCGACTCACGCGGCACGCTGTATTACGCCGACATCGACCTCGTTGTCAGCCCGAGTGGGATCGGCCCAGGCCGCGACGGCAAGGTGCGCCGCATCCGATTCGTGAACGGACAGCCCCAGCCGCCCGAGATCATGGATCGCGGTCTCGCGTTCCCCGATGCGATGGGCGTGCTCGAACTGCCGGGCCTGCACCGACCGATCGACACCCGCGGTCTGCTCGAGTCGCGCGATTTCGCGTACGGCGCCGACCGGAAGTTCTTCAACTCAGAGGAGCTGTACCTCAACAAGGGATCGGTCTCCACACTCCGAGAGAAGTGGCGGTTCCACACCGACGCGATCATCACGGCGACGCCCGCGGTTGCGCGCATCGACCTTCCGCACGAAGGTCTCACGCCGCGTAGTGTTCGTCAACGCGTGGGACGGCCATATCTACGCGGTGCGCTTTGATGACGGCCGCGAGCTGTGGCGCTTCCGATGGGACGAACAGCCCGGCGCGAACTATCCCGGCGCGTCGTCGCCGACCGTCGTGAAGGTCCGCAATCGCGAGCGGGTGATCGTCGGCGCGGGCGAGACGGTGTACGAGCTCGATGCCCGGACCGGGAAGGAGATCTGGCGCTTCGCGGCCGGCACCGGATGCGTCGACGCGCAGGGTCGTCCTCCGGGCCTGTGCTCGTTCACCAACGAACGCGCCGAAGTGGAGTCGTCGCCGATCGTGGCGCGCGGCAAGGTCTATTTCGGGATGGACGTCAACGAGTCGGTGACCGGCAAGGGCGGCTTCTACGCCGTCGACGTTCTCAGCGGTGACCTCGAGTGGTACTTCGACACGACGACTGCCTCGACGTGCCGCCCGACCAAGAACGATCACGTGCACAAGTACGACGGTTACCATTCGGCCGCCGAGCTCGGGTTGCCTGCGAACTTCTTCGCGACGCGCCCCGGTTGTGGCAGCGATCGCGCGCCGAACGGATGCGGCGGCATCTGGTCGTCGGCTGCGATCGACCTCGCGCGCGACGCCCTGTACACGGCGTCGACGAACTGCTACACGAGCACGGACCCGTCGAGTCCGCGGCCGCGGCCGCCGATGCCCAAGTTCGCCGAGGCGTTGTTCAGCCTCGACCTCGACGGCAACCCGCTGTGGAGCTGGCGGCCGCGTGAGGTCGACAACGACGATCTCGCGTTCGGCGCGGTGCCGAACCTGTTCTCGATCTCGGTCGACGGCGTGCAACGCGAGGTCGTGGGAGTCGGCAACAAGGACGGCACGTACTACGTCGTCGATCGCGACGGCGGGAAGGTGTACTGGTCGCGCAAGGTCGTGCCCGGCGGCGTCGCCGATGGAATCCCGACGACGGCCGCAATTGACGAGGCGGCCCGGCGCGTGTACTTCGCGACGGCGGGTGGAACGAACCCGCTCGAACCGCAGCGACCAACCGTCCACACGTTGAACCTCGATACCGGCGCGATCGTGTGGGAGAACACCGGCGAGACGGGTCTCGTGGGCGACGCGAGCTTCGGGTCGACAAGCGCAGTGAACGGTCTCGCGATCGTGGGCTCGGCGATCGTGCCGCAGGTGCGGATCTACGACACGTCCACGGGCAAGCTGCTGTTCCAGCGGACTGTCGGCGACGGCACCACGCTCGGCGGGATCGCGTCGGGCGCGGTGGTCATCGAGGGCACGATCCTCGTCGGCGGTGGCATCGGCGTACGCGGCTCGAATCCCGACAGCATCTCGACGATCGCCAGCAACGCTGATTCGAGCCTGGTCGCGTTGTGTGTCCCGGGCGCACCCACGTGTCCGGACGGATAGCACGAAAACGATGTCTGCAATCGGTGATGTGCTCGGTCGCATCGGCGACGGCCTCTTCCAGAACGCGTTCGTGGTCGCGGACCTGGCGGCCGCGGAACGATCGATGCGGGAGACGCTCGGTTGTAGCGAATTCGTCAACCTCCCGGCCACCGATCTCGACTACGAGCTGCGCGGCGCGCGCGCGTCGTGTGCGCTGGCGTTGGGCTTTGCGCGCAGCGGCAACATCCAGATCGAAGTGATCGAACCGGTACGCGGGGAGGGGCTCCACACCGAGTTCCTCGCGTCCAACGGCCCCGGTGCCCATCATCTCGGGTTCCTCGTCGACAACCTCGAGGCCGTCGTCGCGCTCGCCGGCGCATCTGGGTTCCCGAAGGTGATGGGCGGCCAGTTCGGCAGCTTGCAGTTCGGCTACCTCGACACGTTCGACGCACTCGGCCTCTACACCGAGGTCGTCGAGGATCCCGACGCAATGATGATGTCGATCATGCCCTGGCGGTAACTTTTGCGGCGGTCTCCGCGGTCAGCCGGCGATCGAGAATCCGCCGTCGACGGCGAGTGTCTGACCAGTGACGTATGCAGCCGCCGGGCTTGCGAGAAACAGCACCGCCGGTGCGATTTCGCCCGGCGTCGCGAATCGTCCGAGCGGGGTCCGCGCCAGCAACGGTCCGGTCAGTTCGCCGTACGGCATCATCGGCGCCGTCATGTTCGTCTCGACGACGCCGGGTGCGACCGCGTTGACACGAATCCCACGCGTCGCCCACGCGACCGCGAGGGTCTTCGTGAGCTGCACGACGCCGGCCTTCGCGGCACCGTATCCGGGCACGAACTCGATGCCGAAGAACGACGACATCGAACCCATGTTCACCACGCTCGCGCCGCCGGCGAGCACGCTCGCGGCGAGCAGATCCTTGGTGGCCCGAGCCAACCGGAACGCGCCGAACAGATTGATGGCCACTACCTCTTCGAACACCTCGGGTTCCCACTCGTCGCGGCCGCCCGGAAGGTTCTCGCCCGCGTTGTTCACGAGCACGTCGAGCCGGTCGAGACCGCGCGCGAGCTCTTCGATGTCGGCCGGTTGGCTCATGCGACACGTCCGGTAGGCGAACGGCGCAAGGTCGGTGTCGTAGTCGGTCGTCGCCCCGCGCCGTCCGGTGATCGTCACGGTCGCGCCCGCGTCGTGGAACGCGCGCGCGACCGCATGTCCGATGCCGGCGGTGCCGCCGGTCACGAGCACGTGCGCGCCGGCGAAATCGAAGGTCACTCCCACACGTTCTCCCAGCGTTTCGTTTCCGCAGAGCGATACATCGCGAGCGCGAGCCGCAGTTCGCCGAGCGCATACTCGGCGGTCGCCGCGGGTGCTGCGCCGTGCAGCACGGCGTTCGCGAAGTCGGCGAGCTCGTGCTCGTACGAACGCAGGTAGCCGCCCCGTTCGCCGACCTTCCGGCCCTTCCAATCCTGGCCGTCCCACAGCTTCACCCAGCCCGACCCTTCGACGGTCAGCTCGCCCCGGGTACCGGTCACCGTGAACAGCGGCCGGTTGGCGATCGCACCGGAGGTGATGAGCGCGTCGAAGGTGGCCACGATGCCCGATGCGAAGCGCAGCAACGCGCGACACAGCGATTCACCCTCCATTCCGGGATACGGATGGCCGAGTGCGGCGACGACCTCGTCGACCTCACCCAGCCACACGCGCAGCGGACGCAGCCAGTGCGAACCCGTGTCGATGACGACGCCGCCGCCGGCCGCGCTTCGGTCCATGCGCCAGGGGCGATCTCCACCGTAGAACTCGTCGAGCGCGGGAAAGAACGTCGTGGCGGACGCGGTGACGACATCGCCGATCGTCCCGTCACGCACAAGGTCGCGCACGGTCAGCACCTCCGGCCAGTACTGCGCGTTCTCGGCGACCATGAAAACGGTTCCGGCCGCCCGCGCCGCCGCGAGGATGCGGTCGCACGCGTCGAGCGTCGGGGCGAGCGGCTTCTCGAGCAACACATGCAGGCCGGCGTCGAGCGCTGCGATCGCCACAGGTTCATGCAGGTGGTGGGGGACGGCGATGATCGCGGCGTCGAAGCCACGCGCGGGAAGCGCGTCGGCAAGGGAGGCGTACGCCGTGGCCCCGGTTCGGTCCGCGATGCGCTGGGCGTGCTGCGGCGCGGGATCGATCGCCGCGGTGACGACGATCGGCACGTGCGCGCGGTCGATCGCGTCGATGTGCCACTGGGCGATCGCACCACAACCGACGATCGCGGTGTGAACGACGTCGCTCATTCGTCCTCCACGGCGACGGGGAACCGGGCGAAGTAGTCGACGAACCGCTCGCGTACATCGGCGGGATCGAGGCCGAAGTCAGCATGGAGGTCGTAGGCGAGGCGGCCGTGCTTGCCGCGTGGGTTGTCGGCCATGAACGCGTCCAGTCGCCGGCGCGCATCGGCGGTCATCGCGAGGTCGCTGCGTTCGTAGATCCGCTCGACCATCGCGACGTCGTCGACCATGAACTCGTGGAACAGCACGTCGATGGTCCGATCGGCGGGGAGCAGGTCGCGGTCGCGTACGCACGCGCGCAGCAGCCGATCGACCCGGTCGACCCAATAGGCGGCGAGCGCTTCGGGTTCGATGGAGATTCGGCGCATGCGGTCGCCGTACGCGAGCATCGTGATCGCAGACGTGATCACCGACACCGGGTCGCGATGCGTGATCGCGAACGTCGCATCGGGGAATGTTGCCAGCAGCGCTGGAATCTGTTCGAGGTGTTGGGGCGACTTCAGCACCCAGCGGTTCGGTCCCCGGAGGAACGTGCAGACCTGCAAGACCTTCTTCAGGTACGCGTAGTGCTCGTGCTGATCGAGCGTGAGGTAGAAGTCGCGCCAGCTCGGGACCCGGGCGAGCCATTCGAGCGTGTACGAGGAGAAGTCGAGGTCCTGGAGCTCGATCTCTTCCTCGATTGCCGTCGGATACTGGTGGTGCATCGCACGAAGGAGGGGCACCATGTTTATCTGCGCGTCGTAATCGCGTTGACAGCGCGTGAAACGCGGGTCGACGCCGTCGTGCGCAGGCCCGTCGCCGGGACGGGGACAGGGTTCGAGGCTCTCCCAGTACGGCAACGACCGCAACCGTGTGTCGGCAGCGATGAGGTTGACGAGATGGGTCGTGCCTGAACGCGGCAAGCCGATGACGATGATCGGCGCGGCGCAATTCGATCTCGAGGATCTCCGGCCGCCGGTGTACGAGGTCTTCGACGAGCAGCCGGGAGGTCAACAAACGGACCGTGCGCTGGTGGACGGCGAGCCGGCCGAGCGGCCCGAGGCCCGAGTCTTCCTCGATCGCCGCGATCGCCGTGTCGAGTCGCGGACGGAAGCCGGCATCCCCGAAGTCTTCGCAGCCGGCGCGGTCGCGCGCGGTGGTGAGCATCGCGTCCGCATCGAAGCGGATGTCGAGCGACGCGACGTAGTCGAGCGCGGCGCGCTGCACCGAGTCGAGGACCGGATTGCGCAGGTCGTCGATCCGGAGCGCGGTACTCACGACGGGCCGAGGCGTTCGAGCCGGTTCGTTGCGCTCCGTACCTCGCCCTCGAGCCACTTCGTGAGCCAGAAGTTCGCGCCCCCGTGCTCCTTCAGCAGCTGCTCGTGCGCGGCCCGGTACGCCTCGAGCGTCGCGCGGTGTCCGCTGTCCACCGCGAGGACGAGCTCGCACAGACGAACCGCGGCGAGCGGCTCGCTCGCGGACAATGCGAGCGCGCGCTGCGCGACCTCGTCCTCGCCGCCGGCGAGCTCGACGATCTCGCTCGCGCCGAGCTCGGGTGCTGCGCCAAACAGGTCGAGCGTGGAGTGCTGGTGATACCAGCCCGCATACGTCTCCCAGATCGCGCGCACGCTCCAGTCGACGCGGCCGTAGGCCTCGCCGAGATCGAACGCCTCGGGCACACGGATCTCGCGCATCGCCGTCCACACGTCGCGCCCGTCGTTCATCGCGTCGATGGTGGCGTCGTGCACGTACTGCACCGCGTCGCGGATCCGTTCACATTCAGACCGGATGACCGCAGCGCCGCGCACCGGTCCGTGATGGCCGAGCAGCAGCACTTCCGGCTCGAGGTCGATGACGCGCTGGACCGAGTCGACGAAGGCGGGCGCGCTGCGCATGCGATCGCCCCGGAGCGTTACGAGGTTGGGGAAGTGTCCGAACAGAGCGGAGAACATGTTGCCGGCCAACGCGACGCGGTCGTCCGGCAGCCAGATGATGAGCGAATCGATCGTCTCGCCGCCCGGCACGCTGAGCAGCCCAATGCGCCGGCCGCCGGGCGCGAGCTCGTACCGGTCGTCGAAGCTGATGTCGGGGTGCGCAGGTTTCGCGAGAGGAGGCAACGACACCTCGTCGCCGCGTACATAGTCGGGTTGACCCATGACTTCGGCGAAGAAAGGAAGCGAGCGCCGGATGCGCAGCCCATGAATTCGTACGTCGTCGGCCTGGCACGTCGCGATGTTCGCCTGGGCGACGAGCTCCGTGCCGTCTTCCCGGAAGAGATCAACACCGCCGATGTGGTCGGTGTGGCTCTGCGTGAGGATGATGTAGCGCGTCGGCACGGTTGTCACCGCGTCGTAGTTGCGCTTGTGCACACGGGCTTCGAACCACATGCCCGTGTTGACGACGACGCGCCCATCGTTGGTCGTGATGAGGTACGTCGACGACATCCCGGGCGAGCACCAGACGCCGGCACCTACGTCGATCGCGGCCGGCGCCGAGGCGGGCCCGACCGCGAAGAAGTCCGGCTGGTTGCGCACGTACTCGCTCGGCACGGTCAGGCGCCGCTGCAGGTGGAGCGGTACGCGCCGCTCGACGAGAAGTACGTGTTCCATTCGGTCTGGGTGAGGTCGCGCCCGGCGATCGTGCAGGCTTTGGCGGGCCACGAACTCACGTCGAGGTCCCAGACGGTCGTGCCGCGCGGTCCCGGCAGCACCATGGTGCGTCCGTCAGGCGCGAAGCCACCGAGTCCGAACCGCGCCGGTCCTAGACCGGGCAGTGGTTCGCCGATGCGCGCCCGCTGAGCGACGTCGACGAGGTGATTGTTGGAGTCCACATCCTGCACGATCACCAGCCTGCCGTCGGCGCTCCACACCATGGTGGCGAGCAGACCCGACGACACCGGTACCGAGCTACCGACCTGCTCCAGGGTCTTGGCGTCGAGGAACGATACGGTGCCGTCAATCCTGCCGATGCCCAGGAGCTTGCCGTCGGGGCTGAACGCCGCAGTTTCCGGCGCAGCACCGGTCACATTCAGGAGCGTGCCGCGCCCGATCTCGCCGCCCGAAACCGGATAGCGCGCCCCACCGCCGATGCCGAGGGTGACCACGAGCTCCTTGCCGTCGGCGCGGAAGGTCGCAGCCAGCGCGTACGGGACGGCGGGAACGAGCGAGTGCACGCGCCGGGACGCGATGTCGATCACGTGTCCTCCGTTGACCGTATCCCCGTTGCTCGTCACCGCGAGCGAACGACCGTCGGGAGAGAAGGCCAGCACCACGACCGGAGTGTCGAAGGTCTTGATCGCCGGCCCGATTTTCCGTTGTGTGCTGCTGTCAAAGAGCTGCACGTTGCCGAATCGATCACCGATAGCAAGGACGCGCGAATCGGGGCTGAACGCAATCGGCGTCGTTGCATCGAGGGGGCCGCGGGTTCCCGCGCGGCTGATCGAGAGCGCGCGCACCCGGCTGAGATCGCGCGCACCGTACAACGCCATCGTGTCGTCGCTACTGGTGATCGCGAGCCATTCCCCATCGGGGCTGAAGGTGCCGCCCATCGGTGCGGCACCCTCGAGGACGCGCGCGATCGTCGGCAGTCCGTTCGGATCCCAGATGGTCACGGTGCCGTCGAAGCCGCTGAACACGAGTCCGGCGTCGGTGCTGATAACACGCGGCGGGCCGTGTTGGGTCGTGATCGGCCGGGTCGTGGCTGCTTGCCAGTCGGCCGTGTTCCAGACGTCGGCATTTTCGCCCGAAGTGACGAACTGCTTGTTGTCGCCTGTGAACGCAACAGTCACGAGGCTCGCCTCGCCGACTTGGGCGACTTGATCACGCGTCGCGACGTCAAAGGCGTGCCCGCGTCCGATGCCACCTCGTATGAAGCTCCCGACTCCCAACCAGCGTCCGTTGGGAGAGAACGCGAGGTCATTGACGCCCTCGCCGCCGCCGAGTTGCAGTGGTCGACCGAGCGCGTGGCCGTCGGACGGATCGTGGAACACCACGCGCCCTTGGTTGTCTCCGGCCGCGAGGAGCCGGCCGTCGGGGCTCACCGCGAAGATATTGACCGACTGCGCGTGGCCGCCGAGTGCGATCCCAAGCCCGCGGCGGGTGTCGACGTCCCACAACCGTGCGGTGGTCTTGGGCGTGGGTCCCTGTGTGCTCTCGATCGCGCCCACCGCCACCGCGAGCCGCCTTCCCCCGGAGACGAACGCCACGGCGGTGACCGGGGCTCCCGCGTCGATCGCCGCGCCGATGGGCTGCAACGTGCGCGCGTCCCAGAACCCGACCGCGCCCGTGCTGCTCCCGGCCGCGATGAGCGATCCGTCCGGACTCACCGCGATCCCGGCCGCTTGCGGCGGCACGGCGAACGCGCCGACCTTCTTGCGCGCGGTGAGATCCCAGATGTCGGCGCCTTCGCGACCGAGCGTGACCACACGCGTGCCGTCGGGAAACGGTGCGAGCCATGAGACGGCGCCATGGCCGCCCGTGAGCGTTGCGCGCAGTCTTGGCTCAGCGACAAGGCCGCCAAAAAGCGCGCCCTTCGTCGCTGCGTCCGGGCGGATGCGCTGGGCCTGCACTGCGAGCAACAACGCAAGGCTGCGGTCGCGCTCGAGCAGGCGGGGTACTTCGGCGACGGCTCGATCCACTTCTGCCGACACCGATGTTGCGCGCGCCCGACGCGCTTGCCGGTCGGCATTCCTGCGCTGCGACAGGGCGATCGCACCGGCAACCAGCGCGACCACGAGCGCGATCGCGGCCGCGGCGAGGAGCACACGCAGCCGGCGATTGGCCCGCTCACGCGCCGCGATCCGGTCCTCCTCCTCGGCGACCGCGGCGCGTTCTTGTGCTTCGCTCGCTTCCACGAACGCGGTCTCGAGCTCGTTGAGCTGCGCCGCCGAGTCACGCGCCAGCCAGTCGCGCGTCGCCTGCAGGCGCTGGCCGCGGTACAGCTCGCCGGGGTCGCGTCCGAGGCCGTTCCAGTCCTCTGCGGCGTGGGTGAGGTGCCGGTGGGTGCGGAGACCCTCACGATCGTCGTCGAGCCACGTTCGCAACCGCGGCCACTCGCGAATCAGCGCCTCGTGCGCGACTTCCACTGTGTCGTCGTCGACGGTGATCAACCGGCGGTCCGCGAGCAGGCGCAGCACGTCGTCGACCTCATCGGGATTCGCCCCCGACGTGAGCTCACTGTGGCTCACGCGCCGGCGGGTGTCCTCGGTGCCTTCGCCAAGCTCGGTGAGCCGCAGAAAGATGCGGCGCGCGATCGGTCGTTCCGCGTCGCTCAGCGCCTCGGTCCATACCGCTTCGGCCGTGTGTGCGATCGCGCCGCGCACGCCACCCGAGTCGTGATACCCGGCCAGCGTCATCGTGCGCCCGGTCCGGCGGTGCCACGTCTCCAACAGCGCGTGCGAGAGCAACGGCAACGACCCGGGCTCGCGTGCGAGGTCGCGCAGGATGACGTCGACGAGCCCGGGCTCGAGATGCAGACCCGCGACCTCGGCCGGCGCCTCGATCGCGCGCCGGAGCTCGTTTTCGCTCATCGGGCCGAGCAACACGTTCGCGTCCGAAAGTGCAGACGCGAGACGCGGGATCGTCGCGCAGTGCCCGTAGAAGTCGGCGCGCAGTGCACCGATCGCCATGACCGAACCGTTGCCGCCGGCGATCGCGTCGAGGAGCGCGTTGACGAAGCGTTCGCGTTCGGCCGGATCGCGACACGCGGTGAACAGCTCTTCCATCTGGTCGACGGCGACGACAACGCGCGACCCGTTCGCCGCGTTCGCGGTCGCGAGCTCGGTTGCGAGCCGCAGCGCCGGGCTCTCGCCCGGCGTCATGATTGCGACTGTCCATGATCCGCTCCCGGGGACCTCGCCGCGCCGTATTGCCGCCAGCACGCCCGCGCGCACGAGTGACGATTTCCCGCTGCCCGACGCACCGACGACCACCACGAGCAGCCCGCGGTCGAGCAAGCGTCCGAGCAGGTCGGCGCTTTGCGCCTCGCGGCCGAAAAAGATGTCGTCGTCTTCGGGCTGGAACGCGAGCAGTCCTTTGTACGGACAGAGTCCGCCGATCGCTTCCCGGATCGGCCGACCCGCGTCGACGACCGCGCAGATCCGTTCGGGCCGGCTCAGCCCGCGGAGTTGTTGCTCGCCGAGCTCCGCGAGCGATGCGTCGTCGGGAAGATGATCGACGACCACCTCGGCGACCGCCTGCGACACCAGGATCTGACCGCCGACGGCCAGCCCGCGCACGCGCGCGGCCCGATTCACGGCCGTGCCGTAGTAGTCACCGTCCCGTTCCTCGACCTCGCCCATGTGGATCGCGAACCGCACCTCGAGCCGGAAGCCGATCGGCCACTCCTGGGTCTCCAGCGCGCGCCGAGCCGCGAGCGCCGCCGCGCACGGCTTCGGTCGGACGCGTGAAGACCGAGAACGTGCTGTCGCCCTCGCCGCGCGCTTTCAACACTCGGCCGCTCGCGGCCGAGACCGCGGTATCGATGGTTGCGTCGTGCAGCCTGAGCGCTTCGGACATTGCCGCCGCATTGCGATCCCACATCGCGGTCGATGCCTCGACGTCGGTCAACAAGAAGGTGACGACGCCAGTGGGCAACGGACCCCCGCCGGACTGCACGGGCGCAGCGTACGCCCGCGGTGCCGAGCCCGCCTGCGTCAGACGTCGACTTCGCTCTTGGTCCGGCCCTTGCTCGACCACCAGTTCGACTTGCCGGGGCCGAGGCGGAACTGTTCGGGTTTGTCGTCGTCGGCGAGGACGTCGGTCTCCAGCCACAGCCGCTTCAGGTGACGGATCTTGCCCGCGTCGCGCTGGTCGACGTACGCGTCCCGCGCGTGCAACACGTGGTAGTTGTTGACGAACTGCATGTCGCCGGGCTGCATCGTCATCGACAAGTGGTACGACGGGTCGGCGCACAGCTCGTCGACGCGGTCCATGGCCGCGCGTGCCGTTGCCGAGGGCCGGGGCGCATCTTCGTGCCGACGGGCCGCATCGATGTACGGCCGGATGTAGCGAACGAACAGGCGGTCGCCCCGCCGGCTGAAGATCGGCATCGTGTACCACGGCTTGCCGCCGGGCGGTTGCTCGCCGCGAAAGTCATACGCGAAGGGCGCGTAGAGCGCGGCCGCGAGCTCGGGCTCGGTACGGACGAGCTCGTTGTGGATCGCGACCGCGTTCGCGACGAGGCTCGCACCACCACTGGCACCCGCGTTCAGGCAGAACAAGCCGACGAGGTCGGAACCATCGGAGTGGAACGGGAACGCAACCGCGCCGATCTCGTTCCCACGACCATTGGGATCGTTCAACGCGCGGCCTTGATCGGTGACGTCGCCGAGCAGATGGCCCCTGGCGTTCTGGGGCCAGGGTCGGCCGAGGTGCATCCCAACACCCCAATAGATCGTGGAAGCCCGCTGTTTGCCGTAACGCTCGACCGGCACGCCGCGAAGCAGCACGACGCCGCGACCGTTGATGAGCTCACGGGCGATGCGCTGGAGCTCGGGGCCCAGCGTCGGCAGCGGGAAGGACTCGCGCGTGACGTCGAGCACGTCGTCGCACTGCGCCTCCGCGAACTGCAGCGCGGCGTCGAGCTCCTCGACGTGCGCGTCGGTGAGCTCGAAGACATAGCGCGCCCCCACGTCGTCGCTGTGCCACTCGCAGCCGACCTCGAGCGGAACGAGAGCAGTCATCGCGCGCCTCCTCCAGTCGGAGCGGCTTGTGGCCCGCGCACCAGCCGCCCGGGCAACGGCCCGGCCGGCTCGCCGTTCTCATAGGTCACAACGCCTTTCACGATCGTCGCGACGTAGCCGTCGGCCCGTTGCACGAACCGCTTGCCGCCCGCGGGCAGGTCGTAACGAACCTCGGGTCGCCGGGCGGTGAGGCGGTCGATGTCGATCAGGTTCACGTCGGCGCGGTATCCCGGAGCGAGCACGCCCCGGTCGAGCAGACCGACCGTGCGCGCAGTCGCCGATGTCTGGCGTTGCACCAGGAACGGGATCGGCAGGCGTCCGTGATCGCGATCGCGGCCCCAGAGCGCGAGCAAGGTTGTTGGGAAGCTCGCGTCGCAGATCGTTCCGACGTGCGCGCCGCCGTCGCCGAGTCCGACGACGGTGTGCTCGGCCGCCAGCATCTCGCCGGCCGCATCGAGGTTTCCGTCGTCGTAGTTGAGGACCGGACGGTAGAGGAAGCCGCGACCACCGTCCTGCAGCATGATGTCGTAGGCGAGGTCGAGCGGGTCGCGCTGTTCGCGTACCGCGCGCGGAGATGCTCGACGACGGGTCGGGTTCGTAGTCGGGCGGATCGCCGAGCTCGTACATGCGATCGAAGCCGCCGAGGAGCCGGCCGCCCTCGCTCGTACGGCCCTCCGCGTCGGCCGCGAGCACTTTGGCTTTGAACTCGGGGTCCGAAAGCACCGCGACGCGTTCGGTGAGCGGGAGCGCCGCGATGTCGCGGTACACGCGATTGGTGAGCAGCGGGTGCAGCGTGCACTCGAGACCGAGCAGCAACCCGACCGCGCGCGGCGCGACCTGTCCCCGCATGGTGACGCCCGCCGCGTTCGCGTCGGCGAGGAGTTCGAGCTGGCGGCGCCACGAGTCGAGCTTGGTCTGGAGCAGCGTGAACGACAGCGGGCGACCCGACGCCTCCGCCATGCTGCGGAACAACGAGAACTCCGCGTCGACGTCGACGAAGTCGGAGACCGCTTGCAGCACGCCGCGCCCGGTCGCGCCGATCGCGGTCGCGATGCCGACGAGCTCGTCAGCCTCTGCGGTAAGCGTCGGCGTCAGCTCGCCCTTGCTGCTGCGGTGATTGAGGGTGCGCGACGTCGAGAAGCCGAGCGCGCCCGCCTCGATGGCCTCGCGCGCGAGCTTCGCCATCAGCACGATGTCCTCGGCGGTCGCGGGTTCCCGGCGGGCCCCCCGTTCGCCCATGACGTGCAGGCGAAGCGCGGCGTGCGGCACTTGCAGCGCGAGATCGATGTCGAACGCGCGGCGTGTCGAGCGCGTCGATGAACTCGGGAAGCGAGCGCCAGTTCCACGCGAGCCCCTCGTGCAAAGCGACGCCAGGAATATCCTCGACGCCTTCCATCAGCTCGATCAGGCGGTCGTGGTCGGTGTCATGCACAGGCGCGAAGCCGACGCCACAATTCCCGGCCACGACGGTTGTCACGCCGTGCCATGACGACGGGATCATCCGTTCGTCCCACGTCGCCTGCCCGTCGTAGTGCGTGTGGATGTCGACGAACCCGGGAGTGACGAGCAGGCCGTCGGCGTCGATCGTGCGTTCGGCCGTACCGTCGACGGTTCCGACCTTGGTGATGACTCCGCCGCCGATCGCGATGTCAGCCTGCTGTTGGGGTGCGCCGGTACCGTCGACGACCTCGCCGCCCCGAATGATCAGATCATGTTCGCTCACGCGCCGAGTCTAAGGACGGGCGGGTCCGGGCGATACCCCAGTAGTGCCAGCACCCCGTCATCTGGGAGGCGAGTCTTCTCGTCGCTCGCGGGTCGTCGTCCTAGGTTGACAGCGTGAGGAACCGTGACGGCCCGGCCGCGGCTGCCGCGTCGTGGGCTCGGGCTGACCGTCACGCGCGCTGGCGATCACTCACGCTCATCGCGGTGGTGGCCGCCGTCACCGGTGGGCTCGCGCTCGCGTCATTGGCCGGCGCCCGCCGGACGAACACCGCCTTCGAACGATTGCGGACGCGCACGCACGCGGCCGACGCCATCGTGTTCCCCAGCCAGGTCGGCCTGTTCCACCCCGACTGGCCGAAGCTCGCCGCGCGGCCCGAAGTCGCGCGCCTCGCTCGCTGGTTCCTGACGTTCGGTGTGATTCCCGGTGAGGCGGACGAAGGCGTCCTCATGGGTTCGGTCGACGGACAGTGGGGCACCACGATCGACCGACCAGTGGTGATGCACGGGCGCATGTATGACCCGCGCGCCGCCGACGAGATGATCGTCGACGAGGACGTTGCCAAGGAGGCGCACCTCCACGTGGGTTCCGTGCTCCCGTTCCACGCGTACGGGCCCCAACAAGACGACACGAGCGGTGACCCGCCGAGTGGCGCTGCATTGCAGCTCCGCGTTGTCGGCATCGTACGGATGACGCCGCAGTTCCTGTTCACGCCGCTGGTCGTGCTCTCTCCGGGCGTGCTCGCTGCTCACGGCGACGACATCCTCTGGATCGAGAACGGGTTCGTGCACTTGCGCCCGGGAGCCGGTGGTGTCGAGGCGCTGCAACGCGACGCGAACCGAGATCTCAAGCCCGGGACACCGGTGCTCGACCTGCGCGCTGCTCAACGCCGCGTCGATACAACGATCAACGTCGAGCAGTCGGCTCTTGTGCTGATCGCGATTGCCATCGCGGCCGCGGGTCTCGTGCTGGTTGGTCAGATGGTCGGGCGCTCGGCCGCGACGATCCGCACCGACGCGCCCGTGCTGCGCGCGATCGGCATGAGGCGCCGGGATCTTGCTTCTGCGGGCGCCCGGGCGCACTTGTTCGTGGCGGTCGGTGCCGCAGTCGGAGTGATCGCGACCGCGGTGACGGTCTCGCGTTGGCTCCCGGTCGGAATCGCCGGTCGCGTCGATCCCGATCGGGGCGTGCACACCGATTGGCTCGTGCTCGCGCCCGGCGCCGTCCTCGTCGCCGCGCTCGTGTTCGGCGGCGCGTATCTCGTTGCCGCGCGCGCGGCCCGTCCCGAGTCGCTTCGCAGCGTCGGCGCGCGTGGTGCTCTGCTCGGGCGCGTGCGCCGCAGCACACCGGTCAGCGTCGGCGTGGGTGCGACGATGGCGTTCGACCAGCGGCGCGGCCGGGTCGACGTCGCGGTGCGCCCGGCGCTGATCGGCGCCGTCGTCGGTGTGCTCGGCGTCGTCGGCGCGCTCACGATCGATCACGGCCTCCGCGACACGCTCGCGCACCCGGAGCGCGCCGGTGTCACGTGGGACGCGACCGTGCTCCCAAAATCCGGCGACCTTGCCGCGCGGGGTCAAGGCAGATGTCGTCGCGGGTGTCGCAGGCGTTCCGGGTGTGCGCAGCGTCGCCGTTGTCGACCGGCTGGTTGTCGACGTGAACGGCGTGGGTGTTCCGGGCTTCACCGTCCGCCCACCTGCCGGGAGCGACGCGCCGATCTCGCTCACGATCATCGACGGACGCGCGCCGAAGACTGCCGACGAGGCGGCAATCGGACCGGCGAGTCAGCGTGACGTACGTCAGCGTGACGTGCACGTCGACATCGGCGACTTCGTTACCGTCGGGCCGAATCGCCGACGCGTGCAGATCGTAGGCCGGGCGCTGTTTCCGTCCGACGTGCATGCCACGTTCGATCAAGGCATTTGGCTGACACCCTCGGGCTGGGACGCAGCGGTGCCTCCAAACAAGCCGGCGGCCGGCCTCAATACACTCCGCACCGAGAGCGTGATTGCCGTTCGGTTCGCGTCCGGCATCGATCACGCGCAGGCGATCGCGCAAGTGACGAAGTCGCTCGGCGGCCGGGTCGACGGTGTCACCCCCGTCGAGCAGCCGATCGAGATGACCAACCTGCGCAACGTGCAGCGCCTGCCGGAGGTGCTCGCCATCTTCCTCGCGCTGCTCGCGGTCGCCGCGTTGACATACCTGCTCGTCGCGCTCACACGCGCCCGGGCGCGTGACTTCGCGGTGTTGCGCGCGCTTGGCTTCACGCGGGGGCAGAGTCGCCTCGTCGTGGCCGCGCAGAGCACCGCGATCAGCGTCGTCGGGTTGGTGATCGGCATCCCGATCGGCGTGATCCTCGGCCGGATGGCGTGGCGTCTCATCTCGGAGCGGGTGCCGCTCCAGGTAGTCCCCCCGGTCGCGGCGATCGCGCTGTTCGCGATCGTGCCGGTGGCCCTGCTCGCCGCGAATCTCCTGGCCGCGTGGCCCACGCGGCGCGTCGCTCGAATGCACGTTGCCGAGGTGCTCCGCGCCGAATAGATCTCCGCGCGCTACTTCGGTTCCACGATCACCTTGTCGCAGCCGAAGAATCGGAATTGCACCCGTGTCGCACGGTCGAGGTACGTACCGCTCACGCACGCCTTGGTGTCGCCGATGACCAACCCAGAAAGGACCGCGGTGAAGTCGAGCACCATGTCGAGGTCCCTTTCCCCACTGATCGTGTCGGAGCCCGAAGCCGATGTCGCCACCGCGATGGTCGGGTGCCGTGATCCCGATCCGCGCCACGCCGACCAACTCATCGGACGCCTTCCACACCACGCCCAGGTGGTACTGCCGTCGGGGCCGATCCTCGGCCTGCTGTTGGATCGAGCGCACGTGCGCTTCCTCGTCCGCTTCCGTCGCGACCGGTTCGAGAGCCATGTATCGGACGAACTGCGGATCGGACTCCCATCGGAATGCGGCCGTCGTGTCCGCGGGCCCTATTTCACGCAGCCGAACCCGGTCACCCTGCAAGGTGACGGGATACACATCCGGGTACTCCACGACGACACGCTTAGCGGATCGTCAACCGGTCGTGTCAATCGTCTCCGTGTCGCTCGCGCTCGTGAGGTCGATCACGACGATCGATTCGTCGCTCGGCTGCGACTCGAGATGCAGAGCGCGCACCGAGGCCGCGGTGCGATCCGCCTCGCGGACCTCGGCGGCGCGTTCCTCCGCGATGCGTACCAGCTCCTGCGCGCGTGTCTCGGCGTCACGAGCAAGAGATTCGGCTTCTTCGGCCTCGGCCCGCGCCGCCGCGGCCGCGGCCCGCGCCTCGTCGGCTTTGGCGCGAGCGGCCAGCTCGGCGCGCCGCGTTTCCTCCAACCGCGCCTCGGAATCGCGAGCCGCGACGAGAAACTCCTCGGCGCGAATGACGGCGGCTTCGAGGGCCGCCGCCGCAGCCTCGGCGTCAGCTTCTCGACGCTGCGCCTCGGCGATGTGCTCGGTGAGGTCTCGGACACGCGCCTCGGCAGCGGCGCGCCGTTCGGCCGCGGCGTCAAGGGCTTCGTCCTCGTCTGCCGACAGTCGTTCTTCGGCTTCGCGCTGAGCCCGTTCGAACTCCGCGGCTCGCGCGTCGTGCTGCCGCTCGAATTCCGCGCGGCGGGCCCTCGCCTCCTCGGCCTCGGCCTCGGCATGCCCTTCCTTGGCGGTGAGCGCGTCAATATCGGCGAGCTCCGACTCGGCGACGATTTCCCTGAGCCGCTCGTCAGCTGCCTTCGCGGCGGCGACGGCGCGTTCGGCTGCGAGTCGAGCGGCCTCGGCGCGTGCCCGCGCCTCACTCTCCCTGTCAGCGCGATGCTCGGCGGCCGCCGTGAGCTCGCTCTCGAACCGCCGAGCGCGTTCTTGCTTCGTGGCGATCTCCGCCCGTTCGAACTCGGCGAGGCGTCGTTCGGCTTCCTCGGCCTCGGCCTCGCGTTGCGCGCGCGTGGCCTCAGCCGCCGCGACGCCCTTCTGGTGCAGCCGTTCGCACAACGCGTCCTCGTCCTCGGCGAGGCGTTGCACGTCGGCCGCGGCGTCAGCGACATCAGCACGCATCTTCTCGGCGCCACCGCGCGCGGCCTGCGCCTTGCGGTGAGCATGAAGGAGCATCTCCTTCTGCCGCGCGAGCTCGCGTTCGGCTGCCTCGATCGGTGTCAGCGGGCGGTCCGGCACGACGTCGTCGGTCATTCGCACGTACTTCCGTCGCTCGCCCTCGCCCGATTCCTGAGGAGCGTCGGCCTCGGCCGGCGCGGCCGGTGGTTCCGAGCGGCCGCGCCGCCGGCGCAGCTGACGCCTCCCGCTCTTGCCGCTCGTCGCTTCGACGTCGCCGGCAGCCGACTCCGGTGATGCAGACTCCGCCATCCGTGCATCCTCCACGCGCGCCCGATGTGCGCGTAATTCTCGGTATCGACGTAAACGGTTGTCAAGGGATCTACCCCGCAATCTCGCTACAAAACGGACCGACACGTGGACGACCTGGTGATGATTGCCAATCGCGACCGCGCGTCTGCCATCTCTTGGGTAAGGGCCGCGGACACGACGCGCATCCGCACCGAGGAGTGACGATGGACGACACGCCTGCGACCACCACCAACGCCGGCATTCCGGCCGAGAGCGACGAGCACTCGCTCACCGCAGGCCGGTCCGGTCCGATCCTCCTGCAGGACCACTACCTCATTGAGAAGATGGCGCAGTTCAACCGCGAGCGCGTCCCCGAGCGTGTTGTGCACGCCAAAGGCGGGGGCGCGTTTGGCAGGTTCGAGGTCACGACCGACATCAGCCGCTACACCAAGGCCGCGGTCTTCCAGCCGCGCGCCACGACGGAGACGCTGCTGCGGTTCTCGACGGTTGCCGGCGAGCTCGGGAGCCCGGACACGTGGCGCGATCCCCGCGGCTTTGCGCTGAAGTTCTATACGACCGAAGGCAACTACGACATGGTCGGCAACAACACGCCGGTCTTCTTCGTGAAGGACCCGATGAAGTTTCAGGACTTCATCCGCTCACAGAAGCGTCGGGCCGACACGCATCTGCGCGATCACGACATGCAGTGGGACTTCTGGACGCTGAGTCCCGAGTCGGCGCACATGGTGACGTGGTTGATGGGTGATCGTGGCCTGCCCCGCTCGTGGCGCAACATGAACGGCTACTCGTCGCACACGTACATGTGGGTCAACGCGCGTGGCGAACGGCATTGGGTGAAGTACCACTTCAAGACCAACCAGGGCATCGAATTCTTCACGCAGGACGAGGGCGACCAGATGGCCGCGATCGACACCGACTACCACATCCGCGATCTGCGGGAGCACATCGACGCCGGCGACTTCCCGAGCTGGACGCTGAAGGTACAGATCATGCCGTACGCCGACGCCAAGACGTACCGGTTCAATCCGTTCGACCTCACCAAGGTGTGGCCGCACGGCGACTACCCGCTGATCGACGTCGGCACGCTGACGCTCGACCGCAACCCGGCGAACTATCACACCGACATCGAGCTCGCGGCGTTCGAGCCGTCGAACCTCGTGCCCGGTGTCGGTCCGAGCCCCGACAAGATGCTGCTCGGACGTCTGTTCTCATATCCCGACACGCATCGCTATCGCATCGGTCCCAACTACATGGATCTGCCGGTGAACCAGCCCCGGGCAACCGATCGCCACTCGTACGCCAAGGACGGCCCGATGCGCTACAACAATCCCGGCGATCCGGTGTATGCGCCGAACTCGTATGGCGGACCCCACGCGCGCCCGCCCGAGTTGTTGGCGGGCTGGGAGGTCGAGGGCGACATGGTGCGCGCCGCCACTGACCTGCACGCCGAGGACGACGACTGGGGTCAGCCGGGCACCATGGTCCGCGAGGTCCTCGACGACGCAGCGCGCCGGCGACTGGCCGACAACATTGTTGGTCACCTCCTGAACGGCGTCTCCGAAAAGGTGCTCACACGCGCGTTCGAGTATTGGCGCAACATCGACAAGAGCCTTGGGGACAACGTCGAGCAAGGCGTGCGCGCCAAGCAGAACGAGGAGGATCCGAAGGAGGCGCAGCAGGCGAACCCGGCGCGCTCCGCCGCGCAGCGCAAGGCCTGACCACCGGAGCTGCTACCGCGCGAGCTCGGCGTTCAGGGTCGCGGCCTCCGGCGCCAGCGCCAGGTCGACAACGTGCGCCGCTGCCGCGCGGCGCGCCTTCATGAGGCCCCAGGCGCCCGCGCCGAGCGCGGCGGCCGCGCCGACGCCGATCGCGTACCGCGCGCCGAACTGCTCCGAGACCCATCCGACGATCGGCCCACCGATCGGTGTGCTGCCCAGGAACAGCATCGCCTGGAGGGCGAGCACGCGGCCGCGCATCTCGGGCGCGGCTTCGATCTGGACGATCGACGTGGATGCCGTCAGGAAAGCGATGCTCGTGACGCCGAGGAACAGGCCGATCACGAAGGCGAACCACTGGTTCGGCGCGAGCGCCATGAACACCATCGCGACGCCGTAGCCCAGTGACGCGATCGCGACGGCCCGAACGTCGATCGACTTCCGCCGTGCAGTGCGCAGCGCACCGATCAATGCGCCGACGCTGACGACAGAGAACAGCAACGTGAACGTTGTGCCGTTCCCCCCGAGATCGCGCGTGGTGAAGAGCGGGAAGACGGTTTGGAAGTTGTACGAGAGTGTGCCGACGATCGCCATCATCGTCAGTGGCACCCACAGCTCAGGAATGCTGCGGGCATAACGCCAGCCCTCGCGGATTTGGCGCTTCGCCTTGAGCGTGATCGGCGCCGGTCGCAGCTCCTCGGTACGGATCATCCACAAGCCCGCGAGCACCGCGAGGTACGACAAGCCGTCGAGGAGGAAGCACCATCCGAACCCGACGGTCGCGACCAGCAAGCCGGCGAGGGCCGGTCCGATCACACGGGACGACGTCATCAATGCGCTGTTGAGGCTGACCGCGTTGTGCACGTCACGTTCGGGCACCATCTCGACGACGAACGCCCGCCGAGCAGGATTGTCGAACGCGATGGTCACGCCGCCGATCATCGCGACTGCATAGATCGCAAGTACGGGAGGGTGTCCGCTGAACGCAAGCCCCGCGAGTGTGAACGACTGCAGCATCGCGATCGTCTGCACGATGAGCAACAGTTTCCGCTTGTCGGAGCGGTCGGCGATCAGACCGGCCCACGGACCGAGAATGAGGATCGGGCCGAACTGCGCGGCCGCCAGGGCGCCGAGCGCGATGCCGTTGTCGGTGAGCTTCAGTACCAGCAGGGTCTGCGCGACGAGCGTCAGCCAGTTGCCGATCTGGGAGATCAGCTGGCCAGTGAAGAACAGGCGGAAGTTGCGAACGTGGAGCGACTCGAAGGTCTCACGCGTCGCGGTGCGAAACGATTTCATGTCGAGTCGGCGGTGAGCGCGTCCAAGGCGTCGAGCGCGTCCGCGAGCCGGCGGCGCTGGGTGTGGTCGAGCTGCGCGATCCGTTCCGAGAGCCACACGTTCTTGCGCTGGCGGATCTTCGCGAGGCGAGCGTTGCCCGCGGACGTTGTCGACATCCACACGACACGGCGATCTCGGTCGTCGAGACGCCGCGCGACGAGGCCGGCGGCTTCGAGCTTGGCGACGACCTTCGTGACGCTGGGCGGCGCAACCCGCTCTTGTTCGGCGAGCGCGCCCAGCGTGAGCGGACCATGTCGCTCAATGGTGGCGAGCGCCGACAGCTGGCTGGGCGACAGCCCCGCTGAGGTTTCCTGCCGCAGCTGCCGGGCCAGGCGGGTCGCGCTCAATCGCAGACGCGCCGCGATCGCTGCAGTATCGGGCGACTTCGCGCCGTCTCGGGCGCGGGGGCGAGCGTTGGGGATCGTGGTCACGACCAGAAGCTTACCCTGACTAATTACCTCAGCTAATCATCGGCCTGGGTCGGGCCGGACGACCAGGCTGGTGTTCGTTGCCGGCCGGCTGGTCGTTCGGTGGTCCGTCGGAATGAGGCGCCTGACGACGCGGTTCGGGTGATGCAACTCTCGCGCCGGGAGCGCAACATGGGTCTGTCGTCCCGAACATGCGCAATCGCAATGGACGCAATGGAGGTGTCAACAGTGGTCCAACCGCTCCACCCGCTGCTTGCGAACGACGACCACACCCGTGGCGATCCCGACGCGAGCACCACGGTCACCGTCTTCGGTGACTACGAGTGCCCCGTCTCCGGTCGGCTCTGGCGTCTGCTCGAGGAGATGCGGGAGTCTCACGCGTTCCGGGAAGCCTTCCGGCACTTCCCGCTGACCGGCGTGCATCCGCACGCGCTGGTTGCTGCGCAAGCTGCCGAATGTGCCGCCGACCAGGCGATGTTCTGGGAGATGCATGACCGACTGTTCGAGCATCAGGAAGCCCTCGACATCCCCGACCTTGCGACGTACGCGGCCGATCTCGCGCTCGACGTCGAACGCTTCGCAGAGGATCTCGCCTATGAGAACTTCGCCGACGCCGTGCGTGCCCACCAGCGCAGTGGCGTCAGCAGCGGCGTCGTGACAACACCAACCGTGTTCGTCAATGGAGAGCGTGTGCCGCTCGACGATCTTGGCCGGCTCTCGGAAGTGCTCGCGGGCATGGACGGCTCGCGCAGCGCGCGGTAGCAGCAGCACGTAACGAGAGGAACAGCATGCCCGACTGGCCGTCGCTGCCGGGCGCCGCCGAGTGGCAGCCGACACGGGACACGTTGCACCTCTGGAGCCAGGTCGTCGGCAAGGTGCGGCTCGCCAGCACCCCGATCGTCAACCATTGGTGGAACACCACGTTGTACGTGACAGCTCGCGGTCTCACGACCTCGCTGATGCCGTATCGCGACGGGCGCGGATTCGAGATCGAATTCGACTTCTCGGCCCACGTCCTACGCATCTCGGACACCGATGGCGATGAGCGACGTATCGCGCTGGAGCCGAGATCGGTCGCGGCGTTCTACGAGGAAGTGATGCACAAGCTGGACGAGCTCGGCCTCACGACGCGCATTTGGCCGGTGCCGGTGGAGATCGAGGGCGCGATCCCGTTCGTGCAGGACCACGAGCACGCGGCCTACGACCCCGAGCATGCTCACCGCTTCTGGGAGATGCTCGTGCAGTTCGACCGTGTCTTTCACGAGTTCCGGAGCCGCTTCACCGGCAAGGCCAGCCCCGTGCATTTCTTCTGGGGCGGGTTCGATCTCGCCGCGACACGCTTTTCCGGCCGGCCGGCACCGCGGTATCCGCGGACTGTGCCGAACTGTGGCCCGTACGTGATGGAGGAGGCGTACTCACACGAGGTGAGCAGTGCCGGCTACTGGCCGGGCCCAAGCGGCGAAGGCGTCGTGTACTCGTACGCCTATCCCGAGCCGGAGGGATACCGCGACTGGCCGGTCGGCCCTACCGGCGCGTCGTACGACGAAGCGCTCGGTGAGTTCGTCCTCCCGTACGAGGAGGTGCGCTCTGCGTCCGACCCGGACGCGACACTCCTGCAGTTCCTGCAGACGTCATATGAAGCGGCCGCCGAAACTGGGAAGTGGGACCGAGCGGCGGTCGAACGCTCAGGTCGTTGAACCGGAGGCCGTCAGCGGAGCCCGTGTTCGTCGAGCAGCGCGGCGAACCGCTCGGCGGTGGCGTCTCGGGCCGGGGTGATGTCGTTCTCGGCAAGTGCCCGGTCGATGAGGTCGAGGACGTCGTCGACGTCGTCGACGTCGTCGATGTGGTCAGGTGACGCCGATCCCGCGGTGCTGCTGGTGTGAGCCGACATGTAGCGACCTCCTCGGTCCTTTTCTCCCAATCGGACGAGCGGCTCGTTTGTTGAGATGTCGTCCTCACCGACCGTCAATATTCGAGGGCGGATGCCGATGGGCCCGGAACGGGAACTCCAACGGACCCCTCCAAGCCGTCGCTGAAGGCGAAGGCCCGGTACCGCTTCGACAACGCCCTCGCCCGCGGGCCGGTCGTCGTCATCCTCTACATGACGGCATTCGTGCTGCTGTTCGTCGCCTTCTGCGGCGTCGTCGCGGCGCTCTTCTCGCTGCGCTTCAACGGCGACCACGAGAGCGTCTTCGAGCAGATGTACCAGGCGTTCCTCCGGATGCTCGACCCCGGCACGTTCTCGGGTGACACGGCGTGGGGCTTGCGTGCGCTCACGGTCATCGTCACGATCGTTGGCATCATCTTCGGCGGCTCGCTGATCGGTCTCATCGCGAGCGGCGTCGACCAGCGTGTCGAGGAACTGAACCGCGGCCGCGGCGCGGTGATCGAGACCGCGCACTCACTGATCCTCGGTTGGTCCGCCGCGGTGCCGCGCATCATCGGTGAGCTCGTCATCGCCAACGAGAGCGAGAAGGACGCGTCGGTTGTCGTCCTCGCCCACGGTGACAAGACCGAGATGGAGGACACGATCCGAGAGATCGTTCCGGATCCGAAGACGACGCGCGTTGTCGTCCGCCAGGGCGACCCGTCGATTCCGGCCGACCTCGAGCGGGTGTGCATCAATGACGCGCGATCGATCGTGATCGTGCGCGACGAGGACCAGGATGCCGGCGTGGTGAAGGCGGTGCTCGCAGTGCGCGCCATCGACCCGGACTTCGGCGGCCGCGTCGTCATCGCCGAAGTGACGGCCGACGACACCGCACGCACGCTGCGCACCGTTTCCAACAATCGCGTGCTCACGGTGTCGAGCGATCGAGTCGTGGCCGAGGTCACCGCCCAGGCGTGCTTGCAGAGTGGGCTCGCGGGTGTCTTCTCCGAACTCCTCGCGTTCGAGGGCGACGAGATGTACTTCACGAACGTGCCGGAGTTGAGCGGACGCAGGTACGCCGAGTCGCAGCTCGCCTTCGAGAAGTCGTCGGTGATCGGCCGGATCACGGGCGATGGCATCGTGCAGCTCAACCCCACTGCCGACACCGTCATCGACGCCGACGACCGGTTGATCCTCGTGGCCGAGGACGATTCGACGATCGAGTTCACCGGCGTGCAATCGGTGGCGGCGCCGCCGGTCGACGCGGCGAACGCGGCCGGTCCCGTCCCGTCCGCGCGCTGATCGTCGGGTGGAGCGAGTTCGGCGCGCTCGTGCTCGAACAGCTCGACGAGTTTCTCGTGCCGGGTTCGTCAATCCTCGTGCAGGTCGATGCGGACCTTGTCGACCCCGCAACGATCGAAGGCACCACGCTCGTGAACGCAACCGTCAGTGCCCGCGGCGGCAGGGGCGGCCCTGAAGATCTGCTCACCCTGCCCGACATCGGGCCGTTCGATCAGGTGATCGTGCTCGCGTATCGCGACGTGCTCGACGCCAACGAGGCTGATGCCCGCACGCTCCTGTCGCTGCTGGCGCTGCGCATGGTGTGGCCGAAAGGTGGCGACCACGGCGTGCGGATCATCGCCGAGCTCGTCGACCAGAGGAACCTCGAGATTGCGTCGCCGGTGGGGATCGACGATCTCATCGTCAGCGACGCGTTGACGAGCTTGTTGATGGCGCAGCTCTCCGAGCGGGGTGAGCTCCTCACCGTGTTCGAGGACCTGTTCGATCCCGAGGGAGCGGTTGTCACACTGCGGGATGCGGCCTCGCTCGTGCCCGCGGAGGAGTTGGAGTTCGCGACGGTGGTCGCGGCCGCGTCCGCGCAGCGTGCGTCCGCGTTTGGCTACCGGTTGGCTTCCAACGGTCAGCTGTACATGAACCCGGAGAAGGCGCGGAAGGTGACGCTCGGCGCGGGCGATCAAGTCCTCGTGATCGAAACGCGTGAAGCGGCCGCGCCGCCCGTGCCCGTTCCTGCCGAGACTTCCCGGCCGGTCCCGGCCGCTCGCTGATCGCTCTTCCTGCACTTCGGCACGAGACGTGTTCTGAGGGCCATGGGCGTGGTTAGCCTCGCGTCCGTTCGCCGGGGCCGCCGGGGGTTGGTGGATGCAAGAACCGGAGTTGGGCGCTCGTCGCCACAGCGGTTTCCGGATCAGCCGGACCGACGCGCTGCAGCTTCTGCTCGTTGCGGCGGCGTACTACGGGGCGGCCGAGATCGGATTGCGCCTCGCGCTCGTCGGTCGGAGCGTGACGCCGCTATGGCCCCCGACCGGTGTGGCGTTGGTAGCACTGTTGATGTTCGGCCGTCGGGTGTGGCCGGCGATCGCGGTCGCGGCGTTGGCGGTCAACGCGCCGATCAGCCCGTCATTGCTTTGCGCGGCCGCGATCGCAGTGGGAAACACCATCGCGCCGCTGGTCGCCGCAACGATGCTGGTACGCAGCGGATTTCGTACGCAACTGGATCGGGTGCGGGACGCGGTGACGATCGTTGTTGTTGCCATATTGAGCATGTCGATCAGCGCGACGATCGGCTCGTTGGCGTTGGTCCTGTCGGACGCGGTCTCGTCGAGGCGGTTCGGCGGAACGTGGTCGGTGTGGTGGACCGGCGACGCGATGGGTGTGCTCATCGTCGCGCCGTTCCTCTGGTCGATGTCCTCGGCGTCACGTCCTCGTGTGAACGTCGGCCGCGTGCTCGAAGCAGTCGTTCTCGGCGCGTTGTTGCTCGGGGCATGCTTGCTCGCGTTCGGGAGCGATCAGAACGTCGCGTTCGTCATCTTGCCTTTGGTGGGATGGGCGGCGTGGCGCTTCCAGCAGCCGGGCGCGGCGTCGGCGTGTCTCGTCGTGTCGACGCTGGCGACGATCGCGGCCGCGCACGATGCGGGACCTTTCGCCGCCGCGTCGCTCATACATCAAATGGTGACGCTGCAGAGCTTCAACGCAGCCGTCGCGTTCACCTCGATCTTCGTCGCGTCGGCCGTCACGGAACGCGAGCGACTCGCGCAGCGTGATCATCGCGTCGTCGAGGTGCTCCAGCGCAGCCTCTTGCCTCAACGTGTGCCCGAGGTGCCGGGGGTCGCGGTCGCGGCTCGCTACCTTCCGGCCAGTCCGGACGTCAACCTCGGCGGCGACTGGTACGACCTCATTCCGCTGCTCGACGGTCGGCTCGGCGTCGTCGTCGGGGACATCGCCGGGCACGGCGTCGCCGCCGCGGCGGCGATGGGCCAACTCCGCATGGCGCTCCGTGCCTGCCCCCTGGAGAGCCTGAACCCGGCCGAGGTGCTCGGGCGCCTCAACAGTCTCCTGCGCGACGTCCAGCCCACCGCGATGGCGACCGTCTGGTACGGGCTCTTCGATCCCGCGACGCAATCCCTCTCTTTCTCGAGCGCAGGCCATCCGCCACCGCTGCAGATTGATGACGACGGCGTCGGGCGATTCATCGAAGAGGTGCACGGATCCCCGCTCGGTGCGCTCGCCGGTGTCGAATACGAGCTCGCCACACATCGCATCGATCCTCGTGCGACGCTGCTCCTCTATACCGACGGGCTCATCGAGCGGCGACACGCTTCGATCGACGATGGTTTCCGCCGGCTCCGCGAGAGCGTGCTCGACGCGCCTCGAGCGCTCGAACTCTTGTGCGATCACGTTGTCCACGCGCTCGTCGACGCCTCAATGTCGGACGACGTCGCGTTGCTCGCGATCCGACCCACCGGACTCACCACCACCGAGTTTCACCTTCTCGGTTCGGCTTCACCGGCCGCGGTGCGCGAGGCCCGGAAAGCGATGCGCCTCTGGCTCGAGCGCAACGCGGTGGCCGGCGCTGACGCGATCGACGTGCTCATCGCAACGACTGAGGCGCACGTCAACGCGATGCAACACGCGTACGGACTCGCGTCTGGTGACGTGGCGATCAGCGCGACGATCAAAGACGGATCGATTCGCATCATCGTGCGCGATCTTGGGAGTTGGCAGACGCGTTCGTTGAGCGACGACGGCCGGGGCTTGACGATCATGCGCGCGGTGATGGACGCGGTCGAGATCGATTCGAGCACTCGGGGCACCGAGGTCCGTATGCACCGCACGCTCACGATGCCGGATGCGTCGTAATGGCCGTCCCGCGCAACAGCTGCGCGCACGTGGTGTCGGCGAACCATTGTTCGAACTGTTCGCGCGTCCAGCCGCGCTTGCCGACGAGCAACAGCCACACGTCGGGGTGATTGAGCGTCCACAGGATGTCGGTGGAGCGCGCGATGTCGAGCGACGAATGGTGGACACGGACGTCGTCGCTCGCCGGTCCGCTCGCGACAATGCGAGCCGTCGCTGGCCGAAGCCGGACAGCAGGAACTGCGCGGCCGACTGATCGAAGCCGTGCGCGACTTCGAGACACCCACGGGGCTGGAGTTCCCCGGCGTCAGCCCGCTCGCGACCGGTCGCCGCCCGTAGCTCGAGGACGCGCGTAAGGTCCGCGGGTGCGGTTCTTGTACCAGTACCCGGAGATGCGCGGTACTGATGCCGATCTGCTCGATGCCGGTCCGGTGGCGGAGCTCGCGGTCGCGGCCGAGGCGGCCGGTTGGCATGGCTTCGGGTTCACCGAACACCCCGTGCCGGGCGCGCGCTGGCTGGCGGCGGGCGGGCATCAAACCCTCGATCCGTTCATTGCGCTCGGGCACGTTGCCGCGGTCACGCAACAGCTGCGACTGCTCACGTACTTGGCTGTCGCGCCGTACCGCAACCCGTTCCTGCTCGCCAAGGCCGCGGCGACCGTCGACAAACTGTCGAACGGCCGATTCGTCCTCGGAATCGGAACCGGGTACCTGAAGGGCGAGTTCCGCGCGCTGGGTGTCGACTTCGAGGAACGCAACGCGCTCTTCGACGAAGTGCTGGACGCGCTGCCGTTGCACTGGGCCGGTACGCCGTTCAACTTTCAGGGGCGTCACTTCGACGCGCGCGAAGCCATCGGGCGCCCGCGACCGATCCAAGACCCCATCCCGATCTGGATCGGCGGCAACAGCACGCTCACGCTTCGGCGAGTTGCCGAGCGGGCGCAAGGTTGGATGCCGCTCACGAGCTACACCGACATCTCGGCGACGACGCGCACGCCGCACCTATCGGGAACCGACGACCTCGCACGCCACATTCGCGAGCTCCGTGATGCCGCCGGCGACCGGGGTCCGAGCCTCGACGTCGCCGTCGCCTACACAGATCCGACGATCTCGGCTCCCGACCACGACGTCGAGCGGCACCGCGACGCGCTCGGCGCGCTCGAGCAGATCGGTGTCACCTGGCTCATCGTGCCGGCGCCGTCCGGCGTGTACCCCGCGACGCGCGACTTCATCGACGTGTTCGCCGAGCGATACATCACCGCGTAACGACGCGTCAGTCGGCGCGGCGCCGGTTGCGCGCCATCTTGATCTGCCGAACGTCGAGGGGTGCGCCGGTTCGTTCGTCGACAACGATCGGACGTATCTCCCGGCGAGTCTCGCGTTCGGCGAGGATCACCGGTGGTTCTTCACCGTCGGGCCAGCACCAGTCGGAGCCCCATCGCCACATCGCGGCGAGCACGTCCCAGAACGCGCGTCCCTTGTCCGTCAGCCGATACTCATCGCGCGGCGGTCGTTCTTCGTAGCGCACCTTCACCAGCAGACCCTCGTCGACGAGACGGGTGAGCCGTTGCGCAAGCACGGCGCGCGGCACGCCGAGCCGGTCCTGGAAATCGTCGAAACGGCGAACGCCGGAGAAGGCCTCGCGCATGACGAGTGGTGTCCACCAGTCGCCGACGAGGTCGGTCGTACGCGCGATCGGGCACGGCCAGTCGTCGAAGCGAGTGCGGCGCATCAGGCAACCGCTTCGATGCGCGCGCGCACGTGCTTGTGCCACGGTGTGCCCGCGAGCCAGTCGCGGTCCTCTGACGCCGTGAGCTCGTTCGGCGCGACGCCGGCAACCTCGCGACCGCCTTCCGTCGTCGGGTAGTCGAGGCCGAGGCCGTTCGGCAATGACGCATGACCGGGCTGGAGCGTGTCGGAGAGTTCCACTGTCGTCGTAACGGCACCGCGCTTGGTGATCACGCGTGCGGTTCCGCCATCGGTGAGACCGAGCCGGGCCGCATCCTGTGGGTTCAGGCGCAGCGCACCGGCTGCGTCCTTCTTGCGCCACGCCGGGTCACGAAAGATCGTGTTCGCGGTGAAGCTCCGGCGCTCACCGGCGGCGAGCACGAATGGGAACGCATCAGCAGCGTTCGACGCCGGCTCGTCGCGGAGCCCGGCAAGCTCGGGCAGCAACTCGGGAACCGACAGCCGGATGCGCCCGTCGAGCGTGTCGATGCGTCGCCACGTCGCGTCCTCGTCGTCGACGGTGAACACGACGCCCGACGGGCTCGCGAGCAGCGCGTCGAACGAGCGCGTCGCCGAGTGCGAGGCCTTCGCCTTCGAACCCCGCGCGCTGCACGGCATCGGGATAGGTCTGCGCGCAGACTTCCGCGAGGCCCCACGCCGCGGCGGCACCTTGCATCCCGTCGGGCAGCGTCGGCCCGAGCGACTCGTACAGCAGGACCGGCGCGAACGCGAACAGGTGCGGATGCTCGGCCATCAACGCGAAGAACGCATCACCGAACGCCGCCCGCCCGAGCGCGGCCGCGTCGCGCAGGGGTGCAACATCCTCGTCGGTTACGGTCCCCATCGCACGCACGAGGCGGGCGTGGATCTCGGGTTCGGCCAGGGTGCCGGGAAGCGGATCGAGCAGCGGTCGGCGCAGGTGCACGACGTTCTCCGGATACTCGAGCGTGAAGAACGTCATCTCGGGCTTCTCGAACTGCGAGGACGCGGGCAGCACGTAGTTCGCGAGGCGTCCGGTTTCTGTGAGCGCCACATCGATGACGACGAGGAGGTCGAGCGCGGCGAGCGCTTCGCGCATGCGCCGGCTGTCGGCGAGCGAGTGCGCGGGGTTGGTGCTCTCGACGATCATGGCGCGGAACCGGTCGGGATGATTGGTGAGGATCTCGTCGGGGATCACGTTGCACGGCACGAGCCCGGTGATGATGCGGCTCCCCGTGACCGGCGTCGTACGCGACTTCCCGCCGCCTCCGCCTGCGGGACCGTTGCCGCCGAGGCTCGCGAACCGGGTGTGGATGTTCATGCCGCCGCGCCGCCCGAAGCTCCCGAGCAGCAGGTAGACGAGCTTCTCCAGGTACGAATTCAACGTGCTGTGGGGCGCTTGCTGGATGCCGAGGTCTTCATAGATCGAGACACTTCCGGCGGCGGCCAACCGCCGGGCGACCAGCGCGTACATCGTGCTCGGACACACCGGACCGCTCGCAGAACTCGGGAATCGGCACCTGGTCGAGCACTGCGAACAGCTCGTCGCTGCCCTCGGTGTGCTCGGCGATGAATTCGTGATCGACGAGCTCCTCGGTGACGAGCACCGCAAGCAGCGCGGCCAGACAGAACGCGTCCGTGCCCGGTCGCACTTGCAAGTGCCAGTCGGCGAGCGCCGCCGTTTCGGTTCGGCGCGGATCGATCACGACCATCGCGCGTTCGGGATCGTTCGCGATGGCTTTCAGAATCGTCCGCGCGAGGAAAGCCATGTGATTGCCACGGGTTCTTCCCGACGAACACCGCGACCTCGGCGTGCTCGAGGTCGGGCGTCGTATGACAGCGCGGCCGGCCGAACAGCTGGCCGTCGACCCAGAACTCCCCGGTCTTCTCCTGGGCGAGTGCGTTCGACGAGTACCGAATACCGGCCGCGGCGCGTGTCGCCATCGCGTACGCACCGCCGAGATGGTTTCCCTGGCCGCCACCGCCGTAATAGAAGATTCGTTCACCGCCGTGCGTGTCGCGGATGTCCACGAGCCGCGCTGCGATCTCTGTGATCGCGGTGTCCCAGTCGATCGCTTCGAACGTGCCGTCAGCCCGACGGCGTAGCGGCGAGGTCAGCCGGCACGCGTTCTGGTAGTGGTCGAGACGCAACGCCTTCTCGCACGTGTAACCCTGCGACGCGGGATGCGCCTTGTCGCCGCGGATCCGCTCGAAGCGCCGGCCGTCGAGTCGCACCTCGATGCCGCAATTGATGCTGCACAAGATGCATGCCGTCGGCTGCCACTCCGCCCCGTCGTCGATGTTCCCGGGACCGGTACGTGCGGCTGTCGACGTCATGAGCGGCCTCCCGACGGGTTCGTTCACTTGTTGAACCCAGAGCAGACCACGCCACCACTCGCCGCGCAAGGGCCAGCCGTCTGAGCGCCGATGGAGCCGGGCCGTGGGCCCCGTTTCTCACCTAACACAAGCACCCAACTACTCGAAATAAATTGCTATAGTTACGGCATGCCGGAGTGGAGCTTCCTGACGAACCACGGGCGGGTGCTGCTCTGCATCGCGAAGGACCCCGGTGTGCGCTTGCGTGATATTGCCGCAACGCTCGATATCACCGAGCGCAGCGCGTACGCCATCGTCAACGACCTCACGGACGCCGGCTACGTACTGAAGGAGCGGGACGGCCGGCGCAACCGATACATCGTGCAGGAGCACCTTCCAATCCCGGAGAACACGATTCGTGAGCGCACCGTGGGCGAGGTGCTCAATCTTCTGGTCGGCACAAAAGCTCGCCGCGCTCGCACGGCATCCGCGAAGAAGACAACGCGTGCCGTACGCAGCACCAAGAAACGGAGATGACGCGATGGCGTTACCGGAAATGCACCGAGAGCAGGCCGAAGCAGCACTCAGCGAGGCGCACCGCAATCCCGTGATGTCTGCCGAGCAATGGTTTTGCGCCGCCCAGGTTCACGCGTTGCTCGCGATCGAAGCGCGACTCGCCCAGATTGTCGGCGCGCACGCTGATCCCCTGGATCTCGTCGCGTCTCACTCCTGACGGCGGCGTCTCACTCCTGACGGGGGCGCTTCAGCAGGACCGCGGATCCTTGGCTCTCAACGGCACCGTCCCCGCGCGCGGCCTGAACTAGGTCCGGCGGATGCGCGCCGGCTGTGTGAGCTCGTCGGCGGCGAGCGTCCCGTTGATGATGTCGAGGGCGGTCTGGCTCAGCAGGCGGTTGTGACCGCGGGCATACCCGCGCAGCTGTTTAAAGGCGGCGTCGATGCTGACGTGCGCGCGTTCGGCGACGATGCCCTTCGCTTGTTCGATCACGATGCGCGATTCGAGCGCGGCCTCGAGTTGGGACGTGACGATGTGCGCGTCGTTCAGTGCGCGTTCTTGCAAGATGCCGATCGTGGCGATGTCGGCGAGCGCCTGGGCGACCATCTCGTCTTCGGCGCCGAGCGGCCCGGGCGTGGAAGAGAAGAGATTGAGGGCGCCGATCACCACCGTGCGGAGTCGCATGGGGAGGGCAGACACTGAGGCAAATCCGGAGTCCTGGAAGTTGGGCGCAAAGAGCGGCCATCGCGTCATCGCGTCGTCTGTCGTGTCGCAGTGCACCGCGACACCTTCGTGGTAGGCCTCCATGCACGGGCCCTGGTCGTGCTGCAGCTCGAACAGCTCCACAAGGCGCATGCGCTCGCTCGAGGACGCGACGTAACGCAGTGTGCCTTCTCCGTCGGCAAGCATGATGCCCGCCTCCGACGCGTCAACGAGCTCGACGCAACGCTCCGCGAGTCGATGCAGAAACTCGACGATGTCGTAGTCGTCAACGAACGTGTCGGCGAACTCGATGAACGCCGTGAGGAGCTCTTGTTCTCGGGGCATGCGCGCGCCCCTCTCGGATTCGGCCCGGAGTGTACGCCCGGGGCTGCGGGTCAGTCAGTCGAGCCGGAGACGCCCGTCCGCGACCTCGGCCGCGACCTCGCCGATCGGGCGGTCGTGAGAGAAGGCGTACGCGCGCAACAGGACGAGGGCATCGGCGACCGAGATCCCGGCCTGGACGGAGATCCGTCCGGTCGCTTGGTGCACCTCGACCCGGTGGTTCGGGGGCTGCTCCAGCTGCCACGCCACCGTCCCGGGCGGGGCGTCGGCCTGCCAAGCCAACAGTGTCCGACTCACCAACTGCGCCACCAAGAGCGCGTCGGCGCATTGATCGTCGGTGAGCGCGCCGGCCCGATCGTGATACAGGTTCAGGGCTCCAATGCAGATCCAGTCGACGAGCAGCGGGAACCCGAATGCAGCACGAACGCCCGCGCCCAGGGCGCCCCGGCGGAACTCCGGCCATCGGGCGATTCCTTCGTCGGCCAGGTCAGCATCGAACACCGGCGTCTTGGTGCGATAGGCGGCCACGCACGGGCCCTCACCCAGCGTGTACTCCAATTGCTCGACCGCCTCGGTGACACGATCAGACACACCCACGCAGCCCAGCGACCGCCCGCCGGACATCAGCACCAACCCCGCGCCCGTCACCCCCAGTACATCGGTGCACACGACACACAACGCACTGACCGGGTCGGGGTCCTCCTCAGTGCGAGCGGCGATCACTTCCGCGAACTGCGCCGGTTCGAGCCGGCGAATCATGTGTGTTTCAAGGGACGAGGCGAAGCTCGTGGTCCGAGTCACACAACCGGATCAGCCTCGCGCACGACGGTGACAGGTTGCGGATCACGAGCGTATGGCCGCGCCTGACGGCATATCCGGTTGCGTCGACGAGCACGTGATATCCGGCCGAGTCGATGAACGTCAGGTCCGAACAATCAACAACAACGAGGAGGTCGTCAGAGCTGTCGATGCCGTCGTGAAGGGTGGCGTTGAACGAGGGAGCGGTCGCACAGTCGATTTCCCCCATGGCCTTGCAGATTCCAAGCATCTTCGCCTGCCCCGGTATGTGGGGCGAAAAAGCCTGGGTCCAGGGCTCGCTCGCGCTGCAGCGTTCTGCGCTGAAACGTACACCCGATCTGCACGGTATGGCCGGAACTCGGCCAGAAAGCTGACGATGACGAAAAGACCTGGTCAGGCCCCCGGGAGGCCCGGCAATTCCTTTGACAACGGCCGGTAGCGCAGGAAAAGGTAGTCGCCCTCTTCGCAGATCGAGCGCAGATGGAGCTTGCCGAGCTCGTCGAGTGTAGAGCCCGCGAGGATGCGCTTCGCGTCGCCGCTCGCGAGCAGGGGCGCGAGCGTCAAGCACAGTTCGTCGAGCACACCCGCACGCACCAGGACGCCGTTCAAGGTTGGTCCGCCCTCGGCGAGCACGCTGCGTGCACCGCGTGCACCGAGCTCGTTGAGCGCGACGCCGAAGTCGACATCGTGATCGCCTGCAATGATGACGTCCGCCACCTCAGCCGCTTGTGCACGGTTGTCGGCCGGCACGTCGGACACGGTGATCACGATCGGGCGCGCGGTGGCAGATGTGAAGAACGGCGAGGACCAGTCGAGCTGACACCGCCGCGACACCACTGCGATAGGAGGCACTCGTGCCTGACCGCGCCGTGCACAGCGCGTCCTGCACCGGCACCGGAATCATCGCCGGTCCGTAGTGCTCGGCGCGCATCGTCCCCGCCGCGACGAGCACGACGTCGGTCAAGGAACGCAGCACGGAGAACAACGCCTTGTCGGCCGGGCCGCCGAGCGCACCTGACACGCCTCCCCACGACGTGCCACCGTCCACGCTGACAATCATGTTGAGGCGCACAGCTGGCCGCTGCACATTGCTCGGCACGTCCGCGTACACCTCGAGCGGATCGATGTCGTCGATCGCCTGAGGAAACAGCATCCGCATCGCGTCAGCTCGCCCCTCGGCGGAGCGCCCGGCCGGGACGCGCGCCGGTGTGCGCACCTTCGCGCACGACGCGCGTGCCGTTGACCCACACGCCGGCAATGCCGGAGGGGTGTTGACGCGGCGATTCGTACGTCGCGATGTCGTCGATCGTCGCCGGATCGAAGAGCACCAGGTCTGCCCACACGCCCGGCGCGATGACGCCTCGGCCCGCGAGCCCGAACTTGGCGGCCGGCATGCCGGTCATGCGGTAGACGGCGTTCTCGAGCGACAGCACGCCCTCGTCACACGCGTAGTGGCCGAGGACGCGTGCGAACGTGCCATACAGGCGCGGGTGCGGTTTGCCGCCGAACGTGGGGATGCCGTCAGAACCGATCATCGTGGTTCGGTGCGCCATCACGGTCCGCACGTCGTCTTCGTGCATCGAATGCATGACGACCACGGCGCCGTAGCCTTCGGCGTCGACGATTCTTCTCGCCGCCTCGGCGGGCTCGGTGCGGAAGTCGGCGGCAAGGACGTCGAGCGAGCGGCCCTCCCACTCCATGTGGCTGGGCGCCGAGACGAGCGTGATCGTGTCCCACTCGACTGCGCCGACTCCTGCGGTGCCCTCTTCGTAATTCTGCAGGACCGCGAACAGGCTCGTGCTCCCCGCGGTGTACGGATATTGGTCGGCAGTGACCTCGACGCCACGCGCCCGCGCCTCGTCGATGATCGCCAACGAATCCTTGACGAGTCCCCATGCGCTCCGGCCACTCGCCTTGTGGTGGGAGATCTGGACGGGGACGCCGCCGTCTTCGCCGATACGAATCGTCTCGTGCACAGAGTCGACGAGACGTTCCGCCTCGTTGCGCATGTGGCTTGCGTACAGGCCGCCCGTCTTCGACATCGTTGCGGCCAGCGCCACGAGCTCGTCGGTCTTGGAGTAGCGGCCGGGTTCGTAGATGAGGCCGGTGGAATAGCCGACGCATCCGGCGTCGAGCGCGGCATCCAGCGTGTCGATCATTCTTGCGAGTTCGGCGTCGGAGGGTGCGCGTCGTTCGTTGCCCATGGCGTCGAGGCGCACAGTGCCGTGACCGACGAGCGCGGCCACGTTGAGGCTGGGCGGATTCGTGTCGAGGGCGTGCAGATATTCGCCGTAGGTGTTCCACGCGGGGAGGACGTCGCGGTGTTGATCGGCACTGAAGAAGCGGAGGTAACTCTCCGCGGACTCGTAAGGCGCGGCGCCCAGTCCGCAGTTCCCGACGACATCGGTCGTGACTCCTTGACCGACCTTGAATTCCATGTCCGGCATGAGGAACACGGCGAAGTCGTCGTGGCTGTGCACGTCGATGAAGCCGGGTGCGAGCGCGAGACCGGCGGCTGCGACGTCACTCCCGGCGCGCTCGGCGGAGAGGTCGCCGACCGCTTCAATTCTTTCGCCGGTCACGCCGACGTCTGCAGTTCGCGGCGGGCCGCCCGTCCCGTCGTAGACCGTCGCATTTCGGATCACGAAGTCCATCGGCCGGAGCGTAATGACGGCGTCGAGGTGCGGGAAGTGGAGGAATCGATTTGACTTCCGCACATGGATGACGACGCGGGCTTGGATGGCCATGCGCAGCTGGGCGAGGGGCGGGAAGCGCAGATCTTCGCGTGGGACGACGGCACTGTCCTTCGCCTGCTGCGACCGTCATTGGACCCGACGCGCATCGAGCGCGAGTTCTCTGCACTGCGCGCGGCTGCGGCCGCCGGTGTTCCGGTTCCTGCAGTGCACGGAATGACCACGCGGGACGGGCGACCGGGCATCATCCTGGACCGGATCGACGGGCCTGATCTCATCGGATTGATGGCGCGGCGTCCGTGGACCGTGCCCCGCGGTGCGCGCATCGTCGGTGCGACGCAAGCGCAGATGCATGCCGTTGCCGCGCCGGCCGATCTTCCAAGCCAGCGCGACAACATAAGCGCCAAGATCGCCGCGGCGGCAGACCTTCCCCCGGCACTCGCCGAGTTCGCGATGGCGGCCCTCGACGCGCTCCCGGATGGCGATCGTCTCTGCCACGGCGACTTGCATCCGGGCAACATTCTCTACGGTAAGCGCGGACCTTCGGTGATCGACTGGGCAGACGCGACTCGCGGCGACCCGAGGGGCGACTTCGCGCGTACCCGCTTGATCCTTCGCATAGGTGTCATACCAGAGACGATGCCCGCGCTGATTCGTCGCCTCCAAGTGGTGGGTCGCGGCGCGTTCCTTCGTCTTTTCGTGCGCGCCTATCGGAACGTGAGCGCAATCGACGACGCTCTTGTCGACCGTTGGGAGGTGGTGCGCGCGGCCGATCGTGTCACCGAAGGCATTGACGGGGAGCTCCCGGCCCTTCTCGAACTGCTCCAGCGCCGCGCGTGAGAGGCGTCTGTAGGGGCGGGTTCCGCTCGTGACAGACGCCTCATCGGGGTTGTTACTCTCGCCCTGCTGTCGACGTCGAGGAGTGCGGTGCGGTTCGGGCTGTTCTTCGAGCACCAGGTTCCCCGGCCGTGGGAAGACGGCGACGAGCGCCGCGTGTTCGCGGAGGCGCTCGAGCAGATCGAGCTCGCCGACCGGCTCGGTTTCGCGTGCGTGTGGCTCGTCGAACATCACTTCCTGGAGGAGTACTCGCATTCGAGCGCGCCTGAAGTGTTTCTCGCGGCCGCGTCGCAACGTACGCAACGGATCCGCCTCGGTCACGGCATCGTGCACAGCCTTCCCGCGATCAACCATCCGGCTCGGGTCGCGGAACGCATTGCGACGCTCGACGTGCTCTCGGGTGGCCGCGTCGAGTTCGGCACCGGCGAAGGCTCGGCGGCGGCCGAGCTCGACGCGTTCGGAGTCGACCCCGCGGACAAGCGCGCGATGTGGGAAGAAGGCGTGAGGGTCGCGCTGCGATGCATGACCGAGACGCCGTTCACCGGTCACGCCGGTGCGTACGTACGCATGCCACCGCGCAACGTCGTGCCCAAGCCCGCGCAACGGCCGCATCCTCCGGTGTGGGTCGCGTGCAGCCGGCGCGACACGATTCACCTGGCAGCCCAGCGAGGGATCGGCGCGCTGGGGTTCGCGTTCTTCGACCCCGAAGAAGCGCGGCACTGGGTCGACGACTATTACGCGACGCTCGCGTCAGAAGGCGTGCCGATGGGCGACGCCGTCAACGCCAACCTCGCGTGCGTCACGTCGTTCTTCTGCCATGCTGACGAGGCCGAGGCCGTGCGGCGCGGTGCCGAAGGTTCGAACTTCATCGGCTACTCGTTGGGCCACTACTACGTGTTCGGTCGCCACAAGCCCGGCGCCGGCGATCTCTGGGCCGAGTACCGCGAGCGGCGTGCGGCCCAAGGCTTCGACCCCGATGCGGTCGCCCTCGCGACGGGGAGTCCCGAACGGCTCGGCGCCAAGGTCGTGCAGGACGGGACGTCGGGGTTGCGCGGTGCGATCGGCACTCCCGACCAGGTGCGCGAGTACCTCCGCCGGTACGAGGAGTGCGGTGTCGATCAAGTGATCTTGTCGTGCTCGGCGGGGCGTAATCGTCACGAGCACATCATGGAAACGCTCGAACTGTTCGCCCGTGAGGTGATGGGGGAGTTCGTCGACCGTGACGAACAACGGCAACGCGACAAGGCAACCCGTCTCGCGCCGGTGATCGACGCGGTCATGGCCCGCAAGCCGGAGACCGACCACCCGCCGCTTGATCTCGACTACGAGATCCCCGCGTATCCGCGTCTCGACGCCGATCACGAAGCAAGTGGGAAGTTCCATCGCTGGCTCGACGACTACGCAGCCAGGATCGCAGCCGGCGAGGACGTCAGCAAGCGGCTCCGGTAGGTATCCGTGGATCGGGATGCGGTCATCATCGAGGTTGCCCTCAACGAAGCCGCCGGTCGCGTGCCCAATCCGCACGTGCCCTACAGCCCGCAGGAATGTGCCGATGATGCGTTGCGCTGCCGCGACGCGGGCGCGTCGGTCGTGCACTGGCACGCGCGCGACCCGCAGAGCGGCGAGCAGCGCCTCGGCGACACCGCGCTGTACGGCGAGACGCTCGACCGCATCGCGTCGAGCGGAATGCTCGGCTACCCGAGCTACCCGATAGACGTGGCGGTTCCTCACGAGCGGCGGCTTGCGCACGTATGGGAGCTGCACGACCGTCACGGTCTCGAGCTCGCACCCGTCGACATCGGATCGGCGTCGATCGTCGTGTGGGACGAGCGGGGCCACCAGTTCCTCGGCGTCGACGCGCTGCGCACGTTGGGGGTCATCGACAATCCGTTGCCGTTCGTGCTCGACGCCCTCGCGCACGCGGCCGAGCTCGAGATGGTTCCGACCCTCGGCGTGTTCGACGTAGGTCACACCCGCACAATGGCGATGCTCGCCGAGGCAGGACGCGTCGGGCAGCCGGTATTGCACAAGATCTTCGTGTCGGGCGCGTTGGCGCTGGGTCCCGCGCCGACTGAGGAGGCGATCGACTGGCACCTCGCCCAGATCCCCGACGGCATCGATGTCGAGTGGATCGTGGTTCCGTACGCGATCGACGACGCGGCGCTGATCGAGCGTCTCGCCCGCCACGCCCTTGCGCGTGGCGGTGGTATTCGCATCGGTGTCGGTGACAGCCCAGCCGCGGCACCGGCGTCGACCAACGCAATGCTCGTCGAACGCGCGGTTTCGTGGGCGCGGGACGCGGGCCGACCAGTGGCATCCAGCGACGAGATACGTCAACGCGTCGGCTTGCGGTGAGCCGGCCTTGTTCACACGTACATCGCGTCCGCGGGATCGCCGGGCGCGGGCAGCACGCGCAGGTCGATGCGCTTCGTGGTCCATCTGCCCGCATATGACAAGTCAGATGGACCACGAATGAGTCGTCAGCTCCGTCACGACGTGAGCGATTCGCGGTAGACGAGCGCGGTGCCGTCGAGCACGACCGTGCCGTCCTGGTTGGTGATCGTTGTGCGGAGTGTGCACATCGGTCGGTCGTCGCGCATTGACAAGACTTCCGCTTCGGCGGTGATCTCGTCGCCGGGCCGGACCGGCGCGCGAAAGTTCCAGTCGACGTGGAGGAACACGCTGCCCGGACCGGGCAAATCCTCGGCGACTAAAGCGTTGAGAAGCCCGGACGTGACGCCACCCTGCACGATGATGCCGCCGAAGCGGCTGCGGGTCGCGGCCTCTTCGTCGTAGTGCAGCGGGTTGCGATCCCCTGTCAGCTCGGTGAACAGCTCGATGTCGTGCGCGGTGATCTTGCGTGTACGACGGGCCGTGTCTCCAACCTTCATAGCCCCAGCCTGACACGATCCGACCCGCGCCGTCGCCAAGAAGGGCGCAAGTGGTTAGCGTCGGCGGGATGAATCCTTTCGCCGCGGTGCGGAGCACCGTCTTGGGTTGCGCGCTCGTGCTGCTGACGAGCGGGATCGCCGTCGCGGCGCCGCCTTCCGCCGGGCAAGCGATCGACATTGTCGCGCCCACGCCAGGGACGGTCGTCGGATCCGGTGCCGCGACCGTGCACGTCGAACTCACGCTCCAGGGCGTGAACCCAAATCGTCTGCGAGTGTTTCTCACTCGCGTCGGCGCTCATCGCCACCATCGCAAGAACATCACCGATCAGTTCACAGTCACGTCGACGAGCGCGACGGCAGACCTCGATGTGCACGAGCTCGGTGCCGGCATCACGCGCCTCTCGGCGCGAGCCGGGCACGCGCATGCGGTGACGAAGTTCGATGTCGAGCCCGCCCTCGACCTGACTGCCGCCAACCGGTGCGACTTCCTGATGTCGAACCGCTGCTTGTTGCCGTTCCCGAACGACTTCTACACCATGGCCGATCCGGCTTCCCCGACCGGCCGCCGCGTGCACCTCGATGCTCAGTCGCTGCCGGCCAACGTCGCGGGCGTGCACGTCGATCCCACCGAGTGGAACCGCAACGACGGCTTCAGCCCGGGCCAGCCGATCATGCTGTCGTTCCCGGGGATCGACCTCGTAAAGAGCGGGGCCGCGCCGATCACCGACGTCGCGCGCTCGCTCCGCCGAGACGCGCCGATCGTCATCATCGATACCAACACCGGACGGCGGTGGCCGTACTTCGCCGAGCTGGATGTTGATGCGCCCGATGACGCGGCCCGCACGATGATCATTCGTCCCGCGATCAACTTCCTCGAGGGGCACCGCTACGTGATCGGGTTGCGCGACCTGAAGGACGCGCAGGGCAACCCGATCGAACCCAGCCAGCGCGTTCGAGATCTATCGCGACAGCATCAAGACGTTCAGCCCGGTCGTTGAGCAGCGGCGCCCTGCAATGGAAAACGTGTTCGCGGCATTGCATCGCGCTCGCGTCGGCCGTCACGAACTCACGCTCGCGTGGGACTTCACGATCGCCAGCGCGCAGGGGATCGCCGGTCGCATGTTGCACATCCGCGACGATGCGTTCGCCGCGCTCGGCGCGGCTGCGCCGAAATTCACGGTCGACAAGGTCGAGGAGAACGTGAACGCGCGGGAGTTCCGGCGCATCACCGGCACGTTCCAGGTGCCGCTCTATCTGGATCACGACGGGGTGACGGGCTCCCGCTTCGTGTACGGCGCCGACGGCCTTCCCGTGCGCCAGCCGCACGACTTCACGGCCCAGTATCAATGTGTCATCCCGCCGTCGGCCACGGGTGCGCCGGCCCGGGTCTCGCTGTACGGACACGGTTTGCTCGGCAGCTTCGACGAGGTGAACTCGTCGATCGTGCTCGACATGGCCGTCGCCCATAACACCGCGTACTGCGGATCGAACTTCATCGGCCTCGCGGAGGAGGACGTCGGTACGGCCGTCAGCATCCTGCAGGACCTCTCGAAGTTCCCGACGCTTCCCGACCGATCGCAGCAGGGCTTCTTGAACTTCCTGTTCCTCGGCCGGCTGATGATCCACGCGAACGGCTTCGTCGCGAACCCGGCGTTCCGTTTCGGCGGGCAACCGCTCATCGACACGTCGCAGCTGTTCTACGACGGCAACAGTGAGGGCGCGATCTTCGGAGGCGCGCTCACCGCGGTCGCCCAAGACTTCACGCGTTCGGTGCTGGCCGAAGCGGGAATGAACTACTCGCTGTTGCTGCAACGCAGCGTCGACTTCGACACGTACCTCCTAATCTTCAAGCCCGCATATCCCGACGAGTACGACCGCCTCGTGAGCAGTGGCCTCATCGAGATGCTGTGGGACCGCGGCGAGACCAACGGCTACGCGCAGCACCTGACCACCGATCCGTATCCGCGCACGCCCGCCCACACGATCCTCTTGCTCGGCGCGGTCGGCGACCATCAGGTCGCGCAGGTGAGCCTCGAGATCGAAGCGCGCACGATCGGCGCGCGCGTACACCGTCCGTTCGTCGCGCCCGGACGCACCCACGACGTCGAACCGGCGTGGGGAATCCCGACGATCGAGCATTACCCGTTCACCGGCTCGGCGTATTTCCTGTGGGACACCGGCTCACCGCTGTCGCCGATCGTGAACAACCCGCCGCGCGAGGGCCACGATCCTCACGACGACACGCCCCGCCAACCCGCGGTGCTCGATCTCAAGGACGGGTTCTGGAACGGCGCAGTCACCGATGTCTGCAACGGCGGCCCGTGCCTCGGCGTGCCGTTCTGAGCATGGCGATGGGGCACGACGAGCTCGCGCGCTGGCGGGCGCGGGGCCAGATGATCACAACTGAAGCCGGCGACGTGTTTGCCATGTTCATCGCGGCACGAGACAACGGCGGCAAGGAGCCCCTGCTCGTCCTGCACGGATTCCCGTCCTGCAGCGCCGACTGGCGACATGTGGTCGATGTTCTTGCCGTTGATCGCGGCGTCGTGCTGTTCGACTTCCTCGGCTTCGGGCTTTCCGACAAGCCCGACCGCCGCTATTCGATTGAGCTGCACGCCGATACGGCGGTCGCGGTCACGGCGTCATTCGGGCTCGAACGTGTCGCGCTGCTCACGCACGACATGGGCGACACGGTTGGTGGCGAGCTGCTCGCGCGCGACCTTGACGGCAACGTGCCGTTCACGATCAGTCGCCGCGTGCTGACCAACGGCTCCATCTACCTCGAGCTCGCGCACCTCACCGATGGCCAGCAACTGCTGCTCCAGGTCGACGACGTGCCGACCGACCTCATCACCGAACCGGGCTTCGCGGCCGGGCTCGCGCTGACGTTCTCACGGGCCCATCCCGCCACGCCCGACGAGCTCGCGCTCCAATGGACGGCGATGGCGCACGCCGATGGCCACCGATTGCTGCCCCGGCTGATCCGCTACATCGAGGACCGGCGGCTGCACGAAGCGCGTTACACGGGCGCGATCGAACGGCATCCGTCGCCGCTCGGCATCGTGTGGGGAATGCAAGATCCGGTTGCGGTCCCGGCGATGGTCGACCGCTTCCTTGCGGCCCGTCCCGGAACGCCGTTCATCGCGCTCGACGACGCCGGGCATTATCCGATGATCGAGGTGCCCGAAGCGTTCGCCCGCGCCGTATCGGAGCTTCTCTAGGCAAGGGGTGCCAACGTGGGGTCGAGCGCGGTCTCGTCCCGGAGATCCACGACCAGGGGCCTCGGCACCACGCCCGAAGGGTAGGCCGGACACCCCGGCTCTTGCGAAGGCCGAGCGGCGTCCTTTTCAGGACGAGTGGCATGATGCGGCGATGACCGATGAGCCTTGGGAAGGCGACGCGTGCGGGCTCGTCGACGCGTACCGGCGGGGACAGCGCTCGCCGCGTGAAGAGCTCGACGCGACCCTGGCCGCGATCGAGCGCAGCGACCTCAACGCGTTTTCGTTCATCGATGCGGACCGCGCCATCGACGCCGCCGCAGGTGCGGACATCACGAAGCCGTTCGGAGGCGTACCGGTCGGCATCAAGGAGCTCGAGTTCGTTGAGGGGTGGCCCGCAACCGAGGCGTCGCTGATCTTCAAGGATCGCGTCTCCGACTACACAAGCACGATGGTCACGCGCTTGCTCAACGTGGGCGGTGCGGTACCGGTCGGTCTCACCACCGCAAGCGAGTTCGGCGGGCTCAACGTCAGTGTCTCGAAGTTGAACGGCGTCACCCACAACCCGTGGCAGCACGGACGAACAACCGGTGGCTCGTCCGCCGGCAGCGCGTCCGCAGTCGCCGGTGGGCTCGTGACGATCGCGACGGGCGGCGACGGTGGGGGATCGATTCGCATTCCTGCCGGTTACACCGGGCTCGTCGGCATGAAGGGCACCTTCGGGCGCATCCCGCGCGGTCCCAACGTGTTCTTCCGCCCGGGCACGGTCGTGGTCGGGTGTCTTGCTCGGTCGGTGCGCGACGTCGCGCGCTACTTCGACGTGTGCGCGGGCTTCGACGTGCACGACCCGACAAGCCTGCCCGCCCGGGAGACGACAGCGAAGCGACCGGAGGGGAGCGGAGCGCGGAGTCGACCCATCGAGGTCGGCGAGTGGGAACACCAGCTCGGGACGCGGGAGCTCCGCGGCCGCAAGGTGGCGGTGATCCCCGCGCTCGGTGGCGTCACGCTCGAACCCGGCGTCGAGGAACAGTTGCGCGCGTCAGCTGCGGAACTGATTGCAGCGGCGGGCATGATTCACGTCGACCTGCCGCTCGAGCTCCCGAATCTCGCGGCGCAATGGATGATGGGCAACCTCGCGACGCTGCTGGCCGAGCTGGGCGACGCCTGGCCAACACGCGTGGCCGAGCTCACCGATGAGGTCGCGACCGGTCTGCTGCTGTCGCAATCGATGTACAACCTGCACACCGCGGCCGTCGCCGAAGGGCAACGTGTGCGCGCGTACGAAGCAATGGCGAACGCCTTCGAGCAAGTCGACTTCATCATCGCGGCAACCAACCCCGGCCCGGCGTTCGCGGCCGACGCGCCGATCAGCTCGGCGGAGGGCGGCTTCCTCGACTGGGCGAAGTCGAGCACGATTGCGCGCCGCGGCTTCCGGGCGACCATGGCCAGTATCCGCGTCGCGGGCGGCCTCTTTCCGAAGTTGCCGTCGGCGATCCTCGACGTCGGCTCGGCGCGGTTCCCCGAGCTCGTGCGCATGGGTGCGCTGACGATCATCTCCAACATCTACGGGAACCCGGCGGTCTCGATCCCGGGCGGGCCGGTCGACGGCCTTCCCGTCGGCATGCAGGTGCTCGCTCGCCACCACGCCGACGAGCTGCTGTTCGACGTCGCGCTCGCCGCCGAGCGAGCAATGCCGTGGCCGATGGTCGCGGCGCACGCCGGAGAGGTGCGGCTCCCGGCCTGAAGCCTGGGCAACGAGTGCGCCGAACGCCACATTTGCTCATGGCGGCGGAAGCGATGGTCGACACAACTGCGTGAGCCGCGAGTCGATGGATCGCGAAGGTCGTTTCGAAGCGTTGCTCCAACATTCCTCGGATCTCACGCTGGTGCTGTCGGCCGACGAGTACGTCGTCACCTATGCGTCACCGGCGAGCGAGCTCGTGCTCGGTCTGACGCCCCACGAGCTCGTGGGCATGACGATCGCCGAGTTCGTGCACACCGAAGACCTCATCCGGGCGTTTGCGGAGGGCGGCCTGCGCGGCGACGACACCGCCGATTCCGGCATGATCGAGGCCCGCTGGCGTCATTTCGACGGCACGTGGCGCGACATCGAGAGCAGCTATACCGATCTGCGCTCCGACCCGCGCATCCAAGGGTTCGTTGTCAACGCACGCGATGTCACGGCTCGCAACCAGTTGCAGCGCGAGTTGCGGCGCAGCCAGAAGCTCGAGTCGGTCGGTCAGCTCGCCTCGGGCATCGCGCACGAGATCAACACGCCCGTGCAGTTCGTGGGCGACAACTTCCGCTTCTTCGAAGAGGCTTTCGAGAAGGCGTTCGTCCTGATCGACGCCTACCGAGCGATCCTGGCGCGGGACTGTCCGCCGATGTCGTGGGACGACCGGTGCGCGGCGGTCGATTCCGCAGAGGCAATCGCCGAGATCGACTACCTCCGTGAGGAGGTGCCGTGCGCATTGCACGAGGCGCGCGACGGCGTCGAACGCATCGCGACGATCGTGCGCGCGATGCGATCGTTCGGCCATCCTGATGGCGTCGAGCAGTCCCCGACGGATGTGAACCAGTGCTTGCGTGACACCCTTGCGGTGGCGCGCAACGAGCTGAAATACGTCGCGAACATCGAGACGGATTTCGGTGATCTCCCCGCAGTCAGCTGCTATCGCAGCGACGTGAACCAGGTGTTCCTCAACCTCTTCCTCAATGCCGCGCAGGCAATCGCCGACGTCCGGCCCGATGGCGAGCTCGGATCGATCGTCGTCCGGAGCCGGCGGGAAGACGGATACGTCGTCGTGTCGATCGCCGACTCCGGCCCTGGCATTCCCGAAGCGATCCGGGACCGCATCTTCGATCCGTTCTTCACGACCAAAGACGTCGGGAAGGGAACGGGCCAAGGTCTCGCGCTCGCGCGCTCGGTTGTGGTCGAGCGCCACGGCGGATCGCTGACCTTCGACTCGGTCCCCGACGGTGGCACGACGTTCTACGTACGGCTCCCGGTTGCCGGAGTCGCCAAGAAGATGGCGGAGGTCGCCACGGTATGAGAGTCCTGTTCGTCGACGACGACCCGAGCGTGCTCGGCGGGCTGCGGCGCATGCTCCGCGCCCATCGCGACCGGTTCGAGACCGTCTGCGCGTCGAGTGGTGCAGAAGCGCTCGCAACGATGGCCGACATGCAGTTCGACGTTCTCGTCACCGACATGCGCATGCCGGTCATGGACGGCAGTCAGCTCTTGGAGATCGTCCGGGAGCGTTACCCCGACACGGTACGCATCGTGCTCTCGGGCCAGCTCGACGACGCCACCGCCGTGCGACTCGCAGTGCTCGCACACCAGTTCCTCAGCAAGCCGTGCGAGTTCGACGCGCTCGTTGACGCGATCGAACGCTCGTGTGGCATCCGCTCGCGACTCGTCGATCCTGAGCTCCGGGAAGCGCTTGGACGCCTCGACGCGCTTCCCGCGCCGCGCCCGACGCTCCGGCGGCTCACCGACTCGCTCCGCGGTGGCGATTCCAGCGTTGATGAAGTGACGCAACTGATTCGCAACGATCCCGCGATCACCGCCAAGCTGATGCAGCTCGTCAACTCCGCGTTCTTCGGCCTGCCCCGTCAGGTCTGCGATGTCCGCGATGCCGTCGTCTATCTCGGCCTCGGCATGATTCGCGACCTCGTCGCCGCCGCCGACGTCTTCCACGCGTTCGAGGACGATGCGCGCATCGATCCTGCGGTGTACGCGCAGATTCGCTCGGACTGTGTGCGCGCGGCGGAGATCGCGGCTCAGCTCTCGGGGCAGATGCCCGACGCGTGTGTCGCGAGTGTGCTGCACGATGTGGGGCTGCTCGCGCTCGCGGTCTGCCTTCCGGACGAGCTGGCGCGCACGGTCGACACGGCGCGCCGGACCCGAACGCCCCTGCACATCGTCGAAGCCGACCTCCTCGGTACAACCCACGCCGATATCGGCGCGTACCTGCTCACACTCTGGGGGTTCCGGGACGAAGTCGTGGAGGCGGTTGCGTACCATCACACGGCCCCCGAGCATTCCGGCGACGCGCCGCTCACGCACCTCACGTTCGTCGCGACGACGCTGGCGAGCAAGTATGACCAGGCCGACGGGAAGCTCTCGTTCGAGCTGCCGGTCACGCTCGATCCTGCGTACCTCGCGCGCGTGAACCTCGGGACGCTCGCCTCTCGTCACGGGCATGCGGTCGCGTGACACCCATACCGCGCGCGAGGGTGTTGTGCGTCGACGACGAGCAATACGTGCTCGACGCGCTGGCCCGCACCCTGCGCAGCGACTTCGAAGTGGACATCGCGCTCGGCGGCGTCGCGGCGCTCGAGATGCTCCAGCAGGAGGCGCCGTACGCGGTCATCGTTTCCGATATGCGCATGCCCGGCATGGACGGCACGACATTCCTCGCGCGTGCTGCCGAAGTCGCGCCCGATTCGGTGCGAGTGCTCCTTACCGGTCACGCCGAGCTCGCGCTCGCGGTGGAGGCGGTCAACCGCTGCCGGATCTTCCGCTTCTTGCTCAAGCCGACCAACCACGACGAGCTCATGGGCGTGCTTCGCGACGCGGCCGCGCAGTACGAGCTCGTGACCTGCGAGCGCGTGTTGCTCGAGCAGACGTTGCGAGGCGCCGTCGCCGCCCTGCTCGAAGTGCTCTCCCTTGCAAATCCACTCGTGTTCGCGCGGGCGACCCGCATCCGCCGGATCGTGACCACGCTGCTGCCGGCGGTTGATCCCAAGGACGGCTGGTCGATCGAGGTGGCGGCCTCGCTCTCGCAACTTGGCGCGGTCGCTCTTCCCGGCGAGGTCGTCACGAAGCTCGACTGCGGGACACCACTCACTCGTGAGCAGCACCAACTCGTTGACGCGCTGCCGGCGCTCACCGAGCAGCTGTTGACCACGATCCCGCGCCTCGACATCGTGCGCGCGGCGATCCGGTTACAGACCAAGAACTACGACGGCAGCGGATCACCGAGCGATCGCGTCGCCGGCGACGAGATCCCGCTCGGCGCCCGTCTGCTGAAGGTTGCCATCGATCTCGATCAGCTCGAATCGCTCGGCTTCACCAGGCCGGAATCCGTCGCGCTGATGACCCAGCGTCACGGTGCGTACGACCCGGGCATCATGAGCGTCCTCCGAGACCTCGTGCACCTCGATGACGTCAGCACGGCCGGCATACCGCGCGCCATCCATCCGGCGAAGCTTCGGCCCGGAATGGTGTTGGCTCGCGACATCATGGATGTCAACGGACTCCTGCTCGTCGGCCGAGGCGCCGAAGTCACGCCTGGGCTCCTTGCCCGCATCCGCAACGTCGCGGATCGCGTGGGGGACGAGATCTGGGTGACCGGCGGCCTCGCCCTCGTCACCGACATGCGGCGCTGAGCAGTTTGTCTCTGCGTCTGTGAGCGTCGCTCAGCGACGCTCACAGACGCATGGCATCAGCGGTCGAGCAGGTCGGCGTGGTGGCGTTGGGCGACGTCGGGATGAGCGCGCAGCCGAACCTTGAGTGAGTTCTCGCCGTAGTTCGCGAGAATCGGATTGCTCGGATCCGCGCTCTCCCATCCCGGCGCGTCGACGGCCAGCGACGGCGGGAGCTCGAGCGGCTGCAGTGTCGCCTCCAGCTTCGGATTGAAGAAGTACGCGATCGAGACTCGCTCCTTTCCCGGCGGCGGGCTCACGACGCGATGCACGGTCGCGGCGAAGTAGCCGCTCGTGAGCAGCTGCATCATCTCGCCGAGATTCACGACGAACGCGCCCGGCACCCTCGGGATGTCGACCCAGCCTTCGTCGAGCTGCACTTGCAGACCGCCGGTGTCGTCTTGCAAAACGAACGTCACCAGCCCGGTGTCGCGATGTTCGCCGACACCCTGCTGGTCGCGCGTCGTTTCGGCGCCGGGATAGCGGATGACCTTGACGAGGGCCTCGGGGCGCGGCGCGACGTACGCGTCGAATCGGTCCGCGGGCTGTCCGAGCGCGACCGCGAGCGCGCGGCACAACGTGTGGCCGAGCTGCTCCATCGCATCGATCCAGGCCTCGACCGCGGGCCGGAGCTCGGGGATGTCGTCGGGCCAGAGGTTCGGGCCCCGGAGCCGCAACCAGGCCGGATCGTTGGGACCGACACGCACCGGTGGCAGCTCGTGAGCGATGTCGAGCTGATCGCGGCGGTCGGGATGCCCTTGGGTGTGTTCGTGCCCGACGGGCGTGTATCCCCGGAACTGTGGTGAGTGGATGTTCGCGATCGCGAGCCGTTCCGCTTCGGGGAGCGCGAAGAACCGTCGAGCGAGTGCCTGCACACGTTCATTGGTCGCGGCCGGCACACCGTGGCCGACCAGAGAGAAAAAGCCGTGGTCGTGGCAGACTGCCCGCAGCTCGTCAATGAACTCGCGTGCTGCGAGCGAGTCCGGATCCTTGTGGAACGATCCGATGTCGAGGATCGGGACGCCCGTCGTCACGTCGGCAGCCTAGGAGGTTGGTCATGAAGGCTGGAACGAAGGGTGAGGTGTCGACGCAGATCGACGCGCCGCCGGAGAAGCTGTACGAACTGGTCTCCGACGTGCGACGGATGGGGGAGTGGAGCCCGGAAACCCAAAGCGCCGAGTGGATCGACGGCGCGACCGGCCCGGCTGTCGGTGCGCGTTTCAAAGGCACCAATAAGAGAGGACCCGCTCGTTGGTCGACGAAGCCAAGGGTGGTCACCGCCGACGAAGGCCGCGAATTCGCGTTCGTGACCACCCATCTCGGCAAGGACGCGACCAAGTGGAGCTATCGCTTCGAGCCCGCGGGCGCCGGCACCACGGTGACCGAATCGTTCGAGATGCTCTTCGACATGCCGTGGTACTTCACCGCGGTTGATCGCCTGCTCATGGGCATCAAGGACCGCAAGGCAGACCTCGAGACCGGCATGCAGCAAACGCTCGATCGGCTCAAGGCTGCGGCAGAGGGAGACGACAGCGCAGCGACCGGAGGGGAGCGGAGCGTGGAGTCGACCCATAAAGAAGGCAGCGCGTAACCCACGTCCCGCCGCTCGCGTCGGGCATGCTGGGTGGGTGGCGGAGTCCGTACATCTCGACGCGATCTCGCACGACGACTGGGCTGCCGATCCGCTGGACATTCTCGACGCGACGGTTGCCGGGATCGGTGGGGAACCGCGCGCCGGGCAACGGGAGTTGACGAGCGCGGTCGCCGACGCGATTCGCACCGGACATCATCTCCTCGCCGAGGCGCCGACCGGTTCCGGTAAGAGCCTTGCCTATCTCGCGCCCGCGATCGCGTCGGGGTTGCGGATCGTCGTCGCGACTTCGACGATCGCGCTCCAGAGTCAGCTCATCGACAAGGACCTTCCGACTCTCCATCGCCATTCGTCGGTGCCGTTCACGTTCGCACTCTTGAAGGGCCGCTCGAACTATGTCTGCCGCGCCAAGCTGCGCGCGGCAGCTGCGCCCGACGCGTTGTTCGAACAGCCGGTCGGTACGTCGTTTGCCAAGCATCTCGCGACCCTCCGGGACTTCGCCGACGGCTCCGACACCGGCGACCGGGCCGCGCTTCCCGACGCGATCCCGAACGCGTCGTGGGCCGCGGTGAGTTGCACGAGCACCGAGTGCCCCGGTGCGGCCGAGTGCGCCGACGGCGACACCTGTTTCGCAGAGCACGCCAAGGAAGCAGCGCGGCATGTGCAGGTGCTCGTCGTCAACCACGCCCTCTACTGCGCGCATCTCTCGGCGGGCAGCCTGGTCTTGCCCGAGCACGATCTCGTGATCCTCGACGAGGCGCACTCCTTCGCCGACAACGCAACGAACGCGTTTGCCGCCGATCTTGGCGCCGATGGCCTTGGCCGGTTATCGAGCATGCTCGGGAAGACGGGAGTCGACAAGGATTCGATTGACGCGTTCACGCGCACGTCGAAGGCACTGGGCGATGTAGTCGACGAGCGCGACGGCACCATTCATGTCAGTGACGACAACCGGCTCGTGGACACGCTGACCGCGGCGGCCGAGAGTCTCGCAACGGCGAATGGGAAGATCGACCGCGATCGCGGCGACTATGCCAAGCGCGTGTCGCGTCTCGCGCACAACCGGCTCACCGTGTTGCGGCGGCTCGCGGCGCCCAATGACGACGACGTGGTGTGGGTGGAGAAGATCGGTCGCAGCCGTCGTCTCCGTGTCGCGCCAATCGCCGCCGGCCCCGCACTCGGCCGTTTACTGCTCGATGAGAAGCCCGTGATCGCGGTGTCCGCGACGCTCGGCGGCGGCGTGCCATTCGCGCAGGTCGCGCGGCAGATCGGCCTCGATCCCGATGCCGCGCCGGGCGCATGGACGCGCGGCGAAGATGGCGACCGGTGCAGCGGATCAGGACGCGGCTATGTCGCCCTCGAGACGGCGTCGTCGTTCGACTGGAGAACGCAAGGGCTGCTCTACGTTGCGCGTGATCTGCCCGAACCCCGACGCGGCAACGACGCATGGGTGGACCGGGCCGGGGAACGAGTGTGCTCGCTCGTCGACGCCGCCGGCGGGCGCGCGCTCGTGCTGTGTACGTCGCACGCCAACGTGAAGCGGTTCTCCGAACTGCTCCAGACGAACACGACGCACACGGTCCTCACGCAAGGCGATGCCGACGCGGGCCGACTCGACGCGGTCATTCATCGACGACGAGACATCGGTGCTCGTCGGCACTCGCTCGTTCTGGGCCGGCATCGACGCGCCCGGCATCGCCTGCGTGCTCGTCGTGATCGACAAGCTGCCGTTTCCCGCGCCGGATGAACCGTTGCACGCCGCACGCCGTACCCGTGCGGAACAAGCAGGACTGAATCCGTTCGTCACCGTCGACATTCCCGTCGCTGCCCTCGTGCTCGCGCAAGGCGCGGGCCGCCTGCTGCGCCGGCGCACGGATCGCGGCGTTGTCGCCGTGCTCGACCCGCGGCTCGCGACTCGCGAGTACCGCGTCGCTTTGCTCGCCGCGCTCCCGCCGTTCCGCCGTTCCATCTCACTTGACGAAGCGTGCACGTTCCTCACGGAGTGTCAGGAGGCTCGAGATGAAGCGTGCTGATCCGATGGCGATCCTGGCGGGCGCCATCCGGCTCGCGTCGGGCGTATCGTTTCTCATCGCGCCGGAAGCCGCGAACCGTCTGTGGGGCGACACCGAGGACAGCGGTCCCACGGCGAGTTTGTTGTTGCGCTCGATGGGTTACCGCGACGCGCTGATCGGCGCGCTCCTCTTGCGCAGCGGACTGCGCGGCGACGCGACGACCGCCGGCTGGTTCCTCGCGTCGGCGGGAGCCGACGCGGCGGACCTTCTCGGTGGCATTGCGAATCACGGCCGCATGTCGGCGCAGCAGCGCGCCCGCGGTCTCGGCGGCGCGGCGCTGGGGATCGGCGTCGGCCTGGTGGGGGCGCTGCGGTCCCGTTCCCGCGCACGCTGACCCCGGCATCCGGGTAGACCTCCTCGCGATGGCCACGAAGAAGACGGCGAAGAAGACCGCGGCCAAGAAGAAGACCGCGGCCAAGAAGAAGACCGCGGCGACCAAGAAGAAGCCTGCCCGGCTCGCGGAGTACACGGCCAAGCGCGACTTCGACCGCACGCCGGAACCGGCCGGAGGAACCGCACCCCGTGAGGGCGGACGACCCCGATTTGTCGTGCAGCGTCATCGCGCCTCCCGGTTGCACTACGACTTCCGGTTGGAGGTCGACGGCGTGCTCGCGAGCTGGGCGATCCCGAAGGGACCCTCGCTTGATCCCGCCGTCAAACGGCTCGGCGTGCACGTCGAGGATCACCCGATCGAATACTTCGACTTCGAAGGTGTCATTCCCAAAGGCGAGTACGGCGGCGGTGACGTGATCGTCTGGGACTGGGGCACGTACGAACCGGTACACACCGACGATCCTGCACAGGCAATCGCCGACGGCGAGCTGCACGTCGAGCTGCACGGCGAGAAGCTGCGCGGCCGCCTCGTGATGATCCGGCGCGGCAACGATCGCAGCGGCAAGGAACAGTGGCTGATCTTCCACAAACGCGACGAGCACACGGTGAAGGGCTGGGAAGCTGAACAGCACCTGCAATCGGTGCGCAGTGGTCGCACGAACGACGAAGTCGCTGCCAACCCCGACGCCACGTGGCGCAGCGATGCACCTCCGGCCGTGGCTGCGCTCGACTTCTCGTCAACGCGACCGGACATCGCGGCTCTGGACGCGCTCGGCAAGGGCGGCGAGTGGGAGTTCGACAGCACGACGCTGCGACTCACGAACCTCGACAAGGTGCTGTTCCCGCCACGGACCAAGCGCGAGAAGGCACTCACGAAGCGCGACTTGATTCGGTACTACGCGACGATGGCACCGGTGATGCTGCCGTATCTCGAGCAGCGGCCGCTGAACATGCACCGCTACCCGAATGGTGTCGACAAGCCCGGCTTCTGGCACAAGGAAGCGCCGTCGCACGTACCGGAGTGGATCACCCGCTGGCGGAACGACGACGCCGACGAGGGCGAGTCGCAGTACTACATCGTCGTCGACCGGCCCGCGACGCTCGCTTGGCTGGCAAACTTCGGCGCAGTCGAACTGCATCCGTGGACGTCGCGGATCCCCGACGTGCGCAAGCCCACCTACGCGTTCATCGACATCGATCCCGGTGAGAAGACGTCGTGGGAGGAAGTCGTCTTGCTCGCCGGGCTCTACCGCGCCGCGCTCGACCACGTTGATGTCCGCGGGTTCCCGAAGGTGACCGGACAACGGGGGATCCAGATCTGGATTCCCATCGACCCGGGACCGAGCTTCGAAGACACCCGCGCGTGGGTTGAGCAGCTATCCCGCGCGGTTGGCGACACCGTGCCGCACCTCGTGAGCTGGAAGTGGGAGAAGCGCCAACGTGGCGGGCTGGCCCGGCTCGACTACACGCAGAACGCGATCAACAAGACGCTCGTGGCGCCGTACTCGGTGCGGGCCGCGGCCGGCGCGCCGGTGTCGATGCCGATCCGCTGGGACGAGCTCGACGATCCGGATCTTCGGAGCGACCGCTGGACAATCCGCGATGCCGGCGCCCGGGTGCTCGACGTGGGTGATCTCTTCGCGGAGATGCTCACGGTTCGCCAGCAGCTGCCTGCCCTCTGACGTTGTTGTCACACCTCCCCGCCACAATCACAAGCAGTGATTCGGCAAGGAGGCAACGTGCCCACAACAACTGATCGCAGCGCCCGGCACCTCTGGCTCGTCGCGCCGCCCCCGGTGTACGAGGACCGATCGCCGGTGGTACCGACGCCGGCGAGCCTCACGCTCCCTGCGGAGCGGCCGCTGTCGATCACACCCGAGCCGCAAGCCCACGAGCGGTGGCTCGCGTGCACTCGACCCGACGACCGGCTCCGTTACGGCGCCTATCTCTGCGATTGCGCGACGTGCCTGGCCTCCCTCGAACGCATGGTGCGCGAACACCGCCGGCCCGGTCTGTCGATCGTCGTCGTCACCGAAGCCGATCGCATCGCGACCAGCGCGCGCGAGTTGCTCGCGCATCTGGAAGCCGGTGAGGGCTACGCGCCGCTGCTCTGGGTCGTCGACGACGTCGTACGGAGCGTCTACGTAGGTCGCGGCTCGACCCAAGTGACGAATTCCGACGCGCGCGTCAACTGGCAGCAGCGGTGCGCACGCGAAGGCCGGTACCTGCCCCGGCCTCGACTCGAAGGCGACGAGCCCGTCGGCCGGCATCCCGCGTCGTTCGCCCCCGCGGCCGGGCTCTCACTCCGGCTGCCGCGCGAGCTCGAGCAGCGCGCCCGTGAGGTTGCGAACGGAGCCGGGCTCGACCTCGAGACCTGGATCGTTGAAGCGCTGCGCGCGTCGGTCGAGTGAGCGTCACTTCACGGCTTGCATGCGGTGCACGAGCCGGCGAACCATCGGCCGCGGTGAGACGCGAACCGACGCGGCCAGCATCTTGTTCGCCATGCCGGGAACCGCGACGACGTCGCCGCGCTGCATCGCTTTCACGCCGTAGGCCGCAACCTTGGCTGCGCTCGGGAGCTTGCGGCCCTTGACGAGCCGGCTGTCCTCCATCTCGGCGGCGGCCTGAAAGCCGCTGGCGGTCGGTCCCGGGCACAACGCGGTCACGGTCACGCCGGTTCCGCGTGTCTCCTCGGCGAGCGCTTCGCTGAACGACAGCACGTACGCCTTCGTCGCGTAGTACACGGCCATCAGCGGACCCGGTTGGAACGCGGCCGTTGACGCGAGGTTCAGCACTTTGCCGGTCCCGCGCGCAAGCATTCCCGGGAGATACGCACGCGTGAGGTGGGTGAGCGCGCCGACGTTCAGCTCCACCATCTCGTCGAGCTTCGTTTCCGAGGCGTCGGCGAACAGCCCCCAGTCAGCGAACCCGGCGTTGTTCACCAGCACGTCGACGTCCGCGAGTTCCGACACGAGCTTGCGGGTGCCCGCGGGATCGGCGAGATCCACCGCGATGACGCGAGCCGATCCGAGCTCGGCGGCCAGCGCCTCGAGCTTGTCGGCCGAGCGCGCGGCGAGGACGACGTCATGGTCTGCGGCGAGAATCCGCGCAAGCTCGAGCCCGATCCCACTCGACGCACCCGTGACGAGAGCCGTGGACATGCGTCCATCCTTTCGGTTGCCGGACCGACGGGCAAGGGTCCGCCGGCCTCTCGTCCCGGCCGCCACGTGAGTTCGAACGGCCGGCGTGTGAGCGCGCAAACGAAGCTGGACTCGATCTCGAGACGTGGATCGTCGAAGCCCTTCGGGCGTCCGTCAGCTGAAGGGTCGATACTTCCCGTGGTAGCCAGCTTGAGTGGCGCACCTGGGCGCGATGATCTGCTTATGGCTGGGCGTTGCCGCACGTTCCGGTTTTTATTGCAGCCGACGGTCCGTCAACGGGTCGCACTCGAGGAGCTTCTGCGCGGGCAGTGTGAGCTGTACAACGCGGCGTTGGAGGAACGGCGGGGGGCCTGGAGATGGGAACGCCGATCGGTGTCGTATATCGATCAGTGCCGGACCCTCACCGAGCTTCGGGAGGTCCGGCCTGAGATTCTCGCCCAGGGCGTCGTGGTTTGCCGTGGCACCTTGAAGCGTCTCGACCGCGCGTTCGACGCGTTTTATCGACGCTGCCGCGCCGGGCAAACGCCGGGTTTCCCACGGTTCCGGTCTGTCGGTAGGTTTGACTCGGTGCAATGGGAAGACCGCAACGGATGGCGCCTCGATAGCCAACGGCGTCGTTTGCATCTTCACGGCTTGGGCGATCTCAAAGTCCGTCAACACCGCCGGTTGCATGGGATCGCCAAGGCGATCACGGTGGCCCGTGAGGGAAGCCGCTGGTGGGTGAGCATCCGATGCGTGGACGTCCCCGCCGAACCGTTGCCGCGCACGGGCCGGACGGTCGGCATCGATGTCGGTGTGCGCGCGGTCGTCGCGACCAGCGACGGAACGCTGCGCACCGACGGCCGCTACGGACACCGGGCCGTTGCGCGCCTTGCCGCCGCGCAACGGGATCTGAGCCGCAAGCGTCGAGGCTCGCGCCGCCGACAGCGGGCCGTGGCGCGGGTTGCGGGCGCCCACCGAAAGGTCCGCAACCAACGTAGGGACCTGGCCCACAAGCTGTCGCGTTTCCTGGTCAACGACTACGACCTGATTGTCCACGAAGACTTGAAGATCGCCAAGATGGTCCGCCGTCCCAAAACCAAGGCCGCCGACGACGGGTCGTATCTGCCCAACGGTGCCCACGCGAAGGCTGGTCTGAATCGTTCCATCTACGACGCGGGGTGGGGCCTGCTGTTGTCGTTCATCGCGTACAAAGCGGAAGAAGCTGGTCGCGAGGTGATCACAGTCGACCCCCGTAACACGTCGCAGCGGTGCTCCGAATGCGGGCACACGGTTGCGACGAATCGCGTCACTCAGGCGACGTTCTGCTGTCAGGCGTGCGGCCATCACACCCACGCCGACATCAACGCCGCCATCAACATTCTCCGGGCCGGTAGGGCCCAACAGGTCAACGCCTGTGAAGGGTCTTGAAAATGCTCACTACCCACTGGTTTCTGCCGACCGGCGGTGACGCGCGCGACGTGCTGCCCGGTGCGGACGACCCACACCGGCGCTCCCCCGACCTCGCGTACCTCGCCCAGGTCGCCACCGCGTGCGACAGCCTCGGCTTCGACGGGATGTTGACGCCGTGTGGCACCGGTTGCGAAGACGCGTGGCTGGCGACCGCATCGCTCATTCCGCTGACGCGGCGCGTCAAGTTCCTCGTTGCGTTCCGGCCCGCGCTGTTGTCACCCACGTTGGCCGCGCAGATGGCCTCGACGTATCAACGGTTGTCAGGCGGACGGCTGCTCGTGAACATCGTGACCGGCGCCGAGCCCGCCGAGCTTGCTCGGTTCGGCGTGTGGGAGGACAAGGAGACGCGCTATGAGCGCACCGGCGAGTTCGTCGAGATCATGCGGGGTGCGTGGAGCGGTGTGCCGTTCGATTACGAGGGCACGCACTATCGCGTCGACCGCGCCGAGACGCGCATGCCGCCCGATCCGGTGCCGCGCATCTACTTCGGTGGCGCATCGGACGCAGCGGAGCACATTGCGGCACGCCACGTCGACGTCTATCTGGCGTGGGGCGAACCGCCGGCGATGGTGAGCGAGCGGGTCGATCGCATGCGCGCGCTGGCCGCGGAATGCGAACGCTCGCTTGACTTCGGTATCCGCTTCCACGTCATCGCCCGGCCGACGGCCGACGAAGCCTGGGCGGCCGCCGACGCGTTGCGCGCCCGTATGGCGCCCGAAGCCATCGCCGCCGCGCAGGCCGACTTCGCGACCACGCAGTCCGTCGGCCAGCAGCGGATGGCGTCGTTGCACGGCGGCGGCGAGGATGCTGACCGGCTCGTCGTGTATCCCAATGTGTGGGCCGGCATCGGCTTGGTGCGCGGCGGCGTCGGCACCGCGCTCGTCGGCTCATATGACGAAGTCGCCGACCGCATCGAGGAGTACCACACGCTCGGATTCTCCGAGTTCATCCTGTCGGGCTACCCGCATCTCGAAGAGGCGTACTGGTTCGGCGAGGGAGTGATGCCGGTGCTGCGTCACCGGGGTCTGCTCCCGCCGCTCGAGGGTCCCGCGGCACCGGTGTTCTCGTTCCGGTGATCGCCGTTCGATGACCGTGCGGACGCAGCGGAGGTGCGCCGGAGGGCGCGCCGCAGCGAGGGAGCCATATTTGTGACACGCGTCGGGCTGCTCGTCGTCGGGCACGTCGATCCGAAGAGTGTCGACATCGCCGGCGACTACCCCGAGCTGTTCGACGCGCTGCTCGGCCCGTTCGGTATCGAGCTCGTTCCGTACGCGCTCGACGAAGGATGCTTCCCGGCGTCACTGCGCGAGTGCGACGGCTGGATCTGTTCACCGAGCCGGCAGTCCACCTATGACGACATGGCCTGGATCGCAGACGCCGAGGAGTTGCATCGCGAGATCGTGCGCGAAGAACACGCCTATGTCGGGATCTGCTTCGGGCACCAGCTCCTCGCCCAGGCACTCGGTGGACGCGTCGCGCGCGGCGACGACGGCTGGGGTGTCGGCGTACAGGAGTACACGGTCGTTGAATCGTTGCCGTGTATGGATCCCGCCCTCGATCGCTTCGCGCTCATCGCGAGCCATCAAGATCAGGTGGTGGATGTCCCGCCCGGCGTACGCGTGATCGCGACGAACGGTCAGTGCCCGGTTGCGGGCTTAGCAGTCGGAGATCGTGCATGGACGCTCCAGGGCCATCCCGAGTTCGTGCCGCTGCTCGCCGACCACTTGCTCGCGGGACGCGTCGAGTTGATTGGTGCCGAGCGCGTCGCGCATCCGCGCTCGTCATTGGCGCGGCCGCTCGACCGAACGGTCGTCGGTCGCTGGATGGCCCAGTTCTTCACCAGTCTCTGATGTAGGTTCGCGGCGCTTCGCATGGCTCGAGTCGCGTTCGACCACGTCACCAAACGATTCGGCAACGTCGTGGCGGTACACGATCTCACCCTGGAGATCTGCGACCGCGGGTTCCTCGTCCTGCTCGGACCGTCGGGCTGTGGCAAGTCGACTGCGCTGCGCATGATCGCGGGGCTCGAGGAACCGACAGAGGGCACGATCACGATCGGCGAGCAGGTCGTGAACGACGTCGAACCCAAGGACCGCGACGTCGCGATGGTGTTCCAGACGTACGCGCTGTATCCGCACATGTCGGTGCGGCGGAACATCGAGTTCCCGCTGAAGAGCCGCGGAGTGCCGCGCGAGGAGCGCGGTCGACTCTCGCTCGAAACGGCGAAGACGCTCGGCCTGGACACGTTGCTCGATCGCAAGCCGGCTCAGCTGTCCGGTGGTCAGCGGCAACGGGTCGCGCTTCGCCGCGCGATCGTCCGCCAACCGAAGGCGTTCCTCATGGACGAGCCGCTTTCGAATCTCGACGCCAAGCTGCGCGTGCAGAACGCGCGCCGATCTCATCGCGTTACAAAAGCGCTTGCAAGCGACCATCGTGTACGTCACGCACGATCAAGTCGAGGCGATGACGATGGGCGACCGGATCGCGATCATGCGCGACGGTGTGCTCCAACAGGTCGGACCGCCGCAGGCTGTATACGAGCGGCCCGCGAACCTCTTCGTTGCCGGTTTCATCGGTACGCCACCGATGAACATCATCCCGGCCCGCCTCGCGGCGGGCACCGCGGGCGGCATGCTCGACGGGGTCGTCATCGGCGTGCGGCCCGAGCATCTCTCGTTCAGCACCGACGGCATCCTGCCCGCAACGGTGACGCTGATCGAGTCGCTCGGTCACGAGCGCAACATCGGGTGTCGCCTCGAAGACGGCACTCTCGTCATCCTCCGCCAGGACGTCGGTGATCCGGCGCCCGCGGTCGGCGAGTCCGTGCGATTGTCGATGGCGCCCGAACACCAGCACGTCTTCGACATCGAAACCGGTGACCGGATGGACCGACTGTGAACGGTACCGGTGCCACCGTGCGCCGGCGGCGGTTCTCCCGCAAGACGCGGGAGGCGCTGCTCGGCTACGCGCTCGTGTTGCCGCCGCTGCTGATCTTCGGCACGTTCACCTTCTATCCGTTTGTCAAGAACATCTGGCTCGGGCTGTACCGAACGCCGTTGTTCCCCGGTACGCCCCAGCGCTGGGTCGGGCTCCAGCAGTACCGCGACGTGCTGACCTCGGACCTGTTCTCGAACAGCTTCTGGGTCACGATCAAGTTCGTACTGTTGACGGTCCCGGCCGGCATCGTTCTCGGTCTGCTGCTCGCGGTGCTCGCGCATCAACGCCTGCGCGGGATTGCAATCTTTCGCACGATCTTCTCCTCGACGGTGATCACGTCGGTGGCGGTCGCGTCCCTGATCTCGCTCACCTTGCTCAACCCGCAAATTGGGTTGTTGAACTACGCGCTCGGTCGCACGAACGCGCAGTCGCCGCTCGACGATCCGAAGTGGGCGCTCATCGCGGTTGCCGGGGTGACGATCTGGCAGAACCTCGGCTTGTCGTTCATCGTGATGTCGGCCGGCCTGCAAGCGGTCCCCGACGAGCTGCTCGAGGCGGCACGGGTCGACGGCGCGGGCACGTGGGCCCGGTTCCGCAGCGTCACACTGCCGTTGTTGTCGCCGACGATTTTCTTCGCGGTCGTCATCGGGTCGATTCTCGCGTTCCAGTCGTTCGGACAGATCGACCTGCTCACCCAAGGCGGTCCGCAGGACCGCACGAACGTGCTCGTGTACGCGATCTACCGCTCGGTGTTCATCGAGAACAACGAGGGCCGGGCCGCGGTGCTCGCGATGGCGTTGTTCGCGATCACGATCGTTCTCACGGTGTTCCAGCTGCGCGTCCTCGAGCGGAGGGTCAGCTATGAGCGCTGACATTGTGGCCGCGCTCACTCCGGGCTTTGCTCAATTCCTTGCCTTCGTCGGCGCGCTCATCATCGGCTCGACCGTGCTCGCGATCGCTGCTTCCTTTGGCCGCCCCGCCCTCGCGCGCCGCGCTCGAACGATCAATCGCTACGTGCTGCTGATCGTGCTCGCCGGCATCGTGCTGTTCCCGATCTACATCACCGTCGTCAACTCGTTCCTCTCGCCCGACCGGATCGCGGCGCGACCACCAACGCTCGTACCTCCGAACCTCCACTTCGGTGTGTACGGCCGCGCATGGAACGAGGGCCACATCTCGTCGTACCTCTTCAACAGCCTCGTCGTGACGTTCATCATCGTGGCGGGCCAGCTGCTGACGTCGATCTGCGCCGGGTACGCGTTCGCATTCTTGGAGTTCCCGCTGAAGCGGACGATCTTCGTTGTATTCCTCGCGACGATGATGGTGCCGCTCGAGGTCGTGTTCTTCACGAATCTGCAGACGGTCGTCTCGCTCGGAAGGACGCCAGGCGTCGGCCAATTTATCGGCCTCGACACCTACGGCGCGCTTGCGATCCCGTTCCTCGCGACCGGCTTCGGCGCGTTCTTGATTCGCCAGGCGTTCCTCACGTTGCCGCGCGATCTCAAGGACGCGGCCGAGCTCGACGGGTATGGACATTGGCGCTTCATGTGGCGAGTGGCCGTGCCGTTGGCCCGACCGACGGTCGCCGCGCTCGCGCTGTTCTCGTTCTTCGGTGCATGGAACCAGTATCTGTGGCCGCTCGTTGCCAGCGACCACTACCGCACCGTGCAAGTCGGCTTGCGCCAGCTGAGCCGGGCGAGCCTCGACGAGATCAACGTCACGTTCGCGGGTACCGTGCTGGCGGCGCTTCCGCTGGTCGTGCTGCTGTTGGTGTTCCAGAAACAGCTCGTCCGCGGCCTGACGGCGGGCGGAGTGAAGGGATGAGGTGAGCGCATGAGACGGTCGGCGATCATGGTCGCGTTGCTCGTGCTGCTTTCGCTGCTCGCCGCGTGCGGAGGTGGCGGCAGCGACAAGCCGTCTGCGAGTAGCGGTGGCTCGAACGGCGATCTCCCCAGCTGCCCGCTCGACGCCCTCGCGAGTGCGTCCAAACCGGTCGAGATCACGTACTGGCATGCGATGACACGCGTGAATGAGGAACAGCTGAAGAAGCTGACGAGCAAGTTCAACGCGAGCCAGAGCGATGTGCACGTGACGATCTCCGGCGTGCCGAGCTACACCGACAACATCACGCGCTTCAAAGCGGGTCTCGGTACGGGCAAGCTCCCACAGCTCATCCAAAGTGACGACACGTCGCTCCAGGCGATGATCGACAGCCGCGCGGTCCTGCCGATGCAGTCGTGCCTGAACGCCGACCATGCGACCACTGACGATTTCGTGAAGCGCATCGCCGCGTACTACACGGTCAAGAACGTGCTGTGGGCGATGCCGTTCAACGACTCGAACCCGGTGCTGTATTACGACAGGGCGTTGTTCACCCGCGCCGGCCTCGACCCCGACAAGCCGCCCGCGACGCTCGACGAGCTGAAGGCGGATGGCCAGCAGATCGTCCAGAAGCACGTCGCCGAGAGCGGTCTCGCGCTCAAGGCCGACACGGTGGCGTTCGAGCACTGGCTCGCGAAGTCCGGCCACACGATTGTCGACAACGACAACGGCCGCTCGGGGCGCGCGACCAAGGTGACGTTCGACGACGGCTCGGGCGCGCAGCTGTTCGCGTGGATCGACGACATGACGACCTCGAAGTTGGCGATCAGCACGTCACCGAGTGGTGTCGACCACTTCCTCGCGGTGGCGAACGGACGGGTCGCGATGACGATCGACTCCTCGGGCGCGCTCGGAACGATCGACTCTGTGCTGGGCAGCGGGCAGTTCAAAGACGTGAAGCTCGGCGTGGCACCGATGCCGGGTCCCGACAGCCCCGAAGGTGGTGTGCTCGTTGGTGGCGCCGCCAACTACGTCGTGAACAAGTCGTCGCCGGCAGAACAGGCCGCCGCGTACATGTTCGCGAAGTACCTCGCGGAGCCGCAGGTGCAGGCCGACTGGGCGGCGGCGACGGGATACGTACCCGTCCGCACTTCCTCGACCAAGCTCGCACCGTTGTCGACGCAGTGGGCGAAGAAGCCCGCGTACAAGGTCGCGTACGAGCAACTGCTCGATGGTCCCGAGAATCCCGCGACCGCCGGTCCGGTGATCGGTCCCTACGGTGCCACGGGCGCCGGCGTGCGGGGAGCGATCACCGACGCCCTCACCCGCATGTTGAACGAGAACGTGTCACCTGCGGACGCGATCAAGGACGCCGCGACCAAGGCGAACGCCGCGATCGCCGACTACAACAGCCGCGTCGGCTGAAAGAGAGTTGGAACCCGATGCCCAGTGACCTCGTCCTGAAACTCGCCAACTCGGCCCACCGAGCGCTGCTCAAAGTCAGCGGTGGCCATTTCGGCTGGGACCTCGGGCGTATGCCCGTGGTCGAACTCACGACGACCGGTCGCAAGAGCGGTCAGCGCCGCTCGGTGATGCTGACCTCACCCGTGCAGGAGGGATCGACGATCGTTGTCGTGGCGTCACACGGTGGTGACGATCACCATCCGGCGTGGTTCCTGAACCTCCGCGACAACCCGGACGTCGAAGTCACGCTGAAGGGCAAGAAGCAGCCGATGCGGGCACGCGTCGCGAACGCCGAGGAACGCGCCCGTCTCTGGCCCCAAGTCACCGGCAAGTACAAGGGCTACGCGAGCTACCAGACCAAGACGACGCGGGAGATCCCGCTCGTCCTCCTCGAGCCCGCGACCTAGCGGTTTTTGCGACACACGGCGACCATTTTGGTCGCCTGTTGTCGCAAAAACCTCACACACGCCTCTCCAGCCAGAGCATGTCGCGGGTGGGGATGCCGTTCTCGGAGAGACCGGGCGGGTAGCCGCGCGCTTCGGTGAAGAAGTCGCGCTCGACGTGGGTGAGCCGGAATCCGAGCCGCTGGTAGAAGGCGAGCTGGCGGATCCCGGAGCTGGCCGTCCCGACGATGACGCGTTGCACGCCGTTCGCAGGCAGCCGGTTGCACACCTCGCTGACCATCCAGGATCCTAGACCTTCGCCTTGATCGGACTCCGCGACCGCGACGGCGCGCAGTTCCGCGACGTCGTCGCCGAGGTCGAGCACCAGCACCGCGCCGCGCCGGCGACCGGTGTCATCGTCGAACACGCCGTACAAGACTCCCTGCTGGAGATACCCGCGGAGGGGGGCCGCTTCGTCGGCGAGCTCCAGGAGCTCGACCCAAGCGGCGCGCGCAGCACCCGGTTCTATGACGACCACACGCGTCACCACGTGCACGCTACGTGCTAGCCACCGGCTTCACGTGCCGTCGCTCGACGCACCTGGCCGGGTGTCGGCTTCGGCAGCTCGAGCCGCGCGGGGGCCGTGAGGGCGCCGAGCACCATGTCGATGAGGTTCTCGACGAACACCTCGTCGGAGAGGCGGTTCCGCTTTCCACGCAGACTGTCGACGAGCCGGGCGCGATCGGCGCACACGTTTACCGCCATGCGAGCGCACACGAACATCCGCTCGCGGGCGATCGAGTCCGGCAGGACGCGTGCCATCTGCTCATGCAGCGCTCGCCCCGCGCCCACACCTTGCGTGGGAGCGATCGCCACCATCACGTTGAGGCGGATGTCGGGCGCGGCCGCAAGGTGCGCCATGATCTTGACCCAGGCTCGCTCGCTCGGGCCGAGCGTGAGGTACTCCGCGCACGGACGAACGAGCAGCTCGACGAGGCGACGGGGATCGTCGGTCTGCGCGTCGGCGACGATCGCTTCCCACAGGTCTCGCTGCCGGTCGCCAATCCGCGACACGTGACGGTCGATGAGCGCGTCGAGCAAGCCGTCGCGGTCGCCGAAGTGGAAGTGCACGGCCGCGGTATTGCGCGCACCCGCCGCCAGCCTGATCTCGCGGAGTGACACGTTGGACACTCCACGTTCGCCCCAGAGCTGTTCGGCGACGTCGAGGATGTGCTCGCGAGTCGCCTCGCCCCGCTTGGATGCCACGGGCTCACGCTAATGCAACGAGAAGCCAAAGTAAGAAAAGCGCTTGACTTAGTTTCAGTCCCGGGACGAGGGTACGACGGTCGGCTTTGATGCGGGGGGAATTCCATGTTGCAGCGGGGTACTCGATACGCGACTCGCGCGTTGTCGGCTCTGGGAACCGCGATCGTGCTCCTGGCGGGAACATTCCTTGCCGCCGTTGGCACCAATGTCAGCACGGCGTCCGCGCTGACCCCCCCGTGGGTCCAGTCGACGGTCACGACCCATCAGGCTCCGCACGTCATCTGCCGCGCCTACGGCGGTTCCATCTCGGCGAATCAAGAAGCCGACCAGGACCTCGGGTTCACCGTGACGTATCCGGACGGCGTGCACCAGGGTGACACGTTCGACATCAAGATCCGTCCCGACGTGTCTCTCTATCCCCGCGATGACCGCAGCACTGGCATCACCGCGACGATCAACTACATCTACAACCAGCTGAGCACGTATCAACTGCCGGCCGGCTTGACGATCAACAGCGTCACGCAGGGACCCGTCAACGGCAACGTCGAAGCCAACCCGGAAGCCGGCTACTACGTCGACCGCGCCAACGTCCCACACTCCGTCATCTCGGGAGTGGGCGATCTCCCCAACGAGGGTTTCGACCCGATGACGCTCCCGGCGTCGCAGCGACTTCCCATTCCCGGCGCGGCGCCGAACGCGTTCTGGAACACTTCGACCAACCGTGTGCACACGACGCTGCTCGGGAGCTCGTCGGGCACTACGGAGTACAAGGGCGGATCCGCGCTCCAGGGCCCGACGGTCACGATGAACGTGACCGCGACGGCGGCGGCCGGCACGGATCTCCAGTTGAAGCTGGGCGGTCAGCTGCCCGGGAGCGAGCCGCGGCCGTACAACGGCTCGCAACCCGGCAACTTCTCGGCGCCTTCCAGCGGCGCCACGCTGACGAGTACCGCCGCGGTCGCGCCGTGGTTCTCGACCAACGGCCTCCGCTGGGTCTACGGCAACGACACCGTATGGACCGACCCGTCGTACCTCAACACGGTCGACACCACCGCGCTCGGCGGGCTGATCCACGTCGTCGCCAAGGCGGCGTGCGCCCCCGGGTGGGAGCCCACCGGCACGTTCCCGACCGCGCCCGACTACTACACGGGCCCGAACGCAATCCCGAACGGCACCTCGCCGGCGTTGACGCACACGATGGTGGTGCAGGACGTCGACACGAACCCGCCGGTCATCAGCGTCACGGCGCCGATCGACAACGGGAAGTACGTCAGTGAGCAGACGCCGGTCAACGCGTCCTTCGACTGCAACGACACGTTCGGGTCCGGTGACGACATCTGCGCGGGCGACGTCGCCAACGGCGCGCCCCTCGACTGGAGCGTCGGGCCCCACACGTTCACCGTGAACGCCCAGGACCTTGCCGGGAACCCGTCGACGAAGGTCGTCAGCTACACCGTCGCGCCCAACCAGAACCCGGTTGCCAATCACGGGCCCGATCAGACCGGTAAGAAGACCGGCAACACGATCACCCTCGACGGCTCGGGGTCGACCGATCCCGACGGCCCGCCGGCGCAGACCTTGAGCTACGAGTGGACGCAAACCAGCGGCGTGGCGGTGACGCTCTCGAGCACCACCGCCCAGAAGCCGACGTTCACCGTGCCCCAGAACCCCACGTTCACGTTCCCGCACACGATCAGCTTCTCGCTGAAGGCGAGTGATCCGTACGGCGGCACGAACACCACGGTCGACTCGGTCAACATCCAGGTGACCGCGACCCAGCCGTCGGTCTCCGCCGTCACTCGCACGCCGAGCGGCACGGTCTTCACCGGTGACCTCGTGACACTGGGAGCCACGATCTCGAACCCGGACGGCGCACCGCTGACGTACGCGTGGGCGCAGGCAACCGGCCGCACGACGACACTGTCGTCGACGACCGCCGCCAACCCAACGTTCACGGTGCCGTCGAGCGGCGCCAATCCGACGACCGCCGCGTGCACGAGCGGTACCGGCGCGATCGCCGCGAACTCCGCGAACTGCCCGCGCTTCTCGGTGCAGGTCACCGCTGCCAATGGCACCCCCCAGACCGCGGCGGTCACGCTCGCCGCGTACGGCTCGAGCCTTCCGACCCGACCCGTCGCCAACGCCGGCCCCGCGCAGAACGCGCCGACGGCGGGTGGGCTCGTCACGCTCGACGGCTCGGCCTCGACCCAGGCGCAGGGTCATGTGATCAGCTACCTGTGGTCACAGACCGGCGGGCCGGCGGTGTCGCTGTCGAGCACGACTGCGCAGAAGCCCACGTTCACGATCCCCGCCGGCGGCGCGAGCACGGTCACGCGCACGTTCTCCCTGACGGTGACCGACACCCAGAGCCCGATCACCGGAACCGGCACGAACGGGAACACGTCGCTCGCGTCGACGACCACCGTGTCGCAGGTGCCGGACCACGTGGTCGCCGATCACGGGCCCGACCAGACCGGCAAGGTCGCGGGGAACCTGATCACCCTCGACGGCTCGGCCTCGACGGATCCGAACCTGCTGCCGCTCCAGTACACGTGGACGCAGGTCAACAACGGTGCGCCCGCAATCACGCTGTCGAACGCGACGCGCGCAGAAGCCCACCTTCACGGCACCGCCCGCGGTGAGCGGCGCCGGCTACGTCGCGCAGTTCAACCTCTCGGTCACGAACGGCGGCCCGAACCCGGCCGACAGCGACACGACCGCGACGCCGGTGAACATCACCGTCGCCGCGAGCACGCCGACGGTCACGGTGAGCCGTACGCCGAGCGGCACGGTGTTCACGGGTGACCTGATGACGCTCAACGCGAACATCACGAACCCGGATGGGAACACCGACGCCGAGTACACCTACGTGTGGTCGCAGGTGACCGGCCGGACGACGACGCTGTCGTCGACAACGGCCGCCCATCCGACGTACACGCTGCCGTCGAGCGGGGCGAACCCGACGACAGCGGCGTGCACGAGCGGCACCGGCGCGACGAGCCCGACCTCGGCGAACTGCCCGCGGTTCCAGGTGATCGTCACGAAGATCAACACCGGCAAGGTTTCGGCTGCAGCCGCGCTCGCGGCCCACGGCAGCTCACTGCCGGCCCGCCCGGTGGCGAACGCCGGCCCTGACCAAACGAACGACATCGGCCTGCCGACCGCCCAACTCGACGGCACCGGCTCGACCCAGACCCAGGGCCATACGTTGTCGTACCTGTGGTCGCAAACAGCCGGGCCGGCGGTGACGCTCTCGAGCAACACCTCTGCCCAGCCGACGTTCGACGCGCCGTCGACGCCGACCAGCTACACGTTCTCGCTGGTCGTGACCGACACGCAGAGCCCGATCTCCGGCAGCGGGGCCAACGGCAACACGTCGCTCGCGAACACCGTGGACGTCGTGTACAAGTTCCAGTCGCCGGTGATCAGTGCCGGTGACGACCAGTCGGTGCATACCGGTCAGGTGACGTTGCACGGGAGTGCGAGCCAGCTCAACGGCCACGCGCTCACGTACCTGTGGGAGCAGACCGGTGGCCCGCCGGTGTCGTTGTCGGACCCGACGGTGCTCGAGCCGACGTTCACCGCGCCGACCAACGGGCCGGTCGACCTCGACTTCACGCTCACGGTCACCGACACGGAGAACGCCAATGTGGGGTTGGCGACGACTACCGACTCGACGACCGTGCACGTCACGAACGGCACGCCGGTTGCGAACGCCGGGCCCGATCAGGAAGTCACCGCCAACGAGCTCGTCACGCTCGATGGGACCGGCTCGTCCGATCCCGACGACGACACGCTCACGTACCTGTGGGAGCAGACCGCCGGGACGACGGTCACGCTCGACGACCCGACCGCCGCCCAGCCGACGTTCTTCGCGCCGGCTGACGGCAGCTCGACCGTGTTCAAGCTCACCGTGAGCGACGGGCACGGGTTGTCGTCGACCGATCTCGTGGTGGTCGGGAACGGCAACAACGACCCGACTGCGGACGCCGGCCCGGACCAGAACAAGGTCGTGTCGACGCTGGTGACGTTGGACGGCTCGGGTTCGGAGGACCCGGACCCGAACCAGCCGCTCACCTACACGTGGGCGCAGACCGGCGGCACACCGGTGACACTGTCTGACACGCACGGCGTGCACCCGACGTTCACCGCGCCGTCGCTGGTGACGACGCTGACGTTCGACCTCACGGTCGACGACGGTTTCGGAGGCACCGACACCGACTCGGTCACGATCAACGTCACGAACGCGATCCCGGTCGCGAATGCCGGCGTCGACCAGACCAAGGTCGTGTCCACGCTGGTGACGCTCGACGGTTCCGGCTCCTCGGATGCCGACCCCGGTCAGACCGCCACGCTCACGTACTTGTGGGAGCAGCTGTCGGGCACGTCGGTCACGCTGTCGAGCACTACCGCGCAGAAGCCGACGTTCACCGCGCCGGTGCTCGCGAGCACGCTCGAGTTCAAGGTCACGGTGAACGACGGGCACGCCGGCACGAGCAGCGACACGGTGATCATCGACGTGATCAACCACGCACCGACCGCGAATGCCGGTCCAGACCAGGGTCCGAAGAATCCCGGCCAGCTGGTCACGCTCAACGGCTTGGGGTCGTCCGATCCCGACGGCCACACGCTTACATACACGTGGTTGCAGACCGGCGGCCTCGCGGTGTCGCTGTCGAACACGCATGTGGCGCAGCCGCAGTTCATCACGCCGACCGGACCGTCCCTCTTGACGTTCCAGTTGACCGTCGACGACGGCCACGGCGGCTCGGCGACCGACTCGGTTGACGTGGTGCTGACGGGGACACCTGGCCTCGACATGCGGGCCGAGTTGTCGGGAGGCGTCGCGACCGGTCAGAAGAACATCGACTTCACGATGACCGTGTACAACGTGGGCACCGTGACCCGGACGATCACTCAGTCCGACCTGAAGGCCACGGTGTCGCTCAACGGCACGCCGGTTCCGGCATCGCAGATCTCGCTGCCATCGCCGTCGGCGTCGCTCGCGGCCGGAAAGTCGAAGGAGTTCACGATCAACTGGACGACTCCGACAGCAGTGCCGGTAGGAACGGCATTGCACGTCGAGACCTGCATCAACGTGGTCGGCGACTACTTCCCGGCGAACAACTGCTCGGCGGTCGACCAGACGAACGGCCCGACGTCGTTCACTGTTTCGCCGGTGATCGGTGACATCTTGCGGACGCAGACGAGCAACCCGTTCACGACGACCGTGAAGAACACTGGCCCATCGACGGTTTCGGTTCCCGCGTCGGCCCTGTCGATGGAAATTCGCGTCAATGGCGGCGCACCGACCATCGTTGCGGGCTCCGGTGCCACGACGAACTTGCAGTCTGGCAAGTCGACCGGTGCGTTCTCGTTCACGTGGAGCCACGTCGTGCTGCATGCCGACGACCTCGTCACCACGAAGGCGTGCATCAGCGTGGCCGGCCAAGCCGGACCGCAGTGCACGACGATCGCAGTGATCGTGAAGTAAAGAGGAAGATGCTGGGGACGGCGGGTGCCCCAGCCTTTCTTGTGACAACCTGTGCATCCACAGTCGAGCAAGTGGGGGAGCATCAATGCGGGGGAAAAGTGCAACGGTTCTCGCAGGCGTCATGCTTGTGGGCGCGCTGATCGGTGCGGCGCCGGTGCAGGCGGCGACGATGACACAAGTCGTACGCACGCTCACCGTCAATACATGGTTCGGTGGGAACGAGGGGCCCGGTGGTTCTCTCGGTAACGCCTCGTTGGTGCAGGGACCGGATCCCGCGCCGGCGGGGGTTGGCAGCGCCGCGCTCGAAGTCGATTCGACCGGACGCGCGTCACTCGGCACGAATCAGTTCGCGGGGACGCGCCTCGACCAGATCAACGCGCTCGACTACTGGGGCTATGTCGCGGGCTCACCGGGCAACCAGCTCGTGCTCCAGTTCGACATCGACTACGACGCGACCGACAACGACACGTTCTATCGGGGCCGATTGGTGTTCAGCCCGAGCACGAACCCGCCGCCCGACACGTGGCGCCACCTCGACGCGCTCGCCGACGGCAAGTGGTGGGCGAGTCAAGCGCCCGGCAACGCGGTCTGTAGCCAGGCCTCGATGTGCACCTGGGCCGAAGTGCTGACCGCGTTTCCCGACGCGGCCGTCCGCAACGATTCCATCCAGCGCGGCGCGTTCCTCTTCCGTCTCGGTGGTCCGGTTCCTGGAGGTGCCACCGCCTTCGTCGATCTGTTGAACATCACGATCGGCAGCGACACGACAATGGTCGACTTCGAGCCCGGCGGCACGGTCACCCCCACGATCGGGCCGATGGGCACAACCGTGACCGCGACCGGCTATGAGCTCAAGCCCAAGGCGCCGATGACCGTGTACTACGCGACGAACGTCGGCAAGCGGAAGGTCAAGCTCTGTCGTGTGAAGGCGGGTCTGAACGGCGTCGCGCAGTGCGTGGGCACGATCCCGACCACGGCGAAGAAGGCCGGTCCCGCAGGCGTGCACGCGATCACCCTGAGTTCCACGAAGAGCCGGCCGAAGGTCAACTACGTCGCCGACTTCGTCCTGACGCCGTAATTCCTCGTCCTGACCGGCCGGTGCGCCCACGGACCGGCCGGTCAATTCGAGCCAATAACATTCACTCTCCAGATGCCCTGTACGCGGGACCGGGGAGTGCAGCTGTTCGCGGGACGTGGCCGTCCGTGAGGTGTTCGGTCTGCGCGGAGGAGAACCGCGACCAGGCCCGCTTCTGCCGCGTCGTGCGGCAGCACGCTGGCAGTCCAGTCCGCGACGTGTGGGAACGAGCTCGCTCGCTCGGCGCGCTTCTGCGACTCCTGCGGGACGCCGGTCGCCGGAACCGTCGGGCCGTCGGAGCGCGCGGCACCGGCCCAGACGCGCAAAGTCGTCACGATCGTCTTCGCCGATCTCGTCGGATCCACGAGCCTGGAAGAGCAGATGGATCCCGAGTCCGTCCACGCGGTGATGGACCAGTACTACGCGATGGTTCGTGAGATCGTGGACGAACACCGCGGCCGCGTCGTCAAGTTCATCGGCGACGGCGTGATGGCCGTGTTCGGTGTTCCGGACACGAGCGAGGACGATTCGCTGCGGGCGCTCGACGCGGCACTCGCGATGCACGAGGAGTTTGAAGATCTCGCGTTCGAGGTGGCGCGCGACCGCGACGCCGTGATCTCGCTGCGCGTCGGTGTCAACACCGGTGAGGTCATCGTGAGCGCCGGCGATGACGACGTGGTCGGCGACGCGGTCAACCTGGCCGCCCGGTTGGAACATGCGGCCACACCCGGCACCGTGCTCGTCGGCGAAGAAACCTGGCGTCTCACGCGCGGCGTTGCGGTCTTCGAAGCCGTGCCACCGCTCGCCGTTGCGGGGAAGGCCAACCTGGTCAACGCGTATCGACTCCTGTCCGTCGAAGAAGCGGCGCCCGATCCCCGCACCGAGTTCGTCGGGCGATCGGACGAGCTCGAAACGCTCGCCGCGGTGTTCGATGACGTCGCGGCCAGCGGCACTGCCCGTCTCGCCGTTGTGTTGGGATCGCCCGGCGTCGGTAAGACCCGACTCGCGTCCGAGCTGCAGCGGTCGCTCGGCGGTCGGGCTACCGCGTTGTTCGCCCGCTGTGCGCAGGAGGGAGCGGCAACGCTCGCGCCCATCGCAGACGTCGTGAGGGTTGCGGCGGGTGTGCACGAGACTGCGGATGCTGCGACCGTCGTCGAGACCGTCGACACGCTGATTCCGGACGACGAGCACGACCGCGACCGCATCGTCGCGAGCGCGGCCGCGATCCTGGGCGCCGGCGCGATCGGCACGCCCGAAGAGACGTTCTGGACCGTGCGGCGCGTGCTCGAGCTCGCGGCGCGGGAACGGCCGGTCGTGCTCATCATCGATGACTTGCACCGGGCCGAACCGATGCTGCTCGACCTGGTGGACCACCTGTCGGAATGGATGCGCGCGCCGGTCATGCTGATCGGGCTGGCCCGCCCCGAGCTCCGGGACATGCGCGGTTCGATGGTCGACGGATCGCGCCGCGCGGTGATCGCGCTCGAAGGACTCGACCGGCCGGCGACGCGGCAACTGGCCTGCGAGTTGCTCGAGACCGACGCGTTGCCACCACGGCTGCTCGATCGGCTGCCGGAATCGACGGGCGGCAATCCGCTGTTCTTCCGCGAGCTGCTGCGGATGCTGGTCGACGACGGCATCCTCCGCTGTGAGGACGGCTTGTGGCATCTCAGCGTCGCACCCGAAGCGATCGACGTACCGCCCACGATCCAATCGCTGCTTTCGGCACGTCTGGATCGCCTCCCGTCCGACGAGCAGCTTGTGCTGGAACGGGCATCGATCATTGGCAAAGAGTTCTCGCGTGGCGCGCTGCACGAGCTGGTCACTTCCTCCACCGGTACGAGCCTTGACGCGGTGCTCGAGAACCTGCGCAAGAAGGAACTGGTCGAGCCGGACGGTACCTCTTGGATCGACGAACCGGTGTACCGATTCCACCACGTGTTGGTCCGCGACGCTGCGTACCGGCGCGTGCTCCGCCAGACGCGCGCCCAGTTGCACGAACAGCTCGCACGCTGGCTCGAGACGAAGGTCGGTGTGCTCATCGGGGAACACGAAGAGCTCATCGGCTATCACTTCGAGCAGGCGTACGTGCATCGGCGCGAGCTCGGGCCGCTCGACGCGCACGATCGCGAGATCGGACGAGATGCCGGCGCCCGTCTCGGGGCGGCGGCCGAGCACGCGCTCGATCGTGACGACCTCGCGTCCGCGTCGTCGCTCGCCTCGCGCTCTCTCGCATGTCGTGCCGACGATGATGCCGAGCGTGCGGACGCGCTGCTCGTGCAATGCGAGGCGCTGCTCGCCAGGGGCGAGGCTGGTGCCGCGGCCGTTGCGGTCGCGGACCTCGGCCAGTATGCGAACACGTCGCCCCGCTTGGCCGCGTGGTCGGCGTGTTTCCGGGCGCAACTGGCCACGATGACCGACTCGAGTCGCCTCCACGAGACCGAACGCCAGGTCGCAGAGGTTGCCGTCGAGCTCACCGCGCTCTACGACGCGCGAGGCGCGGCAAAGGCCCACACGGTCCACGCGGCAACGCTCGCCCGGCTCGGCCGGTTCGCCGATGTCGAGGCCGCGCTCGATCGCGCGCTCGACGGCAGCTCGCGAAGCCGGCGACCGGCGTTTGGCAACGGTCGCGCTGGCTGCCGCACCCGTCGCCGCAGTATGGGGCCCCAGCCCGGTGCCCCGCGCGGGCGGACGCTGCCTCGACGTCGTGCGATTGCTGCGCATCACCGCGGGATCGCCCGCGGTGGAAGCGACGTCGCAGTGTTGCCAGGGCGTGCTGGAGGCATTTCGCGGACGCGCCGATGCCGCACGCCGGATGGTGGGAGCGGCACGTGCCACCCTCGAAGAGCTCGGGCTCGCGCACGGCCTCCTCGAAGCGGAGATGTTCGCCGGGATCATCGAATTTGTCAGCGGCGACCTCGACGCGGCCGCGAACCATCTGCGCCGGGCGTACGCGGGGATGAACGTGCTCGGCATCGATGCCGACGCGGCGCGCGCCGCCGCGTTGCTCGCGCGCGTGCAGCTCACGCGTGGGTTCCGCGACGAAGCCGCCCACCTCGCGGCGGAGGCGGAGCGGCTGGCCGGGGACGATCTCCAGAGCGTGATTGCGTGGCGGGGCGCCCGGGCCGAGATTCTCGCCACGCAGGAGCGCTTCGAAGATGCGGTGGCACTCGCGGAAGAGGCCGTGCGCATCGCGGCGGGTACGGATGCCCTCGTGCACCACGCGGACGCGTATCTCGCGCTTCGCGCGCGTCCGCCGGGCCGGCGGCGATGCGCGCGGCGCCGAGGAAGCGGCACTGGCCGCCGCTGGGCTGTACGAGCGCAAGGGCGCGACCGCGCTCGCCGAGTCCGCGCGTGCGCTTGCCGATGCGCGGCACGAGCAGTCGCGCGCGGCGGCTGTCGATGCCGACTCGCGCGAGCCGGCCAACCGCTGCACCGAAGCGTTCCACCGCTGGGAGCGTCTGTTCGCGGCTCGGGACTGGGTGGCAATGAGCGACGCGGTCACCGATGATTTCGTCTATGGGGGCCGTCAGTTGGTGGTTTGGACGCACGAGGTCGGCCGGGCCGCGCACGTCAAGGAAATGCAGATCGTTGCCGAACAGGGTGTCGAGCACATCGCCCAGACGGTGCTCGCGACGCGCGGCGAACGACTCGCCCTGGCCGTCCTGGGGGGCGTGGTTCCCGACCAGTTCTCGTCCGAGCTTCTCGCCGTGATCGAGCTCGCCGGCGCCCGGCTCGCATCCTTTACGACGTTTGATACCAACGATGTCGACAGTGCGACGGAGGAGCTCGACCGTCGCTACAGCGAAGGCGAGGGCGCGCCGTTCGCCGACACCATGCGGCTGGCCGTCGCGTCGGTCAATGCATACAACGCTCGCGACTGGACGGCGCTGCTGGCGCTCTACGCGCCCGACGTCGTCGTCATCGACCGGCGTCCGGCATCACTTGGCGAGTTCAGCGGTCGAGAGATCCTCGTACACGATGTGCAGGGCACCGTCGCGGTCAGCCCGAACATCTTCATGTGGACTGCGGAGATCTACCCAAGTCCCCATGGGAGCGTCAGCCTCATGCGAGCCACCGCGACGACAGACGACGGCGGTGAGATCGAAGTCGTGTTCTGGAGCGTTGCGGTCGTGCGCGATGGCGTGATCACGCAGTTGGAGTACTTTCCCGTCGAACAGGCCGACATGGCAAAGGCCCGTTCCGGTGAGCTTCTCGCCGAGCACTGACCTCAGGCCGAGCGGCATTCGAAGGAAAGCACTGCTGTCGCGGCATCTCCATCGGCGCCTTCGAGGCCGACCCATGGCTCGGCGCGGACATCGACGAATCCGGCTTGCTCGAGCTCCCGTTCGAACTCGTCGCTCGCGGTGCTGCGGCCGGCGTCTCGATGTCGATCAGGAGCGTGCCGCCCGCCGCGAGATGCTGATGCAGACGTGCAAGCGCGACGCGACACTCGGTCGCGTCAATGATGAGCCCGAACGATCCGGCCGCGATGAATGCGAGCGCGTAGCGGCGGGGCGGGTCGAGTGCCTGGACCGACTGGAGCGCGAGCTGGGGCGCAATCGCACGCCTGCGGTCGACACCGGCGAAGCGGTGGGTTCGCCCGCGGCGCACCTCACGGTCACCGTCGGCTTCGGCCGCAGCGTGTTCGTGACCGCCAACGGGCATGATCGGTTCGGCCTCGCGGACAAGTTGCCCGCGCCACTCGCCGAGATCCCGCAGTTCCGCAACGACGTGCTCGATCCCACGCGTTGCGGCGGAGATATCTCGGTGCAGTGCTGCGCCGACGATCCCCAGACCGCGTTCCACGCGTTCCACAATCTCGCCCGGATTGCGCGTGGCACGGCAGTCGTGCGCTGGGTGCAGCTCGGCTTCGGTCGCACGTCGACGACGAGCGATGACCAGCCGACGCCGCGCAATCTCATGGGCTTCAAGGACGGTACGAACAACATCAAGGCGGATGACGACGCCGCGCTGCGCGACCACGTGTGGGTCGGTGCCGCGGATGCGCCCGCATGGATGCGCGACGGCAGTTACGTCGTCGTGCGGCGCATCCGCATGCTCCTCGAGTCATGGGACCGCACATCGCTGCGCGAACAACAGGACACGATTGGCCGCACCAAGGTCGAGGGTGCTCCGCTGGGCGCGCGACACGAGCACGACCCACCCGACCTGACGCGGCTGGCCGAGGACACGCATATCCGCCTGGCGGCACCTGGCGAGAACAACGGTCTCCGCATCCTGCGCCGTGGCTATAGCTTCGCTGACGGTGTGGATCCGGTCACGGCCCAACTTGACGCGGGGCTCTTCTTCATCGCGTACCAGCGCGACCCTCGCCGCCAATTCGTCCCGCTGCAGCAACGACTCGCCGACAACGACGCGTTGAACGAGTACATCAAGCACATTGCCAGCGCTTCCTTCGCCGTCCCGCCCGGCGTCGAGGTCGGTGGGTACGTCGGCGAAACCCTGCTCGGCTGACGCCGCCGGACGCGAGTGTGCTCTGATAGGCGGTGACGACGACGCAGGGGAGCGCGGGTTTGCGGTTCGCGATCATTGGTGCGGGGATGGCGGGGATCCTCGAGCGCGATCAAGCTCGGCGAGGCGGGCTTCACCGACTTCACGGTCTACGAAAAGGGCGATCGCGTCGGGGGCACGTGGCGCGAGAACACCTATCCCGGGCTGTCGTGCGACGTCCCATCGCATCTCTACTCGTACTCGTTCGCACTCACGCCGAATTGGAGCCGCCGGTTCTCACCGGGAACCGAGATCAGGGATACTTCGAACACGTCGCACGCGACCACGGTGTGCTCGAACGCGTTCGGTTCGGCGACGAGGTGACGCGCTGCGAGTACTCGGACTGCAAGTGGTTCGTGGAGACCGCGGCACGGCCACCGAGACGTCGTCGATGTCATCATCGCGGCGACCGGTGTGCTCCACCATCCCCGGATCCCCGACATCGACGGCCTGGATACGTTCGAGGGCGCGCGCTTCCACAGTTCCCGGTGGGATCACGGTGTGCCGCTCGACGGTGCGCGCGTCGGTGTCATCGGCACCGGCTCGACCGCGATCCAGATCGTGTCGGCCATCGTCAATCGCGTCGCCAAGCTTTCGCTGTTCCAGCGCACGGCGCAATGGATCATGCCGCAGGAGAACCCGCCGTACTCCGACGACGAGAAGACGGCGTTCCGGGACGACCCCGAGCAGCTGAGCGGCCTGCACGAGCAGCTGTCGCAGATGTTCGGCCTGTTCGCCAACTCAGTCGTCGACGCCGATTCACCCGGTATGAAGATGATCGAGGAGGGTGCCGTCGCCAACCTCGAGAGCAGCGTGCGTGATCCCGAGCTGCGCGAACGGCTACGACCCGACTACCGGGCGGCGTGCAAGCGCTTGATCATCTCGCCGGATTTCTACGAGGCGATCCAACGGCCGAACGCCGAACTGGTCACCGATCCGATCGCACGCGTCGAGCCCAAGGGCATTCGCACGCGCGACGGCCGGCTGCACGAGCTCGACGTGCTCGTGCTCGCCACCGGCTTCAAGGCCGATGCGTTCATGCGGCCGATGCAGGTGATCGGCAAGGACGGCCAGACGCTCGCGCAGGCATGGGACCCGCGCCCGAACGCGTACCTTTCGATCTCGATCCCCGGGTTCCCGAACTTCTTCATGCTGAACGGACCCAATGGCCCGGTCGGCAACTTCTCGCTGATCGAGGTCGCCGAGCTGCAGTTCGGGTACATCCTGCAGCTCATCGAACGTCTGCGTGTGGGCGAATGCCGGGAGATCAGCGCGACGCACGACGCGATGGAGGAACACGAGACCGCACGCGTCGAAGCCGCGAAGCACACGGTGTGGGTCACGGGCTGTCGCAGCTGGTACCTCGACGACCGCGGTATCCCGGCTGTTTGGCCGTGGACGTTCGACCGGTTCCGCGAGGAGATGCGAGCGCCGAAACCGGCCGCCTTCGAGATGCATTGAGTGTTTTTGCGACGCCCGGCGACCGATTCGGTCGTCGTGTGTCGCAAAAACTCAATCCGCGAGGACCGCGTCCGCGACGACGTGGGTGACCGGCAGGTGGTGTTCCCGCTCCAGGCGTTTCGGGAGGTCGCGCTTCAACCAGCGCGACGGGCCGGGCGGCAGCGTCGAGACGATGATCTCGTCGAAGTGCTCGCGACGCAGCACGTCGCCGACCGCGAGCGCCGGGTTCTCGTCACCGACTTCGCCGGTGAGCTCGATCCCCTCCTCGCGGAAGTGCTCGATCGCGTGATCGAGCGCGATGCGCGCTTGTGCGATGGCGTGACCCTCGGTCCACATCTCGGTGCCGTGGCCGTGGCTCGCGGGCACGACGATATGGAACGAGTACTGACCTGTTCCCTGCCGGGCGATCACTTCGGCGACGAGCTGCGGACCGCCGAGCGTGCGGTTGGCGACAATGAGACAACGGCGCATGGCGCACCTCCAGAAAAAGGTCTCGCGAGGGTGACCCTACTCCGGTGCGCGTGACCGGCGTAACGTGACCACCATGACGGGTGCCGCCGATGTCGAGAAAGCGGTCGGCGAGATCGCCGACGAATGGCGCGGCCAGCGCGCCGAGCGCCAAGCTCGACGCCATCTCGACCGCGCCGACTTCGATCGCTTGCGCGCCGCCGGATTTCTGAAGATGGCTGTGCCGGAGGCGATGGGCGGCGGATGGCGCGATGTCGCGTCGTCGACGCGACCTATCTGCAACGTGCTGCGAACGCTCGGCGGCGCCGATCCGTCGGTCGCGCTCGTGTCGTCGATGCATCCCGCCGTGATCGGCTTTTGGCTGGCCCGACCCGACGAGTCGCCCCCGGCATGGGTGAAGCAGCGGGAAGCAGTCTGCGCCAGCGCCGCCGAAGGCCACCAGTGGGGCACGATCACGTCCGAGCCCGGGAGCGGCGGCGACATTGCGCGCACCAAGTCCACCGCAACGCCCGACGCGACGCCGAGCCCGCTGCCGGGCGACAGCTATCGCGTCACCGGCGACAAGCACTTCGGAAGCGGTTCGGGTGTGACGTCGTTCATGATCACCACAGCGATCGCGGCCGGCGAGGACACGCCGTCGGTCTTCGCCCTCGACGTGCGTGATCGTCCGTGGGACGGCTCGGCCGGATTGCGCCTCATCGCCGAGTGGGACGGCATCGGCATGGCCGCGACGCAGAGCCATGCCATGCGCCTCGAGGGTTGTCCGGCAACGCGCATGGCGTGGGACGGCCCGATCGACGACATCACGCTCGCGGCGGCGCCGCTCGTGTCGTCCCTGTTCACCGCGGTCGTGCTCGGAGTGCTCGACGAAGCTGTCCGTACTGCGAAGCAGCAGCTCGCGCCCAAAGCCGAAACCATGCGGCCGTACGAGCAGGTCGAGTGGAGCCGCGCCGAGCTCGAGCACTGGCTCGCGACGCAGGCGTTCGAGGGCGCGTTGCGCGCGGTCGAGGCAGGCGACCACCTACGTTCGCTGCATGCAACGCTCCGGGCGAAGCAGGGCGTGGCCGAGCTCGCCGAGGCGTGCCTCAACCGGCTGGCGCGTGTCATCGGAGGCGGCACGTTCTCTCGCCGCTCACCGTTCGCGTCGTGGGGCGAGGACGTGCGGGCACTCGGCTTCCTGCGTCCGCCGTGGGGCCTCGCGTACGACTCGCTATTCCGCACCTCGTTCGACTGAAGGCGATGCCGGACTTTGCGCAGTTCGATCGGCGCCACTACCCAACGGTGTCGGTACGAGACGGCTACCGCGACTGGCTGCCTTCGTATGAAGACACCGTCGAGGACGTCATGGACCTCGCGTTGCTCGACCGCATCACGAGCATCCGCTGGGAGACCGCCAACCGGGTTGCAGACCTCGGATGTGGCACGGGTCGTACGGCGGCCTGGCTCCTGAGGAAGGGCATCACGCGCATCGACGGCGTCGACATCACGCCCGAGATGTTGGAGGTCGCGCGCGGCAGGGCATTGCACGAACGCCTCGTCGAAGCCGACGTTCGGTCAACTGGCCTCCCCGGCGGCGCCTACGACGTTGTCGTGTGCGCGCTCGTCGACGAACATCTCCCCGAGCTCGGCGCGCTGTACGACGAAGCGCGGCGACTTCTTGGCGCGTCGGGCGCGTTCGTGCTCGTCGGCTACCACCCGGTCTTCATCATGTTGACCGGAATCCCGACGCATTTCGATCACGCCGACGGCCAACCGGTCGCGATCGAGACGTACGTCCATCTCCCCAGTGACCACGTGGCTGCGGGACGAGCGGCCGGACTCGTGGCCAGCGAGTTGCACGAGGGTCTCATCGACGAGTCGTGGATCGCGCGCAAGCCGCGTTGGGAGCAGTACCGGGATCTGCCGATCAGCTTCGCGTGGGTCTGGCTTACCTAGAGCTTTGCTTTGGCGATGCAGATCGCGAGATGCGCGTCGAGCACGGCTTGACGGGTCGCATCCGAGGCACCGGGGTCGGCTTCGGCTGCGGCCTTGGCGCTGTCGCCCGCTTGTTCGAGCTCGATCACCGCGGTGCGCTCGTCGTCGGCCGCCACGGCCTTGCCCGCCTTCCCGGCGAACTCCTCCACCACCGCGACCAACACCGGTGACGCACCGGTGTCGCCTTGGACAATCTTGCGGGCATCGTGGATCTTGTCGCGAGCGTCGCGGAGCCGCTCGGCGGTGGTCGCCATGAAGCGCACGCTACTGCGGCGGCACCGGAGATGCGCAAGGATGCGGTGTGAAGCTCGGACTGTTCAGCATCAACATGGGTGTGTCCACCACGACCGATGGGCTCGTGGCTACGGCACGTGCCGCCGAAGCCGCGGGGTTCGACTCGGTGTGGGCCGGTGAGCACGTCGTCCTACCCGATCCGCAGGTGCCGCCCTCACCGATGGCACCGCAGGACCCGGCGCTCGATCCGCTGCTCGCGCTCGCGTGGGCCGCGGCCAACACCTCGACGATCAAGCTCGCGACCGGCATCGTGATCCTCCCGCAGCGCAACCCGGTCGTGCTCGCGAAGCAGTTCGCGACCCTCGACGTGCTGAGCAACGGCCGGGCGATGCTCGGCATCGGTGTGGGCTATCTCGAGCCCGAGTTCCGCGCGATCGGCGCCGACTTCGAGAATCGCGGCGCGGTCACCGACGAGTATCTCGACGCGATGCAACACCTCTGGTACGACGACCATCCGGAATTTCACGGCCGCTTCGTCGACTTCGCCGGAGTCGACGCATATCCGCGACCGGTCCAACAGCCGATCCCGATCGTCGTCGGCGGACACACGAAGCGCGCCTACAAGCGGGCGGTCGCGCGTGCGCACGGTTGGTATGGCTTCGCGGTCACGCCCGAAAGTGCCGCGACAAGTGTCGCCGAGCTGCACGCCGCGGCCGCGGACGTCTCGAGGCCCGCGGCACTCGGCGACCTCGAGATCACAGTGACACCTCGCGGCCGGCTCACCCAAGAGAAGGCAGCCGCGTTCGCCGCGCTGGGTGTACACCGAATCGTGCCGTTCCCGCCCCCGACCGCCGACGGCGTCACCGCGACCATCGAAGAGTCGCGGCGCGGCAGTGGCTGCGCTGTAATCTCCTCACGCGGGAGGGAACCGGGTGGAGCACATCGGCCGCTATCGCACGGAGCGCGTCCTCGGCTCGGGCGCGTTCGGTACGGTCTGGCTCGGGTACGACGAGACGCTCGACGCCCGTGTCGCGATCAAAGTGCTGGCCGAAAACTGGGCGCGCGACGAAGCGTTCCGGCAGCGGTTCATCGACGAGGCCCGGGTGCTGTGGCGCGCCGATTCCGATCACCTGATCCGCGTACACACGGTCGACGAGTTGCCGGATGGACGGCCCTACTTCGTCATGGACTACGCGGACCGCGGCACGCTCGAGGAGCGTATGCGCGCCCGCTTCGGCAACGACCAGTGGTTCTCGGTTCCCGAGTCGCTCGCCATCAGCCGTGAGATCGCGCAGGGCCTGCGCGTCGTGCACGCGCTCGGCATCGCGGACCGCGATCTCAAGCCCGCCAACGTCATGTACCGCACGGTTCCCGCCCACGCGGGAACCGGCCTCGAGGAGCGGCTCGTTCTCGTCGACTTCGGCATCGCCAAGAATCTTGCCAAGGCCGGCGTCACGACGATCGCGACAGGAACGCCGCACTACATGGCGCCGGAGCAGACCGAGGGGCGCGCCGACGGCCGCAGCGACATCTACAGCGCCGGTGTCGTGCTGTACGAGCTGCTGGCGCGCCGCGTCCCGTATCCGTATGACTCGGTCGGCGAGCTCGTTCGCGCCCACGTGGCCGGCTCGTTCGCACCACTGCGCAGTATTCGCGGCGACGTGACGCCCGAGCTCGATGCGACGATCGCACGCGCGTTGAGCACCGACCCCGAACAACGGTTCGCGGACGCGGCCGCCTGGCTGGCCGCGCTCGCCGACGAACCGGGCACCGCGCCGCTCGCCGTCGTCCCACCGGTCGTGGCGCTCGCGGGCGAGACGATCGGGCCCGAGGAGTTGCGACGCCAGCGCGCCGAGGATGCCGCGGCCGCGAGCGCCGGCCCGGTCCCGCCGCCGTCGCAACCGGGCGCCGGGGCCGCTCCGCCCTCCGGACCGCCGGGACCGCCGTCCGGGCCGTACACGCCGACGCCGCCGCCCGCGGGGCAACCACCGCCGCGCCGGCGGCGCAAGCTCTGGGTTCTCCCGCTCGTGTTGGTGTTGCTGTTCGGCGGCGCGATCGGCGCGATCGTCGCGACGCGCGACAGCACGCCCGACGGTCCCAATGCCAACGAGCTCGTCGCGGAACCGATCTCCTCGCTCGGGGAGAACGTGTTCACGCAACCCGTGACACCGCCCGTCGAGACGTTGTCGGCCAAGGACCCGAAGCTGAGCGGCCTCGAGGCGAAGATCGGCGAGCTCCCGAAGCTGAAGCTTCCGGCGCTCAACCTCCCGGGGTTGGGGAGCGGCACCGCGCCGCGCATCAGCGGCGAGACACCCGGCCTGTACGGCGGCACGAACTTGCTGTCGGTGTGTGACGCGAAGAAGCTCGTCGACTTCCTCACGACGAACGCTGACAAGGCGCGCGAGTGGGCGAAGGTCCTCGGTATCGGTGTCGACGAGATCCCGCGCTACGTCTCCGAGCTCACCGACGTGATCCTGCGCTTTGACACGCGCGTCGTGAACCACGGCTTCCTCAACGGCAAGGCGACCTACATCAACTCGATTCTCCAGGCCGGCACCGCGGTGCTCATCGATCGCTTCGGTATGCCGGTCGTCCGCTGCAAATGCGGAAATCCGCTGACTGCGGCCAAGCCGATCGCTGACAACCCGCGCGTGTCGGGCACGACCTGGCTCGGCTTCGACCCCGGTAAGGTCACAATCATCGTGCCCGCGCCCCAGCCGGTATCGACGTTCACGACCACGAACGTCATCACCGGCGGGCCGCTCGTTCGCAAGCCCGGCTCGCCGGCGGCGAGTGCAAGCGGCCCGTCCACCACGCGCCCGCCGCGTCCCACGACGACAACGACCCGGCCGAAGCCAACCACGACCACCACCACGGTGGCGGCGACACCGGTCGATGTTGTCCAGCAGGGCGCGGTCACTGCGTCGTCGTCCACCGGCGGGTATCCCGCGTCGCTCGCGACCGACGGCAACGCCAGCACGTCGTGGTTCTCCCTCGGCTCGAACGCCGACGGCGACACGTCGACGTTCCGATGGAACGGAACAACCGACCAACGCATCGTCGCCATCGACATTCTCAACAACGCCCAGAACTCCACGCCCAACTTCCGTAGCAACTTTGGGTTCAACTCGGTGACGGTGCAGGTCCTCGCGGCAAATGGCTCGGTCGTGTTCTCGCAGGACGCCGGACTCGGAGGTACACCCGATCCGAATGTGAGGGTCCAACCGAACGTCGTCGGGCGGTCGATCGTGTTGCTGCTCCACGGCCACGAGAGCCCCGACTGCGGCGGGTTCTCCGAGTTGCGGGTCTTCGCGACCTGACGCGCTACAGCGGGTCGTACCGGCGCAGCGCGATGCCGGCCGCGATCAGGGACGCCACCGTGATCAGCAGCAACGCGAGCATCGCCCGTACCCACGCGTTCGTATTGTGGTTGAACGCGGCGTCACCGAGCCGCTTCTGCGCGGCCGGGTTGCTCGGCTCGAACACCGTCACCGCCCGGTCGATCGCGGCCCGTGGATCGCGCTGCGCGTTGTCGAGCGGGACCTGACGCATCGCGTTGTTCAACGCTTCGAGCTCATTGAGACGGGCGGTCGACGCCGCGGCCGTGAAGCCCCAGGACGCGCTCGACACGTACGACGTCTGGTCGAGCACCGGCACGTCGGGGACGCTCGGGAGCGCGATACCCGTCACGGCGAGTACCTGGAAGCCGATGATCGCCGGAAGCACGAGCGCTAAATGGTTCTCGGATGTCACGAGCGACGACGCGAGCAAGCCCATGCTCATCGCCGCGATGGCGGTGGCGCCGAACACGAGGATGAGCTCCACCCGGGCCGAGGCAAAGATGACGCCGTCGCTCGGGCCACCCTGGCGCGCGGTCGCAATCAGCACGATAACCGCCGCCTGCGCGACACCGATGACGGCGAGGACGACCACTTTCGACAGCAGATAGGCGGAGATCGAGACGCCGACCGCTCGCTCGCGTTTGAAGATCGCGAGCTCCTTCACGATCTCGCGTACCGAGAGGTTGATCGCGAGCTGGGTCAGCGCCAGCGTCACCAGGAGCAGCGGCGCGACGGCACGGGAGAACAAATGCAGTTGACCGTTGGGGAGCCGTTCCAGCTCGTTGGTCGGGAGCCGCAACAGCAGCACAACGCCGAGGATCGGTCCGGCGAACACGAGGAACGCGAACGCGCGGCGGTCGCTCATCATCGACCGCGCGTAGCGCGAGGTCAGTGTTGTGAATTGGCGTACCCACGACCGCGCTCGGCGCACCGGCTCGAAGATCGCGAGGCCGCGCTTCAACGACGCGTCGTCGGACACCGGTTGCTCGCGCACGCGCGGAGTCTTCGCGGTCGCGTCCTCCAGCCGCTTCCATTCCTCGGGCGGTCGCTCCGACAAGTCCTGAAAGATCTGCGTCCAGTCGTCGCGACCGAAGTGCGCGGCCGCGAGATGGGGCGGCCCGAAGTACGCGGTGACCCCGCCCGGCGCGAGACACAGCACGCGGTCGCAGAGCATCAGACTGTCGACGCTGTGCGTCACGCAGACGACGATGCGGCCTTCGTCGGCGAGGACACGCAACAGCTGCATGACGTTGCGCTCGAGCCCGGGGTCGAGGCCCGAGGTCGGCTCGTCGAGGAACAGCAACGCGGGCTTGGTGAGGAGCTCGAGCGCGACGCTGACCCGCTTGCGCTGCCCGCCGGACAGCTGCCGCACGCGCAGCTCACGGCGCTGTGCGAGACCGAGCTCGACGAGCACCTGGTCGACGCGCGCGCCGCGCTCGCGCGCACCGACGTCGGGCGGGAAGCGCAGCCGCGCCGCGTAACGCAAGCATTGGTCGACGGTCAGGTCGAGCTGCACGAGGTCGTCCTGGGGCACGAACCCGAGGCGACGACGCAGCGCCTCGTGCTCCCGATACACATCGAGCCCGCCGTAGTACACCGAACCGCGGGTTGCCGGCCGGAAGCCGGTCAGCGCGCCGAGCAGCGTCGACTTGCCCGAGCCCGACGGTCCAACGACGCCGAGGAAACATGACGCATCCAACGCGAAGCCGACGTCATCGAGAAGGGTCTGATTCGCGTCCGACATCACGGTGAGCCCGAACGCGGCGAAGGTTGCCTGACCCGCGTCGTTGTAAACCGTGAGGCACCCGTCGCGCAGGCGGAGCCGTTGGGCGCCGATCGTGACGACATCCCTCGGGCCGAGCGGCGCGGACTCGACGCGCCGGCCGTTCACGAACGTGCCGTTGTGGCTGCCGAGGTCGACGATCGTGCAGCTTCCGTTGCGCTCCCGATGCAGCTCCGCATGGGCGCGCGAGACGAGCAGGTCGTCGAGTACCACGTCGTTGGTGTCGTCGCGGCCGATGCGTTCGATGTCGCGCCGTACCTCGTGCACGACGGTCGCCGTGCCGAGCTCGCGGACCTCGACGGGATCAGCGGCCCGGGCGGCCGCGCCCGCGGGCGGGGCGGTGACGACAACGGGATCGCATCGCAGCCAGGGGCCTTCGTTCGGGTCGCCGAGGTGGGCGAGGACCGACACGTCGATCCCGATGTCTTGCACCCGTACGCCGGCGACGAACGTGCCGTTCGTGCTCCCGACATCCTGGAGCCGCCACCCGCCGTCGTCGCCGTGCACGCGTGCGTGGTGCCGCGACACGAGCGGGTCGTCGATGACGATGTTGTTCGTCGGGTCGCGACCGATCGTTGCCGTCGACGCCCACGGAAGCTCACGCGTGCCCGCCGCCGTGGTGATCGACAGCGCCGGCCCCGTGCCTCTCGCCACGACCGTGAGCGTACGCGGCGAATCGGACTGCAGCCACCATGGTCGAAGCAGGAAAGGCTGGTGCCGGGCCCGCGCGAGGGCGATGATCGCGTTATGGCCCAACGAGACGAGGCGGAGAGCCTCGAAGCGCTCCCGGTCTACGTCGACGGCGTTGCGTTAGCGCCGGTTCCCGCCGACCGGCCCGGAGACGAGTTCATCGTGCTGAACCCGTTCACGGCCACCGAAGCATTGCGCGCCACGATCGCCGAGGCTCCATCCGTATTGACGCTCCCGCCGTGGTCGTACGACGAGCGTCGTACGCCTTCCGCGTCTTCTCGAGCGAGCAGCTTCCTCTCCGGCTTCAGTCGCATGATTCCGTTGCCGGCACGGGGTCTTGAGTCACTCGGTGAATGGTGGCGGCGCCGCGCCCGCAACGATCGCCTCGAGGTCGCGGGCCGCCTCGTGCTCGAGGAGCCGCGCCGCGACCCGGCCGGGGTCTGGCACCTGCGTGGCCGCCTGCGGAACCCGACGCATACGCGATGGATCCCCATCGAGCTGTTGTTGTGGCCGCGTCTCGACGCGTGGACCAAGCTCAGCGTGGAGCCCCAGCGCGGCGTGCGCGTCGGGCGCCGCTACTTTGCGAACGGTCATCGCGCGCTCGACGTGCTGTGCGGCGATCTCGTGCGCGACTTGCGCACTGGTTAGTTTTCGAGCGCGTCCATGATCAGCCACCACGAGGCGAGCCCGTGCTGGCACCAGGCGTCGGGCGCGACGATGCAATCGTCAGGGCACCGACACACACCGTCGGCTGCCCATTCCGCAAGCGTGTCGGGATCGGGTGGCGCCCATCCGCTGTTGACCTCGAACCACGCGTGCGCGTTGCGGATTGCATCGGCTGCGGATGCCGTCGAGCGGAACGGACAATGGCGGCAGCCGCTCGCACAACACGTGCCCTTCGCGGCAAGCGCGACCGACGTGAACACGAACATGCCCGTGTCGGGATCGAGATAACCGGGCTTACCCGCGGCGACGGCGGCCGCGTGCGCGCGTGCGATCTCCTCGTCCAGGGGTTCTTGCGGCATACGGCGACAATATTGGTCGCCAGGCGTCGCAAGAACGCTTCAACTAGGGTCGTTGATGACCGTGGCGGGGCTGGCCTGGGGGTACGAGTGAACGCTTTCGCACGTCGTCGTAAGCCGCGCGGATTCATCGGCATCGCCGTGCTCGCGCTGGCATTGATCCTGATCGTTCCGGCCTCGCCCGCGTTCGCCAAAGGATCGCGTTCGCCGCACCACGCCGGCGGGCGACACACGCGGTTCGACGGCACGATCGCCGTGCAGTTCGAATGGCTCAAGGGCTATGACGATCCCGCGACGCCCGACAACCTCGATCGGGTCGGCGTGCTGAAGATCGGCCGTAAGCAAGCGCGCAACGTGCTGGTGCTGAATCCGGGCACGTCGGCGGGCGCGGGGTACTTCTTGCCGCTCGCCAAGGACATCGTCAATGCGACCGCCGGAAAGTGGCAGGTGTGGTCGGTGGAGCGCCGCGAGAACCAGCTCGAGGATCACTCGGTGCTCGACCGGCAGAAGCAGGGCACGGTGTCAGACCAGGACGCGTTCGACTACTACCTCGGCTGGCTCACCAACCCGAACGTTACGAACCACTTCCAGCTGATTCCCGACGCGGACGTCGCGTTCGCGCGCGGGCTGGGGCATGAACGTGGAGATCGAAGACCTGCACCGCGTCGTCAGGGCTGCGCGCGCCCACGGCCGGCGCGTCGTGATGGGTGGCCACTCACTCGGCGGCTCGATCACCACCGCGTACGCCACCTGGGACTTCAATGGGAAGCCCGGCGACAAGGATCTCGCGGGCTTGGTCTACATCGACGGCGGGAGCGGTTCGACGCCGACCACACCGGAGCAAGCGGCGGCGTCACTGCAAACGCTGTCGACCAGTTCGCCGTGGCTCGCGTTCGGCGGTATCCCCGCGCCGTTCCTCGGCCTGTACTCCTCCGGCGGTTCGACGCTCGCGGTCGTCAACCCGAACGGTCCCTCGATTGGCCAGCAGTTCTCGTTGCTGCCCGCGAACATCAAGGCGCCCGTCCCCGCGACCAATGAAGGCGAGTTCGGCTACGCCGTGGACGTCGACACGTCGCCGCCGAACTTGGCGGCCGCGCAAGTGCACGCCGGACATCTCGCCGCGAGCGGGAATCCCCGCGGATGGGACGACGCCGGTGAGATCACGCCCATCCAGCGCTGGGCAAACATGCTCTCCGGTACCGGCCTGCTCGGCATCGACGGCAGCGCGTGGTATCACCCGACGCGATTGACGCTCGATGCCGGTGCGGTTGCCGCCGGCAACGCGAACCCGGCGCAGAGCGTCCTCAACGTGCACGCGACCCACGGTGATGACTTGAAGAAGCACACGAAGATCTACGCGTTCGGGGCGCTGGGTGGAGAGGGCGTCCTGAACTCCGCGCGTGTGTTGGCGGAGCAATCAGGTATCCCGGCGCGGAATCTCACGCTGGTCAACCGCCAGGGCACCTACGCGCACAACGATCCGAGCGCGGCGAGCCCGAACAACGACTTCCTTGCGAACCTGATTCCGTTCCTCAGTCAGGTACGGCGTTAGCTCGGCGCGTTTGCCGCACTGCGTAGTCGGGGCACGCGGAATGCCAAACCGAGGCCGAGCGCCACGATCCCGATGGTGATGGCGATGTCGGCGACATTGATGATCGCGAACGGCACGGCGATGAAGTCGCGGACCGCGCCCAGGCGGGCGCGGTCGAGCGTGTTGCCGAGCATTCCGCCCGCGATCAACGCCGGAAGGACCGGCGACATGCCGGCTCGTATCGCGACGCGGCCGACGATCCCGAGAAACACGCCGAGCACGATGATCGCCACCACGACGAGCGCCGGTGCCGGGCCATGGGCGATGCCGAACGCGAGGTCGGGGTTGTGCGCAGGCGTCGTGGCGTGCGTGGCGCCTGCCTTCGTCAGCTGGTCGACGACGACCACGGCACCCGCCACGAGTACCGCTCGAAAGATCCGCACGATCTTCCATCGGGCGGGGCTGCACCGAAACTGAGCCGATTAGTGTTGTCCCCGTGGGGATGCATGCGTTCGAGGACGCCCTCCGGGCGGTGATCGAGAGGAACGGCACCGATCTGGTGCTGACGATCGGGTCGCATCCGCTGCTGCGCCTCGACGGCGCCATGCGTTCCGCCACCGACCTCCCCATCTTCGACGAGACGATGATGGACGAGGCGCTCGACTACGTGCTCGACGCCGAGCAGCGCGCGCAGCTCGCGGCCGACCGCGACCTCGACTTCGCGTTCTCCTTCGGCGAAGCCCGGTTCCGCGTCAACGCCTTCTTCGAGCGGGGCCGTCCAGCCCTTGCTCTCCGTCTCCTGCACAACGTCATCCCGACGCTCGACGAGCTCGGCATCCCGGCGCCAGTTCGGGAGCTCGTGAACTTGAAGCAAGGTCTCGTGCTGTTCACGGGCCCGACGGGGTCGGGGAAGACGACGAGCATGGCCGCACTCATCGGAGCGGTGAACGAAACGCGTCCGTGTCACATCATCACGATCGAGGATCCGATCGAGTTCTTGCACACGAACCAGCAGTCGGTCGTGCACCAGCGCGAGGTCGGCGTCGATACGCAATCGTTCGAACGGGCCTTGCGGGCCGCACTCCGCGAAGACCCGGATGTCGTGCTCGTCGGCGAGATGCGCGACAACGAGAGCATCGCGATCACGTTGACGCTGGCCGAGACCGGCCACTTGGTGCTCTCGTCGCTGCACACGAACGACGCGCCCCAGGCGCTCGACCGCATCATCGACGTGTTCCCGGCCGAACGCCAAGCCCAGATCCGCTTGCAGCTGGCGAGCACGCTGGCGGCGATCGTCGCGCAGCGGCTCGTGCCGCGCATTGGCGGCGGCCGCGTCGCCGTGTACGAGGTGCTGCTCGCGACACCCGCGGTGAGCAACCTGGTGCGCGAGGGCAAGACGCGTCACCTGCGCAACGCGATGCAGATGGCGCTGGGCGCCGGGCACCAGACGCTCGAGATGTCGCTGAATCAGCTGCTCGACGCGGGCGTGATCACGCAGGAGACGGCGACCGCGACCGCGTTCGTGCCGCACGAGGTCGACGCCACGCGCTCGTCACCGATTGCCGCTACGTGACGGTGAGCCCTCCGCCGAGGGTGCCCTGACCCTGGTCCGGGTTGGTGACGATGACGTCGTAGGTGCCGGCGCCATTCGTATCCATCGTGACCGTGAGCGTCGAGCTGTCGTTCCACACCGTGTTCGTGACCGCCGGCGCGCCCGCGCCCCCGAACGTCACGCTGGCGCGGTTGGCGAAGCCGCTGCCGGTGATCTGCACGGAGGTGCCCGGAGTGTTCGCCGTCGCGGTCCCGGCCGACGCGACGGTCGGTGCCGGATTCACGGTGAACACCCCCGAACCGGTCGCAGTGTTGCCGTCGCCGTTCGTCAACACGACGTCGCGCGCTCCGGTCGCGGCACCGGGCCCGACGGTGACGTTGACGTTCACCTGCGTGCTGCTGCCGAACGTCGTCGAGTTCGCAGCGACGCCCCCGCCGGAGAAGACGACGTTCAGCGCGCCGCCGTTCACGAAGCCGCTGCCGTTGATGGCGACGGTCTGATTGCTCGCGCCTTGTCCGAGTGAGCTCGGACTGGTGCCGCTCACGAGCGCGCCCGGCGTGATGATCAGCACGAGCGGGCGCGTGTCACTTGCGCCCGCGGTGTCGGCAGCTGTCACCGAGATCGGGAACGTGCCACTCGCCGTTGGCGTCCCCGCGATCTCGCCGGTGCCGGGCGTCATCGACAATCCGGCGGGCAGCCCCGTCGCCGACCAGTTCATGGGCGCGGTGCCGGCGAGCGCGTTCACGGTCGCGCCGTAGGGGTCGCCGACCCGGCCCGCGGGCAGCGCCAACGTCGTGATCACCGGTGGCGCGTTGATCGTGAGCGTGACGTGCTGGGTCGCGGTCGCGTTGCGCGCGTCCTTGATCGTGACCGTGATGTCGCTCGTCCCGAGCGAGATCGGCGTTCCCGACACGACGCCGCCCGGCGACATCGACATGCCGATCGGCAATCCCGACGCTGACCACGTAAATGGTGGTGTCCCTCCCGACGCCGTCAGCGTTGTGTCGGGGTAGGGCCTGTTGATCGTCCAGTCCGGCAGCGGATCGGTCCCGACCGACGGCGGCGGCGCGATCGTCAGCGTCAAGATGCGCGGGGCCGCGGCACCGGCCTTGTCGACCGCGGTGATCGTCACCTGGAACGTCCCCGACGTCGCCGGCGTGCCGGAGAGTTCTCCAGTGTCGGGGTCGACGTCGAGTCCCAGCGGAAGGCCGCTGCCGGTCCACCGGAACGGCGCGGTGCCGTTGCCGACGCTGACTGTCGTGCTGTACGGCACGCCCTGCTCGGCACCCGGCAGCGATGCGGTGGTGATCGTGGGCGACGGGTTGATCCGGAGCGTGAACGTCTTGCTCGCCGTCGACTTGGATGCGTCGGTGACGGTCACCGTGACGGTGAACGTTCCGGACGCGGTCGGCGCACCGGTGATGACGCCTTTGTCTTTGTCGATCTTGAGGCCCGGCGGCAGGTTCGCCGTCCACGTGAACGGCGCGAGACCGTCTTGTACGACGATCTGGGTGCCGGGGAAGTCGCGGTTGACCGTCCAGTCTTGAAGAGTGGCCGGTGCGGTGATCGTCGGTGGCGCGTTGATCGTCAACGAGTACGCCTTGGAGGTGCTCGCGCCGGTCCGGTCCTGCAACGTGATGACCGGCGTGAACAGCCCGACGGTCGTCGGCGTTCCCCGGATCTTGCCGTCGGCAGGGTTCGGGATCGACAGACCGGGCGGGAGGCCGACCGCGGTCCAGTTCCACTTCCGCGGGCGACCCTTGGCCGTGAGTTGGAAGAGGTACGGCGCGTTCTGCACACCGTTGTCGAGGTGCGTCGTCGCGATGCCGGGCAGCCGGTTGATGTGCACCGCGTAGCTGATCGTCGACGACGCGCCGGCGGCGTCGCTCAGCGTCACCTTGACGGCATAGTCGCCGTCGCTTCTCGGGATGCCCGAGATCACACCGGAGCGCGCGTTGATCGTCAGCCCCAAGGGGAGGCCGCTCGCGACCCAGGTGTACGGAAGCGTGCCGTTCTTCGCAGTCATGGTCTGGGGCGGATACGGCTGGAGCACGGTCCACGTGGGGAGTGCAGATGGCCCGGTGATCTCCGGCGGATCATTGATCTTGACGTTGTCGTAGGTTCGGGTGGTCGAGGCGGTAGTTGCGTCGACGAGCGTGACGAGGACAGTTGACGTACCGGTCTTCGTCGGCGTGCCGGTGATCACGCCGGTCGCGGCGTTGATCGAAAGGCCGGGCGGCAGCCCCGAGGCCGTCCACGTGTACGGCGTCGTGCCGCCACGCGCGATCATCGGCGTGCCGGGATAGTCACGTCCTTGCGTCCAGTCCGGGAGCACGGACGGCGCCGAGATCACCGGCAGCGCGTTGATCGTGAGGCCGTACGTGCGCGTCGCGACATCGCCCAAGGCGTCGTACGCGCTCACTTCGACGTTGAACCCGCCCGCGACCTTCGGCGTGCCCGAGATCGTGCCGGTCTTCGTGTCGATCGTGAGGCCGGGCGGCAGGTTCTTGGCCCGCCACGCGTGCGTGCCGGAGCCGCCCGTGGCGCTGACGGTCACGCCGCTCGGATACGGCTTGTCGACGGTCCAGTTCGGCAGCTTGTCGGGCCCGGTGATCTCGAGGGGGTCCGGCGGCGCGGCACCGACCGAGACGGCAGCGTTGTCGTGGAACGACATCGTCTGGGCGACCATCGAGGTGACCTGGACGCTGGCCTCATCACCGACCTCGATCGCGCTCTCGGGCGCGTACCACGTCACGTCACCCTTCGGGCTGCGAACCGTTGCCGTTCCGGAAACGGTCACACCATGGCAGAACAAATAGATGCCCGGGGCGAAGTCGGCGTCGGCCGTAATCGTGACCGGGTCGTCGCGGTACACGCCCGGGGTGTAGGACGGCGGCCCGCCGTCGTTCCCCGAGCCGTCACATGCGTTAGTTGCGGTATCGGCCGCGTAGGGATCCGGGAAGGCTGTGTCGAACGACGTCATGGGTGGACACGTCGTGGGGATGGAGCTGGACACGCACGTGCCCGGTTTCAAAATCCACGTCTCGGCGGCGCGGTAGCCGGCCGGGGTGTCGGCAGCGCCGTCATAAAGGCTCGTCTCCTGTCGCATCGCGTGGCAGCCGCTCCCATCTGCCGCGTCGGCCGCGTTCACGACGACGTTGCCAAAGGTGATCACCGTCGGACTTCCGGTGATGTCGAGCACGGGCGAGCCCCCCACGCAATGTCCATCTGTGCCGAGCGCCATCAACGGGACGACCGTTGCCGTGTCCGACGTGGGCGTGTCTTGCGACTCGGGTCGGACGCTCGCCGTCAGGGTGTAGGTGTAAGGGGAGGGCGAGTTCGACGGCTTGTTCGTCGATTTGACCGTCAAAGAAACGGTCTTCGGCATGACCTTCTTCGAGATTGAGCACTTGGACAATGCGTCGCAGGAGGCCGTAACCGTTTCGACGTTGCGCGCCAAGTCGAGCGTCGAAGGACTTCCGCTATCGACACAGGTCGTGCGTACGAGCCGGTTCGGACTGACCGAGTAATAGTTCGCGATGTGGGTCTTCGTTACGGACGTCGAGACCCGGTCGATCCACCGGAAGCTCAAGATCGGGCTGGCGGGCGAGCCGATCGGACACCTCGAGTCCTCGCCGAGCGACACGCCCAGGTCCGGGTCCGGTTTGCCGGTCGCCGGGTCGGATCCTCCCGCGGCTTGTGCATCGCGCACGAGGAAACCCGCGATGAGTTGCGCGTCGTTCGATTCGCGCACGCGTTGCTGGGTGGGGCCTTGGCCGTTGAGCGAGGTGATGAAGGCCGACGCGAGGCCGCCGGTGACCATCGACATGATCGTGACGCTGATGATGAGCTCGACGAACGTGACGCCTTGCTCCGATCGCTGCGGTGCAAGGGAGAGCCATCGACGCAATTGTCGAAGGCGCGTCATCGGTTCACGCTCCACGACTGCACCCACGTGCGCGTCACGGTGAACGCGGGTCCGGGCCCAACAGCCTGGAAGTTGACCTGCGCGCGCACGACCGTGCCCGTATCTGTACAGGGCGGCGTTACCGGCGCTTTACACGAGGCGGCGAAGATGACGTTGCGCTGTAGTAACCCGCCGGTGGTCAACGTCGGTGCGTTGGTGCAATCGACGCGAATGTCGAAGCCGTTCAGGCTCGTGAAGTACGGACCACACGGCGCAACTCCTGGTCCACCCGCAGCTGCCGGAAGGGCGCGCACCTGAGCGATCGCGTTTTCGATCGCGCCGTCCGCCGCGTATTCCCGGTTGCGTGCGATTTCGAGCACCTGGCGCTGGTTCACACCCGAGGTGATGTATGAGAGCGTCGCGACGCTGACACCGCCGACGACGAGCATGAACGCGATCGCCAGGATCAGCGTCGCGCCGCGTTCGTCACGCGATGATCGCAGTCGGCGGAAGATCACGGTGTCCTCACCTCGACACTCACCGACTTCTTGTCGCTGCTCGGCATTGTCACCGTAAGGGTGACTGTCGTCACGGTCTTCGATTTGGGATCCGGACAAGTCGGGTTCAGGGGATTCGACGCAACGGTGAATCCGGCCGGGAGCGCCGGCGGCGACACGGCCAGCGGCGCGCCGGCCGTACAGCTCCGGGACGCCAACTTCGTTGCCTCCGCATAGTTCCGGAGCACGGCGTCCGCCGTGACGAGGTTGCGGTGCGCGGACGATGCTGTCGCGCCGGTCGAGAAGGTCGCGACGAACGCGCCGACGACCACGCCGATGATCACCAGCGCGAGGACGATCTCGACCAGCGAGTCGCCCGCTTCGTCAGCCCCACGTCGTCGCATCGAATCCCTGGCTCGTCACGCACAATCGTCAAACTTCGGCGCCGTCGCGCCGCCGCCGGAAGCCCAGTGAAGGACCCAACCCTTGCCGTTGATGTCCTTGTCCGTCGCGGTAACTCCCTTCGGAAGGTCGAGCTCGTTGGCATCGACCATCTCCTTGAAGCCACCCGGGTACGTCCCGTCGTTGGAGGCGAAGTGCACGGCGGCTGCCGACTTCGCCGAGTCGTAGGTTGCTTGGCAGGACGCCGTCCGGCTCTTGCCGAGGAGACCGCCGATGCCGACGATTGCCACCGCGGTCAGCACGCCGACCACCACGATGGCAATGAGCAACTCGATGAGAGTGAAGCCGTGCTCGCCGCGCGGCGCGTCTTGATCGTTCATTTCCCTGCTCCCCGTCAGATCTTCACTTGGTGGTACACGCTGTACATCGCCGACACCTGCGCGATCGCGACGAACGCGACGACGCCGCCGACGACGAGAATCACCGTCGGTTCGAAGAGGTCGGTGAGCCTCTTCATCCGGTAGGAGAGCTCTCGCTCGTAGAACGCAGCGGCACTCTGCAGCTGCGAATCGAGCGAGCCTGAGCTCTCACCGACTCGAATCATTTGGCGCGCCGCGGCCGGGAACATTCCCGAGGCCGCAATGGGCCGCGCGAGACCCTCACCGCGCATCATGGCTTCCCGCACGGTCGCGAGCTTGCGCTGGAACACCCGGTTGTTCGTGCCGTCCGCGGACACTTGCACCGCATCGGGCAGCGGCACACCCGCGTGCACGAGAGCTGCGAGCACACGGCAGAACCGCTCGATCGCGATCAGGTGCACCACATTGCCGACCGCGGGCAGCCGGAGCAGGAGTGCGTCGCGCCGGCCCTTGCCGCGCGCCCCGCCGAACACCAAGAGGACGGCGAGCACGAGTGCGATGGCGACGCCGAGGATCACGTACCACCAGGTGGTGACAAAATCGGTGAACCCGAGCAGCATCCGCGTCGGGAGTGGCAGATTGGCGCCGAGCCCTTTGTAGAAGTCCTTGAACTGCGGCAACACGAAGAACGACATGATGACGACCGCGACGATCGCCAGCAGCAAGACGATGATCGGGTACGTGAGCGAGCTTTTGATCTGACGTCCGGCGGACAGCTCCCGCTCGATATAGCCGGAAAGTTGGTCGAGCGCGTCGTCGAGTTGCCCGGTGAGCTCGGCCGATCGCACGACCGCGATGTAGTAGCCGGGGAACACATTGGTGTGCACCGAGATCGCGTCGCCGAAGCTCGAGCCGCCACGCAGCCGGCGCTGCACGTCGGTGAGCACTTCCTTCATCTTCTTCGAGGCGCTCTCTTCGGCGACGACGGCAAGCGAGTCGAGGATCGGCACACCGGCGCGCAGGAACGATGCCGTCTGCCGGGAGAAGTTCATGATCTCTTCGCGCTTGACCGCGCGGCCGACGAAGTACTCCTTCTTGTACCAGGGAGTCACCTCTTGACCCGGCGTGACCTGCGTCGGGTCCTGGGTCAACGTCGTACTCATGAGAATTCCTCACTGACGAGGACGTGCTTGACGACCTCGTCCATCGTGGTGACGTCCGCTTCGACGAGACGCATGGCCTCGGTCTGCAGTGTCCGCAGTCCCTGCTGGGCTGCGAGCTCGCGTGCGGCGCGCGGCGGGAGGCCGTCGACGACGCATTGCCGCAGCTCGTCGGTGACGGGAAGCACCTCGTACACACCCACCCGGTCGAAGTAGCCGGTGCCCGAGCAGAACTGGCAGCCGGTTCCGCGTCGCCACGTGTCCTTCTCGCGTCCACCGAGCTTGCGATAGAGCGTGAGCTCCGGGAGCGTCGGTTCGTACGTCTCGGCGCACGCGTTGCAGACGCGGCGCACGAGCCGTTGCGCGACCACCCCGATGATGGCGGAGGTGATCAGGAATGGCTCGATGCCCATGTCGAGCAGCCGGTACAGCGCGGCCACCGCGTCGACGGCGTGTACCGACGAGAACACGCGGTGCCCGGTCAATGCCGACTGCACCACGATGCGCGCCGTCTCGACGTCGCGCACCTCACCGACGAGGATCACGTCCGGGTCCTGGCGCAGAATCGACTTCAGGCCGGTCGCGAACGTCATGCCGGCCTGCTCGCTGATCTGGATCTGATTGACCTTGGGGAAGATGTACTCGACCGGGTCTTCGATCGTCATCACGTTGATGTCGGGTCGATTGATCTCCGACAACGTCGCGTACAACGTGGTCGTCTTGCCGCTTCCAGTCGGGCCGCCGACGACGACCATCCCGAACGGCGAAGAGATGATGCGTGAATACAGCGCGCCCGACGTCGGCGGCATCCCGAGGTCGGAGAGGCGGTACAGCGAGCGCGTTCTGTCGAGCAGCCGCAGCACGGTCTTCTCGCCCCAGATGGTGGAGGTTGTCGACACTCGCACGTCGAGGGCACGCCCGTCGATGTTCATCTCGAACTGCCCGTCTTGCGGCCGCCGCCGCTCGACGATGTTCATGTCGGCCATGATCTTCACGCGGCTCGCGAGCACCGCGCCCATCTCGGCCGGCAGCTCGACGACCTCCCGCAGCGCGCCGTCGATCCGGAACCGCACGCGCACGCATGCCTCGCCCGGCTCGATGTGCACGTCGGACGCGCGGTCGCGCAAAGCCTGCGTGATGATCTTGTTGACCACCTGAACGATGGGCGCATGGGCGTCGACAATGACATCGGTGGTCGGCATCGACGTGTCCGGGGCCACGACGTCGCTCGCGCGGAACGCTTCGATGTCGGTGTGCACCGCTGAGAGCGCCCGGTACGTCGAGTTGACGCGGTTGCGCAGCTGGCCGGGCAAGCCAAGGGCGAGGTTGATCTGTCGCACCGGAAGCGCGAGCAAGAGCGCAACGACATCATCATCGAGGGGATCGACGACCGCGACCTCGAGCTTCCCGTCGATGACGGCGATCGGGAGCACGTCGTAACGGTGCGCGTCGGCCGCATCGACGAGTTGGGTTGCGGTGTCTTGGGGTTGCACGTCGCGCAGGTCGATGAGCGGCACGCCGAGCTGCGTGCTCAGCGATCGCATGACAGCGCGTTCGTCGACGAGGCCTTGTTCGACGAGCACCGAGCCAAGCCGCTGGCCATTCGCGGTGTCGGCTGCGGCTTCGACCGCGTCGCGCGTGACGGCTCCGGACTGCACGAGAAGGTCGCCGAGGCGCGCTCGGGCCTCAGCGCTCGACAGCGCGGGGACGAGCGTCGCGGTGGTCGAAGCCGCGCGCGGCGTATGCGATTGACGGCGTCTCAAACGACGCTCGTGATCTGATGCTCGCGCCCCACGGCTTGCCGCGTCCCCACTTCCCGCCCCCACGCTCTCACGCTGCGAGGCGACCTACTCCGTCCCGGTGACACTACTGATCCGCGCGCAGCCTCTCCAAGGGCAGGACCCCAGAAAATGAGTACAACAAACAGACAAAAGTGCGCGGGAGGCTGGAAGAATCCGACAAGCATCACGAGGTCGGTTGCGTCTCGCGGAGAGGGATGCGACCGCCGTTGTTCGCGCGAAACGTCGCGTGACGTGCCTGCGGCGTGACCGGCGGCCCCGATCGCGTTGCCCATCGCGCATGCCCCGTACGTGCACGGTGTACGGGACACCACGGTGGCCGCGCGATCGGGTACCGCCAGTTCTTGTGGTCCCCTTGCAGCGGAACACCTCAAGCGGCCACGCGAACGAGGAACCGTCCCACGGTTCCTCGTTCGCGATTCGCCCCCGCCCTGTCCCCACTCATGCGTGAAGTCAGCGCTGCGAGACTGTCCCGCGCGCTCGTGCACGCACAACCGGTAATTGGTGCCAGTAGTGCGCGCGGCCCAGTCAAATAGACCGGATTTCTCACCGTTCGTCCGATCGTGAGGCGTGCCAGCGATCAACGAAAGGACTTTTGGCCTACGCGACTCGCGCGGGGTCAGCCAGCTGCCACGAGCACGAGCCCGACGAGCGCGGCGACGATGCCGATGCGCTGTTCGATCCGCAGGTGCTCGCGCAATACCACCCACGCGAGCAGCACGGTGAAGCCGGGCGCGAGCGCCGCGACACCGGCGACGACCGAGATCAAGCCCCGCCGCACCGCGAGCAGCAGCAGTGACGTCGCGGTGACGTCGAGCACGCCGGCGGTGAGGGCATACATGAACGCCTCGCCCCGTGGGAAACGGATGGCGTGGCGCGTACGGAAGAAGGCGACGCCGGCGACCGCGACTGCGAACCCTGCCGCGCGAGCCGCGAACAGCGGCCACATGCCCGACGCCGACGACGTCTCCGAGAAGAGCACGAGTGAGCTGCCGAGCGCGACGCCGGCGGCCGCGGCCGCGAGGACGCCCGGCGCCAGCCGCTCGGTGGGGGCGGCGGGTTCGCGAGCGATCAACGCGCCGGCGCCGACGGCGATGATGATCCCGGCGAGCACCACCGCCGATGGGCGCTCACCGCGTGCCAGCCCCCATCCGACCGGCACCGCGGCGCCGACGACCGCGGTCACCGGCGCGACGACGCCCATTGCTGCGGTCGCGAGGCCGCGGTAAAGCAGCCCGAGACCAACGACGGTCGCGGCCCCTGCGCATGCGCCGAGCACGATGTCGTGCGGCGCGACGCGCGCGCCGACGAGAAGGGCAACCACAACGGAACCGACGACGCCGATCGACTGCGAGACGACGAGCACCGCGGACGTCGACGCTTGCATCGACGCGCGCCCGCCGACGAAGTCTCCGGAGCCATACGCCATCGCGACGAAGAAGCCGAGCAGCACCGCCACGGCGGCGAAGCATAGAGACGTCCTCGCACCGTGCTACGCTCTTCACGTACCGCTTCGCGGTGCATTCGCCTCGTGCGATCGAGTCTCGTGTATTTCACAGAGCTCGGCCGCCTCTCGATTCGTTGCCTGTGGGCCCGCTCGAGTGAGTGCGCAGCCCCAGTTACAACGACCCCGCAGAGCGGGAGAGGATCTTTCGTGTCTCAGACTTTCGCCGATCTCGGCGTGCCCGACGATCTCGTCGCCGCGCTCGCATCGAGCGGCATCCACCAACCCTTCGACATCCAGACCGCCACCATCCCTGACGCGATCGCAGGCCGAGACGTCTGCGGTCGCGCGCCGACCGGCTCCGGCAAGACGATCGCGTTCGGCGTGCCGCTCCTGACGCGCATCACGCGCGCCAACAAGCGGCGGCCGACTGCATTGATCCTGGCGCCCACGCGCGAGCTCGCAGCGCAGATCTGCCGCGCGCTCGAACCGCTTGCCGGCTCGCGGGCGCGGCGCGTCTTCGCGGTGTACGGCGGCGTGGGCTACGAGCCCCAGCGGCGCCGGCTCAACCGTGGGGTCGACGTACTCGTTGCCTGCCCCGGCCGCCTGGCCGACCTTGTGCGGCAAAACGCGCTCAGTCTCGACGCGGTCGAGGTGGTTGTCGTGGACGAAGCCGACCGCATGGCCGACATGGGCTTCCTTCCCGAGGTACGCCGGCTGCTCGACCAGACTCCTCGCAAGCGCCAGACGCTGCTGTTCTCGGCGACGCTCGACGGCGCGGTCGCGGTGCTGACGCGCGACTACCAGCACAACGCGGTGCGCCACGAGATCGGTGAAGACGAACCCGACGTGCGGAGCGCCCGCCATGTGTTCTGGCGGGTCGAAGGCCCGAACCGTCCCGGCGTCGCCGCCGGCCTGGTGCCGGTCGCGGGGCCGACGATCATGTTCTGTCGCACTCGTCGCGGCGCCGATCGTCTTGCCGCCCAGCTCCAGCGCAACGGCGTGCGGACCGAAGCCATCCACGGTGGCCGCTCACAGAATCAGCGCGACCGTGCGCTCGCCAACTTCAAGGCGGGAAAGGTCGACGCGCTGGTGGCGACCGACGTCGCCGCGCGCGGAATCCACGTCGACGACGTCGCGTGCGTCGTGCACTTCGATGCGCCCGAGGATGAAAAGGCGTACCTGCATCGCTCGGGTCGGACGGCTCGTGCCGGCGCCTCGGGCGTCGTGGTGTCGTTCGTTCCGCACGCCGGCCGCCGGTCGGTGGCGCGCATGCAGCGAGTGCTCGACATTCCCGGGAAGTTGACGCAGCCCGACCTCGACGGGCTCGCCGAGCTGATCGCCTGATCGGCGTTAGCGCACGGGCGCGGCGATTGCAGCGAGCCACGCCGCGGCGTCGTCATGCACGTCGTCGCGGTTGGTCTCGTTCAACAGCTCGTGTCGCGCGTCCGTGTAGTAGTGGGCCGTAACGTTCGTCATCCCGTTGGCGCGGTAGCGCGCCTCGAGCTCGCGTACGGTTGTCGCCCCGCGCGACACAGGGTCGGCCTCTCCGGTGATCAGCAGCACGGGGAGATCCTTCGGGATGCGCCGCTCGTTCTCCGGGTCGAACGTCTCGAGCGCATGCCGCATCATGTCGTGCACGAGCCCGACCGTCAGCGGGGCATCGTCACCGCACATCGGATCGGCGATGTACTTGTCGACTTCGTGCGGGTCGCGGCTCAGCCAGTCGAACGGTGTGCGGGCGGGTTCGAACGCGGCGTTGAAGCCGGCCAATGCGCCTCCGGGCTCGTCGGTTGCCCCGGCGGCAACCGCCCGGTCAAGCGTTGCGAGTGCTTCGGTGATGCCCGGCATACCGCCCGCCGATCCCGACAGCACGAGGCCGTCGATCTCCGACCCGTAACGCTGCGCGAACAGCTGGGCGAGGAACGATCCCATCGAGTGTCCGAACAGCACGAGCGGAATGCCGGCGAACTCGGCGCGGGCGATCGCGTTCAGGTCGCGCAGGTCATCCACCATGCCGTCCCAGCCGCGCGGTCCACCGCGTCCGACACCGGTCGCAGTCGCGGTGGCGCCGTGTCCGCGGTGATCGTTGGCGTAGACCGCGTCACCGTGTTGCACGAGGAACTTGGCGAAGCGCGCGTAGCGGCCGGAATGCTCGGACGCGCCGTGCGCGATCTGCACGATCACTCGAGGGCGGCCGTCGGGCAGCCATTTCCGGTAGCTGATCTCGACGCCGTCGCTATCAGTGAAGGTCAACAGCGCCGGGGTCACGCTCGCAGCTTACGAACGCTTGCGTGCAGCTGCCTTCCCGCCCTTGCGGCCCGCGGCCTTGTGCTGCGCGGTCGTGCCACCCTGCTTGGGATTGCCGCCCGAGCCGGATTTCTTGCCGCCCCGCTTCGACGCCCCGGGCGAGTTCGCGATCTTGGCGGCGCGTTCCTTCGACATCCCCTTGTCTTTCAGGGCCTCGTACTGCTTCTCGTTCTTGACGTTCGCTCGTTTCGACGGCATGCGAGATTCCATTCCCCGGACCGACGTGAGCAATACATGGGTAAGAAAGCGGTTATGACCACGACCGTGCAGCACAACCGGGATCGGGCCCGCTATGAGATCGTCGTCGACGATCGGATCGTCGGCATCGCCGACTATCGCGTTGTTCTGGACGCGGTGGTGTTCCCTCATACGGAGATCGAACCGCCGCTGCGCGGTCAAGGCCTCGGAGCCGAGCTCGTTCGCTACGCGCTCGACGACGTCCGTCGTTCCGGCGGCAAAGTGGTCCCTCATTGCTGGTACGTCGCCGAGTTCATCGCCGAGCACCCCGAGTTCAGCGACCTCGTCGCAAGCTAAGGGCTGGCCGGGTCGACGATCTACTCCGGAGGCGGAGCGATCGGGCTGGTATCGAGGGCGCGCGCGCGACCGCCATCAAGTTGTGCGCGGCGGTGCGCCCGGTCTTTTCGGACCAGTCCCGCTTGTGATCGGTCTCGAGATACGACGGACCGGGGCCCGGACCCATGTTCCAGTACGTCCAAGCCTGTCCCGGAACGGTGTAGCCAATGTCGATCAGCCCCTGCGCGACCTCGGCGATCACGTGATGGGCGCCGTCCTCGTTGCCAGTGACGACGATCCCCGCCACGCGGTTGTAGGCGAACGGCTGGCCGTCGTCGTCGGTCTCGGAGATCAAGGCATCCATTCGTTCGAGGACGCGCTTCGCAATGCTTGATGGTTGCCCGAGCCACGTCGGTGTTGCGATGACGAGGATCTCCGCAGCCCGCACCTTCGTGAGGAGTTCCGGCCATTCGTCGCCCGAGCCCTCATCGTTGCTTACGCCCGGAGCGACGTCGTAGTCGACGACGCGCACCATCTCGGCGTCGAGGCCGGCCGACCGAAAGCTCGACAGCAGCACGTGGGCAAGCGCGGCAGTATTCGAACGGTCCGGCGACCGCTTGAGCGTGCAGTTCAAGATCAGCGCGTTCACGCGCACGCCTTACCCCGGTTGGCGCGGTTTCAGCGGCCGGCGCGAAGGGCCGGGAGCGCGAGCGAACGTCCGACGCCGAACAGGAGCCCGAGCGAGCGTTCGAGGTTTGCCAGCACGTCGTCGAGCGCGTCGACGAACGAGCTCGCCTGCTCGTCGGTCGTGATGAGCGGCGGGAGGATCTTGAGGACGTTCTGGTTGTCGGCCGCGACCTGCGAAAGGATTTGGTGATCGCGGAACAGCGGAACGATGACGAGCTGCGTGAACAGGCCGGTACGCATCGATTCCAGCAGCGACCACTGTGCGCGCAGGCGCATCGACTGGGGCCGGCGGAACTCGATACCGATCATCAACCCCCGGCCCCGCACCTCGTGCACGACTTCGTGCCGGTCGGCGATCTCCTTCAGGCCGGCAAGCAGCGTGCCGCCGGTCGCGGCCGCGTGGTCGACAATGGATTCGGCGTCGATCGTGTGCAGCGTCGCCAGGCCTGCGGTCATCGCGAGGACGTTCTGGCTGAACGTCGAGCTGTGCACGACCGCACGGTCCATCTTGTCGAACACCTTCTCGATGACGTGCGCCTTGGCGATGACCGCGCCCACCGGCACGTAGCCGCCGGAGAGCGCCTTGGCGACCGTGACGAGATCGGGTTCGACGTTCCATTGCTGGAATGCGAAGAACGAGCCGGTGCGGCCGAGGCCGGTCTGCACCTCGTCGATCGCGAGGAGCGCCCCGCGCTCGGTGACACAGCTCGGCCGCCGCTGGGAGATATCCCTCAGGTGCGACGAACACGCCCTTGCCCTGGATCGGCTCGACGACGAACGCGGCGACGTCGCCCGCCGCGAGCTCGCGCTCCAACGCGTCGAGGTCACCGAACGGCACGCTCTCGCAGCCCGGCAACAAGGCGCCGAAGCGCTCGCGGAACTCGCGGCCGCCGTTCAACGACAGCGCGCCGGTCGTCAGCCCGTGGAACGCATGGTCGGCGAACAGGATGCGCGAGCGGCCAGTGGCGCAGCGCACGAACTTCACGGCGGTCTCGATCGCCTCGGCACCGCTGTTCGTGAAGAAGCATCGGTACGCATCGATCGGCATCCGGGCGACGAGTGCCTCGGCGAGGAGCCCCGAGAGCGGTTGACACTCCATCTGTACGAGGTTCGGCAGCGCGCATTCGATCGCATCCCGCAGCGCCTGTTCGATCACGGGATGGCACCGGCCGAGCGCGAACACCCCGAACCCCGCGAGGAAGTCGAGGTAACGGTTGCCGTCCCGGTCGAACAGGTACGCGCCTTCGGCGCGCACGTAGTCGCGGTCGAAGCCGATCGTGCGCAGCACGCGGGGCATCTGCGGGTTCAGATAGCGCTCGTGCAGCGCAAAGGCTTCGTGCCCGCGCTCGGCGAGCAGCGCCTTCACGTCGAAGGGTCGGGGATCGGTCACAACCCCAGCTTTCCGGCCCGCCGAATGCGCTCGACCGCGCCGCCGGCTTCGACGAATCCGTGCTCGACGTACCAGCGCACCGCCCGCTCCAGCGCCTCGCGCGCGCGGGCGTGCTCGAGTAGCCCAGCTCGGTGCGCGCCCGGCTGTCGTCGTACTCCATCCGGGTGGTCGCCATACGCACCGGCTCGGACGGAAGCGTCGGCTCGCGCCGCAGCACACTGGCCTCGAACCACTCCGCACTGCGCACGATCGGGAGCACCAGCGCGGGCGTCAGCCGCACGCGCGGCGCCCTTAGTCCGCAGATGTCGGCGAGCGTCGCAAGCATCGTGCGCAACGACATGTTCTCGCCGCCGAGCACATAGCTGCGGCCGAGCTCACCGAGCTGGGCGGCGAGCACGTGGCCACGCGCGACGTCGTCGACATGCACGACATTCAGGGCGGTGTCGACGTACGCCGGGATCCGCCCGTTCAAGAACTCGACGATCGTGCGGCCGGTCGGCGTCGGCGCCGAGTCACCCTCACCGACCGGGAACGTCGGGTGCACCAGCACGGCGGGCAGGCCGCGCGCGCCCGCGCGCAGCACTTCGTGCTCGGCGAGATACTTCGAGCGCTTGTAATGGCCGAAGAGATGGTCGAAGTGAACGAGCGAGTCCTCGGACGCCGGATGCCCGTCGTCGGCGACGCCGATCGTCCCGACCGTGCTCGTGTAGACGAGGCGCCGGCACTTGGCGCGCTCGCACCGCGCGGATGACGTTCATCGTGCCCGCCGACGTTGACGTCGTAGAAGAGGTCGGAGTCTGCGGCCCAGAAGCGATACACGGCGGCGAGGTGGAACACCGTCGAGATCTCGTCGACGCCTTCGTCGAGCGTGCGCCGCGATGCCGGATGTCGCCCGCGATGCGTTCGACGGCGAGGCCCGCGAGGTTGTCGTCGCTCCGGCCCGGTTCGACGAGCGCGCGGACGCGGTAGCCCTGGTCGAGGAGCGCCCGGACCACCGCCGAACCGATGAACCCGGTCGCGCCCGTGACGAGTACTGCCTGCCCATCCATATGGCCACCCGTCATACGACAAGTCTCGCGCGGTACCCGCACCCGCTCCACCTAGGGTGCTCACGCCGATGCCGAACACCGACGACCAGACGCCCTTTCCACCGGGATTCTTTGCGCGCGGCGACGAAGCGGGGGATGCGGCCTTCTATTCGTTCCCGCGTTACGTCACGCACATCGACGACGGCGCGATCGTGGCCGTCGGCGCGCTGTATCAGGAACTGGGAATCGATGGCGCCGTGCTCGACGTGATGAGTTCGTGGGTGTCGCACTTCACGGAGACGCCGGAAGCGCTGACCGTGCTCGGCATGAATGCCGACGAGCTGGCGGCCAATCCGCAGGCGCGTGCCTGGGTCGTCCACGATCTCAACGACGTCCCCGTGCTGCCGTTCCCGGACGACGCGTTCGATCACGCGACCTGCTGCGTCTCGGTCGACTACCTGACCCGGCCGGTCGAGGTGTTCCGCGACGTCGCGCGTGTCGTGCGCGCCGGAGGTCTCTTCGTGTGCACGTTCTCCAACCGGCTGTTCCCGACGAAGGCCGTCCGGGGCTGGCTCGCGTCGGACGATGCCGCGCACCAGCAGATCGTCGCCGAGTACTTCCGGCGCGCCGGGCAGTACGAGCCGGCCGTCGCGCGCCGTTGCACGCCCGAAGGACATCGCGGCGATCCGCTCTTCGGCATCTGGGCCCGCGTACTGGGGCGTGTGTGAGGCTCGAAAATCGAGCCTCACACACGCCCCAGGGCAACCGGCGACCCGGTCAGCGGTCTGTTGGGCCGAGGGCGAACGCGTACTTGAGCGTCGATCCGATCGCGAGGCCGAGGGCCGAGCCGCCGACGACGTCGAGCGGGTTGTGCGCGCCGACGTAGATGCGCGCGAACCCATTGAGCGCGGCGAGCACCCACGGGACGAGCTTCCACCAGCGATTGAGGTACGGGCTGATCATCGCCGCGAGCGCGACCGCCATGACGGCGTGTCCCGACACGAAGCTGTCGCCCGTTTTGGAGACGTCACCCCTGAGGACGACATCGACGATCGTTGTGCCCGGTCGTTGGCGCTCGACGAGGAGCTTGACGACCCGTTCGCCGACCAGTTTCAGGACCGTCGCGGCGATGGCCGCCATCGCGAGCCGGCGCCGGTGCAAGAGGAACGCGACGATGGCGACGATCGGTCCGACGAGGATCGTGCCGAGCTGCTGGAACGGCCATACCGGCCGGTACAACCACTCCGGCAAGTCGTTGATCCAATGGAAGACGTCCGCTTCGGCCGACGGCACCTTCCCGTTGCGTGCGACCAGGCCGCACAAGACGAGCACGACGAGTCCGATTCCCGCGACGACCAAGTCGATTTTGCGTCGCGGGCTCGCCACGGCGCGGACCATACGTCACGCGTTACTGTCGTGACCATCGACAGCGGGGATACAACCATCGAAGACGTCGAACCGGAGCCAACCAAGCCACGGCCTCCCGCGTGGCGCAAGTGGTTGGGCATGGCGCTTTCGCTCGCGATCATCGTTGCTGTCTTCGTCTTCTTCCTTCCCAAGGTCGCGAGCTACGGCGACGTCTGGGACACGATCAAGGACATGACGCCGCTCGAGATCGTGACGCTGCTGGGCGTCGCGCTGTGGAATCTCGTGAGCTACCAGCCAGCCCAGATCGCGTCGCTGCCCGGCTTGACGTTCTGGCAGTCGACGGTCTCGTCGCAAGCCTCGACCGCCGTCGCGAACACCGTGCCGGCCGGTGGCGCGTTCGGCATCGGCATGAACGTGGCGATGTACCGGTCGTGGGGATTCAAGCGCCGTCCCGTCACCCTCTCGATACTGGTCTCCGGGATCTGGAACAACTTCGCCAAGCTCATGCTGCCGGTGGTCGCGCTCGCACTGGTCGCCATCAGCGGGAGTGCGAATAGCAGCGTCGTCATCGCCTCGGTCACCGGTGTGATCGCCTTGGCGGTTTTCCTGACGCTGTTCACCGCGATCCTGCGCAGCGAGAAGGCGGCGTTCGCGATCGGCGAGTGGGGCTCCGACCGCGTCAACTGGCTACGACGGAAGCGCGGCAAGCAGCCGATCACCGGCTTCGGCCACACGCTGGTGAAGTTCCGGCGCGAGACGATCGACCTCGTCGAGCACCGCTGGGTGGCGCTCACGGTGTGGACGCTGGTCAGCCACCTCTCGCTGTTCCTCGTGCTGCTGGTGTCGTTGCGGCACGTCGGCGTGTCCCAGGAGGAGGTGAGCTGGGAGGAAGCGCTCGCCGCGTTCTCGTTCATCCGCCTGCTGTCGGCGATTCCGTTGACGCCGGGTGGCCTGGGTGTGGTCGAGCTGGGACTTACCGGCGGCCTCGTCGCCGCTGCGCCGAGCGGTCTCGACGCGCAGATCGTCGCCGCCGTGCTCGTCTTCCGCGCGCTCACCTACTTGCTGCCGATCCCCATTGGCGCGGTCTGCTACGTGATCTGGCGCCGTCAGGTCGCGCGCCAGTCATCGGCGGAGATGTCGACGCCTGTGGTTGCACCGACCTGAGCCGGTAACGGTTCGCCGCCACGCACGCGCGCCGAATCTCTTCGAGCGAGGCCGGCCAGAACAGCGCGAGCCCGGCACCGATCAGGCTCCCGCCGATGACGTCGGTGAGCCAGTGCGCGCCGAGGTAGACGCGCGACAACGACATGAGGAACGTGAGCAGCGCGGCGAGCACCTCCCACCGCAAGCGCCGGCGCCCGGGTGGCAGCAGCGCGAGGACGAGACCGATCGCGGTCACCGAGATCGCGATCGCGTGGCCGGACGGATAGGAAGCACCGCTGGTCGCGACGATCGAGCCGGGCGGGCGCGGGCGATCAATCGCGGCCTTCAACGGCCCGATGCAGAGCTCGGACGTCACGACCGCGCCCACGAATGCGCCCAGCTGCAGGAAGCGGCGCCGCACCAGCAACAGCACGATGATCAGCCCGCGTACGACCCACTGGATCACGGGAGAACCGAGGGTCGTGACCGCCTTGAACACGCGTGTCGCAGGTTCCCAGCGCAGGTCGTGCATCCGGTCGCGCCACCAGTCGTCGATGACCTGGATGCTTGATCGTGTCGACGGGTTCGCAATGAGGATCGTCAGCACGGTCGCCGCGAGCAACATGAGCAGCGACGCGATCAAGACGCGCCGGCGGTTCAACAACATGTGCGTGTGCGCGTACGGCATCAGGGCCCGTCCTCGATCTTGCCGCTCGACTCCTTCGCGATCTCGTCGCGCAGCTCGGCCCGGGTTGCGAACCCGACCATCAGCGTGGCTTCGTTCACCAACACGCTCGGCCGGTCGGTATCGAGGTCGAACCGGTAGGTGACGCAGCCGCCGTCGAAGACGTAAAAGCGATTCCCCACGTAGACACCCGAGACCCGGTCGACCGCCTCGTACCGCTCGGTTTGCGGCTCGTCCGACGGGATTTGCACTGCGCCCGCCGTGTCGCAGGTGTGGGTGAGCGTGACCTCGAGGGCGCGGTCGCCGCCGCGATCGGACGCCAGCGTGAACTGCGAGAGGTTCTGGCGAACTTCGAGCTTCTTGAAGCTCCACCCCGTCGGCGTCGACTGAATGCACGGCACCATCGCTGCTGTGTGAACCGACTGCGCCATGAGCGTCAACGTCGAGAGTTGCTTGGTGCCGCAGTCCGGTTGCGCCAACGTGGGGTCGGCCGCGCACGCCGTCATGGTCGAACCCGCGCACACCGCGATTACCGTCATGGCGCCGACGCGCTTCCAGCGACGCGTCACGACGGAACGGTCAGCAGGCTGGACAGCACGATCAACGCGCCGAGGAACGTCACCGCCACGGTCGCCGTCACGAGGCCGACGCGCCGCAGGGTCCAGCGCTGGATGGAGATCAGCGGTCGTTCCGGAGCGAGATCGCGGAAACACACGATGAGCTCGCGGCCGTCCGCGTGCAGGAGCCCACGCAACTGTGTCGGGCTCGTAACGCCGCGGGTCGCCGCGAACGCCTCCGCGATCTCGTCGGGCGTGAAGATATTGCACGCCCGGCGGTAGACACGGTACGCGTCGGTTTTCAGGGCGAGCACGAGCATCATGTTGGCCAGGTCGACGGCCTCGCGCCACGCACTCGGGCGCAGTTGCCCGAACGCCACATCGATCAGGATGATGTGTCCGTCGCGGACCATGACGTTCGCGGGCTTGATGTCGCGATGTGCGACGCCGGCGTTCCACATGGTGCGAACCGCGTGGAGTCCCTCGTCGATCAGCGCGTCGTCGACCTGAACTTCGGGATCGCCGATCTCCTTGGCGCCATCGAGGAACTCGGTCACGAGGATGTATTCCCGTTCCGGTGTGATCTCGACGATGCCGTAGGTGGTGACGACCGGCACGCCGTCGTCGTGCATCACGCGCATCAGGTAGTCCTCGTACTGAATCAGCCTGCGCACCGTCCCGAAGCGCGACTCGTCCTCGAGGCGTCCGTAGAGGATCTCCCTCCCGAGCTTGTACCAGCGGTCCGAGCGCACGTGATTGAGGGCGTACAGCTTGGCGAACAGGCGTTGCGGCGGGTCATGCTCACCCGCGACCGTGAGGCGCATCGGCGTCGATCCCGCCGAGCCTGCCAGGCCGAATGGCTTGATCTCCCCGATCTCGAGGCCGAGCTGTTCCGAGATCGCGGTGCGGATCGCGTTCTGGCGCTCGTCGTCGAGCTCGAGGTGCGCGCTGCGCCCGCGCCGATAGACGACCGGGAACACTTCCTCCGGAAGGAACAGCCGGCAAACGAGCGCGACGATCGTCACCGTCAACAGCGTGCCGAACACGACGTCCGATGGGTGGTCGCTGCCGAGATACACACGCGCAGTACCGACCGCCACAATCGTGAGGCCGCTGATGATCTCGACCGCGTAACGCAGGCGTCCGCGCGGCACCATCGTGATGCAGACGCCGCACAGCAGGCCGGCAAGCGCAACGATCGGCAGCGAGGGGTGCGAGTAACCGCTCCACCGTCCGAGGATCTCGACGCCGATCGGCCGTTCGCGCTTGAACAACTCGGCCAGGCCACTCGCGACGACCGCGGAGACCGTCCACGCGACCAACAGCACGATCAGAAAGCGGAACCGTTTGAAGGCGAGGAGCACGAAGACCGCCGACCACCGCATGACGTGAATCGACCATGGGGATGCGATGCCCTCGATGTCCCTCGCGACGCGCGTCAAGCCTGGGGTGCGGAGGTCGAGGATCGGATCCATGACCGCGCGGTCGAGGCGCTCGAGCCACAAGCCGCTGCCCTGAGACAAGATGACAACCGTGTAGAGCAGCAGCACGCCGCCGGAAAGCGCGAGGCGGATCCAGTCCCAGCGTTCGAGGTGACGCGGGAGCGGCGGCGGCTCGCCCGACGGCCGACGCACGCGACCATGTCGTCCCCGCGTGCCGGCCACCCTGAGCGGCACATCCACCATGTCGCACCCTCTGCCGTCCGGGATCGTCCTCGTCGTTACGATACGCAACATGCACTCGGTGCCGCGGGGCTGGCGGCATTCTCCGGTGCCGGGGCTCCTGGTCACGCTCGTCGTGATCCTTGCTGCGTGCGGCGCGAGCACGCCGAGCCGCGCACGCGAGCAGCCGGATCCGCAGTTCGTTCGCGTCGCGTCTTTCGACTTCCCTGAGAGCGAGGTGCTCGCCGAGCTCTTCGCCCAAGCCCTCGAGGCTCGGGGCGTCGCAGTGCAGCGGAGATTCGGCCTGGGATCGCGGGAGATCGTGCAGCCCGCGCTGGCCGAGGGACTCGTCGACATCTTGCCCGAGTACCTCGAGTCGGCGCTCGAGTTCGTGAACCTCGGTCCGGTCGCGTCCGCCGCGGCACCGGCGGTTGCGGAACAGCTGCGGCAGCGGATGGCCGGACGCAGTGTCTCGGTCTTGTCGTACGCGGCCGCCACCGACCGGAACGCGATCGCGATGTCGGCGAGTACTGCGTCTCAGCTCGACGTGAAGAACCTCAGCGATCTGGCGCCGATCGCATCCACGCTCGATTTCATCGGCCCGCCGGAATGCCCCGAGCGGCCGGCGTGTCTCCCGGTGCTCGAGAAGAACTACGGGATCAAGTTCCGGTCGTTCACCGCGGTGCCGATCGGGCTGATCGTGGAACAACTCGAAGCGGGTGAAGCTGACGTCGGCGTCGCGTTCACTTCTGATCCGCTCGTGCAGCAGCATGGGCTCGTGTTGCTGCGACCGGACCGCGAGCAACCGCGCGCGGAGAACATCGTGCCGCTCGTTCGGACTCCGGTGTTGCAGAGCAATCCGGCGGTGGCCGGCGCGCTCGACGCGGTGACCGCACGCTTGACCACCGCCGAGCTGCGCGGCCTCAACGCACGAGTAGCGCGCGGCGAGCCCATCGCCTCGGTTGCCCGAGAGTGGTTCCGGAACGTAGGACGGCCGACGCCGTGAACGGCCGCCGCCTCGCGGTTGCCGGCGTCGCGCTGGGCGCGTTCGGCGCGTTCGCCCGGCACGCGCGCCGCGGTGACGTCGGCGCACTCGAAGAGCAAGTGTTCCGAGGTGTGAACGCGCTGCCCGAAGCCGCGTACGGCCCGTTGTGGCTCGTGATGCAGGGCGGCAGCCTCGCGGCGGTTGGTGTGAGTGCCGGCGCGATGGCGCTGAGCGGGCGCCGCGAAACCGCGGTGCGCCTCGGCGTCGCCGGCTCGTCGATGTGGGCGCTGTGCAAGCTGGTCAAGTACGGGATCGGCCGCGGTCGACCCGGCGCGCACCTCGACCACGTCATCGTGCGGGGCGCTGCGCAGTCCGGGTTGGGCTTTCCATCCGGACACACGGCCGTTGCCTTCACGCTCGCCGGTATCGCGTCCCCCGCGCTGTCGCGCCGTGCTTCCGGTCTTGCGTGGACGGCCGCGGGCCTCGTCGCGCTCGCCCGGCAGTACGTCGGTGCTCATCTGCCTGCCGACGTCGCCGGCGGCGTGGCGCTCGCGATCGCGGCGGTGGCCATCGGCGCCGAGTGACGAAATCCTAGTTGTAACCGTCGCGGATGATCGCGGCCACGACACGCATAACCAACGCAACTGAGAGTCCGAGCCCGACGTATCCGAACACACGCGTGAGGGGCGTGTGCCCCAGCGTGCCGCCTTCGTTCACCGACAACAACAACGCCGAACCGGCGAACAAGAACCCGCCGAGCAACCCGAGCACCACGCGGTTGACGAGCGTCGACACGACGCGCGCATCATCTTCGGTTGCGAACAGCACCACTTGGTGCCGGAGCTCGCCTTTGGCGGTGAGCGATGCGATGCGATCGATCTGCGTTGGCAGCCGCCGGAGCCGGGGGAGCTCCTGCATGACTTCGTGCATCACCTGCTCTTGGAGCGTGCCGCCTTGGGGCGAGACGACCGGGGGAATCGCGCTGTCGAGCATCCGCGTGACACCGTCGAGCAACGAGTATCCCGGGCTGATGAGGCGCGCCGTACCATCGAGGAGCACCAGCGCGCGCATCACGATGCTGAACTCACCCGGCATCTGGATGTCGTACGTCGCGAGCAGCGGCAGGATGTCGTTGAGGGCATTGATGTCGATCGGCTTTCCCGCCTGCACGTTCTCAGAGATCAGCCGGTCGAGCGCACGCTCGAGTCCGCCGTCGCGCGCGTTCTGCCCGACGTCCGCGACCTGTTCGATGCTGTCGAGCAGTGCGGCCGCGTCGCCGCGCAGGGCCGCCGCCGTCATCTCCATCAGTGCCACGCGCTGACGCGGGTCGAGCCGGCCGGTCGAACCGAAGTCGATGAGACCGATCGAACCGTCCGCAAGGATCAGCACGTTGCCGGGGTGCGGGTCGCAGTGGTAGTGGCCGTGCGAGAACATGTGATTCACGACGGTGTGGACCAGCCGGTCGGCGAGCTCCTGCCGGTCGATCCCGAGCTCGGCGACACGCGCCGCGTCGGAAACCTTCGGGCCGTCGAATCGTTCCTGCACCATCACGCGCCTGGTCAAATGCTCGGCATAGACGCGAGGTATCCGTACGCCGGAGTCGGGTGGGGTGGCTGCCGCGAGGTCGATCGCGTTGGCGCCCTCGCGTACGAAGTCCAGCTCGTTGCGCAGGCTGGTCGCGAATTCTTCGGCGACGACCGAGACGTGGAGATCCTTGCCTTGAGGTGTTCGCCGTTCTGCGGCCAGGGCTACGTGCATGATGGCGGCGATGTCGCGCTCGACGAGGTTGTCCATGTCCGGACGCTGGATCTTCACGACGACCGGTTCGCCGCTCTTGAGTCGGGCCGCGTACGCCTGCGCGATCGACGCCGACCCGATCGGCTCCCACTCGAACTCGGCGAACACCTCATCGACAGGCTGACCGAGTTCGTTCTCGAGCTGCTCTTGCATCGGCCCGCGTGCCTCCGGCGCAACACCGCTCTGCAGCTTGCTGAGCTCCTCGCGCAGATCAGGCGGGAGAAGATCGGCGCGCGTCGACGCCAGCTGGCCGACCTTGATGAACGCGACACCACATTCCTCGAGCGTCTTGCGTAACGCGACACCCATCGGCGGGCGCCCGGAGTTGCGCGACGGGCGCAACAAGCCGGGAACGATCAGGCCGTTCTTGCGGGCGATCGCGAGCACCTGGCGGTAACGCGCGAACGGAGCGAGCCGGCGGCGGATCTCGTGGATCGGCCGGGGCAGTACGAGCAGTCCGGCGCGTTCACCGCACGCGAGGGTGCCGGGCCACGCCAAGAAGTCGAGGGCCAGGGCGGCGAGCATCGTGAAGATCCCCGAAAGCACAACGACGGGAACCGTGAGGGTCGCCGCGTCCCAATCCCAGTCGCTCAAGCTGAGCGCGAGCAGGTTGCCGCAGAGCCATCCGATGAACCCCGCAATGCCGACCGCCACCCAGGAGCGCCGCACACCGAGCATGCGCGAGGCGAGCAGCGTGGCCGCGATCGCGAACGGGATCTGAAGGATCAGACCGAAGATGATCTCGATGACGCGCACAGCGGCCGAGGCTAGATGTCTTGGGGCCGTCCGTCCCGGGAGAGGCGTCTGTCCGGGGGCGGAAAACGCACCCCGGCAGACGCCCCACCGGGTAGACGTATGCGGAGATGAAGGCCGACCGGGATTTCAGCGACGAGCTCGAGGACTGGCTACGCAGCGACGAGCCCAAGACGATCGGCGCCCTCGAGAAGGTCTTCGAAGAGAAGACGTTCGCGGTCGCGATCCTGTTGCTGATGTTCGTACCCGCCATCCCGGCGCCGACGGGTGGCGTCACGCATGTGTTCGAGATCATCACAGCGTTGATCGCCGCCCAGATGGTGATCGGGCGGCGCGCGCTGTGGATCCCGAAGCGCTGGCGCAACCGCGAGCTCGGCGCGCTCGCGACAGGCAAGGCGCTCCCGTTCGTGATTCGTCGTATCCGATGGTTCGAGAAATTCGCGCGACCGCGGTTGTCTTACGTGTTCGACAACCCGATCTTCTTGCGGCTGCTCGGGCTCATCATCATCGGGTTCACGGTCGGCGCGTTCATCGCGCCGCCGTTCTCCGGTCTCGACACGCTGCCCGCGCTCGGCGTCGTGATCATCGCGCTCTCGATCATCCTCGAGGACGTCGTCGTGCTCGCGATCGGCCTCGCCCTCGGCACCGGCGGCATCGTGCTGATCGTCACGATCGGGCACGCGGTCGCCCACTTCGTCCGGAACCTGTTCTGACAGCTTCCGTGTCGTCGGCGCGTGTAGCGGTCGGCTCATCGCTCGAAAGGATCTCCAGCCCACGGTCGGCACCCTCGTGCGCGAGCGCGAAGTAACGCCGGAGACGCCGCCGGCCCCAGCGCTCGGGATGCCGTGCGATCGGGCGCACGGTCAGTTCGCTCGTGTTCGTCGACCAGGCCGCGACTTCGAGCTCGACCCGCGCCACCGCGCGTGAACCTTGCGAGAACAGTCGCGCGGTCGCTCGCCAGGACGGCGTGGGGTATTCGGCGATCAAGCGGAACGGCGAATCGATGGTCAGCGCGCCGTCGGTTCCCATCCCGTAGGTGTCACCCGTGCGAAACGACGATGGATCGAACAGCACCGACTGCACCGCGGGGAGTGGGCGGTTGATGCGTCGGGACACGACGAAAGAAGGCCAGGAAAGCAGCATCAGTTCTCCTCGGCGGTTCGGCGAATGGGTTGAGCCATCATCACCAGGCGCGGGTCACAGGTCGGCGACGACGGCGCAAAGACTCCGCGAATCCCGGCTGAGGACTGGCTGACACATTTCTGGACGCGCGATTTGGGTCGTCGGACAGTGGGTACGCCGCCGTACCAATGCACAGACGACGGCCAGTTCGCTCCCTGTTCCTCGTACTCGGAGTGATCTTGGGTCTCCTGGGTACCTCCTTCGCACTTGGTCCGGCGCACCGGGCGGTCGCGGCGCCGAACAACTTCGTGACGATGCCCGACGGCGTGCAGATCGCGATCAACGTGCGCCTGCCCGAGGGCTACCAAGCGGGCCGTCGCTATCCGACGGTCTTCGAGATGTCGGGCTACGACGGCGGCTCCGCGGAAGGCCACACGCTGGTAACCGACCTCGGGCTCCAAGGCGTCCCGGTGCTCCCCGCCGACGACAGCCGCCAGCTCACCGATCGTTTCGACGCGCAGTACGTCACGATCCACGCGTCGGTGCGCGGCACCGGCTGCTCGAGCGGCGAGTTCGATCTGTTCAGCCGGAAGAGCGCCGAAGACGGCAAGTACATCATCGACAACTACATCCCGAACCAGCCCTGGTCGAACGGCGACGTCGCGTACATCAGCCACTCGTACGGCGGCATCACCGGGTTCATGATCGCCGAGACGCAACCGACGCATCTGCGCGTCATCTCGGTGTCGGGACTCATCGACGACATGTACCGCGGGATCACCTATCCCGGTGGCGTGTCGAACTACGGCTTCCCGCTCGCGTGGACGGGTGCGATCCGTCCTGCGTACGACCTGCTCGGTGGTACCGCGCCCGGCATCTTCCGCGAGGAAGAGCCCGATGACGTTCAGAACCGGCGCGTGCGGTGCGCGAACAACCAGTTGGAGAAGCGCCGCACGGTCATCGACGACCCGCTCGTGCAAGGGCTGAACGACACCGACAGCGAGTGGTTCCGTGCCGCGGTCGCTGATCACGGACGTCGATCGCATCAACGTGCCGATTCACATCACCGGCGCATACCAGGACGAGCAGACCGGCCCGCGCGGCCCCACCCACTTGTGGGAGCAGGTGCGCGGTGTCCCGAAGCGGCTTGTGCTCACCAACGGCAACCACGACACGCAGAATCCCGCGCTACGCGAGTCCCGCGGTGTGGGCCGACCGGAAGGCGTGGATCGACCACTTCATGGGTGTGACCGCGCATCCCGACTTCGGATCGGTGGGTGCCGACCGTACGTCGGTGCGGGTGTTGCTCGAGACGCATCGTGACGCGAACGGGCACACTCCAGCCGAACGAGATCATCGACGCGAAGACGTTCCCGCTGCCGAGCACGACGTGGACGAACTACTACCTGCACTGCGGGTGGGGGACTGTCGAAGAGCACGCCGGCGCTGACCGAAGCCCCTTCGGACAACTACGTCTCGGGATCACGGCGTGAATCGTGGTCGTACCAGGCGGGGCCGTCGTTCGGGCCGCCGTTCACGACTGCCGACGGTCCCGATGAGGTGAAGTACGAGACCGCGGCCGACGACGACGCCGCTTGGCATCGTGGGTCCGATCACCGCCACGTTGTATGTGTCGGCGACGACGCCCGACACAGAGCTGTTCGTGCAACTGATCGACGAGGCGCCTGACGGCTCGCGTACCTACTTGCAGCGCGGCATGTTGAAGGCGAGCCACCGCGCGATCGACACGACGAAGAGCGACTACTCCGGCAGCGTGCTGTACCGGCCGTGGCGCCCGCACACGAACCCGCAGCTGATCACGCCCGGCACGGTCTATGAGTACCTCGTCGAGGTGTTCCCGCTCGGACACGTGCTGCGCCCGGGTCACAAGTTGATGATGAAGGTCAGCGCGCCGCCGATCGTCGACAGCTTCTATGCGTACGTGCCGAAGACTGCGCCCGGCATCAACACGGTGTTCCACACGCCTGCGATCGCGAGCCGTTTGATGTTGCCGGTCGTGCCGCTGCCGAAGACGCTCGGCCCCGAGCTTCCCTGCGGCGCCCAAGACCAAGTGCGCTGCATCGCCGCACCCAACGGCTGACGCGTTACGCCCGGAGTGACAGCGGGAACTGGGCGGTGGCGCCGCCGTCGACCACCAGTGTGTGTCCGGTGATGTACGACGCCTGGTCGGACGCGAGGAACGCGACCGCGTTCGCGATCTCGTCGGGCGTGGCGTGTCGGCCGAGTGGGATCTGTGCGGCGGACGCCGCACGCCGTTCGTCGCTCATCATCGCCTTCACGCGCGGCGTCAACACGGCGCCGGGCGCGACCGCGTTCACGCGCACGCCGTCGCGCGCGAGCTCGACCGCGAGCGTGCGCACGAGCGACATCAATCCGGCCTTGGCCGCACCGTAGGGACCGTGCAACGGCGCGGAACGCAGGCCGCTCACTGATGCGATCGCGACGAGCGCGCCGCCACCATGTTCGGCCATGTGCCGACCAGCGACGCGCGCAAGGTTGAAGAAGTGGCGGAGCACGAGGTCGAAGGTGTCGTCCCACGCCTCGTCGTCGAGCTCGACCGTCCGGCCCCAGCGCGTCTCGCCGATGACGTCGACGACGACGTCGATCGGACCGCGCGCGTCCACTGCCGCGTCGACGGCGGCCTGCACGTCGTCGAGCCGGCGCGCGTCGCCGGTCAACGCGAGGCCGTGCTCACCGGCCGCTTCCGCCGCGCCGCGGGCTGCGCCCTCGTCGACGTCGAAGCACGACACGCGCACCCCGTCAGCGGCAAGCGCCCGCACACACGCGCTCCCGATGCCGCCACCGACGCCTGCAACAAATGCGTGATGCACGTGAGCATCATGACCCGGCGGGCGGGTACGGTCGCCGGTCATGCCGGAACCACGGAGGCCGGAGAAGGTGCGGCGTGTCGGCGCCGAGGCCGTGCAGCGGCTCCGGCGCACCGGCGCCGAGCACTTCGCCGCGCTGATACAGCGCGATCCGCAGACGATGGCGCGCGCAGTCGAGCTCGGTCTCGTGCGTCGGGAATGGCTCGAGCATCCGGGCGAGGGCCCGCTGGCGGCGGCAACTCCGGTCGAGGTTCTCGAGCGATTCCTCGAACGCGAGGTCGAGCGGCGCCCGTCGACGATCGCCGCGTTGGGGCTGTCGACGGTCCAGATCCTCTCCACCAATGCCGCGGCGAGCGCCGAGGACCACGGCGGCGACGGCGTCGCGGACACGATGACCGTCGTGTTCACCGACCTCGAGGGCTTCACCTCGTATACGGAGCGGGAGGGCGACGAGACCGCAGGCCGGTTCCTCGCCGAGCATCAGCGGATCATCGGTCCGATCGTGCGCGGCCGTGGCGGCCGCATCGTGAAGCATCTGGGCGACGGACTGCTCGTCACGTTCACGAGCCCCGAGGCGGCGGTGCTCGCCGGGCTCGAGCTCGTCGACGCGCACGACGATCCGCTCAAGATGCGCGTCGGCATGCACAACGGTGAAGTGCTGGTGATGCGCGACCACGACGTCATCGGCCACGTCGTCAACGTCGCGGCGCGGGTCGTCGAGTCCGCGCGCGGCGGCGAGGTGCTCGCGACGGCGAACGTGCGGGATGCGGTCGGCACGCTGCCCGGCGTCGAGTTCGGCCGCCTCCGCCGCCGCGGGTTCAAAGGCCTCGACGAGTCGATCGGCGTCTGCCCGGTCCAGCGTGCCTGATCCAGAGCGTGGGGCGTGTGTGGAGCTCGAAAATCGAGCTCCACACACGCCCCAGCCAACCGGGCGCCTGGTCGGGGGCTCTTGCATACGGCAGTAGTCTTGGTGTTTCGACGGAGCGACGCCGGGCGGCGCGATCCACATGCTGAACGAGGACATCAAGCTCAGGCCGGGCGGCGCGCGCAAGGCACGCGCGTGGATCCGGCGTCGCCTCGCCGACCTCGGCGTGGACGAGGATCACATCCTCGCGATCGAACTCGTCGTCGCCGAACTGATGGCCGCTGCCCTCCAAGCCGGCCAAGAGGGCTCGATCCGCCTGTCGCTCGAGCTGTTCCCGTTGCTGACGAGCGTGCGGCTGCGCTGCCCGCACCACCTCGAGCTCGGCGACGACGAGGTCGCGTTGCGCGATCGCATGCTGGGCCGGCTCACGGTCGCCGTCGGCGAACGCCACAACACCGACGGCACGTTCGACCTCTGGGCCGAGGTCGCGCACCCGATCCGACGGGCGTCATAGATCCGGAGCCGCTCCCGCGGCGAAGATCAGATGTATGCGCAAGACGGCACTCGGCCTCCTGCTGGCGTCAGGGAAGAACGCCGCGTCCGGACTCGGTGTGCCGCTCGCCCTGCTGCTCTTGCTCCCAATGGAAGCGGGCATCCCGATCCCCATCCCCGCGGACCTCGTGATGCTGCTGATCGGCGAGCGCGCCGCCGACGGCAGTTTCCCGCTCTGGGCCGCAGTCATCGCACTCGAAGTCGTGGCGATCATCGGGAGCGCCACCTTGTTCCTCGTCGCACGCGGACCCGGCCACGCCCTCCTCGAGCGGGTGGGACCCCGCATCGGGTTGACGCGCGAGCGGCTCGACCGCGCGAGCGCGCTCGTCGACCGGCGCGGGACGACCGCGCTCGCCGTCGGGCGCGGTACGCCGGGCCTGCGCACGGTCACGTGCATCGCAGCCGGCGGATCGGGCTTGAGCCTGCGGCGCGCGCTGCCCGCGCTCGCGATCGGCGCGAGCGTGTTCCTCCAACTCCATCTCTTGCTCGGCTACTTCCTCGGCCCGGCCGCCCGCGACGTGTTGGCGGACGCCAAGGGGCCGGCAATCGCGCTGTTCGCACTGCTCGTCGCCGGTGCGGCGGTCTATTGGTTCCTGCGGCGGCGGGGCCGGCGCGCCGCGGGTGCGCAGGCGATGACCGAGGCCGCGTGCCCGTTGTGCCTGGCGCTCAACTGGGTCGTGGAACGGGAGCTGACCGATCGTCGAGCTTCCACTCCTCGCCGCGCTCGCGCAGGCGGTTGAGGAACGGCACCGCGTCGAACGCTTCCGGGCCGCGCACTCCCGCACCCTCCCACGCGCCACTTGCGAGCAGCTCGAGTGCGATCACCGGGTTGATTGCCGTTTGCCAGACGACGGCCTGGGTGTGGTGACGCGCCATCGTCTCCGCATTGTCGGCGATGTGGTACAGGTACAGCTCACGGGGTTGGCCGTCAGTACCGGTGCCCGTCACCCACGTGCCCGCGCACGTACGACCATGCATGTTGTCACCGAGCAGCGCGGGATCGGGCAGCACCGCGGCGACCAGATCGCGTGGTGACACTTCGACGCCGCGTACGCGCACCGGTGTCGTCGATGCGAGGCCGGTCGTCGCGAGCATCTGCAGGATCTCGGTGAACTCCTCGCCGAGGCCGTACTTGAACGTGACGCGCCGGCAGTCGACCCAGCGCGGGATCAGCACGACCTCTTCGTGCTCGACGTGCACGCACTCGACCGCGCCGATGCCTTCGGGGAACACAAAGCGTTCCGGTTCCGAGAAGGGCGGCAACGTGAACCACCCTCGGTCGCGCTCCCAAACGAGCGGGGGATTGAGGCACTCTTCGATCGTCGTCCAGATCGAGAACGTCGGCGCGAACGCGTAACCGTCGACCTCGAGGTCGCCGCCGTCGCGCACGCCGACTTCGTCGATGGCGCTGAACAGATGATCGGCGGCGTAGCGGGCGAAGATGTCGGAGAGGCCGGGCTCGACACCCATGCCGACCAACGCGAGGAGCCCGCGTTGCTCCCATTCGTGGTTCGCCGCAAGTTGGTCCTCGCCGAGCATGCGCCCCGGCAACTCGTACGGGCGTTCCGGATGCGGCTCCGAGAGCGTCATCGCCATATCGAGGTAGTGGGTGCCCGCCGCGAACGCGGCTGCGAAGATCGGCGGGTTGAAGCGCGGGTCGCACGCGTTGACGATGACGTCGATGTGCTCGGCGCGCGCGAGCGCCTCGAGGCCTGCCGCGTCGGAGGCGTCGGCGACTTGCGCGGCAAAGCGGCGATCGTCCAGGCCACCGACGGCCCGGGCGGCTCGCGCGCCGTCGAGATCGGCGACGACCACGCGGTCGAGCACGTCGGCTTCGTGTGCGCCCATCGCGATCGCGCTGCCGACACCACCCGCACCAACCACGAGGACGCGCATCAGCTCAGCCCAGCGCGGTCGCGTCGATGCCGCCGGCCCCGCGCTTCGCGGCGCGCGCGCTGAAGCCGGCGCCGATGGCGAGCGCGAGGAGCGAGATCCCGAGCACGAAGCTCGAGAGCGCGTTGATGCGAGGCGACACGCCGACCTTGAGCTGACCGTAGATGTACAGCGGCAGCGTGTTCGCGCCCGGGCCGGTGGTGAAGAACGTGATCACCACGTCGTCGAGCGAGATCAAAAACGAGAGCATCGCGCCCGCCGCGATCCCCGGTGCCGCGAGTGGCAGTACGACCCGTAGGAATGACTGGAAGGGTGTCGCGCCGAGATCGGCGGCGGCTTCAACGAGGCGGTTGTCGAACGATGCCAGACGCGCCTTCACGACGACGACGACGAACGCGATGCAGAACGTGATGTGGGCGAGGATCACCGTGCGGAGACCGAGCTTGATGTGCGCGACGTTCACGAAGAACGAGAGCAACGCGATCCCGAGGACGACTTCGGGGATCACCAGCGAGATGAACACCAGCGTGGAATAGCCCGAACGCCCCCGGAACTTGAACCGGGTCAGCGCGAACGCGGCGAGCGTGCCGAGCACGGTTGCCACCAAGGTCGCGATGATCGCGACCTTCAGCGTCGTCCGGAACGCACGCAACGCGTTTTCATTGTGGATGAGATCCTCGTACCACTTCGTGGAGAAGTTCGTGAATTTGGTGCCGCTGCGCGCCTCGTTGAAGCTGAACACGACGAGCACGATGATCGGCGCGAACAAGAACGCGTACACGAGCAGCGCGTGCAGCTTCAGGTAACGCGGGCGCAACGCCGAGCGGCCGCGACTCATAGTGCTTCCTCGCCGACGCGTCGGATGTACAGGTACACGCCGATCAAGATGAGGCCCATCAACACGACCGACATCGCCGAGCCCAACGGCCAGTTCTGGCCGCTGCCGAACTGGTCCTGGATGACGTTGCCGATCATCTGGGTCTTGACCCCGCCCAGCAGTTGCGGCGTGACGAAGTCACCGACCGCCGGGATGAACACGAGCAGAATCCCGGCCACGAGACCCGGTGAGACCGCCGGCAGGATCACGCGCACGAACGTCGAGATCTTGCCGTGCCCCAAGTCGTAGCTCGCCTCGACGAGCGATGGATCCATGCGCTCGATCGACGCGTACAGCGGCAGAATCATGAACGGCAGGAAGCCATACGTGAGACCCAAGATCACCGCGAACGAGGTGTTGAGGAACACGTGGTCGTTCCCGAGGTGCAGTGCGCCGAGCGTGTCGTTCAGCAGCCCGTCGCGCTGGAGGATGAACTGCCACGCATACATACGGATGAGAAAGCTCGTGAGGAACGGAATGATCACGAGCACCAGGAACACGTTGCGGAGCCGCCCGCCGAAGCGCGCGATCCAGTACGCGAGTGGAAAGCCGAGCGCGATGCACGCGATCGTCGTCGCGCCGGCGTACGCGATCGATCGTACGAAGATCCGGCGGAAGCGAGCGGAGAACGTGTCCTGGTAGTTGTGCCACTGGAGGCTGCTCCAGCTGAACCGGACCGGCTTGATGATGCCGCGGCGGGCCAAGCTGTATTGCATCACGATGAGCATCGGGATGATCAACAACACCGCGAACCATGCACCCGCCGGGAACAGCAACGCGTTGCCCTTCAGCCACTCGGGCAGCTGTCGCCGCGCGCGGCGGGGTCTCCGGAGCCGGCTCCGCCGGCGCGGGAGCTTCCTCCAGCGTCTGGCTCAAGCAGTCTTCACCTCGGTCCACCGGTCGGCGTACTTGATCTCGTCTTCGCCGAGGTCCTTTTGGAACGGCAGCTTGGCGAGCAGCTCGGGCGGCGGGTAGATGAGCGGGTCGCTCGTGATCGACTTCTTGATCAGCGGTTCAGCTGCCTTGTTCGGGCTCCCGTAGTTGACAAAGTTCGTCAACGCGGCGCCGACCTTCGGCTCGAGGATGTAGTTCATGAACGCGTGCGCATTGGTGGGGTGCGGTGCACCTTTGGGAATCGCCATGACGTCGACCCACGAGTTGGCGCCCGACGTCGGGATCACGTACTCGAGGTCCTCGTTGGTGGCCTGGGCCTGGAACACGTCACCCGAGTACGCCTGGGAGAGGATCAACTCGCCGCTCTTCAACGGGTCTTGGTAGTCCGACGTGATCGACTTCACCTTCTTCTTCAGCTCGATCAGGAAGTCCTTGGCGTCGTCGAGATCGCCGTCGTCGAGCGTGTTCGGATCGCGGCCGAGCACGAACAGCGCCAGCGAGAACGCGTCGCGCGCCTCATCGAGGTACGAGCTCTTGCCCCGTACCGACGCCAGATCGAAGCCGTTCCAGTCGGTCACTTTGCTGCCGACTTTCTTCGGGTCGTAGCCGATGCCGGTGGTGCCCCACTGCCACGGGATCGAGTAGTTGTTCCCGGGATCGTATTCACCATTGCGGAAGCGGTCGTCGAGATTCGTGACGTTCGGGATCTGCGCGAGGTCGAGCTTCTCCAGCAGATCGGCGTTCTTCATCTTGATCATCGTGCTGTCGGTGGGCACGATGAGGTCGTAGCCGCTCCCGCCAGTGCGCATCTTCGCGAACAGCTCGTCGTTCGAGCTGTAGTTGTCGTACGTGACCTTGATCCCAGTTTCCTTTTGGAAGTTCGGGATCGTCTTCTCGTCGATGTACTCGGTCCAGTTGTAGAAGTTCAGCTGCTTGGGTTCGGGCGCGCTCGTGCCTCCCGGCCCGCTGCTGCTCGGCTTGCTGCTGTCACTGCCGCACGCGGCGGCCGCAAACCCCGCCGCCGTGACGAATCCCATCGTCTTGAGGAACGTGCGGCGATTCCAGCGCGGTGAGTTCACGTCCCAGATGAACGCCAGCGAGACGCGATCGGGATCGCGGCGATCGGTCATTTGGAGAGCTCCTTTTCTGCGTCGTTGTCTTCGTCGTGGAGCTGCCTTGTCGCAACGCGCTCGGAGGCGAGGCTCGGCTCGTCGGTGAAGACGACGTTGAACTGTGGATTCCATACCAGGCGCGCCCGTGTGCCTGGTTCGCCCGCGTCGCTCACCCGTTCGCTGTTCTGACGGAACGCAACAAGTGTCGAGCCGTCGTCGGTGCGCACGACGAGCTGCGTCGAGACGCCTTGGTAGACGACATCGGCGACGGTTCCGGCCGCGCTGCACAACCCCTCGGCGACCGGTTCGTCGATTGGGACGACGCGGAGCTTCTCGGGTCGCACGGTGAACGCGAGCTTGTCGCCGTTCCGGAGCGCACGATCAGGAGGCGGGAGCACGAGTACGCGGTCGCCGGGCGGGCACGACACTTCGAGCCACTCACCGCTCTGCCCGGTCACTTCGGTCTCGACGATGTTCGATGTGCCGATGAAGCCGGCGACGAAACGGGTGGCCGGGCGCTCGTAGATGTCCTCCGGGTAACCGATCTGCTCGACGTGGCCGAACGACATCACCGCGAGCCGGTCGCTCATCACGAGCGCTTCTTCCTGGTCGTGCGTGACATACACGAACGTGACGCCAACCTCGCGCTGGATGCGCATGAGCTCGAGTTGCATCTGCTTGCGGAGCTTGAGGTCGAGCGCGCCGAGCGGCTCGTCGAGCAACAAGACCGCGGGCTGGTTGACGAGCGCACGCGCGAGCGCCACCCGTTGCTGCTGTCCGCCCGAAAGCTGTTGCGGACGGCGGTCGTCGTAGCCTTCGAGCTGCACGAGCCGGAGGTACCGCGCGACGCGATCCTTGACCTCGTGCTTGGGGATCTTCTTTCGCCGCAGGCCGAACGCGACGTTGTCGTACACGGTCAGGTGCGGGAACAGCGCGTAGGACTGGAACACAGTGTTGACGTTGCGCTTGTAGGGCGGGACACCGACGATGTCGCGGCCGGTCAGCATCACCTGGCCATCGTCGGGCTCCTCGAAGCCGGCGATCATGCGCAGCGATGTGGTCTTGCCGCACCCGGAGGGGCCAAGGAGCGAGAAGAACTCGCCGTGCGCGATCTCGATCGTCACGTTGTCGACCGCGACCATGTTCCCGAAACGCTTGGTCACGCCGTACAGGCCTACCTCGATCGGCGCGGTCTCCTCGGTCATCGCGCGCGGACCCTACACACGCTTCCACGCCTCCGTCAGCACACCTCTCAACACTTGTTCCATGTAGTCGAACTCCTCCTGACCCACGATTAGTGGCGGTGCGAGCTGCACGACCGGCTCACCGCGATCATCGGTTCTGCAGATCAGTCCCGCGTCGTACAGCGCGGGCGAGATGAAGCCACGCAGGAGCCGCTCAGCCTCTCCGTGGTCGAACGTTTCCTTGGTCGCCTTGTCCTTGACCAGTTCGATGCCGTAGAAGTAGCCGTCGCCGCGCACGTCGCCGACGATCGGAAGGTCGTGCAGCCGTTCGAGCGTCGCGCGGAACGCGTCCTCGTTCGCGCGCACGTGCTGCAGCAGGTTCTCGCGCTCGATGAGGTCGAGATTCGCGAGCGCAACCGCGCAGCTCACCGGGTGGCCGCCGAACGTGATGCCGTGCAGGAACGTGTTGGTGCCGTGCAGGAACGGCTCGACGAGATACGGCCGGGCGATCATGCCGCCGACCGGCGAATATCCCGACGTCAGGCCCTTCGCCATCGTGATGATGTCGGGCAGGTAGTCGTAGCGCTCGGCGCCGAACCAGTGGCCGAGCCGTCCGAACGCGCAGATCACTTCGTCGGACACGAGCAACACGCCGTAGTGGTCGCAGATCTCGCGCACTCGCTGGAAGTAGCCGGGCGGCGGCGGGAAGCATCCACCCGAGTTCTGTACCGGTTCGAGGAACACGGCCGCGACCGACTCCGGTCCTTCCATCTCGATCGCGAGCGCGATCGCTTCGGCGGGGTCGATGGGCGCGGGCCGGTACGGGTTGGTGTTCGGCACCTTGATCGCGCCGGGCACGAGTGGCTCGAACGGCGCCTTGATCGCGGGCACGCCGGTGAGCGACAACGCACCCATCGTCGTGCCGTGGTACGCGATGTACCGGCTCAGCACCTTGTAACGGTGCGGTTGACCGATCGCTTGGAAGTACTGCCGTGCGAGCTTCCACGCCGACTCGACGGCTTCGCTCCCGCCGGTCGTGAAGAACACGCGCTCGAGGTCGCCGGGCGCAAGATCGGCGAGGCGTTCCGCGAGCTCGACCGCGCGTGGATGCGCGTAGCTCCAGACGGGGAAGTACGCGAGCTCGCTCATTTGCTTGGCCGCGGCGTCGGCGAGTTCGGTGCGACCATGCCCCACTTGCGACACGAACAGGCCGGCGAGCCCGTCGAGGTAGCGCTTGCCGCGGTCGTCGTAGACCCACGCGCCTTCGCCCCGCACGATCACGGGCACGTCGTGGTCGCCGGACATGCGCGTGAAGTGCATCCACAGGTGCCGGCGAGCGGTATCGGAGAGAGTGCCCATCAAGTTCCCCAGGTGTAGGTCTGCTTCTCGAGTCGTAGGTACACGAACGTGTCGGTCGAGCGGACGCCCGGGATCGCCCGGATCTGGCCGTTGATCACGTCGAGCAAGTGTTCGTCGTCTCGTGCGGTGAGCTCGACGAGCACGTCGTACGCGCCCGAGCAGATGACGACATATTCGATCTCGTTGCTCGCGGCGAGCTTGGCCGCGAGCTCGCGCACGTCGCCGTCCACGCGGATGCCGATCATCGCTTGGCGGTGCAGGCCGACGCGCAACGGGTCGGTGACCGCGACGATCTGCATGACGCCGGCGTCGAGGAGCCGTTGCACGCGCTGGCGCACCGCGGCTTCGGAGAGGCCGACGGTCTTGGCGATCGTCGTGAACGGGCGGCGGCCGTCGATCTGGAGCTCGTGGATGATGGCGAGCGAGACGTCGTCCAAAAGCGGGTCGGTGCTGCGAATTTCGTCGGATGTAGCGTTCTGCACGACGATCTGGCGGCCCTGGCGGCGCTCCACCTTCGAATACTAGCTTTACCCGGCGCAGGAGGTGCCAGATGGACAAGGTCTCGAATTTCGTCAACGGCAAGCTGACCGAGCCCCGCGCCGGCGAAACGACGCCGCTCGTCGACCCGTGCACGGGTGCCGAGTACGGCGTGGCGGCGCGGTCGGGGCCGGCCGACATCGACGATGCGGTCGGCGCGGCGAGCGCAGCATTCGAGGGCTGGGCCGCGACGACGCCGTCGGATCGCGGGCGGGCGCTGCTGCGCATTGCTGATGCGATCGAGGCCGACGCCGGGCGGTTCATCGACGCCGAGTGCCGCAGCACCGGCAAGCCCAAGGCGCTGATGGCGGCCGACGAGATTCCGCCGATGGTCGACCAGCTGCGGTTCTTCGCAGGCGCGGCGCGCATGTTGGAAGGGCGCGGCGCAGCCGAGTACATGGCCGGCCACACGTCGTACGTTCGGCGGGAGCCGATCGGCGTGTGCGCGCAGGTCAGCCCGTGGAACTACCCGTTGATGATGGCGGTCTGGAAGGTCGCGCCCGCGCTGGCGGCGGGGAACACCGTCGTGTTGAAGCCGGCGGAGACCACACCGGCGACGTCGGTGATGCTCGCCGAGCTCGCGGCCGAGTTCTTGCCGGCGGGCGTGCTGAACGTCGTGTGCGGCGATCGCGATACCGGTCGGGCGTTGGTGTCGCACCCCGGCCCGCGTCTCGTCTCGGTGACCGGTTCGATACGGGCGGGGATGGAAGTGGCCGCGGCAGCTGCGACCGACTTGAAGCGCGTGCACCTCGAGCTCGGCGGCAACGCACCCGCGATCGTGTGCGACGACGCCGACGTCGAGGCCGCGGCCGAGGGCATCGCGGCGGCCGGCTTCTACAACGTGGGTCAGGACTGCACGGCCGCGACACGCGTGCTCGCGGGGCCCGCGGTGTACGACCGTCTCGTCGAGTTGTTGGTGGAGCAGGCGGGCAGCAAGGTTGTCGGCGGGCTCGATACGCCCGACGCCGACCTCGGTCCGCTGAACAGCGCCGCCCAGCTCGACCGCGTGAACGGCTTCGTCGGCCGCATCCCCGATCGGGCCGAAGTGCTGACCGGCGGCGCGTGTTCGGGTAACGAAGGGTTCTTCTACACGCCGACGGTGATCACGGGTGTCAACCAGAACGACGAGATCGTGCAACAAGAAGTGTTCGGACCGGTGATCACCGTGCAGCGGTTCACGGACGAAGCCGACGCGATCGCGTGCGCGAACGGAACCGAGTACGGGCTGTCATCGAGCGTATGGACGCGCGATCACAGTGCCGCGATGCGATTCTCGGGCGCGCTCGAGTTCGGATGCGTGTGGATCAACACGCACATCCCGCTGGTTGCCGAGATGCCGCACGGCGGCTTCAAGCACTCCGGCTACGGCAAGGACCTCGCGACGTACGGCCTCGAGGACTACACCCGCGTCAAGCACGTCATGTCCGCAATCGACTGACCCGACCATTGTGACGGCGTGACGGCGCGCCTAACGTGCAGCAGGTGGCGACGTGGGGGCGCCCGTTGCTCTGCATCTCATTGCTGAGCGTCGCGGCGTGCAGTAGTAGCGAGACGAAGGCCGCCGTGCCTTCGACCGCGCCTGCCTCCTCGACAACGACGACCGCGCCTCGCCCGACCACGACGACGACGGTGCCGCTCTACAGCTTCGACAATTCCGTCCCGCCCCCGAAGCTCGTGAACACCGGCAACGACTACAAGAGGATCCTCCGCTCGCTGCTCGAATACGAAGCCTGGATCGCGGCATACCGACCCTGATGTATCACTACTAGCGAACATCGCCGCACCGGGATCGAAGCACGACCTCTCGCAACGGGACGACATCCAGACGCTCGCAAGAACTCGTCAACGGCTTATAGAGATGGAGGATGGGCGCGGAACGCTGGAAATCCTTGGTGTCACGAGAAACGCCGTCAGCGCGCATGAGGCGCAACCCCTTCGACGACAGATCGTGGTCGACAAGCAGGGAAGGATCACTGAGCAGCACGTTTCTTCCGCGCCGAACAACGGCGTATCGGCTGCTCATGGTAAAGCTTGCCGACGACCATTGGTACCTCGCATCCATTTCTGCTCGACACGGGCACGAACGTTCGAGCCATGAAACGCTGCCTGACGCTCATCGCTCTGCTAATTGCGATTCCCACTGCCGCACACGCTCGCCCATCGGATGTCCGACCGAATGGATCGCTCGAAGGGCGGGACCTCGGTGTTGGCGCGGAGGTGTCAGAGTCAGGTTCGGCAGCGGTCACGGGAGTAGGCGCGGGTTCGAGGCCGTTAGTGACGCTGGCGTATGAGGTGTTTGGGCCGGGTGCGGCGCGCGCGGATACGAGTGGGACGTGTCTCGTGCAAGCGGATCCGCCGGTCTTCGGCGCCCAGTACCTCATCGTGATCACGCACCCGGATGGCAGCATCGAGCAGAACGACGTGTGCGTGCCCTTCGACGACAACGGCGTGGCCCAGCCTCCGACATTGCCGCAGCCGCCGACGCTGGATGAGACCTGGCGTGCCGCGCGCCTGTCACGGCCAACCATCGTCACCGATCCAGCGACGCGTGGCATCACGGGTCTCGAGACGCGCATCCGAGCCGAAGGCCGGACGACCAAGAGCATCGTGGCAACCATTCGCGGGTTCCGCATCGTCGGTACTGCGACCCTCGACCACTACACGATCAGCGTCGACGGCGGTCCCACCGAGAGCGCGGGAACCGGCCGATACGTGTTCGAGACCAAGGGGAAGCACACGATCGTGATCGGCGCTGTATGGCACGGCACCGCGACGCTCACCGGTCCCGGCTTGGACACGCCGATCTTCCTGCCTGACATCGGCACCGCGACGCTCACGACGACGCGCACCTATCCCGTCAACGAGATCCGCTCAGTCCTGCAACCGTGAGGGCAAGGGCCCGTGGATGTCACACCCCTTTCGTATCCTGTGGTTGCCGTGGCACGCAGCCGCGTGAAGCGCCGGACACCCGGACCGACAACGAATCCGTCTAAGGGTCCAAACGCATGGCCGAACGCTTCCCGTCGCTCGAAATCATCGCCGCGCGAGTACGGACCGAACGGGACGTCTTATTCCGTCACGCTGAAGCCGTTGATGCGAGAGCCGGCGTCTCTGTCGGTTTCGCTGCCGCGCTTGCGGGCATCGCCGTCGCGTCGTTCGACTGGTGGCGTGTTCCCGGAATCCTGTTGGCGATCGGGAGCGCGCTCGAATGCCTCGCGGTCCTGCTTCCGCGCCGCTACCCCGCCTGGAACTTGGAACGCCTGCGAGACATTTATCTCAGATCCGAAGAACGCTTCACGAGGTTGATGCTTCTCGATACCGAGATTCGGATGGTGGAGCAGCACAGCGCGGTTGTTCGCCGGAATGCACGTCATCTGCGTCGAGCGGTTCTCAGCCTCTTCGCCGCGGCGGTCGCTCTCACGATCGGTACAGTGGTGTCCTCTGCAGGAGGGTGACATGCCGGATTCACCGAAAGACCCGAGAGCGCCGGCCGGCGGCCCACCGCCGCCCTCTGCTGCCGATCCAGATCTGATTATCGACCTTGAATGGGGCGCGGGGCCTGTCCCGCGCACGACTGCGGGTTTGATCAAGAGATTTCTGCTCGACATGCTTCCGCGGAAGCGCCGCGCTTCCTAAAGACGTCTCGACTGATCGGCTGCGGGCGTGTGTGGAGGTGTCTCTACGACATCCCACACACGCATACACACAGGATCACGCTTTGAGGATCGCCGTGTGCAGGATGTCTAACGCTTCGTCGAGCAACGCGAAGTCCAGCACCAGCGGCGGGAGCAGGCGTACGACGTTGCCGTAGGTGCCCGCGGTGAGGATCAGCACACCCGCTTCGTGACATGCGGTCGTGATGCGCTTCGCCCGATCGGCGTCGGGATTGCCGTCGTCGTGCACGAGCTCGATCGCGACCATCGCGCCCCGGCCCCGCACGTCACCGACACCCGTCGCCGCATCTTGCGTTGATCGCAACGATTCGAGCATGCGGTCGCCCAGCTCGCGGGCCCGCTGACACAGTCCCTCGCGCTCGATCACGTCGATCGCCGCGAGCGCGGCCGCGCACGACACCGGGTTGCCGCCGAATGTGCTGCCGAGCCCGCCGACGTGCACGGCGTCCATGACCTCGGCCCGGCCGGTCACGCCCGCGATCGGCATGCCGCCGCCGAGGCCCTTGGCGGTCGCGACGAGATCGGGGACGACGCCTTCGTGCTCGCACGCGAACCATGCGCCGGTACGACCGAAACCGGTCTGCACCTCGTCGGCGATGAACAGCACGCCGTGGTCGCGGCACCAGTGCGCGAGGCCTTCCATCCATCCCGCTTCGGGAACGACGAACCCGCCCTCACCGGCGATCGGTTCGACGATCACGCAGGCCACCTGCGCGGGGTCGACGCTGCCTTCGATCCACAACAACGTGTCGGTGAGCCGGCCCGTGCCCCGGAACGGATACGAGAACGGTGCCCGGTAGATCTCGGGCGCGTACGGCCCGAACGACTTCTTGTACGACACCTTGGCGGTAAGTGTGAGGCCGAGCAGCGTGCGACCGTGGAACGCCTGGTCGAACGCGATCACCGCCGACCGGCCAGTGGCGGCGCGCGCGATCTTCACGGTGTTCTCGACCGCTTCCGCGCCGGAGTTCACGAGCATCGACCGCTTCTCGTGCGCGCCGGGCGTCAGGTTGTTCAACCGCTCGCACACCGCGACGTACCCCTCGTACGGCGTCACCTGGAAGCAGGTGTGCAGGAAGCTGTTCGCCTGGCGCGTGATCGCCTCGACGACGGCAGGGTGCGCGTGCCCGACGTTGACGACCGCGATGCCGGCGCCGAGATCGATCAGGCGGTTGCGATCGACGTCCTCGACGATCCCGCCCTCGGCGTCGGCGACGAAGATCGGCAGCGTGGTGCCGACCGCGTTCGGGACCGCATCGGTGCGACGTGCCCACAACTCGCGTGAGCGGGGGCCGGGAATCTCGGTCTGTAGGTGCCGCCGTTGTTCCATCGCGCCACGCGTACTGCAAATGCCCGCCGGGCGCAACCACCGCAAGCCGCGGCGAGGGGTGCGAGACTGCGGCCATGCGGAAATACCTCGGCGCGCTCGTCGCAATCGTGCTGCTGTGCAGCGCGCTGGCGTGCAGCTCCGACAAGAAGGACGCGCGCGGGAACGGGAAGGACGCGACGGTGAACCCTGACGCCGATTTCGATGCTCGCCAGCGCGCGTACCTCGAGGCAGCGACTCGTTCCCTCGCGCCGGGTGACGCCCTCAGCGTCCTCGCGCACTTCGAACGGGCCGCGCGTGACCCGCAATTCGCCTTCGATCCGGCGGTCGTCACGCCCGACGCGTTCGCCGACGTGTTCAAGGCCATCGACAATTTCGACGACACCACCGACTTTGACGTCCTCTACCTCATCAACCTCTGGTACGCGTACGGCGACAAGCTTCCGCCCGCAACGCGCGACGCGATGACGAAGCGGTTCGAGGGCTTCAAGTACTGGTACACCGAGCCGACGCCCAAGGGCCTCGTCGACAACAAGTACTACTGGTCCGAGAACCACCGGATCATCTACCACGTCGACGAGTACCTCGCCGGGCTCGCGTTCAAGGACGCGACGTTCACCAACGACGGTCGCACCGGCGCCGCGCACGCGGAGACCGCCAAGCAGCGCATCCTCCAGTGGCTCGACGAGAAGGTGCGGTTCGGCTTCACCGAATGGCACTCCGACGTCTACTACCAGAAGGACGTCACGCCGCTCCTCACGCTCGTCGAGTTTGCGCCCGATCAGGATCTGGCGAACCGCGCCGCCATGGTGCTCGATCTGTTCCTGCTCGACATCGCATTGCATCTACAGAAGGGCGACTTCGGCGCGACGCACGGCCGCTCGTATATGAAGGACAAGAGCATCGCGACCGACCAGGACACGTTCACGTTCTCGAAGCTGTTGTTCGACGACACGACGCTGCCATATCAGGAAGGCGCGGACCCGGGTGGCACGCTGTTCGCCCGGGCGAAGAAGTACACGTTGCCGTCAGCGATCCGCGCGATCGCCAAGGACGACACGCCGATGGTCGACGAGGAGCACATGAACGTGCCGCTCGACGCGAGCGCGCCCGTGGTGCCCGACCCCAAACCGCCGTTCGGCATCTCCTACGACGACGAGGAGAACGTGCCGTTCTGGTGGGAGCGGGGCGGGCAGACCGCGTGGCAGACGGTGCCGCTGACGATCCGAGCTCTCGACAAGTACGACCTCTGGGACAGCCAGTTCTACAAGCCGTTCAAGTCGCTGCGCGATGCGGTCGGCAACGACATGGACAACGCGCGCGCTCTCGCGCAACAACTGTCGCCGGTGCTGGCGTTCGGGCTGCTGAGTGAGATCCACACCTACACGTACCGCGCCGCCGATGTGATGCTTTCGACCGCGCAGGACTACCGCCCCGGCGTCTTCAGCGAGCAGTACCACGCGTGGCAGGCGACGCTCGACGAGAAGGCACTCGTGTTCACCACCCATCCCAAGAACGAGCCGCAACAGGGCACCGAGTGGCCTGACGACGACGGCTACTGGACGGGCACCGGATCGATTCCCCGCTCCGCGCAATACCGCACGGTCGGCATCCACATCTACTCGCCCACGTTCAAGCCCATGGGCCCGCCCTTCGATTCGTTCGGCTATCTCGACTACACGCACGCGTACTTCCCGCAGGAGTACTTCGACGAGGTGCAGCGCGCGGGCAACTGGACGTTCGGCCGCAAGGGCGACGGCTATGTCGCGCTGTGGTCGCAGCGCACGCCTGAGTGGCGCACGCACGACCCGGCCAAGGTGTTCACTCACGGGCTGACGAAGCCGTTCGACCTCGTCGCCAAGGGCGGCGCCGACGACGTGTGGATCGTCGAGGTGGGTGACGCCGCGAAGTGGAAGACGTTCGACGCGTTCCAACGCGCGATCACGGCCGCGCCGGTGCGTGTGCAGGCCGGCGCCGAGCACGCGGTCGAGTACACGTCACCAACCGAGGGCCGCATGACGTTCGGCTTCACGCAGCCGTTCACGGTTGCGGGTGAGAAGATCGAACTGCACCCCGCGGCGCGCTACGCCAACCCGTACGTCCACGTGCCGTTCGAGGGCCGTCGCTACGACGTCAAAGCCGGCAACGCGTCGCTGTCGCTCGACTTCGACGCCTGGAACAGCAAGGTCGGCGGTGGATGACGCGACGATGCGGCGGCGAGTACGCGACGCCCGCGTCGGGCGCCTCGCAACCGTAACGGCGGACGGAGAGCCGCACGTCGTGCCGTGCTGCTTCGTGCTCGCCGGCGCCGGCAACCGGGACGTCCTGTACTCGGCGGTCGACGCCAAGCCCAAGTCGACGCTCGCGCTGCGCCGCCTCGCGAACATCCGCGCCAATCCCTACGCGTCGCTGCTCGTCGATTACTACGACGACGACTGGTCAGCGTTGTGGTGGGTGCGCGTCGACGGCGCGGCGCGCGCGATCACCGAAGGCGCCGAGCGCGACCAAGCGATCCGGGAGCTCACCATGAAGTACGCGCAATACGTGCACACGCCTCCGCCGGGCCCGGTTGTTGCGATCGACGTCAGGAGCTGGCGCGCGTGGCCCTGAGCTGGTGGCGCAGGAAATGCAACGTCGCGCGCCATTGGTCCTGCGAGGCCGCGGCCTGGACGACCGCCGTGCCCCCGAGGCCGGGGTTCACGAAGCCGGTCACGGGTGAGTACGGAACGGTGAAGGCATGGCCCGCGCCGGCGTATTCGAGGAGGCGGTCTCGGTAGGGGTGCCCGAACGCCGCCAGGCGATCCGTGATCTGGGTGGCCATCCGGGGCGAGGGCCAGAGACGGTCGTCGCTCCCCACGATCAGCATGATCGGCCCATTGATGCGCTCGACCGGTATCGCAGCCGCGGCGGCCGACGGTTCGTCGAGCGCCGCGCCCCACCAGTCAAACGGGATCGCCGGCGGCGGCAAGATCTTCGGAACGAGGTACGGGACGGCCGTACCGTGCTCGGTCCACGCCGGACCGCCGAAGTTGTCGAGATCGATGCTGCTCCACGCGACGCTGCTCGGTGATTTCGCGACGACGGCGCGCAGCTGCGGATACCGGCTCGCCAAGAGCAGCGCGAGTTCGCCGCCGCGCGAAGCACCGAGGAACGCGAGGCGCCGGGGGTTCACCGTCGGGCGCTGCGACAGCCAGTCGATTGCCGTACCGAAGTACTCGAGCGGGATGCGCGACAGCTCTCGCGGCAGGCCACCCCCGAGCGCGCCGGTCGGGTCGAAGTACGCGAGCGCGAGCGCGTTGTAGCCGTGCGACGCGAGGAGCGCGGCCTGGATCTCAGAGAAGGCGATGCCTCCTTCCGAACCACCCACGACGATGACCCCGGGACGCCGTCGATGACCCGCGGGCCGGAAGAACGTCCCGACCAGACCCTGTGCCCGCACCACCTCGACGGGATCACCCGGCCGGACATAGAAGCGCGTCAGGTGCGCCTGCGCGACTTCGCGGCCGGCGACGTCGGCGCGCAGGTCTACCGAATCGGTCCAGGGTGCGAGGTCGGCGGGCGGCGTTGTGGAGACCTGGTGGGCGAACCAGATCAAACCCATCGCGTCGACGCCCGAATAATCACCGGCAACGGGCGCGGTCCGGGCGAGGTCGACACGGCCGTTCTTGTCGGCGCGGAATGTGGCGTGCGACGTATAGGTGCCGTCGCCCCGCCGCAGTGTGAGAGAGAGGTCCACGAGGCTCTGGGGTGGCAGGCCGGTGACGCGGATCGAGAACGTGTGGTCGACGATGACCACACCCGAGGACACGACGATGCGCGGCGCCGTAGACGTAGAGGTGTGGGCGCGGGTCGCGCCGGACGCAACGCTCGTGAGGATGCAGGTGGCGACCGTGGTGAGCACGATCAGGCGACGCACATTGCTGACGGGACCGTGTCGCATCAGCCGCGGCGCGGTTCGTAGATCGCGGTGTGATCGACGTACATCACCGGCCGCTCGTCGACCGCGATGAGCACGTCGAGCGCGACGAACTTGTGGCCGCTGCGCTCCCACACCCGCGTGACGCGTCCACGCGTCGACACGATGTCGTCGTCGTGCACGATCCCGAGGTTCGTCACACGGCTCTCGACGTGAATCCACGGGCCGAGCTCGACGTTCGAGGCGAGGATCCGGTTGGCGTGCCGCAGCAGCCATCCGGGATGGGCGATGCCTTCGTCGTAGATCGGCAACGTCTCGCCGATCCCGTCGAGATAGGCCCGGGCGGTGATCGTGTCGAAGCGCTTGGTGACCGTGCCGAGTGGGTCGGCGGCTTCGAGCACCGCGGCCGATGCGGGCGGGCGCGGGTTGGGCAGGGGAGCGACGCGGAACGCGCCGGTGTCCATGGCCGGGCGCGTCGCGGCCGGAAGCACAGTGGCATGCGCGCACAGTTCGCCGGTGTCGTCGTGCAACGCGACTTCCAGCGCGCCGTTGTTGTTCTCGGCGAGCGTGGTCGTGACGCACACCTCCCGCCCGTCGTATACCGGGCGCCGCAACCGCACGTGCATGCCGCCGCCGGTGAGCCAGTTGTGCTGCAGGCGTTCGACGACCGGATGCGTCATGTACGCGTACACCTCGACGCCCGGAACGAGACCACCGTGGAACCCGTAGTCGTGGGCAACCGCGTCGTCGTGGATCTTGTTCGCCGAGGCCGTCGCCATGTTGTGCGCGCGCACCCGGTACTCGTCGACCACCGGCGGAGCCTCTCACGGCTGGTCGCCGACCCCGTGCAACGCAGAGCGCGGCGGCGTGGTCACCCGGCGCAACGTGCCGCCAACAGTCCGTCCGGAACTCGCGGCGAGCGCGGCTTGTGCGCCCTATGTCCGGCGTCCTCTCCCGCTGGTTCGGGTACGCGTGTGGGATGACATACGAACGCCAAAGCAACGAGCCCATGACTGGACTGAACGATTCGACGGTGGTGGACACGCAGCTGCAGCCGATCGGGAAGGTCACCGACGTCCTGTTCGCCGACAGTGAGTTCACCCCCCGCTGGGCGGTCGTGAAGACGGGGTTCTTGGGTGGCGAGCACTTCGTGCCGCTGCAGAATGCGTACGTCGACGAGGGCGGTCGTCTCGTCGTGCCGTTCGACAAGGCCAGTATCAAGCGCGTGCCGAAGCCGCGTGGCGACCACGTGTTGACGCCCGAGGTCGCCAAGGAGTTGCGCGAGTACTACGGCATCGCGGCCTGAGCCGTCGCACGTCCTGACGGTTACGAACCCCGGCGCACGCCGGGCCCGAGCCGGCGACGGAGCTCCGCTTCGTACTCGCGCACTGCCGCGCCCGCGTGCTGCTCCTTGAGCTTCGCAAGCGTGGGATAACCGGCGTCGCGTTCGGCATCCCACTCGTCGGCGAAGCGGCCGCTCGTGATGTCGTCGGCGAGCGTGCGCATCGTCGGGAGGAACTCGAGGTGGTCGTAGCGGCCGCGCCGGGTCAGCTGCCCGTACTGCGAGGTCGGCGAGTGGAACTCCGATTGCACCGTGTACCCGACTTCGCGGAGCAGGCGATACGTGCGCTCGACCTCGCCCGAGAGCACGAGCTCGGTGACGATCGCTTCGAGCGGGATGCCGTGCTCGACCATCGTCTGCACGAACGCGGTGTTCACGGCGGTCAGCGCAGGCGAGAGCACTTGCTCGACGCCGAGGTCGAGGATCGCCTCTTGCATCGGCGTCATCTCGATCGCGCCCTGGCGCAGGCCGCCGATCGCGCGGGCGACGGCGAGGACCCGATCACGCGCCCGGCCGGTGACGTCTTGGTGCACACCGACCGCGGTGATGAAGCCGACGCCTTCCTCGTAGCAGAGGCGCACCTCGGGCCCGAGCATGCGCGGCGCGACCATCCCCGCGTCGCCCGGTGGTTCGAGACGCCCGAACGCGAGCGTGTACCCGCTCGCGACGATCACGCACGCATCCGCGCGCGGCGTGATTGGGAGCAGCGCTACGACATCGTCCGGCACGAGGATGCAGATGATGTCCGCGTCGCTCGCACCTTCGACGTCCTCGGCATCGAAGCCGTCGGCCGTCGCCTGCTCGCGCGTGTCGTCGCGCCGTACGCAGATCATCGGCGCGCAACCGCTGTCGCGGAGGTTCAGCGCCCACGACCTTCCTTGGTTGCCGTAACCGACGACGGCGATGCGCTCGCCCGCGATGGCGCCGAGATCGGCGTCGTCCTCGTAGAAGATCGTCGTCACCACTCCTCCTCGGGGAACGGGAAGACCTCACCGCCGCTGCGCGCGAGAGACTGGTACCGGCGCTTCGCGAACCACCAGCGGCCGCGCTCCTGCCGGTATTCGTCGTGGTACACGCCGAACGCCCGCGTGAACTCGCCGGTGTCGCGTTCCTGACGCAGCTCGCACATGAACACGCGTGCCCGGGCCGCCTCGGCGTCGCTGCCGGTGAGGTCGACGAGCGTGTTGAGCACCACGAACTCGAAGAACTCGAACCGCTCGATCGCGCTGTCGATGAACGTACCGAGCTCGGTGGGGCCGACCAGGTCGATCGCGGGTCTCGACACCATGTCGACGCGGATCGGCGTGTCGGCCACGAACAGGTCTTTCAGCTCTGCCCAGGCCCGACGGTTCACCGTGTCGGCGTACGCGGCCTGCAGGCGGGTGATCGAGATGTAGTCGACGGTGTCCTGTACCTCGTCGCGGATCGCCTTACCGCCCCGCGGGCCGGGAGAAGTCACGGTTCGGATTCCGGGGCGGCATGCCCATGTTGGGTGGGGGAGTCCACCCGCTCTCGCGCATGTCTTCGAAGAAATGCGTCATGTTCAGCAGGTCCTCCTCGTAGCAGAACTTGCCGTCACCGGCGTAGATCAGCGTCGAGTAGCCCGACTGCACGTAGCGCGAGCCGTCCGCTCGCTGCCCGGGCAGGATCTGCTGCCACTTCACGATCACGTTGTCGCCGTCGATCGCGTAGAACTCGGTGGGGAACTGCCAGTCGTCGAGGCCTTCCATCGCCTCACCGAAGACCGTGCGCTTCATCTCCTCGATGCCCTGCACCCGGCCCCACGCGGGGTCGATGAACACCGCGTCGTCAGTGAAAAACTGCGCGAGGTCGCGCCACGTTCGCTTTCCGGCATTGATCTCGTCGCGCACCGCGATGTACCGCTCGATGGCGGCCTGAACCTCTGCCCGATCATGACCCATGGACATGCGTTCTAGTTCTTGCGACACCCGGCGACAATTTTCGTCGTCGTTCGTCGCAAGAACTGGCGTCAGTGACCGTAGGTCGCGAGCAGCCATCGGTGCATCGCGCCCGAGGTCGACGAGCCATGGCAACCCGGCCCACATGGCGGCACGCCCGGATAGGTCGACGCCATGCCGATCTCGACGTGGGGCTCGTCGGATTGGCCGACGATGCCGCAGCCGATGTGCGTGATCGGCTGCCCCTGCGTGACGTGCGCGCCGACGGGCACGAGGTTGCCGCTGCTGTGGCCGTAATACACGTACATGCCGGTGAGCGCCCCGTGCTCGACGTGCAACACCGGCGCCGACGGGCCGAAGCCGCTGATCCCCGCGCCGGCAATCGTGCCCGACGCGACTGCAACGAGCACGGGGCCGTCGCGTCGCGACGGGTTCGAGATCGATCCGCACGCGTCGGCGCCGCGATTCTTGAGGAAGACGTCGACGCCCTGGTCCTCGACCCAGGCCGAGGGCGGCGCGGTCGCGGAATGGTCCTGGAACGGGAACACGAAGTCGCGCTGGCCGAAGGAGCCGACCACGACGTGGGGTGCAGAGCCGTAGAAGTGCGCGTTGCCGAACGTGAAGACGCCACCGTCGGTTGCGAACTCCCAGTAGCCGCGGCCGTTGGGCGTAGTGGCGAGATTCACGACGGGCGCGCTCAGCGGCCGGCCGCCCATCGACCCGTAGAAGTGGGCCCGACCGAAGGCGAACACGCCGCCGTCGGTCGCAACGAGCCGGTAACCGGAGCCGGTCGGCGTGGCGGTGATCCCGTTGACCGGCGCGACGAGCTGCAGGCCGCCGGTCGACCCGTAGAAGTGTGCGTTGCCGAACGTGAAGACGCCGCCGTCGGACGCGACGAGCCAGTAGCCGTGCCCCGAAGGTGCGCGGGCCATGCCGACTACCGGGGCCGCGAGTCGCATCCCGCCCGTCGAACCGTGGAACCGGGCGTCGCCGAACGCAAAGACGCCGCCGTCGGACGCGACGAGCCAGTAGCCCTTGCCGGACCTCGTCGCCGCGATGCCGACGATCGGCTGCGCGAGCGGCCGGAACGCGAGCGTGCCGTGGAACTTGGCGTCGCCGTACGCGACCACGTGGCCGATCGCGGTCGCGATCCAGTAGCCCTTCCCGCTCGGCGTGGGCGCGAAGCCGACGGCTTCGGACGCGCGTGCAGCCGCATGCTTCTTGGCGTTGCCGAACGCGGTGACGCTGCCGTCGGCCTGCGCGATCCAGTAGCCCTTGCCGTTCGGCGTCGCCGCGGCCGCGATCGAGGGCGCGGTCGACGCCGCTGCCCGCGAAGCTGTCGCGACGGACGCGATCAGCGGGAAGGAAGCGATCGCGACCAGGAGGAATGCGCGTCCGCGCCAATCCCGGCACACGAGGAGCGGACGCTACGGAAGCCCGCGCGCCGGCCGCAACTCCTCCGGGAGAGCCCGCCTCAGACCTGGATGCAGCCCTTGGTGGCGTTGCTCCATTCCATCTGCACCCGCCAGTTGGTCGATCCAATGGGCACGGTGCCGTTGTACTTCCATGCGCACTTGTCGGCGACTTCCTCGCGGCGGCGGTCGGCCCAGGCGGTTATCGGGATCGGGTCGGTGATCGATTCGATGACCTCGTGCGCGGTTACGTTCGCGAGCGCTTGGGTGCCGCGGCGTAGTAGGCGTTGACGCTTCCGACCTCGCAGCCGGCGATGTTGTTCACGTTCGGCATGTACGCGACCGCGATCGTGATGCCGTTGATCGCGGTTGCGCCGTGCCAGGCGCAGTAGTTCGTGCGCGACGGGAAGTTCGATGTGAACACGAGGTAGATGCCGTTCGGATCGGGTTTCAGATTGTTGGCGGTGAGCACGCGGGCCACTTCGTTCCCGATGTCACGCTCACGTGGGTCGCCCGCGAACGGCGCGCTGGTGTCGGTGAAGGTGCGCGCGAACGTCGTGGTGAGCGCCGCGCCGCGCATGTACTGGTGCACGGTCTGCAGGTACGGCGCGCTGCCGAAGCCGGTGAGGAAGTCGGTGATGCCGCTGTTGGCGTCGGTGGGCCAGCCGCTCGGATCACCCCACCAGATGGCATAGATCTGTGATGCGGGCAGGATCGGGCCGCCGCGATCTCGCAGGTTGTCGGTCTTCTTGTTGTGCGGCTTGTGATTGGGCGCGGGCTCGGATTCCGCCGGTTGGCAGTACCTCGCGGTGCCCGACGCGCCGCACGTGATCGCGATGGCGCGGCGCCGCCGACGCCGCGTTGGCGACGAGCGCGAGGATCACCGCAACCATCCCCGCGACCGTGGCTTTCTTCCGTGCCGTCACGGTGCCCCCCCAGTCGCCTGCCGCCCGCCGGGCGACGTTAGTCGCGTGCCGCCGCCGGCCTCTAGTAGGTGCGCATTTGCGGCCACAGCGTGTCCCAGTCGGCGCGCTGCCGTCGGCCGATCCACACTTGCGCGCCGTCTTCCTCGTTCTCGACGCCGTGGGGCGTGCGGATCGTCGCGACGAGTTGCACGTCGCCGAAGAACCGTTCGACCTCGTCGCGGTCGTAGCCGACCACGATCGTCTCGTTCGAGATGCCGTGCGGGTGACCCCAGTACCAGTAGTTCAGGTGGCCGCTGATCACACGGTGCATGCCGCGCAGCTTGCCGAGCAGCTCGAGCGAACCGGCTTCGGAGTAGTTCCGGGTGAGGATCGGCGCATCGGGATGTTGCGCAGCGATCGGCGTCACGGTGTCGACGAAGTGCTCCCAGCCGACCGTCTCCCCGATCTCCTTGTTGACCGAGCGGATCGTGTTCGCGGTGGAGAGCGGGAGCAGCGGCGTCGAGAACGGCAGCGACACGAGCCCGAAGGCAACGATCGCCGCCGGCCGGGCCCAGCCCGACGAGTGCGCGAACGCGGCGCCACCAGCGCCGAGGAGGAGGGGAAGCGCGGCGGCCGTGTAGTACTCCTTGCCACCGGTGATGATGACGATCGCGAGCGTGACGAGGTATGCGATGCCGAGCGCGCGGAAGGGGCGCGCGGTGTCGTTGCGCAGCAACCAGAGCAGCCCGGGGAGCGCGAGCAGAACCGACGCCCCCGCGAGAATGAAGAACTGCGCGGGCAGGATCTTTGGGAACGTGCCGTAGTCGCGCAGCTCTTTGGCGAACGTGAGCTGCGGCCAGTCGTGTTGCGCCTGCCACCAGAGGTTGGGCGCCACGATGACGAATGCGACGATCCCGCCGAGCACTGCCCACCAGCGAGAACAACAACTCACGCTGCGGCGTGAGCAGCAGGCCGATGACGAGCGCGATGCCGAACGACGCGATCGTCCAGTGATCGAGGAGGCCGAGCCCGAGCGCGGCGCCTGCCGCGACCCACCAGCGGGGGTCACCGGTGTGCAGCACCTTCGCCACGAAGAGCGTGACGGCCGCGCCGGCGACGATCTCCGGCGTCACCGTGCCGAGGAAGTGGCCGACAGTGATGAAGATCGGCGCGAGCGCGGCGCCGAGCGCAGCGAGGAGTTGCGCGCGGTCGTTGCCGCCGAGCTCGCGTGCGATCATCGCCGCCAGCAACACGATCGCGGCGTGCAAGAGCGCGGGAATCACTGCGAGGCCGAAGCGGCCGGAGCCGAAGAGCGTCTCGCCCACGCGATACAGGAACGGCGTGACCGGCGGGTTGTCGACGTAGCCCCACGCGAAGTGCCGCCCCTGCGCGAGGTAGTAGAACTCGTCGCGGTGATAGCCGTAGATCGTCGCCGTCGCGAGATGGAAGACCGCGGTGAGCGTCGCAATCAGCGACGCGTTCACTCCGCGACCAAGCTGTTCGCCACGAGCTCGATCACCGTCGCTCTCGCCACCGCGTCGTCGATCTCCTTGCCGTCGTGATCGCCGAGACGATGGTTCGCGAACCATGACGCGCTCTCGAGGACGAATCGGGCTGCGACTTCTGGATGTGGTACTGATCGGAAGTCTCCTGACTCGGTGCGACGCGCGATGTACCGTCCGAGGCGCTGCACGAACGGTCGGCGGCGGCGGTTGTAGAAACGGTCGGCGAGTTCGGGCCAGTCGAGGGCCGTGCGCTCGATGAGGCGCAGCAGCCGGCGGGCGCCGCTGATGCTGTCGTAGACCTCGGCGACGATCGCGCTGATCTCGGCGCGCGCGTCGGTTGCGGCGGCGCGCTGTTCGGCGGCCACCAGGCTCGGCGCCCGCATGGACGCGACCAGGACGCGCTCGACGACCGCTTCGAGGTCCTGCGTACCGGGGTTCGGGACCGGCAGTTCCAGCCCGTCGACGTCCACGCCGACCTCGCGCTGGATCACCAGCGAGAACAGCGCCTCCTTGCCGGCGGCGTATGTATAGAGGAGACCCGGGGAGACACCCGCGGCCTGGGCGACGTCCTGCATGCGGGCCCGCCGGTAGCCGACGGTCGAGAACACGTCGAGGGCGGCGTCGAGGATGTCCTGGAGCCGGCCGGGCGCCCGGGTACGAGCCACCGGCGGAGTATAAATGAATGATTCATTCAGTCAAGTGTGGCTCGGCCCGGCCCGAGCGTTTGGGCACTTCGTCGCGGACGTCCGCGACGAACTGACCAAACGGTCTCCGGCGTGTGACAGATGTGGCGCCTGTCACATCGTGATCTCGTATTGAGGCCCTTCCAAGTGGGGCCGATAACCCATCTCATGCGCAAGTGCGCGTCGTGCGACTACCTGCTCTTCGGCGATGGGGACACCTGCAATCACTGCGGCGCGGCCCTGCCGCGGGTTGCCGCAGGCGCGGCCACGATGCCGGCCGCGCCGCCGGTCGCCGCCGCACCGCCGGTCGCCGCCGCACCTGCCGCGCCCGCACCGGCGCCGCGTGCACCGTCGCCGGAGCCGGTCATCGGCAGCAGCTGGCGTGATCGGCTGCCGAGCGCGCCGCCGCCGCTCGCCCCGCCGGTGGGCTCACCGTCGTCGGGTCCGTCGAGCTCCGCGTACCCGATGGCGCCGCCGAGCCACGAGCTCTGGCGACCGCCGCCACCGCCGGTTGTCACCAAGCCCACGCGGTCGGCGCCGCGTGCGCGCGGCGCGCTGATCCTCATCATGTTGGTCGCGCTCGGCGCGGGCGGATACAAGTTCATATCGGACCGCGGTGCGATGCCGGCGGGAACGAGCGAGTTCGCCGCGGGCAAGGGCATCGACTACACGTCGCCCGACCGCTCGTACACCGCGCGCTTCCCGAAAGCGCCGGTGGAGTCCCAGCAGCCGGTCACGGTCGGTTCGGTGACCGCGACGGTGACGGCTGCGATCGTGTCCACCGACGACTACGAGCTCGGCACCGGCACGATCCTCATGCCGGTCGCGATCCCGAGCGATCGGATCGACGGCGTGCTCGAGGGGTCGCTCAACGGCGGCATCTCCAACGCGAACGGCGAACTGGTGAGCAAGGAACGCATCGAGCGCGGCGGCCTGCCGGCGATAACCGCGAAGTTCAAGGCACCCGACGGCTACTCCGCACACGTACTCGTCATGCTCTCGGGCTCGCGCCTGTACATGGTGTTCGTGCACGCCAAGAACGGCACCGACAAGCTGTTCAAGGCGCTCGACGCGTCGTTCGTGCCGAACGTCGGCGCCTGACGCGCGCGTTCAGTTCCGGCGGCGCACCGGCATCCAGTCGTTGATCGAGTAGCCCCGCTTCTCGACGGTGTGATCGACGGTGCCGGCGCGGGCGTAGTGGTACACCATCGCGGCGCGGCGGCGGCTCGACCGGTTGTCGGTCGAGAAGTGCATGAGGTGGCTGTCGAACAGCAAGAGGTCGCCGGGCTGCATCTCGACGGCGACGGCGGACGACAGGTCGTAGTCGACGATCTCGTAGTAGCCGAGGTTCGCGTTGGGCCGGGCATCGGCCACGTGCGCGTGCACGGGCTCGCGATGGCTGCCGGGCACGACGTAGAGGCACCCGTTCTCGACGGTCGCTTCGGTCGCCGCGAGCCACACACCGACGACGGGTCGCGCCGGTGTGAACGGGAAGTAGAAGGAGTCCTGGTGGCAGGGCTGGCCCCATGCGCCCGGGCTCTTGAAGATGAACTGCGACAAGAAGCAGTCGACCTCGTCGTGACCGAGCAGGACGGCGACACGGTCGAGCAGCGGTCCGCGCGTTGCGAACTCGCGGAACGGCGCAAGGTGGTGGACACGGAAGACTTTCGACGCCGCGTCCTCGGGTTGCGGGGCCGCGACGTGCGCGAGATTCTGTTCGGGCGTGACGAATGTCGGCGGCTCGAGCCCGCCGTTCGCCGCATGCCGGCGAGCGAGGTCGACCGCTGCGTCGTGCAGCTGATCCGCGGTTGCCCGTGATGCGAACTCTCGCAGCACGCAGAACCCGTCGCGCTCGTATGCCTCGACGTCGATCACGTCGTGATTCTGACCCATTTACTCGGGCTCACGAATGGGGTACTGATTTCGCATGCGCATCGCCGACCTCGTGTCACAGCTCCTCGGCGCTGACCTTCCTGTGCGCATCGACTGCTACGACGGCAGTTCGGTGGGCCCGGCCGGCGCCGGTACCCGAATCGTCTTGCGAACGTCTGACGCACTCGCATACATCCTCACCGGGCCCGGCGAGATTGGCTTCGCCCGGGCCTACGTGAGCGGTGCGCTCGACGTGGAGGGCGACATCTTCGCCGTGCTCCAGCTGCGCGATCACCTGCCCGATGTGAAGCTCGACGGACGCACGTGGCTCGCGATGGCGCGCCTGGCGGGTGCGAGCGGTTTCCGCCGACCACCAGTGCCGCCCGAAGAAGCACGGCTGCACGGCCGCCGCCACTCGAGGGCGCGGGACGCGGCCGCGATCGCGCACCACTACGACGTGTCGAACGACTTCTATCGCATCGTGCTCGGTCCTTCGATGACGTACTCGTGCGCGGTGTGGGACGACGACACGGTCGCGCTCGAAGATGCCCAGGCGAACAAATACGAGCTGATCTGCCGCAAGCTCGCGCTGCGGCCCGGCATGCGGCTGCTCGACGTCGGGTGCGGGTGGGGGAGCATGGCGATCTACGCCGCCGAGCACTACGGCGTGGAGGCGGTCGGCGTCACGCTGTCGCGTCAGCAGTCCGAGTATGCGATCGACGCGGTCAAGCGGGCCGGGCTCGACGACCGGGTCGAGATCCGCGTCCAGGACTACCGCGATGTTGCCGACGGCCCGTACGACGCGATCAGCTCGATCGGCATGTTCGAGCACGTCGGAGTGGCGCGCCTGGCCGAGTACTTCAACCGGTTGTTCGCGCTCGTGCGGCCGGAAGGTCGCGTGTTGAACCACGGCATCAGCCGCCGGCCTGGTACTCGTTCGCGTTTCCACCACCGCGGGTTCATCGACCGGTACGTGTTCCCCGACGGCGAGTTGCACGAGGTCGGCACCGTCGTGTCGCAGATGCAGCAGGCGGGGTTCGAGGTGCGGCACGTCGAGAGCCTGCGCGAGCACTACGCGCTGACGCTGCGCGAATGGGTCGCGAACCTGGAGGCCGATTGGGACCGGGCGGTCGACTTGGTCGGTGTGAACCGCGCCCGCGTCTGGCGGCTGTACATGGCCGCGTCGGCATGCAACTTCGAGGCCGGCCGCAACCAGATCCACCAGACGCTCGCGGTGCGCGCGCCGCAGGGCCAGATCGTGATGCCGCGCCGTCCCGACTGGGAGACACGACCGCTCGGGGCGCAGCTGGTGTCGCAGCAGTAGCAGCCGCGTTCTTGTCGGCGCGGCCTACGATGCGGCGTGGCTGCCCGCGCGACCCGTCCCGTCATCGTCGCGCGGTGCGATCCGGGCGTTCGCCGACGGCTTCGCGGCGGTGCTGCTCGCTCGTTACTTGCAGCACATCGGGTTCGACGGTTTCCAGATCGGTGTGATCGTCACCGCAACGCTGCTCGGGTCGGCAGCCCTGACGCTGTGGGCCGGGCTGCGGCTGAATCGTTGGGGTGCGCAGCGGGTGCTGCTCGCGTCGTGTGCGCTGATGGCGTTCACCGGCATCGGTTTCTCGACGGTGACGCGCTTCTGGCCGCTTGTGGTCGTGGGGTTCATCGGCACGCTGAACCCGTCGGGTGGCGATGTGAGTCTCTTCCTGCCGACCGAGCAAGCCGTGCTCGCCGACTTCACCGAAGGGCACGCGCGCACGCACAGCTTCGCGGTCTACAACCTCGTGGCCACGTTCGCGGCGGCGGCGGGGGCGTTGGCGTCGCCGTTGCCGCAGCGGCTGGCGAAGGCGCACGGGTGGGATGTCGCGACAGTGGAGCGGCTGTCGTTCCTGATCTACGTGGTCGTGGCCGTGGCGGCCGCGCTCGTGTACCGCTCGCTGCGCACGCACGCCTCGGTCAGTGCACCGCGAGGCGGCCTGCACAAGTCGCGGTCGATCGTGGTCCGGTTGTCGACGCTGTTTTCGCTCGACGCCGCGGGTGGTGGCTTCGTGGTGACGTCGCTGCTCGTGCTCTACCTCGACGTGCGGTTCGGGCTGTCGCCGGCCGCGACCGGTGCGACACTGGCGGCAGCCGGCACGTTGACCGCGTTCTCACAACTCCTCTCGGCCCGGATCGCGCGGCGCATCGGGTTGGTGCGGACGATGGTGTTCACACACCTGCCCGCGAACATCTTCCTGATCCTTGCGGGCATCGTGCCGAACGCAGGGGCGGCGATCACGTTTCTCTTGTTGCGGGCCGCGCTGTCGCAGATGGACGTGCCGGTGCGTCAGGCGCTCGTCATGCGCGTCGTCGAACCGGACGAACGGGCCGCGGCCGCGAGCATCACGGCCGTGCCCCGCAGCCTGGCGAGCGCGACGACGCCGGCGCTGGCCGGCTTGATGCTCCAGCACTCGAGCTTCGGTTGGCCACTCATCTGCGGAGGTGTGATGAAGGTGACGTACGACCTGTTGCTGCTCGCGCAACCGCTCGATCGCGACTGAACTTCACTGTCTCGCTGACGCACAGTGCGCAGCGGGAGCCCTCCGCGCCGCCCGCGCTCGCCGCAGCGCCCGCGTCGTCGGCGCGGCTTGTGACGCGGCCGAGACTCGCTGCGTCGCCGCCGCATGCTTCCGGACGGTCCGGGTCCCGTGCTTGGTCGGCGGCTTCGGTGTCGTCGGGCGGGGCACCGTCGTCGGGGGCACGCGCCTCACCGTGGTCGTTGTGGTGGACGCGATTGTCGTCGGCGTACTGGTCGTCGTCGAGGAAGTCGTGGTCGTCGACGAGGTCGTGGTCGTCGAGGACGTGTCGAGCGTTGTCGTTGTCGTCGGTACGGGGTCGGCGACGGCGATCAGCACAACCGCAAGCTGCGCATCCGTTGACGCGCACGGCGAGTTGGCCGCACGCTTCGGGGTGTGCGGCTTCCTCGTCGAGCGACCGGGGTCCCGCTTCGATTGAGCAGTGTCCGCGTGCAGAACTTGTGGAACGCTCGTGGACGACGACGGTGGTCGGAATGCGCTGCTGGTTTCGGCTTCCCGGCGTGACATCGCGAAGCCCGTCCCGGCCACGAGGACGAGTATCGACGCGCACGCCATGAACGCCCCTCGTCGTTGTCGGTGCCGCCGCCGGCGCGCGGTTCCGGTTTCGACTGCGTAGTAGTAGATGCGCCGCGCGCTCACGTCCCGCGCGGCGTGCTGACCGGCGCGCGTGCGTTTCATGCTCGTGCGCCCGTGTCGGCGTAGACGTCGCGGAGATCCTTTGGCAGCCGTCGCCGTACGCTGCGGGCCACGTGATCAATGTTCGCGACCGACGTTCCCAACGCGGCAGCGGTCGTTGTGTCATCACAGTCCATCAGGAATCGCAGCACCGCGACATCTCGCTCGCGATTGGGCAGGCGGTGCAACGTCTCCCAAAGCGTGACCGCTTGCTTCGACGCGCCGCGGCGTCGAGCAGTTGCTCGGAGTTGCGTCACGCAGACGTTCTTCGCGCACCCCACAACCCAAGCCACCCGGTTGTGTTGCGCGCGCACGCGTTCCCAATGTTCGAACGTCTGCGCCATGGTCTCTGCAACAGCGTCGGCGACGGCTGAGGTGTCGTCCCGAAAGAAGTTCGTGACGGCAGTCTTCGTCGCCGTGAACAGCACCTCGTACGCGGCATCGAATTGCCGCCGCATATGCGCATCCGCCCCCACCAACGCATCATTGCTGAGTCTTTGTGCGCGCGACTCCGCCCTTTCTGCGCGACTTCCGTTGACATGAAGGGCGAATCAGTCGTGGTTGTGCGGTCCGCGTGAGCTTGCGCGCACGACGACTTTCCAGAGTCTGGGAGCTATCCGGCCGACCATTCGATCCTCGGAGGACGCACGGCTGCGCACAATGGGTTTCCCTTTGCGTCGGTGAGCGTGAGGCGCGCGACGAGCTGTCCCGACTTTTGTGCCTTGGCAATGAGCGACGGTGCAACCGCGTCGAGCATCAACTTCGCGCGGCGGAACATGTTGAACGTGCCGTCGCCGTCGACGGTGCCCCACGACAAGTAGATGAAGCGGGCGCCCGGTCGCCCCTGAATGTACGGACCCTTGAAGTCGACGCCCTGCACGTCGCTGTCGATGGTCCACTCTGCCGATGGCGCGTCTCCGGGCGTCAGACCGAGCAGGTCGTCGACCTTGCCGCGCTTCTGCACACCGACGTGGATGTTCTCGTACCCGGGAAAGTCGGGCCCGTGCGCACACGCGCGACCGGGCAGGTCGGAGCCAACGATTCGAATCTGCACGTCACATGTTGGCCGGCTTAGAAGGGGGGCACGATCAGAAGCCCCCCACCGTCGGTCGAGGTCCAGTCGAGCTTGGTCAACGGTGCGGTGCCCGCGGCACAGTCTGAGACTTCAGTGAGATTGTCAACATCGAGAAGGAAGGCCATCCCCTCGCCGTGGAACGCGCCCACGCCAGGGATTGCTTCGCCGAGGAGCACAAACGAGGTGTCGCTGTTGGAGCTCTCCGCGATGCGCGCGCGGACACGGGCGACCTCGGTTGTCACCGAGAACCCGAACCCGTTGAGGTCGACGTGCTGCAGCCTGATGTCGAAACGGTTCGAGCTCGAGGAGGTGAACTCCATCGGAGTCGAGAACAGCGTCGCGCAGCTGATGCCACTCGGGAAGCGGCCCGCGAAGTCGATGGTCCCCGCGTTGATCACGGCATTCCCGCCGGTCACGTTCGAATCGCCCGAGTCGAGAGTGCCCGACGCGTTGAACGAACGGGACCCCGTCGTGACACCGGCCGGGATCCCGTGCGACGACAGCTCAGCCGAGCCCGTTGATCCACAGACCAGGATGCCCGACGCCGGTGGCTGGATCGAGAACGTCGAACCGCCGGCCGTGCTCCACTGGATCGACGTCAGCGACGACCCGGTGCCGTTCGAACAGTCCAGCGCGTCGCTGAAGTTGTCGAAGTTCAACTGCGCGGCCAGGGCCTCACCGCCGAAGGGTGCGTTGCCCTTGTTGCTCTGCGGAACGGTACCGGTCACTCCGAAGCCGTTCCCGTTCGCAACGATCAACACGGCATCTGGATGGAGAGTCGCGACCGTCGACAGCTGCGTGTGACCGTGCGAGTCCACGCTCGAGTTCTTCAACCGGATCGTGAGACTCCGATGGTTGATGCGCGTCGCGTCCGAGAAGACCGACGAGCACGTTGCGCCGCGCGGGATCTTTCCGTTCAACGTGATCGTCCCGGCGTTGATCGTCTTGTCTCCGCCGGTCACACCCGACGCGTCACACGAGACGAGGTCGCCGGCGCCCTTGAGCGTGGTGTCTGAGGTCGCGGGCGCGACGGGCGGGAGGCCATGTGGCTTCAGCGAAGCGGCTCCCGTTGTGAAGCAGTTGAGTGTGCCCATCGGCCGCGGCGTCGGCGCCGCATTGGCCGGGACTGCGACGAGTGTCAGTGCGGCAATTGCCACGACGGCGACAACGATCGTTCTGCGATTCAAGAGAAGCCCCCCGCGTTTCTGCGCTCGAGCGATCCGCTCGTCCGAGCGTTCTGTCTCGGACCCTACGGACCGCGCGGGACGGCGTCACTGATGGCATCTTCTCTCTTTCAGCGCGCGAGGTGCGCGCTGTCAACCGCGCGTGCCGTGCACGGTGTAGATGGTGAACGACACGACGAACTTGCCATCCTGTTCGATGGGGTCGAACCCGGTCGCCGCACCTCCCTCGACCTCGGTGCGTAGTGCCGCGAGCACGGCGTCGCGGTCGGACTCGTCGGTGAGCGCAATGTCGATCGGGAAGCGCATGGGCCTGGTCTCGCCGTAGGTCAGCGTGAGATCGGGGAGCAGTGTCGCGAGCTCGGCTTCGAGAAACGAGCGGACGTGCGAGGGGTCGATCAGCCGGTGGAGGTCATCGAAGGTCTCGCGTTCCTCGGCTGACGGCGCGACGAGATCGGCGAGGACGACCCGGCCTCCCGGCCGGCACGTGCGGAGCATCTCCGCCACTGCCTGGTAGGGGTCGGCGAAGTGATGCAGCGAACTGCGACAGAACACGAGGTCGAACGATCCGTCCACGAACGGCAGCGACTCCGCGTTGCCTTCCTGCAGGAGGACGTTGGTGATGCCGGCGTCGCGGAGGCGTTGCGCGCCGAGCTCGAGGAGGCTCGGCGTGAGATCGATGCCGATGACCTGACGAACGTGCGGCGCAACCGGCTCGGCCGCGTGCCCGGCGCCGCACGCGACGTCGAGCACGACCATGTTGGTATCGAGGGGCTCGAGCCAGGAGACGGCTCCCGCGGGTCGCTGCGCGAACGGGGAGTCGGGCCCCGAGAAGAGGTTGACCTGGCGTTCGAACGAACGTCGAACGACGTCTGCGTGGTCCTCGGCGGGCATGCCATGACTGTGCACCATCACGCGGCACCCGGCAATCTGTACGGCGTGACAGACGAAGCGATCCCCGTGCTCCGGGTTGCGGACGCGGCGCGTGCGGTGGAGTGGTATCGCCGGCTCGGCTACGAGGAGGAGTGGACGCACCGGTTCGAGCCGTCGTTTCCGGCGTTCGTGTCGCTCGCCCGGGACGGCTCGGCCCGGTTGTTCCTCTCCGAGCATCGAGGCGATGCGCGTCCCGACACACTCGTCTACATGCGCGTGCCGGACGTCGACGCGATCGCCAAGGAGTTCAGCGCCGAGGTCATCGACCAACCGTGGGCGCGCGAGGTCCACCTGACAGACCCCGATGGCAACCGTCTCCGGATCGGAACGATGCGATGAACGTGTACGACCTCAGCCGGGAAGCAGTCGAGAAGATGGAGCGAACCGATCTCGCCGGGGTGACGGAGGAGCCGCGCGGCCCGATCGATGAGTTTCCGTTCAACGACTCGACGTGTGGCATCGGCTGCTTCGTCGGGCAGCCGCCGTGGGAGTGCCACACCACCGGTGACGAACTCCTGCACGTGCTTGCCGGTGAGAGTGAGCTGACGACGTTCGACGACACCGGCGCGCGCACGACCAAGACACTCGGCACGGGTGCAGTTGTGGTCGTGCCGCGCGGGTGCTGGCACCGCAACAAGGCGCCAAACGGGGTGACGATGCTGTACATCACGCCGACCCTCGGCAACCTTCACTCATGGGCCGACGACCCGCGCTGAGCGACGTGCTGCTCGCCGCGGCGGTTGCGGGCGTCGTGAGCGGCATCCCGTCGACACTCGATGCGTTGCGTCGCGGTATTCCGTTGTCCGAATCCACGGCCGCGGCGGGAACGCTGCTCGGCAAGGCGTCGATTGCGCGTGGCCTCGCTGGCCACGCCGCGATTTCGATCTGGTGGACGGCCGTGCTCGCGCGCGTCCTTCCACCGCGGCATCGCATCGCGGCGGGCGCGCTCGGCGGCGCCGCGATCGGAGCACTCGATCTCGGCGTGATCGCCCGCCGCTATCCGGCCATACGAGCGCTCCCGCAATCCGCGCAATGGGCCGACCACGTGCTCTTCGGCGCAACGGTTGGCGCCGTGCTGAACCCGCGGCTCAGTCGCCGGACGCTGCCACGTGGCTGAGGTTGAGAGACTCGGGTTGGCGTCCGAACTCATCGCGCCGGACCGTCGCGACGGATATTGAGGCTTCGCACGCCTCCCGCCGAATAGCCCACGCCGTTGTGCCACGAGTGGAATGCGAAGTACACGTCGTCGCCCGCGGTGAACGGCGTGAGGCCGCCGGGACCGGTCGCATCAGCCGTGGTCGCCATGAGCGGCCGGACCTCTTTCGTGCACGGCCCGGTCGGCGACGCGCAATGGGCGACACCAGTGGCGTAACCGGTGGTCTGCCAGTCGCCCGCGGAATAGAAGAGAAGGTACTCACCGTCGCGGTACAGCATCGCCGGCCCTTCGACGTTGCCGTGCTCCCAGTACAGGCTCGGCGTGAGCAGCACCGTCGGCGTTCCGATCAGTGTTCGGCCGTCGGTTGCGAGTTGCTGCGCCAGGATCTGCGGCGGCCCGACGCCGGCGCGTTCGTTCTTCCAGTGGAGCCAGAGTGTGCCGTCGGCCGCTCGGAACGGATTCGCGTCGAGCGCGCCCGACGCGCCGCACACGAGCGGGCCGCTCGGCGCGAGGGTGAACGGGCCCGCAGGGCGGGCGCTCGAGGCGACGCCGATGCATTGCGCTTGGTGCGCGCGATCGCCAACCGTGACGTACATCCGGTAGGCGCCGCCGACGTGCAGCACCGAGGGTGCCCACGTCCGCAGCTTGCCCTGCTCCGCCCACTGCGGGAGCTGCGGGAGCGCGTCCGCGAGCGGCTTCCAGTGCGCGAGGTCGCGCGAGTACATGACCGGCACGTTGGCGGCGGGCGTGTTGGTGGCGTAGGTGTAGTAGCCGTCACCCGCGCGGAGCACGAACGGGTCGGGAAAGTCGCCTTCGTAGACGGGGTTTGCGAGTACGCGCGCGAGCAGCACCGACCGTCGGACGACGGCGTGTCGCTTCGGGGACGTCGACCGGCGCGGCACCGCGGCTGACTTCGGAACGCGGGTTGTCGCACGCGCCACCCCGATGTCGCGAAGCCCGATGCCGCCGATCGCGATCAACACACAGCCAACGACGACGAACGAACGCTTGTGGGCCCGGAACGCGAACCCGATCAGCGTCCCGCCACCGACCGACAGAAGAAACCACGCCCACCCGCTCATCGCGCTCACGCCCTTGGAGATGTTCAGTCGGACTCTCAGACGTGCAACATCCTCAAAAAGTTGCCTCGAGACCGACTCGAACTTTGCTCAAGCCCGCGGCGTGAAAACGAGCGCGATCAGAAGTACACGCGGGCGATTGCTACCTCGTCTGCCGTTGCAGACCCAGGAGCCTTGTAGAGGATTCTCCAAGGTTGTTGCCCCCGCTGAGGATCCCCGTATACCTCGCCGCCGTGCCGGCAGCCGTAGTTGAGTCGCTGCCCCGCCAGCGTGCCCGTGGCGCCGGTGTAGATGCGGCAGCGCTTTCCATTTGCGAGCACGAGGAACCAAGGCAGGGCTTCGTCACGTGAGGGACGCTCCAGGTCGTCGAGCCCGCCCGTCGGATCTACTTCCGCGACGCCGGAGTCGATCGGACTGAGAGCGCACAGGAGCTTGGTCCCGCCGGCAAAGCCGTCGGTGAAGCAGGGATCTCCGATGGAGCGAGCCACTTCGTTGACGCCAGGGAAACAGCGGTATGCGTCGCTACGGGACACGTCCGCTGTCGACGCGCCACACCTCTCCGGCGCGGGTCCCCCATCATGCGCGAACACCTGGAAGACGCTGACCTTCGTCGCGGCCGGGATCGTTGTCGCGGGTTCTGCCGAGCTTGAGGTAGTAGGCGCGAACGTTGTGGAGCTTGGTGCTTGCGTGGTGAGAGCAAACAGGCCCGGCGCGGCCGCCGGCTTGGGTTTCGACGGCGAACGTTCGATCGCGTACACAGTGCCGGCGGTGGCGATCAGCACGAGCGCGAGCGCGGCGATCGCGACGAGTGGCCGGCGTCGGCGGCGATAGTGCCGGAGCTGACCGGCAGTCGGAAATGACGCGTCGTCGGGCGGCACCTCATGCGGCCATGCCCGGTCGAGCAATGCGGAGACATCTGACGCAGCGGTCGAGGGATCGGTGGTGTCGCCTTCCAGTAACACCTTGACGATCTCCTCGACCGACGGCCGTTGATCGGGCTCCTTTGCGAGTGCGCGCTCGACCAGTGGCCCGATGACCGGGTCGAGTTCGGCGACGGTTGGTGTCGCGTGCACGACGCGGTAGAGGACGGCCTCGGAGTCGCCGGTTCCGAACGGTGGCAGCGCGGTGCCGGCGAACGCGACGAGCGCACCCCACGCGAAGACGTCGGTTGCGGGTGTCACTGCGCCGCCTTGGACCTGTTCGGGTGCCATCCATTTCGGGGTGCCGATGCGTTGCCCGGTCTGGGTGAGCCCGAGCGTGTCGTCGCCGGCGGCGACACCGAAGTCGATCACCTTGGGGCCGGTTGGCGTCATCAGCACGTTCGTCGGCTTGAGGTCACGGTGTACGAGGCCGGCCCGGCCGATGGCGGCCAGCCCGTCCGCGATCCCGACAGCGAGAGCGCGCAGCGCGTCGCCATGGAGTGGACCGCGCTCGGCGACGTAGGCCTCGAGGGTGGGGCCGGGCACGTACTCGATCGCGAAGTACGGAGGGTCGGCGTCGGCGTCGCCGCTCACGAACGCGGCGGTACAGGTCGCCTCGACGCGACTCGCGGCCGCGATCTCGCGACCGAAGCGGACGCGAAACGCGCGCGACTCCGCCAGCTCTCGTCGCAACACCTTGATTGCGAGCGGACGGCGCCCCTGGAAACCGAGATAGACCACGCCCATCCCGCCCGCGCCGAGGCGCGCACGGATCCGATAGCGACCGACCCGCCGCGGATCGTCTCGGGTCAGCGCGGTGAGCGCCACACGGCCTCCCCGTCGGCGGTCGTGATCTCGAGCGGCCCGAGGATCCGGAACTCCATCGGCCTCTGCCTGGTCAGACTGCGCGGCGCGGAGATGATCGTTCGGTCGCCGGATGCTACGCCGCCCGTCCGTTCGCGACTATCGAGCCGGTGCCCGCGCCGCGATCGCCGTTACGTCCGGGCTGACGGGTGTGATCTTGGCGGCGTCGATGTCGATGGCAAGCAATGACGTTCCACTCGGATCGATGAGATAGAGGCGATCCGCGACCGACGCGATCTCGCGTCCGCCAGTTTCCTTCGTGAGGTAGGAGAAGTCCTGACCGGTCGCGAGATCGATCTTGCGCACTTGGTTGTTCGGCTGGTGCGCCACGTACAGCCCGTGCGCGTTCCATGCGAACCGGGGGGCGTACAGGTGCGTTTCCTCGTCGCTTTGGTTGGTGATGCTCGAGGTCACGCTGGGCGACAGGGCACCATTCGGCGCGGCGTCGAAGATCGCGACCGAGCACGTGCCCGGTGAGCACAGCGGAACGGCCAGTTGCTGTCCGTCGGGCGAGAACGCGACACCACCGGCCAGGCCGGTGCCGAGTGTGGTCGCTTGCGACGTGTTGTCACTGAGTCCGCGCATGACGATGCTCGACTGCGGCGTCGCATTGGAGTTGCTCCCGACGCAGTTGCCGGCGGTGTCGTCCGAGCGGACGAGCGCGACCTTGCTGCCGTCGGGACTGACCGCGAAGCTCACCGCGTCACCGAGCGCGGACGTTGTACCGGTACGGAGATCGATCTCGCTCACGGCGCCGCAACCTTGCTTGTCGCTGTCGGAAAGGCCGGCGCGTCGCTGGACCACGACGTGCTCGCCGTCGGGCAGGACTGCCAGGCCGGTGACGACCGTGCCCGGTGTCGCTGGTGCGACTTCGCGCTCGTCCTTCCAGTTGGCGTCCACGAGCACGACCCGGCCATCGGGCCGTGCGACCACGACCCCGCGCGCCGGAATCACCTTCGCCGGCTTGGGCCGGGAGATCTCGACCTTGCGGTGAGCGGGCGCGTGTTGCAACGCGGCGACAGTGACGATGGTCGCGATGATGAGGGCCGCGACTGCGAGCGTGCCACCCCCGAGCTTGGCGATGCGGCGGCGCCGCTGTTCCGATGCCACTCCCTGTTCGATGACGGCCAACAACTCGTCACCGGCGGGGGCCTCGTCGGCGAGGGTGAGGACGGTCTGACGGAGCCGGTCTTCGAAGTCGCTCATTGCGCGTCTCCTTCCTGGTTCGCGTCGAGTAACTCCCGCAACCGGTCGAGGCCGCGTGACACCTGCGACTTGACGGTGCCGACACTGATGCCGAGCGCGTCCGCGGTCTCCGCTTCGGAGAGATCGTCGAGGTAGCGCAACGCGATCGCCGCGCGTTGGCGGACGGGCAGCACGAGCAGCGCGCGCTGCACGGTGTCGCGGTCGTCGACGCCGGCATCCGCCGGCGCCGCGAGCTGCGGCACGTTGGTGCGGTCGTGCCGGCGTCGCACTTCGAGCCGGCGGAACGTCGAGTTGACGTGGTTGATGATCGCCCGCCGCACGTAGGCGCCGGGGTCGTCGATCTTGCCCTGCTGCCACGGCGTATAGAGGCGCACGAACACCTCGGCGACGACTTCTTCCGCGAGGTCGCGGTCGCCGGTCAGCAGATACGCGAGGCGCAACGCCCGGCGCCGCTGCGACTCGAAGAGGTCGGCGAACGCCGCTGACGCGGTCACGTCGGCTACTGGCATCTGGGTCCCCGCAACGTCCGAAGCGAGCATTCTGGTACTCACAGCGACCAGGACGCATTGCCCCGCCGAAAGGTTGAAGTCGACGGGAGCCCCGGGAACAGCCTCGGATTCCGGCGCTCCCTCGGCTGCTCAAGCGATCTTCTGGCGGTCCTCAAGAGACCCTCGAGCGCCGGGGCGCACCGTCGGGGCGTGATCAAGCAACCCGAGCACGCCGGTCAACCCGCCTCACAACCAAATCGGCGGGTCATGCGTCTCGACACCCGGCTGTGCGCGCCCGGCGGAGGGCAGGCAGCCCGAACGGAGGGGATTCCGATGACGAACTTCGACACCCTAGGCGCGCGCGTCCCGGTGCACCTCGAGCGGTACGCCGTCGAGCTCACCGAGTGGGAGCGCGACATCCGCAACGCCCGCGCCCAGCAGCTCGTCCCGAGCGAGCTGAACACGCATCCCAAAGACCGTGCGCTCTTCGCACGCATCACGTCGGTGCTCGCTGAGTACGACGGTTCGACTCAAGCAGTCAGCCGCATTCTCCGTGAAGGGAACCCGAAATGACTCAAGCAACAACCGTCAGGGGCGTCGCGAAGGTGACCCGCCTTCGCGATCGCATTCCACGGCGACTTGCCGTGGCGGTGGTGGCCCTGCTGGTCGGCTTGGCGACGTGTCTTGCGATGACACCTGCCGCGCACGTGGGCGGCCCCGACGTGGGCACACCGCCGTTGCTTCCGAACAGCAACACGATCATGAAGGCACCGACGGTGCACCCGATCTTCTGGACACCCGCGACCCTGCAGAGTTCTGGCGCGACGGGGCTTTCGGCGACGTACCAGAACCTCGTCACGCAGTTCTTCCGGGATCTCGGTGGTACGCCCTACTACGGGATGCTCGGCCAGTACGGCGTCCAGAACCAACTCACGGTCGCGCCGCCTTTCGTCGACACCACGGCGTTCCCGACCAAGGGGTGCGACTTCTTCTTCCTCACCGCGAATCCGGCGCGCAACTGCATCAGCGACCAGCAAGTGCGCAACGAGCTCGAAGCGGTGACGTCACGGAACGGCTGGAACAAGGGGCTCAACGATCTGTACATGATCTATCTCCCGCCCGGCGAAGATCTCTGCACGACCTGGAATGGTCCTGACATCCTGAAAATCGGCCAGCAGTGCTTCTCGGCTGCCCAGTCCTTCTGCGCGTACCACGGCCGAGACCCATTCCTGATCGGCGACGATCTGATCTACGCCGTCATGCCCTACCAGCCCGACAAGTCGAAGTACGTTGCGAATGAAGGGTGCATGCCGCCGGCGTCACCGAATGCACCCGATGCGGATGCTGCCATCAACAAGTCGAGCCACGAGCTCTTCGAGGCGGTGACAAATCCGAAGCCCGACGCCAGCGACAAGGGTTGGCTGACGAGCGACGGCGAAGAGATCTCCGACTTGTGCGACTCGCAGTTCGGCCCGACTCCCTATCCCTTCGCGAACGGTCGCGCCAACGAATTGCTGCAAGGCCGTCCGTACATGGTGCAACAGCAGTGGTCGAACCAAGCGAACACGTGCGTCGCGCCCCTGCCGCCGCCGCCTCCACCTCCTCCTCCGCCGCCCCCACCTCCGCCGCCGCCAACGCAGCGCCTGATGACGAACACCGGCTACTCCGACGTCGTGACGAACGCGTCGGGCCGTCCCGAGGTGTTCCTCACCGGCCAGAACCAGTACGGCTATCACAAGTGGTGCTGCTGGAGCGGCTAGAACGTCCTGCCCAACACGCAACTCAGGCCGGGAATCGTCACCGCCAAGACGCATGACGGACGCATGGAGGCGTTCGCAGTCGGAATCAACTCGCAGCTGTATCACTCGGCGCAGACGTGTCCGACGTGCGGGTGGTCGACGTGGTCGTCGCTCGGTGGCACGTGGCCGGGGACGCCCGCGGTTGCTCGCAACTTCGATGGCCGGCTGCAGGTCTTCCTGCGCGGTCAGAACGCGAGCATGTACACCGCATGGCAGCTGTCTCCGGGCGGCGCGTGGAGCGGCTGGTCGTCGATGGGCGGCAGCTGGCACCACGACCCGGTGATCGGGCAAGACCTCGATGGCCGGCTGGAAGTGTTCGCGGTCGGCGACAACAACGTGTTGTACGAGTCGTATCAGACGGCTGTGAACGGTGGATTCTCGGGCTGGACGTCACGCGGTGGCGTGTGGCCTGGACAGCCGGCAGTGGTCCGCACGGCGGACGGCCGTCTCGAAGTGTTCATGCGCGGCCAGGACGCGAAGATGTACCACTCGTTGCAGACCTGCCCCGGCTGCGGGTGGACCGGCTGGTCCTCGCTCGGCGGGAGCTGGCATCACGACCCGGCGGTATCGATGAACGCCGACGGCCGTCTGCAACTGTTCGCCCGCGGTGACGACAACAACCTGTACACGGCATGGCAACAGGGCGCGCCGGGTGGCGCGTGGTCGGGCTGGCGCTCAGTCGGTGGCCCGATCACCGGTGGTCCGGTCGCTGGTCACAACAGCGACGGACGCATCGAAGTGTTCGCGCTCCGGGCGGACGCGGGCGGATCCGCCGCGCTGTGGCACGTGTGGCAGACCGCGCCCAACGGCGGGTTCAGCGGCTGGCAGGACCTCGGCGGACAATGGCCGCGGCTCTAGCGTGACCGCGTGAGGGGAACCGGGCGCGTCCTCGTTCCCCTCACGCGCACGGGGTCAGCGGCGAGTGGGGTCCGCGTTGAGATCGCGCGGCGGAATCGGATCGAGCGGCGTCACCGACTTCCCGTCCCAGTGAAAGCGCACGGTTTGCGTTCCGGCGCTCGGGCAGCAGTCGGGATCGTCAAGGTGGTACATCGAGTAGTTGACTGCCACGGTGTCGCCCGTGAGGTAGGCGAACCCCAGATTCGCGCTCGTCGTCTTGTCGTCTCCGACGTATCGCGTTCCGACAAAGAAGAAGACGCGATTGCAACAGTTGCCGACCAGAGTCCCGGTCGGCACCGCTGCGAGCGCTTGCAGGAGCGACTCCTTGACGTCATTTCCGTACCAGGCGGATTGCGTCGCCTCGTATCCCATGTCATGTAGTTGTGCCACTGCGAGCTTCAGGGTGGGATCCGTCGACTCGGATGGATTGAGGTTCGGAAGGACCGAGCGTGCTTCCACGGTCGTTGTCGTGCGGGGTGTGGTTGTGACCGTTGTGGTGGTGGGTGCTTTGGTCGTGCTCGTCACGACGAGCACCGGCGCGGCGGCACGCTTGGGTTTTGACGGTGAACGTTCGATCGCGTACACGGTGCCGGCGGTGGCGATCAGCACGAGCGCGAGCGCGGCGATCGCGACCGGCAGCCGGCGTCGGCGGCGATAGTGCCGGAGCTGACCGGCAGTCGGAAATGACGCGTCGTCGGGCGGCACCTCACGCGGCCATGCCCGCTCGAGCAAGCCCGCGACGTCCGGCGCCGCGGTCGAGGGATCGGTGGTGTCGCCTTCCAATAACACCTTGACGATCTCCTCGACCGACGGCCGTTGATCGGGCTCCTTCGCGAGCGCGCGCTCGACCAGTGGCCCGACGACCGGGTCGAGACCGGCGACGGTTGGAGTCGCGTGCACGACCCGGTACAGGACGGCCTCGGAGTCGCCGGTTCCGAACGGTGGCAACGCCGTGGCGGCGAACGCGACGAGCGCACCCCACGCGAAGACGTCAGTTGCGGGCGTCACCGCGCCGCCTTGCACCTGTTCGGGTGCCATCCATTTCGGGGTGCCGACGCGTTGCCCGGTCTGCGTGAGCCCGAGCGTGTCGTCGCCGGCGGCAACACCGAAGTCGATCACCTTGGGGCCGGTTGGCGTCATCAAAACGTTCGTCGGCTTGAGGTCGCGATGCACGAGACCGGCCCGGCCGATGGCGGCCAGCCCGTCCGCGATCCCGGCAGCGAACGCGCGCAACGCGTCGTCATGGAGTGGACCGCGCTCGGCGACGTACGCCTCGAGTGTGGGGCCGGGCACGTACTCGACCGCGAAGTACGGAGGGTCGGCGTCGGCGTCGCCGCTCACGAACGCGGCGGTACAGGTCGCCTCGACGCGACTCGCGGCCGCGATCTCGCGACCAAAGCGGACGCGAAAGGCGCGCGACTCCGCCAGCTCTCGTCGCAACACCTTGATTGCGAGCGGACGGCGCCCCTGGAAACCGAGATAGACCACGCCCATCCCGCCCGCGCCGAGGCGCGCACGGATCCGATAGCGACCGACGCGCCGCGGATCGTCTCGCGTCAGCGCGGTGAGCGCCACACGGCCTCCTGCTCAGTAGGTCGTGATCCCGGTCTCATCGTCGGTGTCGTCGTGGAAGACCGCCCGCCACGTGCCGATCGTGATGAGGTCGCCGTCGCGGAGTGCGAACGGGGCGTCGATGCGTCGTCCGTTGAGAGCGGTGCCGTTGCGGCTGCCGAGGTCTCGGACGCACCAACCGGATGCCACCCGCTCGAGCAGCGCGTGGATGCGCGAGACGCCGTGATCGCTGACGAGCGCGACGTCGTTGGCGCGGCTGCGACCGATCGTGAGCCGCTCACCGAGGAGGAGGATGATCTCCACGTCCTCGTCTTGGGAGACTTCGAGGCGAGGGCCGACGGCGCGCGGCGTGCCCGTGTCGGCGCGGTCGAGGCTGAACACGATCTCAGGCCGGGGGAGGCCGCGTAACGACTGCGCGCCGAGCTCGACAAGACGGACGTCGCCCGGCATCGCGTCGCGCACGAGCTCGGCGGTCGTTTGCGAACACAAGATCTGGCCACCGGTCGCCAGTTCGCGCAGCCGGGCCGCGCGGTTCACCGTCGGGCCGAAGTAGTCGCCGTCGCGCTCAATGGCCTCACCGGTATGCAACGCGACCCGCACCTTGAGCATGGCCGCCGGCGCCCACGGCTCGGCGTCGAGAGCGGCCTGGAGCGCGATGGCTGCGGTGGCGGCCTCGGTGGCGCGCTCGAAGACCGAGAACGTGCTGTCGCCCTCGCCGCGATGCTTGAGCAGCTGACCGCCGTTCGCCTCGACCGTTTGGGCGACGAGCGCGTCGTGCCGGGCGAGCGCCTCGCTCATCGCGTGCGGGTGCGCGTGCCACAACGGGGTGGATCCGACGACATCAGTGAGGAGGAACGTGAGGATGCCGGTCGGCACGGCGTCTCGGTGATGACGGGCGGCGCGCGCGAGCTGGCTCTGGGCGACGGGCGCGTGCCAGTCGAGCTCCGGCTTCTGCAGCAAGATGGACTCTTCGAGCCGGACGAGCTCGACGCTCGGCGCGATGCCGAGCTCTTCACCGAGATGGCCGCGTATCTGTTGGTAGGCGCGCAACGCGTCCGCCTGCCGCTCGGAGCGATACAGCGCGAGCATCAACTGGCTCCAAAAGCGTTCGTAGAACGCGTGCGACGCGACGAGGCTCTCGAGCTTGGGAACCAGCGCCCGGTGGTGTCCGAGGGCCAGGCGCGCGATCGAACAAGTCGCCGAGCGCGTCGAGGCGCAGGCTTTCCAATCGCGTTGCTTCGAGCTGGGCCCACGCGCTGTCGGCGAAGTCGACCAGCGTGGGTCCCCGCCACCAGCCCAAGGCTTCCCCGAGCCGGGTCGCGACCCAGGCCGGATCGTCATGACGTTCGACGACCTCGGCGAGGACGCGCTCGAAGCGCGTCGCGTCCAGCGCGTCGGGCTCGACTTCGAGGACATAGCCGGGCGGACGAGTGCGCAATGAGTTCACGCCGAGCTTGCGCAGCTGCGAGACGTAGGTCTGCAACGTCGTCAACGCTGAGGACGGCGGCGCGCCGTCCCACAGATCATCGATCAGTCGATCCGCGGCCACGACCCAATTCGCGTGCACAAGCAACAGGCTCAGCAGCGCGCGCGGCTTGCGACCGCCAATGTCGATGGGGCCGGCGTCGCCGATGACGTCGAGCGGCCCGAGAATTCGGAACTCCACGAGACCAACCTCTCGCCCGACCACCCCTGCAGCGCGCGACAGTCTCGCTCGCGGCGCGTAAGTCGTCCACCGCGTTTTGGCGAGTGGCCTTGCGCAGACCTTGAGCGGTTGTCGAGCGCCGCCGCGGAACCTCCTCGTAGTGATCCCCGCAACGGGGATCTCGTACGAGGAGGAAGACAATGTTGCATCGTTTTCGGACGGCGATGGTCGTCACGGCGAGCCTCGCGCTGCTCGGTGGCGCGGTTCTCCCGTCGACCCCCGCCGCGGCGCGGGGTCCGAGTTCGCCGGCTTTGCACGGGCTCGGCGCGAAGTTGCCCACGACCCGTACTGCGGCGGCAAGGATCGCGGCGCCCGCCGCGCTCCCGACCAGCGTCGACTTGACCCGCTGGGCGGAGCCGGCCGGCGACCAGGGCGTCGTGAGCTCATGTGTCACCTGGGCGATCGACTACGGGATGCTCGGTTGGTACGCGCGGCACGGCGGTCGATCGGGACGGCCGTTCGCTCCCATGTACACGTACTCGCAGATCAACGGCGGTGTTGACCTGGGAAGTTGGCCGGCGGATGCGCTGAGGGTTGCCCGCACGCAGGGCAGCGACACCCGTGCGCACTACACCCAAGGTGACTACGACTGGTGGGATCAGCCGACGCCGGCGGAGCATGCGAACGCCGCGGACTACAAGATCCGCGGCTTCCACACGCTCTTCGAAGGTGATCACCAAGGGACCGCCGCCAAGAACGCGATCAAGACCGCGCTCGCAAGCCAGCATCCGGTGTCGATCTCGTTCCCAGTACGGCCCGGCTTCGACAACCTGATGTACGACCACTCGACCGCGCTCGACGACGACATCAGCGGGCCGATCCGCGGTGGCCACGAGGTCCTCGCGTTGGGCTACAACGCGTCCGGCGTGTGGATCGAGAACTCGTGGGGCACGGCGTTCGGCGACAAGGGCTTCGCCCGGCTGTCGTGGCGCGTCGTCGAGAATGACGTCGCGGGCGTGTACACGATCGACGGGCTCGTGCCGGCGAAGCCCGCAGTACGGAACCTGTCGGTGAACGCCGGGTCAGTTCGCGGTGCTACCAAAGTCGTGCTTCACGGCGGTGGGTACCGCAGCGCGAGCCAGGTCCGCTTCGGCGACGTTCCCGCCGCGAGCTTCCACGTTGATTCCCCCACCACGATCACGGCGACCTCTCCCGCGCACACGGCGGGCGCGGTCCACGTGACCGTCACCAACCCGCTTGGTACGTCAGCGGCGACGACGGCGGATCGTTTCACGTATGCATCGGTCCCGACCGTCATCGGGCTGTCCGTCGTGAACGGACCGAGCAGCGGAGGAACCCGAGTGGTCGTCACCGGCAGCCAGCTCTTCGGTCGCGTCCGGGTGCACTTCGGCGACGTTGTCGCGAAGAACGTGCGGGTCGCGCCGGATGGCACCAGCGTTACGGTGACCTCGCCCAAGCACCAGCCGGGCCTGGTCTTTGTCACGGCCACAGCAGCCGGTGGGGCCTCGCGTCCCAACAACCGAGCCCGGTTCATCTACGGCGAGTAGTCGACGTCTGGGCACACAAAACGTGCCGCCCGTCCATGGGGACGGGCGGCACGTTCGTGTGTCGTGCATTGCGGATCAACCGGACTTGTACGCGCGGGCTGCGCCAACGGCGATCGCGACCGAGGCCGCGGCACAGAGGTACAGCCCGCTGCCCGCACTGACCGCGGCAATACCGTGTGCCTTGGACGCATCGTTCATGACCACCGCGAACTTCACGACGATAACCAGCAGCGCGACCGCGACGGCCGCGAACACGCCGACCGCGGCTCGACGCGACAACTGCTCACGTCGCACTCGTCGCGAGATCGCGAGGATCGTGCCCGCCGACGCGAGCGTGAAGAGCCCGCCCGCCTGCATTCCGTTGGCGGTGACCGTGCCGAAGAGCGGTGCGGTAACGGTCTCCCACGGCAAGAACGAGCCGAGCGCGAGGGCGCTCGCTCCTCCGAGAAGGAGCGCGGCGTCCGTGGTCCGTGTCGGCGACGTCGTTGCCGTGGGAGGAAGTGCTGTCGAGTCGTGTGGATCGGCCTGGGTGTACTCGTGCATCGGAACTGCCTCCTTGAAGGGCGCCTGCGGGCTCGGTCCGTGTGGTGGCGAGCTTCGTGACCGCGGGTCGCGGTTGGGAGCGTGGGCCGCACCGCTCCAGCGCGCCTTGAGACGCGCTGGAGCCTCGGTGGATACCGCTGCTCCCCGCCGGTCTCGAGCGAGCCTCAAGCGGCGCTCAACCTGCGCGCGGGTCAATGCGTCTCGACACACAGCCGCGCGGCGTGGCCGCCGGCCCGAACGGAAGAGGCATGCGATGAAAACTCTCGAACCCGACACCGAGCCCGTGCCCGTCTATCTCGAGCGGTACGCCACCGAGCTCGCCGAGTGGCGCACCGACATCAGCAAGGTCCGCGCGCTTCGGGTCGTTCCGGGCGACCTGCGGACGCTTCGCAGCGTGCGCAAGGGGAAGGACGTCCGATGAACCTGCGTCGACTCATCACGACAACGTTCCTCATCCTCTTGCTCCCTGTCGGCGCGATTGCCTGTGCCGGCGGCTCGCACGCGAAGTCGATCCCTCCCGTCGCGTCCGGAAAGGAGTCGCCGCAGGACCCGATCAATTCGCAGGACGATCCTCTGCAACCTTCGGAAGCCCCCGGTCATGGCTCTCCGCAGGCGGCAACTGCCGGGTTCGTCGCGGCAGCTGCGAAGAACGAGGGTTCCAACGTGTGCGCCTATGTGTTGCCCGCGCAAGTGAGCGAGTGCAATCAATGGTTCACGACGAATGCACTGTCGATCGGCGGTTGGAGCTTCGGGAAGTCATTTGCCTATGGCGACCAAGCGCTGGTGGTGCTTATCGCCGACAAGTTCTGCTCCGGTGGGGTCTGCGCCAGCAATTCGGATCCGAACAAAGACCTGCCGCAGACCGAGCAGGAGTTTTCCGCCGCGTTTGCGCACGCGAAGGGGAATCCCAACAGCCCCGCCGTACCGTGCGTGCGGATCAACGGGCAGTGGTACGTGATCCTCTACTGACCGAGATCGGGCTCACGAAATGATCACTCCGGTTCGTCGCCGGGCTCGTCCTCGGCGCGACCGAGTTGATCCTCGGTGAGCTCGTACTCGTCAGGCGTTTCGCGCAAACGGTCTCGTGCCTCGTACAACGCATCCATCGCTCGCCAGTCTTTTGCCCGACCTGTTGTCTCTTTTGAAGTGATGATGTCGTCGAGGCTTGCGGCGTGAAGAATGATGTCGCCGCTGGCGTAGCGACGGGCGTTGCGGATCACGAGGTCGTAGCCGCCGACGCCCGGCAGGTCCATGATCACGTCGATCACACCGTTCGCCGTTCGGTAGCTAGTGAGCTCCTCGGTCTGGAACTCGATCGCCTCAACGAGCGGATGTGGCTCGTATGTCGTGGCGTTCGGTGGTTTCTTCGATGTGTCGGGGCCGCTCAACGCCCGCGCAAGCCGCTGCAGATTCGCGGGTGAAGGCTCGGGCATGATGTCGAGATCTTGTGTCGTGGTTGACGATCCCTGCATCCGGCTTGCGACGCCTCCGACGATCACGTAGTCGACGCCGTGATCGGCAAGCAATTGGACGTAGCTGAGCGGGTGGAACTCGGGAGGCATCGAGCCTCAGTCGTCGAGAGGGCGGAGCGACGAGAAGAACGCCGCCTCGGCCTCGAGCTGGCGAAGTCGTTCCGTCACCGGCAGCGCGAGAATCATGTCTGTTTGCGCACGGAGCTTGGCGTCGCTGGGCCGCGGTTTCGCCGAGTCGGGCGTGTCCGCGGACGCGCCACTGACGCGATCCCGAGGGCTTGGCTCCATTGAAGCAGAGGCTACGCGCCCGAGACCGTCGAGAGATGGTTCGACCACCTGCGTTGAGTCGTCTCCGGAAACCGTCATGCCCCGGATCCTAAGGATCGCCTGCGACATCTATGCCTAGGCTTTGGCTTCCGACGATCCACGCCGACGGCATCGACATCTACTACGAGCACTTCGACGTCGCTGGCCCACGACCAGCGGGGGCTCGGGGAGACGTCGATGCCATCGCACGAACTTCGGCCGCAGTTTCTAGCCGATCGGGCGATGCTTCAACACGACTTGCGCTCGTCAACCTGACCCGACGCTCATTTCACGCCGTGCTCATGCCCGATCCGTAATATCCGTCAGCCGACGCGCGCCCTTCTCGTACGACAACCCACTGCGCTGCGAGTTCCGGGCTGACGCAATAATGCGCTTGGCCATCGGCTCCCCACTTCCGCTCGTAGGGTGTGTTCTTGCGGCCGAATCGGCTGCGAATCGTGAGGCCAAAGCCGCCCAATTGTCCAGTGCCGCTGGCCATTGCCACCCCGGCGTGTTCGTACACGTCGGCAGCGCGGACCCACTGATTCGGTGTTGCCGAACATAAGTCGAGGATCGCAACGGTTGTCGTGTTGGCGATCGAAGAGAGCGTGAGGAGATCCTCTTCCGTCCACGGGATCTCAGGTGCATCTCCCGCGCGTGGCCTAGTGCTGCGCTTGTGCGGAGCGACCTCAAAGTCGGCTACCTCGCGAACGGGATAGAGCTGTGACACCGTCAACACGATTTCGCCGGCGCCCGTTCGATAGGCCTGATACCTCATCAGAGTGAGGTCGAGCCCCATCTCGTTCAGCCACACCGCGGTCGAAGTGACTGACCATGGGAATTCCTCCGCGAGTAACACGATTCGCGGCTGCGCGGGCAATTCGGGGATCAGGCCGACGTCCGAGTGAGTTTGCAACTTGTCAAGCGCGGCGGCGTCACTCAGCGTCGTCTCGCGCTTCTCGCAATACTGCGCGTGCTTTTCTGCAAGCAGGTCTTCAGTGAACCGACTGGCCATGGCCGCGTACTTGATGGCCTGCATCTCGACAGTGTCCGGTGCAGAGCCGCGTTTCAGTTCCGCGACGACAAGCCGTCCATCCTTCCCGAGGCCCAGAATGTCGAGTCGATCCCGCTGGGGCCCGGACGCCGATGACCACTGGTCGAACTCGAAGGTGACGATGAGCACATCGGCACCAAGAATCTCGGGGTGCGCGATCGTCCACTCTTGCAGGTGACTACGTTCAGTAAGACCGGCGTCCGCCAGCGTGATTCGCTGGGCGGGCGTCGCGGTCGACTCCACGACGGTGAACACGACCTCGTCGAAGTTGCTGTTCGCCATGTCTATCCAATCGACCCCGACGAGTCTCCGACAACTGAACCGTCGAATTTCGCAGCCAAAAGGCCACGACACCGCACCGAGGGGCGACACGAAACGCTCCCGAAGCGGCGTAGCCTCGACCCGTGCCCACGGTCGCGGCGAACGGCATCGACATCTATTACGAGCGTTCGGGGGACGGGCCGCGGTTGTTGTTCCTCAACGGTTCGGGGTCGACGCTCGCGACGAGTGCGCTGTTGATCAAGCCGTTCGCGGAGCGCTTCGATGTTGCGGCGCACGACCAGCGGGGGCTCGGGCAGACGGCGATCCCGCCCGGGCCGTACACGATGGCCGACTACGCCGCCGACGCTCTCGCGCTCCTCGACCATCTCGGATGGGACGCGTGCCGCGTCTTCGGCGTCAGCTTCGGCGGCATGGTCGCGCAAGAGCTCGCGGTCACCGCGCCCGACCGCGTCGAGCGGCTCGTGCTCAGCTGCACCTCGCCTGGCGGTGCCGGCGGCGCGTCGTTCCCGCTGCACGAGCTCGAGGCGTTGCCCGAGAAGGAACGCGCCGCCCGCGGCGTGCAACTGCTCGACACGCGCTTCGACGCGCAATGGCTGGCCGAGCACGCCGGCGACCGCGCCCTCGTCGAGATGATGGCCGCGCGCCGCACCGGGAAGAAGAGCAAGGAACAGCTCCGCGGCGAGTCCGAGCAGCTGCACGCGCCGCGCCAACCACGACGTGTGCGACCGCCTGCATCGCATCACCTGTCCGACGCTGGTCGCGTCCGGCCGCTACGACGGCATCGCGCCGGTTGCGAACGGCGAGTTCATCGCCGCCCACGTCCCCCACAGCGAGCTGCGTATCTACGAAGGCGGGCACGCCTTCTTCGCCCAAGATCCAAAGGCGCTCCCGGAGATCCTCGACTTCCTGGACCGTGCGGACGCAGCGGAGCCAAGGATGGCGTAGCGAGGGAGCCATGTTGCTGATCCATTTCGCCCCACGGGGCGAATCCCCAGTGTGACGTCGACATCTCCGGGCAGCCGCGCGAGCATTCGACCTATGCGGGAAATCAGAGCGTACGACGACCTCGAGGCCATCCTCTCGCAGGTCAACACCGACGACGACGCCCTCACCCACCCGGTGCACTCCGCATTCGAGGCGACCTTCACGTGGGATTACTCGAAGGGCGCCCGGCCCGCGCTCGACAAGCTCTACGAGAAGGCGAAGGTCTCGCAGTGGAACGGGTCGAAGGATCTCGACTGGTCGATCGACGTCGACCCCGAGCGCACGGCCGTCGAGCTCTCGCAGAACGACCGGCGCATGCAGTACGTGCGCGCGCTGGTGAACGAGCCCGGCTCGCCGGTTGCCAAGTGGGGTGAGAAGGAGCTCGTGCAGTACGCGATGGAGAACCTCGCGGACCGCACGAGTCAGTTCCTGCACGGCGAGCAGGGCGCGTTGCTATGCACCGCGCGCATCGTCGAGACCGTGCCGTGGATCGACGCCAAGTACTACGCGTCGACGCAAGTGATGGACGAGGCCCGGCACGTCGAGGTGTTCGGCCGCTATCTCGACGAGAAGATGGCGACGCGCTATCCGATCAACGTGCACCTCGGGTCGTTGATCGACGACGTGCTCGGCGACTCCCGCTGGGACATCACCTACCTCGGCATGCAGATCATGATCGAAGGGCTCGCGCTCGCCGCGTTCGGCGCGATGTACCAGACGACGTCGGAGCCGCTGCTCCGTCAGCTCATCCGCTACGTGATGAGCGACGAGGCGCGCCACGTCGCGTTCGGGGTGCTGTCGTTGCAGGAGGCGTACGCCGGCATCTCCGGCACCGAGCTGCGCGAGCGCCAGGAGTTCGTGTACGAAGCCGCGTTGCGGATGCGCGACCGGTTCCTGCACCAAGAGGTGTGGGAACGGCTCGGCGTGTCGGCCCGGGCGATGGTGCCCTACTTCATCCGCCAGAACAGCGAAGAGGAGATCCTCTTCCAGCGGATGCTGTTCACCAAGATCGTGCCGAACTGCAAGAAGCTCGGCCTGCTCGACGGCCGCGACGGCTGGCTGCGCGACCGGTTCACCGAGATGGGCGTGATCGAGTACGAGGACCACGTCGACACGAGTGTGGAGTACAGCGAGCTCAACGCGATCGAACGCGACCGCGAAGCCGCGGCCGCCGCGCGATGAACCTGAGCGGCGCCCGGGTCGTCGTGACCGGCGCGTCGCGGGGGATTGGTGCTGCCCTGGCGACCGAGTGTGCGAAGCGCGGTGCACGCGTGGCACTCGTCGCCCGCTCGCAAGAACAGCTCGACAAGCTCGCGGCCGACCTCGGCGGCGAGGGGTACGCGGCCGATCTCGGTGACGGGTCGGGCATCGCGCCGCTGGTGCAACGCATCGAAGCCGACGGGCCGATCGACGTGCTCGTCAACAACGCGGGTGTCGACCTCACCGGCGCGCTCACCGAGCTCCCCGCCGAGAAGATCGAACAGCTCTTCGCCGTCAATCTCCTGGCGCCGATCTTGTTGTCCCGGGCGGTGATCCCCGGGATGCTGACGCGTGGCCGCGGTCACATCCTGAACGTCTCGTCGCTGTCGGGCACCAATGCGTTGCCGGGCGTGCTGCCGTACTCGGCGTCGAAGGCAGGGCTCAGTCACTTCACGGCCGGACTGCGGGCGGAGCTGAAGGGCACGCCGATCACGACGACGCTCGCGCAGATCGGGCCGGTCGAGAGCACGATGATCGAGAGTTTGCGGGCGCACGAACCGACCCGCCGGGCACTCAAGCGGATCGCCCAGCTGCGGTTGTCGTACGACCTCGAGATGACGACGGTTGTCGCCGCGCTTGCCGACGCGATCGAGAGCGAGCGGAGGCATGTGCGTTTGCCGAAGCGGGACGCGCTGTTCCCGATGTTGACCGAAGCGCCCCGGCGCATGACCGAATGGCTGCTGGCAGGAGTGAAGGTGAAATGACGATCCCCAAGAAACTCGACGATCTCACGCCCGAATGGTTGAGCGACGCGCTTGGCCGGCGGATCACGGCTGTGCGGGGCGAGCCGGTCGGTGTCGGCGTCGGTCTCGTCGGCACGCTGTTCCGGCTGACGCTCACCGGCGACGGCGAACCGGCCACGATGATCGCCAAGCTGGCGGCGCCGACCGATGAAGGTCGCTTCGTTGCGACGATCATCAACATGTACGGGCGCGAGGTCGGCTTCTACACGGAACTCTCCGAACGCACGCCGATCGGCCACCCCGCCTGCTACTACGCCGAGCACGATGCCGCGACCCAGGACACGGTGCTCTTGCTCGAGGACGTGTCGGTCGCGCGGCACGATTCAGGACCAGCTCGCGGGCTGCGAGGTGGACGCCACCCGTCCCGCGCTGCGGACGCTCGCCAAGTTGCATGCCGCGTTCTGGGACGACCCGACGCTGCCGGACTGCCCGTTCCTGATGCCTTGAGCGAGTATGCCGGGCCGGTCGCGTTCGCGTACCAGACGGCGTGGCCGCGGGTGAAGGAGTTCTTCCCCGAACAGATGACCGACCAGGTCGTCGCGTTCGGTGATGCGTTCGGACCGCGCATCCCGGCGCTGTTCGCCAAGCTGTGCGACGGCCCGCACGTGCTGTCACACGCCGACTGGCGGCTCGACAATCTGTTCCTCACCGACGACGACCACGTGATCGCGGTCGACTGGCAGCTGATCGACCGCAGCTGCGCGCCCCGCGACGTCGCGTACTTCGTGAGCCAGAGCGTGAACGTCAGTGACCCCGAGGACCAGCAGCGCCTGTTCTCGACATATCTCGAGGAGCTCGCGAGCTTCGGCGTGGAGCCCGACCGCGACTGGGCGTGGGAGATGTACCGCTACGCCACGATGTTCGGGTTCGTGTATCCGGTCATCGCCGCGGGCGCGCTGAGCATCGAGGACCCCCGCCACATCGAGCTCACCGGGGAAGATGCTTCGGCGCTCGATCGCGGCAATCGATACGCTCGACGTGTTCGAACTTCCTCTCTGACAGGAGCTCACGGATGATCACGGATCGACTCGACCCGGAGGGGCTGCGGCCGATCCCAGGCTCTGCGCACGTCGACGATCTCGACCGGGTCGCGGATCGTTCACATCGCCGGGCAGCGCGGCGTTGACGCCGACGGCCATGTCGTCGGACCCAAGCACTACGACCAGGCGTGCCGGGCGATCCAGAACGTCTGCACCGCGCTCGACGCGGCCGGCGCGACGCTGGCCGACGTCGCCAAGCTGAATATCTACCTCGTTGACTACGACGACCGTGCCCTCAACGTGTTCATCACTGCGGTCGTCGACACGCTCGGCAAGAACTACCCGATCGTGGCGACCACGATCATCGGTGTTGCCGCCCTGATGCAGCCCGGCACCCTCGTCGAAATCGACGCCGTCGCAGTGATCTGAGTTCAGGCGTCGCGCTGACCGTTGGCAGGCGGCTCATCTCCGTGCAGGACAATCGGATCGACATCAGCACCGTTCGGCCACACGATGGTCCGTGCTTCGGGGTCGACTCGAACGTGGGCGAAGAATGACGGGTCGCGGAACGGTTCGAAGATCGGGCCGCGGTCGCGGAGGTGACTGAGGTCGACGTCGCGTACCAGTCCGTCACTGAATCCGACGCGGAGTTTGTAGTGCTCGAGCACCTCACGCTCGTCACGCTCACGATCCCGGATCAGTCGCCATTCTACGAGGCGGCGGAATCGGCCGATCGGCAATCCGTTCCTCGCCCGTCCCAGTTCGCCCAGTTCGTCACTGCCCACTCTTCGACAAGCCGGAACGCTCGTAACGGCAGCGCACCGGGAGGACCCGCAAATCGGCAAGGGCACGATCGCCTCGGCCTCGCCATAGGTCGCGTGGAAGTGCGGTGGGTTGTGGTCGTCGTAGTACTTCCAAATGACGATGCCGTAGAACGATCACGCGGCACCCGTCACGCCGCGTGCTCGGGTTCCGCGCATGCATGCCGCGTGGCGCCGGTTGATGTCCCCAACATTCGTCGCAGTAGTGCTCGGGCGGCAGCCGTCCGCCGAACTCGGCGAGCTCGAGTTCCTCGATCGTGCGGCGGAGTGAACGGCGCGACAGCACGTGGTGGCCGTCGCCGTCGCCGTCGTCGTCGTCCGCGGGCGGGATGTAGCGCGGCGATGCGGCCGGTCGCGGTGATCTGGAGCCAGCGCCGGCTCTCGCAGTGGCGATAGTCGTAGATCCGGGGCAGGCCGGGCTCGTCGTAATGCGCCATGAAGCTGAACTCACAGGGAATCAGCAGCGGGACGCTCGGGTCGCCCACAGCCCGGGCGGCAAGTTTCTCGAGCGGCGACCACATTTCGTTCCGGTCGAGCGGTTCTTCGTCGATGGGATCGAAGGGCATCGGACACCTCCAGACGCTGCGGGGCCGCGGGATCGCGGCCTTTTCGTCCGGGTATCCGGCGCTTCACGCGGCCAGTTCGGCCACGGCAAACACATCGTAGAAACGCGGTGAGACATCGACGCTCATCAGGCTGCCCGACGTGTCACGGCCCCTTTCCGGGGGAAGTATTCTAGAAATCAGTCGCCAGCTTGGCGATGTGTACGCTTCCCAGGACCCCGGTCGCGGCACGGACGAGTGCACCACCGGTGCGGATCAGGGAACGGCACATGACTTCAGTACTCGATCGGCCCGCACCTCCTCGCGCGCGTCCGCCAAGGTACGAACCCGAACCGCGCCCGAGCCGGTCCGGTCTCCTCGCCGGGCGCATCGTCACCGGACTGCTCGTCATCGGTCCCGCAGTTGCGCTCGCGATCGCGGTGCCGTTGCTGTGGGGACGCGCGGTGACGTTGCGCGACATCATCCTCGCCGGCGCGTTCTATCTCGTGAGCGGCTTCGGCGTGACCGTCGGCTTCCACCGGCTGTTCACGCACAAGAGCTTCCGGGCCTCGCGCTGGTTGAAGATCGTGCTCGCGGCTTCCGGTTCGCTCGCGGTCGAGGGCTCGGTCATCGGCTGGGTCGCGAACCACCGCCGGCATCACGTCTTCAGCGACCAGCCCGGTGATCCGCACTCGCCCCACAATCACGGCACCGGTGTCGGCGCCCAGCTGCGCGGCTTCGCGCACGCGCACGTCGGCTGGCTGTTCAAGGGCGACAACACGGCGGCCGAGCGCTACGCGCCCGACCTCTTGCGCGACGCGGACGTCAAGATCGTCAGCCGGCTGTTCCCGCTGTTCGCCGTCTTCTCGCTGGCGGCACCGTTCTTCTTGGGCTGGACGCTCTCGGGCGCGCTCAGCGGTGCGTTCACCGCGCTGCTGTGGGCCGGCCTGGCGCGCATGATGCTGTTGCACCACGTGACGTGGAGCACGAACTCGATCTGTCACATGTTCGGTCGTCAGCCCGCGACGCAGAAGGATCAGAGCCGAACTTCGCGCCGCTCGCGTTGCTGTCGTTCGGTGAGTCGTGGCACAACTTCCATCACGCCCACCCGGCGTCGGCCCGTCATGGTGCGATGCCGCACCAGATCGACGTGTCGGCCGGGGTGATCCGTCTGTTCGAACGGGCCGGTTGGGCAACGCACGTCCGGTGGCCGACGCCACCGCAACTTGCTCTTTGTCAGTCGACGTAGAGGGTGTGTTTCGCGCCCGAAGCCGACGCGGTTCTGGGCGGAATCGTCATTGCAGTCGGCATCGACGCGTTACGTCACGTGCGGGAGCCCAAGCAGATCCCGCTCGCGGCTTTGCCGTTGTTGTTCGGCGTGCACCAGGTGAGCGAAGCGTTCGTGTGGTGGGGGCTCCAGGGGCACGTCGGGCACGCGGTTGAACGAGTTGCGGTGTGGACGTATCTGCTGTTCGCGTTCGGCGCACTGCCGGTATTGATCCCGCTCGCGGTCGGGCTCGTCGAACCGCTGCGTGAACGGCGGCGCATCATCGGCGAGTTCGGGGTGCTCGGTGTCGCGGTCGGCGCGGTGCTGACGATCGCGATGTTCCGCGGTTCGATCCACGCCATGATCGAGGGCCATCACGTCGAGTACCAGGTCGATGCAGTGGGAAGCGGAGGGCAACTCACGGCGCTCTACGTGGTGGCGACGTGTGGGGCGCTGATCGCGTCCAGCTATCGGGACATCCAAGCGCTCGGGTTGCTGAACTTCGCCGCGGTCCCGGTGCTGATGTACATGACGCTCAACGGGTTCGTGTCGCTGTGGTGCTTCTGGGCGGCGATCGTCAGCATCCTCATCGACCGGCACCTTCGCCGCACGGCGACGCGACGTCTAGCGTTGGTCGCCTGAGAGGTGCCTTCGAAGCCTGGGCTCCGGCGCATGTGCTGGCGGCGCACATCCGGAGCGGCGCGGTGTCGAGCCGGGACGCGACCGACGCCTACCTGGACCGGATCGCCGCGTCCGAACTCAACGCGGTAGTCACCGTCGACGGCGAGGGCGCGCGCCGGCACGCCGACGACGCCGATCGTGCGGTAGCCGAAGGTTGCTCGCTCGGACCCTTGCACGGTGTGCCGATCACCGTGAAGGACATGGTCGAGGTCGCAGGCGTGCGCACGACCAACGGCGAGGTCCGGTTCCGCAACCACGTGCCCGCGGACGACGCCGTCGCCGTCGCGCGCTTGCGCAACGCGGGCGCGGTGGTCCTCGGCAAAACCAACACGCCGCCCAATGGCGCCGACGTCGTGACCCACAACGACGTCTTCGGCGTCACGCGCAATCCGTGGGACTCGTCGCGCACGCCGGGAGGCTCATCGGGCGGCTCCGCCGCGGCGGTAGCGGCGGGACTCACCGGCCTCGACCTCGGCGGTGACATCGGCGGCTCGCTGCGCATGCCCGCGCACTTCTGCGGCGTGTTCAGCCACAAGCCGTCATTCGGCATCGTTCCCCAAAAGGGAACCATGCCGCCGGCGCAGCACCGCACCACCGACATGGCCGTCCTCGGACCGCTCGCTCGCAGCGCGCAGGATCTCGCGCTCGCGCTGCAGGTCATCGCGGGACCGATCCCGCCCGACGACAAAGCCTGGTCGTTCGCACTGCCGCCGCCGCGACGCAAGCGGCTCGAGGACTACAAGATCGCAGTCTGGTTCGACGATCCCGGTTATCCGACGAGCCGCGAGGTCCGCGAGCTCCTCGAGCGCACCGTGCACGGTCTCACGGCGGCCGGCGCGACGGTCGTACCTGCCAAGCCGCCTGTCGACCTCGCGAGCGCGCACGAGTTGTATTTCCAGGTGCTCAGCGGCGAGATCGCCGACTCCGTGCCGTTCCGGCGAACAGTGCAGGCGCTGCGTCCGCTGCTTCCCTCGCGTTCCTACACGGTCCAACGTGTTCGCTACATCACGTCACCGCATTGGGAGTGGTTGGAGGCCGCGGATGCGCGGGCCCGTCTGCGGGAACAGTGGCGCGCGTTCTTCGGGGATGTCGACGCATTGCTGTGTCCGGCCGCGCCCGTGACTGCGATGCCACTCGATCAACGCGCCGTCCCGCGGCGTTCCCTCACGATCGACGGTCAGCGCCAAGAGGGCGTCGAGGGCTATCTCAAACTCAACGCGTGGGCCACGCTCGCGTCGGCTTCCTACCTTCCCGCAACGGTCGCGCCCGTCGGCGTCACCGCCGGCGGTCTGCCGGTCGGCATCCAGATCGTCAGCGACTACCTCGACGACTTGACCACGATCGACATCGCCGCTGGTCTCGAGACGGCCGGCCTGGCGAACTTCGTGCGGCCAACACTTCGGGCGTAGGGTCCGAGTCATGGCTGATGTGAGTGTGGAACGAACGATCAAGGCCGCGCCCGAAGTGGTGTGGGGGATGGTGTCCGACGTGACGCGCATGGGGGAGTGGTCACCGGAGACCACCGGGTGCGAATGGATCGGCGACACCAAGGAGCCGGTCGCCGGCGCCCGCTTCAAGGGCCGCAACCAGAGCGGCTGGCGGAAGTGGTCGACGGTGTGCAAGGTCGTCGAGGCCGCGCCCGGCAAGTCGTTCGTGTTCGAGGTGAAGGCCGGCCCGTTCGACGTCTCCCGTTGGGAGTACACGTTCGAGCCTGCCGACGGCGGGACGCGCGTCGAGCGAGGCGTGGACGGACAAGCGTCCCAAGTTTCTCGCGGTGATGAGCAAGCCGGTGATGGGCGTCAGCGATCGCCCGGGTCACAACCGCGAGACGATGGAAGCAACGCTCGAGCGTTTGGCCGCGGCCGCGGGAGAAGACGCCGGCATAACGAACAGACGGGGGACGACGTGGCGGGAAACACGGCGCGGGGACCGCTCGAGCAACAACCCGAAGAGCCGGGTTGGTGGATTGCGGCGGATGGCAAGTGGTATCCGCCGGAGTCGGCGCCCGCGCCCCGGTCGCTGCACCCGAGATGCCGCGTCCATCGTCGGGCTTCCTGGTCACGATCGGCGACATCGGCGTGACTCCCGACTACGTCGTCACACCGAACGGCAACGCACCACTTGCCGGATCGCAGTGGATCGCTTCCGACATGTCCCGCACCGAGTCGAAGATCCCGACGTGGGCGATCATCTGCGCAATCGCGTTCGCGATCTTCTGCCTGATCGGTCTGTTCTTCCTGCTCGTCAAGGAGCGGATCGACGAGCGGATACGTGGAGGTCTCAGTGCACAGCGGCGACCTGTACCACAAGACCCAAATTCCCGTCACGGATCCGTTCCAGGTGGACCAAATCCGCCAACTCGTGGGCGCAGGCACAGACGCTCGCGGCACGAGCCCGCTGAAGTGCAGGTGGCGTGTAGGCCGTCGCCGCGCGATTTCCTCAGCGGGTTGCTCAGCGCTTCGTCGCTGACGGTCCTTGTGCGCGCTCGGCGTCGCCGATCAGGTCGAGCTGCGGGTTGAACGGCGGCGGCTCATCGGTGGGCGGTTGCTGCTTCGGAGGCGGCTGTCCCTCGGCAGGTGGTTCTTTCGGGTCGGGCATGTCCTTACCTCCAGAAGTGCTCGACCAGGTTACCGCCAACGAGCAGCAGCACGGCGACGAAGAGCACCCGTAGCGACCACTCAACTCGCATGGCGCTGGCGTGGAGTGCCCGTGCCGCGCGCTCAACCATCACGATCTCGGTATCGAGGACGTCCATGCGAGTGAAGATGGGATCGGCGCGGACGAAACGCTCGCGACCGTGGCGGTCGCAGTACCGAGCACGACGCTTGCCTTGGTGTCGAGCGAATCCGCGTGCCGAAAGAGCAACTCACGCTCGTGGCGGACGATGTCCGCGATGAGCGGCACCGACGGCAGCGGCTCGGCCATGCGACAAGAATCGCGCGCCGGTGTGACAGCGAACGCGGGTTGGCGCGGCCGTCACGCCCTCAGTTCCGGATGCTCTTCCGCGTAGACAGCGAGGCGGCGGGCGACGCCACCGATGAGTCGCCGGTACACGGCGGCGAGCATCGGTCCGGTGCCGGGGATGAGAGGTTCGAACGTCGCGTTCCAGGTGATGAGGGTGCCTTCGCCGTCGGGCCGGAAGTAGACGTCGGCGCGGTAGTTCCGGACGGGCTGGCCGCCCACGATCGTGTACGCGTGATGGCCGGGCGGGTCGTGCCGCACGATCTCCTCGCGTCCATATTGCGGCCACCGCCCGATCTTGCGGATCGCGCCGACGCCACCCGGCGGGGGAGTGCCTTCGCGTTCCCAGCTGCCGTGCCCAATGAGCGGCCCCGCCCAGCGCGGCCACCCGGGCGCGTCGGAGATGAGTGCGAAGAGGCGCTCGGGCGGCGCGGACGATCGCGCGGTGACTTCGTAGCTCACGGTTGCCATTCGCGTCGACGTTATCGGCGCGGCGTCGGTTGTGATGGGTCGGAGCGCGTGCTAACCCGAGACTCGTGAGCGAACCGCCGGTGATGATCGTGACCGGTGCCACCAACGGCATCGGTGAAGCCGCTGCAATCCAGCTGGCGGCGTCGGGCGCCCATCTCGGCCTGGTCGCGCGCAGCAGTGCCAAGGCGAAGGCGACCGTTGCCCGAATCCAGGCGGCAACGCCGGGCGCGCCGGTGGACGTGTTCCTTGGTGACCTCGCGCTGATGGGTGACGTCCGGAGAGTCGCGACCGAAATCCTCGATCGCTACCCGCGCATCGACGTGCTCGTGAACAATGCCGGCATCCAGCTGATCGAGCAGCGGGCCACGAGCGAAGGTCTCCCGGAGATGGTGGCAGTCAACTACCTGGCTCCGTGGCTCCTGACCGCGATGTTGCGCGATCGACTGACGGCCTCGGCTCCCGGCGCGGGTTGTGGTTACCGCATCGGAAGCGCACCGCCTCGGCGGCACGATCATGCCCGACACGATCCTCACTGATACCTCGCCGTTCGGTCGTGGCGGCTTGATGGTCGCGTACGGGAAAACGAAGCTGCTCGACGTGCTCTTCACCCTCGAGCTCGCCGACCGACTCCGCGGCACAGGGGTGACCGCCAACTGCGGCTGTCCGGGCCTCGTCGCAACCGGGCTCGGCGGCGCCGACAACCTGGCGAATCGCGTCGGGAGAAGGCTGTCGCGCACGCCCCTCGTACGGCGGCCCGAACAAGGCGCCCGCGTGCTCGTTCGCCTGGCAACCGATCCGACCTTCGCGACCCGGACCGGACAGTTCATCTCGTCGACACCGCTGGCCGGTGTCCTCCCGACGATGCCCGCCGTGCGCGACGTGGCGCTCCGGCGTCGGCTGTGGGAAGCAACCGAGGCATTGCTCGGCGCGTCCACCGCTGCCTGATCGAACCAGCCGTTGGGTGCAGTGACCTGACGCGGTCAAACGTCCCGCGCTACTCGTCCCCCGCGTCCTCGGTGTCGCCGATCGCGACCCGACCGGCCTCGATCGAGTTCGCTCGCGTCTCGCTGTCGGTGACCACATGCGCGAACCACCACGACGGTTCCTCGATATCAAGCTCGCAATGGGTGAAGAAGTACACGCCGTCGTCGAGGGTGAACTCGTAGAGCCCGATGCCGCCGTCCGACATCATCGTCGCGGTGCCCTCGGGCGACGACGCGACGACCGACCAACTGCTCGCGACGGTGAGGAGCACGTCGACGAGGTCCCACTCTGCGAGCAGATAGTCGGCGAGCAACGCGACACCCACCGGTCTGTCGTCCAGAGGTATGACGCGTCGATCCAGATCGTCGGCCCATCCATCTCTCTGGTTGCCCAGGTCCAGCGCGAACATCCCGTTGATCTCGGCTATCGAGACGTAGCGCACCTCTTCCAAGTCGTCGTCTTCCTCGTCTGCCAAGTCGTCGTCTTCGTCGTCGACTTCGGACACGCGTCGACTCTCGACGACCTCGATCGCGGCGTCGTCGACCAGGCCGTGAATCTCGACGGGATCATTCTCCGACGCCTGAGCTTCAGCGGATTCGACGGCCGGCGGGCGCAGCGCATCGATCGCGTCGAAGTTGTGTGCGCGCACTGTGAAACGCGGCCGTATCCCAAGTCGGGCGGAGAACGCTTCCTTGATCTCCCTCGCGTCCCTGCGGAAGCGGTCGTTGATCGCATCCCTGCGGCGCGGCCACGCCCCGAACACGATCACTCCGGCATCGAGCGCGATCGGCTGCGCGTCCTGCACCGCAGCACGTACGGGCGCCCTCAACACGTCGAGCACCTCCGGCCACGCCTCGATGACGTCGTCGAGCGTGAAGCTCTCGTTCGTCGGCACCTCTGGCAACACCTCGATGACGCCGGCGAGCGTGAAGCTCCCGCTTGTCGCAGCGACTTCGGGCACGGGTTGAGTCTCGACGACCTCGATCGCGGCGTCGAAGATCGCGCCAGCCAAGTCGTCTCGAATGAATCCGCCGTTGCCCTCAGTGAACGTGCGACGGAGCGCTCGCCTCAGAGCGGGCAGGCCGTTCAACTCAGCGAGTCCCACTTGCATCTCCTCTCACCTTGTCGCCTGACTGGCGCAGCGCGTCCCTCGTGCCGCGCCGAAGTTCGAAGAGCAGCCACGACGGCTGGGTGTCGTCGCGGCTCGGGATCTCGACAGCGTCCCCCTCGCCGAGTCGCACGACATGCGCCATGACCGTGAATCGCGTTGGTGCCTCTGTCGGCCCGACGGCAAGCGCGACGAGTTCATACCGGATGTTCACGAGGAGCAACGGCCTCCCGTGCAGCAAGCTGATGTCCGGTCGCGCGAGCGCATCGACAAAGGCTGCGCCATCGCGGAGCGGGACATCTCGCTCCTCGCCATCGTCTAACCGGACTCGAACGCGGTCGCCGACGACCGACTCGATGACAGCCACGTACGCGTCTGCATCAGGGCCGAACGCCCGCTCGACACGCTTGGGTGCGATGTACTTCCGCGGCTCGGTCACTATGTCACCACTCCATTACGGCGGGCGGCGTAGCGCTCGAGAACGCGCAAAAGCCTCTCGGCGGCACGCGGTTCCCCGGCGATGATCGTGAGGCGACCGTCGACGGTCTCCGCGCGGACGCCGACCTGCTCCGGAAGGTCGAGATCCATGAGGACCAACGCCAAGCGACGCCGGAGCCGTTCCAGCGCGGCCTGCGAGAGCTCGGTGCGCGACACGGGATCGTCTTGTCCCAAGACCTGATCAATCCGATCAAGCAGCGCGCGTTCCGCCTTCGACGGTTCCTTTCGCGACGACATTGCAGCTCCCTCTCCCGATCCCGGGCGAGGGCCCGCAGACCGAACTTGTGTGTGCCGGTGTGGCCGCATCCCCGCCGAAGCGGGCAAGCACCGTGGGCGTTCAGTGGGCCTCGGTTGCCGGGCGACGACTGGCGGTCGCCGCTCTTCTTGATGCAGAACTCAGTATGGCAGGAGGGTGTGACAGCGTCAGGTGCCAAGGTCGGCGATAACGGCGAGGATCTCGTCGCCGTACCGCTCGAGCTTGGTCGGTCCGATGCCGGCGCAGCGGGCGAGCTCGTCGAGCGAGGTCGGCGCGCTCGTTGCGATGCCGGCGAGGTGGGTGTCGCTCAGGACGACGAAGGCCGGAACGCTGTCCGCATTGGCGCGCTGCTTGCGCCAGGCCTTGAGTGCGGCGACGAGCTCGGGCAGCGCGTCGGTTGCGGCTGCGATGGGAGCCGGCTTTTTCTCCGGTCGCGCGCCGGCTTGGTGGCGCGTAGTCCGCGGGCGCGGGGGAGCGGAGCTGGTCGAGGAACGGAGTGGGCGACTTGGCATCGGCGACGACGTGCACTGCGGTATCGCCGCGTGTGATCGCGACGTGGAAGATGCGGCGCTCCTCTTCGATGTCGTCGGCGAGCACGTGGGGCATGAGGCCTTCGTGCGCGCCGAGCACGACGACGTAGGGCCACTCCATGCCCTTGACGCGGTGGACGGTCGAGATCGCGACGCCGTCGTCGCGTGCGGGCTCGTTGGTGGCGCGCAGTCGGGTGCGGAGCCAGGGCTCGAACGCCGTCGGATCGGATTCGAGCGTCGCGACGGCGATGAGCGCGTTGAGGTCGTCCCGGTGGCTAGCGTCCGGGCCTTTGCCCGAGAGGTCGAGAGTGGCGAGCGCGGCGCCGAGGCCGATGTCGTCGCGAATGCGGATGAGCAGGTCGGCGGTCGTCGCGCCTTCCTTGAGCGCGCGGCCGAGCGCTTCGAGGTCGTCGCAGAACGCCTCGAACCTGTCGGCCGCGGTCGCGTTGAGACCACTCGCGCCGCTGCGCAGCTGCGGCAGACGCCAATGCCGTCGCCGTTCGAAGCGCTGCAGCACCTCACGCCGGATCGAACGGCTCGGCCTGACGAACCGCGATCGCGACGTCGTTGCCCGCGAGCTCGGTGTTATTGCCGGCGGCGATGGCGAGACGGAGATAGGCGAGCGCGGTGCGCGTGCCCGTGCGGTTGAGTACCGCAACGCTGACCGGCGTCCAACACGGCACGTTCGCTTCGCCGAAGAGCAGCTGCACCGGGAGCAGCGAGGCGTTGACGCGGGCGAGCACCGCGATGTCTTCGGGTTGTGCGCCGTCGTTGAGCCACGTGGTTGCTTGCTCGATGGCGGCGAGCGCGAGTCGCTCGGGTTGGGTGGTGGCGATCGTGAGCTCGCCGTCGGTCTTGGCCGCGACGATCTCCTTGTCGATGCGGGCACGGTTGTAGGAGAGCAGGTTGCGACTCGCCACGACGACCGGCTCCGGGCAGCGGTAGTTGGTGGCGAGCGCGTGGTGCGTGCCGCCGGGGAAGTAGCGGTCGTAGTTGATGAGGAACTCGGGATCGGCGCCCGCGTAGCCGTAGATGACCTGGTCGTCGTCGCCGACGCCGAAGACGTCGTAGGCGGGCGCGGAGACGAGGCGAAGCATCAGCAGTTGTGCGGGCGTGAGGTCCTGGAACTCGTCGACGAGCAGGTGCCGGCATTCCTTCTGGAACGCGCGCCGGACGTCGACGTTGCGGAGCAGTACCTCGATGGCGCCGTAGATCTGTTCGTCGTAGTCGATGCATCCGTCCGCGTGGAGCTTGTCGCGGTACTCGTCGAACATGTTGCCGAAGCCGGCAACGTCGTCCCGTTGAGCTTCGACGACGTTCGGGTCGACAAGCCCGAGCCGTACCTGACCGAGGGCCTCGAGGTAAGGCGCGTAGACGTCGGTGTTGGCGCGCGGCTTGACCGGTACCAGCGCCTCGATCCGCCGCCGCATGTCCCACTCGTCGATGAGCGTGGCTGTTGCCGTTGCCGCGCCGAAGAATGTCGTTCCCAAGCGAGTGCAGTGTGCGAATGCGGTTGAGCGCGCCGGGCGGAAGATCGGAGAGCCGAGCGCGCATCGTGTCCTTGGCGCGCACGTTGTAGGCAACAGCGGTGATCGAGGAGGGGCTCCAGTTTCGTGCGAAGAGAAGCCGCAGTCGCTCGGTGAGGACGCGCGTCTTGCCGGAGCCAGCGGGCGCGATGACGCGTGCAGGCCCCGAGTCGTGAAGCACAGCTTCGAGCTGGTCGGCGGCGAGCTCGGCGTGCGTGTCGGCGTGGCGATCCGGCGTGAGGAGCCGCTGCTCGAGCGTGTTCCGATGAACGAGCGTGTGGCCCTCGGGCAGTTCGAGCGGCCGGCGACGCGGCCCGCCGTCACACCACGCCGGCGTGCCGTCGGGCAGCATGACGTCCGCGACGTCGGAGGGCGTCGCGCCGAGTCGCTGCGCTTCGACGGCCGGGCCCCAAACCATGCGCCCGTTGCGGTTGTCGTAGTTGTTTGCCCGCGCAAGGAAGTAAAGCCGTTCGCGAGCAAACTCGAAGCGGGGCGAGAGCTGAGTGCGGCGGAACGTAGTTCGTCTCCGGCGCCCGCAGGTCCTCAACGTCACAGCTGCAGCGCGACGACGACGGGTGTTCGTGTCGCCCACGCCCTTTGCAGCGCACAAAGCGACTCCGCGGAGTCGCGTACGACAGCGTCATCGATAGCAACTCGCTCCGCGTCGCGCCATTGCTCCGACACGTCCGCGGACGCTCCGACGACGAGACCGCGCCCAAGACGATGCAACATCTCAGACGTCACGGTACGAGTACCTGCCTTTCAGGGCCCGCGGAGGCGACAGCCGGTTCCGATTCCAAGTTATGCCTGGTGGATGCCATTCACCTTGGCGCAATGCGCGTGCGGTCGCCGACAATGCAAGTCACCATTCGGGAGGGTCAATGCCATGCTGTCGCATGACGCGCTCCAGGAGTTCGACGCGCGCCTCAAGGGTGCACACCAGACGATTCTCGCCGAGGAGACTCTCTATTGCGTGCGACGCCACCCTATCGATCAGGTAGTCCGCGAGCTGTGCGCGTGCGTCTTCGGGCTCAGGTGAGGGCGTTGTGATCGTCTCCGCGATCCCTTTGCTTTCGAGGTGTTCTCGGGTCTTACCAGATCGCCGAACTTCAACGTGTTCGCCGTGGCTCGGTCGCATTGTCGAGAAGAGCGCTCGCAAGGAATGGTGGTAGGGGGTCCAGTCGAGGTGGTCGGCTGCCGCGAAAGGCCCTGCGTTTCGTTGGGGAACTCTCCGACAATGCGCCTCGGATGTCGTCTTCGAGCGTCGAGCAAGTGCTCACTATGCATACATTGCCAATCCGACGGATCTCTTCCAGGGGCGGGTCGTACTCGTCAGTGGATATGACGTTCCACCACAGCTCTTCGGTCAGGTCCTCGAAATGTACACATCGATCGGACGGCCGAGCATCGTGCCGTCAGGCGCAGAACAGTTCTGGCACTCAGCATCGTCCCTGTCAACGACGCCGAACTGCTGCACGATATGGGCGAGGGCGCTCGCCCACGACTCGCCATTCTCTTCGACGATCCATTCCACTGCTTTGTTGACGTCCTCAAGGCACGCGTCCGGGTCGGAAGGTTGGTACGGCCATAGGACGAGGTCTCGAACTGCTCGACGCTGATTGACTCGCAGTCGTCACCAAACGAGATCAGCCAAGCACGATCAGACGTTGCGTCGACGATCGACCCGATCGGTTCGTCCGATGTCGAGCCACTGTTACGGCCATAGCGTCATCGTGTCTCCCATCGAGCGAGACGGCCTTCGCGGGCATCGGCGTATTCGACGTATCGACAGAGCGCGTTGGCGAGCCGGAGTTGCTTCGGCGTTCGAGCACAGCACGCGCAGCAGCTCGGGGCTTGCGACGATGTACGCCCGCGCGCGGGCCCGCGAGACCGGCGACGTTGAGGCGGTGCAGGTCGTACAGGAAGTCCATGCCCCGCGGCGCGTCGTCGGCGCGACGACGAGGCCATCGAGTAGATCGCGACCGCGCCCTCCTGGCCCTGGAACTTGTCGACGGTGCCGACGCGCGCGCCGTCGGGCAGCGCGCCGCTGCAGCTCGGCGACGTGCGCGTTGTACGGGCGCGACCACGATGATGTCGTCGAGCGTCGAGCGGGCGCGTCGTCGCCGTGCTGATCGGTCCACGCGTGCCGACGAGCTCGATCGACGAGCGCGGCGACGGCTTCCGCCTCGGCGTCGCGATCGTGTGCTGTCGCCTTCGTGCTCGACGGGCACGAACCGCAGCGCCGGCGATCGCCGTCGACGATCTGGCGCTCGAGACCGGGCGCCGACTCCAGCCGGTCGTCGTACGCGACCTCGGAGATGAAGCGCACACCGCCGGGTGCATCCGGTAGGTGCGTGTCGAGGAACAGGCCGAGGTCGTCCGGCATCGTGGCGTGGCTCGCCGAGCAGGTGCTCGAGCGCCGACTGCCTCGGCGCCGTCGGGATGCGACCCCTGCGACACCTGCGCGAGCTGCTGCGGATCGCCGAGCAGCACGAGGTTGCGCGCCGCGGTGCCGACGGCGACGACGTCGGCGAGCGACATCTGGCCCGCTTCGTCGACGAACAGCACGTCGACCGAGTCGCGCAGACTCCGGGCGCGCCCAGAGCCAGCGGTGCCCGCCGCCAGGTTGCTCTCGCCTGCGATCGAGCGCTGCCTCGATCGCTGCGCCGTCGCTGCCGCGCTCGACACCGTCGGACCGCAGTGCTGGTCGTCGTCGTCGGCCTTCTGCATCGCCGTGCAACGTCGACTCCGGCTCGGCGGCCGCTTGCGCGACCTCGTCAAGAGTTGGAGATCGCGCCGTGGGTCGTCGCGGTGATGCCGACCCGTCGCCCGGCCGCCAGCAACGCGACGATCATGCGCGCGCCGGTGAACGTCTTCCCCGCGCCGGGCGGTCCCTGGACCGCGAGGCAGCCGCCGTCGAGCGCGAGCACAAGCCGGCACGCGGCGTCGAGCGCGGCGCTCGCCGGCCTGACGCAGCGGCGCGCCTGTCGGCAACGCGCCGGGAGGCGCGGCGACGTGCCGCAGGAGCAGGTCGCGCACCGCTCGGTACGGCCCGGGCGCGTCGATCCCGTTCTCGACCACCCACTCGCGCGACCTCGGCGATCGCGGCCCGCTGCGCGCGTCGTGTCGTACGGGCCGCCGGGGATGAGCGCGCGGGGGAGTGGGTCGTCGCCGCGTGCTGCAGCCGCGCTTGAGGTCGAGGATGCCCGGTCGTCGATCGCGACGATCGTGCCGGCGCCCTTGCTCGGTCGCCGGGATCGATCGGCTGCTCGCCGACCGAGAACTTGTGGTCCTGCGGTTCGAAGCGCATGCGGTACACCGTCGACTGCTTGATCGGCGCCGAGCATCCTCGACGAGCTCGAGCCCGCCGATGCACTCGGAGTCGTCGACGATCTCCTCGCGGTTCGTAGGTGTCGACGCGGTCGAAGTATCGCCACCACGTCGGGCTTCGCCTCCCGGCGGTGCCATTCGAGCAGTTGCGCGAGCAGCCTAGCGGGCCTGCTCCGTCGTCGGTGCGCTCGGCTCGCTCGTCGGGCACGCCGTCGAGCAGCCGTGCACGGCTGAGCACGTTCGTCCGGCTCGAGCGTTCCGTCGGCTCGGCCGGCGTCGTGTGGCGTCGGCCGGCGCGATCGACCCGAACTGCCGCCTCGGCGTCGACGCGGCGCGCCTCGAGCCACTCCTGCAGGCCGATCGAGCGATTCGCAGTCGTCGCGGTTGTACGCCGCGATCTCGTCGAGCGAGTTCTGTTCGTGGTCGACGAGATAGCGCTCGTAGGCGATGATGCTCGATCCGGCATCCATCACCGCGCCCGGCGGCCGGGTGAGGTAGAGCTTCTCGACCTCCTTCAGCGAGTACGACTCGGTCGAGAGGCGCACCGCCTGGCGGACGACCCGGTAGAGGTCGACGAAGACGTCGCCGCGCAGGAGCAGTCGTCGACCTCGTCCTCGCAGGTGCCGTGCGCGCCCATGAGCCGCCGGAAGGCGGACGGCTCGTACGGGGCGTAGTGGTAGACGTGCATGTCCGGATATCGACGCGCCGCTCGATGATGAGGTCGACCGCCGCTTCGAACGCCTCACGTTCCTCGGCACGAGTGTGCGCCCAGAACGCGTGGTACTTCCGGTTCGCCGTCGACCACTCTCGACGAGCCCGAAGAGGTACTCGAGCCCGCCGTCGAGCGCGTACGGGTCGCCCTCGAGGTCGAGGAACAGATCGCCGGGCGACGGCGCCGGCAAAGCACCGAAGCCGTAGTGACTGCCCGCGGCTTCGCTGTCTTCCATGGGGAGCAGTTCGTGAAGCGGCGGAACGCATCCCTCGCCACGAACTTGCAACGCGGCCTGCGATCGTAACTTCTCGAACGTCTTCGCGGGCACGCGCGCAGGAACGTCATCGGCCGTTGCATTCGCCAGAGCGATACGCGTGGTGACACCCGCTTGGACGAGCCGGCGCGTCTGGTCCCGTCGCATGCCCGCCACGAGGGAGAGGTGTTCGTCAGCTCGCCGGCGATCGCGGCACACGGCCCACCATCGACAGATGCCGCAGTGCTCGACCGGTTCGGGATAGGTAAGCGGGGGCCGGATGCCACGGTTTCGAGGAAGCGCTGCTTCAAGGTTCGGTAGTACGCGGCGCAGTCCGACAATGAGAAGGTGTGCTGGATGCCATCGCCTGTCACGACGTGAAGTTGGCGCGGCTGACATCTCTGAATGCGACCTATATGCTCCGTGTACTCGCACAGCTGCACGAGTGCGGATGGTCGCACCGTGCGTGCCAACTTGGCGTCGGTGACCTCATATGACCATGGGCCTAGGTCGCTCGGCATGTCGACGCGCTCGACGAAGTCTGCACGGCCCATCCATCCGTCGTGCAAGAACGTCGCTTGGTAGATCAGCGGCGCACCACGTCGCATCGCGGAGATGGTCTCTGATGCCGCGGCCTCGAGCTCATCGAGCGTACGCGCGTCGGCCGAGATGCGCACCCCGTCGGGCAGACCAGGATGCACGCGCAGCAGTTCACGTTCGTGCTCTTCGCCGCGACGGACGAGCACCTCCAGCAAAGGATCATGGCGCGCCGGCCGTTCGATCTCCCCACTTGCCGCGGCGAGCTCCAGCTGCGTGAGGTGCTCACACGCGGCGAAGCCGACGAGGTCGCTCGCGCTGAAGATCGTTTGGCCTTCGAGGATCTGCATACGCCCGCTCTTGTCAGCCCGCCGTGTCAAGTATCACGCGGGGGTGAGACACGGTCCGGCGATCGAGTGCCGGCAAAGCCTGTCTGCTCGGCGTGCTCACATTGGCCCGAATCTCTCGGCGATGTCATCGCCTGAGTCGTCGGTGCCGAATGCGACGCCGATAATGCGGCGGAAGTTCAAGTCGACGGTCGCTTGGTCGGCGGAAAGCGGGTCAACGAGTCCGGCGTGGCCTGCCTCTTGCAAGGGCACGAAGTCGTGCCGAACTCGGTCGGGCAACATGGAGAACTCAGCTGACAGGTGGCTCGGGAGCACCTTGTCGTAGTCGGTCGACGCGCTTCGTAGCCACGCGTGGAACTCAGCTGAGAAGCGATCCCAGACCGAGCGGTCGAGCCCGAGCTCCAGCAAGAAGTCCTGGTCCACCGTTTCTCATCGGCGGGAGCCCCCTGCCGTCTGAAGGAGACGAACCGACCCGGCCGTGTGCCGTCGTTGAACCCGTTCCGATTCCGCCTTGACAGCCAAACGTCGCCAATATCCGCCAAGACAGAGCTTTCTATGCGTCGGCGCGGATACTTCCCGTTGGCCGCGTCGAAGCCTCGCTGCGTCGAGACGACGACAGGATCCGCAAGTGAGGCGCTATTTGAACGTTTGCGCTCGGCGCCAGAGCGCCGACAGCTCTGTCCCGTGTACTACGCCCAGGTCGCTTCGACGGTGGGCGTGTTGACCATGACGGAATTGGCGCGCAACGTCGCGCACCCATCGGCGGAAGAGCTCAACATCGACGATGCCGAGGGCGCGACGGACGTCGTCGCTTTGGTGCCAGCCGTTGATCGAGAACCTTATGAGCAGCTCGGACTCCGAGATCTGGCTCGTACTGAGTCGCTGCAGGAAGGCTGCCATGCGGTCGGCCCGCTCTTGGACGGCTCCTCGCCTTCCGTCGGCGTACGTGTGGATGCGACCCGTATCGCGCGCTGGCGGGCTGACCTTTCGGGAGTCGATCCACGCGTAAAAGTCGTCGGAGTCGCTGTCGAGTCCGGTCCAGGTTAGTGCACGTTGGATCTCGGCGAATCCGGCGTCGTTGCAGAACTGCTTGACTTCGGCGCGCAGTGCCTCGTCGACGAACAGTTCTCGAAGTGCTTCGATGATGCGGTAGTCGAAGCGCGCACGCTCGCGCAGGCACCGTCGCGTCTCTCGCGCTTCGTTACGAGCTGCGGTGTCGCGCGCGGCCGATCGACTAAGCACGCTGTCGTACTTCTTCCGTCACAGTTGACTGTTGCTCGTCCGAGGGCTGGGCCAGTGCCTCGCGCGCGAAGCCGTGGCGACAACCGCGATTCAGGTTGGACCGGCTCGAGGAAGCTCGTGATCCGCTCCGTGTCGTGGCTTGCGAAGTACTCGACTGCGACGGCTTCGGGGAGAATCTCATCGAGAAAAGCTTCGTGTGCGCCAGTGCGCGGGTCCTCCGATGTGCCCATCACATAGAGAATTACGAACCTCGCGAAGCGGTCGTCGGCCTTCCGACGAATGACGCGACCCATTCGCTGGATCATCTGTCGGCGCTGGCGGCTCGCCGCGACGATGATGCCCAGGTCTGCGGCAGGGACGTCCACGCCCTCGTCGAGAACCTTTGGAGCGGCGAGCACACGCAGTGAGCCGCTTCGAAACGAGTCGAGCACGTCGTTTCTTTCGTTTCCTGCTGAATCACTGGTGATCGCGGCCGTGGCGATGCCGGATTTGCGTATTGTATCCGCCGCCCGCCGGGCGGAGTCTTTCGTTTGCGTGAAGATGAGCGCACGGTCGGCACTAGCGACAGCGGCCCGTAGCGCGTGTAACGCTTCCCACTTTTGGCTCGCGTTCGCCAGGATCTCGCGTCGGCGGCTGAACGCCTTCAAGTACGCACGAGCGGCGCCAACACACGGGTTCCACAGACTTTCTGCAGACAGTTCGGTGACCTGCAGCATGAACTCGCCGAATGGATCTGACGGCACATCGCACGACTGGATCAGGGCCCGTCGCGACTCTCGAGCGATCTTGTCGACTTCCGCGTATTCGACTGCTTCGCCAGCACTGAACGGAACGCCGAGCAGAGCCACCTTCCACAAGGCCGTAACGCGATCCGCAACCGCTCGCGAGTAACCCATTCGATAGCACACTCCGCCGAAGTACGGCGTGAGGTACTCGTGCAGACCCTCGTCGTTACGCTCGAAGGTTGCGGTAAGGCCGAGGCGGTGATCGAAGGCGTCTAGCAACGCGGTTGCGAAGACGGGCGCTCCATAACGATGACACTCGTCGCCAATCAGAAGACCACCGTGTTCGGGCAAACCGGTTGCGCCGTTGATTGCCGAGTTCACTACCGATATCAGGACGTCACAGGAACGCACGTCGTCTCTCGACCCGCCGCCGAGCAAGCCCACGCGATAGTCCGGGAGCGCTCGTACGACCTCTCGCTGCCACTGCTGTTGTAAGTCCAGCGTCGGAACCAACACCACGACCTTGCCGCCATCGCGTAACTCCGCGGCTGCCGCTGCGAGGCCGACGACCGTTTTTCCCGTGCCGGTGACCGCTTCCACAACGCCGCGCCTGCCGGCCGCCTGCCATGCCATCAGCGCCTCGGCTTGCCACCAGAACAGCGGTCTCGCGGCGCCGGCGGAGTCCTTCGGGGCCTCGACTGCCGGAACGATGGAGCGTGGCGTGAAGTACCAGGCCGGTGGGTCGTCGGCGTCGTGCGTGAAGTACTCCTTGTATGCGTGCAGGAAGCGACCGACATCTTCTCGACCAAGGGCTTTTGCGATCTGCATTGCTGTTAGCGCAGGGTGCTCTCTCAGAAGTTCGCAGATCGCAGCGATGTGTTCCGGGACAGCGGCGTCGTAAGTCACCTTTCAAGGTTCTGTTCGCCGCGGCGGAGTCCTAAGGAACAGCCTTCACGTAAGTTCACTTTCACGCTGATTCGGCGACGGAGGTGCCGCGTCTCCAGACACGGCATAGGAGCGCGCGTGAGCCGGCCACTTTCAACTGGTCGTGAACGATGCGTAGTCGTGGCGAGCGCAGCGATCGACGCTCTCGTCCGATTAGCTGCCCCGCCGTAGGGGCACTGCGAAGTTGATGTCCCTGTCACACCGCGCGCGGTGGCCGACACTGGTCGGTGTGGCGAGCCGGAGGTGCGCCCGTAGACCCGCCTTCGCCCGGTTCTCATTCGCACCGATAGCAGGCGGGACAAACCAAGATGTCAGACCCAATGTGGAGAAGCATGTTTTCGCGCTCGATCAAGACGTTGCACTGCGGACAACGTGCGTCCTCGTCGGTCCACCGGACTTGGCCCCTGGCCGGTTTCAATGGCGCCGGCCACAGGGAGCGGATATCGAACTCTGCTTCCCAGGCGCCCCAGTCATATGGATTTGGAGAGATGTCGTCCTCGGGATTTGCCTCGTTGTGGCGCTCCAGTTCTTCAGTAAGTTCCTGGCAGTCCCGCTTCAGGCGTTCAATTGCTGCCGCAGCGCGCGCGGGTGACAGCTCGAGCGCTTCCTCCAGTGCATCGCGGTACTCCATCAGCCGATCTACTCGGCCGATGTCTTGGACGTCCCCCTCGTTGAGGTCGAGCGCGTCGCGTTGTTCGTCGAGGAGAGAATCATAGAGTTGCTGTAGCACGATACGGCCGGCGCGCAGACTTTCCGCACGAGCCTCGGCACGCTCCTCGGGTGTGGACTTCATGCGATGGTTCTTCTTCGTCGCCATACATCCCCGCCCGGCACACGCGTGTCAGGCCGCGCTTCGAGCCCGGGCCCCCGCGGCGCGGTTGCAGTTGCGATGTGTGATCGCAGCGTTCGAGAGCTTGGTGCGACCGCCCTTGACGAAGGGTTGGACGTGATCTGCGTCCATGTCTTCCCAACGTGTGATTTCGCCGCGGCATTTTGTGCAACGCTTTCTTGCCGATGCGTTCCACAGCACCCGCCGCTGCACGGCGTTGAATCGCCTGGTCGTGTCGAGCTCTTCGAACACGCCGCACAGGACCTCGCGGAGCAGCCTTTCGCGCTTGAGGCGGTTCGCGCTGCTGTCCGTGCCTTCCTTCACCGTCATGAGGTAGGCGCGGTACGGCTCCTCGAGGGTTCCTCGTGGCGCGTGACCCTTCGCAAGCTGCTCGCTGAGGCGATCGACTTCATGACCAAAGCTCGTGAGCAGCGACCCGGCGAGTGCGTTGCGGGCGCTGTCGTGTCGCGAGACAGCGTAGCCTTCGGTGCGCATGCGATGCAACGTGAGCACCAGTGTGTAGAAGTCTGTGATCTGTCGGAACCGCGTCGATCGGAGGTTCGGCAGCACGACATCGACGATGTTGAGCGTTCGTTTGAGGTCCCGTTCGGCCGCTCTGATCGCCCGTGGTTCGAACGCGTCAGAGTTCGAGAGCAGCTTGTCGATGCTTGACTTCTTGTTGAGTGGGACGCAGGCGTGAAAGGACAGCAGCAGCTCTGTCATCAGCTCCACGTGTCGCATGCGGCGCGCCTGTGACGGCGACACGACATTGTGACGCGTGAGGTAGGTCGCATACCTGTCTGATAACTGCTGTGCCGAACGCAGAACCGAGTTCGTCAGGAAGTTGGCGTGTCGGCGCTCTGCGCTCGTCAGGCGTCTACCGGTGGAGTTGATCGCGACAAACACGGTCGTGATCTCGGGCACGCCGCCTTCCACTTCGACGACCGGTACCGAGGTCGACAGAAAGCGGTGCCGAGTGTTGCTGTCAAGGTCTCGCCATGTCCACCAACTGGCCGGCTCGTCGCCGAGGGGCGCGTGCAACCAAAGCTCCTCATCGACGGCGAGCGGGCCTTTGCCCATGAACAGGAGGATGGTCTCGATGCGTTGCTTGCCGTCAATCACGTCATAGACGATCCGACCTCCCTTGCCTTGCCTCTTCGCGAGGAAGATCGAAGGGATTGGGATGCCCTGGAGCAGCGATTCGATGAGCTTCTGGCGGTCGCGATTTGACCACACCGACATGCGCTGGAAGGCGGGCGCGAGGTTCAGCTCGCGGTGGCGGTACTGCTTGATGAGCTGCTGAATTGTCGCCGTCTTGTGCGTCGTCGACAACGTCACCGCGTGGTCTCCTCACGTGGACTAGCGGCAGGCGGCGTCGCATGTCGCCGCTTCGATCCAAACTTGATCGGTTGAAACTCAACTCACTTGATACCCATTGGCCTGTTGAGCCGCCGGACTGGGCTGCGCTGCGTCCGAATCCGCCACTGGCGCGGAGCATCTCGGTTGCCGTTCTCGGCACTCGTGCTACGGCGCAGGGAATTTGACGAGGGCCCACACGACCTTCTCAAGGTCTTGTGCGCCTGAGCGACCCGGTAGCACGCAACAGCCTTTACGTCTTAGCCCGGATCCACCGATCGACCCGTGCGGTGAGCGGCTTTGGGATCGTGTTGGGCGCCGTGGCCGGTTGTGATTCTCGGATTGTGTTCGTGGTGGCGCGCGGTGTCGTGAGGTTCGCGTGACAGTTGGGATAGCGCGTGCTTGCACGCGTTTCTGGGCGGCGTCCGACGGTCGTGTTGGTGTCGACGCGGCGAGGTCAGGTGTCAAGCACGACGGCGCGGAGGTTGACGAGCGCGGCGTGAAACTGCGCGGCCCAGGGCCATCGTTGGGGAAGGTGCAGGGTGTTCGCGGCGCGGAACGGGTGAGCCGGCCGGGCAGACTCGGAAGTAACGACGCCGCAACGTCTTGTGGGTGATGATCGGCTCAGCCGAGGCCGATGCGTCCGACCCAGCGGCGACAGGTTGTGGGCGATGACGTTGAGGCCGAGCCAGGCGGCGTTGGCGCCGAACCGGCCCGAGGGCAGATGGTTGAATCCGACGCCGTATTTGAGGTCGCGGATCGTGTTTTCGACTTCGGCGTGACGGCGGTGGTCGGCCTCCAGCGAGCACGGTGTCGCCGTCGCGGTCGGTGATGAACGCGTGGTAGGAGAACTCGACGAACAGCGCGAGCTGGCTGCCGGGCGTGGGCCGCACCCGGCGCACGATGAGACGCACTTCGGGCTGCGTCTTGCCGAAGGCCCGGTAGGTGGTCTCGGCCACGTCGGCGCCGTCGAGGAAGTACGGGATCGGCATCCACGCATCGTCGGGGATCGCGGCGATCGCCGTGTGCAGCGCCTTTTCAGCTTGACCGTGACCGAGAACCGCACATCGGCCTTGCGGCACGCGTCGACGACCTTGCGGGTGTAGAAGCCCGAGTCGGCCGCGCAGCGTCACCGGCCCGGTGGCGCCCGCGGCCCGGACCCGGTTGAACGTCTCGGTCACAAAACTCTGGCGCCCCCGCCCGGAGTTGGCGTTGCCGCCCCGCAGCCGGCAGTGCACAACCTCACCGGTGCCGGCGATCGACCGCCAGCAGCGGGTGATAGCCGCGCACCTTGGTGTGGCCGAACACGCCGCCTTGCTTGGCCAGCCCGTAGGTCTCGCAGATCGTCGAGTCCACGTCGATGGTCACCGGCTGATCGCCCGGACCGGCGCCCGCTGTCCACGCCCGGGCCAGCAGTTCGCCGCTCACCCGGTCGAGCTGGCGGGCATGCGCCCCAGGTGAAGCTGCGCAAGAACGTGCCCAGCGTCGAGGGCGCCAACACGTCGTGACCCAACACGACCGCCGGTGTCGCCCGCCCGCAGCGCGTCGGCGTCGTCGATGCAGTCTCCGCCCGCCAACGCCGAATGGATCAACGTCATCGCCTTGTGCCCCACATTGGCGCGTCCCGGCGCTGTCGCCCAGATCGACGCGGACGTCGATCAGCTGCCGCAGCCCGAGATGCTGCGCCAACGTCGCCGGCAACACAAGCCCCGCGTCGGCCACCGCATGGTCATCGTCGAAGGTCACATCCACCCGGTCGAGACTGTGCAAAGATCGCATCGAGAAGATGCCCTCCTGAATCGGGACGATGTAGGTCTGCTAACCGTCATCATCCCTATTCGGAGGGCATTCTTCGCGGATACGCGCAGCTCAACACACAGCGCGTCGGTGGATCCCGGCTTAGTCCAGCCGCTCCTGGACCGGAGCCCTCATCGACGAAATGTGCCTGCGAACCGTTCATTCGTCGGCTCCCGCCGCCAACTCGGAAGCGAGGTCGGTGAGTGCGTCGCGTACGCCTTGGACGAGCTCGTGCACCTGCGCTGCAGCGTCATCGATGTACTTCTTTGCGGTTGTGTGATTGCGCTTAATTGTCGTGGCTCTGCTGAGCTCCTTGGTCGCGTCGTCGATCAACGCCGCGACACGCTCATGATCGATGGTCTCGCGAGCAGTGCTGCTGAGCGAACGCCGCACGACCCACCGCGCCCACATGTATGCGAGTTGCAGGGCGTCGCGGTCTTCGCCATCCCGATCGAGCACGACAATCGCGCGGTTGTCCGAGTAGCTGAAGGGCACCGTCGTCGGCGCGAGCGCTTGGTCGGAGAAGACGACGACTCCGGCGAGCGCGCTTCGGTTCGCCATTGCGGCGTTGTTTTCTTCATCGGTCGACGCGTCGGCCGAGTTTTCGGCTCTTTGCCTCTACGACGAAGCACGGAGTCGAACCATGTGCGTCGTCACGGTTCAGGTGGACAACGAAGTCGCCCTTGTCGGTGCCGGCTTCACCGCTCTGCTTGCTCACACGTTCTGCTGCATCCCCGTGCGGCGCGGCGATTTCGGAAAGGCAAATCTCGACGACATCTTCGAAGTCGAAGCCCTTCTTTGATGTGAGCTCGTAGACCTCTCCGACTGCACCGCTGACCGCGAGTTTCTCCGAAAGATCGTGCACGTCCTTCCGGACGTGTTCGATCTCTTCGCGCAGGCTCCGAACGATCGCACGGCTCGCGGTCGCGATCCGGGCTGTCTTCCCCATCAGCGCTGACGAGCTTGCGGATCTCGTCCGTTTGTGCTGCCCGGGCCTCGACGAGCACTTTCTCGAGGAGACCGAAGACGCTCTGCTTCGACTCGGCGTCGAACGTATCGCCGAGCAGCTCTTGGAGCTCGTGCGCGTGCGACTGAAGAGACGTGGTAAGAGCGCCTTCTTCCGGGTCGAGTAGCGCGGTCGCCGCGTTCGTGATCTGGACGACAGCGTCTTCGACGCCTTGATCCATGCGCTCGGCGAGTTGCTCGAAGCGCTTATCGACGATGTCCGAGTCGACACTGACATGAGCGACGCGAATGGCACGGGCGCCGATCTGCAAGCACTGACGCGTGGCATCGATCGCGTCGTCAGCGTCGCCGACGACCCGCACAACGTCCGCGTCGTACTCCGCAAGGCTCGCGATGTACACGGTGCCGTCGGCAACCGTGACGCTGCCCTTATCAATCGGTACCGGCTGTGCCACTTGTGCGTCCCCTCGTCGTCGGCGTTCTTTGTCCGCCGAGCAATAGACCAAGGACGCTTCAACCCCGTCGTGTAAAGGCGAAGCTCAAAAACTCGAGGCGGCGGCCGCGTCGAGCGCGCTCAGCATCTCTTGAGCCGTTACGAACCGCTCGGTCCGCATGGGAGCGCACGCCCTGACCAGGAAACGAGCAAGCGGCGCCGGAAGGTCCGATCGGAACTGCCGTGGGTCTCGTGGCTCTCCGTGGACTGAGGGCGTGTCGTTCTCGTACGGATGATGTTGGCTCGCGAGCTCGTAGAGAGTCACACCGGCGGCGAACAGGTCTGTTGATGGGTCCCACTGCGTGTAGTCGATGTCTGGGGCCTGGTAGGGAGGCGTCCCTGACATTGTCATGACCGCGTCGCCGGCTCGCGATGCGATGTTGAAATCGATGAGGACGATGCGGCCATCCCGTGCCCTGATGAGGTTCTGCGGCTTCACGTCGCGGTGAACGACGCCGGAGTGCTCGAGTTCCTGGATCTCGTCGAACTGCTCTGGTGTGTGATCTGACAATGATCTGAGCGCACGTAGCCGGTCCGCATCAGGGTGGATCGCGACAAGGGCCGACAGCAGCGAGCGTCCGATGTCGATGACCTCCGGAATCGATAACAACTCACCGTCGTAGGCGTTCGACTCCAGCGAGTTGCCCTCGATGAGTTCGGTCACGAGGTACCAGCGCCCGTCGGGCGTCTGGTCAGCCCACACGACCTTGACGACGTTGGGGTGGTCGACCGTTTGCAGGAAGTCGACCTCGCGTTTTACGAGGTCGAAGCTCTCCCGTGGAATGAAGACCTTCAGCGTGTACTCGCGATCGTCGATTGGTCGGTGAACGCGGTACACGCTCGAGAAGCCACCTTTTCCGAGTGGCGCAACGACGGTGAAGCTGCCGATCTTCTCGCCAGCCACATAGGTGTCTTTGTGAGCACGCGGCCGATCCGACTTCCGGGCAGGAGCTTGCGCAGCCGGCGCAGCGGATGGCGTTGGCGACGGGGCCCGCGCTTCGTGTCCCGGTCCGTCGGCGGGCCCAGGCGCGCCCTCCGGCACTGAGACGTATACCGACGCGCCGCCCTCCAGGGAGTAAGAGAAGTCAGTCGCGTCGAACTCTTCGCGTCCGACCCGCTTCTGCTGCTCCTTCACGCGGCGTCGACACTCCATCGCGAGGGCTACGGCCCATTGGAGGTCGTCGGGCGCGATCTCCGCCTCAGGATCCGGCGATACCAGCTTCAGCAATCCATCCACGGTCAGATCGACGGCACGTCGATCGCGCCCGCTGAGCGCCGAGCCGTACACGACCCGCGTGCGCATGTTCTCGAGCCGGCTCTGGTGGCGCAGTTGGCGCCAACACTCCGAAAGGAAGTCGCTCACCAATCCGAAGTGCTCAGTGAACAGTCCCGGGTGCAACTTCGGGACGTCCCAGCCCGGAAGATACGCATGGATACGGTCCATGAACGCGGTGTCGTCGCGCATCTCGGATGGCATGGGCTTGAACAGATGGCCCTGTCGGAGCTGTTCGCGCATGTCGACGTCGAAGTTTCCAACGAGCACGATGCTCCCTTCGGCGCGGATGCTTTCCCGGCCGCGGTGAACTCGCCCGACTCCATGTAGCCCTTCATGATGTTGACGCCGTCCCTTTGATCGAAGGCGACGCCCGATACCTCGTCGAAGCACACGACGTCGTACTGGCAGACGAGCCCACGCTGACCGTTCGCGTTGTTCACGAACATGCTGCGCCACGGTCGCTTTGCCGCCCGAAACGAGATGCGCGTACGGCGACACCTGCTGGAACAAGTGCGACTTGCCTGTACCGCGCGGTCCGATCTCCACGAGGTTGTAATTGTGAACTGCGAACGGCACCATGCGCATGAGCAAAATGTCGTGCTGACGTGGGTTGAGAAGGTCGGCTTCGAAGCCGACGCTGCGCAGCAGGAAGCGTTTCCAGCCGTCCCTCTCGAAATGGGCGCGACCATCCGCGAGGATCGAGGCCGCGTCGTGCGTCGACATTTGAATCGGCCGCAGGTTCGTGATGCCGAATTTGAACGCCTCCGCCGCGTCGTACTCCAGCTGCACCTCGGCGTAGAACCCACCTGTGAGCATTCGGTCGTTCTGGCGTACGAGCGCGTCGTCGACGCGGACGTCGGTGAGCTGGAGGCTTGGAAGCGTCACGAAATAGCGGTCGAAGCGCGAGTCGAGTCTTGCGGTCACGAGGTCGATGAGCCGGACGCTGCCTCGCTCACGTGCGTGCGATTTGAACAGCTCATGCTGGCCTGCGTGTACGGTGCGTTCCTCCATGATTCGCTGTACCTGTTCGAGCCCGTCCGCGATTTCAGCTTCGTCGGTCGTGGCGCAGTAGCGGCCGAGCAGGAACTCGCCGACGTAGGTCGGCACGGGGTATTGGCCGCGGAAGCGCTGAGCGAGGTCCTTGCGGACGACGTAGCTCTCGAAGGCTGCTGCGCCCGCCCGGTCGAGGTCGTCGAGCTGGCTCATCAGCCATCGCTCCCAACAACTGTCGCTCGCTGACCGAGCACCGTTCCGTCGGGTGCAAGCACGACGACGACGGCAGCGCTCCCCTCGTACGAGTCGTCTGCGACGAGAAACGACGCGTGGCCACTGTCGTCGAGTGCAGCAGCACGCGCGACGATGCTCGACTCAGGATCGGCCGCCCGCTCGCGAACGTCAACGAGCGCGCCCGGTGTCGCGTCGGGCGAGCTCACGTGGCACCGCAAGCCGACCCATCGAACGGATGCGATCGAGACCTTTGCCGAGGACGAAGTGCTCAGCGAGACAATGATTCTTGGCACTACGCACTCCTGGGGTGCCGCCCCACCGTGCTCGTACTGCTTGCCGCGCACGAACGCCTTGAGTCCGGGCGCGACGGCAATCCGTATCGAGGGATCCCATGCCCATGGGACCTCCGGCATCAACGCCGGCGCAGTGGCCTTCAACCGAGCGCACCGGCCTTTGCGTACGTCGGTGACGTGCGAGGGCAGGTCGGGATCGACTTTGTCGAGTGTGTCGGGTTCGAGCAACCAACCGTGGTCAGTAACTACTTCGACTCGCTCCCAACCCGCGGTAGCAGCGCCATGACACGTTCGGCGATCGTGTCGAGATCGCTTCCGACGTGACGCGCGAGTTGCGGGCCGAATTGGTGACCGTGCGCGTCGATGTCGCCGACCTCGGTCCAGCCACGTCCCGACGGATCACCGGCGTCGTTGTTGTCGAGCGGCTGGATTCCCTCCGCGGCTCATGAGTTTGCGCAGGCCGTCGGCGGTCACACTGCTTCCCGTTGCTGAAACAACGGTGCCGAGGCCATCGCCCGCTGCGAGAAGGTGTGCCACCGGAGAGATCGCCGGTTTCGCCGTCGCGGTCACTGTCGGAAGCGCAGCGAGCCGCGTGTCGACGTTCGCTTCGCAGCCCCGCGCTGCGAGGTTGTCGCGGAGCCGATGGCCGAGGTCGTAGCGCAAGCCATCCGTGAACACGAGACAGGTACCCGGTGCGACGGTCGTCGCGCTCGGTGCGCTCCGTGGCCGTTCCACCATCAGTTTCGTCATGGTGTTGGATGCGGCTTCGGCCCACGGGCGATACAGGGCGGCCGCCGCAGCGCACACAGCTTCGAGGTCCTCGGTCCGCTCTACCGCACCGAGTGAGCGGAGGAGCGCGTCGTCGGCGTGCCAGCCCGACTGCGCGTACATCTGCACGGCGTCATCGAGACTCGTTTCTGGGACCGGCGTCGCGACGGCGTCGGCAAGTTCGGTCAGCGGTTCCAGTGCAGCCGCAAGTGGCGCGCGACCGAGCTTCGCCCACACCCACTGGCGCCGTTCCCCATGTCGCTTCTCGAGGTCCGTCAGAGAGTCGCGTGCCTTCGCGGTCGTGGCTCCGCGCAGCGCCTGCAGCGAACCCTGCAGCTCTACTTCGGCGTCGTCATTGTCCTGCGGCCAGGGCTCGGCACGAGTCGAGAACAGATCTGCGGGACGGGATGCGATGCGCAGCAGCTCCGGGATGTACGGGTACGAGGTCGGCGCTGCTGCGTAGCGGTCCCACACGTGCGCCCACTCGCCCTCACGGGTCGCCATGCATTCAGCCGCGCCGATCGGCGTGTCTCGCTCTGGATCAAACGCGAGGCGCTTCTTCGCGAGTGCGCAGAACGATGGCCACTCGTCTGCCCAGCGGAACGACTCGCCGTCGTCCATCCAGCGGAGCATGCTCCCAATGGGGTCCTGCTCGACAAGTCCGTGAAGCGTAGCTGCGTTGAGCGGCATCGCGGAACGCAATCGCTCCAGCGGCTCCTCAACGAGGCGCGCAAGTACAACGCGCAGAGCGTCGTTCGTCGCTTGATCGAGGCTGACCTGAAGTCCGAGGCCACGGTCCAGGTTCGACAACAGCGCTTGTGGAGTCCAGTCGTTGGTATTGCCCTGCGTGAACCACGCCGCCCGAAACCGCAGCTCGGCGAGGGGCTCGAGCTCTCTCGGGCAGCCTTCCATCGCCCGAAGATTGTGCCGGCCGACGCCCGGCAGGTAGACGACGGGAACAACTCCTTCCCGCGCCGGGACGTCCGGCAACAAAACAGCCAGCGCGCAACGCACCCAGATCGCGGGGCCGCGCAACTCCTCCGGTTCGTACTCGCCCAACGTCAGAACTGTGACGCGTCGGCGAACGAGCGGTACGACGCTCTCCCACCACCGAGCCTCATCCGTCCACAGTACGGCGACGGGCGGCACCTGATCGTTTTGGTTGTACTGACCAGCGTGTTGTAGCTCGTTTACGAGCTGATCAAGTACAGAGTCAACGGTCGTACTAGCTGTGCGCGTCACGAACGACCTCGTGCTGCTTGCTTTTCGTCACGTGTGAGGTGGCCGTCGTTGTCGCGTTTTGTGCTGTCGGCGTTGGTTCCCCGGTCGATGCCCCACTTGACGTTCGGCTGTTTGCGCAGGACTTTGGCTTCGACGAACGGCCGGATGTTGACGCGGACACCGTCATCGCCGTCAGGCTCCCAGCCGAGAGGTTGTTCACGGAGCGGCTTCCACCGGACATAGATGTCGTGAGGTGGCTCGCCATCGAGAATGAGCTGTAACCGGCGTTGGAGTTGCTCGGCGGCGGCGAGGCGTAGGTCGGCTGCCGGAATGCCCGACCGGGCATTCGCGCGCTGTGTTTCGATCCAGTTCCCGAGGACTGTGTAGGTGAGTTTCTCGAGGAGTTGGCGGTCGAGACGGTGGTAGTGAATGAGCGCCGAGAACCCGTCCTTCCGGCCGTCGCAGATCTGCCAGACGAACGGGCGTTGCCGAAAGGCCTTGCAATGCTGCTCGAAGAACGCATCTCGCAGCCAATCGTCGAGCGTCTTACCAACTCCCCCGACGGCGGCGAGCAGCCGGTCAATCAAGGCGGGGCTGAACTCGGCCCCAAAGGCGCGCGCGAGCAGCTCGCGGAGCCGGTCGGTGGCACTCCCTCCCTCACCCGGCATTGCCGCTAGCGGCACAATTCCATCGTCGTCGGCGAATGCATCGAGGTCGTCCGGCACCTGCTCTGGCCATCTATAGCCGACTAGTCGTGCGACCGCGACCTGCAACGGCTCGGTCGATCCCCTTGGATGGCCTCTGAATAGCCACTGCGTCGGATCGTCCGAGGAACGCTGTGGCAGTCCACCCGGCCACTGCTCCAGTGCCGCTGCGCGCCAGTGGTCGACATCGAATGGGACCGCCTCCATAGTCGAGTTTGACACGCGTAGCTTCGTATCGATGTCTCGAACCGACGACACGAACGCTCCCGATGCGACGAAACTCCAGAGCGCGGCGAGATCGTCGTCACGCTCGGGTAGTAACACGACAGCGCTTCCGTCGAATGCCTCACCCGTGTAAAGGGTTGCATTTAGAGAGGACATCTGGGCAACGACAATGCCGCGACGGTTCCATGCCGCCTGACCTCGGAACGTTGCGCCTTGTTGGCAGACCTCCGTGATGCGGCCGTAACCGTCTTCCCACATCAACGTGTCTTCGCGTCCACCGTAGAGAGATGTCGTCGATGGAGCGCTCTGTAGCAGTCGCCACGGGAATCGCGACGGCTCGATGACTTCCCAGAACTTCCTTACGAAACGCGCACCATCACTCGTTGCGATTCCCTGATGGGTTTGCGCGACCGCAGCCAGCAGTTGCCTCCCAGTGCGGTCGTCGAACGTGATTCGGAACTTCGGGTTGTGGAGTTGCGACCTCTGGGCCAGCCTCGAGATGCTTTGGTGCTGAAGTTCGCTAGCTTTCTGAGCGGCGCCGCCTGTACCTAAGCGAAGGAACCGCATTTCTTCCGACATGCCCCGGCCGCGCGGCGAACAAGAGTCCGACGTTCACCACCTCACCTGAGATCGATTCGAACGCTGAAGCGCCCAGCGCGGCGTAGAATGCGAGACGCGATTCGGTCAGCAATGCCTCGCGTAACTGCTCGTAGCGGTCGAGTGCGAGGAACGCCTGTGGTACGACAGCAGCCAGCATTTTCCCGCTTGACCGCGTTGATAGAAGCCAACGCTCGATCATCATTGTCGCGAGATCTTGGCGCGAACCGTGCGAAGTGCGTATCGCCAAACAAGCACAGAGTCTCAGCCTGCTTGCTTCGGCCCAGATAGGGCACGTTGGTGGCGACTAGCGTGTAAGGCCGGCCGAGGAGTTCGGCTGCGCGCAGTGTTCCAAGGGCGGCGATGCCAGTCGTATGAATTTCACTGTCGGGCTCGGCTTCAAGTGCCTTCTCAAGGACCGGCGCGACGTCGTCGTACGGGGCAACCAGAAGGTTGCCGTCGCGTTCGAGTTCGCAAATCGGGTCGATCAGGCTTCCGAGGTCGGGCGGTGATGGAACAACGCGTACAACTGGTAGAGCGCCGCTTCGAGACGCTCGTCGTTTGCGGTGAGCCGCTTCCACTCTGGCCATTGTCCTTCGATGCGTAGACCCGAACAGGCGATGTTCGGCTGAGGCAGCGCTCGGTAGCCGCCGGTCTTCCACGCAGCCAGCGCGACCGCGAACGCGGCAATCTGTGTGCAGCGGGCATCAAGCTCGAGCCCAAAGAGGTTGTCACGGATCACTGCGTCGCCGGCGGCCGCTGCGTCGAGGTGTTCTTCTTCCATCCTCATGTCGCGCAGCATCTGAAATGCTTCGACGAGGAAATGCCCCGACCCGCAGCATGGATCCATGAGCGTGATGTGAGCGGCGTTCGACGGCCAATCGTCGAATGTCCCGGCGGCGGCCGTACCGTCATCCAGGCGACGTAAGTACTTGTAACCCTGAAGGAGAGCGCTATGTGGTTGGCGGCTTGCCCACCATGCACCAAGAGAGTTCTCGAGGAGGAATCGGACCATGTAGTGCTCGGTGAAGAGCTGGGTGACCGGGGCGAGATCGGCGCCGCCGATCTTGCGTTCTGATTTGTTGACCTCCTTCTTCGCGTCGGTCTGCCAGAACTGGTACACCCAGCCGAGACTGTCATCGGCCTCGAATACCGCTGGGGGCAAGCCTGCGAGGATCAGCTCGAGCGCCGCGTGGCCCTCAGGCGCGAACCGCAGTTGCAGACTCGGGTCATCAGGTCGGAAGATCGCGGGCAGCATTGCGGACGCGAATCTGGCCGCGACCATCCATTCGTCGGGCTCTTCCAAGTCTTCTGCAAGCTCGGCGCACTCAGTCAGGTTCACTGCAACGCCGTGCTCGGGAAACATCAACAAGCCGTTGGCTTCAAGGAATCTCGCGAACAGCATGCGATGCCACTGCTCGTAGGCGACATCGGCCACCAACGCTTCGAGGCCGCCGAGCTGCCGCAGCTTTGCCCGCAGCGCGATGCTTAGCTCGCGGTTCGCGCCGGTGACGGTGTCCGGAACTCGTCCTCCTTCAACACCAAGGACTTTCAGTGCCTGGCGCGCGGCATCCTCTGCCGTGCGGCGCGCCTCGAGCACTTGCCGCTGCAACAAGTTCCGCAAATCGACCGACAATGCAGCCATCAGCCGACCATGACCGCGTTGCCCGTCTCAAGCACCCCGATCAGCTTGGTGCGTAGCTCGGCGAGATACGCGTCGACATCACTCTGTGATCGGAGTGTGCGCGGCTCGGGCACAACCTGGACCGTTTTCGGCTCGAGTAGCTTCGTCGCGGCGAGCAGGGCATCGTTCAGGCGCTGGCTCACCGCGGCGATGCGGTCCGGCCACGTTCGGAGCGGTGCCTGGTCGAGGGTCTCGAGTAGACGTTTGACATCGCCGATGTCGAGCGCGTCCGGCGGATCGAGCTGGTGCTCCGCGATGAGCGCGCTCTGTTGCTCACTTGAGAGACGTGTCCAATCGGCGTTCGCAGCGAGTGCATTTCGCGCGGCGAAACGGGCGTCACTGATCGACTGGTGTGTCTCTGTCAGCGCACCGCGCAGCTCGGCGGCGAGGGATCCGGCGAGTGGTGCGACGGGATTCGGTTCGTGCAGTAGCAACCGCTGGTCGTGGATGCTCGCGGCCTGGCCAGAGACGTCGGCGTGTTCGGGGAGTCCGGCCGCGTGCGTAAGCAGATGTTGCAGTTCTCGCCACGCCGGGAGCCGATCGCGGATTGCCTGTGCGGCGCCACTCCACTCCTTGTGGCAGGACTCAAGTGTCGCTCGTTCCTCCCACACTCTTAGCAATCGATGATTGCCGCTCATGGCGAGCAGTTCGTGTACGAGCGTGGTGGCGGGCGGCGCCGGAGCCGGAGGCTCTCCTCCGGCCTGGCGAGCGGTATCGAGCAGCTGCTGTAGCGCGCGCGCGACGTCATCGCTCTCGTTACCCTGGGTCGGCTGAATACCGAGGGACTGCACGAGCTTACGCAGTTCTATCTTCTGCATCGCGGTGACGATGACGTCCTCGCTGCGGAAGTCGGTCGAGCCGATCTTGGTCATCGTGAGCCCGCGCACTGGAACGTCAACGCCGTTCTGGCGGGCGGTAATCATCCCGTTCGCCAGCAGCACCAGTAGCGCGGCACGAATCGCATCGCGTGGCCAGCCGTAGGGTGGCCCTTCGAACTGCGCCTGAACTTCAGTGCCCTTCTTGCCGCCGGCGACGAACTCAAAGATGCGCTTGCATACAGGGTGCTGCCCGACGTCGCCTGTGTAGCCCAGGGCTTCGAGGGCCTGTGGCGATCCTTCGCTCGCGTGCCGTTGCACGGTCTCCCAACTGCCGTGGTCAGCGTCTGCGAATCGCGGAAACAGCCGCTCGGCGGAATCAAGCGCCGCTTGTTGAACCCGTTCGCGAAGCGTTGCACCGGGTGCTTCGACTCCACCGCCTTTGAGAACGAGAGCGTCGTCGACCAGGGTCTGCATGAGGCGGTCCAGCCTCTGACGCGCCTGACGCTGTCGTGACTCCATGTGCGTGCGCGCCTCGAGCCCCTCAGGGGTCGACGGTACGGGGCGTGACCCGATCGTGTCGATCGCGGCGTGGTAGTCGATGATCGCGTCTTTGATGTCCTCGTTGAGCTGGCGGGCGACGAACACAACCACGAGGGGGCTCTCGACGCCGGCATTTGCGGCGGCCTTGCGCGCCTGGTTCTCGGTGATGGCCCAGCCGTCGCAGATCCAGACCGGAATGTCGCGGCCCATGCTCGGTGGCGGGCTGTCTCCACTGGAGATGTCTAGCTGACGGACGGTTTTGCTCGCGCCCTGTACGACCGTGAGGCCGCGCAGTGATCGGCTGATCGCGTCGCGCAACTCAGCGACCCGCTCGGTACCGATCTTGCCATCATCAGAACGCAGGTCGGCGGCGCGCCTTTGGAATGTCTGGTTCCAGTCAGCGCTCTCCCTGGTCTGCAGGCGGTACTCGCCGGCGTCGTCGCGCATCAGTTCCTTGTTCACAAGTGGCGCGAGGACATCGGGGAGTTGCATTCGGAGCTCGCTGCTTCCCCGGTCGAGGTCCTCGACGAGAAGATCTGCGAGCGTGTCGGCCGTCGTCTTGATCCCGAGTTCCTGCGGAAGCCGAGAGATCAGGAACACGAGAGCCAGGGCGCGTCGGCGCAGCTCGCCTTCAGGCGAGCTATCGGCCTGTTGTTGGATCATCTGGTCGACCTCACGCAGCAAAACGTTGCTTTGCAGCATGCGGTCGCGTTGTTGATCGAACAGCGCGTCGCCGGGGACGACGTGTCCGAGCGGCCTGTTTGCGACATCGCGCACTGCGTCGAATGTGACCCGCAGCTGCGAGCGCAGCTGTCCTGCGGTACCGCGGTCGACAGCGCGTAACGCTGCCTCCCAAAAGCGCCTGCGCGTCGGAAGGAGCGGGTAATCGTCGACGATGACGGTGTCGTCTTCGCCTTGACGCTCGAGCCGTGTCCCCCCGAGGTGCCGTGCGATCTCGCCGCTCACGCGATCGAGCGTTGCTTCAACTTCTGCGCGCCGATCGGCGCGCTTCTGCAGCAGGACTTCGCGCACCACCGTTTCGACGTCGATGTCGCGGAGCTGAACGCGAACGGTCATGCGGTCTTGGAACTTGGACAAGATCGGACTTGCCTGCAGCGCCGACTGGCCGGTCGCGACGAACAGCACCTTGCTCCCGAAGCGACTCGTCACCGCTTCGACGATGCTCTGGACGCTAGAGAGCCTCTGGTTATCCTCGCCAATAAACTGCTGGAGTTCGTCGAGGACAATCAGAGTCAGCGGGATGCGGTCGCGCCGCGACTTGCCCTTCGAGGAGCCCGGCTCGGTCTGGAGCGCGAGGACCTGTTCAAGTGTGTCGAGCATGTCATCGTCGCTGATGTCGTCGGGGTTTGGGAACTGCTTTTCCAGGAGCAAACCGGCCGAGTCCGCGTCTGGCGCGAATGTTGGCCGCAGTTCGAGAAGGCTTCGTTGCACGGTTTCCGATGCCAGGTAGAGATTGATCTCCCGCTCGTCCTTTCCCGCGGCATCCAGAAGGCGAATGAACTCGTCGTAGATGCGCTCTCCCTTCAGCCACAGCACGAACTTGGCGGGGCCATAGGTAGTGGTTGGCAGACCCGCCGCGTAAAAGATGACGCGTAGAAACGCGAGACGGAAACTCGTGCCAGCCCCGCCGCCGAGCGTTCCGGCAGCGGACCAAAGACCCCCGTTGCGCTTGCCCTGGACGGTGAGCTCTTTGAGATCGCTTTGAATGTCGGCGGAGAGCCCGTGCACGAGGGAGCGCGTGTTGCCAGAGCCGGGCACCTCATAGTCGCGCCAAAGCCCTTCCAGCACCCTGACGAAGTGCGATTTGCCGCTGCCGTAGAAGCCGCTGATCCAAGCTGCGGGCTGACGATCCTGCGAGAGGTTCGAGAGGAAGGTGGAGAGTATGCGCTCAAGGCCGAGCTGGTACTCGCCTTTGCAGACGAAGCTATCGAGCTCGTACCGCAGGACATCCCACTCCTCGTCGGTTCGCGGACGATTTACAACGGTGACGCCGAGGTTCGGAAGGTTCGGCCGATCGAGAGGGTCGTGGAGGAATACCTCGCGGTTGAGCGTCATGACTGGCACCTTCGGTATGGCGCAATAGAGACAGTGATCACGTGGCGTCCTCACTTGCCGCAATGGGCGTTGCCATGTAGTTCCAGCCGTCCCGACCATCGAGCAGTCGGTAGTTGTTGCCCCGTCGGTCTCCCGGAAAGAACACGAGCAGCCGACCTCGGACGTGGGACTGCACTTGTCCCAAGAGATACGAGAACGCGGTACACGCCGAACAATCCGGCCGTGCCGAGTAGCGCTACCACAGTTTGATCGTCGACATCCGGAGCGGTCAGCTGTTGGATGACCCGCTCAGCCAGGTACTCGCCGAACTGCTCCAGAGCAGGTTCAAGCGTCGAAGGCCGCTTGAAGAAGGCGGCGCGGTACTCGTGCGCTGCGAGCCACTCGGCAAACGAGTCCGTGATGTCGTGCGGCTTCCATGTGTGGTGCGCTTGCAGCGTCGCCGTCTCGAACTCCTGAACGCGCATTCTCAACCTGCGTTCTTGTAACGGTGGATAGATGGCCATCCACACCCGCTCAGCGCCGGAGACGTGGTCGGCCCAGGGCAGTGCGACGAAGCGCGGCGTTCGCACCGCGCAACCCTTCGATCGTGCCGCTCATGCTGCGCCTTTCGTCAGCCAACGGAAGCCGACGTCGACGAGGCCACCGGCCTCGCGGTATTCGAGCCATCCCAGTGCAGAGGCCGCAAACGCGAGCTCTCTTACCTCTCTCAAGGGTGCGTCGAGCACCTCGATGTAAAGGGTGTCGAGCAACGCTTGGCCGGCGAGGCCATCAAGGTGGCCGAGGTACAGCGCGTAGACGGCCGTAGCAGGCGTCGCGTGCGCAAGCGCCCGCACCTTCACGGTCTTCTTGATCGCGCGCAGATGGCCGGACTGCGTCCATGACGACAACACGTTACGTCCGATCTTCGCGGCCACGGCTGCGTTGTAGTCGCCACGGTGCGTCTCCTGTACCGATTCCGCGAGGTCGGCTGCGGTGACGGGCTCGCCCGACCGTGCTCGAAAATTGCCGGTGCAGTACCACGAAGCGCAGCGTCGCGGTGGAGCGCGCTCAGTATCGCGAGGAGAGGATGGCCGGCGGCTTCGTGCTCCCAGAGCACTCGCAGCACTCGGAAGGACTCGACGCTGGGGTCGAGCGCGTAGAGCTCGCGTAGATAGCGGAACGTGCGTTGGCGCGCTGGCGTGCTGTTCTTCCCTGTCACGTTCGCTTCGATGACCTCGGCGGCGCGGTAGTCGTCGAGCGTCGTGTCATACGAGCAAGTGGAAAGCGTCGCCTCCAATTCGCGCAGCATGATGGTCCGACTCGTGTGAGCGCCGCCACTCATTCGGTTGCTGCCTCATCCTGTGCCTCTGCCTGGAACTGACTCTTCTTTTTCGCGACGGCTCCTCGCAGGATTGCCTGCGCCTCGGTCACTGCCTGGTCGAAGAATCCCACAGGCCAGTCATCAGTCGAGCCAAACTCGTTGGGTTCGATTTGGCGGTACGTGGTCTTGCCGTCTTGGTGTTCGGCGAAGACGATGTTCACAAGTTCGCTCGTGCGCCCCGTTTGGTCCTCCACGATGAGACGACGCAACCGGTTGACGAGGTGATCCGAGTGAGTCTCCACGATGAGCTGATTGCCCGCACGGCGCGCGTTCCAGCAGAAACTCAGCGAGGCGTTGTTGAGTGGCCGGATGCAGATGAAGCTCGGGCTGCTCAAGGAGGACAAGCGAGCCTACGGGCGCAAGCAGGCACAATGTCAGGACCGGAAGTGCCTGGCTGACTCCAACACCGACGGACGTGAGGTCGTATCGGTGAGCGGAACGCGACGAGAGGTCGTCGATTGTGAGCTCAATCCCAAGGCGGCTGTCCGCAGTTTCGATGGTCTTGCCGAGCTCCAAGCGCTCGAGCCAAGCGGAGAGCGCCCCCTCGAGCGGCCAAAGATCGTTCATCGTGAGGATGTTGGTGTGTCGACATGCGCGAATCACTGCCGCAGTTGCTTCGCCTCGCGGTCCGATGTCGCCGGCGCTGGCGTTGGCAACCGGGTCGTGTAGGACGCGGGCGGCGCATCGCGGAGCGGCCCCAGGTACCGAATGTTGCGGAGGTAACTAAGGAGTCCGTCGGCAAAATCCGCCTGCTGGCCAGTGATTTCGTACAGCGATACCAGCACTTGACCCGAGACGACGCCTGAAGCGGCCTGCTCGACTGTTGCAAGCAGATCCTCGTCCGAAATCGATCGCAGTTCCTGAAGCCTCACGGCGTTCAGACGCGATCCAATCCTTTCGTTGAAGAAATCGGATGCGTCCCAGGGCCGAAATCCTTCGTCGGGAAGCGCCTCCAACGACTGGAAGTCCTCCCCTGCCCATGTGAGAACGTCGAGGAGTAGGCGACTCTGTTGGGTCGCGGGTGGAGGTCCCGACGCGTGCCGACCTGATTCCTCTTTGATTCGATCGGCGTGTAGATCTGCGAGCTCGTCCTGGAGTCGCTCGACTTCGCGTTCGTCACCAGTTCGCTGGGCGTGAATCGCGGCGTCGCTGCAAGTCGGCGAGACGGCGATCGGTGTCGTTGGACGTCGTAGTCCGATGCCGTTCTTGAGCCTGGCGCAGGGTCAGAGATCGGAGAGTTCGCACCCACGTTTCAGTGAGCTCTTGTGCGTAGTCTCGCTCGAAGAGAAGGTCACGAGGCAGTCCTGCGACAAGCTGCGCACCCACAATAGGTTCGCCAATGTTCCCCGCCTCGACGGTCGTGGCGCCTCGAACGTCAATTGCCCAGTCTTGCGGTTCCATCGTGACGTCTCGGTCAACTCGAAGGCACGACGTCGTTCCGAGTCCGCCACCTCCGGTCGCACCGAGAAGCTGAACGAATTGCTCGTTCCCGTAGCAGATCGTGTCCTCGACAAGCATTGCCGTCGGAGCGTCCGGATCCTCAATGAAGGTCGTCTCCCAGGACCACCCCGGCTGTGCACTTGTTCGCGGCTCTTCCCTCGAACGGTCTGTGTCTACGGCTCCGCCGATCACGACCCGCGCACCCGTCGGCGACGACGACGCGACGGCGTTGAGAACATCCTGAAATTCACCGAGGCGCACGCGCTGGGCCGTTCAACGGAAAAGTCATGCCCGTCGTGCGAGCCTGAGCGGCTTGTGAGAGAAGGAGAAGCGCCTGTAACGCTGTGCTCTTTCCAGCGGAGTTGGGGCCAACGATGAGCGTCAACGGTCGCAGCTCGAGGTCGAGCTCGGAGGCCGCCTTGAAGTTCCGGAGTCGAAGTCGTCTGAGGAAGGGCATCAGGAGGCTCGATTCGCAGTTGTGAGTGGTTCTCGGAGGATTCGAATGACGCGGCCACTCGCACTTGTCGTCGCGACAAGTCCGCCCCCACCGTCGTCCCAAAGCTCACCCGATGTCGCGAGTCGCACCGTAGAACGGCCCCGCGCCAGTAGTCGGAGAGGGTCGTCGGCGCGATCGAGCTGGCGAGCGGGAATCGTCCCGATCTCGTCAGTCGCGATTTCCTCAGCATCAGCTCGGGCGATCGCGCCGAGCAGAGCCGGCTGTAGAGCGAGAAAGGCATCAGATCCAAGCCTCTCGAGAATGCGGTCGTCGCACATGGAATCTTCGAGCGCCACTACGTCCGCCGGCGCGACGATGGCCGTACCGGTGCGCACCGCCTCGGTGACGTCGGCGATGAGCTCGCGTCGAGGTTGGGATCAGGGTGGCCGATTGGGCCGAGATCCACCCGCGGCGGATCGAGCAATGTTCCGACGCAGTCGCTCGTGAGCCGTGCAATGTCGTCGGACTCCGACTCCTTCCACGCCCAGCGAGGATCATCCCGGCCTCGAGAGCGGAGTGCCGCGCCGACCGCCGGTCGTAGCTGTGGGTCGGCGGCGGGCGACTGCAGCAAGCTCATCGAAGTAGTGGCTCCGGAAGACGATCCCCAATGGTTTCGACTTGCCACTCCCACGCTGTGCTTTGGATGTCGGTCTCGGCGATGAGGGCAAAGGACAAGCCGACGTCGATTGGGTCGAGGCGGAGGTCGAGGTCGGTTGCGTTCTCGATGAGATTGGAAGTGAACATCAGTCCGACGGCGTGCATTTCTTGCTGTACGTCGAGCACGATCCCAATGCGCGAATCGCCACGACTGTCCATCGGCGTGACTACGACGAGTCCGGCGAGGCCGCAGCGCCTCGGTCGGACGCGTCGGCGGCGGTGCGACGTAGTGCTCGTCCAACGCTTCTGTAGCCAGATAGGGAGTTCATGGGTTACTGTGCCTCACCGCCGCTCGCGATCGTCGTAATCGCCGAATCCACATCATCGCGGTCTTCATCGGAGTACGACTCGTGCGTCACGGATGAATGCGAAGACCGCTTCCTTGCGGTTGGCGACGGTCGGCCGGGAGATCCCGGTTTTGTCGCGATCTCGGCGTCGGCTATGTCGGCGGCCTTCAGGCGGAGAATTTCCGTCTGTTCGGGGGTGAGCGCTCGCACGATTTCTTCCGCTGCCTCTCGGATTTCGATGTCGACGGGCGCGTCCATCTCGGCCGACCTACGTCCTCTATGCGATCAAGGTCGGGTGGCAAGAGGTCTGTCAACACTTCTGGAGGATGACCTCAAGATCCCGCAGTGAGAACGAGGTCGGAAGCGACCGCGAATGACTTCGACCAGCGCCTGGAGCGCCGAGGTCGAATAAACACGGGGGCGCGGTTTGCGCTTCCGCGGTCACGAAGGCGTGGCACGCGCGGGCGGCCAAGACGCAATCGGCGAGTTCGGCGTCGGTGGGATCCCGATGTTCAACCGAGGCGCCATCGAGATGGAAACGAGGTGAGCCGAAACGATCTGTCCGACAAAAGGGCGCCTCGGCGACGAGCCGGCGAGCACGTTCGAGCGGTTTGCGACAACTGTGCGCTCGCGACGACGAGAGAGCGTGTGGACCTGAAGGGTCAGCAGGCGTGAAGTCCTCAAGAGAGTTCGCCGTGACAAACAGATAGTCGACTGATGTCGCGAAGTAGCCGATCGGTGACCACGTCTTGGACGAGATCTTCGTAGGCGTCGGCATTCCAGGCTGGAGTGCCGGCGAACACGAGAGGCGGGTAGCGGTGAGCGATCTGGCGGCAGGGCGCCGGACGGTGTCGAGAATGGCATGACCGATTCCAACGGCTTGGTACTCGCTACGGAGCTCTTCCAGGGTCATTCGCTAGGCCACCGATCGAGGGCGTCCCAGAGGACGGATTCGCCTGGCTCGGAACAGCTGTAGGAGCGCTCGAGCTGCGACGTCTTCACAGTGCACCGAACGTGCGTACACACCCGGCCGACGAGGTTGATGCGACATGGCCCATGCGGCCGCTCTTGCGGATGCGCATGATGTTGTAGCCCGTCGCCTTCAACGTCAGAGCTTCGGGCCCACACGGGAGTGGTAGGGCCCGGTCCTTCGAGCAAAGCCACGCATTTTCTATCGCCGCGCTTGAGCGAGAAAGTGCCGAAGCCCGTGTGAACGGCCTCGTCCGGAGGGGTGAACCAATCGCCCTGTGCAATCCCTCGCTGACTGCCCGCCGTGAGCTTCGCCCAGCCGCTCACGGCCGACGCTCTCTGGCCACCGGCTGATCGTAACGGCGCTGCGAGGTGGCGGCGGACAGTGCGCTAACCGTCTCGGCGGAATCCGTGATCGCGTTATCGACGGTTGAAACTGACCGGCAACCGAACCCACGACGATTCCTGCAGGACCACCACTGACGGTGGCGACCCGTGAACCGCGGTCGATGGCGAGGCCGGGGAGGAAGGGAGTGATCAATGCGAAAGACAGATCCGACATCGATCGGCTGCACTACGTGCAGGCGTGTCAATCAAGCAGATCGCTTGCCGGCTGGAACCTGTCTTGCAAAAAGGCGCTGAGGGCGCGGAGGCAGCACGCGCCACTGGCGTACGCATGTCGTGCTGCGGTACGCGACCATCGGGGACAACATCGCCGCGCGACGAAACGACCATCCCAGCGGAGGGTAAGCGGACCATGGCTTGTAAGAATCTCGAGCGGATCATGGCGGAAGACTCGAACTACGACGGCCTCAAGGCGGCGCTCGCGGAACTCGACGTCTGAGAGTCGACCTACCAAACCTACGTGGTGCCGGCCTCGGTCAGGGCGCGCCGGACGAGCACGCGTGCGAGGTGGCGGCGGAAGTCGGCGTTGGCGTTGAGGTCGGTTGTCGGCTGGGTGTCGTCGGATGCGTGGCTCGCGGCGTCTTCCGCCGACGCGCCCTGTTGCAGCGCCTGTTCGACGCCGGTGCGCGCACCGGTGTCGGGCCCATGTTGATGAGCGCGACGCCGGTCTGCTCGCCGCGCACTACCGCGCAGCCGACGATCGCCCAGTCTTGCGCGCGGCGGTGGAACTTCTGGAACGACCAGCCCGCGCCTGTTCATCTTCGGGACGCGGATCTCGACGATCATCTCGTCGGGCGCTAACGCGGTCTCCAGGAAGTCCGTGAAGAACTCCGTCGCCGGCGATCTCGCGTCGACCCTTCGGTCCTTGCACCACCAGCGTGCCGTTCAGCGCCAACACAACCGCCGGCAGATCCGACGCCGGATCGCCGTGCGCCAGCGTTCCGCCGAGCGTCCCGCGGTGCCGAACCTGGATGTCGCCGACGAGGCCCGCGGCGTGCTTCAGCAACGGCACGTGCTGCGGCCAGCACCTCTGACGTCTCGAGCTCGCGATGCCTTGTCAGTGCGCCGATCACCACCTTGCCGTTCTGCTCGCGCACGTACTGCAGGTCGCGCACGCGCGCCACGTCCACCAACACCGAAGGAGTCGCCAGCCGCATCTTCATCAGCGGCAGCAACGAGTGCCCGCCGGCGATCAGCTTGGCCTCGGGACCGTGGGCGCCGAGCATCGACACCGCTTCGTCGACCGAACCGGCCCGCACGTAGTCGAACTTCGCCGGGATCACGACGACACCCCCTTGGCGGCGTTGATCGCATCCCAGACGTGCTGGGGCGACGCCGGCATCGTCACGTCGCGCACGCCAAAGACCGAAAGCGCGTCGACCACCGCGTTCATCACCGCGGGCGTCGACGCGATCGTGCCCGCTTCGCCGATGCCCTTCACCCCCATCGGGTTCGTCGGGCTCGGTGTGATCGTGTGGTCGAGCTCGAAGTTCGGGAACTCGGCCGCGGACGGCACGAGGTAGTCGGTGAGCGTCGTCGTCTGCAGGTTGCCGTCGTCGTCGTAGACCGCTTCCTCGAACAGCGCCTGCGCGATGCCTTGCACGACGCCGCCGTGGATCTGGCCCTCGACGATGATCGGGTTGATCTGATTGCCGCAGTCGTCGACCGCGACATACCGCAACAGCGCAACCTCGCCCGTCTCCTCGTCGACCTCGACCACACAGACGTGCGTGCCGAACGGGAACGTGAAGTTGGGTGGGTCCCAGCTCACCGACGCGAACAGCTCGGGCTCCATCCCGTCGGGCAGATCGTGCGCGGTGAACGCCTCGAACGCGACCGCGCCGAACGCCACCGACTTGCTCGGCGTGCCGCGCACCGAGAACGCGCCGTCGGCGAACTCGAGGTCGGCCTCCGCGACTTCGAACTGGTGGGCGGCGATCGTCTTCGCCTTCTCCAGCACGCGTTTCGGTCGCGAGGTACACGGCGGTCCCGGCCACTGACGCGGAGCGGGAGCCGTAGGAGTCCATGCCGCTCGGCGCGATCGCGGTGTCGGAGTGCAACACGTCGATGTCGTCGACGCTCACGCCGAGCTGGTCGGCGACGATCATCGACCAGCACGTCTCGTGCCCCTGACCGTGCGGCGCGGAGCCGGTCACCACTTGCACGCGCCCGGTCGGAAGCGCACGCACGCTCGCCGATTCCCAACCGCCGGCCGCGTACTTCAGCGACGCGAGCACCCGGCTCGGCGCGAGCCCGCACATCTCCACGTACGACGACAGGCCGATGCCGAGATGCTTGGTGCCGCCCGCCGCCCGTTGGTCGCGTTGTTCCTGGCGCAGCTTCTCGTAGCCGACCATCTCGAGCGCGCGGTCGAGCGCCACGTCGTAGTTGCCGCTGTCGAAGAGGAGGCCGGCCGACGACGTGTACGGGAACTTGTCGGCGCCGATGAAGTTGCGGCGCCGGATCTCGGCGGGATCGACACCGACCCGCAACGCGAGCGCATCCATCGCGCGTTCGATCGCGTACGTCGCCTCGGGACGGCCCGCGCCGCGGTACGCGTCGGTCGGCGTCTTGGTGGTGAACACCCCCGTGCACGTGAACGAGTACGCGGGGATGTCGTAGGAGCCGTGGTAGACGAACGCGCCGAGCAGCGGAATGCCGGGCGTCACGAGCTGGAGGTACGCGCCCATGTCGGCGAGGAGATGCACGCGCACCGCGGTGACCTTGCCCGACGCGTCGGCCGCGAGCTCGATGTCCTGGATCTGGCCCCGGCCCTGCACGGTCGCCTGGCTGTTCTCGCTGCGGTCCTCGATCCAGCGCACCGGTCGCTTCAACCGCTTCGCCAGCGCGAGCGCGAGGACCTCCTCGGCGTACACGTTGAGCTTCGAGCCGAACCCGCCCCCGACCGCGGGCGCGATCGACGCGCAGCTTCTGCTCGGGCATGCCCATCGTGATCGCGAGCATGATCTTGAGGATGTGGGGGATCTGCGTCGCCGAGTAGATCGTGTACTCCTCGGCGAACGGCTGCGGCACCACGCACACGCCGCGGCCCTCCATCGCCATCGGAATGAGCCGCTGCTGCACGTACCGTTCCTTGACCGTGTGCGCGGCGTTCGCGAACGCGTCGTCGACGGCCTTCGGATCGGGCACCAACGCCCACGTGTAGGACGAGTTCGTGCCGAGGTCGTCGTGGATGACGACACGATCGGCGAGCGCATCCTCGAGCTCGATGACCGCGGGCAGCGGGTCGTAGTCGACGACCACTTCGTCGGCGGCGTCGCGCGCTTCGTACGCGCTGTTCGCGACGACGACTGCCACCGCGTCGCCGACGTAGCAGGCCTTGTCGATCGCGATCGGGCGGTGGTGGGGGTTCTTGATGTCGTCGGTGACCGGCCACGCCAGCGGCATCGGTTGGGCCCAGTCGTCGACGAGGTCGGCGCCGGTGAACACCGCGACGACGCCGGGCATCGCGGCCGCGGCCTTGGTGTCGATCGAGCGGATGCGGGCGTGCGCGTACGGGCTGCGCACGATCTCGAGGTGCAACGTGCCCGGGACGTTGAGGTCGGCGATGTACTTCGCTTCGCCGGTGAGGAGCGGCGGGTCTTCCTTGCGCAACATTCGGCTGCCCATGACCGCGCTCATCGCGCCACCCCCGCGGTCGTGCGGGCGTCCGCGGCGGCGAGCACTGCCTTCACGATGTTCTGGTAGCCGGTGCAGCGACAGAGGTTCCCTTCGAGACCCAGGCGCACGTCGGTCTCGCTCGGCGCCGGGTGTTCGTCGAGCAGCGACACCGTCGCCATCACCATGCCCGGCGTGCAGAAGCCGCACTGCAACGCATGGTTCTCCATGAACGCCCGCTGGATCGGATGCAGCTCGCCGTCGGTGGCGAGGCCCTCGATCGTGGTGATGTCGGCGCCGTCGGCCTGCACCGCGAGCACGGTGCACGACTTCACCGACTCGCCGTCGATGAGCACCGTGCACGCACCGCATGCGGAGGTGTCGCAGCCGATGTTGGTGCCGGTGAGCCCGAGCACATCGCGCAGGTAATGCACGAGCAGCAGACGGGGCTCGACGTCATTTCGACGCGGCACTCCGTTCACGGCGATCGCAACGTCCATCGGACCGACCTCCCGTCGCGCGGGCGTGCGCGGCGCAATCATGCCGCCGGATACGTGTATGCGCCAAGGGGAGAGTGGACGGCAGGTTCGACGAACGCCCGCTGTGGTCCTGAGGTCCCGCCGGACCCTTCAGCTGCGCCGCGGCACGACCGAGGGGGTGGCATGGCGAACCTCAACCCTCAGGGCACGACCGCAACGCTTCCCCCTCCGCCGAACACAGCCGCGCCTGGCGCTGGTCTTCCCGGCGGTGTCGCGGTGGCGGGTCCGGGGCTGCGCGTGGGCTCGTATCTGCTCGAAGGCCTGCTCATCACCGTGACCCTCGGCATTGGCTGGATGATCTGGGCAGCGATGACGGCATCGACGGGTCAGACCCCGGCGAAGAAGCTCTTGAAGTTGCGCGTGATCGGCGCCGACACGATGCAGCCCGTGGGCTTCGGCAAGATGTTCTTCATGCGAGGACTGGTCGCAGGCTTCGTTGCGTGGTTCGCGATCACGTTCACGCTGGGGATCATCTTGTTCATGCCATTCTGGGACAAGCGCGGCCAGAACATCTGGGACAAGGTCTCGAGCACCTACGTCGTGACCGACCCGGCCGACGCCTGGGCGACGAACCGCTGAACTCGGTGCGTCGCATGCACCGCGGCGTGAAGTTCCCGGAAGGTGTCTCACCTTCCGGCTAGAACAGCGCTGATGGGAAAGAACAACCGTCAGCGCCGTGCCGCCAAGGTTCGCAAGCGGCCGCGGGTGTCCGGTGCTCGCCCCGGCGCGGACGGCAACGATGCGCCGGTGGGGGCCGAGCCAACGGTCGTGGCGCCCGGTGAACTGTTCATGGCCGCGGAGGACGCTCTGCACGCCCGTGATGACGAGACGGTGGCTCGGCTCATCAATGTCCTCGCGGCTGTGCCCGAGCGCGAGTTCGTGCCCCAAATTGCCGGCACGCTCGAACGCCAGGTTGCGTTCGTCTGGAGTCGGGGGTGGCAGCCCGCCGACCTCGTGCGCGCGGTCGAGCGCAAGGTCGGCAACGCAGAGTCCGTGCTCGTGCGCTGGGTCATCGCGTCGGAAGCGGCAAGTTACGCGCAGCTCGGGTCCCGGGTTGCCCCTTCGTGGATGGCGCAGCTCGAACGCATCAAGGCCACGCGCAGCTGGGAGCCTGACCGTCCCTATCTCCTCCAATCGAGCGGCTCCCGCCCCGAAGCGCTGCGCGTCGCGGTACGGCTGATGAACGTGCTCGTCCATCTTCCCGTTCTTCCGCTCCTCGACGATCCACCTCACGCGTGGCGCGACGGGCCGACCGTGGCGCGGGGATCGCTCCCGGACGGCCTCCTCGACAAGGTGCGGGCGTTGCTCGCGAAGGCGGAATCGACGACCTTCGACGCCGAAGCCGACGCATGTACCGCGAAGGCGCAGGCGCTGATGGCGCAGCACCGCATCGATCGGGCCCTGCTCGACGCCGGGAGCCGGGACCAGAGCGACGCGCCGGCCGGTCGGCGGATCTCTGTGGACGACCCTTACGCCGACGCCAAGGCCGTGCTCCTCACGAATGTTGCCGACGCCAACGGCTGCCGGGCGGTGTGGTCCAAGAACATGGGCTTCACGACGGTGTTCGGGTTCGCCGACGAGCTCGACGCGGTGGAGGAGCTCTTCACGTCATTGCTCGTGCAAGCTGTCGCCGCATTGCGCCGCGAAGGGTCGAAGCAGGACCGGTGGGGAAGGAGCCGAACGACGCGGTTCCGCCGTTCGTTTCTCGTCGCCTTCGCGGTCCGGATCGGCGACCGGCTCCAGGCGACCGTCGACGCGACCGTCGAGGCCGCGAGTGCCGACGCGGGACACGCGCTGGTGCCGCTCCTCTCGGCCCGTTCCGACGCGACCACCGCGGCGGCAGAGGCCGCGTTCCCCGAGGCACATTCGTTCGCGCCGAGTGCAACCGACAGCGAGGGCTGGTTCGCGGGCACGGTCTTCGGTGACCTCGCCGACCTCTCCGTCCGGGACGAACTCGCCCCCCGCTCGGCTTGATGCGAGAGGCGACCCGGTCCGGGTCGGTCTCTTATTCTAGCTATACTTCTAGCTATGTCTGCTGCTGACCATCTTTCGCTCGCCGATGTGAAGAACCGCCTCTCGGAGGTGGTCGAACGCCTGGAACGCGAACACGGACGTGTCGTGATCACCAAGCACGGCCGTCCCGCGGCGGTAATGCTGAGTATTGAGGATCTCGAGTCACTCGAAGAGACGTTGGCGATCCTCAGTGATTCTTCGCTCATGCGGGACGTCAAGCAGTCTGCGCGTGAAGCGCGAGCGGGCAAGAGTGTCCGCCTGACGCGGGACGAGGCGCTCGGCCGGATCAAGCGTTCGTGACCGCGAGGCCGCACGCGGTCGAGTGGTCGCCGACTGCATTGCGAGCGCTCTCACGACTGCCTGAGAAGATCGCGACAGCTGTCGTCGAATTTCGTGTACGGCGCCCTTGCCGAAAACCCGCGGCGCGTCGGCCATGCACTTCGTTTCGAGCTGGAAGGCATGCACAGTGCGAACCGTGGTGACTATCGGATCGTGTACACGATCGACACACGAGCTCGCGTCGTGACGGTCATCGCCATCGATCACCGGAGCAAGATCTACCGACCCCGGTGAATCGGTCGAACGACGGCTCCGATTCGCGTGAGTCCGTAGAACTCGCTTCTTCACCGCAATGGGGCAGCTCACTACTTCTTGGACGCTGTGGTGCTCCTCTCCAACTCGCCCAACGCGTCCCCAGCCACCTTCATGAATTTCTGCGCGAGTTGGTTGGACGCGCCGACAAGTTGTTCCGTCATCTTGAACGCCGAATCGATGATCTTCCGGCGCGGGCCGTCCTCGCTCACATCGGGGAAAACCCCGTCGACGGCATCGATGAACTTCCGCACGGCCTCGAGCGCCGATTGCTCAGCGTCCTGAACCGACTCGATGATGCGATTGGCACCGTCGTCGCGCGTGCCTTGTTGGGTGGCGGTCATGATGATCCTCTCTTCTCGCTTCAGATGCGCAGCGTCTCGCATGCGCACGTTCTCGACGACATCCACGCTGAGCGGGTTGACTGAGCCGAAACAGAGGCTTTCGGCAGGTTCACTCCGCAGCATGGTCGACAGGGAGGGACTTCTGGCCGTGGGCCGCGCGTGTGCGTGGATGGAGAATGCGGGCAGTTGACCGAAACCCGCGATCTCCGGAGGGCGGGCGATGACCGTTGCATACCGCACTTCGTCGTTCATGTATCAGGGCAACCGATTGGTCTACGACGACTACGGCGAGGGCGACCGCTTGGTCGTCTACATGCATGCCTTGCTGGTCGACTCGGAAATCAATCGCGGCATCGCGCGAGCCCTTGCCGCCGCCGGCAATCGGGTGGTGCTGCTCGATCTGCTCGGGCACGGTCGCAGCGACAAGCCCGACCATGCGTCGGCCTACCGCATCGACACCTACGCCGATCAGGTATTTGCGCTGCTCGACGCGCTCGGTGTCGACGAGGCGGTCTTGGGCGGCGTGTCGCTCGGCGCCAACGTGAGTCTGTTCGCGGCGAGCCGGCAGTCCGGTCGCGTCCGCGGACTGGTGCTCGAGATGCCGGTGCTCGAGTGGGCCGTGCCTTCGGCGGCGCTGCTCTTCGCGCCACTGCTGCTGCTCCTGCACTACGCGCGCCGGCCGGCCGGATGGCTCTCGTCGCTCGTGCGGTTGCTCCCGGAGACGCCCATTGAGCCGCTCAACGGTCTGCTCCACGCGGCCGCGCTGCGTCCGGAGATCATGGCGGCAATCCTGCACGGCGTCCTTGTCGGCCCGGTCGCGCCGACCCAAGAGGCGCGGGCGCGGATCGGCGTGCCCACGCTCGTGCTTGCCCATCGCAACGACCTCATCCACCCGTTCGATGACGCCGTCAGGCTCGCGGCCCGTCTGCCTCACGCGCAGCTGGTGCGGGCCCGGTCGCCGGGCGAGTTGCGCGTGCGGCCCCGCCGGCTCACGGACGTCATCGCAACATTCCTCAAGGAGGTGTGGACGCAGCCCCGCGACGACGAGGGCGAGTCATCGACTCCCGGATCCGACGATGCGCGAGCCCGTTCCCTGCCATGACTGAGGTAGCGGATTCCGCGTTGCAGCCATGACCGGGCGGTCAGTCCCGCGCGAGGCGCTTGTTCATCTGCACCGCGACCGTTGCGTAGCCGAGCGACTCGCTCAGCTCGCGGTCCGGCGTAGCGCCTGGTCGACTGCGCGCCGGATCCAGGCCGAAACGGAACGGTCATCGGCGTCAGCGCGCTTGCGCACTTCGTCGAGGACGTCGGCTTCGAATCGGACCGGGACCATCTCGGTGAGCTTCGATTTGCGACGGCGCGCCGGTCCCTGCGGTGTCTGATTCTCGGGCTTCGAGTAGAAGTCGCGTTCCTGCTTGCGTGTCATCTTCTTCTTCGGCGTTGTCATCGATCTCTCCGGTTACCGGGTCAATCCGACGCGAGGCGCTTGTTCATCTGCATTGCGACTGTTGCGTAGCCGAGCGACTGATACAACGCGATCGCGTTGGTGTTGAACCCGAAGACGTTGAGGCCGAGTTCGGAGGCGCCGTCCGCGGCGACGATCTGCTCGGCGGCGAGCATCGCGCGCCGACCGAGCCCCCGACCTCGCATCGGTTCTTCGATCTCGATGTCGTAGACCCACGCCGCGCCGGCCTTATCGGGGTGGGGACCGAGCCAGAGCCAGCCGACGGGCTGGTCGTCTTCGAGCACGCGCAAGAAATGGTGGCCCTTGGTCGCGCGACCCTCGGGAAGGATCGTCTCGGCCTGTCGCTTTGCCTCCGGGAGTACGTCCTCGTATGAGCGCCCGTGGGCTGCTGCCCGTTCGTGGGCGTACTCGTGCAGCGACCGCTCGCGCCACGGCGTGAACTCGTCGTCGGTCATCTCGCGCAAACGCGTCGTGCTCACGTCGCGAGGCTAACGTCGCTTACGATCCCGCGGTGCGCCGAGCAGTTGTATTCCTCGTCATTGTTGTCGCGTTGGCGGCCGGGTGTTCGTCGTCGAAGAAGGCTGCGAAGCCCTCGACCACAACCACGACGGTTGCTACGCCTTCCGGGCTCACCGTTGCTCGTGTCAGCGCCACGACCGCGCAGCGCATCGACGGATTCGGTGCTTCCGGCGCGTGGTGGCCGAACGATCTCGCGAAGTTTCCGCCGGAAACCCAAAAGCTCGTCGCCGACAAGCTCTTCGGCACCGATGGCATCAACCTCTCCGGCTATCGCTACAACATCGGAGGTGGCGGCAAGGGCGTGAAGCCCGGGCCGCGTGCGCCCAAGCAAGTCCCCGACGACACCGCCGGGCTCACGTTCCTCCGCGCCGCGAACGACGCGCACGTTCCGGTGCTCACGGGCTTCGTGAACAGTGCGCCGCCGCGCTTCACCACCTCGGGCAAGGCGTGCGGCGGCTCGCTCAAGCCCGGCATGGAAGATGAGTACGCGCAGTACCTCGTAGATGTCGTCAAGCACTTGCACGACGACGAGCACATCACGTTGCATTACGTGAGCCCGATGAACGAGCCCGACAACAACTTCGCCGACTGCGGACAAGAAGGCATGTCCGTGCCCGTCGAGCAACGCGCCACCGTCGTGCAAGCCCTCGGCAAAGCGCTCGCCGCCCAAGCGCCCTACACCAAGGTCATCGCCGACGAGACCACCGCCGACGCGATCCTCTCCGACGAAGCGCCGACGTGGCTGAGCACGCCCGGCACCAAAGAACACGTCGCCGCGATCGCGCACCACACGTACGACTTTCCGAACGATGCGCTTCGCAAGCTCGTGCCGCCCGTCGCCAAGCGCTTCGACAAGCCGACGTGGATGACGGAGATCTGCTGCTACAAGGGCTCCGGTGGTGTCGCGACCAGCTTCGGCGCGCAGTACGACCCGACGATGACGCAAGGCTTCTGGCTCGCCGACCAGATCTACGACGACTTCACGATCGCCGGCGACAGCGCTTGGTACTGGTGGACCGCGCTTTCACCCGTCCTCGGCTGCGCACCCAAAGCCGACCCGCAGTGCCCGACGCGCGTGAACACGAAGGGCTTCAACGACGGACTCCTCTATTACGACGAGGACTACGCCACGAGCGGCGTCACCCAGGTCTTCCCAACCAAGCGGCTCTCGGTGCTCGGGCAGTTCAGCCGTTACGCACGGCCGGGCGCGGTACGTCACAACGTGACCGGCACACCCAAAGACGTCCACATGCTCGCGTTTGCCGACGGCGACAAATACACGGTCGTCGCGTGGAACGAAACGAAAATCGCACAGACCCTCGGCATCGCGCTGCCGAAGAACACGACCCAAGCAACTGCCACCCAAACCAACGCGACCGACGATCTCAAAGAAGCGCAACCACCGGCGCGCACCGACACCGGCACCTGGCTCGTGACGATCCCGCCCGGGACCATCACGACCTACACGTTCACGTAATCGTGCGCTTCGCCAACGCTTCTGCGAACGTGGGCGGATCCGCGACCGTCACCGTCAGACCCGGGTGGTGCAGCACTCGGAACGGGTCGAGGGCGGGGACCGGGTCGTGGAACAGCACGCACACGCCGGCGGCCGTCGTCGTGCCGAACGTCGCGCCGCGATCGACCATCGATCCCCGCGGCCCGATGGCCTTCCACCACCGATACGGCCCGGTCACGCAGATCTCGCGCACGTTCTCGAGCGGCGTGAGGACCCGCCACGGACCAAAACGCGCCAGCAACCGGTCGTGCGCGGTCAGCACTACGAACGCGGTCCGGGGCGTGACGCCGAGGCCGAACAGGAACGGCACGAACCGCGGGTCGAACGAGAAGTCGAAGCGCTCGCGATCGCTCATCGCACGGTCACCGCGAACGCTCCGTGGACACACAATCCACCATCGGGGCAGCCAAAGGTGCACCGCGCGACACGCGTTGTCGGGGAATTGAGGAATGGCTGTCCGGCAATGGTCCGGGTTGCGTCGGTAATCAGTCCGTTGCGCGTAAAGGCCGGGGGTGTCACGCCGAGCCACCGATCGTCACGGTCGGCGGCGATTGGGTGACCCGTCACGATGACGGCTTCCGGGCGCGCATCGACCTTGTTTCTATACGCGCCGTACAACTGTTGCCGCACCGCGTCGCAACGGCCGCGGCAACGGTCCCACGTGCCGCGGCACCGCGGACGGATCGGGTGGAGGGCGCGGGCGGGTCGAGCGGCCGTCGTTGGACACGCTTCTCGACCGTGACCTGCATGTCCAGCGCGACCGATCGACACCGAGCGCCCGACGCCGGTGCCGCGATCGTCAACATCCGCGCCGGCCGTCCGTCTGACGCCGATCTTGCCGCGCCAACCCCGCGCGGCGCTCGGTCACGAGTGTTCGCCGCGCCACGCTCAGAACCGGATCGGCTTCGGGAACGCGTCTTCCACGACATCTCGGTACTCATCGAGGGCGCGTTTCGGGAGGCGAAACGGGGACTTGGTTTCCTGGTCGTAGTACGAGAACGGTCGCAGGTACCGGTCGTGATACGCGTGGTCGCGTGCATCCATGAACGGCAGGCAAACGTCCTGGTCGATGCTGTGGTAGCGGATCAACCACGAGAGGTGATCCGGCAGGTGCTCGACGAAGCGAGAGTACGCGAACTCGTCGTGATTCCACTGGATGGTCACGTGGTCGAGGCCGACGCCCGACGCATGGCTCCCGATCGGCACGTTCATGCACGCAACATTCGCCGGATCCTCGCCGCTGAGCAGCAGCACCTTGCCGCAATCGTGGAGCAGCGCCGCCAGCACCATCTCCTCGTCGTCGACACCGTCGGCCGCCATCGCATCCAGCATTTGCAACACGTGCACCTGCTGCGACGCGGCAGAACAAACGGCTGTCGGCCGGGTCAATGCACAGTGCGAGCAGCTCGATGAGCTCCCACACGCGCACGTCGCCGATCACCGGCTTCTCGTACTTCGCCCGCAACGCGGCCACGGTCTCGAGGGTCTGCTGCCGGTGCCGTTCGATGATGCCGTCGGCCGCCGCCCGGAACTCGGCGACCTCGGGCGGGACCGGCTCCGGCTCGGGCGCGGGCTGCGGTTCGGGCTCGGGTTCGGGCTCGACACGACGAATTTCGTAGCCGTGGCCCCGCAACGCGTTCCGGGCGGATTCCTTCGCCCTTCGGGCCAGCCATTCCGACCGCGTCACCGCGGCAGTCTCGCGCATCGTTCGCGGTGCTGCGCGCAGACGTGGTGGGTCAGTTTGGGTGGCGCACCTGGGTGCGATCATCGGGCTTGTGGTTGGGCGTTGTCGCACGTTCCGGTTCTTGTTGCAGCCGACGGGCCGTCAACGGCTCGCGCTCGAGGAGCTGCTGCGCGGGCAGTGTGAGTTGTACAACGCGGCGTTGGAGGAACGTCGGGGGGCATGGAAGTGGGAGCACCGATCGGTCTCGTATGTCGATCAGTGCCGGACCCTCACCGAACTTCGCCAGGTCCGCCCCGAGATCCTCGCCCAAGGCATCGTGGTTTGTCGCGGCACATTGAAGCGGCTCGACCGCGTGTTCGCCGCGTTCGATCGGCGGTGCCGGGCCGGACAGACGCCGGGGTTCCCACGGTTCAAGTCCGTCCGTCGGTTCGACTCGGTGCAATGGGAAGATCGCAGCGGATGGCGACTCGATACCGACCGGCGTCGTTTGCATCTTCACGGTCTGGGTGATGTCAAGGTCCGTCAGCACCGGCCGTTGCGGGGGACCGCGAAGGCGATCACCGTGGCTCGTGAGGGACGCCGCTGGTGGGTGAGCGTCCGGTGTGTCGATGTCCCCGCCGAACCGCTACCGCGCACCGGCCGGGCGGTCGGTATCGACGTCGGCGTCTGCGCAGTGGTCGCCACCAGCGACGGGACACTGCGCACCGACGGCCGGTACGCACGCCAAGCCGGTGAGCGGCTCGCCGCCGCGCAACGAGATCTGAGCCGCAAACATCGCGGCTCCCGCCGCCGACAACGTGCCGTCGGACGGGTCGCGGCCGCGCATCGCAAGGTCCGCAACCAACGCAGAGACCTGGCCCACAAGCTGTCCCGTTCCCTCGTCAACCACTACGACCTCATCGTTCACGAAGACTTGAAGATCGCCAACATGGTCCGTCGACCGAAAGCGAAGCCCGCCCGAGACGGCTCGTATCCGCCGAACGGTGCTGCTGCGAAGGCCGGGCTGAATCGTTCCATCCACGACGCAGGGTGGGGCCTGCTGTTGTCGTTCATCGCGTACAAAGCGGAAGAAGCTGGTCGCGAAGTGATCACAGTCAACCCCCGCCACACGTCGCAACGGTGCTCCCAATGTGGACACACCGCCGCGACGAACCGCGTCACCCAAGCGACGTTCCACTGTCAGGCGTGCGGCCATCACACCAACGCCGACATCAACGCCGCCACGAACATTCTCCGGGCCGGTAAGGCCCAGCAGGCCACCACCTGTGCAGGGTCAGCAAAATGACCCACTACCCGTTCTTCGATCATTGCCAAGGCCGCCGCCACCGCGGCGGTCGTCGCCGCGACCGGCGGTCTCGCCGTCGCGGGCGCGCTGCCCGCGCCCGTGCAGGACGCGGTGTCGCACATCGGCGTGGGCAAGCCCGCCCACCACTCGCACGACGGCGCCGGTGTCACCGCGGCCGACGTCGACGACAGCACCTCAACAACAACCGCCGGCGACTCGACCACGACCGTGCCCGAATCCACGACCTCGACCACGGCGGCGCGCAAGGACAATCACGGCGCCGAGGTGTCGGACGTTGCGCACGATCGCGACCTCGAGGGTTGTGAGCACGGACACGCGGTCGCGGCAGTGGCGTCGCGCGGGAAATCGCAGGGCAAGCCGTGCGCGACCACCCCGACGACCGTTGCCGGCGATGACGGCACGAGCGCGGGCAAGCACGACGAAGGCGACGACGAAGCAGAACACGACAACGACGGCGACGACGGTCACGACGGCACGCCGCCGACGAGCGTGGGTCACCGCGGCCGCGGCAATGGCAACGGCAATGGTTCGGACGACGACCATGGCAACTCGGGTGGCGAGCACGGCCACGGCCAGGGCGCTGATGACCACGGCGGCAACGACGACGATTGACTTCCCCCCACCAGATGATCGTCGTCCATCCGGCCCGCACCAATGGTGGTGCGGGCCGCGCCGCTGTCCGGAGCGCGGTCACTAAGGTCGGGCGATGCCCGGCTCCATCCTCGGAACTGCCGTCCGACGTGTCGAAGATCCCGACCTCCTCGTCGGTGACGCGCGCTTCGTCGACGACCTGCCGGTCGACGGCGCCTTGTCGCTGGTCTTCGTGCGGTCGACGTACGCGCACGCGCGGATCATCTCGGTCGACGCCGACGACGCCCGCGCCCTGCCCGGCGTCGTCGCGGTCTTCACCGCCGCTGACTTGCAGCTCCCGCCGTACGAAGGGTTCATGACGCTCAACGAAAAATGCACGCGGCCGCCGCTCGCTGAGGGCAAGGTGCGCTTCGTCGGCGACTGTGTGGCCGCGGTGCTGGCTTCGACTCGGACCGCGGCGGTCGACGGGGCCGAAGCGGTGATCGTCGAGTACGACCCGCTGCCCGCCGTCGTCGATCCCGAAGCTGCGCTCGCTTCCGACGCGCCGTTGCAGTTCGAAGAGATGGGCACGAACCTCGCCGCCGCGATCCAGCCCCGCTCGGCCGACGACGTGCTGGCCGGCGCCGACGTCGTGGTGCGGGCGCGCATCGAGAACCAGCGCATCGCGGTGATGCCGATGGAGGGCAACGCGATCCGCGGTGTTGCCCGGCGACGACGGCGACGGTCACGAGCTCACGGTGTATGTGTCGACGCAGATGCCGCACGGGGTCGCGAACAAGCTCGCGCCGATCTTCGGATTGGACGTGGGGGCGGTGCGGGTGATCGCGCCCCACACCGGCGGCGCGTTCGGCGGCAAGCCCGGCCTCGGGCCCGAGCACACCGTCGCGGTCGCGGCCGCCCGGCGGTTGCAACGACCGGTGAAGTGGATCGAGACCCGCTCCGAGAACCTGATCGCGATGCCCCACGGGCGCGGGCAGGTGCAGTACGTCGAGCTCGGTTGCAAGCGCGACGGCACGATCGTCGGCATGCGGGTGCGCATCGTCGGCGACGCCGGCGCGTACGCAGGCTTCGGCGGCGCGCTCGCGATGGGCCCGACGCGGATCATGGCCCAGGGCGTCTACCGCATCCCCAAGATCTCCTACGAGTGCGCGGTCGCGCTCGACGAACACGACGCCGATGGGCGCGTTCCGGGGCGCGGGTCGGCCCGAAGCGGCCGCGATGCTCGAACGCATCATGGACATCGCGGCGGCCGAGCTCGACCTCGACCCGATCGAGATGCGGCGCCGCAACTTCTTGACGCCCGACGAGTTCCCGTTCACCACCGTGATGCGCGCGAACTACGACAGCGGCGATTACGACGGCGCGCTCGACCGAGGCGTTGCGCGTCGCGGGCTACGACGAGCTGCGGCGATCGCAAGCGGAGCGGCGCGCTCGTGGTGACCGGCGAGTGCTCGGCATCGGTGTGAGCGCGTACGTCGAGATCACCGCGGGTGGGGGAGGGGGCGAGTACGCGTCGGTGACCGTCAACGACGACGGCACCGCGACCATCCACGTCGGCACGTCCGCGCACGGGCAGGGGCACGCGACGTCGTTCGCGATGATCGTCGCCGACAAGTTGCACATTCCTTTGGAGGACGTGCGGTTCGTGCAATCCGACACCGCGGTCGTCCCGACCGGCGGTGGTACCGGCGGTTCCCGTTCGCTGCAGCTCGGCGGCTCGGCGGTGTTGCACGCGGCCGACGGCGTGCTCGCCCGGGCGCGCGAGGTCGCGGCGACGATGCTCGAAGCGAACCCCGACGACATCGTGGTGTCCGACGACGGTCGCATCGGCGTGGCCGGGGTGCCGGCGCGCGCGTTGAGCTGGGCCGAGCTCGCTGCGGATGAACCGTTGCATGCGGTTGCCGACTTCAAACAGGACGGCGCGACGTTCCCGTTCGGCGCGCACGTCGCGGTCGTGGAGGTCGATCTCGACACCGGGATGGTGACGCCGGTGCGGCACGTCGCGGTCGACGACTGCGGCCGCATCGTCAACCCGATGATCGTCGCCGGTCAGCAGCACGGCGGGATCGCGCAGGGCATCGCGCAGGCGTTGTGGGAGCAGTACGTCTACGACGACGACGGCAACCCGCTCACGTCGACGCTCACCGACTACGAGATGCCGAGCGCGGCCGAGCTCCCGAGCTTCGAGGCGTCGAACACCGAGACGCCGTCACCGCGCAACGAACTCGGCGCGAAGGGCATCGGCGAGTCGGGAACGATCGGTTCGACACCGGCCGTGCAGAGCGCGGTCATCGATGCACTCAGCCATCTCGGCATCCGCCACATCGACATCCCGTGCACGCCCGAGCGCGTCTGGACCGCGGTGCGCAATGCCGAAGCCGGACGCGTCGACGACCCGTGGCGCGAACCACCGCCGGTGTTCGCGAGCATGTCCGCCCCCGAAGACCGCTCCGACGCCGACGCCATCGACATCTGAGCAGTTTGTCTATGCGTCTGTGAGCAGCGTTTTTCGCTGCTCACAGACGCCTCGACATGGGCCGCGTCGCAACCATCGTCACCGCGGCAAGGGTCCGAGGGCTCTGTCGACGCTGCCCGTCGAGTGCTTGCGTAGGGGTTGGTTCAATGCCGACTGGTGAGGAGGGCCCTATGACCACGCCGATGATTGCAGCGTTGGGCACCGATGTCGCGGTGTCGCTTGTGGGAACTGGGTCATTCGTGCCCGAGAACCGGGTCTCGAACCGACAGATCCTCGATCGCATTCGTCCCGCGCGTCCCGACGGACGGTTGCTCGAACCCGAGTGGATCGAACGACACGTCGGCATCGTCGAACGCCGCCTCGACTTCGACTTCGACACGCACCGCAAACGCAGCCGCGCGGACGGAGGACTGTACGACGGCGATCTCGCGCTGCGAGCCGGGCGCGCCGCGCTCGAAGACGCCGGCATCGACGCGGGCGACGTCGACGTGTTCGTCCACGTCACGACGACTCCCGACACGATCGCGTGCCAGGACCACCTGCGATACCTGACCACCGAGCTCGGGTTGCGGCCCGACGCCGATCTCGTGCACCACAACCTCGGGTGCGCCGGGCTCTCCGCCGCGTGGCGGACCGCCGCGTCGTATCTCGTCGCGCAATCGCCGGCGACGGCGCTCGTGGTCGCGAGCAACTGCCCATCGGGATACTTCGCCGCCGAGGCGAACCCCCAATACCGGCAACATCCGAGCGGCAACGGGTGGCTCGTCCCGCTCATCTTCGCCGATGGCGCGGGCGCGGTTGTCTTTCGCAGCGGGCCCCAGGACCAGCATGCGCCGCGGGGGCTGTGCGCGGTGCGGTCCGAGACCAGCGCCGACATCGAGCTGGTGACGTATCCCGCGGGTGGATGCCTGCATCGCACCTCCCAGGCCAACGTCGGCGAACACCTCTTCCTGATGGACGGCAAGCGCGTGCGAGACGTCTTCGCGCCGCTGATGACCCGCAATATGCAGCTGCTCGAGGAGGACTGGCCGACGCGCATCAAGCCGATGGTTGGCTGCGACTTCGACATCGGGCGTGTCGCACGCTGGTATCTGCATCAGGCGAACGGTGTGGTCGTGCGCGAGGCAAGCGCGCTTCTCGGTCTGCCGCCCGAACGGGTGCCGCTCAACGTCGATCGCTACGGCAACACCTCCGCCGCGAGCACGTTGTTGCTCCTCGACGAGGACCGGCGCGCGGGTCGAGTGCATGACGGCGACCTCGTCGTCTTCATGTGGATCGGCGCCGGAAACGGCGCCATGAACGGTTACGCCGCGTTGATGCTTTGAGCGTCAGGACGGTGTGCACGACGCTGGCTGCGCCGCATGATCGCCGTTCCTCTGGCGCGACAGTAACGCCGCCGGTCAGCGCCTACCCTTGCGCGACGCTCGCTTCGCCCCGTGCGAAGTCGTGGGCGTGGAACGGTCGTGAGTGGGCACCTTCGTACCGTCGGCGCGCGTGTAACCCTGAATGCGAATGAACTTCTTTCCCTTCGATGTCTCGGCCATCTCGGGTACCCCCGTCGGTCGTCCCGTTCGTCGTCGAGGCAGCCGGCGCCAAGACCGGCCTTAGCTTACGTCGAGACGACGCAGGGCTTCGCGAATGGCAAAGCGGTATCGCTTCCTCGCGGGTCAGCACGCGGTCCGCGCAGTGCAACGCGAGCCGTCCGAACGACCATGATGGCGCCGACGATGCCGACACCGAGCCCAAACACAAACTGCAACACGCTGGCCTCCCACGTTGTGGTCGACCTCCGCCCACCGAAAGCATCGCGCGCGAGGATCGTCGACGCCAGAGGAGCCGCGCGCGACTCGCACGATCGAGCGACAGGAGATATCTATGGACAAGAGTGAGGATCGAGGAGCACGCCGAACAGTGATCGGCGGCAGACACGGCAGTCCGTCGGTCACCGTGGCGCTGCCGTTTGCCAGGATCGTGAATGTCGACGACGAACTCCGCGACGCAGTTGCCGACCTCGCGACGCTTGTCGCCCGCCTCGCTGCACACTCGGCACCCGGCAACGAACCCGAGGTCGGTCTTGTGCGCGAGGCTGCCGAGGAGCTGGCAGCGCGACTCTCATCGGCACATTGACGCCGAGCCGGCGGGGACGGTCGGGCGATCGACGCTAACGAAGCGCGTCGGCGATCGCGCGCGCCTCGGCCTCGCTGAAGTTGCCCGCGATCTGTACGTCGGGAGTCGTGATTTGCTCCTTGATCAGCGGAGCCGACTGGACGACATGGTCGAGAATGATCGCCACGTTCTTTCCGACCATTCGTAGCCCGATCGTGTTGACGAAGTCGTCGTTCGAGAAGTGGACGCTGACTTGCCATGCTCCCGTCGTCGGATCCGTCGTGGCATCTGCGCTCGCGATGTCGCGGGCGGTCAGGAGCGCCGGGCCGAGCACGTAACACACGGTCTTCTTGCGATCGCGCAGGATCACTTGTTTCGCAACGAGCGTGTCGTCCTTGTTCGGCGTCACGCGTTTGCCGCTGTTGCACGTCTGCTGTCCGCTGCCGCCGTAGGGCAGCGTGGCGATGACCTCGCGGAAGACGAGGGCGTCGGGGCTTCGCGAGGGCGCAACCGTCGTACTCGGTGCCGGGGTCACCGTCTTGCTCGACGAGCTGCATGCAGCCGTCACCACAAGCAGACAAACCAGCCCGATGCGTCTCATGCCCACCGCCACGCCCCGAAGCGTAGATGCCGCGTGCGTACCCTGCGCGTATGCGTTGGGAAGAGTTCGAAGTCGACGCCCCGTCGCTTGCGCGGCTTGGCCGCGAGCGCCTCGGCGAACCCGGTGTGGTGTTGGTCGCGACGCTCCGAGCCGATGGATTGCCGCGCGTGAGTCCGGTCGAGCCGCTCTTCTGGAACAGCGAGCTCTGGTTGTCGATGCTGTGGGGCTCGCGCAAAGCGCTGGACCTGCAGCGCGATGCGCGTGTGCTCGTGCACAGCATCGTGTTGGACCCGCAGGCGACCGGCGGCGAGTACAAGGTTCGGGGCGCGCGACCGAAGAAGCCGATCCGTCGGTGCAGCGGGCTTACGCCGACGAAGTGCACCGCTTGCTCGGGTGGAATCCGGAGCCCGGCCGCTTCCATCTTTTCCGCGTCGACGTCGAAGACGTCACGTTCATTCGGTGGGACGGCGCGACGAACACGCAGTTCGTTTCCCGGTGGCCGGCACGACAAGAGTTCGTCCGGCGCGGGACCTCGGCCACAAGTGTCGGCGATCCGGAGCCATTCTCGGAACTCTTCTAGAGGCGTGTGTGGAGCTCGAATTTCGAGCTCCACACACGCCCCCTATACAGCGACGCCGGTGAGGTTGGTGAACCGCGCGGAAGCGACGGTGCGACCGGCAGCCAGACGTCGGCGGTGCGCCGTGCGCGAGCCGGAGCACGAGCGGCCCGTCGAACCCGGGCGGCGCGTGCGCCAGACGAAACCGGAAGATCTCGTTCGAGAAGCCACCCGCGAGCGGCACCGGCACCTCGGCGTATGCAACGTCAACGCCGCATTCCTTGGACAGCACCTCGAGGAGCTTCGGCGCCACCGCCGCGTCGGGCATCGGTGCAACGTACGTCAGTTGTCCTCGCGAGAGACATATGGCGACGCGGACCCGCCCAGAACAGCATGAGGGGCGCCTGGACGAGCCCGCGTCGCCGACCTTGACGTCCCCCTCGTCAAGACTCGCGGCGCCGGTACCGGTCGCGCAGCTCTTCGGTGTAGAGCACCGACTCGCCCCGGCCCCGTCGCTTCGCGACGTCGACGGCAAACGCCGCATCGAGCACGAGCTCGGCCGGGTCACGTGCGCCAGTGAGCGCAACCCGGATTCCGATGCTCGCGCTCAGCCCGACGTCGCAACCGTCGAACGCGAAGGGTTGGGCGATGCGCCGTTGCACACGCCGAGCAACCGCAAGCGCGTCGAACCGCGAGCGAAGGCGGCCGGTGACGACGACGAACACGTTGTCACCGAGGTGGAACGCGCTCGCGCCCCGCAGCTCGGTGAGACGCTCGGCGACGACGACCATGACGTCGAAGGCCGCGTCCTCGCCGTAGAGATCGGTTATGTCCTCGAAGTCGTCCAACTCGACGACGAGCACGGCCTCGACCTCGGCGCCGCGCGGTACCCGACCCGTGTTGCGCGCCAGGTGCGTCTCCAGCGCCACGCGGTTCGGCAGGTCCGTCGCGTCACGACTCGTGACCCACACGTCAGGCGACGGAGGATCGCCGTGAGGTTCTCCTCCTCCGCCGTCCGGCCGTGTCCACTCCGCGTGAATGCGGTTCGCATCTTCGTGATGCACCCAGATTTGTACGTCTTCACTTCGATCGACCATCCCACCGATTCTCCGCGCGCGTGTGCGCAACGGGAATCAACAGAGTGTGCGAAACCGCTAGACGTTCCGTTGGTTCGCGTCGCGAAACAATGAGATGAGTTCTGCCTGTGAATGGACGTTGAGTTTGCGGAACATCGCGGCGAGATGGCTGCGCACAGTGCTCTGGCTCACGTAGAGCGCTCGAGCGATGTCGGGCACCCGTTCGCCTTGCAGCAACATCGTAAGGATCTGCCACTGTCGCGTCGAGAGGCTTTCCACGCCGGGAAGCTGTGCAACGTCTGGCAATCGATGCATGCCATCGGCGACACCCGAAGCTTGCACCTCGAGTGCGATGCGCCACAGATGTTGCTCGAGGTCCGCGACGCGATCGTCGTCGGTGACCGACGCCGAGTGTTCACGCGTCAGCACAACACCGAGGCGCGTCCCTTTGCTGCTTTCGGATGGGCTGACGAGCATGCGCACCGTCTTGTAGTCGCCCTGTCGCCGCAGGAGCGGGACGTGCATGCCGACGCCCGCGCCGTCTTCGAGGGCGCGCCCGAGACCCATGAGGAACGTGGCGACGTCGTCGGGATGCACGCGATTGATGAGCAACGTGTCGCACAACGCGGAGGCGCGTTCACCGATGAGCTTTTCGATCTCCGCGCTCGATGCGCACGATGCGCGTATCGATCTCCATCGTGCCGACGGCGATCGGATCGGTGAACGCGATCGGCATGCTCGGTGCGGTGACGTCCTCGACGTCGTCGATATTTGCCCTCCCATCACCCGGGCGTTCGGGCATGAAGACGAGGAGTGCCATCGCGTGGCGGAAGTGCGCGATCGAACGAACCCACACGTCACCGTCGACGACCCCGCCGTCGGGCCGCAGGACTTTGCGGTTCGCCGAGTAGGAGTGGATCGTGCCGTCGGCGACGAGTTGCAGGGCGTGAGCGGCGTGCTCGGCGTCGTCCGGCGAGAGGAGGGTGCCGAGCGCGACGGGCTCCACGATCGGGAGGTCACGACCGATGACCTTGGCCGCCGCCGCGTTCGCGTCGACGAGCTCCAACGTGTCGAGGTCGAGCAGCGCGAGCGGCACCGGACTGCGTGTCAGTACCTCTCGCAGCTCGGACGCACTCGTGGCCTGTGGTGCCGTGTCTGCCATGCCCGGCTCCCGACTCGCGCGAAGACCTCTCATCGTGCCCCGTCGGGCACGGCGCCCGCCTCACTCCCAGGGGGTGAAGCGCCTCGCGGGTCCGCCGAGGCCCAGGGCTCAGGTGCCTGAACCGGCCTGCCGATGTGACCACGGTGAGGCTGCAGACCGTGGACCAAGGCGTCGCATGGCGTGACGGCGACCTGCTCGTCGTGTCCCGGCACGCCCCGATCCCGCCGCGTTGTGTGCTCTGCGGGACGCCGTCTGACCGCACGCTCGACACTCGCATCCTTTGGAACGCGCGGCACGGCCCGTTGTCGTGGCTGAAGATCCTCGACACGCAGTTCCCGTTGTGCGACGCGCACGTGTCAGCCCGACGCCGGTGGCTCGCGACGTGCGCGGTGCTCGCCGTCACCTTCTACCTGCTCGCGTTCGCCGCGTTGCTTGCGGTGCTCGGCGCGGGATACAACGCCGCGCTGCTCCTGGTGCCGTTGGTTGCGCTTCTCGCGCTCACGATCGAGGGCGACCGCGGCCGGCGCCACAGCCTTCGTGTCGTTCGCCTCGATGGCGAGTACGCATGGCTGGCCGGCGCGGGCGACGGTCTCCTGCAAGAGCTTCCGACCTTCTCGTCGCGGTAGCGTCCGGGAGCGTGGCGAGAATCGAAGCCCGGCTGACCGAGATCGGCATCGTGTTGCCGGATCCGTTCCCGCCCGTCGCCAACTACCTGTCGTGCTCGCGGCTCGGCGATGTGCTGTACGTCGGCGGGCACGGGCCGATCGACGGCACGCGCGCCGTGGTCGGGAAGGTCGGCACCGACCTCACGCTCGACCAAGGCCGGGAGGCGGCGCGGCTGACCGCGCTGTCGATGATTGCCACGATGCGCGCCGAGCTCGGTGACCTCGACCGCGTGCGCCGCATCGTGAAGGTGTTCGGGATGGTGAACGTCGGGCCGCGCTTCGACAACACCCCGGCCGTGATCGACGGCTGCTCGGACGTGCTCGTCGATGTCTTCGGCGACGCGGGCCGGCACACGCGCACCGCGATCGGCGTCGCGGCGCTGCCGTTCGGAATCGCGGTCGAGATCGAGTTGATCGCCGAGGTCGCATAGCAGGAGAGTGAGATGAAGACGCACAGCCTCAGCCACGTCGCGATGAGCGTGCCGCCAGGAACGTTGACCGACACGTATCGCAAGGAAGTGCTCGACTTCTACGGCGAGCTGCTCGGCTGGCGAGAGATCAAAGCGCTGGCGTTACCCGATCGGCTGACGATTGCGATCGGCCGCCACACCTACATCAACCTCCGGGAACAACCGAACGCCGCGACGACGAATGGCTACGAGCACTTCGGCGTGCTCGTGCGTTCCGCCGAAGACCTCGCAGACGTGCGCAACAAGCTGCGCGCCAACCACCCCGATGTATCTGTCGAGGACCAGTCGACCGGGGGCCAGTTCCGCTTCCAGCACCTGCTGCCGTTCGCGGTCGAGGTCCAGTACTTCCCCGACGCCACGTGAGGCGTCTGTGAGCAGCGATGATCGCGGCTCACAGACGCATCGACTCGGCCGATAGAGGTTGCGGCCATCCGGAAGCCTTTCCCAGGGGTCGGTGAACATGTCGCAGCACGAGCAAGAACTCAGCGACCCGGCGAAGTCGAAACTCCGCGGCGAGGCACTTGGCCTCCGGGTCATCGGAATCGCACTGGAAGCCCTCGGTTGGCTTGCGCTCGCCGGCGCCCTGATCCTCGCTCTCGTCGCGCTCAACAGCATGAGTGACAGCGTCTCCACCGACGAGACCTACACGACGTCGCAGCGGATCATGACGTTCGCGGTGGTAGGACTCTCGACGGGCATTCCGTCGCTCCTCCTCGTTGGGTTCGGCCGAGCCATGCGTGTCTTCGGCACCTTCGTGGCTGCAGGTGCCGGTGCAACGTTTGAACCTGTGGTGGAAGCGACCGCGCCGACGAAGTCCGACGGGACGATCTGAAACGTGGCTCGTCGTCGTCCGCTGTCGTCGTGGCTCTACAAGCTCTCACGTACGACACGTGACTTCGAGGTGCTGACCGGGAAGGACGGCGCCGAGCGCTACGCCAAGCGTCGCTTCCGCCGGGTCGTGCGCCGGCGCGGGCTCGGCTGGTGGTCGCGCAAGACCGGTCTGTAGAGCGGCGCTGCGCGCACCAGTTTCCCTCCACGACGCCTCACCCAGGGGGTTACTCCGACGAGGGTGGGACTTCGAGGGCAGGGTTGGGGCCGCTCCATTTTTCGCGGCGGGCGGGGCGTTCGACGTCGGGCGCGAGTGCGTCGGCCAGGCGTTCGATCGCCGCCGACAGCTCTTGCATTCGGAGGTCGTCGACGCGCAGCTGGTCGGTGACGATGAGGCTGACCCCGACGGCCGACAGCAGCACCAACGCCATGCCCGCCGAAGCGAGATAAGGAAGTTGGTGGTTGAGCGACGGTTCGAGGCTCAACTTCATGTACCCGACGATGCCGACGACGGCCGCCGCCGCGAGGCACGCCACGCCGACGACGAGCCGCCAGCGGCCCTTGGTGTCAGACACGAATGGACCTCCTCCACGTGATGGAACCGGATGTCATGGTGCGGCTTCCTCCTGGTCGTCCTCGCGCCGGCCGAGGTACGCGTCGCGTAGGCGGCCCTGCATCGCGCGCATGTCCGCGCCTTCGGCCCGGTCGACGACCTGGCCCTTCTCGAGCACGAACGCGCGGTCGGCGAGGTCGAGCGCGGCCGCGTTCTGCTCGACGAGCAGCACCGCCGTGCCCGACGTCCGGCGCACGTCCGCGATCAGATCGAACACGGTCTCGGTCATCACCGGCGACAGACCGAGCGACGCCTCGTCGACGAGCAACAGCCGCGGGTTGCTCATCAACGCCCGCGCGATCGCGAGCATCTGCTGTTGGCCGCCGGACAGCCGTCCCGCCTTCTGCTCGTGCCGCTCGCGGAGAATCGGGAACGTCGCGTAGGCGCGCTCGATCCCGTCGACGACCGCGCGCCGGTCGCGGATCGTGTAACCGCCGATCTCGAGGTTCTCTTCGACGGTGAGATCCCGGAGCATGCCGCGACCTTCGGGCACGACGCTGATGCCCCGGGCGATCAGCGATTCGGTGCGTTCCTTCGTGACGTCGACACCCGCGAACCGCACGCGCCCGCCGGTCTTGCGCAGCTGGCCGGTGATCGCCTTCAGCGTCGTCGTCTTGCCCGCGCCGTTCGATCCCATCAGCGCGACGACTTCGCCGGTGCGCACGTCGAGATCGACATTGAACAGCACCTGCAACGACCCGTAGCCCGAGCACAGGTCTTCCACGGCCAGCAGGGTTTCGGGGATCTCGTTCACCGTGCGGCCCCACCGCTCGCGGCGTCGGCGCGCCCGAGGAACGACTCGATGACACGCGGGTCGGCGGTCACGTCGAGGGGCTTGCCTTCGGCGATGAGGACACCTGACTCGAGGCAGTACGCGTAGTCGCACACGCGCGCGACGAGCGGCACGTGGTGCTCGACGATCACGAGCGTCAGGCCGAGCTCGTCGCGGATCGCGAGAAAACGGTCGCCGAGCGCATGGGACTCTTCGGGGCCGAGGCCGGCGGTCGCTTCGTCGAGCAGCAACAGGTCGGGCCCGGCCGCGACCGCGGCCGCGATCTCGACGATGCGCATCGTGCCGTACGGCAGCGACCCGACGCGCTCGCGCGCGAGATGGTCCAGCCCGAAGATCTCCAACGCGATCGCGGCGCGCCGCCGCAACTCGCGCTCGGTCGGCACCGTGCCGCCGAGTCCGAGGATGCCGACCGCCGAGGGATAGCGCGCCATCCACGTCTGTGCGAGCAGCACGTTCTCCTGCACGCTCTCGGCGCGCACCAAACCGAGGTCTTGGAACGTGCGGGCCGTCCCGAGCGCGCTCCGGATCGACGCGGGCCGTTTAACGAGCTCGACACCGCGGAAGCGGATGGAACCGGTGGTCGGCGCGAGGCCGGACACCGCGTTGAAGAACGTCGACTTGCCCGCGCCGTTGGCCCCGATGAGCCCGACGATCTCGCTGCGCCGCACTTCGAGTGAGACGCCGTCAAGCGCGGTCACGCCGCCGTACTCGACGCGCACGTCGAACGCCTCGAGCAGCGCGGGCACCGGCATGCGCAACGAGAGCGGGCGCTCGGCGGCCGGCAGCACTGCGACGCTGGACGCGGTCGCGTCGACGAGGCGCGGGCGGGGCTCCGGGCGTTCGCGCGCGGCGCGTCCGCCGAACACGCGATCAACGAGCCGGCCCAGCGCGCGGTAGGAGCCGCCGATCCCTTCCGGCGCAACGACGACCGCGATCACGAGCAGCGCGGCCGACCCGATCGGCACGATCCGGTCGGCTTTCAAATCGGTGAACGGGATCGTCGACATGAACTGCGGGAGACCCTTCACGATCACCGCCGCGGTCACGATCCCGGCGGCCGAGCCGGTGCCGCCGACGACGAGGATCGCAACCAGCTGCAGCGACTCGAGTAATAGGAACGGGTCCTTGGCGCTGATCGATCCCGCCTTGAGCGCGAACAGGCTGCCGCCGAGGCCGACGATCGCGCCCGAGATCGCGTACGCGAGCAACTTGTTCGGGCCCGGCTCGACGCCGAAGACGCGCGCCCGGTCGCGGATGTCGCGCACCGCGAGGAACGACCGGCCCGCCTTCGTCACCGCGACCCGGCGCCGGACGACGAGCACGAGTGCGAGCAGCGTCAGCGCGAACACGTACATGCGGATGTCGCTCTGCAGGAACTCCGGCCGGCTCCACGTGCGCCCGGCGGCGGTGACGTCGCTGCGCGTGAACAGGAAGACGTCGGCGAACTGCTGGAACGCGAGCGTGGTGATCGCGACCTGCAGGCCGCGGATGCGCAGCGACGGCAACCCGGCGATCGTCGCCGCGGCCGACGTCACCGCGACCGCGGCGAGGATCGCGACCGGCCACGACGCACCGCGGCTGCCCACGTTGATCGCGGTGAACGCGCCGACCCCGAGGAACGCGGCGTGGGCGAGCGAGAGCTCGCCGGTGCGCGCGACGAGGACGTCGAGCCCGAGCGCGGCGATCGCGGTGACGATCACGCCGACGAGGATCGAGAGCTTGACGTCGCCCACCAGGAACGACCCGCCGATCACGGCGACGACAACGATGAGCGACGCGATGCGCGACGGCGACGGGCGCATCTCAGGTCGCGCCTTCGGTGCCGAGCAAGCCTTGCGGGCGCACGACCAAAGTGCCGATGACGAGCAGCAGCACCGCGAGCTCGGCCGTCCCCGACGTTGCGAACTGGCCGCCGACGACGGCTTCGAGCACGCCCACCAGCAAGCTGCCGACGATCGCACCCCAGATCGAGTCGAGGCCCCCGATCACCGCGCCCGCCAGCGCTCGCAGCGAGAACTTCGTCATCGCGAACGGTGTCAGTCCACCGAACGCGGGACCGAGCAGCGCGGCACCCAGCCCCGCGAGCGCGCCCGCCGTCACCCACGCGAAGCGGTACACGCGGTTCACGCGCACACCCATGAGCTGGGCGACCGTGCTGTCACCGGTCGTCGCGCGCACCGCGAGCCCGAACCGCGTGCGCGAGAAGAACAGGTAGATCGCGATCGCGACGATGGCCGCCGCGACCAGCGCGACGATGCGCGGCGCGATCAGCGTCGCACCGAGCACCGTGACCTTCCACTCGCCGACCGGTGACGGCGCGAACTGCGTCGCGGTGCCGAACAACTCCTTCTCGAGCAGCGCGAGGAACAGCGCGATCCCGAGAGTGGCGATGAGCGCGTCGAGCGGTGGTCGATCGACGAGCGGGCGGATCACGATGCGTTCGATGAGGCCGCCGAGCAGTGCGCCGACGGCGACCGCGATGATCAGCGTGACGAAGCGCGCCGGATGCCAACCGAGCCCCGGCATTCCCCGCGCCGCCCACCGCAGCCCGATGAAGAACCCGAACGCGCCGATCTCACCCTGGGCGATCGACAGCACGCGCGTGCACTTGAAGATCAACACCACGCCGACGGCGACAAGCGCGTAGGCCGCACCCGCCGACAGGCCAGTGATGATCCGAGCGACCACCTAGTGCCCCGTCACTGGTCAGAACCCCGCGGTGAAGTCGTGCTCGAGCGCCCAGTGGTTTCCGCCTTCTTCCTTCAGTACCGCGACGACGTTGGCACCTTCCCGCACGCCGTCGTCGAAGGTGATCGGAGCCCAGACGTCGGGCTTGAAGTGCAGGTGCTGCATCGCGTCCCGGAACGAGTTCTGGCCGAGCTCGGGCTTGGCGTTCTCGAGGCCCTTCGCCACGATCTGCCCGACACCCCAGCCGACGAGGCCGAGGTCGTCGGGCGTCGCCCCCGGGTTCTGCTTCGTATACGCCTGCTTGTAGGTGTCGGTGCGCGGATCGGCGAGCGGGAGCCACGGGCTGAACGTGCGCGCGCCCCGCAACGACTTCGGCCCGACCGCGAACGTGAGGTCGAACGCCCACGAAATCGAGTTGGCGAACCAGATCGGATGGAAACCGGTCGAGTCGGACTGGTTCGCGAGCGCGGCCGCGGTTGTCGGCGCCATGTAGAGCCACACCGCGGTCGCGCCCGAGTTCGAAAGCGCGAGCGCTTCGTTCGAGAAGTCGTTCTGCTGGCCCTCGACGGTCTTGGCGTACGCGACGTCCGCGCCGAGCGCCTTGATCTCCTTCGAGAATTCGTTGCGCCCGGGGTCGAGCGTCGGTGTGTTCTCGGACACGATCCCGACCTTCTGGGCGTGCAGGACCTTCACGAAGTAGTCCGCGATGAGCTTGCCCTGCACCGCGTGGTCGATCGTGACCCCGAACGTCCAGATCTGATCGGCCGCGAGGTTCGCCGGCGTTTGGATCTCGATGTTCGGGACCTTGCGCGAGTTCAGGTACTCACCGATCGCCTGTTGGTTCTCGAGCCGGTCGAGCACGACGACCGCAAACACGTGATCATCTTCGATGAGCTTCTTGGCCTTGTCCTTGCCGACCTCGGCCTGCGACTGCGTGTCCTCGATGACGACCTTCACGTTGCGGCCGTCGATGCCGCCGCGCGCGTTGAGGTAGCTCCAGTACGCGTTGACGCCCTTGTCGAACTGCACGGGGATCGGCGCCGCGCCGGTGATCGGGAGCAGGTACCCGATCTTGATCTCGGTCGCGGTGATGCCCGGTGTTGCGCCCGGACCGGTGATGCCGCTGCCGACGGTTGTCGGTGGCGTTGTCACGACGGGACCGCCCGCGGCCGGCGTGCCGGCGGGCGCGCCCGTTTCCTCGTGGTCCTTGAACCGGGCGCCGCACGCGCTCATCACGAACGCCATGAGCACGAACACAGCGACCATGCGACGGTGCATGCGGTGCCTCCCGGAGCGAGTTGCGAAACGCTACATCCGGCGCGCAGTCGGTGCGCCGGTGAGCGTCTCCAGGATCTCCGGCATGTGATCGACGTACAGCGAGTGCCCCTCGCCGGGACATCTGTGCAGCGTCGAGTTGGGGATGAGCTCGGCTTGCAGAACGCCTTGGGCGATCGGGATGTTGCGATCGAGGTCGCCGTGCCAGAGGTGCACGGGCACGGTGATGTCTTCGAGCCGGAAGCCCCAATCGCGATCACCGATCGCCATGTCCTGCATGGCGGTACGCCCGACGTCGTCGGCGGTCACATTTCGGATCTCCTCGAGGACGTTCGCCCGGATCTCGGGCCGCGCCATCACCTCCATGTCAGGCGCGGGCAACTGCGACAAGAACGTTTGTATCGCTCGCTCCGGGTCTTTGCGGGCCCGGGCGAGGGCGAGCGTCATCAACGGGCGCAACACGACCATCCAGATTGCGGCCGCCAGCGGGTCCAGCGTCGGCGGCCAGCGCCGGCACACCGCGTTGACGACGCGGTTCGTCGGGAGCATGCCGTCGCTCCAGCCCGGATAGTCGCGGCGTACGGGCGGCGCCGGCCCGCAGATGATGGCGCACGCGGTGACGCGCCGAGGCAGGAAGCGCGCACACGCGGCCGCGTGGGGTGCACCGCTCGAGTGACCCGCGACCGCGAACGTGTCGAGCCGCAAGTGATCGGCGAGCTGCGCGACGTCGTTCGCGAAATCGGCGAACGTGCGCGACCGGTGATAGCTGCTGCGTCGGTAGCCGGGCCGGTCAAGGGAGATCAGGCGCACGTGCGCCGCGGCTGCCGTATTGCTGACCGGCACGAACTGGTCGGCCGTCCCGGGCGAGCCGTGAAAGATGAAGATCGGCGCGCCATCGGGATCGCCGAGTTCCATCCACGCGAGGGTCGCGGCCGTCCGCCAGTCGCATCACTCGCATCTCGGTGCTCATGGGCCGGCTATGGCACCACCCGGAACGAGCCGCGCATGAACGGGTGCACGCGACAGAAGAACGCGTACGTGCCGTTCGGCAAGTTGTTGGGCGTGTCCCACGTGAGCCGGCCCGCGGTCGGTTCGCCGTTGTTGCCCAGCTGGCCCGAGTCGAACTCGATCGACGCGTTCGCGGTCGGGTACGCGACACCCGTCGACAGGTTGCACGGCAGCTGGCACGACGTGATCGTGTGCCACGTGCCGTAGCCCGACGCGGGCGCGTCGTCGTTGGTGAACTTGATCGACTGGCCCGCCTTCACCGTCGGCGTCTGCGTCGCGTTGTCCAGGTCGCCGGGCTCGTACTCGTAGTTGTTGATGTCGACGCCGCTCGTCAGCGGACCGCTCGCCAGCGTGTTCGGGTCGGGCAGGTCGGGATCGAACTTGCCACCGTGGTTGTTGTTCTCCTTCAGGTGGCCGTGGGTGAGCTTGCCCTTCAGCTGCTTGGTCGTCAGCGCGAACGGGTTCGTGCCGCTCTCGTTGGGCGCGAACCAGAGCATCATGATGCCCATCGTCTCGTACCACGACCACTGGCTCGAGTCATACGTCGTCGAGATCCGCAGCTTGTCGCCGGCCTGCAAACCGACGTTCCACTTCGTGTTCGTGACGTTGAGCGAGACGTCCCACGACACTGGGCCGGCCTTCTCGAAGTACTTCGCGTTGGAGCGGAACACGTGCGCGCTCTGCCCGCCGCGATCGACGAACAGGTCGTCCCACAACCCACCTGGATGTAAGTGCCCGCCGGCCCACACGAGCTTGCCGGCGCTCGGCACCGTCCACACGTTCTTCGGTGCACCCGGATACGGGTTGATGGCTTGGTCGGGATACGTGAACTGGCCGTTGGTGCCCGTGCCGCGGTGCACGTCGAACACCGGGTAGATCGAACCGTTCTGCACGTCCATCCAGACCGGGACGACGTTGGTGAGCGGCTTGTTCTGCGGCATCGGCACGAAGTCGAGGTCGTAGGTGATCCGCACGTCGAACGGCCGGTCGACCAGGTCGTGGATCATGTAGTTGAGGAGCCAGTTGTCGCTCGGGTGTGTCGGATAGCCGTACGGCTTCGGCAGCTGGAGCCGCGTCTTCTCTTCGCCGGTCGCGAAGAACCGCTCGGGCAACGACGGCCGCGTCGCGTCCGACCGCGACTGGTTGAGCCACACCGCATGGTGGAGGTGGATGATGTCGACCGGCGGAACGGAGTTGTCGGGGAGCAACAGGTTCGGCTTGATGCCGGTTATCCAACCGTCGGTGGTCGGCTTGGGTACCTGGCTGCCGCTGAACTGGATGATGTTCTGGCCCGGGTCGATGTGCACCGGCCCGTACTCGAAGTGCAGGTGCTTCGTGCTGGCTGCGGCGGCTGCAGTCGCGAACGCGACTGTCGACGCGAGCACGAGGCTGGCGATCAAGAGAACAAGCTTTCCCCGCATGCGCGCACGTTTGCAGGTATGGGTGGTGTGCGCAAGCATCGCCGGAGTGGATCGATTTACAACGTTCGACGGTCTCGAGCTCGCGTTCACGAGCATGGGCGCGGGGCCGGACACCCTCCTCATGCACGGCTTCGGCGCCGACGCGGCCGGCAACTGGCTCGCGCCCGGGATCGCCGACGCGCTGGTGGCTGCCGGTCGCCGGGTGATCCTCTATGACGCCCGGGGCCACGGTGCGTCGGCCAAGCCCCACGACTCGGCCGCGTACGAGAACGAGGCGATGGTCCGCGATGCCGCGGCCGTCCTGTCCCACCTCGGGGTGACCGAGGCCGACGTCGTCGGCTACTCGATGGGCGCGATCGTCGCGACCCGCTTCGTGCCGGTCGAGCCCCGAGTCCGGTCGCTCGTGCTCGGCGGTATCGGCGGCCGCCTCGTGTCAGGCCGGCCGTTGAACCGGGCCGCGATCGCGGCCGCGCTCACCGCGCCGGCGGGCGCCGAGATCATCGACCGCTCGGCCCGCGCCTTCCGCCACTTCGCGGAGCGGAGCGGCAACGACTTGGAGGCGCTCGCCGCGATCCAGCGCGTGCCCCGTCGACGCGCTCCCCGGTCCGCTGGACGAGATCCGCGTGCCGACACTCGTGGTCGCGGGCGCGGACGATGCCCTGGCCGGTTCGCCCGAGGAGCTCGCGGCGCGCATCCCGAACGCGGTCGCGCGCGTCGTCCCGGGCGATCATCTGAGTGCCGTCGGGAAACCCGAGCTCACAGCCGCGATCGTCGACTTCTTGAGCTAGACCAACCGGGCGAGCGTGGCGGGGGCGACGCACCGGTAGGAGTCGGCGAGGATCTCTTTGATCTCGTTCCAGTCGACCTTGCGATCGAGCCGCACGCCGATCCACCCGCGGTGCCCGACGTACGGCGGCACGTAAAAGCGGTCGGGCTCCTCGTCGACGAGTTGCTGCTGCACGCCGGGCGGCGCCGCGCAGATCAGCCCCAGAATTTCGTCGCCGTGGTGGTCGTCCCAGACGGTTGCCAATGTTTTCTTGTCGCGGATGAACCACGTCGGCGCGCCGTGGCTCAAACGCTCGCTGACCTCGGGAAACGCCAGGCAGAGCCGCCGCACCTCGGCTACGGGATCGCGCTTGGGCATGGCGCATTCTGCCCGGTCGGGGCCTGTCGGGAAATGGTCGGTTACTGCACAGGGTGGCGGGGGTACCGCGCCCATGTTCGAAGGGTGGGCGCCCGTTCTCGGACCGGCAGACGTGGGGGCAACGACCAAGTGTTGAGCGTTCGGCCAGCGGCAATCGTGCGACTTCTCGTCGTCGTTGTCGCGGGTTTCGCGATTGCGCTCCTCTGGTCGCTCTACGAAGGCAAGCGCGCGCACGCGCTCGATGCACCCGCGCCGCTGTCGCTCGCATCGGCGAGCGCGCAGGTCACCGACGCGCTTCCGGCGCCGGTCGCGAATGTGACCAAGCGCGTCGCGCCCGTGACCGACACGGTCACCAAGACCGTGACGCCGGTCGTGCAACCCATCATCGACACGGTGAAGCCCGTCGTGCAGCCGGTGATCGACACCGTGACGCCGATCGTGCGGCCGGCGCTCGACATCGTGAAGCCGATACTGCCGTCGTCGCCACTCACGCCGCCCGTGATCTCGGTGCAGCCAATCTCACCGCACGGGCCGTCAGCGACCGCGGTCGCGAGCGTCATCGCGACCGCGGTCGCACAAGTCGCCGAGGCAACGCCTGATCTCGCGCGCCGCGTCACGTCCGCCTTCGACGGCATCCCGTCGCTGTCGCTGTCGCTGCCGAGCATCGCGTTGCCGGTGGTGCCGCTCCCGGCACTGCCGCTCTCGTTCCCAACGCCTGTCCCCCTCTCGCATGCGCCGGGAGGCGTGGGACGCACTTCCGGGGGAGGCCTGGCCGTCCTCATGGCGGCATCCGCTGTGGCTTCCCTTCGGCGCCGACGGTTCCGGTTCGCGACCGGCGTCGGACAGTCGTTGTTCCTCGCGTCCTTGATCGAACGGCCTGGCTAACCGCGCGCTCGCGCGTGCGTTTTGGCGACGCACGACGACCGATTCGGTCGTGCGGTGTCGCCAAAACCAACAGCCAGACCAGATTCCTTCGATTCAAGGAGAGACACTGCAATGCGACGGTCCAAATGGTTGGGCTTCGTCGCGACCGTGTCCTGTGCGCTTTCACTCGGCATTGGGGCAGGGGCCGCGAGCCAGCTCGACAGAGGCCATCGACATGCCAGTGGTGCCAGCCAATACGGCGAGGTCGAGAACGGGACCACACAAGAAGCTCGCTCCAAAGCGGAGACCGAGCAGAAGAACAAAAACATCCCGTTCTCGTTCTTCGAGGTTGGCAGCAACAACGGCAAGGTCGACCAATTCAACAAGGCCGACACGAAGTCCAAGTCCGAGAACTCGAACAAGACGTGGCAGTCCTTGCAACAGGACCAGAACGTCAAGAACGAGGGGCACCGCGATGACTGCGGCTGCCAGGACCGGGGCTGGGGTGACGGCAAGGCCGACAACTGGGGCAAGGGATTCGAGCCACGTGGGAGCGATTGTGGTTGCGACGAAGGTCGCGGCGACAAGAGCCACAGCTCGGATGGTGCGTCCCAGCACGGCCGTGTGAACAACTACACCGACCAGGACGCCAAGTCCAAGGCCGAGACCGAGCAGAACAACTACAACGTTCCGATCGGGCTCTTCCAGGTGGGGAGCAACAACGGCAAGGTCGGTCAGTACAACGATGGCAATACCGACTCCAGCTCGAGCAACTGGAACAAGACGTCACAAGGTCTGAAGCAGGACCAGAACGTCGAGGACCAGGGCCACGGTCACAGGGGCAACGACTGTGGTTGCGAGGGCGACAAGGGTCACGGCAACGGCGGTGCCAAGCAAGACGGCAACGTCGACAACTGGACTGACCAGGAGGCGAAGTCCAAGGCCGAGACCGAACAGACCAACGTGAATGTTCCCATCTCGATCTTCAGTGTTGGGAGCAACAACGGCAAGGTTGATCAGAACAACCAGGCCGACACGCGGTCGAAGTCGGAGAACGGTAACGAGACGTATCAGCAGGCCGATCAGTACCAGAACTCGTCCGGCAAGGACGGGCACGGTTCTGACGGTGCTTCGCAGAGGGGGAGTGTCAGCAACGGCACTGACCAGGACGCGAAGTCGAAGGCGGAGACCAAGCAGGTCAACGTCAACGCGCCGATTTCGGTGTTCAGCGTCGGCAGCAACAACGGTGACGTCAACCAGGGGAACAACGCGAATACCAATTCGTCGTCGTCGAACTGGAACGGTACCGGTCAGTCTGCAAGCCAAAGCCAGAACACCTAAACCCGAACTGGTGCATGCGTGGGAGACGACAGCGAAGCGACCGAAGGGGAGCGGAGCGTGGAGTCGACCCATGATGAACGCGTCAACCATGACGTGATGAGGAACCGAAGGGGGCTGAGCCGGAAACAGCGGTCCGGCCGGCCCCCGGGTTCCGCGGGCCGGGTACTACGCTCCCGCGCCGAGGTGCGTGTCGAGGGATAGGGGGCGCCGTGTTCGACGTCATCGTGGTCGGAACGGACGGATCGGAGACGGCTTCGGTCGCGCTCGGCAAGGCGATCGAGCTCGCCAATCACGCGGGCGCGACGCTGCACATCGTGCACGCGCACCGGCTGGTCTCGGCCGCGCAGCTCGGGCAGGCCGCGAGCGTCGGCGCGCCGACCTTCGACATCGAGCACGTGAACCGCGGGATCGAGGACGACAGCCGCCAGGTCTGCGCCCACGCGGCCGCGCAGGCGGAAGCCGCGGGGGTGAAGGTCGAGACCCATCAGGTGCCGGGCGACGCGTCGGACGCGCTCCTCGACGTCGCCGAACAAGTCGGTGCCGACCTGCTGGTCGTCGGCAACCGCGGGATGAGCGGCGTGCGCCGGTTCGTCCTCGGGAGCGTGCCGAACAAGGTCTCGCACCACTGCTCGTGCAGCTTGCTGATTGTTGACACGCGCGCCTGACCGTGTCGATGCGGCTCGGCGATCTGCTCGGCCGGTGGCCCGTCGTCCGGCAGCTGCGCGCGCGTGATGCGCGCGGCCACGGTGAGCATGTCGCGTCGCCGCAGACACAGCAGCTGCAGCCGCGCACCGCGGACGCGGACCGCGTCGTGCAGTCGGTCTGCCCGTACTGCGCGGTCGGGTGCGGCCAGCTCGTCTATGTGAAGGACGAGCGCGTCACCCAGATCGAAGGCGACCCCGACAGCCCGATCTCGCGCGGCCGGCTGTGCCCGAAGGGTGCCGCGAGCCGCGCGCTCGTGAGCAGCCCCGGTCGCCTCACGACGGTGAAGTACCGCCGGCCGCACGGCACCGAGTGGGAGGAACTCCCGCTCGACCGGGCGATGGACATGATCGCCGATCGCATCATCGAAACGCGCGCCCGTACGTGGCAGGACCTGAACGACGACGGCGTGCCGGTGCGACGCACGCTCGGGTTCGCGCACCTCGGCGGCGCGACGCTCGACATCGAGGAGAACTACCTCCTGAAGAAGCTCTACACCGCGCTCGGCGCGTTGCAGATCGAGAACCAGGCGCGCATATGACACTCGTCCACTGTCCCCAGTTTGGGGACGTCCTTCGGTCGCGGCGGCGCCACCACGTTCCAGCAGGACCTGCAGTTCTCCGACTGCATCGTGATCATGGGCTCGAACATGGCCGAGTGCCATCCGGTCGGGTTCCAGTGGGTGATGGAGGCGAAGGAGCGCGGCGCGACGGTCATACACATTGACCCGCGGTTCACACGCACGAGCGCGGTCGCCGATGTGTTCGTGCCGTTGCGAGCAGGCAGTGACATCGCGTTCCTCGGCGGCATCGTGAACTACATCATTTCGAATGGCCGTGAGTTCCGCGACTACGTCGGCCGCTACACGAACGCGGGCACGATCATCGAGGACGCGTTCCGCGACACCGAGGATCTCGACGGGTTGTTCTCGGGGTGGGATCCGGAACAGCGCGCGTACGACAACACGAGCTGGCAGTACAAGGACATGCCGACGGCCGCGTCGGCCGGCAGCCGCGAAGTGGCAGGCGCGACCGGCCAGGCGGCGGGCAGTCACGGCGCGACGCACAGCGGACGTCCGCCGCATTGGGACCCGACGCTCGAGCACCCGCGGTGCGTGTTCCAGATCGTGAAGCGGCACTTCGCGCGTTACACGCCCGAGGTGGTGGAGGACACGTGCGGCGTCCCGCGTGAGCTGTTCGTGCGCGTCGCCGAAGCCTTGTGCGCGAACTCGGGGCCCGACCGCACGAGCGCGCTGTGCTATGCGGTCGGCTGGACCCAGCACACCGTCGGCGTGCAGTACATCCGCACCGCCGCGATCATCCAGCTCTTGCTCGGCAACATCGGCCGGCCCGGCGGCGGGATCATGGCGTTGCGCGGGCACGCGTCGATCCAGGGATCAACCGACATCCCGACGTTGTACGACATCCTCCCCGGCTACATCCCGATGCCCCACGCGATCGAGCACCACGATCTCGACACGTTCGTTGAAGAGGACTCATCACCCACGGGCTACTGGGGCAACATGAAGGCGTACACCGTCAGCCTGCTGAAGGCGTGGTGGGGCGACGCCGCGACCGCGAGCAACGACTTCTGCTTCGACTACCTGCCGCGCATCACCGGCGACCATTCGACCTATCAGTCGACGCTCGGCATGCTCGACGGCTGGGTGAACGGCTTCCTCTTGCTCGGAGAGAATCCCGCGGTCGGTTCCGCACACTCGAAGTTGCACCGGCTCGCGCTGGCTCGCCTCGATTGGCTCGTCGTGCGCGACCTCTACGAGGTCGAGTCGGCGTCATTCTGGTACGACGCACCCGAGCTCTCGACAGGTGAGCTTCGGACCGAGGACATCGGCACCGAAGTGTTCTTGCTGCCCGCGGCTGCGCACACCGAGAAGCCCGGCACGTTCACGAACACGCAGCGGCTGTTGCAATGGCGTCACCAAGCCGTCGAACCGCAAGGCGACTGTCGTTCCGACCTGTGGTTCGCGTACCACCTTGGTCGCATCATCCGCGAGAAGTTGCAGGCGTCTGGGTTGGAGCGCGACCGGCCGCTGCTCGACCTGACGTGGAACTATCCCGTTGCGGGTGCAACGGCGGACCCGTCGGCGGAGGCGGTGCTGCGCGAGATCAACGGCTGGGACGACCGCGACCGCCCGCTGTCGTCGTACACGCAGCTGCACGACGACGGCTCGACCGCGTGCGGCTGCTGGATCTACTGCGGCTGTTACGCCGATGGCGTCAACCAGGTCGCGCGGCGCAAGCCCGCGCGCGAGCAGTCGTGGGTCGCGCCCGAGTGGGGATGGGCGTGGCCGGCCAACCGGCGGATGCTGTACAACCGGGCGTCGGCCGCGCCGTCGGGTGAGCCGTGGTCGACGCGCAAGCAATACGTCTGGTGGGATCCCGCGCGTGGGGAGTGGACGGGTGCCGACGTGCCAGATTTCGACCTCCACAAGGCGCCTAACTACGAGCCCGACGCGGACGCGCGCGCCGGCGACGCGACTGCGGGCGACGAGCCGTTCATCATGCAGGCCGACGGTGTGGGCTGGTTGTTCGCGCCCGCCGGTCTCGTCGACGGCCCGCTGCCCGCGCACTACGAGCCGCACGAGTCGCCGGTCACCAATCCGTTGTACGGGCAGCAGTCGAACCCGGCTCGAGACGTGTTCTTCCGCCGGGAGAATCCGTACAACGATCCGGACGCGTACCCGTACGTCGCAACGACGTATCGCGTTACCGAGCACCACACCGCGGGCGCGATGACCCGCACGCTCGCGCACTTGGCGGAGCTCCAGCCCGCGATGTTCTGCGAGGTCAGCCCTGAGCTCGCGCGCGAGCGCGGCTTGCAACTCGGCGGGTGGGCGACGATCTCGACGGCGCGGACCGCGATCGAAGCACGCGTGCTCGTGACTGACCGCGTGCGGCCGCTGCGGGTGCAGGGGCACACCGTCCACCAGGTCGGTTTGCCGTACCACTGGGGGACGCGCGGCCTCACGACCGGCGACGCCGCCAACGACCTGTTCCTGCTGGCGTTGGATCCAAACGTGCACATCCAAGAGGTCAAGGCCGCGACGTGCGACATCCGTCCCGGCCGCCGTCCCCGGGGCGCGAGCGTTTGGGCAGAAGAACGCGACCGTCCGCGTGCAACTGCCCAAACGGTCGACGAACGGGGTGACGATGGCTGAGCGCGTTGGGTTCTTCACCGACACGACGTTGTGCATCGGGTGCAAGGCGTGCGAGGTCGCGTGCAAGGAGTGGAACGACGTGCCGGCCGACGGGTTCGACTTCCTCGGCCTGTCGTACGACAACACCGGCGAGCTGAACGCCGACACCTGGCGGCACGTCGCGTTCATCGAACAGGTCGTGCCGGACGCGACAGTGTCGGAACCGGGCCTGCGCTGGTTGATGTCGTCCGACGTGTGCAAGCACTGCACGCACGCCGCGTGTCTCGACGTGTGCCCGACCGGCGCGATCTTCCGCACCGAGTTCGACACCGTCGTCGTGCAAGCCGACGTGTGCAACGGCTGCGGCTACTGCGTGTCGGCGTGCCCGTTCGGCGTCATCGGTCAGCGCGAGCGCGACGGCCGGGCGTGGAAGTGCACGATGTGTTACGACCGCTTGCACGGCGGGCTCGAGCCCGCGTGCGCGAAGGCGTGCCCGACCGCGTCGATCCAGTTCGGTCCGCTCGACGAGTTGCGGCTGCGGGCGCGTGATCGCGTCGACGAGCTGCACGCGCGAGGTGTGGAGTCGGCCCGGTTGTATCTCGATTCCGATGAAGACGGCGTCGGCGGTGCCGGCGCGTTCTTCTTGTTGCTCGACGAGCCCGAGGTGTACGGCCTTCCACCGAACCCTGTCGTGCCGACGCGCGACCTCGCGTCGATGTGGCGCGTGGCCGCTGCCTCCGGAGTCGCGCTGGTCGCGGGGGTCGCGCTCGCATTCGCACGAGGCCGGCGGTGAGCGTGCGCGGCGCGCCCGACGAGATCCGCACGTACTACGACCGGCCGGTGCTGAAGGTGCCGACGTGGAAGTTCTGGATCCCGTCGTACCTCTTTCTCGGCGGGCTCGCGGGGGGTTCGTCGTTGCTCGCGGCGGGTGCCGACGCCGACTGGTGACGCGCGCCTCGGCCGCGCGGCCCGGGTGACCGCGCTCGCGGCACTGAGCGGCGGCGCGGTCGCGTTGGCGGCAGACCTCGGCCGTCCCGAACGCTTTCATCACATGCTGCGCGTGTTCCGGCCGTCGTCGCCCATGAACATGGGCTCGTGGCTGCTCGCTGCGTACGGACCAGCGGTTGGCGTTGCCGCGTTGTCGAACATGAGCGGCCGGGCATCGGGGATCGGAAAGGTTGCGACGTGGAGTGCGGCTGCGCTGGCGCCCGCGGTCGCGACGTACACCGGCGTCGTCGTTGGCGATACCGCGGTTCCCGCGTGGCACGGCGCGCGCACGATCCTGCCGGGACTGTTCGCGGCGGGCGCGGCCGCATCGGCCGGGGGAGTGGCCGCCGCGCTCGTGCCCGATGCCGCGCCGGCCCGCCGGCTCGCGCTTGGTGGCGTGGCGGCCGAGGTCGCGTTGCTGTCGGTGTTGGACAAATCGCTGCCGCCAGAAGTGGGCGGCGCGTACACCGAAGGACACGGCGGACGACTTCGTCGGGCGGCGCGGCGGTTGTCGCTCGCCGGTGCAGGACTGTGTGTCGCCGGCCGGGGCCGGGGCCGCTTCCTCACCCGGCTCGGCGGGGTGGCGATCGCGGCGGGGGCGGCAACCGAGCGGTTTGCGATCATCGAGGCCGGCCGGGCTTCGGCCGCAGATCCGCGTGCAACGATCGGCCCCCAACGGAGAGCGGGAATCGACCGCGACACCGAGGGGTTGGCCGCACCGTGACGACGAACCAGGAAACCCACCGCGGACGGGTCAAGGTCGAGCGCAGCGCCAAGCGAGTGCGGACGTATGTGAACGGCGTACCGATCGCCGACACGACGCACGCGTTGCTCGTGTGGGAAGTGCCGTACTACCCGGCGTACTACATCCCCATCGCCGACGTCCGCACCGACGTGTTGGTGGCGACCGACACGATCACGCATTCACCGAGCCGCGGTGACGCGCAGCATTTCACGGTGAAGGTCAACGACGTCGAGCGCGTCGATGCTGCGTGGCAGTACACGGAGTCGCCGCTCGAAGAGTTGCGCGACGCCATCCGCTTCGACTGGCGCGCGATGGACGCGTGGTTCGAAGAGGACGAAGAAGTGATCGTGCACCCGCGCAGCCCGTACGCGCGGATCGACATTCTGCCGACGTCGCGTCACGTGCGGGTCGAGCTGGATGGTGTCGTGCTCGCGGACTCGACGCACGCGCGCATCCTGTTCGAGACCGGGCTGCCGCCGCGCTGGTACATCCCGAAGGTCGACGTCCGCATGGATCTGCTCGAGCACACCGACAAGTCGTCGCAATGTCCGTACAAGGGCCAGGCCGAGTACTGGTCCGCGCGCATTGGTGATCGCGTGGAGAAAGACCTCGCGTGGTCGTATCCCACGGCGCTGCCCGAGAGCGAGCGCATCATCGGGCTGGTCTCGTTCTACAACGAGCGGGTCGACCTCGTGATCGAGGGTGAGCGGCTCGAACGACCGCACACGCCGTTCAGCTAGGTTCCCGCGATGCGATTTGGTCTCGACATCGCCCAGCAACGCGTGCCATTCCACGAAGTGGTGGCGCGCGCTCAGTTCGCCGAGCAGCTCGGCTTCGACGGCGTGTGGGGCTTCGATCACTTCCAGCCGATGTACGGCGACGGCCCGGGGGAGTGCTTCGAAGGTCAGACGACGCTGGCGGCGCTCACCGGCCACACGTCACGCGTGCGCATGGGCTTGCTCATCGCCGGCATGACGTACCGGCATCCGGCGGTGTACGCGGCCGAGGCGATCACCATCGACCACGCGTCGAACGGCCGCCTCGAGCTGTCGTACGGCGCGGCGTGGTTCGACAAGGAACACACCGAGCTCGGGATCCCGTTCCCGCAGCTGCGCGACCGCATCAACGCGTTCGAAGAGGCCGTCCAGATCGTGCGCGGCTTGCTGACGACCGACGACTTCACGTTTGAGGGTGAACACTTCTCGACGCGGGGCGCGACGTTGCGGCCTCGGCCCGTCCAGCAGCCGCATCCGCCGATCTGGATTGGCGCGTCGGGCGAGAAGCGCATGATGCCGATCGCGGCGCGCTACGCCGACGTATGGCATTCGTGGGGCCCGCCCGAGTACATGGCGCAGAAGTCGCAACGGCTGAGCGACATGGCCGAGGCCGCGGGCCGCGACCCGTCGGAGATCACGCGCGCGGGGTCGCTGTCACTCGACGACGTCGACGAAGCCGCCCGCCTGATCGACGAATGGGAGAAGGCCGGCTTCGGCTATCTCGTCTGCGGCTGGCCCGGCGAAGGCAACCCCCAGATCGAAGCCTTCGCCAACCGCGTGCTCCGTTAGGTTTTTGCGACACCAGACGACCGATTCGGTCGCCGTGTGTCGCAAGAACTGAGTCGCGCACGCGAAGATTGAATGGCGCACCCTCGAAGTACGTTGCGCGGGAGCTTCCCCTCGTCATGAGGAGGAGCCCGTGGAGAACTTGCTCGAGATCGCCGCCACCCAATTCGGACTGTTCACTCGACGCCAAGCGCACTGCTGCGGGGTGACGGACCGCATGTTGCAGCGTCGCGTGCGCACCGGCGTGTTCGAGCAACTGCCTCGAAGTGTCTATCGACTGTGTGGCAGCGATCGGTCGTGGAATCAACGCTTGCTCGCCGCGTGTCTCGTCGGCGGCGACGATTGCCTTGCGTCGCACAGGTCCGCCGCGGAGTTGCACGGCTTCGACGCCGTGAAACGAGGCTTCGTCGAAGTCACGGTTCCTCGTGGGACGCGGATACGGAATATCGACGCGATCGTCCACGAATCACTCGACCTCGCCGCCGACGACTACATGCACGTCGGGCCGATTCCCGTGACGAGCCCCTCACGGACATTGATCGATCTCGGCGCGATTACACGGTGGGAGCGCGTTGAAGAAGCCTTCGACGGCGTTGAACGCGACGAGCTCGCGGAGCGGGCCTCGGTGGCGCGCCGGCACGCGCAGGTTCGACGTCAAGGACGAAATGGTGTCGGGCCGATGGCTGTGGTCTTGCGCAACCGTCTTGACGTGCCGCCCAAGTATGTGATCGAGCGCCGGTTTGTGCGGCTGCTCGAAAACGCGGGGCTGCCGATCCCCGAGCTCCAGTACCGAGTCGATCTTCCCAACGGCCGCGAGGCATACATCGACGCCGCGCATACCGCGCCGAACTCGCGTGGGAGTTGGACGGCCACGGCGCGCACGCGACGCGGAAGCAGCGCGCCGCAGACAACGAGCGTGCCAGTGCACTCTCGGATCTCGGGTGGACCGTCCGTCGTTTCACCTATGAACAGGTGATGAATGAGGGCAACGCTGTCGCCCGCACTGTTCGTGCCGCGCTGCGCACCAGTTCTTGCGACGGGTGACGACCAATTCGGTCGCCGTGTGTCGCAAAAACCTTCGAGTCACGGCTCCGTGGAGGCGGCGAGCCAGTAGCCGTCGCCGGTCGGCGTTTCCTCCATGTCGACGGCGCGGGCGGAGCCGTCGAGGCCGCGGCTGCCGAAGAAGTGCGCGCCGCCGAAGGTGAAGACGCCGCCGTCGGACGCGACGAGCCAGTAGCCCTTGCCGTTGGGTGCCGCGGCCATGCCGACGACGGGTTGCGCGAGACGCACACCACCCATCGACCCGCGGAACTTCGCGTCGCCGAAGGCAAAGATGCCGCCGTCTGCCGCGACGAGCCAGTAGCCCTTGCCGCTGGGCGTGGCGGCCATGGCGACGACGGGTTGCGCGAGGCGCACACCGCCCATCGACCCATGGAATTTGGCGTCGCCGAAGGAGAAAATACCGCCGTCGGACGCGACGAGCCAGTAGCCCTTGCCGCTCGGTGTCGCGGCCATCCCGACGACCGGTTGCGCGAGACGCACACCACCCATCGACCCGCGGAACTTCGCGTCGCCAAAGGAGAAGATGCCGCCGTCTGCCGCGACGAGCCAATAGCCCTTGCCGCTCGGCGTCGACGCGAGGTCGACGACGGGTTGCGCGAGGCGCGTGCCGCCCATCGAGCCCCGGAACCGCGCGTCGCCGAACGCGAAAACGCCGCCGTCCGACGCCACCAGCCAGTACCCGTTCCCCGTCGGCGTCGCGTCCATGCCGACGACCGGGGCGGCCAGCACGCCGCGCGGTTCACCCTTGTTGGCCGCGTCCCCGTATGCGGCCACTGCGCCGCGAACTCCGTGCAAACACGGCGCGTCGTGGAACGCCGTCGCGTTGGCGGTTGCACTCGTCGTCGCGCACGACGGGTCGAACTGCCACGGCGGCGTGCAGGACACGACCCGGCACACGACCGCGCCAACGCAACGCACGTCCTGGTGGCATTGCCCGTACCGGAACTGGTTGCAGCAGACCGCGCGCTGATCGCACGAACCGCTGTTGCAGTGGCACCCGCAGTTCTGACAGCCCGCCGCGCACACGCCGCTCGAGCCGCACCCGCACGCGCACGTCGCGTTGCAGTCGACGTAGTAGCGCGGACCGCTGCCGCAGAAACCGGAGTTGTCGGCCTTCCACCAGCCGCCCGAGATCGTCCCCGGCGGGCACGTGTTCTGCCCGCCGTTGATCGAGCAGCACATCGCACTCCACCCGGAGCCGCAGTCGGCGGCGGTACCACACCCCAATGCCGCGTACGCGGTTCCGGGCCGCAGGATGAACCGCAGCGGATTGACGGCCAGCGCCGAGCCAACAACCGCGGTTCGCACGAGGAAGCTGCGCCGACCGACCCGGCGTCCCATCCACGCCGCGGTGCGCGCCACAACCCGTTCCGACAAGGCCGGGCGCGTCACGGCATCGCCTCAACTTCGAGGTCGGCGAGCGCGTCGTTCACCAATGTGACGATGCGCGGGAGCGACGCCCGGCTGCCGGCCACGACATAGAGGCAGAACGCGCGCGCACTCGCGTTGAAGAACAGCTGACACCCGAGCTGACCGGGTCGCCGCTGCTGCAACCGGTTCGGTGAGAACATCTGGGCGGTCACGCGCGGCACGCCCCGCGCGCTGAACAACGGCTCGAGCGCGGCGTCGGGCCCGTACTCGAACAGGGCGACGAACGCGTCCGACGACCGCATCTTCGGCGTGAAGTTGCCGCCGAAGTCGTCGCGGTGTTCGGGCAACGGGAAGCTTGCAAGGTGCATCACCGCGAACGTGCGTTCCACCGCGTTGTGGCTGGTGTGGCGGCGGGCGACGCGCGCTTCCCATCGCTCGGGCAGCGTGACGCTCAAGCCGTTCGCGACCAGACGAGTCATGCGAACTGCACCGTGATCGCAGCCAGCACCCCGACGGCGAGCGCGACCTGGAGCGCGGTCGCAACGCGCGCGACGCGCGGCCGCAAGCGCTCGAGCCGCGCCAGCGTGGCGCGGCAGCGCGGACGGATCGTGCGCCCGGGCCGTCGCAAGCACCGGTAGCGCGCGCACCACACCGAACGTCGCGCCGACGACCATTCCCGCCCCGAGCGATCCCGCCGCGGCCGCGCACGCGAACGCGACCCACGTGATCGACGCGGTGACGATCGTCGTGAAACCCAAACCGAGTTGGGCGCCGTACCCGATGCCGTACACCCATCCCCGGTACGTCGCGAGCCAGTCTTCGTTCACTTGCCGGCGCGGGCCCGGAACTCGCAGCCCGAACGCGCGCCCGTCGACCAGCAGACCGACGATCGCGAGCACGCCGATCACGAGCATCGATCCGCGCGTCCCGGCCCACGGCGCACCCGCCGCCCCGAGCAGCGCGCCCAGCAACGCGCCCGCGACCGTCGACGCGACGACGTACGCCGCAACGGTGACCGCATAACGCTGGTGCCGGGCCCGCTCCCCGAGCGGGCTGATGCTCGCGAGCATCGACTCTCCTCAGGGGGACCACATGCTGCGAATGGCCGCCGCGCACGCGAGCGCGCAGCCGGCCCCGACCATTGCGTTCACGAACGCGTTTCCTCGTGGTAGAGCAGCGGGTCGCCGGGGCCGATGCCGTGCGCGAGCAGCTCGCGATCGATCCGCGCTTCCCGCGCAGCTCCGCTGCTTCCGAACGCGCCATCGCCGTTCGCCTGCACGATGAGGTTGCGCACCTGAGGCCACGTCGCGCCCGTGCCCTCGCCCTCGACCCGGCCCGCGGCGCCGTCGACCAGCACGAAGTATGGCGAACCCGGCACGTCGTACGCGGCCCACGCGTCGCTCGACATCACGACGGTCAACCCGGCGGGCGCGACCTCCCGCAGCGCGGTGACGCTTTCCTCGCGCGCGTCCTTGGCCACAACGACGAGGCGCATGTCGGCGGGCAGCCCCAACTCGTCGGCGCGGGCGAACTCGTCCCAGAACTCGCGGCAGGTCAGGCAGCTGCTCGACAGGAACGCCAGCAACGTGCGATGGCGCGTGCCGGTGATCGCGACGTGCACCGCGTCGTCCACGAGGGTTTCGCCCACGATGTCGTGCGCGCGCCGGCCCGCGCTGCCGGTGTGAGTCGCGCCCAGCGCGATCGTGGCCGGCACCGCCGATGCGTCATCGAGCTCGCCGCCCTGGTCGATCGCGTGCAAACGGCGCAAGATCTCGGCGTGGCTCTTGAGCAGCCCGGCCACGAGCACCGTCAACAACACGATCACGACCGTCTCGATCGCGATGAGTACCGACATCAGTGGCCTCCCTCGTGCGACAGCGCGAATGAGCGCGGGCAACGCGTCAATCGTCAGGGCCGCCAGGCGCGCCGCGCACACCACCAGGACAACAAACGGCACACCCGTCAGCGGCAACTCGGTGATCCGCGACAGCGGAGCGCCCGCGAACGCCGCGGCAACAGCCACCAGCGCGGCCGCTCCGTTGACGGCCACGTGGGCCCACGACGCGGGCGCGCTCGACGACCCCAAGCATCCGCACGGGGTTGCCGGGGCGTGCCGCAACAGGCGCAGGGCCAGGACGGCGAGTCCGGCGTACATGAACGCGACGATCAACGCGCCCACGTGACCTATGACGGTCCCCAAGACGGCGGCACCCAACTCGAGCGCGCCGAACGCGCGTACCACGGCGGTCGACGACGGCAGACCGATCGCGCGCGCCGCCGTGCTCGTCGCGCGCGGCCGCGCGAGCTTGGCCGCACCCGACCAGGCCAGCAGCGCGCACGCGGCAAGGAACGGCCCCGAAACCAGCATTCCGAGCAACGCTAGTCGGCCGCGCGCGCTCGACTGCGGCTAGGAGACTGCTGAGTAATCCGGGTCGCGGTGCTCGCGATCAGGCTGGTGGTCGTTCAGACTGCGGGTGTGCAGGGATCGAGCGATCCGAATCGTGAGTTGTTGGACGCGGCGGCGTTGTGCGGGCATTTGGTGCCAGCAGGGTCGGTGCACGCGTTCTTGGCTGAGCATCGGCGACGGTTGTTCACCGACGAGATGTTCAGGGATCTGTTTGCGTCGGGTCGGGGTCGGCCGTCGGTGCCCGCGGATGTGATCGCGACGGTGATGGTGCTTCAGGCGTTGGAGGGCTTGTCGGATCGTGACGCGATCGGCCAGTTGCGCACGAATATTTCTTGGAAGGTCGCGGCCGGGGTGTCGTTGGCTGATGAGGGCTTCCATCCGACGGTGTTGACGTTGTGGCGGAACCGGTTGCGTGAGAGCGATCGGCCGGAACGGATCTTCGACGCGGTCCGTGCGGTGGTGGCCGAGACGGGGGTGCTGGCGGGCAAGACGCGCAGGGCGCTCGATTCGACGGTGTTGGATGATGCGGTGATCCGCCAGGACGCGATCATGCAGTTGGTCGCGCAGATCCGTCGGGTGCGGCGGCTGGTGCCCGAAGCGAAGGCGCTCACGCTCACCGGCCACGATTACGACAACGATCCGGGCAAGCCTGCGTGCGCGTGGGACGACCGAGCGGCGATCGACGCGGTCGTCACCGCGCTGGTGAACGACGCGCTCACAGTCCTCGACGTCGTGGACGGCATCGAGCTCGACGGACAACAAGCCGAGGCGGTCGGTCTCCTCGCATTGGTTGCCGGTCAGGACGTGGAACCTGGCGACGGTGATGGGACCTGGCGGATCGCAGCGCGCACGGCACCGGACCGGATGGTGTCGGTCGTTGATCCCGAGTCACGCCATGTGCACAAGACGAACCACAACTACCGCGACGGCTTCAAAGCCCACATCGCGGTCGAGCCCGAAACGGGGATCGTGACCGCGTGTGACCTCACGGCCGGCAACGTCGGCGACGCCCAAGCCGCTTCTGAGCTTCTTGCGTCCGAGACCGAGCAGCTCGAGGTGCTCGCCGATTCCGCCTACGGCGCCGGCGAGTTACGGGCCACGCTGGCCGCGGCCGAACATACGGCCCAGATCAAGCCGATCCCGTTGCGGGGTCACATCGAGGGTGGGTTCACGATCGACGACTTCACGATCGATCTCGACGCCCGCACGGTGACCTGCCCAGCTGGTGTGACCGTGGCGATCACCGCGAAACGCAACGCGACGTTCGGTGTCAAATGTGGCGGCTGTGCGCTCAGGGAACGCTGCACCCGCGCCGCCGACGGCAAGAAACTCAAGATCCATGAGCACCACGCGCTGCTCGCCGCCGCACGCGCACACGCCAACACCGACGAGTTCATCGAGAGCTACCGACAGCATCGGCCGATGGTCGAACGCACCATCGCATGGCTCGTCGCCCGTGGTCATCGCAAAGTGCGATTCCGCGGAATCGCGCGTAACCGCATCGGCTTCGCGCACCGCTGCGCCGCGGTCAATCTCCGACGTCTCTTGAACCTCGGCCTCGCGCACGACGACAACCACTGGGTGCTCGCGACCTGAACGCCGATGGGTCCCGGCAGGCAATGAGGGGCGTCTCTACGGCCAAGAGCCATCCAGCGCCGCCAGCTCACACCCTTCCACGCCAGCTGTTCGGATCGGCCATCCCGGACCCACCGACCCGAACCAACGCTACGGCCCGACACCCTCCCGCAGAAGCGCCTTGCTCAGCAGTCTCCTAGGGCAGGTGCACGTACAACGTCACATCGGGGAACGCGCGTGTGCGATGCCGTCGCCGAGGCCGACCGCGGGCGTGCCGAGTAATACCGTGCGGAGCTCGGCCACCGTGAAGTGCTGCACGACCGGCCAGAACTGCGTCGGGTCCGTGTCCTTCTTCTGGCAGCCGTTCAGCCCGAACCGCAACAGGTTCTCGGCCACGAGGTGGTTCTGGCGCGCGAACTCGATGAGCCCGCCCCCGCCGCGGATCACAACACAGACGTCGCTGAACGTGTTGTGACCGGCGTTGCCGATCTCGACCCGCCGCTTCGGCGCAGGGAAGCTCGCGTAGGTCTTCGACAGGCGCTCAGGAGTGAGCGCGACGTCGTTCGCTGCTCCGATGATCATCGTGGGCTTGGCGGCCGGCGTACCGCGCGGCCCGACTGGTGCCCACCCGATCGCGACCTTGACCCGGTCGTCGGTGAGCGCGTCGAACGCGGTCCCTCCGCCGGCAGAGTGCCCGATCGCACCCACCAACGTCCCGTCGACGCTGCCGCGCAGCACCGAGCCCGCTCGCTCGTTCTCACGCACCGCCAGGTCGAGGCTGTCGAGCATCACCCGGCGGTCGCGTTCGGGGTCGCTCTTGGTCGTGTTCTTGACCTGAGCGACGATTCCTCGTTCGAGGTAGTCGGCCGAAACGACGACAAAGCCCCACGACGCGATGCCGACGTCGAGCGCGGAGTTCACCAACCGGTACGCACTCAAACCGTGGCTGAACAACACGACCGGGAACGGCCCCTTCGCGCTCGCGGGCACGTCGGTGTACGCGTCCATCGTGACGACGGTGTTGTACTTCGGCGGCACCAGGCCCTTGAGGTCCGCGGGCAGGGGAGTCGTTTGGGTATACGTCGCCTTCTTCTTCCCGACGACGCCGGCGTCGTCGGCCGGATACCAGACCGCGACGTCACGATCGTTCATTCGCAGCGTTGTGTAGCCGACCTTGTACGGCCCTGGCTTCGCGAACGCCGGGTCGTGGGTCGCGCCGGCGGTCGCGGATGTTGTGGTCGGCACCGCGTCGCGCTTCGCGGTACTCGTGCTGCTGCTGCACGCGGCACCAGCAACCATCGTGACCGCGGCCACGATCCCCGCAATGAAACGACGCGTCACTTCGAAAGCTTCGCCGCAAGCTCCTGGGCGCGCTCGGCAAGCGCCTTCGTTCCCGGTGACGGACGGAAGTCGGCGAGCTCCTCAGCCAGCGAAACCACGAGCGCGGTGAGCTCGCGGATCTCGTCCATTGGCTGATGCAAGTTGATGTTCGAGAACGGGAACGCGATCGCCACATGCGTCGAGCCGTGCACCTCCGACGGCTTCTCGGCGATCTCGGGCTTGGCGGGAAGGATGTCCTTGTCCTTGGGCATCACGCTCACACCCGATCGAGTTCGAGCATCTTGATCGCGTTGCCGCGCAGCACCTTGTACGCAACCGTCTCGTCGAAGTCGGCGAGCATCTTCTCGACGTACTCCTTGGAGTTCGGCCACGTCGTGTCGGTGTGCGGGTAATCGGTCTCGAAGCAGATGTTGTCGGGGCCGACCTCGTCGAGCGAGTGCAGCCCGTGGTGGTCGGCGGTGAAGCACCCGAAGATGCGGCCCGGGTACTGCGTCGACGGCGGCTCGGGAATGCGTTCCTTCATGTGCTGCCAGCTGTCGTGCTGGTCCCACACCTGGTCGGCCCGCTCGAGGACGTAGGGGATCCAGCCGATCTGTGCTTCCGAGTACGCGAGCTTCAGCTTCGGAAACGTCATCAGCTTCGTCGAGAACAACCAGTCGGCCAGCGACGCCATTGCGTTGTTGAACGCGAGCGTGCCACCCACACCGCCGGGCGCGTCGGGTGACGCCGACGGGTTCGTCGAGGACGAGCCGATGTGCATGCACAACGTCACGCCGGTGTCGTTGCACACCTGGAACATTGGGTCCCACTCACCACTGTGGATCGTGGGCAGCTTGAGGTGGTGCGGGAGCTCGCTGAAGCAGATCGCGTGCGGCAACCCTGGTCCGCGATGCGCTGCACCTCTTGCGCGGCGAGTTGCACGTCCCACAGGGGGATGAGGCACAGGGGAATGTTCACGCCGCCTGACGGCGCACACCACTCCTGGATCATCCAGTCGTTGTACGCCTTCACGCACGCGAGCCCGAGCTCCTTGTCGTTGCCTTCGTAGAACGTCTGGCCGCAGAAGCGCGGAAAGGTGGGGAAGGGGAGTGAGCCGTCGGTCCAGTTGAGCTCGAAGTCCTTGACGTGCGCGTCGTGTTCGTAACAGCCGGGCCGCATCTCGTCGTAGGTCAGCGCCTCCATCACCATCTTGCTGCGGTCGAAGCGCGTCAGGTCGCCGTCGGGTGTCGCCTCGAGCGGGATCGCGACGAAGCGCTTGTGCACGTAGATGAGGCGGTCTTCGTAGTACCAGGCGTCGCCCCACAGGCCTTCTGGGTCCTCGGTGTTGATGTACTTGGCGCCGGGCTTGTGACTGAACGCGCCCCACCGTTTGCGTTCGACCCGCGGGCCCTGCTCGCGGTACTTCTGCGGGAGCCACGTCTGCCAGACGTGCGCGGGCTCGACGACGTGGTCGTCAACGCTGACGATCTTCGGAAGCTCGGCTGACATGCGTGTCAGCCTAGAGGGGTGTCAGCCCCCTCACCAGGCGATCGACGCGCTGGTCGAATGCAGGAGGTCTTCATTGATATCGGCCTCGCTCGAAACGTGCTTGGGCGGTGTCTCGAAGGTCGTGTAGGGGCGGAGCCGCAGCACGACTCGGCCCTCGGCGCGCGCACCTTCTTCGACCAGGGGACGGACCGACGGGTCGAGCTCGCGGCCGGCCATGACGCCTCCGATGCGCATCATCGCGTCGACGGCCTGTTCGAAATCATCATCGACCGTCACGTCGCAGTACACCTGCAGGTAGGTCGTCGGCCACTGCTCGTCGAGGACGCACAGCGACGCCTTGCCGATGCGGGCGCAGGCCTTCGCCTTCGCGCGGTCGCCCATGGTCGAGACGAGGATCGTGTCGTCGGGTTCGGTTGTGTAGTAGATGACCGACATCGCGGGGCCATCTTCCTTGCGGGTGTAGCCCAAAACGGCGGTGCGGTGGGTGCGGACGAACTCGCGTCGTTCTTCGGCGTTCATGCCACAACTTCCCTTTCCAACAGTGAACGGACGGCGTCGGTAATCGCGCCGAGGGCTGGCCCCGCGCCGAGCACGTAGCGATCGGGACGGATGACGACAACGTCGGCGGCGAGTTCGTCGAGCATCGCCGCGAGCGCCGGGTGCGTGCGCGCGTCCAGCATCGCGGCGAGGTCCGGCCAGAACGCGTCGTCGATCGGCTCCCGGGTGATGACCGCGAATCGGGGTCCGACGAGGTCATCGAGTCGCGCCCCGCGCACACGGGTTGGGGCGCGAGCCGCCCGTCGCCGAGCACCAGCGGACCGGGCAGAAGCCCGGCGAGCGCGTCGGGTGTGTCCGGCTCGTCGCGCTCGACGTGCCGCGTGCGCCGAGCACATCGCCGCGTCCCGCTCGGCCGCCACCGAGGCATCGGTCGTGCAGATGATGCGGCCGAAGCCGACCGCGAGCTCCACGATCGTGCGCACGTGCGGTTCGCGTTCGAGCTGATACGTGTCGAGGAGCGTGTCGGGCGCGGCGCCGCGGTGCACAAGGTCGAGCTTCCACGCCAGGTTGGCGGCGTCACGCAGACCCGAGCACATGCCCTGCCCGAGGAACGGCGGCATCTGGTGCGCGGCGTCTCCCGCGAGCAGCACGCGACCGCGGCGCCACGTGTGCGCGATCAACCCGTGGAACGTGTAGACCGCGCTGCGCTCCATCTCGACGATGTCCGGGTCGACCCACGGCGCCACGAGCTCGCGCACGACCGCCGGGTCTTGCATCGCGGTCGCGTCCTCGCCCGGCAACAGCATGAACTCGAAGCGAAAGCGCGGTGCCGGCATTGGTACGAGCGTGTGCGGACGCGCCGGGTCGCAGATCTGCAGCGCACGGTCGGGCAGCTCGGGCGCGTCGCCCCGCACCACCATGTCGACGACGAGCCATGGCTCCTCGAACTCGAGGTCGTCGAGCTCGACGCCGAGCTCCTTGCGCACGAACGAGCGGGCGCCGTCGCAGCCGATCACCCAGGACGCGTCGATCACCGAGTCGTCGGCAAGCGTGAGCCGCACACCGTCGGCTCGCGCATCAAGGCTCGTGACTTCGGTGCCGAGGTGCACTTGTACGCCGAGCTCTCGCGCGCACTTGCGAACGGTGCGCTCGACGCCGGGCTGGTGGAAGAACAGCGACGAGGGCCATCCCGTCGCAGCCGTGCCGGCTGGGCGCATGCGGTGCAGCACATCGCCGCCCGCGGTGAGGAAGTCCATGCCGACGTTCTCGCGCATCCCCGCGAACAGCTCATCGGCGCAGCCGACCTCCTGCCAGATGCGCATCACTTCGTGGTCGACGTGCGCGGCGCGCGGCAACGGGTACACGTCGAGGTCCTTGTCGATCACGACAACCGACAATCCGCGCCGCGCACACAGCGCCGCGAGCGTCGCGCCGACCGGTCCGAAGCCGACGATCGCGACGTCGGCGGTGCTCATTGGCCGGCGTACACGACCGGCTGGTGCCCCCAGCCACTGATGCGGTCGTAGCACCGGTTGTCGGTCCAGGGTTCGGTGATCGTGCGCGCGCCGGTCCCGAATTCCAGTTGGAAGCCGGCCGGCGTCACCACGTAGAAGCTGAACATCTGATCGTTGGGGTGCTTACCGAGGCCGTTCGCGATCGGCAACTTCGCATTGAATGCACGATCGAATGCGTTGCCGACGTCGTCCACGGCGTTCGCTTCGAGCATCAGGTGATGCAACTTCGTCGGCAGGTCGAACGGCACACCCGCGATCGCAAGCGTGTGGTGGCGCGCGTTGCAGTGGTAGAAGCGAACGTTGAGCGTGAAGCCGCCAGTGTCCATCTCCAGCCAGTCGGATTGCGCCATGCCGAGGCCCTTGGTCGCGAACCGGTCGGCGGCGTCGAGGTCGGGCGCACCGAACACGACATGGCCGAAGCCGACGTCCCGCGTGAGGAAGCCGTTCGGCACGAGCGGCGACGCGAACGGTGCGCTCGCCTGCTGGAGCCCGAGCGCGATCTCGATGCGCGTGCCCCACGGCGCGGTGCACCACGCGAGATCGGCGACCGCCCGCTCGTCCTTCTCGTCGTCGGTGCCCTTGATCACGTCGACGCCTATCGCGCCCATTCGCTCGATCGTTGCGGCGAACGCGTCCTGATCGGTCGCTTCGAACCCGACGTACGCGGCGTCGTTGCGTGGGCCTTCCGAGACGATGATGCGCTGCGCCCGGTGGTCGGTGCGCCAGGTGTGGTCGTCCTCGCCGGGCACGAGGCCCACGACATCGGTGAGGAACGCCTCGAACGCGTGCGGATCGGCGACTTCGAGGCCGACGTAACCGAGCTCGAGTTGATGTGTCATTGGTTCCCCCAGAGTGCTTTCGCAAGAAGTTCGTGGAACGTGCGCAGCTCGGCCGCCGTGAGGTTCGACCACTGCTGCTCGTGGTACGCCGCGATCACTGGCGTGAGCCGTTCGAAGAGGGCGCGCGCGGCAGGTGTCGCCGCGACAAGTACGACGCGGCGGTCGGTTGGCGACGGTTTGCGCTCGGCGAGGCCGGCGCGCACCAACCGATCGACGAGGCGGGTGACGTCGGGCTGGCGCGTGATGAGGCCGTCGGCGAGCGCACCGGTGGTTACGCCGTCGGGCGCGTCGGCGAGGCACAGCACCCAGAGCGCGGCGTACTGCGCCATCGTGATGCCCTCGGCTTTGCACCGCTCCTCAAGAGCGTCCCGGAAGCGATCGGCCGCGATCAACACGTTGAGGTGGGCGAGGCGCCCGAGGCGTGCGGCACGCGATTCCTTCGACTTCGAGGCGGCTTCGGTGGTCGTCACGTTCCCGCCTCGACCATGCGGTTGCGGATCCGGCCGACGCCTTCGATCCAGCTCTCGACGTGTTCGCCCGGTTGCAGGTACCGCGCCGGTTGCCGCGTCGCCCCGATGCCGGAGGGTGTCCCGGTGAAGATCACGTCGCCGGGCAGCAGCGGCACGATCGCCGACAGCTGCGCGATCAACTGCGACACCGAGAACACCATGTCGCTCGTGCGCGCCTCCTGCACGCTCTCGCCGTCGATCGCGCAACCGAGCGCGAGATCATCGGGGTTGTCGAGCTCGTCGGTCGTCACCAGCCACGGACCGATCGGACCGAAGCCGGGGAACGACTTGCCGAGCGCGAACTGCGCACCCGCGGACCACTGCACGATCCGTTCCGACACGTCCTGGCCTACGGTGACACCCGCCACGTGCGCCCACGCATCGGCCTCGGCGGTGCGCTCAGCGCGTGCACCGATGACGACGACGAGCTCGACCTCCCAGTCGACGTGTGCGCTCGGCAGCGCGACGTCCGCGTACGGGCCGGTGAGACACGTCGGGTACTTCGTGAACGTGGCCGGGATCGTCGGCAACGGCAAGCCGGCTTCTTCGGCGTGGGCGCGGTAGTTCACGCCGATCGCGAACACCTGCCGAGGCGCGGGCGACGGCGGCCCGAGATGCTTGGGCTCGAACGGCTCGGCGAGAGCCGGGTCGAGCGCCGATGCGAACTCGCGCACCGCGTCCCAGTCGTCGTACACGGCGGTGAGGTCGGGGCCGAACTGGCCGTCGGATGCGGTTGCGAGGTCGATGGCGAGGTCGTCGATGACGAGGGCGGCCCGACCGTGAAGGTTCGCGATGCGCACCCGCGGAATCTACGTCGTCACAATATCTGTGTCAACAGATAAATCCCCGCGGAGCAGGTAACCAACAGTTGGCAGCGTTTCCCGCGCCTGGCGCGGTTTTCACTGCCAACTGTTGGCGGTGTTTTCCGCGGGCCAGAGCTCGAGGAGCGTTTTGAAGATCTCTTCGGACGCGTCGAGCGCGCCGAGGTGGCTTTCGCCGTGACGGATGCGCAGCTCGGCGTCGGGCACGAGCGTCATCATGTGGTGGACGTGGGCGAGCGGCACGATGTTGTCGGCGTCGCCGTGCCAGAAGCGGATCGGCACGTGGATGTCGCGCAGCGAGAAGCCCCAGTCGCGCGTGAACAGCACGAGATCGGTCGGGAGCGCGTGCGACTGCTTGCGCAGCGAACGCAGGATGTCCTCGATGAACATCTGCTTCATCTCGGGCCGGCGGAACACGCGCTTGTCGCCCTCGGGTGAGATCGCGACGTACAGGTCGAACACTTGCGACTTGAGCGGCGACAGGACGCGCACGAGCCGGTGCAAGCCGTCACCGACCGGACGGCGGGTGAGCTCGACCAACGGCGCCAGTCGGGTCGCGAGACCGATGATTCCACCCTTCGCCGCGTCCGGACCACGTGACGGCGCGACACCACCGAGCACCGCGCCCGCGATCACGCGGTCGGGGAAGCGGTATGCGGTTGCGAGTACGTACGGGCCGCCGCCCGAGAGGCCGACCAACGCGAACTGTTCGACGCCCAGCGCGTCGGCGATGGTGCCCACGTCGTCGGCGAAGCCCAAGACGTTCGGGTAGACGTGCGGTGTCGAGAACCCGACGCCCGGCCGCTCCAGCACGATCAGCCGGATGCCCATCTCCATCGCGATCGGGTGGGTATGCGGGGAGATCTGCGTGCGGCCGCCGGGGGTGCCGTGGAACCAGAACACCACTTTCCCGTGCGGATTGCCGTACTCGGCGAAGCTGATGCGCCGGTGCGTCGCGACACGAAACGTTCCTTCGAGGCGGGGTTCGACGACTGAATCCATTCCCCCACGTAATCACGAAGTGATCCGCGATGCCTTATGCAGCAACGTGCTCCCCACGACCCGCAAAGGCCGAGAACGTCGAGACGGCCGCCTAGCATCGGCGGCGGTGGATCTCGAACTCCCGTCCGGCCGCACCGGCGTCCTGCCGTGCCAGTACCTCGAACGCGCGATCGCCGCGCGTGTCATCGACGCGGGCCGGTTCACCATCCCCGAAGAGAACGTGCAGCCGGCGAGCCTCGACCTTCGTCTCGGCGAAGTCGCGTACCGCATCCGGTGCAGCTTCCTGCCCGACCGCCAGACCGTCGAACGGCGCGTCAAGGACTACATCATCGACGAGCTCGACCTTCGCAAGGACGGCGTCGTGCTCGAGACCAAGCGCCCGTACATCATCCCGCTGAAGGAGCGCCTTGCGCTCCCGGCCGGAATGCGCGGCAAGGCCAACCCGAAGAGCTCGACCGGCCGCATCGACGTCTTCACACGCGTGATCACCGATGAGAGCTACCGCTTCGACGAGATCGCCGACGCCTACGACGGACCGCTCTACCTGGAGGTCGTGCCGCTCTCGTTTCCGGTACGGGTACGCGAGGACGTCTCGCTCAACCAGCTGCGGTTGTCGGTCGGTCGCAACGAGCTCACTGACGACGATGTGCGCGCGTTCCACCGCAAGCAGCCGTTGCTGTTCGACCGCGGCAAGCCGGTCTCGAACTCGAAGCTCGCGTTGAGCGGCGGCCTCTTCCTCGGGCTCGATCTTCGGGGCGACGAAGAAGGCCGCGTCGGCTACCGGGCCCGCGACAACGCACCCCTGCTCGACGTGCACAAGAGCAGCGATGTGCCCGTCGATCCCGAGTCGTTCTGGGAGGCGGTGAAGCGCGAGGACGGCGACCGCGTCGTGCTCACGCCGCAACGCTTCTATCTGTTGATGAGCAACGAGGCAGTGTCGATCCCGCCCACGCTGGCGTCGGAGATGACCGCGTACGACCCAACGAGCGGCGAGCTGCGCACCCACTACGCCGGCTTCTTCGACCCCGGCTTCGGCTTCGATCCCAACGGCGAGCTCACGGGGTCACGCGCCGCGCTCGAGGTGCGCGCCCACGACGTACCGTTCATGGTCGAGCACGGCCAGCGCGTCTGCAAGCTGACGTTCGAGCACATGCTCGAGGCGCCCGCGCCTCTATGGGCAGGGGATTGGCTCGAACTATCAGCATCAGGACGAAACGTTGAGCAAGCACTTCGCTCGCGCCGAGCGGCCGCGCTAGGACGGAATGACGCCGAGCGCCTGCAGCAGTGGCACCTGATCGACGACGTTCCAATGCTCGACGATCTTGCCGTCGCGGTAGCGAACGATGTCGAGGACGGGAACTTCGACTGGGTTTCCGGTGGCGGGAACACCGAAGAGCTCGGCCTCATGCGTGCCGTGGAACGTCTTGCGCGTCACGACCTTGTCGCCGTCGATCAGCATGTCGTGGATCTCGGCGCGGAAGTCGGGGAACGGGGCGTGGAACATCGCGAACATCGCGATGACGCCGTCCTTGGTCGGAGGGAACGGAGGCAACGTCGAATGGTTGACGAAGTCGTCGGCGAGCAGCTCGTCTGCGACGTCGACCTTGCGGCCGGTCTGGTACTCGTCGACGAACCGACGTTGCTGCGCTTTGAGGTCAGTCATGTTGTGAGTTCGTCACGCAGACTTGACCGGATCATCACGCGTCTCGGCCCCGCCGATGTGGGGGAGGCGGGGCCGAGGCTGGGGTCAGTTACGGGCCGGCGCCACTGGGGTCATTGGGCTGGGTGAGCGCCTTCCCGTCCACAGCGTGCTCCCAAGTGCGGCACAACGCAAGCATTCGTGCATTTGGCGCGCCGAGCGCGCGCACGACGGGGCCTACTGACACCGTACGCGTCCGTCGGAGGAGACAGTGAGTGTGCGTATAGGCCGAACGACCTGGTCGCGGTCAGTTGCCCGGCGGCCGATGCAAGAGGTGCCACGTACGATCCGTTGCCATGCAATGGGAAGAACACGTGCTGCTCGTCGTCGTCGCGCACCCCGATGACGAGACGTTCGGCACGGGCTCGGTGATCGCCAACGCGGCCACGCGCGGAGTGCGCGTCGTGGTGTGTTGCGCGACGCGCGGCGAAGCGGGCGAGGACACCAGCGGCACCACAAGTGGACCGCAAGAGCTCGCGGTCGTGCGCGAAGGCGAGTTGCGCGCGGCCGCCCAGGTGCTCGGCGCACACGACGTCGTGCTGCTCGACTTCGCCGACTCCGGCATGAACGGCGACATGCCTGCGAACGCGCTCGCCGCCGTCGACCTGGAGGCCGTGATCACACCGGTCGCGGCTCTGATCGAACAATTGCAGCCCGACGTCGTGGTGACATTCGATCCCGAGTCGATCAATGATCACCGCGATCACATGCGCGTGGGCGAGGCGGCGACGCGCGCGTTCGAGCGTGCGGCGAAGCGGACGGCACGCCTCTACCACTGGACGCTGGCGCGGTCCGTCATGGACAGGTGGCTTGCGGCGATGAAGGAACAAGGCCTGCTCGAGGAGTACGTCGACCTCGAGCTCGGGCGACACGACGACGAGATCACGACGGTCGTCGATGTCACGAACGTCATCGACACTCGGCGAGCGGGCATCGCCGAGCACCGCACGCAGCTGTCGCCGTTCACGGGCCTCTCGCCGGAGCTCGAGCGAACGATCCTGTCCCGCGACTTCTTCGTGCGCGCAGTCCCCGCGTGGAACGGCGGGCCGAAGGAGACCGACCTCTTCGGCGACGAGGTGAGGGCCTAGCCGACGCGGAGGTGCTCGCCGAAGAACTCGAGCAGGCGCCGCCAGGCGTCGGTGGCCGCTTCTTCGTCGTAGGCCTCCGAGCCGTCGCGCAGGAACCCGTGGCCGGCGTTCTCGTAGACGACGACCTGGCCCGCGTGATGCTTCTCGACTTCGGCAATGTCGTCGCGGCTGATGTACGGATCATTCCCGCCGAAGAACAGCACCAGGGGGACGTACGGCTCGCCGAGATTCTGGGCGATGCCCGCGCCGTAGAACGCGGCGGCCGCGTCCACGTCGACCCCCGACACCGCGGCCAGGTACGCGAACGTGCCGCCCATGCAGAACCCGGTGATCCCGACCGTGGCCGCGCCGAGATCCCGCACCCGGGCCACGACCTCGACGATGTCGGCGCGGGCCTCCTCGGGCGTCAACTGCCGGAAGTTCCGATCGCCGACGTCGGGGTCGCTCCCGCCGAAGCGCCAGTACAGGTCGGGCGCAACCGCGGCATAGCCCTCGCGTGCGAGGCGCTCGCAGGTGCGGAGCAATTGTGGCGTCAGGCCCATTCCCTCCATCACGACCACCACACCGGGCCACGGCGGCGGGGACGCAGGCAACGAGCAGAAGTAGGGGACCGCGATATCCGACATAAGAAGGACCGTACCCAGTTCGAGCGGTGACGCGCTGTCAGTGTTTTTCAGCTCAGCGAGGCGCGTCGCCGCGGCGGTATGCCGCGGTGACCTCGTGGAGGCGCGTGACCAGGTCGGGGTCGAGGCGGACGTCGACCGCGGCAAGCGTCGCGTCGAGTTGTTCGGGACGGCTCGCGCCGACGATCGGGGATGTGATCGCCGGATGCTGGAGCACCCACGCCACCGCGAGCGTCGGCAGCGGCATGCCCGCGTCACTTGCGACCTTCACCAGCTCGTCGACGGTGTCGAACACGTTGTCGTGCCAGTACCGGTCCTGATAGGTGCGCGCGGCGTTGCCGAGAGTGAAGCGCGTGCCCTCTTCGGGTTCCTTGGAGCGATCGTGCTTTCCCGACAGCATCCCGCCCGCGATCGGGTTGTACGGGATCACGCCGACCTGCTCGTCGAGACACAACGGCAGCAGTTCACGTTCGAATTCGCGGAACAACAAGTTGTAGCGCGGCTGTACGGAGTCGAATCGGGCGAGCCCGCGGGTCTCGCTCCGGCCGAGGGCGCGCGCCAACCGGTACGCGAGGAAGTTCGAGCACCCGATGTACCGCACCTTGCCGACCCGCACGAGGTGGTCGAGCGCCTCGAGTGATTCGTCGAGCGGCACGCCCGGGTCGTCGAAGTGCAGCTGGTAGAGGTCGACGAAGTCCGTTTGCAGACGGCGCAACGACGCGTCGATCGCGTCCATGATGTGCCGGCGGCTGTTGCCCATGTCCCACGGCCGGCGCCCCATCGGTCCGAAGCACTTCGTCGCGACGACGTACTGATCGCGCTTGCCGGCGAGCCACCGGCCGACGATCTCCTCGGTGCGGCCCGCGGTGCGATGGTCGCCGCCGAGCGGATACACGTCCGCGGTGTCGAGGAACGTCACGCCCTTGTCGGCGGCGTGGTCAAGAATTGCCCGCGAGTCGTCTTCGTCGACTTGCAAGCCGAAGGTCATCGTGCCGAGACAGATGCGCGATACCTGGAGGCCGGTGCGGCCCAGTCGAACGTGTTGCATGTCAGAGATGTAGCACCGCAAGGCTCACGACGCACAGTGCGGCGGCCGCGACCAGCACGAAGGCGTCGAGGACGCCCGGTCCGCGTCGGGCTGCGGACACGCTCCCGCCGAGCCCGCCGCGCGCGATCATCGCCTCCGCGAGGTCACGGGCGCGCCTGATCGACGTCACGATCGCGGTGGCGAGCAGGTCGTGGGTCTCGACGATCAGCTCGCGCACGGTCTTTTCGGGTTTCTCGCGTACGCCTGCCGGTTCGTGGACACGCAGCCGGCGCGCCGCGCTCAGCATGCGGATCTCGTCGATCAGCAACGGAAGGCACCGGATCGCGAGCGCGATCGAGATCACCCATTCGTCGACCGGCAACCGCAGCCATCGCAAGGGCCGGAACAGGGTTCGCAACGCGGGTGCGACGTCACCGAGCGGTGTCGTCCATCCGATCACTGCACCCGAGACCACGAGCACGACCGCGAGCACCGTGAAGCGCGCCCATTCCTCGAGGCCGCCGAGGCTGAGGTCGAGCGGCCCCACCTGCACGATCGGGTCGACGCCCGACCACAAGTTGAGCCCGGCCCCGATCAACATCGCGAGGTAGAACCAGCGCGGGAGGCGCGGGAAGGCGCCGAGCGGGATGCGTCCACACAGCAATCCGAGTGCGACCACGCCCGCGGCGACTCCGATCATCGGCCAGGTCGGCGAGATCGACACCATCAGCGCCAGCACCGCGGCGACGAGCAGCTTCGTGCCCGCCCAGAGGTGATGCACCACCGAGTCGCGCGGTACGAGCCGCAGGAACGTCAGCTCGGTATCGCGCCGCGACCGCTTGCGCGCCGGTGCGTCGGAGGCGGCGGAGGCGGCGGAGGCGGCGGAGGCTGCGGCGGTCACGTGTGTGCCTCGACGTCGTCGACGCGCTCGTCACGCACGATGCGACCCGCTTCGAGCTCGATCACCCGTTCGAGGAGCGCGGCGGGAAGGTCGCGGTCGTGCGACACGATGACGAGCGGAATGCCGTGCGCGTCGCGCATGCGCACGAGCACGGCTTCGAGGTCGGCGCGGCCCTCGAGATCGAGGCCCGCGAACGGTTCGTCGAGCACGACCACGCGTGAGCGTGCCGCGAGCACCTCGGCGAGCACGACGCGTCGCATCTGGCCGCCGCTCAGCTCGTCGATGCGCCGCGGCGCGATCGAAGCGTCGAGCCCGACCGCCGCCAGCGCGGCCCGCGCCTCGTGGTCCTCGACGCCGGCACCCACCTTCACCTCGTCGAGGACCGTCGGTCGCAACAGCTGGAGCCGGGCGTGCTGGAAGGCGAGACCGACCCGGCCGACGTTCTCGGCGATGGGCTTGCCGTCCACGAGTGCGCGGCCAACGCTGGGCACGATCAACCCCGCCATGATCCACGCGAGGGTCGTCTTGCCCGAGCCGTTGTGGCCGACGATCAACGCCGACTCGCGCTCCCGAATCGTCAGGTCGATGCCTTCGAGTGCCCGTTTCGCCCACGGCGTGCCGCGCGAGTACACGTGTCCGACCCCGCGCAGCTCGATGACCGGCGGGCCGAGCGGCGCGGATCGCGGGCGCGCCGGCAATGTCGCGTTGGCGCGCACCGGCGGCGGGCGCTCCGCGACGACCCGTCCGGCGTCGAGGATCACCGTGCGATCGGCGACGTCGGCTTCGTTGGGCAGGTGCGTCACGTGCACGACACCCACGCCGTCGCTCGTGAGCTCGCGGAGAAGCGCGACAAGTTGGGCGCGCCCTTCGGCGTCGACCATCGCGGTCGACTCGTCGGAGACGAACAGGCGCGGTGTGCGCACGAGCGCGGAGGCAATCGCAAGCCGTTGGAGTTCGCCGCCCGACAACGTCGACGTCTCCCGATCGGCGAGCTCTTGGAGCCCGACGCGCGCGAGCGCGGCGCGCACGTCGACGTGCGACGCATCCGACAATCCCCACACGACGTCGTCGCTCACCCGCACGCCGAGCACTTGGGCTTCCGGCCGCTGGAAGACGAGCGCGGTGCCGCCGACGCGACCGAGCCCGGCCGGTCCCGGGCGCTCGACCCGTCCGCTCGTCGGGACGCGCCGGCCCGCGAGGATGCGCGCCAGCGTGGACTTGCCGGATCCATTGCGGCCGCCGATCGCGACGAGCTCGGCGGGCTCGGCGCGCAGCGATACGCCGCGCAGCGCGTCGTCGGACGCGCCCGGGTAGCGGAACGTCACGTCGTGCAGCGACACCGGCAACGGCTCGGGCGAACGCGCGAGATCATCGACCGGCGGCGGTTCGGGCACGGGGCTCGTGAACGCGCTGCGCACGCGGCGGAGCGCCGGTGTCGCGAGACCGTGCGCCAGCCAGATGCCAACGACGACTGGAATGAGCAGCCCGATCGGGATGCTGATCCACCAATTGCGCACGATCCAGTCGACCGCGTGCTCGCCATGACTTGCGACGCCGTCGAGGCCGATGTTGTCGAGCAGATGGAACAGCCCGTGCCAGCCGTTGCGAATCTGATCGAGCGTGAGCTTGCGCAAGTCGGAGAACACGAACAGCAGGAGATCCGCGATCGCCGCGATCGGCGGCCACAACACTGCGACACCGGTCGCGATCGTGCGTCGCCTGCTCCAGCCGCGCCGGTCGGCGGCGCCCACGAGCGCGCCGAATGCCGCGCAACCCGCGGTCGTAGTCGAGCGCGGGAATGCCGATGACGAGGAAACCGACGACGCTCGCGGCAACCGCACCCGCGATCACGGCGCGCAAGCGATGACGCGTTGCCACGACCGCGAGCGGCACGACGGCCGCGATGACGAGGATGCTTCCGAACGGCACGACGTGGCCGACGATGTTCAGTGCGAGCGACAGGTCCGCGAGCACGACCGCCTCGGCCAGCTCACCCGGGCTGAGCGGGCCGGAGCGTCGCGGCGAAGTCACAGACTCCCTCGCTTCGCCGTCCCTGGCTTCGCTGCGTCCGCACGGTGCACGCCCCAGGTTCGCGTACTGGAGGGGGGTCATCCGAAGGCGCGGCCGCGGTTTGCCGCCTGCACCGCCCGGTCGGACAGCTCCGGCCGGGCGGCGAGGGGGTGGCATCGGAGGTCAGGCGGGGGGACCTTCTCCGAGCTTCACACTTGCGGTGCGCTGCGTACCCGACGTGTCGACCCAGCCGACCTGCACTTGGTCGCCGGGCTGGAACTTGGTCAGGGCGAGATGGAGGCCGTTCTGGTCGCTGATCGATTTGCCATCGACCGACACCACCACGTCACCGGTCTGGATGCCGACGCTGCTGGCGGCGCTGCTTCCCTCGACACCGATCACGAGGGCGCCCGAGTCGACCGGCGCCACAGTGGTCGGGCCACCCTGGTTGTCGATGTCGCTCACGCGTACGCCGAGCAGGGCGCGCTTGCCGCCGATGTGCACCTTGTCGGTTCCGACACCAGTCTGAATCTGGCGCACGACCGTGACCGCGTTGTCGACGCGGATTGCGAAGCCGACATTGGAACCGGTCTGCTGCTGGAAGCGCCCGCCCGCGGCGGCGGTGTTCATGCCGATCACCTCGCCCCTCGCGTTCACGAGCGCGCCACCCGAGTCGCCGGGCTCGATCGGTGCGTCAATCTGGATCATGTTGCGGAGCGTTTCGGTGGTCCCGCCAACCGGGTCGCCGGCAGTCACCTGCTGATCCAACGCGGTGACCTTGCCCTGGACGACGGCCGGTGTGCCGCCGCGTCCCAGCGCGTTCCCGATCGCGACGACGCGGTCGCCGATGTTCACCTTCGACGGGTTGCCGAACGCGATCGTCGGGAGGTTCGAGACGCCGTCGATCTGCAGCAGCGCGACGTCGTCGGCGACGTTGTACCCGACCACGTGCGCGGAATGCGTGTTGCCGGAGCCGCCAATGTCGACCTGGATGTCGGTCGAGTCGGCGATGACGTGGTTGTTGGTGAGCACCTCACCAGTGGAGGAGATCACCATGCCGGTTCCGGCGGCGCGACCCTGTGTCGTCGTCGTGGTGATGTTCACGATCGCGGGGATGACCTTGCTGGCGACCGCGTTCGCGTCGAGCGAGCCGGTCGACGATCCCGAGCCGCTCGAGCCACTGCCACTGCCACTGCCACTGCCACTGCCATTGGTGCCCGGCGTAAATGGCGACACCGGCAGCGTGGGAGTCGTGACGCTCTGGGGGCGGGAATCCTGTTCGACTGCGACTGCAACGAGCGCACCGATGCCCGCAGACGCGAGCACGAGTGCGACGGCGGCGATCGCGGCGGCGACGCGCTTGGAAGCCGAAGGCCGCCGCGGGCTGCGCCGGCCAACCGCCGGCGGGGGTGCCGGGCATACCCCAGCCACCGCCGGGCGGCCCCGGGGGCGGGGGCGTCTGGGGCCAGCTCGGCGGGGCTTGGGGCGGCCAGGCAGGCGGTTGGGCCGGCCAGGCCGAAGGCGTCGGTTGCGTCGGTTGCGTCGGTTGGGCGTACGGGCCGGGCGGGGTGACGTCCACGGGAGGGGCCGGCGCGGTGAACTCGGGCACGGTTCCGTCCGATTCGGCGTCGATGGCCCACCACGGACGGGGCGGAGCGGGACGGGGCGCCAGCGGCGGAACGGGATCGGGTCCGTCGCCGGTCGTCGGGTCGTGCTCCCAGTCACTCATTGGAATGTCGCCTCGCCAGCTTCTCTACGGGCCCCGGGGGACCGGTCCGTCCCCGGTATTTTCGTCGGCAGCCCTGAGCTTCAACTGTGGGCAGCCTGTACGGATTCCGCGAGTTCGGAGGACAACGACGCCGGCCGTGTCGATTACGGCCAGAGCGGCGCGTCGATCTCAAAGCCGACGGGTGTGCCCCATTGGTTGCGGAACGACACCTCGTGCACGGGTCGGCGCGCGGCAACGCCCCACGTGCCGGTGGGGTAGCCGAAGCAGATGCACGACGACACCAGCCAGCCTTCTTCTTTGGGCACACCGAGGATTTTCAGTACCTCGTCGATGCGAAAGATCATGACCGTGGTGAGCGACGCGCCGATGCCCTCGGCGCGTGCCGCGAGCATCGCCGACCATGTTGCCGGGAAGATCGAGCCGCCGCTCGGGTCGAACTGCACGAAGCTGAACAGCAGCAGCGGGTACTCCTCGAAGTGATCCGCCAGATGCTGTGCCGACCGCTGAATGCGAAGGAACTCCGCGCTCTCGGGATCGTCAGGGTTCGCCCGGGCATTGGTGAGCGTGTCCTTGTAGATCGTCTCCCAGAGCCTGCCCAAACAGTCGCGGTAGATCGGGCCGAGTTGCGCTTTGACGCCGGCGTCGTCGACGAGCATGAAGCGCCAGTTCTGCATGTTGCCGCCGCTCGGTGCGCGCACCGCGGCGTCGAGAATCTTCGCTTGGACGTCGGCCGGGATCGGATCGGGCTTCACGCGGCGCATCGCGCGCGTCGTATAGAGCGCTTCGTAGATGTCCATTACGTCGCTCCCTCTACCACGCGTACGCTTCGGGCGCGCGTCCCGGCCCCGGGAAGATCTCGTCGAGCTTCTTCCGCGTGTCGTCGTCGAGCTTCAGCTCCACCGCGCGCAGTGACGCGCCTTCGAGCTGTTCGAGCGTGCGCGGACCGACGATCGGCGCGGTGACCTCGCGCTGGTGCAGCAACCACGCCAGCGCGACCGCCGCGGGCTCCTCACCCAGGTCCGCGCACAACTTCTCCCAGCGCTCGAGTTGTGGACGCATCCGCTCGTAGCGCGGCTGCACGTTCTTACGGCGCGCGGTATCGCCGTTCGTGGCCTGGCCGCCGAGCATTCCGCCCGCCAGTGGGCTCCACGGGATCACGCCGACGCCATACGCGCGGCACGCTGGTAACACTTCCAGCTCGACGGTGCGAGCCGCGAGGTTGTACAGGCTCTGCTCGCTGACCAGCCCGAGGAAGTGGCGCGTCTTGGCGGCCTCGTTCGCCTGTGCGATGTGCCAGCCGCCGAAGTTGCTACTCCCGGCGTAGATGATCTTGCCCTGCTGGACGAGCGTCTCCATCGCCTGCCAGATCTCGTCCCATGGCGCGCTGCGATCGACGTGGTGCATCTGATAGAGGTCGATGCGATCGGTCTGCAGACGGCGGAGGCTCGCGTCGCACGCATCGAGAATGTGCCGCGCGCTCAGCATCCCGTCGTTCGGCCAGGGTGTCATCGGTCCGAATACCTTGGTCGCGAGCACAACCTTTTCGCGTCGCCCCCCGCCCTGCGCGAACCAGGTGCCGATGATCGATTCGGTGGTGCCCGGGCCTTTCTCGCCGCCGTAGCGGTTGGCGGTATCGAAGAAGTTGATGCCGTGATCGAGCGCGCGATCCATGATGTGGTGCGCGTCGGGTTCGGTCGTGAGCGCCCCGAAGTTCATCGTGCCCAAGCAGATCGGGCTCACACGCAGCGCGGTACGTCCCAGTCGTCGGTACTCCATGTTGTCTCCCTCGGTCAGGAAGACAACCTACGTCTTCCGCTCTGCGGGCCGCTCGGGCCACGTCCGCCCGCGCGCCTCCGGCTACGGGCGACTCAGGGGCAGAGGACGTCGGCGTCGAAGCCGTCCTTGCCGAGGTACTGCGTCATCAGTACCTGTCCGCCCGTGAAGCTGCGTCGGCCGCAGCCGTTGACCGCGTCGGCGTGGTTGTCGAAGCCCGCGAGCCACACCGGGTTCGCGGAGAACCAGTCCTGCGTGCGCAGCGGGCCGCCGGTGATCGCATTCCATTGGTACGACGTCGAGTAGATGCCGACACGGTCGACGCCCTGATCCCACAGCGCGTTCACCGCGCCGGCGAGCGTTGCGATGTCGTTGTTCTGGGCCGACCGGGTTGGGGTCGTGCGGAGCGTCTGCCAGCTATTGAGAATCTCGACGTCGAGCCACCAGTCGACGTTCGCGACACGTTGGCGCACGTTGGCACGCGTGACGTCATGCAGTTGTTGCGCGGCGTCGGTTGCGACGGTGAACGAGTGTTTGGCCGCGTTCCAGCCGTAGTCGTACGAGCAGCCGACCGAGTTCGGATCGGAAGCCGAGCACTCGCGTGGCCACGTCTGTCCCAGCGGCCAGTGTCGCGACAGCTTCGGCCCCGGGTTGCCGGTGTTCGCATAGAACGCAGGGGGTTCGGCAAGCCGCTTCGCCCAGCGCAACTGCTTGACGAGGCAGGAGTTCTTCGTGAATGCCCGGCCGCCGTTGGCGCCGAGCACCGCGAACCGCGCGTTGCGCTCTTTCGGGAGCCGCCCGTGGCATTGCGGAAAGCTGATGTCGCGGCCCGCGTCGGCGGCGGACGCGGGGCTCATGTGCATCAGCGTCACGAGCAATACCGCGATCGCAATCACGGAGGCGAAACGGCGGGACATCAACGACCTCAATCGGTTGCCGGGAGCAGAGCCTAAGGACCTCTGTCGAGGCCATGGGTACGCATACCGGACGCCTTGTCAGCGCGGTGCGATCCCTGGAGGCCGGCCGTATAGAAGACTCCGCTCCGTGCGCAGACTCGCCGTCCTCCTTGCCCTCGTCCTTTGTGTCGCTTGTGTCGGGGCTTGCTCGGATTCGTCCAAGCAGAACCTGCCGGTCGCGACCCTGGCGCCTGGGAGCGTGCCGGGCGTCGGTGCCGCGAAGGCTAGCCACGTCTTCGTGATCAACCTCGAGAACAAGAACTACAACAAGACGTGGGGGAAGCAGTCAGTTGCGAAGTACTTGAACGGCACGCTGGTGCCGATGGGCACGTTGCTGACGCAGTACTACGGCACGAGTCACGCGAGTCTCGGCAACTACATCACCCAGATCAGCGGCCAGCCGTCGAACCCCGAGACCAACGCCGACTGCATCACGTTCACCGAGTACATGAACGGCAAGGGCTGCGTGTACCCGGCGCGCGTGAAGACGATTGCCGATCAGCTGCAAGGCGCGGGCAAGACCTGGAAGTCGTACCAAGAGGACATGACAACGCCCTGCCGCCATCCGAAGATCGGGGACGGCGACACAACGCTCGTCGCTCGCAAGGGTGACATGTACGCGACGCGACACAACCCGTTCGTGTACTTCCACTCGATCATCGACACGCCGGAATGCAAGGCGAATGTCGTCGACCTCAAGAAGCTCGATCCCGATCTCGCGTCCGCCGACAGCACACCGAACCTCGTGTACATCACGCCGAACCTTTGCCACGACGGACACGACACGCCGTGCGTCGACGGCCAGCCGGGTGGGCTCGTCTCGGCCGACAAGTTCCTCTCGACGTGGGTACCGAAGATCCTGGCGTCGCCTGCCTACAAGGCCGATGGCTTGCTCGTGATCACGCTCGACGAGGCCGACGACGATTCCTCGTCGTGTTGCGGCCAGAAGCAGGGCGCAGGCGGCGGTCGCATCGGTACGCTGTTGGTGTCACCTCGTGTCGAGGCAGGAAGGACGAACGACACGCCGTACAACCACTACTCGCTGTTGTGCAGCATGGAGGACGCGTTCGGGCTGCCGCACCTCGCCCGGGCCGGCACGCGTGGTGTGAAGTGCTTCGGTGACGACGTCTACTCGTAACCGGTTGCCGGCGTGCCCGGCGGATGTCCTTCCGCCTCGCGCGAGATGAACAACAGCACCTCGCACTCCAACCCGTCCGGGTCGCGGAAGAAGACGCTATGTGCGCCGCCGAAGTCGGTGACGAAGCCGTCGCTGGCGCCACATGCCATCAACCGCTGGCGGATCTCGACGAACGCCTCGCGGTCAGCTGCTTGCAGCCCGATGTGGTCGATTGGGCCGTGTCCGAACATCGAGCCACGCTCGTAGTTCGCCGTCTTGTCATGAACCTCGAAGACGTTGAGCTCCGATTTCGGCCCGATGTCGATCATCGTGAGCGTGCCCGGCCCGATCTGCTGTGACTTTGAGACGGTCGCATCGAACACGTCTTGATAGAAGCGCGCCAGACGATCGGTGTCCTCAGTGATGATCGCCACGTGGTTCACGCCGTCGAGCAACATGGTCAACCCTCCAGCTGCGGGAATGGGCCGAAGAAGCCGGTGATGCTCGCCAGCCGGCCGTCCGGTGCGAATTCGCCGAAGTCCATGCCCTCGAGCGCGGTCTCACCTTTGTCGTCCCGCATCACCCACGCGAACCGGACCACGCTGCCGTAGACGTCGGCCGCGCTCGTCGCGTCGATCGTGTTGCCCGGCATCATCTGGTGGAAGCCGCCGATGTGCGCGACCAGCGCTTCGCGTCCCTCGGCGCGGCCCAGCGGGTCTTGGTACACGGCGTTGTCGCTCCACGACTGCTCGAGCAGCTCGCGCCGCTTCTGCTCGTCGGTCTCGTTCCACGCCGCGCCGTATGCGTCCACGATCGCCTGGGTGTCCATCGTGTTCCTCCCGCTTTCCTACTTGTCGAACTCCGGGATCACGTGCTGGCCGAGGAGTTCGATCGAATGCATCACGGTCTCGTGCGGAATCTTGTACGGGTTCAGCAAGCAGAACAACAGCTCACAGCCCACCGCTTCGTAGCGCTTGCAGATCTCGATGCAACGATCGGGGTCGCCGACTACTCCGGCGCCGCTGTCGTAGATGTAGTCCATCGTGAGGTGGTCGAAGAACCCCGACTGCTCTCCCTTGCGCGCCTCGCCCGCGTACTTGTAGGTGCCGAGGTCCTGGCCTTGGCTCTCCATGTACTCGGCGAGCGACGCGATGTGGTGCCCCGCCGTCTTCGGATACCACACGAACGACTCCTCGGAGTCGGCGCGTGCCTTCTCGTTCGTGTCGGCGCAATGCACCATCGTGAACGTGGCGGCGGTGCTGTTCGTGAACTTGCCGACCGGAGCGGCGCAATCGGCGAGGCCCTTGCGGTAATTCGCAATGCGTTCCTCGAGCGTCTCGGGCGGCAACCCGACGGTGAACGACAGGAGGCCGATGCCCCGCTTGCCGATCTCGTAGTGGCCTTCGAGGCTCGACGTCGCGCCCCAGATCGGCGGGTGCGGTTGCTGCAACGGCTTCGGGTGCACGCGCCGGCGCGGCATCGACCAGTACTTGCCCTCGAACTCGTACTCCTCGTTCGTCCAGATGCCGACGATGTGCTCGAGGGCTTCGTTCCACATCTCGCGTGTCTCGCGCGGGTCGATGCCGAAGCCTTCGATCTCGGCGCGTGTTGACGATCGGCCGGTGCCAAACTCGACGCGCCCGTCGCTGAGGAGGTCGAGTACCGCGACGCTTTCGGCGGTACGGATCGGGTGGTTGTACGGCTTCGGCAACAGTCGCACGCCATAGCCGATGCGGATGTTCTCGGTGACGGCCGCGATGTTGCCGTAGAGCACCTCGGGGTTCGAGCAGTGCGAGTACTCGTCGAGGAAGTGATGCTCGACGGTCCAGAACGAGTGGAACCCCATGCGATCGCCGAGCTTCACCTGCTCGATCGTGTCCTTGTAGGCCTGGTGCTCCTGGCCGGGCGTCCACGGCTTCGGCACCGGGATCTCGTAGAACATCGCAAATTTCATGTGGGTGAAGTTACGGCCCGCTCCTCAGAGCTGTGAAATCACGGCGTCGGCAAACCGGCGGAGTGCGTCGAGCTTGTCCTGGAGCGGTTGGGTGTCGGGCTCGGTCGTGTACGGCCACCGAAAACCGACGATCACGTCGGTCACGCCTTGCTCTTCGAGCCGCCGTACGCCGTCGACGCTGAACGCGTCCATCGAGATGACATGGATCTCGAACGGCTCGTTGGCGCGGCCGTACTCGGCGCGCAGTTCGTGGACGCGTGCGAGCATGCCGCCGAGCTCGGCGGCGTCGCCGCCCGCGTGGATCCACCCGTCACCGCGCTTGGCCGCGCGCCGAAGCGCGGGCGGTGCGTGCCCGCCGACCAGGATCGGGATGGGCTGAGTCGGCACCGGACAGATCTTGCATCGATCGACCTGCAACACCTCACCCCGGTACTCGAACCAGCCGCCCGCGGTGAGGCCGCGCACGACGTCGATCGTCTCGTCCATGCGAACCCCGCGCCGCTCCCACGGCAGTTGCATTGCGGCGAAGTCCTCGGGCCACGGGCTGATGCCGACGCCGAGGCGCAATCGGTCGTCGCTCATCACGGCGATGCTCGCAGCTTGTTTCGCGACGAGTACCGCGGGCCGGATCGCAAGCTTCAAGACGAACGTCGTGAAGCGCAGCCGCGTCGTCTGCGCGGCAAGGAACGGCACGAGCGTGAACGGCTCGATGATCGGCTTGTCCTCGAGGAACGCGCGATCGCCGTCGGCGGTGTACGGATACGGCGTGCCCGACTCCGCGGGAAAGATCACGCTGTCGGGAACGATGAACGAGTCGTAGCCGGCGTCCTCGGCGGCCCGTGCCAACGGCGCCAGGAACGTCGGGTCGCAGAACGTCTCGGCGTAGGAGAAGCGCATAGGGCGCATCATGCCGCGCTCAAACATCCCGAGTGAGATTTCTGCCACGTGTAGTGGTTTTTCGCTGTGGGTACACCCCATGAACGAGCGGGCAGGGCGCTGACCAGGAGGAATGGAGATGCCGTCCCAGAGAACGGATACCGCCTACGAGGCAGTCGACGACCGGCCGGCGATGGCCGCGGTGTCGCCGCCGTTCAGCCCCGCGCAATTGATCGCGTTGATCGCCGGCATCGGTTTCGTGGTGCTCGGCATTGCTGCGGTCGCGCAAACCGGGTTCAACACCGACCACATCTACACGCCGCAAGCGAAGGTGTGGGGGTTGTCGCACAGCCCGCTGCTCGGTCTCTGCGAGATCGGCTTCGGTGTGCTGATGCTCATCGCCGCCGTCGTTCCCGGCGGCTTGCGCGAGCTCATGGGTTTGCTCGGGGCGATCGCGCTGGCGTTCGGCCTGGTGATCTTCGTGGATGCTGCGCACGATGACCTCAATGGATGGCTCGGAGTCACACAGCGCAACGGTTGGTTCTTCACGATCGTTGGTGCCGTGACCTTGCTCGCCGCACTCGCGTCGCCGGTGTTCCTCCCGACGACCCGGCGGCAGCACGTACGAGCCGTGCGCCACGACCGGCACGTCAGCGCGTAGCGCGCCGGCGGGCACGCAGGGCGAAGAACGACGCGGCGGCGAGCAGCACGACGGTACCGGCGATGACAAGCACGAGCGTCGTTGTACTGCCGGAGGAGCCGCCGCCCGTCGGACGGGAGTTCTCGAGAACGTAGTGACCGGAGCCCAGCGTGATCGCGACGTCGCCGCCGCCGGCGCGGGCTTCGGTCACGCCCGGTGCACCCGCGACCTTTCCGCCTTTGTTGTTGACGTCCTGGATGCTCGCGGCCGGGAGATGGACGGTCGCCGTGACGTTCACTGGCACGACGACATCTATCGTCTCGTGCCCAGAACTGTCTCGCATCCAGGTGATCGGGATCGGGCCGCGTTGGGTCACGACGGTGCCCGATGCCCGCGTCAACGATGTCTTCGGGACGCGTACCTCGACCGCGCTCGAACCGGGTGCGGTCGTGTGCACACCGAGAATGTCGTCCAACAAGACGGCGAGCACGGTCGCGCCCCATCCGTGCGATTCGCTGTCGCCGACCTCGGGAGCGTTCCAGCTTTCCCACGTGAATGTGGCGCCTTGCTTCAGGATCTGCGCGTAACCCGGCCGGTTCGGGTCGGTGAGCGCATCGATCAACGCGTCGTCGTGGCCTGCCGCGTGCAACGCGTCGAGCAAGACGCGGAAGTAAACGACACCCATCGCGTTGCCGAGCGAGACGATGTAGTCGGCGACGGCCTTCGTTTGCGCGGCCGGAACAATGCCGAACGCGAGCGCCCACGCGTTCGCTTGCTGGGAAGCGTGTTTGCTCTGAGCACCGTTCGCCTCGAGCCCGTCGATGAGCACGCCGTTGGGACGCGTCAACCGTTCGCGGATCGCGCGCGCCACCGAGTCGGCGCGTCCACGTTCCTGCAGCACGTCCTCCGCCGGGCGGCCGAGTGCCTCGCCCATTGCCGCGACGCGTTGAAAGTCGACGACTGCGAGCACGTTCATCATCGTGCGCGCAGTGGTGTTCATGTCGTAGCCGTATCGCATCGCGGGCGGCCAGTCGACGGCGCCGTGGAGGTAGTCGGAGCCTCCACCCGGAAGGTTCGTCACGAGGCCGGTCTTCGTGTCGATCGCCCGGGCGACGTAGTCCGAGATCTTGCGCACGACCGGATACAAGGCCGCGAGCTGGTCGGGGTCGCCGGTCGTCATGTAGTTCTGCCACACCCACTCGACGTACGTCTGCGTTGCATCGGGGATGTCACGTTTCCCGTCGCCGTTCGGGTAGACGACGTTGACGCGGCCATCGGGCCAGTAGCGGGCTTGCGATCGTGCGAAGTCGCGGAGGGCTTGGCTCGTGAGCGCGCGCTCGCCGAACGCGGCCATCGTCGCTTGCGATACGTCAAAGGAATCTCCGAGAAAGGGGCCCTTCTCGCGCGTCGGCGTGTCGAGGAACTGCTCCTGCGAGTCGTACAGCGCCGAATGCTCGGCGAGATGCCAGACCGCGTTCAGCGTGGGGTTTGGGGAGTCGAAACTCGCGTGCTCGTCGGGCATCGACGCATGACGCGCGTCGATCCGGACGTCACCGTCGGTGAGCTGCTCTCCGCTCCCGTCGATCTCGAGATACCGGAACGCCAGGTAGCCGAACGGACGGAGCTGCTGGCTCCCGCCCCGCTCGTCGAAGTGCCACGTCATGTCGGTGTCCTGGATACCGCGCGTGCGCGAGACGTGGCCGTCGGGATCGAGCTCGTATCCGCCGATGACCGTCACCGAGCGGCCGGCCTGACCGGTGTCCACCTGCACGACGGGCGTCGCCGCGTACACCTCGCCGAAGTCAGCGACGAACGCATCCGTGCCCACACGACGGAACTTCACCGGTTGCACGCGCTTCTCGACGATGTGCGTCCGCGCCGGAATGAGATGCGTGAACGGTTGTACGCCGGCAGGGCCGACGACTGCTGCCGCCGCCCAGTTGCCGTCGTCGAACGCCACGTGGTCCCAACCGGCGGGGATCCGGCGCTCGTCAATGTGCTCGACGAAGTCGCCTTCCTCGTTGCGCGGTTTGTCAGGGATCCACGGGCCGGTGTGCGTGCGCCACGATGCATCGGTGGTGACCGTCTGCCGGCTGCCGTCGGCGTGATCGATGGTGATCTGCGCGATGAGCGCCGGCACCGAGGGCGGACGTCCCTGCCCCGGCTGGCCCCAATACGTAACGAACGCGAAGACGTTGGGCGCGCCGGCCCGCACGTCGCTCGTGATGTCGGTCGTCTCGGAGTACTGCTCGTCGGGATAGGCATAGGAGGGACCGATCGCGCGTCGCGTTCCGTTGACACGCAGCTCGTAGTGCTGGCCGGCCGATGCGTGCACACGGGCGCGCGTGATGGGGCTGGCGCCGATCCGCACTTCCTTGAGGAACAGTGAGTAGTCCTCAGGCGTCGCGTTCTCGGCACCGGGGCGACGAATCCACGATGCCCGCCAATCGTCGTCGGCGACCGCAGTGTCGAACCGTGCGAGCGGGGCGAACGGGCCCGCGCTGCCGGATCGATCCCAGGTGCGAACCGTCCAGAAGTAGGTCCGGTCGGGTTGGAGCTTGTTCGTGAGGCCCGTGATGTGCACAGAGGACTGTTGGTCGGAGCGCACTCGGCCGGTCCCGGCAACTTTGTGGTCGTCAGTCGCGGTGTCCACGTCGTAGACCGCGATCTCGTACGCACGCTGGACCTCGCCGGGGTCGTCGTCGCGCGGCAGCCAGCCGAATGCAGGATCGCCGGCGACCGCGAGCGGCGCGGCGTCATCGTCCACGGTGAGGCCCGTCGGCGCACCCGGCGGGTGATCGGGCGCTGCGGTCGCGACGGCCGTCGTGCCCGCGATGATGCTCGCCGAGCGCGATGGAGACCGTGGCGATCCGCATGCCCCCGCGTCGCACGCGTGGCAGTCTGCCACGGTGCTGATCCCTGCCCGCTTCCGTGACCCGATCGCGCGCGGCGAGGTCACGATGACGTTCCGGCGGTGGAAGCGGTGCCAGGTCGTCGCCGGTCACACGTACCGGACGGCGGCCGGTCGCATCGTCGTGGATGCGGTCGACGAGGTCGAACCCGATCGCATCACCGAAGCCGATGCCAAGCGCGCCGGGTTCGCATCACGCGCCGACATGTTCGCGACGTTCCGCGGCGACCCGGGCTTGCCGACGTATCGCATTCGCCTGCACGCGGCCGACGGCCCGGATCCGCGCGCCGAGCTCGCGTCGTCGGCGACCTTGACGACCGAGGAACGGGCCGAGATCGACCGGCGCCTCCAGCGCTTCGATCGCGCGAGTCCACATGGTCCGTGGACACACGCGGTATTGCGGGCCGTTGCCGAGCGCCCGGGTGTGCGCGCCGCCGACCTCGCGCGGAGCTTCGGTCGCGAGACCCAGCCGTTCAAGGTCGACGTGCGCAAGCTGAAGAATCTGGGCCTCACGCTGAGCCTCGAAGTCGGCTACAAGCTCAGCCCCCGTGGCGAGTCCTACCTCCGCCCAATGGGGCGTGTTTGAAGCTCGAAATTCGAGCTTCAAACACGCCCCAGAGAACGGGGGTTAGGCGTCGTAGACGATGATTTCGCCGCTGTAGCACGCGACCCAGACGCGGTGCGCGACTGGTTCGTATGCGATGCCGATCGGGTGGCTGCCGACCTCGAACGTGCGGACGATGCCGAGGTCGGAGGCGCGCAGGACCGAGACCGTGTTCGACGAGTAGTTGACGACGTACAGCGCCTGGCCGTCGGACGAGATCGCCATACTGCGCGGCTGCGAACCGGTGTTCACGCTCGCGACGACGTTCCCCGTCGCGGTGTCCACCGCAACCACGCGGTTGTCACCATTCAGCGTGACGAACAGCCGGGAGTCGTCGGCCGACAGCACGAGGTGTCGCGGTGACGTTCCGATCCCGCGGAACCACGACACGGTGAACGAAGCGAGATCGACGCGGGCGATATCGCGCGAGCCCATGACCGCGACGTACGCGACCGCGCGATGACCGGTCGACGGCAATGCCCCGCGGGTACGCGCCGAGGCTGATGCGCTTCACCTCTCGGAATTCCGCGTGGTCGACGACGCTGAGGTCGTAGCTGCACCAATTGGTAACGAGCACGTAGCGATCGTTCGGCGTCACCGCGACGTACTTGGGCACCATGCCCACCTGTGCGACGCCGTCGATCACGAGCTTTTTCAGATTGACGCGGTAGACGTAGCTCGGGCTCAGGCCGGACGGACCGCCACAACTATCGGAGCCTTCCGGGCCGAAGTTCGCGCCGTACATCGAGTAGTTCGTGGCGAACATGTTGCGGTGGTCGTTGTCCACGGCGGCTTCCACCGGTGCACCGCGCGACATGCCGGGGTGGCCGGCGATGCCGAACTGCGAGAGGTCGACGGTGTCGGGGATCGTCTTCACGAGCGCGCCATCGCGGTCGTACACGCTCATCGTGTGCCGGTACATCATGTTCTGCGCGAACACCAGCCCGGTGCCCGATGCGGTCACCGACTTCGGCGAGATCGGACCTCCGATCGTGCGTACCTGGGTGAGCGTGAACGAGCGCGCCGGGTCATGCGGGATCGTGGTCGTTGTCGTCGAGGGCGGCCGCGTCGTGGTGGAAGCGGCAGGTGCGGTGGCCACCGTCGTTCGGTCGGTGCCGCGTAGGGCGACGCGATGATCGGAGTCCCGGTGCGTGATCGTGACCGCCGCGAGCACGCCGACTGCCAGCACGAGCACGATTGCGGCGACGATGCGGGTGCGCGGCACAGCGGAACATTCTGACAGGCCGCCCCGTCCGAAGAGTGATCCGCCGGACCGAATCCTGCGAACATGTGCACATGCTGGGGGCGTCGGACGCCATCCCGACGATCGGTGAGCTGCTCACGGGCTGGCGGCTCGTAACGTCGATCGCGGGCGTGATCGCGGTCGCGTTCATCGCCGGGCGCCTGCTCGGCACACGCCGCTCCACGACGTCGACGCTCCTGTCGGCGCTGATCGGTTGGACGGCCGGTGCGACGCTTTCGGTCGTTCTCGCGCGCAACCACGAGCAGGGCGACGCCGGGTTCACGCGCAACCTGTGGCTCTTCTCCACGTTCTTCGCCATGTCGGCGAGCGTCTGGATGGAGATGCTCGCCAAGCCGGGTGCGTTCGCACGCGCGCAGCGCCAGGTGAGCATCCCGCATCCCATCCACGCGGTCCGCAGCCGCGTCCGACGCGTGCGCAGGTACGCGCAGATCTCGCGCATCATCGCCCGTCATGGTCTCGGTCGCTTGCTCGGGATCTCCGATGACACCGCCGTCGATGGGTCGGATCCGTTCGCGGTTCGGGTTCGTCACACGCTCGAGGAGTGCGGCGGGATGTTCGTGAAGATGGGTCAGATCCTGTCGACGCGCTCCGATCTCGTCCCGCCCAACGTCGTGCGCGAGTTGGAGCGCCTCCAAGACAACGTCGCGGCGGCGCCGCGTGACGACGTCGAAGCTCTCCTCGCCGCCGAGCTCGACGCACCCGTCGACACGGTGTTTGCCGAGTTCGACTGGACGCCGTTGGCGGCCGCGTCGATCGGTCAGGTGTATCGCGCGCGGTTGCGCGGGGGCGAGCAAGTGATCGTCAAAGTGCAAAGGCCGGGTATCGCCGAAGCTGTGGAGCGCGACCTCGACGTGCTGGACCGCCTGGCGCACGCGGTCGAGGCTCGCGTGCCCTCGGCTGCGGAGTATCGGGTCGTCGACCTTGTCGGCGAGTTCGCGGACCGGCTGCGGGAGGAGCTCGACTTTCGTATCGAGGCCCGCCACGCGAGCGAGATCGCAGCGCAGATGACGCCGGCGTTCAACATTGCCGTCCCGCGGGTCTTCCACGAGCTGACGACCGCCCGCGTGATGGTGATGGAGCTGTTCGACGGCGTGAGCGTGCGGCAGACCGAGCGCATCGACAGTCTCGGTCTCGACCGCGGCAAGCTGGCGGACGGCTTGTTGCGTTGCTCGCTGCAACAGATGCTGATCGACGGCCACTTCCACGCCGATCCGCATCCCGGCAATGTCCTGGTGCTCAGCAACGGCACGCTCGGGCTCATCGACTTCGGCGCGACCGGTCGCATCGACCCGCATCAACAGTCCGCACTTCGCGAGGTGATGTTCGCGATCGGGCGTCAGGATGCAGGCCTGCTGCGGCAGGCAATGCTGGAAGTGTCGACCGTGCGACACGGCTTCGACGACGAGCAGTTCGAACGGGCGCTCGCGCGTTTCATGGCGCGGTACCTCGGTGCCGGCGCGACGCCGAGCGCGGCGATGCTGAACGAGCTGCTCGGAGTGTTCTTCGCGTTCGGTGTCGCGCTGCCGCCCGAGTTCAGTACGTTCTTCCGCGCCCTTGTCACCCTCGAGGGAACGCTCACGACGATCTGTCCCGGATATCTCGTAATCAATGCCGCCCAAGATGTGGCGCGGGAGTGGCTCGAGGACCGGCCGCTGCCGGCAACCGTGGAGGGCTTCGCGCGCGACGAGCTCGTGCGTATGGCGCCGATGCTCCGGCGGTTGCCGTACCGGCTCGACCGGCTCACGACGATGGCCGAGCGGGGCACGCTCGCGGGGCGCGTCAGTTTGTTCTCGGTGCCAGAAGACGTGCGCGTCATTACGATGCTCGTCAACCGCGTGCTGCTCGCGTTCCTCGGCGCCGCGGTCGGCGTGATCTCGGTGATCCTGCTCGGCATCGACGGCGGCCCCGAATTCGCAGGCCAGACGTCGCTCTACGAGTTCTTCGGCTACTTCGGTCTGTTCTGCTCGACGGTGCTCGTGATGCGCGTGCTCGTCGCCATCCTGCCGCGACGGCCCGACCTGACGCATCAGGCGACGGTCGTTACGAGCGGTCGCACGGGGTGCCGTTGAGCGACTGCGTCACCTCGACGATGCCCGACGGTACGTTGCGCAACACAGTCCAGCCGTCCTCGGTGCGATCCGCGCACCCATCCCCTTGCACGCGCCAGTGGCGGGTCGCCCGCACCCGCACCGCGACGTCACCCGCATGGTCCATCCGCAGCGTGAACCCGTCGGGCGACAGCCGCAGCATCTGGGCCTGCCCGTCGACAAGGCCGCGGAAGCTCTTGACGCGCCACACGCGCCAGTGCGCGTCGTGCCAGGCCGGCACGAGATAGGACGTGCCGTGTTCGAGGAGTCTGCGCTCGGCGAGCGACGAGTCGTCGAGCCGGGCGTCGGGGAGGGCAACGAATGCCACGCCGTTCGCCGTCAGCCACTCGTGGTAAGTCTGCGCGGTAAGCGGCTTGGAGTAGAAGATCGGGTCGTACACAATGTCGAGCTGCCGTTCCCACCCGCGCGAGCGGCACATGGGGCGCCGCGTACGCCGCCTCCCAGTGCCGGTACGTCGAGGGGATCTCGACGCGCCCGATCGGTCCGTGCTGGTCGGCGAGGTACGCGAGCAAGGGTGTGTAGTACGACCGCTTCGTCGAAGGATCGGTGCGCGCGTAGGCGATGCCATCGACCGCGGGATAGAACTGCCAGATCAGCAATGGGATCGCGAGCGCGGCGAGCAACAAGCGACGCGCGGGCAGCAGCGCGCACGCCAGCAACGGGCCCGCAACGTACTGACCCAGGCGGCTGACGTTGCCGCCGAGTGCGCTCGGCACGACGAACGATCCCACGACCGCGACGGCATAGAACGCGGCACCCCATCGCAGTGCGGGCGCCCGCCGCGCCGCGATCGCCAGCGTCAGACACAGTGCGAGATCCCAGATGAGTGCCCAAGGCTCGTACGGTTCGCTCCCCGGGTTGGGGAACAGCAGCGCGACTGTCGCGATCGGCGCGAGTGCGGCGACAAGCACGGCGGCCGCGGTCACGCGCCGTTCCCGCTGCGCACAAGCCCACGCTGCCGCGACGATCGCGAGGAAGGCGCCGGCCAACGGACTCGACAGCGAGCAGAGCAACGCGAGTGCTACTGCAGGAATCGGACGCCGGCGTTGCAACGCGTACACCGCGCCGAGTGCGCATGCGACGCCGAGCGCAAACGTGACCCGCCCGACGATCAAGTTCGTCACCGTCCCGAGCGCGAACCACAGCGCGCCGAGCCAGGCGGTGCGGCCGAACGCGAAGCGCAGGATCCGTTCGAACAGCACTGCAGACAACACGCCACTGATCGCGCCGAGCGCAACCGGACCGGTCAGCGTCGCGATCATCGGCGCCAACACGCTGTACGTCAGCATCGCGTGGCCGCCGAACCATTGGCTGTTCCATATGACGAAGCCGTCGCGCCGAACGAGCTCGGTGCGGAAGACCTGCGCGGGCAGATCCGAACCGCGCCATCCAAGGCACACCGCGATCAATGCGAGCGCGCCCGCGACCGCGAACACCGTGAGGAGGCCTGGCCAACCCTCGATCCACGCCCGCGGAGTATCCCGTCGCCGCGAAAGGGGGACCGGGAGCGCGTGGCCCATCGCCGCAACGAATATCACGAACGCGCCGTTCAGTTTCTGGCGGTGGGCGCGGTGTCCACCGAAGGCGTCGCGCCGCGCCACGCACCGTTAGGATCCGCCGCCGGAGAACGGAGGACCGTGCGAACCAAACACTGGGCGATCACGATCGCGACCACCTGCACACTCGTGTGCGGCAGCCTCGCGGGTGGGACGCCCGCCGCCGCCTCCGACCCACGCACCGAGCTGCCGGGTTCGCATCCCGCGTGGGCGCGAGCGGCGAATCGCGCCGGAGGTATCCCCGCCGACCGCGACATCGTGTTGCGCGTGTACCTCCGCACACGTGACGACAACGGCTTGCGCGTGGTCGCCGAGACAGTTTCCGATCCCGCGAGCGCGCAGTATCGACGCTTCCTGTCCGCGGCCGACGTGCGCGCCCGGTTCGCGCCGACCGACGCGACCGTGGCGTCGGTGCAAGGTTGGTTGCGCGGCGCCGGTCTGCACGTCCTGGGCGTTCCCAACAACCACATGTATGTCGAGGCCGAAGGCGCTGCGGCACGCGTCGCGTCCGCGTTCGGCGTACGACTCGGCGCCTATCGCGTGCGCGGACGCGTGTTGCGTGCGGCCGACCGGAACCTGTCGATCCCGAAGCGGCTCGCGTCGGTGGTGTCCGGCGTCGTTGGCGTTGACGAATCCCAGGCGTTGCTCATGCCGAGACACATCGCCGACGAACGAGCACTGCGCAAGCCGGCACCGCCCTCGCCCGGCTTCCGCAACGCGCCACCGTGCTCTGCGTTCTGGGCCGAGAAGGTCGACACGACGGATCCGACCTACGGCGGCGGGTTCCCAGCGCCGCTGCCGTACGCGCCGTGCGGCTATCAACCACCTCAGCTCCGTTCGGCGTACGGGCTCGATTTGGTCGTCAACGGCGGCACCGACGGCAGCGGAGCAACCGTTGCGATCATCGACGCGTTCGCATCACCGACGATCTTCGCGGATGCGTCGGAGTACGCGCTGGCGGCATGATCCCACGCACCCGTTGCAACCGTCCCAGTTCTCGCAGCTGATCTTCAAGGCAACGCGCAAGCTGCAGGGACCGAACCAGTGTGACGCGTCGGGCTGGTACGGCGAGGAGACGCTCGACGTCGAAGCCGTGCATGCGATCGCGCCCGGCGCGAGCATCCTCTACGTCGGCGCGTCCGACTGCCTCGACGTGTCGCTCGACAAGGCGCTCAACGATGTCGTCGCGAACGAACGCGCGCACATCGTCAGCAACTCGTACGGCGACTTCGGCGAGGACATTGCTCCCGACGAGGTCGTCGCGTTCGAGCAGATCGTCGAGCAGGCCGTCGCCCAGGGCATTGGTGTGTACTTCTCCTCGGGCGACGACGGCGACGAGGTCGCGACCCTCGGACGCGCCGAGCCCGACTTCCCGGCGTCGAGCCCGTTCGTCACTGCCGTCGGCGGCACGAGCCTCGGTGTGGGCGCGGGTGGCAATGTCGTGCTCGAGACGGGATGGGAAACCGGCAAGAGCACGCTCGACCGCAACACGTGGGTGCCCGGGCCGCCCGGTGACTTCCTCTACGGCTCCGGTGGCGGTACGAGCCGGCTGTTCCGGCAGCCCAAGTATCAAAAGAACGTCGTGCCGCACGAGATCGCAGTCGCGAACGGCAAGCCCGCCGGGCGCGTCATTCCCGACATCTCGATGGTCGGCGATCCCAACACCGGCATGCGCGTCGGCCAGACCCAGAAGTTCTCCAAGAAGGAGGGTGTGCACTACGACGAGTACCGCATCGGCGGCACCAGCTTGTCGTGCCCCTTGCTGGCGGCCGTCGTCGCGCTTGCCGATGATCTCGCGGGCGCGCCGCACGGCTTCATCAATCCGGCGCTCTATGGCAAGACCCGCAAGGCGAACGCGCTGCGTGACATTCAGCACGTGAACGGCGCCGACGTGCGGGTCGACTTCGTCAACGGCCTCGATGCCGCCGACGGCACCGTGACGTCGGTTCGCACGTTCGATTTCGCCGGACTCGCGATCTCGACCACGCCTGGGTACGACAGGACGACCGGACTGGGTGTTCCGGCGGGGAGGGCGTTCCTGCTGAACCTCTGAGTACCGGCCGATGGGGTGGGGATGGTCCGTTCTCACCCCGGGAGTACTCAGCCATGTCCAAGCGAGTGAAGAGTCGCGGAATCGCCGCGATCGTCGCTCTTGTCCTGATCGCGTCGGCCTGCGGCGGCGGGAGCTCCAAGAAGTCGAAGGACACCACGACTTCCACCACGGCAGCTGCCGCGACCACGTCGGTATTGGTGAACCCGCTGTTCGTGGCGACCGACTCGAGCGGCAAGTCGACCGGCGGGACCAACCCGGTCACCGTCCGCATTGCGAGCTCGTCGGACTCGAAACTGCGCGTCGGCTTCACCGAGGACGAAGTCGCGGGTACCGGCGACCAGTGGCGGGCCGCGGGTTGGGGCGCGGTCACGGTCGCGACGCTGCTCACCGGCGCGCCGCTGACCAACCGGGAAGTCGATTTCGACGTCACCGGAAAGATCGACGGTCCGAGCGTGGGCGGCCTCATGACGGTCGCGGTGTTGTCATTGATGCGCAACGAGCCGATCCAGCCCGACATCACGATGACCGGCACGATCAATCCCGACGGCACGATCGGCCCTGTCGGTGGCATCCCCTACAAGGTCGACGGCGTGATCGCCGCGAAGAAGAAGCGCATGCTGATTCCCGCCGGCCAGCGCAATAGCGCCGACGATTCGGGCGACCTCGTCGACGTGGTCGAAGAGGGCCGCAAGAAAGGCGTCGAGGTCACCGAGGTCAAGGACGTCTACGACGTGTACAAGGCGTTCACCGGAAAGGACCTGCCGCGTTCGCCGGAGTCGACCAACACCAAGCTCGATGAGGCGGCGTACCAGAAGCTCAAGGCGAAGGTGGAGACCTGGTTGTCGAAGTTCGACACGTCGGTCGGTGAATTCCAAGCCCTCGCTCCCGCGATCCGCAATGACGACAGCCTCCAGTCGATCGCGGAGGACGCCGACGCCGCGGACGCCCAGGCGAAGAAGCTGACCGACGGCGGCCTGCAGGCCGGCGCGTTCGACAAGGCGGTCGAGGCGGCGGCGTTGGCGAACGCCGCGGTGAAGACCGGCGAGTCGCTCCAAATCCTCCTGTCGCAAGGCGTTCGCCAGTTCGTGTCGAAGGTCAAGGCCAGTGCGTCGATCTCGGGACGGATTGACGGCCTCGTCGACGAATTTGAAGACGTTCCAACCCACCTCCGTGAGCGATTCCGCGGCACTGATCGCCGCGTACGGTGCCGCTGTAGACGCCGTGACCTTGTCGGTGTTCGGCCAGAACCAGCTCGACGCAGTGGGATCGAGTGACAACGCCATCGTCCAGGCGACGCTCGGCGCACTCTTCTACGAGTTCGCAGGGACGCTGGTCGATTCCGCGCGCGATCAGCTCGATGTCGGCCGTGGTCTCGGTGGCGCGAATCTTGGTCCGAGCATCCAGACCAATGATGTTGCCGAGTTCTTCCGCAAGGCCGCGGATGCGAACTTGAACGTGTTCGAGTCGCTCATCGTGGCTCCGGCCGCCGAGTCGGCCAACGTCAGCTTGAACACCGCGAAGGTCAACTTCGCGGGCAAAGACTTGACCTACGCCCTCGCGGAATCGGGCGTCGGCGTCGTCGGGTCGTTGCAGAAGTACTTCGGCGACGCCGCGAGCAGCGCCTACGCCGGCATCGGAGGTGCGGTGGCGCTGTACAGCCGCACCGCGGGACTGCTCGCGAAGTACTACTCGCTCGGTGAGGTCGACCCCGAGACGCTCGATGTGAAGGACATCCAGAACCCCGAGGCGTTCAACGCCGCGATCGAGCTCGCCCAGAGCCAGCTCGCCGGGGGCATCGGAGTGTTGCAAGCGAAGCAGGTGAACCCGATGATCCCGGTGGCGTTCAATGAGATCGCGGGCGTCGACCGCGAGGGAACGGCGAGCGACAAGCTCAACGCTCTCGGCCAGTACTGGGAGGGCTACCTCAACACGCGTGTCCTGGCGTACCTCGGAGGCTTCGCACAGGTCTGATGTCACCCTGGTCACGCCGTCGCGCGCCTGCGACGATGGCGGCGTGACCAGGAACGATCAGATCGTCGTTGATGCCGACGGGCACGTGTACGAGCCCGAGGACCTGTGGACCGCGCGCATGGATCACGCACGCTGGGGGGACTGGATTCCGCGCCGCGTCGTCGAAGACGACTACTACGACGTCGTCTACACCGGCGGTGTCGTGCGTGGCGGCGGTCGCGAGCTCCAGGACCAGATGAGCGCGGCGGTCGGCATGACACCGCAGCAGTTCCACGATCTGACAATCAGCTTGCGACGCGACGGTGGCAACGACCCCAAGGCGCGCGTCGCCGACATGGACGCGGACGGCATCGACGTGTCGGTGCTGTATCCGAGCCAGGCGATGTTCTTCGGGCCGTGCGATCCGATCGAAGCGCTGCACGACGTCGAGTTCGTTGCCGCGTGCCAGCGCGCGTACAACGAATGGCTCGCCGAGTTCTGTAGTGCGAGCCCGGCGCGGCTGTTCGGTATCGCGGCGGTGCCGCTGCAGGATCCGCGCCTCGCGGCGCGTGAACTCGAGCACGCGGTCGGCGAGCTCCGTCTACGCGGCGCGTTCATCCGGCCGTCTGCGTATGTTGACGAGCTGCCGCTCAATCACTCCGTCTACGACCCGTTCTGGGACGTGTGCCAGGAGCTCGACGTGCCGGTCGCGTTGCACCCCGGCGTGCATGTCGACACGCCGGGCGTGTGCAGGAAATTTGGCCTCGTCGCCGACACCGAGAACATCCTCGTGTCGAACATGGCGATGGACGAATTGCACGGCGGTTCGGCGCTCGGTCAAGCGGTAGGCAACACCGTCGACATGGTGGTGAGCCTCGGCCGCATGCTGATGGGCGGTGTGTGCGAACGCTTCCCGCGCTTGCGCATCGTGTTCCTCGAGTCGGGCGGCGGCTGGGTACCGACGCAACTGGAACGCATGGACGAGCAAGTCAAGGCGTTTCCGCTCGAGAAACGGTGGCTATCGATGCTGCCGAGCGAGTATTTCGCGCGTCAATGCTTCGTCAGCTTCGAGCCCGAGGAGTGGAACCTCGCCGTGTGCGCGGAGTTCCTCGGTGCTGACCGAGTGGTGTGGGCAAGTGACTATCCGCACCCCGAATACCACGAGGGTGTCGTCGAGGAAGTGCGCGAATCGATCTCGTCGCTCGACCCCGTGGCGCAAGCGCGCGTTCTCGGTGAGAATGCGGTCGAGTTGTACCGGCTCCCTATCTGAGGGAGACGACAGCGAAGCGACCGCAGGGAGCGGAGCGCGGAGTCGACCCAAGAAAGAAGGAGGACTTCGATGGCGAAGTTCATGTTCATCGCTGACTACACCGCCGAAGGCATCAAGGGTGTCGTAAAGGGCGGGGGCACCGCGGTGGGCCGATGCCATCAGCGAGGCCTGCAAGGGTCTCGGTGGCTCTATGGAGAGCTTTCACTTCGCGTTCGGTGGTGAAGACGCGTTCGTGCTGTGCGACCTGCCCGACAACGCGGCCGCGGCCGCGGTCGCAATGGCCGCCTCGTCGTCGGGATTGGTCGGTGTGCGTACGGTCGTGTTGCTCACGCCGGGCGAGGTCGACGAAGCGGCGAAGCGGCAGGTGAACTACAAGGCACCGGGCAAGTGACCTGAGGCGGTCGGCAAATCCGACCGTGAGGCGCGGTGGTCGGCGCTAGCGTCGACAACCGTGCCTCCGTTGGTAGAAGCTCGTTCGCTCACCAAGCGATTCGGCGGTTTCGTCGCGGTCGACGGCATCGACTTCGCGATCGAGCAGGGTGAGGCGTTCGGTTTCCTCGGACCGAACGGCGCCGGCAAGACGTCGACGATGCGGATGATTAGTTGCGTGTCGCCGCGTTCGGGCGGCGGCCTGCGCGTGCTCGGCATGGATCCCGACGCCGACGGTCCTCGCATCCGCGCGCGACTGGGCGTGGTCCCGCAGGAGGACAACCTCGATACCGAGCTCACCGTGTGGGACAACATGGTCGTGTACGGCCGCTACTTCGACCTGCCGCGCCCGGTCATTCGCGAACGGGCGGCCGAGCTGCTCGAGTTCGTGCAGTTGAGCGACCGCCGCGGCTCGAAGGTCGATCCGCTGTCGGGCGGCATGAAGCGACGCCTCACCGTCGCGCGCGGGCTGATCAACCAACCGGAACTCTTGCTCCTCGACGAACCGACGACCGGCCTCGACCCGCAGGCCCGACACTTGCTGTGGGAGCGGCTGTACCGGTTGAAGCGCAGCGGCGTGACGCTCGTGCTCACGACGCACTACATGGACGAAGCCGAACAGTTGTGCGACCGGCTGGTGATCATGGATCGGGCGCAGATCGTTGCCGAGGGCTCCCCGCGTGAGCTCATCGAACGGCACGTGACGCGTGAGGTCGTCGAAGTCCGCCTCGATCTCGCCACCGAGCCCACAGTGGCGGCCGCGCAGATGCGGTCGCTCGGTGAGCGTGTCGAACCGCTCGCAGATCGCGTGCTCGTCTACACGCACGAAGGCGACGCGATCGCCCACAAAGTGTCGAGCGACGGCTTCGGCGCCGCGTCGGTGCTCGTGCGGCGCGCGAGCCTCGAGGACGTCTTCCTGATCCTGACCGGCCGCAGCCTCGAGGACTGAGCGCGGCAATGACGGCCCCGGTGTTGCGTGTGGTCGAACGCGAGGCACGGGTTTACTTCCGGCTGTGGCGCGGCCTTGCGTTCTCGATCTTCGTGCAACCCGCGCTGTACCTCGCGGCGATGGGGCTCGGACTCGGCAGTCTCGTCGACGCCCACTCGGGCAACGTGGCGGGGCTCGACTATCTCGACTTCGTCGCACCGGGCCTCCTCGTCGCGAGTACCATGCAGCTCTCCGTCGGTGAAGGAATGTGGCCGATCCTGGCCGGCGTGAAGTGGATCAAGTTCTTCCACGGTGTCGTCGCGACGCCGATCCGGCCCGCCGAGCTGTACAGCGGCTTCGTGTTGTGGGTCGCGCTCCGGAGCGTGCTCGGTTCGAGCGCGTTCTTGCTCGTCGCCACGCTGATCGGCGCCGTCTCGTCGCCCTGGGGCATCCTCGCGATACCGATCGCAGCGTTGTGCGCGGCCGCGTTCGTTGCGCCGGTCGCTGCGTTCTCGATGACCCAGGACAGCGACGTCGCGTTTCCGATGATCATGCGGCTCGGCGTGCTGCCGTTGTTCCTGTTTTCGGGCACGTTCTTCCCGATCAGCGAGTTGCCGGCCGCGTTGCAGCCGCTCGCGGTGCTGTCGCCGTTGTGGCACGCCGTGGAGCTCGCGCGGGACGCCATGACCGGCAGCTTCGACGTGCCCGCCGACGTGGTGCACGTGTCGGTCCTTGTCGTGTGCATCGCTGCGGGCGCGTCTTGGGGTGTGAGGACGTTCACGCGGAGGTTGTCGGCATGAGCCGAGCGATCGCGAGCCGGGTATCCCGGCGAGCAGCCATGAGGACGTGCGGCAAGGCCGCTCCGCGCGGGCGGCGGGTGGGGTCGGGGGGTGGCCGAGCGGCCCGGCCCGTAGGGCCGAGAGCGGGCAAGCATGAGCGGGACGCTGACGACGACGCGCATCTTGCCGTTGCCGGGATGGCGGCGACGGCCGTGGCGGCTCGTGGAGCGCAACGTCCTCGTGTACCGGAGGATCTGGTACATCTTCTTGTCCGGCTTCGTCGAACCACTGTTCTTCTTGCTGTCGATCGGTATCGGGGTAGGCAATCTCGTCGGCACACTTGAGGTCGGCGGTCACGTCGTCGACTACCGCACGTTTGTCGCGCCCGGACTGCTGGCTACCACGGCCATGAACGGGGCATTGCTCGACACGACGTTCAACTTCTTCGCGAAGTACAAGTACGCGCACACCTACGACGGTGTGATCGCGACGCCGCTCGGCACGACCGACATCGCGTTCGGCGAAGTCACCTGGGCGCTGTTGCGGGGCGCCATCTACTCCACGGGTTTCTTGCTCACGATGGTTGCGTTCGGCGACATCGCGTCGTGGTGGGCGATCCTCGCGTTGCCGGTCGCCGTGCTGATCGGGTTCGCGTTCGCCGGCGCGGGTCTCGGCGCGACGACGTTCATGCGGTCGTTCATCGACTTCGACTACGTGAACATGGCGATGATCCCGCTCTTCTTGTTCTCGGCGACGTTCTTCCCGCTGTCGCGCTATCCCGACGCGTTGCAGGTGGTGATTCGCTGCACTCCGCTCTACCAAGGCGTCGTGCTCGAGCGGTCGCTCGTGATCGGCGACATCCACTGGACGTTGCTCATCAACGCGGCGTATCTCGCGGCGATGGGCGCCGCCGGACTCTGGCTCGCAACCCGCCGCCTCGGCCTCCTCCTGAAGCCCTGACCGATCTCACTGGCTGACGATGGCGACGATGCGCGCCGCTCCCGCAGGGGTGCTGGGCGGTGTCGCCGTCGTGCCGAACGTGTACACGCGTCCGTCGGTCGTGGTCAGCCAATAGCCGCCGTCGGGAGACGGCGCGATGCCGGCAACGGGTGCGCGCAGCTTCGCACGGGAGGCGTCTCCCCGACGCGGCGCGTCCACCGGGTACACGCGTCCGTCGATGCCGGCAAGCCAGTAGCCACCCGTTGGCGCGGCGGCGATCCCGACGATGCGCGGGTTCCGGCGACCGACTGCGGAACCTTTCCGGGACGTCGCGAAGCCCTTCACCTTCCCGTCCGACATCGCGAGCCAATACCCGCCATCGGGCGTTGCCGCGATGTCGACGACGCGCGCGTGGTGCTTTCCTGCGAGATCGCCGCGATGACGGGTACCGAACGCGTAGACATGGCCGTCCGCCCGAGCGAGCCAGTAGCCGCGCGTGGGCGCCGCCGCGATCCCAACGATCGGCGACGACCGGCGGCTGACCTTGTGCTGACCGAGCGACTCCGTCCCGACGGCAATGACGCGTCCGTCGCTCGTTGCGAGCCAGTGGCCACCGTCGGGCGCGACTGCCGCAGCGACAACGGTCGCGTTCTTCGGGACGACTGCCTTCACCACGTTGGCTGCATCGGCGGTGCCGCCGGGATACAGGCGGCCGCGCGCGTCGACGAGGACGAAGCTCTGCGCGGCGTCCACCGTTGCCGGTGGTACGAGGGAGGCGGCGGAGGTATTGGGCGTCGAGCTCTCGTGTGTCGCGAGGCCGAAGACACCCGCCGCAACGAGCGCGACCCCGACGAGCGCGAGCGTCGGCGGTCCGTAGATCGCGCGGCGCGCTCGACGGAGACGCAAGGCGTCCGCGCTCATCGCACCGGCGTCGACGTGCGATCGAGCTCGTGCACGCGGTCTTCGAGCTCGAGCACGATCGCGACCGTTGACGTGTCGTGCCGAGTGGTGCGCCACAGCTTCCGTTCGTGGCGCGTTCGCAGCGACCACACCGCCGCGCCGATGCACATCAACACACCTAGGCCGACGAGCGCCGCAAACAGCTCGGTCACGCCCGAAGATTACGCGCGAGGTGAGCGGGAAGTCGGCTACCACCCGTCCGGTTCAATAACGCAATTCGGCCACCACCGCGTAGTGATCCGACGGGTAAATCCCATCGACCGCGACGTTGCCCGCAACGCGCGCCTGGAGCACGTGGCCGACGCCTCCGAGCTTGGGCTGGCCGACCATCACGTAGTCGATCCGCATGTCCCGCCCCAGCATCGCCGCGACGTACGGGTTGTCGTTCGCACACGTGTAGCCGGGGCCGTCCGGGCCCGCCCCGACCCAGGCGTCGCGGAAGACGACGCCGGGCACCGGAGCCGCCGCGAGCCCGGTGATCATCCGGATCTCGTCGCTGTTCGGCTCGGCATTGAGGTCGCCGCACAACACCGCCGGGAACGGGCGCGGCCGGTTCGCGCGCACGAACGCGCAGATCTCGGCGACTTGCGCCTGCCGCACCGCGCTGTGATCGTCGCGCCAGCTCAGGTGCGTGCAGTACATCTGGATCGGGCCACGCGGCCCGTCGACCTCCGCGAACACGACCAGGCGCTCCTCGTCCTCGTCGTCGCGGGTCTCACCCACGGAGCCGCGGCAACCGCCGAGTCTCGTGCCGCACGATCGGCCACCGCGGACACCATCGCGTTCCCGGAGCGCGCGCCGTCGCGCTCGAGGTTCGCCGCGTAGATCTGGTTGGGGAATCCGAGCGCGTCCGCGATCTCGCGCGCCTGACTGCGTGCGTCGTCCTCCCAGACCTCCTGCAACGCGCAGATGTCGGGATCGAGGCTGCGCAGCGTCGCCTCGATGGCGGGCACCCGTGCTTCCCAAGGTCCGTAGCGGCCCCAGAGGTTCCACGTCGCGATGCGCACGCGTGTCGATACCAGCGGCCCGTAGCCCGGGTCGTACTCGTACACGACCGGTTACGGTAGCGGCGTGATCCGACGCATCATGAAGAACCTCGGCGTGCTGGATCCTGCCGACGCCCCCGACGAGAGCCGGCAACTCGAGCGCGACGGGTACGCGGTGCTCGAGCAGGTGTTCACCGCCGACGAGGTCACACAGCTTCGCAAGGAAATCGACGCCGCGTTCGACGCATACCCGGCCGAGCGGGGGCGTGGCGATCGAGCCGAATTCCGCTACGAGATGTGCAACCGCAGCGCGGCATGCCAAGCCGCGGTCGGGCACCCGCGCACGCTCGCCGTCGTCGAGCCGCTCCTCGGTGAGGACTGCCACGTCATTGCCAATACCGCGTGGCGGAATCCACCGGACTTCAAGGGCGGCCCGTGGCACTGCGACGCGGGTCCGCACCTCCCGCGCCCGGAGGGCGTCGACTGGGACGATCGCATTCCGTATCCCGTGTTCGCGGTAGCCACACACGTCATGTTGCAGGACTGCGCGCGCCGTGACGGCCCGACGGCCGTTGTTCCGGGCAGCCATCGCAGTGGTCGCATCGCCCCCTTCGTCCGCGACGAGGACGTGTCCTACGACGGTCGTCCGCCCGCGATCCTCGAGTTGCGCGCGGGCGATGTCGCGTTGTTCGTGTCCGACGCGTGGCACCGCGGCCTGCCGGCACTCGAGGGTGGGCAGGGCCGCTACTTCCTCCAGGTGCACTACGGCCGCCGCGACATCGCGCAGCGGATCCGCACCACCGCGGATGTCAATCAGCTGTCACCCGAAGCCATCGCGCGCGCGACGACCGACCGGGAGCGCACGATCCTCGGCCTCCACGACCCGTTCTTCTACGACGGCTAGATGGTTTCTGCGACACACGACGACCGAATCGGTCGCCGCACGTCGCCAAAACTGACTGGCGTCAGATGTCCAACGGGCGGTTGTCGGTGATGCCGAGCACCTCGAGTGTGCGACCCAGCCCGACGAACACCGCGCAGCACAACGTGAGGTCGAGGATCTCGTCGTCGGCGAAGCCGGCGCGCAGCCGGGCGAACAACTCGTCGTCGATCGTGCGATGGTCGGCCGCGAACCGCTCCGCGTACTCGACGGCCAGCCGCTGGCGATCGGTGTAGCCGGGCCAGGTGCGCCATTCCTCGACGTGCGCGTACTCGTCGTCGGTGACGCCCGCGTCGATCACCGACGGGGCGCGGAAGGTCGCGCACGCGTCGCACGCGTTGAGTTGCGCGATCCGCATGCGCGCAACTTCGCGCTCGGCGGCGGGCAGCTTCGAGCGCTGGTACGCGGTCGAGATCATGCGATCGACCATGCCTGCCATCTCCGGCCGCAGCGCCCACACCATCGCCGCGTCACCGCCCGGCCCGTCCGGAACGTTGATCCGTGCCATCAGGGGATCACCTCCGGGTAGTAGTTCTCGGCGCCGATCTTCTTGATGTCTTCGTACCAGGAGCTGTCGTAGACATCGGTGTGGCCCTGGCGCATCGGGTCTTCGAAGTTCCACGCCTGACGCTTGTACGTCCAGTTCTCGGGATACAGGCGATGGGCTTCGCGCCAGTGGGGGATTGCTGCGGCGTGATCACCACCGCGGTGCAACCATTGGCCCAGCTCGAACTCTGCCGCGGCGGTGGCCTCGTCCATCGAGCGGTTGCCCGACCGGCGCACGACCTCGTCGGGTGAGAGCGCATAGGGGCTATCGCTGCCGAGCGCGATCCAGTCCTCGATCATCGCGACGTACTGCTCGGGGTCGCTGCGGATCTTGCGTGCCTCGCGCAGCACGTCGGCAATGTCGTCCGGCAGCGTCGACAGGTCGATCGAGCGGAACGACTCGGTGAACGGGTTGCTGCCCGGATGCGCGGGCTCGGCCGGCCGCGCGATCGTGCCGTGCTCGTCGATCCACACCGCGTTCGGGACGTTGACGAAGCCGAACAGCTCGTCGCACACATGCGCTTGATCGATCAGCGACGGATAGTCAGCATGGGCTTGCTCGATGAACGGCCGCGCCTCGGCGGCGTCGACATCGAGCGCTACCGCCACGATCTCGAGGCCCTGCGGGTGCCATCTCGTGCGGTGTTCCTGCCACACGGGCAGGTCGAATCGGCAGCCTCACCACGACGCCCACGCGACCAGCAGCACCTTCTGGCCGTGCAGGCTCGACAACCGGAACAGGTTCCCCTCGGGGTCGGGCAGCTCGAGGTCGGGTGCGACCGCGGTGGTCAGCGCGCGGCCGGTCGGCGCCGTCTCCGGGCCGAGCGCCCACACGCCCCGTGGCTCGTCTGCAACGAGCGGCATCCCGAGCCGCTCTCCGAGCACGACCGCGTCGAGCCGGCCGTCGGCAAGCCGGGCACCCTCGGGCAACGGCACGCAGACTTCGCCCTTGCACAGACCCTGCGGTTTGATCGCCCAGCCCGTTCGCGCTTCGAATACGCCGGCGTCGATCGCCAGCTCTTCAACGATCACCGCGGCACCCTAACGCCGGAGGCAACGGACATGCGCGAGCACCGCTACTCGTTCGAGATGCCGCACTCGGCGGCGCGGATCTGGGCATTGTTCCAGGACTACGACCGCTGGACGGACTACGCGCCGATGGTGTTGCGCGTCGACGTCCTGTATCCCGGCGACGAGCACCACAACGGACGGCTGCGGCGCGTCATCTACAAAATGCCGTTCGGGCGTGAAGGCTCCGCACTCGAGCTCGTCACCGACGTCGAGCCCGAACGGGGTTACACGTACGCGATGATCTCCCGCACGCCCGGCGACGATCAGATCGGGCACGTGCGCCTGGAGCCGCTCGGGCCGAACCGCACGCGGTTCCATTTTGACGAGCGCTACAACCTCACGAAGGCGCCGTGGAAGTGGTTCGAAGGACCGATCTACACATTCATCAACAAGAACAACGAGGACTCGATGCGCCGGGCGTCGGCGTACCTCTCCACCCACCCCGAGTACCGCCCGGACCTGGCCGAGGACCAGGCCTGATCTCACGGAGTGTGACATCGGGCTTAGGGCGGCGACCCGGGACGCCGACAACCCTTCTGGCGAGCCCGTTGGCAACGGGCGCGCGGTCGAGGACGACTCGCGGGGCGACATCGGGGACCGCAGGTGACACGGAAGTTGACGATCAGGACCAAACTGGCGGCGGCCCTGGCGGTGCCGCTCGTCGCGTTGGCGGCGTTCGCTGCCCTGCAGGTACGCAGCGCGTACGACCGGGCCGACCAGGTCAAACGGCAGGCCGCGCTCGCCACGTCGGCGACCGGTCCGGCCGGTCTGCTGGCGGCGCTCGAGACCGAGCGTGACTACCAGTCGTTGTGGGAGATCGGCGCCCAGGATCTCGTCGACCCGCAGCTGCAGACGGCGGGCGACGCGACCTCGCGCACGAACCAGGCGCTGCTGCGGTTCCGTGAGCAAGTGCTCCAGCGCGGCGGGGACACATCGGGCAATTACAAGACGACGCTCGCCAATGTGAGTGGCCGGCTGTCGCAGTTGCGCAAGGATGCGCAGGCGCACGCGTCGAAGACCGCGACGGCGGCCGGTGCGAAGCACGCCAACGACGTCTTCGACCGATACACCGCGCTCGTTGCCCAGCTGCTCGACGCCGACCAGCGATCCGGCCAGACGATCGAGGACTCGCAGCTCCGCAGCGGCGCCGAGCTGCTCAATGCGATCGCCCGGCAAAACGACGTCGAGAAGCAGATCGCGGTCAAGGGCATCCTCGCAACGGTTTCCCACGACTCGGCGACGGCATCGGAAGTGCAACGCCTCGCCGGGGTCCAGGCCGCCGGCGATGCCGAGCTCCGTGTGCGCGGCGACGGCGCGTACGCCCGGGCAATCGTCTCGACGCTGACCGCCAAGGATCGCGTCGGCATCGTTGCGAAATTGCAAGCAGTTGCCGCTGACCCGTTGCACGTGAACACCGGCGCCGTGTTCAAGACCGCGAGCGCGGCCACAAACCTGTGGCGCGTGCCGCAGACCAACGCGACGAACGTCGTGACCGAGCGAGCACAGAAGCTGACGGCGGACGCCCAGGCCGAGCAGCGCAACTGGGTGATCGTGACGATCGGCTCGGTGCTGCTTGCGATCGCGATGCTGTGGCTGGCCAGCAAGTGGATCACCCGGCCGCTGCGTTCGCTCGCCGAGCAGGCGGCGGCGATGGCCGGCGAGCGGCTGCCGGCCGCGGTGCAAGAGATCCTCGCCTCACGCCGGAGCGAGGATGTGGTGCACCCGGAGGTCGAGCCGGTGCGCGTGCGCGCCGGCGGCGAGGTGCGCGATGTCGCGGCCGCGTTGAATCAGGTGCAGGACAGCGCGATCGGGCTCGCGGTCGAGCAGGCGCGACTGCGCGGCAATGTCGCCGACGCGTTCGTGAACCTCGGCCGCCGCAATCAGAACCTCTTGTCACGTCAACTCGAGTTCATCACGCACCTCGAGAACGACGAGTCCAATCCCGAGACGCTCGAGCACCTGTTCAAGCTCGACCACCTCGCGACCCGCATGCGCCGCAACGCCGAGTCGCTGCTCGTGCTCGCCGGCCACGAACCGCCGCGCACGTGGAGCGGGCCGGTGGAGATCGGCGATGTCGTACGTGGCGCGCTCGGCGAGGTCGAGGGCTACCAGCGCGTGCGGTTGCGGCACCTCGATGACGCCCGCGTCGACGGGTCAGCTGCGGTCGACATCAGCCACGTCATCGCCGAGCTCGTCGAGAACGCGCTGACGTTCTCGCCTCCCGACGCCGACGTCGAGGTGTACGGCCGCCGGGACGAGTTCGGTTACGTGCTGACGATCGTGGACCAGGGCATCGGGATCGGCGCCGAGGACCTCGAGCGAGCGAACGCGTTGATCTCGTCGGCAGACACGGGCACGTTCGCCGCCTCACGTTTCCTCGGCCACTACGTCGTTGCCCAACTCGCGGCGCGTCACGGGCTCGGCGTGCATCTCGCCGCGTCGCCGGCGGGCGGCATCACTGCAATGGTCGCCATGCCTGCCGCGCTCCTCGGTGAGCACGCCCCCTTCGTCGATGCTCCGCCGGCCGTGCCCGTCGCCGCCGAGCCGGAGACCGACCGACCGGCGCTCGGATTGCCGCGGCGTGAGTCGTCGGTGCCCGACCTCCCGGTGCGCACGCCGGTGCCGTCCGAGCCTTCCCCGGTCTCACCCGAAGCTGTTCCCCACCCGCCGCTCGAAGAGGCGTTCTTCGCGTTCGCGGCCGAGCCTGAACACCGCACGCCGCTGCTCGAGCCCGAGCCGGCCGCCGTGTTCCATGTGGAGCCCGAGCCGGCACCGGTGTTCCATGTCGAGCCCGAGCCGGCACCTGCGCCAATCCCCGAACCGGAGCCGCTGCACGCGCTCCCCGAACCGGAGCCCGAGACGCCGGCGCCGCCCCGGCCGCGCGTCGGCCTCGGCACCTTCGCCGACCTGCGCTCGACGCCGAACCTGCCACCGCGGACCGCGTCGCCGCCGACTCCGCCTGCGCCCGAGCCGGTCGCACCGGAACCTGCCGACCTCGCACCGACAGCGGCGCCCGACCGGGCCGCCGCGTTCGCAGAGGTCGCGCAGGCGGTCGACGCGGTCGCGACGTCGGTCACGGACACCACCGAGCCAACCGTGGTCGCGCCGGCAACCTTCTCCGAGGATCTCTTGCCGCAGAAGCTTCCGAAGCGGGGCCGCCGCTCGTCGCGTCTCGGCTCGCCGTGGTCGCGTGAGAAGCCCGCCCAGGCAGTGGTTCCCCCGCGTCCCGCGCCCGCGCTGCCGCCCGAGGCGGCGCCCGCTCATCCGGCACCGACCCCGGCTCCGGACGCGCACGCGCAGCCCGCGCCCCAGCCGCACATGCACGCGGACGCGCATGGTCGAGTGGTGGAGCCGCTCGCCACCTACGGCGCGCCCGCAGCGGGCGCGTTGCATTTCCCGCCGGGGGGACCGGCGTTCCTGGCACCGGCCGCCGAAGAGCCTCCGGTCCCGGCCGAAGGCGTGCCCGACGAACCGGCAGCCGCCGCGGCGAGTACCGACGGCGAGAATCGGTTCGCGTTCTTCGCTGCCTTCCGTGCGGCTGCCGAACAGGCCCGTGAGGAAGCGGGCATCGACAATCGAAGGATGGGTCAATGAGGTTGCACGCGCATGACGCGCCAACATCCGCGAGCGCCGAAGTTCGCAACTTCAACTGGTTGCTCTCGAACTTCGTCGAGACCACCGCGGGTGTCACCGACGCGGTTGCCGTGTCCTCGGACGGTCTGTTGATGGCGATGTCGAGCGCGCTGGAGCGCGCAGGCGCCGAGCAACTCGCGGCGATCATCGCGGGGATGACGAGCCTCGCGGAGAGCACCGCGCGTTGCTTCGCACTCGGCGGGCTCGACCAGGTCATCGTGGCGATGGAGGAGGGCTACCTCTTCGTTGCTTCAGTGTCGGACGGCAGCTCACTCGGCGTCGTTGCGGATCGCCGCTGTGACGTCGGCGCGGTCGGCTATCAGATGCAGCTGCTGGTGCAGCGCGTCGGCGCCGCGTTGAGCCCCGCCCTCGTTGCCGAGCTGAAGGAGAGCGTGCTCCAGTGACGGGAACACTCCCGCCGCGCGTGCCGGGCGATCGGAGCGCGCACGACTTCGTTCGGCCGTTCGTGCTCACCGGAGGGCGCACGCGCGCCAAGGACGCGTCGCTGCGCATGGAGACCATGGTGCAGACCGTCGACGACGCGCCCGGCCGTCTCACCTTCGAGCACGCGCGCATTGTCGACGGGTGCTGGGAGCCGCGCTCGGTTGCCGAGCTCGCGGCCGAGATGGGGATGCCGCTCGGCGTCGCGATGGTGCTCGTCGGCGACCTCGTCGAGGCGCGCTGTCTCGAAGTCACCCAGAGCAACCCTGTCGAGCTCGAGCTCGAAGCACTCACGAGGATGATCGAACGTGTCCGGGCCCTCTGAGCGTCGGTCGATGACCCGCCGCGTCACCTCGGTGAAGCTCGTCGTCGCCGGCGGCTTCGGTGTCGGCAAGACCACATTCGTCTCGGCCGTGTCCGAGATCCCGCCGCTGACGACCGAGGCCGCGATGACGACCGAGTCGGCCGGCGTCGACGACACTTCGCACGTCCGCGCCAAGGTCACGACGACCGTCGCGATGGATTTCGGTCGCATCACGGTCGACGACACGCTCGTCATGTACATCTTCGGCACTCCGGGCCAGGAGCGCTTCGCGTTCATGTGGGACGACCTATGCGACGGCGCGCTCGGCGCGGTCGTGCTCGCCGATACCCGTCGCCTCGGCGACAGTTTCGTTGCGCTCGACTACTTCGAGGGGCGCGACACGCCCTTCGTCGTTGCCGTGAACCATTTCGACAACTCGTACCACTACCCGATCCCGGAGGTGCGGGACGCGCTCGGCGTCGCGCCGCACATCCCGGTCATCGATTGCGACGCCCGGAACCGTGAGTCGGTGAAGTACGCCCTCATCACATTGCTGCAGCACGTCTACGACCTGCGACGCTCGGCTCTCGTGCGCTAGCTGCTACTTCGGTACGAGCACCTGCAGTGCGCGGGTATCACTTTCGTAGCGGAGCGGCGTCGAGAGTTGCACGACCTCGCCGTCGATCGCGACCTCGACGCGGCGGCGATCGTGTACACGGATGGTGATGTCCCGGCAGGTGCGACGTTCGATGACGGCAGCGCGCGCGAGCCGCCCGAGCAAGAGAGCGGTGAGCAAGCGCAGGCGTGCGAATCGTTGGTCGGCGCGCACGATCCGCACATCGATCAAGCTCTCGTCGAGACCCTCCCGGCCCGCGAGGTCAATGACGCGCTCGCCGTAACACCCGTTGCCGACGAACACCAGCCATGCGACAACGGGGCGGCGATCGATCTGCACGGTGATGCGCCGGCCATTGCGCAGCTGCTGCGCGCCCGCGAGCGCGGTCGCGAGTGGCCTCGGCAACGAGCGCTTGTGTGAGTCGCGCTGCTGGACGAGGCCCGGGTAGAAGCCGACGCTCGAGTTGTTCACGAACGATCGGTCGTTCACGCGTCCGACGTCGACGACGCGTATCGTGCCGCTGTCGGGGTCCGCGGCCTTGGCGGCGTCGTCGAGCGTCTCGACGCCGAGCGCCTTGGCGAAGTTGTTGTGCGTGCCGACCGGGATCGGGAGCAACGCAGTGTCGGCGTGGGCAAGTTCCTCGGCTGCGGTGCGCATGCTGCCGTCACCGCCGGCGATGCCGACGAACGAGCGGCCTTCGACGCGGGCTTCCTTCACCCAGCGGCGCAGATCCGCCGGTGGGCACGCCACGACGTCGTGGTCGGGAAAGCGGGCGCGCAGCTCGGCGAGCGTGGTGTCGTCGGGGCCGGAGGCGGGATTGCACAGCACGAGGCCGCGACCAGTGATCGGCCGCGGTGCAACCCTGGAACGCGCAACGGTCGTCATACTGCCTTCCCCTGGGCACCATGGTGCCCGGGTGCAGCTCAGGCGGGCAAACCGGCCTCAGCTCGTGCCCAGCGTGCGCTCAGGTTGCGCGGTCGATTCGTACCAAGTGCTGCAGCTCGACCATGAGCGGTAGCAGGAACCCGATGTACGCGCTCGTCAACGTGTAGTCGTGCGTCGGCCCGTGCGTCGTGCGCGCGTGCACGTCGATGACGCGCACCCGGTCGTCGGTCTCGGCGCGGTTTTTGGCCCGTTCGACGATCGTGTGGAGCTGTTCGAGCGTGCCGACCTGGAGGCCGAAATGATCGAGGGCGGGCGCGCGCAGCGGCGGGTCGCCGGGCAGCAGATAGACGAACTGGCCGAAGGCGCCGGTGTACAGGATCAGCGGGTTGCCGTCCTCTCCGGTGTTGTCGCCGTCCGTCCAACCGAACACGTCGCCGTAGAAGTCGCAGATGTCGGCGCGGCCCCGATCGTCGAGGGCCGCGGGGTCCATGCTGATCGCCACGTGGTTGAGCGTCGGCGAGCCGGTCACGTCGGCACCACCATCACCTTGCCGGGGAGCTCGCCGGCGGCGAGGCGTTGCAGGGTCGGCGCGAGCTCGCCGAGCCCCACGTCGACAGGTTCGATCAGGAGATCGAGCGGGAGCGCTCCGGACGCCAACAGCGCCAGCGTGGGCGCGAAACCTTCCGCGTCATAGTTGTACGCGCCGATCAACGTCAGCTCGAGCACGATTGCTCGGTTGTGATTGATCCGCGGCATGTCGTGGCCCGTACCGACGAACACGAGCGTGCCGGCGTAGTCGAGCTGATCGAGTGCGGCTTCCGCGGCGCGTGCGTTCCCGGAACACTCGAACGCGAACGTGAACGGCTGTTCGACGGGTCGTCCCATTGGCGCGTGGGGAAGCGCGTCTGGTTCGTGCGCCGTGTGCGCGCCGACCGCCAGTGCACGCTCGCGCCGGCGGGGTGCGGGCTCGGAGACGGTGATGTCGTGCACACCACGGGCTCGAAGTACCGCGGTGGTGAGCAGGCCCACGGGCCCGGCCCCGGTGACGAGCACACGATCGTCGGGGGTCACGTCCGCGAGGTTGACCGTATGCAGCGCGATCGCGGTCGGCTCGGTGAGCGCGGCGGAGCGTGTCTCGAGCCCCTCCGGTACGAGCAACAGGCGGTCAGCGGCAACGATCTTGTAGCGGCAGAACGCGCCGCGCGAGAAGTCGAGGAAGTCAGGAGGCTCGCGTCGCAGGCAGACCGACGGTCGGCCGCGCTTGCACGCGCGGCATTCGCCGCAGCCGGGTGTGGGGCCGGCGACCACGCGCGCGCCGGCCGGCCACTCTCGGGCATCGACGTCCGCGCCGACAGCCGCGACGGTGCCGGCCCATTCGTGGCCGAGCACCGAGCCGGGCCGGGCGTAACGCTCGAGCACGAGGTGCAGATCGGTGCCGCAGATGCCGCAGTGCGACACCTCGACGAGCACGTCGCGGGGACCCAACGCGGGAACCGGCAGCTCCTGCACTTCGATCGCGCCGTCGCCCACGTACACGGCGGCGGGCATGAGCTCCTGCGGCACGGGTTCAGCTTCGCGCGCGCGCTCCTTCGAGCGCCTCGACGGTGAGTCCGAGCGCCACCCGTACTGCTTGGTCGCGGATCTGCTCCGGTTCACCTTGGAGGAGGTGATGCCGGCTGACGACGTTCCCACGCACCGAGACACCGACGAACAAGGTGCCAACCGGTTGGTCTTCCATGGGTTCGGGTCCGGCGACGCCGGTGGTCGAGATACCGACATCGGTATCGAGCACGCCGGCGACAGCGACGGCCATCTGTCGCGCCGCTGCCTCACAAACGACCGGGCCCTCGCGTACTCCCAGCAGGTCGAACTTGACGCGCGACATGTATGCGACCACGCCACCCGCCAACCATTCGCTTGCGCCGGGAACGGCAACGAGGGCCTCGGCCACCGCTCCGCCGGTCATCGACTCAGCGGTCGCGACCGTGAGCTGCGTTCGTGCGAGAAGGCGGCCGACATCGGCAGCCTGTGAGGTACCGGTCATTCACGACGCATACCCGCGCGACTTTGGTGACATGCACCCCAGGTAGCGTGCACCGCCTGATGCACGACGCGCCGGTCATCTCGGTTGCCGCGCTCTCCAAGCGCTTTGGGGGCGGGGTGCTCGCGGTCGACGACCTGACTTTTGAGGTCGCGCAGGGGCAGGTGTGCGGCATGCTCGGACCGAACGGGGCCGGCAAGACGACGACGTTGCGGGTGCTGCTCGGGCTCGTGCGACCGACGTCGGGGCGGGTGTCGATCTTCGGCACTCGCATCACGCCGAGCGCGCCGGTGCTCTCACGCGTCGGCACGGTCATCGAGCAGGCGGCGTTCGTGCCGTACCTCTCGGGCATGCGCAACCTGAAGGTCTGGTGGGAAGGCGCGGGCACGAAGTGGCCGCCGCCGGGTCTCGATCGCGCGCTCGACATCGCAGGCCTCGGTCCCGCGATCGACCGCAAGGTCAAGACCTACTCCCTTGGCATGCACCAACGGCTCGGCGTCGCGCTGTGCACTGCTCGGCAATCCCGAAGTTCTCGTGCTCGACGAGCCGACTGTCGGCCTCGATCCGCAGGAGATGCGTTCGATCCGTCGCATGTTGAAGGACATGGGCCGCGAAGGTGTGACGGTGCTGCTCTCGAGTCACCTGCTCACCGAGATCGAGGAAGTGTGCAACTACGTCGTCGTCATGGATCGGGGGCGGCTCATTGCCGAAGGCACCGTCGCCGACCTGACGAGCGCGGGCGCGCGCACCGCGTATCTCGAGGTTGACGATGTCGACGCGGCGCGCCCGCGTGCTGAGTTCGGTACCGGGCGTGCGCTCGGTGTCCGACTCGCCGCCCGGCCTTGCTGTCGACCTCGACGGTGTTCCCCGAGCGACCGTCGTCGCGGCGCTGGTGCAAGCGGGCGTCGGCGTTGAAACGGTCATGCAACGTCACCGGCTCGAGGACGCGTTCGTCGGCCTCGTCGGCGAGGAGACGATGCGACAGTGATGAGGCCGCGGTGATGTCTCTGTTCCGGACCGAGATGTCGAAGCAGGTACGGCGCCCGCGCACGTACGTGGCGCTGGGCATCATGGTCGTGCTGCCGATCATCATGACGATCGCGGTGAAGTTCGGCGAGCGGGCGCAACGGGCCGAAGGGGATTCGTTGTTCGCGCTCGCTGCGCCAGTCGGGTTTCGTCATGCCGGCCGCCGCCCTGTTGTTCATGAGTCGCTTCCTGCTCGTCGTCGTGGTGGCGATCTTCGTGGGCGACGCGGTAGCCGGCGAAGCGACGTGGGGCAGCCTTCGCTACACGCTCGTGCGCCCGGTCGGGCGGGCCCGGCTCCTCGCGGTGAAGCTGGCGATGGCTTTGGTCTTCGTTGTGATCGCGACCTTGCTGATCGTCGTCACCGGCTTGATCGCCGGCGGGATCGCGTTCGGTTGGCATCGCATCGACATCGAGCTCGGCGACTTCTTCTCGCTCCACAAATCGTCGGCGCAGTTGCTGACCGATCTCGGGCTCGCGAGCGTGTACGTCGCCTGGGGTATGACGTCAGTCGTCGCGGTGGCGCTGATGGTGTCGACGATGACGGACTCGTCGAACGGAGCGATCGGCGCCGGTATCGGCTTGTTCATGACATCGGAGATCTTGAACGCCATCCCGCAGCTCGGTGCGATCCGGCAAGGACTCCCGACGCACTACCTCGACGACTGGCGGGGGCTGATCGTGCGGGACGACACGGCGAGCGGCCTCCTCCACGGTGCGCTCATACAGCTTCCGTACGTCGCGGTGTTCCTCGCGATCGTGTTCTGGTGGTTCAAGCGCAAAGACGTTCTGTCATGAAAGAAGCCGCCGGGCACGGGCCTCGGCGGCTTCAGCTCGCACTACGACGAGTCAGACCGGACGAACGTTCTGCGCCTCCTCGCCTTTCCGACCCTGTCCAATTTCGAATTCAACGGTCTGTCCCTCTTCGAGGGCTCGATAACCGTCCATTTGGATCTGGGAGTGGTGAACGAACACGTCTTTGGCGCCTTCGCGCGAGATGAAGCCGTAGCCCTTCTCGGCGTTGAAGAATTTCACTGTTCCTGTTGCCAACTCACTATCTCTCTCTTGCGGTAGGTACGCCCCGTACGCGCACCCGCTGCGACCAGGGTAGGCCATCATCGGGAGGGCGCGGAACGTCCGCCAGGACGATTCGTCCCCTGGTCAGGCCTCCTGTGAGAGCTGGCTCAGGATGTCTCCCGGGTTGAAGTACACGCGCTCGCACACGAGGCCCGTCCCCTCGAACTCGAACACCGCGCACATGCGGACACGGAAGCTGCGGCCGGTCGGGGCGACATCGCCAAGTGGTCCCAAATGCGTGCCCAGGAGCCAGAACTCACTGATGACCGCGCCGTCCGCGTGGTGCAGCGCGATCACTTCGTTGCGCTGATCGGGGAACGGCAGGCGGCTGCGCCGGAAGTACTCCCGGACCTCATCCGGTCCGTCGTAGACCTGTCCCAGCCCGACGAGTTCGTAGCGGGGGTGCGCGAACGTGGCGAGCGTGGCATCGAAGTCGAGGCGGTTCTCGGCGTCCATGTGCTCGCGCACGATCGCGTCACGACGATCGCGGACGCTCAGATCCATCCCTTCCTCCGGTAGTACCAGAGCTGGAAGACGGTCGACACGATGATGAGGATCCACGAGAAGCCGTAGCCCTGCGTCCACCGCAGCTCGGGCATGTGCTCGAAGTTCTGGCCGTACAACCCGACGATGAACGTGGGCACCAGCAAGATCGAGGCGACTGCCGTCAGTTTCTTCATCACCTCGTTCTGATCGTTGGCGATCTCCGACTGATGAAAGTCGCGCACGCCGGCGAGGAGATCGCGCGAGAGGTCGAGGCCGTCAGTCGCTGCGCAACAGCTTGTCGTAGGCGTCGGCGAAGTGCAGCTCGACGTCGCGAGGGAACAGCGTGACGTCACCGTCGAGCTCCACCCGATCGTCGAGGACGGCTCGTGCGGCGTCGCGTGTGGGAGCAAGGACGCGCCGGACATGCAGGATGTCGTGGCGGAGCGAACCGATCTCCTTTCGAATCTGAGACGATGGCCAGTCGGTGACGTGATCCTCGAGTTCGTCAATGGCATCATCGAAGCAGTCGACGACGTCGAGAAAATGCTCGGCGATCTCGTCCATGAGTGCGTAGAGGCACATGCCGGGGCTCGCGCCGGCCCGCAGCGCGGTGTTGCGGGCCTCGTCGAAGCTCACCGGCTCGTGGCCCGGTGGCGTCTTGCGCACGGTCACGATCATGTCGACGGTGGCGACGACGTCGACCTCCTGGAACACCGCCGGCCCGTCGTTCGGCAGCGTCGGGAACACGAGGATGCCGAAGACGTAGTCGACGCGCGCTTCGAGCCGAGGACGCACCTCGTCGTCGCGCTCGGGGCGCTGCCTGAGCCGCTCGAGCGTGACGTCGTGGAGGTGCGCGGGTAGCACGTTCCGCAATGTCGCTTCGTCGGGATCGCAGAGGTCGATCCAGTGCGGATCGTCGGGCACACCTGCAACGTTAGGAGGGTGGTCCCGCGACGAAGCGGATCGAGCTGCGCCGGGCCCGTCGGTCATCTCTCGGTGCACCCCGTGCGATCGACCGCGTAGATCTCGAAGTCCTTGCCGCGCGCCACCTCATCCAGCTGAACGCGATCGCCCGGTTCGGCCGCGAGCCGGTCGATCACCGTGTGTTCGTTGGTGTGACGGGACCCGTCGTAGCTGTCGAACCGCATGATCTGGTCGACATGACGGTCACAGAGGAGCTTCTCGTAGTCCGCATCGTCACGGAAGTCGCGGATCGCCATCGTCTCCGGGAACATCTCCGAGTCGAGCCGGCCACCTGCCCGCACGACGTGGTACAAGCCGAGCTTGCCGTCGCCGCCGCGCAGCACCCGGTAGGTGGCACCGCGAACGAACGACGGTGAACGCAGGTAGGCGTCGAGGCTCGCGGTGTCCGCGCCGTCCCGCGCCAGCACTCGCCACTGCACCCACACGTTCAGCGGGAAGGAGAGCGTCACGAGCAGCGCGAGAGGGACGACGAGTGACAACGGTGCGAGCCAGGCCCGGCCGGTCCGCCGCAGCACGACGTAGAACATCGGGAGCACCACGATGAAGGTGCGCGGCCCGACGGTCGCAAGGAAGTTCACGACCTGTGTCGTCGGGCGAGAATCGGAGGCGCTCGGGGAGAGGAACACGATCGCGACCGCCGGCAGCGCGATCACACATGCGACCGCGAACCACTTGACGACCGCGACCCGGTCCGCCGTGAACGGGAGGTACAGCAGCAGCAAGACGACGAAGAGAAGCGGCGCCACGATGTACGGGTGCGTGAGAAATCCCACGCCCACGAGCACCGCGGCCCAGCCGCGTGCACCGCGCCGCCACGCGGCGATGCCGAACAGCACCAGCATCGAACCCCACGCGAACGACTGCTGGCCGAACAACAGCGCTTCGACGATGGCCGGGTTCGCGAGCACGGCCGCGGCCCACCATCCGTGGCGCAACTCGGGGAACGCGACGAACGTGGCGACGATGCAGCCGACGACGCCGACGACGGTCCACAGTGTGATCGCCCAATCGCCGAAGAGCGGCCAGAGGAGGGCGGCGGTCGTCCAGTTCAGGAACCCGTATGGGTATGCGTATGCCTCGCCGTGCCCGAGCTGCGGGAACCGCCACGGCAACCGGCCGTGATGCCAGAGGTCGCGGGCGATGTGCCACACGTGCACGTGGTTGTTGAGGCTGTCCGACGACAGCACGATCGTGTGACGCAAGTAGATCGCGAGCAGAACGACCCACGCGAGTACCAGCACCGCCAGCGCGATTCGGCCACCGACGACGCGATCCGTACGGCGCGACGCCTCCGCCTCCGCGAGCCCGGCGCGCGGCGCGTCTCCGTCTAGGTGTCTCGTGGCGTGCACGGCTGGTATGCGGGACCGCCCACGAGCTCGTCGAGGCGCACCGGCCGGAGGTGCTTCTCCCTCAGGCCGTCGAGGATCTTGGGGAGCGCCTTGACGACCACCGAGCGATCGACCCACGGCTTGCCGTCGAACCCGTCGTGCAGGTCGATGATCGACCCGCCCTGCACCCGATCGAGCACTTTCTGGGCGACGACGTCGGGATCGGTGGTCGCCCAGTCGCCGACCGACACGTCCCACAGCGCGAGGTGCATGCGGTGCTCGTGCACGACGCGTTCCATCATCGGCGTCTTCTGGCCGTGCGGAGGCCGGAACCAGACCGGGCACGTGCCGAGGTTGCGGGCGAACGCGTCCTGGGTGCGCGCGAGCTCCGGATAACGGGGATCGAGCCAGCGCCAGTCGTCGTGGTGGTACGAGTGATTGCCGACAAGTTGGCCGTCCTGGTACAGGTCGCGCACGATCTGCGGCTGGGCGTCCAGCGCCTTGCCAACGATGAAGAATGTGGCCTTCACGCCGGCGTCGTCGAGAATCCTCATGACTGCCGGCGTCGCGTCGACATTCGGACCGTCGTCGAAGGTGATTGCCACTTCGTCGGTGGTGCGCGGTCCGTGGGTCACGCCCCCGCCGAACCAGGTGGCGCCGACGGTGCTCGCGCCGAAGTATCCGGCGATGCCTGACGTCGCGACCACGAGGATGCTGCCGACGGCCAGCGTGCGCACGCGGTACGCGCCCGGCATCGTGAATCGGCCGAAGCGTGCCGCGAGGGCGGCGATCGCGACGCCGATCACGGCGAGACCGAGCAGCGTGGCGCGAGTTCCCCCGATGCGCACGATCACGAAGACCACGAACGCGCCCGCGAGCACGAGTGGACGAGGACGGCGCACCGGAGGTGCGGCAAGAGACGCGCCGACGCCGAACAAGGCCGCAAGGACGATCGCGCTGCCCATGTCCGGTCGTTGCGGGACTAGCCAGGCGGCGACGAGCGCAAGCAATGCTCCCAGCAGCGAGAGCGAAGGCCGAGGCACGTAGCGGCGGATCATCGAGCCCAGCCCGAACGCGGCGATCGCGGCGAGGATGAGCGTGAGCATCGTGTCGGTGGCGTGGACGTAGGTAAACGAACAGAGCAGTCCGAGAATTCCCGCGATCGCGACGTGCGCCATCGCATCGGTTGCGAGCGCCTCGCGGATGCGGTCGCGATGCCAGACGCGCCCGGCCGCGATCGGGATCACCGTCATGTCGATGAGCGCGTCGCGCATGCGCGGTACGCGACCCGCGCGACCGGCACCGGCACGAGGTGGTCGTTGCGCACCTTGTAGCCGAGCTGGCACAGCACGACTGCGACCTCAACGGTCTCGCTGTACTTGTAGCCGGAGTAGTAGTCGAGTGCGTGTGCCAGCGCGCCCAGGCGGAAGATCCGGTATCCCGACTCGACGTCGTGGAGCGGCGCCCACGCCCACAACGAGGCCCACTTCGACAGCACCCAGTTGCCGGTCTTCTTGAACGGCCCGTGGTAGGAGAGATCGCGGCGAGCGAGATTGGCGTCGAGGCCCTCGTCGATCGTCATCTGCACGAGCTCGTTCAGGACGTGCAGGTCGTGCTGGCCGTCGGCGTCGACGGTGAACACCAAGTCGTCGGCGGAGAGCTCACCGACGCGCAGGCGCTCGCGCAGCTCGGTGAGCGCCGTGTAGTACGCCTCCGACATGCCCTGGTTGACGTCATGGATCATGAGATGGCAGCGGTCGCGCCCGGCCATCCACCGTTCGATCTCGGCGCGCGTGTTGTCGGTCGACCCGTCGTCGACCACCACGAGCTCGTCGACGAGCGGATAGAGCTCATCGAGGACGGCGGCGACCGTCGGCTCCTCGTTGTACGCCGGGACCACCGCAATGCGGCGCGACGTTCCTGCCACTTGTTCCTAGGACCCCGCTGTCTGCTGCTCGCGATACCACGCGAGCGTCTTCCGCAGCCCCTCCGCAAAGGTGTGCTGCGGCTCCCACCCAAGCTCTTCGCGCGCACGTTCACTCCGCACGACACGCGCACGATAGTCGCCGGGCCGGGTCGGCCCGAACGTCACTTCGACATCGCCCACGAGGTCGCGCACCGTCTCGGCGAGCATACGAATCGATATTGCCTCGTTCGACTCGAGGTTGTAGGTGCGGTTGGTCGCGACCTCGTTCAGGGCGAGCACGTGCGCCGCCGCCAGATCCTGGACGTACACGAACCGCCGTTCCTGCGAGCCGTCACCGTCGATGCGCAGCGGCTCGCCCCGCAACGCACGCAACAGGAAGGCGGCGACGACGAGATCGGTCCGCATGCGCGGCCCGAACGGGATCCCGTAGCGGAGCACCGTGTACGGGCGCCCGAACAGCGTCGCGTAGTCGCGGCACAGCATCTCGGCCGCGATCTTCTCCGACACATAGAGGTGACGATCGGTATCGAGATCGAACAGGGTCGTCTCGTCGACTTCGTTTCCCTGCGTAGCGGCGTAGACCCAAACCGTGCTCGAGAGCACCACGCGGCCTGCCTCGGCCCGGCGGGCCGCTTCGAGGACGCGCGCCACGCCAAAGGTGTTCAGCCAGACGCTCTGCGGCGGATCCGCGACGATGTCGTTCACGTCGGCCATCGCCGCGAGATGGAAGACAGGCCCCACGCCCTTCAACGCGTCGGTCAACGCGTCCTGGTCGAGCATGTCGACGTCAGCCCAGTCGACGTCGTGTGCTTGGAGCGGCTTCTGCGGGTCGATCACGCGAACTTCGTGACCCGCCTGCAACAGCGCGTCCACCACGTGGGAACCCACGAAGCCGGACCCACCGGTGATCGCGATCAACTCGTCGTGCACTGCAGCTCCGATGCCAGGGATTCGAGGACATAATCAGCGTCGCGCTCTTCGAGCGTTGGATACAAAGGCAGACAGATGTGGCGCGCGCACAACCATTCCGCGCCGGGAAGCGAACGATCCGCGAATTGTTCGAACACCGGCTGCTGGTGCAGGGGAGTGTCGTACACCTCGCCCGACAAGCCGATGTCGTACTGCTCTCGCAGGGTCTGCTTCAGCGCGGCACGGTCGATGCCGTCGGGCAGGAACGCGACGTACTTGTAGTAGTTGCAGTGCGCGTTCGCGGGCACGTCCAGCGGACGCAGACCGATCTGCTCGACCGCGGCGTCATAGCGTTTTGCGAGCGACTGACGCGCCGCGATGAATTCATCCAGGCGTCGCAGCTGGGCGAGCACGATCGCGGCATGCGGCTCACTCATGCGCCAGTTCGCACCAAGGCGCGTATGAAAATTCGCATGGAACGATCCCTTGCCTTGATCGCGGTACGTGCGCGCTTCTTCGGCGATCGCATCGTCGTTCGTCGCGATCATCCCGCCCTCGCCTCCGGCGACAACCTTCGTCGGATAAAAGGAGAATGCCCCGGCGACACCGAACGTGCCGGCGGGATCGTCGTCGAGCGCGCTGCCGTGCGCGTGGGCTGCGTCTTCGACCAGGGCGACGCCTCGCTGTGCGCACAGGTCCGCGAGCGTGGGCAGCGCGGGGCTGAGGAGCCCGCCGATGTGCACCGCGACGACGGCAGCAGTGTCGGGCGTGATCGACGCCGCGACGTCGTCGAGATCGAACGACATCGTGTGCGGATCGCAGTCGACGAATCGCACACGCCCGCCCGCGTGCACAGCCGCGGCCGCGGTCGCGAAGAACGTGTTCGCGGGGACGAGCACGTCGCGGCCGTCCACACCGAGGGCGCGCAAGATGATCTCGAGTGCGCTGGTGCCCGAGCTGACGGCGACGGCATGGCTGACCTGGTGACGGGCGGCGAACGCGTCTTCGAGCTCGCGGCCGATCGCTCCGAGGGTGAGCTGCCCGGTCTCGAGTGCCCGGTCGATGCGAGCCAGGATCTCGGCGCGGTCGTCGTCCGGGAAGTACACCCGGGCAGGGGGCACGCGCATAACGGGGAAATCTATCGAAAGTCGGTCCGACGAGCAGGCATGTGACCCAGGTGAGAAGGGGGTCTTTACCAGTGCTATACGTTCGGCCGTGTCAAAGGCTGTGGTGCTGGTTGGACTGATGGGCTCCGGCAAGTCCACGGTCGGTGCGAGGCTCGCGGCACGGCTGGGGATGCCGTTCGTGGACAACGATGTCACCTTGCTACGACGCTCGGGACGCACCGCACGTGACATCGAACGGTCGGAAGGATTCGACGCCCTGCATCGTGCCGAGGCCGATGCGCTGCTGGAAGCCATCGAGCATCCAGCCGTGGTCGCGGCTGCGGCCGGCGCGGTGCTCGAGCCTGACGTCGTGCAGGCGTTGCGCAACGCCAACGTTGTCTACCTGCGCGCCGATCCCGGCGCGTTGGCCCAACGACTGCGTGAGGACGATGGGTACCGTCCCATCGGAGGCGCACCCGACGCCCTGCTGCGCGAACAGTTCGACGCGCGTGATGATGCTTATCGCGCGCTTGCCTCACTCGTCGTGGACGCGACCGATCCCGTCGACGACCTCGTGGAGAGAATCAGCTCCGCGGTCGCACCATGACGAAGTCGTAGGCCGCGCGGGTATCGAAACCGACGGCTTCGTACACGCGGATGGCGCCGACGTTCTCGCTCGCGACATGCAGGATTGGTGTTTCGTCGTGTGCCTCGATGCCGGCCGCGATCGCCCGCACGAGGCGCGTCGCGAGCCCGCGCTTGCGGATGCTTTCGTCCGTGCACACCGCGCTGATCTCCGTATAGCCATTCAGGTGAAGGCGCTCGCCCGCCATCGCGACGAGTGCGCCGTCCTCCCGCAGACCGAGATACGCGCCGAGTTCCACCGTGCGCGTGAAGAACGGACCGGGCCGCGTGCGCCCGACGAGCGCGAGCATGTCGGGCACATCGTCGTTCGTGAGCTGCACGAACGCGGGATCAGGTTCACCAATCCCGGTCGTCGCGATCATCTGCAACCCGGCGAGCCGGAACGGGACCTCCCACCCGGCCGGGACTCGGGGATCGCCCTCGCGAAACACGACGCCCGCGCTGTCCGGTCCCACGAGCCTGCCGAGCGCATCCCACGCGTCCGCCGAGGCGTTGTCCGGCATCGCAGCGAAGGGTGCGACCTCCGGGTCGTAGCGGACCGCGAGGCCGGTGCCCTCGCAGAATCGGGCATGCGGACCGGTCAACGTGTGCCAAACGGGGTTGTCGAGCGGCTCCACGTCCGCGATGGTGTCATGGTGACGCTCGCCGAGACCTCGATTTTTGACCATCTCGAGCGCATCGACGCCGACGGCTACACGATCATCGAGGATGCGATCGAGCCATCGCTGGTCAGCGATCTGCGCGACACGATCCGCCGGCTCGAGCGCGAGCTGGACGTGCGGCCGCGGGAGACCGCCGCCGAAGGCCATGCCACGATGCGCATGTACAACCTGCTCGCCAAGGATCCGCTGTTCCAGGCGATGCCCGTGCACCCGAGCGTGTTGCCGATCGTCGAGCAGTTGTTGGATCGCGGTTGTCTGCTGAGCGGCATGACCGCCATCGACATCGGTCCGGGCGAGCATCCGCAGCCGATGCACGGTGACGACATCGTGATGTCGCGCCATCTGCAGCGTCCCCACGCACCGATGATGGTGACCAGCATGTGGGCACTGACCGAGTTCACTGCCGCGAACGGCGGCACGTCGTTCGTGCCCGGCTCCCATCGCTTCCCACTGAGCGCCGATGCCCCGGGCGCGCTCGACGATGTCGAGGTGCGCTCGCTCGAGATGCCCGCGGGCGCGGTGATGATCTTCCATGGCTCGCTCTGGCACGGGGGCGGTGCCAACACGACGGCTGACGAGTGGCGGCTCGGCGTCAACGTGCAGTACTGCCCCGGCTTCGTGCGTCAGCAGCAGAACCCGTACCTCGGTATCCCGCCCGAGGTAGCGTCCGGGTTCTCCGACCGTTTGCTCGGACTGCTCGGCTACCGCCTCTATAAGGGGATCATGGGTCACATCGACGGCCGCAGCCCGGGCGAGGTCGTGTTCGGCGAGCGGATGGCCGAAACCGCGTATCGCGACAGCGAGCGGCGGGGAACGCGGCCCATGACCGGCGATCTCTCGCAAGACCGCTGATCGTCGCTCCATGTTCGGTGACTGGTACGAGGAGGACGCGATCCGGGTGATCGCGGTCGGGCGGGGATGTTCCCTCGCCGACGGGCGACACCTCCTGGTGCTCAGCGTCGAGCTGTGGCTCGAGGCGATCGTCGTGCAGTACGCGCTCCGGCGCGCGCCCGGCTCGTACGACGAGTCCTTGCCGATCGCGGTGGTGGAGCTCGAGGACGAGACGGGCTATCGCTATGCCGGGCTCGAACCCGCAACCGATGAGGTCGAAGCGTTGCCACTCGCGATGGAGCCCGGTCCCGTCACGCGGTTGTCGCGCGAGTTCTCGCCTGCAGTACGAGCAGAGATCACCACGCTGTACGTGAAGCCCGAAGGCGGCGCGACGATCCCCGTCGACCTGTTCTGAGCCGCGAGCCGTAGTTCCTCAGGCGAGCGCGATCGGGGCGCAGTCGTTGCTGCCGCCGGGGGCGGGACGGTGCCGTACCGCACGAGTCGGCACGATCTTCACCGTCGAGCCGTCGACCGAAGCCTCCCCGTCCACGATCAGTGAGTAGTCGCCGGTCGTCGCCGGCGGCCACAACAACGACACCTTCGGGCGGGCGGACGCGTTCGCACACGAACCTTTCCCGGCATCGCACGAGAGGACGCCGTCACCCATCGCCACCGTCACCGCGACCGCGTGCGACGCTCGCGTCATCGGTCACGGTGAGCAGGTAGGCGAAGGGAGCTTGGCGCGACACGACGTCGCGCACTTCATCGAGCGAGACCGGAATGCTCATGCATCACCTCGAGAATTCGCGGGGCGCGTAGTAGCCCGGGTTCATGTCGGGCCGGCCCCGCTTGGTCGTGAACCGCCACTGCGCGGAGATGCGCCCGCGTACCGCGTGTCGCACCTTTGGCACACCGTGGAGATAGTCAGCCTGGAACCGGCCGCCGAAGACCATGAGATCGCCCGAAGCAGGGGACAGGTCGCGTGCCGTCGCCCTGTCGTATGTATTGCGCCGCTGCACCAAGAACGGCCGTTGCGCTCCCGTCGTCAAGATCGCAACCACCGTGTCGTCGAGCCAGCGCATCTCGCGATCACGATGCATGGCAACGCTGTCACGCGCGTTGCGGTAGTACTGCAGCCCGAAACCTTCGAAGCGCACGTCGTAACGGCGCTGGATCGCCTTCTGGGCTTCACCGAGCACCGGGTGATGTGGAGTGCGAAGAGAACCAACCGCGCCGAGCCGCGGCTCTTCCTTGTATCGCTCGTATCTCCACACGCGCCCTTGTTCCCAGTCGACTGTCGACTCGAGGTGCGCGTACAGCTCGTCGGCGCCGCACAACCAGCCGCGCAGGATCTCGATCCACGAGCCGCCTTCGAGCTCGTGCCGCTCACAGGGCGCGTCGGCGTCGATCGCGGGTCCGTCGGTCACTGTTCGCGAGGGTAGCGAGAACGCTCCAACTGTTGGCAGCAAAAACCGCGCTATGCGCGGGAAACGCTGCCAACTGTTGGTGCGCGCGGCACCCATCTCAGACTCAGGCAACGGCGGCGTAGCAGGCGTCGGTGAGGTCGAAGCTGCGGCGGTCGCCGGTGAGTCCCATCTCCATGCGGTTCATCACGTAGCCGAAGGCGAATTCGGCGTCGGGATCAGCCCAGCCGACGGAGCCGCCGGCACCGAAGTGACCGAACGCGTGCGTGGGCAGCGGCATCAGCTCCGAACGGAGCATGAATCCCAGGCCGAACTGGATGTCCATGTCGAGCAAGACCTTGTTGGGTCCCGACGTCAGCTGGGTTGTCGCTCGCGACAGCTGCGCGTCGTTCAACAGCCGAATGCCGTCGACTTCGCCGATGCAGGCCGCATACATGCGCGCGATTGATCGCGCGTCGCCGATGCCGCCCGCGGCGGGGATCTCGGCTGCGTGCACGGCAGGCGAGTTCCACACGCCGCGGCCGGAGAACACGCCCGCCGGCGCATACAACGCCTTCCCGAGCATGGTGTCGGGGCCTATGAACTGGTTGATGAGCGCGCGGGTCTGCGGATTGTCGTCGCCGGCGATATCGGCGAGTCCACCGACAAGCGTCGCGACACGAGACTCTTCCGACGGCGGCAACCCGATCCAGAAGTCGAGGCCGAGTGGCTCGGCGATCTCGTTCCGAAAGTACGTGCCAACGCTCTTACCGGTGACGCGCTTGATGACCTCGCCGACGAGCCAGCCGTACGTCGTCGCGTGGTAACCGTGTTGCGTGCCCGGCTCCCAATGCGGAACCTGGCGCGCCAGCGCGTCAACCACCGGATCCCACGACAGTGCTTCCTCGAGCGTCATGTCACCGTCGACCCACGCCAGGCCCGCCTGGTGTGACAACAGGTACGAGACCGGGATCTCACTCTTCCCGCCCGCCGCGAACTCCGGCCAGTACTTCGCAACCGGCGCGTCGACGTCGAGCGCCCCCTCCTGGGCGAGCCGGTTGGCGCAGATCGCAGTCACGCCCTTTGTCGTCGAGAAGACGAGCGCCATCGTGTGTTCGCCCCAGGGGTCTCCCGTGTCGGGATCGGCGATGCCGCCCCACAGGTCGACCACTTTCTTGCCCCGGTGGTACGCGGAGAACGCGGCGCCGATCTCGCGGCCCTGCTCGAAGTTGTTCTCGAACGCGTCACGCACGCCTTCGAACCCGGGCGCTGCCCATCCGAAACCTTCTGCCATTTCGCCATGCTGACACGACTCGTAGGCTCGGTTCACATGATGAGCGCATGAACCGCACCGATCGTCTGTACGCCATCGTCGAAGAGTTGCGGGCGCGCAGCCCGAGAGCCGTCAGCGCGTCGAGGCTCGCGGAACGCTTCGAGGTGTCCACGCGGACCGTCGAGCGCGATGTGCTCGCGCTCCAGGAGGCCGGGGTGCCGATCTACGCCGAGACCGGCCGGCGCGGTGGCTACGCGCTCGACGCGGCGCGCACCTTGCCGCCTGTGAACTTCAACGCCGCCGAGGCAGCGGCGATCGCGGCGGCGTTGAGCGCGACCACCACGTCTCCGTTCGCGGCGTCGGCACGCGCCGCGCTCACGAAGATCATGGCGGCGATGAGCGAGAAGGACGTCGAGGCGGCGCGCGAGCTCGGCGGACGTGTGCTGTTGTTCTCGCCGCCGGACGAGCGGCCGCCGCCCGTGCCGCGCGCAGTCGAAGAGGCGATCATGGACCGGCGCGTGGTGCGCTTGCGGTACGTCGACAAGAGTGGTCGCGAGACCGACCGCGTCGTCGAGCCGTTGGCGGTCATCGGCGTCACGCCCAACTGGTATCTGAGCGCGTGGTGCCGGCTCCGCGACGACGTACGGGTCTTTCGGGTCGACCGCATCCGTGATGCGTTCCTCACTCGGGAGCGAGCGCCCGAGCGCGACATCCCGCCGCTCGAGCTTCCCGACCTCCAGGGCCGCCGCGTGATCGAGTAGCGCCATCTGCAGAGAGTTGGAAACGCCGACAGGGGGTTGTCGCCGGCGGCCGTCATCGTTCTCGTCACACCGATGAAGGAGATCACGATGGCGAAGACCCGAGTTGCAAGCCCCGTCAGCTGGTTCGAGGTGCACTCACCCGACACCGAACGCGCGAAGGAGTTCTACGGCGAGGTGTTCGGCTGGACATTCAGCGACGCCGCTCCCGACTATTCGTTGATCGGCCTCGGTGACAAGGCGCCGATCGGCGGCGGCATCGCGCCGCTCATCGAGGGGCAAGCGCCGATGGCGATCATCTGCGTGCAGGTGACCGATGTCGCGGAGACGTGCGCCAAGGTCGAGGAGCTCGGCGGCAAGGTGCTCAACCCGCCGGAGAAGATGCCCGACGGACTGACGTTCGCTTACGTCGCCGATCCCGACTTTGGCGTGCTCGGCGTGTGGACGCCACCCGCCGGTTGATCGAGGCCCGTCCACACTCGGAACTCGGCGGTTGAGTTCGATCGAGGAAACGGAACATCGGGAACTGGGACGTCGAGGAACTCGCACAACGGCGGCCAGCCGTCGGCCACGTCGAACACCAAGAGCTCAGATTCAGGCACTGACGCGATCACGTCGTTCTCGTGCGTTTGCAGCACGCGGACGGCGTGCGTCGCGCGAGAGGTCATTTCCAAACGTCTGCTCGAAGATGAGCTTGCGCGTCGCGACGCGCAAGCGCATGAGCTGTATGTCGTCGCTCTTCGCACGCAGCGCTTCGAAGATTGTGTTGGTCATGCTCTCGAACCAGGCGTCGGGATCGCGCCGCGTGAGCACAACTTTGGCGGCGGGATTCTCGGCCTTCAGCTGCTTCCAGAACGAGCACGCCGGCCAATCAACCGCGGAGCGGTAGCCCGAGAACACGCTGTCGATCTCGAGGGGCGCGCCATTGATCACGTGCGTCCACGCGTCGACGTGCCCGTTCGCGTACACCTCGAGCATGTGGTAGCAGGGACCGAAGCCGAGCGTTTCGAACGCCGCCTTGCAGGACATCGTGCCGGTGCGGCCGAATCCCGGCCCGATGATCTCCAATGCCATGGGCCGACCGTAACTCGGGCTTTGCGTTCTGCTCACAAAGGAGGGCGATTCTCAGTGTCGACGGGCTTCCCAACCCCCCGGAAGGACACTGATGAACCTCAAGAAGATTGCAGCAACCGGCGTCATTGCAGCGATGCTGGTCGGCACCGCCGCGACCGCCGCCGTGGCCGCCGAAAGCTCCTCGTCGAGCTCGACGACATGCCTCCCCGACGGCGCGCCCGACACGTGGCCGGCGTCCGCCGAAGGCGCGCCGGGCCGTAGTCCGGGAGTGACCGTGTGGCATGACACCAGCGGGTGGCACGTACGCGTGACGCACAACTCGCTACACGACCGCGTGTTCTCCGGTGTCGTCCGGACACGTGGCGAGCTCACCGACGTCACGGCAGTCGGGCTCGAACGCAACGACCACGTCAAGGTTGGCGCGGGCAAGCACACGATCGCGTTCCGGTTCAACAACTACGGGCGCATCGACGGCTTCGACTTCAACACGAATTGCGCGCCGTCGCTGACGTTCGGGTTCCTCTCGAACGGCCACAAGGTGCCGACCGCCAAGATCTCGGTCGGCAGCGCGGGAACCCACCCCAAGCACAATCCGTTCAAGATCTCCCGCGCCGCGTAGGACCCCACCGGGCGTGTGTGAGGGCGGCGACCAGACCCCCTCACACACGCCCGTAGACTGTCCGGATGCCCAAGCGCGAAGAACTGCGCAACCTTGCGATCGTTGCCCACGTCGACCACGGCAAGACGACGCTGGTCGACGCCCTGTTGTGGCAGTCGGGCGCGTTCCGTGAGAACCAGGACGTCGGCGTGCGGGTCATGGACTCCAACGACCTCGAGCGCGAGAAGGGCATCACGATCCTCGCCAAGAACACCGCGGTGCGCTACGGCGATGTCACGCTGAACATCGTCGACACGCCCGGCCACGCCGACTTCGGCGGTGAGGTCGAGCGAGCACTCGCAATGGTCGACGGCGTGTTGCTGCTCGTCGACGCCAGCGAAGGTCCCCTCCCACAGACCCGCTTCGTCCTGCGCAAGACGCTCGAGGCCCGCCTTCCGGTCATCCTCGTCGTCAACAAGGTCGACCGGCCCGACGCCCGCATCACCGAAGTCGTCGACGAGGTGTACGACCTCTTCATCGACCTCGGCGCTGACGAGCACCAGATCGAGTTCCCGATCGTGTACGCGAACGCGCGCGCCGGGTGGGCATCGCTCGAGCCGGGCGTCGAGGGCAGCGACCTCAAGCCGTTGTGCGAGCTGGTGCTCGAGCGCATCCCGGCACCGGAGTACGAGGAAGGCCACTCGTTCCAAGCGCTCGTCACGAACCTCGACGCGTCGCCGTACCTCGGGCGGCTCGCGCTCTGTCGCGTGCGCAACGGGTACGTGCGCAAGGGCGAGCAGGTCGCGTGGTGCCGGATCGACGGCACGATCGAACGCGCCAAGCTCTCCGAGCTGTACATGACGGACGCGCTCGATCGCGTGCCGGTCGAGCAAGCCGGACCCGGCGACATCATCGCCGTCGCCGGTTTCGCGGACATCACGATTGGTGAGACGCTTGCGTCCGCCGACGACCCGCACCCACTCCCGCCGCTCGTCGTCGACGAGCCGAGCCTGTCGATGACGATCGGCATCAACACCTCGCCGCTCGCTGGTCAGGACGGCAGCAAGGTCACCGCTCGTCTCGTCGAGTCGCGCCTGCGCCAAGAGCTCGTCGGCAACGTGTCGTTGCGCGTGTTCCCGACCGAGCGGCCCGACACGTGGGAGGTGCAGGGCCGCGGCGAGCTCCAACTCGCGGTGCTGGTCGAGACGATGCGCCGCGAGGGCTTCGAGCTGACCGTCGGCAAGCCGCAGGTCGTCACGAAGGAGATCAAGGGCAAGGTGCACGAGCCGGTCGAGCTGGTGAGCGTGGACATCCCCGAGGAGTACCTCGGCGTGGTGACCCAGCTCCTGGCGTTGCGCAAGGGCCGCATGGAGCAGATGGTCAACCACGGCACTGGCTGGGTCCGGATGGACTTCCGGGTACCGGCGCGCGGTCTCATCGGGTTCCGCACGGAGTTCCTCACCGAGACGCGCGGCACCGGCATGTTGCACCACGTCTTCGACGGCTATGCACCGTGGTTCGGCGAGCTGCGCACGCGCCGCAGCGGCTCGATGGTCGCCGATCGTCGCGGCCCGACGACGGGCTACGCGCTGATGAACCTGCAGGAACGGGGCGCCATGCTCGTCGGCCCGGGCGTCGAGGTTTACGAGGGGATGATCGTCGGCGAGAACGCGCGTGCGGACGACATGGACGTGAACCCGACCAAGGAAAAGAAGCTCACCAACATGCGCGCCGCCGGCTCCGATGACTTGGTACGGCTGGTGCCACCGCGCCCGCTGTCGCTCGAGCAAGCACTCGAGTTCGTCGCCGAGGACGAGTGCGCGGAGGTCACGCCCAAGAACGTGCGACTGCGCAAGGTGATGCTGCCGTCGAGCGACCGGGCGCGCGTCCGCAGTGCGCTCAAGCCGCCACGCAGCTGACGTCAGCGGGGCGCCAGCAGGCGGCGGGCGGTGCCGCCGAGGAACATGGCCATCGCCTCGTCGTCGAGCGGTAACGCTTGTGCTTCCGCGAGTGAGCGGCGCATCGGGAACCACGGCTCGTCGCTGCCCCAGAGCACCCGGCCCCGGTACGTCTTGCTGTTCATGAACCGCACGAGGTTGGGGTCCATGTACTGGGGTGCGTACGCGGTGCACGAGAGATAAAGGTTCGGCCACTTGCGCATGTAGTTCATGAGGAGCTCTTCGTATGGATGCCCCATGTGCGCGACGATCACCACGAGATCGGGGAAATCGATCAGCACGTCCTCGAGCAGCTCGGGGTGTTGCACGCGGGAGCGAACCCGAGGTCCGGGGATCCCCGCGTTGATCGCGCACGGCAGACCGAGCTCTTCGCATACCTGGTACACGGGGTAGTGGCGGGCGTCGTTCGTGGGCACCTGCGACGCGAGCGGCATCACGCGCACCATGCAGAGCGCTGGGTGCTGCGCGAGCTCACGGATGTGCCGCACCTGACGTCCCGGGCGCGACGGGTCACCGACACCGCCCGCCACGAGGAAGCGGCCTGGGTGGGCATCACAGATCGCGAGCAACTTCTCGGTGTTGCGGTCGAGCCCGCCGGTGAAGATGCCGGTGGCGACGCCGAGGTCGTCCATCGTGGCGAGCAGGGCCTCGACGCCGACGGTCCCACTGCTGCCGAGGTATCCGGGAACGCCCTCGTAACCCTCCTGGCGAACAAAGTCCGCGGCGAGCTGTTCGGTAACGATATTGACCCACAGATCGACGATGTCCACGAAGCGCGGACGCTAGTACGGTGCGCAACATGCGTGCGGCCCTGCTCGAAGCCTCCGAGAAGCCCCTGAACGTCGTCGACGACGTCGACATCGACGAACCACGCGCGGGTGAAGTGCTCGTGCGGGTCACGAACTGCGGCGTGTGCCACTCCGATCTCTCAGCCCAGAACGGCACGTTCCCGTTCACGGCACCGACGGTCCTCGGTCACGAAGCGGCCGGGGTGGTCGAGCAAGTCGGCGTTGGCGTCACATCGGTTGCCGCCGGCGACAAGGTGGTGCTCACTCCCGTGCCGTCCTGCAACGAGTGCTACTGGTGCCTGCGCGGCGAGTACGGATGTTGTGTGAACTCGACGATGCTCAGCACCGGCACGCTCCTCGACGGTCACACGCCGCTGTCGCGGCACGGCCAGCCCGTGCTCCGCGGCGTCGGGCTCGGCGGCTTCGCCGAGTACGTGATCACGACCGCGAGCGGGGCCGTGAAGGTCGACGAGGACACACCGCTCGAAGTCGCGTGCGTCATCGGCTGCGCGATGCAGACCGGCGTTGGCGCCGTGCTGAACACGGCGCGGGTCCCCGAGGGTGCGACCGTCCTCGTCGTAGGCGCGGGTGGCATCGGCATCGCAATCGTGCAAGGCGCCCGCATCGCGGGCGCGTCGAAGATCATCGTCTCCGACCCGAATGCCGACCGGCGCGAGAACGCCAAACGTTTCGGCGCCACCGATGTCGTCGACCCGACGACGCAAGACGTGATCGGCGCGGTACACGAGTTGACCGGAGGCATCGGCGTCGATGACGCGTTCGACGCCGTAGGCGCAGGCCCGGTGATCGAGACGTGCATCTGGGCGACGCGCAACGGCGGCACCACCGTGATGGTCGGCGCCGGCGGTCTGGAACAGAAGGTCACGATCGCGCCGCCGCTCATGTTCTCGATGTCGGAACGCAAGCTGGTCGGCTGTCTGCTGGGTAGCTCGAACGGGCGGCGCGAGATTCCCCGCCTGCTCGCGCTATGGCGTGCGGGCCGGCTCGACCTCGAGGGCATGATCACCGCACGCCGGCCGCTCGCCGAGATCAACGACGCCTTCGACGACATGACCGCCGGACGCGGGCTGCGCACGGTCCTCACGATCTGATGGACCTCGATCTTCCGCCCCAGCTCGAGGACTTCGTGACCGGCCAGGTGCGCACCGGGCGCTACGTCGACGAGCAGGAAGTCGTGCGCGAGGCCATCCGGCAGATGCGCGCGCTGGTCAAGGCGACCGAGGACCCGACAGTCGCGGGCTTGGTACGCGACGCGATCGGTCTCGCGACCCAGGCCCAGCGCGACGTCGGATCGGTGCTGCAGTCCGCCGACCGCGAGACCACCCTGTTCGGCGAGGTTGTCGGCCACGCCGAGCGCGGTCGCCAGCGCCGCGTTCGACGCCGTACGCAAAGTCCCGGGCGCCCGCGAGCTCGACCAGATCCTGCGCGCACCGATCGAGGGCGTCACGGTGGCGGCCGAGCACGGCGAGCTTCAAGCGCGTGCCATGCGGGCGAACCTCGAAGCCACCGCCAAGGCGCTCGGCATGCTCACTGCAGTGCTCGAGCGGGTGAACGCCGCGAGCCGCACGGTCAACAGCGTGATCTCGCCGCCGTCGTAGCGTCTGACGAATGGAACACGAAGTCATCGTCGAGATCCCCAAGGGGTCGCGCAACAAGTACGAGATGGACCACGACTCCGGCGCGATCTGGCTCGACCGCACGCTGTTCACGTCGATGCAGTATCCGGGTGACTACGGGTTCTTCCCGCAACTCGCACGCGGACGACGGCGATCCGCTCGACGCGTTGGTGCTGCTCGCGGAGCCGACGTTCCCCGGGTGCCATGTGATGGTGCGGGCAGTCGCCGTGTTCTGGATGTCGGACGAGAAGGGCGAAGACGCCAAGGTGTTGTGCGTGCCGGCGCACGATCCGCGGTGGGCAGGCACGCACGATCTCGCCGATATCGAGGAGCACCTCCTCGCTGAGATCGAGCACTTCTTCGAGTTCTACAAGACGATCGAGCCCGACAAGGGCACCAGCACGCGCGGCTGGGAAGGCGCGCAGGGCGCCGAGGCCGCCATCACGGCTGCGAAAGAGGCTTATCGCGGATGACCGCCCGCGAGATGAGCGCGACGGACGCGGCCGCGCTCGTGCGCGCCACCGACACGATGGCCGTGCCGCTCGGGCCCGGCGCGCCGACCGAGTTGCTGCACGCGCTCGGCAAGCGCGACGACTGGGAGCAGCTCGAGGTGTTCGGTGCCCTGCTGCTCGATCTCTACACGGTGTTCACGAAGCCGGGCGTCGCGCTACTTCAGCGGCTTCTTCGGACCCGCGGAGCGGCTGCTGATCGACGCCGGCGCGGACATCGAGTTCCTTCCGGCCGACTTCCGCCGGTTCGCGACGCTCGCCGAGCGCTTCGCACCGCGCGTCATGACGACGACGGCGACACCGCCCGACGAGCACGGCTTCATGAGCCTCTCGTTGCACGCGGGCGCGACGGTCGCGCGAGCTGCACCGCGCGCGGCGCGGACCCGATCGCATCGTGATCGTCGAGGCGAACACGCAGTTGCCGCGCACGATGGGCATTCCGCCCGACTACCCGCACGTGCTCCATGTCGACGAGGTCGACGCGATCGTGCACGACCGACCGGCCGCCGTTGCCGCTCGACGATCCGCCGCCGACCGACGTCGAGCAAGCAATCGCGTCGATATCGCGCGCTCGTTCATCACCGACGGGTGCACGCTGCAGACCGGCATCGGTGCGGTGCCGTCGATGGTGGTCTCGCTGCTCGCCGACGAAGACGGCGGCGACTACGGCGTCCACTCCGAGATGTTCACGACCGGCCTCATGCAACTGCATCAGGCGGGCAAGGTGACGAACGCGCGCAAGGGCGAGTTCCCAGGCGTGTCCGATCACGACGTTCGCGCTCGGCACGCCCGAGCTCTACGCCTGGCTCGACGGGAACCCCGACGTGCGGTTCCTGCCGGTGGAGGTGGTGAACGCGCCGAACGTCATCGCGCGCAACCACCATGTCGTGTCGATCAACGGTGCGCTCGACGGTCGACCTGTACGGCCAGGTCGTCGCCGATCGCATTGGCGGCCGCCAGTACTCAGGGATCGGCGGCCACGAGGACTTCGTCGCGCCGTCGGGCCTCGAGCTCGAAGATCGGTCGCTGATCTGCATGACTTCGCTCGCCACGGTCAACGGTGCCGCGGTGTCCCGCATCGTGGAGACGCTGTCGCCCGGCACGACGGTCACGACACCGCGTCATCAGGTCGACGTCGTGCTCACGGAATTCGGGGCTGCCGAGCTCCGCGGGACGGACGACGCGCGAGCGGGCCGAGGCGCTCGCCGAGATCGCGCACCCCGACTTCCGCGATCGCTTGCGCGCCACGGCCGCGACCCTTCGCTGAGTTTGTCCATCGCTAGCCCGTGAACGGCACGCTCGCGAACCCGTGCACGTTGCTCATGTGCACCCGGCGCACGTGCTGCTCGTCGATCTCGTACTTCGGGAACGCCTTGGAGAACTCCTCGAGCCCGACGCGGCCTTCGAGGCGCGCGAGCGCGGCACCCAAGCAGAAGTGCAGGCCGTGCCCGAAGCCGAGTGGAATGTGCGTGCCGCGCCCGACGTCGAAGCGATCGGCGTCGACGTATTCACGCTCGTCGCGATTCGCGGAGCCGGTGAGCAGCAGGACGCGTGATCCTTTCGCCATCGTGACCCCATGGGCGGTCACGTTGTCAGTGAGCACGCGGCCCTGGTACTGCGAGGGCGCCCAGTAGCGCAGTGTTTCGTCGACGGCGCCCAGAAGCAGACCGGAGTCGTCGAGGATGCGTTGCCACTCGCCGGGATTGCGCTGGAACAGCACAACCGCATTCGCCAGCAGCTTCGTGAGTGTTTCGGTGCCGGCGGAGCCGATCAGCTGGCAGAAGCCAACGACCTCGTGATCTGTGAGCCGGGTCGTCGTGCCGTCGCCCTTGCCGTCGCTGATCTCGGCGGCGATCAGCTTGCTCACGAACCCGTCGTCGGGATGGGCGCGCTTGTCGAGGACGAACTCGAACCAGTACTTCGAGGTGCGGCCCATCGCCTCGAGCGCATGGTCGGAGATGTACGGCGGTTCCTCGAGCCGTTCGAGCATGGCGTCCATGTCGTGGCGGATCGCGTTGCGATCGGCCGCGGGCACGTCGAGCAACTCCATGATCACATTCATCGGCAACCGTGCCGAGAACTCTTCGACGAAGTCGCCGCCACCGTTCTGGCGCAACGGTTCGAGAAGCCCAATCGCGGTTTCGCGCACGAAGGGCTCGAGCTCGGCGATCGCCCGCGGTGTGAAGGCGCGGCTGACGAGCTTGCGGTGCACGTCGTGCTCGGGCGGATCCATGAAGATCATCATCGGGAGCAGAGACTGGGTGTCGATCTTCTCGACCGTGGTTCCCTCGGCCGAGCTGTACAGCAGTGGCTGCTGTGACGCGCTGTGCACGTCGGTGTAGCGCGAGAGCGCATACCAACCCTGCGCCTCGTTGCGGTAGCACGGCGCGTGGTCGCGCAGCCAGCGATACACCGGATACGGGTCGGCGTGGAACTCGTGCGAGAACGGGTCCATCTCCACGCAGCCATCGTCGCGCGCCAAGATACGTGCGTGCCTCCGCAGCTCTGGCTCGTGCGCCACGCCGAGACCGAGTGGAGTGCGACCGGACGGCACACGAGTCGCACCGAAGTTGCCGTTACTGAAGCGGGACTGCAAGCTGCGCGTGAACTCGCGCCGCGTTTGGCGCAGCACGACTTCGCGCTCGTGCTGGTCAGCCCGCGCAGCCGAGCGCGGGAGACCGCCGAACTCGCGGGTTTCCGCGACGCCGAGGTCGACGAGAACCTTGCCGAGTGGGACTACGGCGACCTCGAGGGGCTCACCACGCTCGAGATCCGCGCGCGGAGACGAATGGTCGCGGTGGACGATCTGGACGGGGGCCGTGCCCGGCGGCGAGACGATCGAACAGGTCGCGACGCGGGCATCGAGCGTGCTCGCGCGTGCAGACCGCGCTCCGGGCGACGTCTTGTGCTTCGGTCACGGGCACATGTCGCGCGTCCTCACGGCGGTGGCGCTCGGTCTGGAGCCGGTCGCGGGCCGCCACTTCGCGCTCGACCCGGCAACGGTCAATGTGGTCGGCCACGAGCACGACTGGCGGGCGCTGCGGGAGTGGAACACCCGGCCGCCGCCGCTTGCCGACGGATCCGATCCGCCGGCGTCCCACTCCGCGCCGTTTTCTTGATCAACTTCGCGCCCGCTGTGGCCGAAAGAACAGTTGGCATGCGTGGGTCAGATGACATCTGGCCGGCGGCTGACGCGCCCGACGCGCGAGCCAGCCGCACGGGGGGATCGCGGATGTTGCTCGACGACCTGTTGGCGAAACGCGAGCACGCCGAGCCGCATGCCGGTGGGGCGACCGGGGCGAGTACGCCCGATCCCGTGCTCACGATCGAGCCGGTCGCGGTGCCGCCGACGGGGGAGATCGGGCGCCGCGCCGCGCGCCAGCGCCTCGCCGCGCTCGAGGACGCCGCGCGCCGAAACCTTCGCTCCGCCGAGGAGGCCAGGCGCGTCCTCGCCGACGAGCACCGCCGTTTGCAGGAGGAATCGTGCGCTCGCATGGTCGCCGAGGACGAGGTGGCGGCATTGCGCCGCGAGCTCGACCGCTTGCGGGAGAGCGAGCGGGGCCGCACCGACCAGGTGAAGACGTACGCGGCGCGCACCGCGCACGCCGAGATCGCGGCCGAACACGATCGGGTCGTGGGGGAGCTCGACCGTTTGCAGGGCTCGCTGCGCGACCACGACGGGCTCCTCGAGGACTACGCACAACGTCTGCGCGACGAACAGGAAGCGCGTGCCGCCCTGCGCGCCGAGCTCGAACAGGCGGAGACGGCGCGCCGGCTCGCCGAGCGCAGCGTCGAACGCACGGTCGAGAGCGCGCGCAAGCACGCCGAGGACGAGGTGATCCGGCTTGCAACGGCTGAGGCCGCGCTCGCGGACGCGTTGTCGGACCGCGATCGGCTCGCGGCCCGGGTCGAGGCCTTGGAAGCCGATGACGGGCCGAGCCGTCGTCGTATCTCCGAGCTCGAGGAAGAAGTCGTGCGGGCGCGTGCCGACGGCGACCGGTTGCGAGCGCACGCGGCGGCGCTCGGCGACGAGCTTGCTGCGGTGCGTGCGACGGTCGCCGAGCTGCAGGCGGCCGCGCCCGCACCCACACCCATTCCTCTGCCCGAACTCGTCGCGTCCGAGCCGCCGGCGCCTGAGCGTCCGCCGCTCGCCCGCCGCCGGCCACGCACCGAGCGCCAAGATCCCCCGGGTGAGGCGTCTGTAGGGGGCGGAAAGGGAGACGACAGCGCAGCGACCGAAGGGGAGCGGAGCGTGGAGTCGATCCGCAAAGTACGACCCCTCACAGACGCCTCGCCATCCGCGCCCGAGCCGGTAGCCGAGCCCACACCCGCGGCCGTGTCTGAGCCGGATGTGCTGGTGCCGGCCGGGTTCCGCCGCACGGCGATGGCGGAGCTCACGGCGATTGCGTCGGCGAGCGAAGCCGACGACTTCACGTTCCGCCGGCAGTAATTCTTGGTCGCACTCGCTGCGAGCCGGGATACCCGGCCCGCGGGCGCTCGCCGCTCCCGCCAGTTCGCTTCGCTCGCCTCCGGCTCGCTTCGCTCACGGCCCCGTGTGGCTGCGGAATCGGTGCTACTGGATGTAGCGCTCCACCGTCTCGGGTTCGCGCGTCTCGGCGTCGTCGGGGTTGAGACCGAACTCCTCGCGCCCGCGCCGTTGGCGCAGCAGGTCCCAGAGCTGGTCGAGCGTCAGCTCGATGTCGTGCAGCGCTTGCTTGTCGTGGTGGGGCTCCTCCAGGAGGCGCTGCTCCTTCGCCACGAGCTCGGTGATGTGCTCGATCAGGGTCCGGTCGTCCACGATCCGCTCCTGGTTCGGTGGTCGGTCAGTTCTACCCGATCGCTCAGCGGAAGACCCCAGTGTGGCCGAGCGAGTGGCGGCCGGGCTGCGGGTACACGCACAAGCCGTGTGGGCCGGCACCGACGCGAATGCGGTGCACCACGGCGCCGGTTGCCGTCGCGAAGACATACACGAGCGCGTCCGACCGGCCGGAGAGCCAGAGGTACTTGCCGTCGGCCGAGACGCCACCCATGTCCGGCGAGCCGCCACCGGGAATGGTCCACGTGCGCACGACGCGGTTCGTGGCGAACTTGAGCAACGACACCGTGCCGGCCACGCGGTTCGTCACATACAGCGTCTTCGAGTCACGGCTCACGTACAGGCCGTGCGCGCCCGCGCCGGTCGGGATGAAGCCGGTGACGCGGAACGCATCACCGTCGACGGTGTAGACGCCGCCGCGGGTCATATCGGCGACGTAGAACCGGCGGCCGGTCGGGTCGAGCTTGACGTCCTGCGGCTTGGCGTTGACGTCCGGGAGGGCGATCGTGGCGACGACGGATTGCCGCGCGACATCGACCTTCAGCAGGCGACCGGAGTACTCACAACTCGCGATCAGATACTTGCCGTCGGCGGAGAAGTCGAGATGGTCGACGCCGAGGCAGTCGACGGCGAGTGAATGCGTGAGCGCGAACGAGTGCGGATCGCGGAAGTCGAGACGTTGCAGGAGCTCGGCGACGACGATCGCATACTTCCCGTCGGGCGTGAAGTACATGTTGTACGGGTCGTCGACGGGAATCGCCTGGCCGGGCTTGCCGGTTGCGGGATCGATCGGAGTGAGCGAGTTGCCCTTGTCGTTCGTGACGTAGAGCGTCCGCAGATCCCACGCGGGAACGACGTGCTGGGGCAGTGCACCGGTCGCGAAGTGGTCGACGACACGAAAGGTCTTCTGATCGATCACGTCGACGGTATTGCTGACCGAGTTCGGGACGTACACGAGCGGGCGGAATCGTTTCACGACCGGTGACAAGTGGTTCGGCCGATCGGCGCGGTAGATATCGCGCGGGCGAGACGGATGAGCCCGCCGCGTCGTCACCGTGGTCGTGGGCGCCGACGTCGTCTTCGAAGACGTCGGCGCACTTGACGAATGGGCGGTCGCCGAACAGGCGGCCAGCAGCACGAGGAAGAAGAGTCCGCGAGTCGTCCTTCGCATGCCGTTCGAGATGCTAGGAGCGTCAACATCAGGGCGCGGTAAGGACGCGGTATGGTCCGCGATTATGGAATTCGGGCTGTTCAACAGTGTGTCGGTCTTGCCGAAGTTCAAGGGCGACGAACACCGGCGCATCATGGACGAGGTCGCGATCGTGCAGGCGGCCGAGCGGGTCGGCTTCAAGTACACGTGGGCGACCGAGCATCACTTCCTCACCGAGTACTCGCACATGTCGGCGAACGAGGTGTTCTTGGGGTACCTCGCGGCGGCGACGTCGAGCATCCACCTCGGTTCGGGCATCTTCAACATCACCCCTCCGGTCAATCATCCGGCGCGCGTCGCCGAGCGCGTCGCGTTGCTCGACCACTTGTCGGAAGGGCGTTTCGAGTTCGGCATGGGTCGCGGTTCGTCGACGGTCGAACAGATTGGCTTCGGCATCCCCGAGCCCGACATCACGCGTGACATGTTCGACGAAGTGGTTGGCGAGTTCCGCAAGATGTGGCGCGCGGAGGAGTATCCCGGCCACGACGGTCGGTTCTTCTCGATGCCCGCGCGCAACGTGCTCCCGAAGCCGTACTCGAGCCCACATCCGCCGATGTGGGTCGCTGCCGGAAACCCGTCGACGTTCGAGAAGGCGGCGCGGATGGGCCTCGGCGTGCTGTGTTTCACGATCGGGGGCGCCGACTCGGTGAAGCCGCTCATCGAGCTCTACAAGAAGGAGATCGAGCGCGCCGAGCCAGTCGGCGACTTCGTCAACGACAACGTGATGGTGACCACTCAGCTGCTCTGTCTCGAGGACGGTGAGCGGGTGCGCCGGCTCGCGACCGACATGGGCATGGGGTACCACCGCAGTCTGCTGTTGCGGTACCTCGACACGTTTCCGCGGCCGGCAGGTGTTCCCGAGTGGCCGCAGCTGCTTCCCGATCCCACCCGCGAGCAGATCGACGCCGCGATCGCGGCGGGGGCGACGCCGTACGGCACGCCCGAAGAGGTCACGCGCGCGATCACCACGTACGCGGAGGCCGGTGCCGATCAAGTGGTGTTCGGCCTGCTGTCGTCGACGATGGATCGCGACCTCGCGTGCGAGACGATCGAGACGTTCGGGCGCCACGTGTTGCCACAGTTCGACAAAGATCCCGTGCACCGCACGACCCGCCAGCGGGAGGCCGCGGGCACCTGAGGCGAGCGACCGTGAGGCCGGTATCCGGCCGAGCAGCGAGCCGCGGCCCAGCGGCCCGGCGCGCAGCGCCAAGAGCGGAAATAGCGCTAGCGCGTCTTGAGCAGGTCGTCGGTGGCGGCGAGCCGCCGCGCCAAGATACGCAGCATGGAGACCGCTATCTGCGGATAGGTGTCGAGGAGGCGCACGAAGTCGTCGCGGCCGAGCGCCAGACACCGGATATCCGTCCCGGCGCGTACACGCCCGGTGTGGACGAGCCCTTCGACGAGCAGCGACAACTCGCCGATGAACTCGCCCGGCCCGCACACGACGGGAGTGCCGCCGGGCAGCTCGACGTTCGCGGTGCCATCGAGGATGATGAACATCCCCGCGCCCTCCTCGCCGGGTTGGACGAGGACGTGCCCGGCCGGAAGCTCGACCTCGGTGGCCAGCTGCGACACGTGCCACAGCCCCACGTCGTCGAGCCCGGCGAACATCGGAATCGAACGCAGCGACTCTGCGCGCTCGAGCTCGAGGTCGGCCATAGGGGCGAAGCATAGACGTGCTTGTCCGGACGTTCCCAGGGCCGCGAGGCTGCGGACGTGCGCGCGTCGACCTTCAACCTTGCGGATCTCTGGGAAGCGTTGTGCGACGCCGGCGACGAGCCCGAGTGTCTCGTCGCCGGACCCACGCGCCACACACGTGCGTCGCTCGACGCCGCCGCCAATCGCGTCGCCAACCATCTGATCGCCTCCGGGATCGGTACGGGTGACCACGTCGGCGTCTACTCGCGCAACCGGGCCGAATACGTCGAGGCGCTGCTCGGTTGCTGGAAATGTGGCGCGATTCCCGTGAACATCAACTGGCGCTATGTCGCGGCCGAGTTGCAGTACGTCATCGACGACGCCCAGCTGGTCGCGATGGTCGTCGAGGACGAATACGTGCCGATGCTCGACGAGCTGTCCTTCTCGAGGCGCATCCTCGTCGGCGAATGGGCAGACGCTCCGGCGAGCCGAGCATTCGACGCGATCCCGCGGTCCTCCGACGACGTCTACATGCTCTACACCGGGGGAACCACGGGCATGCCCAAGGGCGTGATGTGGCGCCACGAGGACTTCTTCTACGCGTGCTGCCTCGGCGGCAGCATCTTCGATCCGATCAAGACGCCCGGCGAGATCGCGCGCAACGCCGAACCCGCGTTCCAGATGAGCCCGCTCGTGCTCGGCCCGCTGATGCACGGCGGCGGCCAGTGGCTCACGCTGATCTCGCTGTACGGCGGGAATCGCGCGGTCGTGTACTGCGAGCGAGGGTTCGATGCCGGGAAGGTGCTCGATCTCGCCGAGCGCGAACGCGTCACGACGATCGGCATCATCGGCGACGCGATGGCGCGGCCGCTCGCCGAAGCGGTGCTCGCGCAACCGGCGCGTTGGGATCTGCAGTCGATCGCCGGTCTCGGCAACGGCGGCGCGATGCTCAGCGCCACGGTCAAGTCGCAGATCGGGCGCGCCTTTCCACACGCGGTCCTGAACGACAGCTACGGCGCGTCGGAGACGGGAGCCGCGGGCAGCGAAGTCGGCGCGAGCACGACGCGCGATCGGCCCGCCTTTACCACCGACGGCCGTACGTGGGTGCTGGACCCGGACACCCTCGAGCCGCTCGAGCCGGGCTCGGGGAAGGAGGGTCTGTTCGCGCGGAAGGGCCACATCCCGCTCGGCTATTGGAACGATCCCGCCAAGACCGCGGCGACGTTCCGCACCGACGCGGCCGGTGTGCGCTGGGTGGTGCCGGGCGACTGGGCGACGATCGATACCGACGGCAAGATTGTGCTGTTCGGCCGCGGGTCGGGCTGCATCAACACCGGAGGCGAGAAGGTGTTTCCCGAAGAGGTCGAGGCCGCGATCCGCGCGCATCCCGACGTGTTCGACGCCATCGTCGTCGGCGTGCCGGACGAACGTTGGGGCCAACAGGTCGTCGCGCTCGTTTCGACGCGTGCCGACGCGTCACCGCTCACGCTCGACACGCTGCAGGCACACTGTCGGACGCTGATTGCCGGGTACAAGATGCCGCGTCAGCTGCTCGTCGGTGAGGCGCCACGCACGAACACCGGCAAGCCCGATTACGCGACCGCGCATCGCATCGCCATCGAGAGGCTGCAACGCGTTGGCGATTGAGTGCCGAGGGCGCGGGGGAGCGCGGCCGTAGGTGGGTGCGCGACGCACGATCAGCATTGTGGTTGCGGGGGTGCTGGCGGCGGCGGTTGCCGCCGCTGTCTTCGTCGGGAACCGCGACTCGCCGAGAAAGACGCGCGTCGTGCGCGGCATCGTGACAGCCGAGACACAGGCGCTCTTCGACGACCCGCGCGTCAAGGAGCTGTTCGCGAAGCACGGGCTCGATGTCCGCGTGGTCGCCGCGGATGATGACATCGCGGCCCGCAGCGATCTCTCGAGGTACGACTTCGCGTTACCGTCGGCCCCGACCGCCGCCAAGCTCGCGAAGGATTCCCATACAACCGTTACCGGCGTGCCGTTCTTCACGACGATCGCGTGTGCGACGTTCACGAACGTGGCGGCCGCGCTCGCGGCGGCGGGCGTGGCACGGCGCGACGGAAGCTCGTTGACGCTGAACCTCGAGCGCTACATGGCGTTGATCGAGCGGAAGCCGCGCTGGAAGAACCTGCCGGGGAACACGACGTACACGCCTGACTCGGTCGTCAGCATCGAGTCGAGCAGCGTCGCCAAGTCGAACGCCGCTGCGCTGTACGCCGCGATCGCGGGCTACGTCGCCAACCACAACGCCTTCCTCACGAGCCCGGTAGCCGCCGACCGTGTCATCAATGCCGTGAGCCCGTTGTTCGTGCGGCAGGGGAGTGCCGACCGGCCGTGGGACGCACCCTTCGAGGACTATGTGTCACTCGGGATCGGTAAGACGCCCATTGCGATGGTTTACGAGTCTCAGTTCGTCGCCCGGTCGCTTGCCAACCCCGGCGGCATGGGCCCCGACAGGGTGCTGATGTATCCATCCCCCGGTGTGCTGTCTCGGTACGGCCTGGTTGCGTTTCGCCCCGCGGGTGAACCCGTTGGCCGCGTGCTGGCCGGCGATCCTGCGCTCGCCCGGTTCGCGTCGGCGGACGGCTTCCGTGTGCCCGCGGGCGCGGCGCCCCCGATTGACGCCAAGATGGAGCCGTTGCTCGCAAATGTCGTCGACGTGCCGTCGTACGACACGCTCGAGTCGCTGGTCAGAAAGCTCGACATCGCCGAACACCTTGCACTCAGCTCAGTCAACCTGCATCGATCGGGGAGACCATGACGACGAACCCGCCCGCTTCCGAGCAGCCGCTCACGCCGCCCGCGGCGGCGTCCGATCTCACGCTGGAACCGCCGGAACCGGTGCGTGCCGTCGAAATCGACGCGGCGTCGACCATGGTTCCGCTCGACCAGGCCGCGGTCCCCGGCCTCGACGCGATGGTCGACGAGTACGTCGAGCGCATCGTCGGTCTCGACGAGCAGTCTCCGGAGTTTCTCGAAAAGGCCGAGAGCATTCGCCGCATGGGCGACGCGGACATTCGTGCCGCGGCATCGGTCACGAACCGCATGCTCGAGTCGCCTCTTCGCAGCATGGCGAAGGGTGGCTTCGACGCGGGCGCCGACGTCACCAAGACGCTCATGGAGTTGCGCCGTCAGATCGAGAGCCTCGATCCTGCCCGGGCGTCCGGCGTGCGCAAGCTGCTGGGTGTCATCCCGTTCGGCGACAAGCTCCGCGACTACTTCCACCGGTACGAGAGCGCGCAGACGCACATCAACGCGATCCTGCACGCGCTGTATCGAGGGCAGGACGAGCTGCGAAAGGACAACGCCGCGCTGGAACAGGAGAAGGTCCACCTCTGGGAGTCGATGGAACGGCTCGTGCAGTACGTGTACGTCGCCGAGAAGCTCGACCGTTCCCTGTCGTCGAAGGTCGGTGAGATCGAAGCGACCGACACGGCGCGGGCCAAGGCGCTCACCGAGGACGTCCTGTTCTACGTTCGCCAGAAGCACCAGGACCTGCTGACGCAGCTCGCGGTTTCGATCCAGGGCTATCTCGCCATCGACCTGGTGCGCAGGAACAACACCGAGCTCATCCGTGGCGTCGACCGCGCGACCACGACAACCGTGGCCGCGCTCCGCACCGCGGTGATCGTCGCCCAGGCGCTCGCCAATCAGAAGCTCGTGCTGGATCAGATCACGGCGCTCAACACCACGACGTCCAACCTGATCGAGTCGACATCGAAGGTGCTCGCGAGCCAGAGCGTCACGATCAACGAGCAGGCGGCATCGTCGACGATCGGCATCGACAAGCTCCAAGCGGCGTTCACGAACATCTACCAAACGATGGACGCGATCGAGACGTTCAAAGCCCGTGCGATCGACGCCATGCAGCAGACGATCGAAACGTTGCACGGCGAGATCGACAAGGCGCAGTCGTACCTGGCACGCGTCAAGCAGTCGAACATGCAGGACCTCGACAACGTCGATCAGCTCCAGGTTCCGGGCGGGTCGTGACTCGCGCGCTCGGCCGCTACACCACGTCGACGAAACACATCGTCGGGTGCGTGGCCGCGACCTGCGGCCCGGCGCTCTCGCTCGCTGGGGTAGTGCCGGTCGCGCAGGGCCTGCTCCTCGTGCCGGTGCTCTATACGATCGGCGCACTCGTCGCGCCGGCGACGGCCCGCACGGTTCCGGAGGTCGCCGGTCCCCGAGCGGTGGAGCGCAGCCTCATCCGGCTGGAGCGCCGGATCGCCGGTCGGGTCCCGTATGACGTGTGGACGAAGACGTCGAGGATTGCCTCGCTGATCAACGAGACGTTGCCGCGCGCCGATGCGCTGGGCACGGGTGCGGCCGGGCACTACGCGCTGGTGGCGTGCGCGACCGACTATCTCCCGACGGCGCTCGATGCGTATCTCGACCTGCCCCGCAGCTACGCGGACCACCACGTGGTGACCGACGGCAAGACGCCGCGCGTGCTGCTCACCGAGCAACTCGACGTGCTGGCAGCCGAGATCAACGAGATCGCGGACGCAGTGCGCCGTGCCGACACCGACCGGTTGATCGTGAACGGCCGGTTCCTCGCATCGAAGTTCGGACGCGAGGCCCTCGACGCCTAGTGCCCCAGCGCCGCGACTGCCTGATCGAGGAAGTCGACGAGGCGGGCGAACAGCTCGTCGGGCGTGGACGCAGGATCGAGAGCCTGTTGCTGGGCGACGCCGTCGAAGATCGCGACGTAGAGACGCGCGAGGAGGTCGGCGGGAAGGCCCGGCGTGATCCCGCGGGTCCGCCAGTGATCCTCGACACTTGCGACCAGGCGTTCGTGCATCACGCGGTTGTCGGCCCGCAGCCGCTCGAGCAACGCGGGATTGCGCCGCGCGTAGAGCTGGAACTCGAGCCACAACGCGAGCTCGTCGGGTGACGGCGCCAGTCGCCGATAGACGTCGGTCACGCGTGCGGCCGCGTTCTGCGGGTCGGGCGTCGCGGCGGCGTCGAAGAACGCCTCGAGCATCTGCTCCTGACGCTGGTGGTAGAGCGCGAGGAACAGCTCCTCTTTGTTCTCGAAGTTCGAGTACACCGCGCCCTTGGTGAAGCCCGCGCGCCGGGCGATCTCGTCGAGCGACGCTCGGTCGTAGCCCCGTTCGGCGAACACCTCGGCGGCCGCCGTCAGGAGGTGTGTGCGCGTGAGGGCGCGCCGGCGCTCGGGGGTGAGCGCGGCCGGCGACGCGCTCGAACCGCTAGACATACCGATGAGTATACGTGATACTTCTCGGTATGACGGATACCGAACGGTACGTGACGACGCGCCCGCCCAGTCCGCCGCTCCCGGGTTTCGTGCAGATGATCGCTTGGGGCGTGCGTCCGGTCGAGGTCGTGTCGGCCTTGGCGCGGCGCTACGGCGACGCGTTCACGGTTCGGTTCGTGCAGGGCCGCGGGATCACCTACGTGAACCGTCCCGAGGCCGTGCGCGATCTCGCTGGTCTCGACCCGGCCGCGTACCGCGCCGGTGAAGAGGCGCGCGAGATCCTCGAGCCATTCCTCGGGCCGAACTCGTTGCTCGTCCTCGACGGTGAAGAGCACACGCGGCACCGCCAGTGGGTGGCGCGCGCGTTCCACGCGGGGTCGTTCGCCGCACATGAGCAGACGATGCTCGACGCGGCACAGCGGGCGATGCGTGAATTGCCGCTCGGCATACCGGTCCGGATGCACGAACCCATGCAGGCGCTCACGCTCGACATCATCTTGCGCGTCGTGTTCGGGGTAGGGGACACCGACCTCGACGCGTTGCTTCCGCCCGTGCGTGAGATGTTGCAGCTCGCGAACTCCCTCAGCATCCTGTACGAACCGCTGCGCAAGCTTCCGCGTGTACGGACAACGTGGTCGCGGTTCTGCGAACTCCGCACTCAGATCGACGAGGAGGTCGTCGATCTCATCCGCCTCCGCCGCCGAGCGCCCGATCTCGACGAACGGGTCGACATCTGTTCGGCGCTCGCCCGCGCCCGCGACGACGACGGCATGCCGCTCGACGAAGCGATCGTGCGCGACCACTTGCTCACGATGCTGTTCGCCGGGCACGACACCACGGCGACGGCGCTCGCGTGGGCCTTCGATCTCCTGGCGCACAACCCGCCCGTTGCGGAGCGGCTCGCGTCCGAGCTCGCCGGCGACGACGACGTCTATCTCGACGCGCTCATCAAGGAAGTACTGCGGATGCGGCCGATCGTGCCCGAGATCGTTCGCCGGATCGTCGAGCCCACGCGTATCGGTGGCACGCTGCTCCCGGCGGGCACGACCGTCGGTGTGAGTGCCCATCTCCTGCAGCACCGTCCCGACATCTATCCCGAGCCCGCCGTCTTCCGTCCCGATCGCTTCGTCGAACAGCAGGTCGAGATGCACGCGTGGATACCGTTCGGCCTCGGTGCTCGCCGGTGTCTCGGGGCCGCGTTCGCCACGCTCGAGCTGCGGTCGGTCCTGCGCACGATCGTGCCCGCCCGCCGGGTCGCCCCGGTGCTCGCCCGGCCCGAGCGAGCACGGCGTCGCGTGACGACACTCGTGCCTCGCCACGGCGCGCCGGTCGTCCTCATCGCCCGGGAGTGACTGGCGCGAGCCGCGGTAGCTTCCCGGTCATGCAGACACGGAACATCGGATCGCTCTCGGCATCGGTGATCGGCCTCGGTTGCAACAACTTCGGCGGCCGCATCGACGAAGCCGCGAGCCGCGCGGTCGTCGACGCGGCGCTCGACGTCGGTATCAACCTGTTCGACACAGCGGACATCTACGGAGCGACCAAGAGCGAGGCGTTCCTCGGGCGAGCACTGCGCGGTCGCCGTGACTGGGCGCTGATTGCGACCAAGTTCGGCGGTCCGATCGCCGAAGACCGGAAGGGTGGCGCGTCAGCTGCGTACATCCGACGGGCGTGCGACGACTCCCTGAAGCGGCTCGACACCGATCGCATCGATCTGTACCAGCTGCACTTTCCCGATCAGGCCACGCCACTCGAGGAGACATTGGTCGCACTCGACGGGCTCGTGCGCGCCGGAAAAGTGCGCGTGATCGGGTGCAGCAATTTCTCCGCGGACATGATCGAGGAGGCGGAGCTCATCAGCGAGAAACGCGACATCGCCCGATTCGAGAGCGTCCAGAACGAGTACAGCCTGTTGCGGCGCGCGCCCGAGAAGAACGGCGTTCTCGACATGTGCCAGAAGTACGACCTCGCGTTCATCCCGTACTTCCCGCTCGCCAGCGGGATGCTCACCGGCAAGTACCACCGCAACGAGCCGGCGCCGGCCGGGACGCGGCTCGCTGGCGTCCCCGAAGCACGCCGCCAAGAGGTGTTTGCCGACAAGAACTTCGATCGCATCGAGGCGCTCGAACAATGGGCGCGCGACCACGGCCATACGTTGCTCGAGCTGTCGTTTGCGTGGCTGCTCGCCCGGCCGATGATTGCGAGCGTGATCGCGGGCGCGACCAAACCCGACCAGGTACGGGCCAACGCGGCCGCGGCCGCGTGGCAGCTCAACGCCGCCGACCTCGAAGATATCGACGCCCTCATCGAGCGAGTCAAGACGCCGCGCTAACGGGTGGTTACGCGGGATGTTCGGCGCGGAACGCGGCGAGATCGAACGCGAGGTGCTCGCGCACGTCCCCGACGTGATCGACGATGATGTGGCGACCGGCGAATCGCCACAGGCCGTCCGTGCGAACGAAGGCGTCTCGGTAGCGACCGGTGACGACCGGCTGGAGGGGCAGCGTCGGTGTTTGCTGCAGCACGACGAAGGCCGAGCGAACGGCCGCGGTGCCCGCGTCCTCGTCGATGTCGACGATCACGTTCGTCGTGACGTGACGCGTCCGTAGCGTCCCGTCGTCGTGCACGCGATTCGTGCGGCGATACAGACGGGCGATCGCCTCGCCGCCGCGCACCTCGCCGTCGACGCCCTCATTGGTGAGGACGGCGTCGGCGAACAGCTCGGCCACCGCGTCGAAGTCAGCCGCGTCCATGTACTCGGCGTAGCGGTAGAGCAACGTCGTGATCGCGTGGTAGCTCTCCCACGTGCCTGCGCCCATCTCGTGACACTAGCTTCGGGTGGATGACCGATCCCCCGTTCCCGCTGCGTGTCGCGCCCGAAGACGCGTTCGACGCGCTCATCGGCTTCGTGGTCGACGACGCATCCGAGATCGGCCGGTTGTCCGGACATCTCCCGGTCACCCCGCGGGTGTGCCAGCAGATGGGATTGGTGCACGGCGGCGTCTACGCAGCGATCGCCGAGACGTTGGCGTCAATGGGGACGGCCCTGGCCGTTCGGGCGGACGGCAAAGCTGTGATGGGCATGTCGAACAACACCACGTTCATGCGACCGGCGACCGAAGGCACGCTCCGCGGGTTCGCGCATGCCATCCACCGCGGTCGGACGACATGGGTGTGGGACATCGACATGCGCGACGACCAGGACCGCTTGTGCGCGTCGTCACGCGTCACGATCGCCATACGCGATCCCCGATGAACAACAAGGTCAAGGTCGGCTTCTTCTCGTTCACCGAGATCACCGATCCCGGCGAACACCGCGGTACAACGAGTGGCATCAGCTCGACCACATGCCCGAGCAGTTCCCGCTGCGCGGCATCGCGTACGGGCAGCGCTGGGTCTCAACGCCGGCGTGCCGGGCGGTGCGCGCCGCCGCGAGCGCGCGCCTCGACCCGATCCACTACATGACCCTCTACCTCATGACCGAGCCCGTGGACGAGACCCTGCGTGAGTTCCGCCAGCTCGGCCAGGAGCTCCACGACGCCGGCCGGTTCCACCTGCACCGGCACGCGCATCTCGCCGGTCCCTTCGCGTTCGTGAGTTCCGTGGTCGCGCCCCGTGTGCTGATCTCCGCCGAGGCGGTGCCCTACCGGCCGCACCGCGGTGTGTACGTGGTCGTGCGAGAGGCAACCGCTGCCGGTCTCGATCTCAACGTCGTGTGCGCGACGGACGGCGTGGTCGGCGTGTGGGATTTCGCCGACGACGAACGCCGCATCACGGTGGCGTGGCTCGACGGCGAGCCGCTGCAGGTCGCGGCGGCGCTCGGGCCGCCGGTCGACGGTGTCGAGTTCGCGGGACCGCTCGAGACGATCACGCCGTATCAATGGGATTGGTTCGAGAGGTGAACCACCTCGCGGCGCGGTCCGTACTCCGCCCGATGAGGACGACCGGCTGGGTGTGGGGGAGCGCAATCATGGTGGCTGCGGCCCTCTTCGTGGCGACCGCCCAGCGCGTCCCACGTTCGCGTGAGCGCGGTGCGAGGATCGATCGCGCTCACGCCGTCGGTGCCACGAGCGCGCGTGCCCACGCGTAGTCGGGCTTCCCGGCGGGCGTCCGCACGACCTCGTCGACGATGTGCAACGCGCGCGGCAACTTGTAGCCGGCGAGATGCGCCCGGCAATGCTGCTGCACGAGCTCGAGCGCGGGGGGTTCACCGACCCGCTGCGGGGCGACGATCGCGACCACGCGCTCACCCCACTGCGAGTCGGGCACGCCGATGACCACTGCGTCCGCGACCGCGTCGTGCCCCTTCAGCACCGCCTCGACTTCCTCCGGGTACACCTTCTCGCCGCCGGTGTTGATGCACATCGAGCCCCGACCCAGCAAGTGCACGGTCCCGTCGGCGTCAATCGTTGCCATGTCGCCGGGCAACGACCAGCGCGCGCCGTCGATCTCGACGAATGTGCGTGCACTGCGCGCGGGGTCCTTGTAGTAGCCGAGCGGCACGCGGCCGCGCGTTGCAAGCCGCCCGACGACGCCGGTACCCGGCGGCACCGGGCGCAAGTCGTCGTCGACGACCATGGTCTCGGCTTTGGCTGCGAACGTCAGCGACGCCGATGCCGACGCGTTGCCGGCGCGGGTCGTCAACGCGACCGCTTGCGCCGGCGATTCCGACGAGCCGATGCCTTCGACGATCGCGAGCACCGATGGCAATGCCGCCATCAGCGCGTCTTTGGCGTCGCCCGACAAGATGCTGCCGCCCGAACCGAGCAGCCGCAGGGAGGACGTGTCCCAACGCTTGGGTTCGGCTGCGAGGGCGGCGAGCAGGGGCACGCGCTCGCGTCCCCGACGATGTTCATCGCGTTCACCTGCTCGCGCTCGATGAGATCCAGTACGTAGGTCATGTCGACGTGCGGTCGGTCGTAGAGCACGATCCGTCCGCCACCCATCAACGTGCCGAGCGCGGACCATTGGCCGCTCGCGTGCACGAGCGGTCCGAGCGCGAGCGAGACGAACTGCGGCGGCGGGACGTCGTCGGGTGGAAGGAACGGGCGTAGCCGCTGGGCCGGATTGTCGATCACCGATGCCGCGATCGCCCCCGGTTCGCTGATCGGTGGTCCTCCCGGATTCCCGCCGCCGAGCGCGCCGAAGAAGATGTCTTCTTGCCGCCACACCACGCCTTTCGGCCGGCCGGTCGTGCCACCGGTGTACAGCACGTAGTGGTCATCCCCGCTTCGTGGGCCGAAGTCGCGCACGGTCGGCGCATGCACGATGCGCTCCTCGTATTCCGGCGCGTCGACGTCGAGCACGATGCGCACCTTCGGACTCTTGTCAACCGCGCGGGTCACCTGGTCGCGCACCGACGCGTCGTGGACGACGGCGATCAGGTCGGCGTCGTCGAAGAGGTACGCATGTTCCTCGGCGACGTAGCGCGTGTTGACGTTGATCGGCACGGCTCGCAGCTTGTAGCACGCCAGCATCGTCTCCACGTGCGCGATCGAGTTCTGCATGCAGCAACCGATCGGCGTGCCGGCGGCGGCGCCGAGATCGCGCAGCACATGCGCGAGCTGGGTTGCCCGTTCATCGAGCTCGTTGTAGGTCACGCGCTGCCCTGCGCAGACGATCGCGACGCGCTCCGGCGCGGCGTCGGCGACGCATTCGAACAGGTCGGCAATGTTGAAGCTCACGCTATTGTCGATTCTGTCATGGCCGATCTCGCAGGCATGCTCGTGCGCCCCGACGGCTTCCTGCCCAAGGGCCGTTACACCACCGACGCGTTCGCCGAGCTCGAGCTCGAACGGCTGTGGTCCCGGGTGTGGCAGATCGCGTGCCGCGAGGACGAGCTCACCGCGGCCGGCGACTTCGTGGAGTACGAGATCGGCGACGAGACGATCGCGGTCGTGCGGACCGCAAGCGGCGAGGTGCACGCCTTTCACAATGCGTGCCTGCATCGGGGCCGGCGGCTAGCAGAAGGGAGCGGCTCGTTCGTCGGCGGCGCGATCCGCTGCCCGTACCACGGGTGGTGTTACGCACTCGATGGATCCCTGATCGATGTCCCGGATCGAGAGGAGTTCCCGGACCTCCCGGAAGATCTCGCGCTGCGTCCGGTACGCGTCGACACGTGGGGCGGGTTCGTGTTCGTGAACCTCGATGCGGGTGCCGAGCCGTTGACCGAGTTCCTCGATCCGTTGCCCGCGCTGCTCGCGCCGTACCGCATGCACGAGATGCGGTTGCGCGCGGCGCTGACGACGATCATCGACGCGAACTGGAAGGCGGTCGTCGATGCGTTCAACGAGGGTTACCACGTGCAGGGTCTCCACCGGCAGATCCTCCCGTGGACCGACGACGTCGGTATCGCGTACGAACAGTTCGAGCGGCACGCGCACTACGGACGTCTTCCCGGCGCTCGGCGCGAGCTCCGCCCGAGTCCGCGCCTCGGGCTGACACCTGATGACTACGACGAGGGCGAGATCCTCGCCGGGCTCGTCGCCGGCTTAGGTGGCGCGTTCCTCGCGGAGGAGCGAGCGGCCGTCGAGCAGTTGCGGGCGGCGGGACCCCCGCCCGGGAGCACCCTGCTCGAGGCGTACCAGCGCCGGCGCATGGACGTGCTCGCCACGCGCGGTTTCGACGTGTCGGGCTTCAGCCCCGAGCTCATGACCAGCGCCGACGACGTGTTCTGCTTCCCCAACGTCGTCGGGCCGATCTATCCGGGCAGCGCGATCCTCTTCCGCGTGCGACCCTACGGTCGCGATCCCAATCGGTCGATGAAAGACACGTGGGTGCTCGAGTGGCGAGAACCAGGCACTGAATCACGGCCGGCGAAGAAGCAGTTCTTCGCCGACTGGCGGGAACGAGACTGGGGCGAGATCACCGAGCAGGACTATTCGAACCTCGCGAACGTGCAACGGGGGATGCGCTCCTCGGCTTGGGACGGGGCCCGCCTGAACCCGCGACAGGAAGGGAATGTGCTGCACATGCACCGTGTGATCGACCGCTACCTCACTGCGTCGGACCGTCGTCATGGCTGACGAGACACGAGGCCGCGACAGCGGCGACACCGTGCGTCTCGTCGCCGCGATCGTGATCGTTGCGGCTCTCGTGGCCTTCGTCGTGGACAACATCAGTTCGGTGAAAGTCGGCTTCGTCTTCACCGAGAAGAAGATCCCGCTGATCTTCGTACTGCTCGCCACGCTGCTCATCGGCGCCCTGCTCGACCGCCTCGTGCAATACGCCGGCCGCCGCCGCCACTGACCAGTTTGTCTATGCGTCTATGAGACTCGCTGAGCGAGTCTCACAGACGCCTCGTTCGTTACCAGCTGCTGCCGCCGCCTCCGCCGCCGCCACCGCCGGAGAAGCCGCCGCCGCCCGAGAAGCCGCCGAATCCGCTGCTGCTCGATGACGACGGCTGACTCGCGTACAGGGTGCCGGTGGCAACCGTGCCGAAGTCGTCCATCGCCGACGCGAGTACCAACGCGCTGAACAAGCCGTCGCTGCCGGTGTACCAGCCGCCGGTGCCCAGCGCCTCGGCGTCGAGCCCCTCGAACGCACGCGCCCACTTATCCGTGCAGCCGAACACGATCGCGTACGGCAGGTACTCGGAGAAGATGTTGTGCTGCTCCGCGAACCGCGAGCGCAGGTCTTCGTCACCTTCGTCGAACAGCCGGCGGAAGCCGCGCACACGCGACAGCGCGGCGCTTCCCTTGCCGGTGCGGGCTGGCATCCGATTGGCAACCACCAGGAGGACGAGACCGGTCACTACAACTGCGAGCGGCACCAAGCCGTAGCTCGTCGTGCGCGCCACCAGGAACGTGAGACCGGCACCGACAATCACGACCGCGATGCCGATCCCGTGCCAGATCGCGCGCGTCTGGTCGGGACGCGCCCGGTACCACTTCTGTGTCACCGCGTCCTTGTACATCGCGTCTCGAATGCTTCCGAGGTCGGCGCGGAACTTGTACTTGAGATCGGAGAGCTTCACGGTCGCGCCGGTCTTGAAGATCGCGACAAGCAGCTTGCGCTCGTACGGCAAGAGCTCCCGGCGCTCGGGCGGTGGCCCGTCGATCCGTTCGAGCTCGTAGTCGTGGCGGCGCCGCAAGAGCCCCTCAGGTGGCAACTCGGTGATACGGAGGTAGCCGCGGACCGCGAGGTCGACGATGGTTGCGGTGACGTCGAGCACGTTCGCGTTCTCGTCGATCAGCACGCCGACCTGGCCCGGGCGAATGCCGTCGGGAGGCACGAACTCGACCGGGCCCGCGTCCTTGGCGAACGGCGGCACGACGTCTTCCTCGCCGGTCACGTTGCCCATCGCTTGGTCCACCGCGGATCCCCGGTACCGGCGATCGCGTCCCCTGCGCCACGCGAGCAAACCGACTCCACCGACGCCGATCAGCGCGAGCCCGGCGGCAGGTGCAACCGTGTCACCCCGTCGGGAGAAGGCGTCGTCGATGTTCCAGTGCTTGTCGAGGATCGGCGCGGGCGGGGGCTGGATCGTGCCCTTCGGCATCCCGATCACCACGGTCACGCCCTCGCGGCCCGAGAGATCGGCTTGTGCGAACGTCGCGCGGTTCCCTCGCTTGGACGCCTCATCGCAGCCGAGCTGCGAGCCCTGTACACCGGACGCGCACACGATGCGCGTGATCGTGGCTGGCGCCTCCACGGTGACCGCGGCCTCGTCGATCGGCACGGGCCACTCGTTGCCGATCGCGTCCCAGTACAGCTCGTCGTGATCGGGGAACGTCGTGGGTGCGCCGCGGACCGTGTAGTCGATGTCGTACGTGTGCGCTCCGGTGATCGTCTGGTCGGCGTCGCCGATGCGGACCTGCTTGTACGAACCCTCGGTCGAGGTCTTCGTTGTCGCGGGGGTGCCGTCGACCTCGACCTGGTTGACCGCGACGCGGTAGAGGCGGTCGTACTTCCCGTCGGTGCCGTACACCTCGCGGACCGGGATCTTGCGGATGATGCCGTGTCGCGAGACCGAGCCGAAGTTGTAGTCGATCGTCTCGTGCACGACGAGGGCACCGTTCGGCTGCAACGTCATCGTGACGTCGTAGTTGTCGATGTGCTCGATGTACGACGGGGTCGCTGCAGCTACATGGCTCCCTCGCTCCACCATCCCTGGCTCCGCTGCGTCCGCACGGAGCGCGGCCGACGCCGGCAGCAGTGGCAGGATCACGATCGCAGCTGCCCCGAGCAGGCGCCAGAATTTCATACTCATTGTTCGGACATGATGGCCTCGAGTTCACCCTCCGGATCGCGATACGGCGAGCCGGACACGTCGACCACGACGCGTGCGATCTCGACATTGGCCGGGAACGGCGCCGTGTAGTCGTCGCCGACCGCTGGCCCCTGTTCGTAGCCGCAGGTGAGGCCTCCGCCGGTGTTCGAGAAGCGCACGGGTGTGAAGTGCTCGATCTCTCCAACTCCGACGACCCGTCCGTCGAGCAACAGCTCGAAGTTCCCGGCGAAGTTGCCAGTCTTCGTGAACGCGAGCGCGCATCGGTGCGGGCCGGCGGGAATGTCGACGTCCGAGCTGACAACTGTGCGTTGCTTGCCGTAGAGGTTGTGCACGTACCGCAGACGACCGTCGCGCAGGTAGAACGAGAAGCCACCGAGCACGGTACCGAACGCGAGGAGGACCCCGTTCGGCGTGACGTTCTCGGGCACCGTGATCTCCGCGGTGATCGTGTGCGACCGGTTGCGGACGTTGACGGCCACGGCCTCCGGCACGGGCGCGCAGTGCGGGTAGTACGTGTATGAGTCGCGTGATGCGCGCGCGGTCGGACGCGGGTTCATGATCGCGGCGAGCGGCCGGTTGTCGAGCGGCAGGACGTCGTTGCGCCGGGCTTCCTCCCACCACAGGTCGATCATCTGTTGCAGACGGGCTGGTTCGTCGCCGGCGAGATCGTTGGTCTCGGAGAGGTCCTCGGCGACGTGATACAGCTCCCACACGTCGTCGGAGAACGGCGCGTCGGGATCGAGCCCGTCGTCGTACATCGCGCCGAGCGGATGGAAGGCGACCGCTTTCCATCCGCGGTCATAGATGCCGCGCGAGCCGAGCATCTCGAAGTACTGCCGCTCGTGGTGCTCGGGCGCGGCCGCGTCGTCGAGAAGGTACGCGAAGCTCGTGCCATCGATCGGGGACTGGGCGACGCCATCGATCGTGTCGGGCGCCTCGATGCCGACAAGGTCCAGCACGGTCGGCAGCACGTCGATCGCGTGCGCGAACTGCCGTCGGACGCCGCCCCCGTCGCGCACGCGGCCCGGCCACCACACGATGCAGGGGTCAGCGACGCCGCCTTCGTGCACCTCGCGCTTCCAACGCTTGAACGGCGTGTTGCCGGCCATCGTCCAGCCCCACGGATAGTTGTTGTGGGCGCTCGGGGTGCCGAGCTCGTCGATGCGGGCTCGCAACTCGCGGCGGCCGGCCGGCGCGCCGTTCCACAGGCGCGCATCGTTGATCGAGCCGCGCGCGCCGCCTTCCGCGCTCGCTCCGTTGTCCGAGACCGCGATCACCAATGTGCGATCGAGGTCGCCCGTGCGCGCGAGGAAGTCGAAGACTCGGGCGATCTGCGCGTCGGTATACGACAGGAACCCCGCGAAGCACTCCATGAAGCGGGCTGCCACCGCCCGATCCTCCGCCGCCAACTCGTCCCACGCCGGCACCCAGTGCGGACGCGGCGACAGTCGCGTCCCCGCGGGCAGCACTCCCGTTTCGAGTTGTCGCGCGAACGTCGCATCACGCCACGCGTCCCAACCGGCGTCGAACTGCCCGCGATAGCGCTCGATCCACTCGGCGGGTGCGTGGTGCGGCGAGTGGCACGCGCCGGTCGCGAGGTAACAGAAGAACGGCCGGTCGGCATCGACCGCGCGCAGGTCGCCGAGGTACTCGATCGTGCGGTCGGCGAGATCCGCGCTCAAGTGGTAGCCGTCTTCGACGGCGCGGGGTGGCGAGACGGAGTGATTGTCGTGGTACAGCGTGGGCACGAACTGGTGCGTCTCCCCGCCATGGAACCCGTACCAACGATCGAACCCGCGCCCGAGCGGCCAGCTCGCGCGCGAGGACGCCATGTGCGTTTCGTCCTCGGGGGTGAGATGCCACTTGCCGACGGCATAGGTCGCGTATCCGTGCGCGCGCAGGATCTCCGGCAGGAAGCCGTTCTCGCGCGGGATGCGTCCGCAGTATCCGGGGTAGCCGATCGCGAGGTCGGCGACGCGCGCCATGCCGTTGCGGTGGTGGTTGCGCCCCGTGAACAAGCACGCTCGCGTGGGTGAGCACAGTGCGGTGGTGTGGAAGTTCGTGAGCCGGAGCCCTGCTCCTGCAAGTCCGTCGAGTGCCGGCGTCGCGATGTCCGAGCCGTAGCAGCCGAGCTGCGCGAAGCCGACGTCATCGAGCACGAGCACCAGCACGTTGGGCGCGCCCGTGGGCGGTTCGGGTTCGGGCGGCCACCACGGTGTCGATGTCCGCCAGTCGTCGCCGATGACTCCTTCGAAGGGCTGCGTCATGAGCGTGAGTCTGGCAGGGGTGCCTGCACCCGGCACTGCTCGGAGGCGGCCGCCCTTGCCGCGTCGGCTGTGAGTTGCCATTGTCGAGGGGATGGCGGCGGTGTGGATGTGGGTGCGGATCGACGTCCGCCGCCGGGCCCGCGCGCTTGCAGTCCTTGCACTGCTCGTCGCGCTGTCTTCGGGCGTCGTGCTCGCCGCGATCGCGGGCGCGCAACGCAACGGCACGGCCGTCGATCGCCTCGCACAGCGCAGTCTCACCGCCGACGCGTGGGCGCTTCCCAACGTGGCCGGCATGGACTGGAACAAGGTGCGGCAGTTGCCGTACGTCGAGGCCGTCGGCGAGTTCGCGGGTCGCGCAGTACGACGTCGCGGGGTATCCGGGCCTGGGGTTCCTCCCGCCGGCGAGTCGCGAGCTCCCGACGACCGTAGAACGGGGCGTGATCGTCGAGGGCCGGCGCGCGGACCCAGACCGGATGGACGAGCTGATGGCGTCGCCCGGCGCGAAGAAGATCGGCATCCACGTCGGGACGCATCTCTCGATCGGCGGATGGCGCGCCGACAAGCTCGCGCAGTACATGCGGGAGGCGCGGACGCCGCCGGCCGACGGACCGCACGTCGAAGCGACGGTCGTCGGCATTCTCAAGTCGCCCTTCTTCAGTGGTGACGGTGAGCCCACGATCGTGCCTTCCTGGCGCTTCTACCAGACCTACAAGGCGAACCTCCCGTCGTTCACCAACTCGATCAACGCGGTAGTCCGACTGCACGCGGGCGACGCGGACTTCGCCCGGCTGACCCGCGACATCGACCGAATCGCGGGGCGACCGGCCGAGGTCGTTCGCGCCAAGGACGAGCGCGGGGTCGCAAAGAAGGCGACGAACCTCGAGCGCAACGCGTTGTTCGCGTTCGCGTTCGCGGCAGGCGTGGCGGCGCTTGTCCTTGTGGGCCAGGCAGTGGTCCGGCTGGTTGCATCCGCCGCTGCGGACGGCCCCGTTCTCGGCGCCATGGGGCTCACGAGACGTCAGCGATCCATTGCCCTTGCGATTGCGCCCATGCTCGCGGGAGGACTCGGCGCGATCAACGGCGTCGCGCTTGCAGCCGCGGCGTCGGGCCTCTTCCCGATCGCGACCGCTCGCCGGAGCGAGCCGTCACCGGGATTGAACGTCAACTGGGCGATTCTTGGTACGGGTTTCGTCGTTGTCCTCGTGCTGATCGTCGTCGGTGTGCTTCTGAGCGCTCTCTGGGACGTACGGCGGGGTGAGCGCGACCAGGTCGCGCGTCCGTCGCGCGTCGCGCGGGCGGTTCGCGACTCGGGCGCCCCGCTGCCGTTGGCGATGGGCGCGCAGCTGGCATTGGAGCGCGGCCGCGGACGCTCGGCCGTACCGGTGCTGCCCGCACTCATCGGCGCGGTGGTCGGCGTGCTCGGCGTCGTCGGCACCCTCACGTTCCGAGCCGGACTCGATCACGCGACCAACGACGTCCGGCTGTTCGGCCAGCAGTTCCAAGCCGTCGCGTCGTTCGCGCCCGACGAAAAGGTCGACCCCGCGTTCGTTCGTTCGATCGTGGCCGATCCCAGCGTGCAGACCGTGAACCAGAACCCGATCGCGGTGATCTCCGTGAACGGTCGCGCCGTCACCGTGTTCGCGCTGCACCCCCTGAAGGGCAGCACGCACGTCGTCACCTTGTCGGGACGGGCACCCCGCGCCGCGGACGAGATCACGCTCGCACCTTCCGAGGCGTCCGCGCTCCATGTGCACACGGGAGACACCGTGCGCGTTGGCGCCTCGGGCGCGCCGTACCGGCTCGTTGGCATTGGCTTCACGCCGGTGGATTCTCATACCACCTATGACCAGGGCGCGTGGATGACACTCGAAGGTCAGCGAGCGGCGGTTCCTGCAAAAGAGGGATACAAATACCTGCGCTACGACCTCGAGTTCGCTCAGGGCGTGAACGCGCAATCAGAAGCCGAGAAGCTGGGCAAGAACTCGCCGACGTCGATCGATGAGGTCACGCCTCCGGCCAATTCGCGAATTTGAAGGGCGTGCGGCGCGTGCCGCTTGCGCTGGGAGTATTCCTCGGTCTGCTCGCGATTGCTGCGGTCGGACACGCGCTTGCTTCCGCGGTGCGGCGGCGCCGGCGCGACATTGCAGTGATGCGGTCACTCGGGTTCACTCGGCGCCAGGCGCGATTCACGATCGTCGGACAGGCGACGACGCTCGCCGTCGTCGGGCTCGTGTTCGGCGTCCCGCTCGGCTTGCTCGTCGGTCGCGCCATCTGGCACAACGTCGCGACATCGACGCCCGTCGAATATGTAGCGCCACTCGCGGTCGTGGCGCTCGTCGCTGTGGTGCCTGCCGCGCTCCTGATCGCGAACGCGCTCGCGGCTTGCCCGGCGCGCCGCGCCGCTCGTCTGCGGGCCGCCGAGGTTCTCAGAGCGGAGTGATAGACACCCGCGTATGAAACTTGGCTTGCAGCTTGGGTATTGGGGCGCGCAGCCGAACCCGTTCCACGTGCCACTCGCGCAGGAGGCGGAGCGGCTCGGCTTCGACTCGGTGTGGACGGCGGAAGCGTGGGGGAGTGACGCGTTCACGCCGGCGGCGTGGATTGGCGCGCACACCGAGCGCATCCGGTTGTGTACCGGCATCGTGCAGATCTCGGCTCGTACGCCGGCGTCGTGCGCGATGCACGCGCTCACGCTCGATCATCTCTCGGGCGGCCGGTTCACGCTCGGCCTCGGTGTCTCGGGTCCGCAGGTGGTCGAGGGCTGGTACGGCCAGCCGTTTGGCAAGCCGCTTGCGCGCACCCGCGAGTACATCGAGATCGTGCGGCGCATCCTGGCGCGAGAGGAACCGGTCGACTTCCAGGGCGAGCACTACCGTATGCCGTACGACGGGCCGGGCTCGTGGGGCCTCGGCAAACAGTTGCGTTCGATCACCCACCCGTTGCGCGCCGACGTCCCGATCCTGCTCGGTGCCGAAGGCCCCAAAAACGTGGCGCTTGCCGCCGAGGTGGCCGACGGCTGGATGCCGTTGTACTACTCGCCGTTCCGCCAGGACGTGTACGCCGACTCGCTCCCGCGCCGCGGCGGACAAGCCCGGTTTCGAGATCTGCGTGAACGTGATGGGGTGTCGCGTCGGCGCGGACATCGAAGACGCGCTGCTGCCCACCAAGGCCGCGCTCGCGTTCTACATCGGCGGGATGGGCGCCCGTAGCCGCAACTTCCACATGGAGCTGATGAGCCGCATGGGGTTCGAAGCCGAGGCGCACAAGATCCAGGACCTCTTCTTCGAGGGCCGCCGTGACGAGGCGATCCCGCTCGTGCCGACGCAGTTCGCCGACGAAATCTCGCTCGTCGGCCCGGTCGAAAGAATCCGCGATCGGCTCGCGGCGTGGAAGGAGAGCCCGGTCACGACGATCATCGTGAGCGGGGACGTCGACACGCTCCGCACGATGGCAGAGCTGACGCTGTAAATGCCACCAACTGTTGGCAGCGTTTCCCGCGCATAGCGCGGGTTTTGCTGCCAACTGTTGGAGCGATTCAGCCGATCAGGACGAGACCCTGGGCGCGGGCGAAGCGGCGGGCGACGTCGGACCAGTCGATCACGTTCCAGATCGCCTTGACGTAGTCGGGGCGGCGATTCTCGTACTGCAAGTAGTACGCGTGCTCCCATGCGTCGAGGACGAGCAGCGGCACGCCACCTTGGCCCACGTTGCCCTGGTGGTCGTAGATCTGCTCGATGAAGAGCCGCTCACCGAGCGGTTCCCACGACAGCGCACCCCATCCGGAACCCTGCACGGTCGACGTCGACTGCGTCAGCTGCTTCTTGAACGCGTCGAACGAGCTGAAGTGCTCGTCGATCGCGGCAGCCAGCTCGCCATCCGGCCGGTCGCCGCCGTTCGGCGAGAGGTTCTTCCAGAACAGCGTGTGCAACACGTGGCCGGACAAGTTGAACGCGAGCGTCTTTTCGAGTCCGACGATCGCGCTCAGATCATCGGATTCCCGCGCGGCGGCGAGCTTGTCGAGTGCGCCATTGACGCCGTCGACATAGGCCTTGTGGTGCTTGTCGTGGTGCAGCTCGAGCACACGCGCGGAATAGTGCGGTTCGAGCGCGGCGTAGTCGTAGTCGAGCGGGGGGAGCTCATAGGGCTTCATTGGTCCTCCTCGGCGGGATTCGTTGCGCGGTGCCCACCCTTCATCTCGACGATGGCAGGTCCCGCGTCGTCCCCAGCGGCGTTCGCGAACGCTTCGAGCGCGTCGATCGCGGCGCGCTGCTCGTCGGGAGCCAGTCGCCGCACGATCACGTCGAACTCGCTGCGACGGCTTTCCATCACATCCGCAACGAGTTGCATACCCGTACCCGAGAGCCGGATGACAACCTCGCGGCGATCTACCGCTGAGGGCACGCGCACCACCAGACCCCGAGTCACGAGCCGGCTGCACATGCGCGTCATCGTGGATGCGTGCACGTCGAGGTGTTCCGCAAGCGCCGTGACGGTCTGCGGCCCTTGGGTCGAGAGCGCCTGGAGCGTACGGAACTGGGCCAAGGTGACTTCCTCGTTGACGGACGACAACGACCGCGCGGTGATGCCACTCAATGCGCGGCTCGCGCGCATCAGTGCGTCGACTACGGCATCGGGAATGCGAGATTCCCCGCTCATCGCCCTACCCGATTTCTTGTTGTGTACACAGGATGCGGCCATCCGCTGTGTAAGTGGGCTGTAAGTAGATGGCGGGGTGATCCTAAGCCGCACGTCACGCGTCGCGTACGTGCACCCTGCAGAAACGCACCAAGAATCGGTCAAGCGGATGCGCTTCGCATACACATGTCGAGGGTGGGGGAGCTGCTTGACCGCGTGCTCACCGCGGCGTACACAGTCGTGATGGCCGACCTCGAAGCGCGACTTGTGGACGTGCTCGGCGCGCAGCACGTGCTCGTCGGCGATGCCGTAGGCGACGACTACACCCACGACGAGGCACTGACATCAGTGCCGGTGCGACCGCTCGCCGTGGTACGGCCCGGCTCCGCCGAGGACGTTGTGATTGCGTTGACAATTTGCAACGAGCTCGGCGTCCCCGTTACCGCCCGGGGCGCCGGTACGGGCTTGTCCGGGGCATGCGTGCCCCGCGCCGACGGCATCGTGCTCTCGCTCGAGCGGATGAACCGCATCGTCGAGATCGATGTGGAGAACCACGTCGCGGTCGTGGAACCCGGCGTCAGCCTGGACCAGCTCGACGCCGCGCTCGCGCCGTTGGGTCTCGTGTATCCGGTGTGCCCGGGCGAGAACAGCGCGTCGCTCGGCGGCAACGTCGCGACCAACGCGGGTGGGATCCGCGCCGTGAAGTACGGCGTCACGCGCCACCAGGTCCTCGGCATCGTCGCGGTCCTTCCGAGCGGCGAGATCATCCGCAGCGGGGGCAAGTTCGTGAAGGCGACGACGGGCTATGACCTTACGCAGTTGATCATTGGTTCGGAAGGCACGCTCGCGATCGTCACCGAGGCAACGCTCAAGATCTATCCGCGGCCGGGCCACACCGCAACGGTGCTGGCGCCGTTCCCGAGTGTCGAGGAGGTGGCATCCGCGGTCCCCCGGATCGTTCGCAGTGGCGTGAACCCGGTCGTCCTCGAGTACGTCGATGGGCTTGGGCTCTCGTCGCTCGCCGCGAACGTCGGGCTCGAGCTCGGCATCGCGCCCGAGGTGCAGGAGAAGGCCAAGGCGTACCTGATCATCGTTCTCGAACAGCACACCGCCGACCGGCTCGACGAGGACCTGGCGTCACTGGCCGACCAGCTGGGCACCCTCGGTGCCGTCGATGTGTACGTGTTGCCTCCCGCATCAGGCGCCAAGCTCATCGAGGCACGCGAGAAGGCCTTCTGGGTGGTGAAGGCGCTCGGCGCGAACGACATCATCGACGTCGTCGTGCCGCGTGCCTCGGTGCCCGAGTATCTCCGGCAGGTGGCGTCGATCGCTCAGGCGAACGCAACGCTGGTGAGTGCCGCCGGTCACGCCGGCGACGGCAACATCCATCTCTCGGTGTTCCAGGCCGACGACGACGTCCGGGACCGCGTGATGCGTGGGATTCTCGAGGCCGGCATCGAGCTCGGCGGCGCGATCTCGGCGGAGCACGGGATCGGCAAAGAGAAGAAGAAGTACTTCCTCGAGCTCGAAGACCCCAACAAGATCGCGTTGATGCGACGGATCAAGGCGGCGTTCGATCCCAATGGCGTCTTGAACCCGGGCACGTTGCTCGACTGAGATGGGCCAATGAACGGAGCCCACGCCCTGTTACGGACGCTCGTCGCCAATGGCGTCGACACCTGCTTCACCAACCCCGGCACGTCCGAGATGCATTTCGTGGCCGCGCTCGACGACGTGCCTGAGATGCGCGCGGTGCTCGCGCTGTTCGAAGGCGTGGCCACCGGTGCTGCCGACGGGTTCGGGCGCATGGCCGACCGCCCGGCCGCCACGCTCTTGCACCTCGGGCCCGGGCTCGGCAACGGGCTCGCGAATCTGCACAACGCGCGGCGTGCCCGCACGCCTCTGGTCAACATCGTCGGCGACCACGCCACGTATCACCAAGTGTTCGACGCGCCGCTCGCGTCCGACATCGAGACGGTGGCCCGCAACGTCTCCGGCTGGATCAAGACGGCGGAATCGCCGGCCGAGGTGGGCCCGGCCGCGACCGACGCGATCCTCGCGGCGATGCGGGGCCGCGTCGCGACGCTGATCCTGCCCGCCGACGCGTCCTGGTCGGACGGTGCAGAGCCGGGGCCGATCGCGGCCGCGCCCGCGCTGTATCGGGTCCCGACCGATGCCATCGAGCTTGCGGCCAAGGCCCTGCGCGCAGGAGCGCCGGCCGCGTTGATGCTCGGTGGCGGCGCATTGCGCGAGCGAGGACTGGTCGCCGCGAGCCGGATCGCGTCCGCAACCGGTGCCAAGCTTCTGTGCGAGACGTTCCCCGCCCGCCTCGAGCGCGGCGCCGGCCTTCCCAGCGTGGAACGGCTCGGCTATCTCGCCGAGTTCGCGATCGCGCAGCTCCAAGGGCTGCGCCACCTCGTCACCGTCGACGCGCGTGCTCCCGTGTCGTTCTTCGCGTATCCCGACAAGCCCAGCAATCTCGTGCCCGATGGATGCGAGGTGCACGAGCTGGTTCCCGACACCTTCGACGCCGAGACCGCGCTCGAGGAGCTGGCCGACGCGCTCGGCGCCCCGGCAGACGGTGTCGTGCGCGTCGACCGCGACCCGACCGGACCGACCGACGGGTGCGCTGACACCGGAGACGCTTGCGCACGCAGTCGGCGCGCTCCTGCCGGAAGGCGCGATCGTCAGCGACGAGGCGAACACGGCCGGACTCTTCGTCTCCGGCGCGACCGCGGGTGCACCGCGCCACGACTGGCTCACGCTGACGGGTGGTGCCATCGGGCAGGGCATGCCGGTCGCCACCGGTGCCGCGGTCGCGTCTGTCGACCGGCCGGTCATCAACCTGCAGGCCGACGGCAGCGCGATGTACACGCTGCAGTCACTCTGGACCCAGGCGCGGGAGAACCTCGACGTCACGACCGTGATCTTCAACAACCGCTCGTACGCGATCTTGAGTCTCGAGCTCTCACGAGTGGGCGCCCGCACCGACGGGAACGCCGCCGGTCTCTTCGACATCTCTCGGCCGCCGCTCGACTTCGTGGCGCTCGCGCAAGGGATGGGTGTGCCGGCGGCGCGGGCCGACACCGCCGACGACGTGGTGCGTGAGCTCGACCGAGCGCTCGCCGAACCGGGTCCGCACCTGATCGACGCAATTCTGCCTGCTCGCCTCTGACCAAGGAGTTCCGCGATGCCGTATCGCTTTAACCACATGGAGCTCACGTTCCCGCGCGGCGCGCTCGACGACGTGACCCGCAAGGAGATCGCCGACTTCTACGGCGAGATGTTCGGCTTGTCGGGCTTCGACGTGGAGCTCTTCAACCAGCGCAACTTCCTGCTCGCCGGGGAGGACGGCGCCCAGCACTTCATCTTGCTGGCCGAGGCCGACAAGCACCTCGACTCTCCGGGATGGGACCACCTGGGCGTGCTGTGCGACACGCGAGAAGAGGTCGATGACCTTCTCGATCGGGCCAAGCGCTGGCGCGACAAGGACGACCGCGTCGTGATCACCGAGTTCGAGAAGGATCTCGTGCAGGGCCCGGTGACCGTGCACGCGTTCTACGTGAAGTACCTGCTGCCGATCCACTTCGACGTCCAGTGCATCGAGCGCGCCGCGGGCTCTGAACCGGAGAAACGCTGGCAGTACGTTTGACGGTGGTGCTGAGGGAAGCGGGGACGTCTCCGGTCGCCGCAGCGTTGTGAGGCGGGACGGGGACATCTCCGGTCCCCGTCCCGCCTCCGCTGCGCTCCGGCGGGCCCCCACCCGCCCCCCAGGCTCCCTCCGACGCCCTCGTCCTCCGCAGCGCGCGTCCCGCTCCCCTCAGCGCTTAGGGGAGAAGCAGGTTGACGTCGCCGAACTCGTGCCAGAGGTAGCCCTCTTTTGAGGCGGCGTCGTACGCGACGTCGAGGAGGTCGCGGCCCGCGATCGCTTCGAGCATCTGTAGGTGCGACGCCTCGGGTTCGTGCCAGCCGGTCAACAAGCCGTCGACGGCAAACGCGCCCCGCTCCGGTGTGACGACGACATCAGTCCACCCCTCGCCGGCATGCACCTCGCGTCGGTGATCGACCACGGTCTCGAGCGCGCGTACGACGGTCGTGCCGATCGCGATCACGCGTCCCCCAGAGCGGCGCGTCTCGTTGATGCGCGACGCCGTTGTCGGCGACACGCGGTACCACTCCGGGTACGGATGCTCGTTGGCCTCGAGCGACGAGACGCCGGTGTGCAGCACGAGCGGCGTCACGCCGACGCCCTTGGCCGTGAGTCGCGTGACGAGCTCGGGCGTGAAGGGCCTCCCTGCGCTCGGCATCTCCGCGCTTCCGGGCTCACGCGCGTACACGTTTTGGTACGTGTCGAGCGGCCAGTCGCGAGTCACGTAGCCGTAACGGATCGGCCGGCCGTGGACCGCGAGGTACGTGAGCAGCGGGTCGGGCAGGTCGAGTGTTGCGACCCAGAGCCGGGCGGAGGACTCGAAACGGGTGGCGAGGCGCACGAAGCCGCCCCCCACCAAGCGCAGTGTGCGACCCGGCGGGTCCTCGAACCAGGGCTCGGTCGCGCGGCCGTTCGGCCGTCGCAGCTCGACCAGCCACAGCTCGGCGGGCAGTCGCTGGGAGAGATGGACGACAAGTGGGGTCCCGTCTTCGCCGAGCGCGTCGAGCGCGGCTGCGAGCGTGCCCGAGGTGTTCACTACGACGAGGTCGCCTTCGTCGAGGAACTGCGGGAGGTCATGGGCGTGCGCATGCACGAGCCGCAAACTCTCGCGATAGGCCACCATCATCCGTACGGCATCGCGTGTGATGCCGCGCGCTTCGGGCGGCTCGGTCGCCTCGCGGATGATGATGGAAACCGTCATCGTGTCACCGCGCTCAAGTCCGACGCGCGGTAGCGACCGCTCGGCGGTCGATCGTGCAAGAGACGCCGCAACACCGGCACGACGAGCGCCGGCTCGGGGCGGTCCGAGATGTCCTCGCCGGGAAACGCGTCGTGATGCATCTGCGTACGCATGTCGCCGGGGTCGAAGGTGTACACGCGCACGTCTGGCTCTTCTGCGCCGAGAATGTTCCCGAGTTGATCGAGCGCAGCCTTGGAGGACCCGTAGCCGCCCCAGCCTTCGTAGGGCTCGGCACCGGCGTCGGAAGTGATGTTCACGATCGTGCCGTTGCGGGCGCGCAGCTGCGGGAGTGCTCGTTGCACGAGCGCGATCGGCGCGATCGCGTTGACGTCGTAGACGTGCGCGAGCACGTCGAGGGGATAGTCCGCCAGGCGGGGTTGCGGTGATGGTCCGAGCACGCTCGCGTTGTTGACGAGCAGATCGAGGCCGCCCATTCCCGCGGCTGCGTCGACCAATGTCGCCCGGTGTGCGTCGTCCGCGACGTCACCCGCGAACGCGGCAACTTTCGTGATGCGGGCGAGGTCGGCAGTCGCGGCGTCCAGGGCGATGGCGCCCCGGGCGTCGATGACGAGCGCCCATTTGGCGGCGGCGAGGTCACGCGAGATGGCGAGCCCGAGGCCGCGCGAGGCACCGGTAATGATCGCGACCGGCATCTCTACCTCCTTGTTCATGGGTCGACTCCCGCCCGTCGTCTCCCATTTCTGCTTTGTTTCGGCGAGTATGCGCCGGCCCCGCGAGTAACGCAAGTCTTTGCTTTCGTTATTCCTGATTGACAGGATCAGCCATCGAGCGGCCTCCCGCGCGTAACGTGGGCCGCCGTAGGGGTGGGCCCCACACGGATCGAACGATCGGCGGAGGCAGTAATGAAGAAGTTGGCTGGAGCAAGACGCGCGCCGCGCCGTCGGTGGGCCGTAGCGATCGGCGCGGGCAGCGTGCTCGTCCTTGTGGGGATGATCGCGTTCGCGATGCCGGCGTTTGCGAACCACGTCGGGAACGTCTCGGGGAACTGCACCGAGGCCGTTGTGAGTTGGGTTGACTTCCCAGACAACAACATCCCGGTGCACATTGTCGTGAACGTCGAAGGCGTGGGCTCGAAGTCGGTTGATGTCACCGTGACCAACGGCACGCCGCCGACGCACATCAACATCGAGAATCTGACGTCACAGCTCAACGGGCAGACCGGCACGGTCACCGTGCACGCGATCTGGGATGACTTCGGCCAGCACCACGACGAAGGCGACGAGTTCTCGGTGACGTGCGGTAGCGAGTCGACGTCGACGATGGCGAGCAGCTCGACAACCGCGGCGCCGACATCGGTTCCCCAAACAACAACGACGACGGTGCCGGTCACGGTGACCACCGGCGGACAGCCGACAACAACGGTTGCGACGGCGACGACGGCAGGCGGAGAGTCGACGACAACCACCAGCATCGTGACGAGTCCCGAGACGACCGGCCTGAGCCAGGTCAACGCCAACGAATCCTCGTTGCCGTTCACGGGGGGCTCGAGCCTGCCCTTGATCGGGGTCGGACTCGCGCTGATCATCGGTGGCGCCGCCGCCGTGATCGGACCACGCCGGCGCTCGTAGCAGCAGGCGCACGCTGTCTCACCCGCTCACGTACGCTCCGCGTGCGTGAGCGGGAATGAGACGGCCCGTCGTTACGACGCGATCGTTGTCGGCGGGGGAGTGGTCGGTGCCGCGACCGCGTACGAGCTGGGTCGGGGCGGCGCGCGTACGCTCCTCATCGATCGTCATGACCATGGCCGCGCGACCGACGCGGGCGCGGGCATCCTCTCGCCCGAGACGTCGAAGCGCATTGTGCGGACGCAGCGGAGCCAGGGACGGCGAAGCGAGGGAGCCATGGACGACGACCCGTTGTGGACCGAGCTCGTGCACGCGGCCGGGCGGCACTATGACGAGCTGATCCCCCGACTGCCTGGCGACACCGGTTGGGCGCGCTGCGGCATCTTGCAGCTCGCAACCCGCGACACCGACGTCCCTCCGTGGGAGTGGGTTGCCGAACACGCGGATGGCGCACGCGAGATCACGCCTGAGCAGGCGTGCGCGATTGTGCCGGTGCTCGGTCCGATGCTCCGCGTGCTGCATCATCCGAACGCCGCGCGCGTCGACGGACGCATGCTCTGCGCGGCGCTGCTCCGAGCCGCCCGGGACTGCGGCGTCGACGTACGCACCGAAAGCGTTGAAGACGTGCGCGCGCTCGACGCGGCGGCGATCGTGATCGCCGGCGGTGCATGGACGCCACGCATTGCCGACCAACTCGGCGTTGTACTTCCGGTCGGCCCGTTGCGCGGGCAGATCATCCACCTCGACGTCCACCACGACACTGCGACCTGGCCGATCGTGCAGCCGGTGTTCGGCTACTACCTGGTGCCGTGGGCCGACGCGCATGTGGCGGTGGGCGCGACCGTCGAGGACGCCGGCTTTGCGGCCGAGGTCACCGCGGGCGGCGTCTCTGACGTGCTTCGCGAGACCTTGCGCGTCATGCCCGGCCTCGCGACGGCGGCGATCCGCGAGGTGCGGGTCGGATTGCGGCCGGTCAGCGCCGACGACTTGCCGATCCTCGGCCCACTCCCCGGCATGCCGAACGTGTACGTCGCGACCGGCCACGGCGCCAACGGCCTGCTGCTCGGGCCGCTCTCGGGCAAGCTCATCGCCGACGTGGTGCTCGGTCGCGCGCCCGAGGTCGACCTCACGCCGTTCTCGCCGGCGCGCTTCCGGGCCTGACGTCTTCAGCGTTCGAGTTTCAACGCCCGGTCGGCGATGATGTTCTTCTGCACCTCGGTGGGCCCCGCACCGATCGTCGTGTAGCGCTGCCACACGTAGTTCCGCGCCCACATGCCACCGTCGATCGCACCCGGCGCGCCCTTCAACAGCGCGCCGGTCGGGCCGAGGATGTCGAGCGCGAGCTCCGCGAGCCAGAGCGAGATGTAGCCCCATTGCAACTTCGCGAGCGGAACCTCGGGCCAACCCTTCTCGCCCTTCAACACCTTGGACAGTGCACGCGCGATCAACAGACGCGTCGCCTCGATCTGGATGTGCAGGTTGGCGACGCGTTCCCGGATCGCGGGATCGCGCAACGCGTCAGGATTCTCGGCCTTTGCGGTTTGCAACAGCGTGCGCAGGTCCTGCGCCATCGAGATCGCTTGGCCGGCGCTTCCGACGCGCTCTTGGCCGAGCGCGCCCATCGACACCAGCCAGCCGTTGCCTTCGTCGCCGAGCCGATCGCCGACGGGCAGCTTGGCGTCGGTGAAGAACACCTCGCAGAACAACGAGTCGCCGGTGATCTCGCGGATCGGGCGGATGTCGATGCCCGGCAACTCCATGTCGACGATGAACGTGGTGATGCCTTCGTGCTTGCGCCCGCGTGAGATCGCAGTGGGGTCGGTGCGCATGAGGAACAGTCCCCACTTCGCGATCTGTGCGCTCGAGATCCAGATCTTCTGACCGTTCACGACGTAGTGGGTGCCGTCCTCGGAGAGGATCGCGGTCGTGCGCAAGTTCGCCATGTCCGAGCCGGCCTGTGGTTCAGAGAAGCCCTGGCACCAATGCTCGCTCGCGTCGAGGATGCCCGGGAGCCAGCGCGCTTTTTGGTCCTCGGTGCCCCACGAAATGATCGACGGACCGATCTGCACGATGCCGTTCGCGTTGAAGATGCCCGGCGCTCGATATTTCGCCATCACTTGTGTGTAGATGACTTGCTGTGACGTCGTTGCGGCCCGACCACCCCACTCCTCGGGCCACAGGATCGCCGCCCAACGTCGCTCGTTGAGCTTGTTCTGCCAGGCCTTGCGCTTGTCCATGACGCCCATCACGCCGCGCGACGCGTCGAGATCCTCGTTCTCGGACCACAGCTCGATGAAGGCCGGCATCTCTTTGTCGAGGAATGCCTCGAGCTCCTCTTTGAACGCGAGATCCTCGGGTGCCAACGCGAAGTCCATAACTACTGGGTCGACTCCACGCTCTGCTCCCCTTCGGTCGCTCCGCTGTCGTCTCGCACGTATGTGACGTTAGCGTCAGGTTGGCGATAGCGTCAGCTGCCGTATGGACTTCACGTTCTCGGCCGACCAGGAGGCGCTGCGAGGCGCGGTGCGGGCTTTCCTGCAAGCGGAAGCGCCCAAGGAATATGTGCGCCGGATGGCCGAGCACGATGACGCGGGCATCACGCCCGAGCTCTGGCGCAAGATCGTCGAGCTGGGTTGGACGGGTCTGCTCGTTCCCGAACCACAGGGCGGACTGGGCCTCGGTGTCATCGACGCCGTCGTCGTGCAGGAAGAGATGGGGCGCGCGGTGTTTCCCGGCCCCTACTTCTCCTCGGCGATCGCTTCGACGCTCGCGGCCTGCACACTTGGCCTCGACGAACTCCTCGAAGGGCTCGCCGCGGGCGCCCAGCGCGGCACGGTCGCGATCGACGAAGCCGGCCACGGTGACCCGCTCGAGCGCATCCGTGTCCGCGCGAGCGGTCGAGGGTCGCGTTACAAGCTCGACGGTGTGAAGCCAATGGTGATGGACGGCGGATCCGCCGATTGGGTGCTCGTGCCCGCGCGGACGCGCGATGGCCTGCAGACGTTCCTCGTCGAGCAGCCGCAGCAGTACGCGCAGGCCGCGCCCGCGCTCGACATCACGCGCGAAGTTCGCGCGTCTCGAGTTCGACGGTACCCGCGCCACACTCGTGGGGCCTCCGGGCGATCACGCCGAGCTCTGGCGTCGCGTCGCCGACGATGCCGCGGTTCTGATTTCGGCCGAGCTGATCGGGGTGAGCGAAGCCGCCAACGCGCTCGCGCTCGACTACGCACAGGCTCGGGAAGTGTTCGGCCGGCCGCTGTCGAAGTTTCAGGTCACCCGCCACAAGGCCGTCGACATGCTGCGCGAGATCGAGATCGCGCGCGTCGCCGTGCACTACGCGGCCTGGGCGTCGGCCGTCGATGCGCCCGACCGCGAGATCGCGGCCGCAATGGCGAAAGCACAATCGGCGAGTGCCGCGAACTACGTGACTGCCGAGTGCATACAGATCCACGGCGGTGTGGGCTACACGTGGGAGAACGACGCCCACGTGTTCTTGCGCCGCGCCAAGGTCGACGACCTGCTGCTCGGCGCCCAGACGTGGCAGCGCGAACGCGTCGCCGACGACTACCTCGCAACGCTCTGATCGCGGAAGGGGGCGGCGATGAAGGCTGCCGTGTACTACGAGACCGGTGCGCCGGACGTGTTCCGCTACGAGGACGTGCCGGACCCGGTATGCGGGCCGGGCATGGTGTTGATCGGTGTCGAGGCGATCAGTATCGAGGGCGGTGACACGCTCAATCGACTCGGCGGCGAGATGCCGACCACGCCGCACATCGTCGGGTACCAGTGCGCGGGCACGATCCGCGAAGTGGGCGAAGGTGTCGCCGATCGGAGCGTCGGTCAGCGCGTGGTCGCCACGATGTTCTGGGGGTCGCACGCGGAGCTCGTCGCCGCGCCGTCGGTGATCACGTGGCCGATACCGGACGGTGGCGATGTCGTCGCGTGCGCATGTGTGCCGGTGGCGTTCGGCACGGCTGACGACTGCCTGTTCGAGTTCGGCCACCTCGTTGCCGGGGAGACCGTGTTGATCCAGGCGGGCGCCGGTGGTGTCGGGATCGCGGCGATCCAGCTCGCCAAGCGGGCCGGCGCAACGGTTCTCGCGACCGCATCGAGCGACGCCCGTCTGGAGCCGTTGGTCGAGCTCGGCATGGATCACGGTGTCGACTACTCGCAAACCGGTTGGGTCGATCGCGTCCGCGAGCTCACGGGAGGCAAAGGCGTCGAACTCGTTGTGGACTCGGTCGGCGGCAAGGTGCTGCAGGGCAGCGTGCAGTGCCTGGCGTACCGCGGGCGGTGCATCACCGTCGGCAGCGCAGGCCGGGAGGAGCAGCCGCTCGACGTGCGCGCTCTCGGCATGGGGAATCAGTCGATTACCGGCGTGTTCCTCGGCGCCGAGATCCTCAACCCGCGTGCGCACGACATGATCCAGCGCCACGTCGACGACGTTGCCGCGAAGCGCCTTCGTGTGGTGGTCGACCGCACGTTCCCGCTGGCCGATGCCGCGGCCGCACACGAGTACATCGAGAGCCGTCAGGCCGTAGGGCGGGTCGTACTCATCCCCTGAGCGCGCAGGCAGATGTCGTGCACGGCGAAGACATGTGCTTGCGCGACGGGCATCGCTCCCGCGACGAACGTGTCCGGCCACGTGATCGGCTCGCCCGCGCAATGGATCGTCTCGACCCGCTCGCCGTCGACCAGCGTCACCGTGTCGTCGACGGGGCTGGCTTCGAGTGTGCCTTCGGTCGCGATCACCGCGAAGCGCGTGTCGCCCCACGCGCCGAGGCCTTTGGGCGTGAAGTAGTCGACGCGCGCGTAGCCGGTGCGGCCGTCGGGCGCGCGCAGCAGGATCTCGCCGAGCACTTGCAGTCCGGGGTGCTCGGCGTGCCCGCGTGCGGTCGCCGCGAGCACCTCGGCGTCGTCGGCTCCGGTGAACGCGAGGAACTGGTCGACCTGGTGCGAGCCGATGTCGACGAGAATGCCGCCGTAGCACGCCGGATCGAAGAACCACGGCGGCCGGTGCTTCAGGTTCAGCGTGTGCGGGCCGAGGCCGACCGTGTGCACGACATCGCCGATCCTTCCCTCTTGCACGACACGCTCCGCGCGGAGCATCGCCGGTGTACCGAGCCGCTCGCCGAACACCACGAGATACCGGCGGCCGGTCTCGCGTTCGCGCGTCACGCACGGCTGAGAGCTGTGCTGGTGTCGTGACGCCCGGCTTGTCGGCAATCACGTCCTTCCCGGCGCGCATTGCCTCGATCGCGATCTGCGCCCGGCGGCTCGGAATTGCTGCCGTCACGACGATGTCCACATCGTCGGCGTACGGATCGTTCGCGCGCGCGTCCGGGTATTGCGACGTGAGCCAAGGGCCGATCCCGTCGTCGGTCGGCACGAGCGCAACGACGCGGGCGCCGGCGCCGACGAGCCGCTGGGTCAACTCGACGACGTGCGCGTGGTCGGTGCCGACGATCGAAAGAGTGGTCACGAACGTCGAGTCTTGCAGGCTGCGCTACGTTCGCCGCATGCGGCTCGCGCAGGTCCGGACGCTGCGCACCGCGCAGCAGTTCCTCGATCATCTTGCCGCGCTCGGCATCGAGCTTCCCTTCGACGCCGATGTCCGAGCCGACGGTCCGCTCGCAGCGCCGCTCGACGTGTTCGGGCGAACTGCGGCCAATCGGTTCGCGATCTTGCCGATGGAAGGCTGGGACGGCGCCGAGGACGGTTCGCCGACGGACCTCGTCCGACGCCGGTGGCGCCGCTTCGGGGAGAGCGGGGCCGGTCTGATCTGGGGCGGCGAAGCGGTCGCAGTGCGCGCCGACGGCCGGGCGAACCCTCGTCAGCTCGTGATCTCACCCGCGGTCGCGGCGTTGCGCGCGGAGCTGTTGGGCTCGCATCCCGACCCACGCCAATGCGTCGTCGGCTTGCAACTCACGCACTCCGGGAGATTCGCGGGCGCACCGCTGGTCGCGTACGAGCATCCGTATCTCGACGCGCGCGTCGGTCCCGTGCACGTGCTGAGCGATGGCGAGCTCGACGAACTCGTCGACGATTTCGTAGGCGCGGCCGTGGTTGCGCACGATGCCGGCTACGACTTCGTCGACATCAAGCACTGTCATGGCTACTTGCTGCACGAACTGCTGAGCGCGCGTGCGCGGCCCGGACGATATGGCGGTGATCTCGCGGGGCGCACGCGGTTTCTCGCCGAGGTCGTGCGCGGCGTCAAGAGGGACGCCCCGGGTCTCGGGATCGGTGTGCGTGTCAGCGTGTTCGATCTCGCACCGTTCCGCGACGGCGCGCCGGAAACGACCGAGTACTCGTATGCGTTCGGCGGCGACGGCACCGGTACCGGCATCGATCTCGACGAACCGGACGCGTTCGTCACGCTGTGCGAGCTCCTCGGCGTAGCAGCGCTCTGCGTCACAGCCGGGAGCCCGTACTACTGCCCGCATGCGCAGCGGCCCGCGTACTTCCCGCCTTCGGACGGCTACGCGCCGCCCCGTGATCCGCTAATCGACGTGGCGCGGCTCCTGCATGCAACCGCCGCCTTGAGGCGCCGGCATCCGGGGGTGGTCTTCGTGGGGAGCGGTTACTCGTATCTCCAGGAGTGGCTGCCGCACGTCGCGCAGGCTGCAATAGCGACCCACGCCGTCGACAGCGTCGGGATCGGCCGGCTCGCGTCTGTCGTATCCGCAGCTGCCGTCGGATGTCTTGCATGGAGTACGGCTGCAGCGGCAGCGGCTGTGCCGCACGTTCAGCGATTGCACGACGGCGCCGCGCAACGGGCTCGTGTCGGGCTGCTATCCGCTCGACGAGTTCTACAAGGCGCTCCCGGAGCGGCGAGTGCTCGCGAAGGTGAAGCGCGGGTGAGGCGCAAGATTGTCGGCATGGCCGCGGTGCTGTTGCCCTTCACCGCCGCAGGTGACATCGACTGGGACAGCTTCGCCCGGCTGGTGGCTCGGACGCGAGAAGCGGGCCTGGTTCCTGCGGTCAACATGGATACCGGTTTCGGCGCGCTGCTCTCCGACGTCGAGCGGATGAAGGTGCTCTCGATCGCGAACGACGGCGAATTCGTCGCAGCGGCATACGTCGACGACGAGCCGGGTGCCGGGCTCGATCTTGACGCCTACCGGCGCGCAATGGCGACGATCACGAACCTCGGTGGCACGCCGATCGTGTTCCCGTCGTGGGGCTTGGCGTATGTGCCCGAGGGCGAGGTCGCCGCGGTGTTCGCTGCACTCGCCCGCGACTGCGACCGGTTTCTCGCGTTCGAGCTCGGTGAGATGTTCGCGGCCCAGGGCCGCATCTTCACGCTCGAGACGTATCAGGAGCTGCTCGGTATCCGGCAATGCGTCGGCGCCAAGCACTCGTCGCTCCGCCGCCAGCTCGAATGGGATCGATTGCGCCTGCGCGACCGGGCCCGACCCGACTTCATGGTGCTCACCGGCAACGACCGGGCGATCGACATGGTCACGTACGGCAGCGACTACCTGCTGGGCCTTGCCACGTTCGCGCCCGATTGGTTCGCCGCTCGCGACCGGGCGTGGGAGCGGCGTGACGACACCGGGTTCTGGGAGCGCAATGACATGCTCCAGTATCTCGGGCAGCTCGCGTTCCGCGACCCGGTGCCCGCGTACCGGCACTCGGCCGCGCAGTTCCTCGCGTTACGGGGGTGGGTGCCGAGCGATCGCACGCATCCCTCGTCACCGGAACGTCCGGCGAGCGACATTCCGATCCTCGAGGAGCTGCTCAGGCGGGGCGACGCGTGTTGAGCTCGCGCGCGTTGTCGCGCATGATGCGCTGCTGCGCGTCATCGTCGAAGTGCTTCACCTCGACCGCATAGTCGAGCGGCTTGGGCATCCCTTCGATGTGCGGCCAGTCGGAGCCGAAGATCACCCGGTCGTCGCCCATCAGCGCGACGACCTCGTCGACGTCGTCTTCCCAGAACGGGTTCATCCACACGTTCCGCTTGTAGGACTCGACCGGGTCTTCGCTGAAGTAGCCAGGCATCTTGCGTTCGGTCGAACGCAGCTTCTTGAACAAGTCGCCGAGGAACTCCGAGCCGTTCTCCACCGACGCGACGCGCACGTTCGGGAATCGCTCGAAGAGCTTGTCGAACACGAGTGTGATCATGAAGTCGTACGCGGCGCGCTCGATGTGGAACGCCTTCACTGACGGCGCCCAGCGTCCACTGCCGCTGAAGCCCGCAGCGAAGCCGTCGACCGCGTATCCGTTGCTCGAGTAGCCGCTGTCGCCGGCGTGGGCGACGACCGTGATGCCCGCCTCATTCACGCGCGCCCAGAACGCATCGTTGCGGGGGTCGCTCGCGGGAACCTGTCCGTCGCGCGTGTGTGGTGCGGCCGGGCGCATGACCACGGTACGGGCGCCGTGGTCGAGCGCCCATTCCAGCTCGGCGATCGCCCAGTCGAGGTCGGCGAGCGTGACGTACGGCGACGCGAAGATGCGGCCCTGGTAGTCGAGGCCCCAGTCGTCGTCGAGCCAGCGGTTGAACGCGCTGAACAGCGTCGTGACCGCTTCGATGTCGTGCTTGAGCAGCTCCTCGTAGAGGATGCCGAGCGTGGGGAAGAGCCACACGGCCTCGAGGCCGTGCTCGTCGAGCGTCGCGATGCGAGCGTCGCGGTCGCGGTACTCGGCCGGAATGGGCTCGCGCTCGCGCAGGAACTCGTACGGCTGGAGCTTGTTCGGGTTCCCGCGGAAGAAGTCGTGCATGGCGCCGGCCTTGGCGACCGGATCGAACGTGGGGTTCACGACCGCGTGGCTGACCACCCCACCGACGACGTGGTACTTCCGGCCATTGATCTCGCACCACTGGACGCAACGCTGCTGCATCTTCGGGTCGACGTACCGGGTGAACGCATCGAGCGCCTCGTAATAGTGGTTGTCGGCGTCGAAGGCGGGATAGTCGAGCTCGGTCACACTCCGAGGATACCGCCGCCTCTGTCGACCGGCCCGTGGTCACGATTCCCGCAACATGTTGCGGGTTTCGTACCCACGACGTCGCGTCGTAGCCTCCGGGCCGTGCATGACGTCGTTGATCTCGACTGGTCGTTCGTCGATACCGGCCGAAAGCAGATGCACGAGACGGGCGCGTGCGAGATCCCGGGGTTCGTGCGAACCGAAGCGCTGCCGGCCTTCATCGACGATGCCCGCCGGCTCGCGCCGCGTGCGCACCCCAGTGGCGGCCTCGGCACCGTCTACCTCGGCTTCCCCGACGAGTCGTTCCCGCTCGACCATCCGCGCCAGTGGCTCGGCAACTACCGGGTCGGCGCGGTCGCGTACGACCTCTTCCCGGCCGACTCGCCGATCCGGCAGCTGTACGAGTGGGACGAGCTGCTGCAGTTCGTCGCCGCGATCTTGGACCGCGACGTCATCTATCCGTATGCCGACCCGCTCGGTGCGCTGAACCTCGCGGTGATGACGGACGGCGACGAGCTTCAGTGGCACTTCGACCAGACGGACTTCGTCGTGTCGCTCGCGTTGCAGGATGGTGACGAGGGCGGCGATTTCGAGGTCGCACCGATGATCCGTTCGGCCGACGACGAACGCTACGACGACGTCGCACGCGTGCTGGCCGGCGATCGCTCCGAGGTGGTGACACTGCCGATGACGCCGGGCACGCTGCTGGTGTTCGCGGGCCGGCATTCGTTGCACCGGGTGTCGCCGATCCGCGGCGCAACGCCTCGCCTCGTCGGTCTGTTCGGCTATGACACGAAGCCGGGCACGATGAGCAGCGAACTCCTGAAGGAAGTTCGTTACGGACGGGTCTCGTGAACCTCGGCGAGGGGTTCGCGGGCGAGGGGCCGAACGCCGCGCATGTGAACACGATGCTGGGCACCAAGGACGGGCCGGTCGGTGTTGCATGGGCGACCGCGCTCGCAACGCCGAGTGCCGGGCACACCCCCTTTGTTGTCGTCGTGAAGCCGAACGTGCCGGTCAAGCCGATGACGCTGTTCGTCAACAAGGCGACCGTCGATCCGGCCAACGACACGCACGCGCGGCTCACGTGGGGCGCGGCGCAAGCCGGGGTCGCCGCAGGCGTGACGAACGCGCTGCGCAAGGGAGTGCTCCGCGCCGAGGACGCCGACGCCCTTGTGCTCGTCGCAGCAGTGTGGGTGAACCCCGCGGCCGACGACGAGGATGGCGGTCTACGCGAACAACGCGGAGGCAACGCTCGCCGCGCTCACCGCTGGGCGCGACGACCTTCCGATCGGTCCGCACCGTGCTCGACGCGGGCGAGCCCGCAGAACCCATACTTCCGCCAATGATCGGTGTGCAGTCATGACCCCGCAGCAGGCCGCGCACGAGACGCGCGCACGCGATCGTCTTGTTCACCGCCGGGTTCATGATGGACGGCGGCGTGCTACGCGCGCGGCAAGGAGCTCGGGTTCGAGGGCTTCGACTTCTACGTCGGCGGGTCGGGGTGGTGTGCTTGGCGACGCGCCGGCCGACGTCGTCGTCGCGGCGTTCATGTTCTTCGCGCCGGACGCGGTGCGCGCGGCATGGGAACGGTCGGCGTCGGTGATGCCGCGTAGCCAAGCGGCGGAGGAGTGGGCGAACGCCGCGCAGAGATGGGCGCGCGAGCACCTTGACGACGAGATCGACTGGGCGACGCGTTGCCGTGCTCGTCGGACGGATCGTAGCACGCGCGCCGATCGTCGCGGGCGCGCCGTTGTTCGCGGGCTGGCGGACGCTGCCCGAACCTGCGGCCGACGACGACGAAGGCACTCGCGATTCATCGCTTGAACGCGTTGCGCGAGCTGCGCGGCGCGTTGCACGGCGCGGCGGTGCTCACGGTCGGGCTCACGCCGATCGAGGCGATCGGTGCTCGCGCCGCAGATGGTGTCGGTCATGGGCTGGCCCGAGGCGCCCCTCGACGCCGAACCGCTGCGCGATCGCTGGCAGCTCGCCGAAGCACGGACCGACCGCATGCTCGGCCGTCACTTCGCCGTGCTCGACGACGACCGAGCGCAAGGAGCTCGTCGAGATGCTTGCACGGTGTCACGCCAATGACGTGGCTGCGCACGCGATGCCGACCGGTCGACAGCGATCTTCGACCTGCGGCCCGAACGCGGCACGCGCGGTTTCGAGAGCTGCTACGAGCGCCTCTGGAACGGCGGGGTCGACAAGCAGACGCTCGACGCGTGCCGCGACCGCATCGACGCGCCTGCTGCGCTTCGAGCCCGACCCGACCCGCGGTCGCGCTTCTCGCGGACGCGCAACGCGCAGCAGTGGCGTACGCAGAGCAGTACGCGCTCGATCCGCACGGCCTGCGCGACGCCGACTTCGTCGCGCTGCACGAGCACTACACGGACGCGCAGCTCGCCACGCTCACGCTCGCGATCGCGATGTTCGACGCGCGGGCTCGATTCTCGGTCGCGCTGGAGGTCTGATGGCTCGCGTCGCGAACCCTCCCGGCGGGCTCACGCCCTTCGACCACCAGCCCGAGCTCTGGGCGGCGTTCAACCGCTACTACGGCACGCTCTGGTCGGACGGCGTCGTCGACGACGCCACCAAAGAGGTCGGCCGGCTGCGCAACGCGCGGGTCACCGGCTGCGGCATCTGCAAGAACCTCCGCTTCGCCAGCGCGCGCGAGCAGGGCCTCGACGAGGAGCACGTCACGCTGATCGACGACGGATACGCCGACAGCGAGCTCACTCATCGCTGGAAGCTCGCGATCCGGCTCGCCGACGCGCTCATCGCCGACGCTCGCGTCGACGCCGACCTGCGCGCCGCGCTCCTCGACGAGTTCACCGACGCGCAGATCGTCGAGCTCACCGCGACGATCGCGACCGCGATCGCGTTCTCGAAGGCGTCGGTAGCGTTCGGCGCGCCCGACGAGATGCCACTCGATGGTCGTGCCCACGCCGACGATCGACGGCGACGTCGTGCGCTGATGTGCCGTCGCCCGTCGACCGCCGACGACCTCATCCTCGTCTCGGTCGACGACCACATCTGCGAGCCGGCGGACATGTTCGACGCGCACGTGCCTGCGAAGTTACCGCGACCGAGCGCCGCGCGTCGTCGAGGAAGCCGAACGGCTCACAGCAGTGGTACTACGGCGACATCCGCGGCCGGAACCTCGGACTGAACGCGGTCGCGGGCAAACCGCCGGAGATGTTCAACGTCGACCCGTTGCGCTACGAGCACATGCGGCCCGGTTGTTACGACGTGCACGAGCGGGTGCGCGACATGTCGGCGGGCGGCCAGCTCGCGGGCCTCAACTTCCCGAACTGGACCGGGTTCTCCGGCCAGGTGCTGAACCAGGGTCCCGACCGCGACGTGAACCTCGTGATGATCAAGGCGTACAACGACTGGCACGTCGACGAGTGGTGCGGCGCGCATCCCGAGCGCTTCATCCCGTGCGGGATCCTCCCGCTGTTCGACGTCGACGAGGCGGCCGGGAGGTGCGGCGGCTCGCGGACAAGGGCTGCCACGCGGTGACGTTCTCCGAGAATCCCGGCGGGTCTCGGCATGCCGAGCATCCACACCGACGCATGGGACCCGCTGTTCGCGGCGTGCTGCCGACACGGGCACGGTGTTGTGCTGCCACGTCGGCTCGTCGTCGAAGAGCGCGTCGACCTCGCCCGACGCGCCGCCGCCGGTGCCGATGAACCTGTCGAGCGTGATGGCGATCTACACGCTCGGCGACCTGTCTGTGGGCGCCGTTCTGGCACCGCTTCCCGCACGCTGCGCTTCGCGCTCACCGAGGGCGACATCGGGTGGATCCCGTACTTCCTCTGGCGGGCCGAGCACACGCTCGATCGGCACAACGGGTGGATGCGGCACGAGCACCGCAGGGCCTGTCGCCGACCGAGCTGTTCCGCGAGCGGATCCTTTGCTGTTTCATCGCGGACCGCATCGGCGTGAAGCTGCTCGACGAGTTCAACGTCGACAATGTGTGCTGGGAGAGCGACTACCCGCACTCCGACAGCTCGTGGCCGCACGCGCCCGAGCGCCTCGCCGAGCTGTTCGCCGGCTTCGAGCCGGCGACGTCGTTGCCAGAGTCACGCACCGAAACGCGATGCGGCACTTCCAGTTCGACCCCTTCGCACTGCGCGCCGCCCGACCGCTGCACGGCCGGGGCGCTGCGGCGCGAGGCCGGCGATGTCGACACCGTGACGCGGGCAGGTCGGCCTGCCGATGAACGAGATCTGGCGACCTGGCAGCGGCTCACCCGACGGTGACGAAGCGACGCCGCGTTCGGGGCCCGCCAGGTACACTAAGGCCATGGATCGTGGGTGCACCGGAGCTCCTGATCGTGCTGCTCGTCGTTCTCGTCGTCTTCGGCGGCTCGCAGCTTCCGAAGCTCGCGCGTGGTCTCGGTTCGGCCCAGCATGAGTTCAAGAAGGGCCTCGAAGAGGGCGTTGCCGACGACGACGCCGAAGCCCGACAAGTCCAAGAAATCGGAGTAACGCTCCGCGACGTCGAGCCGCGTTAGCTCGGTGCTTCGCGCCCGTTGCGCGCTCCACTCGGCCGGCGGCGGGTCGGCGCGATGTGCTCCTGCGCCGAACATGCGCGGCATCTCGTGTGCGTACTCACCTGCGCTGAAGCCCATGTCGCGACGCTGCAACGACTGCGCGACCAGACCATGACGAAACGTGTTCGAGTATCCCGCCGCGCACCTGGAACGTCTGTCCGGAGACCCATCCGGCGTCGGGCGACGCAAGGTACGCGCCGAACTCGCGCGACATGCACGGGATCGCGTGGATCGAACGTCGACGCCGTCGCTTCGGGCGTTGTGTTCCTGGCGGGCCATACGCCAGCCGATCTGTGCGAGCCGCGTGTTTGCGCCCGGCATGATCGTGTTGGCCGTTACGCCGTAAGGCGACATCTCGGTCGCGATTGCTTCGGTGAATGCCTGCACGCCGGCTTTCGCAGCGACGTAGTTCGACTGCCCGGCGCCGCCGTAGATCAACAGGCCGGTTGCAGTGTTGATCAGCCGTCCGTACGTCGAACCGTGCTGCTTGGCCTGCGCCGCGCCAGTAGCGACACGCAGGGCGGGAAACGACGAACGTGCCGCGCAAGTGCACTCGCAGCACGTCGTCCCACTCGTCGTCGCCGAGGTTGAACACCATCCGCGGACGGCCGAAGCCCGGCGTTGTTGACGACGATGTCGAGCCGATCCCACGTGTCGAGCGCGAGCTGTACGAGTGCATCGCCGACGGACGCATCGCCGATGTCGCCCCGGTGCGCGATGGCCTCGCCGCCGGCCTGCGTGATCTCGTCGCACGACATCGCGCGCCGGGTCCTCGTCGGTGGCGCCACCCTCGGTCGTGACCCCCGCGTCGTTCACGATGACACGCGCGCCGTACGCCGCGAACCGCAACGCGTACGGCGCGCCCGATCCCGCGGCCGGCCCCGGTAACGATCGCGACCCGTTCCCGCAGATCGATCATGCTTGCTTTGTCGCGCTCGCTGCGGGCCGGGATACCCGGCCCGCGGACGCTCCCGCCCGCCGACCCCACCCGCCGCGACGCTTGAAGCGCCTTCGGCGCGCGTTCCGATGCGGCGAGCTCGCTTCACGCCTCCGGCGTTCCGCTCGCCGCATCACGTGTGCCGTTCAATCGTGAGGCCGACTTCTTGGCCGTAGGACAGCTCGAGGTTGTGGCCGTCGGGATCGACGATGTAGCCCCAGTAGCCAACGGGTGGCCCCGAGTCGATCGGACCGAACACGGCATAGCCCTCGGCTTTGGCCGCTCGCGCAGCGCCGGTCGACCTCCGCCCGTTCGGCGACGCCGAGGCCAAGGTGGCCGAACACCCCGCCGAGCCGCTGGTCTACGGCGTCCACTTCGATCAGCACCACGACGAATGGCCGGGTGAGATCGCTGATCCACGCGACCGAATTGCCACCGCCCGGATCGGTACGCCGGTGGACGACTTTCATCGAGGCGTACCGCTCGTAGAAATCAAGGCTGGCGTCCAGATCCGTGACGGGCAGCGCCACGTGGGTGACGCCCTGATCGACAGTCACGATCCAGCTATGCTACGGCGCTCGCGGGAAGTAAGCAACCAGATCCGGGTCCGTCCTCACCTACACTCATTTCTCCCTTATGCAGAGCACGGTCGAGCCCCTCCTGGGCCGACGAGGAAGCCACCAGCCGAGGACCCGGCAACCGCCGAATCTCGTCAGCAAGTCAAGCTGCACGTCACCGTGCCGGCGGCCGAGTTCGACAAGGCAGTCGACGCCGCGTTCCGCAAGCTCGCCGGTCAGGTACGCATCCCTGGCTTCCGGCCCGGAAAGGCGCCCCGGAAACTGCTGGAGGCGCGACTCGGGAGCGACATCGCGCGCGGGCAGGCGCTCGAGGATTCTTTGCCGCAGTACTACGTCGATGCCGTCACTGAACACGACGTCGACGTGATCGCGGCTCCCGGAGATCAAAATCACCGCCGGCCAAGACGAGGGCGACGTCGAGTTCGACGCGGTCGTCGAAGTACGTCCGCAGGTTCGCCTGTTGGGCTACGACGAGTTGCGCGTCGAGCTGCCGAGTCCAGCGGTCGCCGACGACGACATCGACAAGCAAGTCGACGCGTTGCGCGAGCGGTTCGCCGACCTCACTGACTCCGACTATCCGCTGATCGACGACGCGTACGCGACGATCGACATCACCGGCGTTGTCAACGACGAGCCGGTCGAAGGACTGACCGCGAACGATTTCTTGTACCGCGTCGGTTCTGGAATGGTGGTACCCGAGCTCGACGATCAGCTGCGCGGCACGAAGCCGGGGGCGATCCTCGAGTTCACCGCCACCTTGCCCGAGCGCTTCGGCGAAGAGGCGGGTCAGGAGGTGAAGTTCCGCGTGGTCGTGAAGGAAGCCAAGCGGAAGGTGTTGCCGGACCTGACCGACGAGTGGGCACAAGAGGCGAGCGAGTTCGCGACCGTCGACGAGCTGCGTGCTGATGTCCGCAAGCGGCTCGAACTGGTACAGAAGCTGCAGGCGCAGATGGCGGCACGCGACAAGGTGCTCGAGGCGGCCGCCGATCTCGTGCCGGTCGAGCCGCCGTCCACGCTGGTGGACAGTGAGACCCGACGGCGGGTCGAGGACCTCGCGCATCGCCTCTCGCATCAGGGTGCGAGCCTGGAGCAGTACCTGGAGGCGACCGGCCAGGAGCCTCAGGCGTTCATCGACGAGGTGCGGGTGGGCGCCGCTCGCGCGGTGCTCGCCGACCTGGCGCTGCGCGCCGTTGTCGCGCAAGAACAGATCGCAGCGACCGATGAAGAGGTGGACGCCGAGATCGCGCGCCTCGCCGAGCGTACGAAACAGAAGCCTGAACGGGTCCGGCGCGAGCTCGAACGGGGTGGTGCGCTGGAGACGGTACGATCGGATGTGGCGCGGGGGAAAGCGCTGGAGTTCCTCGTAGAGCACGCAACAGTGGTCGACGAGGACGGAAATGCAATCGATATGACTGTTGACACGACGATGTCAGAGGACACGAGTGTTGACGAAAGTGCTCCCGCAGAACACGAACAACAGGAGTCCGAGGACTGACCATGCGTAATGAATACGTTCCGATGCCGCGGTTCATCCAGGACACGCCGCGCGGCCGGATGGAGTGGGATCCGTACTCGCGGCTCGCAAACGATCGCATCATCTTTCTCGGTACGCCCGTCGACGACACCGTCGCCAACTTGTTGATCGCGCAGTTGTTGATCCTCGAGTCGGAAGATCCCGACAAGGACATCATCATGTACATCAACTCGCCCGGCGGCGAGATCACTGGGCTCTTCGCGATCTACGACACGATGCAGTACATCAAGCCCGACGTGCAGACATGTTGCATCGGCCAGGCCGCGTCGGCGGCCGCGGTGCTGCTCGCGTCGGGAGCCCCCGGCAAGCGTTTCATCCTTCCCCACGCCCGCGTGCTGATCCACCAGCCGCACGGTGGCGCGTCGGGTCAGGCGGTCGACATCGAGATCCAGGCCAAGGAGATCGTGCGCATGCGCGAGCTCCTCGATCAGATTCTGGCATTCCATACCGGCCAGGCCCTCGATCGTGTTGCCAAGGACACCGACCGCGACTTCATCATGAGCGGGACCGAGGCCAAGGACTACGGCATCGTCGACGAGATCCTCACCAACCGGGAGCTCGCCGCGGTACCGTCGGCTGAAGGCACGAGCTAATTCCTCGCGGACCCAGGGGAGAAGGGGGCCTTCCGGTGGCGAAGTTCGGTGACGGCGGAGACCTGCTCAAGTGTTCTTTCTGTGGGAAGAGCCAAAAGCAGGTCAAGAAGCTCATCGCCGGTCCCGGCGTGTACATCTGCGACGAGTGCATCGATCTCTGTAACGAGATCATCGAAGAAGAGTTGTCGCAAAGCACCGAGGTCCGTTTCGACGATCTCCCCAAGCCCCGCGAGATCTACGAGTACCTGAACGACTACATCATCGGGCAGGAGCAGGCCAAGAAGATTCTCTCGGTCGCCGTCTACAACCACTACAAGCGCGTGCAAGTCGGCGCGTACGGCGATCCCGACGTCGAGCTCCAGAAGTCGAACATCATGCTCGTGGGCCCGACCGGCTGCGGCAAGACGTTGCTCGCGCAGACGCTTGCCCGCATGTTGAAAGTGCCGTTCGCCATCGCGGACGCCACGGCGCTGACCGAAGCCGGCTACGTCGGTGAGGACGTCGAGAACATCCTGTTGAAGCTGATCCAAGCCGCGGATTACGACGTCAAGAAGGCCGAGACCGGCATCATCTACATCGACGAGATCGACAAGATCGCCCGCAAGGCCGAGAACCCGTCGATCACGCGTGACGTGTCGGGCGAGGGCGTGCAGCAAGCGCTGCTCAAGATCCTCGAGGGCACGACCGCTTCGGTGCCGCCGCAGGGCGGCCGCAAGCACCCGCACCAAGAGTTCATCCAGATCGACACGACGAACATCCTGTTCATCTGCGGTGGTGCGTTCGCCGGCCTCGACAAGATCATCGAAGCGCGTGTCGGGAACCGCGGCATCGGTTTCGGTGCCGACATCCGGCGCGCCAACGACCAAGTCGAGACCGGACGCTTCCTCGCCGACGTGCTCCCCGAAGACCTGTTGAAGTTCGGGTTGATCCCGGAGTTCGTGGGCCGGTTGCCCGTCGTCGGTGTCGTGCACCATCTCGACAAGGACGCGCTCATGCGCATCCTGGTGGAGCCGAAGAACGCGCTGGTCAAGCAGTACCAGAAGTTCTTCCACTTCGACGACGTCGACTTGGTGTTCAGCGACGACGCGCTCGACTCGATCGCGGACGAGGCGTTGAAGCGGGGCACCGGCGCCCGCGGCCTGCGCGCGATCCTCGAGGAGGTGCTGCTCGAGGTGATGTACGACCTGCCGAGCCGCACCGACGTCGTGAAGTGCATGGTCGACAAGGACACCGTGCTCCGCAACGTCACCCCGACGCTGATCACCGAAGACGAGTCCCGCCGTTCCGCGTAAGCGTTTGGACGGTTTGGCTCGGCCTACCGCTCCGAACGGTCCAAACGGGCGGTGTAGCGGCTGTTCTCACCTCGCACGTCGAGTCGTAGGCCGAACGCGTCGCTGAGCGTTTCGCTCGTGACCGTGTCGGCGATCGGGCCGTGCGCCAGCACGCGACCGCCTTTCAACGCGAGTGCGTGGGTGAAGCCGGGCGGGATCTCCTCGAGGTGGTGGGTGACGAGGACAAGGGGCGGCCTGCTCCGGTCGCGCGCCCATGACGCGAGGTCGGTGACGAGCTCCTCGCGGCCGCCGACGTCGAGGCCGGCAGTTGGTTCGTCGAGCAGCACGATGCCGGGCTCGTTCATCAGCGTGCGTGCGAGCAGCACCCGCTGGCGCTCGCCGGCGGAGAGCGTCGGGAACGCATGCGTGGCGAGCGCGTCGCAGCGCCACTCGTGCAGCAGCGCGAGCGCACGATCGCGATCATCGACGCTGTACCGGTGCCACCACGGCGCGAGCGCGGCGTAACGCGCGGTCATCACGACTTCCAACGCGGTCATCGACGGTTCGAGCCGGGCCGCCAACGCGGGAGACGAGAATGCGATGCGCTCGCGCAACGTCCGCACGTCGGTGCGGCCGAGCCGTTGACCCAACACCTCGACCGTTCCCGACGATGGATGCTGGTACAGCGCGGCCACGCGCAACAGCGACGTTTTTCCGGCACCGTTGGGACCGAGCACGACCCACCGCTCACTGGGCTGCACTTCCCATTCGATCGAGTCGAGGATGCGCGCACCATCGATAATGAGCGAAACATCGGAACACCGCAGCGCCGGGCTCAAGCCGCGCAGGCTACGCGTTCCTCAGCAGCTTGCGCCGCCCTCGTTCTTCGACGCGATCGGATCCATGCGCGGGACGCCGTGCGGATGGAGCGTGACGCCGAACGGGATCCCGAAATCCTCGACGACGAGCAGCGACCCGTTTCGGCATGCGACGCCGATGCCGACGAAGCGCTGCTCCTGCAACAAGATGTTCGCGCGGTGTCCGGCGGAGTGCATGAGCGTGACATGGGCGGTGCCGGCATCGGTCGCGCCGGGGCCCGCGCCGCCGAACATGTTCTCGCCGACGGACACGAGCCGGTTGTTCGACTGGAGCACCTTCCCGAGGTCTTGGTGCATGAATTGATGCGTGTCCGCGAGGTGGTTCGCCCACACCTGGGCCACCCACGTGAGGTAAGGGTCGACCTTGAGCTTCGTTCGCTTGCGGCTCGACCTCTCTTTGTTGATGCGACTCACCAGTTCGTTCGCGATCGCGCGCTCTCCATGCGGCGTTGCGGCCGCGCTCGAGACGGTGTCCGCGGACGAGTGCGATGGGACCGCATGGCGTGCGATCGCGAACGGCCCGCAGGCGGAGACCAAGACCGCTGCCCCCAGCAGCGCGCCCGCGCGTCGGCTGACGGCACGGACAGCATCCTTGCGCGGCGCGAGCATTCCGTTGCCTCCAGCTCCCCCGGGTCCCCATTTCTGGAGCCGCCGTATTCGTACCAGTATGAGCAAAAAAGGTGCTCTGCGCAATTTTTTGGAACTGGCGGCGCCCGAAGTTCCCGCCCGGGCCCGCTTCTACAATGCCCGGATGCCACCGATCCCGGACCGCCCGTCGCTCGAGGGGCTGGACGAACGCTGGTCGGAGGCCTGGGAAGCCGACAAGACGTTCCGGTTCGACCGATCCCGGAGCCGGGGCGAGATCTTTTCGATCGACACCCCACCGCCAACAGTAAGCGGCTCCCTCCACATGGGCAGCGTGTTCTCCTACACGCATACCGACACCGTCGCCCGGTACCAACGGATGCGTGGCCGCGCCGTGTTCTATCCGATGGGCTGGGACGACAACGGCCTGCCCACCGAGCGGCGCGTGCAGAACTACTTCGGCGTGCGCTGCGATCCCCATCTCCCGTTCGACCCCGACTTCGCGCCGCCCGAGAAGCCCGGCAAGCAAGCGATCGCGATCTCGCGACCGAACTTCTTGGAGCTGTGCCACCGGCTCGTGCAAGAAGACGAGAAGGCATTCGAGGCGCTCTGGCGGCGGTTGGGTCTTTCGATCGACTGGTCGTTCACGTACACGACGATCGGGGCGCAGGCTCAGCGGACGAGCCAGCGCGCGTTCCTGCACAACCTCGCGCGGGGCGAGGCGTATCAAGCCGACGCGCCGACCCTGTGGGACGTGGACTTCCGGACGGCTGTCGCTCAAGCCGAACTCGAGGACCGCGAGCTGGCCGGCGCGTACCACGCGTTGCGCTTCCACCGCGCCGACGGCTCTGATCTTCTCGTCGACACGACGCGTCCCGAGCTCCTCTCGGCATGCGTCGCGGTCGTCGCGCATCCCGACGATGATCGATACCGGTCGCTGGTCGGGACCGAGATCACGACGCCGCTCTACGGTGCGCGCGTTCCGTTCGTTACGCACCGCCTCGCCGATCCCGAGAAGGGAACCGGCGTCGCGATGATCTGCACGTTCGGCGACACCACCGACGTCACCTGGTGGCGCGAGCTGCAACTTCCAACGCGCGCGGTTGTCGGCCTCGATGGACGAATCAAAGGCGAGCCACCTGAGGGGCTGCCCGCCGAGCGTCGCGACACGTATGCGGAGATCGCAGGCAAGACGGTGAAGCAAGCGCAGAAGACGGTTGTGGAACAACTGCATTCGAGCGGCGAGCTCGAAGGCGATCCGCGCCCGATCACGCATCCAGTGAAATTCTACGAACGGGGCGAACGCCCGCTCGAGATCGTTGCGTCACGCCAGTGGTACATCCGCAACGGTGGCCGCGATCCCGAAATTGCGCGCCGCGCTGATCCAACGGGGTCGCGACCTCGACTGGATTCCATCCTTCATGCGGGCGCGCTACGAGGCTTGGATCGAGGGCCTGAACGGCGACTGGCTGATCAGCCGGCAGCGCTACTTCGGCGTTCCATTCCCCGTGTGGTATCGACTCGATGCCGATGGCAACGTGATGTACGACGACCCGTTGCTCGCGCCGGAGGACTCGCTGCCCGTCGACCCGTCGACCGATTGCCCTCCCGGCTATACCGAATCGCAACGTGGTGCGCCCAACGGCTTCGTCGGCGATCCCGACGTGATGGACACGTGGGCGACGTCGTCGCTGACGCCCGAGATCGCGTGCGGTTGGGTAGACGACGCCGACTTGTTCGAGCGCACGTTCCCGATGGACGTACGACCGCAGGGTCCGGAGATCATTCGCACCTGGCTGTTCTCGACGGTCGTGCGCGCTCACTTCGAGTTCGGCGAGCTGCCGTGGAAGCACGCGGCGATCTCCGGTTGGGTGCTCGACCCTGACCGCAAGAAGATGTCGAAGAGCAAGGGCAACGTCGTCACACCGATGGAGTGGATCGAGAAATACGGCGCCGACGCGGTGCGCTACTGGAGCGTGAGCGGCCGGCCCGGCACCGACACCACGTTCGACGAGGGACAGCTCAAGATCGGCCGCCGACTCGCGATCAAGCTCCTCAACGTGTCGAAGTTCGTGCTGTCCGTCTCCGACGGCGCCGACGAGGACGTGTCGGCGGTGACGCACGCGGTCGATCGCTCCATGCTTGCTGCGCTCGCGGGTGTTGTTGACGAGGCCACCGTCGCCTTCGACCACTTCGACTACGCCCGTGCGCTCGAGCGAACCGAGCGATTCTTCTGGTCCTTCTGCGACGACTACGTCGAGCTGGTCAAGGGCCGTGCCTACGGCGACGCGAGTGACGACGCCGCGCGCTCGGCGCAGGTCGCGCTCCGGATCGCGCTTTCGCATCTGCTGCGACTCTTCGCGCCGCTGCTCGCGTATGTCACCGAAGAAGTCTGGTTGTGGTGGCAAGAGGGTTCGATTCATCTCGCGTCGTGGCCGGAATCGGACCAGCTACGCGTCGACGGTGCCGATCACCTCGTGTACATCGTCGCGGCCGAGGTCCTCGGCGCAGTCCGCAAGGTGAAGTCGGAGCACAGGCGCTCCCTCGCGACGCCCGTGGACCGGGTTGTCGTGCGCGACACCGAGGAACGGTTGGCCGCGCTCGAGGCTGCGCGCGGCGACGTGATGGAGGCGGGCAAGATCACCACGCTCGAAACCGAGGTCGGCCCGGAACTCCTGGTGAAGGTGGAGTTGGCGCCGCCTTCTGATTCGTGAACGACTTCGCGGCTCGCGAGTGGCTCGCGGGTCACGTCAACCTGGAAGCCGGCCTCAACACCCCCGCCTCGGCTCGTGAACGCGGCGCGCCGACCCTCGAGCGCATCGGCACGCTCCTGCGATATTTCGGGTCGCCCGAGAGTGAGTACCCGGCGGTGCAGATCACCGGAACGAACGGCAAGACCAGCACCGCGCACATGACGAGTGCACTGCTCACCACGGTCGGGTTACGCGTCGGCACGATCACGAGCCCGCACCTCCAACGCGTGAACGAGCGCATGACGATCGACGGCGAGCCGATCGACGATGCAACCCTCGACGAGGCCCTCTACGCGGCGATGCTCGTTGAGCGCGAGATCGGCGTCGAGGCGTCCTACTTCGAGATCCTTGTCGCGGTCGCGCTGCGTTGGTTCGCCGACGAAGCGGTCGACGTCGCGGTCGTCGAGGTGGGCATGGGCGGCACGTGGGATGCCACGAACCTCGTCGACGGCCAGGTTGCGGCGGTGACGAACGTGGCGGTCGACCACGTCGAGTACCTCGGCCCGACGCGTGAGGAGATCGCGGCCGAGAAGGCCGGCATCGTGAAGCCGGGCGCGACGCTCGTGCTCGGCGAGACCGACGAGTATCTCCAGTCGATCTTCACCGCGCGCGACGCCGCTCGAGTGGTGCGCCGCGACGTTGACTTCGGCGTGCGGCGCAACGACCTCGCCGTCGGGGGCCGGCACCTCCATCTCTTCACGAGTCGTACCGAGTACCCGGACGTGTTCCTGCCGCTCCACGGCGCGTACCAGGGCGACAACGCCGCCGTCGCACTTGCAGGCGCGGAGGCGTTCGTCGACGCCGAGCTCCCACGCGTGGAGGTCACCGACGCGTTCCGCCGGATGACGGCGCCCGGCCGGATGGAAGTCGTTCATCGCAACCCGCTGATCTTGCTCGACGGCGCCCACAACGTTGCGGGCGCGCACGCGCTGCGTGAAGCACTGCGCGAGGAGTTCGGCGGGAGTCCCGACACGCTCGTCGTCGGGCTGCTCCGCGAGAAGGATCCACACGAGATGCTTGCCGCCCTCGGTGTGGACGCACTCGCCACGGAAAATCGGGGCGGCGTGCTCGTGTGCTGCCGGCCGCCGAGCCCTCGCGCCCTCGACCCGACGCACGTCGCCAAGGCCGCGATCGACCTCGGCGTGCCCGAGGATCGCGTCGAGGTGGTCGAAAGCGTCGCCGACGCCGTCGGCACCGCGCTGCTCGCGACCGCCGGAGACGGCCAGATCGTGGTCACCGGCTCGCTCTACGTTGTCGGCGCGGCCCGCACCGTTCTCGTGCACTGACGAACTTGCGTGGCGAACTCGGCGCACGGCCGATTAACTCACGCATGTTCGACGGAAGGCAGCCGGGATGAGGGTCGGGGTGGTCGGGGTCAACGGGATCGGGCAGGCGCACCTCTGGGCGCTGCGCACCGCCGAGACTTCGACGCTCGCGGCGGTCTGTGACGTCGACCGGGCCCGGGCCGAGAAGGCGGGCGCCGATCACGAGGTGCCGTCGTTCACTGATGCGCGCACGATGAGCGCGAGTGGCGAGTGCGACGCGCTGGTGATCGCGACGCCGCCGGGAACCCACCGGGACCTCGTGCGGGACGCCCTCGACGCCGGGATGCACGTGTACTGCGAGAAGCCGTTCACGCCGACCTGTGACGAGGGGTACGCGCTTGCGCAATACGCGCGCGAGCGCCGGCGAGCTCTCGTCGTCGGCCTCCAGTTCCGTTTCCACTTGGGCTACGCGGCCATGCGCGAAGCAATGGCCGACCTCGGGCCCCTGCGGCGCGTGCACGTCACTGCGACGAACTGGCTACGTGCGCAGAGGTATTTCGATGCGAGCCCGTGGCGCGCGACCTGGCGGATGGCAGGTGGGGGAGTGCTGATGAGCCAGGCGGTCCACCAACTCGACGCGCTGATAGCGGCGGTCGGTATGCCCGAGCGCGTCCGGGGGCACGTGCGCAACACGTCACACCGAGCCGAGGTCGAGGACGACGCGACTGCCGAGCTCGAATGGCCGGATGGCGCGCGCGGCACGGTGATCGCGTCGCTGACCGAGCCCGCGGGTCATGAGCGGTTCGAGCTGTACTGCGAGCGAGGCGCAGTAACGCTCGCCGATGGTTACGACGTACGCGTCGCCCGCCACGACCCGGTACAGCAACTCGTCGACGAATGTCCGGACGAATTCCCGCTTCAAGCCGTGGAGTGGCAGCCGGTCGAGGTGCCGCGGGCCAAGAACGAGTGGTTCGACATGGTTGCGGCCGCGCACCGCGAGTTCGCGGGTGCGGTCGCCCAGGGGCGTCCGTCGGCGATCGGCGCCGACGAGGGCACCAGGAGCGTGGAGCTGGCCAACGCCATCTACCTGTCGTCGTGCACCGGGGAAGCGGTGGCCGTGCCACTCGCGCCGGGCGCGTACCCCCCGGTTTTCGAGGAGCTGGCCTCCGGCCGTAGGCTGCCGCGCTTGTGACCGATGCCCCCGAACGAACCCTCGTCCTTTGCAAACCGGACTGTGTCGAGCGCGGGCTCGTCGGCGAGGTCGTCGCCCGCCTCGAGCGCAAGCAGCTGACGCTGATCGCGTGCGAACTGCGCCGGCTCGACGAGGCGACGGCCAAGCGTCACTATGCCGAGCACGACGGCAAGCCGTTCTTCGGTGACCTCGTGGCGTTCATCACCCGGAGCTCGTTGGTCGCGATGGTGGTGGAAGGACCGGACGCGTGGAAGGTCGTGCGGACGCTCATGGGGGCGACGAACCCGCGCGATGCCGCGCCGGGCACGATCCGTGGCGACCTGGCAATCGAATTGACCGAGAATCTGGTGCACGGCAGCGACGGGCCGGAGTCGGCCGCACGCGAGATCGCGCTGTTCTTCCCAGAGCTCGGCTGAGGACTGAGAGATCGATGTGAACCGATCGGGCGGGTGGAATGACGGTGCGTCTGCTCGTAGCCTGGGCGCGCTCGGCCGTCGGAAGACCGTGAACTCCGTGAGCAGCGAACCGTTCTACGCAGGACTGCTCGGCCGCGACATGGCGGTCGACCTCGGAACCGCGAACACACTCGTCTACGTGCGCGGGCGCGGCGTTGTGCTCGACGAGCCGTCGGTGGTCGCCGTGAACGCGCGCGACGGCCGTCCGCTCGCGGTCGGTATCGAAGCGAAGAAGATGATCGGGCGCACCCCCGATCACATCAAAGCGATCCGCCCGCTCAAAGACGGCGTCATCGCCGACTTCGACATCTGCGAGAAGATGCTCCGCTACTTCATCCAGCGCGTGCATCCCCGCAAGTGGGCCAAGCCGCGCATGGTGATTTGTGTGCCCTCGGGGATCACGGGTGTCGAGCAGCGCGCCGTGCAAGAGGCCGCGCAGCAGGCCGGCGCGCGCAAAGAGGCGTACATCATCGAGGAGCCCATGGCGGCCGCGATCGGCGCCGGGCTTCCCGTGCACGAGCCCTCGGGGAACATGGTCGTCGACATCGGCGGCGGCACAACCGAAGTTGCAGTCATCTCGCTCGGCGGCATCGTCGCGAGTGAGTCGATCCGCATCGCCGGTGACGAGCTCGACGAAGCGATCGTCACGTTCGTGAAAAAGGAGTACTCGCTCGCGCTCGGCGAGCGCACCTCCGAGGAGATCAAAATCGCGCTCGGGAGCGCGTTCCCGTTGCAAGAGGAGTTGTACGCGGAGGTGCGCGGCCGCGATCTCGTCACGGGTCTTCCAAAGACGATCGTCGTATCCACCGAGGAGATCCGCGACGCGATCGAAGAACCCGTCGCCGCGATTGTCGACGCGGTGAAAGTGACGCTCGACAAGACGCCGCCCGAGCTCGCCGCTGACATCATGTCGAAGGGCATTGTTGTGACTGGCGGCGGCGCGTTGCTGCACGGCCTCCGTGAACGGCTCTCAACGGAAACCGGCATGCCGATCGTTATCGCCGACAACCCGCTGTTCTCGGTTGTGCACGGCTCCGGCCAGTGCCTCGAGAACTTCGACGTGTTGAAGCACGTCCTGATCTCGTCCGATCATCAGTAGCCGCACCCATGGCCATTGCTCGACGGACGAGCCGACGGCGTTACGTGCTGCTCGTCATCGTGCTCACGGCGGTCACGCTGATCACGCTCGACACCCGCGGCGGACGATCCGGCCCCCTCGGTGCGCTCGGCCGGGCGGCCCACACCGTGGTCTCCCCGATCCAGGGGGCGGTTGAGAGCGTCACTTCGCCGATCAGCGACTGGTGGCACGGCGTGACCGACGGCGGGCATCTCAAGCGCGAGAACCGCAAGCTGCGCGAGCAACTCTCGGTGGCGGAGGGCAAAGAGCACGCCGCGCAGCAGGCGATCGACGAGAACGAGAATCTCAAGAAGCTGTTGGGACTCAACAGCACGCTGAACGTCAAGCGCGTCAACGCGCGCATCGTCGCCCGTGATACCGGGAACTTCGATTCGTCGCTCTGGCTCGACCACGGCACCGAGAGCGGCATCACGCGTGACATGCCGGTCGTGGGGCCCGACGGGTATCTCGTCGGCTCGGTGATCGACGTCGGCCGCAACTTCGCGAAGGTGCGTGTGCTCACCGATCCCGTTTTCGCAGTCGGCGTGCGCACGCCGAAGCACCCGCCCGCCGACGCGGCGACCGGCACTGCCACTGGCCAGAACGGTTCGCGCGAGCTCCTCGTCGAGGACTTCAACGCGCAGGCAAAGATCCTCCCCGGTGACCAGATCGTCACGTCGCCATTGTCGACGAAGTTCCCACCGGATCTCCTCGTCGGGAGCGTCACGAAGATCGTCGACCTCCCCGGTGGGTTCAGCCGCAACGTCTTCGTCAAGCCGTACGTCGATCTCGGCGGGCTCGAAAACGTCGCGGTGCTGCTGTGGGTGCAGGGCCAGGGCGACGTGGTGATCACCACGACGACGACGTCCACGACGACCACCACGACGACGACCGTGCCGGGCGCGACCAGTACGACGGTGGGCGGCTGATGCGGGCCGTGCGGATGGTCGTCCTGGTCATCGTCGTCGTGCTCGTGCAGGTCACGCTCTTCCCGCACCTTCGCATCGCGGGCGTCGCACCCGATCTCGGCCTCGTCGTCGCGCTCGCGGTCGGTTACTACGACGGGCCGGAGGCTGGCGCGATCACCGGCTTCGTTCTCGGTCTCGGCTTCGACCTCTTTCTCGAGACGCCGCTCGGCCTCAACGCGCTCGCGTACGCACTCGTCGGTTACGGCGCCGGCATCATCGAAGGCGGACTCTTGCGCTCACCGCGCTGGCTGCCCTCGGTCCTCGGCGTGATCGGCGGGCTCGCCGGCGGCCTGATCCTGATCGGCATCGGGGTGCTCGCAGGTGTGGAGAACGTCAAGGGCACGCAGGGTGTGCAGACGATCGCAATCGCAGCGATGTACGACGCGTTGCTCGCTCCGTTCGTGTTCTTCGTGCTCGCTCGCACCATCGGGCGGGCCGAGGACGTGCGCACGTCCTGGTCGGTTCGCTGACCTGACCTGACCCGACCTCACCCGACCTGACCCGACCCGGCGACCGGCATGCCCTCCCGCTAGCGTGCCGCGGGGGCCACGCCGGCTTCCCACTCCTTCTTGCATGAGCGAGTGTCAGAAGAACGTGCGCGCAGCGCTCCGTTCGGGGCGGTGGGCGGGGTCGGGGGGCGGGGGTACCCCGCCGAGCAGCGAGCGGGGCCGAGCGGCCCGGCGCCGGAGGCGCCAGGAGCGGAAGCATGAGCGACAACAGCCGCGTCCGGGTGAGCATTGTCGGCGTCGTCATCGTCGCCTTGTTCAGCTCGCTCGTCGCGCGCTTGTGGTTCCTGCAAATGGGTCCCGAGCAGAAGTTGCGCGCCGAAGCAATCGCGCTCAGCACACGAACCGTGCAGACCGAGTCGCCTCGCGGTCGCATTCTCGACCGCAATGGCCATGTGCTCGCCCACGACCGTGCCGCATGGGCGATCACGCTGGATCGTGACCTGACGCGCTCGACCCGAAACCGCGTGCTGGGCCAGCTCTCGGAAACGCTCGGTCGCTCGCTCGACGATCTCAATCGGCGATACAACAGCCCGCGGCAGTCGATGCTGAAGCCCGCGATCGTCGCCCTCGATGTCGAGCAGAAGAAGCGGCTCGCGATCCTCGAGAACCAGGATGACTACCCGGGTGTGCACGTCGTGTTGTTGACGGTGCGCGAATACCCGGAGGCGAAGAAGCTGGGCGATCCAACGCTTGCCGCGCAGGTGCTCGGCTACGTCGGCGAGATCGATGCCGAGCAGCTGAAGGCGCTCAAGCGCAAGGGCTATCAACCGGGCGCGCTGATCGGACGCGACGGCGTCGAGGCCGCGTACGAATCGGTGTTGCGGGGCGTGCCCGAGATCGAGACCGTACAAGTCGATCCGACCGGCAAACAGGTTGGTACGGGCACGGTGGTGCAGAACGGTGTGGTCGGCAACGACGTCTATCTATCGATCGACGCCGACCTGCAGCACGCGGCCGAAGTGTCGTTGCAGACCGGCATCGTCGCGGCGCGCACACACCAGGACAAGTCGCCGGAAGTCGCCGCCAAGGGATACTCGACGTTGAAGGCTCCGGCCGGCGCGGTACTCGTGCTCGACGTGCGCGACGGCTCGGTGCGGGCGATGGCGAGCGACCCGGCGTTTCCGCCGGGCGGCTGGATCGGCGGCATCAGCCAGCCGGACTTCAACACGCTGAACGACCCGTTGAACCACTTCCCGCTCGTGAACCGGGCAACGCAGGGCCAGTACGCGCCGGGTTCGACGTTCAAGCTCGTGTCATCGCTCGCGATGAACCGGTACGGCATCCGGCCGTACAACGAGTACTACAAGGACGTCGGGAAGGTGTTCATCGGTAACGACTGGTTTTACAACGACAGGTCGACGGCGAACGGCAGTTTGGCGCTCGCGCAGGCGCTGACGGTTTCGAGCGACACGTACTTCTACACCGCGGGCGACGCGTTCTGGCATGCGTGGAGTGCCGGCGACAGCGCGCGCGGGCTCGGCTTGCAGGCGGAAGCGCGCAGCCTCGGGTTCGCCAAGTTGACCGGTATCGAGATCGACGAAGCAACCGGCCGGATACCGGATCCCACGTGGAAGCAGGACTTCGCGAACAACTACTACAAGACGGATGATGAAAAGCGTGACAACGGGCGCTGGTATCCCGGCGACGACGTGCATCTCGCCGTCGGTCAGGGCGACGTACTCGTGACGCCGCTCCAACTCGCCAATGCCTACGCCGCGTTCGCAAACGGTGGCACGCTGGAGACGCCGCATGTCGGGCTGACAGTCAAGGACGCCAAGGGCCGTGTCGTGCACAAGGTCGCACCCCCACCGCAGGGAACCGTTGCGCTCGATCCGGTCGTGCGCGCGCAGATGCTGGCGGGCTTCAAGGGGGTCGTGCAGAGCGGTCCCGATCCGCCGGTCGGCACTGCGTACAACGCGTTCGCAGGCTTCGCCGACGACCCGGTTCGTGTTCCCGGCGGCATTGCCGGAAAGACCGGCAGCGCGCAGGTCGCCGGGAAAGGTCCGACGTCTGTCTTCGCGTCGTTCTTCCCGGCCGACAACCCGCAGTACGTCGTGCTCGCGGTTGTCGAAGAGGGTGGCTACGGCGCGGACATTGCCGCACCGATCGTGCGGCAGGTGATCGAGCACATGCTCAACCCCACGGCGCCGCCGACGCCGATCCCGAGAGAGTCGGGGCGAGACTGATGGCGACGATCACCGCGCCCGCGGCGCGCCGCCGGACGACGTCAGTCGCGGCGATGCTCGCGCATGTCGATCTGCTCCTCCTCGTGCTGCCGCTCGCGATCAGCGCGCTCGGTCTCTTGATGATCTACGACTCGTCGCGGGCGCGGCTCGCGCGGGACGGGCTCTCGAAGTACTACTTCGTCGAACGGCAAGGCGTCGCGCTCGTTATCGGGATCGTCGCGATGATCGCCTTGATGCTGATCGACTACCGCCGTATCCGCGACCTGTGGGCGCTGGGGTATCTCGTGATGCTCCCGTTGCTGGCCGGCGTGATCGTCATCGGCCGCAACCACAAGGGCGCGCAGGCGTGGTTCCAGCTCGGGCCGTTCCAATTCCAGCCGTCGGAGATCGCCAAGGTCGTCTTGATCGTGGCGATCGCCGGCTATTGCCATCAACATCGCGGCGATCTCGACGCCTGGCGACTCGGTGTGATCATTGCGCTCAGCGGCCTCGTGATGGCGCTGGTGTACGCACAGCACGACCTCGGCACGACGCTGGTGCTGCTGGTCTGCACGAGCGCGGTGCTGGTGGTTGCCGGGCTGAAGCCGGTCCATGTGGGCGTGCTGCTGATGCTCGGCGCCACGCTCGTGGGGGCCGCGATCGTGACCGGCAAGGTGCAGGCGTATCAACTCGACCGGCTTACCGGCTTCGTCGACCAGAAGACCGAGAGCATCGCGACACCGGACCAGACCGACGCGCAGTACAGCTTGAAGCAGTCGAAGACCGCGATCGCGTCCGGCGGCCTGACCGGCACCGGTCTGTTCCAGGGGCTGCAGACGAAGAACGGGTTCGTGCCCGAACAGCACACCGACTTCATCTTCACCGCGGTAGGGGAGGAGCTCGGATTCCTGGGCGGCGCCACGCTGATCGCGCTCTACGCACTGCTCGTCTGGCGGCTCTGGCGGATCGCGCTGCTGTCGTCGGATTTCTTCGGGACGCTGGTCGCGATCGGGGTGCTCGCGATGTTCGCGATACAGGTGTTCGAGAACATCGGCATGACGATGGGCATCATGCCGATCACCGGTCTGCCGCTCCCGTTCATGTCGTACGGCGGCTCCGCGCTGATCGCCTCGTTCATGGCCGTCGGCCTCGTCCTCAACATCCACATGCGCAGATTTAGCTAGCGGCGTCTGTGGAGCTCGCTCAGCGAGCTCCACAGACGCTCTACGCAGAGTGGTGGCACGGCATCGCTTGGCGCGTGCGGTAGTCTGACCCCAGATGTCAGACCTGTGGCCGCGGATCGAACCGCTATTGGCCCAGGTTGAGAAGCCCGCTCGCTATATCGGAATGGAGAAGGGCAGCCTGGCGCCCGACCATGGGCCCGGCCGGGCAGCGTTTCTCCTGATCTACCCCGACACCTACGAGATCGGGCTCCCCAACCAGGGGCTCCAGATCCTCTACGAGCTGTGCAACGAGCGCAGCGACGCCGTCGCCGAGCGCGGTACGCGCCCTGGACCGACATGGAGTCCGCCATGCGGGCGGCGCGGGTCCCGCTCTTCAGCGTCGACACGCACCGGGCCGCGGCCGAGTTCGACGTCCTCGCGTTCAACCTCTCGGCCGAGCTCGTCTACACGAACGTCCTGAACCTCGTCGACCTCGCGGGAGTCCCCGTCCGCAACGAGGATCGGGCACCCTCCGATCCGCTCGTCATCGCCGGCGGGCACTGCACGTACAACCCCGAGCCGCTCGCGGAGTATGTCGACGCGTTCGTGATCGGCGACGGGGAAGAGGTGATCGGTGAGCTCGCCGATGTGGTCGGCGCGTGGAAGCGCGGCGGCCGGGCGACGCGAGAGGCCGTGCTGCGCGACCTCGCGACGATTCCGGGTGTGTACGTCCCCGCGCTGTACGACTGCGCGTACGACGGTCCGGAACTGCGCGCCATCACACCGAGGTACCCCGACGTTCCCGAGATCATCGACAAGCGCACGGTCGCCGATCTCGCCGAGTGGCCGTACCCGAAAAACCAACTCGTGCCGCTCGTCGAGGTCGTGCACGACCGGCTGAATGTCGAGATCTTCCGCGGGTGCACGAGAGGCTGCCGCTTCTGCCAGGCCGGCATGATCACCCGTCCGGTGCGCGAGCGGCCCGAGGAGCAGGTGCGCACGATGGTCCGTGAGGGCCTGCGCCGCACCGGCTACGACGAGGTGGCGCTCACCTCACTGTCGAGCGCGGACTTCTCCGGCATCGACGGCGTGGTCGCCGATCTCGTCAACGATCAGGAGGGCACGGGCGCGGTGAGCGTGTCCCTCCCGAGCTTGCGCGTCGACGCGTTCAGCGTCGGCATCGCGAGCGAGATCCAGAAGGTTCGCCGCACGGGGCTGACGTTCGCGCCCGAAGCGGGCTCGTGGCGTCTGCGGCAGGTCATCAACAAGCTCATTGTCGAAGACGACCTGTATTCCGCAGTCGACGCCGCGTTCTCGCAAGGTTGGCGTCGGATGAAGCTCTATTTCCTCACCGGCCTGCCGACCGAGATGGACGAGGACACGTTGGGAATCGCGGATCTCGCGGCCAACGTCGTCGGCATCGGACGCAAGTACACGAAGCAGGCGAGCTGCACCGTGTCGGTGGGAGGGTTCGTCCCCAAGCCGCATACGCCGTTCCAGTGGTTCGGCCAGAACGGCGTCGACGAGCTGGCGCGCAAGATCACGCTGCTCCGCACGGCCATGAAGGGGACGCGGGCGCAGGTGAAGTGGCACGATCCCGCCGCGACGTTCGCGGAAGGGCTCGCGTCGCGCGGCGACCGCCGCATCGGACGCGTCATCGAGCAGCGTCTGGCACGCGGGGGGCACGTTCCAGGAGTGGAGTGAGCACTTCTCGCTCGACTGCTGGCTCGACGCGATGCATGCCGAGGGTCTCGACCCCGACTGGTACGTCACCCGGCATCGCACACGCGACGAGGTGCTGCCGTGGTCGCATATCGCGGCCGGCCTGCACGCAGACTTCCTGTGGGGCGATTGGCAGGCGGCACTTCAGTCGCACGGACTCCCCGATTGCCGGTGGACGCCGTGTTACGACTGCGGCGTGTGCACCGACTACGCGCTCGAGCACGTGGTCGCATCTCCGGTCGCACCGGCGGGCGGTTCCCAAGGCACGGGCCAGGACCTCGCACGCGGCGGCGAAACGCCGGTCGCGTTCCTCCCCAGGCGTGATGCGGCGACCGGAGCGGAGCGGAGGGAGCTCGCCGGAGTCCTGAGCGGTCGCGAGGCCGGTATCCGGCCGAGTAGCGAAGGCGACAAAGTATGAAGGGGACCAACGGCATTCCGATCAGGTTGAAGTACACGAAGCTCGGCAAGATCCGCTGGATCGGGCACCGGGACGTGGCGCGGGCGATGGAGCGGGCGTTTCGCGTCGTGCAGTTGCCGCTGGCGTTCACCGAGGGCTTCTCGCCCCATCCGAAGGTCAGCTTCGGGCTTGCCCTGTCGACCGGCCACGAGAGCGAGGCGGAGTACCTCGATCTCGTGCTCGCCGACGACGTCGACATCGAGACGCTGCCCGACGTGATCACCGAGGCGTTGCCCACCGGCATGGCGGCCGTGGGGGCGGAACGGCTGGTCGACCGGGCACCGGCGCTGCAAGAAGCGGTCACCGCCGTCACCTGGCGGGTCGACATCGCACCCGGCAGCAGTCCGCGAGACAAGATTGCCGCCGGGCTCACGGCGCCGACGCTGGAAACGATGCGGCGCCGCAAAGGTCGTGACGTGCTCGAAGACGTTCGACCAGTCATCCGTTCCATCGACGTGCACGACGACACGACCGTCGAAATGGAACTGAACACGCAACCCCGCAGCGCCAAACCCGGAGAGGTGCTCGCCGCGATCGGCGGGCTCACCGAGGTCCGGGCGCTGCGCACCCATCAATGGATTGAGCGCGACGGCGCGCGGCTGGAGCCGCTCGACGCTGATACGCGCCCGCACGCATCAATGGTGCGTGCGTGATGAGAGAAGGCATCGATGTCAGATCTGGGACGCCTCGAGGACGGACCGAGCGGGCAGACCGAGACGAACAAAACGAACGGCGAGGCGCTGGTGCTGCTGCCTCCGGAGGCGACCGAGGGCACGCCTGACCCGGCAACGCCCGCAGGCAACGGCCAGGCCGCCGGCGCTGCGCCGCGCAAGAAGCGCCGTCGTGGCTCCCGAGGTGGGCGCCGGCGGAGGAAGCCCGGCGAGCAGCGGGCACAGAGTCCCGCGGGCCGGACCGCGAGAGATACCGACGAGGACGACGTCGAGGTCGAGGACGAGGACGACGGAGCGTTCGAAGGCGGCGAGGACTACACGGATGCAGCGGCCGACCGCGGCCTGACCGACGACGACATCGCCGACCAAGCGCGCGAGGACGCGGGAATCCCCCGGCCGGCCAGCCGGCCGAGAATCGGCGACAGCCGTCCGGCCCCGGCCGCCGCCACGGGCGGGGCCGCGTCGACAGGTGGCGCGACGTCACCGGACGCCGCTCCGAAGAAGCGCCGGCGCCGGCGCGGCGGTCGCGGGCGCAGCAAGGGCACGGGGACCGCGACGGGTGCAGCAGTCGAGGCCCGGGCCGCCGTGCGCTACGTCGATGCCGGCGAGCTCGGCGACGTCGACGTGGACGGCACATCGCTGCTCGACTCGCTCGACACCGAGACGCTGGAACGGCGCCGGGGGACACGGCGCAAGGGCCGTCCCGCGGGCCGGTATCTCATGGTCGTGCACCAGCGGGGCGACGGCTTCGCTCACATCGCGGTGCTCGAAGGGCGCCAGCTCGTCGAGCATTACGTGTCGTCACCGACCGACGAGACGACCTCGATCGACGGCAACATCTATCTCGGCCGCGTGCAGAACGTGCTCCCAGGCATGGAAGCCGCGTTCATCGACATCGGGACGCCCAAGAACGGCGTGCTCTACCGCGGTGACGTCGCGTACGACCCGGCGGATGTCGAAGGCGGCGAGAAGCCGCGCATCGAGCGGGTGCTCCGCAACGGCCAGGCGATCATCGTGCAGGTCACGAAGAACCCGATCGGCCACAAGGGCGCGCGCCTCACGCAGGAAGTGAGCCTCGCGGGTCGGTTCGTTGTGATGGTGCCGGGGCAGCCGCAGACGTACGGCATCTCCAAGCGCCTCCCTGACGACGAGCGCAAACGGCTCCGGCGGATCCTCGACCGGCTGAAGCCCGGCGACGCCGGGCTGATCGTGCGCACCGCCGCGGAGGGCGCAACCGAGGAAGAGCTCGAGCGCGACATGCTGCGGTTGAACGCGCAGTGGAAGCAGATCTCCGAGCTCGCCAAGCGCGGGAAGCCGGGGAGCTTGCTGTACAAGGAGCCGGGTCTCGCGATCCGCTTGATCCGCGAGGAGTTCACCAAGGAGTACCGCGGCGTCGTCATCGACGACACCGCGCTGTACGACGAGGTGCGCGGCTACGTGGACGCGATCGCGCCCGAGCTCGCCGAACGCGTCGAGTACTACGACGCCGCCGCCGAGAACCTGCCGGTCTTCGAGAAGTTCCACGTGCACGAGCAGCTGCACAAGGCGCTCGACCGGAAGGTCTGGCTGCCGTCAGGTGGCTCGATCATCGTGGAGCGCACCGAGGCACTCACGGTGATCGACGTGAACACCGGCAAGAACGTCGGCGCCTCCAACCTCGAAGAGACCGTGTACCGCAACAATCTCGAAGCGGCCGAGGTGGTGGCACGTGAGCTTCGCCTCCGCGACATCGGCGGGATCATCGTCATCGACTTCATCGACATGGAGTCGAAGGGCAATCGCGAGGCGGTGGAGGAAGCGTTCCGTCAGGCGCTCGCACGCGACAAGACGCGTACCCAGGTGTTCTCGATCTCGGAGCTTGGCTTGGTCGAGATGACGCGTAAGCGGGTGTCGGAGGGCTTGGTCGAGGCCTTCTCGTCAACCTGCCCGCAGTGCAACGGGCGCGGCTTCATCGTCGACGAATCGATGCTGGAATAGCAGAGACGGAGTACCATCGCCGACGATGTATCCCTCGAGCGCTACCGAGTCGGTCACCCGGGACCGGCAACGGGACCGCATGCGGGCGGCCGACATTGAACGTGATGCCGAGCGTGGCATCGCCGGCGCGCTGGCGAACGTGCCGTTGTTCTCGCAGTGTTCCAAACGTGAGCTGCGGCTGGTGGCCAAGCTCGCGAAGATCAAGAATGTGCGCGAGAGCACGTCGCTGACGCTCGAGGGCGAGGACGGCGACACGATGTTCGTGATCCTCTCGGGCCACGCGACCGTGCACAAGGGTGGCCGCAAGCTCGCCGAGCGCGGGGCCGGTGACGTCGTCGGCGAACTTGCAACCTTGAGCAAGGCGCCGCGCAACGCCACTGTGACGACGACGATGGAGACCGAGGTGGCGACGATCACCCGGCGCGATGTACACCGGCTGATCGCGGATGCGCCCGGGTTCTCGCGCAAGCTGCTCGAGTCGCTCGCACTGCGCGTGCGCGAGCTCGACCGCAAAATCGTCTGCTAGCTGAGTTCTTGCGACACCGGACGACCATTTTGGTCGCAAAAACCTGTTACGTCAGAGCAGTTCAACCATCAACACCGTCGGCACGATCGTCACTTGATCGATCCAGGCCTTGTCCTGTCCGAGTGACACGCTGCCATCCTTCGAATAGGTCCATCGGATCGTGTGCGGGCCGGCCGTCAACGGCACGGTCATCTGTTGCCAGTCGACGTTGCCGGAGATACCGGGGACAGGTTCGACACCGTCAACACTGATTCTGAGGAAGTCGAAGTTCACTTCTGAGTCGACCTTCCACCAGAACGACAACGTGGCCGGGCCGGTCACAGTCGTTTCGATGCTGCTGGTCTGGCTGTTGGCGAGTGTCGCGCTCTGCAGGGCGTCGACACCGTCGTGCGTGATTTGGGTCTGCGCAGTCCACGGGCCGTCGCCGGTCGTCGTGAGCGCAACGTCGGTTGTATCGGCGGCGTCCGCCAGCGTCAGCGGTACCGGAACCGGCACCACGGTCACCTCGTCGAGCCAAGCGGTGTCCTGACCGACCGAGACCGTCACGTCTTTGGAATACGTCCACCGGATCGTGTGCGGACCGTCCACCACCGGAATCGTCTTCTGTTGCCAGTCGACGTTGCCGGAGATACCGGCGAAGGGCTCGACGCCGTCGATCGTGACTTTCAGGAAGTCGAAGTTCGGTTCCGAGTCGACCTTCCACCAGAACGACAACGCGGCCGGCCCGGTCACCGTTGCTTCCAGGGTGGTGCTCTGGCTGTTCACGAGCGCCCCGCTCTGGACGGCGTCGACACCGTCGTGCGTGGTTTGGGTCTGCGCGGTCCACGGGCTGTCGCCGGTCGTCGTGACCACAACGTCCTTGGTATCGGCCGCGTCCGTGAGCGTGAGCGGCGCCTGCGCCGGGCCAACTGTCACTTGGTCGACCCAGGCGGTGTCCTGCCCGAGCGACATGCTGCCATCCTTGGAGTACGTCCACGTGATCGTGTGCGCACCGGCCGTCAGTGCGATCGTTTTCTGTTGCCAGTCGACGTTGCCGGAGATACCGGTGAAGGGCGCCACGCCGTCGACGGCGACTCTGAGGAAGTCGAAGTTTGTCTCCGAGTCGACCTTCCACCAGAACGACACGGTGGCCGGCCCGGTCACCGTCGTGTTCAAGGTGCTGGTCTGGCTGTCGGTAATTGCACCGCTGCGCGCGGCGTCCACTCCGTCGTGGGTGACAGCAGTTTGAGAGCTCCACGTGGCATCGGTGCCGGTCGTCCACTGCAAGTCGGGGTTGTCGAGTGCGTCGGCAAGCGTGTTCGGCTGTGGCGGTGGCAGCGGTTGATTCACCGTCAGCACTGCAGCATCGCTGGTCACGGGCCCGGCCGCGTTGCTGACCTGCACCTGGTACGAGCCGGCCTGCGAAGCCTGCACGTTGGTCAAACTGATCGTTGCCGCGTTACTACCGGTCACGCCCGCGCCGTCGGTCAGCGCCGTACCGTTGCGACTCCACGCGAAGCGTCAACGGCGGTGTACCGGAGGCGGCCACCGTGAACGACGCGGCCCCACCAACGTCGACCGTCGCGTTCTGCGGCTGCGCGGTGATGGTCGGAGCGACGACCGTCGGCAGCGTCGACACCCGCCGTACCGGGCTCCATTCACCGAAGCCGCTGCCGACGAACTGCGCCCGCACGGCGATTTCGAATTCGGCCTCGCTCGGTCGGGGTGAACGCGAACGGCGTCGCGGTGCTGGCCGCACTCAGGACCGGCGGGTCGGCCGCGAGCACGTTGCTGAGCGCGACATCGTCGACGTACCAGCCTTCCGAGGCGCAGCAGGGGAATTGTCCGGTCCCGGCCCCCTCCACTCTCAGTCGCACATTGATGTATTGGCCGGCGAACTGGCCGAGCGAGACGGCTCGGTCGTTGAACGCGGTGTCTTCTGTCGCCTGCTCGTTGTAGACGGCGTTCCATGTCACGCCGTCGTCCGCCGATACCTCGACGGCTGCCGAGACGTTCGTCAGCCCGTGGGCGCGGGTCTTGAACGTCAGCTGGCTGTTCGCGTTCGCCATGAGAGTCTGTTTCAACGTGAGCGTCTGCCGGCCCAAGCCGGCCACGCCGCCGGCCTGGCCGACCGTGAGTCGGAACGCCGACGCGCCAGCAGCGGCAAAGTTGGTGCTGATCGGGTCGTAGCCACCGACCACCGCGTCGAAGTTGCCGAGTCCGGCCTCGGCGCCATCGGTGAGGTTGAGGGGCGTCAGCTTGCGCGTCCGCCACTGGGCGCCGATCGCATTCGGAACGGTGTTGACGTCGTAGGTGCTCGCCTGGTTGAGCGGCGGACGATCGGGCCCGGTGATGACGAGCGGTGTATGCGACGGGTCTCCGAGCGCGGGATCGAACACGGTTGTCGTGTACGTGAAGTTCTGCGCAACGCCGGCGACGACAACGTTCGACACCGTCACGGTGATGGGCTCGTCGTTGACCGGCTGCGGCCATTTGTCGACGCACGGCGGCGCGACGTTTCGACAGCTGTCGACCAGGCCGTTGGCGAGCCAGACGATCCCGGGCCCCGCCCAGTCCGCTCGACTCTGGATGCTGGCCGGCACATCCGTGCCGTCGGGTCGCTGCATCGTCACTGTGGCATTGGCGAAATCAGCGCCGCGCAGGACGAACGACCAGCGCGGGGAGACGATCTGATAGGGGACGAAGCCTTTCGGGCGGCCAGGCCACGAACTCGTCGCGGGCCGGGCGTTGTATCGGTCGAAGGGTTTTCCTGCATGTACTGCGCTTCAGCCGCGACACCGACATCGGTGTCGGGAATGCTGCCCGATCCCATGAGCATGTTCTGCGGGTTGAGCAGCGTGCGCCGGTGCCCGACCAGGTCGCCGTCGCGCACCAACTGGTCGATCGCCGGCGGGCCGGTGTTGCCCCCCGCCAGGTTCGCCGTTGAGCCGTCGAAGCCCAACTGTGACCAACACTTCCAGTCCTGCGGGGGTGCATGGCTCAGGGAGCGGTTGCACTCCGTTCCGCGCCGCCTGGATCAGGGCGGAGGCTTGCGCCTTGGCGTTGTTCTCCGCGGTGAACGTGACGTCTGACGGCACACCGGCCATGGCGCGGAAGTAGTTGATCCGCGTCAGCGTGGCGTCGAGGAAGTCCTGCGAGACCGTGCCGGGGTTGCACGGGTCGATGCTCCCGGTCCAGTTGATCGGAATCCCTTCGGAGGCCTCGTGTGTCGAGTACCAGAACTGGCGCACGTTCTCGCGGTTGGTCAGGTCCACCGCGAACGGCCCGACGGGCGTGGCTCCTTGCGCCGCTGCCAAGACGACGACGGACACCGTCGCGAAGACCGCTGCCATCGCGCAGTACATCGCTCGACGCAGCCTGAATCGCTTGTACATGGTGGTCCCCTCCCGCGACGAGCTTGAAAATTCGCGGCGCGCGGACGCGTCTCGCGACCGTGCGGCGCACAAGAAAAGCGAAGCGCGTGTGATGGCGCTTGGCGTGACTGAGATCCCGACGTGGCGGCGGCGACGCTGTCTCCCCGCACCCCCCACTTCGCCGCTCGTCGTGGAGCCCTGTTCGTCTACAACTGACGTCGCGACCGCGTCAACGAGAATCCGCAGTCGGCACACACTGCATCCGACCAATCGCGATCAAGCGCGTACGAAACGAACGCGCGCGTTAGATCTCGATCACCACGCCTTCGACGGCTGCGGTCGCGCCGACGCGCGTCGCAATTGCTTCGACCTCGTCGTCGGGGCGGAACGGTGAGTGGTGTGTGAGGACGAGTTTTCCCACACCGGCGCGCTGCGCGATCTCCACCGCGTGCTCGACGGTGCCGTGGCCGAACAGGTCGGCGCGCTCGCGCTCGGCTGTCACGAACGGCGCACCGCGCAGGAAGACGTCGACGCCTGCCGCGAGCTCGAGGATCGCGTCGTCGTTCGCATCGAGGGCGTCGGGCACGTAAGCGAACGACGCGCCGTCGCAGGTCACGCGGTATCCGAACGTCCGGCCCCCCTTGTGCTCGACGTCGAGCGCGAGCACCGAGAACTTGCCGAACTCGTGCGCCCCCGCCTCGAGTGCCATGTGCGTCCACGAACCGCGCAGACCCATCGGGCCGATCGGGAAGTGCGGCGGCGACATCGCACGCGCCATCACCGCCACAGGATCACCCTGGGCGGGTTGTGCGCAGACGACCCGGGCGTCGTCATTGTCGGCGGGTGGGAAGAACGGGATGCCCTGCACGTGGTCCCAGTGCAGGTGCGTGAGCAGGATCACTCCGTCGAACGGTGCCCCGTCGAATTCGAGCGCAAGATCTTGCAGGCCGGTGCCGGCGTCGAGGACGAGCGTCGGCAGCTCGTCGCTGACCGAAACTGCCAGGCACGAGGTGTGACCGCCGACGTGCGCAAACCGCTTTCCGAAGACCGGCGTCGATCCGCGGACGCCGCACGCACGAATTCTCACGCCCCAGTCTTCACGATTCGCGTAGCTCTTCGCGCCGGTGGCCCTCGCTCACTTGGGCGAGCGCGTCGGTGTCGATCTGGTCGACGTCCGCGACGGCGACCCGTGCCTTGGTGACGGCTTTCAACGTGGCCGTCCGCCGGCCGCCTTCGATGATCGCGCGTTCGCCCATGATTGCGCCGGGCCCGAGGTCGCCGAGCGACTCCCCATCGACGTCGACGGAGATCACGCCGTCGAGGAGCAGGTAGAGCTCGCGGCCGATCTGCCCCTGTTCGACGAGCACCTGGCCCTCCTTGAGCTTGCGCACCTTCGGCTTCTCGCCGCCGCGCATGATCTGCGTGGACAGCTGGCGCTCGAGCGCGGTCTCGACGGCGGTGACGAGGGCCGGTGAGTCCTGGTCTCCCCAAGGGGTGTGCTTGCCAAAGGAGTGGCGCCACCACTCCTTGAACGCGGTCAGGCCCGCCTTCGCCGCGAGCTTTCCTTCGTTGTCGTACACCCAGTGGCGCGGGAACGAGCTCGCGCCGACGAGCTCCCACCCGTGGTCGCCGTCGGTGTGCAGCGTGAGAGCGAGCGTCGACCAGACGGTTGGGCCTTCGATCTGCATGAACGGCGGATGGTTGACGCGCCGGGGCGCGGCCAGCGCGGGTCGCCCACCGAACGTCTGCACGAACCGCGCCGAAGTCCCGTCGATCTCGGGCTCGGCCCGCAGTTCCTCGTACGCAACGGCTTCGAAGCGAGCGAGGTCCTTCTTGCCGATCCGCACGGTCGTCGCGCCCATCGCGCTGCCGTCGATGTAGCCGCAGTCAACGATCTTGCCGTCCTCAACGTCGATCCAGGCGTGCAGACGGTTCGCGAAGCGGAACTTGTCATTCTTTGCCTCTTCTTGAATATCGCCGAGCACGTCGGGCGGCGGGTCGTCGTAATGCGTGAAGCCGCTCGCAAAGATTGCCTTGTTCAAGCCGGTCACCGCTTCGGACGGGATCCACGATACGGTCGTGACGGTCTGCTCGATGCGCACGGTCGGGCCTCCTCCTGCGATGCCCCACGCTACGACGCGAGCCCGAATCGATCCCATGGGGGTGTCCGGTGTCGCGCCGGTAGTGGTAGCACCCACCGCCGACGCAGGGGGGCTCCCTTGTGAGGGCAACCGATCGCGGCTCCAATTGCCCACGTGACTTCAGGGGGAACCACGGCTCACGGTCCGAAGATCACTGTCTTTCTCGCCGACGACTCCCTTCTCGTGCGGGAGGGAGTGCGGGCGCTGTTGGCGTCGCAACCCGACCTCGACGTCGTCGGCGTGGCCGAGGATTTCGACAGCCTCGTACGCGGCGCCGAGGAACAGAAACCCCAGGTCGTGGTCACCGACATCCGCATGCCGCCCAACTTCCAGAATGAGGGCATCGAAGCCGCCAAGCTGGTTCGCCTGCGCAACCCGGGCACCGGAATCGTCATCCTCTCGCAGTACGACGAGCCCGAGTACGCGATCTCGCTGCTCTCGGAAGGCGCTGCGGGCTACGCGTATCTGCTCAAGGACCGGGTCGGCGACGGCGACCAGTTGGTGCGCGCTGTCCGCGAGGTCGCGACCGGCGGCAGCATGCTCGACCCCTCGATCGTGCAGGCGCTGGTCGCGCCGGCGCGGGCGGTCGGCGAGCTCGACGAGCGCGAAGAGCAACTGCTCCAGTGGATCGCCGAAGGCCGCCCGGTCAAGGCGATCGCGACCGCGTGGCACACCCTGCCCGAGGCGGCAAACGACGCGATCGAAGAGCTCTTCCTCAAGCTCGCGAAGGAGGCGAGCGCGGGCCGGGAGGGAGCGCTGCGCCGCCTCCGCTTGTTGCAGAAGGCGATTGTCGACCGCGAGGAGCAGGGCGAGACGTTGAGCCGCATGCTGCCGGGCGGTCTGGCCGAGAAGCTTCGCAGCGGCGGCCGCACGATCGGTGAGAGCGAGCGCATGGTCGTGACCGTGCTGATGTCCGACGTGCGCGGCTATTCGGGGATCGCAGAACGCGTCGATCCGACCGTGCTCGCCGGGATGCTCAACGGGCACCGCGCCGAGATGAACAACGCGATCCTCTCGGAGGGCGGCACGGTGATGCAGTACGTCGGCGACGCGGTGATGGCGGTGTTCGGCGCTCCGTTCCCACAGGAGGACCACGCCGAGCGCGCGCTCGCGGCCGCGTGCGCCATGCTCGCTGGACAGCAGACTGTCAACGAGCGGTGGCGCGCAGACGATCTTCCGGAGTTCGGGCTCGGCATCGGTTTGTCGACAGGTGAAGTCGCAGCCGCGTTGTTGGGTTCCGACGAACGGGTCGAGTACACGATGGTGGGCGACACCGTGAATCTCGCGCAGCGGTTGCAGGACCTGGCGCGGCCGGCAGGAACGATTGTGTTGAGCGGACCCACGTTGGAAGCGCTGCCGACGCGTCCAACGGTCGACCCGCTCGGCGAGCAGCAGGTGAAGGGCAGAGAGACTCCGGTGCAGGCGTACCGGCTCGTGGACATGGGATGAAGGGAAACTCGGAGTGCGGACGCAGTGGAGCCAAGGATGGCGGAACGAGGGAGCCAAATTTTATGGGTGACGTGTGCGTAGTTCGGGGAGTGCGCAAGACGTTCGAGGCGGAACTGGCTCCAGTGCGCGCGCTGCGCGGGGTCGACCTCGACGTCGCCGCCGGAGAGTTCGTCGCGATCATGGGTCCGTCGGGCTGCGGCAAGTCGACGTTGCTCAACCTTGTCGTGGGCCTCGACGTGGCTGACGAAGGTGAGATCTCGATCGCCGGCGAGCTGGTCACGGGACGCAACGAGGACGAGCTCGCGCGGATGCGTCGGCGTCACATCGGCATCGTGTTCCAGTTCTTCAATCTGCTCGAGGGCATGACGGTGCTCGAAAACGTCGTGCTGCCCGCGGTGATCGCCGGCACCAAGCGCCGGCCCGCCGAGACGCGAGCGCGTGACATGCTCGACCTGCTCGGGTTGAACGACAAGGCGCGCCAGTTGCCCGGTGTGCTTTCGGGCGGTCAGCGCCAGCGTCTCGCGATCGCTCGCAGCGCTCGCGAACGAGCCGACGATGTTGCTCGCCGACGAGCCAACCGGCGCCCTCGACACCGCGGGCGGCCACGAGGTGCTGGAGTTGTTCAAGCGGCTGCACGCGGACGGGCAGACAATTCTGATGGTCACGCACAACGACGAGGTCGCTTCCGCGGGCGATCGCATCGTCCGCATGCGCGACGGCCGCGTCGAGTCCGACGGCGTGACCGCAAACGCACCCGCCTCGGCCTGAGGCGATTCAGCCGTGCCCGCGGTGTGGTTGCGCTTTCGCGCCGAGCTCCGCCAGCGGTGGCGCGCGTGGGTCGGCCTCGGGGTGCTGCTCGGCCTCTCGATTGGTGTTGTTGCCGCAATCGTGGTCGGCGCGCGCCGCACGAACACCGTCGCGACCCGCTTTCACCGTGACTTCGCGGGTTACGACGTCTTCGTCGAGAACGTTGCCGACCCGGGCCTTGCGACCTTCGACCCAGCGGACATCGAGGCACTCCCGACCGTGGCGTCGTCGGCGCGCGTACGGCTCGACTACGTCGGCCCGCGCGGCGACTCGGTGCTCTATACGGGTCCGGACGCGCGACTCGGCTCTGTGCTCGCGCGTCCCAAGCTGCTCGAAGGACGGCTTTCCGACCCGAGGCGCGCCGACGAAGTCACGATCGTCACCGGGTCGGAACAATTGCTCGGCGCCGGGGTAGGAGACTCGATCCAACTGTACGATCCCGCGCAGATCCCCAAGTCCGTGCGCGAGCTCGTTCCCGCGTCAACGGTGCGGATCGTGGGCGTTGTCGCGGTGCCGAACCTTGTTGCGCTTCAACGCGGCCTTGCGCCCGGCGGCGTGATCTTCGGTACGCCGGCACTCTACGATCAGTCGAAAGCGTCGGACGCCGCCGTCGCAAACGTGCGTCCCGACCTGGTGCCCGCACAACGGGCCGATGGGGTCATGGTCCGTCTGCAGCGCGGCGATGCTGATGTTCCCGCGTTCCAACAGGCGCTCGAGAAACTCGCGCCGCGCGGCGTCGTGCAAATGCAGAGCTCTCGCGACGTCACCGTCAACCTGCGGCGCTCCATGCATTTGCAGACGATCACACTTTGGCTCCTCGGTGGTCTGCTCGGCCTTGTCGTGCTGGCCTCGATCATCGCGACCATGCGTCAGTCGGCGAACGTCGATGCGGCCGACGCATCGACGTTGCGTGCACTCGGCTTCGCACACGTCGATCTCGTCGCGCTCGCGGTCCTCCGAGGCCTCGTCATCGGCGTCATCGGCGCGGTGGTCGCCGGCGTGGTCACGGTTGTTCTTTCCACGCGAGTGCTGTTCGGGCTCGCGCGCGAAATCGAGCCGAACCCAGGCATTGCGATCGATTGGACAGTGCTCGTGGTTGCGCTCGCATTTGTGCTTGTCCTCGGACTGCTCGCGACGGTCTTCGGCAGCGTGCTCGCCCGGCGGGGGTCACTCACTCGCGAGCAGGCACCAGTACTGCGCGTTCCGCCGGCCACCAGTGTCCCGACCGGCGTCGGTGTGCGTTTCGCGTGTAGCGGCTGGTCGCTCCTCGGACGTGGCATCGCCGGTCCTGCCGTCGGCATCGCGGCGCTCGCCGGCGCGCTGGTGTTCGGCGCGAGCCTCGCTCACTTGCGTTCCGACCCGGGGCTCTACGGGTGGCGTTGGGACGTTGTCGCGACGAACTACGGGAGCCTCGGAGGCGACACCATCGACCCCGGGAGCGACGACGGCATCGCGGTCGTGCGCGCCGCGGGCGATGTTGCCGGCGCCGCCGTCGGGAGCAACTTCGAGGGCCGTATTCACGACAAGCAGGTCTTCGTCGTCACGATGGACGTCGTGCGGGGCGACGCGACCGACGTCTTGCCGCCGATCGCGAAGGGCAAGGCTCCCGTTGCATCGGGCGAGATCGCGCTCGCGGCGCGCACGATGCGCCGACTCGACACGCATATCGGCGAACGCCTCGAGCTGGCGGCTGAAGGCGTCGAGCATCCGACGACGGTGACAGTCGTCGGCGAGGTCGTCATGCCACCTGTGCTCGGATCGGTCGAGCCCGGTGAAGGCGCGCTGATGCCGAACCGCTCAACGTTCGGGGCGTTCGGCGTCGAGACGGGGCCCAAGACAGGGATCCCGGCGGCCGAGAGTGTGTATCTCCGGCTGCGATCAGCAGCCGATCGCAAAGCCGTTCTCGGTGACATGAACAAAATGCTCGGTGGCGAATTGCCGCAGTTGTACGAAGTGCCGCGTGTGCAGCCACGAGACCTCGTCGACTTCGGCCGGGTCGACGGATTTCCATTGCTGCTGGGCGGTGTGCTCGCGCTGCTCGCGGCCTCGACGTTGGTGCACGTACTCGTCTCCTCCGGTCGAGCGCGGCGTCATGATCTCGCGACGCTGCGCGCCTTGGGTGTCGGGCGTGCGCAGCTCAGCGGTGTCGTTGCGTCGCAAGCAACCTTCCTTGCGCTCGTCGCGGTGCTCGTCGGCGTTCCGCTCGGCATCCTGGCTGGGCGCACGGCGTGGTCGGTGTACGCAGACCGAAGCGGTTTCGTGTCTGTCGTGCGGGTGCCCGCAGTCGCTGTTCTCGTAGTAGGTGCACTCGCGATCGTCGTCGCAGAACTGTGTGCCGCGGTGCCCGCGGTGGTCGCGGCTCGGACCCGTCCCGCGCAGCTCTTGAGGGCGGAGTGATGGGCGCGATCTGGATGCGCCTGCGCGCCGATGTGCGTCACCGGTGGCTCGGAGTTGTCGGGGTCGCCCTGCTCGTCGGGCTCGCAGGGGCCGTCGTGCTCACTGCGGTCGCGGGTGCTCGGCGGACAGGCTCCACGCTCGCACGGGTCGCGCGCCGCGACCCACGCGGCCGACGTGCTTGTCAACCCCAACGAAACGCCCAAAGACCCGGCGAAATGGGAAGCGGTCAGCCGGCTGCCGGAGGTCGAAGCAACAGCCGACATCATCGGGTTGTACGGCGGGCCAGTCGATTCCCGCGGTGAGCTCGATCTCGGATTCCTGTACGAGGCCATCGTCGCGTCCAATCCGGACGGGCGGCTGTTCCGCGATGTCGACAACCCGCATGTGCTCCGCGGTCGCATGCCGCACGTCGATCGGACCGACGAGATCGCGATCAACGAGGTCGCGGCCAAGCGCGGCCATCTGAGAGTCGGCGACGAACTGAACTTCGGCTTCTTGTCGCCCAAGGCCGCGAACCAGCCCGGTGAACCCCAACCAGACCTCAGGGTGCGGGAGCGCATCACGGGTGTTTTCGCCAGGCTCGACGATGTGACCCGCGCGTCCGACGATCCGATGTTGACGTCGACCGTGCTCTTCACGCCCGCATTCACGCATCGTTTCGACGTGGCGTCGCTCTACGTCGGGAAATTCGTGCGGCTGAAGGACGGAGCTTCGCTCGGCGCGTACGAGCGCAAGGTCGGCGACGTGCTCCACGCGAGCGTGAACTACCAGGAGCTGACGCTCACCGAAGCCCGGGCGGAACGAGCGATCCGCCCGTACGTCGTCGCGCTCTGGATCTTCGCGGGCCTCGCCGCGCTCGCCGCGCTCGCCGTTCTTGGACAGATCATCGCCCGCAGCTTGCGGCCACTGCGGGACGAGCGGCAGGTGGTTTTTGCGCTGGGCTTGACCCGTGGTCAGCTCGCGATCCTCGGAGCACTTCGCGGCGCGATCGTCGGCGTGGGCGCGGCCGTCCTGGCGGTGGCCGGCGCGATCCTCGCGTCACCGCTGATGCCGCTCGGACCCTTGCGGATCGTAGAACCGGCCCGCGGGTACGACGCCGACCTCCTCGTACTGCCGGTGGGCGCGCTCGTTCTGCTCGCGCTGTGCACGGCAACCGGTGTCACGTCGGTACTTCTCCGCGGTCACGCAGCCCGCAACCTTGCGTCGGTCCGCGCGGGTGACCAACTCGCTCGCACTGGCGCGCCGGTGCCGGTCGTGAGCGGAGTGCGTTTCGCGCTCGATCGGGGCAAAGACGGCACGGTTCCGTTGCGATCGACGTTGCTCGGCGTGGCGGTCGCGTTGACGGCACTCGTTGCGACGATCGTGTTCTCGGCGGGGCTGACGCGCTTCACGTCGACGCCGGCGCGCTATGGCTGGCAGTGGGCCGCGCAGGTGAACGACCCGGAGGAGGACCACAAGCTCATCGACGAGGCGATGAAGGTCTTGCCGGCCCAGCCCCAGGTCGCGGGCGTGGTCGAGGGCGCGTACTCGCAGTTCGAGATCGACGGCGACTCCTACGCGACAGTGGGGATCGACCGCCGGCCCGGAGTCCCGTTCTTGCCGATGCTGCGCGGCCACGCGCCGGCGGCGGACGACGAAATCGTGCTCGGAGCCAAGACGATGGATGATCTCGGCGTCCTCGTCGGCGGACTGATCAGCGTTCGCGCCCAGCAAACGAAGCCGCGCACCTTTCGCATCGTCGGTGTTGCGGTGTTCCCGAGATTCGCGCCGTACCCCGCCTCCGAGCAGACGGGGCTCGGCGTCGGTGCCGCGACGACGCTCCATGCGCTGCCCAAGGAAGCCCGCCTCGGGTCCACGTTCATCCTCGTCCGGGCCAAGCCGGGCGCCAAGGATGTCGGCGCGATGTTGCGACACGTCCTGATGCACGACGATCCGCTCGCGTCGACGAACGTCCTCGACGTGCCCCAGCGACCGAATGACGTGCTGAGCTACGACCACCTCGCCGGAACGCCGCTCGTGCTCGTCGGCGTTCTCGGACTGTTGGCAATCGGCAGCACGATTCATCTGCTGGTTACCGGTGTGCGGAGCCGGCGGCGCGACGTCGCCTTGCTGAAGACCATCGGCCTGTCCCGGCGTCAGGCATTGTCCGCGGTCCTCGTGCAGGCGAGCGCGCTGATCCTGCTCGCGCTCGCGGTCGCAGTTCCCATCGGTGCGGTTGCGGGGCACTGGCTCTGGGTCGCAACCGCGCGCTGGCTGGGCATCGCCGACGACCTCACGCTTCCCGTGCTGCCGCTCGCCGCCATCACGGTCGCGGCGCTCGTAGGAGCGGCGACGATCGCGACCGGCCCCGGTGTGCTGGCGGCGCGGGTGCAGATCGCCAACGCGTTGAGGACCGAGTGATGGGTCGAGCCTTGTATCTCACGCGCGTGCGGCTCGGGCGGCACCGGTTCGCGTCGGTGGTTGCGGCATTGCTGATCACGATCGTCGGTGGCGCAGTGCTGTCGACGCTCGCCGCCGGTCGAAGAACGCAAAGCGCCTTCCACCGCTTGGACGCCGAAACTCGCCTCACCAACGGGTTCATCGGGCTCCCGCCGGCGAAAGACGATGCCGCTGCCGCCACCGCGCAGATCGCGAAGATGCCCGAGGTCGACGGGTGGGCACACGTCAAGCTCACCGGCGCCCGGCTCGTGGGCACGCCGGACATGTTCCTCGGCCTCGCGTTGCCGCAAGACGATCGCGTGCGGGACGAGGTGGAGCGCGCACACATCGTCCGCGGCCGTGCCCCGAACCCCGATCCGCGGTTCGAGATCGTGCTCGGCGAAGCCCGCGCCCAGGTCCTGCACGTCGGGCTCGGTGGCGAACTGGCTCTGGAGACCTTCACCCAGCAACAGCTCACCGAACAGCTCAGCCAGGGCCAGAACCCGAAAAAGGGAGAGGGGCCCGCGTTCAAGATGCGCGTCGTCGGTCTCGAGCGAGGCCCGCGCCAGGTCACCAGTGACAAGGAGGCCGAAAACGACTTCACGCTGGTGACCCCCGCATTCATGCGGACCGTGAAGCCGCTGCCCGGCATCTATGCCGACGCGCTGCTGGTGCGTGTGCCCGACGAGCGCCGAATACCGGTGTTCGTGAATCGCGTCAAGAGCACGCCCCGGCTCGGCGATCTCCAGCTCGAGTTCACGACCCGCAACCGGGTCGTGGATGCGACGGATCTGGTCGGTCGGGCGCTGTACATCTTCGCGTTGCTCTCCGCGATCTGCGGGACCGTCGCGCTGGCATTGTTCTTCGCCCGTCGTGCTTCGGCGAACGTCGCGGACGACGAGACCCTCGCGGCCATGGGCGTGACGCGCACCGAGCGGCGCGCCGCCACCGTGCTGGACCTTCTCCCGGCGATCGTGATCGGGTCGTGCGGTGCGCTGCTGGTGGCCATCGTCGCCTCCATCTGGATGCCATTCGGATTGGCGGGCCGGATCGAACCGAACCCCGGTCTCGATGTCGACTGGACCGTGCTCGGCCCCGGTACCGCGGCCTTGTTTGCGGGCTGTGTGCTGCTGACAGCTGCCGTGGCGTGGCGCACGATCGGCACCAACCCCCGCGAGTCGCGGCGAGCGCCGCTGGCAACGCGAATCGTCGGAGCTATTCGGGCGCGGCCGGTACCTGCGGCGGGGGTACGCATGGCGCTCGAGCGCGGACGCGGTGCGCGTGCCGTACCGGTTGGCCTGGCGCTCGCCGGTGCGGTGCTCGTGATCACCGCCATCTCAGGCGCGCTCATCTTCGGCGCGAGCTTGCGGCGGATGATCGACGACCCAAGGGCTCGGGGCGGGTCGTGGGACGTGCAGGCGACAGACCCTGACGGGAAGACGATTCTCGGCGACCGAGACATCGCGAGCGCGACGCTCGCGGTGAACCAGACGATCACGATCAACGACACGACCGTCGACGCGCGGGCTGAAGACGGTGCGCGGCGATCCGCCCGACATGTTCATCGAGGGACACGCGCCGCAGACCGTCGACGAGGTCGCGCTCGGGCACGCAACGCGAGAGAAGCTTCACGTCTCAACCGGCGACGTCGTACGTGCACTCGGCCAGACGCGCACGTTCGACCTGAAAGTCGTCGGGACGGCGGTGTTTTCCGGCATGTCCGACGATCCGTCACTCGGGGAAGGCGCGGTCCTGACGTACAACGGTCTTGATCGAATCGTGCGCACCCCCGAAGGGGACGTCGGAGAAGCGGGCAGTCCCGGCTACGTCGTGACGTTCGCGTCGGGTGTTGACAAACGCGCGGCGACCGATCGACTGAACGCGCAACTGAACTCGAAGGGATACGGCGCCGAGCCGCTGGGGACGCCGACAGAGCTGCGACGCCTGCGCGATGTGCGTGCCTTACCGGCGGCACTTGCGATCTTCGTCGGATTGCTCGGTGTGATCGCGGTGGGGTATGCGTTCGTGACCGCGGTACAACGCCGGCGGAGTGATCTCGCCATGCACAAGGCGCTCGGCATGACGCGGGGCGGGGTGCGGGGGATCGTGCTCGTGCAAGCGACAACGACGGCCCTCGTCGGCATTGTCGTCGGCATTCCACTCGGCCTGCTGATCGCCCGATCGGTGTGGCGCTTCCAATCCGACAACCTTGGAGCGCGGTTCGTTGTCGTCGCGCCCGTGATCGTGCTCGCCGCCGTGTGCCTCGTCGCTCTGGTGATCGCCAATCTGTGTTCTCTCCTTCCCGGTTCGCGTGCGGTGCGCACCCGTCCGGCAATAGTCCTTCGAACGGAGTAAGAGATGTCGACCACCTTGCATCGCTTGGATGAGAGAGATGTGCCGACGGTGTCGGATGTCGGTACGCACTCACGCGTGGTCCGGGTCATAGCGGTTCTCCTCGCGGTGACCGGCGTCGTCATCGCGGCCGTGGGTGCGAGCGACCATGACCGGGGCATCGCGTGGGCGGCCGTGGTGCTCGTCATCGCGTTCGCATTGTCGACGGTCGTCGTCGCGATCGCGCGCCCACGCGAGCCGATGTGGATCTGGCTCGCGGGCGGCACGATCGCAGGTGCGCTCGCGCTGTGGAGTGACCGGGCGGTTGGCGTCGTGCCGGTCGCGGCCGGTGCCATCGCGATCGCGCTTCCCGACGGCTGGGTGCGCACCCGCGCGGCGCGGATCTCGCTCGGCCTGGTCGCGGTTATCGGCATCCCGTGTGCTGTGGTTGTCGGGCTCTCCGATTCACCGTCGCGCGCGCTGTTGACCGCAGATTCGCTCGCCATCGGTCTGATCGCGGTCATTGCGTACGCCATCCGGTGCCGCGGTGCGGCGGCCGTGGAGCGGGCGCGCCTCCAATGGGCCGGATGGGGCGCGGTAGTGGCCGGCGCGTGCGCGCTGGTGGTCTGGCTCATGCATCAGCTGATCGGCTGGCCGGACGGGCTGGGCGCGCCGATCGTCGTGCTCGCCTCGTCGATTCCGCTTGCGATCGCGTTGGCGTCGTTCGAACGGCTGGCCTTGCGGGTCGACCGGCTGCTCGTGCGCACGATCGAGGCCGGGGGCCTGGTCGCGCTCGTCGGCATCGTGTACGTGGTCGTGGTACTCGGCTTCGGCGACAGCCCGACCGACGAGACCCGCCGGGTGCTGGGGCTGTCGATGGTTGCCGCCGCGATTTCGGCGCTGCTGTTCGTCCCGGCGCGCAACTGGCTCGAGGAGCTCGCGAACCGGCGGGTATACGGCGAACAGCGAGCGCCCGACGAACCGCTGCAGACGTTTGGCGCACGCATGTCGCGCGCCATCCCGCTGGACGAGCTGTTATTGCAGCTCGCGGAATCGTTGAAGAAGAGCATGCAGCTGTCGAACGCGGAGGTGTGGACGGGTACCGACGGTTTGTTCGAACGCGCGGCGGCGGTGCCGTATCGGGAGACGGCGCGTGTGCGGCTCAACGAAGAAGAGGCAGTGGTTGTCGCCCGCGCGCATGTATCGGGCAACGCGTGGATCCAGGTGTGGCTGCCCGCGTTCCTCGCCGAGCACCCGGGTCGCACGTTGCGGGTCGCGCCGCTCGTGCTCTCCGGCGAGCTGTTCGGCTTCATCCTGTGTGCGCGGGCGGCAAATGGGCAGCCATTCAGCGCCGAAGAGGAGCGCGTGCTGACCGACCTCGCCCGCCAGGTCGCGGTCGCGCTCCACAACTCGGCGCTCGACACCGCGTTGCAGGCGTCACTCGACGATCTTCGGATCGCCAACGAGGAGCTGCGCGCGTCCCGCTCGCGCATCGTCGCGACGGCAGACCAATCGCGCCGTCAGATCGAGCGCAACCTGCACGACGGTGCCCAGCAGCATCTCGTGGCGCTGGCCGTCAAGCTCGGCCTGGCCCGCCAGCTCGTGGACGGCGACCCGGAAGCTCTACGCGACGTTGCTCGAAGAGCTGCGCGGCGACGCGCAGACGACGCTGACCGAGCTGCGTGAGCTCGCGCACGGCATCTATCCGCCGTTGCTCATGGACCGTGGCCTGCGCGAAGCGTTGGTCGCGGCTTCGAACCGGTCGGTGCTCCCCGCCGAGGTCGAGGCCGAGGTCGGGCGCTACTCCTCGGATATCGAAGCCGCCATCTACTTCTGTTGCCTCGAGGCGATGCAGAACGCGGGCAAGCACGCGGGGGAGGGCGCGCACATCACGATCACGCTTGCCGAGTCCGACCACGAGTTGCGGTTCCAGGTCGCGGACAACGGCGCCGGCTTCGATGCCAACAGCTCAGCCGTAAAGGGGCATGGCTTTGTGAACATGGCGGACCGGCTCGGTGCGATCGGCGGCAAGCTCGAGGTCCACAGCGCGCCGGGCGAGGGCACCAAGATCGGCGGGATGATCCCGCTCACGGATCACGCCGACGAGGTTGACCAACCGTCCCAGAGCTGACGGACGAGTGCCGGGCCGAAGTCCTCCTTGTGCACGTACGCCAACGCGCCGCAGTCCTTGGCGTCGTCGGGCAGGTCGGCCTCGGAGTACGTCGACAGCAGGATCACGGCGGTCTCCGGGTACGCGGCGCGGATCCGGCCCGTGGCCTCGATCCCGTTCATGCCCGGCATGTTGATGTCCATCAGCACGAGATCCGGGGGCTGGGCATCCACCTGGGCGATCGCCTCCTCGGCCGACGCCGCCTCCGCGGTGACCGCGAAACCGGAAGTCATCCCGATCACCGTGCGCGCGACAGCCCGGAAGGGCATCTGATCATCCACGATCAGCACCGACACGGTCTTGGTCGACCCGTCCGGGGTGCTCACGTCGTCCATGCTCGCACCCCCCGTCGGCCCTGCCCAGGGTGGAAACCTTCAGTGGTCAGGGGTGCTCGCCCCCCTCTCCTTGATTGGTCGATTCTCGGCTCCGCCTCCCCTTCGGTCGGCTACTCCTTCATCTCCTCGGCCAGGTACAGGAGCACGGCCTTCACCCGGCGGTGGACGTCCACCTCCGAGGACAGGCCGAGCTTCGAGAAGAGGGAGTTGATGTGTTTTTCGACCGCGCGCTCTGACAGGAACAGGGCCTCCGCGATCCCGGCGTTGTTGCGGCCCTGGGCCATCTGGTCGAGGACCTCCCGCTCGCGCGGCGTGAGACGCTCGAGCGCGGAAGCCGGGCGCCTCTGTTTCTGGGCGACGAGCGCCTCCACCACGACCGGATCGATGACGCTGCCGCCGCGTGCGACATCCTCGATCGCGCGCACGATCTGCGTGGCATCCGAGACGCGCTCCTTCAGCAGGTACGCGCGCCCCTCGGAGCCACGTTCGAGGAGCGCAAGCGCGTACGCGGGGTCGACGTACTGGGACAGCACGACGACACCGACGTCAGGCTGCGAGTCGCGCAGCGCGAGCGCGGCACGGATGCCTTCGTCGGTGCCCGTCGGCGGCATCCGGATATCGGTGACGACGACGTCGGGGTGCTCGCGCTCGACGGTCTCCATGAGCTCGTCGTAGGAGCCGCACGCCCCGCATACCGTGAGATCAGGCTGGTGCTCGAGCAGCGTGACGATGCCCTCACGGACCAGCAGATTGTCTTCGGCGACCACCACCCGCAGCGGCATCCCCAAACACGCTACCGGCCGCGGACCAGTGGTCAGCTACACTCTCCCGGTTCCCCGAACAGCCCGGAGAGGCCAGCGCGTGCACCGTGCGGCCGCAGCGAAGCCAAGGATGGCGTAGCGAGAGAGCCATGGTTATGTACGCAGTGATCGAGAGTGGCGGCAAGCAGTACCGCGTCGCCGAGGGTGACCGTCTCGACGTCGAGCGCCTTGCCGGCGACGAAGTCACGCTGCGGCCGGTCATGCTCGTGGATGGCGATGCCGTGCTCGCGACGCCCGCGCAACTCGGCGGCGCGTCCGTGACTGCTCGCGTGGTCGGTGAGGCCCGCGGTCCGAAGATCAAGGGCTTCACGTACAAGAACAAGTCGAACGAGCGGCGCCACTGGGGCCACCGTCAGCACTACTCGACGATCGAGATCACCGGGATCACGAAGGCCTGAGGCGAGCGTCCGCGAGCCGGGTATCCCGGCGAGCCGTGGCCCGAGCGGCCCGTCGCCGTAGGCGACAAGAGCGGAAGAGAAAAACCCATGTCGAAGAAGAAGGGTGCGGCCTCCTCCCGCAACGGCCGCGACTCGAACTCACAACGGCTCGGCGTGAAGCGCTACAGCGGCCAGACGGTCACCGCGGGCACGATCATCGTGCGCCAGCGCGGTACGCGTTTCCACCCCGGCTACAACGTCGGGCGCGGCGGCGACGACACGCTGTTCGCGACCGCTGACGGCGTCGTGAAGTTCGGGAACCGGCGCGGTCGCAAGCTCGTCGACATCGTCACCGCCGAGGGTTGACGCACCAGGAGTTCAGCTTGGCGTCCGCGCGCGGCGGCTGCCGAGGATCGCACCGCGATCTGGGTGGGCGATTTTCTCGCGAGCCGCGGCAGCGACAACGAGGTGCTGGCCGCCGCGCTCGCGCAGAACAAACACTGGTGGCTCGGGCCGGTCCGCGTGCCGCTGGCCGACCTTGTGCGCCTCGCCGGCCCGGAAGATGACGCGCTCGTTCCGATCGAGGAGGACGAGTGGGAAGGCGAGATCGGCGACATGGAGCAGAGCCTCGAAGAAGGGTGGGAGCCGCCACCACTGCTCGCCGAATTCCAAGACGGGCGACTGCTGTTGCAAGACGGCAACCACCGCTACGAGGCGATGCGGCGCGAAGGAACGCGCGACGCGTGGGTGCTCGTGTTCTTCGACGACCCCGCGGCGCGGGACGCCTTCACCGCGCGGTAGAGGCGTCTGGCACCTATCGTTTTCCGACGTTCACAGACGCCTCAACCGGGGATTGAAGGCGCGAGACCTTCCGGCAGCGCGTCGGCGTGCACGATCGTGAGCGTCTTCGTCGTGCGCGTGATCGTCACGTAGAGCAGGCGAAGCCCGGCGCGGTCGGCGCTGACGAGCGCTGACGGTTCGACGACAACAACGTGGTCGAACTCCAAGCCCTTGGCGCTGGTCGGATCGAGCACCGTCACCGGTGCGTCGAGTGCGTCGGCCGAACCGGCGGTCGCGCCGAGGTCGGCGAGGGCGTCGACGATCGGCGCGTGCAAGTCGTCCGGCGCGATGACTGCGACCGTGCCGCCCTGGGCGAACGCACCGCGCGTCTGGCGGGCTGCGACCGCGACCAAATCGGCGGCAGGCGCCGCGATGAAACGGGGCTCCTCGCCGGTGCTGCGTACCGACACCGACGGCTCGACGGTCGGCGCCGCGACCGCGAGCAGACGCGACGCGACGTCCATGACCTCGGCCGGGGTCCGGTAGTTGATCGTGAGCGTCACGAAGCGGGGCGGGTTGTGGGTCGGCAGGTGCGCGAGCACCGCGTCCCACGACGCGACCGCCCCCGGCTTGCTGGCCTGGCCGGGATCGCCGACGATCGTCATCGAGCCCGACGGGCAACGGCGGGCGAGCATGCGCCACTGCATCGCGCTCGAGGTCCTGGGCCTCGTCGACGAGCACGTGCCCGAACGTGCGGGGCTCGCCCGGTGCCTCGTGACCGTTCGGCGACGGCTCCCCGAACCGTTGCGCGAGCGTCGCGGCGTCGGCGTAGCCGTGCAATCCGAGGTCGTCGATGACTCGGTTGGCGGTATCGAGCGCGTCGTCGCCGTCACGCCGGCGCCGCCGGAGCGGGCGTGCCGCCTCGACCGGCCCGAGCAGCGAGTCGGCTTCGTCGACGAGCGCGACGTCCGCCTCGGTCCAGGCCACGGCGGCGAGATCGCTCTCGCGCCGGCGGTGGAGCAGCGCTTGCTCGTCGTCGGTGAGGACGCCGTCGCCGGCGGAATGTACGAGCGCGGCGAAAGCCGAAGAGGTCATTGACCAGTTCGGCGCCTGACAGCGCCGGCCACATGCGCTCGAGCGCTTCTTTTACCTCCGGTCGTGAGCGCAGCCGCGCCCGGAGCTCCTGGTCCCAACCCTGCGGCGGGGACTCCCCCCGCGCGAGCGCGCTCGCGACCGTGACGTCGAACGCGCCGTCCCGGTCGAACATGCTCCGGACGTTGCTTGCCTCGGAGATGGGGGCGCCGCGTTCGTCGCGCCGCTCCCGATACGCGCGAATGGCGGCGCTCTTGTAGCGCGAGACCAGCAGGTCGAGGATCCGCCGCACGACGTACGAGCGGTTCTCGTTGTGCGTACCGCGGCGGCGGCGCGTTCCCTCGACGGCCCGCGCGGTGTCGCCCCGCGAGAGCCGGACGCGAAGACCGTCGACCAACACCACGAGGTCTTCCCGCAGCGGCCGTTCACGATCGGCCACCGCAGACGCGATGACACGTGCCATGCGTACATCGCCCTTCAGCCGCGCAACCGCGGGCACGTCGAAGCCCACGCCCCGCAGCCGTGGCTTCAGCCCGGAGATCGTCGAGAGCTGCACGTCTTGCTCGCCGAGGGACGGGAGCACGTGCTCGATGTAGCGAAGGAAGACGGCACTCGGACCGACGAGCAGCACGCCCTGCGCTCCCAGCCGTCGTCGGTGCGTGTAGAGCAGGTAGGCCGCGCGGTGGAGGGCGACGGCAGTCTTGCCCGTACCGGGACCGCCGGCGACCACGAGCACGCCGTGGATGTCGGCGCGGATCGCCTCGTCCTGTTCCGCTTGGATCGTGGCGACGATGTCTCCCATCCGACCGGTGCGGTTGCGCTCGAGCGCGGCGAGGAGCGCGCCTTCGCCCGCCACGTTCAGCCCCTCGTGCTCCACCGCGTCCTGGTCGAACACCTCGTCGTCGAGGCCGATGACCTCGCGGCCCTTGCGCGTGATGAGGTGCCGGCGGCGCACGACGCCCATCGGTTCCACGGCCGTCGCCCGGTAGAAGGGTTCCGCGACCGGCGCTCGCCAGTCGACGACGAGCGGTGTGTGCTCGTCGTCCTCGACCGCGAGCCGGCCGACGTACCAGCTCTGGCCGTCCTCTCCGTCCACCCGGTCCATGTCGAGACGACCGAACACGAGGGGCGCTTCCCCGATGTCGAGGTCCGCGAGGCGGCGCTGGGTGACATCCCACGCGATGTCGCGCTCGAGGCGGGCCTGGTGGGTTCCCCCGGCGCGCACGTCCGCATATGCCGCCCGGACCCGCTCGGCCGCGGCCCGCATCGCCTCGAGCCGCGCGTACGCCCTGGTCACGTACGCCTGCTCCTCCGCGACCTCAGGATCGGCCATGGAGCGAGAAGTTGGCTCGGGCAAACGATCGTGCACATCGCTCCCCGGGATCGCGGACGAAATTCTGGATGGGTCAGTCTAGTCGGTTCACCGTCCAGTCCGGCCTGGACTTCTCCGGCGGCGCAGCCGGCGGCCGGCTGCGGCAAGGGCTGCGAGCAGCGCTGCGCCCGCGGCGGTGCCGGCCGCATCCCGGGCCCCCCGCCGTAGGCGACGCGGGGGCGGTTCGACTGGCTCGGTCGGTCCGGGCCGGTCCGGGTCCTTGCGCGCGTCCGCGGCGGCGAGGTCGTGGCACCACTTCCATGCGATCGCGCCGGTGACGAATGGGAGCGTGAGACAGAGGATCTGCAAGACCACGGTCACGCGGGTGATCGGGGCCCGAGCCTCCTCGGCGACGACGTCCTGTCCGCCCGCGATGAGCAGCACGACGAAGAACGTGATCGCGCCGATCCCGATCGCGGTGCGGACCGGCCGGTCTCGGGGCCGGTCGAGCACGTGGTGCGCTCGCCGGTCATGCGTGACGCGCGCTTCGAGGAAGGGCCACGCGTACAACAGGCCGAACACGATCCCGGGCAACAGGACCGCGGGCCAGAACACCTCGGGCACCGAGTACGACCCGATGTGGAGGTACCAGGGCGGCGCCAGGCGGAGCGCGCCTTCGAGCCAACCCACGTAGTAGTCGGGCTGGGCAGCCGTGGTGACCGCCGCCGGTTCGTAGGGGCCGTACTCCCAGACCGGGTTGATCTGGGCAAGCCCGCCGAGCAGCGCGCATACGCCGGTGACGAAGGCGCCCAAGCCGATGCTCTTCGCGGCGTAGGTCGGCCATAGCGGCGACCCGATCACGTTGCGCTCGGTGCGAGCGGTGCCGCCTTCCCTGCCGGGGAACTGCGTGTGCTTCTGGCGCCAGAGGATCGCGAGGTGCGCCGAGAGCAGCGCAAAGATCAGCAGTGGCACGACGTAGACGTGCGCGACGAACAACCGTCCCAACGTGGGCCTCGCCGGGTACTCGCCGCCGAAGGCCAAGAACGCGATCCACGTTCCGACGACCGGGATGGAGAGCACGATGGAGTACGCGATGCGCAAGCCCGTGCCGGAGAGCAGATCGTCAGGCAACGAGTAACCGGTGAAGCCGTTCACCATCGCGAGCAGGAGGAGCGTGAGACCGATCAGCCAGTTGATCTCGCGCGGCTTGCGGAACGCCCCGGTGAAGAAGACCCGACAGAGGTGCGCGACGATCGAGGCAACGAACAGCAGCGCGGCCCAGTGGTGCATCTGACGCATCGTGAGCCCGAGCCGAACGTCGAAGCTGAGCCCGACCACCGAACGGTATGCCTCCGACATCTGCACGCCGTCGAGCGCCGCATACGAGCCGTGGTAGACGACCCGCTCGGAGCTCGCGTCGAAGAACAGCGCGATGAACGTGCCGGTCACGACCAGCACGATGAAGCAGTACATGGCGATCTCGCCGAGCATGAACGACCAGTGGTCGGGGAACGCCTTGTTGAGCGACTTGCGCGCGAAGTGCGCCACGCCCAGCCGTTCGTCCAGCCACTGCACGACGCTCATCGGCACAGGGGCAGGAACGGCACGTACGCGCCTTCCCACACGATCACCAGCAGGTTCACGAACGCGACGCTCGCGGCCAGCACGCCGAGGAACCGGAACGCGCCGTTGCCGTTCTCGCTCACCGGCCGGCGCGCGTACGTCACGCCGATGGCCAGACAGGCCAGGCACACCAGCGCGGTGCCGACCGTAAGCGCATGCATGACCCACTCGACGTCGCGGTGCTCGCACGCGAGCCGCACCAGCGCCGCTTCGCCGGTGAGATGGACCATCCACGCGCCGATCGGCACCACCGTCGCGGTCCATCCCAGAATGATCTGGCCGCGAGTCGGGGCGCGGGTGCTCTTCGCCTGCACGTTCATGCGAAATGCACCGCGAGGTAGAGGGAGCTGAACACCAGGATCCACACGCCATCGACGAAGTGCCAGTAGAGAGAGAACACTTCGACGCTGACGTCCTCGCGTGGCGACAGCCGGCGCGCGTATCCCTTCGCCTGCACGACGAGGCTCATGCACAATCCGAGGAGGACGTGGAGCCCGTGCAGCCCGGTGATCGCGTAGAAGATCGATCCGTAGGCGTTGTCGCGCCATCCGAACGTCAGCTCCTGGTACTCGAGCACCTGGTTGACGAGGAACGCCGCGCCCATCAGGAACGACACGAAGAGCGCGCCACGCACGAGATTCATGCGACCCCGCCGGTTCGCCCACTCTGCCACGAAAATTGGAATGCTGCTGCCGAGCAGGATGACCGTGAAGATCGAGATGCGGGCGAGCTCGGGTTTCTCGATCCCGCCTTGCGGCCACTCATGAGAGCTGGCCCACAAGAAGAAGTACGACGCGAGGAGGCCGATGAACAGCATCGCCTCGGTCATGATCATGCACAGCACGCCCCACCAGCCGACTGACCGCCCGCGGAACGCGGGCCGCGAGGGCGCAGCGAGGATCGCTTCGGTCGTCGTCATGGCTCGGTCTCCGTGTGCGTCTCGCTCGCGCGATCCCCGATGCGCCACGTCCAGCGCAGCACCGCGATTCCCGCGATTGCGAGACCCACGATCGCGACGAGCTGGGCTTCGACGAGCATCGCCACGAACGCGAGCGCAAGCCCGAGCGCGACCCAGAACGGCACTGCGGTCTCGGGCGGCACGTACAGCACTTCTTCAGGCTCGGCGTGCAATCCGCCGGTGATTGGGATCGCGCGCCGGAGCGCGCCCTCCGGTCCGAACGCGCCATCTTTGGCGAAGGTCATCGGCTGCTGGTCCCACAGCGGGTGGCGACTCTCGACGATCGGCACCGCCGCGAAGTTCCATTCCGGCGTCGGCGAATCGGTGGCCCACTCGAGCGTGTCCGCGTCCCAGGGGTTGGGGCCGGCATCACGCGGGTGCTTGCGCGACACCCACAGGTTCACGAACGTGATGCCGACTCCCAGTGCGAACATGAACCCGCCGATCGACGCCACGAGGTTGAGCCAGTCCCAACCCAGGCCGGACTGGTACGTGTAGATGCGACGCGGCATGCCGAGCAGGCCGAGGATGTGCATCGGGAAGAACGCGATATTGAAGCCGACGAACATCACCCAGAAGCTCGCGTGCCCGAGCCGCTCCGAGAGCATTCGCCCGGTGAACTTCGGAAACCAGTAGTAGATCGCCCCGAAGATCGGGAACACCACCGCTCCGTTGAGCACATAGTGGAAGTGCGCGACGACGAAGTAACTGTCGTGGACCTGCCAGTCCCACGCGAGGACGGACACCATCACGCCGGTGATGCCGCCCAGGAGAAACAGCAACAAGAAGCCCATCGCGAAGAGCATCGGGGTATGGAACGTCACCTTCCCGTGCCACATGGTGGCGATCCAGCAGAAGAACTGCACGCCACTCGGTAACACGATCACGAGCGAGGCGGCCGAGAAGAACGACATCGCGAGCACCGGCACGCCGGTCGCGAACATGTGATGGACCCACACGCCGAAGCTGATGAAGCCGATCGCGACGAGTGATCCGACGACCCACGAATAACCCACGATCTTCCGCCGCGAGAACACCGGGATGATCGAGCTGATCATTCCCATCGCGGGAATGAACAGGATGTACACCTCGGGATGGCCCCAGAACCAGAACAGGTGCTGGTACAGCAGCGCGTTGCCGCCCTGCCCCGGTCGGAAGAATGCAGTGTCGAACAAGCGGTCGAGCTCGAGGAGGCCCGCGGCAAGTGTCACGGCCGGCACTGAGAACAACACCATGAAAGCGAAGACGACGAACGACCACACGTAGATCGGAACCCGGGAGAGCGAGAGCCCCGGGGCACGGCACTTGAACGTCGTGACGAGGAAGTTGATGGCACCGACGGTCGTCGAGATGCCGACGAAGACCACGCCGATCGCCCAGAAGTCCATGCCTTTGCCCGGCGAGTACAGCGAGTCGGTGAGTGGCGCGTAGGCGAACCATCCGCCATCGGGCGCGGTGCCGAACGCGAATCCCGCGTACATCATCAGCCCGCCGAAGAGGAAGATCCAATAGCTGAACGCGTTCAAGCGCGGGAACGCCATGTCGCGCGCGCCCAGCTGCAGCGGCACGAGATAGTTCCCGAACCCTGCCAGCACGGGCGTGTTGAACAAGAAGATCATCGTCGTGCCGTGCATCGTGAACAGTTGGTTGTACGCCTCCGGCGACAGCACGGTCTCGTTGGGCGTCGCGAGCTGCACGCGCATCACGAGCGCGAAGAGCCCGGAGATGATGAAGAAGAGGAAGGAGGTGACGAGATAGCGGATACCGATGCGCTTGTGGTCGACGGTCCCGAAGAATCCGGGAAGGCCGGGGTCGTCCTCCCATCGCTCCCGCAGTTCGTGCTCGTCGACGGGTTCGGCGCCCGGGCGCGGCAGTAACGTCGTCACCGCAGTTCCTCCAGGTAGGCGACGATCGCGTCCAGGTCGTCGGCACTGTTGGTGGCGGGCGGCATCCGCACGCCGGGCTTGTAATACTGCGGATTCTCGATCCAGCGCCGCAGGTTCGCAGGAGTGTTGTCAACGGTCTCGGAACCGAGCCGCGCCCGGGCTCCGATATCCGTAAGGTTGGGGCCGACGTTGCTGCGTGCGTCCGTGCCGCGCACGGCATGACACCCTGCACACGCGGAAGAATTGAACGCGAGCTGCCCACGTGCCGCGAGCTCCGACGACGGAACGGGCGTGATCTGCTGCTCGGTCAGCATCCATTTCGCGAAGTCGCCGGGCGATTCCGCAATCACGCGGAAGTTCATGTGCGCGTGCTGCAATCCGCAAAACTCGGCACACTCGCCTCGGTACACGCCCGCCTGGCGCACAGTGAAACGGATGATGTTGTGCTGACCGGGGACCGCGTCGATCTTGCCCGCGAGCTGCGGCACCCAGAAGCTGTGGACAACGTCGGTGCCGTCGACCTGGATCTCGAGGGGTTGACCCACCGGGACATGGATCTCGTTGGCGGTGACGATGTTCGTACCTGGATACTCGACGGCCCACCACCACTGCCGGCCGACAACGTGGATGCGCAACGGATCCTTCTCTGGCGCGCGCAGCGCGGCGCCAGTGTTCACGGTCAGGAACGCGACGAACATCAAGATCGCAGTTGGAACGATGACGCCGCCGATCCAAATGAAGTATTGGTCGAGTCGCGATGGACCCTCGACCGGCTCGCGGTGGCGGCCGCGCAGGGATGCGATGACGATGAAGCCGCCGACGACGAGGTAGACGAACGCCGACAGCCCGACGAGGATCCACCACACGTTCGCGAGGTGATGTGCCTCGGAGCCGTGGGCGTCGAGGACCGACGGCGGCGTGTCGATGCCGAATCTCATTGGCTGCGGTCGGGTCGGTCCCAGTAGCCGGGACCGACCGGGTCGGAGAAGTCGCCGAGGGCGATCAAGGTGCCGTCGGACGCGATCTGGATCGGCAACTGCGGCTGGGCGCGCGCCGCCGGGCCCGAGGTGGGATGCGCGCCGTTGAGGACGTTGAACGCCGATTGGTGGCACGGGCACAACAATTCGTGGTGTTGCGCTTCGTACAGGCCGACAGGACAGCCCGCGTGCGTGCACACCTTGGAGTAGACGAGCAGACCTTCGGGTGCCCACGTGTCGCGGCCCGCAGGAAGGTCCAGCAGCTGTGGCTCCACGCGCACGAGTACCGCTTGTCCGTCGGCGGACCCAACCGCGCCTTCGGGGAACACCGTCACCAATCCGCCGAGCGGTACTTCACTCGCGCGTACGGGTGCACCGGCGTCGGTCACGAGCCGCAGGCCGTTTCGCCAGGGCGTACCGCGAGGGCGTTTCCCGGTCTGGGTCCCAACGATCGCAATGGCCACACGATGACGCCGACGAACGCGACGACTGCTGCCCCGGCCGTCCCGAGCAGGAAGCGTCGGCGACTGAGCACGTCGATCCGCTCGAATGCCTCCTCCATCTCTTCTTGTTCGTCGAGATCGGCGCCGAAACGCTCGCGTTGTTCGACCGCGGGGCCCGGTGGAAGCAAACCGTGGGCGATGATCACGAACGCCGCGCCGAACGCGAGCATCGCGACACCCAACAACGCGCCCTCCCACTGCGGGTCGGGATGCTGCACGTAGACGACCAACAGCGTGATCGCGGTCGCGGCCGAGACGATGAACGAAAGCGCGGCAAGCCGCTCCGCCCGCTTCATGTTTCCCGCTCTTCGTGCCTGCGGCACCGGGCCGCTGGGCCCCGCTTGCTGCTCGGCGGGATACCCGCCTCCCGACGCTCGCTCACCCTCGCGTTCCGATGATTCGTGCCAGCGCGAGGAGGATGCCTAAGCCGACGAACACGGCGAGGGCGCCTTCGGGGAGCGGTCCGAGATGCCACAGCGGGAACCCGCCGCGGTCCTCGGGGTGGTGTGTCAGCGCACGCGTATAGGCCGCGACGTCCTCGAGACCGCGAGCGTCGATCGCGGCTTCACCGAACACCGGCATGTTGCCGGGCCCGACGCGCATCGCTTCGGCGACCTGCGTCGGCGTCGAGTCATGGAGCGGCGGCGATTCCCGGCGTAACAGCGCGCCCCCGCGCCCGGACCAGGCGTGGCACGCCGCACAGTTGAGTCGGTAGAGCACCCCGCCCTGGGCGACGTTGGCGTTGGCGATGTCGACCGACGGGATATCCGGTCCGGTGAAGCCCGGCAGCGTCGCGACGTAGTCGACGAGTGCGCGGATCGTCGCCGGGTCGTATTTCGGCGTGTGCCGCTCGACCGCCTCGGTCGGTTTGACGAGCGGCATCCGACCCGTCGACAGATAGAAGTCGACACCCGCGCGTCCCGACGTGAGAATCGTCGGACCACGGTCGCTGCCACGGCCGTCGGCGGCATGGCACGTCGCGCAGTCGCGCAGATAGATCGTGCGCACGTCGGCTTGCGCACTTGCACGGTCTGGTTGCCACACCACGAGCGCGACGACGCCGGCGAGGAGTGGAAGCGCGAACAGGGCCCGTGCCCACGGACCGGACACGGCGCGCGCCTACCCGCGTCCTACGCTGGCGAATCGGCCGGTCTCGTCGTCACGAATGACCGAGGCAACCAACCACGCGGCCGCGATCACGTACGCGATGCCCGCCGGCCCCCACATCAACGCGCCCGCGGTTTGCTGATCGGCGAGCGGGCTCAGCGAGCTGTCCGCGGTCGCGTACGAGGAGTACCACGGATCCGGGGCAAGGGTCATCAACGCGCCGAGCAGCATCATCGGCGCGGCCGACGCGATGCACGTCGCGAACCTCACGCCAATCGACGCCGGTGACGCGAGGATGACCCACCATGCAACCGCAGCGGTGCCGAGCAGCGTTGCGTGCTCGACGACGTGCAGCGGCACGTGCGCTTGCGCGGCTTCGTACGGGCCCGGCAGGTGCCAGACGGCGAGAGCGACGGTCTCGAGCGCGACCGCCAAGGCGGCGAAGGCGCCGCCGGCCGCCCATGCCGGCATTCGCCGGAGGGGCCAGGCCAAGACCGCGAGCGGAGCGACGACGACCATCAACAGCAAGTGCTGCGCCATGTGCGCGCTGAGCACCCGATCGGTCCACGGTTCGAGGCCCACGATTGCAATTGCGAACGTCACGACCGCGGTCGCGCCAGCGACCCGATGGGCTCGCACGACGCGCGGGTCTACCCCGTGACCGCCCTCTGCTCAACCCCGAGCTCGTCGGTAGGCTGCCGTCCGTGTCAACAAGCGTGAAGACGCCGTTCACCGGGGACGCCGAGGCGGACGCGCTGCTGACCCAGAATCCGCTCGCGCTCATGCTCGGCATGCTCCTCGACCAGCAGGTCCCGATGGAGTGGGCGTTCGGCGCGCCGGCGGTACTCGCGCAACGGCTCGGGGGAACCCTCGACGCCCGTGAGATCGCGGCGATGGAGCCCGCGGCTCTGGAAGAGATCTTCCGCGCCAAGCCCGCGCTGCATCGCTATCCGGGATCGATGGCCAAGCGGGCGTATGCACTGTGCGTTCATCTCGTCGAGCACTACGACGGGAGTGCGGCGAACGTGTGGAACGACGCGCAGACCGGCGATGAGCTGCTCGAGCGCGTGCTCGCATTGCCGGGCTTCGGCAAGGACAAGGCGCGCATCTTTGTGGGGTTGCTCGGCAAGCGGCTCGAAGTTCGACCGGCAGGGTGGGAACTGGCCGCCGCCGACTGGCCGTCGATCGCCGATGTCGACACCTACGAACGGGTGCTCGAGATCCGTGAGCAGAAGCGTGCGATGAAGGCCGCCAAGAAGCAGGCGCAGACCGCGAGCTAGACGCGCTCGCTCTGTTCCGCTGGTGCTTCGCGCGCGTCACCCAGCTCGACCGGTGTGCCCTGCAGCGCGGTGGCTTCCGCCATCATCCGGAGCCGGTCCTCCCACCAAAGCCGCTCGCGCAGCCAGTCCTGGAGGGCCGGGAGGATGCTCGGATGCGCCGCACTGACGGCTCCGATACAGGTCTGCATCGCAGATACGGTCATGCATTCAAGATACACTACTGTATCTGAGTGTCAACCCCGTATCTGAATGCCAGAATAGGGCGATGCTGCCCGAGAAGCCTGTGAGGACGATGCCGCCGGAGAGGCCGGCGAGGCCGGTGCCGCCCGAGCGGCCCGCCCGGCCCGAACGGCCCGCGAAGCTGACGAGAGAGCGGCGGCGGGAGCTCACTCGAGATGCGTTGCTCGACGCGGCCCGCCACGTCTTTGCCCAACGCGGCTTCGCGGGCGCATCGCTCGAGGAGATAGCGGAGACCGCCGGCTTCACCCGGGGCGCGATCTACAAGAATTTCGCCAACAAAGAAGAGCTCTTCTTCATGGTCTTCGAGCGGGGGATCGAGCACCAGCTCGAGGCCTTCTCCGCGGCCTTCGCGCCCCAGCCGATGCTCGACGACGTCGCCAAAGCGGCGGCCACGTGGCGCAACGTGCTCGCGCACGACGAGGAATGGCTCGCGTTCAACCTCGAGTTCCGGCTCTATGCGCTCCGCAATCCGAAAGTACGCGCCCGGTTCGCGGACGAGCAGCGGCGAACACGATCGCTGATCGCTCGCTACATCGAGGAACAGACGGAGAACTTCGGCCTCACGCTGAAGCTGCCGGCCGACACAATCGCCACGATCCTCGATGCCACCTCCGTCGGTTTCCTCGAGGATGCGCTCATCACCAACGACGACGCCCAGCCGTATGAGGCGTTTCTGCGACTCATCGTGCCGGCGATCGTCGACCTGCCCGAAGGGGGTCCCGCGAGCGGAGCTACGCCGACCGAAGGGTGATCGACTGGCTCGCGCGTGTGCCGGGCGCAGTCGCGGTCAGCTCGTACTTGTGGCCCTTGCCATCGCAGGTGAGCGGCAGCATCTCGGTGTGGGCGCCATTCGAATAGGTGTACGGGTCGCCGCCGTCGATGCGCAACACAACCTTCGTCGCGCCCGACGTCGTCCAACTCAGCTCGATGAGCTCGGTCTGGGCGTTGCATTCGACGGGCGACGACGGCCCGTTCAGACCGACCACGCGGACATTGCTTCCGCCGCTGCCGCTCGTCGTGGGTGGGGTCGGCGCCGTGGTGCCGGGCACCGATCCGCCCGTGCTCGGCGATGACGAGCCCGGCGTCGTCGACGTTGCGGGTTGGGAGGTCGTTGTTGTCGTCGTCGATGTCGGAGGTTGGGCCTTCTTGTCGCTGCTACACGCAGCGACGAGCACGAGGATTCCGATGACGAGCAGTGCGTGACGCCGCATGCGGCGATGGTATGGCCCTCATCGGATGTTTGGGGTTCGGCCATATCCTTAGCGGATGTCCGGGTTTGTCGACGTGGCGCAGTGCAACGTGAAGGGCGGTGACGGCGGCGCGGGATCCGTGTCGTTCCGCCGCGAGGCGCACGTGCCGAAGGGTGGCCCGGATGGCGGCGACGGTGGCAAGGGCGGCGATGTCTGGTTACGCGCGAATCGCAATGTCTCGTCGTTGCTTGCCTTTCGCGACCATCCGCACCGCAAGGCCGGTTCGGGCACGCACGGCTCCGGCAAGAAGTTGCACGGCAAGGGCGGCGCCGATCTCGTCGTCGACGTCCCCGAGGGCACCTCGGTGCGTTCGGCGGACGGCGAGCTGCTCGCAGACCTCGTCGGTCACGGCAACATGTGGCTCGCCGCGCGGGCGGCCGCGGTGGTCGCGGGAACACGCGCTTCTTGTCGAACGCACGGCGCGCGCCGAGCTTCGCCGAGCAGGGCGAGTACGGCGAGGAGCGATGGCTGAAGCTGGAGATGAAGCTGCTCGCCGATGCCGCGCTCATCGGCGTTCCCAACGCCGGCAAGTCGACGTTGATCTCGGCGGTCAGCGCCGCCAAGCCCAAGATCGCCGACTATCCGTTCACGACGCTCGAGCCGCACCTCGGCGTCGTGCGATTCCACGACCATGAGTTCGTGCTCGCCGACATCCCCGGTTTGATCGAAGGGGCCGCCCAGGGCAAGGGCCTCGGCCACCAATTCTTGCGGCACGTCGAGCGGGCACGGGCGTTGGTGATCCTCGTCGACCTCGCGCCAGTCGAAGGAACTTCCCTTCGGACGCCGGCCGAGCAGGAGCGTGTGCTGCTCGACGAGCTGGGTCGGTACCAGCCCGAGCTGTTGGAACGGCCACGGCTCGTTGTCGGCAGCAAGGCCGACGTCGCGACCGAGCCCTTCGCCGGGATGCGCGTGTCGGCGGTGACCCGCGATGGTCTCGACGAGTTCCTGGGCGCGGTGGCCACGCTCGTCGACGAAGCGCGCGCCGCCGAGGGTGAGCCGGACGCCTACGTCGTGTTGCGGCCCGAGGAACAGGGTTTCTCGGTGGTACGCGAGGGCACCCATGAGTGGCGGGTGCGCGGGCGTCCTGCAGAGCGCGCAGTCGCGCTGGCCGACCTCACGAACCCCGACGCGATGACGTACGTGCAGCAAAAGCTCGCCCGCATGGGAGTCGAGCGCGCGTTGGCACGCGCGGGTGCAGCCGACGGCGACGTCGTGCGCATCGGCGACCACGAGCTCACCTACGAGGAGAGCCTCACGTGAGCTCGCTCGCGGTCGTGAAGGTCGGCACGTCGTCGATCACCCGGGAGACGGGCGAGCTCGACGACGTCGCCCTCATCAAGCTCGCGGACGACCTTGCGCAGGCACGCGGGGACGGCCATCGGCTCGTGCTCGTGCTCTCGGGCGCGATCGCGGCGGGCATGCCCGCGTTGGGAATGGCGCACCGCCCCGCCGACATGGGGACGTTGCAGGCGATCGCCGCAGTCGGTCAACCGCGCCTCCAGGAACGCATGAACGCGCTCCTTGACATGCACAGCATCGTCGCGGGCCAGGTGCTGCTCACGCCCTATGACTTCGTGCACCGCTCGCAATATCTCCACGCCCGGGAGACGTTGCAGCGGCTCGTCGACCTCGGTGTGCTGCCGATCGTCAACGAGAACGACACCATCGCCGACGACGAGATCCGCTACGGCGACAACGATCGGCTCGCTGCGCTCGTGTCGCACCTACTCAAGGCCGACGTGTTGTTGATGCTCACCGACACGTCCGGCGTGTTCACCGCGGATCCGCGGCGGGACGCAGACGCATCGCTCATCGAGGAGATCGTCGAGGTCGATGCGGCGTTGGAACGAGTCGCGGGTGGTGCAGGGACGGCACGGGGGAGCGGTGGCATGGCGAGCAAGCTGGCGGCCGCCAAGATCGCCTCGTGGTCCGGAGTGCGAGCGGTGATCGCATCCGCCGCGTTACCCAACGTCGTCTCCGACGCCTTGTCGGGCCGCGCGGTGGGCACGTCGTTCGCGGCGCGGACACAGCGGCTCCCGGCGCGCAAGCTCTGGATCGCATTCGCACAGGGCGCGGCGGGACGGGTCGTCGTCGATGTCGGCGCGCGTCGCGCGCTCACCGAGGGCGGCAAGTCGTTGCTCGCAGCAGGTGTCGTGGACGTCGACGGCAAGTTCGACGCCGATGTCGCGGTGGAGATCGTCGGCGACGACGGACGCGTGTTCGCCAAAGGATTGTCTCGTTACAGCGCCTCACAGTTACGCAGCGTTGCCGGCAAACGGACGACCGAACTGCCGGACGGGTTGCCGCACGAGGTCGTCCACCGCGACGACCTGGTCGTCTTGCCGTAACTCTTTGTCGCGCTCGCTGCGGGCCGCGATACCCGGCCCGCAGCCGCTCCCGCTCCGGCCAGTTCGCTACGGCTGCGCCTTCGCTCACGGCGTCGTGTGGCTGAAAACGCCTCGACTTGACCGGACGGTCAAGGGCTACCCTTGGCCCTCATGACCGCGACTGCCGAGCTGGGACGCCGGGCCAAGGCCGCCGGCCGCCTGCTCGCGACGGCGCCCACGCCCGCGAAGAACGGCGCGTTGTTGACCGCCTCCGACGTGCTGCTCGACCGCGCGTCCGAGATCCAAGCTGCGAACGACGCCGACCTCGACGCGGCCCGCGCCGCCGGGATGGCACAGGGCCCGCTCGACCGGCTGCGGCTCACTGACGCGCGTCTCCAGGGCATGGCGAACGGCTTGCGCACGGTCGCCGCGCTGCCCGACCCGATCGGCGAGGTGCTCGACGGTTGGAAACGGCCGAACGGGCTCGCGATCACGCGCGTGCGCGTGCCGCTCGGCGTCGTCGCGATCATCTACGAGAACCGCCCGAACGTCACGAGCGACGCGGCCGGGCTGTGCATCAAGTCCGGCAACGCGGTGCTCTTGCGTGGCTCTTCCACGGCGTTGCGCTCCAACGTTGCGATCACGGAAGTGCTGCGCGACTCGCTCGTCAAGCACGCGCTGCCCGAGGACGCGGTGATCCTCGTCGAGGACACTGCGTACGAGACCGCGACCGAGGTGATGCAGCTCACGGAGTACGTCGACTGCCTCATTCCGCGGGGTGGGCCGGGGCTGATCCAGAGTGTGCGCGACAACGCCAAAGTGCCGGTCATCATTGACGGCGACGGCAACTGCCACGTGTACGTCGATGCGTCGGCCGATCTCGACGATGCACTCAACATCGTCGTGAACGCCAAGACGCAGCGGCCCAGTGTGTGCAACGCCGCCGAATCGCTCGTCGTGCATGCGGACGTCGCCGACGTCTTCGTTCCCCGTATTGCAGATGTGCTGCACGAACAAGGCGTCGAGCTGGTCGGCGACGCCGAAGCGCGGCGTCGGTCCCCGCACATTGGTCCTGCGAGCGACGAGGATTTCGGGCGCGAGTTCCTCGATCTGAAACTCTCGGTGGCGATCGCGCCCGACCTCGGCGCAGCGATCGCGCACATCAACACTCACGGCACCGGGCACACGGAAGCGATCTTGACGCGCGATCTTGGTGCGGCCCGGAAGTTCACCGAAGAGGTCGACGCCGCAGCCGTCGTCGTGAACGCGAGCACGCGGTTCACCGACGGCGAGGAGTTCGGTTTCGGCGCCGAGATCGGGATCTCCACCCAGAAGTTGCACGCACGCGGCCCGATGGGCCTGCGCGAACTGACCACGTACAAGTACATCGTTTGGGGTGAAGGGCAGGTTCGAGGCTAATGGCCGAACGGTTCGAGAGCGTCGCGAGTGCGACGAAGCGTCTGCGTGAGGCCGACTACCTCGCCGACCCCAACATCGCCGGTGTCGTGTTCCTCGCCGACCGGCTCGGCAAGCCGGTGCTCGTCGAGGGCCCGGCCGGCGTCGGCAAGACCGAGCTCGCCAAAGCCGTCGCTACAAGCACGGGCGCGCGACTGATCCGCTTGCAGTGCTACGAGGGCCTCGACGAGAGCAAGGCGATCTACGAATGGAACTACAAGAAGCAGCTGCTGCGCATCCAGGCCGACCGTGAGCACGAGCGCGACTGGGAGACCGTCGAAGCCGACATCTTTTCGGAGCCGTTTCTGTTGACGCGCCCACTGCTCGAGGCGATCCGCGCCGAAGAGCCAGTGGTGCTGCTGATCGACGAGGTCGACCGCGTCGAGATCGAGACCGAAGCACTCCTGCTCGAGGTGCTCTCGGACTTCCAGGTGTCGGTGCCCGAGTTGGGCACGATCAAGGGCAAGCAGATCCCGCTGGTCTTCCTGACATCGAACAACACGCGCGAGCTCTCGGAGGCATTGAAGCGTCGCTGCCTCTTCCTGCACATCGACTACCCGGACATTGATCGGGAGAAGGAAATCGTGCGCGTGCGCGTGCCGGAGGTCGATGCCGCCCTCGCAGAACAGGTCGCCAAGGTCGTCAATTCGATTCGCAACATCGACTTGAAGAAGTCGCCGTCGATCTCGGAGACGATCGACTGGGCGCGCACGCTCGTGTACCTCGGACGCAACGAGATCACGCCCGAGGTGTTGGGCGACACGCTGCACGTGCTGCTCAAGTACCAGAGCGACATCACCAAGGCGCGGCAAAAACTCGGCGTCGACGCGCCCGCGGTCGGCGCCAAGAAGTGACGCCTCTTGCAGTGGCAGAAGATCGACTATGCGATGACGCGCTACGGCGGGAGTGCTGACGTGACGGGTGTGTTGCCGGCCGAGCCGCACATGCTGGACGTGCTGCAGGGCTTCGTGCACGAGCTCCGCACGGCCGGGCTCCCGGTGAGCATGACCGAGAACCTCGACGCGATGCGTGCGGTCGAGTATGTGCCGCTCGACGATCGGGACGCGTTCAAAGCTGCGCTGTCATCCACGCTCGTGAAGCATGTCGGCCATACGCGCACCTTCGACACGGTGTTCGAGGTCTACTTCTCGATGTTCTCGCCGGGCGTCAACACCGAAGGCGACTCCGAGCTCGGTGCCGATGCGCAAGCCGACTTCGACCGGCTGCGCGCCGCCATGGAGCAGGGCGGCGCGATGGGACAGGTGTCCAACGAGGAGCTCGCGCAGATGCTCCTCGACGCGTTGATGCGCATGGACCAGAACGAGATGCGCATGCTGGCGGCTGCCGCGGTCGCCCGGTTTGCCGGCATGGAGCCGGGCCGGCCAGTCGGCGGTGCGTACTACCTCTACCGCACGCTGCGACAGCTCGACGCGGACGGCCTCGTGGGCAAGATGATGGAGCGCGCCCAGGACGAGAACCAGATCGGCGAGGGTGCGTTCGACGAGCGGCTCGCGCGTGAGGAGTACGAGGGCCGCCTGAAGGTCTTGAAAGAGATGATCGAGGCCGAGATCCGGCGCCGCTTGGTCGCGGATCGCGGCGTCGAGGCGATGGCGCGCACACTGCGCAAGCCGCTGCCCGAGGACGTCGACTTCATGCACGTGTCGCGCGAGGAGATGCAGCAGCTGCAAAAGGCGATCTACCCGCTGACGCGCGCGCTCGCGGCCCGGCTCGCCCAGCGGCGCCGGCATCGGCGACGCGGCCACCTCGACTTCCGTCAGACCGTGCGGCACTCGATGCAGTACGGCGGGGTGCCCGTGGAGCCGAAGTTCAAGCGTCCGCGGCCGTCGAAGCCCGAGATCATGGTCGTCGCCGACATCTCGGGTTCGGTCGCGTCCTTCGCTCGCTTCACCCTGCAGTTCGTTTACGCGATGCAGAGCGAGTTTTCGAAGGTCCGTTCGTGGGTGTTCATCGACGGCGTCGACGAGGTCACGCGCTTCTTCGACGAGGCCCAGGAGCTCGGTGAGGCGATCCATCGCGTGAACACCGAGGCCGACGTCGTGTGGGTCGATGGCCACTCGGACTATGGCCATGCCTTCGAGGTGTGGCACGAGCGGCACATCCGCGAGGTCACGAAGAAGTCGTCGATCATCCTGCTCGGCGACGCCCGCAACAACTACCACGCGTCCCAGGCGTGGACCCTCGGTGAGATGCGCAAGAAGTCCCGCAAGCTGTACTGGCTCGACCCGGAGCCGCGCGGCTACTGGGACACCGGCGACTCGATCGTCTCGGAGTACGCGCCCTATTGCGACGGCGTGTACGAGGTTCGCAACCTCCGCCAGCTCCAAAAGTTCGTCGCAGACGTTGTAGACGTGACCTAGCCGCGCCTGGACGCACGCCAGCTTTCTATTGCTTCGTGGTGGTCGATGATCGGTTCCGGATAGCGGGACGCGTGGCGTATGTCGAACGGGGGATCGTGGATGTCGACGTCGGGCGCGACATCGAGGAGCTCGGCGATCCAGCGCCGCACGTACGCACCCTGGGGGTCGTGGTTCCGGCCTTGGAGCGTCGGGTTGAGGACGCGGTGCGGGTTCACGTCGGTGCCGGTACCGGCAACCCACTGCCAGTTCAGCTGGTTGTTCGCGACGTCGCCGTCGACGAGGAGATCCATGAAGTGCCGCGCCCCTTCTCGCCAATCGATGCGGAGATCCCGAGTGAGGAACGACGCAACCACCATGCGGACACGGTTGTGCATCCAACCCTCGGCTCGGAGCTGCCGCATGCCGGCGTCTACCAGCGGGAAGCCGGTGCGGCCCGCCTTCCACGCTTCGAGGTCGCCGGGAGCGTTCCGCCAGACCGGCGCGGTACCGGGCCGGAGGTCTTCGCGCGCAGTTGCGGGCCGCCATGCGAGCAACTGTGCGTAGAAGTCGCGCCAGCACAGTTGCCGCAGAAACTCGGTGCTTCCGGCCCGATCCCACAACCGGCTCGCCATCTCTACGGGCGACACGCACCCGAAGTGCAGATAAGGCGACAGGCGCGAGGTGGCGTCGGCGCCGGGATCGTCACGCCGGTCGGCGTACGCGCGCAGGCCACGCGGCGTCCACGCCTTGAAGCGTGCGAGCGCCGCGCTTTCACCACCCTGCCACGCGCCGGGCGATGTGCCGTGCGGAAGCGCGCCGAGCTCGACATCCTCCGGGATGCGCACCCGGCGGGGGAGTGGCGCGAGCTCGCGCCACTCCGTTTCGAGCCAACGGTTGTAGTACCGCGTGAACACGACGTAGGGCTTGCCGAACGCGGCCGGCGGCACCACCGTGATGCTGTCGTGGGTCAGCACGTCGGTTGCGGCCGAGGACTGCAAGCGCGCCAGCCGCGCCTGTGCGTAGGCGCTCACGTCGCGAGCCACGTGAATCGTTGCCGCGTCACAGTCTTTGGCGACGCGCAACACCTCGTCCACCCAGTCGCCGCGCCGCATGAACAACGCGCCGCCGTGCTCACGCAACGACTCGTCGAGGTCGCGCAACGACTCGGCGAGAAAGCCGAATCGATGGGGACGTCCGTGCGACATCAGCAGCACCGCATCATCGAGCACGAAGAGCGGTACGACGCGGTCCGCATCTGCGTAGGCGCCCGCCAGCACCGGGTTGTCGCGCATGCGGAGATCGCGAGTGAATAATGCGATCGCGGTACGCACGGATCGAGCGTACGCTGATCTGGATGGCAGATCCGGCAACTGCGCTTGACGCGCTCGGATGGGATGAACGGCTCGCGACGCTCGTCGACGATGCCGGCCCTCCCGCGGCGGCGCCCGGTCGTGTCGCGCGGGTCGACATGGGTCTGGTCACGGTCCTGATGGGAAGCGACACGGTACGCGCGACGCCCGGCGACGACCACGTCGCGACCGGTGACTGGGTGCTCGTCGAGGACAATCGGGTCGTGGCGGTGTTGCCCCGCCGCTCGACGTTCGTTCGTGGCGACCCGATGGAAGGCAAGGCGGTTGGCCCGCAGGTTGTCGCCGCCAACATCGACGTGGTCCTGATCGTCCAGTCGGTGTTGAACGGACCGAACGTACGGCGGCTCGAACGGGAGCTCGTGCTGGCCTTCGAGAGCGGTGCGACGCCGGTCGTGGTGCTCAACAAAGCGGACCTCATCGAGGACGATGAAGCCATCGACGCGGCCGCGATCGCCGCGACGGTCGCCGCCGGCGTGGACGTCGTGTTGACGAGCACGGTCACCGGCGACGGGATCGACGAGCTGCGCGCCCTCGCGCGAGGCAACCGGACGATCGCGCTGATCGGCGCTTCGGGCGTCGGGAAGTCGACATTGGTGAACGCGCTGGTCGGCACCGACGTGCAAGCAATCGGCGACGTGCGCGAGAACGACCAACGGGGCCGGCATACCACGACCGCGCGCGAACTGGTGCTGCTGCCCGGCGGTGGCGTCCTCGTCGATACGCCCGGACTGCGAGCGGTGTCGATGTGGGACGCCGACGAGGGGTTCAGCCGGGCATTCGCCGACATCGAGGAGCTTGCCGCGCGCTGCCGGTTCAGTGACTGCTCACACACCCTCGAACCGGATTGCGCCGTACGCACTGCGCTGACCAAGGGTGAGCTCGACCCGGCGCGGTTCGAGAACTACCTCCAGCTCGACAGCGAGCTCGACGCGGCCGAGCGCAAACGGCAAGCGCGCATCGCGAGCAAGGGTCAACGTCAGCTGTATGGCAAGGTCTCGCGCAAGTCTCGCTCGTGACGGGGCACTAGTCCGCGAGCATCTCGCCGATGCGGTCGGCGATCCGCGCGAGCGCAAGGAGCTGGCGGCGCTCCCGCCGACGGAACGGGAACCCCTCGCGTCCGACGAGAAGCACGGCGTCGCTCGTCGGCAGCGGAGCGACCGCCAGATCATCCGGTCCGGCCTCGCCGGCGGCGACGGTGGGCGACGCGGCCGTGCCCGCCGCTAACGCCTCGAGCACCGACGCGCCGGGCGCGCCCTCGCCTGCGCAACCCAACGTTTCAGTGCCCCGCAAGATCGTCGCCCAGTCGGCGGCGAACTCGTTGCGAACGCTCTCGACCAGCCGTTGTGCAAGCTCTTTGCCGTTCGCGGCCGCGCACACCGCTTCCACCGACTCGAGTGCGTCGAGCCGCGGGTCGGGAAAGCGCTCGACCGGGCGGCACTCCTCGACCGACGCGCCGTCGACCTCTTCGATCTCACGTATCAGCAGTGGCACGATGTCGTCGGTCGGCAAGACGACGGCGAACTCGTCGACTGCAACGCGCTCGCTGCGCTCGAGGACGTCGATGCCCGCGATGTCGCCGCCGATCGCGCCGATCCGCGACGCGACGAGACCGAGAGCGCCAGGACGATCCGGGAGCCACACGCGCACGAGGAGGTTCGGCACGCAAGAAGGTTACGGCGTGGTGACGCGCGAGGCACTGCCTCGCAACACGCCGTTCACGCGTCGTTCTTCTCGTACACTCGACTCATGGAGCGGTTGGGCGTCCTGGGCGGCACGTTCGATCCCGTCCATGTGGGCCATCTCGCCGCGGCAGCGGCTGCGCGTCATCACCTCGAACTCGCATGTGTCTTGCTCGTTGTCGCCGGCGATCCGTGGCAGAAACACGGGCAGGTCGTCGCGCCGGCCGAGGCGCGTTACGAGATGGTTGCCGCCGCGATCGACGGTGTCGAAGGGCTCGAGGCGTCGCGCCTGGAGCTCGACCGCCCGGGACTCACCTACACGATGGACACCATCGATGATCTGCGGGGGCCCGATCGCGAATTGTTCCTCATCGTGGGAGCCGACGTTGCCGCAAAGATTGGCACGTGGAACCGAGTGGACGAGTTCCGCGAGGCGGTGACGCTCGCCATCGTTGACCGGGAGGACGCGCCGGCCGTCGTCGCGCCCGACGGTTGGCGCTCGGTCATGGTCCCGATGCCGCGCCTCGACGTGTCGTCAACTGACCTGCGCCGGCGCATCGCGGACGGGGCTCCTGTCGACTACCTGATCCCGACGCCCGCTGTACGTGTGCTGCGCGCGCATGGTCTCTACACTGCGCAGTGATGGCAGAGGGTCGCCGCGAATCGCGCGCACAAGAGCACACGCCATGGCGACCGCTGGATCGCCCTGCTCATCGTCGTGCTGGCCGCAGTTGCGGGCGTCCTGGCCGGTCATTCCGGCTCCCCCAAGTCCTGGGAGCATCCCGCGCCCGGTACCCCGGGTGGCCCGAAAGCCGAGCAGGTGCAGTTGCAGGGGAGCCCGTGACGGACGAGTCCTCGACGAACGACTACGCGCGTATCGCGGCCCGCGCAGCTGACGCCAAGAAGGGTGATGACATCGTCGTCTTGGAGGTCGGTGACATCATCGGCATCGTTGACAGCTTCGTGATCACCAGTGCATCGAACACGCGACTCGTCCGCACGATCGTGGAAGAAGTCGAAAGGCAACTGCACGATCAAGCCGGGATCAAGCCACGTGCAGTCGAGGGACTCGACGACTACTCATGGGTGCTCATCGACTACGGCGACCTCGTGGTACATGTCTTCCTCACCGACACGCGTGCGTTCTACGGGCTCGAACGACTGTGGTCGGACGCCGCACGTGTGCAGTGGGAAGCCGCGGTCTAACGCTCGGAGTTAGAGGGGCATCCGCGCGATCGTTCGGATCGTCTTCTGCGCATCCCAGCTCGCGTAGCCGATCCCGACGAACGGCACGATGCCGCGCGCCCAGCGGCGCAGCATGCGCCGAGTCAGTGCCTTCGCTGCGAGCTTCGTGACCTTCACATCATCCCGGCCCGTCATCGCGCGCAGCACGTCCCTCGTGACGGACGCGGGATCGACGGTATTCCCTGTCGCTTCGAGCATGTGCACGCGCAGCGAACCGGCTATGTACGCCTCGAGCGCAAGCGCGCCGAAGGACGCCGCGGCGATCATTGGCAGCGTCGGCGCGGTGGCGACGTTTGTTCCGGGAAGCAGGAGCGCGATCGCTTCGATCTCTTCGACGGCCGCGGCCGCGCCAGCGATCGCGGCCACCGTGGCGTACGCGCGTGCAGGGGTGCGAACAGGAAGCGGGTGCTGCGCAAGCGTCGGCGCGGTGTTGTCGAACAAGAGCTCGATCTCATGTTCCAGCGCAGCAACCGCCTGACGCGGCGACCGGGCCTTACGCAGCCGGGCGGCCGCGGCGCGCACCTCGGCACCGGCTTCGGGCGGAAGCCTGCTCCACAACTCGCGGAGCCGTGCTTGCGCGGCACCGCTGAGCGCCGCGAGATCGGCGTGCCGGCTTGGGGTTGGGGGGCGGTTCCCACGGTTCAGGTGCGGCCATAGTTCCAAGAAACGGTATTCCCTCCTTTGCATCCGATCAGACCCAGAGGGGTAGAGCGAGGCGCAACGTTCCGGGCGTGGCGTTCGGGAGGGCTTGTGCACGTCGAAAGCCGCCGATGAGGTGAGTCGCGTCGACCCGTGGAAGATCGACGAGGCCACCACCGAGCCGAGGTTCCGTACTCGCCGTACGACGCCCGGCGTCCTGGTGATCGTCATCGTTGTCGTGCTGTTGGCGTTGCTGGCTTGGCGAATGGTGCCGCATCCGGTCGGCGCCGCGCGCACGTTCGGGAAGTACCAAGGCAAGGCCGTCACCACGGCAGAGTCGGCACTCTCGAACGTCGAGACTGTCCGGCTCGTTGCGCACACTGCGAGCGCGGGCAATGCGTTCGGGCCCTACACGACTCTCGTTGTCTCGGACGCGGAGGAGAGCCTGAGCGGGCTCCAAGGCACGTTCGATTCGATCCAGCCGCCCGACGGGCGAGCCGACGCGTTGGGGAAGGACCTCGACACGCTGCTCGGCGATGCGCTCGAGCATGTCCGCGACGTGCGCGTCGCGGCGCGACGAGGCGAGCTTGCCCAGCTCGCGACGATCGCGGAACCGCTCACTGACGACGCGAGCAAGCTGCAAGCGTTCGCAGAGGAGCACTCGTGAAGAAGCTGGTCGCGATCACGCTGGGCATCCTCACCGCGATCGGCGGCTTCGTCGACATCGGCGACCTCGTCGCCAACGCCGAGGTTGGTGCGCGGTTCCGCCTCGGCCTCGCATGGGTTGTGCTCGTTGGCGTCGTAGGCATCATTGTGTACGCCGAGATGGCGGGACGGGTCGCAGCGATCTCGGGCCGGCCCGTGTTCAGCCTCGTCCGCGAGCGACTGGGACCGGGTTTCGGTCTCGCGAATCTCATCGCGTCGCTGTTCATCAATTTCTTGACGCTCTCCGCGGAGATCGCGGGCGTGGCAATCGCGCTCGCGATGGTTGCGAGCGTGCACTACATCCTGCTCGTGCCATTCACCGCCGTCCTGATCTGGATCGTCGTATGGCGCCTTCCCTTCGAACGCATGGAGCAGGTGTTCGGCCTCGGCGGACTTGCGTTGCTCGCGTTCTTGTTCGCGCTCGTGCAGTTCGGGCCGGACTGGGGAAACGTGATCCACCAGGCGACGCACCCGTCAATCGCCAAAGAGGAGAACATCTTCACATACGCCTACTTCGGCATCGCGTTGTTCGGTGCCGCCATGACTCCGTACGAGGTGTTCTTCTTCTCCTCCGGTGCGGTCGAGGAACACTGGACGCGCAAGGACCTCGCACTCAACCGTGCGAACGTCTACGTCGGCTTTCCACTGGGTGGCGTGCTGTCGCTGTCGATCATGGCGATCGCGTCGCTCGTGCTTGCGCCTATGCACATCGGCGTCGACACGCTGCCGCAGGTTGCGCTGCCCGTAGCGTTCGCGTCCGGAAAGATCGCGCTCGCGTGCGCGATCCTCGGCATCTTTGCGGCGACATTCGGTGCCGCGCTCGAAACGGGCCTCTCGTCGGGGTACTGCCTCGCCCAATATTTCGGGTGGCAGTGGGGCAAGTACGTGCGGCCACGCGATGCCGCCCGTTTCCATTTGGTCGTCATCGTCATGGTGTTGCTGGGCGTGCTCGTGATCATGACCGGCGTCGACCCGGTGAAGGTCACCGAGTATTCGATCGTGCTCTCGGCGGCGGCCCTGCCGCTGACGTACTTTCCAATCCTCGTCGTCAGCAACGACCCCGACTACATGGGCGACAACACCAACGGACCGGTCTTGAATTTCATCGCGACGCTGTATCTCTGCCTGATCATGGTCATTGCACTGGCGACGATTCCGCTGATGATCATCACGAAGGCGGGCGCATGAGGGACGGGCGCCGCGTCTGGGCCGGACTGCAACTCCTCGACCGGCAGCTGATCGCGCACGAAGGGAAGCTCGCCGGCTGTGTCGACGACATCGAGCTCATGGCAAGTGACGACGGCGACCAGCTGTACGTGACCGCGATCTTGTCGGGGCCCGGCGCGCTCGCATACCGGCTCGGTCGCCGTCGACTCGGTCGCTGGCTCCGGCGCGCGCACGCGTGGGCCGCGTCCGGCGCTGATGACGACCCGACGCGCATCGCGTTCAACGTCGTGACCGATATCGGGTCCGACATCAAGCTGGGCATCGATGCCGAAGAGGCCGGGACCGCGTCGGCCGAGCGCTGGACACGCGACCACATCATCACTCGTATCCCGGGGAGCGGCCATGCACCTGAGTGACCTGCTCCACTCGCAAGTGCTGGACCCCGACGGTGTGTCGCTCGGTTCGGTCGACGACGTTCGGATGGTGCAGGACGGGCCATTGCTCCTCCCGTTCGGCGCGGCCTTCCGCGTCGAAGGTCTCATGGTTGGGCATCGCAGCATCGGAACGCGTCTCGGCTACGTGCGGCGTGGCGTCAAAGGACCGTGGTTGTTGCGAATCATCTTCACCGCGCTCGAGCGGCGGGCGTGCTACGTCCCGTGGGATGACGTCGTGACGTGGGACGGGAGCGCGGTGCACGTCGCGAAGCGCCGCGACGAGTTTGGTCCAGTCGCACCCTGAGCCGTGCTCCCTCCGACGCGCCCGAGGGGTCAGGCCGCGTCGTACGCGCGCTGCAAGTCGGCGACGTCGATTTTCTTCATGCCCATCATCGCGTCCATCACCCGCTTCGCCTTCTGCGGGTCGGGATCGGCGAGCAGTTCGGGCAGTGTGGTGGGCACGATCTGCCATGACACGCCGTACTTGTCCTTGAGCCAGCCGCACGGTCCTTCTTCGCCGCCCTCGGACAGCACGTACCAGTAGCGATCGACCTCTTCCTGGCCATTGCACGACACCGAGAACGAGATTGCTTCGCTGAAGGTGAAATCCGGGCCGCCGTTCAACACCATGAATGGTTGGCCGTCGAGCTCGAACGTGACCGTCAAGACCGAACCCGCGCGCGGTCCGTCCTCGCCATAGCGAGTCACGTCGACGATGCGTGAGTTCTGGAACACCGAGGTGTAGAAATTCGCCGCCTGTTCGCCCTCAGTGTCGAACCACAGGCATGGCGTGATCGTGTTCGTGACCTTCGGCATGAGATGCTCCCTTTTCGCGATGCGGTGCGTTCGTACCCTGGTTACGACGCCCACACCGCTGGAAACTCATCGCGACTCGGCGGCTACGTTTCCGATCCTTCGCACTGGGAGAGTTTATGGCTCAGCCGATACCGCAGGACAACACGAGCAGCGCGCCGCCTGGACAGAAGAGCAGGTTCGGGATCGGAGCAATCGCCTCGCTGATCGGAGTCGGGTTCCTGCTTGTCTTCATTCTCCAGAACAACCAGAGCGTCGATCTCGATTTCTTGGTCTGGACGTTCACTTGGCACCTGTGGTTACTCATCATCGTCGCCGCGCTTCTCGGAGCGTTGGTGTGGTTCGGCCTGGGCGTCGTACGACGCCATCGACGTCGCGTCCGGCGTCGTGAGAATCGACGGAATTGAAGGCGAAGGGACGGGTGAACGCGGTTCGGAGACACTGTCGCACCGTCGCTCTGTCGCCCTGGTCGGTGGAAGAGCGCGTCTTTCGCGATCGGCTGCCAGCAAGCACCGCCGTCTTCGTGGAAGCGCTCGCCGAGGAGAGCCGCGTTCGGCGCTACGAGTCGGCACTCGGAACCTGAAGCCGCCCGTCCTTGTCGATGGACGAGTGCGTTGGCGATGGGTGAGTGACACACAACTCGATCTGAATGTTGTCAGGATCACCGCGAGCGGGCGGCAGCGATCGACGGCATCGAGCTCGGGCCGTTGCACCCACCGCCGCCGCGCCCCGACGGCGAGCGGGACCGCTTCTGGCAGTGGGTCGACGACGAGACACCCTCGACGCAGTCCGGGTCGTCGCTGCGGTTCACCGTCGAGCACCTGCAGACGTTCCGGGAGGCCGCCGACGATCTCGACGTCGTGTCACTGCACTACGACGACCTGAAGGCGGACCTGGAGGGGCAGATGCGGGAGCTGGCCGCACACCTCGGCATCGAGGTCGACGAGGAACGGTGGCCGCGCCTGGCCCAGGCGGCGACGTTCGAGTCGATGCGCAGCAGGGCCGACACGACCGTGCCCGGCGGTGGTCGGGAGCACTGGATCGACCCCGCCGCGTTCTTCAGCCGCGGGACGAGCGGCCAGTGGCGCGACCTCCTCAACGACGCCGACCTCGCCCGGTACGCCGCGCGGGTGCGGGCGCTCGCGTCCGACGACCTCGTCGAGTGGTTGCACGGCGAGCCGATCAGAACGCGCTCTTGACGACAAAGAGGAGATCGATCGGCACGGGCAGCTGTCGCAGGCAGTGACCAAAGCCTCTAGACCGGCGCGCCAACCGAAGCGGACGCTGGACACGAGAAAAGGAGGTGCTGTGATGACTCCTCTCGTATGGCTGGCCGTCGTGATGATGCTTCTTGGCGCGGCAATGCTCGTGGCGGGTATCGGTGCGTCGGCTCTCTGGATCGCGGTCGTGACCGTCGGCATCGCGATCGTTGTAATTGGCCGTTCTCGCGGCCGCCACGGCGCACACACCTAACGACCTAGGTCCGTCTGCCATGACGACCGTGGCACCGAATTTCGAGTAACGCCGCCAAGGTGTCGGCGAAGTGGAGGCGATGGGGATCGAACCCACTACCTCTTGCATGCCATGCAAGCGCTCTACCAACTGAGCTACGCCCCCGAAGGGATGTTCACGATATCAGCCGCCGTGTCACGGTAAGCGCACTAGCCTTCACGCGAATATGGCAGCCGACGAGACGCCGAAGCAGCGGTACACGCCCACGCTCGCCAACGAGATCGAGCACAAGTGGCAGGACCGATGGGAAGCCGAGCGCGTCTTCTGGACGCCGAACCGCAACGGCCTCCTGTCCGAGGATCCGCGCGGGCTCGCGTCACGCCCGCACCTCTACGTGCTCGACATGTTCCCCTATCCGAGTGGCGTGGGTCTCCACGTCGGCCACCCCCTCGGCTACATCGCGACCGACGTGTATGCGCGCTTCCAGCGGATGAACCAGTTCAACGTGTTGCACGCGATGGGCTACGACGCGTTCGGTCTGCCTGCCGAGCAATATGCGGTGCAGACCGGCACGCACCCGCGCGTGACGACCGAGCAAAACATCGCCACCTACAAGCGCCAGTTGCGTGCGCTGGGCGTCGGTCACGATCCGCGGCGGGGCGTCGCAACCACCGACGTGTCGTATTACAAGTGGACGCAGTGGATCTTCTTGCAGATCTACAACTCGTGGTACGACGAGGAAGCTGACCGAGCTCGCCCGATCGCTCAGCTCGTCCAGGAGTTCCGCGCCGGCCGGTTCTCGACTCCGAACGACATCCCGTTCGACGATCTGGGCCCGCTCGAGCAACGCGAGCTGGTCGACTCGTGCCGGCTCGCGTACATCGCCGAGGCGCCGGTGAACTGGTGCCCGGGGCTCGGCACCGTGCTCGCGAACGAAGAGGTGACACCCGAAGGGCGCAGTGAGCGCGGCAACTTCCCCGTTTACCGCCGTCCGTTGAAGCAGTGGATGCTGCGCATCACCGCGTACGCCGATCGGCTGCTGGACGACCTCGACGGGCTGCAGTGGTCGGAGTCGATCAAGCTCATGCAACGCAACTGGATCGGCCGCTCGACCGGCGCGACGGTCGCGTTTCCGGTCGAGGGTCACGACGGTGTCGATATCGAAGTGTTCACGACGAGGCCCGACACCTTGTTCGGCGCGACCTACATGGTGCTCGCGCCCGAGCACCCACTCGTCGAGGTGATCACTGCCAGCGAATGGCCCGGCGACGAGATCTTCGTCGACTGGGAGAGCAACCCGATCGACTCGTGGAAGGGCGTGTTCGGCCTGGAGGAGAGGCCGCCCGACGCCGTGCGTCGGTACCGCGAGTTCGCCGTCGCCAAGACCGATCTCGAACGCCAGAGCGAAGGCCAGGTCAAGACCGGCGTGTTCACCGGTGCGTTCGCGACCAACCCCACCAATGGCGCGAGCATCCCGATCTTCGTCGCGGACTACGTGCTGATGGGTTACGGCACCGGGGCAATCATGGCGGTGCCGGCGCACGACCAACGCGACATCGAGTTCGCGCTGCGAGTTCGATCTGCCGGTCGTGCCGGTGATCCGCCCGAGTGACGAGTGGCTGGCGGAGCGAGGGGCGAGTCCCACCGATGCGACGAACTGGCCCGAGGCGTACGTCGGCGACGGCGTTGCGCAGAACTCGGCGAACAGCGAGGTGTCGCTCGAAGGCCTGCGGGTCGACGAGGCCAAGCAAACGATCACCGAGTGGTTGGAACGAACCGAGCGCGGGTGGCCAACCGTCACGTACAAGCTGCGTGACTGGCTGTTCTCACGCCAGCGGTATTGGGGCGAGCCGTTCCCGATCGTGTACGACGACGTGGGGCCGGTCGCGTTGCCCGATTCCATGCTCCCGGTCGTGTTGCCGGAGATCACCGACTTCGAGCCGCACACGTCGGATGATCCCGACGCGCGGCCCGAGCCGCCGCTGGCGCGTGCAATCGATTGGGTCGAAGCCGAGCTCGACCTGCCCGGCCCGGCGTGGGCCGGCTACGGGCACGGTCCGCACGTCTACCTGCGCGAGACCAACACGATGCCGCAGTGGGCCGGTTCGTGCTGGTACTACCTCCGTTATCTCGACCCCACCAACGAAGACGAGATGGTCGACCTCGCCGTCGAGGAAGAGTGGGCCGAGGGCGGGCTCGACGATGGTGCGGCGAAGGCCGGTCTCGTCGACTTGTACGTCGGCGGTGTCGAGCACGCGGTGCTGCACCTGCTGTACGCGCGCTTCTGGCACAAGGTGTTGTACGACCTCGGCTACGTGTCGACATCCGAGCCGTTCCAGCGCCTGGTCAACCAGGGATACATTCTCGCGCACGCATACACCGACGAGCGTGGGATGTATGTGGAGGCCACCGAGGTCGAAGAGCGCGAAGGCGGATACCTGCATGATGGCAAGCCGGTGACGCGCGAGCTCGGCAAGATGGGCAAGAGCCTCAAGAACGCAGTCTCACCGGATGAGATCTACCGCGACTACGGCGCCGACACGTTCCGGCTGTACGAGATGTTCATGGGTCCGCTCGAGAAGGAGCGTCCCTGGAATACGGCGGACATCGTCGGCGTGCATCGCTTCCTGCAACGGTTGTGGCGCAATCTCGTCGACGAGGAGACGGGCGCCGTGCGTGTTTCGGACGCTCCCGCCGACGACGAAACCCGCCGGATCCTGCACCGCACGATTGCGGCTGTGCGCGACGACATGACGTCGATGAGCTTCAACACCGCGATCGCCCGGTTGTTCGAGTTGAACAACCACTTGACGTCGATCGTCGCCCGCGATGGCGCGGCGCCGCGCGAGGTGGCGATCCCGATGGTGCTGATGGTCGCACCGTTGGCACCGCACATCGCTGAGGAACTGTGGGAACGGCTCGGCCACGACGACACGCTGACCTATGAGGTCTTTCCGGCCGCCGATCCCCGGTACCTCGTCGAGGACACGGTTGAAATCCCCGTGCAGATCAACGGCAAGGTGCGGGCGCGTATCCAGGTGGCGGCCGGCGCAGATGCGGCCGCTCACGAGGCCGCGGCACGCGCCGACCCGCGCATCACCGAACTGCTCGCGGGTGCCACCGTGGTCGAGGTGAAGGTCCTCCCCGGCCGCATCGTCAACTTCGTCACCGCCGCGTAATTCGCTGCCAACTGTTTGGCGGAAATCCCGCGCAGAGCGCGGTTTTCGCTGCCAACTGTTGGAGCATTTTTCGGTGGCGCAGGCTCGCACTAGGGTGCCGGTGGCTTCCCTCGCGCTTCCCCGGTTGGTTTCGCGCGCCCGGAGGTCGCTGCGGTGGGGGAAGAGCAGAGCGAGGGTCTCGGCGCACGCTGGGAAGCGTGGCGCGCGGATCGGCGCATCATCGCCGGGGTGTGTGCCTGCGTCGCGGTTGCCGCGGGCGTCGCATGGTGGCGCGCCGGGTCGACGGGGGCCGCGCCGGCGGCGTCGCCCCGCCCGCCTGCTTCCTCGTCCGCGTCGGAAGTCGCCACGACGTCGTCGACGCGCGCGCTCGCACCACTGATCGTCAACGTCGTCGGCGCGGTTCGCAAGCCTGGCATCGTGCGGGTCGCGGCCGGCGCGCGCGTCTTCGACGCGATCACGGCCGCAGGTGGCGCGACCGCCGGCGCGGACCTCACTCGCCTCAACCTGGCAGCACCGGTTGCTGATGGCACCCGCGTGGCGGTGCCGACCGTCGGTCAGCCCGCACCCGGCATTGATCCTGCTGCGGTCACCGGGGGCGGGGGAGGGGGCGGGGGCTCGTCCGGGAGCGGCGGCGGCGGAGGCGCGGGCCCCGTGAATCTCAATGCCGCCACCGCCGCCGAGCTCGACGAGTTGCCGGGAGTCGGCCCGGCGACCGCGGCCGCGATCGTGCAGGACCGTGAGCAGCACGGCCCATTCCGGTCGGTGGGCGACCTCGAACGCGTCCGGGGCATCGGCCCCGCCAAGCTCGAGCAACTCCGCGACCTCGTCACCGTATGAACCGCTCCGACACCGGCCCGCTCATTGCACTCGCCACGCTCGCGGCCGGCATCCTCGCGGGCGAGCACGTCGAGCGCGGCCCCGGCAACGATCGCGCTGGTCGCAGGTGCGGGCGCGGCTGGTGCGGCATGCTTCCTGCGCGCTCGAGTCCGCGTGATCGTTGCCGCGGTCGCGCTCGCGTTGATCGGCGTCGCGGTCATGGCGCGGGCGCTCGACGGCCAGCGCAACGCGCCGTTCGGCGCAGCGGTAGACCGGCACGATGCCGCAACGCTGCACGGCGTGCTCACCAGTGATCCCGACAGCGGCCGCTTCGTCGCGTCGGTCCTCGTGCGCGTCGACGCCGGCGATGGACACCGCACGGTCCTGGTCGCCGGCAGCGGAAGCGACGCAATGCGCCTGCAATTGTTGCAGGCCGGCGACCATGTCACCGTCACCGGCCGGCTCGGTCCGCTCCGCGCCGGCGGCGCCGACGACCGGGCGCGCTGGCGGCACGCGGTCGCGCGCCTCGACCATGCCCGGCTGGAAGCGCTCAGCCAGCCGGAAGGCTTGCTCGCGATCGCGGACGGCTTGCGCAACATCGTGCTCCGCGGCACCGTCTCGCTCGCGCCAACGCACCGCGCGCTCGTCGCCGGGTTCCTGCTGGGCGATACTCGCGGGCTCCCGCCGGACATCGAGTCGGCGTACCGAGACTCGGGGCTCACCCATCTCCTCGCGGTCTCCGGTGAGAACGTGGCATTCGTGCTCGCACTCGCCGGCCCGTTGCTTCGTCGCATGCCGCTGGCGGGCCGCACCGCCGCAGCCCTCGCCGTGATCCTCGTCTTCGCGACCATGACGCGGTTCGAACCGTCGGTGCTGCGCGCGTCCGCGATGGCTTCGATCGCATTGCTCGCTGCCTTCGCGGGTCGGCCCACGTCGCGCGGGCGCGTGCTCGCATACGCCGTGATCGTCCTGCTGATCATCGACCCCTTCCTCCTCCACTCCGTCGGCTTCCTGCTCTCTTGCGGTGCGAGCGCGGGCATCGCATTCGCCGAACCGGCGATTGCGCGGCGACTGCCTGGCCCTCGCGTCGTACGCGAACCGCTCGCGGTCTCGATCGCCGCCCAGCTCGGCGTGTTACCTGTTCTGCTGGTCGCGTTCGGCACGTTCCCACTCGTCACGCCGCTCGCGAATCTTCTCGCGGCACCTGCGGCCGAGGCCTTGGGCGTGTACGGGTTCGTTGCGAGCGCCGTCGCCGGAATCGCCCCGCGCCTCGGGCCATTGCTGCAACAACCGACTGCGTTCCTGGTCACGTGGGTCACGGTCGTCGCGCGTGCAGGGGCCGCCGTGCCGCTGCGGCTCGACCGCCGTGCCGCGCTCGCCTGCGTCTCCATGATGGCCGGAGCCGCGTCGATAGCCTGCCTGCGTGCCCGTCGAAGTGCTCCCGTTCCCGATGCTTCGTCTCGGTGAGCGAACGGTGGACGTGCGCGCCCGCGCGGTCGTCATGGGCATTCTCAACCGCACTCCCGACTCGTTCTTCGACCGGGGCGCGACATGGTCGTTCGACGCGTTTCTGCAGCGCGCCGCGCAGCTCGTCGACGACGGTGCCGACGTGCTGGACGTCGGTGGCGTGAAGGCCGGCCCCGGGCCGGAGGTCGGCGAAGCCGAGGAGCTCGATCGCGTCGTTCCTGCGGTCGAGGCCCTGCACGCTCGCTTCGACACGCCGATCTCGGTCGACACGTGGCGCGCGTCCGTTCTCGACGCGGGATGTCGCGCCGGTGCGGTCGTCGGGAACGACATCTCCGGATTCGCCGACCCGGATTACCTCGACGTCGCAGCCAAACACGATGTCACAGTTGTCGCCACGCACATCCGCCTCAAGCCGCGCGTGCCCGATCCCGAGCCGCGCTACAACGACCTCGTCGCCGACGTCACCGCGTTCCTCCTCGATCGCGCCTCCCGCGCCCGCGACGCCGGTCTCGAACCGGCCCAGGTTGTCCTCGATGCGGGTCTTGACCTCGGCAAGACGCCCGCGCAGAGCGCGCTCTTGCTGCGAGAGACAGCTGCGCACGCGTCACTGGGATATCCGTTGTTGCTCTCGGCATCGAACAAGCGGTTCATCGGTGAGTTGCTCGGTCGCGAGATCGACGAACGCCGGGTCGAGTCGCTCGCCGCGGTCGCGTACGGCGTGATGCACGGTGCTCGCATCGTGCGCGTCCACGACGTTCGTGGGTCGGTGCACGTCTGTCGCACGATCGAGGCGATGCTGTGAGCACATATCTCGTCCAGGGCGGCGATCCCGTGCTGCGCGACCGCGAGGCGCAACGGCTCATCGACGAACTGCTCGACGAAGAGGAGCGATCATTCGCGCTCGATGACCACGCAATCCCCAGTCGGCGCCGGGCGACCGACCCGGAGCCGAGCGCAAGTGATGGCGATGAGGCCGTCGAGGGCTCGGTGGAGTTGCCGGCATTCGCGGCGATCACGACCGCGCTGTCGAGCCCGCCGTTCATGACGGCGTGCCGCGTTGTCGTCGTCCGTGACATCGGCGGGCTGACCGCCGAGCAGGGGCGCTGGCTCGCGCAGTGGGTCGAGGATCCCCTCGACGACGTGCACCTCGTGCTCGTCGCGGGCGGCGGCCGCATTCCGAGCGCGCTCGACAAGGTGTGCAAGAGCAGCGCGCTGATCGTCGGGCCCGCCGCGGAGCAGACGACCGCGGTGCTCCAACGCGAGCTCAAGGATGCCAACTTGAAGCTCGAGCCGGCGGCCATCACGCGCGTCGCCGAGCACCTCGGCGACGACGCGGGCCGCATCCCCGAGCTCGTCGACCTCTGGCACTCGGCGTACGGCGACGACGTCGTCCTCGATCTCGGCGACGTTGAGCAGTATCTCGGGGAGCTCGGTACCGCCGGACGCTTCGATCTCACCAATGCGGTCGATCGCGGCGATGTCGCAGGCGCGTTGGAGACCTTGCATCGGCTGTTGAGCGCGACGAGCGCGTCGCAACCCAAGCCGCTGCACCCGATGCAGGTGATGGCGACGCTCGTGTACCACTACCAGCGGCTGCTCCGCCTCGACGATCCGGAGATCGTCACGAAGGAGCACGCGGCCCAGGCGCTCGGGATGAAGAGCGCGGGCGGTGCCCGATTCCCGCTCGAGGCATCGAAGCGCCTCGCGGGCGACGGGCTCCGAGAAGCAATGCGGCTTCTCGCGCAAGCCGAGCTCGACCTACGGGGCGCGAGTGGACTCGACGAGCGAACCGTGATGGACGTCCTGATCGCGCGTCTCGCCGCGCTGAGTCGCCGCTCCAGTCGCCGCTAATGGGTGTCGACTGCCTCGTCCTTTGGGGTGAGGATGGTTCCGAGCCGCTGGCAGGTCAGCACTGCGAGCCGCAGGACGTTGAGTCCTACGCCTAGATCGTGCGCCTGTCGGTCGGTGAGGTCGACCTTTGATGGCTGGTGGGATGACGTGCTTCGAGTACTGAACCATTAGCGGGCTGCTGGTCGCCTCGGGCTCGAACTGACACCGCGATCGGGAGGCGCGCATGGTGAAAGTGTTCGTCGGTCACGACTGGGCCGAAGCCCATCACGACGTATATGTAGAAGACGCGGCGGGACGACGGCTGGAACGAGCTCGCCTGCCCGAAGGCGTGGAGGGTGTGGCACGGTTCCATGCGCTCGTTGCTGCGCACGTGGAGGATCCGGCCGAGGTAGTGATTGCGACCGAGACCGACCGTGGTTTGTTTGTCGGTGCGTTGGTTGCTGCGGGTTATCGGGTGTTGGCGGTGAACCCGATGTCGACGTCGCGTTATCGGGAACGGCACACGACGTCGGGCGCGAAGTCTGATCCTGGCGACGCGTGGGTGTTGGCCGAACTGGCGCGGACGGATCATCACAACCACCGGCCGGTCGCAGGCGACAGCGAGCTGGCCGAAGTGGTGAAGGTCTTCGCGCGAGCGCACCAGTCGCTGATCTGGTCGCGGCAACGGCAACTCAACCAACTGCGTTCCACGCTACGAGAGTTCTATCCCGGTGCGCTGGAAGCGTTCGACGAGCTCGGATCGAACGATGCGCTCGCCGTGTTAGCCATTGCACCGAACCCGACGGTCGGGCGATCCTTGTCTCGATCGAAGATCGCCGCCGCGCTGCGTCGGGGCGGTCGTCAACGCCGCATCGACGAACGCACCATCGAGATCCAGACTGCGTTACGCGCACCGGCACTCGAGGCATCGCCCACCGTCGCAAACGCGATGGGCGCGACCGCGTCGGCCATCATCGCGATCGTCGTCGAGATGACCGTGCAGATCCAGAATCTCGAAGCTCAGCTGGCTGAACATTTTGAGCAGCACCCGGACGCCAAGATCATCCGTTCCCTGCCAGGACTCGGGATGACCCTGGGCGCCCGGGTGCTCGGCGAGTTCGGGGACGACCCGAACCGCTATGCCGACGCCAAGTCTCGCAAGAACTACGCCGGCACGTCACCCATCACCAAATCCTCCGGCACCCGCCGGGTCGTGCTCGCGCGTTACGCCCGCAACCGACGCCTCGCGGACGCCTGTTACATGTGGGCGTTCGCCGCGCTGAACGCGAGCCCTGGCGCCCGGTCCTTCTACGACCAACACCGCGCAGCCGGCGACACGCACCACCGCGCCCTGCGAGCACTCGCCAACCGGCTGGTCGGCATCCTTCACGGCTGCCTGCACCACCACACCCTCTACGACGAACACATCGCCTGGAGCCACCGCCACCAAGCAGCTGCTTGACACCAACCACACGTGGGATGTCTAGGCGGAGGTGCGCTTCATCAGTCGCGAGGTGCGCCGGGCGGCGGCATTCTTGTGGATCACGCCCTTGGCGCCGGCCTTGTCGATGCGCTTCTGCGCGATGCGAACCAGCTCGTGCGCGCCCTCCTCGCCGGAGGTGACCGCCTGCCGAGCGACCTTCACACGCGTCTTCAGCTCCGTGCGCACGCCCTTGTTGCGGACCCGCCGCTTCTCGTTCTGGCGGTTGCGCTTCTTCTGCGACTTGATGTTGGCCATGTGTGGCTCATGCTCCAGGCTGTTCGAGAACCGAGTCAAGCTAGCAGAATCGGCGCATGGTGCGGACGCAGCGAAGCCAGGGATGGCGCAGCGAGGGAGCCGTGTGATGGTGCCTGAAGTCCTCCTGGTCGACTGCGATCCGGGCCATGACGACGTGCTCGCGATCCTCACGGCCGCTGAGTACGGCGAGCTGGTGGGAATTACGACGGTCGCCGGCAACGCCGCCCTCGAACACACGACTCGGAACGCGATCGTCACCGCCGAACTCGCCGGCATCGACGTTCCTGTCCACGCGGGCGCCGCCGGTCCGCTCTCGGGTCCGACGCGAGACGCGGTGCATGTGCACGGCGATGAGGGCCTCGCGGGCGTCGAGATTCCCGCGGCCCGGCGCAGTGCGGCAAGTGACGACGGCCCGGGCTTCATCGTCGAGACCGCGCGCGCCCGCCCCGGACTCTGGATCGTCGCCGTCGGTCCCCTGACGAACGTCGCACTCGCGATTCAGCGCGACCCCGAGCTTGCGCAACAGGTTGCCGGCATCTCGATCATGGGTGGCGGCACCTTCGGCAATGCGACGCCCGCAGCAGAGTTCAACATCTGGGCCGACCCCGAAGCGGCTGACGTCGTGTTCGCGAGCGGCGCACGTATTCGCCTGTGCGGGCTCGATCTCACCCATCAGGTATGCGTCGATGACCCTTTCCTTGACCGGCTGGAAGCAGCAGCGACGCCGATCTGCGAATTCACATGCGCCCTGTTGCGGCACTACCGAGCGCGCATCCTCGAGCTCGTCGACACCGACCTCGCCGCGCTCCATGACCCTTGCGCGGTGCTCGCGGTGACGCATCCCGACCTGTTCGAGTTCACGAACCATCGCGTGCGCATCGAGCTCCACGGCACCCACACTCGCGGCATGACCGTCATCGACCGGCGAGTTGCTCGCGGCCCGGTCGAGGTTGCGTGGCGCGTCGACGCTCCACGAGCGTTGCGCCTGATCGGTGACGCCGTGCTTCAGGAACTACAGAGCGCGTAAACCTCGGCCGCGGTCGGCAGCGAGGTGCGCGCTCCCAACGTGCGTGTCGCGAGCGCGCCGGCCGCGCACCCGAACCGGACGGCATCGGCAAGCCCTTGTCCGGTGACCAGCGCCCACGCCAGCGCGCCGTTGAACGCGTCGCCCGCACCCGTGGTGTCGACGGCATCGATCGCGAATGCCGGCTGGTGATGTGGTGCATGATCCGCGCGGTGCAGCGTGGCGCCTGCCGCGCCCCGTGTGACGATGACGGCGGGAGCCGCGGCAACGAGCGCGTCGATGCCGCCGAGACGCTCGCATTCGTGTTCGTTGGGCGTGAGAATCGCGCCCGCGATCAACGCCCGGGGCGGCGCCGGGTTGACGATCGCAGTCGCGCCGCGCTCGATGGCCGTCGTAACCGCGACCTGCACCGTCTCGAGCGGGATCTCGCATGAGCAGAGCACCACGTCGCCCGGCTCGATCGCGTCGACGGCGGCCTCGGCTACGAGTGCGCGGTTCGCGCCGGGCGCGACGGCAACCATGTTCTCGCCCCTCGCGTCCACGGTCACCAACGCCACGCCGGTCGGTTCGGTCGAGGTCGCGAGGAAGGAGCAGTCGACGCCGCGCGCCTCGAGGTCGCCCGTTACCGCCCAGCCGCGCGTGTCGTCGCCGACGCAGCCGACGAAGCGCACGGCGGCGCCCAGCTGTCTCGCGGCCGCCGCCTGGTTCGCGCCCTTTCCGCCCAGCGCCTCGACGAACTGTCCGTCCGTCACCGTTTCGCCGGGCGCCGGCAGCCGCGGACCGTGCCATACGAGATCAACGTTCGCGGAGCCGACGACGACAATCCGGGCCACAACAGGACGGTACCGAAGGCGGGGTGCCGATCGGCGAGAATGGAGAGGTTGTGACTCCGCTCGACCGCATCCGCTGCCTCAGCATCATCGCCCATATCGACCACGGGAAGTCGACGCTCGCCGACCGGCTCCTGGAGCTGACCGGCGCGGTCGACGCGCGCGACATGCGTGCCCAGTTCCTCGACAGCATGGATCTCGAGCGCGAACGCGGCATCACGATCAAGGCCCAGAACGTGCGTGTCGAGTGGAACGGCTACGTCATCAATCTCATCGACACGCCCGGTCACGTCGACTTCGGCTATGAGGTGAGTCGCTCGCTCGCCGCGTGCGAAGGCGTGATCCTGCTCGTCGACGCGTCGCAGGGCATCGAGGCGCAGACGCTTGCCAACGCGTATCAGGCGCTCGAGCACGATCTGACGATCGTCGCCGCGCTCAACAAGATTGACCTTCCGGCAGCCGAGCCCGACAAGCGAGCGGAAGAGATCGAACGCGTGCTCGGGATACCGGCCGACGAGGTGCTGCGCATCTCGGCCAAGACCGGCGAAGGCGTACCCGAGCTGCTCGACGCCGTGATCAAGCACATCCCGGCGCCGAAGGGCGACGTCGACGCGCCGCTTCAGGCGCTCATGTTCGACTCGTACTACGACCCGTACCGCGGCGTGATCTCTGCAGTACGCGTCTTCAACGGCGCGCTGCGCAGTGGCGCCCGGTTGCGATATGTGAACGCCCAGCAGGATCACGACGCCGAAGAGGTTGGTGTACGTCTGCCGGTGCCCACACCCGTCGCCGCGCTCGGCCCCGGCGAGGTCGGCTATCTCATCGCGGGGATCAAAGCCGTGGGAGAGGCGAAGGTCGGCGAGACCGTCACCGACTCGTCACGACGCGGCGAAGCACTGGAGGGGTACCGCGATCCCAAGCCGATGGTGTTCTGCGGCCTGTATCCGGTCGACGGCGATGAGTATGCAGAACTGCGCGAGTCGCTCGAGAGGCTCCGGCTCAATGACTCGTCGTTCACATACGAGCCCGAGACATCGGGTGCGCTTGGTTTCGGCTTCCGGTGCGGTTTTCTCGGGCTGTTGCACATGGAGATCATTCGCGAGCGGCTCGAGCGGGAGTACAACCTCTCCTTGGTCGCAACCGCGCCCAACGTGGAATATCGCGCCCATCTGATCGACGGCGGTGTCGAGGTCGTTGACAACCCGTCGTCGATGCCGCTGCCGCAACAGGTCGAGTCGATCGAGGAGCCGTTCGTCACCGTGACGATCCTTTCGCCGACCGACTACGTCGGCACGTTGATGGAGCTCGCCCAGGGCCGCCGGGGACAGTTGGAGAAGATGGAGTACCTCTCGGAGGATCGCATCGAGCTCGTGTACCTCTTGCCGCTGGGCGAGATCGTGCTCGACTTCTTCGATCAGATGAAATCGCGCACGCGTGGCTACGCGTCGCTCGACTACGAACCGGCCGGTTACCGCGCGTCGAACCTCCAGAAGGTCGACGTGCTGCTCAACGAGACGCCGGTCGACGCGTTCAGCGCGATCGTGCACCGCGACAAGGCGTACGACTACGGCCGCAAGATGACCCAGAAGCTGCGCGAGCTGATCCCGCGCCAGCTGTTCGACGTGCCGATCCAGGCGGCAGTCGGTGGGCGCATCATCGCCCGCGAGACGGTGAAGGCCAAGCGCAAGGACGTGCTCGCCAAGTGCTACGGCGGTGACGTCTCTCGCAAGCGCAAGCTGCTCGAGCGCCAGAAAGAGGGAAAAAAGCGCATGAAGCAGATCGGCCGCGTCGAAGTGCCGCAAGAAGCCTTCGTCGCCGCGTTACGCCTGGACGAGTAACGAACCGGCGGCGCCAACCGTCAGACCCTCTTGGTGGAGACGAAGTTCCCGCATCACGGCCAAAACCGCCGGATCGTCGTCGGGATCATCGCGGCACCCTTTGCGCTCGCGGCCACGCTGTTTGCGATCTTTGCCGTGCTGATCGGGTGCGTGGCGATTGTTTTCGCGTTGACGTTCCGAGGGTTCGAGTTCGGGCGCAAGCCGCTCGACCCGATCCCCGTGCCGCCCGAGGCGTGCCCGTACCTCGATCCCGTGCGCGTCGTGGTCGCCGACCTGACCAACTGGTGGAACGAGCATCTGTTCCCGCGGCCAGAACAGCTCGTCCCGAAGCTGGACGCGCTCGACGTCGTGCTCAAGAACGCGCAGCCGCACGTACCGACAAGGATCGCCAAAGAGTTTGACGTCATCCTCCTCGAGACGCGTGTCGGACGTGATGAACTCGCGCGCACGCCCAACGTGCTGGTACCGGACGTGAACGAGCGGTACATGGACGCCTTTTGGGCTGGCGTTCGAGCCCTCGAGAATGCGAGCGACCTGATCGGCGATGCATGCGGTGACACGTTGTACACCGGCAGGGTGGTCTGAACGCGGTGGAGAAACCGAACGTCGGGTCCGCACGTCGGCCGAAAGTAATCCCATTCTGGATCCCGCTCGTCCTCGCGCTCGCAGGCGTTGGCGGTTGCACAGCAGTCGTGATCCACGGGATCGGCAACTTCGACATGCACTTTGGTCGAGAGAAGCTCGATCCGATCCCCGTGCCGCCCCAGGCGTGCCCGTACCTCGATCCCGTGCGCGTCGTTGTCGCCGACCTGACCAACTTGTGGAACGAGCATCTGTTCCCGCCGAGAGAGCAGCTCGTTCCCAAGCTGGACGCGCTCGACGTCGTGCTCAAGAACGCGCAGCCGCACGTGCCAACAAGAATCGCGAAGGAGTTCGACGTCGTGCTCCTCGAGACGCGCGTCGGACGCGACGAGCTCACGCGTGACCCGAACGCGATCTACATGGACTCGCTGGCAAAAGGGGTCAACGCGCTTGCCAACGCGAGTGACCTGATCGGAGACGCCTGCGGCTACACGCTGTACACCGGGACGTCGTTCTGAATGGGCACGTCGGAGGGACCGAGAACGATCGTTCATTGCTCCGTTGCCGTCGGTATCCGGTGGTAGCGGAGCAATGGAGGTGAACGACGGCGTCCGCCGCGCTATCGGAACAACGCGACGCTCGACATGCTCACGACGACCGCAACGAGCGAGAACACAACGGTTCTTGTTTGTTGGCTCATCCTCGCGGTCAGTCGATCCTCTATCGCGGCAAGCCGTCCGTCGAGGTAGTCCTTTGTCACCATCTCCCCATGGTGAACCGGCGGCAGTATTTCCATCAGCGTGACCGCTTCCTCTTCACCGAGCACCTGCTCGAGAGGTACGAACAGTTGATGGCGGGCTCGCTCATCGACGGTGCAGAGTGTACGGCGGCGCGCGACGCTTCAACCGACGAGCGCGAGGACGCGGGCGAAGGCAGACGGGACTGTCGGCGGAGCATTGGATGTATGAAGCAGCGCGTCGCGCTATCGGAACAGGGCGACGCTGGAGATGCTGACGACCACGGCGACGAGCGCGAAGACGATGACGCGCGTTTCCTGGCTGATCTTCGCGAGGAGCTCGTGTTTGAGCGCTTCGAGGTCCTGCTTTGTCGCCAGCTCGGTGTAGCCGCCGGGCGGCAAGTGCTCCATAAGCGTCGTGGCCTCCTCGGCCCCAATCACCTCTTCCAGCTTCACAAAGAGCTGGTGTCGTCCTCGCTCGTCGACGGTCATCTTCGCCTCTCGGTTCAACGGTGTCGTTCCGGGAGCCGTGGTGCCCGGCTCCGAGGCGTGTCCAGAGTGTACCGGCGGGTTGCGACGCTTCAACCGACGAGCGCGAGGACGCGGGCGAGGCCGACCTCACGGTCGGCGGACGCGACGGCCGGGAGCAAGAGCGTTGTGATGCCCGCGGCGACTCCACCGCCGTCGTGCGACGCACGATCGCCGACCATCAACGCTTCCTCCGCCGTCACCTCCAATTCGCGCAACGCGATCTCGAAGATCTCACGACCCGGTTTCTGCACACCGTGTTCGAACGACAGCACAAACGCGTCGATGTACTGATCGAGCTCCGCGGCCGCGAACTCGGGCCGTAAGTCGACGTGGATGTCGGAGACGACTGCCATTCGGCAACCGCGCCCGCGCAGCGCCCGCAACACCGGTTCGGTGTCGGGATAAAAAGGATGCGAGGCCGGGTCGAAGTCGAGCGCGTACAGGCTCTCGGCCAACTCGTCATCCAGCCCGGCGAGCCGGAAGTACATCAGCGACCAGTCGCGATGCGCGGTCGCAGAACAATCGCAATCGAGCTCGCCAGCCGCGACCTCCGGCAACGACGCTGCTCGACGCAACGCGTCGCACCACGCAGCGACCGCACTCTCGTCGGCGGCTCGCCCCGCCCGCTCGAGCGCGGTCGACACCCACCACTCGTCCGGTGGATCGTGCACAAGCGTCAAGCGCCAGTCAAACAGCACGGCTCTTAAGGGTGACGGTTGCAGCACGACCGGACCCTAGTCACACTCAGACGCATGACATATTCAATTGTTGCGCGCGATCCCGAGACCGGTGACCTCGGCGTCGCGGTGCAGACGTGCATGTTCGCGGTGGGTTCGATCGTTCCGTGGGCGCAGGCAGGTGTGGGTGCCGTTGCCACGCAGGCGATGGCGGAGGCGGCGTACGGATGGCGTTGCCTCGACGCGTTGGCGAACGGCTTGACGGCAGCCGGCGCGCTCGCCGATGCATGCGAGAAGGACGCGGCCGCGCCGCTCCGTCAGGTCGGTGTCATCGACGCAACCGGGACGGCCGATGCGTTCACCGGCGAGCTCTGCATCGAGCACGCGGGTCACTACGTCGGCGACGGGTACGCGGTGCAGGCAAACATGATGGCGAGCGCCGCGGTATGGCCCGCGATGGCCGAAGCGTTCGAACATTCTCAGGGCGAACTCGGCGATCGTCTCGTCCGCGCGTTGTACGCCGGCGAGGACGCCGGTGGCGATGCGCGTGGCCGCATGTCCGCCGCACTGCTGGTGGTCGACGGTCAACGCAACGACGACGACCACGCGATCCCAAAGATCAATCTGCGGGTCGACGACCATCCGCAGCCGCTCGACGAGCTGCGTCGTCTGACGCGTGTCGCCACCGCTTTTCGCGGATTCGGCGACGCAACCGACGCGTTGTTCGGCGGCCGGCCCGAGGACGCGCTGCGCCAAGTCGACGCCGCACTCCTCATCCTCCCCGACGACGAGAATCTGCGCTTCGTGCGCGCGGGAGCGCTGGCCTTCTGCGGCCGCATCGACGAGGCCCTGGGCGTGACTCGTCAGCTCGTGGCCGCGCGCCCGTCATGGGAGACGATCATCCGCAGCTTCGCGGCCAAGGGCTTGCTGACACTCCCGCCCGACGTCAACATCGAGTCGCTGTTGAAGGCCTGATCGCCATCCGCTGGTTACAGGCGGGTGTACTGCTTCCGAGCGAGCTCTGCAAGCACCGGGAAGCGTCCGCTGCGAGTCGTGATGAGATCGATGAACATCACATGCGTCCCGCGGGCGGCAACGGCGGCGTGGTCGAAGATGCCGTCGTCGTCGCGCTTCTTCGGTTCGATCAACGTGCCACCCGGCACGCCGGCGAGGGTGCTGACCGTCGGGCGAACCAGAGGATCGGCACGCGTGGACTTGAACGGCCCCGAGTGGCGCGTCATGTTCTTGAACTTGGCCGCGTCGGCCTCGGACTTCAGCTCGGCAACAACGACGAGGATCGACGAATCCTCATTGCCGACGCTGTCATACGTCGCCTGGTACGCGTGTACGAGGTGGGTCTTCTTCGATGCATTGGCGGCGCCGATGTAGTCGTCGAACTGCTGCGGAGTCAACGCGCCGTTGTGCGCGTCGGACTCGACCGACTGCGCGAACGCTTTCGGGGGTGCGACCACGAGCTCGGCGAGCGGGCTCGCGCCGCCACTGACCGGTGTCAGTCCTCCCTTGCTGCTCCCGCTACTGCACCCGGCGACGAGTGCAAGGGCGCACGATGCACAGACGATCCATCGCAGCACGCTGCGAGAATAGTTTGATACTGCGTGTTCGCCGGTGACCGGGAGGTCCGAACTGATGCCGACGCTCGAGACCCATGGGCGACACCACCCCGTCGTCGTGAAGCAGAGGGAGAAACGCGCCCGTGACACGCAGCTGCGGGTCGCCGACGCGATCACCGCGTTCGCGGGCTCCATGAATTTTCGTGTATATCCACGCGGTCGCGTTCGCGATATGGATGCTGGTGTTCGAGCAGAGTCCGTGGCCGACGCTGACGCTGATCGTCTCACTCGAGGCGATCTTCCTCTCCACATTCGTGCTGATCGGCCAGAACCGGCAGGCCGCGTTCCAGCAGGCGAAGGCCGATCACGACTTCATGGAAGAGGAAACCGAACTCAAGATGAACACCGAGGTCACGCGGGCGATCCACGACCTGCTCAAACAGGTACACGCGCAGGTGTGCGGGCCGGCCGGGCCGCCAGCCGGCGAGTAATCACACCCCGAGCCCACCTCTCGAAAACCACCGCCACCGCGACAACGCCAATCGCCACCACGCCGTCGAGCCAGTAGTGATTGCCGGTCACGACGACGACGATCGACGTGACGACGGGATGCGCCAGCGCGATCCATCGCCATCGGTTGGTACTGACGAGCACGATGACCACGCCGATGATGACCGCCCACGCGACGTGCACGGACGGCATGGCGGAGAGTTGCGCCGGGCCGGACTTCCCGAATGACGGGTACACGGTCTGGCCGAACAATGTGGGTGTGTCGAGCACGTGCAAGGACGGGACCAAGCGGGGCGGCGCCACCGGGATCAGCTGGATCGCAAGGCACCAGAGTGTGCTGAGGGCGATGACGTTGCGTACAGGCGGATATTGGTCTCGATGCCGGAACCACAACCACGGCAAGAACACCAGCATCGAAGGAATGTGGACGCTGGCGTAGTAGACGTTGCACGCCTGAATGAGCCCATCGCTCTTCAGGAAGAGATGCTGCAAGCCGCGCTCGTTGGGAAGGTGCAGCGCACGTTCGACGTCCCAGATGTGCTCACCGGCACGTATCGCGCCATCGACCTTCAGAACCGAGACCGTGCCGACCACGCGCCACATCGCGTAGAGCACGAGGACGATCGCGAGCTCCCGTGCGAACGCGGCCGCGCCCGCGAGCCAGCGACGGGTCGCAATGCTTCCCGCGACGCCGACCGCACCGACGACGGCACTCGCCTCGACCGCCGCATGCCAAGAGATCCACGTCAGGGCCACGCGCCCGCCTCCGCGAGGTCGTACGCGCGACGGACGTGCGTGCGCAGCAGCTCGAGCGCACGGGTAAACGTGACGTCGGCGGCCCAAGGATCGAGGTCCACCCATTCGGCGTCGAGTCCGGGCGTGAGCCATCTCGAAACGAGTGCACCGGGTGGCTCCGCCGACCGGACGACGAGACGGCTCGTGCCGGTGGCACACGCGATCGGCGCGCCCGACGGGTGGTGCACGACTGGGCAGCCGTCGATCCACACGCGACGTGTGCCGCGCACCGGCCGCGACAGCTGTGTCAGGCGTTCGACGAGGTCGGGGTGACAGTGCAAATCGTCGATCGGGAGATCCTCGGCCCAGCCGTCGACCTCGTGCACGTCCGACGCCAGCCATGCGCGCAGGGGGGCACTGAGCTCGGCGACCGTCGCGTCAGGCGTCACGCGGCAACCCGAGCACTTTCTCTCCCAAGATGTTGCGTTGTACCTCGCTCGTTCCACCGCCGATCGTCAGCGCACGGGAGTAGAGGTATCCGTAGTTCCAGTCGCCGCGGTCGGGTTCGCCGTACGGACCCCGATCGTCGAGCATCCCGTACGTGCCCGTCAGGTCCTTCGCCATCGCCATCACGTGCTGGCCGTGCTCGTCGGAGAGTGCCTTGCGTACGGATGCCTCGGGACCCGGCTCGAGGCCGCGCACTCGGGCCGACACCGTGCGAAGACGGATCAGCCGCAATACTTCGGATTCGGCGTAGAGCTGCGCGAGTCGTTGTCGAAGCAGCGCGTCGCGTGTGCCGCCGTGCGCGCGCACCAGCGCGACGACATCGGTGGCGGTGGGCCCGCGTCCCCAGAGCGCGCCTTCACCCGACAACGACACGCGTTCGTTGCCGAGCGTCACCTTCGCGAGCCGCCAGCCGTCGTGTTCGACGCCGACCACGTTCGCGGCGGGCACACGAACGTCCGTGAAGAACACCTCGTTGAACTCGTGGGTCCCGGTCATCTGCACGAGCGGGCGGACCTCGATGCCGGAGGTGCGCATGTCGACGACGAAATATGTGATGCCCAGGTGTTCCTCGGCGTCGGGATCGGTGCGGGCGAGCAGGATGCCGAAGCGCGACATGTGGGCGAGCGTCGTCCACACCTTCTGGCCGTTGACGACGAATTCGTCGCCGTCGCGCACCGCTTGGGTCGAGAGCCCGGCCAGGTCGCTGCCCGCGCCCGGCTCACTGAAGAGCTGGCACCAGATCTCCGAGCCATCGAGGATCCCGGGGAGCCACTGCGCGCGCTGCTCGTCGGACCCGGCGACCAAGAGCGTCGGTCCGGCCCACCCGATGCCGATGGGATTCACGGGACGCGGCACCCGCAGCTCGCGCATCACCTCGTCGATCGCGAGCTGCTCGTCCGGGGACGCGTCGAGTCCCCAGGGACGGGGCCAGTGGGGCGCCACGTATCCGGCGTCCGCGAGCCGCCGGCTCCAGTCGGGTGGGTAGACGCCGTCCGGCGCGTGCTCGGCGACGAACGCACGCAACGCAGCTCCCGCTCGCGGACCGTCCCCCATGAGATGAGAAGCTACGTCATCCGCCGACCAGGTCCGCTCCGAACACCGGCCGTGCGAAGCGGCCCTCGAGGCTCCCTCAGACTGTCGGACGCGCAGCTCCGTACAGCTGACGATGCCACGCTCGCGCGCGCCGTCCTCGAGGGCGAACAGCTCGCCCTTGCTCAGCTGTACAGCCGGCACGGGGGCCCGTGCCTGGCGCTCGCCCGGCGGGTTCTCGCCGATCGCGTGCTCGCCGAAGAAGTGGTGCAGGAAATCTTTCTCCGGCTGTGGCACGAGCCCACGCGCTTCGACCCGGACCGGGGATCGATGCGCTCCTGGCTTTGTTCACAGGTACACGGGAAGTCGGTCGACTTGCTCCGTGCCGAGACCACGCGACGCGCACGCGAGGAACGTGACGCCTTTCGCAGTCCGACGATCGACGACGATCTCGAGCGCGCCGTGCTCGAGCTCACCGAGGGAGAAGCGGTACGCCGCGCCCTCGCGTCGCTCTCGGACGGCGAGCGGCAGGCGATCGAGCTTGCGTACTTCAGCGGGCACACGTACCGAGAGGTTGCGGTGCTGCTCGAGCAGCCGGAGGGTACCGTGAAAAGCCGTATCCGATCCGGGTTGTTGCGCCTCCGCGCCGCGCTCATCGACGAAGGGGTAAACGGATGAACCCTCCCTCGGTGAACCGTCCGAGCGGGAACGATCCCGAGCTCGACGCACTGCTCGGCGCCTACGCGCTCGACGCCCTCGATTCCGACGAGCGCGATCGCGTGGACGAGTACCTCGCGGTCAATCCGCTGGCACGCGACGAGGTCGACGAGCTGCGTGAAAGTGCAGCTTCGCTCGCGCTCGCGCCGGTCTACGACGTGAGTGCACCAGCGGAGCTGTGGGATCGCATCTCTTCGCAACTCGAGGACGAACCACGCGTCGTGACGTCGTTCCGGCCGCGTGAGCGACGCGTCCTCTCGCCCCGCGTCGCCGGCGTGCTCGCGGCCGTCGCGGCCATCGCCATCGTCGTGTTGGCGGCGCAGGTCATTGTCCTGCGCGGCCGCGACACGAGCTCCCCGAGCAATCTCGCCGCCGCGTTCGACAAGGCCTCGACGCAAACGGGCGCACGTGAAGTCGCACTCGCGCCGTCGAACGGGCCCGCAGTCGCGCGTATCGTTCTTCTCCCCGACGGCACCGGATATTTGAAGAACGACGCGATGTCGCCGCTGCCATCGGACCGCACATACCAGCTCTGGGCACTCAGCGGCTCCGCTGACAAGCCGGTCGCGATCTCGGCAGGTGTGCTCGGCTCCTCGCCGGGCACGGTCGGTTTCCACACGAGCGGCGACGTGCACGGTTTCGGGCTCACCGTCGAACAGGCACCCGGCGTCGTGTCGTCGACGCAACCGATGTACGCCACCGCGGCCGTCACCTGAGACCGAGGGCGTACCTGACGCGCGCGAGGATGGCGCGATGAGTTTCGGGGTGTACGTCCATGTGCCGTTCTGCGCGCATCGGTGCGACTACTGCGACTTCGCGACATGGACCGACCGAGCCCATCTGATCGATGACTACGTCGAAGCGTGTGTCACTGATCTCGAACGCCGTCAGGCCAAAGAGCGGCGCCCGGCCAGCAGCGTGTTCTTCGGCGGCGGCACACCGTCGCTGCTGCCCGCGGAACACCTCGGGCGGGTGCTCGGCGCGATCGACCGCACGACGGACGCGGAGATCACCGTCGAGTGCAACCCCGACAGCGTCGATGCGCACAAGCTCGCCACGTACGCGCATGCCGGCGTGAACCGGTTGAGCTTCGGTGTGCAGTCGATGGTGCCGCACGTGCTCAAGAGTCTCGGCCGGACACACGACCCCGCCAACGTCGAACGCGCGATCAGGCTCGCCCGGGAGGCCGGGTTCGCGCGCCTCAGTGTCGATGTGATCTACGGCACCGAGGGCGAGTCGCTCGACGACTGGCGCCGATCGCTGGACGGTGTCATTGCGCTGGGTGTCGAGCACGTCAGTGCGTACGCACTCACTGTCGAGCCCGCGACGGCGCTCGGCCGGCAAGTCGCCGCGGGTTCGCGTCCGGCGCCCGACGACGACCTCCAGGCCGATGCCTACGCGCTGGCCGACGACGTGCTCTCCGGGGCGGGCTTCGAGTGGTACGAGGTCTCGAACTGGGCGCGGCCGGGCGAGGCGTGCCGTCACAATCTCTTGTACTGGCACGAGGGCGAGTACTTGGGGATCGGATGCGCCGCACACGGCCACACGCACGGACGGCGCTGGTGGAACGTGCGCACGCCCGAGCGGTTCATCGCCGCGATCGGCCACGGTGACGAGCCCGAGGCGGGCAGCGAGGAGCTCACCCCCGACCACCGGGCCGAGGAAGCGTTCTCCTTGGCATTGCGCACCCGCGAGGGCGCCCGCTTCGCGCTCGCGGCATCGTCGTGCATCGCCGAGCTGCGCGCGTGCGGGATGTGCGACGAGCGAGACGGACGCATCGTCCTCACGCGGCGCGGCCGCCTGCTCGCCTCCGACGTCACCGCTCGCCTCCTGCTCGCAGGCGCAGCCGTGGATCAGACTGTCTCCCGCCGCGCTGGCACTCGATAGCATTGAGTGCTAACACCCACGTGCGGAGAGGCACCCCGGAAATGACCGACCTGGACGATCGCAAGGCCGCGATCCTGCGCGCGATCGTCGAGCAATACGTGGAGACGGCACAGCCCGTCGGGTCGCAGACCGTGACTCAGACGACCGGTCTCGGCGTCTCTGCGGCAACGGTGCGTAACGAGATGTCCGTGCTCGAGCGGGAGGGGTACATCACCCAGCCGCACACGTCGGCCGGGCGGGTGCCGACAGACCGTGGCTACCGCTACTACGTCGACGAGCTCGCGGGTGCCGCGCAGCTCGCGGCGCCCGAACGCCGGCGGATCGCCGAGTTCTTCACCAGCGCGACGATGGCCATGGACGAGCTGCTCTCGGAGACGAGCCACCTGCTCGCGCGTGTCACCGCGCACGCCGCGGTCGTCGTGGGTCACGAATCGCAGGCGGTCGTCGTGCGCGCCGCACACCTCGTGCAGCTCCAGGCGCGGGTGCTGATCACGGTCGTGGTTCTCTCGAATGGCTCGGTCGAAAAGGAAGTGGTGTATCTCGAACACGACGTGAGTGAGGACGACGTGGCCGCGGCCAGCGCGCGGCTCGCGCGGCATCTTGACGGCCGCCGGCTCCTCGATCTCGTCACCGCGCTCCCGGATGCGCGCGGCAGCGATCGTCCCGACGCACTCGTGCGCGCCGCGTGCGAGGCGTTGCGCGCGCACGTCGAGCAGCATCAGAGCGAGCTTCTCTACGTCGGTGGCGCCAGCCGTCTTGCGGCCGAGCACGACGCGTTCGTGACGACGAGCACGGCCCGCCTCCTGGAGCTACTGGAGCAGCATGCGGTTCTCGCCACGGTGCTGCGCGAGTTGCTCGGCCCGGGTGTGACCGTTCGCATCGGATCGGAGAACGCGCGCGCCGACCTGCTCGAGTGTTCGTTGGTGTTGGCCCCCTACCTGATCGAGGGTGAGGTCGCCGGGACGATCGGTGTGCTCGGCCCGACCCGCATGGATTACCGCAAGGCGCAAGCCGCGGTTGTCACGGTGTCGCAGCAACTCGGCCGGCAGCTCTCGCGATGAGTACTCGCGACTACTACGAGACGCTCGGCGTGTCGCCGCACGCGACCGAGGACGAGATCAAGAAGGCATTTCGCGCGCTCGCCCGCCAGCACCATCCGGACGCCAACCGTGACGATCCGCAAGCCGTCGAGCGCTTCAAGGAGATCAACGAGGCGTACGAGACGCTGCGCGATCCCGAACGCCGCCGCCGCTACGACATGTTCGGACCGGAAGGCGCAAGTGCGGGAGCCGGCGGTTCACCGTTCGGTGCCGGCCAGTTCGGATTGAACGACTTGTTCGACGCGTTCTTCAACAGCGACGTCTTCGGGAGTGGCACCGGTACGCGCGGCGGGAGCGGACCGACCCAAGGCCCGGACGCGGAGATCGCGATCGAGCTCACCCTCGACGAGGTCGTGTTCGGTGTCCGCAAGACCCTCGACCTGCACATGCCGATCGACTGCGAGCGCTGCGCGGGTTCGGGCTGCGCGCCCGGTACCCACCCCGATCGATGCAGCACGTGCGAAGGGACGGGCGAGGTCCGCCAGGTGCGGCGCTCGCTGCTCGGCCAGCTGATGACGGCGGCGCCGTGCACCGTTTGCGGAGGCACCGGCCAGGCGATTCCGAACCCGTGCGACGTATGCCGCGGTAGTGGTCGCGTCGAAGGCACCCGCTCGATCGACGTCGAGGTCCCTCAGGGAATTGACGATGGCCAACGTCTGCGCCTCTCTGGCCGGGGTCCGGCGGGTCCGCGTGGCGGTCCCGCGGGCGACCTCTACGTCGCCGTACGCGTCGCGCCGCACGGCAAGCTCGAGCGCCGCGGCGACGAGTTGTGGCACGTGTTGCGTATCTCGATGGTGCAAGCCGCGCTCGGCACGACTGTCGACCTCGACACGCTCGACGGCCCGACGAAGCTTGACGTTCCCCACGGCACACAGCACGGCGCGCTCCTCCGTCTGCGTGGCCTCGGCGCGCCGTCGTTGCGCAGCGGACGGCGTGGCGACCTCGTTGTCGAGGTGCAGGTGGAGGTGCCGACGCGCCTCACCGCGGAAGAAGCGGAGATGCTCGCGCAGTTCGCCGCGTCGCGCGGCGAGGTGGTGACACCTCCGCAGGAGGGGTTGTTCTCGCGCATCCGCTCCGCGTTCAAGCAGTGAGCGATACGCCCGCGGACGTCGACGCGGTTGCGCACGTCTTCGTCGACGAGCTTGCAGATCAATGTGAGATCAGCGGTCCCGACGGTCATCACTTGCGGCAGGTGCGCCGACTCGCGGTAGGGGAGCGCATCACTGCGGCGGATGGCTCGGGGAAGTGGCGGTGCTACGAGATCGTCGAGGCCGGCCGGGCGCGTCTGTTGCTCGACGCCCGCGATGAGCCCCACGACGATCCCGAACCGGTGGTCGCGGTCGCGCTCGCGGTCGCGCCGACGAAGGGCGGTCTCGACGATGTCGTCGCCGCCGTCACCGAGTTGGGCGCGGCGCGCATCACGCCGGTCCGCACCGAGCGCACGATCGTAAAGTGGGACGCCGCCCGGGCCGAACGAGCCGTCGGCCGGTTGCGCACGGTTGCGCGTGAAGCCGCGATGCAGTCCCGACGTTCCCGCATTCCCACCGTTGAGCGTCTCGTCGACCTCGACGAGGTCGCGGCCCGGGCCGGGTTGGTGATCGCCGATCGGACGGGGCGTCGGGCCAACGAGTTGGATCCCCCCGCCCACGGGGAATGGACGGTCCTCGTTGGGCCCGAGGGAGGCCTGGCACCGACCGAGCTGGACGGCCTGACCGGCAGGCCACGTCTGGCGTTGGGGAATTCCGTGCTGCGGGCAGGTACTGCCCCAGTCGCTGCGGTTGCCGTACTTGCCGACCGGATTGCGCAGATGCGGCACCCATGACCCATGCCAATGGGGTTAGAGTGGGCTGTGTTGCGTATCGGGCCAGTGAGTGGCTGATGTTGGAAGCAACGCGAAGCATGACTTTCACGGAGCGTGCTGTTACTATCCACTGACCGCACCCACGGCGGCGATCCAGTGGGCGCGCGCCAACGGTCCGGGCGAGGGGGCTTTCGGGGTGGTGAACACAGGGGCACGGGTCGGCGAGCGACTGCGAGCGATCCGTCGCCAAAAGGGTTTGTCGCTGCATGACGTCGAGGCGCGATCCAGTCTCGAGTTCAAGGCGTCGGTGCTCGGAGCGTACGAGCGCGGCGAGCGCGCGATCTCGGTCCCGCGCTTGTTGCGACTCGCCGAGATCTACGAGGTACCGGCCGACCAGTTGCTCCCGCGTGAGCTCGAGGGCGAAATCAGCCTCCTCGACGCGGCTGCAGCCGGGGCGTTCGACATGAACGCCGGGTTCACCATCGACCTCGTGCGCCTGCACGAGCTCGATGATCCCGACGCTCACATCCTCGATCGCTTCGCAACCTCGTTGCAGCGCGAGCGCCAGGACTTCAACGGCCGGATGCTGACGATCCGGCGGTCGGACCTGAGGGTTCTCGCCTCCTGCATGGGGCGCAGCCTCGAAGAGCTGGGCGCGCGTCTCGAGCAGCTCGGGCTCCGCGCCGCCTCGGCATCCTGACCGGCCGGTAACACGAGCACCACAGGGCCGGAACGCGCCGTTCCTCGGCTACCCTCGCGCGACCTTGGCACCGTCGCACACGACCACTTCGGTCAAGCTCCTTGTTCCGGGCAACCACCTCATGGTGGGCCTGCTCGGCCAGCGCGATGAGCTGCTGCGCCTCGTCGAGGCCGCCTTTCCCGTTGAGATCCTCGTGCGCGGCAACGAGATCACGATCACGGGCGAGGGCGAACAAGCCGAGCGCGTTGCCCGGCTGTTCGAGGAGATGATCGTGCTGTTGGAGCAGGGTCACCAGCTCGACCGGGACAACCTCGGTCGTTCGATCGAGATGTTGAAAGCCGACCAACGCCCGAGCGAGGTACTCACTACCGAGGTCGTACGCGGCCGGAAGTCGATCCGGCCCAAGACTGCCGGCCAAAAACGTTATGTGGACGCCGTCCGCGACCACACTGTGACGTTTTCCATAGGGCCGGCCGGAACCGGGAAGAGCTACCTCGCGGTTGCGCTCGCGGTACAGGCCCTCCAAGCGAAGGAAGTCAACCGGATCATTCTCACTCGGCCGGCGGTCGAGGCCGGGGAGCGCCTGGGTTTCCTGCCCGGCGACATCCTGCAGAAGGTCGACCCGTACCTCCGGCCGTTGTACGACGCGCTGTACGACATGCTCGAGCCCGAAATCGTCGTGCGACTGATGGAGCGAGGCACGATCGAGGTTGCGCCGCTCGCGTACATCCGCGGGCGCACGCTCAACGATTCCTTCATCATCCTCGACGAGGCGCAGAACACCACACCGGAGCAGATGAAGATGTTCCTGACGCGCCTCGGCTTCGGATCCAAAGCCGTCATCACCGGTGACGTCACCCAAATCGACCTCCCCGATGGGCGCGGCCGTTCCGGTTTGCTCCAGGTGCGCGACGTGCTCGAGGGCATCGACGGACTCGTGTTCGTCGAGCTCGGTTCGAGCGACGTGGTCCGCCACCGCATCGTGCAGGACATCGTCGACGCGTACGAACGGCACGATCGGTAGCCGATGCATACCGTGCGGACGCAGCGGAGCCAGGGACGGCGCAGCGAGGGAGCCATATGACTGTGGACATGGGTTCCCCCACGGTCTTCGGCGCCGACGAGCAGCGCGACATAGAGGTCGATGTTGCCCGGTGGGTCCGCTTGGCGCGGCTCGTCCTCACCGACGAGCGCGTCCACGAGCGGTACGGCAGCGATGTCGAGATGTCCTTGATGTTCGTCGACAGCCAGACGATCGCCGAACTGAACGAGCGCTTCCTCGGTGCCGACGGCCCGACCGACGTCTTGTCGTTCCCGCTCGACGAAGAGCTTCCACCCGGCGGACGCCAGCCCGATCAAGGCGGTCGGGGGCCCGGCGCGCCGGCCGACAGCGGTGACCCGCCCGCGCTGCTCGGCGATGTCGTCGTATGCCCTTCCGTTGCGAGCCGCCAAGCCGCCGAGCGTGGTGGTGCCCCCGAGGACGAACTCGCGCTGCTCGTCGTACACGGCGTGCTGCATCTCCTCGACTACGACCACGCGGAGCCCGATGAGGCAACCGTGATGCGGCGCCGCGAACAGGAGCTCCTGACCCGTTTCCGCGACTCGGAGACTGGGTCATGACATCCGTGCGGTCCGCACGACCCCCAGATACTCGCTTCACGCTCACTGGGCTCGCGTCATGAGCATTGTCGCTATCGTCGTCGTCGCGGTGCTGTGGGCATTCTCCGGTGTGATGGCGATGGCCGAGACCGCCTTCACGCGCGTCAGCCGTATCCGCCTGCTCGCGCTCGAGGAGGAGGGTGACAAACGGGCAGCGGCGCGTCGTCCGTCTCCTCGAGCATCCCGAACAGACACTGAACAGCATCCTGCTGCTCGTGCTCGGTTGCCAGATGATCGGCGCGACGCTCCTCGGCACCGTGCTCGAGCCCGCGCTGGGCACGTCGGGGATCGCATTCGGCATCGTGCTCGAGATCTTCGTCGTGTTCACGTTGTTCGAAGTCGTGCCGAAGACCTTCGCGCTCCAACACAGCGAACGCTCGGCCCTCGCGTTGTCACCGTTGCTGGTATTCGTCACGCGTTTCTGGCCGTTGCGCGTAGCCACGCGAGGTTTCATTGGCATCGCGAACGTCATCCTTCCGGGGAAGGGGCTCCGTCACGGGCCCTTCGTCACGGAGGAGGAGATCCTCACGATGGCCGACGTCGCCGCCCAAGAGGCGGCGATCGAAACCGAGGAACGCGAGCTGATCCACTCGATCTTCGAGTTCGGAGACACCGTCGTGCGCGAAGTGATGCTGCCGCGCACCGACATGGTCGCCGTCGAAGCCGACGCGACGGTCGACGAGGCGATCGAAGCCGCGATCAGCGCCGGAAAGTCCCGCCTGCCCGCCTACGAAGAGAGCATCGACGACATCGTCGGGCTCGTGTTCTTGAAGGACCTGGTTGCGCGCAGCAGTGGTGGTGGCGGTTCCGAGCCCGTGCGCCAGAGCCTGCGACCCGCGCACTTCGTGCCCGAGTCCAAGCGTGTTGCCGAGCTCCTGCGCGAGATGCAGACCGAGAAGTTCCACATGGCGCTCGTCGTCGACGAGTACGGCGGGACTGCCGGTCTCGTCACGATGGAGGACCTGCTCGAGGAGATCGTCGGCGAGATCACCGACGAGTACGACGTCGAAGAGCCGGCGGTCGAGCGACTACCGAACGGATCGTGGCGCGTGCCCGGGCGCACGCCCATCGACGAGGTCAACGATCTGCTGCGCGTCGACCTCCCGCAGGAAGAGTGGGACACGGTCGGCGGGCTCGTCTTCAACACGCTCGGCCACGTCCCGGTCGAAGGAGAGTGCGTGAACGCGGACGGGTTGGAGTTCTGTGCCGAACGCGTGCAAGGCCGTCGCATCGTGTCGGTGATCATCTCACCGAGGGCCGGAGAAATACCCCCAGTTGCCGAACGCACGGGATGACTGATCCTTTCCGTTCGGGCTTCGTTGCGATCGTGGGCCGGCCGAACGCTTGGAGGAGTCGCGGCCCGGGACGGCGGCGCAGCCGCCCGCAGCGGTGGCGAATCCGACCATGAGCAACACTTTTCGGTCGGGCTTCGTTGCGATCGTGGGCCGGCCGAACGTCGGCAAGTCGACGCTGGTCAACGCGATCGTGGGCCGGAAGGTGTCGATCGTCTCCGACAAACCGCAGACCACGCGCACGCAGGTCCGCGCAGTACGCACGACCAGCGCGACGCAGATCGTCTTCGTCGACACGCCTGGCGTACACCGCCCACGAACGCTGCTCGGCGAGCGCGGGAACGAGCGGGCGCTCGCGACGCTCCGCGAGGTCGACACCGTGTGCTTCGTCATCGAGGCGAATGCGCCGATCGGCCCGGGCGACCGCTTCGTCGCCGAGCGCCTCACCGCGGTCGACACCCCGGTCGTGCTCGCGCTGAACAAGATCGATGTCGCGTCGCACGACGCGATCGGCGAGCATCTGGCCGTCGCGTCCGGCGAGCTCGGCGACTTCGCGGCATACGTTCCGTTGTCGGCGCGGACCGCGAACGGCCTCGAGGCCCTCATCGGCGAGTTGGAGGCTCGCCTCCCGGATGGTCCGCACTACTACCCGGACGACGTCGTCACCGATCAACCCGAATCCTTCCTCGCCGCCGAGCTGTTGCGTGAAAAGCTCCTCGCCGTCGCGCGCGAGGAGCTCCCACATTCGATCGCGGTCAACACCGAGGACATCGAGGAGCGGCGGACGTCGTCCGGCGAGCCACTGCTCGCGGTACGCGTCATCGTGCGCGTCGAGCGTGAGTCCCAGAAGGGCATCGTGATCGGCAAGGGCGGGGCGGTGCTCAAGGCGGCGGGAACGGCCGCTCGCCGCGAGCTCGAGGCGCTGCTCGGCATGCGGGTGCACCTCGAGACGCGTGTCAAGGTCGAGCCCGACTGGCAGCGCCGCGCAGGCGCACTCGACCGCCTCGGACTGTGAGAAATCGCTTGTGAACAAGTGGCCCCGGCGCCCCTCTGCAGCGAAAGAAATTGTGGTGCCACCACCGCTGGTGGCGCCCGTGACAGAGTTGTGATTCGGAGAAACCACAGCAGTAGAGTCCCGCCGAATTCTCTCCGAAGGAAGCTGTAGAGAGGCTGATGTTGGACCGCACCCACCGGTTCCGGCGCGCCGCGATCGTGGCCGCCGTCGCGATCGCCGCCGTGGTGCTTGCGGGTTGCGGCGACAAGACCGACCCCGACAACAAGCAGAACGCGTTGCGACCCGCCGGGCCGTACGCGCACAAGATCCTCGATCTCACGAAACCGTTCTTCTGGATCGCGGTCGTCATCGGTGTCGGCGTTGTCGGCGGCACGATCTACGTCGCGCTGCGATTCCGTGTAAAGCCCGGCGAGGACCGTGCGCCGAAGCAGGTGCACGGCAACACGGTGCTCGAGGTCAGCTGGACGATTGTCCCGGCGCTGATCCTCGCGATCATGGCGGTGCCGACGGTCGCGACGATCTTCGACCTCGCCAAGAAGCCGGCCGGTCCCAACGTGGTGCACATCACCGTCACCGCGCGCCAATGGTGGTGGGAGTACCACTACGACGACGACAGCAACGTCGAGACCGCGAACGAGATGCACATCCCCGTCGGTGTGCCGGTGTCGCTCACCCTGAAGGGGCCGCCGCCGTGTTCCGGCGAGGGTTGCTACGCGAACGGCGTGATCCACTCGTTCTGGGTGCCGGAGCTGAACGGCAAGAAGGACGTCGTACCCGGCCGCACGCACTTCCTCAAGCTCCAAGCCGACCGGCCGGGCACGTTCGACGGCCAGTGCGCCGAATACTGCGGGCTCTCCCATGCCGACATGCGGTTGCGCGTGATCGCCCAGAGCCCCGAAGAGTTCCGCGCGTGGGAACAGAGCCAATCGAGTGCACGCTCTGAGGACTTTTACAAGAACGGCGTGAACGACAAGCAGTGGAACTGCACGTCATGCCACAGCTTTGCGCCCACGAAGCCCGGCGCAGTCGGGCCGAACCTCACGCACGTCGGTGACCGGGAGGGCTTCGCCGGCTTCATGTACGAGATGACCTACGACAACTTGTGGCAGTGGGTCTACAACGCGCCCAGCCGCAAACCGATGGGCAAGCTCGAGCAGCACATGCCCGACTTCCAGGATCAAGGGATGAGCCAGGAAGAGGCGAAGAAGATCGCGTGCTTCTTGCTCACCGAGACCACAACGACGCCGAAGTCCTATCCGGAGTGTCAGTCACCATGACGACCGTCGAAGACGCGCACGCACTTGTCGAAGCGCCGTCCCTCCGGGTCCGACTGCTTGCGCGGCCGCGCGCGACGACCGGGCCGTGGAGCTGGGTGACGACGATCGATCACAAGAAGATCGCGATCATGTACGGCTCGCTCGCGACGGTCTTCTTGCTCGTTGGCGGCATCGAGGCGTTGTTCATCCGGCTCCAGCTCGCGCGTCCGAACGGCACGGTGTTGACGGCGGCTCGCTACAACGAGTTCTTCACGATGCACGGCACCACGATGGTGTTCCTCATGGGAATGCCGATCGCCGCCGCGTTCGGCAACTACCTCGTGCCGTTGATGATCGGCGCGCGCGACGTCGCATTCCCGCGCCTCAACATGCTCGGCTTTTGGATCTTCGCTCTTGGCGGCCTGTTCATCTATTCGTCGTTCGCGCTGGGCGGTGCTCCGGACGGCGGTTGGTTCGGGTACGCGCCGCTGACGAGCACGCCGGTGTCCGCCGGTTACTTGCCCGGGCGAGGCACCGACTTCTGGTCGGTCGGCCTCATCATGCTGGGCATCGGGTCGGTCGCGACCGCCGTGAACTTCCTCGTGACGATCATCAACATGCGCGCGCCGGGCATGACGATGATGCGTTTGCCGGTGTTCGTGTGGATGATGATGGTCGTCGCGTTCCTCACGCTCTTCGCGATGCCGCCGGTCACCGCGGCGATGATCATGATCTTCATGGATCGCAACTTCCACACGAACTTCTTCAACGCGGCCGCCGGCGGCGATCCGCTGATGTATCAGAACCTCTTCTGGATCTTTGGTCATCCCGAGGTGTACATCCTCATCCTTCCCGGCATGGGCATCGTGTCGGAGATCCTGCCGGTGTTCTCGCGCAAGCCGCTGTTCGGCTACGCGGTCGTGGTCATGTCCGGGATCGCGATCGGCTTCCTCGGATGGGGTGTGTGGGCACACCACATGTTCGTCACGGGAATTGGCCCGGTCGCCGTCTCGGCATTCGGTATCTCGACCATGCTCATCGCGATTCCCACGGGCGTGAAGATCTTCAACTGGCTCGGCACCGTGTGGGGAGGCGCGGTACGACTTGCCACTCCAATGCTCTTCGCGCTCGGGTTCATCGCGCAGTTCACGATCGGCGGCCTCTCGGGCGTCATGCACGCGATCGTGCCTTCCGACACACAACAGACCGACACGTACTTCGTCGTCGCGCACTTCCACTACGTGCTGTTCGGCGGGCTGATGTTTGCCGTTTTCGGCGGCTTCTACTACTGGTGGCCGAAGTTCTTCGGCTACGCGCTCGACGAGCGGCTTGGGAAGCTCAACTTCTGGCTGATGGTGATCGGGTTCAACCTGACGTTCTTCCCGATGCACTTCCTCGGCTTCGCGGGCCAGCCCCGCCGCACGTACACGTATCCGAAAGGCATGGGCTGGGACACGCTGAACATGGTGGCGACGATCGGCGCGTTCCTGATCGCGCTTTCGGTGCTCGTGTATCTCGTGAACATCTTCTTTTCGGCGAAGCGCTCCGGGCGAGAGCCAGTCGGCACCGACCCGTGGGACGCGCGCACGCTCGAGTGGATGACGTCGTCGCCACCGCCCGAGTACAACTTCCCCGAAGTGCCGGTCGTGACGCACCGCGACGAGCTCTGGCACCGCAAGTACACCGAGGACGACGAAGGCCGGCTCGTGAAGCTGCCGGCCGGCGGCGCGGTCGAAGTCGCCGAGCACGAGCATCCCGCCGTCGAGCCCGGCAGCATCCACATGCCGTCGCCGTCGTACTGGCCGCTGATCTTCGCGCTCGCGTTGCCGACCATCGGCTACGGGTTCGTGTTCAAGAACTGGTGGATCCTCGCGGCCGGTGTGCTGATCGGCTTCTTCGGCATCACCGGGTGGGCGATCGAACCGCCGACCGAACCCGATGCCGCACATGGGGAAGGGGCGCACTGATGGCCCAGGCAGTCGTCCCCGCGCAATCAGGGGGGCTCGCGCACGCCGAACCCGATCACGCCCACGAGACGAACACCGGCGTCAGCAACGCGAAGCTCGCGATCTGGCTCTTCCTGTCATCGGAGGCGCTGTTCTTTGGCGCGTTCATCGCGACGTACTTCCTCTACCGCGGCCGCGACACGCAGTTCCTCAAGGGCAAGCGGCCCGAGGACGTGTACAGCATCCCGTTCACGTCGGTGACGTCGTTCATCTTGTTGATGAGCTCGCTCACGATGGTGCTCGCGCTCGCCGCGATCCAGCGCGGCGACCATCGACAGCTGCGGATCTGGCTGCTCGCCACCGCGCTCTTCGGCCTCACGTTCATCTCGGGTCAGGTGTTCGAGTTCACCGAGTTCTACCGTCAAGGCGTCACTCTGTCGTCGAACATGTTCGGCACGACGTTCTTCGTGCTCACCGGCCTGCACGGCGCGCACGTCACGATGGGAATCGTGTGGCTGCTCATGCTCTGGGGGCGATCCGCGCAGGGACGGTTACCCCAAGGGAAGTCCGAGGCGGTGGAGATTGCCGGCCTCTACTGGCACTTCGTCGACATCGTGTGGATCTTCATCTTCACGGCCATCTACCTGATCCCGGCCCACTAGTACCAAGGAACACGCGCAATGACCGACGGCACCGACGTCGCTGAACCCGGCACCGAGGTTGTTCCCGCGGGCGCGGACGGCGGCGATCTCGTCGCGGCGGACATGGGATTCCCAGTCGCAGCTGAGGACCATGCGCACCCGGGCCCGCGTCAGTACGTCCTCATCGCAATGGTGCTCGTCATTCTCACCGCGTTCGAGGTCGCGGCGTCGTACACCGACATCAACTCGAACCTCTTGATCTTCATTCTGGCCGCCATGGCGACCGCGAAGTTCGTGCTCGTGTGCGCGTGGTACATGCACATGAAGCAGGACGCGCCGTTCTTCCGCCGTGTGTTCACGATTGGGATCATCGGGGCGACGATCGTGTACGGCATTGTCCTGTTCACGTTCGCGAGCACCGTGTTGCAGTCGTAGGTGCGTGTGCTCGCCGAGGCGCTGTCCGCCCCCCCCGCCGGTTTCCCGCCCTGGGTTCCGCATCCCGACGTCTGGCTGCTGATTGCCTCGATCGTCGCCGCGTACGCCTTGGCGGTACGGCGGCTCGGACCGCGCCTGGCGCCCACCGGAACCCCAGTAGTCACGCGCTTCCAGCTCACGACGTTCTCGGCAGGTGTCCTCGCGCTGTGGATCGCGTCGGACTGGCCCGTCCACGACCTCGGTGAGGGCTACCTGTTCTCGGTACACATGGTGCAGCACACCGTGTATTCGGTGATCGCGGCGCCGCTGTTGTTGATGGGCACGCCGACGTGGCTGGCGCGCTGGCTGCTGTCCCCGCGCTGGCTGCTCCGCAGCGTGCGATACCTCTCGCGACTGATTCCCGCGACGCTGGTGTTCAACCTCGTCGTGATCGTGACGCACACGCCCGTCGTCGTCGACGTGTCTTTGCGCCACGGACTGGTGCACTTCGGTGTGCACACGCTGATCGTCACTTCGTCGCTGCTCGTGTGGATGCCGCTTCTCTCGCCGCTGCCCGAAGTACCGCGGCTGCAGCCGCTCGTCCGCATGCTCTTCCTGTTCCTGCAGTCCGTCGTACCCACGGTCCCCGCGTCGTTCCTGACGTTCGGCGACCACCCGCTGTATCGCTTCTACGAGAAGGTGCCGCGGCTCTGGGACGTGTCCGCCCTCGACGACATGCGTATGGCCGGCCTGATCATGAAGATCGTCGTGGGCTTCAGCCTTTGGATCACGATCACGATCATCTTCTTCCGCTGGTACAACGCCGAGGAGAGCGGCAGCGCGCTCCAGCGGCGTTCCTCACGCCGACCTCGACCGAGAACTGATGGGATTGCAACAGCAATGACCGACACCACGACCACCACAACCGAGGGCGACGGCGAGCCCGAGCAGCCCGACGACCTCGAGGCGGTGCCCGCCGCCGAAGTCGAGGCGCCGCCGGCAGCCGAGCCGATTCCGTTCTGGCACCGGCCCTACGTCGAGCGATACCTCGTGCCGCTCGTGCTCCCGGTCGCGGTCGTCGTCGGCATCGTCGTGTACGTGCTCAACGTGTCGCGTCTGTTCCTCTCGGCGCACGGCCACATTCCGGTGATCATCGGCACGGTCATCACGCTGCTGATCCTCTGCGGCGCGGGCTTGCTCTCGGCCGCCCCCCGGATGCGACAGGTGTCGGTGATTCTCCTGACGGCACTGTTCCTCGTCACGCTGTCGTTCTCGGGCTGGATCTCGCTCGGGCACTCCGAGGACCACAACGCCGAAGCCTCGACGCTGCCACCGACGCTGAAGACGAAGGTGACCGAGAACGTCACGGCCGGTCCGAGCACCGAGTTCCGGCCCAACGCGTTCACCGCGAAGACCGGCCTCGTGAAGTTCAACGTGACCTTCGCGGGCTCCCACACCTTCGGGTTCCACGAGGCCACGACGCTCTTCCCCGAGTTGAAGGCCGCGGCGCCCAAGGAGTCTGCCGTCGCGTACTTCGGCGAGCCCGGCGTCTACAACTTCTTCTGCTCGATCCCGGGCCACGAGGCGAATGGCATGAAGGGCACCGTCACCGTGACCGGGCCGGCCGTCCCGCTCGAGCAGGCGCTCGTCGACGCCGGGAACCCACCGACAGCCGCCGCCGGCGGCGGCGAGTAGCTACGGCACGCGTACGTTCAGCGCGTCCGGCACTGCCTCCATCGTGCCGGGCAACGGGCCGACGCGTTCGCCATCGGCGTACACCTCCATCGGCACCGACGGGTCGAGCGATGCGAGCTCGATCAACTTGCCGCGGAACGTCTGCACTCGCGGGTGCGAGACGTGCGTGCCTTTGAAGATCTTGGGAAAGTTCAGAAGGAATTCCGCCTTCGAGACGGCGCCGACGACGGTCACATCGAGCAGTCCGTCATCGAGGCGCGCGTTCGGCGTGACGCGCATGCCGCCCGCGTACGCGGGCCCATTGCCAACCGCGACGAGCCACGCGCGCATCTCGCGCTCTTCACCGTCGACCGACAACCGGAACGGGTGTGGCTTGTAGACCGCGAGCGTTCGCAGGACCGCCGCGATGTACAACGTGGTGCCCGAGAGACGTTGCACGGTGTTCGCCCAGCGATTCGCTTCTGCGTCGAACCCCGATGCGGTCACACACGTGTACCACCGGCCGTTCACGCGACCGAGGTCGACGACCCGATCGGTACCGTCCGCGAGCGCGCGGAAGGCATCGAGCGGACGCTTGGCGTCGTAGCCGAGAACACGGGCGAAGTCGTTCCCCGCCCCGGTCGGTACCACTGCGAGCCGTCGTCCCGTATCGGCGGCGACGCCTACGACTTCGGTCACCAGGCCGTCGCCGCCACATGCAACGAGATCGTTGCCGGCCTCGGCGGCCGCGAGCGCCAGCTTCGCGGGCGCGCCCGGCTCGGGTGAGACGTGCAACTCGACCCCGGCTTCTCGCGCAGCCTGTGTGAGCTCGGGAAGGAGTTTTCGTGTGCGGCCGCGCCCCGCCGCCGGGTTGACGATCGCCGTCCACGGCACGGCCGGAGGCTAGTGGCAGCAGTAGCTATGGTCGCAGACGTGATTCATCTGGATCCCGAGCGCATTCCGGCGCACGTTGCGATCGTGATGGACGGGAATGGTCGATGGGCGCAGCAGCGGGGCCTCAAGCGGACCGAGGGGCACGCAGCCGGTGAGGAGGCGCTGTTCGACACCGTCGACGGCGCGCTCGACATCGGCCTTTCGTGGTTGACGGTCTTCGCCTTCTCGACCGAGAACTGGCGACGCCCACTCGACGAAGTGCGCTTCCTGATGAACTTCAACGAGCGCTTGTTGATGGCGCGTCGCGACGACCTGCACCGAGCGCGGCGTGCGCGTGCGATTCATCGGCCGCCGCACAGGCCGCGTTCCGGGCCGGGTACGGCGCCGGATCGAGGAAACCGAGGCTTTGACGCAGGCGAATCGTCGCCTGACGCTCACGTTCGCCTTCAACTACGGGGGCCGCGCCGAGTTGGTCGACGCGACCCGGGCGATCGCCCGGGAGGTAGCAGCGGGCCGGCTCGACCCCGGCAAGATCGACGAGCGCGTCCTGCACCGCCACCTCTACGCGCCGGACATGCCCGATCCCGACCTGCTCGTCCGCACGTCGGGCGAGTTCCGGATCTCGAACTATCTCTTGTGGGAGCTCGCGTACTCCGAGCTCGTGTTCACCGACGTGCTGTGGCCCGACTTCCGGACCGAGCACCTCGTCGAAGCCATCGCCGAATACCAAAAGCGCGAGCGCCGCTTCGGCTCGGTCTAACCGTCGTAGGGTGAAGATGTGCCTGGGCTTTATCGAGATGAGGGGGTCGTGCTGCGCACGATCAAGCTCGGCGAGGCCGACCGCATCGTCACGATCCTGACCCAGGGGCACGGCAAGGTCCGCGCGGTTGCCAAGGGCATACGCAAGACGACGAGCAAGTTCGGGGCACGTCTCGAGCCGACGAGCCGGGTCGCACTGCAGTGCTACAACGGCCGCGAGCTCGACATCGTCACCCAAGCCGAGACAGTGGAAGCACACCGAGCGTTGCGCGAGGAGTACGCGTTGCTCACGCATGCAGTGCCGATGCTCGAAGCGGTCGATCAAGTCGCACAGGAACGCGAACCGAACCCAGCGTTGTATCGCATGCTCACCGGAGCGTTGCGCGCGCTCGCGCAACGTCGCAGCCCGCTCGTCACGACCGCGTTCTTCTGGAAGCTGCTGTCGCTCGAGGGATTCCATCCCATGCTCGACGCCTGCGCCCGGTGTGGCGGCAGCCCGAGTGGGATCGACGACGCCGAGCTCGTCGCGTTCGACCTCGACGAGGGCGGAACGCTCTGCCGGGCCTGCGCGCGTGGTGGCGGTCGGCAGGTGTCGGCGCCCGCGCTCGATCTGTTGCGCCGCATGCTGGGCGGCGCACTCAACGGCGTGCTCGCCGAGGTTCCAAGCGCGGCCACCCACGAAGTCGAGCACCTCGGGATCCGGGCGCTCGAGCACCACGGAGAGCGCCGTCTCCGCTCCGCGACCTTGCTCTAACAGCCCGGAACGAGAGGAGTTCGACGAAAACGGGCGAGTAGCCTGGGACGCTATGGCCCCGCCCGTCGATCCCAAGCTCATGGACCGCGTGGTCAACCTCGCGAAGCGCCGTGGCCTGGTGTTCCCGTCGTCCGACATCTACGGCGGGTTCCGTTCAACCTGGGACTACGGGCCCCTCGGCGTGCTGCTCAAACGCAATGTCAAGGACGCGTGGTGGCACTCGATGGTGCAGCTCCGGGACGACATCGTGGGTCTCGACGCGGCGATCCTCATGGCGCCGAAGGTCTGGGAGGCGAGCGGCCACGTGGCCACGTTCACGGACCCGCTCGTCGACTGCCGGAAGTGCAAGGAGCGCTTCCGGGCGGACCAGCTTCCGGAGTCCGGCGCCTGCCCGAACTGCGGCGCGAAGGACAGCTTCACCGAGGCCCGGCACTTCAACTTGATGTTCAAGACGCACGTCGGGCCGATCGAGGACGACGCGTCGGTCGCGTATCTGCGGCCGGAGACGGCTCAGGGCATCTTTGTGAACTTCAAGAACGTGCAGACAACGACGCGCAAGAAGCCGCCGTTCGGTATCGCGGAGATTGGCAAGTCGTTCCGGAACGAGATCACGCCCGGCAACTTCATCTTTCGGACGCGCGAGTTCGAGCAGATGGAGATGGAGTACTTCGTGCCGCCCGACGAGAGTCCGAAGTGGTTCGAGTATTGGGTCGGCGAGCGCTACCGCTGGTACATCGAGCACGGCATCCCTGAGGATGCGCTGCGTATCCGCCCGCACGACCCGGACGAGCTCTCGCACTACTCAACCGGAACGAGCGACATCGAGTACCGCTACCCGTGGGGCTGGGGCGAGCTCGAGGGCATCGCGCAGCGCACCGACTACGACCTCACCCAGCACGCCAAGTTCTCCGGCGAGGACCTCACGTACTACGACCAGGAAAACGACGAGCGCTACGTGCCCTACGTGATCGAGCCCGCGGCAGGAGCCGACCGGGCCACGCTCGCGTTCCTGCTTTCCGCCTACGACGAGGACGAGGCGCCGACCGGCGAGGGCAAGGTCGAGAAGCGCACGGTGTTGCGGCTCGACCCCCGTCTGGCACCGATCAAGGTTGCCGTGCTTCCGCTCTCGAAGAACGAAAAGCTCACACCGCTCGCGCAGGACGTCGCCAAGGCGCTGCGGCCGCATTTCATGATCGACGTCGATCTCGCGGGTGCGATCGGACGCCGGTACCGCCGCCAGGACGAGATCGGCACGCCGTTGTGCGTCACGATCGACTTCGACTCCCTCGATGACCACGCTGTCACCATTCGCGGATCGCGACACGATGAGCCAGGACCGTGTCGCGCTCGATCGCCTCGTGCAGGAGCTGCACCACCGACTCGAGAAATGATGGACGATTACTACTCACTTCTGGGTGTCGACCCCGACGCCGCCACCGACGAAATCCGTACCGCATACCGCGAACGCAAAGCCACGATCGACTCCACGAGCGATTCGGGCAAGGTGGACGCGGCCAACCTGAACAAGGCGTGGAACGTCCTCTCCGACCCGTATCAGCGCGGTCGCTACGACGAGCAGCGCACGCACGGGTCGTCGGACGACGACGGCGACGAGGACGACGACGTGGAGGCGAGCGCCAACGGACGGCGGAAGCCGGCACGCGCCGCCCCCGCCGCCCGTCCGGCGCGCAAGGGCCGAGAGCTCGGGACGCCGACGATTACGCCCCCACCTGGCACCCACTTCCCGGCGCCGAAACGAGCGCGTGATCGCAATGTCGATCGACCTGCTGGTGCTGCTCGGGCTGTTCATCGTCGCCGCGTACGTCGTCGCGCCCGCGATCGCGAACGCCACGAACAAGGAAACGGTCGACAACATCAATCGCCTTCGTGACGATGTGGACGCAAAGTCGAAGACGAGGGACGACGCGAACAAGGCACTGAGTGATGCCAAGAAGACGAACAACCCCGAAGCGATCTCGAAGGCGCAACACGACGCGGACGTCGCGAAAGACGACTACACGCGGAGCAACGACGCGTTTACGAAGGAGAGCAACAAGCTCCAGCCGATCTTCTATTCGGTCATCGGCGGGCTCTTCCTCGTAGGCTTCCTCTATCTCGTCGTCCCGACGATCGTTTCCGGTCGCACGTTCGGAAAGCGGTTACAACATTTCCGCGTGCTGCGCGACGACGGCACACCACTGCGCGCCGGCGACGCGATCAAACGGTACGGCACGTTGATCCTGGTCACGTTCGCCCTGTTCTTCGTGGTGGGTCCACTCGCCGCGGCGATCGTGCTCGTCGGGGTCATCGGCTGGATGCGCAACGCGAACATGCAGGGCATGCACGACCGCTTCGCGCACACGATGGTCGTCGCTGACGACGAAAGTTGAGGGGTTGAGAGATGCCGAAGACGGCAGCGAAGCGGAGTCCCGCTCGCCGCAGGCCGCAAGGACGGGAGCGAAAGCAACCATGAAATACGTGTACGCGTTCGAAGAGGGCGGCAAGGAGCAGAAGTATCTGCTCGGTGGCAAGGGCGCCAACCTCGCCGAGATGACGAACCTCGGCCTCCCCGTCCCTCCTGGGTTCACGATCAGCACCGACGCCTGCAAGGCGTACATGGCGGCGGGCGACGAACTGCCGGCCGGGCTCATGGCGGAGGTGGCCGTCGCGCGCGAGCAGCTCGAGCAGAAGATGGGCAAGACGCTCGGCGACGCCTCCGACCCGTTGCTGGTCTCCGTGCGGTCCGGCGCGCCGTTTTCGATGCCCGGAATGATGGACACGGTTTTGAACCTGGGTCTCAACGACGAGTCCGTGAAAGGCCTCGCGAAGCAGACGCAGAACGAGCGTTTCGCGTACGACTCGTACCGACGGTTCGTCCAGATGTTCGGCAAGATCGTGCTCGACATCCCCGGCGATCTGTTCGAAGAGGCCCTGCACGACCTCGTCGAGTCCAAGGCATTCAGCGTCGACACCGAGCTGAGCGCCGAAGATCTCGCCGGCCTCGTCGAGACGTTCAAGAAGATCGTGCGATCCGAGGCAGGCGTCGAGTTCCCGACGGATCCGCAGGAACAACTGCGCTACGCGATCGAAGCGGTGTTCAAGTCGTGGAACGGCCGGCGCGCACGCGACTACCGCAAGATGGAGAGCATCCCTGACGACCTGGGCACCGCAGTCAACGTGCAGACAATGGTGTTCGGCAACAAGGGCGACGACTCGGGCACCGGCGTCGCGTTCACGCGCAACCCGTCGACGGGCGAGAACAAGCCGTACGGCGACTTCCTGACGAATGCTCAAGGCGAGGACGTCGTTGCGGGCATCCGCATCACCGAGCCGCTCGACGCGATGGGCAACGAGTTCCCCGAGCCGCACCAACAACTGCTGTCGGTGATGCAGCTCCTCGAGAACCACTACCGCGACATGTGCGACATCGAGTTCACCGTTGAGCAGGGCCGTCTGTTCATGCTGCAGACAGCGCGTCGGCAAGCGCACCGCCGCCGCAGCGCTGCGCATGGCCGTCGAGATGCAAGCCGACGGGCTCATCGACAAGAAGGACGCGGTGCTGCGCGTGCAGCCGGCGCAGCTCGATCAGCTGCTGCACCCGCAGTTCGACCCGAAAGCGTCGTACACGGTGCTGGCCAAGGGCTTGAACGCGTCGCCCGGCGCCGCGGTGGGCAAGGTGTACTTCACTGCCGACGAGGCCGAGGCTCGTCGCGAGGCGGGGGAGCGCGTGATCCTCGTGCGTCCCGAGACGTCGCCCGACGATCTGCACGGGATGATCGCGGCCGAAGGCATTCTCACCTCGCGCGGTGGATTGGTTTCACACGCGGCGGTGGTCGCTCGCGGCATGGGCAAGCCCGCGATCTGCGGCGCCGAAGCCGTGAAGATCGACGTCGGCGCGAGGCAGTTCGCGGTCGACGGCACGACCGTGCGCGAGGGTGAGGTGATCTCGATCTCGGGTACGAGCGGCGAGATCGTCGTCGGTGAGGTGCCGGTGGTGACGCCCGAGCCGACCGGACACTTCGGCACGATCCTCGGCTGGGCCGACGAGTTCCGCACGATGAAGGTGCGTACGAACGCCGACCTTCCCGAAGACGCGCGCAAGGCCCGCGACTTCGGCGCCGAAGGCATCGGCCTCTGCCGCACCGAGCACATGTTCCTCGGCGACCGGCTCCCGATCGTGCAGCGCATGATCCTCGCCGACAACCCGAAGGACGAAGAATCGTCGCTCGAGCAGCTGCGCGCGCAACAGGAGACCGATTTCGAGGGCATCCTCGAGGCGATGGACGGTCTCCCGGTCACCGTGCGCCTGCTCGATCCGCCGCTCCACGAATTCCTTCCCGACCACGAGGAGCTAATCGTCAAGCAGGCGAAGGGCGAAGCGACCGAAGCGGATCTGAAGCTGTTGCGCGCGGCGGAGTTCTGGCGGGAGTCGAACCCGATGCTCGGGACGCGCGGCTGCCGTCTGGGCATCATCAAACCCGGCTTGTATCGCATGCAGGTACGCGCACTGATGCAGGCCGCGGTGACCCGCAAGCGCGCGGGAGGCAACCCGATCATCGAGATCATGATCCCGTTGATCGTGAGCGAGCCCGAGCTGCGGCTCATCGAGCAGTGGACGCGCGAAGAAGCCGATGCAGTCGTGCGCGCGGCGGGCGTGGACGTCGAATACCTCGTCGGCACCATGATCGAGACTCCCCGCGCTGCGATCGTTGCCGACGGCATCGCCGAGGTCGCCGAGTTCTTCTCGTTCGGCACGAACGACCTCACGCAGATGACGTTCGGCTTCTCGCGCGACGACATCGAGGGCCGGTTCATGAGCGAGTACCTCGAGCACAAGCTGCTCCCTGCGAACCCCTTCGAGACGCTCGATGTCGAGGGTGTCGGCCAGCTCGTGCGGATGGGGTGCGAAAAGGGGCGCGCGACGTGTGCGGACCTGAAGCTCGGCATCTGCGGCGAACACGGCGGCGACCCGGCGTCGGTGCATTTCTGCCACGAGGTCGGTCTCGACTACGTGTCGTGCTCGCCGTACCGAGTCCCGATCGCCCGCCTGGCGGCCGCGCACGCCGCACTAGGAACCGGCGGCCCCGGCGCCTCGGCGTGAGCGGCGACCGTTTGGGCAGTTGTTCGCGGACGTTCGCGTAGAAGTGCCCAAACGGTTACTGGATCCGGGCGCGACTTGCGAATGGTTGACGGTGAGTATCTCGTCACGACCGATCGCGGCCGCGTCGACCTCGACGCGACGCACCGATTCATCGCCGAGTGTTCGTACTGGGACCCGGACGTAGCGGCGCGATCAGCGACCATCTCGTCGCGAACTCGCGGTGCTACTCGCTGGTGCATGTGCCATCGGGCGCGCAGGTCGGGTTCGCACGGGTCGTCACCGATGGCCAGTGGTTCGCGTGGATCGGCGACGTCTTCGTTGCGTCCGAACACCGGGGCGGTCGCGGCAAGTTCCTCATGCGGTGTCTCATGGAAGACCTCGAACCGGTCTGGCGCGTGACGCTCGATACCCGCGACGCCCACGGGCTCTACGCGCAGTTCGGCTTCGCGACGCCCACCCACGTCGAGCGGATGATGGAACGCCGCAATGCCTCTCGATGACCGCCCGCGTCAGCGTTTGGGCAGTTCAACGCGGACGGGCGTGTACAAGTGCCCAAACGGTCGTCCGTAGCTGTCTCACCCGGCCGTTACCCTGGCTACATGCAGGTCGACGAGGTCGTAGTTCGCGAAGCCCACGAAGGGCGGCACTTCGTCGGTCGTCGCGTGCGCAGGCGGGAGGAGCGTGAGGCCGAGCTCGACGCGACGCTCGCACCCGGCGCGGCCCGGCCGGTGGGCGCCGGCACGCGCGCACGTGAAGAAGCACCCGACCCATTCCGTGTGTGCTTCGAACGCGACCTCGACCGGATCAAGCACTCACCGCCGTGGCGGCGCCTCGCGGGCAAGTGCCAAGTGTTCATCGCCCCCGAGGACGATCATCTCCGCACTCGCCTCACGCACGCGGTGGAGGTCGCCCAGATCGCGACCGGGATCGCCCGAGCGGCCGACCTGTGCCTGCCGCTCACCGAGGCGATCGCGCTCGCACACGACTGCGGCCACGGTCCCGGCGGTCATCCGAGCGAGGAAGCGTTCTCGCCGTACGTGCCCGGCGGCTACGACCACGCGGTGTACGGCGCGGACGTAACGCTCGCGCCGTTGAACCTCTGTGCGGAGACGATCGACGGCGTGCGCAATCACTCGTGGCGCCGGCCCGCGCCGTCGACGGCGGAAGGTGAAATCGTCGCGTGGGCCGATCGCATCGCGTACGTCTGCCACGACTTCGAGGACGCGCGGCGCGCGGGCATCCTCGTCCCGGAAGACTTGCCGGAGGAAGTCGCCAGCGTCGTCGGCCGGGATCGGTCCCGGCAGATCGGAACGTTCGTCTACGCGGTGCTCGACGCCATCGATCGCGGCGGTCATGTCGGCATGACCGAGCCCGCGGCGTCGGCACTTGCGGCCTTCCGTGCGTTCAACTTCGACCGCATCTACTTACGGCCCGCGGCGCGGCGCCAAGCGGAGAAGGTCGTCGGGCTGCTGCGCGGTCTCGTCGATTTCTTTGTCGATGCCCCCGCGCGTTTGCCCCGCCACGCGACCGGCCGTCACGACGAGCTGCGCGCCGGATCACTCGAAGCGGCGGCGGTCGCGGTGCGCTACGTGAGTGGAATGACCGATCGCTACGCACTCGGGCTCGGTGTCGAGCTCCTCGGCTGGCGTCCGGAAGACCTCCCACGCGGTGTGTAGCGCCATAAGGTGCGGTCGTGGGCATCCTCGACGACGACGTCGCCCGGGTTCGCGAATCGACTGACCTCGTCGCGCTCATTGGTGAGCACGTCGCGCTGAAGCGCGTCGGCCGTCGCTTCCAGGGCTTGTGCCCGTTCCACACCGAGAAGACGCCCTCGTTCTCGGTGAGCCCCGACAAAGCTGTCTATTTTTGTTTCGGTTGCCAAAAGAGTGGCGACGCGATCACGTTCATCCGCGAGGTCGAGCAGCTCGACTTCGTGGGTGCGGTCGAGCGGCTCGCGGCGCGCGCCAACATCACGCTGCGCTATGACGACGCCAACTTCTCGCAGGAACGGAAGCGCAAACAGCGGCTTCACGAAGCAACACAAGCCGCCATCGACTTCTACCACCAGCGACTGCTCGGGAGTGCCGATGCCGGCAACGCGCGCCGCTATCTCCGGAGCCGGGGCTTTGACGGCGATGCCGCGCGCCGCTTCTCGCTCGGCTGGTCGCCCGATGGCTACGACGCGCTGAGCACCCATCTCCAAAAGGAGAAATTCGGCCGCCAGGACATCACGGACGCGGGTCTCGCGTTCGTCAACAAGGCCAACAAGCTGCAAGACGCGTTCCGCGGTCGCTTGATGTTCCCGATCTGGGACACGCGCGGCGATCCCGTCGGTTTCGGCGGCCGGATGCTCGAAGGTGCGCAGGGTCCGAAGTACAAGAACACCGCCGAGACCGCGATCTACCAGAAGTCGCGCCTGCTGTACGGGTTGAACTGGGCGAAGGGCGAGATCGTCGCCCAAGGCGAAGTCGTGATCTGCGAGGGATACACCGACGTGATGGCGTTCGTCCTCGCCGGCGTAACGACTGCGGTCGCGACGTGCGGCACCGCGCTTGCCGACGAGCACTTCCTCACGCTGAAGAACCTTGCCCGCAAAGTCACACTTGCCTACGACGCGGACAGTGCCGGACAAGCTGCCGCCGAACGCTGCTTTCAGTGGGAGCAGCGGTACGAGGTGCAATTCCAGGTCGCTGATCTCCCGCCCGGCCGTGACCCCGCAGATATTTTCAGTGACGATCCACAACAGCTGCTCGCCGCAGTAAAAGGTGCGTCGCCGTTCCTCGAGTTCCGTCTCGATCGGTTGCTGCGCGGCGAGGATCTGTTGTCGCTCGAGGGTCGAGCGCGTGTCGCGCAGAACGCGGCGGCGATGATTGCAGAGCATCCGAACGATCTGGTCCGTGATCAATACGTGATGAAACTCTCGAGCCGGCTCGACATCGACGCCGATCGGCTGCGAACAACCGTGGAACGCGCGCGCACGCGTCCGCACGGGCAACGGGAGCAACCCGCCCGTTCGCCCGATGTCGCCCGCACTGTTGATCGCCGCGAGCTCGACGCCCTGCGCTGGGCGGTGCACGCGCCCGACCTGATGAGTGGCCGGCTCGATGGCGTCCTCTTCGCTGATTCGCTCGCGCGGACCGCGTTCGACGCTCTGACCAGCTGGCCGTGGCACGAGTGCCTGGAACGGGTATCTCCTGAGGTGGCGGCCCTGCTGCAGCGCCTGGCGGTCGAAGACCCCGAAACAGGCGGGCCCGAGGAGGAGCTTGCGACGCATGTCGTGGTGAACCTCGTGGAAGCGTCAAGTCAACGTCATCTCGCGTCGATGCTGAGACGTGAGGACCCGCGGAGTGCCGACGTCAAAACGATGCTCGACGCGCTTGCCAATGCGCGGTCTTCGGAACATTGGGATGTCGCGGAGAACGTCGCCGAGCAATTGGTAACGTGGATCGCCGATGATGGAGACGCCTGAGCCCGACAAGTCTGCGGACGCGCCCGCGGATACGCCCGCGCCGGCGCCCGATGCCGCGACGGTCGATGACACACAATCGAGCACGACGTCGTCGCAAGTCGGAAGCGTGCTCGATCAGGTCAAGGAACGCGGTTTCATCACGACCGGCGAGATCTTCGCCGCGTTCCCGGATCTCGAGCCGGACGCCGACGAGCTGCGTGAGCTGTGGGAGATGTTCGAATCCCGCGGCATCAAAGTGCTCGACGAGATCGCCGAAGAGCTGCAGCTCGAAGATCAGCGCCGCGCTGGCGCGCAACAAAGCGGCGAACCGGCGCGGCGTCGTCCTCCCGAACATCGACCGAGCGCAGCATCCCGTCCGGGAAGCCCCGCATCGCGACGCCCGGCGAACGACGAGCCCGACGAAGAACTGCAAGCCTTGCGCAGCGCGCAACGCGCGACGCACACCGAGGGCGGAAGCTTCGACCCCGTCCGCATGTATCTCAAGGAGATCGGCAAGGTCCCGCTGCTCACCGCCGAGCAGGAGGTGATGCTGGCCAAGCGGATCGAGGCCGGCATGTTCGCCGACGAGAAATTGAATCCGCCGACTGAAGACGAAGAGGGCAACCCGATTCCGGCGGTGGAGATCAGCGAGAACCAGCGCGCGAGCCTCCACGCGGTGCAACGCGACGGTGAGCTCGCGAGGCGTCAACTCACCGAGGCGAACCTGCGCCTCGTCGTCTCGATTGCGAAGCGATATGTCGGTCGGGGCATGGCGCTGCTCGACCTGATCCAGGAGGGAAACCTCGGGCTCATTCGTGCGGTCGAGAAGTTCGACTACACGAAGGGCTTCAAGTTCTCGACCTATGCCACGTGGTGGATCCGCCAGGCAATCACTCGCTCGATCGCCGACCAGGCCCGCACGATCCGGATTCCTGTGCACATGGTCGAGACGATGAACAAGGTGCTGCGCGTCTCGCGCACGATGCTGCAGGAACTCGGGCGCGAGCCGACCGTCGAGGAGATCGCCGCCAAGGTCGAGATGACGCCCGACAAGGTGCGGGAGATCCAGCGCATCGCGCAGGAGCCCGTATCGCTCGAGACGCCGGTGGGAGAAGAGGACGACAGCCTTCTCGGCGACTTCGTCGAAGACCCGAACGTGATTGCGCCGGCAACGGCCGCGGCGCGCGCGTTGCTCTCAGAAGCGATCGAAGAGGCGTTGCAAGAGCTCAACGACCGCGAGCGTGCCGTCGTGCGTCTGCGCTTCGGCCTCGACGACGGTCAGATCCGCACGCTCGAAGAGGTCGGCAAAGAGTTCGGCGTCACTCGCGAACGCATCCGCCAGATCGAGTCCAAGACACTCGCAAAGCTCCGCCACCCCACACGCTCGCAACGACTTCGCGACTATCTCGAAGAGTCTTGATCGTTGGTGTCACATCCTCGTCGTAGGGTGCGCCCGTGGGGTACCGCGGCAAAATCGAAGCCCAAGAAAAAGCGCGCCTTCTTCGAGAAGAAGGCCGCACCCTGAAGGACATCGCCGAGACGTTGGGCGTAGCGAAGTCAAGCGTCTCGCTGTGGGTCCGCGACATCGACGTAGAGATCCGACGTCGCAAGCCCGTGGCACGGCGACCGCACTCGCAACACACCGCCAAGCTCGCGCAGATCGCAGAATGCGATCAGCTCGGAATCGATCGCATCGGCGTCCTTTCTGACGAAGCGTTTCTCGTCGCCGGCGCCGCGCTCTACGCCGGCGAGGGTGCCAAGGGCGATCGCAAAGTGAACTTTTCAAATACCAACCCCAGGATGATGGCGTTCTTCTGCGCATGGTTGCGCCGATTCTTCGACATCGATCAATCGCGTTTGCGAGCGCGGGTCTATCTGCATGATGGTCTGGATCTCGACGCCGCTGAGCAGTTCTGGTCGCACGTCACCGGCATTCCGCGCGCGCATTTCAACAAGGCGTATCGCGCGAAGGCCGACCCGTCGATTCGATCAGCGAAGCACGAATTCGGCTGCGCCTACGTCGACTACCACTGTGCGCGTACGCATCGGGAGATCATGGGGCTGGTCCGGGCGCTGCTATCGTCTGAGGCCATTCCGGGGTAGCTCAATTGGCGGAGCGATCGGCTGTTAACCGAAAGGCTGCGGGTTCGAGTCCCGCCCCCGGAGCACCCAAAAATCCCCGCCCCCCGGGCGGGGATTTTTTTCTGTCACCGAGCGTCACATGCGGGCCGATAGAGGCGTCGGTACGGTGACAGCAGGCCAGAGAACGCGGGGGCCGGGTGGGAGTCGACGAACGCTGGGATTCCGCAGGGATGCGGCAGCTCAAGGAGCTGTACGAGCCCCTGCGGCGGTTCGCGGCCGTGATCGGCCGCTGGGACGTCGACCCCGACGATCTGGTCCAGGACGCGTACGCAAAGGTGTTGATGAAGGACTCGTCGAAGATCCAGGACCTCGGGCCGTACCTCCGCCGCACGATCGTCAACCTCGCAACCGACGAACGCCGCCGGCGAGGCCGGGGAACTGCAGTACTCCACCGGCTCGGCGCGACCAACGGGTCGACCGACACCTACCCCAGCGATCTCGAGGATCTGTTGCGGTTGCAGCCACGAGTGCGCGCGCTGCTCTTCCTCGTCGAAGTCGAGGGCCAACAAATCGCGGACGCGGCGGAGCTCGTCGGCATGTCGCACAGCAACGCTCGCGTCGCACTGATGCGTGCACGACGACGTCTTCGCTCGGAGCTGACGATGGAGGCCAGCGGTGAGTGAGCTGCAGGACCGTTTGACGGCGCTGGCCGAGCGCGGGACGCGCCGCGGCGCCGACGCAGTGCTCGACGCGGCCGTCAAGAAGGCGGCCATCGGTGTGATCGAAGGCGAACGCGAGGACGACGATCTCGACCCGATCCCGTTCGTCTCTACCGAGCCCATTCCGATGCGGCGCCCGCGCCGGCGCTTCGGCTCGATGGTCAGCGCGGCCGGGATCGCGACGCTGCTGCTCGTCGGCATGCTCGCGATCTCTTCGCTCGTGGGCAGCGGCGGTGCAAGCTCGCCCGAGGCCGCGGTCCGTCGCCTCGCCGACGCCATGTCGCACGAGGACCCGCTGGCGGCCGCCGATGTCCTGTCGCCGAGCGAGGTTCGGTCCTTGCACGACACGCTCGACGAGGCGGAGAAGAAGGCAGCGGAGCTGCGCTTGGTCGAATCAGCGAGCGCGCCCCTCTCTGGTGTCGACTTTTCGGTCGACGACGTGCACCTCACGACCACGGCCCTCGGCGACGGGTTCGCCAAGGTGACGATCGAAGGCGGAACGCTTTCCGCGAGCACCAAGAAGGCGAAGTTCTCGCCGCTGATGCAGAAGGTGCTCCGCGACAGTGAGGACAACACCGCGGATGTTGATCTCGCCGGTCTCGGCGCCGACAGCAACCTGCCGACGTTCGTCGTCGCGGTCCGCGAGGAAGGTCACTGGTACGTGAGCGCCGCGTACACGGCCCTCGAGTACGTCCGTGAGTACAACGAGCTGCCCGAAGCCGACTTCGGGTCGGGCGAACGTGCGGCCTCGACACTCGGTGCGGACTCGCCCGACGCGGCAGTGCAGGACGCGATGCGAGCGCTGCAGCGCAGTGACTGGACGAAGCTGATGACGCTCGTGCGTCCCGACGAGCTCCCCGTCTACGACTACCGCGAGGCAATTCTTGCGCTCGCACAACGCGATGAGTGGAAGACGACGTTCACGATCGACCAGCTCTCCACGACGTCGGATGTCCATGGCGACGCCGCCAAGGTGACGCTACACGCGTCGGGAATGAACGACGCCAACCGCCGTTGGTCAGTCGACGGCGGCTGCTTCACGCCGCCGCCCGACCCCGAGGCTTCCGGCGGTCCGTACCGGGCCTGCCTGCCCACGGCGCCGGTTCACCTCTTCGACATCTACGGCCTCACGACGCCGACCGCGGCCGACGGGCCCTCACAGATCACCGTCGTGCAACGCGACGGCCGGTGGTTCGTGAGCCCGGTCAACACCGTGCTGGACGTGCTCGACACGTGGATCCACAACATCGACCGCCGGGGGCTGTACTCGATGCTCTATCTGCCCGCCGAGCTCCCGCCCGACGGTGAGATCCGCCTCGGCGAACCGGTGACGGTACCCGGTGCCGTTCGCGGTTTGCACGTGTACACATTTGAGGGCCACCAAGGCGAGCGCATCGTCGGCATCGTGAAGGCGCCCGGCACCAAGGACCTGTATTCGTTCAGCGGCCAGGTTCTCGGAGCCGATGGTGCATTCCTCGATGGTGAGTTGTTCTACGGCGATGCGGTCACCTTGCCGGCCGACGGCACCTACCGGATCTCGGTGTTCAACTGGCTGGGCGTCGACATGAACGTCACGGTGTGGGACGAGAAGGATGCGCCGGCCGAAGCCAAGCAATCCCCGAGCCGGTCGTGCACGTCGAGCGTCGACGGAACGACGTCGTGCTACGCGCCGACCGCGCCTTCATTGATTCCCGGGAGCTCGTCGAGCTCGTCGAGTGAGACATGCACGGTGACGGCGGGTAGCAGGGAGTGCACGAAGTCGGCGGAAGCAACGACACCACTGCCATGACCGAACGCCCTCGTTCGCTCGTCGCTGACGCGTGCTATCTCACCGGCGGCGCCGCGATGGTCGCCTCGGCGTTCGTGCACTGGGTCTCGCGCGGCCCGGGGAGCGGATTGCGGGGGCACCGGCTCGTCGACGCCGTCGTCGCGCTCGGCAACAATGTCCCGGCACTCTCCGGCGGACGGCTCACCGTGGTGTGGTACCTCGTGCCCGCGCTGGGTGCCGCGGCGTGGATCGTCTGCGGCATCACCGGGGCGCGGAGCACCGCGGCCCGCGCAGTAGGTATCGCGGCGTTGCTCGTCACGTTGCTCGCGCTCGTGTCGTTCGCGCGACATGGTCGGCACCGGGCGACTGGGCTGGGGCCCCAAGCTCGCCATGGTCGGCGCTGTCCTCTCATGTACTGCCGCATGGTTGCCACTGCCGCGTCGGTCGCGGCTCGGGACGACCCCATCGGACAAAATGACGGCTCGGGCCCGTAGCTCAGTGGTCAGAGCAGGGGACTCATAATCCCTCGGTCGCTGGTTCGATCCCAGCCGGGCCCACGCACCGTACCAGCGGAAACGTGTTCGACGGCGGAGTCGTCGGCCGTCTGAATCGCCTCTGTGGTCACCGTTTGGTCACGGCTGATCACGGAGGCGCTGCACGAAGTCGTCGACTGATGCGACGGTGATACGTGCGCAGCGACCGATATGCACGAGCTCGAGCTCGCCGACGGCTGTGAGCTCGTAGATCGTGCTGCGTCCGACACTGAGGCGCTGTGCAGCCTCGGGGACCGTGAGCAGCAGCTTCCCGACCTCGCCCCCGTTGCCGTCGGCATCCGTTCGCACCCTTCTGATTAGCGCGCGCGACCGCCGAAACGCGTCACGCGAATCCTCGTCCCGCAGATGCGCCTCACCCTGCGAATCGCATTGACACGACCGGCACAGACTTGCCGGTTGCGTGAAGCAACCGCTGGTTCCGCTGTTTAGCGGAACCGGCAAGTCTGTAGCGATCTTGGAAGAGGGTGTTTCGGGTGAAGAGGGGAGCAGAGAGTAAGGGATGCGTGGTGGTTGCGCGGGGAGACGTTGTGGTTGCTGGAAGAAAGGTCGGGGGAGATTGGTGGTGACGGATGGGAGGGAGTTTCGCGGAAGGGGCGGGAGTCGAACCCGCACGCGTGTTACCGCGATGCCTTAGCGGGGCGCTTGGCTCACCGATGCCGGCCCTTCCGTGCTGGCGGCAGGAATCGAACCTGCGGCGAACCGAAGCTCACGAGGGTTACGGTCTCGTTCCGCGCCATGCGGTCGCCAGCGTGGGCGGAGGGTGTCGGAGTCGAACCGACACGGGCGTTACCCCGACCGTTTTCGAGACGGCTTGGCTCACGAGTGCCTGACCCTCCAGCGGAGTCAATAACTCGATGAGCGAGATCGCACGACGCCGAGAGTAACGCCGCTCTCCTCACAACTATCCCGTTTTTCCAGCGGGTCATCCGCGCCGCCCTCGTCGTTGAGACCTGTACGGATGTCTGAACGCTCGCCTTGTCGTTCGTGACGGCGTCCGATTGGGTCGCGGCTGAGTTGATCACCTAATCCGTCGGGTCCGAGTCCCAGTCTGCGGGTAGCGCAATCTCGAAGAGCGCGGCGACCTCGCGAACGGTGTCGCGGTGCTGCGCGTCCTCGGGACTCAACTGCACGCTCGTGACATGGACGTTCGTGCTCTCCCAGATCGCCCAGCAGGCTTCGTTCGTGGCGAGTCGTGAGTGATATCCGATACCAAGCGCCGTCGGAATCCATTCGCGTACGGCTGATCCGACCGCCTGGCTGATCGCTCGGCCGAGCGGCCCACCGACGCGGATCAGTCCCGTGTCCAGGCGTCCGGCCGGGTCGAGTGCGACGACAGCCGCCCGAACGCGATCGTGCTTGTCGAGCTCCACAAGCAGCACGCCGTTCTCGATCTCGAGGAAGGTGCCGGTGTCGAGAACGCGTACCGTGCCAACGCGTTGGCTCGCGAGCCAATCTCCAACGGCCGCAGTGTCGGCCGCATCCCATGCGGTGTCGTCGTCGTCGACGCCGATGATTGCGGCGAGCCGTGCTTCGGCGTCGGGGCTCGGACGCAACCGTGCCATCGTCTCCTTCAGGCATGTGATGAGCTGGGTCGCGGTGTATCGAACTGCAACGCGACCGTCCGGGTCGTCGAAGCGGTTCACGCCGACGAGATGCTCCTGGGCCGGCAGGAGCAACTCGGGCGTGACGTTGACCCGCAACGTTCCTGCGTCGGGATAGTGAGCGCGAGCATCTTCGAGGAGTTCTCGATGGGGCATCGAGTTCAGCCTTCGAGAAACGCTCGTGTCGCGGCGACGACGCGGCTGATCGCACGCTCGTCCCCGGCGTCGGCAAGTGCGACGAGTGGCGCTGCGTCGTGTAGTTGCGGATTCGAGGAACGGATGAACCGGGCTGCGACCGCTGTGGAATAGATCTCGGTCACGGCGCGGACGATCCAATACAGCGCGTCGAGTCGCTCCGCAACGAGGTACTCGCGTGGCTCGATCGTCTCCTCGCTTGCCGCCCAGCGTTTGACCTGCCGGGCATCGGCGAGGCCAAGCGATGCGGCAGCGATCCGAGGCCCGACTGAACTGAGCAAGAAGCCGGCCTTCTCGGGGACAGAGAGCTTCATCGACTCCTGGTGTGCGTCATTCCAGGTGAAGGCGATGTCGGGAGTTGCTGTCGGGGGCATTCCGCTCCTCCAGTGCCACCTAGTTGCGACCTCTATTGTCTACCCTATTGTCGGTCGGCGCAACGGGGTACCTGAGGCACCCGCTCGCCCTCGTGGCGAAGGCGTCCGTTGAGGGCCTCGATTTCGTATTACGATATTCGCGAGCGGATATCCACCGCTCGGCGAGGCGGCACCGGTTCGCCGGTCCCGACATGCCGGGCCGGGAACCTCATCGAGGTGATCGTGCCCGAGCTTGCAGAGGACCACTTGCTCGCCATTCATCGGATGCGGCTTCGGTTTGGTTTTCAGGCCCTACTACCGCAACCCGGGGAAGCGGATGGCTGACAAGACCAAGACCTATCGCACAAAGTCGGGCAAGGAGCTCACCGATCCTGACGTCGACGCCTTGGCTGACGAGGCCGCGCGTGACCATGACATCGAGGCGCTCAAGGCGCGTCGACGCGGCCGTCCGTCGATGGGGTCGGCAGCGGCGGAGATCGTGCCCGTGCGACTCGACCCCGAACTGAAGGAAGCCGTCGAATCCCGCGCCGAACGCGAGCACACCACAACGAGCGAGATCATCCGCGAGGCCATCCGCAAGTTCCTCGACGTCGCGTAACGAAACCCGCCGCGGTATGTAGGCCAGCTTTGCGGCAGTCCTGCGCGCTCAGTCGGAGATCTCGGATACGACGACCCAACGCCCATCAACGAGCTCGCAGCTTGCTCGCATCGGGTGTGACGGCACTGTGTCAACGAATACCCAGACACGCCCAGGAAATCTCGGGTCTGAACACGACTCGACGCCGACCACATGCGCATCGGCGGCCGACGACCACCCCGCGAGCGCGGCCTCCTCCGGACTGTCGAAACCATTCCTCACGCGAGCAACGCTACGTCGTCCCGACGCTGAAGGGGACTTGCGAGAGCGCTCTCTGGGCGGATGACTGATCGCTCCACCGAGCTTGGTGCGCTACCTGTCGACGAGCGCGGCGACGGCGGCCGCAGCGTCGGCTTGTTGGCCCGGTAGCACGTGGCCGTAGACGTCGAGCGTGAACGCGACAGACGCGTGGCCGAGACGTTCGGAGGTGACGCGAACGTTCGTGCCGGCCGCGAGCAGATGCGTCGCGTGCGTGTGGCGCAGGTCATGAAGCCGAATGCGCGGAAGGCCTGACCGCTTCACGAGTCGCGCGAACGCGCGCGTCATGACGTCGGGGTGCCAACCTCGGCCGTTGGGCATCGTGAATACCAGGCCGGTGTCGACCCAGTTCGGTCCGGCGCGCAGTCGTTCCTCGAGCTGGTGCGTCCGTTGCGCCCTGAGGACACTCACAGTCGCCGCGTCGAGGTCGATGACCCGTCGTGAGCGCGTGGACTTGACGTCGCCGAGCGCGGGCTCGTGGTCGACCGTCGTGATCGCTTGGCGCACCGTGAGCCGGGCGTTGTCGAGATCGACGTCCTGCCAGCGGAGGCCGCACAGTTCCGCGCGCCGTAGACCTGTCATCGCCGCGAGCCGGATCATCGGCGCGTGGTGCGAGTCGGCGGCGACGAAGTCCAGGAACGTCCGCAGCTGTTCAGGTGTCCAGCACGTCATCTCCGGTGCCTTCGCCGATCTCGCCGATGGCGGAGACGCGACGCGAGCGACGTTTCGCTGCACGACACCTTTGCGTTCGGCGTCGCCCAACGCCTTGCCAATCAGCACGTGGACCTTGCGGATCGTGCTTTTCGACAGCGGACCGCGCCCGTCGGGACTCCCGACCGACGCGAGCTGCCCGTAGAAGCGATCGAGGTCGACGGCGGTGAGCTCTTGGATCGGCATCTCGCCGAGCGCGGGCTTGACGTGCACGCGCATCAGCCGCCGGTACCCGGCGATCGTTGTCGGCCGGCGCCCCGCCGTCGCCAACGTCGCCAGCCAGTCGTCCAGATATGCCCCGAACAAAACTCGGCGCGGGCGCACATACGCCCCGCGTTGCAGACCCGCCAGCGCCTCGTTCAGTGCGGTCTGCGCGTCCTTCCTCGTGCGGAAGCCGCGCTTACGAACCTGCTGCCGCCGGCCATCCTTGCGGCCGACGTCGAGGACGAAGCCCCAGGTGCTTCCCGTTCGCTTGATGCTTCCGGTCCGGCTCACGCGCGCATCCTCCGCAGTGCGGATTGGGAGGATGCCCTCGTCCCCTCAACGGCCGTCTGAACGAAGGATCGTTGAGGCCTCGACGCGCGTCTGTACCGTCGGCGTGGTCACCGTTTGGTCACGGCGACTACGAATCACGGCGGTCAACGGCACACAAGCACGGACGACGAACAGCGTCTGACCAGCCAGAACCCGCTTCATCGCACGCGCTTTCGTCGACTCATAATCCCTCGGTCGCTGGTTCGATCCCAGCCGGGCACCCGCTCATGTCCTGGCGAGGGGGGTGCCAGGTTGCACTGGGCGATGCGGTCGTCGCGCTGCTGGTCTGGTCCTTCTACCCTCTGAACAGCGCGACGGCGTGACCGAACGCGACAACGAATGCTCAAACGGCGAGCCGTACCGATCGACAGATCGGAGCGCGGATCGGTTCGCGAAACGTTCGTTAGAACGCGCCAGCGAGATCCGTGCTGATGCGAGGTATCTCGGTCACCATGCTGATATGGCCGTGCTCGGGGAAGACTTCGAGGGTCGATCCCTTGATGATCTCCGCGGTATGGCGACCGTGGCTCACTGGCACGAGCGTGTCCTGCTCACCGTGGTACACGCGCATCTCGCAGGTGATACTCGCGACGTCGAACGGCCACGGCCGGCCCTGCACAGTGATGTCCTGAGCGAAGCCGCCGACGCCTTGCCGGAACGCTTCGATGAACGACGGCATGATCGCGGCCATGAACGCCTCGTCGGTGAACAGTGCAGTGTCAGGCAGTGAGAGGTCGAGCGGGGCGTCGAAGAATCGAGCGCCGTCGGCGCCATACCGATCTTCGCACCAGGCCAGTGCCTTGTCCTCGTCGCCGATCTGCATGATCGTTTTCTCGTCATCGTCGGGCCATTCCTCGTACGCCGCGCTCCAGCCCATGTCGCTGACGCCCGCGATCGACGCAGCAGCCACGACGCGATCTCCGAGCAACGCGGCACAGGCGGCGACATAAGGGCCCCCCGACGACAGCCCCATGACCGCGAAACGGTCGATGCCGAGGTGATCAGCGAGCGCGGCGATATCGCGCGGCCAGTCGGACATCGAACGGCCAGGGCTCGGAGACGAGCCGCCGTAACCCGGCCGGTCCGCAGACACGACGCGTACGCCCGCGGCGGCCAACTGGTCTTCCACCACCGCGGCGTCGAGCCTGCCACCGGGTGCGCCATGGAAGTAAAGGATCGGCAACCTACCGGGAGCGCCCGCATCGGTGAAGGCGAGCGTCCTCCCATCGTCCAGCAGCATCGAACCATCAATCATGCGGCCCCCTCGCGCTCAACAACGAGCGCATCTTGCCCGCCCGGGAGCGGTTCTGCGAGGCGTTACGCGCCGGTACGGCGGCCGCCGCGACCGCGGACCTTACGCACCTCGAACGGATGCGACTCGTTGCGCGACCGGAGCGTCGCCCGCGGCGATTCTGATGGCCGATCTGGAAGCGTCCTCGCTGCTGGCGAGTCGCCTGTCGACCGCGCAGTACTTCGCGTTCGTTCGGCGCACGGGACGCATCCTCACCGCCGGTCGCTGCGAAGTCACCGCGCTGGGCAACGAAATGAACGAGGCCGCCCGGATCGAAGCGTGCGGGTCCGGCGGCCGCAGACTTGCCTCGAAGGCGCTCATCGAGCGACTCAGCCGGGCCGATGCCGACGCGCTCGAACTCGACACCCGTCACACGACACACACGGCCGCTCGTAGAACTGGACACAGCGACCGACAAAGCCCGACGTGATGCCCCGTCGATCGCCATCTGCGAGGTCTCACGCCGCACGCCGGAACTGTCCTGCCGGGTCGGAGCGCTCGTCCGTTCAAAGGGGCTTCGGGGTCGCCCGGACCGCCTGACCGGCCCGAGAGGCCCGCGAGGTTGTCACGTATGGGCGTATTTGTGGGCATTGGTGTGACTGTAAACGAATGAAGACGCTTCGTCTTGACGGGACACGACTCCACCAATTCGAATAGGGGCCAGGCGCGCCGCGCGCGCTGACTAGGGGGAGGTCCCATGACTGGTAGTAGAGCGCGACGTGTCGTCGTGGCTGGCGTCAGCGCGTCGCTGATCACCGCTGTGCTCGTAATCGTGCAACTCAGTGTGGCGGGCGCAGCGGGGACCAACGGAGATCCCGTCACGTGGGGCAAGGTGCACTGCTCAACGAGCACCGGCATCTCACAGGACATGGACATCACTGTCCAGGCGATCGTCGAGAACACCGCGGCGACGAGCGCTGCGTATCAGAACAAGATTCCCGGCGGGACCGCGACCCTCCCGAACACGGGCGCCGGTCTCCCGATCACGGGTTACAAGAACTTGAGGCAGACGTACGTGTTCTCGCCGAGCTCGGGGACATCGACGATTACCGCGGCGGCCACCAACCCTCCGGGTCAACCGGTCGTCAACAACGGGGTAAACAAGACGTACACGGTGTCATTCTCGAACTCGGGAATCTCCCGCACCATCACGAACGCTGTGTACTCCTCTGCGGCGGGTGGCACGATCACGTTCACCACGAGCGTCGCCCACGGCTTCGTCGCGGGGCAGGTCGTCACGACTCTCGGGAACACGCCGGCCGGGTACAACCGGGACGCGTTCCCGATCACGACCGTGCCTACCACGACGACGTTCACGATGACCCAGGTCGGTGCCAACCCTGGCGCGATCACCGTCAAGGGAACCGCGAACACGTTGACGGCGGTGACGTTGAACACACCGGCTGCCGTTCCCGGCACGCTCACCACGCCGGATGTCTTTGTCGACATGACTGCGCCGGCAGTGAACTCGACGGTGACGACCTTCACACCGGCGATCACGACGACGGCAACGATTCCGGCACTTGGTGGCGACGTCACCGTGTTGTGCCCGATCCCGCACTCGGACCCGCAGAGCGACGGCATCTCGGCAACCCTTGTGGGTGCCGGTGGCCCGACGACGAGCTCGAACCCGCAATGTCGTCCAGTGACTGGTCCGTGTGACACGACCACCACTACGACCGGACCATCCACGTCGACATCGACTTCGACATCGACGACAGCTCCGCCCACATCGACCTCGACGAGTACGTCGACTTCAACCAGTACCAGTACGTCGACATCGACAAGTACGTCGACGACCTCCACAACCCACCCGACAACTACTTCGACGTCGACATCGACAAGTACGTCGACGACCTCCACAACCCACCCGACAACTACGTCGACGTCGACATCCACAACAACCATCCCGACCACGACGTCTTCGTCGAGCACGACGACCACGACGGCGCCGGGTGGGAATGCGACGTGTGGCATGGGTGCCGGGATCCCGAACAAGAATCCCGCCAAGCCGGCCAAGAACTCCGGCTTGGCGAAGATCTCCAAGGGCCTCTTGCCGACGCCTGCGGTGAAGGACACCAAGTGGAAGTTCAGCGGTACGACCGAGGATTGCGTCAACACGCCGACCTCGGAGAAGTACGGCACGCCGCTCAGCGCGGGAACGATCAAGCTCCAGGTGCAATTGCCGCCCGGCTCGACCTGCTCCAACCTCGTGCCCGGTGCGGTGGTCAAGGGCAATGCTCAGGTGAAGTGGACAGCAATTGACCCCTCGAAGGACAAGGCGAAGACCATCTTCACCGACAAGTTCAAGACGTTGGTGTCGTTCACCCGTTCACCCGGCGGCATCCCCGTCACGCTGAACGCCGTCAGCCCGACGATCCCTGTGAGCCCGAAGAGCAAGAGCCAGTTCCAGGGCAAGCACTACGCGTTCAAGTTCGTGATGGACGAGAACCAAGCAGCGCTTGACGCGAACTGCCCAGGCCCGAAGGGCAAGGGCATCAAGGAGCTGCACTTCACGGGCGTTCTGGGTGCTTCGTCGCTGACGGTCCTTCCGTAGCAACTCACCCAAACCAACGTGCGGTGGCCGGGACGATTCGTCCCGGCCACCGTCGCGTGGCACGGATCTAGGATCCGCGCCAACGTCGACACGGAGGCCGGTTGCCAGTGCGCATGTTGCAACGCGTCATCGTCTCGTTGGTCTTGGTTGGTCTTTCGTCGACGGTGCTCACGAGCTGTCACGGCCTACCGCACGCGCACGCGGTGATGACCGGCCTCCAGTTCCCAGGCGCGTTCGCGATCGATCCTGACGGCCACGAGATCTGGTACGCGGAACGGTTCTCGGGTGAGATCCGACGGCGCGACCTCAACAACGGCAACGACACGTTGGTGTGGAGCGTCAGAAACTTGATCACCGCGGGAGAGCAGGGCTTGCTCGGCCTGGCGTTGCACCCGAACTGGCCGTCGACGCCGTACATCTACGCGTACGCGAGCCGTAACGTCGGGGGCGCGCGCAATCAGATCCTGAAGATCTCATTGTTCTTCGGGATTGGCACGTCGCAACAGGTCATCATGAACGACCCCGGCATCGCGCCGGTCCACAACGGTGGTCGTATCAAGTTCGGGCCCGATGGCAACTTGTATGTGGCGGACGGCGAACATGCGAATCCCGCGAACGCGCAGACCATCAACGGGAACGCCAACTTGGGTGGCAAGGTTCTGCGGATGACACCCAACGGCGGTGTGCCCGCCGGCAACCCGTTCGCGGGGAGTTTCGTGTGGGCGTACGGCATCCGTAACTCGTATGGCTTCACGTTCGATCCGCGCCAGGGCAACCTTTGGTTGACCGACAACGGGCCCGAGTGCAACGACGAGGTGAACCGCATCATCCGGGCCGGCAACTACGCGTGGGGTCCCGGAGAAACATGTGCCACGCCTCCGAACCCACCGGCGAACACGAACCAGAGTGGTCCTCAGCCGCGGCGGCTTCCCCAGCGGTTTTACCCCGCGCAGGGCATCACGGGCACGGCCTTCTGCAACGGATGCGGGCTCGGTGACAAGCTCGAAGGAAGGCTGCTGTTCGGCACTGTCAACAATGGCCAAATTCATAGCCTGACGCTGAACGGCCCGCGCACGGCGATCGTGAGTGACACGATCGTCTACGACCATCCGAGCGGTGTGCTCTCGATCGAGACGCGCGGCCCGGGTCAGCCCGTCTACTTCAGCGATGCGAGTGCGATCTATAGGCTGACCCTCGTCGGCTGACGCACTCTGCGAGACTCTGCCGGATGAGGCTGTTCCTGCGTTCTTCTGCAATCGCGTGCGTGGTGCTGCTCGCGGCTTGTTCGTCGTCCTCGTCGTCATCGAGCTCGACGACGACGACGACCAATGTTGCCCCTCCCGTGCGTACGCGCTCGATTCCGCCCGGTCCGGCCGCGACGATCAGCGGACCGATCACCGGCGGCGCCGGCAAGGCGTACATCGGTGAGGCGACGTCGTCCGATCTCGAGAAGGCCGGATACACCGAATCGGAGTTCTTTGCTGCGGGGACGGCGCGGTCGTACGCGATGGTCGGCGAGCGCTCGTTGAACGGCAAATGGAAGGTGCAGCCGAAGGACAGCGCGAAGTACCGCACGCGCATCGTCGTGCGCTCGCCGCGCGATGCAAGCCGGTTCAACGGAACGGTGCTCGTCGAATGGCTCAATGTGAGCGGCGGCATCGACGCATCGCCGGACTTCACCTACATGAGTACCGAGCTGATGCGGAGTGGATACGCGTGGGTTGGAGTCTCCGCCCAGCAGATCGGGGTCTCGGGCGGCGAGCCCGTCGTCCCCGTCGAAGGTGTGCCAACCGGCGGTTTGCGCGGCATCGACCCACCCCGCTACAAGTCCCTGCGGCACCCGGGCGATCAGTACGCACTCGACATCTACACCCAGGTCGGCCGCGCGCTGCGCGCCCCGGGCGAGGTCGACCCGCTCGGTGGCCGCAAGCCGCAACTTGTTGCGGCCATCGGCGAATCGCAGTCGGCCTTCGAGCTGACGACCTACCTCGACGCGATTCAGAAGAATGCCCGTGTCTATGACGGCTTCTTCGTGCACAGCCGGGGTGGGGGAGCGATTCCCGTCGAAGGTGGCAACATCGCCGCGGGCATCAGCGGTGGCCTCGGCGGCGGCATCCACATACGCGACGACCTCGACGTGCCCGTCCTGATCTTCGAGACCGAAACCGACCTGGAATTTCTGCAGTTCTACAGCGCGCGCCAACCCGACACGGATCACATCCGGTTGTGGGAGGTTGCGGGGGCAGCCCACGCCGATGCCTATCTCGTTGGCGACGCCGCCAGCGGCCTCGGATGCAGTGGCGAGATCAACAAGGCGCCGACGCACTATGTCGTGCATGCGGCGCTGCGCGCCTTCGACAAATGGATGCGCACTGGTGAGGCGCCGCCGAAAGCGACACGCATGGACGTCAAGGTCGTCAACGGTGGCGCCAAGGTGCAGCGAGACGAGCGCGGCAACGCGATTGGAGGCATCCGTACGCCGCAGATCGATGTCCCGGTTGCCGCCTATTCCGGTTCGGCGATCGACTCGAAGCTGGTGTGTTCGCTCTTCGGCAGCACGCGCCCGTTCGACGCCGCGATGCTTGCGTCGATCTACGCCAACAAGGACCAGTACCTCTCGGCGTACCGAGACGCCACCGACAAAGCCATCCGCCAGGGCTACATCCTGGAAGCCGATCGCTTGGCCGTACTCGCCGAGGCCGACAAGGTGAACTTCTGATCGAGCGGCTCAGCGAGCGCTGATCCGGAGCGGCTCGGAGTTGATGATGTTGATCTCCATGCCGGGCAGCAAGAGGTTCACGTTGTCGCCATTGTGAGCCGCGCCGAGGCGGCGGTAATACAACGGCAAGGCATTGCCGGCTTTGTTTTGCGCGGTGATCTGGACGATCACGTCGGAGGAAATGTCGGTTGGCGTCGACAAATGCGCCACGACCGGGCGATTCACTGAGGTCTTCTTCGTCGTGATCTGCGCGACGATGCGTTCGCGGCTCCCGCGCCGGGCCTTGTCGTCGATCACGTACGTGTTCACGCGACCGTTGGCGGTCACGGTCACGACGATGGCGTTTCGCTTGACGCCGAGCTTGGAGATGTCCGGAACCTTGAAGTCGATCGTCATGTCGATCGTCTTGCCGCGGACCAGCGTGAGCTCGTCCAGCATCGAGGTGAGCTTCGGATCGAACGGCCGGGCGCGGTAGTTGCCGCTGATCGCGACCAGGTACGGCTTCCGGTCGGGGTAGTCCGCGGCGACGGCCGCGTTCTGGCTGTCGCTGCGGCTCACCGCGTAGATCACATCACCGCTGACGTTCCAGTTGTTGCGAGCGGTTGCGAACGGGTGCAGCACGCGCGGCCCGTAGAACGCCGGGAGGAAAACGAGCGCATTGTGGAGATCGGCGTTCGTGAGCGCGGTGTTCAACCGTCGATCGTCTTGCGTGTAGCTCCAGTTCTTGACCATTGCCTGGGCGGTGACGAACGTGCTCAGCACGAGCATGCCGGCGAGTGCCCATCGCGCGAGCGTGCCGTATTCCCGAAGGAAGTACACGAAGCCGCCAGTGCCGAGGATGATGAGCGGCGCGAAGATCGGCATGTAGTAGTAGGGGCCCAGATACCAGGGCGCGCCCCAAACGGCGGCGCCGTAGGTGCCCCAGAAGAAGAGGTATCCGATCGGCAGCACGACGGCGATGGCGCCGAGCCACATCGCCTGGCCTCGCCAGTTGCGCCTCGCCAGGAAGTAGAACGCGCAGCCGATGAGGACCAGCCCGCCGAAGATCCAAAAGACGCTGAGCATCACGTGACGACTCAGGCCGGTCCACCCGAGACCCGGCGTGTACTTCACCGCGTCGTTGTTCGGGTCCATCGAGCGCTCGCCGAACCCGATCGTGTCGCGGGAGTCGATCAGCGAGAACGGTGACCGCAGACTGCTTCCGGTCGCGGCGGAGTTGAACGCCGCCATTGCGACTGCCGGCGGTATCAACCCGAGCAGCACCCACCCAATGCGCGTGAGAAGGCCACGCACCTGCTTGTGGTAACGCACGATGACGTAGCCCGCGAGCGGCAGCGTGAACACCACGGCGTCATATGGTCGGGCGAAGAACGAGAGGCCCAGAAGGAAGCCCGCAAGAACGAGCCACCAACCTTGTTCGAGGCGGAGGCCGCGCAGCAGTGCGTACGCGAACGAAGCCAGCAGCAACAAGCCCGCGCTGTACGGCAGGAACGTCGCGCTCTGCACGATGAACAGCGGCGTGACCAACATGAAGACGCTCGCGAGCGCCGCCTGGCGCCGGTCATCGAGAATCTCGGTCGCGAGGAGGTATGTCATCACGATGACGCCGGCGGCGATCAAACCCAGCGCGGCCCGTTCGCTCGTGAACACCCACTTGCCGATCGCGAGCATCGCGGGAAATACGGGCGCGTACTTCGGGACGAAATGATGGCCCTCCTGCACGGTGAGCCACGGAAGGAAGGCATCGGGACTAGCCGACGCGCGCGGGAACAGGTGACCGTGCTCGAGGGCATTGGCCTGGAGCAGGTACACGGCCTCGTCGTGGTCGTTCGAGAGGAACGGGAACACGAAGCGCGAGCCGACTACCGCCCAAACTCCTGCGATCGACGCGCACGTCGCGACCACGAGCCGGGGGCGTGCTGCAATGCGCGCGAACCACTCGGCGCGGCGGCTCGGCGCGACCGGTTCGCGCTCACTGTGCAGGTCTCGGTCGGGCGCTGCCCGCGTCGTCGTTGTCATGGATGCTCGAAACCTGTCGGCGCGTGTCGGTATGGGCGGTTGCGCGCTGTTGGTCGTGTCAGGTCCCGCATCCCAACCATCCTTCCCAGGATTCTGGCGCGGCCACGATGCGAAAAACAACGCGCGCGCGTCGAGGAGTTGCGGACGTTGCTGCTGCGACCTGCAGTGACGCGTTTTCACCGGCCGCTTCGACCGACAGAGTCGCGACGGGAAGTGACCAGAAATTGTCTGATACGCACGTGGCGCGCGCGCGTATCGACGGACCTGCACCTTTTTGAGCGACGTATGTCGGCGAGTTCCTTTTCGGAACCTGAAAGAGGGAAGCGCGCTGAACGACCGACAAAATTGTTCGACTTCTGGCGCAATGCAGGGGTGTGCTTTTGCTTGTAGTGGGGGAATACTTAACCGCCGGGATGCAGGGTGCATCGCGCACGGGATCGTTGGAGGACGAGTATGGGGGCGCGTCTACGCCGCAGTGGGAAGGCCGGTGTCGTGAGCATGCTCGTAGCGCTCGCGCTCATCGGTAGTGCTTGGCTGGCATACGCCACGAGTGCGCCAAATGGCGTCTCTGCGTATCCGCCGCCGTCGACGACTACGACGACTGTGACGACACCACCGACGACTGTCCCGGCGACGACAACGACGACGACTGTCCCGAGCACTTCGCCGCAGATCAGGATCAAGGGCAAGGGCTACTGCGGCTCGAAGGACAGCCTGAGCCGGTTCCAGTTCGACGTGCGTCGTGACCAGAACAACCAGCTGCGCGGAAGCCTGCACACGCAGATCGGCGACCCGCAGAAGCAGTTCCAGGGTGAGCAGTTGACGTCGCTGACGGTGAGCGGAAACACCGCGAACTTCAGCATCAACGGCAAGATCCAGGGCCCGCACCTGACGACAGCGGAGAAGAACACCACATACACCGCTGACGTACAGGTCACGGACAATAACCCGGACACCTGGCAGATCAGCATCCACAACGGAAGCACGATCTACACCAACTCCTGCCCGGTGCAGGGTGGCGGGATCGTCTTCCAGAACACGCACTAACGCAAGCGCCGCTCCGGCGGCAATCCAAAGTTCCCGGTCGCCCGGCGCACGCAAAGCGTGCGCCGGGCGATTACGTCCACCCGACAACTGATCTGGCGGACGCTGCGTTTACTCCTTCACGGCGGCGTCCTCCCGCTGGCCGCTGTGGAATTCCTTTGATGCCTCGCCGAGCGAGCGCGCGAGCTTGGGCAGCTTCGTGGAGCCGAAGAGCAACAACACGACTGCCAGGACGATGAGAAGTTCAGGGACGCCAAGATTCATGCCGGTTCTTCGGCGCGATCGCACGCGTGGATGAAGATCGCACATCATCCGCACCAAGCTGCCGCGCCGAACGGAGCGCATGAGCCTTGGTCCGGCAGAGTTGCTCGTCATCCTGGTCGTGGGGCTGCTCGTGCTCGGCCCGCAGAAGTTGCCCGAAGTCGCGCGTCAGGCGGCGCGCGGGCTCGCGCAGCTTCGGCGCCTGCAAACGACGGTGCGCGATGAGATCTGGGCGATCTCGCGAGCGCCCCCGCCCCGAGCAGCGGGCGGACGCGTGAACCGGAAAGCGGCTCGTTCTCATGACGGCAACGCTCGAACGCGAACCGTCTCCGAGCGCGCCGACCGCACGATCCGCCCCTGGCGCTCGTCGATCATCTCACCGAGCTGCAGCGTCGCGTCGTCGTTTGTCTGGTCGCTGTTGCTGTGGGAATGGCGATCACGTTCGTGCGGGGTGGGCTCGTCGCGATGTTCACACTGACCAAGGCGCTGGAATTTCTGCTGGGCGTCGGCGGCCCGAACCTCAACCCAATGCTGACCGGCGACAAGTACGTGTCGCTGATCGCGATGGCCGTTCCCATGTACGTGTTCTATGAGGGCTCGATCCTGCTTGGTCGCGTTCTCAAGCGCTGAAAATAGCGGCAGGTCGGCATCGCAGTCCGTACGCTCGCGTGATGGACGAGGTGTTCGTCGGGATCCACGCGGCCCTTGCGGAGGTGTTCTCGGGCCGCCGTGTCGTGTGCGCGGGTGGCGTGCTCGCAGGAATGCATCCGGTCGTCGGCGAGTTGCGCGCGGTCGGTGTGAAAAAAATGTTGTTGATGCCCACGAGGATCGGGACCGGCGCGACGCCGGAGGGTGCCGACCTCGAGATACTGCTGCACGAGCTGCCGCCGACACCGACCGCAACCGAGGAGTTCCGCGCCGAGGAACGGCTGTTCGCCGATCCGCCTCCGGAGTTGCTGCACGCGATCCGCGCGTTCGTCGGCGCTGACGATCCACTCGTGCTCGCGCAGCCGTTCTCGGCCGTCCAGGCGTTCGGCCCGCTTCCGGTCTTCGGCCCCCGGCGGCCTGAGTGGGTCGCCCTCGAGGACAAGACGCTCGGGGACGCGCTGTTCGACGCCGTTGGGGTGCCGCGTCCGCCGTCGACCGTGGTTGCCGTGGACAGTCGCGCGCTCGACGACGCGTGCGCGCGGATCGACGAGGGGGCCGGCACGGTGTGGTCCGGCGACGCGCGGGGCGGCTTCAACGGCGGTGCCGAGTACGTGCGGTGGGTGCGCAACGAGGAGTCGCGTGCCGCGGCGCTCGACCTGTTCGGCCCGCGCCGTGATCGTGTGCGCGTGGCTCCCTTCGTCGAGGGTGTGCCGTGCAGCATCCATGGATTCGTCACCGCGTCGAGCGGCACTGCGTTGCGTCCGGTCGAGCTCATGACGTTGCGGGTCGACAACGAACGCGGGTTCCGGTACGCGGGCGCCGCGACCTACTTCGATCCCGAGCCTCCCGAACGTGCCGCAATGCGCGCCGCCGTGCGCCGGCTCGGGGCGTGGCTGCGCGAACACGTCGATTTCCGCGGCGGGTTCACGATCGACGGGATCTGCAGTGACGCCGGGTGGACGGCCACGGAGTGCAATCCGCGCGCCGGCGCAGGGTTGGGGTATCTCGGCGCGTGCGTGCCCGAACTGCTCGGTGGTCTGCTCCAGCGCCTGGTCTCGGCCGGCGGGCTCCCGACGTTGGACACCGACGCGCTCGAGCGCATCATCGTCGAACGTGCGGACGGGCGCCGGTGGGGCGGCGCGTGGACGCCGACCGAGACGTCATGGTCCGCAACGATCACGACGCCGATCGCCGGCAACGAGCACGGCTACCGCCGCGCGGCGGACGGTGAGACGGTCGACGCGACGATTTCCACCGGCCCGGGAGCGGCCGGCGGCTTCGTGCGGTTCGAGCCGGTCCCCGAGCGCACGCCGGCCGGCCCGTCGTTGGCGCCGCGTGCGGTCGCCGCGCTCGCGTTCGCCGACGCCGAGCTCGGTGCCGGCATCGGCCCGCTTGCACCGGCGACGCAGTTCTTTCAGCCGAGCTGACGTTCGATCGACGCGACCTTGGAGTGGAGCATGTCTTCGGCGCCGGGCCGATGATCGAGCTTCATGACGATGCTGACGCGCGGCGCCTCCGCCGCGACCGCATCGACACAGCGCTTCAGCAGCGCCATCACCTCGTCCCAATCGCCTTCGACATTGGTGAACATCGCGTTGGTCTCGTTCGGCAATCCGCTATCGCGAACGATGCGGACGACGTCGGCGATGACGCCCCCGACCGAGTCACCGATGCCGAGCGGCGTAATGGAGAAGGCACAGAGCATGCCCCGAGTCTCGTCGCCGTTCGGGTGCCTACGAAAGCCCGGCGTTGCGGCGGACGACCTTGCCGATCGCGGAGAAGTCCTCTCGTCCGAAGCCGGCTTCGATCGCGGCGGCGAGCACTGGTTGCACCACCTCGGCGCTGCGTGCCGGCACCCCGGCCCGGTCGGCCTCACGCAATACGAGCCCGACGTCCTTCGCCATCAGCGCCGTCATGAAGCCGGGCTGCCATCCGTTCGACGCGGGAGTGTCGGGGCGGGCACCCTCGAACGGGATGCGGGTGCGGATGGCGTTGCAGTCGCCAGTTGCGTGCGTCAGCACCTCGTAGATGACGTTCAGGTCGATGCCTTCCTTGACCGCGAGCGACGTCGCCTCGGAGACCGCGAGCATCTGCGTCGCGTACACGAGCTGGTTGCAGAGTTTCACGACCTGGCCCACCCCTGGTCCGCCCGCGTGGACGATGAGCCCGGCGAACGGTTCGAGGGCGGGACGGGCCGCGTCGAGAACCGCGGCGTCACCGCCGACCATCAACGTGAGCGTTCCGCGTTCCGCGCCGATGCTGCCACCCGACAGCGGTGCGTCGAGGTAGCTCGCGCCGGTCACTCTCACGCGTTCGTGTTGCGCACGTTCGACCTCGGGATCGATCGTCGAGGTGTCGACGACGATCTTCCCGGGCCCGAGCGCATCGAACGCGGCGTCGAGCACCTGCACGACGTCCGGAGAGTCCGGCACGCACAGGATCGTCACCTCGCTCGAGGCAACGACATCGAGCGGATCGTTCCCTTCCTTGGCGCCGGCCGCGACTGCGGCGTCGATCGGAGGACGGCTGCGCGACGCGACGGTGACGTCGTGGCCGGCTGCCAGCAGGTGGCGCGTCATCGGCAAGCCCATGGCGCCGAGACCGATGAATCCGATTCGCATGCGCGCCGACCATAGCGGCGGCTACCTTGCGGCGCAGCGAGACGACAGCGCAGCGACCGGAGGGGAGCGGAGCGTGGAGTCGACCCAGAGAGACGGAGACGACAGCGCAGCGACCGGAGGGGAGCGGAGCGTGGAGTCGACCCGATAGATATGGCCGATGAGGGGCTGCTGTTCGTCACGCAGGTCGCGCCATACCGCGACGGGCCCGCGGGTGTGCACGGAGTGCTGGACCAAGCGGCAGTCGGCGTCACCCAGATCGGGGAGATGCATGGGCTCCGGTCGCAACGCATCGAAGATGTCCGCGACCTGTCCGTGGCTGCGATACGCGGCGCACGCGCCCTTGCCTTGTTCACGATCGGCGAGACGCCGTGGAACGCCGAACAGCGCAACGCGATCGTCGAGCGTGTGCGCGACGGGCGGCTCGCGATCTGTTCGATTCACTCGGCGACTGACTCGTGCTACTCATGGGACGAGTACGGCCGCCTCGTCGGTGCCCGGTTCGACGGTCATCCGTGGACGCAAACGTTCGTCGCTGATGTCTGTGACGCGTCGCATCCGGCCTGCGTGCATCTCGGCGAGACGTGGCGCTGGCATGACGAGGTGTACCAGTTCCGCGATCTGCGCGCCGACGCCCGAGTGCTCTTGCGTGTGCGCGACGGTGAGCTCGACCTGACCGCGGCCGGCGCCCGGCCGCCATCGTTCGGATACCCGCTCGTGTGGTGCTTCACCGAAGGCAGCGGCCGCGTGTTCTCCACGAGCCTCGGTCACTTCCCCGCGGCATGGGAATCACCCGCCTACCTGCGCCACCTTGCGGGTGGTCTCGGTTGGGCGCTCGCGGCATGACGCGCGTTCGCAACTTCTCGAACTGGGCGTACTGGCGTCTCCACCTGGAAACCGTCGAGGAGCTCGCGCCGCCGCCGGACGTCGAGCAGTGGCAGGCACGTACGCGCGCCGAGCTCGACACGCTTCTGGGGCCGAGCCCGGAACGAGTGCCGCTCGACCTGGAGACCACCGAATCCGTCGACTGCGGGACGTACCAGCGCGACCGCATCGTGTTCGACACCGAGCGAACGATGTCGGTACCGGGCTATTTGTTGATCCCGCACGCACGCCGCGATACCGCGCCGGGACCGGCGGTGCTCGCGATTCATGGTCACGGTCCGGGGAAGTCACTCGTCTGCGGGATTGACGACCAGGGACCGGGTGACGACTACGCCCATCAGCTCGCGATGCTCGGCTATGTCGTGCTCGCGCCCGATCTGCGCGGCTTCGGCGAACGCGCAGACTGGATGCCGCCCGACAAGTACCAGTGTGACTGGGATCTTGTGTGCGCGACGATGGCCGGCGTCGTACCGCTCGAGCGCAACCTGTGGGACATGCAGCGCGCGCTGGATGTTCTGGTTGCCAATCCACTGGTCGATCCGAACCGCATCGCCGCCGTGGGTCTCTCCTACGGCGCGACGTGCACGTTGTTCCTCACCGCGCTCGACGATCGAGTGCGCGTCGCGGTCGTATCCGGCTACTTGTCGTCGTGGCGCGCCGCGCACACGATCCCGTGGAACATGTGCGGCTCCCAGGTGATGGTGGGTCAGTTGGGCGTGCTCGAGCACCTCGACGTCGCAGCTCTTGTCGCGCCTCGTCCGATGCTCGTCGAGTCGGGCACTGACGACCTGATCTTTCCGATTGCGTCTGCGCGGCGCGACGGTCGTGTGGCTCGCGAAGACGTACGCGGCAGCTCGGCGCCCCGGAGGGTGCGCTCACGCACGACGTGTTCGACGGGGAACATCGCTGGCACGGCGCGCTCGTGCCCCGGTTCCTCGAGCAGTGGCTGTGACCGAGATCGACGCGTGGCTCGCTGATCTCGGCATCGTGCTGCCCGGCCCGTACCCGCCGCACGATCCGCTCGACGCCGTCGTCATCCACGGCGATCGGGCGCGTACCTCGGGCCAGCTGCCGCGCGATCGTGACGGTGCGCTCGTGCACCCGGGCGTCCTCGGCGCCGACCTCAGCGTCACCCAGGGTGCTGAGGCGGCCCGTTGGTGCGCGCTCAATGCGTTGTCGGTGTTGCGGGCGGAGCTCGGCTCGCTCGACCGCGTTGCCCGCATCCTCACGGTGCTCGGTTTCGTCGCCTCAGCCCCCGGATTCGTCGAACAGCCGGCGGTGGTCGACGGCGCCAGCCGCCTGCTGCATGAGGTGTTCGGGCCGGCGGGACGGCACAGCCGCAGCGCAATCGGCGTCGCGGCCTTGCCGAGGGGCGGCGCGGTGGAGATCGAGGTGGAGGTCGCGCTTCGGCCTCAGGAATAGGGCATGTGCCCGATGTGCCAGGTGGGTCCTTAGCCCGATCCTCAGTGTGAGGGATCAGGCAGGAGGGCCGCCATGTTGGAGAGCGACATCACCCGACAAATCGTGAACGATCGGACCGAGCGCCTGCACCGGGATGCCGATGCGAGCCGGCTCGGGCGGCGTGGTCGCCGGCGTCACCCGCGCCGGCGGCGGGGGCTCCTCGCCTTCATGCTGCGAGGGTGACCGCGTCCGAATTCGGCGCCTCGTGGCCGGCGGTGTGCAGCAAACTGGAACCCATGTCTTCTCGCGTGTCGAGCTCGCGGTTCGTCGGCCGGCGCGCCGAGCTCACGCGGCTCGAGGGCATCTGGAAGGCCGCGGCTCATGACGAAACGGCCGCAGTCGTGCTCGTGTCGGGGGAGGCCGGCGTCGGCAAGACCCGCCTGATCGCGGAGCTCAAAACGCGGGTGGATGAGCCCGCGCTCGTGCTCACCGGCCAATGCATGGAGGTTGTTGACCGGGCGTTGCCCTTCGGACCGATCGTCCAAGCGTTGCGCGCGCTGCACCGCTCCATCGATGCCGCGACGCTGGAGGCGGTCATGGGCCCGGCGGGAGAACAGCTTGCCGCGCTCGTCCCCGAACTCCACGCGCGGGGTTCGTCGGTGGCGGTACGTACATCGGCGCTGTTCGAGCAACTCCTCGGCGTGCTCGAACGCCTGGGCGACCGCGTCCCGACGCTGCTTGTGATCGAGGATCTGCATTGGGCTGATCGATCGACAACCGACCTCTTCGTGTTCCTGGCGCGCAGCCTTCGAGACGCTCGCGTCGTCGTGCTCGGCACGTACCGTTCCGATGATCTGCACCGCCGCCATCCGTTGCGCGCCGCGTTGGCCGAGCTCGACCGCGCCGGAGTTGCCGAACGGATCGAGTTGACGCGCTTCGACCGGGACGAGTTGCGGGAGCTCATCGCCGCGATCGTCGGCGCCGACCCGTCCGTCGAGCTCCTCGACCACACGTTCGAGCGCTCCGACGGGAATGCGTTCTTCGCCGAAGAGCTCCTCGCAACGCCAACGGCGCCCGGCGATGGGTTGCCGGCCTCGCTTCGAGGCATCGTGCTCGCCCGCGTCGACACCCTGTCGGACGACGCGTGGCTCGTGCTCCGCAGCGCTGCGGTGATCGGCCGTCGGATCGATCATCGGCTGCTCGCGGCGACCGTGACGTTGTCGGAGCCGGCCCTGCTCGACGCGCTACGCGAATGCGTCGAACAGCAAGTGCTCGTGGCCGACGATCTCGAGTATCGATTCCGGCACGCACTGGTGCACGAAGCGGTGTACGACGATCTGCTCCCGGGTGATCGCGTTGCGTTGCACTCGCGCGTGGCTGCGATACTCGCCGAACAGCCGACGTGGACGGACGTGGACGGGACGCATCTCGCCGGCGAGCTCGCATGCCACTGGTACGCCGCTCACGACAGCGGGCGCGCGTTGAGCTCCTCGCTCGAAGCGGCCCGGGCGGCCGAGCAGATGTACGCCTATCCCGAAGCGCTCGCGCATGTCGAGCGCGCGCTCGAGTTGTGGCCGCAAGTCGCGGATGCCGATCGCCTGAGCGGTATGCGCCACGTCGACGCGGTGCGATACGCAGCGACGCAGGCCGAGATGGCCGGCAGCACCGATCGGGCGCTCGACTTCATTCGCGTGGCCGCGGACGAGGTGGATCCGGTCGCCGATCCCGTCACGGCCGGTCTCATACACGAGCGATGGGGCCGTTACCTCTGGATGCTCAACGCCTCGCACGAGGAACTGATGCCGCACGTCGACGAGGCGGTGCGCTTGGTGCCCGACGAGCCCACAGCCGAACGCGCGCGCGTGCTCGCGACCCGCGGCCAGCAGCTCATGCTCGCCGACCGTTTGGTCGAGTCGGTCGAGGTCTGCGAGCAGGCGATCGCGATCGCGCGGCAAATCGGTGACCAGGTGATCGAGGCTCACGCCCGCAATTCGCTGGGCGCGACATTCGCCGCGCTTGGCGAGACGGAGGCGGGCCTCGAGCAACTCCACCTCTCGCGTGATCTGGCCGAACGGACGCGCAGCTGGATGGACGTTGCGCGGGCTGCCGTGAACGAAGGCGGAGCGCTCCAGGCTGTCGCGCGGTATGAGGAGGCGTTGCAGATCACGCTCGCCGGAGTAGCACTCGCGCGTGAGCGCGGCCTCGATCGATATTTCGGTGCGTTCCTTCGTTTGAACGTGTGCGAAACGCTGTGGCTCTTTGGGCGGTGGAACGAGATGGAGGAGCAATTGCGCGAGGTCGATGCGACGCAATCGGTTGGCATCGATGCGTGGCGGTCCGCCGAGGCCTGGAGTCAGCTGTACGCCGGCCGTGGACAATTCGATGATGGACGCGAGGCGATCGGTGAGCTTCGCTCGCAGTTCGCTCCGCGTGTCGCCGAGAAATACGGCGTGATCTGCGCGATGCTCGGCGCGCAGTGCGCGTTGTGGAGCGGCGATCCCGCGGGGGCGCTCGAACTCGCGCAGGAAGGCGTCTCGCTGCCTAGGGGCGACACTTCACTGTGCGCCGACGAGGGCATCGGCATTCCGTTGCTGTTGTGCGGTGCGGCAGCAGCCGGCGAACGGGGCGACCACGTCGCCGCGCGTGAGTTCATTGACACGCTCGACCGGTGGGTTGCCTCCGATCGCTGGCACGGCGGCAAGCCGGGCGCGATCGACGTCGTGACCGCACAACTCCGCGCCGAGGGCATTCGTGCGGCCGGCACGAGCGACGCCGCCGCGTGGAAAACGGTTGCCGCCGGCTGGGAACGGTTCGGAGTCCGCCTGCGGATGGCGTACGCGCGCTGGCGGGAAGCCGAAGCCCACCTCGCGAGTGGTGATCGCGAACAGGCGTCGGCTGCGGCGGCGACCGCGTACGCGCTTGCCCACGACATCGGCTGGGTGTGGGTGCGCGACGGTGTCGCGAGCCTGGCGCGCCGCGCGCGCCTGGACATCGGACTCGGTGAAGAGCAACCGCCCTCGCCTGCCGAGCGCCTGGGCTTGACGGCGCGGCGAGCTCGAAGTACTCGCGCTCGTCGCCGAAGGTCGCACGAACCGTCAGATCGCGCAGACGCTGTTCATCTCCGCCAAGACGGCGAGTGTGCACGTCTCGAACATCCTCGCCAAGCTCGGCGTCGCGAACCGGGGCGAGGCGGGCGCGGCGGCGCGGCGCCTCGGGCTCGACCGGGCAGAGATGTCCGCCTAACGTCCGTCGGGTGAGCGCTCGAGTGGTGGTCGTGGGCGGCGGGAGTTATCACTGGGCGCCTCGCTTGCTCGCCGACTTCGCGAACACACCGTCGCTCACGGACGTCGACGTCGTCTTGCACGATCTCGACGCCGAACGGATGAAGCGCATGGAAGAGCTCGGCACCGAGATCGCTCGCCGGCGCGACATCTCGATGACGGTCACGGCCGAAGGCGATCGCCGGTCGGCGTTGCGCGGCGCCGACTTCGTGATCACGGCCTTCTCGGTCGGTGGCTTCGACTCGATGCAGCACGACATCGAGATCCCGCAGCGGTACGGCATCCGCCAGCCGATCGGCGACAGCGTCGGGCCGGGCGGCATCATGCGCGCGCTGCGCAGCATCCCGGTGCTGCTCGACATCGCACGCGATGTCGAGGCCGTCGCGCCGGACGCGTGGCTCGTCAACGTCACGAACCCGCTCACCGCGTTGTGCCGGTCGGTGACACGCGAGACCGGAGCCAAGACTGTCGGCCTCTGCAACGAGTGGGTGGGCTGTACCTGGGCGCTGAGCCTGCTGTTCGACTGTGGCATGCACGAGATCGACCCCGTGCTCGGGGGTGTGAACCATTTTCCGTTGGCGACCGGCCTGCGGGTCGCGAACGACGACGGTTTCGCACGTCTCCGGGCGCTGCTCGCCGACGCGGAGCAGATGGCAGCCGAGCCCATCTGGATGGATCCGCCGGAGCAGGCGCAATGGCAGAAGGTCGCGCCGGCCGACTTCTGGACCAAGTTCGACGTCGTCGCGAACAACCGCGTGCGGTTCGAGGTCTTCGAACGGTTCGGTGTGCTCCCCGGCTCCGGCGACCACCACTCGGTTGAGTTCATGCCGAATCTTGTGCACCCAGGTAACGACTACGGACGCGACTGGCGTATCCATCACTACGGAATGCCGGGCCATCGCCGCGACGCCGACGAGGATGTCGTCTTCTACGAGGAGATGCGCGACGCGCCCGACGTCACCCGGATGCCCTCGGGCGAGTTGGTTGCCGCGCTCCTCGACGGCATCGTCACCGGCAACGAGCGGCACCTTCCGGTGAACCTGCCGAACAACGGCAATGTGACGAACCTTGCGGACCGGGCAGTCGTCGAGATCATGGGTGTCGCCGATCGCACGGGTGTGCGCGGCCGCGAGAGCACCACCGTGCCCGGCGTCATGGGCGAATACCTGCGGCGCGTCAACGTTGCGCAGGAGTGGACCGTCGAGGCCGCGCTTACCGGCAATCGCGCGCTCGTGCTCGAAGCGATGCTCGTCGACGCCATGGCGACGCAGGTCGCGTACGACGACGTCGTCGCCATGACCGACGAGATGCTCGCGGCCACCGCCCGCTGGTTGCCCCAGTTCAAATAGCATCGGTCGCCATGGGACCGAGGATCGTTGTTGTTGGTGGGGGCAGCTTCCAGTGGGTCCCGAAGCTGCTGATCGACCTCGTGAACACGCCGTCGCTGGCGGACGCCGAGCTCGTGCTGCAGGACATCAATCCTGATCCGCTCGAACCGATGGCCGATTTCGTGCGCCATGTTGTCGGGCTGAAGGGCGTCAACCTCACGGTGTCGACGACGACGAATCAACGGGAGGCGCTGGCGGGCGCCGACTACGTCGTTGTGACGATCTCGACCGGTGGGTTCGCCAGCATGCGCCACGACCTCGAGATCCCGGAGAAGCACGGGATCAAGCAGTCGGTCGGCGACACGGTCGGGCCGGGCGGCATCATGCGCGCGTTGCGCAACATCCCCGTGCTCGTCGGCATCGCCCGCGACATGCAGGAGGTGTGCGACGACGCCTGGCTGCTCAATCTGACCAACCCGATGTCCGCGCTGTGCCGAGCGGTCACCGCGAGACCAACGTGCAATGCGTCGGTCTCTGTCACGAGATCACCGGCGCACAGTTCGCTCTCTCGAACCTGCTCGGCGCGGACTTCCTCGCGTTCGACTTCGACGTCGTCGGTGTGAATCACCTGCCGATCTTCACGGCGCTCCGTATCAACGGTGAGGACGCGTTCCCGAAGCTGCGCGAGCTGCTCGCCGATCCCCGGAGATTGCAGGACGAGCCGATTCACCTTCCGCCGGGTCTCGATCCCGAGATCGTGAAGCTCGCGGCCGAGTTCAAGAAGGCCGACCTCGTCGACCAGCACCGCGTGAAGTTCTCGTTGTTCGAACGCTTCGGTGTGCTGCCCGGTGCCGGCGACCGCCACCTCGTCGAGTTCTTTCCCGGGTTCCTTACGGAGGAGTCGGGGTGGGGAAAGCGCTGGGGCGTTGCCCTCACGACGATCGCCGATCGCGAGAACGACGCCGGGAACTACCACGCCGAGCTCGAGAAGCTGCGCTCGGCAACCGAGGTGCCGAAGATGCCGTCGGGCGAGATGGTCGCGCCGATGATCGATGCGTTCCTGCGCAACAAGCCCCACGCGTTTCCGCTCAACCTGCCGAACACCGGCCAAGCTCCCGACCTCCCGACCGACGCCGTGGTCGAGACGATGTGTATCGCCGACGGCGACGGGTTGCGCGGCCGTGACCAGGCCCGCGCGCCGTACGCGCTCGCCGAGTGGCTCCGCCGGATTGTGTCGTCGCAGGAAGCGACGGTCGAAGCCGGCATCACCGGTGACCGCCAGAAGGTTGTCGAAGCCATGCTGCTCGATCCACTCGCGGGTCGTATCGATTTCGATCACCTGCAGCAGATGACCGACGAGATGCTCGCGGCCACCACGCAGTGGCTCCCGCAGTTCACTTCCGCGTGAGAACGCTCACCTTCGACCAGCTCACGGTGAAGATCTTCGACGACCTTCCGTCGCTCGCACGCGCCGCGACCGAGGACGCGGCCCGATCGGTGCGCGATGCGATCGATACGCGCGGCGAGGCGAACGTGATGCTCGCAACCGGCAATTCCCAGTTGGTGTTCCTCGCCGAGCTGGTGCAGTTCACTGACATCGCGTGGGACCGCGTACGCGCGTTCCACATGGACGAGTACGTCGGCTTGCCGGCGTCGCACCCGGCGAGCTTCCGGCGCTACATGCGAGAACGCGTCGCGAGCCGGCTCCCCGTCAAGGAGTTCCACTACCTCGAGGGCGACGCCCCCGACCCGCAGGCCGAGGCCTACCGCTACGAGGAGTTGCTGCGTACGTACCCGCTCGACCTGTGCTGCTGTGGCATCGGGGAGAACGGTCACCTCGCGTTCAATGATCCGCCGGTCGCCGACTTCGACGATCCGCGCGAGGTCAAGATCGTGCCGCTCGAGCCGGCGTCGCGCCACCAGCAAGTGGGGGAGGGGCACTTCGCAACCATCGACGACGTGCCGACCCACGCGATCACCGTCACGATCCCGGCTCTGCTGCGCGCCGGAAGCGTGTTGGCGATTGTCCCCGAGGCCCGAAAGGCCCAGCCCGTGCACGACGCGCTGTACGGGCCGATCAGCACCGCTTGCCCGTCGTCGATCTTGCGGCAGCAGCCGAACGCGACGTTGTACCTCGACGCGGAATCGTCGGCCCAGCTCGCATCGTGACTGACGCGCCGCAACACGAAGATGCGCGCTACTCGGAAGTCTTGTCGTTCCCGAGCGGGCGGCAGCTGGCGCGCCGGCTGCCGCCGCTGATCGTCGGGCTCTTCCTGCTCGGGTTCGGCATCGCGATCTCGCTCGCATGGGGCTCGGCACGATCGTGAACGCGCTATCGATCGGATTCATCGCTGACCTCGGTTTGTATCTCATCCCCGAACAGCACCGGCTCGTCGTGCGGATCCCGTTCTTGCTCGGCTCGGTGATCCTGTTCGGTACGGGCGCCGGCCTCTCTATCGGCTCCGGGCTCGGTGGGCACGTCGGGGTCGGGACCGTGCTCTTGGCGTTCGCGATCGGCCCGGCCACGCACGCAGGATTACGGCGGTTCCATCTTCCCGTGCACGATGACGCGCCCGAGGTCTTGGGCGAGTGAGGATCGCGATCATCGGCGCGGGCTTCGGTCGGAGGGTCGTCGCGCCCGTCTTCGACGCGACCGATGCATGTGAAGTGGTGGACGTCGTGTCGCCGCGCGACGACGCCGCGGTCCACACGCTGATCGCACAACGAGACGTCGATTTGGTCAGTGTCCACTCGCCGCCGTTTATGCACGCGCCGCACGTGCGGGCTGCGCTCGCAGCAGGCAAGGCTGTGCTCTGCGACAAGCCGTTCGCGCTCGATGCCCGCGAAGCCGCGGCCCTCGAAGCCGAGGCGCGGACGGTCGGCGCCATCGCGCTGTGCAACTTTGAATTCCGCTACGCGCCTGGACGCGTTCGACTCCGCGAGCTGCTGCACGACGGGACGGTGGGTGCGGTCGAGCACGTACAGTTGCTGCACTGTTCGACGGGATCGCGCGTGCCGTTACGGAAGTGGGGCTGGCTCTTCGACCGAACGCTCGGAGGAGGATGGATTGGTGCGTGGGCATCGCACGCGGTCGACAACTTGCGCTTCGTGTTCGATACCGAGATCGTCGCCGTGCAAGCCATGCTTCGCACCGATGTTCGGGAACGGCCCGACGATGTGGGCAAGATGCACGTGTGTACCGCCGAGGACGGGCTCACGGCCTCACTCGGTCTCGCGAACAAAGCCACGGTCGCGATCGACAGCACGTTCGCCGCGGTTGCCAACGTCGTGCCGCGCCTGACCGTGTTCGGCACCAACGCCGTGGTCGAGGTCGTCGCCGACGAGCGGATCACGATTCGACCCCTCAGCGGTGACGCCGAGACGATCGACCTCGGGTCGACGGGCACCGACCGCCATCTCGAACCGATGCGTCGCTTCGCGGAGGTCGTGCGGGACGCGGTGACGACCGGCGATGTCCCTGATCTCGCGCCGACGTTCGCCGACGGCCGGGCGTGCGATGCCGTCCTCGACCAGCTGCGCGCGGCGCCGTTCGCGCCGGCCCACACGTAGTTCCTCCGCATCACGGCGGGAGCCGGGCATTTCGTCCGGCCGAAGATGCCGGTAGCGTGATGGCACGGGGACGGGGGGTCGCCGGAATCGGGAGGGCTGATGGCGCAGGCGCGAGGGGACGACGCGCTCGTGTCCGCCGCCGAGCTCCTCGACCGGGTCCGGGTCGCGGTGATCGTGACCGATCTCACCGGCCGCATCCTCCACTGCAATCACGAAGCCGAAGTCGTGTACGGCTTGCCTCGGGCGGAGCTGGTCGGACGTTCGAGCTCGGACTTCGCGGGCGAGGCGGTCGACCCATCGGTTATCGAAGAGATCGCCAAGCACATGGTCCGGGGTGAGACCTGGGAAGGCGACTTCCGTGCGCTCGTGACCGGTGGCGTTCCCGCCGTCGTACATGTCGTCGACACCCCGGTGCTCGATGACGACGGCAACTTGGCCGGAGTCGTCAGCGCGGCAATCGACATCACCGACCGGTGGAGGCTCGAGCAACGGTTGCGTGCCGAGCACGCGGTCGCGCGGGTCCTCGCCGATGCCAGCGACTTCGATGCGATCCGGCATGACGTCCTGGCCGTGCTCGGCGACGCGTTGAACTTTCGGTGCGGTGGATTGTGGGAACCCGATCTCGACGCACAACGGCTCCGCTGCACGGCGTTCTGGGTGAGCAACGAGTCGTTCGACGACTTCGCAGAGCAGAGTTGCGGCACCGCCTTCGAGCGCGGCGTTGGTCTGCCGGGACGGGTGTGGGCGGAAAACGGGGCCGTGTGGGTTGACGATGTGGTCACCGATGAGAACTTCCCGCGGGCGTCTTCCGCCGAAAGCGCCGGCTTGGGTTGCGCGCTGGCGTGTCCGTTGGTGAGCGGCGACGAGTTCCTCGGGGTGATGGAGTTCTTCGGCTCCGACGTCGCCGAGCCGGACGACGAGATGCTGGAGATGATCGCGGCCGTTGGCGCGCAGGTCGGCTCGTACGTGCGTCGGCGGCGCGCGGAGCGGGCCGTACCGCGAGCGAGGCCCGTCGGTCGGCGATGCTCGAGACCGCGCTCGACGCGATCGTTGCGATCGACGAAACCGGCAGGATCGTCGAGTTCAACCCTGCCGCCGAACGCGCCTTCGGGTACCGGCGGGCAGAGGTACTCGGCCGTCTGATGGTGGATGTGATCGTGCCCGAGAGCCTTCGCACCCTGCACCGTGAAGGGTTCGCACGCTACCTGCGCACAAGAGAGGAGAGATTGCTCGGGACGCGCGTCGAGACGCGCGCGTTGCACAAGAACGGCGAGGAGTTTCCGGTCGAGCTCGCGATCGCGCGGGTCGACGATCCCGACCGCGTGGCGTTCACCGCGTTCATACGAGACATCACGAGACGCGTCGAGTCCCAGCGCGCGCTGACCGAGAGCTACCGGGAGGCAGCGGCCCTTGCCGACACGTTGCAGCAGAGCCTCCTCCCGCCGCATCTTCCGGCGATTGACGACACTGACCTCGCCGCGCGCTACGTGCCCGCCGCGGCCGGCGTCGTGGGTGGCGACTTCTACGACGTGTTCGAACGTGGGCGCGGGGATTGGATCCTGACGATTGGCGACGTCTGCGGAAAGGGACCCGCGGCCGCGGCCGCGACGGCGCTCAGCCGCTACACGATCCGCGCGGCGGCGATGGAGCACTCCAAGCCGCGGCTGATCCTGGGCATGCTGAACGATGCCCTCTTGCGCACCGAGTCGCGCGGTTGCACCGCAGTTGTCGCGCGCTTGCGCACGGTGAAGGGGAAGCGTCGCCTCACGGTCGCGGCCGGCGGGCATCCACTTCCGTTGCAGCGCTACGCGGACGGGACGACCGTACAGATCGGCCGGTTCGGCACGCTGCTCGGAATGACGTCCGACGTGGACCATTCGGATGTGACGGTCGAGGTGCGAACGGGCGACGCGGTCGTGTTCTACACGGACGGCGTCACTGAGCTGCGACGAGGTGCGGAGTTCTACGGCGAAGCTCGTCTCGCCGCCGCGGTCTCGCGCGACACGGGGACGACCGCGCGGGAACTCGTCGAGGGTCTCGAGAACGAGCTCCGCACCTTCCAGCCGCGCTTCCGGGACGACGTTGCAATCCTTGCGCTGCGCCACCTCGGCTTCGGGGCGTGAGGCCGCCTCCCAGTCGGTGCGCGTGAGGCAACTCAGCGGCGCTCGGGTGAGGGCACGCCGGCGAGTGCTTCGTCGAAGACGCGCGCCCACCCGTCGCCAGTGATGCCGAGTCCGACAAGTTGGCGCTGCGCGTCGTCGGCGATGTCCGCGGCGTCGGGGTCGTCGAGCGCGGCGAGCACCTTGGCGCGCGCGAGTGCCGCGATCGCGTGCTCGAGCCGGGCATCGGTCGCGGCCGCAATCACGTGGGCGGCGTCGACGCTGGCACGGGCGTCGCCTTCGCCGGTCTGCGCGTGCACGAGGCTCTCGGCCCACATCGTGATAATGCGATCCGAGTACGTGCCGCCGCCGCGGGTCTCCAATTCGTCGATCACGGTGCGGGCGTCCTCCGTGCGATGGCACGCGGCGTAGGCGAGCGCGAGCCGGCAGCCGAGCGCCATCCGCGGTCCGTCGTCCTCGGCGGCGTGGAACATGCCCTCGAGTGACGCGACCGCTCCGGTGACGTCGCCGAGCTGCAACCGGCAAAGGCCCAGGGCCGCGGCTTCGTCGGCCGCGGCGACATGGGTCTCGTCCGGAGGCTCGACCGCATCCGAGCAGTGCCCACGCCGACTCGGCGTCGCCGCGTTGGAGCAGGACGTTCGCCTCGACGAGCGAGGGGAACGCGTGCATGTTCTCGTCGGGCATGTGCTGGGCGACCTCGGTGAAGCGCGCGAGGCATGCGGCGTACTCGTCGTCGCGGCCGAGCACCGCGAGCGCGCGGACCACCGAACCGGTCGCCATGACCTCACCCCAACTGTCGCCGATCTCCTGGAACAGTGCGATCGATTCGCGACCACGGTCGACGGCCTCGGCACTGCGCCCGCTCCACAACGCCACGTTGGCGAGCAGCACGTCCATCATGCCCACGGCCCACCGGTTGCCGGTCTCTTTTCCTTCGATCGCGATGTGCTCGGCGATCGCGGCGGCCTCGTCGAGCCGGCCCTGGTTGTAACGCACGAACGCGAGCAGGCCGTACGCCCAGCCGAGCCCACCCCAGTCGCCGAGTTCGCCGAAGAGATCGGCGGACTCCTCGAGCCGTTTCTCGGTCAACGGGATGTTGCCGTGCGAGAACGAGATCCACGCGAGGTTCTGCAGTGCCCACGCCGAGCCGCGCTGATCGCCCGCGGACGTGAACGATCCGAGCGCCTCCGAGACGAACCGCTCGGCTTGCGCGAGATCACCGCGGAACAGGTGGGTCATGCCGAGATCGCGCAACACGTTCGCGGCGCCGGAATCGTTTTCGAGCTCTCTCCACATCTGGAGCGCTTCGCCGAATGTCGCCTCCGCGACGTCGTAGGCGCCGACGGCAGCCTCGCTCTCGCCGAGCAACGTCAGCGCGACCGCCTCGCTGTAACGGTCGTCGGCGGCGCGGGCTTCCGTAAGTGCGGTGAGCGCGTCGTCGCGCGCGTCGTCGACGAGCCGTTGCTGGATCCGCGCGGGCTCCGACCGAGCAACGCGGTCCGGCGGGCGCGTGACGGCTCGTTTCCGAGCAACGCCAGTGCCCGGTCGTGGTGGCGCTCGGCCGGCGGCCATGATTCGACCGCCTCGTGACGCTCGGCCGCGAGCGTGAGCGCGCGAATCGCCTCGTCGGTGACGTCCGCCGGTACCCCAACGACCGGTCCCAGCTCGGCAACGAGCTCGGCCGCGGTGGCGAGGTGATGCGCGGCCTGGTCGATGTCCGCGTCGCCCCGGGCCGCGAGGACGGGCGCAACGACGGCGTGCCGGCGGGCTCGCGCGGCTTTGGTCAGCGTGCCGTACGCAATCTCGCGGATCAGCTCCGACTTGAAATGGAATTCGTCGCGATCGATCTGCAGGAGGTCGCGTTCCGCGAGCCGGTCGAGGTGGTGCTGGGCGTCGCTGCGAGATTCGAGCGCGAGTACCGCGCTGACGGATCCCGTGCCGCCGACAACCGCGCAGTCTTCGAGCAGCGTTCGCTCGGCCGGTTCCAATGCGTCGAGCCGGGCGGCGACCAAGCCGTGCAACGTCGCAGGCAGTTCGCGCAGCCCGGCATCGTCGCGCGTCTCCTCAACGAACGCGACCAGCTCTTCGACGAAGAAGGGATTGCCACCGCTTCGCTCCAGCAGGAACGCGACGGTCTCCTGGTCGGCCTCGCACATCAGCGCGCGTACCAGCTCAGCCGTCGCGGTGTCGTCGAGCGGCTCGAGGTGCAGCGCGAGCGTGTTATACCGACCGCTCTCGGGTGTCCAGCGGTCCTCGAGGCCTTGGCGGGTGGTCGCGACGAGCACGAACGGCATGTTGTGCATGCGCGCGAGCATCCGGTCGCACAACTCGAGCACTTCGTCGCTCGCCCAGTGCACGTCAGAGAGCGTCAGCACGAGCGGCGCGCGCGACGCAAGCGCCTCGAGGAACGCGAGCGCCGACCGCAGCGCATCGTCGCGGGCCCGGCCGGGATCGACGCCGGGCCGGGTGACGCCCTCGATCAGGTGCATCAAACCCTCCGCGACGCGTTCGCTCTCGGAGGAGTCGGTCGGCAAGCGCAGCGCGTCGCTGACCCGCGACAGCACGAGCGCGTGGGCCTCCGTGCCGCGGATGTCGTCACCGTCGAGGCCGCACGCGTGGTGCAGCGCCTCGGCGACCGGGCCGTAGATGTTCGCGTCGCCGTACGGCATGCACTGGCCGGCGAGCACCGCCGCGCCGTGTTCCTGGGCCGCGAGGTTCGAGATCTCCGTCGCCAGGCGGCTCTTACCGACCCCGGCGTCTCCCGACAACAACACGAGGTGCGCACGCCGGCGTGACGCCGCCATCTTCAGCACGTGCGCGAGCGCGCCGAGCTCGGCGTCGCGCCCGATGAACGGTGACCGTTCGTGCGCACGGCGCCGGCCGGGGCGGGTGAGCGCCGCGACCGCTCGGTAGGCGTCGACGGGAGCCTCGCGGCCGCGAAGCCCCTGCGGCCCGAGCGCCTCGTAGCGGATCACGTCGCGGGTGGCGGCGTACGTCGCCGGACCGACGATGACCTCGCCGGGCGCGGCGAGCTTCTCGAGACGCTGGGCGGTGTTCACGACGTCACCCATCACGGTGGGGTCGCCGCCGGCCCGCATCGAGCCGACCACGCCTTCGCCGGTGTTCACCCCGACGCGCATCTGTACGGCGACCCCGAGCTGCGGTGCCAAGGCTCCCAGCGTGTCGTGCATGCGCAACGCGGCCCGCACCGCCCGCTCGGCGTCGTCCTCGTGCGCGACCGGAGCACCGAACTGGGCGACCAGCTCGTCGCCCACGATCTTGTCGAGCCGTCCTCCGAAGGCCGTGACGTCATCGACCAGCAGCTCGAAGCTGTCGTCGACCAGGCGTTTCACCTGCTCGGGGTCGGCCTCGGCCGAGAGCGCCGTGAAGCCGACCAGATCGGCCATCAGCACGGTCACCAAGCGACGTTCGTCGGGCGCGACGACCAGCCGTTGGCCGCACTCCGGGCAGAACCGGGCGCCTTCGGGCACCGGCACGCCACAGGCCGGGCAAGTCATGGCGCCACGATACCGGCCGGCCCCAACGGAGCCCTCTGAAGGCCGGTGCTGAATGGTCGCCGTACACGTTCAGGTGGGCCCGGAGCCTGCCGAGAATCGAGAAGGGGCGGAACCAGGGGAGCGCGAAAGTGTCACGGCGGCAAGGACGAACCGAGAGCGCCGACGTGCGCGGTCATCTCTCGGCCGCGCCGCTCGGAGACCGCGACGGCGGACGATCGGGTATCGATCTCGACGACACGCAGCTGCTCGACCTCCTGCCGCACCCCGCGTTCGTGGTCGCCGTCGACGGCGACGACTCGTTTCACTTCGTGTACGCCAACGACGCGTACCGCCGGCTCCTCGAGGGCAGCGATGTGTCCGCCGGAGACCTGCGCTTGGTGTTGCCGCCCCATGCGCTCGTGGGTCACGTGCGCGCGTTCGCCCGGGCTGCTCGCGAGATCCAGCCGGTCGCGTTCGAGGTCGACTGGGGTGGCGCGAACCCCCGCCGGGCGATGGCGGTCGAGGTGACGCCGGTCGTCGACGACGACGGCTGCTGCCGGCACCTGGTCGGCGCCGCCCGCGAGGTCACCGATCATCGCAGCGTGCAACAGGAGCTTGCTCACCGGACCCGCCACGATCCGCTCACCGAGCTCCCGAACCGCGTGATGCTCGTGGAGTGGCTCGAGGACGCGATCGCGCGCACCAGCCACGATCGGTTCGTCGGGCTCGTGATGCTCGACATCGATCACTTCAAGATCGTCAACGACAGCCTTGGGCACGACGCCGGCGACGAGTTGCTCGCGGTCGTTGCCCGCCGTGTCGACCGCGTGCTTCGTGCCGGCGACCAGCTTGCCCGCCTCGGTGGCGACGAGCTCGCGGTCGTGTGCCACGGCGCTCGTCGCGTCGAAGACGTGGTCGCGCTCGCCCGCCGCGTGCGATCGGTGTTCGACGAAGCGTTCGCGCTCACCGACGCGGCCGAGGTGTACCTCGGCGCGAGCGTCGGCGTCGTGGTTTCGAACGGCCCCGACGACACGCCGGCTCGCCTGCTGCGCGACGCCGATGTTGCGATGTTCTCCGCCAAGGAGCTCGGACGAGGCCGGGTCGAGGTCTTCGACGAATCGATGCGTGAGCGCACCGTCCGCCGCCTCGAGCTCGAGACGTCTCTGCGGCGTGCGCTCGTACAGGGCGAGTTCCGTGTGCACTACCAGCCGCTGGTGCACTTCGAGCGTTCCGAGGTCATCGGTTTCGAGGCGCTCGTGCGCTGGGAGCATCCCGAGCGCGGGCTCACCCCGCCCGACGAGTTCCTGCCGACCGCCGAGGAGACCGGCCTGATCGTGCCGATCGGTGCGTGGGTGCTCCAGGAGGCGTGCGCGCAAGCCGCGCGCTGGGCGGCCGAAACGTCGAACCGAGGGCCGCTCACGGTCTCTGTGAACCTCTCAGCGCGCCAGCTGGCCGATCCCGACATCGTGACGGTCGTCGAAAGCGCGGTCGCGGCTGCGGGTCTCGACCCGTCCCTGCTGGTCCTCGAAGTCACCGAAACCGTCCTCATGGAGAACCGTGACCGGGCGATCGCGGTGCTGCAGGCGCTCGCCGCCCAGGGCGTCCACATCGGCATCGACGACTTCGGGACCGGACAGTCGTCGCTCGGCTACCTCAAGGTGCTTCCGGTTCATGTCTTGAAGATCGACCAGTCGTTCATCGACGGGCTCGGCAAGGACCCGGAGGACTCGGCGATCGTTGCTGCGGTCGTCACGCTCGCCCACGCGCTCGGCCTCACCGTAACGGCCGAGGGCATCGAGACCAGCGGGCAGCTGCAGGCGCTCCGCGAGCTCGGATGCGACCTCGGCCAGGGCTACTACTTCGCCCGGCCCCAACCCGGTGAGATCGTGCGCGCGCTCGTCCACCACCGCTTCCGCTGGAGCCAGCGAGAGTCCCGGTCCGCGTAGAGCTCGAACATGCGTGGCGAACTCGGCGCACAGCCGATTACGCCACGCATGTTCGGTTACTCGTCGTCGAGGTCGGCCCAGGTGCGGAGGATGCTCCACGCGTAGATGCCGGTTTCGTGGCCGTCGCTCCACCGGATCATGAGGCCCCAGCCGCCGACGAGCCCGGCGTCGATCGCGGTGAGCGGCACCGGCGCGTTCGGGCCCGGGCCGGGCACCCGCCCCTGGTCCCGCACGCCGCGGCATTCCGCGCACGGACAATTCCGGCGCAGGTCGTCGAGCGCGAAGCGCGTCACCGCGCCGTCCGGCCAGTGCAGCGTCAGCGCCGACGTCCGGTCGAGCTCGACCTCGGTCGGGGGTTCGGTGTCCGGAAGCTCGATCGGCACGGTCCGAGTGTTGCCTATCCGCACGCGTGGAGTTGAATGGACCCGATGGCCGTGCTCTCCGATGCCGACGTCCAAGCGGCGCTCGCGCACCTCCCGGGGTGGGGCCGCGTCGCCGACGAGATCGAGAAGACGTTCGAGTGTGCGTCATTCGCCGATGCGATCTCGTTCGTCGTGCGCATTGGGTTTCTCGCCGAAGCCGCCAACCATCATCCCGATATCGACATTCGGTGGCGCAAGGTACGGGTGGCTTTGACGACGCACGACGCGGGCGGCCTCACCGTGAAGGACATTGAGCTCGCGGGCGCGATCGAATTGATCCACCGCGCATGATCGTGTTCGTGATCGCGATGGTGGTGCTCTTCGCGTTGCTGGTGTTCATGTGGGTGTCGATAGGACGCGAGCCCGGTCCGGGGGCGGCTGACGTCGCGCTCGCGTACGAACGGGCGTGGGATGACCTCGACTTCAATTTGCTGTTCGATCTCTCTGGCGAGGAGCTGCGCGACGGCATGCGCCGCGAGCGGTTCGTGGCCGCGAAGCGCGCCGCGTACGCGAACGCGGACGCGAGCGCACGGCTCGGCGTCGACGTGCGGGTCGAGACGTCGATCGCCGGGCACCAGACCGCGCTGGTGGTCACCGAGGTCGCGGCGCACGGCAGCCGCGTCCGCAACAACGTGATGCTCGAGAAGCGCGCGAACGGGTGGGTAGTTGTCGGCTATTCGCTGCGCCCCGACGCGGAAGCGGGCACCGGGAATTCATGAGTGTCGCGGGGGTGCTCCTCAGCGGAGGAGCGAGCCGCCGCATGGGCGTCGACAAGGCGACCTTGATGATCGGGGGCGAGGCACTCGCGCAGCGAGCCGCGCGCGTGCTCACGGCCGCCTGCAACCCGGTGATCGAAGTCGGCTCCGGGGCGACGGGCCTGCCGTGCGTGCGGGAAGAGCCTCCCGGTCAAGGACCGCTCGCCGGCTTCCTCGCCGGCGCGGATGCGCTTGCCACCGACGCCGCGATCATGCTGCTCGCCTGCGACCTTCCGTTCCTCGACGAGGCGGTCGTCCGAATGCTCGTCGAGCATCCTGGGAACGGCAGCGTCGTGCCGACGGTCGAGGGACACAGGCAATACGCGTGCTCGCGCTGGTCGGCCGCCGCGATCGCGTCGGCGCGCGTCGCGTTCGCGCACGGCGAACGGGCAATGCGCGCGCTCCTCGGCGCGGATGACGCCTCGTTCGTGGTTGCTGACGCGCACTCGCGGGCACTCACCGACGTCGACACACCCGAGGACTTGGCCCGACTCGGCCTCTCGGGCAGTTAGTTCCCGCGCTGGCGGTCAGGGGCGCCGAGCAGATCGCGGATCCAGTCGCTGGATGCTGCGGCCGCGACCGTCTTGCCGTTCGCATCGGTATCGGTCGGACGCGCGCCGTGTCCGAGGAGCAAGGCGATGATTCGGCGCTGTTCGTCTTTCGCCGCTTCCGAGCCAGAATCGCTCCGGCCTGTGTTCTGAACGGCGAGGTGCAGCGGCGTCGAACCCTTCTTGTTCTTCAGCCGCGGATTCGCGCCGTTCTCGATGAGCGCGCTGACCGCCGTCGAGCAACGGTTCCGAACGGCTCGATGCAGGGGAGCCACGCCACTCTTGTCCAACGTGTTCGGATCCGCGCCGGCTTCGATGAGAGAGGCGATCACGTCATGCTGGGACGCAGGATCCCAGTCCTCTGCGCCGGGACTCCCGTCGGCGGCGTAGTGGAGCGGTTCAGCTCCCCTTCGGTTACGAGCGCGGACGTCGGCGCCTCTCGTAACGAGTGACTCGGCAAGTTCTCGTTGATGCGCGGCGGCAGCGATATGCAGCGCCGTGTCACCGGCGTAGACGTAGTGACGGATCGCCGCAAGGAAGTACGGCTCGGGATCTTGGCGGCTCGCGCCGAGATGAATCGGAGAGTTTGCGAGATCGCGCGATGAGTCCAGCAGTCGCGCAATCTCGGTGTCGTCACGGGAAGCGATCGCAACGAAGAGCGCCAGCAGCGCGCCATCGTCGGGCCCGTCGCGCTGCCTACCTGTCTTCGCCACCCGTGCAGCCTGCCTGCGATGAGGTCGCGACGCCACCTTCGTCGCGCACTAGGTTGCCGCGCGTGCGCCTTACCGAGAAGCCGGTCCGACGGGCGACCGCGAACGTGCAGGTGTTGTCCATCGACGAGCACGGCGCGCGCCGCCGGCCGGACCGGCTCGTCACCGAGGAGCCGCTAGAGATACGCGTGCACGGCCCGAACGAGACGCCGGCACCGTTGGTCGTCACGATGCGCACGCCCGGCAACGACTTCGAGCTCGCCGCGGGTTTCTGTCTCACCGAAGGCGTGCTCCACGGCATCGACGATCTCGACAACATCGCGTACTGCCTCGGCGGCGAAGGCGAACAGCTCTACAACGTCGTGACCCTGCAGCAACGCGTGCCCGTCGCGGACGACGTCACAAGCCGGCACTTTCTCGCCAACTCGTCGTGCGGCATCTGCGGCAAGGCGGCGCTCGACGACGTGGCCGTTCGCTGCGCGCCGGTCGGCACCGGCCCGACGGTCGCCGCGAGCGTGATCGCCGCGCTTCCCGAGAAGCTCGCCGAGCATCAGCGCGTCTTCGGCGAGACTGGCGGTCTGCACGCCGCCGCTCGGTTCGCTCCCGACGGAACATTGCTCGCGGTACGAGAGGATGTCGGGCGGCACAACGCACTCGACAAGCTCATCGGACACGCGCTGCTCGAACGCAAGCTGCCGCTCGGGCACGAGATGCTGTTCGTCTCTGGCCGCCTGTCGTTCGAGCTCGTGCAGAAGGCCGCGGTCGCCGGCATCCCCGTGCTCGGCGCGGTGTCCGCACCTTCCAGCCTCGCGGTCTCTGCGGCCGAGCGCTTCGGACAGACCGTTGTCGGGTTCGTGCGCGACGGCCGCTTCAACGTGTACACGAACGCCGAGCGAATACAGCTGGACGGGTAATGGCCGGCGCGACCCATCCTGATGCACTGCTCGAGCTGTTCACGGACGCGGCGGCCGCCGTGCACGAGGCCGTCGCCGCGATTGCCGCTCCGGCGATGCGCGAGCGGACCGCGCGCCCGGGCCAGTACGCGCTCGATCTCGTTGCCGACGCGGCGGCATGCGCGGTGCTCGAACAGGCACCGGTGCGGATCGTCAGCGAGGAGTCGGGCGTCCATGAGAAGCTCGGTACGACGATCACCGTCGTCGTTGATCCCGTCGATGGCTCCACGAATTGCGCGCGCGGCATCGCGTACTGGGCAACGTCGCTGTGCGCGCTCGATGACGACGGCCCGCTTGCGGCTTTGGTCGTGAACCAAGCCGCCGGTCTTCATACGGCGGCTGTCCGCGGCAAGGGCGCGACGCGCAACGGCGTGTCGCTGCGCGCTTCTGCGGTCACGCGTATGGAGGACGCGGTCATGGGTTTGGGCGGCTTGCCGCGCTCGTTCCTCGGCTGGAAGCAGTCGCGCGCGCTCGGGTGCTGTTCGCTGCTGTTGTGCGAGGTCGCGGCAGGCGGCCTCGACGCGTATCTCGATCCGGGTCCGTATCACGCGCCGTGGGACTACCTCGGTGGGCTGCTCGCCTGTACGGAGGCGGGTGCGATCGTACGCGATGCGCGCGGCGAGGAGCTCGTCACCGAGGAGACGGGCGCGCGCCGGCAGCTGATCGCGGCCGGCACCGTCGAGCTCGTCAACGTGCTCGAGGCCGGCCTCGCGTGAGCACGCTCGATCTCGACGCGTTGTTGACCACCGCCGAACGGGCCGCTCGAGCCGGCGGCGCGATCGTGCAGGCCAACCTCGGCCGCGCGCGCGACGTGCGGGAGAAGTCGCCCGGCGATTGGGTCAGCGAAGCTGACCTCGCGAGCGAAGCGGCGGTGCGCGACGTGCTGCAGCGCGAATCGCCGCTTCCCGTCTACGGCGAGGAAGAGGGCGGCGAAGCCTTCGAAACAGGTTGGCTCGTCGACCCCCTCGACGGAACCGCGAACTTCGTCCACGGCTTCGACGCGGTCGGCGTCTCGGTCGGGTTGATCGACGACGGTGTGCCGGTCGCTGGTGTCGTGTACGCGCCGTTGCTCGACCGGTGCTTCGCCGCCGCGCGCGGCCGCGGCGCGTTCCGGGACGGCCGGCGCATGCACGTCAGCGCTCGTCCTCCCATCCAAGCGATCGTCGCTACCGGCTTTCCGTTCCGGCGCAAGGAGCTGCTGCCGGAGTACGAGCCCGCGTTCGCCCGTGCCCTGCGCGCCTTCGAGGACCTGCGACGAGTGGGCGCGGCGAGCTTGGACTTGTGCTGGACCGCCGAGGGCGTGTTCGACGGTTATTTCGAACTGCGGCTGGGCCCCTGGGACGTCGCGGCCGGCGGCGTGATCGTGCGCGAAGCGGGCGGGCTCGTGACCGACTGGAACGGCGACGACGGCGCGTGGCTGCGCTCGGGTGACATCCTCGCCGGGTCACCGGACGTGCATGCCGCTCTGTTGCACACCGTCGCCCGCGCCGGCTGACGATATTGACCAGTACCGGTCTTTCTGGGCGGCGTGTGATCGGGAGTTGTGGGAGTGTTGTTTGTCGCGGCGTCCCCGCGTGCCGATGTCCCCGCATGCGAATCCGAGTGGCGTGCCCCGACTGCGGTGAGATCCACATCGAACCGCGCGCGGTGACGATCCGGACCTGCATCGACGACGGCTCGGTGACGTACCGGTTCTGGTGCCCCGGGTGCGGTTTGCCGGCCGTGGGTCGCACCGCGCACAAATCAGCGGGCCGGACGATCCTCGAGGGCGCACACTTCGAAGCGTGGACCTATCCGCTGGAGCTCACCGAGCACCGGGCCGGGCCACCGTTGACCGAGGACGACCTCCTGGTCCTGCGGGCCCTCATGGCGGGGGAGGGCTGGATCGCAGAGCTCGTCGACCAGCACCGCCGCGGTCCCGCATAAGTCTTCCCTCGGCCTCATCCACCACTCGCGTGGGCCGATCGGAGAAAATCGTTTGACGGCGTCTGCCGATCATGTTCAGCTAACCGTCCGAATGTTCCACAGCTTCTAACAGCAAAGGCACGACCACGATGACGACCCGCACGCATGCAGCCGAGGCCATGAGCATGGTCGGCGCCGCGCGCGTGCGCGGGTTCCAGCCGTGCTCGGTCTCGCCGGCCGCTGCCGTCTGGTCGCCGATTTCGCTCGGTACGACCAATGACAAGCACGGTCGGCCCCGACGCCTCGAGGTGTCCCATCCGTAGCAACAGCTACCAGGGAGTCCTCTCCAGGCCGTCGGGGCAACCCGGCGGCCTTTCTCTTTGTCTGGCCCCGAAACAACAGCAACTGGATCGACACACGACACGACGACGAAGACACGGTGAAGACGGGGAGTGAGGGCGATGTTCGCCATCCAGTCATACGAGACGGAAAACGAGTTGGTCCGGGAGCCGGACTGGCAGGATCTCGCGCGCTGCAACGACGGCACGGGTTCGATGACCGAGCTGTTCTTCTCCGAGCAGCTCGACGACATCGCCGCGGCCAAGTCGTTCTGCCTGGAGTGCCCGGTCAAGGAGGAGTGCCTCGAGGCGGCGATGCTGCGGCGCGAGCCGTGGGGCGTGTGGGGTGGCGAGCTGTTCGTGAACGGCAAGATCGTCGCCCAGAAGCGCAAGCGCGGCCGGCCACCGAAGGTGCGTCCGGAAGAGCAAGAGGCTCAGTCAGCCTGAGCTTGGAAGGTCTGCCTGCCACGAAGCGCGGGCCGGGACAACGAAGAGTCGAGCCGTTTCCCCCCGGTGTTCGACATGCGAGTCCCGGCCCGCCGGCGGGCAGAGCCTCTGGTTTTGGCGACGTGGGGCGACCATATTGGTCGTGCTGTGTCGCAAGAACCTCCTGCCCTGCTCGTGTCGGCGTGCCTGCTCGGCACGTGCTGCAACCACGAGGGCGGCCATTCCCGCCGGGCCGCGGTGGCAGCGCTCGCCGAGAGCCATCGCCTCGTCCCTGTGTGTCCCGAAGTATGCGGCGGCCTCGCGACGCCCCGGCCCGCCGCCGAGCGCCGCGGCGACCGGGTGGTGACCGGAAACGGCGAGGATGTGACCGACGCGTACGAACGCGGGGCGGCCGTTGCGGTGCAGCTCGCCCGTGCGGTTGGTGCCCGGCGGGCGGTCCTCAAGGCGCGCAGCCCGTCCTGCGGATCGGCGCGGGTGTACGACGGTACGTTCAGCCGCACGTTGCGTGACGGCGAAGGCGTGACCGCGGCGGCGTTGCGGTCGGCGGGGATCGACGTCTGTTCGGAGGAAGACCTTCAGTCCGACAGCTCGTAGTAGACGGCGCCGGCCGTGCCGGGCCCAGTGTGTATGCCGACCGACGGCCCAACGCGATACCGCATCACATCGGCAATTCCTGGCGCGCCTTCGAGTGCGGCGGCGAGCGCGTCGCCGATCGGGAACGACGTCTTGTCGGAAACGCCGACGGCGACCCGCCGTTGCGCCGCGTCGCCCAGAATCTCCGCGCGCATCAGCGTCACGGCCTCGTCGACGGTCGCGGCGTCGCCGATCTGCTTCATCTCGCCGCCGCGCAGGCTGAGCACTGGAACGCGGTCACCGGGATCGTCCTCGACGTCGGGCGCCAGCCGGCCGCCCCGCCGAGCGAGGTCCAACGCGTTCACGCAGAACGCGTTGCCCGCGGAGTCGGCAGTGTGTGTCGCGCGCGTGACGGCATCGTCGATCGAGCCGCCGCCGGCGACGGCGCGCACGGCCTCCATCGTTGCGCACGCGACGACGAAGGAAGCGGCGCGAGTGTCCACGACGTGAACGGGTACTGCGGCCTCCCGCGCGGCGATCGACGCCGCGTTGCATGTCGCGGAAATCGCACCGCCGATGTGCACGGAAACGATCGCGGTGGCGCCGCGCGCGACGAGTTGTGCGTATGCGACCAGGAACCGCCCGGGAGCGGGCGCGGCCGTGCTGACCTCGGGACGGCCGTCGCCGTCGAAGAGCGCATAGAAGCTGTCCGCGTCGAGATCGACACCCTCGAGGTAGTCGACACCGTCGATCGTGATCGAAAGTGGTACGACCTCGATCCCGAGCTCGCGGGCGACGGCAGCAGGCAACTGGGAGTTCGAGTCCGTGCACACGCCGATCACGCCGGCCTCCGAGCGCTCGCGAACTTGTAGAGGATGACCGCGCTGCTCGCCGCGGCCGACAGCGGGAGCGCCCCCGTCGTGGGCGGCCCCCAGAGATTGTTCCAGCCTCGTCGCCACCAGACGACGCCGCCGGCGACCCACGCGGCCGACGCCACGGCAGTCGCGGTCAGGGCGCGTTGTCGCCACGGTCCGGCCGCGGTCAACGCCGCGACACCGAGATCGATCGGGAAGTACGCGGGGAACGTCATCGCGCACTGCCCGACGCTGCACGCCACACCCTTGCCGCCCCGGAAGCCGTTCCACACGGGAAAGCAGTGACCGATGACAGACGCCGTCCCGGCGATGTGCGGGCCGTTGTCGCCCGCGAGCATGCGGCCCGCGGTGCACGCCAACGCGCCCTTGGCGATGTCGGCTGCGAGCACTGCGTAACCCCAGCGTTTCCCGAGCACCGCCGAGGCGTTGGTGGCGCCCGGATTGCCCGATCCGGCGGTTCGGAGATCCACCGTGCCGCCGGTCGCGAGGCGTGTCGCAACATCCGCGGACGGGAGCGTGCCGAACAAGTATCCGAGCGCGGCTGTGCCGACAGTGCGCGTGAGAGGCTTGACCACCGGCCCAGATCATGCCCCAACGGGGAGGACGCATGAACGGCGAGTACGACGTCGTGGTCATCGGTGGCGGTGCCGGCGGGCTTGCGGCCGCGCGCGAGGCAGTACGGCGCAAAGCGCGCACGTTGCTGGTGCACGCCGGGCCGCTCGGCGGCGACTGCACACATACCGGTTGTGTGCCGTCGAAGGCGCTGATCGCGGCGGCGGCGAAAGGTACGAGCTTCGGCGACGCGATCAAACAGGTGCATCACGCGATTGCGACGATCGAGCGGACCGAGGATGCCGAGCAGCTGAAGAAGGAAGGCATCGACACGTTGCACGCGCGTGCCGAGTTCACGGGCCCCCGCGTGCTCGATGTCGACGGTCGTCGCATCTCACCGAACCGCGTGATTGTCGCGACCGGATCGGGCCCGGTGGTTCCGCCGATCCCCGGACTGAGCGACTTCGCGCCGCTCACCAACGAGAACGTGTTCGACCTCGAGACCTTGCCGTCACGTCTTGTCGTCCTCGGCGGCGGCCCGATCGGCTGTGAGCTCGCGCAGGCCTTCAGCCGGCTCGGTTCGCGCGTGACGGTTGTCGAGGGAATGTCGCGCGTGCTGGGACGCGAGGAGCCCGAGGCGTCGGAAGTCATCACGACGGTGCTCGCGCGCGAAGGCATCGAAGTGGCCGTCGGGTGCAAGGCCGAGCGCGTCGAGTCGAACGGCAGCGGCGGGTTGTGGCTCCATCTCGAAGGCGGCCGCGTCGTCGATGGCGACCGCATCCTCGTAGCGGTCGGCCGCAAGCCGGTGACGCAGGGTTTCGGTCTCGACCGGGCGGGCGTCGAGCTCGACGAACGGGGCTACATCACGACCGACGAATCGCTGCGCACGACGGCGGAGGGTATGTACGCGGTCGGTGACGTCACCGGCAAGCTGCCGTTCACCCACGCCGCTGATCAGATGGGTCGGGTCGCGGCTGCGAATGCGGTGTCGCGCTCGCCGCTGCCGAAGAAGTTCACGATCGATGCCATTCCGTGGGCAACATTCACCGATCCCGAGGTCGCGCACGTCGGCATGACCGAGGTCGAGGCCGCCGCGCACGGCGGACAGGTCGCGTACTTGCCGATGACCGAAGTCGACCGCGCGGTCGCGTCGGGCGAGACCGACGGGTTCATCAAGATCGTCGCCGGGCCGCGCAAGGTGTTACGCGGGCTCGCGGGCGGCCAGGTGCTCGGCGCGACGATCGTCGCACCGCCGGCCGGGGAGATGATCAACGAGATCGCGCTCGCGATGCGCACCCACATGCTGACCGGACGGCTCGCGCAGACCGTGCACGCGTATCCGTCGTGGTCGATGGCGATCCGTCAGGCCGCGGGCCAGTTCTTCTGGGAGGTCGGCGGCCGCGAGGCGCGGCCCGCGCGCGCGTCGTGAGCTACTGGCGCGGCGCGGCGTGCTGGGTCCAGCCGGTGCCATCCCAGTAACGGTTTGCGGTGGGGTTCTGCGGGTCGGGATACCACCCGGGCGGATGGGGAAGCTGCGCCGGCACCGCGTGCGCCCTCGACGAGCAGTCGCGCGCGGTCGCGGGATGCAGGAGCAGCACGAGGACCGCGATGTCGATGGCCAGCGAGATCACGCCCGTTCCCCGGTTGCGGGCAATGCTGGCGACTTGCGAGAGCCCGGCAAGCCCGTACAGCACGATGAGCGTCCATCGGGCCCAGTCGCGTCTGCGGAGGAGCATGACGCCGAGCCAGATCCCGACCCCGCAGAAGACGGCGGCCACGAAGAACACGAAGAGCAGGATGCCGTTCACCGTGTTGTGCGCGTCGCTCGAGTTCGCGACGGAGTGACCGAGCAGTCCGACCAACACGAGCAGCAACAGGAAGACGATCGCCCCGACGCTGACGAGCACGAGGTGGATGACGGCCGCGGCCGTCGTCGTGCCCGAGTGGGACGTCCGCGGCGTCGAAAGAGGTTGCATCCCGGGGTTGTCGGCCGGATCGCACCGGCCCTCAACCCGTTTTTGCGGGCGGGGGCGGCCGGTACCCTTGGCGCCCGAGGGCGTTTAGCTCAGTTGGGAGAGCGCCTCCCTTACAAGGAGGAGGTCGGTGGTTCGAGCCCGCCAACGCCCACTCACAGTGCTCGACTATAGCAATCTGTTTCCAGTAACTGCATGCTAGTGTCGCACTAACGAGATAACGGATCGCGCAATCGCGCGGCGACTCCGGCGAACAGGCTGCAACGTGCGGCACATTTATCGCTACGACTCAATGCCCGTGACGAACAAGTTCGATCGAGCCAGCTGGCTTGCCGACAGCGCGTGTCGCAAGTATCCCACCGACTGGTGGTTCTCGGCCGGTCACGAGGATATGAAACGCGGAAAGCACATCTGCGCGACGTGCCCCGTGCGGGTCGAATGTCTCGAGCACGCGGTAGCTCGGCCCGGACTTCTCGGCATGTGGGCCGAGACGACGCCGGGGGAGCGCGCCGCGATGCGTGCGAGGCCCCTCGTCGCGTCGGTTCCCTCGTAGCACTCGGCTTCGATCGTGGCACGCCATGAGTAGGTGGTTGCCTGAGCGGTCGGTCGACGCAGTGCGTAACGCCTTGGTCGAAGTGTGTCCCGAGATCGCACGGCTTCCGATCGTCTTGCAGGACACCTGGGAGGACACCGGCGATCCGTTCTGGTCGCGCAGCACCGCGTTCGCCGGTGCGGAGTGGGTCGTGAAGTTTGCATGGTCGCAACCGGCGGCCGACCGGCTCGAACACGAGATTCAGCTCCTCCGCACCCTTGCCACCGTCGAGGGCGGTCCGCCGGTGACGCCGACGCACGCCTTCTCCTCGGATCCCGTGCTGTTGGTGTGTCACTTCGTTGCGGGTTCCCCGGTGACGATTGAAGCAATCGCCGCGTACTCGCCGGCGCAGAAGCGGCGCCTGGCGACGGCGTTCGCAGATGTGCTCGCGAGATTCCATGACCGCTCGACCTACGAAACCGTGACCAAGGCCGGTATCCAACTTCCCGAACCCACGCCGCAAGCCACGACTGACGACTTGCGCGAAGGATTCCTTCCGATGCTCGAAGCTCGCCAACGTGCACTCGTGGACCGTTGGTGCAACTGGACCGACGATTTACTTACCTCGCCGGGGGAGCGCGTGCTGCTTCACGGTGACTTCCACGGGTTCAACGTCATCGTTGATGACACCGAAACGGTCCGCGTCGTGTTGGACGTGGAAACGTCTGCCTACGGCGATTTCCACTACGACTTCCGATATCTGCCCGCGCAAGAGGCCACGTTGGAACTGTTCTCGCTTGTCACCGACGAATACGAGCGGATCACGCGCCGCAAGGTCGACGCCCGGCGCGTGATGGCGTGGCACGTCCGAACCGTTCTCGGTGACGCGCTCTGGCGCACCGAAGCTGCCGTCGGACTTCCCGGTGGCGGCACCAAGGAAGACTGGATCGAAGAGCTCGCCGAGCGGTTCGCCCAACTCGATCTTGACTAGGCAGAGGGGTCGAGCACTCGTCCGAGGAACAGGATCTCGCCGGTCTCGTCGTTCTCGATGAGGAACAGGAATGGGTGATCGAGGTGCAGGGTCGCCGGGGGGGCACCCGACACGGTTTCGCCGATCACTGCGGTTGCGGCGGCGGCTTCGGTGCCGTTCTCGTCGACCGACACGTTCGCTTGATGCACGACGTCCTTCACGTAGAGCTCTCGGGCGGCCGTGATGCCGGTGAAGTCGGCAGTTCCGTCGCCGGGTGGTGGCTTGAAGGCGTCGACCATGCCGAGCTTCTGGAGTGCGTCGGAGAGCGAGAACCGCGACTCGAATGTGAACTTCGGCATCGAGAGGTCGAGCTCACGCGTCTGGAGCGTCGTTCGCACCGATTGCAGGAACTGTGGGTCGAGGTGGGAAGCAATATCGGCGAACCGGCCTTCATCGGGCGCGATGACGAGCATCGACGCGCCGCCGGCGTAGGGGAGCCGCGCGGCTTGCCAGCCGTCGCCTTCGGCGTAGTCGTACTTGCGGTTGTTGTGCATTGTCGGTACCGAGACCGTGGTGCCGTCCACGCGCCGGAAGTTGTTCGGCACGGTCTTGCTCAGCTCGAACTTGTTCACCCAATCCGCCTTGAAGTAGATCGCGTTCACGAGCACGAGCCGGGTGAGCGCGCTGATGACGCCGGGCGGCAGCAGGTCGACGATGCGATGCTTGGTCGCGTCGGCGGTCCACTCGTTGATCGTCCGTCGTGCAGCTTCGGGGTCGGCGGCGTAGTCGACGAGGCGCACACCCGCGCCGTAGTTGCGCGCGAGCAGCTCGAGGAATGCCTTCCGGAACTCGTAGCCGGTTTGGCCCCAAAGGCTGTTGGCAATGTGCAGCTGGAGCGGATCCAGACCTTCGGGCACAAATCCCGGTTTTGTGAGCGTCGTGTCGAGGCCGTTGCGAAGCCGGTGCAGCTCGTCTTGGGCGACCGAGATGTGCATCGCCTTGATCATTTGGGCGGCGGTGTCACCCCGCGCGCCCGGAAGGGCCATCGAAAGCGCGGACGCGATGCTGTACGGAGAGGCGAACACGTTGCCGTCGTCACCGGCGATCGAGGCGAACAGGTCGAGTGCGAAGGCCGTGTCGCCATCGACGACCGCCCCGAGATCGCGGGCCGGGAGGTCGGGATGCTCACGCTCGAGGTCGGCGCGCACGAACTTGCCCGACGCCGGCGCCGACGGCGGTTCGCCCGGCGGGGCAGATCTCTGCGAGGTGCCCGACCCGCACGCGTTGGCCAGCAGCGCGGCCGCCCCGATCGTCGCCGCCGCTCGAGTCCACCGTCGCATGGGCCTACTTTCGCTCATGAGCCAAAACGACGGTATGACGGTCGAGTCACCGTCGGAGTTCCACGGGTCCTGTCGTCGTGAGTCCGGCGTACTCGGTCCGGCCCGGGCCGGCGGCCTTGGCGCGGTACATCGCTTGGTCGGCCCGGCAGAGGAGGTGCTCGGGCGACTCATACCGGGTTCCGGTCGCGATCCCGACGCTGGCGCTCAGCGGGTAGCGCGTCAGGGTGGCGCCGACGTGTTGGATGCCGGCGATGATCCCCTTCGCCACGACGGTCGCCCGGGCGATGTCCGCTGATTGCATGATCGCAAGGAACTCATCGCCGCCCAGCCGTCCGACCGTGATGCCCTCCGGCACCGACGACGCGATGCGCGACGCGACGTCACGCAGCACACCGTCTCCCTTTTCGTGGCCGAGCGAGTCGTTGACTTCCTTGAAGCCGTCGAGGTCGATGAACAGCACCGTGACGTCCTCGAGCGTGCCGACGCGGTAGAGCCGTTGCGTCAACTCCGCCCGGTTCGGGAGGCCGGTGAGCGCATCGATGCTCGCCCGGTGCTCCAGTTGCGCTTCCAGGGCGCGCTGTTCGGTCACGTCCCGCAGGTTCAACACCAGCGACCCGTCTTCGCGTCGTGTGAGCCGTGCGTACGCGCGTCGTTGCTCGCGCAGCTCGTTCGTCAGGTGCCACTCGCAGCTGACGTAGTCCGACAACGTCAGCGTGTCGTAGGCGCGCGCGATGTCCTCGGCCGCGTCGTGGCCGAGCACGTCTCCGATGTGTAACCCGGTGCACGATGCCGGCGAGCGTCCGACGAGAGGCTCGATCCCGGGGCTGATGTACTCGACATGGAGATTCGGGCTGACGAGCGCGATGACGTCTGCCGCGTGCTGTACAAGATCCCGGAAGTATGCGCGGTCCTGCGCGATACGGGCCGTCGCCTCTTCGGCCGTCTTGGCCGACGATCCCAGGGTCCGCGCTACCAGCGCGAGGCAGACGAACGTCGACCCCGCGACGGCGTGCGCGATCGCCGGTCGCACAACGGTCGGCGCAAGCCCGAGAGCGACGGTGATCTCACCGCCGACGATCGCGACTGCGCTCCATCCGAGGCCGGGCCGCCACGCGCGCGACCCGTGCAAGCGCAGGGCGTCGGCGATGCCGATGGCGTACCCGATCACGAGAATCGGGCCCCATCCGGTCGCGTACACAACCCACGCGGTGCTCAGGGCCGCGGTCGCCATACGGACGTGGAGCCCAAGCGTGTTCGAGACCCGCGCTTCCAGGGCGATTGCGCACGCGTTGGCGGCGCTGCAGGCAAGGAGCAGCACGACGAGCAGCGCGAACGGCGTATTGGCGATCAGGTGCGCGCGCTGGAGCCACGGAATGGCGAGGATCGCGGCCGGTCCGGCCGCGAAGACGAGCAGGGACATCCCCACCCGTCGCCAACCATGGTCGATGCGCTTCACCGGAGAAATATCGGGCGATCCGGGGGTCGACCTGACCGCTGTCTTCGGGACTTGCTCAATGTCTCACGCGGCGCAGGACCGGCAGGTCACGACCGGACGTCGGCCGCGATGCGGGCCCGGATCCAGGCTTCGAGCAGCTCGGGCGGCAGTGCCTTCGTGAAGTAGAAGCCCTGGGCGGTGTGGGCGCCGCAGGCCGTTACGAACTCCAGCGTGTCCGCGTCCTCGACGCCCTCGGCGGTGACGTGGAGCCCGAGGCTGCGGCCGAGTGCCGCGATCGAACGAACGATCGCCGCATCGCTCTCGTTCCCCATGACGCCGAGGGTGAACGACTTGTCGATCTTCACCTCGTCGATCGGGAGCGCACGCAACGACGACAGCGACGAGAACCCGGTACCGAAGTCGTCGATCGAGACGCGCACACCGACGTCGTGGAGCTCGCGCAACGCGACCGCGGCTCGGTCAGGGTCCGCCATCAGCTGGGACTCGGTGATCTCGATCGTGAGCGCATCGGACGGACAACGGTTCCGCAGCAGAGCACGCGTCACGCGGTCCCCGAGGGCGCGATCGGCGAGCGAGCGAGCCGATACGTTCACCGCGATCCCGAGCTCGAGACCGGCGTCGGCCCACGCGCGCCGCTGCTTGAGCGCGGCGTCGAGCACGAGCGCGGTCAGCGGCTCGATGAAGCCGGTGTGCTCGGCGATCGGAATGAACTCATCCGGCGGCAGGAAGCCGAGCTGCGGATGATTCCAGCGCACGAGCGCCTCGACGCCGACGGTCCATCCCGACGCCATGTCGATCTTGGGCTGGTAGTACACGGTCAGCTCGCGACTATCGATCGCCTGCCGCAGCTGATGCGCGAGCGCGAGCCGGCGCCGCGTGTCGCTCTCGCCGCCGCCGACGTGCACCTCGAACCCCGAGCGGCGAGCCTTCGCTTGTCGCATGGCCGTGTCCGCACACCGCAACAAACCCTCGGCATTGGTCGCGTGATCGGGCGCGAGTGCCACGCCGATCGACATCCCGGCTTCGAGATGGAGACCGTCGATCGTGATGCGCGGCGTCACGGCCGCGACGAGTTGGTCGCCGAGGGCGCGCAAATCGGTGTCGGAGAGCGGAGGTGTCAGAACTGCGAACTCGTCTCCGCCCAAGCGCGCCACGGTCGTTCCGTCGATCGCACGTCGCAGACGATCGGCGACTTCGCACAACACCGTGTCGCCGTTGTCGTGCCCGACGGTTTCGTTGACCTCGCTGAAGCGATCGAGCCCAAGGACGAACAGCGCCCGTGGGCCGGGGCCTGACGAAAGTGCCGTCTCCAGTGCTTCGCTGAAGCACATGCGGTTGACGAGGCCCGTCAGCTGGTCGTGGGTCGCGCGGTACTCGCGCTCACGCATCTCGGTCTCGAGCTGCTCGACCAAGCCGCCGTTCTCGATCGCGATGGCGGCCTGGTCGGTGAGGGCTTCGAACAAACGGATGTCGACCGCGTCGAACGCACCGTCGCCGCCGACGCGCCCGCTGACCGCGAGGTAGCCACGCGCGCCCGAATGCATTGCCAGGGCCATGACGAGGTGATCGTCCTCGGCGACGCGCGATCCGCTCTCGACGACGCGCAGCCACCGCGCGTCATCCTCGACGGACCCGAGCACCTCGCGCGATACGGGTCCGTCGGCGTCAAGACGCCAGGCGATGATCGTGCCCCGCCGGGCCTCGACACAGAGATCGGCACGCGGTGATCGCAACAAGTCGCGTGCACCCATGACGACCGCCTCCGCGATCGCGTCGAGCTGCACCGATCCGCCGACCGCGCTCGTGAAGCGGTAGAGCAGCTCGAGCCGGCGGTGGCGTTCGTGGAGGAGGGCATACGCACGGAACGCGAGGTACATCGTGGTCGCAGACACCGCCGACATCGCGAGCGCGGCCATGTTGTCATGGACGACTGCGGAAACGGCGAGCAGTGCGAGCGCGGCCTTCGCCACCGACGCGATTGCCCCTTCCACGAGCTCGAACGCGCCGAGCTCGGGTCGCGTGCCTCGGAACAAGCCGATCGCAACGCTGACGAGCGACGCCGATGCCAGGTCTGCGGCGAGTGCCGCGACAATCGCCGCCGCGAAGGCGCGCGGCGAAGCCGGCGCACCGTTGCCGGCGAGCCCCCGAAAGACCACCAACGCCAGGATCGGCTGGACGCCGAGCTCTGCGATGTTGAAGGCAAGCTTCACGCCGCGCTGTTTGCGATGGAACCACAACGCGATCGACGTGCCGATGACGGCGGCGGCCGCGAATTGAGCGCCGGGGAGGAGGAAGAGCCCGAGAATGAGCGGGACGTCGCTGAACGACACCGTGTGCGAGTCGCGCCGGGTCGGCACATGGATCAGCAGCAGCTCACCGGCCGCGAACAGCAGGGCGATGATGAAGAAGCCCGACACGTGCACCGGGTACCGCGCCGGTTCCCCGGCCACGAGGGGGAAGGCGGCCGCGAACGCGACGGCGAGCGCGACCGAGAGCCACCCGACGCGCGCCGGACCCCGGTCTCTCACCTCACCCCGCTCCTGCCCGACCGGTTCCGTCACCTGCACCCCTCGACCCGCAAAACTGCCCCTCATCCGATCGGCAGGCGCAGGCCTTCGATGTAGCGGGGCGCGTGTCCGGGCGGACGCCCGTTCAGGCCCCGGTGTCGGCCCGGGGATCGAGGTCGGCCGACGACCACGTGCGCCCCGACCAGGTGCGTCCCGACCAGCTCATCCCCGACCAGGTGCGGCTGGCCCAGCTGGTGCCCGACCAGGTGCGGCCCGACCACGTGCGTCCGGCGAAGGCGTTGCCGCTCCAGGTGCGTCCGCTCCAGGTGCGTCCGCTCCACGTCCGACCGGACCAGGTACGGCCGAGCCAGCTGTTGCCGCTCCATGTCCGTCCTTGCAGCGAGAGCGCAGTGAAGGTCTGCGGATTCCACGGGGCGCCGGTGACGTCGATCTCACCCTGGAGGTCGTTGGTGCCGTCCGAGAGGTGGAACGAGCCGCGGGCGCCCTCGAGCGAGCCCAGCCCGAGGGCGGGCGGGTAGTTCTGCGCCGCGTACCTGCTGTTACTGAACGCGGCGGCGTACGCCACCCCGCGCTTGCTCTCGTCGCGGAAGCTGTCGAGCTCGAGCGTGCGCACGCCCTGCTCGAAGGTGATGCCGTCGCTCGTGGTGAGCCGCCGGCCAGTGAGCTGGAATGCGTATTTCACCTGGTCCGGCGTGAGCTTCGGGTAACGCTGGAGTACGAGCGCGACCGCACCCGAAGTCACCGCGGTGGCCTGGGACGTGCCGCTGCCCTTGAACAGGTCAGTGCCGACGCGAGCGGTCGAAAAGTCCTCGTCGATCCAGCTACCCGGGTCGCGCAGGCTGACGACCGACCGGCCTGGCGCCAACACGGCCGGACGGCGCCAGCCGACGCCACGGCTCGAGAAGTCGGCGATGACGTCATTGTTCGTGGCGACGGTCCCGTTCTGGTCCTGGGCGCCGACGGCCAACACGAACGGGTCGTAGGCCGGGTTGTTCATCTGGGGGTGGTCGAGGCCGTTGTTGCCGGCCGACACCACGACCACAATGCCCGCGCGCCACGCCACTTCAGCCGCGAACGTCAGCGGGTCGAGCTGGTAGTCCTGCACGCCGTCGGTGCCGTACGCGAGGTTCAGCACCCGGATCTTGAGATCCTTGTCGTTGCGGTGCTCGACGACCCAGTTGATGCCGGCGATCACCTGCGAAACGTCGACCGAACCGTCGAACGCGGCGACCTTCACGTTGATGAGCGTCGCGTCCGGCGCCACGCCGAGGAACTGATCCGGGTCGGCCTTGGCGAGTTCCTTGGCCTTCTTGGACGACTTCGGCGCGCGACCGGCGATGATCCCGGCCAGGTGCGTCCCGTGACCGAAGGCGTCGACGCCGTCCAGCGCGCCGCCGTCGGCGTCGAGCGACAGGTCAGGTCCGTTGACGAGATTGGCTTTCATGGCGTCGACCGGCGCCACACCGGAGTCGATGATGGCCACGCCGACGCCCTTGCCGGTGAAGCCGTCCTTCCACATCTGGTCGGCGCCGATCTCGCGCACGACGTTGTACATCGAGCCCGGGTTCGCCTCCGCGTCGTACGGCGCGGAACCCGGCCATGCCGCGGCCTTCGGTTGGAGGTGGGCGTCGGGGGTGATGCTCCGGACGCCGGTCGTCGCGGCGATGCGATCGATCGCGTCGGCGGGAACGTTCGCGTCGAAGCCGTTGACGATCGGCAGCGCGTGGAGGACCTGCCCGCCTTCGCTCTTCACGGCGCGGGCGGCGTCGGCGGCAGCGCCCGGCGTGCCCGTCACGATCACATGGACGAGCTCGTGCGTCTTCTGCGAGACGTGTGCGGTCGCAGCCTTGCCCGAGGGCGTCACCATCGCCGTGCCGACCAGGGCGACCGCGGCAAGCGGCGCGATCAGCGTGCGAATGCGTCCTACCGTCTCGCCTCGCCAGATGCGGATCCGAGTTCTCGGTACCGCGACCGCCAGCATGTCCACGCAAACCCCTCGTGCACTCGTTGTCGAGTTTTCGGACGGTGGGTTCGCCACACACTCGTCATCACCGAGGCGACCAGATTGCAGGTGATGAGTCGACGCTTCGTCCCAGCCACGTTGTTGCAGCGGACATGGTTTCGGCGGCGGGGACGTGACTTTTGAGACGGCAGGGGGCGACTGTGACCGACGCCACCAGCGCTGCTCCGCTCGCCGGAGTGGTTGCTTACTTCCTCGCCCAGAGGTGGACGGCGTCGTCGGGGCCCTGCACGAGCTGGTTGTTCTGCATCGCGACGCGCTCGCCGCCGGCCGTGGACGCAAGCGTGCGGCCGTCCGGCGACCAGGCGACGGCGGTCACCAGTTCCTTGTGGCCGACGAGCCGGTCGTAGAGGCTGCCGTCGGCGGCGGAGAAGACGTAGATGACCTTGTCGGCGGCGCCGGCCGCGATCAGCGCACCGTCGGGACTCCAGTCGAGGCCATGCAACGCGGTCGCCCGCGGTGTCCGCTGCCGCCGGGCGTGCGGCTTCGGTGCCGGGGTCTGCGTCGTCGGCGCGCTCGTGCGGTACAGGACTCGTCCGGTGCGTGCTTCGTAGACAGACAAGACGCCATCGGTGCCCGCCGCGGCAACCCGGTTGCCGTCGGGCGAGTAGCGCGCGTTCCAGATCTCTTTGTGGCCGCCTTCGCTCCACAACACCTTGGGCGCGAGCAGCGCGGCGTTCTGCGAGAACCAGTATGGATGACCGTGGAACCCCATCTTGGCGAACGCTGCGATCGTCGTGGCATCCCAGCGATCTGCGATCGGATCGAACGACCACTCGGCGACGCGGCCGGCGCGATCGCCCGTGACCAACCGGCGACCGTCGGGAGACCAACGCACTGACAAGTACTGCTTCGCGGCCTTGTCGTACCAGAGCCGCACAACCTTCCACTGATCGATGCCGGGCGAGATCTGCCAGATCCGAACGGTGCGGTCGCGACTCGCGGCCGCGAGATAGCGGCCGTCGGGCGAGAACGCGAGTGACGTGACCCAACCGTTGATGTCGTACAAGGCTTTGACGCCGCCGTCTTCCACGCGGAACTGGCCCGGACCCGAGCACGTCGTGCTGCCCGAACCGCTCGCGCGCCAGATCTTCACCGCGTGGTCGCCACCGCCGTCCGCGATCACGTCGCCGATGTACGGGTTGCGCTGCCACGCATGCGCGATCGTCCACCAGTAGTGGCAATCGAACGACTTGTTCATACGCATGCCGCGCACGTCGACCGTGCGTGTGTCGTAGCGCTGCCCGGTCAGCTTGTCCTTGAAGTGGCCGCCGGTCGCGAGCGCGTCACCGGCCGGTGACCATGCGAGCGACATGCCCCGTCCGGGGAGCGCAATCGTTCCCGCCGCGCTGAAGTGCGCATTCGCGACGGCCTCGCCCTCGGCGCCGCCCGAGACGGCGAACGCGGTCGCGCAGATCGCCGCGACCGCCACCGGCAACCGCCAGCGTCCCCCACGCATCAGATCGCCCCTTCCATGGGACCAGACATCCGTTGGTGGAAAGTCTATGGCAAAAGGTCCGGATCGTGCCATTTCGCTCCCCCCGAAGCCGATCCTGTCCTTGCTCCGGGAGGTATCGACGGCGGGCGCCGAAGGCTTGAAAACCGGGCCGGGAGCGCGGGATCAGCCGATCCGTCGAACCGCGCGTGGCGAGGGACGCGACAGCGTGTCCGGCAAGCTTCGAGGCGACGTCGCCGGTCATCGCGTGTTCGCGTGGGATTTACACGCCGGTGCACGAGCGAGGGACGCGCCCCTCATAGGGTGATTCGCAATGTCCACTCAGAACGCGCAGGCGCGTGACGATGAGTTCTACAGCATGGACTCGTTAGTCACGCGCGCACGCGATGCGGCGCACGAGTGGCTTGCCCGTCTCGCGCCGCAGCCGAATACCCAGGCAGGTGGCGCTCCCGTCGGTACCGTCGGTACGGGCACTCACACGAGCGGCATCGAGCACCCGAACTACGTCGCGGAATCCATCCCGACGGTCGCACGCGCGTTTGCCTTCCTGGACCTCTGTGGCTTCACCAGCTTCACGGCAACGCACGGTGAGCATGCGGCGATCGACGAGCTGCGCACGTTCCGGAGCGTGACCCGTGAAACAGCCGCTCGGCGCGGTGTGCGCGTCGACAAGTGGCTCGGTGACGGCGCAATGATTGTGGGCGTCGAGGTGGGGCCGACGATCGCCGCGGCGGTCGAGATCGTCGCTCGCAGCGCCAAGCAGCCGTTGTCGCTTCGTGGCGGCTTCGCGCACGGCAACGTGCTGATCCTCGACGGCGACGACTACATCGGCCGTCCGATCAACCTCGCGGCCCGCCTCTGCGAATCCGCGGGACCCGGCGAGCTGCTCGCGATGGGCTATCCCGCCGAGACGCTCGCCCCGTGGATCGTCGTGCAGGGCACTCGCAGTCTCAACTTGCAGGGGCTCGGGCGCGTGCACGGCGTCCAACATCTCGGCGTCGTCGCCGATCTGTGATGGGTAATTGTCCCCAGCGGGAACCGGGACGTGATGGTTGCCGCGGGAGGCACCGCTCCGTACGCTTGGCGCATGGCGGCTGAATACCTCTCGACCCTTGACGCGGCGCTGCTTTCACTCGAGACCGATGCGCAGCAGCTGAACATTCTCGCAATCCTGCTCATCGAACCCGACCCCGATATCCCGCAGTCGCAGCACTACCGAGTTGCGCGCGATCGCATCGAGGCCCGCTTGCCGCTGGTCCAGATGTTTTGCCGGCGGTTGCAATCGCTTCCCGGATTCTCCAACCCGGTGTGGGAAGACGAATCCGATCTCGCGGTCGATCCCCACATGCATCAAGCGGTGCTCGTCGAGCCGAAGGATCTTCAGGCGCTCGGACGGCTCGCGGGCGAGATCGCATCGCGTCCGCTTCGACGAGATCGTCCCCTCTGGGAGATGTGGCTCGTCGACGAACTGGAAGACGGGCGTATCGCGGTCATCTGCAAAGTCCACCACGCGGTGCTCGACGGGACATCCGGTATCGGGAGTCTCGCGGGATTCTTCGACCTCGAACCACACGCGCCCGAGGTTGAAGTACCGCCCCTCCCCGAGCCGCACAGCCTGACGGCGGGAGATCGCGCGCGCGAGTCGATGCGAGGAAGTCTTCGGTGGGCGCGCGATTTTGTGCGGTCGGCGCCGCGCGTCGCGAGCATGCTGGTGCAGGCCGCGCAGCGGCTGGGCGATCCCGACCTTGCGTTGCCGCTCACCGGTCCTCGTCTTTCGTTCAACCACGCGCTCACACCGCCACGAACCGTCGAGTTCACGTCCGTGGAGTTGTCGCGCCTCAAGGAGATCCGGCGCGCGTATGGCGCGACGCTGAACGACTTGTTGATTGCAGTGTGTGCCGGCGCGTTGCGTCTGTACCTCATCGATCACGACGAGCTGCCGAACCGTCCGCTGGTTGCGGCGATTCCCATCTCCGAGCGCAGCCTCGAGGATCCCAACGGGGGCAATCGGTTCTCGACGATGTTCTACGGCATCCCCGTGCACATCGAAGACCCGGTGGAGCGAGTCGCTGCGACAACCCGTACCGCGTCTTCGGCCAAGGAGTTCTACGAGCAGAGCGGTCACGAACTGCTGCAGTCGGTTGCGTCGCTGCTCCCGCCCAAGACGATCAACCCGGCGATGCATGTGGTCTCGTCGCTCCGGCTCGCCGAGCGAGTTCCTCCGATCGCCAACCTCATGATCTCGAACGTGCGCGGTCCCGATTTTCCGCTCTGGATCGCCGGCGGCCGCGTCACGCAGATGTTGCCAATGGGCCCGCTCATCGAGGGCATGGGCTTGAACATCACGGTCGTCAGCTATCTGGACACGGTGAGCTTTGGTTTCCAGGTGTGTCCCGATCTTCTGCCCGACGTCGCGCAGCTCGCGGGTTACATCGACGATGCCGTGGCCGAGCTCGAGAAAGCGGCGCCCACCGCGTAGGCGGCGCTATACGCCGGCGAGGCGTTGCTCGTAGGCCTCCCGGATCGTGGGCAGCGACGCCTTCGCTGCTTTCGCGCCGCGCTCGACGATCGGGACCGCGGACGTGAAGTCGATCCACGTGAAGTCGGCGAGGTCGACGTTGACGAGGACATCGGCGGTCAGAGCCTTGAAGTTGCCGAGCTCGTATTGGATCGCGACGAACGAGTTCATGAGGATGTCGACGATGTGGGGTGCGGTGACGGTGCCGTTCAGGTGCGCCAGCGGGTTGAATCGGTTCAACGACCCGAAGGCCCTCGACAGCGGCGTACGGATGTCACCGTTGAGCTTCGGCACGACGTTCACTGCGAGCACGATGTCGGCACCCATGTCGCGCGCGACGTCGGCGGGGACCGGGTCGACCATCGCGCCGTCGACGAGCATCCGTCCGTCTCGTTCGGCGGGTGCGAACAGGAGCGGGATCGACGAGCTCGCCCGGAACGCGTCCTCGAGGCGCCCGGTGCCGATGGTGACGCCGAGACCGGTCTGGACGTCGGTCGCGACTGCGACGAACGGCAGGGTGAGATCCTCGAAGGTCTCGATCGGCAGCAGATGCGCAAATGTCTTGATGAGGCGGCGGCCACTCATGAGTCCCAAGCCGGAGAACGACAGGTCGAGGGCGCGAAGCGCCGTCGGGAGGTTGCTCTGTCGCCGCGCGACCTCGTGCATCGCGGTACCGGTCATGCCGCCCGCATAGCCGAGCCCGACGATCGATCCCATACTCGTTCCCGCGATCAGGTCGATCGGGATGCCGGCTTCGTCGAGCACTTCGATCACACCGACGTGTGAGATGCCGAACGCGGCACCTCCACCGAGCGCGAGACCTATGGTCGTGCGGAGGATCTTGCGCGCCAGCCGATTGAGCGTGCGGGTTATCGGGAGCCACGGGTTGTCCTGGAGGAACGACCCGAGCGCGTCGCCTTGCAAGCCGGTGAGCGAAACCTCGTGAGGCAAGATGAACGGCTCGCAGTGGTTCAACGGCAAGGGGCGCGATCGCGGGTCGGCGCGATTGACCACGCGCAGGATCCGGCTGTGGGGCGCGGCTGCCGTGACCGTGGCGTCGAACTTGTAGGACACCGACACCGCGTCGTCACACGCCGACGCGGCCGCTGCGATCGTGCACGCACGATGCGAGGGGAAGTCGACGATGACCGCGCGGTATGACTCGCCGAGTGCGCCGAGCAAGGTCGTCAGCTCGTGTCCCAGATGCTCGGGATCTGTCGCGTCCGGAAGCGCGACGTCGAGCCGGTCCGGAGCGCCGTTCCGTCGATGTTCGATGACCGATGTCGTCGCGCCGCCGCCGTTCGCGGTCAGCGTGTCAAGCTGCTTCCCGACGTCGCCCAACGACACCACGAGCACGCGGCCTTTTGTCAGCGACGCGATGATCGCCGCGATCGCATTGGCGACGAGGGTGGCGCCCGGTGTCCCGTCGTCTCCGACGACGCCGATCGACGTCGACTTGCGGGTCGCGAACGCGCGCCCGTGTCGTTGCGACGACCCGGCGGGCGAGGAGCTGGGAAACGTAGGTCAACGCACGCGCGTCGCCGCGCAAAAGTTCTTGGAAGTCCGCTCCCGCCAGCACGAGCAGCCGGGACGGCCGCGAACAACTGACGGTGGCCGACCGCGGCTCCTCGAGGAGCAGCGCGATTTCGCCGAGGCACTCACCCGGACCGACGCGTGCCACGACCTCGGAGGAGTCGCCGCCGCGCCATACCGACAGCTCGCCGGACATCACCACGATGAATTCGTCGCCGGGGTCACCGGCCTGCCAGAGCACCTCGTCCTTCGGATGCTCTCGCTCCGTGCATCGTTCCGCGACTGTCGCGATTTCGCCGGCGTCGAACCCCGCAAAGAGCGGTAGCGATGCCAGCGCTCCCGCTCGGGCCGTGATGTCGATCACGTGAACCCTCTCCGCTGCCGCCTGGTGTCCTGCAGTGGACGCTAACGAATTGGCGCCTCTGTTTGCCAGTACCAACGGCTTCCACCTTGCGTGCCGAAGGTGTCGAGAACAGACTGACGGCCCTCCCACCGCGGGGGTGAGGGTTCGCCATGACTGACACGCAGGCCACGAATCGCCGGCTGAGCCCGACCGACGCGCTGTTGTTGCGGCTCGAGCGATCGCCAATGCTTCGGTCGACGATCGTCCAGGTCGCGCTTTTGGAGCATGCGCCCGACCACGAACGCTTCCGGACAAAAGTGCTCGGCGGCATCGGCCGCGTGCCACGCATCAATCAGGTGCCGGTCCGTGCGCCGGTACCGGGTGCGGCACCGGTGTGGCGCACCACCGCCGACTTCGACCTCGACTATCACGTGCAGTACACGCGGCTGCGCGAACCGGCCGGGATGCGGCAACTGCTCGACTATGCGTCGCACCTCGCGATGCGACCATTCGACCCGGCCCGCCCGCTGTGGGAGTCGCACATCGTCGAGGGGCTCGCCGATGGTCGTGCCGCGGCGATTCAGAAGATCCATCATTCGCTCGGCGACGGAATCGGCCTGCTCGACATCGTGCTGACGTTCGTCGACTTCGAACGGGACGCGTCGGAGCCGGTTGCCGACACAGACGCGCCGGTCGCCGATGGCGATTCCACACTCACGCTGCTCGCCGAGGCGGTGCGCGCCGATGCCGGCGCGCTCGTGAACCTCGTGCGGGGCGCACCGGGAGCGGTCGCACGAGCCGGCCTTCACCCCGTTGATGCGATCACGTCGTTCGCGGGCGTGGCGCGCTCGCTGGCGCGAGTCGCGTCGCCAGGCGGTGGCCCGCTCAGCCCGTTGATGCGAGGGCGTTCGCTGAGCAGCCGCTTCGACGCGCTGGTGCTGCCGCTCGACGAGATGAAGGCGGCCGCTCGACGCGTGGAGGGGAAGCTCAATACCGTGTTCATGGCGGGTGTCGCGGGCGGTATGGGGCGCTATCACGCGAAGCACGGCGCCGACGTTCCGGAACTGCGGTTTGCAATGCCGGTGAGCATGCGGAGCTCGGCTGGATTCGGAAACCACTTCGCGCCAACGCGGTTCCGGATGCCGATCAACATCGATGATCCGATTGCTCGCATGGAGCTCATACGCGAGCTGACGGCGGCCCAACGGAGTGAGGGCGCCCTCCCGTTCGCTAGCCCGATCGCACGGCTGCTGAACAGCGTTCCGAGCGCGTTCGTCGTGCCGGTCGTTTCGCACGTGATGCGCGGTATCGACGTCGTCACGAGCAATGTTCCGGGCAGCCCGATCCCGATCTACGTCGCGGGTGCGCGGTCGCTGCAGAACTTCGGCTACTCGCCACGCGTGGGCGCTGCTGTCAACGTGACGTTGATTTCGCACATGGACGAGCTCCACGTCGGCGTCAGCACCGACCCGGCCGCGGTACCCGACCCCGACACGCTCGTCGTGTGCCTCCAGGACGCGTTCGACGAAGTCTGCAAGAGCGCCTGACGCCTCCGGCTTAGACGCTGGTTTCGAATTGGCGGTCGAGGAGCGCGATCGGTTCGTTCTCCCAGATCCCGAACCGCAAGTGCCACCGGCGCAACCAGCTCGGTGACCACCAGTTGAGGCGGCCGGCGAGCCGCATGAACGCAGGGACAAGTGTCGCGCGGATGAGGAACGCGTCGACGAGCACGGCCAGCGACAGGCCGATACCGAACGCCTTGAGGAGCGCAACCTGCGACGTGGCGATCCCGATGAACACGATCGTCAGCAGCAACGCGGCGGCCGTCACGATGCGTCCGGTCTTCGCGAGACCGATCGCGACCGCACGTTCATTGTCGTGTTCGAGGTCGTATTCCTCCTTGATGCGGGACAGCAGGAAGACCTCGTAGTCCATTGAGAGCCCGAACGCGATGCAGAACATCAGGATTGGGGTGAACACGTCGATCGTGCCGGTCTCCGTGAAATGGAGCAGATTGGAGAAGTGGCCGTCCTGGAAGATCCAGACCATCGCGCCGAACGTCGCGGTCAGGCTGAGGATGTTCAGCGCGAGCGCCTTGATCGGTACGAGAATGCTCCCGGTCATCATGAACAACAACACGAAGGTCGCGAGTGCGATGAAGCCGATCGCGATTGGGAGCCGAGAGAGCACCGCCTCCTTCGTGTCGACGAGCTGCGCCGACAGGCCCGCGACCTTGAACTCGAACGGCGCGGGGACGGCGCGGACATTCTTCACCAGCTTCTCACCTTCCGGTGAGAACGGCTCGACGTTCGGGACGACCGACAAGTACGTGCCGCGCTGGCCCGGTTGGGCGACGAATCGCGCGGTGATCTCCTTGGGCCCGAGCTCGGGTGGGATGAAAGTCTGCTTGCCGTCGCCCAGGACGTCACCGTAGAAGCCGGTCACAGCGTCGATGCGCACGACGCCTGGAATCTCTTCGATCTTCTTGGCGAACGCGTCGATCGCGGCCTTGTCCTTCGCGACGTCGACGTCCGGGATCTGTACCTGCAGCGCGTCCGCCTCCCGGCTCGCGAAGTTGTGCCGCACGGCGTCGGTCGCGGTGCGGCTGCTCATGTCCTTGGGCCCGACGCGGTCGTCGGGAAGTCCCACGCTCACGTGGAAGAACGGGATCGCGAGCAGGATCAGGATGAGACTGACCGAAACGGCGTACGGCACCGGGTGGCGCATGACGCGGTCGGCTTGATGGCGCCAGAAGCCGCCGTCGGTTGTCTCCTTGACCTTGAACAAGCGGCCCTTTTCGATGCGCGGTCCGAGCACTGCGAGCACCGCCGGCAACACGACGATCGACGCGATCGCGGCGAGGGCAACGACGGCGACGCCCGCGTACGAGAACGAGCGAAGGTACGGCATGGGAAAGATCGCGAGTACCGCGAGGGATATCGCGACGGTGCCGGCACTGAACGCGACCGTGCGACCCGCGGTTTGCATGGATCTCCCGACCGCGACGGGAGGGGAGACGCCATGTCCGAGCTCCTCTCGATAGCGAGACACGACGAAGAGGCTGTAGTCGATCGCGAGGCCGAGCCCCATGCCGGTCGTGAGGTTCAGCGAGAACACGGAGACGTCGGTGATTTGCGCGAGCGCCTTGAGCACGACGAACGTCCCGAGGACCGCGAGGATCCCGACCCCGAGTGGCAGCCCCGCGGCGACCAAGCTGCCGAACACGACGACGAGCGCAACGAACGTCAACGGCGCGGTCAGCAAGTCGGCGCGCGCGAGGTCCTTCTCGGCCTGGTCGGAGATTTGGCGAGTGACTTCGGCCTCGCCGGTCACGTCCGTGGAAATGGCGGCGTTTTCGATGTTGTAGAGAGGAGACAACTTGCCCGACGTTTCGAGCTTCTGGTCGTCGGAACCGCGCAACGTCGCGAAGATCAGCGCCTGACTCGAGTCTCGGCTGCGCAGCTGCGGCACCTTGGAAAGGGTCCAATACGACGATGACGTGAGCACGCCCGGTTCGCGACCGAGCTTCGCGGTGAGGTCCTTCCCGGCGGCCTCCACCGCGGGATCGTCCACCTTGCCGCTCTTGGCGGTGACGACGATCGCGAAGTCCGATTGAGCCGAGAGCGGGAACTCTCGGACGATCGCTTGTTTGGCGAGCGTCGACTCTGCGCCGGGGTCGAAGAATCCTCCGGCCGCCAACTCGTCGTGCACATTGGCGCCGTACACCGCAGCGATCGGGAGCGCGATCAGCGCCACGCCGATCACCCACCAGCGGCGCCGGACTACGAAGATCGCCAGACGCCGCACGTTTCCCCCGTTTGTTGTGTCGACTCGCCCGCGCCGGTCATGGAAGAGTGTTGCGCGGCGGATCGTAAACGCCGAGGCGGTAGCACCGCACGCGGGAGGCCAGCATGGGAGCGAAGCGAGAGCTGACGGAGTTGCTGGAGGACGTCAAGCTCTTCTCGCGATGTACGACACGGCAGCGCCGCGCGATTGTGCGCCACGCCCAGATCGCCGAGCTGCCCGCGGGTGTCGATCTGGTGAAGGAGGGCGAACCGGGCGATGCCCTGTTCGTGATCCTCGAGGGCGACGCCGTCGTTCACCGAGACGGTGAAGAGCTCAACCGAGTCGGGCCCGGTGCGTACTTCGGCGAGCTCGCGATTCTCGATGGTGAGCCACGGAGTGCGACCGTCGTCGCGACAACCGACGTCAAGGTCGCGGTGATCGGTATCCGCATGTTCCGCACGCTGCTCCGCGAGTTCTCCGATCTCGCGGAGCAACTGCTGATCGCCCTCGCCGGCGAGCTGCGCGAGGCGCGCCGCGTGACCGCCGAAAGCTAGTGCCCACTAGGAGAGCGGCCGCGGCGCGGGATTGCGCGGCGCGAGACGCTCGCGCCAGGTGCTGAATCGTCCTCGGGGTCGCGTCGCAAGTACCGGCGTCGGCGCGCCTGCCCCATTGCCGTTCGTGTCATCGCCGTCCGGTTGTTGCCGCAGGAACGAGCGACCGGTCAGCCCGAAGCTCGCGAGTGTGCCGCCCGTGATCAGCAAGCTCTGCGCGAGTGCTGCGAACCCTTGGGCGCGCGCCGGAGGCGGCGAAGACGCGCCGCGCAGCCACGCGACGAACAATGCGGCGTCGATGCCGAGCCCGGCGAGAATCGACAACGTGCCGGCAGTGAGGCACTGCGTCGGGAATGACGGTTGGCCCACGAACGTGTAGCGAGCATCAGGTGCGCCGATGATCACCGACGAGCGGTGCGCGAGCACCGCGCCCGCGAGCAGTGCCTGCGTGCCGAGGACGAGCGCGATGCTCGAGAAGAAAACCGGTTGCCACATCAGCGAACCGATCTCGACACCGGTGGGCCCGGCCAAGCCGAGCAGGCTCATGAATGCACCGACGCCCGCGAGCGCGGCGCCGGGCCGAATCAGAACGAGATCGGGCGCCAGCATGAAGATGAGCTGCACGTGGCGCCAACCGTCCGCGAAGGTCGCGAGCTTCGAGCTCCCGACTCGCTCGCGGTAGCCGGTCTGGATCTCGCCGATGCGCAGGCCCGCGCGTGCGGCGCGAATCAGCATCTCGGACGCGAGCTCCATGCCGGTCGACCGCAACCCGAGCGCGAGCATCTCTTTGCGACGGAATGCACGAAACCCGGACTGGCTGTCGCGCACGATGCGCTGACCGCAGGAACGAGAGATCAGGTACGACAACACCGGCGTCCCGACGAACCGGTGCAGGAGCGGCATCGTCTCGCGCGTCGCGCCGCCGAGGCGGGCGCCGAGCACGAGGTCGTAGCGCCCGGCGAGGACCGGCTGCACGAGCTCCGGGATCTTGCTGAGCGGATAGGTGAGATCGGCGTCGGCCATGACGATGACGTCGTTGCGGGCGGCCGCGAATCCCGCCCGGAGCGCACTGCCGTATCCCGGGAGCGGCTCCGCAATCACCCGGGCGCCGGCTGCGCCCGCGACTGCCGCCGAACCGTCCTTCGAGCCGTTGTCGACGACCACGACTTCACCGGCCAGGCCCGCGGCCGAGAGGGCGTCGAGCGCTTCCCGGACGCACTCGCCGACCGATCCGACCTCGTCGAGGCACGGCAGGACCACCGACACCGATCCGGCGGGTGCGAAGGGGGCGGCCATGCTTATCGGGTCGACTCCACGCTTCGCTCCACTCCGGTCGCTGCGCTGTCGTCTTGCATGGCGGGAATCGTAAGGGTTCGGCGCTTCTCGCTCCCAAAGTGCCTTGGCGGACACGCTGGGTAGTCTCGCTTCATGGTGGCGCGTGGTCGGAGCTGGTTTTTCGCGCTCATCGCGATCGCAGGGGCCGGCCTGGCAGTGCGCCTCGTCTATGTCCTCGCGTTCAAGCACGACCTCGTTCTGGTCGGCGACGGCTGGTACTACCACCACGCCGCCAATTTGCTGGCCGACGGGAAGGGCTTCGTCTCTCCGAACTTCGAACAGTTCGGCTTTGCCGTGCCCAAGGGACCGGCGGCCGATCACCCACCGGGCTACATCGTCGCCCTCGCGTTGCCTTCGCTCGTCGGCCTCGACACGACGCTCGCGCACCAGATCTGGTCGTGCCTCATCGGGACCGGCGCGGTGGTGGCCGTCGGCTCCGCGGGCCGCGTGATCGCGGGTCCGCGCGGTCGGGCTGATCGCCGCCGCCTTGGCCGCGTTCTCGCCCAACTTCTGGCTCAACGACGGGCTTGTGATGTCGGAGACGCTGACGCTGCTCATGGCCGCGCTCACGGTCCTTGCCGCCTATCAGTTCTGGCGGGCACCGACCGGCACGCGGCGGGCGTGCTCGGCCTGGCCGTTGCGGCATTCGCGTTCACGCGTGCCGAAGCGCTGCTGCTCGTGCCGCTCCTCGTCGCGCCGCTTGCGGTGATCGCGACCAAGCGCGATTGGCGCCGGGCGGGCGTGCTCGCCCTTGTCGCAACCGGCACGATAGGTCTGGTGCTGCTGCCTTGGTTCGCGCACAACGAGCGCCGGTTCGAGCGTCCAGTGTTTGTGTCCACGAGCTTGGGCTGGACGATGCAAGCCGGAAACTGTGCCGATACGTACCGCGACTTCAACCTCGGCTTCTGGTCGTACAAGTGTGCCGACGGTCCCCCGATTGTTGGTGACGCGTCAGTGCGCGACGTCGAGTACCGCGACCAGCGCGTTGGATTACATGCGCGCTCACCTGAGCCAGCTACCCTGGGTGATCGTCGCGGTGAGGGCCGGACGTTCGGATTCTTTCGGCCCGATCAGCAACTGCACTACGACGATTTCGAGACGACGCGCGATGTCCCGGCCGGAACCGTCGGATTGTTCCTGTTCTACGCCCTCGTTCCCGCCTCGGTGATCGGCGCGGTCATCTTGCGGGAACGAGGCGTGCCAATCCTGCCGCTGGTGTCGCTCGTCGTGATGGTCGCGATCACCGTCGCGCTGACGTTCGGCCAGACCAGATACCGGGCATCGGCGGAGGTGTCGTTCGTGCTTCTCGGCGCGGTCGCGATCGACGCTGGAATCGCGCGCGCCCGTCGGGAGAAGACGGCGGCGGCCGAGGAGCCGCTCGCACCTGTCGACGAATTGGTGACCACGGCATGAGACTCATCGGCCGCGCACATCAGCGCGCCGTGCAGGGACGCCGGATCCAACTGCTCGCCGAGCGTCTCTCGTCGATCATCCCTGCCCGGAGCAGTGTGCTCGACGTCGGCTGTGGCGACGGCGGCGTCGCCCGCACGTTGATGGGACAGCGACCCGACCTCGAGGTCACGGGCATCGACGTTCTCGTCCGGCCCCACACGCTCATCCCGGTATCGCACTTCGACGGCACGACGATCCCGTATCCCGACGACAGCTTCGACGACGTGATGTTCGTCGACGTGTTGCACCACACCGAGGACCCGGCGGTGCTCCTCGCCGAAGCGGCTCGAGTGGCTCGCCGCGGCATCGTGCTCAAGGACCACCTCGCCTCCGGTGTGGCCGCGACACGAACCTTGCGGCTCATGGACTACGTGGGCAACGCGCACCACGGCGTCGCGCTGCCGTACAACTACTGGCCGGAAGCCCAATGGCGTCGGTGCTTCGAGACGCTGGGACTCCGCATCCAGGTGTGGCGCACGGACCTGAGGCTCTACCCGGTCCCGGCTCGTTGGCTCTTCGACCGCAACCTCCACATACTGTGCCGGTTGTCCCGTAACGTCCAGGCGTGACGCCACGCTCTTGGCTCGACGCCTGGGTGGATCTCACGACGTGGTGGGTAGAGCCGGCGGTCGCGGCCGCGCAGCGCTTTCCCGCCCAGGCGGAAGAGCTCCTCGCGCAAATGATCGACGGCGTTGTCGCGCGCTTCGGCGGCGAGCGCGTCGACCTGACGATTCGTGGGCAGCAGGTCGTCGCGACGCTCGATTCGATGAGGCTGCTTCGTCGCCGCGACCGCCGCGAGCTGCGCATCGATCTGAGTGATGTAGACGCGGCTGGCGTCTTGTTCGACACACTCGGAATAGTGGCCTCGGTGCGCCTCGAGCCGGGTGTGCAACCGACGTTCGTCGCGACGGGCATCGCGGTCGAGGGGTGCGCGCCACTGGAACCGGTGATCGCGTGGATCGACGATCGGATCGGGGAGTGGTTGCTCGAAGTCTCGGACCACCAGATCATTGCGCGCCGCGGTGGCAGTGAAGCGACGTTCGTCGTCGAGCCGTTCGTGCGCGACGACACCGTCCGGCTCGAGCTGCGGGGTGTTCGCTGGCGCAAGTTCGCCATAGGTCTGCCGCGTTGGCTGCGCATCGAGCGCGCGTTTCCGGTGGCGATGGCTCCGGGTTGGTCACTGCGCGAGGCGAGACGCGACGGCGACCGCGTGCGTTTCCGGTTGCGCGGCCGCGAGGTCGAACAACGGCTGGACGCCCCGCGTCTGCGCGAAGCCATCGTGCGCGGCGCCCAGCTGAGCTTCTGAACCAGCAGTAGGTTCCCGTCAGCAGTGATGCCAGGTGGCCGCTACGCTCGCCGGATGCCTTGAAGGGGGTCGCAATGGACCGAATGAGCCCACTAGACGCGTCGTTCCTGCACGTCGAGGACGCCGTGAGCCCGATGCACATCGGTTCCGTGGCTGTCTTCGCCGGTCCACCGCCCCTGTACGAAGAGTTCGAGGCGATGGTCTCGGGCAAGTTGCCGGCCGTCCCGCGCTACCGCCAAAAGGTGCGGTTCGTACCGCTGCAGCTCGGCCGCCCATTGTGGGTCGACGATCCGCACTTCAACCTCGGATACCACCTCCGGCACACCGCGCTGGCGTCGCCCGGCGGTGACCGCGAGCTGCGGAACCTCGTCGGCCGGGTGATGGCCCAGCATCTCGACCGCCACAAGCCGCTGTGGGAGATGTGGATGGTCGAAGGCCTCGACCAGGGGCACTGGGCGCTCGTGTCGAAGGTGCATCACTGCATGGTCGACGGCGTGTCCGGCACCGATCTGCTCACGGTGGTGCTCGACCCGGAACCCGAACCGGCGCGCCCGCTTCCCGACATGTGGGAGCCGGAAGCCGAGCCGGGCAACGTGCGGCTCGTGCGCGACGCGATCGTCGATCTCATCGCGAGTCCGTACGAGCAACTCCGAGCAGCCCGGGCATCGACGCGCGCGCCCCGTCAGATGATGCGATCGGTTGGCGACACCGCGCGCGGCCTGCGCGCGTGGACGGGTGTCGTGCGGCCGACGGAAGTGTCGACGCTCAACGGACCGATCGGCCCGCACCGACGCTGGGACTGGGCGCGCACGACGCTCGCCGATGTGAAGACGGTCCGGCGCGCGCTCGGCGGCACGGTGAATGACATCGTGCTGACAGTCCTCACGCGCGGTTTTCGCGACCTGCTGCTCTCGCGTGACGAGAACGTCGAGGGTCGCGTCGTACGCACATTGGTACCGGTCTCGGTACGCACGCCGGGCGAACGCGGCACGTACAACAATCGCGTGTCGGCGATGATCGCCGAGCTGCCGGTCGGCGTCGCCGATCCCGCGGAGCGCCTGGCGGCCATCCGCGCGCAAATGGATGGCCTCAAGGAGTCGAAGCAGGCCGTCGCCGGCGAAGTGTTGACCTCCCTTTCGGGGTTTGCGCCGTCGATGCTGCTCGCACTCGGCACTCGCGTTGCCATGCGCATCCCGCAGCGCAATGTCAACACCGTCACCACGAATGTGCCCGGTCCCCAGATGCAGCTGTACGCGTGCGGCCGCACGATGCTCGAGGCGTTCCCGTTCGTGCCGCTCGCGAGCCAAGTTCGCGTCGGCGTCGCAATCTTCTCCTACAACGGGATGCTCAACTATGGCGTCACCGGCGACTACGACACCGCGAGCGACATTGGGGTGCTGTGCGGCGGGGTCGAAGCCGGCATGACCGAGCTGCTCAAGCTCGCCGAGGAGAAGCCCCCCTCGAGCTGATGTTGCGCGATCGGCGCGGCCCGGCTGCAATTCGCCTGTGAACGACGGGTCGGGCGGCACGGAACGACGGCTGCGCATCTTCATCAACTATCGCCGCGCCGACTCCGCTCCGTACGCGGGCCGCCGCTACGACGGCCTCGTTGCCCAGTTCGTCGTTGTTCGCACCGAAAACACCGAGCCGCCCAACGCTCTGCATTTCGCCTGACGACGGAGTGGCGTAGTGCCGGACATGATCACCACTGCGATCGTCGTCGCCGGTGAGTCGACCGCGGCCGAGGCACATGAATTCCTCGCGGCGGTTACCAGCGCGACCGACGCTCCCGTCAACGTGGTGCCGCTGATCGACGCGCCGGGTGCGGTCATATTGCACGCGCTTCCGGAGAGTTCACCGCAGCCGCTTGATGCATTGACGTTGGTGCTGTTCTGCGGGCATGTCGTGCGCGACTACGACGGCCGCTTGTTTTTCACGTCCCGCGCCGGCGAGCAGCCGACTCCTTTGACCGCCGTGCCGATCGACGCAGTACGGGACGTCATCCGCAGCTCACGGCAACCGATCGTCGTGATCTTCGATTGCACCTTTGCCGACGACGATCGTCCCGGAACGAGCGGCGATCGTCTCGTCTCGCTCGAGCAGTCGTTCGCAGGACTCGCGGTAGGCGTCATGGTCTCGAACGCGAGGAGCCTCGGCCTCGACGGCGGTCTCACGCGCCGGCTCGCAGAAGGAATCGCGGGCCGGGATGCCGACCTCGACCGCGACGGGACCATCACGCTCGACGAGCTGTTCTCGTACGCGCGCCGGCGCATCGAGCAGGTCGGAATACCGTCGCATTGCATCGTCTCCAGCACGCGCGCGCGGGGCATGGCGGTCGTCAGATTTCGTGATCGCAACCTTTTCGATGACGACGTGCAGTTCAGCGTTTACCGCCCGCGTGCGGTGCAACCGAGCGTCGAATACAAGATGCTCGTCTTCGCGCACAAGGCCGACCTCGTGGAGGACCCCGTACGCGGGTGGATCGACCAGACCGAGGAGGTACGGCGACGAGCAGATGCACTTGCAAGCGAAGGTGTGGCCTATGGCGAGAAGGGAAGCGACAGCACGGCACCCATCGGTCGCGGTGCGATCTTGCGGTTCGTGCCGTACGTCGAAGGCATCGAGTTCGATCCGCCGGATCAGGCGTTCCGCTGGCGCGGGGAGGTGTACGAGGCACAGTTCCGGCTCCGAGCGTCGCCCGCCGTCGAGGGCCGCCACGCGCGCGGTCAGCTGTCGGTGTTCTATGACGCAGTGCTCATCGCCGACATCAGCCTCACCATTCGAGTTGACGACGTGGCGACGGCACCGGCATCGACACTGGCGTCCTCATCGGCACTGAGTGATCTCGATCGCCCCGTGCCCGAACGGGCCCGGCCGTACCGGAAGATCTTCGTCTCGTACTCACATCGCGACCTCGCCGTCGTCGAACAGGTTGCCGCGATCGAGCACCTCATCGGTGACGAGTTCGTGCGCGACTCGAATCGGCTGCGTGCGGGAGAGGAGTGGGACGCGCGACTGCTCGAGCTGATCGCGCAGGCCGACGTGTTCCAGCTTTTCTGGTCGAGGAACTCGATGTACTCGGCGAACGTGCAGAGGGAGTGGGACTACGCGCTGTCGTTGCAGCGACCGTCGTTCGTACGGCCCGTGTATTGGGAGGAGCCGCTTCCTTCCGACGAAGAGCTTCCGCCTCCGGAGCTGCGGCGCCTGCACTTCCAGCGCGTCGACTTCCGCTCGTTGCCGCCGATTGCTGTACCGCCGGTGGCTACCGCGCCGCCGAGCTTTACGCCGCCGCCTGCCGCGCGCCGACCTCCCGTGCCGCCGCCTCCTGCGTCGCCGCCTCCTGCGTCGCCGCCACCGGCGAGTCCGTCACCGAGCCCCGGACGTCCGCCCCGGCCGCCGAGGAAGCACCGGCTCGTGCGAACGATCGCCGCAGTCGGTACCGCCGCGCTCGGCGCGGCCGCCGTGCTCGGCGCACTCGCGACCTCAGGAGGAAACAGCTCGAGACCGGGCCCGACGACGACGGCCCCCGTCGCGGTTACCACGACCTCGTTCGCGGCGACGGGCGACGTTCGCCTGTCGGCGGCATGCACGCGTGGTCCCGACCGGTTCGCGATCGCGATCGAGACACCGTCGTCGGGCGTCGATCCAGTTGTGACAGCGATCTTGAGTGTCGATGGTGGTCCCGACCTCCGCGTGCCGCTCGTTCGCACGTCCGGCAACGTGACCGCACCGCCCGGCATCGGCCTGTTCGCGGGAGAGATCGCGCCGTTCGATCAGGCGGGTGCATTGCACTGGGGCGTCCAGCTGAGCGTGCCGGTGGCCGTTCGAAGCGTCGCGATCCAATGCGGAAAAACCGTGCAGGTGCTCTCGCACTAGAGCCCCGTCCGGTGACGTTGGAACGCGGCAAACGTTGCCGGTCGGGGCTCTAGGGACGAGACGGAGGCGGCGTCGGACACGGCTATGTGAGCAATGCCACCCGGTCGCGCGCGTCGGCGCGTTCGAGCCGGCGCACCGCCGACGTGTGCGCCCTGCGGGAGACGTCGGCCCGCCGTGACGGATCCATCGCGTTCCAACCCATGACGTCGAGGACGGTGTCGGTGGGTTGGAAGGTCAAGACCGGCGTTCCCGCTTTGCGTAGCCGCCGCACCTCGCGCGCGAGCGTGATCCGGGAGAACTGCCGCGCCGGTTGATCAGGAGCGAACCGCATGCCGTTGCGGGCGATCGACATTGGCGACGACACCACCACCAGATCGAGGCCGAGGCCGGCAACGAGATCGGCGTTCGTCGGCGAGTGGACACCGCCGTCGACATAGCGAACGTCTCCGATGGAGACGGGGGCGAAGAAGCCGGGGATCGCGCACGACGCCGCGACCGCAGTGGCGACATCGGTGGTGACACGTCGGCTGCGACCGAACGTCACGCGCCGGCCCGACTCGAGCTCGACGGCGTTGATCCACAAGGTCCCTTCGGGCCAGTGATCGAACAGCGGCCGCAATCCGGTGGAGATCAGCTCTGTAGGGACGCGGCCAGCGGGCATCGCCGCGGCTGCCAGTGCTCCCGGCCGCACGTTCCAGGGTCGCCGGGCGGCGTGCACGAACGCGCCGGGTGCCGCCATCGTGGGTACGCCGGTGCGTGACGCGCGGGGAGGCCGGGAAGGAATCGGTGGTTGGTCGCCACGCGCGGTTTCGGCGATCGTCACGAGCCGCCGGCCTTCGGCGGACAGCGGCATGTCCTTGGTCCGGGCGGCGAGATCCGTACCCGAGAGGCCGGCGCGCAGCAGGGCACCGACCAATGAGCCGGCTGACGTGCCGACGATGACCTCGGCGTCGCGAGCGTCCCAGCCGGCGGTGTCCGCGAGCGCGGAGAGGACGCCGGTGTGGAAGGCGTGCCCGACCGCGCCGCCGGCGCCGAGCACGAGACCAATCCGAGCCATCGCCGTTCCTCCGTTCCGGGCCGCACGCTAGCCACCGCTCGGGCGGATTTGCCGGTGATGGGAACTCCCGGCAGGCGGCGGTCGTCGGACCCCCAGCTTCAGAGCATTCGGAGGATCGCATGCACACACGAGCTCTTCGATGGGCGGCGCTGGCCGTGGCCGTACCGGCAGTGGTGATCGGCGCCGCGGCGCCGGCAGTCGCCTGTGCCGGTCTGGTCGGGGAAAACGGCACCATCCGTCTCACGCGCACTTCGACACTCGCCGCGTATCACGACGGCGTCGAACGCTACGTGACGTCGTTCCAGTTCACCGGCGAGGGCAAGGAGCTCGGCTCGATCGTGCCGTTGCCCGCGGTGCCGACCGACGTCGAACGGGGCGGCGACTGGACGCTGCAACGCCTGCAGCGTGAGGTCGCACCACCGGTCCCCCAAGCGTTTTTCGCCGAGGATCGTGCTGCTGCGAAGACGGAAGGTGCCCAGGTGCTGATCCAAAAGAAGATCGACGCGCTCGACATCACGGTCTTGCGCGGCGGTGGCGCGGAAGTCGGCAAGTGGGCAACCGATCACGGCTTCTTGCTCTCGCCCGACGCGCCGGAAGTGCTCGACTTCTACTCGCAACGCAGCCCCGTGTTCATGGCGGCACGTTTCGACGCGGCGCGCGCTCGCCGGCTTGGTCAGAGCTCCGGTGACGGCACACCGATCATGCTCACGATGCCGACCCGTGAACCGTGGGTGCCGCTACGCATCCTCGGCCTCGGTCTCGACAAGAACGAGGCCGTGAATGCAGACGTGTTCATCCTCACCGACAGCGAGCCCAAGCTGTTGGCGGGCGGGCCCGGTCTGGCGCTGTCCCGTCACGAGTGGGCGTCGCCGGAGCTGCTCTCCGATCTGCGCACCGACAAGGGCATGGGCTGGGTCCCCGATCGCATGTGGTTCACGTATCTCCCGCTCGACACGACCGCCGGGAAGCTGGACTACGACCTCGCGATGTCGACGCACAGCAACTCGGTGCCGCGCCTCACCGACACTGGCGTGCAGGCAGACCAAGCGCGTCCGATCGTGACCGACACCGGCTGGAATCTGTGGCCCGTCGCGGCGGCAGTGGGAGCCGGGGCGCTGACGTTCGCCATCGCCGGAGTGTTCGGCCGGCGCCGCCCGAACCTGGGAGCTGCGGCGTGAGGCTTCTCGGACGGATCACTCTCGCGGTTGTGGTTGCGGCCGCGACCGCGATCGGCGGATACGCACTCGAAGGGTCCGCGCACGCGGAAGGGGACACGCCGCTCGGCCCCGGCCTCGTCACCGTCGACGTCGGGATTCGCCACAGTCATTTCTCATTCTCGACGCTGCACGTGCGTCCGGGCACGCTCGTGAAGTTCCTCGTGCACAACGACGATCCGATCGCCCACGAGTTCATCGTTGGTGACGCCGCAGTGCACCGCAGGCACCAACAGGGCAACGAAGCCGCGCACCCTCCGGTGCCCGGCGAGGTGTCGGTCAAGGCCCTCGATATCGGTGAGACCTTCTACCGCTTCGAAGCTCCGGGTCGCTACGAGTTCGCGTGCCACTTGCCGGGTCATCTCGCGTACGGGATGCGCGGCTGGGTAATCGTCGAGGCTTAGCCCTTCGCGGCGACCGCGGGAGCGCGAATCGCCGCCGCGAGCGTGGGATGACGAGTCTGAAAGCGCCGCGCGCACTGAAGACCCTCGTCGTACGCGGCCGCGTAGATGTCGCGTGCGCGCCCGACGTCGAAGAGGTCGGAGACCCTTCTCCCCGCGAGGCGAGTGACTTCGGTGTTCGGGCGGACGTAGAGGACGTGTCCGCGCGTCCGCCGTCGCCAGAGTTGCATCTCGATCTGCAGTTGCCGTTCGATGACGGCACCACGTGCGCCCAAGACGCGTCCCGCAATCGGGGCAACAACGACGAGGACGTCGGCGGCGGGCGCGCGGTGCGCGGACGTCATGAAGAGCGGGCCGGGATCGAGGAATCGGCGGGTGCCGATGCAATGAGGCGTGACCAGGCCGACCAGCGACGACGACGCGGCGACGATGTCGGCGATCGAGTGCGACGCCCCCGAAAGCACGCGGCGGCGGGGCGGCGCGGCGATCTCGAGAACGACGGCCGCGACGCGAGCGTCATGGGCCGTGCCGTAGACCGCCCGGGCGACGTCGACCGGACGCGTCGCCGTCGGCTTGAAGCTCAGGTCCGCGGGCACGGCCGCCAGGACGTCCGGAAACGAAACGCCGAGCGCAAGCGCACCCGCAGTCCACGCGCCGGCTGATGTGCCGAGCATCGGTCCCTCGTCGATCGCGATGCCCGAGTCACGCAACGCGTGGGCCACGCCCATATCGAACGCGATCCCGAACGCGACGCCACCGCCGAAGCACGCCGCCAGCGATGTTCGTTCCGACGTCACCCCACCCGCCAGCACGCCGCGATCTTTGCACAAACGAGCGGTGGCTTCATGAGGCGCGCGTCCGAGCCGCGTGGTAGTTCTTTCGTGCGTGCCCGATCGCTACGACGAGTTCTCCCACCTGCGCTTCGATCGCCCCTCCCAGGGCGTGCTGCGAATCACCCTCGACACCCCCGGCCTCAACGTGGTCGGGCCCGACGTGCACCGTGAGCTCGCCGACGTGTGGCTCGCGATCGATCGCGATCCCGAGACGAACGTCGCGTTGCTACAAGGCGCGGGACGGGCATTCTCCTCGGGCGGCAGCTTCGACCTGCTCGACAACATGCTCAACGACTACGCGGCGCGCACGTGTGTGCTGCGCGAAGCGTGTGACCTCGTGTTCAACGTCATCAACTGCGCGAAGCCGATCGTCTCCGCGATCCATGGTCCCGCGGTCGGCGCGGGTCTCGCCGCCGGACTTCTCGCCGATGTCTCGATCGTCGCCCGAACGGCTCGGATCATCGACGGCCATACGCGCCTCGGGATCGCGGCCGGCGACCACGCCGCGATCTGCTGGCCGTTGCTGTGTGGCATGGCCAAGGCCAAGTACTACTTGCTGACATGCGAGACGCTCACCGGCGAAGAAGCCGAGCGGATCGGGTTGGTTTCGTTGTGCGTCGACGACGACCAGGTGCACGCCACCGCGCTCGACGTCGCGACGAAGCTGAGCGGCGGCGCGGAAGCGGCGATCCGCTACACCAAGCAAACGTTGAACAACTGGTATCGCGCCCAGTCGGCGATCCTCGATGCGTCGCTCGCGTACGAGTTCTACGGCTTCGGCGGCCCCGACGTGCGCGAGGGTCTCGCGTCGCACACCGAGAAGCGAGAGCCCCGCTTCGACGGACCAACGGGAGAATGACGCAGGAACTCTGCACGATCGGTGTCTACGGGTTCGACGAAGCCGGTTTCATCCAGCGACTTCGCGCCACGCGCGTCGACCTCGTCGTCGATGTGCGCCGGCGGCGAGGTGTGCGCGGCGCACAGTACCGCGTTCGCGAACGCCCGGCGATTGGTCGAGTGCCTCGCACAGAACGACATCGCGTACGAGCACCTCTTGGAGCTCGCGCCCCCACCCGATCTTCTTGCGCTCCAACACGACATCGACCGTCGCGGCGCCGGCCTCCGGGCCCGGGAAGCGCTCGCGCCGGAGTACGTGCGTCGCTACCGGGCCGACGTACTGGCGTCTGCCGACCTCGACGCGATCGCGGCCGGTCTGGTGCCGTTCGAACGTCCCACCCTGCTGTGCGTCGAGACCGATCCCGCGACCTGTCACCGCGCGATGGTCGCCGATGCACTGGCGCCGCGCGTCAAGGTGCCGGTGCGGCACCTGTTCCCGCCCGGTCGATAGCGTCGCAGGCCGCTCAGTACGACTTCGGCAAGCCCAACGATTGCTGCGCGACGAAGTTCAGCACCATCTCGCGGCTCACTGGCGCGATGCGCAGCAGGCGCAGGGTGCCCCAAAGGTCGGCAAGGCCGTATTCCATTGCCATGCCGTTGCCGCCGTGCGTCTGGATCGCGGTGTCGAGGCAGCGCAGCCCGGCTTCGGCCGCCGCGTACTTCGCCATGTTCGCCGCTTCGCCGGCGGCGACCCGGTCGGTTGCGTGGTCGTGCATCCACGCCGCTTTGGCCGTCATCAACCGGGCGAGCTCGAGTTCGATCTTTGCGATCGCGAGCGGATGTGCCACGCCCTGGTGCCGGCCGATCGGCACGTCCCATACCTGGCGCTCGTTCGCGTACGCGGATGCGCGATCGAGCGCGTAGCGCCCGACGCCGGTGCAGATCGCCGCGCTCATGATGCGCTCCGGGTTGAGACCGAAGAACACTTGCCGCAGCCCCTCGCCCTCTTCTCCGAGCAGTCGATCGGCCGGAACTTCGACGTCGTCGAAGAACAGCTGGAACTGCTTCTCGGGCGCCTTGATCTCGATCGGGATCAGCGTGCGCTCCAAGCCAGGCGCCTCGGTGTCGACAACGAACAGCGACAGGCGGCCCCGGCCGCTATCGGGATCGGTGCCGGTGCGGGTCACCACCACCATCAACGGCGCTTCGTCGACGCCGGAGATGAACGTCTTGGTACCGCGCAGCCGGTAGACGTCACCGTCGCGCTTCGCGGTCGTGGAAAGGTTGTGGCTGTTCGAACCTGCGTCCGGTTCGGTGATCGCGAACACCATCTTGGCGCCCGCGGCCATCGGTCGCAGCCAACGCTCCTTCTGGGCGTCGGTGCCGAAGCGCGTGATCAGCTCGCCGCAGATCGCAGGTGACACGAGGATCAGCAGCAGCGGACAACCTTGCGCCGCAAGCTCCTCGCACACGATCGCGAGGTCACTCATGCCGCCACCGCCGCCGCCGTATTCCTCGGGCAAGTGCACGCCGAGGAAACCGTGGTCGGCGACGGCCTTCCACAACTCATCGGCCTTTTCGCCGGTGTTCGACTTCTCGGCGAAGTACTCGTGCCCATAGTCGGCCGCGATGTCGCGCACTGCCGCGCGCAGCATCTCGTGCTCACTGCTCTCGGCGAAGTCCATGGCTATAACGTACTTGCGTGCCGGTCGACCCCTCGCAGCTCGCCGACGATCTCGGTGCGGAGACGTATGAGCTCGAGCGGCTGCTCGAACCGCTCGACGTCGCTGATTGGGAACGTCCAACACCCGCGGTGGGCTGGGCGATCCGCGACCAGATCAGCCACCTCGCCTACTTCGACGAAGCCGCAACACTCGCCGCCGTCGACCCCGACCGCTTCCGCGCCGAGCGCGACGCAGCCTTCTCGGAGTTCGCTGATGTCGACGGCTTCACCGAGGGAATTGCGAAACGCGCCGCGCGCTCGACATCGCCGCGCTCCACCAGTGGTTCCGGGACGCACGCGCCGCGATGGTGAAGGCGTTGCTGGCCCTCGACCCGAGTACACGCGTGCCCTGGTACGGGCCCGACATGAGTATCCCGTCGTCGCTCACCGCACGGATCATGGAGACGTGGGCGCACGGCCAGGATGTGGCCGATGCGCTCGATGTCACGCGCGCCACCACACCTGCGCTGCGTCATGTCGCGCACATCGGCGTACGCACGCTGCCGAACAGTTTTGTTTCCCGCGGCCTGAACGTTCCCGACGCGCCCGTGTACGTGGCGCTCAAGAGCCCCGACGGTGGGACGTGGACGTGGGGCGACGCAAGCGCGACCGACCGCGTCGAAGGCGATGCCGTCGACTTCTGTTTGGTCGTCACGCAACGCCGGCACCTCGCCGATACCAAGCTCGCGATCAGCGGACCGCTCGCCACCCAGTGGATGCAGATCGCGCAAGCGTTCGCCGGCCCGCCCGGTGCCGGGCGCGAGCCCTTGTCCTAGTGTCCCTTAGAGGGCCATGAAGATGCGGACGATGCGGTCCTTCACCTGCGTCGGCGTGAGCGAGCTCCACAACGCGAGCGCCTGTGCGTCGTAGCCGACGAGGTAACGCGGGCGCGGAAGCCGCGTCGTGAGCGCCGACGCGATCACCTTCGCGCAGCGCACCGGGTCGCCCATGAACGGTTGCCACAGGCGCGTGTTCGAGAGCGTGCGTTGGTACGCACCGTCGTAGCGCGAACCCTCGCGTTTGGCGACCTCGCGACTGGTCTCCTCCCAGATCCCGGTCTTGAAGCCGCCGGGCTCGATGAGGATCACGCGTACGCCGTCGCGCGCGACTTCCATGCGCAGCGCATCCGACAGACCCTCGAGCGCGTGCTTCGCCCCTTGGTACCAGCCCGTGAACGGGGTCGTCGTGCGCCCGTAGATCGACGAGATGTTGACGATCCGACCGCCGCCCTCGGCCCGCATGTGCAGCAAGGCATGGCGCGCGAGGCGCATCGGCGCGAGGACCATCGTCTCGAACGCAGCGGTCGCTTCGTCATCGCTCACGTCTTCGATGGCGCCCGTGATCGAGTAGCCCGCGTTGTTCACGAGTCCCCACGGCCGGTATTCGTCGATGATGCGTGCGCACCCGATGGCATCGGTGACGTCGAGCAACGCGGTCTCGACGGTGACGCCCGCGTCGGCGGCTGCCTTCTCGACGATCTCAGCTTTCGCCTCCGAACGAACCGTGCCGACCGACCGGAAGCCTCGGCGCGCGAGCTCGAGCACGGTCGCGAGACCGATGCCCGAGTTTGCACCGGTGGTGAGGGCAGTTCGGGATTCGCTCACGTCCAGACAGGATACGATGACCGCTGGTGTGCCGGGAAGCCTGGTCGGCAGCTCAATGCCACGCGCTCCCGGAGGATCGATGACTCGCCGCATGGTTCGTATTCGTGCCGTGGGCCGCTACTTGTCTCCTGTAGGCGAGGAGTTCGTCTCCCTCGAAGCCCTCAGCGGCGTCGTACTCATCGTTGCCGCACTCGCGGCGCTGCTCTGGGCGAATATCGACACGGACAGCTACGACACCGTGTGGACACATGTCGTGACGATCGGGATGGGTCCCCTGGAGACGTCGCTGGACCTGCGTCACTGGGTCAACGACGGACTGATGACGATCTTCTTCTTCGTCGTCGCTCTCGAGATAAAACGCGAGCTGGTTGTCGGGGATCTGCGAGACCCGCGCACCGCGGCGCTCCCGGTGTTGGCAGCGTGCGGCGGGATGATCCTGCCTGCATTGATCTTCCTGTCGATCAATACTGGAACCGGTGCGGGGCACGGCTGGGGAATTCCCATCGCAACTGACATCGCGCTCGCAATGGGTGTGCTCGCATTGCTCGGCGAGATGGTGCCCACCAAGCTTCGACTGTTCCTCTTGACGCTGGCGATCGTCGACGACGTCGGCGCGATCGTCGTGATCGTGTGCTTCTATTCGATGGACATCAATCTTGCGTGGCTGGGCGGGGCCCTCGCGATCTGTGTGCTCATGGTGACCTTGCGCCGGGTCCCGGTCGCATCACCTCTCTTGTACGTCGTGCCCGCCGTCGGATTGTGGATCTGCATCCACTCGTCGGGAATACACGCAACCATCGCCGGCGTGTTGCTGGGTTTGCTGATGCCGGCCCGCCCCGTACGCGGTCGTCTCGTGCTCGAGTCGCTCGAGCGCCGCTTGCACCCAGTATCCAGCTTTCTCGTCGTACCGCTGTTCGCGCTGGCCAACGCCGGCGTCGTGCTGAGCGGCGACGCGTTGAAGGACGCCATCTCGAGTCGCATCGCATGGGGTATCGTCGCCGGCCTCGTCGTCGGCAAGACGCTCGGCATCTTCGGCGCCACTGCGCTCGGTTGCGGCTTGCGCGTCGGGCGGCTCCCCGACGGGATCCGCCTCGCTCACATCGCCGGCGTCGGCATTCTTGCGGGCATCGGCTTCACCGTGTCGCTGTTCGTTGCCAACCTCTCTTACACGGGCGCTCAGCTTGACGCAGCCAAGGTCGCGATCTTCGGGGCGTCGCTGCTGGCAGGCGGGGTCGGCGCGATCGCGATCCGCCGGCTCTCACCTGACCGACCCCACCTCACCCGTCGATAATCGCACGGCGCCGCGCTTCCAGCCCCAGCGGCGGAGACGGCCGCGAGGCGGTTCGATGCCCTGCGCCAACACCGTGCGAATACGCGCCTTCACCTGATCGTCGAGTTTGCGGCCGGTGCGGCTGGTGAGCTCGAACGTGTCGATCGCCAAATCGCGATCAGTGACGATCCGGGCCGAGTGGACGTTCGCCTCTGCCACTGCGAATGCAGTCGCGAGCGTGCGGAGAAGCCCGGGGCGGTCGACGGCTTTCGCGGTGCAGCGGGTGTACCAAGGCGACCCGTCGTCGTCGAACTCCACATCGATCTCCGGCGCCGCGGGCGCCTCGAGCGGTGCGTCGAGACCCCCCCGGAGCGTGTCGACGAGTGCTTCCTCGCCCGGCTCCTTCGGTGCGTGTACGCGGTACGACGTGAGCGCGGTGCCGTCCCCCCACGTCGCGGCGAGCGCGCTGTCGACCGAGCATTGCGCGTCGAGGAGCACGCGCGCCGTGCGTGCAATCAACCCGATCTGGTCGCGTGTCGCGATCTCGACGCGGAATTCGCGGGGTCCGGCAAGCGCATCGACCCGCACGTGGACTTCGCCGCGCCCCAGCGCCGGCTCCAACAACTGGGCGTGCCGCACCAGATCATCGGCGGTGTGCGCAAGGACGTATTCACGGGGCGCCGCGTGAATACGCTCTCGCACGGCGGCTCGGAGCGAGCGACTGCTCGCCTCGTTGCGCCGGCGTTCGATCTCGTACAACGCACCACGGTCGACGAGGTCGGGCCGCTCGAGGGTCTCCCGAACGAGGTTGACGAGCGCATCCAGCCGGTCCAGTTCCCAGCGTTCCCCGGTGAACGTCGCACGCGTGAAGAACGCGAGCGCGTCGAGCTCGTCGATCGTTTCGAGATGCATCGCGAGATGCAGCACCGGTTCCTGCTCGAACGCGTCCATGCGACGGATCGCGGCCGGGAGCAGCCCGGCATCGGTGATGATCGTCGCGACCGTGTGCTCGACGCGCGCTCCCAGATCGAGGCGCTGCACGGTACGCCGGGCAACGATCACCGGCTCGAGATCTGTGTCGTCGCACACGTCGAGGATCAGCGCAGCGAGCAACACGGCGTCCGCCGACGGCAGCTCTGGCGCGTGGTCGGGCAATGCGGCGCGGAGCGATTCCAGGCGCGGAAAACGCAACGCGGCGAGCGGGTCGAGATCGAACGAGTCCGCGCCGTGCGTGCGAGGGCATCGTCGAGCTCGGGCAGGGCTCGTTGCAGCACGCCCGACGCGGTGAGCAGCCGCCACGATCGTGGCCCGCCTTCTCGCATTACGCGCCACAGCTCGTGACGAGCGCGATCGTCCCACCGGCGCGGTCCGGGCGGAAAGTCGTTCAACCATTCGAGGACGGTCGGACCAAGCGCATGCTGCTCGGCAAGGCGGGCGACGGTCAACGCGCTCGACGAGCGCGTCGCTGGGCAGCGGCTCGCCGGTCAACTCCACCGTTCCCGCGTCGGTGATCCGCACGATCGTGCCACCCGCGGGGATCACGGCGCCGCTCGCTTCGCGGTGCCGTCCCCGGAGCGCGAGGAGCCGGGCGCGCAGGAACGGCGGGGTCCCGACCGTGGTCACCAGCACAACGAGCAGCAAGGCCGCGTATACGTCCTGGCCGAAGACGTGCTCGTTGAGGCCGAGCGTCGCGAAGATCAGCCCAACCTCGCCGCGGGGAATCATGCCGATGCCGACAAGCAGGCGATCGCCGGGCGATCCGATCATCCCGGCCGCCGACGCGAGCTTGCCGAGCAGCGCGACGACCAACAATGCGGCCGCGGTGCCGAAGACGGCCGGCCGCGCGAACTGACTGACATCGGCGTCGATCCCGATCTGCAAGAAGAACACCGGAATCAACAGGTGACCGACCGGTGAGAGCTCCTTGCGGACGCGCTCCGACGCGGTGCTGCGCGAGAGCACGAGTCCGGCCACGAACGCCCCCACGATCGGCGCGAGCTGCGCGGCGTGGGCAAGCTCCGAGATGCCCAACGTGAACGCGAGCGCGAGCGCCACGAGCGTTCCGGACGAACGGCTATAACGGCGGATGAACGCGAACATTGGCGGCGCGAGCCGCAGGCCGACCGCAGTCGTCAGCACGACGAACCCGACCGCGACGACGACGACCCAGGTGATGCCCAACGCGGACACCGATCCGCCGGTAACGATGCGGGTCACGACGGTGAGGATCACGAGGCCGAGGATGTCGTCGGCGACTGCAGCACCGAGCACGGTGCGCGCCTCAACCGTCGCGAGCGCGCGCAGGTCTCCGAAGACGCGGGCGGTGATGCCGACGCTCGTTGCGGTAAGCGCGGCGCCGACGAACAACGCCTCCTTGCCGGACATGCCGAGCGCCAGGCCGGTCAGCGCGCCGGAGCCCAGCGGGACGACGACACCGACGAGCGCGACTGCGAGCGAGGCCCGCCCGACGCTGCTCAGCTCACCGAGATCCATCTCGAGCCCGACCTCCAACAAGAGGAGGATCACGCCGAGTTGGGCGAGCGTTTGGAGTGCCTCGCTGCTGTGCACGAGCCCCAGCGCCGACGGGCCGATGAGTATGCCGGCAGCGATCTCACCGACGACCGCCGGCACGCCGACCCGGTCCGCCAGCTCGGCCGCGAGCTTGGCCGCGAGCAGCACAACGAGGATGTCGAGCAGAATCCGGTTCACATCCACGCGCTGAGCTCCGGGCGGCCGCAAGGTGTCGGTCAGATCCTGCTCATGCTCGCTGCGAAAGATTTCTGCGACGCGTCACCTCTGTGGCGGCAGAGCGTCGGTTCCATGACGGATTTCTGACAGCTCGGCCGGGAGGGCTCCGTGCAGGCGGTACCCGAAGCCGCGGATCGCCGTGATCCCCAGGCCGATCGGCGCGATCCGTTTGCGGAGCCTCGAGACCTCGACCCGCAGCTGCCCGTGATGCCCGCCGTGTGGCCAGACGTCACGCAACAGCTCCGCCTCGGCCACGCCATGATCGAACGCGGCGACGAGCGCGGCCGCGATGCGCTCGTCGGTCGGGGAGAGGAAGACCCGGCGCCCGCGGAACGAGAGCTGCCCGTGCCCGTCGAGGCTGGGCACCGCCGGATGTTCGCGTGCTCGATGGACCAGGCCCTCCAACCGGGCCCACACGTCGGTGTCGGCGGCGGGCATGCGCACCCAGTCCTCGAGACAGCTCACGCTGGCCGGCGGCGGCGCGCCCGGCTCGACGAGAAGGAGCCGGGGGACGGAGAGCAACGTCAGTCGCTCGACCTCGGCGCGTTGTTCCGGGTAGCGAAGGACGACGACGTCCGCGTTGGTCCAAGAGCCGAACGGTGCGTTGCCCGTCGACACGTGCCCTCCTTCGTGACGCCGAGGCGGGGACGCTCCTCGTCGAGCGTCCCCGCCTCGGCATCGTCGTCGGTCAGCGCGAATGCTCTTGGCCGACCGGCTCCGGTTCCGGAAGCTCGACCAAGCCGTCGTCGGTCGGCATCTCCACGTGCGGGTTCGAGCCGTAGAACGACGGATAGGCGAGCACGCCCATCTCCGGAAGGTCGACGCCTTGCAGCTCGACCTCGCGGGTCGGGCGGATGCCGCCCTTGGTGAGCGTGTTCTGGATGGCGAAGAACGCGTAGGCGATGCCGCCCATCACGATCGCGATCGTGAGCACGCCCATCAGCTGGGCCGCGAGCTGACCGCCACCCCCGCCGTAGAACAAGCCGGTGACCGTGCCGGTGGTGCCGTTCCAGCCGTCGCCGTAGCTGCCGTCGGCCAGCAATCCCACCGAGAGCACACCCCAGGCGCCGCACACTCCGTGCACCGAGATCGCGCCGACCGGGTCGTCGACGCCGCGCTTCTCGAAGAACCACACGGACTCGACGACGATCACGCCGGCGACGATGCCGACGATCGCGGCGCCGAAGGGTTGGACGAACGCGCAGGGGGCGGTGATTCCCACCAACCCTGCAAGCATGCCGTTGGCCATCATTCCCGGATCAGGTTGGTGCTTCGGTGTTCGCAACTGCGTCCACACCATCGCGATGACCGCACCGAACGCAGCCGCGATCGCGGTGTTGGCGGCCACGAGCGCGAACCGGTGATCGGTGGCAGCAAACGTCGACGCCGCGTTGAACCCGAACCATCCGAACAACAAGATGAACGTCCCGAGCATGGCCATCGGTATGTGATGCCCGGCCAGGGTGCGCGGTTTCCCGTCGGGTCCGTACTTGCCGATCCGTGGTCCGAGCACGAGCGCGCCCGCGAGGCCCGCGACACCGCCCATCATGTGCACGACACCCGAGCCGGCGAAGTCGACGTAGCCGTTGCCCATGCTCGCGCTCTCACCGAGCTTGGAGAGCCAACCGCCGCCCCACGTCCACGCACCGAAGAGCGGGTAGTAGATCGCTCCGCAGAACAAGCCCCACATCGCGAAGCTGTTCCACTTCCACCGCTCGGCCATCGCGCCGGTCGGGATCGTGGCGGTCGTGTCCATGAACGCAACCATGTACAAGAAGAACGCGGCGGCGCTGACGTCGTAGCCGTGGCCCTGGAGGAAGAAGCCGCCCTTCCAGAGGAAGACCCAATTCCCGGAGCCGATCAGTGTCGCGTACGCGCCTCCCGCCGCATTGAGCCCGATCGCCGATGCCGAGAAGCCCCCGAACATCAGCGCGTAGCCGACGACGTAGTAGGCGACGAACCCGAGGCCGAAGATCGCGAAGTTCGTCGACACGACGTGCGCCGCATGCTTCGCCCGGCAGAACCCGGTTTCCACGAGCGCGAAGCCCGCCTGCATGAAGATGACGAGCACCGCGCCGATCACGACCCAAAGCAAGTTCAGGCTGATGTCGGTGTGCGAGAGCTCCTCGGTCGTTGTACCGCCGGCATCGATGTTGCTTGCGAACGCCACGCTCGAAAGGAGCACGAGGATCACAGGTACCAGCACCGACACGGCTGCGACGCGCATCAGACCTCGATGACGCACCTTGCCTCCTCCGCTGTGTAGTGAACGGTTTCGGCGACGGTACGAGTAGTCGATTTCGCAGAAGTCTCTGGGATGTTTCGGTCAACCACCGAGTTGCTGACGGGATGCTGACGGAATCGGCGGTTGTGTACCGGGTGTGCGTCGACATTGTGAACTGAGTGTTACGACGGTTCTCTTCACCGCGTGGCCGTGCGACGATGCGCCCCATGACGTTTGTCGACGAGTGGAATCACCTCGAACCGATGGAGCGCCGGCGGCTGCGCCGGCTCGTCCGTCTCGGCCGGCCGATCGACGAGCCGCGGCTCGCGGCGCTCGCCGGTGAGTACGCGCGTTTCCAACGGCAGCGGCCGTGGGCGCGGTTGTTCTGGATCTGGTTCGTGCCCGGCCTCTTCATCGCGTTGTCGATCGCGAGTCAGATGCATCCGATCATGCTCGGCATCGTGCTCGCGTTGGCCGCGCAAGCGGTGTTCACGAACTACAACCTGCGCAAGACCGCGCGACTGGCCGCGGTCTAGGTACTCGGCTCGAACGGGCCCCGGCCCATCTGCTCCCGCACCGTGACGACGGGCGGGTTGGTGAGTGTGCGCCGTTGCCAGTTCGCGCCGTCGACCACCAGCGTGTGGCCCGAGATGAAGCGCGCGTAGGGCGACGCGAGAAACGTTGCAGCCCAGCCGAGCTCTTGACGCTGACCGACGCGGAGCGCGGGCTGGCACGCATCCTTGTCGGAGGTGCGGTCGAGGTTGCCTTGGATGTCGGCGGTCATGTCCTCGTGCGGGAACAGCCCGGGCACGAGCCCGTTGACCTGGATGCCGTACGGGCCCCACTCCACCGCGAGCGACTCGGTGAGGTTCTTCACGCCCGCCTTGGCCGCGGCCGAGTGCACGAACCCGGGGCCGCCCGTCCACGCGTAGGACGCGCCGACGTTCACGATCGCCCCGCTCGTCCGGGCGGCGATGTGGCGGCGGCCGAACTCGCGACAGCACAAGAACGTGCCATTCAGCGTGATGTCGACAACCGTGCGCCACGCGTTCGGCGACATGTCCTCGGCCGGGACGGGGAAATTGGCAGCCGCGTTGTTGACGAGCACACCCGGGAGGCCGAACCGCGCTTCGGCCTCGTCGAAGGCGTTGCTGATCTGATCGGCGTCGCGGATGTCGCATTGCACGGTGAGCACGGGTGCGCCGATCTCGGTGATTGCGGCTTCCGCCGCGTGCAAGTGCTCGGGCTTGCGGCTCGCGATCACCATCGACGCGCCGAGCCGCGCGAACTCGGCCGCGATGGCCTTCCCGAGCCCGGTCCCGCCGCCGGTGACAACGACCGCGACGTTCTCGAAGGTGCCGCGTGGCAGCGCGCTTGCGCCCACCGGCGGGGGTGCAGGGAGTCCGATCAATCCGTCGTCAGCCACGCTCAGCTCCCCTTGTAGTCCGGTGCCCGCTCCTCGGCGCGCGGCGGCGCGCATCTCCGCGAAGTCGTCGCTGCGATTGATGAACGTCTGGTAAATCATCTCGTCGTTCATCGACGCGTGGATCTGCGGTTGCGCGAGGTGCTTGATCACCTCACGCGCCATTTTGACTGTGACCGCGGGCGCGGCTGCGATCTGTTCCGCCATCTCCCGCACCGCGATGTCGAGCTGGCGATCGGCGACGACGCGCGACACGATGCCGTGCGTGAGCGCTTCGTCGGCCGTCAGGATCCGGCCGGTCAACACCATGTCGCTCACCAGTCCGTGGCCACACATCTCGTAGAGCACCGCGACCCCGCCGGTGTCGGGGATCACGCCGTACGCAACTTCGGGGAGGCGGAATCGCGTGCCCTCGCCGGCGACCCGGATGTCGCAGAGCAGCGCCCGCTGGAACGAGCCGCCCATGACCCAGCCCTTACAAGCGACGATCACGGGCGCGTCGATGTCCCACACCCGCTGGATGCCGCGATGGCCGCGTCGCATCAGCTCGTGGTGGGAGAGCGGCACCTTCAAGTTGCCGATCGAGCCGACATCGCGTCCCGACGAGAACGACTTGCCCTCGCCTCGCCAGATCACCGCACGTATGTCGCGCCGATGCGCGAGCTGGTCGAGGATCTCGAACAGCTGCATGTCCATGTCGTCGTCGAACGCGTTGTGCTTTTCCTGGTTGTCGTTGGTGATCGTCGCGATCGGGCCATCGACGTCGAGCCGCACCGTGCCTGCCATAGGCCGTGCAACCTAGGCTCGGCGCCATGACGAATCCAATGGGCGCCGGTGTGAACCAGCGCGGACTGATCAAGATGACGCCCGAGGAAGTTGACGCGTTCATACGGGAGCGGCATTCGATGACGATGTCGACGATCTCGCCCGACGGCAGCATTCACTCGGTCGCGATGTGGTACGGGTTCCTCGAGGGTGCGGTGGCGTTCGAGACCAAGGCCAAGTCGCAGAAGGTGCAGAACCTGCGGCGCGACCCGCGGCTCACGTGTTTGGTCGAGGCCGGCGAGAGCTACGACCAGCTGCGCGGTGTCTCGCTCGTGGGTACCGGTGAGATCGTCGAAGAACCCGACCGTATCTGGGAGCTTGGTGTCAGCGTGTTCGAGCGCTACAACGCGCCGTACACCGAAGAGATGAAACCGTTCGTCGAGACCATGCTCCGCAAGCGCGTGGTGGTGAAGCTGCTCGTCGACAAGACCGTGACGTGGGACCACCGCAAGCTCGGTTTGCCCGCTATGTAGGAGGCGTGTGTGGAGCTCGATTTTCGAGCTTCACACACGCCCCAGGAAAGCGGGTCAGCCGAGCAGGGTGTTGAGGCGTTCGGTGGTCGCAATCCACTCCTCGACCATGTCGTACATGACGTCGCGGGTTGGGCGCACCTGATTGAGCCGGCCGACGATCTGGCCGACGGGGAAGCCGGTCAGCTCCTTGTTGTTCACGCGCATGAACCGGCGCGCGGCCTCCTGGTGGAGGATGCCTTGCAGCGGCATTGGCAGCGTGCCCGGCCCCTCCGGATCGTCGAACGCTTCCGTCCACGCGCTGCGAAGCTGACGTGCGGGCTTGCCCGTGTACGCGCGCGAACGAACGGTGTCGCGCGACGTTGCGCCGAGCAACCGCTCCATGATGACCGGCGACGTGTTCGCCTCCGCGACCGTCAACCACATCGATCCTGTCCACACACCCTGGGCGCCGAGGGCGAGCGCGGCGGTCATCTGTCGCCCGGTTGCGATGCCACCGGCCGCAAGCACCGGCACGTCGGGCCCGACCGCGTCGACCACTTCGGGGATGAGCACCATCGTCGAGATCTCGCCGCAGTGCCCGCCGGCTTCGGTGCCCTGGGCGACGATCACGTCGACACCTATCGCGACCTGCCGCTCGGCGTGCTGCTTTGCGCCCACCAGCGCGCCGACGAGGAGACCGTGGTCGTGGACGAGCTGCACGATCTCGGGTGGAGGCGGGCCGAGCGCGTTCACGAGCATCTTCACGCCCTTGTGCGCGAGCGATACCTCGACCTGCCCCGGTGCTTCCTCGTCGACGTTCAGTCCCGCGGCCTTGACGGTGCCGGTCTCGAGGTCGGGCGGCAACTCGGGAATGTGATGCCGTTCGAGCAACTGCTCCACGAAGTGGCGATGCGATTGCGGGATCATCGCGTCGAGGTTGCCAAAGCTGGCTTCGCTCCCGCCGCCCTTGCCGACATATTTCATCGGCATCACGATGTCGACGCCGTACGGCTTGCCGTCGACGTGCTCGTCGATCCAATTCAGCTCTATCTCGAGCTCCTCGGGCGTGAACGCGAGTGCGCCGAGCACACCAAAACCGCCGGCGCGGCTCACAGCGGCAATGACGTCGCGGCAATGAGAGAACGCGAAGATCGGAAACTCGATATCGAGCTTTTCGGCAATCGGTGTACGCACGGGCGAGATCCTCTTGTGTTAGGTAAGTGTCGCAGCGAGATCGGAGAGTGGCAGCACCGTGAGCGTGTCGGCGAGCAGGTCGGTTTGCAAGCCATTCTTGACGAACGCGAACGAGATGCCGGTGGCAGGGTCGGCCCACGCAACTTGCGAGTACGCGCCCCCGTGTCCGAACGCGCCCGGCGAGTTCCCGTTGCCGAACATCGCATAGCGAAATTGATGGAGCCCGTCGTCGCCGGCCAGCACGAGCCCGATCGAGCGATTGCACGCGACGTTCATCAGCGGATCCGGGTACGTGCACCGGATGTTCGTCGTGGCGTCGATCAGCACGCCGGCGTCCCAGAGGCCATCGCGATTGTGCAGCACGGCCTGGTAGAAGCGCGCCATCGTCGACGCGGTCATGAATGCGCCGCCGCCGGGCACGCCCGCCGCGCGCACCGCCGGAACGTTGAGTGTGACCGGGTCGATCAAGTCGGTTTCCGATGGTTCGCCAATCAGGACGCCATCGGCGATGTCACCTTGTTCTTCTTCAGGGATGCCGAGCAGGCGCGGCAGGCCCAGCGGTTCGCAGATTCGCCGCTCGATGACGTCGCGGAAGTCGTCACCTTCACCCGAAAGCCGCTCGATCAGCTCGGCGAGCACCCAGTGCGCGGAGAGTCCGTGATACTCGAATCGCGTCCCCGGCTCCCATTCGAGCTCCCACTCCGTAAAACGCTTGACGCGCGTGACGGTGTCGGCGCCTTCGATCACGTCCATCTTGGCGTGCGGGAAACCCGCGGTGTGCAGCAGCACTTGCTCGACGGTGACAGCTTCCTTGCCGTTGGTCGCGAACTCCGGGACGTAATGGGCGACCGGTCGCGCGATGTCGAGCAGTCCGTCGCCGATCAGCAGCCACACCGCGGACGCGACGATCGGTTTCGTGGCCGAGAACACGCAGAAGCGGGTGTCGTTTGTCGCGGCGCCGAACGACTCGAAGCACAACAACTCGTTGTCGCGGGCGACCGCGACCTGGCATGCGGGTGTCCTGCCAGTCTCGACGAGCGCTTCGGCGCCGTCGCAAAGCTCAGAGATGCTCACTGGGCGAGTCTCCTATGAGGGCCGCGGCGGCGTCCAGGAGGGATCGCGACCGTAGAACGCGATCAGCTTGGTGACCGCATCGGCGTCGTCGCTCACGGCGACTTCGGGTCCGATCGTGCCTTCGCCGCGCGCAAAGTGTGCGCCGCGTGCTGCCGCGTACGCACTGTCGCACAACCCGGCGTCCAACGCGGGATCCGCGTCAATGGCGCGCGCCAGATCCCATGTGTGTACGAGCACGTCGGTCGTCAGGGCGCCGAGCATCTGGCGGGGTGTGCTCTGCCCACCACCCGGAAGCTCAGTGGCACTGTCGAGTACCCGTCGACACTGAGGGCGTCGAACAGAGCGCCTGCGGTCGCGTCCCAACGGGCGGCGGGATCCTCGCGTGGCCGGTGCGCGCGCACGCCGAGTGGCCGCAACAACAGGAACTCGTGGAACCCGATCACGTGCTCGACGAGGTCGCGCGTGTTCCACTCGGTGCACGGCGTCGGCGCCGACCACTGCTCGGGCGTCACTGCGTGCGCGACCCGCGCGAAGCCGTCACTCGCAATGCGGTGGTGCGCGACCAGCTCCGGCACAACGAGATTGTTGCACGAGGCGTGCCATAGCCTCGGCGGAAGGATGGCCGACTGGACGACGATCTCATCGCTTGCGACTGCCGGTGGCACGCTCGTGCTCGCGATGGCGACGTTCGCGTCGGTCCGCTCCGCAAACCGTGCCGCCCGCGTCGCCGAAGAGGCGCTGCTCGCTGGTATACGACCGTTGCTGCTCACCGCCCGCTTCGGAGACCCGGTCGAGAAGGTGACGTGGCAGGACGAGCACCTGACCAAGGCAAGCGGCGGCCATGGGGCGCTCGAGGAGGAGAACGGCATCATCTACATGGCGATTGCCCTGCGCAATGCGGGCACCGGGCTCGCGCTGCTGCACGCGTGGAGCCTGCGCACGGACGATGTGTACATCAACCAGGATCCGCTCCCGCCAAACGAGTTCCGGCGCCTGACGCGTGACCTCTACATCGCGGCCGGCGACAACGGGTTCTGGCAGGGCGCCATCCGCGAGGCAGACGACCCCGAGCGCGCCGCGATGCTCGACATCCTCGAGCACCCGAGGCGCTTCGGCGTCGATGTGCTCTACGGCGACCAAGAAGGCATGCAACGGACGATTACACGCTTCGGGTTCACGCCGTACAGCGATGGCTGGCTGTGCACGACTGCACGGCACTGGTATGTCGATCGTCCGGATCCACGATGAGCGCGCGCACCATCGCGATCACCGGCTCGGCAGGCGGGATCGGTGCCGCAACTCGGCACCGGCTCGAAAATGAAGGCGCACGCGTCATCGGTGTCGACATACGCGACGCGGAGGTGATCGCCGACCTCTCGACGGCCGCCGGTCGCGCCGGCATGATCGACGCGGTGACGCACGCGTGCGACGGTGTGCTCGACGGCGTCGTCGCCGGTGCGGGAGTGATGGGCGACGAGCCGGTTGTGCTCTCGATCAACTACTTCGGTGCGATCGCCACGCTCGAGGGGCTCCGACCGCTGCTCGCCCGCGGCCGCGACGCCTCGGCGGTAGCAATCAGCTCGAACTCGACGACGACGACACCAGCGTTGCCCGCGGAGCTCGTCGACGCGATCCTGGCCGGCGACGAAGACGCGGCGTGCGCGGCAGCGTTGGACGCGCCGAAGCACGCGCTCTATCCGGCGTCAAAGCTCGCGCTCGCGCGCTGGGTCCGGCGCCACGCGGCCGGGCCGGAGTGGATCGGCGCCGGCATCCGGCTGAACGCGATCGCGCCCGGTGTCACCGAGACACCGATGACGAAGAACGACATGGACTTCATCTTCTCGATCCCCGACGTGTTCCCGGTGCCGATCGGCCGCCCGGGCCGTCCGGAGGAGATCGCAAGCCTGCTCGCGTATCTCCTGTCGCCCGACGCCACCTTCTTTTGCGGGTCGGTGGTGTTCGTCGACGGCGGCACCGACGCCGCCGTGCGGCCGGACGACTTCCCGACCGCCCGGCCCTGAAACGGGTCGCCCGGCCTGTTGTCTCAAAGCGTTCGAATGGGGCAAACTGGTGGGTGCGTCACGGACGGCGCCGCAGAGGCGGGGGGGAACATGCGAGCTCACGGAAGAGTCTTTACGGGTCTGTTCGCGGTCGCGCTGCTGGCGGGTGCCGTGGTGGTCGCCAATGCGCCCGCCCACGCCACGTCGCCGACACCGACGTTGACGATCAAGATGCGCGCCGGTGGTCGCGTCGAGGTCCACTGGTCGTTCGCGAGCACCGGCTCGCGTTCGGGCCTGCGGCTCGAGGTCGAGCGGAACTCCGACGCCCCCGGCGCCCACGCGGTGGTCTTCACGCGCAACCGGCCCCGGCCGACCGGCATGATCCGCGACACCGCGCAGCCCGGCATGGTGACGTACCGGGCGCGCTTGACCGTGCGTGGTGTCGCCCAGGATTGGGGTCCCAGCTTCTCGGCGCGTCTGGTGCCGCCGCCTCCGCCGAGCTCGACGACCACCACGACGGTCCGCCCGACGACGACCACCACGACCGTGGCCAAGCCGCCGCCGCCGACGAACGACATGCCGCCCGGCTTCAGCGAATGCCCGGCGACGTGGGTGCCGGACGTCATCCGCGCCGTCAATCAAGAGCGCGCGAAGGTCGGGTCGCCGGCGGTCACCAGCAACGCGACGTTGCAGCTCGCCGCGCACATGCGCGCGATCCAGATGGGCAAGACGCAGACGCTCGATCACAGCGGGCTGCCCGCGGTCGCGGCCGCGACCGGCGCGGCCTGGTGGGGAGAGATCATCATCGTCAACAACCCCACGCCCGACGGGGCGGTGGCGAGCTTCATGAGCAGCCCGCCGCACCGGCAGATCCTTCTGTACACGGGTTCGCAGATCGGCGCCGGCTGCGTCTACGACGACAAGCGCGGTTCGGACAGCCATCTCGATCCCAACAAGGGCAACGTGTGGATCTCGTTGCTGTTCGGCTGACACGACACCGATGAAGTCACGCGCCCTCATCATTACGGTTGGTCTCGCGATCGCGGCGGCCGGGTTGTGGACGTCGGCCGCGACCGCGGTCGCACCCGCGCCCGGCCTGAACGCTCGCATCGAGCGCGGCAACACGATCCGCGTCACGTGGAGCTTCGACGACGGCGGCACCCGGCGCCGCACCGCAATCGAGATCGAACGGAAGACGCCCACCGCTACCGCATTCTCGTTGTGGAAGCGGTCCACGCGCGAACACGGCTCGGTGAAGGATCATCCGACGATCGCCGGCGCGTACTCCTACCGGGCGCACACGATCACGAACCTCGTGGCTTCCAACAGCGCGACGGTGAACGTGCAGTTCGGCAACGGCGGACCGACGACGACCACGCCAACCACGCCAACCACCGTACGGCCCGGGACGACGACGACCACCACCACGGTCCCGACCGGCGGTCCCAACCCGCCGTACGGCGTGCCGTTGAAGGGTGTGCACCAGCGGGAATGCCCGGCGAACTACGTCAACGACACGCTCACGCTGATGAACGACGACCTGCGAGCCCACGGGATTCGCACGCTGCGCGGGACAGACACGCTGAACGAACTTGGCCGGCGTTACATCGTCGACCTTGCCGACATCGGTACCTTCAACCACAACCCATCCCTGCTTGGTCAAGAGCAATGGAGGATGGGCATGCGCGATCCGCTCCCCCTGGTGGCCGACCTGCTCGCGTTGGGTTCGTCGAGTCCTGAGCGGGCGGTCGCCGCGTGGCGAAACAGCCCCCCGCACAACGGCTTCCTCGTCGATTCGATGTGGAAGCGAGCGGGTGTCGGTTGCGTCTACGCCGAGAACAAATCGTGGAACGGCACTTACCTTGGATCCTGGGCCTACTGGTGGACGTTCCTGCTCGAGGAGTAGCCCGGAGGAGCCGCGGCCCGCTGAGCGGGGAAGCACTCAGGACGGCGGCGGATCCGACCATGTTCATCGCGTAGGTTGTGGCGGCGATGGCCGAAGAGAACCCGCTCGAGCTCGACACGCCGTGGCGACGGGACCTCAGCGAGGTCGGGCCGGCGCTGGAGCGCTGGGCGCGGGCCACCGTCGATCCGAGTGCGCGTGTCTCCCACGCCAGCGCGCCCGGCAACGGTATGTCGAGCGAAACCGTGTTGTTCGAGATGACCGCCCGCGGCGAGACCGAGCGCTACGTGGCGAGGCTGGCGCCGACCGCCGATGTCTATCCGGTGTTCCCCGAGTACGACATCGAGCTACAGGCGAAGTGCATGAACCTCGTCCGCGCCCACACCGACGTGCCGGCGCCCGAGGTGCGCTGGCTCGAGCTCGACGAGCAGTGGCTCGGGACGCAGTTCCTCGTGATGAAACGCATCGACGGCGACGCGCCGCCCGACATCCCGCCCTACGTGTTCATGGGCTGGGTCGCCGACGCGACACCGGAGCAGCGGGCGGCGATGCAACGGCGCACACTCGAGGTGCTCGTTGCGTTGCACCGGCTGCACCCGGGCAACGCCGACCTCTCGTTCCTCGCGCGGCCGCAACATGGTGACACTGCGTTGCGACAGCAGCTCGGTCACGAGCGCTGGTACTACGAATGGGCGCGGGAGGGAATCTCCTATCCCCTGATCGACCGCGCGTTTGAATGGTTGGAGAAGCACTGGCCGGACGAGCGCGAGACGGTCTTCAACTGGGGCGACTCGCGCGTCGGCAACATCCTCTACCGCGACTTCACGCCGGTCGCCGTGCTCGACTGGGAGATGGCGACGATGGGCCCGCGCGAGGTCGACCTGGCGTGGATGATCTTCCTGCACGAGTTTTTCGACGACATGGCCGTGCGATTCGGCATGGCCGGGATGAAGGACTTCATGCAACGCGACGCGATGATGGCCGAGTACGAAGAGCTCAGCGGTCACCGCGTGCGGAACCTCGAATGGTACGAGGTGTTCGCGGCGCTGCGGTTCGCGATCGTGTCGGTGCGCACGAGCACGCGTGGAATCGCATACGGCTCGATGGAGAAGCCCGACGACCCTGACGACCTCATCATGTTCCGCAACCTGCTGGAGCAGATGCTCGACGGGAGTTACTGGAACCGCTAGTCGCGGTACTCCGGGGTGCGTTTCTCCTTGCGGGCGCGGATCGCTTCCTCGAAGTTCTGAGTCGTGAGCCGCACGTACAGCTGGGCGATGCCCTCGTGGTCCATGTGGGCCGTCAGGCTCGCGGCGTCCAGGCTCGACCAGAGCATGCGCTTGGTGACCTCCACGCCGACGCGCGAGTAGCCGATGATCCGTTCGGCAACGGCGTAGCACTCGTCGAGCAGCTCCTCGCCGGCGACCACTCGGGAGAGCAACCCGATGCGTTCGGCCTCGGCGGCGTCGACGTCGCGGCCGGTCAGCATGATGTCGAACGCGGCGCGCCGAACCGATCTCGCGCGGCAACAGGTATGAGATTCCGAGCTCGCTCGCCGTAAGGCCGTTGTTGATGCCCGCGGCGCGGAAGTACGCGGCCTCGGCGCCGACGCGGAGGTCGCACGCGCACGCGAGGCAGAACCCGCCGCCGATCGCGGCACCGTTGATCGCGCCGATGACCGGCTGGTGCATCTTGCGGATCGCGATGATCACGTCGTCGAGCAGCTCCAGCGCGCGCCGTGCGATCGACGTCACGGTCAATCCGTCGATGTTGGGGACGATCCCCGCATCCTCGAGGTCCGCGCCCGAACAGAACCCATGCCCAGCGCCCGTGAGCACGACGACGCGCACGTCGTTGTCGTGACTCAGTTCCCCCAGGGCCTCGCGCAACGGGATCATGACGTCGAACGCCATCGCGTTCATGCGCTCGGGGCGATTCAACGTCACGAGCGCTACGTGCGGCCGCGGCTTGTCGATCAGGACGAAACCCACGTCGTGCTCGTTATCAGAAGGTCAGTTCGTCGAGCCAGTCGAGCACGGCGCGCTCGTAGTGCACGCCGAAGGAAACGACCGCGTTGATATGGGGGTCCTCGGTCTGCATGCGGCGGTAGTGCGCGAGCCGCTCGTCGTGTTCGGCGCGCGCCTTGTCGACGAACGTCGCGAGCGTCGCGGTGTCGAGGTGACGGCCGAACCAGAGCGTGACGAGGAGCGGGAACCGGAGCTGTTCCGGTGCCGGATCCTCGTTGATCCAGGTGCGGAACGCTCGCTTGCCGGCCGCCGTGATCGTGAACGGCCGCCGGTCGCGCGGGCCGGGTTTTCCGGGCCGGATCAGCTTGCGCGCCTCCAGGACGCCAAGCTCCCGGTACACGTGGCTCTGGGTCACGTTCCAGAAGCGGGCGAGCCCGGCCTTCGCCTCCTGCACCAGCTCCCAGCCTGTCTTCGGCCGGTCGTGCAGGAGTCCGAGCAGCGAGCCCTGGGTCGCATTGAGCACTTCCGATCCAGCCACTTGACATTCCCTTGTGGAAGGTGAACGATCAGGGCCGATGGTAGACGCGCTTGCCGACCTCCAGCGCGACGGCTACGTCCTCATCGAGGATGTGCTCGACCCGGTGGACGTCAAGCACGCACGCGACGAGCTCGACCGGATTCTCGTCGACACGCCGTACGGCCGCGGCGACTTCGAGGGGCGCAAGACGCGGCGCGTCTACGCGTTGTTCGGCAAGACGCGCGCGCTCGACGGCATGGCGATGCATCCGACGATCCTCGCGTTGCTCGACGAGCTGCTCGGCGAGTACCACCTGAGCGCGCCGACGGCGATCGACATCGGGCCGGGGGAGCGGAGCCAACCCCTGCATCCCGACGACGCGACGTATCCGATCCCGCGTCCGCACGCCGAGCTGGTCGTCAACATCATGTGGCCGCTCCAGGAGTTCACCGAAGCTAACGGCACGACGCGCATCATCCCGGGTTCGCACACGTGGGTCGACAAATTCCCGGGCCCCGACACCGAAACGGTTTCGGTCGAGATGCCGGCCGGTGCCGCGCTCGTCTATCTCGGCAGCGTGTGGCACGGCGGCGGCGCGAACTCGACGGATGAGTCACGCCTCGGCGTTGTCATGCACTACTCGCGGGCGTGGCTGCGCCCGGTCGAGAATCACGTGCTCGTCGTGCCGCCCGAGGTCGCGCGCACGCTCCCCGAGCGCCTCCAGGAACTGCTCGGCTACAACATCGCGGAGCCGTTCATCGGCTACGTCGACGGCCGCCACCCCAAGAAGCTGCTTCAGTAGGTTTTTGCGACACCCGACGACCATTTCGGTCGTCCCCTGTCGCCAAAACCTGTCCTCACGGCTGGATGCCGACGTGCGTCGTCGGCGCGAACGGCCCGCTTCCGCGACCCTCGCTCAACGTCAGGCCGTGCAGCAACGCGTTGCGGAGTTGGCGCGGATCGATCACGTCGTCGTAGCCCATGCCGCTCGCGCTCCGGAACGCGGCAGCTGACTGTTCGGCCGCGATCTGTGCCGCTTCCTCGTCGGAGAGCTTGTGCGACGCGGCGCCGCTCGACGCCGGCAACGCGCCCAAGGTGATCGCCGGGAACGACAATGAGATCGTCTGGTTGTCGAATGGATTCATCGCCATGATCGAGCTGCCAAAGCCGAACGCCTTGCGAACGGTGACGTGGAGCTTCGGCACCTGCAAGCGGTGTTGCGACACGAACATGCGGGCCACCGCACGCAGCGCGCCCGCGCGCTCGGCCTGCGTCCCCGCCATGACGCCCGGATTGTCGGCGAGGAACACGCACGGCAGATGGAACGCGCCCGCGACGTCGAGGAAGTGCGCGGCCTTCTCGGCGGCCGCAGTGTCGACGGTCCCCGCCTTGACGCTCGGGTCGTTGGCGACGATCGCGACGCTGTGACCGCCGAGGTGCGCGAACGCGGTCACGATCGCGGTGCCGTACTGGGGCTGGATCTCCAACAGGGAGCCGTCGTCGACGAGCCGGTCGAGGACCGCGCGCATCGCGTACGGCTTGCGCGGGTTGGCGGGGATGAGATGGAGCAGGTCCTCGAGCACTCGTGGTGCGGTGTCCGGACCGGGCGCGCGGCGCGGCGGCGCCGACCACGCGTTGCCCGGGAGGTACGAGAGGTAGCGGCGGGCCATCGCGATCGCGTCGTGGTCGTCGTCGGCGAGGTTGTGCGCGACGCCCGACGTCTCGATGTGCACCGCGGGACCACCGAGCTCCTCCTTCGTCACGTTTTCACCGATCGCGTCCTTGACGAGCGGTGGTCCGGCGCTGAACAGCGACGCTTGCGGGGTCATCACGACGAAGTCGGAGAGCGGTGCGGTGAGCGCGCCGTGGCCGGCGGACGGCCCGAGCACGAGGCAGACCATCGGCACGTATCCCGAGAGCTCGGCGAGCGCCTGGAGATCGTTCGGACGGCGACCGGTCGGCTTGTTGGTGAGCCGGTGGCCGGCGCCTTCGAGCATGAATACCAACGGGACGCGTTCCTGACGGGCGATCTGGGCAAGGCGGTACCGCTTGTCGGCGGCGCCGTTCCCGATCGATCCGCCGAGCACCGTGAAGTCCTCGACCGCTGCGAGCGCGGGCCGACCATCGATACGGCCGAGCCCGGCGACGAGCGCGTCCGCCGGGTGTTCTTGCGCCCCCGTGAACGAGCCGAGCTCGACGAAGGTGCCGTCGTCGAACAGGGCGTCGATCCGTTGGCGAGCGTCGAGCTTGCCCTGCCCGTGATGGCGCGCGACACGCTCGGCCCCGCCCATCGCGCGTGCGTTGTCACGACGGCGCTCGAGCTCACTCAGGATCGGATCCCAGTCGCTCACGATGCTTGTCCGCTCTGCGGGCCGCTCCGGCCACGGCGCCCGTGCGCCTCCGGCTTCGGGCGACTCACCTCGCCGCGTCCTTCACCGATGCGATCGCGTTTCCCTGGATGCGCGCCTGCGAGGATGGCAGGCTCGACGCAAGAGCTTGCAGCTCCGACCCCGCGCGCAGACCCGTGCGGATGCCCATGATCTCCATCGCCCGGTGCACGCTGCGTTTGTTGATCTGCAGCAGCTCGGCCGGCACGCCTGCCAACCGTTGTGCGAGCGTAAGCACCTGCGCGTCGAGGTCCTCAGCCGGGAACGCTCGGTTGGCAAGGCCGATACGCACCGCGTCGTCACCGGTGATGGGGTCGCCCATCAGCACGAGCTCCATCGCGTTGCGCATGCCGACCAGCCACGGGTGGTACTGGAAGTCGGGCGGGCTGATCACGCGCACGACGGGATAGCTGAACGCCGCATCGTGCGCGACGTACACGAGGTCGCACGCGGCGACGAGCTCGGTGCCGCCGGCCATTGCGTAGCCGTGTACTTGCGCGACGACCGGCTTGGCGAGATCCCAGATGCGGAACCACCCGTCGGTGACGTGGCGCGACCAATTCCCGTCGCCGCCGGCCGTGTAGTACGGCCTTTCGTCGGTCGCGGCGCGCTTGAGGTCGTATCCGGACGAGAAGCACGGTCCGGCGCCACGCACGATCGTGACGTGCACCGCGTTGTCGACGTCGGCGGCTTCCAACGCGTCGAACAGCTCGGCGCGCATCCCGTGGTTGATCGCGTTGCGCTTCTCGGGCCGGTTCAGCGTGATCCGTCGAACGCGCTCGGCCGGGTCGTCCACCGCAATGAACTCGTACGTCACGGGAATTCCCTCCATCAGTTGGCAGCAAAACCCGCGCTATCCGCGGAATTCGCTGCCATCAGTTGGCAGCAATTTCGGCCATCAGCTCGATGGCTGCGTCTTGGTCGGTGTGGATCGTGAGGCCGGTGACGCCGCATTCGGTCCAGGGGCGGAACTGCTCGGCGATCCGCGCGGGCGTGCCGAGCAGTGCGCTCTCGTCCACGTACTCGTCGGGCACCGCCGCGACCGCCTCGTCGCGCCGGCCCGCGAGGAACAGTTCCTGAATGCGCGTTGCCGCGTCCGCATAGCCGCGCCGCGCCATGGCGTCCTTGTGGAAGTTCAGGTCGCGTGCGCCCATGCCGCCGACGTAGAGCGCGACGCGCGGCTTCATCGCGTCGATCGTGGCGCGCACGTCCTCGGTAAGACGTACGGTCGTGCTCGCCTGGATCTCGAGCGTCGTGAGCGAACGGCCGCTCCGGGCGGCGCCCTTCTCCAACGTCACCTGGAAGTCGCGCGCGTTGGCGGGCGCCAATCCCATCGGGATCCAGCCATCGGCGACCTCGGCCGCGAGCGCGACGTTCTTCGGACCGCCGGCCGCGACGTAGATCGGAAGGTCGGGGTTCGGGTGCAGGATCGGCTTCAACGGCTTGCCGAGCCCTGTCGCGTCCGCACCCGCGTACGGCAGCGTGATCGCGGAGCCCTCGTGCGCGACTGCGGCCTCGCGCCGGAAGACCTTCCGCATGATCGCGACGTAGTCGCGTGTGCGCGCGATGGGCCGTGCCCACGGCTGTCCGTACCAGCCCTCGACGATCTGCGGTCCGGAAAGACCCAGGCCGGCGATGACTCGGCCGCGGCCGGCGAGGGCTTCCAGCGTGGCGAACGCCATCGCGGTAGCGGCCGGCGTGCGGGCGGAGATCTGCACGACGCCACTTGCAAGTTTGATCGCGCGACGTCTGCGCCGCGAGGTAGGCGAGCGGTGTCAGCGCGTCGGCGCCGTACGCCTCGGCGGTCCACACCGAGTCGTAGCCGAGCCGCTCCGCGAGTTGCACGCGTTCGACCGGAATCTTGACCTCGGCGCCCGACCAGGCGTCGAGCGCGAGCCCGAGCTTCACACCGCGCACACTACGACACGCGGCAGACGATCGAAGCCGGGTGTGACGACGACCACGCGATCGTCGGTGATGCCCATGCCCTCGTAGCCGGCGCGAGTGCAGAGCCAACGCATGCCCTCGTCGGGTCCGAGCACGGTCGCAGCGGTCGCGTACGCATCGGCAATCGCCAGGTCGGGCCCGACGACCGTCACCGAAGCGAGACCTCTCGCGGGCAACCCCGTCCACGGATCGAGCACGTGATCGCCCCGCTCGTACCGCCCCGAGGTTGCGATCGCCGCGTCTGTCACGCGGACGACGGCGGCGACGCGGTCGCGTTCCCACGGATGCTGAATGCCGACCCGCCAGCCGTTGCCGGCCGCCGGGCAACCGCGTGTGAGTACGTCGCCGCCCGCGTTGATCGAGAAGCACCGCGCTCCCGCACGGGTCAACTCCTCGCCCGCGCGCGCCACCGCCCAACCTTTCACGATGCCCGACGGGTCGAGCGGCGCGAGGCCGGGACGGGGCGGCACCCGAGCGCGCGCGCCGGCGGCTACGTCGAATGCGCCGCCGGACTCGAGTCGCATTTGCTCGCACAACTCGAGTACCTCGCGCACCTCCGCCGACGCGTGCTCGACGGACAGCTCGCTGCGGCCGATGCGCATGATCTCGGTGTCGAGCCGCCAGGTGCTGAACAGGTCGTCGACGCGTTGGAACCACACCGAACACTCGTCGAGCGCGCGCCGATTGATGTCGTCCCGGACGTCGACGCTGATGACCGTGCCCCAGACGTCTTCGAGGCGATGCATCGGCGACATGTGACCGTGGTTGTCAGCCGTGCGCCTTGTCGAGCGCGCTCTGCAAGGACTGTATATAGCTCTCACTCGTGTACGTCGCGCCCGACACGATGTCGATCTGCGCGCTCTGTGCCTGGAGCGTCTCGTCACGCAGGTACGGTCCGGCCTGCTCGCTGATGTACGCGGACCGCATGTGGTCGGTCGGCATCTGCAACTCATCGATCGCGGTGATACGCGACCCCTGCACCGTGACCCGTACCTGCACGGTGCCGTAACGGTTGTCGTACGGGTCGCCGTCGATCGTGCGGGTCGAACCGGTGGTCACGGGCGAGGATGTCGATGGTGTCGTCGTTGACGGGCTCGCGCCGTTCGCTGGTGGTGCGGTCGCGGGCGGCGCCGTCGTGGGCGCGACGTGTGTTGCTCCCGCAGACTTGATCCCCCCGGGCGCCGACGACTTGAAGGTCGCGAGCGCGCCCAAGCCCACCAACGTGAGGACGACCGTGGGAACCGCGCGGCGCATCGTGGTCTCCTAGAGCTCGAAGCGTTCGTAGTGGAGTTGCGCTCGCGGCACCTGCAGGATCTGGAGCCGCCGGCGCACCGCGTCGACCAGGCCCGGCGGTCCGCACACGAAGCAGTCGCGGTCGGTGATGTCGGGCACACGTTGGTGCAGTGCGGGCACGCCCAGGAGGTCGGTGTCGTCGTCGCCGATCTCGGTGCCGCTGATCACGCGGACGGTGACGCCCCGATTGCTCGCGAACTGCCGCAGTTCGTCGGCGAAGACGACGTCGTCGGTGCGCATCACGCGGTACAGCAACACGACGTCGTCGTCGGGACCGAACGCATCGAGGAGAGCTCGCAACGGTGTAATCCCGATCCCGCCCGCAATCAAGAGCACGCGCCCGCGGCTGCGACGTTCGGCGGTGAACGTGCCGTACGGCCCCTCGGCGAGCACGCGCGTCCCGCGCCGCAGCTCGGACAGACGCGACGTGTAGTCGCCGAGGCTCTTCACTGTGATGCGCAAGCGGTTCGACCTGGGCGCGGCCGAGAGCGAGAACGGATGCGCCTGCCACCATCCGATCGGCGTCAGGAAACGCCACAGGAAGAACTGACCGGGTTCGGCGCGTAGGCGATCGAGATTGCGGCCCCGCATGATGATCGATATGACGCCCGGCGCCTCGCGTTTGACCGCATGCACGCGAAGGCCGTGGCGCGTGTTGAGCCGCAACGGTTCGATGACGCGCCACCAGAGAATCGAACCGAAGACGACCGCGTACAAGGTGATCCACCACACACGCGCCGCGCGGTCATCGTTGAAGTCACTGCCGACCGCAAGCTGATGCGCAAACGACAACGCCACCGCGAGGTACGCGTAGAGATGCACGAAGTACCAGGTCTCGCGCTTGAGCTTTCGCCGGGCCGACGCGCACCGACGTCACCGCGACCGCGAGGAGCAGCGCGAATCCGATCCATGCCATGAGGACGTCGGGCTCGTGCGAGATGAGCCACCCCGTCTCGTGCCAAACGTTCACAGGTGGAATCGCGCCCCGCGCCCAGCCGAGTGTGGAGAGCACGACGTGTGCCGTGAGCAACCACACGGCCGTGAAGCCAACCCATCGGTGCCATATGGCGAGACGATCAAGCCCTATCGCACGCTCGAGCCACGCGAGACGCGACATCAACAGGAGTTGTACGAGTATCACGTAGGTCCCGAGCAGTGCGGCAAGCTGTCCGGCGGCGGTGAGTGCACCGCCCGGTCCCTCTGCGGCGCCGAGCTGCCCGTGCCGTAGCCACATTCCGATGGTCACGACGACACCGACCCCGGCGGCGACGGCGACGAGCGAGGCATGGCCTTGTGTCCGTGGCCGGCCATGCGCGTCGGACGTCGGCGCGGGCATCGGGCGGGAGAGGGCGGTGGGGGTCACGTCCAGCATTGCTCGGGAGACTTCGATGGGCGACGCAGACAAGCGTCGTCACACCGATTGTGAGGCTCCTGTGACCGAGGTAAGACGACGGCCAAGACCCGCGTGTCGGAGGGCTCAGCGGACGGTGATCGCGCGCGACGTCCCGAGCACGCGCCCGGCCGGACCACGAGCGGTGACCTCGACGATGCGCGCACCGGACGCCGCTGGAACCCGCATCGATGTCTCGAACCCGCCGGTGGGGAACGACCCGACCGGACGCAGCGAGGCTCGGTTCGCGCCGGCGCGCACGTCCCAACGCGCCACTCCGGTCGCGCCGTTCCAACTGGTCTTGACGTTGAGCGCGCCACCGGATGCCCGGGCGACGACGGCCGGGGGTTCCGCCGGTCGTCCCGTCCACTGCACGCGGAAGGCGCGGTAGGACGCGGACCCGCCGTTGATGTTCACGTCGAGCTTCACCTCGCCGTTCGCTCCGAACTCGGTGTACTGCGGCACACTGCCCCAACCCGCGAGGTAGTCGCCGTTCGGAAGCCGTTGGAAATCGCCCTGACTGAGCGAGAGCGCGCCCTGCGGGTTATCGAAGTCGGCCTGGAGTGACACCGTCATCGCCTGCTCGTCGACGTGCAGCTCGACGCCGCGCGACCGGTCGCGTGATGCGACCCCGGGCGCGCTCGCAGCATTGTCGAAAACGGTGAGGACGCCGTTCCCATGGGGCTGCGCGTCGTGCTGCCAGGAGAACGTCGTGTCGTGGCCCATGTCGAAGTTGCTGCGCTTCCCCCCGAGCCGCCAATACAGCGCGCCCGTCACCCGGTCGATCTTGTACACGCCCCACGTGTGCCGGGCCGACATCCAGATGTTCCCGTCGCCGTCGAGCGCCAGCGAGTTGGGATGCACGTAGTCGTACACATCCGACGTGCGCGGCGGTGCCGGCAAGTACGACTCGGACAGCTCGAGATTGCCGAGGCTGTGCCATTCGAAGAGCACCGATCCAGTCGCCAGATCGATCTCTTGCACGACCGCGTCGAGGACGGCCCGGTCGTACACCCGATTGATCATCGCCGCGTTCGCGATCACCGGGTTGTAGATCAACACCAACGCGGTGTTCTGGGGCGTGATCACCAGGTCGTGGAGGTCGGCCTGATATCCGTTTCCTGCGCGAACACGTGCCACCTCGCGATACCTCTCATCCATCAACACGTATTCACCGTCGCCGTAGCCGGCCGAGTGCACTTGCCCCTCCCACCACGACAACACGGGTTGCCCCTCGTACTGCTGCATCTCGAAGTCGAGCGCGGTCGCGGGTGCATGCGCCTCGAACCAGACGAGGTTGCCGCGGCCGTCGACGATCATCGGGCCCGACTGGTCCACGGTCGCCTGCCCGAGAGTCGGATTCGGCGTCAGCAGGATCGGACCCGCGGCGGTGCCCGCCGCGCCACGTTGGTCTTCAGGGTCGGAGGACGAAGGTCAGGGCGCGTCGCAAACGGCGGTGGAGTCGTCGCGCGAGGTGCTGGTGGCGCGATGTTCACGCCGGCGCCCATCGCGGGCCGCGCGATCGTGAACGTGAACTCGCCGCGTTGTCCGCCGCGTATGGCGAGATCCGAATGCACGGTCACGACCTCGCCGGCGTCGAACGGCTCGTCCGGTACGAAACTCGCGCCGAGGCCGTCCGAATGCGCGACAACGTGTCCGCGGTGCGTACCGGTGCGGCTCCCGAAGACCTGCACGCGTCGGACTTGCGCGGGAGTCGCGCCGCGGAAGCTCAGCGTCGTCGCGGGCGACGCGGACGGAGTCCCGGGCATCGGGAACGCGCTGACGGTCCCCGACGCACGCAGCTCCGCGGGACGGGGCGTGGGCAGGCCACGCGGTCCGGCGTCGGCCGTGGCGCACGCGGTCGCGACGAGCGCGACGCAAACCGCGAGCGCGCCGAACCGCGGCCTCCGAAGCATCCTGCCCGTTGTTCCCCTCCTGCTGAGGAAATACTGAGCGATGTCAGTTCACCGCCGTGCTCGCGCCCTTCCCAGTACGGCGCCCGGATCTTGAACTTCTGGAGCTTTCCCGTCGACGTACGGGCGAATTCCTCGCGCTGCTCCACCGATGTCGGGCACTTGAAGTGGGCGAGGTGCTCCCGGCAATGCTCGATCAACTCCTGCTCGCTCGCTTCGACTCCCGGCTTCAGCACGACCAATGCCTTCACCGTCTCGCCCCACTTCTCGTCGGGCACACCGATCACGCACGCTTCCGCGACCGCCGGATGCTGGTACAGGCAATCCTCGACCTCGATCGAGCTCACGTTCTCGCCGCCCGAGATGATGACGTCCTTCTTGCGGTCGCTGATCGTCAGATAGTGCTCGTCGTCGAGCGTGCCGCCATCGCCGGTGTGGAACCAGCCGCCCTCGAGCGCTTCGTCGGAGGCCTGCGGGTTCTGCCAGTACCCCTCGAGCACGACGTTCGAGCGCGGAGCACTTCACCGTGGTCGCTGATACTGAGGCGCACACCGAGCGCCGGCGCGCCCGCGCGCCCGAGCTTCTGTGCGCGCGCCGCCGGCGACAAGTCGTCGAGCTCGGCGCGCGTGCGGTTCATCGTCAGCAACGGTGCGGTTTCGGTGAGCCCGTAGATCTGGATGAACTCCCAACCGAGCTCGGTCTCCATGCGCTCGATCGTGCGCGTCGGCGGCGGCGCGCCCGCAACGACCATGCGCACCCGACCGCTTCCGGGGATCGGGCCGTCCCACGTTGCTGCCGCGTCGAGAATGGCGGCGACCACCGCCGGCGCGCCGCACAGCAACGTGACGCCGTGGCGCTCGATGCGCCGCAGGATCTCGGCGCCGTCGACCTTGCGGAGCACGATGTGCGTGCCGCCCATCCCGGTGATCGCGTACGACATGCCCCAGCCGTTGCAATGGAACATCGGCAGCGTCCACAAGTACGTGTCGCGGTCGCTGACGCCGGTCTGCCAGCCGAACGTCGTTGCGTTGACCCAAAGGCTCCGGTGCGTGAGTTGCACACCCTTCGGGCGCGCGGTCGTGCCGCTCGTGTAGTTGATGGTTCCGGTTGCTTCCTCGTCGGGTGCCCACGGCTCGGGCGCGACGTCGAACCGCAGCAGCGCGTCGTCGGCCTCCTTGCCGATGACGTACCGATGCTTGGCGGCGATGCCCGAAAGCGCATCGTCGAGCTCGGGGTCGACGAGCAGCACCGATGCGCCCGAATGCTCGACGATGTAACCGACCTCGGAGGCGGTGAGCCGGAAGTTGATCGGCACCAGCACGCGGCCGAACGCCGACACGCCGAAGAACGAGGCGAGCAGCCGCGCCGAGTTGTGCGACACGATCGCGACCCGTTCGCCCTGCGCGACGCCGAGCGCGTCGAGTCCCGCGGCCTGCGCCCGGGCGAGCCGCGCCGCGTCCTTCCATGTGAGCTCGCCGAGGCTCTGGGCGGGCTGGTCGGGCTCGTCGACGACCGCGATCCGGTCGCCGTAGACGAGCTCCGCGCGTTCGATGAAATCGAGCACCGTCAACGGCACACGCATGATGTGTCCTTTCCGCCTGCCCAGGTGCGCGCAGCGTACGCACTGTGCTCGACTGGGGTCCATGCCTTTGACGCCGATCCGGCTCGACGGAGTGCCTCCGACGTTGCTGTTCCTCCCGCCCGGCGAGCACGCATCGTTGCCGCTGGTGCTGCTCGGTCATGGCGCACATCTGTCCAAGGACGACCCGGTGATGCAGATCCTCGCCAAGGGCTTCTGCCGCAACGTGCCGGCCGCAGTCGCACTGATGGACTGTCCGGGGCACGGCGAACGACGAGCGCCGGAGATCACCGATGCAATGTTCGAAGCCGACGTTGGGCGACGGCTGTCTGACCCCGCGAACGCCGAGCAAGTGCGCAACGACTGGTGCGCGGTCGAGGCTGCGGCGCGCGCGGCCGACGCGCGCATCACACGCCCGACCGGCTATGCCGGGTTCTCGATGGGTGCGATGTTCGGGCTCGCGATCGTCGCCGACCTGCCGTCGGTCACCGCGGCGGTGTTCGCGCTCGGCGGCCCCACAAATGACGACCGTCGCAACGCGTTGATCCGTGATGGCGCGCGCCGCCTCGGCAAACGCGAAGTACTGATGCTGAACATGACGCGCGACGAGCACTTTCCGATGGAGGGTGCGCTCGAGGTGTTCGCGTCGATCCCCGGGCCGAAGCGCATGGGCGTCTGGGACGGGAGCCACGTCGACATCCCACCGGAAGCGATCGAGCTCGCCGTCGACTTCTTTCGTCGCACAATTGCCTGAGGCGCGTGTGGAGCTCGGAACCGAGCTCCACACACGCCTCATTGACAGGGAACTCGGTCGCCCGGGTCAGACGCTCGTGCGAAGAACCGCTGGCCCGGACGACCCGACGTTGCGGGTGACGCGCCCCTCAGGGGGCGCCGGGTCACCAGCGGTACCAGCTGCCTTCGCCGGACCGGAACGCAAACCCCGCCAGCCAGAACACGGCGAGGATGATTGCAAAGATCCACAGGAAATGTGCGGCGAAGCCGAGTCCGCCGAACAACAGTGCCAGCAACAGAACGAGGAGCACGAGGCCCATTGGTCCCTCCTTATGGCGTTGTTCGGCACGTACCCGTAGGAGCGGCTCGCGAAAACGTCGCGAACCCTGCAACGATGGGCGCCGATGGAACGTGTCACGGTCGGCATATGTGTGGTCGGTGCTGGGTATGCCGGCCTGTCTGCGGCTCGTGCACTTGTACGCGTGGGGAAGAACGTTTGCGTCCTGGAAGCGCGCGACCGCGTCGGCGGTCGCATCTGGACCGTTGAGCGGCATGGCCACCGGATCGACATCGGTGGTGCCTGGCTCGGTCCCGGACAGGACGAGGTGTACGCGCTCGCGCGCGAGTTCGATGTCGCGACCCATCGCACGTACAACCGGGGCGACACGGTCTTCGCCATCGACGATGACGTGCGCCGGTTTGGGGGTTCGCTCCCGCCAGTGAATCCGATCGCGATCGGCAGCCTCGCACTGGCAATGGCACGCATCGATGTGATGGCGCGGCGCGTCCCACTCGACGATCCATGGAACGCTCGCCGCGCGGATTCGTGGGACGCACAGTCCGCCGGCGCATGGACCGCGCACAATCTGCCTCGGGGCGCGGGCCGCGAGTTGCTCGACGCCGCGGTCCGTGGCTTGATGACGTGCGATCCGAGCGAAGTTTCGTTGCTGCACTTCCTCTATCTCGTCCGGTCCGCGAACGGATTGCAACGGCTGCTCGGCTTCGAAGGCGGCTACCAGCAGGATCTGGTGGTCGGCGGCGCGGGAACGATGGCCGAGCGTTTGGCCGAGGAGCTCGGCGAGCGTGTGCGCCTCCGTTCCCCGGTACGGGAAGTTGAGCAGCACGCCACCGGCGCGCGCGTGATTGCCGACGACGTCGAGGTCGAGGCCGAGCGGGTGATCATGGCCGTACCACCCGCGCTGGCCGCGCGCGTCCGGTTCACGCCGGAGCTCCCTCTCGACCGCGCCCAGCTGCTCGAGCGCATGCCGGCAGGATCGATCCTCAAATTCGTTGTGATCTACGACGATGCGTTCTGGCGCGCGAACGGCGTCAACGGGCAGTCGATCGGGCTCGGGCACGCGATCGAGATGACGATCGATGCCGGCCCGCCGTCGGGCACGCCCGGCGTGATGACCGCGTTCGCGTTCGGACCACACGGCCGGCGCGTCGCCGCGATGCCGGCCGACGCGCGCCGTGCGCTCGTCCTCGACACGCTCGCGGCGCGGTTCGGTACCGCGGCGGCAACTCCCGTCGAGTTCGTCGAACAGGAGTGGGCCGCAGAGGAGTGGTCCCACGGTTGCTTCGTCGCGCATATGCCGCCCGGCGTCCTGACGCAGTACGGGCGCGTCCTGCGGACGCCGGTCGGACGCGTGCACTGGGCGGGCACCGAGACCGCCATGAAGTCGCACGGCGCGATCGACGGCGCGATCCGCTCCGGGCTGCGTGCCGCCGCCGAGGTACTTCAGGCCTAGGAAGCATTTCCGCATTTCCTCTGCGGGACCCTCCGAAGTTGCGGGATCCGGCCGTATCTCTACGCGATGGGCCTGACACTCGAACGCACGCTGAGTGACGAAACTTCGTTGCCCCCTGAGACGGTCGATTCGGCGTTGCTGTACAGCAAGCGGAATCAGAAGCTTGCGCTTGCGGGCGTGTTTGCGTTGGGCGAGCTCATCACGCTGAGTCAGGTGCGACCGGGCGAGTCCGTAGGTGGCCTGATCGTGTTCGGCGTTCTTGCGACAACGATCTTGCTCTTGCTGGCTCGGTGTCTCGGCGGTTCCTTCACACTCTCGTGCGACGACCACGATGTGACGGTGACATACCTGTTGACGTCACGGACCATACGACTGAGCGACGTACGGACCTTCGGAGCTTCGACACTTCGAGTCGGCGCGAGGCACCGACGGTGCCTCGTCGTCATCTACGCGGACGGAACAGTCGACGAGCTTCATCGCATGGTGCATGCCGGCACTGCCGCCGGTGAAACCGGGGCCCGGATCATCGACGAGCTCGCGTGGACCTTGAACACAACGCGATCCTGAGACTCGCGGATCGGTTTGATCCGTATGACCGCCGGGAGTTCCCGGTAAGTGGCGCACCCTCGTCCTACGATCCGCCGGGTGGCCATCTCCGTCGTCGCGACTGCGTACGGGCGTCCCGCGTCGCAGTGCTTGCACGATGCGGTGGCCCGGGCCAAGCGCGACGAGCCGCTCGCGCCCGTCACCGTCGTCGTGCCGGCGAACTCCGTCGGTGTCGCGGCGCGCCGGCTCCTTGCCTCCGGTGAACTCGGTGCGCTGACCGCGCACGGCCGCGGCGTCGTCGGTGTCACCTTTCTCACGGTGTACCGCCTCGCCGAACTGCTCGGTGCGCCGACGTGCGCGGCGGCCGGCCGGCGGCCGGTATCGATGCCCGTCGTCGCGGCCGCGGTGCGACGCGTGCTGGCGCAGAAGCCCGGCATGTTCGAACCCGTCGCCACCCATCCCGCGACCGAGGAAGCGTTGGTCGGTGTGCACCGCGAGCTGGCCGACCTCGACGATGAGCAGCTCGATCTGCTCGCCGCGCAGCATCAACGCGCCCGCGAGGTTGTGCGGATACATCGCGCCACTCGGAAGGCGCTCGCGCGCGACTGGTACGACGAGCGCGACCTGATGCGCGTCGCCGCCGACGTTGTCGACGAGGGTTCGCCGGTGCTGCGCGATCTCGGCACCGTCGTGTGCTTCCTGCCGCAGCGGTGGAGCGCACCGGCTGCCCGGCTGTTGCGGGCGGTCGCCGCGCAACAGCCGGCGACGATCATCGCCGGTTTCACCGGAGCGCCGCACGCGGACGCGGTGGTGCTCGCGAGCCTCGAACGCGTCGGCGCCAAGCTTGAAGAAGGAGCCGTCGAGGTGATCGGCGTTCGGCCACTCGGCTCCGACGTCATCAACAGCTCCGATGCCGACGACGAGATGCGGGCGATCGTGCGGGGAGTCGTGGATGCGATGCGCACGGGCGTGCCGCTCGAACGCATGGCGGTGCTGTACGGCACCGAGGATCCATACGCGCGACTCGTGCACGAACACTTGGTGGCCGCCGGCATCGTTCACAACGGCGTGTCCGTGCGCACGCTGGCCGAGAGTGTCCTTGGGCGGGCGCTGTCGCGTCTGCTCGCGTTGGGCGACGGCGCGTTCCGGCGCGACGACGTGTGTGCACTGTTCTCGGCCGCGCCGCTGCTCGACGGACAAGGCCGGCGCGTTCCCGGCACCGAGTGGGAGCGGCTGTCGCGCAAGGCGGGCATCGTCGGCGGCATCGATGAATGGCGCGCCCGCCTCGATGCGTACGCGGCTGCGCTCGGCGACGACGACTGGGACGCGCGCGAGCGCTCGCGGGTCGAAGCATTGCGTGCGTTCGTCGACGGGCTCGCGGCCGAGCTCGATCCTTCTGGCCTTCCAGCCACGTGGGCCGGCTACGCCGCGCTGGGCGCACCGCCTCGTCCGTCGCTTCCTTGGCGACGACGCGCGGCGCGCGTCCTGGCCGCCGCTCGAACTGGAGGCGGCGCGCCGGGTCGAAGCCGCACTCGACCGACTCGGCGGACTCGATGCCGTCGATGCCGCACCGACGCTCGACATCTTCCGCCGCACACTCGAACTCGAGCTCGCCGCCGCGCACGATCGTGTCGGCCGCCTCGGCGAAGGAATGTTGGCGGGTCCCGTCGCGCTCGCGCTCGGTGTCGAGCTCGAACGGGTCTGGGTGTGCGGGTTGGCAGAGGGTGTGTTCCCCTCGGTGCCGCGCGACGACCCGTTGCTCGGCGACACCGAGCGCGCTGCGCTCCAGGGCGAGCTGCGACTTCGTGCGGAACGGGTTGACGACGACCAGCGGGCGTTGCTCGCTGTGCTCGCGTCAACCACCGGCGCGCGTGTCTGTACCTGGCCCCGCGGCAATCTGCGCCGCAGCACCGAGCACGTGCCGTCGCGTTTCCTCCACGACACGCTCGCCGCGGTCGAGGCCGCGCACATCGACACCGTGCCCTCCTACGCCCACGGTGTCGCGACTGTCGCGTTTCCCGCGACCGAACACGAGCTCGGAGTGCGGGCCGCGCTCGCGCACGAACCATGGGTGCAGACGCTGGACTCCGTCGCGCGAGGACGTGACCTGCTCACCGCGCGGGCGAGCAACGCGTTCACGCGTTTCGACGGCAACCTCTCGGGCGTGGGCGCGCAGCTGACGGCGGTCAGCCCGCTCGACAGCGAGCGACCGATCTCACCAACCCGGCTCGAGCTCTGGGCCGGCTGCCCCCATGCCTATCTCATGCAGTCGATCCTTCACGTTGAAGCGGTGGAGCGTCCGGAAGAGATCATGCAGCTGTCGCCGCTCGACCGCGGGTCGATCGTGCACGATGTCCTCGACCGTTTCGTCGGCGAGGGTGGCGCGCGGGAGCGGTCGCGCTTGCGTGAACTGGCCGAGGAAGCGTGCGCGGCGGCGCAGGCGCGCGGCGTGACCGGCCGCCGGCTGCTGTGGGAGCGCGACCGGCGAATGATCCTCGCCGAGCTCGACACGTTCGCCGATGCCGACGAGCGCTATCGCGCCGAGCGGGGAATGCATACCCTCGCGACCGAGCTGCCGTTCGGGCTGGCTGACGGTTCGCACGCCGCGGTGGAGCTCGTGTGGCCCGATGGCCGCCGGCTCCTGGTGCGGGGCAAGGCCGACCGTATCGATTGCAGCAGCGATGGCGCGCTCGTCGTCATCGACTACAAGACCGGGTCGGCCGACCCGTACGTCGCGCTGAGCGCCGACGACCCCGTGCTCGCGGGCAGCCGTCTGCAACTCCCGGTGTACACGTACGCGGCGCACGCGGCGTACGCCGACGGCGACGACCAACCCATCGAAGCGTGCTACTGGTTCGTCGGGCGGGGCAACAACCGCCGGATCGGCTACGTGGTCGACGACGCGGTCACCGACGTCTTCATGCACACGGTGCGGTCGATTGTCGAAGGCATCGAGGCCGGCATGTTCATCGCGCATCCGCTCCCCCCGGCCCCGCGTCCGTTCGTACCCTGCCGCGTACTGCGACCCCGACGCGCTCGGCACCGCCGATCGGTGGCGCGAATGGCAGCGCAAGTACGGCGCGCCGGAGCTCGCCGGCTACCGCGCGCTGCTCGGTGACGAGGGAGACGAGTAGTGGACCAGCTCGAGCTCTTCGCCGACCCCGGCGATACGGCGGCGCGAGATGCGATCCGTACGCGTCTCGACGCCACGTTGTTCGTCGAGGCCGGCGCCGGTACCGGGAAGACCGCGGCGCTCGTCGACCGGGTCGTCGCCCTCGTCGCATCCGGCGTGCCGATGCGCGCGATCGCTGCGATCACCTTCACCGAGAAGGCCGCGGCCGAGCTGCGTGATCGGGTGCGGCGCGCGCTCGAGGAACAAGGCGAACGCGAGGCGCTCGAGGAGCTCGACGCCGCCGCGATCTGCACGCTCCATGCGTTCGCACAGCGCATCCTCACTGAGTTCCCGATCGAAGCCGGCTTGCCGCCGCGCATCGTCGTGCGCGACGAGATCTCGTCGCGTGTCGCGTTCGAGGCGCGCTGGCGATTGTTCGTCGACGAGCTGCTCGAAGATCCCGAGCTCGAGCAGACGATCCTCGTCATGCTCGCGGCCGGCGTGCGGCTGGACCACCTGCGTGCGGTCGCCGAGGTCCTCGACGACAACTGGGACCTTCTCGACCGCATCGATGCACCGCCCCCGATGCCCGAGCTCGCGATCGACGCCTGGCTCGAACAACTCGATGCGGTGATCGCAACCGCCGCGGAGTGCGGGATCGACGGCGACACGATGCTGACGCGCCTCGGCGAGTTCGCCGAATATCGCGAGCGGCTCGGAGCCGCGTTTGACGACATCGAACGCGTGCGCCTCTTCCGCGCCGACAAGCCGTCGTTCCGTGCCGGCAACTGCGGCCGCAAGGCCCAATGGCCCGACCTCGACGGCTTGCGGGAACGCATTGCCCGGCTCGGAGAGCAGCGGGAAGCGCTCGTCGGCCGTCTCCTCGACGCGGCGATCCGGCGGGTTGTCGCCGCGCTCGCTCGCTGTACCGCCGGTGCAGTCGCCGATCGGCGACGCGCGGGCGAACTCGAGTTCCACGACCTCCTGGTGCTCGCCCGCACACTGCTGCGCGATCCCGAGCACGGTGCCCGAGCCCGTACTCGTCTGCGCGACCGATACCGGCGCCTGCTTATCGACGAGTTCCAAGACACCGATCCGATCCAGGTCGAGATCGCGGCGCTGCTCGGTTCCGGCGATCCGGCCGACGGCGCGCGCCCCTGGACGGAGATCGACGTCGAGCCCGGACGACTGTTCTTCGTCGGCGACCCCAAACAGTCGATCTACCGGTTCCGTCGGGCAGACATCGCGACGTTCCTCGCCGCGTCCGAGCAGTTTGCCGATCGATCGGTGCCGGAGTACCTGACCTGCAACTTTCGGGCCGCGCCCCACATCCTCGCGTGGGTGAACACGGTGTTCGGCGAGCTGATCCAGCCGCATCCGGGTTCCCAGCCGCTGTACCGCGCCCTCGACCCGGAACGCGGCGACCCGGAAGGCCCGGGCGCGGACGTCGTGCTGCTCGGCACCGAAGCCCATGACGACGGCCCCGATGCCGACGCGTTGCGCACGCGCGAAGCCGCCGACGTCGCGGCTGTCGTGCAACGCGCGATCGCCGAACGTTGGCGAGTGCAGGACCGGGAGAAGGCGGAGTGGCGCGACGCGCGCTTGGGTGACATCTGCATTCTGTTGCCGGCGCGCACGTCGCTCGGCTTCCTCGAACCGCGCGCTCGACGACGCGCATATCCCGTACCGGGCCGAGACCAGCTCACTCGTCTACGGCAGTCGCGAAGTACGCGAGCTGCTCGCGGCACTGCGGGCGATCGACGACCCGAGCGACAGCCTGTCGCTCGTGACGGCATTGCGATCGTCGCTGTTCGGCTGCGGCGACGACGACCTGTTCACCTACAAGGTCGTGCACCGGGGTCAGTGGGATGTGCGGTGGGCACCACCCGACACGCTGCCACCCGAGCATCCCGTCGTTGTGGCAATGAACTTCCTGCGCGCCCTGCGCGAGCAACTCGTGTGGTCGGCGCCGAGCGAGCTGCTCGAGCGCATCGTGCGCGAGCGTCGCGTCATCGAAGTCGCCGCGCTCGGCGGGCGCTTTCGGGACGTCGCCCGGCGCGTGCGCTTTCTCGTCGACCAAGCCCGTGCGTTCACCGATGCGGCCGGCGGCACACTGCGCGACTATCTCGCGTGGGCCGAGCTCCAGGGCACCGAAGGCGCACGCGTTGTGGAGGCGGTGCTGCCCGAGACCGACGACGACGCCGTGCGCATCCTCACGATCCACGGTGCCAAGGGTCTCGAGTTCCCGATCGTGATCGCGTCGGGCACCACGACCGCCGCGCAAGGGCCGCGGCGGGGCGTGCACGTGCTCTTCCCGTCGGAAGGCGGTTGCGAGGTGCGCCTGAACTCGACGGTGCAAACGGCACACTTCGAGTTGCACCAGCCGGTCGACGAGCAGATGGGCTTCCACGAGAAGCTCCGGCTCCTCTACGTCGCGTGCACACGTGCTCGCGACCACCTCGTGGTGTCGATGCACCGAAAGGCGCGCGATCTCAATGCCACCGAGCCGGCGCGCTGGACGCACGCCGAACTCTTGTGGAACGCCGCACGCGATGCCACGTGGGAGTCGTACGCCCGAGCTGCCGGCGACGCACTCCCGCGTCCGGTTGTCGCGCGGCCCGTGCCGCCGCCCACACCAGCCGAGTGGGAAGCCGAGCACGAGCGCGCGTTCGCGCGGGGCGCCCGGCGCGCATTCGTCGCCGCGACCGCCCTCGCGCGGCTTGTCGACGACCGGGCGCGAGACGACGCGGGACTTGCCAAAGAGGGTCGCGATCTCGAACTGCCGCCGTGGAACAAGGGCCGCTACGGCACCGCGATCGGGCGCGCCGTGCACGCCGTGCTCCAAACGGTCGACCTCGCATCGGGCGCAGGGATCACCGAGACCGCGGCCGCGCAAGCGGCGGCCGAAGGCGTGCTCGGCCGCGAGTCGACGATCGCCGCACTCGCCCGCGCCACGATCGCGAGCCCGGTGGTGCAGCGCGCGGCGCACCGTGCGTACTGGCGCGAGACCTATGTCGCGGTGCCGCTCGACGGGATCACGCTCGAGGGCTACGTCGATCTCGTGTACCGCGACGACGACGGGCTCGTCGTTGTCGACTACAAAACCGACGCCGTACACGGCCCCGATCTCGCCGAACGCCTCGCGCACTATCGCGTGCAAGCCGCCGCCTACACGCTCGCGGTCGCGGAGGCGACCGGCGAACCGGTCGTGCGCTGCGTGCTGTGCCTGCTCGACCCGGAGGGCGCGCGCGACGTCGTTGTCGAGGGCGACGATCTGGTGGCGGGGCTCGCCGAGGTCCGCCGGCTGGCAGACACCGAGCGCGACCACCCCTCGCCGCTGCCCGAGCCCACGCTGATATACGGCTGAAATCGGCGCCTGATCCGGTCGAACGGCGCCCGTATGCCATCCTGATTGGACCCGTGAAGCTCTTCTGGTTCTGCCTGAAGTTGGTTTTGACGATCGCGGTCGGTGCCTCGGCACTGGCCGGATCCGTCGCGCTGCTCGCGCCGGCCGGACGCTCGCTCGCGACAACCGCGACGCCGCTCGGCAAGCTCGACGTCACGATCAACGCGCCCGCCGCCCGTTCGATCGTCTACGACCGCTTCGGCAACGTCATGGGTTCGCTGTCGGCGGAGGACCGCGCACCCGTCAAGTTGAAGGATGTTCCCAAGGTCCTCATCAACGCGGTGCTCTCGATCGAGGACCGCAACTTCTTCGAGCACCACGGCGTCGACTGGGGCGGCACCGCGCACGCGTTGTTCAAGAACGTCGACTCCGGCACGATCGGCCAGGGCGGCTCGACGATCACGCAACAGCTTGTGAAGAACACGTTGAGCACGAACCGCAAGCGCGATCTCAAGACCAAGGCGCGCGAAGCCATTCTCGCGATCCGGCTCGAGCACGAGATCTCGAAGAACCGGATCCTCGAGGACTACCTGAACCTGATCTACTTCGGAAACCGCGCGTACGGCGTGCAAGCCGCGGCCGAGCGGTACTTCACGAGTCCGCTCAATCCCAATCCGCTCAAGAAGCTCACGCTTCCGCAGGCCGCACTGCTCGCAGGTCTGATCCAGTCGCCGGAAGCGCTCAACCCGATCAAGCACCCCGACCGCGCCGCTCGCCGTCGCAGCGAGGTGCTCGACGCGATGGTCTCGAACCACAAGGTGTCGAAGAAGGCCGCCGAGGCCGCGAAGTCGGTACCGCTGCCGACGAGCGTGTCGTATCCGTTTGCCACCCCGCTCGACTATTACAAGGACGAGGTCACGAACCGGCTACTGATCGACGATCCGAACATCCCGAGCGAGCCCTCCGAGGTCCTCGGCTCCAACACGCAGACCCGGGCAAATGCCGTCCGCCGCGGCGGCCTGAAGATCTACACGGCCTACGACCCGTACGTGCAACTGGCCGCGCAGACCGCGATGAACGAGGTGCTCCCGAAGTCGGAGTTCACGGCATCGCTCGTCGCGATCGACAACAGCGACGGTGGTGTCCGCGCGATCGCGAACGGCCGCACGTTCGCCGAATCGCAGTTCGACCCCGCGACCGAAGGTCTCGGACGTCAAGCGGGGTCGGCGTTCAAAGTGTTCACGCTCGCGGCCGCGTTGAGCGGGGGTTACACCCCGAACGACACCGTGTCGGGCAGCTCGATCAACTGGCGTCTCGGTCCGGGGAGCGGGCCGGGTGCGTTCTACAACCTTCACGGCGACTGCCACGGCGGCACGCCGACACTGAGCCGCGCCCTTGCGATCTCCGACAACTGTGCGTGGGTGCGTACCGAGTTGTCGCTCGGTCCGGGGAACTACGGTGCCGACGGCGCCCGTCGTGTGATCGAGATGGCGAATGCGATGGGCATCGACACCTCCCGCTTCGACCCGGTCGTGACCACGACGCTCGGAACCAACGGTGTGCATCCGCTGGAGATGGCACAGGCGTACTCGGTGTTTCCGAACGACGGTGTGTTGAAGCGCGCCACGTTCATCACCAAGATCGTGAACGCGCGGGGCCGCGTGATTTACCAGAACACCGATGGCGGGCATCGCGTGCTCGATGCGAATGTGGCGCGTACCGAGATCGAGATGATGAAGGGTGTGGTGCGGGGCGGCACTGCATCGGGAACACTGGGCGGTATGCGGCGCCCGATCGCCGGCAAGACCGGCACCACCGACAAGAGCGTCGACGCGTGGTTCGTCGGCTTCACGCCCCAGTTCACTGCCGCCGTGTGGATGGGCAATCCCGAGGGCGAGATTCCGTGGAGTCGCGGCACGGTGTACGGAGGCACGTATCCGGCGCGGCTCTGGCGCGCGTTCATGGAGCGCGCGACGGCGAACCTGCCTCCACTCGACTTCACCGCGCCCGAGACTGCAACCCTTGCGCGGTCGAGCTACATCAACGAGTTCGGCCGGAAGTACTCGTTCAACTACCGCGGCGGCCCGAGTGTCACCACGCCGGCGACGCTGCCGACTCCCGTGCCGACGACGAACGTGACCCCGACCACCAGCCGGCGCAGCACGACGCCGACGACCCAACCAACGCCACCAACCACGATCGGTTCACCGCCGACGACCTTGATTCAGCCGGGGCCGTGAGGTGAGCCTCGACGACCTCGAACGACTGCTCGCGGTGCAGGAGCACGACACGACGCTCGACCGGCTCCGTCACCGCCGCGCCGCGCTGCCCGAGCGCACCCAGCTCGAGGCGCGCACCTCGGAGCTCCGTGCCCAGCAGTCGGCGCGTGTTGCGCTGCAAACGAACTGGGACGGCGTGCACGCCGAGGAAAAGCGACTCGATGACGAAGCCCGTTCGATAGAAGCCCACGTGGCAGACGTCGACAAGCGCCTGTATTCGGGCACGATCTCGTCGCCTCGAGAGTTGCAAGCGATGCAGGCCGATATCGAGATGCTGCGGCGCCAGCTGTCCGACCTCGAGGATCAGGAGCTCGAGGTGATGGAGCAACGCGAGACGCTCGACGGGCAGCTCGCCGCGCTGGACGCGTCGATCGGATCGCTGGAGACGACCGCGCGCGAATTGCGGGACACGATCGCCGCTTCCGAGGCCGAGATCGACGGCGAGATCGTGCAGGAGACGGCGGCGCGCGCCGAAGCCGCGACGCCGCTGACAGAAGCGCTGCTGCGTGACTACGAGCGGCGCCGTGCGCAGAACCGGGGCGCGGGCGCGGCCCGGCTCGTCGGCACCACGTGCCAGGCGTGCCACCTCACGATCCCGTCGACCGAAGCCGAGCGCATTCGGCGGGCCGCGGGCAGCGAGATCGCGTACTGCGACAACTGCGGCGCGATCCTCGTGCCGTGAGCCAGCCGTCGTTGTTCTCGTCCGACGACGAGCGGGAACTCGATGCGATCATCGTGTACAGCGACGGTGGCTCACGCGGCAACCCCGGGCCCGCGGCGATCGGCGCGGTCGTGCTCGACTCGTCGAGCGCACCGCCCCGGCGGCTGGCGGTCGTGAGCGAGCGGATCGGCGTGACGACGAACAACGTTGCCGAGTACCGAGCGCTCATCGCCGGCTTGGAAGCCGCGGCGCCGTTCCGTGCACGCCGGCTCTCCGCGCGGGCCGATTCGATGCTTGTCGTGCAACAACTCCGCGGCGCCTGGAAGGTCAAACAACCGCACCTGCGGCCGCTGTTCGAAAGGGCGCGCGAGCTTCTCACCCACTACGACGAGGTCGAGCTGCAGCACGTCCCGCGTGATGAGAACACCGACGCCGACGCGCTCGTGAACGCCGCGCTGGACGCCGAACTGTCCTGATGGTTCTGTGGCTCGCGTTCGGCGCGATCTTCGGCGTGTGGAACGTCTTCCAGAGCTCCGGGCTCGACTTCCGGCTCGTCGCGGTCGGTGCGCTGCTGCCGGAGGTGATCGACGCGCCGTTCCGGGCCCAGTCGTACGCGCACACGCTGCTCGTCGCGGTCGTGGTGTTGACAGTCACGATGCTCGCGACAACCGGGCGCGGCCACCGGTTGCGCCGCCGGCGCACGCTGAGCCTGTCGATCGGCTGGTTCGCAGGGCTCGTCCTCGCCGCGTCGTGGGCGCACAAAGAAGTGTTCTGGTGGCCCGCGTTCGGCGTGGACCGCCCCGACGCTCCGCTGCTGCCCGCGTGGCCTGTCGTCGTGGTAGAGGAACTGCTCGGACTCGCGGCCGCGTGCTGGACGTGGACGCGTTTCGGGCTCCGCGACCCGGTCCGGCGCCGCGCGTTTCTTCGCACCGGTCGCCTCACGATCAGCGAGGAAGCGGTGTGATCGCTTTTGCCAGGCACGGTCAGACCGCGGTCAATGCGGGGGGCCGGTTGCAGGGCCGGCTCGATGAGCCGTTGAGCGAGGTCGGCGCCGCGCAGGCGCGGGCGCTCGCGGACGCGTTCGCATCGGAGCCCGTCACGCGCGTCGTCACCAGCCCGTTGCTGCGCGCCCGAGACAGCGCCGCCGCGATCGCGGCGCGCCACGGCCTTGCGGTCGAGATCGACGAGCGGTTGATCGAGCTCGACTACGGCGCTTGGGACGGTGTGCGGCTCGCGGACGTGGCGCGCGAGGACTGGGCCGCGTGGCGCGCCGATCCGGCGTTCGCACCGCCCGACGGCGAATCGCTCGTCGCCGTGACCGCGCGCGTCGCATCGTTCTGTGCCGATGTGCTCGGCGACGACCTCGTGGTCGCGGTGAGCCACGTGTCGCCGATCAAGGCAGCCGTCTGCACTGCGCTCGGCATCGACGAGCGCGCGACGTGGCGCATGCAGCTCAGCCTCGCGTCGGTGACCCGGGTGGGCGCCCGGCCCGACGGCAGCGCCTACCTGCTGTCGTACAACGAGACCACCCACCTCCACGAACTTGCGTGGCGAATTCGGCTGTGAGCCGGGCGGCCTCAAGTGGTGACCGCGACATCCTGATCTCGGGGGTGCGTGGTGGCCAATCGTCGGGTGCCGTGGTCGGTGGTCAGGGTCGCGTTGGCGGCGGTGGCGCGGGTGCGACGTATGCCGAGGCGGCGGCGTTGGCTGGGATCTCGGAAAGGACGGTGTGCGCGCGCGTTGCTGAACAGGATGTGGTCGTGCTGCGCGACCGCAAATGTCGGCCTGGTGCGTTGACGCTCGAGGCTCGTGAAGAGATCCGGGTCGGGATCGACCGCGGCGAGTCGGATAGCAACATCGCGAAACGGATCGGTTGTCATCGGGGGACGGTGGGCCGGGACATCGCAGCGAACGGTGGCCGGAAGCGGTATCGCGCGTATCGAGCGCAGGATCGGGCCGATCAAGTCGCACGTCGCCCCAAGCGGCGCTGGTTCGAACAGCGGCCGTGGTTGTGGGAACACGTTGTTGACCTGTTACGGACCGAGGGCTGGTCACCGGAGCAGATCGCGGTGTCATTACGTCTGGAGCATCCGCACGAGCCACAGTGGTGGGTGTCGCATGAAGCGATCTACCAAGCCGTCTACGTGCAGGCCAAAGGCGAGCTACGCAAAGAACTGTTGGCGTGCTTGCCGTCGGGTCGTGTGCGCCGCCACCCACGCCAGGGCACACGCGCCAAGGGTGCGCGCATCAAAGACATGGTGAACATCGCCGCGCGGCCCGCCGAGGCCGCCGACCGAGCCGTGCCCGGCCATTGGGAAGGCGATCTGGTGATCGGCAAAGACGGTCTCAGCGCCGTCGCGACGATCGTGGAACGCAGCACCCGTATGGGGATGCTCGTAAAGATCGAAGAGCGCGCCGCGGCCCATGTCGCCGAACGCCTGACAATCGCGATGCGCCGACTTCCCACCCATCTCGCCCGCTCGTTGACCTGGGACCAGGGCGGCGAGCTCGCGGCACACGTCCAGTTCCGCGTCGCCACCGGCATCGACGTGTTCTTCTGCGATCCGCACTCACCCTGGCAGCGCGGCACCAACGAGAACTGGAACGGCCTCGTGCGACGCTTCCTCCCCAAAGGCACCGACCTGTCGCCCTACAGCCAAGACGACCTCGACGACATCGCCATCAAGCTCAACCGTCGACCCCGCAAGACCCTCGGATGGGATACTCCAGCCCAACGATTCAACGAACTTGTCGCGGCCACCGCGTGAAACCGCCCCGAGTACGTCACGCAAGTTGCACGGGGATGGTCTTCCGGCGCGCCGGGCGGGCGTGGGCGCCGGTGGCGTCGACGACGAAGCGACCCTCGCCGGGGCCGTCGGCGACCGGCATGCCGAGCGCTTCGAGCAGCGCGTGATCATCCTCGGGAGAGCGCCCGATCGTCGTGAGGTAGTTGCCGACGATCAACGCATTCGCGCCCGCGAGCATGCCCATGCCCTGGAGTTCGCCGAGCACGCGTTCGCGTCCGCCGGCGAGCCGCAGCCACGTCGACGGAAGGATCAGGCGGAACAGCGCGATCGCTTGTAGCGCGGCGCGCGGTGAGAGCGTCGTCTGGTCGCCGAGCGGCGTTCCGGGACGCGGGTCGAGCAAGTTCACCGGCACTTCGCACGGTTCGAGCTCGGCCAGCTCGAACGCGAAGTCGACGCGCTGCTCGAGGGTCTCGCCCATGCCGAGGATGCCGCCGCAGCACAGTTCCATGCCCGCGTCGCGAGCGAGCCGGGCGGTCTCCACCCGGTCGTCGTATGAATGCGTCGTGCAGATCGTTGGGAAGCGCTCTCGGCACGTCTCGAGGTTGTGGTTGTAGCGACGCACACCCGCGGCGGCGAGCCGCTCGGCTTGCGCGGCGGTCAGCAACCCGAGCGAACAGGCAACCTCGAGGCCGGTTTCCCGCTGCACCATGTCGACGGCTTCGATGACCCGACGAAGCAACCGCTCTTCTGGTCCCCGGACCGCAACGACGATGCAGAACTGGGTCGCGCCGGCGGCGCGCGTCGCCCGCGCGGCTTCGAGGATCTCGTCGTGGTCGAGGAACGCATAGACGTCGACGCCGGTGTGGAAGCGCACCGACTGCGAGCAGAACGCGCAGTCCTCGGGGCACGCGCCGGACTTGGCGTTGATCAGGCTCTCGAGCTCCACCTCCGGACCGCACCATGCGAGCCGCACCTTGTGCGCTAGTGCGATCAGCGACGGCAGCTCGTCCAGCGGGAGGTGCGCGACGGCGAGCGCTTCGTCGCGTGTGAGGCGGCGGCGCTCGTGGAGGAGCGCACGCTCGGCGATGGCGAGCGGCATGGCGCGGACACTAGTAGCCACCGGTTCGAGCGCCCCGCTGTACTCACCACCCGCCCATTCTGGGTGGCTTGTCCGCTGGAGCGGCCTTTGCAGAAGGTTCGTAAATCAGTAGAATTCGGAAACGGCGGACGGTCATTGCGCGGCGAACCCCACCGCTTCCAGACTCCCGCCGAGGGGCGGTTACCTATTGGTAGGAAGTGTCGCAGGGGAGGATGGTTCGCACATGGTTATGCGTCTACATCGCACACGTAAGGCGAGTCTCGTTGCGCTGATCGCCGTCTTCGGGCTGCTCGGCACCTCGTTGCTCGCGTATGCGGCTTCCGGTGACGGCCCGTCCGCGGCCGCGTATCCGACGCAACAGGCCAAGGTGAAGGCAAAGGGCACCTTGCAGGCACCCGCCTGCACGACCCCGACCAAGGGCAAGCCGAAGTGCGGAAGCTTCTCGGCGAGCCTGAAGCGTGATGCAACCGGCAAGCACGCCGGTGAGATCAAGGGTTCGTACAAGGTCAAGGACGCGCTCACCAAGACCACGTACTCCTTCAAGGAGTTCACGTCGCTGACCTGCACCGACCAGGCGTCGGCGCAGCTCGCCAGCACGACCGGCAAGGCGTCGGGCAAGGCCAACAAGGGCAAGACCTACAGCCAGACCACGACGCTCACCGAGACGAGCGCCACCACGGGTGTCCTGAACACAACAATCACGGACAACGCCGATGGTGTCGTCTTCACGTACAACGGTTCCCTCGACAAGGCGAAGTTCGACCTCGACTGCCCGTAAGCCGTCGAGCACAAGCAACGTTTGCAGCGCAGCGCGGCGTCCCTCGGGGCGCGCGCTGCACTCGTTTCGCTACGAGATTGCGGCGCCCATCATGTCCGCGAAGTTCGCGCGGTAGAAGCGGTCGCGGGCGTCGGCGCCCGCCGTGCCGAGCGTCGCCTCGAAGCGACCGAGGGGATCGCGCCCACCCTCGGGGTGCGGGTAGTCAGATGAGAACATGAACAGCTCCGCACCGGCCTGTTCGATCATCCACCCGACGGGCTCGGTGGGGAACGGCGTGAACTTCACCTGGCGCCGCAGGTAGTCGCTCGCCGTCAGCGGCAACCGCAATGCCGGCTCGGTCTTCTGGAACGTTCCCTGCGCGATGTCAAGACGTTGCAGCAACGTCACGACCCAGAGCGCGCCTTGCTCGATGCAGCCGCCTCGCAGCCCCGGAAACGCTTCGAACACGCCGTCGAGCGCCATGCACGCCAGGAACGTCTCGGGCGGATGGTGCAACACCATGTAGTCCTTGGAACGCACGTTCTCTCCGCCGCCGAGGAAGTCGGTCACCGGCGGCTTGCCGTTCTCGTGCCACGCGCGCCGCAACGGGCGGCCGCCGCCGCCGACGTGCAGCATGAACGGCACTCCGGTTTCCTCGAGGTGCGCCCACAGCGGCCAGTAGTCGGGGTGTGTCGGCGACTTGGCGCGGGGCGGTGCCGAGGGGACGAGGATCGCGCGACATCCCATGGCGATCGCCTCACGCGTCGCCTGGATTGCGAGCTCGGCGTCCGTGAGGGGAACGAACCCGACCGGGATGAGGCGACGGTCGGCCGCGCAGAAATCGACCATCGCCCGGTTGTGCGCACGGGTGCCGCCGTACAAGAGGTCGAGGTCGTCGTCGGATGCGAATTGCGTCGGGGCGAACGTGCTGAACACGAGCTGGGCGTCGAAGCCCAGCAGATCGAGCGCACGAGAGCGTTCGGCCGGATCGAAGGCGCCGAGCGCGTTCCAGCCCTTCGCTCCCATCACGTTCGCTTCGAGCTGGGCGGCCGCGTCACGGTCGCCCCGGCGAGCCTCGGCCGCGCGTACCGCGTCGTCGGCGAGCGCTGCCGGCGCCGCCGAGGTAAAGCGGACGGATTCGCTCGCGTACATCGGGATCCGCGTAGCCGGCGAGCCAGCCCGACAATTCCATGAGGTGACTATCGGCGTCGTAGTACGTGCGGCCTTCGGCGTACGGCATGCCGCGAGTATTGCCTCACGACTGCCGGCGTGTAACCCGCCACAGCACGATCGGCCAACCGAGAAGCGGGATCAGGGCGAGCGCGAACCATTCGATCGTGTACTGCAGATGGTTGACCTGGTCCGGCGGCGGCGGCACGGGCAGCTTGGGTGCGTTCGACGGAGGCGGCGGCTGCTGGGACTGGGCCTGAATCCATATCCGATGCAGAGGAACATCGAGACGGGCGAGCTGGTCGAGCCGGTCGAGGTCGACGCGTGGCACCGAGACCCGGTCTCCGACGTTCCGCACTTCCTCTTGCGCGCCGAGCGGGCGCGACTCGCGGACGATGCCGCGCACGACGACCGCGCGCGACGGAGGGGGAGTCGCGGTCGCGCCCGACGCCACCCAGCCGCGGTCGACGAACACCGCGCTGCCGTCCGCGAGGCGCATCAGCGTCAAGAGGTCGGCACCGTCTTTGTCGCCACGCACCTGGTTCCGCAGTAGCACCTCGTGGGCACCGTCGTACGTTCCCGACGCCTGCACGTGTGTTCCCGGTGTCGGGGGTGACGTGACCGCACCCAGGTCGGGAGCCGGAGCCGCGTACGCCGCCTTGGCGTCACGTACCTTTTCCTGCTTCTCACCGTTGCGCGCCAACTGCCAGAAGCCGAGGGCGATGAACGTGCCCGCGATGACGAGCACGAGCGCGTGCCCCGCCAGCCAACGTCCACGCAACAGCACGGACGCAACGTAGCGGCGGATGCGGCTACGGCTTCGCTTGGAAGGTCGTGAGCCCCGGCTTGGTCGCCGCCGCCCGCAGCGGCGCGAGTGTGCCGTCGTCTCGGAGGTAGTGGTCGAGGAACGCGATCACCGACCGAGTGACCGCGCGCTGGCCCGGCGTCGTCCCACCGCGCGCCTCGCCGCTGTGCGTGCCGCCGAGGATCGTCAGGAAGAACTTCGGCGGGTTGGCGCGCAGGAACGCATCCTGGTCGCCGCGGATCGGCAACGTCGCGTCGTGGTCGCCGTGGATCACGAGCAGCGGGGTGTCGATGTTCGCGAAGTACGGATCGGGGAAGCCGCCCGCGACGCCGGCGATGATGACCGCGGCCTTGATCCGCTCGTCGAGGCAACACTGGTTGTAGACCAAGCCGTACGTCGTCATTGCGCCCAGCGAATGCCCCCCGGCGGCGATGCGGGTCGCGTCGACGAGACCATGGAGCCAACTGGTCGCGTTCGTGTCGCTGAGGACGCGGTCGAGCACGAACGATGCGTCCTTCGGCTGGTTGGAAAGGTCGGACACGCTCGCACCGCCGGGCGAGTTCTCGTTCGACAGTGGATATGCGGGCGCGACGACGACGTAGCCCGCACGCGCCACGTCGCTGAGCAGCGCGGTATAACCCTCCGGGACTCCGTTGTGGCCGTGGCTGAAGAGCAGGACCGGGTACGGCGCGCCCGTCGTTGCCGGAAGCCCGTGCTCTGTCGGGTAGTAGAAGCGGACGCGAATCGTCCGTGTGGCTGCGCCCGGATAGGTGTTGTTCTTGTCGGTCGAACGCGTCGTGTCGACGAACGTCATCTCACGCGTGCCGGCCTCGTACGACACGGGACGCGGCGCCGTCGTAGTCGTCGTGGGTGCCGCCGCCGGCGGGAGCGCAGACGCGGACTGGTCCGTGCTCGTCGTGCCGCTCGCACATCCCGCCAGCGCGAGCGCGAGCGCGGATGCGGCCAGCGCACCAAGGAGTCGACGCATGGGCCGAGACTAGGCTCCCGCGGGTCGGGACCCGGAGGAGCACCATGGCGTTGATCGAGTCCGCACCGTCCGCCGTACACGTCGGCGCCGACGAGCTGCCGTTCGTCGATATCGGGGGCGGCAATCTTCTGAAGGTGATCCAGGTGAAGGAGCGCGAAGGCCTCTGGATCGTCGAAAACGTCTTCATGAATGGCTTCGAGGTACAGAAGCACCGGCACACCGGCCCGGTATGGGGCTACACGAGCTCGGGCGCATGGAAGTACAAGGAGTACGACTACGTGAACCGCGCCGGCTCGTTCCTGTACGAGCCCGCCGGCTCGGTACACACGCTGCAGTGCATCGAAGACAACACGCGCGTGTGGTTCCACATGTACGGCGTGAACCTCAACCTCGATGCCGACGGCAACGTCGAGAGCGTCGCCGACGGCGCCGGCTCGCTGGCGTTCTATCTCGCGATGTGTGAGCAGATGGGTCTGCCGCGTCCACCCGTCCTCGTCGACTGAACCTGACGATGGCCGCGATCGATCTCTACGACCCGGACGCATACGTCGCCGGGCCGCCGCACGACGTCTTCGCTGAGCTGCGGCGCACGGACCCCGTCTACTTCCAGGAGATGTCGGGTGAGCCGGGCTATTGGGCAGTCCTGAAACACGCCGACGTCGTACATGTCGCGCGCGAGCCGCTGTTGTTCTCGGCGAGTGAGGGCGGCGTGATGCTCGAGAACCTCGATCCCGCGGCGCTCGACATGATGCGCAACATGCTGCTGGCGATGGATCCGCCGCGACACGTCGACTACCGCCGTCCGATCGCGCCCCGCTTCAAGGCACGCGTGATCGCGAACATGGAGGGCCAGATCCGCGAGATCTGCCGCGAGATCATGGCGGCCGCGGCGGAGAAGGGCGACGTCGAGTTCGTGCACGACGTCACGTCGTCACTGCCGTCACGCGTCATCGGCGAGCTGATGGGCCTTCCGGCCGAAGACCTGCCGATGATCCACCGCCTCGCGGAGATGAACACGAGCAGCCAGGACGCCGACTACGGGAGTCAGAGTGAGGTGCAGGCGAACACGTCGATCGATATGGCGATGTACGCGATCGCGTTCGCCGCACGCCGCCGGCAAGAGGAACCGCGCGCCGACCTGACGACGCTGCTGCTCGAAACCGACTTCAACGGCCACTACATGACCGACATCGACTTCGGCAGCTTCTTCGTGCAGCTGGTCACCGCCGGTAACGACACCACCAAGACGATGCTGTCGTCGGGGTTGCTCGCGCTGTTGCAGCACCCGGAGCAGCTTGCCGAGCTCCGGGCGGATCCATCGCTGGTCGCGGGCGCGGTCGAGGAGATCTTGCGGTGGGCCAACCCGCTCCACTATTTCCGCCGTACCGCGACCGCCGACACCGAGCTGCGCGGCGTGCCGATCAAGGCCGGCGCCAAGGTCGCGATGATCTACACGTCCGCGAACCGTGACGAGGATGTGTTCGCCGATCCGCAACGCTTCGACATCCACCGCCACCCGAACCCGCAGCTGTCGTTCGGGATCGCGGAGCACTTTTGTCTCGGCGTGCACCTCGCCCGCCTCGAAGGCAAGGTGTTCTTCGAGGAGCTGTTCGCGACGTTCCCGGCGATCGAGCTCACGGGCGAACCGCTCCGGGTTCGTTCGAACCTCAACAACGCGCTCGAAGGTGTTGCCGGTTCGTCTCGCGCGTTGACTGGGCCGCGTGGCCTATTGGTTCGCGGCAGCGACTCCGTAGGCTCCGCATTGCCACGGACGGCGCGGGCGGGGCGTGGTGGCGAACGGGGATGAGGTGGGGGCGTCACCACCTTGGCCCGCCGGTCGGTCCCGCGTCTCACACCATTTCGGACGTGAGCGCCTCGACGGTCGTCTCGGCGATTCCTTGCCGGGCAACAGTGACGCGTGGAATCAGGAACGAGAGCGCGGTGCCCAAGGCAACGACCGCGGACGCGAACAACAACGCGGGACGGGCGCCGGCTGCGACCGCCGATTCGGCGATGTGTTGCAGCGTCGACGCGTCATGAGCCGCGGTGCCGGCCGGTGGTGCGAAGTTGACGCCCTGAGCGTGGACCGCACTGAGCGCCGCCGATTTCACCGGCTCGGGCAGTGGTGCGCTCCGCAGCGAGGAGGCCGCGTTTCTGATCGTCAGCACGTGAAGGAAGGATGCAAAGACCGCGATACCGAGCGCGAGACCGACCTGGCGCACGGTGGTGTTGGTGCCGGCTGCAACGCCGGTCTTGTCGGGGTCGACGTCGGACATGATCACGTTCGTCAGCTGCGAGCTCGCGAACCCGACGCCGATGCCGAAGAGCACAAGCCCCGGCAACAATGACAGGAACGTCACGTCTTCCGAAGCTGCAATCGCGCATATGCCGAGGCCTACGGCTTCGAGCGCGAGCCCGGCCCGCACGATGCCGGTGATGCTGAACCGGTTCGCCAGTCGTCCGCCGATGGGAGCCGCCACCGCCATCACCGCACCCTGGGGGATCAGCCAGAGGCCCGTTCTCCACGCGGAGAGATGCTTGCCGTCCTGGAGCAGCACCGGCAGGACGAACAGGAGCCCGAACTGTCCCATCGCGAGCACCATCGTTGTCAGCAGCCCGTACCGGAAGCCGAGGTGACGGAGCTGGCCGAACTCGAACAGCGGATCGCGCGCCTCACGTTCCTTCCGGCGCTCCACCACTACGAAGGTGGTGAACAGCGTCAGCGCGACGAGGAACGCGAACGGAATGATCGAGACGGCGCGGCTCGCGGGCCACACCGAACGGCTCGCGACCGTGAGATCCTTCACCGGCGCCCACCAGCCATACGTCGCGCCTTCGCTCAAGCCGAAGACGAGGCTGAACGAGCCGCCCGCCACGAGCAGCGCACCGGGCCAGTCGAGTGCGCGGCGCCGATCCGCGCCGCGGTCGGGGCGCATGAAAAGCAACGCACCGACAACGATCACCGGCGCCACGATCACGTTGATGCCGAACGCCCACCGCCACGACGCGTCTGCTCGTCAGCACACCCCCGACGATCGGCCCGAACGCCACCGCGATTCCCGCGACGCCACCCCACGCCGCGAACGCACGCACGCGTTCGGGCCCCTGAAACGTCGTCGACAGGATCGCGAGCGTCGCCGGCAGCATCAGCGACGCGCCGATGCCCTCGATGACCGCTTCGCCGAGGAACAGCGTCGGTACGGAGGTCGAGACCGCCGCCAAGAACGAGCCGAAGCCGAAGATCGAAACCCCGATGATGAACGTGCGGCGGTGCCCGAACATGTCGCCGAGGCGACCGCCGATGATGACGAGCGTTGCGAACGTCAGCGAGTACCCGGTGATCACCCACTGGAGGCTGGGGAGATCGGCGCCGAACTCACGGCCGATCGTGGGGATCGCGACGTAGAGGATCGTGTTGTCGAGGACCGGGATGATCACCGACACGATGACGACCGCGGCCGCGAACCACCGGCGGGGATCGAGATCCGGCTCGATTTCTTCTGTCGCGACTGGGCCCAGGCGCCTAACGTACCGGCCGATGCGGGGGACCGGCCTGACGCGAGCGATGACCTGGGGTGTGGGACCGCGCGTCGTACGCCGCACCCCCGACGGATGGACCGAACGTGCGTACACGCGGCTGAAACTCGAGCCGTACACCGACGTCATCGGCGCCGAGGTGCGCGGCGTCGACCTGTCGGTGCCCCTCGATGACGTCACTCGGGACGAGATCCGGCACGCGTTGCTCGAATGGAAGGTGCTGTTCTTCCGCGACCAGCACCTCACGTCCGCCGAGCAGCTCGAGTTCGCGCGCGCATTCGGCGATCTCGAGCACCATCCCTTCCTCAAGCAGGGAGACTCGTCCGAGGTCGTCCGGTTCGAGAAGGGCGACGACCTGACCAAGCCGGGCAGTGTCGGCACCGAGAACGGCTGGCACAGCGACGTCACATGGCGCACCGAGCCCGCACTGGGTTCGATCCTGCGCGCCATCGAGGTGCCCGATCGGGGCGGCGACACGTTGTGGGCCGACATGGCGTGTGCGTACGAGAACCTCCCCGAGGACCTCCGCGACCGGATCGACGGGATGCGCGCGGTGCATTCGTTCGTGCACGTGTTCGGGTTCGCCATGTCGGACGAGCGCAAGGCCGAAATGCTCGAGCAGTACCCGCCCGTCGAGCACCCAGTCGTGCGGACCCATCCCGAAACCGGCCGCAAGACACTGTTCGTCAACGCGTTCTTTACCGAACGCATCGTCGGTCTTGACGATGACGAGAGCGAGTGGCTGCTCGATCGGCTCTGCCAACAGGCGATGCATCCGGAATGGCAGGTGCGGTTGCGGTGGGAGCCGGGCACCGTCGCGTTCTGGGACAACCGCTCGACCCAGCACTACGCCTCATCGGACTACTACCCGCGCCGGCGTGTGATGGAGCGGGTTGCGATCAAGGGCGACCGGCCGTTCTAAAACCGTCCCACATCGGGCTCTGCGTCGCCGATCTGGACCGGTCCCTGCGTTTCTACTGTGAGGGTCTGGGGTTCGAGCGCGCCGAGAGTTACGAGCTCGACGACACGATGCTTCCCGGTCTCGACCGTGCGCTCGAGGTCATCGGACCGGTCCGGCTGCGGTCACAAATGATCACGCACGGAGCGCTGAAGATCGAGTTGTTGCATTTCGCGGCACCGGATCCGGAAGGCGCGCCGGCCATTCGACGGAACGAACTGGGCTTCACGCACGTCTCGTTCATTGTCGACGATCTCGACGCGGTTTCCGCGCGTCTCGTTGGGCTGGGCGGAACGATCCTGCCGGACACGCGTGCCGTGCTCGGTGTCGAAATGGTGTTCATCGCCGATCCCGACGGCACGCGCGTGGAGCTGATGACCCGCGTGGGGTGATGCGATGACGTGTTCTGTCGGACACGTTGCCTGAACACGTAAACCGAATTTTCTTCTTGCGCGCGTTCTTCGCATGGAGTGAAATCGTTTTGTTCGTGGGCGCGAACAGAAATCGGGCGACGCGATCGCGCACCAGGGTTGAGCAGCAGTGTGAAACGTGTCGCCGAGGGGCATGCTCAGTGCTCCTCGGGGGACACACGAAAGAGGTGTCCGGTGCTCATCGAAGCCGTCGCAGGTGCCGTAGTGCTGCTCGTGCTGCTCGCCGTTTTCGTGGCCCGCCGCACCCGCCGCAAGGCTGACTCCATCCGCAGATTCTCCAAGGCAGTCTCCGCGTTGCGAACGATCGCGGAGGAGCCCCGTCCCGAACCGCCGGTCGAAGAGCACGTGATCGCGTTGCCGAACGTACGCGTTCTCGATGAGATCGCCCCGCTGCGCGAGGCGTGCCAGCGGCGCGCACGCTGTCACAGGTCGCCGTACGCCCCGGCCGGATCCCGAGCTCGTGGCGCGCCGGCCGGTGATCGCGGAGCTTCCGTCGATCTCGGCGCCGCGTACCGACGACCCCGGCACGCAAGTCGGCTGACCGCGAGTAGGCCGATCGGCCTATCCCGAGCTCATCGACGCGGCCGTATGCTCCGAAGACGTCACGCGACCTCGTGGGACGTGGGGCCGGGAGTCATGAGGCGGGAATGTTCTCGAGGAGCGCGCTCGAACACCCCGTGAGCTCGCGTGGGTGTGGGGTGCGCGATCCCGTGCCTCACACCCGCGCTGCAGGCTCAGCCGATCGCCTCGTCGATGTCGACGTACTCGCGGAACCGAGTGATCTTGCCGTTGCGGGCGTTGAACGCGTGCATGGCGCCGTAGCCCGCGGCCTTGTCGTTGCGCCGGCCGTCGGCGCGGAGCACGACGACGACGAGGTCGCCGCCCGCCTCGACAGTGGGCCGATCGGCCCATCCCGTAATCGTCGGAGTCGACCTACGATTCCCGCACGTCGCGTGACCATCGTGCGACGCGAGGGCGGGAAGCATGAGGCGGGGTTCTGCGGCGGCGGGGTGGCTCCCTGCCGCGCACGAGGAGACAGCAGATTGATCGGGTTGCGCGCGCCGAGTTCACGGGCGCGCAGCAGCTGCTTGCTCGGCGTCGGCGGCCGGGGCGGCAACAGCCGGCGGCGGGGCGCACCGCTGTAGGGCGGATGTTGAGGTGAGCTCCCCCCTCCTCACATCCGCCCTGCAGTCCGAACCGAGGCGATGTCAGCAGAGGGGCGTTTCGACGTGGCCGTGGGTCGCGGACGCGATGTCGCTGGCGATCGGCGCCCAGAACGCGCTGACCGCAGCCGGAGATTGCGTGTTGGCGTTGAGGAACACCGCCTCGATGACAGCCCGGCCGGTGCGCACATAGGGGTTCGCTTGAATGGCGCGGCCCGGCTGGGGCGCTGGCGCGGCAGTTCGCGGCACTCGTCGCCCGATCCACGTCCAACGCGCCGCCGTTCTTGAACACGCTGATCGTCACGAGTTGTCCCTTGACGCTGCAGCTGCCCGCAGCCGTGATGCCGTGCGAGCCCAGGGCGTGCGTGTCGGTGGCCTGAAAATCCTGGCAGCCGTAGCCGATGCGTTGCATGTCGCGCGCGACTCGCTTGGCCGCGTTGTCCCAGTCGCTACATCCGGCGAGCGCGACGACGATAGATATCAGTACTGCGACGGACGCCAGCCTGGCCATGATCGGCGCACAGTACCGGAACCGTTTTCGACGGCGAACGCGCCGTATGTCAGCCGGAAAAGACGTTCCAGCGCGAGCCGGGCGTAGTGTGGCAACGATGAACGTGAACGTCGTGGGTCGCATGCTGTCGACGTTGCCCGAGGGCGACGACCACCCGTACCGCACCGGCGCGTGGGCGCCGAACATGGTCGAATACGACGCGACCGACCTCGACGTCATCGGCGAGATTCCCGACGACTTCGACGGCGTCTATCTCCGGAACACCGAGAATCCGGTGCACGACGCGATCGGCCGCTACCACCCGTTCGACGGTGACGGCATGGTGCACATGATGCGCTTCCGGAACGGGCACGCCGAGTATCGCAACCGGTTCGTTCGCACGCTGGGGCTGACGGCCGAAAACGAAGCGGGCGCGCCGTTGTGGGCCGGGATCCTCGAGCCCCCGGCCCGGTCGATTCGCGAGGACGGCTGGGGCGCGCGCACCCGGTTGAAGGATGCCTCGAGCACTGACGTCGTCGTGCACGCGGGGCGTGCGCTGACGTCGCACTACCAGTGCGGCGACCTGTACATGTTCGATCCGACCACGCTCGAGCAGCTCGGAAGAGAGACGTGGAGCGGCAAGTTCCCGGCCGAGTGGGGCATCAGTGCACACCAGAAGGTCGATGAGCGCACCGGCGAGATGCTCGTGTTCAACTACTCGACGAACGCGCCGTACATGCACTACGGCGTGGTCGACGCGTCGCACGAGTTGGTGCACTGGATCGACGTGCCGCTGCCCGGCCCGCGCCTACCGCACGACATGGCGTTCACCGAGAACTACGCGATCCTCAACGACTGCCCGCTGTTCTGGGACGCCGACTTGCTCGCCCAGGGTCTGAACGTGCCGAAGTGGCGGCCCGACCTGCCGACCCGTTTCGCGATCGTGCCCCGGCGGGGTCAGACCTCCGACATCCGGTGGTTCGAAGCCGAGCCGACGTACGTCTTGCACTGGGCGAACGCGTTCGAGGACGGCGACGAGATCGTGCTCGACGGGTACTTCCAAGGCGCGCCGATTCCCGCCGCCGACGGCGAGACCGACCGCTACAAGCGTGCGTTCCGCGGTATCGACATGAACCGGATGGAGACGCGTCTGCACCGGTGGCGGTTCGACCTCGCGACCGGCAACACCAAAGAAGAGGTGTTGTCGGATCGGATCATGGAGTTCCCGATGATCAACGGGCAGCGGGCCGGACAGCCGTACCGCTACTCGTACAACATGACCGGCGCACCGGGTTGGTTCCTGTTCGACGGCATCGTGAAGGTCGACCTGGAGACCGGGCACGAGGAGCGCTACGCGTTCGGCGACGGCGTGTTCGGCAGCGAGACGCCGATGGCACCGCGCCGGAACGCGACCGCCGAGGACGACGGCTATCTCGTGACGTTCGTGACCGACATGAACGCGGACCGCTCGGAGTGCCTCGTCCTGAACGCGGCCGACATCACCGCCGGGCCCGTGGCTCGGATCCGCTTGCCCGAGCGCATTTCGAGCGGCACCCATGCCTGCTGGGCGCCGACGTAACTCACTGCAGCAAGGGGATCCAGTCGTCGTGGGCGTCGAGTAACGCGTCGACGAGCGCGTGGATCTGGTCGAGGTCGAGCTCGGCTGCGGTGTGAGGGTCGAGCATCGCGGCGTGATACACGTGGTCGCGCGATCCGGTGAGCGCGGCTTCGACGGTGAGCTCCTGCACGTTGACGTTCGTACGGATGAGCGCTGCGAGCTGAGGCGGCAGCGCACCGATGCGCGTCGGTTGCACGCCGTTGCCGTCGACCAGGCACGGCACCTCGACCGTGCACCCGGCCGGGAGGTCGTCGATCAGGTCGTCGTTCGGCACGTTCCCGTAGATGACGCGCGGCTTGCCGGTCTCGATGCTGCGGATGATGGTGGCCGCGTACTCGAAGCTCGGGCGCACTTCAATGGGCCCGCCACCTTCGAGTCGCTTGCGCTCGGCTTCCCAGCCCTCGATCTGGCCGACACACCGGCGTGGGTACTCGTCGAGGAGGACGTTGAACCGATCGATCAGATCGGGCCGGTCGCGCTTGATGAACCAGGGCACGTACTCGGCGAAGTGCTCGCTCGATTCGGTGACGAAGTAGCCGAGGTGCTTGAGCATCTCGTACCGCACCCGGTTGCCATCAGGCACGCGGCCCGACGCGGCGAGCTCCCGCAGGCGCGGGTACAGATCCTCGCCGTCGCGTTCGAAGCGCAGGTAGAACGCCATGTGATTGATGCCGGCCGCGAGATAATCGATTTCCCGGTACGGCACACCGAGGTCGAGTGACAGCTCGAACGCGGTGCCCTGCACGCTGTGGCACAACCCAACCGTTCGGATCTCGCCCGCGCGGTGATCGCGCGGCAGTTGATCGCCATGGGGTTCGTGTAGTTCAAGAACCACACGTCGGGGCACAGGTCGTGCATGTCGGCGGTCATCTCGAGGAGCACCGGGATCGTGCGGAGCCCGCGCATGATGCCGCCGATCCCGAGGGTGTCGGCGATGGTCTGCCGGAGCCCGAACTGCTTCGGCACCTCGAAGTCGGTGACGGTGCACGGTTCGTACCCGCCGACCTGGATCATGTTGATCGCGTAGTCGGCGCCGTCGAGGGCGGCTCGCCGGTCGGTGGTTGCCGTGATCTTGACCGGCGCGTCGAGCGCGTCGGCGACGCGCCGAGCAACGAGCTCCGACGTCGCGAGCCGCGCGCCGTCGATATCGAAGAGCGTGATCTCCGATGCCGCGAGCTCCTCGTGGCCGAGGATGTCGCCGAGCAGGTTGCGCGCGAACACCGTGCTCCCGGCGCCGATGAACGTGATCTTCGCCATGCGCGGAGAGGATAGGTTCCGGCCCGTGATCGTGCCGCCGTTGCTCCAGCGTCGTGCGACCGACGAGTACGCGCCACCGCCGTGGTCCGGAAGGGAGCGGGAGGCCCTGGCCCGCCTCGCGTTCTCCTCCCCGGCGGACGCGCTCGACCGGCGGGGGACTGCTGCAACGTTGCGGGCGATCGACGCCGCGCACGGCGGCGGCTTCTACGACGTTCCCGAGGACGCGACACTCGACCTCGACGCAGCCGAAGCCGCGTTCGGGGGCGACGCGCCGGTCATCGACGTGCAGACGCACTTCGTCGATCCCGGCCAATGGCACGGCTCGGCCGCCCACGCGCTGGGCGCGTTCTTGCAGACGGCCGATCCCGATCGCTGGTCCGGCACCATCGATCCCGCGCTCATCGACGGCGCGGCGTGGGCGGCGCTGGTGTTCGGCGCGTCGGAGACCGCGGTGGCGTTGTTGACCTCGACGCCCGGACCGGCGGACGACAATGTGCTGACCAACGCTCAGATCGCCGCCGCGCGCGATGTTGTCGATCGCTACGCCGGCACCGGGCGGGTGCTCACGCACACGATCGTGCACCCGAACCTCGGACCCGCCGAGCTCGACGCGATGGGGGAGTGGGCGGCGCAGCTGCGGCCGTCGGGTTGGAAGTGCTACACGCTGTGGGGCCCGCCGACGAAGGCGTCCCCGACCGGTGGGTGGTTCCTCGACGACGACGAGGTCGGCTTCCCGTTCCTCGAGCGTGTGCGCGCGCTCGGACCGCGCCTCGTCGCGACGCACAAGGGCATCGGGGGTGGCATCGCCGCTTCCTCACCGCGCGACATCGGACCGGCGGCGGCCGCGTTCCCAGACATCACGTTCGTCGTGTACCACTCGGGCTACGACCTCGACGCGCCTGCCGATGACACGTCGCGCGGCGTCGACCGGCTCGTGCAAAGTCTTACCGCGGCCGGCGTCGGGCCGGGCGGGAACGTGTATGCCGAGCTCGGCACCACGTGGTTCTTGATGCTGCGGCGGCCACTCGAGGCCGCGCATGTGCTCGGCAAGCTGCTGGCGGCGCTCGGTCCGGAGCGGATCGTGTGGGGCACCGATTGCGTGTGGTACGGATCCCCGCAACCGCTGATCGACGCCTTCCGCTCGTTCACCATTCCGCCCGCGCTGCAAGAGCGCCACGGCTACCCGGCGCTGACGCGGGCGACGAAGGAACGCATCTTGAGCGCCAACGCCCAACCGGTGTACGGCACCACCGCTCCCGCTCCCGCGGATCGGGCGTGGGTTGCGAACGGCAGCGCTGAGCTCGCGCGTGTGATCGCGCAGACGAAGGGGTGACGCGATGCCGACGGTCGACCTCGGCGACGTAACCATTGCGTACGACGTCGCGGGCAACGGCGACGGAGAGTCGGTCGTCCTCGTGTGCGGGTGCGGTGGCCCGGCCGCCGGCTGGTTCGCGGTGGTGCCGCCGCTGGTGGACGCCGGCTATCGAGTCGTCACGTTCGACAACCGCGGCATGCCGCCCTCATCGTCACCGCCGGCGCCGTACTCCGTCGCCGATCTCGTCGCCGACACGCTGGGGCTTTGCGATCATCTCGGTATCGAGCACGCGCGCTTCGCGGGCCATTCGATGGGTGGCTGGGTCGCCGAGTCGCTCGCCGTCGAGCACCCGGAGCGCGTGCGGGCCGCGGTCTTCATGGGGAGTTGCAACGTCGCGACCGTGTGGGAGAAGGCGATTACCGCCGTCGAGCTCGAACTTGCTCGGCGCGACCTCGACTTGCCGCCGCTGTTCTTCGCGACCGAAGTACTGCGCTACCTACCGAACCACGAGCTCCAGAACGACGAGGTGGTCGACACGTGGCTGGCATTGCTCGCCGACAACGAGCCGTGGCCCAACCCGGGCCGGCGCGGGCAGTACGAGGCGTGCATGGAATGGTCGCTCGATCCCACGCCGCCGCAATCGTGGCCGTCGATCATCGTGCCGTGCCTGGTGATGGCGTTCGAGCACGACATCGACTCGCCGCCGGCGCGCGCACGCGAAGCAGCGGGCATGATCCCGGGCGCGCGCTTCGTGGAGGTTCCGGACGCGAGCCACCTCGCGCCGTACACGCATCCGGAAGCCGTCGTCGGGCATCTGCTCGACTTCTTCGCGACCGTGTGACGTTGTGAGCGCGATCGACCCGATGCCGCCGGTCGCCGGCTTCGCGCTGCCGTGGGACGACGCCCATGCGCCCGATCCCGTCGTGGCGTTGTCGGACGCCCGCCGGACGCTCGGCGACACATTCGCGGTGCGATCGGGCGAGACGACCTATCTCTTCGTGTTCGGTGAACCCGGGTTACGGGCGTTCTACGCCGTCGCCGAGCGGGAGGCGAGTAAGGGCCTCGCCGACTACCGGATGCTCGTTCGCAAACTGCCGATCGAGCTGTTCGCCGAGCGGCGCACATTTCCCCATGACCTGTTCGGTGCCCAGGACGTCGAGGCATACCTCGAAAACCTCGACTGGGCGATCGAGCAGCAACTCGCCGAGCTCGGCGACGCGGGCACGTTCGACGTCTTCGGGCTGGCGCGCCGGGTCGGTCACCGCCTCGCGCTCGCGTGCTGGATCGGCCGCGAGGCACCGATCGACGACTTGATCGTCGACTTCGACGTCCTCGACGGCGCCGACGCGTTCGTGCATCCCGAGCACATGGCCGGCGCCACCCAGGACGCGGAGCGGGCAGCGCTCGCGCGCGTCGAGGTCGCGGTCGGCGAGTTGCTCACGCGGGTCGACCGCGCCCCCAGCTTCCTCGACGACATCGCGGGTCGGTGGGCCGACGTCGACGACGCGCGCGCCGCGTCGGGTGTGGCCGGCGACGTCGTGCTGCTGCACATCGCGACGATGACGAACTTGTTTGCCGCGCTCGCGTGGACGCTCGCGTCGGTGCTGCTCCACCCGACCGACACGCCACTCGACCAGTGCGCGCTCGAGGCAGTCCGCCTCGGCCAACGATCGATCATGCTGCGCGAAGTCCTGCGGCCGTTCACGTTCAGCGACGGCGACCGCGAGTACGCACTGGAGCGCGGCGTGCAGGTCGCGACGATGCTGCCGGTGACGAACACGGAGCGGCCGGGCGTCGAATACGAGCCGTCGCGCTGGCGTGACCGGGCGCTGCATCACGACGTCACGGTCACCACGTTCGGCCACGGTGCACACCGGTGCCCAGCGCAGCGGTTCTCGCTCTCGGCGATCGGCCGCACCGTCGCTCGGATGCGTGAGACGTTCGAGACGACCCCCCAATTCGACCGGGTCATTCCCTTGCCATCGCAGATCGGCGGCGTCGCCCGTTCCGCAACACCCTGCCCGGTGCACTACCGGCGACGGCTACGTCGCCGCGGCCGGCTCAAGGTGTGATGCGTGCATAACGCAGCGACGCGTCGCGCACGAACTTGACGACCGCGGCGGCGGCGTCGAATTTCCCCCGGCAGCCGTGGCGTCGTTTTGTGCAGGGGGCGCCCGGATGGGCGAACGCGAACACAGGCAACGTTGGCGCCCTGACAGACCCGATCAGTCTCCTCAAGGAAGACTCGAACAACACGAACATTGGAGCATGTCGACAACGCCGAGACTCGCGTGGGGAGGTCGTTCGCCGACGCTCACCCCGGCAACTCAGCGTGGTCTTTCAAGTTCGACGCAACCGGCCTTTGGATTGGCACCCTGCATATCGACGATCTGTGGTCGCAACTCGTGATCGCCGAGGGCGCCGTTCTCGCCTATGAGGGTGAACAACTCGACGCCGTCGGCATGGAACGGGCGGCGCCCGATTCGACCTTGCGCGAGCTACCACAACCATCGGCGTCCGCTCTCGCTTTCGCCGCGCTCACACAAAACTTGACGATCAAGTAGGACCATTAGAGCGACGAGATTGGCGATGCCCGAGCGCGCCTTATCGCACGTCCCAGAATCGCACTTCAGGCGCAGCGCCGTTTGGGTCCGTTCGTGTTGAGCTATCCCAGCCGAGCCGTCCGAGTGCGCGGTCGAGGTTGTAGGCAGCGCCGTTCAACGCGAGGTGCGTGAAGGCCTGCGGGGAAGGCGCCGTGCTGCTCCCCGGTACCGGCAGAAGTGACCGGTGATGTCGCGCCGTAGCCGCACTCAAGCCGCGGGCGCAGTGGCCCACGGACGTCGTTGACACCGCGACCGGACGCTGTCAGAACGCGCTTCACACGTCGCGTTCCGCCAGCGCCACACCAGCCACGTTGCAGCACAACCACCAATCCGGGATGTCGCCCCGCGCCCCACCTTCGTTGCGCGCGTCACTCGAAATCGTTCACGACGTCACGCCCGTGCGCGGTCAGCGCCCAAACGACACTCACCGCGATCGCGATCATCGTCACACCCCACACGGGGTAATACGGCAGCCATGCAAACCCGACGACTGCGCTCCCGAGGGCCATCAGTACACCGACGGTGCGAGCGAGAACCGACCCGGTCAGCAGGTATGCCCCGGCGACCGCAACGAGGATGCCCCAGATGAGCTGGATCCAGCCCCACTGGGTCGCGTCGAACTGGAAGACGTATCGGCGCGTTGCGACGTAGAACTCGTCATCGAAGATCGCAACAAGACCAGCGATCGCGTGAAACGTCCCGATCATGATCATCATCGCCGACGCGAAATACGTCCACCCAACTGCGGCACCGCTCCTACTCCGTGCAGGCGCACGCGAGTACGCGCTCGCAGGCGTCGAAACACTGATATCAGCCATCGTTGAACTCCTCGTTCGCGCATCGCTCATTCACGGAAACACCGCCTGGGACATCCCGAGTGTCGATCACTCCTCGTGTTGCGGCTATCCAGAATCGGCACCCGAAGCGCGTGCGCGCTCGCGTCGTCTATGTCGTGTCGTACGAGAGCAACGCCGCGACGAGTACGACCATCTCGGACACGATGTCGTGGGGAAAGATCATTTTCGGCGTACCCTGTTGCTTCTCGAGGCGCGCGACTGGCGGAACCGCCCGGCGCCGGATGTCGAACCCAGGACGCCGATGTGGATGGTCATGTCCGGCGTGAGCCCGAAGAACCTGCATCTGACCGTCGCAGCGGCGGCGTGACTCGCGCATCGGCGCCGACCTCACGCGACGAGCATCCCGCCACTCCCGGGAGAGTCGCGCCGCGGACTACCCGCGGTGCCGATTCGGGATAGCGCGCGCGGCATGAAGAGAGTCGACTGAGCGCGGCGCCCCGCGAGAGGCAGGCCAACGATCGCGCGGGCAAAACGAGGAGGACGTGACGGTGAGCTCAGTCGACCGCAGCAAGCTCCCAATCCGGCGCAAGTCGTTCGAGGGAACCGTCAACAAGACCCTCGACGGATCGCAGCCCGACTGGAACCTCATTGGACACCCGACCCCGCCCGAAGGCGCACCGAATGTTCTGCTGGTCCTCATCGACGATGCCGGATTCGGGAACCCGAGCACCTTCGGCGGGCCGATCCAGACGCCGAACTACACCCGTATCGCCGAGGGTGGCGTGCGTTACAACCGGTTTCACGTCACCGCACTGTGCTCTCCCACGCGGGCGGCGCTGCTGACGGGGCGCAACAACCATGCGGTCGGATTCGGATCGGTCGGCGAGTTTGCGGGCGGGTTCCCGGGTTACTCCGCGACGCTGCCACGCGATTGCGCGCCCCTGCCTCGGATCCTTCGCGACAACGGATACAGCACCGCCGCGTTCGGAAAGTGGCATCTCACCCCCGACAGCCAGCAAGGTGCGGCCGGGCCGCTCGACCGCTGGCCGAACGGCTGGGGCTTCGATTACTTCTACGGGTTCCTCGGCGGCGGCGCGAGCCAATGGGATCCGTGCCTGGCCGAGAACCAGAAGATCATCGGCACTCCCGAGGGCTTCTACGACGACGACGATCCGTACTACTTCCCGGATGCGATGGCCGACCACACAATCGAGTGGTTGCACGGGGTTCGCGCGCAGGACGCCAACAAGCCGTTCTTCATCTATTTCTCGACCGGCTGCAGCCACGCCCCGCACCACGTCGCGCGGGACTGGGCGGACAAATACAAGGGAAAGTTCGACCAAGGATGGGACAAGCTCCGGGAGGAGACCTTCGCTCGTCAGAAGGGGCTCGGGGTCATCCCCGCCGATGCCGAGCTCACGTCGCGCGCCGCGGCCTTCCCGGCGTGGGACGACGTCCCCGCGAAGCTGAAGCCGTTCTACGCGCGCCAGATGGAGGTGTACGCGGGGTACTCGGAGAACGCCGACCACAATGTCGGCCGCGTCATCGACGCCATTACGGAGCTGGGCGAGCTCGACAACACGGTGATCCTCTGGATCTGGGGCGACAACGGCGCCAGCATGGAGGGGACGATCACCGGCTCGTTCAACGAGCTCACGATGCAGAACGGCATCCCGCTCACGGACGAGATGCAGCTCCAGCTCTCCGAACGCTACGGCGGACTGGACGAGTGGGGCGCCGCGATCATGGACCCGCATTACGGCGCGGCGTGGGCATGGGCCGGGAACACGCCGTTCCAGTGGGGCAAGCAGGTTGGCTCGCACCTCGGCGGGACGCGCAATCCGCTGGTCGTGCACTGGCCCGAGCGCATCCACGACACCGGCGGGCTGCGTTCGCAGTTCACCCATGTCATCGACGTGGCTCCGATGATCCTCGATGTCGCCGGGATCCCGGTGCCCGAGAGTGTCGACGGGATAGATCAGGAGCCGATGCACGGTTCGACGTTCGCGTCGTCCTTTACCGACGCCGGCGCAGCAGAACACCGCACCCAGCAGTACTTCGAGACCATCGGCAACCGCGCGATGTACAAGGACGGCTGGTGGCTCGCGATGAAGACGGAACGCATCCCGTGGGTGCTCACGCCCGAGGCGCTCAAGCCGTATGCGCCCGGCGTGTGGGATCCGGATGCGGGTCCCGCCGAGCTGTACTACCTCCCCGACGACTTCACGCAGGCGAAGGACCTCGCGGCCGCAAATCGTGAGAAGGTCCAGGAGCTCAAGGATCTCTTCTGGGCGGAGGCGGAGCGGTACAAGGTGCTGCCGCTCTTGGCGACGATGTCGACGTTCTTCGGACTGCTGCCTCCGATCCCGGCGGAGACGAAGTTCGAGTTCCGCGGCGATGTGCAGAACGTGATGTCCGGCATGATCCCGCGGATCTACAACCGCTCGTACGCGATCAGCGCCGATCTAGTGGTGCCTGAAGGAGGCGCCGAAGGCGTGATCGTTGCCGAGGCCGACCATCTCGGCGGGTTCACGCTCTACGTCAAGGACGGCAAGCTCACGCATACCTACTCGATGATGGGCGTGTTCATCTTCAAGCAGGTCGCGGAGGAAGACCTCCCGACCGGCGACGTGACGGTGCGCATGGAGTTCGCGGCCGACGCGGCCACACCGGCAACGGGCGGCGAAGTGACGCTGTTCATCGATGACCGACCCGTCAGCAAAGGGCACATGGACCACACCGTGCCGATCCGATTTTCCGGTTACGCGGGAATGGACATCGGCCGCGACAACGGTGGGGTCGTGGACCGCGCCTACGAAAACCAGAAGCCGTTCGCGTTCACGGGGACGGTGAAGAAGGTGACGTTCGACATCAAGCCGCACCTCTCCGACCAGGACGCCGTCAACCTCCACGCCGCGGCCCACCACGGAGATGCGGCGCACGCACTGTCGGGATGAACAACAACGCCGGGAGCGAACTCGATGCCATTCGATGAAGAGACGACAGACGTCCTGATCGGGGGATATCTGTCGGCGGACGCCGCGCACGACGACTACGAGGCGGTCCTGAACAGTGGCGGCTACCTCCACGGGGCCGTCGTCGTGACCAAGGACCTCGAAGACAATCTCTCGGTCGAGCAAACCGATCACATGGTCCGTGAAGGTTCCGCCGGTCTCGGCGCGGTCGGGTTCGCGGTGGGGTTGTTTGCGCCGCCGCTGCTCGCGGCGACCGCGATCGGGGCCGCCGTCGGCGCCGTCGCGGGCAAGGCGCTACACAAGAAGACGGGCAGCAAGATCGAGGAGATGGCCGGCGCGACAATCCCGATCGGCGGCGCCGGCCTGATCGTCGCCTACCCGCATACTGCGGCCGACAAGGTCGAGCCCGCGGTGACTCGCGCGATCCAGAAGGTGATTGGCGAGGCCGAGGGTCACCACGTACAAGCCCTCAAGGGAGCGCTCGCTGACGCGCAGCAGAAGATGGCCCAAGGAAGCGCGTAGTCGACGCGCGGGTTGACGCAGTTCGCGTCACTCGTCGTCGAACTCTTCCCAGACCGCTTGTTCATCGTGCTCCTCCCAGTCGGCGCCGGGCAGCGCGATGGCCCAGCGTGTCCATGTTCCGACCGGCCGAGCCGGTGCGGTCCTCACTCGCGCGTCGACAACCATGCCGGGAGTGAGCTCAACGGGCGCGCGCAGCGGGGCCGTCGTCATCCCCCAGTGTGTCGGTGGATCGCCGGGCCCGATGGCGAGCGAGATGCCGGGCACGAGCTCGGCGCTGAACCAGAGTGCGAGCGCGTTGGCCGTTCCGTGGTCGTGTACGGGCAGCCGGACTTCGGCTTTGTGCGGCGACTGCGCGTGCTCGAGCGGGATGATGTGCGCGTCGGTCGTCCACAACTTGGCCGGCGCAGAGCGTCTGTCGCGCGCCGCGAGGTGCCGGAAGGTGCCCGAATAGATGATCTCGTTGACGGTCTTTTCCGCCAGGTCATCGAACGTGAGGTCGTACGGCTTGTCGCGTAGGAACTCCACCATCTCCGCGAGATAGCGGTCGCGCACCAGCGCGGTCCACGCCGTGACCGACCCGGGGAGCATGACGCCGCCCGGTCTGAGCCAGCGGTCACGCGCGGCGATCACCGGAACGAGCATCCCTTCGTCGATACCGAATCCACCGAGCCATTCCGAGACGATCACATCGACGTGTTCCGGCAGCTCGAGGTCCATGACGTCGCCTTGGATCACGCGGACGATGTCCGCGACGCCGTTTGCGGCGGCCAGCTCCTGCGCCAAGGCGGCAATCGTCGTCCGCTCTACCGCGTAGACGCGCGCAGCACCCGCCCGCGCCGCGAACACGCTCAAGATGCCGCTGCCCGCCCCGACGTCGAGAACGATGTCGCCGGGGCGTACCACCGCGTCGATCGCACGTCGGAAGGCCTCCGTGCGCACGCGGTCGCAGATCATCGTCCGGTGTACTTCGAGCTCCGCGTACATCGGGTCGGGTGGGTTCCGGATCGGCGTGCGCACGTCTCTTCAGCGCGTCTCCGCGCGACCTTTCAGGCGCTTACGGAACCAGAGGACGTCGGTTCCTGACGGGAAGTCCTCGACGCGACCCACGAGTTCGTAGCCGTTGCGCTCATACAGCGCACGCGTCTGGAAGTCGTACGTGAAGTGGACGGTCTGCGAGCATTCGGCGCGCTACCGCCTCGGCTTCGGCGGCGGCGAGGAGCCGTGTCGCGAGGCCGTGACCCCGGAGACTCGGCTCCACCCAGAGGTTCTGCAGTTCGCAGCAGTCGCCCCAGGTCCATCCGCTGATGCCGGCGACGACTGCGTCGCCGTCGCGTACGAAGATCGCCAGGTCGAGTTCGTCACCGAGTCCCATGGCGGCGGACGCCTCACGACGGATCTGCGTTTCGAGGAATTCGATCTCGAGTGGATCCGGTTGGTCCTCGACGTTGAACTCCACCGCGACCGACTCGCGTCAGTCGCCGACGATCTGCTCGAGCAGCGAGACGTCGTCGAAGTACGTACGGAACGACCGGATTTTTCGGTCGTGGAAGTCGGCCACGGTGACGCCGGGCAACTGGACGTGCCGTCCCGTTGCTTCCAACACGGCGTCCTCGCCGAGGACTAGTGGCCCCGTGTGATCGGCTTCGATGAGCCACTCGGCGAACGCCTTGTTGCCGACTTCGTCGAGTCCGCGTATGCCGATAACGACGTTGGAGAACGCAGTTTCGCGAAGCTCGAAGAGCGCAACGAGTGCCGGCAGCCCCGACACGGAGGCAAATGGCGACCAACCGACGACATCGTCGGCGAACAGCGTTTTCGGATCAACCGATGTGCTGCCGACCTCGGTCTCGATTGCCTTCAAGAGCACGTCTTTGCGTGAGTCACTCATGTCCCGAGCGCCTTCGCCTTGGCCGCCGCGAATTCTTCGTCGGTGAGCGCGCCCGAGGTGTGCAACTGCGCGAGGTGTTCGATCTCGTCGGCCGGGTCCGCCGGAGGCGGCGCATATTGCGTTTGGTCTTGGTAGTCGTCGGCCGGCGCCTGCTGCTGCTGGGCGGCCTGCCTGTTCGCGTGGTGAGCCATCGCCCCTCCGGCAACCGCTCCGACAACGAGCGCCCGGCGCCTTGTCCTTCGTCTAAATCCCATCGAAAACTCCCTTTCGTTCGTTCGGCCGAAGAGCCGAGCGGTCAGCGTCAGATGCGGCGTCGCGCGCGGCGGTCTGAGCGCCGCGCCACTCCGTGTGAGACGACGGCCGCGGTTCCGACCACGGCCGCAGTACGGGCGACGGGACGCGGGCCGATCACTCCGGGGCCGCCGATGCGTCGTCGTGCGAGCGGCATGTCGTTCTCCTTGTCGAGTGCGGACTCCTCGTTCCTGGCACTCGCAGTATTCGCGCGTTGTTGGGAATCGGCTATCCGCTATCGGCAGGGCGCGGTGTTGCCGCCGCCGCGCTACGCACGACGCGGCGCGGGACTCCGGCGGCCGACAATGCAGCGATGATGACGCGTCGGCCGTGCCGAATGCTCTTCGCATGGATCACACGTCGGCGGAGGAAGCGGGTGCCTTCCCGGCCGCCGTGGCCGCGAACGGCCCGAGCAGGTCGAGTGCGTGCTCTGACGCGGCTACAAAATCGACAGGAGCACCGTCATCATCGATGAAGCGCACCATCGCCGGCGGCGCGCCGAGGCGGCGCAGCTTCTTGCAGTCCGCCTCGGACGGAACGAGCATGACGACCTCGCGCACGCAAACGAGTGACTCCGTCCATGCCGCGGGGCTGCCGCGAAACGCGAAGACGTCGCGCACCCATACGCCGTACCCGCGCATCCACCGCGACTTGCCCGACGATCGACGTCGAACCTTCAGGTTCCCCCGACGGTGGCGCAGCGTTCGATTGCGCACTATCAGAACCGAGAGACCGAACGCACAGAGCCACAGCGGCACGCCGAGACACGCGAGGATCACCCAGATCATTGTTCCTCCCTCGGGTACACGACGTGACGCGCATTGCTCACATGGATCATCGCCGTCGGTTCAGGCGAGCGCGTCTGCCTGTGCGGGTCGCGCGGCGAGGTAGATCAGCATGCCGAACAGCGGGAGGATCAGGATGAAGAACGCCCATCCGGCCTTGGCCCAACCGCTGTGGTCGTGGCGGCGGAAGTTGTCGATGAATGCCCAGATCACACCGAAGAACACGGAGAATATGAAGAAGAACCAGCACACGAGGAAGAACAGACTGATGAGCGGATAGTCGTACGCGAGCACGATGCCTCCTCGGAACTGATGGGAACGGCCCCAGTATTCGCGCGGTGATTGGATTCCGCTATCCGCTATCGGCAGTGCGCGGTGTTGCCGCCGCGACCGCCGCCGCCACCGTCGCGAATATGTTCTCCGGTCCGAGCTTCTCGGCGGCTCCTGTGCGGTCGAGAAAGTCTCGCACCGACGCCCGCGGTCGCGCGACGAGTAGGCGGATCCCTCGGTCATCGAGCGTGTGCCTGACCTGCAGCAGCGCGTCGGTTCCGGTGGTGTCGATCTCGTACGTCGACTCGAGGTCGAGGACGACGGCCATGGGAGGCGGCACGCACGCGGTCACGACGCCCTCGAGACCGTCGGCGAACTCTTCGGCGTTGGCGAAGATCAGCGGCGCGTCGAACCGGAACACGATGAGTCCTGGCACGGAGGCGAACTCGGGATGTTCCGCGAGGTCGGCGTATGCGCTTCCGTCGGCATTGCGACCGAGCGTCGCAGTGTGCGGATGGTCGAGGCGATGGATGAACAACACCAGACTGAGGCCGACGCCGATGACGATGCCGGGGAGAATGTTGATGAGAACAACGCCCGCGAGCGCGGCGATCGCGAGCCAGAAGTCGACGACGCGCGCGTCCCAGAGCCGCTTCAGCTTGGAGAAGTTGATCATTCCCGACACGGCGTAGATGACGACGGCGGCGAGAGTGGCCTCGGGCAGGTACTCGAAGACGCCCGCGATGAACAGGATTGTGAGCAACACCATGAGTGACACGACCACGAGAAGCAACGGAGTCTTCGCTCCCGCGTCGTCGGCTGCTGCCGACTTCGACAGGCTCCCGGTGACGGTGTATCCCTGCAGCGCGCCCGCGCCGATCGAGGCGGCGCCGTAGGCGAGCAACTCCTGATTGGCGTCGATCTTGTACGCGTATTTCGACGCGTACGCCTTTGAGATCGCGACGGACTGCGCGAAGCCCACAATCACGATTCCCAACGCCCCCGGCACCATGTCCACCAGTGTCGAACCCGTGACACCGGTCCACGGAACGAAGTGAAAGCCGGTCGGTACCGGCCCGACGATCGCCACGCCGTGGCTGGACAGATCGAACGCCTTTGCGACGACGATCGAGACGGCGACGACGATCAACGCGGCCGGCGCGCGAGGCACGAATCGCCCGAGGACGAAGAGCACGGCGAGGCCACTCGCGCCGACGGCCACGGTGACCCAGCTCCACGAGCCGATGTCGCCGATCACCGAGAACAGCTGGTGCAGCGTGTTCCCACCCGACTTGGAGACACCGACGAGCTTCGGAAGTTGGCCCACCGCGATGAAGAGGCCTAATCCCACAATGAAACCGTCGAGCACCGGCTTGGCGAAAAAGCGCGCGACCCAACCCATGCGGAGCAACCCGAGCGCGACGTACAACACGCCGACGACGAGCGCGAGCGCCGCAGTGAGAGCCACCGGGTCGGCGCCGGATGACACAACGAGCGGCGCGACCGTTGCGGCCGACAGCGCGGCGACGGTGGAACTCGGCCCGACGAACAGCTGGCGAGAAGTCCCGAAAATCGCGTAGGCCACTACGGCAAGCGGGACCGAGTACAGACCGTATTGCACGGGTACGCCGGCGACGCCGGCGTACGCCATCGACTCAGGCACGATCAGGGCCCACACGGTAAGTCCGGCGACGACGTCGGCTGTCAGCCACGCGGGGCGATATCCCGGCAGCCAGTCGAGGATCGGGATCCATCGCGCGACGGCGGACTTCGTTGCATCCATCTCGTGGAGCCTCGACCGTCGACACGCGGTCTGGCTATCCACATTCGGCGCGCCAACTCCAAGATGCCGAATCAGGATAGCGGTGGCACCAGCTGTCGCAGCATGATCGAGGTCGAAGTCGACGAGGGGACTGATGATGGGTGAGCGCTTCTTCGTGACGGGCACGACAGCCGACGCGCTTTCCCGCGCCGGCTGAATTTGGGCCCGGATGGAAGTCGCCGGCTCGGTAGACATGATCGCCTTCGGGTTCGACACGCAGGAATCGTTGGAGCCCGAGCTCGCGCAACATCTCGAGCGGCTCCGTGGGCGCGGCATCCTCCGGATTCTCGACGTGCTCTTCGTGTCGAAGGATCCGGACGGCACGTTCAAAGCCCATCGCGGAGACGCTGATCTCGACGCTGTCGCGGCGGACCCCGCCGTCTCGACGCTCTGGCAGCTTCTTGTCGACGCCAGCCCCGAGTCGGGCTTCGTCAGCGACGGGCTGATCGGGCAACTCAGGTCGTGGGAGGTCGGCATCGATCTCGACGGGATCGAGCGTCTCGGGCTGCTCATCGAGCCGGGCACATCGGCGTTGCTCATGTTGGTACAAGCCAAGTGGGCGACCGACCTCCTCGACGCGGTGCTCGAGTCAGGCGGGTTTCCCATCGTGTTTGGCTGCCTCGAGCGGGAAACGATGCTGGTCGTCGGACCCGACCTCGCCGCTACTTCGGCCGCCGCGCGCGTGGCCGAGCGCGCCGCCGCGCGACGCGGTGTCGCGATGCTCGAGGTGCTCGCGACCGCGCAAGCCGCGCCAGTTGTCGCGACGCAAGTAATCGTCGCGTTGCTCGATGCGCGCCTCCTCGACGAGAGCGAGGTCGACGCCGCCGTGGGCGTGCTCGCCGCGAAGGGGCTCGTCGCGCCGACATTGCTCGCTCGCGCGCGTGTCGACGCGGACGCGACGATTGCAGAGGCCACTCGTTTGCGCATTCGGCTCGTCGACGGGAACGGCTGACGTCATCGAGCGCGCGGCAGGTGATGTCGCGATGACCTACCGCGACGGGTCCAAAGTCCCGTGGTGAGGCGTCACGTTCCTCTATGGAGGCCCCGCGCCTCCTGCTCCAATTACTTGCTGTGACCAGCCCGACGACCGCAGGCGCGGGTGACCCGCTGGCCGCGACAAGCCGTCGGCTGATCACGTCGATCGACGAGTTCCGAGAGCCAGTTGCCACCGCGCACATGACTCCCATGGTCGTGCGAGCGGGCACGATTCGGGCGGAGCTCATCTCGGCCCAAGTCGGCGGCGTGATTGCCAGCATGGGCGATTACTCATTTCCTCTCGCGACGAGCGGTGAATCGCTCGAGGAGCGCGTCGGGCTCGCGGTGGTGTCACCTCGGATGTCTTCGGTGCACATGAACGGTGAACCGATCGTTCCTGGAGTCGCTCGTGTCTTCGGTGGCGCGGCTGAAGTCGCCGCCGCGGGCGGGCCCTTACAGTTCGTGACGATCTCCTTCGGAACCGCGGAGTTGGAGCGGATGGCGCGAGCGCTCGGCGTCGAGATCGATCTTCCGAGCCGCGGCAAGTCTGACTCGAGGGCTGTTGTCGACGAAGTACGCCTGCGCCGCCGGCTGCGCGACCTCAGGACGTCCGTCCGCGAGACAGGCAAGTCGGCGTCGAGTGTCGAGGAGGCCGAGGAAATCGCGGACGCCTTGGTCGAGATCGCGGTTCGTAGCTTGGCTGCTGATCATGGTGGTGACCCACGAACACCGCGCTCGCATCTCAACTATGTGCGTGTCGTCAGAGCGTGCGAGGAATTTGCGGCTGCTAGGCGCTACCAGAGCGTGACGCTTGCCGCGCTTTGCGGAGCAGCAGGGGTGTCGGAGCGAAGGCTACGGCAAGCCTTCTACGAGTGTTTCGGCATGTCTCCGACTGCTTACCTACGCATCGCGGCGCTCAACGAGGTGCGCCATGCGCTCATCGAGGGAGCGCCAAGGCGCGACGCGGTCACCCGGGCCGCCTCCGACTTTGGGTTCTGGCATCTCAGTCGCTTCGCCGGTCAGTACCGAGCATTGTTCGGTGAGTCGCCGAGCACAACGCTCGCCCACAGGTTAAAGCTCGCCGTCAGCTGAGCGAGCGGACGATCCGGATTCGGCAACTCCCGGTATGGGTTCAGGCTTGGTCTGGTAGCACGACTTGGGTGTTGAGCGCGCCTTGCGCGGCGCCGGAGCCGGCGCGACCACCGCCTCGGCCCCGCAAGATGTACGCCGTGCCGACTGCAACGACAGCGCCCGCAAGCGGTCCTGCGATGTACACCCAATAGGACGTGAAGTCGGCCCCGACCAAATCGGGTCCGAACGTGCGCGCCGGATTCATCGACGCGCCCGAGATCGGACTGCCCCAGAGGCCTGCCGAGCGCGATGTAACCGCCGACGCCAATCGCGCCGATGACGCCGAGGTTCTGCGCCCCCGATGCCGTACCCAAGATGACGCTGACGAGCCCGAACGTGAGGACAAGCTCCATCCAGAACGCGTCGGCACTCGAGAAGCCAGTCGCCGGGTAGTTCGAGCCGTAGAACGCCGAGACGTCCGCGACTGCCTGGAGGAACCACGCGGCGAGCGCGGCACCTCCGAGCTGGACCACGATGTATCCCGGGACCCGCGCCCACGGGAAGTCTCGACGTAACGCGAACGCGACGCTGATCGCCGGGTTGAGATGCGCGCCCGAGACCTTGCCCATGAACAAGATGATCGCCAGCACCATGAGGCCTGGCGCGACGACCGCGGCGGTGCGACTGATCGTGCCGGGGAATGCCTGGCTCATCATGCCGCCGCCCGCAGCGACGAGCACGAGGAAGAACGTGCCGAGGAGCTCGGAGAACAGGCGCCGCCACTCTTGTGACGAATCCTGGAAGTCCTCGACCGCCTCCTGAAATGTCTCGAGGTGATGGCCCAAGACGCCGGACAAGTCGAGCAATTCGCTACGCGCGGTGTCGGAGTCAGTCTTCGGACTCATGTCGCAACCATGAGCCGAGACGCCCGGCGCGGCTATCCCGAATCGGCAGCGCTTATGCCGAATCCGGATAGCGGTCGGGACGGACCGGCGGCGACACTCGGATGACCGTGACCAGGGGAGATCATGGCGGTCGTGGCTCGACACCGATTCCCAAAACCTGAAACAGCCTGAGAGCGCCTCGTGCTTGCCTCGATCGGGACCGGAGCGGTCACACGGCAAGTCGAGTTGATCGTGCGCTCTCTGCGCACGCGACTCGGGGAAGGTTTCGACGCCGCCCATATCACGGCCGAGGTCGAAGAGGAGTTTGCCGCGTACTCGGCGGCGAGGGTCACTCAGTTCGTGCCGATCTTCGTCGAGAGGCGCGTGTGGGCGCGCCTCTGCCGACGGCGTTCAGCCTTGAACTCCGCGGCCGGACGACGAACCGAAGTCCAATAGGAGCGACATCATGACCATGGTCGTGCATCCGAACGTCGACGAGCGAGTGGCGCGCGGGAAGGCCGCACGCGAGCAGGTTCCGCCATCGGGCCACGAGGGATGGAAGCCTGCTCCGGGCCGGCCCGACCCCGTCGGTTTGCTCGAGGAACAGAACGCAACCCGAGAGGCCGATCTCGTGCCTGTCCGTCACGGCCGGATGATGGTCTCGCCGTTCACCTTCTATCGGGGCGCGGCGAAGATCATGGCGGCCGACCTGAAGGGCACTCCGACGGCGGGACTCGAGGTGCAGCTCTGCGGCGACGCGCATCTGTCGAACTTCGGCGTCTTCGCCTCGCCCGAGCGGACATTGCTGTTCGGTCTGAACGACTTCGACGAGACGCTCCCCGGGCCCTTCGAGTACGACGTGAAGCGCATGGCGGCGAGCTTCACGATCGCCACGCGCAACAACGGCTTGACCAAGGCCGACAGCGCGTGAGGCAACTCTACGCGTCGGCAAGGGCCTACCGGGAGGCGATGGCCGGGTTTGCCGAAATGGGAACACTGCAGATCTGGTATGCACACCTGTCCGAAGACGAACTCATGCGCGCGATCAAGGGCGCGGCGCGCAGCGAAAAGAAAGCGGGGAAGAAGGCCGTCGCCAAGGGGGTCGAGAAGGGAGCCGAGAAGGTCGCACGGAAGGCACACACCCGCGACAGCTTGCAGGCGCTTTCGAAGCTCGCAGAGAAGGTCGACGGCCGCTACCGGATCGTCAGCCAGGCACCGATCGTCGTGCCCTTGCGAGACCTTGCGTCGAGCGTCGGTCTCTCGATCGACGAGATCGAGCGCGCCATTCACGAGCAGTTTCGCGCCTACCGCGGCACGCTGCAGGAGGATCGGCGCCGGCTGCTCGAGCGCTTCGAGATCGTCGACATGGCGCGCAAGGTTGTGGGTGTCGGGAGTGTCGGCACACGAGCGTTCATCGTTCTCCTCCAGGGACGTGATCAACAAGATCCGCTCTTCTTGCAGGTAAAGGAAGCGACCGCTTCGGTGCTGGAGGACCATCTCCCGAAGAGCCGTCACGCGCAGCCGGGCGAACGGGTCGTGCAGGGCCAGCGGATGATGCAAGCGGCAAGCGACATCTTCTTGGGTTGGACGAAGGGTTACCAGGCCAACCGCTACATGTACTGGCGGCAACTCCGCGACATGAAGGGGTCGGCCGTCGTCGAGACAATGGGCCCGCCCACGCTCTCGTTTTACGCAGGCATCTGCGGCCGGACGCTGGCCCGGGCGCACGCCCGATCGGGCGACCCCATCGCGCTCGCAGCGTACCTCGGCAAGAAGGATCGGTTCGATCAGTCGGTCGCCGACTTCTCCGACCGCTACGCCGATCAGAACCAGCAGGACTATGAGGCGTTCGCGGAGGCGATCCATTCGGGCAGACTCGACGCGGTCGAGGGCGTCTGAGCCGCCGCTGTCAACTGGAGGCAACAGCAGAGGTGTGCCGAATCCGGATAGCGCCGAGCGGTCGAGGCGGGTTTGATCGATGGTATGAGTGAAACCATCGACGAGCTCGGGCCGGTCGATTATGTCGTCATCGAGTTCCCGGGCAACAAGTTCAACGGTGAGATCGCACCCGCGTTGGGCGACCTCATCGACCGGGATCTCGTGAAGGTGCTCGATCTCGTCTTCATCACGAAAGACGCCGACGGCACGATTGAGGGAATCGAGTTGGGCGACCTCGACGTGGGCGTGGCAGGCGCAATCGAAAAGCTCGAGATCGACGTTGCGCACCTCTTGAGCGAGGACGACATCGTGAACGTCGCCGAGGCGCTCGAACCCAACAGCTCGGCCGCCGTGCTCGTGTGGGAAAACGCGTGGGCCGCACCGTTCGCGTCGGCGGTGCGCCAGAGCGGCGGCCAGCTCGTGGCGAGTGGCCGGATTCCGACCCAGGCGCTCATCGCCGCCGTGGAAGCTGACGAACCCGAAGGAGAATGAGGGTTCATCGTCGGCGAAGGAGCTGATGATGGAAGGCCAGGTGGCGTTGGTGCGCAAGGAGGAAGCGCGCGGTCGCGGTCCCGCGCTCCCTGCGACGCGCCCGGAATCCCTTCCGCCTTACTTCCATGTTCTCGCGAAGCCGACCGGGCCGATCTGCAACCTCGACTGCGAGTACTGCTTCTTTTTGTCGAAGGAGGCGCTGTACCCCGGCGACCGATTCCGCATGTCGGATGAGCGACTCGACACATACGTGCGTCAGGTCATCGAGTCTCAATCTGCTCCCGAGGTGACGATCGCCTGGCAAGGTGGCGAGCCGACGCTCATGGGTGTCGACTTCTTCCGGCGCGCGCTCGAGTTGTCAGACCGATACCGGCGATCGGGCCAGACCGTCCACCACACAATCCAGACGAACGGCACACTGCTTACCGATGAGTGGTGCGACCTGTTCCACGCGCACCACTTCCTCGTCGGTCTCAGCATCGATGGCCCACGCGAGCTGCACGACGCGTACCGTGTCGACAAGAAGGGCGGGCCCACGTTCGACAAGGTCATGCGCGGCCATGCTCTGCTCCGCGAGCACGGCGTCGAGTACAACGTGCTCTGCACCGTCAACGCTGCCAACCAGCATCATCCTCGCGACGTCTACCGTTTCTTCCGCGACGAGCTCGGTGCACGTCACGTCCAGTTCATCCCGATCGTCGAACGCGACAACGAGACCGGCTTCCAAGAGGGCAACACGGTCACCGACCGCTCGGTCGAGCCGCATTCGTGGGGCCGTTTCCTCAACGAAGTATTCGACGAATGGGTCGCGCACGATGTCGGAACCGTGTTCGTACAGGCGTTCGATGCTGCGCTCGCGTCATGGTGCGGTGTGCCGCCGGGAGTGTGCGTCTTCGCCGAAACCTGTGGGAACGCAGTGGCGCTCGAACACAACGGTGACATCTATTCTTGCGACCACTTCGTCGAGCCCGACCACCTGCTGGGCAACATGATGCAGACACACATGGTCGAGCTCGTCGCGTCTCCGAAGCAACGAGCCTTCGGCGATGCCAAACGCGACTCCCTGCCGCGCTATTGCCTCGACTGCGAGGTTCGCTTTGCGTGTAACGGCGAATGCCCCAAGAACCGCTTCACGCTCACGCCCGACGGCGAGGCCGGCCTCAACTACTTGTGCGCGGGCTACAAGGCATTCTTTACTCACATCGACGGCATCATGCGTCTCATGGCCGACCGCGTACGCGACGGCGGCTATGCCGACGAGGTGATGCAGGCGCTCGGCCACGCGCCGCGGAACGCGCCGTGCCCGTGCGGAAGTGGCCGCAAGGCGAAGCAGTGCCACCAACCGACCGCCGGCGGGATCCGAGATCACTGATGGTCCGTGCGCGCTCGGAAGCGGTCGCCGGTCGGCGAGTCGGCCGTACGCCGGACACCGACCGAACGGTGCACTCACCTGGGCAAACGCGACCTCAGGACGTGTCCAGGCCGCGGGGAGGCCGCCGAACCTTGAGCGACTGGTTCGGACCCGCCGTCGTGCTCACTGCATAACACCGAAGAGATGTGGCGGCCGGCTACCGCAACTCCAGCCGAGCTCGCGAGAACGACCGTGGCGCACTTGCATCAGAGCGTCACCTGCGTAGCATACTCGGTATGTCCCCGGGTAGCGTCCAATGAGCGTGCGGCACGCCCTGCTGGCTTTGCTCAGTGAGGAACCGAAGTATGGGCTGCAGTTGCGCCAGGAGTTCGAGGCCGACACCGGTGAGGTGTGGCCGCTGAATGTCGGCCAGGTGTACACGACGCTCCAACGTCTGGAGCGAGACGGCTTGGTCGAGTCCGACGAAGCCGATCTCGACGGTCCGCAGAAGCGGTTCCGCATCACCGGGTCAGGACGCGAGGAGCTCGACAGCTGGCTCCGCATGCCGCCCGACCTGTCTTCCCCTCCGCGCGACGAGCTTGTCATCAAGGTGTTGGTTGCGTTGCGAGTGCCAGGTGTGGAGGTGCGCGAGGTCATGCAGGTTCACCGCCGCTACTTGGTCGAGCTCATGCAGCAGTGGACGCATCTGAAAGAGGACTTGGCCGACCGAGACTTTGGTTTCGCGCTCGTGGTTGATGCCGAGTTGTTCCGGCTGGATTCGGTGATCCGTTGGCTCGACGCAGCTGACGGGCGGCTGAAGCGCGCGAATGCCGAGTCGCCCGGCGGAGCATCCGCGGCGGGTCTGCCGCTACCCAAACGACGCCGACGGGTGGAGGTTCGGCCGTGACCGCCTTGGAGCTCGTGGGCGTCTCGCGTACGTACGGCGAGGGAGCCGCACAGGTTGAAGCCCTTCACGACGTCGACCTGGCCGTGGAGGACGGCGAGCTCGTTGCGGTCATGGGCCCGAGCGGGTCCGGCAAGAGCACGTTGTTGACGATCTGCGGCACTCTCGAAGAACCGACATCGGGCGAAGTGTTCATCGGCGACGTTGCGGTGTCAGGTTTGTCGCGCGACGACAAGGCACGGCTGCGCCGGCAAGCGATCGGCTACGTCTTCCAGGACTTCAACCTGCTCGCCGGTCTCACCGCGGCCGAGAACGTGTCATTGCCGCTCGAGCTCGATGGGGTGCCAATGCGCGCTGCCGCGCGTTGCGGCGATGGCCGTACTCGACGAACTCGGTCTCGCCGAGGAGTCGCATCGTTTCCCCGACGAACTCTCGGGCGGCGAACGTCAACGGGTCGCGATCGCACGCGCGGTCGTTGGGGAACGGCACCTTCTGCTTGCCGACGAACCGTCCGGTGCCCTCGACTCGGTCAACGGTGAGGCCGTGATGCGACTCATTCGCGCGGCATGTCAGCGGGGTGTGGCCGGGGTCGTGGTAACGCACGACGCGCAGCTCGCATCGTGGGCCGATCGCGTCGTGTTCCTTCGGGATGGGCGTGTCGTGGATCAAACGAGTCCGCCGCCCCCACCCGAGTCACTGCTGACGCCCGACGGTAGGCCGTGACCGCGACCGCTCTTGGATTGTCGGCGCGTTCGAACCGGCGCGGCGGTGCGCCGGCTCGAAACGCCATCCTGCGGTGGGCGTTTCGAATGTTCCGTCGAGAGTGGCGCCGCCAAGCGTTGATCCTCGGGCTGCTCACCTTGGCGGTGGCCGCGACGACTGTCGGGCTCGCGGTCGTCACCAACGTGGCCGAGCTGCATGCCGACCCCAGATTTGGCACGGCGAACACGATCGTTTCACTTGCCGGCTCGGACCAGCATCTCCCCGAAGACATAACTGCGTTGCAACAACAGCTCGGGACGAGCGACGTGGTCTGGCATCGGCGCGTGCCCGTGCCGGGATCCGTTTCCATGATCGACATCCGTGCCGAAGATCCGCACGGTCCGTATGTCGCGCTGACGGTCAGGCCCGCCGCGGGCCGGTATCCGACACGTGCGGGCGAGGTCGCGGTTGCCAAGTCGGTTGCGTCGACGTTCGATCTACATCTCGGTGACACCTGGGCTGTCGAGGGCGACAGCTACTCCGTGGTCGGCACGGTGGAGAACCCGCTCGACCTGTCGGATCAATTCGCGCTCGTCGCTCCGGGTGCGCTCGCCGCGCCAACCAATGTCTCAGTGCTGAGCAAAACGTCGCAGGGCGACCTTGCAAACTTTCGGTTGCCGAGCGGTACGGGTCTGAGCATCGAAGGCCGTGGCACTGCCAGCCAGGCGGCGATCGAAGGCACGATCCTCGCGTTGGCGACGATCGGGATGCTCTTTGTCGGACTGCTTGCAGTCGCGGGGTTTGCCGTCGTCGCGCAGCGGCGCATGCGAGCGTTCGGGGTGCTCGCATCGGTCGGAGCAAGCGACCGATCGGTTCGTCTCGTGATGCTCGCCAATGGAGCGGCGGTCGGAATCTCCTCAGCCGTCGTCGGCGGGGTAATCGGCTTCATCGCTTGGTTGGCCGTCTACCGGGCGATCGAATCGGTGGTCGACCACCGCATCAATCCCTTCGCCCTTCCCTGGTTCGCGGTGTTCGTCGGCCTCGTTCTCGCGTTCGTCACCTCGCTGATCGCCGCCTGGTGGCCCACGCGCGCCGCCGCCCGAATTCCCGTCGTTGCCGCGCTGTCAGGCCGGCCACCCAAGCGACAACCTGCTCACCGATTCGCGGCCGCTGGCGTGTTGGTCCTCGCACTCGGGATCGTGCTGCTCGCGTTTGTCGACAAGCACCGTGCCGGCTTCATCATCGGCGGGATCATCGCGTCGGTCGTCGGCATCCTGTTGCTCGCACCGCTCGCAATCCAAGGTGCCGCGCGCCTTGCCGGTCGCGCCCCGATCTCCTTACGTCTCGCGCAGCGCGACCTTGCCCGATACCAAGCTCGTTCAGGCGCCGCGCTCGGTGCCGTGACACTCGCGATCGCGATCGCGGCGACGATCGCGATCAGCACGGCCGCGGCGCAAACGACGTCATCGAAAGGAAATCTGCCCGCGAACGAACTGATCGTCTACATCGGACAGAAGCCGCTCGGGCCCGGCACCACCGTCCCCGTACTGGACCGCAGCCAGACAGCCGCTGTCGACAGCGTCGTCAATCAGCTGGCCGCATCGATGCGTGCGAAAGCCATCAAGCTCGAGGCGCCATACAACCCGAGCGCGCGGATCCAGGAGCCGGGCCAGGGTCCGGGCGACCAACTCGGAGGCCGTAACACGATCAGCCTCGCCCACGTCATCCCACAGGGCCAAGGCGAGGAGATCAACACCTTCGCGAACCTATACGTGGCAACCCCCGCATTCCTTGCTCAGTTCGCCATCAAGCCGGGTCAGATCGGCGCAACGACTGAGTTCATCACCTCTCGGACCGATGTCAAAAGCATGACGGTGTTCGATCCGTCGACGCGCGCGAACCCATTGACGATTCCTTCCATCAGTGTTGTCAACCAGCTGCCGCGCTATGACTCGGATCCGAACGTCCTCATCACGCCCTATGGCATGCGTACGTTCGGACTGGCCGCGATGCCCAACGGCTGGCTGTTCCGCGCGCCATCTTCATTGACCTCAACACAGATCACCATGGCCCGGCGCGCCGCGGCTTCGGCCGGGCTCGTCATCGAGACACGCACGGCTCCGAAGTCCTTCGCTCCACTCCGCAACTGGTCTACGGCCGCCGGGATGCTTGTCGCGCTCGGCGTACTCGCGATGACCGTTGGCCTGATCCGCAGCGAAGCCGGCCGCGACCTGCGCACGCTCACCGCGACCGGAGCGAGCAGTCGCACCCGCCGCACGATCACAGGTGCGACGACCGGCACCCTCGCACTGCTCGGAGCCGTGTTGGGAACCGCGGGTGCATACGCAGCGCTCATGGCGTGGCACCGCAGCGATCTTCATTCACTGACGCGCGTGCCATGGATCAACCTTGCACTCATCGTCGTCGCGTTGCCGGCCCTCGCCACCGCGGCTGGCTGGCTGCTCGCCGGCCGCGAACCACCCGCGATAGGCCGCCAGCCACTCGAGTAGTCGGTCACCGCGAGCGCGGCGACGGGCGTAACGGGCGACGTCGCACACTCGCACGACTCATTTCGAGCTGCGACCCACGGGTTCGCCATTGGTCGCAAGCGGCGCCGCGTACTTATGAAGACCGGATCGTCGCGATCCAGGCCGCGGCCAGGCCACGCGAGGCCGCAAACGATGCCCCGCGAGGTGCGGCAACGACAACATGTGATTCGCGTTGTCGCAGCTCACGCCTTTTCCGGCGGGTCGACAATGGTGGTGGTCGCGAGTCGGCCGGTACGCCGGACACAGGACGAACAGCGCTCTGACCGGCCAAAACAGGTCCCAAGGCCGCCGTCAGGATGCGGGCGGGCCGCGGGACGGCGCCGATGAGCGACTGCAAGGCCTTGCATAGCACTCCAGCAATAGCTGTACAGCCGGCGCTGGCGGTTGGTATTGCGGTCCTCGTTGGTGTGCCGCTCGGGCTGGTCGCCGGTTACCGCGGTGGCTGGTGGGACCGCAGCGCGATGCGTGTCGCCGAGGTCATGCTCTCTATCCCTGCGATCGTCGTGGCCTTCGCGCTGGTTGCCGCGGCTGGGCCTGGACTGGTGCCGGCGATGTGCGCGGTCGGACTCGTGTTTGCAATGCGGATGCTGCGACTCACCAGGGGCGAAGTGTTGTCGGCGCGGGAGGCCGAGTACATCGACGCCGCACGCGTGAGCGGCTCTGGCTCTCGACGCATCATCGGGCGCCACATGATGCCGAACGTGCTGCCGCCGATTGCGGTCCAGGCCACGGTGCTGTTCGCCACGGCAGTTGTCCTGGCAATGGCGCTCATTGCCGAACCAGACCTCCTTATTGCCGATGAACCGACGACGGCGCTCGACGCGGTGGTGCAATCGGAGATCCTCGACCTGATCCGAGGACTGCAGGAGGAGCGCGGGCTCGCGGTCTTGCCGATCAGCCACGACCTCGGTGTGGTTGCCGCTCTCGCCGATCGCGTCGCGATCATGTACGCCGGTGAGCTCGTCGAGATCGCGTCCGTGCGCCAGCTGTTGACGCGACCACGCCACCCGTACACGGCAGGTCTTATCAGTTCAGCGCCTCGGAACCAACGGCGGCGCGGCGACCTCCCGGTGATCCCGGGACGCGTGCCGCCGCCGTGGCAGTGGCCGGACGGATGCCGGTTCGCGGACCGATGCTCATTCGCGACAGAGAATTGCCACCAGCCGTCGGCGTTGGTGCCGACGTCGACGCACGGCATGGTGCGCTGCGTGCGCGCCTCCTCCTTGGAGCTCGACGGCGTGACGACCGAGGAACGAGCGTCGCAGTGCGTCCCTACCTGATCGTTCGAAATCTGCGCGTGACCTACAGGCCAACATCGGGCGTTGCGCGGCATCGACAGCATCCGCGGTGCGCCGTGAACGGCATCGATCTTCAGATCGCCGGGCGAGACGCTCGCGCTCGTCGGGGGTTCGGGGTCGGGCAAGACGACGACGGGAAAGGCGATCGTCCACTTGGTTCAGCCCGAGTGCGGCAGCATTCTCGTCGGCGAGTTCGACGTGTCTGCCTTCGGGCACGTCGCTCCGCGTGAGTTTCGCAGCGCGGCACAGATGGTGTTCCAGAACTCGGTGGGCTCGCTGAACCCGGACCTGTCTGTTGCCCATATCGTCGCAGATCCACTCCGCGTCCATCTCGGTTTGCGCGGAAGCACGCTGCGAGCCCGCGTCGTGGAGTTGCTCGACGATGTCGAGTTGGACCAGCGGTACGCCGATCTCCATCCGCAAGAGCTCTCCGTTGGGCAACGCCAGCGGGTAAGCCAGGCAGAGCGATCGCCACGGAGCCCCGGCTGATCGTGCTCGACGAGCCAGTGTCGCGTTGGACGTTTCGACGCAGGGAGCTGTCATCGCTTTGCTGGAGCGCCTGCAGCGGGACCGCGAGATCGCATACCTCTTCATTACTCACGACATCGCGATCGCCCGCCATACGAGCCGCCGCATCGCGGCGAAGGTCGCATCGTCGACGAAGGTCTTTCCGATCAGCTCTGCGACCACCCGGAACATCCGTACACGCAGCGATTGGTGCGATCGATCCTCGACGTCAAGCCCAGGGCGTGAGATCAGGGTTTTCTCAGATCGGTTCGATCTCGGTGGGCCGCCAGCTCCTGTCGAAGAAACTCGCTTCGGGGGAGTACAGGCGAAGGATCATCCGCCAGCCCTTTCCGGGCACGGTCTGAAACCTTTGTCATCGCCTCATCCCTTCGTATCGATGTCGGCTCATCATGGATCAAAGTCCCGCGAGGGTCGTCACGCAGTTTGCGAGATCGGCGCCCTACCGCTCGGACGTCAGATTGCCGAGAGCATGAGTGAGATCGCGAACCCGATCGCGACGAACGGACCGGTCGAGACCTGCTCGACGTCGTATGCCTCCGGCAGCATGGTGTCCGTGATCATCGCGAGCAGAGCGCCGGCGGCGAAGCCCTGTGCGAACGCGCCGGTGTGTCCGTGCGTTGGGTCGAGCAGCGCGTAGCCGAGGGCGGCGCTGACGCCCGACACCGCGATGACGACGAACCACATGTTCACGACGCGACGGCGAGTCCATCCCGCGATGCGAAGCCCGCTGGCGGATGACAGTCCTTCGGGCAGGTTGCTGAGCGCGATGCCGATCACCAGCGCCACGCTCACGCCGCCTTGCAGCACGGTGAGTCCGAGCACGAAGGACTCGGGCACACCGTCGAGGACTGAGCCGAGCACGATCGCGAGCGGCGATCCTCCCTTCTGGGCGCCGTCGGCGTCTTTGCGGTCACCGCCGCCCTTCTTGTCGAGAATGAGGTTGCCGCCGATGAACGCGCCCGCGCCGAGCAGGGTGTAGAGGCCGACGAGGCCGACCTCGGTTGATTTCAAGGCTTCGTCGATGAGCTCGAACGCGATCGAACCGATCAAAAGGCCGGCGCCGAGTCCCATCACGACCGCGATGAGCTTCGTGCTCGGCGTCATCACGTATGCGACCACCGCGCCGACGACAAGCGCCGACGCGGCGAGCGCGCCCCAGAAGAATGCCTCGAACAAGGTCGGGTGCCGCCCCTTCGGCTTACTTCTGGGGTTCGACTTCGCCGACGCGCCACGTCTTGTCGAAGAACGACTGGAGTGGGCTGTAGAGCCGGAGACAGGGGAAGTATCCCTTGCCCGGCATGGTCTGGATCCAGTTGCCGTTGGCGACGCGGGCGGGCTGTTCGGGCGCGAAGTGCACCGTGGTCGAACCGTCGGCATTCGCAACTGCGGCGGGGCTCGGGTACGACTGGCTCCCGGCGCGCGGGAAGCGCTGGGGCGTGACGAGCATCGAACGGGTCTGGTTGTCGTAGAGCGTGAACGACCAGAACCGCGCCTCCGGGATGTCGGGCGGCAGTTTCACGGCGTACGACTTGGCGCCGTCGAAGTACTCCTTGTTGGAGTCCATGAAGGCGACGAGATACTGGCTGCCGATCCCGGTGAGGCGCATCGCCATCGCGGGCGTGATCCCTGTGTACCCGTAGAAGAACAGGGTGCGCAGGTCGTGCTTGCGGACACCCGAGGGCGGGTACGGCTTGATGCCCTCTGGTGTGACTTCCGGAATCGGTCCATCGAAGCGGTAGCCGGCGCCGAACAGCATGGCTGTCCATGCGGAATCCGGGTAGTAGTAGACGTCTTCTTCGCCGCGCGAATCGAACACCAGTGCGCGCGATGTGGCGTTCCCGACGGTTGCGGCGTCGTCGAGGATGCGTCGCATCCTCTCGTCGGGCGCGAACGGCTTGCCCTTGGCGATGCCGATCTCCGCAAGGTGTCCGAGGATCTCGGGGTCGGTGGCACCGACGGCTTCGTCCTGGATCAACGCGTTGATGGTCTCCCAGAATCCGAAGTCGCTCGGGGGGATCGTGTTGAACGTCAGGCCGGTTCCCTCGACGAATTTCGGTCTCGGGGATGTCCGCGGGGCGGGCGGGGAGCGGGCCGCCGCGAAGGAGCGTGCCGACACTGGTGCCCGGTCCACCTTGCGGGTACGGGTACACCTTGAGCGTCGCCTTGATCGTCGCGACCGTGGGCGCGGGATCGCTGTCCTCCATGAACGACCGGCCCAGCATCAGGACACGGTTCGTGCGCGAGTGGCCGACGTAGAAGCCGCCTTCGGGAAGCGTTCCGTCGTAGCCCGGCGGAACCAGGAGGAACTTGCCGCCCGCGCCGCGATCAGGGCCGGGGAGACCGAAGTCGATGATCCACTGGAACCACATGTCGTCGAATGTGCCCAGCGCCATCGGCGGTGTTTCGACCACCATCGGGCCCTGGTTCAGGTCGACGATCATCAGGTAGTAGACGGTGTCGGCGTTTGCGGTCAGGAACCGCGACGACGAATCCATCAACTGCGAGAAGATCAGGCACGTATTGTCGGCAACGCCGATGCTTCGGAACCCGTCACGCATGGCCCAGGTCGATGCGGCGGGGAATGCGGTGAGGAACGCGTTCAATGCGTGCACGTAGTCGAGATGGTCGTAGAGAGTCTCGAGTGTCTTCGCCGACGGCGCACCGTCTCGGAACTCGAGTCCGCCCAGCCGGCTGTCCACGAAATCCGGCGTCGAGATCCGCGCCAGCACTTCCTTTGCGAGCTCCGTCATTTTCTCAGCCTTCCTTCGTCGCGTACTGCGCAGCGGCAGTGTCGATGGTCAATCCGGAACCGAAATGAGGTCCGCCGCCGACGTTGTAGACGCCGGCGATCCGTTGCGGATAGGAACCGCCGGTGATGATCGCGTCGGACCACGCGTCCAGGTGCTCGACGAGCTCGTCGAGGTCGTCGCCGAGCGTGTCGATCAACGGCCGTTCGAGCTCGTCGGTGCGAACCTCGATCTCTTCCCGGAACGCACGGCCCGCGTCGGTGAGCTGCTCACCCTTCATCAGTCCACGTCGTTCGAGTCGTTCGAAGCCCGCGTCCATGTCGCCGGCTTGCCATCCGCGCGACGGCGCGTATGAGCGCGCGGGCAGTCCCCACCATTGCTCAGTTAAGAGCAGGACTTCGATCGCGTCGGTCCCGCCGACCGCCCATGCGATCACGTGGCTGTCGCCGCGGTGCTCACGCACCAGATCGGCGGCGCGCCACATGGCGCCCATCGGGCTGACGGGAACGGGGAGCGACCGCAGGCCTGAGTACACCGCGCGCCCTGCCCATGGAGCAGTGTCTGCGGCGCGGCGCAACAAGTCTGTGACGCGATCGAGACCCTTGGGATCTTCCCCGAGAATCCGCTGCAACATCGCGACTGCGCCCCGTTCACGTCCCGTGAGGATCGCATCGCGCGTCGTGATCTGCCATCCGGCCGCGACCGCGGGCACGACAACCTTCGGATTGAAGCAACCGAACGCGGACGCGACGGTTTCGCCAGGCACCTGTCCCATGCACGCACCGCGACTCGTGAAGTACGACTTCAACTCCGGGCGCGCCACGCCGTCGGCTGCAGCCGCGCTGCCCTCGAAGCCGAGCGCCTGGTACGCGGCGTGCGCCTCGGGCGCGAAATACACGCCGGCCGCCACCGGCTCAACCACGTTCCGCAACCGGCGCGCGTTCTTTTCGAAATCGCTCGACACCTCACACTCCTGGGTGATGCATCAGGTCCACACCTCGATGCGTGGCGCGATTGTGCGACGAGATTGCATTGGTGTCGTCACGCAGATTGCGTGATCGCCCGCCCCGGGTGATGCGCATGACCGTCGCGTTCTCCAAGATGTAGATCGTGACCGAGAGCACGCGCGCGCTCGACGATCTCGGGAAGTCGCTCCACGACGCCAAACTCTCCGCCCCGCTCCCTCGAGCAGGCACCGTGAGCCGGCGTTCGCTCATCGACACTGCGCGCGGGAGCAACTGCCGAGTCGTCGGAGTAACCGCGCCTGCGGGCTACGGCAAGTCGACACTGCTTGCAGAGTGGGCAGAGGCGGAGGATCGGCGGGTCGCCTGGGCGTCGCTCGACCGCTTCGACGATGACCCCGCGGCCTTGTTGTCGGTGCTTGCGTCGGCGTACTCTCGTATCTCGCCTGGCCACGCGCAACTGCGCGCGGATGTGGGCGGGCTGGGGATATCAGTGTTGGGCCGCGCGGCACCGCGCATGGCGTCGGCGCTCGCCGCGAGTTCCGAGCCGTTCGTGCTCATGTTGGACGACCTACACGAAGTGCAGTCGCCGGAGTGCCACGACGTGCTGAGCGTCGTGATGGCGGGGATGCCTCGGGGTTCGCAGTTGGTCGCGGCGAGTCGTTCCGAGCAGCCGCATGTCCCGCGGCTGCGGGCTTCCGGCGACGTGCTCGAGTTCGGACCCGGCGACTTGGCCCTCGACGCGGCTGGCGCGCAACAGATCTTCTCGCAGGCCCAGGTGCATCTCGCCCCTGAGTCGGCCGCGGCGTTGACCGAACGCACCGAAGGATGGGCGGTCGGCCTCTACCTCGCGGCGTTGATCGCGAAGGAGAACCCGGAAGAGCGTTACCAAGTCACCGGAGACGACCGGTACGTCGCCGACTATCTCTACCGTGAGGCGCTGGTCCAACAGCCCGACGACGTCCAGCGGTTCCTGAGGCGCACCGCGATCGTGGATCAGCTGAACGGTCCTCTCTGCGATGCGATTCTTCTGCAAGATTCCGGCGGTCACGCGCAGCTCCGCCACCTGGAGGGCACGAACTTGTTCGTGGTCCCATTGGACCGCCGACGTGAGTGGTACCGCTATCACGCGCTGTTCCGCGAGTTCTTGCTCGGTGAGCTGCGTCGAAGCGAACCTGACGTGATCATGAAGTTGCACTTGCGCGCGGCCGACTGGTACGAGGCGAACGGGTCTCCGGCGTTGGCGCTCGAGCACCTGCTGCTCACGACCGAAGGGAATCGATGCGTCCAGTTGGTGACGGCGTTGATCCTGCCCACGTACAGCGCCGGGCAGATGTCGACCGTGGAGCGGTGGCTCGCGACGCTCCACGACGCCGTGATCGAGGAGTACCTCCCGCTCGCTGTGCTCGCGGGCTGGGTCGCGGCGTTGACCGGCCACACTGCCGACGCGGAACGCTGGGCAGCGATCGTCGAAGCGGGGGCGTTCGATCTGGTGCCCCTCGACGGCACGGCTTCGTTCGAGTCCGCCCGCGCGATGTTGCGGGCCGTGATGTGCGCGGCCGGTCCTGAGCGAATGCTGAGCGACGCGCGATTCGCGGTTGCCGAGGAGCCGTCCTGGAGCCCCTGGCGCGACACCGCGCTCGTGCTGTTAGGCGAAGCACACCTGCTCGCCGGCGACCACGACCTCGCGGTTGCTCCGTTCGCGGAATCGTCCGCGCTTGGTGCAACACTGGGAAACACCGACACGATCGTGCTCGGCGAGTCCGAGCTCGGATTGTTGGCCATGGATGGTGGGCGATGGGCGGAAGCCGATGAACATGTGCGGCTCGCACTCGGCACGATCGACGAGTATCGGATGCACGACTACGCCGTATCGGCGCTGAGTTTCGCCGCCGCGGCGCGGCTCGCGTTACATCACGGCGACCGGGACGCGACGAATCGCCAGCTCGCGCGCGCAATGCGCGCTCGACCGGCATGTACCCACGCAATACCATGGATCGCCGTGCGCGTGCGACTGCAGCTCGCCAAGGTGTACGCCGCGACGGGCGACACAACGACGGCTCGCCACCTGGTGCGCGAGATCGACGACGTCTTCGTCTCTCGGCCGGAAATGGGCGCCCTCGTCACCGAAGTATCGGAATTCAAGGCGCACGTCGCAGCAGCGGCTCCCGGAGGGACAGCCGGCGGGCCGCCGCTCAGTCCCGCGGAACTTCGGCTGCTCCCGTACCTCCAGACGCACCTCACGTTCCCCGAGATCGCGGGGCGGATCTTCGTATCTCACAACACGGTTCGGTCGCAGGTCGGTTCGATCTACCGCAAGCTCGGCGTCTCCGCGCGCAGTGAAGCGGTGGAACACGCGACCGAGATCGGTCTGCTCGGCGGATAACCGACGGTTCGCCGGGCGCTACTGCTCCATTGCGTCATCGGTGTCGTATCCAAGGGCCATCGCGAGCTTCGGTGCGGCTTCAACCGCGCGCGCAAGGCCGACGATCGGGATGACATTGAACAGCACGTCGACGATCTCAGCGGCGCTCGCGCCGGCGTTGACGGCCGCATCGGACTGCGCTCCGTACGACGACACGCCGCCCCCGACCGCGACCAACGCCGCAAGGCGGGCGAGCTCGAGGGTCTTCGGATCCAGCTCTCCGCACGCGAGGCGCTGTCCACCAGCGAGGTCTTCGGCCATGCGCGCGTCATTGAGGGCTAGGCGTCGGAGGCGATCGGTGTAATCCACGGCGGCTCACCTTCCTGTGTGCGACGCCCGGGCGAGGTCACCCACGATCGTGGCGTGTGTATAGCGAACGTAAACCCCGCCGCGGCATTGCATGTCATGCAGATTGCGTGATCCTGACTCACTCGAGGATGTGTTTCACCGGCTCGGCCTTTTTCGCGACCTTCTGGAGCAGGCCTCTGTGACGCGTCCGGGAAAAGGCATCGCTGGCGATCACCCATGCGGGAACGGCGAGGATGAGCCCGACCATGCCGCCAAGGAGGCCACCGAGAGCGGTGACGACGAGGACGACGAGCGGGTGGATGTCGAGCGAGCGGCCCATGACCTTGGGCTCCACGAAGTTTTCCAGGATGAGGTTCGATGCAAGCACTGCGAGCAGCATGATCACGGCATCCGGGACGCCGCCGTTGCCCAGCGCGATGATCACGGCAAGTCCGCCACCGAGGAACGCGCCGATGTACGGGATGTAGCCGCCGATGAAGTTCACGACGATGATCGTGAACACGAGCGGTAAGCCCAACAGGAGCGCGACGAGACCGATGAACAGCGACACGATGGCCGACATGACCGTGCGACCTCGCCCGTAGTCGCGCAGGACGCGGCACGAGTCACCGATGAAGTCGTCGAAGTCGGCGCGGTACGCAGGATCGACGGTTTCGACCAGGGCGCGTCGAATCTTGGTCCCGTCCTTGAGGAGGTAATACATGATGAGCGCGCCCAGAATGATGCCGCTGACAATGGCGATCACCGTGCTGAAGCCGGATACCACCCCCGCGAGGACACCCGTCGTGATTGTGTCGGACGCGTCGTTCACGGCTTTGCGCGCCGAGTCCAACGAGTCCTGAGAGATGCCGAGCGCGTCGGTCTGCTCGGCCGCCTTGTCCACGGCTTTGTCGGTCGAGGCGCTGATCTGGTCGGTCTGTTCGGCCACGCCGTGCCCTGTCGCAATGGCGACACCGGCCATCAGTCCGAGCAGCCCGAGCACGACGAGACCGGCGGCGAGCGTGGGCTTGAGCTTTTTGCGTACGAGTGTGTCCACGAGCGGTTTGAAGGACACGGCGAGCACGGCCGCGAAGGTCATCGGCAGCACGATCTCGCTCACCGCGCCGAGCGCGGTGCACACGATGATGGCCGCGATGACGAACCCGACGAAGCTCCACGCCCAGACCCCGAGCCTCGGGATCCGACCGAGGAACCCGGGCACGCCACTCGGTCCCGCGTCGCCGCCGGCGGTGCCGCCGGACGGAGAACTTCCGTCGTGCTCGGCGGTCAGATCAGTGATCTGAGGCATGCGCATTCTCCTCCTGGCTCTGGAACGCGTCGCGCAGCGTGAGCGCGCGGGCGGGTGGCGGGAGCGGCGGACTGGCGCCCGCGGTCAGCGTCGCATCCGCGCGGCCCCGAATGAGCGCGCCGACTTGCCCCGTGTCCTCGGCGAAGACCGGCCCCGCGCACGCGCCGAGCAGAATGCAGAAGGCGGCACCGGAGAACCAGGTCACCAACGAGAGCGCGATGCCGAAGATGCCGAACTGCGCTTCGTTGTCGGTGACCACGCCCGGCATCCAGATCGTCGCGGATGTCGCGAACCCTGTCATCGCGATGCCGGTGACCACACCGGTCGGAAGGAGCACCCGCGGCAGCACGTCCCCGAGAAGGAGGAACCAGGCGGTGATCCACCACAGCCCGGCGCTCATCGCGATCGCGACGACAGCAAAGGCGGCGAGCCCCGCCCCATCGCCGAGGGCCGAGCGCAACCCGCCGAGGAGTGCCATATAGGCCAGCACCGCGAGGAGCCACGTGGCCCCGCGCACGTAGGCACCCGCGCCTGACTGCGGTGGTCGTCGCCATGCATGGGCGTAGACGCGTTGCAACGCCGTCGTGAACGAGGTCGCGAAGAAGATCGCGAACGCGAGACCGACCAGACCCGTCGCCTTGCGCACGTCGTCCGACGATGCGAAGGCATCTCGGGCGGAAATGAGCGCGTTTCCTTTCAGGCCGATTCGGCTCGTGAGCGTGGTGACGATCGAAGCGCGAAGTCGATCCGGCACGAACGCGGCGACGACGATCACCAACGGAAAGAACGAGACGAAGGCTTTCCCGGCGAGCGCGACACTGCGGTCCACAAACTCGATCTCGAGCATGCGTTCCCAGATCCGATAGAGAAGCAGTTCCTCGAACCACTCCCGCACTGCCGCAATACGTCCGCGCATCTCGGTTCACACCACAGTCGCCGGCGGGGGATCGGCCTTCCCGCGTGTTAGATCGGTTCGATCTCACTGGGCCGCCACGTCTTGTCGAAGAAGCTGGCCTCCGGGGAGTACAGCCGAAGAATCATCCACCAGCCCTTCCCCGGCACCGTCTGGAGCCAGTTGTCGGCCTTGCCCTTGGGCGCGGTCGGTCCGAAGTAGATGTCGGTCGAGCCATCGGCGTTCGCTTTGACCGTTCCCGACTGGCTGCCGACGTCCGGCTTCGCCTGGTCGGTCTGGAGCATCGACCGGGTCTGGCGGTCGTAAAGCACGATCGACCAGAAGCGACTCTCGGGGATGTCCGGTGGGAGCGTCAGCTTGTAGTTGCGTCCCCCGTCGAGGTACTCGCCATCGCTGCCTCGCAGTGACATGAGGTACTGCGAGCCCATGCCGGTGAGGCGCATGCACATCGCGGGCGTCACGCCCGTCGCCGGGTAGAGGAACGCGATCTTCGAGTTCAGCTTGCGGGCCCCATCGCTCGGCGCGGTAACGACCCCGTCCTTGGTGATCTGCGGCGGCGGATCGAGGAACTCGTAACCGCCGACCCAGAGCATGTTGAACCAATTCGATCCGGGGTAGTAGGTGAAGCCCTCCTCGGGTCGGAACGCGAACGTGACGGTGCGGGCGGTCGCGTTGCCGACCACTGCGGCGTCTTCGAGGATCTTGCGCATGCGCTCGTCCGGCTTGAACGGTTCGCCGTGGACGATCCCGAGGCGCGCGAGCATGCCCAGGAGTTCGGGGTCGCCACTGGACGGCGGTTCGAGTTGGATCAGCTCGTTGACCGTCTCCCAGAACCCGTAGTCGTTCGGCGGGATGGTGTTGAACGAGGTGCCCGACGCCTCGACGAACTTCATCTTGGGCGCGGCGGGCATCGCTCCGAGGGGCGCCTCCCCCGCGAGGAAGGAAGCGACGGCACTTCCTTGCGCGCCCGGCACGTAGGGCGAGATGCGAAAGCCCTCGCGGATTGCGTTCGCGGGGATGCTGGGATCGTTGTCGACCATGAACGCCCGACCCAAGACGAGCGCACGAGTCGTCCGGCAGTGGGCGACGTGGAACCCGCTGTCGGGCAGCGGACCGTCATAGCCCGGGCCGACGATCAGATACTTGCCACCCTGGCCGCGGTCGGGGCCCGGCAGCCCGAAGTCGCTCACCCACCGGAACCACATGTCGTCGATGGTCCCCAGGATCCCCGACGGCAGTGCAGGCACGTCGATCACCACCGGCCGGGCCGAGACGTCGACGAAGGCGAGGAAGTAGAACGTGTCGCAGTTGGCGGTCAGGAATACCGACGCCGAGTCCATCAGCTCCGAGAAGCACACGATCGTGTTGTCCTCGGCCCCGATCGAACGGAAGCCACGTCGTATTGCCGTCGTTGATGCCCCGGGGTACGCGCCAATGAAGGCCTGCACGCCGTGGATGAAGTCGAGATGGTCGTACAACAGTGCTGCGGTCGCTTCCGACGGTGCACCATCGTTGAATTCCAACGTTCCGAGTCGACTCTCTACCTTGTCCGGTGTGGAGATCGACCGCAGTGCCTCGGCGGTAACCCCGGCTCGTGAAGTGCTCATCCTGCCTCCCTCACAGCGTGCAGACCTCGTGATCATCAGGCAGGGATCGACGTGCGTCGTCACGCAGATTGCGTGATTGCCGGCTGAGGGTTTCACGCACATTGCGTGATGCCGTATCGAGGCCTTCGCGATTCCATTGAGTCCGGAATGGACCGCATCCCGATCCTCACATCACTGCGCGGCTACAAGCGCGAGTGGGCCACGCGCGATGTCGTCGCGGGGCTCACGCTGTGGGCGGTGCTCGTTCCCGAGGCGCTGGCCTACGCGACGCTCGCCGGGGTCTCGCCGGTGATCGGGTTGTACGCGGTGCCGCCCGCCCTCGTGCTGTACGCGGCGTTCGGCTCGTCGAAGCATCTCGTCGTCGGCCCGGGGGCGGCAAGCGCGGCGTTGTCGGCGGCGGCAGTTGCGGAGCTGACGACCGGAGGGCCGGACAACTTCTTGGCGTTCACCGCAATGCTCGCGCTCGCGACCGGTGTCTTCGCCCTCATTGCGGGCTTGTTGCGACTCGGCTTCCTCGCCAACTTCATCTCCGAACCGGTCATGAAGGGGTTCATCATCGGGCTGGCCCTGACGATCATCGTCGGGCAGCTGCCCAAGGTGTTCGGCTTCGAAAAAGGAGCGGGCAACTTCTTCGAACAAGCCTGGGACTTCCTCGGTCACCTCGGCGACACGCAATGGCGAACACTCGCGGTCGGCGTCGTGTCGTTCGCGATCGTGATACTGCTGCGGCGCTTCGCGCCGGCTGTTCCCGCGTCGCTGGTCGCGGTTGCGTTCGGGATCGTCGTGGTGCACCTCTTCGACCTCGACCAGCACGGTGTTGCCATCGTCGGTCACATCGAGAGCGGCCTCCCGTCGATCGGTCTCCCGCACGAGTTGAGTCTGAGCGACTACTTCGCCACTTCGGCTTCGGCGTTCGGTGTGATGCTCGTCGCCTTCGGAGAAGGGCTCGCGGCGGCGAAGACGTACGCGACGCAGGACCACTACGAGATCGATGCGAACCGCGAGCTCATTGGTCTCGGCGCTGCGAACCTCGGCGCCGGGCTGTGCCAGGGAATGGTCGTCAGCGGGGGTCTTTCCAAGACTGCCGTGAACGCGTCGGCGGGCGCACGCTCGCAGGTGTCGGGTCTTACTGCTGCCGGCGTCACGGTGATCACGCTGCTCTTCCTCACCAGCCTGTTCGAAGACCTGCCCGAAGCGACGTTGGGTGCGGTCGTCATCGCGGCGCTCCTCGATCTCGTCGACATCGACGCGCTGGTCAAGCTCTACAGACTCTCGACAAGCCGGCTCCGCAAGATGTACGGCGCGGCCGCGCGCCCCGACTTCATCGCGGCGTTGGCCGCGATGCTGGGAGTGTTGATCTTCGACACGCTTCCCGGGTTGTTCATCGGCATCGCGGTCTCGATCCTGCTGCTCATGTATCGCTCCTCGCATCCTCACCTCGCGACGCTCGGCAAGGTCGCCGGGACCGACCAATACGGTGACATCGACCGGAATCCCGACAACGCGACGGTTCCCGGCGTCGTGATCGTGCGGCTCGACGGCGCGCTGTTCTTCGCCAACGCCGAGGGCGTCGCCGCCTCGATCCGTGACAAGGCCAAGGTGTCGGGGGTACAGGCGATCATCCTCGACGCCGGGTCGATCCCATTCGTCGACATCAGCGCGGTCCGCGTGCTCGCGAACACCACCCGAGATCTCGATGGATCCGGGGTGCGCCTCGTCATCGCACACGACATCGGTCAGGTGCGCGACTTCATTCGAGTCGGCGACGCGCATCGACTCAGTGACGTCGTCTACCCGACCGTGCAAGAGGCCGTGGACGCGGTGACGTGACGAGCGTCACCGACGCGCGCTCCGGTCAGAAGCGGCTCGTCGCGACGGCCGTGATCCGAGGATTCCTGACGGCGGCGCTGCTCATCGCGCTCTACTACCTGCTGCCCCTGGGTCTCGACGACGGCGCGTCGGCAGTGTTGCGGCTGACGATCGGATTCTTCGTCTTTCTGGGCCTCATGGCCTGGCAGCTGCGGGCGATCGCCGAGTCGCAGAATCCCGGGCTGCGGGCACTCGAAGGGGTATTCCTCGTGTTGCCGCTGTTCATCTTGTTGTTCGCGACCGCGTACTACGCGATGAGTCGTGCCGACGAGGCGAACTTCACAGCTTCGCTGTCGCGCACGGACGCGCTCTACTTCACGGTAACGATCTTCTCGACGGTCGGCTTCGGCGATATCAGCGCGCGCGCCGAAGCCGCTCGTCTCATTGTCACGATGCAGATGATCCTCGACCTCATCATCCTGGGCCTCGGCGTACGCATCATTCTCAACGCGGTGCAACGCGGTCGCGATCGGCTCACCAGCCAGACAAGCGAAGGCTGAGTTTCGTGCTATTTGCGTGATGGCAGGCGAGCAGTTTCGTAGTTCCATTGTCGAGCAGAGTCACTACGAACGGAGGAGTGTCGAGAATGGCTGATGTCAGGACAGCGAACGCGCCGTCGAGACAGATAAGCGGCGCGGCGGTTGGCTGGACGTACTTCGCGTCGATGATGATGATCCTGATCGGCGCCTTCCAGGCGATCGCCGGTCTCGTGGCGATCCTCGACGACGAGTTCTTCGTCGCGACCCGCAATTACGTGTTCAAGTTCGACACGACACAGTGGGGCTGGATCCACCTGATCCTCGGTGTGGTCGTCGCGGTTGCCGGCGTCTATCTCCTTTCAGGGTCGGTCCTCGCGCGCACCGTTGGCGTGATCATCGCGATTTTGAGTGCCATCGCCGGGTTCGCCTGGCTGCCGTACTACCCCGTGTGGGGCGTCATCTTCGTGGCGATCGCCGTAAGCGTCATCTGGGCCTTGACCGCCCACGGCCGCGACGTCGTCGACGACACATACTGAACGAGAGGAGCAACAACCATGGCTATCGGACCCATTCAGGCCTTCGTCATCGGCTTCCCGGACAGCGAGTTGTTCGAGGGACGAATCGCCGACGAGCTGGCACGTCTGAGCGACGCCGGTGCGATCCGCGTGATCGACGCGGTCTTCGTGATGCGCGACGGCGACGACATCGCGGCGCTGAGCGTCTCCGACCTCGACGACGACCAACGGACCGAGCTACGCGCCGCCGTTGGCGCGTTGATCGGTCTCGGTATCGCCGGTGAGGAGGGCGCAGTAGCTGGGGCCGACCGTGGCGGCTCCATCGATGTTGAAGCAGTCCACGCGTCGGAGGCGGTGGCGGCGGCGTTGGTCGACGACTTGCCGGACGGAAGCTCGGCACTTGTGCTGGCGATCGAACACCTCTGGGCCGTGCCCTTGCGCGATGCCGTCCGCGATGCCGGCGGCATTGTGCTCGCCGCCCGCTCGATCACGGCCGAGGACCTCGTGCTGTTGGGCATGGACATCGGCGACGAGGCCGCGCGCATGCAGGCCGGGAACTGACTCGGCACGTTGGAGAGCAGTCACTTCATTGGACACGCACAGGAGACAAGGGCCGAGAAGCATGTCGCCAAGCAGATCGACGTGAGCACGGCCGACGTCGACGCGGCAGTCAAGGACGACTCCCACCGTCGCGAGGCGGATGATTGTCCCGTACACAACGTTCGAGTCGAGACGAACAGGAGACAAGGACATGGCACAGGCTGATGGAATGTTTCTCTACATCGGCACCTATCCGAGCGAGGCGGCCGCGCGCGGCGACTATGACGTCGTGAAGGATCTGCACGCCGCTGACGTCATCGGAACCTACGACGCCGCGGTCATCACCAAGGACAAGTCCGGCAAGGTCCGCGTGAACAAGGACGAGATGGCGACCCGGCACGGCGGCTGGGGCGGTGCCGCGGCGGGTGCCGTGGTCGGCATCCTCTTTCCGGCAGGTGTCCTGGGCGCGGCCGCGGTCGGCGCAGCAGCCGGCGCGGTCGGTGGCCACCTGTGGCGGGGGATCTCCCGTTCCGACGTCAAGGAGCTCGGTGATCTCATCGACGCGGGACAAGCCGCCCTCTTAGTCGTCGGCGCGAGCAATCTCGAGCCGGCGCTCGACAAGGCGGAGCTGAAGGCCGAGAAGCATGTCGCCAAGCAGCTCGACGTGAGCACGGCTGATGTCGACGCGGCAGTCAAGGAAGCCGCCGGGCAAGTCGGCTGACTCGGGTCGCATCTTCGTGCTCGCGCTCGCTCGTGTCTTGGCGCGTGTGTTCAGCGCGCCAAGACACGAGACTAGGAGGGATCCGTGAAGAAGATCACACATCCGACCGTCGAGGATCGTGTCGCCGCGCGGCAAGGCGGCACGTACGAAGGTCGCACCGGCGGGTCATGCGGGATGGGAGCCTTCGCGCAACCGGCCTGATCCCGTTGCGTTGCTCGAGGAACAGAACACGACGCGCGAACCCGATCTCGTGCCCGTTCGTCACGGCCGGATGATGGTCTCGCCGTTCACGTTCTACCGAGGCGCGGCGAAGATCATGGCCGCCGACCTGAAGGACACTCCCACCGCCGGGCTGGACGTCCAGCTCTGCGGCGACGCGCACCTCTCCAACTTCGGCGTGTATGCGTCACCCGAACGTGCACTCGTGTTCGACCTCAACGACTTCGACGAAACCCTCCCGGGACCCTTCGAATACGACGTCAAGCGCATGGCGGCCAGCTTCACGATTGCGGCGCGGAACAACGGCTACCGCAAGGACGATCGCCGCGCCGTGACGCTCTCGTCCGTGAATGCCTACCGCGATGGGGATGGTCGAGTTCGCAGCAATGCCGACGATGCAGATCTGGTACGACCATATCTCCGAGGAAGACATCATGCGCGCCATCGACCTCGCCGCGCGCTCAGTGAAGGGATCGGCCAACAAGAAGGCCGCGAAGAACGCGGAGAAGACGGCCCGGAAGACCGCGGAGAAGGCGCAGCACGCGCGACAGCCTGCAAGCACTGTCGAAGCTCGCCGAGCAGGTCGACGGCGAGTACCGGATCGTCAGCCAGCCGCCCGATCGTCGTGCGGTTGCCCGACGTCGCCGGAGAGCATCGGGATCCCGGCCGACGAGATCGAGCACGCGATCCACGAGCAGTTCCGTGCCTACCGTGCCACGTTGCCGGACGATCGCCGGCAGCTCCTCGAGCGCTTCAAGGTCGTCGACGTCGCCCGCAAGGTCGTCGGCGTCGGCAGCGTCGGCACCCGCGCCTTCATCGCGTTGCTCCAAGGGCGCGACCAACAGGACCCACTGTTCCTTCAGGTGAAGGAAGCAACGGCATCGGTGCTCGAGGACCACCTTCCCAAGAGCCGCTACCACCAAGCCGGGCGAACGCGTCGTGCAAGGACAGCGGATGATGCAGGCCGCGAGCGACATCTTCCTCGGTTGGACCAAGGGCGAACAGGACAACCGCTATCTCTACTGGCGCCAGCTGCGCGACATGAAAGGATCCGCCGTCGTCGAAGGTATGGCACCGGAAGCGCTCTGGTTCTACGCGCGCCTCTGTGGCCGCACGCTGGCACGCGCCCACGCCCGATCCGGAGACCCGATCGCGATCGCCGCGTACCTCGGCAAGAAGGACCGGTTCGACGAATCGATCACCGATTTCTCCGAGCGCTACGCCGATCAGAACGACCGCGACTATCGGGCGTTCATCGAGCGCGATCCGCTCCGGCCGGTTGCCGGCGGTAGAAGGCGTCTGATCATTCACGCAATGTGCGTGACGACACGACCCGTCAGCTTCCTCACGATGTCCTCAACGTACAACAACTGCAGGAGATCAGCATGCGGTTCCTCTGGGCCATCCTCGCCGCTATCATCTGGATCGCGATCGCGTTCTGGCCGGCCCGGGTCGCCGCCCGCAAAGGTCACAGCTTCCTCGGGTACTTCTTCCTCAGCCTCTTCTTCTTCCCGCTCGCGCTGATCATGGCGTACTGCGTGCAGGACCGGACCCTCGTCGCGTACTGAGGGAGACGACCCGCGACCGATCCGATCGAGACACCACGATCACGAGGAGCCGGCGCATGTTGATCGCGCTTCTTGCCGTGCTCGGCGTCAATCTGGGCGTCATCATTGTGTTCGCAGTGTCGGTGTTCGGACGCCGCCGTTGGCTGACGCGTCAGCCCGGCCACTTCGGCGGCTCGGTGCGAGTGTCCGATGGCGACCTCGACGGTTTTAGCGCGAAGTGGCGGCGTGGCTCGGGCCGCTGGGTGCGAGACGTCTTCGTGTGGAGCAAGGCGCCCTTCATGTTTCGCAATGAGCTGGTGGCGATGGATCGCGTTCTGGAGGAGAGGCCTGCCCACGCGGGCGAGGTGAAGCGGCTCGGTGACGACCCCGTCGTGCTCGCATTCGCGTCGGACGCCGCGAAGCTCGAAGTCGCCGCGCGGGCCGAAGATCGCGAGCGGGCAAGCGGTCCCTTCGGCAGACACACGGAGGGAGTAGCCAAGTGAGCGAGGACGCGAGTATGAGTCTTCCGGAACCGGCAACGGGGGACAGGCCTGTCGCACGGTGGCGCCGGATCATGTGTGCGCTCCTTGTCGTTCTCGTGTGCATTCTTGCACCGGTGTCGGTACTCGCCGTCTGGTTGCACAACACCGTGCTCGACACCGATCAGTACGTCGCAACCGTCGCACCACTGGCCGACGATGCCGCGGTCCAAGAGGCGATCGCGACGCGCGTTACGAACTCGCTCGTCGCGAGCACCGACCTCGAGACGAGAGTGGCTCGGGTGCTCCCCGCGCGCGCGCCGTTCTCGGCCCCGGCCGTGACGGACGGCATCACGGGAGTCGTTCATGACGTCGCGCTTCGGCTGGTGCAGTCGGACCAGTTCGCGACGCTCTGGAAGGAGGCCAACCGACGCGCCCATACTCAGGTCGTCGCCGTTCTCGAGGGCAAGGGCGTTGGCAACATCGAGACCAAGAACGGTCAGGTGGTCGTGCACCTTGGTTCGGTCGTCGACAGGGTGAAAGCAGCCCTCGAAACTGCGGGCATCAACCTGTTTGCCGATGTCGAGGGAGAGCGCGTCAACAATCAGATCGTCTTGCTGGACTCCGACCAGCTGAGCAAGACGCAGGACGCCGTCGATGCGTTCGACAAGCTCGCTATCGCCCTGCCGATCCTCACGATCGTCCTCTTCGCCGGCGCGGTTCTCTTGTCGGGTAACCGGCGTCGCACGATTCTCCGAACCGGCCTCGGCGTCGCGTTCGCGGTCGCGTTCGTGCTCATCGTCTTCAACGTGGCGCGGAGCGTCTACCTCAATGCCCTTGGTCCGGACGTCAACCATGACGCCGCGGCAAACGTCTACGATCAGCTCCTCGGATTCCTCCGGACGGCGTTGCGGTCGGTGTTCGTGCTCGGGCTGGCCGCCGCGATCGGTGCCTGGCTCGCGGGGCCGGGCCAAACGGCCACCAAGATCCGCGACTCCGCCGTCGGGCTCTTCCGTGGCCGCGGACGCACGCCCGCCGCGCAGCCGTCAGCGATCGCGGCGTTCGTCTCGCGGTATCGCAGCCCGCTGCGGATCGTCGTCGCAGGGGTCGGACTCGCGATCCTCGTCGTGCTCTCGCACCCCGGGCCCATAGCCGTGCTGATCGTCGCAGGCATCGTGCTCGTGTGTCTGGCGATCATCGAGGCCCTCAGCCGCAGTGCCCCCTCCGGCGCGGCCGTTCGCTCGTAAATCCATTGCGCCGCGTCTTCCACTTACGTGAGCGACGCTCAGGCACCGCAGAGCGTAACCCCTTCGCAGCCGCCTGCAGGCTTGTAGACGCGCTTCACGCTGATCGCTATCGATCCGAGAGAGACAACTCGTGAACATCCTTATCGGTTTCGTCATCACGCTCGTGGTCTCGGCGGTAGCCATCGCCGCGATGCTGCTGGTGCGGCGGAACGCGCCCGAGGGCAGCTACTTCACCGACGGCGACCGGGCCTCCGGCGTCTTCGGCGTGCTCGCGTCTGGTTTTGCGATCCTGCTGGGTTTCATCATCTTCTTGGCGTTCACTACCTACGACGCATCGCGAGCGGGCGCCGAGAGCGAAGCCGTGACAGTCGCGCAGCAACTGGAGACCGCACAGTTCTTCCCAGCGCACGCGCGCCAGGCGCTCACCGGCGAACTCCTGTGCTACGCGGGCGATGTCGCGGGTTCCGAATGGGATCGGCTCGAGGACGGGTCACTCGGCGATGAGATCAACCCCTGGAGCGCCGCGATGTTCACAACGCTGCGGACGGTCGAACCCAAGACCAGCAGCGAAGATACGGCGTACGGCAAGTGGGTGGATCAGACCACGGACCGTCAACAGGCGCGACAGGACCGTGTGCACGGCGCGACTGGTGTGATCCCGACTCCGCTGTGGATCGTGCTCTTTGCGATCTCGCTCGTCATCTTCGTCTACGTGCTCTTCTTTGCCGACAGCGGCGAAGGGAAGGTGACGCAATCGGTCCTCATGGGTTCGGTGGTCTTCGTCATCGTGACGCTGCTTCTGCTGCTGCAGTTTCTCGACGACCCGTACCGGCCGGGCGTCGGGTCGCTGAAGCCCGTCGCGATGGAGCGGACGTTGCGGATCATGGAACCGCAGCTTGATGTGCTCGGGTTCGATGGACCGTTGCCGTGCGACGCGTCGGGCCGGGCAACGACATGAGCGACGCATCGGAGCCCGCGCCGATACGACGAAACACAGTCGAGGTCCTCGCGACGCTGCTGCTCGCGCTCGCCGCCGTTGCAACCGCCTGGAGTAGCTATCAAGCGAATCGATGGAACGGCGAACAGGTCAAGGCCGGCGCCCGCACCAATGCACTGCGTATCGACGCCGCCCGCGGACAAGGCCAGTCCGAAGCAGAGAGTCAAGTCGATGTGGCGACGTTCATCCAGTGGGTCAACGTGTACGCCACGGACGACCAGGAACTCGAGAACTTCTACCGAGCGCGCTTTTCGCGACGACTTCAAGCCCGCGTTCAACGCGTGGATCGCGATGAAGCCGCTGCAGAACTCCGACGTGCCGCCGACGCCGTTCAAGCTGCCCGAATACCGGCCGGCGTCGAAGGCCGAGGCGGCGCGGCTCGACGCCGCGGCGACAGGGTCGGCACAACGGGTGCAGAACAACCTCCAGCGATCCGCCAATTACGTGCTCGCGGTGGTGCTGTTCGCCGTCACGCTGTTCTTTGCCGGGATATGCGTGAAGTTGAGCACCGCGTGCCTCCGGGTCGTCTTGCTGACTGGCGGATGGGTAGTGTTTCTCGGCGCCGTGGCGTGGCTGGCAACGTTCCCAGTTTCGCTGTCGGTCTGACACGCACGGGACCGACCAGTACCGACAAGGTGAACAAGGCGCAGGACACAGACGATGCGCCCGGCCGCAAAGCCATGAGCGATCGCCCGTGCCTCCACCGCCGGCGCGTCACCGAGGCGGGCGCCTGCCGTCTCGTCGGCGTGGTCGCCCACTCCGACGCCGGGTCGCAGCCCAGTTCACGTCGGTGCGTTTCACCGAACGCCTCGACGAGATCGGCGCTCGACCGATCGGCACCGTCGCGGACTCGTATGAGAATGCGCTGGCCGAGACGACCAACGGGCTCTATAAGACCGAGTGCGTGTACGGGCCCGACGCGACCGGTTGGGACGACGTCGACGAGGCCGAGCTCGCGACCCTGTCCTGGGTGCACCGGTTCAACCAGGACCGGTTGCACAGCCACTGCCGCGACGTGCCACCCGCGGAGTTCGAAGCGGCGTTCTACGCTGCCCAACAAGCCGACCACGAAGTCGTTGGAATCCAATAACCCGAGCCTCCATCAGACCCGGGGCGGTTCAACGAGATCGGCCAACAGGTTCGTCACCACGGTCTTGTTCTCGGTGTCGCCGAGCCACAGCCCGCCAGGGACCTTCGTGCCATCGGTGCAGATCGCGAGTGCGACCACACAGCACGCCTCGACGAAGTGCACACCTCGAGCATCAACGCCGCGAGCTCGAGTTCGGACAGGTCGCGGCTCATCAACTCGTCGAGGCCGGCCTGGGTAGCGGCCTTGAACCGGCGGCTCACCGACGACCGCGACGCCGACGGGTTCGTTCACCGCGTGGCGGCCGGTCGCGACGCCGGCCAGCATCCGTTCCAGCACCAGCTCCGACAACAGATCGTCGTCACTGAAGTGCTTGTATTGGTCGAGCTCGATCTCGCTGCCGTCGACCGTGCGACCGCGAGGGCGATCGGTCGACACGTGTCGGCCGTCCAACACAAACGAGCCCGGCGCTTCGCTGTGCCAGTTCGCCTGCCGGTCAGCAACCTTGGCGTGCTTGGGTGCGCCGACCCTGGCGGTCATCTCCGGTTCATCATCTCGTGCATCACCACGAGCCCGACCGTGGCGCTCATCGCCAACAGTCCCTCACGCGCGGCGCCCGCGACCTGCGCAAACGACACGCGCAGCTCCTCGGGCAGCTCCACAAGCTCGGTGGCATCGTCGTGCTCCACGAGCCGTACAGCAGCTACGTTCTTGTTCGACATGGTGGTGGTCCCCTTCCTGAAACGGTGACTTTGGCGGTCGCCTGACACCGTGCCATCAGGCACACATCAGGCCGGGGACTGCCACCTCACTTCAACAAGACCCGGGACAACCTCCTGCCCTGTACGGAACACCTTTCCCGCAAGGAAAGCCCGATTCCGCCCCGGGAGTGGAGCCGGTCGTGCACGCCGCAGGGCACCGACCGCGCTCGGGTGAAGGTCCTCAGACCTGCTCGTGGAAATTGCGCACCGTGTGCGTACACCAGTCGCGGATGGGCTCCTCTCAGGCTGGCAGTCGCCAGACAGGTCGGCCGCGGCGAGGAGCTCGTCCGTGATGATCACACAGGAACAGATGTGGAGGTTCGCGACCGGTAAGCGAGCGCTCGGATGCTCTTCGTGTCGTCGAATGGCATTCAGCGGGACGCTACGACCGTTCACGAGCATTCGCGACAACAAGTCCGATCAGCTCACGCGACGAAACGACGCGACGCCGCAGAAGACCTTCGACCAGCTCCACACCGAGCTCTGATTCGCCTGACCGGGCCCACCCGAACTGCTCGCCGCCGTGAATGCCTGGTGAGAGCCGTTGACGGTTCCGCGGTCGCGCAAGAGACTCCCGCGGTTGCGTCGGACGGAACTGGGGGGACGCACATGCGCACGCGTCGGTTGCTGTCGCCGCCATCGATCGCACTCGCGGTGGCGGCCGTGCTCGGGCTCGTCGGGACCGCTTGTACGCCAGCTGGTGGCGGTGCTGGGGCGAGGTCGACGCACTTCTGCCAGGCATTGAAGGAGAACAAGATTTGGGCGTCGCAAGGCGCGCAGATCCACTGCTTTGGTGCGCAGCGCACGTCGGCGCGCGAACCCCGGGCGGCGGCGGCGCCGAACGTGCCGGTGACGCCCGAAAATGTTCGCGCGGCGAATTTCGCTGAGGACGTGTCGCCGACCGGTGTGCGCGGCTACGGGCAGTCGGAGACGTCGGTCGCGGCGAACGGTCGCTACGTGGTCGAGGCGTGGAACGACGCGACCGGGTTCGTGTCGCCGTGCCCGTCACCGCAGTACAAGGAAGAGCTCACCGGGCTCGCGTTCTCGGCCGACGGTGGGCACACGTTCACTGATCTCGGCGGTCTGCCGAACAACGACTGCAACGCCCACCTATACCAAGGTGATCCGACGGTCGAGACCGCCACGATCGGCGGCGTGCGTTACTTCTACATCGGCAGCCTGTTCAACGGCGCCGAAGGCACGAGCAAGCTCGCGCTGTCGGTCTGTACCGCGACCGGAGTCGGCGCGAGTGCGAACCTGGCCTGCGGTCAGCCGGTCGTCGTGGCGCAGAGCAGCCAGTGCGTCGAGGTGTTCCCGGGTTTCACCGAGTGCAGCTTCCTCGACAAGGACTTCCTGACGGTCGACCCCGTGCGCCACCGGTTGTACATGAGCTACACCGAGTTCACCTTCGACCCCAACACGTTCGACGAGTTCTCGTCGATCGAGCTCGCCGCCTGCAACATCAAGAGCCCGACCGTGCCGATCTGCCGCAACGGCCGTGGCGCCGGGAACGCCCGGCCGCCGTATCTCGTCGTCACGCCGCCCAGGCTCTGCGAGAACGAGGGTGCATATCCGGCGGTGGATATCAAGACCGGTGACGTGTACGTCGCGTACGAGCACAACATCGACACCGCGTTCTTCGATCCGCGTTGCCAAGGGCAGCCGGTGCGCCAGATCGTGAAGCGTATCCCGTTCTCGAGTCTGACGCTGCCAACCGCGTCGGGAGGCCCCGCGAACTCACGCGCGATCAACGTCACGTCGATGAACGCGGCCTTCGTGCCGGGCTACAACCGCTTCCCCGCGAACGACTTCCCGCGCATCGCGGTGTCGGGCAGGTACGGCACGGTGTCGATCGTGTGGAACGACGCGCGCTACCACCCGCTCGGCGACATCCTGATGCAGTCGTACCACCTCGGGTCGCTCTCGCTCGCGTCGGGCCTCGTGCAGCTGAACCACAGCGCTGGCGGCCTGCACTTCCTGCCCGCGCTGCGCAACAGCGACGCGAATGGCAAGCTCAACGTGTCGTGGTACGAACGAGCTACGGGGAACACGACCCTCACGGACGTGCGCGCCGCGGTCGGAGTGTCGCCCGGCACCACCACGACGCCGGCGAACGTGCTCATCACGAGCGTGCCGACCGACTGGAACGCGGTGTCGTCGGATATCGTTCCAAACTTCGGCGACTACACCGATGACTACATCGTCGCGACCGCCACTGCGCCCTACGTCGGGACCACAACCGCGTTCTCGTGGGCCGACGGTCGCGACGGCGTCCCGCAGCCCTACTTCGCAAAACGGTGACGCAATCGCGCGACGTAACCTCGCCTCCCGCCGGCCGCCGCCCCAGCGTCTAGCACGAGGTTGCCGACTTCTGGCATTGGGTCGTAGTGGCGGTTGTGAAGACCTCGAATCGCGCCGTGTCGTCCCACCGAGCGCAGGTCGATCGTGTCCGGCACGTCGCCAACCTCGTGGCGAATGGTGGTGGCGAGTCGGCCGGTACGCCGGAGACCATGAAGGGCCCTGACCTGGGGCCGGAGCTGTAGGCGATCTGTGCTCTGACCTGTGGTTTCGGTGTTCGGCACTTGTCGACGATTCGCAGCGTTTTCCGACGTCCCGCGGCCCATCCGCGGCCCACGACTCGCCAGACCGCGAAGAGGGGCGGCCTCTACGTTCCAGACTGCCTCCGCGAATCGATCAACCGCGCAGCCGAGAGGTGAACGAGCCGACGACGCGCCGAAGGTCATCGCTGTCGATCTCGGGCCAACCTGGGTCGCCGTATGCCTTCAGGTAGCGGATAACGCGCGCGGCACCGTCGACGAAGCGCTCGACCATCACTTCGCGCACGACCTCGGCGAGACCACTCGGTCCGTTGTTCGTCGCGGCCGCGACTTCACCGGCGCGGTCGCCTGTTTCGAGCAGGCGGTAGATGTCGTACGCGTCAGAAGCACGCTTCTCGTCCTGTTGGCGATCGCAGAACGCGTGGAGTTTGGTCGCGACCAGTGCTGCGGGCATGGCGATCGGCAACACCGCGTCGACGTCCGACGCGGCGACGACAACGTGCAGCGGTTCGGCGCTCTCGAGCGCCCATCGGTGACCGAGGACGAACAATCGTGGGAGCGGAGCGATGTCGGCGACGTCCGCTGGCAGCGCCTGGGTGTCAATGATTTCGAGCTTCGTGCCGTCGACGAACACCCGGTGTTCCCGGTCGCCGGGATCCGGCTCGGCGATGCCGGCTTCGACGAGCACCTGCGCTCCAGAATCGCCTGCCGCGCCGACGACCTCGTCGACGACCGCGTCGACATCGCCGGTGGCGCGGTGCACGTGTCCGAGCCGGCACGTGACCGCGAGGCCTCCGATGACGGCGAGCCGGAGACCAGGGACGCGTTGTGCGCGTTCTGCCGCATGCACCATCTGCGCGACCGCGTCACCGGCGAGCGCGACCCTCGGCGCGTTCACCAGACCCGCTTGAAGGGTTCTGGGGGGTTCCAGTCGCGGAGGATCTCGATGCCTCGTGCGCGGTCGAGCGAGAGATCGAGCGCAACGAAGAGGGGATGCACAACGGGCCAGTGGAGCCAGGGCGTCGCGAGTGATGGTGGTTCGTAGCGCGGCCGAATCGCGAGCACGGTTGGCGCGACCGAGACCGTGCACGCGCGCTCGTCGACGGTATGAGCAGCTCGCAGCTCGCGCTGCGCGGCGCGTAGGTCGCGTTCGCTCGGAACGTAGAAGTCTGGTGGCGCGCCTGACCCGACAACCAGCGGCGCCGACCAAGCCGCCGCGGCAACCGTGCTGCCGACTCCCCAGCCCGGTTCATCGATCGAATCGAGACCCAATGAGAGGCGCATGTCTGCGCCAGGAGTCGGAACTTCGGCAAGTGCGTGCCGGTCGGGCTTCCACGCGTCGGCGAGCGCCCAGAAGAGTTCCGGGACGAGTGGGCGACCGTCGTCTTCGAGCAGCGACGCGGCTCGAAGGTCGGCGAGCGCTGCGCTCACGGTGCTCGGTGCGAGCTCGCCGCGGCGGGCGACCTCGCGAACGCCCGGTGCGCGTTCGGGCTCGAGGAGGAGGCAGGCCGCGGTCGTGATGCCGGCGCGTCCGCGGATCGGATCTCGAGCGCCCGGTTTCGGCGTGCTGGGTGCGATGTCCGTGGTGTGCAGCACCAGACCGGGTCCGCGGCAGATCGAGTTCGCCCCGCCGGTCGAGCCAGCCCCACCCGTGATCCCGCAGGATCGCCTTGGTCGCCTCGGGCACTGCGCCCGCGACAACCACACCGAGCACATCGCCGCCGGTCTTGTGGCGCATCGACTCGAGTTGGGCGTCCCACGTCCGGAGGCCGTTCGCGATCGGCCCGGGCTCGGCACGGTTGGCGACCCCCTTGACCTCGATCCGGAGCGGGCCGCCGCCTGGAACCGAAATGGTGAGATCCGGCCCATCGTCGTGCTCCCGGACGATGTCGATGGAGCTCTTCACCGCTTCCTGCAGCGCGCGGACGAACGCCTCGCGAGCCTCCGCCTCGACCTCAGCCGCTCTGCGTCTAGCCACGAAGCCAGGCTAGTGCGTTCGTCGTTCGGTTACAAACGAACACCGAACAGGCCTGGGATCGGCGGGTAGCGGGGCCGTCCATACCGACGCGCTGGACCGCTTCACCTGGATTGCTATTTGGTGAAGCGGCGAACCTTCGTTACAATGTTCATTGCAAAGTAGGTTGTGACTGGATGAAGGGAAGTTGCCATCTCACCCAAGGTTGAACTCGACGACGATGTGTTCCGTGCCCTGCAGGAGCGAGCTCTGCCGCTGATCGATGACGTCAACTCGGTGCTCCGACGAATTCTCGACCTAGGAGCGCACTCTGAGCCCGCTGCCGCAACGGTGCCGACCGCCAACACGCGAAAGCCCGCAGATCGCCGCTCGAACCGCCGCAAGACAGCGACACGCCAGACAAGCCGCGGACCGCGAGCCGAGCGGGGCTCCCTGCTGCCAGAGAGCGAGTACGAGATGCCGCTTCTCTCGGCACTACTCGCGCGCGGCGGGTCCGCCCCCGCTAGCCACGTGATCAACGACGTTGGTGAAGCGCTCGGCGACCGACTGTCAAAGGTCGACCGCGAAGTTCTCAACTCCGGCCTCGTGCGGTGGAAGAACCGAGCCCAGTTCGTACGTCTCAAGCTGATCCAGGCGGGAGAGATGTCAGCGGAGTCACCGCGCGGCGTATGGGAGATCACGGAGACGGGACGATCCAGAGTGGAGAACAATGGTGCTCGTGGATGAGCGGGGGACCCATCAGGTTCAGCCAGACGCGCCGGCGTGGTTGTGCTGTGCGCAGCAGCTTCTCTCAACGCTCGATAGTCGAACTGTTCGAATTCTGAGCAGCGCGTTCTCACCGGCGCGCGGCGAAGGCCAACGCTCGAGCAGTTGGGCTCGGAACTGGGCCTGACGCGGGAGCGAGTACGACAGATCGAGCATCGTGGAAAGGAGCGGATAGTCACCCTTTCGAAGGTCAGCACATACATGCCGCTCGTCGACAAGGCGGGAGACATTCGCCAAGACCTCGGCCCCATCTTCACGAGATCGGAGTTGCGAAAGTCGCTCGGCCTTCAGCCGTCTTCCCAGGAGCACGACATCGAAATCCAGTTGCTCCTCTTCGTCGCTGACCGATTCGGCAAACACGGTGATCTGCTGATTGATCAAGGGTTCAATGACGACGTGGTCAAGAAGCTCGGAGAGGTGTTGCAGTCGAACGACACCAAAGAGGAAACGGTGTTCAATGTCCTTGCCGAACTAGGCGTGCAGCATCAACACATCAACGCAGTCCTGAATCAGATACCGGCTATTCGTCGCATCGGCGGACATCTAGTGCCTTGGTCGGGAACGCTTGCCGACAAGGCGGTTGTCATCCTTCGCCTCAGTGGTCATTCGATGACGATCGACGAGATACTCACTCAGGTAGGTGAAGGATCCCACGGCACTCTCGTCAACTACTTCGCTCATGACCATCGAGTCGTGCGGCGCGGCCCAAAGAAGTGGGGCCTTTCGGAATGGGGAGGCGAGCGTTACGAGAGCTTGGCGAAGGCGATGCGGGAGGAGTTGGATCGAGCCGACGGCGGGCTGCCTCTCGAGTCTCTTGTTCGACGAGTAGGCGAGCGTTTCGAGGTCGGGCGGAACTCCGTCGTGATCATGGCGGGGACATCGCCCCTATTCGTTCAGGAAGGACCATGGGTGCGTGTTCGGCGCGAGAGCGAGCCGTACATCCCCGAGAGTGCGATTGAGGAGTGCCCTTCATGTGTGTTCCTTGACAGCGCGTGGGCGTGGCGCTGCGTCGTCAATCACGACGTGCTTCGCGGAAGTGGGCTGCTGATCCCTGAACCCTTGGCGGCGCTCGCGGGCCTTCGCCCTCAGGGTCGGCTTGAGCTGGACTCTGCTTACGGTGTCATTCCGCTCACTTGGTCTGCTCAGAATCCGGCGATTGGTTCGCTGAGGAGACCCGCCGAGTCTCTCGGAGCTGTTGAACGGGACTTCATGTTCGTTCGGGTTGACGGCGACGAAGTGGATTTCAGCCTTGTTGCCATTGGCGACGTCAAGCTCGCGAGCGTTCAGGACCAGCTCTTGCTACGGCTCGGCCAGTCGGCGAATTCGAACGGCTGGCAGGCGATGTGTGCCCAGGCGATCGGCCTGCCGGCGCATGCGAACCGCGCGGAGATCGACAGCCTCCTCGAGGTTCGTGGCGACAGGGAAGTTCTTCGACTCTTCCGTAGCGCCGTCCGGGTTGCGGAGGATTCGTGACAACGACGGCGTTGCGGGGTCGGCCTCGCAAGATCCTCGAGGCGTTGTTCGCCCTCTCGCCCGATGGTCCGCACCTGGTCACGTATGAGGACATCGTTGTGAAAGCCTGGGAGTTGTATCCAGATGACTTCGGTCTGCGCGGCTACTCCGATCGATATCCCGACTCGAGCGATATTCATGTTCCTCTCTACAAGGAGCTCAAGTCGGGCGGACTTGTGGCCACCGGGCCGACGCGTCAGAAGAAGTTCCAGCTGACGCCGGCAGGTTGGGACGTTGCACGTGCTCTGTTCGGCTCCCAGGAGGCCGAGGAGGCGTCTTCCCGAGCGAGCGGACGGCTCAGCCGGTCGGCATCCGAGGAACTGCGTCATCTCGAGCGCGCGACTGCGACCGTTCTCTACATGGACGGGCAACAGGACGACGTACTCGACTCAGACTTCTTTGCCTTTTATCGCACAAGTGTTCGGGCTCCCACCCGCGATTTCGAGAGCCGCCTCGCTCAGACGCGTCGCGCGATCGATGAAGCACTTGAGAAAGACGACTCCGGCAGCGACTGAGCTCGACGCGCTGGACAAGTTCCTTCGGAAGAAGTTCGCGGAGATCATCGAGCTGAAGAGCTCTGCAAGATTAGGGAGCGGGAATTGACGACGTTCAAGATTGCGCCTCAAGAAGCGGCAATGGACAAGGAGCGCGTACTCGATCTACTTGGTGCGCAGTTCCAGGGCAAGTACGCCGCCGGCGCCGCGGAGTGGTTGAAGAACTCTTACGACCAAGCCGTTCGAACCGACGAGCCTGGAAAGCCGATCATCCTGCTGCGAGTGGTCGCGCCCAAGGCGCGCAATGGTAGCGACGGAGTGATGGAGTGCATCGACTTCCTCGGCGCGACGTTCGAGGACATCGACGAGCATCTGAAAACCTGGGGCTCTGCTGTCGCCGCAAGCAGAGGCAAGGCCGATTTCGCAGGGTTTGGCGGGCACGGAAACGGTGGGAAGTTCCACATGCGCGAGAACTTCATCCACTCGGAGTTCATCACGTATCGAGACGGCCGACTCACGGTCTTCGGATTCGGGACCGACAAGCGCTACGGGTTTGACGAGCGCTACGAAGGCACTCATGTCGCGCCAGCAAACGCGCTCGTAGCCGCGGGTCTCGACCCGACCCGTTCGGACATCCCGAAGGACATTCGCAAGCGTCTCGAATCTAGTGATCCGACGCAGTGCCGCTTCACCGTCGTTCGCGGTGAAGGTTTCCGGCATGTAGGCCAATGGAGCCGCGGAGAGCATTTCGAAGTCAAGCTGCTCGCGGATGCTCAAGCCAAGCAAGTCATCGAGCGGGCCCACGTGATCTACTCCGATGGGGAACGAATCGTCGATCCGCTCGCACTGCCCGTTATCCCGGACAAGCCTGGCTACGAGGGAGGCCGGCAGTTCGAGCTTCCGGGGGACCTGAATAGTGGCGGCGATTCCTTCGCGCTCACCGACGCAGGCAAGGCAGGGGAGCTGCACCTGAGAGTTGCCTTCGATCCGTTCGCACGTCGCGATCCGCGCCACTCGATCGACATCAGGGGTCGAAACACGCTGATCATCGCAACTTATCCAGTAGCCGAACTCCCAATCCGGAACAGAGCGGGCGCTGACTTCATCTACGGCGCGCTCGACGCGCCGGTTTTGGAGACACTTGGGCTCAAGACGAACGACCGCGTTCGCCTCGTCGCGAACTCGATGTCGGACGCGATTCTCGAATGGATAGCTGCCCGCATCGATGAGCTCTCGGATGAACTAGCGAAGGAGGAGAACGCGAAGCGCCGGGCCGAGGACGAAAATCTCAATCAAGCGCTGTCGAATCGTCTCAACAGGTGGAAGAACAAGTTCCTACGAGCGCGCGAAGTTGAGATTCGAATCGGGAAGGGGACTGGTGCCGGTGAAGGAGGAACGGGAGGTGGTGGCAGCGGCGGCGCTGGTCCTATCCACTCCGGCGAGGGAACAGCACGGAATGGTGAGGCAACGGGCGGCGAGGGCTCGGGCGGCGCTGGGCCGCAGGAAGGCGGCGGCGGAGAAGGTGACAAGACCCGCAAAGCCGCGCGCTTCCCCGAGATACGGATATCGGGATATGACGCAGATCCTGAGACCGGAGAAGTGTTCACACTGCATCCTCGTCAGCCAGTCGTGTATCAGCGCGCGCATGACGTCGAGAAGAACCTCTGGTGGATCAATGCGCAGCGTCCGCTTGCGGAACGCATTCTTCAGAGCGAGGGCGCGAAGAGTCGGCGCTGGCGCGACTACGTGTTTTCGCGATTCGTTGAAGTGATCCAGGCGTACGATCTGCGCGCGCACTGGGATCGCACCACGGACGTCTCGGAGTACCTCTGGGATCTGCTTGGGACGGTTCAAGACGCGGCCGCTGTCGATCTTGCTGATGTCTTGTTCGAGACGGAAGACGACTGATGATTGCGAGTCGCCTCCCATGCAAGTGCCCGGCCGGGCGTGTCAGCTTGCGGCCCGGAACAGCTCGTATCTCTCCTCAAGTAGCTGTCGGTCGGGCTTGGCGGCGCGACGTCGCGGCACTTCGATCGCGTCGCCGTGGAGCCCTTGCAGCGCGTATCGCAGCGTCGGACCGTCCTCCTCACCCAGCACGTCGCCTCTGACCTCGATTCGGTAGTCGGGCCGGACGGCCATGAGCATCCCGTCGAAGGCGGCGTGATGGATCTTGCACATCGCGATTCCGTTCGGGACGACAGGTTGCCCTCCCTCCGCGTCGCCGCGAATGTGGGCCGCGTCGAGGAGCACCGAGTGGCGAAGCCGGCACAACGCGCATCGATTCTCGTATGCGGCGAGCACTCGCGCGCGAAACAGCGGCTGGTGCAAGCGCTCTCGGACGAGTCGCTCGGCGTATGCCCGCCGCAGCTCCACGGCCTCGTCTTCGACGTGTTCCCAACTTGTCACCTGTTCGAGATCGAGGGCGACCACGAACTGATGACGCGCCGGCTCTTCTGCCACGAGCCAGACGGGGAACACGGGCAGATACAGGCCGACGTCGATTCCCTGAAACCAGATCAGCGGTAGTTGACGCTCAAGGGTGCGGCGCAAAGCTCGGTTCTCTGGATGCTCCGCGTCCTCGCCCCGCCACTTGTATCGGAGATACCCATCGGGCCCCGGCTCGTCATCGTATGGACGCTGGTCGGGCCGCGCTGCGTAGACCGTTCTGAAACCGAGGGCCGCGTTTATCACCGCCGGCTTGCGGATGCCGCGCTGCCGATCGAGAAGTGGCACGGGCCGACCATCGAAATCGAACCGCGCGACGTCGTCGAAACGAACGGGCCCGCCGGTCCGAAGCTGGATAGCTCTCAGAAACGCGAACGCCGATAACCGCAACCGGTTGTCGAAGTCGTCGTCGGGTATCACGAGCCGATGCCGTCGCTCGAGCAGCGTGGCCCGATCGACTCTGTCGACTGGTAATCGTCGGTCACTACAGGGGCAGCTCGCGGTCTATGCATTCCGGAAACGCACGTCGTATTCGTTGGCGACGCGCAAGATCATCCGTTCGTACTCGTAGTTGACCGGCACTCGCGGCTGTGTGGCGAGCGTGACGGGGCTCCCGTCATTGCGGAGATCGAGCAGGATGATTCCGAGCCCGTCATAACCGGCACCTTCGTCGCCCGAGCGCCGCGGGAGCTGTTCAACTTTGGCCATCGCGCCGAGCGCATCCTGTGGCTGGTTGTGGTGGTTCAGCGCACCAACGGGCGAGAGAAATTCGTCGGCAACGTTGATGATTGCGAGTCCGATCGCGAGAGCGCGGTTCGAGGCGCCATGGATCACCGCATGAGAAGAGTTGAGCTCGTCATACAGGCGCGGATACGACTTAGAAAACGCGGTCATGCACGCTTTCGCCTCGACGGCGAGGTGCACGGCGCCGACTGCTCCCTCGAGCGGGTCGGGCACGCTGGCGAGGATGGAGCGTTGGGCGTCCGTGAGTTGCATGTCGAATTGGTCCGGCAGTTCCGAGAACCGTCGCGGTCGCCGCTTCACCGTCCACCCTTGTTCGTGTGGTCGCGCTGATCACGAGGTCGAGATTCTTGGAACGGTTCGCGGCGTAGTCGTGCATCCTGTGGTCGAGTCCGAAGACAACTTTGCCGTCGATGACGTGACGGGCGAGGAGCGACGAGTGCACGAGCAGGTCGAGCAAGACGCCCCAGCAGGACGTCAACGAATGACGCGCGCCCCTCGAGTGGTACTGCCAGGCCGTCGGGATCTTCGTGCGCGTGAGAGCCGGAACGGTCAGCGTTTGGGCGAGGATGCTCGGCCCCTCCACCCTCGGAACCTACCGTCCCGTCCGCGCGACGGGAGGGGATTCCTCATGGGTTCACCTACGGGCGAGCGAGGCGACACGTTCCCGCACGATCCGTTCGACGCCTGCGGCGGCGGTCTCTGGGTCTTCGTGCTCCCAGATCCGCAGCGCGATCCAACCAGCCTCGTGCAGCCGACGATCGGTATCGCGATCACGCGTCACGTTTGCGCGCAACTTCTCGATCCACCACGCGCGGTTCGCCTTGGGCGTCGTCGCATGGTGCGGACAGCTGTGCCAGAAGCACCCGTCGACATACACAGCAACCTTCGCCCGCGTGAACACGAGGTCGGCGCGTCGCCGCGCGCCACGGATCGGTGAGACGTCAACTCGATAGCGCAAACCGCGCTTCCACACCGCGCGACGTACAAAGAGCTCGGGCGCCGTGTCGCGGCGACTTTGGCGCTGCATGCGATCCCGTATGACGCCGGATGACGCGGCGGGACGTTCGCGCGATCGCGTGTCAGGTGACCGAGAGCTCCTCATTCATGAAACCCACGTGTTCGTCGACGTCGTCGAGGAAACCGTCGACAAACCTTAGGTTCCCTCGGCGCGCCCGCGAAACGAAACCGGCGCCGCCGCGCGCAGACAAGGGACGCGCATTCTCGAGGTCCACGAGGTCGCCGAGGTGAACATACGGTTCATGAGTGGGCCACATCGACACGTCGACACACCAGACCTTGCCCTTCGCCCCGAACGCCGCGGCTGGCCAGCGGTCGCCGTCCTGCATGGCACCGCCTTCGAGAATGGGGTCTCCGGGGTTCCGTAGCCGGCCGCCGAGCCACGCGGAGACTCCAACGGTGACCGCGTTGCCGACCAACTTCCATCGAGTGCCCTCGCGCTTCGACACCGTCGCCGCAGGCTCCGTCCATCCTCGCAGGAAGCCCTGCATCTGTTCCGCCTCGTCGATGCTGGGAACGACGACGCGGTGACCGAGACGCGCCTTCGGATTCCAGATCGCTGGGGGAGAGGGGATGCCGATCGTCGATCCACCCTTGAGTGTCGGTACGGCATCTCGCGCCCACCCGACGCCGCGCAATCCTTCGGTCCAGTAGAAGCCGCAGCACTCATCGGCGAAGTGGCCCTCGCCGGGTTCTCCGGCATCATCGGCGAACAGGATGCCTCGCGGATCGATGTCGCGCGACGCAATGAAGATCACTCGCTGCCGTCGCTGGGGAACGCCCGTGAAACGGGAGTCCACGAGCCTGTACGCCCACCGGTACCCAAGTTCTTCGAGCTCGTCGACGAGGAATCGCATGGCATGCCCGCCGTCCAGGACGAGCATGTTCCTGACGTTCTCTAGCAGGAGCATCTGCGCTCGAGGCTTGCGCAGCAATCGGAAGACCTCACCGACGAGCCCTGAGGCCTGGCCTTTGATGCCGCTCGTTCGGCCTGCCTGCGACAGGTCTGTGCACGGAAAGCCCGCCGAGACGAGATCGACGGCGGGAAGCGAGCGCACGGTGCGAACATCGCCAATGAGTGGCACGTCGGGGAAGCGGGCCGCGAGCACCGACGTTGCCGGCTCCCAGTTCTCGCAAAGGAGCTCTGTCTCGGCACCGTTGCCTTGCAGACCGAGCTCGATCCCACCGATGCCGGCGAACAGACCAGCGACCGTGAAGCCGGCTCGGGATCCCACCGAGGGCAAACTACATCGATGGAACTCGCGATCCAGGACTTCTCGGCCGAGTCCCCGGATATCGAACAGGTGTTCGCCCACGTCGTGGACGGTACATGTCGGGTGTGACGGCGTCGGCGGCTGAGGGCGGGTCGCGGCGAGCTGTGGCATCACCCAGAACAAGTGAAGGACCACCCCTCCCAAACGCGCCAGCCCAACCACCACCCACGAAGCCATCACCCAAGAACCAAGCCCAGCTACCGAACCGAAGAACCCAAGCTCGACACCCCGACCCCGACGCAACCCGAACGCACAACTCCGGCCCATCCCGACGCACGAAGTCAGCAGAGACACACTTCTTGGTTCCGCAGGCGGAACCGAGGAGGGCACGTCCGGGAGTAGTTCCGGGAGTAGTCCACCGAGTCTGGTACCGCACGGGTGCGGTCGCCGCACCGCCGAAGCGTCGACTGCCGACGTTGAGCGTTGAACACTGCCGGCGTGATCGATCCAAAGCAGCGGCGGATACTCCGCGTGCGCGACGTCGACAACTGCTGGATCCTCGTGAGGAAGCACGACGAAGAAATCGATAGGTCGGGAGTCGTTCCGGGAGTAATTCCGGGAGTAGTCGCGCGCACGATGCGCGCCATGGACACGAACCGAATCAATGACGAGCGGCGGTTGCTTCGACCGGACGAGCTGGCATCGCTCCTCGGCATCCCGCTCGCCACGATCTACCGCTGGCGGAGCCGCGGAGACGGGCCGCTGGGCATCCGCGTCGGCCGGCACGTCCGCTACCGGCTCGAGGACGTCGAGCGCTGGCTCGACGAGCAGCGCGACCGGCACACTCGAGGTTGACGTGGCTCACATCGAGAAGCGCAACCGGGGCGGTCGGACCTCGTGGCGCGCGCGGTACCGCGCGCCCGACGGCGCGGAACGCTCGCGTAGCTTCGCCAAGAAGAGTGACGCCGAGCAGTGGCTCGACGCCGTCCGCGGCGATCTCGCACACGGCACGTACGTCGACCCCGCCGGCGGGAAGAAACGGTTCGGTCAGTACGCGCGCGAATGGCAGGCGACGCGCGTCCACCGACCGGCGACCGAGATTCAGGTCGACTCGCACTTGCGCCTCCACGTCTTGCCGCGGTTCGAGGACCGGCCGATCGGATCGATCCGGCGTTCAGATGTCCAGGCGTTCGTCAAGGAGCTCTCGATCAAGATGAAGCCGACGACGGTGGAGGTCGTGTACCGGCACCTCGCGTCGATCTTCAAGAGCGCCGTCGCCGATCGCGTGATCGCGGTGAGCCCGTGCGATCGCATCTCGCTTCCGAAGATCGACCGCAAGCGCGTCGTGCCGCTCGAAACCGAGACCGTGCTCGACATCGCTGACGCGCTCCCGGCGCGGTACAGAGCGCTCGTCGTCCTGGCCGCGGGAACAGGACTCAGACAAGGCGAGGCGTTCGGGCTCACCATCCCGCACGTCGACTTCCTGCGCCGGCGCCTCGACGTCGTGCAGCAGCTCGTGCTGATCCAGAACCGGCCGCCCTTCCTCGCGCCGCCGAAGACCGACGCGAGCATCCGCACGATCCCACTCCCGCAGTCGGTCGGCGACGCGCTCGCCCGTCATCTCAAGCAGCATCCGCCCAACGAGAACCAACTCGTCTTCACGAACGAGCACGGCGACCCGATCAGCCGCACTCGTTTCTCGGATCCGTGGCGCAAGGCCGTCAAAGCAGCACACGCGCCACCCGGCACCGGCTTCCACTCCCTCCGCCACTACTACGCGAGCCTGCTCATCCGGCACGGCGAATCGGTGAAGGTCGTCCAGGCCCGCCTCGGCCACGCCAGCGCGGCCGAAACGCTGGACACCTACTCGCACCTCTGGCCGGACAGTGAAGACCGCACACGCGAAGCCGTCGACGCGGTGCTCGAAATCGCGCGGCCCAACCGCGGCCCACGGTCGGTCCTGACCCACGTTTCCGCAGGTCAGGACCGGTGGGGCAGCGAGTCGGCCGGTACGCCGGATTCTGTGCCGGGCCTCACGGCCCGGTGGCGGCCATCCATCTCGGCCGGCGGTTACCCGCCGGCTCCAGCGGCCTACCCGGGAGTGATCGGGCGGGCAGCCCTCTCCCTGCTCGGCCTTGCTCCGGGTGGGGTTTACATAGCCGTCCGGGTCACCCCGGACGCTGGTGCGCTCTTACCGCACCGTTTCACCCTTACCTGTGCGCCAACACACGTGCGGTTGGCACGTGGGCCGTCGCCATCGGCGGTCTGCTCTCTGTTGCACTTTCCTGCGGGTCACCCCGACTGGGCGTTACCCAGCACCCTGCCCTACGGAGTCCGGACGTTCCTCGGACGGGTCACCGCAAGCGGGCCCGTACGCGGCCGCCTGGCCGACTCGCCACCACCACCCAGTCAACCAGATCAATCAACAACGAGCTCGCTGTACGGCGCCCGCAGTCCGTCACGCATCAGCGGCCGGATCGCGGCGCGGTTCCGGGAGATGATGACCGCCGCGAGGACGAGGTAGACGCAGCCCACGCTGATGCGGGCGGTCGCATGAATCGGCTCGAACAACGGCAGCTTGGTGACGAGCTGCACCATGAACAGCCCGAGCATCGTGCACGCTTCCGTGACGCTGATGCGCCGGTTGGCGAGCACCGCGACCGCAAACACCGACTGGGCCGCCGTCACGAACAGCTCTTCGCGCTGGATCGCGTCGATCGGCAGCCCGTGCAGCGACGACGATGAGATCGCGAACACGATCGGCAGGGTGCCGACCAGCAACGTCCACTGGTTCACCTTCGACGAGACCAGGGCGCCGAGGCCGGCGTCGGTCTGGAGACGCCACGCGAACAGGCCCGCGACCAACAGTTCTGGTGCTTCCGACGCGAGCGGTGCGACCAGCGAGATCAGCACGAAGTCGTCGATGTTGAAGTGCTCGCCGGTCTCGACCAGTGACTCGGCGAACGGCTCCGCGCACAGCAGGATCGCGATCACAGCGCCGAGAAACAAAAGCACGACCACGAAGCGGCGGTTCGGGGTGGGGAGCGCACCGATCGCCCGCGCCGGTCCGACGAGGTGCGGCTCTTCCGCGGGGGCCCGCGCGACCCGCGCGATGTACCACACGAAGATGCCGATGAGCAGGGCCGCGTCCCAGAGCGTCAGCGTGTGGTGCAGCGGCAGCGTGAGCCCGTAGATCGACGCGAGCACCAGGAACGCGATCTCCACCGAGTGTGTACGAGAGAGCCCGATCTCGTTCGTGGCGGCGTCATTGTTGTCGGGCGGCAGTGTCGACGTGTCGCCCTCGCGGCGCCGGACGCGCATGCGCCACCACGCGATCAGCACGACCATTGACCAGCCCACGCCGATCAGCAGCTGGTTGCCGCCGGTCATGTTCGCGAGTGCGTCGGGCGCGTACTTGGCCGGCTCCTTGCCGGCCTTCCACGTGAACACGAAGTCGACGGCGTACTCGGGAAGCACCGCGATCAGCGCGAGCAACGCCAGCGCGAGCCCGGCCGAGATGTCGAGCTGCACGACTTCGGCGGCCCAGGCGAGCATGAAGGCGGCGCCGATCACGGCGATTCCGAAGATGATCGCGGCGATCAGCGGCTCGGGATGGAGGCCGCCGAAACGGACGGTCAGGGCGGGAATTGTGGCGGCGATGGCCGCCGCGATCGCGAGCCCCGCCCGGGACCGCGCAGGGGCGACGACGTCGGTGGCCATCCGGGGGATGGTACGGGGACCAGCCCCGGGCACGGGGTGCGGACGGCCCGATTTTCCGACGGGCCGAACATCGCATCCGGACGGCTCAACTCCGCCCAGGGCCCGGCCGATGTGGGGATGTCGCGGGCGGATCTAGCGGCCGTGTCGGAAGGTGTGGGAATGAGTCCGATGCAATGGCGGGAGCGTGGACGCTGCAAGGGCGTGGAGCCCGAAGTGTTCTATCCCGAGGACGACGAAGATCCGGCTTCGGAGGCGAAGCAGATCTGCCTGACGTGCCCGGTCCGCGAGGCGTGTCTCGAGCATGCGATCGCCGGGCGCGAGAAGATTGGTGTGTGGGGCGGCTACACGGCCCGTGAGCGCCGCCGCCTCGTGCGCCAACGCCGCCGCGCGTCGTAGCCGCACCCGACAACGCACCCGTTGCCACGACCGACGGCCGACGGAGGGTCGCGCGATCGCGCTCTCAGTAGGCTGCTCCGCAATGTCGTTCGACCTTCCGCCCGAGTACGGCGAACTGCAGGCGACCGTCCGGAAGCTGGCCCAGGAGAAGGTCGCGCCCCGGGCTCGGGAGATCGACACGACCGCCGCGTACCCGCAGGACCTCTTCGACGTGTTCCGCGCCGCCGGTCTGCTCGGCCTCGTGATTCCGGAGGAGTACGGCGGCGGCGGTGCCGGCATCCTCGGTCTCACGCTCGCGATCGAAGAGGTCGCGAAATACTCGAACACGGCCGCGCTGATGCTGCTGCTGACGCGGCTGCCGACCGGGCCGGTGCTGATCGCCGGGAGCGAGGAGCAGAAACAGCAGTACGTGCGAGCGGTTGCCACCGGTGCGCAGCGCGCCGGGTTCGGCCTCTCGGAGCCGCAGGCCGGCAGCGACGTGGTCGGGATGCGGACGAAGGCGGTGCGCGACGGCGACGACTGGGTGCTCACCGGCACGAAGTGCTGGATGTCAGGCGTCGTGCAAGCCGACTGGTACTGCGTGTTCGCCAAGACCGGCCCCGCCGACTCGCGCAAGCACGATGACATCTCCTGCTTCATCGTCGAGCGGTCGTGGCCGGGCGTCTCCGTCGGTCGCACCGACGACAAGATGGGAGTGCGCGGCGTCGACACCGGCGAGCTGATTCTCGACGAGGTGCGAGTACCTGCCGCGAATGTGGTCGGCGAGGTCGGTGGGTTCCGGCTCGCGATGCTCGGACTCAACTCGATGCGGCCCATCGTCGCGGCGCGCGGTATCGGTCTCGCCGAAGGTGCGCTGATGTATGCCGTCGACTACGTGAAACAGCGCGCCGCGTTCGGCCGCACGATCGCCGACATGCAGGGCATCCAGTGGAAGATCGCCGCGCTCGCGACCGAGATCGAAGCGGCGCGGTTGCTGACGTACCGGTCGGCGATGATGGCGGACGAAGGCAAGTACACGAAGGAATACGTGCCGTTCCTGTCGATGGCGAAGTACTACGCGAGCGAAGTCGCGGTGAAGGTCTCCGGTGAGGCGCTGCAGATGCTCGGCGCGGCCGGGTACATGAAGGACCACCTCACCGAGCTCTACTACCGAGACGCGCGCCAGCTCACGATCGTGGAAGGCACCTCACAAGTGCAGCTGGGGCTCATCGCACGCGGCGTGCTCGATCACGACCTGTGGTGGGATTAACCGAGTGAACGAGGTCCTGACCCCGATCCTGGCGCGACTCACGCGCGGGGCGACGCTCTCACAGGCCGACATCGACGCCGCGCTCGGGGAGATCCTCGAAGGACGCTGCGCCGACATACAGGCCGCGGGCTTCATCGTGGCGTTGCGCACCAAGGGCGAGACCGAGGAGGAGCTCGCGGCCCTGGTGCGCGCCATGCGGCGCTACTCCACGTCCGTCGACGTTCCGGACGGCGCGATCGACACCTGCGGCACCGGCGGCGACCGCTCGGGCACCGTGAACGTCTCGACGATGGCCGCGCTGATCGCCGCCGGCGCGGGCGCGCGCGTCGTCAAGCACGGCAACCGCGCCGCGTCGTCACAGTGCGGCTCGGCCGACGTGCTCGAAGGCCTCGGCGTCGCGATCGAGCTCGGCCCGGCCGGCGTCGCCCGTTGCGTCGAGGAAGCCGGCGTGGGGTTCTGCCTCGCACCGCGCTACCACCCCGCGATGCGGTTCCTCGGCCCGGCGCGCAAGGAGCTCGGTGTGCCGACGACCTTCAACTTCCTCGGGCCGCTGTTGAACCCGGCCGAGGTGCGGCGCCAGGCCGTGGGCGTGAGCGACGACTCGATGGCCGCCAAGATGCTCGGCACGCTGCGTGCGCTCGGCACCGTGCGCGCGATGGTGTTCCACGGCGACGACGGGCTCGACGAGCTCACGACGACCGGCACGAGCACCATTCATGAGCTGGCCGACGGCGCGCTTCACACGACGACATTCGATCCCCTCGACGTCGGCATTGCTCGCGCCACGGCCGAGAAGCTCGCGGGTGGCGATGTCACCACCAACGCACGCGCGATCGAGGCGGTGCTCGCCGGCGAGAAGGGCGCGCACCGCGACGTCGCCTTGCTCAACGCGGCGGCCGCATTGGTTGTGGCCGGGGTCGCGTCCGAGCTCGGCGCGGGAGTCGAAGCCGCGGCCGCGTCGATCGACGGCGGCCACGCTGCCCGGGCGCTCGCGTCGCTCGTGCGGGTCAGCAACGAGGCCAAGGCCGCGGAGTAGCGATTCGTCGTGGCACCCGTTCTCCAGTGCCCTGATTGCGGCACCAAACACCCGCTGGCCGGGGTCCCCGACGCGGGCACGTTCCCGTGCACCGGATGCGGCCGCACGCTGAAGGTGCCGGAGTTCGTGGCGCGCACCGCGACGTCGAGCGCGCCGCCGGTTGCGCCCGCGGCACCGCCTCTCACACCCGTCGCCGCGCCGGAGCCCGCCGTCGCACCCGCGCCCGTGGCCGCGGCTACAACCAGCGCCATGCCCGTCGTCGAACGCAACGCGGCGCGGCCGCGCCCGGTGCCGTCGCCGTCGGCGCTCGGCCCGCCTCCCGCGTTCGCACCCGTGCCATTGTGGATGCGGTTCGTGCTGTGGCTGGTCGCGGTGCCGCTGGGTTTCTTCCTCGTGTTCGTCATCGCGCGTGCGACCGGCTTGTTTTCGAGCAGTCAGCTGTCGGACGTGTTCCTTGCGAGCGGCGCCGGTCGCTTCTGGCCCGTCATTCGCCTCCTTCCGTTTGTTCGCGTTCGTGACCGCCGGACTCGTGCACGGCGGTGTGTATGTGCTCGCCCGCTGGCGCGGGAATCGGCGGCGCGCGCTCGAGACCGCCGGCGGGTCGTACCGTTCGCGTTGAAACGCGGCTGCAGCTCGTCGATGAGCTCGACGGCGCGTAGCTTTGCTTCCCCCGTACTCTCGCAGACCCGATGGTCGATCGATGCCAGTTCCCGAACGAGCTGCGGGAGCGCGCGGCGGTTGTTGGAAGCGAAGTACGACCGCACTCGAGTCCGCAGATTCGTCGCGGTCCCGACCGAGAGCACGCGCTCGTCGCGGTCGCGGAACACGAAGACGCCGGGCGCACGAGGCAGCCGCGCTGTCAGCGCAAGCTTCGCGGCGGACGGGTGGGGACGCATTCTCGGAACCGCCAAGAGATCATCGAGGCCGTACACCCCGAACGTCGCCGCGTGCTCCAACAGCGAATGCAGCACGTCCGCGGTCGCCGCCGCGTCCACGTACGCCCGGTGCACGGGCTCGACCGTCGTGCGGAAGTAGTGCGCGAGCGTCTGGAGGCGAAGGTTCGGCACGTCGTCGTGCACGAGCCGGCGCGCGAGGCCGATCGTGTCCACGCGGTGGTTCCGGAGGCGGGGATAGCCGTGCGCGACGAGCGCCGCGTCGAGAAACGACACGTCGAAGCGAATGTTGTGGCCGACGAGCACCGCATCACGAGCAAACTCCAGAAACTGCGGCAGTACCGCGTCGATGCGCGGTGCGGGGAACAGCATCGCTTCGGTGATTCCGGTGAGGACGGTGATCATCGGCGGGATCGGCACGCCGGGGTTGACGAGCGTCTCGAAGCGGCCAAGGAGCTCGCCGCCCCGCAGCTTCAACGCACCGATCTCGGTGACTGCATCGCCTCCCGGGGAGCACCCCGTGGTTTCGAGGTCGACGACGACGAACGTCACGTCGAAGAGCGGCGTGCCCAGATCCATTTCCCCAGCGTAACGAACATCTGTTCGTGACGAAAGTATGTTCGGGTTCACTAAGGTGCCCGCCGTGGCCCCCCGGTATCGCTGCGGCGCGTGCGGAAACGTCACCCGGTTCGACGTGGTCGCGACGCGGCGCACCCGCGCCTTTCACCACTACTCGTTGGGCGGCGACCTCCAGATCGAAGAGGAGGACGTGCTCGACGAACGGATCGAGCAGGTGACCTGCCGGTGGTGTGGCGCGTCAGGTGCCGAGGAGCTGCACGACCAGCCGTCGTGAGCGGGGACGATCGTCGAAGTCGATGCACACGATTTTCTGCCAGGTCCCCACGCAGAGCTGGCCGTTGACGAACGGCACCGTGACTGAGGGCCCGATCATGGCGGCTCGTACGTGGCTGTGCCCGTTCGTGTCGGCGTTCCGTTCGTTGTGCTCCCACCGGTCGTCTTGGGGGGCGACGCCGTCGAGCACGCGGTTGAGGTCGGCGTTGCAGCCGGGTTCGTACTCGATCGTGGTGACACCGCACGTCGAGTGGGCGACGAACACCGTGCAGAGTCCGTCACCGAGGCCGCTGTTGTCGATCGTCTTCTGTGCGTGCAGCGTCACGTCGACCACCTCGCCGTCGCCCGCCGTCGCGAGAGTGAACTCCTCGTGGCGTGCCTGCATGCGTCCCCCGATCCCCTTGCCAGCCATGCCCCCCAGTGGGCTGGAGCAGTCTAGGAGCGTGCCATGATCTCGTCGCATATGGCACACATCCCGGTGCCCGAAGAACTCCTACTCCCGCTCGTCGAGGAAGCGGCCGACACGCTGCGGTCGCTCGAATCGATCGACGTGCCCAATTCGTTGCGACACATCCATGGCTTCGACCGGCGCGGGTTGCTCGCGGGGCCGGGCCGTCGACAGTTGGTACGCGCCCTCGAGAACGACGAGCGGTTCTGTGCCCTGGTTGTGGAGCGATTCTCGAATCGCGACGAAGTGCGTTCGACGCTCGACGCGTGGGCGCCGGGCGATGCCGCGGCGTGTATCGATGCGGCGAACGCGCGTCGTGATCTGCCGCTGCTCGCATCGGCATTGTGGGCCGTGCAGCCGGAGGGCGCGGAGTTCGGTCTCGGACTCGTTGTCGCCGCGCGCCGATGACGCGCGGGCCGCACGGGGTGCCGCCAACGTGTCGCGTGCGCAGGACCGGGAGGTCGCGGAGCTGGAAGAGGCACGCCGCCGCGCCGACGTCGCGCGCATGGAAGCCGAGGCCGACGTCGAACGCGCCATCGGTGAGCTGCAGAAGGAACGCGGCACGCGGCGCGGCCGCGAGGAGAAGGCTGTTGCCGACGCCAAATCCGCGCGCGAAGGCGTGCAGCGCCTCGAGCGCGAGCTCGAAGCGGCGGTCGCGTCACTGGACGACGAACGCTTGCGGGCCGAGCGCGAGCGGAAGCGGGCGCACGCGCTCGAAGAGGACGTCAAGCGCCTTCGCACCGAGCTGGAACAAGAACGCCGGCGCGCGACCGAGGCGCGCCTCGATCCGCACGATGCGCGTGCGGTCGTCGATGCGGCTGTCGCGGCGGAGCGGGCCGCGGCGTCCTTGCGTGCGGTCGAACGGCGCCTGCGCAGTGCCGGTCCCGCCGCGGCCCCTGCCCCCGCACCTGAGCCCTCGGCGCGCCGCGTGCCGCCGGCGCCGTCCGGACGGTGCGTCCCCTCGTTGCCCCGCGGCCTCGTCGCCGACTCACAAGCCGGCGTCGAGGCGATGCTGCAGACGCCCGATGTCGTGCTGGTCATCGACGGCTACAACATCACCAAGAGGGCGTGGCCAGAAGCGACGGCCGCCGACCAGCGGGAGCGCCTCGGGATCGCAACGACCGCCCTGCATCGCCGCCTCGGCTGCGGGGTCGTGATCGTGTTCGACGGCGACGGCTCGGGACTGGCGCGGCCGACGCTGCGGCGGGGCGGCGTACGGGTGCTGTTCTCGGACGCGAGCGAGGAAGCCGACGAAGTGGTCGTACGCGAGACCGGAGCGCTTCCCAAGCGGGTCCCGGTGATCGTCGCCTCGTCCGACGGCTGGGTGCGCGAGCACGCCGAGGCCGAGGGCGCCGTCGTCGTGGGAGCCGACGCCCTCCTGCGGGTGCTGAAGCCCGACCGCTGAAGCCCGTCCCGGGAGCCCGCCCGAAAAGCAACGGCCCCTCCCATCCGACAAACGCCCGGAAAACCTGGACCTAGTCACCGACATCGGCCGCCGCTACAGTCCGTTCGACCAGTGGCGGCATCGCGCGAGGGGGAAGCCGTGACGCTACGGAAACTGTTCGTGATACTCGCTGCGATCATGATGCCGTTCGCGCTCTTGGCATCCGGGTCGGGCGCGGCGGCGCCAGCGATCGACGTGACGAACGATCACGTGACGTGCAACACGATCAATCAAGGCTTGATCAAGATCAGTCCCGCGATTACGTCGAGCGGTAGCAGCTCGCACGCGAAGTTCCTGTTCTCGGGGAAACTTGGCGGATGTGTCGACGAGGACAATTCGGGGGTCACGTTCTCCGAGTCCAAGTCGTCGTTCAAGGGCACGATCAACGTTGATTCCAACACCTGCATCTCGTTCTTCAGCTCGATCGAGGACGGCACGTTCACCGTCAAGTGGATCGCCGATCAGAAAATTACGCCGAGTTCCAGCACCATCACGCTGGACGTGGACTCGTTGACGGCTGGTACTTACACCGCGCCGTGGGGTGCCCAGTACGCCACGTTCGCGATCGGCGACACCGATTTCGCGGAAGGACCGCCGCACACGCCGGTCACCGTGACCGGAGCGTTCACCGGCGGTGATGGGGGTGCGACGTCGACGTTCAAGCTCATCTCGCAGGAGTGGTTCGACTCTATCCAGCAGGCGTGCTTCTTCGGCGGGGCGCTCAAAGTGATCAACTTCGGGATCGGTCAAGTGCATCTCGGCTGATATTCCGAACCCCCCGCCCTACCCGCGGTGAGTGCCCAGACGGTTGGTGTCTCACCCTCGTGGCAGGCTGCGGGCATGGCCGATCGGATCATCGACTGTGGCGAGTGTGTGATGGCGGGGACCGCCGCCTGCGACGACTGCGTCGTGACGTTCATCGTCGAGCGCGAGCGGCGCGATGCCGTCATTGTCGACGCCGAAGAGGAACGGGCCCTGCGGGCCCTCGGTGAGAACGGGCTGGTGCCGCGGCTACGGCACCGACCGCGCCGGGCAGTATGAGTGTCACGTGGGCAGAGTTCGCGGCCGCCATGCCCGACATGGCGGCCGCGGGCCAACGTCTCCTCTACCAGCACGGCCCGGGCCTGGCGTATCTCGCAACCGTGCGCGCCGACGGCGGGCCGCGCGTGCACCCGGTCTGTCCGCACGTCGCCGAGGACCAGCTGTGGGTGTTCATCGGTGATCCGTCGCCGAAGCGACGCGACCTGCTGCGCGAGGGCCGGTACGCGCTGCACACGTTTCCGTGCAACGACGTCGACGACGAGTTCTATCTCGCCGGCGACGCGACGCCGTGCGCCGACGAGGCGCTGGTGCAGCGCGTCCGCACGTCGGTGCCGTTCAATGTCGGCGACGACGACCAGCCGTTCGTGTTGACGATCGAGCGCGCGCTGCTGTCGACGTACAAAGCGCGTCCGAGCTGGCCGCCGGTATACACGCGCTGGCGCGCGCCGGCTTAGCGGTCAGCCTTGGCGAACTTGGCGAGGTCGGCGGCTCCGACCGCGGACGCTCTGATGCCGCGCGCGACGATGCTCACGTCCCAACCCTCGGCCTGGGCCCGCAGCGCGCCGACGTTGCAGTTCTCCCGGCCGCCGAGCACCGAGAACGGGTCGTACATATAGAGGCGCATCGCGTTCGCATGCGAGATCTTGTCGATCTCCGCGTCGTTCACGTTGGCGGCTTGCATCTGCTTCCAGACTGCTTCCGGTGATTGCGGCCACGACGAGTCCGAGTGCGGGTAGTCGCATTCCCAACAGATCATGTCGACGTTCATCTTGTGCCGCATCTCGACACCGACCGGGTCGTCGATCCAGCAGCAGATGACCTGCTCGTCGAACACCTGGCTCGGGCTGCGCGACCCCATGTCCTGGCCGGTCCAGAAGCGGTGGCGGTCGTACGTGTAGTCGATGCGCTCGCGGAAGTAGGGGATCCAGCCGATGCCGCCCTCGCTGAGCGCGTACTTCAGCTTCGGGAACTTCTTGGCGGTGTTCGACCACACGAAGTCGGCGGCGGCCTGCACGATGTTGATCGGCGACAGTGTGATCAGCACGTCCATCGGCGCGTCGTCGGCAGTGATGACCATCTTCGACGATGACCCGATGTGTACGTTCACCACGGTGCCGAGCTCCTCGCACGTTGCGAAGAACGGATCCCAGTGCCCGGAATGGATGCTCGGGTAACCGAGGTGCACGGGATTCTCGGAGAACGTGACCGCGTGGCAGCCCTTGTCGGCGACGCGCCGCACTTCGGCCGCCATCTTCTCGACGTCCCACATCATCGGCAACGCGAGCGGGATGAAACGTCCGGGGTACGCGCCGCACCAGCTCTCGATGTGCCAGTCGTTGTACGCCTGCACGAGCGCGACCGCGAGCGGCTCGTCCTTCTGGGCGGCACGCGCGAACAGCTGGCCGCAGAATTGCGGGAAGCTCGGGAAGCACATGGAGCCGAGGATCCCGTTCGCGTTCATGTCCTTGATGCGGTCGTGGATGTCGTAGCAACCCGTCCGCATGTCGTCGAACGACTGCGGGTCCATCGCGTACTCCTCGGGCGGACGGCCTGCGACGGCGTTCAACCCGATGTTCGGCAGCTCCGCGCCCATGAACTGCCACACGTCGATCGGATGGCTCGCACCTTCCTTGCGCACAAGGCGGGGCGCGACGTCGGTGTACTTCTGCGGGAGCCGGCCCTCGAAGAGATCGGGCGGCTCGACGGCGTGGTCGTCGACGCTAACGAGAACGAGATCTTCGAGGCGCATGGTGGGATCCCCTCGGAATATGACGGTCGTGTCAGTGTACGACTGGCGCACCGCAGCGTCACGCGTCGGCGGCGTGGGCGCGCAGCGCCTCAACCGAGCACCATTCGGAGGCGCTCGCGTGCGTCGCGGCGAGGTGCACCGGCGGCGCGACACCCGCTTCGAACGCTTCCTGCCAGCGCGACGCGCACAGGCACCAGCGGTCGCCCGGCCGAAGGCCCATGAAGCCGAACTCGGGCCGGGGCGTGCTCAGGTCGTTGCCCGCGGCGGCGGAGAACTCGAGAAACTCGGCCGTCATCTCTGCGCACACAACGTGCACACCCACATCCTCGGCGCCCGTCTCGCAACATCCATCTCTGTAGAACCCGGTCAACGGGTCGAATCCGCACGGTTCGAGGTCGGTGCCGAGCACGTTGCGCGCCATGACTAGCCCCAGACGACGTTGAGCGCGGTCGGCGCGCGGAAGACGGCGCCGCTGATCGGCACCGGCTCGACGTCAGGATCGAAGCGCAGGCCGGGCAGCCGGTCGAGGAGCCGGTTCAGCGCAACGCGCGTCTCCATACGCGCCAGGTGCAGACCGAGGCACATGTGTGGTCCCCATGCGAACGCCAGGTGCTGACGTGGCGGACGGAAGATGTCGAACGCCTCGGCGTTCGTCCAATACTTCTCGTCGTGATTCGCGGACCCGATGTTCACCGCGATCGTCGAGCCGGCCGCAACCGGCACGCCTTCGACCTCGGTGTCGCGCGCCGCGGTGCGCAAGATCCCGAGGAGCGGCGGCTCCCACCGCAAGCCTTCTTCGATCGCCTGCGGCATCAAGTTGCGATCGGCCCGCAATCCGTCGAGCTGATCGGGATTTGAGAGCAGGCCCCACAACAGGTTCGACGACGACCGGTACGTCGTCTCCGCGCCCGCGGGAAGCAACAAGCGCAGGAACGAGCAGATCTCCTCATCGGTGAGCCGCGTGCCTTCGAGCTCGGCCTGGGCCAGCACCGAGATCACGTCGTCGGACGGTGCCTTGCGTCGGTCGGCGATGATCCCGCAGAAGTACTCGTACAGTTCCTGCGACGCCTGCTGGGCGCGTTCGAACTCGAAGCCGGCGCTGATCACGGTGACCGCGCGCCGATGGAACATCGGAAGGTCCTCGCGCGGGAGTCCGAGCAGGCGCGCGATGACGATCACGGGGAACGGGAACGTCAGCTCCCGCACGAGATCGGCGCGCTTCGGTTCTCTGTCGACGAAGTTGTCGATCTGCTCGTCGACGACATCACGCACGAGCTCGCGCTCCCATACGTCCATGGCCTTGCGACTGAACGCCTGTTGCACGAGCCCGCGGTAGAGGTGATGCTCGGGCTCGTCCATCTCGAGGATCGAATGTCCGAGGACCTTGCCCATCACGTCGGCGTACGCCTTTGACGAGAACGTCTCCCCGTCCTTGAGTACCTGCTGCACGGCGTCGAAGCTGTACGCGGTGAACACGCCGATGGTGTCGTCGAGTTCGATGAAGTCGATCTGATCGCCTTCGACCCACGCGGTGCCGTCGGCGTCTTCGCGTTTCATGGGGTGTTCGGACCGGACCAGCGCGAACAGTGGATACGGGTTCTCGACGAGACCCTGACCGCTGCTGCGATTGAACTCCTCGAACGGGTCGTAGTCGTCGTCCTGGAGATCGGCCTTGGTCATGCGCTTCACCGTACTCCTGTGTACTGTCCGCGCCCATGGCTGTTGATCAGGTGAACCTCGGGCTGCTGATCCTGCGCGTCGCCGTAGGCGCGACGATGATTGCCCACGGCTACAACCACATCTACCGGGGCGGCAAGATCGCCGGCACCGGCCGTTGGTTCGAGAGTCTCGGCATGAAGCCGGGCTGGTTACACGCGTGGCTGGCGAGCCTCACCGAGCTCTTCGCGGGCGCCGGGTTGATTGTCGGGCTGCTCACGCCGTGGGCGGCCGGCGCGTTGATCGGCATCGTGGTCGTCGCGTGGATCACGAACCATCGCAACGCGGGGTTCTTCGTGTTCCGCCGACCCACCGAGGGCTGGGAATACCTCATGAACCTGGCCGCGGCGTTCGTCGCGATCGCGTGCCTCGGTCCCGGTGAATGGTCGCTCGACAACGCGATCGGTTATCAACCGAGCGAGTGGTGGGGTTTGACCATCGCGTTGGTGATCGGTCTTGGCGGCGCCGCGACGCTGCTCGCAGTGTTCTGGCGTCCGGAGCGTCAGCCCGCCGCCGCGAGCTGATCGCGCAGCGCTTCGTTCAGCAGGGGAAGAACATCCCGCCAGTCGCCGACGATGCCGACATCGGCCGCGTCGAAGATCGGCGCCTCAGGATCGGGGTTGATCGCGAGCACTGTGCCCGCGGCGCGTACTCCGATCACGTGATTGAACTTGCCGCTCGCGCCGATGCTGATGAACAGCCGCGGCGCGATCGCGCGACCGGTGAGGCCGATCTGGCGCGCGCGGGGGAGCCAGCCCTTGTCGGTGACCTTGCGGGTCGCGCCGAGCTCCGCGCCGAGCAACGTGCGGAGCGAATCGAGTTGCGCGTACTCCTCGGGCGGCACGCCCATGCCGACGCCGATGACCGTGTGCGCTTCCGCGAATGTGTCGAGGTCATCGTCTCGAGTGCGCGCGAGCACGCGCACGCGGCTGCGGCCGCGCATCGGCACCGTGCGATGCACCACGGTGCCGTCCACCGCGGCGGGCGCGAGCGTCGGGAGCACTCCCGGCCGCACGGTCGCGATCTGCAGGGCCGAGTTGCACGTGATGGCGGCGACGATCTGGCCACCGAACGCCGGTTTCCATGCGATCAGGCGGTGGTTCTCGACGTCCAGCTCCACGACGTCGCCGACGAGCCCAGCATGGAGCCGGGCCGCGACCCGGGAAGCAACTTCGCGTCCCACGCAGTCGACCCCGCGAGGATCGCCCACGGGTGATCGGTCGCGACGAGTGTCACGACCGCGCTCGCAATGTCCTCTTCGATGTTGTCTCCCACGAGATGCACGACCTCGTCGGCGCCCCACGACACCAGAGCATGACCATCGGGCGGCTCGACGGTCACGGCGACCACATTGCCGCTGAGTTGCTGCGCCGCGCCGACGAGTTCACGCGTCATGTGCGGGTGGTCGGGCTCGCACAGCACGAGCGTGCAGTACGAGTGCGTGCGCGACATACCGACGGTGTCGGCGTCGGTGGCGTCGACCGGAGGCGCGTGCAATGCGTGCCGTTCGGTGAGCAGGTGTACCGCGTTGCGCACTTGTTCTGCGAGCGGGACGTCGGGCCACCGCATGCGGGCGCGGGTTGCCGCCATCACCTTGACCGGACCGACGGATGTAGGCGACGCGTCTCCCCAGCGCGCGGAGCCGAGATCTGCGGCGGAGAGGCGTCGGATGCGCTCGGCCGGAACTTGAGCTCGTTCGGGCGGATCGACCTTGGCGGGGTCGCACAACCGCTCCGCTGTCGACATGATCGCCGGCAGCTCGACCTCGGCTTGCAACCAGCCGTCGTCGTGCTCGCAGCGTGCATGCACGCGCGTGCCTTCGATGTTGAGGTGCCGCACCCCGGTGAGGAACGGCAAGTCGAGCAGCTCGGCGAGCTCGGGGCCGACCTGCCCGGTATCGGCATCGACCGAGTTCCGGCCTGCGAGCACGAGATCGAACGGGCCCTCGTGTTCGAGCGCGCGTGCGAGGGCGGTCGCCGTGATCAGCGTGTCAGAACCGGCGAATGCGGGGTCGGTGATCAGCACGCCTTCGATATCGACACCGCGCGCCCGCCCCCATGCGATCGCCTCCCGCAACGCGTCGTCGGCGGCCGGTGGTCCGAGTGTGAAGACGGTGATGCGCGACCCATCGCGCTCGGCAGCAAGCTCCACCGCCTTGCTGACCGCGCGCCGGCAATAGGGATTCATCTCCAGGTCGAGGCCGTCGCGTCGCAACCGGCCGTCGGGGCCGAGCTCCATCTCCTCGAACTTCGGCACCTGCTTCACCAGGACCGCGATCCGCATTCACATGGCTCCCTCGCTGCGCCATCCGTGGCTCCGCTGCGTCCGCACGTAATCTCAGGCTATGACCCGCGAAGCTGTCATCGTCGACTGCGCCCGCAGCGCGTTCGGCAAGCGCAAGGGTGCGCTCGCCGACTGGCACCCGACCGATCTGCTCGGTCTCGTGCTCCGCACGATCATCGAGCGCAATGACCTCGATCCGATGCTGATCGACGACGTCGTCGGTGGTTGCGTCACCCAAGCCGGCGAGCAGGGATGCAACGTGACGCGCAACGCATGGGTGGCAGGCGGCCTGCCGTGGCAGGTCCCCGCGACATCGGTTGACCGGCAGTGCGGCTCTTCACAACAGGCAGTCCACTTCGTCGCGCAGGGTGTGCTGGCGGGCGCGTACGACATCGCGATCGCGTGCGGCGTCGAGTCCATGACGCGCGCGCCGATGTCGTCGAACGCGCGTGGAGGGGTCGGTCCGTTCAGCGGCGAGTTCCTGTCGCAGACGAACAACACGCTCGGCATCCAGTTCTGGGTCGCGCAGGTCCTCGCCGACAAGTGGGGGATCACGCGCGAGGAAATGGACGCGTACGCGTTGCAATCGCATCGAGCGCGCCGCCGAGAACACCGACAACGGTTTCTTCGGCGGCGAGATCATCCCCGTCGGCGACCTCGTTGCGGACGAAGGCATCCGCCGCAACGCTTCACTGGAGAAGATTGCGTCGCTACCGGCGGCGTGGGAGAGCGACGAGCAGCCCGCGCCGAACATCACCGCCGGCAACTCGTCACAGATGACCGACGGTGCCGCGGCAATGATCATCGCGTCGGCCGACTTCGCCGAGCAGCACGGCTTACCGGTGCGCGCCCGCTTCCGTCACTTCGCGGTCGCCGCCGAAGATCCGGTCTTGGTGCTCTCCGCGCCGGTACCGGTTACCTACAAGCTGATGAAGCGCACCGGCATGACGCCCGACGACTGGGACGCCGTCGAGTGCAACGAAGCGTTCGCCGCGATCGCGCTCATGTGGCAGAAGGAGTTCGGTTACCCGATGGAGCGCTTCAACCCGCGCGGCGGCGCGATCGCGCTCGGCCATCCCCTGGGCGCGTCGGGCGTGGCGTTGATGACGCGTCTGCTCCGCCACCTCGAAGCCACCGGCGGCCGCTACGGCTTCCAGACAATGTGCGAAGGCGGCGGCCAAGCCAACGCCACCGTTATCGAGCGGCTCTGAAGGTTTTGGCGACACAGGACGACCGAATCGGTCGTCACACGTCGCAAGAACTGGCGACATCCATGAGTGCCGCCAGCTGTTCGCAGTAGTGGTCGCGGGAGTGGTGGGCGAAGCGGACGTTGACGCCGGTGGCGCCGATGTCAGCGAAGCGGCGGAGTTGCTCGGCGACGCGGTCGGGCTCGGCGAGCGGGTCCAACGGGTGCTCGCTTTGCACGATGACGTCGAAGGCGCGGTCGGGCCGGCCGGCTCGCTGCAGCATCGCGTCGAGCTCTGACGTGCGGAGGCCGAACGGTGCCCAGCCGTCGCCGAGCTCGATCGCCCGCCGCAATGACCGGTACGTGCGGCCCCCGACCCACATCGGCACGTGCGGCTGAACCGCACACGGATCGACGAGGAAGCCCTCGAAATCGAAGTACTCGCCGTGGTACTCGGGTTCCTGTTGCGAGAGCGCCGCCCGCAACGCGCGCATCGCGTCGTCGGCTCGGGCGCCGCGGTCGTCGAACGGCGCGCCGAGAAGGTCGAACTCCTCGTGCAGCGACCCGACGCCGACACCGAGGATCAACCGGCCGCCGGTGACGACGTCGAGGGTTCCGTAGCGCTTCGCGATCGCGAGTGGATGGTGGTAGCCCAGGACGATGACGTGCGCGGCGAAGCGGATCGTCGATGTCGCGGCGCCGAGTGCACCGAACGTCGCCAGCGGATCGAAGTAGCGACCGCCGCGTACCGCCGCAACGCCGACCGGCACGGCGACGTGCTCGCTGCACGTGCAGTGGTGATAGCCGAGCCGCTCGGCTTCCTGCACGATCGCGACCACGTCGTCGAAGGATGCAGTTTCCTCCCACCGCGCGTCCGCGCGGGAGCAGGGTCAGCGCCGGTGTGACGATGCCGAGTTTCACGCCGCCGGGTTCGGCGTGATCACCCGATTGACCGCGGTTACGAGCGCGGGGACGTGCGACGGTGCGTCGTCCAGCCGTCCGGTCTCGGCGAGATGCACCATCGACTCGAACAAGATGCCGAACACGCCGACGGAGATCGCCGACGCCTGCGAGCTGCCCGCGGCCTGCGGGTCGTACTCCAGCCAGAGGTCGCGCAGGAGATCGGCGATCTCCCGCCGAGTCCGGCTCCGCAACGCGTTCACTTCCGGCGACGTGCCGACGCCCTCGAGCAAGATGATGCGCGCCGCGGCGGGATCTTCGACCAGGCACTCGACGTAGGCACGTACGCCGACCTCGACGATGTTCTCGTCCGGCTTGGCGTGCACGAGATTGCTGCGCACCGTGTCGAGCAGGTGTCGCAATGACGTTTGCAACGCCCCGTACATCGCGTCCTCGCGGTTGTCGAAGAACGCGTAGAACGCGGTCCGGCTCGTACCGCGCGCTGCGCACGATGTCCTCGACAGAAGTGTGGTGATACCCGCGGCGGCGAACTCGTCGATCGCCGCGCGCACAAGGCGACGGCGCTGGTCCGCGCGTCGTTCCTCGGCCGACAGCCCGCGGTAACGGCGACCTGTGGACTTCGATTTCTCCGGCTCGGGAACCGCGTGCGCAACCACCACGGGCAGGTTACCGGCCCCCGAGAACGCTAGTTTCCGGGCGTGCCCGACGGTTTTTCCAGCAGCCTCACCGACGCCGTCGCGTCGCACGTGCAGTCCGGGGATGTGATTCACCCGGTCGTTGGACACACGCGGTGGACGGCGGCCACACGCGAAGTCGTGCGCCAGTGGTGGGGCCGCGATCCGGGCTTCACGCTCGTGATGCTGTCGTTGTCCAGCCTCGGCGCGCTCTTTTTTCGGGGCGGACTGGTGCGCAAGGTCGTCACCGGCTACTCAGGTGACACCTTTCCTAACTTCACCCCCAACCCGTGGTTCGCCCGGGCGTACGAACGGGGCGAGGTCGAGGTCGAGCACTGGTCGTTCCTCGCGTTCTCGCAGCGGCTGGAAGCGGCCGCTCGGGGGCTTCCGGCAATCGTCACCCGTTCGATCGCAGGCTCTTCGATGGAAGCCAACGAGGCGTTCGCTCGGATCGACACGCCGTTCGGACCCGCCGGCATCCTGGCGCCGCTCCAACCCGACGTCGCCCTGCTCCATGCTCCCGTCGCGGATCGTCAGGGGAACGTTGCGTTGCATCCGCCATTGCTCGAAGGCATCTGGGGCGCGCTCGCGGCGCGCCGCGGGGCGATCGTCACCGTCGAGCGCGTTGTCGATGATCTCCGCCCGTGGTCGCACCTCGTGCGCATCCCCGCCCACCGTGTCCTCGCGGTCGTCGAGTGTCCGATGGGCGCGCACCCCGGCGGGTTGTATACCGGCGACCTCCCCGTCGACGGCTACGGCGAGGACTACGACTTCTGGGTCGAAGCGCGCGCCGCGACGCGTGCCGACCCGGATGCATACGACGCGTGGATACGCGAGTGGGTGCTCGACGTCACCTCCCAGGAGCAGTGGCTCGAGCGACTCGGCGCCGAGCGCGTCGCCCAGTTGCGTGCAAAGGCCGCGCCCGATTCGTGGCAGACGGACGAGGCGTTGCATCCTCCCGACCTCGACGCACCGGTGAACGCGTGGGAACGCGCAGCGGTGTGGGGCGCGCGCTTTCTCGCCGAGCGCGTGCAGGCGATCGAGGCCGATGCCGTGCTCGCCGGCGCGGGAGTCGCGAACCTCGCCGCGTGGCTCGGCGTCAAACTCGCGCGGAACGCCGGTTCCGCGGTGCAGCTCACCGCCGAGATCGGCTTGTGGGGCTACGACGCCACGCTCGCCGACCCGTTCGTCCTCAACCACCGCAACTTCCCGACCGCGTTGATGCTCGCGGACGCTCAGGTCGTGCTCGGCGCGCTCGTCGGTGGAACGGGCACGACAACGATTGGTTGTCTCGGCGGCGCCCAGGTCGACCGCTTCGGCAACATCAACTCGACCCACGTGATGCCGCGGCCGTTTCTCGTCGGTTCCGGAGGCGGCAACGACGTCGCGAGCACTGCCGCCGAGAACGTGGTCGTCGCGACGCTCACGCCGCAGCGCACCGTGCCGGATTGCAGCTACGTGACATCTCCGGGCGAACGGGTGCGCGCACTCGTGACCGACCTCGGCACGTTCGAGAAACAGGACGGCGAGTTGGTGCTCACCGCGCTCGCACCCGGGACGTCGGTCGATGACGTGCGGGCGCTCTGCGGCTGGGACCTACGGGTCGCCGCCGGCGAGCTCCCGGTGCTCGACCCGCCAACCGCCGACGAGGTCGCCGCCCTCCGCTGCTGGGACCCGCAGGGCTGGTTCCTCCGCGGTTAAAACCACCAACAGTTGGCAGCAAAACCCGCGCTATGCGCGGGAAACGCTGCCAACTGTTGGTGGGAATTCACGCGGTGACGATCACGCAGCTGGCGTTGGCGCCGCGGCCGACGGTGTGGGCGAGGCCGACGCGCGCGCCGTCGACCTGTCGGGGGCCCGCCTCGCCGCGGAGCTGGTGCACGAGCTCGACGACCTGACCGAGCGCAGACGCGCCGAGCGGCTCCCCCTTCGACAGCAGCCCGCCGCTCGGGTTCACCGGCACCGACGGCTCGGCGAGGAACTTTGCCTGCTCGCCGGGCGCGCACAGCAACAGCTCTTGGTACGCAAGCAGCTCGCGGGCCGCGTCGGTGTCCTGGCACTCGACGACATCGACGTCTTCCGGGGTCACGCCGGCTTCCTCGTACGCGTCACGCGCGGCAAGTGTCGACGGGGGAGTGATGTCCGTGTCGTCGATGCCCGACAGCGGTGTGGCCTCCCCGAGCACGCTCCCCGGAAGGTGCGACCGCAAACGCGCGGACGCGAGCGTGACGCGGCCACTGTCGCGTCTGTAGCACGATCGCGGCCGCGCCCTCATTGGGCGAGCACAGCATCCACAAATGCAGCGGCTCGCACACCACGCGGGACGCGAGCACCTGTTCGGCCGTCACCTCGGAACGGAACATCGCGTTGGGGTTGTGCACGCCGGCGCGACGGTTCTTGACGACAACCGACGCGAGATGCTCCTTGGTGAGGCCCGCCTCGCGCAGCAGCCGCTGGGCCCGCAGCGCGAAGTATGCGGGCGTCGCCGCGAGCCCGGCCTCCTCGCGCCACGGTTCGAAGAACGACGAACGGATGATGCCCTTCGGCATCTTCTCGACGCCGAACACGAGCACGCAGTCGTACTGGCCGGCGCGAATCGCGCCCGCCGCGAGTTGCAACGCCGCGCCACCGCTCGCGCAACCGGCCTCGACGTCGACAATCGGCACGCCGGTCAGCGCAAGCGCGCCCAGCACCTTGTGACCCGACGCGACTCCGCCGTAGGCCGTGCCGCAAAACGCGGCCTGGAACGACGGTGATCCCGCCTCCGTCAACGCGGCGCGTACTGCCGCGACGCCCATCTCGGTGTTCGACACACCGTCGAACCGCCCGAACGGATGGATCCCAACGCCCGCGATGGCTACGCGAACGCCCACGTCACGACTCCATCGGGAAGCTCGTCGGCAACGAGTGTCATCGTCTGACCGAACGCCAACGCCGACGGATCCGACTGCCGCAAGCGGGTGATGATCCGCAACCGCTCGGCCACCAGCTCGATGATGCCGAAGCCGTACGGCACCGGCCCTTCGTAGCCCGGTGGCGCGGCAGTGACGGCTGTCCACGCCCAGAGCGTCGCGTCGCGCGACAGCAAGACGCGCTCGATGTCGGTCGCGCCCGAATACGGGCACGTGTCGAGCAACGGGAAGTGGAACCGGTCGCTGGTCGGCGAGTAGCCGCCGACCAACGTCAGCGCGCCATCGGCATCGAGCTCGAACAGCCCGTCGGCGATCGCCTTCACACGACGCCTTTCGCGCGCAGGTCGTTGATCTCCGCGTCGGACATCCCCAGCGATGAGAGCACCTCGTCGGTGTGCGCACCCAGCTCGGGCGCGCCCGTCGGGACGACCGGCGGCGAGCCCACGACCCGAGGAAAGGGCGCTTGCTGGCGCACGGGCCCGATCACGGGGTCGTCGACCGACAAGAGATCGCCCCGGGCCGTGATGTGAGGATCGGCAAAGATGTCGGCCGCGGTATACACGGTCGCGACCGGCACGTCGTGCGCGACGCAGCGCGCCTCGATCTCACGGGCCGGCAGTGAAGCGGTCCACTCGGCGACGATGCCGTTGATCGTGTCACCGTGCGCGGCCCGATCAACCAAGCGGGTGAAGCGCGCGTCGTCGAGCAGGTCGAGCCGGTCCATCGCCTTGCACAGACGCCCGAAGTTCGCGTCGGAGCCGGCGACGATGCAGACGTACTTGCCGTCCGCAGTGGGGTAGTTGTCGAGCGGAGCCGAGTTCGCGAGCCGGTTGCCCTCACGCGACCGGACGACCCCGAGCTTGTCGTACGCGGCGAGCGTCCACTCGAGAATGCGCAACGCGGCGCCATAGAGCGCGGCGTCGATCACCGCGCCCGAGCCGGCCCGCGCGTCGCGTGCGTACAACGCCGCAACGGCGGCATGCGCGGAGAACACCCCCGCGAGATAGTCGGAGATCGTCACGCCGACGCGCACGGGCGGCCGGTCGGGATATCCAGTGAGATGCAACAGGCCGCCGTACCCGATGCCGACGCGGTCGAGTCCGGGCCGAGGTGAGTACGGCCCGTCCTGGCCGAACATCGAGATGCGAACCGTGATCAAACTCGGCGGCAGCGACGACGGCCCGATGTTCCACTGCTCGAGTGTGCCGGGACGGAAGTTCTCGACCACGACGTCAGCGGTACCGGCGAGCCGGCGGAACACCGCCTGCCCCTCGGCCGTGCGCAGGTCGAGCGTCACGCTCTTGCGCCCGCGACCTTCCACCGCCCAAAAAAGTGAATACCCCCCACCATCGGTTGTGGCGACGAACGGGCCGATCTCGCGCATGAAGTCGCCGCCGCGCGGCTGTTCGATCTTGATGACCTCGGCGCCCTGCTCACCGAGGAGCCCGGCGCAGAACGGCGCGGCGATGCGCGTGCCGAGGTCGAGGACCCGCACGCCCGCGAGCGGCTGGGTCAATGCATCACCCCTGCTGCTCCCGCTTCACCGCGTCCATGCCGCCCTTCTTGCGCGCCTCGGTCTTGGCGAGCGCGGTCGGTGTGTTCGACACGAACTGATGGAGCATGAAGTGGTAGCGCCAGGATTCGCGCTGGCCCATGAGGTCGACCATGTGGTTGATCGACGCCTTGACGGCTTCGGCGGTGAGCGGCGGCACCAGCGCGACCTGCTCGGCCATCTCCCGGGCGGCAGACGACAGCGCGTCGCGCGGCACGACCCGATTGACGAGCCCATACCGCTCGGCGTCGCTCGCGCCGAACTCCGACGCGCAGAACAGGAACTCCTTGGCCTTGCGCGGCCCGAGCTCCCAGGGCTCAACGAGCAGCTCGACCCCGACACCCGACATGCGCAGCACGGGGTTCGAGAAGCGCGCGTCCTCGGCAGCGACGATCAAGTCGCACATGCACGCGAGCATCAGCCCCGCAGCCGAGCACACTCCCTGCACCGCGGCGATCGTGGGCTTGCGGAAGTCGCGGATCTTCACGAGCTTGTCGAAGTACATGACTTGTTCGTGGCGCAGCTTGCCCTCGGGCGTGTCGCGCATCGCCGCCCAATGCTCCTCGCCGGCGAGGAGCTCCTTGAGGTCGTGGCCGGCGGAGAAGTGCTTGCCGTCGGCCGCGAGGACGACGACCCGCACGCCCTCGTCGGCGTCGGCACAGTCGAACGCGGCGTCGAGCTCGTCGATGAGGCGGCTGTTCTGGGCGTTGGCCGCCTCGGGACGGGCCAGCGTGATCGTGGCAACCGGCCCGTCGACGCCGTAGCGAATCGTCGAGAAGTCCGGCACGGCCACGACGCGGATGCTAGTGCTCCGACCGGCAACGCCTGCCGTGTTCACATCGGCCACGAACGACGCTCGCGGTGTCCTCCTCCTCGAAAGTCTGGTGACTTCCTTCGTCGTCGATCCTTGCGAGCGACGCCCGTGACTCGCCGTGAACATCGCCAACGTCACCGGCCGGAGCACCAGCTGTGACGGGGATCGCAGGATCTCCTCTTACGTGCTCGCTACCGTGTGCCGAGAGGTGAGGTAGGAGACGACAGCGAAGCGACCGAAGGGGAGCGGAGCGTGGAGTCGACCCAGCATTGATGCAACTTTCGCCCGAGCCCATGGATGCCGCCCGAGCGGTCAGCGCGCTGATCGCGCCGGTCGTCGCGTGCTTGCGTGGCGACGACGACGGCGTGCGCGTGCTGCTCGACGACACGTGCGAGCAGGGTGCCGTGTCCGCGGTCGTTCGTGCCGCGCCGGCGGTCGCGCGGGTGTACCTGCGTCTCGCCCCGCCGCCGGGTGGCGCCGATCGCATCGTCGCCGAGTTCCCCGATGCCGCGCGCGAACGGTTCGCGGAACCCGCGCTCGTACAGCTCGGGATGGAGTGCCTGCACGTCGCGCGCGTCCATCAAGCGGTCGACGCCATCGCCCGCGCGGTGTTCGTGCACGAGGCGCTCGATCAGGGCGAGCGCGTCGCGCTCGAGGGTGCGATCGCGACGTGTTGGTGGTGCGCGTTGCGCAGCGCGCGGATGCGCGATGTCGATCCCCTCGACGAAGCAGCCGCGATCTGCCGCTACCTCGCCCGCGTCGCGTAAACGCGCAGCTACGTCACGACCAGCGTGCTCTTCATCTGCGTCGGGTGAATGTTGCAGTGGAACGGGTACGAACCGGGCGTCGACGGCGCCGTGAACGTCGCCGTTGCGCCGCCCGCGATGTTGCCGGTATCGAACCGGCCGGCCGTATCGGACGTGACGGTATGCGTCGTGCCGGAGGCTTCGTTCTTGACGGTGACCGTCGAACCTGCCTTGACGCTTCCGGCGACCGTGAACGAGAAATCCTTGGCCGTGATCGTGGCCGTCCCTGAGCCGGCGTCTGATTTCTTGCTGCTGCTGCTACACGCGGCGAGGCCGAGGGCCAGGAGCGCCGCGACAGCGAGGATGAGAAGGCGTCGTTGCATGCCCCTTATACGTACTCCACCCCGGGCCGGGTTCAGCGGATCTCGCGGGGCAGGCCCAGTGTTCGTTCTGCGATGACGTTTCGTTGAATCTCGTTCGTCCCCGCCCAGATGGAGCTGGCCTGGTAGTACAGCCACGATCGCTGCCACGCCCCGTCGCCGGGATTCTCGCCGGCGCCGCGCCAAAGTGGCGCCGCCGGTCCCACCACCGCCATCGCGGTGTCGTGCAGACGCTTGCTCATCTCGCTCCACCACAGCTTGTTGATGCTGCCGACGGGGCCGGGCTCGTTGCCGGCGGCCGTGCGAGAGATCGAGCGCCAGTTGTGTAGCTGGAAGATGCGCACCTCGACGAACGCCTGCGCGAGGCGCGGTGCGAGACGCGGATCGTCGAAGGCGCCGCGTGATTGCGCGAGCCGCCACAGTTCGTCGAGCAGCTGGGCGTGGATCACGAGCTGGCGCGGGTTCACGCCCCGTTCGTGTGTGAGCGTCGAGTTCGCGACGCGCCAGCCCTCGTTGATCGGGCCCACCAACGCCTCATCGGGCACGAACACGTCGGAGAAGAACACCTCGTTGAATTCCGACTCGTCGGTGATCTGGCGCAACGGCCGCACCTCGACGCCGGGCGCGCGCATGTCGACGACCAGCGCGGAGATGCCTTTGCTCTTGGGCGCTTCGGGATCGGTGCGCGCCAGGCACCAACCCCAGTCGGCGAACTGCGCGTAGCTCGTCCACACCTTCTGGCCGGAGAGCACGAAGCCGCCGTCGACCTTCGACGCGCGCGTCGCCAACGAGGTCAGATCACTCCCCGCACCGGGCTCGCTGAACAGCTGACACCAGATCTCTGACGAGTCGAGGATGCGCGGCAGGAACCGCGCCTTCTGCGCCGCCGTGCCGTGGGCGAGCAGCGTCGGGCCGACCAGGTTGACGCCGATCCGCCCGACGAGCTCCGGGGCGCGCGCGCCGCGAGCTCCTCGGTGACGATGTAGTGCTCGACCGGACCCCCACCCCGCCCGCCGTACTCCTCCGGCCACGCGACGCCGACGAGTCGCCCGCTCGCGAGCTTCGCCTGCCATTGCCGGCCGAACGCGACCTCCTCGGCCAGGTCGTCGAAGCGGGGCGGCAGGCCCTTGCCGTACTCCCACGGCAAGTTGGCGCGCAACCATGAGCGCACCTCGTCGCGTAACGCTGCTTCTTGCGGTGTCGGCGTCAGATCCACCGACGGTCAGGTGCGTTTCTCGATCGGCACGTATTTGCGCTGCGCCGGGCCCGTGTAGATCTGACGGGGCCGCCCGATCTTCGTCTTCGGCGTCTCGTGACTTTCCTTCCAGTGTGCGAGCCAACCGGGCAAGCGACCGATTGCGAACAACACCGGGAACATGTTGATCGGGAAGCCGATCGCCCGGTAGATGAGGCCCGAGTAGAAGTCGACATTCGGGTACAGCTTGCGCTCGATGAAGTACTCGTCAGTGAGCGCCACCTGCTCGAGCTCCTGGGCGATGTCGAACAGCTGGTCGCGTCGAGCCGAGGTCGTTCAGGACGCGTTCGCAGGTGGTCTTCAGGATGCGCGCACGCGGGTCGTAGTTCTTGTACACGCGATGCCCGAAGCCCGAGAGACGGAAGTCATTGCTCGGATCCTTGGCGTGGGCGACGGCTTGCTGCACGCTGCCACCGCTGTCACGAATCTCCTGGAGCATCTCGATCGCGGCCTGGTTGGCCCCACCGTGGAGTGGCCCCCAGAGCGCGTCGATGCCCGCCGCGATCGACGCATAGATGTTGGCGTCGGACGAGCCGACGAGCCGCACGGTCGACGTCGAGCAGTTCTGCTCGTGGTCGGCGTGCAGGATGAGCAGCTGCTTCAACGTGTGCACGACGGTGGGTGAGACCTCGTACGGCTCGGTCGGCAGCGCGAACATCATCCGCAGGAAGTTCTCGATGAGGTCGAGCGAGTTGTCGGGATAGAGGAACGGTTGGCCGATCGACTTCCGGTACGAATACGCCGCGATCGTCGGAAGCTTCGCAAGCAAGCGAATGATCGAGAGCTGCACGTGCACGGGGTCGTGCGGATCCTCGCTCGACTGGTAGAAGGTTGCGAGCGCGTTCACCACCGAGGCGAGCGTCGCCATCGGGTGCGCGTCCTTCGGGAAGCCGTCGTAGAAGCGCTTCAGATCTTCGTGTACGAGTGTGTGCAGCCGGATCTGCCGGCTGAACTCGTCACGTTCGGTCGCCGTCGGCAGCTCGCCGTAGATCAACAAGAAGGCGGTCTCCAGGAACGACGGGTGCTCGATCTCGGCGAGCGACTCGATGTCGTAGCCGCGATAGCGCAGGATCCCGGCCTCGCCATCCACGTACGTGATCGCCGACTCGGTTGACCCGGTGTTCATGAAGCCGTAGTCGAGGGTGATGAGGCCAGTCCGCGCGCGCAGCGTCGAGATGTCGATCCCGCACTCGTCCTCGGTGCCCCGGACGACCGGCAGCTCGATCTCCTTGCCGTCCCAGATCAGCTTGGCAGGGGGTTCGGCCATGAGTGCTCCTTCACCACGCCCTCGGGGCTCGAGGGTGACGACTCGAATCTACCGACACCTCATCGGCGCCATGCACCCCTCGCGGACCGCCTGCCAAACCCGCCCCCCGACCCCGCCCCCCGCCCCGCTTGGACTCGCGTGAGAAGTTGTCGAACAGTTCACGGCGGCTGCGAGACTCAGTGGTGATATGGACTTCGATCTCTCCGAAGATCAGCTCGCGCTCCGTGACGGTGCGCGGGAGCTGCTCGACGGCCTCGCGTCGCCGGAGCGGGTGCGCGCGCACACGACCGGCGAGGCACCGTTCGATACCGCGCTGTGGCGGGCGATGGTCGAACAGGGCTGGCTCGGCATCGAAGTCCCCGAGGAGCGCGGGGGAGTGGGACTCGGCGCAGTCGAGGTCGCGGTACTGAGCGAGGAGCTGGGCCGCCATGCCGCACCGGCACCGTTCGGGCCGACGGTGCTCGGACTCGACGCGCTTTCCGCGCCCGGGCCCACCGGCGACACCGACTGGACCGAACGCTTGCTTGCCGGCGAGGCGATCGCGTGTGTCGCGTGGGACCCGTCGGCGCCCGTGCCGTACGCACCAACGGCCGATCTCGCGGTCGTCTGCGCGGACGACGGTGTGTACGTGATGGAGGTGCGCGACCATCCCCGGCGGGAACCCGCGATGGATCTCACCCGCGAGCTCGGGTGGTTGCCGTTCGAAAAGGAGCACGCGCGCGAAGGTCGGCGGCGCCGAGGCAAGAGCACGGCTCATCGATCGCGGCGCCACGTTCGCGGCTGCAGACTTGCTGGGAGGCGCGGCCCGCGCCCTCGAGATGGCAGTCGAGTATGCGAAGGACCGGGTGCAGTTCGGGCGGCCCATCGGTTCGTTCCAGGCGGTGAAGCACCGCTGCGCCGACATGCTCGTCGACGTCGAAGGCATGCGCTCCACCGTGTACTGGGCCGCGTGGTGCATCAGCGCGAACGATCCCGATGCATCGGTCGCGGCGTCGACGGCGAAGGTGTGGTGCGCGGACGCGTCGAAACGGGTGATGGCGTCGGCCCTGCAGGTGCACGGCGGCATCGGCTTCACCTGGGAGCACGACCTTCACTTCTTCATGAAGCGTGCCCAGCTCGACCAGCTCGCGTTCGGCGATGCGTCGTTCCACCGGACCCGGCTCACCGAGTTGCTGCGCCCGCGCGTCGAGGCAGGTGACAGTGTCGTCTGAATCCGTCTCGTACAACGAGGTGCCCGCCGACGTCGAATGGAACGCGTGGGGGCCGCCGCGGCGCGTGCGGATCGAGCACGCGCCCGTGATGTTGTTTGCCCAGGCCGTGAAAGACGACGACCCCATCTACGCGTCCGAGCAGGCGGCGCGGGCCGCAGGATTCGACCGGGTTCCTGTGCCGCCGACGTACAGCTTGGTGATGACGCACTCGGGCGCGTTCCCCGACCTGCAGACCGAAGCCCGCGCGCCGGCGCCGTTCGACTGGGGTTCGCTGAGCCGCAAAGGTTTGTACCTCCACGGTGAGCAGCACTTCACCTATCACCGTCAGATATGTGTGGGCGACGTCCTCGAGAGCCGGATACGAACGTCGAAAGCGGTCGCGCGGGAGAGCCGGCGGGGGCCGCAGGAAGTCACCTGGTACCAGACCCGCTGGACCGATCTCGAAGGCACGCCCGTCGTCGACGAATTGATCGTGTCGCTGTTCTTCCCTGACGCGTAACGCCATGTCCGATGCCGTCGGCGACGCGATCGACGCCAATGACCTCGACGAACTCATACGCGTCGCCGATACGCTCTGCGACGCGCATGACTGGGAGACACTCGTGTCGCTGCGCGACCGCGCCCGCCGGGCACTGGAGCGCGGGCGTCAGCTGTGGCCGGCCGCGAGCTACGCCGAGTATCGCCTCGCCCTCGACGCCCCGGCGGAGTACGCGGCGCTCGTGCTCACCGAGGACGCCGGACGATTCGCGATCGGCCCGCTCGCCGAGGTCGCGGCATCAACGCACACCTGGCGCGACCTCGCGCCGCATGTCACCCCAGGGCCGGTTCCGGGAATCTGTGCGCACGAACGGGTGGTGCGCGGCGAGGCTGTCGACCCGAACACGGTCTCGCACGCGGAGGTGCTGTCGGTCCCGCTGGCGCGCGCACCATGGGAGCCCGAGTACAAGGTGGCGACCTATCGCGCAGGTCGCGTGGAGCAGCCCGGACCCGAACCGATCCGCGGCCGGCCGCTCGTGCTCCCGAACCCGCCGCCGGCGCCGGTCAACGATCGCGACGTCGAGCACGCTTTTCGCGACCTGGTCCGCCCGTGGACGGCACATTCCGAAGGTCAGGCGCGCGTCGTTGCCGTTCGCGGCGATGCCGCGGGCGCGATCGCTGCGCTGCGCCCGGGCGACACCGATGTGCGCGGGGCGTGGGTCGACGCCGGCGAGGCGCTCACCGCCCTGGGTTGGGTTGGGTCAAGCGGTGGGCGCCATGGCCGGCGTCGAGGCGCCGCCGCCGGACGCGACCTCGCCTGGGCCACGGCCGGTGCACTGGCGGGATTCGATCCTGGGGAGAGGCCCAATCCCGCGGCGCTCGGCGACGCGATTTCAGAGCTGCGATGGTTCGTGTGGAGCGCCTCCGACGTGTCCACGGGATGGGTGCTGCGCATTGCAGTCGAGGATCCGGTCGACGGCGTCGCATGGGCATGCGACGCCGCCGATCGGGGCTAGCCCTGCAACAACCTCACGCTTCCGTGCGGATTCCTCCGCGCTTATGGTCGGATTCGCCACCGCGGCGGGCGGCTTCGCCGCCGTCCGGGGCCGCGACTCCTCGGACTCAGCTCTCGTCGATCTTCTTGCCGTCTGCGCCCACCACGTAGAAACCGTTCACGTCCTGGCCGGTTGCGTCGCCCGCCTTCTTGTCGTTCACCCAGGTGTACAGCGGCTTGCCGTTGACCGCGAGTTGCTTGTCGCCGTCATCAGACGTGATCGTCGTGAACTGCGACTCGTCCACGCCGGCGCCGTACGTCGGCGAGCCGGTGACGTACAACAGCGGCCAGGCCTGCTCGCACTGGCCGGTGCACGATGACTTGCCCGGCGTCTTGTCGTTGTCCCAGACGTACAACGTCATGCCCTTGCTGTCGACGAGGACCTTCTCGCCGATCTTCGTGACCTTCGCCAGCGAGACCGTCGCTTCCCCGGTCGATCCCGCGGTCGTCGTCGTCGCTTCGGGCGCGGTCGTGCCCGGCGGCACGGTCGTGCCCGTGGTGGCCGCCGAGTTCTTGCTGCTGCTGCCGCACGCGGCGAGCGCAAGTGTCGCCATTGCCGCGATCACGAGCGGGCGGACGAACGAGGTGCGCATCTCTCCCCCTGGCTTGTCGAAGACCTCCTGGCCTACGGATGCGGCGGCCCGGCGGTTCGATGAACCCGACGCGATGACCGACCGTATTCTCGTTCCCATGGTCGATTCCCGGCCGTTACTCGCGAATGATGACGGCGTGCGGGCGGTATACGCGGCGCACGGACCGGAGCTGTACCGGTTCGCGCTGCGTTCGCTCGGCGACCGTGGGCTCGCGGAGGAGGCCGTCCAGGAAACCTTCGTGCGCGCGTGGCAGGCGGCCGCCCGCTTCGACGATGCGCTCGGTTCGCTGCGTACCTGGTTGTTCGCGATCGTCCGCAACGTCGTGATCGACCTCTCGCGCGCCCGGGCGGTGAGGCCCGCGCTCGCCCCCGGCGCGGCGACCGATGATCCAACCGGGCTCGACGACGAGGTCGAGCAGGTCCTCACGGCGTGGCAGGTCGAGGAGGCGCTGCGCAAGCTCAGCAGCGAGCACCGCCGGGCGCTCGTGGAAGTGCACTACAACAGCCGTCCGTACCAGGAGGTTGCCCTGGATTTCGGTGTGCCGGTGGGGACCGTCAAGAGCCGGGTGTACTACGCACTCAAGGCAATGCGCCTGGCGCTCGAAGAGTTGGGTTGGTCCGATGACGTCTGATGCCTGCCGCGAGATGCGTGCCGCGCTCGGTGCTGCGGCCCTCGCCGGCGGCACTGCCGACGACGACGTCGCGTTGCGCGCCCACCTCGACGGCTGTGCCGAATGCCGGGCCGAGCTGCGCGAGCTCACCTCGGTCGCCCGTTCCCTGCTGCTTGCTGACCCCGAGCGAGTCGAGCAGGCCGTTCCGCTCCCGTCCCCGGGGCTCGCCGAGCGAGTCCTCGACCGGGTCGCGCGGTCAGCGGGCGCAGCGCCGGGACCGCGTTCGACGGCGCGCCGGTGCTCGCGGCGGCCGCGGCGATCATTGTCGCGGCCGTGATCACCGCCGCGGTATTGCTGGTGCCGGGCTCAGGCTCGGGCGGCACCGAAGTGGCGTTCCCGCGCACCGACGGGGTGGCCGCGCATGCGACCCTGCGCGCCAAGGCGGCCGGCACCGAGGTTTCGTTCCACGTCGAGGGACTCGATGACGGCGACTACTACTGGCTGTGGCTCACGGGTGCGAACGGTCGCCCGGTCGGCGCGGGGACGTTCCGCGGTACGGCCGGAGCCGTCGATCTCACGATGACGGCCGCGATCCGGCTCCGGGACACCAAACGCATCTGGGTCACCGACAAGGACAACGTCCCCGTGCTCGACACCCACTTGCCCGGGCTCTGACCGAACCCGGCCGCTGCCATTGGCACGAGCCCGCCGAATCGCCTAAAGTTACCAAATCGGGTGAATCTGGGCGACGAGGAAACGCGGGGGAGCACGGATGCGTCGCAACGGTCAGTGGGGGGCCGTCGCGGCCGCGGTCGCGGCAACGGTGATCGGGGCGGCGGCGGTGGTCGGGGCCGGGGCGTCCGGGTTCGGGACCCAGACGATGACGTCGACCTGCACGTTGGTGGTTCCGGGGTCGCCGAACACCACGTATCAGCGCACGCTGACGGAGCGGGTCGACACGCCCGCGACGGTCGCGCCCGGGAGGCGCCATGACGGTGGAGATCGCGGCGGAGCCGGAGAACATGCCGCAAGCCAGTCCGCACCCGCAGTTCGTTGCCGGATGGACGGACATCCGTACCAACTACCTGATCAGCGGCGGCACGGTGGACGAAGGCTCGATCGTCATCACGCAGTCCGCGAGCATCAACTCGATCCCCGTCCCGGCGACCGTGACCGTCGCGGGCGACGTCGTCGACGTGGACGTTCCCGGCCCGCTCCCTTCGGGCACGTTCCGATCACCGGCGCTCTCCTTCGGCGTGATCGCGAGCGCCGGCCAGGCGTCGGTCGACGTGCAGGCGACAGAGCACTTGGAGACCACGAACTTCAGCGGTCCCGGTCCCGCGACGTCCGGCGTCGCGACGTGTCCGCTCCAAGTCGCGCTGGCCACGACCGCGATCGGCGGGACGCCGGCGAGCACGGTGCCGACGACCGCCACGACCACGTCCACTCGACCTCGACCACGAGCACGACGTCGAGCACGACGCGACGACAATGCCGACCGCCGGCGACGACCACGACAGTGCCGCCGCCGACGACCACCACGACGACAATGCCGGGCCCGACGACGACCACCATGCCGCGGCCGACGACGACGACCACGATGCCCCCGGTAACGGGGCCGTCGCTGTCGATCGCGAACTCCGGTGCATGGGAGCCGCTGAAGGGCAAGGCCGAGATGCTGTTCACGGTCACGCTGTCGCAGCCCGTCAACGGAAAGGTCGTCGCCTCGTACACGACCCGCGACGGCAGCGCGCAGGCGAAGCTCGACTATCTCTCCAACAAGGGCAAGGTGAAGTTCAAGAAGGGTCAGACGACCGCGACGATCAAGGTGCGTGTCGTCGCCGACAAGGTCTCTGATCCGACCGAGACCTTCTTCCTCGACCTCTTCGACGCCAACGGCGCCACGATCTCGCACGGCGAGGGCGTCGGGTGGATCGTGGGCGGTTGATCAGTCGTCGCGCGTAGTCTGCGGCCGGAGGTGGTCCCGTGCCGCAGAACGTGCCGGAATTCGAGTTCTCGGACAATGCGAAGCAGGTGCGCGCGCTCGTGTTCGCATTTTGGTGCGAGCACGGGCGGGGACCGACGCTGCGTGAGGTGAATGAGGCAACGGGCCTCGACCGCCGGCACATCATCCAGGCCTACAAAGAGCTCCAGCTCGGCATCGTCGTCACGGTGGACGAGAACACCCAGAACTGCAATCTGCTCAAGGCGCCGCCGTTCTCGTCATTTCCGTCACAGGTGCGTGCGTACATCGACGACGAGTTCCACTCGTTCGTCGGTTGTGCAAGCGAGGCCGTCGCGTTCTCGCACATGCCCCCGTTCAAGGACAAGGCGGTGCGGCTCGAGTCGCATTGCGCGTGCTGCTTGGCGCCGATCACGCTCATCTCGAAGAACTTCGAGATGCAGTCGGTCACGCCGCCGGGCATCTTCCTCCACATCTCGCTGTCGCCGTACGACTGGAACAACGTCGACATGCGCCGCATGTGCGATTCCATGAACTACGTGCTCGACGCCGAGCACGCCGAACGGTACGAGCGCCAGACGTCGACACGGGGCGTGCTCGTGAACCTCGACCAGGCGAAGATGTTCGTACAGAACGTCGCGAACGAACGCATGTGGAACCACGACTGGAAGCCGGGGATCCTGAACCCCCGAGCAGTGATCAAGGGGTTCCGCGCGATGGGCGTCGACACGTCGCCGTGGGAGGCCACGTCGTCGCCGACTGGCTGACCTGGAAGATCATTCCTGTTTCGCTCCCACTCCGCGTCGTGTACCGTTCGGTTACTCAGGAGTAGGGCGCGGTCGAGCGATGCGGGGGAGACACGTGAAGCGAAACAATCTGGCGCGGCGTGGCGCGGTGCTCGGTGCCGCGTTGGCAATGGCGCTACCCGGCGCGTTGCTCACCAGCATGGGCGCGGCGGGCGCCGGCACGGTGCACATCCAGACGAAGTGCAGCGGAACCCTCAACGGCTCGAACATCACGGTCGACCGCGCCTTCGATCCCACGGCCAACGCGCCGGCCCAAGTCGCCGAGGACGAGAACTACACGGTGACGGTTCCGGGCGGCACCACGACGCTCGAGAACAAACAGGCGGGCTTGAACGTCGCCAGCTATGAGCAGCTGTACACGCTGTTCGGGGTCGTCGGCGGCACCGTGACCTCCGTCGACCCGGCACCCGACCCGACGATCAACGGCAACTCAACGCCTGGTGAAGCATTCGTCGACGGCAACGGCCGCGTGCGCATCGGCACCCCCGGCCCGGTCCCGCCCGGGACGCTCGTCACGCCGACGGTCACCTTCCACGTGCAACCCGACCCGGGTTCGAGCTGGGTGGGCACGAAGATCACCGCCTTCCAGGCGGGCTCGATCGTGCACTTCAGCGGCGCGACCGGCACCGCGTCGGCAATCTGCCCGCTCAACGACCGCACGCTCTCGGCGACGCGTGTCGGCGACTTCCCGCCGCCCGCAGGCCCGTACATCTCGGTCTCGGACCCGACCCCGGTCGTCGAACCCGACAAGGGCTCGGTCAAGATCACGTTCACCGCGACGCTGGTGAATCCGCCGGCGACCGGCACGGTGTCGGTGCGGTACGAGACCTCTGACGAGTCGGCGCGGCGAAGAAGGACAAGTTGACGAAGGATGCGCAGGACTACTCGCACAAGAAGGGCAAGCTGAAGTTCAAGTCGGGCACGACCGTGAAGACGTTCACGGTGACCGTGAAGGGCGACGCGACCGCCGAATCGGATGAGACGTTCGCGGTGACGTACACCGAACCGGTCGGCGCCGTGATCTACGGCGACGGGATCGTGCGCGGCACCATCCTCAACGGCTCCGACTGACCCGTTTGTCTACAGACGCCTCTTCAGCGCTGCACGGTCGGGCTTGCCGGTCGGTAGGAGCGGCAGCTCGTCGACTGCGATGACGCGCTCGGGTGTCTTGAATCGCGCGACACCTTCGTGCACGAACCATGCGCGGCACGCACCGAGATCGAAGGGGGCGGCCGCCTCGACGAACGCGACGACGTGTTCGCCCATGAGTGGGTCGGGTTCGCCGACCACAACCGCATGGCGCACGTCAGGGTGCGACTCGAGGACGGCTTCCACCTCGGCGGTGCTGATGTTCTCGCCGCCCCGGATGATGACGTCCTGCACGCGCCCGACGATCTCCACGCTGCCATCGGTGATCGTGGCGAGGTCGCCGGTGCGGAACCAGCCGTCCTCAGTGAACGCGTCGGCCGTATGGGCCGCGTCCAGGTAGCCGACGCAGATTTCGGGACCGCGCACCAAGAGCTCCTGCGTCGCAGGGTCGAGGCGCAACTCGACCGGCCCGATCGTGTGCCCGTCGGTCACAATCGTGGGTGCTTCCGTGGATCCGTACGTGCGCTTCACGCGCGCGCCGAATGCCTCGGCGGCTTTGGCCATGAACGCCTCGCTGACCCCGGCGCCACCGCTCGAGATCAACCGCATGCTCGCGACGCGACGCGGCGAGAATCCCGGCGTCTGCATCATCGAAACGAAGAACGTCGGCGGACCGACCATGAACGTGACCTGGTGTTGCTCGATGAGATCGAGTGCCACTTGCGGGTCCCAGCGCGCCATGAACACGGCGCGAAACGGCACGACGCCCGGCAGCGTGATGCCGTTCAACAGGCCCGAGATGTGTGCGCACGGCGCGGGCATCAGGACACAGTCGCCGCGGCCGAGCCCGTGCTCGTGCTGCATCTGCGTCGCCTTGTACGCGAGCGTTGCCTGGGTGTGCAGCACGCCCTTGGGCTCGCCGCTTGAACCCGCGGTGAAGAGCACCGCCGCGAGTGCACTGCCGTCGGTCCACTGCTCGTGAACCGCGTCGCCTTCGGGCAACGCGTCAAGCGTCTCGATGACCAAGGCCGGCGGCGCGGCTTCGTGCATTCGGGCGACCTCGGCCGCGCCCGCCTGGTGGTGCATCGGCGACGCGATGGCTCCCAACCGCCAGCACGCGGGTACAGCACATCGACCTCGGGCCGGTTCGGCGATTGCCACGCGACCACGTCGCCGGCGTGCACGCCCGCATCGCGGAAGCCGCCCGCGACGCGTGCGACACGTGTCGCGAGGTCGGGCGAGGCGGCGTCGGTGAGCACGGTGTCGAGCGACGGCCCGTCCCACGCGCCGCCGGGAGCGCGGTACTGGGTTTCGAGTGGCGTCGTGAACGTGGGCTGGAGCACGTTGGTCAGCGGTGCTGCTTCCAGCCGTCGCTCGCCGGCGTCGCGCCTTTTCAGCACGCTCGTGCCGATGAAGTTGCGCTGAATCTCCACGGTCCCGGCTCCGATGCACAGGCCGCGGATATCGCGGTAGACGCGTTCGACGGGGAACTCGCGCGAGAACCCGTAGCCGCCGAGTAGCTGGATCGCCTCGTCACAGACGAACTTGGCGGCCAGGTTCGCCGCCGTTTTCGCCATCGCGGTCTCGAGCGCGGGCGGCGTACCACCCGGTCCGGCCAGGTGAAGCGCGCGCTGCAACAGGAGACGCGCACCTTCGAGCTGCGTCGCCATGTCGGCGACCTTCCACTGCAGGCCCTGCAACTGCGCGAGCGTCGTGTCGCCGGTCTTGCGTTCGTTCATGTACTCGACCGCGTACTCGAGCGCTCCCTGTGCGGCGCCGATGCACATCGCGGCGTTGCCGCACCGCTCATGGTTGATGTGGGAGATCAGCGTCTTGAACGCCTCGCTGTTGGCGGGGTCGGCCCACAGCAACACGTCGTCGGGTTCGATGCGCACGTCGTCGAACGCGAGCTCGGCTTCGCTCGTTGCTCGCAGCCCCATCTTCACGTGCGTGCCGGCAACCGTGACGCCCGGCGACTCGAGGTCGACCACGACGGCCCCGATGCCTTTCGTGCCGGCGCTTCCCGGGAAGCGGCACCACACCAGGCACGCCCGCGCCTTGTGCCCGCCGGTGACGTAGTTCTTGTACGCGTTGAGGCGGAACCCGTCGCCCTCCTCGGTCAACCGGGCGCGCATGTGGCCGACCGCGCTGCCGGCCTCGGTCTCGCTGATCCCGATGCAGAAGAGCCCTTCGCCGCTCGCCGCGAGCGGCAGCCAGCGGTCCTTCAATGCCGCGGAGCCGAGGTGCTCGATCGCGCGGGGCGGCCCGTTGAAGATCAGCTGGGCCAGGATCGCGCTCGACACGTCGGCCCGGGCGAGCTCTTCGAGCACGATCGCGGCCTCGATGTCACCGAGCCCGGCGCCGCCCCATTGCTCGCCGATCGTGATGCCGAACAGCTCAGCTTTGCGAAACGCGTCCCATGCCCATTGTGGGAACTCTTCGGTCTCGTCGCCGTGGCGGGCCATTGGCGCGAGCTCGCGTTCGGCGATATCGCGGGCGAGCTGGCGAAGCGCGGCCTGATCCTCGGTGTCGGCGAACGGATTCACGCCCCGAGCGTGCGCAGACATGCCGAGAGGGTAGTTCCCGCGTTTGCGGCGGAACTCAGGCCTTGAGGAAGAGCTTCATTGCGGTTTGCACGACGAAGAGCATGCCCGCGCCGAACAACGCGGGCTTGGCGACCGTTGCCGGCCCGAGGAACCGCTCCTTTTTGCCCTTGCCCTTCTTCGCCACGATCAGTGAGATCGACGGGCGTGCCGGGCACCTTGACCCCCAGTACCGTTGCGGCCATGGCGGCTGAAACCGAAGGCCCGCAGATCGACTGGCTGGCGGCGCAGCCCTATCCCGACTGGGCCGAGGTGCGGCAGAGCGAGTGCCCGGTCGTCGTTACCCACGAGGCTGCGATGGGGCCGGGAACCTTCTACCAGGTGACCCGCTACACGGACGCCGAGGCGGTACTGCGGGACGACAAGACGTTCTCGTCATCGATCAACGGCGATCACATCGGGCAGTTCATGGGCGACCTCATCCTCGCCATGAACGGCGAGCAACACCGCAAGTACCGCAACCTCGTCGCCAAGGCGTTCCGCGCGTCACAGCTCGAAAAGTGGGACGACACGCTCGTGCGTCCCGCGATCAACCGACTCATCGACGCGATCGCGCCGCTGGGCAAGGCCGATCTCGTCGAGTCCGTCACCTCCCGATATCCCGTCGAGGTGATCTGCGGGATCGTCGGCGTGCCGCTCGAGGACGCCCGCCAGTTCGCGCAATGGGCCGAGGAGATCAACACCGGTCCGATGGCGCCGGCACGCGGGCATCGTGCGAGCGAAGCGATGGTCGAGTACCTGCGGCCGCTCGTCGAAGCCAGACGCGCCGAACCTACCGGCGACTTCCTCTCGGACCTCGTGCACGCGGAGGTCGACGGCGAGCAACTCTCGGACAGCAAGATCTACGGGTTCCTGCGACTGCTGCTGCCCGCGGGCGGCGAGACGACGTTCCGCGTGATGGGCAACGGGTTGTACGCGCTGCTGACCCACCCCGACGCTGCTCGCGGCCGTGTACGCGGACGACGAGCTGCTGCCGGCGGTCATCGAAGAGACCCTCCGATGGGAGACGTCGGTGACCATGGTGAGCCGGGTCGCGACCCGCGATACCGACGTTGCGGGTTGCCCGATCGGAGCCGGCTCGCCGGTCGGCGTGATCACCGGCTCGGCCAACCGCGACGAGACCCGATGGGACGCGGCCGACGAGTGGCGGCTCGATCGGCCCGTGCAGCACCACCTCGCATTCGGGACCGGTCCCCATCAATGCCTGGGGATGCATCTCGCCCGGCTGGAGCTGCGGGTCGGCCTGGCGACGATCCTCGACCGGCTCCCGGGCCTCCGGCTCGACCCGGCCCGTTCCGACGAGGCCATCGTCGAGGGGTACGCGTTCCGCGGCCCCCGCTCCCTGCCTGTCCTTTTTGACCCGGTCTGAGGTAGGATTTCCGGCTACCAGGGGCGGTTCCCAAGGAAGGGGCAGGGCTGGTCGACATGGACGTCGAATTCATCACGGATCACGACACCGAAGACGCGCTCTTGAGCTGGTGCGCGTGGCGACGCCGCGAGGTCATCCCCGGGAGCATGTATCTGCTCGGCGCCGAGCTGTTCATCGTGCTCGACGTCTTCGTGCTGTGGCGCCACCAGTCGCGCTTGTCGATCGCGTTCGTCATCGCGATGCTGTTCCAGATCCTCGCGTTCGCCGTCGCCGCGATCGCTCGCGATCCTGATCGGCCCCGCCCGCCGCGTTGTCCGTACGCCGAGCTCGTCACGCTGGGGCTCGTGGCCGCCTCGCTGACCGTCACGTTCGAGCATCGCCCGTCGGTGCTCGCGTTCTTGTTGCTCGGGGTCGTGCTCACCGCGGCAGCCGTGCTCGCCGTGCGTTGCTACCACGGGTTCCCGTTCCTGCGCGACGTCGTGGACTTCCCGGCGCGCGTCGTGCACGTGCATCTCGACGAGCACGGCATCGACGTGCAGGTTCGGCCGGATCCCGCGCGACACATTCCGTGGAAGTCGGTGCGCTACCTCGGTGCTGATGCTCAGTCGCTCTTCGTGGTTGCGGGCTACATGCCGGTCGTCGTGCCCAGCCGCGCGTTCCTGTCGCGCGGAGCGTGGGAGCAGTTCGTCGTCGCGGCCGGTGAGCAGGCGCAGGCGGCGCTCAACTCCTCGGCCCGACCGCCGATTTGGAAGCATGTCCGCAGCCCGAAAGCGCGCCGAACGCCGTTGGTTCCGCGCCCGGTCGCGTCACGCCAACGTGCTCGAAGGTCTTGAAGCCGCGAGACGTGCACATCCTGCAGGTGGCCGACGCGAAGCCCGCGTCGTCCGCACCCGCAACGTCGTGCTGGTCCCGAGCGATGGCACCCCCACCGACGCCGCGTAATTCCGGTCGCATTTGCCACCGTCGAGGGCGGCTTCGCCGCCGTCCCGGGCCGCAACTGCTCCGCGCCGCGCCTGCGTTGGCGTCGCCACGACGCCTCTCACGCGCTACACCTCGAGGTCGATCGCGACGGGTAACGCCTCGGCGCGCCAGCGTGTGAGGTCGTCGCCTTGCGCGTACTTGTCGTGCACCAGTTCGCGCGCGATCTCATCCTCGTCGGTGCCTTCGATGACGCGCCCATGCCCCACGTAGGTCAGCTCGCCGATGAGCACCGAGCACTCAGGGTTCGCGCGCAGGTTGCGGACCCAGTCGGCGCGTTCGCGACCACCGGCGAGCATGTAGATCGTGTCGCGCTCCGGTGCGGTCGCGAACCAGATCTCGATGCGGTGGCCCTTGCCGGTCCGGCGTCCGGTCGTCGTCACGTAGCAGAAGTCGGCATCTGCATCCCGGATCACATGCCGTACTCGCGCACGCCCGGCCCGAGCCGGGCGCGGAAGCGTTCGAGCACCTCGCCCGGCTTCGCGTGCCGGCCCTCAACGCGCTTCGAGAAGATCACCTCGTCGTCGACGACGACGTCGAACACGCCTTTGCTCCCGGTGACGAGGCGCAACTCCTCGATGACGTGCTGGTAGTGAAAGAGCAGGTCCTGGGCCGCGCTCATGGCGCGTTCGGAATAGTTTCAGGGCACGCAGTAGGTGATCGAGATCCGGTGATGTGATGCGTTCTTGGGCACGGGCATCACGATACGCCGTCATTCCCGAACATCATCATCCACTGCTCGCGCGTGCGCGGCCGGTAGACGTAGTTCGTTCGGCGCACCTCGCCCATCGCGGCATTCGGTTCCGGTGAGTACATGTGCCCGGGATACAGCACGGTTTCGTCGGGGACGATCGCGAGCTTCTGCGTGAGGCTCTCGTACAACGCTTCGGGATCGCCTCCGGGCAGGTCGGTCCGGCCGCAGCTGTCGAGGAACAGCGTGTCGCCGCTCACCAGCTTGCCGTCGACGAGGAAGCACTGAGAGCCCGGCGTATGGCCGGGCGTATGGATGAGCGTGATGTTGACGTCGCCGACGGCAACCGTGTCGCCGGAGGCGTGCTGCACGAGGTCGCCGTCGGAGCACCCGGTCACGCGCTTGGTGCCCCACGCTTCGTCGGCGTGCACGTGCAACTTCGCGCGGACGTCGGGATGCGCAAGGAGCTCGGCGACCCCCGCGATCGACCAGCCACCGAGATCGCCGCCGACGTGATCGGGGTGGTAGTGCGTCACGAGGACGCCCGTGAGCGTCATGCCGTCGGCGCCGAGCAGTTCGACGAGCTCGCCCGGCGCGTACGTGGGATCTACAGCGACCGCTTCTCCCGTCGCGTGGTCACCGATCACGTACGCGAAGTTGACCATCTGTCGCGCGATCGGGTCGTCTCGAGCGAAGTCCCGGCCCGCGAGGAGTTGCCGGAAATAGAGACGATCGTCGGCCACGGGAGAAGAGGCTACGGCGCCGCTGGCAAGTTCCGGTAGACAGACAGGCACCGGAGGTTGAAGGATACGGCCCGCGGTGCGGCAGGAAGGGTGGCGCGGGCTTGTCCAGGCGTTCGCGTAGGCACGATGGGATTGCGGCGCTCGAACGCACCGGACCCACGCCTCTTACGAAGAGCGTGTCGATCTCGCTGATCGTGCCGACACGCAACGTTGAGCAGCACATCGCGTCGCTCGTGGCGCGCGCCACCCGCGCCCTGCACCATGTGGATGCCAACGCCGAGATCGTCTTCGTCGACGACTCGGACGACGAGACGCCGCAGGCGATCTGCGCCCAGCACGGCAATGGCATCCCGGTACGGCTCGTCCACCGCACGAGGGCACAGCGCCACAACGGTGTCTCGGGCGCAGTGCTGGCCGGCTTCGCCGAGGCGCGCGGCACGGTGCTCGCCGTCATGGACGGCGACCTGCGGTACCCACCGGAGGTCCTGCCCCGCTTGCTGGGTCCGGTCATCCGCGGCGAGGCGCAGCTCGGGGTCGCGACCCAGTGCCGCAGCCAACAGGCCCACGCTCACGGGCTCGATGACCGGATGCGGAGCGTCGCCTCGGCCGGAGCTCGCGGCCTCGCACATCTTCTCGTGCGCCGCAGCCGGTCCGTGAGCGATCCGCTGGGCAGCTTCTTCGTCGTCGACCGAACCGTCGTCGACGACGTCGAACTCCGCCCGGACGGCGTCAGCATCCTCCTCGAGATCCTGCAGCGCGGCCGGTGGAATCGCGGGTACGAGGTGTCGTACCCGGTCGCCCGCGTCCAGCGGGAACGGTCGAAGTCCGGGTTGCGAGACATCCTTCACCTCGCCGCGTCTCTCGGCTCGGTCGGTGTGCGGAGCGGCGCTCACGTCATGCGGACCACGGTGGCTCGTGTGGTTGTCGCCATCGGGATGGTCGCGTTCGCGTACTGGCATGCGCTTCGCACGCTCGTTGGCGGGTGGTCACCGTTGGATGCGGCGGCCGTGACCTGCATCGTCCCGCTCCTTGCCGCGTCACTCCTCCTTTCAAGCGCGCGCGTCGACGCGAACCGGAGCCTGCATTCCACGACCGTGGCGTCCACTCTGTCGTCGGCCTCGCGCTCGATGCTCGTGAGCCTCGTGTTGCTGTGGCTTTTCCCACAGGACATGGAAGTTCCGTTCGCCCTCCGCCGGGTCGATCTCGTGTCGCTGCCGCTCTTCGTCTCGGGTGTGATCCTGACCTTCTTCGGCGTGCGCGCGTTGTGGCGCCTGCGGGTTCCGCTCGTGTTCTTGTTGCTGGTTTGGCCGCCGGTTCTCGGTGCGATCGCCCGGGCTGTGTCTGCCCCCCTCGGGGATACGACCCGCGAGGTGGTGCGTCCGCTCGCCGCGTGGGTCGGTGACATCCATGTGGGAGTGGACAGCTTCACCGTGGCCAATGACACGATTCGGATGGACCGAGGATGGAACGCGGCCGCGACCGTCCTCCTGGTGTCGATCGCGGCCCTCACGATCTCGCTCCTTCGCATACGCGGCGTGACGCGACGCGTTGCGTTCACGGCGTTCGCCGCTCTGGTCGCGTGGTTGGTGAACCTCGCCGTTCTCGTGTTCGCGATCTTTGCCGGGAACGTGGGCGCAACGGCACTGGCCCGTGACTCCGTCGGCGCCCCGGCGATCGTCGTTGCGTCGATCGTCGCCCTCGCGCTCGCCCTCGTCGAGCTGCCCCGGTTCGCACGCGGACAGCTGTGGCCGGCCGGCTTCCGCTCGGACGTGACTCGGGGCTCCGAAACTGGGTTTACGCTGTTCCGGTGACGCCGGCGGCAAACATCGAGCTGTTGCGCGCGGGTACCCGCCGGTTACTGCGCTCCGTCGACGGCCTCACGGACGATCAGGCGCGCGAGCCGTCGCGACTTCCGGGATGGAACCGCGCCGAGGTGCTCACACACCTCTCGCGTAATGCCGATGGCACCCGGCGCATGGTCCAAGCCGCCGCGCGCGGCGACGTCGAGGCGCAATATCCCGGCGGACTCGGAGAACGTGCAGCCGACATCGCGGCCGGTCGTGATGCTCGCGCCACAGACCTCGTGCGCGACGTACGGCGCACGCACGACACGATGATGGAGGCGTGGCAGGCGCTGCCCGCGGACGTGTGGGAACGCGTCGGTCGCGCGATCTCCAGTGAACGGACGATGCGGGAAGCGCTCTGGTCGCGCGTTCGTGAAGTCGAGGTGCATCACGTCGATCTCGCGATGGGATACGAGCCAACCGACTGGCCGGTTGGCTTCGTGACCGGCGCGCTCGACGAGATCTTCGCCACGTTCGATCGGCGCGAGTCCAACGTGCGACCCCTGATCGACGCCGACTTCCGTGTCGTGTCGACGGATCACGATCGCGCGTGGCGCGTCATGCTGCACGGTCCGCACGTCGACGTGGAGCAGGACGCGGGCAAGGCGGCCGACGGCGAAGCCCGCGGTTGGGGTTGCGATCTCGTCGTGTGGCTCTACGGCCGCGACCCCCAGGGCGGCGGCATCGTCGCGTCCGGCGACACGGCAGTACTGCGCCTCCCACAGTGGTTCCCCTACGTGTAGACCCTTCGCGCTACCACTGAGGTAAGCGACAGGCTTCAGCCTCCGGTCGTATTCTCCGGGAATGACTTCACGGATCGAGTACCGCACGTGCCACCTCTGCGAGGCGACGTGCGGCCTCGAGCTCCACCTCGGCCAAGGTCGCGAGATCACGCTGGTGCGGGGCGACCGTGACGACGTGTTCAGTCACGGCTACCTCTGCCCGAAGGGCACCGCGCTCGAAGCACCTGGAGAGCGATCCCGATCGGGTTCGCGTCCCGCTGCTGCGCTCGGAGAACGGCTTTCGCGAGGTCTCGTGGGACGAAGCCTTCGCCGCGATCGACGCCGGGCTCACGCCGCTGCGGGAGCGGTACGGCAATGACGCGCTCGCCGTCTACGTCGGCAATCCCAACGCGCACAACCTTTCCGGGCTCGTGTACGGCCGCGTGTTGCTCCAGGCCGCGCGCACGAAGAACGTGTATTCGGCGAGCACCGTCGACCAGATGCCCAAGCAGGTGTCGGGCGGCTTGATGTTCGGCACCGGCCTGTCGATCCCGGTGCCCGACGTCGATCGCACCGACTATCTCCTCATGCTCGGTGCGAACCCATTCGAGTCCAACGGTTCGCTGATGACCGCTCCCGATCTTCCCGGGCGCCTGCGGGCGCTGCGCAAGCGGGGCGGCACGCTCGTTGTTGTCGATCCGCGGCGTACCAAGACCGCCGAGGAAGCCGACGAGCACGTGCCGATCCGGCCCGGCGCGGACGCACTATTCCTGTTCGCGCTCGTGCACGTCTTGTTCGCCGACGGCCTCGTCGACTTCGGCACGGTCGCGGCCCATGTGAACGGCCTCGACGAGATGCGAGAGCTCGCGCGAGTTCACGCCGGAACGGGTCGCGCCCGCTTGTGGGATCGATGCCACGACGATCCGCCGCATCGCGGACGAGCTCGTCGCGGCGCCAACCGCCGCGGTCTACGGTCGGATCGGCACCTGCACCCAAGAGTTCGGCACGCTCGCGTCCTGGCTGGTCGACGTGTGCAATGTCTGTACCGGCAATCTCGACCGTCCCGGCGGTGCGATGTTCACACGGCCGGCGACGGGTGGCGCGAACACCGGCGGCACACCGGGGAAGGGGAGGGGCGTCGCGTTCGGGCGCCGCCACTCACGGGTGCGCGGCCTGCCCGAGTACTACGGCGAGCTCCCGGTCGTGTGTCTGGCCGAGGAGATCGAGACCCCTGGCGACGGGCAAGTGCGCGCGCTGATCACGATTGCAGGCAATCCCGCGGCGTCCACGCCCGATGCCGCGCGTCTCGACCGCGCGCTCTCGTCTCTCGACTTCATGGTCAGTGTCGACATCTACGTGAACGAGACGACCAGGCACGCCGACGTGATCCTGCCGCCCGAGCCCGAGCTCGCACGTGGGCACTACGACCTTGCGCTCTACAGCCTGGCGATCCGCAACGTCGCGAACTACTCGCCGCCGCTCGTCGAGCTCGAGGCCGGCGAAGTGCCCGAGTGGCAGACGTTGCTGCGGCTGGCGGCCGTGCTCCAGGGTCTTGGCACGGACGCCGATCTCGACGTGCTCGACGACTTCGTCGTCGCGGGACTCGTGCAGAAGGCGGTGACGCGTTCGGGATCGAACGTGGAGGGCCGCGATCCCGACGAGCTCACGAAGACGCTCGCTTCTCGCCGCGGCCCCGAGCGCGTCCTCGACTTCATGCTGCGGACCGGGCCCTACGGCGACGGGTTCGGCGCCGACCCCGACGGCCTCTCGCTCGACATGCTCGAGGAGCACCCGCACGGCGTCGATCTCGGGCCGCTGCAGCCCCGGGTCCCTGAAATGCTCCGCACGGCCTCGGGCCGGATCGAGCTCGTTCCCGAACCGTGCGCGCAGGACGTTGCTCGCTTGCGGGACGCGTCTGTACCGCCGCCTCGTCCCCGACGCGCTCGTGCTCGTCGGGCGGCGTGACCTCCGGTCGAACAACTCGTGGATGCACAACATCAACGTGCTCGTGAAGGGGAAGGCGCGCTGCACGGTCCACGTGCATCCCGACGACGCCCGGCGGCTCGGCGTTGCCAATGGCGCCGACGTGACCGTACGGTCCGACGCCGGCGAGGTGGTGCTCGCGGCGGAAGTGACGGACACGGTCATGCGGGGTGTCGTGAGCATTCCGCACGGGTGGGGCCACGATGCCGAGGGTGTCCAGATGGAGACCGCGGGCCGCCGGCCGGGTGTGAACAGCAACGTGCTCGCCCGCGGCGACCTGTTCGACCCGCTGTCCGGCAACGCGGTTCTCAACGGCATTCCGGTCGAGCTCGCGCCCTCGCGCTGACATCCATCTGACCAGGGGCGATGCCGAGGCGCCCTCGCGGTCGATGCATGATGGGCGGCTATGACTGCGGTGCTGCTCCGGGCGCGAGCGTTGTTTCGCCGGCGCTGGCACGCGTGGGGCGCGCTCGGCATCGTGATCGGCATCTTCGCGGGAGTCGCGATGGCGCTGGCGCAGGGTGCGCACAGCTCGCACGTCGCGTATCCGAGTTTCGTGCGGTCGGAGCGAGCGGCCGATCTCGTGCTCGCGGGGCCCAGCGGCTTCAGCTCGCTCGGCTCGGTCGACCTCAACCAGGTGGAGCAGTTGCCCGGTGTCGCGGACGAGTCGCGAGCGTTCGCCGCCGCGCCGTTCTCCGCGGCGTGGACGGCGGGCGCCTGCTCGGCGTCGGCGACCTTCTGCCGGTCGCGTCGGTCGACGGCCGGCTCGGCCTTGCGATCGAACGCTGGAAGATGCTTTCGGGTCGCCGCGCCGATCCCAAGCGGACCGACGAAGCCGTCGCGAGCTTCGAGCTCGCGAGCCGCCTGAAGCTGCATGTCGGCAGCGTGCTCCAGTTCCATTTCTACGACCAGAAGTTGTTTCCGGCCCTTGAGGCATCGCTGCTGACGAAGGAGTGGCCCGCCCGGCTCGACGCGCTGCGCCGTGACATGCAAACCGAGGTTTCCGACCCTGCCAACGGACCGGTCGTGCAAGCGCGCGTCGTCGGTATCGAGGCGTCCCCGCTCGAGTTCCCGCCCGCGACCGCGGACCTCGCGCCCGTCCTGCACCTCACGCCGGCGTTCGCGGAGACGTACGCGTCATCCATCGTGGGGAGCGAGGTCAGCTATCTGCGCCTCGTGCCGGGAACGAACGTGCGCGCGTTCCAAAACGCCGTCGAGCGGCTCGCGGGCGAAAACCCGGTGTCGTTCATCAGCACACTCACGAACCATCAACCCAAGGTGCAGCGGTCGATTCGGGTCGAGTCGCTCGTGCTGGCGCTGCTCGCCGCGCTGGTGGCGTTCGCGGGGGCGGTGGCCGCCGCGCAGGCGCTGACCCGGCAGACGTACGTCGAATCGGGAGACGACGACACGCTGCGGGCAATCGGCATGCGGCCGGCACAGATCTTGCGGGTCGCGGCCATACATTCGCTCGTGATCGCGTTCGTCGGCGCGGCGGTCGCGGGCTTGGTCGGGTGGCCGGCGGCACCCGTTTTCCTGCTCGCACTCGCCAACAGGGCGAACCTCGATCGTGGCGTCCCGGTCAACCTGTTGCCGCTGGTCGTCGGCACGGTGTCGGTCATCGTGTTCACCGTGATCGTCGGCGTCGTCAGCGCGTACCTCGTGCAACGATCTCCCCGGCGCCGGCCAGGTACCGGTGATGATCAGGTCACGCCCCGCGCCGCGCTCGGCGATCCACTCCGCCAACAATGGTTGCCGCTGCCGACCGTGATCGGTGTGCGCTTCGCCGTTCAGCACACTCGCCGCACCGCGCCCGCATGGACTGCGATTGCCGGCGTTGGTCTGTGCATTGCGCTGCTCGCGTTCGCGTCGACATTCACTTCTCACCTCCGGCGCGACCTCGGCGAGCAACACCGGTACGGGTGGAACTGGGACATCCTGATCGGCTCGCCCGCGGTTCCCGACATCGCCGATCACATCGTGCCGGGCTTGCGCTCCCTCCCGGACGTCACCGACCTGTCGGTCGCGTCAGTAACCCAGATCGACGTGGGGCCGACGCGCGTCGATGTGCTCGGCCTCGACTCCGTCGTCGGGAACGCGCAACCGACGATCGTTGCCGGAAGGGCTCCGCGCGGACGCGACGAGATCGTGCTCGGGAGTCGCACGATGGACGCGCTGGACACCGGCCTCGGGCGCATCATCGCGGCGCGCATCGGTTCCTCGAAGGCGACGTACCGCGTCGTCGGCAAGGCGATCTTCGCCGAGTTCGGCGACAGCGGGCAGCTCGGTACCGGTGCGTGGATGACGGTCGACGCGCTGCGTGTGATCTCACCGGAGGCTCCCCGCAATTCCTTCCTCGTCGGCCTGCGCGATTCACCGGAGAAGCGGGCGCGAGAGGCAAACGTTCGTGACGTGCTCAGCCCACTGCCGTCCCACGACGATGCGCGTCCCGAAGACCTCGTGAACCTGTCGCGCGATGACGGGCTGCTCCTCGCGCTCGGTCTGCTGCTCGGTGTCCTCGCGCTCGCGATGCTGACGCACACCGTCCTGACCGCCGTCCGCAACGCTCGCCATGGCCACGCGACATTGCGCGCGGCTCGGCTATTCGCGGCGGCAGAGCCGATTGACGGTCATGTGGCAATCGCTCACGCTCGGCATGGGCGCGTTGCTCATCGGTCTGCCACTCGGGTTGATTGCGGGTCGCGTGGTCTGGACGCAGTACGCGAACGGACTGGGCGTCGAGCCGGCGGCATTCTTGCCGCTCCCTCCGATCCTCCTTGCGCTCGCCGGAACGTTCGTCGTCGCGCTGCTCGCCGCCGCGCCGTCGAGTTGGTTTGTTACCCGCGCCAACCTCGCAGCGACGCTGCGCTCCGGCGACTGAGGCGGGACTCACCGGAAGGCGTGATCGTCCCGCAACGCGTTGTTGTGACGACCGAAGCGCCCGGGCGCGTGTCGCGCGAGCAACGGTACGTTCTCGAGGACGAGCCGCAGCTCGCGTCGCCCGATGACGACCACCCGAGTGTTGGTGATCGCGGTGGCGCGGCTCCAGACGGCGGCGCCAGGCTCGAGGAGTGTCAGGGCTTCGTCCTCGATCAGCGCGAGACCCTGCTCGATGATCAGTGTCTCTATCGCGCCGTGACCTCCGAAGGAATCGCCGGCGACAACCTCGATCTCGTCGACGATCCGGCACAAGCGTTGCAACTCGCGGGGCGAAGCTGCGAGAAACACGGCACCCGCGCGAGGCGGTCCGCGAAGGACGATCGTCGACGCATCATGGCCCGCGCCAGTCGAGATGTAGTGCTTCGACACCGCGCACCATCGCAAGGCCACCTGCTCGATCTGATTCACGGCTTCACTCCTGCGTGTTCTTCGCCGCAGCAGCCGGCGAGTTCGGACTCATGCGCAGCATTTCGAGGAACGTCGAGACGACGCGGGCAGCTATTGCTGCTCGCGGAGTCCTTTGGCGAAGTCGGCCATGCCGCGCAGGTATCCGTCGCAGTGCTCGGTCTTGCCGACCGCGATCGCCTTGGCGTCGATCCCGCCGGGGAACACCGCCGGCACGTAGTACTCGAAGCCGTCACCGGCGATCGCGTCCGCGATGCCCGCCGCGCAATCCTCGGCGGGCACTTTCTCGACGTCGAACAACGCCGGTTCGTTGTCGGGCTGCTCCCAGATCTCCGTGGCGATCGGGCCCGGCAAGACGAGCTTGACGTCGACGCCAGTTCCCGCGAGGTCGAGCAGCATCGCTTCGGCGAATCCGCACATCGCATACTTCGCCGCGTTGTATGCGGCTTCATTGGCGATGGGGATGCGTCCGCCCATGCTCGACACGAACAGGATCTGTCCGTGCGCGCGTTCGAGCATGCGGGGGAGGACCGCCAGTGCCATCCGGACGGGGGAGTGGAAGTCGACGTCCATCACGTGCTGGACGTCGGCCGGGGTGAGCTCGGTGACGCGTGTGCGTTTGGGGATTGCCGCGTTGTTCACGAGCACGTCGAGACCGCCGAACGCGTCCCAGGCTTCCAGCGCGACCTGTTCTGCGCGCGCGAGGTCGCCGAGATCGGCCGCCCACATCCGCGAGTCGGGCGCGAACTTCCGGCACTGCTCGAGCACTGCCTCCAGACGTTCGGCGCGCCGGGCGACGATGCCGACGGTCGCGCCCCGCTCGGCGAGGATCGGTGCCAGCGCCGCACCGATGCCCGACGACGCCCCGGTCACCAGAATCTTCGCCCCCTCCACCAACACGGCACCCCCCTTCCTCGAACATGCGTGGCGTATTCGGCCGTACGCCGAGTTCGTCACGCAAGTTCGGTTGATGACTCGTGCTCGGCCCACGAGAAGATGCCTTTTGACATCGTCGAGGCCTCTTCTTTGGCTCGGGCGCCGAACACCTCGGCGCGGGCCGCGTGCACGCGCTTGTCGTCGGGCGCGGCCTGGGCGGCGAGCTCGGCGAGATGACCGGCGAGGCGCAGGTCGCCGGCGGCCGCGAGCTCGCGGGCGCGCTCGGCGAGACGGGTCGCGCCGCCCGCGAGGTCGGCGAGCTCTCGTGCGAGCTCGGCGGCAGGTGCGGGCTTCAGGTGCGCCGGGTTGCCGTCGTACCAGCCGCCGTACAACCGCCAGATGTTGCGCACGACGAACTCGGGCTCGTCATAGATCGCGTGCAGGTACGGGCGCTCGAGGAGATGGGCCGGTGCTCGCACCGTGTGCACGATGTCGTCGAGCCGTGCGCCGTCGTTCATCATCGCGAGTGTTTGTTCGAGGAGCGACTCGAGTAGCTCGGCGCCCTCGGTGAGCGCCTGCCGAACGCGATCGGCGCCGACGATCGGGAGCCCGTGCCCGGGGAGCAGCACGTCGGGACCGAGCGCGATCATTTTTCGGAAGGCGATCGCCCAGTCGCGCGCGTAGCGCTGGACCTTCTGCGGGTTGCCGCAGTTCGGCGACGCCCAGATGAACATGTCGCCCGCGAAGAGCGCCTTGCGCGACGGGCTCCACACCCACGTCGCATCGTCGGTCTCGCCGCGGTCGTGGTGCAGCTCGAAGCCCTCGCCGCCGACGCTGATCGTCATCGTGTCGCGGTACGTCTCGTCGGGCATGCGGTAGTCGGTCGGCCAGCGCAGCCCGGGCGCCTTGAACTGACGCTGATTGATCACCGCGTTGTAGCCCGCGGTCAGCCGGTACCGCTCGAACCGCGCCGCGATCGCCTCGTGCGCGATCACCCGGGGCGGTGCCCAGCCGTTCGTGCGCGCGTCCTCCTCGTACAGGTCGACGCCGAAGACGTGGTCGATGTGGCCGTGGGTGAAGATCGCGGTGTCGAGACGCGACCGCGACCACCGCCGGATCGTTTCGTGCACCGACTTCGCATGGAACACGCCGCTCGTGTCGACGACCACGAGACCGTCGGAGGTGTCGACGGCCGACGAGTTCGCGAATGCGTCCACGAACGCCAAGCCGGGCTGTATCTCGGCGAGCTCGCCGCTCGTCGCGAACGGATGGTGCTCGGTGATTGGCGAGGCGCCGGTGAACAGCCGGTCGGCGAGGGCAAGCAGGTCAGTGGCCATGGGCCGAGCGTCCCACCTGCCATCGTTGCCACGGAAATCGAAACGTGTTCCAATTCCGCTCGTGACCGCCGCCGAGCCCACGCCCGTCGAGGAGGGCGCCCTTGCCCGCAGCCAGGCTGCCCGCCGGCGCCGCGTCCTCGACGCCGCGCTGCGGCTCGCGGCCGAGGGCGGCTTCGACGGTGTGCAGATGCGCGACGTCGCGGCGGCGGCCGACGTCGCGCTCGGCACGGTGTACCGCTACTTCTCGTCGAAGGAACGACTGTTGCTCGAGGCGATGGCCGAACAGCAGGCCGATCTGCGTCGCTACCTCGAGATCCATCCGCCGCAGGAGCGGACCGCTGCCGCGCGGGTCGTCGCGGTGCTGCGGCGCGCGAACCGATCGCTGCGCGCCCATCCCGACGTCACCTCCGCGATGGTGAGCTCGATCGGGTCCGCGCAACCGGAGAACGCCGACATCGTGCGGCGCGTCACCGAGATCATGACGGCGATCATCACCAGCGCTATTCACGCGCCCGAACAACGCGCCGCGACCGAACGCGAGGTGCGCGTGGCGCGCATCCTCATGCAGGTATGGCTGTCATCGCTCAACGGCTGGGTGTGCGGTGTCGACGGTCCCGATCGCGTCGACGAGGACCTCGCCGCGGCAGCAGCGCTACTCCTCCCGGATGACTAGCCCCGCTTCTTCGAGATCGCGCTGGAACACGAAGATGCGGTGACGCGAGCCGATCGTTATTCCTGATCCGTACGCGCCGCCGCCAACCTCGTTGTGCTCGACGGTTGCCTCGAAGCCGTTCGCCTGCAGCTTGGCGAGGACCACGTCGGCCTCGAAGCGGGAGTGGTAGTTCGCCAGCTCGACGATCGGCTCCGTGTCGCGTTCGTGCTCGTCACGATTCTTCTCGTGTTTTGCCACGCACGTATCGTACGGGCCCGTGCCTGCACCTCATTTTCACTTCGCTGATCTCTTCGAGCTGACCGCCGACAAGGTTCCCGATCGGATCGCCTTGATCGACGCCCGCCGTCAGGTGACGTACCGCGAGTTCGAGGAACGTTGCAACCGTCTGGCGCACACGCTCGCCGACATGGGTGTACGCGCGGGCGATCACGTGGGCATCCTCGCGACGAACTGCATCGAGTGGGCCGAGGCGACGTTCGCGGCGTACAAGCTCAGAGCGAGCATCGTCAACATCAACTACCGGTACGTCGAAGAGGAGCTGCGATACCTCCTCGAGAACGCGGATCCGGTTGCGCTGTTCTATCACCGCGAATACGCGCCGCTGATCGAGGCGGCACGCGACGTACAGCCGCTCCTGCAGCGCTTCATACGCATCGAATGGAACGGGAGCGATGCCGACGACAGCGCGCTCGCGCCCACCGAGTTCGAGGCCGCGATCGCCGCCGGATCGCCCGCACGCGACTTCGGTGAGCGCTCCGACGACGACGTGTACTTGTTGTACACGGGCGGCACGACCGGGATGCCCAAGGGCGTGATGTGGCGCCACGAAGACGTGTACTTCGCGCTCGCGGGTGGCATCGACGTCTTCACCAACGCCAAGGTCACGTCGCCGACCGCCGCCAGCGACAACATCGACGTGTCGCAGCAGCAGGGACTGGTGTTGATCATCCTGCCGCCGTTCATGCACGGCGCCGGGCAGATGACGCTCTATCGCACGCTGTTCGAGGGCGGCACCGCGGTGATCCCCGCGTCGTTCGACGCCGACGAGGTGTGGCGCCTGGTCGAGAAGTACCGGGTCAACATCATGCCGGTCACGGGCGACGCGATGGCGCGTCCGCTCGCCGACGCGCTCGAGAAGCTCGGCGACGACGTTGACGTCTCGTCGCTCGTATCGTTCAGCTCGACGGCCGCGATCTTCTCGCAAACGATCAAGGAGCAGCTCCAGGAGTTGTTACCGGACCATCTCGTGATGACCGACGCGATCGGGTCGACGGAGTCGGGCATGAACGGCATCCGGTTCGTCACCAAGGGCGACGCGCCCAAGGAGGGCATCACCAGCGTGCAAGCGTCCGCCGATTCGGTCGTGCTCGACGAGAACTTCGACCCGATCGAGCCCGGCTCCGGGCGCATCGGTCGCGTCGCGCGCGGCGGCAACATCCCACTCGGCTACTACAACGATCCCGCGAAGACTGCCGAGACCTTCGTCGTCGACCCGCGCGGCAAACGATGGTCGATTCCCGGCGATACGCGACCGTCGAAGCCGACGGCCGCATCACGTTGCTCGGGCGGGGGTCGGTCTCGATCAACTCGGGCGGCGAGAAGGTCTTCCCCGAAGAGGTCGAGGGCGCACTGAAGTCGCATCCCGACGTGTTCGACGTCCTCGTCGTCGGTGTGCCCGACGAACGCTGGGGCGAGCGTGTGTGCGCGCTGCTCCAGCCCCGCGTCGACCGCGCGCCGACGCTGGAGGCGTTGCAGCGTCACTGCCGCACGCTGATCGCGAGCTACAAGATTCCGCGCGATCTCGTGCTCGTTCAGGAAGTTCCCAGACTTCCGAACGGCAAGCCCGACTATCGGACCGCAAAGGCACAAGCGGCGCACCGTGTGATCGCGTCCTCCTGACCAAATTCTGGTCTATGGTCGACCGACCTGGTGCTTCCTCAAGCCGCGCGCACAACGTCCGATGAAGAGGCCGCGATGACTCGTCGAGCTGCCCGCCTCATCGCCACCTTCGCCGCCATCGTCGTCGCGTGCGCGTCGCTGTTCGCGGCGAGCGCGCGGAGCGCGTCCGCAGCAGTGACGACACACACGCCGGTCATGGGACCGAACCTCCTCACTGCACAGCAACTTGCGAGTTGGTACAACCGACACAAGGGATCGAACTCGCCGAAGATTCCGGTGCTGCACAACAACGTCACGCTGCTCGCGCAAATCTTCATCGACCAGGGTGACAAAGAAGGCGTGCGCGGAGACATGGCCTTCGTGCAATCGATGCTCGAGACCGGCTGGCTGTCGTTCCGCGACTCGCAGATCCCGTCCAACGCCTACAACTACGCCGGGGTCTACGCGTTCAACGGCCGGTCGTCGCTGTCGAGCTGCAGCCACGGAGACAGTTCGCCGAGCCGGTGCATGGGGACCCCGCAGCACGGCGCCAAGGTGCAGATGCAGCTGCTGCGCAGCTACGCCGACGATCGCACCGAGACGCTCTCCGGACGCCTGATCTCGGCGCCGTCAGACCGCGTCGGAGGGGCCCCGTTGTGGGAGTACTTCGGCGGGCACAACTGCCCGTGCGGCAAGTTGATCTGGGCCTCGGCCGACGACTACGGCCTCATCATCATCCGCATGTACTCCGAAGCGCTGGTCGAGAGCGGCAAGGCGGGCGCGTGCGTGCCGTATGCGCCTGCGACCAGCGGGACGAAGTGGGGCCGGGGCTACTACGAAGTGACGTCCGACGGCGCGGTGCACGCGTTCGGCGCGGCCAAGTTCTACGGCGACCGCTTCGGCCAGCCGCTCGCGGCGCCCCTCATCGGCGGTGAATCGCTCTCGACCGGGACCGGCTACTGGCTGCTCGGACGCGACGGCGGCATCTTCACGTACGGCCGCGCCAAGTTCTACGGGTCGACCGGCGGCATGCGGCTCGACAAGCCGGTGAACGGCATGGAACGCACACGGGAGAACAACGGCTACTGGCTCGTTGCCGACGACGGCGGCATCTTCACCTTCGGTCGTGGCACCTTCCACGGGTCGATGGGCGGCAAGCCGCTGTGGGAGCCGGTGCTCGGCATGGAACGGACGACGGCCGGTCACGGCTACTGGCTGTTCGCGCGCGACGGCGGGATCTTCTCCTTCGGTGATGCCAAGTTCTTCGGATCGCTCGGCGGTCACCATTTGTCATCACCGGTGGTCGCGATGCAGCGCACACTGTCGGGACGCGGCTACTGGATGCTGACCCAGGACGGCCGTGTGTTCTCCTTCGGTGACGCCAAGACCCACGGCGACATCGCGGGGTGCACCAACTACGGCGGCGCGGCGCGCATGCTCGTGACCGGCACGGGCAAGGGGTACTGGATCGCAACGGGCAATGGCGCGGTCATCCCGTTCGGTGATGCCAACAAGCTCGGCTTCCCGAAGTCGATCAGTGGCTTGCCGGTCGCGCTGATGCGAACTCGCTGACGCGCGCCGTCACCTCACCGATACACTCGCTCGCGTTCACAACCCACGGGGAGCTCGGGGGAACCGGGCTGAGAGGGTGGCTTGCGCGTGAGCGTCCCGCCACCGACCCCTCGAACCTGCTCCGGGTAATGCCGGCGAAGGGAGGGACGGCATGGCACGCGTGGCCATCGTGCTTGCGGGCGGCGACCCGGTCGCTCCCGGACTAGCTGCGTCGCTCCCCGACGACGCGTACGTGGTTGCTGCGGACTCGGGCGTGCATCTCGCGGACGGGCTCGGCTTGCACGTCGATTGCGTGGTCGGCGACATGGACTCGGCCGACCCGGCCGCGGTAGATGCGGCAGAGCGCGCGGGTGCGACGATCGAACGCCACCCCGCCGAGAAGGACGCGACCGATCTCGAGCTTGCGCTCCTCGCCGCCCAGCGCCGCGGTGTCACTCATGTCGTCATCGTGGGCGGAGCAGGTGGCCGCCTCGACCACTTCCTCGCCAACGTCGCGTTGCTCGCGTCGCCGCGCTTCGCGGACCTGCGTCTCGAAGTGCGCGTCGACGATGCCCGCGTCGTCGTCGTGCGCGGGGGCGAGCCCTCCGTGCAGATCGACGGCTCGCCCGGCGACCTCGTCACGTTGTTGCCCGCGGGCGGAGCTGCACGCGGCGTCGCCACCAAGGGCCTCCAGTACCCGCTGCACGGCGAGGACCTGCCGCTCGGCACGACGCGGGGCGTCAGCAACGTCATCGTCGACGGGCCGGCGTCGGTCGGCCTCGACGACGGTGTCTTGCTCGTCGTGCACACGTTCGGAGGTGCGACATGAGGCGGTTGGTCGGGCTGCTGGTTCTCGCGGCGGTCCTCGTTGCCACCGCATGCAGTGGCGGGGGCACGAAGAAGTCGAGCACGGTCACGCTCGTCACCTACGACGCGTTCGCGGCGTCGCCGGAAGTGCTCGCCGCATTCACCAAGGAAACCGGCTACAAGGTCAAGACGGTGAAGCAGGGCGACGCGGGCCTCATGGTGAATCAAGCGATTCTTCGCAAGGGCAATCCGCTCGGCGACGTGTTGTTCGGGGTCGACAACACGTTCCTCACCCGTGCGCTCGACGCGAAGCTCTTCGACCCGTACACCGTGCGCGACGTCTCGTTCCGTCCGCGCGTCCTCGTCGACGAGGAGCACCGGGTGACGCCGGTCGACGAGGGCGACGTGTGCCTCAACTACGACAAGACCTGGTTCGGCCGCGACGGGCATCCGCCCAAGCCGACAAGGCTCGCGGACCTCACCGACCCGCGCTACAAGAACCTCACCGTCGTCGAGAACGCGGCAACGTCCTCACCCGGGCTCGCGTTCCTGCTCGCCACGATCTCCGAGTACGGCGAAAAGGACTGGCAGGATTACTGGCGCACGCTGCGCGCCAACGGTGTGCGGGTCGTGAACGACTGGACCGAGGCGTACGAGACCGACTTCACCGCCGGCGGCGGTCCCGGCGACCGACCGATCGTCGTGTCCTACGCATCGAGCCCGCCGGCCGACGTGGTGTTCTCCGATCCGCACCGCGACACGCCGCGCGTCGGTGTCGTCGAATCGTCGTGCTTCCGGCAGTTCGAGTTCGCGGGGGTGTTGCGCGGAGCGCGGAACGCCGCCGGCGCGCGGGCGCTCGTCGACTTCCTTGTCTCGCGCCGCTTCCAAGAAGACATGCCGCTCCAGCTCTACGTGAATCCGGTGATCGTCGGAGCGACGCTGCCGCCGTTATACAAGCAGTGGGCCGCGATGCCCGCGCATCCATACACGATGGACCCACAGACGATCGGCGACGGTCGTGACGAGTGGATCAAGGAATGGACCGACATCGTGGTGCGATGAGGGCACGCGTCTGGCAGTGGTTGCGCATCGTCGTGCCGCTGGGTTTTCTCGCGATCTTCTTCGTGTGGCCGCTCGGCGCGATCTTCGCGCGGGCGCTGCGCCCGGGCGCACTGGGCGATGTGTTGCGCGACGCCGGCTTGCGGCATGTCATGTGGTTCACGTTGTGGCAAGCGGTCGTGTCCACCCTGTTGACGCTCGCCGTCGGGCTGCCGGCCGCATACGTCGTCGCGCGCTACGAGTTCCCCGGCAAGCGGCTGTTCCGAGCGTTCGTCGTGGTGCCGTTCGTGCTCCCGACGGTCGTCGTCGCCACCGCGTTCCTCGTGCTGCTCCGGCCCGGTGGCCCGCTCTCGTTCCTGCACTGGCAGCGCGGTGTCGCGCCGATGCTCGTCGCCCACGTGTTCTTCAACGTCGCGGTCGTGGTGCGGACGGTCGGCGGCTTTTGGGCGAACCTCGATCCGCGCCGTGAGGAGGCGGCGCGCATGCTCGGTGCGTCGCGCACGCGGGCCTTTCGCCACGTTACGTTGCCGCTGCTCGCACCGTCGCTCCTGGCGGCGGCATCCATCGTGTTCCTGTTCACGTTCACGTCGTTCGGTGTGGCGTTGCTGCTGGCCGACCCGTCCCACGCGACGGTCGAGGTGGAGATCTACCGGCAAGCCGTGGAGCTGTTCGATCTCCCGGTCGCTGCCGCGTTGGCCTTTGTGCAGATCCTCGCGGTGCTCGCGGTGCTCTTCTTCATGGCACGCGCCCAAGAGCGACGCTCGGTTTCGCAGCGCCTCGTCGCCTCGGCCGAAACGGCCCGCCGGCCGCGTGGCCGGCAACGGTTGCTCGTCGCGGGCGTGGTCGGCGCGACGACGCTGTTTCTCGGGCTTCCGCTCGCCGTCCTCGCCTGGCGTTCGCTGCACCCCGGCGGGCAGTGGGGGCTCGCCTCGTATCGGGCGCTGGGCTCGAGCGCGTCGAAGAGCACGCTCTTCGTCTCACCGTGGACGGCATTGCGGAACTCGCTCGTGTTCGCCGCCATTGCGACCCTGATTGCGCTCGTCATCGGCGGCTTGGCGTCGGCGGTGATCGCGTCGCGGCCCGGTCGAGCGACGCGCGCGATGGACGTGCTGCTCATGCTCCCACTCGGGACGTCGGCGGTCACTGTCGGCTTCGGCTTCCTGCTCGCGTTCGACGCACCGCCGTTCGACCTTTCGACAACGGCGTTGATCATCCCGCTCGCCCACGCGATCGTCGCGATCCCGTTCGTCGTGCGAGTCGTCGTTCCTGCGCTGCGCAGCATCGATTCGCGTTTGCGTGATGCCGCGACCGTGCTCGGTGCGCCGCCGGGGCGCGTGTGGCGTGAGGTCGATCTCCCGATCGTTGGACGCGCGTTCGTGGTCGCGGCCGGCTTCTGCGTCGCGATCTCGCTCGGCGAGTTCGGCGCAACGTTGTTCGTGGCCCGGCCGGATACTCCGACGATTCCGATCGCGATTCAGCGATTCCTCACCCGGCCCGGAGACATCAACGTCGGGCAGTCGCTCGCGATGGCGACGATCCTGATGGCGTTGACGGCGGTCGTCATTCTCGCCATCGAGCGCGTCCGGGTCCGCGACCTCGGAGAGTTCTAGCTTGCTCTCGGTCGAAGGGGCTGGCGTGCGGTTCGGTGAACGTGTGGCGGTCGATCACGTCGATCTTGCTGTCGCGCCGGGCGAGACACTGGCCGTGCTCGGTCCGAGCGGTTGCGGCAAGACGACGTTGCTGCGCGCGATCGCAGGTCTGCAGCCGCTCGACGCCGGCCGCATCTGCTGGAACGGCACGGACCTTGCATCCGTACCGCCGCACGAGCGCCGCTTCGGGCTCATGTTCCAGGAGTACGCGCTCTTCCCGCACCGCGACGTGCAGGGCAACGTCGAGTTCGGTTTGCGCATGGCCGGTGCCGATCGGGCCGCGCGCGCCCGACGCGTCGACGAAGCACTGGCGCTGGTCGGGTTGCATGAGTTCCGTGATCGACGGGTCGCGACGCTGTCGGGCGGCGAACAGCAGCGGGTGGCGCTCGCGCGCGCGCTCGTCGTCGAGCCGCGTCTCCTGATGCTCGACGAGCCGCTCGGGGCGCTCGATCGAGCGTGGCGGGCCCGCCTGATCGAGGAGATCCGTGCGCTGCTCGACCGGGCGGCGTTACCGGCGATCTACGTCACGCACGATCACGATGAGGCGTTCACGATCGCGGCGCGCATTGCAGTGATGCGTGCCGGGCGCATCGTGCAGCAGGGCAGCCCCGCCGATGTGTGGCGCCGGCCAGTTGACTCGTGGACTGCCCGATTCCTCGGCTTTGGTGCCGCGACACCGTGCGAGGTACGTGCGGGCGCGCTCGACACACCGTGGGGACTCTTCTCCGCCCCCGCCGGCGCACCGGACGGTCGCGTCGACGTGGTCTTTCGTCCGGACGCGCTCTCGCTCAATCCCGCCGGTCCGGTGGAGGGCGTCGTCACGCACAGCACGTTCACCGGCGACCTCGTCGCACTGACCGTTGAGCCCGCGTCCGGCGGCCCGTTGACGGTGCGCGTCCCGCAGCACGCCGCGCCCGCCGCCGGCGATCGTGTGCACCTCGCGGTCGATGCCGACGGATTGTTGGTGTACGGCCAGACTGAGGAGTGATGGCTCGGGGTCAGGCCGCGACACGGGAAGCGCTGGATGAGGGCGCGCGCGCCCTGGCCAAGCGCGATCGCGTGATGGCCCGCATGCTGAAGACATACGGGGTGCCGGAGCTGCGCCGGGGCCGGCCTCGTCGTCCGCACTTTGCGGAGCTCGCGCGGATGATCTGTTACCAGCAGCTCGCCGGTCGCGCGGCCGCCGCGATCCACGGCCGGTTCGAGGCACTGTTCGTGGGGCCGCCGACGCCCGAGGCAGCGCTCGCGCTCCCGGTGGACACGCTGCGCGCCGCAGGCTTGTCGGGCGCGAAGACGGCGTCGATTCGTGACCTCGCCGAGAAGGTGGAGGCCGGCCTGGTCCAGCTCGACCGGGTCGCGCGCCTCCCCGACGAGGAGGTCGTACGGGAGCTCGTGCTCGTCCGTGGCATCGGCGAGTGGACTGCGCATATGTTTCTGATGTTCCAGCTCGGTCGGCTCGATGTGTGGCCGACGCTCGATTTCGGGGTACGAGCCGGGTTCACGTCGCTCTACGGCTTCGAGGATCCTCTCACGCCCAAGCAACTCGCTGTTGAGGGCGAACGGTTCCGCCCCTACCGTTCGCTGGTCGCCTGGTACTGCTGGCGCGCCGCCGACACGGTGACGCCCAGCTGAGGAGGTTCAAGTGGATGGCGGCCCCGCCGATGGGGGCAAGGTGAACGGTTACGGGGACGGGATGCGGGCGCGGGCGCGAAAGCGCAACGCCCGGGCCGCGATGGTTTCCGGCGGGCTCGTTGGGTTCGCGCTCTTGTGCCTCCTCCTGTTCGTGACCGGCTTCGCGAGTGTGGGTGCGTCGCGCGCGTCCAGGACCGAACCGGTCGCCGCGCGTGTCACCACCACGACCGACGCGCCGACGACGTCGACGCTCGCGCCGACCACGACGACCTCGACCACGACCGTGCCCCGCACGACGACCACGACGTCCACGACGTCCACGACGTCCACGACGACCACCGTGCCGCCCACGACGACGACGTCCACCACGACAACGACGGTCGCCCGGGTAACGGCGCGCGCGACAGTGAGCGACGACCCGACGTTCTGCACGGTCACGGTGCACCTGAGTACCGGTGCGTTCCGCGCGTACCCGCTCGACGCGTACCTCGCGAATCCCGGCGACACCTACCAGTTCACGGCGTCGCTCGGCGGGTATCGCGTCGATGTGCGCGCCCGGGTCGTGGGCAGGGGCGGGGGGCGCCGCTGCGTGGCATCGACGTCGAACCTCGGTCGCTGATCTCTAGGCGACCGCGCCGTCGGCTTTGAGCTGCGCGACTTCCCCGGCGGTGAATCCCCACTCGACGAGCGCCGTCTCGGTGTGCACGCCGGGCTTCACCGGCGCGCCCTGCACTGCCGCCGGTGTGCGCGAGAAGCGCGGCGCCGGGGCGGGGTGCGGTGCACCGTCGACGTCGACGAACATCTCCCGCTCGACATTGTGCGGATGCGTCCGGGCCTCCGACATCGGCAGTACGGGCGCGAAGCACACCTCGTGGCCGCTGAAGAACGCAACCCATTCGTCACGTGTCTTGGTGCGGAAGAGTTCGCCGAACCGCTTCTTCAACTCGGGCCAGCGCGCCATGTCCATCTGCGCGGCGGGATCGAGATCGTCGAAGCCGAGCGGCGCGATGAGTGCGCACAGGTTCACGTAGAACTTGGGCTCGTACGAGGCGATCGACACGAAGCCACCGTCGGCGGTCTCGTACACGTTGTAGAAGTGCGCGCCGCCGTCGAGCAGGTTGGTGCCGCGCGGGCCCCAGCCGCCGATCGAGTCGATCCCCCAGAAGATGCTCATCAGCTGCGCGCTGCCGTCGACCATGGCGGCGTCGACGACTTGCCCCTCGCCCGACCGACCCCGCTCGACGAGCGCGGCCAGGATGCCGAGCACGCCCAGTGAGCCGCCCCCGCCGAAGTCGGCGAGCAAGTTGATCGGCGGGTGCGGCGCGTGCTCCGCGGGTCCGAGGTGCCACAGCACCCCGGCAATAGACAAGTAGTTGATGTCGTGGCCGACGTCGTGCGCGAGCGGGCCGCGCTGTCCCCACCCGGTCATGCGCGCGTAGATCAGGCGGGCGTTGCGCGCACGGCACTGCTCGGGGCCGACGCCGAGCCGTTCGGCGACGCCCGGCCGGAAACCTTCGAGCAGCACGTCGGCCTGTTCGCAGAGGCGGAGTACCACGCCGGCGCCGTCGGGATGCTTGAGGTCGACGCCGACGCTCCGTCGGCCGCGGTCGATGACCGAGTACGGCGCGGCGGTACCACCCGCGACCGTGCGCCCGGTCGCGACGTCGCTCGCCCGGTCGACGCGCAAGACCTCGGCGCCGAGGTCGGAGAGCAGCATGCCCGCGAACTGCACCGGACCGATGTTCGGCAGCTCGATCACCTTGATGCCGGCCAACGGCCCCGTCATGCCAGTGTCCAAACTGTTGTGTCAGTCGTCGAGGTTCAGTACCCGGGCCGCGTTCTGATACAGGAATTTGGGCCAGACGTGGTCGCGGAACGGCACGTTCGGCAGCTCGGCGAAGATGCGGTCGATGTCGAGGCCCATCGGGTAGTAGCCCGCGTAGATGATCTTGTCGGCGCCGCGCGTATTCGCGAAGTCGATGATGTTCTTGTTGTAGTGCTTGGGCGCGAACGCTGACGTGGAGTAGTGCAGGTTCGGCCACTTCAACAGCAGCTTCACCATCAGCTCCGACCATGGCTCGCCGCCATGACGCGTCACGATCCGCAGCTCCGGGAAGAACCAGCACACTTCGTCGAGCAGGCCGGTGTACTGCGGCGAATAGCGGATGCGCGGCCCCGGCACACCGGCATAGACGAAGATCGGGATGTCGAGCTCGATGCACTTCGAATAGATCGGGTACATCTTCTTGTCGTTCAACGGCACCTGCGGGATGAGGCCGGTGCCCCAACAGTTGACGGCCTTGGCGCCGTGCTCGCGCACGGCGGTATCGAGCGCCCGTACCGCATCCATCCCGGTGTTGGGGTCGACGTTCGCCGACGCGATGAACCGGTCGGGATAACGCTCGAACGCGATCTTGGGATTGCCGCCAGTCGGCAGCCCCGTGAGCGCCTTGCGGATCCCGTGCTGATCCATCTTTTGCACGAGCATCTCGACCGGATCGTCAACGCGGTCGTAGTGCGGCACGCCCTTGAACATGTACTGGGCGGGGAACTCCCATTCCTGGCTGTCGGAATCGTGGGTCTGGCGGCGAATGAAGTCGTAGTGCTTTGCCTGTTCCTCGCGCGGCGCCGGGAACCCGATCATCGTGTCGATGACCCCGACGTCGGCCCGCGCCTTCTCGAACGCGTCGGCACTCACGACGACGGCGTTTTCTCGGGCAGCTTGAAGACTCGTTGCGCGTTCTCGCGGAGGAACTTGGGCCACACGTGGTCTCGCAGCGGAACGTCGGGAAGCTCTCGGAAGATGCGGTCATACGACAAGCCCGCCGGGAAGTAGCCCGACCAGATCACCTTGTCGGCGCCGCGCGTGTTCGCGAATTCGATGATGTCCTTCGGGTAGTACTTCGGCGCGAACGCCGTCGTCGAGTAGTGCAGGTTCGGCCACTTCAGCAGCAGCTTCGCGGCGAGCGCGGTCCACGGCTCGCATCCGTGGCGCGTCACGAACGTCAACTCCGGGAAGAACCAGCACACCTCGTCGATCAACCCGACCTCTTGCGGCGCGTACTGCAGCCGAGGGCCCGGAACGCCCGCCGTCGAACAGAACGCGACATCGACCTCGATGCACTTGGCGTAGATCGGAGAGAACATCTTGTCGTTGAGCGCGACCTGCGGGTACAGCCCGGACGGGAAGGCGCCGACCGCCTTGAGGTCGAACTCGCCGGCATAGCGGTCGATCTTGCGTACCGCGTCCATGCCGTCGTTCGGGTTGATGCCGATGCTCGCGAAGAAGTGATCGGGCAGGTCGCGTACGGCCCGCCGGCCGACCTCGTCCTCGACGTTGACGATCGCCTGCGTGATCCCCTGCCGCTCGTGCTCCAGGAACAGCATCTCGACCGGGTCGCCCATGTGCTCGGCGTCCCATTTGGGGACATTCTTGAACATGTAGCCGGCCGGGAATTCGAGCTCGCCCTCCTTGGTCGCGCTGTCGTGCGACCCCTGGCGGATGAACTCGTAGAACTCGAACATGTCGTCGCGCGATTTCGGGAAGCCGACGGCCGTGTCGACCACGCCGCCCGCCTTCGCATCCTCGTAGGCCGAACCCGTCACGAGAGGTTGAAGACGCGCCGGGCGTTCTCGCGGAGGAACTTCGGCCACACGTGGTCGCGGAACGGCACGTCCGGCAGCTCCTTGAAGATCCGGTCGAGCGACAGGCCCATCGGGTAGTAGCCCGCGTACATCACCTTGTCGGCGCCGCGTGTGTTCGCGAAGTCGACGATTGCCTTCGGGTAGTAGCGAGGCGCGAACGCGGACGTCGAGTAGTAGAGGTTCGGCCACTTCAGCAACAGCTTCGCCGCGAGATCCGCCCACGGCTCGCAGCCATGGCGCGTCACGAACTTGAGCTCGGGGAAGTACCAGCACACCTCGTCGATCAGGCCGACGTACTGGGGTGCGAACGGGACACGCGGCCCCGGTACGCCCGCGCACACGCAGATCGGAACGTCGAGCTCCACGCATTTCGCGTACAGCGGATAGAACTTCGCGTCGTTGATCGGCACCTGCGGGTTGAGGCCGGCGGGGAATGCGGTCGCAGCCTTGGCGCCGAGCTCCTCGACCGCGCGCTGGAGGTCACGTACCGCGTCCATGCCTCGGTTCGGGTCGACCTCGTAGCTGCCGAAGAACCGGTCGGGATGCGTCCGGACGGCGCGTAACGCATCGGCGCTGCGCTCCTCGTGGAACGAGATCCCGAGCATCCCGCGCTCGATGCCGAACCGGTCCATCTGATCGAGGAGGAAGCGCACGCCGTCCGCGCCCGGCTCGGGGTGGGGCACGTCCTTGAACATGTACTGGGCCGGGAACTCGAACTCCTCGAGCGACTCGCGATCCCGGAGGTTCGCGCGCAGGAACTGGTAGGTCCGCTTGGTGTCGGGGAAGGGCGGAGCGATCATCAGGTCGATCACCCCGACGTCGCTCGGCATGGGCATGTTCTCGCGCCTCCTGCGCTCGTCCCCCGGCGGGTCGACCGAGACGTGAAGGTAGCCGCCACATCCAGAATTGGTCAGATCCGCGGGGCGACACGGGCGGGCACGACCTGCCCATCTTCGGATTTTTTTCGGGAACGAATGGATCGGACGGGCGCGCGCCGCCGATTTGTGATGCGATAGGCACTGGGGTTCGGAGCGGCGGGGCTTCTTCTATCAAGTGGTGCAGTGCAAGCGAGCGCAGTGGGGGCACCAAACTTCCCGTTGCGGTCCCGTCATCGCGAGGTTCTTGTGAACTTGAAGACGGCGGCGCGTCGGCTGGGCGTGCATTATCAGACCGCGTACCGATGGGTGCGCAGTGGACAGCTCGTGGCGGTGAAAGTCGGTGCGGGGTACGAGATCAGCGACGCCGCGCTCAAACGCTTCGAGGCGCAACGCGTCGCGCTCGAGCGCTTGCCCGAGTCGTCATCGACACAGATAACGATCGCGCAATCGGCGCCGGAGGCGCGCGAGCAAGCGCTCGCGTTGCTCGAGAGCATGGTCGACGCGGTGACTGTCAACGCGCGCCCGGTTGTCGAACGCGGCGGGCGCCTTGGCGCGGACGTGCTCGGTGATGCGGTCATCGTCGCGCTCCGCGACGACAATGGCGATATCGCGGTCGCACATGTTGCGCATCACGATCCCGTTTCCGAGGTCGCGGTGGCGACGGTCGCGCACGAGGTGCCGTTCGCACTCGAGCTGGCGCGTCTGGTCGTGCGTACGGGCGCGCCGATGTTCGTACCCCAAGTGCCGCAGCGCGACGTCCGCCGCTGTCTGCGTCCCGAGCTCCATGAGTTTCTTCTGGGGGGCGGCTGTTACAGCCTGATCACCGTGCCGATCGGCACCGAAGAGCGCGTCGACGGCGCATTGATCGTGGTGCGCGACGGGCCGGGCCGGCCGTATGAACGCGATGACGTCGCCTTCGTGTCAGCGCTCGGTGCTCGCATCTCGCTCGCGCACGCTCGGGCGGCGAACTCGGTGACCGCGATGGCGGCGCGGCGTCGTCTCGTCGAGACCGTCGCGACCTTCCTCTCTGAGTATGAGCACATGGACACCGTTTCTCGTTCGGCGCTCGACGAGCTCCTCGATGCCGTCGCCGCCGACGATCCCGAGGCGCTCGTTGCGGTGCTCGATCTCGATCTCCGGCACCTCGCATGCACGAAGGCGTATGCGACCCAGTTCGGTCAGGACCAAACGAGTCTGGTCAGCGCGTCGTTGGGCGCGTTGGTCCGGGATGCGGAACAGCTTCGGGACAACTTTGGCGAGGTGCTCGTCGGCGAGCTCGACTTCCGCACGGTCGACATCCAGCCCATCGCCGCGCAAGCGCCCGTCACATTGCGCGCCGCGATGATCCGGGGTGCCGACGCGACGCCCTGGTGCATCGTCGCGGTCGCGAACCCGGTGCCGCAGCTCCCACCCGCGATCTCGCCGAGCACGTATCCCCGTTCGGTGCCGTTTCCCGGCCCGTCCGTCTCCGCCTAAGCCGTTCCTCTCCGTTCGATAGGTTCGGTGGCGTGCTGGACGCGCCCGACTGGGGACACGCACGCGACCTCGAGACCGTGCGCGGGCAGGTAGCGATCGCGGGCATCGGCGAGACCGCCTACACGAAGGCATCAGGGCGGACCGCGCGGGAGATCGGCGCCGAGGCCGCCGAGCGGGCGATCATCGACGCCGGGCTGGAGCCGGCCGACATCGACGGGCTGACGTGGTCGCGCGCGATGGGAGACTTCGACGCCGGCGCGTTCCATGAGCACTTCGGCACGTCGCACGACATGTGGACCTCGCAGTGGGGCGGCGGCATGGCATGGGCCGCAACCGCGCCCTATCTCGCCGCCGAGGCGATCGCCCAGGGCAAGGCGCGCCATGTGCTGAACGTCTTCTCGGTGGCGTGGGCGACGCAGCGCGGGTCGATGACCGGCGGGCCCGGCGAGGTACACGCCACGCAATCAACCAAGCAGAACCTCGAAGTACCGTTCGGCTGGTTCCCGCAACCGGTCTACTTCGCGACGATCATGCGCCGGCACATGATCGAGTTCGGCACGACCGCCGAGCAGTTCGGCGCGATCGCGGTTGCGTGCCGCCGGCACGCCAATCTCAACCCCGACGCCGTGATGCACGGGCGTCCGATGACGATCGACGACTATCTCGCGGCGCCGTACCTGGCCGAGCCGCTCCGGCTGCTCGATTCATGCCTGATCTCCGACGGCGGCGCCGCGTACGTGACGACGAGCGTCGAACGCGCCCGCGATCTGAAGCAGCCGCCGGCGGTCGTGCTCGGCGTCGGCGAGGGCTACTCGGGCTCCGGCACACACTGGGCGCAGCAACGCGCGTTCACGAGCACGCCGCAAGTGTTCTCGGCGCCCGGCGCGTTCTCGATGGCCGGCATCGGGCCCGCGGACGTCGATGTGCTCACCGTGTACGACCCATTCACCGTGGTCAGCTTGATGCAGATCGAGGACATGGGCTTCTGCGCGAAGGGTGAGGCCGGCGATTTCGTCGAAGGAGACGCGTTGTTCCACGATGGCGGCACATTGCCGTTCAACACGCACGGGGGATTGCTGTCGCACGCCTACGTGCTCGGGATTGCGCACGTCGTCGAGTGTGTGAAGCAGGTGCGCGGTACCGCGCCGGCGCAGGTGCCGGAGTGCGAGGTCGCGGTCTACGGCGGCTACACGGGACACATGGCGAGCACGCTGGTGCTGGCGAAGGACGCGTGACTTGTGGCGATCAAGCGTGCCGACTTCCCGTTGCCCGACCTTGACGAGCCCCTGAGCGCACCGTTCTTCGCGGCAGCGGCCGCGGGCGAGCTCCGAATCCCGCGTTGTGACACCTGCGGCGCGTACGTGTGGTACCCGCAGGAGACGTGCCCGGCCGACGGCGGCGCGCTGTCGTGGACAGCAGTCTCCGGACGCGCGTCATTGTTCTCGTGGGCGGTTGTCCGCCGCGCGTTCCTTCCCGCGTTCGACGACAAGGTGCCGTTCGTGACCGCGCTCGTCGCCCTCGACGAGGATCCCGCGGTGCGGATCGCGACGTACATCGTCGATACCGATCCCGACGCGCTGGTGCCGGATGCGCCGGTCGAGGTGGAGTTCCGAGAGCTCGCGTTCTCGACGGTCCCCGACAAGTCGGTGACCGTGCCGATGTTCCGACCAGTTCTTGCGACAAGCGGCGACGCTTTTGGTCGTCCTGTGTCGCAAGAACAGGATGAGCACCCGTGATCTACGACGGGCTGCGCGTCGTCGATTGCACGACCGGGATCGCGGGCGCGTACTGCGCCAAGCTGCTCACCGATCTCGGTGCCGACGTCGTGCACAAAACGCCGATCGGTGGCGATCCGTTGTTCGTGTACCTGCGCACATCGCAACGGCACCCGGCCGATGTCGCACCGTGGCTCGCGGCCGCCGACATCGTGATCGTGGGCGAACCGGGTGCCGCCCCCGTCGGGAGCAATCCGCTCGTCACGATCGCGATCACCCCGCTCGGTCACGGTGGGCCCGACGACGGCCTCGAGCTCACCGAAGAGGTGTTGCAGGCGCGCAGCGGCAGCCTGGCCGGGCACGGACACATGCATCTGCCGCCGCTCACCGTCGGCGGGCGGCTCGGCGAGTACATCGTCGGCGCGTTCGCGGCGCTCGGCGGGATGACGGCGTGGACGCGGGCGTCACGTACCGGTGTGCCCGAGACTGTCGACGCGTCGATGCTCGAAGCGATCCAGATGACGTACGTGACGTACCCGACGTTGTTCGCGCGGTTTCCCGGCGGGCGCGAGCACTCGTTCCGGTGGGTGATGATTCCCGGCAACGAGCCGACGGGCGATGGGCGGTACGTCGGCATCACGACGGTCACCGTCCAGCAATGGCAGTCGCTTGCACGCCTCATCGGCCGTCCCGATATGGCCGACGACGACCAGCTCGGCACGATGGTCGGGCGGTTCACGCGCGCAGCCGAGGTGAACGACGCGCTCCATGCGTGGACCACCGCGCACACCGCCGACGAGATCGTCGCCGCGTGTGTCGAGGCGCGCGTTCCCGCGACGATCGTCGGCAACGGCGCGGAGCTGCCCCGGTTCGATCATCTCGAGGCGCGTGACGTGTTCGTCGGCCAGCCGGGCGAACAGTGGATCCGGCCGCGCGCGCCGTTCCGGTTCCATGACGTCGCTGATCGCAAGCTCGCCGCGCCGACGGTCGCGACGAATCCGTGGCCGGTTACGAGTCATGCGCGCACCGTCGACGCACCCGGCGAACGGCCGCTCGCGGGCGTCAAGGTGCTGGACTTCACCGCGTTTTGGGCGGGACCGTTCGCGACCGCGTGGCTGTGTGCGATGGGTGCCGACGTGATCAAGGTCGAGGCGATGCAACGCCCCGACGGGATTCGCTTCAGCGCCGCGGTGCGGCCCCGTGACGATCCGCTGTTCTACGAGAAGTCGGGGCTCTTCCACGCCTGCAACCTTGGCAAGCGCGGTATCACGTTGGACCTCGGCCATCCCGACGGCCTCGCGCTCGCGAAGGAGCTCGTCGCGCGCAGCGACGTCATCGCCGAGAACTTCACCCCGCAGGTGATGGAGCGCTTCGGTCTCGACTGGGACACGGTGCACGCGATCAATCCCCGCGCCGTGTATCTGCGTATGCCGGCGTTCGGGTTGTCGGGGCCGTGGCGTGAGCGCGGCGGCTTCGCCCAGACGATGGAACAGCTCACCGGCATGGCGTGGGTCACCGGCTACGACGGCGGTCCGCCGATCATCCCCGGCGGGCCCGTCGACCCGATGGTGGGTACGCATGCTGCGCTCGCGCTCGTGGCGGCGCTGGAGCACAGAGCGCGCACGGGTTCGGGCCATCTGGTCGAAGTACCGCTGGTAGAGGTTGCGACCGCGGTCACCGCCGAGCAAGTGATCCGCTACGCGATCGACGCCACGCTGCTCGATCGGCGCGGCGCCGGGGGCGTCTTTCGCTGTGCCGGGGAGGACGCGTGGGTCGCGATCGAGAGGGAGTACGACCCGCTGCCGGCCGAGGAGCGCGTCGCGTGGTGCGCGACGCGCTCGCCCGAGGATGCGGCCAAGGACGCGCTCGCGCAGGGAATTCCGGCCGCGGCGATGGTGCCCGGCTATGCGACGCTCGACGACCCCCAACTGCGCGCCCGCGGTTTCTTCGAACCCGTGACGCACCAGCTCGTCGGCACGCACCCCTATCCGACTTGGCCGGTGCGGATGTCGGCAGGCCCGCACACGTATTGGCGCGGCCCGGCGCCGACGCTCGGAGAGCACACGGTCAACGTGTTGCGCGGTGAGCTCGGGATCGACGACGACACGCTCGCGCGTCTGGAAGCGGAGCACGTCATCGGTACGGCGCCCCGGATGTCCCGATAGCTCCGGTCGCTAGCGTGGCCGCCTGATGCTGCGCCGGCGCGAGGACGCAGAGCTCGAAGAAGTCGAGGACGCCCTCGTCGACGGCGACGTTGCATACCAACGCGGCACCGCCCAAGCCGCGCTCCGGAACCGCGATTTCCGGATCGTCTACGCAGGCACGTTCGCCTCCAACGTCGGCACGTGGATGCAGAACGTCATCCTCGGCGCGTACATGCTCGACCTGACCGGCAAGGGCAGCTGGGTGAGCCTGGTGTTCTTCGCGCAGCTCGGGCCGCTGCTGTTTCTTTCGCTCACCGGTGGTGCGCTCGCCGACACCGTCGACCGCCGCCGACTGCTCGTCGCCCTCCAGCTGATCCAAGGCGTCCTCTCGCTCGGGCTCGCCGCGCTCGTGTGGAGAACCGACGCGTCGCCGTGGGCGATCGTGGGCATCGTGTTCGCGATCGGGACCGCGAACGCGCTCGGTGCGCCCGGCCTCAGTTCGATCCTGCCGACGCTCGTGCCGCGCGAAGACATGCCCGGCGCGGTGGCGCTCATGTCCGTGCAGATGAACCTCTCGCGAGTGATCGGTCCCGCGATCGGCGGTCTCATCTACACGAGCCTCGACGCCGGCCCGGTGTTCGCCATCAATGCCGCGACGTACTTGTTCGCGGTCGTGGGACTGGTCTGGGCGCGTTACGCGGGTCGCACCAACGCGCTTGTCGACGAGCGAGGTATGGCGCGCCTGTTGTCGGGCGTGCGGATCGCGCGGCGTGACCCGTTGATCATGCACGTGTTGATCACGCTGGCAACATTCTCGTTCTTCTCGCTTCCGTTCGTCGGCATCATGGGCGTCATCGCAAAATTCAACCTGGGCATCGCGCCAAAGAGTGGTGAGTTCGGGTTGCTCTACGCCACGTTCGGGCTCGGCGCGGCATTGGGAGCAGTGACCGTCGGCACTGTGCTCGCGCGCCGGTCGAAGATCGGGTTATTGCGGGGCGGCTTCGTCGCGTTCGCAGTCGTCCTCGCCGCGTTCGGGTTGCTGCGAAACGCGGCGCTGGCATTTCCGGTCGTGGCGTTGCTCGGCTACGTGTACTTCCTCGTCGTTACGTGCCTCTCCACCGTGCTGCAGGACCATCTCCCCAACGAAGTGCGCGGCCGAGTGATGGCGCTGTGGATCATGGGGTTCGGCGGCACGGTGCCGCTCGGTGTGCTCGCGGCGGGGCCGTTCAGCGAAGCCCACAGCACCGAGGTGCTGTTGGTAGGTGCAGCTTGGGCGTTGGTCCTCGCACTGTGGTCGAATGCCGAACGACTTCGTCGAAAGGGTGCTTCCAATGTCTGAACCGCATGCTGCCGGCTACCGGGCGCTGCGTGGCCGCGTCCGGGGGGTCATCGAGTCCGCGGACCCGGCCGCGATCGACGGGCCGTCGCCCGCGACGCCGGGCTGGACCGTGCACGACGTGCTCGCGCACCTCGTCGGCGTGACCGACGACGTCGTGAACGGACGGCTCGACGGGATTGCTACCGACCCGTGGACCCAGGCGCAGGTCGACGCGCGCGGCGGCGTGCCGGCGGCCGCGCTGCTCGAGGAGTGGGACGCCCACGCCCCGCAGTTCGAGCAGATTCTCAGCGACGTGCCGATGGAGATCGCCGGCCAGGCCTTATTTGACGCGGCGACGCACGAGCACGACATCCGGTGCGCGCTCGACCAGCCCGGCGCGCGCGAAACCGACGCGCTTGGGCTGGCGTGGGAGTGGCTCGTCGCGACCCGGCCGACGACCGACGCGCCGACGATGCGGTTCGTGACCGAAGCGGGCGACGGTGTCGTCGGTGAGGGCGAGCCCGTCGCGACCGTGAAGGCCAGCCGCTTCGAGATCTTGCGCGCCACCACCGGCCGCCGCAGCGCGAGCGAGATCGAAAGCTACGGGTGGGACCCCTCGTGCCGGCCCGAGCTGCTGATCGTCGCCGACATCTTCACGATCCGCCCCGAACCCCTGAACGAATAGCCGAACATGCGTGGCGTACTCGGCTCCTCGCCGAGTACGTCACGCAAGTTCTGTGAGGACGTTGGCGACGTTGCGTCCGATGACGTCGAGGTTGTAGCCGCCTTCTTGCACGACGACCGTGGGTAGCTCGAGCCCCCCGAGCGCGGCACCGATACGCGTGTAGTCGCCGGCAACGAGGCGGAACGTGTCGGGGTCTTCGAGTGCGGTGTCGACGCCGAGTGACACGAGCACGCCGTCGGGTGCGAACTTCCGGACGAGGGTCAGCGCGGCATCGAGCGCGGGACCGTACGCATCCCACGCGGTGCCGGCCGGCAGCGGGAAGTTCCGCGTGCAGTCCTCGCCCGCGCCCCAGCCGCGCTCGCGTGCGAAGCCGAGGAAGAACGGATACTCGTCGGCCGGGTCCGCATGCAGCGACACGAACAGCACGTCGTCGCGGTCGTAGAAGATCTGCTGCGTGCCGTTGCCGTGGTGGTAGTCGACGTCGACGATCGCGACGCGAGCGCCCCGGTCGGTCCACGCCTGCGCGGCAACCGCGATGTTGTTCAGGTAGCAGTACCCCGCAAACGAGTCGCCCGCCGCATGGTGGCCGGGCGGTCGCGCCAGCGCATAGGACACCGGCGCTCGCCCGTCGGCAACGGCCTGCCACGCTGACAGCGTGATATCGACGGCGGCGATCGACGCCGACCATGTGCCGCCGAGAATCGGGTCGTTGTCGTGCGAGTACCAGCCCAGCTGCGCGATCACATGCGGCGGCTCGTCGTACGGCTGTCCGCGAATTGCCCGGGCGTACGCGACGGCCTCGGACGACGCGTCGAGGCCGGTTGCCGCACGCCAACGCTCGTGCGCGTGCTCGAGGAACTCGAGGTACTCGGGCGGGTGGATGCGCCGAACCGGGTCGAGCCCGAACGGCGTGGGGTCGACGGGCGCGCCGAGCCCGGCGTCGGCGAGTGCGGAAACGATGCGGTCGACGCGCGCGGGCACCTCGGGCGGGTCGACGAGTTGCCCGCGGTCCAGGAACGGCCGCCGCGGCTGATGGACGCGGTGCGCGTCCGACCCGAAGATCAGCATTGTCTATGGGTCACTCTGGCTACGCCTCCCCTCCGGTCAGCTCCGCCGGCGTTCCTTGCGTTTGGGTCAGGTGCCCGTCGCGAAGCGGTGGCACTCCTGCTCGATCGCGTCGCGCAGCAGCGCGGGATCGAGGTCGGGCACCACGCACCCGGGCGCGTCGAGCCGGAGCGTGGTTTGCTTCGAGTAGTGCCGCACCGTCAGCTGCAGCGTCGGCGTTCGTTCTTGGCGTGACTCGGACACGCGCAACACGAACGTGCAGCCCCGGGCCCGGCCCTGTACACCCGCGAACTCGTTCTCGCGCGCCGGCGCCAGGAACTCCGCCGCCATCTCGCGGCGAGCAGCAGGAGGGCGGCATTCGCCCGGCCCTGATGCCGGACCCACTCGCGACGACGGCCGAGAAGCGCCACCCGCACAGCATCGACGGTTCCGACCGACAAGTAAAAGACCCTCGATACCCTTGTGCCCGATGACCAGCGTGCGGGTCGTTCGGGTCGACCTGACCGTGCCGGAGGCCGTGGTCGCCCGTTGCGACGCGCTGCTCCCGGCCGCCGAACGCGATGCCCGCCCTGCCGTTCGGGTCCTGCGGGCGATGACACGCGAGGTGCTCGGCGAGCGGGTCGGCGCGGCTCCGGCCACGCTCGAGATCAGCCGGCGGTGCCGCCACTGTGGGCATCCCACCCACGGCAAGCCCGAGCTCGCGGGCACTCCTGACGTCTCGTTCAGCGTCAGCCATTCCGGCGCCATCGGCGTGGTTGCCGTCGCCAAGGACGGCGTGAAGGTCGGCGTCGACATCGAGCACGTGCGACCGCGCAGCAACCTTTCGGGATTGGCGGCGCGCACGCTCGGTGCCGAGGCACTCGCCGCGTGGCGCGGCGCACCGGAGGCCGAGCAGCTCACCCGGTTCCTCGGCGCGTGGACGGCCAAGGAGGCATATCTGAAGGCGATCGGCACCGGGATCACGGTACGACTGTCCGAGGTGCCCGACGAGCCGGCCGGTTGGTCCGTCCAGCCATTCGCGGTCGCGGCCGGCTACGTCGGCGCGCTGGCATGGGAGACGTAGCGGAGCCGAAGTCGACCCATGAACAAGTCTCTAGCGTGAGTGGCGGAACTGAAGGCTGAGCCGGGGGCCGGCCTTCGCGACCTTCGGCACCGAGTGCTCCCAGGTTCGCTGCGACGTGCCGCCCATGACGAACAAGTCGCCGGGCACGAACGTGAACGCCCGAGTCTCGCGATGTCGTTGCTTGCCTCGCATCCGCAGCGTGCGTGGCGAGCCGAGCGAGATCAGCGCGACGACGGGCTCGACGATCTCGGGCGGGATGCGGTCGCCGTGCCAGGCGACGCTGTCGCGGCCGTCCCGGTAGAGCGCAGCCCCGATGCCGTCGAATTCACGCCCGTAGCGCGCCGAGAGCGCATGTGCCATTGGCGCGATGACCGGCGGCATCGATGGGTCATCCAGCGCGGTGCCGTACCACGCGATCAAGCGCGGCTCGTCGACCATACGGTCGTACATGTGCACGCGGCGCTGGGTCCACGGCGCGGTGTCGACGATGGTCACGAACAGCCCGCCTGCGCCGCGGACCCAGCCCGGTACGTGCTCCACCCACGCGTCATCGTCGAGCTGCACGCGCCGGGCCGCGGAGAACGCGGCGTCGAAGTCCGGCGCGTCGGTGGACGCGTCGAGCAACGACGGCTGCCAGAGCAGCGAACGGGTGTTCGCCATGGCTGCCAAGATATCTGGCGAGAAAAGCGCGGAAGTCCCGGGCGGTACCGTGGTCGGGTGCTCGCGGACGACGAGGGTTATACGGACGAACCGGATGAATCGGACGGCGTCGAGGACGAGGACGACGAGGCTGCGCTCACCGGTCACGCGGAGCCCGCGCCGATCGAGCGGTTCCATCGGTCGACGCTCGGCACCGTGCTCGCAGCCGGCATGTTCGGCCTGCGGGACGTCATCGAGCCGCCCAAGGACGAGACGCCCGCGATCGTCGAGGACTGGGCAGGCGGCGAGCCGTTCGACGATCCCTACGTGATGCGGCTCGACCCCGAGCATCCCGAGGACTCGATCGTGATGATCCGGCCTTGGCTCAAGAAGCCGGAAACCACGGACTGAGATCGACGCGCCGGCCTTCTTCGGCGGCGACGTACGCGCCGTACACGACCGCGATGACGTCGCGGCCGAGACGCGCGTCGGCACGAGGCGCGCGGTCGTGCACGATGGCCTCCGCGAAGTCCTGCATCTCCTGCGGGTATCCCTGCATCCAGTCTTCGTCGGGTGATGGTTGCGACCAACCTGCGTGCGTCTCGAGCTTCTCACTGAGGTACGCGCCCTCGAGCACATGTGTATCGGGCGCGTACGCGCGCACCGCGCTGTTCGGATTGAGGTTGGCTTCGACCACCGTGTTGGTCGCGTAGACCGTCATCCGGTTCTGCACGCCACCGAGCGTCGTGTCCGCGCCGACGATCTCGGCGATCGTGCCGTCGTCGAACGTGCAGACGAGCAGGCCGAAGTCCTCGACATCCTCGTAGCCCGAGCGGATCGGCGTGGGCCGTCGGTCGAAGGCAGGCGTCTTCGTGAGCGACCGCGTCTCGGCGATGACCGACGCGGGCTGCGCGCCCTCGCGTTGCTTCAGGTGCAAGGCCGCGCCGAGAGGGTGGCAGCCCTTGCCGAGCAGCGCGCCGCCGCCCGCCGTCACCCAGTGCTTGTTCGGCTCGGAGTGTGTGCCGCTGTGCGATTCCTCGCCCTGGATGCGCAGGATCGCACCGCCGGCGGTGTCGAGGAGGGCTGCGGCCTTCGCGAGCGGTGGTGCGTAGACCCAGTTCTCTGCGTAACAACACCAGCGTCCGGCCGCGCTCGCACTCGCGACAATGGCATCCGCCTGGGCGACCGCGCGATCGAGCATTGCGCGCGCCGCGAGCTCGTGGCGCGTGACGAAGCAACCTGTGAGCGGTTTTTCGATGACAACGTGCTTGCCTGCCGCCAGCGCGTCGAGTGCCAGCGACGCGTGCAGATGGTTCGGGACGCACAGGTCGACGACATCGACGCTGGGGTCGGCCAGCACGTCTGCCGCGCTCGTGTCGGAGTGCGCGGTTGCGACGGCGACGATCTCGACGTCGATGCCGTGCACGCGCTGCCACGCATCGGAATGCAGACGGGAAGCGAAGCCGCCGCCGATCATGCCGACGCGCACGCGTTCCCTCATAGGTCGGTCGCCCTGATCCGCTCACGCGCGACCGTGAACCGCTCGAGTTGCTCGGGGCGCACGGTCATGCCGAGGCCCGGTCCCGCCGGCACCCGCAGCCGACCGCTGTCGAGGGTGAACGGCTCGGTGAGGTCGCCGTCGGGCCCGAAATAGCGGTCTGACGCTGAACAATCGCCGGTCATCGTGAACCCCGGGAGGGCGGCCAGCGCCACGAGTGCGGCCCGGCCGATCCCGGTTTCGAGCATTCCGCCCGCGACGGCCGGGACGCCGGCGGCGACGCACACATCGTGCGCCGCGTGTGCTTCGGCGATGCCGAGCCGGGCGGGCTTGATGCTCACGACGCGCCCCGCCCCGAGGGCGATCGCATCACGCGCGACGTTCGCACTCGTCACCGTCTCGTCGAGACACACCGGCGTCTGCAGGCGCGCCGCGAGCGACGCGTGGTCGCCGAGCGCGTCGGCCGCGAGCGGTTGCTCGAGGCATTGGAGATCGAACGTGTCCAATGCAGCCAGCACGTCGCCATCTGCGAGCGTGTAGCTGGCGTTGGCGTCGGCTGCCAGCGCGAAGCCGTCGCCGAGCGCGCGCCGTGCCGTCCGGATGACGTCGATGTCACGATGCGGCTCGATCTTGCACTTCACGCGCCGGTAGCCCTCCGCAACATGGTGCTCGAGCACTCCGACGAACCGGGCCTCGTCGTCGCAGAACCCGACCGCGACGCCGGCATCGATATGACTGCGCGTCACACCGAGGTGCGCCGCCAGGGAGACACCGTCGCGCCGTAGCCGTCCGTCGAGCAGTGCGCACTCCAGCGCGGCGCGCGCTGCGGTGTGACCGCGGACGACAGGGAGTGGCTCGCGTGAGAGCAGGCGAGGTACGAGGTGGTCGCGCAGGATCACGCGCGTGGTGTCGATCGTGTCCGGCATGTAGCCCGGCGTGGTGAACGCCGCGCACTCGCCCCAGCCCTCGCCGGCGTCGCCCTGCACGCGCACGAGTAAGGCCTCTTTGGTCGCGGTGGTGCCGACCGCCGTGCGAAACGGCTGGGCGAGCGGCATGCGCACGCGGAAAAGCTCGACCTCGTGAAGGATGCAACCGAGCGTAACGATTGGGTCGACTCCGCGCTCCGCTCCCCTCCGGTCGCTGCGCTGTCGTCTCCCTCGCGTGAACGAACCCGGGCTTCGGGCCCGGGTTCGTTCGGGTGATGACCGTTCTGGATGAGAACGTCAGCGGCGCCGCGCCGTCGCCTTCTTCTTCGTAGCCTTGCGCGCCGGTGCCTTGCGTGCCGGTGCCTTCTTCTTGGTGGCCTTCGTTGCCTTCTTGGCGGTTGCCTTCTTCTTGGCCGGTGCCTTGCGCGCACCCTTGCCGGAGAGTACGGCGTCCTTGAACGCCTTCAACGGTGTGATACGCGCAACGCGCTTTGCCGCGACCCTCACCTGCTCGCCGGTGGCAGGGTTCCGAGCCATGCGCGCGGGCCGGTCGATCCGACGGAACTTTGCGAAGCCCGAGATTGCAACGTCTTCTCCGGTTGCCACCGTCGAGGTGATCAAATCGGTGAGCGACGTCAAGATCTCATCCGCCTCTTTGCGGCTTATCTCTCTGCGCTCGGCGAACTCGTTGAGCAGCTGGCTGCGATTCACTTGACCTCCATCGACCACAGGGCAGTGCAGCGAGCATCGTTGCACGATCACCGCGGCGATGGGCGGATCCTGCCGCAAATTTCGGGGTTTTTTCTGTGTTTTTCTAGGCCTCGGTGCCGTTGCCGGCAGGCTCGAGCGAGCTGGGGTCCATCGCCCATCCGGCCTTGCCTTGTGACTTCGCGCGATACATCGCCACGTCGGCGCGGCGGAGGAGGTCGCCGGGATCGGCGTGGTCGGCGGCTGCGACCGCGATGCCGATACTCGTCGAGATGTTCACTTCGTCCGGGCCGAGGCGGATCGGGTCGCCGAGCATCGTGCAAATGCGTTCGGCGACCTCGACGGCCGGGGCCGCGCTTTCGAGTCGCGTGAGCAGGATCGTGAACTCGTCGCCGCCCATGCGCGCGACGATGTCACCCGGTCGTACGCAGCTCCGCAACCGCTTGGCGACCGCCACGAGCAGGTCGTTGCCGGTGTCGTGACCGAAGCGGTCGTTGACGTCCTTGAAGCCATCGAGGTCGAGGAACAGCACGGCGATGAGGTCACCCGGTCGACCCCGGCCGCGGCGCTCTTCGAGCTGTTCGGTGAAGCGGCGGCGGTTCGGCAGCTCGGTGAGCACATCGTGTGAGGCCTCGTGCTCCATCCGGTCCTTCAGCGCCTGGAGATCGCGATGCACTTGCGCGTTGCGCAGCGACGCGCCGGCCTGCGCCGCGAAGAGTTCCAGGCTCTCGGCGTGCGATTCGGGCGGTGCCCCGGCGGCGGGCCAGCGCGCGGTCACGACGACGAGCGCCTCGTCGACGGTCGTGATCGGCAGCGCGAAAAGCGTCGAGAACTGCGTCGGGGGACGGGTCGCCTGCCGTCGACGACGAGACGACGTCGTGGGCTCGTTCGTCCCGCCCGGGGGCCACACGGTCGCCCGGCCCGCGGCTCGGGCGGCCGCGGCCGCGAGCAGGCGGGGATCGCCCGGAGGGATCGCAAGTACGTCACGCGACTGGCGAACCGGCCGCGCCATCAGCTCTGGAGTGTCGGCGCCGAACAGCTCGAAGACCTGAGGCTCCGCGAAACCCATGTCGGCAACCGTGTGCCGCACCACCTCGAGGATTTCGTCGACGTCCAGGCGGGTGCTGCGCTGCCCGCCGAGGGCCGCGGCGCGCAGGAGCGCACTCCGTTGCACCGCAACGTCCCGGCCGCGCCGGTGCGCCGCGATCTCGGCCACCAGGTGCTCGGCGAGGAATCCGCTCGGCAGCGCCACGAGGAACACGACGGTGAGCCGTTGCGCGAGCGTCGACATCGCGAGCGGGTGCCCGCTCTCGTAGTTCCACAGGCCATAGGCGCCGGCGAGCACGAGCCAGCTCGCGACCGCGCCGGAGATCTGGAACCGGATCGCGCCCTCGATGACCGGCAGCACGAGCACGGCCCAGTCGGCGGAGTCGCTTTGACCGTGCTGCACGCCGACGACGACGAGCACGATCGCCGTGTCCGCGACCAGTTGCACGACGCCGAGCACCATGCGGGTGTGCTCCGGCGCGCGCTGGGCCCACAGCGAGAGCAGGTTGATCGAAGCGAACGCGGCGACGAGCGCCGCAACGATCGCGAGATGCAGATCGCTGGCCGTCACGAGGCGAACGGCGACGAGTACACAAGCGAGGTAGCGGACGCGACGAAGCGCGGCTTCGATCGAAACCGGCGTGCCTGCCTCCGCGATGTCCGTGTGCGGCATCCGCCTCGTGACCTCCCTCCGCGTCCCGCCCCGCCCCGCACCGGTGCGACGGCGTAGCGCCTCTTATCGATATCGGCGGGGGAGCAGGGGTTGTTGAGGTGCGCAGGGAGTGTTCAACGCGATTCCGGTTCGCCGGACGGAACTGTGAGAACGTCGAGAAGACGCACCGCGGTCTGCGCGAATTCGTCCTCGGTCGGCCCGTCAGGGTCGACGACCTGACGCAGCGCGAACCCGTCGGCGAGGGCAGCGAGGTGGTCGACGATCCTGCCCAAATCGGTGTCTCCCCGTGGTTGCCGCTGCCACCGATCGAGGACCGCGCCGTACGCGTCCGCCAGCGTGTGATGTACGCGCGCTTGGTAGTCACGCACGATCTCCGGCGCGGACGTCGGGCGGATCCCGTCCTCGGCTTCGAGGAACCGGTCCTCGAGCGCGAGCATCACGCCGACCAGGTGCGGGATCGCGATCCGCCGCTGTGTGACCAGCGTGAAGTGCGCCCGCGCAAGGGCATCGGCCGCGATTGGGCCGTCGCCTGCGCTCGCGGCGAGCACCGCAAGGCGCGGCCCGAGCAGGAACGTCACGGTGTCGAGCGCGACGCCCAGCAGCTCGTCGAGGTACGCGGAGTCGTCTGCTCGCCAGTAGCGATACCACGTTTGGCGCGAAACCTCGGCCCGCTGGGTGACCGGTCCCGGACCCAGTGCGTGCTCGAGCCCCCGGCGTACCGCGCCCGGCAAGAGTTCTTGACCGGCCGCGAGGAGCTGCCCACGGGTTCGCGCGCGCTTCGCGGTGTACTCGGTCATATGTCGGGTCTTCCCGCCCCCGGAATCGGTCTAAAACGATACACTATGTCTCTTGTTTGCTCCGTGTCCACTTCGTAGCGTGGCAACCGCCTGGATCGTGCTGGTAGTCCACCGACTGCGAGAACGGTCTCCGGCATGACAGAAGCAACAGAGGTCGAAGACCCGAAGGCGTTGCGGATCGGGTCGGCGGCGCCGGTCCGGTACTCAACGACCGCATCGAGGCATGTGGGGTGTGCACTCGGCGTGGTCGGGAGGTGGGGGAGTACCGGGCTCCGCTGGGGGGAGCGCCGCCGAACGCGATGACGGCCCGCACCACCGGAAACGGTGGGCGGGCCGTTTTCGTGGCCGCGCTCGTGCAAGGGTGCCGCGGTGGCCCCGCCCTTGGCCGTGGACGATCCCGACGATCCTCGCCTCGCCGACTACGTCGACCTCGCCGATCCCGATCTGCGGCGCCGTGTCGAGCCTCGCGAGGGGTTCTTCATCGCGGAGTCGCCGCACGTTGTGCGACGCCTGCTCGATTCCGGACGGCGCGTGCGATCGGTCCTTGTGACCACCGAGCAATACGCGGCGATGCGCGACGTGCTGACCGAGATCGATGTCCCGGTGTACGTCGCGCCGCCCGAGGTGTTGCGGCGCGTCGTCGGCTTCGACCTGCACCGCGGCGCAGTCGCGTCCGCCGATCGTTGGTCGCTGCCGCCGGTCGCCGATGTCGTGCACGCGGCCCGGCGCATCGCGATCTGCGAGCGCATCAACGATCACGAAAACCTCGGCGTGCTGTTCCGAAGCGCGGCCGCGCTCGCCATCGACGCCATGTTGGTCGACAAGGAATGCGCCGACCCGCTCTACCGTCGCTGCGTGCGCGTGTCGATCGGCCACGTCGTCACGTTGCCGTGGACCCGCCTCGACTCCCTCGACCAGCTGGCCGATGCCGGATTCACCACGGTGGCCCTGACCCCGCATCCGGAGGCCATCGCCATCGACGACGTCTCATGGCCAGGGCGCGTCGCCTTGTTGCTCGGCGCAGAGGGGCCGGGCCTCTCGGACGCCTGGCTGGACGCAGCCGACATGCGGGTGCGGGTTCCGATGGCCGCAGGAGCGGACTCGCTGAACGTCGCGACCGCCGCCGCGATCGCCTTCCACCTGAGTCGCCCGATCAGCCGACGGGGAGATCGGCCGTGATTCGGCCGTCGACCAGCTCGATCCGCCGGGTCAGGGCGAGGTCCTCGAGCAAGGCCCGGTCGTGGGTGACGACGAGCAAGGTGCCCGCGAAGTTCGCCAGCGCGGACTCGAGCTGCTCGATCGCCGGCAAATCGAGATGGTTCGTCGGCTCGTCGAGGACGAGGCAGTTGACGCCTCGGGCCGAGAGCAACGCGAGCGACGCCCGCGTCCGCTCGCCCGGCGACAGTGAGTCGACCGACCGCTGCACATGCTCGGGGCCGAGGCCGAATTTCGCGAGGAGCGACCTGCCGTCTTGCGGCAGCAGCCCGCTGGATCGCTCGAACCGTTCGAGGAGCGGCGCGGCACCGGCGAACTCGGCGCGTGCCTGGTCGAGCGCCCCGAACACGACGCCCGGGCCGATCCATGCGTCGCCGGCGTCGGGGGGCCGGCGGCCGAGCAGCGTGCGGAGCAGCGTCGTCTTCCCGCTGCCGTTGGCGCCGAGGATCGCGACCTGTTCGCCGTAGTCGACCTGCAGGTCGATCGGCCCGAGCACGAAATCGCCGAGCCGCACGACGACGCCGGCCAGCCGCGCGACCACCGCGCCGCTCCGGGGCGCGGCCGCGATCTCCATGCGGAGGTCCCAGCCTTCCCACGGTTTGTCGATCGCGTTCGCTTCGAGGCGTCCGAGCGCCCGGTCGGTGATCTTCGCCTTGGCGGCAACGTGCTCGCTGCTGTTCCGGCGGAAGTGCCGGATGAACTTGTCGGTCTCGCCCGACCTCTTCACCTTGGCCGCGCCCTGCACCGACCACTGGCGCTGCCGTTGGGCCCGGTCGGTCAGCTCACGCCGCTGGCTGCGGTATTCGTCGTAGGCCTCCTCGGCGTGGCGGCGCGCGGTCGCCCGCTCGTCGAGGTAGGCCTGCCATCCGCCCGAGTAGTCCGTCGCGGTGTGCGTGTGATCGTCGAGCTCCAACACGCTTGTGATCGTCCGGTCCAGGAACGCGCGGTCGTGGGAGACGATCATCGCCCCGCCGGTCATCTCGGCGGTGAGGAAGCGCTCGAGTCGAGCGAGGCCGGCGAAGTCGAGATCGTTCGTCGGCTCGTCGAGCAGGAACACGTCGAAGCGAGCGAGCAGGATCGCCGCCAGGCTGGCGCGGGCGGCCTGACCGCCCGACAGTGCGCGCATCTCCAGATCCAGCGCACGGCCCGGCAGCCCGAGATCGTCGCAAACCTGCGCGACGCGCGCCTCGAAGTCGGCGGCGCCCAGCGCGAGGAACCGGTCGAGCGCCTGCGCGTACACCTCGTCGGCGAACTCGTCCCGGCTGGCCAGCGCCGCGGCGGCGCGGTCGAGCTCGGCCTCGGCGTCCGCGACACCCGTACGGCGCGCGAGATACGACCGCACGGTCTCGCCTTCGCGCCGCTCGGGCTCCTGGGGCAGGTAGCCGACGGTCGCGGTCGGCGGCGTGTGTGTGACGGTGCCGCTGTCGGCAGGTTCCAAGCCGGCGAGGATCTTGAGCAACGTCGACTTGCCGGTGCCGTTCGGCGCGACGACGCCGATGCGGTGCTGTGGGCCGACCGTGCACGACACCCGATCGAGCACGACACGCGGACCGAACGATTTGGTGATGTCACGAGCGAGAAGCGAAGAAGACACGGCGGCACCAGTCGTCGAGGAGGACGGAGGTCGGGCGGGCCGTGCTTAGGACATCGGTGCCCAGGATAGCGAGCGTTCTTGCGCCGCTGGACGACAATATCGAGACGACAGCGAAGCGACCGGAGGGGAGCGGAGCGTGGAGTCGACCCATGAATATTGTCTTCGCATGTCGCAAGAAGCGGATGCGCCGGACCTCGTGCTCGATGACGGCGAGGCGAAGGGTGTGCGCGTCGAGGGCGCGCGCCACGCGGGTGACGGGTTCGAACGCGCGCGCCTGGTCGACGTCGAGCTCGTGCGGTGCGACCTGTCGGGCTGCGACTTCACTGAGGCGGTATGGCACCGCGTGCAGCTCAACGATTGCCGTTGCAGCAGCATCGACTTCGGCCAAGCGACGCTGCGCGATGTCACGTTCGTCGATTGCAAGCTCGACGATGCGAATCTGCGCTTGGTCAAGCTGCAGGGCGTGCGTTTCGAGTCGTGCGTGCTGGCCGCCGCAGAGCTCATGGGCGCGCAGCTCGAACGGGTCGCGTTCCCGTGGTCCGACCTGGCCGGTGCGGACTTCACGAATGCGCGCTGTGCGGACGTCGACCTGCGGACCGCGCGTCTCAGTGGTCTGCAAGGCGTTGGATCGCTGAAGGGCGCGACGATCGGCACTGATCAGCTCGTTGGTTTCGCGTCCGCGCTCGCGCAGGCGCTCGGTCTCGCGGTGCGAGACGACGATTGAGCCGTGCTGACAATCTTTGCCAGTGCACGCATCGCGCGGTCGCGCTTTCGTAGCGCGGTCGACCTGCCCTACGCTGCGCTGTGCTGTTCGTCAGCCTGCGCGACCTGCAGTGGCGCCGGCGCCGGTTCCTGATCGGCGTGGTCGCGACCGGCCTCGTGTTTGCGCTCGCGGTGGTCCTCACGGGCATCAGCCAGAGCTTCATCAACGAGGTGTCGCGTACGACGAAGGCGTTCGGAGCCGACCAATGGATCGTCTCCGACAAGGCGCTGGGCCCGTTCACGGCGACGACGATGCTGCCCGCACAGCTCGTGGACGAGGTGCGCAAGGACCCGGGCGTCGAGGACGCGTCGCCGGTGTTGATCACCCGGTTCCCGGTGCAGGGCAACTCGCTGCGGGACTCCGGCGTCATCGGTGTGGTGCCGCACGGGCTCGGCGTGCCCAAGGTGGTCGACGGCCGGACGATCGAAGCGAACGGCGAAGCGCTCGCTGACCGGTCGATGAACCGCGCGGTCGGGAAGTCGTTCAGCATCGGTGGTGTGCCGTTCCGGATCGTGGGACGCACGAACGGCGTCCGATACTTCGCCGGGCAGCCGACGGTGTTCCTCACGCTCGAGGATGCGCAACGGCTGACCGTTGCGTCGCAACCGCTCGCGAGCGCAATCGTCGTGCACGGACGCGTCACGCGGCAGCTGCCGGTCACGCACGCGCTGTCGAACGGCGATGTCATCAAGGACCTGAAGCGGCCGCTGAAAGCCGCGTCCGGAACCGTCGACATCCTGCGGGTCCTGCTGTGGATCGTCGCGGCCGGGATCATCGGATCGATCTTGTACGTGCAGGCGATCGAGCGAACGCGCGACTTCGCGGTGTTCAAAGCCACCGGCGTCGGCGGAGGCACGCTCTCGTTCGGCCTCGCGTTCCAGGCCGTCGTGCTGGCCATCTCCTCGGCGATTGTCGCGATCGGGCTGTCGTTCTTGATCGCGCCCGCGATGCCGATGCCCGTCGAGACCCCGGCCTCGGGCTTCGCGCTGCTGATCATCGTCTCGGTGGTGATCGGCGTGCTCGCCTCGTTGTTCGGCTTACGGCGCGCGGTTTCGGTCGATCCCGCGTTGGCCTTCGGTGGTGCCTGATGCGTGCGGATGCAGCGGAGGTGTGCCGGAGAGCGCGCCGAAGCGAAGGAGCCATGTAGATGCCCACCGCAGTGTTGGACGCCGACCTGAAGGTACGGGATCTCGTCATCGAGTACTCCTCGGGCGGCTATCCGGTACGTCCCATCGACGGCTTGTCGTTGGACGCCTCCGGCGGCGAGCTCGTGCTGCTGCTCGGTGCGAGCGGGTGTGGCAAGACGACGTTGCTGTCGGTGCTCGCCGCGATCCTGACGCCGACCGCCGGCTCGGTGAACGTCGCCGGCGTCGAGGTCGTCGGCCTGCGCGGCAGCGCGCTGACCGAGTATCGCCGGTCGACGGTTGGTGTGGTGTTCCAGGCGTTCAACCTCGTGCCGTCGCTCAACGCGCTCGAGAACGTCATGGTGCCGTTGCGGGGCGCGGGCGTCGGGCGCAAGACCTCCAAAGACCGTGCGCGCACGCTGCTCGAACGCGTCGATCTGTCCGATCGTCTCACGCACCGGCCCGGTGACATGTCGGGCGGGCAACAGCAGCGCGTCGCGATCGCGCGAGCGCTCGCGCACAACCCGCCGGTCCTGCTCGCCGACGAACCGACCGCGCACCTCGACTACATCCAAGTCGAGGGTGTGCTGAAACTGATTCGCGAGCTGGCCGACGACGGGCGCCTGATCGTGGTCGCGACGCACGACGAACGGCTGATCCCGCTCGCCGATCGCGTTGTGAGCTTGTCGCCGCGCGCCGAACCGACGGCACGCGAGCCCGTGCGCGTCGAGCTGGCGCCGGGCGACGTGCTGTTCCGGCAGGGTGAGCCCGGGGACCTTGTGTACGTCGTCGAACGCGGCGAGATCGAGATCTTCCGCACGCGCGACGACGGTTCCGAGGAGAAGGTTGCCGCGGTGGCGGACGGGAATTACTTCGGCGAGATCGCGCCGATGTTCGGGTTGCAACGTTCGGCCTCGGCGCGAGCCGCCCGGCCGTCGGTCGTGACCGGCTACGGATTGCGCGTTTTCCGCGACAGGTTCGGGGTAACGGGTGCGAAGGTGCTGACCGACGCCGCGGACTAGACCGGGCCTGGTCCAGGAAACCTCCGCTACACTGACCGCTCACGCCGACGGGCCAATGTTGTCCCGGCGGCCAGTTCCGAAAACCGGTGCTGACCGCCCAGAGATCAGGACGACTGCCAATGGCCGAACGCGAGCTGCCGCCGCTGTACGACCCTCGTTTCGAGCACGACGCGTGCGGCGTGGGCTTCGTTGTGGACATGAAGGGCCGCAAGAGCCACACGATCGTCGACCAGGCGCTCACCGCGGTCTGCTGCCTGAACCACCGGGGTGCCGCCGGCGCCGAGCCCGACACCGGCGACGGCGCCGGCATCCTCATCCAGACCCCGGACCGCTTCTACCGCGAGACGTTGGGCTTCGAGCTCCCGGCGGCGGGCGCGTACGCGACCGGCATCGCATTCCTGCCTCCCGACACGGCGCAGCGCACCCAGGACGACGTCGCGAAGGTGCTCGCGGACGAGGGCTTCGACGTGCTCGGCTGGCGGGAAGTACCGGTCGACGAGACGCAGCCCGGGGCATCCGCACGCGAGCTGATGCCGCATTTCGCGCAGGTCTTCGTCGCCAAGAACGGTCTCGCCGGCGACGAGCTCGAGCGACACGTGTACCTCACGCGCAAGCGCATCGAACACGAAACCGACGCGTACTTCGCGTCGCTCAGCGCGCGGGTGGTCGTCTACAAGGGCATGCTCACGCCCGACCAGCTGCGGGGCTTCTATCCGGAGCTGGAGGACGAGCGCCTCGAAAGCGCGCTCGCACTCGTGCACTCCCGGTTCAGCACGAACACCTTCCCGAGCTGGCCGCTCGCGCACCCATATCGCATGCTCGCCCACAACGGTGAGATCAACACCGTGCAGGGCAACGAGAACTGGATGCGCGCGCGTGAAGGCGTCATGAGCTCCGAGCTCTTGCCCGGAGATCTCGAGCGCGCGTTCCCGATCTGCACGCCGGGTGCGAGCGACACCGCGCGCTTCGACGAATGCCTCGAGCTCCTCAACATGGCCGGCCGCCCGCTGCATCACGCGATCTTGATGATGATTCCGGAAGCGTGGGAGAACCACGAGAGCATGGACGCGCCGCGCAAGGCGTTCTACCGCTATCACGCGTCGTTGATGGAGCCGTGGGACGGTCCGGCGTCGATCGCGTTCACCGACGGCACCGTGATCGGCGCGGTGCTCGACCGCAACGGGCTTCGTCCCAGCCGCTACTGGGTCACCGACGACGACCGCGTGATCATGGCAAGCGAGGTCGGCGTGCTCGATGTCGATCCGGCGCACATCGTCAAGAAGGGCCGGCTCGAGCCCGGGAAGATCTTCCTCGTCGACACGACGCAGGGGCGCATCATCCCCGACGACGAGATCAAGGCCGATCTCGCCGCCCAGCAGCCCTACGCCGACTGGCTGCACGACGGTCTCGTGCACCTCGACGACCTGCCGCCGCAGTTCCCGCTCGTGCCGCAGCACAGCAGCGCGGTGCAGCAACAGCGCATGTTCGGCTACACCCAGGAAGACCTGCGCCTGATCATCGCCCCGATGGCCCGCAACGCGGTCGAGTCGCTCGGGTCGATGGGCACTGACACGCCGGTTCCGGTGATCTCCGACAGACCGCGGATGCTCTACGAGTACTTCAAGCAGCTGTTCGCGCAGGTCACGAACCCGCCCCTCGACGCGAACTTCGAAGCGTTGGTGACGTCGCTGAACTCAACGCTCGGTCCCGAAGGCAACGTGCTCGACCCCGGCTCCGAGTCGTGCCGGCAGGTTGTGTGCCCCACACCGATCCTCACCAATGAGGAGCTCGCCAAGCTGCGCTACATCGACGACGGCGAAACCGCCGTCGCCGGCTTCACACCGTTCACCGTCTACTGCCACTACCCGGTCGCAGAAAAAGGCGACGGTTTGCGGATGGCGATCGACAACGTGCGCACGCAGGTGAGCGAGGCGATCGCCGGCGGCGCCAACTTGATCATCCTCTCCGACCGTTACGCCGACGCCGAGAGCGCGCCGATCCCGGCGCTGCTGATGACGGCGGCCGTGCACCACCATCTCGTCCGAGAGAAGACGCGCACGCGCGTCGGTCTGATCGTCGAGACCGGCGAGGCGCGCGAGGTGCATCACTTCTGCCTGCTGCTCGGCTACGGCGCGGGTGCGATCAACCCGTATCTCGCGTTCGACACGATCCGCGACCTCGTGCGCGAGCAGGTGATCACCGGTGTCACCGAGCGCAAGGCCGCCAAGAGCTACGTGAAGGCGGCCGGCAAGGGCATCTTGAAGGTCATGTCGAAGATGGGCATCTCGACCGTCGCGTCGTATACCGGTGCCCAGATCTTCGAGGCCGTCGGCCTGCAGAAGCCGCTTGTCGACGAGTACTTCACCGGCACCGCGTCGCGCATCGAGGGCATCGATCTCGACGTGATCGCCGACGAAGTCGCCGCCCGTCACAACATCGCGTATCCCGATCGTCCCGAGGAGCTCGCGCACCGCGAGCTTCCGGTCGGCGGCGAGTACCAGTGGCGACGCGAAGGCGAGTTCCACCTGTTCAATCCCGACACGGTCTACAAGCTGCAGCACTCGACGCGCGCCGGGCGCTACGACGTCTTCAAGCAGTACACACAGCTCGTCGACAACCAGGCGAAGCGGCTCGCGACGTTGCGCGGCCTGTTCGCGCTGAAGGCCGGCGAGCGCGAACCGATCCCGATCGAACACGTGGAGCCGGTCAGCGAGATCGTCAAGCGGTTCTCGACCGGTGCGATGAGCTACGGCTCGATCAGCAAGGAAGCGCACGAGAACCTCGCAATCGCGATGAACCGGCTCGGTGCGCGCTCGAACACCGGCGAGGGCGGCGAGGATCCCGACCGTTACGTGCGCGACGCGAACGGCGATTGGCGGCGCAGCGCGATCAAGCAGGTCGCCTCCGGTCGGTTCGGTGTCACCAGCGAGTACCTCGTCAACGCCTCCGACCTGCAGATCAAGATGGCGCAGGGCGCCAAGCCCGGTGAAGGGGGCGAACTGCCCGGCCACAAGGTGTATCCGTGGATCGCGAAGACCCGGCACTCGACACCGGGTGTCGGCTTGATCTCGCCGCCGCCGCACCACGACATCTATTCGATCGAGGATCTCAAGCAGCTCATCCACGACCTGAAGAACGCGAACAACCAAGCGCGCATCCACGTGAAGCTCGTCGCCGAAGTCGGGGTCGGCACAGTGGCGGCCGGGGTGTCGAAGGCGCACGCCGATGTCGTGCTGATCTCCGGGCACGACGGCGGCACTGGCGCGGCGCGCCTGACGTCGATCAAGCACGCGGGCGCGCCATGGGAGCTGGGTCTGGCCGAGACGCAACAGACGTTGTTGCTCAACGGCTTGCGAGACCGCATCGTCGTGCAGGTCGACGGCCAGCTGAAAACCGGCCGCGACGTCGTGATCGCGGCGCTGCTCGGCGCTGAGGAGTTCGGCTTCGCCACCGCGCCGCTGGTGGTCAGCGGCTGCATCATGATGCGTGTCTGCCACCTCGACACGTGTCCGGTCGGTGTGGCGACGCAGAACCCCGAGTTGCGCAAGAAGTTCTCGGGCAAGCCGGAGTTCGTCGTGAACTTCTTCGAGTACATCGCCGAGGAAGTGCGCGAGTACCTCGCCGAGCTCGGCTTCCGAACGTTGGAAGAGGCGATCGGTCACGTCGAGATGCTCGACACGCGCTTGGCATTATCGCACTGGAAGGCGCGCGGCCTCGACTTGTCACCGATCCTCGCGCCGCCGGTGAACAAGTACGAGCAGACGTTCTTCAACTCGCGCCCGCAAGACCATGGGCTCGACAAGGCGCTCGACAACGCGTTGATCGCGGGCGCCCGCCCGGCACTGGACGAGGGCAGCGCCGTGAAGTTGTCGTCTCCGATCAGGAACACGAACCGCACCGTCGGCACCATGCTCGGTGCCGAGCTCACCCGACGGTGGGGCGGCGAGGGTCTTCCCGACGGCACGATCGACATCACGCTCGAGGGTTCGGCCGGCCAGAGCTTCGGTGCGTTCGTGCCGCGCGGCATCATGCTGCGCCTCGAGGGCGACGCCAACGACTACTTCGGCAAGGGCTTGTCGGGCGGCACACTGGTGTTGCGGCCGCCGCGCACCTCGAGCTTCGTGGCCGAGGAGAACATCATCGCCGGCAACGTCATCCTCTACGGCGCGACCGCGGGGAACGTGTTCATCCGTGGGATCGTCGGCGAGCGCTTCTGCGTCCGCAACTCGGGCGCGACGGCGGTGGTCGAGGGCGTCGGCGACCATGCGTGTGAGTACATGACCGGCGGCCGGGCCGTCATCCTCGGCGCGACCGGCCGCAACTTCGCGGCCGGCATGAGCGGCGGCTTCGCGTACGTGTGGGATTCCGATCGCTCGCTCTACCGGCGCATGAATCACGAGATGGTCGACATCGACACCCTGGAGGACGAAGACGTCGAGTGGCTGCGCGGGGTCGTGACGATGCACATGGAGCTGACCGGCTCGCCGGTCGCCGAGCGCATCCTGTCGAGCTGGTGGACCAACGTGGAGCGATTCACGAAGATCTTCCCCAAGGACTACAAACGCGTGCTCGAAGCCCAGCGCGATGCCGTCGAACGCGGTGTCGACGTCGACGAAGCAGTCATGGCAGCAGCCCGAGGATGAGGACCCGAACGATGAGATCCCAGGATGCGGTGAGCGCAGCGACGGAGGAGCGCAGCGAGCTCGCCGGAGTCCCGAGCGTCCGCGAGCCGGGTATCCCGGCGAGCAGCGAAGGCGACAAAGCAAGTGGGTGACACGCAAGGGTTCATGAAGTACGACCGGGAGCTGCCCAAGCGGCGGCCGATCCCGGTGCGCGTGCTCGACTGGCAAGAGGTCTACGAGGACTTCCCGCCGGAGAAGGTGCGCAAGCAGGGCGCCCGTTGCATGGACTGCGGCATCCCGTTCTGCCACACCGGCTGCCCGCTCGGGAACCTCATTCCCGAATGGAACGACCTCGTGTACCGCGACCAGTGGCGGGCCGCGAGCGAACGGCTGCATGCGACCAACAACTTCCCGGAGTTCACCGGTCGCCTGTGTCCGGCACCGTGCGAAGCGGCGTGCGTGCTCGGCATCAACGAGCCTCCGGTGACGATCAAGCAGATCGAGGTCGAGATCTCCGACCGGGCATGGGAGGAAGGCTTCGTCACGCCGGTCCTGCCCGAAGTGAAGACCGGCAAGCGGGTTGCAGTCGTCGGTTCCGGCCCGGCCGGGCTTGCGGCCGCACAGCAGCTGACGCGCGCGGGCCACGACGTCACCGTGTTCGAGCGCGCCGACCGCATCGGTGGGCTCCTGCGCTACGGCATCCCCGAGTTCAAGATGGAGAAGCGGCACCTCGACCGCCGGATCCTGCAGATGGAAGCCGAAGGCACGACGTTCCGCACGAACGCCAATGTCGGCGAGAACGTTCCGGTCGAGGATCTGCAGCAGTTCGATGCGGTTGTGCTGTCGGGCGGGGCGACCGCGTGGCGGGACTTGCCGGTTCCCGGCCGCGAGCTCGAAGGCGTCTATCAGGCAATGGAGTACCTGCCGTGGGGTAACCGCGTGCAGCAGGGTGATCTCGACGAGCCTGCGATCACCGCCAAGGACAAGAACGTCGTGATCATCGGCGGTGGCGACACCGGCGCCGACTGCCTCGGCACGTCGATCCGCCAGGGCGCCGCGACCGTGCACCAGTTCGAGATCCTGCCCCGTCCGCCTGACGTGCGCACCGAAGCGATGCCGTGGCCGACGTACCCGAATATCTTCCGCGTGTCGTCCGCGCACGAAGAGGGATGCGAGCGCGTGTACGCAGTGAACACCGAGTGCTTCCTTCCCGGCGACGACGGCAAGGTCGGCGCGCTGCGCGCGCACCAGGTCGAGCAAACCTTCGTGGACGGGCGCATGACGTTCGAGAAGGTCGAAGGCACCGATTTCGAGCTGCCGTGCGAACTCGTGTTGCTCGCGATGGGGTTCGTCGGCCCGCAACGAGCCGGCCTCCTCGAGCAGCTCGGTGTAGAGATCAACGAGCGCGGCAACGTCACCCGCGACAGTGAGTTCCGCACGAACCTCGACAACGTGTTCGTGTGCGGTGACATGGGCCGCGGCCAAAGTCTCATCGTCTGGGCGATCGCCGAAGGCCGGTCGTGCGCGGCAGGCGTCGACCGCTTCCTCATGGGAGACACGCTCCTTCCGGCCCCCATCAGCCCCGACGCGGTCCCGATGCGCTGAGGGCATTCGACCTATGGGAGCCGCCACCCCGTCCGACTAGAATCTTCCAGATGCGCATGTGGGGGATGGCGTCTGGGATAATCGCACTGGTTTTCGCGTTTTCGGCGTGTTCGGACGTTGCGTCGTCGGCGAGCCGGTGGGTGCCGACGACGGGGATGCGGTGGCAGTATCAGCTACAGGGCACCGTCGATGCCGACGTGTGTGCCCGCACGGCGACCGCCGGCAAGCACGACCCGTGCGTGCGCCCGCAGGTTTTCGACATCGACCTGTACGACAAGGACGGCACTGCGCTCAATACCGCAGCCGTCGCCGCGATTCACGCGCGTGATGCACACGCGGTCTGTTACGTGGACGCGGGGACGTGGGAGAACTGGCGGCCCGATGCGAGCAAGTTCCCGGCGGCCGCGCTCGGGAAGTCGAACGGTTGGCCGGGCGAGAAATGGCTCGATATCCGGCGTATCGACGACCTGAAGCCGATCCTCAACGCGCGGGTCGCGAAGTGCGCGAGCGCCGGCTTCGACGCCGTCGATTTCGACAACGTCGACGGCTATACGAACGACACTGGCTTCCCGCTGAGCGCGGCGGATCAGCTCACGTTCAACCGTGCGCTGTCAGACCTCGCCCATAACCGCGGGCTGTCGGTCGGCCTGAAGAACGACCTCGACCAGCTCGGCGATCTTCAGACGGCCTTCGACTTCGCGGTGAACGAACAGTGTTTCCAGTACAACGAGTGCAACCGATACGACGGTTGGGTGACGGCAGGCAAGGCGGTCGTCGAGCTCGAGTACCGAGCGAGCCCCAAGAAGTTCTGCCTCGACGCGGCGGCGAACGGCCGGGACGCGATGAAAAAGAAGCAGAACCTCCTGGCCAAGCCGTGGGCGCCCTGCCGCTGAGCAGACGCGACTCGAGCCGCCCGCAAGGGGGGAACGTTGCGGACGGCTCGAGAAGAACCGACGTCAGCGTCGCGTCGGTGCGTTACGGCTGCGCGGCGGCTCGTTGAACTGACGATGAACGCTGCAGCGCCGCTCAGCGGCCGGAGGCGAGACCTGCGCGCGCCGCGTGCCAGAGCAGTTCTTCGGCGAGCTCGTCGACGACGGCGTGGGTGAGGTCGGCGAGCACCGCAGCGCGCGTCTGCCACCACGACGGCAGTGTCCGGCCGGGTTGCAGGGTCAATTGCACCGCGTCGTCGGCGGTCGCCTCCAGTCGGAGCGCGACCGCGGCGAGCGCAAGACCGGCCGGATTCCAGATCCGCCCGGTCGCGCACCAGCGCCGCGTCCTCCGACGTGAAGTTGGCGTCGATCTCGACCGCGCCCCGGTCGCCGAGGTTCCAGCGCAGGATCGCACCGGCCGCGTCCCGTCGGAGACGCAGCAGCACGTCACTCAGCAGCGCACCATCGATTGGCAGTGTGCGAGACACACTGAGGCTGCCGGGCTCCATCCCGCCTCCCCCGAAACAATCCGTCGTTCCGTGGCAGATGCATCGGCGTCCCCGAGGCCGTGCTGAACCCCCACTCCTGGGGCGCTAGGCAGTGACAGCCCGCCGGCGGCGGCGCGCGACCTTCAGGGCCGGGATGCCGAGCAGCGCGATGACCACGAGGAAGGGGAGCGCGAACCCGAACGCCGTTGCCGCCACCAGCGCGGTGTTGACGAAGGCGGCGACGCCGGTGCGGAGTCCGGCGAGGAAGCCGGGGATGTCGTCGCTCGGCCGGGCCGCGACCGCGGCGGGCGTCGGGCTCAGGTCGAGCGTGATCGTTGCCAGGTCGACCTGCGAGCGCAGCGCCGCAAGCTGCGCATCGAGCGACTCGACCTCGCTCTCTCGCTGCGTGAGGGCCTGCTCGACCTGCAGCAGGTCGGGAACGTTGCCACTCTGCGCGAGGAGCTCGCGGAGGCGCTGCGCACCCGTCCGCGCGGCAGCGAGGCGAGCATCGAGGTCGACGACCTGGCCGGTGACATCCTCGGTGCTCGTCTGACTGCTGGTGACCTTGCCGATCGACGAGAGCGCGTCCATCACCGAGCTGAAGCGTTGCGGCGGAACCTTGAATACCGCGTGGACGTGGCGGTTCTTGGGGTCGGCGAGGTCGGCGCTGGATGCGAACAGGTCGCCACCGGCGCGGCGCACGATGTCAGCCGCCGTCGTCGAGCGCGGCGTCGACATCCTTGGTCTGCACGCCGACCTCGGCGGTGTGGATGACCTCACGGTTCCTCCGTTTGGCCTGGGTGAGGTCGACCCGAGTCTTTCCGTTGTCGCCAGCCTGGGCCTGATAACCACTCTGAGCGCCGGCGGCTGCCGAGGGACTCGCCACGCTCGCCTTCTTCGACGATGAGGCCGAGCAGGCGGCGGTGGCTCCCGCCAGTGCCATAGCGAGGATGAGTATTGCGGTGCGTCGCATGGGGGGTTCGACGGCGAGCCGATCCCCGTGGTTCCCGTACCATTCGGGCATGTTCGAATGGCCCGAAGAGCTCCAGATGATCCGCGACGCCGTGCGGCAGTTCGTCGACAACGAGATCCGTCCGCACCGCGAGGAGTTGGAGTTCGGCGACCTCCCGCCGTACGACCTGCTCCGCAAGTTCTACAAGACGTTCGGCATCGATCAGATGTCGGCCGACAGCTTCGACAAGCGCATCGCGAAAGAGGAAGCGGCGAGCGCAGCGGAGCGGAGCGAGCTCGCCGGAGCGGCGAGCGCCGCGAGGCGGGTACCCCGCCGAGCAGCGAGCGCGACCGTGAAGGTGGCGGCGGGGGGGCATCGTTGCTCCCGATCATCGAGCTGTGCAAGTGCTCGCCGGGCATGGTCACCGCGATGGGCGTGTCGGTCGAGCCTCACCTCGGCCGCGATCATGTCGAAGGGCACGATCGCGCAGAAGAAGCGCTGGGCGCGCGACATGCTCACGCTCGACAAGATCGGTGCGTGGGCGATCACCGAACCGAACTCGGGCTCCGACGCGTTCGGCTCGATGCAGTCGACCGCGCGCCGCGACGGCGACGAGTACGTGCTCAACGGTTCGAAGACGTTCATCACGAACGGCCCCTACGCCGACACGATCGTGTTCATCTGCAAGCTCGACGAAGGCAACCCGCCCGCCGAGCGCAAGGTGCTGCAGTTCGTGCTCGACTCGGGGATGCCCGGCCTCGAACAGAGCGAAGCCGTTGCGCAAGATGGGCATGCACTCGTCGCCGACCGGCATGTTGTTCCTCGACGACGTGCGCGCCGGCCGCGACCGCCTGCTCGGCGAGAGCGAAGACGCGTTCCGGGGCAGCGGCGGCCGGGAGGCGAGCAAGGCCACGTTCGTGATCGAGCGCTCGGGAGTCGCCGCGATGGCGCTCGGCATCATCGAACGCTGCCTGGAGCTCAGCGTGAAATACGCGAAGGAACGGGAGCAGTTCGGCCGCCCGATCGGCGAGTTCCAGCTCATCCAACTCAAGCTCGCCAAGATGGAAGTCGCCCGGCTCAACGTCGAGAACCTGGTGTTCCGCGTGCTCGAGTTGCGGGCAGGCGGGCAAGACGATGAGCCTCTCGGAAGCCTCCGCGATGAAGTTGTACTCGGCGGGCGCCGCGACCGAAGTCGCGCTCGAAGCCGTGCAGCTGTTCGGCGGCAACGGCTACATGGCGGAGTACGAGGTCGAGCAGCTCGCGCGTGACGCGAAGGTGCTGCAGATCTACGCCGGCACCGACGAGATCCAGGTCGGTCAGATCGCCCGTGAGTTGCTGAAGTAACTGAGCCGAGGATCAGCGGCGCAGGTAGCCTGCGCCGCCCGAGGCGGGGCCCGAGCGGCCCGGCGCGCAGCGCCGAGAGCGGGAAAGACTGAGCCGATCCCCGGCTGCGACCGTGAGCACGAGGACGGCTGCAACTGCGGCGTAGAACCCGAAGCCGGCGGCGATGCCGTATGCGTCGGCGAGCGCGCCCGCAGCGATCGGCAGCATGAAGCCGACGAACTCGGTCGTGGTCACGACCGCGGCGACACTGCCGACCCGCTCGGGGTGCAGTCCCACGATGCGCGTCTTCAACGCGAGCATGAAGCGGGTGAGCGCGAAGCCGTTGCCGAACACGCACGCGACGATCACCGGAATGGAAGGGATCGTCGTCGCGCCGAGCGTCGCCGCCAGCAGAAGCAGCGCATTCACGCGCAGGCGCGGTTCCCCGGTCGGGTCCCGCGGCGGCTCGATGCGGCGGCCGCGGTCACCGAGCCGATGACCCACGCGATCGGCACCGCGGTCGCGACGGCAGCCGGCGCGCCCCGGTCGCGTTCGAGGTACGCGATCAGAAACGCCGTGAACGGGTGTTGCAGCGGGCCGAGGATGAGCGCGAGCAGGCCGCAGTACCAGACACGCGGGTCGTGGAGGACCGGGCGGAGCGCGCGGATCGGCCGGTCCGGCCGGGAAGGCGGCGGGAACGGCAACCGCGTGAGCCACACGCCATATGCCGCCATTGCCGGCGCACACGCGAGGAACGCGCGCGCCACCCGAAGCCGCTGACGGCCGCGAGGATGAGCAGTACCGGCCCGAGCACCCCGCCGACGGCACCGAAGACCATGGCGCGCGGCGAAGTAGGCGGTGACCTCGTCGCCCGCGACGTCGACCAGCGCCAGCTCGGTGCCGTGCACCAGCGCGGTGGCCGACATGCCGAGTGCAAACGACGCGATCGCGAGCACCGCGAACGACTGCCCGGCGCCGAACGCCAACAACGCCGCCGCGTACCCGAACGCGCCACCTGCCGCGATCGCACGCCGGCTCCGGTGGTCACCGAGGACGGTGAACACATTGCCGAGGATCGCTCCCGGCGCCGCGATCACCAACACGAGGCTCGCGCTCGAGTAGGACAGGCCGAGGTCGTGACGAAACGACTCGAACGAACCCGGCGTGAGAAATCCTGCACACTCGTCTGCCGTGCGTGCGCCGAGCAACGCGAGGATCAACGCGCTCGGCAGCCGGGCGGCCAGCCTGAATCAATAGTGCGTGAGACGCGCCATCGCGTGGAAGCTTAGGCGCATGGCCGTGCGGACGCAGCGGAAGTGGAATGGCTTAGTTTGAGGTTCGGCCTTCGCGACGACGCCGACCGAGCACGATGGCCACGATTGCAATCACGACGGTGGCGATGAAGATCCATATTCCACCCATGCGTGCCTCGTTCCATTCCAGCCACGACGTCGAGCGCGCCGAGGTATCTCGAATTGTCTGCGTCGACCACGCCAGTGGCCAGGGGCCTTCGGCCTTCGTCGGTCGGGCAGTTCGGTGAGCTGCGTGAGCGACCGGGCGTGGCGCTCGACGATGTCAAACTGAGCCACTACCCAGCGGAGCCGGGATGGCGAAGCGAGGGGAGCCATGGTGATCGAGCCGCCGCCGAGTGAGTGGGACTTTCCCGATGCCCGCTCGGCCGGTCCCGACGAGATAGTGGCGGTGGGCGGAGACCTGGAGCCCGGCACATTGGTCGCCGCCTACCGGCAGGGCCTGTTCCCAATGCGCGTGCGGCGGTCGCTCGCGTGGTGGTCGCCGGAACCGCGCGGCATCATGCCGCTCGACGGCTTTCACGCAAGCCGCTCGCTCCGGCGGAAGCGCGGCCGCTTCGAGATCCGCGTCGACACCGCCTTCGAAGCCGTGATGCGCGCGTGCGCGGCACCCAGCCGTCCGCACGGCTGGATCGACGAGTCGTTCATCGCCGCGTACACCCGGCTGCACGCTCTCGGCTGGGCCCACAGCATCGAGACATGGCTCGACGGAGTTCTCGTCGGCGGCCTCTATGGCGTGCGTATCGGCCGCTTCTTTGCCGGTGAGTCGATGTTCCATCGGGCGACCGATGCATCGAAGGTCGCGCTCTGGGCAACGGTCGACCTGTTGTCGCTCGACGGCGCGACCTTGTTCGACGTGCAGTGGACGACGCCGCATTTGGCATCTCTGGGCGCGATCAACGTCTCCCGCGAGGAGTATCTGTCGTTGCTAGCGTCGGCGGTTATGAGCGTGCAGATCTTCCACAACCCGTCGTGCTCGAAGTCGCGGGGCGCCCTGCAGATCCTCGAAGAGCGGGGTGTTGACGCCCAGGTCGTCCGATATCTCGATACGCCGCCCGATCGCAAGACGCTCGAGCGCATCCTCGACGCAATTCCCGACGAACCGATCGCGCTCGTACGCACCGGCGACGATAAGTTCAAGGCGGCCGGCCTCACCAAGGCCGACGTGCAGACTCGCGACCAAGTCATCGAGGTCCTGTTGAAGCATCCCGAAGTTATGGAGCGGCCGGTCGTGTTCGTCGGCGACCGGGCAGTCATCGCACGCCCGTCCGAAAAGGTGTTGGATCTGCTGGGCTGAGGTTCGCGTCGAAGCTCTCATCGGCGATGCCGGTTTTGGCGACGATCTTCGTCGGTGTCACGCGTACGAGCAGCTCCTCGGGCACTGCATTGCGGCGACCGAATTCTTCCGCACGGTGCGCGCCCATGTAGCGGCCACCGATGAGCGTTGCCCATCGCAACATCTCTTCGAGGTCGTGGCTGATCGCGGCGCGACCCTCGATTGCGACAAACGCGAATGGCGGGCGTTCGTCGTCGACACAGAGCGCGGCCTGGCCGTCGCGACGCAGCGCCTTGCCCTTGATGGTGTTGGCGCCGGTCGTGAAGATCATGTCGTCGCCATCGAGCACGAACCAGATCGGTGCGACATGCGGCGCGCCGTTCGCCCGTACGACCGCCAGCTTCGCCGTGCGTCTGCCCGCGATCAGGAAGGATCGCCGCTCGTCATCGGACATGTTCGCAGCCACGGAGCGAGGGTACGCTCCCGCCCGAGCCGAGCGCCCGGGAGCCGGGTATCCCGGCGAGCAGCGAGTCGGGGCCCGAGCGGCCCTACGGAGCGGAAACATGCCGACACCGATGCCGACTGTGGAAGACGTCCGTACCGAGGTCAAGACGTGGCTCGAGGAGAACTGGAATCCCGATCTCACGGTGGAGGAGTGGTGGGATGCCCTCGCTCGGTCGGGCTACGCGGCGCCCGCGTTCCCGGAGGACTGCTGGGGCAAGGGCTGGCCGCGCGATCTCGTCATGGCGGTGAGCGAAGCGATCAGGGAACACGGCGCGATCGGGCCGCCCGCGGGTCTCGGCTACTTGCTCGCGGCGCCGACACTCGTCGCGCACGGTAACGAACGTCAGAAGCAGGAAGAGCTGCTGCGCATCCTCAACGGTCAGGACGCGTGGTGTCAGCTGTTCTCCGAACCGGGCGCCGGCTCCGACCTCGCAAGTCTCTCCACCAAGGCGGTGAAGGACGGCGACGAGTGGATCATCACCGGCCAGAAGGTGTGGACATCCACCGCTCAGCTCACGAACCTCGGGATGTTATTGGCGCGCACTGATCCCGAACTGCCGAAGCACAAGGGCATCACCTACTTCAAGTTCGACATGCGCCAGCCCGGTGTCGAGATCCGGCCCTTGCGGGAGATGACGGGGCGCGCGCTGTTCAACGAGGTGTTCATCGACGGCGCGCGTGTGCACGACGACGATGTCATCGGCGGCCTGAACAACGGTTGGGCCGCGGCCAACACGACGTTGATGGCCGAGCGCGCCGGGCTTGGTACCGGCGGATCGGGTGGCGCCGGGAACGCGTTCCCCGGGCCGATCGCCGGGCAGCTGACGAATCGCGCCGGTGACTACGTCGGCCAGATCCGCACCGGCGGCACCGGCGGTGGTGGATTGTTCGCGGCGCCGCGCCTGATCAAGCTCGCGCAAGAGCTCGGCAAGAACGACGACCCGAACGTGCGTCAGAAGCTCGCCCAGCTCTACACAGTGCAACAGCTCGGCCGGTACTCCGCGCTCCGTGCGAAGTCACCGAATCAGCGCACCGGCGCCGAGCCGAATATCGCCAAGCTGATGATGAGCGACCTGCTGCGGTTGCAGCGTGAGGTCGGCAACGAGATTATCGGCGCGAGCGGCATGGTCATGGGCAAGGACACGCCCGGCGGTGGTCTGATCCAAGAGGTCACGCTGTTCTCGCCGGGGCCGTCGATCTACGGCGGCACCGACCAGGTGCAGCGCAACATCATCGGTGAGCGTGTCCTCGGGCTGCCGAAGGAGCCGGGCCCGGCCAAGGACACGCCCTATCGCGAGTTGCTCGTCAACCGCTGACGCGCTCCCTCCTCAGTAGTGTCGTCCGGTGCGGCTGGGCGTCATCATCCTCCCGGAGCAGCGCTGGCCAGACGCGCGTGCGATGTGGCGGCGCGCCGAGCAGCTGGGCTTCGATCATGCCTGGACGTACGACCATCTCGCGTGGCGAACGCTCCGTGATGGTCCCTGGTTCGGCACGGTCCCGACCCTCACCGCGGCTGCGCTCGTGACAGAGCACATCCGGCTCGGCACGCTCGCGTCACCGAACTTCCGTCACCCGGTGCCGTTCGCCAAAGAGGTCATGACGCTCGACGACATCTCTGGCGGTCGCGTGACGCTCGGCATCGGCTCCGGCAGCGACGGGTGGGACGCGACGATGCTCTGCCAGGCGGTGTGGTCGCCGCGCGAGCGCACGGACCGGTTCGTCGAGTTCGTCGAATGCATCGACGTGTTGTTGCGGGATCCCGCCGCGTCGTACCGCGGGCGCTACTACTCGGCCGACGAGGCGCGCGCCTATCCCGGGTGCGTGCAACAGCCGCGGGTGCCATTCGCAATCGCGGCGACGGGGCCCCGCGCAATGCGATTGGCTGCGACATTGGGCGAGACGTGGGTGACGACCGGCGAGCGGACGTGGGACGGCCCGCTCGATGCCGTCGCTGGCGCAGCAGCGGTGCGAAAGCAGATGGAACTTGTCGACGAAACGTGCGATGCGGTGGGACGCGATCTGTCGACGTTGCAACGACTTGTCGTGACGGGGCAGACAGCTCGACCCCGGCCTCGCGTCGGTTGACGCGTTTCGCGACACGGTCGGCCGCTACGCGGAGATCGGCGTCACCGACTTCGTCGTCCACTGGCCCCGCGCAGACGGGCCCTTCGCCGCCGATCTCACGGTGTTCGAAGCCGCGGTGGAGACGCGGGCGTAACGTACGGACCGTCTCCACAGACTGCAGGTCATGACGCACCTTCCGATCGGCGACTACGCCCTCTTGTCCGACTGTCATTCGGCCGCGCTGCTCAGCAAGGGTGGTTCGATCGACTGGCTGTGCTTCCCCCGTTTCGACAGCCCGTCGATGTTCGGACGCATCCTCGATCTCGAGGCCGGGCACTGGTCGATCCGGCCGGCCGGCGACGCCGAAGTCACCCGTCGTTACCAACCGGAAACTCTGGTAATGGACACGACGTTCCGCACCCCGAGTGGCACCGCTCGCGTGATCGACGCGCTTGCCGTTGGCCGCAACGAGCGGGGCCACGAGCTCGGCGCCGAGGCCGCGTCGACGCTCGTTCGCGTCGTGGAGGGCGTGAACGGCGAGGTCGAGTTCGAGCTCGAGTACGCGCCCAGGCCCGAGTACGGCCTTGTCTGGCCGCTGTTGCAGGTCGTCGACGGTGGCGTGCGCGCGATCGGCGGCGCCGACCGGCTCGCGCTGTCGAGCCCGATCCCGATCGACGTCGATGGCGCGACGGTGCGCGCGCGCTTCACGGTCGGCTCGGGCGACCGAGTCGCCTTCGCGTCGCAGCACCGCACGAGCTCGCAGTCCGCACCCGAGCTGTGGTCACAAGAGGAGATTGAAGTTCGTATCGCCGACACCGCGGAGGCATGGCGCGCATGGTCCGCCCTCCACCAGGCGTACAAAGGACCATGGAAGGACCTCGTGCACCACAGCGGTCGTGTGCTGTACGCGTTGACGTACTACCCGACCGGCGCGATGTGCGCGGCGCCGACCACGTCGCTGCCCGAGTGCGAGGGCGGCTCGCGCAACTGGGACTACCGGTACGCGTGGGTGCGCGATGCGTCGTTTACGCTCCAGGCGCTCTGGGTTGCCGCGTGCCCCGACGAGGCCGACAAGTTCTTCGACTACCTCTCGTCGGCGGCGGCCTCGCAGGTGCACCTCGGCCACGATCTCCAGATCATGTTCGGCATCGGCGGCGAGCGTGATCTCACCGAGCGGGAGTTGCCGCACCTCAGCGGCTGGCGCAACAGCGCGCCGGTGCGTGTCGGGAACGGGGCGTGGAATCAGCGCCAGCTCGACGTGTACGGCGAGCTGCTGGACGCGGCGGCGCGACTGCCCGACCAGGTCGCGCGACTGAACCCCGCAAACCTCGCGTTCCTCGCCGATCTCGGCGACGCGGCTGCCGCACGCTGGCGCGACAAGGACCAAGGGATCTGGGAGATTCGCGGCGAGCCGCGCGACTTCCTCTACTCGAAGTTGATGTGCTGGGTCGCGGTCGACCGGGCGATCTCGCTCGCAGATGTGCTGGACGCCAACGACCGCGTCGAAGGTTGGAAGCACGCGCGCGACGAGATCGCCGACGCGATCCTCACGCACGGCTGGAACGAGAAGGCCGGCGCGTTCACGCAGTCGTTCGGCTCCGAGGAGCTCGACGCGTCGAACCTCATGATGCCGATCGTTGGTTTCATCGCGGCCGACGATCCGCGCATGAAGGCGACGATCGACGCGATCGCCGACCGGCTCACCGATGATCACGGTCTTGTGTACCGACACCTCACGAACGACGGCCTCGAAGGCGGGGAAGGCACGTTCCTCCTGTGCACCTTCCTGCTCGCGCAGGCATTCGCGCTCGGCGGCGAGGGGGAGCGGGCGCGGGAGACCTTCGAGCGGGCGATCGCGTTCGTGAATGACGTCGGCTTGCTCGCCGAAGAGGTCGACGCCGAGACCGGCGAACTGCTCGGCAACTTCCCGCAGGCGTTCAGCCACATCGGGCTCGTGGTCGCGGCCTGGACCATCTCGCAAATGTAACTTGCGGGCGTGACTGAGCTCCTCTATCTGCGAGACGCGTATCTGCGTGAGTTCGACGCGACGGTCGTTGCCGTCGACGCCGACGGATCTCGCGTCGCGCTCGACTGCACGGCGTTCTATCCGACGGGTGGCGGGCAACCACACGACACCGGGGCGCTCGGCGACGCGCGGGTCGTCGACGTCCGCAAGGAAGGCGATGTCGTGTGGCATGTCGTCGAGGGCGGGCTGCCGCTCGTCGGCGGATCGGTACACGGCACGGTCGACTGGGAGCGCCGCCATCAGCTGATGCGCACCCACTCCGCGATGCACGTGCTGTGCGGTGTGATCTGGAACGAGTGGGGCAAGCCCGTCACCGGCGGCAACATGGAGCCGCTCGAGGCGCGCATGGACTTCGAGTTCGACCCGTTGCCCGAAGGTTTCGCGGCGCGCGTGCAAGAGCTCGTGAATGCCGAGATCACGAACAATCACCCGATCGAGATCACGTTCTTACCGCGCGACACGGCCGTCGAGGACGAGGACCTCATTCGCACCAAGGTCAATCTCATCCCGGAAACGGTGAGTCAAATCCGCGTGGTCGACATTGTCGGCCTCGACAAGCAAGCCGACGGCGGCACCCACGTGCATTCGACGGTCGAAATCGGCGCGTTCGAGGTCGTGAAGACCGAGAGCAAAGGCAAGGGAAACAAGCGCATCCGCGTGCGGATCGTTGATCAGTCACGTTGAACGACCCGTGTGGCGGCCTGCAGTCGTCCATTGGCCCGTCAATGCCCTCCAGGGGAACTGACGGGCCAAAGAACCTCCGACCGGCTGCGCGAACGCGAGGGGCAAGGGCGTCCGAGCATGTCTCAGCCGGCGGTAGGTGCGGCGACGACCTTGCTCTTCTCGCTCCAGGACGCGAGACCGTCGATGGACGGACCGACGAATCTCGGTACACGCGACGGCTTCGCCTGCGCGTGACCGCGCGCGTCGCACGCAAACAACGCGTCTCCACCGCGGTACGTGTCGATCGTTCGCCCGTTCGAGGCGTGATACGGAACCTTGACTTTGTACGTCGTGGATGCGCGGCACCAAAGACGCGTGCCGGGTGCGAGTGGTGCTCGCGCGCCCGTCGCGAGGTCGAGGCTCATGGAGGCGCCGCTAGCGTCGGGCAACACGACACGGGTGGCGCTGACTTGCGGAGCCATCGCGCCCGTGACCAGCGTGAGGTTGCGGCCCGCATCGAACGACCAGCGGGTTCGTCCGCTGCGCAAGTCGAAGCCTTCCAGGACGATCTTGGCGTCCGGCGAAAGGCTCGGTGACATGCCGACCCCGCCGCTCGCCGTGCCGGTACCTCGGATGCGCAGCCCGAAGAGCGGGGGCCGATACGCACCGGTGCGCGAGGGCAGCGCCGACCCCGAACACGGAAGCGTCGAGCACACGTACTGAGTGCCGGGTTCACGCCACACGGCCGCGCCGTCTGCGATGCGAAAACCGGCAGTCATGCTGCGGCCCAGGTCGATCACCGCCGACGTGTTGGTCTGGCTCAGTGCTGGCCCGCCAACCGAACCGACGAACAGGCCCGCGGTGGGGACGCGGTCGAAGTTCCAACCGTTGTCGCTCGACAAGCCGGGTTCGTTGAACACACTCGCCAACGGCTGCTTCCATGCGACACTCCCGCGGCTCACGGCAACGAGCTCGTCCGGGTCGCGAGCACCGGAATCGAACAGATTCGGTCCCAAGTCGCGGCCAACCGTTTCTGTCGCTACGACTGGTGACTTCAGCGGTTTTCCCGTTGCGGCTGCGAACCGCATTACCTGCGTCTGCGGACCGATGGTTCCGCCTACGCATATCACCGCGGGATCGTCGGGACACGGTGCCGGCCAGCCCGTGAACTCGAACGAGTCGCTCGACCAGGTGGTCAATCCGTCGCGCGCATCAACGCCGACAAGCTCGGCAGTCTGGTCCGCGCCGACACTCCTGAAGAACACGACGACCCCTCCGACCGCGAGCAGCGCCGGCATCACGCCGGGTGTGACACTCGAGGCGGACGCGTCGGCCGCCCACGCGGTCCGGCCGGTCTGCGCGTCGAGAGCGAGCACACGGAGCGACCCGCGATGCGCGTCGTAGAAAACGAAGTTGCACGCGGCCACCAACGGCTGCGACACGGGGCGGAGATTCGACCGCACCCAACCGCGTTTCGCGGGCGTCGTTGATTCCTCAGCGCACTTCGTCGATTCACCACGTGCGGTCTTGCCGGCGGCCTTGGGCGACGAGTGCCCGCCACTGCAGCTCGCACACATGACGACGACACTCGCCAGGGCCGCCCACTTCACGCGCGCCACCCGCAGCCCCCGAATCCCGAGATGAACATTCCCTATGTTAGGGCGTAAATGAGATTTATGCGTCAATGATCCCGCAGCTCAGCGCGTCAGGCCTGCTTCTCCCACGGCTGGAGCCACGGCGTGGCGGGCCAGCCTTCGGCGGCGGCCATCAACGGGAACGCGGTCGCGCCGTCGATCGACTCGCGCACGATGTCGGCGTGACCGGCGTGGCGCGCGGTCTCTTGGATCAAGTGGAGCAACACCCACCGCACGGACCAGGCGTCGATGTCGTCCGGGAACCAGGGCACGCCCTTCGGCACCGGGACAGGCTGTCCGAGGTCGGGAATCGCGGCGACGATCGCGTCGGTCTCCTTGGCGGCCTCGCTGTAGAGATCGAGCGCACTCGCGAGCGACTCGTCGGGCGCAAGGCGGAAGTTCGCCTCGTAGTCCGGGGCCGGGCCGCTTCGGCGTTGGAGCACGGTGTCCATCCAGACGCGTTCAACGCTCGCGACGTGTTTGATCAAGCCTCCGACGCTCAGCGAGCTTGCACTCGGCGTCGCGCGTGCCTGTTCGTCGGTGAGACCGTACGCAGTCAGGCGCATGACGTAACGCTGCTGGGCGAGATACGCGAGCAAGCCGTCGCGCTCATCGGCGACAGGTCGTACGTTTCCGGGCATCGGGCGAGACTAGGTGCAAGCGGTGCACGCGCGCGAAGGAACATCTCTCGATGACGTCGGCGCGCGGATAACGCGCGTGGAATCTCGGTAGAACCTTTGGCGCGACGGCTGTTCCGAGGGTGTACAGCCGTCTGATCGCGTCACGGACGACGTGGCGTTCGAGGGGGCTCCGCGAGGGGTCCCCTCGTCGCGTCGACCCCGTATGTCGCGTATCGTCGGGTCCGATGCTCGACCAATTGCTCGCGTCACCGGGAGTTGCCGAACGCCTCGTGACGGGGTCGCGGTTCGGTTTCTTCGCGCTGCACGGCGGTCTCGAGCAGGGAACCGCCGAAATTGCGCAGGCCGCGGCAACCGCGTCCGGTGCATCGCTTTATGCAGTTGTCCAGCCCGACAACCTGCGCTGGCATGTCCCGTCGCATCGCTACGACCCGACCTGTTCGGACGCGTTGCGTGCGTTCGTCGCGCACGTCGACGTCGTGATCTCGGTGCACGGCTTTGGCGGACTCCGGGGCGCCGACGATCGCTGGACGACCGCCCTGCTCGGCGGCAGCAATCGGTCGCTCGCGCGTGATCTCGGCGCGGCACTGGTCGCGGCGCTGCCCGGGTACCGGTGGGTCACCGACCTCGACGTCATGCCCCCGAACCTGCGCGGCATGCACCCGCAGAATCCAGTGAACCGGGTTGCCCATGCAGGCGTGCAGCTCGAGTTGCCACCGCGTGTCCGACGGCCCGGCGCCGATTTCGATGCGCTCGTCGGCGCGCTCGCCTCGGTCGCGGGGCTCGCGACGTAGCGACGAGCGAGTCAGGACGTCAGCAGCGGGAGAAGGTGCGCGACGTCGTTGTAGCGCCGCAACACGATGCGGTCGGGGCTCGCGACGATTTCGCTGATCGACGCGTTGTCGGCGCCCGAGAACGCGAACCGGCGGGAACCGGTGACGCGGTGCAAGAGCTGGCCGATCGCCCCGCCGTGCGACACGGCCATCACGCGCTGGTCGGTGTGCGCGGCGACGATGCGCTGAAAGCCCCGCCACACGCGTTCGTCGAACGCGTCGGTGAGGTTCGGCGCCCGGGATCACGTCCCACCGCTCCTCAGTGAAGATCTGTTGGAACAGGGGGTCGCCCGCGACCGCCCGGGCGCGGAACTCGCCGCCTTCCCATTCGCCGAGGAATACCTCGCGTAGGTCCGGCTCGACGATCGGGGTCAGGCCGAGGCGCTCGGCGAGCGGGGCCGCGGTCTCATGAGTTCGGCAGAGCGTCGTGACGTAGATCGCGGCGAGGTCGTCGTGTTGGAGGCGATCGGCGAGGAGCTCCGCTTGCTTCACCCCGACGGGATCGAGCGCGGGGTCGCCATGACCCTCGACCAGCGGAAACGGCCGGTCGGGGTGTGCGGGTGCGGACTCGCCGTGCCGCACGAGCAGGACGGTCGTTGCGCCCGGCGGCGGGACGAACCGGTGTTGGCGAAAACCCTCGGGCGGCGTGGCACTCGTCACGGGACGCAAGCTAGCCAGCGCGACCGGCGCAGCTAGGTTGCCGTGCGATGAACGGGCGGGCCGTCACGATCACACGTCAGGTCACCCTCGCCGACGTTCGGCCTGACGCCACGGTGCGACTCGACGCGATCGCGCGGATTGTCCAGGACGTTGCCGACGCCGACGCGACCGACGCCCCGGTCGAGGGAATGGGCATCTGGATCCTGCGGCGCCTCGAGCTCGCGATCGTGCACACGCCGAGGTTTCGCGCCGATCTGACCGCGCGCACCTGGTGCAGTGGGGTCGGCGCTCGGTGGGCCGAGCGGCGAACCGACGTCTGCGCGGGGGAGCTGCTGTGCATCGAGGCGACCGGACTCTGGGTGCACGTCGACGCCGAGCGCGGTGTACCCGCACCGCTGCCCCCGGGTTTCCGCGGGTCTGGGGCCCAAGCGCAGGTGGCCGCCGGGTCTCCGCGGGTTGCACCACGAGCGGCCACCGGTGAACGGCAGCTCCACGCGCTGGCCGTTGCGCGCAACCGACCTGGATGTTCTCGGGCACGTCAACAACGCCGCGTACTGGGCGCCGGTCGAACAAGAGCTCGCGCGCCGCGGCCGGCCGCTGGTGCGGAGGGCCGAGATCGAGTTCCGGGCCGGGCTCGACGAGGGAGACGAGGTCGATCTGGCGATCGCGGATCAGCCCGATGGATTCGCATGCTGGCTGTGCGTTGCCGGCGACGTGCGCGCGTCGATGCTCCTAGAGTTCCGGCCTGAGCCGAGCGCCCGCGAGCCGGGTATCCCGGCGAGCAGCGAGGCGTGGCCCGAGCGGCCCTACAGAGCGGAAAAACAATGAAACTTGGATTGATGCTCGGTTATTGGGGCGCGCAGCCGCCGCGCGACGTGCCACAAGCGCTCGCGGAAGCGGAACGGCTCGAGTTCGACTCGGTCTGGACCGCGGAGGCGTACGGCTCGGACGCGCTCACGCCGCTCGCGTGGTGGGGCGCGGCGACCTCGCGGATCAAGCTCGGTACCGCGATATGCCAGCTGTCGGCGCGCACGCCGACCGCAATGGCGATGGCGGCGCTCACGCTCGACCACTTGTCGGGCGGCCGCTTCGTGCTCGGGCTCGGCGCATCCGGGCCGCAGGTCGCCGAGGGCTGGTACGGCGATGACTACCGCAAGCCGCTCGCGGGTACGCGCGAGTACGTCGAGATCGTCCGCCAGGTCCTCGCCGCGAAGCACCCGTCGAATTCCACGGCGAGCGGTACCAGCTGCCGCGTCCAGGGGGCAGCGGCTTCGGCAAGCCGCTCAAGTCGATCACGCATCCCCTCCGGGCAGACCTCCCGATCTTCCTCGCCGCCGAAGGGCCGAAGAACGTTGCGCTCGCGGCCGAGATCGGCGACGGCTGGCTGCCGATGTTCTATGCGCCCCGCACGGACGGCTTCTACCGCGACGCGTTGGCCGAAGGCTTCGGGCGCGCTGGTGCGCGGCATACACCGCAGACGTTCGAAGTCGCGTGCCTGGTCCCGGTGATCATGGCCGACGACGTCGAGACCGCCGCCGACATGTACCGGCCCGCGCTCGCGCTCTACATCGGCGGTATGGGGGCACGCGAGGTCAACTTCCACAACAACGTCTTCACGCGCATGGGCTACGAAGGCGAAGCGAAGCTCATTCAGGATTTGTATCTCGACGGCAAGAAGAACGACGCCGCGGCCGCGGTGCCCACACAACTCGTCGAGGATGTTGCGCTGATCGGCCCGCGAGAAGATCCGTGATGATCTCGCCATGTGGCGAGAATCTACGGTGACCACGATGATCGTGTCGGGTGCGACCGAGCAACTGCGCGAGATCGCGGAGCTCGTGCATGGCTGAGGTGGTACCTCCGGAAGTGGAGTTGACGCCCGAGGAGGCGCGCGTTCTCGGCTGTCTCATGGAGAAGTCCGCCACGACCCCCGACAACTATCCGCTTTCGGTCAACGCGCTGCTCAACGCGTGTAACCAGACAACGAACCGGGACCCGGTCGTTGCGTACGACGAAGCGACCGTCGAGCGAGCGCTCGATTCGCTGCGCGCCAAGGGTCTGGGTCGCCGCGTCATGGCTACCGGGCAGCGGGTCGTGAAGCATCGCCATGTGGTCGAGGAGGCGCTGCAGCTGCATGTGCCCGAGTTCGCGATCCTCGGCGTGCTGTTCCTGCGCGGCGCGGCAAACGCCCGGCGAGTTGAAGCAGCGGACCGAACGCTGGCATACGTTCCGGTCGCTCGACGACTTGGAGGAAACGCTGCAACGGCTTGCGGGTCGTGGGTTCGCGCAGCAGCTCGAACGGCGGCCCGGGCAGAAGGAAGCCCGCTGGATCACGTTGATCGTCTCGACCGACGAGACCGCCGCACCTGTAGTGCCCATCGAGGCAACGGTCGAGGAGCCGGCCGAAGTCGCGTCCGCGCCCGTGGTCGAACCGGCGCCGCGGGAAGAGCGGTCGTTGCCGGTTCGCAACCCGGCCACCGGCGCGATGCTGCGCGACGTCGCGGTCACCGAGGAGGGCGAGATCGCGCAGAAGACCGATCGCGCCCGGCGGGCGCAGCGCGCGTGGGCGGCCCGGCCGTACGAGGAGCGCGCCGAGCTGTTGCGCCGGTTCGCCACGATGCTCGACGCAGAGGCGGAGGAGTGCGCGCGACTGACGACGAGCGAAGTCGGCAAACCCATCCGTCAGGCGCGCAACGAGATCAGCGCCCTTCGCGATCGGATCACGTGGAACGTCGAGCACGCCGGCGAGGTGCTCGCGCCGCGTGTCGTGACACCGGATACCGACAGCGTCGTCGGCGAGCGCATCTCGTACGACCCGGTCGGCGTCGTCGCGGATATCAGCGCGTGGAACTATCCGTACTTCGTCGTGTTGAACTCGATCGTTCCGGCGCTGCTCGCCGGCAACGCAGTGCTCTACAAGCCGTCGGAGCACGCGACGCTCACCGGGCTCCGAATCGTCGACCTCTTCCATCGTGCGGGCGTGCCGGTCGACGTCGTGCAAGCGGTGGTCGGTGGCGGCGCGGCCGGCGCCGCACTCGTCGGCGGCGACATCGACATGGTGTGCTTCACAGGTTCGTACGCGACCGGTCGGAAGGTCGCCGCAACCGCGGCGGACCGGCTGCTGCGCGTGCAGCTCGAGCTCGGCGGCAAGGATGCCGCGTACGTGTGCGACGACGTCGACGTCGAGAGCGCGGCGTTCGCAATCGCCGAAGGCGCCTGTTACAACGGCGGACAGTCCTGCTGCGCGATAGAGCGTGTGTACGTGCACGAGGCTGTCTTCGACCGCTTCGTCGATGCGCTCGTCCAGGTCGTGTCCGTGTATCGCGTCGGAGATCCCGACGACGACGCGACCGACATCGGTCCACTCGCCCGTTCGGCGCAACTCGACGTGCTCGACGCCCAGGTTGGTGACGCGGTCGGCGAAGGGTGCGCGGCTGCTGTGCGGTGGCGAACGGATCGCGCGGCGACGGGAATTGGTTCGAGCCGACCGTGCTGGTCGACGTCGACGACCGTATGGCGATCATGCGCGAGGAGACCTTCGGCCCAGTGGTGCCGGTCGCACGCGTGCGCAACGACGAGGACGCGATCGGACGCATGGACGACACCGAGTTCGGCTTGGGCGCGGCCGTGTTCACGAACGATCGTTCACGTGCCGAGCAGATTCTCTCCCGGCTCGACGTCGGCAACGCTTACTGGAACACATCCGACCGGTCGAGCGTCCGCTTGCCGTGGGCCGGTCGCCGGCACTCGGGCAATGGTGTGTCGATGTCGGATGCGGGCATCCGCACGTTCGCGCGAGAAGGCCTGGCACCTCAAGACCGGGCCGTGAGCGGAGCAGCCCGGAGGGTGCGAAGCGAACTGGCGGGAGCAGCGAATCCTCCCGCTCGCGGCGAAGCCGCCTCTCGGAGGTGAGTCGTGACCCAGCTATTCGTCGTCGTCCGGCGGCACGGTTGAGATCGCGGTGCTGATGCTGGTGACCGGCGTCTCTCCCGGCAGGATGCCGACCGGCGTATCGTCGTTCGGGTCGATCGAAGGCGGCGTCACGTTGTCGGCCGGCGGTTCCTCGGGCAGCGGATACCAGCCGCCGGGGGGCGGGTTGTGCGCGGCGGGCAGGGGTGCCGGCGCCGGGACGTGACTGGTGCGGGGGGCGACGGTCGTCGGCGGCGCATGGCCCGCCGGTCGGGTCGTGGGGGTCGCGCTCGCACGTACGGCGACGGTCGTCGTCGGTGCGCGTGTGATCTCGGTGGTCCGCGGTGCCGTCACCTGTGCATGTGCCTCGGGCGCGGGCTTCAGTACAGGCTGGTCGCTCGCGGCTTGCGCCGCCTGTACGCCGGCGATCGCGACCACGCTCGCGGCGAGACCCGCGACCGGCAGGACGACATTGCGGCGCAGCAGTTCGCGATGCAACGACCGTGCCTCGGCGCGTGAGCATCCGAGGACATCGACGATCCGTTGCTCGATCGTCGCCGGGTCGGCTTCGAACGCCGACGCGAGCGCGGCAACATCGGCCGCGCGCAGCGGCAGTGGCTCACCGGGTTTCGCGCGCCGCAACCGTCGTACGAGTTGTACGAAGTCGGCGAGGACCTCGTTCTCCGAACCGGACGATGCGACCTCGAGCGGCTCGCGCTGCGGGACGTGGGCAAGCAGATCGTCGCCGTACAACTCCGCAAGACGCGCGCAGACATCGGCCGGGATCTCCATCGTTCCGCGCTCGTACGCGCGCAGAAGCTCCGCGGTCGCGCCCGCACGGGCCGCCGCCTGCTTGCGCTTCAACCCGCGGCGCTTGCGGGCTGCGCGTAGCAGCTCACCCAGCCGTCCGGGCGGCATTGCGTCGTCGAGCAGGACCGCCACGATGTTCCCCATCTGGTCCTCATCGGCAGGGGCGCACGGCCCCTCAAGCAGATCAGGAAGTCGCGGCCTCGACGGCGGCGCGATCCTCGCCAGCCGGGTCGTCGAGTACCTCGCAGGTGGCGTCGAAGCGCATCGTCGCTCGGTGGTCGCGGTCGTAGCGAGGCCACGCCGGGAGCCCGTCGTGGTTGGGATCACCGGTCCGCGGAAGGCCGTCCACGCGCCGTGCATCGCATCGGCGATGCCCTGCCGCTCGCTCCCGGTACCGGTGAACATCTCGGATCCCTGGCGCGCGAGGTTGTCCCACACGAATGGGATCTCGAGCGCATGCGTCGACTTCAAGATCCCGCCGAAGACCGGTGTTTCCCACGTGAACAGGTACGACCACACGGGCGCGTGGGGGAGTTGCGCTTCGAGCAGCCGGATCGCGGGAATGCGGAACACGCCGTCCGTAGAGAGGTCGAGCCACAACTCTTGCGGCGTGGCCTGCGGTCGCCGCGTGCGATAGCTGTCGACGATCGCGCCGGCGGCGTCACCCGCCCACGCGCGCACGCGGGCGCGTATGTGCTCGACGTCGAGCGTGGCCAGCGCGGGATCGGCCAGGATGAACAGCGTCATCTCGTGACGGTTGGTACCGGTGAGGACGTGTACCCCGGCCGCGTTGCCTCCGGCGATCGCGTCCAGCGGCGGCTCGGGCAGCACGACACCGTCGACCACCGGCTGGAATGGCAACGCGCTCGACACCATCCTCCACGAAGTTGGGCATTGCCCGTATCACCGCGTCCATCGACGTGGCGAGCAACGCGTCGACGTCGCCGGCCTTCACACCCAATCGCTCGACGACACGGGCAGCCATGTCCGTCGCGCGGTCGCTGGTCGCGTACCAGGACGCCGCGCCGCTCTGCGGGATCGCGCCGGTGAACAGCCCCTGCGCCGCGGGCGTGCCGAGCAACGTGCCGATGCTCCCGCCGCCGGCCGATTCGCCGAACACGGTCACGTGATACGGGTCGCCGCCGAATGCCGCGATGCAATCGCGCACCCATTCGAGTGCCGCGATCTGGTCGGCGATGCCGAGATTTCCCGAGCCGGCAAATGCACCGTCGAAGAGGTCGGCGAGATGCAAGAAGCCGAACGGTCCGAGTCGGTAGTTGATCGTGACCACCACGACGTCGCCGTGCGCCGCGAAGTTGGTGCCGTCGTACCACGGCGTATCGCCCGAGCCCCAGATGAACGCACCGCCGTGGATCCAGACCATCACCGGGCGGCGCGCGTCGTCACACGCCGGCGTCCAGACGTTGAGATACAGGCTGTCCTCGCTGATCACCGGCTTGGGGCCACCGAGCAGCTTGGTCATCGCGAACTCGCTCTGGGCGGACTGCGCGGAGAACTCGGTCGCGTCGCGCACGCCCTCCCACGACTCTTCGGGTTGCGGGAGCTGCCAGCGCCGGGTGCCCACCGGCGGCAACGCATACGGGATGCCGCGGAACACATGCACACCGTCGCGCTCGAAGCCCTCGACTTTGCCGCTGCGGGTATCGACGATCGTCATGCCCGAGCAGAGTAGTTGGCCTTACAAATTCGTGAAGTCCGGGTCGCGTTTCTCCAGGAAGGCGCTGATCGCCTCCATGTTCGCGGGCTGACCGATCATCGTGGTGAACAGCGCGTCCTCTCGAGCGCGGGCCGCGCGCACGGCGTCGATCCGGCCATCCACGACGAGCTGCTTGGTGGCGCGCAGCGATGCGACGGGCATTGTCGCGATCCGTCGCGCCATCGCCATCGCGGTGTCCATCAACGCGTCGGGCTCGACCTCCTGCAGTGCGAGCCCGCATTCGACGGCTTCGTCTGCGGTGATCCAATCGCCGGTGTAGAGCTTTGCCGCCGCGCGTTGATTGCCCATGACGCGCGGCATGAGCAAGCTGCCCGCCGCCTCGGGTACAACGCCGAGCGGCACGAACGGCGCGCGCAGACGTGCAGTTGTCGCGATGAATGCGATGTCGACGTGCAGGAGCATCGTCATGCCGATGCCAACACCGATGCCGTTGACCGCCGCGATCACGGGTTTGGGGAGCGCCGCGAGCGTGTCGAGGAAGTGCGGGAACCCAGGCCCGTCCGCACCGAAGCTCGAACGGTCGGCGTTCGTGTTGACGCGGCCCATCTCGCCGAGATCCTGCCCTGCGGAGAACGCGCGTCCGGTGCCGGTGATCACAACGCACGCGATGTCGTCGCGTGCAGCCGCTTCTTCGAGGGCACGGCCGGCCGTGTGGTACAGCTCGTCGTTGAACGCGTTCAACGCCTCGGGACGGTTCAGTGTGAGGACGCGTATTCGTGCGTCATCGGCGACATCGAGGATTGCCATCTCAGCGCCGGTCCCACACCATCTTGGTGGTCCCGTCGCCGAGCAGCAGCGTTTCGGGTGACTGCTTGTTGATGTGCCCGATCAAGAGGTTGTACACGCCGTAGCCGACGAGCTCGCGCAACCTCGGCTCGAAGGTCGCCACCTTCTCGCGGCAGGCCCAACTGCTGGTTCTCCTGCTGGCGCACGTACCCCGCGCAGTAGTTCATCGCGATGCCGATGCGCCGCTCGCTGCTGTTGTTCGCGCCACCGCCATGCCAGAGGCTGCCGTGCCAGATGAGCACGGATCCCTTCGGCATCTCTGCCGCGATCGAGTCGTACGGCTTGCCGTAGTCCGGGCTGTGGTCGCGCAGGTGCGAACGGGGAATGAGTCGCGTCGCGCCGTTCGCTTCGGTGAAGTCCGTGAGCGCCCACATCGAGTTGCAGACGGTGGGAGGGTGCGGCTTCGGGATCGGGATCAGCTGGTCGTCGGCGTGGATCGGTTGGGCGACCTCGCCCGGCAGGATGTCGATCGACGACAGCGAGGAGATCAGGCAGCCCGGATCGAGCACTCCGTCGACGACGGGAAGTACATGATCGTGGACGGGCACGCGTTGCCAGACGTCGTCGAACGCGAGCAGGTTGTACACACGCAAGGTCTTGTGGCCCTCGAACGAGTTCGGCGAGGGCTGCACGTCGAGAAAACGCTCGAGGCGATCGAGCGCATCCGTCAGCGCATCGATGAGGTCGGGCTCGATCGCGCCCTCGACAATCGTGTACCCCTGCTCCGCCACTTCCTTCACGTGCAGTTCGACGTCCATTGCTCTCCGCTCTGCGGGGCCGCTCAGGCCACGCCTCGCTGCTCGCCGGGATACCCGGCTCGCGAGCGCTCGGCTCTGGCGGCCAGACTACGCGGCATGGCTCTCTACGCTCTCGCTGACATTGCTCCGCAGATCGATCCCGACGCGTTCGTGCACCCCGACTGCACGATCATCGGCAACGTGGTGATCGCCGCGGGTGCGACGATATGGCCCCAGACCGTTTTGCGCGGGGACCAGAGCCGAATCGTGATCGGCGCGCGCACCTCCGTGCAGGACGGCGCGGTCATCCACTGCACGCGCGAGCTCGAAACCATCGTCGGCGCCGACTGCGTGATCGGTCATCTCGCGCACCTCGAGGGATGCACGGTCGAGGACGGCGCCCTCGTCGGGACGGGCTCGATCGTGCTCCACCGGGCGATTATTCGCAGCGGCGCGCTCGTCGGCGCGGCCGCGCTGGTCCCCAACGACATGGAGGTACCGGCCGGTGCGATGGCTCTTGGCGTGCCCGCCAAGCTGCGCGAAGGTGCGGTGAAGCCCGACCAGATCACGTATCCAGCCTCGGAGTATGTGCGCAACTGGGAGCGTTACCGGAAGGAGCTGCGCCGTGTCGATGAATAACACCCAGTGGTACGCAACGCCAGGGCCGATGACGACGATCCCCGACGATCTTCCGCCGATCGAGAACATCCGCGTGTTCGTGCAGGGTTGCTTCGTGCACACGGCGTGGGCGCCGGTCTACGGCATCGAAAAAGTTCACGATGAACGCCAGACCCGCAACGCGGTCGCGATGCTCGACGCGGTACGCGCGATCGACGCTCGCCCGATCACCCAGGCGCGCGAACCCGAGCAACGCGCGGGCGTGGTGTGCCGTCACTTCTCGACGCTCGCCGCCGCCTTGCTCCGCCGGGAGGGCGTTCCGGCGTGTGCCCGGGTCGGATTCGCGACGTACTTCCAGCCCGGCAAGTACGTCGATCACTGGATCGTCGAGCAACACGACGGCGAGCGCTGGGTGCCGCGCGACTTCCAGCTCGATGACGTCCAGATGAAGGCGATTGGTGAGTCGTTCGATCCCGACGACCTGCCGGCCGGTGTCTTCCTCGGCAGCGGCGAAGCATGGAGGATGATCCGTGCCGGAGAAGCCGATGCGAACGACTTCGGAATCTTCGAGTTCTGGGGCTCATGGTTCGTGCGTCACAACGTTGTGCGCGACCTCGCCGCGTTGAACAAGGTCGAGATGCTGCCCTGGGACATGTGGGGCGTGATGATCGAAGGCGAAGACGACTCGTTCGTGGATGACCTCGCGGGTGTTACAGTCGATGGTGATCTCGACGACGCGCGGCGCGCGTACGACGACGATCGCGTGCGGATGGCGGGACCGGTGACGAGCTTCACCGAACGCGGTCCGCTGGAGGAGTCAGTCGACCTTGGGGCTTAGACCGTCACGCCGACGAGCCATCCGATGCCGTAGGTGACGAGCATTGCGAGCGACGACCAGGCGACAACGCGCATGACCGCACGTTTCCACGGCGCGCCGCCGACCCGGGCGCCCAGGACACCGAGCAGTACCAACGCGAGCAATGAGATGACCGCGCAGACGGCTATGCGAATGCTCCTCGGCGCGACGCTGATCGCCAAGAGAGGGAAGATCGCGCCGCTCGTGAACGCGAGGGCCGACGTCCACGCGGCTTGCAACGGGCGCGCTTTTGCGATTTCGGTGATGCCCAGCTCGTCGCGCATGTGGGCGCCCAGCTCGTCGTGCGCCATGAGCTGCTCGGCAACGAGGCGGGCCAGGCCGGGCTCGACGCCACGATCCTCGTAGATCTTTGCGAGCTCGCGCAGCTCGCCCCGCGGGTTCGCGCGGAGCGCCTCGGCCTCGATCGCAACGTCGGCCTGTTCGGCGTCGCGCTGCGAGCTCACCGAGATGTACTCGCCCGCCGCCATCGACATCGCGCCGGCGATCAACCCCGCGATGCCGGCGGTTACCACGGCGGATCGGGAACTCGAGGCCGCGGCGACCCCGATGACAAGGCTCGCGGTGGAGACGATGCCGTCGTTCGCACCCAGCACCGCGGCTCGCAGCCAGGGAATGCGGTGACTCTTGTGCTGCTCGAGCACGTGCGCCGACGCGGACACGAGCTGCAGAGTAGTGCCGGGCGGCTACGGCGTCGGGCGGAGCAGTGCGGCGTAGTAGCCCGTCATCGGCTGCATGAGGCTGTCGACGACCGTGGCGCCCGACTTGCCTGCGAGGGCCTCCCACTCGTGGACCGGACGTACTTCCTGACCCGTCAGCGCGTGGACGAGCTCGACTTCGGCGAGCGGGAAGTGGCGATCGAAGTGGCGCGTCCACGCCGGGCGCGGGACGAGCTCGGTGACGAGGATCGTCGGGTCAGGGAACGATCGCAAGATGTGCTGCCACAAGTCCACGACATCGGAATCGCCAATCTCGTGAAACACGAACATTCCCGAGACCAGAACGCGTCGCGCACCCTGCACGGTCGCCGCGATCGTCGCGGCATCGCGAACGTCCGCCTCGACGAGCTGCACGTTGCCCCGCAGGCCTTCACGCGCGCGTGCTGCTCGTACGTCGTGATCGACGCCAATGAGGCGCGCGTTCGGCACACGCGCCGCGAGCCAGAGGAGGAACTCGCCCGCGCCGCAGCCGAGATCGACAAAGGTGTCGAAGCCAACGAGTGCGACTTGCGGAAGCAGCTTGTCGGCGGCGGCCAGGGCAACTGGGCTCGCGAGCATGCCGCTCGCCACGGCGTCGTAGAGCTCGTCTCGCTCTTCGGTCGTCGCCGGAGCTTTGCCCATCGCGTAGCCGTACGCGACGTCGGCGTAGGCGGAGGCCGCGTAGAACGCGGCGGCAAGGCCCGGTTCCCAACGACGCGCGACCCGATATCCGCGTCGCCCGTTGCGGAGGATCCCGACTTGGGAGAGGTACTGCAGCACGGCGGCCGAGCGGTCGTCGACGCGAGCGTTCATGACACGGAGTCCGGTGGGCGTCGCTTCGATGACACCCGCACGCTCGAGCCCGAGCAGTGCGTCGAGGACCAGGTGGGGGCGTGCCAATTGCCTCACTGCCCGTGAGGACATGAGCAAGGGGACGAGTTTTCGCCATCCCAGACCGGCCGCAATCTCCGGAAAGCGGAATGTCCGAGTCGTTTGCATGTCCGCTCTCCCCTGGCAGCTCGCGCAGAGAGTAGGTATCGTCCAGCCCCACGTAAAGGGCGGTAGGGAGGGACGAAGAGGATGCGGGCGCTCTCGCCGGTCAGGCTTGCGGGGATCGGGCACTACCTTCCCGAAACCGTCATCACCTCGGCTGACATCGAAGAACGGGTGAGCGCCGCGTCGTCGGATGTTCGTCTCCCCGCGGTTGTGCTCGAGGCGCTGTCGGGTGTGCGCACTCGCCGCTACGTCGCCGAGGGACAAGTCTCCTCGGACCTCGCGGGTCGCGGCGACGCAACGCGCGCTGGAAATGGCCGGTCGCGAGATCGGCGATGTCGACACGGTGATCTTCGCGTCGGCGTCGCAAGACATCGCGGAGCCGGCGACCGCGAACGTGTTGCAAGAGAAGCTCGGTTGCGACCGCGCCTCGGTGTTCGACGTGAAGAACGCGTGCAACAGTTTTCTCAACGGCTTGGATGTCGCTCAGGCGCTCATACAGACCGATCGGGCGGACTGCGTCGTCGTCGCCGCGGGTGAGGTGTTGAGCGGCACCGTGAAGTGGAATCTCGAAAATGCTTCCGAACTGCGGCGGCGAGCGGCTGCGTTCACGCTCGGTGACGGCGGCGGCGCGGCGGTCGTCGAACGGGCGCACGACGAAGGCGCTGGCGGCATTTTCGGCTCGGCGGAGTTCGAATCGTCGGGCCGGTTCTGGCGGTTGTCCACCGTGCTCGGCGGCGGCAGCTTGCTCTGGGACGCTCCCGACGGTCGTTACTTCGAGTGTGAGAGTCGCGCACTCGAAGAGATCGGGGTCGACATCGTGCCGCAAGTGGTGGCGCGCGTGTTGAAGCGCATGGAGTGGGAACCGGAAGACGTCGATCGCGTCGTCCCCCATCAGGTCTCGGCGCGCGCGATCCGCCGGATCGGCGAGCTGATCGGCATTCCGTTCGAGCGCTGCGAGCTCACGCTGCCGTTCGTCGGCAACACGGCGGCATCGAGCATCCCGATCGCGCTCAGCCTCGCAGTGCAAGAAGGTCGGATCCGTTCCGCGGATCGGGTGCTGCTCGTGGGAGGCGCCGCCGGGTTCAGCGCGGCGGCGATGCCGTTGATCTGGTGAGCCACGTGGCCAGCGTGCTCGACCTCATCGAGGAAGCCGCGGGCGGCGGCGGCACCCTGCAGTTCCTTCCCGAGGACCGCGACGCGCGACCGGTCAGCGACCTCTGGAGCTCGTCGGCCCGTTCGTCGGCATGGATCCAGGACCGCGCCGGTTCGGCAGGAACCGTTGCAGTCGTCGCGTCCACGAGCTTTGCGTTTGCGAGCACGCTGGTGGGTGCGTGGCGCGCGGGCGCCACCGTCGGCTCGCTGCAGACACCCGGACGAGGCGTGTCGGTCGAGCGGTATCGCGAGCAGATCGCGTGGGCGTGTGCGCAACTCCAGCCGGCATGCATGCTCGTCGACCCCATCTACCGCACGATGCTCGAGGATCTCGGGCTCCCCATCCCGGTCTTCATCTTCGACGAGACGATGACCGGCGATGCGTCACGACCCGACGCCGCGGGCGCGGGACGCTTCGTGCAGTTCACGTCGGGTACGACCGCGCAGGCTGCGGGAGTGGAGCTCTCCCTCGAAGGGATCGGCTCGCACATCCTCGCGATCCTCTCGGCGATCGATGTCCGCGAGCACAGCGCGGCGGTGTCGTGGCTGCCGCTCAGCCACGATATGGGTCTCATCGGCTTGTTCTTGAGTGGAATCGTTGCGGGCAGCGCGCAGCGCGGCAACGCGCGCGTCGTTCTCATCCGTCCGGAAGATTTCCTGCGCGATCCGCGCGTGTGGCTGAACGCGTGCTCGGAATTCGGGGCCGAGGTCACGGCCGCGCCGATGTTCGCACTCGAGCTCACGACCCGGCGCGTGCCCTCCTCGCTCCTTGACTTGTCGCGGCTGCGCACCTGCATCCTCGGTGGTGAGGTCAATCGTGCCGAAGCATTCCGCCGCTTCGAGGCGGCGTACGCGGAGCACGGGCTCTCGAACACCGCGTTGTGCCCGGCGTACGGTCTCGCGGAGGCGACGCTGGCCGTCACCTTGAATCCGCCCGACCGTTCGTGGTCGGCCTCGCGTGTCGACGGCGAGGCGCTCGCGCTGGGAACGTGGACGCCGTCTTCGAACGGTGCGGGCGGCACGCGTGAGATCGTGATGAACGGGCCGACGCTTCCAGGTGTCGATGTGCGGATCTCCGGTTCGGCGCCCGATGGGATCGGTCGCATCGAGATCTCGAGCCCGTCGCTGCTTCGGCGCTACATCGGGCGCGACCTCCAGTTGACTGACGACGGCTGGTTCCCGACTGCCGACTTGGGCTTCGTCGAGGGTGACGAGCTCGCAGTCATCGGCCGTCTGGACGACGTGCTCGTCATCGGTGGTCGCAACATCAATGCCAGCGATGTGGAGCGCGTTGTCGATGCGCACGCTGCCGTCCGCCTCGGCAGTTGCATCGCGGTGCCGACCGATGACGGCAAGTATGCGGTGCTGATGGAGCCCGCACGGGCCAACTCGGCGACGGGCGAGCTTCGCGACGCGGCGAGCGAGATTCGCGCAGCTGTCGTCCGCAACGTCGGGGTTGCGCCGCGTTCGCTCATGTTCGTGAAGCGGGGCACGCTCCCGAAGACGCCGAGCGGCAAGAAGCAGCGCTGGCGCGCGGCAGAAGGAATGGCGCGAGGCGAGCTCGAGGTCTTGGGCGGGCTGGCTCGTGACTGATCGCACTGATCCGGTCGTCGATCCCGAGCTGCTCCGCGACGCCGGCAGTGCGATCGCGGCGTACCTGCACCGCGAATACGGCACGAGAGCCGACATCGACCTCACGACGCCGATCGCCGACCTCGGTGTCGACTCGATCGAGCTCGTCGAGATGGTCGTGACGTTGCTCGTCGAAGCCGGCGACACCGATGTCGACCTCGACGACTCGGGCGATGTGTCAATGGACCACGTGAGTGACCTCGCGGGGGTCCTGGTCTCCCAAGGTTGGCGCCCACCGGCCTGAGGTAGCTTGACCCTCTGCTCGCCGACCCGGAGGGGACCATGCCCGAAGCCGTGATCGTCGCCACCGCCCGTACACCGATCGGGCGCGCGAACAAGGGCTCGCTCATCGAATGCCGGCCCGACGATCTCTCGTCGCTGATCATCGACGCCGTGCTCGGCAAGGTCCCGCAGCTCGATCCCGCGCAGGTCGAAGACGTCATTTGGGGATGCGGACAACCGGCGGGCGAGGCCGGCACCAACGTGGCGCGCGTCTCGGCGCTGCTTGCCGGCGTGGACGTGCCGGGCGTGACGGTGAACCGTTACTGCTCGTCGTCGCTCCAAACGATCCGCATGGCAGCGCATGCGATCAAAGCTGGCGAAGGCGATGTCTTCTTGGCGGGAGGTGTCGAGACGGTCAGCCGCTTCCTGAACGGCATGGCCGACGGTGGGCCGCCGAACGAGAAGTTCCGCGACGCACGTGACCGCACGAAGCAGCGCAGCGAAGGCGGCCAGCCGAAGTGGACGCCGCCGGCCGGGCTGCCCGACGTGTACATCGCGATGGGTCAGACCGCCGAGAACGTCGTCGAGGCCGAGGGCGTCACGCGCGAGGAGATGGACGAGTTCGGCGCGCGTTCGCAGCAACTGGCGGTCGAGAACCAGGAGAACGGCTTCTTCGAGCGGGAGATCACACCCGTGACGACGCCCGACGGCACCATCGTGACCAAAGACGACGGGCCCCGGGCCGGTACCACCGTCGAGAAGCTCGCGACGTTGAAGCCGGTGTTCCGTCCCGACGGCTCGGTCACGGCCGGCAACGCGTGCCCGTTGAACGACGGCGCGGCCGCGGTCATCGTGATGAGTGACAGCAAGGCGAGCCAGCTCGGGCTGAAGCCGCTGGCGCGGATCGTCGCATCGGGCGTGAGCGCGCTGAACCCCGAGATCATGGGCCTCGGCCCGATCGAGGCGTCGCGCCAGGCGCTGAAGCGCGCGAACATGACGATCGACGACATCGATCTCGTGGAGATCAATGAAGCGTTCGCCGCCCAGGTGATCCCGTCGGCCAAGCACCTCGGCATCCCGTGGGAGAAGCTCAACGTGCACGGCGGCGCGATCGCGCTCGGGCACCCGTTCGGCATGACCGGCGCCCGCATCATGACGACGCTGATCAACGGCCTCGAGACCGAGAACAAGCGCTACGGCCTCGAGACCATGTGCGTCGGCGGCGGCCAGGGAATGGCAATGATCATCGAACGCCTGTCGTAGAAGGTTTTGGCGACGTGCGGCGACCGATTCGGTCGTCGTGTGTCGCAAGAACTGGGCCGCGCTCAAGATCCGGGCGCCGCGGCGCCGACATACGTCCGTGGACGCGATCAGTGCCTTGACTTCCGCTGCCCAGCGGGTGCAGGCGACGTTCGACAACGCGGCGCAGCAGCTGGCGGCGGCGGACCTGCCGACCGAGGCCCAGCCTGACGTCACCGCGCCGGTTGCGCCCGACCCGTCCACGAACGTTGATGTCGCCGAGCAGATGACCACGATGATGGTTGCCGGGGACGCGCACCAGGCGACGACCGCGGCGCTCAAGGCCGCGCTTGAGCTCTACAAGTCCAGCATCGACCTGCTGGTGCACTGAGTCACACCGGACGTAGATGCGTCTCGGTGACGATCGACGGCTGTTGCTGGTGTCGTCTCGCAGCGCGTGAGGCCATGATGCGGTGCTCCTCGCGGAGACGGGCCATCCCCACGTTGTTTCCCGTGTAGCTCGGCGGCTGTTCGAGCATCCAGACGATGCCATCGGCTGCGACCTCCGACGGTTCCCAGTCGGAGTGGTCGGCGTCGGGCATGTTGAACACGAATCCTTCGGACGCGACCGGCACGTCGATGCGGAACGTGTTCACCGCGATGTCGAAGGGACGGAGCTGGTGCGCGGCCGAAACCGTCAGGTGTTCGAGCGCCGCCTTCGCCATGCCGTACGCCATCAGACCGGGGAAGTAGTTGAGGCCCGCGACCGACGAGACGTTGAGAATCGCGCCGCCGCCGCGCTCCTTCATCGACGGAATCGCCGCTTGCATCGCCTGGAGCGGGGCCCGCAGGTCGACCTGCATCACGAGATCGAAGCGCTTCAGCTCCATCTCGAGGTCGCCCGGGAACGTGATCGCCGCGTTGTTGATGAGCACGTCGACGCCGCCGAAGTGATCGACGGTTTGCGCGACCATCCGCGTCACATCGTCGTCGCGCGCCAGGTTGGTCGGTACCGCGATCGCGTCGCCGCCCGCCTCGACGATGCGGCGCACCGTGTCGTCGATGGTGCCGGGGATGGGGAGCGGCGCGTCCGCGGTCGCGTGGCGCCGCGCACGCGACCTTGCATCCCCGCCGCGCGAGCAGCTCCGCCGTCGCGGCGCCGACGCCGCGCGACGCACCGGTCACGATCGCGATCTTCCCGTCGAGGTTCACAGGTCGGGGAGCTCCTGATGCAAGGTGAGCGAATCGGCGTAGAGATCGCCGATCTCCTCGACGCGCGTCAGCACGTCGGGAGCCTCGAACGCCAACGCGTCCGGATCCTCGGCGTCGGCAATCTCGTCCCACGAGAGCGGTGTCGACACCGTCGGCCGGTCACGGAGGCGCAATGAGTATGCGCACACGGTCGTCTTGTGCCGGTCGTTCTGGCTCCAATCGATGAACACCTTGCCCGGCCGTTTGGCCCGGGTCATGTCGACCAGGACGCGCTTCGGGATCGCGCGACTCCAACAGCTGTCCGAGTGCGAGCGCGAACTTCTTCGTGTCGTCGTCGGTTGCGTTCGAACCGACGACGGGGACCGAGAGGTGCAGGCCCTTGCCGCCGGACGTCTTGACGACGGCTTGCAACCCGAGCTTGTCCAAGGTGTCGTGCAGGTCGAGCGCGACGCGGCAACAATCGACGATCGTCGCCGGCTCGCCCGGGTCGAGGTCGATCACCATCGCCGTGGGGCGCTTCGGGTCGTCGACCTTCCACTGGTGCGTATGCAGTTCGAGCGCGGCGAGATTGGCAAGCCAAACCAGCGTCGCGACCTCGTTCACGAGGCACCCCTTGGTGCCGCCGGTCTCCTCCGAGCCCTCGTATACCGGCACCCACGGCGGTCGATGGGACGGGCAGTTCTTCTCGAAGAAGCGCGGCCCAGCCGGGCCGTCCGGCGCCCGCACGCGCGTTGGAGGCCGCCCCGCGAGGTGGGGGAGCTGCCACGGCGCGATGCGGAGGGCGTAGTCGATGACGTCGCCCTTGCGGAAGCCGGCCTCGGGATACAGCACCTTGTCGAGGTTCGAGACCTTGAGCTCGCGGCCATCGATCTCGACCACCTGTCCCGTCGGCGCCATATCTAGAATCGATGCTATGCCTAGTGCCATTTGGACCGGCTCGATCAGTTTCGGCCTCGTACAGGTGCCCGTCCGTCTTGTCGGCGCGACCAAGAGTAAGGACGTGAGCTTCAATCAGCTCGAAGAGGGCACCGGCTCGCGCATCCGCTACAAGAAGGTGTCGGAGCAGACCGGCGAAGAGGTCACCCAGGACCGCATCAAGCGCGGCTACGAGATCTCGAAGGGCCGCTACGTGATGATCGAGCCCGACGAGCTCGACGCGCTTCGCCCGAGAGCCAGCCACGCGATCGACATCGAGGAGTTCGTCGACCTCGACGAGATCGATCCCGTGTACTTCGAACAGCCGTACTACCTCGTGCCGGATGCCAAGGGCGTGAAGCCGTACAAGTTGTTGGCCGACGCGATGACCCAGCTGAACAAGGTTGCGCTGGGCCGCATCATCGTGCGGAGCAAGGAACGACTGGTGGCGATCCGCCCGCTGGACGGGATGCTCGTCATCGAGACGATGCGCTACGCGGACGAGGTGCTCCCGCGCGACGAGCTCGTGCCCAACGACGACACGGAGCTCACCGATCGCGAACGCACGATGGCGCGCCAGCTCGTCGAGTCGCTCGCGGCCGAGGAGTTCCAGCCGGAGAAGTTCCGCGACCAGTACCGCGAGCAGGTCCTCGATCTGATCGAGCGCAAGGCCGCGGGCGAAGAGATCGTTGCCGAACCGGTCGTGGAAGCGCCGGCCAAGGTGCTCGACCTCGTCGCCGCGCTCGAGGCGTCGCTCGAGAAAGCGGCGACGGCGAAGGAACGCCACCCGAGCTCGTCGGCGGCCTCCTCCTCCGAGCCGGCGAAGAAAGCGCCCGCGAAGAAGGCGGTCAAGCAGCCCGCGAAGAAGACCGCCGCGAAAGCGTCGAAGACCTCCGCGAAGAAGCGATCGGCGTAAGCACGGGCGCCGCGGCGGCTGTGTGCTCGTCGGCAAGCCACCCGCAGTGCTCGCACAGGGGAGTGGTGTCCGCTCGGAAGTCGGCGCACGGCTCCCATGTGCCGCTGACCAGGTCGTTCATGTCGATTGTGTCCACACCGGCATGATGACAGCCCGGTGTGACAACTACAGCGGGACTCGGTTTTCCAGGGCGGCTTCGGCGGCGAGTCGGACTCGCATGTCGTCGTCGCGTTTGCGCCGGTGCACGCTGTCCTCGGCCCGGCCCACACCGATCTGGGCGAGCCCGCGCAAGGCGTAGTAGCGCACGCATGCGTCCTTGTCGGCGAGCGCGCGTTCGTACATCAAACGCAGGTCGGGCCGCGCGACATGCGCCATGGCACGGATCGCGGCGCGCCGTACCGCTCGAGACGAATCCTCCAACGCACGTGTCCACGGCTTCTGCACGATGATCGGGTCGCCGTCCTCGAGCTTCGCGACCGCGAGACGACGGTACGCGGCGTCTGGTGACGTACACGCGTCGAGGATGCGTGCCAGATCGCGCGGATTGGTGACATCAAAGCCGCCCATTTCCGCGATTGCCCGTTCGTATTGGCGATCAGGTGGGACAGCGCGTGGGGGCACGAAGCCCTTCGTCACCATGTCGAACACCGGCAGCAGAATCTCTTCCCAACGCCCCGGGTTGTCGAGCGTCACCGATACGCCGCCAAGCTCGATGCGCACCTCGACGATGTTGTCGAACTCACGGAACAGCGCGGCAACCGCGGCCGAGCTGCCCTGCTGTTCGCGCGTGAAGCGTCCGGCACCGCCGATCGTTCCGGGCCCGGTTGCAAACCGCAGCTCGGCGGGGTTTCGTCCCGCTTCGATGACGACGTACTCCTCGAACGTGTCGCCCAACGTCCGCTCGTGCTCCGGTACCGGCGGCACGGCTTCTTCGGCGGCGCCGTCGGGCGCAGCGTCGGCATCGACGTCGACATAGAAGCTGCCGCCCCGCCACCCGTACGACACGCGGATGCCGGGTGCGATCTCTTCTTCGGACCAGCCCTCGCCCGGACCGACGAGCGCGGAAAGGCCGGCGTCGTCTTCGACCGTCCAGTCGCCTTCGGAGAAGAACCGCCTGAGCTGCGAGCGCGCGCGGTCGACGAGCGTGATCGGCATGCGCCGGAAGGAGTTGCGCGCGACCCGCTCGACGGCGGTCTGCGTCAGCCCGGCGGACGCGATGCGGAGGCGCGCGGCATCCCGATCCTGAGGCACCGCCAAAGCGTACGCGCGGTCAGACCTGCACCGAGTGACCGTCGCGCCACGTGCGCAGCACGAGGTAGTGGCCTTTCAGGGCGGCGTGGTCCCATGCGCCGAAACCCATGAGCGTGCCGGCATGCCCGCTCGTCGCCGGAAGCTGCTTCGCGCGGCGGAGCCCGTCGGCGATCCCGGCGCGGGTCAGATGTTCCGATGCGGCGATGCCCTCGCCGAGCAAGCGTCCGATGTCGTACGCCGCGCACCCAATCGGGCCGGCGGCCGCGGACGCGGAACTGTTCGCGCAACGCCGCGCGCGTCGGGTTGTCGTCGGCGACGGTGTCGATGTACTCCCATCCGGCGTAGCCGTTGCGCCAGTCCGGACGCGCGTAGCCGAACATCAGCGCCGAGTTCGAGAGCACGGGAACGTCCCATGCGAGGGCGAGGCGCGGAGCGCAACGGCACGCGACGACACGCCGAGACCGAAGTACACGAGCACGTCGGGTTGGGCTTGACGCAGCCGGTCAAGCAATGCCTCTGCATCCGCGGCGAGTGGCGCGATGCTCGCGGTGCCCGTGACCTCGAGTCCGAGTCGGGCACGCGCGGCTTCGAAGCACTCGGCGTAGCGGCGGCCGACTGGTGATTGATCGAAGACGACCGCGGCGCGCCATAGCCCGCGCTCGACCATGCGCGCCGCGAGCACGGGCGGCTCTTCCTCGAGCGATCCCACCTGGTAGTGGAACATCCACTGCGAACGGGTGCGCTCTCCACCCGAGTAATTGATCGCGGGGACGCGCGCGCGGTCGCACAGCGGGGCGGCGATGAGTGCGTTGTCGGAGATCGACGGTCCCGCGATCGCGAGCACGTCTTCGGCGCAGAGCTCGCGGAACGCGCGCACGACGTCGGCTTCCGTACCCGACGGCAGTCCCTGGGCCTGGCGTTCCACCAGTTCCACGTCGCGGTCGAGCCGGCCGGTCGCCGCGACGTCGTCGATTCCGAGCCGCAATGCCTTGGGAAAGAGATCGCCGCCTTGGGGGAAGTCGTAGAGCAACCCGATCCGGATCGGAAGGGCGGACGTCTGCGCCATGGTCTTATCCTGACACGATGTTGCGGGACGAGTTCGGGCGCCGGGCCGGCGATGCGGTCCATGCGGCATGGGAAACCGTCGTCCGCTTCGGTGCGCTTGGGCCCCGGCATCGCCGCGCCCGCGCCTTCCACCGGTTCGGCAACGGAAGCCTGATCGCGTTCCCGCCGACCGTCATCTTCGGTGAGGGTCGCATCGCCATCGGCGAAGGCAGCATCGTCGGTCCACTGGCGTCCCTGAGCGCCGGCATGCCGACGCAGGCGAACCTTCGGGGCGATCCCGTGATCACGATCGGCGACCGGTGCATGCTCGGAAAAGGCATTGGCATCGTCGGGCACGAACGCATCGAGATCGGCAACGACATCTGGACCGGTCACTACGTGTACGTCACCGATCAGAATCACGGTTACGAGGACGTGTCACAACCGGTCGGCACGCAGATGTGGAAGAACGAGCCGGTGTCGGTCGGCGACGGCTGCTGGTTGGGTCACGGCGCGGTTGTGCTGCCGGGAACGCGTCTCGGCCGCAATGTCGTCGTCGCCGCGGGTGCGGTCGTCGCCGGCCTCGACGTTCCCGACTTCTCGGTCGTCGCGGGCGTACCGGCGCGCGTCGTACGCAAGTACGTCCCGGGAGACGGATGGATCTCCCTCCCCCGGGACGCGTAACGCTTGCGCTACTGGCTACTGGTTCACGGGCGCTTCCGGTGGCGCCGGATAGTCCTTCGGCAACAGATCCGGCGGGATGTTGTCGACGCCGTACACCGTGCTCGTGTTCGCGGGATCGAACAGCGGCACCGGATCGGTGGGCCAGTGTCCCGCGAGGTAGCGCATGCCACCGCCGAGCAGCCTGTACATGCCGTTGCCGACCGCTCCGGTCTCGTCGGCCCCTCTTGCCGTCGGGTCCCAGTACAGAATTCCCGCGTTGTCGAGACCGGCCGGATCGTCCGGCGTGTCGGGCCAGATCCCGTGGTTCCCCCACGACGAGACGGTCCGGCGGGTCGGCGGATCCCCGGGCGCCGTCGGTGGGGCGGCGTCGAGGCCCGCCTTGAACGCCTCGGGCGTGAGCTTCGGTCCCGCGAGCTGCAATCCGGCCATCAAGTATTCGACGTTGCCCTTGATGATCGCGAAGTTGTTCTCGGTCGGCGGGTCGGTGCCGTACCACCAGTGGTGCAGGGTGAACGCGTCCTGCTTCTCCTTCGGCAGTTTCGCCGGAGCGAGCTGCAACCCGAACGTGTGCACCCATTGCTTCTGGTCGAAGCTGCGTGCGAACACGTTGGTGTCGGCGAGCACCGTGCCCGCCATCACCCACTCGGGGAAGTAGTTCGAGTTCGTCATTTCCTTCGTGAGGTACTGCGGGAAGATCGGGTCGCCGGTGAAGATGATGCTGGTTGCGTTCGCTTGCTTCAACTTGGCGGCGATCGTCCGCGCGTCGGCTTGTAATGACGGCAGGTTCAGGTAGTAGTCGACGTGCGAGACGACCTTCGCGCCGGTGTCCTTCACCTTCTTCTCGAGGTCGTTCCAGGACGACGTGAACTGACCGTCGGGCGTGTTGTACGTCAACAGCGTGAACGTACGGTCCTTGCCCTTCTGGTCGGGCCCTGCCCACTGGGCGGGCTTGCCGACGAGCTGCTTCTTGACGAGCTCCGCGACCTGCGTCGACGTCTGGTCAGGTGTCGGGCCCGGCGGGTACAGATACGGCTCGTTGTCGAGGATGTACTTCTCGGGTTGGGCGATGATGCACGTCGCGATGCACAGGATGTGCTTCTGGGCGAGCTCGTCCGCGAACTCCTTCGCCTGGGCGGGGCCGCCCATCACCGCGAAGACGTTCTTCGACGCCGCGCGGTCGGCGTCGGCGTGCGCGGCGACGGGGTCGGACAAGGTTCCGGTTCCCTCGATCGGCACCATCTCGACCTTGCGGCCGTACAGCTCGTAGTTGCCGGCGTAAATCCCCGCGTAGCTGGTGTACGCCTTCGAGGTGTCCTCAGGAGTGTCGTACGCACCCGAAGCCTTCAGGAGCGCGTCACCAATGGGGTCCGCCTTGGAGACGTAGTAGCCGACGCGGATCTTGTCGGCGGTGACGCCGGGCGACGTCGTGCCGCCGTTGTCGCCTGAGAATTTCTCGACGCACGGCGGCGTGTTGAGGATCGGGATCGCGACCTCACCCGTGGTCGTGTCGCAATGGTCCTGCCAGGTGTGCTTGTCCGCCTCACCCTTGGCCTTGGCGTCGTTGTAGAACAGCGGTACGCCGTTCTGTCCCGACGTGCGCGGCCCCACCGGTGACGGCCACGGTGTCCTTCTTCTTGTCGTCGCTGCTTCGTGTCGCGAGGGCCACGGCGACGATCGCGGCGATCGCCACGATCGCTATGAACGGCGCGTAGCGCACCCACGGCGAGCGCCGCGGACGCGGTGCCTGTTGCATGCCCATCCCGTGTTCCCCCTCTGGTTGGTGATGGCGGTGATGCTTCGTTTCTTCGTTATGTATCTCGGCTCCCGCTGCGCGCGATCGCCTCTTCGGTTGTTCCGAGATAGGAGTGCACGACGGCCGGATCGTTCACAACGTCGCTCGGCGTTCCCGCGGCGACGATCTCGCCGAGGTCGAGCGCGACGATGCGGTCGGCGATGCTCATGAGCAACGGTACGTCGTGCTCGATGACAAGTAACGTCGCCCCGGTCTGCTCCCGAACGCGCAGCAGCAGTGGACCGAGTGCTTCGGCCTCGCGCTGGGCGATACCCGACGATGGCTCGTCGAGGAGAAGCACCGACGGGCCATGCGCCAGCACGCACGCAAGGTCGACGATCCGCCGGCTCCCCGTCGAGAGCTCGCGGATGAGCTTGTCGCGGAAGTCGGTGATGCCGAGCAGCTCGAGGAGACGCTCGACGTTCAGCTCGACGTCGCGCTCGGTGTCCTCCACCCACGGAAGCCGCAACGCGCTTGCGACGGGATCGCGCGTCTCGAGGTGGCGCTCGAACGCGATCGAGACCGTTTCCGCCACGGTGAGGCTCGGGAACAGGCGGCCGTCCTGGAACGACCGACCGAGCCCGATCCGCGACCGCGCCGACGGCGAGAGGCGCGAGATGTTCACGGCGTCGCCGCCTTCTCCGAGGACGACCGTGCCGCGATCGGGAACAAGGAACCCCGAGATCACATCGAACAGCGTCGTCTTACCGGCGCCGTTCGGCCCGATGAAGCCGACAATCTCACCGCCCGCCGCGTCGAGCGAGATGTCGCTGAGCGCGGCGAGACCTCCGAACCGCTTCGACACGTCCGTGAGCGACAGGCGCACCGGTGCCTCGCTGCTGCCGTTCTCGTGCGGGGCGTCGACGTGCACCGCGGTCGCTCCCACGGTCGCCGCGCTCTCTGCCAGGATGCCCTTGGCCGCGCCTTCGAGGAACACCGAGCGCAACACGTCGGGACGCTGGAGCAACTCCGCGGTCGGGCCGTGGAAGCGGATCTCGCCCTTCTCCATGAAGTACGCGGTCTGGGCGATCGTCAGGGCGAGGTTCACCGACTGCTCCACGAGGATGATCGTGGTGCCCTGGGCCGCGATGTCACGCACGATCGGGAGCAACTGCTCGACGATCGCGGGTGCGAGACCGAGCGACAGCTCGTCGATCATCAACAAACGGGGGCGTTCGATGAACGCCATCCCGAGCGCGAGCATTTGCTGCTGGCCGCCCGAGAGGTTGCCGGCCGGCTCGTCGAGGCGTTCGCGGAAGATCGGGAACATTTCGAGTACACGTTCGGTCGCTTCGGCGACGTGGGCCTTGTCCTTGCGGTGCAGCCAACTCGCGAGCCTGAGGTGCTCCGCGACGCCCAGCGTCGGGAACACACCCTGACCGCCCGGGAACAGGACGACACCCCGGCCTGCGACTTCATTCGGTGGGGCATACGTCATGTCGCGGCCGTCGAACACGGTCGCGCCGTTCGTTGCCTCGACGAGGCCGGCGATCGCTTTCAGCAGCGTCGACTTACCGGCACCGTTCGTGCCCAGCAATGCGACGATCTCGCCTTCGTCGACCTCGAAGTTCACCTTGAACAGCACCTGCACGTTGTCGTAGTGCACGTCGAGGTCGCGGACGAGGAGCAGCTTCACCTCGCCTGCCCGTCGCTTGAACATCACCTCGGCCTGGGCGGCGGCCGACGTCCAGACGCGCGTGATGTCGCCGCGCACGTACGTCGAGCCGGACGCAAGCAGGAACGCGCCGATGAGGAAGATCGGCACCATCACCATGAGGCCGGCCCGGATGCCGTAGGTGTTCGCGATCGCGCCGACGATGTAGAGCGAGAGCAATCCCGGCAGGATGAACAGCGATGCCATCGAGTAGCCCATCGATCGCACCTTGGGCGGGATCGCGAGCGACAGCGCCGCGAAGATGCCGGGCACGAGCAGCGCGGACATGCCGGTGATGAGCACGTGCATCGAGATCGCAAGCCATAGCCACGGCGAGAGCGCGAACACCGTCCAGGCGGCACCCATCACGGTGCCGACGACCGCGAGCATGCGCAGGCCGGCACCCGGGTCGCGCAGCATCAGCCGGGCCGCGAGCGGGATACCGAGCAAGATCGCGACGACCTGCGCGGGTTCCGCGAGCCCGGCGACCAGTCCGCGCTCGGTAGTCGTCGAGATGGAAGACCTCGTCGTAGTAGAGCGACGTCAGCGTGACGAGACCGATGAAGGCCGCCGCCAGGAACGGCAGCGCGTACCAGATGCGACGCAGCGTGCCGATCTGCCAGAGGATCCGCACCGTCTCCGCGAACGACGGCGGCGTTTCGTCAGTGTGCACGACCGCGTCCTCGGCGCCCATGGCGGCCCGTTCCCAGTGGCCGCGTCCCGGTTCGCGCATCCGCAAGCCGTAGAGCACGAAGAAAATGCTCGGGATGAAGAACACGATGAACGGCACGCGCCAGCCGTACACATGACCGATGTAACCGCCGACCACCGGCCCGATGAATGCACCTATGGCGAGCCCAATCGCATGGAAGCCGAACACCTCCGCGCGGACATTGGGCGGGTAGTAGTCAGACAGCAGCGAGTTGTGCGTCGGCGTGATCACCGCGCGCCCGATCCCGGCGCCCTCCCGCACGATCACGAGCATCAGCACTGAGACAGCAAACGCGGTGAACAGCCCGAAGATCGCCCACACCGCGCCGCCGGCGAGCGCCATCGCGACGCGTGCGACTTGCGGTCGGCGAAGTAGGCGAACGGGACCGTCAGCAGGAGTCCGCCGGCCGCGGACACCGCGACCATGGCGAGGAAGCCGCCGTTCGACAAGCCGAAGTGGTCGCGGATCTCGGGGCCGAGGATGCCGAACGCTGTCTGGTCGAGTTGTTCTACGGCGCGGAGACCGACGAGGACGATCAGCGGGTACAGCGCCTGGCCACCGCTGACTTCGTTGAAGAACCGGCGCGGCGGGCGCGGCATGTGTGCGTCGACGCCGAAGATGCGGAACAGCACGCGGCGCGGCGGCGCGGGAGGCGTCGTGCTCACTCGTGCACCTCGGCCAGCGCTTCGGCGACCAACGCATCCTGCTCGGTCGCGGCGAGTGCGTCGATGAGGTTGGCCTGGGCCTCGGGTTCGACCTCGACGCGCGTATCGGCGAGGAGACTCGGCACCCGAATGCCGCGCCGTCTCGCGTACCACCGCAGGACGCCGTCGCGGAGGTCGCCGACCGCGGCCCCGAGGCCGCCCGGCATCAGCATCAGCACCAGCAGCAGGCCGAAACCGGTCGACAGGAAGGCCCACTGCGGTTGGGTCAGGAAGTACTGGATGCCCTTCACGTACACCGCGCCAAGTACGGCACCACCGATCGAGCCGAGCCCGCCGACAACTGCCATCGAGAACACGCGCAGGCCTTCGCCCGGCTGGAAATTCGAAAGTGTCGAGTGCGCTGCTGCTGCAAGACGAACAGCGCGCCTGCCATGCCGGCGAGGAAACCCGAGGTCGCGAACGCGACAACGAGCGTGCCGCGCGAGCCGACGGCGAACGCTTCCGCAGCCCGCTCGTTTTCGCGGACGCCGATCAGCACGCGGCCGACGCGACTGGCGCGAAGGCTCCGCATCATGAGCATCGAGATGCCGAGCATGAGAAGCACGAGCACGTAGAACCGAGTCTCGGTGTCGACGCTGAACAGCCCGAGCACATGGGTACGGGCGACCGGCCCCCGGGGCAGGAAGCTTTTCATGGGTGAGTAGCCACCGTTGAGCAAGTAGGCGCTCACCACCAACGAGAACGCGAGCGTCACGACCGAGAACGCGAGACCACGAGCGCGCAGCGTCGTGAGGCCGACGACGATCGTCGCGATCGCGCCGACCACGCCCGCCGCGAGCAGCACCAGGCCGGTATCCCAATGCCAACGCGTCGACAGCGTGCCCGCAAAGGCGCCGGCGACGCCGACGAACCCCATTTGCCCGAGGCTGACCTGACCGGCCCAGCCGGTGAGCACAACGAGCGACAGACCGATGATCGCGTAGATCCCGATCGTGGTCGCGAGCTTGATCTTGTCCTCGGACATGAACAACGGCACCGCGGCGAGCCCCGCGACGAGGAGGGCGCCGAGGCCCCACATCGCGGCCCGTACTGCCGGCTGGTGGCGTAGCTCGGCCGGGATGCGCTTGACCTCGCGCGTCGCCTGCCACGTCGAGGTCGCGGCACTGGAGAGACGGTCAGTCGTGCTGGACCGCTGGAGCAAGAGCGCGATCGCAATGATCACGGCCAAGATCGCGAGGTTCTCGACCTCGATGTGGTCGAAGTGGAACACCGCCGCCTGGTTGACGATCCCCAAGCCGATCGCGGCGAGCACGACGGTCGGCATGCGCTCCATGCGACCGATCACCGCGGCGCCAAGTGCGGTGAGCAACACGGCGGGCTCGAGCACGCGTCCGAGGATTTGCCCGCCGACACCGATCCGGAGGAACAACGCGACGTAGGCGAGCACGGCCGCCAGCCCCCACACGACACTCTGCAGCCGGCGCACGGGGATCCCGAGCAGGGACGCGCGGTCGGCGTTCTCGGCGGTGGCGCGCAACGCCGTACCGATCGCGCTGAACCGGAAGAAGCAGGCGAGTGCGATCAGGATGAGCGGCACCAAGACCAGCACGAGCACGTCGCTGCCGTTGAACGTCGTGAGCTTGCCGACGTGGAATGTCACGTCGATGAACGGCGGGTATGTCGTTGCGTCCGGACTGCCGAACCACAACGGGAGGAGGAATGCCAGCGCCGCGAGCAGCTCGGTAACGCCGATTGTGGCGACCGTGAGGATCAGTCGGGGTGCCTTGAAGAAGCGGCGGAGGAAGACGAACTCGACGATGATTCCCAGCAGGATCGAGCTGAAGAAGCCGATGATCGCGGCGAGGTAGATGCTCCACCCGGCCGACACGAACAACAACAGCGCGAACGCGGCGGGAACGCTGCCCAGGTCGGCGGCCGCGAAGTTGATAATGCGGTTCGCGCGGTAGACGATCACGAAGCCGAGCGCGATCAGGGCCGTCAGCAACCCCTGGATCACGCCGATGAGATAGATGTCGGCGGGGATATCCGGCCACAACAACTTGACGCTGCCGACCATCAGCGCAAACGGCAGGACGGCCATACCGGCCGCGCGCAACGTGCCAACCGCGTCGCGGTTCACGGGTGCGTCTCCCACTGCTCCAACTGCGCGGCGAGGGCGTCGGCGATCGTGCGTTGTGCATCGCGGGAGGGGAGCGCGTGCTGGTCGCGGAGCAGGTCCCACGTCGCGCCGGTGGTGAGCGCGTCGATCGCGGCGAGTGCCCGCGTCCGCTCGGCCTCGGGCATGGCGTCGAGCTCGTGCGCGAAGACGCGCTCGAGCTCACGCCGGCCTTGCGCGTGCGCGTTGTTCACGAGGCGCTGCAACGTCGGAGAGAACGGTGCCTGGATCTCAGTCGTGTGCCGGATCGGGCCGAACTCCTCGAAGAGTTGCGCGCGCCGCCGGACGACCGCATCGGCGCGGGCGCGCAGCGGTCCATCATCGTCAGCGGGCACGAGCAGGGGCGCGACGCGGTCGAACTGCCGGCGGGACGCCACGTAGAACAGGTCCTCGAGATCGTCGAAATGCACGTACACCGAACGCAGCGAGATGCCGGCCCGGCCCGCGATCTCCCGGGCGGTCGGTCGCAAATTGCCTGCGGTGACCAGATCGAGCAATGCGTCGGCAATCGCGTCGCGGGTGGCGGCCTTCCGGGCGGCTCGGCCGTCGATGGGAGCGACACTCATGGGGTCGACTCCACGCTGGCGGTCACGAGCGCGCAATGTACGTATCGCTGCACTGGCTGTGCAATATCGCAGATGGGCGCGAAAAAAACCTCGCGGTTGCCATTTCCCGGTCGCGTACCATTTCTCGAATGCCCCACCCGGATCTCGCGGCGGAACGCGCGCGCCTCCGGTTCGTGGAGAATTGTCTCGAGTCGATGCGCCACCGAACGGCGGCGAGGGTTGCGAACAAGGCCGTACTTGCGGCCAACGAGGCCGACGCCGAGGCGGTGAAGTGGCAGCTGCAGCGGCGGCTTGCCTCACTCGACGACGACGCTGCAGTCCTCTGCTTCGGGCGCATCGACGAGGAGTTGGGCGACTCCTGGTACATCGGTCGTCGCCACGTCGAAGACGACACGGGCGCGCCCGTCGTGGTCGATTGGCGCGCAGGAGTGGCAACGCCGTTCTACCGAGCGACGCTCGCCGACCCCTTCGGGCTCAAGCGGCGGCGCCGCTTCGTGTTCGCGGCTCGGGAGCTGAGCGACGTCTTCGAGGAGGACTTCGACGACCCCGACTCGCTCGTGGGCTCGGGCGGAGTGCCGGACCCGCTGCTCGCCGAGCTCGGCCGGGCCCGCACGGGCGCGATGCGCGACATCGTCGCCACGATCCAGGCCGAACAGGACGCGATCATCCGGGCTCCGCTCGAAACCTGCCTCGTCGTGCAGGGCGGGCCCGGAACCGGCAAGACCGCCGTCGGCCTCCACCGCGCCGCATTCTTGTTATACGAGCACCGCGCGCTGCTCGGCCGCGAGGGCGTGCTCGTCGTTGGTCCCAACCCCGTGTTCTTGCGGTACATCTCGCAAGTACTGCCGTCGCTCGGCGAGACGTCGGCAACGCAGACGACCGTCGACGGCCTCCTCGGGCTGCGCTTTCGGGTGGTCGGTGAGGATGCCGCAGCCACTGCCGCCATCAAAGGCGACGCGCGGCATGGCGACGGTGCTCGAACGGGCGGCCGCGGCCGCGATTCGGGTGCCCGACGATGGTGTGTCGCTGCGCTACCGCACGCGCCGGCTCACGTTCAGCACCGAAGAGGTGCGCACGCTGCTCGCCGACGCGCGTCGCCGGCGCGCGACGTTCAGTACCCAGCGCGAACGCTTCCGTCAGGCGCTCCTCCTGCGCGCCTATGACCGCTACACGGGAGGCATACCGATCGAGCTCGACGAGCGCGATTTCGCGTCCGAGCTTCTCGCCGACGCGTCATCGCGCAAGGCGATCGACGGTGTCTGGAGGAGCGTGAACGCGGTCGGGCTGGTGCGCGCACTGCTGACGCAGCGCAACACGCTCGCGCGGGCCGCGGACGGTCTGCTCGAGCCCGACGAGCAAGCGGCCTTGCTGCGGGCGCGCAGTGCGGCCGACGCTTGGACGGCCTACGACCTCCCGCTCATCGACGAGGCCGAGGCCCTCGTGAAGGGCGCGCCCCGGCGGTACGGGCACCTCGTTGTCGACGAAGCGCAGGACCTCGCGCCGATGCAGTTGCGGATGCTCGCGCGCCGCACCCGCCATCACTCGATGACGGTCCTCGGCGACCTCGCGCAGGCGACCGGCCCGGCGGCGACGCAGAGCTGGCCGGAGACGCTCGTGCACCTTGGTGAACCGGCGAACGCGGAGCAGGCCGAGCTGACGATGGGCTATCGACTGCCGGGTGCGTTCCTCGAGCTCGCGAACCGGCTGTTGCCCGTCGCCGCGCCGGACGTCGCGCCGTCGCGTTCGGTCCGCGCCGACGGTGATCCGCCCGACGTGCACCCATGCCGGCCGGACGAGCTCGTGCCGCTCGTGGCCGAGCACGCGGTCGTGCTGGCCAAGGAGTTCGCGACCGTCGCGCTGATTGGCGCGGACATCCGCGTCGACGAGCTCCGGCGCGCGGTCGCGGATCGCGGCATCGTGTGCGGCGAACCGGGCGAGGTCGCACCCGACCGGCCTGTGGTCGTTGTACCGGCGCGCCTGGCGAAGGGCCTGGAGTTCGATGCGGTGATCGTGGTCGAGCCGGCCGAGATCGCAGCCGATGAGGCGCACGGTGCCCGCCTGCTCTTCGTAGCGCTGACACGCGCTGTGCAACACCTCGCCCTCGCCCATGCTCAGGACCTCCCGCTTCCACTGCAGGCGTAGGCTTTGCATGTGACGGAGGTCCAGACGCTGCGGTTGAACGTGTCCACCCGCAGCGGCAACGTGCGCGTCGAAGCCGAGCCGGGGATCGACCTCAGGGTCGAGGGCGGCGAGGTCGTACGGGAGCACGAGGGTGCGCTGGAGATCCGGCGGTCGGGCGGTGCGAGCACGATCGTCGTGCATTGCCCCACGGGGAGCGACGTCACGATCGGAACGGTGTCGGGCTCGATCGACACCGTGGGATTGCTGGGCGGCGTGCGGATCGCGACCGTGAGCGGGAAGGTGCACGTCGCCGAGGCTGACCACGTCGACGTGCGAGCGAAGTCCGGAGTCGTCGATGTCGGGACGTGCGCGGGTGAGTGCCGGGTGGTGGTGACGAGCTCGAAGGTGCACATCGGCAAGGCCCGGCGCGTCTCGATCGCCGGCGTGTCGGGCGTCATCCTCGCCGACGGGGTCGAGGGTGCCGAGGTGAAGACCGTCAGCGGCAAAGTGCTGGTCGGCACGACCGGCGGCGGCGACGTCTCGGTGCACACGGTCTCGGGCAAGGTCGAGATCCTCGTGCCGCGCGACGTGCAGCCGGCGACTCGCTTGCGCTCGATCAGCGGACGGGTCCAGTGCGAGTGCCCGACGGGCCGCGATGGCGAGATCGCGGTGAAGAGCGTGAGCGGAGCAATACGAGTTTCGTGTCAGTGACGACAGCGACGACGGGCGCGATCGTCTTCACCGACATCGTTGGCTTCACTCAGCTCACCGATGAACGCGGTGATGATGTCGCGCTCGCACTCTTGGAGCGGCAGGAGCAGATGGTGCGCGCCGCGCTTCCTGATTGCTCCCGGGTCGTGAAGGAGCTGGGCGACGGTTTGCTGCTGTGGTTCGACTCGCCGCGCGAGGCAATCGACACGTGCTTGCGGCTGCAGCGCGCATTCGACAGCGCAGGCGACGACGAGGTGCCGCTGTGGGTGCGGATCGGCATGCACTGGGGCTGCCCGCGCCGCCGCGGAGACGACATCATCGGTCGCGATGTCAATCTTGCGGCGCGGATCGTCGAGCTCGCCGGCCCCGGCGACGTGCTCTGCTCCGAAGCCACGGTCAACGAAGCCGGCGACATGAACGACATCGTGTTCGAGCCGCTCGGACCAGTGTTCGTGCGCGGCATCGCCGAGCCAATACCGATCGTGCGCGCGGTCGCGGGGCCATGAGAGTCGAGCGAACGATCGTCGTGCGCGCGCCGGCCGACGTGACGGTCGCGGTGGTCAACGACATCGCGTCGATCCACCTCACGGAGCGCAAGGCCGACACCTGCGAGTTCCTTCCCGAGACCGACACGACTGGCACCTACCGCATCACCGGCCATGTCGCGCGCGTCGTCCCGTGGCATGCGACCTTCCGGTACGAGCTGTCGCCGCGCGGTTTTCACAGCGAGGCCACCGCGCCGGTCGGTCGCGGCTGGGAGATCTCGGGCGGCTTCGTCGTCGAACCGCTCGACGCAGACACGTGCCGCCTCATCCACTACGAGCAGTACGCGCTGCCGTCGTCGATGCGATGGCTCAAGCCGCTCATGTTCCTCTACATGCACGCGTCGATGCGCCCGGAGGTGCGTGACCTCGCGGCGTCGCGCCGAGACAATTTCTAGAGGTACATCTCTTCCGGGACCGGCGGATGGGCCAGTCGTGGATCGGGCGGCACCGACGCCGGGTGCATGGGCGGCGTCCGCGGCGTGCCGGCGTGTCGCCGGCGGATCGCGAGCGAACCGATCGTGACGATGATGCCAGCGACGAGGAGCCCGATCGCCGACGGCAAGACTCGTGACCCGTAGGAGCCGAGCAGTGCGCCACCGATCTCAGGCGCGTCGCCGTCCGCGCCTTGCAAGAGATGGGGCAGCAGCCCGAAGAACAGCAGCGGGCAGATCGAGAGGTACGCGATCCGACGCCCGATGCGGGCAACGTCACGGCGCTCGTGCGCGACGAGCAACGAGGCGCCCACGAGAACAAGCGCGAACAACGCACCCGCCCACGTGACGGTTCGCGCGATCTCGCGCTGGCCGCCCGAGATGCGGTAGCTCCTTGCTCTCGAGGTCGAGCGTCACGGGCCTTTGCCGCGTCAGCTTCGCCGCCAGCTTGGGGTCGCGATCCGCGAGCGTGTCGTGCACGGCATCGGTGACGGCACGCGTGTCGAGCGAGATCGTGCCGCCGCTGTTGGAGAGCAGTGCCCGGTGCACGTCGGCGACGGCCGCCGCAAAGGCGTTGGCGACTCGCGGGTCGCGCAGCGCCTCCGTTGCCGCGGCCGTGATACGAGGGTCGGTCTTGGCACGCCGGAGCTCCTTGCCGACCTGCTCGCTGAGCTGATCACCCAGGCTGCGTTGCACCGTCTTGGTGGTGAGCAACGTCTGCGCGGCGTTTCGGGTCGCGCCCGGGTCGAACGCCGTACGGGTCGCAACCCAGCCGCTGTAGGCGCACGAGGCCGCGAGGAAGCCGACGGCCACAAGGAGGCGGGCGCCGATACTCGACCTCATGCTCGGTTTTCGGCGGTGCAACGGGGCACCTGTATGGGCTACCCGGCCTGTCTGGCGACTGCCTGAGCCGACGCGAGGGCGCGGTCGGGGTCGAGGAAACGTCCCTTCACGCCTCCCGGACCCGTTGCCCCGGTCGGTTGGAGGTTGTCGTCGAGCTCGTAGACGAGCGGCTCGCCCGTGGGGAGGTTGAGGTCGACGACCTGCTCGGGGGTCATGCCGTCGAGATGCTTGACGAGTGCTCGCAATGAGTTGCCGTGCGCGGCGACGAGCACCGTTCTCCCGGCGCGCACGTCGGGGACGATCGCGTCGTACCACCACGGCAGCATCCGTTCGAGCACATCCTTCAAGCACTCCGACTCGGGCAGGACGTCGCGCGGCAGCGCCGCGTAGCGATCGTCGTAACCCCAGCGTTCCTTGTCGCTCATCGGATCGAGCGCGGGCGGGCGCACGTCGTAGGAGCGGCGCCAGAGCTTCAGTTGGTCCGCGCCGAACTGCGCGGCGGTCTCTTTCTTGTTCTTGCCCTGGAGATCGCCGTAGTGCCGTTCATTGAGTCGCCACGACCGGCGCACCGGGATCCATGTGCGCTTGCACTCGTGGAGCGCGAGCTCGGCGGTGCGGATCGCGCGCACCTGTACCGACGTGTGCACGATGTCGGCTCGCAGTCCGGCGCGCGCGAGATCCTCACCGCCGCGGCGCGCCTCTTCGCGGCCGAGGTCGGTGAGATCGACGTCGATCCAGCCCGTGAACAGGTTCTTGAGGTTCCACTCGCTCTGACCGTGTCGCAGCAAGACGAGGGTGTACGGCACGAGAGACATTGTGCCTGATGGGTAGTGTCGGCGGCCGAATGGCCGAGCTCCATGTCGTGACGTTGTGTACCGGGAACGCCGCCCGCTCGGTGATGGCCGGCGCGATCCTTCGTGAGCACGTCCCGGGTTTGCGGGTCACCACGTCGGGCACGCACGTGATCGAGGGCATGCCGATGAGCTGGCGGACGCGCGACGCGATCACGTCGCTCGGGCTGCCCGTACCCGACCACCGCAGCCGTCAAGCCACCACCCAGGAGCTCGACAACGCCGATTTGGTGATTGCGCTCGCACGCGAGCACGTGATGTGGATGCGGCGCGTGCATCCGACGGCCGCGCCTCGCACCGCGACGCTGAAGCGGCTCGCGCGCGACCTGCCGCCGTCCGACGGCGGCCCTCTGTTCGAGCGGTTGGCGCGCATGCGCGTGCACGAGGTGAAGCTCGAGTCGTGGGAGGACGTGGTCGATCCCGCCGGTGGTGATCTCGATGTGTTCGTCGAGTGTGCGCGCGAGATCGCGGACCTGCTGCACGATGTCATTCCCCGGTTAGCCTGACGGCGATGGATCTCGCGGGGCTCGTCGCGCCGGCGCACACCGCGCTCGTGCTCCAGGAGGTGCAAAACGGTGTGGTCGGCTCGCCCTCGGTACTGCCGGCGCTGGCCGAAGCCGCGGCCGCAGTCGACCTCATCGGCAACTGCGCTCGGTTGGCGCGAGCCGCGCGTCGTGCGGGCGTTCCCGTGCTGCATTGCACGGCCGAAACGCGTGATGACGGCCGTGGCGCGAACACCAACGCCCGATTGTTCATGGGCGTTGCGAAGTCGCCCGTGCGCTTGTCGCCGGGAAGTGCCGCAGTACAGCCACCGGAGGAGATCGGTGTCGACCCCGCCGATATCGTGCTGCCGCGTTACCACGGCCTTGGCCCGATGACCGGGACGCAACTGGACTCGGTCCTGCGCAATCTCGGCGCGACCACGATCGTCGGTGTCGGGGTGTCGGTGAACATCGGGATGACGAACCTGGCGCTCGACGCCGTCAATCGTGGCTACCAGATCGTCCTGCCGCGGGATGCGATCGCGGGTGTGCCGGCCGACTATGCGCAAGCAGTGATCGACAACACGCTCTCGCTCGTCGCCACGATCAGTACGACCGAGGAGATCCTCGCCGCGTGGAGCGTGTGATCAGCGGATGGTGCGGGCGTGCACGATGGCGTGTTCTTCGGCCGGGATCTCGATCGGGAGCTTGACGTCGCGCAGCATCGCGACGCGGGAGAAGATCGATCGCAAGGAGCACTCCGCGGCACCGAGGAACGTGATGTGCGCGGTGTAGCCGCGCGGTACGACTCCCGCGAACGGCTCGGCGCCGTTGGGGCCGCGCCATGCGAGTCCGAACGTTCCCTCGGGAATTTCCGTTGGGCCGGGTGGGTCGATGCGAGCAACGGTGTCCGCGATCGACATGTGCGTATCGCTCGCGACGATGCCGACGAGACCGATGAGGCACGCGATTGAGTCATGGAGCCGATCCTCGGCCGACCAGCTCGCGACGTCGTTCCGCGCCGCGCACGGCAGGCCTTCGCTCCCCAGGAACACGAGCAGCGACCGCTGCCGGTCGGTAGCGACGGGTCGCATGTCCTCGCTCGTGTCGACGATGCGCAGCGCGATCGTGTCGACGACCGTGTGGATGTCGACCGTGCCGGCCGGGAAGACGACCTGATCCATCAGTGAGCGGCACGCGTCGGCGAGCGCGTCGTTGATCGCGCCGATTCCGTCGCGGTCGATGGCGCTGTCGAGCAGATCGGTCGCGGCGAACACGTCGTTGGCGCCGATGAGGTCGAGGTACCCGAGCACGTCCGTCCAGGCGTCAGAAGTCACCTGCCTTTATCGGCAAACAGCCGGGGAAACGACAGCCCGGGAGCCTGGGATCTCAGGAATCCTCAGATGTAGCCTGCGTTCCATGCCTCCGGAGATTCCCCGCATCATCTCGGTCGACGACCACGTGATCGAGCCGCCGAACGTGTGGCAGGACCGCCTGCCCGAGAAATTCAAGGCAGTGGGGCCGCGGATCGAGCGCCGCAAGGTCAAGAACATGAAGTTCGTCGGCGGGGTGTTCTCGTACGAGTCCGCCGGCAACGACGAGGACGGCACCTGGTGCGACTGGTGGCTCGTCGAAGATCTCCAGTATCCGCTCACCCGGCTGAGCGCGGCGGCCGGCTATCCCCGTGACGAGATCACGGTCGGCCCGATCACGATGGACGACATGCGCAAGGGCTGCTGGGACCAGAAGGCGCGCTTGGAAGACATGGATGTCAACCATGTCGAGGCGTCGCTGGCCTTTCCGTCATTCCCGCGCTTCTGCGGCCAGACGTTTACCGAACGCAAGGACCGCGAGCTCGGCGACCTGTGCGTGAAGGCGTACAACGATTGGATGGTGGAGGAGTGGTGCGCGGGGACCGACGGCCGCCTGATCCCGTTGATCATCGTGCAGCTGTGGGACCCGGTGCTGGCCGCGGCGGAGGTGCGGCGTAACGCGGCTCGGGGCAATCACGCAGTCACGTTCTCGGAGATCCCCGCGTTCTTGGGTTTGCCTTCAATGCACGACAAGGACGGCTGGTGGGATCCGTTCCTCGCGGCGTGCGAGGAGACCGACGACCGCGGTCTGCATGCACATCGGTTCGTCGTCGAAGATGCCGTCGACGTCCGCTGACGCGCCGGCCGCGGTCGGTTCGACGATGACATACATGAACGCGGCGATGTCGATGACCGACTGGCTGATGTCGGGCATCTTCGAACGGTTCCCGCGACTGAAGATCGCGTACAGCGAAGGCCAGATCGGCTGGATCCCGTACGTGTTGGAGCGCGCCGACAAGGTGTGGGAGGACAACCGCGGCTGGGGCGGTGTCGCCGACAAGGTGAAGCGCCCACCGAGCGAGTACTACTTCGAGCACATCTACGGGTGTTTCTTCGACGACCCACATGGTTTGAAGAACATCGACGCAGTGGGCGAGGACAACGTGACGTTCGAGACCGACTATCCGCACAGCGACTCGACGTGGCCGCACACCAAGAAGGTCGCGGAAGAGATCATGAAGGATCTCACCCAGGAGCAGGTGAACAAGGTGTGCCGCACGAACGCGATCAAGCTGCTGCACCTCGACCTGCCCGCGTAATGGATCTGAATCACCTACACCTTGGCGTCGACGACGTCGAGAAGTCGGCTGCGTTCTACGAGAAGCTCGGGTTTCGCAACCACGACGTGTGGCACGGCGGCGCGCTGTTCATGCGTAACGACGACGGCTTCGACCTTGCACTCGGAACGCACGGCCGGGCGGAGATGCCGGAGTGGTTCCACATCGGATTCAAGTTGCGGACGGCGGACGAGGTGCGGGCGTTGCAAGCGGTCTGCGCGCCGGTCCTCGCCGCCGGCGATGACCCCGACTTCGTGTGGTTCCGGGGCGCGGATCCCGACGGCTACGCGGTCGAGGTCTACTGGGAAGTGTGAGGGGTCGCGCGCTCAACGCGCGCTCGCCGACGCAAGCCGACCGCGACTACCACGACTGGGGACGATACGCTCCGCAAGTGGTCGACTTCGATCGCGTCGTAGCTGCGCTTCCCGCGTACGAAATCAGCAGCGAACTCGGCCGCGGGGCGTACGGCGTCGTTCTCGCGGGCAGGCATCGCCAGCTGGGCCGCCTCGTCGCCATCAAGCAGCTGCCGTTTGCATTCGGCGCCGATCCGTCGGTACGAGCGCGTTTCGTTTCCGAAGCGCGCGTGCTCGCAACGTTGGACCATCCTCACATCGTTGCCCTCTACGACTTCGTGGACTACGACGGCCTGTGCCTCCTGGTCATGGAACGGCTTACTGGCGGAACAGTCTGGAGCCGATTCCACGCGGGAGGCTTCACGCCGGACGTCTCGTGCGCGATCCTGCTCGCAGTATGCGCGGGTATACACCACGCGCATCAACACGGCGTGTTGCACCGCGACATCAAGCCAGAGAACTTGATGTTCTCCGGCGAGGGCACGCTGAAGGTGACCGACCTCGGCATCGCGAAGGTCGTCGGCGGCTCCGCCACACTCGCGACGCGCGCGGGTGAAGTGCTGGGAACTCCCGCCTACATTGCGCCGGAACAGGCGCGTGGCGGCGAGCTCACGCCGGCGACCGATGTGTATCAGGCCGGCACACTGCTCTACGAGTTGCTCGCCGGACGACTGCCCTTCCCAGTCGATTCCGACGCGGCCTCAACGCTCTACCGCCACGTGCACGAGGCGCCGCCGCCGCTCCTTGAAGTCGCGCATCACGTGCCCGCCGAGCTGGCAGCCGTGACGGATCGATCGATCTCGAAGTCGCCGAGCGACCGTTATCAAAGCGCGGAGGAGTTCGGTATCGCGATCGCGCATTGTGCGGCGAGGACATGGGGGCGCGGCTGGTTGGTGCGCACCAATGTGCTCGTCTCCGCGAGCGGGCCGATCCTCTTGGCGGCTCTTGGAGAATTGGATACGGGTGCGAGACTCACGCTGCCGCCGGAGTCCGCGTCTGAGCGATTGCGGGCTCAACGTTCCGAGCCGCTTCCGGGTGACTTCATGCCCGTGCAGCTTGTCCATCCGGAGCTTCGTTCGACGTCGGACGGTGCGGTTGCACTTGGTGGTGAACACGAACGGGCGAGAACACACGCATCGGACGATGCACGGCACGGCGGACGCAACCGCGGCGGCCTTCGATGAACCTGAGCGTCATCAGCCTGAGCCACAGGCGCGTGCCGCAAACCTGTCGTCGGTCGCCGACGCCGACCAGCAACGACAACGCAAACGTGACGACCGGAGCGCCCCCGACTCGGGCGCGCTCCCGGCAGAAGAGATCCGCGCGCGCACTTGTCCTCGGTTCGCTTGCCGCAGTCGTCGCGATCGCAGTCGGCGTCGGGCTCGTGCTCGCGCTCACGCGCTCCAATGGCAAACACGACAGTCGAGCAGCCGGCGGCGCGCATGCGAAAACGCCGGCGGTACTGACGGCGTCTTCAGTGTGGCGGGGGTTGCCGAGTATGCCGACGGCGCGTCAGCAGGTGGGTGCGACGGTGTCGCACGGTGTGGCGTGGATCTTCGGTGGGCTGACCAATGGCGCGGCGACGAAGAAGGTCGAGGGCTACGACCCGGCGATCTCGACCTGGGAGTCAGGTCCGAACCTGCCGCTCGCGTTGCATCACGAGCTGGCAGTTGTGTATCGCGGCGAGATGGTCGTCATGGGTGGCTGGTTTCCGGCTGGTTCCGTGGTCGACGGGAACGTGAGCAACCGCGTGTTCGTGTTGCGCAACGACGCGTGGGTTGAGCTGCCGCCTATGAACCACGCCCGCGCCGCGGGTGCCGCCGCGGTCGTTGGCGACAAGATCATCGTGACGGGCGGGCAAGCGAATCACGAACTTGTCACCCAGACCGAAGTGTTCGACGGCACGAAGTGGACTGATGTTGCGAACATTCCCACGCCACGCGACCACCTCGCGGGCGTTGCCAACCGTCGCTACTTCTTCGCCGTCGGTGGTCGTGCACTCTCGGCCGACAAGAACCTGGGCGCGGTCGAGCGCTACGACCCCGCAACGAATCTCTGGGTCACACTTCCGTCGCTGCCGACGCCCCGCGGCGGGCTCGGCGCGGCCATCGTCGGCAGACGCCTGGTCACCCTCGGCGGCGAAGGTCCAACCTCAGTGTTCAACACCGTCGAAAGCCTCGACCTCAGGACCAACACGTGGACCACCCTTCCCGTCATGAAGACGCCTCGCCACGGGATGGCCGTCCTCTCCGTCGGCGACGCCGTCTACGCGATCGGCGGCGCGGGCGCACCAGGCCACACTGACTCCGTCACCACCAACGAAGCGGTCGACATGACCTCGTTCCCGACCGCGTCACCGTGGCGCGTGTTGCCGAGTATGCCGACGGCGCGTCAGCAGGTGGGTGCGACGGTGTCGCAGGGAATGACGTGGATCTTCGGTGGGCTCACCAATGGCGCGGCGACGAAGAAGGTCGAGGGCTATGACCCGGCGATCTCGACGTGGACGTCAGGTCCGCCCCTGCCGCTTGCGTTGCATCACGAGATGGCAGTTGTGTATCGGGGCGAGATGGTCGTCATGGGCGGCTGGTATCCGGCTGGTTCCGAGTCGACGCGAACGTGAGCAACCGCGTGTTCGTGTTGCGCAACAACGCGTGGGTTGGGCTGCCGCCGCTGCGTCACCCGCGCGCTGCGGGGGTCGCGGCGGTCGTCGGCAACAAGATCATCGTGGCGGGCGGGCAAGCGAATCATCAACTTGTTGCCCAGACCGAAGTGTTCGACGGCACGAAGTGGACTGATGTCGCGAACATTCCCACGCCACGCGACCACCTCGCGGGTGTTGCCAACCGTCGCTACTTCTACGCCGTCGGCGGTCGTGCACTCTCGGCCGACAAGAACCTGGGCGCGGTCGAACGCTATGACCCCACGACCAAACAATGGACCAAGCTTCCGTCGCTGCCGACGCCGCGCGGCGGCCTCGGCGCGGCCATCGTCGGCAAACGCCTGGTCACCGTCGGCGGCGAAAGCCCAACCGGAGTGTTCAACACCGTCGAAGTGCTCGACCTCGCGACCAACACGTGGACCACCCTCCCCGTCATGAAGACGCCTCGCCATGGGATCGCCGTCCTCTCCATCGGCAACACCGTCTACGCGATCGGCGGCGCGGCCGCACCAGGCCATGTCTTCTCCGTCCCCACCAACGAAGCTGTCGATATCAGCTGACTGTCGCGCGCGGCGGCCGCAATCCATGCACGGGTTCGGGATCGGGACGTCCCTTCACTCGAACAAACTCCACGGCTTCGAAGGGATACGTTGCCGCAACGTTGGTGTAGAACTCATCGGCGACAAGTACTTCGCTCCGTCCTTCACGCGCGGCGATCTCTGACAACCTGAATGCCAGGGTCGTGGCGTCGCCAACGACGTTGAGGAGCGCGCCCATCATCGTGCTCACCGCCGCATCTCCGTGAGCAACGCCCCATCCCATGCGAAGCGGGCCGCCGTCGCCGGATCGCAATGGAAGCGTCGGTGCGAGTTCGGCCACCCGCTGCACGGCTTCGATGACGAAGTCGAGCGCGAGTTGCGGAGTGCGCGCGTCGAAGCCGAGCTCCCAGATTGCGAAGAAGGCGTCGCCGACGAAGTTGCTCAGCATGCCTTTGTGGCTGCTCAGAAGCACCCCGGAACTCGCGTAGCAGCGTTTCGAGACTCTGCATCACGAGGCGATTCGGCGTTCCGTGACTACTGGTAGAGAAGCCGACGATGTCTCCGACCACCATCACGAATTCGGCGTTCGTCACGAGCGCCGTCGTCTCGCGCAAGTTCGCGTCGGTCGCGTTTGCGCAACGACTCCGATCGGAACTCGAGGCGAACGACGCCGACGGTGATCACGTCTCCGGCCTCGAGCATGATCGGTACGCCGCGCTCGATACGGACACCGTTCAGTCGGGTGCCGTTCGTGCTCATATCGATGACGTACGCGACGCCTTGCTCACTATCGATTCGGATTTCGAGATGGTTCCGCGACGCGCTTGGATCTCCGACGAGAAGCCGATGCGTCTCGTCGACGCCGGCGCACTCGCGCCCGACGAACAGGCGGTCGGAGATCGCAACCTCTCGCTCATCGGCAGATCCGGGATTGGCGACGAGTGTTGCGGGCGGCTCTCCAAACGTGCGCGTACCTTAGCGAAGCGTCGGTGACAGAGGAGAGCAGCTACCCGCTCACCGTGACCGACGAAGATGATCGGCTCGAGCCATCTGCGCTCACCGCCACGACGTTGACCACCTTTGGCCCCGCGCCGCCGCGCAGCCTTACCGACCAGGTTCCGTCGGCGCCGACCGCGATGCGTTCTCCGTTGACGGTGACGTTCGCTCCCGGTGCCGCGGTTCCTGAGACTTGCACTTCTGCGGAGCCACTGGCCACGCTGCTCACGATGCTGACGTTCGATCCAGACTGGTACATCGGTTCCTCGCTCTCTTCAGATTTCAAACGACAATCGCCCGCCGCCTTCGAGAGGACAGCGAGCGATCGTCGACTGAGTGCCCAAGCAGGTGGACACTTACTGCTTGACGGACGACGCCGCGGAGTTCAGTGCGAAGCCGCCGAGCGCAATGGCGTTCTGCACATTCGTCACGACGGCAACCTTGGTCACGGTGACGGGGTGGATGTCGAGCGAGATACCGAGCGGACCGAGCCACGGGTTGGGGTACATTTTTTGCTCCTTGGTTGATGAGGTTGTGCGGCTGACATCCCCCTTGTGTGGAGCAGGCCGCCTGCGGTTACAGCCACCGGTCGAAGAACGCGCTGCCTTGGGACCGCGCTTACCACTCCGGGTCGACGGTCGACCCGGGGGTCGTGGTTGTCGGCGACGGCTTGGTCGTCGGTGTCGGCTTGGTCGTCGGTGTCGGCGTGGTCGTCGGTGTCGGCTTGGTCGTCGGTGACACCGTTGCAGGAGTCGTGGGTGGGATCGTGCTCGCGGTCGTGGGGTTCGTCGCAATCGCTGCGCGAGGAGCGCGCTCGCCGCATCCGTTGCCCTCTCGCGCGACGCCGTGGACACAAATCGACGCAGGCGGCACCGTCGGCGCCACTGACTGAGATGTGGTCGGCGAAGGCCGCGATGTCGGCGCCGTGGTGATGGGGTACGCCGACATGTCAAGCGCTTCGTTGGTGTTGAGAGATTCGCGCGGGCCGGCTGCGCTCCCGCCGCCGATTGCGAGGAGGTCCGTACCGGCCGCGACGACAGCGAGCCCGCGGCGGGGTGTTCCCATCGGTGGCAGCGTCGACCACTTCCTCGAGCCCAGATCCAGTGCTTCAACCGTGTTGAGTGCCCTGGTCCGGCCCTCACCGCCGACGGCGACCAACCGGTTCCTGACGATCGCCGCCCCTAGACCCTGTCGCGGCGTCGGCAACGCCGGAAGCTGCGCCCACGTGTCGGCGAGCGGGTCGTAGCGCTCGACCGCACGAACGTCCTTGTCCGACGACGCCCGCCCGCCAACCGCGTAGAAGTACCGATTGTCTGACGCGTCGGCGAGATGATCACGCAACGTCGGCATGGGCGCGACGTCCGTCCAACGGGTTCCGTCGAACACCTCGGTCTGCGCGACCAACTGGTGATTCGCCTGACCACCGGTCACCACGATCTTGTCGCCGACCGCTGCCGCGGCAGCGGCGGCGCGCGCGTGCAACAGCGGCGGCAACTCCACCCACGTGCCGTTGCGCAAGGCGAAGACCCGGTTCGACGCCGTTGCATCCGACGCCTCGCCGTTGGACACCGCGCCACCGATCACGACGACCTCACGCCGGTACAGCACGGCCATCGCATCATGGAGTGCCAGCGGGAGGTCGGGGCCCGACACCCACGTGGAGATCGCCGGGTCGTAGCCCTCGACCTTGGTCGTCGGTCCAGCATCGGTGAGCCCACCGAACAGCCACGCCAGCCCATTCCACTCGGTCGCGGCCATGCGTTCCCGCGCCGTCGGCGCGGGAGGCAACACGCGCCAAGCCGTCGATGCGAGCTTCGGTGACGCGTCACGGGTCGCGAGCGTCGCCTGACGTGGCGCCCGCTTCCCGGAGTCGAACATCGCCAGCGCGGCGAAGGTCACCAGCAAGGCGACCGCCGCCGCGATCGGTACGACGACGCGCCGCGAACGGCCGGACGCACGGCGGGCGCGCGAACGAGGCACGTCCGGAGCAGCAGTGAGCGACGGTTCGTTCGCAGGTTGAGATGGCGTTTCCACACTGGCCGCTGAGGTGACCTCCGCGGGCGTGGCCATGGTCGGTGAAGCAGGAACATGTCGGCCCTGACTTTCACCGTGACGCCCCTCGCTGCGACCGCCGTCGCGCAGCTCGGGATGCACGACTTGCACCGGCAGGAACTCGCCCGCAACCGGTTCATGGAGACCAGGGCTCGTCCGCGCCGATGTGAGAACTGTCAGCACGTTCGACGTGCTCGACGGCACCGGGTCACGGAGCGCAGCAGCAAGAATCGGGCCGCCCTCCGAGAGGGGGACATGCGTTCGCGCCAACCAACCACGGCCCCACGTCGACGCCGCGGACGTCGCGATCGCCACCCCGAACTCCTCCGCGGTCTGGTAACGATCCGCCGATGACGTGGTGATCGCCCGATCGACCACCGCCGCGAGCTGCGCCGGCACTTGATGCGCGACTTCCAGCAACGCGGGTGGTGCCTCGTGCGTGTGCCGGTACAGGAGCGTCGCGAGGTCGCAGTCGGTTTGGAACGGGAGCCGGCCGGCGAGGAGCTCGAAGAGCAGCGTCCCGGCCTGATAGACGTCCGTCGCCGGCGTCAGATTGCCTCTGCGAACCTGCTCAGGCGCGATGTAGGCGGGCGTTCCGACGACTTCGTCAACGCGAGACGCGTGCGTCGACGCGCCGCCGACAACCTTCGCGATGCCGAGATCCGTGACCTTGAGCGTGCCGTCGCCAGAGAACATCAGATTCTCGGCCTTCACGTCGCGATGCAGCACGCCACGCTCGTGTGCGTGATGAAGCCCCGCGCAGACCGCGAGCAGGATTGCGCACGAGACGTCGGGCGCGAGGCCTCCGGCCTGGAAACGGCTCCAAACCGTTCCGCCGGTCAGGCGTTCCATCACGAGCAGGCAAACGCCCTCGTAGTCGACGAAGTCGTAGAGGTCGACGATGTGCGGATGATCGAGGGCCGCGAGCATGCGCGCTTCGGCAAGAAAACGTGACCGCACTGCGGGATCCGCGCCACGCGCCCGCAACTTCTTGATCGCCACTGGTCGCCTCAGCTGCCGGTGACGGGCAGCGAGGACGATTCCGTGCGCACCTCGGCCGAGCTCACTGTCGATCTCATAGGCCGGAAGGGCTGCCGTGAGAGAGGCGATCTCGGCCTCGTTGATTTCAGCCGTATGCGCCATCATTCCGCCCTCTCTGTGCTTCGCTACAAGATGGCCTCCCCATCAGTGCCGAGCAGCTGACGCTGCTCGGCACCTGGGTCCTTGGTGAGGTCTGCACTTCGTTGTGCATCGCTCATCTGTTCACCAGGTGTGCTCTCCGCCATCCCCAGTTACAGCGAGAGCATGGGTACGAATGCTCAACACGCCGTTCGAGCTTCGAGTGCCTCGAACCGGCGACAACGCCAAAACGACTATCGCTCGCCGCCTCTGGGAGGACAGCGAGCGATAGTCAGGTGACTGCAGAGCAGTTGAACACTTACTTACTGGCTGATTTGGTTCACCGCGGAGTTCACCGCGAGGCCGCCGACCGAAAAGGCGTCCTGGGTGTTGGTGATGTTGGCGACCTTGGTCACCGTCACGGGGTGGATGTCGAGCGAGGCGAAACTGAACCACGGGCCGTAGGGGTAGCTCATTGTGTTGCTCCTTTGGTTGGTGAGGCTTGGCTCACCGTTGAGTGGGACTGTCAGCGCATCGGTTGTTGTGCGACTGACAACCCCCTTGTGTGGAGCGGGCCATCCCCAGTTACAGCGAGAGCATGAGTACGAATGCTCAACACGCCGTTCGAGCTTCGAGTGCCTCGAACCGGCGACAACGCCAAAACGACTATCGCTCGCCGCCTCTGGGAGGACAGCGAGCGATAGTCAGGTGACTGCAGAGCAGTTGAACACTTACTTACTGGCTGATTTGGTTCACCGCGGAGTTCACCGCGAGGCCGCCGACCGAAAAGGCGTCCTGGGTGTTGGTGATGTTGGCGACCTTGGTCACCGTCACGGGGTGGATGTCGAGCGAGGCGAAACTGAACCACGGGCCGTAGGGGTAGCTCATTGTGTTGCTCCTTTGGTTGGTGAGGCTTGGCTCACCGTTGAGTGGGACTGTCAGCGCATCGGTTGTTGTGCGACTGACAACCCCCTTGTGTGGAGCGAGCGCTCGGCGGTTACAGCCTCCAGCCGGAATATTGCAATGCGTCGCGACCTACAGATGTTCAGGCATCCGCAGTGCGGTGGTGGCCCGCATCGACGAGAGACGCGCAAAGTTGCCGCTCATGCGGCCGGGCGTTCGTGGTGCGTCGCGAACGTTTGCCGCGGTGGCGAAGAGCACGGTCTTCACGTGGAAGGGTCGCAGTTCGGGGTGCTTCGAACGAATGAGCGCGGCGATACCCGAGATATGCGGAGCGGCGTACGAATTGCCGGTGCCGATGATGCGACCACCGCCGCGCCACGCGACTTCGATGTCGACGCCAGGCGCGAGGAACTCCGTTGGCGGTTCGGGGTTGTAGTGGAAGCGGAATGGGTCCCTCGAGAGATTGCATGCCACGCTTGTCACCGAAGCGAAGAGTGACGGAAAGCTCGAGCGGTACGTGTTGTTCGCGGCGGTCACAATGAAGCAGCCTCGGAAATACGCTTCGTCGCAGACTTCATAGAAGGGCAACGCCCACTCGCGCGGTCTCGTCCCGAGCGAGAGATTGATCACGTCGAATCTTTCTTCGACCGCCCAACCCAGGCCGCGAATGAAAGCGGCGGCCTTACCGTGCAGTCCCTCGCCGAGCACCTTCACACTCGTGATCCGTGCCTGCGGCGCGAGCGAATGGATAATTCCCGCGCAGGCTGTGCCGTGCCCGACGGAGTCTCCGTGCGGACCGGGCCGTTCGACAACCTGCCCGGAATCGTCGAGTCCGATAGCCACGCCTCGATCGACCTCGACGCATCCCTCGAGCGCCGGATGATCCGCCTCGATCCCGCTGTCGATCACGGCCACTCTGATCCCGGCGCCCGTTGCGCCACCCCAAGCCCAGTGCGGAGTGATGTCGTCGAACGACATCTCATCGTGCAGCCGCACCGAAATGGAGTCGCGGCTCCACGCGGGCCGAACAGGCTCACTCATGTGCCAAGAGCGCGCTGATCAGTGCCGCGAGCGCGGCGTAGCGGACGGGATTCGATACGGCGAGACGATTCAGCGCATCGGCAAGCTCGTGCGGTTCGGGCACGGCGAGGCCGGCGTCGCCGGTGTGAGCGAGCATCGGACCGGCGATGTCGGCGAGCAGAGTCACCAGTTCCAGATCGTCGTACGAGAAGCTCGCGCCACCGACTTTGTCGAAGACCTCAAGGGCTCCCCGTGTCTCGTCTTCGTCGGAGCAGGGAACGCTGATCACGCTGTTCGCTGCGTGCAGAACGGCGTCGTCGGAACTGGGCGCGAAGCGCTCGTCCGCACTGACATTCGAGAGCGCCAGTGGTTGGCTCGAGGACACCACGAAGCCGGCCGTACCCGAGACTGGAACCCGACGGCCGATGAGCCGGCCCGGATGTTCTGCGTGTGCCGCCCTCACAACCAACTCTTCGCGTTCGCGCTCGAGCAACCACCCGGCAGTCGCGCCCGTTGCCTCGACGGCGGCTCTCACGAGCGCTTGCAGAGGGGCATTGGGCGCCGTCATGGCCCGATGCTTCGGAAGGCGCCGGTGTCGCGGCGAACAAGATTCACATCAGCCGCGGACAGGGCGATCGGTGGCTCGTCAGCAATGCGGCTCGGACCGAACGTGAGTCGCGGGAGACGGCGACCGCCCGCGGGGCCGACACGCAAACCATGCGCCAAAGCGTCGGCAACCGTGCTATGCCGCGCCGCAATACTCGAGATGGCCTCGTCATCCAGCACCAAGACGCTCGTGGCGTCGATGGCCTCCAGCGTTGCGCCCGTTTCGGCGCCGAGCAACGCGGCGAGCCCAAAAGCGTCGCCCGGTCCGAGCTCGACGCGCGGCACCAGCTCGTCGTCGATACCCCTTGCGAAATTCGCGCGTGTCCTCGACGTACGAGCACCAGGCGCCCGCCACCTTCGGGTATCTGGTCTCCGGCTCGTAAGTCGACGACACGGAGCTCTCGGGCGATCGCCGCAAGCTCACCGGGTGCAAGGCCTCCGAAGATCGCGACCCGGCTGAGAGCCTCGACCGCATCGAATGGCGCCTCCTGCGGGACAACCGCGCCCGTCTGCTCTGCCCACAGATGTGCGTAGGTTCCTCCGAGCTCGAGCAGCTGTTGATGCGTTCCCTGCTCCACGATGCTTCCGTCAACGACGACGAAGATGCGGTCGTATGTGGCGACCGAGGTGAGACGGTGCGTCACCGCGATCGTGGTCCGGCCCTTGCTGACTCGCTCGAGCGTGTCCGTGATGAGCCGCTCAGTGCGAGGATCGAGGGCTGAGGTGGCCTCGTCCAGAATCAAGATTCGAGGATCTCGAATGAGCGCACGCGCGATGCTGATGCGCTGACGTTGGCCGCCGGACAGGCGGGCGCCGCGTTCGCCGACCAAGGCGTCGTAGCGCTGCGGCATCGAGTCGATGAACTCATCGATCTCCGCGGCTCGGGCCGCAGCCACCACTTCGGTCTCGGTCGCTCCGTGTTTGCCGAGCGCGATGTTGTCGCGAACCGTACTACCGAACAGAAACGGGTCTTGGAAGACGACGCCGATCTGGTTGCGCACGGACGCGACCGTGGACTGTCGAATGTCGCGGCCGTCGAACAACACCGCACCTTCGTCGGGGTCGTAGAAACGCGTCAGCAGCTGGAGGATCGAGGACTTCCCGGCACCCGATGGTCCGACGAACGCGACTCTGCTGCCCGCGGGAATGACCGCGTCGATGTTCTCGAGCACGCGTTGGCCGGCCACGTACGAGAACGCGACGCCGGTGAGACGGATCTCCTGAGTCAAGGGCGGAAGCGGCTGCGCGTTGGGCTCGTCTTTGATGTCGGGGATTTGGTCGAGCACCTCGTTGATCCGCACGAGGGCTCCGGTGGATGCCTGGATCTGCTGGCCGAGCCCAGTGAGCGCGGCGACCGGCGCAAGGACCTCACCCATGACGCCGAGAAACGCGACGAGACCACCAATGGTGAGGTGGTTGTTGAGGATCAACCATGCGCCGAGGCCGAGAACAACGAGCCGCAGCAGCGTCACAACCATGCTGACCGACAGGTTGAAGACTCCACCGAACAGGGCAAGCCGTCGTTGGGTCAAGAAGAGTCGATCGGCGGCGCGCCCGAACCGGCTGCGTTCCCGCGCTTCGAGCGCGAATGCCTTGACGACTTGCTGAGCGCTGTAATTCTCCGCGGCAACGGCGAGGAGACCGCTCGTTTGCTCTTGCACCGCGACGCTGCGCTTCTGCGCGCCCGCGGCCATGCCGCGGTAGATGAGCGCGACCAGCGGTGCGCCGGCGAGGACGACGAGGGTGAGCGGCACGTTCAAGAGGAACAGCACGATGCACGAAACGACGAGCGAGAGGAGCTGAAACACGCCTTCGCGGAGGGTCTGCGAGAGACCCGCCTCGAGCACGGCAACGTCCGAAAACAGCCGAGAGAGGACGTCGCCCTGCTGGTGCCGAAGGAACCAGCTGTTCGAGAGGCTCTGCGTCCGGGCGAACATCTGCGCGCGTACATCGCGCACGACCGCACCGCCGACGTACGCGGTCAGGTAGGCGCGACGCAAGCCCGCGGCCAAAGAAACGATGAACGCGACACCGAGGAACGCGAGCAACGTGAGGACCTCGCTGAACTTGCCGCTCGGGAGCGCGGTATCGAACAGTCGTCGCGTCACAAACGGGAACACGACGTTGAATGCCAACCCGAGCAGCATGTACACGAACATCTCCGCCTCGCGCCGCGCATGAGGCCTGAGGTAACGGGCCGACAAACGCAAGAAGCGGCCGGTCTTGACCTTCGCTGCGCCGGCGAGAAGCTTTTGACGCCACGCCTCCTCGAGCCCGCTCAGCCCGGTTCCGTAGATTTCCTCGGCGAGCGTGTCGACACGACCCGCCGGTGCGGTGAGAAGCCGCAAGAACTCAGTTCTGCCTCCGCGCGCGATCAGGAAACGCACGAACGAAAGTGCCATCGCGGAAGCCAGCTGCTTTTCGGCGTCGGCGAGTGGAGGAAGAGCCTGGATCTCGCGGAGTTGAGGATCTGGGTCCGGACTTTCGGCGACGAAGAGGCCGTAGCCCTCGAGCAGGGCTTCGATCTCGGCGGCAGCCGGCAGGCTCGCGCCGAAGAACAGTGCGAGCGGCCGCTCGGGTGGTTCCGGCGGCGCTTCGGACGTCACGACCATCCAGATCTCGCCGCGCGAGGGATCGACGATCGTGCCCTCTGCCATCACCTCACCGGGGCGATCGGGATCCGGAATGGGGTCGACCAGGCAGATCTCCGGCTGCACTCCCCACGGCTCCGAGCCGAGCCCGGCGAGCCGGCGACGCGCTCGCTTCACCGAGTTCGCCACCGAGCACGCCGCGCGGGCCCCCGCGGTGCCAGGGCGAAAACGAAGGGTGGCGCCGTCGATCGGCATCTCCGTCAGCTCGTCGCGCAGAGGACCAGCGCGGCGACGAGATTGCCGGAAATCGGGGGCGGCGCCACCGGCCCACCGACGTCGTCCGTTACCTGGACAAGAACTTCGACACCGCCGAGAGCAACATGGTCGCCCGGTCGCAGCGGCGTTTCGCCGGTGATACGAGTGCCGTTGACGCGGGTCCCGTTCGTGCTGCCGAGGTCGGACACCGTCAACCCGTCGGGCGTCACGCAAAGTGCGACATGTCGCCTCGAGACCTGCGGGTCTGAAACGACAACGCCATCGCACTGGCGCCCGATCTCCACACGGTCCGTGACGCGAACCTGGCGGGACGCCCCATCCGCCTCGCGGATCTCCACGCTGTACACGGCCATCTCGTTTCCGATTTCCCCGGAGAAGCGCGTAACCGTCGCCGCACCTCGCGCGCTCTAGGGCGGCATGGTAACTAGCGCGGAACAGAGAATGCTCGACAAGTTGCGGCATTTCGTCGAAACCGACCTTGACCCCACGGAGCGCCAGGTCTTTGCACGGCTGATCGCACCCGGAGTCGAAGAAGCCCTCTTCTCCGAAGGAGAGGTTGAAGGCTTCGCCGACGCCTGGATGCCCAACAGCCTGGCGACCGGCCTGGCCAACCTCATGGCGGACGACGCTCCCGGCGAATCAGGAATCTGATCCGCCGGGTGAACCCGGCGGATCGTGCGGTGGCGTCGCTTGATACAGGTGAATGTCGTCGTCGGCGGCCGAGCAGTTCGGACATGACTTGGCGTGGCGAGCCGCGTCGATGAGCTGTTGGGCATCGACGAGTTTCGCCAGCTCGGCACAGCCATGCTCCCGCCGACGCGACGAGAGCTCGACGCGCAGCTGCTCGCGCAGACGATCACGGGCTCGCTTCGCGATCTGCTTGGCGGTATTGGGCGACACGTCCATGGCCGCGGCGATGTCGAGCGGCTGAAAGCCGACACCGATCAGCGTGAGCGCCATCTTGTCGCGCTCCGACAAGCCATGAATGGCAGTCGTCACGAGTTCGGAGAGCTGGTTCAGCTCGGCGACGACGTCGGGACCGGCAGCGTCCGATTCCTTGTCGGACAGCTCTTCACGCTCGTCCCGCGCGAATCGCTGTCCGTGGACCGCGGCGACACGCCGAGCGATGACCCACAGCCAGGGCCGAAAACGTGTGGGCTCCCTGAGCTGATGCAGGCGCTGCCACGCCACGATCAGGACTTCCTGCGTGAGGTCGGCGACGTCCTCGGCTCGCCCCACGCCTCTGCTCCGGAGGACTCGCTCGATCCCGCCGCGGCACGCCCGATCCAGCTGGTCAAACGCCTTCCGGTCGCCGCCCCGGGCCGCTTCCACGAGCGCCAGCTCGGATCTCCCACTCGCCGCGATGGCCACGATGGGATCCTAGGAGAGGTCGTTGTCACTCGTGCAGAGTGGGAGTGTCGTCGGTTCTGCTGCGATTCAGGCGGGCAGCGAAGCGTTGCAGGCGGCGAGCCGGTTCATGACGTGCCGGCGACGCGACGCCCGTAGGCGCTGGTTGGCGTGCACCTGGCTGATGCGCCTGCTGGCGTGCAGGGGATCGTCATTGGTGTCGGCGAGCTGATTGATGATCTGCCGGCGACGCCACGCCCGCAGCCGCTGGTCGGCGCGCACCTCTTCGTCGGCCGCACACTCGGCTCTCTCGCGCTCGTAGGCGTTCATCGGACGATCATCCTTGCCGTCTCGTGGGCGGTGCCGACTGTGAGCCACCAGGCCAGTTGACGCACGATGTTGTACAGCATGGTCTTCTCCTCTGTTTCGTGCGACCTCGTCGCGCACGCTGAATACGTCCTTCTGGAGGCAGCGCACGCTTCGCGGTTACGGTCACCATCAAAAGCTGAGCTCGGGGATGACCGAAGCACCACAGAAGACCGTCCACATCCAACCGGATACGACGCCGATCGGGCGCTACCCGCCAATCGGGGCCTACGCCCTGATCGGCGACTGCCAATCGGCGGCGTTGGTCTCCCGCGACGGCTCGATCGATTGGTGTTGCTTCCAACGTTTCGACGCGCGTCCCGTGTTTGCCCGGCAGCTCGACTGGGACCAGGGGGGCCACTTCCGGATTGCGCCGGCCGACCCCTACGCCGTCACGCGCGCCTACCGACCGTCGACCAATGTCCTCGAGACCCGATTCGAGACCGACACCGGCGTGCTCGTGGTTGTCGATTGCCTCGCGGTTGCGGCGGCAGTGACGAACCTGGCCGTGGAGTCGTCTGCGCACGGCTCGAACCAGTTGCTGAGGCTCGTGCGCTGCGAACGTGGACACGTCCGTGTGCGCGCCGACTTTCGTCCTCGGTTCGACTTCGGTCTGACCATTCCCCGGCTGGAAATGCGCGGCCCAAACGTGGGCGTCGTGTACGGCGGCGCCGATGGTCTCGTCCTGCAGTCAGATGTTCCCATGGTCCAAGTCGAAGTGTGTCGGAGTCGCGCCGAAGTCGACCTTTCGGAGGGAGACGAAAGATTCTTCGCGCTCACGTACGCGCTGCCCCACGAGCTCCGCGCTGCACGCATCGACTGCGGTCAGGTGCGCCGTTGTGTCGATGCAACAGCTCACTACTGGCGCGACTGGTCGGCGAGATGCACATACGACGGCCCCTATCGCGAGCAGGTGCTCCGCAGCGCGCTCGTGCTGAAGGCCCTCACCTACGCACCGACCGGTGCCATCGTCGCGGCGCCGACGACGTCGTTACCGGAAGCCGTCGGCGGCGAGCGCAACTGGGACTATCGCTACTGCTGGCTGCGTGATGCAGCGCTCAACCTGTACGCGCTGGTCAGGCTGGGCCACAGCGAGGAAGCGCACGCCTTCATGAACTTCCTCGAGCGAACCACCGCCGGCCGTGCTCAAGACCTCCAGATCATGTACGGCATCGGCGGCGAGCGACTCTTGCCCGAGGTCGAACTGGAGACCATTGACGGTTTTCGCGGTTCGAGACCGGTCCGCATCGGCAACGGCGCGGTCAAGCAGTTCCAGCTCGACGTGTATGGCTACCTCCTCGACACTGCTTGGCTGTATCACCTTGCCGGTGGAGACATCTCTCCGTCGTTTTGGCGCTTCCTCAGCGCTGCGATCGACGTTGTCGCTCACCGCTGGACGCTCCCCGACGAAGGAATCTGGGAGGTTCGCGCCGGACCAGAACACTTCGTTTCGTCGAAGGTCATGGCGTGGGTCGCAGTTGATCGCGCGATAAGCCTGGCGAGCGCACGATCGCTCCCCGCCGACCTCGAGCGATGGACCAAGCTGCGAGCCGAGATCCGCCAACGGGTCGAGACTGAAGGCGTCGACCGCGCCACCGAAGCGCTCGTGCGTGCGTTCGGTACCGACGCGCTGGATGCCTCGAACCTGCTCGCCAGTCTTGTCGGTTTCCTGCCGGTCGACGACCCACGAATGCGAGCAACCATCCGTCGAACTGCCGACGAGCTCGCGCCCCATGGGCTCGTCTACCGGTATCGCGAGTACGACGACGGACTCGACGGTCCGGAGGCAACCTTCATCATCTGCAGCTTTTGGCTCGTCGACAACCTCGCGCTCTTGGGCGAGACGCACAAAGCACGCGCGCTCTTCGAACGTCTCCTCGCGTACAGCAACGATGTCGGTCTGTTGGCAGAGGAAGTCGATACCGGCACCAACGAGCTGCTCGGGAACTTTCCCCAAGCCTTCAGCCACGTCGGCTTGATCGGCGCCGCGATCAACCTCCAGCGGGCGGAAGCCAGTACGTCGCCCAGACTGTCGCGCTCGGACTGAACGAAGAGTGAGTTTCGCCGCCGGCGTTCTCTGGCCCGTCAGTACCCCTGGAGGGCATTGGATGGCCAAAGAATGCTCACCGCGGGCGGAGCACCGCTTGCGTTTGGGTCACTTTCGCGATGAGCCGGTCGTTCGCGTCGCGCACTGACGTTTCGATGACGATCGTCGTCGAGCCCCGATGCAACACGGTCGCGGTCGCGGTAATCGAGCCGCTCTTCACGCCCCCGAGGAAGTTCGTCTTCGACTCGATCGTCGAGGTTCCGATCGCGCCCTCGGGCAAGTTCGCGAACGCGCAGGCGCCACCCGCCGAGTCGGCGAGCGCCATGATCACGCCGCCGTGGAGGAGCCCATTGCTCGTGCACAGTTCCGGCTTCCAGTCCAAGGCGATCACGACGGCGTCGGGAGTTGACGACACGGCGCGCACATCGAGCACCTTGCAGAACGGCATCGCATCGTGCAGGAACTTGGTCGCAGCGTCGTCGGTCATCAGGACAGCATGGGTGCAGGGGTATAGCGATGCCAATACCTGTGACGTCAAGCGAGGAGGGCATCGTTGGCTACCGTCAGCATTCGCTACATCGTCAACGACGTGGACAGCGCGCTCGCCTTCTACTGCGAGCAGTTGGGCTTCCAGGAGGAAATGCATCCGGCGCCTGCGTTCGCGATGCTCAGCCGCGGCGACCTCCGCCTCTTGCTCAGTGCACCCGGCGGCGGACCGGGTGGTGGCTCGGCCATGGCCGATGGCACGAAGCCCGAACCTGGGGGCTGGAACCGGTTCCAGCTCGAGGTTTCCGATCTCGGTGCCATGGTCGACGCGCTACGCACGCAAGGAGCCAACTTCCGCAACGAGATCGTCACTGGCATCGGCGGCAAACAGATCCTGCTCGAGGATCCCTCCGGCAACCTGATCGAACTCTTCGAGCCGACGTTGCCCGAAGCTCATCTGGGCTAGGCCGAGCGCGCCGAATCCCGATGGCGCCGCTTTCGGCTGTGCATGACCAACGCCGTCCACCCGATCCACTCAATTGCGAAGATGGGGACTGCGGCGACTGACCAGCCCTCGCGGACCGTGATGTATCCGGTCAGCAGAAGGGCAAAGCCGAGGCCGCCGAGGACGGGGTGATGATCCGTCCACTCGTTGAGATCAGTAGCCGGGTCGGGGGCGGAAGAGGTCGAAGCGCAGGCCTTGGTCGTCAACGCATTCGGCGTTGCCGCCCGACTCGTAGTTGGCGACCGAGAGCACCTGGCCGCCGAGCTCGCGGACGCGGGCGGCCGCGGTCTCGATGTCGTCGACACGGAAGTAGAGGCGGATGTTCGGCGTCTCCGCACCGGTGTCGATGCCGGCCGGCGGCGTGATCGACTCGATGTGGTACGCGCCCGGCTGGTAGCCGCCCGCCAACCGCCAGCCGAACAGCTCGCCGTAGAAGCGCGCCGCGCGGTCGCCGTCGGGCACTCGCAGCGTGAGGTAGCCGACGTCGCCGAAGCGCTGTCCGAACACGTCCTGCACGGGCACGTCGTCGGGCTCGATCGCGGTCTGGATGAACCAGCGGTGACCGAACGGGTCGTGGATCGTGCCGCCGCGCGCGCCGTACTGCACGCGGATCGGCCGGAGCGCGGTCGCTCCGAGGTCGACGGCCTTTGCGTAGGTCGCGTCCGCATCCGGGACGTGCAGCATGAGCCCGACGGTGCTGCCGCCGAGCGTCGTCGGGCTGAGGTGGCGTTCCTCCGGGAAATCACCGGCCAGCATGAACACCGTGTCGCCGACGCGCATCTCGGCATGGCCGATGCGGCCGTCGGGCATCACGATCGGGTCGCCCAAGAGCACCGCGTCGAACACCTCGGTGTACCACTCGATCGCTCGCGCCGGGTCGTCGAGCGCCAGGTACGGCGTCAGTGAGTGCAGACGCGCGGGGGTGTATTCGCGGATCGCGAGAGTCGGCATGGTGGCCTCCTTGGTTCCGAGCTCGGCCGCGATGTGCTGCCGGAGCTGTCGTGCGAATTCGGGACGGGGCGCAAGCGGCGCCTGCGGCTCGCGGAGCGCTTCGAAGGGATCAGCCATCACAGCTCCCTTCTGCGTAGCGGACCCGGAACGCCTGACGAGCGCGCACGAGCAGCGCTTCGGTTGCGTGCACGGTGCGTCCGAGCAATTCGGCGACCTCAGGCACCGACAGGCCGTCGAGATATCGCAACGTCAACGCGGCGCGATGGTGCGCGCCAAGTTCGGCGAGCACTTCACGCGCACGCATCCGCTCGAAGTACTGCTCGTCGTCCTCGACGGCTTCTTCATCGCTTGCGAGTTGCAGTGAACGCTCCTCCCGGGCGTTTCGGCGCCAGTGGTCCACGAGCTTGTTTCGCGCCACGGTCACCAGCCAGGCGATTGTGAGGTCGGTGACGCGTTCTTTGCGAACGGCTTGCACCGCGGCGAGGAACGTTTCGGCGGTGAGGTCTTCGGCGAGGGCGTCGCCGGGTACGCGCGCACGGAGGTAGCCGTAGACCTGGGGCAGTGCCCGGTCATACAACCCCAGCAAGCGGGTGCCTTGATCGGCGGGTTCGGCCATCACCAACGATTCATCGCTCGGCGACCCCCGACTCCGACGGGCGGTGGGGAGAAATCTAAGAAATCAGTGCGGGCGCGAGCCGACGCCACGACTCGAGGGGCTCCTCCAGTGCCTGCACGCAGACATGGTCGGCGCCGGCTTCGAGGTGGGCGTCGACCCGGCGCTTGATTGCCGCTTCGTCGCCGCACGCCACGATGGCGTCGAGAAAAGCGTCGCTTTCGAACTCGGTGAAGCCGAGCCGCTTCCAGTTGTTCACGTAGTTCGGCAACGTCAGGTAGATCGCAAGCGCGCGGCGGGCGGTCTCGCGTGCCTTGTCGGCGTCGGTGGTGAGTACCACCATCTGCTCGACCGCCAGCAGCTTGTCCGGCCCCAGGATGTCGCGCGCGAGCTTCGTGTGCTCGGGCGTCACGTTGTACGGGTGCGCACCGTCCGCGCGCTCGGCGGCGAGCGCGAGCATGCGCGGCCCGAGGGCCGCGAGCACGCGCCGGGGCGGTGTCGGCGGTTTCACCGCGAAGTACGGCGCCGCGTCCATGCGATCCAAGTAGCTCCGCATGCTCACGACCGGCGGCCCGTACTCGGCGCCGCGCATCCCTTCCACCATCGGCTGGTGGCTCACGCCGAGCCCGAGGATGAAGCGATCGGGATACGCCTCGCTGATCGTTTGCCACGCGGCGTTCATCGTCATTGGATCCCGCCCGTAGATCGACACGATGCCGGTCGCCACGACCAAACAGGTTGTGGCACCGAGAACCAACGCCGACGCGACCAGCTCGTCGCGCCCGACCGCTTCGGGAAACCACACCGCCGCGTAGCCGAGCGTTTCGACCTCCTGCGCGACTTCGGCGCCACGAGTGGCGGGCAGCTGATCGAAGTACGGGGTCCAGAGGCCGACCGGGCCGAGTTCCACGCCGGGCACCCTAGTGATCTGAAAATAGAACGCGTTACACTCCCGCGCATGAACCCCCAGGTGCTCATCGGCGGGGAGTGGGTCGACACCGGCGCCGGTTACGACGTCGTCAATCCCGCGACCGAGGAGGTCGTCGGGATCGCGCCCGAGGCGTCGGTCGCGCAGGCGGAAGACGCCGCGCGCGCCGCCCAAGAAGCGTTCCCCGAGTGGTCGCAGACGTCGCCCGACCGGCGCGCTGAGCTCTTGCAACGCACGGCCGACGCCATGAAGGAGCACTTCGAGGACCTGCTCCCGCTCGTCATCGCCGAGACCGGGTGCACCGCGGCCGTGGGCAAGCAGATGCAGGTGCCGCAAGCCCGAGTGCGGTTCGAGACCTACGCTCGCCTCGCGGATGAGTCGCCGGTGATCCCACTGCCGCCGATGGAGATGCCGCAGACCGCGCTCGCGCCCGGTGGCCTGATGGGCGCGATCGCGCGCCGCCAACCGGTTGGTGCAGTGGCGTGCATCACGCCGTACAACTTCCCGATCGTCAACATGGCAGGCAAGCTCGGTCCCGCGCTCGCGATGGGCAACACGGTGGTCGTGCGGCCCGCGTCGCAGAACCCGCTCGCGGTGATCGAGCTCGTGCGGATCATGCACGACGTCGGCTTCCCGCCGGGCGTGGTCAACGTCGTCACCGGATCGACGCCGGGAACCGGCGAAGCGCTCGTCGAATCCCGCGACATCAACATGGTGTCGTTCACGGGCTCGACCGGTGTCGGTGTGCGCATCGGCGAAGCCGGTGGCCGGACGATGAAGCGTCTGCTGCTCGAGCTCGGCGGCAAGGGCGCGGCCCTGGTGTTCGACGACGCGAACCTGAAGACCGCGATCCAGATGATCGGCTCGACGTGGACCTTCCACTCGGGCCAGATCTGCACGGCACCGACCCGCGCGATCGTGCAACGCGGCGTCTACGACCAGGTGGTCGAAGGGCTCAGCAAGATGGCCGGCCGTCTCAAGGTTGGCGATCCCTACGAGCCCGACACCGTGCTCGGCCCGCTGATCACCGGCGCGCACCGCGACCGGGTCGAGGGCTACGTCGACGCGGGACGCAACGAGGGGGGCGAGATCGTGGCCGGCGGGCAACGACCGGAGAAGCCAGACCGCGGTTTCTACGTGGCACCGACGTTGATCGCGGGTTGTCGCGCCGGCATGAGGGTGGTGCAGGAGGAGATCTTCGGGCCGGTGATCGTCGTGCTGCCGTTCGACGATGAGGACGAAGGTGTCGCGCTCGCGAACGGCACCGACTTCGGGTTGTATGACTACGTATTCAGCAGCGACACCGCGCAGGCGTTCCGCGTCAGCAAGCGACTGCGCGCCGGCAACGTCGGCATCAACACGACGCAACGCAACCACAACACGCCATTCGGCGGCACCAAGTGGAGCGGCGTCGGGCGCGACGGCGGCGTGTTCGGCCTGCACGCCTACAGCGAGCTGCAAAGCGTCGTATGGCCGGGGTAACCATCTCTGTTGTTCCCGACGGTGTCATGGCCTACGGGATGCAGCTGCCGGTGCAGGCGTTGTCGGTCCGGGTTTCGATGCCGTGGGAGCAAGAAGGCACGGTCGGCGACATGGTGCGCGTCGCGCAGGCATGTGACGACGCCGGATTCTTGTACGTTGCGGTATGTCATCACGTTGCGATCCCGCGCGAGCCGGCCGAGATGATGTCGACGCAATGGTTCGATCCGATCGCCACGCTTTCGTACCTCGCGGCGAACACATCCCGCACGCGGCTCATGAGCAACGTGTTCATCGCCGCGTACCAGCATCCGCTGGTCGCGGCCAAGGCATTCGCGACGCTCGACCGCCTTTCGGGCGGGCGCGCGATCGTCGGCATTGGCGCGGGACATGTCGAGGGCGAGTTCGACGCGCTCGGTGTGTCGTTCAAAGGACGCGGTGAGATCACCGACCACGCGCTCGTGCAGATCAAAGAAGCGCTGACCAATGAGTGGATCGGCGACGTCGGTCAGCGGCCTCGCCCGGTGCAGCAACCGCATCCGCCAATCTGGATCGGAGGGTCGGGCAAGCCCGCGCTGCGCCGGGTCGCGCACCTCGGCGACGGATGGATCCCGCAAGCGACGCCGCTCGATCGGCTGGGCGACGACATCTCGGCGATCATCGCTGAGGCGGACGACGTACGCCCGGGAGCACGGCCGGAGATCGGCTATCACCTGCTCGCCCACGTCGGCGACGCATCGTGGGAGCTGCCCAAGGGCGTGCTTTCGGGATCGTCCCAACGAATCATCGACTTCGCGAACAGTCGTCTGGGGGCACTCGGCGTTGCGCACCTGCAAGTGCGATTGTTGGCACGCTCGTGCGACGAGCAGTGCGACCAGATCGCGGCGTTCGGCGCCGAAGTCGGCCCGCATCTCACGCGGACGACGCTCTGATGCCTTTCCTCACGATGCGTCAGGACTTCCGCGCTCCGGCGTTCGGCCCCGCGTCCGCGCCCGAAATCTACGCGGCCGCCATGGAACAGCTTGCGTGGGCGGACCAGCGCGGCTTTCACACACTCGTGCTGTCGGAGCACCACGGCCTCGACGACGGGTGGTGTCCGGCACCGCTCACGATGGCCTCCGCGGTGTTGGCGCGCACCGAGCGTTCACGCGTGATGGTCAGTGCGTCGATCCTGCCGCTGCACGATCCGATTCGGGTCGCCGAACAGATCGCCGTACTCGACAATGCGTTCCCGCGCCGGCTCTGGATCGTGTTCGGTGCCGGCTATCGCGTCGAGGAGTTCGAGATGGCGGGCGTCGACCATGCCGCGCGTGGTCGTATCCTCGAGGAGCACGCCGCGACCGTGCTGGAAGCGCTGCAAGGCGAGGTCTTCGAATGGCAGGGCCGGAAGGTTCGAGTGACGCCGAAGATGTCGAGTGATCCGTGCCGCATGCTGTTCGTCGGTGGTGGCGTGCCGGCGGCCGCGCGCCGGGCCGCGCGTTTGCGGTTACCGATGTTCCCAATGAACGCGGACGCCGCGGTGCGCGAGGCGTACTACGAGGAAGCCAAGCGCGTCGGCTTCGATCGCCCCATGTTCGTAGAGCCCAGCGGGCCGACGTTCGTGTATGTGGCCGACGATCCGGAACGGGCGTGGGAAGAAATCGGACCGTACGTGCTGTACGAAGTGCAGACCTACACGTCGTTCCAGACGCCCGGTCAGCATTCGCTGCCGGGCGTGCACGCCGATGCGCTCGACGATCTCAAGCGCTCGCCGCAGTACGTCGTCGGCACACCCGAGCAGGTACTCGCCCGGCTGCGAGCGCTCCCGCCCAGCGCGGGCGTGGTGTTCAATCCGCTGGCGGGCGGGATGCCGCCGGCGCTGGCCTGGCCGAGCCTGGAGCTGTTCGGCACCCAGGTCCTGCCCCACCTGACCTGAACGGCTGACGAGCTCTGGTCAAACGGCGCGATTGGGCGTACCGTCGTGACCCCCGCACCCGGAGGTCGACGATGGCCCGTTACCGCCGTTTCGACGTCAGTGGTCCGACGCGTGTTGTGCCAGTCGCCGAACTGGACGACGTGCGATTGCGGCGCGCCGGGCTGAAAGCGGCGCTGAGCTCTCTCGAGATCGCACTGGCCGCCCCCGTGCGGCAGCGGACGACGTGGGTCAACGGCGTGCGCGACGGGTTGCGCGCGCTGCACGAGGTCTGGACCCGGCACATCGTCGAGACCGAAGCGCCCGGCGCGTTCCTCGACGAGCTCGTTGCGGAAGCGCCGCGTCTCGCGACGCCCGCATCCCGACTGCGGCGCGAGCACAACGACATCCTGGCGACCATTACCCGCGCCGAGAAGCGCCTCGCGACGCCACCCGCCGACGACGACAGCTACGACTCCTGGGTCGACGAGATGCGCAACGAGTTGACCGCCCTGCTCATCGCGCTCGTCAAGCACCGCCAGCGCGGCGCCGACCTCGTCTACGAGGCCTACGCCGTCGACATCGGCGGCGGCTAGGAGTTTCGTCGCCGAACCGGAGGTTCGTCGACGAGCTGCTAGATCGCTTCCTCTTCGTAGAGGGCTTCGCCGCGGCGTAAGCGGGACGCGATCCGTACGACGGTTGGGAGCTCGCGACGCGTCGGGGTGTGGGCCGCGAGGAAGCGGGCCACACCGACGAGCACGAGCGCGGACTCCTCCGATCCCTCCGGCCACGTGGATGCCTGCCGGACGCCGGCTTCGACTGTTTGGAACCAGTGGAACTCGGCGTCTTCGGCGAGGAGGGCACGGCCGAGCGCGGCGATCAACGCGGCGCGTGAACCACCGCTGCGCAAGAACCCGTACGCCTCGTTGCCCGCCTCGTCCACCATGCCCTGCACCTCGAAGCACTGGGCGAGCGCCTCGAGCGATCCCGTTGTTGCCGTCGGCGGCCGCGCCGCGGGCACATTGAGGAAGCGATCGAGGTAGATGCGCAAGGCCGCGTGCACGCAGCCGCGCCGCAGCTCGGGCGTGGGGTTGCGGCTGAGTGCCTGATGCAGCGCGTTCGCCGCGGTGAACGAGTGGTGCACGGTGTCCCAGTCGCCGTGATCGTTCTGCACGTGGAAGCGCACGATCCGCAACGCAGCCGCATACGCGAGCGCACGGCCGAGCTCTTCGTCGGTCGCGCCCGATGCGCGGGCGCGCACCACCGCATCGGCGACCTCGACCGGATCGTCGGCGAGCAACTCCCACGCGATCGCGCCGACGTCGACGGCACGTCGCGCCGCGGGCGCGGCCTCCATGCGCTCGCACGTCTCCGCCGCGAGCCGCACGAGATTGTGCGGGTGGCGCCACTCGGAAAACTCCTCGGAGCGCTGGGCGGCAGTGGTCTGCAGCACGAGCGTCGGCAGCACGTCGGAGGCGGCGTCTTTGCCGAGATGATCGAGCGCTTCGAACGCCTTGTTCGTGAAGTCGATCGTGTGGCCGCCGTCGATGAACACGTGATCGGTGACCGCCGCGAACATCATCGCCTCGACGTCGCGCAACGTCGGGTCGGTCAGCGCAGTCTCGAGCGTGCGTTCCGCCGAGTCCGACGAGCGGGTGTCGACAAACCGCCGGTACCACGACGCGAGGCGGTGGATCGGCACGTCCTGTGTCGGCAACGGGCTGACCGGAAAACGCGGCGCATGGTTGCGCGTGTCACGCGACACGAACGCGAGGCCGTGCGTGAGCGCGAGCGCCCGGTCGTCGCTGTCGAGGTGGGGGAGGAGGTTCGCCATCGCGACCAGCACGGTGAGCCCGGCACCCCAACCCGTGTCGCGGTACGTCGCGCCGAACTCGACACCGGTGCGCACGATCTCGGCCGGACTCGCGTCCGCCTCGAGCAAACCGAGCACCGACTTCGCGATCACGAGCGTGATCCCGTCCTCGACACCCTCGCGCAGGCGCTTTTGCAGGTGGCCGACGGGATCAGCGTCGGTGCGGGCGCGCACGAACACGTCGTCATCGCGCACCTCGGTGTCGAAGCCGCGGGCATCGTCGGCCCACAGGTCGAGCGTGCAGCCCGAGACGAGGTCGAAGCGCGCGTGGTGCCAGTGGCAGGTGACGAGCCCGGCCTCGACCGAGCCCTGGTGGAGCGGAAACCCGAGGTGGGGGCAGCGATCCTCGATGGCGTAGGCCCGATCCTCATGCCAGAACACGACGACGGGCAGCGAGCCGACCTTGGTGATCAGCTGGCCCGCCGACTGGAGCTCGGCGAGGGATCCGGCTCGGACCTCGGTGGCGGTGGCGACCATGGGGCACGGTCCTTCCGTCGTGGCCTTTCCGAAAGTGTCTCCTTGCGATAATGTACCGAGGGATGGAGGACGTCAAGACACGAACGGCGAACCCGAACATCGCGAACTTGGGGGCGAGCAAGCGTCAGATCGTCGAGCGGTTGAAGCGCGCCGATGCGACCGTTGCCGATCTCGCGCGTGCGCTCGAGATGACCGAAGCCGGGGTGCGCCAGCACCTCGATGCGCTCGCCGACAACGGGCTCGTCGTGTCACGGACTCGGCCAAGCGTTGGGCGGGGCCGTCCGCCCACGGTGTGGACGCTCACCGACCTCGCGCAGGACCTGTTTCCTGATCGTCATGACGACCTGACGGTCGACCTCATCTCCGCGGTGCGGGCCGCGCTCGGCGACGAGGGATTGCAGCGCGTCATCGACGCGCGTGCGGAGCAGCAGCGCGCCGCGTACAACCGGGCGATGCCGAAGCGGGGATCGCTCCGGACGCGCGTGGAAGCGTTGGCGCGCGTGCGTACCGATGAGGGATACCTCGCCGAGGTCGTCGACGATCCCGACGGCAAGGGTGTGCTGCTCGTCGAGCACCACTGCCCGATCTGCACTGCGGCGTCGGCGTGTGCGGGCTTGTGCAGCTCCGAGCTCGATCTCTTTCGCGACGTCATGGGCCCGAATGTGCGTGTCGAGCGCACGCAGCACCTGTTGAGCGGCGACCGCCGCTGCGCCTACCGCATCACCCACGCGTAGAGGTTTTTGCGACGTACGACGACCAATTCGGTCGCCGTGTGTCGCCAAAACTCTCAGGCGAGCCCGAGGCGGGCGAACTGATCGGTGGGGGCTTCGACCTCGCGCAGTGCGGCGTGCAGCATGTCGGCGAGCTCGCGGCCCAGCTTGTCATCGGCGAGGTTGCGGTCCTCGGACGGGTCCTCGCCCAGGTCGAACGCGAGCGTGCCGACGAAATCCGTGTAGGCCCAGAACGGCAAGAAATCTGCGGCGGTGAACGGTTGGCGGATCACCGGCACCGTCGAGCCCGGCATGCGATCGAGGATTGCCCGATCGTCGGGCCGCGGGAGCCGGACGTCGGGATACGAGTGGACCGGCATCGTCGACCACCGGTTCGACCACATCGACAGCGGCTCGTTCTCGCCCGCGGGCGCGCGCACGTACTTGCTGATGCCCTGGGCATGATCGGCGACGAGATGCACTTCGCGACCCCACACGCCTGACAGCGCCCACTCGCGCACCGAGGTTGCGTCACCGTGCAGCAATGGCACGAGCGATCGCCCGTGCGTGCGATGCGCGGGTGAGACACCGAAGACGTCGCAGAGGGTTGCGTGCAGGTCGACGTTCGTCGTGAGCGCATCGCATGTCGTTCCGCCGGGCACGCCCGGCCACGCGATCAGCAACGGCGTGTGCCCGAGCGGCTCGTAGATCGGGCACCCCGGCTTGCCGAAGATGTCCTTCTCGCCGAGGAAGTGGCCGTGGTCGGTGCACACGATGACCGCCGTGTCGTCCAACGCGCGTTCCGCTTCCAGAGCGTCGAACAGGCGTCCGAACCACGTGTCGATCATCGTGAGCTTGCCGCCGTACTGCGCGCGCACTTGCTGCGCCTCGCGCTCGGAGATCACGCCCTTGGCGACCGCGCCAACGGTGTATGGGGGCCAGACCAGATGCTGCGGCTCGCGCCACGACGCGTCGTACATCGACGCGTACGGCTCCGGCGTGTCGAACGGCTCGTGTGGATCGAACTCGTCGATGAACAGCAAGAACCGGTCGTGCACAGGTGCCTCCTCGGTGAACCAGCGCATCGCCTCCCGCATCACCCGGGGGCCGGGAAAGTCGTCTTCGGCGCGGAACCAACCCCGCGAGTCGTCGTACGGCATGTGGCCCCGCCCGTAGGACGGCGCGCCGACCCACGACGGATCGGGCCGGGTGCGCCAAAGGTCGCCCTCGTGGCCGCGTTGGTAGTCCCACGCCGTGAAGTCGACGTGGTAGTTCTCGCCGCCGGTCTCGAACAGATGCGGATGGTCGGTGACGAGCTTGGTCACGACACCGGCGCGGCGCAGCGCCACCGTGATGGCTTCCTCCCAGAGCTCGATCGAGCCCCATGGGCGCCACAGGAAGTCGAGTGCGCCCACGAGGAGGTCGTGACGTGCCGGCATGCACGGCAACGCGCCGCTGTAGTGCTGGGTGAAGCGCACGGCCCGAGAAGCGAACCGGTCGAGGTTCGGCGTGTCGAACTCGGTGCCTCCGTAGCAGCCGAGATGGTGGCGGTTCAACGAGTCGAGCAACACGACGACGACGCGAGACGGGGCGGACGGCACGCCTGCCGACACTATGCGCGGTTGGTCCATGCGCTCGGTGGCGGTACGCTTCCGTCTTGATGCGGCAGGTCACGTTCCTTGGTTTCCCGCTGAAGATCGGCATCAGGGCGCGCCAGCACAGCGAGTCGCTCCTGCGAGAGTTCGCGATCATCGCGAGTGGCGGCGGCGACAAGGCCGAAGTGCCGAAGCGCCTCATCGAGATCGCACAGCTCCACGACGAGCGCTACTCGGGGCTGAACCCGGAGGCCGACGACGCGGTCGACGCCGCGATCAAACGGGGCGAGGAGTACATCGACTTCGTGGTCACGGTTCCGCCCCGGATCAAGGACGACACCGTGGACCTCGCCCCGGTGCTGATCGAGGTCGACGAGTACTGCCGCAACGGCGACCTGCTCACCCTGTCGCCTTCCGAGGATGTTCGGGCGTTTTGGATCTGGTTCCTCAGCGAATTCGTGCGTCAGCTCAGCGGCGCGCCGCCGTTGGCGTGGCGCGACTTCTCAACGCCGCCCGCCTCGCCAACACCCGCGTAGCGAACGCACGCCGGGCCAGCGGCACGGCATCGGTGAGGTACACGAACACCACGAGGCACAGCAGGCCGTACGAGTCCTCGAGCCAGGTCGCGAGGGTGCCCTCACTGTGCAACTGGTTGTGGCCCACGTACGGCAACCGGACGACGAACAACGCCGCGACCACGAACGCGAACGCGACCCGGCGCTTGTCGTTGCCACGCCCGACGATGACGGCCAGTGCCGGGATGATCCACACGAGATGGTGGATCCATGAGATCGGTGAGACGAGCACACCGACCATGCCGGTGATCGCGACACCGCGCAGCTCGTCACCGGCGAGGCTCGCGACCACCGCGCGCCACAATCCGAAGGCGATGATGATCGTGACCGACGCGAGCCAGAACAACCGCCATTGACTTCCGAGCTGGCGCTCGAAGATGCCGCCGAGCGACTGGTTCGTGAAGAACGTCGGACTCGTCGGCTCGAACATCTTGTCGGTGAAGAAGTTCCAAGAGTCCGAGGGCGCGATCACGACACCGAGCAACGACAGTGCGGCGAACGTGCCGGCTGCGACGCCGGCGGCGCGCCACCGGCGTGTGAGCGCGAGGTACGGGATGAAGATGGCCGGCACGAGCTTGAACGCAGCGGCCACACCAATGAGCAGACCGCGCGGCCAACGTGTTCGCGGGAGCATGCAGTCGAGCAGGCAGCAGGCCATCAGCGGGATCCCTACCTGGCCGAAACGAAGGTGCTCCTCGACCGGCGTGAGCGCCGCCATCGCGCCAAACGCCAGGACGAGCGCGATCGGCGCGCGGCGGCCGAAGCGGTCGAGTAACGGCGCGAAGCACAAACGTACGACGATGACGAGCCAGACAACTGTGGCGGCCGTCCACAACAAGTTGGCCTGCTTTTCGGGCAGGAATGTGAACGGCGCCGCGAGCAGCGCGGCGACCGGCGGGTAGATGAACGGCAGCGGCACGCGCAGCTGATCACCCACATACGAGCCGTACACCGAGTGGCCGTGCGTGATCGCCCGGCCGGCCGCGCGGTAGACCGCAAGATCTGCGAGATCCCATCGCCGCAGGAACGGCGGCGATGGGTGATACATCCAGAACGCACACGCGATGCCCGCGCCAATCAGTACGACGACGCTCGTCGCGAGCCACGCGGTGGCAGGTCGCGACTCACTCGGCTGCAGGCGCGCGTCACGCCGCTGCTCCTCGAGAACCCGGCCCACGGCGTCGATGCTATGCGGCCCCGACTAACGTCCGGATTCATGGGTCCGACGGGCCGTATCACCGACGAAGGTGTCGCACGCCTCCGGGCGCGCATTGGCATCCCGGAGCCGCACCCCATGCCCCCGCACTACACGTTTCCGACGGTGGACACGTTCCGCAATGTCGCGATCGCATACGGCGACGACAACCCGTTGTGGTGCGATCCGGAGTACGGCCCGAAGACTCGATGGGAGCACCCGATCGCATCGCCGGTGCTCGTCGGTGGCGACACGCTGATCGGCGAGGACGAGGTGACCGCCGTCGCGCCCGAGCATGCCGAGATGATGAAGGGCGATCCGCTGCGCGGTGTGCACGTGTTCTACGCGGCGAGCGCACGCGAGTGGTGGGCACCCTTGCTGCCAATGCGGCGCGTCTTCCGCCGCAACGCGCTCGTCGCGGCACTCGACAAGCCGAGCGAGTTCGCCGGTCGGGCCATTCACGAATGGACCGCCCAGGTATTCCGGGACGACACCGGGACGCTGCTTTCGGGCCAGTACCGATTGATGGTGCGCACCGAACGCGAGAAGGCGCAGGAGAAGAAGAAGTACGACTCGGTCACGGTCGAGCCGTACACCGACGACCAGATCGACGAGATCGAAGCCCAGTACGAGCGCGAGCAGGTGCGCGGCGCCGAGCCCCGGTGGTGGGAGGACGTGCAGGAGGGCGACGAAGTCGGGCCGATGGTGAAGGGACCGCTGACGATCACCGACATGGTCTGCTGGCACGCGGGGATGGGAATGGGTCTGTACGGCGTGAAGCCGCTGCGGCTCGCGTACAAGAACCGGCGCCGTATTCCGCGCTTCTTCCATCGGGACGAGCTCAACGTGCCGGATGTGATGCAGCGTGTGCACTGGGACACGGGGTTCGCCCGGCGCTCGGGAAATCCCACGACCTTCGACTACGGCCGCATGCGCGAGACGTGGCTCATCCACCTGTGCACCGATTGGATGGGCGACGACGCGTGGTTGTGGAAGCTCGACTGCGAGTTCCGTCGCTTCAACTACGTCGGTGATACGCAATGGCTACGCGGGCGCGTGACCCGCAAGTACCTCGCGGCCGGTGACCGTCCCGCCGTCGACGTCGAGCTCGCGGCGATCAACCAACGCGGGGAGCTCACGACACCGGGCGGAGCGACGATCCTGCTGCCGAGCCGGGAGCATGGACCGGTGCGGTTGCCTGATCCGCCGAGCGCGACGGGGAATCTGCAAGAGGCGCTGCACGCGATCTCCGAGGAGTTCTCGCGCCGATGACTCTCGATGTGACGCGCGATGAGCGCGGCGTGCTGACGCTGCGCCTGAACCGCCCTGAGAAGCGCAACGCGATCGACGACGAGACGATGCTCGGGCTCATCGCGGCATTCGACACCGCGGCGACCGACGACGGCGTGCGCGTGATCGTGCTCGAAGGCGCGGGTGAGCATTTCTGCGGCGGTGCCGACATCGTGGCGCGGAACACCGGTAGCGACGGCGCCCGGCCGCGCGTGGGGAGCATTCAGCGGCGACTTCCCACGCAGGCCCATCGCTTGATCCCGCAGGTCTGCGCGATCCAGGTGCCGGTGGTTGCGAAGGTGCGGGGCTGGGCGGCCGGCATCGGCTTCCAGCTCGCGCTCGCCGCCGATTTCGCGATCGCGGCCGCCGACGCGCGTTTCTGGCAGCCGTTCGCCGAGCGCGGCTTCACGCCGGACAGCGGCGCGACATGGCTGCTGCCCCGTCGGGTCGGCGACGTGCGGGCACGCGAGCTGCTCCTCCTGGGGCGCGCGCTCACGGGCGAAGAAGCCGAAGCGTGGGGTGTGATTCATCGTGCCGTCGCGACCAACGACCTCGACGACGCGGTCGACGAGGTCGTGACGCGTCTCGCGAGTGGTCCGACTGTCGCGCTCGGGCTCACGAAGTGGCTGCTCCATCAAGGCGCAGGTATCTCGCTCGAGCAGCATCTGGCAAACGAGGCGTTCGCGATGGAGTTGTCGTCGCGCACAGAGGACTTCCGCGAGGGGCTCACCGCGTTCCGCGAGAAGCGCACGCCCCGCTTCGAAGGTCGATGAACCTCACGGTCAACAGGGAGACGCCGGTCGACGCGGCGGTTGGCGAAGTGCAAGCGTGGGTCGAGATGCACGTGCCGCGGCCGTGGATCGACGCGGGACGCCGTGGGGGCGCGGCGGCGGTGCGCCAAGTACGCACGCGCGCCGAGTACGAGGATTGGTATCCGGTGTTCGCGGCGTCCGGTCTCGTCGTGCCCACGTGGCCGGTCGCGTACGGCGGCCTCGACCTGAGCGCGACCGTCGCGCGTGCGATCGACGCCGAGCTCCGGCCCTACAACCTCGGACGCTTGAACCCGTTGGGCCTCAACAACACCGCGCCCGCGCTGTTCGCGTACGGCACGGAAGAACAGCGGCTGCGGTTCTTGCCGCCGATGGTCCGCAACGAGGAGAAGTGGTGCCAGTTGTTCAGCGAGCCGGGCGCGGGATCCGATCTTGCGTCGTTGGCGTGCCGGGCGCAGCGCGACGGCGACACGTGGGTCGTCTCCGGCCAGAAGGTGTGGACGACCTGGGCACACTTCTCGGATTTCGCGGTGTTGCTCGCGCGACCGACCCGGACGTCCCCAAGCGGCAGGGCATCACCTACTTCCTCGTCGACCTGCACCAGCCCGGCGTCGACGTGCGGCCCTTGCGGCACATCGGCGGCGAGGTCGATTTCAACGAGGTCTTTCTCGATGGTGCGCTCGTGCCGGACGCGATGCGCGTGGGGGAAGTCGGCGACGGGTGGAAGGTCGCGGGGGCCACGTTGTCCGGCGAGCGCCAGATGGTGTCCGGTGCCGGTTCGGGTGGTGTCGATCGCATCGGCGGCCGTGATGTCGAGCACGTGCTCACGCTCGCGTGGCGAGCGGTGCGGCGCGCGACGAGGTCGTCCGCCAAGCGTTGATGCGCGTATACAGCGAGGAGCGCATCCGCGACTGGACGAATCAGCGCGTGCGGGCTCAAGTGAAGGCGGGGCGCGCGCCGGGGCCGGAGAGCTCGGTCGGCAAAGTGCACCAGGCCGATCTGAACCAGCGGATTCAGCTGTGCGCCACCGCGTTGCTCGGCGCGCGTGCGGTCGCGTGGGAAGGCGACATGCCGGTCGAAGTGCGAGGGATGCTCCGGAGCCGCGCCAACACGATCGAAGGCGGAACGACCGAGGTCAACAAGAACATCGTCGGCGAGCGGGTGCTCGGTCTGCCGCGCGAGCCCGATCCGTGGCAGGGTGCGCCCTGGCGCGAGATCCCCCGGAGCTAACCCTTGGACTATCCGCAGCTCGACACATTGATCCTGGAACGCCGCGGCGCGGTCGGCTGGCTGATCAACAACCGGCCGGACCAGCTGAATGCGATGACCGCCGCGATGCGCGACGAGTTCGAGGTCGCATGGCGGACACTGGCGGACGATCCGGAGGTGCGCGTGATCGTGCACACGGGGGAGGGCCGCGCGTTCCAGACCGGTGTCGACGTGAGCGAGATCGCGAGCGACGGTATCGGCATGCAGCGGTACCGCGAGTCGGTCGAGAACTTCGATTTTCATTTCACGTCCTGGCACAACGACGTGTGGAAACCGGTAATCACCGCGGTGAACGGCATCTGCGCGGGCGGCGGCTTCCATTGGATCGCCGACGCCGACATCGTGATCGCTGCCTCTGATGCGCAGTTCTTCGATCCGCACGTCTCGATCGGGCAGGTCGTCTCGATCGAAGCCATTGGACTGATGAAGAAGATGCCGGTCGAAGCCGTGATGCGCATGGCATTGGTCGGCCGGTACGAGCGCATGCCGGCGGCGCGGGCCTACGAGCTCGGCATGGTGAGCGAGGTGGTCGATCCTCCGGAGCGGTTGCGCGACGCGGCCCAGGAGCTCGCCGAGAAGATCGCGCGGAATTCGCCGGCCGCGATGGCCGCGACGAAGCGCGCGCTGTGGCGCGCGCTCGAGCTCGGCCTCACCGACGCGTGCAAGGCCGGCGGTCAGGACCTCGTTTCGATGTGGGGACACCCCGATCAGGAAGAGGGTCCGCGCGCCTTCGCCGAGAAGCGCGACGCGCAGCTGGCAACCTCTCTGACCCGCTGGCATGCGCGCATGAACACGAAGATCTACATCCATGAGTTCATCGACATCATCGGCCACAACCGCGCTCGCTACATGCACCACATGACGGCGAACTGGTGCCCGACCGCGCGAAGAACGCAACATGCTGTGCTTCGGCGTGTGGGGCACCGTCGGCTCGACGGGTCGATGGCCCGAAGTCGTCAACCTGTGGGAGCTCGACGGTTGGGACGGCCTGGTCGCGAACTTCTCGCACGAGCTGTCGTCACCGTCGTTGCAGGATCCCGCGCTCGCCGAGTGGTGGGGGCGCTGCGGCAGAGCTGCGGCGCGGCGGTTTCGACCGCATCGTCGTGCCCGAGCCGTGGAGCCCGACGATCGAGGAGCTCACGGCCGCAGGCGTGAAGGGGGAGGTCTACGCGCACGAAGTCGTCACCGTTCCTGTCGGCACCGTGCGCACGTTTCTCGACGCGCTCGCCGACGCGGGTGTTCCCGCGATGGAACCGTTGGGCGCGCGCTGCGTCGGTGCGTTCCGCGTCGCGATGACCAACGACTCCGAGGCGATCGTGATCTGGGCGCTGCCGTCGTGGGACGCGTGGGCGCATTTCGAGCAGGCCTGGGACGGCGCGGGCCTCTCGCCGTGGCGCGCCCGCCTCACCGCGATCGGCGCCGACGTCCGCCGCACGCTGATGGTCGACGCGCCCCTCAGTCCCATGCGGACCGGACGGCAACCTCAAGTCGAAGACCGCCGCCCGCTCGACGACATCTAGATCGAACATGCGTGGCGAACTCGGCCGTCGGCCGAGTCGCTCACGCAAGTTCGGATTGGGCGCGCTGGCGGAGCTCGTACTTGAGGACTTTGCCGCTCGCGTTCAGCGGCACGGCGTCGACGATCTCGACGTAGCGGGGCACCTTGTAGTTCGCCATCTTGTCGCGACACCACGCGATCAGCTCGTCGGGCGTGATCGTCGCGTTGAGGCGGGGGATCGACGTACGCGTACCCGACCTCGCCCATTCGCGCGTCGGGGACGCCGACGATCGCGACCTGTCCGACGGCCGGGTGATCGTTGATCATGTTCTCGATCTCGGCCGGATACGCGTTGAAGCCGCCGACGATGAACATGTCCTTGGTCCGGTCGGTGATCCGCACGTAGCCGCGCTCGTTCATCACGCCCACGTCGCCCGTGTGCAGCCAGCCATCGGCGTCGATCGCCTCCGCCGTCGCCTCTGGATCGTGGATGTATCCCCGCATGATGTTGTAGCCGCGAATCACGATCTCACCGGGCTCGCCGCGCGGCACCTCGACGCCCTTCTCGTCGACGATCTGCACCTCGACGTCCGGGATCGCGCGTCCCGACGTCGTCGAGATCGTCTCCGGGTCGTCGTCGTGCCGGCACATCGTCGCGATGCCGGTCGCTTCTGTGAGCCCGTAGCCGGTCACGATCGTCTCGAAGCCGAGTTCGGCGCGCATGCGGCGGACCAGCTCGACTGGAACCGGCGCCGCGCCCGTCACCGCCAGACGGAGCGACGACATGTCGAACTCGGCCAGCCGGGGATGGTCGAGAATCGACTGGTACACGGTCGGCGGGCCGGGCAACATCGACACCTGCTCCTCGGCCGCGCGCGTCATCACCGCTTCCACGTCGAACACCGGATGCGGAATGATCGTCGCGCCCTTGATGAGCGACGCGATGATCCCGGCGTTGATCCCGAACGAGTGGAAGAACGGGTTGATGACGAGATAACGGTCGCCCTCCCGCAGACCGACCACCGTGGACCACGCGTCGTACGCACGCACGGTTGCACCGTGCGTCAGCATCGCGCCCTTGGGGTGTCCGGTCGTACCGGAGGTGAACAGGATGCTGCACAGGTCATCGCCGGCGACCACCGGCAACGCACCGTCCGCTGCGTCACCACGCTGCAGGAACTCCGTGAATGCGGCGCTCCGGAGATCGATGACCTCGCGCAATGACGCCACGTCGGGTTCGGCGCGCAGCAATGCGGCGTAGTCCGTGTCGAGGAAGTCGGTCACCGTGAACAACAGCTGCGCGTCGGCGCGGTCGAGGACGTAGCGCGCTTCCGCGCCCTTGAACCGGGTGTTGATCGGCACGAGCACGCCGCCCGCCTTGAAGATGCCGAGCGCGGCGATCACCCACTCCCGGCAGTTCGGGGCCCAGATCGCGACGCGATCGCCCTTGGTGATCCCGCTCGCGGCGAGGGCGCGGCCGGCGCGCTCGGCCTGCGCCGCCAACTCTGCGAACGTCAGGCGCGCGTCCTCGTCGACCAGCGCTTCCATTGCTCCGAACCGCTCGGCAGCGCGGCTGACGAGGCCCGGTATGGTCTCGGGAAGATGCTCGGCGCTCATAGGTTCCGCAACCTTGCCACGTCCGAGGCGAGACGCGCATGAAGGCATACGAGACGTTGCGCGTCGACCGCATCGGGCCCGCCGGCTGGCTCGTGTTCAACCGGCCGGCTGTGGGAAACGCGATGGACGCCACCATGATGCATGAGCTCGAAGCGGCGTGGCGCGAGCTCGACGCCGAGCCCGACGTGCGCGTGATCGTGAACACCGGTGAGGGAGATACGTTCCAGACTGGCCTCGATGTGGCACAACTGGCACGAGATCCGGAGGCGCTCCGCGAACAGTCGCGCCGAACGAAACGGTTCGAGCTCCGGTTCACGTCCTGGCACAACGACGTGTGGAAGCCCGTGATCGCGGCGGTGAACGGGACGTGTGCAGGAGGCGGGCTGCACTTCGTTGCCGATGCCGACGTCGTGATCGCGTCGTCGAACGCGACGTTCGTCGACCCGCACGTCTCGCTCGGGCAGGCGAGCGTGTACGAGACGATCGCGCTCGCGAAGAAGTCACCGATGGAATCCGTGCTGCGGCTCGCCCTCGTCGGTCGTCACGAACGGATGCCGGCCGCGCGCGCGTACCAACTCGGCATCTGTTCACAGGTGGTCGATCCTCCCGAACGCTTGCGAGCGGAGGCGCAGGAGCTCGCGGAGTTGATCGCACGCCACGATCCCGATCAGCTCGCGGCGACGAAACGCGCGCTCTGGCGTGCGCTGGAACACGCGTGAGCGAGCGTCGGGAGGCGGGTATCCCGCCGAGCAGGGAGCGGGGCCCGAGCGGGCCGGCGCGCAGCGCCGAGAGCGGACACGCATGAACGAGATCGGTACCGCGATCGTGTCGTACATCGAGCCGTCGCCCGGCTACGCGCGTGAGTTCAACCGCTGGTACGAGGATGACCACTTCCCGTCGGCCGTGCTCGCCGGGCCCGGTGTGCTTGGCGGCGCACGATTCGTCGCGACGCGCGCCTGCAAGGCGTTGCGTCCCCCCGACGGCAAGTTGTTCGGCGATCCCGCGCGCGGCTCCTACCTCGGTATCGCGTTGATCGCGCCCGGCATGCAAGCCGAGTGGGACGCGTGGGTCGTGCGTGAGATGGACAAGATCACCGCCGAGGGCCGGCTGTTCCCGCACCGCGAGCATGTGCACACGGCCGTCTATCGATGCCTGGGAACCGACGGCGACGTGTTCGACGATCGGTACGCCGGGGTGATCGCGATCGCGACCGAGGGCGCCCCGCCCGCAATGCCATCGTCAACCGCGCTCGAGGTCGAGCGCACGATCATCTCGTCGGCCGATCCACCCCCGCATCACCTCGTGCTCGCGGGCTGCACCGGCGATCCGTGCGCGAGCATTCCGCCAGCTGACACTGCCGCCCGCCGTCGGCTTCGCGAGCCCGTTCCTCGCGACGATTCCGGGCACCGACGCCTATACCGAGGAGCTCTAACTTGAAGACGACGATGCTGTTGTGCGACCACGCGCAAGAAGTGGCCGGCAAGCTGTATGTGCTCGGCGGCGGGTGGAGCATCTACCGCGGCTCGCCGGTGACGATGGCGCTGGCGGTGAAGATTGCCGTGCCCTGGGACGCGGCCAATGTGCCCCACGAGTTCTCGGCCCGGCTCCTCACCGAGGACGGCGGCGACCCGGTGCTCGCGACGCCCGACGGCGAGGCGGTCGCGACCCCGATCGAGTTCCAGGGCCGGTTCGAAGCGGGCCGACCGGCCGGCCTGGCGCCGGGCAGCGAGCTCGACGCGCCGTTCGCGGTCAACATCTCCGGGCTGCCCTTGCCCGCCGGCCGCTACGAGTGGCAGGTGGCCATCGATGCCGAGCTCGTCGACCGGGTCGCGTTCACCGTGATGGCCTAATCGTCCCGATTTCCTTTACCGCGCCCGAGACCGGCCGATGACAACGCGGGAACCGCTTCCAGCCCCCTCCCCCCAGGGGCACGGCAAGCGTAACGACGGCCCGCCGGTGTCATTGCCCGGCGGGCCGTTTTTCTTGCCGACGCGTTAGTTTCCGACGGCATGAGACGCTTCGAAGGTCGGGTTGCATTGGTGACGGGCGCGGGGTCGGGGCTGGGCCGGGCGACCGCGAAACTGCTCGCCGAAGAGGGCTCCCCGGTGGCGTGCTTCGACATCGCAGCCGACGCGGCCGAGAAGACAGCGGGCGAGATCACCGAGCACGGCGGGGTCGGCCGGGCGTACCGGGTCGACGTCTCCGATCCAGCCTCGGTGCACGATGCGGTCAACAGCGCGTGGCGTGATCTCGGCCACCCGCGCATCGTCGTCAACTGCGCGGGCATCGGCCGCTTCGCCCACACACACGAGCTCCCGTTCGATGACTGGCAGCGGATCATCGGCGTCAACCTCACCGGCACGTTCCTGGTGTCCCAGGCCGCGTTGCCCCACCTGCTCGACGGCGGCGGCGTGATCGTCAACATCGCCTCGAACGCCGGCATCAAGGCGCAGCCGTACTCCGCCGCGTACTGCGCGTCGAAGGCCGGCGTCGTGCACCTCACCCGATGCCTGGCCGACGAGTACCTCAAGCGGGGCGTGCGCGTGAACTGCGTCGCGCCGGGCGGGATGGAAACGCCGCTGCAAGAGGCGTTCATGGAGATGCCCGAGGGCGTGAACTGGAAGGACTTCCGGAAGGTCATGACGCCGCTCGGAAACTCCACGCCCGAAGAGATCGCCAAGGTCGTCGCCTTCATCGCGTCCGACGACTGCCGGTACATGACGGGCTCGATCGTGTCGGTCGACGGCGGCCTCACGGTATGAGCCCGACGAGTCGCACGCCCATGATCGACGACGCCCGGAGCGTCTGGGACCTCATCGAACAACGCGTCGCGGCGACACCCGATCGCGTCATGCTCCACGACGGCGACCGCACCACGACGTTCGCGCAGTACAAGGCGCTCGTCGAACGCGCGGCCGCGGGTTTGCACGCGCTGGGCATCGGCGCCGACGATCACGTGTCCTGGCAGCTGCCGACGTGGACGGAGTCTGCCGCGCTCGTCGGTGCGCTGTGCCGCCTCGGCGCGATCCAGAATCCGATGCTGCCGATCTACCGGCATCGCGAGGTGTCGTTCATCGCGAAGCAGACCGGCTGCAAGTTACTGATCACTCCGTCGACGTGGAACAAGTTCGACTACGCAGCGCTCGCCGAAGAGGTTGCGGGCGAGAACGACAACATGCACACGCTGATCGCGGATCACTGGAACCCCGACGGCGATCCCGCAAACCTTCCTCCGCCCGCGGATGCCGGCGATCCGGTGCGGTGGATCTTCTATACGTCGGGCACGACCGCTGATCCGAAGGGCGCGCAACACACCGACCGCTCGGCGCTCGCGGGCGCGATCGGCTACGCCGAAAAGACGCACGTCGCTGCCGATGACATCGCGCTGGTTGCGTTCCCGTTCACCCACATCGGCGGCATCATCATCGGTGTCTTCACGCCGCTGCTCACCGGATCGGCCGCGGTGTTGATGGAGGCGTGGACAGCCCCGGCGTCGACCGAACTCATCCGCAAGCACGGCATCACGCTCGGCAACGGCGCGCCCGCGATCCACGCCGCGCTGCTCGCCGAAGCGCGTGCGAACCCCGACGCGTACAAGACGATCCGTGCATTCCCGTCCGGCGGCTCGACGAAGCCGCCGCAGCTGCACGACGAGCTGATGGAGGCGGTGCCGGGGTGTGTCGGGATCACGTCGGGCTACGGCATGACCGAGGCGCCGATCGTGAGCCAGACCGATATCGACGCGCCCGACTCGTCGAAGCGCACCGGTGAAGGCACACCGACGCGCGGCGTGACGATGAAGGTGCTCGACAACGGCGAGCTCGCGGTCAAGGGGCCGCAGGTGATGCGCGGTTACGTCGACCGCTCACTCGACAAGGACGCGTTCACCGACGACGGCTGGCTGCGCACCGGCGACATGGCTCGTTTCGACGAGCACGGTGCGGTCGAGATCACCGGCCGGATCAAGGACATCATCATCCGCAAAGGTGAGAACGTCTCGGCCAAGGAGGTCGAGGACGTGTTGTACACGCATCCGAAGGTCGCCGACGTCGCGGTGCTCGGCATCCCCGATCAAGATCGCGGCGAGATGGTCGTCGCGTTCGTCGTGCCGAAGGATCCGACCGACCCGCCGGCGATGCTCGACGTCCGCGAGCACTGCAAGTCGGCCGGCCTGATGATGCAGAAGATCCCGGAGCGGATCGAGGTCATCGACGCGATGCCGCGCAACCCGAGCGGCAAAGTTCCCAAGCACCAACTCCGCGCCCGAATCAGTGGGGGATGAGGCTCGTCCCGTACTCGAGGGCGTTCTGAGCGTTGCACGCGCCCATTTCGGCGTCGATGTACGAGACGAGCTTGGCGCCGACGACGGGGAAGCCGTACGACACGCCGGCAACGCATTTCCCGGCCGTGTCCATGACTGCGAAGGCCACCGTGTAGGGGTTCTTCGCTCCGGGCTCCTGTTTCGCGTCCAGGGTCGACGACAGCGCCGAGATCTTGGTGGGTGTCGCGGTGACGTCGGCGCCCACGAGCTCGACCTCCGGGTACTGGACGCGCAAGCGCCCGGCCAGTTGCGCGATGTTGCGCATCTGGTTGCCGCGATCCCTGACGGTCTGGGCGATGAAGCGGCCCGCGAGTGGGCCGACGGCGATGCGGCCCTGGTCGTCGGCGCCCTCGCCCAGCTTGACCCGTGGAAACGTCGCGGGCACCGACGAGCTCGTGTTGCTCGACGAGCCGGGTGTGCTCGAGGTGCTCGTCGTCGGGCTGGCCGACTTGTCGCTTCCGCACGCGGCCAGTAACAGCACCACGCCTGCGGCGAGCACGGCGGCGATCGAGCGGCGGCGAGAAGCGCGCATGAGCGGGCTTTCTAGCATTCGCGCCCTTGCCCTGAGGTTCGGGGTCGCCGGGATCGGCCGCTGACGGCGTGTCAACCGGCGCGACGGATCAGCGCGTCGAAAAGTCGCTGTTGCGAAGGATCGTCCCCGGCGGTGTCCTCGGGATGCCATTGCACGGCCAACACGAACGCCCCGTCGAGTTCCATGGCCTCGACGATGCCGTCCGCGGCGCGACCGACGACGCGCAAGCCGTCGCCCAAGCGCTCGATTGCTTGATGGTGGTGACAGGAGACCGTGACATGCGTCGCGTCCATGACGTCGGCGAGCAGTGAGTCCGCGTCGAGCTGCACGTCGTGCAAACGGGCACCGCCCGCTTCGCCCGGACGGCCATGGGGCGGGACACCGGGATCTTCGGTGAGGTGCTGGTGCAGCGAGCCGCCCACGCGCGACGTTCAGTACCTGGAAACCCCGGCAGATCGCCAGCACGGGAACGCCGCGCGCGACCGCGACGTCCGCGAGGGCGGACTCGAAATCGTCGGCCCGGCGGTCGACGCCGTACACGGCCGCGTGTGGCGCTTCGCCGAACAGCGCAGGATCGACGTCGGGGCCACCGGTGAGCACGAGCGCGTCCACACGTGCGAGCAATTCTTTGGGGTCGCGCGCGTCGTCGACGAGTACGGGTTGTCCGCCGGCGCGCTCGACCGCGTCGAAGTATGCACGGGGTAAGGCTGCCGCGCCCGAGTACGGCCAGCGTTCGGTGCGACCGAGCCGGCGCCCGGTGAGGGCAACGATCACCACAACGCGACTACCACTGGTCGAAGTTGCGGCGACGTTCCCAGTCGGTGACCGCGCGGTTGAAATGCGCGAGCTCCTGACGGGCGGTGTTCAGCAGGTGGTCGTGCACGTCGGTCCCGAATGCGTCGGCTGCCACCTTCGACGTGGCGAACGCGTCCACGGACTCCGCAAGACTCGACGGCACCCGCGTCAGCTCCGGCGCCGCGTACGCATTGCCTTCGAAGCGCGTGCCCGGGTCGAGGCCCTGTTCGATGCCGTGCAGGCCGGCCGCGATCGTCGCGGCGTACGCGAGATAGGGATTCACGTCCGCGCCCGGTATCCGCGACTCCAAGCGGAACGACGAGCCGTGCCCGACGATGCGAAAACCACACGTGCGGTTGTCGATGCTCCACGCGAGCGCGGTCGGCGCCCAGGATTCGGGTTGGTATCGCTTGTACGAGTTCACCGTGGGCGCATACATCCACGCCAGCTCCCGCCCGCACGCGAGCTGTCCTCCGAGCCAACCGCGGAAGGTCGATGAGAGATGGTCGGGCGCGCCGTCATCCCACATCAACGACTGTTCGCCATCGGCCGACCACACGCTGGAATGGACGTGACACGAAGAGCCGACCTCGTCGGCCGAGTACTTCGCCATGAACGTGAGTGCGCGCTCGTGTTGTGACGCGATCTCCTTGGCGCCGTTCTTGTAGATGACGTGCCGGTCGGCCATCTCGACCGGCGACGTGAACACGAGGTTGATCTCGTGCTGCCCGCGACCCGCTTCACCCTTCGAGAACTCGACCGGCACGCCCGCGCCGTCGATCCCGTTGCGGATGGCGCGGATGAGGTACTCGTCTCGCGTCGTCTGAAGGATGTGATAGTCCTCGACGACAAGCGAGTGGGGTGTCAGGTTCGTGTAGTCCTTGGCCGCCGCTTCATCGAGTGACTCGCGGAACAAGAAGAACTCGAGCTCGCTGGCGAACATCAGCGAATAACCGGCCGCGTTGGCGCGTTCGACCTGACGTTGCAGGATGCGCCGGGGCGACACCTCGACGGGCTCGCTGCGCTCCTCGTCGACCAGGTCGCAGAGCACGAGCGCGGTCTGCTCGAGCCACGGGATCCGGCGGATCGTCGCGAGGTCCGGCTGCAGGGCCATATCGCCGTAGCCCTGCTCCCAGTTCGCGAACGCGTAGCCCGGGAGGACGTTCATCTCACTGTCGACGGCGAGCAGGTAGTTGCACGCGTGCAACGGCTCGGCTCCGCCCTGCATGTGGTCGACCCAGTACGAGCCGGTGACGCGCTTGCCGACCAGCCGGCCCTGGAGATCGGGGAACGCGACCAGCACGGTGTCAATCTCGCCCTCGCCGATCGCCTCTTCGAGCTTCGAAGCGTGGAGCATCCCGCGGGCCATGGCGAGAGCCTAAGCCGCCCGTCCCGCTCGGGTATCGACGCTATTGTCCATTTTCGGGGTAATCGCCTAGACTTGAGCGTCTTTGCGGCCGACGGGCCGGCGTCAGAGGGGGCACCAGTGTTCGGTTACGGAAAGCGACGCGCCGAGCGCATCGCGGCGAAGTTCGCGGAGCTCGACCGGGTCGAGGACCGGCTCGACGACGCGTGGGGCGAGATGCTTGCCCAGCGGCCGCCCGCGAGCGCGGCCGACGTCGACCTGGCGCCGGTGACGGCCGCCGACCCGGCGTTCGACGGCCAGGCGTTCCTGGCCATTGCCCGGGAGAGCTATTTCCAGATGCGCGAGGCGTGGGAACAGCGCACGGCGTCGAACGCCGCCGGGCTGTGCACGCCGGAGGTCATGGCGGAGCTGCAGGCAATGGTCGCGGCCGACGCGGCGGCGCAGCGCCGTCACCTGCTTCCCGGCATCGAGATCAGCAGCGCGATCATCACCGCCGCGACCGTGCAGGATCGCAAGATCTCGCTCCAGGTGCGCGTGCACCTCGTCGGCAAAGAGCACTACGTCGACGACGCGTTCAACATCGTTTCCGGTGACGACGAGTACCACAACTGGGACGAAGACTGGACGTTCGTGCGCGACATGACCGTCGACGAGAGCGGCGAGGACCATGCGCACGCGTTGCTGCAGGAGCAACAAGGCGGCTGGGACTTCGCGCACCGCGGGTGGAACGTGGCCTCGATCGCGCGCGTCGGCGAGCCGGCTACTCCGGCGTGACGTACGCGGCGGTGATGCCGCCGTCGACGACGAGCGCGGCACCGGTCATGAACGACGAGTCGTCCGACGCGAGGAACAAGGCTGCCTTGGCCAGTTCCTCGGCCCGGCCGAGCCGGCCCATCGGGATGTGCACCATTCGCCGCGCGCGCCGTTGGGGGTCGGACAGCAGCTCTTGCAACAGCGGGGTCTCGATTGGACCGGGACACAACGCGTTGGCGCGGATGCCCTGCCGGGCGTACTCGACGGCAAGCTCGCGAGTCATCGACAGCACCCCGCCCTTACTCGCGGTATATGCGATCTGCGCGGTCGCGGCGCCCATCAGCGCGACGAACGACGCCACGTTCACGATCGACCCGCCGCCGGCTTCGCGCATTGCCGGGATTGCGGCCTTGCAGCCGAGCCACACGCCCTTGAGGTTCACGTCGATCACGCGTTCCCAGGTCGACTCGGGAGTGTCGAGCACGCCGCCGTCGTCGGCCGGGAAGATCCCCGCGTTGTTGTAGAGCACGTGCAGCCCGCCGTAGGCATCGGTCGCGCCGCGAACCATGGCGACGCAGTCGTCCCACTGCGAGACGTCGGCCCGGACGAATGTCGCCTCGCCGCCGGCGGCGCGCACCGCGTCGACGGTCGCGGCACCCGCATCGTCCACGAGGTCGCTGACAACGACCCGCGCGCCTTCGCCCGCGAACAGCGCGGCCGCGGCCCGCCCCATACCGCTGCCGGCGCCCGTGATGAGCGCAACCTTTCCAACGAGCCGGTCGGTCATTGCGTCACCTGTTTGTACACCCGTTGTCCCTCGACGGTTTCGAGCGCGAGCGCTTCGATGAAGCACGCATCCAGGTTGGGGTGATTCTCACGAACGAAGTCGTCCATGTCCTTGGTAACCGGTTTGAGACCCCGCGCCGCCGGCAGCACGAATTGCGCGGTCTTCTTCGTCTCTAGGTCGTTGGCGTATCGCTCGCGCGCGTCGATGACGTGCGACCAGTCGTCGGTCCACCCCCGCACGGCGGCGGCGGGGGTCTTGGCGCGGGGATGCACGTCGTCGAACTGTCGAACCATCGTGCGGAGCACGTCATTCTCGGAATGAATGCGTGCGACGCGTTCGGCCCCGCGACGCGGGAAGTCGTTCGGGAGTGCCTTGAGCTTCGCCTGCGCATCGTTACACGCAGCGGCCAGCTGCGATGCGGCCGCGACGTCGAGCCGTTCCGGCGAGTGCGAACCGACGAGCGTCCACGCCAGGATGATGCCGACCGCGAGCAACCCCACGAACGACAGCAGCAGGATGAACTCCCACGGTGGGCGTGCCCGCGCTTCCTCGACAGGGGCAATCGGCGGGTCGACGTCTGTCATCACGCCAGGCCGAGAACCATCGTCAGCGTGTCGGCCTGCTTGGTCACGACCTCGAAGCCATAACGGGCGTACAGCCGCTTGGCCCGGTTCTGCGTGTTGACGCTCAGGCTGATCGCCCGTTCGCCGTCGCGACGTGCCCGCGCCAGCAGCGCGCCGAGGAGCAAGCTGCCGACCCGCTGGCCGCGGAACTCGGGATAGACGGCTATGGACAGCTCGGGCACGTCGTCGGCGACATAGCCGTAGCCCGGCTCCGCAGCGGTGAAGCGCCGGTACCACGCGGCGCCGACCGGCTCGTCTCGTCGATCCAGCGCGCACAACGCGACATCACCGGACCGTCCCCACCCGGTGATGTAACGAGCGTTCTCGGGCTGCGCCACGACGTCATCGAGGGGTGGCCGCTCTTCGGCGCCGTCGTCGAACCAGTTGACTGCTTCGTACAGCATCTCGGCGAGGAACGCCGGGTCGGCACGCGCGCTCAGGCGGAACACGCGGGCAGCCTAAGTGAGGCGACAGCGCAGCGAGCGTAGGGGAGCGGAGCGTGGAGCCGACCCAAGAAAGTGAGGCGACAGCGCAGCGAGCGTAGGGGAGCGGAGCGTGGAGCCGACCCACAGCAAATAGGGTGATGCGATGCGCAGGGCGGGCCGGGCCGCGGGAGCGGCGATCTGCGCCGCGGTTCTCATCACGAGCTGTGCTGCAACCTCGACGAAGTCACTGCGTGTCGAGCGCACGGGAGCGATCACGTGGACGCCCTGCCACAACGGCACGGTGCAGTGTGCGACGTTGGAGGTGCCGCTCGACCGCACGCATCCCGAAGGAGAACGCATCGCGCTGGCACTCGCGCGCCGACCGGCATCGCGCAAGCGGATCGGCGTGTTGCTGACGAATCCAGGTGGTCCGGGCGCCTCTGGCGTCCGCTTCCTCGAGGACGCAGCCAGCGTGTTCCGGCCCGACATCCTGCGGCGGTTCGACATCGTGTCCTGGGATCCCCGTGGTGTCGGCGCCAGCACGCCGATCAGTTGCCTCGACAATCTCGACGACTTCTACGCGGTCGACCACACGCCCACGGATGCCGCATCGGTGGCACGGAACGTTGCGGTAGCTCGGGAATTCACCGCCGCGTGCAAGCAGCGCAGTGGCGGAGAGCTCGGATACGTGTCGACGTCGGCGACCGTGCACGACATGGAAGCGATCCGGGCGGCAATCGGCGAGGAGCGCATCAGCTACATCGGCTTCTCGTACGGCACGTTTCTCGGCGCCCGGTACGCGGACGCATACCCCCAACACGTTCGGACGATGGTGCTCGACGGAGCGATCGACCCGTCGTTGTCATACTCGGACGCGACGATCGGCCAGGCCAAGGGCTTCGAAGACGTGCTCGACGCGTTCTTCGTCTGGTGCCGGCAAGACACCAGGTGCGGCTTCGCGCGGGGTGGGAACCCGGCAGACGCCTTCGACCGGCTTGCGCGCGCCGTGGCAGCCGAACCGACCCCGGGCACCGTGGCCGGCGAAGCGCGCACGCTCGGGCCCGGCGAATTCGATATCGGCGTCGCGAGCGCTTTGTATTCCGGCCGCGCGGGTTTCCCCACCCTCGCCGACGCGCTGGCCGCGACTGCGCGCGGCTCGGGTGATCAGATGCTGGTGCTCGCCGACGAGTACACCGAGCGGCAACGCGACGGGAAGTACTCCAACCAAACGGCGGCGTTCTACGCGACGAGCTGCCTGGACGGCCCCGCGCCACCGACGGTCGCGGCGGTGCAGCGGCTCGCCAACCGGGCCGCGCGCGTTGCGCCCCACTTCGGTGCGTCGACGACGTGGCTGGGCTTGCCGTGCACGTTCTGGCCCGTCCGAGCGCGCGACAAGGCCGCACCCGTGCACGCTGACGGCGCGCCGCCCGTGCTCGTCGTCGGCACCGTGCATGATCCCGCGACGCCGTACGGGTGGGCGGAATCGCTCGCCCACCAGCTGCGCCGCGGTCACCTGCTCACCTTCGACAGCGACGGCCACACGGCATACGCGCGCGGCAGCTCGTGCGTGGACGACGCGGTCGAGGACTACCTGCTCTCCGCGAAGCTCCCGCCCGACGGCACCCGCTGCCCGGCCCCGTGACCGCATCGACAAACCGGTCAGGTCAGGTCGAGCGGGAGCCGAGAAACAGGTATGGCGCACGGACGCGCACCCGGTCATCACCGGCCCCGTATGGATACCGCGCACTGGGCGGCGGCAGCCACGGTCGGCTGTGTCGTGCTCACGATCGCGACGTCGGACCGTACGTATCTCTTTCCAGCAGGGATGTTCTTCGCGCTGCTGTTCCAGTGCGCACAGAGCATCGTCGTCGACGGCCGCTACGTCTCCCGGGTCGGTCTGCGGCCGGTCGTCATTGACCTCGTGTCCGCAGAGGTCATACACGAGGGCTCGGCGTGGTGGCGCGAGCTGTTCTTCTGCGGCCCGATGCTGCAGCTCCGCGATGCCGAGGGCCGGCGCCTCTACCTCGAGTCGTGGCTTTGGGACGCCAACACGTGTGCCAGCATCGTCGAAGCGGTTGGCAGGCAGCCGCACCCGTAAGCTTCCCGCTTCGTGGAGCTGCGTTACTCGGAAACCGACGAGGCATTTCGCTCGGGCTTGCGCGGCGTGGCTCGATGCGACGCTGCCGGCGCTCGCGCCCCAACCTCCGCGCGACGGGTGGGACGAGCGGCGGAAGTGGGACACCGACTGGCAGCGCCGACTGTTCGATGCCGGCTACGCGGGGTTGCACTGGCCCAAGGAGTACGGCGGGCGCGGTGCGTCACCCACCGAACAGCTGATCTTCTACGAAGAGACGGCACGCGCTCGGGCACCGTACGTCGGCGCGAACTTCGTCGGGCTGCTGCACGCGGGGCCCACACTCATCGAGGAGGGCACCGACGAGCAGAAGACGGCGCACCTTCCCAAGATCTTGCGCGGCGACGAGGTGTGGTGCCAGGGCTTCTCGGAACCGAATGCGGGCTCCGACCTCGCATCGCTGCGCACGCGAGCAGTACGCGACGGCGACGACTACGTGCTGAACGGCCAGAAGATCTGGTGCTCGTTCGGGAACATCGCGGACGTCGGCGAGTTCCTCGTCCGCACGGATCCCGACGTGCCGAAGCATCGAGGCATCTCGTGGCTGATCCTGCCGATGGATTTGCCGGGAATCGAAGTACGCCCGATCAAGACGGTGCTGGGCAGCTCGGAGTTCACCGAAGTGTTCCTCAACGACGTGCGCGTCCCCGTGGCGAACCGGGTCGGCGCCGAGAACGACGGCTGGCGCGTCACGAACGTCACGCTGAAGTACGAACGCGGTACCGCCTTCGTCAGCGAGCTGGTCGACTCGATGCGGCTGTGCGAAGACCTTGCGCGCACACATGGTGCCCACAACGAGCCGGAACTCGGGCGGTGCGTTGCCGAGTTCGATGCGTTGTGGTCGCTCACCAAACGCAACGTGTCACAGGCGGCACGGGGCACGACGGGTCCGGGCGCAATGGTGATGAAGCTCGCGTACTCTGAAGCGCGGCAACGGTTCGGCGAGCTCTGCCTCCGCGCCCTCGGGCGTGATGCGCTCCACGTCGACGACAACGAGCTCGTCGAAGAACGCCTGCGCGTGCTCGCGCTCACGATCGCGGCCGGCGCGTCGCAGATCCAACGCAACATCATCGGGGAACGTGCGTTGGGCCTACCGAGAGACGCCCGGTAGTCGTGGACCTCGAGCTTTCTGACGACCAGGTTGCCCTACGCGACGGCATCGCGTCGCTGCTCGGGGCCCGCGTCCCAATGGAACGTGTGCGGGCCGGGTTCGACCGTGCGATGTTCGACGAGCTCGCCCAAGGCGGCGTGTTCTCGCTGCGCAAAGACGGATTCTCGTGGGCCGACTGCGTTGTGGTCATGGAACAGCTCGGCCGGTTCTGCATCCCGGGGCCACTTGTGCCGTCGGTGTTGCTCGGCGACGGCCGGATCGCCGGCATGGCGTCGAATCATCCGCCGCGGATCTGGATCGAGCACCTCGATGCGCTCGACGTGATCGTCGTCGACAATCATCCGCCGAAGATCGCGGATGCCACGGCAGTGCGCGCCGAGCCGTCGCCGTGGCCGCTCGATCCGCTCACGCCGGTTTCGTGTGCAGAGGTGCTCCCGCCGCTCGCGGGGATCGATCGCGATCTGGGCGAGTGGCGCCTCGCCGGCGCGGCGCTCACGGCCGCGCTCCAGCTCGGGCTCGCCGACCGCCTGACGGAGATGGCGGTCGTGTACGCGAAGGAGCGCGTGCAATTCGACCGGCCGATCGGGTCGTTCCAAGCGGTGAAGCACATGTGCGCCGACATGTTGACGCGCGCAGAGGTTGCACGTGCCGCCGTGTATGCAGCTGGTGCGAAGCTCGACGAAGGAGCCGACCGTCCCGGCTTCGACCGGTTGGTGTCCGGGGCGAAGATCATCGCGGGCGAGGCGGCGATCGCGAACGGGAAGACCGCAACGCAAGTGTTCGGCGGCATGGGGTTCACGTGGGAGGTCGACGTGCATCTGTACCTGAAGCGGGCATGGGTCCTCGATACGCACTTCGACTCCGCCGAGCGGCATGCCGAAGTCATCGGGGCGATGACGGCGGGCCCAATATGACCCGGCCCCAGATGACGGTGCTCGAGGCGCTCGCGCAGCGGCTCGGGAACGAACCCGACTCGCTCTACTTGGACTTCGAAGGCGAGCAGTACACGGCACGACGGATGGACGAGGAGTCGACGCGACTCGCGCACGCTCTTGCGGGGATGGGTGTCGGGCACGGCGACCGGGTCGCCACGCTGCTGGGCAACCGAGCCGAGCAGGTCGTGAGTTTCTTCGCGGTGCTGAAGCTCGGCGGGGTACAGGTCCCGATCAATACCGCCTACAAAGGTGAGTTCCTGCGCCATCAACTTGCCGATGCCGGCGCGCGCGTGTTCATCGCGCAGGGCGACTTTGCGTCGCGCGCCGTCGAAGTTGTCAGCCGCGCAACGACGCCCGACCTCACGCACGTCATCGTCGTGGATCCGCCCGACGCGGTCATCGACATCGTGCCGGCCGTCCCGTGGGGCGACGCGCTCGCGACAGTTACCGACCACGCGATCGACAGCACGAACGTGCGTCCGAGCGACCTGGCGTGCTTCATCTACACGGCAGGCACGACCGGTCCGTCAAAGGGTTGCATGCTCTCGCACAACTACATCGTGAGCCTCGCCGGCCAGATTGCTCGCACGTGGGACCGCAAACCTGACGACATCATGCTCACGCCGCTCCCGCTGTTCCACTTCAACGCGATCTCAGTGTGCGTGGTCGGCTCGCTGGTCACGGGGGGAAGTGCCGCGATCGAAAGCCGCTTCTCGGTGAGCAACTTCTGGCCGGAGGTGAAGCGAACCGGGGCCACGATGGTGAGCATGCTCGGCTCGCTCGCGATCCTGATCGGGAACGCGGACGACCATCCCGACCAACAAGGGCACCGGCTGCGGCTGTGCGCCGCGGCTCCGATGCCGCCCGACACCGACCGCGCGTGGCAGGAACGATTCGGCTGCAAGACGTTCAGCGGCGGCTACGGACTCACCGAAGCATCTCTTCTGTCGATGCTCGACGCCGGCGAGGTCAACAAGCCCGGCGCGTCCGGCAAGCCCAACCGGCACGAGTTCGAGGTGAAGCTCGTCGACGACGACGACGTCGACGTGCCGACCGGTGAGACCGGCGAGATCGTGTGCCGGCCGACCGGGCCGAACCTGATGTTCGCGGGCTATTGGAACCGTCCGGACGCGACCGTGGAGGCGCTCCGCAACCTGTGGTTCCACACCGGCGATCTCGGCCGTCTCGACGAGGACGGCTACCTGTACTTCGTCGACCGCAAGAAGGACGCGTTGCGGCGGCGAGGGGAGAACATCTCCAGCTTCGAGATGGAGAAGGTGCTGTATGGCCACGAGGCCGTCCGCGACGCGGCGGTCCACGCGGTGCCGAGTCCGCTCGGCGAGGACGACGTCAAGGTCACCGTCGTCCTGCAGGATGGCGCCCCGCTCACCGAAGAGGAGCTCTGCCGGTGGGTGGCCGAGCGGGTGCCGTTCTTCGCGATCCCGCGCTACGTCGAGTTCCGGGACGACCTGCCCCGCAACCCGGTCGGGCGGGTGCTGAAGTACCAGCTCCGGGATGAGGGCGTAACGCCGGCGACCTGGGATCGCGAGGCGGCGGGCGTGACCTTCGAGCGCCGCTGACAGACCCTTCCCAGGAATCTCCACAAAAGGTACAATCTCTACTCGTGGGGGAGCGGGTCTGCATCATCTGTGGCCGCCCGGGCAAGCCGGGGCGGTTCTCGTGCAATGACTGCGGCGCTGCGATCGTGGAGCGCGCCACGAGCGAGCCCGGCACCCCGGAGCCGTCGCCGGCGCAGTGGAACGTGTCCCAGCCGTCGAGCCCGGCCGCCGCCCCGGCGCCGTCTCAGGTGCAGTGGGAAGTGCGCGAGCCGGGACAGGCCGCTGCCCCGTCACCGGCCGTCGCTTACGCACCCGAGGCTCCGGCACCACCGCCTTCGGCGCCGGCATGGGCACCGGAACAGGCGCCCCAACCGGCGCCGGCCTGGGCCCCGGTGCAACAGGCGCCGCCGCCGGCACCCGCTCCGGCGCCGGCGTGGGGACCGCCGCCGGGCGCGCCGCCCGCATCGCAGATCCCCGCGTGGGCGCCGCCGATACCGCAGGGATGGGACCCGAACGCCGGGGGCTACGCCCGACCGCGGCGCAAGGGTCTTGCCCTCAAGATCGTGCTGTCGGTCGTCCTCGGCATCGTCTTGGTGTTCGGCGGGCTCGTCGCCGCCGTGGCCGTCTTCGGCAACAAGACGCCGGCCGCGCTCGCCGGCTACATGGACGGCAAGGGCACGACGTACTCGTTCCCGGGCGACACGGCATCCGTGCGATTGCCCGAGCAGCCGAAGCTCACGACGCCTGACAACGCGAACGGCGTCTCGACCATGCTCGCCGGCGTTGAGCATCACACGTACGAGATGTGGTTCTACAAGTACGAGGGCGAAGTGTTGCGGCGCGCAGACGCGGCATCTGTTCGTCTGAAGCTGAGAATCCTGATCGAAGCGGTCGCCGGTGTCGCCGGTATCTCGATCCAGCGCACCAGCGACGCGCCCGTCGCCGGAAGACCAGCGCGCGCGCTGCACGGCACTGTGAAAGGCGATCAAGCCGACCTCGTCCTCATCTACGCGCGGGGCAAGATCTACGGCTTGTTCGTGCATACCAAGAAGGGCAGCGCCGCAGTGCTGAAGGAATTCGAGAAGTCGTTCGAGCTGGGCTGAGCCATGGCTACCTTTGCCGGCCGCGACACCGGGATCCCGACGACCAGCAGCCCGCTCAAGATCATTTTCACGCTGGTGGTCGTTGGTCTGTTCGGGCTCGTCGGCTTCGTTGCCTACAACGCGCTGCGTCCGGTCCTCGACAACAACCCGCCCGTGGTGCTCGACGGCTACATGCGTGGCACCGGCGCGCCGTTCTCGTTCGCCGGCGACCGCACCTCGGTACGCCTCCCGGGCGAAGCCGAAGTCGACGCGCAACGAGTGTCGATGGCGGGGCGCGACCTCCAAGGTTCGGCCGCGCAGGTGACGCACAAGGCCTACGGATTCGTCTTTCTCGAGGTCGACACACCACGGCTCAGGCGCGCGAACGCGGCGCAACGGCGTGCCAGCATCGGCGGAGGTCTGGCCGGCTATGCACGCGGTCAAGGCTTCACGGTCACGCGGACCGGCAGCACGACCGTTGGCGGCGCGCCCGCGGTCACGATGCGCGGGACCTACCAGGGTGATCAAATCGCCGGCTCGGCCGTCTCCGTGAAGGGGAAGACATACTTCCTCGTCGTGCGCACCAAGACGGGCAGCGCCGCGGTACTGAAGAAATTCGAAGAGTCCTTCGTCGCGCGCTAGGTATTGCCGCGCCGGCGCGCCTTCCAGATCCACTCCGCGGGCCAGCGGCGCGCCCATTTCGGCGGTGCGAAGTCGTCGTAGGTGGTCGTCGCTCCTGCCGGCGCGCACAGCTCGATGAGGTCCTCGATCTCGAAGCCGTGCTCGAGGAGCAGGCGTATCCATGCGCTTGCCGGCAACGTCCAATCGACCGTCCCGCCGAGGGACTTGGTGCGGCCGAGCTCGTCGAACCGAATCTGCAGCCGACGCGTCTGGCGTTGCTCGGGGAGATTCCACGTGAGCGCGAGCAGGGGATGGGTCGCGCAGAACGCGAGTGTCCCGCCCGCGCGGCAGCACGCGTGCGCATTCGGGCACGACGACCGCGGGTTCGCAGAAGCTGATCGCACCGTGATCGCAGAACACTATGTCGAAGCGCGCGTCGGCGAACGGCAGCCACTCAGCGTTACCGAGCACGAGTGGCAACCCGGACGCGGCACCGCGTGCGTGCGTCAACTGCGCGTGCGACAGATCGATCCCGACGACCTTGGCACCGAGCGGTGCGAGCGCGGCTGACCACTGCGCCGCCCCGCAACCGAGCTCCAGCACGTCGCGCCCGCGCACGTCGCCGAGTACCTGCAGCTCCTCTTCGGGAATGCGGTACGCGCCCCACGCGAGTGGTGCGCGCGCCAGGCCATCGCCGTGCGTGTCCTGGTACGCGTCGGCATCACGGTCCCAGAACCTGCGGTTGTGGGCGACGTAATCGGGCGTCGGTGTCACGCCGTGGCGGTGAACCCGGCGAGCGTCATCGGGTGGTCGTGCTCGACGCGCCGGCCCTTGGCAACGATCGACACGTCGTGCCCCGACGCTTCGGCGCGTAACGCACCGACCGTGCAGTTCTCGCGCGGTCGGATCGAGAACGGATCGAACTGGAAGAAGCGCATCGCGTTCTGGTGTGTGATCTCGTCGATCTCGCCGTCGGTGAGGTCGGTTGCCGCGAACCCTTCCATGAGCCGCTCGGGCGCGTTCGGGCCAGATCGCGTCGCTGTGCGGGTAGTCGGTCTCGATGCAGATGCGACTCGTGCCGATCTCGCGCGGTGACGCGCACCGAAGTCGTCCTCGATGTAGCAGAGGATCACGCGTTCGAGGAACACCTCGCTCGGCAGCCGGTCGCCGAAGTCGGAGTACGTCCACGCCTTGTGCGTGAGGTACGTATGGTCGAGGCGCTCGAGGAAATACGGGATCCAGCCGATCCCGCCTTCGGAGAGCGCGACCGTGACGTTCGGGAACTTGCGGATCACCGGCGAGAAGATCAGGTCGGCGGCGGCCTGCACGATGTTCATCGGCTGCAACGTGATCATCACGTCGACCGGCGCGTCCATCGCGGTGATGACGAGCTTCGACGACGACCCGATGTGCATGCACACGATCGTTCCCTCGTCGTCGCACGCCTGCCAGAACGGATCCCACGTGTCGGAGTGCAGGCTCGGCAGCCCGAGCGGCACCGGGTTCTCGGGGAACGTGATCGCGTGGCAGCCCTTCTTGGCGACGCGCCGCACTTCGTCGGCGATCGCGTTCGCGTCCCAGATCGGCGGGATCGCAAGTGGGATGAAACGTTCGGGCGCGGCGCCGCACCACTCCTCGATGTGCCAGTCGTTGTACGCACGGCACAACGCGAGCGCGGCGTCCTTGTCGTCGAGCGCCGCGAACAGCCGCCCCGCGAAACCGGGAAGCGACGGGAAGTTCAGCGAACCGAGCACGCCGTTCGCGGACATGTCGAGCACCCGCTGTTGCACGTCGTACGTGCCGCGCCGCAGCTCGTCGAAGCTCGTTGGATCCATCCCGAACTCTTCGGGCGGACGGCCGGCGACTGCGTTCAGCCCCACGTTGGGGATGTCGAAGTCGAGGAACTTCCACCGGTCGGTGCCGTCGGGCTGGCGTTCGATTCTCGGTGCGATTGCTTTGTATTTCGCGGGCACGTGGTGCTCGAACACGTCGGGCGGTTCGACGACATGGTCGTCGACGCTGATCAAGATCATGTCCTCGAGGCGCATGACCCCGATATTACGACCGGATCACGACACCGGGCCGGGCCCCGGTATCGGCCCCATTGCGCAGCAGCACCTCGCCGTTGACGATGACAGCGCGGTAGCCGGTCGCGTCGACGACGTACCGCCCGCTGTCGGCCGGGAAGTCGCGGACGTAGCGCGGCGTCTCGGCCGCCCCGAGCTGCGACCGGTCGATGCACAGCACGTCGGCGGCCGCGCTCGGAACGAGCGCGCCCCGGCCCGCGAGGCCGTACGCGCGCGCCGGTATCGACGTAAGCCGAGCGACCGCCTCTTCGATCGTCAGCACGTCGGGCACCCATTCCGCGAGCAGACGCGTGCTGTAGTCGGCGCCGCAGAACGACAACAGGTGCGCGCCGCCGTCGGAGCTTCCGGGCATCGTGAGCGGCGAGCGGATGCAGGCCTCGGTCACCGCGCGGCGCTTCGGGCTCGGCGGTGCCGCGAGCACGAACTGCATGCGCAGCCCTTCCGAGATCGAGAGATCGAGGAACACGTCGAGGGGATCCTTGCCTTGTTCCTCGGCGACGTCCCACACGCTCCGTCCGACGAGCGGCTCGTGCTCGGCGCGTTCGACGGTTTCGATGCTCACGACCTGCCAGACGAACACGAACGCGCGACCGCTCGGGTCGGCGATCTCCTTGCGCAACTGGTCGCGCAGCACGGGATCGAGCAATCGCTCCGATCGCTGCGGCTCCGGCAACGTGAGCGTGTCGCGGAACGACGGCATCTCGTCGAACAAGAACGTGGAACCGAGCGCGAAGTGCGCGCCCTGCCGGTTGGTGGCGAACATCGGGTGGATCTCGAGATCTGCGTCGTGTGCGACCTGCGCGAACTCGAGGCTTCGTGACCATCCCTCGGGCGCGTGGGGGAGCAGCGTGAGGGTGTTGAGGTGCAGCGGACGCCCGGAGGCACGCGCCATCGCGAGCATGAGCTCGCGATCGGCATCGTCGTAGCCGTTGAGGAACGTGCGGGGGATGAACTCGATGCAGCCCGTGCCGGTTTCCGCGAGCACTGACGAGAGCGCGATCAGCTCTTCGGGCGCGGCGTAGTTGCTCGGCACGCCCCGGCCGTCGTGCGCCACGTGGATGTCGAGCTGGCTCGACGTGAAGCCAATCGCTCCTTGGGCGAAGGCTTCGCGGACGAGGACTTGCATCTGCGCGATCTCGTCGTCGGTGGCCGTGCGCTCGGACGCCTCGTCGCCCATAACCATGCGCCTTACCGCGCAGTGCCCGACGTTGGCGCCCATGTTCACGCCGAGCTTGGCGTCGAACCCGGCGAGGAAATCGGCGAGCGTGCCACCCGTGAACGTCACGCCGGCCGCCAGTGCATCGGCGCTCATGCCCTCGACGCGCGAGAGCATCAGCAGCAGCCATTCGAGATCGTCGGGCGTGCTCGGCGCGATCGTGAATCCGCAGTTGCCGGTCAGCAACGTTGTCACGCCGTGCCACGACGCGGGCGACGCGGTGGGGTCCCAGTGGAGCTGGGCGTCGTAGTGGGTGTGGATGTCGACGAAGCCGGGTGTGACGAGCAGCCCGTCAGCGTCGATCGTCTCGGCCGCATCGGTGTCGACCCGGCCGACGTCGACGACGCGGCCGTTGTCGATCGCGACGTCAGCGGTGCGCGCCGGTGCGCCGGTGCCGTCGACAACCGTGCCACCGCGGATCAGCATTTGAATCACAGGGAGTACATCTCCTGGGCGTTCAACCCGAACAGGCGAGCGCGCGCGTCGGCGTCCATCTCCTCGGTGTACTCGCGTAACTCGTCGACGACGCCGGGATACTTCGCGTCGCTGTGCGGGAAGTCCGACGCCCACACGAGCCGGTCCTTGCCGATGAGCGGCCACAACACCGGCGCGGTCGTCTCGCCGGGGTCGAAACTGATCCAGCAGTGACGCTGGAAGTACTCCTTCGGCGTCAACGACAGCGGGGGAGTGGCCCAGCCGTAGCTCTCGAGGAATTCGCCGAGTCGATCGAACCAGTGCGCGATCCATCCGCCACCGCACTCGAGCACGATGACCTTGAGCTCCGGGAACTGTTCGAGCACGCCGCCGTACACGAGGTTCGACAGTGTTATCTCCTGGTCGAACAACAGAATCAGCGTGTGATGCGTGCCGGGTGCCATCAGGCTGCCGAGCGCACGCGACGCGCCCGGCATGTCGGCGAGCCCGGCCGGGTGGAGCGCGATCGGCAAGCCGGTCTCCACGAGCGCTTCCCACACCGGCGTGTACGACCGGTGATGCAACGGCCGGTCGTTATACGCGTTGGGACGCGCGAAGCCGGCCTTCAATCCCATCGGCGCGATGCGCCGCACCTCGTCGGCGGCGCGGGCGGGATCCTGCATCGGTAGCGCGCCGACACCGATGATGCGGTCGGGCGCCTGCGCGCACCACTCCGCGATCCAGTCGTTGTAGACCTTGCACGACTCGACCGCGAGGTCGTGGTCCCGTACGGCGCCGAGCTTGAGGCCGAGCCCCGGGTACATCACCGACACGTCGATGCCTTCGGCGTCGAGCACCTTGACGCGCTCGCGGGATCGAAGCCGGCGGGGTTCAGGCTCTCGTAATGGCGCCCCTTGCCGAACTCGTCAAACGACTCGCCCGCGTTGCCGAGGCCGACGAGGCCGCGGTCAGTCGCCATGCGATCCTCGACCCAACATTCGTCGTAACCCGTCGACTCGTTCCACCGCAGCCGGATGCCGTGTTCGCGCAGCGCCGGCGGCAGGTTGCGCTCCCACAAGTCGGGCGGCTCGCACAGGTGTCCGTCGGCATCCACGACCAGCACGTCATCGGGCATGGTGAGAGCGTTCAGCCCGAGCGATGCGGCGTCAAGTCTCAGAGGTGACGCGGGGAACCGGCCTCGAACATCGCTCGCAGCCGGGACGCATATTCCACGCGTGACAGCACGTCGGTGCTGTCGACGAACTGGTCGACCGACCCGACGTGCGGCAGCGAGCGGAGCCAGTCGTCGGTGACCGCCTCCAAGCATGCCGCGACGAATCGGTCGGACGCGAGCACGAGAAACGGGCGCCCGTGGAACGGCCGCACGGTCGGCTCCTCGACCGGCCGCAGGCCGCTGTCGTTGTGCATGCGCGCGAACGATCTCGTACGCGCGTGTCAGTGCCTTCTCGCGTGCGGGGAAGTCTGTGGCCGCGACTGCGTCCGTGAGGCGGGGGACCAGTTCGCCGGCGCCTGGGAGTTGCGCATATGCGGTGCCGAACCACTTCACGTAGGGCCAGTACTGGCGCGGTACAGGAAGTGCAGGCGCATGACCTCGCGGACGAGCCGCGCCGCGAGCACGCGTGATCCGATCTCATCGCCGACCTCGGCCGTGCGACCGGTGAACGGCTCTTCCTGCGACACGCGCTGCCACTGGCACGCGAGCATCCATGCCCAGACGTCGCCCGGGAAGTACGCGAGCTGGGCGCGCAACGGCTCTAAGGTGCCGAGGCCGTCGTGGTAGACCGCGCCGCGCACGACTTCGAGCAGCTTCTGTTGGGGTGTTACGAGCCAGTCGAGCGTCGAGGTTGCAACACTCGGGTCGTGGCCGAGCTGACGGCGAACCCACGTACCGAGCGGAAGGATGTCGACGTAGTGCCGCACCGGCCAGTCGTCCCAGCCGTAGCGCACCGGCATGCCTGCGAACGTTTCCGGCAGTTCTTCATCGACGGCGGCGCGCGCGGCCTCGACATCGTGCGAATCGACGAAGACCGTGAGGCGCGGCCCCCAGCCGTGGTCGGTCGAGCGTTCGGTGTCGTAGCCGAGCACGTCCGATCCCCAGCCGAGATGGGCGGCACTGTGCTGCCACGGGTTCAGGATCGGGCTCACGACGTCGTTGTAGAAGCGCCGGTTGAGCTCGATCCCGGGTTCGAACGCATTCACGACCCGACAGTCTGAACCTTTTCCGGCTCCCGAGGCTTCAATAAGAGTGTGGGCCGGCGCGCGACGAGCTTCGAGGCGTTCTACGACGCGAACTACGCGTCGGTCGTTCGGTCGTTGTCGCTCGCACTCCAGGATCGGCCGCTCGCCGAGGAGGCGACCCAGGAGGCCTTCACCCGCGCGTATGTCTCCTGGCGCCGGGTCGAACGGATGGACCGGCCCGCGGGCTGGGTGTACGTCGTCGCCACGCGCATTGCGTTCCGCCGCCGGGGTCGCTTTCCGGTGGCCGAAGGCGTTGGAGAGGCCGAAACGGGGCTCGCGGAGGCGGTGGTCGAGCGGGAGATGCTGCGCGCGGCCATCGAGGAGCTTCCGGAGCGCCAGCGCACCGCGATCGTGTTGCGCTATTTCGCCGATCTCCCGCTGGCCGACGTCGCGGCCGCGATGGGCTGCGCGCTCGGGACAGTGAAGTCGACGTTGCACGCCGCGGCTCGCCCGGCTTCAGGTCGAGCTCGACGACCCCGAGGAGGTGCAACCCGATGCGCATCGATGAGCTACGCCGCGAGCTCGCGGACATCGTGAATGCCGGCGCCGGATCCGAGGGTGATGCGAGCGCGGCGATGCTGGCCGGCCGGCGCCGCCTCGCGCTCCGGCGATTCGTCGCGGCGTCCGCGGCGTGCCTCGTTGCAGCCGCCGTGTTCGTCGTCATCGGCGTCACGCGCAACGACGACAAGCGCCAGGGCGTCGTCGTGACGCCGTCGGTGCCGACGGTGCCGGTCACCATTCCTGCGACAGCGCCGGGCAGCTCCGCGGTGGCGCCGGTGCCTCCGCCGCCGCTTCGGCCGAACCGAATCATCTTCACGTCATCCGACGAAGGATGGATATGCGGCGACGCGCTGTTCCACACCGCCGATGGCGGAGGCACGTGGCAAGCCGTCGCCTACCGACAGCAACCCGAGACCGACGCGTCCCATGTGTGCGGCGCCGCGGGTCACGACGCGTGGGTCCTCAGCGGCTCGGTCGTGGTGCCGGTGCAAGGCGGCAGCGATACGTGCTGCGCCGGCGAGTTCGGGCCGTTGCCGGCGAACACATCGATCTCCCAGGTCATGTTTGTCGACACATCGCACGGTTGGGTGCTCGCGGGGCCCAACGGCGAAGGTCGCGGCACGCTGTATCGCACCACGAACGGAATCGGCTTCACGGTCGTGACCAGTGACGCGCCGACGGGCCCGATCGAGTTCGCGGACGCGAACAACGGCTGGGGAATCGGCGCGGGCAACCTCGAGCGCACGACCGACGGTGGCGCGACGTGGCAGCCAGAGGGGTACGGCGTGCCGCTGACTTCCGACGCACCCTCGTTCCTTACCGACATCGACGTGGAAGGCTCGACGGTCGTCGTGGCAGGTGGAGTGACGGGCGGGAACTTGTACCAGCCGTTCTTCGACGTCACTGTCAACGGAGGTCGGAAGTGGGAGGTGCGCAGCGATCCGAACATGTCGTTCGCCGCAACGCTCGACGTCGACCTCGCAGTCGTCGACGCCGACCACTGGCGCGTCGTCACGGGCAACCGACTTTGGGTCACCGATGACGGCGGGCGCACCTGGGGATCGCGCTCCCTTCCCGGCATGGCCGGACCGGCGGTGTCGATCGCGTTCCCAACCGCTGATGTCGGCTGGACGATCATCGAGGACCGCGTGATGCAGACGACCGATGCCGGTCGCTCGTGGCACGCGGTCGACATGACGCCGCAACGTCCATGGATGACGGGCCTCGCTGCGGTTCCCAACGAGTGTCCGGGCGAACCGACAACGCCCGCGACCGATGCCGATCCTCGTGCCGCCGCGGTCGAGGCCGCGCAGGACTTCGTGCGTCGCACGCGGGGGTGGATCGGCGCCGAAGTGAAGGCATATCCGGTCTTGAATCCTCCGGCGGACTCGTACGGCGTGGTGTTCGAACGCAACGTCCCGAAGTTCTGTGGCCGCGCGGTTGCCGAAGCGAGCTACGGCGTCGACCTCGCCAATTCGAGCATCACACTCGATAGCTCCCGCAGCAGCGCCCTCGTCGTCGCCCACTTCGCCGAGGGTTGGCGCGTCTGGGGCTTCTACCGCTGATCACTCGGTTTTGGCGACACCACACGACCGGATCGGTCGCCGGACGTCGCAAAAACCTGTTGCGCTAGCTTCCCGGGCCATGCAGCGCCGGGTGTGTGCCGTGGGAGTGGGTCTGTCAGACGGGCCCAAGACGCCCGAGTTGAGCGCCACGATGCTCGAAGCACAGTCGTTCCGGCGCGCGCTCGACGACGCGGGCCTCGAGAAGAACGACATCGACGGGCTCGCCAGCGCCGGGTATGGCGGCATGCACGAAGTGATGCTCGCCGAGTACCTCGGTGTGAGACCCCGCTGGATGGAGTCGACGAGCGTCGGCGGCTCGAGCTTCGAGTTCCACACGATGCACGCGTACCGCGCCATCCAGAACGGCGACGTCGACACGGTGGCAATCGTGTACGGGAATAACCAGCTGTCGGCGTCGGGCCGAACGCTCGGCACCGGCGGGGGAGGCGGCGGCGGGCGGGGCGGAATGGCGATGCCGCTGCCGATGGCGTACGAATTCCCGACCGGCCTCACGCTCGTCGGCGCGTACGCGATGGCGGCCCAGCGGCACATGCACGAGTACGGCACCAAACCCGAGCAGCTCGCGTCGATCGCGGTGCAGACACGGGAGCACGCGACCCGCAACCCGAGTGCGATGTACCGCGATCCGATCACCGTCGACGATGTGCTGTCGTCGAAGCTCGTCGCCGATCCACTGCACAAGCTCGACTGTTGCGTGATTTCCGACGGCGGCTGCTGCTTGATCCTCACCACCGAGGAGCGCGCCCGAGACCTCGAGCACCGCCCCGTCTACATCCGCGGCGCCGCGGGCGGCACGACGCACCACTCGATCACGGCGATGGCAGACATGACGCGTACCGCGGCCGCGACGAGCGGACCGAAGGCCTTCGCCGAAGCCGGCATCACGCCGGCCGACGTCGACATGTTCGCGATGTACGACTCGTTCACGTACACCGTGCTCGTCGTGCTCGAAGACCTCGGCTTCGCGCCCAAGGGCGAGGGTGGCGCGTTCGTCACCGACAATGGCGGCAACCTCCGCCTCGGCGGCGCGCTGCCGACGAACACCGACGGCGGGGGACTGTCGTGCACGCATCCCGGCATGCGCGGACTCTTCCTGTTGTGCGAGGCCACCCGGCAATTGCGGGGCGAGGCCGGTGACAGCCAAGTCGAGGGCGCCGCGATCGCGGTCGCGCACGGCAGCGGCGGGTGGTTGTCGACGCAGGGCACCGTCGTGCTCGGAACGGAAGCGGCGTGAGCACCCCGGACTGGTCAGAGACGCCGAAGTGGTTGATCCCGCGTCCGACGCCCGAGGACGGCGAGTTCTGGGAGGGCGCGCGTCGCGGTGAGCTCCGCATCCAGCACTGCACGACTTGCGGCCAGCACCAGCACTACGCCCGCATGCTGTGCAGCCACTGCGGTGCCCAGACCCTCGAGTGGGTGACGGCCTCGGGCGCCGGCACCGTGTACTCGTTCACCGTGATCCGCCAGAACGGTGTGCCGCCGTTCAATGAACGGCTCCCGTTCGTCGTCGCGACCGTCGATCTCGACGAGCCCGGCGCGCGGATGATCGCGGCCATGCCGGGCTGCTCGCCCGACGATGCCCGGATCGGTATGCGGGTGCGCGCCGAGTTCCGGCCCGCGACCGACGACTACGGCTTCGTCGACTTCACGCCAGCGCCTTAAGCGCCGCCTGAGCGCGACCAAGGCTTACGTGGTGGCCGCCGCGGCCACCGCGCCCGGCGTCACGATCGACACCGCGAGCTTGGCGAGCACGGCTTCGACCTGATCGGGCGTGCGCGGCGCGCGCCGCAGCCGCTCGTAGGTCGAGTAGGACGTCAACGCGGCCAGCGCGTCGACCGCCTCGTCGGTCGACCAGTGCGACCGGAGTTGGCCGGCCGACGACAGGGCTTCGACCAGACGGCGCAACTGCTTCTCGTCGACGCCGTCGCTCGCGTGCTCGGCGCCGGTCAGCGCGTTCAAGGTGCGGAGCCCGCGCATCCGCTCGTCGTGCTCGGACCAGTGCCGGCAGACGTCGCCCAGCATGTCGCGCAGCGCGAGGAGCGGATCGGCCATGCCCGTGCGCTGTTCGTCGAGCACGATCGTGCGCGAGATCGAGGACGCGAGCTCGTCGAGCACGGCGCGTTTCGACCGGAAATGCTCATAGACGGTTGCGCGGGCGACGCCCGCTTCTTTCGCCAGCACGTCCATGCTGAAGCCGTTCGGTCCGCGCTCTCGAGTGAGACGCCCCGCCGCCTCGACGATGCGCGCCCGGGTAGCTCTGACCAGCTCCCGACGCGTCGGACTCATATGACAATCCCCCAACCCAGTGGCCGCCCGATATCAGGTCGCGACCGATCATCGCGTGAACGGGGTCGAACATGCAGAATTTGGTTGGTCATTTGTGGCATGGCCAATGATTCACAGGTCGGACGTCGATCGGACGGCCGTCGCGACGACTTCGAGCTCGCGCTCATATACCTTTTCGAATAGTTCGCGGCGTCTGCGGGCCCCCCACAGCTCCAGCTCCGCGTCGTCTATCGCCGTGACACGCAGCACGACGAGGTCCGTACCCAAATCGACGCGGACGTCTTCGACAACCGCGCGGCGGCTCCGGTCCAGACCGTCGGCGACGCGCAGAATCGCCGCCAACTTCCGGAGGCGGTCGCGGTCGGTGGCGTCAAGCGCAGCGAAGCGTGACTCCGACGACTTGGGATCGCCGCGCCGGTGGTGACGGACCAACGCCGCGAGAAACGCGACCTCGGCCGGGTCGAAGCCGCGCAGCTCGCCGTTCTCGACGAGGTACGCGGCATGGCGATGGTGACCCTTGCGGGAAACATGCTGACCGATGTCGTGCAGCAATGCCGCGAACTCGAGCATCTCGCGGGTCGCGATCGCCGAGTTCGTGCAGCGGACCGAGTTGGTCGAAGAGGCGTAGCGCGAGCTTCGCGACCTGAGCGGTGTGCGCGTTGTCGGAGCTGCAACGCCACGCGAGGCCGGCCACCGCGGCTCGCCGGAGCGCGCGCGGGTCGTCACCGAAGTCGGCCGGATCGTGGGTCCGGACGGCGTCGAGCACTATGCCTTCCCGCAGTGCCCAGTCGCTGACCGTCAGACCGTCGAGGTCGAAAACGTCGAGCGCGGTGACCAGCAACATTGATCCGGCGGGCAGCAGCTCGGCCCGGCGTTGTTCCTCGAGACCAGCCATCCGGCGGCGGTCGGAGCTCTTCGCCTTCATGATCCGGTCGTGCAGGGCGTCGAGCTCCGCGCGCGTGGCTCGCAGCGCGTTCGTGCTCGCCGGCAGCTCGTCGTCACCGGTCTCGAGCGCGACGGCCATGCGGACGAGATCGTTCAGCGTGCCGCTCGTCCCGACCGCCATGCGCGGCGCGCGACCGCGCACTTCGTCGACGAGTGGTTCGAGCCCGGCACGGATCCGCTCGTCGAGCCGCTTGCGGTCTCCCTTCGACGGCGGGTCGTCCCGCACGCAGTCCGCGGTGAGCCGGCCGACGCCGAGCGGGAGGCTCGTCGCCCACCGCAGGCCCGACGCGTCACCGACCATCACCTCGAGGCTGCCGCCGCCGATGTCGAGGCCGAGCGCGGGCGGCGGGTCGATGACGACGCTGGCGCGCACGGCGGCGAAGATCAGCCGCGCCTCCTCGAGTCCGCTGATGACCTCGATGTCGACGCCGGTCTCGGACTCGATGCGGTCGACCATCTCGCTGCCGTTCGCCGCGGTCCGGATCGCGCTCGTCGCCTTGGCGATGACCTCGCGCGCACCCAGCGCGTCGGCGAGGCGGACGAGACGGCTTGCCGCGCCCACCGCGCGGTCCACGGTCTCGGGCGGAATCCGGCCGTGCCGAGCGACGGCGTCGCCGAGGCGCAGCATCTCCTTCTCCCGCGCTACGGCGGTGAACGTGCCGTCGACGTGCACGTCGGCGACCAGCAGATGGAAGGAGTTCGAGCCCAGGTCGAGCGCTGCCATGCGCATGCCGGGAAGGAGCGTAACGGCCTAGCCTTCGGCCCCAGGCCACCCGAGGGAGACGACAGCGAAGCGACCGGAGGGGAGCGGAGCGCGGAGTCGACCAAGGTATGAGGGAGAGCACATATGACGCTGGCGTTCGAGTCCCGGATGCTGATTGACGGCAAGCTCGTCGAGGCCGAGGGCGGCAAGACGTTCGACAACGTCAACCCCGCGACCGAGGAGGTCATCGGCCCGGTGGCCGACGGATCGCCGGCCGACATGGACCGCGCCATTGCCGCGGCCCGGCGTGCATTCGACGAGACGAGTTGGGCGACCGACCGGGCGTTTCGCAAGGCGTGCCTGCAACAGCTGAAAGAGGCGCTCGACAAGCACAAGGAAGAGTTGCGCCCGCAGATCGTCGCCGAGGTCGGTACCCCGATCGGACTCACGTTCGCGATCCAACAGGACACCTGCATCGACGACATGCAGTGGGACATCGACCTCATCGAGCGCTACGAATGGGAGCGCGAGCTCGGTGTGCACGAGTTCTTCGGCATGCAATCGAACCGGATGGTCATCCGGGAGCCGATCGGTGTCGTCGGCCTGATCACGCCATGGAACTTCCCGTTCATGCTGAACCTGTCGAAGCTCACCCCTGCCCTCGCGGCCGGCTGTACCGCGGTGCTGAAGCCCGCGCCCGACACGCCGTATGCGGCGACGTGGATCGGCAAGCTGGTTGCCGAGGAGACCGACATCCCGGCCGGTGTATTCAACGTGGTCACGTCGGCCGACCCGGCGGCGGTGGGGGAGACGCTCAGCGCGAGCCCGGCGATCGACATGATCTCGTTCACCGGATCGACCGCGGTGGGCAAGCGGATCGCGGCGCGAGGCGCCGACACGTTGAAGCGGGTGTTCCTCGAGCTCGGCGGCAAGTCCGCGAATATCGTGCTTGACGACGCCGATCTTGCGGCCGTGCTGCCGTCGACCGGCATGGTGTGCTTGCACTCAGGCCAGGGTTGTGCAATCACCACCCGGCTGCTGCTGCCGCGGTCGCGCTACGACGAGGGCGTCGAGCTGGTGAAGGCCGCGTTCGAGAGTTTCCCGTACGGCGACCCGATGGACTTCAGCAACCTGGCGGGCCCGCTGATCAACGCCCGCCAGCGCGAGCGGGTGCTCGGGTACATCGAGAAGGGCAAGGCCGAAGGTGCGCGCTGTCTCGTGGGTGGTGGTGCGGCCACGCAGTTCGACAAGGGCTATTTCGTGCAGCCGACGCTGTTCGTCGACGTCGACCCCGGCTCCACGATCGCGCAGGAAGAGATCTTCGGGCCGGTGCTGTCGGTGATCCCGTTCGAGGACGACGACGATGCCGTGCGCATCGCGAACAACTCGCGCTACGGGTTGTCGGGTTCGGTGAACGGCGGATCGTTGGATCGCGCGCTCGCGGTTGCGCGTCGCATTCGTACGGGCACGATCTCGGTGAACGGCGGCCAGTGGTTCGGGCCCGACTCGCCGTTCGGCGGCTACAAGGAGAGCGGCCTGGGACGCGAGCACGGCGTCGAAGGCTTCGAGGAATACCTCGAGACGAAGACCGTCGGCCTGCCCGGCTAAACGCGTGTAAAAGCAACACGAAAACAACTCCCGCATACACGACGCGGCGAGCGGAGCCGTCCGGAGGCGGCGGAGCTCGCTCGCCGCATTTCGCGCAGTCTCCACCGCGAGCGGAGCGAGCTCCTCAGCAAGCGAAATGCAAAGCAAGTAACGCGCAACAGCCCGGGCGGGCGCGAGGCATCGCCCGGGCCGTGCGACCGCCAAGGGGAAGGCGGCATTCGCAGCTATAGACGTCCGCAGCTTCGGTTTGGTTGCCGCAGTCCGGAGAATTTTCTTTACGGGGCGTTGAAGCGCAGGAGCGCGACGGCGACCGGCATGTTGATGTCGCCACCGACAGGCGTCACGTTGATTGCCGCGGCGTCCACGTCGCGGGAAAGAACGTTGCTGTGGACCTTGTCCGCGCACGTTCCCGTGCCGGTCGTGTCGACCGTCGCGATGCAGATGCGCTTCACGCGCGGGGTAAAGATGTCCTCGATATTGCTGCTGACCGCGTTCACGGTGTACCTGCCGGGACTGAGCCCGTTCGTCAGCGTCACGACTGCGGCGACCGTGTGGGCCGCGACCTGCAGCTCGACGCGGCCGACCACGGCCGGGGGCAAGTTGGTGGTGAGCAGCGTGTGGGATGTGAAGGGGTTGTGGCTCGGCGGCGCCGCGTGTGCGCTCGACGCCGGCAAGGCGACACATCCGACGGTCACAGCTACAGCCGCGACGAGGGAACCGAACGCACGGGGCTTCATGCGCTCTGCGAGCGCGCGAACGCGATCGTTCCGTCGATGAACGTGCCGACGTCGCGGTACTTGCTGGCGAACACCTCGCCGAACCACTCGGGCACGGCAACTTCGATCCGGTCCTGTTCGATCGTCGTCAGTACGGGCTCGACCATTGCCTCTACCGGCAGCATCTCGACGCCAGTGACACCGAGCGGGTCGTTGTCCGGTAGGTGGAACAACTCGGTGTCGATGACGCCGGGATACACGACGTGAACTTTGACGTCGGTATCGCGCAGGTCGACCTGCAGGCACTCGGCCCATGCCGAGATCGCCGCCTTGCTTGCCGCGTACGCCGACTCGGCCGGCGGTGAGAGCCGCGCTGCGACCGACGAGACGTACACGAGCCGGCCCGCGCGCGCCACCAACTCGTCGAGCAATGCGAGCGTGAGCCGCACCGGCGACGAATAGTTGATCAGCATCACCGATTCGACGATCTCGGGCGTGAGCGCGAAGACCTTCTTGCGTTTCGGGATGCCGGCGTTGTTCACGAGCACGTCGATGCCACCGAGCTCCGCTGACGCGCGCTGGGCGAAAGCCGCGAGGCCGTCGAGGTCGGCGAGGTCAATCGTCCACGCCCGCGACTCGGGGGCGTGCACGCGGCACTTCTCGAGCACCTCTTCGAGGCGGTCCGCACGCCGCGCGCACAGACCGACGGTCGCGCCCCGCTTCACGAAGCCCTCCGCGAGCGCGGCGCCGATGCCCGCCGACGCGCCCGTCACCAACACGTGTTTCCCACTCAGGTCGTACGCCATGGAGCGAAGCTAGCCTCCGGCGCGCATGCCGATCACGCCCGACTCCGTGCTGCTCACCGACCGTTTGATCGTCGTCACCGGCGCGGCGGCGGGCATCGGTGCCGCAGTCGCGACTGCCTGTGCGCGGTTCGGCGCCGACGTCGCGGTGTGCGATCGCGACGCCGAGGGCTTGCAGGGCACCGCCGCCGAGATCGAAGCGGCCGGGCGGCGCGTACATTCGACGGTGCTCGACGTCCGCGAAGGCGACGCGGTGCGGGAGTGGATCGCGTCGCTGCCCGCGATCGACGCGCTCGTGAACAACGCGGGAGGAGGCTTTCGCGCCCCGTTCCTCGACGTCAACGACAAGGGCCAGGACTCGCTCATCCGGGAGAACTTCGTCAGCGTGACGCACCTCGTGCACGCGTGTGTTCCGAAGATGCCGGGAAACGGCCGGGCGTCGATCGTCAACGTCACATCCATCGAGGCACACCGGGGCGCGCCCGGCTTCGCGATCTACAGCGCGATGAAGGCAGCCCTCGTCAGCTTGACGATGACGCTCGCGTTGGAGCTCGGCGATCGGCGCATCCGCGTGAACTGCATCGCACCCGACGTCATCCCGACGCCGGGTATCGGCGGCGACGTCCCCGTGAAGACGCCGCTTCCCGTTGCCGGTCACGTCGACGATGTCGCGGGCGCAGTGATCTATCTCGTGAGTGACCTCGGTCGCTTCGTGACGGGGACGACGATTCACGTCGACGGCGGCAATGTGGCGGCGGGCGGATGGGGTCGCGCGCCCGACGGCAGTTGGGTGACAGCAGGGGAAGCGAGCAGCGCGTGAAGTTCGGCGTCGCGCTAGGTGCGCTCAATCCGCACTTCCATCTCCATGCCACGCTCGAGGCGGACCGGCTCGGCTACGAGTCGGTGTGGCTCCCGGAGCACCTGGTGTTCACGCGGACGATGTCGCGGTCGCCGCACCCCGGCCAGGACATCCCGCCGGTCCCGCCCACCGCGCCGGTCTACGACGCGTTCGCGTATCTCGCGTTCCTCGCCGCGAAGACCGAACACGTGCGGCTCGGAACGCACGTGTTCAACATCGGCCTGCGCCATCCGTTCACAACCGCGCGCGGCGTGCAGACGGTCGATCTGTTGTCGAACGGCCGTTTCGAGTTCGGGATCGGTGCGTCGTGGCTGGAAGAGGAATGGGACGCGACCGAGCTCGACTTCGCGACGCGTGGCCGGCGCGTCGACGAAGTGGTCGCGGTCTGCAAGCGGTTGTGGACGGAGGAGACAGTGAGCCATCGCGGCGAGTTCTTCGCATTCGACGAGGCCGTGTTCGAACCCAAACCGGTGCAGCAACCGTGGCCCCCGATTTTGGTCGGCGGAGAATCGCGAGCCGCGTTGCGGCGCGCGGCCCGCCTCGGCGACGGCTGGATCGGCATGGCGCACACGCTGGAATCGGCTGCGGTCCAGATCGACGCGTTGCGCGCGTTGCTCGTCGAGCACGGCCGTGATCCGTCGGGGTTCGAGGTTGTGCTCGGCGGACCGGTTGCTTCCCGGGACGATGTGCGCCGCTGGGAGGAGCTCGGTGTCACCCGGATGATCGTCTCGCCATGGCGGCGCTCGCCCGACGCCGTGGATGGACTTCGCCGGTTCGCGGGTATGGCGCTCTGACGTCGTCGCCCTCGCCAGGGGCAGTGTTGTACGACTATTGTCGCTTTCGAGTATTTGCGGGCGATCGAGGGGGAAATCGTGAAGCCGGGTCGTTTCCTGGTCGCGGCCAGCGCGTTCGCCCTCATCTGTGCCGCCTCGACCGTTGCCGCCGCCGCGCCTCCGAGCGCAAACGCGTCTCCCGCGCTGCAGGCGCGGCTTGCGCGCGTCGTGCGTACGCACTCGCCGCGCCAGTGGACGCCGGGTCCCTCGACGTCGCCCGCCGCGTCGCCCGCTGCCGGTCTGCAGGCGGCCGCGGTCGCGCCGTCGATCACCGTGACCGACGCGACTGGCGACGTTGCCGACGGGCGTGGCGACCTCATCAACGCAAGCTCCGGCGCCGACGCGCACAGCTCGGTCTTCACGTTGCGGGTGCAGACGCCGAGCGATCCCCTTACCGACGACAACTGGACCGGCGACACCGGACCGCTCTGGGTCATCGACGCGAACTACAACCGCGTCATCGACTACATCACTGCGATGTTCCGCAATGGCAACGATCTGCTCGCCGTGATGTTCGACGAGAACATCACACCGGTATGTGCCGGTACCGCGAGCTACGACGGTGTGAAGTACACCGCGCGTTTCGGCAGTAGCTGCCCGCGTCTGCGGAGCTATCAGTGGAGCGCGGAGATGGATTACGACCTCACGCCGGGTGGTACGAGCGGCGACGAGCTCATCGACGTCGCGCCCGAGGCAACGCCGTCGTCACCGACACCGCTGCATCGCACCGGATATTGGATGCTCGGCGGCGACGGCAAGCTCTACTCGTTCGGCAACGCACCCAAGTTCACACGCACGGTCCTGTTCGCAGCCGCGATGACGGCCCGCCGCGACGGCACTGGCGTATGGGTCGTCAATTTCTTTGGTGGCGTGCAGGCGTACGGCAACGCCAAGTACAAGGGCGGTCATCCCAAACTGCGATCCGGAGAGTTCGTCACCACGATCTCGGCGACGCCGAACGGACAGGGATACTGGCTGTTCTCGAACCAAGGGCGCGTCTTCACCTTCGGCAACGCGAAATCGCACGGCGACTTGCACAACCTGACGCTCACCGGCCCGATCATCGCGTCGGTCGCAACGCGCGACGGCAAGGGCTACTACATGGTCGGTTCCGACGGCGGCATCTTCGCGTTCGGCACCGCCAAGTTCCACGGGTCGATGGGTGGCAAGCATCTCGCCGGCCGCATCGTCGGCATCGCGCCCACCCCCAGCGGGTTCGGCTACTGGCTCGTCGGCGAAGACGGTGGGGTGTTCGCGTTCGGCAACGCCAAGTTCCGCGGCTCGATGGGTGGACGCACACTGACCAAGCCGGTGAACGGGTTGGTCGCGTTCGGGAACGGCTACCTGATGGTCGCGTCCGACGGCGGCGTGTTCGACTTCTCGACCAAGCCGTTCCTCGGCAGCCTCGGCGGCAAGCACATCTCCGCGCCGATCATCGGCATCACGGCGTTCACGACTTAGCTGGGTCGCGACTCACCTCCGAGAGGCGGCTTCGCCGCGACGGGGAGGATTCCCTCCCCCCGACCCCACCCGCCGCCCCGCGTGGAGCGCCTCCGGCGCGCGTCCAATTGGCGAGTTCGCTCCGCACCCTCCGGGCTGCTCCGCTCACCGCGACGCGTCTTGGGAAAGGCGTTCGGGGTGGGCGGCGAAATCGCGGATCGATCCGACGTTCCGGAACGCGACCTCGACAACTCCCGGCTGCATCGTGTGGCAGATCCCGGCCATCGATCCCGGCAGCTGGTCGGCGACCGGCACGCCGTCGAGGTCCATACCTCGGCCCATCCCGATGTCGCACCCGCGTCGCAGTGTGATCGCTCGTTCGGCGTCGTCGGCGTCGAGCGTGCTGTCGGCCCAACGCATGAACCCACCTTTCCAGGGCGCGGTGTCGAAGGGCGGCTCCGGGTCGATGAGTCCCTCCCAGCTGATGTTCCACACGAGATCCAGCGCGCCGTCGACCCAGAGGCGAACACGGGTCGCGCCCGTCTGCAGATCGCGCATCGGCACTTCAATGTCGTAGACGCGCCGGTCGCGGCCCGCCGCCGCGTGCGTGATTGCGTAACACGCGGCATCGAACTGATGCGTGCAGTTCTGTTTGGGATCGGTCCACTTGCCGGCTGCCGTAAAACGCTGGTCGAGGGGCATGCCCGCCAGCTTGCGCAGGGGCTCGGCCGCCGCCGGGCACGTCGACCACGGCCACCGCTCCGACTCCGCTCGCACCGATTCCACCTGGCGACCGTCGTGCCGCAAGGTGATGACGAAATGATGGAAGTCGTCCTCGAGGTCGCTGACGACGACGCCCGGCTCGACGGTCGTGACGAGGATCCGGCGCCGATAGGCGTCGGCGTCGAGATCGAACTCCGGCCGGGAGGATGACATCCCCGTCAGGTTAGGGGAACAATAACGAGGTGACGCTTCCCGGAATCGCTCCCGTCATTGACTCCGACCAGCATCTCTACGAGACGCGCACGACATGGCTCGACCACATCGATCCCGCGCACCGTGACGACGCGCTCCGGATCGTCGACGACGAACTTGGGTATCCGTGGTTGACGTGGGGTGAGCGCAAGCTCGGACCCGTTGACGTACAGCTCCCGGGCAAGACGTCCGAGCTCGGCGATCGGCGCGAGCGCATTCGCGCCGGACTCCCGGCCGAGACGCGCTATGACGAACAGCTCCCGCGCGAGTACTGGGAAGCGTCGGCGCGCGCCGCCCGGCTCGCGGAGATGGGTGTCGACGAATGCGTTGTGTTCCCGAACTTCGGCTTGTTGTGGGAACGCAGGCTCGACGCCGACCTCCCGTCGCTCACCGCGAACATGACCGCGTGGAACCGTTGGTGTGCGTCGGTCGCGCGCGACGGGCGCGGCCAAGTGCATCCGGTCGCGCACTGCACGTTCCGCGATCGTGACTGGCTTCTCGCGGAGCTGGCGCGCCTCGACCACGATGGCATCAAGCTCGCGATGATTGCGCCCGCCCTTGTCGACGGCCGGCCGCTTTCCCATCCCGATCACGACGAGCTCTGGCGCGCGTTCGTCGAGCACGGCGTGACGCCGTTGTTCCATGTTGCCGACCAGCGGCGTCCATTCGACGACGCGTGGTACACCGCGCCCGACGAGTCGTCGTTGCCGCCGCTCGAGTCGGTGTTCTTGTGGACATCGGCCGCGCTCGCGTGCACGGACATGATCCTCAACGGCACCCTCGAACGGCATCCCGACCTTCGCATCGGCATCGTTGAGCTGAGCGCGGTCTGGGTGCCGATGTTCTTGATGATGCTCGACGGCGGCTCCCAGTTCACCGCCAAGCTCAACGGCCGACCGGTCGTCGAGCTGTCGATGAAACCCAGCGAGTTCTTCCGCCGGCAGGTCCGGGTGTCGTCGTTCTCGTACGAGCTGCCGGCTCGCCTGATCCGCAAGACCGGCGACCTCTACATGTGCTGCTCGGACTTCCCGCACTCGGAAGGAACTGCGACACCGATGGCGGACTACACAGGCTCGGCGGTTCCGGTCGGCCCCGACGACGCGCCCGGGTTGTTCCGCGACAACGTCTCGCTGCTGCTCACGCGCCCGTGAGCGAACCCCTGACCGGCCCGCCGCGGCACGACGTGCCCACCGGTGGGCACAGCGCGTTCACGCTCGTCGACGACCGGCAGGTGCACTACCTCTGGTGGGGCCATGTCGGCGCGCCGCCGGTGGTGTGCCTGCACGGTGGTGGCCAAACCGCCTACATGTACGAGGAGCAGGGCAACGCGCTGCGCGACCAGTGGTTCGTCTCCGCGCCCGATCTTCCGGGCCACGGCGACTCCGATCTGGACCTCGCGATGGCGTCGGAAACGGGAGGTCTCGACCGCTACGCGCTGGCCGCGAACATCGAGTCGTTCCTCGACGACATCGGTGTCGAGCGCGCGCTGTTCGTTGGCGCCTCGCTCGGGGGCATCACGTCGCTGACGATCGCGGCGGTGTCGCCGGCGCGCGTCGCGGGGATCGCGTTGATCGACATCGGCCACCGCCTCGAAGACGAAGGGGTGCGGCGCATCGTCGACTTCATGACCAAGCACGAGAGCTTCGCGTCTTTGGAGGAAGCAGCCGACGCGATCGCCGAGTACCTCCCGGGCCGCCGCAAGCAGTCGCCCGCGCGCCTGACGCGCAACCTTCGGCAACGGCCCGACGGCCGGTGGGAGTGGAAGCACGCGCTCGGCCGCAACCTGCGTACGGCAACCGAGCGTCCCGACTACACGCCGGGCGACTGGCGCGCGCTGACCGCCGGGATGGACGCGGAGCTCCTGCGCATCGACTGCCCGGTGCTCGTGCTCCGCGGCCAGCGCAGCGACGTGCTTTCCGACGAAGGCGCGCAGGAGGTTGCGGATCTGTTGCCGAATGCCCGCGTCGCGACGATCAGCGCGGCCGGGCACCTCGCGGCGGGCGACAACCCCGAGTCGACGACATCACTCGTCCGCGGCTTCCTCGAAGTCGCCGGCTGGTAACACCACCAACAGATGGCAGCGTTTCCCACGCATAGCGCGGTTTTTGCCACCAACAGATGGCAGCGTTTCCCGCGCATAGCGCGGTTTTCGCTGCCAACTGTTGGTGGGAATTACCGCTGGATGAGGAGCTCGGGGGGCAAGGTGCCCTGGAACCAGAGCGTGGTCTCGACGCGGCGGGCGATCTTCCAGCCCGCGTCGGCGCGCACGAAATCGTCGTCATAGCGCGCGCCGACAAAGAAGAAGTGCAGCGGGCCCTCGCGTGTCGCCGCGCCTTGGGGGTTCGTGACCATCGTCCGCACGCGGGCCCGATCGCCGTCCAGCGTCACGTCGATGTTCGACATCAAGTGTTGGGTCACCGGAAAGGCCGACATCACCTTCTCGAGCCAGCCGCGCACCTCGCGGTACGGACCCACCTTGCCCCCCGGGTTCGACGAGTAATCGACGTGTGCGTCGGCGGTGAAGCACGTGTCGAGCAGCGCCCAGTCCTTGGTGTCGATCGCCCAGCCGTAGCGCACGATCACGTCGTGGATCTCCCCGCGATCCGACAGCTCTTCGGGCGTCACGACGCGAGCGGTTTCGCCTCGTCGGCGCCGGGCTTGCAGTTGATCGCGAGCGTGAACTTGGTGGTGACGACCGGTTCGCCGGTGCGCTCGTTCTTCCACGTCGTCTCGGTGACGTAGAACTCGAGCTTGCCTCCGTCGGACTTCTGCTTCTCGTACACGTCCGAGATCGAGCCCTCACCGACGAGCACATCGCCGACGTGCGGCCACGCGCCGCCGTGGTACAGGAATTCCTGCTCGCCGTGCAGGATCGCCCGACCCTTGCCCCGCAGGTTCTCGATCGGGAGCCCGGCGGCGCCGCCGACACCCATCGAACCCCAGTACGTCATCGAGAACGGGAACGTCGGCGGGACAGGTGCGTTGTCCGCCGAGTAGACCGCGTCGTCGTCCATCAATGCTTGCGCGAACACGCGCACCGGACCGCGCTCGATGACGACCCTCTGCGTGCCGAGCGCCCGGCCGGAGAGTTCGGTGAGAGCCATGGCGCCGGAGGCTAGCGAGGGCGCCGACGGCACGTCGACCAGGCGTAGTCAGCCGGCGTGACGTCGCCGCTCGGCGACGAGCCGAACGATCAGCCGCTGCTTTTGGGGCACGAGCTGCTCGAAGCGAATGCCGACGAGCCACGACCGGTCGTTCGTACGCACCCACACGATGTGACCCGGCACCCAGACCGTTTCGCCGTCGACGGCCAGCTCGACGCGCGCCTCAAAGTTCGGGTCGAGTCGTGTGTACACGCGGATCGAGCAACCGCTCACCGAAAGGTCGACGGGCGTCCCCGACATCGTGACGAGTCCATGCGATGTATCGGCCACGACACGCACCTTGCCGGCGACCGCGACCCGGGGATGACGGCGGCGCTGCTGGAAGGCGCGACCAACAGTCGTCACGCCACTGCCGTCGCGCGCCTGCTCCGCCATGTCATGTGCATCGGGCCGTGTCGGGCCCCGATTGAGCACTGTGATGCATTTCACCTGGTGGGGAGGCGGTAGCGTCCGCACGGTGTCGGTGAGCGCCCTCGACCGCGAGCCCGGGGTCGATCGCCCGGTGCCGGCCCGGCGGTTCGCCGTCCGCGGGCCCCTCCTGGTGGCCTGCATCGTCGTCGCGGTGCCGTTCGTGATCCTGGCCCTGCGGCTCCTGTTCTCCCACTGGGTCAGCACCGCCGACACCGCGCTCGAGGAGCTGCGGGTCCGCGACGTCGGCAGCCCCCGCACGCCGCTCGTCGGGCCCTGGTCGCGGTACGGCTGGAACCATCCCGGGCCCCTGATCTTCTACCTGCTGGCGATTCCATACCGGGCGTTGGGCGCCGGCCCGGGCGCGTTCCTCGCCGGCGCGGCCGTCATCAATGCCCTCGCGGTCGTCGCCTCCGCGATCTTGCTCTGGCGGCGCGGGCGCTTCATCGGATGCGCGCTCGGACTCGTCATCACGCTCGCCGTCGTCCGGGCGCTCGGTGGAACCTTCCTGGGCTCGCCGTGGAATCCGTATCTGATCGTGCTCCCGTTGCTCGCGCTGGTGCTGGTGGTCTGGAGCGTGGCGAGCGGCGACTCGTGGTTGTTGCCGGTCGTCGTCGCGCTCGGTTCGTTCGTGATCCAGTCGCACGTCGGCGCGGCGGCGGTCGTGCTCGCGCTCGTCGGGATCGCGACGGTTGCTGTTGGCGTCGACGGCCGCCGTGGACGCGTACGCCGGTACCACCGGGTGCTCGGCTGGTCTGCGGCGGTGGCCGCGTTCCTCTGGTGGCCACCAATCCTCGAGCAGTTCCGGCACGACGGCGGCAATCTCACGAAGCTCTGGTCGTTCTGGACGGCGTCGCACGACTCCACACCGGGAATCGTCAATGGCGCACGCGCATCGTTGCGCCGCAGCTTTCTCTGCCGGCACCGTGGATCACGGGGCACGAACGCATCTCGGCGTTCACTGCCGGGCTCGATCCGCCGTGGACGGTTCCCTTCGTGCTCGTCCTCTTGTGCGGCGCGACCGTGGTCGCGTGGAGGCGGCGCGACCGCGAGTCGTTCAGCCTCGATGTGATCGCCCTCACGCTCGCGGTCACGGCTTGGTTCTCGACCGCACGCGTCGTGGACGTGCCGTTCTGGTACCTGTTGCGCTGGACCTGGCTCGTCGGTGCTGTTGCGTGGCTCGCGATCGGTTGGACGGCCTTGCGTGCCGTCCGTGATGCGACCTCATCTCGGGTCCGCCTCGTGTTCACCGTCGTCGCGAGCGCGACGGTCATCGCGCTCGTCGTGGCGAGTTCAGTCGAGCGCGGTGCACGCGGTCCCTCTCGACGCCCTTGCCGAACGCGAAACGCGGGCGCTCGAAGCGCAGGTGCTTGCCGCGCTTCCCGAGAGCACGCAGCCCGTGTTGGTGACCTCCAGTCCGGGCTTCGCTGCCGGCGCCGTCGAGACGGCAATGCTCGTGCGCCTCGTGCGCGCGGGTGTCGATGCGGGATACGCCGAGGACAGGAACTGGATCGTGGGCGACGGCCACGTCGTGCGCGAAGGCGAGGCGCGCACCCTGTTGGTGATCGTCGCCGACGCGCAGGTTCCGCTCTACCGCGCGTGACCCGAGCTACCGGATGATCGCGAGCTACGACGAGCTCCAACCGCCCGATCGCCAGTACGTCGAGGAAACCGAAGCAGCGCTCGCCGCGCTCGACCCGGTCGCACAAATCGAATGGCCGTCGACGCACCGGGCCGAGTCCGACCGGCTCCAGAAGCTCCGTGCGCACAGCGGTCGCGTCGCGGTGTTCACAGCGCCGCCCGATGCCGAGGGCCATCCGCCGCCGGGCGGCTGAGGTTCGCTCCGGCGCCGCGGCGTCGTCATTCGAACTGCTGGTCGGGCCCGAACTTCTCGCCGAGAACGATCCCCTCGGTACGGATATGAAATTCTCTGATCTCAGGGTGGTGTTCGCTCGCTCGGGTCTTCAGGACGAGCAGCGCGCGTTTCACTTCGGATTCAGCTCGCAGGTACTGCAGCAAGACGACATTGTCGGCGAGGTGTGACATGCCCACCTCGGACAGCCGCGTCACGCGGAAGAGCTCAGCGCTCTCGTACGTCATCATGAGACTGACGCCTTTTCGCGCGAGTCGTTGCGACAAGGAGAAAATCATCTCGCGGAACCGGATGTTGTCGGGCGACGCGAAAAGGACGTCGCCCAGGCTGTCGATGACGACTCGCACGCGCGTTCGTCTGCTCGACGCAGGCGAGCAGCTCGTAGACCCACTGGTCGACGTACAGGTCGACGGGCGATCGCGCCAGGACATGAACGTCTGCGCGGTCGAAATCCCAGCCGAACCCGCTCGCGATGCGGGCCAGTTGGGTGGCGTTCTCCTGAAACGTTGCCAGCACGCCGGGTTCGCCGTTGTCGGCACCGTGGAACAAGAAGTGCAGCGCCATGAGGGTCTTGCCCGCGCCGGTCGGTCCCGCGATGAGCGTCACCGCGCCCGGCCAGTAGCCGTCCGCGAGCGTCTCGTCGAGCGCCGGGATACCTGTCGACACCCGTTGCGATTCGAGCGCGTAACTCGTGGTGTCAAGACTGTCGGCGAGGCGGGGGAAAACATCGAGGCCGCTGGAACTGATTCGGTACGCGTGTTCACCCGTGTGAAAGCCACTGCCCCGGAGTTTGAGAATCTGCAGCGCGCGGAGTTCGCGCTCGGCGGTTCGCGTGGCATGCAGCGCAATGATCGAGTCGGCGACGGCGAACTCCGGCGCTTCTGCCGCCTGGTCTCGGTCGTACTCGCCGATCCAGAAGGAGGACGCGGCGACGGCGCTGAGTCGACAGGCGAGGTCGTGGAGGAAGCGTCGGAACTCGGCTTCGTCGGAAGCGAAGGGGCGGAGCGCTTTGAAGCTGTCGATCACGACAAAGCTCGGCTGCTGTTTCTTGAGCAGCTCGTCCATCTGATCGATGACGCCGGGCAGGCCGTCGCGAGTGACGACTTCACCCAAGTCGTCGTAGAAGATCGACGTTCCAATCGCATCGGCGTCGAAGAACGTCAGTGATTGTCCGTAGCGAAGCAGCTTGTCGAACGGCTCGGACACGGTCGACAGGTAGATGCCTCGTTTGTCCTCGCGTGCATTGTGGAAGAGGTACTGCTCGGCAAGGATCGTCTTGCCGGTTCCGGGATGTCCGATGATCAGGTTGATCGCGTTCGCAGGAAGACCTCCGCCGAGGAGCGCGTCGAGTCGGTCGTGTCCGCTCTTGATGCGTTCCATCATCCGGGCGCCGCGACGCGCTTCGCCGAACGAACGATCGCGCTCGTTCCGATGAGGTCGCGGGCCGCGGACACCAACGCCAGCGGATCGAGAGGCTTGCGAACGAACGCTTGCGCCCCTGCCTCCAGAGCCCGGTCATGCTGGTCGAGTGCGGAGACCGCAAGCACGCGGACACTTTCGCCAAGTTGCTGGCACAGCCGCAATCCGGCGCCGCCCCCGATCATGAGATCGACGATGGCCAAGTCCACCTGTTGCTCGGCGACGAGCCGCTCCGCATCCGCCGCGGCCCGCACGACGTGAACTTCGTAGCCTTCGGTGCGGAGGAAATACTCAGCGAGCTCCGCCGCGTATGCATCCCGCTCGACGAGAAGAATTGTTGGCTGTCCATCTTCCGGAGGATCGGCCCCCGCGAACTGTGCGCTGCCGGCCAGCCGTTCCGTGAGTGCCCGGTGCGCGTCCGCGGTGCTGAGGCCCGACTGCATTTGTTGACACACGAAGCGCAACTGGTCGAGATGCTCACGCGAGTACAGCCGCTGCGACCCGGAACTGCGTTCGGGCACGACGACCCCGTAGCGGTCCTCCCACGATCGGAGCGTGGTCGGTGACAGTCCGAGCATTCGTGCGAGGGCACCGATGCTGTAGATGCCCTGCTCTGACACTGCCATGAGGCTAACTGCCCTCCGACTCGTCCCCGTTGGAGCGGCCCAGCAGCAGCTCGTCGACGCCGCAGATCTCCAGCACTCGCAAGACGGTGCTCGTCGGACGACACACGCGGAGCTCGCACCCGGCCGCGGCCGCGCGTTCGGCGGCGTTGCAGAGGCACCGGAGCCCGCTCGAGTCGAGAAACGACAAGTCAGCGAGGTCAACAGTGACCGTGGCCGCGTGCGCCTCCACGAGGTGGTCGATCGCGTTGCCCAGGGCGGCGACGTTCCCTAGGTCGACTTCGCCTTTGAGCGCAATCGTCACGTGCTTGCCCGAAGACGACACCGACCATTGCAGGAGTTCCGCACTTCCTTGCGACTCTTCGACGAAACCCTGACGTGTCACGACCAAAGTTCTACGACACAGCCGTAAGTTCGTCAAGTACTCCGCAATAGTTCTACGAAAGATGTGTGGCCCACGTGTTGCTGGGTAGTCATTGCGCACCCCACACCCACCCAGGAGCATGATGAGTATCACTGAACAGAACCGCACGAACGCCGTCCGCGGGAACGAGGCGGATGGTCGTTTGCGCAGCACCGAGACATACCGCGAGGCCACGTGGCGCGAGACCAAGCCGTCGGCGAAGACGACCGAGCTGTGGCTCACGATCGTCGGCGTTGTCGCCCTCGTTGTGATCTACAACGCGTCGCGCGACGCGTCGCTGAACCTCTGGCGCGCCTGCCTGCTCGGCACCGTGATGGCCGCGGCGTACATCGTGAGCCGCGGCTTCGCCAAGGCGGGAAGCCACGACGACGACGACCACCGCGTGGACGAGTACTCGCGCCCGTAGCAACGCGCACCGGGATCAGGGGCGCACGCCGTCCCTGATCCCTGGAGCACGGGTTGCTACTGAGATGCCTGTTCGCGCAACTTGTGCTTCATCACCTTGCCGGTCGCGTTCCGCGGGAGCTCGGCGACGAACCAAAGCTTGCGGGGCCGCTTGTAGTCGGCGAGGCGCTCGGCACAAAACGCGAACAGTTCGTCGTCGCCGATCGTCACTCCCGGCTTGCACACCACGAACGCGCCGACATCTTCGCCCAGCACATCGTGCGGGACACCGACGACCGCAGCCTCCTGCACGCCGGCGTGTTCGAGGATTACTGCCTCGACGTCGGTCGCGTAGATGTTGTTGCCGCCACGGATGATCATGTCCTTGATGCGGCCCGAGATGTACACGAATCCGTCTTCGTCGAGATACGCGAGGTCGCCGGTGCGCAACCAGCCGTCGTCGGTCCATGTGGCCGCGCTCGCGGCGTCGTCCTTGTAGTACTCGCGCCGCTTGCCCGGCAGACGCACGTGCAACTCGCCGACTCCGAGCGGCTCCTGTTCGGCCTCGGTCTCGGGATCGACGATCCGCACCTCCATCGGGTACATCGGCTTGCCGACAGATCCGATCCGTTTGTCGGCCTCTTCGCCCGGCATCGTGATGTACGCGGGCCCGGCTTCGGTGAGACCGTAGGAATTGATCACTGAAGCTTGCGGCATCGCGTCCTGCAGCTTCTTCAGCGTCGCGGGCGCGAGTGGCGCGCTGCCGACCGACACCGAGATCGGGCCCGAGAGATCTGCCGACGCGAAGCGGGGGCTGGCGGTGATCAGTTCGGCCATCGCCGGAACGAGGAAGATCATCATCGGGTGCTCGCGCTCGACGACGTCGAACCAGTGGTCGACATCGAACTTCGGCATGTACAGCCCGACGAGCCCCAGCTTCATCGGGTTGTAGATGAAGCTCATGCCGGCGAACGTGAACAGCGGCGCGCCGTGCAACCATCCGAGACCCGTCCACTGCGGCACGCCGTTCGGGATCATCGCCACATTGCGGTGACGGACGAGCACACCCTTCGGCAACCCGGTGGTGCCCGAGGTGTACATGATGTCGGCCATGTCGTCGGCGTCGACCGGTACCTGCACGTCGCTCGTGTCGTAGGCGTCGACAGCCGACCACTCGCTCGTCGTCAACGTGCCCGCAATCGGTAACGCCTGCTCGACGGCGCGTGCGTGCTCGCGCAATCGGTCGTTCGTGACAATGACGCGCGGTTCGGAATGCTGCAGGATCGTGCGCACCTCGTCGACCGACAAGCGCGTGTTCACGGGCACCATGACCGCGCCCGCCTTGTGCACCGCCGCGTACACCGTGATCCATTTCAGGCAATGATCGCTGTCCATGTAGAGCGCGACCCGGTCCTGCCGGTCGACGCCGTGGTCCATGAGCCAGCGGGCCAGTTGGTTCGATTGCTCGTGCCACTTGCGGAACGTCAGCGCGGTACCGGCATCGAGATCGCGGTACGCGGGCTCGTCGGGGAAGTTGCGCGCCATGAACCGCAACTGATCGACAAGCATCGGCCCGTCGGGCGCGTCCGGCCCATCATCGTCGAGCGAGCCATCGGTCACTCGCCGAACCCCATCGGCGGGACCTTGCTGCGGCGGCCGGCGAAGAGGTCGTCCTTGCGGGCGATCAGCTCCTCGGCCGTCCAGCGGCCCTCGCCGCGATCGAGCGTGTTCACCTTCGACCATCCCTGCATCAGATGAATCTTCGTACCCCAGACGACGAACACCTGACCGGAAACGTCGTCGGCCGCGTCCCCGGCCAAAAAGCACACGAGCGGCGCGATGTTGTCCGGCGACCACTCGGGTCCCTGCATGTAGTCGACGGCACCCGGCATCGATTCCGTCATCTGGGTCAAGGCGCGCGGGCACACGACGTTCGCGGTGACGCCGTACTTCCGCAGCTCGCGCGCGAGCACGATCGTCATCGAGAGGATGCCGGCTTTGGCTGTCGAGTAGTTGACCTGGCCGGCCTGGCCGAACAGCCCCGACTCGCTCGCGGTGTTGATGATGCGGCCGCGCACCTCCTCGCCGGTTTTGCTGCGGTCGCGCCAATGCTTTGCCGCCGCGTGGCACGTCGACATGTGCCCCTTGAGGTGCACGTCGAGCACGGCATCCCAGAGGTCTTCGGAGATGTTGAAGCTCATCGCGTCGCGCAGGATGCCCGCATTGTTGACGAGGATGTCGAGGGTCCCGAACGTGTCGATCGCCTGCTGTACGACCGCGCCACCGCCGTTCCACGTCGCGACGTTGTCGGTATTGGCGACCGCTTCACCGCCGTCGGCCGTTATCTCGGCGACGACCTTCTTGGCGCCGTCCGGCTCGACGTCGTTGACGACCACCCGGGCACCCTCGGCCGCGAGGAGCCGGGCGTGCCCGCGTCCGATCCCACGCGCGGCGCCGGTGACGACCGCGTTCTTGCCATCGAGGGTGCCCACTGCTCGAGTTTCTCCGGGTCAACCGGGCTCCGGCAAGGCGACGAGCTCGCCGGGGAAGATCAGATTCGGATTCCCGGAGCGCAGGGTCGTGCGGTTCGCGGCGATCACGTGCTGCCAATAACGCGCGATCGTCGCGTCATCGGGTTGTGTCTTCCCACGCGCGACCAGCTCGCCGCGCGCGATGCGCCAGAGGTTGTCGCCGGCCCGCACCAGATGCGAACGCCTCGGGGCGGGCGCGACCAGCACGGGTGCGTGCGGGGTCCGGCGCTGCTCATGCACGATCGGCGCCGGCGAGCGCACCACCGGCTCGTCCTGTACTGCAGGGGGCGCGATCGCGTGCCGCGCCGATGCGCCTGCGGGCAACGCCGAACCGATGACACATGATCCGACGATCGCGACCTCCGCGAGCCGGCGCACGAATGCAGGTGCGAAGCACGCGCCGGCGCTGGCGAGGCGTACTCGGCGGGTGCGCAATCCGAGCTCGCACACGAGCGAGGCGCCGACCAGCCAGATGCACCACAGGACCCCGAGCGCCCATGCGGTCGTGAGTGCGAGGTCGTCACCCGTCCAGGAGGTGATCGGGCCAACCGGGCGCGGACGCGCCGCGAGCAGCGCGACCAGCGTGAGCGCGGCGGCCGCGATGACGATCCGCAGCCGCAAGCGGGCATGTGATCGTGTCACGCCGGGTGAAGGTAGGAGACCATCTCAAGATGTGTCAAGTATTGCAACACAGTCTCAGTGCGCCTAGGTTGGCCGCCCGTGGACACGCGCGAGGCACCTTCCCGTCCGTCCCGCGAGCGGCTCGATGCCTCGGCCGGCCGCAGCGGGGCGCCCGAGCAGCCACCGAACCGGCGACGCGCGCAGCCGTCGCGCGCCAAGCCGGTCGCGGCTGGACTGCTCGTCGCGGCGCTCGCTGCCGGCTGGCTGTTGGTGCAGCAGCGCACATCCACGACCACCGCGCCGCGCCCGGTGCCCGCCGCCGCGCCATCTCCGGCACCTTCGGTTGCGCCGCCGGCCGACACGTCCGCGTTACGAGCGCTGCTCGCCGACGCGGGGGCCTGCGCGGACCTCCTCGAAGCAGTTCCCGCCCTGCGATGCGAGATCGACGGTGTTCACCTCGAGGCCCGTCTTCTCGGTGCCGCCGGCGCGCGCCGCACGTACGTGTCGTCTGCGGGGGCGAAGATCGCGCCTCGCCGGGGGCCGCCGGAGTGCGCGAACGGGAAGCCGGAGGAGCGCGCGTGGTCTCGTCCGGGAACGCCAGCTGTTGTGGCCGGGCGCTATCGCTGCCGCATCGAGCAGGGTGCTGCCGCGATGTGGTGGACCGATGAGCACGGCGTCCTTGCCCATGCGGTTGCCGAAGACGCTGACCTTGCGCGCCTCTTCGCCTGGTGGCGCGCACATCGCGACGGGTGACAGCGTTGGGGCTCATGCCCGATGACCATCCCTACGGCGGCTTCTCGCCCGACATCATCGAGAAGCTCCGGCACGCGCACTCCTCGACTCCGCTGCACCAGGTGCTCGGCTTGCAGTTCGTGCCGAGCCTCGATCCTGCCGTTGTGACCGTCGAGATGCCGGTGGCGCCCGGTGCGTTCAACGGCTCCGGCAACCTGCACGGTGGTGCCATCGCGACCTTGATCGACGTGGCGTCGGGCTCGGCCGCTGCGCGCGCCGGCACGTTCCACCCCGGCGAGAACACGCTCGTGACGGCTGACCTGCACGTCCGCTATCTCGGGCGTCCGAAGGGCACGGTCGTTCGAGCCGAGGCGCGTGTGATGCGCGCGGGGCGGCAGCTGATCGTCGTGGAGTGCCGGGTGGCCGACGACCTCGACAACGTCATCGCGTTCGCCGACTTCGCGGGGATGATCGTCCCGCTGCGGCAGCCGATCCGTCCCGCCGGCGACGGCGCCGACGTCCACGTGCCTGATCTCTAGTCCTGCGGTTTCATTCAGATACCTGACGAATTGCCCCGCGGCCTGGTACGTTCCCGCCGCTCGATGCAGACGACGGGAGCGTTCGATGCAGATCTTCCATTCCTACGGCCTCTTCGGCATTTTTCGCTGGGGCCACGTCCTCGCGGCCGTGATGTGGATGGGCTTGCTGTGGTTCTTCAACTTCATCCAAACGCCCGCGTACGCGGAGTTGGAGCCGGGGGCACGTAACCAGGCCTTCGACAAGCTCACGTGGCGCACCTTGTGGTGGTTCCGGTGGGCCGCGGCGGCAACCGTCGCGTTCGGCCTGTTGTTGCTCGCCGTCGGCACGATGGCGAAAGACACGCTCGGCCTCTACCGCAAGGACTACTGGCTGCACAGTGCGGCCGGGCCGACGCTCGGGCTCGGCATCGTGATGGGCATCGTGATGTTCTTCAACGTGTGGCTCGTGATCTGGACGAATCAGCAGGTGGTGATCGGGAACGCGCGGAACCTGCTCGCGGGCGGTGAAGCCAACCCAAACGCGGCCGCGGCGGCGCGTGCGGGTGCGATGGCCTCCCGCCAGAACACGATCTTCTCGATCCCGGTGCTGTTCTTCATGGTCGGCGCGGGCCACTTCTTCCTGCTGCCGCCGAACTTCAACGGCTACCTCAGCACGAGCAAGACCGTCATCTACTTCCTTATCGGGCTTGCGGTGATCGCGGTGCTCGAGCTGAATTCGCTGGGCAACATCAGCGGGCGCGGGAATACCGGCCTGAACGTGATCTACGAGACGCACAAGAACGCGATCTACGCGGGGTTCGGCATCACGATCGTGATGTACATCCTCGCCGAGATCATCCTGCGCCGTTAGCTGGGTCGCGAACTACACACCAAGCTGTTCGGCGATGCGGGCGCGGTGCGCGCTGCTCGTGCCGAAAAGCGGCTCGCAGGATTTCATGCGCTTCACGTACAGGTGCATGTCGTGTTCCCACGTGTAACCGATGCCGCCGTGGATCTGAATACCTTCCTTGGCGAGCAGCCGCTGGCAGTCGCCGGCCGCGGCCTTGGCGACCGACACTGCCGTGGTGCGCCGCGGGTCGTCCTCGGCAATCGTGAGCGCCGCGAAGTAGCCCGTCGATCGGGCGCGCTCCAGCGAGATCATCATGTCGGCGAACTTGTGCTTGATCGCCTGGAACGATCCGATCGGCACGCCGAACTGCTCGCGCTGTTTTGCGTACTCGAGCGTGATGTCGAAGATCGTCTGCGCGGTGCCGACGATCTCGAGAGCGAGGGCAACGGTCGCTTCCTCGATGGCCCGGCGCAAGCCTGGCGCGGCCGACGTCTCCGGATCGCCGAGCACGCGGTCACGCCCGACCCGCACGCCGTCGAGCCGCACGTGCGCGAGGCGGCGGCTCTCGTCGAACGCATGCACCGGCGTGGTGTGTACTGACGCGACCGGCACGACGACCGCGCGCACGCCGTCGTCCGCCTTGGTGCCGTCGACGCGAGCAACGACGATCAGCTCGTCGACCGCGTCTCCTTCGATCACGAATCGCTTCTCGCCGGTGAGGACGGCCTCGTCGCGCTCGAAGGCGACGGTCGTTCGCCCCGTCGCCGGGTCGTAGGACCCGCTGCGCTCCGCGATTGCGAGCGAGCCTTGAATCTCGCCGGCGGCAACGCCGCCGAGGAACCGCGCCCGTTGCTCACGAGTTGCCGTCTCCCGCACCGAGGGTACGAACTGCGTCACGGTCGGCAACAACGCGCCGGGTGCGATGACGCGTCCGAGTTCCTCGGCAAGGATCGCGGCTTCGAGCATCCCGAGCCCGATGCCGCCGTCTGCTTCGGGAACGGTGAGCGCGGGCCAACCCAACGCCGCCATCGTCTTCCAGAGCGCGGTCGGGCGTTCGTCGGACTCGACAACCTTGCGGGCGAGCGCGACGGGGCTCTCACGCGCGAGCACCGCGCGCATCGATTCGCGCAGCTCGTCTTGATCGGTCGTGAACTCGAGCTCCATCGGCGACGCAGGCTAGTGCGGAGGCTGCTCCGCGATCGTTTCGGCGAGTGCGCGCCGGTCGATCTTCTCTCCCGCAGTCATCGGCAACGCCTCGACGATCGCAACCGCCTCCGGAAGTTTGTACGCAGCGACGTGCGGCGACGCGTAGTCGCGCAAGACGGCAAGCGCCGGCGGTCGTTGCGGATCTCGCGCGACGACAACGGCCACGCCGATCTCGCCCATCACACCGTCCGCGCGCGGCACGACGGCGATCGCCGCGACGTCGGGATGGGTCGAGAGCACCTGTTCGACTTCGACGGGATAGACGTTGTAACCACCGCGCACGTACATCTCCTTGCTGCGGCCGACGAGGCGCAATCGGCCGCGATCGTCGACCCATCCAAGGTCGCCAGTGCGCACGAAGCCGTCGGGCGTGAGCGCAGCCCGGGTCTGTTCCGGGTCGCGCCAGTAGCCCGACATCACCGCCGGCGACCGGAGACAGACCTCGCCGATCTCGCCCGACGCGACCGCGCGGCCGTCCGGATCACGGACCGCGAGTTCGACACTCTTGTGTGGCCGCCCGACGCTGACGATTGCGTCTTCTTCGGGATCATCGAACGCGGTGCCGAGACCGATGCCCGCCTCGGTGCACGAATAACGCGTCGAGAGCTTGGCCCCGAAGCGCCGGCGCGCTTCTTCGGCGAGCCCGGGCGTCACCGGGCCGCCACCCGCGACGATGTACTGCACCGATGACAGATCGAAGCGGTCGAACTCCGGGTCGCGCAGCATCAGCGCGAGCTGCGTCGGGACACCTGCGACTGATGTCATGCGCTCACGCTCCAACAACTCGAGCGCGGCGCGTGCGCGCCACCGTTCCATGATGAACGTCGTACCGCCGCGGCGGAGGGCACCGGGAAGCTTCGTCATGAAGCCCAGATGCGCGAACGAGGTACCGCTGCACGAGCGCCCGCCGCCATCCCACGTGTCGCCCACATCGGTCTGAGTGATGAACGCGAGTTGCCGGTTGCAATAGAGCGCGCCCTTCGGCAATCCCGTCGTGCCGGACGTGAAGATGATCGCGACCGGTTGGCTGGGGTCATCCCCACCGGCTGGCGGTGTCTCGCCGCGCACCCTCAGGTCGTGCAGCACTTTCGCGGGCGCGTCGGCTGCCGGGAACTCGCCGGCATCGAGAACGATGCTCGGATCGGCGACGTCGAGCACCGCGAGCCGCTCATCTGCAGACAGCCGGTCGTTGACGCCGGCGGTGATCGCGCCGAGCTTGGCGGCCGCGCAGTACGCGAGTAAGTACTCGGGTCCGGGCGGGAGCACCAGCGCCACGACATCGCCGGCGCGCACCCCGCGTTGTTCGAGCCCAACCGCCGCTTCATCGGAGATGCGGTCGACGTCCGCGTAGGTGAGCGCCCAGCCGGCCGGCGCGACGTAGGCGGTACGATCCGCAAACCGCCGGGCCGCTTCCGCAAGCGTCGAGGGCAGCACCATGAGCGAACCTTACAAGTCGCCGCGACGTGCCGGTTCCCGTCGCAATGTTCCGGACGCGCCGGGTACGCCCGCGCAAGCGCGCGAGCTACGCGCCCAGGGCCGCAAGACGATGCGCCGGCTTCTCGACGCCGGCATGCGGGTGTTCGGAGAGCGGGGCTTTCACGCCGCGCGCGTCGACGACATCGTGCGCGTGGCCCGGACGTCGCACGGCACGTTCTACTTGTACTTCGCCAACAAGGAAGACCTGTTGCGCGCACTTGCGGTCGAGTGCGCGCACGAGATGGACGCGCTGGCCGATGGCATCGGTACGATCACTGCCGACGCGGCCGGCGCCGACGAGCTGCGGCGATTTCTCGCCGCGTTCTTCACGACCTACCGCCGCTATGGGCCCGTGATCCGCGCCTGGATGGAGGGCCATGTCGCGGACCGCGAAGCGACCCAGCTCGGCGTCCATGCGTTCACCGACATCGCTACTGCGCTCGGGCGCCGTATGCACGAGGCGGGCAGCTCGGGTGACGCTGCGAGCGTCTCGGCGTTGATGGCCCTGCTCGAACGGGCGGCGTACTTCCTCGTGTCACGGCGGCTCGAGTTCGACGGTGACACGCTGCTCGACACCGTGACCCACGTGGTCCATCGAGGTTTCTTCGCCGCGCCAATGAGCGTCTGACTACGCCTTCGCAGGTTCCGGTTCGCTGGTCTCGTGGCGGGTCGAGAGGTAGATCGCCTTCGCGGCACTGAGCACCGGGATCGCGAACAGTCCGCCGATCAACCCGCCGGCCGATACGCCGATGAGGGCCGCCACCATCGTCACCGGCGGCGAGAGGTCGACGGCCCGGCCGATGATCACCGGCTGGATCACGTGGTTCTCGAGGTTCTGATAGATGAAGAAGATCGCGAGGCACACGAGGCCGGTGACCGCGCCCTGCGAGACGCCGAGCAGGACGAACACGGCGCCGCCGAGAAACCCTCCAACTTGTGGAATCGGGTTGGTGATCGCCACCCACACAGCGATCAACGGCGCGAGCGGTACGCCGAGCGCAAGTGAACTGGTGAGCATCACCGTGCCGGCAAGCGCGGCAACGAGTAACGATCCCGCGATGTAGCGACCGATGATGTCGTAGACGAGCCGGCCGAGATGGTCGGCGTGGGCTCGTCGGCGCTCGGGCACAAGCCGGCGCACGCCGTTCACGATGTGCTCGCCATCGAGCACCAAGGTGATCGCGAGGAGCACCGTGAAGAGCGCGGCCGCGACGCCGTCGGCGATCGCGCCAGCTGCGTTCTCGATCGGTGTGGCGTCGACGCTGAGCCGTTCTGGCACCGCGTCGAGCCACTCCTGGACCTTCTCCTTTGCGTCGGCTTCCTGGAGCCGTCGACCGACGACCGGCAGCGAACCGAGATCGTCGACAACTTCAGGGATCTGGTCCTTGAAATCGCGTACCTCGCGAATCGTCGGGACCGTGATGAGCGCAATGACGGTGAGCGCGATCAGTCCGAACGTCGTGAGTACCACTGCGGCTGCGGTTCGTCGATGCCAACCGGTCCGGCGCTTGAGCCGATCGACGAGCGGGTTCAGCGCGAGTGCGAACAATGTCCCGATCGCGAGTGACGACAGCGTCCTCGGGATCGAACGTACGAACCACACCGAGATCGCGAGAAGCGCGAACGCGACGCAGAGCGGGATTGCCGACCGCGGATCGAAATCGATCCCGGACGCTCGCCCGTTGGTAGCGGAGGATCCAATCTCACTCGGCGACACGTCAGTATCGTACGAGCCGATGGCAGACGGCGCGCGCACGGTCAGGGTGCGGCTGTCCGTGCGTTCCGCGTTGGCGCTGGTCTTCGGCCTCGCGTTGACCGTGCTGCTGCTGCGCATCCTGCACAGCTCGGAGCGCGTCATCGTGTGGGTGCTGTGCGCGATGGCGGTCGCCGCGCTCGTGTATCCGGCGGTGGATTGGCTCGCGCACTTCCGCTATATCCCACGCGGGCTTGCAGTGCTCATCACGTTTGTCATCGGCCTCGGAAGCATCGGGTTTCTCGGCTACCGCATCGTGAACGATGTCTCGGATGCGATGAGCTCGCTCCAAGACGCAGCGCCCAAGCGGGCCGCCGAGTTGGAGCGCGACTCCGACTTCTTCCGTGAGATCAAGCTCGAGGAACGAGTGACGAAGCTTGTCGACGAGATCCCGACCCGTCTGGCCGGCGGCGAACCGACGGAGGCGCTGCGAACGAACGCGACGCGTGGGTTGGCGTTCACCGCGGGCCTCATTCTGACGATCTTCTTTGTGCTCTATGGCTCGCGCCTGATCGAAGGTGGGCTCGGGTTCATCGAGAATGACGCGATACGCCGGCGAACCGATGAAGTGTTCCGGCGCGGTTCGCACCGCGCCTTGTTCTTTGCACGAGTGAAGCTCTGGGAGGCGGTCGTCGAAGGCTTTCTCGCGTACTCGATCGCCCGGGCGGCCAATGTTCCCGGTCCGGCGGCGCTCGGTGTGTGGGTCGCGCTCTGGAGCCTGTTGCCGGTCGCGGGTGTGCTGATCGGCGCGCTCCCAATCGTCGTGTTCGCGGGCGCGGTGTCGACGACGCGTGCAGTCGCGGTGGGGGCCGCCTTCGTCGCGATCGGCATCGGCGACTGGCTCGTCAACCGCTGGCTCGAGCGACGGACCGTCGATGTCGGCAGCTTCGTCATCGTGCTGGCGGCATTCGGCGGGATCGAGCTCTACGGCCTCTCGGGTGCGCTGTTGTTTGTGCTCGCCGCCGTGTTCGTCGTCGCGATCCTGAGTGAGATCGGGCCCGAGGAAGTCGCGGAGGTGCTCGCCGCGGAACCGGCCCCGCGGCGCGGTCGCCGGCGACGCATCAGACGCCGAGAATGACCGTGCTCGCCGTCGAGAACCACCCGCCGGTGCCGTTCACGCACGCGAGCTTCGCGTTCTCGACCTGCCGACCATGCGCCTCGCCCCGCAGCTGACGGGCGGCTTCGACCAGCAGAAACATTCCGCGCATGCCGGGATGGCAATGCGACAGGCCGCCACCATCGGTGTTCGTGGGCAGCGCGCCACCGATGCGCATCTTGCCGTCCTCGACGAACGGTCCGCCCTCGCCTCGCTTGCAGAAGCCGAGCGCTTCGATCGTGAGGAGCACCATCGAGGTGAACGCGTCGTAGATCTCGCAGACGTCGATGTCCTCAGGGCTCACCCCCGCGCGTTCGAATGCGAGCTTGCCGCTCCGTATGGCCGGCGACTCGGTGAAGTCCTGCCATTCGCTCATTGTCGTGTGGCTGGTCGTTTCGCCGGTGCCGAGCACCCAGACGGGCTGCTTCGCACAGTCGCGCGCTCGCTCCTCGGTCGTGAGCACCACCGCGCCACCGCCGTCGCTGCGAAGGCAGCAATGCAGCTTCGTCAGCGGGTCGGCGATCATGCGCGAGCTCTGCACGTCTTCGATCGTGATCGGGTCGCGGTAGTACGCCTCGGGGTTGAGCGATGCGTTGTAGCGCGTGCTTACTGCGATCTCGGCGAGCTGCTCGATCGTGGTACCGAATTCGTGCATGTGGCGGCGCGTTGCCATCGCGTACTTCGAAATCAACGAATGACCGAACGGCGCGTCGAATTGCACCGGGCCCCGGCCGCCGAACGACAGGTTCGCCCCGCGCCGGCGGGCCTTGAGATCGGCGCGGGTGGTCGACCCGTACACGAGCACGACGACCTCGACATGCCCGGCGAGGATCGCCGCGGTCGCGTGCTCGACCATGAACTCCCACGTGGAGCCGCCGACGCCCGTGCCGTCTGCCCACGTCGGACGCAGGCCGAGGTACTCAGCGATCTCGACCGGCGCGAGGAGCCCCGTGCCACTCGACGCGAAGCCGTCGATGTCAGCCTTCGTCAGGCCGGCATCGGCGATCGCGCGTGACGCAGCTTGGTAGTGCAGCTCGAAGGGCGTCTTGGTGTCGACCCGCCCAATGTCGGAGAGCGCGGCCCCGACGAGCGCGACTCTTTTCGTCATGCCTTACGTTGCGCGTCGATCCCGGGATTCTCGCTCTGGAAGACGTACCGGTTCACGATCCGGCCGATGTCCGCCGGGTCCCACTGCTTGGGGTTGCCCTCTTTGTCGGTGGCGAGGAACTGCTCACCCATCTCCCACGGCTTGTAGAGGGCGAGGTTGTTCCCGACGAGCCGGAAGACCTGGCCGGTCACGTGCAGTGCCTCGTCAGAGGCGAGCCACACGACACCCGGCGCCGAGTTGCCGGGGTTCATCGGCTCGAACTCGGTGTAGTCCTCGGGGTTCTTCACGTCGATCTTCATCGCCTGCGCGACCATGCGGGTCGCGCCACCAGGACCGATACAGTTCGCGTGGACGCCGTAGCGCTTCAGCTCGAGGCTCGCGATGATCGTCATCGCCGCGATGCCCGCCTTGGCGGCGCCGTAGTTGATCTGGCTCGCCTGGCCCTGGAGGCCGGCGCTCGACACCGTATTGATGATCGAGGCGTGTGGCTGGCGGCTCTCCTTCGACTCGTTGCGCCAGTGGGCCGAGGCATGGTGCATCGTGTTGAACGTGCCGTACATGTGCACCTTGACGACGGTGTCGAAGTCCTCGGGCGTCATCGAGAACATCATGCGGTCGCGCAACACGCCCGCGTTGTTCACGAGGATGTCGAGCCGGCCGAACGCGTCGAGCGCAGTGCCGATGATGTTCCGGGCACCTTCGAATTCGGCGACGCTGTCATAGTTGGCGGCGGCTTCGCCGCCACGCTTCTTGATGACGTCGACCACTTCGTCGGCGGCGCGCTTGTCGCTGCCTTCGCCGGTCACTGATCCGCCGAGGTCGTTGACCACAACCTTGGCGCCGTGGTCGGCGAGCATGATCGCCTCACCGCGACCGACGCCGTTGCCTGCACCGGTCACGATCGCGACCTTGCCGTCGAGCATGCCCATTTGCGCGCTTCCCTTCACGAAAAGAAAACTGACGTTGGCGTCACCGTATCGCGCGCCGAAAACCGATTGCCAAGGCGCCAGATGGTGTGGAGGACGAGGTGGGACGGCTGCAGGACAAGGTCGCAATCATCACCGGCGCGGGCCAAGGCATCGGCCTCGCGTACGCGCACCGGTTCCTCGATGAGGGCGCCAAGGTCGTCGTCGCGGAGATCAACGAGGACCGTGCCAAGGCCGGGATGGAGTCGCTCGCGGGCAAGGGCGAGGCCACGTTCGTGCAGACCGACATCTCCGATCCCAATTCCGCGCAACGGTGCGTCGACGAGGCGGTGAAGCAGTACGGAACCGTGCACATCCTCGTCAACAACGCCGCCCTCTACTACGACATCGACAACTTCGACACGAGCTACGAGTACCTCCAGAAGGTCTTCTCGGTGAACCAGTTCGGTGCCTGGCTGATGACACGCGCCGCGTCGTCGGTCATGGCGAAGCAGCGCTGGGGGCGAGTGATCAACCAGTCGTCGGGTGCGGCCTACGCGTACATGTTCCCGCCCGGCGGCGAGGAGTTCCCCGGGCTCGGCAATTTCTCGTACAGCATCACGAAGTGGGGGATCGTCGGGTTGACGAAGTTCATGGCCGCCCAGCTCGGTGCGTACAACATCACGGTCAACTGCATCGCGCCCGGTGTCACGATGACCGAGGCCACGAAGAAGATCGTGCCCGACATGTACATCCAGGGCATGACCGGGATGACCGCGATGAAGAGCACACTCGAACCCGAGGACCTCACAGGCGCGTGTGTGTTCTTCGCCAGCGACGACGCGCGTTTCTGCACCGGCCAGACGCTCGTCATCGACGGCGGCCTCGCGATGCCCGCCTGAGCGCGATGCAGACGATGGAGATCTCGACCGACACCCTGCACACGGCCGGCGTGCTCCTCCTGGCGCTCGTTGCGGTCGAGTACGGCGGGATCACGGTGCTGCGAATGGTCACGGGCCAGATACCGCGCACGCCGTTCCAGACGACGTTCGCGTGGGCTGGCCACGCGCACGCCGGTGTCTTGGTGATCCTGTCGCTCGTCGGGCTGGTGCTCGCCGACCAGACCCAAATGACCGGAGTGCAAGAGTTCATCGCCCGCAACGGCATCTGGCTCGCGGCGATTCTCTTTCCCGCGGGTTTCTTCTTGTCGTCCGCGGGCCCGGGCCGCACCGAGCCCAACAACTTGATCCTGTTCGTCTACCTCGGCGCGCTCTCGCTGACCGCCGGTGTCACCGCGCTCGGAATCGGCCTGCTCCAGACGTAGACCGCTGCGCTCAGCGGCGGGCGAGGATCTCGCCGTGCGGTACCGCGAACCACGCGTCGGGGTGAGCGGCCCAGCGCCGCCACGCGTCGACCATCGCGTCGAGCTCCTCGCGTGTCGCGAACCCGTCGCTCGCGGCTTGCTGCGCGATCGCGGAGTCAGTCATCCGGTCGGCCCAGGTATTTCCCCACCAGGCCCGGTCGTCTGGAGTCGCGAAGCACCACACCGACGCGCCCGGTTCGACGTTCTCAAATCCCGCCGCGTGTGCCCAGGCCAGCAAGAACCGGCCCGCGTCGGGCTCGCCCTGGTTCGCGCGCGCGATCTTCCGGTAGAGCGCGAGCCATGCGTCGAGCGCGGGATCTTCGGGATACCAGGTGAACGCCTCATAGTCGCCGTCGCGCGCCGCGACGACACCACCGGGCTTGCACACCCGCTTCATCTCCTGCAACGCCTGCACCGGATCGGGGAGATGCTGCAGCACCTGATGGGCATGAACGACGTCGAACGTGCCGTCATCGAAGTCGAGCGCGTACACGTCGCCGGTCCGGAACTCGAGGTTGTCGACGCCGGTGGCTTGCTCACGGGCGGTGTCGATGACGTCAGCGGACGCGTCGAGCCCGACGACCCGGCCCGGTGCGACCCGCCGCGCAATGTCGACGGTGATCGTTCCGGGTCCGCACCCGACGTCGAGCACATGCGCACCCGCGGTCAGCGAGGGCGCGAGGTACGCGGCCGAGTTCTCGACCGTCCGCCACCTGTGCGACCGCAGCACGCTCTCGTGATGGCCGTGCGTGTACGTCATGGGTCGCATCTTCGCGCGGTGGACGCGGCGCCCTCGTTGATCAAGGAAGCGCGACGATTTGCTGCAACCCCGGCAGGCCGCCGTAGATCGCGCGCGTGAGTGCCCCGGTATCGGCCCGGTAGACATCGATGCCACCGTCTTGCACGACGAGCAAGGCATCACCGTCCGGCGTCCAGCTGAAGGGCAGCGCCGTGTCGGGTGACTCGCGGCTAGTGGTCTGGAGGACCTCCCGCCCCGTCAACCAGTCGATGACCGTCACCTCGCCGAGCGTTGACACGACGGCAAGTTTGGAGTCGCTCGGCGAGAACTCAGCGCCCGTCGGAACCGTCGAGAGTTGCGTGTGTCGCGTGGTTCTCGCTTCGAGGTTCAAGACGTCAACCGCGCATCGGAAGCTCGGGCACTCACCTCTGAGCGCGATCATGCGAGGTGCGATCGCGAGCAGGAGCTGACGCCCGGCAACCGGATTAATGCCGGCGTCACTCCACACGACGTAGTCGTGGAGGTCGTCGGCGAGATAGCCACCGTCGACACCGGCGAGTATGCGCAAGCCGGACGGGATGTGCTTTGCATGGAGACCATCCTGCAGGAGGTCGTCGTGCACGATGGCCCAGGAACCGTCGTCGGCCGGCACGACCGTACTGTCGGCGGGGAGGTGCTCGACGAGATCCGCCGCGGTCTCGACGATCACGTAGGAGTTGTTGGTGCGGACGAGCAGCGATCCTCCGCTGTGTCCTTGGATCTCGATCAGTCCCGCAGGCAAGTTCACGCGGCGGGCAGTACCGCCGTGGCCGTCAAGAACGAAGAGCTGATTGTCGATGACGGCCGCGAACCGGCCCCCGCCGACGAACTGCAGGGGGAGGATCAACCGCACGGCGCTCTTTTGCGCCGTCGTCGCGGGCGTCGTCGGGGGAACCGCGGTCGCAGCTGTTGTCGGAGTGATCGCGGGCGTCGCGACCCTGCGTTGGTCGTCGCGCGTCGCCACCGCAATCGTGATCCACGCGGCGAGGAGCGCAATGCCGGCCAAGATCCAGGCCGGCCGGATGCGCAGTGGCGCCCTCGGGACCGGCGGGCCGCACTCGTCCTCATCGACGTCGATCGGTTCGAGTTCGACGGGCTCGAGATCGTTCTCGCCCACCGGCGTAGCGTACGGACCGTGACGATCGACGGCTCTGTGGCGAGCGAGTTCGAACCCGTCCTTGACGCGTTCACCGAGAACTTCGACCAACGGGGCGAGGTCGGCGCGGCGCTGTGCGTGTATGTCGATGGCCGGCCGGTCGTCGACCTCTGGGGCGGAATCGCCGACCCGACGACGGAGGCGCCATGGCGCGAGGACACGATCGTGCTCGTGTATTCGTCGACGAAGGGCGTCACGTCCCTGTGCGCCAATGCCATGATCGAGCGGGGCCTGCTCGATCCCGACACCACCGTCGCCAGTATCTGGCCCGAGTTCGCGCAGAACGGCAAAGTGGGGATCACCGTCGGACACGTGCTCAGCCATCAGGCGGGCCTTCCCTATCGACAGAGACCTGACGCTCGAAGAGGCGCTGGCGTGGCACCCGGCCGTCGATGCGCTCGCGGCCCAAGCCCCGATCTGGGAACCGGGGACGAAGCACGGCTACCACATGCGCACGTTCGGGTGGCTCGTCGGCGAGCTCGCGCGCCGCGCCGACCCGCAGCAGCGCACGCTGGGCACCTGGTTCCGGGAGGAGGTCGCCGCGCCGCTCGGCCTCGACTTCTGGATCGGCCTGCCCGATGCCCTTGAACCACGAGTCGCGCGCCTCGTTCCGCCGAAGACCGATCTCCGCGCCGTGTTGGGGGCCTTCGGTGATGACCTGTTGCTCGCGCGCGTGTTCTCGAACCCGGGCGGACACTTCAACTACGACGACATGTGGAACACGCGCGCGTTGCATGCCGCCGAGATGCCTTCGTCGAACGGCATCGGTGACGCCCGGTCGCTCGCGCGTCTGTACGCGTCGGTCGTCGGCGAGGTCGATGGTGTTCGGGTGCTCCGGGAAGACACGTTGAAGGCGGCCACCGTCGAGCGGGCGTGCGGGAAGGACGAGGTGTTGATGATCGAGACGTGCTTCGGTCTCGGGTTCATGCTCGGCCCGTCGTTCGGGGGCGCGAATCCGGAGCACGCCGTCGGCCACGCGGGCGCCGGCGGCTCGCTGGCGTTCGCCGACCCGGACCGCAACCTCGCGTTCGGCTACGTGATGAACGACTTACGCTTCGACCCCAAGGGCGATCCGCGGAGCGAGTCGCTCGTGCAAGCGGTCTACGCGTCCCTCTGACGTTCCGATTCAGCGCGGCAGCTGGTCGAAGGGCTGGTCGCGATCGACCCGCGGCTCGGAGGGCAGGCCGAGCACGCGTTCGCCGACGATGTTGCGCTGGATCTCGTCGGTGCCGCCCCGGATCGACAGCGACGGTGCCGTGAGGAACAGCGTCTGGAACTCGCCGTGCGGGTCGCATGTCGCGTCGGCACCAAGGATGCGGAGCGCGAGCTCGGTGTAATCACGGAACATCTTGCTGCCACGCAGCTTCATGCCGGAACCTTCGGGGCCGGGGCGGCCCGCTCGCGCCGAGTCGCGCGCCCGTCGCGCGGTATACGACATCACGCGTGTCTCGATGACGAGCCGCGCCAGCGCGTCGCGCACCACCGCCGAGCCGGCAACACCGCGCGCTCGCGCGAGCGCGATCAACCGCTGCACGTCGAGCATGCCGCTCGTGCCGCCCGCTGTCGACGCGCCCCGCTCGTACGACAGGCACGTGAGCGCAACCCGCCAGCCCTCACCGACCGCGCCAATGCGATCGGCGTCGGCGACGAACGCATCGTCGAGGAACACCTCGCTGAAGTGCGCGTCGCCGTTCATCTGCCGAAGCGGACGAACGTCGACTCCCGGCGCGTGCATGTCGATGCCGAACGCGGTGATGCCTTCGTGTTTGCGCACGGTCGGGTCGTGCCGGGCGAGCAGCAGCCCCCACTCGGAGTACGCACCCCGGCTCGTCCACACCTTCTGGCCGCGGGCGCGCCAGGTGTCGCCCTCGGGGTGCACGCGCGTGGCCAGGCCGGCCAGGTCAGAACCGGCGCCCGGTTCGGAGAACAGCTGGCACCAGATCTCCTCCCCGGTCGCGATCTTCGGCAGCCAGCGCGCGCACTGCTCGGGCGTCCCGTGCGCAAGCAACGTCGGGCCGACGAGCTCGAGACCGACGAGGTACGGGTACAGGTCGGGCACGTCGAAGGCCGCGAGTTCGGCACGCACGACGCCGATCTGCTCCGGGGTCGCGCCCAAGCCGCCGTACTCGCGTGGCCACAGCGGCACCGCCAGACCGGAACCGGCGAGCGCGCCGAGGTAGCGCCGGCCGTCCTCGAGGTCGTCGTTGCCGGCACCGAGCACGGACGTGCGGATCTCGGCGCGACGGGGTGCGAGGCGCGCGGCAAGTTCCGTGCGGACCCACGCCTGGAACTCATCCATGACGCACCTCTTCTCTGAGCGGCGCCTTCTTCACCTTGCCGCTCGCGGTACGGGGGAGCGCGTCGCGGAGCTCGAGTCGCTCCGGCAGCTTGAAGCGCGCGAGCCCGTGGGCGAGCAGGTGCGCGCGCACATCGTCGAGTGTCGGCGTCACGCCGTCACGCGGGACCACGTATGCGCACACCCTCTCGCCCATGATGGCGTCGGGCATGGCAACGCACGCGGCGTCCGCGATGTCGTCGTGTGTGATCAACAGCGATTCGAGCTCCAACGCCGAGATGTTCTCACCGCCGCGGATGATGACATCCTTCAAGCGGTCGACGATCGTGAGGTACTCACCGTCGTACACGGCGAGATCACCGGTGCGGAACCAGCCGCCGTCCACGAAAGCGTCGTGGTCGAGGCCGTGGTCCAGATAGCCCGTGAACATCTCGGGACCACGGGCGAGTACCTCGCCCGGTGCGCCGGGCGGCAGATCTTCGAGTGTGTGCGGGTCGACGATGCGCAGCTCGGCGTCCCCGATGAGCGGTCCGTCGGTCGTCGCGTCGCGTTCGGGATCGTCGCCGAGCCGACCGGTGGTCAGCGTCGGGTACTCCGTCGAGCCGTACGTGCGCTTGCACCAGCACCCGTCGAAACGCGTGCGCGCGCCATCACGGACCATCGCCGGCGCGACTCCGGCGCCGCCGAGCGAGAAAAGTCGCATGGCCGACCGGTCGGTCGCCGCGAACGACGGGTGGTCGATCATCGTGCGCATGAACACCGGCGTCGAGATCATCACCGCGATGCGCTCGCGCTGGCAAGAGGTCGAGCGCGTGCCCCGGGTCCCAGGTGTCCATCAGCACGGCCGTGATCGCACTCGTCACCGGAAGCAGCGGACCGTACGTCAGCCCGGCGACGTGTGTGATCGGCATCGGCAGCAACAATGACTCGCCGGGACGCATGTCGTGGGCGGCCGCGATTGTGTCCGCTTCGACGCGCAGCGACTGATGGGTGTGCACGACACCCTTGGGATCCGAGGTGGTGCCGGACGTCCACAGGATGACCGCCGCGTCGTCGACATGCGCGTCGACGGCCGGGACGTCGGCGCCGGATTCCGGGAGCGGCTCGTTCCCTCGAACAACCAGCACGTCGCCCGCGAAGCCAGCCTCGCCCAAGAGCGTGACGTGGTCGGTGCTGCGGAACGTGGACGGCACGGCCGCGAGTCGAGCGCCGGTCTCGCCGAGGATGAAGCCGAGCTCGCGGGCGCGCAGCGTCGGCGTGATCGGGCTTGCGATCGCTCCGCACCGCCAGATCGCCCAGCACAAGACGACGGCTTCCCACCAGTTCGGCAGCTGCCAGCACACGACGTCACCCGGTCGCACCTGATATTCGGAGTGCAGCGCGGCCGCCACCCGCGCTGACTGCTCACGCAGCTCATCGATCGTCAATCGCTCGCCGCCGTCGACGATCGCGAGATGCGTGCCGTCGGCAGCGGCCAGACGATCGAGCAGCGTCTCGTCGGTCCAGGTACCGCGCGCCCGCCACCGCTCCTGCACGGCGAACGGTGCGGGATGGCGCGGGCGCACCGTTATTGCGCGCCGTACACCGGCGCGGGCGGTGGCGCCTGAGCGAGGAGCTTCCGCACGGCGTTGCCGATCTCGGACGGCTCCCAGCGCGCGTTCTTGTCGACCTCGGGTCCGTGCTGCCAGCCATCCGCGATCGAGAGCAGACCGCCTTCGATCTCGAAGATACGTCCGGTCACGTCGTGCGATTCGGCGCTGCCGAGCCAGACGACCAGCGGAGAGATGTTCGCCGGGTCGTTGACGTCGAAGCCCGTTGTCGGCGCCTGCATGCGATCGGCGAAGACCTGTTCGGTCATGCGGGTGCGCGCGGCGGGCGCAATTGCGTTCGCGGTGACGCCGTACCGTGCCATCTCCGCGGCCTCGACGAGCGTCAACGCCGCGATGCCGCCCTTGGCCGCGGAGTACGCGCCTTGCCCGACGCTCCCCATCAGTCCTGCGCCCGATGACGTGTTGATGATGCGCGCGTCGACGGGCTCGCCCGCCTTCGAACGGGTGCGCCAGTACTCGGCCGCGTGACGTGTCGGTGCGATGTGGCCCTTCAAGTGCACGCGGATGACCGCGTCCCACTCCTCTTCACTGGTCGTGAACAGCATCCGGTCGCGCACGAATCCGGCGTTGTTCACGAGCACGTCCAGGCCGCCGAACGCGTCGAGCGCGGTCAGCACGAGCGCACGGGCGCCTTCCCAGTCGGCGATGTCGTTCGTGTTGGCGACCGCCTCGCCGCCCCACGCGAGGATCTCGTCGACAACGTGCTGCGCGGGGCCGGCATCTCCACCGGTTCCGTCGGGCGCGACGCCCAGGTCGTTGATGACGACACGCGCGCCTTCACGCGGCGAACGCCAGCGCGTGCTCGCGGCCGATCCCGCGGCCTGCGCCGGTCACGATCACGATGCGGCCTTCGCAGATGGGAGACACGAGTGCGTACCCTACCGACCGTGCGGATGCAGCGAAGCCAAGGATGGCGCAGCGAAGGAGCCATGAGACCGTGAGGTTCGGGGTGACGATGTTCATGACCGACCGCACGATGGGGCCCGTCGAGTTCGCGCGGGCCGTCGAGGAGCGCGGGTTCCATTCGTTGTACGTGCCTGAGCACACGCACATCCCGATCAGCCGCAAGACACCCCCGCCGACGGGTGAAGCCGAGCTGGCGGAGGAGTACAAGCGCACGCTCGACCCCCTGGTCGCGCTGTCGATGGCCGCGGGCGCGACCAACACCGTGCTGCTGGGCACCGGCATATGCCTCGTTGCCCAGCGCGAGCCGATCGTCACCGCCAAGGCCATCGCGACGCTCGACGCGCTCTCGGGTGGTCGCTTCGTGTTCGGCGTGGGCTTCGGCTGGAACGAAGACGAGGCCGCCGATCACGGCATCGACATGAAGCGCCGCCGTGACATTGCTCGCGAGCACATGCTTGCGATGAAGGCACTGTGGCGCGACGACGTCGCCTCGTTCGACGGCGAGTTCGTACACCTCGCGCCCTCGTGGTCGTGGCCGAAGCCTGCGCAACCCGAAGGGCCGCCGGTGCTCATCGGGGGTGCGCCCGGCCCGAAGCTGTTCGCGCACGTCGCGGAGTACGCCGACGGCTGGATCCCGATCGGCGGTGCCGGCGTGCGGGCGGCGTTACCGGACCTCGCGGCGCGTGCGAGGCGCGCGGCCGCGACCCGGGGACGCTGCGCATCGTGCCGTTCGGCACGGTCCCCGACGCGGGCAAGATCGAGTACTACGCGTCGATCGGCGTCACCGAGATCGTCCTGCGTCTGCCGTCGGCCGGGCCCGAGCGTGTGCTGCCGAAGCTCGACGAGTACGCCACGCTGGTTCGCGCGTGAGACGACAGCACAGCGACCGAAGGGGAGCGGAGCGTGGAGTCGACCCAGAAAATATGACGGCGTACCTCGCCGGGCTCGGCGTCGCGGGAGACGCCGAAGCTTGGAACGAAGCCGGGTTCACCGTCGACGACGACGACGGCATTCGCGTCGGACGCGTACGCATGCAGATCGAAACGGGGGAGCGCGGCATCGCGTCGTGGGATCTCGCCGACGAGCCGCCGGACGTCGTGCCCGCGGTGCACACGAACGGCGTCACCCAACTCGATCACCTCGTGGTGTTCACCGACGACCCCGCGCGCACGACCGAGAACTACGCGGGCATCGGTCTCGACGCGCGTCGCGTCCGCGATGTCGGCAACGGCACGACGCAGACGTTCTTTCGCGCCGGCGAAGTGATCATCGAGCTGGTCGGACCGATTCCCGACGTCAACGGCGAACGCTTCTGGGGACTCGCGCTCACCGTCGGCGATCTCGACGCGTCCGCGGTCCTCTTCGGCGAGCGGCTCGGCCCGATCAAAGACGCAGTACAACCCGGCCGGCGCATCGCGACCCTTCGTCACAAGGCGTGCGGGCTCACGGTGCCGATCGCATTCATGAGCGGAGAGGCGAGGTAATGGAGCACGTCCCGGAGGATTGGGAACGCGCACTGGCGATCGTCGCCCATCCCGACGACATGGAATACGGAGCTGCATCAGCCGTCGCGCGTTGGGCGGACCAGGGCAAAACGGTGACGTACGTGCTCGCGACGCGCGGTGAGGCCGGGATCGACGCGTTGGAGCCACAGGAGTGCGCACGCGTGCGCGAAGCCGAGGAACTGGCGGGCGCCGCCGCGGTTGGTGTCGCCGCGGTCGAGTTCCTCGACCATTCCGACGGCCTCGTCGAGTACGGCACCCCACTGCGTCGTGACCTCGCGCTCGCCATCCGGCGCCACCGCCCCGAAGTTCTGATCACCCTGAACTACGACGAGCGTTGGGGTGGAGGCTGGCTGAACATGCCCGACCACCGGCACGTCGGCTTGGCCGCGCTCGATGCGATACGCGATGCGGCCAACAAATGGATCTTCGGAGGAACGCATGGCCCGAAGCCGTGGGCGGGTGTTCGCTACGCGCTCATTGCCGGCGCGCCGCGATCGACGCACTTCGTCGACATCTCCGACCATCTCGAGCAGGGCATCGCGTCGCTGGCCGCGCACGCCCGGTACCTCGCCCACGTCGGTACCGACCCCGCGGCGCTCCTCACCGGAATCGCGACCGAGGCGGGGTCGCGCAATGGTGTGCCCTACGCGACCGAGTTCGAACTGATCCCGTTCTGATCGATGCCCCCCGTCGACGTCCGGCTCGTGACGTCCGCGCAGCTTCCCGTCGATGATCTCGATACACCGCTGCTCGCCGCGGCGTTGCGAGGTGCGGGAGCGACCGTCGATCTCGGCGACTGGCGCGATCCCACAATGGACTGGGGATCGGCACGCCTCACGGTGCTCCGCTCGCCCTGGGACTACGTCGAGGCTGTGGACGACTTCGTGGCGTGGGTACGCGCAACGGGCGTGGTGACGCAGCTGTGGAATCGCCCTGCGCTCGTCGAATGGAACGTGCACAAGGCCTACCTGCTCGAGCTCGGCGCACGCGGCGCGCCCGTCGTGCCGACCGTTGTGCTCCTGCACGACACCGCTTCGCTTGACGCCATCTGTGATCCGCGCGGGTGGAACACCGTTGTGCTCAAGCCTGCGGTCGGAAGCGGCGCGCAGGGTGCGGGACGCTTCGAGGTCGGTGATCCGGACGGGCAGGGCCATCTCGATGCGTTGCTCGCGCGTGGCGACGCACTCGTCCAGCCGTTCGTTTCCTCGGTCGCGACCGACGGTGAGCTCTCGGTCGTGCTCATCGACGGCGTGCCGACCCACGCTGTCCGTAAAGCGCCCGACGCCGGCGACTACCGAGTGCAAGAGGAATGGGGTGGGCGCACCGAACTCACCGCGCTCACTGAGAGCGCCTCGGAACTGGCTGTGCGGGTCTGCGCGGTGCTCCCAGACCCGCCGCTCTACGCACGCGTCGACCTGTTGCGGGCGGGCGACCAGTGGCAAGTCCTCGAAGTCGAGGTGACCGAACCGAGCCTGTTCCTCGATCGGGCCCCGCCCGAAGCCACGGATGCGCTGGTCGGCGCCGTGATGTCACGGCTGGGGTGACCGGCACAGTTACCATTTTCCCGTGCTCCTCGGCGCCATCGTCGGCTTGCTTGCCGGTCTCGCGTTGTCGATCTACGTCGCGCGCCTCGACATGCGGAAGCGGCAGGCCGGCCTGCGCACGCAAGCGCAATATCGGGGGTCCCTCGTCATCGTCCCGGCAATTCTCGCCGGGGTGGGCGCGGCGGTCGGCGCCGGCATCGCCCACCTTTGACCAGCCGCGCGCGAGGATGCCGGCCATGCCCCTCGGTTGCATCCGAATCGATGCCGATACGTTTCCGACGGTCGCGATGCCATGCCTGCGTTGTGGCGCGGAGACGATGATGCGGTTCGCCGGACCATGTCCGCAGTGCGCGGCTGAGTTGCACGAGAAGTTCCAGGGCATCGCGCGCGACGTCGAAGGCGCCGACTACGAACCCAAGATGAACGTCACGCCGAACGCCGTGGCCCTGAAGGACTGAGGCGAGGATCAGCGGCGCACGTATCGTGCGTCGCCCGAGCCGGTGCCCGAGCGGCACGGCGCGCAGCGCCGAGAGCGGAAAGACGACTGAGCCGCCCTGCCGGTATCGTCGCGGCGTGGCCACGAGGGTCCGTGACTGGGCGACGATCGACTACTACGGGCTGCTCGACGTGCCGGTCGACGCCTCTGCCGATGACATCGCCCACGCTTTCGTGCGGCCGCGAAGCATTCGCACCCTGATGCCACCAGCGACCCGGATGCAGCCGAGCACTTCAAGGATCTCGCGGCCGCGTATGCCGTGCTCTCCGACCGCCGCATCCGGCGCGACTACGACCGCGTCCGCACAAGCAGCACCGCGGCCGTCGTGGCGCAGCCGGCACCGATCGTCCGCGCGGAGCCGGCTCCCAGGCGGGGCTGGTCGCGCCGGCGCGCGTGGACCGCGCTCATCGGCGGCATCATTGTCGCGATCCTGGGGATCGGGGCGACGTTCGTGACCTGGTATCTGCGCGACCGCGACGCCAATGAGCGGGCCCGCTTCATCGGCGTCACGGCCCAACGGCTCAGCAACGGTGACATCACGTTCGATACGAACGACGGGCGACATATCGTCGTCGCGCGAGCCCCGCCAGCACGGCGAGGGTCGGGACGCGGGCCGACGGTCGACGTGCGCTACGACCCGGCCAATCCGCAACACGTCGTGCTGGATGCAAGCACGTTCGGTCGCGACATCACGCTCGCGATCGTCGCCCTCAAGCTGCTGATCGGCGGTGTGGTCTTCGCGGTGCTCGGCGCGCGCCGGTTGCGCCGATTGCGAGCTACAGCCGTTCGATCACCGTGACGTTGGCCTGGCCGCCGCCTTCGCACATCGTTTGCAAGCCGTAGCGGCCGCCGGTTCGTTCGAGTTCGTGCAGCAGCGTGGTCATCAGGCGCGCGCCGGTGGCGCCGAGCGGGTGGCCGAGCGCGATCGCACCGCCGTTGACGTTCACTTTGCCAAGATCGGCGCCGGTTTCCTTCTGCCACGCCAACACCACGGAGGCGAATGCCTCATTGATCTCGACGAGATCAATGGCGCCGAGCGTCATGCCGGACTTCTTCAGCGCATAGGCCGTCGCGGGGATCGGCGCGGTGAGCATCCACACCGGGTCGGCACCACGCACCGAGAGATGGTGGATGCGTGCCCGCGGCGTCAATCCATGCGTGCGCACCGCATCCTCGCCCGCGATCAGCAACGCCGCCGAGGCATCCGAGATCTGCGACGACACTGCCGCGGTTAGGCGGCCGCCTTCGACGAGCGTCGGCAGCGATCGGATCTTCGCGAGGTTGGGCTCGCGGGGCCCTTCGTCGTGCGCGACGCCGTCAAGCGCCACGATCTCGCGTTCGAAGCGGCCCTCGGTACGCGCCCGAAGCGCCCGTTCGTGCGACTCGACCGCGAACGCTTCCATGTCGTCGCGGGTGATGTTCCACTTCTCGGCGATCATCTCCGCGCTGCGGAACTGCGACACCTCCTGGGTGCCGTAGCGCGCTTCCCATCCTGGCGAACCGACGAACGGATTCTCGAAGCCGTACTGCTCACCCGCGAGCATCGCCGCGCTGATCGGGATCGCGCTCATGTTCTGCACCCCGCCCGCGACCACGAGGTCGGCCGTTCCCGACATGACGGCCTGGGCGGCGAAGTGCACCGCTTGCTGCGACGAGCCGCACTGCCGGTCGACGGTCGTGCCGGGAACCTCGTCGGAGTAGCCCGCGACCAGCCAGCACGTGCGCGCGATGTCGCCCGCCTGCGGGCCGATGGTGTCGACGCATCCGAACACGACGTCGTCGACGGCGGCGGGGTCGACGTCGACCCGCTCCATCAACGCCCGGATCGAATGGGCGCCGAGGTCGGCGGGATGCACCTTCGCCAGCCCGCCGTTGCGCTTGCCGACCGGCGAGCGAACCGCATCGACGATGTAGGCCTCACTCATGAGCGCCAGGCTAGAGGATCGCCGTTCGCGACCCGATTCCTGTGGAAGCGAGCATCGCCGCGCGCCCGGGCCAGCGCCCACGCTCGTTTCATGTAGAGGTGCAGGTCGTACTCGGTCGTGTATCCGATCGCGCCGTGGCACTGCAGCGCAGCGCGTGCCGTGATCAGCGCGGCATCGGCGGCCTTGGCCATCGCCATGCTGACGTGGGTCGGCGTCGAGCGTGGCCGCGCTCCGGTACACGAGTGGCCGCGCGAACTCGAGAGCGATGCGAGCGTCCGCGAGGTGGTGCTTCACCGCCTGGAACGACCCCACCGGTACACCGAACTGCTTGCGTTCCTTCACGTACGCGGCGGTCATGTCGAGCATGCGATCGGTGAGCCCGCACAGTTGCGCGGCCGTGCCGCATACGAGCCGCGACGTACGCCTCCGCCGCTCCGTCGTTGGCCGGAACCGATGGTCCGCGCACCTCGAACAGGCGGCGCGCGCCGTCGACCGAGACGCGCGGCACGAGCTCTGCCGTGGCGGGATCGAACCGGCCCTCGGCGGTAATGACGACGTCCGCGGTGTCGGCCCACGGCACGAACGCGTGTCCGATGGTGATCGTCAGGTCGGCACGACCGAGCGCCGGCACGCCTGAACGCCGCGGTCTCGACGATCGGCTCGGGCACCGCGTACCGGCCGGTTTCCTCGAGGATCAGCACGAGGTCGACCATCGTCAGCCCGAGGCCGCCGTTGGCTTCGGGCGCGAGCATGCCGACGACACCCATGTCGCTGAGTTGCCGCCACAGGCCGGGGACGCGTCCGCTGTTGTTCGTCCACGCGGCGCGCACGTGCGCGGGAGTGCACTCCTTCTCGAGCAGATCGCGGACTGCATCGCGGAACGCAAGCTGGTCGTCGGTGAAGGCAAACCTCATCGGCGTGGCAGTCCGAGGACGCGCTCCGCGATCACGTTGCGCTGGATCTCGTTCGTGCCGGCATAGATGGGCCCGGCGAGCGCGAACTCGTAGCCCTTCATCCACGCGGCATCGGGACCCTCGACGAGCTCGGCGTGCGTGCCGAGCAGCTCGAGCGCGAGCTCGTGCAGCCGCACGTCGAGCTCCGACCAGAACACCTTCACCATTGACGACTCGGGGCCCGTGCGCGCGCCTTCGACGATTCGGGTCACGGTCCAGAACGTCTGCCACCGGTACGCCTCGGCGTCGATGTACGCGGCGACGAGGCGATCGCGCAGCTCCGGAACATCACCGCACGCGTGATAGAGGTCGATGAGCCGTTGCGAGGTTGCGAGAAAACGGCCGGGCGATCGCAGCGTGAGCCCGCGCTCGGAGCCGGTCGTCGCCATCGCGACGCTCCAGCCTTCGTTGGGTGCGCCCAGCACGTCTGCGTCGGGCACGAACACGTCGTCGAAGAACACTTCGGCGAAGCCCTCGTCGCCATCGAGGCGCTCGACCCCGCGCACGGTTACGCCCGGTGTCGCGAGATCGACGAGGAAGTACGTGAGGCCACGGTGCCGCTCGGCGTCGGGATCGCTCCGGAACAGCCCGAAGAGGTGCGTGCAGAACGCACCGCGGGTGGTCCATGTCTTCTGCCCGAACAAGCGCCAGCCGCCGGCGGCGACGTCGCGCACGGCCTTGCTCTGGATGCCGGCGAGGTCGCTGCCGGCGTTGGGCTCCGACCACCCCTGGCACCATGTCTGTTCGCCCGACGCCATCTTCGCAAGGATGCGATCCTTCTGCTCCTCGGTTCCGAACTCGAAGATCGTTGGTGCGAGCAGGAAGATGCCGTTCTGGGTGACGCGCTGGGGCGCGCCTGCCCGGTAGTACTCCTCCTCGAAGAGCAGCCATTCCCATAGGCTCGCGTCGCGGCCGCCGTACTGCTCGGGCCACGACACCACGGCGTAACCGCGCGTCGAACAGCGTGCGTTCCCACTCGAGGTGGGCCTCGAAGCCGGCGCGGGTGTCGCCCGATGGCAGCGGGGGACGAGGGACGCGCTCCGCCAGCCACGCCGCGGCACTCGCCGCGGAACCGCTCCTCGTCGGGGCTGAACGTCAGGTCCATCGGGCGGGCGATGCTACAAGGTGGGTCCATGCCGGACGCCGGTGCCACCGTGCACGCGATGAGCATCACGCCCTTCGACGAGAACGGCGCGATCGACGAAGCGTTGTTCCGCACGCATCTGGGGTTCCTCGCGCGACGGCGGCGCGGGCGTGTACGTCGCCAGCCAGGGAAGCGGCGAGGGCGATCTGCTGTCGTTCGATGAGAAGGTCGAGGTCTACCGCATCGCCGTTGACGAGCTGCACGGCACCTGTCCAGTGGTCGCGGCGGGCATCGGGTTGGCCGGTTCCACCGCGACGACTGCGAGCGCTCGCGGTCGCGGCTGCCGGCACGGGTGTCGACGCGGTGCAGATCCTCGGGCCGCGGCCCGGCCCCATGCGGCCGCGTGCCGACGAGCTGGAGGCGTGGTTCCGCGGACTGATCGAGGTGGTGACGTGTCCCATCCACCTGTCAACGAACGCGGTGCTGACCGGCTACGACGTGCCGGTCGAACTGCTCGAGCGGTTGGTCGACGACTCTCCGCACGTGCGCGTGGTGAACGTGTCGAGTGCGGGACGCGTTGCGCGTGGTTGCGCAGCTGGCGCCGCGGGTCGAGGTACGCGTTGGGATGACGTCGCAACTCGCGCGTGCGTGCGCGGCCGGTGCGAGCGGTCTGTTGAGCTTCGAAGCGAATGTGGCGCCCGCGTTCGTTGTCGACGCGTGCCGTGCGCTCGCGCTCGACGGACTGCTGGCCTTGAATGCCGCGCTGGCGCGCGGTGGGAATCCCCGTTCGTTGAAGGCATCGCTTCGACTCATGGGACGCGACGGCGGGTCCCTCCGTCCGCCCTATCTGCCGCTTGCGAGTGACGAGCAGCATGCGCTGGAACAGGAGCTGCGCGCGCTCGACCTCGTGCCGGGATGATCAGGCTCCGAAGCCGTACAGGCGCTCGCGCGTTCCCGGCGAGGATCGCTTCTCGCTCGTCGGTCGGCACGCTCCGCGAACGTTGTCTCGATCGTCTTCCAGGAATGCGGCCAGTCGCTCGAGATGTGCGGGTAGTCACTCGACCAAAGGATGCGCTCCACGCCAACTTCGTGACGGTGCTCGATCCCGAAGGTGTCGGTCAGATACGTGAAGTGCACATGGCCCTCGACGTACTCGCTCGGCAGGTCGACGATTGCGAAGTCGCTCACCGGCGCGAGCCGGCGGTAGTTGTTGTCGATCTGCTCCTTGAAGTAAGGGACCCAGCCGCAGTCGACTTCGGCGACGACCAGTGTGAGCGACGGGAAACGATCGAACATGCCCGCGAAGATCATTTGCACGATGCGATTGGGTGCGTCGAAGAATCGCCCGTAACCGGGAAGCGCGGCGCGGTGCGCGGCGGGCATCGATTGCGTGAGGCTGACGTGGATGCTGAAGGGGATGTGCGCCTCGGCCAGCCGGGCCCACAACGCATCGTCATCCGGTGTCGGTTCGAGGGTGCCGTTCGGATAGCAGCCGAGCAGCACGCCGCGTATGCCGCGCCGGCTCCAGCACGCGTTCTAGCTCGGCCACCGCATGCGTCGCGCCCCGGTTCGGGAGCAAGGCCAGACCGGCAAAGCGTTCGGGCGCGAGCGCGACGTACTCGGAGAGCCAGTCGTTGTACGCGCGCACGAGCGCGAGGTGGAACTCGGTATCGGTGTTGGCGACGATTCCCTGCGCGAGCCGGGGCGTCGGGTACAGCACCTCGGCGTCGACGCCGTCGTGATCCATCTCGGCCAGGCGGGCGGAGGGGTCGTACCCGCCGGAGCGCATGTCCTCGAACCGCGTCCATGCGTGCATGTCCTCGGGTGCGAGGCCCGCGCACGCGTTCATCCCGAAGTTGATCGGGTCGGCGACGCCTTCGATCACCCACGCGTCGCCCTCGTCGAAGCGCTCGATGCGTGGTGCCCGGTCCCGGAACTTGGCCGGCACCCGGGTGGTCCAGAGATCGCCCGGCTCGTTGACGTGACTGTCGCCCGAGATCAGGCCGGTAGGTACACGAGCCGTCATGAGGCTCTTCTCGTACCACCGGGCCCGGCCCGAGCTGGCAGAAATCGTCTGGTCAATGGCATTGCTGCCATGGCGGGGACGGCGCCCACAATGGCGGGGTGAGCCGCAGAGTCGTCTTCGTCGTGTATCCCGGGATCACCGCGCTCGACCTGGTCGGACCGCATGAGGTGCTGGGCGCGGCCGGCGGCTACGAGTTGCTGGTCGCCGCCGCCGACCCCGGAGTGGTGCGGCCGACACGCGGGCCCGGGCATCGTCGCCGATCGGTGGCTTCCGTCGGTGCGGGGCGCCGATCGACACGCTGATCGTCGTCGGCGGCAATGGCGCGTTCGCGGCTGCCGAGGATCCGCAGATGGTTCGTGCGGTGCCGAAGCTCGCCCGGCGCAGCCGGCGCGTCGCCTCGGTATGTACCGGAACGTTCATCCTCGCCGCCGCGGGTCTGCTCGACGGCAAGCGGGCGACGACGCATTGGGAGGCGTGCGAGTACCTCGCTCGTCTGCATCCCGAGATCACCGTCGAGCCCGACCCGATCTTCGTACGAGACGGCAATACGTGGACGTCGGCGGGCGTGACCGCGGGGATGGACCTCGCGTTGGCGCTCGTCGCCGAAGATCTGGGCCGTGACGTCGCGCTGCGCGTTGCCCGTCAGCTGGTGATGTACGTGCAGCGTCCGGGTGGCCAGGCGCAGTTCAGCGCGCAGCTTGGCGCCCAAGCCGCGGGGCGTGATCCGCTGCGCGAGCTCCAGGCGTGGATCGCCGAGCATCCCGACGCCGACCACACCGTCGAGCGGCTCGCGGCCCGGGTCGCGATGAGCCCGCGCCACTTCGCACGCGTCTTCCGCGCTGACGTCGGTTGCACGCCGGCCGCGTACGTCGAGCAGCGTACGGCTCGAAGGGGCGCGTCGTCTGCTCGAAACGACGTCGTTGTCGGTCGACGAGGTCGCGCCGGGCATGCGGATTCGGCACCGTCGAGACGTTGCGGCGTTCCTTCGCCCGTCGGGTGGGCGCCAGCCCGACCGAATACCGAGATCGCTTCCGTTCGCTTCAACCGCAATCCGCCTAAGCGAGTGTGAAGCGGGCCGGGTATCCCGGCCCGTAACGAGCGGGGCCCGAACGGCCCCGCAGAGTGGAAAAGAGGAGTACCATCGTGGACATCGTCTGTTTGTTGTTCGACGGCATCACCGCGCTCGACATCGTCGGGCCGTACGAGACGTTGCAACGTCTCCCTGATGCGAACGTGAAGTTCGTCGCGAAGGAGAAAGGTCCGGTGCGGACCGACAATGGCTTCCTCGCGTTGCACGCGGACTTCTCGCTCGACGAGGTAACGAGCGCCGACGTGCTCGTCGTGCCCGGCGGCTTCGCCACGGTCGAGCTCGAGAAGGACGAGAAGCTGCTCGAGTGGATCCGCGCGATCGACGCGACGACGACGTGGACGACGTCGGTATGCACCGGCTCGATGCTGCTCGCGGCCGCCGGCTTGCTCGAAGGCAAGGAAGCGACGTCGCACTGGTTCTCGCTCGATCGCTTGAAGGAGTACGGCGCGATCCCCACCGGCCGGCGCGTTGTGGAGCAGGGGAAGATCGTCACCGCGGCCGGCGTGTCGTCGGGCATTGACATGGGGCTGACGTTGGCAGCGCGCATCGCCGACGACGAGTTCGCGCAGGCAATCCAGCTCGGCATCGAGTACGACCCGCAGCCGCCGTTCGACGCGGGTTCGCTCGACAAAGCCCCGCAAAAGGTCGTCGAGCGTCTCGCCGCCTTGTATGCCGACCGGTTGTAAGTCGTCTTGACCGAGAGCCGCGGAGGGTCTAGGCATCTCGTGTCGCGTCGGAATGCCGCCGCGAGCCTCGGGCGACAGCCCAGACCTAACGGGGGATCATGATGGGCGCGAAAGAAAATTCAGAACTTATCCGTGGCGGGTACGACGCGTTCAACAAAGCCGACATTGCGGCGCTCACCGACCTCTTTGCCGAGGAGGTGGTGTGGCACACGCCCGGGCGCAGTGTCATGGCGGGCGACCACAAGGGCCGCGACGAGACATTCGCCTACTTCGGCCGTCTGCATCAGTCGACGGACGGCACCGTGCGCGCCAACCTGCGCGGTCTCGTTGCTGAGGGCGACACCGTCATCGCCCGTCAGACCAACACAGCGTCCCGCGGCGGGAAGCAACTCAACGTGGATGTGTGCATCGTGTTCGAGATGCGCGACGGGCGAATCGTCGAAGCGTTGGAGTACCAGTACGACCTATACACCTGGGACGAGTTCTGGTCATAGACCGAAGCGGGGCGCTTCGACAGGTGCGCCAAGTGATCGAGCGTCTTGTTCGTGACGGTACAGCCGTCGCGAGCTCGGACGGCACGGTGCACACCTTGTTCCCGGTAGCTGTGGGTGGCGCCGAAGGTGAGGCGTTGCGGGAGTGGGTGACGCGCGCGAGTCCGCGACGCACACGATCGAGATCGGGCTCGGCTACGGCCTCTCGGCGCTGTTCGTCGGCGAGGGTCTGCTCACGAACGGCGACCCGACCGCGCGCCACGTCGTCATCGACCCGCACCAGGCGACACGATTCTCCGATTGCGGCTTGCAGTTCCTCGATGAAGCGGGACTCACGAGCTTCGTGGAGCACTACGCGGAAGCATCCCAGATTGCACTTCCGCGATTGCTGAGTGAAGGCCGGAGGTTCGACCTTGCCTTCGTCGACGGCAACCACCGCTTCGACGGAGTGTTCGTCGACCTTGTCTATCTCGGGCGTCTCGTGCGCGCGGGAGGCATCGTGTTCCTCGACGACTACCAGCTGCCCGCGGTCGAGCGGGCGGCCTCGTTCTTCGTGACCAATCTTGGGTGGTGGCTCGAAGAGGTGTCAGCGGCGGACGATCTCCACCGCTGGGCGGTGCTCCGTACCGCGGAAGGGCCGGACACGCGACCGTTCGACTACTACGTCGCGTTCTAGCCAGGGATGAGGCAAGATGCCGTCCGTGCTCGACGCCGTGGACGTCGCCGGAGTTCGCATCGCGTACCAAAAGCGCGGTGCCGGGCCACCGTTGCTTCTCTTGCACGGCGCGCCAAGCGACAGCCGCGTGTGGCGCGTCGAGCTCGAGTCCCTTTCGGATGCGTTCACCGTCATCGCGTGGGACGCGCCCGGGTGTGGGGAGTCAGATGACCCGCCGCCCGATTTCCGCATGGCTGAATACGCCGACTGCCTCAGTGGCTTCATCCACGCGCTCGGTGTGCAGCGTCCGCACCTCTTGGGGCACTCCTGGGGCTCGACGCTCGCGATCGAGGTGTCTCGCCGGCACCCGGCCGCGGTCAGGAGCCTCGTGCTCGTCGGCGCGTACGCGGGCTGGGCCGGTTCGCTCCCGCCCGACCAGGTTGCGCAGCGGCTGGCGTTCGCGTTGCAAGTCGCTGAGCTCCCGGCCGGTGCGTTCGATCCAACAACGATGTCGGGACTGTTCTCGGACGTGATGCCGAAGGACAGGGCCGCCGAGTTGATGAAGCTCATGTCGGAGACCCGCGGCCCGGGATTGCGCACGATGGCGCACACGCTGGCCGAGGCCGACCTGCGTGACGCACTCCCGCACATCGCGGTCCCGACGCTCCTCCTCTATGGCGACGCAGACGAACGCTCACCTCTGAACATCGCCCGCCAACTCCACGCGTCGATTCCCGGCTCGACGCTCACGGTGATGCCGGGCCTCGGACACGAATGCTTCTTGGAGTCGGCTGAGGCATTCGCAACCGAGGTTCGCACCCTCCTGTCGAAGGTCGACGGCTGACTCGTAGCATCGAAATCCGGCTGAAAAATAAGGGTTTTTGGCTTGCGCCGGTGCTGCCTCGGGTATAGGATACGAACACACGTTCCGGTGGTTTTCCCGGACGTTTCCGCTTCCCCTCCTTGTTGGTGTTCGGCGCAGGAGTGTGTGCGTTGTTCGACGCGTTGGCGGATGTCGAAACCGCGGTCGCGAAGCTGCAGGCGTCTGAGACCGCGCCCGATGTCGTGCGGTTCGCCAAGGTCCGCAACCAGCTCGAACACGCGTGGCTGGGCGCGATCGAGGAGTACGACCGCTCCGAGGAGTGGGTCGAGGAAGGCTTCGCGGTCGCCGCGTCCGCGCTGCGCGTGAAATGCGGCCTCACCCAAGGCGCCGCGAACGCGTCGTTGAAGTTGGCGCGCAAGCTCCGGCAGCTACCCGTCGTGTCAGATGCCTTCGCGGCCGGTGAGATCTCCCGCCAACATGCCGCGGTCGTCGCCGAAGCATGCACGACCGAACGCGCCACGACGATCTCGGAGCTCGAGCGTCCGATCGTCGATGCCGCCAAGGTCGCAACCCCGAAAGAGTTGGGCCAGATCATGCAGCGCATCACCGACGCGCTCGACGGTGACGACGGCGCCACCAGCGCGAACGAGAAGTTCGCGCGCCGGCGGCTGCACATGTCGGAAATGCTCGACGGCATGGTGAAACTCGACGGACTGTTGGATCCCGAGCTGGGCCAGCGGCTACGCGCCCAGGTGAACGCGATGGCCCGCACCCTCAAAGACCAAGATCCCGACCGCACCCCGGCCGAACTGCGCGCCGACGCGCTCGTCGAGCTGTGCGAGATCGGCACCGCCCACGCCGACGTCGGTGCAGGTCGCGAAACGGTCAGCGACGTCACCATCGTCATCGATCTCGAAGACATCGAAACCCGCAGCGGCTCGCCCGATCTGGCCGCCGAAATCCGCGCCAACCGAGGAAACCTGCCCCGCAGCCTCCTGGAGCGCCTCACCTGCGACTGTCGCATCAGCCGGATCATCACCGACGGACCCTCCCAAGTCATCGACGTCGGCCGCGCCTCCCGCACCGCCACCGACGTCCAATTCCGGGCGCTGGTCGCCCGCGACGGCGGCTGCACATGGAAAGGCTGCGACCGGCCCCCCGGCTGGTGCCAGGCCCACCACATCCGGCACTGGCCCGACGGCGGACTCACCGACCTCGACAACCTCTGCCTCTACTGCCGCTACCACCACCGCCTCGCCCACTTCCTCGGGGGCGCACCGCCTTAGCGAGTAACGATGACCGCGGAGCCGTGGCCGAAGAGACCTTGGTTGATCGAGAAGCCGACGCGCGCGCCTTCGACCTGGCGGCCTTCGGCGCGCCCTTGGACTTGCCAGGTGAGCTCGCAGACTTGTGCGATCGCTTGCGCGGGGACGGCTTCGCCGAAGGATGCGAGGCCGCCGCTCGCGTTCACCGGAATGCGGCCGCCGAGGCTCGTGGCGCCATCGCGCACGAGCTTTTCGGCTTCGCCTGGTGGGCAGAGACCGATCTGCTCGTACCAGTCGAGCTCCATCGCGGTCGAGAGGTCGTACACCTCCGCGCAATCGAGATCTTCGGGTCCGAGGCCGGCTTCTTCGTACGCGCGCACCGCGATCGACTCCTTGAAGCCGTGCGGCGGCGTACCGCCCGCGCCGGCCGCGCTGTCGGTCGAGAAGTTCGGCAGCTCGATGGTGGTCTGCGGGTAGCTGGGCGTCACCGTCGAGATCGCGCGGACGCGCACCGGGTCGGCGACGCCGTGGGCGCGGGCGTAGTCGAGCGAGCTCACGACGATGGCAGCGCCGCCGTCGCTCGTCGCACAGATGTCGAGCAGGCCCAGCGGGTCGGCCACGATCGGCGCGTTCAGCACGTCGTCGACGCCGACTTCCTTGCGGTAACGCGCGTACGGATTCGCGAGGCCGTGCCGCGCGTTCTTCACCTTGACGCGGGCGAAATCCTCGCGCGTTGCCCCGAACAGCTCCATACGCCGGCGCGCGTATAAGCCGAAGTATGTGGGGTTCGTCGCGCCGAGCAAGCGGAAGCGCAACCAGTCGGGGTCGTCGCCGCGGTCGCCCTTGCTGGGCGCGAGAAACCCCTTAGGCGTGGTGTCGGCGCCCACCACCAATGCGACGTCGCAGAACCCGGCGAGAATCTGGGCCCGGGCCGTTGCCAGCGCGGTGACGCCCGACGCGCACGCCGCGTACGACGACGCGACCTGGGCACCGTTCCATCCGAGCGCCTGCGCGAACGTCGCACCGGAGACGTAACCCGGATAGCCGTTGCGCATGGTGTCGGCGCCCGACACGAATTGGATGTCGCGCCAATCGACACTCGCATCAGCGAGTGCAGCGTTCGCGGCCACCACGCCGTACTCCACGAAGTTGTGCCCCCACTTGCCCCACGGGTGCATGCCGGTGCCCAGCACCGCGATGTCACGTTCGCCCGTCATCGCGTCGCTCCCGAAAGCGGTGCCCACTGCCACACGACGTACTCGTGGTCGTCGTCCTCGTACAGCGGGCCGAGCACCAGCTCCATCTCCATGCCGACTTCGAGTTGCGCGGGGTCGGCGCCGGTGGCGAGCTGCCCGAGCACGACCATGCGCTCCGCGGGCAGTTCGACCGCACACACCGTGTACGGCACGAACGGGTCGGGCGCGACGTACGGCTCGGGCGGCGCGTAGTGATTGGTCGTCCACGACCACAGCTTCCCGGTGCGCGAGAGCTCGACCGGTGCCCGCTCCTCGCCGGGCGCGCTCGGATTCCCCGACACCGCCATCGCGGTCGGCCAGTAGTACGAGCCCGAGTCGACCCCACGGCCACCGACGAGCGCCGGCGCGGCCTCGTTCATCGTGAACCAGCCCTCGACGGCCGGTACGCGCGTCTTCATGACACATCTCCCAAACGTTTCAACGTGGCCTCGGCTTCGTTCATGATGCGGCCGACGAGCTCGGCGACGCTCGGCAAGTCGTCGATCACGCCGACGGCCTGGCCGCTCGACATGACACCGCCGTCGAGGCGGCCCTCCACCATCGCAGCGCGCAACAACATTGGCGTGTTCGCAGCGAGGATCACCTGCGACCACTTCAGGTCACCTTCGCGTTTCATCGCCAAACCCTCGCGGATCATGCCCCGCCACGACGTGCCCGACAGCTTCTTGAACGCGAACGCGTTGCGGAGCGCCCGGGGGAGCGAGGTCACCGCATTCGTGTGTTCCAGCTCGTCGACGAACTCCGTACGGAGCACGCGATGCGGAACGCCGTCGATGCGGGTCGTGATGACGGTGTCAGCGACGGCGCGCGCAAGGTAGTACTGCTTCACGCTGTCGGGCACGGTGCTCTCGCGGGTCAACAAGAAGCGCGTGCCCATCGCCACGCCCGCCGCGCCGTACGCGAGTGCCGCGACCAGTCCGCGGCCGTCGAAGAACCCGCCGGCCGCGATCACCGGAATGTCTACGGCGTCGACGACCTGGGGGAGGAGAAGGGTTGTCGCGACCGCGCCTGTGTGCCCGCCGCCTTCGCCGCCCTGCACGATCACCGCGTCGACACCCCAGGCCGCGACCTTCTCGGCGTGACGGCGCGCGCCGATCGACGGGACCACGCGCACGCCCGCGTCCTTCAACCGCTTGATCTGTCGCTCGTTGGGTGCGAGCGCGAATGATGCGACCTTGACGCCCTCCCGCACCAGCAACTGCACGCGCGCCTCGGCGTCCTCGACATCGGCCCGGAGGTTCACACCGAACGGGCGGTCGGTACGCGCCTTGACCTCCCGGATCGCGGCTTCCAGCTGGTCGTACGTCATCGTCGCGGAAGCGAGGATGCCGAGCGCGCCTGCGTTCGCCGTTGCGGAGACGAGCCGGGCACCTGCGACCCACCCCATGCCGGTCTGCACGATCGGCACGTCGATGCCGAACAGCTCGCAGATCGGCGTGCGGAGCCCGGTCACGGATTCGGCACCTCTTCCTCGCCGACGCCGTTCGGGTCGATGACCTCACGGATCCAGTGCACCTCGTCGTCGCTCGGCACGCGCGTCTCGGGCACGCGCTCGTCGATCGCGAGCTCGAAGCCGGTCGCGGCCACCACGTCGTCGACGGTCACGCCGGGATGCACGGAGCGCAGTCGCATGTGGTGCTCGGGCGTTTCGAAGTCGAGGACGCAGAGGTTCGTGATCACGTGGCCCAGCTGGTGAAAGCGCGCCGCGTCACCCAGCTCGCCGGCCCGCTCGTAGCCCACGCCGCACACCACGTCCACTGCGGGCACGAACACGCGTGTCGAGTGGGCCGCGATCCAATACGAGGTGCGGTCGTTCATCGTGTTTCCCGGCGCGCCGCGCATGCCGAGCAGTTGCGTGCGGGGTGCCTCGTAGGCGCCGATGAACGCGAAGTTCTGGTTGCCCCACTTGTCGAGCTGGCTCCCACCCATCATCACGTGCCGGCGACCCGACCACACGACGTCGAACATCGTGCGGTACGGATTCCAGCCGACGACGAGCTTTTCCGGTTGCTCGACGCCGACCGGCACAATGTTCTCGACCAGCAGCGCTTCGCCGTCGGTCATCACGAGCTCCGGCGCGACCGTCGCCTTCGCGAGCCGGCCGCCGATCATCGGCAGCGTGCCAATGGGGTTGGCGAGAATCTCGCCGTCGGACGCGAAGCAATCCGCGATCGCGGCCGCGCACACCTCGGCTCGCGTCGGGGCACCATCGCGCGTCACGAGTTCACCGCGGCCTGGTACTCGTCCTCGGTGACGTCGATGTACCTCGCGCGGAACTCGTTCCACGCGTCTTCGGACTTCGCCGACGCGGTGTACGACCGTTGAAACGCCTCGTCGCGCGGGTAGTCCGGGACGCACTCGGTGAAGTGTGCGCCGTGCGGCGTCTCGACCACGCCGTCGGTCATCAACCGGTTGATGCGGATCGAGTGCACGGGCCCGGCCTTGAGAAAGTCCTCGGTGTCGACGATGTGCTCGACGCTCATGAAGCGCCGGGCGGCCGCCATGCACATCAGGTCGTCGAAGTAGGGGTCGACGTTGAGGAACTGGCCGGTGCCACCCTGGTCGCCGCGATGCATGTGTATCAACGCGACGTCGAGCGGCAACGCGGGCATCGCGACGAGATCTTCGCCGTCGGCGTACGGCGAACGCACCGTGCGCAGGCCGGGGTTCAGTCGCATCACGTCCGAGCCGAGGCCGACGCGGGTCGGCAGGAACGGCACCCGCCACGCGGCCGCTTGCAGCCCGAGCAGGAACATCCCCTCGTCGAGTTCCATCGTCGTGACCGCGCCCGACTGCCGGGCGTTGCGGAAGTGCGGCTCGAGCGGGATTGAGTCGAGCGAGACGAATGCGTAGACGACCTCGCGCACTTTAGCGGCGCGACACAACAATCCGACGTCGGGGCCGCCGTAGGAGACCACGCGCAGGTCTTTCACGGGCGAACGGCAGAGGGCGCGTACGAGCGCCATCGGCTTGCGGCGCGATCCCCACCCACCGATGCCGATCGTCATGCCGTCGCGCACGTCGGCGACGACGTCGTCGATGGTCACGCGCTTGTCGGGAACGCGCAGCAACAGCCTCTCCCAGCCTGGCGGAGCGTCAGATCGTACACTCCGCCCTCGTGGAGCTCGCCTTCGACGGCCAGGTCGTGCTCGTTACCGGAGGGTGCCGCGGCGTGGGTCGCGGGATCGCGCAGCGATTCGCCGATGCCGGCGCGCACATCGTGATCTGTTGCCGGCACGAGCCCGAGTCGTTGCCGGACGGCTGGTTGTTCGTCACCGCCGACGTGCGCGAGCCGGAACAGGTCGACACGGTCATCGCGCAGACGCGCGAGCGCTTCGGCCGCCTCGACGTACTGGTGAACAACGCGGGCGGATCACCGCCGGCCGACACGGCGACCGCGTCGCCGCGGTTCACAGCCGGCATCATCGCGTTGAACCTCACCGCGCCCATCGTGTGCGCGCAGCGGGCGAACGCCCTGATGCAGGAGCAGGACGACGGCGGCGCGATCATCAACATCGCGAGCGTGAGTGGCGTGCGAGCGTCGCCCGCGACGCTTGCGTACGGCGCGGCGAAAGCCGGGCTGTTGAACGCCACCAAAACGATGGCCGTCGAGTTCGCGCCGAACGTGCGCGTGAACGCGGTCGTTGTCGGGCTCGTGGTGACCGAGCAGGCGCATCTGTTCTACGGCGACGAAGCCGGCATCGCTTCGGTCGGCGCGACCGTGCCGCTCGGCCGTATGGCAGACCCTTCGGACGTCGCCGACGTGTGTTTGTTCCTCGCGTCGCCGTTGGCGCGCTACGTCACCGGCGCCGAGGTACTCGTGCACGGCGGCGGCGAACTGCCCGCGTATATGGACGCCGCCAAAGGAACGCGCCGTTCGTGATCGGGCGGTCCCCGCCCGCGCGTGAAAAAGCTTGTCATCGCCAGCGGGCGTGCGGTGGGTCATCATGCGCGGCAGCGCGCCGGGGATGCGGGGGGAGACATGCGGATCAACGTCGGTCGTCTGTTCGCGATTGTGTTCGTCGTTGTCGGTCTGTGCGGACTCGTCTCCGCACCGGCGCCCGCGGCCCCTCCGTCCGCCGCACCGGCGGCCGCATCGACGCACCGGGCGTTTCCCACGGTCGAAGCCGCCGAAGCGAACCGCGCGGCGAAGGCGAACGCGCCGGTCGCGCCGGCGGCCGCGGGTGCAGCGCTGCTGCGTTACGGCGGCGGTGTGCACGGCGTCGGCGTGACCACCGGTCCGCCCAAGGCCTACGCCGTGTTCTGGGGCTCGCAGTGGGGCACGGCCAATCCACCGGGCTCGACGCACCTGTCGGGCGACCCGTCCGGCGTTGCGCCGCGCGTCGAGGCGTTGCTCGCCGGTCTCGGCACCAACAACGAGCTGTGGTCCGGCGTCGTGACCCAGTACTGCGAAGGCGTGCCCCTCGGAACGACCGCGTGCCCGGCATCGGCGCCCCACGTCGGGTACCCGACCGGCGGCGCGCTCGCCGGCATCTGGGTCGACACCGCGACCCCCGCGCCCTCGGCCGCGACGCCACGCCAGCTGGGCAACGAGGCCGTGCGCGCCGCCGCGCACTTCGGCAACACGACCGAGGCGACCAACCGGAACGTGCAATACGTCATCGTCTCGCCGCGCGGCACACGTCCGGATGGTTTCAACACCGGCCAGGGATTCTGCGCGTGGCACGACTACACGGGGAGCCCGTATGTCGGTTCGCCGTCCGACTTCGGTGACCTCGCGTTCACGAACTTGCCGTATCTGCCCGACGCCGGAAAGTCGTGCGGTGAGTCGTTCTTGAATCCCGGAACACCCGGCCTACTCGACGGCGTGACGATCGTCGAGGGACACGAGTTCTCCGAGACGATCACCGACCAGTTCCCGTTCGGCGGGTGGTACGACGGCAACGGACAGGAAAACGCCGACAAGTGCATCTGGATCCGGTCGGGCCCGGCGCGCGTCGACAACGTGACGTTCGCGACCGGCACGTTCGCGATGCAGACGACGTGGTCGAACGACGGCGAGGCGTGCCTGATGGCGCACGCGATCTGGGGGCAGCCCGGCAGTCCCGACGAGTTCTCCGCGGAGCTGCGGCCGAAGGCCGCGTTCGTCACGCCCGGCCAAAGCGCGAGCACGACGGTGAAGCTTCTGACGGTCAGCGGGAACCCGCAAGCCGTCGACCTCTCGGTGACCGGTGTGCCTCCCGATTCGACCTACGAGTTCTCGTCAAGTTCCGTGAGCTCGGACGACGCGCCGGTGCTGACCGTCCACACGTCCGCGACGACGCCGCTCGCGACCTACCGGATCACGATCACGGCGACCGGCGCGGTCACGACGCACCAGGTTGCGTACACGTTGACCGTCGGCGGTCCACCGCAAGCGCTCACGAACTTCGTCACGCTCACGAACCTGTCGGGTTCGGCCGACTCCCAGCACATCTGGAAGCTCGACGTGCCTTCAAACGGCGCGCTCGTGAGCTTCTCGCTGTTCGGCGGGTCGGGAGACGCGGACCTGTACGTCCGCAAGGACGCGATCCCGACGCTCGACGACAATGACTGCGCGTCACGCCGTGCCGACAACCTCGACGCGTGCCAGCGCGTCTATGGCGAAAAGAGCGGCACGTGGTACGTGATGGTGCACGGGTCGAGCAACTATTCCGCAGTCTCGCTCACCGGTTCGTACATCACGGGCATCCTGCCGGCCTTGCCCAAGAAGACGCCGGTGACGTTGTCCGGGGCCGCCGGGTCGGTGCAGGTCTGGTACTGGAACCTGCCGGGGCCCAACGCCGTGCGCTCGATGAAGATCAAGATCACAAGGGGGAAGGGCGATGCCAACCTCTACGTCCGTCGTGACTTTTTGCCGACTTCGGTGAACTACGACTGTGCGCCGCAGAAGGTTGGGAAGGCCGAGACGTGCAGCCAGAAGCGGCCGCCGGGATTCTCTTCATGCTTGGTCATGGTCACGGGCGTCACCGACTACAGCGATGTGAAGCTCAGCGCGACCTACAGTTAGCTCCGCGATGCGATTCATCATTTTTGGCGCGGGCGCGATCGGCGGTGCGATCGGCGGCCGACTGTTTCAGCACGGCCACGATGTCGAGCTCATCGCTCGCGGTGCGCACTACGAGGCGATGCGCGATCACGGGTTGCGGCTCGTCGACCCCGACGCCGAGGTGACCTTGCCGGTCCCAGCGGCCGATCGCCCGAGTTCGTTCGATGAGGACGATGTAGTGATCCTGGCGATGAAGACGCAGGACACCGAGGGCGCGCTCCGCACGCTCGCGGCGGTCGCGCCGTCCGGCATCGCCGTCGTGTGCGCGCAGAACGGCGTCGAGAACGAACGACTCGCGCTGCGGCACTTCGCACACGTGTACGCGATGTGTGTGATGTGCCCCGCGACGCATCTCGAACCTGGCGTGGTGTTGGCATCGTCGACGCCCGTCACTGGGTTGCTCGACCTCGGCTGCTATCCGTCGGGTGTCGACGAGCGTGCGCGAGAGATCGGGGCTGCGCTCGAGAAGTCGACGTTCGAGTCGGTGCCGCGGCCGGACATCATGCGGTGGAAGTTCACGAAGCTGTTGATGAACCTTGGCAATGCGGCCGAAGCGCTGTGCGGGCATGTCGACGGCCTGGGCGACATCGTGAAGCGCGCCCGGTCGGAGGGCGCGGCCGTGCTCCACGCCGCCGGCATCGATGCCGCGTCCCGCGAAGAGGATCAGGAACGCCGAGGCAACCGCATGCAAATGAAGCCGATCGCCGGTGCGCCCCGCGGTGGTGGATCCTCGTGGCAGAGCTTGCAACGCGGCACGGGCAGCGTCGAGACCGACTACCTCAACGGCCACATCGTGTTGCTCGGCCGGCTGCACGGCGTCGACACGCCGGTCAACGCGCTCCTGCAGAAGCTCGCAAACGAAGCCGCCCGCAACGGCACCCGCCCGGGCGCCATCACCCCCGCGGAAATCCTCGCGCTGCTCTGACTGTTTGGGCAGTTGATCGCGGACGGTCGCGTTCAACTGCCCAAACGGTGCTGGCTAGGGGTGCTGGCTGCTGACCGACACGACCTCGCCGGTCATGTACGACGCGAGGTCGCTGGCGAGGAACACGATCACGTTGGCGACTTCTTCCGGCTCCGCGGCCCGGCCGAACGCCTCCTTGGTGACCAGCTCGGCGAGTACGTCCTCGCTCATGACCTTGGCCAGGTTGGGATGCATGGCCAGCGACGGCGAGACCGCGTTCACGCGCACGTTGTAGGGCGCGGCTTCGATCGCTGCGCAGCGGGTCAATGCCATCACGCCGGCCTTGGCCGCCGCATAGTGCGCCTGCCCCTCCTGGGCCCGCCAGCCAAGGATCGACGCGTTGTTGACGATCGCGCCCGACCCCGCGTTCACACATATGGCGCAGCACGGCGCGGGTCATGCGCATCGTGCCGGTGAGCGTGACGTCGAGCACCGCGTGCCACTGCTCGTCGGTCATCTCGGTGAGCCGGGCGGTGCCGCCGAGTCCGGCGTTGTTCACGAGCACGTCGAGCCCACCGCACACGTCAACCGTCTCTGCGACCAAACGCTGCACGTCGTCTTCCGACGTAACGCTGGCGAGCACCGCGTGCACGCCGCCGAGCTTTTCGGCGTACTCCCGGAGCCGGCGTTCGTGGATGTCGCTGATGACGACACGCGCGCCTTCCTCGGCACATCGCTTCGCGGTCGCGAAGCCGATGCCGGTCCCCGCGGCCGCGGTCACCAGTACCGACTTCCCTTCGAGCAGTCCTTCACGCGTCATCGCGGTTCCTTCGGGAGTCCCAGCGCCTGTTCACCGATGATGTTCCGTTGGATCTCGTTCGAGCCGCCATAGATCGTGTCGGCGCGCGAGTACAAGAAGAGGCGGGTCAGTCGGTCGTCGTCCGGCGCAACCGCGGCGGCGCCCAGCACGTCGACCGCGAGCTCACCCAGCGACCGATGGAACGATGCCCACAACAGTTTGTGAATCGACGTCGCGGGCCCGACCGTTCCGTGCTCGAGCATCGGCAGCGTACGGAGCGCGTGATACCGCATCACGCGCAATGTCATCCACGCATCGGCGAGGCGCTGCCGGAACACGGGATCGTCCGCCAGCCCGTTCCGTTGCGCGATCGACGTGACCTCCTGCAGCTCGTTCTCGAACGAGAGCTGCTGTCCCAGCGTCGACGCGCCACGCTCGAAGGCGAGCGTGCCCATCGCGACACGCCAGCCGCCGTTCACTTCGCCGACGACATTGTCGGCTGCAGTGCGGGCGCCATCGAAGAACGTCTCGTTGAATTCGCTGTGGCCCGTGATCTGCACGATCGGGCGGATCTCGATGTGCGCGGGCTGGTCCATCGGCACGAGGAGGTACGACAGCCCCTTGTGTTTCGGGGCGTCGCGATCGGTGCGCGCCAGCACGAAGATCCAATGCGCCCAGTGCGCGAGCGACGTCCAGACCTTCTGGCCGTGCAACACCCACTCGTCGCCGTCGCGCACCGCGCGCGGTCTGCACGTTCGCGAGATCGGAGCCTGCGTCGGGTTCGGAGTATCCCTGGCACCAGATCTCGGTGCCGTGCAGGATGCCGGGCAGGAAGCGCCGCTTTTGCTGCTCGTCGCCGAAGTGCACGATCGTCGGGCCCAGCAGCCCTTCGCCCACGATGCCAACCCGCCCCGGTCCGCCGGCGCGCGCATACTCCTCGTAGAAGATCACCTGCTCGACGAGCGTCGCGCCCCGGCCGCCGTACTCAGCCGGCCAGCCGAGGCCGATCCAGTTGTCGCGACCAAGCTCTTGCTCCCATACCCACCGCTCGTCGAACAACTCGTGCTCGTCGCCGGGGCCGCCCCGGCCTCGAACCTTCGCGAAGCTTCCGTCGAGCCGGTCGGTGAGCCACGCCCGCGCGTCGGCGCGAAACCGTTCCTGCGCGGGCGTGAAGTGGAGATCCATCGTGAGACGCGGCAACCTACCAGCGTGAACCCCGAGGGCATCGCAGTGGTTACCGGCGCGAGTCGCGGCATCGGCCGTGCAGTGGCGATCGAGCTCGCCGCTCGCGGCTTTGACACGGTTGCGACGATGCGCGACCCCGCCGACGGCGCCGGCCTCGAGAAGATGCGCGTGCAACGCCTCGACGTGACCGACCCATCGTCGATCGACCTGCCCGACGGACTGCGCGTGCTCGTGAACAACGCGGGTACCGAGAGCGACAACCTTCCCGTCGAGGTGATGCCCGAGCCGGGGTGGCGCGCGTTATTCGAGACCAACGTGTTCGGCCTCGTCGAGGTCACCAAGCGCGCTGTTCCACTGATGCGTGCCGCCGGCGGGGGAGTGATCTGCAACATCACGTCGTCGTCGACGCTTGCACCGGTGCCGTTCATGGCCGGGTACCGCGCGACGAAGGCCGCGGTCACCGCGATCGGTGAATCACTCGCAGCGGAGGTCGCGCAGTTCGGTATCCGCGTCGTCGAGATCATGCCGGGCCCGATCGAGACCGACATGCTCGCCGCATCCGACCGGCCCGCGCCCGCGATCGAGCACCAGCCGTACCGCGCGCTGGCCGAGAAGATGTGGGCGGGTCGCCAGGGGGTCCGCAGCGCTTATACCCCCGCGCCCGAGGCGGCCCGCCGCATCGTTGACGCGATCTGCGACGACGAAGGGCCATTGCGTTACGGCTGCGACCCGCTCAGTGAAGGAATGTTGGCCGGCTGGGAAACCACCGACAACGACAAGTGGGTGCGCGGCATGCTGCGGTCGTTTTCGTGATCACCGGCCTCGCGCATACTGCGTTGCACGTCGCCGATGTCGAGGCCGCGGTTGCCTGGTACCGCGACGTGCTCGGCCTCTCCGTGCTCTCGCCGCCCTACCAAATGGAAGGCGACGCGATCACGCGCGACATGGGAGAGCTGCTGCCCGCACCCGTCGTCGTGAAGGCCGCGATCATCGGTGTCAACGACGGTTCCGATCGGGTGATCGAAGTGATCGAGTATCCCGGTGTCGACGCGGGCGCGCCGACGCCGGCCGGGGTCACGCATCTCGGCTTCACGCACGTCGCGTTGCTGTGCGAGGACGTCGCCGCGACCCGCACCGAGCTCGAGAGCAAAGGTGTGCGTTTCCTCGTTGCCGAGGTCGCTGACGTCGCGGGCCTCCGCACGACATGGTTCGCCGATCCGTGGGAGAACGTGTTCATCCTCGTCGAGAAGGTCCGCCGGCCCGACCGCGCGTACTACCGGCAGTTCTGAGGCGTTCTACAGCGGGTACTCGAATTCGATCTCGTGTTTGATCGGGATCCCATGATTGCCGGTGTCCGGCAGTTCGGGCTTGAGCTTGCGTGAGTTCGCGACCGCGTCACGGTGGAAGTCACACCATTCCCAGCCGTCGCGCTGATAGAGGCGAATGGCGTCGGTGTTGTCGTTCGTCGTGATCAGCCAGAGGCGTGTCCAGCCGGTCTGCCTCGCATGGTCGACGACCGCGTCCAGAAGCGCGCCGCCGGCGCCGACACCCCGATTGGTCGTGACGAGCACCACGAGCTCGGCGTCGCCGTCGACCTCGTTCCACAACGCACAGCCGATCGGGCGGCCGTCGCTTTCGACGACGAAGCCGTCGAGCACCGAAGCGTCTTCGTGCACGCGTCCCCGGGACACCACCCGCGTCGACGCGAACGCTCCGGTGATCGCGTCAGCCATCCACGGTCGGTCGTCCCCGGTCGCGCGGCGGACTTTCACGCTGCGATCTCACTCCAACGCACCGGCATTCCGCAATGCCTCGATCTGCGATGAGGTGAGGCCGAGCACCTCGCCGAGCACCCAGTCGTTGTCCTGGCCAAGCGTCGGCCCGGCGCGGTCGTATCCGCCGGTGCAGGCGCCGAGACGGAACCCGTTCCGCTCGTACAAGCCGTCGCCCAGGTAGGGATGGCGGAGCGGCTCGAAGTGCCCACGGTGCGCGAGCTGCGGATCGTCGTGCAGGTCACCGAAGTCGTGCACGGGCACAGCCTCGATGCCCGCCGCCTGGAGCTGCGCGGCCACGTCACGACGCGTGTGTGCGCGTGTCCACGCTTCGATGTCGTCGCCCGCGATCTCGCGGAGGCGAGCGAGCTCATGGTCGGTCCAGCACGCGATCGCGACCCAGCGATCGGTGAGACCGTCCTCGTCCGCGCACGGAAACGCGCCGTGCAGCACGGCATTGGGGTGGTTGTTGCCGTCGCGCAGGCGGATCACGCCGTCGAGCTCGTAGTCGAGGAGCCACGGCGCGAGCGACCAGATGCCGGTCTCGACTTGTGACACGTCCAAATAGACGCCGCGGCCGGTGCGGCGGCGGTAGTGCAAGCCCGCGGCGAGCGCGGTCGCGACGTAACGGGGTGCAAGGGAGTCGGTGATCGTGCCGTAGGGACCGACCGGCTCGCGATCCGGCCAGCCGGTGAGCGCGTTGTAGCCCGAAAGCGCCGCACCCTGGCCGCCGAATCCCGGATAGTTCTTGTGCGGACCGGTCTGGCCGTTCAAGCACGCGCTGACCATCACGAGGTCGGGTTTGACCTGAGCGAGCGTGTCGTAGTCGAGACCGAAGCCCTTCATCGCGCGCGGCGCGTAATTTTCGGCGACCGCGTCCGCCCACTCGACGACGAGGCGCAGCACGAGCTCGACCGACTCGGGCTTCTTGAGGTTGAGCGCAAGATTCTTCTTGCCGACGTTCAGGCCGTCGTACATCGCGGAGCCTTCGATGCCATGCGGGTTCTTGGGGCTGAGCGCGTACATGCGCAAGAAGTCGGGCCGCGACCGCGATTCGATGCGCAGCACGGTCGCGCCGTGCTCGGTCAGGTACCGGGTCGCAATCGGTCCCGCCGCCCCCGACCCGAACTCCAAGATGTTCACCCCGGCCCACGCCTTCTGCTCCAACTGTTGGTGGGAAAAACCGCGCATAGCGCGGGTTTCGCTGCCAACTGTTGGTGGCTTTTCCGGACGGGCGGGGGCGGCTTCGCCGTCGGCCGAGCGGACGACCACGAAGGAACGGGGGAAGCGTTCGACGTCGTCGACCGGGCCGAAGAAGTCCCGGGCTGCGAGTTGGGCTGACGCGTAGATCTCCCGCGGCGAGTTGATCGGCGCCAACATGAGGTTCGTCTCGCACGCGAGCTCGTACAGCTCCTGCATCGTGTGGCGCGCGAAGTACGTGCTGACCGCGTCCTCGATCTCCTTGAGCTCTTCGTCGGAGGCGGTGTTCGGACTGAAGTCTTTCCAGTCGCGCTCGGGCAAGCCCGCGAGCTTCGAGATCAGCGTGAGGCTCGGGATGCGCGCCGCGCCGCCGCGCAGGCCGAACGAGACGAAGCCGTCCTTGGTCGGCCAGATCTCACGCGTGCGCCCGATGTTGGCGCCGCGCCGCACCCCCCGATCACCTGTCTGCGGGAAGCGTGCCGGGTTGGCCATGTTCGCGATCAGAACGACTTCCTGCATCGAGACGTCGACCCGCTGCGGCTGCTCGCTCCAGAGCGCGGTCAGCGCGGCGAACGCGGCCTCGCCGCCAGTGTGCGCGTACGCGGTCGGCTCGGTGCAGCGCACGGGCGCGCGATCGGGATCGCCCGTGCAGTACATGTTGCCGCTCGCCGCCATCACGCCCAGGTCGGTCGCGCGCCACGACGCCCGCGGTCCGTCGAGACCGAACGGTGTGATGCTGACCCACATCGCGTTCGGCGCGCGCGCCGGGTCGAGCTGGTGCGTACCTGCGAGTCCCGGCATGTCGAACACGACGTCAGCCTCGCCGAGAAGGACGTCGAGTTCGGGATCGCCGGGCGCGAGCACACGGACCGACTTGCCCGCATTCCACGCGCGGCGAGGTTGCCGTCCAAGACGTCACCGGTGGGTGACACGACCCGTACAACCGACGCACCAAGATCACCGAGCACGCGTGCAGCACGCGTGGAAGGGTCACCGCCGAGATCGACGACGCGCAGTCCCGAAAGCAGTCGTTCAGCCACGAGGGCTGGAGTGTATGCGCCGGGCTCCCTAAACTGACACGTCCGTCAGGTCGGTCGTGTGAACGCAAAGGACTCGCATGACGAAGTACGAGATCGTCGACGCCGACTGCCACATCCTCGAGCCGCCGGACATCTGGCAGAACTGGCTGCCCTCCAAGTACCAGGAGAAGGCGCCCAAGCTCGTGAAGGATCCCGAAGGCGGCGACGCCTGGCTCACTGCGGTTGGCGGCGATCCCGATCCGATCGGTCTCGTGTCGACACCGGGCATGCCCTTCGACAAGTTCCGCTGGTTTGGTGTCACGTACGAAGAGGCGCGCACCGGTTGCTACAACGGCGAGGCGCGTCTCGCCGACATGGATATCGACGGGATCGACGCGGAGATCCTGTTCCCGCCGCAACGCACGATGAGCCACTTCCTCGGCGATGACGATGACGACTTCGTGCTCGCCGGCGTGGAGGCGTACAACAACTTCTTGTTCGAGGAGTTCTGCGCGCCCGATCCGAAGCGCCTCATCGGCCTCGCCCAGATTCCCTCGCTCGGTATCGATAACGGGGTCGACTCGCTGCGCAAGGCCAAAGCGCGCGGCGCCAAGGGTGTGCTGATCTCCAACTGGCCGAGCGGTCGGGGCAGTATCTCGCGCGACGACGACGCGTTCTGGGCGGCCGCAGTCGACGAGGGCATCCCGGTATCGGTCCACATCAACATCATCAGCCGGTCGCAACGGAGTGCGTCGCGCAAGGCCGCGGTAGCGAAGGGCAACCAGCTCTACGACATGCGCAGCGAGGCGACGCGTGCCAAGGCGATCGGCGGCATGAGCCACGTCTTTTCGATGGCAACCGGCGCGATCACCGACATCATCTTCACCGGTGTCTTCGACCGCTTCCCCGAACTCCAAGTGTGCTGGATCGAGACCGGTGTGGGTTGGATCCCGCACTTCCTCGAGTGCATCGACGACCGCTGGTGGCGCAATCGGGTGTGGGGCGACTTGCCGCTCAAGGCACCGCCGTCCACATACTGGTATCGCAACAACGCCGCAAGCTTCATCGTCGATCGCACCGGCGTCGAGCTCCGGAACCGGGTCGGCGTCGACAACATGATGTGGTCCAGCGACTACCCGCACCACGGCAACGACTGGCCGTACTCGCGCAAGACCATCGAAGAGATGATGGGCAGCGTCGCCGAAGACGAGAAGGCGCGCATCACCGGCGGCAACGCGGCCCGGATTTGGCACCTACACGACTGAGCTCGTTCGCGCGACACTTGCGATCGTGGGGGCGGTGCTGCAGGGCGAAGTGACACACGTGGCGAGACGGCGCAAGCTCAGCCTGCTCGCGACCCCGATCATCGTGCTCCTCGTCGTTGCACTCGCGGCTGGATCGTTCTGGGCATGGCACTGGTGGTACCGGGAGGGTGCACACCTGCACGGCGCGGGCGGTGGTGTCGGTGCGCCGATGGGCCTCGCCCAGACACTGCACGTCGGCGTGGAGCTCAACAGCACCGGCGGCGTCGCCGAGCTCGTCTCGGCCCGTGCCCACCGGATCTCGCCCGGTCTGCATGCGACGTTCGAGATCACCGATCACCCCGTCGGTGCGATCAGAGGCAACCTCGAAAACGAGGGATACCACGTGCGCGGTGTTCGCGGGGCGACCGTCAACGGGAACGGCCCCGACGACGCGCTTGTGCTCGCGGTCGCGGTGACGGCCTCCAAGCCGGGCGTCTACCACTTGAACGACGTCGACATCACGTACAACGCGGGCCCCCGAACGCGCCACAGCCGGGCCGAGCTGGACCTCTGCGTGCTGGTGTACGCGCCTGCCTCGAGGCGGAGCGTCCTTTCCGACATCAATGTGCCCCGCGACGATCCTCGCCGGGTACATCCGCTCGTGGCGGCGTACCGCCAATGCGGAGCGTTCTGAGCGCGCCTACTCGTCGGCAACCACGCGGCACGCCCCCGACGCCCGTACCCGTTTCCTGACTCGTCCGGACGGCCTCGAGCGTGAGTCGTTGGATCGTCGTCTGGTGGACGTAGTTGAGGACGCGATCAACCGCGGGCATCATGCGTTGGGAGTTCGCGGTCAGCTTGCGTTGCAGCGCGACCAGCTCGTCGTGGTCCCACTCGCGGTCGTGCCCGGCGAGCATCGCGTGCACGTCGGCTTGCAGCGCGCGGAAATGCCGCACGTAAATCGCGCCGAGCTCGACGATGATGTCGGGGGTCATGCCGATCTCGCGCAGCTCGACGACGGCGCGCAGCAGGGAGAGGTCACTGTCGTCGTAGCTCTCACGCCCGAGTGCGGCGGGGTCGGCGAGCAGCGCGACATCGCGGAGTCGTTCGATGAGCGCGGGTTCGACGCCCGAATGCTCGACCAGCTCGTCGAAGGTGTAGTTGCCGCCGTGGGTCGCGAACAGGCCTTCGAGGCCGGGACGGTCGGAGCTGAGGATGGCCCGGATCGCAGCGAGGGAGAAGCGCTGCTCTTGGAGGCGGCGGATCCCGGCCAGTCGCTCGAGGTGCTCGGGACCGTAGAGCTTGTGCCGGCCCGAGCGCTCGGGCGGCATCAGCAGGTCCTCGCGGCAGTAGTACCGGATGGTGTCGACGGTCAGGCCAGACTTTTGGGCCAATTCGTCGATTCGCCACCGGGTTTCGGCCACCCGGGCTCCTTCACGGTCGCTTCCGTTGACAGCAACGACACTGAGAGTATATACTCACAGTGTTGTTGCACCAGGAGTATCCGTCCGCAGGACCTTGGTGAACGTAGCAGTCGAATCGAGGTCCGGGATGGACAACGTAGGAGTGATGATGCGCTCGATCGGAACAGCCTCCGGCGGGACCCGTACCGAAGCGAAGCTCCAGGCCCTTTCGTGGCTGGCATCGCAGTTGGAATGGGAACGCACCCTCCGTGTGTTGCGTAATGGCGAGGTGGAAGACACCGACTGTCGAGCCGCCTGACCAACCTGTAGCGCGTCGGGCGCGGTAGTCCCCCCGCACCACGCATCGGCGCCTCAGAGATCGGCCCCGGCCCTCCCGGCCGGGGCCGACCCGCGCCGGTCAAGAGTACGTTCCGAACGTGGAGCATCTGGCCCCTCGCCTCGCGCAGATCCCCGGCGTCGTCGCGGTGGTGCTCGGTGGTTCTCGGGCAACGGGCCGGGCGCGCCCGCACTCCGACTGGGACTTTGGCCTGTACTACCGCGACACGATCGATCCCGCCGACGTGCGTGCGCTCGGATTCGAAGGCGAAGTGTTCGCGCCGGGGGAGTGGGGCCGCGTCGTGAACGGCGGCGCGTGGCTCGTCATCGACGGGCAGCACGTCGATCTCGTCTACCGCGACCTCGACCAGGTGGAGGAGTGGACGCGTGATGCCGAGCAGGGTCGCTTTGGTGTGTACCGGGAAGTTGGCTATGTCGCCGGCATCCCGACGTACGTTGCGCCCGCCGAGCTCGCACTGCAACGGGTGCTCGTCGGTTCGTTGCCGAAGCCCGCGTTCCCGAGCCCATTGCGCCAGAGCGCGCCGATGTGGTGGCGCCGCATCGTGACCGGCGGGTTGAAGTTCGCGGCCGCGCACGCGTTGCGAGACGACGCGGTCGGGTGCGCCGGCAACCTCGCAGTCGCGGCGCTCGGCGAAGCGCACGCGCGCCTGTGCGAGGCGGGCACGTGGTACTTGCCGGAGAAGGAGCTGCTCGCCCAAGCTGGACTGGACGCGGTGCAACCAACTCTGCGGGAGCTCGGAACGGATCTTCCCGCCGCGGTGCAGCACGTTCGTGGCGCGTTGGGAGCCTCCACATGAAGGATCAGAATCTCGCCATTGTGCAAGGTGCCTACGAGGCCTTCGCGGCACGCGACATGCACCGCATCTCGGGGTACTTCGCAGACGACGTGGAGGTCAGCCAGAGTCCCGAGGTCCCGTGGGGAGGGAACTACCGAGGCCTGGAAGGTTTGTTCTCATTCCTGTTGAAGCTCATCGAGAGTGTGGAATCCCACGTTGTTACAGAGAGCCTCTTCGCGGCGGGTGACCACGTCGTGCTGACCGGACGCACCCAGGGCAAGGTGGTCGGCAGCGGCGCAACCTTCGACATGCCACTGGTCCACGTCTGGACGCTCCGAGACGGCAAGATCATCCGCTACGAGTCCTACATCGACACGCCCGCGATGCTCGACGCGCTGGGTCTCTAGCGCGGTCGCGTTTGTGAGCCCGCCGTTCGGGTACCGCGCGTGAATGCCTCAGGCCAAGACGGTGAGCTGGAAAGTTGTCAACTACGGCGTTCCCGCGGTCGCCACGATCCTGACCCGGCGCGTGCTGGTGATGACGTGGAGCCGGCTCCGTGAGACGCCGCCGCCCGAGAATCCTGCCGATCGGCAAGTGTCGTGGCCCCAGGCCGTGAGCTGGGCCGTCGCAACGGGTGTCGGGATGGGCGTCGCACGACTGCTCGCGTTGCGATCGGCGGCCACGGTGTGGGAAGTCGCGACCCACGAGACGCCCCCGGGCGTGCAGCCTGACTGAGCGCTATCTCGAGCGTCCGCGTTTGCGTCGCTCGAGTTCTTCAGTCAGCGTCATCGCTGCCCCGCAGCGCGGACAGTGCAGCGTCATCGACAGCGTCGGTCGATGGTCCCGCGTGGCCCAGAGGAATCTCGGATGTGTCGTAGACGCCGAGCACCGTGCGCGTGCGGCTCTCGGTGCTTGGTTCGACCCCGCGCTTCCCACATTGAGGGAGCAGCGGTTGGCGAGCCGGTTGCGGTTCGGGCATTCTTGCGGCGGTGAGCGGGCAGAAATTCGGCCGGTGGGCGGGCGCATCGTTGTTGCTTGCCGCGGCGATGCAATTCGTCGGCACCTTCTCGACGCTGTATCACCACTTCGACTTGGTGCACTCGTTGACGCTCTACGAGGGGTCGCCGTATTCGGGTGCCGCGTGGTTCCTGTCGATCGGTCTGCTCGCAGTTCTCGGTTGGGCCGCGTACGAACGTCCGTCGAGCATCAGGAGCGCGGCCGTCATCGGCTACGGCGCGCCCGCTCTCGGCGCGTTGACGTACACGCTGGCCGTGCTGCTCAAGCCTGGAAATGAATTGTCGTTTGGTGCCGGCTACTACCTCATCATGATGGGTCAGGCGTTCGAAGTTGCCGGTGTCGCGTTGGCGTGTGCAGCGTTGTTGCACGAACCCGTGCATCGTGGGTCGAGTGCTTTGCGGGCGGTCGCGATTGCGGCGTCGATCGTCATCGGAGCATCGGCGCCGATGCTCGGTGCGCGCTTCTCCGGACAGCGGCTTTGGCTCGCCGCCGGATTGCCGGTCACGTGGACGATTCTCGCTACTGCGGCGATGGTTGCCGTCGCGTCGGTACCGCTGTTCGCCGTTCGCCTCGAACGTTCCGTCGCGGCGGCGATGCTTTTCGCCCTTGCGACGTCTCTCGCTGTGGGCGAGCTGACCTCTCTGCTCCAGCGGTTGGACGCGCCCGACCTCACTGAACTCACCATTGGCTTCTGGTTGACGCTGGTCGGCGTTCTCCTGTTGGTGGCTGCCGCCGTTGCCGCGCTCAACACCGGCCGTGCGCCTGCGGATAGCGTCCCGCGGGATCCGGAGGGGGAGCCATGGATGAACGACGCAGCCGTCGGTACCGGAAGGCGGCGCTCCTCTTTGCGGGCGCACTGATCGGCGCGCTCCTCGCCGGAATTGCGGCGCCCGCGTCAGCAACGACGGTGCTCACGTTGCGCGAGGACTGCACCTATCCCGGTGTGCAGTACGGCGTACGCATCCTTGTCACGGGGGCCGAACCGAATGTGAACGTCGGTTTCTCCGCTCAGTCGTCGACGCTCGGCGATCTCGGGTCGTTCGCGGGTGGTATCGACGAGAACGGCAACAGCCTTGGCGACGGTGGCTTCATCGGTTCCACCGACCCGCTCGGGTTCGTGACGATACGGCTGTTCCGAAATGCCGACGGCGACACCGATGAAGAGCCGGGCGAGTTCCTCGCCGAGGCGACGATCGATCGTCCCTGCGAAGGAGTCACGCCGCGGCATCCGCAGAGCAAAGCCGACTGCAAGAACGACAGCTGGCGGCATTTCGTCGATAACACGGGCCGACCGTTCCGCAACGAAGGTGGCTGCCTCGTCTACGTTGCGGTGCACGACATCTGCTCGCACTTGCACGGTCAGAAGTGGGTTGCGTGCGTGCCGTCGCTGCAGGGTTGTGTCGCGGGCACGATGATGGAGCGCAGGAAACTCCCGACCGGGATCGTTACCGGATTCGCGATGCGGCGGTGGACGTGCCGTCCGTAAGACATGTCACAACCGACGGTGTGCGGTTGCATGTCGAGGTCGAGGGACGCGACGACGCGCCGACGGTCGTGCTCGTGCATGGGCTCGCAGCTTCGGTCGAGCTCGGCTGGCGGCGGCCCGGTGTGCTCGGCCGGCTCGCCGACGCGGGTCTGCGAGCGGTCGCGTACGACGTGCGCGCGCGCACGGCGAATCGGACGCGCCGCACGAACACGAGCGGTACGGCGAGGATCGGCTCGCCGCGGACCTCGCGGAGATTGTCGAGGCCTTCGCGGGGCCCGACGCGATCGTTGCGGGGTACTCGATGGGTGCGGCGTCCACGCTCGTGGCGCTTGCATCCGGTCTTCGGGTGCGCGGTGCGGTAGTTGGTGCCACGCCGACCGCGGTGTTCGGCTGGTCGGCGCAGGACGAAGAGCAGCGGAACACCGCGGTTGCGGTGCTCGAAGGACGTGAGCCGCCCGGCGCGATGCAGTGGTGGATGGATTTCCTCGTCGCAACGGGCGTCGACAAGGTCGGCCTCGCCGGCGTGTTGCGCGGCACGCATCCGGTCATCGACGACTGGACGTGTATCACGATGCCGGTGATCGTTGCCGCGGGCGTGGACGACGTCATGGCCGCGTCGCTGACCGAGCTGGTTGCGCGACTTCCGAACGCAACCGCACTCGAGCTGCCCGGCGATCACATCAGCGCGGTCGCGTCGCCCGCGTTCACCGGCGCAATCGTTCGCCTTGCGCAGGGAGCCAACTGAATCCAACGTGGAGGAACCGTGACCCGACCACCGATGCGCGTCTTGGGACCTGTGCTCGACACTGCGGATGCCGTGGGACTCGCGAAGTTCTATGAGCAGCTGTTGGGCTGGACGATGACCGAGTGTGAGGGGCCTCGCCCTGGTTATCCAGCGGGAGACGGTTGGGCGAGGCTGCGTTCGCCGTCTGGAGACTCGAAGATCGAGATCCAGTGGGAGGAGCACTACGCGCCACCGGTGTGGCCGCCCGTTCCCGGCGAGCCGCAGATGATGATCCACCTCGACATCGCAGTTGAAGATCTCGACGCCGGTGTCGCGTGGGCGTTGGAAGCGGGGGCCGTGGTCGCCGAACACCAACCTCAAAAGGGCGACAACCACGTCATCATGCTCGACCCCGCGGGGCACCCGTTCTGCATGTGTCGCGAACCAGTCTGACTGCGTCTCGCATTCCGTTAGCCGACGCGTGTCCAAGTGGCACATCGGGTTGTCTCGAAGAACTGTCCTGCCGCAAGATCGACAGTGGCAGGGCCGCCTGTAATGTTGTTGTCGGCGATGTCACTTGTATCGGACGAGTTGAGGATGGCGTAGTAGCAATCCTCGCTCCCGCCAGCGGTCTTCCAACGACCCGGGTTGATGTCGACGCCGACCTCGCGGACGCCATCGCTATCGACGGTGTTCATCGCGGCTGCGGCCGCCGCATCGGCAGCGGCTTTGGCGTCGGCTTCTGCCTTCGCTTTGGCGGCCGCCTTTGCAGCCGCGGCTGCCTTCGCCTCGGCGGCTGCCTTCTTCTCCGCGGCTGCCTTCTCGGCCGCGGCCTTCTTGTCTGCAGCTGCCTGTTCAGCCGCGGCCTTCTTGTCGGCGGCTGCCTTCTCGGCCGCGGCCCGTCGGTCTGCGTCAACAGCACGAGCGTGCGCGTCGTCGGCGGCCTGGGCGGACGCGTGGTCGTTGACCTGCTGTTGCAAACGTGCGTTCGCGGCCTTCAACTCCTTGACGTCATCCGACTTGTCCATCGACGCCGCGCCGAGCGTGATGCCAAGGATGAACGCAACAACACCGACTACTAGCGCGATGCGATTCCTGCCGAACCAGCCGGGCTTCCGCGCCTGTTTGTTTCCACCCGGGGGCGTGGCTGGCCAAGCCGCCGCGGTCTGCGTTTGCGCAGTTTCCGGTGGATACCACTTGGCATCCGACGCTTGCCACCAACCCGGCTCGTCCGGCTGTCGATCTAGCGGTCCTCGCGGAGTGTCGTCGCTCACCGATGCCCCTTCATCGCACGCTGCGCGCCGAACGCGGCTCGCCACACAGCATCCCTATCGGTCGTCGCGATGACTTCTTTGGGCTTCGAAGCGCCGTGTTGCGCACACGCAACTCGGATGGTTGCAAAACAACAGGTGCACAACGCCTGCATTCGGCATGCGTCGGCGAGATCGGGCAATCAACGGTTGATTGCGGAGGATGATTTCAACGCGGTAGTGGGACTTGCAAGACGAGAGACATGAACACGAACGACGAGACTTCGAACGCACGGAACGGAGTTGCGCGGACCTAGCCACCGTCAAACAGCGAGTCTTTGGGCACCCTCTCGAGGGCATGCCACAACCTCATGTTCGAATGCGCAAGACGCTTCGGAACACCGGAAACTAGAGTCAATGTGGTGAGGGCGTTTCTCGCGTCGAGTGATCGTTGGCTTGGGAAGCATCCCGTGGTCACATTCTTCGCCCTGGCGGCAATGTGGCTCGGGATAGTGCTGTGGACTGATCACGAATCGTTTGCTCACCGCGCCGTAACGTTTACGATCTTTCTCGGCTTCGATGCCGTGATCATTCTGCGCACCCGCCGCCGCCTCCGCGGCTCCACGACCGGAATGTCTCGGTCCATCCGGTAAGTCGCGCGTGGTCGCGTACCTGTGCAGCAAATGTGTAGCCGCTGACAATTCGCGTACCTTCGTCCACAGGCAACGCGCCAACGGTGATTGCGTATTTCGATCGTTTCCACGACCCTAATTCATCGAACAACGGTTTCATCGCACAGCGTTGGCGGCATTATGGTCGACGAGATCTTTGTGCCCGGGCGCAATCGCGAGGACGTCGGTTGCGATCGGGAGCCAGCACTACGCGATAGGCGGTCGTGTACGGCGCGGGACAGGCAGCGAGTAGCGCGGAGGTGTTCTCCGCGCTTGACGTCTGGCAACCCCAGTTCTCTCGGGAGAGTCAGCAATGCGACGGAACTCGCGACGTGCCAAAGCGGCAATCAGTGCGCTCGCGCTCACCATTCTTGCCGGCTGTGGCGCTCCTTCGAGGGACTCGGCCGTGGACGTCACGGCGCGTCGTTCAGTCGCCACAACACAGACGGGTTTACCCGTCAAGAGAATTGTCACGCCAACGACCGTCGCGCTAGCTGCGACCGCGTCGATGAACGCCGCGCCGATCAAGGCCGCGCGCACGAAGGCCGCGGCGCGAAGGCCGCGCGGGTACGAAGGCCGCGTCGAGGAAGGTCGCGCTGCAGAAAGCCGCGCGAAAGCACGTTGCATCGACGAAGGCTGCGTTAAAGAAGGCCGCGTGGAGGAAGGCTGTGTCGACCGCGCGAAACTCGCTTCGCACGGCACCGCCGGTTCTGCAACCTCCGGCAGCGGTCGCGCCCGTGAACGTCGCGCCCCCGCCAGCTGCTGTCCCGCCGGCGAGCAGTGTTCAGTCGATGGGTGCGGTCAGCGCCGCACCTTCGAGCGGCGCCGAGGAATCTCTCGTCGCGGGCATCAACAACTTTCGAAGTGCGCACGGACTGCCGGCACTCGCGGTGCACGGCGTACTTGCGGACAAGGCCCGTGCATGGGCCGAGCACATGGCCAGTGGTGGATGCGGACGCGGTGACAACGGCGTCGCGAACATCTGTCACTCGACCCTGAGCGACGGCATCACCGTGTCTTATGCGCTGCTTGCAGAGAACGTCGGCCTCGTGAGCCCGCAGACCAACACGTCCGGCATGGAAGCTGGCTTCGAGAATTCACCACCGCACGCCGAGAACATGCTGAACAGCCAGATTCAATACGTCGGTGTCGGCATTGCGTACGTCGACAACTACATGTACGTCGCCGAGGAATTCATGGCGACCTAACCCGGACGCCGTCGCGCAGTACCGGGAACTGGCGCTTCGGGTCGTTGCATGGCTCGCGCCGAGTCGGCGGGCCGGCGTCGGGGTCGCCGCGCAACACGACAGAGCCGGCGTGCGCGTACTGCAGGATGTAAGCCTTGCGCGTCGCGTCAGTGACGTTCGGGCCCGTCATGTGCGGTGTGAGCGACGAGAACACGACCGCGCCGCCGGCCCGCACGGGTGCTGCGACTTTCGACGGCGGTTCGTCGAAGCACTCGTAGCCGAGCGGCTCGACGTAACGGTGTGCCAGCGTGCCCATGCGATGTACGCCGGGCGCGACCCACGGGCAGCCGTTGTCGAGTGTTGCGTTAGTGAGTGCGACCCAGATCGTCAGGTACTGCTGTGGTTCGATGAACGTGTAGCCGTTGTCCTGGTGCCACGGGAAGCGGCGCGGCTTCTCCGGCTTCTTGTAGACCGCTTGATCCCAGTACATGTCGACGTCGGGGCCGAGCAGTTCGGCGCACAGATCGATGAACACCTCGTGGGTCGCGAACTCCACGCGCGATCTCCGACTGCGCGACGAGGTGGGTCGTGAACGTGATCGCGCCGGCCTCGGCGATCATCATGCGCTCGTTCGTCTGCGTGCGCAGGAACGCGTCGACGCGTGCCTCGTATTCGTCGAGCTCATCGGTGACCCGCCGCACGAGCTCGGCATCGACGAGATCTTCCAGCACGACGAATCCCTCGTCATCGAATTGCGCGGCTTGGTTTTCGCTGACGCGCCGGAACGGCTCGCGTCGCGTCTCCCACGTGAACTCGCGGTTCCACGGATGCCGCTTCACGCGCCCATGATGGCGCGTCAGTGGTGGAAGTGCTCGCCGGGCTCCTCGGGCAGTGGGCTCTCCAAGCGCTCGAGATACGTGACAACGTTCTCGAGATCCGTGACCAAGAAGTCGGCGAGGTCGCGCGTAAAGCCGTTGCGAACCACGATGCGAATCGCGGCGAGATCCTCGCGGTTCGCCGGGAAGCGGTAGGCAGGCACCAGCCACCCGCGCTCGCGCAACTGACGCGACACGTCGAACACCGTGTAGTTCGCCACGTCGGGCTTGATCGAGAACGCGAGCACCGGCAGCTCCGAGCCGTCCGTGATCAGCTCGAACGGCCCGAGCTTGGAGATCCGCTCCGCGATGTACATCGCGACATCGCGCGCGGCCTTTTGCACGCGCTGGAACCCCTCGAAGCCGAGGCGGAGGAAGTTGTAGTACTGCGCCACGACCTGATTGCCGGGTCGTGAGAAGTTGAGCGAGAACGTCGGCATCTCGCCACCGAGGTAGTTCACCCGGAACACCAGATCTTCGGGAAGCGCTTCCGCGCTCCGCCAGACGACCCAACCGACACCCGGGTACACGAGTCCGTACTTGTGGCCCGACGTGTTGATCGATTGCACGCGAGGCAGGCGGAAATCCCACACGACGTCGGGGTCGAGGAATGGCGCGATGAATGCACCGGACGCGCCGTCGACATGCACGGGAACATCGAGCCCCGTCTGGGCTTGCAACTGATCAAGTGCCGCGCAGATCTCCGCGACCGGTTCGTAGCTGCCGTCGAACGTGGATCCGAGCACCGGGATCACGCCGATGGTGTTCTCGTCGCAATACTTCACGGCCTCCGCGGCGTCGAGGTGCAGGCGATCGCCTTCCATCGGGACGAGGCGCATCTCGACATCCCAGTAGCGGCAGAACTTCTCCCAACACACCTGCACGTTGATGCCCATCACCATGTTCGGATGATCGGTGGGCTTCTGATTGGCGCGCTGGCGCTCGCGCCACCGCCACTTCAACGCCATCCCGCCGAGCATCGCCGCTTCACTCGAACCTGTCGTCGAGGTGCCCGTCGCACCTTCGCCTGCGGGTGCGTTCCAGAGGTTGGCGAGCATGTTCACGCAACGCATCTCGATGTCGGCGGTCCGCGGGTACTCGTCCTTGTCGATCATGTTCTTGTCGAACGTTTCCGACATCAGCTTCTCGGCCTGCGGCTCCATCCACGTGGTGACGAAGGTCGCGAGATTGAGGCGGGCATTGCCGTCGAGCATCAGCTCGTCGTGCACGATTTGATACGCCGTGTCGGGCCGCATCCCGTGCTGGGGCAGGCGACGTTGCGGGGCGAGGGCGAGCTCGCCGGCCCGGGCAAAGATCGGGTCGACCAACGGATGAATGGCCGTATCGACCATCGGGTGCGACTCGGAAGACTTCTGATGGAGTGCCATCCGCGCAGCCTGACACTTCGGCTGGAGGTTCGAATCATCTCGCGCGGTGAATTTGCCGATTACCTCTTGCGCGCACGCAGGTCGAGGAACAGTGGCATGCGCGTCCACTTCCCCTCGGCTTCTCCCACTTCTCGCACCGCTTCGATGGCAAAGCCGGCGGCTTCCAGCGCGCGGCTGTACGACTCCAACGGACGGTGTTCGCTCGAGAAGCGCATCCTTGCGCCGTCCCGGTCGACCTCGTCCACATAACGGCGGTGCGCGAAGTACGAATGCTCGTACATCACGAACCGGCGCTCCATCTCATCGGGCCCCGGCTCGAAATTCTCCGGCTGAGTTGATCGGGTGCACGATCGCCATCACGAAGGAACCGCCGACCCGCAGGAGACGTGCCGCCTCGGCGACCGCGGCCGGCATGTCGTCGACATCTTGGAATGACATGAATGCAACCGCGAGATCGGCGACGCCCGCCCGGAGCGGCAAACGCGCGACGTCGCCGACGACCACGGCTTCAGCTGACAGTGCGGCGCTGGCGGCCGCCAGCCGCGCCGAGGCTTCGACCTCGACGACGTGATGGCCGCGCGCCCGCAACGCCCGGCTAACGCGGCCTTCGCCGGCACCCAAGTCGATGGTCAAGTGGTCCGGCGCGGGTACCAACGAGAAGAAGTGTTCGCCATGGAAGCGAAAGAACGAGTCATCGACGGAGTTGCGCGTCCACGCGATCCAGTTCTCGGCTTGGTCGTCCCAGTCGTGGCGCATCGACATCGGGGGGATTCTGCTACGTGCGGACCCACCTCGGGAGACTCACGTCGTCGATCTGGTGGAACACGACTCGCACCGGTTCGCCGATCGTGATCGTCGCGGGATCGATCTCGTTGATTTCGCCGTCGGCACTCGCCACGAGGTTGCCGGCGAAGCGAATCGTGGGATCTTCTTCGAGCTCGACGATGATCGCGTTGTACGGCGCCTTCTCTGCGAACGCGGGCAATAGCGGGGGATGGGGCACGATGAACGACCACACCCGACCATGCCCCGACGTCGGGACCCACGTGACCGACGTCGAGCGACAGTACGGGCACATCGGCCGCGGCGGCATCCGCCACTTGCCGCACGCGCCGCACGTCTGCACCAGCAGCTCGCCGCGCGCCGTTCCGGCCCAGAACTCGGCGGTGTTCGGCTCCTCGAGATCGGGCAACACCCAGCGAGACTCCATCACGTCTCCCGCGTGAGGAGCAGCGCCGATGTCGGCACTCCTTCTCCCGACGTCACCAGCGAGACGTCGGCGCCTTCGACCTGCGATGTCGACGTGCCGCGGATCTGGCGAGCGGCTTCGAGGATGAGGTTGAAGCCGTGGACGTATGCCTCGCTCATGCCGCCGCCCGCGGTGTTGACCGGCAGCCGTCCGTTGGGCCATTCGATGCCGCCGTCATCGGTGAACGGACCGCCTTCACCGCGCGAACAGAACCCGTAGCCCTCCAGCGAGAGGATGATCAGCGGGCTGAACGCGTCGTACAGCTGCGCGACCTTCACGTCGGCGGGCGTCACGTCGGCGAGATCCCACATGCGCTTGGCCGCGGTCCACGCCGGCCCCCGCAACGGATCGTCATTGAAGTAATTCGTCATCGTCTGGTGTTGGGGCGGCAAGCCCTGCGCGAACGCGTGGATGTACGCGGGCGGTTGCTTCAGATCACGCGCCCGCTCCGCCGACGTGATCACGACCGCCAGCGCGCCGTCGGTCTCCAGACAGTTGTCGAACAAGCACAGCGGCTCGGAGATCCAGCGCGCGTTCATGTAGTCGTCATGGGTCAACGGCTTGTGGCCCATCGTCGACGCCGGATTGCGGGCCGCGTGCTTGCGGAACGCGACCGCGATGTTCGCGAGGTGCTCACGCTTGGCGCCGTACTCGTACATGTAGCGCCGCGTCAGCAGGGCGATCTCGTCGACCGGGCGGAGAATGCCGAACGGGCGCGTCCACTGCGAGGTGTCGGCGAGCCGCGCCGGCACCTGCGACCACGGACGCGATGCGCGGTCGGCACGTTTGCGGGCTCGCCATGCGACCGCGGTCGTGCACTGGCCGGTCGCGACCGCCATCGCCGCGTGCCCGACGACGCCGCACCCCGCACCGCCGCCGAAGCCCACCTGGGAGAAGAATGTGATGTCGCCGAGGCCGACCGAGCGGGCGACGTCGACCTCGCGGAAAGGTTCCAGCGTGTACGACGCGAGCCCGTCGACCTCCGACGGCGAGATGCCGGCGTCGTCGATCGCCATCGAGATCGCCTGGCATGCGAGCGACAACTCGGTGTCGGGCAACCCCTTGCCGAACGCGGTCTGCCCGATCCCGACGACTGCGGTGCGGTTCTTGATGCTTTCGCTCACCAACCTTTCCATTCGGGCTGGCGGCGTTCGCGGAACGACTGCACGCCTTCCTGCGAATCCACGGTGCTCGAGTTGAGCTCGACCATCATCGCCTCTTCTTCGAGGAGGTCGCGCCGCGACAGTTCGCTCGCGTCGTGCAGCAACTTCTTCGACCAGCCGATCGCCTTGGTCGGACCGCTTGCGAGGCGCTCGGCCCATTCCTTTGCGGCCGCTTGCAGCTCCGCGGCCGGCACGACCTTGTTGACGATGCCCAACGTCGCCGCGTCCGTTGCCGAGAGATCGTCGCCGAAGAACACGAGCTCCTTCGCCTTGTGCATGCCGACGATGCGCGGCAGCAGGTAGGCGACGCCGGCGTCGGGGATGAGACCGCGCCGCACGAAGACTTGGATGATCTTCGCGTTGTCGGCGGCGAGCACGAGGTCGGCCGCGAGCACAAGCATCGACCCACCGCCGGCCGCGGTGCCGTTGAGTGCGACGATCACCGGCTTCTCGCAGTCCTGGATCGCCTGCATCAACTGCTGGAACCCGCCGCGCATCATGTTCACGGCGGTGCCGATGATCCGGTCGGGCGCATCGGCCGGTTTCTCGCCGCGCGCCGGCTGCGGCACCGAGAGGTCCGCGCCGGTGCAGAAATGCCGCTCACCGGCCGCGGTCAGCACGATCGCGCGCACGTTGTAGTTGTGGTTCGCCTCGCGGAATGTGTCGGTGAGCGCGTTGCGCAGGTAATAGGGGATCGCGTTGCCCTTGTCGGCGCGGTTGATCGTCAACCACAACACACCGTTTTCCAAGCGTGTCTGCAGCTCGTCGCCGACGAGATCCTCACTCACTTCCTTACTCACTTCCTCACCACCAGGGCGTCGAGCGCAAGCGCGCCCCGGGCGCGCACACGCAGCGGATTGATGTCGAGCTCGCGCACATCGCCGGCGAGGTCCATGGCAAGCTGCTGCACCTTCATGATGGTGTCGACCAGCGCGTCGACGTCCATCGGCTTCTGGCCGCGCGCCCCTCGCAGCACGGCCATACCCTTGAGCTCCTCGAGCGCCCGCCGCGCCTCGTCTTCCGAGAACGGCGGAACTCGGAACGTCACGTCGCCGAACACCTCGACGAAGATTCCACCCAGACCGAACGTCACGACCGGCCCGAACAGCTCGTCACTCGACACGCCGATCAGCGTGTCGACGCCGTCCTGCACCATCTCGCAGACCATCACGCCGTCGACGCGTGCCTGGCGGTCAGCCTTGCGCGCGTTGCGCAGCAGCTCGTCGTACGCGGCGCGCACTTCCTTGGATGACGCCACGCCGACCTTGACGACGCCGACGTCGGTCTTGTGCAACAGGTCGGGCGACGACACCTTCATCACGACCGGGAAGCCGAGCTCCTTGGCAGCCTTCGCCGCTTCCGCGGCCGACGCACACAGCACGTCCTTCGGCGTCTTGATGCCGTACGCCCGCAGCAACTGCTTGGCATGCCACTCCGAAAGGGCCTCGCCCGGGGCGAGGCCGTCGAGCAGCTTGCGCGCCTTCTTCGCCGCGGCCGACGGCGCGTTCGGCGCGTCCGCGAACGGTGAGCGGTAGCGCGCCGCGAACGTCCAGTAGTCGACGTACGCCTTCACCGCCTTCACGCAGTTGGCGAAGTTACGGAACACGGGCAGGCCGCCGTCGAGCATCCGCTTGTAGTACGTGTCGTCGGTACCGGCCGGCGCACCCCACACGACGAACACCGGCTTGGCCGACGATTTCGCGGCTTCGATGATGTCGCGCGTGAACGGCTCGCTGAACACCGCAACCGCGCCCGTGATCGGGATGACCACGATGTCGACGTTCTTGTCCGCGATGATCACGTCGAGGATCTTCCGGCCTCGCGCGTCGGCAACGGGCGGGCCACCGCAGTCGACCGGGTTCGACACGCGCAGGTACGCGGGGATCAGCCCGTCGTGTAGCTGCTTCTGCGAGCCCTTGGTGAGATCCGGCAGCGACAATCCGGCGTCGGCGAGGACGTCGGCCATGTGCGCCCCCGTCCCGCCCGAGATCGCATATACGCACACACCCGGCTGCTTGGCAGACTTGGCCCACGCCGGCGGCTTCTCCGGCCGGGTGCGTGCGAGCGCCATCGAGACCTCGAGCAGGTCGTCGAGCCCGTCGACGCGCGTCACGCCGAACTGCCGGAACACGGCCGAGGTGACCGCATCGGAACCGGTGAGGTGGCCGGTATGCGACTGCGCCATCGATTGACCGGCGGCGGTCTTGCCGACCTTGACCATCACGATCGGCTTGCGGAGCTGCGCGGCGTGATCGGCGGCCAGCATCAACGTGCGGCCGTCCTTGAAACCCTCGATGTAACACGCGATCACGCCCACTTCGGGCTGGTCGGCGAACGAGCGCGCGAAGTCGGCGAACTCGAGGTCGACTTCGTTGCCCGTGGGCGCCCAGTGCGTGAGCCGGATCCCGATCTCCTGCCCTTGGAATACCGGACGACCTTGATGTCCGGACTGCGTGATCAGCGCGATCGACGGTCCCTCGAGATCGGCGCGGAAATCCTCGAACGCATTGAGGTTCGTGTTCGGCCCGAGCAGCCGCACGTCGCCGCTCTGCACCAGCTGTGCGAGAGAACGCTCGCGCTTCTTGCCTTCCGCGCCCGTCTCCGAAAATCCGGCCGCGAAGATCACCGCGAACTTCGCCTTGCGCTTCAGCACTTCCTCGAAGGTTTCCTCGGCGCGCCCGGTGAGGATGATCGCGAGATCGAGGTCGCCGGGAATGTCGAAGATCGAGCGGAAGCACTTGTGTCCCAGCACGGTCTCGTATTGCGGATGCACCGGGTAGAACGTTGCGCCGTGGTTCTTGGCCCAAAGATCGAACTTGCGGGTCATCGCAGTGTTCGGTTTCGCGGACTGCTCCGACGCGCCGATTACCGCGATCGTCTTCGGGTGCAAGAACGCGTCGATGTCGACGTCGCGCAGGCGCAACGGGCGGCCGGAAACATCGAGCGGAGCGGCGTCGGACATCCGCTCAGTATGACGGCCGCGTCAGCTTCACGGCCAACTTGGTAGCTTCGCCCGCGTATGCGCACCGTGGCGATTGTGGGCACCTCGCTCGCGGGCCTGCGCGCGGCGGAGACGCTGCGGCGCGACGGGTTCGCCGAGCGAATCGTCGCGATCGGGGCCGAACCGCACCTTCCCTACGACCGCCCGCCGCTGTCGAAGGAACTGCTGCGCGGCGACTGGGATCCCGAGCAAATTGTGTTGCGCAAGCAGGGAGTCGAAGACCTCGAGCTCGACTGGCGGCTCGAAGCGCGTGCCGTCGCGCTCGATGTCGCGGCCCGGGAGGTCGAGCTGCACGACGGCGAGCGGATCGCGTTCGACGGGCTGGTGATCGCGACTGGCTCCACGCCGCGCCGGCTCCGGGACCAGCCGAATCTCGCCGGCGTGTTGACGCTCCGGACACTCGACGACGCCCTCGCGCTCCGCGAGCTGCTCGACGCGCGCCCGAAGGTCGTTGTGATCGGCGCCGGATTCATCGGCGCCGAGGTCGCAGCGACATCCCGCACGCGCGGCCTCGACGTCACGCTGCTCGAAATGCTGCCCCAGCCGATGGTGCGCGGCCTCGGCGAAGAGGTTGGCGCCGCGATCGCCGGCGTTCACCGCGACCACGGTGTCGATCTTCGTACCGGTGTCCGAGTCGTTGGCATCGAGGATGACGGCGAGGGCCAGGTGACCGGCGTGCGGCTCGGCGACGGGTCGGTGGTCGCCGCCGACGTGGTCGTCGTCGGGGTGGGCGTGATGCCGGAGACCGGTTGGCTCGAAGGTTCCGGCCTCACACTCGACAACGGCGTCGTGTGCGACGCCTCGTGCTGTGCGGCGCCGAACATCGTCGCGGCCGGGGACGTCGCCCGGTGGCCGAACCTCTTGTTCGACGGCGCGCTCGATGCGCCTCGAGCACTGGACGAACGCGACCGAGCAGGGTGTGCACGCGGCGCGCCGGCTGCTCGGGGACGAGAGCGCGTTTGCGCCGGTGCCATTCGTGTGGTCGGACCAGTACGACCGCAAGATCCAAATCGTCGGCGTCGTGTCCGCGGATGCCGAGGTGCACGTCGCGCACGGCACGCTCGAGGAGCGCCAGTTCGTCGCCCTGTTCGGCAAGGACGGCCGGATTACCGGCGCGCTCGGGTTCAACCGCCCGCGCAACGTCATGCAGTACCGGAAGCTGATCGCCGAGCGCGGCTCCTGGGACGACGCGCTCGAAACTCGCCAATGCCTGAGGCGACCACGCGGAAGCTGCTGACCTCGCGGTTCCTGCTCGTTGTCACGTGCGGGCTCTTCTACTTCCTCGCGCTGCGATGCTGACGCCGGTGCTCCCGCACTACGTCGAGGATCAGCTGCACTTCGGCGACGCCGCCGTCGGCGTGGCGGTTGGCACGTTCGCGGTCGGTGCCGTCGTGCTGCGTACGTACGCGGGTCGCATCGGCGACCGGTCGGCCGGCGGGCGCTGATCATCTGGGGTGCGGCGACCGTCGCAGTGTCCGACGCTCCTGTACGGCGTCGTGCACGCACTCTGGTGGCTGATCGCGATGCGTATCGTCACCGGGTTCGGTGAGGCCGGCGTTCTTTGTCGGCGCCGCGACGATGATCACCGATCTTGCTCCCGCCGAGCGGCGGGGTGAGGCCGTCAGCTATTGGTCGGTCGCGGTGTACGGCGGCTTGGCGTTCGGACCCGCGCTCGGTGATGTCTTGCGCGGGCACGACCGATACCTGCTCACGTTCGTCGTTTCGTCGGTGCTCGCGCTCCTCGCAGCAGGCTCGGGTCTCTTCACCGTCGACGTCCACCGCGAACACGAAGTGGCTGCCGGGGCACCGCTGTTGCATCGGGCGGCCCTGCGACCCGGGACTCGTGCTGTTCCTCGGACTCATGCCGTTGTCGGCGTTCACGCCGTTGATGCCGCTGTACGTGCGACAACGACGTCGACATCGTCCGCAGGCGCGATCTTCCTGCTCTACGGGATCCTGATCCTCTTCGTACGCATCGTCGGCGCGCGCTCTCCCGATCGCCTCGGTCGCCCGCAACGCCGGTGCGATCGCGCTCGCGTCGCTCGGGCACGGGGATCACGCATCATCGCGGTATGGCCGACGCTCGCCGGCCTCGTCGTCGGCACGATCGTGTTCGCGTGCGGGATGTCGCTGATGTACCCCGCGCTCTTGCTGCTCGCGCTCGTCCGGCGTCAACGACTCCGAGCGGGCGTCGGTCGTCGGCACGTTCTCGTCGTTCTTCGATCTCTCGTCAGGGCTTTGGTGCGGTCATCGCCGGCGTGATCGCGGAGTTCGCCGGTTACCGGGGCGCGTTCGCGGTCGCCGGCGCCGACATGCCTCGCAGGACTGTTCTTGTTGCGGAACTCCGTGGCGGCGCGGGTGCAAACGCTAGCCATGCCGTCGCTGCTCGTCACCAACGACTTCCCGCCCAAGCTCGGCGGCATCCAGTCGTACCTCTACGAGCTGTGGCGGCGACTTCCCCCCGACGAGACCACCGTGCTCACGACGCCGTACGAAGGCGCGGCCGCGTGGGACGCGCAGCAGCCGTTCCGGGTCGTGCGCACCAAGCAGAAGGTGCTGCTGCCGACGCGCGCGCTGAGCGCGCGACGTCGACGCGCTCGCACGCGAAGTGCGGCGCCGACGTGATCTTCGTCGATCCGATGCTGCCGCTCGGTCTCATCGGCCCGCGAGCTCGCGCGCCGCGCCGTACGTCGTGGTCGCGCACGGCGCCGAGATCACGGTGTGCGGACGTCTTCCGGTGACCCGGCAGCTCGGGCGTCGGGTGCTGCACGGTGCGGCGGCAGTCGTCGCGGCCGGCGGGTATCCCGCCGCCCAGGTGACGCACATCGCTGGCCGTGACGTGCGGGGCGTGATCGTTCCGCCCTGCGTCGACGTCGAGCGGTTCCATCCGCTCGACGACGTCCAGCGGGCCGCGACGCGCGCAAGCCGTTCGGTCTCGATCCCGAACTCGTCCGCTCGTGCTCGGGCTCTCGCGCCTCGTGCCGCGCAAGGGTTTCGACGTCGTGATCGACGCCGTTGCGGGTCTTCCCGACGTGCAGCTCGCGATCGCAGGCGGGGGCCGTGATCGCGGGCGTCTCGAGCGGCGCGCGCGCACAGCGAACACGACGTTCCTCGGGCGCGTGCCCGACGCCGACCTTCCCGCGCTCTACGCCTCGCCGACGTGTTCGCGATGTGCTGTCGCGAACGCTGGGCCGGGCTCGAAGCCGAAGGATTCGGGCATCGTGTTCCTGGAAGCGGCCGCGTGCGGCGTCCCGTCGATCGCGGGTCGCAGTGGCGGCGCGCACGAAGCGGTGGTCGACGGCGAGACCGGTTTTGTCGTGCCGCCCGCAAGACGTGTCCGCGGTGCGCGCCGAGCTCGACCAGCTCGTCCGACGATCCGGGTCTCCGCTCGCGCATGGGTGTCGCGGCCCGGCGCCGGGCGTGCGAGGACTTCGCGTACGACCGTCTTGTCGAACGGCTCGCAGCCGACTCGCCCGCGGAGAGCTTGCTGCTCGTCGGCAACCTGCCCCGGTAGATTGCCGCTGTGACCGGAAAGCGCATCGTCGATCGCGTCGTGGGCGTCGCTCGGATTCTTCGCGATCGTTGCCGTGCCCGACGCGCTCGGGCTGCACGCGCTGGACGCGACGACGACCGCCGTCAGCCTCGTGCTGTTCGGCGCATCGCTGGTCATCTGGCTCTACGCGTTCGGAGTCGCGGTCGCGCGCTCGGCACGCGGCGACGACATCGCTGTGTCGTCATGGGTGTTCCTGACTGGGTCGGCGCCCGCCGACGTACGTCGCCAGCTGATGTTGGCGACGGCCGTGTCGGTCGTCGTCGGTCTCGCCACCGCGTTCGCGAACCCGTTCGGTGTGCTCGTCCCGATGCTCCCGCTCGGGTTCGCCGCGCTGTGGGGCGCGCGGCACGGAACGTTCCCGCCCCGCCGAGCCCCGCAAGCGGCAAGGCAAGCGAGGGTTGCGAAAGGAGGACGTCGATGACCGAGACCGCGAACGAGCGCATCCGTGTCGAGGCGCCGGCCGATCGGTGCTGGGACGTCGCTATCGACTTCGAGTCGTACCCCGAGTGGGCACGCGACGTGAAGGAAGTCAAGATCGTCGAACAGGGTCCCGAAGGCCGGGCCAAGCGGGTCGAGTACCGGGTCGCCGCGCTCGGGAAGAGCGTCCGCTACGTCCTCGAGTACGACTACTCGGAGGCGCCGACGGCGTTCTCGTGGAAGCTCGTCGAGGGCGACCTGGTGCGCCGGCTCGACGGCAACTATCGATTCGAGCCCGAAGGCCCGTCGTCGACGCGCGTGCACTATGAACTCGTCGTCGACCTCTCGGTACCGCTCCCCGGGCTCGTGAAGCGCCGGGCGGCGAGCCTCATCATGGGCACCGCCCTCAAAGAGCTGAAAAAGCAAGTCGAAGCCGTCGCCTGAGGGGCGCGTGCCTACGCCTCCGGCACGAACCGCCAGGCATCGCCGTGCTCGATCACGCGGCCGGCTGGGCGTGTACTGAAATGCGTGCCCAGCACGAGCACGCCCGATTCCGCGGCACACGCCAGCATGCGGCAACGCGTCGCGGGCGACGTCGGCGTCGTCGTCACCGATCTCCGCCCACGCGGGAACCTCACACTGCACCGGGTGGTGCAGGAAGTCGCCGGTGATCGAGCGCGCGTCTCCCTGACGACTCGATCCACATCGAGACGTGGCCCGGCGTGTGCCCGGTCGACGGTTCGAGCTGAAAGCCGTCACCGAGATCGGCATCGTCGTCGACGATGTCGGCGAGGCCGGCAGCCAGTATCGGGGCAACCGTGTCGTCGTACACGCCGTCGATCCCGGGATCCCCGCCGGCCTTGCAGTACGCGAGCTCGCGCTCGGTGTAGAGGTGCCGGGCCTTGGTGAACGTCGGAACCCAATCGCCGTCGACGAGGTGCGTGTCCCAGCCCACGTGATCCACGTGCAGGTGCGTGTGCACGACAGTGTCGATACCGGCCGCGTCGAAACCAGCCTCGGTGAAGCGCTCGAAGAACGGCCACGTCATCTCGTTCCAGAACGGAAGCGGCCGTTTCTTGTTGTTGCCGACGCACGGATCGACGAGCATCCGGCGCAAACCGATTTCGATGACGAACGCCTGGACGCGCAGCGCGATGTTGCCGTGCTCGTCGGCGAAGTCGGGAACGAGCGAGGCGTGCTCGGCAACCTCCGCCGCGGTTGCGGCCGGAAAGAAGAATTCGGGCGGGATGTGGTGGGTCTCGTCCTCGACCACACTCGTGATCGTCGCGTTGCCGACTTTCCAGCGCTGGCTCTCGCTCGTCATCCGCAGATGCTGGCACACGGCCGAGCAGCGAGCCACGGAAATGGAGCCATCACAACCAGTGCCCAGTAGCGTGGGCGCCATGTGCCGCAACATCACCACATTCCGCGGGCTCGAGCCCGACGCCACCCCCGAAGAGATCGAAGCCGCCGCGCGCCAGTACGTGCGCAAGATCAGCGGGGTCACTGCCCCGTCGGAGCGCACGAACGACACGTTCGAACGGGCCGTCCGGCGCGTCACTGCCGCCACGACCGACCTCATTGCCGACCTGCCGCCGAGGAAGCAGCCGCCGAAGACGGTGCCGCCGCTCCGCCGGTTGAAGACCAAGCGCGCGTAGCCTGCGCCGCTCATGCGCATCCTTCTGTTCACGGGCAAGGGCGGTGTCGGCAAGACGACGGTCGCGGCCGCGACCGCCGTACCGCGCGGCCGAAGCGGGATTGCGCACCGTTGTGTGCTCGACCGATCCCGCACACTCGCTCGCCGACGCGTTCGACTCGCCGCTCGGTGACCGTCCCACGCCGATCTCCGAGCACCTGTGGGGACAGCAGCTCAACGCGCGGGTGCGGTTCGAGGAAGCGTGGCACGACGTGCGGCGCTACCTCGTCGACATTCTCGACTGGGCCGGGGCCGGGAGCGTGGAAGCCGAGGAGCTCGCGGTCATCCCGGGTCTCGACGAAGTGTTCGCGCTCGCCGACATCAAGGAGTTCGCGACGAGTGACGCGTACGACGTTGTCATCGTCGACTGCGCGCCGACCGCCGAAACGATCCGGTTGCTGTCGCTCCCCGACGTGCTCGGCTGGTACATGGACCGCGTGTTCGAAACGCAGCGGCGGCTGACGCGGCTCGCTCGCCCCATCGTGCAGCGCATGGCGAACGTGCCGGTCGCCGGCGACAACGTGTTCGCGGCGATCCACCGCTTCTATGACCGGCTCGACGGCGTTCGCGAGCTCCTCACCGACGGCGACGTCACCAGCGCCCGGCTCGTCGTGAACCCCGAGCGTCTCGTCGTTGCCGAGGCGCGCCGCACGTACACGTACCTCTCACTGTTCGGGTATCACGTCGATGCGGTAATCGTGAATCGTCTCCTGCCGGCGGATGTCGAACATCCGTGGCTCGCACAGTGGAAGACCACACAGGCCGCGCACCTCGATGTGATTGCGGAGGCGTTTGCGCCGCTTCCGTTGCTGACCTCCGAGCTCGCCAACGAGGAGATCATCGGGCTCTCCCAGCTCTCGGTGTTTGCGAAGGCCTGCTACGGCGACGTCGAAGTCGCCGACCGGCTCTCGAACGCCGAGCCGTTCCGCGTCGAAGCGGACGGCGAACAACTGCTGCTCTCCATACATCTGCCATTCGTCACGCGTGAGGACGTCGAGCTCGGCCGCACCGAGGACGAGCTCGTCGTCACTGTTGGGCCGCATCGCCACGCGCTGCTGTTGCCCGACAGCCTCGCCCGCCGGGAAGTGGGCGGGGCGCGTTTCGTCGACGACCGACTCGTCGTCGAGTTCTCATGAGTGACCCCTACGTGCCGCCCGAGGACGACGTCGTCGAGCACCTGTGGAACGCGGCACGCGAATTGCTGCGGGCGATGCGCAAGGTCGTCGACGCGGCCGAGGAGTTTGTCGACCAACAGCGCCGGCAGCCGCGCGCTCCCCACACCGAACCGCGACTGCACCGCATCGATATCGACGCCGACACCGACGCTGACGCGCGGTACATCCCAACGTGCGCTCGCCGACGATCGGCCTGGACATCGGCGGCACCAAGGTGTTGGGCGTCATCCTCGACGCCGATGGTGGGGTCGTCGCGCGAGTTGCGCCAGGCCTCACCTCACGCGGGGATCGATGCGCTGGTCGCCACCAGTACAGCAATCGTCGAAGGCTTCGCACGCGGCGGACGAGCCGATTGGTGTCGGCGTCGCCGGGCTCGTTGACACTCGTGGCCACGTGTTGTACTCGCCGAACCTGCCGCATGTGCGCGAGGCGCCGCTGCGCGACGCGCTCGCGGACGCGACCCGCCACCGCGTCATTGTCGACAACGACGCCAATGTCGCGACGCTCGGTGAGGCTACGTATGGCGCGGCACGCGGTGTGCGGCACGCGTTGCTCGTGACGCTGGGCACGGGCATCGGAGGCGGCATGCTGCTCGACGGCCGCATGTACCGCGGTGCGCACAACTTCGGCGGCGAGATCGGGCACTTCACCGTCGACGTCGACGGGCCGATGTGCGCGTGCGGTGAGCGTGGGCACTGGGAGGCGATTGCGTCCGGTGCGGCGCTGGGCCGCATGGCGCGCGAGCTCGTTTCTCATGGCGGCGGGCCGGGGATCGTTGCGGCGGCAGGCGGCGATCGCAACGCGGTCACGGGGATTGCGGTCGGCACGGCCGCCGCGCACGGAGACGGCGACGCACTCACGTTGCTCGCGCAGTACGCCGACAACGTCGCGCTCGGCCTGGCCGGGCTCGCGAACATCCTCGACCCCGAACGGATCGTCATCTCGGGCGGTCTCGTAGAACTCGGGAAGCTGCTCTTCGGGCCGTTGCACGACGCATTCCGCCGCCACATCGAAGGCTCGCAGTACCGGCCGCCGGTCGCGATCGTGCCCGCCGAGCTCGGCGAGCGCGCCGGCGCGGTGGGCGCGGCTGTACTCGCGCGCGACCTCCTGTCGTGAGCCGAGCGACCGCGAGGCGGGTATCCCGCCGAGTAGCCATGAGAACGTGCGGCGAAGCCGCTCCACGCGGGGCGGCGGGTGGGGTCGGGGGTGGCCGAGCGGCCCGGCCCGAAGGGCCGAGAGCGGGCAATGACGATCAACGTCGGGATCACGCTTCCATCGTTCGTCGACGATCCCGAGATACCGATCACGCTGGCACGTGCCGCCGAGGACGCAGATCTCGACGGCGTGTTCGTCTACGACCACGTATGGCGCGGTGACCCGCCGAATCGGCGGCCCGCCCTCGAGTGCTTCGCGCTGCTCGGCGCGGTCGCGGCCGAGACGACGCGGGTCAAGGTCGGCACCTTCGTCGCGCGCGCCACGCTGCGACCGCCCGCCACCCTCGCCCACGCGCTCGAGACCGCGGATCGGATCAGTGGCGGCGCGCCTCATTGCCGGCATCGGCGCGGGCGACACGCAGAGCCGCGCCGAGAACGAGGCGTTCGGTCTCCCGTTCGGCACGATGGCCGATCGCGTCAACGCCCTGCATGACGCGGTACGGGCCGCGCGGGGGCACGGGTTTCCGGTGTGGGCGGCGGGCCACGCCGCGCAGGTCCGCGAGGTCGTCGCGGTCGCCGACGGATGGAATTCCTGGGGCGCCGAACCCGAGCGGTTTGCGGCCGAGGTCGCGCTCGGTGCGCGAGGTGGCCCCCGAGGCCGTGATCACGTGGGGGGGTCTGGCCCGGCCGGGTGACGAAGGCGTCGACGGGCTGACCGAGCGGCTGGGCGCGTACCTGGCGTTCGGCACCGAATGGCTGATCGTGGGACCGGTCGACTCGAGCAACCCGGGAAACGCCGCGCTCCTCGGCGAAGTGCGCGCCCGTCTACGGCAGCAACAGTGACGCGGCGCGGGCGAGGTTCTCGCCCATCGGCGAGTTCTCGGAGAGGCCCGCGCTCCAATACGTGAGCTCGGCGAACCACACCGAGCCCAGCACGCGCACGATGTCGTCGAGATTGCGGACGGGCGTTCCGTCTACCGCGTCGACTGATGATCGACCGCAGCGTGGAGGTGATCTCCTCCTTCACGGCGACCGTGTCGCTTCCCGGCGACGACATCGCCCTGACCATCGCCCGGGTCACTTGCGGCTGGCGTTCAAGGGCGCGTGACGCGCGCTCGAGCACTTCCGACATCGCGCGCCGCGGGTGTGTCGCCGCGCGGTGGCCGCGGCACGAGCCGTTCGCGCAGCGTCGCCGCTTGCTGAGCCATCGCTGCGAGCAGCAGATGGTCCTTCGACGCGTAGTGCCGGTACAACGTGCCGAGCGCGACCTCGGCGCGGGCGGCGACGTCGCGCATCTGCACGGCGTCGTAGCCGCCTTCGGCGGCGAGCGCGATCGGCGGCGTCGATACAGCGCTTCTTCCGCTCCGCTGTCTCGATGGCTCGTGTCCTCGTGACCGCCACGGGCGGAGGGTAGCGCGAACCTAGAACGTGTTGCAGGTGTGGTTCGTGCGTCTCTAGCATCCAGTGTCATGCGTACGCAGCTCGCCCGCGATCTCGGCCTCGAATTCCCGATCTTTGCGTTCAGTCATTGCCGCGACGTCGTCGCGGCGGTGAGTCGCGCCGGTGGCATGGGCGTGCTCGGCGCGTTGTATTTCACGCCCGACGAGCTCGAGATCGAGCTGAAGTGGATCGAAGAGCACGTCGACGGCAAGCCGTATGGCGTCGACCTCGTGATGCCCGCCAAGGTCGAGCTGCCCCAAGGCGTGAATCCCGAAGACCTCGAAGCGGAGCTCGAGCAGATGATCACGCCCGAGCATCGCGAGTTCGTCGAGAAGGTGTTGGCCGACCACGGCATCCCGCCACTGCCCGACGACATGGAGCGTGGCCATCACCTGCTCGGCTGGACCGACGCAACCGCGCGCCCCCAGATCGACATCGCGTTGCAGCACTCGCCGTCGCTGCTCGTCAACGCGCTCGGGCCTCCGCCCAAGGACGTCGTCGACACCGCACACGAGCACGGCATGCTCGTGGCCGCGCTCGCGAGCAGCCCGCGGCATGCGCAGAAGCACCGCGAGATCGGTGTCGACATCGTCGTGGCGCAGGGCACCGAGGCCGGCGGGCACACGGGCGAGATCAGCTCGGTGGTCTTGTGGCCGCAGGTGATCGAGATGGTGAAGCCGGCACCCGTGCTCGCGGCCGGCGGGATCGCGCACGGGTCGCAGATCGCGGCTGCGATCGCGATGGGCGCGCAAGGCGCGTGGACGGGTTCGATCTGGCTGACGGTCGCCGAGAGCGATGCGACACCGCTCGTGCTGGAGAAACTGCTGGCGGCCGACTCCACCCAGACCGTGCGGTCCCGCGTGCTCACCGGCAAGCCCGCGCGGCAGCTGCGCACCGCTTGGACGGACGCGTGGGAAGGCCCCGACTCGCCCGGCTACCTGCCGATGCCGTTGCAGTTCATGCTCGTCGCCGATGCCTTCTCGCGGATCTATCGCTCGCAGAACCGCGAGATGACCGGCTTCCCGGTCGGCCAGGTCGTCGGCATGATGAACAACGTTCGACCGGTGCGCGACGTGATGCAGCAGCTCGTCGAGGAGTACATCGAGGCCAGCGAACGCCTCGACGCAGTCAACTCGCGGTAATCGCGCACGCCTACTCCAAAGTGGCGTAATTCGTGCTGCGGTCCGCGGTTTCCTTGGCGCCGACCTCGGCGACGCTGGCGCGCAGGTCGCGCAGGAACTCGTCGACGACCGGGGCGTTGCCCACGCTCACCGTCAGGTGCAGCGAGTCGGGCGGTTGCTGACGGTCGAGGTGCCAGCCGCGGGTGTGCATCGCATCTCCAACTGCGAACACGTCGGCGCCATCACTGGTGATCGCGAGCAGATGCGCTTCCGGTTCGCCGAGCACGCGGATCCCCGGCGTCTCCTGTACACCGGCGATGATACGCCGGGCCGCGTCGATGACGACGGCCGTGAGGCGCCGGTAGCCGTCGATGCCGAGCTTGTGCATGACCGCCCACGCCGTCGCCATCGGCAGGCCGGCCCGCGAGCCCTGCATGTTCGGCGACGCGTACAAGCCGCCGAGCCAGCCGTCGAACACGAACGTCTGGTACCGGCGCAGCTCCTTGCTGCGGTGCAGGATCACCGACGCGCCCTTCGGCGTGTAGCCGAGCTTGTGCAGGTCGGCCGAAAGTGTGGTCACGCCGGGGACACGGAAGTCCCACGGCGACACGGTCTCGCCGTTCAGCTCCATGAACGGCAGCACGAACCCGCCCATGCAGGCGTCGACGTGCATCGACGCGCCGACCTCGGCCGCGATCTCCGCGAGCTCGGGGATCGGATCGATGACACCTTGCGGGTACTGCGGCGCGGAGCCGACCACCAGCACGGTGTTGGCGTTGCAGCGGAAGGCCATCGCGTCGACGTCGGCGCGAAAGTCTTCGCGCACCGGCACGGTGTGCGCGAGGACACCGAAGTCGTGTGCGGCCTTGTGGAACGCCGCGTGCGCGCTCTCGGCAAGGACCATCTCGGGGTTCGTGATCCCGCGTTCGTGGCGGGCGCGTTCTCGTGCGGCCTTCACGGCCATGAGAATGCTCTCGGTGCCGCCGGAGGTCATGAAGCCGGCCGCGCCCGCACCGCCGTGGAACAGATCCACGCACGCGCCGACAACCTCGGACTGGATCTCACCGAGGCTCGGGAACGCGGCGGTGTTCAGCGCGTTCTCATGCAGGAACATGACCGCGACCGCCTCGGCGATGTGATGCACGTCCGGCCCGCCGTCGAACACCATCCCGAACGTGCGACCGTCCTGCCAGCGCGCATCGCGCGCACGCTTCGCCCGCAGCGTCTCGAGGATCTCGTCGTCGGTCAGCCCGTGCTCGGGAAGTGGCATCGGCGACGGATGCTAGATGCCCTGAAATCTGATCAGTACCCGTCGCCGTCCATGCCCTCGGGTGGGGCATATCGCGACCCGCCGCCCACCGGGCTGAGTTGCGTCCAGCCGGAGGCAGGCGCGTCGGCGGCCCGGCACGACCTCACGTTGCCGAGCGTCACGTACTCGCCGACGGCGGCCGGCGACGTGCGGCCGAAGGCGCAGACGTCACCGCTCTTGGTCGCGACGGCGACGATGACGGTGTCGCCTGACTGCGAGAACGACACCACCTTCGGACCGGTCGACGACTGCTCGGCAGTGACCCATTCGAGGCTCGGGTCGAGATTCCGCAGCGTCTGCACGTCGAGGGGCCCGCCGCCCATCTCGGCCGACGCCTCGGCGACGACAACGGATGCGTGCTGGCGCGACGACTCGGCTTGGATGCGCAGCGCGGCCTCGAGGTTGGGGATCCCGGAAGACTCCGCGATCGCGGGGAGCGTGACCGGCGTCTTCGACGCGCTCCCGGAACCGCCGGAGCCGGGGCCGACGGTCGCGTACGCGGCGGCCGCGCCCGCGAGAACGACGATCGCGATGACGATCGGCACGATCGGACCGCGCCGCTTCGCAGCATCTCGCGGAGCCGGTGGCGCGACGATGACCGGTGTGAGCGTCGCGGGTGCGTAGAAGGATTCCTCGACGGCGGTGGCGGGCGCACCTGCGGTCCCGCCCATCGCACCCGGTGCGAACGGGGCGACAGGAGGCGCCGTCGGCACCGGCACCGGCGGGGCGACGAGCAGTGCGCCGCACTGGCGGCACTTCATCGAAGCGCCGACCGCAACGGTTGCGCATCGGGGGCAGGCCTTCATGGCCCTTTGTTTCGGCACGACCCGAGTCGCGCTGGACCTGATGTGGCGCGGTTCAGCCCGACGTCCAGCCTGAGCGGGGCGCAGCCGTGGCCGCACAGGGCTTCCCGCGCGTGGCGGCGAACAAGATCTGCGATGCCGTCGGCTCGTCACGGGCGAAGACGCAGGTCTTGCCGGCTCCCGGGCTCGCCAGGATGAGCGTGTCGTCGTCAGGTGAACGGATCGAGACGCGACCCGAACGCGCCACGGTACCGGCGGCAACGATCGGGATGTCGAGCGCGCGATCCTCGACCTGGGCGGGCGTGATGTGGGCGAAGGTGCCTTCTTGCATGAAAACCGTGCGGGCCGCGTCAGCGGCGTCCCGCAGCAGTCCCTCGGCCCGCCGATCCCGTACGGCGTTCGTGACCGGGGAGCCGTTGTCGCTCGTGAAGACCACCTTCGCCGCGGTCCACGCGCTGAGCGCCAGCGCGGCGACCACGATCGCGACGACCACGACCTTCCGCCGCCGGGCCGGGTCGGCCTGCCGGCGGGGCACGAAGTTGTCGGGTGTACGGCCCGGGAGCAACGTGTCGGGTGCCGCCGGAAGCCGTACCTGCACCGGACGCTCGAGCAGCGCGGTGCCCGCTCCTGCGCTCGCGCCCGGTCCGCTTGGCACGGCGCCCGGGCGGGACGGACGGGTTGGGCGCATCGCGGTCGAGCGCGGCGCCGCAGCGCCGGCACGCGATCCAGCTCGCGGGGACAAGAGTGCGGCAGCTCGGGCATCGGTTCACGGCTCGCTCCGCCACCCCCGCCTCGGTATCGGCAGGACGGCCGTTCTTGCTGTAGCCCGGTTCTATGACACCGTCTCGTCGCGCGGCCCGAAATACTTCTCGGCGAGCTCGGGCCGGGGCTGCACGAAGATCCCGTCGGCCTCGGCCGTCATCGTGTCGCCGTCCCACACCTCGGCGTTCGACATGATCCGGCGGCCCTCGACCCGGTCGACCCAGGCCCGGAAGCGCAACTCCCGGAACAACGGCGTGGGGCGCCGGTAGTGCACGGTGAGCCGGGCAGTCATGCCCGGATGACCCGAGAGGCGATGTTCGCGATCCCGAGCATCTCGTCGAACGCGCACGCGATCCAACCTCCGTGCACGAAGCTCGGTGGTCCTTCGTACGGCGCACCGAAGGTGCCGTGCCCCACGACGACGACCCGGCCGTCTTCCTCAACCGCCTCCCAGTCGAGCCGCGGTGACAGCGGCGAGGCTTCGCCGACGATCGGCGAGCGGGGCAAGTAGTCGCCGTGATTGCGGGGCCGGTAGCCCGCGCCTTCGTTGCGTCCGCGGCCGAGCCGGAACGCGAGCTGTTCGATCTCGCGGGTGACGTCGCGCATCGTGTCGTCGTCGACGTCTTCCACTGACATCGCGACGTCGATGAGGTCGCGGATCGCAGCCGCGAGCTCGGCCCGCTCGCGCGTCGCGAACGCTTGCGAATCAGGTAATCCCGGCGCCGCTTCCGACATTATTCTTTGTCGCCCTCGCTGCTCGGCGGGATACCCCCGCCCCCCGACCCCGCCCGCCGCCCCGCTTGGTGCGCCTTCGGCGCACGCTTTGCGTCGCTCTGGACTCCGGCGAGTTCGCTCCGCTCCGCTTCGCTCACCGCGTCATGCTCCATCGTCCAGTCACTTGCCCTTGAACACGGGCTTGCGCTTCTCGGCGAACGCCTTGGGGCCTTCCTGCGCGTCCTCGCTCGCGAACACTTCCCAACCGATCTTGTCTTGGTACTGCATCGCGTCGGCGTCGCTCATGTGCTCGGTCTCGCGCCACGCGCGCAAGATCGCCTTGAGCGACAGCGGCGCGTTCTGTGCAACCTCGTGGGCAAGACCGAGCGCCCTCGTCAGCGCGTGACCATCGGGCACGACGTGACCGATGAGCCCGATCTCCTTGGCCTCGCGCGCCGGCACCGGCGGACAGCGCAACAAGATGTCCATCGCGATCGTGTACGGGATCTGGCGCGGCAAGCGGCACGCGGAGCCGCCGAGAGGGAACAGTCCGCGCCTGGCTTCCCAGACGCCGAAGATCGCGCCCTCGGCCGCGACGCGAATGTCGGTGCCTTGCAAGATCTCGCTGCCGCCCGCCACTGCGTAGCCCTCGACCGCGGCGATCAACGGCTTGCTCAACCGGTAGTCGCGTAGCAACGCCTTCCAGTGCGGGTTGTTGCCGCGCGCCATCACCTCTTGGACCTTGGGTTCGTCGGGCGTCTGTCCCATCGACACGAGGTCCATGCCGGAGCAGAAGTTGCCGCCCGCGCCGGTGAGGATCGCGCACGCGACATCGTCGTGCTCGTCCACGTACTCGTAGCCGAGCACGAGGCCGGCGAGCATCGACGACGACAGCGCATTCTTCTTCGCCGGTTGGTTCATCGTGAGCACGACGACCGGCCCGTCGCGCTCGATCGTGCAGTGCTTGGTGCTGATCTCGAGTTGCTCGGTCACGGCCAGACCCTAGAACAGGTTCCAGGTTCCGCGCCCGAGCGAGGGCTACCGGGGCGAACGGGCGGGGCCGACGAGGTCGTCCGCGATGTGCTCGGCCACGCGTACCGGTTCGCCGAAGCGAAGCCTCCGGCCGCCGAACGCAATGGAACAGAGCGCGAACCATGTCCAGCCCACGACCAGTCCGGCGACGACATCGGTGAGCCAATGCACCCCGAGCAGCACCCGTGTCGTCGCGACCCCGAACGCGACGGCGCCGACCGCGCCCGCAAGGAGAACCCGTGTCGGCCGCGCGCGGCCGCGTCCGAGGATCAGCGCGGCGGCCGCGAACGTGGCGGCGGCGGCCGCGGCGTGGCCCGAAGGGAACGACGCGCCGGCGAAGCCGGTGAGCTGGGAAATGCTCGGACGGGCGCGGTCGACGGCGAACTTCGTCACGTTCACGACCAACACCTGGCCGCCGACGACGAGCGTGAGAAATACGAACACCACGGATCGTCGCGTGCGCGCGTACTCGAACGCGCCGACTGCGGCTGCGACGAGGATCATTGCCGGTGTGCCTGCCAGGAGGCTCACATCGCGCAGGAACCGGCTCGAGCCGGACGTTGCATGCGATGCGCCCCAGCGCGTGGCGCTGAGGTCGTAGTGCGCGAGGCCGGCGTTGGTGTGGACCATCACGAGCAGCACGCCGATGGCCGTTGCTCCCGCGGCGATCACGACGGCCGCGCTTGCGAGGGCGACCCGCGTCGACGATTCGGGATCCGTGTGCGACCGCAGCCAACGGGCGAAGGAGCGGTGAACGCGAACCTCCTCAGCAATCGCATCAGGCGAGGCATGCGGCGCGGCCGGATCCGCTGCTGGCCAGTGCCACGCCAACGCCCCGGCCGCGAGGCCGCCGATCAGGGCAAACGCGAGCACTACTGCGACGACCACCACTACCTCAGGTGTTGCCCGCGACCAGGGCGGGGAAAACGGCAACAACGTCAACCGCCACGAGGTGGGCAGATGACCGATATTGCGGAGGATCGAGTGTATGCCTCCGCTCAGGATGCCCGGCGACAGGAGCAGGCCGGCCATCCGGTGCTGCGGGCACTGTCAGTGACCGCGGTCGCGTACGCAGTGCTGACGGTCACGATGCTCGGGATCGGCTTTCTCCTGACCGACGTGCTCGACGGCTCGGTCGGGCGCTGGGACGAGCGCATCAATCGGTCCTTCGTCCACCAGCGCACCGGAACGTGGAATGAGGTGACGAAGGTTGCGACGTCCGCATTGAACACGGCGCCCGTCGTTGCGGCCATCGTGTTGATCGTCGTCTGCTTTGCGCTGTTGCGGTGGTGGCGCGAAGCGGCGCTCATCGCGATTGCCATGACACTGGAGATCACGGTTTTCCTCTCGACGACGTTTCCGGTTGGCCGACCCCGACCGGGGGTCCCCCGCTTGAACGAGACGCCGGCGACGTACAGCTTCCCGTCGGGTCATACTGCCGCCGCAACAGTCCTGTTCACCGCGCTCGCCGTCATCGTCACATGGCGCACCGAGCATCGCACCGCGCGCATCGCCGCTTGGACGATTGCGATAGTTGTGATTGTCGCCGTCGCGATTGGGCGCGTGTACCGCGGTCTGCATCATCCCACCGACGTGATTGCGGGTGTCGTGCTCGGCATCGGCTGTGTCGTCGCCGCGATGGCTGCGGTGCGCGCGGGCTTTCGAGAACCCGCTGACGCGCGTCGATGACGCTCGACGAATGGTTCTTGCGGCCCGAGGAGCGGGGGAACCCGTGCACCGATATCGACCGCCGCCGCGGCGACGGGCGCGCGTACACCGAGGGCAATGGGGTCGAAGTTCTCGTCGATGGTGCTTCGTACTTCCATCGCCTCCTGAAGGCCTTCGCCACGTTGACGAAAGGCGATCGCGTGCTGTTCACGGACTGGCGCGGCGATGCCGACGAGCGGCTCGATGGTCCGGGAACGGAAATCGGACGAGTGCTCGCGGAACTCGCCGAGCGGGATGTCGACGTGCGCGGGCTCGTATGGCGGTCGCACAGTGCTCGGGCCCACTTCAGTGAGAAACAAAATCGCGAACTCGGCGAACGAGTCAACGAGGCCGGCGGTGAGGTGCTCCTCGACGAACGTGTGCGACGCACCGGGAGCCACCACCAGAAGCTCGTCATTGTGCAGAAGGCCAACCACGCTGGCGACGACGTCGCGTTCGTCGGCGGGATCGACCTGAGTCATGGTCGTCGGGACGATCACAACCACAAAGGAGACGAGCAGCGGATCGAGCTTGACCCGCGCTACGGCGCCCGGCCCGCATGGCACGACGCGCAGCTCGAGATCCGGGGCCCGGCGATCGCAGACCTCGGCCACACGTTTCGCGAACGGTGGGATGACCCCATGCCCCTCGATCACCGCGTGCCGTGGCGCATCGCCCTGAGGCGTGTCGCCCGGGAGCCGCGTCGGCCGCGCCCCTTACCGGACGAACAACCGCGGCAAGCCGCCGGCGGCAACCACGCCGTGCAGGTGCTGCGCACGTACCCGGCGAAGCATCCTGCGTTCCCGTTCGCGCCCGACGGTGAGCGCAGCATCGCGCGGGCGTACTTGAAGGCGTTGCGTCGTGCCCGCGCACTTATCTACGTCGAGGACCAGTACCTCTGGTCGCCCGAGGCCGCCGATGCTCTCGCCGGTGCATTGCGCAACTCCCCGCGTCTGCGTGTCGTCGTTGTTGTGCCGCGCTATCCCGACCGTGACGGCCACTTTTCCGGTCCGCCCTACAGGATCGGGCAAGAGCGGGCGATGCGGACGCTGCTGAACGCCGGTGGTGACCGCGTGGCTATCTACGACCTCGAGGCCGAAACCGGCTGGCCGATCTACGTACACGCGAAGGTGTGCATCGTCGACGATGTCTGGCTCGCGGTCGGCTCCGACAATCTCAATCGTCGATCGTGGACGAACGACTCCGAAGTCTCCTGTGCGGTGATCGACCAAACCCTCGACGAGCGCACACCTCGCGATCCAGCCGGTCTCGGCGACGGCGCCCGTCGTCTCGCCCGCGACACCCGCCTCCTTCTCTGGCGGGAACACGCCGGGGCAGACAACGACGAGCTCGTCGACCCGGTTGTCGGTTTCAAGACGTTGGCGCGCACCGCAGCCCAGCTTGAGGCCTGGCACGACAACGGGTGTCGTGGGCCGCGTCCCGCCGGAAGGCTGCGACCACATCGCCCGGAGCCGGTGCGAGGTGTGGCGGCCGTATGGGCGCGTGGTGTGTACCGGATGCTCCTCGATCCCGACGGGCGCCCTCGTGCCCTTCGCCGCGCCGGGCAGCTCTGAGTCGACTGCCGGGGACGTTCAGAGTGTCAGAACAATCGGCGGAACGGGGCGGCGGCTGTCTCGGCGACGCGTTGCACGAACGAGCGGCTGCGCCATTGGCCTCTTTCGATCGCGACGCTGCGTTCGACGTCCTCGTCGAACTGGGCATCGAGCTCTGCAACCACGTCGTTGTCCAGGACGACGACGTTGATCTCCTCGTCGAGATGCGTCGACCGCGCGTTGAGGTTCGCGGAACCGACGTTCGCAACGATGCCGTCGACGGTCATGATCTTGGCGTGCAGCATCGAGGGTTGGAACGACCACAGCCGGACGCCATGCTCGAGGAGGGACTCGTACACGGACTCGCTCGCAAGCTGGACGAAGCGCTTGTCGGCATGCGGCCCTGGAAGCAGGATCTCGATCTCGACACCGCGCGCTGTTGCATCACGGAAGCGACGCATGAGCTCGTCGTCGGGGACGAAGTATGCGGTGGTGATCCTGACCCGTTGCTGCGCCAGTTGTAACAACGTGCGAAAGAGCGATTCGACGTCACTCGCGCCCGTCTCGGATGCGCCGCGCACACACTGCACGATCGACGAGCCGGGCTTGGGCTGATCGGGGAAGCGGTCGACATCCTGATCGAAGAGATCCGGGTCGGTCTCCGCCCAGTTGTCGAGGAACGCGGCACGGAGCCCGTCGACACAGGGGCCCGCGATGCGAAAGTGCGTGTCCCGCCATTCATGCTCGTCCCGTGCGTCGCCGCGCCACTCGTCGGCGATCCCGACACCCCCGGTGAACCCGATGGATTCGTCGACGATCATCACCTTGCGATGGGTGCGGTGATTGACCCGACCGAGCCGGAACGGGTGCAGCGGACGGAACCACCGAACATGCACGCCATTGCGCCGCATCAGTTCGAGCAGCGCGCGGTCCATCGGTCGGGCGCCCCAGGCGTCGAGCAGGACTCGAACGCGAACGCCGTCACGAGCCCGGTCCGACAAGCGCTGCGCGAACTCGGTGCCGATTTCGCCCTGCCAGTACACGAACGTCAGGAAGTCGATCGTGTGCTTCGCGTTCTGGATGGCATCGAGCATCGCCGGGAAGATCGCGTCGCCGTTCCGCAGCACATCGATGGCGTTGCCTTCGGTGGCCGGCACGCCGATGACGCCCTCGAGCGTTCGCCGGAGCCGCGTCTGCAGCTGCGTTGCGGTTTCGGCGTCGTCGCCTCGATCGGCGGCGACTGTCATCGCGAGCCTGAGCGTTCGAGCACGCGGTCAGACTCCGGTTCGGAGTTCTCGACTTTGGTCGCGTCCTGGGGTTTGGTGACGCCGGCCCGAACCGCTTCGAGCTGAGCCGCTATCGCGCCGCCAAACAGCACGGAGATCGACGAGAGCAGCGCCCAAATCAGCAGTCCGACGATGCCTGCGAGGGGACCGTACGTCTTCCCGAAGGACGTGCTGACAGTAAAGAACAGACCCAGCCCGAGCGTGCACGCAACCCAGAGCAAGGCGGAGACGCCCGCGCCGAACGCGAGCCACGAGAGCCCGGGTTGATGACGCCGCGGCGACGAGCGCAACAGCATGGTGATCGCGACTGTGACGAGTGCCAGCGCGACAGGCCAGCGCGCGATCGCCCACGCGGTGTTCGCGGCGCTGTTGTCGATGGAGTCGCCGATGCTCTTGCCGAGAGCGAGGGCGGCGAACGCCACACATCCAAGGGCGCCGGCGGTGAGCGCGAGTACTAAGGCCCGGCCGTACTTGCGTACCGTCGGACGGTCCTGCTCGACGCCGTAGATGCGGTTGAAGCCGCGTTCGAGCTGTCCCATCGTCGTGGCCCCGGTGACGATCGATCCGACGAGGCCGAACGTGAGGCCGAGATAGCGATGCGAGGCGCCGGCAGTGTGCGCCTGCGTCACGGCATCGGTCAGCAGGTCGCCGCCCGGTCCGGGAACCGCGGCTCTCAGGGTCCGCACGATGATCCGGCTCGTGCCGTGGGTTCCGAGGGCCACCGCGAGGCCGACGACCGCGATGATCGCTTGCACGAGTACGAGCGACGTTGTGTACGCGAGCGAGCGTGCGTGGCTGAAGCCGTCGGCGACTCGCAGCCGCATAAACGCGTCTCGCACGAGCTGTACCCGGCCACAGATTCGCAAGGTGGCGCGCGCGTCGTCACCTGTCAGCTCCCATGTCTCGGGGACTGCAGACGCCGTGCTCACTCCGTGGTTTCCTCCGGTACGGCCACTGTGATCGACGCGGGGACCACCTTGACGCGCAGACGTTTTGCAGGCTTGCGCGCGCCGCCGTCGAGCTCGTACGGCCAAGCGTCGCGCATACGAATGTCGAACTTGGCGCCTCGGGTCGTCGAGACGAAGGGTGACCGTTCGGCATTGCCCGCGGCCGTTCGCGCGAGCGCGCGTGTCCATTGCCAGACCCCGCGCGCAGTCACGACGCCGAGCTCGAGAATGCCGTCGTCCGGCTCGGCGTCCTCGAACGCGGTCACGCCTCCGAGAATCTTGCCGACATTGCCGACGAGCACGCAGCTCGCCTTGCCGTCGAACCACTTCACGCCGTCGACCTTGATGCGCATCTTCACTCGGGAGGCACCGAGATTCCTTGCGCCCGTCCAGAGGTATGCGAGCTTGCCGACGCGGTCCTTCATCGTTCGGGGCGCGTCGCGGATCATCGAGCGCGTCGAAGCCGGCTCCGGCCATCACCGAGAAGTGCTCTCCGTTGATCGTGCCGGTATCGAGCTGGCGGCGCGCTCCGTGCAGTCCGACGTCGACCGCCGCTTCGAGATCCTTGGGAATGCCGAGGTTCGTTGCCAGCAGGTTGGCGGTCCCGGCGGGGAGAATGGCAAGCGTCGCGTCCCTGCCGGCCAGCGTGTCGACGCACCGCTGCACCACGCCGTCGCCGCCCCATGCGAACACGAGGTCGGCGCCCTCCTTGCACGCCTGGCGCACTCGTTTCGGCGCCTGCTTGCTCTTGGTCACCTCGAACCAGATCGGGTCCGGGAACCCGGCCCGGGCCAGGGCCTGGCGCAGTTCGGAGAGGCCCCCGCCCAGGCTCTTGCCGGTGTGGGCGACGATCGCCACGCGGGGACGCTCGGTCTTGGCTCCGGAGGCCGGCCCCGGCCGCAACGACGCCCCCGTGGCCGGCACCGTCGGCGTGGTTGTCATAGTCCTTTGGGTTCACCGGCAATGCGCCCGGGCAAACATCAACCCCCGCGGACTGGCACAAAAGGGACAGAGCGGCTAGCGTCGGAGGTGCGTCACCCGTGACGCGCCATGGATGGAACCGTCACAGGGGGATGACGCGATGACCGCTGTCGCAGTGCGGCCTGTCGAGGACACCACACCGCAATACCGCCAGGCGTTGCCGCGCGGCGTCTGGGCCATTGCTGCAGTGAGCGGCGTCATCGTGGTGTGGGCGCTGGTCGCATTCGTCGCGCTGACGTTCACGATTGGCGCGCTCGCACTCGTGCTCGCCGGCGTTCTCGGTTGCTTCGACGCCAAGTTCGTGACGCCGACGCGCATCGAGGTGACGTCGGACGGCGTGAGACTCGGCTTTTGGAACCGCACCAAGCTGTACGAACCGAAAGCGATCGTGGTGACCCACGACGTACGGAGCGGCCGGTTCTCGCTGCGCCGGCATGGGACGAAGCGCGCGCTCGTGCACTTCCACGACGACGATCCGGCTGCCGTGGGCGCGTTCCTCAGCGTGGGCGTCGAGATCCTCTCGCTGTAGCGACAACTCCCCGAGCCACCGCAGGGGCGCCTGGCTCACAATATGGAACGTGTTCTACTCTGCCGCGGTCGTCCGCCCAAGAGGAGCACGCTGCATGGGCTTCTGGAAGTACGCACAGGAAGACCCCGGCTACCTCGCGATCGTCGACCCCGACGGCACCGAGCACGCGGCCGGGGACGTGCTGGCGCGCGCGAACCAGGTGGTACACGCGCTGCGGAGTCTCGGCATGGAACGGGGCGACGCGGTGGCAGCAGTGCTGCCCAACGGGTCGCTCCCGATGCACGTCTACCTCGCCGCGCTGCAAGCCGGCTTCTACTACGTGCCGATCAACTACCGCCTGAGCCCGGCCGAGATCGCGTACATCATCAGTGACTCGGAGGCGACGGTCTTCATCAGTCACGAGCGCTTCGCCGACATCGCGAGTGCGGCGGCCGAGCAGGCGAGCATTCCGTCGACGCACCGGTTGGCGCACGGCTCGATCCCGGGGTTCCGGCCGTTCGGGGAGGTCGTGGACGGGCAGCCGACGTCGCGTCCCGAGAACCGGTCGACGGGCGCGTCGATGCACTACACGTCGGGGACGACGGGGCAGCCCAAGGGCGTCCGCCGGAAGCTCAACGAGATCGATCCCGACACGAGCGCGGAGCTGTTCACCGGACTGTTGTTGATGTTCGGCATTCAGCCGAACGACGGCAACGTGCACCTGTCGACGTCGCCGAACTACCACACCGCGGTGACGACGTTTGCCGGCAACTCGCTGCACATGAAGCACACCGTTGTCTGTATGGACAAGTGGGACGCCGAAGAGACGTTGCGGCTCATCGACCGCTACAAGTGCACGCACACGCACATGGTGCCGACGCAGTTCATTCGCATGCTGCAACTGCCCGACGATGTGAAGAAGAAGTACGACGTGTCGTCGATGAAGTTCGCGATCCACGCCGCCGCGCCGTGTCCGGTCGACGTGAAACGCCGCATGCTCGAGTGGTGGGGTCCGGTGATCTGGGAGTACTACGCGGCGACCGAAGGCGGCGGAACGATCGCGCCACCGGACGAGTGGCTGAAGTATCCCGGCACGGTCGGGAAAGTGTGGGCGAGCGCGGAGTTGAAGGTCACCGACGACGACGGCAACCGGCAGCCGGTCGGCGAGCCGGGCGTGGTGTGGATGAAGATGGCCGCGACGTTCGAGTACAAGGGCGACAAGAAGAAGACCGACGATTCGCACGACGCGGAAGGATTTTTCACGGTCGGCGACATCGGCTACCTCAACGAGGACGGCTACCTGTTCCTCTGTGATCGCAAGAGCGACATGATCATCGCCGGGGGAGTGAACATCTACCCGGCCGAGATCGAGGGCTGCATTCACGAGCATCCGCAAGTCGCCGACGTCGCAGTGTTCGGCGTGCCCGATCCCGACATGGGGGAGCAGATCAAGGCCGTCGTGCAACCGCTCCCGGGCGTCGCCGCCGACGAGGCGCTGCGCGACTCGATCATGACGCACGTGCGCGAGAAGCTCGGAAAGTACAAGTGGCCGCGCAGTGTCGACTTCATGGAGGAGTTGCCGCGCGAACCCACCGGCAAGCTGTTGAAGCGGAAGCTGCGCGACCCGTACTGGCAAGGCCAGGACCGCGCGATCTGATGGGAGTTCTCTGGTGATGCAGACGTTCACGGCCGAACGGGTGCTCGAGTACCCGGGCGGGTACACACGCTCGGTCGGGCCCGTGATCGGCCGCTTCCTCACCGGCCTGCGCGACGCGCGCATCCTCGCGGTACGACTCGCCGACGGCCGCGTGCTCGTGCCGCCGACCGAATACGACCCGACGACGAGCGCGCCCGTCGCGCCCGAGGGCGACCACTGGATCGAAGTGGGCCCGCGCGGCACCGTGCAGGCATTCACGTGGGTCGCGCAGCCCCGCGAGGGCAAGCACTCGCTCTCCAAGCCGTTCGCGTTTGCGCTCATCCGTCCCGACGGCGCCGACACCGCGATCCTGCACATGGTCGATTGCGGATCGGCGGACGCGATCACGATCGGCTCACGCGTGGCGCCGCGGTGGCGCGCCGAGCGCGTCGGTTACATCACCGACATCGAGGCGTGGATCCCCCTCGGCGACGGCGAAGAGCCGGCGCCAGGACCGTTGCGCGTGCCGGCGGAGGACGAGCAGCCCGTGACCGGCATCACGGTGCCGATCTCCCTGAAGTTCGTCAACACTGCCGGCGAATCGACTGCGCGCTATCTCGTCGGCCTCGGCGAAGGCAAGATCATCGGCGGCCGTGCTCCTCACTCGACGGATGTCTACGCGGGATCGCGTGGCACCGATCCGAAGACCGGCGAACCGACGTCGATCGAGGTCGAGGTCGCGGACACCGGGTGCATCACGACGTTCTGCGTGGTGAACGTGCCCGGGCTGTCGGAGCTGGCGCCGGAGATTCCGTACGTCTCGGCAACGATCCTGCTCGACGGCGCCGACAACACGTTCTTCGGGCTGATCCGCGGCTGCGAGGTCGAGGACGTGCACATGGGGATGCGCGTCAGGGCCAACTGGGCGGACGAGCTGAAGCCCGATCACACCTCGATCAAGTGGTTCGAGCCGACCGGCGAACCCGACGCCCCCTACGAGCACTACAAGGACAACCTGTGACGGGAAACGCCACTAACAGATGGCAGCAAAACCCGCGCAGAGCGCGGGTTTTGCTGCCAACAGATGGAGCACACGATGCGTGACGTCGGTGTCATCTCGTACGCCTCGTCGGCGGTCGGCGAGGACTGGGCGCACAACGAGACCGAGACGATCGTTCCCGTTGTGCACGAAGCGATGGCGCAGTCCAACCTCCCGAAGGCCGACATCGGGTTCGTGTGCTCGGGCAGCCTCGACTATCTGCAAGGTGGGCCGTTCGCGTTCGTGGGGGGACTTGACGCGGTCGGCGCGTGGCCGCCGATCCGCGAAAGCCATGTGGAGATGGACGCGGCCTGGGCGCTGTACGAAGCGTGGGTCGCGATTCAGACCGGCGAGGTCGACGCCGCGCTCGTGTACGGCTTCGGCAAGTCGTCGCCCGGCAACCTGCACGAGATCATGGCGCTGCAAGCGGATCCGTACTACGTATTGCCGCTATGGCCGTCGATGGTCGACATGGCTGCGCTGCAAGCGAGCGCGTACCTGGACGCGAGCGGCCGCAGCGAGAAGGATCTCGCCGCGGTTGCCGCGCGTTCGCAACGCAACGGGCTGCAGAACCCGAACGCGGTGCGCAAAGGCGACGTGAGTGCTGACGATGTGTTCGCGCAGCCCGTCACGCATCACCCGTTGCGCGACGCGGACATCCCGCCGATCACCGACGGCGCGGCGGCAGTGGTGATCGCTGCCGGCGACGTCGCGCGGCGCGTCTGCGAACGCCCGGCGTGGATCCGAGGTATCGAACACCGCATCGAGGCGCATGGGCTCGGAGTGCGCGACCTCACGGTCTCGGAGTCGACCAAGGCGGCAGCTGCGGCCGCACGCGTCGGCGCGGTCGACGTCGCCGAGCTGCACGCGCAGTTCAGTCACGAGGAGCTGATCCTCGCCGAGGCCCTCGACCTCAACGGCAAAACTGTGATCAACCCGTCGGGCGGACCCCTGGCGTCGAACCCGGTGATGAGCGCGGGGCTGATCCGCATTGGCGAGGTCGCACGCCGCATTGCGAACGGTGACGCGAATCGCGGCGTCGCCCACGCCACGAGCGGTCCGTGCCTGCAGCAAAACATGGTTGTCGTCCTGGAGGGTGACTGACATGGTGCGGATGCAGCGGAGCCAGGGACGGCGAAGCGAAGGAGCCATGTAGTGGCTGGCAACCGAGTTGCGGTCGTTGGTGTCGGCCAGACCGTTCACCGCACCGCCCGCAAGGACGTGTCGATGGCGGGACTCGTGCGCGAGGCCGCCCAAGAGGCGCTCGACGACGCGGGCATGACGTACGCCGACATCGACGCGGTCGTGATCGGCAAGGCGCCCGACATGTTCGAGGGTGTCGCGATGCCTGAGCTGTATCTCGCCGACGCGCTCGGCGCGGTCGGCAAGCCGATGATGCGCGTGCACACCGCCGGGTCTGTGGGCGGATCGACTGCGATCGTGGCAGCAAAGCTCGTGAGCGCCGGGATCCATGAGCGAGTGCTCACGGTCGCGTACGAGAAGCAGTCGGAGAGCAACGCGACGTGGGGCCTGTCGGTGCCGATGCCGTTTGCAGCGCCACTCGTCGCCGGTGCCGGCGGGTTCTTCGCGCCGATCATCCGCGCGTACATGTACCGGTCGGGCGCGCCGCGGTACATCGGTCACCTCGTCGCGGTGAAAGACCGCAGAGCTGCGCTCCGCAACCCCAAGGCGCACCTGCACCTCCCTGACATCGACCTGAAAACCGTCGAGGAGTCGTTCCTCTTGTGGGACCCGCTGCGTTATCTCGACGTGTGCCCGAGCTCCGACGGCGCGATGGCAATGGTGCTCGGCAGCGAGCAAGTGGCCGACGCCGCGCCCAACCGGCCCGCGTGGGTCCACGGCATGGCGATGCGCAGCGAGCCGACGATGTTTGCCCGCCGCGATCAAGTGAACCCGCAAGCCGGCAAGGACTGCGCGAAGGACGTCTACGCGCAGGCCGGCATCACCGATCCGCGCCGCGACTTCGACTGCGCCGAGGTGTACGTGCCGTTTTCCTGGTACGAGCCCATGTGGCTCGAGAACCTCGGGTTCTGCGCGGAGGGCGAGGGTTGGAAGCTCACCGAGGAAGGAGCGACCGCCCCCGACGGCGACATCCCGTGGAATCCGTCGGGTGGTGTGCTGTCGTCGAACCCGATCGGTGCGAGCGGCATGGTGCGCTTCGGCGAAGCCGCGCAACAAGTGCGGGAGCGGGCCGGCGACTACCAGGTGAAGCTGAAGACCGGCAAGGCGCTCGGCCACGCGTACGGCGGCGGCTCGCAGTTCTTCTCCATGTGGGTCGTCGGCCGCGACAAGCCGTGACCAACCGCGAGCGCGTGCGAGAGATGCTCGCGCTCGCGGACGAGATGCGCGTCGACGAGCTCATCGAGTACTTCACCGACGACGCGGTGATGGAACTGCCGTTCGCACCCGGGCGCATGGAGAAGCGCTATGACGGCAAGGACGCGATCCTCGGGTTCCAACGCTTTGCCCGCGACAGCTTCTCGGCCTTCTCGATGGCCGTCGATGCGATCCACGAGACGACCGATCCGCATGTCGTGGTGGCCGAGCATCACAGCGATGGTGTCGTTTCTGCGAACGGCCGCCCGTACCGCAACCGCTACGTCACGTTCTTCACGTTCGATGACGCGGGCAAGGTGACGAACTGGCGGGAGTACTACGACGCCGGTGTCGTCGTCCGCGCCTTCCGACCATCGTGAGGCGCGCCGCGATCTTGGTCGTCGTCCTGCTCGCGGCGTGTAGCTCGTCCGCGAAGCATGCCGCCGCGCCCGGAACAACGACCACAACCATTCCGCCGGCATGCACGCCCGCCCGCCCCGCGCCGGCTGCCCGCGCGTCCTACACGTTCCAGGGCCGCGCGTACCGGCTCGCAGTTCCGCGCGACTACGACGGCTTGCGCGCGTTCCCGCTGGTACTCCTCTTTCACGGGTGGAATTCGAACAAGGAAGCGTTCGACGCCGAGACGAGCTTCGACCGTTTCGGTCGTGCGCGTGGATACATCGTTGTGACTCCCGACGGATCGGGGACGCCGCGCTCGTGGAACCTCTTCGATCCGGCGGCAACCGACGACTTCGGCTTCGTCGACAAGCTCGTGTCCCATTTGACGCAAGAGCTGTGCGTCGACAACAAGCGGATCTTCGCGGCAGGGCATTCGGCGGGCTCGGCGTTCGCGGGATTCGTCGTCTGCAAGAAGCCGTACCCCTTCGCGGCGGTCGCGATGGTGTCGGCGACCGTGCCGTCCGCGTGTCCGGCGGAAATGCAGCAGTCGGTCCTCGGGATCCACGGCACCGCTGATCCCGGGGTGTTGTACAACGGCGGGAAGGGCGTCGGGCAGAGCGTGGCGATCCCGCCGATCAAGGAGACGATCGCGGCGTACGGGAAGCGCGCGTCGTGCGCGGCGACACCGACGACCGATCGCCCCGCGGCCGGAGTCGAGCGGCTTCAGTACCGCGCCTGCGCGAATGGCAAAGCGGTCGCGCTGATCACGATTGTCGGCGGCGGGCATCCGTGGCCCGGTGGTCTCCAGGCGACGCACGAACCGAAGGTCGTCGCGGGCGCCCGCTTCTCGGCGAGCACCGCGATCCTCGACTTCTTCGACCGGGTGTGATCAGTCGACGTCGATGATTGTGGCGGCGCCGGTGGCGTCGCTGATTCCGGCGCCGGTCGCGCCCGAGAGCACGACGCTGAACGACTCGATCGCTTCCCTGAGCTTGTCGGCACGCACGCTGACCTGGAAGGTCTTCGAGGTCGTGCCGCTGCTGAAGTAGAGCGTCGCGCTGCGGTGGTAGTAGTCGCCGGGCTCGACGGCGGTGCCGTCGAGGGTCTCGTAGTGCACGCGGGTGCTCGCGGCGACCGGGCTCGACAGCCGGACGGTGAAGGTGGCCTTGGCGACGCCGAGGGTCGGTTCGGTGACGGTGACGTCGTTGACCGAGAACGTCGGGGCCGGGCCGCCTCCGCCGCTGCTCGGGTCGACGATGGTGCCGGCGCCAGTGCCGTCGGCGATACCGGCGCCGCTCGGTTGACCGAGCACGACACTGAACGCCTCGGTCGGTTCGGCAACCTTGTCGCGCTTCACCGTGATCGAGACAGTCTTCGAGGTTGTCCCCCTCGTGAACGTCAGCAGACCACCGCGGTGCGTGTAGTCCGCGGGTGAGGTCGCGCTGCCGTCGTGCGTTTCGTAGCGAACGCGCGTTGTGGCATCAGCCGGTCGTGACAGCGTGACCGTGAAGGTCGCCTTGGTCGAGTAGGTGCGCGTCGGTTCGGTGACCGTGGCGTCGCTGATCGAGAACTTCGGCGCAACCGGCGCGACCGTCGTCGTCGTGGTAGGTCCGGGGCAGCTCGCGCACGGGTAGAGCGCGTTCACGCCCGCGACGTCGTCTGGTGAGAGGAAGCGATGATGCGGGATGTAGTACGGCGACATCAGCGCGCTGTTGTCTGTGGAATGCGACAGGCCGATCGTGTGCCCGATCTCGTGGGCAGCGACCACGACGACGTCGAAGGGAGGCAGCACGTTGGTGTCGGCGTCCGTCCAGACCTCGTCGACGTCGAGCGTCAACGCTCCGATCGGCGGAAAGTAGGTGCGGCCGAGGATCGTCGAGCTTCGGCCGTCGTACCCGCCGTCGATGGGCGCAAAGTTGATCGGGATGTCGCCACCCGACGCCACCTCGGTGAAGCGCAACGGAGACGCGTTCTGCCACAAGTCGAACGCCTGGCGGAGCGCGGCGCGCTCACGCTCGGGTGAGAGCTCGTGGCTGTGGGTCCCGATCGAGTACGTCAGGTTGGTGTGCGACCACGGCCGGCCCAGCGTGTAGTCGCCGTCGCCATCGTTGCCGTCGTAGCGGACCAGGTTGGTCTTCGGCTCGCCATGCGCAGCCGGCGCCAGTCCCGCCGCGCCCGCGAGCGCCACGACGACGAGGGAGAGACCGAGCATGCGCCGGTGTGACCCGCGCAACCGGCGCGACTCGCGTCGAAGCAATGATGAAGTCCGCCCACTGATCATTTGTCTCTCAATTCCGGTCGAGAATCGTGCCGATCGCCGTTCCGTCGGCGATTCCTGCGTTCTTCGCACGACTCAGTACGACGCTGAACTGTTCGGTGGGTTCCTTCACCTTGTCGGACCTGATCGAGACGATGATCGTCTTGCTGGTCTGGCCGGGGTTGAACTTCACGGTGCGGCGTACGTGCCGGTAGTCACTGCCGGCAACCGCGGTTCCGTCCGTCGTTTCGTACACGACCGACGTCTTCAGCCCGGTCGATGCCGAAAGTGTGACGGTGAACTTCGCCGCGACGCTGCCGTCCACGGGCTCGTTCACGGTGAGGTCGCCGATCGAGAACTTCGGACCCACGGGCGCGACGGTCGTTGTTGTCGTCGTCGCCTTGGTCGTGGTTGTCGTCGATTGGATGGTGGTTGTCGTCGTGCCGCCGCCGCAGCTTCCCGAGCACGGATAGAGCGAACGCACACCGTCGATGTCGTCCTGCGAGAGGTAACGATGGCTGCTGTAGTAGTACGGGCCCATCAGCGCGCCGCTCGCGTTCGAGTGCCCGAGTCCGATCGTGTGACCGATCTCGTGCGCGGCAACCGTCACCAGGTCGACGGGCTGCCCGGTGCTATTGCGGACCTGATCGGTCCACGTCTCGGCGATGTCGTATTCCATGTCGCCGTTGGTCGGGTAGTACGTCTGGCCGAGGATGCCGTACGCGCCATCGATCTGGCCGAAGGTGATGATGATGTCGCCGCCCGTGCTCACCTCGGTGAAGCGCAACGACGATGCGTTCTGCCAGAGGTCGAACGCCTGACGAAACGCCGCGTGCTCGGCAGCGCGCGAGATGTTGTTCGTGTCACTCGCGATTCGGTACGTCACGTTCGGGCTCGGCCACTTCCCGCCGGTCGTGTACGCCTCGGCGCGTTCGCTGCCCGCTCCCTCGTATGCGATCCCTCGCCCGGCGCTGCCTGCGTTGGCTTGCGCGGTCGCGAGCGATATTCCCGCGATGGTCAACGCGATCGTCAGCGCGGCACAAACGAAGCGGCGGTGATGCGCAGGCGTGTGCGCGCCCGAGGTCCATCCGTGGCCCATGGTTCTCCCCCCAAAATCCTTCTCGCATGATTGCAGGGATCAGGTGCCACCGTCGTGAGCCGGATGACCCAAATTTCGCCAGATCTATGCGGGATTTGGCACGGGCTCGAAACCGGGCAGGAGGTCTTCGCGCGCACACACGTCCTGCGCGGGAAACACCTTGCCGCTCCATTCCCGAGCGCGTTCAGAGGTCGCGAGCCACGCGACCGCGGCACCGATCGCGTCGGGCGGCGCACCGGCCGCGGCGTCGTACCCGAACCGCGCCATGTCCTGCGCGATGCGTTCGGTCGCGACGTAGCCCGGCTCGACGTTCACGACCGAGATCCCGGCGTCGAAGAGCTCGGCGTGCAGGACGCCCGCGACCCGATGCAGTGCGCCCTTGGAGATCGCGTAGCCGAGCCCCCAACCACCTTCTCCGGCGGGTGCCTTCGGTTCCATCCAGGCGACGCCCGATGTGACGTTCGCGATCAGTCCCGAACCACGGTCGATCATCTGGGGCAGCAACAGGCGGGTGAGCAGAAGGGGCGCCATCACGTTGGCGTCGAGGTGCTTGTCGAGGAGGTCGAGCGGCGTCTCGAGAAACCGGTCCATGTGTCCGGGGCCGATGTAGCGGGCGTTGTTCACAAGCACGTCGACGTGACCCCATTGTTCGAGCACCGTGGCTGTCGCTGCCTCCAACGACCTGCGGTCGAGCAGGTCACCCACCACGACGAGCGCGGATGCTCCCGCGCTGCGAATCGATGCCGCGGTCGTCGTCAGGCTGCCGGGGAGCGGCGACGTGTCGGAGCGTGCCACCGTCGACGAGTGCTCGCGCGCCTCGCCCTCGTTGAGCGTGCGTGCCAGGATCGCAACGTCGTAGCCGGCGCGCGCGAGGTGTACCGCGACGGCCTTGCCGATGCCCCGGCTGGCGCCGGTCACGAAGGCAACTCGATCGGCCACGGCGCCATCGTTACCATGCCCCCATGGATCTGAGCGACATCGACCTCCTCGACCGCGACCGCTTCGCGCAGGGTGTACCGCACGACTGGTTCACCTACTTGCGCCAGAACGCGCCGGTGTACAAGCACCCCGAGCCGAACGGTCCCGGCTTTTGGGTCATCACGAAGTACGACGACGTCGTCGCGGTCGGACGCGACGGCGGCACGTACTCGTCGGACCAGAAGCGGGGCGGCGTGGTCGTGCTCGAGGAGCCCGAGGTCGAGGTGAACTTCGAGCAGGGCGGCAACCTCATGCTGACGATGGATGCGCCCGAGCACACGCGCTACCGGAAGCTCGTGAACCGCGGCTTCACACCCCGGCAGATGCGGATGCTCGAACCGCACATTCGAGAGCTCACGTCCAACATCCTCGACGATGTGATCGAGGAAGGCGGATGCGACTACGTGGTCGACGTCGCGGCCGAGGTGCCATTGCAGGTCATCGCCGAGATGCTCGGCGTGCCCCTGGAGGACCGGCACAAGCTCTTCGAGTGGAGCAACCGCATGATCGGGTCCGAAGACCCGGAGTACATGGTCTCTCAGGAGGAGATCATGAACGCGGAGGTCGAGATGTTCATGTACGCGAACGAGCTCGCCGCGCAACGCCGCAACGAGCCGCGTGACGACATCATCACCGCGCTGCTCGACGCGGAGATCGACGGTGACCGGCTCTCCGAGATGGACTTCAACCTGTTCTTCTTGTTGATCGCGGTGGCCGGCAACGAGACGACCCGAAACTCGATCTCGCACGGCATCAAGGCGTTCTGCGACTTCCCCGAGCAGTATCAGCTGCTCGTCGAAGACCCGACGCGCGCGGACTCGGCGACCGAAGAGATCGTACGTTGGGCTTCGCCGGTCATGTACTTCCGGCGCAACGTGACGCGCGACACCGAGCTGCGCGGTCAGAAGCTCGAAGAAGGCGACAAGGTCAGCATCTGGTACATCTCCGCGAACCGCGACGAAGACGTGTTCGACGAGCCCTTCAAATTCGACATCCTCCGGTCGCCCAACGAGCACGTCGGTTTCGGCGGCGGCGGCCCGCACCACTGCCTCGGTGCGAACCTCGCTCGCATGGAGATCTACGTGTTGCTCGAGGAGATGGCCAAGCGCGTGCCGACGATCGAGCGCACGGGTGACGCGCAGCCGCTGCGCTCGAACTTCATCGCCGGCATCAAGCACATGCCGGTGAAGTACCCCGCGGGCAAGCGCACGTCCTCCTCGTCTACATGACCGCTCATCCGTTCCGCTTCGGGACCGAGCTGCACGCGCCCTTCGAGGGTCGAACGTGGACTGATTCGGTGCGCGAGCTTGAATCGCTCGGCTACTCCACCTTGTTCGTGCCGGACCACTTCGACGAAGGGCTCGGGCCGCTCGCGGCAATGGCCAGCGCGATCGCGGTGACGACGACGTTGCGTGTCGGCTCGCTGGTGTTCGACTGCGACTACCGGCATCCGGCCGTTCTCGCGCGCGAGCTCGCGACGATCGACCTGCTGTCGGAAGGCCGGCTCGAGGTGGGGCTGGGTGCGGGCTGGAAGCGTCTCGACTACGACCGCTCCGGCATCGCGATGGAGTCGCCGAAGGTGCGCGTCGATCGCATGATCGAACACACACGCATCGTGAAAGCCCTCTTCGCGGAGGAGCCGGTGACGTTCGCGGGCGAGCACTACCGCATCAGCGACCTTCTCGGAACGCCGCGCCCGTACACGGCGGGCGGTCCACCGATCCTCATCGGCGGGGGAGCGCGGCGCGTGCTGCGCTTCGCGGGCGCAACCGCTGACATCGTCGGCGTGAACGCGTCGATCCACTCCGGTGAGGTGGATGTGGACGCGGCGCATGACGCGCTCCCCGAGCGCATCGACGAGAAGGTCGCGTGGGTGCGGGAGGGCGCGGGCGTGCGCTTCGACGAACTCGAGCTGAACGCATGGCTCGCGGCCGCCGAGGTCACCGACGACACCGCGGGTGTCGCAGACGTCGTGGGCCAGCTGTTCAGTGCCGACCCCAAGGATGTGCTGAGTTCGCCGTTGGCGCTGATCGGCTCGGTCGCCGAATGCACCGACCGGTTGCAGGAGCGACGCGAGCGGTGGGGCTACTCGTACACCGTCATCCCCGGTGCGAAGGCACACGACTTCGCACCTCTCGTCGCCGAGCTGGCAGGTACCTAGATGGAAGTCTCCTGCGCGTTCCCGGCCGGCCCGGGTGTGGTGGATCACATCGTCGAAGCCGAGCAGCTCGGTTACGAGCGTGCATGGCTGTTCGACTCGCCCGCGTTGTACGGCGACATCTGGATGATCGCCGCGTTGGCAGCCCAGCGCACGTCGCGCATCGGGCTCGGGCCGGCGGTACTCGTCCCGAACCTGCGGCATCCGCTGACGCAGGCGTCGGCGATCGCGACCCTGGAGCAGCTTGCGCCCGGCCGGGCCGTCGTCGCCATCGGTACTGGCTTCACCGGCCGGATGGCGATGGGGCAGAAGCCGCTCACGTGGGCGTACACCCGGCGCTATATCGAGCAACTGCGCGCGCTGCTGCGCGGTAAGAAGGTCGAGGTCGAAGGTGCGGTCGTGCAGATGCTGCACGGGCCGGAGTTCGCGCCCGCGTTCCCCATCAGCACGCCAATAGTGATCGCGGCCAACGGTCCGAAGGGTCTCGCAGTTGCGCACGAGCTCGGCGACGGCGTGATGACGATCGGCACCGGGGATCCTTCGTTCGACTGGTGCGCGGTGCTCGCGTTCGGAACGGTGCTCGACGAGGGAGAGTCGCCGGGTTCGGAACGCGCGTTCGCGGCGGCGGGACCCGCGCAGACCGTCGTGTACCACGCGATGTGGGAAGGCGATCCTTCCTCGGTTGACGCGCTGCCCGGCGGGATCGAATGGCGCAAGCAGCTCGAGGAGCTGCCGGAGTCCGAACGGCACCTCGCGGTGCACAAGGATCACCTCGTGTATGTGACCGATCGCGATCGTCCGTTGCTCAACGGCGATCTGCTGAAGTCGTTCACGTGGACGGGCTCACCCGCCGAGATCCGCATGCGGATCGACGGCCTCGAAGCTGCGGGCGCAACCGAGATCCTCTACGCGCCGATGGGCCCCGACGTCGGTCGCGAGCTCCGCACGTTCATCTCCGCGGCCACCGTCTAACAGCGTTTGGACGGTTTCGAGCGGGAGGCCGATCCAAACCGTCCAAACGGTCAGACCGCGGGGTCGTGGGGGAGGCCCAACAGGCGCTCGGCGATGATGTTGCGGAGCACTTCGCTGGTCCCGCCGCCGATCGTGAGCGCGGGGGAGAAGAGGAAGCCGCGGTCCCACTCGCCGCCGAGCACACCGCTGGTCTCGAGCACGCCGTGCGCGCCCATGAGGTCTTTGGCGAGCGTGAACACGCGCCGGCCGTGCGGGTCGGCGAGCGCCTTGCGCAGTGACGCATCGGGGCCGGGCTTCTTGTTCACCGCGGCGGAGATCATGCGCATCCGGTGATAGCGGAGGATCTCACCCTCGATGTAGGCGTCGACGACCTGCTGGCGGCGCACGGGATCGGGAACGCCGCCGTTGGAACGGAAGTGCGCGACGAGATCACGCGCACTCGGTCCGTAGCCCCACTGCAGCCCGCCGCCGGTCGACAGTGACACGCGCTCGTTCGCCAGCGTCGTCTTTGCCATGCCCCAGCCGAGGTTCTCCTCGCCGATGAGATTCTCGGCCGGAACGCGGACATCGGTGAAGAAGACCTCGTTGAAGCCGAAGCCGCCCTCGCCGGTCATGCTGCGGATCGGTCGCACCTCGATGCCCGTCGAGATTCATCGGCACGATGAAGTACGAGATGCCCGTGTGCTTCGTCCCGTCGCTGCGGGTCCGCGATGAGGATGCCGAACTTCGCCTGCTGGGCAAGCGACGTCCAGATCTTCTGTCCGTTCACGACGTACACGTCGCCGTCGCGCACTGGCGCGCGTCGAGAGGCTCGCGAGATCGGATCCCGCGCCCGGTTCGCTGAACAGCTGGCACCACAGATCTTCGGCGGTCAGCATCGGCCACAAGTAGCGCTGCTTCTGTTCGTCGCTCCCGAGCGCAACGAGGATCGGGCCGCAGTGCCCGATGCCGATGGGGTTGACCGGCTTGGAGACGCCGGCGCGCCGCATCTCGTCCTCGATGATCAACTGCAACGCGGGATCGGCGTCGAGTCCGTACGGCCGCGGCCAGTGCGGCACCACGAACCCCGCATCGACCAGTTCGCGCGGTGACGGCGTCGGGTGCGCGCCGAACCAGGCACGGACATCGAGGCGGCGCGGGTCGTCTTCAGCAGGGAGGTCAACATCCACGCGTGCAGTTTGACGTGCCCCGGTCGCCCGTGCTCCGATGGCCGCGCTCCGACGCGGGGGAAGTCCGGTCAAAGTCCGGCGCTGACCCGCAACCGTAGGCAGGGCGCCATCCAGGCGCTCGGCGAGCCGGGATACCCGCCACGAGCAGCTCCGAAGACACCGTCGTGGTCTACGGGTGGAGCGCTCGACACCGTCGGGCTGTCCGAACCTGTCGACTCGGCACGAGTTGGAAAGGACACCCGATGCGAAGGGTCGCCCCGGTCCTGCTCGTTGTCGGTCTCGTGTTCGCCGTCGCGTATCCCGCGTCGGCTGCACCACCGAGCAGCGATCCCCAAACCGCCGCGCGCTACGCCGCGACGTGGCTCGCACACCAAGTCAACGACGACGGCTTCATCCCGCAAGCAGCCAACCCCGCCAACGCCAACTTCTCAGTGTCGGCCCAGGCCGTGCCCGCGCTGGCCGCGGCCGGTGTCGGCAAGCAGCAGGCCGGCGCGCTGCTTGCGTACCTCGGTCAACATGTTGACGACTTCGTCGCGGCCGGTGGCGCCGACGATCCCGGCGCCCTCGCGAACCTCATCCTCGCGGCCGAGGCAGCGGCCGCCGACCCCACCTCATTCGGCTCGCCACCCACGAACCTCGTCACGCGCCTGGTCGCGACCCAACAACCGAATGGCCTGTTCGGCACCGCCGATCCGACCTTCGACGGTGCGTTCCGTCAGGGACTCGCCCTGCTCGCGCTCCACGCCGCCGGTGTTGCGAACGCCGCGGGTGTGACGTGGCTCGAAGACCAGCAATGCGACGGCGGGTTGTGGACCGCGTTCCGCGCCGACACCGCGCAGCCGTGCCCGCCTGTTGATCCCGACACCTTCACCGGTCCCGACACCAACTCGACCGCGCTCGCGGTCCTCGGCCTGTTCGGGCAAGGTGCAACCGCGCCGGCCGCTGATGGCGCGGCAGCACTCGTCGGCGTGCGCAGCGTCGAACACGGCTGGAGCTTCCTCGCCCAGTCCAACCAGCCGAACGACGCCAACTCGACCGGGCTCGTGCTCGAGGCATTGCGGACTGTGAACAGCACCGCCGACGCGGAAGGCACCACCGCGTTGCTCGCGTTGCAGGCCGGTTGCACCACGCCCAAGTCCGACCAGGGAGGTATCGCGTTCCAGCCCGGCGCGGGCGGCGCGCTCGTACCGGATGCACTCGCAACCACGCAGGCGACCGCGGCGCTGGCCCAAGTTGCGTTGCCGGTCGTTGCGCCGGCGATCGCGACCGACCTTCCCGCGCCGTGCCCGTCAACAACGGTGACCACCGCGGGCGCCGTCGGTTCGACGCAGTCGACGACGACAACCACCACCGCGGGCACGAGGAACGTCGCCGCCGCCCAGGAGGAACTGCCGCGCACCGGCAGTACGTCTGCGCCGCTTGGCGTTGGTGCCATGGTCGCGATCGTCGCGGGAAGCGCGTGTCTGGCCGGCGTCCGCCGGCGGCGCGCATGACCCGAGCGTGGCGCGCGCTCGCGGCGCTCGCAGTCGTCATCGCCGCGGTGATGACGCCGGCAACCGTCGCGGGCGCGCTCGGCCGCCCATGCGCGACCGGACAAACGCACATCGCGATCATCGTCGATCGCGGCGACGGCGGCGCGGTGAGCTCGGCGTGTGTCGCGGCGAAGAGCAGCGACAACGGCGCAACGATCCTTGCGAAGCGCGCGTCGATGCTCGGGTTGCCGCAGCCGCGCTTCAACGCGTCCGGGCTGTTGTGCGCGATCGACGGTGTGCCGGAGAAGGGGTGCGGCGACCTGCACGACGGGAAGTACGCGTACTGGGCGTACTTCCACGGCAGCAACGGCTCCTGGTCGTATTCGAACATCGGGCCGGGCGGCTCTCGGGTCGCGGGCGACGTCGTCGAAGGTTGGCGCTTCCAGCCCGCCGGGTCCGGATTGCCGAACGACCCGCCACCCCGCGCCCCCGCGAGCACCGCGGCCTGCGCGGCGGCAATGAGACCGTCACCTCCGGCTCCCGCGCCCCAGGTCACGACCGCCGGGCAAACGACGCCGCCCGCGAGCGTTGCCACTGGAGGCACGGCACCCACGACCAACACGACGGTGCGAGGCGCGACGTCGAAAACGACCATCGCACCGGTCAAACGCGGCGCCCGCGCGGCGACCTCGACGACCGCGCGAGCATCGTCGACAACAACCGCGCCGCTCAACGAGCGTGAACTTGCGGCGCGCGCAACCGCGAATCGTTCGGACGACGGCGCACCCGTCGGCCTGATCGTCGGTGCGGTGCTGGTCGCGATGCTTGGTGCGGGCGGAGTGATCGCGGCCCGGCGCCGGAACCGGCCGGTGACGTGAGACCGCGGCCGCTGCACCCGCTGGCCTGGTGGGTGTGGGCGCTGCTGCTCGGAGCGGCCGCGTTGCGCACGACCAATCCGATCCTGCTCGCGCTGCTGGTTGCTGCCGCGTGGATCGTCGTCGCGTCCCGGCGGCCGCACGCACCGTGGGCGCGCTCGTTCGGCGCGTTCTTGCGGTTCGGTGTCGCGATCATCGTCGTGCGCATCGTCTTGCAGATGCTCTTCGGGCAACGCTTGCCCGGCAACGTGCTGTTCACGCTGCCGCAGGTCGAGCTGCCGTCGTGGGCGGCAGGCGTGACGCTCGGCGGACCGGTGACGACCGAGTCGATCGTCGCCGCGTTCAACGAAGGCCTGCAGCTCGCCACGCTGCTCGTCTGCGTCGGCGCGGCGAACAGCCTCGCGAGTCCCTACCGTCTGCTGCGGGCCGTGCCGTCGGTTCTGTACGAGCTCGGTGTCGTCGTGACGGTCGCGTTGTCGTTCGCGCCGCAGACCGTCACAACAGTCGGTGTCGTGCGCGATGCCCGGCGCTTACGCGGGCGTCCGTACAAAGGGCTCCGGGGACTGCGCGGGCTCGCGGTACCGGTGCTCGAAGGCGCGCTCGAACGTTCCCTCGAGCTCGCGGCATCGATGGACAGCCGCGGCTACGGGCGGCGCGGTGACGTACCCGCGCGCCGCCGGCGTGCCGGACAGGCCGCGACGCTCGTGGGTGCCCTCGCGGTGGCCGTCGGCGTGTTCGGAGTCCTCGACAGCGGCGCGCCCCGGTTGCTCGGCATCCCGATGCTCGCGCTCGGCGCGGCCCTGCTCGCGGCGAGCATGCGCGCCGCGAGCGCGAGCGCGAGCGCGACGCGTTCACGCTACCGGCCCGATCCGTGGCGGATCGCGGAATGGCTCACCGTCGCATCGGGCGCGGCCGCGCTCGTCGCGCTCGTCGTCGCTGGTCGGCTCGGCATCGACGGGCTGCATCCCCTGTACAGCCCGCTGCGCGCGCCGACGCTGCCGTTGCTTCCTGCGGTCGGCGTGCTGTGCGCGGCGTTGCCGGCGTTCATAACGCCCCCACTCCCGGCCGACGCGTCGTGATCGCCTTCGAGCACGTCACCTTCACCTATCCGGACGCGCCTACGCCGGCGCTGGTCGACGTCGATCTCGCGGTCGACGAGGGCGAGTTCTGTCTGGTCGTCGGCGAGACCGGCGCGGGAAAGTCGACGCTGTTGCGCGCGGTGAACGGGCTCGTCCCGCACTTCACCGGCGGCACGTTGCTCGGCAACGTCACCGTCGACGGCATCACGACCCGGACCCCACCCCGCGAGCTCGCCGATCGCGTCGGCGTCGTCGGGCAGAATCCGGCTGCCGGGTTCGTCGCCGACACCGTCGAAGACGAGCTCGCGTACGCGATGGAGAACCTCGGCATCGCCCCCGACGTCATGCGCCGTCGCGTCGAGGACGTGCTGGACCTTCTGGGCGTCGCCGCGTTGCGACGCCGGCCGGTCTCGACGCTCTCGACCGGCGAGGCGCAGCGAGTCGCGATCGGATCGGTGCTCACCGCGTCGCCCCGGGTGCTTGTGCTCGACGAACCCACGTCGGCGCTCGACCCGGGCGCCGCCGAGGACGTGCTCGCGATCCTCACGCGCCTTGTCGACGACCTCGGACTCACGGTGTTGCTCGCCGAGCACCGGCTCGAGCGGGTCGTTCAGTACGCGACGCGGATTGCGGTCGTCGACGCCGGTCAACGCGTGGCGTCGGGTTCGCCCGCGGAGATGATGGCGGGCGCACCGGTGGCCCCACCGGTCGTCGCGCTCGCGCGGGTCGCCGGGTGGAACCCCATCCCGCTGTCGGTGCGAGATGCGCGACGCGCGGCGCACGGATTGCGCGACCGCCTCCAGTTCGTCCGGCCGCCGGCGCGTCCGGCCCCCGCGCCCGGAGAGGCGATCGCCGTTGCGGTGAATGTCGCCGCGAGGTACGGGCCGCGCGTCGTGCTCCACGATGTCGATCTCCAGATCGGCCGGGGCGAGATCGTCGCGGTGATGGGCCGCAACGGCGCCGGCAAGTCGACGCTGCTCCGGTTGCTCTGCGGCCTCGCCCAGCCCGCGAACGGAAAGATCGCGATCGACGGAGCTGCACCCCACACGCTCGGCGCCTCCGCGCTCGTACGCAAAGTCGGGCTCGTGCCGCCGGACGCCGGCGCGCTGCTGTACGAACGCACCGTGCACGACGAATGCGTCGTGGCCGATCGCGAACATCACCTTCCGGCGGGCACGACCAGTGCAACCCTCGATCGCATCGAGCCCGGCGTCGCCCGCGCCCGCCACCCGCGTGATCTCTCCGAGGGGCAGCGCCTGGCGCTTGCGCTCGCGGTCGTGCTCGCGCCCGCGCCACCACTGGTACTGCTCGACGAACCGACGCGCGGCCTCGACTACTCGGCCAAGGCGCGGCTCGCGCTGCTCCTGCGTGAGTTGGCAACGAGCGGGCACGCGGTCGCGCTTGCAACCCACGATGTCGAGCTGGTCGCCGAGGCCGCCACTCGTGCGATCGTGCTCGCGGACGGGGAGATCGTCGCGGATGGTCCCGCGCGCGACGTCGTGTGCCACTCGCCGGTGTTCGCGCCGCAGGTCGCCAAGATCCTCGCGCCCGCCCAATGGCTCACGGTGGCCGAGGTCTCGGCCGCCCTCGCGTCATGATCGGGTTCCGGTGGCAGTCGCGCGTGCTGCTCGCAGTGACGTCGCTGGCCGGCGTTGCCGCCTTTACCTGGCCGCTGTTCACCTCGCCGAGCGGCACCGAGAATCTGGCACACGCGAACGACGCACCCTGGCTCTTCGTTGCGCTGGTTCCGTTGCTCGTCGCGATCTTGCTCGCCGAGCTCGCCAACGGTGCGCTCGATGCCAAGGCGGTCGCGATCCTCGGGGTGCTCGTTGCGTGCGGCGCCGCGCTGCGCGCACCGACAACGGGTGTCACCGGCTTCACCGGCGTGTTCTTCCTGCTGTTGCCGGGCGGCCGAGTCTTCGGACGCGGGTTCGGGTTCGTGCAGGGCGCGCTCACGATGTTCGCGTCGGCGTTGCTGACCGGTGGCGTGGGGCCGTGGCTTCCGTTCCAGATGCTCTGCGCGGCCTGGGTCGGGTTCTTCGCGGGCTGTCTTCCGCGCGCCAGCGGGCGGCGCGAGATCGTGATGCTCGCGACGTACGGCGCGGTCGCCGGCCTGATCTACGGATTGGTGATGGACATGTGGTTCTGGCCGTTCGGGACCTCGGGGACGCAGCTGCATTTCGTCCCGGGCGCGTCGATCGCCGAGAACCTGCGCCGGTTCTGGGCGTTCCACCTCGCGAGCGCGCTCGGCTTCGACATCCCGCGCGCACTCGGCAATGCCCTGCTGGTACTGATCGTGGGCAGCCCAGTGCTCGCGGCCTTACGCAGGGCCGCACGTCGCGCGGCGTTCGGCGCGCCAGTGACATTCGAGCCGCCGGCCGCCCACGTTGCCCAGGTCGGCATGCAGGTGTTGGACTGATCCGATGGCGTGGAACATCGCGGACCTCATCGAGCACGTGGCGGACAGCGTTCCCGACCGGGTGGCGATCATCGTCGGCGATCGGGCCGAGACGTTTGCCCAGCTGGAAGCGAACGCGAACCGCTTGGCGCACCACCTCGCGGATCAGGGCATCGGGCCGGGCGACCACGTCGGTATCTACGCGTTCAACAGCCATGAGTTCGTCGAGACGATCCTTGCCGCGTACAAGCTGCGGGCAGTGCCGATCAACGTCAACTATCGCTACGTCGAGGCGGAGCTGCGCTACCTCTTCGACAATGCTGACCTCGTCGCCCTCGTGCATGACGCCCAGTTCGCGCCGCGCATCGCCGCAGTGAAGGACGCGCTGCCGATGCTCCGCCATCTCATCGCCATCGACGACGGCTCGGGGACCGATTGCTCGGCCCTCGGTTCCGTGCGATACGACGAGGTGCTCGCGACGGCGTCGCCCGAGCGCGACTTTCCCGAGCGCAGCGACGACGACATCTACATCCTCTATACCGGCGGCACGACCGGAATGCCCAAGGGCGTGGTGTGGCGTCAGGAGGACGTGCTGTGTGTGCTCGGCGGGCTCGTCGACTTCGAGTCGGGCAAGCGCGTCGAGGACGAGTGGCAGTTCGCGAACGTGGCCGCGCAGACGGCCGAGGGGAGTCTCGGGATCATCATTGCGCCGCTGATGCACGGTGCCGCGCAGTGGGGCACGCTCAACGGGTTGCTGAAGGGCGGCACGAGCGTGTTGCTGGCGAAGTTCGACGCGCACGAGGTGTGGAAGGCCGTCGAGAAGCATCGCATCACGACGCTGGCGATTACCGGCGACGCGATGGGCCGGCCGTTGATCGAGGCGCTCGAAGAGGGCGGCTACGACGCGTCGTCTCTCGTGACAGTCGCGTCGACCGCGGCGGTGTTCAGCGCGACGGTGAAGGAGCACTACCTCGAGCGGTTCCCGAACCTGATCATCGCCGACGCCGTCGGCTCGACCGAGAGTGGTTACAACGGCGTACGCGTGATCATGAAGGGCGGCGAGGAGAAGCCCGGCCTGCCAACGATCCGCATGGGCCCGGACACGGTTGTGCTCGACGAGGACTTGAACATCGTGCAGCCGGGCTCGGGCGTGGTCGGGCGCATGGCGCGCGGCGGCAACGTGCCGTTGCGCTACCACAAGGACCCCGAGAAGTCCGCCGCGACCTTCGTGATTGCGGCCGATGGCCGTCGCTATTCCGTGCCGGGCGACTACGCGGTCGTCGAAGCCGACGGCACGATGACGCTGCTCGGCCGCGGATCCGTGTGCATCAACTCCGGTGGCGAGAAGATCTATCCCGAGGAGGTCGAGGCCGCGCTGAAGGCGCACCCGGCGGTGTTCGACGCAGTCGTCGTCGGCGTGCCCGACGAACGTTGGGGCGAACGCGTCGCCGCGGTGATCGAGACGCGGCCCGGGCAATCAGTGACACTCGGCGAGCTCGATACGCACGCCCGTACGCAGATCGCCGGGTACAAGGTGCCGCGCGAGCTGCACGTCGTCGACAAGATCGAACGCTCGCCGAGCGGCAAGCCCGACTACCCCTGGGCCAAGAAGGTCGCGACGGGCTCCTGAAGGTTTTTGCGACACAGGACGACCGATTTGGTCGTGTGGTGTCGCCAAAACCTATTGCTTCAGTTCGACGATGACTTCGTAGTAGGGCTCGGCGCCGGCGTTGACGGCGGTTTCGATGCCGCCCTTGGGCACGAATGTGACCATGCCCGGGATCACGTCGAACTCCAGGTGATCGCGGTACGGACTCTGCGTGTCAGGCTCGGGCTCGACCGCCACGCGGTCGCCCTTGATCTGGATCAACAAGTGGTCGAGCTCGTGCTGGTGGATCGCGCTGCGCTCGCCAGGGGCGAGCTTCAAGACCCACACCCGCACGCGGTCGTCCTCGAACACGACCTTCGTACCGACGCCTCCGAGTTCCCGGGCCACGGGCGAGACGCTACGCCATCGGGGTATAACCATCCCATGCCGCGATCAATTTGGAATGGCACGATCAGCTTCGGGCTCGTCAATGTGCCCGTCGGGTTGTATAGCGCCATTGAGGAAAAGCAGATCCGTTTCCATCAGATGACGAAGTCGGGACACCGCATTCGTCAGAAGCGCGTTGACGAGAAGACCGGCAAGGAAGTCGACTACGACGCGCTCGTGAAGGGCTACGAGAAGTCCCGCGGGAAAGTTGTGATCGTCGAGCCTGAGGAGCTCGACACGGCTGCCCCGGAGCAGACGCGGACGATCGACATCGAGGACTTCGTCGAGCTCGCCGACATCGACCCGATCTACTACAACACGGCGTACTACGTCGCGCCGCGCGCGGACGCCGGTGCCGACAAGGCGTACGCGATGCTGCGCGAAGCGATGCGCAAGAGCGGGCGGGCCGCGGTCGGTCGCTTCGTGATGCGCACCAAGCAATACCTCGCCGTGATCCGCGCCCAGGACGACGTGCTGATCCTCCAGACGCTCTACTTCGCCGACGAGATCCGCGAGCCGAACGAGCTCAAGCTTCCTAAGCGCGTGAGCGTCGGCGCGCGCGAGCTCAAGATCGCCCAGCAGCTGATCGACAGCCTGACGACGGAGTGGGATCCGAAGCGCTACAAGGACACGTACCGGGCCGCGGTGCAGAAGGTCATCGACCGGAAGGCCAAGGGCCAGACGATCGCCGTCGAAGAGACCAAGGCGGAGAAGCCCGAAGTACTCGACCTGGTGGCTGCGCTCCAGGCCAGCCTCGACGCCAAGGCGAAAGGTACGAAGGCCCGCCGGCCGGCCAAGAAGGCCCCCGCCAAGCGGGCCCGCAAGGCGTCCTGACCGCGTCCTTCCACAAGATTGAAACGTGTTCTAAAATCGAGGTATGTCCTCGCGGCGGTTCCCGTTCCCGATCCCGTTCGGCTGGTACCAGGTCGCGTTTCCCGACGACCTCGCGCCGGGCGAGGTCACGCCGCTGAACTACTGGAACCGCGAGCTCGTGCTGTGGCGCGACACCGCGGGCGGCTTCCACCTGCAGGACGCGTTCTGCCCGCACCTCGGCGTGCACCTCGCGTACGGGGGCACGGTCGACGGCGACGCGCTGCAGTGCCCGTTCCACGGCTGGAAGTACGACGGCACCGGCGCATGCACGAACATCCCGTACAGCCAGCGCACGAACCGCAAGGCACGGCTGCGCACCTACCCGGTGGTCGAACGCAACGGGTTCGTGCTCGCGTGGTACCACCCGTTCGAAGAGGAACCGAAGTGGGAGATCCCCGTGATCCACGAGATCGGCGACCCGGCCTGGAGCGACTTCTACACCTCGTCGTATGTCATCCGCACGATCCCGCAGGAGATGAGCGAGAACGGCGCCGACCCTGCGCACTTCCGCTACGTGCACGGCACCGACACGGTGGCCGAGATGGAGAAGTACGACACCGACGGACCGTGTTCGGTGATGCTTTCCAAGCAGACGTATGTCACGCCGCGCGGCGTGACCGAGGGACGCATCGACGTGTACAACTTCGGGCCGGGCTTTTCGAAGGTGTGGTTCAGTGGCATCGTCGACGCGATCAACATCGCGACGACGACGCCGATCGATGAGGATTTCACGCAGGTGCGCTTCAACTTCATCGTGCGCAAGTTCGACGACGAGAAGCTGACGTCGACCGTCGCCGACGCGTTCGTGAAGGAGATCAACAAGCAGGTGAACGAAGACCGGCCGATCTGGGAGCACAAGACGTTCCATCCCACGCCCGCGCTCGCCGACACCGACGGCCCGATCCTCAAGTTCCGGAAGTGGTACAGCCAGTTCTACGCGGAGCCGTACCAGGTCACGGTGTGAATCGCTCTGAAAGAGTGCCGCTACTCATGAGGTCGAGTTCGCGCGCGACTTCGAGCCACGCGAATAGCCTCGGCGCGTACATGGTCGACGTACGCAGGTCAGCGGGCGTCAGCTGACACGATCTGCGCATCCGTCGAGACTTATCGGACGACGTGGAACTCGATGCGGTACACGAGCGTGTCGTCGTCAATTGGCCCCGCGTGTGCGGCGCGCTCACGAAGTGATTCGCGATTCTTTTCCCCTGATCGACGCACGTCGGTCGCTGTCACGCTGGAGAACGGAACCATCTCGATCGAATCGATCTCGATGCGTACTGCGGCCGTTGCGTACTGACCTCCAACCTTGACCTTCGGGCGCTGCCAGAGCCTGAACGACAATGTGATGCGTCCGGAGGCCACCCCGTCGCGCAACTCAGGGCTGAACTGCATTGATCGAAGGTTACGAGACGCTCGGACGCCGGCACGCTGCGCTCGCCCATGGCGCAAGGTTCAGACGCGGTGTCGGCGCAGGAACATGAGGAGCGGACCGTTGACCTCGGACGGATGGCTGAGGTTGGACGCGTGTCCGGCGTTCGGGATGCGCACCAGCTCCCCGCAGTTGCTCATCTCCTTGAGGAGTTGCTCGGCCTTCTCCATCGGGATGGCGACATCGACCTCGCCGTGGAACACGATGGCCGGAGCGGTGATGTCGCCCAGGCGATCAGAGATGTCGTCGCGCTCCCACAGCGTTCGCCACGGCTCCTGAAGAAAATCTTTCGGTCGAGCCTGCCATTTGGCAATCCATTGCGAGTGGTCATAGCCCGGGCTCATGAGGATGCTCGCGACCCCGCCGGTCAGCTCATCCGACGGCCCGTTCGTCGCCCAGTCGTCCATCATCGCGTCGTACACGGGGCGCGCTTCTTCGGGCTCGAGGCCGGCCTGGGTGTCGATGAGACCCAGCCCAAGGACGCGATCAGGCGCACGCAGGGCCGCGCGCATGGAGATGAAGCCACCCTGCGACATGCCGACAAAGAACGCCTTCTCGATGCCGAGATGCGACAGCAGCGCAAGCGTGTCGTCGGCCGAGTCCCAGTATGTGAACGGGCCGTTGGCTTCGGTTTGGCCGAAGCCGCGCTCGTCCCAGGTGATGCACCGGAACTCACCCGAGAGTGCACGAACCTGCGGCTCGAACATCTCGTGATCCATCAAGAACCCGTGGCTGAAGATCACTGCCGCTCCGTCGCCCCCGGAATCCTCGAAGTAGATGTGTTGCCCATTGACGTCTGCGAATGGCATTGCCGTTCCTCCCGCGTCGGCCTCGGCTCCCACCGACGGCCGCACCGTACATCCCGCTTCCCCTGAGTCCCCGCCCCAATCAGGTCTCAGCTCGGGCTCTTCGCGCGACTCTCTCGTCGAGCCGGGCAGGTGAGCAGCATGGGCTTCGCATTTGGACGCGCGACCACCGCCGCGGAGATCGAGGCGGTGCAGCGGCTGCGCTACGCCGTGTACGTCGAGGAGCTCGGCCGCTACCAGGACGTCGCCGATACCGCGAGTGGGAGGCTCGCGGAGCCCGGGGACAAACACAGTTGGATCTTCTACGCGCGCGACGGCGACGAGTTCGTGGTGGCGACGCGCATGACCTGGGGTGGTGACCGCTTCTCGGAACGGCAGATCGACCAGTACCAGCTGCGGCCGTTCCTCGAGGAGATCCCGCCCGCGTTGATGGGAGTCGGCGAACGCAACAGTGTGCTGCCCGCCTACCGGGGCACGGGCGTGTTCGACGATCTGGTGCAGCACGGTCGGCCGCACATCGACGCCTACGACTTGCGAGTCGTGTTCGGCTGTTGTGAGCCGCATCCGTTGTCGCTGTTCGTGGGGATGGGCCAACGCCCGTATGCCGATCACAATATCAATAGCCCTTCGGCCGGCTATCTGATCCCGCTGATCGCGCTCGTGCCCGATGTCGACGCGCTGCGGGGCGTCGGATTTGCGACCCGGCCGGGAGAGCTGCCGGCGTGTATCGAACGAGTGCTGGCGCGCAGCGGTTCGGTGCGCAGTCAGGCGCTGTCAACGCCCGACGAGTATTGGATGGAGATTCACCGGACGCTCGACGAGCTCCATGAACAACAGATCTCGGCGTTCGACGGCTTCACCGACGACGAAGCGCAACATTGCACTGCCCGCAGCACGATCATCGAGTGCGCAGCCGGTGACCGCCTCCTGAAACGCCCTGTCGAAGATGCTGTGACGGCCCGCAACATCTTCGTGGTGCTCGACGGCACCCTCGAAGTCCGCGACGACGACCGCATTGTCGCGGTGTTGAGCGCGGGTGACGCGTTCGGGGAGATGGCGTTCCTGCTCGAACGTCCCCGTTCGTTCGATGTCGACGCGGCCACCGACGACACGCGGATCCTGAGCCTCAGCGAAGGTTGAGGAGCAGCTTGGCGGCGATCGTTGCATCTTCGGCGATGATCTTGCGGAGCGCGCTGTGGCTGGACGCTGCATCGTCGCTCGGGTGAAAAGTGGAAAAGTGACGGGAAGCACACTTCGGGCTAATGTGCGCGTCGCACATCATGTCGAGTGGGGGAGAAGACAGATGCGCTCGATGAAGCTGGCAACAACTGCCGCGGCCGTGCTCGTGTTTGCGACGATCGCGCCGGCGACGGCGGCTACCGCGACATCCGCGACGCCAACGGGTCGCGTCGAGGTCGTGGGCGACACCATGCACGTGCAGACCACGACTGACCGGCCCGCGAAGATCGAGCTCGCCAGCGAGAGCGCCGAGTTCCCGGATGGACACGTCGAGAACTACGTCTCGCTGGAGACGGGCCGCAAGGACCACGCCTACACGATCGTCGCACCGTGCAAGGACGCGGGCCACGACGGCAAGATCGAAATCCTTTGCCCCGCGGAACTGGTCGCGCACGTCGACGTGAAGATGGGCGACCGCGGCGACCGGCTCGAGATGGACTACCTCTTGTACGCCGATCTCACGGTCCATGGCGGACTGGGCAACGACAAGATCGACACGCTCGGTGCGATGACGTGCACGGTGTTCGGCGAGGGCGGCAACGACTCGCTCGGTGGTTGCCAGAAGGACACGTTCCTCGACGGCGGTGATGGCCGGGACAAGATCACGATGCCGTGGACTTCGTACCGCGGCTACCCGCGCATCTTGAACGGCGGGGCCGGCTCGGATCGGATCACCGGCAACGTCGACATCGACACCATCGACTGCGGCCCCGACGTCGATCTGGCACACGTCGACGCGCGCGACTCGACGACCAACTGCGAGCAGGTCAGCGTTCGCTGACGGGGCCTCTCGGTGGCATCGCAGTGAAGGACGCGTTGCCGCTCGGTGAACTCGGACATGAGAGCAATCGCGCGTGCGACACTTCGCCGCGATGTCGTCGAGCACGCCCCGTCCCGGTTCTCCGCGTTCGGCGGCGCAGCTCTCGCCCGGACACCTCGATCTCGACCTCGGCATCGAGGACAACGTCGGGCGTGACAGCACGGACGGTCATCGCACGCTCGGACCGGGAGCGGCGCGCTGGGCGCAGTCGTTGCTCGAGGTCGCTCGCTTCGAGCTCGCTCGCGCCGACGACAAGGCCAACACGCTGTTCCGGTTCTACGGCGTCGTCGCCGCGTTGAGCATCGGCCTGCTCGCCGGCCGGGGCTGGTCGCCGACGGACCTCTCGATCGGGGCCCAGTTGCTCTTCTGGGGTGGATGCGCCAGCCTCCTGGCGAGCGGCTTCCTGCTCGGGATGACGCTGTATCCGCGCGACATTCGCGGCACGCCCGCCAAGCGTCTGCTGTACTTCGGGCACGTGATCGCGTACGAGTCGGTCGACGAGCTCGCTTCCGCGCTCCGTTCCGTCGAGGAAGACGCCGATCACCGCCTGGTCGAGCAGCTGCTCGGCGTGAGCCACCTCGTCCACAAGAAGTACGGGATGATGCGCAAGGCGCTGCTTGCGCTGGGATTCGGCACGAGCGCGTGCCTGGTGGCAGTGCTGCTCGACGCAGCTGTCCACCACGCGTAGCGGGCGCGCGCCGCTCCGTCGGTCACCTCCGATGAACAATGCGTTGCGTGCCGGCGACGCGAGGGTAAACGGCGATCGTGGACGACGTGTTGCTGCTGCTGATCCGAGGCGCGGTCGGCGGCACGTTCGTTGTGGCCTTCGCCGTGCTCTCGGAAATGATCGGGCCGAAGAGCTTCGCGGGCGTGTTCGGTGCCGCACCGTCGATCGCGCTCGCGTCCCTGCTCGTCACGATCGCGGACAAGGGCGAGCACGCAGCGCGGATCCAGTCGCTGTCGATGCTCTTCGCCGCCTTCGCAATGATTGCGTATTGCCTGACGGCGGTCGTCACCGTTGATCGCTTCGGCGCGCTGCGCGGTTCCGCGCTGGCATTCGTGTCGTGGGTTGTCGTCGCCGCTCTCGCGTATGCCGTCGTGACGGTCCTCAGCTGATGAGCCTCAGCTGATGGGTCTCCGCACGACAGTCCGACACAACGAGACGTTGTTCAGGCTCGACAGCCGGGAGAAGAGCATCACCTTCGAGCCGGAGCGCCTGCGCGAAATCGACCTCAAGGCCTTGGGTGTGCGGTTCGCGTTCGGGTTCTTGATCTCGGTGATCGTCGGCGCAATCGGGCTGACGGCCGGAGACCGGGTCGCGGGACTCTTTCTTGCGTTCCCGGCGATCCTTCCCGCGAGCCTCACGTTGATCGCCGAACAGGACGGCGAGGACAAGGCGAAGGTCGATGCCGCCGGCGCAACCTTCGGCGGCCTGGGACTCGCGGCATATGGAGCGACCTCGTGGTTCTTGCTGCCGCGCATGGCGCCCGTGGTCGCGGAGCTTTCTGCGCTCGTCGCCTGGTGCATCGTCGCGATCGGTGGCTATCTGGTCGTGCGGAGCCGCCTGCGGGCATGATTTCCGCATGGCAGCAAGCCCGGCGACTGTCGTTCTGGTGCACGGTGCCTGGCACGGCGCATGGTGCTGGGATCTGGTGACGCGACGCCTCGATGCCGCGGGCGTGCCGAACATGGCGCTCGAAAATCCGTCCGTGGATCGGGCGCCTGCGGGCCTGCACGACGACGCCGACAATGTGCGGGAAGCGCTCGACAAGATCGACGGGCCGGTGGTGCTCGTCGGTCACTCCTACGGTGGCGCGGTCATCACCGACGCGGGCGTGCACGACGCGGTGCGTCATCTCGTCTATATCGCTGCGTTCGCGCTCGATGAAGGGGAGTCGGTCATGCAGAACGGTCTGACCGGCGGTGAGGGCGGCACCGTGCTCGAGCAAGCGATCCGCTTCGAGGGCGATGTCTTGACGCTCGACCCGAACGGTGCGATCGCAGCCTTCTATCACGACTGTCCGGACGACGTCGCGGAGGCCGCCGTCGCACAACTGCGTCCGCAATCGGTTGCCGCGCTCGGCGGAACACCGCGAACAGTGGCGTGGAGGGATCGCACCACAACCTATGTGCTGTGCACCGAGGATCGAGGTCTGCCACCGGCGCTGCAGCGATCGTGCGCGTCACGCATCGGCAACACCGTCAACGTGCCCACCAGTCATTCGCCGTTCCTCGCGCGTCCGGATCTGATCGCGGAGCTGCTCGTCGACTTCAGTCGCGCGTAGCGCGCTCGGCAGCCTCGACCGCGCCGCGCACCTTTGCGTCGCGCGCCATCGCGCGGTCGAGATACTGCAACAGACCCCGGAGCGGAAGGGTCGCGCGCACCCATCGGGGCGCGAACACTCGGGGTGCACGTCGACGGATTCCTTTGACGATCGCGACGCCGGCGCGCTCCACGGGTACCGGGTTGGCGACGAACTTCGGGAACGCGCTTCGCAGCTCGTCGATGCCGGGCTTCACGAACGCGTCGCGCACGAGCTTGGTGTCGATGAAGCCCAAGTACGCGATGCCGACGTCGATGCCGGTTCCCGCGAGCTCCACGCGCAACGCGCGCCCGAATGCTTCCACCGCGGCTTTGCTCATTGCGTACGGCGTCGACAGCGCGCCGTTGAGCACGGCGTACAACGAGGAGATCAGCAAGACGTACCCGCCCGAATCGACGAGGTGGGGGAGCGTTGCGCGCACCGTGTGCACAACGCCATGCACGTTGATCGCGAGCACTCGGTCGAAGGCCTCCTCCCGACCGGTGCGGACGCTCTCGACCGGTGGCGCGATCCCAGCGTTGGCGATCACGACGTCTATCCGGCCGAACGTGCGAAGCGTCTGGGCCACGGCGGCGTCGAGTTGCGCCCGATCGGTGACGTCGGCGCCGAGGCCGAGCGCTTCCTTGCCCAGCCGTTCTGCTTCCGACTTCACGAGGATCTCGTCGACGTCGATCATCACGACGCGCGCGCCCTGCGCGTGGAGCCGGCGCGCGGCGTCGAGGCCGATACCCCGCGCGCCACCTGTGATCAGTGCAACCTTTCCGCCCAGGTGCATGCCGGTCATTCGGCCAGGCTACGTCGCGCGGATCAGCCTGCGTCTCGGATGCGAGCCGCGAGCTCGTCCAACGAACCGACGCGGTCGTAGTCGGCGGCGAGGTGCAAGTCGAACGGATCCATCAGCACCGGCCGCATGCCCGCCTTGCGCGCGCCGACGACGTCGATGCCCGGCATGTCGCCGACGTACCACGCGTCCTCGGGCGCGATGTTCATCGCGTCGAGCGCGAGGTGGAAGATCCGGGGGTCGGGCTTCATCACGCCGACCGCGCCGGAGTCGATCACGCATTCCACTTGGACACCGACGCCGGGCCCGACTTGCAGGATCTCGAGATCCGCGAGTCGCTGGCCGATCAATCCGTCGGCATTCGAGATGATCCCGAGCCGCACGCCGGCGTCGTGCAGGGCGCGCACGCCATCGCGCGCGCCGGGGAACTCGCGCAGCCACAGCGCGGCGTCCGCGAACTCACTGTCCAGATGACGGTGCACCTCTTCTCGAAGCTCTTCGTCGTCGGGGACACCACACGCCGTGATGTAGCCGTCGAGGTATTCACGCCACGCCGACGGCCAGTCGAGGTCCTCGGTCATCGGGAAGTCGCGTGCGCCCGTGTAGTGCGCGCGGTCGAGGATCTCAACGGTCGGCGTGAAGCCCGCGCGCGCGAACGCGCCCAAGATGCGGTCGTGCTCGGGGACGAGGAACACGCCTCCGACGTCGAGGAGCACGGCGACGGGTGTCGGCATCCCCGGAAACCTACTGGGAGGTGTCGGAGTGGCTGGTACCGTTGTTCGTCATGGAGTTTCGCCGGATCAACGCCCTTCCGCCGTATGCCTTTGCGCAGATCGACGCTCTGAAGGTGCAGCTCCGGCGGGCCGGCGTGGACGTCATCGACCTCGCGTTCGGCAACCCCGACCTGCCGTCGCCCAGCGTTGCCGTAGAAAAACTGGCCGAGGCGGTCCGCAATCCGCGCAACCATCGGTACTCCACGAGTAAGGGCATCCCCAAGCTTCGCCTTGCGGTCGCCGATCTGTATGAGCGCAAGTTCGGGATCACGCTCGACTTCGAGACAGAGATCTGCTCGACGATCGGTGCCAAGGAAGGCTTCTCGCACCTGATGCTCGCGCTCGTCGGGCCCGGCGACACCGCACTCGTTCCGTCGCCCTCGTACCCCATCCACATCTGGGGCCCGATCCTCGCCGGTGCCGGTGTGCACTACGTGCGCATGGGGCCCGGACAGAACTTCTTCGAGAACATGCGCGGCGCGTACGAACAAGCGTGGCCGCGCCCGTGGGTCATCGTGACGTCGTTCCCGCACAACCCCACGACCGCATGTGTCGACTTTGCGTTCATGGAGCAGCTCGTCGAGTTCGCGCGGGAGCGCGAGATCGTCGTCGTGCACGACTTCGCGTACGCCGATCTCGGCTTCGACGGCTACCAACCGCCGTCGATCCTCCAAGTACCCGGTGCCAAGGACGTCGCGGTCGAGTTGTACACGCTCACGAAGTCGTTCTCGATGGCGGGTTGGCGCATGGGCTTCGTCGTCGGCAACAGCGAGATCGTGGCGGCGCTCGCCAAGCTGAAGTCGTATCTCGACTACGGCTCGTTCCAACCGATCCAGATCGCGGCCACGGTCGCGATGAACGAAGCGCCCGACCACCCAAAGGAAGTCAACGCGATCTATCGCGGGCGACGCGACGCGCTGATCGACGGCCTCGCGCGCATCGGATGGCAGATCGAACGGCCCCGGGGAACGATGTTCGTGTGGGCCGCGATCCCCGAGCCGTACGCGGAGATGAGCAGCATCGAGTTCGCGACGATGTGCGTGCAGGAAGCGAAGGTCGCGGTCTCGCCGGGATCGGGGTTCGGCCCGGGCGGCGAAGGCTTCATCCGCTTCGCGTTGGTCGAAAACGAGCAACGCATCCAGCAGGCGATCCGTCAGATGCGCAAAGGCCTGACCAAGCTCGGTTAGCCCTTCGCCCTAGCCGAGCGCCGCCTTCAGATCGCGCGCGTGCTCCTGGGTCTGTTGCAACAACGGCGCGAGCGTCTCCGCCACGTCGGGCAATCCGAGCTCGGTCGCCTGCTCCACCCGCTCGCGGTACCGCTCGAGCTGGGCCTCCTCGAGGGCGAGATCGGCGTTCAGCGCCGTGCGCGCGTCGGTCGCGTTCTCGACCGCCGGCACCGAGGTCTCGGGCACACCGCCGAGGAAGTCGATCTGGCGAGCGAGCGTGATCGCGTGCTCGAGCTCTTGCTTCAGATGCACGCCGAGCTCGTCGAGCGTCGACTGGTACTGCGCGCCCTTCACGGATGCGATGTGCTGCACGTACTGCACGATCGACTTGTACTCGAGCGCGAGATCTTCGTTGAGGAGTGCGACAAGCGCGTTCTGATCCATTGGGGAGCCGTACCCGCGCCCACCCGTTTGGACACTTTGGCTCGGCCTACCGATCCCAACTGTCCAAACGGTCAGCCTTGGAGGCCCTCGAGGCTGAACGCCACGCAGAGCTCGGCGACCTGATCGATGGGGACGTTGCCGTCGATCAGCGCATGGCGGGTCAGCTCGGCGACCACGCCGTGGATGGCGTGGGCGAGCAGCTCGGGATCGCGGTCGGCGATCCGGCCGTCGACGATGCCGTCCTTCAGGTGCCGGATCGTGTCGGCGATCGAAATCTCGCGGTTGCGGGCCAGCACCGGTGCGAACGTCTCGTCGGTGGCGGCGAACTGGATGATCGCGAAGTACTCGCGGTGCTCGGCGAACCAGGCGAGCGTGGCCCGGATGCCGAGCTCGATGCGCCGGACGGGATCGTCCACGCCCTCGATCGCCTGCTGCTGGCGCTTGCGGAGGTCGTGGTTCGACGCCTTCAGGAGCTCGGTGAGCAGCTCGTCCTTCGAGGTGAAGTACCAGTAGAAGACGCCTTTGCCGACGCCGAGGGCGGCGACGATGTCGGCGACTGACGTCGGGTGATAGCCCCGCTCGGCAAAGAGGCGGGCCGCGCAGGTCATGAGCTGCTCACGCCGTTCCTTGCCCCGGGGCGTGAGCTTGCGCCGCATTACATGGCTCCCTCGCTGCGCCATCCCTGGCTCCGCTACGTCCGCACGATCACCGGAGCGTAGCCGTGCCCTTGACCGCTCGGTCAATAACCCACGGCCGGCCGCATCCCGCCCGTCAGCCTTCTGTCAACAGCTGTTCGTCGCGTCGTGACCCGCTGACAATCCGCGCGCCACATGATCCGCGGACACTGCTCGAGACGAAGGAGGTCACGATGGCTCGATGGTTTCTGCGCCTGATGCACGAGCTCGGCACCGGCCGAGCCCTCGAGAACGCCCGCCGCGAGCAGGACGAAACCGCGCGCACGCTGGCGGGTATCGCCGTGCTCGAGGCCCGGCTCGCGGCAGTCCACGCGGCGCAACGGCGCGTCGCCGCCTGACGCTCGCGACTGCACCGCCTACGCTCATGGTCTCTGTACTGGGTTCTCAAAGTCGTTCTCACACCAATCATCCGCCTCACGGTGCGCGTCAGAGTCGAGGGTCGCGAGCACCTCCCCAAGCGCGGGCCGGTGATCCTGGCCTCGAATCACCGCTCGTTCCTGGACTCGATCTTCATCCCGCTCGTGGTCCGGCGGCGGGTGACGTTCGTGGCCAAGGCCGAGTACTTCGACGATCCCAAGACCGCATGGTTCTTCCGCAGCTGCGGGCAAATCCCGATCCGGCGCGAGGGTGGCAGTGCGAGCGAGCGGGCGCTCGCGTCGGCGACCGAAGTGCTGCGCAACGGCAAGGTGTTCGGCATCTATCCCGAGGGCACTCGCACGCGTGACGGCAAACTGCACCGCGGGCACACCGGCATCGCCCGCCTCGCCTTGGGCTGCAACGTGCGGATCGTGCCGATCGGCATGATCGGCAGTGACCAGGTGCAGCCGATCGATTCGAAGCTGCCGAAGCTGTTTCAGCACGTCACGATCCGATTCGGCGAGCCGATCGAGCCCGATCGCTATGCCAGCATGGAGAATGAGCGACTCGCGCTGCGGCAGCTCACCGACGAAGTGATGTACGAGATCGGCCAGCTCTCCGGTTACGAGTATGTCGAGACGTACGCGACCAAGCAGGCCGAGGACATCCCGACCGAGGTCGCGCACATCGCCTCGTTCACCGACGTGCGTGCACCGACCGCCGCCGCGTCTTGACGACGTACCTGAACCGTCACGCGCGCTTCATCGAGGCAGAACTCGTTGCCCTCGGGGTCCTGCATCACGACGAAGTACTCATGTTCGACGGTGACCGAGTGCAGCCGGCGTCCCCCGAGGCCGACGAGCCGCTCCGCTTCGGTGTCGATCTGCGGCTGGCGGTCGGGTCCGTCGCCGCCATGAATGTCGAGGTGGACGCGGTTCTTCACGATCTTCGATTCGGGAACGCGCTGGAAGAATAGTGAGGGCTGCACACCATTCGGATCACCGATAATCGCGTGGTCGTCGTCGAGAATGGCCGGCGGCGGGTACGAGAACACTTCCGCCCAGAACGCCGCGAGCGTCGCGGGGTTGACACAGTCGAACGTGACTTGGAACCCGGACACCGGCATGTCATTCCTCCTTCGCTATTCGCGCGCCCAGTCGCGCGACCGTTCCACCGCGCGCCGCCATTCGGCGACCCGGCGGGTGCGATCGTCGTCGGCCATCGCCGGCGCGAACGACGCGTCGGCGCTCCACTGCGCGTTGACCTCCCCGGGCGACGCCCACACGCCAACAGCTAAGCCGGCGAGATACGCGGCACCGAGCGCGGTGGTCTCTTGGATCGCGGCGCGCCGCACCGTCACGCCGAGCACGTCGGCCTGGAACTGACACAGCACGTCCATCACTGACGCGCCGCCGTCGACCCGCATCTCGGTCAGCGACGTGCCCGTCGCGCCCGTGACGGCATCGACGACGTCGACGGTCTGGAACGCCATTGCCTCGACGATCGCCCGAGCAAGGTGCGCGCGGTTGGTGCCACGCGTAATACCGACGATCGTGCCGCGTGCGTACGGATCCCACCAGGGCGATCCGAGCCCCGTGAACGCGGGCACTACGTACACGCCGCCCGTGTCGGGTACCGACGCGGCGAGCGGCCCGGTCTCGGAGGCCTCGGCGATGACGCCCAGCCCGTCACGCATCCATTGGATCGCGGCGCCGGTGATGAAGATCGCGCCTTCCATCGCGTACGTCACGTCGCCGGGGGCGAGCGACCATGCGACCGTCGTCAGCAAGCCGTCGACCGGTTCGGGAAGCTTGGAGCCGACGTTGGTGAGCACGAACGAACCGGTGCCGTACGTGTTCTTCGTCATTCCCGGCTCCACACACGCCTGGCCGAACAACGCGGCTTGCTGGTCGCCGGCGATGCCGCTCACCGGAACACGCAATCCGGCCGCGTCCTCCGGCACGGTCACGCCGAACCGGCCCGATGATGGCATGACGTCCGGCAAGCATCTCTGTGGCACGTCGAACAGCGCGCACAGCTCGTCGGACCATCCGCCCGTGCCGATGTCGTAGAGCATCGTGCGGCTCGCGTTCGACGGGTCGGTCGTGTGCACGCCACCACCCGGTCCACCAGTGAGCTTCCAGAGCAACCAGCTGTCGACGGTGCCGAACGCGAGGTTCGGGTCCGACGCCGCGACGCCACCATCGTGCAGCAACCATTCGAGCTTGGTGGCCGAGAAGTACGGGTCGAGCACGAGGCCGGTGAGCCGACGCACCATCGGTTCGTGGCCCGCGGCCCGCAGCGCGTCGCATCGTTCGGCAGTGCGGCGGTCCTGCCAGACGATCGCCGGCGCGAGCGGCCGCCCGGTCGAGCGGTCCCACACCACGACGGTCTCCCGCTGGTTGGTGATCCCGATCGCCGCGAGCTGCTCGCCCGCATCCTGGAGGCGGGCGCGGACCTCACCGAGCGTCTCGAGCGTGACCCGCCAGATGTCCTCGGCGTCGTGCTCCACGCGGCCCGGCGACGGAAAGTGCTGGGGGAACTCGCGATACGAACGGGCGAGCGGACGGCCGTCGGCGCCCACCGCGAACGCCCGCACGCCGGTGGTCCCGGCGTCGATCGCCACGACGGCAGGCATCAGGGAAAGCCAGGATCGGGTTCGGGCGGTTCTTGGGTCCGTGCGAGGAGCTCGTCGCCGAACGCCCAGTTGCGGCCCGTCTCCCGGAATTCGAGCAGGAGTGGACGGTGCTCCAGCGATGTCACCCGGAGCCGCGCTCCCCGTTTTGCTTGGCAATCCTCGACCAAAAGCCGATCAAGAGGCATCGCGTACACCCGCCGGCGTGGACGCCGAGTGAGGAAGCCGGTCGAGATCAAAAAGAGGTTGTCGCTGGTGAGCACGGTGAAGTCGAGCGTCCGAGCTGCGAGCAGACGGGGCATACGACCGTCACGCGACACCCACGCCCGGGCCCACATCAGGATCGGCTCCGCGCTCGGCAGCTTGGCCTGCAGCCGTTGCTCGACGGGCGCCACGGTCGGTGTTTGTGTTTGCGGTGCGGATTGGTGGTCCATGAGCGATCCGGCGGCCGGACGCGGGCAGGATAGAGCAGCGGGCTCCATCGGGGAGGTGCGATGCGAATCGGGATGCTGACGGGCGGCGGTGACTGCCCGGGTCTGAACGCGGTGATCCGTGCAGTCGTGCGGAAGGGTGAAGGCCAGTACGGGCACACGATCGTCGGCTACCGCCACGGCTGGCGCGGTGTGCTCGAGGGCCAGTCCGTCGACCTGTCGGAGGGCGCGGTCCGGGGTTGTTGCCGCGGGGCGGCACGATCCTGGGCACGTCGCGCACCAACCCGTACAAGACCGACGACGGGCCGCGCCGGGTGCTCTCGAGCTTGAAACGCGACCGCATCGACGCGCTGGTCGTGATCGGCGGCGAGGACACGCTCGGTGTCGCCCACAAGCTGTCGAACGACGGGGTGCGCGTGGTGGGCGTCCCCAAGACAATCGACAACGATTTGTCGGCGACCGACTTCACGTTCGGTTTCCACACCGCGGTGCAGATCGCGACCGACGCGATCGACCGTTTGCACACCACCGCGGAAAGCCATGACCGTGTGATGGTGGTGGAGGTTATGGGCCGCCACGCAGGGTGGATCGCGACGTACTCGGGGCTCGCCGGCGGTGCCGATCTCATCCTCATCCCCGAGGAGCCGTTCGACATCGAAGAGGTGTGCGACGCGCTGACGCACCGCCATCAGCGCGGCGCGAGCTTCTCGATCGTTGTCGCGGCCGAGGGCGCGTTGCCGAAGGAAGGCACGATGGAACTGCAGACGGGTGACACCGATGAATTCGGCCACGTCCGCCTCGGTGGCATCGGGGCGCGGCTTGCCGAGGAGATCGAGCGCCGCACGGGATATGAGGCACGGATGACGTCCCTCGGGCACGTGCTCCGCGGCGGTACGCCGACCGCCTACGACCGGGTGATCGCCACCCGCTTCGGGGTCGAGGCGATCGACGCCGCGCACGAAGGAGAGTTCGGCGTGATGGTCGTGCTGCGCGGCACCGACGTCGTCCGGGTGCCGATCGAGGCCGGCGTCGCCCAGCTGAAGACCGTCGACGGCCGCCTCTTCGAAACCGCCTCCGTCTTCTTCGCCTGATCTGGGGCGTGTTTGAAGCTCGGAAAACGAGCTCCACACACGCCCCGGTAGCCTGCGGCGCGCATGGGGCGTGCGCTCGATGATCTGATCGACATTCTCGAGCTCGAGCAGCTCGAGGTGAACCTCTTCCGCGGGATCAGTCCCCAGGAGGATCGCCAGCGTGTGTTCGGCGGCCAGGTCGCGGGGCAGGCGTTGGTCGCGGCGGGCCGCACGGTTGATTCCGACCGGCCCGTGCATTCGTTGCACGCGTATTTCCTTCGCCCGGGCGATCCCCTCGTCCCGATCGTGTACGAGGTGGACCGCATTCGTGACGGCCGCAGCTTCACGACTCGGCGCGTGGTCGCGATCCAGCACGGCAAGGCGATCTTCAATCTTTCGTCGTCGTTCCATGTCGAAGAGACCGGGCCCGAGCACCAGTACCCGATGCCTGAAGCGCCCGACCCCGAGTCGCTGCCGACGATTCGGGAACGCCTCGAGCCGTATTCGGATCGTTTTCCTCCCGCGTTCCTCGACTGGATCCGTCGCGACCGCCCGATCGACACCCGCTCGGCGCAACTCCCACGCTGGCTCGATCCCGCGCCCGGCGTGCGCGAGCCCGAGCAGCTCGTGTGGATCCGCGCCGACGGCTCGTTACCGGACGATCCGCTGCTCCACGCATGCGTCGTCGTCTACGCGTCCGATTTCACGCTGCTCGACACAGCGGTGATGGCACACGCTCGCTCATGGGACGACGATCGGTTCATGATGGCGAGCCTTGACCATGCGATGTGGTTCCATCGTCCGTTCCGCGTGGACGAGTGGCTGCTGTATCACCAGAAGAGCCCGTCCGCGTACGGGCGTGCGGGCTTGCGGAAGGATTCATCTACCGCCAGGACGGCGCGCTCGACGACGATGGTGATCCAAGAGGGGTTGATCCGCCCCGTGCAACCGAACTGGGAACAGCTGTGACCATCGATCTTCGCAGCGACACGGTGACCACGCCGACGCGGGAGATGCGGCGCGCGATGGCCGACGCCGACGTCGGTGACGACGTCTACGGCGAGGACCCGACGGTCAACCGATTGGAGTCACTCGCGGCGGCACTCATGGGCAAGGATGCTGCGCTGTACGTGCCGTCGGGCACGATGGCGAACCAGCTTGCAATGCGCGTGCTCGCGACGCGTGGCACCGAGGTGCTGTGCCAGGACCGCGCCCACGTCTACAGGTACGAGGGCGCGGCGGGGCCGCTGAACAGCGGAGTGCAGATGCATCCGCTGTGGAATGTGCCGGACGGGATCACTGCCGCGATCGAAGGTCGTGCGCATCACATGCCGTCACCGTCGCTGCTCGTGCTCGAGAACACGTACATGGCCGAGTCGGGCGCGCCGGTCGACGCCGCCGAGATGGGCACGCTCTCCAAGCTCGCCCACGCGGGCGGCGTGCGCGTGCACGTCGACGGCGCGCGCATCTGGAACGCGGCGATCGCGCTCGGTACCTCCCCGCGAGCTCGTCGCCGGTGCCGACACCGTGATGTTCTGTCTTTCGAAAGGGTTGAGCGCGCCGGTAGGGTCGCTGTTGTGCGGCCCGGCAGGTGTCCTCGCCGACGCGCGTGCGCACCGGGCTCGTCTCGGCGGCGGCATGCGCCAGGCGGGGATCATCGCGGCCGCCGGGATCGTTGCCCTCGAGACCATGGTGGACCGCCTCGCACACGATCACATGCGAGCCCGCACGCTCGCCGGCGCGCTCGCTGATCGCTGGCCGGGCAGTGTCGAGCCCAAAGCGGTGCTCACGAACATCGTCTGTGCCGCGGCTGCGCGTCTGCCGGATCATTTCGTCGAGCGACTCGCCGAACGGGGTGTTCGGTGCGGCACCATCGACCCGCGCACCGTCCGCCTGGTCACGCACAAAGACGTCGACGACGAAGCGATCGCCCGCACCGTTTCGGTGTTCGACGAGTTGCGGACCGCGTGACGTGGCCGACAGCGACCTGCCGGCCAAGGTGCTGGCGATCTACGCCCATCCCGACGACGCCGAGATCTCTGCCGGCGGCACGCTCGCGGGCGGGCGCGGCGCCGGCTCGGAGGTGCACGTCGCCGTCACGACGCGCGGCGACAAGGGCACCAACGATCCCGACACGGACCCCGCCGCGCTCGCGCAGCTGCGCGTGCGCGAGACCGACGCCGCCGTGCTCGTGCTCGGCCTCGCGGGCATCATCACCTCGACCATCCCGACGGCGAGATCGAGGACGACCGCACGCTGAGGTGCGAGCTGGTGCAGCTCGTGCGTTCGTTGCGGCCGGAGGTCGTGCTCTGCCCGGACCCCACGTCGGTGTTCTTCGGCGACGGATATATAAACCATCGCGATCACCGCATCACCGGCTGGGCCACGCTCGACGCGGTCTCACCCGCGGCCGGGAACCCTCACTACTTCCCCGAGCTACGCGCCCAGGGACTCGACGTGCACCAGGTGCGCGCGGTGTACCTCTCGGGCACGCTCGAGCCCAACGTGTGGGTCGACATCAGCGACACGCTCGAGCGCAAGATCGAAGCGTTGTTCTGCCACGCGAGCCAGTTGGTGGAAACGGGGGACTGGTTCCGCGACTTCCTCCGCGAGAGCGCAGTCGCCGCCGGCCGCACGGCGGGCGTCACGTACGCGGAAGCGTTCCGCCGCATCCTGTTGGGCTGACGCCTCGCCCGCTCATCGCTTCGGGCGTTGCGGCGCGTGGCCGCGCCATTCCGATTGCGCGTGGCATCATGAGGACGGCCACGATCGCCGCGCCGATTGCCGCGGTCACGGTGCCGACGAGTGCGGCGACGAGCGCCGGGCCGGCGCACGACGAGACGGTGGCATGGAAGTTCGGCACCTCCCGGAGGAGTCGCTCGGCGCGGGTCGGCGTGTCCGCGGATGAGGTCTCGACGAGTCCGTAGCCGATGAGACCCCCGAGCATCCCCGAGAGCGCGATGCCGAGGAACATGAGCCCGAGCGCGCCCCGCCGTGGCAAATTGGGATGCTCCGGCGTCGGGGTCGCCACGGCCCGGATGGTACCGACGCAGTGCGGGCGCCAACGGTCTCGGGCCGGCGCGAGACTGTCCGCCGATGAGCGTGCGTGAATGGACGGTCGCCGGCGGGTTACTGGAAACGCCACAAGGCGTTTTGCTGGTCCGCAACCAACGGCGCGGCGGCTTCGAGGACTGGAGCACCCCTGGCGGCGTCATCGACGACGCCGATGCCGACCTGCTCGCGGGGCTCACGCGCGAGGTCGAAGAGGAAACCGGTCTGCACGTCCATGAGTGGAGTGGCCCGCTGTACGAAGTGATCGCGTACGCGCCGCACATGGGTTGGCGCATGCGCTGCGAAGTGCATCTCGCGGTCGCGTTCACCGGCGACGTCACCGTCGACGATCCCGACGGCATCGTGGTCGAAGCCGTGTTCGTGCCCCATGCCGAGTGCTCCGACCGCCTTGCGACGTGCGCGCCGTGGGTGCGCGAACCACTGGCGGCGTGGTTGCAGGAACGCTGGGAGCCCGGCTCGGGAATCGGGTTCGACTACGAGGTGCATGGCACAACCCGCGACGACATGCGGGTCGTTCGGAGCAGCAACACGCGAAGTGCTTCCTGACGTGCGTGTCGAGACGCCGATTCTTCACGTCGATCTCGACGCGTTCTTCGCCGCCGTCGAGCAACTCGACGATCCGAGACTGCGAGGCAAGCCGGTCATTGTCGGTGGCCTCGGGAACCGTGGTGTGGTCAGCACTGCCAGCTATGAGGCGCGTCCGTACGGCGTGCACTCGGCGATGCCGATGGCTCGCGCCCGAAGCGCCTGCCCGCATGCGATATTCCGCTCTCCTCGCATGTCGCGATATGTCGAAAAGAGCCAGGAAGTGATGGCGATCCTCGGTGACGTCACACCGCTCGTCGAACAACTCTCCGTGGACGAGGCCTTTCTCGACGTCGCGGGTGCCGGTCGCCTGCTCGGCACGCCGGTGGACGTCGCGACGTTGGTGCGCCGGCGTATCCACGACGAGGCAGGTCTCACCGCGTCGATCGGCGTCGCGTCGACGAAATTTCTGGCCAAGCTGGCAAGCGAGCTCGCGAAGCCCGATGGCCTCCTCGCGGTCCCCGCGGGCGACGAGCGCGCGTTCCTCGCGCCGCTGCCGGTCTGGCGTTTGTGGGGAGTCGGTCCCGCGACGCTTCGCAAGCTCGAACGCATGGGCCTGCGGACGATCGGCGAGATCAGCGCGGTCGACCGCGACCTGCTCGAGCATGCGCTCGGGTCGTCGCTCGGTGCGCACCTCCATGCGCTCGCATGCAACGAGGATCCCCGCGTGGTCGTGCCCGAGCGCGACGCCAAGTCGATCGGCGCCGAGGAGACGTTCGGCAACGATCTCAAGACGCGCGCGGCATGCGAACGGGAGCTCGTACGGCTGACCGACCGTGTGTGCTCGCGATTGCGAAGCGCGCACCTCACGACCCGCACGATCACCTTGAAGATTCGCTTTGGTGACTTCGAGACGCGCACGCCGCGCGAACGCTCGGCGAACCGACCGATGTGAGCACGGTCATCCTCGAGACGGCCAGGGAGTTGCTGAACGAGTTCGACCCCGCGCGGCATCCGCTTGCTGGGAGTGTCGTGTGCGCATCTGGGCGTTGGCGTCGCGGAGGCGCAATCGATGCTTGCGCTCGACGACGACGTGACCGTGGAGCACGAGCGCACCGAGCGCCGGGCCGCGGTCGAGCGCGCGGTGGACGTCGTCCGCGAGCGCTTCGGGCGAGGCGCCGTCGGACCGGCGACGCTGGTCGAACCGGACCGGCGGGCAGGCGAATGATCCGGATCGGGCTGGTCGGCTGCGGCCACATCGGGACGGTGCACGCGGTCGCGCTCCAGCAGCTCGCGGCCGCCGGGCTCGTCGACGCCGAGCTCACCCGGACCTACGACGACGATCCGGCGCGGGCCGCCAAGGTCGCGCATCGGCACGGCGGCGAACCGGCGGCGACCCTCGACGCGCTGCTCGACACCGTCGACGCGGTGTGGGTCTGCACGTGGACGGCCGCCCACCTTGCCGAGGCGGAGGCCGCCGCCGACCGCGGCCTCCCGATCTTCTGCGAGAAGCCGCTCGCGCCCGATTTCGCGGCCGCCGAACGAGTCACGCGCGCGCTCGAACGCGTCCCGCATCAGGTCGGGCTCGTGCTGCGCTGGGCACCGGTGTTCCGCGGCTTCGCGGCGCGCATCGCGTCTGGAGAATTCGGACGCGTGCTCGCGACGTCGATGCGGGACGACCAGTACTACCCGATTCAGGGCATGTACGGATCCACATGGCGGCGCGATGTCGCGTGCGCAGGTGGCGGCACGCTGATCGAGCACTCGATACACGACATCGACGTACTGCGGTGGTTGCTCGGCGATCCCGCGACGGTGAGCGCGCACACCGCCTGCCGGTTCGGGCATCCCGGCATCGAAGACGTGGCGGCGGTGAGGCTCTCGTACGCGGATGGCTCCGTCGCACAGCTGACGAGTGTCTGGCATCAGGTGCTGTCGCGGGAGTCGAGTCGCCGGCTCGAAGTGTTCTGCGAGAAGGCGCTGTTGTGGACCGACGACGACTATCTCGGCCCGCTCCATGTCCAGACCGATGACGGCACGACGACCATCGAGGCACCGCCACCGGCATGGACCGCGCAGCTCACGGTGCCGGAGGTCTACGCCAAGGCGCTGGCGCAGTACGCGGAGCCGTCGAAGGCATTTCTCGACGCGCTGGCCGACGGCCGATCACCAGCCGGGCATCCACCGGCCGCTGAGGCCCTCAGCGCGCATCGCCTCGTCGATGCCGCGTACCGATCGGCGGCGGCCGGAGGCCTGCCCGTGCCGGCCTTCTGAGCCCCAAAGGGACGGCCGCGTTGGTTGGCCCCGTGCGGCTGCGCGAGAATGGCAGCCATGCCGCTCTCGGACGAAGAGCAGAAGATCCTCCGCGAGATCGAGGCACAGCTCAATGCGACCGACCCTGGTCTTGTCGAGCAGGTGTCGCGAACGACGCTGTATCGCCATTCGGCTCGCGTGATCCGTTGGGCGGCGCTCGGTTTGCTCGGCGGATTGTTGCTGCTGGTGTTCACGTTCGCATCGAGCGTGTGGGTCGGCGCCATAGGCTTCGCGGTGATGCTGGCGTGCTCGCTCGTGATCGAGCGGCACGTACGGAAGCTCGGGCGCGCGGGCCTCGAGACGTTGACCGGCGGGTGGCGCGCGAGCGGCGGGTTGCGCGGTGTGTTCGGTGAACGCGGTCGCCAATGGCGCGAACGCTTTCGCCGCGACGATTCCTGACGGTGTCGTACAACGTCGCGCAGGCGGCGCGGCTCACAGGTTGCACAGCTTCGCAGTTGCGGCATTGGTCGCGGTCGGGCTTGGTGGTCGCGTCGCTCGATGGCGGTCGCTACGGCTTTCGTGATCTCGTCTCATTGCGCGTCGTGCGCTCACTGCTCGATGCCGGTCTGCCGTCGGCGCGCGGTGCGTGCCGCAGTTCTGGCGCTGCGAGACCTCGGCGACGGCGACCTCGCCGGCCTGCGTCTCATCACCGACGGACGCAACGTGTGGTCGTGCCGGGACGACGGGCAGATCCTCGATGCCCTCCGCCACGGCCAGCTCGCCTTGTTCGTCGCGGTTGACCGGGTCGCGGCTGACGTCGACGCCGAGATACGCGCGTTCCAGGCCGAGAAGGCCGCGTTCGTCGACGGCCTCGTGCGTCCCGCGGGCAGTTAGCCCTCGGCGCCGGCGCGAGCCAGCGCGCGGTCTCGCTCGCGATCGCGGTCGCGGTCGATCCGGTCCCGGCGGCGGATGCGCAGCCGCGTCACCCACCGCTCGCTGCGCGAAACGCTCCGCCGGAGCGCGTCATCGATCGCGTCCACGTCTTCCCACGCCGTGTCCGCTTCTGCGTCCGAAGGCGGGTCGGGTGCAAACATCGCGGCAGTGTGCAAGCGCGCGAGATCCATCAACGGAGGGCCCGCGCCGCCCGCGCCGTGCGCGGGCGCGTGGCGCAGTGCGAACTCGATCGACGTCGCGGCGGGACGCGGTGTGACACCTGCGGCCGCGAGACGCTCGACTGCTTCGGTCCACGCGCCGAGCACGCGGCGGCGCGCGTCGACTGCGTAGCGGCGACGACGCGTTCGCCGCAGCGCCATCACGACGAGCGCCGTCAAGCCGCCGATGGTCACGAGGATCGCGCCACCGACCACCGCGCCGAGTGCGATCAGCACGCGTGTGCCGGTGTCTCCGGACTTCTTGGCGGCGGGCGGGTCGACCTGGATCCGATCCGAGTTGCGCGGCGCCAACGTGACCGGAGTCTTCGGAGTCGTCGACGCGGTCGACCGTGTCGTGGTCGGCGTCGTCGAGGTCGGCTTCGTCGTCGTGTTGTCTTGCTGGGTGCCGTGACCGGTGCTCGGGTTGAACCGTCCCTTGGTGGGCTCGAACGCGAACCAGCCGATGTCGCGGCCCAGCCAGACTTCGGGCCAGGCGTGCGCGTCCTCGCCCTTCACGTGGTAGCTGTTGTCGGCGGGGTCGAGCCTGGTCGTCGAGTAGCCGACCGCAACGCGGGTCGGGAGGTCCACTGCTCGTGCCATCTCGGCGAACGCGAGCGCAAACTGCTCGCAATAGCCCCGCCGCTTCTCGAGCACGAACTCCTCGAGGGCGCGGGGCGAGCTGCCGTAGTCGACCGTCTGGTCGTAGGTGAAGTCGGGGCCGAGGAAGAACTGTTCGAGTGCCAGTGCCTTGTCGTAGGGCGTGTCGGCGCCGGCAGTCAGATCCTGCGCGTACTTGCGGATACGGCCCGGGAAGTTGCCGGGAAGCTTCGCCTGGTCGGACATCACCTCGAGGTCTTGGAACGACACCGCGCGGAGCTCTTCCTCGGACGGCGTTTGCACCTCGGACTCGACCGTGTACGTCAGGCCGTCGATCGACCGGTTCGTCAGGATCAGGCTCATCGACGCGGGCAGCACCGCGCTGTCGGGAAGATCAATCCGGTACGGCTTGTACGCGGCCGGCAGCCAGTACGGATCGTCGGCGCCCGTCATGTGGATCGTTTGCTTGACGCGCTGGGCGTCGGCGGTGCCGCGTGGCGGTGGCAGACGAGCGGCCGAGCGCTGGTCGCCGTGATTGCGTTCGTACCCCCAGTTGCCGTCCGATCCGAGGTCGTCGAGCCCCACCAGTCGCCAGTAGTACGGCTGCTCAGTGCTCGTCTCGACGACGAACATCTCCTTGTCGGCATCTTGGTTGAGCTTCGAGCGGATCGTCAGGAGTGGAGAAGGCGTGGAGAGCACGCTCGATCCCTTGCCGGCGCCGAGCTTGCGATAGTTGATCCATGCCGCGCCGCGCGCGCCCGGGAACAGGGGGCCGGCCGCGATCGCGAAGGCGACCACCAACGCGCCCGCGGCGATGCCGCCGGCGGCGGCTTGCGACCGTCGAGTGTGCCCCGCTTGGAACCAGGTGCGGCGCGCCGTCACATCGGCGTGTTGCAACGACACGAGATACGCAACAACGACGAGCGCGTAGCACGCGGTGGTCGGCGCCCATTTGCCGGAGCCGAGCGCGGCGATCGCAACGTACAACGCGATGCTCGGACCGAGGGCACCGATTGGCGCGTCGAGCCGGCGCGCGATGATCTCGGTCGCGATCGCGGCCACGTAGACCGCAACGAACGAGAGCAGCAGCGCGGCGCCGACAGGTTGCACCGGCACCGTGGCCGAGCGCAGCGTGTCCGGGGCGCGGGCGAGATCGTGCCCGAAGTGCGCGAGAGCGGCGGCGCTGGGGATGCCGGCCAGCGTCTCCGACGGATCGTCCACGATGACCGCGAGCCACGCGCCGACGACGACGGAGATGGCCGGCGCGGTCAGGGGATGCCACCGCCGGTATTGCGCGAGCGCGAAGACCAATGCCGGGACGATCGCGGCGATGACCATCGCGCCCACCCACGACCCGCCCGCGAAGACGCGGGCGAGGCCGAGCGCGGCCGCGAGCGTCAGCCCCGCGCGGCTGACGGCGACGAAACCGGATTGCTGCTGCGCTGCCATCGCAGCACCGCCTCGTTCCAAGATTGAAGAAAGGTACGGTCGGGCTCGTCGCGCACGACGAACAAGCGGAAGCGTCGCGAGCGCGGCACGACGGCCGATCGTTTGGTGTTCGTGACGACAGTGACCAGCGTGCCGCCGTCACGCACGAGCACGCCGAGCGCGCCGGCGTCATTGGCCTGCAAGCTTCCGGTCACCGCGATCAGCGCGCTCGTGCGGCGCCGGGTCGTGACCACCGCCATGCGTTCGGGACCATGCGGTTGCACGATTGCGAGCTCGTCCATCACGGTCGCGAGATGACGGCGGCCCGGCGTGCCGACGAGCGTGCCGGTGCTCCAAACGACATCGAAGGGACGGCCGCGGTGGTGGAGCGCCGTCGCGATCGACGCGCACGCCTCGACCGCGCGCTCGAACGTCGCGCGATCGTGCGCCGAGGGTCGCACGTCGAGCATCAACAGGACAGGTGCGCGGCGCCGGGTCTCGTTTTGCCGCATCATCAGATGCCCGCGACGCGCGGTTGACCGCCAGTGCACGTGACGCAGGTCGTCGCCGGGGGCGTAGTCGCGCAACGTCATGAACTCGCCGGCGGGCTCGACCCGGGAGCGAACGTGAGGATGGTCGCGATCGAGATCGAGGCCACCGATCTCCGGCGGCGCCACGATGTCGTGCACCCGCGGATACACGATGACCTCCTCGGCGGCGAGCACGCGCCGGGTGGTGCCGACGAGCCCGAACGGGTCGGTAAGCGTCGCCCGCAGCGGACCGACCTCGAAACGCCCGCGGCGATCGGTAGGAAAGCGATACGCGGCCCGCGCCTCTTCGCCCGGCCCCAGCGGTGCGAGCAGGAACCGCGCCGCTCGCCGCCCGCGATCGAAGGAGTCGGCGACGGCGAGGGTTGGGCTGCGGCGTGCCCCGGCACGGACGAGGAGGTCGACCCGGCCGTCGACCCCGACCTGAAGTCGCTCCTTGAGATCGCGCTTGGCGGTCAACGCCGGTGGGTGCGCGCGAACCCAGATGTACGCGAGGGCGACGAGGAGTGCGGCGCCGATGCCGAGCACCGCCAGCTGAACCAGGCCGAGCAGGCGGGAGCCGACGTACAGGCCCGCTGCGGCTCCGATCAACGACCATCCGCGGCGGGTCAACATGGTTCGGCGCCGCTAGCTAACGCGCGTCGCCGGCACGGGAACCGAGTCGAGGATCGACGCGAGCACGTCCGACGGATCAACGCCGCGCATCATGGCCTCGGGCGAGAGGATGAGCCGGTGCTCGAGCACAGAAGCCGCGAGCACTTTGACGTCGTCCGGTACGACGTACGCACGGCCGACACTCGCCGCGAGCGCACGCGATGCGCATTGCAATGCGATTGCGCCACGTGGGCTGACGCCCAGCAGCAGGTCTCGATGGTGGCGCGTCGCCTCGGCCATGTCGACGATGTAGCCCTGGAGCTCCGGCGACACGTGAATGCGCGCGAGCTCACGTGTCCATCCCGCGACGGTCTCGGCGTCGGTGACGGGCTCGAGCTCTTCGGCGGTGACTGCGTCGACGCCGTGGGAGTCGAGGATTGCGATCTCGGCATCACGGTCCGGGTAGCCGATGCGCAGGCGGAGCAAGAAGCGGTCGAGCTGTGCTTCCGGGAGGGGATAGGTGCCTTCGAGCTCGACGGGGTTTTGCGTCGCGATGACCATGAACGGCCGCGGCAACATGTAGGTCTCCGCGTCGACCGTGACCTGTCGCTCTTCCATCGCCTCCAGCAACGCGGACTGTGTCTTGGGCGAGGCGCGATTGATCTCGTCGGCGAGCACGACGTTCGCGAACACGCCGCCGGGCCGGAACTCGAAGTCGCCGCGCGTGCGGTCCCACACTGACACGCCGGTGACGTCCGAAGGCAACAGGTCGGGAGTGAACTGCACGCGCCGCCACGAACCACCGATCGAGCGCGCGATCGCTTTCGCAAGCGACGTCTTGCCGACGCCGGGGACATCCTCGATCAGGAGATGACCTTCGGAGAACAGGCACACCAACGACAAGTGCACGGCGCGTCGCTTGCCGCGCAGCACACGTTCGAGCTGCGCCGCGAGTGTGTCGAAGAGATCCTTGAACGACTGCTCAGGGCGAGGCGCCGCTTGCACGAGATCGACCTCCGAGGGGCGCGGCCCATGCACGTTGAACCGTCGACCGCCCCCCGGACGACGGCTCTTCGGGCGCCACGCTACCGTGCCCCGGCGTGGACGCTCGGCGCGGCGACGGAGCCATGACGCACGGCGCCACGTTTTGGTTCCACATGCTCGGAGATCTTGTGCGACGCCCGAGGTTGTGGTGGACCGCGTGCCGCCAGTTCCGGCGCATGATCGCGCCCGGATGGTGGCGGCGCCGGCCGTTCCTGCCGCTGCCCGACGCGACCTACGTGCGCTACCGCATCGAGACCGCATACGGCGCCGACGGCGTGCCGCACGCAGCCGACGTCATCACCTATCTCGAATGGTGCCGCGCATCCGCCGGGCGCTGACGGACGCCGCCGGTACACTGCCCGCACCGGAGGTGATCACGCGTGGCCCGGGCGCTGCTGCTCAACGCCAGCTTTGAGCCGTTGTGTGTCGTGCCGGCCCGGCGCGCCGTCGTGCTCGTCCTCAAGGAGAAGGCCGAGATCGTCCACCGCAACGGCGCCGAGTTCCGGTCCGAGCGGCGGACGGTCCCCGTGCCGGCCGTGATCCGCCTGGTGCATTTCGTCCGCGTCCCGTTCCGTGCGACGGCGCCGTTGTCGCGCCGCGCCGTGTTCGCGCGCGATGGTCACCGCTGCCAGTACTGCGGCGGCACCGCCGAGAACCTCGACCACGTGATGCCGCGTTCCCGAGGTGGCCCGCACACCTGGGAGAACGTGGTCGCGTCGTGCCGGGCGTGCAACGCCCGCAAGGAGGACCGGCTGCCGGCGGAGTGCGGCATGACGCTGCGTCGCCCACCCGTCGCACCGCACGCGACGAGGTCGTTGATCGTCTCCGCGGGCCCGATCGACCCGACCTGGCACGCGTACCTCGGCGACGAGGAAGCGGTACCGGCCTAGCGGCGGCCGAAATCCTCAGCGCCTCAGTCGTCCGCGCCGCTCGGATCCTCGGCGGTCGGCGCGATCCGGGCGAGCAGCACGGCGAGCTCGTCGCGCGCCCGCTGGCGTTCCCGCCGGGCGGCATCGCGGATCTCGGCCGCATGGCGTTCGGCCTCGACTCGGAGGTCGGTTGCGTGTTGCTCGGCTTCGGCTCGGATCTCCGCCGCTTCGCGCTGGGCCGTCCCGCGGAGCTCGACCGCGTATTGCTCGGCGGCACTGCGCAGCTGCGCGACGGCGTCGTCGATTTCTTGGCGGGATCGGGTCGCGTACTCGTCGGCGCTCTCCCGTTGTTCGGTGGCGTACTGCTCGGCCGCGGCGCGGTGCTCGGCCGCGAACTGCTCGGCGCCGTCGCGCAGTTTGGTGGCCTGCCGCTCCGCCTTCTCGAGGATCTCGCCCGCGTCGAGACCGGCGAGCTCCGCGTCTCGTGACTTCTCGATCCGGTCCGCGGTGCGAGCGAGGCGCTTGCGCTGCTTGGTGAGCCGTCGTTCGAGATCGGTGATCCGCTCGAACAGATTGGCGATGACGTCGACCCGCTGCGAGTCGGCCAACGCCGTCTCTTGGGCCCGGCCCCGCAGCTCCCGCGCATCCTCTTGGGCGAGCTGGCGGATGCCTTCGGCGGTGGTCAGCGCATCGCGCCGGATCGCCTCTGCCTCCTGCAGCGCCTGGCGCCGCAGTCCTTCGGCCTCGACCTGTGCTTTCGACACGAGCTCCTCGGACTCGTGTCGCGCGTCTTTGGACGGGATCGCGGCGAGCGCCCGGTCCAGCTCGGTCTCGAGCTCCTCGGCGTGCGCCCCGAGCGCGTCGAGCATGCCCTGGGTGTTCTCGAGCTGCTCCGACAGTTCCTCGGCGGTCGCCCGTGCCTCGGTCGCGGCGGTGCGCAGTTCGTCCCGGTCCGCCTCGTAGGCAGCCAGGACCCCTTCGAGCCGCGTGATCTCGATACGGGCCTCGCTGAGCTCGCCGGCCGCGAGGTCGCGCCCCGACACCGCGTCGACGAGCACGGCTTCGATGCGGAGGATCTCGGCGCGCGCCGCGTCGACCTGCGCCCGTGCGTCCTCGTGGTCACCGATCTCGCTCGCGAGCGCCGCTTCCAACCCGGCGATCTCGGACTGCGCGTCCTCGAGCTGTGCGAGCGCGTCGTCGCGGACGCCGGTCTGTTCCGCGATCTGGGCGGCGACGGCCATTTCGAGGCGGCCAGTCTCGGCACGGGCGCGCTCGAGTTGTGCGAGCGCGTCGTCGCGGTCCCGGGTGCGCTCTGCGAGTACCGCTTCGAGTCGCGCCGCGTCGGAGCGCGCCTGTTCGAGCGTGACCTGCGCCAGCTCGCGTTCCTCCGCATAGCTCTCGAGCGCCTCTTCGAGCTGCGCAAGTCGTTCGCGGGCTGCACCGAGGTCAACGAGCGTGGCGTTGTGCTCGGACTCATGCTCGCCGATCTGCGCTTCGAGACGCGCGATCTCGGTACGGGCCTGCTCGAGGCTCGCGAGCGCCTCGTCGCGAGCACGCATGCCCCCGTCGAGCGCGGCAACCGCGTCGTCGCGTTCGTTCGTCCGGCGCGCGAGCACGGCCCGGGCCTCGTCGCGTTCGGACGTGCGGTCGGCCAACGCGGCGCGGGCGTCGTCGCGCGCGCGTGCCGCCTCGTCGCGTTCTCGTTCGCGTGCGCTCGTGATCTCGCTGAAGCCCGCCGCCGCTTGCGCGAGCTGATCCTGGACCGACGCTTCCTGGCGCCGGGCATCGTCGAGTTCGGCTCGTACGTAGTCGCGGTCGCGGCCAATCTCCGCGAGCTCGGCCTCGAGCTCGCTCACGCGGGCGTGTACCGCGCTGAGCTCGCGGGTGAGGCCTTCATGCTCAACTCCCAGATGCTGGAGCTCGTCGGCGCGCCGGCGTGCTTCGTCGAGTTGCGCCGCGAGCGCGTCGTGTTCGGCGATCCGCTCCGCGACCAGGCTCTCCAACGAGGCAATACGCGTGTCGGCGCTCGACAGGGCTTCGTCGCGCTGGGCCACGCTCGCCTCGAGGGCGGTGAGCGCCGCTTCGAGCTGGGCGACGTGCCGGGCCAACTCGGTTGCCCGCTCTTCGCCGGACTCGGCGTCGCCCGCACGTTCGGCGAGCTGCTGTTCGAGCTCGGCGACGCGCTCGGTCAGCTGGGCCCGGGTCTGATCTTCGTCGACGACCCGGTCCCGGGCTGCGGTGAGCTGGCGTTCGGCCTCGGCGCGCACGGACTCGGCGCTCGCGAGGCTCGCTTCCAGACCGGCCGCGTGCTCCTGCACGCGCTGGAGTTCGGCACGCGCGTCGTTGCGTTCGGCGCCGTGCATCTCGACGCTGGCACGCAGCGCCTCGATCTCGTTGTTCGCGAGCGCGAGGGCAGCGTCGAGCTCTTCGCTGCGCGCGATGGCGCGGTCGTGCTCCGCAGCTCGCCGGTCGATGTCTGCTGCGGAACCCTGCGCTGCCTCTTGCGCACGTGCCAGTTCTGTTCGGGCCGCGTCGAGTTGTTCGTGTGCACGCTCGGCTTCGCGCTCGGCTGCCTCGCGAGCTTCAGTGATCGTGACCAACTCGGCACGCACCTGCTCGAGCTCCGCATGCCAGCGTTCCGCGCGCGCGTCTGCTTGCTCTCGCGTTCGATCGTCATCGAGGTCGGTCGGCACGCTCGCCGCCGGAGCTTGGGTTTCGGGTTCGTCGACCACGTCGACCGGCGGTTTCTCCTCGACCGGGGTTGCGTCCTGTACCGCGCCGACGTGCTCCGGAAACGGCAGCGGTTTTTCAACCGATGACGGTGGAGGCGGCGGCGCGAGATCGGGCAGCGATGGTGTCGCGACGTGCGCGGGAGATGCAACATCGTCACCTTCAACGCGCGACAGGAATTCTTTGGCGCTGTTGAGCGGATCGTCGCCGGGCTCGACACCGAGCTCTCCGAGGAGCACGCGAATGCGGTCGACCGTTTGCCGGGCGCCGGTCGGCGCGGCGGCCGACGGCGCGGGTGCGGATCCGCCGTGTACCGCCGCGAATGCGTCGAAGTTCTGGAAACCGAGCTTGTTCAACGCGTCGGCTTCGGCAACGAGCGCCTCGTGGTGCTCGCGACGCGCGGCACCTTTGGCGAGAAAACGGTTCGCCTTGCGTTCGCCATCGAGAACGCGTCCGTGCAGGTCCCAGATCTCGAGCACTGCGGCGTCGGGCGCGGCCGGCGCGGTGTCCGCGCCATTCGCCGCGTCGCGGAGCGCGTCGAGAGAACCCGGCGTCGGCGACGCGGGAGAAGGGGTGACGTCAGGAGGTGCAGCCGAGACGTCCTCCATGTCCACATCATCGGTCATCAGCGGGGCGGCCTGAGAACGGCTCCATCCGAACCAGATCGACATGGGGTGCCTCCCGGGGACGGCGTTGGTGGCGGACGCGGGGGTGAGTGGGGCGAAGTGGGGTGTGAACGGTTGACGTCGTGGAGGATTGTGGCATAGGGTGGAGCACAGTGGTGGAAAGGGGAGGGCCTCGAGCGAAACGAGGGCTCCCCCGGCAGATGTAGGTGGCGCAGATGTTTTTGGGGGAGTACCAGCACTCCCTCGACGCGAAGGGCCGGGTGATCCTGCCGGCTCGCTTTCGTGAGCAACTCGAGGGAGGTGCGGTCATGGCGAGTGCGCTCGATGGGTGTCTGGCGGTCTATCCACTGGCCGAGTGGGATCGCCTCGCTCGCAAGCTGACCGATGCCCGCGAGCGCGGGCCGCGGGAACGCCAAGCGGCTCGAACGGTGTTCTCGAACGCAGTCGACTTCGTCTCCGACAAGCAGGGTCGGGTCGCGATCCCGCCAAAACTCCGTGAATACGCGGCACTCGACCGGGAGGTCATTGTCGCCGGTGGTTTCGACCACGTCGAGATCTGGGATGCGGCGCGGTTCCGCGAGCGCGACGCCCAAGGCATTGCCGCCATCGCCGACGGCGAGGGCATCGACGACTTCATGTGACCCGAGGCCCGAGCGGCCCTACAGAGCGGAAGAGCAATGGGCCCGAGCGGCCCTACAGAGCGGAAGAGCAATGGGCCCGAGCGGCCCTCCTGAACGAAAAGCAACTCCTTGACATATAAGACGGGCCCTCTGTCCCGAGCTCGTCTTCAGCCCCCCGGCCGGCGCGGTTGTTGGCCCCTACTCCGCCCGCTTTCAGCCGTAGCCGACCCGGGGAGACATCCCGGGCGGTGCCTGTCGACCGGGGGGCTGAAGACGGGTTCGGCGACGGCGCGGTTCCGGCGTGACGGCGAGGAGACAACGTGGAGGCGGAGTTCTCGCATCTCCCGGTGATGGGGCGGGAGGTGGTGGAGCTCCTCCTGCCGGTGCCCGCCGGGTTGATCGTCGACTGCACGGTCGGTGGCGCAGGTCACGCGGCCCTGCTTCTCGACGCGAGGCCCGACGTGCGACTGCTCGGCCTCGACCGAGACGCCGACGCCGTTGCCGCCGCCCGTTCTCGGCTCGCGCCCTTTGGGGCTCGGGCGCAAGTGGTGCACGGAGGCTTCGAGCAGCTGGGCGAGCTGGTCGAACGTCATGGCGAGGGAGAACAGGTGATGGGCATCCTCATGGATCTCGGGGTGAGCAGTCCGCAGCTCGACCGCCCCGAGCGGGGCTTCTCCTACCGCTTCGACGCGCCGCTCGACATGAGAATGGATGCCAAGCAGTCCTTGACGGCCGCCGATGTGGTCAACGGGTACGACGAGGCCCAACTCGCCGCGGTGATCTCGCAGTACGGCGAGGAGCGGTTCGCGCGCCGGGTTGCCGCACGCGATCGTCGCCGCCCGTCCCCTGCACAGCACGCGCGCGCTTGCCGACGTCGTACGCGACGCGATCCCCGCCGCGACCCGACGGCGCGGCCCCCACCCGGCACGGCGGACGTTCCAGGCGATCCGGATGGAGGTCAACCGCGAGCTGCCGAACCTGGCCGAGGGGCTCCAGGAGTCGGTCCACGTCGTCGGTCCGCGCGGCCGGGTGCTCGTGCTCGCATACCACTCCCTCGAAGACCGTATGGTCAAGAACACGTTCGCGCAGTGGGCCGGCGCGGACCGTGACGCCTACGAACCGCCCAAGCTTCCTGTCCCACCAACCAAACGGCACGCGCTCATGCGGGTGCTCACTCGGAGACCGTTGCGCCCGCGCGCAGACGAGGTGGCCGCGAACCCGCGTGCCGAGAGCGCCCGTCTGCGCGCGGTCGAACGGCTCGACAATCACGAAATCCCTCGGCCCGACATTCCTCGGCCCGACATCGTCGCGTGAGCATCCGTATGGACACGGCCGCGCCTGCAGCGGCCGGTGCGATTCCCTCACCGCGGCCGCGGCCGCGACCGTCCGAGACCGATCCAGCCCGCGATCATCTCCGCGTCGCGCCGGATGTACGAAGCCGCCGGCTCCGCGCCCGGCTGCTGGTGGTTGGTATCGCGCTCGTGACCGTCGCGTCCCTCTTCACGCTCGTCGGGTTCCACGTGATCGCGGCCCAGTCCGCGTTCACGCTCGATCGCCTGTCGAAGGAGCGCACGAACGAGCAGCTTCGCTATGAACGGTTGCGCGAAGAAGTCGCGCGCCGGTCGTCGCCCGCCGCGATCATCGCCGCCGCGCAGCGATCTCGGCATGGTCTCCGCCGATGAGCGAGTGTTCCTGACCGCCCCGGCCGCGGCTCCGCGCGACACGACGCCGAACGCGTCGCCGCCGGGGCTGGCGCAGACCAGCTACGCCACGGTGAAGAAGGCCCTTGACCAAAACCCGTGAGCCGGTTCCGCGGGGGAGAGTGGCACGTCCCGGCGGCCGTCGCCTCGCTTCCTGCAGCGTCATCGTGGTTGTCGTGTTCGGCGTGCTCGCGGTGCGCGTGGTCCAGCTCCAGCTGATGAGCGGCGACTACTACACGCGCCAGGCCGTGTTGCAGTCGCTGCACAAGATCCCGATCAACGCCGAGCGGGGAAGTGTGTTCGACCGCAACGGCCGCGACCTCGCGCTGTCGGTGCGGCGTTCGACGGTCTACGCCGATCCGACGCTCGTGGGAGATCCGGCTGCGACGGCCGCCAAGCTCGCGCCGGTGTTGCACGTCGACGAGCAGTATCTGTTGAAGCAGCTGTCCGCCAAACCCAGCCGGTTCGCGTATCTCGCACGCACAGTTGACGACGACGTCGCGGCCGCGGTAAAGCGACTCAACCTGGCCGGTATCGGATTCCTGCCGGAATCGAAGCGCAGTTATCCGGCGAGCCCGCTCGGGGCGCGGTGATCGGCCAGGTCGGCGTGGACGGTCGCGGGCTCGACGGCATCGAGTACCTCTACAACTCGATACTCACCGGCAAGGACGGCGAGCTCGTTGTCGAGCAGGACCCGGACGGACATGACATCCCGAATACGCAGCGAACGCGCGTCGTCGCTCGGCGCGGCACCGACCTTGTGCTCACGATCGATCAGAACTTGCAGTGGGAAGCCGAGTACGCCTTGCTCGACCAGGTGCAGGCGACCCGGGCCAAGGGCGGCATGGCCGCGGTGGTCGACGTCACCAACGGCGATGTGCTCTCGATGGCGACCGTACAAGGAACCACCTCGGCGGGACCGGCCCGGGTCGCGGTGCCGGGGAGCGCAACGCGCCGGTGACCGAGCTGTTCGCGCCGGGATCGACGACGAAGCTGGTCACGCTCGCGTGGGCGATCGAGCACGGCAAGATCACCCCGGCAACGAACTTCTCGGTGCCGTACTCGATCAAGGTCGAGCCCGAGGTCGCGCCGTACTACGACGCCGAGTGGCACCGCGCGCAGATGATGACGACCGCCGACATCATGCGGGAGTCATCGAACGTCGGCACGATCAAGATCGCCCAGCTGATGAAGAACCAGGAGATGGCCGATGCCGTGCGCGCGTTCGGGCTCGGCACGCGGACCACGATCGACTGGCCCGGTCAGCCCGAGGGCTTGATGCTTCCTCCCTCGCGCTACTACGCGACGGGGAAATACGCGACGGCGATCGGATACGGCGTCTCGGTCACCGGCATGCAAATGCTCGGTGCGTTCACGACGATGGCGAACGACGGTGTGACCAGGCCGGCGCACCTGCTCGAGCGCGACGATCGACGCGAACGGCGACCGGCACGCGGCCGCGGTGCCGAACGGCCGGCGCATCGTGTCGAGCACGACGGCGCGCACGATGACGAAGATGATGGAGGGCGTTGTCTCGGCCGGCACCGGCGCGTGCGCCGCGATGCCGGGCTATCCCGTGGCGGGCAAGACCGGGACGTCGAAGAAGCAACTCAACGGCGCGTACTCCGACAGCGCGACGATGGCCTCGTTCATCGGCTACGCGCCCGCGGACCATCCGAGATTCGCAGCGATCGTCGTGCTCGACGAGCCCGCACCGGAGTTCCAGTTCGGCGGGGCATCGGCAGCGCCCGCGTGGTCGGAGATCATGCAGTTCGCGCTCTTGCAGTACGGCGTCCCGCCGACCGACCCGACCGGCAAGCAGTTCCTGATGGCGCGTGCTTTCTCGAAGGGACAGCGGTGCAGCGTGCCGCACGGGGCGGATCTGGCGAACGTCCTCGCACACCAACAAAGCGGCACCACCAACACGCCGACGCCGAAGGCGACGGGCAAGACCGATAGCCTCCCGGCCAACCCGTCCCCAAGGAATTAGGGGTGGCGCGTGCGCTTGCACGACCTCCTCGACGGCCTCGAGCTCGTCGGCGCCACCGTCGACTCGAGCTTCGAGGTTCGAGGTGACGGCGGCGTCGAGGTGCGCGCCGTCGTGCACGACAGCCGAGAAGTTGTTCCCGGTGCGCTCTTCTGTTGCATTCCCGGAGCGCAGACCGACGGGCACGACCACGCGCCTGCCGCCGTGGAGGCGGGTGCAGTCGCGTGCCTCGTCGAGCGCTGGATCGACGTCGACGTGCCGCAAGCCCGCGTGTCCTCAGTCCGCGGTGTGCTCGGTCCCGTATGTGCCCGGTTCCATGGCGAGCCCGCGCGTGCGATGCGTGTTCTCGGAGTGACGGGGACGAACGGGAAGACGACGACGACCTACCTGCTCGAGCGGATCACGATTTCTGCGGGCGAACGTTCTGGCATCATCGGCACGACCGGTGCGCGCATTGACGGCGCGCCGCTTCCTGTGCCGCACACGACCCCGGAGGCAACCGAGCTGCAGTCCCTGCTCGCGCGCATGCGGGACTCGGGTGTGGGCAGTGTCGCAATGGAGGTGTCGTCGCACACGCTCGACCAGCATCGCGTCGACGGGACGCGCTTCGCGGTTGCGTGCTTCACGAACTTGTCACACGACCATCTCGACTACCACAGCACTGTCGAGGCATATTTCGCCGCGAAGCAGCGGTTGTTCACTCCCGCGTTCACCACTCGTGCCGCGATCGGGATTGACGGCGAGCACGGCCGGCAACTTGCCGAACGAGCACGGTCTGCCGGCCTCGACGTGCGCACGTTCGCGATCGACGGCGACGCGGACGTTTCGGTCGATGACGTTGCGCTCGACGCGAGCTCGTCCGCGTTCACGATCGTGCACGGTGCCGAGCGACACCGCGTGCGCAGTCCACTCGTCGGTGCGTTCAACGTCGCGAACGTGCTGGCCGCGTTTGCAACCGCGAGCGCCGCCGGGTTCGACGTCGACGCGATCCTCGCCGGGCTCGCCGACCCGGTGGTCGTCCCGGGCCGCATGGAACGGATCGAGACCGGCCAACCATTCCTCGTGTTCGTCGACTACGCGCATACGCCCGACGCGCTCTCATCGGTGTTGCGCGCAACCCGTCCGTTCGTTCGAAGCGGTGCGGGTCTGCGCGTCGTCTTCGGCTGCGGCGGCGATCGCGACCGTGCGAAGCGGCCCGTCATGGGCGCAGTCGCGTCGGAGATGAGTGACGTCGCGTACCTCACCTCCGACAACTCCCGGTCCGAGGATCCAGACTCGATCGCGAGCGACGTGCTCGCGGGCGTCCGGACCGGAGCATTGCCGACCGTCGAGCTCGACCGGCGCCAGGCGATCCGGCTCGCGCTCCGCGAAGCTCGTCCCGGTGATGTCGTGGTCATTGCCGGGAAGGGGCACGAGTCGGGCCAGACCGCCAACGGTGTCACGGTGCCGTTCGACGACCGCGTCGTCGCACGGGAAGAGCTGAAGGCCCGGGTGTGACGGCGATGATGATGACCGCCGCCGACATTGCGCGCCGATCGCGCGGGTCGCGTCACCGGCGATGCCGGCGCTCGGGTCGACTCTTGGGCATTCGACTCGCGTGCGCTCGACCCGGGCGCGTGCTTTGTCGCGCTGCGCGATGTGCGCGACGGCCACGACTTCGTGCCCGCGGCGTTCGACGCCGGCGCGCGTGTCGCGGTCGTCGACCGCGCGCTGCGACCGCCGGTCCCCGACGCCCCGGGACGCGCGCTCGTCCACGTCGACGACACGCTGCGTGCGCTCCAGGATGTCGGCCGATCAGTGCGCGCCGATCGGGACGACGTGCGCGTCGTCGCGGTCGCGGGATCCACCGGCAAGACCTCGACGAAAGATCTGCTGGCGGCGACGCTCGCGCCGCTCGGGTGCCACGCCAACACCGAGTCCCACAACAACGAGTTCGGGCTCCCGCTGACCCTGTGCAACACGCCGACGTCTGCGCACGTCGTCGTCACCGAGATGGGGGAGCGGTTCCCGGGAGACCTCGCACTCTTGTGTGACATTGCCCAGCCGCACGTCGCGGTCGTCACCAACGTCGGGCTTGCACACGCCGAACACCTTGGCGGCTTCGAAGGAGTCGCGGACGTGCTCGGCGGCGAGCTGCTGGGTGCGCTGCCCGCCGGCGGCGTGGCGATCGTGAACGCCGACGATCCATGGACGCCGCACCTCGTGGCGCGTACCAGCGCAACCGTGGTGACCGTCGGGCTCGGCGAAGACGCCGCATACCGGATCGCCGACGTCGAGCTCGACAGCCAACTGCGCCCCTCGTTCCGGCTCCGCGGTGTTCACCTCCGGGTGCCGCTGCACGGCGGGCATCACGTGCTGAATGCGGCGATGGCCGCCGCGGTCGCGCACAAGGTCTTCGGCATGTCGTTCGATGACATCGCCGTCGAGCTGGCCGGCGCCTCGACCGGCAAGTGGCGCATGGAACTGCTCGAGACCGACGACGCGATCACCATTCTCAACGACGCGTACAACGCGAACCCGACGTCGATGGAGGCCGCGCTCGTCGCGCTCGCGCATCTGCCGCTGCCCGGGCGGCGGGTCGCGGTGCTCGGCGACATGCGCGAGCTCGGCCATCATGCCGACGAGGCTCATCGAGCGGTGGGGGTCCGAGCGGCGGGCCTCGGGCTCGATGTGATCATCGGCGTCGGAACCGGGGGTGCCGTCATCGCCGAAACGGCACGCACGCGGGGCGCACGTGTGGAGATCGTCGATGACGCGGCGGCGGCGTTGGAGTCCGTCGACGCACTCGTGGATCGCGGCGACGCGGTGTTGTGCAAGGCGAGCCGGGCCGTCGGCCTCGAGCTCGTCGCCGACGGACTCCTTGCCCGGCGCCGCCGGGTCGCAAACGGGAGCGGTGCCGCGTGATCGCGATGCTGATGGCGGCTGCCGCCTCGTTCGCGATCACGATCTTCGGCACGCCGCTGCTGATCCACTGGCTGCGCGCCAACGCCATCGGGCAGCAGATCCGCGACGACGGACCGATTGAACACCCACACGCCGCCAAGGCGGGCACGCCGACGATGGGTGGTCTCGCGATCGTCGCCGCGACCGTTGTCGGGTATCTGTTCGCGCACGTGCGGCGCGAGAGCGTCGCGTTTCGCGGTCCGGTTGGTCGTTGCTCGCGCTCATCGTGGGGCTCGGCGTCGTCGGCTGGATCGACGACTATCTCGGCGTCCGGGCCCGCCGGAACCTCGGGCTCCGCAAGCGCGGCAAGACGCTCGGTATCGTCGCCATCGCGGCGGCGTTCGCGTGGCTCGCAGTGAGCTTCGTTCACACCGATACACATCTCTCGTTCACACGCCCGCTCGATGTCGACCTCGGCAAGGTGGGGCTCTTCATCTGGATCGTGCTCGTCATCTACGCGACGGCGAACGCGGTCAACCTGACCGACGGTGTCGACGGCCTCGCGGCCGGATCATCGGCGTTTACGTTCGCGGCGTTCATGATCATCGCGTTCACGGAGTTCCGTCACCCGGACATCTACAACGTGTCGGCGGCCCAGGCACTCGACCAGGCGATCGTCGCCGCCGCGCTGTTCGGGGCGTGCGCCGGGTTCTTGTGGTGGAACGCGGCACCCGCGCGCGTCTTCATGGGTGATACGGGGTCGCTCGCGATCGGCGGCGCGATGGCCGGGCTCGCGGTGATGACCCGCACGCATCTCCTGCTCCCCATCCTCGCCGGCCTGCCGCTCATCGAGGCGCTGTCGGTGATCGCCCAAGTCGTGTCGTACCGCGGGTTCCGCCGGCGCGTGCTGCGTATGGCGCCCATCCATCACCACTTCGAGGTCGGCGGCTGGTCGGAGTTCACGGTGATCGTGCGGTTCTGGTTGTTCGCCGGCATCTGTGTCGCGCTCGGTATCGGCATCTTCTACGCCGACTTCCTCCGGTTCGGGCTCGAGTGAGGTTCTCGTGAAGGCGCTCGTGATCGGACTGGCCGAGACCGGAGTGTCGGTGACGCGACGGCTCGACGCCGAGGGCTGGGACGTCACCCTGATCGAGGACAGCGCCGGCGAGGAGCGACCGCTATCGCGAACGCGCCACGGCCATACGCGCGCTCGGCACCGAGCTCATCGAGACGCCCGGCGCCGCCGCGACCCGCGCCCTCGTGCGTGAGGTCGACCTGGTGGTGCCGAGCCCGCTGGTCCGTGCCGATCACGCAGCGATCGTGGCGGCGCGGGCGGCCGGCGTGCCGGTGCGCAGCGAGATCGACCTCGCGGCCGAACGCACAACCGTGCCGATCGTCGCGGTCACCGGCACCAACGGCAAGACAACCGTCACGACGATGACTGCGGCGATGCTGAACAGCTCCGGTGTACGCGCGGTCGCCGCGGGCAACATCGGCCGGCCGTTGATCGACGCGATCTACGACGATGTCGACGTGATCGTCGCCGAGGTGTCGTCGTTCCAACTCGCGTTCGCGGACACGTTCGCACCGAGGGTCGCGGTGCTGCTCGCGATCACGCCCGATCACCTCGACTGGCATGGATCGTTCGATCTATACGTCGCGGCGAAGGCTCGCGTCGCGGAACAGCAGCACGCCGATGACTTGTTGGTGTACGACGCCGACGACCAACGAGCACACGATGTCGCGACCCACGCGCGCGACGCGACGCGCCGGTGTCTCGATCCGCGCTGACACTGAAGGCATGTTCCGTGCGCTCGACGACCGGCTCGTTACCGCGGACGGTCGCGCGATCGCGTCCCTGCGTGACATGCGACGATCGCTTTTGCACGATCGCACAAACGCGCTGGCATCAGCCGCGGCTGCGCTCGATGTCGGTGCGACGTTGGACGGTGCCGCGCGACGCGCTCGCGTCGTACGCGACCATGCCCCATCGCGTCGCGCTCGTCGGCGAAGCTAATGGGGTGCAGTGGTACGACGATTCGAAGGCGACGAACCCGGACGCGACATTGCGCGCGGTTTCCTCGTTCGATCATGTCGTTCTGCTCGCAGGAGGCCGCAACAAGGGTCTCGATCTGTCCGTGCTCATCTCCCAGGCGTCACGCCTGCGGGGCGTCGTCGCGTTCGGCGAGGCCGGGCCGGAGATCGCGGATGCGTTCAGCGCCGCCACACACACTCCCGTCGTGACCGTGATGTCGATGCACGACGCGGTCCATGCCGCGCGCGAGCTCGCCCGGCCCGGCGACGTCGTGTTGCTGTCACCGGCGTGCGCGTCCTTCGACGCGTACGCCGGATACGCGCAGCGGGGCGATGACTTTGCAGCCCACGTGCGGGCACAACTTGCGCAGGAGGCAACGACCCGATGACCGCGATCTCCCCCGCGTGCCGCTGGCCCGGTTCGCCCGGAGCAACCCGCTCACCCGCCTCGGGCTGCGGATCGCCGCCCGGCGCAAAGCGCTCCCGCGCACGCCGGCCTATTTCGTCGTGTGCGCGACCGTCGGGGTGCTGAACATCGTCGGGTTGGTGATGATCCTGTCGGCCTCTTCGGTTCGGGCCCTCTCCGACTACGGATCAGCGTGGTACTTCTTCCAGCGGCAGGTGCTGTGGGCGACGATCGGACTGGTCGCGTTCGTGCTCGCCGCGCGGGTCGACTACCGGCGGTGGAAGCGGTTCGCGCCGGGCTCGCTGGTCGTCACGATCGGGCTGCTGATCGTCGTCCTCGCGGTGGGCGACACCGTCAGCGGTTCGCGTCGGTGGCTCGGGATCGGTTCGTACGGCGTGCAACCCAGCGAGCTGGCGAAGCTCAGCCTGGTTCTGTGCGCGGCCTTGATTCTCACCGCCCGCGCCGATCGTCTGCACGAGTCGCGTGCGTGGCGGCCGGTCGTGCTGTTGGTGCTGCTGTTCGCCGTGCTCGTGATGCTGGAACCAGACCTCACGTCGACACTGGTGCTTGCGATCATCGCGCTTGCGCTGCTGATCGTCGCAGGCGTCCCGAACCGCGATCTCCTCAAGCTCTCCGCGTACGGCTTCGCCGGCTCGATGCTCCTCGCCTACGCGGAGCCGTATCGACGTTCGCGGATGCTCGCGTTCCTGCACCCGTCGCACGACCCGTCGCGGACCACGTACCAGATCAGGCAGTCGCTCATCGCGATGGGCAGCGGCGGACTCAACGGCGTCGGTCTCGGCGCGGGACGCGCCAAGTGGCTGTTCCTGCCGAACGCGCACACTGACTTCATCTTCGCGATCGTTGGCGAGGAGCTCGGCGTCGTCGGCTCGTTCCTCGTGCTCGGGTTGTTCGCGGGGTTCGGATTGGTCGGCTTCCATGTCGCGCGCCGCACGCCCGACCGCTTCGGCATGTTGGTCGCGGCGGGTGTGACCGCGTGGATCACCGGCGAGGCGGTCATCAATGTCGGCGCCGTCGTCGGTGTGCTCCCAGTCTCCGGTGTTCCTCTGCCGTTCCTGTCGGTTGGCGGCTCGTCACTCGTGATCACGATGTTCGGAGCCGGCATCCTCGCGAACATCGCGCGCCAGACGCCCACGCGCGTCGTCAATACGGTCGGATTCGCCACCACTGAGGGCGGCTCCGCCGCCGTCCGAGGCCGCGACTCCTCCGCCCTGCCGCGGTGAGCGTGCAACTTCGTCCTGTGTTCGCGCTGCTCTCGGGAGGCGGCACCGGCGGCCATACGTATCCCGCGATCGCGGTCGCCCAGGAGCTGCAGACGCGCGGTCACCACGTGCGCTTCGTCGTTGCACGCCACGGCATGGCCGGAGATGCGGTCACGGCCGCGGGCTTCGCGGTGGATCTGCTGCCGGGGCGGGGGCTCCAGCGGCGCCTGACGCTCGCGAACGTCGGCGCGCTGTGGAGCACCGTGTCGGCCGTCGTTCGCGCGATCGGGATCGTGCGCCGGTACCGCCCGCGCGTTGTCGTCGGCTTCGGAGGCTACGCGTCGCTCCCGTGTGTGATTGCAGCCCGGGTGTTACGCGTGCCGGTCGTCGTGCACGAACAGGATGTCGCACCCGGCCTCGCGAACCGCATTGGCGTACGCCTCGGAGCGCGACCCGCAGTCTCGCTTCCGGGAACGCCCTTGCCGCACGCGACCCTGACCGGAAACCCCGTGCGCGCGAGCATCGCCGCGCTCTCGAGAGATCCCGCACACGATCCCTCGTTGCTTGCCGTGTACGGCGGCGCCCAGGGCGCCCGCACGATCAACCGCGCCGCGCTCGACTGTTACGACCTCTGGCGGGCGCGTCACGATCTTGCGGTCCACCACGTGTGTGGGCCCCGCAATCTCGACGAATGCCGGGTGAGCTTGGACGCGCGGCGTCGCGCCGACGACAAGCTGCAATACGAGCTCGTCGGCTACGAAGAACACATGGACACGCTGTTCGCGCGGGCGACGCTCGCGGTGTGCCGGGCCGGCGCGGGCAGCATCGCCGAGCTCACCGCCGCCGGCGTCCCGGCCGTACTCGTGCCGTTGCCGGGCGCGCCGAGCGATCACCAGACGCGCAACGCGCGGACGCTCGAACACGCGGGCGCGGCCGTGCTGGTCCCCGATGCGGAATGTGACGCCGTCCGTCTCGACGCGCTCGTGACGCAGTTGCTCGCCGAGCCGCAGCGCCTCCTCGAGATGGGCGCCGCGGCGCGCGCACTCGGCCGGCCTGACGCCGCCGCGCGCGTCGCCGACGTCGTGGAGGAGCACGCCCGTGCCGCGTGATTCCTCTCTCGCCCTCCCCGCGCTTGATTTGTCGCAGCCGCGGCGCGTGCACATCGTCGGTGTCGGGGGTGCGGGTATGAGCGCGATCGCGTTGTTGCTCGCGCGCATGGGTCACACGGTCAGCGGCTCTGACATCAAGCACACCGCGGTGCTCGATCGCTTGTCGGCGGCGGGTGTGGAGGTGCATCTCGGCAACCGCGCCGAGCACGTGCCCGCCGTCGCCGACGCCGTCGTCTACTCGACGGCCGTTCCTCGCACGAACGTGGAACTGCGCGCGGCCGACGAGCGCGGTATCACGGTGCTGCACCGGTCGCTCGCTTTGGCGGCGATCGCGGCGACGCGGCGGACGATCGCGGTCGCCGGCTCCCACGGCAAGACCACGAGCGCGTCGATGCTCGCGCTGATCCTGCGCGGCGCCGGGTGGGCCCCGAGCTTCGTCATCGGCGGCGAGGTGAACGAGGTCGGAACCAACGCCGCGTTCGGCGGCGGCGAGTGGCTCGTCGTCGAAGCGGACGAGAGTGATGGCACGTTCTTGAGGTTGCAGCCGGACGCGGCACTCGTCACCAACGTCGAACCCGACCATCTCGACTACTACGGCGACTTCGATGCGCTCGTCGCGGCCTTCGAGCGATTCATCGACGGCACGCGCGGGAAGGTGGTGTGCTGCGCCGACGACGCGGTCGCCGCGCGGCTGGCCCGGGCCCGTCCGGGAGTGCGCACGTACGGTGTCTCGCCCGATGCCGACTACCGAATCGTCGACGAGGTGCTCGGTCCGTACGGTTGCCGTTTCACGCTCGAGGTCGACGGCGTGCCGCGCGGCGAGCTCGCGGTACCGATCGGCGTGAAGGCGGCGACCAACGCGGCCGGCGCCGCCGCAATCGCGCTCGAGCTCGGCGCCGACATCGACGCGGTACGGAGCGCGCTCGCGGGATTCGGTGGCGTCGCTCGGCGCTTCCAGTACCGCGGCGAACGCGACGGTGTCACGTTCGTCGACGACTATGCGCACCTTCCCAGCGAGGTTGCGGCCGCGATCGCAACGGCACGCAGCGGCCCGTGGCGGCGCGTGATCACAGTGTTCCAGCCGCACCGCTACACGCGCACCGCGTCGATCGGGCGCGATTTCGCCGACGCGTTTACCGCCGCAGACGCGGTCGTGCTCACCGACGTGTATCCCGCGGGTGAGACGCCGATCCCCGGCGTGTCCGGGCGCGTCGTACTCCACGCCGTCCTCGACAAGCATCCGGCGTTGCCGGTGACCTACCTCCCACGCCGGACCGACCTCGATGCTGTGCCGGTGCGCATGGCGCGTCGCGGCGACGTCGTGTTGACGCTTGGGGCCGGTGACCTGACCACGATGCCCGACGTGTGGCTGGGCCGCACCGATCCCGGCGCGGCGGTCGACGTCACCGACGAGGATCGCGCGTGACTGGCCTCGATGCGATCGGCGCGCAGCTCGATGCCGAGCTCGGCGAGCGTGTGCTGCGTAACGCGCCGTCGGGCCCGCTCACCACGTACAAGTGTGGTGGGCCGCTGCGTCTGCTCGTGCGTGTCGAGCGAGAAGCCGACTTCGCCGCGCTCGCACGTGTGCTCGAATCCGCCCCCGGCGTCGAAGTGCTCGTGATCGGGCGCGGCTCGAACCTCCTCGTCGCCGACGCCGGTTTCGACGGCCTCGCGCTCGTGCTCGGCGGCGAGCTCGAGCACCTTTCGATCGACCCGAGCGCTGCGCGCGTCGATGCGGGAGCCGCAGTCGCGCTCCCGGTGCTCGCGCGCCAAGCGGCGAAGTCCGGCATTGGCGCGCTCGAGTTCTTTGTCGGCATCCCGGGCAGCGTCGGCGGCGCGGTGCGGATGAACGCGGGTGGGCACGGAGCGGAAACGATCGACGTCGTGCGCAGTGCGCGGATCGTCGATCTGGACGAGGGTGTCGCACGTGAGCTCACGCGCGAGCAGCTCGGGCTCGGCTACCGCCACTCGGCGCTCGGACCACGAGCGGTCGTGGTGGCGGCCTCGTTCGCCGGCCGGCGGGACGATCCCGACGTGTGCGGGCAGCGGATCGACGAGATCGTGCGCTGGCGGCGCGAGCATCAGCCCGGCGGACAGAACGCAGGGTCGGTGTTCACGAACCCGACCGGTGACGCCGCCGGGAGGCTGATCGAGGCTTCAGGCCTGAAAGGCCTGCGGATCGGTGGCGCCGTGGTCTCCGAAAAGCATGCGAACTTCTTCGTCGCCGAGCCCGGTGCCCGCGCCGACGACGTGTACGCACTGGTCTGCGAAGTGCAGCAACGGGTGGAGACGGCAACCGGCGTGCGGTTGGAGCCCGAGTTGCGACTCGTCGGCTTCGCCCACAGCGATGAGGAGGTCGGTCGGTGACCACGACCACGCCTACACCCACCCCGACGCCAACTCCCGGGCCGCCCCCGGTGCCCATGGATCCGCGCATTCGGGAGCGGCGGGTCGAGGTGAAGCGCGCGCTCGGGCGGCGCCGGCTCCGAGTGCTGATCGTGGTCTGCAGTGTGGTCGTCGTGGCCGGAATGGCCTTCCTCACGGTCAACTCGCCATTCCTGGACGTCGACCGCGTGCAGGTGATCGGCACACGACACCTCAGCGCACAAGCCGTGCGAGCGTCATCACGCGTGCACCATGGCGATGCGCTGATGTTCCTCGACACTGGGGCCGCGGCTCGTCGCGTGGAAGCACTCCCGTGGGTCAAGCACGCGGCCGTGCATCGCGAGTACCCGGGAACGGTACGCATCGTCGTCGCGGAGTACACGCCCGTTGCGTTCGTCCAGGATGGTGACGACTTCGTGCTGCTCGCGGAGAACGGTCGCGTGATCGCGCGTGTCGCGGCGGCGCCGCCCGGCGTTACGAAGATCATCGGTGTGCGCCGCGCACCGACCGTCGGCGAGTTGCTTTCACCACCGGAAGCCGCGGGCATCGTCGCGCAACTCCCTGACGCGCTCGCGCCGCAAGTGGAAGCGGTGAACGTCGGTGGAGCCGGCGTCGCGCTCGAGTTGTTCCGACGCGGTGAGATCCGACTCGGCAATGCGAACGATGTGTCCGCGAAGGGCGCGGCCGCGCTCGCCGTACTTGCAGACCGCGGCGCGACGCCGTTCTCGTATGTCGACGTTTCGACGCCCGATTCGCCCACGCTTCACGAGTGAGTCCACGCAACTGAGCCCTCGCGACTGATTGCAACGCAAGCACGCGTTTCGGTAGGGTCTCGACGCTCAGCACAGGTTGACATAATCATCAACCTGAAGTTGAGGTTCACAGTTTGGGGATTCCGGCCGGCCGGGATGCTGGCAGAGACGGTACGGCCTGGTCTGCAGGCGCTCGTCTCTCGCGGCGAAACCAGAATCAGAAAGGTCGCGCAATGCTCGGCGCTCCGCAGCACTACTTGGCAGTCATCAAAGTCGTCGGTGTCGGGGGCGGCGGATGCAACGCCGTCAACCGGATGATCGACGCCGGTCTGAAGGGCGTCGAGTTCATCGCGATCAACACCGACGCGCAGTCTCTGCTCTTGTCGGATGCCGACGTGAAGCTCGACATTGGCCGTCAGCTGACCCGCGGCCTCGGCGCCGGATCGGATCCCGAGATCGGCCGTCAGGCGGCCGAGGAGCACCGCCAAGAGATCGAAGAGGTGTTGAAGGGCGCCGACATGGTGTTCATCACCGCCGGCAAAGGCGGTGGCACCGGTACCGGAGGTGCGCCTCTCGTCGCCGAGATCGCCAAGCAGATCGGTGCCCTCACGGTTGGCGTCGTGACGCGGCCGTTCAGCTTCGAAGGACGCCGGCGCTCGGTGCAGGCCGACACCGGCATCCAGAAGCTGAAGGAGAAGGTCGACACGATCATCATCATTCCGAACGAGCGCCTGCTCCAGGTGAGTGACGAGCGCACGTCGATGTTGAACGCGTTCAAGATGGCCGACGAGGTCTTGTTGCAAGGAGTGCAGGGCATCACCGATCTCATCACGACGCCCGGGCTCATCAACACCGACTTTGCCGACGTGAAGATGATCCTCAGCAACGCCGGGTCCGCGCTCATGGGCGTCGGCTACGCATCGGGTGACGGTCGCGCGGTTGCCGCCGCGCGCGCGGCAATCTCGAGCCCGCTGCTCGAGGCAAGCATCGAAGGCGCGTGCGGGATCCTGCTCAACGTGAGCGGCCCGTCGGATCTCGGCTTGTTCGAACTGCACGAGGCGGCGCAGATCATCGGCGAGGCCGGACACGCCGACGCCAATGTCATCTTCGGGGCCGTGATCGACGACGCGCTCGGAGACGAGGTGCGCATCACAGTGATCGCCGCGGGCTTCGATCGCTTCGAGGGTGAGTCGCGCAGCACGCGCAACATCTCGCTCGGCCTCGACGACGAGGACTCGCTCGCCGGCGAGGACGCGCTCGACCTCGGCGACGACGATTTCGACGTACCCGAATTTCTGCGGTGATCCTGGACGAGGAGTCGCGGCCCGGGACGGCGCCGAGGAGTCGCGGCGCCGGACGGCGGCGAAGCCGCCCGCAGCCGGGGCGAATCCGACCGTGTTCACGAGGCGCCCGCCGCGGTGGCGAGTCCGACAATGATTGTGTCCCACAGTGATTGAGGCTCGGGTCGGACCGGCCTCGGTCTGGTGCAGTGGCCGGGCCGAAGGAAATGTGGGCGACCACGTGGGTGACGCTCCGGAAGCGGTAGCCGGCAACCGGGCACACGTCGCGAACGCGGCCGGGTTGCCGGCGCCGGGCACGTGGGTGTGGCTCCGGCAGGTGCACGGCGCTCGGGTCCTCGAGGCGCAGGCACCGACGCCGCCCGACGATCCACCCGAAGCCGATGCGGCGGTGACCACGACGCGTGGCTTGCCGCTGGCGATCGTCACCGCCGACTGTGCTCCAATCGTGCTCGCCTGCGACGGCGCGATCGGAGTGGTGCACGCCGGTCATCGTGGACTCGCAAACGGCGTGATCGACGCCGCGGTCGCGCGCGTTCGCGCACTCGGCCACGGTGACGTGCACGCGTTTCTCGGCCCGTGCATCCATCCCTCGTGCTACGAGTTCGGCGCACGTGACCTCGAAGCGCTGACCGAGCGTCTCGGGCCGGTCGTCGAGGGACGTACGCGCGCAGGAGAGCCCGCGCTCGACATCCCGGCGGCCGTCGGCGTCACGCTTGCGCGGCGGGGATCGCGGCGTTCGACGACTGCGGTGTCTGCACCGCCGAGTCATCGGGCTACTTCTCGTACCGGCGCGACGGCGCAACGGGTCGTCAGGTCACGGTTGCAGTTCTGCCATGACCGTTCTCGAGGAGCTCACTGCAGTTCGTTCGCGTATCGAAGCCGCCGCACACGACGCCGGCCGTGATCCGGCCGACATCACGCTCGTTGTCGTCACGAAGTCGGTTGCGGTCGACGCGATACGGGACGCGCTGGCGGCGGGCGTGACCGACGTCGGGGAGAACCGCGCCCAGGAGCTCGTTGCGAAGGCAAAGGCGTTGGACGCTGCCCCGCACGTTGCGCCGCGCTGGCACTTCATCGGCAGACTGCAACGCAACAAGGTGCGAGCCGTCGCGCAGTACGTCGCGCTGTGGCAGTCCGTCGATCGCGACGAGCTCGCGACCGAGATCGCTCAGCGTGCGCCGGGAGCGCGGGTCCTGGTGCAAGTGAACGTCGCCGGTGAGGCGCAAAAGGGTGGCTGTGCGCCCGACGACACGGCCGGCCTCGTCACCCGTTGCCGTGCACACGGGCTGGTCGTCGAGGGCCTCATGACGGTGCCCCCCGAGGCCGGCGATCCGACCCCCACGTTCCGGACGCTCCGACGCCTGACGGACGAGCTCGGCCTCGCAACCTGCTCGATGGGCATGAGCGGCGACTACGAGCGTGCAATCAGCGCCGGTGCGACGATGGTGCGCATTGGCAGTGCCATCTTCGGTCCGCGTCCGGCCGATTCGGACGCGCGACGATAATCTCTCGCAGGATCTCTGAATCTCCGACGGACCACTCCCTGCGAACAAGACACACCAGAAGGGACTCCGGCATGTCGGTCTTCCACAAGACGATGGTCTGGCTGGGCCTCGTCGACGACGAAGAGTATTACGGCGACGACGAGTACTACGTCGACGAATACGGCGAACCGGTCGCCGCGCCCGCGCCAGCCTGCTCGCGCGACCGCCACAGTCACCGCGCCCGCACCACCCGAATCGAGTCCGCTGACGGTGATACGCAGCCGGCGCGAACGCGACGATGCAAATGCGATCGGCGCGACGGCGCCCGTGCCGCGTCCGTCGGCGGTGAAGCCGATCCCGATGCCGGCCACGCGCGTACACGTCATGGAACCAAAGGGCTTCAACGACGCGCAGGAGGTTGGCGATCGTTTGAAGTCCGGCCAGCCGGTCATTCTCAACCTGCAAGGCGTTGAGCGCGATTTGCAGCGGCGGCTCATCGACTTCTCGAGCGGCCTCGCGTACGCGCTCAACGGCACCATGTCGAAAGCCGCCGACCAAGTGTTCTTGCTGACTCCGTCCAACGTAGAAGTCTCCGAAGAGGAGAAGGAGCGGTTGCAGGCGCGCGGCCTGTACCGCGTGTCCCGATCGTGACGATCATTTGCGCGCTCGTCACGGCCTACTTGGTCGTGTTGTTCGCCCGCGCCATCATGTCGTGGTTCCCGATCCGCCCCGGCACGCCCTGGGCCTCGGTCTACGGCGTCCTGCTCGACCTCACCGAGCCGGTGTTGGCGCCGTTGCGGCGCATCATCCCGCCCGCGGGCATGTTCGACCTTTCCTTCCTCGTTCTGTTCCTGGCGCTCGGCATCCTGCGGGCCGCGGTCTGCAGCTGAGGCTCTGCACGGAGGGTCTGCAGCTGAATTGCCGCCTTCAGCCAAATTGCTGGCAAGGTTCTCCACCACGGCGAGTGGCGGGTCTACAGTGGTGCGATGGAAATCAGCCCTCGTGAGCTGCGTGATGTCGAAATCCGGGAGTCTCTCCGTGGCTACAACCGCGACGAGACGAACGACCTCCTCGAGCGGGCGGCGGCCACCATCGAGGCGACCAACGACCGGCTCCAGCAACTGACCGAACGGTTGGCGTCGGCGCAGACCGAGGCCGGCCGCACCCGCGAGACCGAGGACGTCCTGCACCGGACCCTCCTGCTCGCCCAGCGGGCTGCCGACGAGGCGGTCGCCGAGGCGACGGCCAAAGCCCGCCAGATGCTCGACGACGCCGACATCCAATCGCGGCGTCTCGTCGCGGAAGGGGAGTCGGACGCGCGTCGCAAGGGCGAGTCCGAGCGGCGACGGCTCGAAGAAGAGATCCTCGACCTCGCGAGCAGGCGTGACTCGTTGCTCGCGGATGTCGAGGCGCTCACGCGCTTCGAAGCCGAGTACCGCGAGCGCATGGTGCGCGCGCTCGAAGCCGATCTGTTCGCGTTGCGTTCGCGCCCCACGACCGCGCCGGGCACGCGTCCGGAACCGTCGGAGGTCGAGCTGCCGAGCGCGAACGAAAAAGGCGCGCGTGAAGAAGCACCCAAGGCCGCGTCCGCACCCACGCCGCCGTCGGCACCGACGCGCGCGCCGGCCGCAGCGCCGACACCCTCGCCGGCGCCTCCTGCTCAAGCTGACAAGGACACCGGTGTCAGCGCACCCGCGGCGCGTGCCGGCGCGAACATGAGCACGCACGAAGTCGACGTGCGCACATTGTTCGAACAGTCGAAGCAAGCTGCGGCCGCGGCGTCCGTGCCGCCGAACGCGGGCATGCCGCCGAACGCGGGCATGCCGCCGCAACAGGCAACGCCGGCGCCTCCCACGCCGCCGAATGCGGCCGATGTCCCGCGGCCGCCGCAACCACAACCGCAGCCGCAGCCGCAACCACAACGCGGCGCGCCCGGTCCGATCGATTTGCTCGGCAACGACGGCGGCGACGCCGACGTGCTCGACGACGACGCGTTCTTCGCGACGTTGCGGGACGCGGTGCACGACGACGCCCCGCTCGGCCCGCGCGATGACGACGATCCGACCGGCGACAACCGCTTCTTCGACCAGGACGCCGACCGGGGCAGCTTCCGCGACGTCTTCCGCCGCCGCAGGTAGGGAGCGCGGGAATTCCTGCCAACAGTGGGCAGAGAAACCCGCGCCAGGCGCGGGAATTGCTGCCAACTGTTGGTGGTATTTCAGGCGCGTTGTAGCTCGGCGCGGATTGGTTCGCCGTCGATGGACGCGTTTGCGTTCTCGGCGGCGTTTTCCTCTCCTACGTCGAAGCGGGTGGCCAGGACCTCGGCTGCGATCCATTCCGCGTGGCGGCGGGCGGCGGCCGCGATTCTGGCCGCGGCGCCGAGTTGCACCGTGATGCGGTCGGCGAGCGCGAAGCCGTTGCTCTTGCGCAGATCGTTCAGCGCGCGGATCAGCTCGCGGGCCAATCCTTCCGCGCGGAAGTCGTCGTCGAGCGTCAGGTCGAGCGCGACCGTGTGCGGGCCGTCTTGCGCGAGCGTCAGATCCTCGTGCTGCTCGGCGCGGATCTCGACGTCGTCGGGGGCGAGCGTCACCGTTTCGCCGTCGACATCGAGTGTGTAGTTGCCCTGCTCGTCGAACGCGCGCCGAACCTCGGCACCGTCGACCTGCGCGAGCAGTTGCTTCACGCGGGGCACCTTGTTTCCGAGGCGCGGCCCGAGCGCGCGGAAGTTCGGCACCACGTGGTACGACAGCAACCCTTCGAGCGACGCGACGACCTCGAACCGCTTGACGTTCAGTTCGTCGGCGATCTCGCGCACGACCTCGTCGTGTAACTGCTCACCGGCGGTCATCAACGCGATCGTGCGCGGCAACGGCTGCCGCACGCCGATCCGGGCGTCGGCGCGCTGGCGCGCCCCAACGACACCAGCGTGCGCGCGAGTGCCATCTCCGCTTCCAGGGCGTCGTCGATCGCGCTGTTGTCGTACACCGGCCAGTCGGTGAGGTGCACGGACGTGTCGGTATGCGCGAGGTTGCGGAACATCTCGTCGGTCACGAACGGGCAGTAGGGCGCGAGCAGCTGGGCGATCACGCTCAGCACATGGTGCAGGGTCGCGTGGGCGACCGGATCGGACGATTTCCAAAAGCGCGGCCGCGACCGTCGCACATACCAATTGGAGAGGTCGTCGACGAGCCCGCTCAGGGCTTGGGCGCCGCCGAGGGCGTCGAACTGCTCCAGCGACGTCGTCACCGTGCGCACGGTGCGGTGCAGCCGGGAGGTGATCCACCGATCGAGCACGTGCGCGGGCGCCGGCGGGGCATTGTCGGGCGACCAGCCGTCGATGTTCGCGTAGGTCACGAAGAACGAATACGTGTTCCACAGGGTCAAGAGGAATTGCCGCGTCGACTCGTCGATGCCCTCGACCGAGGCCCGCTTGGGTGTCCACGGCGAACCCGACGAGAACATGTACCAGCGCAACGCGTCGGCGCCCCGCGAGGCGAGCACCGGCACCGGATCGATGACATTGCCCTTCGACTTCGACATCTTGGCGCCGTTCTTGTCGACGAGCAGCGCCAAGCAGACGACGTTGCGGTACGGCGCTTTGTCGAAGACGAGCGTGTTGACCGCGAGCAACGAGTAGAACCAGCCGCGCGTTTGGTCGATCGCCTCGCAGATGAAGTCGGCTGGGAACCGCGACGCGAACAGCGACTCGTTCTCGAACGGATAATGGAGCTGCGCGGTGGGCATCGAACCTGAGTCGAACCACGCGTCGAGCACAGGCTCGACGCGATACGCGGTGCCGGACCCGCACGCCGGGCAGCTGATCACGACGTCGTCGACGAAGGGGCGGTGCAGATCCATGCCGGTGAGGTCGCGGCCCGAGAGCTCCGACAGCTCGGCCACCGAACCGACGCACGTATCGTGATTGCAGTCGTGACAGCGCCACACCGGGATCGGTGTGCCCCAGTAGCGGTCGCGAGACAGCGCCCAGTCGACGTTGTTCTCCAACCAGTCGCCGAAGCGGCCGTGCTTGATGTGCTCCGGGTACCAGTTGATCGTCTCGTTCTCGCGCAACATTGCCTGCTTGCGCGCCTGGGTGGCCGCGAACCACGTGGGCTTCGCCCAGTAGATCAGCGGCGTGTCGCAGCGCCAGCAGTGCGGATACGAGTGCGTGTAGTCGACGGCCTTCACGAGCTTGCCGGTGGCGGTGAGCGCGTCGATCAAGGCCGGGTCGGCGTCCTTCACGAAATGGCCTGCGAACGGCGGCCCCACACTGTCGACGAACCGGCCGGCCTCGTTCACCGGGTTCACGATCGGTAGCCCTTCGCGCTCGCCGATCTCGCGGTCGACCTCTCCGAACGCGGGTGCGAGATGCACAATCCCCGATCCGTCTTCGACGGTCACGAACTCGTCGGCGACGACCGTGAACGCGCGCTCGCCCTCGACGGGAACCAGTGTGAACGGTGGTTGGTATCGCGCGCCGACGAGTTCCGAGACCGCGACCTCGGCCACAACCGTGGCGTCGTCGAACACCGCGGCAACGCGGTCGCGCGCGATCACGAGGTCACGTGCACCATCCGGTGCCTTGATGCGCACGTAGGAAACGTTTGGTCCAACCGCCGCGCCGGTGTTCGACGGCAATGTCCACGGCGTCGTTGTCCACACGAGCAGGTCGTACTCATGTCCGATGACCGGGAACCGCACGTAGATCGACGGCTCGGTGACGTCGCGGTACGCGCCGGGCTGACCGAGTTCGTGCGACGACAACGCGGTGCCGCACCGTCCGCAGTACGGCACGACCTTGAAGCCCTCGTAGATCGCGCCCTTGTCCCACATCTGGCGGAAGAGCCACCACACGCTCTCGATGTACTCGTCGGACATCGTCCAGTACGCGCCCGCGGTATCGATCCACATTCCGATGCGCGACGTGAGCGACTGCCAGTCCTCGACGTAGCGCTGCACCGACGCGCGGCACTGCGCATTGAACCGCTCGATGCCGAAGTCCTCGATCTCGTTCTTCCCGGAGAAGCCGAGCTCCTTTTCCACCTCGACCTCGACGGGGAGCCCGTGGCAGTCCCAGCCGCCCTTGCGGCCGACGTGCTTGCCTCGCATCGTCTGGAAGCGCGGGTAGATGTCCTTGTAGATGCGGGCCCAGACGTGATGGATGCCCGGGCGGTTGTTGGCCGTCGGGGGTCCCTCGTAGAAGATCCACTCCGGTGCCCCGTGCCGCCGGCGCAACGACTCTCCGAAAACGTCGTGCTCGCGCCAGCGGCCGAGGACATCGTGCTCGAGCGCGACGAGGTCGAACGAGGCGTCGACCGGGCGGAACTTTCTCTCGGGCATTGAGGAGCCACGATACCGGCGGGCACCCGCAGTGCCGGGGCCCATTGCGGCTAGTCTCCGCGAGATGCTCCGACGACAGGCGCGTGCGCGTGCGCGGTCCTCTGCACGCTGCTCACGGCCGCGGCGACGTGCGTCGGCCTCGGCGCAACCTCCGCGCCCGCCGGCGCCGCAACGCGGCACGACAACACCGTGTACGCATTCGGTGCCGCCACCTTCCGCGGCTCGACCCAAAGCATCGCGCTCGACGCGCCCGGTCGTCGCGATGGCGACCACGGCCAGCGGAAAGGGCTACTGGCTCGTTGCCTCCGATGGCGGTGTGTTCGGCTTCAACGCGCCGTTCTACGGCAGTCTCGGCGGCCGGCCGCTTAACGCGCCGATCGTCGGCATGACTGCGACGACCACGGGCCACGGCTACTGGCTCGTCGCCTCCGACGGCGGTGTGTTCTCGTTCGGCGACGCCAAGTTCCACGGCAGCATGGGCAACCGGCCGTTGAACGCGCCCGTGAAGTCCTTGATTGCCGGTCCGGGGAGCCGCGGGTACTGGCTCTACGCGGCCGACGGCGGCGTGTTCTCGTTCGGCTCCGCCAAGTTCCACGGTTCGACCGGCGCCATGCGGTTGAACGCGCCGGTCGTCGGCATGGCCGCGACGCCCGGTGGCCACGGCTACTGGCTCGTCGCGTCCGACGGCGGGATCTTCACGTTCGGCGCCGCGAAGTTCCACGGCAGCATGGGCAATAGGCCGTTGAACGCGCCGGTGGTCGGGATGGCACGTGAGGGCAGCGGCCACGGCTACTGGCTCGCCGGCTCCGACGGCGGTGTGTTCACGTTCGGTTCCGCGAAGTTCAAGGGCAGCGCGTTCGGCCTCGTGCCGCCGGGCCGCCACATCGGCCAGCTCAACGGCATGCCGCACGGCAACGGTTATCGCATGCTCGCGGTCGACGACGCCCCCGACATCTCCCAGGTGGGTCCGGGCGCAGCCGGTCCGGCAGTCACGAACCTCCAGAACCGGCTGGTGTCACTCGGCTACTGGCTGCCCGGCGTAAACGGCGTGTACGACGATCTCACCCAGCAAGCCGTGTACGCGTTCCAGAAGGTACAGGGACTCCCGCGCACAGGCACCGTCGACGCCGCGACCCAAGCCGCGTTCCGCAACGCGCAACGACCACGTCCGCGCTCGACGAGCGGCTACATCATCGAGATCGACAAGACCCGTCAGGTGATGATGGTCACCACCAACGGCACCGCAACCTGGACCTTCAACATCTCTTCCGGTTCCGACCACCCGTACAACGAGGGTGGCAACAGCGGCAGCGCGCACACGCCCGAAGGCGTGTTCATGCTGATCCGTCAAGTCAACGGTCCCGACCACGGGCCACTCGGCACGCTCTGGCGTCCGAAGTACTTCACCTGGCAGGGCCACGCGATCCACGGCTACACGAGCGTGCCGCCGTACCCCGCGTCGCACGGGTGCGTGCGCGTGTCGAACACCGCGATGAACTGGTTGTGGGACTCCAACACGCTGCCGCTCGGCACGACCGTCTGGGTCTATATCTGACCCGACGGGAAGGTGTCGCCGCGCTCGTGCGTGAGGTCGACGGCGGCGTCGTCGTGACCGTGCATGTGCAGCCGCGCGGGTCGCACGCAGATCACCGGTCTCCACGGCGACGCATTGAAGATCCGCGTCGCCGCGCCGCCCGTCGAGGGCCGCGCGACCGAGGCCGCGCGGATCGCGCTCGCGGGGGCGCTCGACGTGGCACCGGCGACGGTCGCGCTGATCACCGGTGAGTCGTCGCGCCTCAAGCGGTTCCGGATCGAGGGCCTGGGCATCGCCGATGCCGTCGCTCGCTTGGGCGACGTCGTCGGGTCCCGAGACCCATGACCGAAACGATTCAAGGCCGGGGCTACAATCCGGCGCCTTCCGGGGCCGGCGCCCGGAAGTGCCCCCCGGGTGGCGATCTGGCCAACCGGGCATCATCCGCATATCGAGCCCGCCGGCACGGGGCCGGAGAGAAGTATGGCCAGCACGAAGAAGGTCGCGAAGTCGGCCTCCAAGAAGGTGGCGCCGGCCAAGAAGGTCGCGAAATCGACTTCGAAGAAGGCGACCTCGGCCAAGAAGGCCGCCGCCACCAAGAAGAAGGCCCCGGCGTCGAAGGGCGCGCCCGCCAAGGCGGCCAGGAAGTCGGTTCCCGCCAAGAAGGCCGCGACCAAGCCCGGTGCAGCCAAGAAGAAGGCCGCCCCGCCGAAGAAGGCTGCGCCGGCCAAGGCCGCCGCGAAGAAGCCGGCCGGCAAGGCGGTCGCGAAGAAGGCGGCCGCGAAGACCGCGCCGGCGAAGCCCGCAAAGCCGGTCAAGGCCGTGAAGGCGCCGCCGCCGCCCAAGCCGCCGCCCCCGAAGAAGCTGCCGCCGCCGCTTGCGCCGAGCACGCTGGCCAAGCTGAAGGAACGGCTCGAGGAAGAGCGCGAACGGCACACGCGCCAAGCCGAGGAACTGCAGGCCGAGGCCGAGCAGCTTGCCAGCGAGCGCGAGCAGGGCGATACCCAGTTCGACGAGGAGTCGGGCGAAGGTGACACCGTCAGTGTCGAGCGCGAACGCGATCTCGCGCTGTCGGCGAGCGCGCGCCAGACGGTCGAGGACATCGAGCGCGCGCTGCAACGGATGCCGAAGGGCACCTACGGACTGTGTGTGACGTGCGGCGATCGCATCCCGGTCGCGCGCCTCGAAGTCATTCCGTGGGCCGAGCAATGTGTGAAGTGCAAGGCTCGTGGCGAACGGCGCCGGTAACGCGACCAAGTCCCAAGTACGTGCGCGACCCGCGTGGGTCGTCGCCGCAGTCCTTGCGATCGTCGCGCTCGACCAGCTGACCAAGGCGTGGGCGGTGTCGGCGTTGGCCGACGGCCCCAAGAAGCTCATCGGCGACACCGTCAAACTCGAGCTGGCGCGCAACTCCGGGAGCGCGTTCAGTGGATTCCAGGGATACACGCCAGTGCTCGCGGTCCTTGCGATCGGCATCACAGTGCTGATCGCGCGCGCCGTGCACCGTGCTTCCGACCGTTGGGTGATCATCGGGCTGGTGCTCGTGCTCGGAGGCGCGTTGGGAAACCTCACCGACCGGCTCGTACGGTCACCCGGAATCCTCCGCGGGCACGTTGTCGACTTCGTTGCCGTCGGTTGGTGGCCGCTCTTCAACGTCGCGGACTCCTGCGTGACCATCGGCGCGATCGTGCTCGTGATTCGCACGATGTTCGCCCGCGACCTGTGAGCTTCGGCCCGGAGGAAATCATCGTGCCGGCTGCCCTCGACGGTGAGCGCCTCGATCGGGCGGTGGCACTGCTCACGGGGTGGCCGCGCGTCGCGGTGCAGACGCTGGTTGACGATGGCAGCGTGCTCGTCGACGGGCGTGCGCTGGCCAAGAGCCACCGGCTCCGGGAGGGTGCAGTCATCGAGTTGCTCGCCGAACCAGAGGCGGACGCGCCGCCCGATCCCGACCCGGCCGTCGACGTCGACGTGCGTTTCGTCGACGACGACGTGATCGTCGTCTCCAAGCCGGCCGACCTCGTGGTGCACCCGGGCGCCGGGCACGCGGGCGGAACGCTGGTCAACGGCTTGCTCGCACGCTTCCCCGACATCGCGTGTGTCGGCGATCCGATGCGACCGGGCATCGTGCACCGGCTCGACCGCGACACGAGTGGGTTGCTCGTCGCGGCGCGTTCCCAACGGGCCTACGACGCGCTCGTGGCTGCGTTGGCTGCCCACGAGGTCGAGCGCAGGTATCTCGCGCTCGTGTGGGGGCGGTTGGCGTCGCCGCGTGGGCTCATCGACGCGCCAATCGGGAGATCCGAGTCGCGCCGCACGCGCATGGCGGTGCGCGAGGCCGGCAAACCCGCGCGTACCGAGTACGAGGTACGCGCCGTGTACGACGACCCCGTTTGCTCGCTGCTCGAATGCCGGCTCGAGACCGGTCGCACGCATCAAATCCGCGTGCACCTGGCGGCCATCGGCCATCCGGTTGTCGGCGATGGGACCTATGGCGGCGCGCGCGACCAGCTCGCGATCAACCGCCCGTTCCTGCACGCGGCGATGCTGGCGCTCGCCCATCCGGTGACCGGCGCGCCGTTGCGATTCGACGAGCCGCTGCCGATGGAGCTCCAATCGGTGCTCGATCGTTTGAGCGCGCCGAACTCACCGTGAGCGCGGTCAGCGCACGCCCGGAGGTATCACGTCAGGGTGGCCGACGCGCGTCCGCTCGACGAGCTCTCGCAACGTCACGCGTTCGAGCACATGGCGCGTCTCTTCGTCGACGCCCACCCATACTTCCTGCAGCACACAGTGCCCCTCGCAGTGGTCCGGGTGCTCGCGCATCGGAAGCTGCGGGCCTTCGACGGCCGCGACGATCTCGGCGAGCGTGATCTCTTCCGGCGGGCGGGCGAGCACGTAGCCGCCGCCGACACCGCGCTTCGAACGCACGAGCCCGGCTCCCTTGACCGACAACAAGATCTGCTCGAGATACGGCTGCGGCAGGTGCGTGCGCTCGGCGATCTCCTTGACCGATGTCGGCCGGTCGCTGCCGTGCAGCGCCAGGGACAGCAGCGCACGAGCCGCGTAATCGCCGCGCGTCGACACCTTCATGCGCCCATCGTCGCGCGCGATCGGGCCGGGTGACGCCGAGTGGCCCTACCCTGGTTCGGATGACTTCTGGTCTGGCGGGTGCGGTCGTCCCGGCGCTCGACGGTGCGTCCGTTGCCGGACTGGTGCCGGCGTTGCTCGGAGCGCGCGATGCATCCTGGCTCCCGGCCGTCGTGCGCGACGCCGACCAAGTCGTGCTGCTGGTGCTGGACGGCCTCGGGTGGCATGCCGTCGAGGAGCACCGAGCACGCATGCCGGCCCTTGCGGCGATGGAGGGCGGACCGATCACCACGGTCCTGCCGGCCACCACTGCGACCGCACTCACGTCGATTGCGACGGGTCTCGCTCCCGCCCAGCACGGCATCATGGGCTACCGGATGCGCGTCGGGTCGGACGTGCTGAACGTGTTGCGGTGGTCGGTCGAGGGCGGCGGTCGTCCGCCCGATCCCTTCGACGTCCAGCGCCACACGGCGTTCCTCGGTCGTGCCGTTCCCGTGGTGACGCGTGCCGAGTTCCGTACGAGTGGCTTCACGCAGGCACACCTGCGCGGATCACGGTTCGTCGGCTGGCACACGAACGCGACGCTGATCGAACAAACCGTGCGTTGCGTCGAAAAGGGCGAACGACTTGTCTATGCCTACTACCCGGGTGTTGACACCGTCGCCCACGAGTTCGGTCTGCACGATCGCGTGTATTACCGCGAGCTCGCGGACGCCGACCGTCTCGTCGCCGAACTTCGCGACGCGCTGCCGGCACAGGCCGCGTTGCTCGTCACATCGGATCACGGGCAGGTGCACCTCGAGCGAGACTCCTGGCTGACGTTGCCGGAGCTCGTGTCGCGATGCGCGGCGATGGCCGGCGACGGCCGCTTCCGCTACTGCTACGCGTGCAAGGGCGCTGCGCGTGAACTGCTCGACGTTGCGCGCGACGCGGTCGCCGACCGGGCGTGGGTATGGTCACGCGCCGAGCTGCTCGAACAGGGTTTGTTCGGCGAAGGGGCGACCGGCACCGTGCCGAGCCGCATCGGCGACGTCGTGCTCGCGGCCCGTGACGCGGTTGCGTTCGTGGACCCTGCACTCCCGAACGAGCTCCAGTTGCGCTCGGGCCACGGGTCGCTGACCGCTGACGAGATGCTCGTGCCGATGCTCGCGGCGCGTGGCGGCTCATAGCGGCGCCCCGCCCTGCTCGTTACGATGCGCGACGTGAGCGACCTGGGGGCACGCGCCGACGAGCGCGAGATGCTCAACGGCTTTCTCGACTGGTACCGCACGGTTGTGGCACGCACGGTCGAGGGCCTGGCGCGCGAGGACGCGACACGAGTCATGACGCCGACTGGTCTCACCCCGCTCGGCGTCGTCGCGGACTTGGCTGCGGTCGAGTACGGATGGTTCGACGAGATCTTCCTCGGCAACCCGGTGCGAGACGACCTGGACGACCATGGTGAATTCAAACTGCACGATGACGACACCGTTGCGTCGGTCCTCGACGAGTATGCCGACGTGTGCGCATTCGCGCGGAAGACCGCCGAGGCTGCGCGGTCCCTCGACGACGTGAGCGCCGCTGCCACCAACTTTCGGGGCCACGTCACGTTGCGCTGGATCCTGGTGCACATGATCGAGGAGACTGCGCGCCACGTGGGTCACCTCGACCTCATGCGCGAACAGATCGACGGCCAGACCGGCGACTGAGGCGGGGCAGACCGGCCGGGCGAATCCCTTGTCGGGAGCGATCGGCGCGCCTAGTCTGCGAAGTTACAGTCGTGTAGTTCTCCACAGGGTGTGGACGACACGTGTGGACGACTGTGGATATCCATGGCGGAGTCGTTTGTACATCTCCATTTGCACACCGAGTACTCGATGCTCGACGGTGCGTCGCGGATCGGCGAGGTCGTCGCGGCCGCGGCGGCCGATGGCCAGCCCGCCGTAGGCATCACCGACCACGGCAACATGTACGGCGCTCTGCCGATGTACGAGGCCGCGCACAAGGTCGGCGTCAAGCCGATCATCGGCATGGAGGGCTACTTCACGAACACGTCGCGCTTCGACCGGCCGAAGCGCAGCGAGCACGAGATCTTCCACCTCACGATGCTCGCCGAGACGAACGAGGGCTACCGCAACCTCATCAAGATCGCGAGCGACGCCTACCTCGACGGCTACTACTACAAGCCGCGCAGCGACTGGGAGCTGCTCGAGCGACGGCATGCCGGGATCACCGCGACGACTGGCTGTCTCGGCGGCCTCGTGTCGCAGCTGGTCCTGCAGGGTGAAGAGCAAGCCGCGCTCGAAGCCGCGGCCCGGTTCCAGGACATCTTCGGCCGCGAGCACTTCTTCGTCGAACTGCAGGATCACGGTCAGGACGACGACGCCAAGGTGTTGCGCCCGCTGCTCGACATCGCGCGCGAAATTGCGCGCGCCGCTGCTCGCGACCAACGACAGCCACTACACGCACAAGGAGGACGCCGAGGCGCACGACGCGTTGCTGTGCGTGCAGACCGGTGCGCTGCAGAGCGAACCGAACCGCTTGAAGTTCGAAGGCAACGACTTCTACATCAAGAGCGCGGCCGAGATGCGCCACGTGTTCCGCGAAGCTCCCGACGCGTGCGACAACACGCTGCTGATCGCGGAACGGGCCGACGTCGAACTGGACTTCAACCAGGCGGTGTTGCCGGCGTTCCCGGTACCCGAGGGCTACGACGAGAACTCGTACCTGCGTGAGCTCACGATGCACGGCGCCAAGGAGCGGTACGACGGTTCGCCTCCGCTTCACGTGCTCGATCGCATCGAGTACGAGCTCGGCGTGATCACGTCGATGGGCTTCCCGGCGTACTTCCTCGTGGTGTGGGACCTCGTGCGCTACGCGAAGTCGCGCGGCATACGCGTCGGCCCCGGGCGGGGGAGTGCGGCCGGCTCGTGCGTCGCGTACTGCCTGCGGATCGTCGACATCGACCCGATCAAGTACGACCTGCTGTTCGAGCGGTTCCTCAACCCGGGCCGCAAGCAGATGCCCGACATCGACATGGACTTCGACTCGCGGTACCGGGGCGAGATGATCCGCTACGCGGCGGACAAGTACGGGCACGACCACGTCGCCCAAGTCGTCACGTTCTCTACGATCAAAGCTCGGGCTGCCGTACGCGACGCCGCGCGCGTGCTCGGCTATCCGTATCTCGTCGGTGACAAGATCGCGAAGCTGATGCCGCCGCTGATCATGGGCCGCGACACGCCACTGCACGCGTGCTTCGAAAAGAACGAGAAGTACGGCGACGGCTACAAGATGGCCGGCGACCTGCGTGCGCTGTACGACGACGATCCGGACGCGCGCCGCGTCATCGATGTCGCCCGGGGTCTGGAGGGGCTGCGCCGCCAGGACGGGATCCACGCGGCGGCCGTCGTGATCGCTCGCGAGCCGCTCACCGAGTACCTGCCGATCCAGCGCAAGCCCGAGCCGGGAACCGCCAAAGAGGACGCGCCGATCGTCACGCAGTACGAGATGCACGGCGTCGAGGATCTCGGGCTGCTGAAGATGGACTTCCTCGGGCTCCGCAACCTCGACGCGATGGAGATCGCGCTGAACCTCATCGAGGCATCAACCGGCGACCGGCCCGACATCGACGATCTCCCGCTCGACGACACCAAGACGTTCGAGCTTCTCCGACGCGCCGACACGATCGGTGTGTTCCAACTCGAAGGAACGCCGATGCGCGCGCTGCTGCGCGCGATGGCGCCGACCGAGTTCGAACACGTGTCGGCCGTCCTCGCGCTGTACCGGCCGGGCCCGATGGCGCAGAACTGGCACACCGAGTACGCCGAGCGCAAGAACGGCCGGCGTCCGGTGAGCTTCGACCACCCTGACCTCGAGGAGATCCTCGCGCCCACGTACGGGCTGATGATCTACCAAGAGCAGCTCATGCGTGTCGCGCAGAAGCTGGCGGGTTACACGCTGGAAGAGGCCGACAACCTCCGCAAGGCCACCGGCAAGAAGATCCGCGCGCTGATCAAGAAGGAGCGAGCGAAGTTCGTCGACGGGTGCGTGCGCAACGGCCACTCCAAGGAGTTCGCCGAGAACTACTTCGACAAGATCGAGCCGTTCGCCGACTACTCGTTCAACAAGTCGCATACCGTCGGCTACGGCTACATCACGTACCAAACCGCGTGGTTGAAGGCCAACTACCCGGTGCAATACCTGGCCGCGCTGCTCACCAGCGTCAAGACGAACCTCGACCGGGCATCGGTCTATCTCGGTGAATGCCGTCAGCTCGAGATCCCGGTGCTCGTCCCCGATGTCAACGCATCACAAAGCGACTTTTCCTGCGAGTCTCATGCGATCCGCTTCGGGCTGTCGGCGGTGCGCAATGTCGGCGAGGGTGTCTCGACGCTGTTGATCGAGGAGCGGAATGCGGGCGGCCCGTTCACGGACTTCCACGACTTCTGCGAACGTGTCGAACCGTCGGTCCTGAACAAGCGCACGATCGAGTCGCTGATCAACGGCGGCGCATTCGATTCCCTCGGGCACCCCCGCAAGGGCCTGCTGATGGTGTTCGAGCAGATCGTCGACACCGCGCTGCGCCGGCGACGTGAACGCGACGCGGGCACGATGAGTCTCTTCGATAGCGGCGGTTCCGGTGACGACCCCGACGCCCAGGTGTTCGACGACCGCCTTCCGATCCCCGACATCGAGTTCGACAAGACCGAGCGACTCCGCGCCGAAAAGGAGATGCTCGGCCTCTACGTGAGTGATCACCCGTTGATGGGTGCGGAGCGGGCGCTGCGCCGTTACGTCGACTGCTCGGTCGCCGAACTGGCCGACCTCGACGACGGCGCGATGCGAACCGTCGCAGGCGTCGTCACCGGGTTGCAACGCAAGTACACCAAGCGCGGCGACTTGATGGCGACGTTCGTGCTCGAGGACCTCGCGGCCGCGATCGAGGTCATGGTGTTCCCCAAGTCGATGCTGCAATTCGGTGAGCTCCTCGCGCCCGACGCGATCGTGACCGTCAAGGGCCGGGTCGACGGGCGCGAGGACACGCCGAAGCTCATGGCGATGGAGGTCACGCGGCCCGAGGTGCATGCCGACCATGGGCCGCCCGTGCGGGTGCGCGTGAAGGTCGGCGCGCTCAATGAAGAACGGGTCACGAAGCTGAAGGCGATCCTCGCCGCGCATCCCGGCGACAGCCCGGTGCTCGTGCACCTCGCCGGTCCCGACAAGGAGACCGTGTTGCGCCTGGGCGACGAGTTCCGCTGCGACGCCCGCAACGGCCTCTTCGCCGAACTGAGAATCCTCTTCGGCGCCGAGTGCATCGGCTGAAAAAGGCCACAACAGATGGCAGCAAAACCCGCGCTATGCGCGGATTTTGCTGCCAACAGATGGTGCGTTAACCCGCGTTGGCGATGACGTTGTCGGCGAACTTGCCGAGTCGCTCGCGCAATGTTGGCAGGTCGAAGGCCAGCGGCGGGACGATGTAGCGCGCGACGCCCAGGTCCGCGGCTTGCTTCACCGAATCGAGGTCGAGGGCACCGCCCGACGTGATCTCGATCGCGTCGGGATCGCGTCCGGCGTCGACAGCGGCCTTGCGCATCTCGTCGAGCAGTGCCACGAGCTCGTCGCCGGCGCGGCCCGGGAAGAAGCCGTCGCCGATCCGGCCGGCGCGGCGCGCCGCCGCCTTCGTGTGCCCGCCGATGTGAATCGGCGGCCCGCCCGCGGACGCCGGCTTCGGGAACGACTTCAACGCAGCGAACTGCATGAACGTGCCGTCGTACGCGGTCTCGGGCTCGCGCCACAAGCGACGCAGCACGTCGACGTATTCGTCGGTGCGTTTGCCGCGACCTTCGAACGGCACGCCGAGCGCGTCGAACTCTTCTTGCAGCCAACCAACACCGATGCCCAGCTCGAGCCGCCCGCCGGTGAGGCGGTCGAGTGTCGCAAGCTCTTTGGCGAGGATCACCGGGTTGCGTTGCGGCAGGATCAAGATGCCGGTCGCCAAGCGCAAACGTGTTGTCGCGGCGCCGACGTATGCGAGCCAGATCAACGGGTCAGGGATCGGCACGTCTTCGCCGCCCGGCATCCGGCCATCGGGGGAGTACGGATAGGCCGACTGGTAACCGGAGGGAACGACAACGTGCTCGACGGTCCACACGGATTCGAAGCCGAGCTCTTCGACAAGCTGCGCAAGGCCAACCGCGTTCTCGGCTTCGGAGAGCGGACCGGCGTTGGCGAACATGAGACCAAATTTCATACCTGAGTATCCTCCCACGAATGCGTATCGGGATCTTGGGGGCGACCGGTCCAGCCGGAAGGGGGCTCGCGGCGCGGCTCGCGAGCGTCGGGCACGAGGTGTTGTTCGGATCACGCGCGGTCGACAAGGCGCTCGCGTCGGTCGACGAGCTCGAGAAGGAGTGGGGCGACCGCGTGGCCGGGCGCCTCATCGCCTGCGACAACGCGTGGGCATGTGACGCGCCGGTGGTGATCCTCGCCGTCCACGCCGATTCCGCGATCCCGACTGTGCAGGAACACGCCGAACGGCTGCCTGGCAAGATCGTGGTCTCGATGGCGAACAATCTCGTGAAGCACGGCAACGAGTTCAACGCGGTGTTGCCACCACACGGCTCGGTCGCGGCCGAGATCCAAGCCTTGTTGTGGCGGTCGCGTGTCTGCACCGGGTTCCATCTCGTCCCCGCCGCCGAATTCGCCGAACCTCGATCAGGAGATGGAGAGCGACGTCGTGGTGCTCGGCGACGAGGACGAAGCGAAGGTCACGCTGATGGAGATCACCCGCTCGATCCCGAATCTCCGACCGCTCGACGGCGGGTCGCTGCGCAATGCCGTCGGCATGGAGACGTTCGCGGCGGTGCTGTTGACGATCAACATCCGGCACAAGATGCGGGCAAGCCTGAAGCTGACGACCGTTTCCCGCTGACGCCGCATGGACCCGCTGGCTGACCGGGTCATCATCGTTACCGGTGCATCGCGGGGGATCGGGAAAGGCCTCGCGCTCGGCCTGGCCGAGCTCGGTGCCAAGATCGTGTGCGCGGCGCGTACGGAAGAACCGGACACAGGTGCGGACGCATTGCCGGGCAGCATCGCCGAGACCGCGAACGCGATTCGCGCCGCCGGCGGCACGGCCGTCCCGGTCCGATGCGACATCGGTGATCCCGATGACATTGAGCGACTGGTCGAAACCACAGTCGGCGAGCTCGGACGGATCGATGTGCTCGTCAACAACGCGATGGCGGGAACGCGCGCCTCGTTCGAAGAGTCGACGGTTGCGCAGTGGGACACGTCGATGCGCGTGAACGTACGCAGCCTCTACCTGCTGTGCCGCGCCGTCGTCCCGCACATGGCGAGGGGCGGTGGGGGCAGCATTGTGAATATCTCGTCGGGCGGCGCCGACCACGCCGCGACCAAGTTCATGCCGCCGGGCTTCCTGTTCTACGTCGTGGCCAAGGCGGCGATGGAGCGCTTCACGAGCGCGCTTGCACCCGAGCTGCGCCCGCTGGGCATCACAATCAACGCACTGCGACCGGGCGCGGTGAAGACCGAGATGTCGACACGTGAGCTCGGCGACGATTTCGACTGGTCGAACTGGACCACGCCCGACGCGGTCGTCGCTCCGGTCGCGACGCTTGCGGCGCAGATCGACACCGACTTCACCGGTCGGATCCTCGACGTGTCGGGCTTCGGGAAGACCTGGCCCGAGTAGGGTTGCCGGCGTGGTGATGCGGCTGTACGACACTGCCCGTCGGGCCGTCGTGCCGTTCGAGCCGCCGCCCACCGTGTGCATGTACGTGTGCGGCATTACGCCCTACGACTCGACGCACCTCGGCCACGCTGGGACCTACTTGACGTACGACGTGCTGATCCGGCGGCTCGAGGAGCTCGGCCACGAAGTGCGGATGGTGCGCAACATCACCGACGTCGACGACTCGATCCTTCCGAAGGCCCGCGAGCTCGGCGTGCCCTACCTGGAGCTCGCGGACGCCGAGATGGCCCGCTTCCACAGCGACATGGCCGCGCTCGAAATGCGGCCGCCGATCGCCGAGCCGCGCGCCACCGAAGCCGTCGACCTGATCATCGATCTCGTCGCCAAGCTGCTGGACTCCGGCCACGCCTACCTGACGCACGGCACCGCGTACTTCGACGTCTCGACATTTCCCTCCTACGGCGAACTGTCGCACTATTCCGAGGAGCAGATGGTGCGTCTGGCACGCGAACGGGGCGGCAATCCCGACGACCCGCATCGTCGCGCGCCGCTCGACTTCGTCCTGTGGCAGCCGTCGCTCGCCGACGAACCCGCCTGGCGAGCCCCGTTCGGCGTCGGCCGGCCCGGATGGCACATCGAGTGCTCGGCGATGTCGATGCACGAGCACGGTCCCACGCTCGACTTGCACGGCGGCGGCACCGATTTGATCTTCCCGCACCACGAGTGCGAGATCGCGCAGAGCGAATCGATCACCGGCAAGCCGTTCGTCAAGCACTGGCTCCACTCCGCGATGGTGAACTACGAGGGCGAGAAGATGTCGAAGTCGCTCGGCAACCTCGTGTTTGTCAGCGACCTGTTGAAGATGGCCGATCCACGCGCAATCCGTCTCGCGCTGCTGCGTCACCATTACCGCCATGGGTTCGAGTGGTACGACACGGATCTTGAGGAAGGCACCGCCTTGCTCCACCGGCTGCTCGCGGCCGCGGCGCGCGAGAGCGGTCCCGATCCGCAGCCGTACGCACAACGAGTGCGCGACGCCATCGACAACGATCTCGACACGCCGCGTGCGCTCGACGCGCTCGACGATCTCGCGAGCGCGATCCTCTCGGGAGGCGACGACCCGAACGCGCACGCAGTGTTGTGCGAGCTCGGGCAACTGCTCGGCATCGACCTGGAACGCCCGATCGGCGTCGGCGCGACACCCTGACAACCAGGGTCAACCAATCCGCGTGCGTGTCGGCGCGTTCTTCGCGCCGTGTCGATCTCGACGTCCCATATGCCGCGTCGACGCGTTGGCGGCGAGGTGCGCGGAGTGGGTAGTCCGGGAGCGTGTTCGCCGCCGATCGCCGTACGAGCATCCTCGAGTGGTTCGTCTTTGCCGTCGTGCTCGTCTGGTGCGTCGTCGCGCTCGTCGTGGTCTAGGGAGACGACAGCGAAGCGACCGTAGGGGAGCGGAGCGCGGAGTCGACCCATGATTGTCGCTCGGAAAAACGTCCCCAATGGCGCGTTGAGGCATTGGTAGCCTCGACCGGATATCCGTCCGGCCGACTGAGATACCAATGAGCGAGCAGATCAGCGTCACGCTTCCCGACGGTTCGAGCCGGGAGTATCCGCGTGGCACGACGCCGGGCGACGTGGCGGCGAAGATCGGGTCCCGGCTCGCAAAGGCCGCGGTGGCGGCCAAGGCCGGCGGCGAGTGGGTCGACCTGTCGTCCCCCCTCGAGCACGACACGGACCTCCAGATCATCGTCGCCGACTCGGACGCCGGCCGCGAGGTGCTCCGGCATTCCTCCGCGCACGTCATGGCCGAAGCGGTCACGCGGCTGTTCCCGGGCGCCAAGTACGCGATCGGTCCGGCGATCACCGACGGCTTCTACTACGACTTCGAGCTTCCCGGTGGCGAGACGTTCTCCGACGACGACCTCGGTCGCATCGAGGACGAGATGCGCAGGGTCGTGAAGTCCGACGAGCGCTTCGTCCGCGACGAGTTGAGCTACGACGACGCACTGTCGCTGTTCGCCGATCAGCCGTACAAGCGCGAGATCATCGAGAAGGTGCGCGCCGGCGACGCGTCGGAGGAGGACGCGAGCGAGGTCGGCGGCGACGCTTGCGTGTCGGTGTACCGCAACATGACCGACGGCCAGGTGAGCTTCGTCGACCTGTGTCGCGGTCCGCACGTGCCGTCGACGGGACGGATCGGCGCGTTCAAGCTCACGAAGGTTGCCGGCGCGTACTGGCGCGGCAATGAGAAGGGCCCGATGCTGCAACGCATCTACGGCACCGCATGGGAGTCCAAGGCCGCGCTCGAAGAGCATCTGCACCGCCTCGAGGAAGCCGAGAAGCGCGACCATCGCAAGCTCGGCGTCGAGCTCGATTTGTTCTCGTTCCCCGAGGAGATCGGCTCGGGCCTGCCGGTGTTCCATCCGAAGGGCGCGCTCGTGCGCCGCATCATGGAGGAGTACTCGCGCGAGCGGCACGAGAGGTCCGGCTACTCGTTCGTGAACAGCCCGCACATCGCGAAGGAAGGCCTGTTCCAGACCTCAGGGCACTTGCAGTGGTTCGCGGACGGCATGTTCCCGCCGCTGCACGTCGAAGAGGGCGGGCAAGGAGGCGAGGGCACGAACTACTACCTCAAGCCCATGAACTGCCCGTTCCACGTCCTGATCTACCGACACCGCACCCGTTCCTATCGTGAGTTGCCACTGCGCCTGTTCGAGTTCGGTTCGGTGTACCGCTACGAGAAGTCGGGCGTTGTCCACGGGCTCACGCGCGTGCGTGGCATGACCCAGGATGACGCGCACATCTTCTGCAGCAAGGAACAGATGTCGGGCGAGCTCGCGTCGTTGCTCGACTTCGTCCTCGACTTGCTGCGCGACTACGGGCTTGACGACTTCTACCTCGAATTGTCGACCAAGCCGCCAGGTAAGGCGGTGGGCTCGGACGAGGAGTGGGAAGAGGCCACCGAGACGTTGCGGCAAGTCGCGATGGGCAAGGATCTGGAACTCGTGCTCGACGAGGGCGGCGGCGCGTTCTATGGGCCCAAGATCAGCGTGCAGGCGCGCGACGCGATCGGTCGCACGTGGCAGATGTCGACGATCCAGCTCGACTTCCAGACGCCCCAGCGTTTCGACATCCATTACGTCGGCACCGACAACGAGCGGCACACGCCGATCATGATCCACCGCGCGCTGTTCGGATCGGTCGAGCGGTTCTTCGCGATCCTCGTCGAGCACTACGCCGGCGCGTTTCCCGCGTGGCTTGCGCCGGTGCAAGCGGTCGTTCTCCCGGTGAGTGACCGGCACGACGCATACGCGTTCCGCATCGTCGACCGGCTGAACGCCGAAGGGTTCCGCGCCGAGATCGTCGACGGCTCGGCCGGTGCGCTGGGCGCGCGCATCCGCCGTTCGAAGATGGAGAAGGTGCCGTACATCCTCGTGGTCGGTGACGACGACGTCGAAGCGGGCACCGTCGGCGTGAACAAGCGGGGCAGCGATCACCCAGACAAGGGCGTCCACGTCGACGCGTTCGTCGAGCAACTCGCGGCCGAGGTCGCCGAGCATCGCTGAGCCATGCGACCGTTTGGGCAGTTGCACGCGGACGTCCGCGATCAAGTGACCAAACGGTGAGCCTCGAGCGGCTGTGGGCCGACTGGCGAGCGGAGTACGTGGCCAACGCCGACGCCACACTCGGCACGCACGGGTGCGTGATCGACAACCTCGTCAACGCCCCCGACGACGCCGAAGCACTTGTGCTGGAGCGTACCGACACGACGATCACCGTCATGAACCTCTTTCCGTACGGCTCCGGACACCTGATGGTCGCGCCCGTGCGTCACGTCCCGAGCTACGTCGACCTCACGGACGACGAGAATGTGGCGTTGGCACGCGCGCAGGTGCGCGCGTTGCAGGCGATCCAGGCCGCCTACATCCCGGAGGGCGCCAACGTCGGCGCCAACCTGGGGCGGGCCGGCGGCGCCGGAGTACCAGGCCACTTGCACGTACACGTCCTGCCCCGCTGGAACGGCGACACGAATTTCATGACCGCGATCGCGGAAACGCGCGTGCTCCCGGAGAGCCTGCGCGCCGGCTACGAGAAGCTCAAAGCGGCGTGGCCCGGGTAGCTTCCAGTCAGTGACTGACGAACGCGACGGCGACGACCTCCCCGAGGATCTCGACGTCACCGCCTACGTCGGACCGTACGTCTTCCCCGACATCCGGCGCCGGCGGATTGCCGGGGCGCTCTATGCACTCCTCGGGCTCGGCCTGCTCTGGGCGGCGATCGCCAGCTCGAATCGGGGCCTGTTGTTCGGCGCGATCCTGCTGCTCGCGATCGCGGCCTATCACGTCGCGGCGGGCTGGCCGCTGAAGATCGATCAGACCGAAGCGCTCGCGGTCGCGAGTCGGACGGTCGGGTTCCCCGTCGGACATGCATCGGCGCAGCTCGCGTGGCGTGGCCTGTTGTCGCGACCGACGTGGCGCATCCTCGTCTACAGCGCCGAGGAGCCGCCGACGACACGCGGACTGGTCGAGCTCGACGCGGTCGACGCGCGCGTCATTGGCCAGTACACCGAGCGCAACCCCGAAGACTGGTCGCAATACCGCTGAGGGAGACGACAGCGAAGCGACCGGAGGGGAGCGGAGCGTGGAGTCGACCCATGAAGGCGCGAGACGACAGCGAAGCGACCGGAGGGGAGCGGAGCGTGGAGTCGACCCATGAAGGCGCGAGACGACAGCGCAGCGACCGGAGGGGAGCGGAGCGTGGAGTCGACCCATGAATATTGTCTACGCTCCGCCGGCTTCGACCAATTGGGGGACTCATGAAGAAGCTCTGGCAGGAGTTCTTGAATTTCGTCATGAGCGGCAATGTCTTGATGCTCGCCGTGGCGTTCATCCTCGGTTTGGCGATCAAAGAGGTCGTCACGTCGTTCACCGACAACATCATGCAGCCGATCATCGGCGCCATCGTCGGCAAGCCTGAGTTCACGAACACGTTCAAGATCGGCAAGGGTGTCGTGCAGTACGGCGCGTTCATCACGGCCGTCATTGATCTGCTGATCACCGGAGCCGTGCTGTTCGCGATCGTCAAGGCTTACGACACGTACCGGGCGCGGCGGAATCGCGGCGAGGAGGAGCCGGAGGCGGTGACCGAGGACATCGTCGTGCTGCGGGAGATCCGCGACTTGCTGCGAACCCAAGCCCGCTGAGTCGCTACCCCTTCGCCTCTTTCGCGGCGGCGACGATCTTGTCAGTGAGGTGGCTGGGCACCGGGTCGTAGTGCGCGTGCTCCATGGTGAACCGGCCCCGGCCGCCGGTCATCGAGCGTAGGTCGATCGCGTACCGCAACACCTCGGAGGTCGGCACGTGGGCAACGATCTCGACCTCGCCCCCGCCGACCGCCGCGGATCCTTGGATCCGGCCGCGCTTGCTGTTGAGGTCACCCATGATGTCGCCCTGATACGACTCGGGCACCGTGACAACGAGCTCGGTGACCGGCTCGAGCAGGATGGGGTTCGCCTTCCCGAGCGCGTCGCGCAGGCCGATCGATGACGCGGTCTTGAATGCCATTTCCGAGCTGTCAACCGGGTGGTGCTTGCCGTCGTAGCACGTCACCTTCACGTCGACCACCGGGAAGCCGAATGCGCCGCCCGTCTCCTCGGCGTCGTGGACACCCTTTTCGACGGCGGGGATGAAGTTGCGCGGGATTGCGCCCCCGACGATCGCGTCGACGAACTCGTTCCCCGCGCCGCGCTCCTTCGGCTCGACGCGCAGCCACGCGACCGCGAACTGGCCGTGACCACCGCTCTGCTTCTTCACCTTGCCTTCCGCCTCGGATGAACCAGCGATCGTTTCGCGATAGGCGACGCGTACCTCTTCGGTCTCGACCTCGACACCGAACTTGCGCGCGAGCTTCTCGGTCGCGATCGACAAGTGCGTTTCACCCATGCCGCGCAGCACGGTCTGGTGTGTTTCCGCGTTGCGCTCGATGCGCAGCACCGGGTCCTCCTCTTGGAGGCGGTGCAGCGCATTGGCCAGCTTGTCCTCGTCGCCTTTGCTCTTGGCGTGGATCGCGACCGCCAAGAGCGGCTCGGGTGCCGGCAGCATGTCGACCTCGAGCGTCGTGCCCTTGACGACCAGGACGTCGCCCGTCCCGACGTTGGCGAGTTTCGCCACGGCGGCGATGTCGCCCGCGGGCACTTCGGTAACGGTGTCCTGTTCCTTGCCGCGCATCGTGAAGAGCTGGTGCATGCGTTCGTCGGTCTTGGTTCGCGCGTTCGCCAGCACGTCGTCGTGTTTCACGGTTCCCTGCAGCACCTTGAACAGGTTCACGTGACCGACATACGGGTCCACGATCGTCTTGAAGACGAGCGCACCCGTTTGGCCGTCTGTCGAGGCCGGGGCGGGTGCTTCCTCGACGAGGAACGTAGCCAGCCGGTCGATGCCGATGAGCTTCGTCGCGCTCCCGCACAGCACGGGAAACACGGTCGCGCTTGCGATTCCGGCGGCCAGTGCTTTCGCGAGCTCCGCAGTCTCGATCTTCTCGTCGCCGAGATAGCGCTCCATCAAATCGTCGTCTCCGACAACGATGCCTTCGACGAGCGCATCGTGCACCGCATGCTCTTCGGTTTCCATCTCCGCGGGAATCTCGCCGTCGGTGCCTTTCGGCGCGCCACCCGAATACGTGACCGCGACGTCATTCAGCAACTCGACGACACCGGTGAGCGCAGTCTCCTCACCGATCGGCAACTGCAGCGGCGCGACACCCGCACCGAACTTCTCCTTCAGCGTGTCGAGCGTGCGCTGGAACGACGCGCGTTCGCGGTCGAGCTTGTTGACGAAGATCGCGCGCGGGATGCCGCGTTGCTCCGCAAGCTTCCACGCGATCTCGGTCTGCACTTCGACGCCTTCGACCGCGGAGACGACGAACAACGCGAGGTCGGCCGCCTGAAGCGCAGCAACGACGTCACCGACGAAGTCGGCGTACCCGGGTGCGTCGAGCAGGTTGACCTTGTGGCCGTCGAGCTCGAACGGCGCGAGCGCAAGGGACACTGAGATCGTCCGGCGCTGCTCCTCGGGGTCGAAGTCCGAGACCGTCGAGCCATCCTCGACCCGGCCCACGCGGGGGATCGCCCCGACACAGAACAGCAACGCCTCGGTGAGCGACGTCTTCCCGGCGCCGCCGTGCCCGAGGAGTGCGACGTTGCGGATCTGTGCGCTCGGATACGTCTTCAACCGTCGACCCCCTGCGATTCGTTTTCAGGCGTGAAGCGAGATTGTACGAAGGCCCTTCGGGGGACCACCAGGAGCAGTACCGCGGTTTGGTACCTTGGAGCGGGTGCTCGCGAACGCGAGCAGTTGCCACCCGACCAGGACAGATGAGGGAGACGACAGCGATGCTCGACCGGCGCTGGCGCAAGGGTGTCGAGCAGGGTCTCGGGCCCCTCGGCGACCGGCTGCGCCGCATCGGCGTCACGGCCGACGCCCTCACGGTGTTCGGCTTGCTGTGCTCGGTCGCAACCGCGTTGTTGATTGCCTCGGGCCACCTCGTCTGGGCCGTCGTCGGGGTCATCGTGTCGGGTGTCGCGGATCTGCTCGACGGCGCGATCGCGCGAGGCAGTGGGCAGGCGAGCCCGCGGGGCGCGTTCTTCGACTCGGTCGCGGATCGAGCGTCCGATGCCTTGTTGTTCGGTGGCGTCGCGTGGTATCTCGCCGACCGATCGCCGTACTACGCGGTCCTCGCCTTCGCGGTTGCCGCGTGCTCGATGATGATCTCGTACGAACGCGCCCGGGCTGAATCGCTCGGCCTTGACGCTCGGGGCGGCTTGATGGAACGCGCCGAGCGCTTTGTCTTCCTCGGGGTCGGGCTCGCGTTCGACATCCTGGTTCCGGTCTTGTGGGTCATGCTCGTGCTGACCGCGTTCACCGCGATCCACCGGTTCGTGCGTGTGTACCGGCAAGCGGCGCGGCCGCCGCGTCCCGCCCACGCCCGGAAGGTCGAGCGGCCCGCGACACCTTTGCGTTCGTGGTGGACGGCCCGCCGGGTCGACACCGAACGCGTGCGCCGGCGTCACTCGTCCGAACGGCGCCGGTCGCGCCCGTAGCGCCATGCGCGCCTCACTGACGGTTGGCGCGTATCGCATGGGAGCGCGGGTCGCCGAGGCGATTCCTGTCGCGGCGTTGCCCGCGGTAGGACGGATCGGTGGGCGTGTGGGCGGGTGGCCGCAACGCCGGAACCGTCGAATGGCGGCGCGTCATCAGCACCGCGTGACCGGCCGGACCGACCGTCGTGTCGTCGACGAGGTGTTCGAGTTCTATGGCCGCTACTGGCTGGAGATGCTGCGCCTGCCGGCTGAAGTCCGGGCCGGCGCCATCGTTCCGAACTTCACCATCGAGGGCTACGAACGTGTCACCGGCGGCCTCGAGCTCGGAAACGGCGTGATCCTGGCGCTGCCGCACCTGGGCGGGTGGGAGTGGGCGGCCGCGTGGATGGCCGAACAGGGCCACGACATGCTGGCGGTCGTCGAGGCGATTCAACCGCCGGAGCTGCTCGATTGGTTTGCGCGGCAACGTGAGGCGATGGGGCTCGAAGTCGTGCCGCTCGGTCCCGACGTCGGCACGCGGGTGCTGCGCGCGTTGCGCGACAACCGCGTCGTGTGCCTGTTGGCCGACCGCAATCTCAGCGGCGATGGCGTGGAGGTGAAATTCTTCGGCGAGGTCACCACGCTTCCCGCCGGGCCGGCCACGCTCGCCGTGCGTACTGGCGCGTCGCTGCTTCCCGTGGCGGTGTACTTCGAGCCGGGGCGCGGGCATCGCACGGTGGTGCGGCCGCCGGTTTCGACCGAACGCCGAGGTCGGCTGCGTGAAGACATCGCGGCCATCACGCAACGTCTCGCCGACGAGTTCGAAGAGCTGATCAGAGTCGCGCCGGAGCAATGGCACCTGCTCCAACCAAACTGGCCGAGCGACCGCACATAGGGAAGTCTGACGATCGCATGAGAGTCGTCATGACTTGCCCGTATTCGATGTCCCGGCCCGGTGGTGTGCAGGGCCAGGTGCTCGGCCTCGCGCGCGAGTTGCGCAAGCTCGACGTCGACGTGCGGATCGTGGGGCCGTGCGATGGTCCGCCGCCCGACCCGTCAGTCGTGAGCGTCGGACCGACGGTCGAGTGGGAATCGAACGGCTCGATCGCGCCGATCGCGCCGGGACGCGCCGCGGCGCGGCGAACGGCGGAAGCGTTGCGCAGTCTGGAACCCGACGTCGTGCATCTGCACGAACCCGCGGTTCCCGGTCCGTGCCTGAGCACGCTGCTCGGCTATCGGGGCCCGATGGTCGGCACGTTCCACGCGGCCGGTGAGCTCTTGCACCAGTGGAGCCGACCAGCGTTTCGCTCGGTCATGCAACACCTCACAGTCCGGGTCGTCGTTTCGGAACCGGCCCGCGAGACAGCGATCAAGAACTGGGGCGACGACTACATCGTGCTGTGGAACGGCATCGAGATCGACCGCATCGCGGCAACAGCACCGACCCCGACGACGCGGCCCACGGTGCTGTTCCTCGGCCGGCACGAGCCGCGTAAGGGCCTCTCGGTCCTGCTCGATGCGTGGGCAGGCATCGACCGCGACGCGGAGTTGTGGGTTCTCGGTGGCGGTCCGCAAACCGAGGAGCTGGGTGCCCGGCGCGTGCCCAACGTCTTGTGGCGGGGGAGCGTCACCGACGACGAGCGCAACGCTCGCCTGCGCGGCGCAACCGTGTTTTGTGCGCCGTCGGTGCACGGGGAGTCGTTCGGAGTCGTCCTGCTCGAGGCGATGGCTGCCGGTACGCCGATCGTGGCATCGTCGATCATCGGGTACTCGAACGTCGCGCGCGCCGATCGCGATGCACTCCTTGTTCCGCCCGGCGACGTGCACGCACTCCGTGAGTCTTTGCGCCGGCTGCTCGACGACGCGTCGTTGCGACAGCGGCTCGTGGCATCAGGTCACGAGCGGGCGGCGGAATTCTCGATGTCGCGGCTCGCCGAGCGCTATCTCGAGCTGTACGAGCGGGCGCTCGTTCCGGCGTGACCCGGCTGGATCCCGTCGTCGCGCAGCTCGCGATCGACGCTGCAGCACGCATTCGCGACGCGGTCGTGCCGTCGCTGGGCGACCCGGGTGCGCGCGAGCGGGTCGGCGTCGCACCGGGCGGCGACGTCACGATGGCAATCGACGAGGTTGCCGAGGTCGTACTCGCATCGTGTTGCGCGGAGGCGGGCGACATCGCGTACTACTCCGAAGACCGCGGATACGTGGCGCTGGGTTCACCACGCGGATCCTCGTCGTGGACCCGATCGACGGCACTCGGCCCGCGGCCGCGGGGCTCGAATCGTGTTGCGTGTCGGTCGCGGTCGTGCCCCCGTCGCTGGATGCCACCCTGGGCGACGTGCAGTTCGGCATCGTGCACGAGATCAAGTCGGGCCAGCGCTTTATGGCGCGCCGCGGGCGCGGTGTCGAGGCGGACGTGCCGGTGCGATTGTCGGGCAACACCGACCTTCGTGCGTTGTTCTGGACAGCCGGCACCCGCGCGCGTCCCGCCATGCTGATGACGGTGTTGCTCGAGCACTTGATCGATGGTTCGTCGATGCGCGGCGGATACTTCGATCCCGGATCCGCGACGTTCAACATGACTCGGATCGTCACCGGCCAACTCGACGCGTACGTCGACCTCGGTCGCCAGGTGCTCGATGCGTTTCCCGAGACCGAGCCGCGCTTTCGCGCCGCCGGCGAGGGGAACCTCGGCACCAACTTTCCCTACGACGTCGCGGCCGCCGCGTTGATCGTGCAGGAGGCCGGCGGCGTGGTGACCTGGCCCGATGGACGCGCCATCGACGACCACCCGGCGGTCGGCTCGGGCGACGGCTACGGCATCGCGGTCCTCGCGAGCGCGTCGCCGGCCTTGCACGAGAGGTTGCTGGCTGAGATCGAGCTGGGCATGGCCCGCTTGGGCGCATGGCTCGGTGACCGGAGCAACGCTCCCTGATCCGTAGACTGCTGCCATCATCCCGTGTGGGAGGTCCTTCGTTGGTCGCAATCATCATCATCGTCGCGATCGTCGTCCTGGCGATCATCGTGTTCGTCGTCATGTACAACGGCCTGGTCAGGCGGCGTAACCGCGTCGACCAAGCGTGGTCACAGATCGGCGTGCAGCTCGAGCGGCGCCACGATCTCATCCCCAACCTCGTCGAGACGGTGAAGGGTTACGCGTCGCACGAGCGGGGCACGCTCGAGGCCGTCGTCCTCGCCCGCAACAACGCGGTGCAGGCCCAGAAGGAAGCGGGCCCCGAGCAGCAAGCGCAAGCCGAGAACATCCTCACCGGCGCGCTCCGTCAACTGTTCGCGCTCTCGGAGGCCTACCCGGACCTGAAGGCAAACCAGAACTTCTTGAACCTGCAAGAAGAACTGACATCGACCGAGGACCGCATCTCGTACCGCGCGGCAGTTCTACAACGACAGCGTGCAGACCTTTAACACGGGTATCCAGACGTTCCCGCGCAACCTGCTGGCGGGGATGTTCAACTTCCAAGCCCGTCAGTTCTTCCAGGCCGAAGAGGGTGCCCAAGAAGTGCCCCGGGTCCAGTTCTAGTTCGAAGACTCCGTGTACGAACAGATCGCTGCGAACAAGCGTAAGACCGCGTTCCTGATCGCGTTGTTCGTGCTGTTGCTGGTGGCGGTCGGCGCCGCGTTCAACTTCTTCTTGAAGGGCGGCTGGGTCGGGCTGGTCATCGTCGCGATCCTCGTGATCGTGGGGTCGACGGTCTCGTATTTCAACAGCGACAAGGTCGCGCTGGCGATGTCGCACGCCGTGCCGGCCGATCCGGTGGAATACGCGCGCTATCACAACCTTGTCGAGGGTTTGTGCATCGCGAGTGGCCTGCCCAAGCCCCGGCTGTACATCGTGGACGACCCCGCGCCGAACGCTTTCTCGACAGGCCGCAATCCGAAGCATGCGGCCGTGGCGGTCACGACCGGGCTGCTCGAGAAGATGAACCGGGTGGAGCTCGAGGGTGTGCTTGCGCACGAGCTGAGCCACATCCGCAACTACGACATCCTCGTCATGACCCTGGCGGTCACGATGGTCGGCATCATCGCGTTGCTCTCCGACTTCTTCTTGCGGATCATGTTCTGGACCGGTGGGCGCGACCGCGACAACAACAGCAACAACCCGCTCGGTATCGTGTTCGCGATCGCCGGATTCATCTTGTTGATCTTCGCTCCGATCATTGCGTCGCTGATGCAGTTCGCAGTGAGCCGCAGGCGCGAGTACCTCGCCGATGTATCGGGCGTGCAGATGACGCGTTATCCGCCCGGTCTCATCTCGGCACTCAAGAAGCTCGAAGACGACCAGACGTCGGTGCACACGTCATCGAAGGCAACTGCGCACCTGTGGATCGAAGAACCGCTGGACAAGGAGTCGAACAAGGGCACCACCAAGTGGAACCACCTGTTCGACACCCATCCGCCGATCGAGGACAGGATCCACGCCCTCGAGGCCATGTGAGCCGCCCGAAGGCGAAGCCGCGCGGGCGGCGAACGACCCCGAGCGGGTCCACCAAGCGGGAGTGACGAAGGAGCAAGCTGTAGTGATGCGTAAGGACCGTCTCTTTCTCGTTGTCGCGCTCGTCGTGGCCGTTGCCGTGCTCGCGTTCGTTTCGTGCGGAGGGGGCAGCAGCAAGAAGGCGGACAAGGTCAAGCAGGCGGCGGCCAAGAAGGCAGCCGCGCCCGTCTGGCCGCTGACCGGGATGCCTGACCCACAGCAGGAAGCAAAGAAGCGCTGCGCGATCACCGTGAAGATCGACAACACGGCAGACAGCCTGCCGAAGTACGGCGTCGAGGCTGCCGACGTCGTGTACGAGGAGGTCGTCGAGGGTGGCATCACGCGGCTCGCGGCGATCTTCAATTCGCAGGCACCGACGAAGCTCGGGTCGGTGCGATCGGTGCGCAAGACCGACCAGAGCATCGTGACGCCGATCGGTGGGATCTTCGCGTATTCGGGCGGTGCTCAGTATGCGGTCGACAGCATCAACACCGCGCAGAACGTGGTGAAGCTCGACGAGAGCCGTGCCGGCCCGACGATGTTCCGTGTCGCACGTAACACGAGACCGGAGTTCACGCTCTACGCGAACGTCGAGCAGATGTACGCCCGTTGCGGCAAGCCAAAGCCGCCACCGCCCTTGTTTTCGTATCGCAAGGCGAACGCGCCGGCGAAGGGTGGTTCCGTGCAGTCCGTTCGCGTCGGCTTTCTCGCTGGTCTCGGCGCCGTGTGGACATGGGATGCACCCAGCGGCACGTGGAAGCGCGCGGTGTTCACCAGTGCCGAAACCGAGACTGGCGTGCCGCTCGCGGCGAAGAACGTCGTCGTGATGACCGTGAGCTACGTCGGTGGTGACATTCACGGATACGGCGCCGAGGCGATGCTCACCGGGCAGGGCAAGTTGCAGGTGTTCACCGGCGGCAAGGTGATCACGGGAACGTGGAAGCGGCCCGACAAGAAGAAGCCGGCACTGCTGCTCGACACGAAGGGCGCCGAGATCAAGCTTGCGCCCGGCCAAACGTGGGTCGAGCTTCCCGACGCGACGTACCCGGTGACGATCACCGCGCCGCCGGCGACGACTCCGCCGACGACGTCCTGACCGTTTGGGCAGTTGATCGCGGACGCCCGCGACAAACTGCCCAAACGCTTCGGGGGGCGTCGGTAGACTGCGGCGCATGTCCGAGGAGCGCACGACTGGTACTGCCCGCGTGAAGCGGGGGCTGGCCGAGATGCTGCGCGGCGGCGTGATCATGGACGTCGTCGACGCCGAGCAGGCGAAGATCGCCGAGGACTCGGGCGCAGTCGCGGTGATGGCCCTCGAGCGTGTGCCCGCCGACATCCGCCGTGACGGCGGGGTCGCCCGCATGAGCGATCCGACGATGATCGAAGGCATCCAGAAGGCGGTCACGATCCCGGTGATGGCCAAGTGCCGGATCGGGCACTTCGTCGAGGCGCAGGTGCTGCAAGCGCTCGGCGTCGACTACGTCGACGAGTCCGAGGTGCTCACACCGGCGGACGAGGCGCACCACGTGCACAAGTGGTCGTTCACCGTGCCGTTCGTGTGCGGCGCGACGAACCTCGGCGAGGCGTTGCGCCGCATCAGCGAGGGCGCGGCGATGATTCGCAGCAAGGGCGAGGCCGGCACCGGCAACATCGTCGAGGCGGTACGCCACCTCCGTTCGATCCTGGGCGACATCGACCGCATCAGGATCGCCCGCCGCGAAGAGCGTTACAACTGGGCGAAGGAGCTGCGGGCACCGATTGAGCTCGTCGACGAAGTTGCCGAGCGCGGCGAGCTTCCCGTGCCGTTGTTCTGCGCGGGCGGTATCGCCACTCCGGCCGACGCCGCGCTCGTGATGCAGCTCGGCGCGCAGGCCGTGTTCGTCGGGAGCGGCATCTTCAAGTCTTCCGACCCCGCCAAGCGCGCGCGGGCCATCGTCGAGGCGACGACGCACTACGAGGACGCCGACATTCTCGCCAAGGTCTCGCGCGGTCTCGGCGAAGCGATGCGCGGTGAGGAGATCGAGACGCTCGACGTGAAGCTGGCGGAGCGAGGCTGGTAACCGCGTGGGCGTGATGCGGAGGCCGCCAGGTGAAGGTCGGAGTGCTTGCGCTGCAGGGCGCGTTCCGCGAGCACGCGGAGGCACTCGGCGCCCTCGGCGCTGACGTCGCGTTCGTCAAGCGGCCCGAGCACCTCGCGGGCGTCGACGCGATCATCCTCCCCGGTGGTGAATCGACCACCATCGACAAGCTGCTCGACACGTCCGAGCTGCGCCGCCCGCTCACCGATGCCTTGCGCGGTGGACTGCCGGCGTTTGCAACCTGCGCCGGGTTGATCGTCTGCGCGCACGACATCGTCGACGGCCGGCCAGACCAGCAGCCGCTCGACGTGCTCGACGTGACCGTGCGGCGCAACGGCTACGGCCGTCAGCGGGAGTCCTTCGAGGTCGCACTCGACGTCCGCGGGCTCGCAGGCGGCCCGTTCGCAGGGGTGTTCATCCGTTCGCCTGTGGTCGAACGGACCGGATCCGCGGTCGAGGTCCTCGCCGCCCACGACAGTGTGCCAGTACTCGGCCGTCAGGGGCAGGTCTGGTTCGCGTCGTTCCATCCGGAGTTGTCGGGCGACCTCCGTTTGCACCAACGTTTCCTCCAAGAGGTGGGTTGAGCATGTCCGGTCACTCGAAATGGCATTCGATCAAGCACAAGAAGGGTGCCGCCGACGCCAAGCGCGGCAAGTTGTTCGCGGTGCTGATCCGTCAGATCGAGGTTGCGGCGCGCGCTGGTGGCGGCGACGTCGAATCAAACGCGACGTTGCGCACGATGATCGGAAAGGCCCGCGACAATTCGGTGCCGCTCGACACGATCCAGCGCGCGATCAAGCGCGGCACCGGTGAAGAAGAAGGCGTGGTGTACGAGCAAGTGACGTACGAGGGCTACGCGCCCGGCGGCGTCGCTGTCATCGTGCAGGCGCTCACCGACAACCGCAACCGCACGTCGGCCGAGATCAAGAACATGTTCAGCCGCAATGGTGGTTCGTTCGCCGAACCGGGCGCGGTCTCGTGGCAGTTCGAGCGCAAGGGCATCGTGAACGTCGACAAGTCCGTCGACGAGGACGAGCTGATGCTCGCGGCTGCCGACGGCGGCGCCGACGATGTGCAGGACGGCGGCGACGCGTGGCAGGTGACGACGCCGCCGACCGACCTGCACACAGTTCGCAGCGCGATCGAGGATGCGGGCTACAAGGTCAGTTCGTCGGACCTGACGATGATCCCCACGACCTCGGTGCAACTCTCCGAAGAAAGTCAGGCCAAGACCGTGTTGCGGCTGGTCGATGCGCTCGAGGATCACGACGACGTCGAGGCCGTGTACGCGAACTTCGACATTCCCGATTCCGTACTCGAGGCGGTCACCGCATGATTCAAGTTGGAGAGAAGGCTCCCGATTTCACCCTGCCGGGCATACAGGACGGCGCGAAGCGCGACTACACGCTGTCGGAGTATCGCGGCCAAAAGGTTGTGCTCGCGTTCTATCCCGGTGACTTCACGCCGGGTTGTACGCGTCAGATGTGCTCGTATCGCGACAACTTCGAGGACTTCGAGCCGACGGGCGCGGTGCTGCTCGGCATCTCGCCCCAGGACGTCGACAGCCACGCGAAGTGGGCCGAGAAGAAGCAGTTCCACTTTCCGTTGCTCGCCGACGTCGACAAGAAGGTGATCGAGGCATACGGCGTCGGCGCACCGCTGATCACCGTGCGGCGATCGGTGTTCGTGATCGACGGTGAGGGCATCGTCCGGTTCGCCGACCGCAAGCTCATCGGTGCGACGTTCGTGCCGATCGACAAGCTCGTCCCGGTCCTCGACGCGATCCGCGCGTGATCAGAGGGCGTTGGTCGCGCCCACCAGCTCGCGCTCGTGCGCCCAGGTCGCTTCGATCTCGCGGCCGGCCGGGCACACGCGCATCACGGTCTCGAGCTCGCGCCGGGTGAGGACCGGCGCGCCCGCGACCGTCAGCAAGAGATCGCCCGGCTGCATGCCCACGCGCTCGGCGAACCCGCCCCAGACCGCATCGACCTCCAGGCCGGCCGGCGTCTCGTGGACGTTGCACCCGAGCATCGCCCACGGCCGGGCGTGACGGCCACCGGTGATACCGCGCTCGAGGTAGAGGAGCACGTCCGCGACGATGTGACTCCATCCGATCGTCAAGCTGTCGATCGCCTGCGCGAAGAATTCGCTCCCGAACCCTGACTGCACGACGGTGACCTTCGTGCCGGATCCGGACGCTTCGACGGTGACGATGATTTCGGTGTTCGCACACGGCTGCTCCACTTTCCGCGTGCGAACACGTTTGCCCTCGTCGACCTCTTCGACCTCGGCAACGGTGTCGAAGCCGGGGAGCCACCACATGTCATCTGCTCGGCGGCCGCGCGCGAGCGCTTCCCAGGTCTCGTCCCGCGTCGTGCGTACGACGAGCGTGGCTTCGAACCGGTCGTCCATCATCGACCTCCATCGCTCTCCGGGTACACCGCGCCGAGGACGCGGAACCGATCGCCCTTGCGGGCGCCGTGTTTCTTCAGCAAGGAACCGAGCATTCGCAGGTACTCGTCCATGAACGCGGCCCGCGCTTCGGCAGTGGGAAACCGCACTTCGGTATCGACCGACGCGCTGGGGATCTCGTCGCCGTCGAAGGTCGCCCGATCGAGCAGCGCAGTCGCGTCGTGCTGGAACCGCTCGCCGAGCGCGACGAGGTGTTCGAGTGACACCTGATCCCGGAGCGCTGCGAGCCGCTTGCGGTCGCTCCACACCGCTCGCGGTGAGATGACGAACGAACCGGCGACCGATTCGTAGAGCGGTTCGATGAGGTTGCCGCGTCGGCGCTCGCCCGCGGCGCGCACGAGCCCGGCCCGTTCCAGTTCCTTCAGGTGGTAGTTCACGTTCTGGCGCGACTGCCCAATCGCGCGGGCGACCCCGGCCGCAGACTCGGGCTGCCGCAGCGCCTCGAGGATGCGAACGCGCACCGGATGCGTCATCGCCTGCACGGCTTCGAGGGCGGTCACGACCTGGACGCGGGAGCTCACGAAGCCCATTATCGACGAGAATCACTGTCGCGACAAGAAATACTTTCGCTAGCGCCTATGAGCCGGCGTCGCCGACGATCGCCCGCACCGCCGACATCGAGTCGTCATCGGCGAGCACGACCAGGCGGTCGCCGGGCTGGAGCACGGTCGAGCCCTCAGGGATCACGTCACCGCCCGCACGGGCAATCAACACGACGAGGACGCGCGCCGGAAGACCCAGGTCGACCAGTCGCCGCCCCGCAAGGGGCGACGCCGGATCGAGCGCAACCTCGTGCAGCGCGCTGGTGACCTGCTCGCGTGCTGATGGCACCGCCGCGGGCTCGGGGTCGGATTCCGTGACGCCGAGCAACCGTGCGACGGATTGCAGCGTTGTGCCCTGCACGAGCACCGAGACGAGCACGACGAAGAACACGATGTCGAAGAAGGTCTGGGCGTGGGGGACATGCTCGGCTTCGGGGAACGTCGCGAGCACGATTGGCACCGCGCCCCACAGCCCGGCCCATGACACGAAGAGCTTGTCGCGCGCGTCGAGGCGGGTCCGCACCAGCGCGCAGAACGTCGCGACCGGCCGCGCGACCACCACGAGGACAGCGGTTAGCGCGAGTGAGCGCCCGGCGATCGAGCGAAGGTCGCTCGGAAACACGAGGAGCCCGAGGACGAGGAACATCGCGATCTGCATCAGCCACGCGAGCGCATCGTGGAAGCGCATGAGGCTCGCGCGGGTGCACGAGGCGCGCGTTACCCAACCGGAGACCCGCGAGATGGACCGCGAGGAATCCGCTGCCGCCGAGCAGCGACGTCGCGCCAAAGACCACGCCGACCGCGGCGAGCGTGAGCACCGGGTACAGCCCCTCGTACTCGAGGCGCAGACGGTTCGCGGCCGCGACGAGCGCGCCACCGCCTGCCCACCCCATCGCGGTGCCGACTCCGATCTGCAAGAAGAACCGCACCGCGAGCTCGGCGGCGCCCGTCGCCGGATTCGTGATCAGCGACAGCAAACCAACGGTCAGGAACACCGCCGTGGGATCGTTGATCCCGGATTCCAGCTCGAGCAGTGAGCCGAGCTGCCGCCGGAGACGCAGGCCGCGCATACGCAACACTGAGAACACTGCGGCGGCGTCGGTCGACGACACGATCGCGCCGACGAGCAGCGCTTCTTTCCAGCGCATGTCGAGGAGCCAGACTGCCGCGCTACCGGTGATCGCGGTCGTGAGCACGACACCGATGGTGGCCAACGACAACGCTGCTCCCGCGACGGGCCGCACGTCGGGAAGGCGCGTGTCGAAGCCGCCCGCGAACAGGATGTACACCAGAGCGACGACGCCGACCGCGCGTGCGATCGCGAAGTCGTCGAACGCGATGGCGCCCGGGCCTTCATCGCCCGCGAGCATTCCGATGCCGAGGAACAGCAGGACGACCGGTACGCCGATCCCGTGTGGCGAGCTTGCTCCCGAGGATCGCGAGCACCACGAGGAACGCGGCAAGGAGGATGCCTTGCTCGAGTTCGTGCATACGGCGTTGCCGTACCGTACCGATTCTCGTCATACTCCCGGCTGTGGACATCGACGCTGCACTTCGCTTCGTCGCCGAGAATCACCGGGGCGTGCTCGCGACGCGCCGGCGCGACGACGCTCCGCAACTCTCGCCGGTCGCCCTTGGGGTCGATGACGACGGCAAACTCGTGGTGAGCAGCCGGGAGACGGCGATCAAGGTCAAAAACCTGCGGCGCGATCCGCGTGCGTCGGCCTGTGTGATGAACGACGCGTTCTACGGACCGTGGGTACAAGTCGACGGTACGGCCGAGGTCGTGTCATTGCCCGACGCCATGGATGGCCTCATCGCGTACTACCGACAGGTTGCGGGCGAGCACCCCGACTGGGACGACTACCGCGCCGCGATGCAACGCGAACAGCGCGTCCTGATCCGCATCACCCCCGAGCGGGCCGGTCCGAACATCTCGGGTTGAGGTAGGTTCCCCGCCCATGCAGGTGAAGATGACCGTCAACGAGGCGGCCCAGGATCACGACGTCGAGCCGCGTACCCTGCTGGTGCAGTACTTGCGGGAAGCGTGCGGCCTCACCGGTACGAAGGTCGGCTGCGACACGTCGAGTTGTGGCGCGTGCACCGTGCTCGTCGACGGTGAATCGGTGAAGTCGTGCACGATGCTCGCAGCCCAGGCCGACGGCGTGTCGGTCACCACGATCGAAGGACTCGCCCACGGTGGTGAGTGGCACCCCGTGCAGACCGCGTTCCACGAGCACCACGGGCTCCAGTGCGGGTACTGCACCGCCGGAATGGTGATGGCCGCGGTGTCGCTGCTCGACGAGATCCCGAACCCGAGTGAGCGCGACGTGCGGCTCGGGCTCGAGGGCAACCTGTGTCGCTGCACCGGATACCACAACATTGTGAAGTCGGTGCTCGCAGCCGCCGAGCAGATGCAAGCGACCACCAAATGATTCCCGCCGCGTTCGAGTATGTGCGCGCCGGTTCCGCCGACGAGGCCGTCGCACTCATCGCCGAGCACGGTGAAGATGCGAAGTTCCTCGCCGGTGGCATGTCGCTGCTGCCGCTGATGAAGCTGCGCCTCTCAACGCCGTCCGTGCTTGTCGACGTCGGCCGTGTCCGCGACCTGTCGTACGTACGCGACAGCGGCGACCACATCGCGATCGGTGCGCTCACGCGCCATCGCGACCTCGAGACCAACGACACGCTTGCGAAGGAGTGCGGCGTCGTGCGCGCGGTCGCGGGCCAGGTCGGCGACAACCAGGTGCGGCACCGCGGAACGATCGGTGGCTCGGTCGCGCACGGCGATCCCGCCTCGGATCTCCCGGCTGCGCTTCTCGCCCTCGACGCGACCTTCGTCGTCCGAGGACCGAGCGGCGAGCGTCTGGTCGAGGCGCACAACTTCTTTCAAGGCTTCCTGGAGACCGCCCTCGCGCCCGACGAGCTGCTCACCGAGGTCCGCGTTCCCAAAACCGGCGCGTCCGGCTTCGGGTTCGAGAAGTTCAACCGGCGCGCCCAGGACTACGCGATCGTCGGTGCGGTCGCGGCCAAGGTGAGCGGCGCGACGCACGTCGGCCTCGTGAACATGGGTGGTAAACCGCTCCGCGCGCACGCGGTCGAGAATGCGCTTGCCCAGGGTGCCTCAGCCGCCGACGCTTCCCGGGAAGCGGCCGCCGGTACCGAGCCACCGGGCGATCTCAACGCGTCTCCCGAGTTCCGGGCGCACCTCGCGCAAGTGCTGGTACGGCGCGCGCTCGAAGCCATGTGAGCGTCGCAGTCGCGGTGCTCGCCGCGGGCCGGGGCGTGCGCTTCGGCGGCGACGTTCCGAAGCCATTGCTTGTGCTCGGTGGCAAGCCACTGGTCCTGCACGCGCTCGCGGCGGCGACCACCAGCGGGTTGGAACCTGTGCTGTGCGTCGTCTCCGACGACCGGGTCGCGGCGGCGCTCCCCGCGGGTGTCGAGGTGGTGCGCAATCACGCACCCGAGCGCGGCATCTCGTCGAGCCTGCAGGCCGTGCTCCACGCCCTGCTTCCACGCGGCGACGTCGACGCGGTCGTCGTCGGCCTCGCCGACCAGCCGCTCGTCGGTGCCGGCGCCTACCGCCGTGTTACGGCCGCGTACGAGGAGGGTCGCGCGGCCCTCGCGGTCGCGACGTACCGCGGCGTGCGCGCCAATCCCGTCCTGATCGCCCGATCGCTTTGGGCCGAGGCGCTCGAGCTGGCCGGCGACGAGGGCGCACGGGTGCTCCTGCCCCGCCACGGCGGGACCGAGGTACCGTGCGACGGCACCGGCGAGCCGATCGACGTCGACACCCCCGAAGACCTGGCCGGGTTGGAGAGCACATGGAGATCGCAGACAGCTTTCGAGTGAGTACGTCGATCGACGACACCTGGAAGGTGCTCCTCGACATCGAGGGCATCGCGCCGTGCCTGCCGGGCGCGCAACTCCAGGAGGTCGAAGGCGACGAGTACCGCGGGATCGTGAAGGTCAAAGTCGGCCCGATCACAGCGCAGTACAAGGGCACCGCCAAGCTCGCCGAGGTCGACGAGGCGAACCGTCGCATCGTCATCGACGCGTCGGGTCGCGACACGCGCGGCCAGGGAAACGCGAAAGCGTCGATCGTCGTGACGATGCAGGCCGAGGGCGCCGGCACCAAGGTCGACGTCGTCACGGATCTCTCGGTCACCGGCAAGGTCGCGCAGTTCGGACGCGGTGTGCTCGGCGACGTGTCTTCGAAGTTGATGGGTCAGTTCGTCGAGAACCTCGAGCGCGACGTCCTCACTTCTGCAGGCGGGGGCGACACGTCCCACGCGGGCGGCCCGTACGAGCAGGCGCTCGAGAACGCCGTTCCGAAGCAACTCCCGAAAGTCGGCGCCGGGCCCACCCCGCAGGGAAGCGGACCGCGCCGGATCGAGTCGCAGGAGGTCGAGCCCGTCGACCTGTTCGAGGTCGCGGGCGCGTCGGTGACGAAGCGCCTGGTCCCGATCGGCATCGGAGCGCTCGTGCTGTTCATCCTGTGGCGGATCCTCCGCGGCCGCGACTGAACCCTTTAGGCTCGAACCCATGTTCGATCCCGCGGGGCCCGTGCTGGGCATCGACCCGGGCGTCTCGCGCTGCGGCTACGGCGTTGTGGCGCGCGTCGATGGACGTCTGCGCGCCGCGTCGTGCGGCGTGATCCGCACGCCCGCGAGCAATCCGCTGCCCGACCGCTTGGTGGCGCTCGCCGAAGAGCTCGGGTCGCTCGTCGAGCAGGTACAGCCGTCGGCGCTCGCGGTGGAGCGCGTGCTGTTCCAGGCGAATGCCCGCACTGCGATGTCGGTGGGGCAGGCGAGCGGCCTCGCGCTCGTCGCCGCCGCCCGGGCGGGAGTACCGGTCGCGCAATACAGCCCGAACGAGGTGAAGCTCGCGGTCACCGGCGACGGTCGCGCCGACAAGGCGGCGGTGCAGGCGATGGTGACGCGCTTGCTCGCCCTGCACGAAGTCCCCAAGCCGGCCGACGCGGCCGACGCGCTCGCGCTCGCGTGCTGCCACATGGGCAAGATGCGCTTCGTGTCGCGCGTGGATGCAGCCCGATGATCGGCTCGCTGCGCGGCACGGTGATCGGTCGCACCACGACCGGCGAGGTGCTGATCGAGGTCGGCGGGGTCGGCTATCGCGTGCTCGTGCCGCTGAGCGCGATCCCTTCGCTCGAGGTCGGGGCGAACACCTTCTTGTTCACGCACACCCACGTACGTGACGACGCGATCGTGCTCTACGGTTTTCCGTCGCGCGACGAGCGCGACGCGTTCGAGGCGCTGATCGGCGCGAACGGCGTGGGCCCGAAGCTCGCGCTCGCCATCCTCTCGGTCCATTCGCCAACGAGCCTTCGGCGCTGTCTCACCGAAGACGATCTCGACGGCCTTGTGCTCGTCCCGGGCGTCGGGAAGCGCACCGCGCAGCGGTTGCTCGTCGAGTTGAAGGCACGGCTCGAAGTTCCCGACCTCGATCTCGCCGCGATCCCGGGAGCCCCGGCGCACAGCGCACGGGCCGAGGTGCGTGATGCGCTGAGCGGGCTCGGGTACTCGCCCGACGAGGTGCGCGACGTACTCGGTCAGTTGCCCGAGGACGGGACCGTCGAAGACTTGCTGCGCGACGCGCTGCGGCTGCTGGCAGGTTCCCGATGAGGGGTGGGAACGCCCGGAGAGCTGCTCGCCGTAGGCGGTCGTGCTCGACCAAGTGGGCGGGGAAAACATGAGGGAAGAACTGTTGAGTCCCGCGGCCGATCCGGTCGAAGCCGCCGAAGAGACGACGCTGCGGCCCCGTCGCCTCGACGAGTTCGTCGGCCAGCCCCGGCTGCGCGAGCACCTCGAGATCATGTTGACGGCGGCCAAGCAGCGCGGCCAAGCCGTCGACCACGTGCTGCTCGCGGGCCCGCCCGGGCTCGGCAAGACGAGCCTCGCCGGGATCATCGCGTTCGAGATGGGTGCGCGCATCCAACCGACGAGCGGGCCCGCACTCGAACGCGCCGGCGACCTCGCCGCGATTCTGACGAACCTCGACGACGGCGACGTGTTGTTCATCGACGAAGTGCATCGCTTGCCGCGCGTTGTCGAAGAAGGCCTCTATCCCGCGATGGAGGACTTCCGCTTCGATGTCGTGATCGGCAAGGGCCCGAGCGTGCGCACGATCCGTCTCGACCTGCCACGCTTCACGCTCGTGGGCGCGACGACGCGCACCGGCTCGATCACCGGCCCCTTGCGCGACCGGTTCGGCTTCGTCGCCCGGCTCGACTACTACGACGAGGCTGATCTCGCCGCTATCTTGCGCCGGGCCGCGACGATCCTCGGCGTCGAGCTCGAGAGCGACGGTGCCGACGAGATCGCTCGCCGTTCCCGGGGCACGCCGCGCATCGCCAACCGGCTGTTGAAGCGAGTCCGCGACTATGCCGAGGTGCGGGCCGACGGCCGCGTCACCGCCGACACTGCGCGCGCCGCGCTCACGCTGTTCGAGGTGGACCAGCTCGGACTCGACAAGGTCGACCGGGCGATCCTCGACGCGTTGTGTCGCACGTTCGCGGGCCGGGCGGTAGGCCTCGGCACGCTGGCTGTTGCTGTCGGCGAGACGACCGAGACGGTCGAGGATGTCTACGAGCCGTTCTTGATGCAATGCGGCCTGCTCGAGCGCACACCGCGGGGCCGGATCGCCACGCCCGCGGCATTTGCGCACGCGGGTTTGCACGCGCCCGACATTCCGCCGAGGCTTCTCTAATGGACCAGGTCTCATATGAGGTTCGTGACCGGATCGCGCACGTCACGATCGACAACGGCAAGGCCAACGCACTCTCACCCGACGTGATCGCGGCGCTCGGCGACGCACTCACGCGTGCCGAGGACGCCGGGGACGATGTTGGTGCGCTCGTCCTCACCGCGACGCCCGGGATGTTCTCGGGCGGCTTCGACCTTGCGGTGATGCGCAGTGGCGCCGACGCCGCGGGCAATCTCGTGACCGACGGCGGCGAGTTGATCGCGCGCATGTTCGGCGGACCGGTGCCCGTCGTGATCGTGTGCACCGGCCATGCGATCGCGGCCGGCGCGCTGCTGTTGCTCGGTGCCGACGCGCGTGTCGGCGCGCGCGGCGAGTTCCGCATCGGGCTCATCGAAACGCAGATCGGCATGGTGTTGCCGCGCTGGGCGGTCGAGCTGTCGCAGGAACGGTTGTCGAAGCGACATTTCCAGCAGGCGACCGTCGGCGCGCGTATCTACGACCCCGACGGTGCCGCCGACGCGGGATTCCTCGACGTCGTGGTGCCGCCCGAGGCCCTCGAGGACGCGGCCCGGGCCGAGGCAACCCGCTGGGCGGAGCTCCCGCGTGCGGCCTATCACGGCCAGGTGCGCATGAACCGCGGGGAGCGCCTCGGACGGCTCGCAGACGCCATCGCGGCTGATCGCCGAGGAGTCGCGGCCCGCGACGGAGGCTAAGCCGCCCTCAGTGGTGGCGAATCCGACAGTCATTGCGAAGGACTTTCGAGGTGCCTGAGAGCTCGAAGGCCTGAGCCTCTGAGACGCCCTGCCGATGGTAGGTTGACGCGCTGTTTCCGCTGTAGGGAAGAGGCATTCTTACGTGAACGCGGTCGCGGTCGTCTGGCTGATCCTGCTGCCGGCCGCTGCCTTCTACTTCCTGCTCTGGAGACCGCAGCAGCGCCGCATGGCTGCGGTGCGCGTGCTGCAATCCGCGCTCGACGAGAATGACGAAGTGATGACGACAAGCGGAATCTACGGGCGAGTCACACGCCTCGGAGAAGACGACGTGGACCTCGAGATCGCGCCGGGAACCGTGATCCGGCTGGCGCGCGGCGCCATCGCGCAACGCATCGTTCCCGAAGACGTGCACGGCGAGGACACAGAGGCAGGCTGAGCCGTGCGGCAGAAGATGATCATGTTGACGCTCACCGTCGTGGTGATCATCGGGTGGTTCACCGCGACGATGCTGGGCGACCATCGTCCCCAGCTCGGACTCGATCTGCAGGGTGGCCTGTCGGTCGTGCTGGTCCCGGTCAAGGGCTCCGACCTGTCGACGCTTGATGCCGCGGTGCAGATCATCCGCAATCGCGTCGACGGTCTCGGGATCGCCGAGCCCGACGTCTCCCGCCAGGGCAACCGAATCGCCGTCGACCTGCCGGGCGTGAAGGACCGCAACCGCGCGCTGGAAACCGTCGGCGCGACGGCCGAGCTGCGGTTCCGGCAAGTGGTCACGACGTTGCCGTGGAGCGCCGCGCCCGCGACAGCGACGACGACCACGGTGGTCGCGAATGGGAACGGCTCGACGACGACGACGAAGCCATCCACGTCGGCGACGACGGCCGCGCCCGCGACGAGCACGACGAAGAAGGCACTCGCGCGCCGGTCGATCAATGCGAAACCGATCGCCGCCGTGCGACCGGCGCAGAACGATGGCACCACGACCGTGCCGGCAACGACGTCGCCAACCACGAAGGCGGGCGGCACGACGGGTACAACTGCCAAGGGCGGCTCCACGACGACCACCACCGCGCCTCAGCAAGTGAACTCGTGCCAAGAGGGCAAGCTGGTCACGCCCGACGACAAGGACACCGCTGACAATCCGCAGGTGATCCTGCCCGACTTCGCCCCCGACGGGAAGCACACCGTGTGTTATGTGCTGTCGAAGACGATCATGACCGGGCGCAACATCGGGTCGGCGGACAAGACCGTCGATCCGCAGACGGGAGCGTGGCAGGTCTCGGTGCACTTCAAGAACAACGAGTTCGTCGACAAGATCGGCACCAAGCTGGTTGGTCAAAACGTTGCGATCGCACTCGACCATGTCGTGTACTCGGCGCCGGTGATCAAGGAGCAGATCACGACGCCCGACGTGCAGATCAGTGGCGACTTCACCGAGAAGGAAGCCGGTCGCCTCGCGGTCACGCTTCGTTATGGCTCGTTGCCGGTGCAGTTCGACAAGCGTGAGCAGACCGTGCAGGACATCTCGCCGACACTTGGCAAGGACCAGCTTCATGCCGGTATTGCGGCCGGCATCATCGGTCTGGCACTCGTCGCGCTCTACATGATCTTCTTCTACCGAATCCTCGGTGTTGTCGTGTGGGTCGGATTGTTACTGACCGGCATGACGTTCTTCTCGTTGACCACGTGGTTGTCGCTCCATCAGGGCCTCACGCTTACCCTCGCGGGAGTCACGGGCATCATTGTGTCCGTCGGCGTGACCGTGGACTCCTATGTCGTCTATTTCGAACGCCTCAAAGACGAGGTCCGCACGGGGAAGACGGTGCGCTCGTCGCTCGATGTGGGTTTCAAGCGCGCGTTCCGCACGATCGTGGCGGCTGACCTCGTGTCGCTGCTCGGTGCGGCGGTGCTCTATGCGCTCGCATCCGGTTCGGTGCGCGGCTTCGCGTACTTCCTCGGGCTCTCGACACTGCTCGACCTCATCCTTGCGTACACCTTCATGCATCCCTGCGTGATGCTGCTGGCGCGCAAGCCGTCGATCGTGCGGTTCCCGGGCGTCGGTATCGCGGCCGGCCTCGACACGCCGGGAGTACGCGCGTGACCACGACCGCGCCCCCGCCGCCCGTCCCGACCGAGGACATTCCCGGCGTCACGCGCCGGCACCGTCCATCGGACCTGTACCACGAGCGCACGAACTTCCAGTTCATCAAGCACACCCGGCGGTGGGCGATCATCTCCGGCACCTTCATGGTGGTCGCGATCCTGTTGCTCGGCATCCGCGGTCTGAACCTCGGCATCGAGTTCAAGGGCGGCACGTCCTGGCAGGTCAACATGCAGGGCGGCAAGCACGCGAAGGTCAGCGAGGTACGCGACCTGCTCCGACCGCTCGGCTTCGGTGACGCCAAAGTGAGTGTGCTGTCGTCGTCGGCGAACAACACCGAGAGCGTGCGCGTCGAGGCGCGCGTGGTGACCGACCCCGTCGGCAAGGTGCAAAATGCGCTCGCCGACTATGCGAAGGCGCCCGAAGCCGCGGTGGAGTTCCGGCAGGCGGAATCGGGCGGCTCGTTCCTGTTGACGACGAAGCCCGCCTTCGAACCGACAAAAGAGGGTGTGACCAGCGCGGTCACCGCGACGGGTGTCGAGAACCCTGAGGTGACGATCAACGGCCACGAGATCACGGTCAAGGTCGCGAAGTTGCCTCCAAGCCCGATCCAGACCGTTGGCACCGAGCTGGCCAAGTATGCGAACGCGTCGCCGAACGACGTGAACATCTCGACGGTCGGGCCGACATGGGGACGCGAGGTCAGTCAGAAGGCGCTCAAAGCACTGATCGTGTTCTTCTTGCTGCTGGCGGTGTACCTGTCGGTTCGCTTCGAATGGAAGATGTCGGCTTCGGCGATCGTCGCCGTGATCCACGACATCATCTTCACGGTCGGCGTGTACGCGCTCTTCCGGTTCCCGGTCACCCCTGCCACCGTCACCGCGTTCCTCACGATCCTCGGTTTCTCGCTGTACGACACCGTCGTCGTGTTCGACAAGATCGGCGAGTTCCAACGCTCGATGACTGCGACCGGCCGGGTGCCGTACGGCGAAATGGTGAACCGTTCCCTCAACGCGGTGCTCATGCGGTCGCTGTCTACGTCGCTCGTCGCGCTATTGCCCGTGCTCTCGTTGCTGTTCGTCGGCGCGGGCCTCTTCGGGGCGACGGCACTCGAGGACTTCGCGCTCGCATTGGCCGCCGGTCTGTTCATCGGCTCGTACTCCTCGATCTTCGTCGCCGCGCCGCTGCTGGCGTGGTGGAAGGAGAAGGAGCCGCAGTACCGGGCGCTGCGCGATCGGCGGCGCCGCGTGCCGGCCGCGGCCGCGGCGGCATCGCTCGGGGTGCCCGTCGTAGCGTCGGAGGACGGCGGCGAACCGCTCGGACGCCCGCTCGGGATCCCCGGCCCGCCGGCTGTCCCACGCGGCCCGATCCAGCCTCGAGCGCGCCAGCAGCGCCGTCGCAAGCGCCGTTGAATCCCGTCATTGAACGGAAACGGCCCGCCGCGGTCGCTTCTCGGTCAATGACCGGCCGGTAGGTACCCTGGTGCCAGTGGATTTTGCCTGGCTGAAAGAACACGTGCGGGACATTCCCGACTACCCGAAACCGGGGATCGTGTTCCGGGACATCACGCCATTGCTCGCGGCACGCGAGGCATTCGCCGCCACTGTTGACGGCCTGACGGCGCCCTTCATCGGCGAGCACATCGACAAGGTGCTGGGCATCGAGGCCCGCGGTTTCGTGTTCGCGTCTCCGGTCGCGTACCACCATCGTGCCGGGTTCGTGCCGGTCCGCAAGGCTGGCAAGCTCCCCTGGGAGATCGAGCACGAGGAGTACGAGCTCGAGTACGGCACCGACCTGCTCGAGATCCACCGCGACGCGGTCGCGCCCGGCGAGCGGGTGCTGATCGTCGACGACGTCATCGCGACCGGCGGGACCGCGGCCGCCACTGCCCGGCTCGTCGAACGGCTGGGAGGCCAGGTCATCGGGTTCGCGTTCGTAATCGAGCTCGGCTTCCTCGAGGGCCGCAGGAAGATCGACGACTACAGGATTCATTCCCTGGTGACGTATGAGTGAGCGCTTGTACACGACGCGGCGAGTGAAGCGCAGCGGAGCGAGCTCGCCGGAGCGGCGAGCGCCCGCGGGCCGGGTATCCCGGCCCGCAGCGAGCGCGACCAGGAAACACTCGTGAAGACGACGTTGACCCGGCGGCACGGGAAGGGATCGAGCGTCGATTCAGCTGTGCGCCCGCTGCTCGACTCGGTGAAGGCACACAACGGCCGGGCCGACGGCGCGCTGATCGAACGGGCCTACGAGGTCGCACGCGACGCGCACCGCGATCAGGTGCGGCGGTCGGGCGACCCGTACATCGCCCATCCCCTCGGGGTCGCGATGATCCTGTCGGATCTCGGGCTCGACGACGTCACGCTTGCGGCCGCGTTGCTGCACGACGCCGTCGAAGACACGTCGGTCACGCTGAAGAGCCTCGAAGATCAGTTCGGTGCCGACGTTGCGGCGATTGTCGACGGCGTCACCAAGCTCGATCGTCTTCAGTTCGACTCCAAGGAGGCGCAGCAGGCCGCCACGATGCGCAAGATGCTCGTGGCGATGGCCAAGGACGTGCGCGTCCTGTTGATCAAGCTCGCTGACCGCCTCCACAACATGCGCACGATCGCATCGCTCCCCGAGGCGAAGCAGAAGCGGATCGCGCAAGAGACACTCGACATCTATGCGCCGCTCGCACACCGCCTCGGCATCCAAGACGTCAAGTGGCAACTCGAAGATCTGGCGTTCGCGGTCTTGCATCCGAAGCGGTACGCCGAGATCGAGGCGATGGTGCTCCAGCACGCGGGCGAGCGGGAGGCGTACCTCGACGATGTCATCACCGCGGTCCGCGCCCGTCTCGAGCAGTTGCACATTGCTGCCGAGGTGAACGGCCGCCCGAAGCACTACTGGTCGATTTACGAGAAGATGGTCGTGCGGGGCAAGGAGTTCGCGGAGATCAACGACCTCGTCGGTGTCCGCGTCACTGTCGAGTCCGTGAAGGACTGCTACGGCGCGCTCGGCTCGATCCACGCCCTCTGGCGGCCGGTGCAAGGCCGCTTCAAGGACTACATCGCAATGCCGAAGTTCAACCTCTACCAGTCGTTGCACACGACGGTGGTGGGCCCCCAAGGGCGCGCGGTCGAGTTCCAGATCCGCACTATTGACATGCACCGGCGTGCCGAGTTCGGCGTCGCGGCCCACTGGGGCTACAAGGAGCAGCGCAACCCGACCGAAGATCTCGTGTGGCTCCAGCGGATCGTCGACTGGCAGCAGGAGACGACCGACCCGGCCGAGTTCATGCAGAGCCTGAAGATCGACCTCGAACAAGACGAGGTCTTCGTCTTCACGCCCAAGGGCATGGTGATCACGCTCCCGACCGGTGCGACGCCGGTCGACTTCGCGTACGCCATCCACACCGAAGTCGGGCACCGGTGTATCGGTGCGCGTGTGAACGGGCGGCTGATCCCGCTCGACAGCGTGCTTCAGTCGGGCGACACGTGCGAGATCTTCACGAGCAAGGTCGAAGGCGCGGGACCGAGCCGCGACTGGTTGCAGTTCGCGGTCACGCCCCGGGGTCGTTCGAAGATCCGGCAATGGTTCTCGCGTGAGCGGCGCGTCGACGCGATCGACAATGGACGCGATGAGCTCGTGAAGGCGATGCGGCGCGAGGCGCTCCCGGTGCAGAAGCTCTCAGGATCGCCGATGTTGACCAAGGTTGCCGAACAGCTCAACTACCTGGACCTCGACGCGCTGTACGCGGGCATCGGCGAAGGGCACGTGTCGGGGAAGGCCGTTGTCCAACGCATCCAGCGCGAGCTGCGCGGCGGCGAGGAGCAACTGCCGACGACCGTCACCCGGCCGCCGCGGGCGCGCGGTCGCCGCCGGGTCGGTGCCGGCGTTCATGTCGAAGGCCTCGACGACGTGATGGTTCGTCTCTCACGCTGCTGTACGCCGGTCCCGGGCGACGAGATCATGGGGTTCGTGACGCGCGGCCGCGGCGTCTCGGTCCACCGGACCGACTGCGCCAACGCGGTGAGCCTCCGCAACCAGGCCGATCGGGTGATCGACGTCGACTGGGACAACGACGCGCCCGGCAATTACACGGTCTCGGTCGAGATCGAGGCGCTCGACCGGTCGAAGCTGCTGCGCGACGTCGCCGACGTGCTGTCGGAACACCACGTCAACATCATCGCCTGCACGTCGCAGACCCAGCCCGACCGCATCGCCCGCCTGCGCTTCGAGTTCGAGCTCGCCGACCCCGGCCACCTCGACTCGATCCTGGCGGCCGTCAAGCGCGTCGACTCCGTCTACGACGCCGCCCGCGTCCTCCCCGGCCAGCACTAATTCTGGGTCGCGACTCACCTCCGAGAGGCGGCTTCGCCGCGACGGGGAGGACTCGCTGCTCCCGGCGAGTTCGCTGCGCACCCTCCGGGCTGCTCCGCTCACCGCGTCGCGCGGCTACGGGAGACTTACTTGACTCGAGGGGATCTCGGTGTAGTTGCTGACGCTCCAGGCGGACGAGACGATCGTCTGGATGCGAGTGTCGTAGTGCACCTGAAGGTGCGGGCCGCCGTTGCACGTGAACGTGTTGACGATCAGCGATCCGCGCCAGTCCGCCTTACAGGCGTTGCCGGTCGCGTCCACGTTCGGTGCGTACATGATTCCGGTGAAACTCCCCGCGTGCGCACCGTTGCCTTCGAGCACCGAACCCGCGCCCGCGAGGTAGACGCGCAGCTTGGTCGGGTCGCCGTTGAGATTGACGTCGGCGCCGGCGAAGCTGACGTTGAGGTTCGTGCCGTTCGTCGACATCACGAAGAGCTCGACGACCCCGTTGTTATTCGAACCGGCACCCGTCGTGAACGTGCCCGGGAACGAGATCGTGCCACCGGCGGCATCGGCCTGCGTGCACTGGTAGACCCCGGGCAGGAGGCTTGCCGGCAACGTGCCGCCGACGGCCGGGCACGGCAGTACGCCCGTAGGGACACATGGTGTCGGCGGGACGTTGGGCGCGGCCGGGCACGACGAGACCGGATCTTTGGGATCGTAGGTGCCCGCGACCAGGTATCCGTTCGCGCAGCTCGTGCCGCCCCCCTTGTAGTAGTTCTGGTGGTGCGCCGGAGAGTCGGAACCATTGCACGTGACCTGACCGTTGGTTGCGACGTCGGGCGCTGGGGTGAGCACCACGTTGTTGCTCGGGTCCATCGTTTGAATCGGGCCGACGCCGGTTGTCGGGTTGTAGTCGCCGGTGTTGCCGTTGAACGTGATCGCGTTCCTGGCGAAGATCACGTACGGATACGAGTACGTGCGGCTTACGGTCGCCTGGATCGCGTGGGGCTGACCGTTCACAATGCCTTTCGACATGACCGTGTAGGTGTTGTCGTCGACGCGGCGCGCGGTGTACTGCATGCCTGGCGCGCCGGGCACGGTCGTCAGTGTGCACGCATTGTTGCTTCCCACGCAGAACGTGCTTGCGGCTGCGTTGCCGAGCTGGTCGATGCGGAAAAGCGCGTCGCTGAGCCCGGCGTCGGCGTTGGCGAGCGCCGCCGAGAAGTCCTGGCCCTGGCGAGTGGACTTCATCCCGGAAAGCGTGCGGGCGACGACCGCCGCGCTCAGCAGTCCGAGAACCATCAGGACCGCGGTTGCGACGACCATGTTGCCGTACTCGTCGCGTCGTTTCCACGCCCGTTCTTTCATTTCAATGGGCATCCCGTACCTCCAGGGAGACGGTTGCGCAGCTCGACGTCCTGGGTCTCGGTGAAGGGCAGGGGCCCGGGCATCGAGTCGGACGACAGCTCAATACGGACGCGAATCGCACAGTTCGCGATGTCACTGGCCGTGTAGTTGCCGTCGGCGACCATGTCCTGATCGGCCGCGTCGTAGTACGTGAAGATCGGCTTGGCGCTCTCGACATTGCGGACGCGAATCAAATGCCAGGACGTCGCGACGACTGCCGCGGTCGACGAGGTGTCGGACATCAGCTGCCGGACGAGCTTCTCGTAGTTCGGCGACGCCGGATCGGTGTCATAGGTCCAGCGCACGACCGACTGCGTGCCGCCTGTCGGACCGAGCACCATCTCGATCTGGTTCGAGTATGCCGCGGTGGTCGAAAGAGCCACGAGCGGGTTCGCAGCCCGCACCTCGCGCGCGAGCTGGTTCAGCTCGAAGCGCACACTCTGCTCGTTGGCGACCAGGCGCTGCGCCCGATCCTCGCTCTTGGTCAGGCTCACGAGTGTGTTGAAGAACATCGCAAGCACCAAGAGCAAGATGCCGGTGGCGATGACGACCTCGACCAGGGTGAACCCCGCCTCGTGGGAATTGTCGGTCTCGTCGCCGTGCGGCGGGCTCAGCACGACGAACTCCCGATCGCGCAGACCTTGAAGGTCTTCACCGCGGTGGTCGCCGCGTTGTTCGTGACATCCCAGACGGTGAAGGTGTGCACGCCGACCGACCAGCCCTGTTGGTCGTCCGAGAGCACGCTGCCGCTGTAGCTCCCAGAACCGTTCGCCGTGAGGAAGTATGGCGAGCCCGGGTCGGCCGCGGCCGCGGGGTCGACGGCCTTGACGTTGTACGTGTGGGTGCACGTTCCCGTAGTCGAGAAGCCAAGCGTGAGGTTTTCGGACATCTCCGACTTGTTGCCGTGCTTCTTCAAGATCGTGCCGGTCGTGCTCGACGTGGTGGCGCCGGTGACGGTGATCGGCCCGAGCGTGCACGCGGGTGCAGGCTGCGCCAAGGTCGTCGCCGACAGGGCGTTCGACGTTGACGTCTGGGTGGCGGCGTTGGCCACGACGCGGAACCAGTAGGTCGTGCTCGACGCCAAAGCTGTCACCGGATAGGTGGTCGAGTTCGTTGGAAGATTCGCGGATCGCGTTCGTGCTCCCGACCGGGAAGGTCGAGCTCGTCGAGTACTGCACCGTGTAGGACACGATCGTGGCCCCGCCGGCCGGTTGCGACCACGACAGGTCGATCTCGGTCCGACCGGCCGGATCGGCGGGCACCGTGGGCGCGGCGAGCACCGGCGTCGTTGGTACAGGCGAAATGGTGGTCGGCGGGGTTGTCGAGTTCGTCGTCACGGTCGCACCGCCGCCGTACTTGCCTTGCCCGCCCGGATAGAGCAGCGAGTCCTGCCGCACGCTGTGCGGGCCGGCCGCGTCGGTCCACGACACGACGACTGTCAGCCGCTTGTACGCGTCGGCATAGGTCGTCGAAACATCCTTGGCGTTCACCCAAACGACGTACCGGCGAACGTCGAAGCTGATGTTGCTCTGGATGATCGGAGATCCAATGGGCTGTATCAGCGGCACCGTGCCGGCCGGTGTGGTGGTCGCCAACGTCACCGTCGTGAAGCTCTCGAACGTCGAGACGTAGCCGGTCTCGTCGCCATAGAACCCGACGGAGGCGTACGGGACCGCTCGCATCCCCTCGATTTCCCGGGTCGCGATAGCGGCAGCCTCGGTGCGATGGTTGGCCACGCTCGCGGTGCGCACTGCCGACCAGAACACGCCGCCGAGCGACGCCGCGACGACCGCGAGCAACCCCGAGCGCGACCGTGAGCTCGATGATCGTGAACCCCGTCTCTCGATGCCGAGCGCCGACGCGTGTACGTCTCATGGACGACACCAACGGTGTCGTGACTCTTGGCACAGCGCGGGGAGGAGCGGGCTCGTTCCCCACAAATCGGCGGCGCACGCTCAAGGCTCGCGCTGATGTGACCGATGTCTCGTTGGGCGGGGTGGGTCAGTCGGGCGCACGGGGGGAGACATGGGCAAGCCGCGTGTGCCGGCCGATGGCTTCACCGTCATCGAAGTCGTTGTCGCGATCACCGTGCTGATGATCGCCCTCGTCGGCTCGGCCGCCCTCTTCGGGAACGGCATCATCGTCTCGGGCAACACCAGGAACCGGGTCGTGGCGGCCCAGCTCGCGACCGAGGCGCTCGAGAAGGTGCGGGGCACCGCCTCGGACGCGACGAAGTTCACGTCGATCGTCGTCGGCCAGACCGTGTACACGCGGACCGTCAACAGCGTGAAATACACGGTCACCCAGGACGTGCAGTTCGTCGGCCAGCGCTCCACGCAGAGCTCGTGCGACAGCCCGGGCTCGAACAACGGGCAGATCATGCAGGTGACGGCGGCGGTGTCGTGGACGGGCATGGCCGGCACCAAACCCGTGCAACAGACGACCGCGCTCTCGCCCCCGGTCGGCGCGTACTCGTCGTCGACCGGGTCGATTGCGGTCAAGGTCTACAGCAGCTCGGGCGCCGTCTCACAGAACATCAACGTGCAGGTGCAGGGCCCACTCACCCAGACCCAGCAGACGACGGCAGAGGGTTGCGCGTTCTTCCCGTTCCTCGACACGGGCACGTACGCGGTGTCGGTCATCGAGGGAACCGGCGTCGGTGACCAGGAGAATGTCACCCCGGTCCAGAACACCTCGGTGTCGGTCGGCCAGACGGCCTCGCTGCTGTTCAACTACGACCAGGCCGCGACCATCAACGTGACCGCCTGGTCCAATTCGGTGGCGACGCCGGCGACCGGCATCCGGTTGTCGGTCGCGAACACCGGGCTGCAGCCGTACTCCCAGTACTCGTTCGCCGCGGGCCTCACGTCGCTCACGCCGCTGTATCCGTACGCGAACGGCTACACGGTGTTCGCGGGCAACTGCACCGACAACAGTCCGGTGGGCAAGGACACGAACCGCAACCTCTTCTATCCGACCGGTGCACCGGCGCCGCTGGGTGTGAGCGCGGGTGGGAGCGTGAACACGACGGTGCCGCTCTACACGCTTCCGGTGTTCGTGAAGAATGCGACGAACGTGGCCCAGTCGGGCGCGACCGTCACGGCCGCGGAATCGACGAGCTTCGCGGCGCCGTACGGCGCAGTGTGCACGAGCGGGACGGGCACGGGCAGCCCGCCGACGCTCGGGCTCGTCGCTACGGATGCCGCCGGGAACAGCGTGACCGCGGTGCCGCTCGGGCACTGGACGATCACCGCGACCAAGGGCACGAAGGTCGGCTCGGTGAACGTCTGGGTGAAGCCCGATGCGGTCTATGCGGTGAACGCGTCCGGAGCGTCGACGACCGCGTACGGCACTCCTGTCACGGTGGTCGTGAGTTGATCGCCATGTTTCGCCGCGCGGTCGCGCCGAAGGCGGGCACACCGTCGTCGAGCTGACGGTCGCGACCGCACTGTTGTCGCTCGTTGTTGCCTCCGCGTTCGGCGTCGTCATCGTGATGCAGAACCAGGCGGTGAAGACGACCGACCGTTTCACCGCTGAAGGCGAAGGCCAGACGATTGCCGACCGGATCACCAAGGACTTGCGTACCGCGGTCGCGCCGTCGAGCACGGCGGCGGCCTTCGCGTCCGCCGACGTCAACGATGTGACGTTCTACGCGAACCTCAGCGACCCGAACGGACCGACTCGCCTGCACGCGTACGTCGCGCTCCAGCCCGGCACCAACGTGTACGTCTTCCACGAGGACTCGACCAAGGCCGACACCGGCGGAAGCCCCGGCAATTATGCGTACACGATGTTCTCCTCGGTGAGCCGCCTCGACGGCCGGTACCTCGACACGAGTCAGCCGATCTTCAGCTACTTCGACGCAGACAACAACGCGTTGGCGACGCCGATCACGACGACGGCGGGGCTGCGGAGCATCGCATCGGTCGCCATCAACCTCCGCATCCGGGTGCGGCCGAACGCGCCAACCGTCGTGATCAGCACGCTCATCCATGTCCGCAACGTCGACTACAACCCGAACTCCTGACGATGAACATGGCTCCCTCGCTCCGTCATACTGACTCCGCTGCGTCCGCACGATGATCCAGTTCTTCTGCCGCCGCTTCCAGCGCCGTCCCGACGGACGGCCCGACGAGGCCGGCCTTGCGATGATCATCGCCATCTCCGTCGTGATGCTGATGACGCTGATCCCACTCGCGATCTTCACGCAGTCGGTGCAGCAACTTCCGCTCGCTCGTCGTGACCAGGACCACGAGGCGGCGCTGGCCGCGGCCGAAGCCGGCGTCGACGACTACCTCAACCACCTCAACCAGAACCAGAACTACTGGGTGTACAACGCCGGCAACGCACCGCCGGACGGCAACACCGCGTTCACCACATGGGTCGCGGTGCCGGGCCCGAACAACAACAACGAGTTCTTCCGGTACAGCGTCAACACGACGAGCACGGCGTCGACCGGCATCGTCTACCTCACGGCCTCGGGGAAGTCGCGCAACGTGATCCGCACGGTGAAGGTGGGCCTGCGGCGTCAGGGTTTCCTCGACTACCTGTGGCTCACGGACTACGAGATCACGGACCCCGCGCTTTCCGGTTCGAGCGTCAGCGGGTGCAAGTTCCATGCGTGGGAGTGGAATTCGGCGGCGGGGGTGTACGGGCCGAACAACATCAACAACTGCAGCGTCGTGTACTGGACGACGCTCGCCACGCTGAATGGTCCGGTGCACTCGAACGACGGGCTGTACGTGTGCGGCAACCCGACGTTCAACGGCGACACCGACACGTACTACAACTCGCCGACGGCGAACAACGTGTTCCACAGCACGCAGTTCGGCGGCCCGGGCGCGCTGAAGAACCCACTGTCCTGTACGAACGCGCCCGTTTGGTCGCGCAACAACGACCCCGCCCAGGGATCGCTGCTGGCATTCCCACCCGCGAACACGTCGATCAAGAACCAGGCCGATGGCGCGGTCGGCGGCACGGGGTGTCTCTACACCGGGCCCACCACGATCACGCTGAAGAACGTCGGTGGGGTCGGCAAGATGGATGTGACCAGTCCGACGACGCGCTCCACGAACGCCGGATGCGCGCCCGGCAGCAACCTGTCGCTGCCCGCCAACGGTGTGATCTACGTGCAGAACATCCCGACGGCGGCGTCGAACCCGAACTACTCGGCGTGCAGTGGTACCGCGTGTTACGGCGACGTCAAGCTCAGCGGCACACTCAATGGCCAGCTGACGATCGCGTCCGAGGACGACATCATCATTACCGGAAACGTGCAGTACCACGTCTATCCGGGCGGGAACGACGTGCTCGGTCTCGTCGCCGACAACGACGTCACCGTGTATCACCCGGTGAACAGTTCCGGCGTGAACCAGGCCGGATCGCTCACCGACCCGCGCATCGACGCCGCCATCCTCTCGCTGAACCACTCGTTCTACGTGCAGAACTGGGCATCGGGCGCGCCGCTCGGCACGCTCAAGATCAATGGCGTCATCACGCAGGAGTTCCGCGGGCCGGTCGGCACGTTCTCTGGCAACCCGCCGGTGATCGTCTCCGGCTACAACAAGGATTACAACTACGACACGCGGTTGAAGTACCTGAGCCCGCCCTACTTCCTGAGCCCGACACAATCCGCGTGGGGCCGCATCTCGTACGCCGAGCTGACGCCGAATCCCGCGCCGTAGGCGCTCTCGTCGACGCGCCGCAAACGGCGTTGGGAGAACACGATCGCGTAATAGGATCGCCGGAATGCCGGCAGACAAAGAGCTGATGCGCGCCCCGAAGGGCATGCTCGATGTGCTGCCGCCCGAGTCTGCGCGCTGGATCGCGCTCGTCGCGCGCTTCGCCGAACTGGCGACGCGCTTCGGTTACGGCTTGGTGGTGACGCCGATCGTCGAGCACTACGACGTGTTCGCGCGGGTCGGAGAATCGACCGACATCGTACGCAAAGAGATGTACGACTTCGTCGACCGCGGTGGGCGGCGCCTCGCGCTGCGGCCCGAGGGCACCGCGCCGGTCGTGCGCGCGTTCGTGCAGCACCGGCCGCCGCTGCCGTGGAAGGTGTGGTACGTCGCGCCGAACTTCCGGGCCGAGCAACCGCAGGCCGGGCGCTACCGCCAGCACTGGCAGCTCGGCGTCGAGGTGCTCGGCGTCGACGATCCCGACATCGACATCGAGGTGATCGCGCTCGCGCACGACTTCTACCGGGATCTCGGCCTGCAGAAGGTCCGGCTGTTGTGCAACTCGATGGGCGACGCCGAGAGCCGCGCGCGCTACCGGGACGTCCTGCTGGCGTACTGGCGGGAGCACGCGGACCTGATCGGCGGCGAGATGGAGCGAGCCGAAGCCAACCCGTTGCGCATCTTGGATTCGAAGCGGCCGGATTGGCAGGACATGCTCGAACGCGCGCCGCAGCTCGGCGAATACCTCACCGACGCGTCGGCCGCGCACTTCGCGTGTGTGCAAGAGGGGCTTCAGGCGTTGGGTATCGCATTCGAGATCGCGCCCCGACTCGTGCGCGGCTTCGACTACTACACCGGCACCGTGTTCGAGTTTCAGAGCGATGCGCTCGACGCCGCGCAAAACGCGGTCGGGGGCGGCGGGCGCCTCGACCGGCTCGCCGAGGAGATGGGTGGCCCACCGACGCCGGCGCTCGGCTTCGGCATCGGCATCGAACGCCTGTTGCTCGTCTGCGACGCCGAGGGCGTGCTGCCGGTACCAGCGACCGGCGTGGACGTGTTCGTGGTCGACGCCGTCGGCACGATGGACGCGAATCTTCTGCTCTATGAGCTCCGAGAGAGCGGGCTGGCGGCCGATCGAGCGTACGGCGGCCGCGCGTTGAAGCGGCAGCTCGCGGCCGCTGACAAGGCGGGCGCAACCTGGAGCGTGATGATCCTCCCGAAGGAGTGGGCGGAGGGGCACGTGAAGGTGAAAGAGATGTCGAGCGGCAAGGAAGTCGACGTGCGCCGCGACGAAGCGGCCGCATGGTTGCGAACACGAAAGGACGAGACACTGACATGATGCGCACCCACCGGGCCGGTGACCTGCGCGCCGCCGACATCGACGAGGCCGTCGTCGTATGTGGGTGGGTGGCGAATCGTCGCGACCACGGCGGCAAGGCGTTCGTTGACGTGCGCGATGTCGCGGGCCTCGTGCAGGTGGTGATCGATCCCGCGGTGCCGGGTCTCGACGTCGCGCACCGTTTGCGGAGCGAATGGGTCGTGCGGGTGAAGGGCGACGTACGCCCACGCCCCGAGGGCACCGTGAACACAGACTTGCCGACGGGTGAGGTCGAGGTCGTCGCTCGGAGCGTCGAGGTGCTGAGTGAGGCGGAGCCGCCACCGTTCCCGCTCGACGATCGGGTCGACGTCGACGAGATGCTGCGGCTGAAGCATCGCTATCTCGACCTGCGGCGTGCGCCCATGCAGAGGAACCTCCGGCTGCGCGCCGAGGCCAACCGTGCGATGCGCGAAGCGATGGTCGCGCAAGGTTTCGTCGAGGTCGAGACGCCGATGCTGATCGCGTCCACGCCGGAAGGTGCGCGCGACTTCGTGGTGCCGTCGCGATTGCGGCCCGGGGAGTTCTACGCGCTGCCGCAGAGCCCGCAGCTCATGAAGCAGCTGCTGATGGTCGGCGGGATGGATCGCTACTTCCAGATCGCCCGGTGCTTGCCGCGACGAGGACCTGCGCGCGGACCGGCAGTTCGAATTCATGCAACTCGATATCGAGATGACGTTCGCCGACCAGGAGGACGTGCTCGAGGCGGTGTCAGCGGCCGTGTTGGCGGCCGCATCGCGGCGCGGCCGGGGGAGGCCCCGACGTCGATTCCGCGCATGACCTGGCACGAGGCGATGGAGCGCTACGGCTCCGACAAGCCCGACGTGCGGTTCGGCATGGAGCTCGTGGAGCTCGACGAGGTGTTCGCGGCGACTGGCTTCAACGCGTTCGCAGGTGCAGAAGCGGTCAAGGGCATTCGCGTGCCGGGAGAGGCAGACATGCCGCGTTCCCGGCTCGACGCGTTGACCGACCGCGCGAAGGCATTGGGTGCGAAGGGCTTGGTGTGGATCCGTGTCCGCGACGGTGGCACGTTGGAATCTCCTGTCGCGAAGTTCCTGTCGGAGTCCGAGCAGATCGGGCTCGTCGACGAGTTAGGCGCCGAGGCGGGCGATCTGCTGCTGTTGGTGGCGGGAGAGCGGCTGATGGTGCGGTCGGTGCTCGGGCAGCTCCGGCTGGACCTCGGGCGGCCACCCGTGTCAGAAGGCCTGCGGTTCCTGTGGGTCGTGGACTTCCCGTTGTTCGAAGCGATCGACAAGGAAAGCGGCCGGCCTATTCCCGCGCATCACCCGTTCACGATGCCGCACGCGGACGACATGGCTCTGCTCGAGCACGATCCGCTCGCGGTGCGATCGCAGGCATACGACTTGGTATTGAACGGTTGGGAACTCGGCTCGGGCTCGGTGCGTATTCACCGGCCCGATGTGCAGCAGCAAATCTTCTCGCTGCTCGGCATCGAACCCGAGGACGCGCAAGAGCGTTTCGGATTCTTGCTCGACGCGTTCCGCTACGGCGCGCCCCGCACGCAGGCTTCGCCGTCGGCGTTGACCGCTTCGTCGCGATCCTTGCGGGCGAAGAAAACATTCGCGAGGTGATCGCGTTTCCCAAGACGCAGTCCGGCGCGGACCCGCTGACCAACGCCCCCAGCGCCCTCGACCCGAAACAACTCAAAGAACTCGGGTTGCGCGTCGTCGAGAAAAAGTAACCAACAGATGGCAGCAAATCCCGCGCTATGCGCGGGATTTGCTGCCAACCCGTTGTTGTCTCACGTGCGTTCTACGGTCCCGCCGCATGGATGCCGTCTTGGTTCGCATCGAACCGCTGCTCGCAGCGCAGCACTCGCTCGTCACACTTGCCCAGCTTCGGGGCGAAAAGGTCAGTGACGACCAGATATATCGGCTCGTCCGCGATGAGATCCTCACGCGTGCCCGCCCCCGCGTCTTCGCTCTCGCAGGGGTAGCAGAGTCGTGGGAACGGAGTTTGCACGCCCTCGTCCTCTCTCTCGACGATGCCTTCGCGTCGCATGCGTCCGGAGCACAGCTCTGGGTGTACATGTACCTTCCCGAAGGCTCTTACGAGGTGACGATCGGGCGTCACGACTTTCCGAAGCGCCGGGGCGTGCGGATTCATCGGTCTTCGAAGCTCGATGCCGAGGACACGACGCACCGCTTCGGCATCCCGTGCACAACATTCGAGCGAACCTTGTGCGACCTCACCACACGCTTGACCGAACGACAGCTCGGCAGCGTCCTCGATGATGGTCTGCGGCGTGGTGTTGCGTCACTCCGACGTCTGAAGGACTGCGCCGAGCGTCTGGAGTCGGGCCCGGGTCGGCACATGTCTGTGGTACGTGCGCTGCTCAGTGAACGGGATTTGGACTACAACCCCGGTGGGAGTAATTCGGAGTTGCGTGTCCTTTCAGTCCTGAAGAAGGCCGGAGTGCCCTTGCCCGTGCAGCAGCACAAGGTCAAGGTCGGATCGGCCAAGTACACGCTCGACTATGCGTACCCACTGCCAAAAGTGTTCGTCGAGTACTACGGCGAGCCGTATCACATCGGCGCGAGCGCGGTTGCGTACGACAGCGAACGTGTCACTGCGCTCGCGTCCATGGGATGGCTCCCGCTGATCTTCACCTGGGCGACTTCAGACCGCGAGATCGTCGCAAGGACGTGCGCCGCGCTCGAGAGCCGCAGTGTTGGCAGCGAAACCCGCGCATAGCGCGGTTTTTGCTGCCAACTGTTGGTGGCTTTTCCCGGACACGTAACCTGCACGCTGATGCCCAGGGGTGCTGGTCCGGATTTGTTTGCGGCCGCGGTGGAAGAGCGGCTCGCGCACAAGGCACCGCTTCCGGCGCGGCTGCGGCCGCGCTCGCTCGACGAGGTCGTCGGCCAGCAGCACTTGCTCGGGCGGGGCAAGCCGCTGCGCGTGCTGATCGAGTCCGACCGGCTGTCGTCGCTGATCCTCTGGGGGCCGCCCGGCACCGGGAAGACGACGATCGCCCGGCTCATCGCCGGCGTCAGCGAGAAGGCCTTCGAAGCGATCAGTGCGGTCAGCGCGGGCGTGAAGGACGTGCGCGAGGTCGCCGAGCGCGCACGGGCCCGCCTCGGCGAGCGGGGCCAGGGCACGATCCTGTTTCTCGACGAGGTGCACCGATTCAGCCGCGCCCAACAAGACGTCCTGCTCCCGTTTGTCGAAGAAGGGCTGCTCGTGCTCGTCGGCGCGACGACCGAGAACCCGTTCTTCTCGCTCACCGGGCCGCTCTTGTCGCGCAGCACGCTGTTCCGGCTCGAGCCCCTCGGTGATGACGCGCTCGAGCAGCTCGCCCAGCGCGCGCTCGAAGACCAAGAACGCGGCCTGGGCACCGAACCCACCACCATCGACGATGATGCCCTGAAGCACCTCGTCGACAAGAGTGAAGGCGACGCACGCCACCTCCTCACTGTTCTGGAGGTCGCGCACGCGCTCACGGTTGAGGACCAGCGAAGCGTCATCACGCTCGCCGATGCCGAAGCCGCGCTCGCGCTCCGCAGTGTCAAGTACGGCGACGACGAGCACTACGACATCATCTCCGCGTTCATCAAGTCGCTGCGCGGCTCCGATCCGGATGCCTCCCTCTACTGGCTCGCGCGCATGTTGGAAGCCGGCGAGGACGCGCGGTACGTCGCGCGCCGAATGGTCATCTTCGCGAGTGAAGACGTCGGCCTCGCGGACCCGCACGCGATCCTCGTCACCGAGGCCGCCGCTCGCGCCGTCGAATATGTCGGACTCCCCGAAGCCGCGATCAACCTCGCGCACGCCGTGATCCACCTGAGCCTGGCGCCCAAGAGCAACAGCGTGATCTCCGCGCTGGGCCGGGCGACCGACGCCGTGCGCAATCGCCGCACCGGGCCGGTGCCGATGCATCTGCGGGATGCGCACTACCGCGGTGCGCAGGTACTCGGGCACGGCAAGGGCTACGTATATCCTCACGACGATCCGAACGGGTGGGTGCCGCAGGAGTACCTGCCCGCCGAGGTCGCGGGGGAGCGCTTCTACCGTCCCGGACGGCGTGGTGCCGAGCCTGCGCTCAACGAGATGCTGCGCGAGCGGCGGGGGGAGGAGCCGACCGACGATGGCGACGATGTCGACGAGTGACGTCCTGGCCGTCGTCGCGGCCACCGTGGTCACGCTGCTCATCGCGGTGCTCGCCACATTGCTCGTCGTGCTCGCGCGCGTCCTGCGCCAGTTGCGAGACACCGTGGATGTCCTCCGCGAAGATGCGTTCGCCCTCCTTGACGAAGCCGACGACGCGGTACGCGACGCGGCGGGCGAGATCGATCGTGTCGAACGACTGGTGTCGTCCGCCGAGCGGCTCGACGAGGCCAAGCGCGCGATCGCGACGCCGGTGGTGAAGGCAATGGCGTTCGGCACCGGTGTGTCGCGCGCCGCGCAGCGTCTGCGGGACGGCGAACCCCAGCCGGCACGCCGTCGACGACGCCGGCGGGCGTCGTAGGCCCGACGATGCTGAAAATGTTCCGCCGGTTCTTCTGGCTCGTGCTCGGGTTCGTGCTCGGCGCCGGCTCCTCGTGGGCGTTCAGCCGGCGCGTCCGCCGCGTCGCACAGCGTTACGTCCCGGCCGAAGTTGCCGACCGCTGGAGCGGCACGATGCGGGCCGCGGTCACGGAGGGTCGTGATGCGATGCGGGCGCGCGAAGCGGAGCTCAAACGGAGCGTGGGGCCCACCGGCGGGAAGTAGCCTGGGCCCGTAATGCCCGACGTTCCGACTACCGCCGACGAGCTGCGCCGCGCCTTCGTGGAGTTCTTTACCGAACGCGCGCACCAGCACGTGCCGTCGGCGAGCGTCATCCCTGTCGACAAGACCTTGCTGTTCACCGTCGCGGGCATGGTGCCGTTCAAGCCGTACTTCACCGGCGAAGAGCCGCCGCCGTACAAGCGCGCGGTGTCGTCGCAGAAATGCGTGCGCGCGGGTGGGAAGCACAACGACCTCGACGACATCGGCCGCACGAATCGTCACTTCTCGTTCTTCGAGATGCTCGGCAACTTCAGCTTCGGCGACTACTTCAAGGAAGACGCGATCAAGTTCGCGTGGGAGTTCTACACCGAGGTTCTGCACGTCGATACCGGCCGCTTGTGGGTCACCATTCACGAGGACGACGACGAAGCGGAACAGATCTGGCGCGACATCGTTGGTTTTCCTGCCGATCGCATCCAACGGCTCGGTGAAGACAACTTCTGGCGCATGGGTGACACCGGCCCGTGCGGCCCGTCGTCGGAGATCTTCTGGGACCTTGGCCCCGAGTTCGGTCCCGACGGCGGCCCGAGCACCGAGGCCGACCGCTACATCGAGATCTGGAACCTCGTGTTCATGAATCTCGACCAGCAGCGCGACGGGACGCTCGCCCCGCTACCGAAGCCGTGCATCGATACCGGTGCCGGACTCGAACGCAACCTCATGGTCGTGCAGGGCAAGACGTCGATCTGGGACATCGACGTGTTCCAGCCGCTCCTTGCCGAGGCACAGCGCGCCACCGGGAAGCGATACGGCGAGGACGAACGGACCGACATCTCGCTGCGGATCATCGCCGAACACGCGCGCACGATGACGTTCATGGTGAGCGACGGCGTCCGTCCGTCGAACCAGGAACGGGGATACGTGCTGCGACGGATCATTCGCCGCTCGGTCCTCCACGCCTACCTCCTCGGCGTGCGCGGAGCGGTGACGCCCGGCATGGTCGACGCGGTCGTTGCGAGCATGGGAACCGCGTACCCGGAGATCATCGGGACGCAGGACGTCGTCCGCAAGATCGTGCGGCGCGAGGAGGAGTCGTTCCGCGCCACCTTGCAGCGCGGCGTCGACATGCTCGACGGCATCGTCACTCAGGGCGACGTCAGCGGTGAAGATGCGTTCTTCCTGCACGACACGCTCGGCTTCCCGATCGACCTCACCCGCGAGATCGCGGCGGAGCGCGGTCGTGAAGTCGACTTCCCTGGGTTCGAAGCGCGCATGCGCGAGCAACGTGAGCGCGCCCGGGCGGCGGCCGAGCAAGCCGGTGCTGCGAAAGGTGCGCCCGTCGACGTCTACCGCGAGCTCGTCGACGAACATGGCCCTACCGAGTTCACCGGCCGGCAGGAGTATGCGTCGACCGCGCACATCCTCGCGCTCCTGCGTGACGGTGAGCGCGTCGGTCAAGCCGACGAAGGCGCGACCGTCGACGTCGTGCTCGACCGCACGCCGTTCTACGCGGAATCGGGTGGCCAGATCGGCGACACGGGCACGATCACCACGGCGCCTGGCGCATTGCTGGACGTCCTCGACACCAAGTACGGGCTTCCCGGTCAACTCATCGTTCACGAAGCGTGCGTCCGCACCGGCACGATCGCGGAAGGCGACGAGGTCGTTGCCGAGATCGACGGCGTGCGGCGCGATCGCATCCGGCGGAATCACACCGCGACCCACGTCCTGCACTGGGCATTGCGTGAGGTATTGGGCGCGCACGTGCAACAGGCGGGTTCGCTCGTTGCGCCCGACCGCTTGCGCTTCGACTTCTCGCACCACGAGCCGGTCACGCCGGATCAGCTCGCGCAGGTCGAGCGCCTCGCCAACGCCCAGGTGATCTCCGACGCGCCCGTCCGCCACTACGAGACGACGAAGGCCGAAGCCGAACGGGTCGGCGCGATCGCGTTCTTCGGCGAGAAGTACGGCGAGATCGTGCGCGTCTTGGAGGCGGGCCCCTCGACCGAGCTGTGCGGGGGCACGCACGTGCACGCGCTCGGGTTCATCGGCCCGATCAAGATCGTGAGCGAGGGTTCGATCGGCTCGAACCTGCGCCGCATCGAGGCGATGACGGGTGACGGCGCGATCGAATACATCGAATTCGAAGAGCAATTGCTGCGCCGGGCCGGCGAGCTCCTCGCGCGAGCCCCAAGGAAGTGCCCGACAAGATCGAGCGCCTGAACGAACAAGTCCGCACGCTTCAAGACGAGCTGAATCGCCTCAAGGCGAAGGAAGCGGCCGGAGCCGCGAGCGACCTCGTGAAGGACGCGGACCGTGGAGTCCTCGTCGTGCGCCGCGACGGGCTCGACACCGGCACGCTGCGCCAGCTCGCGAGCGAGGCGATACGCGCACTGGGGAGCGGCGTCGTTGTGCTCGCAGGGGCGGTTGACGGGAAGTCGGCGATCGCGGTGGCTGTCAGTGACGATCTGGTGCAGCGCGGCGCGTCGGCTGACGTGATCGCCAAACCCGCGGCCGCCAAGCTCGGTGGCGGCGTGGGTAAGGGCGCGAAGCTCGTCGCGGGCGGGGGTCAGAACGTCGCCGGCATCGACGAGGCACTCGCCACCGCGCGCGACCTGGCGGTGCAGTGGCAATCGTGACCACGACACCTGAGGCGAGCGACGGCGAGGCGGGTATCCCGCCGAGTAGCGAGCCGGGGCCCGAGCGGCCCGGCGCGCAGCGCCGAGAGCGGAGAACGGTGCGGGCGTTGGGCGTCGATCTCGGCAGCCGCCGGATCGGTCTCGCCCTGTCCGACCCGACCCGTACGGTCGCGTCGCCCCACGAAGTGCTGTCCCGATGCAAGAACCACGCCGACGATCACGCGGCGATCGTCGCGGTCGCGCTCGCCGAGGATGTCACGACGATCGTCGTCGGCTTACCGCTGTCGCTGTCGGGGAAAACTGGCCCGGCCGCGCGCGGCGACGCTCGAGGAAGTCGAGGCATTGCGGGCAACGGCCGCGAACGCCGGCATCGAGGTCGTCGTACACGACGAGCGGCTCACCACCGTGACCGCAGAGCGGAGCCTCATCGAAGCCCGCATGCGACGCGAGGCACGCCGCCGCGTGGTCGACAAGGTCGCCGCGGCCGTCATGTTGCAGTCGTGGCTCGAGGGTCAAGCATGACGAGAAGTCGCCGGACGGCGATCGTCGTCATCGCGCTCGTCGTCGTTCCACTGCTCGTGCTCGCGAGCGGAGCGATCTGGTTCTGGTGGCAACTCGACCCGCCCGGCGGTCCCGGCGCGCGCGTCGAGCTGCAGATCGAGCAAGGTTGGGGCGTGCCGCGCATCGGCGACGAGCTGCAGCATCGCGGTGTGATCGGCTCGCCGCTGGTGTTCAGTATCTACTCGCGGCTGAACGGCGACACGAAGTTCAAGGCGGGAAGCTACGAGCTGCGCACGCACATGGGCGTGCGCGCCGCTGTGAAGGCGCTGAAGGCCGGTCCGCGCCTCGACTTCACGAAGGTCACGATTCCTCCGGGCTTGTGGCTGAAGGAGATTGCGCAACGGGTCGGCAAGCTGCCCGGAAAGCAAGCCGACCACTTCTTACAAGCCACGCAGAACAACGCAGTGCGGTCTCCATTCGAGCCCGAAGGAATCAACAGCCTCGAAGGGCTCCTGTGGCCCGACACGTACAAGGTCTCAGCCGAAGAAGACGAGATCCAGATCCTGAAGACGATGGAGTCGACCTTCGAGAAGAAGGCCGGTGAACTCGGGCTCGCGCAGGCGAACGTGCAGGGCCACGGGGCCTACGACGTCATCAAGGTCGCATCGCTGATCGAGTCGGAGGCCAAGACCGACGCCGACCGCCCACTGATTGCGTCGGTGATCTACAACCGGCTGAAGCAGAACATGAAGCTCCAGGTCGACGCGACGTTGATCTACACGCGCGGTGATCCCAACAAGCGCACGCTGTCCGAGAAGGACAAGGCCATCAATTCTCCGTACAACACGTACCTGAACAATGGCCTGCCGCCGACACCAATCGCCGCCGTGAGTGAGGCGTCCCTGCGCGCCGCGCTGGCGCCCGCCACAACCGACTACCTGTACTACGTCGTCATCGACAAGAAGGGCGACCACGCGTTCGGGCGGACGCTCGACGAGCACGAGGCCAACATCCAAAAAGCCCGGCAGGCGGGCGTCCTGCCGTGATCACCGCGGCTACCCGTGTTGCCGCAGTCATCGGCGACCCGGTGCGCCACTCGCTCTCGCCGGTGCTGCACAACCGCGCGTATCGCGAGCTCGGCATCGACTGGACGTACGTGGCGTTCGAGGTGCCGGACGGCGCCACCAAACAAGCACTCGAAGCGATGCACACGCTCGGGCTTGCGGGGTTGTCGGTCACGATGCCGCACAAGACGGCGGCCGCCGCCGCGTGTGACGAACTGAGCCTCGAGGCGGACGCGCTCCGCAGCGTCAACACGGTGACGCCACTTGCCGACGGCCGGCTGGCGGGCGACTCAACCGACGGCCCGGGCTTCCTCCGCTCGGTACGCGACGCCGGCCACGACGTCACCGGCGGCCTGGCGCTCGTGCTCGGTGCGGGCGGCGCGGCCCGCGCCGTCGCGTACGCGCTCGGTGTCGCGGGCGCCAACGTCCACGTCTCCGCACGCCGGGACGACGCAGCACCGCGCGGCCGCCGCGCTCGCGGGGGGCGAGACCGTTCCCTGGGACGACCGGGCCGCGGCGGCGGCCGGCGCGGCGCTGCTCATCAATGCGACGCCGGTCGGGATGGGAGACGACTGCACCCGAGTACCGATTCCGGTCGAGGCGCTCCACCGTGGACAGGTCGTGGCCGACCTCGTGTACCACCCGCTCGAGACCGCGCTGCTCGCCGGTGCGCGCGAGCGCGGCGCCGCCGTCATCGACGGGCTCGGCATGTTGGTCCACCAGGCCGCACTCCAGGTCGAGCGGTGGACCGGCCAGGCGGCGCCGGTGGCGGCGATGCGTGCCGCGGCCGAGGCCGCGCTCGGGTCAACTCCCTGAAGCCGGGTTTCGTTCAAGACGCGCCCCGGAAAACGTCGATGGACACGTAGGAGCCGTCGTTCGGGGGACCTCGATGCTGCAAGGTACGTTCGAAACGCTCGCGCTGGCAGAGTTGCTCGGTCTGCTCTCGCAATCGCACAAGACGGGTGCGCTCTGGCTCGACGCCGGGCAGGCCTCGGCTGTGCTCTACATCGTCGACGGCCGCTGTTGTGCGGCACTGTCGAACGACGCAGCCGACGTCATCGACGACGCGCCGTCGTTGCTCGTCCGCCTCGTCGATCTGTGCTTCGGTGTCGCGCGCGCCGAGGACGGGTCGTTCCGCTTCGGTGTGGAAGAGCCGCCGTGGCGGTGCCCCGAGACGGTGGACCTCGAAGTCGCCAACGACGAGCTGGCCCGCCTCCTCGACGAGTGGCGCGAGATCCAGGCGATCATCCCGTCGCTCGAGTGCCGGATCCGCCTGACCGAGGAGCTCGGCATCAACGAGATCGTCATCGACCGGGAGCGCTGGCGGTTGCTCACCGCGATCGACGGTCGTCGCAACGTGCGCGATCTCGTACGCAAGACCAACCGGGCCGTGCTCGAGGTCTGCCACGCGATCGTCGCGCTGGTCGACGCCGGCGCAGTGAGCGTCGCCCAGCCGCCGGCCGCGCCCGCCGCCGCCCGATCGACCGGGGGCAAGGCGACCCGGCCGGTCGTCGACCCCGAGGTGCCGTACGGCCCCGGCGTCGAGTCGCCCCACCCCGGGCCCGGTCCCGGCGGTGCCGAAGAGGACGGCGAGGTCGAGGGCGCCGGCAAAGGCCAGTACCTCAGGGTCTTCTCCGCGCTGCGTGAGGCCTGATCGGGGCTTGTCTTGTCCGTTTTGGGCGGCCACAATGGTCTCTGCCCAAAGGATTGGGTCGGTCCGGGGGGACACAAATGAAACGACATGGACGTCGCGCGTCACTGCTGCTCGTCATCGCGCTGGTTGCGGCCGGCGCGCTTGCTGCCTCGCTCGTGCCGAGCGCATCGGCCGTCAGCGGTCCGCCCACGCTGACCGGTGCCATGAACCGTCGCGGCGACGTGCGCCTCGAGTGGCGCTTCACCACGAACAGCTCGCGCACCCGCCTCGTCCTCAACATCGACCGCAGCGCGAGCGCGGCGTCGGGCTGGACGAAGCTGATCTCGGTGAACCGGCCCCGCCCGAACGCCTTCCGCACCGACAAGAACCCCATGGCGGGGACCAGCTACTACCGCGCCCGCCTGTTCGACAACGATGTGCTCGTCGGTACCAGCGCGCCCGTCCAGATCGGCGGCAGCGGCCCGACCACCGCGCCGCCGCCGCCCGCGACCACGACCACCACCCGGCCGCCGGCCACGACGACCACCACCCGCCCACCGACGACGACCACCACCACGGTTCCGAACGGCAACGGCGCGTGCGCGGGCGTGCGGGCCGAGATCTTGCGGATCGTCAACCAAGACCGGGCTGCCAATGGCCGGTCAGCGCTGGTTGCCAACGCCCAGCTCGATGCCGCCGCCCAGGTCCACACCGACAAGATGGCCGCGGCCGGCCGCATCTTCCACGACAACTGGGACACCGAGATCCGCCAGTCCGGGTACCCCGGCGGCTGGCTCGGGCAGAACGTCGCCGCGGGCTACCCGACACCGGCCGCGGTCATGAAGGCGTGGTTCGACGACGAGGCCGCGACCAACGGCGGCCACTACCAGAACATCCTCGGCACGCACTACCACGACCTCGGCGTCGGGTGTGTCGAGGTCAGCACCGGCTACCGCTACTACTGGACCCAGAACTTCGGCGGCTAACCCCGCCGGGCTCCCGGGCCCAAGGTCCTCAAGTCCGCGCTCTGGGTGAGATTTGATACAGCGGAGCGCGCGAGTCGCCGATACTCCCCAGGTCCAAGGAGGGGTGTGTGTCGGACGGGACACCGCTCGGCGCGCTGCTGATCGACGAGGGCCTGCTCACCGAGGCCCAGCTCGATGCAGCCCTGGCCGAGCAGTCGAGGAGCGGAAAGCCACTCGGTCGCCTACTGATCGAGCAAGGCACGATCTCGGAGACCGAGCTCGTGCGGACCCTGGCGCGCCAGGTCGGGCTCGAATTCGTGGACCTCGGTGACTGGACGATCGACGGCTCGGTCGCGTCCGTCGTCTCGGAGTCGCTCGCCCGGCGCTACCAGGCGATCCCCATCGGGTGGGAAGACGGCAAGCTCGTTGTCGCGATGGCGGACCCGTCGAACGTGTTCGCGGTCGACGACATCCGCGCCCTCGCCGGTGCCGAGGTCCGATCCGTCGTTGCGACCGCGAGTCAGATCCTCGAGACCATCGAGCAGCTTTACCGCGTCGACGGCGAGGTCGACGAGCTCATGCAAGCGGCGACCGACGAAGCCGACGAGGAAGCCGACCTGTCGAACCTCTCCGAGGTCGTCGAGGACGCCCCGATCGTTAAGTTCGTCAACCTGCTCGTGAACCAAGCGGTGAACGACCGCGCGTCCGACATTCACGTCGAGCCGACTGAGACCGACCTGCGCATCCGGTTCCGGATCGACGGCGTTCTGCACGAGGTGATGCGCTCGCCGCGCAGCATCCAGGCCGGCGTCATCAGCCGCTTGAAAGTCATGGCCGACATCAACATCGCCGAGCGGCGGGTGCCCCAAGACGGGCGCATCACGATGAAGATCAACGGCCGCGGCATCGACCTCCGCGTGGCGACCCTGCCGACGGTGTACGGCGAGAAGGTCGTGATGCGGATCCTCGACAAGAGCCAGGCCGTGCTGCGCCTCGAGGATCTCGGATTCCTCCCGGAGGCGCTCGCCCGCTTCGCGACGTCGTACCGCAAGCCCTACGGCACGATTCTCGTGACCGGACCGACCGGTTCGGGAAAGTCGACGACGCTCTACGCGACGCTCAATATCCTCAACGAGCCGCACCGCAACATCATCACTGTGGAGGACCCGGTCGAGTACCGGCTGCCGGGAATCAACCAGGTGCAGATCCATCCCAAAGCCGGGCTGACGTTCCCGGGCGCGTTGCGATCGATCCTGCGCGCCGACCCCGACATCATCCTCGTCGGTGAGATCCGCGACAAGGAAACCGCGATCATCGGCATCGAAGCGGCCCTCACCGGTCACCTCGTACTCTCGACACTGCACACGAACGACGCCGCGTCGACACCCATGCGGCTCGTCGAGATGGGCGTCGAGCCCTTCCTCGTGACGAGCGCCCTCGATGCCGTGGTGGCCCAACGGCTTGCACGGAAGCTGTGCGACAAGTGCCGGGAGCCGTACCAGCCGACGGAGGCCGAGCTCGCGGCGGCGGACTGGCCGATGGACGACCTGCACGACGGCGAATGGCCGACGCTGCACCGGGCGATCGGGTGCACCGCGTGCGGCCGTACCGGCTACCGAGGCCGGTTCGGCGTGCACGAGGTGATGCTGCTCTCGGAGGAGATCGAGCGGCTGATCATCGAACGCCGGTCGACCGAGGACATTCAGAAGATGGCGATCACCCAAGGCATGGTCAGCCTCCGTGAGGACGGCCTGCGCAAGGTCGGCATCGGCATGACCAGCCTGGAAGAGATCTTCCGCGTCGTCGTCTGATCTACAGCGTGACCGGCGTCACGCCGATACCACTCGGAGTCCTGACGCCGGTCGAGGGGGACCACAAGGATGCTGGCCAATCAGGCGCGACGGTTCGGGGAGACGCTCGTCGACCGGCACGTGCTCTCGCGTGACGACCTCGAGCATGCGATCGAGGAATCCGACCGGAACCGCCAGCCACTGCCGGCGGTGTTGCTGCAACTCGGCCTCGTCGGCAGCAAGGACCTCACCGCCGCGCTCGCGGAGCAGATGGGGATTCGGTTCGTCGACTTCCTCGAAACGCCGATCCACCAGGACGCGCCCGGCATGCTCACCGCCGAGCTCGCGCGCAGGTTTGTCGCACTGCCGGTGGACTTCGAGGGACACAAGCTTGTCGTCGCGTTCGCCGAACCTGCAGACGACGACGCGGTCGCCGCGATCGGGCAGGCGACGACGTACGAGATCATCCCGGCTGTCGCCGACCGGACCGAGTTGATGAAGGCCATCGACATGATCTTCGGCGAGGCCGACGGCGCGGAGGGAGACGCCGCCAACGTCGTCAACGACAGCGACGCGCTCATCGACGAGCTGCACATCAACGACTTGCTCGAGCTCGTGATCCAGTGGGGTGGTTCCGACCTGCACCTCGCCTCGGGCTCGCCGCCGGTGATCCGCGTGAACGGCGACCTGCGGCCGATCACCGACATCCCGATCCTCAATGGCTCGCAGATCCGTCAGATGGTGTTCTCGATTCTCGCCCAGAAGCAGCGCGAGAAGTTCGAGAACGAGCTCGAGCTCGACACCTCGTACGCGCTCCCCGGCCGCGGCCGGTTCCGCGTGAACGTGTTCCTCCAGCGCGACTCGGTGGGTTGCGTGATCCGCGCGATCCCGTACGAGATCGCCGACTTCGATCGGTTGGGCATCCCGCCCGCGGTGAAGCCGTGGGCGTACTTGCCGCGCGGGCTGATCCTCGTTACCGGTCCGACGGGCTCGGGAAAGTCGACCACGCTCGCGTCGCTGATCGACATCGTGAACCGTGAGCGGTCCGTGCACATCATGACCGTCGAGGACCCGATCGAGTTCCTCCACACGCACAAGAGATCACTGATCAACCAGCGTGAAGTCGGGGAGGACACGCACTCCTTCGCGGCGGCGCTGAAGCACGTGCTCCGCCAGGACCCCGACGTCATCCTCGTCGGCGAGATGCGCGACCTCGAGACGATCTCGACCGCGCTGACGGCGGCGGAAACCGGTCACCTCGTGTTTGCCACGTTGCACACGCAGGACGCGCCCCAGTCGATCGACCGCGTCATCGACGTGTTTCCCGCGCACCAACAACAGCAGGTGCGCGTCCAGCTCGCGGCCGCGCTGCAGGGCATCTGCACGCAGCAGCTCGTCCCGACGATCGACGGTCAGGGTCGCGCCGTGTGTTGCGAGGTGATGGTCGCCACGCCCGCGATCCGCAACCTGATCCGGGAAGGCAAGACCCACCAGATCTATTCGATGCTCCAGGCCGGCGGGAAGTACGGCATGGTCACGATGGATATGTCGCTCGCGCAGCTGGTGCGGGGCCACCGCATCTCGCTCGACGCCGCGCTCGAGCGCTGCGCAAATGAAGACGACCTCCGCCGCCTGCTCAATGGCTGAATCGCTGAACGGCTGATCGACAATGCCCGAGACATTCCAGTACAAGGTCAAGGACAAGACCGGCAAGCTCGTCGAGGGCTCGCTCGAGGCCGAGAACGCGCAGCTCGTCGTGAGCAAGCTGCGCTCGATGGGCTACGTGCCGATCGAGATCCAGCAGCAGAGCGGTGTGAACGTGCACCGCGAGCTCAAGCTGCCGGGCTTCAGCGACCGCGTCAAGCTGAAGGATGTCTCGGTCTTCTCGCGGCAGTTCGCGACGATGATCAACTCCGGTCTTTCGCTGTTGCGATCTCTGTACATCCTCGCCGAGCAGACCGAGAGCAAGGCACTCGCCGAGATCGTCAACCAGGTGCGGATGGACGTGGAGCGCGGCTCCTCGTTGTCGCAAGCGCTCTCGAAGCATCCGAAGGCGTTCAGCCGTCTGTACGTCTCGATGGTGCGGGCGGGCGAGGTCGGCGGTGCGCTTGACAGCGTGCTGATGCGGCTCGCGGAAACGATCGAGAAGCAGGTCGAACTGCGCCGCAAGGTGAAGTCGGCGATGACCTATCCCACAGTCGTCGCGATCCTCGTGCTGCTGATCGTCACCGCGATGTTGCTGTTCGTCATTCCGATGTTCGAGAACATCTACAAGGAGCTCGGCGGCAAGCTCCCCGCGCCGACGCAGCTGCTGATCAACATCTCCAAGATCTGCCGGACGTTCTGGTACCTCATCTTCCTCGCCGAGGTCGGCGGCGCGTTCTTCTTCCGGCGCTGGATCAACTCGGAAGAGGGCCGCAAGCGCTGGGATGCGATCAAGCTCAAAGTCCCGGTGTTCGGGAAGCTCGTGCGCAAGACCGCGCTCGCCCGCTTCTCGCGCACGCTGGCGGCATTGGTGCGCTCGGGTGTGCCGATCCTCGAGTCGCTCGAGATCGTGGCCGAGACGTCAGGCAACCACGTGGTGGCCGAGGCGGTGCGCGACACGCAGGCGGCGGTGAAGGGTGGCGATCCGTTGTCGAAGCGCCTCGAGCAACACCCGGTGTTCCCGCCGATGGTCGTGCAGATGATGGCGGTCGGCGAGGAAACCGGCGCCCTGGACGAGATGCTCGACAAGATCGCCGACTTCTACGACCAAGAAGTCGAGGCGACTGTCGACGCGTTGACGTCGTTGATCGAGCCGCTGTTGATCGTCGTGATGGGCGTGTGCGTCGGCGGGATGATCATCTCGCTGTACCTGCCGATGTTCAACATCATCAAGCTCATCAAGTAGCGACGGTCGCCCAGCGTTTGGGCACTTGATCGCGGACGTCCGCGAAGAACTGTCCAAACGGTCTACTGGAGGGCGGCGAGGCCGCCGGCGAGGAGTCGCGGTCCGAGCGCTCGCAACATGCCTTGCTGGGAGTCGGCTATCGCGGGTGCCGCGACGGAGTGCTCGCACCGGGCGCCGTACGCGAGCGATGCCACCATCGACGCCGCGAGCAGCGCGCGCTCCTGCTCGATGAACGGAGCGCTCCGCGCATGCTCGTACTCGGCGATGAACGCGGCGATCTCGCCCGGGGATGGAAAACGGAGTTCGGACGCGCGGTCCCAATCGCAACAGAACGTGCGAGCGGCGCTGGCGACCGCCGACGCCTCCGGCTCGACACTCACACTGTCCCAGTCGTAGATGGCGACGATGCGGCCGCCGGCGACGCGTACGTTGTCGATCCGCCAGTCGCCGTGCGTGAGTATTGGTAGTCCTCGATCGCAGGCAGCAAGTTGGCGCCGCGCCACCAGGGCGAGCTCGTCGATCCATTCCGCGCCCGTGCGCGTTGCCTCGAAATCGAAGCGCGGCGAATGCGGCTCGGGATACAGGGCGTCACCTTCAACGGCCATCGGGTGCGAGAGCATCGGACCTGGTTCCGGAATCGCCGCCCGCGCGAGCTCGACGAAGGCGACGAGCCCCGCCGCCAGGCTTCTCCGGACCGCCGGGGCATGCGCGTCCTCCTTGATGAACGGGCCGAGCATCTCTTCGGCGGTGATGTGCCCGGGAGGCGCCGGGACCGGTGCGACCAGCGGCCGCGGCCCCGGACAGCCATGGGCGACGAGCCTCCCTTGCGTCTCGTGCACGGCATCGAGATACGCACGCGTGAGTCCCGGTCGGTGCACCTTGACGACGACATCACGACCGTCGGCGAGCGTGACACCATGCACGCTGCCGCTACTGGCGTCGAAGAAGCGATAGCACTCGATGGGCGCGTCGAGATGCGTACGGCACCAGTCGTCGACGGCGGCCGCGAGCGCATCGGGATCGTCGGTGCCGAACACCGCCTGCTCGAGCGGGAGCGCCGAGACTCCCCACGCTCCGACGCGGGACCGAATCACGTCACCGAGACCGCTCACGCGTCGAGTCTTGCAAACCATTCATGGGCCACATGGCTTGAAATATGAGGGCAGGTGGCCCATGAACCTGTGTACGTCTCGCGCCGGGGGTGGCGGCGGTCACCGAAGGTGCGTGACCAAAGCCACCCTACGTGTTCAAGTCCCGGGCACTCGGGGTCGATCACATTGTTGCGCCGAAGCGACGCGGAGATGCGGAATCCCAGTCGGCGCACGAAAGGGGTACACGGAAGTGCACGCACTCAAGGGCCTTGCCGCGCGTCGTCGGGACGACGAGCAAGGTTTCACCCTCATCGAGTTGATGGTGGTCGTGTTGATCATTGCCATCCTGATCGCGATCGCCATTCCGACCTTCCTTGGTGCCCGTCAGCGGGCCCAGGACCGTGCGGCGCAGTCCGACCTTCGTAATGGTCTGACGGCCGAGAAGACGGTGTACACCGACGCCCAGGCGTACGACGCCACGACCGCAACCATGAAGGGCGTTGAGTCCTCGCTTGGTTGGGGAGCCAAGCTCACCGTTGTGGTGGGTGACGCGGTGACCGCAGGCGACAAGGGTGTCACCTGCTTGTCCGAGACGTCGAAGTCGGGCACGAAGTTCAACATCGCCGACGTTGCGGCGGGTGCGAATGCCGGCACCTTCTTCAACAAGGGCGGCGACTGTTCGAGCACCGCGCCGGCCACGCTTTCGGGCGCCTGGAACACCGGCTGGTAAATCGTCGCACGACGACAACAACACGTATGCCACGCGGGCCCGGGGATACACCCCGGGCCCGTGCGCGCGTGCACGGGCGCGTGTGACGTTCTCCACGCCCCTTCGGTGATTCAAGTCACTGCACGTGGTCGCCGATATCTCGCGTCGGCGGAACAGATCGCAGGTGCACCGCCCAGGGGACCGAAGAAAGGGTCATCTACATGAGCTTCACCCGACGCCTCATCGCGCGGAGCCGCGATCAGGAAGAAGGTTTCACACTGATCGAACTGATGGTGGTCGTCCTTATCATTGCAATCCTCATCGCGATCGCCATTCCAACGTTCCTCGGTGCCCGTCAGCGGGCGCAGGACCGTGCGGCGCAGTCCGACCTTCGCAATGGTCTGACGGCCGAGAAGACCGTGTACACCGACGCCCAGGCGTACGACGCCACGACCGCCACGATGAAGGGCATCGAGTCGTCACTCGACTGGGCCGGCAAGCTCACGGTCGTCGTGGGTGACGCGGTGACCGCAGGCGACAACGGCGTCACCTGCTTGACCGAGACGTCGAAGTCGGGCACGAAGTTCAACATCGCCGACGTTGCGGCGGGTGCGAACGCAGGCACCTTCTTCAACAAGGGCGGCGACTGTTCGAGCACCGCGCCCGCGACGTTGTCGGGCGCTTGGAACACCGGCTGGTAGTTCGGAACGGAACGGGGGAAGGGGCCCGGTGAGTTTCTCTCACCGGGCCCGCCCGTCCGGCACCGACCGTCGCTTCGGAAGTGACGGAGTGCGGAAGGGAGTCATGACATATGGAACGTGAGCATCTCGATGCTCGCGCCGCCCAACGCAACGACGCAGGCTTCACGCTTATCGAGTTGATGATGGTGATCTTCATCATTGCCATTCTGATCGCCGTTCTCATGCCGGTATTCATTGGAGCTACTGCACGTGCACGGGACCGCGCGACGCAGTCGAGCTTGCACAACGCGGTGACCGCGGCCAAGTCGGTGTTCTCCGACAAGGCCGACTACACGCAGGCGACGCCCGGAACGCTCACCACGCAGACCGGCGCGCTCACCTTCGTGAGCGCCGCGACGGCACCGAGCGGGCAGAACACCATCTCGGTCGCGCCGGTAAGTGCGAGCTACATCGTGTTCGGTGGATTGTCGAAGTCGGGTGACTGCTTCTACGCCGCCGACGACGCCGCAGGTACTGGAACCCTGTACGCCAAGCTGGGCGGCGCGGGTGGCTGCGCTGCGAACAGCGCGCCACTTCCGGGCGACTCCGCCTGGCAGAAGACCTGGTAGCAACGGCGACCTCGGTGAGTGTTTGCTCACCGAGGTCGCACAGTTGCCTGCTCTTCCCCGTCTAACTTGGTTGCCGTGCGGACGCAGCGGAGCCAAGGATGGCGCAGCGAGGGAGCCATGTTGCTGTGACTGCGCTCGTCGCCGCGATCTGTGGAGTGTTCGGACTCGTCATCGGTTCGTTCCTCAACGTCGTCATCTGGCGCGTGCCCCGCAAGGAGTCGGTGGTTCAACCCGCGTCTCATTGCCCGTCGTGTGACGCGCCGATCGCGCCGCACGACAACGTCCCAGTCGCGTCCTGGCTCCTTCTGCGCGGCAAGTGCCGGCACTGCGACGCCGGCATCTCGTGGAGATATCCGCTCATCGAGCTCGTGACCGGCGTGCTGTTCGCAGCCGTCGGTGCCCGCTTCGCCGATTCGTGGGCACTGCCCGCGTACCTGCTGCTGACCGCCGCGCTCGTCGCCCTCTCGGCGATCGACCTCGAGCACTACATCCTGCCGAATCGCATCATCTACCCGGTGGGGTTCGCGAGCATCGTGTTGCTCGCGTTCGCAGCCGCGATGGAGCACGACTGGAGCGCCTTCGGACGGTCGTTGGCCGCCGCGGCTGTCGTGTGGACGTTCTTCTTGATCGTGCACCTGATCTCTCCGCGCGGCATGGGATTCGGCGACGTGCGGCTGTCGTTCATTCTCGGGCTGTACTTGGGCTGGCTCGGCTGGGGCGAGCTGGTCGCCGGTCTGTTCGCCGGCTTCGTGTTCGGCGCGGTTGCCGGTGTCGCCGTGATGGCGGTCGTCGGCGCGCAGGGCCGGAAGTACCACATCCCGTTCGGACCGTTCCTCGCCCTCGGGACGATGACGATCATCCTCTTCGGCGGCCCGTTCCTCGACTGGTACACGGGCCTGCGGGGCTAAGAGCCCGAACATCGTTCTTCGCGCCATCCGTCACATATTCCGTTACAGACAGTGACCGCTGACGCCGATTGTTGTTGTTGAACCTTGTACGGCCCGACAGGGGGTGTGGACCGTGAACGAGCAACCCGTGCTGCTCACGGTCCGCGAGGTGGCCGATTCGATGCGAGTCTCGACAATGACGGTGTACCGCCTCATCCGATCCGGCGCACTGCCGGCGATCCGCGTCGGCAAGCACTTCCGTATCCGCGCCCGCGACCTCGACTTCTTCCTTGACGCACAGACCGTCGGAGCAGTCGAGGCCGACCATGCACAAGGGGGGGACGCATGGCCCGCCGCCTGATCGGCCTCGACGTCGGCACGAACGCGGTCACGATCGCCGAGGTCACGCCCGGTACGCCGCCGCGTCTCGACATGTTCGCCCAGGTGGCACTGCCGCGCGAGGCGATGCGCGAAGGAGAGGTCGCAGACGTTGCGGCCGTTACCGACGCCGTCCTGCGGCTGCGCACCGAGGTAGGCCTGAAGAAGGCTGCGGTGCGTGTAGGCATCGCGAGTCCGCGCGTCGTTGTGCGTCAAGTCGAGATGCCGGTGATGACGCGCCAGGAGCTCGCGAGCGCGCTGCACTTCCAGGCTGCCGATCTCATTCCCATCTCCATCGAGGACGCGGTGCTCGACTTCGCGATCCTCGGAACCAACGAGCCCGGTTCGCATCCCGACGACGGGGGCGAGCCGACGATGCAGGTGCTGCTCGCGGCCGCGCAAGAAGCGACGATCATGCGGCTCGTGTCCGCAGTCGAAGCGGGGGGACTGCAGGTCGCGGCCGTCGATCTGATCCCGCTGGCGTTGACGCGCGCGCTCGCGCGGCCCGTTCCGGCGATGGCGTCGGCGGCGCCCGGCGGTGGCGTCGCACTCGCAGACGGCGTCGGCGCCGAGGGCATCGTGTCGTTCGGCGGTGGGGTGACCGCGATCGCCGTGCACGAGGGCGGCGTGCCCCGCTTCGTGCGTGTGCTCGGCAGCGGCGGACGCGAGTTGACCGACGCGATCGCGCACGACCTCGATGTTCCCGTCGAGACCGCAGAAGCATTGAAGCGCGCGATCGCCGCGCCCAACCACGATGAGGCGGTCGACCGGGCGCGCACGGCCATGGACCGTCCGCTCTCGGTGCTGCTCGACGAAGTGCGGAGCTCGATCGACTACTACCGCAACCAGCCCGGTTCTGCGCGCCTGTTGCGCGTCGTCGCGACAGGCGGATCGGCCCAGCTGCCGGGGCTTCCGGAGCGGCTCGCGGCGCTCGTCGGTGTTCCCGTCGAGCCCGCTTACATGCACGACCTCATTCGCATCGGTGACATCGGGTTCGCTCCCGACGAGCTTCCGCGTCTCGAGCCGTATCTTCCTGCCGCGGTCGGCCTCGCGCTCGGGGGTGCGAGCGTCGGCACCGTTGTCGACCTGCTGCCGCGCACGCGGCGCACGTCGGTCAAGACGCGACCGCGCATCAACCCGAAGATCGCTGCTCCCGTGGCGGCCGGGATCTTGTTGTTGGGTGGCCTCACGTATCTCGAGCGCGGCAAGGCATCGACCGAAAAAGCGAAGCAGACGGCCGTCGAGACCCGTGCCGCGAAACTGAAGAACCAGCTCGGGCACCTCTTGCAGGGTTCGGCGCCGGCCGGGCAGAGCGCGAACCTTCAGGGTCAGGCGGCGTCGGTGCTCGGTACCGATATCGGCTGGACGCAGATGCTCGGCGATCTTCGGTCCTCGTTGCCGGGCGGCGTGTGGTTGACGACGCTGCAGGCGCAGCACACGCTCGTGCAACCGCTTGCGATCGGGAGCAGCTCCGCCGGCTCGGGGAGCGCCGCGAGCAGCTCGAGCTCGAGTGGCTCATCGAGCGCGGTGAAGAGCGCATCTTCCGCGGGCACGTCGTCGACGGGAAGTGCACCGGCGACGGGCACGAGCACCGGCACGGGCACGGGCACGGGTGTGTCGTCCGGATTGACGCCGCCGGCCGCCGGTGGCGCGTGTGCGAGCTATCAGGGTTCGTTGAGCGGCCCGGTGACGATGTCCGGCGTCGCGAAGGACGTTCCCGCGCTGGCCGCGTTCCTCGACAACCTCGAGGTTGCGGGCGACGCCAAGAACCCCATTGTGACCGACGTCGCGCTCGCGACCGCGCAGAAAGCCAAGTTCGGCGACGCGGACGTCATCACGTTCACCGTGAACGCAACACTCGCGTCGGGCGCACGCAGCGACCGTCTCCAGAGCTTCTTCGAGGGGGCGCTGTGCAAGTAAAGACGAAAAACGTGGCGGTCATCGCCCTCGGTGTGCTGCTCGTGCTGTTGCTCTGGTATCGCATGATCTACTCGTCGATGTCGAGTCAGGCCGCGAAGGCGAAGCAGTCGACGCACGATGCCGAACTGCGCGTCGACGCGCTGCAGCGGCAACTGAACCAGACGACCGGCGACGGCAAGGGCGGCGAGGCGAAGAAGGCTTCTGCCGACGAACTGCAGAACGCGATCCCGGTCACACCCGAGCTCTCGAACTTCCTGCGCGCTACCGACAAGATCCGCGCCGCGAGCGGCGTCGGCTTCCAGTCGATCACGCCCAGTGCGCCGACACTTGTCGGCAGTGTGGAGACGATCAATCTCGGGATCATCGTGCAGGGTGAGTACCCGAAGGTGATCGACTACCTCGACCGGTTGATGAAAACACCGCGGCTCGTCATCGTCGACAACGTCGGCGTGACCGGCGGTGGTTCGTCGAGCGCATCATCGTCCGGCGGACCGACGGGCGGCGGTCCGACCGGCGAAGTCTTCGCGGGGGTCGGCGCAGCACCGACACTCCAAGTGCAACTCACCGCGCGCCTCTTTGCCCAGGCGCCCACGGGCCTCTCGGTCGGTTCGTCGCCCAACGGCGCGGCCGGGTCGAGCAGCAATCAGCCCGCCGGTGGCCCCACGAGCCCGCCCCCCGGAACGCAGAACAACTAGGGGGCGTGTGTGAGGTGCGAAAAGCGACCTCACACACGCCGCTATCCACCCGGGCACCGCACCACCATCCCGTACAATCGGCTGGTCCCGATCCTGTCGTGGAGGCGCGGTTTTGTTGCGGTTCCTGACGGCGGGCGAGTCCCACGGACCGGCGCTGGTAGTCACCGTCGAGGGTTTGCCCGCCGGTTTGCCGATCCTCATCGAGGACGTCGCCGATGAGCTCGCGCGCCGGCGCCTCGGATACGGACGCGGCCCGCGCATGCGCTTCGAACAAGACGAGGTCGAGTTCCTCGGTGGCGTCCGCCACGGCCGCACGCTCGGGTCGCCGGTCGCGATCGTGATCAAGAACAGCGAATGGGCAACCGGCAAGTGGGCGGACGAGATGTCATCGGCGCCGGGCACGACCGCCAAGCCGCTCACCCAACCGCGTCCCGGCCACGCGGATCTCGCGGGCATGCAGAAGTACGGCTTCAACGACGCGCGCGACGTGCTCGAGCGCGCGAGCGCGCGTGAGACCGCCGCGCGCGTTGCCGCGGGAGCGGTCGCCAAAGCGTTGCTCGCCCACATCGGCGTGTCGGTGCTGAGTCACGTCGTCGAGTTGGGTGGCGTGCGCGCGGCAACCACGATTCGGCCGCGCCCGGAGGACCTGTCCCAGGTCGACAGTTCCGAGGTGCGTTGCTTCGATGCAGACACCGAAGCCGACATGATCCGCGAGATCAAAGAAGCGGCCAAGGCCGGCGACTCGCTCGGTGGCGTCCTGGAGGTGCTCGGCTACGGCGTCCCGCCCGGGCTCGGTTCCTACGTGCAATGGGACCGCCGGATCGACGGGCTCATCGCGCAAGCGCTGATGAGCATCCAGGCGATGAAGGCCGTGGAGCTCGGCGAGGGATTCACGATCGCCGGTGGGCGCGGGAGCGAGGCGCACGACGCGATCAGCTGGGACGATGACGCGCACGAATATCGCCGCGAGTCCACACGCGCGGGTGGAATCGAAGGCGGCATGACGACGGGCGATCTCTTGGTCGCGCGCGTTTCGATGAAGCCGCTCGCGACGTTGAACCGGCCGGTGCTGCAAACAGTCGACGTCGAGACCAAGGAGACGACGGTGTCGTTCAAGGAACGCACCGACGTCACCGCGGTACCGGCGGCGGGCGTCGTCGCCGAGACGATGGTCTCGCTGGTGCTCGCCTCCGAGGCGCTCCGGAAGTTCGGCGGCGATTCAGTGACCGAGTTCGTGCGCAACCACGACGCGTACCGCGCCTCGCTGTGAGGCTGTGAGGCTGCGATGCGCGACAAGCACTTGGTGCTGATCGGGTTGATGGGCGCGGGCAAGACGACTGTGGGAGAACTCTGCGCGCGGCAGTTGGGTCGCGACTTCGTCGACACCGACGACGTCGTTGTCGCACTCGCGGGCATGCCGGTCGACGACATCTTTCGCACCCGCGGCGAACCGAGCTTCCGCGATCTCGAGCGTGCGGCTGTTGCCGACGTCTGCGCGTCTCCGGCGCCGCTCGTGATCGCGTGCGGCGGCGGCACCGTGCTCGATGCGGAGAATCGCCGGCAGCTGCGCGCCACGGGAGTCATCGTGTGGTTGCGGGCACCGGTTTCGGTGCTTGCGGCGCGTGTCGGCGACGGCGCGACGCGCCCGCTGCTTGCCGGCGACCCGACCGGTGCGCTCAGCCGGCTCGAGAAGTTGCGCGAGCCCGTGTACGACGCGGCCGCACATTGCAGCGTCGACACGGACGGTCTCGACATCCCGAGCGTCGCCGACGCGGTGATCGGCGTGTACGAAGGAATCCGAGCGTGAGCATGAGCGCGCGCGTGCGCGTCGACCTCGGCCCGCGCGGCTACGACATCGTCGTGGGCGACAACGTCGTCGCCGAGCTCGATCTTTTGCGCGACCGGGCCCGTGTCGCGGTCGTCACCCAGGAGAAGATTCCCACGGAGTTCCAGCGCACGGTCGAGCGCGCGCTCGATGACGCGGACGTCGAGAACGCGACGTTCGTGATCGGCGACGGTGAGGACGCCAAGACGCTCGCGACAGTCGAGGACTTGGCGCGCGGGTTCGCGGAATGGGGGTTGCATCGCAACGATGCGGTTGTCGCGGTTGGTGGGGGAGTCGTCGGCGACACGGCCGGCTTCACCGCGGCCGTCTACTACCGCGGCATCGATGTCGTGCAGGTGCCCACGACGCTTCTCGCAATGGTCGACGCCGCGATCGGCGGCAAGACCGGCGTGAACCTGCCCGAGGGCAAGAACCTCGTCGGTGCGTTCCATCAGCCGCTGGCGGTGCTCGCCGACCCGTCGGTGCTCGCGACGCTGCCTGACCGCGAGTACCGCTGCGGTCTCGGCGAGGTCGCGAAGTACGCGCTGATGGAAGAGGACTTCGTGACGCCGGTCGCGTCCGAGCTCGTCGCGCGTCACCCGTTCGTCCTGGAAGAAGTCGTCACGCGCTGTGCAACGATCAAGGCGCGGTACGTCGAAGCGGACGAGCTCGAACGCATCGGCACGCGCGCGGCCTTGAACTACGGACACACGCTCGGCCACGCGCTCGAGACCGCGACCGATCATGCCTTGCTCCACGGTGAGGCGGTCGCGGTGGGCCTCGTGTTTGCCGGACAACTCGCCGGCGCGCTCGAGCGCATCGATCAACATGCGGTCGCCCACCATGAGGAGCTCGTCGGCCGGCTCGGCCTCCCGTTGCAGGCGCCGCCGGGGTTGCGGGCGAGCGACCTCCTGCCGATCATGGCGCGCGACAAGAAGTCCGGTGGTGGGCTCACGTTCGTGCTCTCGGGGCCGAGCGGAATCGAGCGAGTCGATGACCCCGACCCGGCCGCGGTGCGCAAAGCATTCGCGGCGGTAGGAGTGGAGGCCTAACTCTCATGGCGACGATCTTGCTGCTCTCGGGACCGAACCTGAACCTGCTCGGCGAGCGCGAGCCCCAGTTCTACGGCACGACGACGCTCGACGAACTCGTCGCGATGGCACGCGAGGCCGCGGCCAAGCTCGGCCACGAGCTCGAGCACGTGCAATCGAATCACGAGGGCGTGCTCATCGACGCGATTCAGGGCGCGCGCGGCCGGTGCGGCGCCATCGTGTGCAACGCCGGCGCGTTCTCCCACTACGCGTATGCACTCGCCGACGCCCTTGTGTTGTTCGAGGGCGTCAAGGTCGAGGTACACCTCTCCAATCTCTTCACGCGCGAGCGTTGGAGGCACCGGTCGGTGATCTCCCCGGTCGTCGACGGAACGATCACCGGGCTGAAAGCGACTGGGTACCGTCTCGCAATCGAAGCGGCGGCAGCACTCATCGAGGAGAAGAAGTGACCGCGACACTCACGGAACCGCTGGCACCGCTCGATGTCGCGCCGCGCCTCGGGCGGCTGCGCGACCGGCTGGGCGAGGCCGAGATCGAGGCGCTGCTGGTGACCAAGCTCGCAAACGTCCGCTACCTGACGGGCTTCACGGGGTCGGCGGCGACGCTGCTCGTGACCGGCGACGGCGCGTTGTTCGTGACCGATGGCCGGTACATCGAACGGTCGAAGGAAGAGCTCGGCGCGGCGGGCGTGGACGTGCAGATCGAGATCGGGCTCACGGGCTCCGCCCAGCGCGAATCGCTCGTGGCCGCGGTTCCGGCCGGCGCGCGGCTCGGTCTCGAGGATCACAGCGTCACCTGGGCCCAGCAGCGGGAGTACGCGCACGCCTTCGAAGGCCGAGATCTTGTGCCCGCGGGCACGTTGGTCGAGGACCTCCGTCGGGTGAAGGATGCCGGCGAGGTCGACCGCATCCGGCGAGCGTGCGCGATCGCCGATGACGCGTTCCAGGCTCTGCTGCCGCGGCTGGCCGACGGCATGAGCGAGCGCGCGTTCGCGCTCGCGCTCGAATTCGCGATGCGCGAACGCGGCGCGAGCGGCAACAGCTTCGACCCGATCATCGCCTCGGGACCGAACGGTGCGAAGCCGCACCACATGCCGAGCGATCGTGTGATCGGCCGCAACGAGCTCGTCGTGTGCGACTTCGGCTGCATCGTCGACGGCTACTGCTCCGACATGACGCGAACGGTGTCAGTCGGTGATCCCGGCCCGGACGCGCGCCACGTCTATGAGGTCGTGCTGCAGAGTCAGCAGGCCGGACGGGCCCGCGTTGCGGCCGACGTCAGCTGTGCCGAGATCGATCGCGCCTCACGCGACGTGATCGCCGAGGCCGGTTGGGCCGACGCGTTCTCTCATTCCACCGGTCACGGTGTCGGGCTCGAGATCCACGAAGCGCCGCGGGTCGCGTCGACAGCCAGTGATACGTTGCTCGTGGGCGACGTCGTCACCGTCGAGCCGGGTGTGTATCTGCCCGGCATCGGGGGTGTTCGCATCGAGGACACCGTCGTCGTGGGCGCGACCGGCGCCGAGGCCCTCACTCTCACGTCGAAGGATCTCGTGTTGTGAGTATTTCCACGAACGACTTGAAGAACGGCATGGCGCTCGACCTGCCCGAGGGGCTCATGACGGTCGTCGAGTTCCAGCACGTCAAGCCGGGCAAGGGCGGGGCGTTCGTGCGCACGAAGCTCAAGAACGCTCGCACGGGAGCGGTGCTCGACCGCACGTACCGGGCCGACGAGAAGCTGCCGCTCGCCGTGATCGACAAGCGCGAGATGCAGTTCCTCTACCGCGAGGGCTCGGACTACGTGTTCATGGACAACGAGACGTACGAGCAGCTGCACGTCCCGCCGGAGAATGTCGGGAATGCCGTGAACTTCTTGAAGGAAGGCGACACCGCCGTCCTGCCGATGTACAACGACGACGTCATCGGCGTCGACCTTCCGGCCGCTGTGGAGCTGGAAGTCGCCGACACCGAGCCGGGTATACAAGGCGACCGTGTGTCGGGTGCCCGCAAGCCGGCAACGCTCGAGACCGGGCTCGTCGTGCAGGTGCCGCTCTTCGTCAATCCTGGTGAACGCATCAAAGTTGATACACGATCGGGCGAATATCTGTCGCGTGCGTGACGGAAGAAGGAGACACGAGTGCCCACTCGCCGGGCCGCGCGAGAACGTGCGCTGGAACTGGCGTACGAGTGTGAACAGCGTGGCCTGAGCGCGGCACAGCTGCTCGCCGAGCTCCCGGTCGAACCGGACGAGTACGCGCGCCGGATGGTGGAAGGCATCGACGCCCATCGCGACGAGATCGACGCGCTCATTCGGAAGTACTCCGAGCACTGGGCGCTCGAGCGCATGCCGGTGATCGACCGCGCGCTGCTCCGTATGGGTACCTATGAGCTCGGCTGGGTTCCCGAGACGCCCACTGCGGTCGCGATCACCGAGGCCGTCGAGCTGGCCAAGGAATACTCAACGAAGGATTCGGGCCGGTTCGTCAACGGCCTGCTCGCCCGAATCACCGAGGACGTCCGGACCGACCCATCAACGTGAGCGCGGCCGACACCGAACAGATCACGATTCCCGACACGGTCGAGGAGCTACTGGGAGAGGAGGACGCGCGTCCGGACACGCCGTGGATCGTGCTCGTCTGGAACGACCCGGTGAACCTGATGAGCTACGTCGTGCTCGTCCTGCAGAAGCTGTTCGGTTACTCGCGGCCGAAAGCGACGCGCCTCATGCTCCAGGTGCACCACGAGGGTCGCGCGGTCGTGTCGAACGGCACACGCGAGAAGTGCGAGGCCGACGTCGCCCGCCTCCACGCGTACGGGCTGTGGGCAACGATGCAGCGAGACGACTGATCGTGGCGGTCCGTCCGGTCAAGCGGCGCAGGCGCGACGGCCGCGTCGTCGTCACCCTGCCCGCGCCGGTTGCGCAGTTGCTCGGTCAGGTCGTCGCCGAGCTCGGCGAAGTATTCGCGTCGCCGCCGGCCGGCGATGTGATGAACCGCCTGTTCCCGCGGGCGTATCTGGACCCCACCGAGGAAAACGCAGAGCAGGAGTTCCAGTCGGTCGTGCACGACGACCTCGTGCGCTCACGAGTCGACGCGGTCGCGGCAATGGTCGCGGACCTCGAGGCGGCCACGCCCGCGAGCTCCGATCGGGTCGAGATCGTGCTCGACAACGAGGCCGAACACCGTTGGCTGACGGTGCTGAACGACGCACGGCTGACGCTCGGCACCGTGCTCGGCGTCACCGAAGACGAGCCGCTGGACTTCCCCGACGACGACCCGCGCGCCGCCGGCGCCGACATGTATGCCTTGCTCAGCGCGCTCCAAGGCGAGTTGGTCGAAGTGCTGCTCGACGACCTTCCCGAAACTGGAACCGACGACACGGACCCGTCCTGACCCTCCCCGGCCGTCGCCTAGCCTAAGCAGCACATGCAGCTGCCGAGCGATCCGGAAGCCGCCGCGCGCGACCCCCGAGGCGTGGCCGTCGACCTGTTCCACGCGGTGTCGCGCTCGATGCGCGGTGCCGACGACGTGGTCGGGATGTCGGTCGTCGCGCTGCTCGCGGGCGGACACCTGCTGCTCGAAGGCGTACCGGGCACCGGAAAAACGCTGCTGGCGAAATCGCTCGCGGCCGCTCTCGGCGGGCGGTTCGGTCGCGTGCAATGCACGCCCGATCTGCTCCCCGCCGACGTCACCGGCACGTCGGTGTACGGACCGGCAACCGGGGAGTGGGAGTTCCGGGCCGGCCCGATCTTCGCGAACGTCGTGCTCGTCGACGAGGTCAACCGCGCATCGCCGCGCACGCAGGCCGCGCTGCTCGAACCGATGGAAGAGCATCAGGTGACGATCGATGGCGTATCGCACCCGCTGCCCGATCCGTTCTTCCTCGTGGCCACCGAGAACCCGTTCGGCACCGCGGGCACGTTCCCGCTCCCGGAGAGCCAGCTCGACCGGTTCTCGCTCGTTTGCACCCTTGGTCGTCCGGCGCGCGACGCCGAACGCGAGATCCTCGGCGGCACCGGCGGCGTGGACGCGCTCGACTCGATCGAACCGGTCACGACACCCGCCGAGCTCGCAACGACGATGGCCGCGGTGCGGCGTGTGCACTGCGCGCACTCGGTACTCGACTACGTCCTCGACGTCGCCGACGCGACGCGCGCCCATCCCGGCGTCGTGCTGGGGGCGTCCCCGCGCGCAAGTCTCGGCTTGTTGCATGCATCGCAGGCGCACGCGACCGTCATGGGACGCGATTTCGTGTCACCCGACGACGTGAAGGCGGTCGCGGCGGCCGCGCTCGCGCACCGCATCGTCCTCGCCAACGGCGTCGACATCGCGGCCGGCGCACGCGTTGTCGGTGAGATCGTCGGCGTCGTCGCCGCGCCCCACCCGTGAGTCTCACTCGTCCCGTCCAGCCCGCGCCCACCCTCACGCACCAGGGTCCGGGCGATCTCACACTCGCCTCCATCGTGTTGTTCACGCTCGGCGCATATGGTGTCGCGGCCGGCGCGGCAACCGGTGAGGAAGCGGTCGTCGCGATCGGCGTGTTCGCGTTCACGTTGTTCGTCGTCGGCATCGTCTGGCCGGTCGCCGCACTGGCTCGCCTCGAGGTCGAGGCGATCGCGCCGCCGGATGCGACGGTTGGCGACACCGTGCAGCTGCGCGTCAAGTTGCTCGGTCGAGTGCCGCGGGTCGACATTCGCGCGCTCGATCCGGCCGGTGAATGGCAACGGACCGCGTCGCCGGCCTCCGGGGTGCTCCTGCATGTCGCCGCCCGGCGCGGCGTCTTCCGCGTCGTGCGCATACAACTCCGGACGTCCGCGCCGCTCGGGGTCTTCGTGCGTACCCGCACGCTGCGCGTGGACCTGGCGTTCCCGATCAGCGTCGCGCCGCATGCGCACCCGGGGCCGCCGGTGTTGCAGCCGGTTCCCGATCAGCTGATCACCACGAACGCGTCGGTGTTCGCGACCGGTGCGGGCGACACGGTGCGTGCGGTGCGCCCCTACGTGCCCGGCGATCCGGCCCGGCTCGTGCACTGGCCCACAAGCGCCCGCCGCGGTGAGCTCGTCGTGCGCGAGCACGAACCCCCTCCCGCGTTGGGAGTCGCGCTCGTGGTCGACCTGCGCGGCCGGGCGGTGGAGACCGCGGCGAGCCGAGCGATGGGCATCGGGCTCGCGACACTCGCAGCGGGCGGCATCGTGTGCTGCTGCACCTGCGAAGACGGGGGTCCGATCACCGAGCTCGTCCCCGATGCCCGTGCCCTCGGTCGCCGGTTCGCAGCCGCGACCGCCGGACCTCCGGGTGAACCTCCTCCCGGTTGGCCCCCCGAGGTCGTGCACGCGTGAACATGCCGTCGCCGCGCCGGACCGTCGCGCCGCAGTTCCGGTTGGTCGCGATCCCGGCCGGGCTCGCGCTCGGCGCGATCGGCGCGATCGCCGCCGAGCGGCTCCACCTTCCGGCCGTCCTCGGCTTCGTCGGCGGTGCGCTCGCGGCCGCGCTGAGCGTGCTCGCGTTGCCATCGGTTCCAACCCGCCGGGCCACGGTGCTCTTGCTCGGCGTCGGCGGTTTGGGCGCGCTCCGCCACGCGCCCTACCCGGGCCGCGATCGAGCGGTGCTGCTCGCGATCTGGGCCGTCGGAACGTTGGTCGCGCTCGTGCTCGTCGACCGCGCTGACGCGGAGGCCGTTCCCGCACTGGACGGAGGTGCACCGCTGCGCTCGCGTTCACGCGAGGTGTTGCGCGTCTCTGCCGCACTGGCGCTGATCGCGCTCGTCGCGGCGGCCGCGCTCGTGCCGGTGGTGACCGACCGGCTCGGTCGGCACGTCTGGCCCGGCCTGGAGCCGAGCGGCGTCGATCAGGAGAACGCGCCCGCGTCCTTGCGCAGCACGAATCAGCTCGACATGACGACGCGGCCGGACCTCACCGACAAGATCGTGTTCACCGTCGACTCGCCGCGCGCGAGCTTCTGGCGCGGCGAGACCTTCGACGCCTGGGACGGCCGCTCGTGGACGCGCTCGGACGAGCGCGACTTCATCGCCCGGCGCGACTTCGAGAACCGGGCGCAGATCCCTGCCGCCGCCGAGGACACGGGGGCTCGCATCGGCCAGGAGTTGCGGCAGACATTCCATATCGAGAGCAGCTTCTCGGACCTTGTGTTCTCGGCGCCGAGCCCACGCGAGGTCGAGACCGACAAGTTGGTGCGGTTCCGGCCGGACGGAACCGTCGGGGTCGCCGACGGCGGCGGTTCGAGCGGATACGGCAAGGGCGCGGTGTACACGGTCGTGAGCCGGCGCTTGCCCACAACGGCGGCCGATCTGCGCGCCGCCGGCCGCCAGCCGGTGCCGCGCGCGGTCGCCGCGCAATACGCGCGGCCCGTCGCCAGCACCACGGAGCGGGTGCGTGCCCTTGCGCGGGAGATCACCGCGAACCAACGGACCGACTACGACAAGATCCTCGCGATCGAGGCGTGGCTCGGCACGAACACCAAGTACTCGCTGAAGGCGCCGCTGTCGCCGCACGACGTCGATGTCGTCGACGACTTCTTGTTCCACACGCGCTTGGGGTGGTGCGAACAGATCGCGAGCAGTCTCGTGGTCCTGGCGCGCAGCGCCGGCATCCCGGCCCGGCTCGCGACGGGGTTCGTTCCCGGCGATCGCGATGCGCTGACCGGACGGTTCGTCGTGCGCGAGCGGGAGGCCCACGCGTGGGCCGAGATCTTCTTCCCGGGCGTCGGGTGGCAGGGTTTCGACCCGACGGCGTCGGTGCCGCTCGCGGGCGATGCCGAGAGCGGCGGCTCGCTGCTCACGAGCCTCCGACGTCACGCGGTACCGCTCGCGATCATTGCCGCGGTGCTGATCCTGATCGCGACTGCCGTGCCGGAGGCGAGGTCGATGCTCCGGCGCCGCCGCTCGCGCCGCGCGTCATGGGGAGCGCGCACGCTGCACCAGCTGGAACGACTCGGGCGCAAGGCCGGCCGAGCACGCGCGCCCGCGGAGACGCCGCGCGAATACGCAAGTGTTCTCGCCGAGCGACTTGCGGCCCCGGGGCTCGACGTGGTCGGGGCCGCCCTCGACATCGAGGCGTTCTCGGCCGCGGGCGCGCCGCCAGAGGCGCGAGAGGCTGCAGACGCGGTGCTAGCCTCGCTCTGATTGTTCTGACCGTGAAGGGGATCCAGTGAGGTCCCTACGGAGGGAATCGGCATGCAGGCGCGCAAGCCCGCGCAAGCGAAGACAGGCGGCACTCCCGCCGAGCCCGTGCTGCGGACTCGAGTCTTCGATGCGGCCGACCTCCGGCGGGCACTGACCCGCATCGGGCACGAGATCGTCGAGCGCAATCACGGGCCCGACGACGTTGTCCTCGTCGGCCTCTACACCCGCGGCGTCGCGCTGTCGCGCCGCATCGCAGCCGCGATCGCCTCCTTCGAATCCGTTGAACCCGCCCTTGGTGCGCTCGATGTCGCCTTCTACCGCGACGACATCGGCTTGCGCCCGGTCGCGCCCGTCGGTCCCACCGAGGTCCCCGACGTGAGCGACAAGGTGGTCGTGCTCGTTGACGACGTGCTGTTCACCGGCCGAACCGCGCGCCGCGCTCGACGCATTGCTCGAGCTCGGGCGGCCTCGCGCGGTGCAGCTCGCGGTGCTCATCGACCGTGGCCATCGCGAGCTGCCGCTGCGCGCGGACTACGTCGGCAAGAACCTGCCGACCCGTGTGACCGAAGACGTCCGGGTGTGCCTCGCCGAAGTCGACGGTGGCGACGACGGTGTCGAGCTCTGGGGTGAACCGGAGTGAACACGTGAAGCATTTGCTTTCGGTCGACGATCTCGGGCCGCGCGCGGGCATCGAGGCGATGCTCGATCTCACCGAGTCGTTCGTCGAGGTGACGCGTCGCGACATCCCGAAGGTTCCGGCCCTGCGGGGCAAGACCGTCGTCTCACTCTTCTACGAGGACTCCACGCGCACGCGGTTGTCGTTCGAGACCGCGGCGAAGCGGCTCGGGTCCGACACGATGACGTTCTCGGTCGCGACCTCGTCGGTGAAGAAGGGCGAGAGCCTGCTCGACACGGTGCAGACGATCGAAGCGATGGGCATCGATGCCATCGTCGTACGCCACTCGGCGGCCGGAGCGCCCCATCGCGTTGCGGCCTGGACGTCGGCGAGCGTCGTGAACGCCGGTGATGGATGCCACGAACACCCCACGCAGGCGTTACTCGACGCGTTCACGCTCCGGCGACACCGCGGTCCGTCGCTCGACGGCTGTCGCGTCGCAATCGTCGGCGACGTGAAGCACTCTCGGGTCGCGCGCAGCGATATCAAGGCTTTCGATGCGCTCGGATGCGAGCTGACGCTCGTCGGTCCGCCGACGCTCATGCCCGAGCGGCTCGACGGTTGGCCGGTCCGCGTCGCCTACGACCTCGACGAGGTGCTGCCCGACATCGACGTCGTGTATCTCCTGCGCATCCAACAAGAGCGCATCGGCGACGCACTCTTCCCTTCGATTCGCGAGTACGCAACGCGTTGGGGCCTCACCGTCGAGCGCGCCGCGCGCCTGAAGCCCGACACGCTGGTCATGCACCCCGGCCCGATGAACCGCGGTGTGGAGATCGCGGGCGTGGTCGCGGACTCGGCCCGGTCGCTCGTCACCGAGCAGGTCACGAACGGTGTCGCCGTGCGCATGGCGGTGCTGTGGACGCTGCTCGGCTCGGGAGGCCCGTTTGTCTGAGGCGAGCGGCCGCGAGGCCGGTATCCGTTCGAGCAGCGAGCCGGGGCCCGAGCGGCCCGGCAGAGCGGAAAATATTGGCGAAGTGCTCGTGCGCGGCGGACGCGTGATTGACGAGTCGGGCGAGCGTTCCGCCGACGTCCGCGTTGTCGACGGCGTCATCGTCGAGGTCGGTTCGGTGTTGACGCCAGGCGCGGGCGCGATGGTGCTCGACGCCGACGGCTGTGTGGTGGCGCCCGGACTCGTCGACCTGCAAGTGCACTTCCGCGAGCCGGGACGCGAGGACAGCGAGACCATCGAGACCGGCGCGCGCGCCGCCGCGCTGGGAGGTTGCACCGCGGTCGTGTGCATGCCCAACACCGAACCGCCGCTCGATGACGCGGCGGTTGTGCAGTCGCTGCTCGAACGGGCGCGTGCGCTCGGCTTGTGCGAGGTGCGGCCCGCCGGTTGCATCACCAAAGGACGGCGCGGCGAGGAACTCGCGCCGATGGGCGAGCTCTACGACCTCGGTGTGCGCGTGTTCACCGACGACGGTGACTGCGTCGCGAACGGGGCCGTGATGCGCCGGGCGTTCGAGTACACCTCGGCGCTCGCAGGTGCGGTGCTGGCGCAGCACGCCGAGGATCCGGCGCTCGTGCGCGGCGGTCACATGCACGAAGGCGCGTGGTCGGCGCGCTTGGGCATTACCGGCCGGCCCGCGGAAGCGGAGTCGTCGATCGTCGCGCGCGATCTCGCCTTGGCCCGGCGCACCGGCGGCCGGTATCACGTGCTGCACCTCTCGTGCGTGGCGTCGGCCGCGTTGGTGCGCGCCGCCAAGGCCGAAGGTGTGCGCGTCACCGCCGAGTGCACGCCGCAACACCTCGTGCTCACCGACGAGACATGTAGCAGCTTCGATCCCGTGTTCAAGATGAACCCGCCGTTGCGCGAACAGGCCGACGTTGACGCGCTCCGCGCCGCGGTGCGCGACGGCACGATCGACGCGATCGCGACCGACCACGCGCCCCATGCCCCCGAAACCAAGGACGTGCCGTTCGAAGAGGCCCCGCCCGGGATGCTCGGTGTGGAGACCGCCCTGGCCGTCGTCCTCACCACGCTCGTCGAGACCGGCGTGCTCACGCTCGCACGCGTGCTGGGGGCAATGTCGTGGCAAGCGGCACGCGTCGCGGGGCTCGACCCGCGGGTCACGGCGGCCCGATCGCGGCCGGCCGGCCCGCGCACCTGTGTGTCATCGACCCCGCGTATCAGTGGGTCGTCGACGGCACACGTCTCGCGAGCCGCTCGCGCAACACGCCGTGGGAGGGCTGGAAGCTGACCGGCAAGGTCCGCCACACGATCTACCGAGGCGCCCCCGTCGTCCGCGACTACGAGGCCCAAAAGTGAAACGCCACCAACAGATGGCAGCGTTTCCCGCGCATAGCGCGGGTTTTGCTGCCAACAGATGGCAGCGTTTTCCGCGCATAGCGCGGGTTTTGCTGCCAACAGATGGAGCCTTTCATGACTGAGGCGCTGTTGGTGCTGGCGGACGGGACGACGTTCGAAGGCGAAGGTGTGGGCTACGAGCCGCCCGAGGGTGTCGCGACCGGTGAAGTCGTGTTCAACACCGCGCTCGCCGGTTACCAGGAGATCGTTACCGACCCGTCGTATGCGGGACAGATCATCACGTTCACGTATCCGCACATCGGCAACTACGGCATCAACGAGCGCGACGACGAAGCGCGGGCGCCGCACTGCCGGGGCGTGATCGTGCGGGACCTGGCGCGCCGGGCGTCGAACTGGCGCGCGACCGAGCACCTCGACGCCTTCCTGCGCCGGCACAAGGTCCCCGGCATCACCGGCATCGACACCCGACGGTTGACGCGCCACATCCGGGACGCGGGCGCGATCCCAGGCGCGTTCGGTATCGCCGATCGCGACACGCTGCTCGAAGCCGCGCAAGGCGACGGCGGCACCGACGGCTGTGACCTCGCGTCTGCGGTCACGACGCCCGAGCCCTACACGATTGGCCCGGACGCCGCGAGCTTCTTCGTCGTCGCGTACGACTTCGGGATCAAGCGTTCGATCCTCGACCACCTCGTCGCGCGCGGTTGCCAGATCGAGGTTGTCCCCGCCCAGACGTCGTTCCAGGACGTCCTGGGACGCGCGCCCGACGGCGTATTCCTCTCGAACGGTCCCGGCGACCCCGCGGCCGTCGCGAGCGCGGCCGCCAACGTCAAGGAGTTGCTGGGCAAGCTGCCGGTGTTCGGCATCTGCCTCGGGCACCAGATCATGAGCCTCGCCCTCGGGGCGCGCACGTTCAAGCTGCGGTTCGGGCACCACGGCGGCAACCATCCGGTGCGGCATCTCCCGAGCGGTCGGGTCGAGATCACGAGCCAGAACCACAACTACGCGGTCGATGCCTCGTCGCTCCCGGAAGGTTCCGAGGTCACGCACGTCAACCTCAACGACGGCGACATCGAAGGTGTGAGCACCGCGGGGCTCGCGGCGTTCAGCGTGCAGTACCACCCCGAGGCCGGCCCGGGACCGCACGACGCGCGCTATCTGTTCAAAGAGTTCACCGACCTCATGCGAGCGGGCTGACGACATGCCGCGCCGCGACGACCTCGAGACAATCCTCTTGATCGGCAGCGGTCCGATCGTGATCGGGCAGGCGTGCGAGTTCGACTACTCCGGCACACAGGCCTGCCGGGTGCTCCGGGAAGAGGGCTTCCGCGTCGTCCTCGTCAACTCGAACCCGGCGACGATCATGACCGATCCCGAGTTCGCCGACGCAACCTACGTCGAGCCGCTCGACGTCCCGACGATCACGCGGATCATCGAAAAGGAACGGCCCGACGCGCTGCTCCCGACGCTCGGCGGCCAGACCGGACTCAACCTTGCGGTCGGTCTCCACGAGACAGGGGTGCTGGAAACCTACGGCGTCGAGCTCATCGGGGCGAGCGTCGAAGCGATCCGGACCGCAGAGGACCGTCACCGGTTCAAGCTCGCGATGACCGAGATCGGGCTGCAGGTACCGCCATCGGGCATCGCGTACAACGTCGACGAGGCCCTGCGCGTCGCGCATCAGGTCGGCTATCCCGTGATCGTGCGGCCGGCCTTCATCCTCGGCGGCGGCGGCACCGGGATCGCGTACGACGTCGACGACATGCACCGGGTGGCCTCGCGCGGTCTCGCCGCGAGCCCGATCTCCGAGATCCTCATCGAGCGCAGCGTCACCGGCTGGAAGGAGTACGAGCTCGAGGTGATGCGGGACCACGCCGACAACGTCGTGGTCATCTGCTCGATCGAGAACGTCGACCCGATGGGCGTGCACACCGGCGAATCGATCACGGTCGCGCCCGCCCAGACGCTCACCGATGTCGAGTATCAGCAGATGCGGGACGCGGCGTTCGCCTGTATCCGCCGGATCGGCGTCGAAACCGGGGGGTCGAACGTGCAGTTCGCGGTGCATCCGCGTACGGGCGAGCAAGTGATCATCGAGATGAACCCCCGCGTCTCGCGCAGCAGCGCGCTCGCGAGCAAGGCGACCGGCTTCCCGATCGCCAAGATCGCCGCGAAGCTGGCCGTGGGGTACCGGCTCGACGAGGTACAGAACGACATCACCCGGGAGACGCCGGCGAGCTTCGAACCCACGATCGACTACGTCGTGACGAAATTCCCGCGCTGGGCGTTCGAGAAGCTGCCGGGCGCGGCACCCGTGCTCGGCACGCAGATGCAGTCGGTCGGGGAAGTGATGGCGATCGGCCGCACGTTCGCGGAGTCGCTCCAGAAGGCGGTGCGGTCGCTCGAGACCGGGCGCCTCGGGCTCAACTGCGACCCCGCCGAGCGCGAGCTCGACGCGTTCGGTGACGACGAGCTCGTGCTGAGCGCGGCCGTACCCACGCCCGAGCGTCTGTTCCAGGTCGAGGCGGCCCTGCGCCGGTTCGTGTCGGTCGAGCGCGTGTACGAGGTCACCAACATCGACCCGTGGTTCTGCGACCAGATCCTGCAGATCGTCGAGGAGCGCGATCGCCTTGCCCAGCTCGGGCTGCCGAGCATGACGCGTGCCGACTGGCGGCGCGCCAAGCGGCTGGGTTTTGCCGACGGGCAGCTCGCCTACCTCTGGGGGGTGACGCAGCGCGAGATACGCGCGGCGCGATTGGCCGCAGGCGTGCGCGTCACGTACAAGACGGTCGACACCTGCGCAGCCGAGTTCGCGGCGTACACGCCGTACCACTACGGCACCTACGAGGACACCGACGAGATCGCCCCGCTCACCAAACCGGCAGTCGCGATCCTGGGCAGCGGCCCGAATCGCATCGGCCAAGGTGTGGAGTTCGACTACTGCTGCGTGCACGCCGCGTTTGCGTTGCACGATGCCGGGTTCGAAACCGTGATGGTCAACTGCAACCCCGAGACCGTCAGTACTGACTACGACACGAGCGACCGCCTGTTCTTCGAGCCGCTCACCCAAGAAGACGTGCTCAACGTGTGCGAACGACTGCAGGAAGTCGGCGAGCTGCGCGGTGTGATCGTGAGCCTCGGCGGGCAGACACCGTTGAAGCTGGCACACGTGCTCGAGCGCAACGGCATCCCGGTACTCGGCACGTCGCCGAGCTCGATCGATGCCGCCGAGGATCGCGAACAGTTCAACGCGTTGTGCACGAAGCTGGGGATCCCGCAACCTCCGGGCGGTACCGCGTCCGACGTCGACGACGCGGTGCGCATCGCGAACGACATTGGCTATCCGGTGCTCGTGCGCCCGTCGTATGTGCTCGGTGGCCGCGCGATGCAGATCGTCTACGACGACGCCGATCTCCGGCGCGCGATGATCGAGCTCACGCACACCGGTTCCCTCGGACGCGAGGGTGGACTGTCCGCCGAACGACCCGCGCTGATCGACCGCTTTCTCGAAGACGCGATCGAGGTGGACGTCGACGCACTCCGCGACCGCACGGGCGCGGTGCTGATCGGCGGCGTGATGGAACACATCGAGGAAGCCGGCGTGCACTCCGGCGACTCCGCGTGCGCGATCCCGCCGCCGACGTTGCCCGGCGAAGCGATCCGCACGATCGAGCAGCACACGCGCGCGCTCGCCGACGCCCTCGACGTGATCGGACTCTGCAACGTGCAGTACGCGGTGAAAGACGACACGGTGTTCGTCATCGAGGCGAACCCGCGCGCCAGCCGCACGGTGCCGTTCGTGAGCAAGGCAACCGGTGTGCCGCTCGCCAAGGTCGCGGCGCGTGTGATGCTCGGCGCGACGCTCGACGAACTGCGCGACGAAGGACTCCTCCGTCCGCCCGCGGAGGGCGGGCACGTCGCGGTAAAGGAAGCGGTACTTCCGTTCAGCCGATTCCCGGATGTCGACACGATCCTCGGTCCCGAAATGCGATCGACCGGCGAAGTCATGGGCATCGACCGCACGTTCGGGATGGCGTTCGGCAAGAGTCAAGCGGGCGCCGGCAACACGCTGCCGCACCAAGGCACAGTGTTCCTGTCGCTCGCCGATCGCGACAAGGATGCAGGGCTGCTCGCGGCGCGCCGGTTCGCCGAGCTCGGGTTCGCGATCGCGGCGACGGCCGGCACCGCGCGGACCCTCGACGAGGCCGGGGTGCCGGTCGACACGATCGTCGCCAAGGTCGGTGAGGACGTCGGGGTCGACGCCGTTGACCTGATCTCCTCCGGCAAGGTGGACCTCGTCGTCAACACGCCGCGGGGCCGTGGCCCGCGGGCCGACGGCATGCACATCCGGCGGGCGGCGTTGGCCCACGGCGTGGCCTGCGTGACCACGGTGGCGGCCGCGATTGCCGCTGCAGCCGGGATTTCCGAGGAGCTGGCCCGTCCGCCCGAGGTGCGCTCGCTGCAGGAGTACCACGACGACGGCCAGCTGCGGTTCCAGGTATGAGACGCCGGCGGGATCCCGAATTCGACGTCGACCTGTCCGTCGATCTCGGGCCGGTTTCGTTGCCGAACCCGATCGTCGCCGCGTCGGGAACGTTCGGTCACGGCGCCGAGGTCGCGCGGTTGTGCCCGCCGTCGGGGATCGGTGCGGTGACCGCGAAGTCGGTCGCCATCTTCGCGTCGGACGGGAACCCGCCGTTGCGCGTTACCGAAGCACCGGGCGGCGGCATGTTGAACTCCGTTGGTCTCCCCGGCCCGGGTGTCGACGCGTGGATCATGCACGACTTACCCGCGCTCGAAGCACACGGCGCGCGCGTGATCGCGTCGATCTGGGGTCGTAGCACCGAGGAGTTCGAGAAGGCAGCGCGCGCGCTCGAAGCTGTCGCGCATCGCGTCGTCGCAGTCGAAGTGAACTTGTCGTGTCCGAACGTCGAGGATCGCGCGCACGTCTTCGCGCATTCGGCATCGGCGACGACGCGAGGCGATCAGCGCGGTTGTCGACGCGCTCGGCGCCAACGTCTCGGTGTTCGCGAAGTTGTCACCGAACGTCACCGACATCGTCGAGATCGCGAGTGCTGCACTCGACGCGGGCGCGAGTGCGCTCACGCTCGTCAACACGGTCATGGCGCTCTTGATCGATGCGGACTCGCGCGTGCCGCGCCTGGGGGCCGGAGGCGGCGGTCTGAGCGGTCCGCCGATCAAAGCCATCGCGTTACGCGCGGTCGCGGATGTCGCGCGAGCGCATCCAAGTGTCCCGATCATCGGTACCGGCGGAGTGACCACCGGTGAAGACGCGGTCGAGATGATGCTCGCGGGCGCGCACGCGGTCGGGGTCGGCACCGCGACGTTCCTCGATCCGCGCGCGACCTTGCGCATTGTCGACGAAGTTCGCACGTGGTGCGCCGTCACGATGTCGCGCCGTACGCGACCTGACGGGAGGCATGCAATGACCGACATCCGCGACCGGCTCGCGCTCGTGCTCGACGTCTCCGATCTGGATGTGGCCGAGCAACTTGCCAAGGAGGTCGCGCCTTGGGTGGGTGTCACCAAGGTCGGCTTCGAGCTGTTCTCGGCGGCCGGGCCGGAGGCGATCACGCGGTTGCGCGCGCTCGATCTGAAGGTCTTTGCCGACCTCAAGCTGCACGACATCCCGACGACCGTTGGTCGTGCCGCGCGCGTGCTGGGACGCCTCGGTGTGCACTACCTCAACTTCCACGCGTCCGGCGGTGTCGACATGTTGCGTGCCGCGGTAGAAGGGCTGGCCGAGGGTGCACGCGAGGCCGGCCACGAGCCACCGGTGCCGATCGCGGTGACTGTGCTGACGAGTGATCCCGATGTCAGTGCGTTCGACGCGCGTCTCGCGGACGCGATCGCCGGCGGTTGCCAGGGAGTGGTGTGTTCGGTCGACGAAGTCGCGCGTGCACGATCCGCGTCCCGACTTCGTGACGATCGTTCCCGGCGTGCGTTTCGCCGAGGACGCGCGCCACGATCACGCGCGCGCCGGCACACCCGATGCCATCGCGCGAGCGGGCGCCGACATCCTTCTTCTCGGTCGCGCGGTCACCGCGGCGAACGACCCGCGCGGCTGCCGCAGCGCGCGTTCGACGCGGTCGCGCACGCGCTCGCGAGCCACTAGCGCGTCGGGCGCAGTCGCGCAAGCGGTCGCAAAGTTGCGACGGAGCGCAGTATCGCTATGCTGAACCGCTGCATTCCCGGCCCGGCGGAGGTCGGGAGCCAGATCGCCACTTGCCCCGTTGCCGCCCCCAGTGGAGGACACCATGGCGAACCCGCCTCAGCTCACGCCGGAGCAGCGTCAGCTCGCGCTCGAGAAGGCCGCGGCCGCGCGTCGCCAGAGGGCGGAGGTGAAAGACAAGTTGAAGATCGGATCGCTCACGTTGTCGGAGCTGTTCGATGCGGCCGACACCCAAGACGATGCCGGCACGATGCTCGCCAAGCTGAAGGTCGTGAGTGTGCTCGAGTCGTTGCCGGGTGTTGGCAAGGTGCGGGCGCGCAACATCATGTCGGAGTTGGAGATCTCTGAGAGTCGCCGGTTGCGGGGGCTCGGCACGAACCAGCGGCGGGCGCTGCTCGACAAGTTTGCCTAACCGCAAACGAACAGGCCGCGGCGTCCTGCTCGTTCTCGCGGGCACATCCGGCGCGGGGAAAGGCACCGTCGGCGCCCAGTTGCGCGTGGCCGATCCCGACCTGCACTGGTCGGTGTCCTGGACCACCCGACCCCGCCGCTCCACCGAGGTCGCGGACGTCGACTACCACTATGTGTCGCGCGAGGACTTCGAGCGGCTACGCGACGAGGGCGGGTTCCTCGAATGGTTCGAGGTCTACGGCGATCTGAAGGGCACGCCGCGGCAGTTCGTGCTCGACGAGCTCGAGGCCGGCCGCGACGTGATGCTCGAGGTCGACGTCCAAGGTGCCCTCGCGGTCAAGGCGGCGCTGCCGGAAGCACTCCTCGTGTTCGTGAAGGCGCCGAGCCGTGACGAGCAGCGGCGGCGGCTCGAGGCGCGCGGAAGTGACCGGCGAGTCGGCGGAGAGCATCGAACGGCGCCTGGCCGCCGCTCCGGGGGAGGAACACATCGCCGAGACCCAATTCGACGAGGTGGTCGTCAACGAGGACGCGGACCGGGCCGCGGCGAGGATCGCTGGTATCCTGACCAACCGCCGTACTGCGGGCCAAAACCCCCAAGGAGCCTGATGGCAGAGCGCCGGCCGTCGTTGATGGAGCCTCGAATCGAGCAGCTGATGGGCAAGGTGGATTCCAAATTCACCCTGGTCACCCTGGCCGCCATGCGGGCCCGAGAGATCAACGACTACTACAACCAGCTCGGCGAGGGCCTTGGGCGGATCGTTCCGCCGCAGGTGACATCGGTGTCGCGCAAGCCCCTGTCGATCGCGCTCGAAGAGGTCGCGATCGGCAAGATCGTGTACGAGCGGATCATTCCCGAAGAGGAAGGCGCGACCGAGGCCGACGGTTCCGCCGACGCCGCGGAGGCAACCACGTCTCCGCCCGACATCACCGCCTGAGCCGCCGGGAGTTCGGTGGCGACCGTCCCGCCCTCGATGCCCCGGGTCGTCCTCGGTGTGTGCGGGGGGATCGCCGCGTACAAGGCCGTTGAGGTCTGTCGCCGGCTGGTCGATGCCGGCGTCCACGTCGCGCCGGTCCTGACCGACGATGCGCAGCGCTTCATTGGGGCGACGACGTTCTCGGCGCTGGCCTCCGAGCCCGCGCACACGTCACTGTTCGACGGGCCCGACCCGATCCCGCACACGCGGCTCGGCCAGGCCGCCGATCTGATCCTCGTGGCGCCCGCGACCGCCAAGCTCATCGGGAAGTACGCGGCGGGGATCTCCGACGACCTGCTGACTGCGACGCTCCTGGCGACCCGCGCGCCCGTGCTCGTGTGCCCGGCGATGCACACCGAGATGTGGGAGCACCCCGCGGTGCAGGCGAACCTCGCAGACGTTGCGCGAGCGGGGTGTGCACGTGCTGGAACCCGAGGAGGGGCGGCTCGCGGGTGGCGACGCGGGCGCGGGGCGGCTCCCCGAGCCCGCGACGATCGCCGCGGCCGCCCTCGAGTTGCTCGCCCGGGGCGACCGCACGCTGTCCGGCCGCACGGTGCTCGTCACGGCCGGCGGAACACGAGAGGCGATCGACCCGGTCCGCTACATCGGGAACCGGTCGTCCGGGAAGATGGGCCACGCGATCGCGGTCGCGGCCGTGCGCCGGGGCGCGCGGGTGGTGTTGGTCACGACGGCGCCGCCGCCCGCAGGCTTCGGGCTGGAGGTCGTGCGGGTCGAGAGCGCGGAACAGATGCACGACGCGGTCCTCGCCCGCGCTGCGGACGCCGACGCGGTGATCATGGCCGCGGCCGTTGCCGATTTCCGGCCCAAGGCAGTCGCGGTGCAGAAGCTGAAGAAGGGCGACGGCGTCCCGGAGGTTCTGCTCGAGCCCACCGTCGACATCCTCGCCGCCCTCGGCCGTTCCAAACGCGCCGAGCAAGTGGTCGTGGGCTTCGCGGCCGAGACCGAACGGGTCCGGGAGCACGCGGCGGCGAAGTTGGAGGCCAAGCGTGTCGATCTCATGGTCGCCAACGACGTGGGCGCGTCCGACGCCGGCTTCGAGGTCGACACGAACCGGGCCGTTTTGCTCGACGCGGACGGCGGTGTCGACGAGACGCCGTTGGTCCCGAAGGCGGTCCTCGCCGACCTCGTGCTCGACCGGGTAATGGAGTTGCTAGATCAGCGGGGCGGACGTTCGTCCACCTAGGCTGCCGGGGATCAGGTTGCGGGCGCTGAGGGAGAGCATTTGTGAGTAGGCACACCTTCACCTCGGAGTCCGTCACCGAGGGACATCCCGACAAGATGTCGGACCAGATCAGCGACAGCGTGCTCGACGCCGTGCTCGCCGAGGACCCGTTCGGACGGGTGGCGTGCGAGACGATGGTGACGACCGGTCTCGTCATCGTCGCCGGTGAGATCAGCACCAAGGCCCACATCGACACCGCCCGGCTGGCCCGGGAGACGATCAACGGCATCGGCTACACCGACGCCCGCTTCGGCATCGACGGCAAGACGTGCGGCGTGATCGTGTCGATCGACGAGCAGTCGCCCGACATCGCGATGGGTGTCGACAAGGCACTCGAGCAGAGGAGTGGTACCGGCGACGCGTACGACGAGGTCGGCGCCGGCGACCAGGGCATGATGTTCGGCTACGCCTGCGACGACACCGAAGACCTCATGCCGATGCCGATCTGGCTCGCCCACCGGCTGGCGCGCCAGCTGGCGCAGGTTCGCAAAGAGGGCATCGTCGACATCCTCCGGCCCGACGGCAAGACCCAGGTGTCGGTCGAATACGAAGACGGCGTGCCCCGCCGTCTGGAGACCGTGTTGATCTCGACGCAGCACGACCCCGGCGTCGACATCGACAAGCAGCTGCGGCCCGCGCTGATCGAGCACGTCATCAAGCCGTCGCTTCCGGCCCACTTTGCCGGCGACGACTTCGAGGTGTTCGTGAACCCGACCGGGCAGTTCGAGCTCGGCGGCCCGCACGCCGACTGCGGGCTCACCGGCCGCAAGATCATCGTCGACACGTACGGCGGGATGGCCCGCCACGGCGGCGGTGCGTTCTCGGGCAAGGACCCGACCAAGGTCGACCGGTCGGCCGCCTATGCCGTGCGCCAGATCGCGAAGTCCGTGGTCGCGTCCGGCCTTGCCCAACGGTGCGAGGCCCAGGTCGCGTATGCGATCGGCGTCGCGCATCCGGTGTCGATCATGGTGGACACGTTCGGGACCTCGGAGATCGCGCCCGACAAGCTCGAGGCGATGGTCCGCGACGTGTTCGACATGCGGCCGGCCGCGATCATCGAGCGGCTCGACCTCCGGCGTCCGATTTATAAGCGCACGGCCGCGTACGGGCACTTCGGTCGCACCGACGGTGACGGCTTCACGTGGGAGAACGTCCAGCCCTACGCCGACGAGCTGCGCCGCGCCGCGGGCTAGTTGCACATTGTCCGCGTCCTCCCGGATCTCACTGCGGTAGATCGCGCGTTCGACTACACGATCGATGAGGACGTGCCGGTCGGCACGATCGTCCGCGTTCCGCTGCACGGCCGCCGCGTGCGGGGCTGGATCATTGCCGCCGACGTCGAGCCCGAGGCCGAGCGCCTGCTCCCGGTGCGCGCGGTGGTGTCGGCCGGCCCACCGCCCGAGGTCGTCGACCTCTCGGCGTGGGTCGCGCGCCGCTGGGCCGGCCCCCGCGTCGCCGTCCTCCGCTCCGCATCTCCCCCCAACAACGTCCCCGCATCCACCGTTTGGACGGATCGGATCGGCTCTCCGATCCAAACCGTCCAAACGGTCGCGGCGGGGGAGCGGGTGGTGCGGTGGCCGCCGCTGGCCGACCGGCGCGATCTGGTCGCGAGCATGTGCGCGACGGAAGGGTCGACGATCGTCTGCGTCGCCGACGCCGGGCGCGCCCGCACGCTCGCGACCTACCTCTCGCGCGTGTTTTCGAGCGTCGCCTTGTTGCACTCCGTCCTGCCCGACGCGGCCCGTACCCTCGCATGGGCGCGCGCCGCGGCCGGGAACTGCGTGGTGGTCGGCGGACGCGTCGCGGCGCTGGCGCCGGTGCCCGACCTCGGCGCGGCGGTAGTCGTCGACGACGCCGACGAGGCGCTCCAAGAGGAACGGGCTCCGACGTGGCACGCGGCGAGATGTGCTTCGCGAGCGCGCGACGCGGGCGGGCGCGCCGTTCATCGTGTGTTCACCGGCGCCAACTGTCGAGGCCATCTTTTCCGCGGGCGAGAAGATCGAGGTCCCGGCGCCGGACATCGAGCGCGGCGGGTGGCCGCGCGTCCAGGTCGTCGACCGGCGCGAGGAACCCCCCGGCGCCGGACTGCTCAGCCCTGCACTCGCCGACGCGCTGCACCACACGCCCGGCCTGGCGGTCTGCGTGCTGAACCGGCGCGGGCGCTTCCGTCTGCTGGTGTGCACCGCGTGCCACGAGCTGCTCCGATGGGACGCGGCCGCCGAGCGACCGGCGATATGTCCCGAGTGCGGCGCGGCCAAGCTGCGCGTCCTGCGCGCGGGTGTGAGCCGCGTGCGTGACGAGCTGGCCGCGCTCATTCCCGGCAAGCGCGTCGTCGAGGTCGACGCCGCGACGACAGAGGTTCCCGAGGCCGACATCGTCATCGGCACCGAGGCCGCGCTCCATCGCGGGGCGATCCGCCGGCATCGACCGGCCCTCGTTGCGTATCTCGACCTCGACCAGGAGCTGCTCGCACCGAGATACCGCGCCGCCAGCCAGGCGCACTGGCTCGTCACCCGCGGCGCGCAACTCCTGGCGTCCCGGCCGCGGGCGGAGACCCTGCTGCTGCTCCAGACCCGGGTTCCCGATCACGCGGTGGTGCAGGCGATCGCGCGCGGATCCCCAACTGATCGCCGACGTCGAGCTCGAGTACCGGCAGACGCTCGCGTATCCGCCGTTCGGGGGGCTCGCCGAGCTCTCGGGCGACGACGAGCCGCTGGCCGCCGCGATCGACGGGCTGCGTGCCCTCGATGTGCAATCCACCGGCGTGCAGGTGTTCGGCCCCGACGATGGCCGCGCGCTCGTCACCGCCCCGACGTGGGACGCGCTCGCCGACGCACTCGCCCGGGCCCTCCCGGCCGGTCGTGCGCTCGGGCGTGTCCGCGCGGCAGTCGATCCCGCGCGAATCTGACGGTGTCCCGTCGTCGGTAGCATGGTTGTCCATGGCCACGCACACGATCCGCGTCTTCGGCGACCCCGTGCTGAAGCGACCCGCGGCACCAGTGACCGACATCGACGGCGCGCTTGCCAAGCTCGTGGACGCGATGTACGAGACGATGTACGAGGCACCGGGCGTCGGTCTCGCGGCCCCGCAAGTGGGTGTGCAGAAGCGATTCTTCGTGTACGACGTGAACGACGAGTCCGGTCCGCACGTCGTGTTCAACCCCACGATCGTCGAGACCGCCGGCGAGTGGGTCTTCGAAGAAGGTTGCCTGTCGTTGCCCGGTCTCGCGTTCGAGATCGCACGGCCGAAGCTGGTGACGATGCGCGGGTTCGACCTCGACGGCAAAGAGGTCGTGGTCGAGGGTGACGAGCTCCTCGGGCGTGTCTTTCTGCACGAGATCGACCACCTCGACGGTGTGCTGATGCTCGACCGCCTCTACGGCGACGAACGCAAGAGCGCGATGCGTCAACTCCGCGAGCAAGGAATGGGCGTACCGACGCCCGGCGGACGCAACCACGCGCTGTGACATCGTGCTCCGTCGGGAGCATTAGCGTCCGTCGCCGTGCGGATCGTGTACCTGGGCACCCCGGAAGACGCGGTCCCGCCGTTGCAAGCACTCGTGGAAGCCGGCCACGACGTCGCGTTCGTCGTCACGCAACCTGACCGCCGGCGGTCACGTAGTACCGGAACCGACGAGTCACCGGTCAAGCGGGCCGCGAGCGTGCTCGGCCTGCAACTGCGTACGCCCGAAAAGGCGCGGGAGATCGTGGACGACGTGCGCGCGAGCGGCGCCGAGCTCGGCGTCGTTGTTGCGTTCGGGCAGCTGCTGCCGGTGTCGCTGCTCGAGGCGTTGCCCCACGGATTCGTGAACGTTCACTTCTCGCTCTTGCCGCGGTGGCGAGGCGCGGCACCCGTAGAGCGGGCGATGCTTGCCGGTGACCTCGAGACTGGTGTGTGCCTCATGCAGCTCGAAGCCGGCCTCGACACCGGCCCCGTCTTCGCATCGACGCGGCTCGCGATCGCGCCGAACGAAACCGCCGGAGAGCTCCGCAGCCGCCTCGTCGATGCCGGCACCGAGTTGCTGCTCGCTCATCTCCCAACGCTGCCGACCGCGACGCCCGAACCGCAACGCGGCGAGCCGACGTACGCGAACAAGCTCGACGTTGACGAGTTCCGGATCGATCCCGCGCGCCCGGCGAGCGATCTCGCTCGCCTCGTCCGCGCGGGAAACCCGCGTCCGGGCGCGTGGTTCACCGTCGACGGCCGGCGGGTGAAGGTGCTGCGCGCGGACGAGACCGCGCCGACAACGTCGCGTGCCCCCGGCGAGATCGCACCCGATGCGACGCTCGGGACCGCGCGTGACGCGCTCACGCTCGACGAAGTGCAACCGGAGGGCAAGCGCGTGATGGACGGGCGCGTGTGGCGGGCGGGCCTCCGCGGCGACCCGCGCTGTCGACATCCCATGAGCGTCGAGACCCCCCGCCGCACGGCGTTGGAGGCTCTGCTGCGGATCGAGCAGGGCGCGTTCGCGCACATCCTGGTACCGGAGATGTTGCGACAACGACAGTTCGATGCTCGTGATCGCGGCCTGGTGACCGAGCTCGTATACGGGACGGTGCGCATGCGCCGCGCCGTCGACCATCTCCTCACGCAAGTGTCGTCACGCCCCGTCGACGAGCTGGACAACCGAGTACGGGCCGCGTTGCGGCTCGGGGCATACCAACTGCTCATCGGGATGGCGCCTCACGCGGCGGTGGGGGAGACGGTGAACCTCGTCGGCGCCCGCGCGCGTGGGTTCGTCAACGGTGTGTTGCGCTCGCTCTCCCGTCTCGGCCCGCCGTGGCCGCTCCCAACTGGAGACGACGTGCGTTCGATCGGCATCCGGACGTCGCACCCGGACTGGATCGTGCGCGCGCTCACCGACGAGTTCGGCGTCGCGGACGCGGTCGCGACGCTCGAGCTGGACGACGAACCGCCGCCGGTGACGCTGCGCGTCAATCCGATGCGGGCGACGCCGGAGGAGGTGACGGTCGAGCTGCGACGCGTGGGCCTCGAGGTGAAGGGGGGCCTCCTCGTACCCGACGCGCTCGTTGGTGCGCCACTCCGGAGATCTCGCGATCCTGCCGGCGGTGCGCGAGGGCCGCGCGTCTCCGCAGGACCAAGCGAGCCAGGCGATCGTCGCGTTGCTCGATCCTCAGCCCGGCGACCGTGTGCTCGACCTCGCCTCCGCGCCCGGCGGCAAGGCGACGGCCGCCGCCGAGCGCATGGGTGGCGAGGGAGTCGTCATCGCCGCCGATGTACATCCCGGCCGTGTGCGCACGGTTGTGCGTGCCGCCGAACGCCTCCGGCTCGGCGATGCGATCGTGCCGCTGCTCGCCGACGGCGCGCATCCGGCCGTACGGGATGCGTCCTTCGATCGTGTGCTGCTCGACGCGCCGTGCAGCGGCCTCGGTGTTCTGCGTCGCCGACCGGATGCGCGCTGGCGCATCCAACCCGCTGACGTCGAGAACCTCGCGGTCTTGCAGCGCAGTTTGCTCGCGGCGGCAGTGCGCACCGTCAAGCCCGGCGGGCGGTTGGTGTACGCGGTCTGCACGCTGACTCGTGCCGAGACCCTCGACGTCGACGAGTGGGCCGAGCGCGAGCTCCCCGAGTTCGTCGCGATCGAGAGCCCGAGCGCGCCATGGCGCCGGCACGGGCGCGGCGCGATCTTGTTGCCGTCGGACGCGCGCAGCGACGGCATGTTCGTGCTCGTGTTCGAACGACGAGCCGCAGACGCGGCGCCCGGCTGGTCTCGCGTTCCCTGAGCACTGAAACCTACGATTGGAACGCGCACGCTCGGGTGCGACCGCTCGGCTGCATGACCGGCGGCCGGCACGCGTCCGGCGTCACGAGCGAAGGATGCTTGAGCATGCCGCGCGTGACGTCCCGACCGACGACGACGAACTTCGCGGCGCCGTTGGGCTGCGGACCGATGTCGAGTTGCGTCTCGGTCGCGACGTCGTAGACGACGAGACGCGAGTCGTCGGGCGCAACGCCGGCGGCGGGCGCGACATAGAGACGCTTGCCGTCGGGCGACCAGGCGACCGAGACCACGGGTGATGACCACCCGCTGAGCCGCGCCGTGATCGCTGCGATGCCGACGTCGACGATGACGACGTCGGTGCGGCCGGCATCGACCTCGACGGGAACTGCGAGCCGCGTGCCGTCGGGCGAGAACGTCGCGTCACGGCTGCGAAATCCGGCCGTCCCGTCCGGCACCGGCACGTGCCGCGTCCGGGCGTCCGCGACCGAGGTGAGCTCCAGTCCCGTGGCGCACCGCGCGGACCAGGCGAGCGTGCTGCCGTACGCGGGGCCGGGAAGCGATCCCGGGCCCCCGATCCGGCGCACGATCTTCCCGGTGCGCGCGTCCCATATCGCGAGACCATCAGGCGTTTCGAACACCAACCCGCCGCGCACGCCCGCGGCGGCCGCGTACGGTCCGCCGTCGTCGCGAGGTGTCGGACCCTCGAGCAAGATCGTGCCGCGCATGTTGACGAGACGCTCCGTCGGTGTGTGGACGCCGCCGTACGACGTGAGCCACACCGCGCCCGGCTCATTCGCGGGTACGGCGACGCCACTGCCGAGCCGCCGCGACATCCCGCCCGCGAGCGGTGCCGCAGAGATCTCTCCCGCGCCGACGACCAGGTGCGTGCCGACGAGGAGCGAACGAAACGGTTGGTCGCCGGCGGTCTGTCCCGGCACGGGCCGCCTGGTTACGACCTGGGTGGCGATGTCGAGCGCGACGATGCCGTCGTATCCGTCGTCGAAGATCAGCACATCGTCGTTCACACGCGCATCGATATCGTGCGCGTCTCGGGCTGCGATGCGGTCGCGCACGACGACGAGCGCGAATCCGCCGCCGAGCAGTGCCGCGACGCTGACGATACCGAGACCCTGGCGAACCGTCATCCAGCGTCCAGACGCCCGACCGGGTCGGCCCGTTCCGGTGGCGAGTCCGGTGGCTAGCGTGGCGGCGATGAAAGTTGCGCCCTCGATCCTTGCTGCGGACTTCTCGTGCCTCGCGGCCGACGTCGCACGGGTCGCGCCCGTTGCCGATCTGCTGCACGTCGACTGCATGGACGGTCACTACGTACCGAACCTCACGATCGGGCCGCCGGTCGTGAAGGCGTTACGCAAGCACACCGATCTGTTCCTCGACTGCCACCTCATGGTCGACAATCCACACGTGTTGCTCGCCGCGTTCGCGGATGCAGGCGCCGACGGCTGCACCGTGCACATCGAGCTCGGTGATCCTCGGCCGCTGTTCGACGAGATTAGGCGGCTCGGCATGCGCGTCGGACTCTCGCTCGAGCCCGAGACGCCGTTCGCGTCTGTGCGGCCCTATCTCGAGGAGGTCGACCTGCTGCTCGTGATGAGCGTGCACACGGGCTTCGGTGGCCAGCCGTTCATTCCGGAAGTGCTCGACAAGGTGCGCGCGGCGCGTGCGGTGATCGACGAGCAGCAACTGCCGGTCGAGATCGAGATCGACGGCGGCATCAAGGTCGACAACGCGCACCTGGCAGCCGACGCCGGTGTCGACATCCTCGTGTCGGGCACGGGTATCTTCGGCGCCAGCGACCCCGTCGCCGCCGCGCGCAAGATCCGCGAGGCCGGCGCTCGCCGATGACGCTCCAGGCCAAGGTGCTGACGGTCTCCGACGGCGTTGCCGACGGCACGCGTGACGACAAGAGCGGACGCGCGCTGGTCGACCACCTCGCGGGCGCCGGTTACGACGTCGTCGCCCACGAGGTCACGCGCGACGGCGCCGAAGAGGTCGAGCGTGCGGTGCGCGGGCTCTGCGAGGGCTTTGCCGGCTTGGTGGTGACGACTGGCGGTACGGGATTCGGCCCACGCGACCTCACACCCGAAGGGACGCGCCGGGCGATCGAACGGGAGGCGCCCGGCATTGCCGAGGCGATCCGGCGGGCGAGCGACGCAGGCGGTCGCGGCTTCGGCATGCTGTCGCGGGCCGTCGCCGGCGCGCGTGGTCAGGCGCTCGTATGCAACTTGCCGGGCTCGGCGAGCGGCGCGATCGAGGGTCTGGAGATCTTGCTCTTGGTTGCCCCCCACGCGCTCGACCTTCTCGCCGGCGGCCACCCTCACTAGAAATAGAACGCGTTGCAATTCCGCGGGGGCAGGGGTACGCTCCCGGTGTACAACCGAATGCCCTCGGGGTTGGGTGAAAGTCCCGACCGGCGGTGAGAGCCCGCGAACGCCCCGCAGCCAGCAGGGCGCCGACCAGGTGGAACTCCTGGGCCGACGGTGAGAGTCCGGATGGGAGAGGGTGATGCGACCGACCCGCGACACGCGGGCCGCTTCGACGTTGCCGCGCCCCGCGGGTTGCCGAGGAGGCCGCGTGCGCGACGACGAGCTCATGGGCAGGGCAATCGCACTCGCCCGCGGCGCGCGCCGGCATACCGCGCCCAAACCGGCCGTCGGCTGCGTGATCGTGCGCGATGGCGAGATCGTGGGAGAGGGTGCGACCGAACCGTCGCCGCGCGGGTCCCACGCCGAGGCCGTAGCCCTGCGCGTGGCCGGCGACCGTGCTCGCGGTGCCACCGTGTACTCGACGCTCGAGCCCTGCGACCACCACGGCACGACGCCGCCCTGCACGCGCGCGCTGATCGACGCCGGCGTCGTGCGCGTCGTTGCCGCCGTCGACGACCCCGACGAGCGGGTCGCGGGCCGTGGGTACGCCCGGCTCCGGGGCGCGGGCATCGACGTCGTCACCGGTGTGGGCGCGCACGATGCGGCCCGTGACCTCGCGCCGTACCTGCATCACCGGCGCACCGGACGAGCGTTCGTCACGGCCAAAGTCGCGACGACCCTTGACGGTCGGGTCGCCGCCGCGGACGGCTCGTCCCGATGGATCACCTCGGAGCCCGCGCGGGCCGACGCGCACGAGCTGCGCGCCGACGCCCAGGCAATCGTGATCGGCGCCGGCACCGCGCTCGCCGACCACCCCGCGCTGACGGTACGCGGCGTCGACATCATGCCGCTCCGCCCGCCCCTGCGAGTGCTCCTCGACGCGCGGGGCGGCGTTCCGGCGGAGGGACCGCTCTTCGACACCGCGGTCGCGCCCACACTCGTCATCACGACCGAACACGCACGCGCCGGCGCCGTCGACTCGTGGCGGTCGGCGGGGGCCAAGGTCGAAACCGTCGCACCCGCCTCGACCTCCGAGCGGGGGGTCGATCTCGATGCCGCGCTCGCACTGCTCGGCGGGCACGGGGTGCTCCACGCTCTCGTCGAGGGGGGCGGCACGCTGCTCGGCGCATTCGTCACGGGCGGCCACACCCAACGCCTCGTCGCCTACGTCGCACCCGCGTTGCTCGGCACCGACGGGCTCCCGGCGTTCGCGTTCCCCGGTCCGGCCACGATCGACGGCGCGCTGCGCTTCGAGCTCGTCGACGTCACGCGCGTCGGGCCCGATGTCCGGCTCGAGTACGAGGTATCGGGTGGGAAGCCGACCGGCGTCCCGGACGCCGCAGGCCTCTCGACAGAGGGAGCGGGCGGGAGGGACGTCACCTGATGTTCACCGGGATCATCGAAGAGGTCGGGCGGGTGCGCGCGGTCACCCCGAACGCCGAGGGTGCGCGGATCGAGATCGAAGCCACGACCGTGATCGCAGACGCCACGCTCGGCGCATCGATTGCGGTCAACGGGTGCTGCGTGACCGTTGTCGAGCTCGGCGACGATTGGTGGGCCGTCGACGCCGTCGTCGAGACGCTGCGCCGCACGACGCTCGGCACGCTCGCGGCCGGCGACCCCGTCAACCTCGAGCGTCCGCTGCGGCTCGCGGACCGCCTCGGCGGTCATCTCGTCCAGGGCCACGTCGACGGCACCGGCACCGTGCGCGACCGTGTCCCGCAGTCGGACGGCTCGGTACTCGTGCGTTTCGACGCGCCGGCCGACGTCCTGCGCTATGTCGTGCACAAGGGCTCGATCACCGTCGACGGCATCAGCCTGACGGTCGCGGCAATGCACGACGACGGCTTCAGCGTTGCGGTGATCCCGCACACGCTGGCCGTGACGACGCTCGGCGCGCGCCACGTGGGCGAACGCGTGAATCTCGAATGTGACGTCCTCGCCAAATACGTCGAGCGCTTGCTCGATCCAGAACGGAGCACGACATGACCTTCGATACGGTCGAGAGCGCGATCGACGCGGTGCGACGCGGCGAGTTCGTGGTTGTCGTCGACGACGAGGACCGCGAGAACGAGGGCGACCTCATCATCGCCGCCGAGAAGATGACGCCCGACAAGATGGCGTTCATGATCCGGTACACGAGCGGCGTTATCTGCTTGCCGATGGAGGGTGCGCGCCTCGACGAGCTCCAACTGCCGTTGATGGTGTCGGGCAATGAGAACACCGAAGGCCAGCGCACGGCGTTCACCGTCTCGGTCGACGCCCGCCAAGGTACGACGACCGGGATCTCGGCGGCCGACCGGTGTGCAACGGTGCACGCGCTGATCGACGCGTCGACGACGGCAACCGATTTGGCGCGGCCCGGTCACATCTTCCCGTTGCGCTACCGCGAAGGGGGTGTGCTGAAGCGAGCGGGTCATACGGAGGCCGGCGTCGACCTGGCCCGTACCGCGGGTCTGTATCCCGCCGGTGTGCTCGCCGAGATCGTCAACGACGACGGCACGATGCAGCGCATGCCGGAGTTGAAGGAGTTCGCCGCCGAGCACGAGCTCGTACTCGTGACGATCGCCGATCTCATCCGCTTTCGTCGCCATCGCGAGAAGCTCGTACGCCGCGTCTCCGAGGCTCGCATCCCGACGCAATACGGCGACTTCACCGCGCACGTCTTCGAGTCGCTGCTCGACGGGACCGAGCACCTCGCCTTCGTACGGGGTGAGGTCTCGGGCAAGAACGACGTGCTGGTGCGGGTGCACTCCGAGTGCCTCACCGGCGACGTGTTCGGCTCGTTGCGGTGCGACTGCGGCGTGCAGCTCGATCGCGCGCTCGAACGTGTTGCCCGGGAAGGTGAAGGGGTCGTCGTCTACCTCCGTGGCCACGAAGGGCGCGGCATCGGGCTCGGCCACAAACTACGCGCGTACTCACTCCAGGACCAGGGGCGCGACACCGTCGAGGCGAACCTCGAGCTTGGATTCCCTGCCGATTCCCGCGAGTACGGCATCGGATCGCAGATCCTCGTCGATCTCGGCGTCACGACGATGCGCCTGATGACGAACAACCCGGCGAAGTACGGCGGCATCGAGGGCTACGGACTCGAGATTGTGGAGCGGGTGCCCATGCAGACCGAGCCCAACGACGAGAACATCGCGTACTTGCGCGCCAAGCAGGAGAAGCTCGGCCACCTGCTCGAGATCGCGACCGACGAGGAACTCGGAGGTTCGTAGCTTGAGGCGAGCGACCGCGAGGCGGGTATCCCGCCGAGCAGCGAGCCGTGGCCCGAGCGGCCCCGCAGAGCGGGAGGGATAGTGGGGGAGTACGCGGCGCACGAAGGCGGGCTCGACGCGACCGGCATGCGGTTCGCGATCGCGGTCGCCCGATTCAACCGCGACATCACCGAGCAGCTGCTCGAAGGTGCGGAGGCGATGCTTCGCAAGCACGACGCGGCTGACGTGACCGTTGCGTGGGTGCCTGGCGCGTACGAGCTGCCACTAGTGGCGAAACGCCTGGCCGGCGCGGGCGCGGTTGACGCCGTGGTCTGTCTCGGCGCTGTGATCCGGGGTGAGACCGCGCACTTCGAATATGTCGCAGGAGAAGCCGCCGCTGGCATCACCCGCGCCGCGCTCGATACCGGCGTCCCGGTGATCTTCGGCGTTCTGACCGTCGACAACCGCGAGCAGGCACTCGACCGGCTCGGTGGCAGCGAAGGCCACAAGGGCGAAGAAGCGGCGCTCACCGCGATCGAGATGGTGTCGCTCCTCCGCGAGCTCCCGTGATGAGTCGGTATGACACGATCGGGCGCACGTACGCCGAGACGCGGCGCACCGAGCCCCGTATCGAGGTGCAGATTCACGCCGCACTCGGTAACGCGCGACGAATCCTCAATATCGGCGCCGGTACTGGGAATTACGAACCGACGGATCGTGATGTCGTTGCGATCGACCCGTCGGTCACGATGTTGGCTCAGCGTGCGGATGGCGCGGCACCCGCAATGCTCGGCGTCGCCGAGCGGCTTCCGTTTCGCGAGGGCGCGTTCGACGCGGCCATGACCACGCTCACGGTCCACCACTGGACCGATATCGGACGAGGGCTGTACGAGATGCAGCGGGTCGCGGCGCGGCAAGTGATCTTCTTCTTCGATCCCTCCTCGACCGGCGACCTGTGGTTGATCGACGAATACTTTCCCGAGGTTCTTGATCTGATGACCGAACGTCGCGCGCCCGACGCGCAAACGATTGCACGCTTCCTCGACGTTCGGCGCGTGGAGCCAGTGCCCATTCCCGCGGATTGCGTCGACGGGTTTGGCGGCAGCTTCTGGAACCGGCCGGAGGCGTATCTCGACCCGCAGGTACAGGCCGGCATGTCGTCGTTCGCGCAGCTCGATCCCGAGATACGAAGGCGCGGCACCGAACGTCTCCGGGAGGACCTGGAGTCGGGTGCATGGGAGGCGCGCCACGCCGAGCTGCGGACGATGCCGGAGATCGATTTGGGATATCGATTGCTGGTCGCCGGGCTACCCTGATCCGGCAATGCTGCGAGTCGTGCTGCCCAAGGGTTCGCTCGAAAGAGCCACCCTCGAACTCTTCGAAGACGCCGACCTCGGGGTCGTGCGTTCGTCCGACGTGGATTACCGCGCGACCATCGACGACCCGCGCGTCGTCGATGTCACGATCCTGCGACCGCAGGAGATCCCCCGCTACATCGCTGATGGACTCTTCGACCTCGGCATCACCGGACGGGACTGGATCGAGGAGACCGGCGTCGACGTCGCGACGCTCGCGCAGCTCCACTATTCGAAGGCGACCGCGCGCCCTATTCGCATCGTGCTTGCGGTGGGCGGAGACTCGAGCTGGCAGTCGGTGACTGACTTGCCGTCGGGCGTACGCGTCCACACCGAGTACCCCGAGATGACGCGGCGTTTTCTCGAGAAGCACGGCGTCGACGCGCGCATCTCGTTGTCGTACGGGGCCACAGAGGCCAAGGTCCCCGAGATCGCCGACGCCGTCGTCGAGCTCACCGAGACCGGGCGCGCGCTGCGTGCAGCGGGGCTCCGCATTCTCGACACGGTCCTCGTGTCACACACCGAGCTGATCGCGAATCCCCTGTCGTACGAGGACGTCGACAAGCGTAAAGAGATGGAGCAGCTGCGCACGCTGCTGCTCGGCGCGCTCGAAGCGCGCGGCCGCGTGCTCGTGAAGCTCAATGTCGACGAGGCGAACCTGCAAGCCGTGATCGATCTGCTTCCCGCATTGAAATCGCCGACGGTGTCGAAGCTGTTCGGCGAGGATGGCTACGCCGTCGAGACGGTCGTCGCCAAGAGCGACATCAACGTCCTGATCCCGGAGTTGAAAGACCACGGCGCGACCGGCATCCTCGAGCTGCCGATCGGCAAGATCGTGCAGTGACCCGTGATCGGTCGAGTCACTGCGTTCGACGAGCGACGCGGCATCGGCGAGATCACCGGCGATGACGGCACGGTGTACCCGTTCCATTGCACGGTGATCGCCGACGGTTCGCGCACGATCGCCGTCGACACTGCCGTCGAGTTCGAGATCGTTCCGGGCCATCAAGGCCGCTGGGAAGCCGCGGCGATCGCGTCAATGACCCAGAAGTGACCTGCGAGGTCGCAATCCGGTCAATGACCGATCAGGACTGCGACTCCGCGACTTCGACGAACAGCATCTGCGCTTGGCCGAGCGCGTCACGCAACATCTCTTCGCCTTCTCCGAGACGACCGGTAAGCGCGTCGACGAGCGCTGACAGTGCGTCGATCGCGAGGCCGGCTGCTGCGAGGTCGGGCGTGGGACGGCGCCCTTGCTCGTCGGGTGGCGTCACGACTCCCAGGTGCACGAGTGCGAGCTGCCAGATCCCGATCGCGTGATTCACGATCACATCGGCGACGGGCGTGGCCGCGAGCCGGGCGTGCAGCTCACGGAGCGCTGCCAGTTCCTCTTCCGACGGCTCGTCCGCAGACGGCGGCGGCTGCCCAGGCGGCGACGGGGGCTGCTGCGGCTCGTCGCCACCAGGTGTCCATAGTCCAGTCACGCGCGACTATCCTTCCCAGCGACAATCGAGGGAAGCGGGACGCTACTCAAAAGGCGGTGTCCCCACCCGGCCGGCCGGCTCCGTGCATCACGGCGGAGCATGATCGCGCCGGGTCCGTCTTGGAGCAGCCGAACCAGAGGTTCGGTGCGACGGTGGACGCTTTCCCCGGAGGAATGGTCCGCCGTCGTTTTCGCGTCGGCGGCCGAACAGAAGAAGGTGACGCACTGGCCACAGACGACGCCCGCATCAACGACCGCATTCGCGCTCGTCAAGTCCGCCTGATCGGTGCCGACGGATCGCAGCTGGGAACCAAACCGCTGCCCGAGGCACTGGGGATCGCACGGGAGGCCGGCCTCGATCTCGTTGAGGTTGCCGCCAACGCCGATCCGCCGGTCTGCAAGATCATGGACTACGGCAAGTACAAATACGAGCAGGATCAGCGGCGTAAGGAATCGAGGCGCAAGGCGTCGAACGTCGTCATCAAGGAGATGAAGTTCCGTCCGAAGATCGACACGCACGACTACGACACCAAGATGAAGCACGTCGAGCGCTTCTTGGAAGAGGGGTCGAAGGTCAAGCTGACGATCATGTTCCGGGGCCGGGAGATGGCACACCCGGAGCTCGGCCGGAGAATCCTCGAGAAGGTCGCCGAGCGGGTCGCGGAGATCGCAATCGTTGAATCCGCACCGAAGCAGGACGGCCGCAACATGACGATGGTGCTCAACCCCATTCGCAAGCCCAAGGCCAAGCCGGCGAGCTCCGGTGCAGCGGCGCCAACGCCGCCCGCGCAGGCAGCGCACGCCTGAACGAACACACAAGGAACGTTGTCATGCCCAAGATGAAGACGCACCGCGGCGCGGCCAAGCGCTTCAAGATCACCGGTACCGGCAAGATCCTGCGGCGCCACGCGTACCGCGACCATTTGCTCGAGCACAAGCCGAGCAGGCGCACGCGCCGTCTCGGTCGTGAGGCCGAGGTGGTCGGGGGCGACAAGAAGCACGTCGAACGCCTACTCGGGAGGTAACGCAATGGCTCGTGTAAAGCGTTCAGTGGCCGGCAAGAAGCACCGGCGGGCGATCCTCGAAGAGGCGCAGGGTTACACCGGCGCGCGCAGCCGCCATTTCAAGAAGGCCAACGAGCAGGTCATGCACTCGCTGCGCTACGCGTACCGCGACCGCCGGGCGCGCAAAGGCGAGTTCCGCCGGCTGTGGATCGTGCGCATCAACGCCGCGTGCCGCGAGCACGACATGTCGTATTCGCGTTTCATGGCGGGGTTGAAGGCGGCCGAGGTCGACATCGACCGCAAGATCCTCGCGGATCTCGCGGTGCGCGAGCCTGCGGCGTTCTCGACGCTCGTCGAAACTGCGCGTGGCGCGCTCGACGCTGCCTGATTCCTTCGAGCGCGCGACCAACGCCGACGTCCGTCGGCTGCGCGAGCTGCTACGCGACCGCAAGGCGCGCGACGCCGAGGGTGTGTTCGTATGTGAAGGGCCGCGCGTGATCGCGGCCGCGCTCGATCACGACGCCGAGCTCCTCGAATGTTTCGTCGGTGTCGACGCTTCGGCGGACGCCCGTGCAGCTGCGGAACGGTGCGCCATCGCCGGGATCCCTAGCAAGGTGCTGCACGCCCGGGCCGGCGATACCCGGACACCGCAGCCGGTGTTTGCGCTCGCCCGCATGGCACGGCGTGGGGTGGAAGCGCTCGCCGGCACCGATCTGGTGCTCGTCGCCACGGAGCTGGGCGATCCCGGCAACGCGGGCACGTTGTTCCGCAGTGCTGCGGCTACCGGCGCGCAAGCGGTAGTCCTCGGGCCCGGATCGGTGGATGCGTACAATCCCAAGGTCGTACGCGCCTCGGCCGGCGCGTGTTTCGCGATTCGCATCGTGGAGGCGGTACCCCCGTTGGAGGCACTCGAGGCCCTTCGTGCGGCTGGCACGCGCCGGCTCGGTGCGGTCGCGCACGGTGGCCAATCCCCCGAGAGCTACGACATGGTCGAGCCGATCGCGTTCGTGGTCGGCCACGAGACCCGCGGGCTTGCGACCGACGTGCCGCTCGACGGGTTCATCAGCATTCCGATGCAAGCGGGCGAATCGCTGAACGTCGCGATGGCGGGCACCACCCTGCTGTACGAAGCGGCCCGGCAACGGAGAACCACGTGACCGGCTCGGAGCTCGTTGCTCGCATCGAGCCGATCGTGCAGGACGCCTATACAGCATTCACCGCGTCGGGATCGCTCGAGGAGCTTGGCGATGCCGAGCGTCGGTACCTCGGGAAGTCGTCGCCGCTCAATGAGATTCGTGAGTCGATCAAGCAGGTCGACCCCGGCGATCGAGCGGAGGTGGGCAAGGCGCTGGCGTCGGCCCGCTCGGAGCTGGAGGTGCGTCTCGAGCGGCACCGTCACCGTTTGCAGGAGATCGCGGAGCAGCACGCGCGGCAGCACGATCGCCTCGACCTCACCCTGCCGCCCCGCGAGTACCGGCGCGGACACCTGCACCCGGTGACGCGCATCTGGCGTGAGCTCGAAGACGTGTTCGTGGGTATGGGCTACAAGGTCGCCGAGGGACCGGAAGTCGAGCTCGACTGGTACAACTTCGAAGCTCTCAACTTTCCGCCCGGCCATCCCGCACGGGCCATGCAGGACACGCTCTACGTGCGGCTCGGCGACCGCGAAGAGGTGCTGCTCCGCACGCATACGTCACCCGTGCAGGTGCGGGTGATGGAGGCGCAGCGTCCGCCGATCTATGTCGTCGCGCCCGGGCGGGTCTACCGGCGCGACACACTCGACGCGCGGCACTCGCCCGTGTTCCACCAGATCGAGGGTTTGGCCGTCGATCGCGGCATCACGCTCGGCGACCTGCTCGGCACCATCGAGGCCTTCATCCATGCGCTGTTCGGCTCCGACATCCAGGCCCGGTTCCTGCCGTCGTTCTTTCCGTTCACCGAGCCGTCGGTCGAGTTCGCGATGTCGTGTGTGTTCTGCCGGGGCGCGGGGTGCACCGTGTGCTCGCGCACAGGCTGGATCGAGCTCGGCGGCGCGGGGATGGTCGACCCGGAGGTTCTCAAGAACGTCGGCATCGACCCCGAGGAGTACAGCGGCTTCGCGTTCGGCTTCGGCATCGACCGGGTCGTGCAACTGCTCTACGGCGTCGATCACGTGAAGAACCTCTGGGACGGCGACGTGCGCTTCGCCGAGCAGTTCTGAGGACCGGCTGGCGTGCGCGTTCCGCTCTCCTGGATTCGTGAGTTCACACCGATCGACGTGGCGCCCGCCGACATCGCCGACGCGCTGAATCAGCTCGGCCTGGAAGTGGAGGCGATCGACGAGCCCGGCCGCGACATCCATGGGGTCGTCGTCGCTCGGATCATCGATGTCGTGCCCCATCCCGACGCCGACCGCATTCGGCTCGCCGACGTGGAATATGGCGATGGTCAGCTCCGCGTCGTCTGTGGCGCGCCGAACATCGAGCCCGGGATGGTCGTGCCGTTCGCTCGGGTCGGGGCGGTACTGCCGGGCGACTTCACGATCGAACGTCGCAAGATCCGCGGTGTCGTTTCCGAAGGGATGCTGTGCTCGCCGCGCGAGCTCGGTCTCGGTGATGACCACGGCGGCATCCTGGCTTTGCCGGCGGACGCGCCACTCGGCACTGACGTCCGCGAAGTGCTCGGGCTCGACGATGTGGTGTTCGACCTGTCGATCACCCCGAACCGTCCGGACGCAATGGGCGTTGTCGGGGTCGCCCGCGAACTCGCCGCCCATTTCGATCTGCCGTTCCATGTCGACGAGCGCGAGCCGGCACCGCTGGTCGAGGACCTCGACGGCGCGCGCGTGATCGTCGAAGCGACTGATCGATGCCCGCGTTTCGTCGGCATGGTGGCGCGCGTGCAGATGGGCGAATCCCCGGCGTGGATGCAGCGGCGCTTGATGCTGGCCGGGATGCGGCCGATCAGCAACGTCGTCGACATCACGAATTACGTGATGCTCGAGCGGTGCCGCCCGCTGCACGCGTTCGATCTTGGGAAGCTCGCGGGCCGGGGGATCGTTGTGCGGTGTGCCGCCGACGGCGAGAAGATGACCACGCTCGACGGCGTTGAGCGCGCACTGACCCGCGACGACCTGTTGATCTGCGACGCCGAACGCAATCCGCAGGCGATCGCCGGGATCATGGGCGGCGCCGCGGCCGAGGTCTCTGGCACGACCGCGGAGATCCTCCTCGAGTCCGGCGTACTTCGAACCGCAGGGGATTGCGAAGACGGCCAAGCGGCTCGGGCTCCGCTCGGAGGCGAGCGCCCGGTTCGAGCGCGGCGTCGATCCGAACAATGCCGGCACCGGCGCGCAGCGTGCGATGGAGCTGCTGGGCGACTTCGCGGGCGCGCAACTGGCGCAGGGAGCAATCGACGTCTACCCGGAGCCGATCGAGCCCAGGCGCATCTACGTGCGGACCGAGCGCGTCAACCAGCTGCTCGGCACGGCGCTCGACGACGCCGAGATCGGCGCGTATCTCACACCCCTCGGCATCGATGTGCACGACGGCACCGCAGTCGTCCCCACGTTTCGACCGGATCTGACACGCGAGATCGATCTCGTCGAGGAAGTTGCGCGGCGCATCGGACTCGATCGCATCGCGCGCACCGTGCCGTCGAATCCCGAGAAGATCGGTGGGTTGAGCCCGCGGCAACGCGACCGGCGCACCGCTACCGACGTGTATGTCGGTGCGGGATACGACGAGATCTACACGTTGCCGCTCGTCGCGCCGGCCGACCTCGCGCGTGCCGGTGTCGGTGCCGGCGGCGCGATCGAAGTCGAGAATCCCTTGCGCTCCGAGGAGTCGATCCTGCGGCCCGCACTTCTCCCCGGCGTGTTGCGGGCGGCCGCGTTCAACGCGGCCCACGGCACGCCCGACGTCGCGCTCTTCGAGACCGGCACGGTGTTCGCCGCCCCCGCGACGGGTGCGCGGCTGCCCGAGGAACGCTTTCATCTTGCGTTCGCGCGCACTCACATGGTGCGGCGCGTGCCCCACGAGCCCAACCGCCCTGTCGACGTGTACGACGCGGCGGCGGTGCTGCACGCGTTGGTCGAAGAGCTGCGCGTCGCCGACGTGCGCCTGGAATCCGCCACCATCGACGGCTTCCATCCTGCCCGGGCAGCTCGCCTTCTGGTGGACGACACGCCCGTCGGACACATCGGTGAGGTCGCGGTCGGGTATCGTCGCCGCGCTCGACCTCGCCGGTCCCGTTGTTGCAAGCGAGATCGATCTCGATGCGCTCCTCTCCGGCCGGCGAACCGATCGACGCGCGCGAGGTGTGTCACGCTTCCCGGCCTCGACGATCGACCTCGCAGTGATCGTCGGCGATCGTGTGCCGGCGGCCGACATCGAAGCCACACTGCGACAGGCCGGCGGCGAGCTGCTGGAACGCGTCGACCTCTTCGATGTTTTCCGCTCGGATGCGGTCGGCCCCGGCAACGTCAGTTTGGCGTTCTCACTGCGGTTCCGGGCACCCGATCGCACACTCACCGACGAGGAGGTCGGGCGGTTGCGGCAGCGTGCGATTGACGCCGTGCGCGCAGCACACGGGGCCGAGCTCCGCACGTGACCGAGTCCTTCGTTCACCACATCCGCGTGCGGTACGCGGAAGTAGACGGCCAAGGCGTTGTCTTCAACGCGCATTGGCTCACGTACTTCGACGACTCCTGCACCCGTTTCATGGAGTCGCTCGGCTTCGGCGCCGACTTCTGGATCAAGGAATTCGACGTCATGCTGGTGCGCGCCGAGATCGAGTGGTCGGGCCCCGCCCGCTTCGACGAGTGGATCGACGTCGAAGTCGTGCCGACGCGTCTCGGCACGAAGTCGTTCGATTTGCGATACCGCGCTTCGGTTGCGGGCGCACTGGCGTGTGAGGCGACGATCACTTATGTCGCGGTTGCGCCGGGTGAGTACGGGTCGGTGCCTCTTCCGGATGCCGTCCGCAACGCGCTGAATGCGCGCGCCTTGTCCGTGTAGTCATACGCGCCACTGTCACGTATATGCGTGCGAATGTCCCGGTCGCGCGCGCAGAACGCAACGACATCGCGCGTCGCGCGGGGTAGAACACACGTAACACTCGGAGGTGGGGCTCCATGCTCGGCATGACTGGTATTGCGCGTGGCCGTCGTCGGATCGTCGCGCTCGGTGCGGTGGCGATCGTCATCGTCGCGGTTGGCGCCGCGCAAGCGTTCTCGGCGTTCGCGGCGGGCAGTCCGTCGCGTCCCATTGATCGCGATCTGTCGAGCTACGTGCTGTTCGGGCTCGATTCGCTCTCGCTGAAGGGCGGTGACCTTCCCGGCCGGGGCGTCGTACGTGGTGGAGACATCGGTGCCGGTGGCATCGACACCGACGTCGACGACAGCGACTTCGTGATGGACATCTGCGCGAATCACGGCGTCACGACCGATGACGGTTCGCAGGTCAACGCGGATTCGATGCGCATCACGAAGGACTGCTCGATCTGGGATGTGTACGCGAACCACGTGAACCCCGGCGCCGACGTCGTGCCACGGAATTCTGGGCCGAACCCGTTCACGACACCCTTGTTGCGCGCGAACCCGAGCTTCCCGTCGTTCTCGTGCAACGCCGCGAACCCGTTCACGGCCGAGAAGGACGCGACTGTCAGCATGTCGCCAGGGGCCTATGGCGCGGTGAACCTCAAGGACGGCTCGCACACGACGCTCTCGTCCGGCGTCTACACGATGTGTGACTTCAACGCCGGCAAGAACGCGAGCGTTACGACGTCGGCGGGTAGCGAGCTGCGCATCGAGAAGACATTCTCGATCAGCAACGACACGACATTCGGTCCCGAGTGCAACGTCCCGGTCTACGTGCGGGGCGACGGCGCCTCCGGTGCGAACGACAATGCGGTCACGTTCTCCTCGCAGACCCAGGTCGCCGGCCGCTTCCTGACGCTCACGGGACACATCAATCTCGGCGACGACACCGACCTCACCGGTCAGTTCGTCGGGAGAAACATCACGAGCGACAAGAACATCAACGTGAACGGCTGTCATGGCGCCGTGGTCACGACGACGACGTCGCCGGGGGCAACCTCCAGTACCGCGACCACCCCGACCTCGACGTCGCCGACGACGGGATCGGGCGGCACCTCGACAACGGTCGCTTCGGTCACGACGTTGTTCGCGTCGACGAGCACCGTCGCGACCACGCTTCCGGGCTCGAGCGTGAGTGCGAACACGGTCTCAGGCGCGACCGCGGGTGGGAACCTTCCGCTCACGGGCGGCGGTGGGATGAGTGGAGTGGCTGTCGGGTTGGCGGCGCTTATGGTCGGTGGCGCGTGCCTCGGTCTCGCGCTGACACAATCTGCGCAAGCGTCACCGTGTGCAGCCGTGACGTATCGCGGCTCTTCGACGTAAATATCCGATTAGCGTCCGTCTCTCCGCGCGGAATGCGCGCGATTTCTGCCGCTGGGGGCGACTTCGACACGCTCCGCAGGGTAGACAAGGGGTCTAGGACACTCGGGGTGGGTCGGGTGAGTGCCCGGTCGGTTCGGGTCTGCCGAGGGATTGGCGACACATAGGACGCGTCGTCCCGGAGGTGGGGCTCCATGATCGGCATACCTGGCATCGCGCGCGGTCGGCGCAAGATTCTCGCGTTCGGCGCGATGTTCGCCGTCGTGCTGATGGTCGGCGTCGGGCAGATGTGGGTCGCGCTCGCGGCGGGCACTCCGTCGCGTCCCGTCGACCGCACTCTGTCGAGCTACGTGCTGTTCGCGTTCGACACGCTCTCGCTCAAGGGCGGCGATCTCCCCGGCCGCGGCATCGTGCAGGGCGGCGACATCGGTGCCGGTGGCATCGACGCCAATCCCAACGACAGCAATTTCGTGATGGACATCTGCGCCAATCACAAAGTGACGACCGACGACGGTTCGCAGGTCAACGCGGATTCCATGCGCATCACGAAGGACTGCTCGGTCTGGGATCTCTTCGCAAACCACGTGAACCCGGGCTCCGACGTCGTGCCGCGCAACTCCGGGCCCAATCCGTTCACGACGCCGTTGTTGAGCGCGAACCCGAGCTTCCCGTCGTTCTCGTGCAACGCCGGGAACCCGTTCACGGCCGAGAAGAACCAGACCGTGAACATGCCGCCCGGCACGTACGGCGCGGTGAACCTCAAGGACGGCTCGCACACGACGCTGTCGCCGGGCGTCTACACGATGTGTGACTTCAACGCCGGCAAGGGCGCGACCATCACCACCGTGGCCGGCGTCGAGCTGCGCATCGAGAAGACGTTCTCGATCAGCAACGACACGACGTTCGGTCCCGAGTGCAACGTCCCGGTCTACGTTCGCGGCGATGGCGCGTCCGCGCCCAACGACGTCGCAGTGACGTTCTCCAAGCACACGCAGGTCGCCGGCCACTTCTTGACCCTGACGGGGAAGATCAACCTCGGCGACGACACCGACCTCAGCGGCCAGTTCGTGGGCAAGAACATCATCAGCGACAAGAACGTCAACGTGAAGGGGTGCCCGCCGGTCGTCATCACGACCACGACGACGAAGCCCAGCACCTCGACGTCGACGTCCACGTCGACCACGACGAAGTCGAGTACGTCCACGTCGACGTCAACGTCGACCAGCACGTCGACGACGACCTCCCCGAAGACCACGACGACGACGTACCCGAAGACGACGACGACGTACAAGCAGCACACGACGACGACGACGTACCCGAAGACGACGACGACCTACAAGCAGCACACGACGACGACGACGTACAAGCCGCACTACACGACGACGTCGACGACGTACAAGCCGCATCACACGACGACGACGTGCCCGCCGACCACGACGACCTACAAGCCGCACTACACGACGACGACCTACAAGCCGCACTACACGACGACGACGTACAGGCCGCACTACACGACGACGTCGACGACCTACAAGCAGCACCACGCGACGACGACGTCGACGACCAGGGTCAAGGTCAAGTCGGCAACGACGATCCTGGAACCGACGACGGTCGTCGGTCCGGGCCCGACGGGCACGGTGGGCAGATCCGGCACGGAGACGACCGGAGCCGCAGAGACCCTGCCGAGAACCGGTGGCAGCGGGCTCCCGTTCGGGCTCGCCCTGGTGGCGCTGGCTGTGGGCGGTGCGTGCGTCGGATTGGCCCGCCGCAAGCCGAATCGCGCCTAACGGTTACTGAGAGCGCGAGGACTGAGGCGCACGGCGTAGGTCGTGCGCCTCATTTCTGCGCGAAACCGATGATTTCCGCTCAAGTTCACGTACCCTGGTAATTGACGGTTGCCACTTGGCGTGTTTAGATCGTCGCACTCCGCGGCACCTCAACGCGGTGGGGCATCTTAGGGAGCGGGTTTTCATGGGAGCAGGGGCCTTTCGGCTGCCGCATCGCGGCCGCGCACGTGTGCGCGTCATCGGTGTTGTCGTCGTCCTCATCATCGGCGCGGGTCTGACCGGGATCTGGTCCGCGTTCGCCGCGGGCAGCCCATCGCGTCCGGTCGACACCGACATCAACAAGTACGTGATCTTCGCCCTCACCAACCTGCACCTGAAGAGCGGGAACGGGAGCACGGCGAACATTCTGGGCGGCAACATCGGCGTGAACAACGCCGGAGGCTCGCTCCAGGCTTGCGGCGGCGGCAGCGGGCACGCCACGCACATGGACGATGGCTCCCAGGTCGTCGCCGACAACGCAATGTTGCAGGCGGAGTGCGACGTCTGGGACGTCTACACGAACCACCTGACCGGCAGCCCCGCGGTTGCGCCTCGGAACTCGGGCCCGACCGCCGCGTCGTTCCCGATCCTCACGCCGCCCACCATCCCGGTGTTCAGCTGCAACACCGCGCACAAGGACGTGGCGAAGAACGGGTCGCTCGACCTGGCGCCCGGCACCTACGGGAACCTCGACGTGCACGACGGCGCGACGCTCACGTTGCACGCCGGCACGTACTCGTTCTGCTACATGCACGTCGGCAAGGACGCCAATGTGGTCACCGACCCGAGCACGGTCGTGCAGGTGGCGGAGGACTTCACGCTGAACGACAACACCACCGTCGGCCCGTCGTGCATCGCCCAGTTCTGGATCAGGGGCGACAACCACACTTCCGACAACAGCAATGCGGCGAACTTCAGCAAGGATACGCACGTCGCCGGCAAGTTCTGGTCATTGAACGGCGGTATGAACCTCGGCAACAACTCGGCGCTCAAGGGCAACTTCTGGGCCAAGTTCATCGAGAGTGACTTCAACATGCACACCGATGTGTGCAACGAGAGCCAGGTCACCACGACGACGACTGCGCCGACCACCTCGACGAGCACGAGCACCTCGACGAGCACCAGCACGTCGACCAGCACGAGCACGACGATTCCGCAGACGACCACGACGACTGCGCCGACCACTTCGACGAGCACGAGCACGTCGACCAGCACGAGCACGTCGACCAGCACCAGCACGTCAACGAGCACCAGCACGTCAACGAGCACCAGCACGTCGACGAGCACGCTGCCGACCACGACGACGACGATTCCGCAGACGACCACGATCGTGACGCTCGGGACGACCGCGACGACGTCGACGACCACGACGATTCCGCAGACGACCACGATTCCCAACTCGACGACCATCGTCACGCTGGGGACCACGGCGACGACCTCGACCACCGTTCCGAAGACGGTGACGACGACGGGCGGCCAAGTCACAACGACGACCGTGGGGCTGGAGCACGCGGAGCAGTTGCCCTTCACCGGCAACAGCCCGTGGCCGCCGCTGTTCGGTCTGGTGGCGCTCGGCATCGGTGGCGCACTCTTGTTGATCAGCCGTCGACGCAATGTGCGGAGGTCGTAAGGAGCGGCGACACGAAGGTGTAAAGGTCATTGGTGAGTGGCGTGGGGAGCGCCACTCACCAACGATCGTACGGAGGTAGGCAAAGAAGTTCGGGTGCCCACCCGAGCTGAATTTCACGGATGAAGCGCCCGTAAGGCGGGCGCCAAATAGGGGGAAAACCATGGAGGGCAAGACCCTCGCCGGGCGTGGCCGTCGGCGACGCACATTGGCGCTGGCCGCAGTCGCGGTCGGCGCGATCGCCGCGGCGGCGCCGCTGCTTTCGACTGCAGGCGCGGCGCCTCCGGCAACAGCCAGCAGCGACATCAACGACTATGCGCTGTTCGCCAGCCAGTCGATCACGCTCAAGGGCGGGAACATCGACGGACGCTCGGTCATCATGGGCAACATCGGCGTGGGAACTGCGTCGGCGTGGGACAAGGCCAAGCCGTACATCAAAAAGGGTGGCAACAGCGCGAAGCCGGGCGACTATCGCCTGGGGTTGTGCGGTGGCCAGAGCAACAAGCACACGAACCTCGGCCCCGACAACTACATCGCCTCGCCATCGGTCGACATCGGACCCGGCGACTGCAGCTCGATCAAGGAGGCGTTCGGGTACGTGCTGCGCGGGCTCCCTGGTGGCGCCGCGAAGCCCAACGTCTGTCCGAACGCGCTGACGTGTGTGAACCCGCCGAACATCGCGTTCCCGGCGCTGCCGACGAAGGTGCCGGTGACGGACCGGCAGACCAACACGACGAAGATGGTCTCGACGTCGGGGGTCTGCAACAAGAGCGTCGCAACCCAGCAGAACCCGACCCTGGGTGTCGACAACAAGGTCTTGAAGACGACGCTGCCACCGAACGAGGTGTACTTCGGGAACGTCGGCAAGGACGGCAAACAGACGTTCAAGGGCAATGTGATCCTGCAAGACGGCACGTACACGTTCTGCAATGTGCAGGTTGACGTCACGGCCAAGATCACCACCTCGCCCGGCACGGTGATCAACATCGTGCGGGGAATCCAGAGTGAGGGCGGCCAGTTCGGTTCCGACCCGAACACTCGAGTGAACTTCTTGTGGACGGGTGACGGCGGCCTCGGGCGGCGGGGCAAGCCGGTGTACTACGGCACGTACAACGCGCCCAACGTCGACTTGAACCTCGGCCACTCGTCGCAGATCTTCGGCCGGGTGTGGGCCCGTTCGATGTCGAGTGACACTGGCGTGAACGTGACGGCGCCGCCGCCGACGTCGAACACGACCACGACGACCTCGACGACCACGACCACGATCAAGCCGACGACGACATCGACATCGACGACCACGGTGCCGCGGCCGCCGGTCACGACGACCACGACGACGATCAAGCCGACCACCACGACCCGACGATCAAGCCGACGACAACGACCACAACGATCAAGCCGACCACGACCACCACGACCGTTCCGGCGAGTACGACCACCACAACGTTCAGGCTCTGACGCACGGGGCTTGGCCGGCGGACGACGGTGTCCGCGGCAAGGCCAGTTCCAAGGATGGGGACCCGCACGGCGGGTCGCCGACAAGGGAGAAAGCATGGACCGCAAGACCCTTACCGGGCGTCGCCATCGGCGACGCACATTGGCGCTGGCCGCAGTCGCGGTCGGCGCGATCGCCGCGGCTGCGCCGCTGCTCTCGACCGCCGGTGCCGCGCCGCCGGCCGCGTCCGAGCAACGACATCAACGACTATGCGCTGTTCGCGAGCCAGTCGATCAAGCTCAAGGGCGGCGACAGCAGTGGTCGCTCGGTGATCATGGGCAACATCGGCGTGGGTACCGCGTCGGCGTGGGACAAGGCCAAGCCGTACATCAAGAAGGGTGCACCGAGCCGCGTCGCTCGGCGACTACCGCCTGACGTTGTGCGGCGGTCAGGCCAATAAGCACACGACGCTCGGTCCGGACAACTACATCGCTTCGCCTTCGGTCGACATCGGTCCCGGTGACTGCAACTCGATCAAGGGAGGCTTCGGGTATGTCCTGCGTGGGCTCACGGGCGCCGCGGCGAAACCGAACGTCTGCCCGAACCCGCTGGCGTGTGTCAACCCGCCGAACATCGTGTTCCCGGCACTGCCGACGACGGTGCCGAACAGGGACGGTACGACGACCACTTCGGTTGCCAGCGCATGTAACAACCCGTGGAAGAGCAACACCATCTACAGCGGCGCGCTGCCGCCCAACAACGTCTACGCCGGCAACGTTGGCAACGACAAGAGGACGACGCTCAAGGGCAACGTCTCGCTCGCGGCAGGGACGTACACGTTCTGCAACCTCGCAATCGACATCACCGCCCGGGTGACGACCCAGCCGGGGACCGTGATCAATGTCGTGCGGGCGATCCAGAGTGAGGGCGGGACGTTCGGTTCCAACCCCAACACTCGGGTCAACCTGTTGTGGACGGGTGATGGCGGCCTTGGCCGTCGCGGCAACCCGATCTACTACGGCACGTACAACGCGCCGAACGTTGACTTGAACTTGGGCCACTCGTCGCAGATCTTCGGCCGGGTGTGGGCGCGTTCGATGTCGAGCGACACCGGAGTGAACGTGACCGCGCCGCCGCCGACGTCGAACACGACCACCACCACGGCTCCGCCGCCGCCGGTCACGACAACGACGACGACGGTTCCGCCGACGACGACAACGACGACGGTTCCGCCGACGACGACAACGACGACGATTCCGCCGACAACGACGACGACGGTTCCGCCGACGACGACGACAACGACGACGAAGCCGACGACAACGACGACCACGGTCCTGCCGACCACGACAACAACGTTCAGGCTCTGACGTATAGGGCTCACTCACCGCGGCCGAAAGTGGCCGCGGTGAGCCCTGTTCGTCGTTTTGCGTCCCGACGCAACGTTCGGAGCGCGTGATGAAGGGAGAAGCATGGATCGTGGGACCCTCGCCGGTCGAGGCCGGCGGCGACGCACATTGGCGTTGGGCGCGATCGCGGTCGGCGTGATCGCGGCCGCGGCGCCGCTGTTGTCGACTGCCGGCGCGGCACCTCCGGCCAGCCCGAGCAGCGACATCAACGACTATGCGCTGTTCGCCAAGTGGACGCTCAAGCTCAAGGGCGGCGATACCAGCGGCCGTTCGCTGATCAACGGCAACATCGGCGTCGGCACCGCCGAGGCGTGGAACCCGGCCAAGCCCTACTTCTGGGGCGGAACACCTGCCAACGCGAAGAAAGGCCAGTTTCGCCTCCAGCTCTGCCTGGGCCAGGCCAACAAACACACGACGTTCGGCGCCGACAACTACGTGGCGTCACCGTCGGCAGACATCGGCGTGAGTTGCGACCTGAAGACGGCGTTCGGCTACAGCGTGCGGCACCCTTCCAGTGCCGTGGGCACACCGAGGATGTGTGGCCCGAACCCCGTGCCGTGTGCGATCGCGCCCAGCATCACATTCCCCGCGGTCCCGACGAGGTTGCCGGGAAAGGACAGCGCGGGCAACGCGACGACGTTCAGCCCGTCCGAGGCCTGCACAAAGGCGACGCAGACCGGTTCCGACCTGACGGGCACGCTGCCGGCGAACAAGACCTACGCGGGCAGCAAGGGCAAGGACAAGAGGCAGACGTTCAAGGGCACCGTCATCCTGGGGTCGGGCACGTACACGTTCTGCAACGTGCAGGTCGACAAATCGGCCAAGGTCATGACGCAGCCGGACACCGTGATCAATATTGTGCGGGGGATCCAGAGTGAGGGCGGCCAGTTCGGCTCCAACCCCAACACTCGGGTGAACCTGTTGTGGACGGGTGCCGGTGGTCTCGGTCGCCGGGGGAACCCGATCTACTACGGCACCTACAACGGTCCCAATGTCGATCTGAACCTGGGTCACTCGTCGCAGATCTTCGGGCGGGTGTGGGCGCGGTCGATGTCGAGCGACACGGGCGTAAACGTGACCGCACCGCCGCCCACGTCGAACACGACGACCACCACCGTCACGATCCCGCCGCCGCCGGTCACGACGACGACGACGATCAAGCCGACGACGACGACGACGATCAAGCCGACGACGACGACGACGATCAAGCCGACGACGACTACGACGACGATCAAGCCGACGACGACAACCACGACGACCATCAAGCCGACAACAACGACGACCACAGTCCTGCCGACCACGACCACGACGTTCCGGCTCTGACGAAACGGGCTCGCCGCGGTCGACGCACCCATGGCGAGCCCGCTTGTCCCGAGCATCAATGACGGGGGAATCATGCGAGCAATGCCTGCGAGGTACCGACGGCGAGCCGTCTTGTGCGCGCTCGGTGCAGTGGTTTCGTTGGGCGCAATCGCCCTCGGGCCGCTGACGGCCGCCGCCGCACCGGCCCTCGACACGAACCTCGGCTGACTACACCCTGTTCGCCCAACACTCGCTGACGTTCAAGGGCTCGAATGGGAACGGCGGGAGCATTGGCGGCAACGTCGGCGTGAACGCCGCGGGAGGCTCCATTCGTATGTGCGGCGGCGGACCCTCAGCCCGCGTGATGATGGCGCCGAGCTCGCAGATTGCGGCCGACAACATCTATGCGACGACGAAGTGCACGTTCGGCGACGTCTTCGTCGGCGGTACCGCGGCCACGCAGTCAGCGCACCTCACCGGCTCGATGCCGGTCTCCTCGTCGCTGAACTTCCGCGGGAACTGGGCGCCGATCGTCACGCTCGTTCCCGAACCCGAACTGGGCGCAGCACAAGTGCACGCCTGGGCGGACACCGACGGTCAACGCGGTGACCAAGGTGCTGGACCCCGGAAGCTGGGGTGACCTGCGCGTCGACAACAGAGTCAACATTCCGCTCGGCGCGGGCGAATACGTCTTCTGCAACGTCACGATCGAGCGCTGGAGCTACACCTACTCACCGCAAGCGCGCATCTGGGTGAACGGCATGGTGCAGGACCGGCGCGAATCGGTCGTGGGTGCCGGTCCGCCGAGCAAGAGCGATACCACGAGTGTGCAATGGTTCGTGCAGGGGCAGGGCGTCAAGTCGCGCACCCCAACGGTGAAGTTCGATCACGATGCTCACTTCTTCGGCAACATCTTCGTGGTCAACGACACGCCGCAAGGGCCGATGCCGGCCGGCATCATCAACCTCGGCAACTCGACGGTGCTCACTGGCCACTTCTGGGCGGACGCTATCGAGAGCGACTTCGACGTGACGATCCCGCCGCCGCCAGGGACCCCGACGACCACCACGTCGTCTGCCCACGACCACAAAGTCATCGACACGACCACCACTTCACTGATTCCGCCGCCGCGCCACCACGACGACGACGCGGCCACCGACGACGACCACGACGACGACGCGGCCGCCGACGACCACGACGACGACGATAAAGCCGACGACGACCACTTCGACAACGACGTCGGCCGACGACGACGACCACGACCAAGCCGTCGACCACGACGACGACGTTTAGGCTCTGAAGGACGCGCGGTTCAGCTGCGGCGCGCAAATTTCGGCGTGCCGTGCCTACAACCGCGACGCGCCCGCGACTCGCGTTCGTGATGTTGAAGGTGGCGTTGTCGTCCTCGATGTCGACGTGCGCGTCGACCGTGTCGCCCGCGAGCACGACGCCGGTGAAACGCATGTCGATCTCTCCGTGCGCGAGGAACTCCTCGCCCCACGCGTCGAGCAATGCAGCGTAGGCGGGGCCGGCGACCTGCATGCCTTGGGCAACGAGCCCGGGCAGCCCGAGCTCGGCCGACGTCGCCGGCTCCGTGTGGTAATTGCCCCGTCGCGAGTACGCGCGTACGAGATCCTCGGTGATCGTGAACGATCGCGAGATGGAGGCGCTCATGGTGTCGCCTCCAACGTCGCCACCGGTGTGAACGACACCTCTGACGTCCACAACGGATCGTCGGGAGTCATCGGCGGTGGATACGACTGCTTCGACGTCGACATAGCGGCGCCCACGCTTTTCGTACTGGGCGGTGACCCGGCCCGTCGTGCATAGCTCCACACCGGCGAGCGCTCGCCGATGACATCGCAGCCGCTGCCGGGTTTGAATCACGGGTTCGGGACAGGCCTGCCCGAAGCACAGGACGGTGAGGTTCGCTGCAATTGGCGGATACAGGGCGCCAGCCTCGAGTGCGGGGTGCCCCACGCCGGCAGCGCGCCAGTAACGCTCGTTGGCGGCCGCCGAGATCGTCAGCCGCAGCGGTGGCAGCGGCGTCCCCGCGGCGAGATCTTCGAAGCGGTTCGCACCGGCGAGGCTCATCGGGCTTCAGGACGACGGCGGCATTTGTCGATGACACATGCCGCGGGGTGGGCCGGGTGCTGCCAGGGGGGAGTCATGGCTCGGTTGTTCCTTGGGTCGCGGGCTGCGCGCGGGGCGCAGCGCCGTCGTGTGCTGCTCGGAGCGGCAGTCTTGCTGATCGTCGGCGCGGGCGCGGTGCCGGCACTGGGCGCGGCGCCACCGGCCGCGCCGGCGCCGCTCGATCGCAATCTCGACCACTACGCACTGCTCGCGCTCGACTCGTTGCACCTCAAGGGCAAGAACGCGGGCCAGGGCGGGGTTGTTCAGGCCGGCTATCACATCGGTGTCAACAATCCGCGCGGTGTCCTCGAGATGTGCGGCGGCGGTTCCGGCCATGAAGTGAACGCGCCGCAGAGCCAAGTGGTCGCGGACTACGCGGTGCTGACGAGTCAATGCCATATCGGCGATCTCTACATCGGAGGCACGGGCGCGAGTCACCTGAGCGGGAAGCCGGCCGCGGATTATCACGCGCTCGGCAACTGGAACTTCGGCACGCCCGGCGCAGGCGCGAACCCCGTGATCCCGGCGTCGGCGTTCCCTGACTCGCAATGGTCTTCACACGCGTGCGCGCCCAAGGCGAAGCGGGCGATCGTTTCGAACGTGATCGTTCCCGGGAGCTACTACGAGTTGCGGCTCGACGCGTCCGGCAACGCGAACATCGGGCCCGGCGACTACGTGTTCTGCGAAGTGTCGATCGAACGCTCGGCGAAGCAGAACGCCGGACGTCTCACGGTCTCGCCCGGCGCGTGGATCTGGGTGACGAAGGATCTCAACGTGGGCGCCGGTTCGATCGTCGGGATCGACGGCGGTGCGAACGGCAACACGCCCGGCTCGACGCTGGGAGTGCAGTGGTTTGTCGGGGGACAAGGTGTGAAGGCAAACGGTTCCTCGGTTGCGTTCGGGCGCGGCGCGCAGTTCTACGGGCGCATCTGGGCGCCGACGAGCTCGATCAACCTCGGCAACACGACGAACCTCGGCGGGCGCTTCTGGGCCAAGAACATCACGAGCGACTGGGCCGTCACGATCAAGAATCCGACGACAACCACGTCGACCACGACGGCGTCGAGCGCGTCCACGTCGACGACGACCGCCGTGTCGACCGTGCCCCCGACAACCGAGCCCCCGACAACCGAGCCCCCGCCAACCGAGCCGCCCACGCCGACGACCGAGCCCGAGACGACCACGACTGGATTCATCATCCTCGGCTAGGCCGGGCATCTCCGGCGGCTATGCAGTGCCGTGTATTGTATGCGTCATGGCGTATCGAGCGGCGGTCGTCGGCGCTTCCGGCTATACCGGCGGCGAGCTCTTGCGGCTCCTTGCCGGTCACGACGAGATCGAGGTCGTGCACGTCACGGCCGATTCCAACGCTGGCGCAAGCGTGGCGGACCTCTTTCCGTCGCTCACGCCGGCGTACGGCGATGCCACGTTCGCGCCGCTGGACGCGGGCGATCTGCGCGGGCTGGACGTCGTGTTCTGCGCGCTGCCGCATGGTGCGAGCCAGGCGCTGTTACCCGGGATCGTCGACGACGTCGCGCACATCGTCGACCTCGGCGCCGACTTCCGGCTCCCTCCCGACGTGTACGCGCGCTGGTACGGCGAGTCCCACACCGCGCCCGAGGTGGTCGGCCGATTCGCGTACGGCCTCGTCGAGCTGTACCGCGACGAGCTCGCGACCCACGCGCATGTGGCATCGCCCGGCTGCTACCCGACGGCGGTGAGTCTCGCGTGCGCGCCGCTGCTGGCGTTGAAGCTCGTCGAACCGCGAGTGATCGCCGACGCGGTCTCAGGCGTGTCGGGCGCGGGCCGGGGCTTGAAGACCACGAGCCTGTTCTCGGAAGCGAACGAGAACGTTTCCGCGTACGGCCTCCTCACGCACCGACACACCGCGGAGATGGAACAAGCGCTGTCGAAAGTGGCGAGGCAGCGCGTCGACGTCTTGTTCACACCGCACCTCGTGCCGACGACGCGCGGGATTCTCGCGACGTGCTACGCGCGTCCTGCGACCGCCGGCCTTTCGACTGCGCGGCTGTTGGAGCACTACCGCGACTTCTACTCCTCGGATCCGTGTGTGGTCGTTGTCGACGAGCCGTCCGGAACCAAGGCCACCTACGGAGCCAATGTCGTGCATGTCACGGTGCGCTTCGACGAGCGCACCGACACGGTGATCGCAATCGCGGCCGAGGACAACCTGGTGAAAGGTGCGTCGGGCCAGATGATCCAGGCCGCGAACATCGTCATGGGTCTGCCCGAGACCACCGGCCTGCCGCTGCTGGGGATTCAACCATGAGCCGAGCGACCGCGAGCCGGGTATCCCGGCGAGCAGCGAGGCGGGGCCCGAGCGGCCCGGCCCGTCGGGCCGAGAGCGGGCAAGCGTGAGCGTTGTGGCCCCCCGGGGGTTCGTGGCCGGCGGGATCGCGTCCGGCATCAAGCCGTCGGGTGCACCCGACCTCGCGATCGTCGCCACCGAGGACCACGCCGCCGTCGCGGCGGCGGGCGTGTTCACGACGAACCTCGCGCAGGCCGCGCCGGTACAAGTGTCACAACGCCATCTCCGCGATGGTCGCGCCGCGTCGGTGGTGCTGAGCTCGGGCAACGCGAACGCGGCGACCGGTGAGGCCGGCCGGCGCGATGCGGTTCGTATGTGTGAGCTCACCGGGCAAGGCCTGGGCGTCTCGACCGCAGACGTGCTCGTGTGCTCGACCGGCTTGATCGGCATTCCGATGCCGATGGACGCACTCGAGGTCGGCATCCCGAAGCTGTGTGGACAGCTCGCGCCCGACGGCGGTGCGGCGGCGGCCCGGGCGATGTTGACCACCGACACCGTCGCCAAGGAAGCAGTGGCGCGTGCCGGTGCTGCGACCATCGGCGGCATGGCGAAGGGCGCCGCGATGTTGTCGCCGGCGATGGCGACGATGCTCGCAGTGGTCACCACTGATGCCGCCGTCGAGCAACCGCTTCTCGGGCGCGCGCTCGCGCGCGCGGTCGCGGAGACGTTCGATTGCCTGACGGTCGACGGGTGTCGCTCGACCAACGACACCGTCCTCGTGCTTGCCAACGGTCGAGCCGGATCCGTGGGCACGCGCGCGCTCGCCGACGCGCTCACTGAGGTGTGCGGGGCGCTCGCCGAACAGATGGCACGCGACGCGGAGGGCGCTACGAAGTTCGTGCGCGTGCGGGTCGTCGGTGCCCGATCAGACGGCGACGCCCGGATCGCGGCGCGCGCGGTCGCGAACAGTCAGCTCGTGCAGTGCTCGCTCAACGGCGAAGACGCGTATTGGGGGCGCGTGCTGTCCGAGCTCGGTGCGAGTGGCGCCCTGATCGACCCCGAACGGGTTGACATTGCGTACAGCGGCGTCACCGTGGCCCGCGACGGCGTGGCGTGCGCGTACGACGAAGCGGCGCTCGCGGCCGCGATGGCCACGCGTGATATCGAGATCTGCTGCGACCTTCGTCTGGCGCATGGCACGGCCACCGTGCTCACGACCGACTTGTCGCACGCGTACATCGACGAGAACCGGGGCACGTCGTGAGCGCATTCGATCCCCGCACCGCCGACGCGGGCGATAAAGCGCGTATCCTCGCCGAAGCACTGCCGTACATCCGCGAGTTCTCGGGGCGCACCGTCGTGATCAAGTACGGCGGTCACGCGATGGAGGACCCCGAGCTCGCTGAGTTGTTCGCCACTGATGTCGTGTTGATGCGGCTCGTCGGCATGAACCCGGTCGTGGTGCACGGTGGTGGGCCGCAGATCACCGAGCTCATGCGCCGGCTCGGCAAGGAGCCGGAGTTCGTCGACGGCCGGCGCGTGACCGATGCCGAAACCGTCGACATCGTGCGCATGGCGCTCGTCGGAAAGGTCAATCGCGAGATCGTTGCGTCGGTGAACCAGCTCGGCTCCTATGCGGTTGGCCTGTCCGGTGAGGACGCGGGACTGATCCGTGTCAACCAGCGCGACCCGCGGCTTGGTTTCGTCGGAGATGTGCGGGCCATCGATCCCACGATGTTGTTCCGGCTGTTGCGCGAGGAGCTGATCCCGGTGATTGCGACCGTCGGGGTCGACGACAGCGGGCAGGCGTACAACGTCAACGCGGACACGGTCGCGGGGGCAATCGCCGAATCGCTGATTGCCGAGAAGCTGGTGTACCTCACCGACGTCGCCGGTGTGTACGGCGACTGGCCCGATGAGGCATCCCTGATCTCACGCGTCGACATCGAAGGGCTCGAGAAGTTGATCGCCGACGGCAAGGCGTCGGAGGGCATGATCCCCAAGCTCGAATCGTGTGCGCACGCGCTCCGCCACGGCGTGCGCCGCGCGCACATTCTCGATGGGCGCCTCCCCCACGCGCTGCTCCTGGAGTTCTTCACAAAGGAAGGCGTCGGAACGATGGTGTATTCGTGACGGATCCCCTCGGGACACTGCAAGCACTCGATGCCGCGTACGTCATGCAGACGTACGGGCGGCTGCCGGTTGCCTTCGTGCGCGGTGCGGGCACGCGACTGTGGGACAGCGACGGCAAGGAGTATCTGGATTTCCTCAGCGGGCTCGCGGTCACGTCGCTCGGCCACGCCCACCCCGAAGTTGCAGACGCCATCGCCGAGCAGGCACGCACGCTGCTGCATGTCTCGAACCTGTACTACAACGACGTGCAGCCCCGCGTCGCGTCACGCCTCGACGCGTTGCTCGGTGGTGATGGGCGCGTGTTCTTCTGTAATTCGGGCGCCGAGGCCAACGAGTGCGCGATCAAGCTGGCGCGGCGTCACGGCCAGCGCAACGGTGGACCCGAGCGGTTCCACGTCTTGAGCGCGTACGGATCGTTCCACGGGCGCACGCTGACGACGCTGGCCGCGACCGGCCAGCCCCAGAAGCAGGAAACGTTCCAGCCGTTACCGCCAGGCTTTCGCCAGGTCGCGTTCGACGATCTCGACGCGCTCGAGGCCGCGATGGACGACCGCGTCGCGGCGGTACTGCTCGAGCCGGTGCAGGGAGAAGGCGGCGTCAATCCTGCGACCGCCGAGTACCTGCACGGTGTCCGCCGCCTGTGCGACGAGCGGGAAGCATTGTTCATCGTCGACGAGGTGCAGACCGGTCTCGGACGCACCGGTGCCTGGTTCGGCTTCCAACATTCGGGTGTAGCGCCCGATATCGTCACGGTGGCGAAAGCGCTCGGCAACGGTGTGCCGATTGGCGCGTGCTGGGCCCGCGCCGACATCGCGGCTGCGTTCGCGCCCGGCGACCACGCGACGACGTTCGGCGGACAGCCGCTGGCGGCGCGCGCCACGCTCGCGGTGCTGGAGATCATGGTGCGCGAAGATGTCCCGGCTCGCGCCACGCGCGCGGGTGGGCGGCTCACCGAGATGCTGACGAAGCTCGAGGGCATTGCTGACGTGCGCGGCGCCGGCTTGTTGATTGCCGCTGAGTTGGCGGGGGAGCGCGACGCCAAGGACGTCGCCCAGCGCTGTCTCGACGATGGGCTCGTCTTGAATGCAGTGACGCCGACCGCGTTGCGGCTCGCGCCGCCGTTGCTGGTGACCGACGAAGAGATCGACGCCGCCGTCGCGATCATCGAACAGGCGCTCGGCTCATGAGGCGAGGATCAGCAGCGCACGTATCGTGCGCTGCCCGAGCCGGGGCCCGAGCGGCCCGGCGCGAAGCGCCAGGAGCGGAGAGATGACCGCGCGGAACTTCCTGGAGGTCGACGATCTCGATCCGGCGCGGTTGCGCGCGCTGCTCGACGACGCGGTTGCGTGGAAGGCCGATCCGTCACAGGTGCCACAGGTGCTGGCCGGCCAGGCGGTCGCGGCCTTGTTCCAGAAACCCTCGGCGCGCACGCGCATCTCGGTGGAGATCGCCGTCGCGAGCCTCGGGGGCCACCCGATCTACGTCCGGGAGGAGGAGGTCGGCCTCGACACACGCGAGACGGTCGAGGACGTCGCGCGGACGATGGCCGGCATGTGCAGTGCGGTCGCAGCACGCGTCTTCGACCATTCGGTTCTCGAGCGCATGGCGGCCGTGGTGGAGATCCCGATCGTCAATTTGCTGTCCGACCTCGCGCACCCATGTCAGGCGCTCGCGGACCTCCTGACGATCCGCGAGCACTTCGGCGGTTTGGAGGGTCGCCGAGTGGCATACATCGGCGACGGCAACAACGTCGCGGCGTCGCTCGCGTTCGCGGCGGCGCTTTCGGGCCTCGAGGTCGTACTCGCATCTCCCGACGGCTACGAGTTGCCGGGCGTGTTCGTCGATCGCGCCCGCAACCTCGGAGGGATCGTGGAACGCGTGGCCGATCCGTTCGACGCCGTTCGCGATGCCGACGTCGTATACACCGACGTGTGGACGTCGATGGGGCAGGAGGCTGAGCGCTCGAAACGGCTGCGCGCGTTCGACGGGTGGAGCGTGGACGCGGCGCTGATGAAAGCTGCGCCCGATCACGCGGTGTTCCTGCACTGTTTGCCCGCGCATCGCGGCGAGGAAGTCGCCGCCGAGGTCATCGACGGGCCGCAGTCGTTGGTGTGGAAGCAGGCCCCGAATCGCATGCACGCAGTCCGCGCCCTGCTCGTCGACCTTCTGGCAACTGGTGGCTCCTGATGTCGACGCTCGGGAAGCCGCAGCGGCAGCATCGGATCCTGCGCATCCTCGAGGAGCAGCCCGTGTCGAGTCAGGCGCAACTCGTACAGATGCTCGAGGGTGAGGGCATTGTCGCGACCCAGGCGACCGTCAGCCGTGACCTCGAAGAACTGGGCGCGGTGAAGGTTCGGATCCCGGGCGGGGCGATGGCGTACGCCATCCCGGATTTCACGCGCGAGCCGCGCCCCTTCCGATGATCACTTGAAGCGCTTGATGAGCGAGTTCGTGGTCGAGGTGGCGCACAGCGCCAACATTGTCGTGTTGCGCACGCCACCGGGCAGCGCGCACGTCGTCGCGAGTGCGCTCGACCGGGCGTCGCTCAGTGACGTCCTCGGTACGGTGGCCGGCGACGACACCGTGCTCGTCGTGTGCAAAGAGTCCGTCGGCGGCAACACGGTTGCGACGGAGCTCGCGGGACTCGCAGGACTGTAGAAGGACGTGAGAATGCGGTTGCACCAAGCGGTGAGCGGAGCGGTGGCGCAGCGAGCTCGCCAGCGAACGAACGTCCCAAAGGGCGGCGCCGGGTATCCCGGCGCCGAGGGAGTGAGCGAATAGATATGCCCAAGAGGGTGGTGCTCGCGTATTCCGGAGGCCTTGACACGTCGGTCGCGGTGCGATGGATGCGCGAGGAGTGGGGTGTCGAGGTGATCGCGTGCGCGATCGATGTCGGTCAGCTCGTCGCGGGTGAGGAGGCGACGATCCGGGAACGCGCCGAGGCCGCCGGCGCGGTGGAGGTCGAGGTCATCGACGCGCGGGATCACTTCGCGCGCGACTTCATCGCGCCTGCGCTGGCCGCCAATGCGTTGTACGAGGGCAAGTACCCGCTCGTGTCGGCACTCTCGCGCCCGGTGATCACCGAGCATCTCGTGGCGTCCGCGCGGCGCCACCGTGCCGACGCGGTGTCTCACGGCTGTACCGGCAAGGGCAACGATCAAGTGCGCTTCGAGGTGTCGTCTCGCGTTCTCGCGCCCGACCTCGATGTACTCGCGCCGGTACGCGTGTGGGGACTGACCCGGGCCGATTGCATCGAGCTCGCGGCGAAGTGGGAGATCCCGATCTCGGCTTCGAAGGAGAAGCTGTACTCGATCGACGAGAATATGTGGGGCCGAGCGATCGAGTGCGGCGTGCTCGAAAATCCGTGGTCGCTCCCACCGGAGCAGCCGTTCACGCTCACCCGCACGCCGAAAGATACGCCGAGCGAGTCATTGGAGATCGTCGTCGGTTTCGAACGAGGCGTGCCGGTGTCGCTCGACGGCTCGCCCGTCGGACTCGTCGAGCTGATCGCAAGGCTCGGCGAGGTCGTCGGCAGTTATGGATGGGGCCGCATCGACATGGTCGAGAACCGGCGGGTCGGCATCAAGAGCCGGGAGGTTTACGAGTGCCCGGCGTCGCTGGCGCTGATCCTCGCGCACAAGGATCTGGAAGGCATCACGCTCGAGCGAGATGTTGCGCGCGAAAAGCAGCGGCTGGAAATCCGCGTCGCGGAGCTGATCTACGACGGCCTCTGGCACACACCGTTGATGCGCGCGCTGGACGCGTTCATGCAGACGACACAAGAGCACGTCACCGGTGAGGTGCGGTTGCGCCTGGAAGCCGGACGCTGCGACGCCGTCGGCCGACGCGCGCCGCGTTCGTTGTACGACCATGACCTCGCAACGTACGACGCCGACGATGCGTTCCGGCACGCCGACTCGGAAGGGTTCGTGCGGCTCTGGGGCCTGTCGGCCGAGACGTGGTCGCGCCGCCAAGGCCCGGGCGCTTCGTGAGTGACCAGAAGCCGGCTTCACAACCACTGTGGCACGGTCGCTTCGGCGAGGGACCGGCCGACGAGCTGCTCGCGTTCACCGTCAGCCTGCCGTTCGACATCCGCTTGGCGACCGACGACCTCGCGGGCTCACGTGCGCACGTCCGAATGCTCGAGCGCGTCGGGCTGCTGACGAACGAAGAGGCGTCGGTGGTCGCGGTGGCGCTCGACCGGGTGGAGGAAGAGCTGGAGACCGGCGTGTTCGCGTTCGCGCCGACCGACGAGGACATCCACACCGCGATCGAGCGGCGCGTCACGGAGATCGCGGGCGCGGCCGGGGCCAAGCTTCATACGGGTCGCAGCCGCAACGACCAGGTCGCGCTCGACCTCCGCCTGTACCTGCGGCGCGAGGGACGAGGACAGGTACGCCGGTTGCACGCGCTACAGCTCGTGCTGCTGCAGCGGGCCGAGGAATCGAACGAGATCGCACTGCCCGGCTACACCCATCTCCAGCGCGCCCAACCCGTGCTGCTCGCTCATCATCTCCTCGCTCACTTCTGGACGCTCGCGCGCGACGTGGACCGGTGGCGCGACTGCCTCGCGCGCGCCGACGTCTCGCCACTCGGAGCGGGGGCGCTCGCCGGTTCGAGTCTGCCGCTCGATCCCGCGTCGGTCGCACACGACCTCGACTTCGCCCGACCATTCGACAACTCGCTCGACGCGGTTTCCGACCGCGATTTCGTCGCCGAGGCGTTGTTCGTCGCCGCGCTCACGCAGGTGCACCTGTCGCGCATTGGCGAGGAAATCGTGCTGTGGGCGGCTGAGGAGTTCGGCTTCGTCCGCTTGTCGGACGCGTACGCGACCGGTTCGTCGATGCTGCCCCAGAAGAAGAACCCTGACATCGCGGAGCTCGCACGCGGAAAGGCCGGGCGTCTCATCGGCGATCTCGCCGGCTTCCTCGCGACGTTGAAGGGGCTGCCGCTCGCGTACAATCGGGACTTGCAGGAAGACAAAGAGCCGCTGTTCGACGCCCTCGACACGTGTGCCCTTTCTCTGTCGGCGATTACGGGCCTCTTGGCGACGGTGACGTTCGTCGACACGACGATGACCGCGGCGGCCGACAGCCCGGCGAATGCGGCGACGGATCTCGCCGAGTATCTCGTCGATCACGGCACACCGTTCCGCGACGCGCACGTGATCGTGGGCACACTCGTACGCCAATCGGTGGAGCGCGGCGTACCCCTCGACGAGCTCGTACTGAACGACCCGAGGCTCGGTCCCGAATGCATTCCGCTGCTCGAGCCCGGCAGCGCGGTGCGCCGGCGCACGACGCCCGGCGGCGGCGGTCCCGAGCCGGTCGCGCGCCAGCTCGAATCAGCGAGTGAACAGCTCGAGCGCCAGCAAGCGTGGCTCGAGCACTAAACCTGAAGCGCGCGTTCTACGACCGCGACGCGCTCGAGGTCGCGCCCGAGCTCCTCAACAAGGTGCTCGTCGGCAATGGCGTCGCTGCCCGCCTCGTCGAGGTCGAGGCATACCGCGCTGACGAAGATCCCGGAAGCCACGCGTTCCGCGGGCCGACACCGCGCAATGGCTCGATGTTTGCGGCGCCCGGAACGTTGTACGTGTACTTCAGCTACGGCAACCACTGGTGCATGAATGCAGTGTGCGGACCAGGGGAGCGCGCGCACGCGGTGTTGCTGCGTGCGGCAGCGCCGTTGCGCGGCCTGGACGCGATGCATGACCGGCGCCCCAAGGCGGCGCGCGACCGCGACTTGTGTGCGGGCCCGGGCCGGTTGGGGCAAGCCTTCGCCGTCGACCGTTCGTACGACGGCGCGTCGTTGGTGCGCGGGCCCCTGCGCATCGTCGACGACGGCACGCCTCCGCCCGGGCGTCCGGGCATCTCGCAGCGCATCGGCCTCGCGGCAGGCAAGGGGGAGTACGAGCCGTGGCGCTTCTACGTGCCCGGCGACCCCAACATCAGCCGCGCCCCGCGCCACTGACGCCACCGTTTGGGCAGTTGAACGCGGACGGTCGCGTGCTTCTGCCCAAACGCTTCACGGGAAGCGCTTCACGGGAAGCGCTTCGCGATCCAGTCGGCAACCAGGCCCATTGCCTCTTGGCGGTGGCCTTCGAGGTAGTGGGGTGCGCCCTTCATCTCGGAGTAGGTGACGTCGTCCGAGCCGGCCGCGGCCGCGATGGCCTGAGCTTGGTGGACGCGGATCTCGGTGTCGGCGGTCGTGTGCAGCACGAGCGTGGGGATCCGCACCTTGGGCATCGTCGTTGCGAGCTTTGCGGGTGACGACAAGCCCGACCAGGTCGAAAGCCAGCCGCGCGACGTCATCGTCCGCGCGAGCCCGGCCCGTCCGTAGTTCGCGTCGAAGGGATCGGGCGCTGCGAACAGCGAGCCGAGCGGACGCTCGTCGGGATCGATCGTCAGATCGAGATAGGCCGGGTCGGCGAGCGTGCGGTAGATCGTCATGTACTCGAGATGGACGGCGCGCTTGCGCAACCGCTGCCAGTCGCGGGTACCCGACTCGACGTCGCGCAACCCGTGGCGCGCCCGTTCGGCGTCGTCGAGCTGAGCGTGGGCCCGAGCGTCGAGCCGCGCAACACGCGCCTCTTGTGCGGCCCGGTAGCGCGCGAGCCACTCCGGGTCGTACGAGGACGGCTCGGGCCATGGGCGCCAGCCGTTGACGAGGTCGTACATGTCGAGGTCGGGAACGCGGGAGAACGGGTCGCGCTCGTCGGCGACCGAGGGGTCGATCGCCTGGAGCATGAACACGCCCTCGCCCGGATGCGCCGCGACGCCGACCCACGCGTCGCCGCATCCGTGCTCCGCGTGCGTGAGCGCCATCAACGAGCCACCGCCACTGTTGCCGAAGAGCACGACCGCGTCGGCGCCCCGGGCGCGCACCCAATCGACTGCCGCGTTGACGTCGCGTGCGCATAGCTCGTGCAGGCAGTCGGTGTCGTTGTTGAGGAATCGGGTCGAGAAGCCGAGAACGGCGTAGCCGGCCGCTGCGAGCAAAGGACATGCATAGTGCACGGAGAAGTCGGCGCGCGGGTGCGTGAGCACGACAGCCGTGTGCCACCCACGCCCGCCGGGCGGTGTCCAGAACACGCCGCGGACGAGCGCGCCGTCGTCGGTGACGATGCGGACGGGTTCGCGTGGAATTTCGACGCCAGGGTCGTCGTCCGGGAGTGGCCAGTAGCGCAAGCCCAGCGGACGGGCTTCACCTCGGAATGGGTCAGTCATGGGCGATAGCTTGCACCCCCGTGCTGTCGAGAAGCATCGCCGACAAGGTCGCGGTCGTCACCGGCGCCGCGAGCGGCATGGGTCGCGCCATCGCCGAGCTGTTCACGAGCGAAGGCGCGAGCGTGGCGGCGACCGATCGCAACGCCGACGGCCTGGTGGGCAAGGCGACGTGGGAGCTCGACGTGAGCGAAGCCGGCTCGGTGGAGCGCGTCGTCGCGGAGATCGTCGAGCGGCTCGGCCCCGTCGACATTCTCGTCAACTGCGCGGGTGTGAGCGCGCCCGCGCCGATCACCGCCGACGACTACTGGCGCGCGTGGGATGTCACGCTCGGCGTGAACCTCGGAGGTTGTGCCCGCATGGTGCGCGCGTGCGTACCTTTCCTCACGCAGTCAGCGGCTGGGCGCGTCGTCAACATCGCGTCGACGGAAGGCCTGGGCGCGACGCCGTTCATCAGTCCCTACACCGTGAGCAAGCACGGCGTCGTCGGGCTCACTCGATCGCTGGCGTGCGAGCTCGGCCCGCTCGGTGTAACAGTGAATTGCGTGTGCCCGGGACCGATCCGCACCGGCATGACCGCTGCAATTCCGGAAGACGCCAAGGAACGCTTCGCGCGCCGCCGCGTACCGCTCCGCCGCTACGGCGATCCCGAAGAGGTCGCGCACATGGTGCTGAACCTCGTCCTGCCGGCCAGCTCCTACGTGAACGGCGCGATCGTCACCGTCGACGGCGGGCTCACTGCGAAGTTCGGATAGCAGCGCGCATCGCCTCCGTGTCCGATTCGGGGTCACAGGCACGACGCACGAAAAGCAGCTCGTTCACCGGGCTTGTTTGTTACCGTCGACCGTCGTGGATGTCGACCGCCAGCTGCGCTTGCTGACCGCGAACGCGGTCGACGTCATCTCGGAGGGGGAGCTTCGACGCAAGCTCGAGCGGGGCACGCCGTTGCGGGTGAAGCTCGGGATCGATCCGACGGCCTCCGACATCCACCTCGGCTTCGCGGTCGTGCTGCGGCGATTGCGGCTGTTCCAGGACTTGGGCCACATGGCCGTGTTGATCCTCGGCGACTTCACCGCGATGGTCGGCGACCCATCAGGCAAGTCGGCGACGCGGCCTCGCTTGTCGAAGGAGGAGGTCGACGCGCATGCCGAGACGTATGTGCAGCAGATCGGCGAGATCCTCGACACGTCGCCGGAGCGACTCGTTGTGCGACGCAACTCCGAGTGGCTGGCACCGCTCGACATGCAAGACATCCTTCGGCTCACATCGCAGGTCACAGTTGCGCGCATCCTCGAACGCGACGACTTCGCGAAACGACTCCGCGACGGTTTGCCGATCTCACTCATGGAGCTGCTGTATCCGCTTCTGCAAGGCATGGACTCGGTCGAGATTCACGCGGACGTCGAGCTGGGCGGCACTGATCAGCTGTTCAACCTGATCATGGGCCGGCACCTCCAGGAGCGCGCCGGCCAGGAACCACAAGTCGTGCTCACGACGCCGCTGCTCGTCGGCCTCGACGGCGAGCAGAAGATGTCGAAGTCGCTCGGCAACTACGTCGGCATCAAGGACACGCCCGCCGACCAGTTCGGCAAGGTGATGAGCATCAAAGACGAGCTCCTGCCGATGTATTTCCGCTCTGCGACGGCGTGGGATCCGGACCGCATCGATGAGGCGATCGCGTCATTGGAAGCAAAGGAACTGCATCCCAACGCGGCGAAGCGCTCGATCGGCCGGGCTGTCGTCGACCTGTACCACGGCGATGGAGCAGGCGCTGCGGCGGAAGCGGACTTCGACCGCATGTTCAAAGAGCACAAGGCTCCGAGCGACATGGAGACGAATGAGTTCGAGCGCGACACGTTGCTTTCCCACGTCGTCGCGTCCGTCATGGATTGCTCGAAGCGGGAGGCGAGACGGCTCATCGAACAGGGGAGCGTGCGCGTCGATGGGGTGGCTGTGCTCGAGGATGGGCCGGTGCCGGCTGGCGAGCACGAGCTCCAAGTGGGCAAGCGTCACTACTCGAGGGTCGTGAGCTGAGCGGCGATGGACGCATCTGTAGTAACGCGGCATTTGGCGCAAAATTCCGGACAAAACGTCACGAAGGTTGCACACGTCGTTTCACACTGGCAACTCTGTTTGACACCGCGACGCCGCGCCGATAATCTCACCAGTCGCCCCGCACGCCGGATCGCCTCTTGGGCGCCGGAACGGCGGGACGTTGACACCAACACCCACAACCTGCGTGGCGTAACGCGGCCGCGGCCGGTTCGACACCAGGTAAGGGTGCGTGTCCCTCCGAAGCGAGCCCCGAGTCGATTTCGATTGGCTCGGCGCGTCGGTCGGGGAACCGTTTCTTGAAAACAGAGCAGTGAACGCCAAAAGCCAGTGAGGCCGCCGAACCCGTTTTTCGGGGTCGGAGGCTCATGTCAATTCCGTGCTCGTTCGGACCAGCCGCAAGGCCAAGGCCGGCGGGCACAAAGTTGCCAACCTGATCACAGTGTGGTCGGGAAGGCGACTCTCCGATCGTTCGCTTGAGCTCCACTTTGGAGTCACAGCGACATGATCTTGATGGAGAGTTTGATCCTGGCTCAGGACGAACGCTGGCGGCGCGCCTAATACATGCAAGTCGAGCGAGAACCGGGACTTCGGTCCCGGGGACAGCGGCGAACGGGTGCGTAACACGTGAGCAACCTGCCCCGAAGACCGGGACAAGCCGGGGAAACCTGGTCTAATACCGGATGTCCTCACCGAATCGCATGGTCTGGTGAGGAAATGGATTCCGCTTCGGGATGGGCTCGCGGTCTATCAGCTTGTTGGTGGGGTAACGGCTCACCAAGGCGACGACGGATAGCTGGTCTGAGAGGACGATCAGCCACACTGGGACTGAGACACGGCCCAGACTCCTACGGGAGGCAGCAGTAGGGAATCTTGCGCAATGGGGGAAACCCTGACGCAGCGACGCCGCGTGCGGGATGAAGGCCTTCGGGTTGTAAACCGCTTTCAGCAGGGACGAAATTGACGGTACCTGCAGAAGAAGGACCGGCCAACTACGTGCCAGCAGCCGCGGTAATACGTAGGGTCCTAGCGTTGTCCGGATTTATTGGGCGTAAAGAGCTCGTAGGCGGTTCGGCAAGTCGGATGTGAAATCTCCACGCTTAACGTGGAGGGGCCATTCGAAACTGCCGTGACTCGAGTCCGGTAGGGGAGTGTGGAATTCCCGGTGTAGCGGTGAAATGCGCAGATATCGGGAGGAACACCAGTAGCGAAGGCGGCACTCTGGGCCGGTACTGACGCTGAGGAGCGAAAGCGTGGGGAGCAAACAGGATGAGGTTTCTTGTCCTCTTCAGCCGTGAGGCTGTTGCTTAAACCAGCTGTATCGGCGAACGTCCGTGTCACACCCGAAGGTAATACTTCGGGACGTGCACACGGATAACGCCGAGGGAAGTCGGTCATTCGACGTCGACCTCTCGCCCGACCAGGAATCGGTTCTCATCGGAACTTTGCTTGGTGACGGTTGTCTCGCGATGCATGGTCATCATGCGAGGCTGCACGTCAAGCACAAAGCAGCCCATCGTTCGCTGGCCGAATTCAAATGCTCCACCTTCGAGAGCTACCTCTCGATGGGACTCCATGAATTCGATCAGCGCCTTGGTGGAAAGCGATCTCCGTGCGTTCAGTTCGTGACCCGGACTTCTCCGGTCTTCACGCACTGGCGCCGGCGCTTCTACGTCGATGGGCGCAAGCAGGTGCCCGGTGACATCTCCGATCTCCTGACACCTCTGGCGATCGCCGTGTGGTTCATGGACGACGGCTCCGCAGATGCTGTGGAGTCACGATCCAGACGCACTCGTTCGATCATGAAGAGGTGGAACGTCTCATCAGAGCGTTGTCGGAAGGGTTCGACATCGTGGCAACGACGCGAGCGAACAAGGGGCGTTCGATCCTGTACATCGGCAAGCGTGAGCTTCCGAAGTTCGCAGAGATCGTCCGTCCGTTCATACTCGAGGATCTCGAGTACAAACTCGTGCCACGTCGAGGCTTGACCCCGTAGAGACTCTACGCTGGCTCTGCGTGTGCGAGCACGCAGATGAAGACATAGTCCGACCTCACGGGTAACCGTGAGAGTCACTCAGAAATGAGTGGCCGCCATTCCGGTAAATCGGGATGGTCAGTAGCCCGAGATTTGGGCGAAAGCAACAGACGTGTAGATACCCTGGTAGTCCACGCCGTAAACGTTGGGCACTAGGTGTGGGACTCTATCGACGGGTTCCGTGCCGTAGCTAACGCATTAAGTGCCCCGCCTGGGGAGTACGGCCGCAAGGCTAAAACTCAAAGGAATTGACGGGGGCCCGCACAAGCGGCGGAGCGTGTGGCTTAATTCGATGCAACGCGAAGAACCTTACCTGGGCTTGACATTCACGGTAAAGCGGGTGAAAGCCCGTGTCCTTCGGGGCCGTGAACAGGTGGTGCATGGCTGTCGTCAGCTCGTGTCGTGAGATGTTGGGTTAAGTCCCGCAACGAGCGCAACCCCTGTCCTATGTTGCCAGCGGGTAATGCCGGGGACTCGTAGGAGACCGCCGGTGCCAAACCGGAGGAAGGTGGGGACGAAGTCAAGTCATCATGCCCCTTACGTCCAGGGCTGCACACGCGCTACAATGGCCGGTACAAAGGGCTGCGAACTCGCGAGGGTGAGCCAATCCCAAAAAGCCGGTCTCAGTTCGGATTGCAGTCTGCAACTCGACTGCATGAAGTCGGAGTCGCTAGTAATCGCAGATCAGCACGCTGCGGTGAATACGTTCCCGGGCCTTGTACACACCGCCCGTCACACCACGAAAGTCGGCAACACCCGAAGCCAGTGGCCCAACCCTTTGGGAGGGAGCTGTCGAAGGTGGGGTTGGCGATTGGGGTGAAGTCGTAACAAGGTAGCCGTACCGGAAGGTGCGGCTGGATCACCTCCTTTCTAAGGAACAACACTGTCCTCCATTTCGGAGGAGTGTTCCTAACGTCGACACTGGTTACTCGGCTTACGGAATACTTCCGACCCCCGTCGACATTTGCCGGCGGGCACCACCGGAACCGTCGGTCGGGTGTTCACTGCTCTGTTTTGAGGAAGCGGCAACCCGCCCTCTGTTGGCAGAACGGGCGTCGCGGGACCGGTCGAGCTCAGCTCCCGCTTGCGCGACGTACCGCAGCCTCGAGATCTGCATCGATCTCGGCGCGGCCTTTGAGAACTGCATAGCGAGCACGAGCATCTTTTCAAAAGTGCAAGTGTTACTCCTTGCTCTTCGTCTCCCGAGGAAGAGCTGAGGAGTGTGCGATTTTCAAGCTACAAAGAGCCAACGGTGGATGCCTTGGCGCCAGATGCCGATGAAGGACGTGGGTGGCTGCGATAAGCCACGGGGAGCTGTCTACCAAGCTTTGATCCGTGGATCTCCGAATGGGGAAACCCGGCTGGGGTAATGCCCAGTCACTCCTGCCTGAACACATAGGGCAGTGAGAGGGAACCGGGGGAATTGAAACATCTCAGTACCCCGAGGAAGAGAAAACAACCGTGACTCCCTGAGTAGCGGCGAGCGAAACGGGAAGAGCCTAAACCACTGCAGTGATACAGCCTGTCGGTGATGCTGCAGCGGGGTTGTGGGACCTGCCAGGAAGGGCGACAGACCTTCCAAAGAGTTACAAAACTGATTGCTAGCAGAAGCAGCCTGGAAAGCTGCGCCACAGAAGGTAATAGCCCTGTACGCGAAATCAATCAGTCTCTTGGCGGTGTTCCCGAGTAGCGCCGGATCCGGGAAAGCCGGCGTGAATCTGCGAGGACCACCTCGTAAGGCTAAGTACACACTGGCGACCGATAGCGCACGAGTACCGTGAGGGAAGGGTGAAAAGAACCCCGGGAGGGGAGTGAAATAGAACCTGAAACCGTTGGCTTACAAGCAGTCAGAGCGTCGTCATAGGCTTCGGCCTATGGCCGTGATGGCGTGCCTTTTGAAGAATGAGCCGGCGAGTTATGGTATGTGGCGAGGTTAACCCGAGAGGGGGAGCCGGAGCGAAAGCGAGTCTGAATAGGGCGTATAGTCGCATGCTGTAGACCCGAAGCCGAGTGATCTATCCATGGGCAGGCTGAAGCGAAGGTAAGACTTCGTGGAGGGCCGAACCCACCAAGGTTGAAAACTTGGGGGATGACCTGTGGATAGGGGTGAAAGGCCAAGCAAACTCGGTGATAGCTGGTTCTCCCCGAAATGCATTTAGGTGCAGCGTCGCGTGTTCAGTATCGGAGGTAGAGCACTGGATGGCCTAGGGGCCCTACAAGGTTACTGAAGTCAGCCAAACTCCGAATGCCGATACTCCAGAACGCGGCAGTGAGACCATGGGGGATAAGCTTCATGGTCGAGAGGGAAACAGCCCAGAACGCCAGCTAAGGCCCCAAATTCTGTACTCAGTGGCAAAGGATGTGAGATTGCCCAGACAGCCAGGAGGTTGGCTTAGAAGCAGCCACCCTTGAAAGAGTGCGTAATAGCTCACTGGTCGAGTGATCTTGCGCCGACAATGTAACGGGGCTCAAGTACAGAGCCGAAGCTGCGTCATTGTGTGTTTACACATGATGGGTAGGGGAGCGTCGATCTCAGCAGCGAAGCGGCGGCGTGAGCCGTCGTGGAGCGTGGTCGAGTGCGAATGCCGGCATGAGTAGCGAAAGAGGGGGGAGGAACCCCTCCGCCGAATGCCCAAGGGTTCCTGGGGAAGGCTCATCCGCCCAGGGTTAGTCGGGAGCTAAGGCGAGGCCGAGAGGCGTAGTCGATGCACAACCGGTTGATATTCCGGTACCACCATGTCCGCGTTCATTCCAATGGGATTTGCTAAGGGGCTGCCTTCGGGCGAACCGACCCAGTCCCGGACGGAAAGCAATGGGGTGACGCAGGAGGGTAGCTCAACCCGGCCGTTGGTTGCGCCGGGGTAAGCGTGTAGGAGGGGCGATAGGCAAATCCGTCGCCCGTAACTCCGAGACGCGATGCCGACCCGTTTCAGGGGAAGTGAGTGATCCCACGCTGCCGAGAAAAACCTCTAGCGAGTTGACATGGTGCCCGTACCCCAAACCGACGCAGGTGGGCAAGTAGAGAATACTAAGGCGATCGGGAGAACTCTGGTTAAGGAACTCGGCAAATTGCCCCCGTAACTTCGGAAGAAGGGGGGCCTCGGTAGGGTGAAGGGCTTCGCGCCCGGAGCTCGAGGAGGCCGCAGAGACCAGGGCCAAGCGACTGTTTACTAAAAACACAGGTGCGTGCGAAGTCGTAAGACGATGTATACGCACTGACGCCTGCCCGGTGCCGGAAGGTTACGGGGATGGGTTAGTCCCTTCGGGGGCGAAGCTCTGAACCTAAGCCCCGGTAAACGGCGGCCGTAACTATAACGGTCAACCTTTAGGGCCGTTACAAAACTCAGCTGTATGCTGGAAACCCCGAGTATCCGGTGGTACTCGTTCGACATTCGTCGAGCAGTGAAAATCCATCCGGTGCGGACAATCAGCAGGAAACCGTAAGGGATCCTCAGAGACTGCACGCTGAGCACCTGATCGAGTAGTCGACGATCAGCGTGAAGATACAGTCCGAACCTCATGGCGACATGGGGAGTCAGGCAGAAATGACCTGGCCACGCAGTCACATCGATTGCGGAGTAACAACAACGCCTAAGGTAGGAATAGCCCCCAGCAGGCAGGGGGCTGCTGCCCCGCTCATGGGTGACCATGAGATGAGCAGTCGGCTATTTGCTGGAAACTCCGAGTATCCGGTGGTACTCGTTCGTAGATGTCTCACCCTCTTAATAGGGTGCATTTATGAGCAGTGAAAATCCATCCGGTGCGGACAATCAGCAGGAAAGACTCCTCACCAACGATTGGCTGGTGGGATTCGTGGATGGGGAAGGCTGTTTCAGCTGTCCCATCTTTCGGCAACGCTCGATGCGGCTTGGATGGCAGGTGCAACCCATCTTCGCCGTAGTCCAAGGCGAGTCGAGCCGAGGCGTCCTCGATCAGATTGTTGCGTTCTTCGGTTGTGGCAAGGTCTACGTCAACCGGCGAAACGACAATCATCGTGAGGATCTGTGTTCGTACCAGGTCTTCAAACATGCAGACCTGCGCGATGTCATAGTCCCGTTCTTCGAGGCGAATCCCCTGCGAACGACGAAGCGAGAGAATTTCGTCAAGTTCGCCGAAGTAGTTCGTTTGAAGGAACTCCGTGCGCACCTTTCGGTGCAAGGTCTGATCGAGATCGCGGAGATCGCACAGACGATGAACTTTCGGAAGCAATCCGAGGTGCTGAGAATCCTCAGAGACCATACGCCGACCCTCTTCCCGGCCTCGCGGGGAGAAGATGAGATGGTCCGTACCCTGCGGCGACGTAGGGAGACTGGCGGAAACGACCAGTCCGCCGCTTGATCCGATTCACTCGGACATAGTGGTTGTAACAGCCGAAAAGCGAAATTCCTTGTCGGGTAGATAAAACTGCCCTGCACGGGGGCGACCCCGTGTGCACACCCGCTCATAACGGCGAAGCCCTCCCCGGCCAGCAGGTGGCCGGCGGGTAATGCCGTGGGAAGTCCTCTGCCGCAGCTGCGGTATGACCCCGTAACGACTGATCCCTTGGGGGTGAGGCCTCGGACGCTGTCACGAACTCCTAACAACGTGGCAAATCTATGGACGAGGCAATACGCGGGCTCTCGATGGTGAATCGAGATGAAGGCATAGTCTGTCCCCCTAGTAATAGGGGAAAAAGACGAAGTTCCGACCTGCACGAATGGCGTAACGACTTGGCTACTGTCTCAACCAGAGACCCGGCGAAATTGCACGACGAGTAAAGATGCTCGTTTCCCGCGGAAGGACGGAAAGACCCCGTGGACCTTTACTGCAACTTGGTATTGGGTTTCGATATGCGTTGTGTAGGATAGGTGGGAGACTTGGAAGCCGGGGCGTCAGCTTCGGTGGAGTCAACGTTGAAATACCACCCTGCGTATATTGGGGCTCTAACCCGGGCCCGTGATCCGGGTCGGGGACAGTGACAGGTGGGCAGTTTGACTGGGGCGGTCGCCTCCCAAAGAGTAACGGAGGCGCCCAAAGGTTCCCTCAGCCTGGTTGGCCATCAGGCGTCGAGTGCAAAGACACAAGGGAGCTTGACTGCGAGACCAACAAGTCGAGCAGGTGCGAAAGCAGGGCTTAGTGACCCGGCTATGGCATGTGGAAGCGTAGTCGATCAACGGATAAAAGGTACCCCGGGGATAACAGGCTTATCTTGCCCAAGAGTCCACATCGACGGCAAGGTTTGGCACCTCGATGTCGGCTCGTCGCATCCTGGGGCTGAAGCAGGTCCCAAGGGTTGGGCTGTTCGCCCATTAAAGCGGTACGCGAGCTGGGTTTAGAACGTCGCGAGACAGTTCGGTCCCTATCCTCCGTGGGCGTAGGAGATTTGAGGAGAGCTGTCCCTAGTACGAGAGGACCGGGACGGACGCAGCTCTCGTGTGCCAGTTGTTCCGCCAGGAGCATGGCTGGTTTGCGACCTGCGGAAGAGATAAGCGCTGAAAGCATCTAAGCGCGAAACTCGCTCCGAGATGAGATCTCCCACCGCATCAAGCGGGTAAGGCCCCTGGTAGACGACCAGGTTGATAGGCCGGAGGTGTAAGCACGGCAACGTGTTCAGCCGACCGGTACTAATCGGCCGAGGGCTTGATCGCACACTCTCTTTTTGAGAGATGTCTCGTGCTCGCTATGGAGTTCTCGCGTCCGCGCTGAGAACTGACAGTTCACTCGGTGACCATGGCGGCGGGGTCACACCCGTTCCCATTCCGAACACGGCAGTTAAGCCCGCCCGCGCCGATGGTACTTGGAGGTAGGCCTCCCGGGAGAGTAGGTCGTCGCCGAGTGTCTTTCGCCAAATGAGGGCGTCCACATGAGTGGGCGCCCTCTTTGCGTTGCGGCCCGCCCGACGTGCACGTTGTCACCTACGCTGCGTGATTCCCCGAAAGTGAGCGACCGCCTTGCCGAATGACCGGAATCCACACCGCGGCAGCGGGAAGCCGCGCCAGCGCACGTCGAGAGGCGGCGACGACCGCAAGCGCGCGCGCCGCGTCGGCGAGGAGAAGCGCTCAACCCGGGGCGCCGATGCCGGCAAACGCACGGCACGCGGCGGCGACGACGGCGGAAAGCGGACCTCGCGAGCCGCACCCATAAAGCGCACGGCGCGCCTCGGTGAGGAGCGCGGGCGTCCGTCGCGCAAAGGCGACAAGCGCAAGCGGACATCGAAGAGCAGCGACGACCGCAACCCGACGAGAAGTGGCATCGACTACCCGAGCCCCAAGTTCCGGCCCAAGGGCGGAGACCGCACGCCCGCGCCGGCACCGCCCGCCAAGCGCGCATCGCTGCGCAAGGTCGAGCATTCCCGCACCGAGAAACCCGCACGAAAGCAGCGAACCCCGAAGGCGCGTGCCGGCGGGCCGCCCCGCCGCCGGCGCGTCAAGTCGACCGAAGCGAGCGAAGAGCTGGCGCGGCTCGCGGGTCGCAAGGCTCGGGGCGCCCAGGACCAGCTCGCTCGCGCCGCCGAGGCCTTCTCGGCCGGTCGGGAACGCGATGCGCTCCGGCTCTTACGGCCCCTGCGCGACCTCTATCCGGAGGCGAGTGCGGTTCGCGAGCTCCTCGGCCTCGCCCACTACCGGCTCGGCAATTACGCGGCCGCCGCCAAGGAGCTCGACGCCTTCGTTGAGCTCACCGATTCGGTCGAACAGCATCCGGTGCTCATGGACTCGATGCGCGCAATGGGGAAATACCGGCGCGTCGACGAGTTGTGGGAAGACCTCGCCGCCGCGTCGCCGTCCAGTGCGCTCGTCACCGAGGGGCGCATCGTGCTGGCCGGCAGCCGCGCCGACCGCGGCAAGGTACGCGACGCGATCGCGTTGCTCGATCGGCGCGGTGCCGACACACGCCGGGTCCAAGAGCACCACCTGCGCCTCTGGTACGCGCTCGCCGACCTCTACGAGCGCGCCGGCGAGATCCCCAAGGCACGCGAGCTCTTCCTGCGCATTCGTAAGCGCGACGCCTCCTTCGCCGACGTCGCCGAACGCCTCGCCGCCCTGCGGTAAGTGGCGCACCCCCTCGCTAGGTTCCCGCCCGACTTCCCTCGCGCTTCCCCGGTCACATGAATTTCGGCGCGCGTCTGCGCCGAACAACCGAGGAGAAGGCGAGATGGAAGAGATCCAAATGGAATCGTTGAACGTCGCGTTCCTGCGTGGCACGTGCTCGAGCCCGGCCGACGTTCGCGTGCTGCCTTCGGAACAAGTCCTGGCGCAGTTGCAGGTCACCACGAGGGTCGACGGCCGGGCCATGTCGGTGCCCGTCTCGGTGCTCGATCCGCCGGCCTGGGTCGAGCAGCTCGACGCCGGTGACGAGGTTGTGGTCGTCGGCCACGTGCGGCGGAGATTCTTCCGGGCGACGGGCACGACCGCGTCTCGGGTGGAGATCGAGGCCGAAATGGTCGCCCCGGCCCGCGACCGGCGCCGGCTGCGGACCGCACGCCGGCGGGTCGAGGAGCTGCTCGAGGCAATCGATACGTAAAGAAACGACAACCCGCGTGCAAGCGCCCAACACCGGGAGGCCCTGACCGCGACGGTACAGTGGACCCGCGCGCGGCCGATTGAAACGCGTGGGACGTCGTCTCGAAGATGCGATGGCGGCCCCTTCGAACAGGTGCTCAGCAAGCGAATGAAAGATGGTGGTCAACGGTGACCGTAGAGGCGACCTCGACCCGAGGAGCCGAGACGCTCGATCGGGTCGTCATTAGGTTCGCGGGTGACTCGGGCGATGGCATGCAGCTGGTGGGGGACCGGTTCACCGAGCTCTCCGCCGTCTTCGGCAACGACCTCGCCACGCTGCCCAACTTCCCCGCCGAGATCCGGGCGCCGGCCGGCACGATCGCCGGCGTCTCGTCGTTCCAGGTGCACATCTCCGACCACGACATCGTGACGCCCGGCGACGCGCCGAACGTGCTCGTGGCGATGAACCCCGCCGCGTTGAAGGCGAACATCACCGATGTGCACGCCGGCTCGACGTTGCTCATCAACGTCGACACCTTCGACACGCGCAACCTCGACAAGGCCGGGTACGCGCAGAACCCGCTGCGCGACGAATCGCTCGGCGCGTTCCGTGTGTTCGAAATCCCGATGACGTCGCTCACCGTCGAAGCGACCAAGCCGCTCGGTGTGAAGCCGCGTGACGCCGAGCGCTCGAAGAACTTCTTCGCGCTCGGGCTGATCTGTTGGATGTACACGCGCCCGACCGAGCCGCTGTTCGACTGGATCAAGACGCGCTTCGGCAACCGTCCCGAGGTGCTCGAGGCGAACCTCGCCGCGTTCCGCGCGGGCTACAACTTCGGCGAGACGGCCGAGCTGTTCGATCACGCGTACGAGATCAAGCCTGCGAAGCTGCCCGCCGGTGAATATCGCCAGATCACGGGCAACCTCGCCCTGTCGTACGGCCTCGTTGCAGCCGCCGAGAAGGCGAAGCTGCCGCTGTTCTACGCGTCGTATCCGATCACGCCAGCGTCCGACATCCTGCACGAGCTCTCGAAGCTGAAGAACTTCGGCGTCAAGACGCTGCAGGCCGAGGACGAGATCTCGGCGGCCGGTATCGCGATCGGTGCCGCCTTCGCCGGCAACCTCGCGGTCACGGGCACGAGCGGTCCGGGCGTCGACCTGAAGTCCGAAGCGCTCGGGCTCGCCGTGAGCCTCGAGCTCCCGATGCTGCTCGTCGACGTGCAGCGCGGCGGCCCGTCGACCGGCCTGCCGACGAAGACCGAGCAAGCCGACTTGTTGCTCGCGATGTACGGCCGTCACGGCGAGGCGCCCTTGCCGATCGTGGCCGCGCAGTCGCCCTCCGATTGTTTCGACACCGTGTTCGAGGCCGCGCGTCTTGCGATCAAGTTCCGCACGCCGGTCATCATCCTCACCGACGGCTACCTTGCCAACGGCGCCGAGCCGTGGGCGCTGCCCGACGTCGACGCCCTCCCCGACATCTCGGTGCCGTTCGCAACCGAGCCAAATCACGGCGACGACTACTGGCCGTACCTGCGCGATCCCGAGACGCTCGCGCGGCCGTGGGCAATTCCCGGCACGCCCGGCCTCATGCACCGGATCGGCGGTATCGAGAAGGAAGACGGCACCGGCAACATCAGCTACGAGCCCGAGAACCACGACTGGATGACGAGACTGCGCGCCGAGAAGATCGCGCGGCATCGCGAACGACATCCCCGAGGTCGCCGTCGACGATCCCGGCGGCGCCGAGCTCGTGGTGTGCTCGTGGGGTGGCACATGGGGCGCGGCGACCGCGGCCGTGCGGCGCGTGCGGGCGCGGGCAAGCCGATCGCGCACGTGCACCTGCGACATCTGAACCCGTTCCCGCGCAACCTCGGGGATGTGTTGCACAGCTACCGCACGGTGTTCGTGCCGGAGCTGAACATGGGGCAGCTCGCGCACCTGTTGCGGGCCGAATACCTGGTCGACACGAAGAGCTACACGCGTATCGCCGGTATCCCGCTGCGCGCTGCGGACCTCGAGGACAGCATTTTGGGGCTGATGGAGCGATGAGCGAACGTCAGAAGGTCGTGCGCGCAGCGCACCGTTCGGGGCGGTGGGCGGGGTCGGGGGGCGGGGGTATCCCGCCGAGCAGTGAGCGGGGCCGGAGCGGCCCTGCGCGAAGCGCAGAGAGCGGAAGAGCATGACCGAAGAAAACGGCAACGGCGCGCCGGTGAAGCTCGCGGCGCAAGGACTTCCAGTCGGACCAAGAGGTTCGCTGGTGCCCGGGCTGCGGCGACTACGGCATCCTCACCGCGGTCCAGTTCTTCCTGCCGGAAACCGGCATCAAGCCCGAAGACCTCGTGTTCGTCTCGGGCATCGGCTGCGCGGCCCGTCTGCCGTACTACATGAACACGTACGGCATCCACGGCATTCACGGGCGGGCGCCGGCGATCGCCACCGGTGTCGCACTCGCGCGCCCCGACCTGCACGTGTGGGTGATCGGCGGCGACGGCGACATGTTGTCGATCGGTGGCAACCACCTGATCCATGCACTGCGGCGCAACGTGAACCTCAAGATCCTGCTGTTCAACAACCAGATCTACGGGCTCACCAAGGGTCAGTACTCACCGACGAGCGAAGTCGGCAAGGTCACCAAGTCCACGCCGTTCGGCTCCCTCGACCATCCGTTCAATCCGATCTCGGTTGCCTTGGGCGCCGAGGCGAGCTTCGTTGCGCGCACGCACGACATGGATCGCAAGCACATGATCGAGACCTTCCGGCGTGCTCACGAGCACCCGGGTGCGGCGTTCGTCGAGGTGTACCAGAACTGCAACGTGTTCAACGACGGCGCGTTCGACACGATCCTGAACAAGGACGCGCGTCCGGAGATGCTCATCGACCTCAAGCACGGCGAGCCGGTGCGCTTCGGTTCAGAGCGCGAGTTCGGCGTGGCGATGAACGAGTTCGGCGAGGCCAAGATCGTGCGCGTCGAAGATGTTGGCGAGAGCCGCCTGGTCGTGCACGACGAGCACCGGCCTGATCCCTCGCTCGCGTTCGCGTTGTCGCGTCTTGCCGACCATCCCGACACGCCCACACCCGTCGGCGTCTTCCGCGCGGTCGAACGCCCCAGCTACGGCGTGGCGATGCAAGGCCAGCTCGCGGAGTCGTCGGAGCGTTCGGGCCCGGGCGACTTGGCGGCGCTCCTTCGCTCGTCACCGACCTGGACCGTCAACTAAGAACGAGTCACACAGAACACGCAGAAACGAGTCATCTATGTGACTCGTTGCTCGTCGAGCGTGCGAAACACCATGCCGGTGCGCGGTTTCGGCGAGAAGAACGTCGTCTTCTGCGGCATGCGCACGCGGTCGATCGCCGCGGCGCGTGTGCTGCGCGACCGACACCGGGCGGCACAGGATCGCGGCGCTGACGACACGCTTGTCGACGAGCGCGGCGACAGCCTGCGCGTCGTGGCGGTACTGCCAGGTCGCGTCGGCGAGGCGCGGTACGACGACTGCTTCGACGACGGCGGTGTCGGTGTCCGCGACTGCGGGATGCTCGCCCGCGAGCGCGGTCGCCCGCACCTCAGCGTGCGGCACGGCGAGCGCGAGCCCACGATCGTCGACGACACCGAGTCCGTGCTGGGCATGCATCGCCGCCTCGAGCGCTTCGATGCCATCGGACGAGATCGGGCCCATGTCGCGTACATCGAACGCGTCCTGCAAGCGGGCCCGCAGGTCGGTGCCGGCCGGCAGGTCGACGAGACGATGGATCGGCTCGATCCAGAGCTCGTCATCGACGAGCTCGACGACGAAGGTCATGATCGCATCGGCTCCACCCACCGCCGCGCCGGATGTGCGCAGCTCGTTGCGGTAGTTGATCGCCGTTTCGAAGCGATGGTGGCCGTCGGCCAGGACCAGCGATGACGATCCGACGAGGTCGGAGATGGCCGCGATCGCGGCCGGGTCGTCGATGGCTCCCAACGTGTGCACGACACCGTCGGCGTCCCGGCATTCTGCGAGGGGAGCCGCCGCTTCGGTCAGCCCGGTGAGGCCGCTCGCCAGACTCAGCGCCCAGATCGGGTCGACGTTCACTCTCATGGCGCGCAAGAGCGAGAGGCGGTCGGATTTCGCCTTCGGCAGTGTGCGTTCGTGCGGTAGGACGTCGTTGCCCGCCTGCTCCGGCAAGCCGAGCGCGCCGATGACCCCGCGCGTGTGGCGGTGCTTCCCGTGCGCGTCGGTGAACGTCATGCGGTAGGCGTAGAAGCGCGGGGTTGCATCACGCATCAGCACGCCGGCCGCGCACCACTCGGCGAACGTCGCCGCGGCCCGCTCGTAGCGATCGCCCTCACGGTCGCGGTCCCGGGGCAGGATCAAGCGGACGGAGTTGTGCGCGTCTGCCGCCTCGAGCGCCGCCCGGTGGTCGTCGTCGACGACGTCGTATGGTGGAGCCGCGAGCGCGTCGAGCGGCGCGCCCGTCGTCTGTGGGTCGTAGCGCACGCCGGCGAAGGGCGAGAAGTGGGGCAACTGAGGGCGCTCCGGGTGCTCTCTCGAAGGGCGTGGGAATCGGGTGCGGTTGTACCACAGGGACAAGAACAGGCTGTGAAGGAGGGATCCGCATGGACGACCGTGACGCTTACGTGGCGTACCAGGAGGGGACGCGGCTGCTCGCCGACGACAATGCCCACGCCGCGGTGGTCGCCCTCGAGCGGGCCCGCGCCCTCGAGCCCGAGAAAGGCTCGATCCGAGAGGCACTTGCCCGCGCCGTACTACCGGATTGGCCGCTTCTCCGCCGCCGAGGAGGAGTTCCTCGCTGCGCTCGACCTCGAGCCCGTGAACGACTACGCCCACTTCGGCATCGGGCTGTGCCGGTTGCGCGCCGGCGACCGCACCGCCGCGTGTGGCCACCTGCGCCAGGCGACGGTGATGCGGCCCGACAACGCCGACTACCAGGCGGCGCTCGCCAAGGCCGAGCCCGATACGGCGTGACGTCAGATTTCGTCGTTTGTTGTGACCTCGACGGCGTGATCTGGCGGGGCGAGGACCCGATTCCCGGCGCCGCGGGCGGGTCGCAACGTTGCGTGACGCGGGCCTCCGCGTCGTGTTCTTGACGAACAACTCGGGAGGACGGGTCGCTGACTACGTCGGCCGCCTCGTCGCGCTCGGCATCGCCGCCGGCCCGGAGGATGTTGCCAGCAGCGCGCAGTCGGCCGCCGCCATGCTGGCCCGCGACATGCCCGAGGGCGCACGCGTGCTCGCGTGCGCAGGCGCCGGAGTGATCGAGGCACTGCAAGCGTCCGGCTTCGTCATTGTCGAGGAAGGTCCGGCCGACGCGATCGTCGTCGGCTGGCACCGCACGTTCGATTTCGAGCGGTTGCGCCGCGCCGCCGACGTCGTGCGCAGCGGCGTGCGCTATGTCGCAACCAACCTCGACCCGACGTACCCCGGCGCCCATGGGTTCCTCCCGGGCGCAGGCGCGATCGCCGCGGCGGTCTCGACCGCAGGCGGTAGAAGGCCCGAGGTGGCCGGCAAGCCCGAGCCGCCGATGGTCGCGCTCGTGCGCGAGCGGTTCGGCGATCATGGCGTGATGGTGGGCGATCGCCCCTCGACCGACGGGGCTTTGGCCGACGCGCTCGGCTGGCCGTTCGCGCTCGTGCTGTCCGGCGTGGCCGGAAGCCCTGGCGAGGAAGGGGTGCCCAATCCTCCGCCGCCGTTCGTCGCTCCCGACCTCGGCGCGCTTGCGCCGATGTTGGTCGACGCGTTCGCCGTCCGTCAGTAGCGGAAGCCCGCTCGCGGCAGCGGAACGGGCGCGCGTTGGCGCGGGAACCCGATGGCCTTCAGCACCAACGCGACGAGCGCACCGAACACGAAGCCACCGATGTGCGCAAGTGTCGCGATGCCGCTCGAGCTCTGGGTGAGGAACTGCGTGAGGAACCAGAACCCGAGCACGAACACCGCAGGCAGGCGGAAGATAATGAAGAAGATCGGTAAGAACACCGTGAGGACCCGCGCCGTCGGGAACCACACGAAATAGGCGCCCAGTACGGCCGCGATCGCGCCCGACGCGCCGACGATCGGCACCGCGGAGTCCAGGTTCCCGGCAATGTGTACGAGGGCGGCGACGAAGCCACCCACGAGATAGAAGGCGAGATAGAAGAACGGCCCGAGCTGATCCTCGACGTTGTTGCCGAAGATCCATAAGAACAACATGTTGCCCAGCACGTGCAGCACCGAGCCGTGCAGGAACATCGAGAACACGATCGCCAGCCACACGTTCTTGTGCGCTTCGAGCGGCACGGGCCGGTCGATGCCGCCGACGGCGACCGCGGACGCGTCAGACGCAATCGGCAACTGGGCGGGCACTGCGACCACCGGGTGGCCGGTGCGGACTTCGCACGGACCGCCGCGTACTTGTACGTGAAGAGGAATTCGCTGGTGGTCCCGGAGCCTTTGGGGAGCTGGATTCCGAAGTAGATCGCGACGTTCAGGACGATCAGCGCGATCGTCACGATGGCGGTGCGGGAAGTGGGGTTCTCGTCCCGAAGGGGGAGCACGGCCGAGCCCTACCCGATTCTGGCAATTCTTGACACGGTTCAAGCTTTCACCTTCGGACATACAAAAGGCGTGATCCGCAAGGTCGTTGTCATCTTGGTGGTTTGTGCGCTCGGCGCGGTTCCCGCCCTCACTGCGAGCGCGGCCGGCGCGCTGTCCGCGCCGAACTGCTCGACAGCCGTCTGCAGCGCGACAGCCAAACCAGGTTCGAACACCGTGATCGTCGTGCGGTGGGGTGATTCGAACACGCGCGAGTCGGGCTACTCGGTGGAGCGCAGCACCGCCGGCTCGTCGGGACCGTTCGCCGTGGTCGGCAGCCCGACGCGGAATGCGACGACCTTCGAGAACACCGGTCTCACGCCCGGCACGACCTACTGGTACCGGGTGCGCGCACGCGGCCGCCAAGGCGCGTTCTCGCCGTATTCCCCCGTGTTGACAGGGCGAACAACCGGCGGCGCGCCCGCCGACACGAAGGCGCCGAGCACGCCCGCGAACGTCGCCGCATCGGTGCAGTCCTGCACGAGCGTGAAGATCACCTGGACGGCGTCGACCGACAACGTCGGGGTGACCGGCTACCGGTTGCTACGCAATAACGCAGTGGTTGCAACCGTGGGGCCGTCACCGACCAGCTACACGCACACGGCCACGGCGTCGTCGACCGTCAGTTACACGGTCATCGCGTTCGACGCCGCGAACAACGCGTCTTCCGCCAGCACGCCAGCGAGCGCGACGACGCCCGCGTGCCCGAACCCGACGCCCGCGGGAGCGTTCGTGCGTGCGCAGCGGTTCGGCGGGAGCGGATCTCAGGGCGACGCCGGCTACGGGATCGCGACGAATCGCGGCGATGGTTCGGTCGCGTTGACCGGCGAGTTCACCGGAACCGCAAACTTCGGCGGCGCCTCGTTCGTCAGCGCCGGCAGTAGCGACGCGGTCGTGGCGAAGTACACGGCCGCGGGCGCCCATCAATGGTCCCGGAGCTTCGGCGGCACGAAGGAGGATCGAGGCCAAGCAATCGCTTTCGACGGGAACGGTGACGTGTTCGTCGCCGGTGAGGTTGCCGGAACCGTCAACTTCGGCGGCGGGCCGGTGACCACCGCATCGAACAGTCGAGACGCGTTCCTCGCCAAGTACAACGGCGCGACCGGCGCGCTCCTGTGGGCGAAGACCTTCGGCGTCTCCTACGACGACTACGCGAACGCCATCGCGATCGACCCTCGCAACGGCAACGTCGTCATTGCCGGAATGTTCGCGAACAACGTTGACTTCGGCGGTGGCGTGTTGGTGTCGGATCGTTCGAGCTCCGACATCTTCGTCGCTTCCTACACGACGAACGGTGCGTACGTGATGTCGAAGCGGTTCGGTGGTTCCGCGATCGATGGCGCAAATGGGGTTGCTGTCGACAAGGACGGCGGCATCGCGCTCGTCGGAACGTTCATGGGCCTGGTCGACTTCGGCGCCGGTCCCGTGCGAAGCAATGATGGAAGCAGCGACGGCTTCGCGGTCAAGCTTCGGGCCGACGGTACACACATCTGGTCCCGGACCTTCGGCGACGAGTTCGGTGACGATGCGAATGACGTCGCAATCGACGGCAGCGGGAATGTCGTGGTCACGGGGAGCTTTCGGCTCACGGCTGACTTCGGTGGCGGGCCCATCACCGCCCACGGCAACTCGCCCTCGGACCTCTTCCTCGCGAAGTACTCCTCGACCGGCGCGTACCAGTGGGCGAGGAATCTCGGCGGCCCGAACATGGACAGCGCCTCGGGCGTCGCGCTCGATGGACACGGCAACGTCGTGGTGACCGGATATTTCCAGGACACAGCCGACTTTGGTGCGGGCGCGCGAACCAGCGCGGGTTCATACGACGTGATCGTCGGCAAGTACGCGGCGCAGTCCGGCGCGCTCCAGTGGTCGAAGACCTTCGGAAGCGCCGATGCCGACTACGGCATCGCGGTTGCGGTCGACAACCAGGACCGCACGTTCGTCACCGGTGCCTTCGCCGGCACCGTCGACTTCGGGGGCGGCCCGATCACGAGCGCCGGCGGCCGGGACGCATACATCGCCGTGTACGGGCCCTAGCCAGCCCCTCGCCCGGGTGCCGACCTCAGATCCCGGCTGGATCGCGGAATACCCCCTCGCACCTCTAGGCTGCACGGGCGCGAATGCCCTGGACGCCTACTCAGCGGCGCGCGCCCGCCTCGCACAGGAGATCGCCACGATGCCCCAGGCTCTTGACTGGAAGCGGCTGCTCGAAGCCGGGACCCAGTTCACCGAGATGCGCCGCTCCCAGGCGCGTGCCCTCGCCGCCGACCTCGTCGCCCAAGGTCACTTGGCCCGCGACCAGATGGCGGGCACAGTCGACGAGCTGCTCGAACAGAGCCGGCGCCGCACCGAAGCCCTGCGCAAGCTCGTGCAACACGAAGTGCAGCGTCAGCTGGGCGCGCTCGGTCTCGCCACGAAAGCCGACCTCGCGGCGCTCGAACGGCGGCTGACCAAGGCGACGCGCGAGTCCAAGAAGGCGCCGCCCAAGAAGAAGTCTGGCAAGCAAGACGACAAGAAGCCGGCGAAGAAGGCCGCGGCGAAAGTCGCCCGCAAGGCGGGCTGAGAACAGTTGGCTGCGCGGCGGCGGCTCGACGTCGAGCTCGTGCGGCGCGGTCTGCTTCCGAGCCGGGCACGCGCGATCGAAGCAATCGACGCGGGCCGCGTGCTGGTCGGCGGCGCGCCGGCCAACACTGCGACGCGACAGGTCGCGGCCGCCGAGCCGGTCGTCGTCCTCCCCGCTGACCGCGAGTTCGTGTCACGCGGCGGCCACAAGCTCGCCGCCGCGCTCGATGCGTTCGCGCTCGACGTCAGCGGTCGAACCGCCGTCGATGTTGGTGCCTCGACGGGTGGCTTCACCGATTGTCTGCTGCAACGCGGCGCCGAGCATGTGTACGCGATCGACGTCGGGCGCGGTCAGCTCGCATGGTCATTGCGCGAGGACCCGCGGGTCACGGTCATGGAGCGTACGAACGTCCGCGATCTCGAAGCGGGCTCGCTCGCGCCGTTGCCCGACGTCTGTGTCACCGACGTGTCATTTATCTCGCTGCGAACCGTCGCGCCCAACCTTCTCGCGGTGACTGCGGCGCGCACCGATTTCGTATTGCTCGTGAAGCCTCAGTATGAGGCGGGACGCGCGCGTCTGGGCCGCGGCGGCATCGTCCGCGACCCCGAAGTGCACGCGGCCGTGCTGCGCGAGGTTGTCGCGGCGCTCGACGATGCCGGCCTCGGTGTGGGCGCGGTGATCCCGTCGCCGTTGCGAGGGGCCGACGGCAACGTCGAGTTCCTCGCGCATGCGCTGCGCGCCGCGGCCACAGTGACCGCGACGGCGCTGCTCGACGCGGTGCAACGCGCCCACGAGGTCGCGGCATGACCGACGTCGCGGTGCGGGCCGTGGGAATGGTGCCGCATCGCGAGCGGCCACGCGCCCATGCGCTCGCGCAGTGGTCAGCCGAGTGGTTGGTCGCGCACGGCGTCGAGGTGCGCGTTCCCGCTTCGGACGCAGGACCAGCGGGTCTCGATGCATACGCTGTCGAGCCCGACAAGTTCGCGAGCGGACTTGATCTCGTGATCTCGTTCGGGGGAGACGGCACGATGCTGTACACGGTGCAGCTGGTGTATCCCGAGCCGGTGCCGATTATCGGTGTGAACGTCGGGCAGCTCGCATACCTGAGCGAGATCGAGCCCGACGAGTACGAAGCTGCGCTGCCGCGCCTCGTCGCGAAACAGTTCCAGGTGTCCGAGCGCATGGTGTTGGAGGTCGACGTCGAGTCGAGCACCGGTGCGGCGGAAAAGCGCTACGCGCTCAACGAAGCAGTGCTCGAGAAGCAGCGCAGCGGTCACATGATCCGGCTCGACGTATCGATCAACGGGAGCGCGTTCACGTCGTACGCGGCCGACGGCCTCATCATCGCGACGCCGACGGGTACCACGGCGTATTCGTTCTCGGCGCGCGGTCCGATCGTGTCGCCGGCGTTGCGCTGCACCGTGCTCACACCGATCTCGCCGCACATGCTGTTCGACCGTTCGCTCGTGCTCGAGGAACACGAAGAGCTCGAGTTCCTCGTGTGTGACGGCCGGTCCGCCGAGCTGACGATCGACGGGCGCGAGTTGGGAGCACTGGCGGCCGGCGATCGCGTGCGGTGCCGCGCCGCGCCCGCGCCATTGCGTCTCGCCACGATCCACCCGCGCGACTTCCACCAGATCTTGAAGACGAAGTTCGCGCTGCCGGACCGGTAGCCGTCCGATGCTGACCGAGCTACGCGTCGAAAACCTCGGGATCATTGCCGAGCTCCAGGTCACGCTCACCGGTGGGCTCAGCGCGATCACCGGCGAGACCGGCGCCGGAAAGACGCTCCTCATCGATGCGCTCGAGCTGCTGTGCGGCGGCCGCGCCGATCCGCAGATCGTGCGGGACGGCGAAGACGTTGCCCGTGTCGAAGGGCGATTCGTCCTCGGGGACGAAGAGTTCGTGCTTGCGCGCGTGATTCCGGTCGACGGCCGCTCACGCGGATATCTGAACGGCCGGCTCGTCACGGCGTCCGAACTCGCCGAGATCGGGCGTCGCCTCGTCGACCTGCACGGTCAACACGCACACCAGTCGTTGCTCGCGCCAGTCGAGCAACGCGCACTGCTCGACCGGTTCGCCGGTGACGCGGCACGCAACGCGCTCACCAAATTGCGCGCCGCACGCGTGGATGCGGGAGATCGATGACGAGCTCGCTCGTCTGGGCGGCGATGATCGGTCGCGAGCGCGGGAGGTCGACCTCGTGCGTTACCAGCTCGGTGAGATCGACGCCGCCGCGCTCTCGGGCACTGATGAGGACGAACGGCTCGCCGGCGAGGAACTGTTGCTTGCGGGGGCCGAGGCGCATCGCGACGCGCTCGCGGCTGCGTACGGTGCGCTCGAGGGATCGGCTGAGGACGCGCTCGGTGTCGCGGTCGCAGCACTCGCCGGGCGGTCGCCGTTCGCCGAACTGACCGACCGTCTGCACGGTCTCCAGTCCGAGATCGCCGAGGCCGCGCACGACGTGCGCATGACCGCCGAGCGCATTGTTGCCGATCCCGAGCGTCTGGCTGAGGTGCAGGCGCGCCGCGCGTTGCTGCGTGAGGTCACACGCAAGTACGGCCCGAGCATCGCTGACGTCGCACGCTTCGCGGCGGAGGCGCGCACACGGCTTGACGAGCTCGAACAGCACGACGAGCGAGCCGCCGCGCTCGAGGAGGAGCGCCGCACCGCAGCATCGCAGGCGACGCGGGCCGCGACGGCGCTGACGAAAGCCCGGCGTGCCGCCGCGGTCCCGCTGAGCGACGCCGTGACCGCGCGCCTCCGCACGCTTGCCATGCCGGCCGCGGCGTTCACTGTCACGCTTGCCGCGGTGGACTGCACCGACGACGGCGCGGACGATGTCACATTCTTCCTTGCCCCCAACCCCGGTGAATCGCCGCGTCCACTGGCGCGTGCCGCGTCCGGTGGCGAGCTGTCCCGCGCGATGCTCGCGCTACGCGTGGTGCTCTCGGAAGCACCCCCGACACTTGTGTTCGACGAAGTGGATGCCGGGATCGGCGGTGAGGCGGGCACTGCGGTGGGCCGAGCGCTCGCGCAACTGGGAGGTCACCACCAAGTGCTGTGTGTCACGCATCTCGCGCAGGTGGCTGCCTTCGCGGACACTCATCTCAGCGTGACCAAGCAAGAGACAAAGGGCCGGACGGTTGCGCGGGCGGACCTGTTGCTCGGCGATGCGCGGGTCAACGAGATCTCTCGCATGCTCGCCGGTGTGGAGCAGTCCGCCCACGCGCGCAGGCACGCGCGCGAGCTGCTGCTGCACTCCAAGGCAGGCGTGCGGTGATCGGGTCGAAGCGGCGGCGGAGGTCACAACGCCAATCGACTCCTCAAGTGCGCGGTATCGCGCGGGTCGGCTGGCGGACGAAAGACCTCGCGCGACGGATTCGCCGGGGCGAGATCGCGATCATCGATCACCGCGACATTGACCGGGTCGCTGCCGAGAGCTTGATTGCCGCGGGCGTCGCGGCGGTTGTGAACGCGAGTGATTCGATTTCCGGGCGCTACCCGAATGGCGGACCGCAGCGTCTCGTCGCTGCGAAGATCCCGCTCCTCGACGCGGTCGGGAGCGAGGTGATGGAGCTCGTGCGCGACGGAGAAACCGTCGAGATCCGTGATGAAGCACTGTGGCAGCGCGGCGAGAAGATCGCGGCCGGGGAGCTGCTCACTGCCGACGAGGTCGGGCGTCGCATCGACGAAGCGAAGCTGAACGTCGGCACGGAGTTGCGCGCATTCGCGCGCAACACGCTCGAGTACATCGACCGTGAAGCGGAGCAGACGTTCGAGCCGATGGACCTCCCGCCGTTGCGGACCAAGATTCGTGGGAGACACGCGCTCGTGGTCGTGCGCGGCCTCGATTACAAGCACGACCTGAAGGCACTCCGCGGGTACATCCGCGAGTATCGGCCGGTTCTCATCGCGGTCGATGGCGGCGCCGACGCGTTGATCGACGGCGGCCGGACACCCGACATCATCATCGGCGACTTCGACTCGCTGTCACCGGTCGCGATGCACTGCGGCGCCGATCTCGTCCACCACGTGCACCCCGACGGCCGGGACCCTGGACGCGAGCATCTCGTCGCCGCCGACGTGCAGTTCCAACCATTCATCGCCGAGGGCACGAGCGAAGATGCCGCGATGCTGCTCGCGTACGAGGCTGGCGCCGAACTCATCGTTGCGGTGGGCACGCACGCAACGATGGTGGAATTCCTCGACAAGGGACGTCGTGGCATGGCGTCGACGTTTCTGACGAGATTGCGGCTCGGCCCTGTCCTCGTCGACGCGAAGGGTGTGAGCAATCTGTATCGCGGACGCATCCGGCACCGTGACATGTTGCTGCTCGTCGGCTCCGCAGTCGCTGCCATGGTCGCGATGGTTTCTGCGTCCCACTCGCTGCAAGTGTTCCTCGACGGCTTCCGCCTGATGTGGGACCGTGCGTGGGACAACGTCACCGGCTGGCTCTGACGGGCGCCGCCGACTCGCGGCCGCTCGCCTCTAGGCTCCCGTCCGGACGATGATCAACTTCCGCTTCCACCTCGTCTCGCTCATCGCGGTGTTCCTCGCTCTCGGCCTCGGCATTCTCGTCGGTTCGAGCGTCGTCGACCGCGCCATCGTTGACAACCTCGAGCGAGAGATCAACAACGTCAAGCAAGACTCGAAGCAGGCGAAGGCCGACCTGAAGGTGCGGGACGACAACCTGTCGAAGCTCGACGACTTCGTCAAGAAGTCCGCGGCGTACGCCGTCGACCAACGATTGATCGACGTGCCGGTCGCGGTTGTGGCCGAACGGGGTGTCGACGCCAGCATCACGAAGGCGACGCTGACGATGCTGCAGTCTGCGGGTGCCGATGTGCCCGGCGTGTTGTGGCTCACCGACAAATGGCGACTCGACAATCCGGATGATCTCGCGAAGTTGCAGGATGCCGTGAACGTGTCGGGGAACAATGCCACCGCGCGTGCCGACGCATTGCAGTTGCTCGCGCGTCGCCTTGCCCAGCCGCAGACGACCGGGCGCCGCCGAGCGCCCGACGTTCTTGAGCCCCTGCGCCAAGCCGGGTTCTTGGAGTTCACCGACGGCGACCGATCGGAGCTGGCAAAGTTCCCGCGGCGCGCGGCACGTGTGCTGGTCGTCACGGGCACCAACAGTGACCTCAGCGGTACCGACACCATTGTGCCGTTCGTGTCCGCGTTGATCGCGGCCAACGCACCGACCGCCGTCGGCGAGGTATACGACAGTCACGACGGCGCGTCGCCGATGCCGCAACGCGGCGCGTCGGTTGCACCGATCCGTGGCGACAGCGCGCTCCAGCAGGATGTGTCGACCGTCGACGACCTGGAGCTCGCCCAAGGGCAGGTCAGCGTGGTGATCGCGCTCGAGCAGCTCGCGGGCGGCACCGTCGGACACTACGGCTACGGCCAGGGTGCCTCCGACGGGCCGCTGCCACCGCACGCGTCATGACCCGGCGGTCCGTTGCGCGGGCGGCGCTGGGGATGGCGAGCGCGTCGGCTCTCTCGCGCGCGTTCGGGTTCGTACGCGTGCTCGTTGTCGCGGCCGTGCTCGGTACGACCTATCTCGGAAACACGTTCCAGGCCTCGAACTCATTCTCGAACGTGCTGTTCGAACTGCTCGCGGCGGGTGCGCTGTCGGCCGTGCTCGTACCGACGTTCGTCACTCTGCTCGAAGCGGGCGATGACGCCGAAGCCGATCGTCTCGCGAGTGGACTGCTCGGTCTCGCCCTCGGTGTCCTTGGCCCGGTCGTGCTCGCCGGCATGCTCGCCGCGCCGCTGCTCGCGCGGCTGCTCTCGGCCGGCGCGCCCAACGCGGTGATCGCCGCCCAACAGCGCGATCTCGCGACCTTCCTGCTGTTCTTTTTCATCCCACAGGTGCTGCTGTATGCGTTCGGCGCGGTCGCGACCGCGTTGTTGTATGCCCGCCGGCGCTTCGCAGTGACCGCGGCCGCGCCCATCGGCAACACCGTCGTGATGATTGCCTGCCTCATTGCCTTTCGCATCGCGGTCGGCGACGAACCGGCGTTCAATCTCTCGACCGGTGAGAAGCTGCTGCTCGCAGCCGCGGGAACCGGAGGTGTCATCGCGTTCGTCGGCGTGCTCGTCGGCGCGGCCCGGGCCTCTGGGTTCTCACTGCGCCCGCGCTTGATGCCGGGTGACGTTGCGTTGCGCCGCCTGACGCGCCACGCGGTCTGGGGCGTGCTGCTGCACGCGAACGCCGGCCTCTTGCTCGGAGCCGCACTCGTGTTCGGCAATGGTGTGGCCGGGGGTGTGGTCGCGTACCAAGTGGCGTTCGTCTTCTTCCTCGCGCCGTACGCCGTGTTCGCCCAACCGATCCACACCGCGATCCTGCCCGAGCTTGCGAACGAGGCGGCGCGCGGCGACGTCGATGCGTTCGCGCGGTCCGTCGAATGGGCGATCGATCGCATGTCGGTGCTTGTCGTGCCGGTGGCCGCCGGGCTCGTGGCGCTCGCCCTGCCGATCATGCAGGTCGTCGCGTTCGGGCGGGCCGCGCGCACCGGGCCACCGCTGCTCGCGGCGGGTCTCGCATCGCTGGCCGTGGGCCTCCTGCCGTACGCGGCGCTGCTGCTCTTCGCTCGGGCGTTCTACGCGCTCGGAGACAGCCGGACGCCGGCGATCGTCGCGACCGCATCTGCCGTCGTCGGTGTCGCGACGATGGCCATCCTTGCTCCGATGACGGACGGGACGGCTCGGGTTGCTGCGCTCGGTACCGGCCACACGGTTGCGTACTTGGTCGGCGCCGTGATCCTCGGCGGCCTGTTGGCGCGTCGTCTGGAGCGGCCACTCGTTCCCCGACTGGCGGGTGTCGCGCTCGTGTGCGCGGCCCCCATCGCAGTCGCGGCCTGGGCCGCGATGCGCCGCATCGACCCGGCAACCCGGGTCGCGACGGCTGTGTCGCTCGCGGTGCTCGGCCTGCTCGGCGCCGCGCTCTACGCATTGGCAATGCGCCGCTGGTGGCCGACCGCGAGTTCCTTGGTGGGAGCGTGAGTCGTTGTGCCCGCATTGCATTGTTCGCCCCGCTCGCCGGCGCGGTGCTGTGGGCCGGGCAACCCGCGCGTGCAGCGGACACGCGTCCGCCGGTGCGCCGGGTGTTGGTGATTTCCTTGCCCGGCGTGCAGTGGTCCGACGTGCAGGGCGCGTCGGTGCCCAACCTGCGCGCGCTCTTCGCCCAGAGCGGCCTCGCCGACATGAATCTGCGGGGCGCCAACGACGACCCGACGCTCACCGACGGCTACGTCACGATCGGCACGGGCGCCCGCGCCGAAGCGCGTCCGCCCGGGGGAGATTGTGTCCCGACCGGGGCCGCGCAATCGAGGTGCCGGAACCAGCGGCGCATCGCCGCCCACAACGACAAGCTCCTGTTCGACGCCGAGGTCGGCCTGCTCGGCGACACGCTGGCTCGGGCCGGCGTCGCGCGCGGCGTGGAGCGACGGGTCGGCGGCGGCGACGCACGACGTCGCGCTGGCGCTGGCCGATCGCAACGGAGTGGTGCAAAGCGACCGCAGCGACCGCAGCGTGGAGATCCTCGAGGCGAGCAGCCTCGTCGACGCGAGCAGTGCGTTGCAACGCCGCGCTGCGTTACAAGCGTTCGATACCGAGTTGACGCGACTCCGCCTCGATACCGCCTATGACGCGGTGCTCGTGGTCGCACCCGGACCGCCGCCCGGCCCGCTGACCACGACTGTCGCGTCGCTGCGCGTGCCCGGCCTTCGCCCCGGCTTGATGCGTTCCGCGTACACCCGGCGTGCCGGGGTCGTCGCCCTCGTCGATGTCGCGCCCACGATCCTTGATCTCTTCGACATCGATCGGCCGAGCCACATGGAAGGGCGTCCGTTCGAGTTCGGACGGGCGGACGGGAATCTCGACAGTCGCATCGAATGGCTGGCGAACACGAACGACCGCGCCCAGTTTCGTGATCGCGCGATCACGCAGGCCGGTGGCGTGTTTGCCGCGTGTGTGTTCACGCTCGCCGGCTTGGCCGCGATCTGGCTCCCGCGCGCCCGCGGACGCGACCGGGGTGTGGCCGCGCTCGAGATTGCGGCGCTGGCATTGCTGTTCTTCCTGCCGGCGACGTATCTCGCCGGCCTCATGGACTTCGCACACTCCGGGCTGCGTACCTATTGGTGGTTCGTCGCCGGAGCGAGCATCATTCCGGCGATTGCCGTCAACTCCATCACCGATCGTCGCAGCATCACTCCCGCCATCGTGGCGCTCGCCGCGGTCGTCGGCTTGATCATTGTCGATGTGGTGACCGGCGCGCGCCTGCAGTTCAACGGCACGTTCGGCTACTCGCCGACCATCGGCGGCCGGTACGCGGGCCTCGGCAACCTGGGCTTCGCGCAGCTCGCCGCGGGTGCGGTGCTGCTCGCGGGCCTGATCGCGCACCGCGTCGGCGGCCGCCGGGGCGCGTGGTACGCGAGTGCGCTGCTGGCCGTTGCGATCGTGGTGGACGGCCTGCCGTTCTTCGGTGCCGACGTGGGCGGTGTGTTGTCGATGGTGCCCGCGTTCGGCATTACCGCCGCGATGCTCTTCGGTTGGCGGTTCCGGTGGCGGCTCCTCGCGTTGTTCGGCGCCGCGGCGGTCGCACTCGTGGCGATCTTCGCGGCGGTCGATCTTTCGCGGCCGGCAGATCAGCGCTCCCACCTCGGTCGGTTGCTCGGAGGGAACGGTGGCGACCTCTCGATCGTGCTGCGGCGGAAGCTCGACGCCAACCTCGACGTCATCGGCGCGACCCCATTCGCATTCCTGTTGCCGATCGTCTACGTCGCGCTGGGCGTCTATGTGTGGCGCTCGCCCGGCCCGCTTGGTGTGGTGCGCGGCGGTATGCCGGCGATGACGGCGGCTTTGGCCGGGTTCGGCATCGTCACCGTGCTCGGCACGGTGCTGAATGACTCGGGGATCGCGATCACGAGCGTGATGTTCGGGGTTCTGATTCCGGTGCTGGTGATCCTTGCTGCGCGGCGTCGGCATCGATCCCGCCACGCCGCGACCGCGCGATGCGGAGTTAGTACGGACGTGAAGGTACTGCTGGCGTTCGTCGTGGGTGCGCTTGCCGTGCGGTTCGTCGTGCTCGCCGCGCGCGACATGCTGGCCGCGCCGGTGTTGCAGCGTCGCAACTATCGCGATCTCGTCGTGCCGACCGCCGCGGGCATCTTCGCGGTGCTTGCAGTTCTCGGTGTCGAGGCCGGGCGCTCGGTCCTCGGCGCGTTCGGCCTCGGCGACGAGCCCGGCCACGACCTTGCTCGACCCCTGGTGCTGTTCGCGTGCGTCGGTTTCGCGCTCTTGGGCTTCCTCGACGACGTGCTCGGCACCGAAGACGACCGCGGCTTTCGAGGTCACGTACGCGCACTGGTGCACGGACGGCTGACCACGGGCGCGTGCAAGATCGTGGGCGGTGCCGCAATCGCGCTGGTGCTCGTCGGTACGGCGGGCGACCTCGTGTCCGGCAAGCGCCTGCTCGCCGACGCGGTGCTCGTCGCGCTCGCTGCGAACCTCGTGAACCTCCTCGATCGTGCACCCGGTCGCGCGATCAAGATCGCGCTCTGCGCCTGGATCCCGATCGCGCTCATCGCCCGCGGCGACGCGGTTGGCATCGCGATCGCGCCGGTCATGGGTGCGTTCGCCGGCTTGTTGGGCGATGACGTGCGCGAGCGTGTGATGCTCGGCGACACCGGGGCGTATGCGCTCGGGGGCGTGCTCGGTCTGGCGGTGGTCCTCGATGTCGGCCGCGGTCCACGCAACGTCGTCCTGATCGTGCTGGTCGCGCTCACGGTCGCGGCCGAGCTGGTGTCGTTCAGCCGCGTGATCGAGCGAGTGCCACCCCTCCGCGCGTTCGACAATTTGGGCCGTCGTCAGTCCTGAGCCAGAGCTCCTGATTCGGCGCGTACTCGCGTGCGAGCTCGTAGCCGGCGCCGCGTATGCCGTCACGTAGCCCCGCGAGCAGGGAACCGAACCGGAACGTCCAGATCACCACCGCGCACGTCCCCCGCTCGCGCGCGGCGTCGACGACGTCGTCAGTCGTGAGGATGCCTTGGTCTATCCGCATCTTCGAGACGTCGTTCATCAAGCGTGGTGTCGAGAGTCCTGCTCGCCATACGTACGCGGGATTGTCGGCGACGACCTTCGCGCTTCGCGGCAGTCGTTGCAGGTCGGCGACCAGCGCGGCGTCGTTTCCCGTGTAGTGCCGGAACCAGAGCATGTCGTTCGTGTTCACGATGGCCCACGGCACGAGTGGGATGAGCCCGATCGCGAGCCACCGCAGGGGCGGCGGGCGAACCGCGAACAACAATGCGAGCGGGATGACGATCGTCGCGATGTGGTTTGCGAACATCGCCTGTTCGAGCACCAGCACAACCGCGACGACGCCGGTCCAGATCGCAAGCATGGTTGCGTCGCGGCGGCGCGACACCGCGACATGGGTCGCGCCCATGGCAGCGGCAATGATGCCGAGCACGACCGCGGCGACGAGGATCCCGTCGCGCAGGGCCAGCAGCGACGTGAGCTTTCGGAGCTGGAACAGCTTGCTGTATTCGGGGCCCTTGCCGGTGTGGTACGTGATCGACTGTCGCCACACGCGACCAAGTCCCCACGGCACTGCTGTCGCGAACCACACCACGACCGCCGCAGCCGCGGCGACAAGCATGTGGTCGACGCGTCGGCGGGCACCCATCCACCAGCCGATCGGTATCAGCGCGGCGCCGACCAGCGGTTTCACCGCCAGCGCGGCGCCGAGCAAGACACCGACGAGCAGCGCGCGGCCGAGCCGCGGGTCGTCGCGATACACCACCGCGGCCCAGAGCGCGCACACGATCAGGCCCGCGGCGGGGCCGTCGCCGGTGATCTGACCCGTCGTCCAGATCATCGTGCCCGTCGTCGCGACGATCAGTCCGGCCACGGTCGCGACCGCGTCGGTCGCACCGAGCCGGCGGGCGATCGCCCAAACGCCGATCGCCGCGATGATGCCCGCGAGCACGGGCGTCACGCGCGGTGCATCGAGGGTCCGGAAGCCGAGGAGATCGCCCACGTACAGCAGCGGGAAGTGCAGCGGACCTTGTGACGAGAACACGCCGCGGTACGGCGCCAGGCCGTGGCGCATGTCGACGACGGAGACGCCGTACTGGCCGTCGTCGAACACGAGCGAAGGCGACGACACGAACGCCGGCACCCGCACGGCGAGCGCGACTGCAGCGAGGAGCGCAGGCGTCGACCACCGGGCGCGCGCAGCGCGTGAGATCGGCGCCGCGTCGGTCTGCACGTTGCAGACGCTAGTTACCGTTTGCACGCGGCCGTGAGCGGAGCGACGGAGGAGCGAAGCGAACTGGCAGGGAGCAGCGAATCCTCCCTGACGCGGGCGGAGCCCGCCGCTCGGATGGTGAGTCGCGACCCAGAGACACGTAGGTGTCGTAGGGCGGTGGTACCGTCGCCACGGGAGACGCAGGCGAAGCCGACCGGAGGGGAGGCGTAGCCCGAAGTCGACCCATGTACGCGGAGCGGTCGGGGCGATCCGAAGGGACACGACATCTTGGCCAAGCACGTCTTCGTGACCGGTGGGGTGGCATCGAGCCTCGGCAAGGGGCTCACGGCGTCGTCGCTGGGCCGGCTCCTCAAGAGCCGCGGCCTCCGGGTGACGATGCAGAAGCTCGACCCGTACATCAACGTCGACCCTGGGACGATGAACCCCTTCCAGCACGGCGAGGTGTTCGTCACCGACGACAAGGGCGAGACCGACCTCGACCTCGGCCACTACGAACGCTTCGTGGACGTGCCGTTGACGCGTCGCTCGAACGCGACGACCGGTTCGATCTACCAGGCGGTGCTGGCCAAGGAGCGGCGGGGTGCGTACCTCGGCGAGACCGTGCAGGTGATCCCGCACATCACCAACGAGATCAAGGAGCGCATCACCGCGCTCGCCACCGACGACGTGGACGTCGTGATCACCGAGGTCGGCGGCACCGTCGGCGACATCGAGATCCTGCCGTTCCTCGAAGCGATCCGGCAGTTCCGCAAGGACGTCGGGCGCGACAACGTCTTCTACGTGCACGTCACGCTGGTGCCGTACATCGGCCCGTCGGGTGAGCAGAAGACCAAGCCGACCCAGCACTCGGTCACCGAGCTGCGCAGCCGCGGCATCCAGCCCGACGCGATCGTCTGCCGCAGCGACCGGCCGATCCCGAAACGGTTGAAGGAGAAGATCTCGGCGCTGTGCGACGTGCCCGAGGCCGGCATCGTCACTGCGGTCGACGCCGAGCACCTGTACGAGATCCCGCTGGTGCTCCACGAAGAGGGTCTCGACGACTACGTGTGCGACATGCTCCACCTCGACGGCCACGTTGCCGACCTGTCGGAATGGCAGGGCCTCGTCGAGCGGATCCACTCCGCCGACCAGGAAGTGCGGATCGGGCTGGTCGGCAAGTACATCAACCTGCCCGACGCGTATCTCTCGGTGGTGGAGGCGTTGAAGCACGGCGGATACGCGTGCGGCGCCAAGGTCGTGATCGATTGGATCTCGGCCGATGACACCGAGGGCCTGCTGGCCGAGGGTCGGTTGTACGACCTGGACGGCATCGTTGTCCCCGGCGGTTTCGGCGTCCGCGGGATCGAGGGAAAGATCGCGGCCGCGGCCTACGCGCGCGAGCACAACGTGCCGTATCTCGGCTTGTGCCTCGGTCTCCACTGCGCAGTCATCGAATTCGCGCGTGACGTGTGCGGGCTTGCCGGCGCGAACAGCTCCGAGTTCGACCCGCTGTCGCCGCACCCGGTGATCGACTTGATGGACGAGCAGAAGGCCGTCGTGGACATGGGCGGAACCATGCGGCTCGGCGTGTACCCGGCGCGGCTGGCGGCCGGCTCCGTCACTCGTGAGGCGTACGGCGAGGAAGTCGTCTACGAACGGCACCGGCACCGGTACGAGGTCAACAATCGCTACCGGCAGATCTTCGAGGAGCACGGCATGGTGCTCTCGGGAACATCGCCCGACGGGTTGTTGGTCGAGTTCATCGAGTTGCCACCGACGAGGCATCCGTTCTTCGTCGCGACGCAGGCCCACCCCGAGTTCAAGAGCCGGCCGAACCGTCCGCATCCCCTGTTCGCCGCGTTCGTGAACGCTGCGCTCGAACGGGCCGAGGGACGCCTGCCCCGACTGCCGATCACCGAGGCCGCGCCCGCGCTCGGCACATGAGCTCGGGCGACGAGCTCGCCCGAATGCTCGCGGAGCACGACGACTGGCTGACGGTCGAACGCGGGCTCGCACCGAACTCGCTGGCCGCGTACCGCCGCGACCTTCGGCGCTACGCCGCGTTCCTCCGTGCCCGCGGTGACACCGACCCCGCGCACATCGGTGAGGACGCGGTGCACGCGTACGTTCGCCACCTCGAGTCGCTTGTGGACGACGACGGCCGGCGGGTCCTCGCGCCCGCGTCGGTCGCACGGGGTGTCGTGGCGGTCAGGTCGTTCCACCGGTTCTGTGCCGCGAAGGATTGGTCGACAACGACCCCAGCGAGGATGTCGGCGCGCCGCGCGTGCCGCAAGGGATCCCGAAGGCGCTTGACGAGGCCGATGTGGAGCAGCTGCTCACCGCGGTGACCGGCGACGGCCCGCTTGCGCAGCGCGACCCGCGCGCTCCTGGAGTTGTTGTACGGCACCGGCATCCGCATCAGTGAAGCGGTCGGTCTCGACCTGTCGGAGCTCGACCTCGAAGACGCCATGGTGCGCGTCGTCGGCAAGGGCAACAAGGAGCGGGTCGTCCCGCTCGGTCGCGAGGCGCAGCGGGCCTTGGTTGCGTATCTGGGCAACGGACGTCTCTCGCTCCGTCGGTCGCGCGGGACGCGGGCCCGGGACGCGGACGCGTTGATCCTCAACGCGCGGGGCGGGCGGATCTCGCGTCAGGCGTGCTGGCAGATCGTGCGCCGCGCCGGCGAGCGGGTTGCCCTCGGTGAGCGACTGTCCCCGCACGTACTGCGGCACTCTTGCGCGACGCACATGCTGGACCACGGCGCCGACTTGCGTGTCGTTCAGGAGTTGCTGGGCCACGCGAGCATCTCGACGACGCAGGTGTACACGAAGGTGACGCCGTCTCGCTTGCGGCGCGGTCTACGAGGCCGCCCACCCGAGAGCCGGGAAGAGCCGGATCGCACCCTGACCGGGAGAAGACCAGGCGGCTTCGGCTCCCTCTCGGGGTAGGCTCGCGGCATGGCCGAGACGACCTATGCGACCCGGCGCGCCCAACTCCAGGCAGAGCACGAGCGCCTGACCGGACAGTTGGCCGAACTGGGCGTAGACCGAAGCTCCTTTGATGAGGGGTTTGCCGACTCCGGTCAGGTCACCGCCGAGCGGGGCGAAGTCCAGGCCCTCGCCGGCACGCTGCGCGACACCCTGCAGGACATCGACGTAGCGCTCGGCAAGATCGACGAAGGTGCCTATGGCCTGTGCGAGTCGTGCGGCAACCCGATCGCAGAAGCACGGCTCGAAGCGATGCCGGCCGCGCGCCTGTGCATCGCCTGCGCATCCAAGCGCCGCTAACGCGGCCGACGCGGCCGACGCGCTGTGCATCTCGATCGGCTCACGGTCTTCCTACTTCGTTGCGCTCGTCATCGCGGTGATCCTGCACGAGATCAGCCACGGCGTGGTCGCCCTGTGGTTCGGTGACGACACCGCCAAGCGGGCGGGACGCCTCACGCTGAACCCGGTGCCGCACATCGATCCGTTCGGGTCGATCATCCTTCCGGCGTTGGGTGCGCTCACCGGGTTCCCGGTGTTGGCGTTCGCGAAGCCGGTACCCGGTGAACCCCAACCGGCTTGCGCAACCCGCGGCGCGACATGCTCGCCGTATCGCTCGCGGGCCCGGCGACGAACCTGCTCGTTGATGGCGTTGGCTGCGGTCGTCACCCGGTCGCTGTACCGCGGTGACTTCAGCCCGACGCTGGTCGACTTCGCGTTCGCATTCGCGATCGTGAACCTGTTCCTCGGGCTGTTCAACCTGCTGCCGATCCCACCGCTCGACGGCTCCGCGATTCTCGAACGGTTGCTGCCGCCTCGCGCGCTCCCCGGCTGGTACAAGTTCCGCCCCTACGGCATGTTGGTGCTGTTCTTGTTGGTGTTCTCGGTCGGGTTCCCCGGCCGCGCCTTCGAACCGTTCCTCGACCGCCTCCGCGAGTTCATCGTGCAATGAGCCGCGCCTCTCACCTTGCCGGCCGGTTCGTGACGTCGCTCCGGCCGCGTGCCGTCGACGACGCCGACCGGGTGTGGGTGCAACTCGTGCTCACGCCGTCGGAGCTCGCGGTGTGGGAGACGCTCGGGCGCGCCGATCGCGCCGAGTCGGTCGCGGTGGCGCGCCGCACGGCCCAGGCGCTCGGACCCGACGCCGACCACCGCTGGCTTGCCGCCGCGTTGCTGCACGACGTCGGGAAGACCGACGCCGGCCTCGGCACGGTGGCCCGGGCCGGCGCGACCATCGTGGCCGGCATCGTCAGTCACGGGCGCGCCCGGCGCTGGCCGAATCGGTTCGGGCGCTACATCGCCCACGACGATGTCGGCGCGGCCCGCCTCTCGGCGGCCGGCGCGCGACCCGAAGCCGTGGCGTGGGCGGGGGCTCATCACCGATCGGAGCAGTGGCCAAGGACCGGAATTCCGGCCGATATCTGCGAGATCCTGGCCACCGCCGACGGTGATCTCTGAAGGAACGACCCCCCCGGCGCCGATACATGATCGTGGGACAGGGGTCTCGTCAGGGGTCTGACAACTACTTCGTGCGTCTCGACGCGGGGCCGCCACCGGCGACGGTGACGGCAACGCCGACGCCGGTCTCGAGCCGGCGTCACGTCGAACGGCACGCGTTCGAGCCGGTGCCGAGCCGCCGTCATCGTTCGCGCCGCCGCCGCGTTTCGGGACGGTCGTGGTTCCTGTCGTTGCTCGCGATCGGGCTCGTCGCGTGGTTCGTGTGGGCGACCCAGCAACCGGGCGGTGTGTCCGGGACGGTGAACGGCTTCATCGAGCACGTGCGCGGCGGGGTGGAAGGCGCGAGTGCGGGCCCTGATCTGCGGCGCGCGGTGTCGTACTTCAACGAGCAGTACGCACAGACGGGCAGCTACCCGCAGCTCAACGAGGAGCAGATGACCAGCGCCGGGATCGGCATCGACGTCGACGTCGCGAGCTGCGGGAGTCAGGCGGTGGTGCTGCAGACGCTCGCGGTCAGCCGGCTGCTGCTCGCCGGGCAGGATCTGGGCGAGGTCTCGGGTCGCCGCCCATGTCCCACCGACCTGCGAAACCCAAACCCCTGGAAGACCAAGTAACCCGCCCGCCTCAGGACGAGGGCCGGGCGAGCAGGCCCGCGGCGCGTGACGCGCGTTGCATGACCTTCTCGGCCATGGCGTCGGCGGTGTCGGCGCCACGTGCGAGCCGGCGATCGACCTCGGCGGGATCGGCCGCGAGTTCGGCGTAGCGAGCCTGCACGGGTCGGAGATATTCGACGACCGCGTCGGCTACCGCGCCTTTGAATGCGCCGTATTGCTTCCCTTCGAATTTCGCGCTCGACGTCGGCGATCGACGCCCCGGTCACCGCGCCGTAGATCTCGATGAGATTGGAGACACCGGGCTTCTCCCCACGGTCGTGGCGGACTTCGGCGCCCGAGTCTGTGACCGCGGACTTGATTTTCTTCGCGACGAGCGTCGGGTCGTCGAGCACCATCACGCAACCCATCGGTGAGTCGTCCGACTTCGACATCTTCTTGGTCGGGTTCTGAAGGTCCATGATCCGCGCGCCGACGGCAGGGAACGTCGCGCGTGGCACCACGAACGTGTCGCCGAAGGTGTTGTTGAAACGGAGCGCGACGTCGCGCGTGAGCTCGACGTGCTGGCGCTGGTCGTCGCCGACCGGTACTTCCTCGGTGTCGTACAGGAGGATGTCGGCGGCCATCAGCACCGGATAGTCGAACACCCCGGCGCTCACGGACTCCTGGCCCTCTGACTTCTCCTTGAACTGGGTCATGCGTCGGAGTTCGCCGAACGTCGCGATGCAGTTGAGGATCCAGGTCAGCTCGGTGTGCGCGCGCACGTGACTCTGTACGAACAGCAGCGAGCGGTTCTCGTCGAGCCCGGCCGCCATCAGCATCGTCGCCATGTTTCGGGTCAGACGTTCGAACTCGGCCGGGTTCCAGGGCGTCGTGAGCGCATGCAGGTCGACGACGCAAAACAGCGCCTCGTGATCGTGCGCCGCGGCGGAACCGGCCGGCGGTTGATCGGCGACCCACCGGGCGATCGCGCCCAGGTAGTTCCCCAGCTGGACGTCGCCGGTGGGCTTGATCCCCGAGAACACTCGAGCCATGGCCGCGCACGATACCGGGACACCAGCCCTGGCCTGGCCATTTGCGGCCTCTGTGCACCCCCCGCCCAGTACCACATGACTGTGATTCGTGCCGGGTAACCTGCTCCTCGTGCCGTATGAGGTCTCGACGCCGGTCTTTGAAGGCCCATTCGACCTCCTCTTGCACCTCATCCTCAAAGAAGAGGTCGACCTCTGGGAGATCTCGCTCGTCCCGATCGTCGACGCCTTCTGCGCCCAGGTCGCGCGGATGGATCACATCGATCTCGAGGTCACGACCGAGTTCCTGCTGATCGCGGCGACGCTCGTCGATCTCAAGGCTCGGCGTTTGCTCCCCGGCCGCGACGACGTCGATCTCGACGAGGAGTTGATGCGCTTCGAGGAGCGGGACTTCCTGCTCGCTCGGCTCCTCGAGTGCAAGACGTTCCAGGATGCGGCGAAGGTGCTGCACGAGCGCCTCGTGGAAGCCCGCCGCACGGTCGCGCGGACCGCGGGGCCGGAAGAACCGTTCTGCTCGCTCGCGCCCGATCCGCTCGAGCGAGTGCCGCTCGACAAGCTGCTCGAAGCTGCCCGCCGGGGACTGTTGCCGAAGCCGGCCGAGGAAGTACAGACCGATCACGTCGCGCCGATCCGGGCCAGCGTCCGCGACGCGATCGAGACGATCCTCGCCCTGCTGCCCGACCAGGGCGCGATCCGCTTCCGCGAGTTGACGTTCGGCGTCAACGTGAAGCTGGAGATCATCGTGCGGTTCCTCGCGGTGCTCGAGCTCTTCAAGCAGGGGATCGTGGACCTCGAACAGGTCGAGCACTTCGGCGATCTGCTGGTGCGCCCGCTCGCGCCCGGAGAGCGCGTCGCGCTCGATCTGTCGTCGCTCGAAGAGTGGGGTGACGACGAACGTTCGGCACCCGCCGCGACACGTATCGACGAGCAGGAGCGCGTGTGAGCGATCCGGAGATGCGGCGGGCGGTCGAAGCGATCGTGCTGGCGGCAACCGAGCCCGTGCACCCAACGGTCATGGCGCAACTCCTCGAACTGCCGGTCGGCGAGATCGACGATCTGTGTCGCGAGCTCGCGGCCGAGTACGAAACGCAGGGCCGCGGTTTCCAGATGGCGCGCATCGCGGGCGGATACCGCTTCCAGACCCATCCCGACGCGTTCGCATACGTCGAGCGCTTCGTCCTCGACGGCCAGACCGCGCGCTTGTCGGGCCCCGCGCTCGAAACGCTCGCGATCGTCGCTTACAAGCAACCCGTCTCGCGCGGTACAGCTCTCGGCCATCCGCGGTGTGAACGTCGACGCGACGCTCAAGACCCTGCTCGCGCGTGGGTATGTCGAGGAACTCGGTCACGACCACACGCCCGGGAACCCGATCCTGTTCGGCACCACCCGGCTGTTCCTCGAGCGGCTCGGCCTCGACTCGCTTGACGAGCTGCCCGCGCTCGCCGACTTCGTTCCCGATTCGTCGATTGTGGAGGCGCTCGAACGGGGGTTGCGCCTGCCGGCCGAGGACACGCTCGAGGTCGACGAGTCGGAGGCCGACGAGTCGGACGACGCCGAGTCGGACGGCTCGACGGTGGCCGAGGGCGAGCCGAGCGGCACGGGTCAGATCGATCTCACCGAAGAGGCTTGACCGAGGGCGAGCGTCTGCAGAAGGTGTTGGCGCGCGCCGGCGTCGGCTCCCGGCGAGTCACCGAGGAGCTGATCGCGGCGGGGCGCGTCACGGTCAACGGTGAGGTGGCCGTGTTGGGGCGGCGCGTCGATCCCGCGCGATCACGTTGCGCTCGACGGCGTTCCCGTTGTTGTCGACAGCACGCTCGTGCACTGGCTGCTCAACAAGCCCGCGGGCTATGTCACAACCGCGCGCGATCCCCAAGGGCGCGCAACGGTGTTCGACCTCGTTCCGGCCGAGCCGCGCGTCTTCTCGGTCGGGCGGCTCGACCGCGACACCGAGGGATTGTTGGTGATGACCAATGACGGCGAGCTCGCGCAGCTGCTCAGCCACCCGAGTCACGGTGTTGAAAAGGAGTACTTCGCCGAAGTGGAGGGCACGCCGGCGGCGGGCGCGTTGCGCGTGCTGCGGGAGGGAGTCGACCTGGACGATGGTCCGACCCAGCCGGCACGTGTTCGCCTCGTGCAACAGTCGGAGAGCGGCACGAGCGCGCTGGAGATCGTCGTGAAAGAGGGTCGCAAACGCATGGTGCGGCGCATGTGCTCGGCGGTCGGGCATCCCGTACGCCGTCTTGTCCGCACGCGCATCGGCCCCGTGCGCGACACACGCCTCGCGCCGGGCGCGTGGCGCGTCCTGCAGCCTGACGAGGTACGAGCCCTGTATGCAGCTGCACTCGACCAGTCGACCCGCGCCGCCGAGTAACGTGAGCGCCCGTGAGATTGCTGGCCTTGCGGGGCGCGACGACCTGCGACGACGACTCGAAAGAAGAGATTGATCGCAAGACGCAAGCACTTGTGAAGGAGATGCTCGAGCGCAACGCGGTGTTGCACGACGACCTCGTCAGCATCATCTTCACTGCGACCGACGATCTCACTGCTGAGTTCCCGGCGACTGCCGCGCGCGGACTCGGGCTCGGCGACGTGCCGCTCATCTGTGCTCGTGAGCTCAACATCGGGCACGGCATGAAGCGAACCATCCGCGTGCTCATGCACTTCTACGGCGACCAGCCGCGTAAGGAGTTGCACCACGTGTACCTCGAAGGCGCGCGCACGCTGCGCGATGACCTCCCCGAGTAGGGACTGATGCGCGTCGCCGTCATCGGGACGGGCCTCGTCGGTGGCTCGATCGGGCTCGCGCTCGCCGGGCTCGACCACGAGGTGGTCGGCTACGACCGCGATGCCGACCGGCTGGCGCGCGCGAAGGGACTCGGTGCGCTCGACGAGATTGCCACCAGTGTCGAAGAGGCGGCGCGCGGCGCAGATGTCGTGTTCGTCGCGGTGCCGGTCGGCGCCATTGTCGAAGTGGTGATCAGCGCGCTCGACGCGGGCGCGGGCCTCGTCACCGACGTCGGCTCGGTGAAGGGTCCGGTGGTCGACGCGGTCGAACAGTCCCGAGCGGGCGCCGCCGCCCGTTTCCTCGGGGGGCATCCGATGGCGGGTTCCGAACAGGACGGCATCGACGCGGCGCGCCGCGATCTGTTCGTCGGCGCGACGTGGGTGCTCACGCCCACCACCGCTACCGACGACACCGCGTACGCGCTGGCTGAGCTCGTTGGTGCGCCAGATGCACGCCGAGGTCGTGTCCGTGACGCCCGGCGATCACGACGTCTTGGTCGCGCTCGTGAGCCATGTGCCGCAGCTCGCGTCGTCGACGCTGATGGACGTCGCGGTCGCGGACGAGGAGGAACATCGCGCGCTGCTGCGCCTCGCCGCGGGCGGGTTCCGTGACATGACACGCATCGCCGCGAGCCACCCCGAGATCTGGCTGGACATCATCACGTCGAATCGGGACGCGGTGCTGACTGCGCTCGATGCGTATCTCGACGCCTTGCGCGTCGCACGCAATCTCGTCGCGCAGGGCGACCGGGTCGGACTCGAAGCGTTGCTGGGGCGCGCTCGTGCGGGTCGCCGCAACCTCCCGGTCGGCGCCGCTGCCGCGACCGATCTCGTCGAGCTGCGCATCCCGGTGCCCGACCGGCCGGGTGTGCTCGCCGAGGTCACGACGCTCGCGGGACGGCTCGGCGTCAACGTAGAGACCTTCGAGATCGCGCACTCGCTCGAAGGTGCCGCCGGTGTGCTGATGCTCGTGGTCGCGGCGGCCGACGCCGACGAGTACGAAGAAGGTCTTCGTAACCTCGGTTATCTCACATCGCGCACGGAGCTCTCGTGACGTTGCCTGTCGAGGTGGTCCTTGGTGGCGGGCGGCCGTTGCGCGGCCGGTTGCGGTTGCCGGGCGACAAGTCGATCTCGCATCGCGCGTTGCTCTTCGCCGCGCTCGCCGAAGGACGCAGCACGATCACACACCTCGCGACCGGCGCCGACGTGCACGCCACCCGGGCTGCCCTGGAGCACCTCGGCGTGAACGTGCGGACCCGAGGCGGCGCGGTGGTTGTGCACAGCGGCGGCGTCGACGCGTGGTCCGAACCGGTCGATGTGCTGGACTGCGAGAACAGCGGCACGATGATGCGCGTGCTGGCGGGCCCGCTCGCCAGCCGCCCGTTCCTGTCGGTGCTCACCGGCGATTCTTCGCTGCGGCAGCGGCCGATGGCGCGGGTCGTGCGCCCGTTGCGCGCGATGGGCGCCGACATCGACGGCCGTGCCGACGGCTCGCTCGCACCAATCGTCATTCGCGGCAAGCCGTTGCACGGCATGCGGCACGAGCTGACGATCGCGAGCGCGCAGGTCAAGTCCGCGTTGTTGTTGGCCGGACTGCAGGCCGACGGCACGACCGAGGTCGTGTCACCCGCGCCGAGCCGCGATCACACTGAACGGATGCTGGCGGCGCTTGGCGCGCCGCTCGAGTATGACGCGCTTGTCGCACGTGTGCAGCGCGGCGTTCCCCAGCCCTTCGAGCTCGACGTGCCCGGCGACCCGTCGTCCGCCGCGTTCTTCGCGGTCGCGGCCGCCATCACGCCCGGCTCCGACCTCGTGCTGGAGGACGTGTCGGCCAACCCGACCCGTCTCGGCTTCGTGGACGTGCTGCATCGCATGGGCGCGGACATCGAGCTGCGCCCGAAAGCCGACGCGTGTGGCGAGCCCGTCGGTGACCTGCACGTGCGAGCATCCGCGCTCACCGGTACGACGATCGCCGGCGACGAGATCCCCTATGTCCTCGACGAGATCCCAGCGCTCGCGGTTGCCGCCGCGTTCGCGAACGGGGTGACCGACGTGCGCGATGCGGCCGAGCTCGTGGTGAAGGAGAGCAACCGCATCGGGACCATCGAGCAGGAACTGACCGAGCTCGGCGTCGGCGTCGAGGCGCGGGCCGACGGGCTGTCGATCCGCGGCGGGCGTCCGCACGGCGGGCAGTTCAAGAGTCACGGCGACCATCGCATCGCAATGGCGCTCGCGGTCGCTGCCAACGCGCTCGACGGCGAATCGACGGTGCGCGGGTGGCGCGTGGTCGCGTCGTCGTATCCAGAGTTCGCCGATGACCTCGCTCAACTCACGGGTACGCCCGCCCAATGAGCGAACGCCCTCCGCTCGTCGTCGCGATCGACGGTCCCTCGGGATCGGGCAAGTCGACGGTGGCACGTGGCGTGGCGAACGGCTTGGGGCTACCCGTCCTCGATACCGGCGCTATGTACCGCGCGGTGACGCTCGCCGCGTTGTCGTCGGGTGCGCCGCTCGACGACGCGGATGCGTGCGCGGCGATCGCGCGGCGTCATCGATCGATGTCGAGAAGGGCGTCACCACGCTCGACGGCCGTGATGTGAGCGCCGAGATCCGCGCACCGGACGTCACCGCCGCCGTCTCGATTGTGTCTGCACATCCCGCGGTCCGAGAAATCCTCGTCGCGCGCCAGCGCGACTGGGTAGCGAATCACGGCGGTGGCGTCGTCGAGGGGCGCGACATCGGCACGGTCGTGTTCCCGGACGCGCCGATCAAGGTGTTCCTGATCGCGAGCGATGACGAGCGCGCTCGGCGCCGGCAGCGCGATGAGGCGGCGGCTGATCGGGACGTCGCGATCGACGACGTCAAGGAGGCGCTCGAGCGGCGGGACACGATCGACAGCGCGCGGGCAGTTTCGCCGTTGCGAATTGCCGATGACGCGACCGTCGTTGACACGACGGAGCGCGACGTCGATACCGTGGTTGCCGACATCGTGGCGCGAGCGCGAGCGACGGAGGTCGGGTGATGTTGCTCTACAGCGTGGTCCGCTGGATCGTCTCCGGGAGCCTCAAGCTGATCTACCGGGTGCGCGTGCGCGGGCTCGAACGCCTCCCGAAAGTCGGCGGCTACGTGATGTCGCCCTCGCATCGTTCAATGATGGACATCCCGTTCGCGGGATGGGTCACGCGCCGCCAGCTCCGCTATATGGGCAAGCAGTCGGTGTTCGACATCCCGGTCGTCGGCTGGGTGTTCAGAGTGTTGGGCGGCTTTCCGGTGCGACGCGACGGCACCGACCGGAAGGCGTTGCGGGAGTCGATCGCGATGCTCCAGGCGGGGGAGATCCTGCTCGTATACCCGGAGGGCACGCGTCAACACGGGCCGAAGATCGAGGCGTTGCAGCCGGGCGCCGCGTACCTCGCGTTGCGTGCCGGTGTGCCGATCGTGCCGGTCGGGATTGCCGGTACCGAGGAGATCTTCCGCAGCCACGGCACCAAGATCCCGCGCTTCGGCCGCATCGCGGTCGTGGTTGGTGAGCCCATCGCGCCGTCGGTGCGCGACTCCGGTCTCGTTCCCCGTGCTGAAGTCGATGCGCTCACGCTCCGCCTGCACGACGCCGTGCAGCAGGTGTTCGACGAGGCCTACGAGCTCCGCAACAAACCCGACTCAGTCGCCGAGGGCCGCAAGGACGTGTGAGGCGTCGAGCGTGCGGTCGTCGGTGAACGGTCCGCGCGTGTCGTGCGGGCACGCGTCGGGTCACCACCGAGCACGAGCGCGGCGACCGCGTCGAGCGCCGGGATCAGCTCGCGGAGCTCACGCGGCGGTGGGAAGTACTCGTCCTCGTCGGTGACGCGCACGTGCTCGACACCGTGCGCGGGTGCCAGCCGAGCGATGACGGCGTCCACCAGCTCTTCGGGCGCGCTGGCGCCGGCAGTGACGCCGACGACGCGTGCGTCGCCAATCGCGTCGAGATCGAGCTCGTCGGGACCGTCGACGCGAAACACGTTCTTGCATCCAGCTTCGCGTGCGACCTTCGTCAAGGCGATCGTGTTCGACGAGTTCGCGCTGCCGATGACGACCACGGCGTCGGCCTGCTGGGCGATCTCGGTGAGTGCTCCCTGGCGGTTGGTTGTGGCGAAGCACAAGTCGTTGCGCGACGCCGTCCATACCGACGGGAACTGCTGGCGCGCTTCGTCGACGACGTCCGACCACTCGTTTTGCGCCAACGTCGTTTGCGCGAGAACCGCAACCCGTTCGGGGTCGCCGACCGCGGCCGCGGCGCCGGCGAGGTCGTCGAGCTTCTCGACGAGCCGGATCGCATCGGGCGCGACCGCGATCGTCCCGACCGCTTCGTCGTGGCCCGCATGGCCGACGTACAGAATCGTGAAGCCCTTCCGGGCGCGAACCTTGGCCTCGTGGTGCACCTTGGTGACGAGCGGACAGACCGCGTTGACGACGTAGCGGCCGTGCGCCCGGGCTTCGTCGACGACGTCGGGCGCGGAGCCGTGGGCCGACAGCATGAGCGGCGCGCCCGCCGGTACCTCCGCGACATCGTCGACGAAGATCACACCCTGGTCGCGGAAGCGGTCGACGACGAGCCGATTGTGGACGATCTCGTGGTAGCAGTACACGGGCGGCTCGAAGGCCCGCACCATCCAGGCCAGCGCCTTGATCGCCATCTCGACGCCGGCACAGAAGCCGCGCGGCTCGGCGAGCAACACCTTCTCGACGGGCACGGGAGCCACCCTACCCAGCCCGTAGTCTGGTCCGATGCTCGCCGCCCGAGTGCAAACCGTCGCGCCTGGATCGCCGGCCGCGCGCGCCGGCGTCCTTGCGGGCGACGAGGTCGCGAGCGTGAACGGCGAGCCGATCCGCGATGTCATCGCGTACCAGCTGCATGTCGACGGCCCGCACGTCGAGCTCGAGCTGCGGCGCGGCGGGCTCGAGCGCAGCGTGGCGATCGACAAGCCGGATGGCGTCACCGCTCGGTGTCGAGCTCGCCGAGCGCGGTGTTCGACCGTGTGCAAACGTGCGACAACCATTGTCCGTTCTGCTTCATCTACCAGTTGCCGAAAGGAATGCGCCGCAGCCTGTACCTCAAGGATGACGATTACCGGCTGTCGTTCCTCTACGGAAACTTCACAACGCTCACGCGCTTCACCGAAGCCGATCTCGAACGAGTGCTCACCGAGCGGCTCAGCCCGCTGTACGTCAGCATCCATGCGACCGATCCCGACGTCCGCACCCGGCTCCTGCGCAACCGGCGCGGCGCGACGTCGTTGCGGTGGCTGGAGCTGTTGCTCGACGCCGGCGTCGAGATTCACGGGCAGGTTGTGGTTTGCCCGGGGATCAACGACGGCGCGGTACTCGATGACACGATGCTCGGTGTGCTCGACCGGTTCCCGAAGCTCGCGACCGTCGGTGTCGTGCCGCTCGGCGTGAGCGCGCATTCCAACGAGCCGGAGATGCGCGCGCACACGCGGGCCGAGGCCCGCGCCGTCGTCGAGATCGTCGAGCGGTGGCAGGCCCGTTTCGTCGCCGGGTTGGGCCGCCGGCTCGTGTACGTCTCCGACGAGTACTACCTGCTCGCCGGGCGACCGTTCCCCGGGCTCGACGCGTACGACGGCTGCCCACAACACGAGAACGGCATCGGGATGGCGCGCACGTTCGAGGCCGAAGTGCGCGCCGCGCTCGCCGGCGCCGACGTTGAACCCACCGGCGTGCGCTCCGGCTTCTTCGCATGGGTCGACGGCGCCCCCGCCGACGGCTACCGCGCCCCGAAAAGCAACCAACAGATGGCAGCAAAACCCGCGCATAGCGCGGGTTTTGCTGCCAACAGTTGGAGCACTTACGTCCTCACGGGGGAGCTGGGGGCGCCGGTGCTCGAACCGTTGCTCGCGGAACTGCCGGGCGCCGCCGCAACTCTTGACGGTCCCGAACCGGTTCTTCGGCGGCAACATCGGCGTCACCGGGCTGTTGACCGGCGCCGACGTCGCGACCGCGCTCGACGACGCGCCCGGCGACGAGCACGCGCGCTACCTCTTGCCCGACGTCGTGTTGTCGCGGGGCAAGTTCCTCGACGGCACCACCGTCGCCGAGCTGCCGCGCCGGGTCGAGATCGTGCCGACCGACGGCGCCTCCCTCGTGAAGGCGCTGGCCCGATGACCACCACCACGACGACCTCATCGCTGCCCGTCGTCGCGGTCGTCGGCCGGCCGAACGTCGGCAAGTCGACGCTCGTCAACCGCATGGTCGGGCGCCGCGCCGCGATCGTGGAGGAGCACCCGGGCGTCACGCGCGACCGCAAGGAGCTCGTCGCCGAGTGGAACGGCCGCCCGTTCCTGGTCGTCGACACCGGCGGCTGGCTCACCGAAGGCGAGTCCGGTCTCACCGGCGAGGAGCCCGCACTCTCGGCGAAGGTCAGCGCCCAGGCGAGCGAGGCGATGAAGCAGGCCGATCTCGTGGTGCTGGTCGTCGACGTCACGACCGGCGTCACCGAGGAGGACGCCCGGGTTGCGCGCCTCCTGCAGCAAGGGACCGCACGCGTGATCGTCGTCGTCAACAAGGTCGACGACGATCGCCGGGAAGCCGACGTGTGGGACTTCGCCCGGCTCGGTCTCGGCGAGCCGCTGCCGGTCTCGGCGATCCACGGCCGGCTCTCGGGCGAGGTGCTCGATGCGATCGTCGACGCGTTGCCGCCCGAACCCGAGCCGGATGCCGCTGCCGGCGAGCCCGCCGAAACCGCCGACGGCGGCGAGACGATCTTCAGCATCGCGATCACCGGCCGGCCCGAACGTCGGCAAGTCGACGCTGTTCAACCGTCTGGTGGGGGAGGACCGCGTCGGTCGTCGCACGACCTGCCGGGCACGACGCGCGACGCGATCGACACGGTCGTCGAGACCGAGGACGGGCCGCTGCGGTTCGTCGATACCGCGGGTCTCCGCCGCAAGAGCCGGATCGACGAACCGACCGAGTACTACAGCCTCGTGCGCGCGCTCGAAGCCATCGACCGGGCCGACGCCGCGCTCTTGCTGATCGACGCGACCGAAGGGGTCACGCACCAGGACCAGCGGCTCGCCGAGCGCATCGACGCTGCCGGCACCGCGATCGTCATCGTGTTGAACAAGTGGGACCTGCTCGACACCGAGCAGCGGGCGAAGGTGCGCGCCGAGGTCGACGACAAGCTCGCGTTCTTGTCGTACGCGCCGTCGTTCCCGATCTCGGCGCTCACCGGGCGTCGGGTGCACCAACTGCTCCCGGCGCTGCGCGAGGCCGAGGCGGCGTACCACCAGCGCATCCCGACCGCGGCGCTGAACCGGGTGGTGCGCGACGCCCAGGCCGCGCACCCGCCGCCGGTCGTGAAGCGCCACCGGCCGCGCATCTTGTACGCGACCCAGGGCGCCACCGACCCGCCCACGTTCACCTTCTTCACCACCCGGCCGCTGTCGCCGCAGTACCTCCGCTATCTCGAGCGCAAGATCCGCGAGGCCTTCGACCTGGGGCCGACGCCGGTGAAGATGCGGGTCCGGCGCCGTTCCGAATAGTGCCGCGCCGCCGGGCGAGAAGTGGGCCTTCTGGACCATTTCCACCTATCGCACCCTTCTGCCACAATGACTGAACCGCGGACATTGTCGGGATGCAGGGTGTGTCCGTGCTGCGCTGGGGGTTGTTGGAGTGGGCTTCACAGGCCGAGCAGGACGCGTATGGCCTCGGCTGCGCCGCGACGAGCGGGGCGGCACTCTCGTGGAGGCCGCGATCATCGTGCCGTTGCTGATGCTGCTGACGTTCGGCGCCATCGAGTTCGGCATCGGCTTCAGGCAGAAGGGCGGCCTCGAGTCGGTCGTCCCGGGCCGGCGCCCGCACTGCGCGTCGACCGAGACCGACGTCGACGACGCGGCCCACACCAAGATCGGCGATCGATACCGCCGTCGCGGTCGAACGCGGCGCTCGGCACGACGTCGCTGCCCGAGATGAACGCGTTGTACGTCTACCGCATCGAGGGGCCCACGGGGATGTCGTCGGGACCAACGGGTTGGAACCGAACCGTGCGCCGATTCGAACACGTGCATCCGCTTCACCTACGACAATGCGACCAAGAAGTTCGTGTACGCCGGCGGTCAGTGGCCGGGAGGGACATCCACACGCGATGCGTGTGCCGTGCAAGCTGACCGCGTCGGCGTCACGCTCAATGGTCGATTCCACTTCCTGACCGGACTCGTCGGCACCGGCTTCATTGAGCTGACTTCGACGTCGGTGCTGCAACTCGAGCCCACGAACTGTTGAGGAAGCCGTGAACGCGACTGCAGGGACGCACACCTCGCGTTGGCGCAAGCGCGAGTCCGAGGATGACCAGAGCGGTTTCGTGCTCGTGTGGATGGTCGTCGTGCTCGGCGTACTGATCGGCGTCGCGGCCTTGGCGGTTGACCTCGTCCATGCCTACGCCGAGGCGCAGCACCTGCAGAACGCCGCGGACGCTGTCGGCGCTGGGCGGCGCGATCCAGCTCCCGGCCGCGCTCGACGACAGCGTTGCGAAGGCACGGGTATGTGAGCTCCTCCTCCAGAACGGCGCGAGCTCGACCGATTGTCCGGGCGGCACCGATTCGAGCTTTCACGTCCTCGTGAACCGCCAGGACAGCGCGATCAAGAGCCAGATGGATGTCGAGGTCTCGCACTCGGTCGACACCTTCTTCGGCAAGTATCTCGGCATCGACACCATGACCGTGCGCCGCAAAGCGCAGGCGCAGTACGACCCGCCGGTCGCGATGGGAAGCCCCGCGAACAACCTTGGTGACGTCCCCGTGTGCCCCAACGCCGTGCCGGTGCCGGGATGTTTGAGCGTCCCCGGCAACGCTTCGCAACACCTGTGGCTCAACGTGCAAGGAACCGGCGGCTTCAAACAGCACGGCAATGCGCTCACGCCCGCCAACTGCGGCCCGAACGTCGATGGTTGCACCAGCGGAACCAACGACGAGAGCACCGGTGACGGGGAGTCCTTCCTCGTACAGAACGACATCGGCGGCAGTCTCGATATCTATGTGTACGACCCCGGCTTCGTGAACACCGGCCCGCACTGCAACTCCACAACGGCGGGCGATTGGGTCGACACGCCGGCCGTTTTGTCGACGTTTGACGACCAGCACTTCTGCACTGGCGACCTCCGCCTCCAGGTTCCGTATCAGTCCGGCCCGTCGCTCGACACGACATTCGAAGTGCTCAACCCTGACGGCAGCACTGCCTGCGCCTCGAGGACCTTCCCGGGGTATGACAGCGACTCGGGCCCGGGCGGTTTGACCGGCCCGAACCAGGCCCACGCGCAACCGGTGACGGACCCCACCCGCCAAGGCTTTCACCAGTGGTACCACCTCTGCTCGATCGCAGGGCAGCCAACCACGCCCGGGCACGAATACCGGGTGCACGTCGCGAGCGGCGGCGGCCGCTTCTCCAACCACTTCTCGCTCCTCGCATTGCACGGCGCGCTTCCCACTGGCGGCCTCACCGTCCTCACGCGCGAGCGGTTGCCGATCGTGGCGGTCGACAGTCACGTAACGGGCCCATCCGAGTTCTATCTCGCTCGGGTGCTGCCGTCGTCGAAGGACCGTCTCCTCGAGGTCGACTTCTTCGACCTCGGCGACACCTCGATCGGCTCCGACCTCACCGGCGATCTTGGTCTCGTGGCGGAGGGTGTCCCCGGATTCGGCGGGTTCGACAAGTGCAAGTCAACGCCCCTTCCGGGCAACAGCGACGTGCGCCCAGCCGCCACCGGACCAGTGGGATATGTCGATGTTCCAGCCGGCCGGCGGGACGACCTGTTCTTGGTCCTACGACGCCGATTCGGCGAGCAATACGTGGGACGGCCGCTGGGTCGGGATCACGATCCCGATCCCGGCTGCGAACAAGCCTGGCGGTTGGGACTGCGACACGACTGACTTCAAGGCCTGCTGGGTCAAGCTCAAGATGCAACCGCACGGTCTCACGGTCAGCGACGCGACCACATGGCGTGCCGGCTTCCGTGGCTCGCCAGTGCGGCTGGTCGGCTGAGGCCACTGCGCCGACGCCTAACGTGTGTGGATGCCGAGCTGGCCCGCGCACGTCGACGTCCGTGAGGTCGGTCCGCGCGACGGCTTGCAGAACGAGGCGCCGGTGCCCGTCGGCCAACGGGTGCAGTTGATCGACGCGTTGTCGGGCACCGGTCTGCACCGCATCGAAGCCGCGTCGTTCGTCTCGGCCCAGGCGATCCCACCGATGGCGGGCGCCGAGGATGTGATGGCCGCGATCACGCGGCGGCCCGGTGTCGTGTACTCGGCGCTCGTGCCCAACCCGAAGGGCGCGGAACGAGCGGTCGCGGCCGGAGCCGACGAGATCGAGCTCGTTGTGAGCGCGAGCGAGACCCACAACCAGAAGAACGTGCGCCGGTCGGTCGCGGAGTCGTTGATCGCGTCGCGGCGACGTCGTCGACATTGCCCACGGCGGTGGCATCGGCGCGGAGGCGATTGTCTCGACGTCGTTCGGTTGTCCGTACGAAGGAGATGTGGCGCCGGAACGCGTCGCGCAGCTCGCGGGTCATCTGCTGGATGCCGGCGCCGACTCGCTCTCGTTCGGCGACACGACGGGCATGGCGACCCCGCGTCGTGTGCACGATCTCTTGGACGCGCTCGACCGGGCCGGCATCAGGTCCACTCGAGTCGGCCTGCACTTTCACAACACCCGTGGCACTGCCCTCGCGAACGTCGTCGCGGCGCTGGAGCGCGGTGTCGCGCGTTTCGACGTGTCGATCGGCGGCTTGGGCGGCTGTCCGTACGCGCCCGGCGCATCGGGCAACGCGGTGACCGAGGACCTGGTGCACATGTTGCAGGACATGGAGATCGAAACCGGCGTCGAGCTGGACGTGCTCATCGACTGCGCACACCTCGCACAGGAGATCGTCGGTCGCGAGCTGCCGAGCGCGCTGCTGCACGCCGGCACACGAACACGGCGGTACGCGTCGTGAGCGACCCCCGATCGCATCCGCGAGCACGCGGAGCGCGCCCTCCAGGGAAATCTCGCCAAGGAAGGCGAGAAGCTCGCACGCCAGGGCAAGCTGTTCGTGCGCGACCGGCTCGCGCTGTTGCTCGACGAGGGCTCGTTCGTCGAGAACGCGCTCCTCGCCAACGCACTCGCCGGCGACCTCCCGGCCGACGGCGTGGTAACGGGTGTCGGGCGCATCGACGGACGGCCCGTGTGCGTGATGGCGAACGATCCGACGGTGAAGGCCGGCTCGTGGGGTGCGCGCACCGTCGAGAAGATCGTGCGGCTCACCGAGCACGCGTTGCGCCACGAGATGCCGGTCGTGTATCTCGTGGACTCGGCCGGTGCACGCATCACCGACCAGGTCGAACTGTTCCCGGGTCGACGCGGTGCGGGCCGCATCTTCGCGAACGAGGTACGCCTGTCGGGCAAGGTGCCGCAGGTGTGCTGTCTATTCGGCCCGTCCGCGGCGGGTGGGGCGTACATCCCTGCGTTCTGCGACGTGGTGTTCATGGTCGAGGGCAATGCTTCGATGTACCTCGGTTCGCCGCGCATGGCCGAGGTCGTGATCGGCGAGAAGATCTCCCTCGACGAGATGGGCGGCGCCCGCATGCACGCCACGGTGAGCGGCTGCGGCGACAACCTGTGCGCGTCCGACGAAGACGCGATCGCCGCCGCGCGCCGGTTCCTTTCCTACCTCCCGACGAATTGGTTGCAGGCGCCGCCGGTGGTCGGCGCCCGGCCGCCGGGGGCTGACACCAAGCCGATCCGTGACATCGTGCCCACCGAAGCCCGGCGCGCCTACGACATGCACAAGGTCGTTGACGCGCTCGTCGACGAGAATTCGTTCTTCGAGCTGAAACCGCTCTGGGCCAAGGAACTGCTCATCGGCTTCGCCCGTCTCGACGGCATGCCGGTCGGCATTGTCGCGAACAACCCGATGCATCTCGGCGGAGTGCTGTTCGTCGATTCCGCCGACAAGGCGGCGCGGTTCATCTGGCTGTGCGACGCGTTCAACGTGCCGCTCGTGTTCCTGGCCGACGTGCCCGGGTTCATGATCGGCTCGAACGTCGAGCGCCAAGGCATCATCCGCCACGGCGCCAAGATGATCACCGCCGTGACCGAAGCGACCGTGCCGAAGATCTCGGTGATCGTGCGCAAGGCGTACGGCGCGGGCTTGTATGCAATGTGCGGGCCCGCGTTCGATCCGGACGTGTGCCTCGCGCTGCCAACAGCGCAGATCGCCGTGATGGGTCCTGATCCGGCCGTGAACGCGGTCTTCTACAACCGCATTCAGGCGATCGAAGACCCCAACGAGCGCGCCGAGTTCGTTGCGGCTCGCGTGCGCGAATACGAGGAGGATGTCGACCTCGTCCACCTCGCGGCGGAGCTCGTGGTCGACGCCGTCGTCCAACCCGAAGACCTGCGGCGGGAGCTGTCGCAGCGCCTGATGCTCGCCGCCGGGCGCGTGCGCGAGGAGTTCGGCAAGCGCCACGGCGTCCCCCCAGTCTGACCGTTTGGACGGTTTGGATCGGCCAGCTGATCCAACGCGTCCAAACGCTCAACGTGGGTCGGGCGCGCCGGCGAAGGCCGCGGGATCAACGGTGATGTAAATCGCCTTGCAGGTCGCGACGAGATGGTCGCCGTCGTGGGCCTCGGCTTCGATGAAAAGCTTGCGGCGCTCGCGGCCGATGAGACGGGCGCGCATCACGAGCGGCCGCTCGACCGGAACCGGCGCGACATAGCGTACGGTCAGCTCACCTGTAAACGCAGGCTCCTGCAGCATGCCGATCACGAAGCCGGTGACATCGTCGAACGCGGCGGCGACGATGCCGCCGTGGGCGCGGCCGGGCGCGCCTTCGAACGCGCGACGGAACACGACGCGCGCGACGACTTCGTCGGGCTCGAACTGCACGTCGATGTCCACGCTCCCGGGGTTGTCGGTACCGCCGACCGCACGGTCGGCGAACCCCGAGCCGTCGTCACCCGACGGGAAGCGGTGCTCGCCGGTGGCTGCGCGCATCAGCGCGAGCCGGTCGCGGTTCGGCGCCGCATCGAGTGCCGCGATCTGTACTCGCGCGGTGTCGGCGAGCGCGAGGAGCTGCTCGTCATCGGGGTCGTGCGCGGCGAATGCGTGGTTCAGGTCCCGCAGGGCGGCTGCGGCAACAGATCGAGCCGAATGTCTGGGCATGGTCGGGCAGCGTACGCACCCGACGGCGTGTGGTACGCAGACCCCAGCGAAGGCCAGGTCGAAGGGGGAGCGATGTCGAAGGTCCGGAAGTACGCGTCACTGTTGCTCGCGATCGTGTTGGTCGCGGCGGCGTCGGTTGTCGTTACCGCGAACGTGGCCGATGTGCGCCGGCCATTGCGCATCCTCGTGACGAACGACGACGGCGTTGGCGCGGCCGGTATCGCGGCGGTCGTCGATGCGCTACAAGGTTTACGCAACGTCGAAGTACGCGTCGTCGCGCCCGCGACGAACCAGAGCGGGACCGGCGGGAACGTCTCGACGACGCCGTTGCATGTGACGCCGGCTACCACTGCGTCGGGAGATCAGGCAACTGCAGTCGCCGGCTTCCCGGCCGACACGGTGTTGTACGACGTGCTCGCTGCGCATGACACTCCCGATGTCGTCGTCTCCGGGATCAACGCCGGTCAGAACCTCGGGAACATCACCGAGATCTCGGGAACGGTCGGTGCCGCGCGCCAGGCGAACCGATTGGGGATCCCCGCGATCGCGGTGAGCCAAGGACTCGCACCGAGCTTCGACTACTCGACGGCGGCGCGCCTGACGACGCTCGTGCTCGAGGCATTCCGTCACCGTTACGAAAAGGGTACGGCGCTCGCGCAAACGATCAACCTGAATGTTCCGAGCTGCCCAACCGGCATGGTGCGCGGGGTGCGGCTCTTGCCGCTGGGCCAGACGAGCCGGGTCACGGGATACGCGGTGCAGTCGGGGAGTATCGACAACGGAACGTTCGCGCCTGCTGTCTTCAACCAGAACCCAATCGCGACGTCTGATTGCGCGTCACATCTCACGTGGGTCTTGAACGACATCGAAGCGTTCAACAACGGCTTTGCAACTGCGACAGTGCTGAACCCGGACTTCACCGATCCGTCGGTGTTCGAACGACGGACACTGCGGCGGTGGGAGGGGATTGACCGGGACTTCCTCGCCCCCTGACCGGCGGGGGAGCGGGCGATACACTCGCCCCGCTCACGGGCTGTGGCGCAGTTTGGTTAGCGCGCTTGACTGGGGGTCAAGAGGTCGCGAGTTCGAATCTCGCCAGCCCGACGAACAGTCCTGGTCAGAGCAGTGGCGTGCGCGCGCAATGGGCGTCTACGAATCGTCTAAGAATGCGCCGCTCGATGGGCTTGTGCCTGGGTGACTGGGCCGTGCGAGTACTCGATCAGTGAGCCGCGCGACGCTGCGACAGGACGAGACCGTGTGCGATACGGCGAGGCAAAGCGCGGTTGACATTCGGTCAAGAGGTCAGAGGCCTTCGCCCGCTCGGACGCGGCTGTTCCCACAGGTGTGGATGGTCACGAAAGGATCGAGGGTGCGGTCGGGAGCTGAGCCCGACGGCAGGACGCGCCGGTTATGTCGCCCATCTCGGAGTCAAACAGTCAGGGCGCTCACGCGATGACTGCGCGGATCGATCAGCGTGTGAGTGCGGCGTAGAGCTGCACCCGGGTCGTTGCATCGAGCACGAGGGAGCCGCGCGGTAACACAGCTGTCGGTGGATGAGGGCGGTTGTCCGTGCACGAGCGGGCGGGGTAGCTGTCCGGCTTCCTTCTGAGGTCATTGCTGCTCGGCGGTCGTTCGCGCGCCTCGCCTGATGCGCGGTCGGTCACTTGCGTGGTTATCGTGGCTGGCAGCACGTGGTCAGCGTCCCGCGACCGGGACAGGGATCGGGACTGTTCGGCCGTCTTCGTATTCCTCGGCGGGGAGGTTGGTGGTGCCTTCGATGTCGAGGTTGGGCATGACGTGGTCGAGCCAGCCGGGCAGCCACCAGTTCGCGTCGCCGAGCAGCTTCATTGTTGAGGGTACGAGGACCATGCGGATGATGGTGGCGTCGACGAACACGGCGGTGGCGAGGCCGAGTCCGACCATTTTGATGGTTGGTTCTCCGCCGAATACGAAGCTGAGGAACACGGAGATCATGATCAGTGCAGCGGAGGTGATGACTCGTGCGGTGGTGGTGATGCCGGTGACGACCGCGTCGGTGTTGTCGCCGCTGAGGTCGTATTCCTCGCGGATGCGGCTGAGGAGGAACACTTCGTAGTCCATTGAGAGGCCGAAGAGGATGGCGAACATGAACATCGGGACGAAGCTCACGATGGGTAGCGATTGGTGGACGCCGAAGAGGCCGGCGCCCCATCCTTTTTGGAACACGGCGACCATGACGCCGTAGGCCGCGCCGATCGACAGCAGGTTCATGATCGCGGCTTTGAGCGGGACGAGGATCGAGCGGAACACGAACATCAACAAGAGGAACGACAACAGTAAGACGAGTCCGATGAACCAGGGGAGTCGTTGGGCGATGCGGTCACTGAGGTCGATGAACGATGCGGTGCTGCCGCCGACGTAGGCGTGTGCGGTTGTCCCTGCGACCGCGGGCGGCAGGTCGGTGCTTCGGAGGCGGCGCACGAGGTCACTGGTCGCTTTGTCCTGGGGCGCGCTGCGGGGGTTGACCTGGATGACGGCGGTGTCTCCAGTGTTGCTGAGCACGGTCGGCGCGACCGATGCAACGTCGGGGTCAGCGGCGAGTGCCGAACGGATGTGGGCGAGCGCGTCGTGCGCAGCCGAATCCGGGAGTGCGACCGCGATAGTCAGCGGCCCGTTGAAACCGGGACCAAACCCTTGGGCGAGGAGGTCGTAGCTACGTCGCAGGGTCGATGAGGTCGGGTCAGTGCTCGCATCGGGTTGGCCAAGCCGGAGACTGAACAGCGGGAGCGCGAGGGTCAGCACGATCGCGAGGCTGGCGACCGAGTAGGCGACCGGGTGGCGAGTGACGTGGTGCGCCCACCGGGCCCAGCCGTGATAGTTCCCGTGCTCGTCGCGTGCGCCGGGATCGACTTTTGGCTTCGTGCCGGGGATACCGAAACGGTCGATGTTGTGGCCGGCGAAGCCGATCAACGCCGGAAGCAACGTGAGCGCAGCGACCACCATGACGGCGACGACGATCGCGGCACCGACGCCCATGAAGGTGACGAGTGAGATTCCTGCGACGGCCAGGCCGCAGATTGCGATCACAACCGTTCCGCCCGCGACGACGACAGCCTTGCCGGCGGTGGCGATCGCTCGACCGACGGCGTCTTCCACGGTGAGGCCTCGGTGGAGCTCGTTTCGATGTCTGGTGATGATGAACAGGGAGTAGTCGATACCCACCCCGAGCCCAACCATCGACGCGATCGCGGTGGCAGTGGACGGAATGTCGATGAACGCCGACAGGAATGTGATGACTCCGATACCGGTGCCGAGACCGAACAACGCGACGCCGATCGGCAAACCCATCGCGATCACCGAACCGAACGCGAACAACAAGATGAGCATTGCCGCCAAGATGCCGATCGCTTCGGTACTGCTCAACGAGGACCGAGCCGCGGCGCTGGGGATGTCGCCGCCGTATTCGACTTGGAGACCGGCGCTGGTTGCGGGCTTCGTTGCCGCTTCAAGATCCGAGAATGTCGATTTCGGCAAGTCGATCGACGTCTTGTCGTATTTGATCGACGCGAGGGCGATGGTGTGATCCTCGGAGATCGCGCCCGTGGCGAGCGGATTCGCCGCGCCGACCACGTGGTCGAGCTGCGCGATGTTCTTCATCGTGGCGTCGACAGCCGCTGCCTCGGCGGGGCCGGTCAGCGTTCCCGTCTTGGCGTGAAACACCACCTGCGCGCCGCCGCCCGCTTGGGCGGGGAAGGTGGCCTTCAACAAGTCGATCGCCTTTTGCGACTCCACCCCGGGGACCGAGAAGTTGTCGTGGAAACCGCCGCCCGCCGCGGAGCCGATGCCGAACAGCGCCACCACCAACGCAAGCCAACCGAGCACCACCAATCTGCGGTGCCGAGCGGAACCTTGACCCAACCGGTACAGGAAGTGCGTCACGACCGTCTCCTCGCCTGCGGCGGGTGCGCTGGACAACCCCGTCACCATAACGGCATGACTGCCAAGAGTCAAGTCTGCCAAGAGTCTTACTTGTCATATGGCGCAAACCGGCGTATGCTGGTGTGATGACAGACACCGCGCGAGCGACGCACTCAGGTGGTCTCCGGCAACGGAAGAAGGACCGAACCCGGACCGAGCTCGTCGAGGCCGCGAACCGCCTCTTCGCCGCGCGGGGCTTTGACGCAGTGACCATCGACGAGATCGCTGACGCAGCCGACGTGTCGCCCCGCACTTTCTACCGGTACTTCTCATCCAAAGAGGCACTGGTCCTCGGCGAGGTCGACGAGAGCCTCGACGCCATCCGAGAAGCGCTGCAGCAGCGACCCGACGACGAACCGGTTCTCGCGTCGATGCGAGCGATCGTGCTGGCAATGGCCGACGAAATCGAATCGGAACGCGATGCCAACCGCTCCCGCATCGCGCTCCTCGACGCCACCGCATCACTGCAACTCCGCCAAACCGAGCGGGAAGCCGTCTTCGAGGCCGGGCTCGCTCCGATCATTGCGCAGCGGATCGGGAGCACCGACCCGACCGACCTGCGACCCGCACTCATCGCCGCGTGCGCCGCCGCAGCAATCCGCGTCGCCGTCAGCGTATGGATTGCGGGCGGCGGAGTCGCATCCCTCTCCGACCTGGTCGATCAGGCCCTCGGCCTGCTCAGCGAAGGACTCGAGCAACAGGGACAATCCTGAGCTCGGACACGCGTTCGCGACCGGCGGAATGGCCTGCGTCGGTAACCCGGCCAGTCAGGCGCGCCCAGTTGGGCTTCCCGTTTCAGCACCGAAGCGGTTGGCAACTCGTGAACCTGCAGCAATCCCATCAACGAGCAACGAGCGGAAAGGAATCCATGCCCACGCACATCGTCGTTGGCGTAGATGACTCTGACGGCGCACGAAACGCGCTTCGCTGGACCATCAACTACGCACGGGCTGTCGACGGCCACATCACGGTCGTGCACGCCTATGAGCCATCGATCGCCTGGATCGACGTCGGATCCAAGGAAGAGCCGCAGGTACGCGAAGCCGACCACCGACGCGCAGTCGCTACCGCGAACGCGATCTTCGACGATGTGGTCCCGAGCGAAGACACCAACATACGCGCGACAGTGCTCACCATCGCGGGCCACAGCGCGCAAGTGCTGCTCGAAGCAGCCCGCGGTGCGGATCTCTTGGTCGTGGGATCTCGCGGCCGGGGTGGATTCGCCGGCGTATTGCTCGGTTCGGTCAGTCAACGCTGTGCGCAACACAGCACCTGCCCTGTCGTCATCGTGCCCGCCCGGAGCCACTGACCATGAGCGTGGCTGGCAGGATCGCGATCGGTGCCCGCGGTCTGCGCAAATCGTTCGGTCGCACCGTGGCCTTGGACGGCCTCGACCTGGAGGTGCGGACCGGGGAGGTCCACGGCTTCCTGGGGCCGAACGGCTCGGGGAAATCGACCACGATCCGTGTCCTGCTCGGCTTGTTGCGCCCCGACGGCGGGACGGTCGAGTTACTGGGCGGGGATCCTTGGCGTGACGGCGCCGAGTTGCACCGGCGCTTGGCGTACGTGCCCGGTGATGTTGCGCTCTGGCCGGAACTCACCGGCGGCGAGGTGATCGATCTGCTCGGGCGTTTGCGCGGTGGCATCGATCCGCGGCGTCGTGGCGAGCTGCTCGAACGTTTCGACCTCGATCCGACCAAGAAGGGTCGCGCGTATTCGAAGGGGAACCGCCAGAAGGTCGCGTTGGTCGCCGCGCTCGCGTCGGATGTGGAACTGCTACTCCTCGATGAGCCGACGTCGGGGCTGGATCCACTCATGGAGGAGAAGTTCCGTGAGTTGATCCTTGCCGAGCGCCGGAGAGGTCGTACCGTGTTGTTGTCGAGCCACATTCTGTCCGAGGCTGAAGCGCTGTGTGATCGGGTCTCGATCATCCGTCAGGGCGTCACCGTCGAGACCGGGACACTCGCCGAACTGCGCCATCTCACCCGCATCGCAGTCACCGCCGACGTGGCCACGCGACCCCGACCTCGACGACGTGGCCGGGTTGCATGACCTCCAGGTTCACGATCTCGACGGACATGGCGTGCGGGTCCGCTGTCAGGTCGACACGGAGCACCTCGGCGAGGTTCTCAAAAGGCTCACCGATGTCGGCGTATCGACGCTTACGAGTCAGCCCCCCACGCTCGAAGACTTGTTTCTCCGTCACTACGAAACCTCGGCTTCGGCCGCACCGATCGAGACTCGGACGAGATGACCTCGCCCGTGCGCGGCTTGGAAGGCACCCGGACACTGGTACGTCTCGCACTACGGCGCGATCGGGTGTTGCTCCCCGCGTGGACTGCGGTTCTGGTGCTCACGACGGTCGGATCCGCTGGTGCCGTCACCGGCTTGTATCCGACCGTCGCTTCGCGCGTGAAAGCAGCCGACGCGGTCAACAACTCACCCGCGCTCGTCGCGATGTTCGGCCGGATCTACGACCCGACCTCGCTCGGCGCGATCTCGATGGTGAAGATGACCGCGTTCGGCGCCGCCGCGGTCGCGATCCTCGCCGCCATGATCACGATCCGCCACAGCCGCACCGAAGAAGAGGCGGGCCGATTGGAACTCCTCGGCGCGACCGTCGTAGGCCGACAGGCGCCGCTGACCGCCGCGCTCATCACTGCGACCATCGCCAGCGCGACGCTCGGCGCGGCGAGCGCGCTCGGTCTCATGGCAACCGGACTGCCGGCAGGCGGATCGATCGCGTTCGGCGCCACGTGGGCCGGCGTCGGCGTCGCGTTCGCCGCCATTGCGGCGATCGCCGCCCAAGTTGCCCGGACCTCGCGTGGCGCGACCGGGCTCAGCATCGGACTTCTCGGCTTCGCCTACATCCTGCGGGCCGTCGCCGACTCCAGCTCTGCATTGGCCTGGCTGATCTGGGCGTCGCCCCTCGGGTGGGTCCACCGCGTGCAAGCCTTCGCCGGCGACCGATGGGACGTTCTGCTCCTGTTGGTCGTGTTCGCGGCGGCGTGCGCGGCGGCGGCCTACGCATTGGCCGCGCGCCGCGACCTCGGCGCCGGACTGCTCCCGGACCGCCCCGGACCCGCCTGCGCCGGCGGGAGTCTGAGCAGCACCCTCGGGCTCGCGTGGCGGCTCGAACGCGGCGCGCTGATTGCGTGGACCGCGGCGTTCGCGGTGCTCGGCTTGGTCGTCGGTGGCATCGCCGGCAACGTCGGCTCGTTCCTCAACAGCTCTGGAAGCCAAGACCTGATCCGCCGGCTCGGTGGCCAAAAGGGAATCGTCGACGCGTACCTCGCCGCCGAACTCGGTGTCGTCGGCGTGGTCATCGCGGCCTACGGTGTTCATGCCGCGCTTCGCCTACGAACCGAAGAAGACTCCCAGCGGGCCGAAGCCGTGCTCGCCACTGATGTCACCCGCGTCCGATGGGCCGGCAGCCACCTGATCGTCGCCCTCGGAGGCACCACATGTCTTGCCCTGACCGCCGGCTTTACCGCCGGCGCTGCCCGTGCGACACAAAGTGGACACGTCTCCGACCTAATGGCGGTACTCGGCGGCGCCCTCGTCCAGCTGCCCGCGATCTGGGTCGTCGTCGCAATCGTCGCGGCCGCGTACGGCATCGGCGCACGCTTCGCGCTGATCGGCTGGCTCGCGCTCGTCTCGTTCCTCCTCCTCGGTGAGATCGGCCCGGTACTCCGACTCCCGCACGGTGTCATCGAGCTCTCGCCTTTCGCGCACGTCCCCAAGCTCCCCGGTTCGGCACTGACCACCGCGCCGTTGCTCGTGCTGCTCGCGTTGACGATCGCCCTCACGACGGCAGGTCTCGCCGGATTCCGCCGACGCGACCTTGAGTGAAGCGATGGCATCGCCGAGGAAACTAGGGAGCATCCGACGGTCACCAGACCGGCACCGAGCGCCGGCTGGGGGAATCACGCCCCGCGAGCCGGCCACGGGGGAAGTACGGCACGATGACCGAGTCAGTCAACGGCACCTTGAAGCAAGCGCACGACCGCAAGTCGCGATGAGGGCCGCGGTGAAAGAAGGGACGCTTCGCAAAGCGACGCCGATGGTGCTGGGTCTGCTGCACGCCGTCCGGATCGTCGGTATACACATCCGCATGGTATGAGTGTGTATCATGGTGGGCATGCGAACGAATATCGTCATCGACGACGAACTCTTGGCGGAGGCGCAGCGAGTGAGCGGCGCGTCGACGAAACGCGCGACGGTTGAGTTCGCGCTGCAAGAACTCGTGCGGCGCCGAGCGCGCGGGAAATTGCTCGATCTTCAGGGGCGCGTGGAGTGGGAGGGTGATCTCAGCAAGTCGCGGCGCTCCGCGTGATTGTCGTCGATACGAGCGTCTGGATCGACTTCTTTCGAGGTACCTCGACGTCAAAGGTCGACCGATTCGTTGCGTTGGTGGACGAGGATGCAGGTATCGCGATCACCGATGTGATCCTGACCGAGATCCTTCAGGGTCTTCGTTCCGAATCTGACGTGCGCAGGGTCGAACGCCGGCTGGCGTTGTTTGAGGTCCTACGCCTCGACCATCTCGAAGACTTTCGTCGAGCGGCAGCCCTCTATCGTGGTGCGCGGCGGAAGGGCATCACGATTCGTCGAACCCTCGATTGTCTCATCGCGTCGGTGTGCATCCGCGAAGAAGTTCCGCTCTTGCACGCCGATGCCGACTTCGATCGTCTCGCCTCGTGCAGCGATCTTCAGGTCGCGTGAACGGTCGAGCCGGTCGTCTAAGAATTCGTCTAAGAACTTGAATACGTCGTGCGGACGCATCACGTTGCGCGGAGTCTCGCAACGTCGCACGCCACCTGGGGCATGCGACACGGTGCAACCCAGCGCGAACCCGCGAAACAGTCCTCGTCCGGCTGGGGGTCAAGAGGTCGCGAGTTCGAATCTCGCCAGCCCGACACAAAAGACCAGGTCACAGCCCTGGCGACAGCAGCCGAGGACCACGTCCGCAACGCTTACCTAACATTTACCTAAGCGGGCCATGGCTGGTGTGTCAACGGTCATTGAGTTCTGGCACCGAGATCGACGAGGAGAAACGAACTGCGCTCGGCGACTCCCATACGCCTTCGCAATCGAGCGCGAACTCCCACGCCCCGTCCAACGACTCCCACGCGGGGCGCAACACTGGGCGGGATGTCGAGTCGCGATCGCCCGATCGCGTTGTGGTCTGACCATCGCGTCGTCACGGCGTCACCGCGTCGGCGATCGCTTGCACAACGGCGAGGATGCGATGGGTGCCATCGGCGGGACCCTTCTCGAAATCGTCACCGGACACCGCCATTGTGTTGGTGACGTGTGCCACGCAAACGATGGCGGCGGCGCTCGATTGCGCGTAGGCGTATAACGCGGCTGCTTCCATCTCGACGCAATGAATGCCGGCCTCATAGGCCGCATCGATCGCGGCGGCGGTCTCTCGGAACGGCGCGTCGGTCGTCCAGGAGCGACCAAAAAAGACCGGTTCCTCGAGCGCGTCGAACGCGCCCTCGAGACGCGCGCGCACGTCGGGACGTACAGGCGCCCATTCCGAGAGCGGCTGGTAGTGGATGCTCGTGCCTTCGTCGCGCCAGGCCCGTTCGACGACCACGAAGTACGGCGGCGACGCGAGCGGCGCGATGCGCCCAGCCGAGGTGACTGACACGATGAGTCGACATCCGGAGGCCACGAGCTCCTCGGCAACCAGGACCGCGTACGGCGCGCCCACGGCGCCGGGAACGATCCCGATGTCGCGCGTCCCGAGACTGGTAAGCCACATCTCGGAGTGGTAGCAGGCCCAGGCGTCATCTCGTGTCGCCTCGTCGCGGATGCGGAGATGACGGACCACGTCCCCGTCGGGATCGAGGAGGCAGACGTCGGGTACGGGCCGCTCGGGAAGTGAACGCTGGCGGCGCGCTTCTCGCAGCAGTCCTTCCACGCGGAAGACCGACGGCTGGTCGTACGCCTTGGGTGTGAGGAGCGGTGGGCGATCGCGAGTCATAACCGGTGATCACAGGGCCGGGACATTGCCGGACTGAGTCTGGCGCGCGCGCGACCGAGTACAGCAGGTCCGGGATGCCGAAGGCGTGCGTCGAGTTCTTAAGAGGGTGAGAACATCTCGAAGGTCACGTTCCCGGATCCGGAATCCGCCGGATAGCGTCGCCCGGAGCGCAGGATCGGATCCCGGGGAGTTCGGCAGGAGCCCGGACGAGCGCGCGATCGGGGGCCGATGGCAAGCACTGATGTCCTCCAGACCAAAGGTCGTGACGCCATGGTGCGCGGCGACGAACCGCTCGTGCTCGGTCGTGCGAGCCGGCGCGCGCTGGCGTTGGTTCGCATCGTCGTCGGCGCGTTGTGGTTGTCGAACCTCGGTTGGAAGACGCCACCGCATTTCGGCGTGCTCCGGAACTTTGTGCGGGACGGCGTCGATCACCCGGTGTTCGCGCCGTATGCGTGGCTGGCCGAACGTGTGATCCTTCCGCACTTCGGGCCGTTCGCATGGATGGTGCTGTTCGTCGAATCGCTTCTTGCCGCGTGCTTGATGCTGGGCCTGTACACGCGGCTGTTCGGCGTCATCGGCGCCGTCCAATCAGCGTTCATCGGGTTATCGGTGGCATTCACGCCCGGCGAATGGCCGTGGTCGTATTACCTGATGGTCGCGGTGCACGTGGCCCTCGTTGCGACCGCGGCCGGCCGTACGTGGGGCCTCGACGAGCTGCTGCGGCCTGTGCTAGGGGCTCGGAGTTCGCGCGTGTCGGCGTTGTTGTTGAGGTGCACGTGAATCTGCCCGGGAAGCTGTGCCGCTACCAGGTCGCGTGGGGCGTCGTTGGGCTGATCGCAAGTCTGTTCGGGTTGTTCCACTCGCGCGGGCTGGCGTTTAGCTCCACGCGTGGTGCCGAGACCGGGCTTCCCCACTACGAGCTGCATTGGATGACGTACAACACCCTCGGCGCACTGGTCGCCGTCGCGCTGGCGGCGATCGGCGTGGCCGTGGGCGCGAGCCGTCGCCCGGTGCTCGGCTGGGTTCCGGCGGCCGGGTTCGCGCTGGTCGGGCTTCAGGCACTGCTGCAGTGGCGCAGCGGAACCGGCGACAACCTCTTTGGGTCGACGGGGCCGACCTTGGGGTTCGCGATCACGCTGATGCTTGCGTTCGCGGTGACCGCGTTCCTCGCCGGTTCGGTCGCTGCCCTCGAAGCCGAACCCTGATCGCCTGCTGACCACGCGCACTGCGAGCGACGACAACCGATCCGGATGCAGGAGAGTGACCGTGCCCGAATATCTCAAGCAACTCGCCGGCGTCGTGGAACGCGAGGTCGCGCCCAATGCGTCGCAAGTCGACTCCGAAGGCGGATATCCGCGTGCGAACATCGAGGCACTGAAGCGCGCCGGATTGCTGGGGTTGACGAGTGCCGAGTCTGTGGGCGGTGGCGGCGCTGGCGTCCGCGCCGCGACTGACGTCGTCGGTGAACTCGCTCGGCACTGCGCATCGACCGCGATGATCGTGTGCATGCACTACGCGGCGACTGCAGTGATCGAAGTGCACGGCGACGACGAGATCCGCAAGGAAATCGCAGCGAACCGCCACGTCAGCACCCTCGCGTTTTCCGAGAAAGGGTCCCGCAGTCAGTTCTGGGCGCCGATGTCGACCGCGACCGACACCGGCGACACGGTCGCACTCGACGCCGAGAAGTCGTGGGTCACGGGCGCGGGCGAAGCCGACAGCTACGTGTGGAGCAGCCGGCCGGTGCGCGCGGAGGGCGCCAGCACGCTGTGGTTCGTCCCTGCCGGCACGCGTGGCCTCAAGGTCGACGGGCCATTCGACGGCCTGGGGTTGCGCGGGAACGCGTCTCGCCCCGTCAGTGCGACGAGAGCAACGATCTCGCGGTCGAACATGCTCGGCGACGACGGCGGCGGGTTCGATCTGATGATCGGGACCGTCTTGCCATGGTTCAACGTTATGAACGCCGCCATGTCGGTCGGCCTCATGGAAAGCGCCGTCACTGCCGCCGCGACACACCTCGGCGCAACCCGGTTCGAGCACCTCGACGAGACGCTGGCCGACAACCCGGTCAATCGGTTACACCTCGCGCGAGCGCGCGTCCGCGCCGACGCGGCGTCGGCGCTCCTCCAGCACGCGGTCGCCGCGGTAGAGGCCGGTGCCGACGACGCCATGCTGCGCGTGCTCGAAGCGAAGGCCGCCGCCGGCGACGCTGCGATCGACGTCACCGATGCATGCATGCGCGTCTGCGGCGGCGCCGCCTTCCGCAAGGAGGTCGGCGTCGAGCGCAATTTCCGCGACGCCCGAGCGGCGGCCGTGATGGCGCCGACGAACGACCTGCTGTACGACTTTGTGGGCAAGGCGATCTGCGGCATGCCGCTGTTCTGATCGGACCGGAATCATGTCGGAAAGGGAGTCGGGATGAGCGACGAAGTCGTCGTCGTGGGTGCGGTTGCCTACACCGCGAACGTGGTACCGATCTGGGAAGGCATCAAGGAGTACTTCCTTGACAGCAAGACCCCGATGGATTTCGTGCTCTTCTCGAACTACGAGCGCCAGGTCGAAGCACTTTTGCGCGGTCATATCGACGTCGCATGGAACACGAACGTCGCCTGGGTGCGCACGCAACGCCGGAGCAACGGGACCGCGCGCGGCGCTCGCAATGCGAGACACCGACCTCACGTTCCAGACGTTGATGATCGGCCGGGCGGGTTCCGTGTGCCGTGGGCTGGCCGGCCTGCGGGGCCGGCGCGTAGCGCTCGGTTCGAGCGATTCGGGCCAGGCGCGCATCCTCCCGCTGTATTTCATGGCCCGAGCCGGCATCGGCGTGGACGACGTCCGCCTCGTCATCTTCGATTCCGATGTCGGAAAGCACGGCGACACCGGCCGATCCGACCTCGACGCGTTGCGCGTGGTCCTCGACGACGTGGCCGACGCGGCGGCCGTCGGCGTGAACACGTGGAACACGCTCACGGCCGCCGGCGACGACACGGTTTCGGATCTGGAGATCATCTGGGAATCGGAGCTGTACAACCACTGCAACTTCACGGCGCTTGACACGTTCGACGCCGCCACCGCCGACGCCTGGGTGAACCATCTCCTGGCGATGGACTGGGACAATCCCGAACACCGAAGGATCCTCGAGCTCGAAGGGCTGCGCGAGTGGAAGCGACCGGAGCTCGAGGGATACCAGTCGCTCGTCGCCGCGATGGACGAACAGGGCATCGCCGATCACTGGTGAGGAAGGTGCCGTGTCAACGCGTCTGATGCTGCAGGTGGTCGAGGCCGTCAACCGCACGCCCGCCGACGCGATCACGAGGATCGACGTCGACGTGCCCGACGACGTGCAGGCGATCGAACGGTGGTGCCGCGCCACGGGAAACTCTGTGCTCACGGTGCTGCCCGACGCGGTCGAGGTGCTGCGCGGCCAGATCGCCGATCCCATCGCCGCGCTGCCCGCTGACCGGCGCCCGGGCTACCGCCTCTGGGTCTATACGAACTTCCACTGCAATCTCGCGTGTGACTATTGCTGCGCGTGCTCCTCGCCGCGCGCCGAACCGCGAATCATCGGCGTGGAAGAGTTCGCGGGCATCGTCGAGCAGGCCGCGCGTGCCGGCGTACGCGAGCTCTACCTGACCGGCGGCGAGCCGTTCCTGCTCGCCGATATCGACCAGCGCCTCCGGCTCGCCGCCTCCGTTCTGCCGACCACAGTCCTGACCAACGGCATGTTGTGGCGGGGTGATCGGCTCCGGCGGCTCGAGTCGCTTCCCCGCGACGGCCTGACATTGCAGATCAGTCTCGACGCCGCGACGCCGGCGCTGCACGACCGCCACCGTGGCGCCGGCAGTTTCGCACGCACGCTCGCCGGCATTCACACCGCACTCGACTTGGGCTTTCGCGTTCGGATCGCGGCCACGCTCGGCGGCGACGCCCCGGCCGACACCGAAGCCGCACTCGGCGAGTTCTTCGATCGCCTCGGCCTTCGCGCCGATCAACGCGTCGTCCGCCGGGTCGCACGCCAAGGTGCCGCCAACGGGGGCCTTGTCGTCTCGCGGGCGTCGCTCATTCCCGAGGTGTGCATCACGGCCCACGGCGTCTACTGGCATCCAGTCGCCGCCACTGATCCGGCTATGAAAATGGCCGCAGCTTGGGCGCCGCTCGAACAGACCATCGCGGCGGCGAGCGATGAATATCGCGGCTATCGGATCACCGGCGCTGTGCTCGCGAGCACCTTTCCGTGCGTGTGAGCCGAACGATCCCGCATCGTCAGGTGAGGCCGTAGTTCCGTTGGATGGCGTCGTCGAGATCGCGACCGAGAAGGGCGCCGAAAGTCTTGTCGACGATGTGGCCGTCCGCGTCGTAGAACACGGTGACCGGCAGGCCGCCGGTGCCGCCGAGCGATCGGTACAGGCCACTGCCGTTGGGTGGGCCGACATCGCGCGCGACCGGCAGCGACAGCAAGTCGTGCGCGCGTGCCATCGCTTTGCCGTCGCCGGGGTCGTTCGAGTTGACGAACACGAAGTTCACGGACCTTTGGTACTTGTCGGCGGCCGCCCGGAAGCCGGGCAGCTCGGCGTCGCATTGCGTGCACCAAGACGCGAAGAAGTTGACGACGGTCGGCGTTCCGCGAAAGTCGACGAGGCGAACCCGACCCGGCCCGCCGAGGACAGGCAGATCGAACGCGGTTGCGCTCGTGGTCGCGCTCCCGGTCGGCGACGAACTCGAAGCCAACGCGAACGCGAAGAGTCCGCCGACCACGAGTGCGCCGGCGATGATGCTGCCGATGATCGTCACGCGGCGGTAGTGGGCGCGGCGTGCAGCGTCCGTGCGCTCGGCTCGCCGTGACAATCGTTCCTTGCGAGACTTGCGCGCCATGAGCGCTCCTTCCGATGCTCAGCGGAGGTCGAGCACAGTTTCGAGACCGGTCCCGTTGAGCGTGGCGTGCAGTTGAGTCGCGAGCGTGTGATACGTGAAGCAAGATACTTCGCCGCGGTCACGCTGCTGGTTCTGGTCGCGTCATGTCGTGGGAACGGGGACACGCGTCCCGCATCACGTTCGTTCGCGCCCGGCGTCACCGAGGTCACCGCGGTCGTGGCGCTGCCGGACGGTGCCGTGCGGATCGCGATCCGGACCACCGGCGTGATCGAGGACATCTCGGCGACGGGCTCAATCGCGCCGCCGGTTGCTCGGCTCGCGGTGCGGGCGGATGGGCAGCGAGGTCTGCTCGGCGTCGCGGTCGACGCCGCGGGCCGGACGTTCGTGTCCTGGACCCGCCCGGACGGACGCCTCGTGGCCGGCCAGGTCGCGCCCGGCGCCACGCGCCTGGTGTGGCTCGGTCCGCGTAGCACCGACCTCGCGAACGGAGGCCACCTCGCGTTCCGCGACGGTCGACTCCTCATCGGGATCGGTGACTTGCTGCACAACGAGCGCAAGAACGACCCGGCAGCAATCAACGGGAAGCTGCTCGCGGTCGACCCCGACGCGTCTCCTGGCCAGACGCCGCAGGTCGTCTCCTCGGGCTGGAACAACCCGTTCGTGTTCACCGTGCTCGGCGACGGCACCATCTGGGTGGCGGACAACTCTCCGGGCGACACCGGCGAACGACTCGCACGCGGCGACGTCGAGGGTGGGGAGACAGTCGAGCTGCCGGCGGCTACCGCGCCGGCCGGCATCGATCACGTCGGCGGCGACGAGCTCGCGATTTGTGGTTACAAGAGTCGGGCCCTGCTCGCGTACCGTCTCGACGACGGGCGCCCGCGTGAACGGCGGACGCTCGCGAGCGACTGCCGCACGGCGGTCGCCGCGCTCCCGAGCGGCGCGCTCGATCTACGCGGCCGGAGACGGCCTCCGCATCCTCACGCCGTAACCCGTCGTTCGAGGACGAGTACTCGGGCTATGCACTTGCGCGCTCACCATTGCGACCACACCGTCACGGCGATGACCAGCGTGCATACTGCTTGCGCGCTCAGGTACACGCGCACGCGCGTCGTGTCGGTCTCTGCGACGAAGGCGCCGGTGGCGAGCACGGCCCACGGCACGAACGGCAGCCAGATGCGTTCCACTTCGCCCTTCGACATCCCGCTGAGATCGGCGACCGCAACGACGAGCAGCACGCTGCCGACCAGTAGCCTCGCGTCACGATTCCGCAAGTGCGCCAATGCGATCGCAACCGCGGGGCCGACGGCCATCGCGAACAGCGCGAGATCGGCGACCAGGAAGTACGAGTACGGGCGGTGCAGTGCGACGCCTGTCCAGTATTGATGGCGCGTGGCCACAAAGCCGCTGAACCAGGAAAATCCCATCGCCGCGAAGATCACGAACACCGGCAGTGCACCGAGCGCGGCGACCACCAACACGCGGAGCCGACGACGCGCAACGGCGATCACGATCGGGATGAGCGCCAAGGTCACCAAGCCGTACGACAAGAAGGCGGTGACGCCGAACAAGACGCCGCCCGCGATCGCACGGACGTCGGCACGTCGCCCGGCGCGGCCGGTCGCGAGGATTACGAGCGTGATTGCCCACGCCGAGACGCCGGCGTAGAACGCGTCCGCGGTCTGCCACCAGATGACGGCCGGCACAGCGGCCATGAACGGAGCGGCGGCCCGCGCCATGCCCTCACCCGCGACCTCGCGCATCGCGACGAGGGCGGCCACGGTCGCGGCGACGCCGCCTGCCAGCACGAGCGCTGCCTGCCAACTCGCGCTCGCGAGGCCGAGCCGCAAGAGCAACCACTCGATCACGATCATGCCGGGCGGGTGACCCATCGTGTGCTGGTTGTACGTTGCGATGTTGTCGACGAAGTGAGCGAGGAAGGTGGGCAGCGACTCGATGTCGCGCGTGGTCTGCAGGTAGTCATTGCGCCCGGACGTCAACGGATCGGTGAGCGCATTGGCACCGTCGACATAGGCGAGCGCGACGGCCCATGCGGCGCTGGCGGCGGCCGTCACGGCGAGCAATCGCCACCAGGCAAGCGCGGCGCGCGACAACCGGACCGATTGCGACCACGACCGCGGCGACCACGATGGCAAGCAGCAGCGCCGGGCCCGGATGAAACTCGGACCTGCTCCAAAACGGGGGCGCCCCGAGGTCCAAACGGTGACCTCTTCGCACGAGCACGCGGCCCCATACGACCGCAGTGATGACGAGTGCCGCCCACACTGCCAGCGGCCGCGCGAGCTCGGGCCGCGCTGGCCTGCTCATGTCGCGGATCTTGGCACGCGTGCGTACAAGCGCTTGCGATTACCGTGTGCCGGTGCCCGACGTTGTCCTACCCGCCCTCGACGAAGCACGCGCGATCCCGGCCGTGCTGGCGGGCATCCCTGCCGGCTTCACGCCGATCGTGGTCGACAACGGTTCGACCGACGGCACCGCAGGCGTTGCCCGTGCGTGCGGAGCACGCGTCGTCGTCGAACCCAGGCGCGGCTTCGGCGCCGCGTGCTTCGCGGGGCTCCAAGCCGCGAGCGAAGACGTCGTGTGTTTCATGGATTGCGACCAGTCGTTCACTGGCGCGGACCTCGAGCGTGTCGCAACACCCGTTATCGACGGCCGCGTTGATCTGGTGCTCGGGGCACGCCACGCGACGCGTGGTGCCTGGCCGCTCCACGCGTGGATCGCGAACCGTGTACTGACATGGGAACTGCGTCGACGCACGGGACTCTTGTTGCGTGACTTGGGCCCGCTGCGCGCTGGCGCGACGGGAAGCGCTGCTCGCGCTCGACTTGCGCGATCGACGATCCGGCTGGCCGCTCGAGATGGTCCTGCGCGCCGCAGAAAACAGTTGGCGTATCGAAGAAGTGGTCGTGCGCTACCGCCCCCGTGTCGGACGGTCAAAGGTCACCGGGACGATCGGCGGGACGACGCGCGTGGTGCGCGACATGGCACGGTTGCTGCGGTGAACCGCGCGAGCATCGTCGTCGTCGCGAAGGCGCCCACGGCCGGACGCGTCAAAACGCGCCTGTGTCCGCCGTGCACGCCGGCGCAGGCAGCAACACTTGCCGCCGCCGCCCTGGCCGACACGCTGGCTGCAGTCGCCGAGACGTCGGCCGCCGCTCGCGTGCTTGCGCTCGACGGCGCGCCTGGTCCGTGGATCCCCGAAGGCTTCGTCGTCGTACCTCAATCCGGACGTGGGCTCGCCGAGCGTCTCGCGAACACGTTCGCCGCCGTCCCCGGTCCCACGTTGGTGCTCGGAATGGACACCCCGCAGGTCACGAGCACACTGCTCGCCGAAGCCACGGCGACGCTCTGCGATCCGGGCGTTGACGCCGTCCTCGGTCCCGCGATCGACGGGGGATACTGGACCATTGGACTCCGGCGCGCCGACCCGCGCGTGTTCGCGGGTGTGCCAATGAGCACCGCGCACGCCGGCGCCGCGCAGCACGCGCGCCTCACGCAACTCGGCCTCCGCACAACCCTGCTGTCCACACTCCGCGACGTCGATACGTTCGAGGACGCGCTCGCCGTTGCGCGCGAGACACCCGAATCGAGATTCGCCGGTGCGTTGGCCACACTTGGCCGCGGCGCCGCGCCCCTCGTGTGACGCTGTGAGGTCGACCGCCCACGCCTCCGAGGAACACCGCTGGAACCGTGAACACGGAAGGGCTCCTTTTCGGGCGGTGAAGACGCTTCGCGCGTTCCGGAACTGGGGCGTACGGTGGTTGCGTCGCCATGACCGAGCAAACACCCAAGTCTCGCGCTCGCATCCGTCGACTCGTCGGCGTGTACAACGCGAACGGGACCTGGCGCGGCGAACTCGCCTACTGGATCGGCGCACGCCTCGGCCGCGCGACTGCGCACTCTGCGATATCACCCACGGCACGCCGATACCGACAAGGGACTCTTCCCACTCTAGGACTTCCTGTCCGGGTGTTGAGGTTGCACGTCCCCCACTTGGTGGGGGCGGTGATGGACCCTTTGGTTCCTACCAAAGATCCAGAGGAGCCCATCACCGTGACCCCAGCAGAGATCATCTATCAGCGGCGCGTGCGCGTGTTGGCACACGCGAATGAGACCGGGAATGTGGCGGCGACGTGTCGGACGTTCGGGGTGTCCCGAACCCGGTTCTATGAGTGGCGCAAGCTGGTCGAGCTCTACGGGCTCGAGGCGTTGATGCCCAAGGATCGTCGGGCGCCGCAGATGCCGAACGCGACCCCGACGTGGGTCGTGAACGAGCTGCTCACCTTCGCGGTGACTGAACCAACGATTGGGTGCCGTCAATACGCAGATCGGCTCGACGATCGCGGCTACAGCATCGGCAAGTCGACCGTGCAAGACATCCTTGTGCGTCACGGGCTTGGCCGGCGTCACCAACGCGTCGCACGCGGAGCGGCGATCGCGGCGTTGTGTGGCGGGTTGGTCACCGAAGCCGCGCTGGACGACGAGCCGTTCGGGTTCTGTCACTGGGCGGCACAGCCCGGTGACCTGGTCGCTGTCGACAGCTTCTACATCGGGAACCTCAAAGGTGTCGGGAAGGTCTACCAACTCACCGCGATCGACACCGCGACCCGCTGGGCGATCATCATGATCGTGTTCGGCGTCCCCAACGGGACGATCACCGCTCGGTTCTTGCATCACGTCATCGGCCGTTACCGACGTCTCGGCGTCACGGTCCGTTGCGTGCTCAGCGACAACGGTCCCGAATACATCGCCAAGACGTTCACTGACGCGCTCGCAAAGAAGGAACTCACCCATCAACGGATCCCACCCCGTTCACCGAATCACAACGCCGTGTGTGAACGGTTCCAAGGCACCGCACTCCAAGAATGCTGGCGCCCAGCATTCCACCGTCGACGCTTCACCAGCGTTCGGCAGCTCCAAGGCGAGATCGACAGTTGGCTCGTGCACTACAACAATCGTCGCCGCAACCACAGCGACTTCATGCGCGGCCGCACACCCCGCGCCGTCCTCGACAGCCACCGCGACCACAGAGCAGCATGACCATCAACCACAGGGCCCATCTGTCACCTCGACTCCCGGCCCGGAAGCTCTAGGAAGGGACGAACTCGAGGAGTGTCAAGGATCACCCGAGCGGCTCGTTGCCGCGCTCGATCACGTTGCTGCGCGGAACAACCTCGACTGGCCGACCTGAACTACCGGCGGTGTAGGACCGCGGCGAGTTCTGATCGGACGGCACTCGGTCGGCCGCCGGGTGCCGCGTCATGATTCTGGTGTGGAACCAACTGTGCGGCGCGCGCGCTCTGACGATGCAGACGTCCTCGCGGAACTTCTCTGGGGCGACCCGTCGTCGGAGGCGGTGACGCTCACTGGCAGCCTCGAGCGCGCACGTCAGTTCGGCGACCTGATGGCCGAGGCGTCAACGACCCCGTTGTGGGCGTCCTGCGTGGTGGTCGAGGTTGACGGCGAGGTCGTCGGCTTGCTTCAGGAGGGGAGTGCGGAGTTCAACCCGGGACCGCGTTTCGTTTTCCGTGTCGTGCGCGGTGGGGGCTGCGGGAGAGCGTGCGACTGTTGCCGCGAGGTTGGGCGCTGCAACGAGTTCGGATGCCGACGCCGCCGCGGTGTTGGATGATCCGGGAGCTGCAGATCCGAGCCGACCGAAGAGGCCATGGGCTCGGGCGGCTGTTGCTCGAACGGGCCGACGATGACGCGGTGGGGGGGGGGGGGTGTGCTTCGGTGGCGCTCACTGTTCGGACCAACAATCCCGCCCGCCATCTGTACGAGCGGACTGGGTTCCGGGTCGTGAAGACGCGAACGCACCGGCGGTACCAACGGTGGACCGGTGCCGAGGGACGGATGCTCATGGTGAAGCACCTCGAGCAGGACGAACGACTCGGTCCCGGCACCGCCGGTAGGTGATGCTTCGCCGATCGACTCGCGGCGCGTTTGACCCGCCCTGTTCGTGCGGACCACCACGGGTTTATCGTCCTCGAGGCGCCGGTAGCCGTGCACTGCCTGCGGCCGCAGGCCGACGCGCGCGCTGCGGCTCGCGGATGCAGCGATCGAGTCCCATGAGCACCGACGGCGAGTGGAGATACCACGATGAACGATCCGAAGACGGACTTCTGGATCGACCCCGCCGAGGATCCTGCTGACGGTCATGGAGAGGCTTCCTCAACCGTGCGAGCTATGCGTGCGTCAGGTGTGTCTCCGGACGACTCTCCGGCGCGCTCGAAGAGCCTGCGCGCGGCGGCATAGTCGGCCTTGCCGGAAGGCGAACGCGGCACGTCGACGACCCATTTCAATGCCCGCGGCAGCTTGTAGCCGGCGAGCGACGCACTGGCGGCCGCGATGACGTCTTCCGCTGCAACGGGTGCGCGCGCCGAGGCGATCGCGACGACGCTGTTGGCCGAAACGCTCGTCGGGCACGCCGAAGACGAGGCAGTCGTCGACCGCATCGTGGCGTTTGAGGGTTTCTTCGACCTCTTCGGGGAAGACCTTTTCGCCACCGGTGTTGATGCATTGTGACCCGCGCCCGACGAGCGTGATCGACCCGTCCGTTTGGACCGTCGCCCAGTCGCCCGGAAACGAATACCGCGTGCCGTCTACCGCGCGAAACGTCGCGTCGGTCTTCGTGTCGTCCTTGTAGTACGCGTCCGGAACCCCGACGGAGAGCGCGACGAGGCCCGCTGCGCCCGAGCCGGCCGCGACGTCGCGGTCGTCTTCGTCGAGGACGCGCACTCCCGGCATCGGCCGGAACGAACCAGTCGCCGGAACGTGACCCGCACGAGCAACGGACGCGCCCATCAGCCCCTCGGTCGAGGAGATGTAATCGAGGATCGTCGCCTCCGGCAGCCGGGCCAGCAGACCTTCCTTGACCTCGCGCGAGAACATCGCACCCGACGACGAGATGAACCGTACGCACTCGAGATCCCGCGGACGGCCAACCCGTTCGAGCTCGTGCAGCATCGGGCGCGCGAACGGATCGCCGACCACAGCGACCAGGTTGACGCGCTCTTGCTCGACCAGATCCCAGAGCTCGCATGCGTCGAAGTGCCGGCCCCGCAGTAGCGCCATGCGGCCGCCGAACAGCAGTCCGGTCTGCATCCCGATGACGAGGCCCGTGCCGTGCATGAGCGGGCATGCGGGGAGCGTGACCAGTTGCCGGCCGTCGTCGTGGAAGCGGCGCGCGAGCGCGGCGACACCGGCGGCGTCGGTGACCGGATCGCTGCCAAGCAAGGGCGGTATCCCAACCAACAAGCCCGCCACACCACCGCCGATGCGGCCGACGACGCCTTTGGGCATGCCGGTGGTGCCGCCGGTGTACGTCATGACCGGATCGCGGCTGCTGCGGGCGATCCGCACGGCGGGTTCGTGCGCCGCAATCAGCTCCTCGTAGCGGGCCGCGCCCGCAACGTGTGACTGGGGCGCGTCGTCGACTTCGACGAACACCTTCACGTTGTGCGCCCGCATGCGGATCGCGTCGACGTGATCTCCGAGGCTCGCGTGGTACACGAGGGCCTCGGCATCGGAGTTGTCGAGGATGTAGCACAGCTCGTCGGCGCGGTAGCGGTAGTTGACGTTGACCGGGATCGCACGAACCTTGAGCGCGGCGAAGTAGGTCTCGGCGTACTCGGGAGCGTTGTAGCAGTACTGCGCGACCTTCGCGCCCTCACCAATGCCGGCCGCGCGCAGGGCGCCGGCGAGCCTCGCCGCTCGATCGTCGAACGCGGCCCACGATCGGCGCACGTCGCCCTGCACGAGCGCGGCGGCGTCGGGCACCGCGTCGGCGACGGCCTCCCACAGTGTTGCCCAGTGGTGTTCGCGCTCCGCGCTCACGGTGTGGTCGCTTCCGACGGTGTCGCGGCGCGGAGCTCGGCGTACGCGTGCGCGAGCGCATCAATCGGGTCCTGGCGGGGGATGAATTCGTGACCGATCCAGCGGTCGTAGCCGCGGTACGCGAGCATGCCGCCGATCGCGCGCCAGTTCACCTCTTGACGGTCGTCGAGATCGCGACGGCCGGGCACGCCACCGGTGTGCACGTGGCCGATGAGGTCGAGGTTGTTCGTCATCGTTCGCAGGAGGTCACCTTCCATCACCTGCATGTGGTAGGCGTCGTACAACACGCGGAGCCCAGGCGAGTCGACGCGGCGCACGACCTCGAAGCCCCACGCGCTGCGGTCGCACTGGTAGTCGGGATGATCGACCGTGCTGTTGAGCAGCTCGAGCAGCAAGACGACACCGGCACCCGCCGCGTCGGCGGCCACGGGCGTGAGGCCGTCGACGGTCGCCGCGATCCCGTCCTCGTCGTTGCGTCCGTCCCGGTTGCCGGCGAACACGATGAGACCGTGGACGCCGTTTCGGTGGGCGACGTCGATGCCGCGCCGGACATGATCGGTGAGCAGGCCATGGTGTGCTCGCTCGTTGAACCCGACCGCGATCGACTCGTGCGGTGTCATCGTCACGAGTTCCAAGCCGAGGTCGCGCGCCGCCGGCCAGAGCGCCTCGGGCAGCATCTCGACGCCCTCGACGCCCGCTGCCGCGGCCGCGCAGAGAAACGCGACAGGTTCGACAGTCCGGCCCAACGTGAACGACCACCACGCGAACGACTGGCGAAACGTCATTGGCGTGCGAGGTGCTCGGCGTTGCGGAACGCGAGCGCCAGGATCGTGAGGACCGGGTTTACGCCTCCGTTGGTGACATGCAGCGAGCCGTCCATGACCCAGACGTTGTCGTGACCGTGCACCCGCCCCCACGGGTCGCACACCGACGGCGCAGGGTCGTCGCCCATGCGGCACGTGCCGGCCTGATGTTGGCCCGCAGTGAGTGTGTTCGTGATCGGGATGCCCCATACTCGCGTCGCGCCGCTCGCATCGAGCCACTCTTCGGCGCGGTCGCGCATCCAGGCCGCCGCGCGGAGGCTCTCGGCATGCAGCTGTCCCTCGAGGCGGGCGACCGCGTTGCCGTCGCGATCGCGCACGTCGTCGGCGAGCGTGACCCGCGCGTCCGGCATCGGCACTTCCTGGATCGGTCCGAAGAGGTGGCTCGTCCGCCGGTAGTTCTCGCGCATCACGCGCTTGCCTGCGAGGCCGCGGCGCGGCGCGTCCGGCGGCAGCGCCCAGTACCAGAAGAGGATCGGCAGCTTCACGACCTCGTTTGCGAGGACACCGCTCCCGATCACACCCGAGTCTTCGTCATTGACGTAGTCGCACGTGGCGATGCTGACGCCGGGCCCGTGAGAATCATGGATCGGCTCGTCGAACAGGCCGAACGCGCCGGCATACAGATGGCCTTGCAGGTGGCGACCAACCTGGCCGGTGGCATTGCCGATCCCGTCAGGCGACGCCGCGCTGCGGCTCACGAGCAACAAGCGAGCGCTCTCGATCGCCCCGCCCGCGACGACGACGTGCGTGGCTCGAAGCTCGCGGCGCGTGCCGCTGCGCATGTCGACGAGGCAGGCGCCGATCACGCGTCCACGCTGGTCGGTCACGAGGTGCTCCGCCCGTGCGTTGGCTACCAGCGCGCAGTTGCCGGTCGCGAGGGCGCGAGCAATCGTCGTGTTGAAGGTGCCGTTCTTGGCATCGGTGGGGCACGGGAAGCCCACGCACTCACCACACTGGACGCAGCGTGCCCGGCCGCCGAACGGCACGGAGTTGATCAACAGCGGAACGGGCCCGGTCACGATCCCGAGCTTCTCGGCACCGCGCCGCAGCACGTCGACCTCGGGGTTCGGCGGCAGCGGCGGCATCGGATAGCCGCGCGAGCGCGGACCTTGGACACGATGCGCGTCGGCGTCTCCACAGACGCCGAGCTCCCATTCCGCGGCGTGTAGAACGGCTCGAGATCCTCGTAGGTGATGGGCCAGTCGGCGAGGGAGCTGCCGTCCGGGATCCCGTAGCGCGAGGCGAGCCGGAAGTCGTCGGGCTGCATGCGCCAGGCCATGCCCTGATACACGCGGGTACCGCCGCCAACCGTCATCGCGACGTTGTGCCACCGGGGGTCCCACGGCCGCTCGATGACGCGTGCACGTCCCCCGGGCTCCACGAGCACGCGCGGGTTGCCGTCGCCGTCGGGCCCGGTGTTGTGCCCGTACACGCCGAGCCGGTGATTGCGAAGGTGGTCGCGCCCGATCCGGTCGTACGCGAGGAACTCACCCCGCTCGACCAGCAGGACCCGCGCGCCGGCCGCGGCGAGGACACCCGCGGCGGCCGTAGTACGACTCGGCGACCAGCCGCTCGAGAGTCGCGACGAACAACGCCGACACGACTGACCACTCGCCGGTCCCGCTGCTGGCCGCGACCGCATCGAGATCGAGACGACCGCGGCTCGCGACGTCCGCCGCGAGATGCGCGAACCCGGGCGTCAGGATGCGCTGCCACAGCACTGCGTGGTCGGTCTCGGCGCACCGGTCGAGGTCGTCGAGCACGCCGGCTTGGGTCGCCGAGGGAAAGTCGTCGCCAGGCACGACCGCGTCGATCGCGGCCGCCACCAGTGCGCGGTCCGCGACGGGAATCATGACGACGCGCGTACGGCGCGCACCGTGCCGAGGACGGCCTCCTCCGCGAGCCGCCGCGCCAATGCGACCGACGCCTCTCCTCGTCCCCAGCTGTCGCTCGCGGCGGTGACGATCCCGACGATCATGCTCGCAAGGACGAGTGCCCGCCGGCCGCGCACGTCGTACGCGCGCTCCACAAGCGCGACGACAGCTGTGACACCTGGCGACCTTGGGGCACGAGGTCGGGAACCGGAGATCCACCACCCGCGAGGAGACCGAGCAATGCGCCTCGATCTTCGACCACGGCGAAGTAGGTGCGGACTGCGGCGCGCATCTTGGCGTCGCCGCCCTCATGACGTGCCACCGCACCAAGGATCTCGGCGGACAGGGCACGGGTCTCACGCTCGTACAGCGCGACGAGCACGGCGTCGGCGTTCGAGAAGTGTTTGTACGGCAGCGCCTTGCTCACGCCCGCCCGCGTCCGCGATCGCCTCCATGTTGAAGCCCGCGAAGCCCTTGTCGACGAGGAGCTCGGCCGCGGCGTCGAGCAGCTTTTGCTGGCGGAGTGCGCGCCGAGCAGTCCGTTGCGACAGCTCGGGGCTCGCGTTGCTGGCGGCCATCTGGGACGGTAACGTTACCGTAACGCAGTCACCGAATGCCAGGAGCGCGACATGGCGACCGTGCCCCCCTGGCGACGGCGATCCTCCGCCACGAACCAGACCGGCCGTTCGTCGATATCACGAAGGAACTCGATGTCCGCTTCGCGATCTATTACGTCCGGGAAGACCTCGACGACACCATCGGGGCGCTCGACACGCATCGGCTCAACGCGGCGACGATGGTGACCGACGAGATCGAACTCCACGCGCTGCCCGCACGCTTCGCGCAGATAGTGCGAGAGCCGGACGCGGGGAAGGTCATCGTTCGCCCGTGACGACTGCGAACCTGTGCGGATTTCCCGAATTCGCGGTGGCCGTGGGGGAGGAGGGCTCCGACCCCGTCGTGCTGCGCGACGGCGCGCCGTATCGCCACGATCAGTACGCGGCGAGCGGCCACTACGAAGCGATGGAACGCGATCTCGCCGCCGTCGCCGCACTGGGCGTGAGGATCTACCGGTACGGCATGCCGTGGCGACTGACCGAGACGGCGCCCGGTACGTACGACTGGACGCTCTGGGATCGTGCGCTCGGCGCGTGCGCGAGCGCCGGGCTCGAACCGATCGTGGACCTCTGCCATTTCGGGCTGCCTGACCACTATCCGGGCTTCTGCGACGCCCGCTGGATCGACGGGTTCTGTCGCTACGTCGAAGCATTCTTGGATCGGTACCGCGAGCCGCGCTGGTTCACGCCGGTCAACGAGCCGGCCGTGACCGCACTCGCGTCGGCCTTCGTCGGCGGCTGGAACGACCGGCGCGCCTCGGCGGGCGACTACGGCCTTGCGCTTACCAACGTCGTCCGCGCGAATCTCGAGGCAATCGAACGTGTCCGCGACGACCGTCACGGATGCTGGGTCGGCTCCGAAGGCTTCGACGTGCCGATCGCGGCGTCCGACGCGGACGTCGATCGCGTCGATCGGCGCCGGCAGCGCAGCTGGCTCGTCTGGGACCTGCATTTCGGCCGCGAACCCGGCAGCGCTCGCGCGTGAGCTCCTCGTCGACGTTGCGGAGAGCACCCTTCGCGCGCATCGCCGACCTGGCCACGACGAACGATCTCGTCGCGGGCCACGACTTTTATCCGACGTCGGTGCACGTCGCGGGCGAGCGAGGCGAGTCACTGACGATCGACGAGCGCCTCGACGCGTACGCCGCCGAAGCGCGTCGGTGGTATCCGCGATACCGCGTGCCGTTCTGGGTCGCGGAAACGTCGAACCTCTCGCTTCCTGTCGAAACCCAAGAGGTTTGGCTCGACGGTCTCGCCCGTCGTCTCGATGTGCTGCGCGCCGAGGGGCTTCCCGTACGCGGACTGTGTTGGTACAGCCGCGGCGACCAGTTCGACTGGCAGACGATGCTCCTCGAACCGACGGGCGCGGTGACCGAAGTCGGTCTGTTCGACGCGCAGCGCACGCCGCGACCGGTCGCCGATGCGTTCGCGCAGCTCGCGGCGCGCGCACGCGTCACGGGGTCGGCCCGTGAGAGAAGGGGTTGTTCAGTGAGCATCACACTCACACACGCAGCATCTGTCGTGGCCGAAGGGCTCGCGCCCGCAAATTCGGTCCGACGCGACGTCGGATCGACCTGCCGCGGGTCCGGCATTCGGCGCTCTGGCCCTCTTGTATGAGTTACGTTACCGTAATGAGCATGATCAATGCGGCGTTTGGTGAGCGCTTTCTCACAACGGTCAACGAGACGGACAAGAACCCGGTCCATCTCTTGTTCAACCAGTGGTGGCAGCACGCGCCCGAGAACGTGAAGCAGGCATATATCGACGGCTTCGCTCACGATCCGCACTACGCCGAGTTCGTGAGTGGGCGCCAGTACGCCGATCCTCTCGACCTCGACGTGTTACGTGCGCTCCCGGGCGGCACGCTCGGACGCACGTACTACGACTGGATCATCGAGAACGGACTCACCGCGCAGATCGCGACGAACTATCGCCAATTCCACGACATGCTCGTCGCATCAGGCCAGCTCGACGGCATGCCCGAACCGATGCAGTACGCCGTGCTCCGTGGCTTTCAAACCCACGACTTCCAGCACGTGGTGACCGGTTACGACTCGTCCGGCCTCGGAGAAATCGCGCTGCAGGCCTTCTGCCTCGCGCAGATCCAGTTTCCGTACTTCGGGATGTGGATCTCAGTCGTCACGACGAAGATGACCTTCATCAGTCCGAATTCGATCGTGCCGCTGATGGACGCGATCACCGACGGTTGGCAGCTCGGCCGTGAGGTCGACAACATTCAAGCCGAGCGGTGGGAAGAGATGCTCGCCGACCCACTCGAGGATGTGCGGGCGCGCTACCACATGAAGACGAGTCCGCTCGTCGCCAAGCTGGCCTCGTAGGTGCGCGCTACGCGACGCCATCGACGACCGCGTGGATGCCACCGATCACCGCGTCGACGGCGACTCGCTCACACACGGAACGGCTCGCGTCGCCGCGCCCCCAGGCATCGCTCGCCGCGGTGACCGCCGCAGTCACGATGCTGGCGAGAACGAGCGCGCGGCGGCCCCGCAGACCGTATGCGACGGCAAGAAGGTCGGCGACGCCGCTCGGGGCCTGGCGGCCTCCATCGGCCAGGTCAGGCACCGTCGATCCTGCTCCCGCGAGCAGCGCGAGCACTGCGCCTCGCGCGGCAACGGCGTCGAAGTACGCGTGCACTGCGGCGCGCACCATTGCGTCGCCGGGTTCAGCCGACCGCACGGCGGCCGCGATGCGCACCGCGAGGTCATCGATCTCGCGGCGATACAACGCGACGAGCGCGTCGTCGGCATTGTCGAAGTGCCGGTACGGCAGCGCCTTGCTCACGCCAGCGCGCGCCGCCAGGGACTCCATGTTGAAGCCGACCAATCCCCGCTCGACGAGCAGATCGGCCGCGGCGTCCAACAACTGCTCGCGACGTTCGCTGGCAGATTGCCGCGGCGATGTTGCTGGAGAGGACGCAATCGAGCTCATGCCGAATGTTACGCCACCGTCACTTGCGAGCGCGGAAGATATCGGTGCGGCCGGGGTTCTCCGAGTAGCGGGGTGTTCGGGGGACTTGTGCGCCACGTGATCGCGAGGGTCGCAGCGTCGAACGACCATTGGCGAGGCCTCGCGGCCGGCGCCGCGCTGCTCGCGGTCGCCGTGTTGTGGAAGCCGTTCCCCGCCCCCGCCGGCGTCATCATCAACGGCGCATTGGTTGGATCCCGTATCGCGCTGATTGCGGCAGGTATTGCACTCGTGTATCGCACCAATCGGATCGTCAACTTCGCTCAGGGCGATCTCGGCGCGGTGCCCGCCAGCCTCGCAGTGCTGCTGGTCGTTGCGACGCTCCAGCTGAACTACTTCCTTGGCTTCGTCATTGGTCTCGCCGCCGCCGTCGTGCTCGGTGTACTCGTCGAGACACTCATCATTCGTCGTTTCTTTCGCTCGCCGCGCCTCGTCTTGACGGTTGCGACGATCGGGCTCTCGCAGGTACTGATCGCGCTCGCGCTGTTTCTTCCACAGTGGCTGGGCGTCGACGCCGTTGAACAACGCATCGAACCGCCGTTCACGGCGCACTTCGAGATCGGTGGGACATTCTTCAACGCCAATGACGTGCTGACGGTTGTCGTGGTGGCGTGCGCGTTCGTTGCGCTCGCCGCGTTTCTGCGCAACTCACACGTCGGGATGGCCATTCGTGCGAGTGCGGAGTCGGCCGATCGCGCCATGACGCTCGGCATCCCGGTCCGTCGGGTGCATACGTACGTATGGGCAATCGCGTCGGTGCTCGCGTACCTCGCGATGTTCTTGCGCGCGGGAGCGGTCGGGTTGCCGTTCGGTTCTGTGCTCGGGCCGGCCTTTCTGTTACAGGCGCTGGCGGCGGCCGTGCTAGGCGGAATGGAGCGGCTGCCGACCATTGCCTTCGCCGCGATCGGACTCGGCATCATCGATCAGGCGATGACATCCAGCCGGGCAACCAGCCCGCGTACACGATGTCGTACTGTTCGCGATCATCGTCGGCTCGCTGCTGGTCGTCCGGCGCGCCGGGGATCGACGGGTGACGTTCGACGAGGTCGCGACGTGGCAGGCCGCGCGCGAGGTGCGCCCGGTTCCGCCCGAACTTGCGGAGCTCCCGAGCGTGCGTGCATTCAGAATCGCAGGTGCGGCAGGAGTGGTTGCCTTCGTCGCAACACTTCCGCTGTGGGCGAGCGAGAGCCGCGTGAATCTCGCGTCGCTGGTTGCCGTGTTTTCCATCGTCGGCGTATCGCTGGTGATCTGTACGGGCTGGGCCGGACAGGTGAGTCTCGGCCAGGTCGCGTTCGTCGGCATCGGCGCCGCGGTCGGCGGCGCGCTCACCGCTCGCCAGCATCTCGACCTGGGGATCGCCGTGCTCGGCGCGGGCGTCGCCGGCGCGGCCGTGGCGGCAATCATCGGTTTTCCGGCGCTGCGACGCCGCGGGTTGACGCTCGCGGTGTGTACGCTCGGTCTCGCGCTCGTCGTCCCGTCTTGGTTGCCCGCGAGTCGCATCGCGCGACCGTCGCTGTTCGGGGTCATCGACACGACGAGCGAAACGACCTTCTACTTCGTGTCGGTTGGCGCGCTGGCGCTGGCGATCGCGGCCGCGATCGGTGTCCGTCGGAGCCGCACGGGGCGCGTCCTCATCGCCGCGCGAGAGAATGAGCGGGCAGCACGTGCCTTTGGGGTGCACACGCTCCGCTCGTCGCTCGCCGCGTTCGCGATGTCGGGCTTCTTCGCCGCCGCCGCCGGTGCCCTCTACGTGCATCACCAGAGTGGTTTGAGCCCGAGCGCGTACGCGCCGCGGGAGAGCCTGCAGGTGTTCTCCATGGTGGTGATCGGCGGACTCGGCTCGATCTCGGGTGTCGTGCTGGGCGCGGTCTATGTGCGCGGCGCGAATCATTTCCTTCCCGGCGCCTGGCAGTTACTCGCCAGTGGTGGGGGGTTGCTGGTCGTGTTGTGGATCCTGCCCGGCGGTCTCGGTGCCGCGTTGTATGAGGTGCGCGACGCCGCGCTGCGCAGGATCGCAGCCCGACGCGGTCTGGTCGTCCCGAGCCTGGTTGCCGACGTACGAGTCGACGAACAGATCACCGTCCCACCGGCAGCGACCGGATGACTCACGGTCGCCCCGCAACCGAGAGGCTGCTCGGCCGCGGCCGACGGTGGTGGGGAACGCTCGGCGGCGGTGAGTCGCTCTACCCGCTGTTCGTCTTGTTCGGACTCAACGCCGTCGACGAGTTGGACCGCACCGGGTTCGCGGTGCTTCTGCCGAACATTCGTGACTACTTCGGGCTCGACACGTCCGGGATCCTCACCGTGGTCGCGCTGTCGAGCATCGGTGCGCTGCTCGTTGCAATACCGATCGGGTACTACGCCGACCGCATGCCGCGGGTGGGCATATGCATCGCAGGCGCGCTGGCGTGGAGTGCGTTCTCGCTGATGACGGGCCTCGCGACGACCGTCGTGGTGCTGTGTGTCGCGGCGGGCCGGATCGGGCATCGGCAAAGCCGTGAACGATCCCGTGCAAGGATCGTTGCTCGCCGACTACCACGACATCCCGGCCCGGCCGGGTGTCTATTCCGTACACCGAGCGGCGAACGTGATCGGACAATTCGTCGGACCGCTGTCCGCGGGCCTTCTCGCGTACTGGTTCGGCTGGCGGACCCCGTTCATCGTGTTCACGATTCCGACGCTGGTGTTCGTCGTTTCGCACGCTCAACTTGATCTGCTGACGCGAGGCAACGTGCGCAGACCGCCCACGCGTTCGGTCGCTACTCGTCGGCGAAGCCTTCGGGATTGTCGAGCTCGAGTCCGAGTTCGTTGAGCTCCTTTCGGTCGAGCAGGAGCTGCTCGTCGGCGTCGACCTCGTCATCGTCGATCGCGTCGTCAACGAACTCTGCCTCGTTTCCGATCTCGTTCGGGTCTGCTCTCTCGACGCTCATGTTGTTTCTCCTCTTCAGCTCTCGAGTCTGTCGGCATGGCGATCGAGGCCATCGGCAAGCGGCACGAGGAAGTCTGCTTCGGTCTCGGTGCGGTTCCGCGCGTGGTGGCGCACATCAACCGCAACCGCTCGGAGAAGCGGGACGAGCCGGTCGTGCACAACGTCGGTCGCCGTCGACGAGCCAAGAGGCGCGCGCGGGTGTTGGCTCGGCGTGACCATCCGGGCCAACGGGTTGCCGATCGTCGCTTCGACGCGCGCGATGGCATCGATTTGAGGGATCAGAAACTCTTCCAGCTCCTCGAGGGTTTGTCGTTCACCGCGGTGGCTGATCCACTCGATCTGCTTGATCTCACGAACCAAGAGCTCATTGAGCACCGCGGCAATGTCGCTCTCTGAGACGTCGTCAGATGTCGACACGTCGTGCTCCATTCGCCGTCCCGCCGTCACCGTACGAATGAAGAGTTCACCCGCCACGAGCGTGCCGTACAACGCGACTTGTCCGTATTATCCGTATTCGCAGAGGTCGCTGGGGGCTCCTTCGCACATCGCCGCGCTGATTGCGTTCAAGTTTCTCGCAGGGTGGGAACGGGTTCCTACGGAAAGCGATCAGGTCATCGCATTCCGTGGAAGTGTCGTGGTGCGAATGTTTCAAGGGGCTGGGCAATGACAGCAAGAACTCTTCCTTCTCGGTGTCGCGCGCGCGTCGTCAAGACGGTGGTCGGTTTCGCCAAAAGAGAAGGGATGAAGCGAAGGATCGCGGTGCTCGGCGCGCTTCTCGTGCCCATGTTCGTTGCGCTCGGCATCGCGCCCGCTTCGGCGAACAGCGGCACGGTTGCTGTGAGTCAGGACTGCCAGACGTGGCACGTCAGCGTGTCCCTGAACCACGACGTACAGCCTGACCGATCCGTCGACGTCGTCACCACGATTCCCGGCACGACCGGGATCAGCGGCGCGCACTACAACACCACGTTCGGCGAAATCTGGTCGACGGGCGGTCCGGCTCCCACAAGCGGCACCGTCACGCTCAACATCTACTTTCCCAACGGGCAACTGGAGTTCACCGACAGCAAGACGTTGAGCGAGCCCGAAGGCTGCACGACGACGACGAGCACTACCGGCGCGCCGACCACGACGACGACCGCGCCGCCGACGACCACGACCACCGTGGCACCGACGACGACAACAACGACGATCGTGGCCGAGGGCACGACGGTGAGCATCAGCACGTCGACGAGCACGAGGTCGACCGTGCCGAGCAGCACGACGATAATTACCGAGGGCCAGGCGGTGACGACGTCGACCTCGGTGCCTCCCGGTGTGACCACGTCGGGCGGGACGTCCTCGGTCAGTGGCGCGAATGCGTTGCCGCGTACAGGCAGCGGTGGTTCGGGTCCGGTGCTCGGTCTGGCCTCGCTGCTCGCGGGTGCGGTCATGTTGGTGCTGAGCCGCCGTCGCCGAAGAGCCGTCTGACCTGACCGCGCGCGTTCCTGCAACGTGTCAAGATCCTCCCGTGATCACGCGCACGGCGGGACTCTCCGAGGTCGTCGACGAGATTTCCGCAACGTTCGCACGCATGCACGGTCTCGCAGGGCTCGCGGTTGGTGTCGTCCGCGACGGCGAGCTCGTGCACAGTGGGAACATCGGTTACGCCTCTCTTGCGGAGCAGCGACCCGTGACCTCCCGATCGGTGTTCCGGGTCGGGTCGATCTCCAAGACCTTCACTGGTATCGCGATCATGCAGCTCGTTGGGAACAACCGCGTCGACCTCGACGGTCCGGTCAACGAGTACCTCCGGCACTACCGCGTTGAGACTCCGCCGGGCACGCCGCCGGTGACGCTGCGCCATTTGTTGACGCACACCTCGGGGATCGGTGAGCTGCGGCGCTACTCCGACGTGTTGCGTCCCTTCTTCGGGATGGGTGTGGCACCGGATCGCCCGATGCCGAGCTTGGCTGAGTACTACGGCTCGGCACTGCATGCCGAGGTGCCGGCCGGCCGGAAGTGGGCGTACGCGAACCATGGCTTCGCGACGCTCGGCGCAGTCGTCGAGGACGTGACCGGCGAACACTTCGTCGACTACATGCGCCGCGAGATCCTCGACCCGTTGGGCATGACGGGCAGTGACTTCGAACGCAACGAGAGGGTCGCCGACCGACTGTGCGAGGGATACGCGCGGCACCGTCGCAACAACAAACCGGTGCGCTATGTGGACATCATCCCGCGCCCGGCCGGATCGCTGTTCTCGAGCGTCGACGACATGGCGCGGTACATATCGGTGCTGTGCGACGGCGGCGGAAAGGTCCTCGACGCCGCGCTGCTCGACGAGATGATGAGCCCACAGTTCCGCATCGACTCGCGGTTGCCAGGAATGGGTCTCGCATTCTTTCTCACTGACCTCAACGGGCATCGCATCGGCGGCCATGACGGTGGCGTCACCGGGTTCGTGTCGTACCTGCGGTTCGCGCCGGACGACGGCGTCGGCGTCGTCGCCTTCACCAACTCGGCCAACATGAAGGTCAACATGGCGATCGACCGCTTTGGTGATGAACTCCTGCGCGCAGCACTGGCGGTGCCGCGCGCGGCGAGCGCCGGCGCGCCTCTTGACGACACGCCCCGCGTTTGGCCCGAGCTGTGCGGCACGTACGGCCTTCAGCCGGGTTTCAACACGAACGTCCGGCCATGGATGTTCCTCGGCGGTGAGGTCGAAGTGTTCGTGCGCGAGAACCACCTGGCGCTTCGCTGTTTCGCTGGTCCGACACGCGCGCCAACACGGTTGTGTCCCGTCGACGCGAGTGACCCGAAGCGGTTCGAGCTCCATCTCGGGCCTGCGTCGTTCGACGTGGCGTTCACCGACGGAGCGATCCACATCGGCCCGCCGTTGAACGTCACGCTCTGCCGCCGCGACTACAACTTCCGGCACCGCACCCGCGTTGCCGCGATCGCGGCGAGCGCGGCCGCTGCTCTGGAGGTGATCGCGATCAGCCGGCGCCGGTTCACGCGGGGATCCGGGCGGACGCGTTCTGGTCACGGGACAATGGCTTCGTGAATGATCCCGCCGCACCACCTCGGTCAGAGACTCATGAAGATGAGGACGTCATTCCGACCGAGCGGCTCGTGCTGCGGCCCTTCTCGGCTGCGTTCGCACGCGCCGTCATTGACGCGAATGTCAGTGAGTTCAACGTCGCGGTCGACTACCCGCACCGCGATACTCCTGACATAGCGCGTGCCGTTCTCGATGAACGTGGGGTGTCGACGAATGCCACATGGGTCATCATCAGGAAGTTCGACGGCGCCATTGTGGGCGACTGTGGGTGGTTCGCGTTCACCGGAACCGAGGGTTCAGTCGAGATCGGCTACGGCTTGGCGGAGACCGTACGAGGCCAGGGGATGGCGACGGAAGCGGTTGCTGCGCTTGTGGAACGCGTGTGGACCCTTGGCGTCACCCGTATCGTTGCAACGATGGACGACGACAACCGCGCGTCGGCGCGAGTTGTCGAAAAGCTTGGCTTTCGACTGTGCGAGTCCCGCGGCGGCCAGTGGCACTACGAGCGCGTCCGCTGAGATGGTTGAGCCGGCGAGCGAGCTGTCTGCCGGTAGTTGGAGGCGTTGGGCCGTCCTCCACCTCTCGGATTGGCACACTGGTTGCCGTGATCGAAAGCGAGCACGTGGTGCGTGAGTTGATCGATGCTGCTCCGTCGATCGGGTCACGCTGGGAACAGCATGTGGAGTTCTGGGACGGCGAACCGGCGGGCTACTACAACGACCTCGCCGAGCTGGCCCACCACCTCGTCGCGTTGGTCGCTCAGGGCAAGAACGAAGAAGTGCAGTCCGTGTTCATCGTGGTCGAACGGCTCTTGGGTTCGGAGCTCTCCGTCGACACGCGTGGACGTTGTTGGTCTTCGGGTTGTTGGAGGACATACAGAACATCACCAGCCATGCTGACGCTGGCGTTGGCTCCTCAGCCTTCTCGCCGTTTCTCGGACCGCTGACCCTGACCGCCTGGATCGAGCTTCACGATTACTGGGGATCATCCGACACAGAAGGCTGAGTTGTGAAGCTGTACAAGATCAAGCGTCCGGGCGGCGTCTTCTCCTTTGATGTCGAGGCGATCGCGGAGGACCCGGCCGGCGTGTGGCTTCACCTCCCACTCGGGTCGCCGTGCGAGGCGCCGCACGATGCCGGCGCGCTTCCATTTGACGTGCTCGTGCTGCTCAATCCCGACCGGTGTTGGGTCGCGTGGTGGGTCGGCGATCCTGCCGATCGGCGCCTCGAGATCGACGTCTGCCTTCCGCCCGAGCGCGTGGAGGACGGGTGGAGCTTCGTCGACCTCGAACTCGATCCCATCCGACACGAGGGAGGGATCATCGAGATCGAGGACCGTGACGAGTTCGAGACCGCCTGTCGGGACGGCTGGATTGCGGCACCGGATGCAGAGATGGCGCAAGCGACCGCGATCGCTCTGGAAGCTGCGTTACACACGCGAGAAGAACCACTCGGGGAATCGGGTTGGTTGAAGCTCGAGGCCCTTCGCGCGGGATGATCGACACTCGTGCCCGCCGCGGTGGTCGGGCTTACTTGGCGAGGTACTTGTCGACCAACACGCGGAGCCGTGTGACAGTTCCGATAACCCGCTCGGCCGGGTCCGCGAACCACTCGGTCGCGTCTAGCTCGTTGCCTTCTTTGTCGAACAGCACCGCGCGGGTGTGTCCTGGCGCGGAATGGAAGGCGCGAGGTTCGCGCTCCAACTGCAGCTGGAGAGATGTTCCATCCGCGAAGCAGTGCCGCCGCTCGGCGTTCCAGCGCGGCTCCTGGTCGTGCTTGAACGCGTCCAGCAAATCAGCGACCCGGCGACGCGCCTCATCACCTTGCGGCATGACCCCATCATCGCGGATCGGCACGGGCTCCGCTTCTCGATACCGTTTGCGAATGCTCGAGGGCGAGATCGCATCTGATGACCCTCGCGCCTCCGACGTCCGCGCGCTGCTCGAGCTTCACCTGGCGTTCTCCAACGAACACAGCCCGCCCGAGGACGTGCATGCGCTCGACCTCTCCGGTCTGCTGCGCGCCGACGTCTCGTTCTTCAGCTACCGACGCAATGGCGAGCTCCTTGGTATCGGCGCGCTCAAGACACTCGACGCAGACCATGCCGAGGTGAAGTCAATGCACACCGCGGAAGCGGCGCGAGGTCAGGGCATCGGTCGAGCGATGCTCGATCACCTGCTTGCGGTCGCCCGCGCGCGGGGCGTTCGCCGGGTGAGCATCGAGACCGGCTCGATGGCGGCGTACGCTCCCGCGCGTTCCCTCTATGCCCAAACAGGTTTCGAACCGTGTGAGCCCTTCGGCGCCTACGGACACAGCCCGAACAGCGCCTACATGACCCTGCCTCTGGAGGGCGACAGCGCGAGCAGCTGAGCTCGCCGTCGTTCGCCGTGCGAGTTCGTCAGTTGAGATGGAGCTCGATCCGGAAGGTGTCGAGCGCGGCGGCGAAGCTCTCCCAGTAGGGACGGTCGGGCATTGTGTCGATGGCGTTGATGAGATGCTTGCGGAAGTCGTCCCATTGGTGGTCGGTCAGTTCGACGAGCAGGATCGCGATCGCGAGGGCGCGGCCCTGCCAGGGCGCGTCGAAGACGGGCGTTCCGTTCGACCGCGGGATCGATGGCTCGGCGAGTCCGGCAGCGACGGCCGGCGCGTGGCTCATATGCGTGCCACCCCGATCATGGAGTCGCGGGTGACGAGCGCAGCGAGCTGTGGCTCATCGAGTTGCTCGGTGCTAACGGGTCGCATCGGGAGGACGAGATACCGGGTCTCGGCGGAGGAGTCCCAAACCCGGACTTCGACGTTGTCGGGAACGTCACAGCCCATCTCGGCAAGCACGACGCGAGGTTCGCGGACGACTCGCGATCGATACGGCGCGCTCTTGTACCAGTTCGGTGGCAGCCCGAGGACCGGCCACGGATAACACGAACAGAGCGTGCAGACGACGACGTTGTGGACGTCGGGTGTGTTCTCGACGACGACCATGTGCTCGCCTTCCGGGCCGCCGAAACCCAGCTCTGCGATCGCGGAGGTCGCGTCGGCTAACAGGCGAGACTTGTAGTCATCGTCCGTCCATGCCCGCGCGACAACCTGCGCACCGTTCATCGGTCCGACATCGTGCTCGTAGTACTCCACGATCGCGTCGACCGCGGCGGTGTCGAGGATCCCTTTTTCGATCAGGAGTGCCTCGAGCGCATCGACTCGATCCTCGACGGCAGAGCGCGGTATCGGATGATGGTGGTCGTCACTCATCGGCGGTCTCCAGGTAGCTCTCCCACAGATCGACGTGGACCGGGTCGCCGGGCTCGCCCCAGAGCGTCAGCGATTCGAACCGCACCGAGTAGGTCGGCTCCTCGCGGGTGCCGTCGCAGTGGTACGCGACGTCGGGCACTGAGGACACGCCATCGCGCCGAACAACGAGGCCGCGCTTTCCTTGCACGTACCGCGGCGCTCGCGTGTGGCCGAGCGGATGCCACTCCCGTACCCGCACCGCGTCACCGACCGCGAAACGATGCTCGTGCGATGACCGTCCCGGATCGGTCATGCGAGGCGCACGGACGGGATTCGACACGTCGAACGGGTTGCCGAGACGCTCGTCCAGTTCTGCCTTGTCGATCACGCCTGACTCGACCAAGCCGGTCGCGGTTGCCGTCAACCAGTGTTCGTAGTACGGCGAGCTCAGATACCACACCGGGTCCATGCGCTCGATCGTGTGGCGCATCCCGTGGCCGTGCCCACCCATCATCGCGGCGATGCTCAATCGAAACGCGCGCCGCTCCCACTCCGAGTGGAAGACCGGTTCGTGCGCCTCGACGTCGACAGGACCGAAGCCCTGCACTCCACCCAAATCGTGAACGCCGTCCACACGCAGCAGTCAACCACGCTCCTCCGAGCACTCACAACGACAGCAACGACGTCGACGTGCGCGTGGTTTCCAGCGGTCGCCGCGTCTGAAAGACTCCGGCCGGCAAGCCACCACAGGAGCCCAATGAGTTCACGAGTCACATGGGTGTCGTTCGCCGTCGTTGCATGCATGTTGGTCGCGACGGCCTGTTCGAGCTCGAGCAAGAGCGCCGGCGGTAGCTCGGGCGGAACGACGACGACCGCCGCCACCGCGACTGATCCCGCGATCAACCAGTGGGCGCTCACGTACACAGGCGGCAAGGCACAGGAGGCGTCGGGCGCGCCTTTCAAGATCGGCTACGTCAACCAAGACTCGTTCTTCCCAGAAGCCACGGTTGGTGTTGACGCTGCGGTGAAGTACGCGAACGCGGAGCTGAACGGTGCCGACGGTCGACCGATCCAGCTCGTCAGTTGTCAGGTGTCGACGCCGCAGGACGGCGCCAAGTGCGGCGGGCAGATGGCGAACGATCCGTCGATCGCGCTCGTGCTCACTGGAACATTGCTCAACGGCAATGCCGAGCTGTACAGCTCGATGAACGGCAAGAAGGCGGTCATCATCGGCAACGGCGTGACGCCGGCCGATTTCACGACTCCGGCCGGCGAAGCCTTCGTCGCCGGCGCGCCCGGCGTGCTCACGGGCATGGCGAAGTTCACGGTCGACCAGTTTCACCCGAAGACCGTTGCGCTGCTCGCGAACGACAACGACGCCGGCCACGCGGGTGTCGCCGTGATCATGGCACCGACCTTCCAGAAGGCGAACGTGCAGGTGAAAACGGTGTTCGTCCCCGATCAGGCGACGGCACCGCAAGTCGCATCGGCGATGCAAGCCGCCGGTGCCGACACGGCCGACGCGTTCGTTTCGATCTTCACACTGCAGAACTGCATCAACATGTACGACGCGATCAAGTCGCTCGGAGTGCAGCCGAAGGCGGTCGTCACGACGGGGCTCTGCTTCGGAACTCCGATGACACAGCACCTGCAGGACGTGGGCGACAGCGGCACGTACCCCGACGGCTGGTACTTCGGCGGGTATGGCTACAGCTATTTCCTGCCTGCGTCGACCCCCGGTATGGCCGAGTCCGGCATGAACACCTACCTTGCGAAAGTGCAGCAGTACGGCAAGCCGGCACCGGGCGCGAAGAGGCTCGAGTACAGCGGCTTCGCGGGCCCGATGTTCGGCAATGTGCTGACCGCCGTGAAGTTCATCAACGAGCTCGGCGCCTCGAAGGCAACCGTGTCCGCACTCGACGGCAAGATCCGCGCGTTCAAGGGCCCGATGATGCTCCAGGTCGGCCCGCTCAAATGCAATGTGCCGCCGTACGTCTCGGTGTGTGGGGTCGAGATGGGCATCCAGCAGTACAAGGACGAAAACTGGGTCAGCATCGCTGACGGCCACAACGGCAAACCGATCGTCGTAGGTTGAATCCAGTCGTCTGATCCTGGGGTGGGAGCCGCTTCCACTCCGCGGTGACACCGGGGGGCCCGCCATCGACCGTTCGACGGCGAGGATCGCGATGTGGGTCGTGACCGGTGTCTCGGCCGCGCTCGTCGCCTTCTTGGTCATCTCCAGTGAGTACCGCAAGTACTTCCTCTTCGGCGGCGGGATCGCAGCCGGTGCACTGATCGCCGCGATCGCGCTTGGCGTCCTGCTCACCTACCGCGGATCCGGCGTTGTCAACTTTGCGAACGGCGCGATCGCGATGTACATCGGGTACGTCTACGCAGGCCTGCGCCGCGACGGTGACCTCTTCTTGCCCCCGTTGCCGAATCCGTTCGCGCTCATCGAGGGCTTCGTGCATCTGTTCCAGACGCACAAGACGTTCTCACTCCCCGACATCCCCTCACAGATCTCGTTCGGGTCGGGCATGTCGTTCTGGCCGGCGTTCATCATCTCGCTCGCCTTCTGCGTGCTGCTGGGTCTGCTCCTGCATGTGCTGATCTTCCGACCCTTGCGCAACGCGCCGCCGTTGGCCAAGGTTGTCGCGTCCGTCGGTCTTCTCTTGTATCTGCAGGCCGTCGTCATTCGGCGTTTCGACATCACTCCACGCCCGGTGAAGCCGCTGCCGTACCTCAAAGCCAAGCAAGTCGAGCTCGGGCTCACGAAGATCAACCAGGCCCAGCTGTTCGTGGCGGTGCTGGTGATCGTGTTGGCCGTCGCGCTCTGGTTCCTGTTCCAGAAGACGCGTTTCGGCCTGGCGACACGCGCCGCTGCCGAGAACGAGAAGGGCGCGGTCGTCCTCGGCTTCTCGCCTGATTTCCTCGCGGGCACGAACTGGGTGCTGTCGACGGTGATCACCGGGATGCTCGGAATCTTCGTCGCGTCGGTGAACTCGACGATCGAGCCGATCGTGTTGCCCGCGTTGATCGTGCCCGCGCTCACCGCGGCTCTCGTCGGCAGCTTCACCTCGTTTGGGCGCACCACCCTCGCGGCGTTCGTGCTCGGCATGCAGGTGCCGTTGATTCAGTACCTCGGCACGAACAAGAGCTGGTTCCCCAAGTCGGGCACGCTGCCGTTCCCCGGCGTCGAGTACGTGATCCCGATTCTCGTCATCGTCGCCGTGCTGTACGTCGCGGGACACGCGTTGCCCACCCGCGGCGCCATCAGTTCCGGGCGGCTTCCCTTCTCTCCGACGCCGCCGCGTTGGGCCATCTGGTACGGCGGGCCCGCGCTCGCAGCTCTCGCCGCGTTCGTCGGCCTCTTTTTCTTCGGCCCCAGCTACCGCGGCGCGCTCTCCGACACGCTCATCGGCGTCATCATTTGCTTGTCGGTGGTGGTCATCACCGGTTTCGTAGGCCAGATCTCGCTCGCGCAGATGACGTTCGCGGGAATCTCCGCCTTCCTCGTCTCGAAGCTCTCGTTCGAACACGGATGGCCCTTCCCATGGCCGATCTTCATCGGCGCATTCGTGGCCGCGGCGGTCGGCGTGCTGGTCGCGCTCCCGGCGCTGCGCGTGCGCGGCGTGAACCTGGCGATTGTCACGTTCGCGTTCGCGGTTGCGGTCGACCACATGATCTTCCAGAACAACAGCGTCAACGGCGGCTACAACGGCGCGAAGGTCACGGCACCCGGCTGGATCAACCCCTACCGCCCTGCGACGTATCGCGTCTTCGGCTTCACCATCGGCGACAAGTTGCAGCCGAATCCGATGACCTCGATCTTCTGTCTGATCGCCGCCGTCATCCTGTGCTACCTCGTCGCGAACATTCGCCGGTCCACGACTGGCCGTCAGATGCTCGCGATGCGCTCGAACGAGCGCGCCGCCGCCGCGGCCGGCATCAACGTGTCCAGCACGAAGCTGCTCGCCTTCGGCGTCTCGGCATTCATCGCCGGAATCGGCGGCGCAGTCATCGCATACCGCTCGGGCAACGTGACGGCCGACAACTTCGACTACCGGCAGTCGTTGGTGTTCTTCGCCTTCGCGTACCTGGGTGGAATTGCGAGCGTCACGGGCGCCATAGCGGGCGGTTTCCTGGTCGCCGGAGGCCTCGTGTTCACGTTCCTGGAGACAACGGTCGGCGTCCCGACCGAGTTCACGCTCATGCTCGGTGGGCTCGGCCTCATCGTGTCTGCAATCTTGAACCCCGAAGGGATCGCGGGCGGTCTTCGCAACGACGGGCTGAAGCTCTTGACCCGGTTCCGGTCGCGCGGTTCGAGCAAGCCCGACGCACCACCTGCGCGGGCCCCGACGACCGAAGGAGCGGCGTGATGGACCTGCTGCGCACGGTCCATATGGTGGTGACGTTCGGCGGCCTGCGCGCGGTCGACGCGGTCGACTTCACGGTCGAGGAAGGCAAGCTGGTTGGTCTCATCGGACCGAACGGCTCAGGCAAGACGACATTCATCGACGGCATCACCGGGTTCGTGCCGACGACGGGCAGCATCAAGTTCCTCGGTCACGAGATCTCGAAGGAGCCCGCGCACCGACGGGCGCGCCGCGGGCTGGGGCGTACGTGGCAGTCCCTCGAGCTGTTCGAGGATCTCAATATCGAAGAGAACCTGCGCGTGGCGGCCGAACGCCAGTCGGCCCGAGGGTTCCTCGCCGACCTGGTGCTGCCGCAACGCCGCCGCGACCGCTCCAACGTCGACTTCGCGCTCGATGTACTCGGCATCCGAGACATCGCCAAGCGCATGCCGAACGAGATCAGCCAGGGTCAGCGCAAGCTCGTGAGCGCAGCTCGCGCACTGGCCGCGCGACCGCGACTCATCTGCATGGACGAGCCCGCCGCGGGCCTCGACACTTCCGAGTCGCGGGAACTCGGGCGTCGGCTCCGCCAGATCATCGACGCCGGGATCACGATCTTCCTCGTGGACCACGACATGGGACTCGTGCTCAATGTGTGCGACTACATCTACGTGATCGAGTTCGGTGCAACGATCGCCCAGGGCACGCCCGAGGAAGTGAAGCACGACCCGCGTGTGATCGAGGCGTACCTCGGGTCGTCCGCCGGAGAAGTTGAGACATGACCGCGCCGCTGCTCGAGATCACAAACCTGCACGCGGGATACAACGATGTGCCTGTCGTACGCGCTCTGAACCTGCACGTCGGGCCGGGCGAGATCGTCGCGCTACTCGGCCCCAACGGTGCCGGCAAGACGACAACGCTCATCACGACATCGGCGTTGAACCCGATCATCAAGGGCGACATCGCGGTCTTCGGCCGCTCCGTCAAGGGTCGACGCCCATACAACATCGCCCGTGAGGGTCTCGCCCACGTGCTCGAGGATCGTTCTTTGTTCTTTCAGCTGACAGTGCGTGAGAACCTGCAGCTCGGCGCGGCGAAAGGCACTGTCGACATCGCGCAGGCGCTCGAGTACTTCCCCGCCCTGGCAGACATCCAGGACCGTCGCGCCGGGCTGCTCTCGGGTGGTCAGCAGCAGATGCTCGCAATGGGGCGCGCACTCACGTCGACGCCGAAGTTGTTGATGGTCGACGAGATGAGCCTCGGCCTCGCGCCGATCATCGTCGAGAACCTCCTCGGGATCTTGCGCCAGATTGTCGACGACACCGGCGCCGGCGTGTTGCTCGTGGAGCAGCACGTGCACCTCGCGCTCGGGATCGCAAACCGGGGCTACGTTCTCAGTCACGGCGAGCTCGTGCTCGAAGGCACCGCCGACGAACTGACCGCGAATGAGCAACTCCTCGAATCGAGCTACCTCGGCGGGAGCCTCGCGGACGGATAGGCGCGACACTCGTTGACGCCGCAAACGATGGGACTAGCGGTGATGGTGTCTGACGAAGCTGATGCATCGACCCTGGTTCTTGAAGGGACGCCCCTTTGCGTTGGCCAGGTGACGCCACCCGTCCTGCCGGCACTCAGCTTCGGAGCGCGGAGTCGGCGGCGCGAAGGTGAGCGGAGCGGATGCCAGACCGACCGCACCGGGGACGAAGCCGCTGGCCAGGATCACGCAGTCGCCGGGCGCGAGCCCACACTGCACTAATCCTCCGTTGACCGTCGTGAACGATCGGAAGACATCGGTCCTCCGACTGGTCACGTCGCTCTGCGTCAGTGGAAAGTCTCCGATCTTCACGCAGTTCTGCCCAATGAGCGGGCCGACGACGTTGATCGCGGTGTCGAAGTCGAAGACGGCTGACGAAGGAAATTGTGCTGCGCATTCCCATGCCGTCGGGACGAAGACACCAGCCGAGTTCGCGACCGACAGCAAACCGCTGGAGGTGATGGTAATCGTCTGCCCCTCGAAGAGACCGCCGCTGGGCACGACCGTGAGGGCCGGCGGCGCTCGCTGCAAGAGCGGTGCTGGGTGCGCCAAGAATGAGCGCCATCGACGCAACAACCACGATGACGAGCCGCCGAGTTCTGGGTGTCTTCTTCATGATCTGAGGGTCGCGAAGAGGCGGGTTGTCCCGACAGAGGCGAAGGACAACACCACCAAGGGCATGCGCCTCCTTCCGGGCCACCCGTCCTGGCCTGCGACACCGATGAGGCGCGAGATTCCCGGACGCGCAAAGCTCAGCGCGCGCGACGGCAGGAGGGGGACGGATTGAGGCTGCGAATCACGGTGCTCCTGGTGGCCGCGATCCTGTGCAGCTCCGGCTGCGGAACGCGCGAGAGTGGCCCGCCCCCGGCCGGTGGGGAGGCGGACGGCACCAACACGCAAACGACGTCGCCGACCGCCGTCGCTGATGCATCGATGGTCGGCACGCTGAAGGCGGCGTGCGGCCGCGCCAGTCCGGCACGCGGCGCGACCGAGAAAGGTGTCACTGACACGACCATCACCATCGGCGTCATCTCCGATAAGTCGGGCGTCGTCGCGGTGCCGACGGCAGGCATTGACGGATCCGTCGAAGCCTTCGTCGAGTTCTGCAACAACCTCGGCGGCATCAATGGTCGCCGCCTCGTGCTGCGTCACTACGACTCGAAGATTCTCAACGAGGGCGAGGCGATGAACCAGGCGTGCGAGGACGACATCTTCGCGCTCGTTGGTTCAGGTTCGGTGCAAGACGACCAGGGCGCGGTAACGATGGTGCAGTGCAAGCTCGTTGAGGTCGCCGCGTATACCGCCACCTACATCAAGGGCTTGTCGCCGCGCGTCTTCGCGCCCGTACCGAATCCGGGCACCCAGTACGCGGTCGGTCCCGGGCTGTTCATCGCCCGTGAATTTCCCGACGCGGTGCACAAGGCTGCGATCTTGTGGCCGAACCTGCCGGTAGGGCGCACCCAGGCGGCGCGCCAGCGCGGACGCGTACGAGCAGAAGGCCGGCTTCGAATTCGTGTCCGCCAACCCCACCGACGTGCTGGTGCAGAACTGGGCCCCGATCGTGAGTGGGCTCAAGGACAAGGATGTCGAGTGGATCACCGACATCACGACCGTGTCGGAGGTCGAGCACCTCCTGCAGACGATGAATGACGCGGGATGGAAGCCGGCCGTCGTCGATCTCGGTCAGCAGTATTACGACGAGAGCTTCCCCGGAAAGCCCGGCACCGACGGCGCGCTCGTGCTCACCAACACCGTCCCCTTCGAGGAGGCCGATCAGAGCCCGGCACTGCAGGTGTACCTGCACTGGCTGAAGGAGGCGTCGCCGAACACGCCGCCCACAACCCTCGGTGTGCAGGCCTTCTCCTCCGGGTTGCTGTTCGCGCAAGCCGCCGCCGCCCTCGGCTCGAACCTCACCCGCGACGGTCTGATCAGTCAGCTGAAGCGCATCACGCAATGGGACGGGGGTGGCCTCCAGGCGCCGGCCAATCCCGGCGAGAACCAGGGCCTCAAATGTTTCTTGTACATGCAGGTGAAGGGCGACAAATTCGTGCGCTATTGGCCGAAGCAGCGCACCGATACGCCATCCGGCTTCGACTGCAGCCCCGACAACTCAATGCAGATGCCCAGGCCGTACGAGCAACTGCCATCGGGCTTCGGGTGAGCGCGACCGACGGTGCGCCGGGGGAGATCCAATGAGCGAGTTCTTGCGCTACACGATCTTCGGCCTCGCCTTCGCGGGCGTCTACTTCATCGCCGCGAGCGGGCTCGTCGTCACCTACACCGCGTCGGGCATCTTCAACTTCGCCCACGGCGCGGTCGCGATGATTGCCGCGTTCAGCTACTGGGAGCTGCGCGTACAACACAGCTGGCCGGCACCCTTGGCACTCGTCGTCGTGTTGTTCGTGGAGGCACCCCTCATCGGCGTTGTGATCGAGCGCGTGATCATGCGCAACCTCGGAGGCGCGGCGACGATCACCAACATCGTCGTCACCATCGGGTTACTCGTGACGCTGCTCGGCATCGGCTCGGTTGTATGGGCGCCGACGAAGTTCGCGTCGACGCCCTCGCTGCCGCGGTTCTTCCAAGCCGACGTGGTCACCGTCGTCGGCGCGCCGATCCCCTGGCACTACTTGATCGTGCTCGCCTTGTCGGCGCTCATCGCGTTCGGCTTGTGGGTTCTGCTCGCCGGCACGCGTCTCGGCATTGCCATGCGTGCCGTCGTCGACGACCGCAACCTGGCGCGTCTCAATGGCGAGAACCCGGCGTTCGCCTCAGCCGCGAGTTGGGTGGTCGGATGCATGCTCGCAGCGCTCGCGGGCATTCTTCTCGCGCCCATCCTCGCTCTCGACGTGGCACGGCTCACGCTGCTCGTAATCAACGCGTACGCGGTGGCCGTGGTCGGGCGCCTGCGTAGCTTGCCGTTGACCGCGCTGGGCGCGGTGATCCTCGGGCTCACGTTGAGCTACTTCGATTGGGGTCTGAGCAAGATGCAGCACGTACCGGTGCTTGTGCAGAGCATCCACGATTCGCTGCCGATCATCATGCTGTTCGTCGTCTTGCTCGTGCTCCCGCAGGACCGCACTCGGCTCACAGCCACGCTCCACACCCGCGGGACCACGACGGTCACGTCGATGAAGACCGCGCTGGCCGCCGGGCTTGCATTCGTGGGCGCGGCCTGGTTCGTCGAGGGACTGCTCCATGGCTCGCTCCTCCGCGCGGTCGGTCAGGGGCTGGCGCTCGCGATCGTGATGCTTTCCCTCGTGTTGTTGACGGGCTACGCGGGCCAGATCTCACTCGCGCAGCTCGCATTCGCCGGACTCGGCGTGCTCGCGGCGTCGTGGCTCCCTCAGGCGCTCGGGGCGTCGCCGATCGGCTTGATCACCGCGGCGGCGTTCGCCGGGTTGATCGGTGCTGTCGTCGCACTTCCGTGCCTCCGCTTGCGCGACCTCTACCTTGCGTTGGGCACGATGGCGTTCGCGCTCGTCGTCGAGCAGAACGTGCTGGGCCAGATCCCGGGTTTCGCCACCGATAGCAAGTCGTTCACGCGATGGGGACCGCTCGAGAGCGACCGGGCGTACTTCGTCGCGATCGCGGCGGTGTTCGTGCTGCTCGCCTGGCTCGTGGTCTTCTTGCGCCGCGGCGAGTTCGGTCGGCGACTCCAGGCGATGAAAGACAGCCCCGCGGCGTGCACGACGTTGGGGCTCGACCTCACCCGCACCAAGGTGCAGGTGTTCGCGCTCGCGGCCGCGATCGCCGGCGCGGGTGGCTTCCTCTTGGCCGGCTGGAAGGGCACCGTCGGCAAGGATGACTTCAGCCTGCTCACTGGTCCTCTGTCCGCGCTTCCTTTGCTCTTGCTCGCGGTCGTCGGCGGGATCACCGTGGTGTCGGGCGCGATGATCGGCGCGTTGCTCCTTGTCGCATTGCCGCAAATCGCAGCCGAGCACCCCTCGCTCAACAACCTGATGATCCTGCTGCCCGGCCTCGTCGGGATCAGCTTGGCGCGCAACCCCGATGGACTCGTGAGCGATGTCCGCAACGTGGCGCGCGATGCGCGGGCACGCATCACAGCGATGCGACGGACGCGCGCGAAAAAGGGCAGCCGGCGTGCGGTTCCACCGATGATCCCCGAGCTGGTGGGCGCAAGCGGTCCCGTGACTCCCGCCGAGCTGCGCGCGCTCGATCGCGGGCTCGGCATCAGCGAGGCGGAGTGCAGTGGCGTTGCTTGAGGCCCGCGGGCTCACCATCGGCTTCGGCGGACACAACGCCGTGAACGAAGTCGACCTCGACGTGGAGCGCGAGTGTGTGACCGGTCTCATCGGTCCCAATGGCGCCGGCAAGACGACGACGTTCAACGCGATCACCGGACTACAGGAAGTGAGCTCGGGCAAGATCGCGTTCGAAGGGCGCGATATCACGCGAGAGCCGCCGCGTGAACGCGCCCGCATGGGCATCGCGCGCACGTTCCAACAGCTGGAGGTATTCGGCAGCCTCAGCGTACGCGAGAACATCGTCGTCGCGGCCGAGATCCGAAGGCGATGGGCGCACGACTTCGGGTCGGAGCCCGAGCGCGACGCCGAGATCATCCTCGATCGCGTCGGCCTGCGGGCGGTAGCGGACGATCGGGCCGACACGCTTCCGACCGGTCTGGCTCGGCTGTGCGAGCTCGGTCGCGCGCTCGCAGTGCGACCGCGCCTCCTCCTGCTCGACGAACCCGCGTCCGGTCTCAGCGACCACGAGACAGCGATGTTGGCGTCGCTCGTACGGGCGCTCGCGGCGGACGGCATAGCAGTGCTCCTCGTCGATCACGACGTGGGCCTCGTCATGGAGGTGTGCGACCAGGTGCACGTGCTCGACTACGGCGCGTTGATCGCGGTCGGCACGCCCGCCGAGATCCGTCACGATGGTGCCGTCCTCGACGCGTACTTGGGAACCACAGCCGCGGCGACGAAGCACGAAGCTCCCGCGACCACATCGTCGTCACCAACGCCTCGTTCCGACCCTCCGCCGGCGCGGGACAACCCATTCGACGCGCCGCCCGTGCTCGCACTCCGCAACGTCAGTGCTGCGTATGGTCGGATCGAAGTGCTGCACGGCGTCGACCTGGACGTGCCGGCCGGTATGTTCGTGAGCCTGCTCGGGCCCAACGGCGCGGGGAAGAGCACAGCCCTCAAGGTCGCGAGCGGTCAGATGACACCGACCCGGGGATGCGTGCACCTGGGCGGCCGGCATGTCAACGGCTCGCCCAGCGATGCATTCGCGCGTATCGGCTTGTGCACGATCCCGGAGGGTCGCGGCGTCTTCACGAGTCTCACCGTCCGCGAGAACCTTGTGATGGCCACCTACGCCGGCGTTCCGCAGGCGCAAATCGAGGAGCGGGCCTACACACTGTTTCCCCGGCTTGCAGAGCGCCGTTCGCAACCGGCGGGAACCCTGTCCGGCGGGGAACAGCGCATGCTGGCGATGGCGCGGGCGCTGGCCACCGAGCCCGCGGTCCTCCTGCTCGACGAGCTGTCGATGGGCCTCGCACCGCTCGTCGTGGAGGAGTTGTACGGGATCGTTGCCGACATCGCACGCGCCGGCGTGTCGATTCTCGCGGTCGAGCAGTTCGCCCACATCGTGCTCGCGATCGCGGACGTCGCGGCGGTGATGGTGCAGGGGAGGATCACCGCGGTCGGACGACCCTCGGATATCGAAGCGGAGCTTTCTTCGGCCTACTTGGGGGCAAACCTATGAGCGAGGAGCAAGTGCCGGCGCCAGGCGTGGACCCGCCGGAACGCATGGCGCAGTTTCTGAGTGACGTCTACGCCTTGCAAATCCCGAGCCAGACCGAGCGGCGCGAACGTCGCCTCCATTGGGCGGGCATCGTGCTCGTGCTTGCCGGCGTCGTCGTCATCTGGCTGGGCTGGTGGGGTGCATCGGGCACGAAGTACGTCTACCAAGAGTTGCCCTACGTCATCTCGGGCGGCATCTTCGGATTGGCGCTTGTGTTCGTCGGTGCCGCGCTGTTCGCCGCGCTACTCGGTCGCCCGTCTGCTGCGCTTCTGGCTCGCGCGCCTGGTGGCGGATCAGCAGATCCAGACCGATCGGGTCGTCGAGGCAATCGGGACCCTCACGGAAGCGCTGAACGCAGCGAATGTGAGCGAAGGCGCGCCGCGAAGAGGGGATGGATAGCGGTCGAGCTCCCCGCGTCGAGCTGCAGGCCTGCGTCCGTCAGGATCCCAGGATCTTGGCTTTCTGCTCGGCGAACTCTTCTTCCGTGAGGACGCCTTGGTCCTTCAGGTCCGCAAGTTGCTTGAGCCCCTCGATGTCGTCGGGTGCCAGCCCGCCTGAAGCTGCGGGTGGTTCGGCTACCGGTTCCGCCGCAGGCGATGCTTCCTGCGCGGCTTGCGCCTGTTGACGGCCAGCGGCCGCGTGGTGTCCCACGGCGGCCGCGGTGCCGACGACGGCGGCAGTGCGGACGGCTCTCCGGGCTATCGGTCGACGACGAAGCATGGTGATGTCCTCTTTCGATTCAGGTCAGACGGCCGCGGGGAGTTCTGCAAAGATTGCTTCGACGATGTCGCGGGGATGCGAGCGCCTTCGACGAGCACACCGCCCGACGCGCGTACTGCGTCGGCGAACTCGGTCGCCCACACGTCTTCCCAAACGAGTACGGCAGCCGACGAGTTCGGTTCGAGTGCCTCCGCGACGTGCGCAAGGTCCGCTTCGCTGATGAAGCCGCCGGCTTCGCCCTCGAGCGCGGTGTACGACGCCAGCGCGTCGAGCTCATCGAACTCGAAAGCTAGCACGTTGCCGTCGGGTCCCTTCCCGACGAACAACAGATCGAGAATGCGGATCGTGTTGTTGTCGATGAGGTTGGCGAGCGCGGGCGTGATGTCGCCCGTGAAGTCGTTGCCGGGAAACCCGATGATGACGTACTCCACCGGTCCGATCGTCATGTTCTTCTCCTGGTCGTGTTCAACGTGTCTGTTCCCGCGGTGCACCCGAGGGTTCCACAGCAGTTGCGTCTTTACGATGCGCACACCTCGGGTGCGTTGTCATCACCCGAATGGTGGTGAGTTTCGTGAACGCCGGCTGTGGCAGGCGGCCAACGTGCGAGACGACCCGGTCGCTGATCCGAGCTCAAACGACTGCCGACGTCGTCTTTTCGGGCCCATTTGGCCGCGCTGCGATCGGAAGGAACCGCAACGTCACGGTGGTTGTCGACGGCGTGTCAGAAGACCTTGGCCCAGCCGGCGAACGATGAAGTAGGCCTGAATCGCGATCGGCTTCTCGCACCGCAGAGTTCCGTCGTTGTCGAAGGTCGCGACGCGTTCTTCGGGTGGCACGAAGTCCGGACCGTCCTCGGTCACGGCGCGAACGAAGTCGACCACCGCGCGCCGAGCCGCACCGTCGTTCCAACTCGGGAGGATGTCGTCGTCCATATTCGCTCGACCTCTCTCCTCGCGCATGAGCATGCTTGCGCTACGCAAGCGCGACCGAATCACCCCGGCCGGGTGGACCGGAATTGCACGTTCCCGACCCGGCCGACGGGAGACCCGTCAGAGATCAGACGCCTTCGAGCGCCACCAGTCGGCCGGATCGGATCGCGTCGGTGAACGCCTCGTAATCCCGTTGGTTTTGGTCGGCGTACCGCTCGGCGAAGTCGGTGATCGACTGGTCGAACCGGTCTTTCTTGCCGAGGTATGCGGCGAGCGCGATCGGGTCCCCCGATCGGGCGTGCGCCCGGGCCAGCGTCCGCCCGCAGATACCCGCGTAAAACGCGAGGCCGGCCGGCACCATGGCCTCGACGACGGCGGAACCCTTCATGTCGCGCAGCTGACGCCAATACAAGTAGCGGTTGTCCTGCACACCCTTCGTCCAGCCCAGGTAGATGTCGCTCGAGGCCTGCATCATCCGCTGTCCCTGCACCACTCGCTCACCGGGCTGGCGGTAGCGGCTCTTCGGCAGGTGTTCCTCCAGCACCGACGCGGTCGCTTCCTTGACTTGCAAGAACAGCGGGTCGTCGTGATCGCGACCCTGGAGCAGGATGATGAACGCCCGCGTGCCGACGCTGCCGACACCTACGACCTTGCGCGCGAGGTCGACCACCTTGAACCGCTCCAGCAAGTGGCGCCGATCGTCCTGCAGGGTGGAGCGGTACGCACGGAACTGCTCGTGGATCGTGTGCTCGACCTCGTCGGGGGACATCCCAAAGCGCTCGGCGAGGTCACGAACTGGAATGACGATCGGCGGCTGGCTCACGATCCGGTACTGACCGTCGACTCGCTCGGCAAGCTTCGACAGCGCTTGCAAACTGTCGCGTGTGTGCGCCTTCGCTACCGCCTTCTCTGCGGTCTTCACCAACTTCTTGCCGTTGCCCTTCATGGAACGGGTCGCGGTATCGATGGCGCCCAACAGCTCTTGCTCCGACAAGCGGGCGTACCAGATGTCCATCGTGCGCATCTCGGCGAACCCCGCCATCGCTTCGCGATAGGCGGTCACCGACTTGAGCGTCGCGGTGCGCGCGTCGGCCTTGCTGAAGGCGTTGTTGCGCGCCGCGATCGTGAAGCTCGCCGCCATGCGTTTCACGTCGTACTCGAAGGGCCCGGGGAGTGTCTCGTCGAAGTCGTTCAGGTCGAACAGCAACGTCCGCTCGGGTGATGCGTACACACCGAAGTTCGAGAGATGCGCGTCGCCGCAGAGCTGGACGTCGAGTCCCGCCGTCGGTGTGTCCTTGAGATCGGCGGCCATGATCTTTGCCGCACCCCGGTAGAACGTGAACGGCGAGACCATCATGCGCCCGTGGCGCACCGGCACCAGGTCGGCTTCGCGGGTGGCGTTCTGCGCCTCGAGCAACGCGACCGGGTCAGGGCGATCCGCGGCCGGTACCCAACTCGCATGGTCCGACGGCGAGGTCTGTTTGCGCGCCGTCTTCCCCGCGCGCTTCGTTCCTCGATGCTCGGGTGCGCGATCTTCTTCACGCTTCGCCTCCAGTTCGACTACCGGATATCGATGGTGGGTCAGCACCGTGGTCGTGTCCTCACCCGAAACGGGGTAAACGCCGGCCTGGGCGAAGTACGGCACTCGTCCCCTCATTCCCGGCGCGCGCTCAGGTGCTCCGTCGCGTGTTCGAGGGTTGGGCAACGCCCGGGCCAGGCCGTGGCATGTTGCGCAAGCTGTGCCGGTCGGTCGCTGGCAAAGAGATACGCATGTGCGCCCGGCGCGCCCGCCGAATCGATGACGTGCGCGACGGTGCCGAAGTACTCCACCCACCGCCGGAGGGCATCGCTCGGCTCGCCCGAGTCGGAGTGCGTGATCACGACCCAGAAGCGCCGGGTGAGGTGGAGTGGAACCAGCTGTGCGAGGTCTTCGTTGTTGTCGCACCCGGTGCGGTCGGCGAGCAAGAAGGTTCCGAACGACGAGAGTCCGAGCGGCCGTCCGTAGTAACCGAACGCGGCGTCGCTCTCGCGGTGGACGACGATCAGGTCGCCCGGCTCCCGATGCCGGGCGATGTACGCGAGCACGGGCTTGCTCTCCTCTCTGGTCGTGGGATGTACGAGCTGCTCCATGCCGGTACCGAGACTTCGATCGAACGCGAGCAGAAGCAAGAGCGCGGGGATGATGCCGAGATACGCACGCCGGCGGGTCGGGACGTCGATTGCCGAAGCGGCCACGAGGAAGACCAACGGCATGCCGTAGACGGCCAAACGAAAGCCCAACGGGTAGCGAGCGACGATCGCCGCGCAGACGGCCAGGACAAACGTGCCGACGAACATTCCGGTGAACACCATGCGCTCGCCGGTGGCACATGTCCGCGCGTGAGCGAGCAGCGCGGCGACGCCGACGACGAGCAACGCTCCGACGAGAAGTCCCGCAGTCGAATCGAGCGGGTTCGCGACGGTGTGCCGGAGCACCGACGGCAACCACGCCAGCGTCGTCGCCAGGTGCACAGGCTGGGGCGCAAACGTGCCGCGGAACCTCCAGAACGCATGCACCGCGCGGTCACCGCCGACCTGATCGAGCTGAATATGCAAGGTCACGAGGAAGGTCGCGAACCAAAGCGCACAGCCACCCGTGAGAGCGAGCAGCTCGCGCCAGTGTCGGCGCCAGATCAGCGGGAGGGATACGGCGACCGCCGCGGCCGTGAGCACGATGACGCACGGATACGAGAACCACAAGGTGAGCGCTTCGACGGTTCCCCATAGCAACGACCGACCAAGCGTGAGCGGGCCGCGGCACAACCACAGTGTCATCGACGCGACGACAAGTGTTGCGAGCTCCTCGACACCGTATTGCTTCGCTTCACCCGAGTAGTAGACGAGGACCGGAGCGGTGGCGAACAGCAACAGCGCGACGGGTTGCGCCCATGGACTGAGCACCCGGCGGGTGAGTTGCCAGAACACGAACATCGCCGCCACGCTCGCAACGACTGGCAACAGCCGCAAGACGTGGTCACTGTGGCCGAACAGCGTGACGAATGTGTGCTCGACGAGCAGATATCCCGGTGGGGCGGCTTGTCTCGCGCCCAGCGCGCCGAACAGGTGGGTGTAACCCGTGCGCGTGATGTCGCGAGACAGCTCGATCTCGTCCAGCCACTGCGATCGATTCGACAGGTACTGGCGCAATCGCAGCGCGACACCAAGCGCAACGATCGTCGGGGGTAACAAGCGTGTCCAAACGACGCGCAGCGTGTGCGTCCCGGCGCGCACCGACGGAGAAGGCCCGCCGGCTTCTCCTCGCGTGCGCGTGACACTCATTTTCGACCCGCGAGTGAAGGTAGACGATTTCGAGCGCTCGGGGTCTGCGGCTCGGACGTAGTACGTTCCGAGTCACCGACCGGCTGGCGTGACGTCGAGAGGGAGGCACGGAGCACGTGGAGAGCAATCGCGCCCGTGTGCTCGCGAGTGCCGAGCGGCGTGCATTCGGCGTCGCGCTCGTCTTCGTGCTGGTGCCCCTTGTCGTCTCGGCCGTCGCGGTGCTGCATGATGCGCCGCGCGCGTTGATTCTCGATCACGCGCTGATCGAGTTGCATGTCCGTGACGTCGGGCGGCATCCGGTCCTGATCGGTCTGTACTCGCGCGACGGCTGGAGCCATCCCGGCCCGCTGCTCTACTACACGCTCGCGCTGCCGTACCGGCTCACCGGGAGCAGCCCGGCCGGCCTCTTACTCGGCGCGCTTGCCATCAACGGCGCCGCGATCGCGGGCATGGGTGTGGTCGCGAAACGTCTCGGCGGGATGCCGGCTGCGCTCCTGACGCTCATCGGCGCGAGCATCGTCGCGCGCGCGCTGAGCGCCGAGCTCTTGCTCGACCCCTGGGTGTGCTTCGTCACGGTGCTGCCGTTTGGACTGTTCTGCCTCCTCGCGTGGGCGATGACCGGCGGTCACGCGTGGGCGCTCCCGGTCGCGGCAGGCGTCGCGTCCTGGCTCGTGCAAGCACATGTCGGCTACGCGCCGCTCACCGCCCCGCTGCTCGTTGCCGGCGCGGTCTGGCTGTGGGTCACAGCGCGCCGCGGCGACGATCCAACCGCGATGAAGAAGGTTCTCCGGGCCGGCATCGTCACCGTTGGTGTCGTCGTGGTTGCGTGGGCGCTCCCGCTGTGGGACCAACTGTTTGGAACCGGCAACCTCGGCAACCTCGTCGACTGGTTCGCGCGCGCTGACGCCGGAACGCACACGCTGACCGAGGGCGCGCGCGTGGTATTCGGTCAGTTCGCGGCCGTGCCGGACTGGATCACCGGCACCCGCCGCATCGGGAGCTTCGGCGGCGAGACAACACTGCGACACACGACGTTGTGGCCACTCCTCTTGTTGCCCTTCATTCTTGCCGCGATCGTCGCGTGGCGCCGCCGTGACCGCACGGTCGTGCAGCTTGCGATCGTCGTTGCGATAACCGTCGTTGTGGCGGTCATCTCGGTAGCCCGCACGGTTGGCACGATGTACGAGTACCGGCTGCTCTGGACATGGGTGCTCGGAAGCCTCGCAGGCGTTGTGATCGCGTGGACCGCCTGGAACATCATCGCTTCCCGATGGCCGCGGGCGACGACCACGGTGCTCATCCCCCTCGCACTCCTCGCGTTGCTTGCACTGGGCGCGGCGGAGAGTGTCGCGGCAGTCCGCGCGCACACGCCCGTTTGGGACTCCGCGGCCACCGCCTCCGCAACGGCCCAGCTTGCCTCGACGCTGGATCGACATGGAGGTGAGGTCGTGTTGCGATCGGAGTCGGCGGCCGGCGAGGGATACCTGGAGGGTGTGCTCCTCGGTCTGGAACGCAGAGGCTTCGATGCACGCGTCGCCGGCGATCCGGTCGAGCGCTTCGGCGATCATCGCGTCGCGAACAGGGACGCGCGTCGAAGCGCGCCTCGTCGTCTTGGCGGACACCGACCTCGATGCGTTCGTGCGCGACCCCAACCTCGAGTTGATCGCGTATGGCGGCACCGTCCCGTTCGACGAACGCGTCGAGATCGGACGGCGAGCCGCGGCCGAGCAGCAACGGCTGCTCGCGGCGTACAACTCGGGAACGATGACTGCGGACGCGTTCGCGCGGGAGTTCCAAGACTCGATCGTTCGCGGCACCGCGGTCGCTGTGTTTCGGGAGAGCTAACGCGCGGGGACGGAATGCGGCTGCCCTGGCGTCGCACGCCGGAGCAGCGAGGTGTCGTCCATGGGGATCGCGGCGAGCGTCACACGCACCGTCACGGTGTCATCGGCGTCGTGGCGCTCGATGCTGCCGCCGTGTGCGTCGACGATCGCCTGCACGACGGTCATGCCGACACCCGTAGGTGGACGAGTGTCGCCCGTCGTGCTGCGGTCTGGCGTGCCGGCCGCGCGTGAGTTCGAAACGCGCAGCACCGCGCGACCGGCGTCGAGCTCGACGGCAACGCGTACCCATCCGAGCTCGCGATTGTGACGAGCCGCGTTGTCCACGAGGTTGGTGGCGAGAGCTACCAACAACGCACTGTCACCGAGGACCGTTGCACTCTGCAGCTCGAGATCGAACCGGCGGTCGCGCCAGCGCGGATCACGCACGACTTCGGCGACGACTTCGGCGACGAGATCGTCGAACGCGACCGGTGCACGTTCGAGATTGCCACTCTCGGTCTTCGAGAGCACGAGCAGCGCGGCGATGAGTCGTTCGGCGCGCAGGGTCGCGGCGCGGATGCTCTCGATCGAGGACGTGTCCGCCGTGGGCCGGGAGTCGTCAGACAACAACAGCTCGGCTTCGTTGCGAATCACGCTCAGCGGTGTGCGCAGCTCGTGAGAGATCTGCGCCGAGAACCGTCGCTGCGCGCCGAACGACTGTTGCAGCCGCTCGAGCATGTCGTCGAACGTGTCGGCGAGCTCCTTGAGCTCATCCTGCGGCCACTCGAGTGCAACGCGTCCACTCAGGTCGGTTGCCGACGCGGTGCGGGCCCGACGCGTGATCAGTCGCACCGGGACGAGGATCCGGCCGGCCACTAACCAACCGACGGCAGTGGCAAGCACCGCAAGGATCGCGATCGCAATGCCCGCGAAGATGCGCGACCGGTTGATCGCATCCCGCTGTTCCCTCCGCTGCACTTCTCGAAAGACGTCATTCCACGACCGACCGTCCGGCGCCAGCGGCTTGTCGAAGTCGAAGTTCGTGACGGCGTCCGGGTGCGCACGAAGGTACGCCTGCTGTTGCGCGGGCGTGACGCCGATCTCGGCAAGCATCTCATTGTTCAACTCGACGGGACCGTTGAACGTCGAGTGCTCATATGCGATCGCGCCCGCCACGATTGCGACGGTGCCCGCGAGGAGCAAACTCACGGCGACTACTAACGCGACACGGGTCCGCGCCTTCATGCGCTACGCCAACCGGTAGCCGCGGCCGGCCACGGTCTCGATCAACGGCGGGTCACCGAGCTTGCGCCGAAGCGTCAGCATGGTGACCCGTACGATGTTGCTGAACGGGTCGAGGTGTTCGTCCCAGACGCGATCCATGAGCTCCTCGGCGCTCAGGACCGCGCCGTCGACCGCCATCAGCGCTTCGAGCACCGCGAACTCGCGGTTGGCGAGCCGTATCTCGCGGTCGTCGCGGCTGACTCTGCGGCGCCCGGGATCGAGCACCACGTCGCGCCACCTGAGTACGGCCGGCAATGCGATGCCCGCGCGCCGTCCGAGCGCGCGTATGCGGGCGACGAGCTCTGCCATCGCGAACGGTTTCGCCAGGTAGTCGTCCGCTCCGATCGAGAGTCCTTCCACCCGCTCGTGGATCTCGCTCGACGCGGTGAGCATCAGGATGCGTGTCTGCTGGTCCGACGCGGTCACGTCTCGACACACCTGGTCGCCGTGCACCACTGGCAGCTCGCGGTCCAGGACGAGGACGTCGTACGGCACGAGCCCAAGTTTCTCCAGCGCCGAGGCGCCGTCACCGGCGAGGTCCACTGCAATGGCGGCCCGGCGCAGTCCTCGGGCAATCGTGTCCGCAAGGGGAGCGTCATCCTCGGCCAGCAGCACGCGCATGTGGAGGGGACTCTACGTGCCGAGCCAGAAGTCCCGCACGATGGCGCTCAGGAACGATCGGCGGGGGTAAGGGGACCCGGCTACGGTTCCGTTTCCGCAATGAATCTCGCGTCTCTGCTGCTCGAACATCCCTTCGCCGACGACGCGTTGCTTCTGCATTCGGTGAACACGTCGCTGAGCGCAGGCGAGGCGCGCGCCGAAGCAACGTCGGTGGCTGAGCAGTTGCGCGCGGCCGGCGTGCGGCCGGGTCAGGCCGTCGCGGTCCAGCTCCCCAACGACCCGCACACGATCACGACGATGTTCGGCGTCTGGCTCGCGGGGGCGGTGTTCGTACCGGTCAATCCCCGATTCCCGGCCGCAGAGCGATCGAGCATCCTGGAAGCCGTGCGGCCCGCCGTGTTGGTGACCGACTCGACGATCACACCATTGCCGGGGCCGCGCGCGTACGGCGATGACGTCGCGCTGCTCGTGTGGACGTCGGGGACGACCGGCGCGCCGAAGCCGATCGCTCACGGCCACACTGCCTACGTGGAGCTGCTCGACCGGGTCCTGACGCCGTTGCGGGGCGCGGGCCGCGATGCCACCCGGCCGCCCGCGCCGAACCTTGTGCCAGTGCCACTAGCGGTCAACGCGGGGGTCTACAACGTGCTCTTCGGCCTGCGCGCCGGTGCCGCGGTCGTGGTCATGGACGGCTTCGATACGGGTGTCTTTGCCGAGCTCGTCGCGCGCTTCGACATTCGTTCCACGGTGCTGCCGCCGGCGGCAATGACGATGCTTGCTGACGACGAATCGATCACCGATCTGTCTCCGCTCCGGTACGTGCGGAGCATCACCGCGCCGCTGTCGCCGCTCCAAGCGCAGCGTTTCACAGAAAAGTTCCGGGTCGTCGTGCTCAACGGATACGGCCAAGTGGAATTCGGCGAGGTGATCGGTTGGACTGCGGCCGATGCCCGCGAGCATCCGGAGAAACTTGGCGCGATCGGACGGCCCCACCCGGGTGTCGCGGTCAAGTTGGTCGACGTCGAACACGACATCGGCCGGTTGTTCGTGCGGCCGCCGTCCACCGCGACCTCGCTTGATCCCGAGCGCGTCGACAGCGAGGGCTATGTCGACACGGGCGACCTGGCGCGGGTCGATGCAGACGGGTTCGTCTGGCTCGAAGGCCGCGCCGGCGACGTGATCAACCGCGGCGGCAACAAGGTGTTCCCGGATCAGGTCGAGGAAGTGCTGCGGCTCGCGCCAGGTGTCGCGGAAGCGGCGGTGATCGGCGTCCCCGACGACCGTCTCGGCGAGGTGCCGGTCGCGTTCGTGGTTGCGTCACACGACACGAGTGACGACGAGTTGCGCGAACTGTGCCGCGCGCACCTCGCGCCGTACAAGACGCCAGTCGCGTTCCACCGCGTCGATGCGTTGCCGCGCAGCGAGATCGGGAAGGTGTTGCGTCGCGAGCTCCGGGCGACGCTCGAAGAAGGCCAATAGGGTGCCGGGCGGGCGTAAGCCCGTCAGGCTTGCGACGGATCGACGACGAGCAGCGGTTCGACGGATCGGGTCACTGCGACCGGTCGCAGGTCGAGTGCGCGGAAGGCAGCATCCCATGCTTCCAGTTCGTCCGGGTGCACGTGTGAGCGCACAATCCAGATGCGGCCGTCACCGCCGAGTGTGCGCCACTCCGCGATCGTGGTACGCATCGTCTCGAGGACGGCGTCGTCGGTGCGACCAGTCGCGAAGACCGCGTTGATCTGCTCGACGCGGGCATCGAAGCCGATTGCGCTGTTGGAACGGTGATACGTCTTGGGCTCTCGACCGGGCCAGTAGTAGGTGAATCCGGCACTGCCCGAGAGGCTGACGACGACGATGTCGTCCGCTGTTCGGTGCGCGGCGACGGAGCGGGCAAGGGTACGCGTGTCCTCCGCGGGATCGACGAACCTCCGAATGTCATGACGGGCGCCGACGGCGAGCGAGCCGGCCACGACGAGCGCGACGGCGGCCATCGGCGAGCGCCGATGCCGAACCGCAGCAAATGCAAGCCCGGCCAAGCCGATCGACGCGACCACGACAGTGACGACGAGCAAGAAATGTGAGGTGCGCGTGTCAAGAAACGGATAACGACCGGCGACGCCGAGCGCGAACATTTCCAGCCACAGCACGACGGTGGCGATCGCGATCGCGATATGGCGGCGGGTCACAAGCACGACGAGGCCGCACCCGAACAGCACGAGTATCACGACAGGCGGAAGGCCGAGGGAATACTCAGGATTCGTGGACCGATGCCATGCTGTTGACAACACGTCCGCGGGAGTGCCACTGAGATCGAAGGCGCGCCAATAGTCTCGAAGCTTGTCGTTGTCGTGCGGCAGCACAACAGCTGCAACGTACGCAGCGATTCCGATGCCACTCGCGACTGCGCCGATGAGGATCTCACGCAGACGGTGCCACCGCTGCTCGACCGCCGCCGATACCAGCAGGCCCGCGAACGCAGCGATCGCCACGAGTCCGGCGACGGTGCTGAAGGGAACGACGACGACGCCCGCGACACAAAGCAGGATGAGCGCCCGCCTGCCACTCTCGCGTTCCGCGTAACGAGCGAGAAGAAGGATCAGCAGTGCGAACGCGGCATCGCCCGTGTACTGCTTCAAGTCGTTTCGAAGCAGCGAAATAGGCGCGAGCACCACCGCCACAGCGGCGATCACTCCTGCGCAGCGGGCTTCGACCGTGCTGTGTCAGCTGAGGCCGCGTACGAGCACGAAGGCCAAAACCGCGACCGCAGCGGAAAAGACGAGCGGCACGACGCGTTACCGCTGGTCCGCGTCGCCCGGTACGAGCCCAACGAGCAGCATCCATCCGACGGGGTACTCGAGGACAACTGCACCTGCCGCGACAGCGGCGCGTTCGCGAGATCCGCGACCCAGGCCTCATCGAGCCAGAAGGGCCTACCGAATATCGCGCCCAGCGGGTGCACGCACACCACAAGGAGCACGAGTGCAGCCGCGATTGCGACGTCGATGTATCGCTCGGAGGGTGGGCCCCGCAGACCCACGAGCCTACGGGGAGCCGCCACCGTCACCCGGCCGAGGTGAGGCGATCGATCGGCGCCGCAACGAACATGAGCCGATGAGCGCATGCTGTGGACCGTGGCAACGGTCTCGACAGCACGGCCGGCAATCTCGGATTTCGCTGCGTCGCCGACGATCGAGGGATCCAGTGAGCTGCCTACTTGGAGGGTTTCGCTCCAGTCCCATCGATGAGGGAGAGCAGATCGGTCAGCGCCGTGACCAGTCCCGAGCCCCGCGGGTCGAGCGGGTCCAAGCGTTCAACGATGCGCCGTCGATACGCGTGGACGCGGGTGAGCGGCGCCTTCAAGGCGTTGAGCACGATGGCGGCGCCGAGGAGGCAGAGCCCGATCGTGCGGACCCGCTGCAACGCGAGCTCTTCTGCCGTTCGCGAATGTTGCGCGGGAGAGGTCACCGCGACACTGTCGTCGTGCTCCAGCGGCTTGTAATCACCCTCAGGGGGTGGTGGGGTTTTGCACCACTTGACTTAGGTTTGCGAGGTGGGCTGGATTGACGCCGAACTCGCTTTGGTCGCGCTCGCCGCGATGCTGTCGCCGACGACGCTGTCGTTCTCGGTGTTCGCGCTCGTGCTCGGCGATCGGCCGCTGCGCACCGGGATCTATTTCTACTTCGGTGCGCTGAGCGCGACCCTCGCAATCGGCGTCCTGGCTGCGTTCGTCCTTGGGGATGCCGCCGCGTCTGATACATCGAGTCCGAAGACGTGGGTCGCGGTTGTTGACGTCATCGCCGGCGTGCTGTTGCTGATCTACATCGCGTGGGTGGTGCGGCGACCACGTGATCCGAAAAAGGCCGAGAGCATGATGGCGCAGGTGAGCAAGATCGCGTCCTCGCCGGCGATCGCGATCGTCGGAGCAGGCGCCGCGCTCGCGAATCCCGGAGGATTCATTCCGCTCGCCCTCAAGGACATCTCCGAACTGGATCCGAGCGCGACGCAGTACATCGTGGACTGGCTGTTCTTCTCCCTGGTGTCGCTGCTGCCGCTGTCAGTTGCCATCGTGATGTTGGCGGTAGCTCCCGAGCGGGCCGGGCGGATCCTGGGGTCCGTACGCGACTGGCTGATCCGGAACGCCCGAACGGTCGCAGCTGTGATCGTCGCGCTGCTTGCACTCTCGCTCATTCGCAACGGCATCGCCGGGCTGACGAGTTAGTGCTTGTGCCACTAGGTGATCTCGACATCCGCAGGCCGTGCGGCAATGTAGATGAGGAGACCGATCAGCGGAACCACAAGCAGCAGCAACGTCCATCCCGCCTTGGCCCAGCCGTGGTGATCGTGGCGCCGGAAGTTGTCGATGAACGCCCAGATGATGGCGACGACAATCTGGACGCCCACGAGGATCATGAGCATGAGCAGCGCAAGGCTCAAGAGCGGGAAGTCGTAGGCGAGCATGCTGACTCCTTGGTTCGTTACTCAGTGCCGCGCTTCGCGAGAAAGCGCAGGCGCGCGGCGCGGGCGTCCCAGGCGTAGACCACGGCTGTGCCCGCGAGCAGATCGTGAAGCGCGCGCCGATCCCGGCGAAAAAGGATCAGGACGAATCCCAACCCGAGGAAAAGAAAGCTCAGTGGAAAAACAAGCACACGCACGATCGCGTGCCTGGCGTCAAGGTCGCTGCCATCGCCCCGCACGACCCGCAAGCCGACAACGACCATTCCCAGTGTGCGACCGGCCTGCGCGAGCGGATAGGCGCTATAGAACACCCACCAGGCTGCCAGCAAGATTCCCGCGATGATCGGCGCATCCCGCAAACGCACGTCGCTGCCGACCAATGCCGAAACGACGTACTCGACGACACTGGAGGCCAGCGCGAAGAGTGTGAGCGCCGTGATCACATCGATGGCGAAGGCTGCCATCCGTGTGGCGACGCCGGCGTAGCAACCTTGCAGGCCGAGATCGCGCTCAGGCGCAACGTGCGCGATGTGCGCGGTCATGTCGCCGGCGGCTTGACGAGATCCACGAGCAGCGGTGGACCGGGTGGAATTGCCAGAGGATCCCTCCGTAAGAATCGGTTCATCCACCGATGGACAAAGCCGTCGAGGCCGACGCCTTGGCTGCGCGCGACATCCAGCACCTCGCCGGCGACACCCGCGCCCGCATCGCGCGATAAGTGCCCCGATTTGTGTGCGTTCCACGAGCGCGTCGACGTCGACCTGCTCGAGCACTGCATTCACGTCGAGCTTTGCGACGATCTGGTCCACGTCGAGACGGTCGATCAGCGCGTTGACATCCATGCGGTCGAGCAGGAGGTCGATATCGATGCGATCGAGCAACGCGTTCAGGTCGATACGGTCGAGGACGGCCTGAATGTCGATCTCCTGGATGACGCCGTCGACGTCGAGGACGCCCACCACCTCCGGAGCAACCTCTTTGGCCACGGTGCCGACAATGTCGGTCGCGCCTTCGAGCAGCGACTCGAAGATCCCGGTGCGCGCGTGTCGAGATCGACGAGTCGAGCGCCTGTTCCGAGCCACTTCGCCATTGTCACCCTTTTGCAGACTCGCGATATCACCCGATCCGGGGCTGACTGCGGGGATGTCGGTGGAGGAGGATGGAGTCGATGAACGAGCATCTCAGCCCCATCGAATCGATCATGTGGCGGGTCGGGCAGGATCCAACGCTGAGGATGACGGTCGGCGCCCTCATGCTTCTCGACCGCTCGCCGGGCACCGCGGCACTAGGAGAGCAACTGTCGGCGGCGGCGGAGCGGGCGCCGCGATTGCGCCAGCGCCCGGACGACCTGACGTTCACGCGCCTGCGTCCGGAGTGGATCGACGACGACGACCTCGACGTCGGGCACCATGTGCGAACTGTCGCAATTGCTGCGCCCGGCTCGATGCGTCAGGTACTCGATTTGGTCGCATTGTTCGAAGCGATCCCGTTCGACCCCGAGCATCCGCCGTGGGACGCCACGCTCATCGAGGGACTGGAAGGCGGGCGCGCGGCGCTCTACTTCCGCGCGCATCACGTGGTCACCGACGGTCTCGGGGGGCTCCGGCTCACCGGTGCGTTGCTCGACGAGGTCGGGTGGCCGCGCAGCCTGCAAGCCCAGCCCCCGACGAAAGACCGCAAGCGGACGCGACGGCGCGATCGCCGTCCCACGACGGTGACCATCGATCTGACGAAAGCAACGGAGCCGCTCCGGCGGCGCGTGAACGCCGCGAGAGACGTCGAGCCGGTCGACACCGTGGTGCGCGGGCTCCAGCGTGCGCTCGACGTGGCGAACTCGGTCTCGCGCCAAGTCATGGTTACGGGTGGCCCGCTCTCGCCTCTCTTCGACGACCACTCGATGATGAGCCGGTTCGAGGTGTTCTCAGTGCCGCGCGCGCGCGGCATGCGTCGCGCGCGCTCGGCGGGAGCCGGAACGATCTCCTCGTCGCGGCGGCGGCAAGCGGTCTCGGCCTCTACCACGAACGGATGGGAGTGCCGTGCTCCGAGCTTCGTCTCGCGACGCCGGCGGTTCACGGCCGGAGCCACGAAGTCGGCGGCAACTGGTTCGTCCCGGCGCGTGTTGAGGTTCCGACCGGCGCCGGACATCCGGGACCCCTGTTCGGCATGGTCGAGGAACGGCTCGCGCAGGCTCGCAGCGAGCCAGCCCTGCGGCTGACGAACGCGCTGGCGTGGACGATCAGCCGCATGCCCACACGGCTCGTCGTGCCCGCGCTCCACGCGCAGGCAGATTCGGTGGACTTCGCTGCCACCGCGCTCCCTGGGCTCCGGCGCGAGCGGCACATCGCCGGTGCTTTGGTCGAGGCGATGTATCCGTTCGGGCCTCGCCTCGGTTGTCCGGTAAACATCACCGCGTTCGGGAACGACGATCGCCTCGACATCGGGATCGCACTCGATCCGGCCGCGATCACTCAGTCCGACGTCTTCCTCCGGAGCCTCACCGAAGCGTTCGAGATGTTCGCGCCCGACGCGCAATCGTCGTCGACCTCAGACCCGTTCGAGCAGTTGCTGCGCTGAGCGGTAGGCGTGATCCGCGGCTATCCGCCGTGTCGGCGCGCGCCCGCCACGCGCGCGCCGACACGGCGCAGCGGTGACTGGCACAGCCACCGCCTGCTGGTTGCGTTCAGCCTTTCGCCTTGTTGGCCTTGGCTTCCTGCAGTTCCTTGTCGATGTCGGCGTCGAGGTTGCCGGCGACGGTCTCGAGCACCGTGGTCTTCTCCGCGTGCTGGAGCAACGGCGTGATGTCGTTGCCGTACTTGTTGACGGCAACGATGATCAGTCCGGACTCACCGGATTCGAGCAGCCTCGAAGCTTCTTCAACCTTTTCCTTCGGGATGTTGTGATGGAAGTGTCCGATGATCGCGCCCGCACCGGCCCCAGCGGCCACGCCTACTCCGGGTGCGACGACGGCCAGCGCCGCGCCGGCCCAGGCCAGGTGCTTGGAAGTGCTGTCGTGCCGCTCCACCTGGAGTTTGCCGTCGGCATCCTTGGTCAGGACGGCGACTGCCGTGTGGTCGAATTCCCCTTGCTTGCGGGCATCCCACACCGTCTTGAAGTCCTCGACGGCAAGCTCGCGATCCTTGTATTTCGCCGCGGCCAGCGTGATCGGTGTGCTGGGATCCATGCAGTACTCCCTCTCTGAACGAATGGGGCAACCACTTCGGCACCCGTGCGCCCCTCGGGCGGAACCTACGACGAGGGCACCGATGGTGGCGTCACCCGGAGAGGATGAAGTTCGTGCGGTCGTGCTCTGAGAGCGGGGCGATTCATCCGGAACGGGTGATGCCCCCAGCCACGGGCGCGACCACGGTCGCGCTATGGCGAGACAGCGGAATCAGTCGCTCGGCGGAAGAGCCGACCAGGCCGGCATCTTGTTCGCGGCTGCGAACGCGCCGCTCACGTTTCAGCGGACGCTGATGCCGCGTGCCACCTTCGATCAAGCTTTGGTCACGGGGCTGTCGGCGTCGACGAACCACGCGCTCGTCACCCTGGTGCAGGAGACGATTCAGTCGGCAGCGTTGGTGTTCGCCGGGCAGGCCGCGGCCCGAGGCTTCGACGAGCGCCGGTGGAGTCACGCGACGATCGCGACCGATGTCGCGGCGATTGCGGCGGGCATCGCAATGCAGCGGGCGCTGCGCGCTCGCGACCGCGAGCCGTTGCTCCGCGCCGGCGCGCGCACCGGCGGGTTCTGGCTCTCGGTGACCGGCACCGCGGGCGCGCTCATCGGTGTGCTCCAGGAGTCGTTCGAGCGCAGTGGCGTCCGCCGCAGCCGGACTCTCGCCGTCGTCGCCCCGGCCGCCGGCGCGCTCGCCGCAATCAACATCTGGCAGGTACACCGCCGCGCGCAACTCGACAAGCATCTTCCGCCCCAAGAGGTGCAGGCCTCGTTGATCAAGTCGGTTGCATTCGGGACCGGCGTCGCCGCGGGGATGTCGGTAATGGGCGCGGGGGAGCGAAAGCTTGCTGATGTCCTGTCGCGCGCGGTGGCGCGTGTCGCACCGGGCAATGCCGAGGTTTGGCGTCCGATTGCGCATGCGGCCACGCTCGCGGGACTCGGCGCGGGCGCGTGGGTCCTGGCCGTCAAGGCACTCCATCGTATCGAGCAAGTGCAAGAGTCGGCTGAAGCGGCGTTCGATATCCCTCCGCCGAACGCGCTCCTCAGCGGCAGCGTCGAGAGTCTCGTACCGTTCGACACGCTGTCGCGCGTGGGCCGTCGATACGTCTGGATGGCAAGCGCGCCGGACAAGATCGCCGAGGTGATGGGCGAGCCCGCAGCCGCGATGCCGATCCGTGCGTACGTCGGCATCGAAAGCGCGGCGTCCGAGCAGGAACGTGTCGACCTCTCGATGCGCGAGCTCGAGCGCACGGGCGCGTTCGATCGTTCGTGGTTGATGATCGCGTCACCAACCGGCACCGGTTATGTGAACTACGCGGCCGCATCGATCCTCGAGTTGCTGACTCGCGGTGACTGCGCGACGGTTGCGATGCAGTACTCGGCTCGGCCCTCTCCGCTCTCGCTCGACCGTGTGCGCGAGGGACGTCACCACGCGCGCATGCTCTGCGCGGCGATCCGCGACCGTGTGGCGGCGTGTCCACCGGAGAAACGACCGAAGGTCGTGTTGTTCGGCGAGAGCCTCGGTGCGTGGACGAGTCAGGACGGCTTTGTCGACCAGGGAACGAAGGGACTCGTCGACGCCGGTATCGACTACGCAATCTGGATCGGGACGCCTCACTTCAGCAAGTGGAAAGAGCGAGTGCTGTATGACGAGCGTTCCGATGTTGACCGCTCACTCGTCGGCCGGTTCAACGACATCGGCGAGTGGGAAGCGCTCGACGCGGCGACCCGAGAGCGCATCCGCTACGTGATGATCACGCACTACGACGACGGCGTTGGCGTCTTCGGGCCCGAGCTGGCCATTCAGGCACCCGAGTGGCTCGGCGACCCCGAGTCGCGCCACGTGTCGGTGCCCAAAGGAATGCGGTGGACACCGGTGACGTGTTTCTTCCAGGTGCTCGTCGACATGAAGAACGCGGCCAAGGTTGTGCCGGGGGTGTTCGCGGCGAAGGGCCACGACTATCGGGCCGATCTGTTGCCGTTCTTCCACGCCGTGCTCGGCCTGAAGGCAACGCCCGAGCAGCTCGCGAGCATCGCGCAACGGCTCGCCGAGCGGGAACTGTTCCGAAGCGAGTGGGCGAAGAAGCACGGAACCGCCGACACGAGCCTGGCGGCCGCGGTGCTCGCGCGCCTGATACGCGAGGAGCGGGAAGCGGGTCGCGACTCCGACGAGCGTCTGCTCGCGGTGGTGCGCGCCGTTGCGAACGAGGAGTTCGACGCCAGCGCCGGCGTCGTCCCTTCGTGACGCCGGTTCGGCGCGCGATCGCCACGGAGCTCGTGGCGATCGGTTGCGTCGTGGCGTACAACCTTGCCGTCACGCGTATCCGCCGGCGTGCCCGACTTCCCGCGAATCTCGGCGCGGCGATTGCGCTGACGGGCCTCGCACGCGCGGCGGGCGTTCGACCGTCTGAGCTCGGCCTCGAGCGGGCCAACGTCGGGCGGGGCGCTCGCATCGGGCTCATCGCGGCGGCGCCGGTCGCGCTCGCGGCTGCGGTCGCGGTCGTCGTGCCGGCCACCCGCCGGTTGCTCGCCGACGAGCGGGTTACCGGGACGACGCCGGCCGAGGCTGTGTTCGAGACGCTCGCGGCGCATCCCGCTCGAGACGGCGCTCGCCGAAGAGATGATCTTTCGAGGTGTCTTACTCGGCCTCGGCCAACGCAGCCGATCGCGCGGCTGGGCGATCGCGACCTCCTCCGCGTTGTTCGGGCTCTGGCATGTGAACCCGACATTGGGTTCCCTGGCTCGGAGTGCCAGCCGCCCACCCGTGGCGCGAGTGGCGGCATCGACCGGAGCAGTCGTGGTGGCGACCGGCTTCGCGGGCGCGGGCTTCGCGCTGCTGCGGTTGCGGGCCAGAAGCGTCGTCGCGCCGATCGTCGTCCACGCAGCCGTGAACATGGTGACGTTCGCGGGTGTCCGGCTGACCGCCGACCCGCGTTCACCCGGCCGGGGTGAGGTGGCGACGAGCACTCCCGGCGCAGAATCGGATCGAGGTCGGGACCTTTTCGTGGATTTCCGGCCGAGATGAACAGGAGCGCGCAATGAGCCTGGCGGCTGAGTTCGGAACAGGACAAGTCTTCCTGTCGATCCTCTACTTCTTCATGTTCTTCATTTGGCTGTGGCTGCTGATCGCGATATTCGGGGACATCTTCCGCAGCCACGACATGTCGGGCGGGGTGAAGGCACTGTGGACGATCTTCGTGATCGTGGCCCCGTTCTTGGGCGTGTTCGTCTACCTCATTGCACGCGGCGGCAAGATGCACGAGCACGCGGTGCAGGACGTCCAAGCGCAGGACGCAGCCGCGCGCGCGTACATCAGGGACGCAGCCGGCACCGGTTCGAGTGCCACGGATCAAGTTGCGCAGCTCGCGAATCTCAAGGCGCAGGGCGTGATCGACGAGACCGAGTTCCAGAGGTTGAAGGCAAAGGCGATCGCGAGCTAGCTGCGCTGACGACAACTACGACCCGCGAAGTTCCTCGCGGAGTTCCTCGAGCGTGGGCCGTACGTCGTCCACGCTGACACCGAGCCAGGCGCAGGCCGCCTCGAGGTCGTCGAAGACGAGGGTCGTCGGGCCGCTCGGTCCCATGGCGCGCTGAAAGGTCAACGCGCCACGCGTTTCATGCGGGGAGACGCGTGCCGCCTTGATCCCGGCGATCCGCGTCTGCTGCGTGCGATACATCGCGGCAACCTCGCAGATCTCCTCGTCGCTGATCGCCGCCGTGTTGCCCGCGGTGGTTGCGTCGGCGAGGGAAAGCCGACCGCACGGCCAGTCGGGATCGGCGAGCTGCCGCCGCACGAGATCGCGCCACTCTTCAACGGTGACAGCCCCCTCCCAGACAGAGATCGTGATTCCGAGATCGGCATCGCAGCGGTATGCGATGGGCATCAGGTGTCGATGCCGGTGTCGATAACGCGCTCGATGGCCGCGGCCAAGACCGTGCGGAGGTGTTCGGGCGGCACGTTGTCGAGCTGGGTGGCGGCGCGCAGGAACGGCGTGAACAACACCCAGCCGAGCGCGAACGCCGCGACGGCGGCGCCGACGGAACGCGTGTCGTCATCATCCAGACCGTCGGTGCCGAGCCGTTGCACGAGCCGGGCGATGGCGGGATAGGAGTCCCAGAGGGTCGCAGTGTCGGTGCCGTCCAGCAGGAGCCACGCCAGCATCCGCACGTAGGCCACATACTCCGTGTCTGGCGCCGTCACGAGGGCCGCAAGTTGTTCGGGCATCTCGGGAGAGACGAAGACGTCTCCTGTGCTCGGCCCGAGCGTGTTGACGAGTTGCTCGATGGCGGCGGAGATCAACTCCGATTTCGATCCGAAGTGGCGGTGCAACAACCCGAGGTTGACGTTGGCTTCTTCGGCGATGTCGCGTAGCGACACCGACGCCGGTCCCCGCTCGACGAACAAGCGCGTGGCGGCACTGAGCACGGCCTTACGGATCTCGACGCGGCCGGTGGGTCGAAGGACCTTTGTCTGCGAAGCCGATGCCACTTGACAAGTGTAGCCGCTTGTCTACACTCAGGCCCAGACCCGTAGTCATTTGTCTACAGCAACGACTACGGCACCGTCTACAGGCCAGCGGGGAGGAGGAGCGTGACGGTCTCGTGGACACCCGGCCGGCTCACGCTCGCGGGTGACATCGGCACGGTCTCCCGCGAGGACGGTTTGGCCGCGGCCGTCGAGGCACTGCAACTCGCCGACGCCGAGCTCCTCATCGATTGTGGCCGGGTGACCTCGATCGATGCGAGCGGTGTCGCGTTCCTCGTCGGACTCGCCCGGTTCGCGTTCGAGCGCGGTATCCAGCCTCGCTTGATCAACCCGCCTCGACCGCTGCGCACGCAGCTCAGGAGATCGGGAGCCCAGTCACTCTTCGAGCGGGAATCGTGACGCTTGCGTCCACCCGGCCAGGGTGACGACCGAGCGGTCGGCGTGCCTGCACACTCGAGGAACGACCAACGACGACGACGTGCCCGACGACGCGTCACGCCTTGCTCGCCTCCGAACGAGGCGGGATTACATCGCGAACGCGGATCACACAGGGTCGAGAGTCTCTCGAGCGCTCGCGGACGAAGTCGACCACGATCGACGCTGCCCTGGGGGCTCTCGAGCTCGACGCCGAGGCCGGAGGTCAGGTGCTCGCGGGCGCCGTTGCGTTTCGATTCTTTTTGTTCATCGTGCCGTACGTGTTCGTCATCGTCGTCGGTCTCGGGCTCGCGGGGAGCGCGACGCACCAGGATCCGAACTCGGTCGCCAAAGCCGCGGGCGGCGCCGGCCTCATCGCGTCGTCGATCCGGAGCTCCGACGACCTCAGCCTGTGGAACCGCATCCTCGTCACGGTGATCGCGACCTTCGCACTGATCTCCGCGGGCCGCACGCTGCTGCGCGTCCTTTGGATCGAACACACGTTGGTCTGGCGTACGCGCATTGCCAAGCCACGGCGGCTGACCCGCGCCTCCCTGATGCTCGTCGCCGCGCTGACGGTCACGCTTGTGGTGGTCGGGCTCATCGGCCGGTTGCGTGCGGAGACATTCGTCGGCGGGATCGTCGCGATCGTCATTTTTTCGGCGGTTCCGTTCGGGCTGTGGCTGCTGATCTCGCGCTCGGCTTCCACACGAAGGCGACTGGACCGCCTTGGTGCCCGGCGCGATCGTCTTCGCGGTTGGCATCGAGGTCGTGCACGTCGTGACCGTGTATTGGTTTGCGCACCTGGTATCGAGGAAGTCTGACACGTACGGTGCGATCGGGACCGCGCTTGCGATGCTCGTCTGGGCATACGTCATCGGTCGCGTTGTGATCGCGGCCACGGTCCTCAACGTCACGCTGTCGCGACGCAAGCAGCACCGGGCGACTCCGCCGCTCGAACTCGGCCTCGCAGAAGACTCAGAAACCGCGGCGACCGCCGAGTCGTCTGGTGCGGTGCAACTCCATGACGGCCCGGGGTGACAGCGGTCGGTCGGGCGGCTCGATGAACAGCGAGCACGCCCCTGCAGTCGACGGGAGCGCGCCTTCGGTGACGTGGCACACGTAGGCAAGCGTGTTGAGGTACAGCCGTGGCGTTCGCAGGATCAGGACCACGTCGGCCGGCAGGCGGTCGCTATCGCCGACAAAGGCGAGCACAGCCGTCGGCGGGTTGTCCGCGTAGCTGTGGACCCCCTCGGTCCAGAGGTCGACGAACTGTCTTGCCGTGATGTGCCCGACCTCGGGCGGCGGTCCCTCGGCGATGTACAACGTGGCCGGGCTGATCCCGCGTAGCGACAGACGGTCATCTTCGCATTCCATCGACCGGGCATGCTGCACAAACGTTGTCGCAAGCTCGCGGGGGGTGATCGGAGGTTGTTCAGGCGTGTCGACGCTCATCGATGTTTCGTCTTTGCGGGCGACGGTCCTCGCCGGGTGGGGGACATTCCACAGCGCGGCACGCGGCTCCGCATCACCCTCACGGGGGTGATGCGGTACGGGCGCAGCGGGCAGTGAGGTTCACCCACCTTGAGTGATGCGTCCGCCTTCCCAGGGGAATGTCATGAGGCTGTCATGAACCGCGGTCTCGGAGGCATGCAGTGTCTACGACTCAACTCCCGGGCAATCGAACCGCAAGGGGTTCGGCTTACTATCAGCCGTACTACGTCGACACCGGCGCGGGATGGAGGACGTTCGCCGCGACGATGATTCTCATCGGCGGTCTGGCGATTCTCGCGGGAGCGATGTGGGCACGGGTTGCCGGTGTGATCGTCGCGAGTCTCAACCTCATCTTCCAACTCGCGTACCTCGCGCACTTCCCGTTCTGGTCGTTCACGATGATCCTCATCGACACGCTGGTGATCTACGCGCTCGTTGTCCACGGCCATGCACCCACTGAAGACGACCTTGTCCTGAGCGAATAGTTCGTGTCGGCGCGGGCATGACGACGACCAACGACCGCGACCTCGCAAACGGACGGCTGGCCACGCTCGTGATGGCCCTCGAGCTCGGCGCCGCCGGCGATGCCGGCCTCGTAGACGAGCTCTATACCGAGGATGTCATGGGTTGGTCTCCGACCGTCGACATCTCATCGTGGGCAGAGCTGGCGGAGGCGTATTCGGGACGAGCAGACGCGTTCGCCGAGGTCGACATGCTGATCGATCCGATCGATGTCGTTGGCGACCGCGGCTACGCAGAGTGGGTTGTGTCGGCGACGCATGTGGGGCAGATCGCTCTCGAAGGCCACGTGGTTGTACAGCCGACCGGTCGGCGGATCACCTTGCGCGGCGTCACCGTTGCCCACTTCGAGGGAACGCGGATCAACTCGTTCCATCAGTATTGGGACAACCTCGGGTTGCTCTCGGAGCTGGGCGTCACCCTCGGGGAATGACGTTCGCGGCCGGCGGTGCGGGCTCGCCGGTCTCCGCCAGCGACACGGTGGCCCCTGGTTCGGGGACGGGGGCCGGCGTCGCGACCGCGAGAGCAATGCGCGTCGAGGTGACGTACGCGACGACGACGGCAACGATCACCAGCGGCATGACGATGAGCCCGTCGGAAGCCAAGAGCAACGTCGCCAACAACACCGAGCTCAGCGGAAGCTTCAGCATCACCGCGCTCATCGCACCAATGCCCATGGCGAGACCGGCAACCATCGTCAAGCCGGGCAGGTGTGACATCGCGATCCCGCCGGCGGCGCCGATGAACATCGCGGGAAACACCGGACCACCGCGGAAGGCGCTCAGCGACAGGCTGTACGCGAGTCCCTTGCACACGACGAGCAAGACGAGCGCGCCGACCGAGAAGCTCGCGCTCTCGGCGATCAGCGGGCCCATTTCGTTCTGTCCCGAGAACAATACGTTCGAGAAGCTCTTTCCGGTCCACTCGTCGAACACAATCGCGAGCACCGCAATGCCGAGGCCTACCACAATCGTGAACGTGATCAACCGTCGCTCGACACGCGGTCGCACGAGGAGTGCGAGCTGCCGGATTCCGGTTCCGATGACGGCTGCCGCAAGACCGATCGCGATTGCGTAGCCGAACTCGGCGATCGTCGGTTGTCCGACGCCGGGAACGTTGGGAATCGCCAGCGAGAACGTGCCGAACCCGGTCCACGAATCCAAACCGACCATGGTCAGCGTGCCGATGCCGGCCGCCAGAAGCCCGGGGAGCAGCACGAGCGTCATCATTGGGCCGCCGAGGCCCACTGCCTCCATCAACAAGAACGCGGCCGCGAGCGGTGAGCCGAAGAGTGTGCTGATCGCCGCGAAGCTGCCGGCGGCGGACACGACAGAGGCAGTCTGGGCAGGAACATCTCGTTGTGCGAGGCGCACCGCGAGCACTGCGAGCCCGCCACCGATCGCGATCAGGGGCGCTTCGGGTCCCAGCACCACGCCGAACGCGAGCGTGGCCAGCGACGCCAGCGCGATGCTCGGCAAATCGATGGGCAACGTTGCGCCGCCCGCCTTGAACCCGTCGGCGGGGGAGTGACCACCCCCGCCGGGCAAGTAGCGAATCGTTGCGCCGACGATGACGCCCGCGATCCCGAGCAGCGGCAGCGGCCACCACGCGGGCATGGAGTCGAAGCCGAGTCCCTCCGGGAGGTCGGTGAACAGCCATTGCTGGAGGAGGTCGATGAGCTTGAGGAAGAAGTAGGCCGCGGTGGCGATCGGCACCCCGATGATCGCGGCGAGCACCAACAGCTTGAGATAGGCCCGGGTCTGCAGGGCGGCGAGCGGATCGGCAGGCGCGGTTGTCATCGGCGATCAGAGCGTACGAACCGGTCGTGTCCGCGCCATCACCCGTGGCAGGTGAGAGCCGGGACGTGGGCCGAGCCAGCGTTGGAGGCAGCTGGGTTCACCCCACCGGGAGGATGCCGGGGGTCTTGGTCTTTGCGAAGCTGGAATCGTGCTCGCCGTCGACCCAGTGCCGTGGGCGCGCGCGCAAATGGCGTTCACGCTCGCGTTCCACATCATTCTCGTGCCGCTCGGCGTCTCGTGGGCGTTCATGACGCTGGTCGCCAACTACCGCGCGATCAAGCACGAGGATGCCGACGCGTTACTGCTTGCCCAGCGGTGGTCGAAGTTCATGGCGGTGACCTTCGCCGTGGGCGCGGTGACCGGCACTGTTCTCTCGTTCGAGTTCGGGCTGCTCTGGCCCAACTTCATGGGGAAGTACGGAGCTGCGTTCGGCATTCCGTTCGCGTTCGAAGGTGTGTTCTTCTTCCTCGAGGCGATCTTCATCGCGATGTACATCCACGGTTGGAAGCGGCTGAAGCCGTGGACCCACTTCTGGACGGGCGTGCCGATCGTGCTCGCCGGAATCGGCGGGACGATCTCGGTTGTGGCCGCGAATTCGTGGATGAACGAACCTCAGGGGTTCACGCTCAATTCGGCCGGCAAGGTCGTGGACGTCGACCCGTGGAGCGTGATCTTCAACAAGGCGACGCCGTACGAGGCGACGCACATGTTGGTCGCCGCGTACCTCGTCGGCGGGTTCCTCATCGCGTCGGTGTACGCGCGTGGGTTACTCCGGGGCCGCCGCGACCGCTACCACCGGCTCGGGTTCATCATCCCGTTCACCGTCGCGGCGATCGCCACGCCGATACAGATGGCGGTCGGCGACACGCTCGCCCGCTGGGTCTACAACAACGAGCCCGTGAAGTTTGCCGCGATCGAGATGATTCCCAACACGGGTAGCGATGAGCCCGAGACGCTGCTCGGTCACCTCAACGACAACGGCACGATCAGCGGTGGCATCAAGATCCCGGGGCTGGCGTCGTGGCTGTCCGATCCGAGCACCGGCAAGAACACCGTGATTCAAGGCTTGAATGCGACACCCCCGTCCGACCGGCCGACCACGTCGCAGGTCAACACCGTGCATCTGGCATGGGATGTCATGATCGGAATCGGCACGCTCCTGTCCTTGCTATCTGCGTGGTACGCGCTCTCGTGGATCTTCCGGCGCGACTTCCCGAGGTCGCGCATCTTCTTGTGGATCGCGACGTTCGCGGGTATCGCATCCGTGCTCGCGCTCGAGGCGGGGTGGACACTCACCGAAGTTGGACGCCAACCATGGATCGTCTCGGGCCAATTCCGTGTGCAACAAGCCGCGACCACGAACGAGGGAATTTGGGCGACGTTCCTCGCGGTGGTCGCGATCTACATCGGTCTCGGCGTGACCACGATTCTCGTGCTGCGCAAGATGAGCCGGCGTTGGCGGGAGCAGGCGGAGGAGCCGGATGACTCGGAGGTCCCGTACGGACCGCGCCCGCCCACGCACGTCGTCAATGTCAACGCTGATGACGACGAGGTACCCGTCGGATGACGGGCCAGGCGCAGACCTCCGGCCCGGACTGTGTGCGTCGGTTCGCGGGCGATAGAGGGCCGGAGGTCGAAGCCGCATGACGAATGCGGTCGCGGTCGTGTTGTTCGTCGCGATCACTGCGTACGCGGTCTTCGGTGGTGCCGACTTCGGCGCCGGATTCTGGGACCTGATCGCGGGTGGCGCGGAGAAGGGCGAGCGTCCTCGGGCTGTCATCGCGCACGCGATCGCGCCGGTGTGGGAAGCGAACCACGTGTGGCTGATCTTCACGTTGGTCGTGCTCTGGACCGCCTTCTCGGAGGCATTCGCGTCGATCATGCTGACGCTGTTCATTCCCTTGACCTTCGCGGCCTTCGGCATCGTATTACGCGGTTCGAGCTTCGTGTTTCGCAAGAACGTGCTCCGCGTTCGGGATCTTCGCAACTTCGGCGCCGCGTTCGCGATCTCCTCGATCCTCGTTCCGTACTGCTTTGGTGCGGTGGCGGGCGCCATCGCGTCGGGCCGGGTGCCCGCGGGAGGTGAGGCGGGTGAGCCGTGGTCCAGCTGGGTCAACCCGACGTCGATTCTCGGCGGAGTTCTCGCCGTGACCGCTTGCGCGTACCTCGCGGCTGTCTATCTCAGCTTCGACGCCCGCCGGCTCGCGGAGCCGGCGATGGCGGAGTACTTCCGCCGGCGCGCGGTCGTCGCGGCGGTCATCGCCGGAATCGTTGCGATCGGTGGCATCTTCGTATTGCGCAATGACGCGCGCTTCGTCTTCGACGGGCTCACGTCTCGTGCCCTGCCGCTCGTGATCATCTCGGCGGTGTGCGGCATCGGCTCGATGGTCCTGTTGCTTCGCGGCGCCCACCGCTATGCGCGTTTCCTCGCGGCCGGGGCGGTTGCCACGATCGTCGGCGGCTGGGGTGTCGCCCAGTGGCCGTACATGCTGCCGAAGAGCCTCACGGTCGCCGATGCAGCCGCGCCGTCGGGCACGCTCGAGACCGTGCTCGTGGTGTTCGGGATCGCGGCGGTGCTCGTCATCCCTTCGCTGATCGGGCTCTATGTCCTCGACGAGCGCAGCATCCTCGACGAAGGTGGCATCGCGCCCCGTCCGCGATCAGACGGGGGCGTCAACGCGACGCCGGTGGTGCATCAAGCAGTGAACACTGTGCTGGGCGCCGTCATGATCGTGACGTTCGCCGCGGTCGGGCGCCGCCGGCGCACCCGTTCGCAGGTGCAGCGCTAAGGGTTCGCCTTCTGGTCCGCCGGGAACTGGTTCGGCGTGATCGCCGCCCGTACCTCGGCCGGAGCACTGAGATCCCCGCCGGTGTGACCGACGCTGAAGACGCGCTCGGCGCGGGCTCGCCCGAGCATCGACCGAATCCACGACGACAAGGTCGAGAAGCGATTGGCGAAGCCATTGAGGAACGCGAGGTGCACGAACACCCACACGAGCCAGGCGGAAAATCCGCTGGCGCGGGTGCGACCGAAGCTGAAGATCGCGTCGAAGCGCCCGATTGTCGCGACACTGCCGACGTCGTGGTAGTGGAATGGGATCGAACGATCGTCGCCCCGCAGCCGGCGACCGATCGTGTGCGCGGCGTGGAGGCCGCCTTGCAGCGCAACCTCCGCGACTCCGGGCAGCTTGTCGAGCGTCACCATGTCACCCACCGCGAACACTTCGGGATGACCGGGGAGCGTCAGGTCGGGCTGAGTCGCGATGCGTCCGGCGCGATCCACGGTCGCGCCGGACGCATCAGCGAGCTGCTGCGCGAGCGGCGACGCGTGAACCCCGGCGGCCCAGATCGTCGTTCGCGCAGCAATGCGGTCCTTGCCGTCATCGACCTCGATGTCGACGCCGAAGGAGTCGATGCCGACAACCCGAGTGTTCATGCGCATCTCGACGCCGAGCTTGCGCAACTCGCGTTGCGCGTCGCCCGACAGGTTGTCGCCGAACGTTGCGAGCGGCTCCTTGCCGGCGTCCACGAGCACAACCCGCATGGAGGACGGATCGAAGTTCCGGAACTCGTTCCGGAGGCTGCGCGTCGCCAGCTCGCGCACCTGCCCGGCGAGCTCGACACCCGTGGGCCCGGCGCCGACGACCACGATTGTGAGCCACTCTTGCCTGTCAGCCTGGTCGCTCGCGGTTTCCGCCATCTCGAATGCGCCAAGGATGCGACGGCGAATTTCGAGCGCATCGTCGATTGTCTTCATGCCCGGTGCGAACAGTGCGAGCTCGTCGTGGCCGAAGTACGACTGGCCCGCGCCTGCCGCAACGATGAGACTGTCGTACGGCACCTCGAAGGGCTCGTGCGGAGGCCTCGTGGCGTAGACGACGCGTCGCTCGAGGTCGAAGCCGGTGACCTCGGCCAGCTCGACCCGAACTCGCGGAAGTTTGCGCAACACATGCCGCAACGCGGGCGCGATGTCACCGGGCGAGAGCATGCCGGTTGCAACCTGGTAGAGGAGCGGCTGGAACAAGTGATGGTTCCGGCGATCGATGAGCGTCACGTCGACCGGCAGATGACCGAGAAAACGCGAAGCCGGCAGACCGCCGAAGCCGCCACCCACAACGACCACGTGATGATGGTCATCGCTCTCCGTTCGCGCGGACGCAGACAGCCGCAGCAATCGGAAGCGACCCCTCATGACGCGTTCTCCTCCGATGCACACAGCCGCGTCGCCGCGTCGATCAACGCAAGGTGGGTGAACGCCTGCGGGAAGTTGCCGAGGTGCTGCCCCGTCGTGACGTCGATTTCTTCCGCATAGAGCAGAAGAGGGCCGGCAAACGAGAGGAGCTTCTCGAACAGCGCGCGCGACGCTCGACCTCCCCGATGATCTCGAGCGCCGAGACGAGCCAGAACGAGCAAATCGTGAACGTGCCTTCGGCGTCGTTCGAGAGCCCGTCGTCGGCATTATCGACGCGATAGCGCAGTACCAAGCCGTCTTCGGTGAGCTCATCGGCGATTGCCAGCACCGTCGCCCGTACGCGTTCGTCGTCCCCCGGCAGGAATCCCATAATCGGGATCAGCAGCCCGGCCGCGTCGAGCTCGTCGCCGTCGTAGTGCTGGGTGAACACGCCCCGTCCATCGACGCCCTTGGAGCACACTTCGGCCTTGATCGAGTCCGCGGCCTGCTGCCACTTTTCGGCGTTGGCGTTGTCGTCGCGGTCGCGCGAGGCGTGCGCCCCGATCGGCCGCGACCCAGCACATGACCTTCGATGCAACGAAATGCTGCGGCGGTCCCCGCATCTCCCAGATGCCTTGATCGGGCTCGGAGGCGCGCTCGATTGCCGTCTCCACCATGCCGCCGATCGCGGTCCACGCCCGCGGGCCGAGTTGGCCGCCATTGCGAAGATGGGTGACGAACGAGTCGAGCACCATTCCCCAGACGTCGTGTTGGCGCTGGTCGTAGGCGCCGTTGCCGATGCGTACGGGACGGGATTCGCGATATCCCGACAGGTGGTCGAGCGTGTGTTCGGTGAGATCGCGTTCGCCGCCGATCCCGTACATGATTTGCAGATCGAACTCGCCCTCGGTGTGCCCCATGCTCATCGCGTCATAGATGAACGCGAAGTACTGGATCGCTTCCCAGTCGAATCCGAGGCCGTGCAGGGCACGCAGCATGAACGCGGAATCCCTGATCCAGGTGAAGCGATAGTCCCAATTTCGCTCGCCGCCCGGTGTCTCGGGGAGCGACGTCGTCGCCGCCGCCATCACGGCGCCCGTCGGCCCGTAGCTGAGGCCTTTGAGTGCGAGCGCGCTGCGCTCGATGAACGGACGGTACCGATGGTCGGGGATGCGGGCCATGCTGAGCCAGCCCCGCCAGAAGTCCTCGGTCTCGTGCAAGTGGTGGTACGCGTCGGTGTCTTGTATCGGGGGAGCGTCGCCCCATGAGAGGGCAACGAATGTCGTTTCACCCTCCTTGAGCGTCGTGCGTCCCATCGCGCGCGTGCCGAGCAGCCCCAGTTGCAGGCCCGTCTGGATTCGCAGCGTCAGGTCACCCTCCTGGACGGTCGCGCTCAGGTATCCGGGTCCGTCATAGGTCCATGTCCCTTCCCGCGCGCCGTACTCAAAGAGCGGGATGCAGTTGACCTCGACCTCGACATGGCCTCGGGTGCACGTCGCGGCGCGTAAGAACGTCCCTCGGGCGGCAATATCGCCAGGTGCGCGCCGGTAGTTCGGACGGCGCGCGTCGGGGCTTGCGGGACCCATGACAAACGCGTCGTGCACCGTGAGCCAGCCCGCCGGCGTGTGCCACGTCGTCTCGAGCACATTCGTCCCCGGGAGGTAGCGGCGCTGGTCGGGCACCTGTGCGGTCGACGGACCGAAGCGGAAGGAGCCCGCAGTCCGATCGAGCAACGCGCCGAAGATGCTCGGCGCATCTGGGCGCGGCAAGCACATCCACTCGACCGAACCATCGGCCGCGACCAAGGCCGAGTTCTCGCAATCGGACAAGAAGGCGTATTCCGCGATGGGCGGGAACATGACCGCTCGCTTTCGACGTCACAGTGCACCGACCGTCCGAGCGTGGGCGTTCCCGGCTCGGATGTCGTCCCCCGGCCCGGGTGAACCGCGGTCTACCCGGATCGGGGGAGGGCACCGGCGAGCCGCCCCCGTAGCGTCGGCCGCATGGCTGAAGCGGTCAGCGTGGGACGGTCAGCGGGTTCTCTGCGGAAGATTCTCGTTCCGCTCGCGCTCGCGCAGTTCATCTGCAGCTTCGCGGGCTCGAACATGAACGTGATGATCAACGACATCAGCAAGGACCTGGACACCACCGTCGAGGGTGTGCAGACCGCGATCACGATCTTCTTGCTGGTGATGGCCGCCCTGATGATTCCCGCCGGCAAGCTGACCGACCGGTGGGGCCGCAAGCGCTGCTTCACGGCCGGCCTCATCGTCTACGGGATCGGCGCCCTGATGAGTTCGGTCTCTCCGGGTCTCGGCGTCCTGATCCTCGGCAACTCGATCCTTGAAGGTGTCGGCACTGCGCTGTTGATCCCTCCCGTTTACATCCTCACGACGCTGCTCTTCACCGACGTGACCTCGCGTGCGCGGGCCTTCGGCGTGATCGCGGGCATGGGTGGCGTCGGAGCCGCGGCCGGACCGTTGATCGGAGGTTTCATCGCGACGGCAATCAGCTGGCGGGCGGCCTTCGTCTTCCAAGCCGTGATCATCGTGGTGATCATCCTGCTGAGCCGCTCGATCGTCGACCCGGTGGCGCCCGATCCGACTCGCCCGTTTGACGGCCTGGGCGCGGTCCTGTCGGCGGCCGGCCTGGTCCTCGTGGTCATGGGGGTCCTCCAGGCGGACACCAACCTCGTGCTCACGGCGGTCCTGATTGCTGTCGGCGCGCTCGTCCTCGGCCTCTTCTTCCTCCACATTCGTGCCCGCGAACGCAGAGGCGAAGAGCCGTTGCTGTCGACCGCGCTCTTCCGGAACCGCACCTCCAATCTCGGCCTAGTCACGCAAAACGTGCAGTGGCTGCTGCTCATCGGCACGTCGTTCGTCGTCTCGGCGTTCCTCCAGGTCGTGCGGGGCTACAACTCGATCGAAACGGGTGTGATCTTCACGGCCGCGACCGTCGGCATCCTGGTGTCCTCGCTTGCGGCCGGGCGACTGGCCAAGAAGTACGCACAGCGATCGCTCATCATCGTCGGTTTCATTGCCACGATCGCCGGGATCGGCGTCCTGCTCGCGATGGTGAAGGGCTCGCCCAACCCGTGGGCGTTCGCGCCGGGTCTTTTGTTCATCGGCCTCGGCGTCGGAGTGATGCTGACCCCTTCCGTCAACGTCGTGCAATCCGCCTTCCCCGAGGCGCAACAGGGCGAGATCTCGGGCTTGTCTCGCTCGATCTCCAATCTCGGCTCGTCCCTCGGCGCGGCCGTGGCCGGCACGATCCTCGTCTCCAGTATCGGAGACACGTCCTATGCCGTGGCGATGATCGTCCTGGCGGGCATCGGGATCCTCGGGCTCGTCGCCGCGCTGTTCCTCCCTCGGATTTCACCCGCCGGAGATGATGCGGGACGTGTCATCACGCTCGATGATGAGCCGCACTCGCGAGATCAGACGAGGGGCGCGACATGGCCGAGCACTACGACATCATCGTGATCGGGAGCGGCGCGGGCGGCGGAACCCTCGCCCACACCGTCGCCGAATCCGGCAAGCGGATCCTGCTGCTCGAGCGCGGGAACTACCTCCCGCGCGAGACAGCGAACTGGGATGCGTCCCAGGTGTTCGTCGACGGTCGGTACATCTCCGAGGACACGTGGTACGACGCCGACGGCTCCCCGTTCCAGCCGCAGGTGCACTACTTCGTCGGCGGCGCGACCAAGCTCTATGGGGCGGCGCTCTACCGGTTGCGACCCCAAGATTTCGGCGAGCTGCGTCATATCGACGGTGTGTCGCCCGCGTGGCCGGTGGACTACGACGACTTCGAGCCGTACTACACCAAGGCCGAGTGGCTGTATCAGGTCCACGGCAACCACGGCGACGATCCCACCGAGGGTCACTGGAGTCGGCAGTATCCGTGGCCGGCGGTGTCGCACGAGCCGCGGATCCAACAGTTGCACGACGAGCTGGAGAAGGGCGGGTATCACCCGTTCCACGCGCCGTGTGGCATCTTGCTCGACGAGGACGACCGGCCGAACAGCGCGTGCATTCGATGTGGCACATGTGACGGCTATCCGTGCCTCGTGCACGCGAAGTCGGATGCGGAGACGATCGCGGTACGGCCACTTCTCGGTCGACCGAACGTGACGTTGCTGGTCGACGCCGAGGTGACAAGCCTCGAAACCGATGCCTCCGGCCGGGAGGTGACGAACGTGGTGGTCTCGCGTCACGGCGAGCGCGAGGTCTACGATGGCGATGTCGTCGTGATCTCTGCAGGCGCGGCGAACAGCGCCAAGATCCTGCTGCGCTCCGCGAACGACCGGCATCCCAACGGGCTCGCCAACGGGTCCGACCAGGTCGGCCGCAACTACATGTATCACAACAGCAAGGCAGTCGTCGCGCTCGCCAAGGAACGCAACGACACGGTGTTCCAGAAGACACTTGCCGTGAACGACTTCTACTTCCGCGCCGACGACTACGAATGGCCGATCGGCCAGATCCAGATGGTCGGCAAATCGAACGCGGCGGCGATGAAGGGCGAAGAACCGAAGCTCACGAAACTCGCACCCCACTGGAGCCTGGACGAGACTGCGCATCACGCGGTCGACTTCTGGCTGACGACCGAGGACCTCCCGACGCCGGAGAACCGTGTCACGCTCGACGGCGAGGGCAACGTCCACCTTGCGTACACGTCGAACAATGACGCCGAGGCCGACCGTCTGTACCACGAGCTCAAAAAGCTTCTGAACCACGTTGGCATGGCGCAGCATCACGTGCTCGACAAGAACTTCTACATGAATATGAGCATCCCGGTCGCCGGCTGCGCGCACCAGGCGGGAACCTGCCGGTTCGGGAACGATCCCGCGACGTCCGTACTCGACGCGGATTGCAAAGCGCACGAACTCGACAACGTCTACGTCATCGACACGAGCTTCTTTCCGAGCATCGGTGCCGTGAACCCCGCCCTCACCGCGATGGCGAATGCCATCCGCGTGGGCGAGCACCTCGTCGAACGAATGGCATAGCGCCAAGGAGTGATTGCATGAGCCTTCAAGGAAAAGTCGCCATCGTCACCGGTGGCAACAGTGGCATCGGCAAGGCGATCGCGCTTGCGCTCGCCGCGCACGACGCGGACATCGTCATCGACTACGTGGTACACCCCGAAGCGACCGAAGAACTCGAGAAAAAGATCCTCGCGCTCGGCGACCGGGCGATCGGCGTCGAGGCCGACGTGAGCAAGGTCGAGGATCTGCAGCATCTCATCGACGCCGCGGTCAAGGAGCTCGGGCGCGTCGACATCATGGTCAACAACGCCGGCATCGAGACGCGCACGTCGATCCTCGACACGACCGAAGACCAATTCGCGAAGGTGATGGACATCAATCTCAAGAGCGCGTTCTTCGGCACCCAACTCGCGGCCAAGCAGATGATCGCCCAGGGCGATGGTGGCCGGATCATTAACCTCACGTCGGTGCACGAGGATTGGCCGATGCCGGGCAACACGCCGTACTGCGTGTCGAAGGGCGGCATGCGCATGCTCACCCGCACCGCCGGCGTCGAGCTCGCGCAACATGGAATTCTCGTTGTCGGCGTGGGACCGGGCGCGGTCGCGACGCCGATCAATCAGACGACGATGGACGATCCCGCGAAGATGATGAAGTTGAACGCCGCGATTCCGATCGGGAGGATGGCCGAGCCCCACGAGATCGGCAGCGTTGTCGCGTTCGCAGCCGGGGATGGGGCGACCTACCTCGCGGCGACAACCATTTTCGCTGACGGCGGCATCATGCACTCGAGCCCCGGTCTCTAACGAACGCTCGTGGGCGGGCTCGCCGCGGGCGCACCGCCGATGATGCCCGAACCGGCTTTCGAACGACGCTTCCCGGGCTATCGCTACGGCGTCGTGCTCGCGCTGTTGTTCGCCACCTTCATCGTCATGTCGTCGGGCGCATCCGGCCCGTGGGCCCGGGTCGCGATCGTTTCGCTCCAAGGCGCCACCCTGTTTGCCGCGCTGAGCGCGTCGAAGGCCAAGCGTCGCACGTTCCGACTCATGGGAGTCGTCGTGCTCGCCGCGTTGACGGGCTCGATCGTGTCTGCACTGGCGGACACGAGCAACACGCAGGGCGCCAGCTTCTTGCTCAATGCCCTCCTCGTGGCGATCGCGCCGGTCATCATCGGGCGTGCGCTGTGGCGCCGCGCAATCGTCGACGTGCAGACGATCCTCGGCGCGATCTGCATCTACGTGCTCGTTGGCATGCTGTGGGCGTTCGTGTATCAGGCAATGACGGCGTTCGGCAGCTCGCAGTTCTTCGCGCAGATCAGCAAGCCGACGAGTGCCGACGACCTCTACTTCAGCTTCATCACGCTTACAACCGTCGGCTACGGCGATCTCACCCCCGCGACCAGCCTTGGGCGATCGTTCGCCGTGCTCGAGGCACTCACCGGGCAGATCTACCTCGTGACGATCGTGTCGGTGCTCGTGAGCAGGCTCGGACGCGCCCGCACGCGCGGTGCGGGAACGGACGCCGATGCCTGAGGGCCTGTCGTCGGCCGAGGTCGGCAAGGAGCTCGCGGAGCACTCGCGCCACGGGGAGCCGCCCGCAGAACAAGCGACCCAGCACGATCGGACGATCTCGATCTTGGAGGCCGTGCTGCTGGCGGTCGTCGCGGTGCTCGCGGCCTGGTCGGGCTATGCCTCGGCGAAGTGGGGGACCGAATCGTCGCTCTCGCTGGCGAAGGCTTCGGCGACGCGCACCCAGGCGAACCGTGCGCAGCTCTCGGCCATGGAGGAGCGCAACTTCGACGTCTCGACGTTCAATACGTGGTTCACGGCGTACACCGCCGGTGACAAGTCCGCGATGCGCATCGCCGAGCAGCGGTTCCGGCCGGAATTCCGCGTCGCGTTTGACGCCTGGATCGCGACCAAGCCCGCGACCAACGCCGCCGCGCCGCCCGGTCCGACGTTTATGCCGCAGTACAAGGAACCCGAGGTCGCGCGTGCGCGCCGAGCTCGATACGAAAGCCGACGAGTTCTACAAGAACGGGAGCGAAGCCGGTACGCGGTCGGACGACTACGTTCGCACCACGGTCTTCCTGGCATCGGTGTTGTTCCTTGTCGGCATCGCAAGCCATCTGCGCCTGCGATCCGCTCGCCTCTGGCTCGTTGGCGTGGGTGTCGTAATGCTCGTCTTCGCGGTCGCGCAGCTCATTGCTGCACCGAAGCCACCGACCGGATAACGCCCTGCGTGCGCCCTTGCGCGCATGTGGGCGTCACACTCGCGGGTGAGGAAGGTGTGAGAAAACCTGCAATCACCCTCTTTCGGTGATGCCCGGCATCCGCGACGTCATCGAGGCTCTGTCCTCGGGGATGACCGGAGGAGCGTGAGATGTCACTCGTCGTCGATGCACCGGAGCGGCACTCGGGATTGCCAGCGTGCGTCCCGGCTGAGATCGAGGGCGACAAGTTCGCAGTACCCGCCTTGCCGGGCAGCTTCGTCGATCGCCCGCGCCTGCAGCGCGCTCTCGTCGCGGCTGCGAACGTTCCGCTGACCATCGTGGTGGGGCCTATCGGCGCGGGGAAGACGACCCTGCTCGCGAGCTACGCACGCTCGCGACCGCCCGGCGCGACCGCGTGGTGCCGGCTCGACGCCCGCGATTCTGACCCGTACGTCTTCGGCACGTCGGTTCTCCAGGCGATCCTGACCGCCCGTGCGTCCTCCGGCCTCGACCAACTCGCCGCGGTCCGCGCATCGTCGCCCGACCCGCTCGATCAGGCGATCGAGCTCGCGGTTCACGGTCCCGATCTCGTGCTCGTGCTCGATGATGTCGAGCAGCTCCAGACGCGCGCCGGTCGGGTCGCGCTTCAACGGCTCGTACAGATGACGCCTCACGGGCTCTCCACTGTGCTCGCGACCCGGCACGATCCCGACCTGCCTCACCAGACATTTCGCGGGACGGAGCCCACGACCTTGCGCACTGCGCAGCTGGCATTCACCGTGTCCGAGGCCGCGGCGCTCTTCGAACGATGTGGTGCCGTGGTCTCTGCCGAGGACGCTCGCACGATGACGGCCTGGACCGCGGGATCAGCTGCGGCACTACAACTCGCCGCCCGGTACATCAGCGACGGGATCGGATACGAGACGCTCTTGACCGAGGCACGGCAAGGTGACCGAACGGTCATCGACTATCTGTTCAACGAGGTACTGGCCAAACAGTCCGACGAGTTGCGGGACTTCATCCTTCGCACCGCGGTTGTGGACACGCTCAACGGCGAGCTCGCTGAGGCGATCGTCCAGAGCGGCACCGCCGCGCGCGACCTCGAACGCGCGGCCGGACAGGAACTGTTCCTCACGCCGGTCGCCGGAGTCGAAGGGTGGTATCGCCATCACAGTCTGATTGCCGAACTCCTCCGGATCACCTTGCGACACGAGCTCCCGAGCGAGGTGCCTGTGTTGCATGCTCGGGCTGCACAGTGGTTCGAGGCGGCGGGACGGGGCGACGATTCCATGCGTCACGCGGCAACGGCCCATGAGTGGGACCTCCTGGCGCGCATGGTCACCGCTTCCTGGGTTGTCGCGGCCCTCGAACCCACGAGGCCTGTTCGCACGACCGCGCATCTCCTGCCGACCGAGGAGTGCGATGACGCATCGCGTGCGCTCGCGACCGCGATTCAGCATCTCGAGCGTGGAGAACACGAAGACGCCTCGATATGGCTGGGCGTCGCGATCAGCGGTGCCGGTGACGACGGTACGTCCGCCCGCCGTCACTTCCTGGCCACGTTGATTTGGCTGTCGCTCGCGTGCGAGGGACACGACTCGGCCCGTGAGATCGACGAAGCCGCGACGCTCCTGGAAGACGACGCCGCCGCGGGGTGTGCATCGGCCGAGGAGCGCGCGCAGAGCGCGAGACTCGCCATGGTCGCACGCGCCGAAGCGCGCTTGCGGGACGGCGAGCTGGAAGCAATGACGGCGCTGCTCGAAAAAGCGATCGCGACCGGGCCGCGCTCGGCCCGCGACGCGATGAACTCGACTGCGACCGCATTGCTCGCGTCTTGCGAGCGCACTCGGCGGTCGGTTGCGGGGCGCGGCGATGCTTTGCGACGAGCTCGGCGAGATGTCGGCGAGCGTGGCGACGGCAAACCCGCGTGGGATTCGGAGCCTGACGCTCGCGATCTGCTCGTACCACACCGACGATCTCGCCGCTGCTCGCGGCGCGCTCGCCGAGGCACGTCTGAACCTTCGCCCGGGTGTGTGTCGCGATGTCGTCGCGCAGGCGGTCGGAGCGCGGATCGCGATGAGCGATGGCGACAAGGACGCGGCCAAGCAACAGCTCGCCCACGTCGTCGCCAGCGGCTGTACCCCGCTGCTGGACGTGTTGGATGACGCGCTGGGCCTCGTTGACCTGGCCGGACGGCGACGACGCGCGTTGCGCGCACGGGCTGACGCGTCGGTCGATGGGGGGCACCCCTACGTACTCGTGCGCAGCTATCTCCGAATGGCTGTTGAACGGGCGGCGATGTATGACTTCGTTGACGCGGAATCCGCAATCGAACGTGCCCTGGAGCTCGTCGACCGACACGGCTACCGCCGTGCGTTCGTCGATTCCGGGCTTGCCGTTCGCGAGCTCTTGGTGGACTACGTCGCAGGCGTTCGGCCGTTCCGGATGCTCGCGACTCAGCTTCTCGAGCGAATGAGCGTCGACGGCGGAGTGACCACTGCGCAGTTCGTCGAGCGGCTCACTGATAGAGAGCTCACCGTGCTGCGCTACTTGCCGACGATGATGTCGAACAGCGAGATCGCAGCCGAGATGTACTTCTCCGTGAACACCGTGAAGACGCACCTGAAGAGCATCTATCGCAAGCTCGAGGTCACACGGCGACGCCAGGCGGTCGAGCGGGCGCGCGCCTTGTCCCTGATCTGACCGGACTACTCCTCGTCGCGTGGCGCTTCGAGGACCCGGCGAACCTCAACGAGCTCGAGGCCCAGCGACTCGATCCGTTGGAGGAAGCCGTGCAGGGCCGCCTGGTCTTCGATCCGGCCGCACAACACCGTCTCGGTCGGCTCAACGTATGCCGTCAGTGGGTCGAACGCCGAGTACAACGAAGTACTCAGCCGGCCTCTGATGCGAATCTCGTATCTGGCGGTGGGCACAGGCGCCCTTCCTCGAGCGATAGGAAGAGCGTTTCACGACGCGCCGCTTTCGACATCGCCCGGCAGGGGTGAGAGAAGGACGCGTACCCCGGGCGGCAGCACCTCGGCCAACGACTCCATGACCAGGCCGATCGTCTCGACCGGAAAACCGCGCGCCTCGAGCGTGCGCCGGTGCCACTCGACCATTTCGTCGATCACGCTCGGATCCCGCGTGAGGAGGCCGACGTTCACGGCGTCGAGCATCGACGAGAGCTCGCGTGCGGTCACCGTGAGCGTCTGCGGGCTCGTTTCCCACGACGCGTGGCGGTGGAGGCGGCGGAGCACGGCGTCGACCGCGTCGGCGAGATCCGACGGTGACAGCATTCCGGACAGCAAGAACGGCGGCGAGCTCAGTACCGGCGCACGCGCCGCCCAGGACGCGAGGATGCGGTCAGCGTCCGCGAGCGAGCCGGCCCAGCCGTCGGCGCCGAGCGCGTGGGCGCGTCGGTCGTCGCGACCGAAGCCGGGTCCGCCGACGAGCACCGGCACATCGTGCTCATGCAGCACCTCGATGGCATCACGGGCCGCGACCAGGCCGTTCGTCATTGTGCAGCTGAGCACGACGGCAAGGGGCCGACGGGACCGCGCATACGCGGCGAGGGTCGAGGCCGGTGTCGATGCACCGGAGAATGTCACCGACCAGTCGTGCATCTGCAACAGCTCACCCGCCATGCGCGCCGGCAGCGTGTGCCACTCTCCGTGCGGGCACGCGAACACCACCCGACCTCGCCCGGTGCCGCGTGGGACGTAGAACACGATGGCGCTCAGCAGCTCTTCGACGATCGCGGTCATTGCATGCTCGTCGACCACGTCGATCAGGGACAGTTCCCAGAGTTCGCCGACCCGCTGCTGGAGGGGCACCAGCACGCCTTCGATCAGTGTCGCGGGCTCGGCGACGCTCATGACCAGTGAGTGAACGAGCTGCACCGCTTCGTCGCGGTGGCCGTGCGCGACGAGCTCGAGAAGCTGTTTGGCGACCGGCGAGGGACTCGTCCCTCCGGATGTCACACGAGACCCAGCTCTTCGGCCCGATCGATCGCGTCCTTCCGACCGCGCGCACCGAGCTTCGTGTAGATGCTGCGCACCTGTGTCTTCACGGTGTTGACGGACACGAACAGCTGCGCCGCGATTTCCGCGTGCGTCATGCGGCTGGGGAGATAGCGCAGGACGAGGAGCTCGCGCTCGCTCAACGGCGTACGGAGTTCGCTCGTCGCCGGCCCGATCACCGGGGGCGCGGCTTGTTCGGGACGGACGAGTTGCCGGAGATACGACGTCGGACGCGCGTGGAAGAGCGCGCGCAGGAGCCGCTGGGCGCGGGGCCCGGCATCGAGGAAGAGCAGCACGTGGCCCTCGGGCTCGGCTGCCGCCAACGCTTCGGCCATGCCGTCGAGGGACTCTCGGCGGTTGCCTTCGGCGTCGTCGACGAGTGCTTGCGCGAGCGCGCAGTTCAGGTCCGACCATGACCCGCCGTCACGGGGCCACGATGCGAGTATCTGGCGGCCCGTCACAGCGTCGTTGCGTGCGAGTGCGAGCTGTACTGCTGTTGCCGCAACTTCGACGGTGGGTTCGACGACATCGAGGTCGAGCGCGCGTTCCGCCAGCTTGGGTTCGCCCAGCCCGAGCAGAGCGCGGGCCTTGAGCGCCCGCAGGCGTGATCCGATGAGCGGGGGGAGTCGGGGCTGGCCCTTCTCGGTTTCCCGCAGACATTCGAGCGCGGCTCGTGGACGCGCGTAGCTCAGCTCGAGGTGCGCGCGTTCGACGGCGTGCAGTGCGAGCGACATGGGAAACCGCGACGCGCGAATCGTGGCATCGAATGCCTCCCCGAGCACCAGCTCGGCGCGCTGCGGGTCGTTCCGTTCGAGCGCGACGTGCGCCATCGCGAGATACGCATTGACGAGCGACGGGTGGACTTCGGTCTGGCGGCTCTCGCCTGCGATCCGGAATGCATAGGTCGCGTACTGCTCGGCGATTCCGAACCGCCCGTTCCACGCTTCGAGCAGCGCAAGCGTGCCGAGAATGTTGAGGCGCCAGGCCCGATACATCTCGCCGTCTTCGAGGAGGCCCTCCAGCGCCACACGCGCCATTCCGACATCTCCGAGGTACCAGATCGCCCGCGCCTTGGAGGCCGACGCCATCACCCGGTCGTCGCGCGCTGACGTGATGCCGAACACGTCCGGGAGCTCGTCGGCACGCAACGTATCCAGGATCGCGAGCGCGTTGTCGGCCGCTTCGATAACGGCATCGGGCGCGAGGTGGGCTTCGACCCATGACGAGCGAAGTGTCTCGGCAACGGCGCGCACGCCCGGCGGCAAGGATCGCGGATCTCCCAGCCGGCGGAGTATCTCTTCGGCACCCAACGACTCGCCCGCCATCGCCCGGAGAACCGCGTGCTGGAGCATCACCTCGTGCCGGCTCTCTCGTACGGCCGGCGGCACTGCCTCGACCCAGGCAAGCGCGACCGCCGGTCGACCTTGTTCGTACATCCCGCGACCCGCGGTCGCGACCGCGTCGAGCACACGCTCCCAGTCGTGCGCTGCAATCAGGTACCGAACGGCTTCCTCGACGTTCTCGTGCTCCAGGTGCCAGTCCGCGGCTCGACCCAGCACCTGCTTCACGCCCTGCGGGTCGGTGCTGTGGAATCGGCTCCGGAGGTACTCCCGGAACAGCCGGTGGTGAACGAACGTGTCGGTCCCGGGCTTCCGGCGCAACGTCGACCGGTCACCGAGGAGGTGCAGCATCGTCATGCCGTCGGTGGCTCCGGTAACGGCGTCGCAGAGAGGTCCGTTCAGGCGATCGAGCACTGAGGTCGTCAGGAGGAAGACTTGCATTTCTTCGGACTGTTGGGGCATCACGACGTCGGTGAAGTACGACGCGACGTACTCGTCCGCGCCGCCGAATCCGTCGACCCAGCCGGCTACATCCTCGGCGGCGCGGAGCGAAAGCGCCGCGAGATGGAGCCCGACAGCCCAACCTTCGGTCCGCTCCACCAACGCGCTGACATCGGCGTCATCGAGGCGCCGCCGCGACTCACGGAGGAGGAGATCACGTGCCTCGTCATAGTCGAACAGCAGGTCGCTCTCGCGCAGATACGCGACGTCGTTGGCAAGCTCGATGTCGCGAGCAATCTGAGGCACTGCTGCCTGCGAACGGATCGCGGCGACGAAGTGGATGTGCGGTGCCGTTTGCGCGATGAACGTCAGAACATCTTGACGAAGCGAGGATGGCTCGAGCTCGTCGAAACCGTCGATAACGAGCACCATCTCCGGCAATGCGTCGTAGACGCCGACGAGCCGGGCGACGAATTCGTCGCCCATCGCCGGCTCGGCGATCTCACCCGACAACAGCGGCAAGTCGAGCAGCGCCGGCTCGAGTGTTCCGAGCGGTTCGACGAGCAGCGCTGCCAGCTCGCGCGTGCCGGCAATGCGATCGAACGAAAGCGCCGCGGCGAGGTCGCGCCGAGTGGCTGCCCATTGTGCGAGTAACACCGATTTGCCGCATCCTTGCGGTGCCACGACGAGCGTCAGTTTGCCGCGGGCTGCCGCGTCGAGACGTCGGAGGAGGCGCGAGCGAGCGACCGTGCGATGGGGCGCGGGAATTTGATGAAACATCTCGAAGAAGACGTGTCCGCACGCCGTTTCCTTGTCATCGTCGCGAACCGCGAACAGTACCTACCGTGTCGAACGCCGACACGACAAGCAAATGTCCGGGATCCGATCGGCTGTGCTGTGCCCATATACGTCGAACCGCGCGCGTGCGCGCTCGAGCGATCCAGGGCCTGTCACCCCACAGGGTGACGACGCGTGTGGAGAAAGCTTCGCTCGCGGCGTCAAGCGTCGGTCAGCATCTCGCTGAACACGACGCGAGCGCGAAGGTCGAGCAGCAGATCGACGACTTCGCCTGCGGACATCACGCCGTGTCCAACCGCGTCCTCGATCGCGGCATCGATCGCCGTGAGACGGGTCCGACGCGCGTCCTCGCCCAAGGTCGCGCGGCTGACGTCGCGCTCGTCCGCGCGTTCGCCGGATACTCGACGCTGTCGACGCAAAGTGATGTGTGCATCATCGCGGCAGGTCCCGCGCTTCACGTCACTCGCGCCGGGTGAATCACCCCAACGAGGTATGGACGTGGCGCGACGCCCCTGCGAGGTTGGTAGGCATCCGGGCTGGGCCGAGCCCGGGCTTGTGTCTGCAGGGAGATCTCTCATGGTGTCGTCGCAACTCGCCGACGTGCACGCGCACGCCCGCAATCTGAACCGTACGACTCCGTGGTGTGAGGGCTTCGAGGTGGCGAGCCGGGTCCGCGGCGCAGGCGGAGCGTCATCGGCGGGCGGGGACTGGTTCGACGTCTTGCCGATCCGGCGCGGGCTCGCCATGGTCGTGGGCGACGTGGCGGGACACGGCGCGGCCGCGCTCGCAGCCGCTCAGCGGGTGCGCGCGTGTCTTCGCGGGTCGCTGCTGCACGGTCGGAGTCCGGGACAAGCGCTCGGAGACGCTGACGCCGCACTGTCGTCGTACGCCGCCTCCGACTTGGCGACCGCCGTCGTTGCGGCCGTCGACTCGCTCTCAGGCCTCGTGACCTGGTCGGTGGCGGGTCACCTTCCTCCATTGTTTCTCGCCGGCGATCCGCGATTCGGAGACATGACCGATCTGCCGCTCGGCGTGGGGAACGGTAGGCGGCGACACCAACAGGGCGTGCCGCTTCCACGACGCGGCATGGTGTTGTTCACGGACGGACTCATCGAACGACGAGGCCATTCACTCGACGACGGCTTCGCGGCGCTCGCCACGGTTGTATCGCGGCATCGAGACGTCGGCGTCGACATGTTGTGCGCGATGTTGATGCGAGAGATGGTTCCGCCGCGACCCGCAGACGACGTGTGTCTGTTGATCGCACGTCGCTGCGCAGTAGGTCGTGCTCAGGCCGGTTGGCCGTGTTCCTCGGCAAGAATGTCGATCTCGACCTCAGCGGCTGCCTCGCGGCCGAAGAACTCGATGAGGGCGAGCACGATGAGCGTGCACACCGCGATCCAGAAGATGACCATCGGGGTCGGGCGGTTCCAGAAGAACAGGATCGCGAATGCGGCGACGGCTACCACGATCCGCAAGACGCGCTTGTTGCGTTCGATGAGACCGATGGAGCCGAGCAGCCCCCAACCGGCGCGATCGGTTTCACCGCCGGCCCACGACACGGTGCGCCGCACCCGATAGCGGAACCACACCGCGAGTCGGGACGGTCCGCTGAAGACGGCCGCGATCACCATGACGATGCTGAACGCGAGCACCGCCCGGAGCGACGTATGGAGGAGGCGCACAAGGTCGTCGTAGATCGTGGCCGCGGCGTCGCGCGGGAACCCACCGCTCGTCGCGGCGTCAAGGTAGATGCCGCGACCGAGAGCCAGCCCGATCGCGAGGACGAGGGCGCCAAGTGTGAAGGCGAACGCGGCGGCGATGAACCCGCGCCGACGATTCCTCGAGAGGAGGATCGCACCGCCAAAGCATGCGAGCACGACGAACGGCAGCAGGAACGCCACGCGGTCCAGGAATCCAACCGCGCGCCGGGCCCGGTAGAGATCCTTCGATTTGAACAGGGTGACCTGTCCGGCGATCTTGTCGGTCGGGATCTTCGAGAACGCCTTGATCCCGGTGCTCTCGAGCCGCTGTTCGACCTGAGCGCCGATCGCACTCAGGTCGACGGTGACGGCACCGTCGCTGGACTGCGAGACCGCGGCGTTCTTGCTCCCGGTGAGCACGTTGACGAGGGCGGTGTGAGCGACGCGATTCGCGTTTACCCAGACGGTTTTGAACTGGTCGCTCTCGACCACGCGCAACACCGCGTCGTGAGTGAAATTCCGCATGGCGCTTGTGAGCGGACCGACGAGCGGTTCGGCGCGAGGAGGAAGCACCTCGCTCACGTACGCCGGAACATCGACCGCCGCGAACAACTGGTTGGTGACGGTGTCGGCGATATACGCCTGCACTGCGGGATCGTCGGCGAGGGGCTCGACGGTTTGTACGTACCGCCCGGTGTCGGTGATCTCGGTGTGGACGAAGAGGATCGCGATCGTGATCGGGGTCAGGATCGCACCGATCACCAAGAGGATGGCTGCGAGGATGCGATGCCCGCGACGGCGTGCGCCTGCCGTCTCGGTCAGCGTGACGTCGTTTCCGGCGGTCACGGGGACTCCGTTGTGCAATTCAGTCTGGGACTTCGTCGTTGCAGTGTCACGGTGCCCCGTCGGAGGCGCATCACCCGGAGGGGGTTGGAACGATCGTGCGTGGGCTCAGCCGGCGCGCGCCCGGACGGGATGCCCGGCCCGACTGTCGGGCGGGGCGGCCGCGGTGTGGTCCCCGCGCAAGAGCTCCTCGGGCGCAAGGCGGGCGGCCACGATGGTGCTCGCGAGATCGCCCAATCGTGTTCCCGTGGCATGCCCATAGGTGCGTATGAGCGCGAGCGCGGTGTCGACATCGACGGAGAGGCGCTCGGCGAGGAATCCCTTCGCATGATCGATCAGCCGGCGCTCATCGAGCGCGGCTCGCAACTCGCGAGCGACGGGGACGGGCGGGCTCGTGTCGCGTCGCCGAAGAACCCCGACCGTCGCCAAGTTGGCGAGCGACCGACCGAGTTCGAGTTCCCGGCCGGTGAGCTCGCACGGGTGCGCGTGAAAGATGCTCATGACACCGATCACGACGTCGGGCAGGCGTAGCGGCAGCGAGTTGAGACCCCCGAAGCCCTCCTTGGCTGCCCGCGGCCCGAAGACCGGCCACATCGCGGAGGTGCCAGTGTCGAAGACGATGTTGAGTACAGGTTCGCCGCTTCGGTAGCACGCCAACCCCGGGCCTTCCCGGTTCTGCAACTCGAGCAACTCGGTGATCCGCACGCGATCGGAGACCGAGGCGACCGCGGTGAGCATCTCGCCCTGAGCGGCGAGCAGGATCCCTACCTCGGCGGCACCGACGAGCTCAGCTGCGCGTTCCGAGACCGACATCAGAAACTCGACGACATCGACACGTGCTGTCAGTCGTTCGGAAAGTTGCGGCAGCGTGCGCGCACGCCACGCCTCGGGCTGGTTCACGATACGGCTCCCCGCGCTCGCGCTGTGACCGGCTGCGTGTGCGGGGACCGGGCACACCGCGAGGGTGAGTACAGCATTCGATCTTGTTCGTGTCGTCACCCCTTGGGGTGAGGTCGGAGTACCGCATCGGGGGCCTCGCCGCCCCAAACGGCGTGGCGGTAGGGTGACGAGCCGCGCAGGCGCGGAGCAGGCGCGGGAGGGGTCGATGCGTACGAAACCCCAGATGTTTGCGTGCGCAATAGCGCTCGGCTGTCTGTACGCGCTCGGAGCCCTGCTGACGTTCTGGTTCTTCCAGGACCCCGCGACCGGCGCCGCATTCTTCCCGCCGGCGGGACTCACCGTTGGGGCGCTCCTGCTTGCACCGAGGCGCTCGTGGCCGTGGTTGCTCGCGGCCGTCGCCGTGGCCGAGATTGCTGTCGACCTCTCGCATCACCAATCGGTGGCCATGGCAGTCGGTTTCGCGGTCGCGAACGTCGCTGAACCGGTCGTCGGCGCCTCACTCCTCTTGCCGCTCAGACGGCGACGCGACGCGTCGACCCGTGAGTACCTCCTGCGCTTCGTTCTGTGCGCGGCCGTCGCCGGACCGCTGGTCGGTGCCATTGTCGGCGCCGCGGTCGCAACCATCTTCGGCACCGCCACGTTCGGAACCACGATGTTGCGGTGGTGGCTCGGCGACGCGCTGGGCGTGGTGGTCGTCGCAACGCCGATGCTCGCGTTTGCTCGCCGCGACAAGTACGAAGCGAGGGCCGGTCTTCCCGAAGACTTCGCGATCGCGGTCGTCGCGGGCGCGGTGACGATCCTGCCCGCGTTGTTCTGGCATCACGGGTCGCTCGCGTATCTCGTGCTTCCGGTACTGATGCTGGCTGCACTGCGCGGCGGACCGCTCGGTGTCGGCATCAGCGGGTTGGCAGTGGCATTCTCCGCCGACTGGGTCGTGCTGACGGACCGTGCGAACACGCTGTTCTCGGCGGAGGACGCGGAACGCACACTCATCCACTTACAGCTCTTTCTCGCGGTCACGCTGCTCGCTGCACTCGCCTTCGCAGTCGAAGTCGCGGAGCGGACGCGTGCAGAACACGTGCTCGCCGAAGCGGAAGCGGCGCGCGTGCGCGAACAGCTGGCCGGCTTGGACGCGGCCGCGAACGAACGGCGCCGCATCGCGTGGGAGGCGCACGACATCTTCGGCCATGCGCTAAACATCTTGATTCTCTCTGCCGGCGCGGCGCGCCGGATGGTCGATACCGATCCAGCGGCCGCTCAAGCGCTTCTCGCCACGGCCGAGGAAGTCGGGCGCGACGCGTTCGGGGACCTGGACAGTGCGCTTGGCCTCGTCGACCAGTCCCCCGAACTCGCACCACAGCGAGGACTCGCCGACCTCGACGAGCTCGTGGATCGTCTCACGCGGGCAGGCCTCGACGTCGAATGCAACATCGAAGGACGACAACGTGCCCTTCCGCGCCTCGTCGACTGGTCGGCGTATCGCATCATCCAAGAGTCGCTCACGAATGTCGTGAAGCATTCCGCGAGCGTGCACACACGCATCGACATTTCTTTCGCTCCGTCCTCGCTCCGTCTGATGATCGCCGACGACGGTTCCGGCCTGGTCAACGGCAACGGCCGGAACGGACGCGGGCTCGTCGGAATGCGGGAACGTGTCGCGGTACTCGGTGGTCGCATCGAGACCGGCCCCGCGCCGGGCCGGGGCTTCCGCGTGATCGTCGAGCTTCCGACCGAACGGAGCTGAGGTGTCCGCAAGGATCCGCCTTCTGATCGTCGAGGACGACACGCCCACGCGCATCGGGTTGCGCGCGATCTTCGAGGCCGAACCAGACATCGACGTGGTGGGGGAGTGCGCTGACGGCGAGGATGCGTGCCGGCGCGCGCTCGAGCTCGCGCCCGATGTCGTGCTCATGGATGTGCAGCTTCCCGAGACGGATGGCATCGAGGCGACCAAGCGGATCGTGTCTGATGCGCCGCCCGACGGGAACGTGCCGCGCGTGATCGTGCTGACGACTTTCGCACTCGACGAGTACGCATATCGCTCGCTCGAAGCAGGCGCGAGCGGCTTCCTGCTGAAGCGAACGCGCGCCGAGGACATCATCCAAGCCGTGCGCGTGGCCGTTGAGGGCGACGCTCTTCCCACGCCGTCGTTGACGAAACCGCTCATCCAGCGGTTCGCGGAGATCAGCGCGGCACCGTTTCATCGGCGGTCGGTACGCACGCTGACCGACCGGGAGGTAGAGGTGCTCGAGCTCATCGCGCAGGGACTCTCGAACGCGGAGATTGCCGGCAAGCTCGCCATCAGCCTCGACACCGTGAAGTCGCACGTCAAACACGTGTTCAACAAGCTCGATGTACGCGACCGCGCCCAGGCAGTAATTGCCGCCTATGAGAGCGGCCTGGTGTCACCCGGTTTGTGATCCGCGATTGTCCACGCCACCCGATTTGGGTGAAGCGACCGCTCGACCGCATTCCTAGGTTGTCGGCGACTGCAACTCGCGAGAGGACAAATCGCATGCCGTACATCATCGGTGGTGGAATTCTCTATCTTGTCTTGCTCTTCACGCTGGGCGTGTTGACCATCCGCAACGGCCATTGGGTCATGTTCATCGTGGGAATTGTGTTCCCACTGTTCTGGCTGATCGGCGCGGTCATGCGGCCCACGATGCGCACGGCTTAGCGCCTACGTTCCCGCGGTCGCGCGCAACACGTTCACGTCGAACCCGTCGGGCGCGACTTTGAGTGTGCGATAGGCGGCTGACCCGGGCGCGAACGACATGTCGAGGACGTCGCGGCCCTGCCCATCGAGCTCGGACAGGAAGCTCCCGTTGTCGTTCGTGCTGATGCCCCAGCAGATCACGGTGTGGCCGTCCGGCTCGTGGCGGAAGCTCCCGGTTGCGACGCTCGGTACTCCGGACGGTGCACCGAACTGGAAGACCGGCGTCGCGACACCGCCCGCGAGCGAGAACTCGACAGCTTGTGCCGGACCGGCGAGCGGGAACTGATTGTCGAACAGGCTGATGTCGCCGTTCGGAAGGAACCGCGCGTCGTGTTGGCGGCGGATCGTCGACTGCGCGTAGCCCGTGATCGGAATGAGCTGCGCACCGTCCTTGTTCGTCGGCGTCCCGCCGAGCTTCCATACGACCTTGCCGTCAGAGCGGCGGATGTCGAAGACCGCGTCGGTGTGTCGGGCGGACACGAGCAGGTCACCGGTGGTGGCGTTCGCGTCGATGGAGTTGCAGTGGTACACGTCGTACACCAGCTGGCCGTTGACGATGTGCGAATCCGGGAACGTCGTCTCGGTGAGTGGGTCGATGTGATCGCTCGCATCCCACTGCCACACGAGCTGGCCTTGCGGGTCGACCTCTTGGACCTCGCAGTCGGCCATTGTGGAATTCGCTCCGGGCGCCGGATTGCCGTTTTCCGCCGGGAGACCGGTGAGGTTCACACCGGTCTTGATGCGATACGCGAGCAGGAGGTGGTTGCCGTTCGGCAGGGTTTGCAGCTCGTGGAAGTCGACCGGCGTCCCAACCGCGCCGATGTGGCTGGTCTGGTTGGTTGCGAGGTCGTGGACGTCGTAGACGCGGTTCAGGTCGGCATTGAACGTTGCGCCCGCAGCGGAGTCCAAGTACGCAACCGTGTTCTTTCCGAGCGGAGTGATATTCGTGGCCGCACCGACCGCGCGCTTGTACCACACGGGCGTGCCGTTGCTATCGAGGATCATCGCGAAGGAACCGCCCGGCGGCGCGAAGACGTTGCTCGTCAGGTACCAGCCGGGTGTCGGCGCGCCATTCTCGGGATGACGCGTGATGTTGAGCGGGGGAAAGTCGTGCGGGAGGCAGCGGATCCAGTAGTCCGCGGAGTGGCCGCGGCCGTCGGCGGCGTGGATCGTCACGGCTTGGTTCTCAACGAGATTGACCGTGTCAGTCTGCTGGCGACTCGGCGTGGTAGCCGGGTCGACGAGGGCGACCGTTCCGCCGGTGATTGCGCCGATCGTGAGCGTCAGCGTGTTGGTTCCGGTCGCGCACGGCACGACGTAGTCGAATGTCGACGGGGAGAACGCGGGCTTCAGTTGCAGCGGGGACACCGTCAACGAACGCAGTGGCGTCGTCGATGCCGGGGGTTGGTTCGGCGGTGGGGGAGTCGGGTGGTGGACCGGAGGCCGCGTGAAATGCCGGAACCCATGAGTAAGCGCGCGGCAACTTCCGCCGTCGTCGAACGAACGCTCCTGCACACAATGCTGTATCAGCGAACGGAACGGCGACGTGAACGACGACGAGCGGACCTCTCGCTGCGGCATCTCGGGTGCACGAAATTCGTGCCCGCCGAAATGGGGAAAGCGAAACTCGAGTGCAGTCGCCGGCACCGAAAACGCAAGCGCAAGAAGAACGACCAACGCGGTAGTGAAACCAAAGCGCTTCATTCGAGCTCCCCCATCAGCCTGACCCGGCAAGGGCCGGAACATCAGTACCTTCGTCTGGTGTATAGCAATCCGTCGTCGCGCTTGCCATCCGATGGACGGAGCGGTTTGCGCGTTGGCGGGCACGTTGGGTGGATTGATCGCGTCGCATTTTCTCGACGCATTAGCACTGCGAATGCCCAAGCGTGGGCGTCGGTGCGGTCGGCGACGGCGGTCCGGGTACCTCAAACGGGGGAGTGAACACTGTCCCCGGCGAGGTCGCGATGCGCGTCGGTGGCGTCGTATGGGTGGTCGCCGGAGGCGTCGTCGGTGGGTGCGGGCGCGTCGTCGTCGTCGTCGTTGACGGCGGTGGTGGCGGCTCGCTCGTTGTTGTGGTCGTCGCGGGATCTGGTGTCGTTGTCTCGGTTGCCTGGAGATGAAATGCAGTGAACTTCGCGGTGATCCCTGTCGTCGCCCGCGCGAACGCGCGACACCGCGAGAACGTGCGTTGGGGATCCTGCTCTGTCGTGTCGGTCGGCTGCGTCGGTTGTGTCGTGGGAGTCGTCGAAGCGGTGGGCGTCGTCTCGCTTGTGGACGACGCCGTCGGCACCGGACTGGTCGGCTCGGCTGCGACCTGGATGCTGGTTTCCGCGCCGTCACCACCCGACACCGCGATGCCGGCGCCCGTGAGACCGACGATCACGCAGCCGAAGATCGTGAAGAAGATCTGTCGTTTCCGGCGCTGTCGCCGCCGTTGTGCTCCCTCCGTAGCCGCGAATTCGTAAATGTCACGAGGGTCAAACGCGCCCGGGAGGGAGACATCAGCCCACGGCTCATTGCTCTCACCGTTGCCGGTCATACCGGCGCCTCGTCAGGGACGCCATAGATGTCGTCGAGGTTCCCGCGCATTCGATGACGCGCCTTCCGCGCCAACGCATTCACCCTCGACTCGGTTGCGTCGAGCGCGACTGCTGTCGTCGCCTCGTCGCAATCCATGAGGTAACGCAGTACGACGACGTCGCGCTGCCTCTTCGAAAGGTGATCGAGTGTGTCCAAGATCTTCTCGGAGAGCGCCCCGTCCTCGGTCTCAGATTTTGCGCGAAGGAATTCGAGGCACACGTCCTTCGTGCGCACAATCACCCATCCGGCCGCGTTGTCGTGACGACGCACGCGCTCCCCACCGCGCGTAGGTCTGCGCCATCGTTTCCGCGACGGCACTACCGACAACCGAACCGTCGTAACGAAAGAACCTTTGGGCCGCATGGCACGCGACGGTAACGAGGCCGGGAAAGGCGGCATCGAATTCCGTTCGCGCCTGCTCGTCCCCACGCATCTTCGAATCATTGCCGCTCAACGACGCGAACACACCCCAATCCGGAACGCTTGCGACCGACACTAAAACGCCTAGAAAGAGGTATGGCGCAACGCGCGCAACGCACCTTTCGCACTGATCCGGCCTCTCGGCCGCGTCACACCTGGTCGCGCCGGGCTCAATGCAGTCCAGATCGGGACAACGGGTTGATACCTTCGCGGCGCGCGCTCGGCGAGGGGAAGAGCGATGATTTTTACGCAGCATTACTTGGCGTGTCTCTCGCACGCTTCATACGTCATCGGCGACGAGAAGACCGGACGCGCCGTCGTGGTCGATCCCCGCCGGGACGTCGGCGTGTATCTCGAAGAGGCGGCGACTCGAGGACTCACCATCGAACGCGTCATCGAAACGCATTTGCACGCCGACTTTCTGAGCGGTCACCTCGAGCTGGCGGCGCACACGGGCGCGGTCATCTCTTACGGCGAGGGTGCCGATGTCGAGTTCGTGATCGAGCCATTGCGCGACGGCCAACGCTTCTCGTTGGGAGATGTCGCGCTCGAGATCCTCGCGACTCCCGGCCACACGCCGGAGTCGATCTGCATCGTCGCTTACGAACACTCCGACGATGTCGTGCCGTACGGCGTGCTCACCGGCGACACGTTGTTCGTCGGTGACGTCGGACGTCCCGACTTGCTTGCATCCGCGGGCGCGGGTCTCTCGGCGGATGCACTCGCGCGCCGTCTCTATCACTCGTTGCACGACAAGCTGCTTCCGTTGCCCGACGCGACCCGCATCTTTCCCGCGCACGGTGCGGGCTCGTCATGCGGCAAGCAGCTGTCGAGCGAGACGAGTTCGACGCTCGGGGAGCAGCGACAGTCGAACTACGCATTGCAACGCATGAGCGAAGACGAGTTCGTCGCGGTCGTCACCGAAGGTCAGCCGGTCCGACCGCACTACTTCGAGTTCGACGCGCAGCGAAATCGCGAGGTACGGCCCCTGATCGACGAAGACGCTCCGCGCCTGCTCGACATCGAGGAAGTGTTGCGGCACCGCGACGCAGGCGCCGTACTCCTCGACGCGCGCGAGCCGGCGGACTTCGCCGCGGGACATCTACGCGGTGCGGTGAACGTCGGACTTCAAGGCCGCTTCGCCGAGTGGTCGGGCGACGTGCTCGCCCCCGAGCGGGATGTGGTCCTGGTCGGCGATCCGGCGGCGGCGGTCGAGGCAAAGGTGCGGCTCGCCCGCGTCGGTTACGACCGCGTCCTCGGACAGCTCGACGAACCGGCGCAGGTGTTCGCACGTCGTCCCGAGCTCATCGAGACGAGTTCTCGGCTCACGATCGAGCAGCTCGCGGAGCTGCGGGGGCTCGAGCCGAGCTTGCAGATCGTCGACGTGCGTGGCCCGGGAGAGACCGCGGCGGGCACGTTGCCCGGCGCGCGCGAGATCCCGCTTCCTGCGCTCGCCGACTCGCTCGCGGCGCTCGACACCACCGGCCCCGTCGTCGTGTACTGCGCGGGCGGCTCACGGTCACAGGTTGCGGCGAGCGTGTTGATCGACGCCGGTTTCGTCGACGTCTCCGATCTGCTCGGTGGATTCGGCGCGTGGAGTGGCGCCGGATTGCCGACCTCGACCGGCGATTCCGCGGCTGATGTCGGCACGACGCCACAGGTTGGTGCACGCGCCGGGAAAGCGCTGGTTGACGCGGGCGCGCTGCTGCTCGACGTACGCGAGCCCGACGAGTGGCATGCCGAGCATGCGCCCGACGCCGTGCTGATCCCGATGGCGCAGGTGCGCGAACGCCGAGAAGAGCTCCCGCGCGACAAGCGAATCGTCGTGGTGTGCCGCTCGGGAGGGCGGTCGGCCGCGGTGACCGATTCGCTGCGCACGTGGGGATTCGACGCAGTGAACCTCGCCGGAGGCATGTGTGCGTGGGCCGCGGCCGGCTTACCGGTGACGACCGCGGCAGACGCGGGCCTGGTCATGCATCGCGCCGAACCCCTCAACTGCGAGACGTCGATCCCGGCGCTGATCGGCGGCGTGGTGATGCCAAACGCGCGTTTCTATGTACGGAATCACTTCGCCACTCCGGTGCTGGATGCCGCCGCGTTTCGCCTCGATGTCGTTGGTCTCGTGGAGCGTCCGATGCAGCTGAGCCTGCGCGACGTGCAGAACATGCCGTCGCAGACGCTCGTCGCGACCCTCGAGTGTGCCGGCAACGGCCGCTCGGCGTTCGACCCGCCCGTCGCCGGCGAGCAGTGGCGGCTCGGCGCGGTGAGTACCGCGGAGTGGACGGGCGTGCCGCTCGTCGAGATCCTTGACCGCGTCGGAACGACGGCGGCCGCGCGCGAGATCCTCTTCCGGGGTGCCGACGGTGGGTCGGTCGAAGGATTGGCCGACGCCATCCGTTTCGAACGCAGCCTCACGCTCGATGAGGCGCGTACTTCGGATGCGTTGCTCGCGTACGCGATGAACGGAGAACCGCTTCCGGTGCAACACGGGTATCCGCTGCGCGTGATCGTTCCCGGTTGGTACTCCGTCACGTCCGTCAAGTGGCTCACCGAGATCGAAGTCATCGGTGATGCATTCGAAGGGTTCTTCCAAACCGACCGCTACATGTACGAGTGGGAGCGCGCGGGCACGACGGTGCGCGAACCGGTTCGGCTGCAACAGGTGCGATCGGTGATCACAGAACCGACGGGCGCTGACGACGTCGCCGCCGGTGATCTCGTCATCCGAGGTGTTGCATGGTCGGGCACGGCACCGATCGCGCGCGTCGAGGTAAGCGTTGGCAACGGCCCCTGGCAAGCGGCTCGACTCATTGGCGAACGGCACCGCCACAGCTGGCAGTGGTGGGAGTTGCTCACGCGGATCGAGGAGCGCGGAACCACGGAAGTGCGTGCCCGCGCGACTGATCTCGCGGGCCGTACCCAACCCGACAAGCCGGCATGGAATCGTCTCGGCTACGGCGGCAACGCGATCCAAGTGCTCTCACTGAGCATCAACTGAGATCACGATGACGTGCCTACGGCACGATGACGAGCGGGCGGCCGAGGTGATGCACCAGGTGGTGCGATGTGCTGCCGAGCACGAGCTTCTTGAAGCCGCCGTGGCCGCGTCGGCCGGTGACGATGAGCGCCGCATCCTCTCGGGTGGCGGCCTCCATGAGTGCGGGCGCGGGTTCGCCGTCGATGATCACGACCCGGAATGGCACACCGGCATCCGCAAGCGGCTTGCACCAGTCGCGTGCGACCAGGTCGTGACGCGCTTCTCGTTGCTCCGGAGTCGGCGACTTCAGCCAGATGTAGGGCGGGCCGGCTCCGGCGTACGTCGGGGTTTCTAGGGCGTGCACGACGACAACTTCGGCGCGCAGGGCCTCGGCGTGTGCCGCGCACCACTCGACGGCGCGCCGGGCGGGATCCGAGCCGTCGACGCCGACCACGATCTTCGCGCGGATCTCCTGTCCTCTCTTCGTGAGCAGGGTGCCTTGTGTCCAGTCTCTCGGTACGTGACGCGGTCGAGAAGAGCCGATGGTCCCTGTCGGGGACGCAAGGGTCCTTGCCGTACGCTTCCCGCGAACGTGATGATCCAGGTGTGCCCCACGTAATCGCTTGCGCAGAGCTGACGAAGCACTTCGGCGCGGTACGCGCCGTCGAAGGCCTGAACTTCACCGTCGATGCCGGAGAGGTCGTCGGCTTCCTCGGCCCCAACGGCGCGGGGAAGACCACCACCATCCGGTTGTTGCTCGACCTTATCCGTCCGACGCGAGGGCGGGTGGAGGTGCTTGGCGAAACTCCGCGTCGGGGTGGGCGGGCGCTACGCGGCCGGATCGGCTACGTCCCGGGCGACCTCGTCATGTACAACCGGCTGAAGGGGCGGCAGCTGCTGGAGCTCTTTGCCGCGTTGCGAGGTGTGCGCGATCTGGCGCCCGCCGAAGAGCTTGCCGAGCGCCTGCGCGTCCCGCTCAACCAGGAGATTGGCACGTTGTCGCGTGGCAACCGACAGAAGATCGGCGTTGTGCAGGCGTTCTTTCACGGGCCCGAGTTGTTGATCCTGGACGAGCCGACGAGCGGCCTCGATCCGGTCGCGCAGCGGGAGTTCCGGCTGCTGATCCGAGAGGCGATCGGCCGCGGCGCCGCGGTGTTGCTCTCGTCGCACGTGCTTTCGGAGGTGCAGCGAGTCGCACATCGCGTGGCGATCATCCGGCAGGGTCGACTGGTGACGATCGAGCCAATCAGCGAGATCGAGGCGAAGGCGCTGCGGGTCGTCGAGATCCGTTTCGCCGCGCCTGTTCCGGCCGATGCATTCGCGAACCTTCCCGGCGTCCGCGATCTTGCCGTCGACGGCGACCTGGTGCGCGCATCAGTCGTGGGTTCGGTGGACGCCCTGGTCAAGGCCGCGTCACGCTTCACGGTCGAGAGCATCGCCGGACACGAAGCCGACCTCGAGGATGCCTTCCTCGCATACTTCGAAGCGGGTACGGATGCGGTTGCATAGCGTTTTCGCAAAGACCGTGTACGACCGTCGTCACGGGTTGCTGTGGTGGAGTCTGGGCATTGGTCTGCTCACGCTGGCTGTGCTCTCGGCGTGGCCCTCGATTCGTGACGAGTATCAAAGGCTCGTGCAGAACTATCCGGAGGCGCTCCTCGCCTTCTTCGGCATCGAGAAGTCCGGCGTCGGCACCGCCGGCGGCTATCTGCAGGCCGAGCTCTTCGGGTTCATGCTCCCGCTCATGCTGATCGCTTACATGATCGCGGGCGGGTCGGCCGCGACCGCGGGTGAGCAGGAGGCGGGATCGCTCGAGTTGCTCTTGGCCCAGCCGGTTTCCCGGACTCGCGTGCTCCTCGAAAAGTACGTGGCGTTGTGCGCCACCCTGGCGCTGATCACTGTCGCGTTCGGTGTGGTGCTCGTTGGATGTAGCCACGTGTTCGACCTCGGCATCGCCGTGCACCGTTTGGCTGCAGCCACGTTCTCCGCGTACATGCTGGGCTTGTTGTTCGGCGCAGTCGCGTTGCTCGCGGGATGTATGACGGGCCACCGCGCATTGGCGGCAGGTATTGCGGCCGCGAGTGCGATCGCTGCGTATCTGTTGACGTCGCTCGCCGCCCTCGTCGAAGGATTGCGGCGCTTCCGGCCCGTCTCGCCGTTCTGGTGGTATTCCGGCAACGATCCGCTGCGGCACGGCCTTGAGCCGCTGCACGTCGCGCTTCTCGCCGGCGTAACACTCGCGTGCGTCGGCGGCGCGGTACTCGCGTTCGGACGGCGTGATATCGGATAGCGACAGGTTCAACCCACGCGCTTGACTGCACCGGGACGAACGAAGTGCGCGTCCGAACTCGGGAAGAAGATGCAGTCGGTGCCGTCGTCCCAGCGCACCCGGTAGTGCGTCACGCCGCCGGTCTCCAGTACCTCCAGAACCTCGCCCTCGCGGGCAAGATCACCGAGGTTCCGGCCTTCCACAATGATCTCGTCTCCAACGTGTCCCTTCATCGCCATGCTCCTCGTTCGTTTGTTCGATAGGACGAGCATCGCAACATCGGGAGCGGCGTGACAGAGCCGTTCGTCCCGCTGCGGAAGGTAGAAGGTGGGCGTGCCGAGCATGCACAACGCGGAATGCCCCATCCTTTTCGGGATGGGGCATTCCGCGTTGAGAATTGTGGTCGGCGACTAGTTGACGGTGACCGGTACCCGCACTTCGTCGAGGTGCACGGACACCTTCTCGTTCGTCCGCTGACGCTCGTGCATGATGAAGCCGAGCACGAGCCCTGCGAACACCGCAACCGCACCGAGCAACGCCGCGATGCCGACCCAGTAGGCGATCGCTCCAACGGTTGCCCAGCCCCACACGTTCAGCAGCAGACCGCGCAGTGTCTCACCGCGGAACAGCGTGTCCACCTGACCGGCGAGTTCCTGGTCGTTCGGGTTCGCCCTCGACAACGCGCTCACCTCGGAGTACGTCTTGCCGCCGGCGACCTGCTGCAAGTGCACCTTGATGAACTGATCGGCGTATGCCTTGGCCTTCGGTCCGTTGTCGACCGTCTGCCCGGCGTACTTCTGCAGCCCGGGGAATTCCTTCGGGTCAAGAGCTGGGCCCTTGGGCGGGAAGGCGATCTTCTGCTCTGACAGCTGACTGTGCACCATGTTGTTGGCAAAGTTCGATCCCCAGAGCAGGAGCCCGCCACCGATCGCCAGGACGAGGAACAGCATCGACCCGATGATCACGAGGGCGGGCACCGTCTTCAGCCAGTTCGTGACTCGCATGATGGCTCCCTTGTGTGGTGTTCCGGTGCGCCGTGCATCGGACGCTCGTATCTTCGCCATCGTGCTCGGGGCCCAGCAGTGCCGACCCGCCCTGATCGTGGGGGACCTCTGGCCCGTCGCGCCCGGGCCCGACACCGGTCCGGCTCCCACGCGCGGCCAGGGACCTTTGGCCCTGACCAGTCCGTGGAACAGCAGGCACGATGGGGGCGTGACCTCGAAGATCGTCGTCGGCGTTGATGGCTCCGCTCCTTCTGAGCGAGCCGTGCGCTGGGGTGCGGCGTACGCCCAGGCGTTGGACGCCGAAGTGGTCGTGGTGCACGCGATCGAGATACCGGTCGCGCTCGGTCTCGGCCCCTACTACGCGTATCCCGGGCTGACATCCGAACAGCGCGACGAGCTCCGCGACGCCGTCGTCGCGGTGATTGGGCCAAGCCGCTCGCGGATGCCGGCGTCGAATATCGGGTGGTGCAGATGGAGGGCCGCCCGGCCCACGTGATCATCGAGACCGCACGGAGCGAGCAGGCGGATCTCGTTGTCTGCGGACGGAGGGGACGGGGTGGCTTCACAGAGCTGCTGCTCGGCAGTACGAGCCATCAACTCTCACATCACCTCGACCGCCCACTCGTGATCGTGCCGTGATATGCAAGGCGCCGTGCTGCTTCCAGGAAAGGGATGACAATGTCGATCCGAGTCTTCCTCGTCGACGACCATGAGGTCGTGCGACGCGGGGTACGCGAGTTGCTCGAGCAGTGCGACGACGTCGAGGTCGTCGGCGAAGCCGGCAGTGCCGAGGAAGCGCTCTCGCGGATCCCGCCCACGCGTCCTGATGTTGCCGTCATCGACATGCGTCTTCCGGACGGCAATGGAGTCGAAGTGTGTCGCGAGGTCCGCTCGCGAGACTCGAGCATCAACTGCCTGATCTTGACGTCGTTCGCCGACGATGAGGCGCTGTTCGACGCAATCATGGCGGGCGCCGCTGGCTACCTCCTGAAGCAGGTCAAGGGCACGGACTTCGTCGACGCCGTCCGTCGCGTTGCGGCCGGCCAGTCATTGCTCGCGCCCGAGGTGACGGCGCAGGTACTCGAGCGACTCCGCAAGGGACCCGAGGAGGACGAGCGTCTGGCTCGACTCACGGAACAGGAGCGGAAGATTCTCGAGTTGATCGCGGAAGGGCTCACGAATCGCCAGATTGCCGAGCGCATGTTTCTCGCCGAGAAGACCGTGAAGAACTACGTCTCGCACTTGCTCGCGAAGCTCGGCATGGAGCGCCGGACCGAGGCGGCAGTCTTCGCCGCTCGTCTCCAGAATGAGAAGCCACGCGAGTAACGGGATCTTGGATGGGCCATAGAGGGGTCTCGAGAGGGCCGTTCGACTCTCGCCGCCGCCGCCGGCCACGCCGATGATGGTGCGATGCTGATCAACGAAGGCCTCGAATTGCTCACCGAGCAGGAATGCGGCGAGCTCCTGCAACCGGGCGGGGTCGGGCGTGTGGGCGTCACGATCCACGGCCTCCCCGTCATCACGCCGGTCAACTATGCGTACGTCGACGGCGACGTGTTGTTTCGCACCGGCGAGGGCACCAAGCTTGACGCGGCGACGCAGCGGGCAGTGATCGCCTTTGAGGTCGACGCCTACGACACGGAGACTCGCTCCGGCTGGTCGGTGCTCGTTGTCGGGCGTTCGACGATGATCACCGACCCGCACGAGCTCGATCGTCTCCACAGCTACGAGATCAATGCGTGGGCGAACGGCGACCGCAGCAACTACGTGCGGCTACGCCCGGAACTGATCACCGGACGTCGGATCGTGCCAGATTGATCATTCGCAGACGGCGGCCGGTGACCTTCTCGGCGCGGATGCGCACGATGCGCTCCCGTTCGCCGGCGGGCCAGTCTCCTTCGAGCAGCGCCCACCGCGTTCTCCGTCTCGTAGCGGTCGCGCAATTCTTCGGCGTGCCCGCTGACGAGCACGCTCCAGCTCGGCATGTCATTGTCGACTTCGAAGGCGACACTCGTGTGCAGTACCGCCGCGTCCAGCTTCGTCCCGGGGCTCGTCCTGAACACGATGTCTTCGCCGACCAGGGCGTAGTACACGGGCAGGATCAGGAGCTCGTCGGCGAGTTTGACGCCAACGCGCCCGAGTCTCCGGTCCTTGAGAAGGTTGTAGCAATCCGTTCGATCGAGCACATCGATGCCTTCGTGAGTCATATCCCGAGTATGCCTCTGATTTGGGGCATCGGGGAGGGCCATCCGGCCCTGCCCGATGTCCACCTGCGGCCCTGATCCGAACGCCGCGAAACGTCGATCCTCGAGCAGTTGTTGTGATCGCCCGAGGAGGCAAACGCGTGCGGTTGTTCAAGCGAGAAGATCGAGAAGCATTGGGAGCAGCGAACGCCGTCTTTGCGTTACTCGCCGCGCTCCTCGCATTCGCTGCATTGATCGTTGCCGCGCACGCGGACTCCAAGTCGAGCGCCGCACTCCCGGCCGGCGGCGTACAGGTGTCCCTCCGCGAGTTTGGGATCACGCCGGAGATGATCACCGCCCCCGTGGGCGGCACACTCGTCGTCAGCAATACGGGCGGCGTCGAGCACAATCTCAGGGTCAAGGGCACATCGTTGAAAACAAAGCAGCTGAAGCCCGGCGACGCTGACACGATTGACCTCAAGGACTTGAAGGCCGGCACCTACGAGGTGTTCTGCGAAGTTGCCGGGCATGAATCGCTCGGTATGAAGGCGATGCTGCACATCGGCAGCGGCAGCGGCAGCGGCGGCGCGAATGCGGCGGAGAGCGATGCCGAGCTGCGCGCCGGCAACGACCAGTCCGACGCCACGATGAAGAAGCCGGTCGATGCGTACGTCGCCCAGCTGACCAAAGGCGCGAACACCAAGGGGGTCGGCAACAAGCCGCTCGCGCCCAAGGTGCGCGCCGACGGTACCAAGGAGTTCGACCTGACCGCTTCGGTCATCGACTGGGAGGTCGCACCCGGCAAGACGGTGCAGGCATGGGCCTACAACGGTCAAGTTCCCGGTCCGTGGATCAAGGTCGGCGTCGGTGACAAGGTACGCATCGTCCTCGACAATCAGCTGCCACAGTCAACCGCGATTCACTTCCACGGCATCCAAACGCCGAACGCAATGGACGGCGTCCCGGACGTGAACCAGGCGCCCGTGAAGCCAGGCGCGAAGTTCACATATGAGTTCGTCGCCAAGGGGCCGGCGTTCGGCATGTACCACTCGCATCACCACGCCGAACACCAGGTGCCCGACGGCCTCGCCGGAGTCATACAGATCGGTGATCCTCCGCTACCCGCCGGCGTTGGTCCGGTCACCCAGCAGGTGCCGATGGTGTTGAACGACACGGGCGCGATCGGCCTCTCGCTGAACGGCAAGTCGTTCCCCGCCACCGCACCCGTGATTGCGAAGGTCGGCGACTGGGTCGAGATCACGTATCTCAACGAAGGTCTGCAGATCCACCCGATGCACCTGCACGGGTTGCCCCAGCTCGTGATCGGCAAGGACGGGTTCGCCCTGCCGCAGCCGTACGAAGCGGACACCATCTCGGTCGCGCCCGGCGAGCGGTACACGGTGCTCGTCCATGCGACTGCCGATTTCCTGGGCGCGAACGGCAAGCCCGGGGTATGGGCGTTCCATTGCCACATCCTCAATCACGCCGAGGGTGAGAACGGGATGTTCGGCATGGTGACGACGTTCATCGTCATGCCCTAACAGGTGGTGACGTTCGGCCCTGACTGCGTGCCAGGCGAGAGAGGACGCTCGTGACATGGAGACCACTCACATGGTTGTCACTGATCTTGATGTGCGGCCCGTCCTGCGGATCGCGCCTGAGGCGTCACTCGCCCAGGTCGCGGCGTTGCTCGCCGGGACGGGGAGCGACGTGCTCGTCGTCGATTCCGACCCGCTCACCGAGGTGACCGAGCGCGACCTGGTCGTCGCACTCGCGATCGGAGCTACGGGCGAGACGCTGCTCGCTGACATTCGGCGAGCGGCGCCGCAGTTCGTGCCTGCGACAACGACGGCCGAGGAAGCGGCGACGATCATGATCATGACCGGCCGCCGCTCGCTGGTGGTCGTGGATGCGGGCACACCCCTCGGGGTGATCACGCTCGCGTGCGCCACGGGCGCGTTGTGGGGCGGCACGTCGTGGCTGGGCGCGCTCCGCGTCGCACTCCACGTGGAAGGGAGCGGATGATGGTTGTCGAAGTTCATACCCGCCTCGACCCGATCGAGCTTGACGAGTGCCTCACGTTGCTGAGCGATCACCATCTCGGTCGGCTCGCGGTTGCTGTCGACGGCCAGCCGCTGATATTTCCCGTCAACTATGCGCTCTGCGGTCGCCAGATCGTCTTCCGGTCAGACCCGGGCACCAAGCTGCACGCAGCCGATGGTCGTCGAGTCGCGTTCGAGATCGACGGCGCGGACGCGCTGTATCACGACGGCTGGAGCGTGTTGGTGGTCGGCCGCGCCCACGAGGAACGGGATCCCGTGCGCTTGCGCGAGTTCGCACAGTTGCCGCTGAGTCCATGGGTGTCGGGGCCGAAGGTGCACTGGATGTGCATCGCGGGCGGAGCGATTACCGGCCGGCGAATCACGCACGCATCTCGAGATTGACCTCCGGAGGGTCCGATGACCGAAAAGCTGAACGTGCTCGTGCTCGAAAGCGAGCGAGGCGGTGCCGACGCCACGCGTGACGAGCTCACGACGGCCGGCCACACGGTACTTCGATGCCATGAACCCGGCGCGGCTGCGTTCCCGTGCAATGCGCTTGTCAGAGGAATGCAATGCCCGCTCGAAGCGGCGATCGTTGATGTCGCCCTCGACGTGCGTTCGCGCCCGCGGTCACAGCCAGCGCCGCAAGAGGACGGTGTGGTGTGTGCGCTTCGCCAGCGCATCCCGGTTGTCGTAGCCGGTTCCGCGGTCCTGAACCCGTACGACGGATATGCGGTCGTCTTGGACCGCACGCACGACGTCGTGGACGCGTGCGAGCGAGCAGCCCATGCCCCACTCGGTGAGCACACCGCGGCGGCGTCGCGTGCCCTACGCGTCGTCCTCGATCGCAGAGGCATTCGATGTGCGCCGCTCGTTGCGGTGCGTCGCCGCCGCGGTGTGCTCGCCGTGGAGATCAGCGGTGCCGGGCACCTTGACGAAGCGACGAAGAGCATGGCGTCGGTGCGGATGTCGGCGGCACTCCGCGAGGTGGATCACCACACGCGTGGTATCGATGTTGTCTTCAACAACCCCTGAGCTGTGGGTTGATGCGCGTTGATATGGAGGAGGTCGCGTAGGGATGAACGGCACCGACGAGCTTGATGGAGCGTCGCAGACTGCGACCTGCGTCTCGAGCCGGCCGCGCCTGCTCGTCGTCGAGGACGAGGCTGCGATCGTCGCGCCCCTCGTCGAAGGTCTCGAGCGCTCCGGCTTCGATGTCACTGTTGCCCGCACCGGCGGCGAGGCGTTGCGCAGCACCGAGGAGATCGATCTCGTGTTGCTCGATCTCGGTCTCCCCGACATCGACGGTGTGGATGTCTGCCGGACGTTGCGAGCCCGCGGTGACACGCCGATCATTGTGCTGACCGCGCGGGGCGCGGAGCTCGAACGGGTGTTGCTGCTCGAGCTCGGCGCCGACGACTACGTCGTGAAGCCGTTCGGTTTCCGCGAGCTCGTCGCACGCATGCACGCGGTGCTGCGCCGCTCGTTGGCGCGGATGGAGGCCGGCACGGCAGACCAACCCCAAGAGATCGGGCCGCTGACGCTGGATCGACGCTCCCGACGCGTGTCGGTATCCGGGACCGAGGTCACGCTCACGCCCAAGGAGTTCGATCTCTTGGCCAAGCTCGCCGAGGACGCCGGCGCGGTCGTGCGCCGGCAGCGACTCATCGAGGAGGTGTGGGACGAGCATTGGTGGGGGCCGACGAAGACGCTTGACGTGCACATCGCGTCGCTTCGCAAGAAACTCGGCCATCCCGATTGGATCACGACGGTCCGAGGCGTCGGATACCGATTCGATGCCGCGATGACACGCCGATTGCTCGTCACCTACCTGACGATCACGCTCTTCGGCCTTGCCCTTTTCGGTATTCCGCTGGGATTGACGTTCGCGCATCGTGAGCGTGATCGCTTGCTCTTCGAGATCGAACGCGATGCCGACACGATCGCCGCGACGGTACAGGCGCCGCGGCAGAGCAACAGCGCGCTCCCCGCGGCACAGATCCTCGCGTACGCGACACGCACGGGGGGTCGCGTGATCGTCGTCGACACCGCGGGCAGCAGCATCTTCGACACCGACGCCCCGGAGGGTCCCCCGATTGACTTCTCCTCGCGGCCGGAGATTCAGCAAGCTCTCGGTGGCAACCGGGTCGACGGGAGCCGGTACTCGAATACCGTCGGTACACACCTTCTCTACGTCGCGGTGCCGACAAACGACGACGGTCGCGTGAATGGGGCGGTGCGCATCACGTACCCGACCGCGACGCTCGACGCGAGGGTGCGGCGCGTCTGGGCGCAGATGACGTTACTGGGTCTCGCCGTGCTCGTCGCCGTCACCATCGCCGCGTTCCTGGTGGCGCGCAGCATCACACGTCCTGTGCGACGCCTCGAGGAGGCAACCGACCGCCTCGCGAGCGGAGAGCTCGAGATGCGCGCCGACGAGGCATACGGCCCGCAGGAGCTTCGGCATCTCGCTGCGACGTTCAACCGGATGGCGACGCGCGTCACGAGTGTGCTCGATGCCGAGAAGCGATTCGTCGCCGATGCTTCGCATCAGCTCCGCACGCCGCTGACCGCGCTGCGCTTGCGGTTGGAGAACCTCGAGACGACGGCGTCCGACGCGGAGCGGCCCGCCATCGACGCCGCAATTGCAGAGGTGAACCGTTTGGGCCGGCTCGTCGACGGTCTCCTCACACTCGAGCGCGGCGATTCGGAGACGTCGGCGCCCGTGCCGGTCGACGTCGCGGAGGTGGTCAGAAACCGCGCGGACGCCTGGCGCGAGCTCGTGTCGGCGCGCGGCGTCGCACTTGCTGTGGAGACTCCGGGTCGCGCCCGGGCACTCGCGATACCGGGCGCCGTCGAACAACTCGTCGACAACCTCCTTGACAATGCACTCGACGTCTCCCGTTCCGGCGAAACCGTCATCGTGCGCATCGTGCGTTCGGTGTCCGGGATCGAGCTGCACGTCGTTGACGAAGGACCAGGCTTGGACGCGGACGCGCGCCGGCGCGCGTTCGATCGCTTCTGGCGCGGCCCCGAGGCATCTGAGGCCGGCTCGGGTCTGGGACTTGCGATCGTGCGCCGCCTCGCCGAGGCGTCGGGTGGTTCGGCCCGTCTGGACGCGGCCTCGTCAGGGGGGATTGACGCGGTTGCGGTGCTGCCCGAGGCCCCGGCTTCCGGAGACGTTGCCACCGGCGCGGATGCTTTTGCCATGCCCTAACCGAGCGCGTACCTGAGCAGAACCTGCCGCTGCGTACGGTCTCGACATGACGCAGAAATCTCGAGTGCGCAGCCGGACGGTGGGCGCCGCAATCACGGTTTCGGCGGCGCTGTTCGCAACGAGCACTGCGTTCGCTGTTGCCAATGGCATCTTCGGTACCCGAGCGCGCCGATCACGTCGGGTCGTTCCAGCCGATCGATCAGCGCCTCATGCCTGTGACCAAGGCAAGATCCGCGGCGCCGCCGGCCGCCGGACCTCCGCCAACCCAGCCCGAGCGCGATCCGATCGAGACACGCATCGCTGCCCCGACCACGACACCTTGGGCGCAAAGCGCACCGAACGTCGCGCCTCCAGCCGTCGTCCAGAACCCAATCGTTCCTCCGGTCGCGCACAGTACGGCAAGCCCGGCGCACGTGAAGGAAGACGATGACGCACATGCGAAGGAGAAGAGCGACGACGTCGCGGAGCGCGATGACTGACGTCAAGCAACCACCGCGACGACGCAAGCGCGGACACGCGGCCGCCGGTGCGCGTGTGCTCGCCGGCGGCCTCGCGGTCTCGGCGACGCTCGGGCTCAGTGGCATGATGGCCTCGGCTGCGAACAGCGCACGAGTGGCGGCCGCGGCTGTCCGGCCCGCGAGGGCGCGCATCACGCTTGCGCCGCGTCGGAAAGCGGCTGCCGCGCCGTTGCCCACGCTTGGAACGACCGCGCCCGTCGCGAGCCGTCCTGTCGCACACACGATTTCCCCGCGCCGTCACCAACGATTCCCGCCGTCGTCGCGCCGGCACCGGCTCCGGTCGTGACGCCGGCTCCGGCTCCGGCTCCGGCGCCTCCGGTCACGACCAGCCATGCCAGTTGAACGTCGCTTTCGCGCGATGGGCACCGACGCGCAGGTCGTTGTCGTCGGCGGTGCTGCGACACTGCTCGACGACGCCGTCGCTCGCGTGGATCAGCTCGAGCGGCGATGGAGTCGGTTCCTGCCCAACAGTGAGCTGAGCCGCCTCAACACGATGCCCGGCGAGCATGTGCTCGTCTCCGGCGACACGATCGAGCTCGTCTCGCGTGCGATCGAGGGCTGGGAACGGACCAACCGGTTGTTCGACCCGACCGTGCTGCCCGCGTTGCGCGCTACCGGCTACGACCGCGACTTCGCGGACGTGGCCGCGCATGCGATGGTGCGTCGAGCTCCACATTGCGATGCACCTGCGCCCGGCTGTGCCGGGATCGAATGCGATCCGCGACTCGGGACGATCACACTCCCCGCGGGCGTGGAGCTCGACCCCGGCGGCATCGGCAAGGGTCTCGCCGCTGACCTCGTGACTGCCGAGTTGCTCGACGCGGGCGCGGCCGGAGCGCTCGTCAATGTCGGTGGCGACCTGCGCGTGCGCGGCGAAGCACCCGCTGGTGACGTATGGAGCATCGCCGTCGACGACCCCGCCGCCGCGGGCGTCCAGCTCTTTCGATTCGGCATCGCCGACGGCGCGGTCGCGACCAGCAGCCGCGTGCATCGACGGTGGTTGACGGCCGACGGCCCCGCGCACCACCTCATCGACCCCGCGGTCGGCCGGCCTGCAATGACACGGCACGCAACGGTGACCGCGGTGGCGAACGACGGCTGGTGGGCCGAGGTCGTCACCAAGGCCGTGCTCGTCGGCGGTCTCGATCCAAGCGCCGGAACCTCGCTGCAGGCGCTCGTCGCGACCGTCGACGACGACGGCAATCTCGTGCTCGACCCGCGTCTTGCGGACGTTGCAGCATGACAGCGTCACACAACCATGCGTGGTGGTATCTCGCACGTTCGAGCGGGATCGTCGCATGGGCGCTGCTCGCGGCGGCCGTGGTGTGGGGTCTGCTGCTGTCGACGCGGGTGTTCGACCGGCGACCGAGCCCGAAGTGGCTCACCGACCTGCACCGATTTCTCGGCGGCACCGCGGTGGTGTTCACGGGCGTGCACGTCGGGACGCTCGTCGCCGACTCCTATGTGCATTTCGGTGCGGCCGACGTACTCGTGCCGTTCGTGTCGCGATGGCGACCCGTGGCAGTGGCATGGGGCGTGATTTCGCTGTGGGTGCTCCTCGCGGTCGAGGTGACATCGCTGCTGATGAAGCACCTCCCGCGGCGGGTGTGGCACGCCGTGCACCTCTCCAGCTACGTCTTGTTCTTGACGGCGACGATTCACGCATTGACTACCGGGACGGACACGCGCCAGCCAGTATTCGTGCTTGCATGCACCGCCACGCTCACCGTCGTGTTACTGCTCAGCCTTGTGCGTCTTGCCGCACCCCGACCTCGTTCGGCGCGCGTCCCGCACGCGAAGCTCGCGCAGTGGCTAAATGACCAACTTCAGCGGCACGTGCCATGCGAAGACGGTTCCACCGCTGTCGCGCCGGCGTATCTCGCACTGCCCGCCGAGGGCGAGTGCTCGCTCGGTCATGTTCCCCAGACCGCGGCCGCCGTGCGTGCCATCCGCGGGAACTCCAACGCCGTCATCGACCACCTCGAGGAGCACCTCGTCGGCGGTGACGCTGACGTCGACGGAAACATGAGTTGCCGAGGAATGCTTCACGACGTTCGACAGCGCTTCACGGAGTGTCGGCACGAGGTGCCCGCGTACCGCCTCCGGCGTCGCCGAGTCGATGGGTCCGTTGAAGACCACGTGCGGCTCGAATCCCAATGCGCGGCCGGCCTCGCGAGCCGTCGCGAGGATGTCATCGCGCACGCCCGCGGTCGGCATACGGCGGGCATGGAGACTGAAGATTGATGTTCGGATATCACGGATGGTGCCGTCGATCTCGTCGATCGCGGTTTCGAGACGATCGATGGTCTTGGGCTCGGAGATTCCGCCGAGTGCCCCCTGTAAGGAGAGGCCGACCGCGAACAGCCGCTGGATCACGGTGTCGTGCAAGTCCCGGGCGATCCGCTCCCGGTCGTCGACGAGCGCAAGTTGCTCGTGCGCGCGCATCGAGCTCGTCGCCCGCGGCGCGGCGTTCGGTGACGTCGCGGACGATCGCGATGACATAGGTCCGCCCGCCCGACGCGCACGGGACTCAGCGCGATCTCGACCGGGAACTCCTCTCCTGAACGACGGCGGCCCCGCAGGTCGAGGCCGGATCCCATCGCACGCGTCCGCGGATGGCTCGTGTATCCCTCACGATGGGCGACGTGCCCGAGGCGCAGCGATTCCGGGAGGAGAACCTCGACCGGCTGGCCGACGAGCTCCTCGAGGGGGTAGCCGAAGAGCTGCGCCGCCATCGGGTTCGCGAACTCGATCGTGCCCTCGTCGTCGACGACGACCATGCCGTCGGGCGCCGCGTCGATGACGCTGATCAGCAGCTGATCGGTGAGCTCCCCGCGGTGTCCGGCGACGTGTTCCACAGGTGGAAACGAGCGTAGTCGGCGGCGAATTCGTCGCGGAACGATGTCTTTCGCCGGTGCAGCCGAGGCCTTTCGTCTCTGGGTCCCGCCGGCCCCGTGGGCGCACGCTGGACGTGAACGCCGACACGGGAGGCATCCACGTGAACCAAGACCCGATCGTCGAAGCGGATGGTGTGCAAGAAGATCTACGACACCGGTTCGGTGCGGGTCGACGCCCTGCAAGGCGTCGATTTGCGAGTCACCCGTGGCGAGATGGTGGCGATCATGGGCCCGAGCGGCTGCGGGAAGACGACGTTGCTGAACTGCCTCTCGGGATTGGATGCGATCGACGGCGGCGACGTGCAGATCGAAGGCCGGTCGCTGGCGTCGATGTCGGATCACGAACGCACCGACTACCGCGCCCGCCGCATGGGATTCGTCTTCCAGTTCTACAACCTGATGCCCGTGCTGATCGGCGGTCGAGAACGTCGAGCTCCCGCTGCTCGTGGCGCGGGTTCGGATGCGAGAAGCTCGTCAGCGCGCGATGGAAGCGCTCGCGCTCGTCGGTCTCGAGGATCGAGCGCGCCACGTGCCCGACGAGCTCTCGGGCGGTCAGCGCCAGCGGGTGACGATCGCCCGTGCGCTCGTAAACGACCCCGCGATCGTGTGGGCCGACGAACCGACCGGCGACCTCGACAGCGAAGGCGCCGACGAGACCGTCGCGCTGATGCGCCGGCTCAACGAAGACCGAGGGTTGACGTTCGTCGTCGTCACGCACGACATCGCAGTCGGGCGCCGCATGGATCGGATCGTTCGCATGCTCGACGGCAGCGTCGTCGAGGAACAATTGATGGAGGCACGACATGTACGCGCGACTGACGCTGCTTGAGATCGACACGGTCCGCACCAGCATGGACGCCGCGCTCGCGCAATTCGAGGACGAGATCGCGCCGCGGCTCGAGGAGCAATCCGGCTACCGCGGCGTCTTCGTGCTCACGACGCCCGAAGGGAAGGGCGCGCTGCTGTCGCTGTGGGACACAGAAGCGCAAGCCGCGATCGAAGCGAGCGAGCAGCCGTTCTACGCGGAGGCGCTCGGCCGCTTCGCCACGTTGTTCCGTTCCCCTCCCGGACGTGAGCGCTACGAGGTCGTGTACGTCGATCGGCCTGTCGCACTCGAGGTGAGGTGAAGTCATGCGATCGGTTTTCGGGATCCCGATCGATGCGCTCGCCGTCACCTTGTCGGTCCTCGTCGGGCTCGGTATTGCACTGATCGCGGCGCTTGCCGTCCGCAACCTCGTGTTCTTCCGTCTCGGGGTGCGAAACATCGGCCGCCGGGCCGGACGGAGCGCGTTGATCGTCGTCGGGCTGATGCTCGCGACCGCGATCATCGCCGCCGCGCTCGGCACCGGCGACACGATGGGCCGCACGGTGCGATCGGGTGTGCTGTCGACGCTCGGCAACAGTGACGAGTGGATCACGGTGAAGGGCACGACGCCGGATGTCGGCGAGCGGCCCCGACCACCGGGCACGGCCGGTGTGCAGCTCTTCGACGAGCGGGTGGTCGCCGACAGTCGACCGAGCGGCGCACGACAGCGGTCTTGTCGACGGTGTGATGCCGGCAATCGTCCGCACGGTCGCCGTGCAGGACCAGACGTCGCGCCAGACCGAGCCGCGGATCAAGCTCTTCGCGCCCGACCCGGCTCGGCTCGCAGGCTTCGGCACGATCACCGGCAGCAACGGCCGATCCGGTGCAGCTCGGCGACGCTCCGCCGGGCTCGGTGTTCTTCAACCGCGATGCGGCGGATGCATCTCGGCGCGCGACAGGGCGACACCATCGCGGTGCTCGTCGGTGGACAGGTGTTTCCGCTTCGCATCGCCGACATCGTCACGCTACCGGGGCGCCGGTACCGCCACGTCCGCGATGTTGCTGCCGCTGGCGCACGTGCAGCGAGCAATCGGTGCCGTCGGCAAGATCGACGCGATCCTCGTCTCGAACCGGGGCGGCGAGTCGGACGGTGTCGCGCACACCGACGCAGTAGTCCGCACGCTCGCGCCGCACGCTCGATCCGCTCGGCCTCGAAGCGCAGCGCGCTGAAGGAGGACGGCCTGAAGGCCGCGGACAAGTCCGGGCAGCGCAGTTCATGACGATGTTCAGCACTTTCGGCAGCTTCTCGATCGCCGCCGGCATCCTGTTGATCTTCTTGATCTTCGTGATGCTCGCCGCCGAACGGCGTACCGAGATGGGCGTCGCCCGGGCGATCGGCACGCAACGCGGACACCTCGTGCAGACATTCTTGTTCGAGGGCGCGGCATACGATCTGATCGCCGCCGCGGTGGGTGCGCTGCTCGGGGTCGGCGTGTCGCTCGGCCATGGTCGCCGGCATCGGACAGGCGTTCGCCACCGAATCGATCAGCGTCGACTTCACCGTCAGATGGCAAAGCGTGCTGATCGCGTACACGATGGGCGTGCTGTTGACGTTCTTGGTCGTCGCGTTCTCCGCGTGGCGCGTGAGTGTCCTCAACATCGTGACGGCGGTGCGGAATCTTCCCGATCCGCCCCGTCGCACTCGCCGGCGCGGACTGGCTCCGGGCCGCGATCCCGCTGACGCTCGGCACATTGCTCGTGGTGAACGGTCGTGCGGCAGCGCAGACGATGCCGTTCCTGCTCGGCCTGTCGCTGTGGCGATCGGGACCGTGCCCGTGCTGCGTGCGCTCCGTGTGCCCGATCGCGTGGCGTACACCGTCGGCGGCCTCGCGATCGTGGTGGTGTGGCTGCTGCCGTTCCGCGTCGTCGAGACGCTCGTTCCCGGTGCGCAGATGGACTTCTCGATCTGGGTCGTCGGCGGCTTGCTCATCGTGCTCGGGGCGGTGTGGACGGTGATCTACAACGCCGACGCCTTGATCGGGCGCGACCATGGCCGTGCTGGGCCGCGTCCGGTCACTGTCCGCCGTACTGAAGATCTCCATGGCCTACCCGCTGCGGAACCGGCTGCGGACCGGCATGACGCTCGCAATGTTCACGTTGGTCGTGTTCACGCTCGTCGTCGGGATCACGACACCCAGCTCGTTCATCGCGGCGTCGAACAATGCGGAAACCTTCGGTGGTGGCTTCGACGTGCGTGCGATGACGTCGCCTGCAAGCCCGATCACCGACATGTCGGCGGCACTGCGCGCGAGCAAGAACATCGACGCGCACGCGGTGCGCGCCGTCGCGAGCATCTCGACGATCCCGGTGAAGGCGCGTCAGGCGGGCACGAACAAGTTTGTCGACTATCCGGTGCACGGATTCGACCAGGGCTTCCTCGAAAACAACCACGTACGCATTGGGAAGTCGGGCCCGCGGCTACACGACCGACGCCCAGGTGTGGAGCGCGATCGGCAAGGGCGGCACCCTCGCGGTCGTCGACCCGTGGATCGTGCCGCACCGGCGGAACTGGAGCTTCGGGGCATTGACCGACATGACGCTCTCGGGGTTCTACGCCGAAGATCCGACGTTCGATCCGGTACCCGTCGAGGTCCGTGACCCCGAAACCGGTCTTGTGACCCGCTTCACGGTGATCGGTGTGCTGCGCGACACGATGCCGTTCGAGATGGCCGGGATCTCGACGTCGCAGCGAGCGCTTGCGTCGTACGGTGATCGTGCCCGCCCGACGACCCATCTGTTCGCGCTGGCACCTGGTACGGATGCCAAGCGTTTCGCGACTCAGCTCGAGTCGGCGTTCCTTGCGAACGGCACGCAGGCCGATGCGTTCGCGAAGCTCGTGCACGACGCCGTCGCCGGCTCGATGGTGTTCCTCCGGCTCGATCGAGGGTTTCATGGGGCTCGGGCTCGTCGTCGGGGTCGCCGCGCTCGGCGTGATCGCGGCCCGGTCGGTTGTCGAGCGGCGCCAGCAGATCGGTGTGCTGCGCGCGATCGGCTTCCAGGCATCGACGGTACGTCTCGGGTTCCTGCTCGAGTCCGGGTTCCTCGCCCTCACGTCGATCGTGGTGGGAACTACCCTTGGGCTCGCCCAGGCCTACAACGTCGTGGACGACGCCCGCCGGCAGGCAACGTGGCCGGGTGTGCATCTCACGGTACCGTGGCTCAACCTGGCGATCGTGTTCGTGGTCGTGATGCTGGTTGCGCTCGCGACGACATACCTGCCCGCCCGGCGGGCCTCTCGCGTCTACCCCGCCGAGGCCCTGCGGTACGAGTAGGAGTACCGCCGACCTGCGAGGCGCGCGAACATGACGAGTAGTGCTGGACGAGAACCGCGGGGCGGAAGCGACCGCATTCGAGCAGTTGATCGACACGCTTCCCGATGGCGTCGTGGTGACGACGCCTTCGGGCCGGATCGTCGCCGTGAACAAGATCTTCTGCGCGCTGTCTGGGCACTCGCGTGCGAATCTCGTCGACGCCGCGATCGAGCAGCTGATTCCCGGCCGCGTGCGGGCCCAGCACGTCGCACTCCGATCCGCCTACGTCGCGGACGGCGGCCCGACGCGGGCAATGTCGGATCGGCTCGACATCGTGTTGTTGCGCGACGACGGCACCGAGGTGCCCGTCGACGTCTCGCTGTCGACCTTCGGCACTGGCGACGAGCAGCTTGTGGTCGCCGCAGTGCGCGATGCGTCGGTACGGCGCCGGGCTGAGCTCGAGGTCGAGCAGGAGCGGGCGTTCGTCACCGCGATGCATTCGATCTCGGCCGCGCTCCTCCGCGGCGGTGAGATCGACGAGACGCTCCGCACCGTCAGCACGCATGCGCGCACCCTGCTCGACGCGGACCTCGCCGCCCTTGCGCTCCCGACGGAGGACGCCGAGATACTGATGTTCCGGCTGTGCGACGGATACGGCGCGGAAGCGCTCGAGGGCAGCACCGTTCGCGCCGACGCGTCGCTGTCGGGTTCGGTGATGCGCGAGCGCGAACCGGCGCTGCTGGCCGACGCCAGCACGGATCTCAAGCTGCACCGCCCGCCCACATGGCCGGCGGACATCGGGCCCGCGCTGTTCGTGCCGCTCCACGCCCGCGGGGACACGCTCGGCAGCTTGATCGTCGCCAAACGGCGCGGCCGGCCGATGTTCCGTGTGGGCGACGTCATGCTGATCAACACGTTCGCCGCCCAGGCGGCCCTCGCGCTCGGCTGACGCCCGCAGTCAGGACGCGCTTCGCGCACTGCGCGTGTTGGAAGAACGCGATCGCATGGCGGCGGCGATGCGGGACACGGTCGTGACGCCGCGTTTCGGGTGCCTCGCTCACGCTGCATACGGTGCTCCAGAGCGAGCTGCCCGAGTCGCTGCAAGAGCGGGTGTGGCAGGCGATCGAAGAGCTCGACGGCGCGGTAGCGGCGATCCGGTCGGCGGTCTTTCCCCGCTGATCGAGGGACCTTCGTCTCTGTCGGCTCGGCGCCCGTTGGAGTCTGCTGAGGGCCGCATCACCCAACGAGGAGGACCAGCCGATGAAAGCTCTCGTCTACCACGGACCCAACACCAAGGCATGGGAAGAAGTCCCCAAGCCAACGATCGTCGACGACACGGATGCGATCGTGCGCGTCGACGCGGTCACGATCTGCGGCACCGATTTGCACATCCTCAAAGGTGACGTGCCCGAGGTCACCGACGGACGCATCCTCGGCCACGAGGCCGTCGGCACCGTCGAGCAGGTGGGCGCCGGCGTCAAGAACGTGAAGCCGGGCGATCGGGTGCTGGTCTCCTGCATCACGGCGTGCGGGAGGTGCCGGTTCTGCCGCGAGGGTCGGTACGGTCAATGCCTCGGCGGCGGCGGCTGGATCCTCGGGCACCTCATCGACGGCACCCAAGCCGAGTACGTACGTGTGCCGTTTGCCGACACGTCGACGTATCATCGTGCCTGCGGGCGTGAGCGATGAAGCGGTGCTGATGGTCGCCGACATCTTGCCGACGAGCTACGAAGTCGGCGTGCTCAGCGGGCACGTCGCGCCCGGCGACGTCGTCGCGATCGTGGGCGCGGGACCGATCGGCCTGTCGGCGATCCTCGGTGCGCGTCTGTACAGCCCGAGCCACATCGTGGCCATCGACCTCGCCGACAACCGGCTCGAAGCGGCCAAGCGCTTCGGCGCCGACGTCAGTGGTCAACCCGCAACGGGAGGACGCGCGTGCGATCGTGCACGAGCTCACCGGTGGGCTCGGCGCCGACGTCTCCATCGAAGCAGTCGGCACCCCCGAAGCCTTCGAGCTCACCGTGAGCCTGGCGCGCCCGGCCGGCCACATCGCGAACATCGGTGTACACGGCAAGCCGGCGACACTGCACCTCGAGGAGCTGTGGATCAAGGACGTCACGATCACGACGGGCCTCGTCGACACGTACTCGACACCGACGTTCTTGCGGCTGCTGGCGGGTCACCAACTCGACGCAACCCGCTTCGTGACGCATCATTTCACGCTCGACCAGTTCATGGAGGCGTACGACGTGTTCGCGGTGGGCAGGGGAAACAGGCGCGCTCAAGGTCGTTCTGACGCGAGGGTGACCGCGCGGCGGACAACGACGACCCGAGTTTCGCCGATTCCCCTGAGATCGAACGTGCGCCGCACTCCGACGATCTCGACGTCGTCGCGTCCGCGGAGCTGTGCCGCCATCGCACGCGGAATGACGAGCGTGCCGGCGCGCGCGATCGTGGTCAGGCGCGCGGCCAGGTTGGCGGTCGGACCGAACACATCCCCACCGACCGAGATCGTCGGGCCGTACGCAACACCGCAGTGAATCTTGGGCATGTCGTCGATCGCGCGAAGCTGTTCCGCGATGTCGAGGCCGATGTCGACGGCGACCGGCAGTGAGTCCGCGACGAACATGACCTCGTCGCCGATGAGTTTCACCGCACGGCCGCCGTGCGCGGCAACGGCGTCGAACGCGGTGCTCTCGAATTCGTCGACGAGCTCGGCCAGGCGCTCGACCGAGACGCGCTGGCTGAGCTTGGTGAAGCCGCTGAGGTCGGCGAACCCGACCGCGCACTCGCCATCGGACGCGTCGGCTTCGAGCCGGCGGCCGAGGGCAGCCAGCAGATGACGACGCCACACGTAGACGAGCGAGTCCTCGAGCAGATCGAGCACGGATTCGTTCAAGGTCGCTAACAACGCCTCGCGCCGCTCCCGAGGCGTAGCACTGGGTACGGCACCGGGCAGCGCCGCCGCGAGCTCTTCGACGACGGCAACTTGCGCCTCGGCGATCCGCGAGAACGACGCGCCGAGAAGTCTCGCGAGCCGAAGGATGCTTTCGTTATTGACCAGCCCCGCGCCCGAGAGCGCGGCGAGGCGCCGGACCATCTCGATGTCGGCTTCGGTGAACGCTTCCGCGTCTTCGGGCACCTCCGGAAAGCCCATCGCGCGCCACCACTTCACCGACCGCTCGTGCTCGATGCCGGCCAGGTGCGCGATGTCGTCGCGCCGGTAGCCGGGCGGGTCGAGCCCGACAAGCCGGTGGAGTGCCGCGGTGCGTTCGTCGAGATGCTCGGCGGCGGGTGCGGCCTCGACGTCGTTCATCCGCTCATCGTTACGCACCCCGACACCTCCGCGCGTTGTTCGACGGCAAGTCCCACTCAGCCGCCGAGGTAGGCGGCCTGCAGCTCGGGGTCGCCGGCCAGATCGTCGGCATTGCCGTGGCGGACGACCGTTCCGGTCTCGAGCACGTAGACCCGATCGGCGAGGTCGAGCGCGCGGGTCGCGAGCTGTTCGACCAACAGGATCGTCACCTGCTCGGCGGCGAGCGTCCGCAGTACGGCGAACACCTCGTCCACGAGGATCGGGCTGAGGCCGAGCGACGGCTCGTCGAGCAGCAAGAACCGGGGCCGGGAGACGAGCGCGCGCCCGATCGCAAGCATCTGCTGTTCACCGCCCGAGAGCAGACCCGCCGGCTGACCCCGCCGCCGGCCGAGAATCGGGAAGCGGTCGTATACCGCGTCGATGTCGCGGCGAATGTCGGGGTCCCGGCGCCGATACGCACCGAGCGCCAAGTTCTCCTCGACGGTCGATTCGCCGAACAGTCGCCGCCCCTCGGGGACATGGGCGATGCCGAGCCGCGCGATCTGGTGCGCGGGCAGGGAATCGATGCGGCGGCCGTCGAGCAGGATCGTGCCGCGCGTCGACTTCAGCAGCTCGCTCACGCCGGAGATCGTCTTGAGCGTCGTCGTCTTGCCGGCGCCGTTCGCACCGACGAGCGCGACGACTTCGCCTTCGTACACGTCGAGACTCACGTCCTGTAGCGCGGTTGCGGCGCCATACCGCACGTGGAGATCACGTACCACAAGCAGTGGCGCAGCCCCCTCGGGGACCCGCGGCACCGATGTTCGCACGGGCGTCTCGCGGGAATGTTCGCCGAGATACGCAGCGATGACATGCGCGTCGTGCGCGACCTCGGCCGGCGTTCCTTCGGCGATGATGCGGCCGAAGTTCAGTACGGTCACGACGTCGGCGAGCTCACTCACAACCTCCATGTGGTGCTCGACGAGCAGGATCGTGACACCGGTCTCGCGCACCTTGCGGAGCAACTGCACGAGGTCCAGGGCCTCGGTCGGGTGCATGCCCGCGGCGGGCTCGTCCAGCACGAGGAGATCCGGATCGGCGGCGAGGGCACGAGCGATCTCGAGCCGGCGCTGGTCGGTGAACGGCAGCGAACCGGCATCGTCGTGGGCGCGCGCGCCGAGCCCGACGAACCGCAGGATCCCGAGCGCCTGCTCGCGCGCCCGCCGCTCCCAGGGCCGGAACCAGACGGGGACGAAGCAGGAGACGAGCAGGCCGCCGCGGGTGCGAGTATGCGCGCCCACCATCACGTTCTCGAGCACTGTCATGCGTCGCCAGATCTGGCAACTTTGGAACGTCCGCGCGATGCCGGCCCGCCGGCAGCACTCGTGCGGACCGGCGCCGGTGACATCGTCGCCGGCGAGCAGCACGCGTCCGGTTTCGGGGTGGTACACGCCGGTGACGACATTCACCAGCGTCGTCTTGCCGGATCCGTTGGGGCCGATGAGCGCGTGCACCGAGCCCGTTCGGACAACGAGATCGACGTCCTCCAGCGCTGCGATCCCGCCAAATGTCCGTGTCACGCTGTGCAGTTGCAGCACGTGTGCGTCGGGCGCGATCGCGCGCCGGCACTGCGGCAAGCGCGGCGGGCCTTCCGGAACCGGTGGCCGGAGCCGGGCCCGGAGTGGCGCGACGCGACGTGTCACCGAGCCGACGATGCCGCGCGGCGCGATGATCGTCACGCCGATCACGACGAGCGCGAGGAAGAGCGTCTGCCACTCGCCGAGCCGGTCGCTCACGCTGCGATCGCCGATGTCGACACCGAGGCCGAGCGTAAACGTGAACGCGCCGACGACCGGCCCCGCGAGCGTACCCAAGCCACCGAAGACCGCGTCGATCACGAGCCGGAACGACTGCGCGACGGTCGCATTGCCGTCGGGCATCGTGACTTGGAGTGCAGTCTGCGCAGCCAGCACACCGCCGAGCGAGACGATGCCGGCCGAGAGCGCGAACGCACCGACCTTGTACCTGTACGTCGGCACTCCGGATGTGCCGGCTGCGACCTCAGCTTCGCGGATCGCCTGCAACGCCCGCCCCCAGCGGCTGTGCACCAGGTTCCAGGTGACGAACAAGCACAACATCAACAGCACGACGCCGATCCAGTACAGGCCGACGTACGGGCGGTTGGGACTGTCGGCGGGAATGAACGCGAAGTTGGTGTCGAGCGGCGTGGTGACCGAGCGGCCGCTCAGGCCGCCGAACGCATGGTTGAACACCACTGCAAGCGACGACGCCAGCAGCCCGAACGCGAGTGTCACGACCGTGAGGTAGAAGCCGTGCAGGTGACAGCACGTCAGCGCGAGGAGCGCCCCGAGGCCCATCCCGGCGACGAATGCGACCGGGAACCCGAACCACGGGTTCAGTCCCCAGCCGTCCACCGCCCAAATCGCGCCGACGAAGCCGCCGTAGACAAAGAACGCGTAGTGGCCGAGCGAGAGAAGGCCGGTGTAGCCGAGCAGCACGTTGATGCCGATGACCGCGACGGCCGTGAACATCGCCTCGATGCCGAGCTGAATCCAGTAGCGACTGGTCGCGTGCGTCTGCGCGAGTCCGAACCAGACCAGGAACGCGGTCAACGCGCTGATGGGGAACGCGCTGAGCCCGGTATCGAGTGCGCGCCTAACCGACGTGGGCACGTCACACCTTCTCGATCGCGGGCCGGCCCAGGAGACCCGCAGGACGGAGCGCAAGCACACAGACGAACACCGCGAACACGACGATCGGCCGGTACGTGTCGGCGCGGCTCGAAAACACGCCCACGAATCCTTCGACGAGCGCCACGAGGTAACCACCCACGATCGCGCCGCGAGTCGACCCGAGGCCGCCGATCACGGCCGCGACGAACCCGGCGACACCGAGCTGCAAGCCGATGTTGAAGCGCACCCCGTATAGCGGAGCCATCAGCACCCCCGACAGCCCGGTCAACGCGCCGGCCAGGATGAAGCTCATCCGCACCATCGCTTTCGGGTTGATGCCCATCAGCGATGCAGCCTGCGGATCCTGCGCGACGGCATGGAACGCGCGCCCGGTACGCGTGCGTGAATGGAACAGCTCGAGGCCGACGAGCAGACCCAGCGTCACGCCGACGAGCACGATGTCGCTCGGCCCGATCGCGACGTCGTGCACGACCGAGCCCCGCCACCCGAACAGCGAGTGCACGAGGTCGGGGACGGTTTGGCCGGTCGACGACACGAGGTGCTGCACGAGCTCTTGGGCGACGATCGCGGCTGCGAATGTCGTCACCAGCCAGCCCACGTTCGCGACCGGATCGAAGCGGCCGAGCGGTTCGATCGCAACCAGATCGAACACGAGACCGACGGCGCCGGCCGACACGATGACGAGCAGCGTGACGACGACAATCGGCACGCTCCCGCCGAATACCCGCGCGTAGAACCACCACGCGAGGTACCCACCGACGACGACGAGCGTCCCCTGCGCGAAGTTCACGATCCGCGTCGTCGAGAAAATGAGGGAGTATCCGAAGGCAACGAGCGCGTAGACCGAGCCAATCGTCACCGCGTACTTGAGCGCCTGAATCAGCTCGTCCATCTCAGTGGATCTTGCACGCGTTGGTCATGTTCGAACTCGTGCCCGTCGCGGTGGGCGGCGTCTTGGTGCATTGCGTACCCCACCCCTCGCGCAGGATCTGCTCCATGTACGCGGGCTGCGCGCGCATATTTGCTTCCAGCGTCGGTCGCACGAGATGCGCAGGTCCGACGTAGTCCTTCTTGATCAGCGGGAACGTTTCCTTCCATTCGCGACCGAGCGCGTACGGCGGGTCGGTCTTCGCCGGGCCCGTGTATCGCTCGAGGGTGATCAGCACGACGTCGTCCTCGGTCATGCCGAGGTGGCGGTCGGTCGTGAACGAGAACGGCAGACCCGCGAATTCGATCTTCGGGATCTTCTCGAGGGCATCGACGATCTTGCGACGGTCTCGTGATTGCGCGCGCCGCACCGCTTCGAGGAGCGCCCACCACGCGTTCGGCGCGCCTTCCTCGCCGCCGCTCGCGCCCTTGCCGTCGTACGCGACCAGCCAGTCGCGGATCGGGAAGTGCGGTCCACCGACGAGTCCGCCGAGGTACCACGCGGTGAGCGTGCCCGTTTTGGCGGCGCTGCCCGCGAGCTCGGCCCACTTCTTCTCACCGGTGCCGCCGGGGTAGCCGAGCAGCTGCGGCGCCCACTTCGTGCCGCTCTTGGCGGTCGGGGTGTCGACGTAGCCCGCACCGAGGGCATCGAGGCCCTTGGCGATCCCGGCGGTGTTATCGGAAAGGCCCCATACGATGAGGCATTCGGGCGCGGCCTTCGACAGCCGCTGCAGCTGGGCGCCGTAGTCGGCCGAGAACAACCCGAACTCCTCGACGCCGACGACCGTCAGCGCATGCTTCTTCGCGGCTGCCGTGAACTGGTCGCGCGCCTGGGGGACCGAAAGGGTGTCGTACATCATCGCGATCCGCTGGTAGCCGCGGTCGTCGCGGGCGTACCGGCACAGCGCGTCGAGCGACATCGTGTCGGGCAGCAGCATCTGGAACACGTTGCGCGGTCCGCCGCCTTCGGGATACAGCTTGCCCTCGGCGTACGGATCGCCATATACGGACATCACGGGCATCTGGTCGCGCACGATCTGCGAGCGCGCTTCCTCGATGCCGAACGGGGTGCACCACAGGATCCCCATCACGTCCGGATCGGCGACAAGCTTGTTGTACGCCTTCGACGTGGCCTGCGCGAACTCCTCGGCGGGCGCGTTCACGATCACGTAGTCGACCTCGACGCCTTTGACGAGGTTCGCCTCGCGGATGTGCTGCTTGGTGGCGCCGAGCGCGCGCTGCACGATGTCACCGAGGAACTGTCCGACGCCCGACGTCGGGACAATCACCCCGACCTTGAGCCGTGAACCGACGCCGCGAAAGTCGCCCGACCCGGAGGTCGCCGGTGACGGCTTACCGCTGCTGCTGCCCCCGCCGCATCCCGCGGCGAACGTGCCGAGCCCGCCGAAGGCGAGGGCGGCCCCTGCGCCGCCGGCCCATTGGAGGAACAGCCGGCGATCCACCGGTCGCCGCAGCACGCTCTCGGCCGGAACACGTTCATGGTGGGCTCCCGATTCCGAGGCCACGGCTTCCCCCTCAGTCGATTGACGACCAGCGTCGACCGTACGAGGGAAGTGCCTTCGGGTTGCAGAGTCGAACGTCCCGTCGCACTGAGCGCGCCTGGCTCTGCTCTTGGGAGACGCGAGAGGGCATCGTTCGGTGACAGAGGCGCGAATCGTGTCGCCGTCCCGTTTGGAGGACCGGCATGGAACGGATGAACCCGCTGGATGCCACGTTCTTGGCCATCGAGGACGCGGTGAACCACATGCACATCGGATCGCTGGAGATTTTCGAAGGGCCCGCTCCTCGCTACGAGGACGTGCGCAGCGCGATTGAAGGGGCACTGCCGTTTGTGCCGCGCTACCGCCAGAAGGTGCGTACGGCGCCGGGCAACATCGGTCGACCAGTGTGGGTCGACGACCCCCATTTCCGGCTCGACTACCACCTGCGACACACCGCGCTTCCTCCGTCGAGCGACGACGAAGACCTACGACGGTTGGTCGGCCGGGTGATGTCGCAGCAGCTCGATCGTCACAAGCCGCTCTGGGAGAATTGGATGATCGAAGGCCTCGCCGACGACTCGTGGGCGTTGCTCACCAAGGTGCACCACTGCATGGTCGACGGCATTGCCGGCACCGACCTGATGTCGGTGCTGCTCGATCTCACGCCGGACGGGAACCCGGACCGCCCGGTGCCGGCGCCGTGGTCACCACGGCCCGAGCCGGGCACCCTGGAGCTCGCGCTGCACTCGCTCGGCGCGCTCGCGATGGCGCCGGTTGCTCGTGCACTGTCGATGGCTGGGCTCCTCGCCCGGCCGAGCGACGTCGCGAGCCGGTTGGTCGAGGCCGTACGAGGCCTGAGCGCCCTCGGAGGATTGTTGCCGCCCGCGCCCGCCTCGCGGCTGACCGGGCCCATCGGACCGCACCGTCGCTGGGATCACACCCGGGTGGCGCTCAGCGACGTCAAGGCGGTGCGCTCGGCGCTCGGCGGGACGGTGAACGACGTCGTGCTCGCGCTCGTCACTCGCGGGATCCGCGATCTGCTGCTCGGCTGGGGCGAAGATGTCACCGACCGAGCAGTCCGAACGTTGATTCCTGTGTCGGTACGGGCTGCGGACGCGCGTGGTGTGTTCGACAACCGCGTCTCGTCGATCTTCGCGTCGCTGCCGGTAGCGATCGAGGATCCGCGCGAACGGCTCGACACGGTGAGCCGCCAGATGCAGCGGCTGAAGGTGTCCGGGGAGATCGGCGCCGGCGAGGCCGTCATCACGTTGGTCGACTTCGCGCCGGCGTTGGTACACGCACTCACCGCGCGCCTTGTCGTGCATCGCCAGCGCAATGTCGAGACCGTCGCGACCAACGTTCCGGGCCCCCAGTTCCCGCTGTATCTCGCGGGCCGGCGGATGATCGCGGCCTACCCGTACGTCCCGCTCGCGGGGAACATCCGCGTCGGCATCGCGATCTGGTCGTACCTCGGCACGTTGTACTTCGGCGTTACAGGCGATGACGATGCCGGCCCCGACATCCATCGCGTGTGCGCGGGCATCGACGACGGCATGCAGGAGCTGCTCAAGTACGCGGGCGAGAACGTCTCAAGTCGAAAGGCGATGGTGCCGTGAGCGTGACCTCATACACCCTGCCCGCGAGCAACGAAGCGGGTCTCGACCTCGCGAGCAAGTTCTTGTCGGCCGCGAAGACTCAGGCGCTGCGCAACCTCGGCTTGCGCATCGTGCAGGGGCGGCGCGAAGGAGTGCGCATCTGGGATCTCGATGGCAACGCGTACATCGACTGTCGCAGCGCGGGCGGCGTCTTCGACTTCGGGCACCGGCCGCAGTTCGCGATCGACGCGCTCACCCGCGCGCTCGAGGAAGTCGGCGATGTCGGCGATTGGCTCCTGCCGTCCGCCGTCCGAGCGCGCGGGGCCGCTTCCCTCGCACGGATCCTGCCCGGCGACCTGCACTACACGTTCTTCACGCCGGGCGGCGGCGAAGCCGTCGAAGTCGCGTGCAAGCTGGCGCGGGCAGTGACCGGACGGCCAGGGATCATCGCCGAGGAAGGCGGCTATCACGGCCACGTGGGGTTCGCCCTCGCGATGGACGAGGCGCGGGACACGAAGTGGTTCGAGCCGCTCGTGCCGGCCATCACGAAGGTGCCGGTCGGTGACGTCGACGCGGTGGAGCGCGCGATCACTGACACGACCGCCGCCGTGTGCATGGAGACGATTCCCGCGACCGCGGGATACGTCGTGCCGCCCGCGGACTACTGGCCACGCGTGCGGGCGATCTGTGACGAGCGCGGGGCGCTGTTGATCCTCGACGAGGTGCAGGCCGGCCTGGGTCGCACCGGGACGGTATGGGCGTGCGAGCACTGGGACGTGGTGCCCGATCTTCTCGTCACCGGCAAGGGGCTCTCGGGCGGCGTGTACCCGGTCGCGGCTTGCTGTTTCGGGGATCGGGTCGACCCGTTCTTCGCCGAGGACCCGCTGTTCCACCCGTCGAGCTACGGCGGGTCCGAGCTCGGCGCGCTCGTTGCGGCCGCGGTGGCGGAGAAGATGACCGAGCCCGGTTTCCTCGAACACGTACGCGCGATGGGCGATCGGCTCGCGACCGGGCTCGACGAGTTGTGCGCGCAGTACCCCGACGTGCTGGTGGGGCACCGTGGATTGGGGCTGATGCGCGCGGTCGACACGCCGGCGCCGGACGTGTGTGCGCGTCTCGTCGTTGCGGCGATCGAACACGGACTGCTCGCGATCTGGGCGAACAATCGTCAACAAACGCTGTTGTTGATGCCGCCGCTCGTCATTGCTCCTTCCGAGATCGACGACGTGCTGGACATCCTCGGCACCGCCGCCGCCGTCGCGGGGGGACGATGATGACGACGACCGTCGACCTCGATGTGCTCGAGCACGACGTCGGGCGCGCACTGGCGACCGGGGACGCGTCGCGGCTGCGGATCATCGGGCACGGCGAGATCAGCATCGTGCTCGGCTGGCCGCCCGCGGAACCGGCGGCCGTATGCAAGCGCCTGCCACCATTCGCGAACCGCGAATCGTTCGAGGCCTACCGAGACGTGGTGCTGCGGTATGTCGCGGCGCTGCGTGCCGGCGGCGTACGCGTCGTCGACACCGAGGTGCGTCACGTCCAGCGGCCCGACGGCCGCGTCGTCGGCTTCCACGTGCAGCCGTTGTTGTCGGGTGCCTGTCTCGGGACCGAGATCCTGCGCGCCGCCGACGTCTCAGAAGGTCATCCGCTGGTCCCTGCCGTTGTCGACGCAGTAGCGCGCGTCACGACCGACCGGATCGGTGTCGATGCGCAGCTGAGCAACTGGATGTGGCTCGACGGTGAGCCGTGGCAGATCGACCTCACGACGCCGTTCCTGCTGGGCGCCGACGGACGGCCTGCGTTCGATCTCGCACCGTTCCTCGGTGCACTGCCCGCGGTTGTACGGCCCGTCGTCCGGCGCGAGATGACCAAGCTCATGCACCGATGGACCACCGCGCGCGGGGCGCTCCTCGACCTCTCGGCCAACCTGCTCAAGGAGAACCTCGACGGTTGGCTCGATCCCGTGCTCGACTGCGTCAACGCGCGCGTCACCCCTGCGATCACCAGAGCCGAAGCGGCACGGGTACACCTCGACGACCGAAGGCTGTGGCCGCTGCTGTTCCGTCTCGAACACGCGAACCGCTGGTGGCAGCGCCGCGTGCGCCGGCGCCCGTTCGAGTTCCTGTTGCCCGAGCGGACGACCTACGAGGAACGCGCCGCGTCGAGGCGCGTTTCAGGCCGCACGGTCCGGGCGCACCGGTGACAAGCTCGCGAGCTCGTCCTCGTGGCGTGGGTGCGCGTGCGCCCGAGCGCTCAGCGCGACCGGGATCACGTTGGTGATGATCTCGCCGAACGCCTCGGGTTCGGCCAGCATCCAGGAGTGACTGCCGTCGACGGTCACTGACAACGGATCTCCGAGTGCGGTGCGCAATGCCTCGAACGAGGCGCGCGTCACGAGCGTGTCGCGCTCGCCCCACAAGACGACGACCGGGAGCCGGCGGGCCTTGAGCTCCTGCAGCTCGTCGGTGAGGTCGGCGTGGCGCGCCACGGACGCGGCGCGCCAGAACGCGCGAGGGTCGCGGATGGCGTTCGGCACCGCCGCCTCGAGGATCACGGGGAGCACGCGGCGAAGCTGCCGCAGCGGGAGCACGTCACGCGGGAAGTGCAGGCCCCAGTCCCAGAGCGGCCGCTCTGCCATCGACGTGATGACGGACCCATCGCGGCGCCAGGCCGAACCGCCGATCGAGTTGATCAACACCAGGGCGCGTCCGCGCGGGGAAGTCGTGCGCAGTCTGGATCGCGACTCCTCCGCCAAAGGAGTGGCCCATCAGCACCAGCGGCTCGGTGATGCCCACCGCGGTGCAGAACGCGTCGACCCATGCCGCGTACTGCTCGAGATCCTCGCGGCCGCGGGGGAGTGCTGCGCTGCCGTCGAAGCCCGGCAACGCGGGTGCCCACACTCGAAAGCCCCGGGCGAGGAGGCGCTTCAGCGCCGAGCGGTAGGCGCGGCCCGACAGCCCCCAGCCGTGCAGGAACAGCACGGCCGGTCCGTCGCCACCACCGACGCCGTAGGACGCGACGCGGCCCCAGACCTCGGTCTCGTGCCACGCCAGGAGCCGCTCGCCGGCGACGGTGTCCACAACATCATCGCTCGGCATCCGGTGTGCACTTCCGCAGGGTCCAAAGGCACTGATCGCCTGGGAATGCCGGATGTCACGAATGTCACGATGGCTGCAGCAGCACCTTGATCGACCCGGTCGTCGACTGCTGCGCCACAGTCAGCACGGCATCTTGCCAGCGGGTGAGGGGGAACCGGTGCGTGATCAGCGACGTGAGGTCGAGCCCGCCTCGCACGAGGTCGAAGTAGTGCTCGAACGCGTGCTTGCGAACGCCGCCGACGTCCTCGACGCCGAACGCATTGGAGCCGATGACGCGCACCTCCTTGAAGTACAGCGGCGTCCACTCGAATCGTCCGGGCGGCTCGACCCCGACGATGACGATGCTGCCGGCGGTGTCCACGAGCCGCAACGCGGTCTCCGTGGTTTCAGTACTGCCGACCATGTCGTAGACCACACCCGGGCCGTCTTGCAGCCAGGTGCTCCCGCTCCATGGCACCGACGCGCGCGCCGTGCACGAGTCGACGCGACCCGCTCGACGAGGTCGTCTGGTGCGGCGGGGAGGACGTGCGCAGCACCGAACTGGTCGCGAGCTCGGCACCACGGCCGGGCCGGCTGACCGCCCAGACCTCGACGTCGGGGTACAGCTCGCGCAACAGTGCGATCGCGGCCAGTCCCAACGTGCCGCAGCCGTAGACGAGCGCGGGACGGCGCGGATCCGGAGGAGATTGCAGGATCGCGTGGAGCGACACGCTGGCGGGATCCGAGAGCACCGCGGCGTCGTCGGTGATGTCGTCGGGGATCGTAAACAACTGGCCTTCGTGGGCCGCGAACGCGTCGGCGTGTGTGCCACACGCACCGGCACAGTTGCCGAGGTGCAGCGACGGCGGCAGCAGCCCGCGCGTGAAGTTGCGGCACTGCGGGTATCGGCCGTCAGCACAGGCTGGACACGGTGGGTCGATACCACGCGGCGCGCACGACAGCCAGGGGTTCAACACGACGCGGCGCGCCTGTGTCACGGCGGCGGGCGACGGCCTCGTGCCCAAGCACGTGCGGGAACGAGATGACGGCCGTGAGGGGGTTGTCGCGCGACCGTCGAGGAAGATCTGCTTGGTGTCGGACCCGCACAAGCCGCTGAGCACCGTGTCGCACACGACCCAATCCGGGCCCGGCGGTGCCGGCTCGGCCACGTTTTCGAGCTGCACCGGCGCGAACCGTCCGACGAACGCCTTCGGCGTGATGAACGATGCGAGCTTCGTCACGGCTTGACGAGGCCGGTCGTCGCGAAACACGACTGCCTTCATCGGAGTGCCTCTCGGTTGGCGGCGGCCGGTGACGTCACGTCTGCGGCGTGAGCGATGTGAGGATGTAGTTGCCGTGCTCGGTGTATGTGACGCTGCCGATTGGTGATGGTGAGTGAACTTCCACCCGCCGGTCGGTCTTCATCGGCAGGCCATCGAGGACCGAATACCACGTGTCGTAACGTTCGAAGCCGGTCTGGCTGCCGCTCAGCGTACGCTCGATGCGGTAGTGATAGCTGGGAACCACGTCGTTCCCGATCGCGAGATTCTCGACCGCGATGAACGTGTCGGTGCCTGTCGTCGCGGAACTTCGTCCCCCGGCTCGTGCTCTGTCCCGTGCACGATCCCCGCCAGTGGGCACCGGGTATGGCGTCGACGCGGACGCGATCGATTGGTGGCGTGCAGTCGGATTCGTTGCGGTCGCTGACGGTGAACGTGACGAAGTCGAAGCTTTGAAATGTCGAGTCGTTGGTCTGCTGAAGCACGCGTCCGTTCGGGCAGTAGCGTGTCGATTGCCAGTGGTTGGTGCTGTAGTCGACGCGGTACGTCCAGCATCCTTCGGTATCGCCGGTGACCGTGATCGGAATATGCGGACCCCAGTGCTGTGTCGTCTTCAGCAGTGAGAGCCGTTCGGTGCCGGTACCCACGAACGTGTACACGCCGGCTGCCGGCCGGAGAAAGCCACCGTTCGACGCGCCGTGACTCCTGCGGAAGTCGCGCACGGCCTTGTCGATCGACACCTCCTCGGCGCCGCGGTTCGACCACGCGATGGCAAACGGAATGCCGGCGCCGAACAGCACAGCCACTGCGACGATCAACACAATCCAGCGTGGGCGCCGGTACCACCGACGTCGCGGCCGCGGTGGTTGTGCGTGGTCGTCGCGAGCAGTCGGTTCGACGTCCGGTGCCACCGCCACACCCGCGCCGCGACCTGTTGCGTTGTCGTCCACGACCCCGATCGTGCGCCGCTGGGCGGCCCGCGGCAGGGTCGACGGTCACATCTCCGGCCGACGTTCGGCCTCCAAACGTGCGGCCCGTCGCCACTGCTCGCCCGTACGCCCCGGCGCACAAAGCGCAACAGGCGACCGCGGAAATCCCGAACGAGACGAGGCTTCAGTCTCTACCGACGCAAAGGAGCGCGCGCGACGATCGAGATGAGTACCGGAGGAGGGAGGCGTGATGTTGTTCGCTGACCGCGTTGAGGCGGGTCACCGGCTCGCGGAGCGGCTCAGGACGTTCCCGCGTGACGATCTTGTGGTGCTCGGACTGCCTCGGGGTGGTGTTCCGGTCGCGTTCCAGGTCGCGGTCGAGCTGGTTGCTCCACTCGACATCATCGTTGTCCGCAAGCTCGGTGTGCCGTTCCAACCCGAGCTCGCGATGGGTGCGATCGGCGAGGGCGATGTACGCATCGTCAACGAGCGGGTCGTGAGAATGACCGGTGTGAGACCGGCCGAGTTCGACGAGGCCGAGGCTCGTGAGCGCCAAGAACTTGCGCGTCGGGCCGCCCGCTTCCGCGGCTCGCCGCGAGCGTGTATCGCTCGGCGGCCGTACCGCGCTGATCGTCGACGACGGCATTGCGACCGGGTCGACGGTGCGAGCAGCCTGCAAGGTCGCGCGGGCCCAGGGTGCGCGGCGGATCGTGGTCGCCACTCCCGTCGCGCCGCCCAGTACGGTCGCCGCGCTGCAAGACGACGCCGACGAGGTGATCGCGCTGTACAGCCCCGAACGGTTTTTCGCGATCGGTGAGTTCTACGCCGACTTCACGCAGACATCCGACGACGAGGTGGTGCGTCTCATGGAGCAGGTCCCGACCCCGGCGAACCTGACCGCGGCGATGGGGGCGGACGACCCGCCCGGTCGAGACGAGGAGGTCGAGGTTCGCGCGGGTGCGGCTCGTGTCAGTGGGCATCTGACGGTTCCCGACCATGCCCATGCGATTGTCGTGTTTGCGCACGGCAGCGGGAGCAGCCGCCACAGTCCGCGTAATCGGTTCGTCGCCTCGGTCCTGAACAGGGCCGGTCTCGGCACAGTGCTGTTCGACTTGCTGACGCCGGGCGAGGAGCACGACCGCGCCAACGTGTTCGACATCGCGTTGCTGGCGCGTCGCCTGGGCGACGTCACGAATTGGTTGCGGGAGCAACCGGAAGGTCGCACTGCGGCGATCGGCTACTTCGGTGCGAGCACCGGCGCGGGTGCGGCGCTGTGGACGGCTGCCGAGCCCGATGTGGATGTCGCCGCCGTCGTGTCGCGTGGTGGTCGTCCCGATCTTGCTGCACCACGACTCGGCGACGGTACGCGCGCGCCGACGCTGCTGATCGTGGGCGGGGACGACACCGTGGTGCTCGCGCTCAACCGCGAAGCGCAGGATCAGATGCGCTGCGAGACCCGTTTGAGCGTCGTGCCGCGCGCGTCGCACCTCTTCGAGGAGCCCGGCACGTTGCAGATCGCCGCCGAGCTCGCACGCGACTGGTTCGTCGACCACATGACGCCGGTCAGCCGTCCCGCGGTGTGAACGCTAAGAGCTCCGCGACTCAGGCGACTGACTGGATTGGCCGGACTGGCCGACGTTTGGGCTGTTCGGCGAAGGAGAGCGGAGGTTGCGCATCGAGGAGGTGCGCGAGGACGACTGATCGGGAGCTTCGTCCGTGCGATCCGGCTTCCGAGCGGTGCCAAGGAAGGCTACGTACATGCCTCCTACAAGAACGGCATCCTCGAGGTTCGGGTGCCGTGCGCTCCCGAGCCCGAAGAGACGCCACACCGCATCGCGGTGGAGCACGCGTAGACGTTGCGTCGCGGGCGGCGCCATCGTGCGCCGTCCCGGCCCACCGTCAACCGTGGAAACCGTGGCAGCTAGCGAGGCGCCCCACGGGCAGGAGTGATCGTCCCGCTGATGGTGATGTGCTCGTCCCAGTTGAAACACAGACCGGTGAACGGGTCGCAGTTCGTACGGTTGAATTGTTCGACGTCCAGGACCAGCGTGCCCGTCGCGCCGCTGAACCGGCCGGAACCACTCTGAACCGTTGCCGGGTAGCCGGAACTCGTCCCGTCGGTCACGAACGTGGCATGCAGTGACGCGCCGCGCTTGGTGAGCAGATCGAACACACCCGCGTACAGAAGGCCACCATCCACGGTCACGGCACAAATGTTCAGCGTGTAGGTGCCGCGCCCGAGGTGCGCGGCCCGGTATGTCCCGCTCGTGGCCGCGACGATCAGACAACCGCTCCGGAAGACGAAGCCGCCCGCACCGTTGGCTTCGCCTGTCACCGTTTTCGTCTGTGTCGGTGCCGCACCGGTGCTCGGAGCGGTACCGACCGCGCCGACCAGGAGGATGAGCGCGATGACGAATGCACGTCGCATCACGAGCGATCGTCGCGCCGAATCGGCGCGTGTATCAACCATCGCAGGGACCCCCCGAGGGCGCGTCCATCGCCGGGTTTGGGACCTTCGGCGCCGCGTCACGTCCCATTGACCATGGGGCAACCGCACTGAACCTGCCGAAACGAGACGTAGGTGCAGCGGCACGGAGGTGCGATGTGGTTGCGGGCAGCTCTTCTCGTAGATCAACGATGTTCGGCACAGCAGTCGTGGTGGGGCTGCTGTCGATCGGCGGGGGCGCCGCCGATTTCGTGAGTCATGATTCGCTCAGCCGTCCCCATGCACTCGCGAGTATGGCGGTGTCCCGACCAGTCGCCCGGTCGCTCGACGACTACGTGCTGTTCGCCTTCGACACGCTCTCCCTCAAGGGTGGTGACCTTCCCGGCCGAGGTGAGATCCGCGGCGGTGACGTGGGCGCGAACGGCACCGATGCGAACCCAGCCGACAGCCATTTCGTCGCGGACGTCTGTGCGAACCACAAGGTGGTCATGGATGACGGGTCGCAGGTCAACGCCGATTCCCTGCGGATCACGAAGGACTGCGACGTCTGGGACGTCTTTGCGAACACGCTGAACGCCGGCTCCGACGTCGTGCCGCGACACTCCGGTCCGAACTCGTTCACGACGCCACTGTTGCTTGGGCAGCCGAGCTTCCCGTCGTTCTCGTGCAATGGCGCCAACCCATTCACCGTTGGGAAGCACGTCACTGCCACGATGCCGCCCGGCACGTATGGCGCCGTGAACCTCGAAGATGGCTCGCACACGACGCTGCAGCCAGGCGCCTACGCGATGTGCGAGCTCCGTGCGGGGAAGGACGCGATGATCACGACCGCGGCCGGTGTGGAGCTCCGCATCGCGAAGGCGTTCTCGATCAGCAACGGCACGACGTTCGGGCCCGAGTGCAGCGTTCCGGTGTTCGTTCGCGGCGATGGCGCCTCGGGTGTGCACGACTTCGCGGTGGCCTTCTCGAAGCACACGCAGGTTGCCGGCCGGTTCCTGACGCTTGCCGGTGGCATCAACCTTGGTGACGACACCGATCTCTCGGGCCAGTTCGTCGGCAACCGCATCAGCAGCGACAAGAACGTCAACGTGCACGGATGCCGGCCGCCCGTCGTCACGACGACGACGATCGAGTCGGCGCCGACAACGGCATCGATCGGGACGACGACGTTGCCGATGTCGTCATCGACTACGACATCGACGTCGACGGTGCCACGGAGGGTTACCACGACGTCGCTCGGATCCTTGGGCACCACCGTGGCATCACCCACCTCGACGACATCGACCACGAGCCCCACGGCCGGACCGACGACCACGATTCCCAAGGGCGGTCCGTCGAGGCTGCCCCGCACGGGCCTCGATCTCGGCCTTGTCGTCGTCGGCATCGCGTTCGTCGTGTCTGGTTCGCTCGCCCTGGTGAGGCGCGCACGAACTCGTGGGCGAACGACCTGAGTCGTCAGCCTCCCGGTCTTGATGTTGCCCGGGGCAACGCCGGAGGTCCTCATCGGTCCGTGTGCCGGCAGCGATCGCGCGCGGTACGCCGCGACGATGACGCTGTCCGCGAACGCCCCGAACGATCCACGCCGACGGGTCGAACGACTCCGCCAGCGCCTGGCGACATTGCGCGCGCATGCACCACGGGCATTGATCGATTCGGGTCCGATGCCCGCCGTCCGCTACACGCAGCGCGCCGAGGCGCTGGGCACGCTGTTCAAGCATCTCACCGCGGGCGCGATCTGGCTCACGGCCATCATCGTGATCCTGCACGAGCTCGAGGTCGCGCCGGCGACGGTCGTGATCGGTGCGGGTTTTCTCGGCGTCGCGATCGCGCTCGGCGCGCAGGACCTCCTGCGCGACAGCATCGCGGGATTCTTCATCCTCCTCGACGATCGCTTCGGCGTCGGCAACCGCTCGCAACATCGCGGGAAGGCAGTCATCGACGTCGATCTCCCGGCGGGACTGCGCCTTGCCGAAACGCTCGATCGCATCGCAAAAGCGCTGCATGACCTCCACGACGATCCCGACGTCGGCGTGTTCGTGCTCGAAGAGCCACAGATCCTCGGGGTCGAGACCCTGACCCGCGACGGTCAGACGATCCGCCTGGCAGTGCACACTGCGGCCGCGAAGCAGGCGGAGGTGGCACGTGCGGTCCGCGCGCGCGTAACACACCGCGTTCGAACGGTCAACGCCCGAACGAGATGCGGATCGCACCGACGGATAGTTTCGTCTACCCGCGCGTGACGACGACCTGCGCGAGGTCCGTTACCACGACATCGGCGCCGTGTTGGCGCAACGTGGCCCCGTTGTGCGTGCGGTCGACGCCGATGACGAGGCCGAAGCGGCCGGCCCGGCCGGCTTTTACGCCCGCGATCGCGTCCTCGACGACCACTGCGCGCTCGGGAGGTGCACCGAGCCGGCCAGCCGCTTCGAGGAAGATCGCCGGTTCCGGCTTTCCGGGTAGGCCGAGGCCTTCGAGCTCGATGCCGTCGACGTGTACGGAGAAGAGATCACCGATTCCCCCTGCGTCGAGCACGCGCTGACAGTTGCGGCTCGCGGAGATGATCGCCGTGCCGATCGAATGAGCCTGGAGCTCGCGGACGAGTGCGACGGAAGAAGCGAACACGTGCACTCCTCTCTCGCGTAACGTCTTCAAGAAGTCGCGGTTCTTGCGGTTCGCGAGCCCCCACATCGAGTCGCGTTCGGGCGGGTCGTGCGGGTCACCTCTCGGGAGCTCGATGCCGCGGGAGGCCAGGAAGCTCTCGACGCCGTCGTCTCGCGGTTTGCCGTCCACGTACCGCAGGTAGTCGGCGGGCGTGAAGGGTCCGAGAGGTTCGCCGCGCAGCGCGCGGCGGTGCCCGAGGAAGTCGTCGAACATTCGCGTCCAGGCCGCAGCGTGCACACGCGCGGTGTCGGTGATGACACCGTCCATGTCGAACACGACTGCATCGAATCGACCGGCGACGATTTCGACATGTGAAAGGTCGGTGTCAGGCATCTCAGTGGTTCGCGAGGGCGACGAGGAACATGGGGACATGGCACCGTTCGAGGAGTTCGTGTGCGACCAAACCTCGCGTCGGGTCCTCGGTTTGGGGCCAGCCCATCGCGACAACGTCGGGTTCGATCGACTCGGTGACACGCAGGATCTCGTCGGCAGGCACGCCGATGCGGAATTTCAGCTGCGCGCTTGGCGCACCCGGGAGGTACCGGGCGAGGAACTCGCGTGCGTGGGTGTCGGTGTCGTGTTGTACCTGGTCCGAGAAGCTCGGGATGGAGGATTCGTCGTCGACGTGGATCACGACGAGCTCGAGCCCCGCCGCCGATGCGAGTGCGACTGCGCCCTTCAGCGCCCGGGCCTTGGCCTGCGTGCCCTCCATCGCGATGAGCACACGGTGCACGCGGTCGGGTGGGTGCGCATCGGGAGGGACCACCAGCACCGGCGTGTCGACGCAGTTCGCGAGTGCGAGGGCAAGGTGGCCCGCGGTTCGGCGTGTCGAAAGGCCGCGCGCGCCGATCGCGACTGCCACGACATTGTCTGCGCGCGCGGCCGCGGCAAGTTCATCGAGCGGCACGCCGCGCACGATGCGGAGCGGAACGCCGGCCTCTTCGGCAGCGGCCCGGACAGTGCGGTCTCCGTCTTCGCCCACGTGTACTGCTTCCACCGATGCGCCGAGGAGAGGAGCGAGTGCACGGGCGGCGGTGAGCACAGGTCGCGAAGCCGCGGAGTTGTCAATGCATGCAATGAGCCTCTTCATGTGGTCATCTCCCAAGATGGGCCGCGCCGCCGGAAGTCCAGTGCGGCAGCGCCGGCATCGAATGGACTCGCTCCCACCGTCACTGGCGCAGGCGGGTCGGCGCTCACGGTCAGGTGTCCGTGTTCGGCTCGGATCGTCACGAGGCTCCCCCGGAATCGGACGCGGACCTCGAGTGCCGTCCAGTCGGGGGGCAGGTGCGGGTCGATCTCGAGCCGTCCGCCGCGGGGTCGAACGCCGGCAAATCCGAACACCAACGCCTGCCAGAGCCCGCCCATCGTCGCGATGTGCAAGCCCCCAGCCGTGGTACCGGTCAAGTCTTCGAGATCGATGTGACTGGCAATTCGCAGCGCCTCGAGCGCATGCGGAAAGTCGCGAGCGCGCGCAAACAGGGAGGCATGGATCGCCGGCGACAGCGAGCTCCCGTGTGCCGTACGCGGCTCGTAGTACCGCAGGTTCGGTTCGAGCGTTCCCGGTACCACCTCATTGGGAACGAGGTGATGGAGCATCACCACGTCGGCCTGCTTGATGACCTGCGAGCGGCGCACGCGTTCTGCCCCGAGCAACAAGTCGGCCGCGATCGGTCGCCGCGGCGCGACATCTTCGATGATCAGCGGCTCGAGCCGTCCGAAGCCGGCGAACTGCTCGTAAATTCCCGTTTCGGTGTCGTAGCCGTCGATGAGCGCGTCGGCGAGCTCACTCCACGTGCGCCGTTCTTCGGCACTGACGCCATGACGCGATACCGGTGCGGCCGCGACGGCATCGAGCGCGCGCCGCAAGTTCCAACGCGCCATCACGTTCGTGAACGCGTTGTCGTCGACGGGTTCGTGGTACTCGTCCGGTCCGATCACGCCATAGATGTGGGCACCGTTCGGTTCCAAACGGATTCGCGATGCCCAGTAGCGCGCGGTCTCGACCAGGAGCGTCAGGCAAGGCCCGTTCGCGAACTCGTCGTCTCCTGTCCAGTCGACGTAACAGCACGCGGCCCACGCGACTTCCGCCGTGATGTGCTCTTCGAGGAGACCGGTGCGAATCGGCACGACCCTGCCCGCACGATCACGAGCCGACGAAGGGGTGACGTCCCGGCCGCTGCGCGCCGACTCCCATGGAAAACGCGCGCCGCGGCGACTCAGTTGGGTCGCCGTCTCCCGTGCGGCCGGGAGACGGCGGATCCGATACTCGAGCATCGCTCGCGCCGATGCGGGGTGCGTCGCCGCGAAGAAGGGCAACGCGAATGTGTCGGCGTCCCAAAACACGTGACCGCGATAGCTGAACCCGCTGAGACCACGGGCGCCGACTGCTGCCTCCGGGCCATCGCCCACCGAAGCCATCAGCTGAAACAATGCGAAGCGGGTCGAGAACTGAAGGTCGTCGTCTCCTTCGATCACGATGTCGGCGTCTTCCCACCGGCGCGCCCAGACCTCGCGATGTTCTGCGAGCAACTGGTCGAACCCTGCCTTCTTCGCTTCACGCACGCCCGCCAGCGCAGCGCTCGGATCGGGCAATCGATCTGCGTCGGACTCGTACGTCACGAACTGGTCGAGCACCGACGGCGCGGGGCCCGGCGAAATGCGGTCGGACACCGTCGCTGCCGCAATCCCGCCCGAGCTCGCGGCAATGCGGATCCATGATCCATGGGCCGTGGCGTCCGCGTCGTATGGTCGTATATCCACGGGCGCGAGCAGCGCGCCGTCCGTAGGAAGCGAACCGGGATACGACAGTCGAGCGGCCGCAATGGCGGGTCGCGCCTTCGAGACGAAACGTGTGCACGCGGTGCAGGTGGAGCCGATCTCGAGTTCCTCGTGCAGCACGCCGGCGTGCAGGTCGAGGACGCGTCGGAGACGCGTGCCGTCTGCGATGTCTGCGCGTATCGGTGCCATCACCGGCCCGGTGAGGAGGTACGTCTCAGGACCGTCGCCGTCGTAGACGCCGGCGGCGACCATCCATGGCGGGCTCGCCGCGTCAACGCCCAGCGCTGACCCACCCACGCCGATGCGTCCATTCGCCAGCGCGAGCAGCGCGTCTCGCACACGTTCTCGCCCGTCGTCGAACTCGGGCACCACCAGCGCCCACCCAGGCATCGTCCCGCGAGTCGGGAGCTCCCGAACCCGACGGCGCTCGAGCTGATCTTCCAAGACACGAACAATGTTTCGCGCCGCGCCGTCGAACGAGACGACACCGAATGGGATCGAGGCGCCAGGAGGTGCGAGCACCCCAACCTGGTTCGGAGCGATGCCGCGTCGCCAGAGCTCGTGGATCACCGCCTGGAACGTGCTTTGTTTGTCGCTGAGCGCCAACTCGACGTCGTGCGTTGCGGTCAGAGCCGCGTCGGTGCGCGCGACGATGCAGAGTCGATGTGCCAGATCGGCGTTGATCTCCAAGTCTCGCCACCAACCCGCGTCGGAACACGCGATGACCGCAAGCGTCATGCCCGCGTCGAGCAGCTGCTCGACAACGGGACGGAGTTCCGGTAACTGCGGCGCATCGCCGCTCGCGATGACGATCGCTTCGAAGCGACCGACATCGGGCTTATTTCGCATCCAGCGCCTGCAGTTCGGCGACTTCCACGACGCGTGCCACGTCGGTTGGTGACACGATCCCCGCGAGGCGTCCGTTGAGAAACACGAGGATGCGGCCGTCGCCACGCGCGGTCGATGTCCGGCGCAGGACGTCGAGGAGGAACTCTTCCGGTTCCGCCTGTGGAACTTCCGAGATCGGAGTTGCGATCTCGGCGACGCGCGTCGTGGCGCGCCGGCCGGCCGGCAGCTCACGAAGCTGGCGCAGCGTGACCAACCCGATGACCTGGCCGGTCCGATCAACGACCGGGAACGACGAGCAGTGCCGACCGAGCATGTACTCGTGCAACACCTGGTCGGCGTTGAGGTCGTCGGGGATGGTGACTGGGTCGGCAGTCATGACGGCGGCAACGCGCACTCCTGCGAGATCACGAGTCATCCGGATCTGCGCCTCCTCGGCTCGAGACGCGGTCAGCAAGAACCAGCCGAGCAGTACGAGCCAAAGGCCCGACACGGAAGCAACAAACACGAACTCGGTGAAGCCCGCGACGACGAGCACGTACGCGAAGACCCGGCCGGCTCTCGTCGCGCTGATCGCGGCGCGGACGCGATCACCGCTCCGTCGCCACAGCAAGGCTCGAAGGACGCGGCCACCGTCGAGCGGTGCGGCCGGTACGAGGTTGAATACCGCCAACAAAACGTTGATCGAGGCGAGCCACGCGACGCACGCCACGAAGAGATCAGGGGCGCCGGCGGCGGCGCAGACGAGGGCCGCCAGGAATGCCGAGACGGCGATTCCAATGCTGGCGCCGGGCCCGGCCAGGGCGATGCGAAGATCGTCTGACGGCGTCGAAGCCTCAGCTTCGATGCGCGACACGCCGCCGAGGAGCCACAACGTGATATCGCGCACTTCAATACCGTGGCGGCGCGCAACGATCGAGTGGCTGAGCTCGTGCACGAGAAGCGAACCCAAGAACGCAGCGGTCGTCAACGCGGCGGCGGTCCAGTACTCCGGACCGGTGTAGCCGCCGGCAAGTTCGGGCAGGCCAGCGCTGGCAAGGCTCCACGTCAGTAGCCCGAAGATGACGAGCAGGCTCCATTCGGCTTTGATCGGGATCCCGCGAATCGACCCCAGACGCACGGCTCTGTCGGTGTCCACATCATCAGCATTGCCGGGTCAGGATCGGTAGCCCAGAGTCCCGCGGCTGCACACGCAAGGACTTTCGACCTCGCGGCACGTCACCTATTCGGGAACGACCGGATGGTGGTCTGCTCCGTATGTCGGCCGGCATTCGTTGAGGTGCGGGCAGCCGTGGCATGCATCCGGTGACATCCGTGCACGTGACCGAGTTCGACGTGCCAGCATCGCTTGCAGTCGCGGCAGAGAAAGTGCACGTCGACGGTCTCGTTCTCGACGATGGGCTCGAGGTGCTCGGAGCCGCAGGTCGGACAATGCAGCAACGGGTACCGGAGCGGATGCTGGACCTGGATCTCGGTGTTGTTCGCATGCGGCATTTGTTCTCCCACTGCGAGTCGAGCGACGTCCTCATGTCGATGCTGCGCTTCGTGGCGTCATGCGAGGAGAGTCGACCGGTCCGAGCGTGTGGCCCAAGGTCCCAAATCGTGGCCTCGCCGAGCTGCCTTGATGGCGCGGGTGCGGATCAGGCGGGCGTCGGCGCCAGCAGTACTGGGCACTCGGCGAGGCCGACCGTACCCATCGCGACACTCCCGAGCGCGACGCGTGCCACTCCGCCGCGTGCGTGGGTGTTTATCGCGACAAGAGTGGCCGGCAGCTCGCGCGCACAATCGGCGATCGCGCCGGCGGTGTAGGAGCCGCGCAACGGGGCCGGGGCGGCGTCGATGCCAGCGGCCGTGAAGCGTTCCACGATTGCGTCGACGACCGGATTCGGGTGGGTCGCGTCTTCGACGTCGAGCGGGTGGATCACGTTCGCGACTCGGACGTCGAGACCGAGGGCCCGTGCCCACCGGATCGCAACCGGAATGATTGGTTCGGCCACGTTCGATCCGTCCACGCAGACGAGCATGTGTCGCGACTCGCCGGGCCATTCGGGCTTGCAGTGCCGGCCGACGAGCAACACCGTCTGCCTCCTCTCACGCACGACCTCCTCTGCAACACTGCCGAGCACCGCCCAGCGAAACGCGCCTCGGCCGTGCGTCGTCATGCACAACAGCCGATCCGGCCCAGCCTGCAGGACATGACCGATTGCAGATGCTGCCGGGTGTTCGTTGATCACCGCGAACTCGGTGGGGACATCGCGTTGCGGTTGTGCGACCCGTTCGAGGTAGGCCTTGCGGTCGCCCGAGTCGGAGTCATCCCAATGCGTGGTCACGAGAAGGAGTTGCGCGCCAACGCGGCGCGCAACCGCTGCCGCGACAGGCAGCGCGCGTTCAGCGAACTCCGAACGGTCGAGGGGCACGACAATCGTCTGCGCGAGCGGAGCCCCGCCAAGTTCGGCGGTCGTGACGGGATCAGTCATGTGGGACTCCCTTGGAGTGTTGACACCAGGTTCCCCATCGCGGCGATCGTGCCATCGTTCCCTAGCGGTCTCAGCGTGCACCGGGCGACGTGCGACAGCTAGATACTGAGGTCCCTGCCCAGACGGCCATTGTCCTCTCGATACGCCCGGCCGGGACAGTGATGATCGAGGTGACCGGTGAGCACGGCCGCCAGAGTCGAGCCGCCGGCAACAGGGAGTTCACCATGCTGACACGAGCTCTCCGAGGTCGCGAACCGGGGGTGTGACGCCATGACTTCTTCCAAGATCATCGTCGGCGTCGACGGATCGAGTCATTCGGGACGTGCCGTGCAGTGGTGTGCGGATCACGCTGCCGCACTCGACGCCGAAGTCATCGCGGTGCACGTCATCGATTTCCCCACCTATGACGGCCCTGGTATCTCGCCGTTTCCGATCCCGGCGTTGACCCCCGCGCAACGCGAGGAAATCAGGGACATTGTCACGCACGAGTGGTGCAAACCTCTCGCGAACGCCGGCGTCGTGTATCGCGGCGTGCTCATGGATGGCGATCCCGTCGCCGCACTGATGGCGGCCGCGAAGAGCGAGCACGCGGACCTGGTGGTCACTGGCCGGCGAGGACGCGGCGGATTCGCGGAGCTGATCCTGGGGAGCACGAGCCACGAGCTCACGCACTATCTCGACCGGCCGCTCCTCATTGTGCCCTGAGCCTTGAACGGAACGAGAAGCGAGGTGACGAGATGTGGTGGTGGGATGACAGTGGCTGGATTGGCTTCTGGATGCTCGAGCTGGTCGGGGCGGTTTGGCTCCTGATTGTGTTGGCGATCTTCGGAATCGATCGCGTGTTGCACGGCCGCAGCGCCCGCGCTGCGCAGAAGAAGGCGCAGACAACGACTGTTCCGGCCGGCGTCATGGATGCGCCCGACACCGCCCGAACGGCGGCGTGATGAGCGCGATCGCACAATACGAACAAAGGAGTGGATGATGAGAGCTGTAGTGATCTACGAGTCGATGTACGGCAATACTCACTTGATCGCGGATGCGATCGCGAACGGTCTCCGTACGACGAACGCCGACGTGACGGTGCTCCCGGTCGGGAAAGCAACTCCCGACAAGTTCGAGAACGCACATTTGGTCATCGTGGGCGGACCGACACACGCGCACGGCATGAGTCGCACGAGTACCCGTGAAGGGGCGGTCAAAGATTCACGGAAGCCAGAACGCGATGTGGTGCTCGACCCGGACGCCGAAGGCGAGGGCTTACGGGACTGGTTCGAGTCCCTCGGTGATGTCTCAACGTGTGCCGCCGCGTTCGACACGCGTTTCGACCTCCCGGCTGCGCTCACCGGACGAGCGTCGAAAGGCATCGCCCGGAAGCTGCGAGCGCACGGATGCACGATGATCACGGATCCCGAAAGCTTCTTCGTGACCAAACAGAACCATCTCGAGCCCGATGAGGAGACGCGCGCCCGAAACTGGGGCTCGCAACTCGCAGCCGCCGTGACGGCCGCGACGATGAAGCGATAGCCATGCACGTCGTCGTCGAACCCGCGGCGCGACGGCGGAGCGAGACGGCATCCCGACCGGTCGAGGGCGCCGAAGGAGCGCGCACGGGGCGCGTTCTCGGGTTGGCCTGTGGCGCCGTCGGTATTGGGATGACGCTGATCGTGGGGCTTGATGGCTGGTGGCCGTGGCGCGTCCTGCGGGTCGTGGTGCTCTGGTTCGTTGTGGCTCAGGCGCTGGCGATCATGCGGCGTCGTTCGCGCGGCGCGGCCGCGACCGTCGCGGTTGCCATCGGCCTCGTTGCGGTGGCAGTCGGCGCGCCGATCGGCTCCTCATACCTCACCACGACCGGTGTATCGCTGCGCGCGATCGGCGGGGTCGTGACTCTGGTCGGCGGGCTCGTGTTGCTCATCGTCGGCGGCATTGGAGCGTTCCGTTCGGTACACGGTTGGTGGCGGCTGTGTGCCATTCCGCTCGCGCTCGTCGTCGGGTACGGCGCAGGGTTCCCGCTCGTGGCCGCGGTGTACGCCACCAACGTGCCGCGACCCGCGCTCGGTCGGGCGACACCGGCAGACCGAGGGCTGGCGTATGAGAACGCCACGTTCGTCACGAGCGACGGCGTCACGCTGTCCGGGTGGTACCTCCCCTCGAGGAATCGGTCGGCCGTCGTCTTGTTGCACGGCGCGTCGTCCACGCGCTCGAACGTGCTCGATCAGGCGGTCGTGCTTGCCCGAGACGGGTACGGAGTGTTGCTCTTCGACGCGCGCGGACACGGGCGTAGCGGCGGGCGAGCCATGGACTTCGGCTGGTACGGCGACCGCGACGTCGCCGCGGGCGTGACGTATCTCGAGCACCGGCGCGATGTCGATCCGGAGCGCATCGGCGCCATCGGCATGTCGATGGGCGGCGAGGAGGCGGTCGGCGCGATGGCAACCGATCCGCGGATTCGCGCGGTGGTGGCCGAAGGTGCGACCAACCGCGTCGCGGGTGATTGGGGCTGGCTGCCCGAGCGCTACGGCGTGCGAGGCCGGTTCCAGCAGGGCGTCTTCTGGCTCACGTATCGGATCGCGGACGTGCTTACCGATGCCAGCCCTCCCATCACGCTGCGGGACGCGGTCACTGCCGCGGCACCGCGGCCGATCCTGCTGATCGCAGCCGGCAACGTCGGCGACGAAGCTCATGCCGACAACGCCATCCAGGCGGCGTCGCCGCGCAGCGTTCAAGTTTGGGTTGTGGCCGGCGCCGATCACACCGGTGGCCTTCGAACACAGCCGGTCGAGTGGGAACGGCGCGTGCGCAGTTTCTTCGATGAGGCATTGCTCGGTGGGGGCCCGGTGCCCTCACGTTAACGAGGCGCGAGGACGTCGACTTCAGGAGACCGGCTCGAGTTCGAGCTCGGCCATCGCAGCCTCCCGAGTGACCGTGGCGCGCAGGTCGAGCAAGAAGTCGACGATTTCGCTGCCGGCGACGAGGTCGCGAGACGCGAACCGCCGGAGTGCGTCATCGATGTGTCTGATCACGGTGTCGTCGCGCATCTCGCTTCCCCTTCTCAGGCGGCGTCGGTGTTGCCGTCACGAGCAACGGCCGTCGCGAATTCGTCAAAGGCCGCGAGCGCACGGGGGCCGTACACGCTCGCAGTCCCGCCGTCCATGAGCAACGCGACGCCAAGCGCTTCAGCAGCTTCTTGTCGCGTCGCACCGGCCAGGGCCGCGGCCTTCGCGTGATACGCGATACAGCCGTCGCAGCGCTTCGCGACGGCGATCGCGAGCGCGACGAGCTCCTTGACCTGCCGGGGCAGCGCACCATCGGACATCGCCACCTCGTGCAGCGAGCCGAACGCGGCCCAGGTCTCGGGGATCGCGCGCCGAAGTTGTCGGGTTGGTTCCCGGAGCTCTTCAATTACCGTTCGGTTGTTACGCATGATCAGACGATCGCTCAGGGCCGGCCAGCGCGACCAGGGTCGGACGGCCTGCGTCCAGAGGACCATCGCACGGGAAACGCACGCCTCCCCGGGGCCCGGGACTTCCGGCACTGCCGCCCAGAGCCCATGCCGAGTTCAATCGGTGTCGTGCACCCCGCAACCCTGCGAGTTGTCGGATGACGGCCCTCGACGCGCACTCCCGCGGGCTCACGGGCGCGGAAGCGGCCGCGCGCCTCACGCGGGATGGCCCGAACGTGATGCCCGTTGTCTCGGGAGTGCCACTCTGGCGCCAGCTCGGCCGGCAGTTCGTGCACTTCTTCGCGCTGATGCTGTGGGTTGCGGGTGCGCTCGCGATCGTCGCCGACCTGCCGCAACTCGGCATCGCGATCTTCGCGGTCATCGTCCTCAACGGCTGTTTCGCGTTCGGTCAGGAATACCGCGCCGAGCGGGCCGCCGAGCGCTTCCGCGAGCTCTTGCCGCTCCGCGCCACTGTCCTGCGCGACGGTGAGCGACTCGAGATCGACGCCGCCGAGCTGGTGGTCGACGACACCGTGATGCTGGAAGCCGGCGACCGCGTGTCGGCCGACCTCCACGTCGACCAAGCGCATGCGCTGCGGCTCGACCGGTCGACACTCACGGGCGAGAGCGAGCCGGTCGCGATCGAGGCCGGCGACGTGGCGGCGGCCGGCACGTTCGTCGTCGAAGGGGAGGGCGTTGCGGTCGTGACCGCCACCGGCGCGCACACGCGTCTCGCGGGCATCGCCGCCATGACCCAGGCCGGTAAGCGGTCGCCGACGCCGCTCGCAGGTGAGCTCCACCGCGTCGTGCGGACGATCGCGTTCGTCGCGGTTGGCGTCGGCGTCGGTTTCTTCCTGCTCGCCTTGTTGATCGGGACGCCCGCTCGTGACGGTTTCCTGTTCGCGATCGGCGTCACGGTCGCGTTGGTGCCGGAAGGCCTTTTGCCCACGGTCACGCTCTCGCTCGCGATCGGTGCGCAGCGGATGGCGCACCGCAACGCGCTCGTGCGGCGCCTTGAAGCGGTGGAGACGCTGGGCTCGACGACCTTCATCTGCACCGACAAGACCGGGACACTCACCGAGAACCGGATGGCAGTCGTGGTCGCGTGGACGCCGGCGGGTTCGGCGATGGTCAGCGGCACCGGCTATGGGCCGCTCGCCGACATCACGGCCGAGAATGATGCAACCGTCGACGCCGTGCGTGCGTGCGCCGTCGCGGCCACTCGATGCTCGACCGGGCGGGCCGTGCTCGACGACTCGGGCGAGTGGGTTGCACGTGGTGATCCGATGGAAGCCGCGCTCCATGCGCTCGCGTTGCGGACGAACGCGGACGTCGAGGCCAACCAGCGGCAGGCGCCGGAACGGGCGCGCTTCCCGTTCGACGCCCGCCGCCGGCGGATGTCGGTCGTGGCAGGCGATCGCGTGCTCGTCAAGGGTGCGCCCGACGCGGTGTTGCCCATTTGTGGGGCGATATCTGGCGCGGAAACCGCACTGCAAGACATGGCGACCCGCGGGCTGCGCGTGATCGCGGTCGCGTCCCGGGTCGTCGGCGAGGCCGTTCCTGTGACGGCGGACGACGCCGAACGAGACCTCATGTTGCTCGGCCTCTTGGCGCTCGAGGATCCGCCGCGTCCGCACGCTGCTGCCGCTGTGGAGGCGTGCCGGCACGCGGGGATGAAGGTCGCGATGGTCACCGGCGACCATCCCGCGACAGCCGCGGCCATCGCCCGCGAGGTGGGGCTGTTGCGCGAAGGCGCGCCGGTCCTCGAAGGCCGTGATCTCCCCGACGACGACGAGATCCTGGGCGCGCTCATCGACCGCGACGGCGTCGTGCTGGCACGGATCGAGCCCGAACAGAAGCTGCGGATCGCGCGCGCGTTGAAACTCCGCGGGCACACCGTTGCGATGACTGGTGACGGCGTGAACGACGGGCCAGCATTGCGCACCGCGGACATCGGCATCGCGATGGGCCGTAGTGGTACGGACGTCGCTCGCGAAGCCGCGGATCTCGTCCTCCTCGATGACGACTTCGCGACGATCGTCGCCGCGATCGAGCATGGTCGCGGGACGTTCGCGAACGTGCGCCGCTTCCTTACCTACCACCTCACGGACAATGTCGCCGAGCTGACGCCGTTTGTCGTGTGGGCGCTGTCGGGTGGCCGCTTTCCGCTCGCGATCGGCGTGCTCCAGGTGCTCGCGCTGGACATCGGTACCGACACGCTGCCTGCGGTCGCGCTCGGTGGTGATCCACCAGCACCGCACACGCTCGATCAGCCGCCGGCGCGCGGCCGCTTGCTCGACGCCGCGGTCGCGCGTCGAGCATTCGGTGTGCTCGGGCCGGCAGAAGCGTTCGTTGCCATGGCCGCGTTCGTCACGACGTTCCTTGCGGCCGGATGGAGGCCGGGCGACGCGTTTCCGACCGGCGCCACACTCGCGACCGCGTCCGGCGGCGCGTTCGCGGCGATCGTCCTCGGTCAAGTCGCGAACGCGTTTGCATGCCGGAGCCGCACCGTGAACGTCTGGCGGCTCCCGGTTCGGAACAATCCGCTGCTCATCGTGGCCGCGGTCGCCGAGCTCGCGCTGCTCGGGGCGTTCCTGTGGGTCGGTGGCCTCGCCGACCTCCTCGATCAGGCACCACCGAGCCTCGCGGGCTGGACCGTGGCCGCGCTCGCACCCGTAGTGGTGCTGACGGCCGACACCCTTGACAAGACACGCACCCGACGCCGTCGGGCCCGCGCGGTGTCGTCGCCTTCCTGACCAAAGTCCCTACCGATCAGTGACCCGCGCACCCTGTGCCGGGACATGGCGGAGCGAACAATGACGTCGTGACGACGTGGCTGTTCGCGTTGCTGGGTATCTGGCTGCCCAATCGGGTGGTGTCGCTGCCGACTGTCTTCATCGCGTAAAGGGGGGAAAGAATGAATGTTCAGGTCGATGACGCCCATTCGGAGCAGGGGCCTGACGGTGTCCGTTACCTCTGCCGGATCGAGGACGATGAGCCGTTCGCCTATGCGCGCCGCGGTCACGACTTCTTCCGCGTACGTGATCACATGCTCTGGGCACACGAGAGCGAGGATTTCCTGTTGTCGGCCCGGTCGGGTCGACCACTCGCTCGCGGTGCAGGCGGGGTGTTCTATGACGCCGAGAATGGCTTGCCGCTCTACTACGAGCGTGCTGACCAGCCGGTGCAATTCTTCTGACCAGGGCCGAGGGAACAGATCCTCGCGCTCGCTGCGATGAGTGACGCTGTCGAGGCGCAGCGCCGCGAGCTCCTTGCGTGGCGTAAGCGACAGGATCCATCGACGCCCGCCACGATCGTCGAGACCCACATCTCGATCCTCGCGTTCCAGGACGATCGCGTGTACAAGCTCAAGAAGGCGGTGCGGTTCCCGTTCATCGATCTGTCGACACCCGAGCGGCGGCTCGCCGACTGCGAACGCGAGGTCACGTTGAACCGGCGCTTGGCCCCCGACGTGTACCAGGGTGTGGAAGCGGTCACCGATGGCCGAGGTGTCGTCGTCGACCACGTCGTCGTCATATCGCGCATGCCCGATGCTCGCCGCCTCTCGAGGCTGGTGGCACACGGCGATGACGCGCTCGCGTGCCTCGACCAACTTGTCGAACTGATCGCACACTTCCATAGGGCCGCCCGCACCGGAGGAGCCGTCGACGCTGCCGCGACGCGCGATGCGGTCGCACAGCTGTGGGAACGCGAGCTCGGGGAGTATTCCGCGTCGCTCGCCTCCATAGCCCCGCTCGTCCGCCGTTATCTTGCCGGTCGCGCGCCACTGTTCGATGCTCGCATTCGCGCCGGCCGGGCGCGCGACGGGCACGGCGACCTCCTGGCCGACGATGTGTTCTGCCTTGAGGACGGTCCTCGCGTGCTCGATTGTCTCGAGTTCGACGACCAACTGCGTTTCGGTGACGTCCTCGCCGACGTTGCATTCCTCGCGATGGACCTGGAGCGCCTGGGCCGCGGAGATCTGGCCGCACGGTTTCTCGAGCGCTCTCGCGCCGCCACCGGTGACGACTGGCCTTCGTCGCTTGCACACCTCTACATCGCCTACCGGGCCCACGTGCGAGCGAAGGTGGCGGCGATCAGCGGGGACGACGATCGGGCCGAGCGGCTGCTGACGCTTGCCGGCGACCATCTCGCGCGCGGCCGCGTTCGGCTGGTGCTCATCGGGGGTCCGCCCGCTACCGGCAAGACGACGGTCGCGCGCGGGATCGCCGATGCGACAGGCTGGCCAGTCATGCGGAGCGACGAAGTCCGCAAGGAGCTTGCGGGTCTCGCGCCGGCAGCCGCCGCGGCCGCGCCGCTCGACGAAGGGCTGTACTCGTCGGAATGGAGTCAGCGGACCTATGCGACGCTGTGCGACCGCGCCCGTACGCTGCTGAGCCTGGGCCGGTCTGTTGTGGTTGACGCGTCATGGAGCGATCGTCGCTGGCGGGACATGGCCACCGTCGTCGCGAACGGGACTGCGAGTGACCTCGTCGCGCTGCGCTGCGACGTCACGTTCGGCGTCGCGATGGAACGCGCGGCGCATCGAACTGCCGGTCACGAGGATGCGTCCGACGCCGACGCCACGATCGCGGCGGCCTCCGCCGCCCGGTTCGCACCGTGGCCCGAGGCGCGCGTCCTCGACACGACGAAACTGCCCACTGACGTCGTCCGCGACGCGCTCTTCGAGATTGGTCAGACCTGACCCAGGCGCTCTTCGCGCTCTTCGCGCTCTTCGGCGAGCGCCTCGAGCGCATCGCGCGCGCTGATGATGCCCGAGACCACACCGCCGTCCATCACCGGAAGGTGTCGCACCTCGGCGTCGTGCATCCGGTGCACGGCGTCGAGGAGGTCGTCGTTCGGCGCCACCGTGACGAGCTCATCGTTCATGATCTGCTCGACCGTGACGCGATCGGGGTCGGCGCCGTCGGCGAGCGCCCGCGCGATATCGCGTTCTGAGACCAACCCAATCGCACCGTGCGGCCCGCGCACGAGCGCGGCCCCGATGGATTCCTCCACCAGCGTTGTCGCGAGCGCCCGAAGCTTGTCGTTCGGGTGTACGTACACGACCGGTCGGGCAACGAGCCCCTGCACACGCATTCTGCCGTCGAGGTCCATCGGATACCTCCCTGTGAAGCCACGTTCAGCGTGTTCCACCGGCGTTCCGATTGGAAGGGACATTGGTCCCCTCGACACATGGCCGACGGCTCAGGTGCGTACCGCTTGGTCGGTGTGAGACTGATGCGTGCGCGGTCGCCAGCAGGCCGCACACCGATTGACGCCCTCGCGGTGCAGATATGGGTGCGGGGGTGGTTCGCGCTCGGTTCCGGAGACCGGTTCGATCTCGGTGATGCTCTCGATGTCGTCGAGCGGGATCCGGAACTCTCCGCCGCTCACGGTCTTGATGATGAGCATCGCCGCTCCTTGTTTCTCGATGGGGTCACGGACGAACCGCGACGTGCATACCGGGTGAGCCGCTAGCGTTGCATCGTATGGCGCTCGAGCAAGTCCGTGTGCAGGGTCTCGCGCCCGAGCGGCTCGGGCCACTGATCGGGGTCGATCGCACCGCGACGTTCGTAGGGATGGCTGCGGAAGCGCGGGCACTGCTCGAGGGCCGCACCGTCTGGAACGTCAACTCGACGGCGACGGGCGGTGGCGTCGCCGAGCTCCTGCAAACACTGCTCGCCTATGGCCGCGGTGCCGGCATCGACACGCGCTGGGTGGTGATCAACGGCAACCCTCGCTTCTTCGAGATCACGAAGCGGGTTCACAACCGGTTGTACGGTACCGTCGGCGACGGTGGGCCGCTCGGGGCGGCCGAACGTCGAGACTACGACCAGGTCATCGCGCACAACGCTGAGGATCTCTGCGCGCTTGTGCAACCCGGCGATCTCGTTGTGCTGCACGACCCCCAGACCGCGGGACTGGTCCGCGCGGCCCGCAGGCGCGGCGCGCGGGTCGTCTGGCGGTGTCACGTCGGAGTGGACGTGCCCAATGAGCATTCCGACGAGGCGTGGCGTTTTCTGCGGCCCTACCTCGAGGATGTCGACGCCTTCGTCTTCTCATGTGCGGTGTTCGTGCCCGAATGGGTTCAGCGAGATTGGCTCGCAGTGATCGCGCCGTCGATCGACCCGTTCTCGGCCAAGAACGAGCCGATCGGACCCGAGGACGTGCTGCGAACGCTGCGACAGGCTGGATTGCTCACGCACGACGGAGCCGAACCGGAATGCGAGTTCACCCGGCGCGACGGCAGCAAGGGCGTCGTTCGGCGCACGGTTGACCTCGTGGGCACCGCGCCGGCACCGTCTGCCGGCGTGCCGATCGTGTTGCAGGCGTCGCGTTGGGACGCGCTGAAGGACATGCCGGGCGTGATACTGGGGTTCGCGGCACAGCTTCCGGAGTTGGGCGACGCGCACTTGATTCTCGCTGGCCCCGAGACGATCGGCGTTGCCGACGACCCGGAGTCGGCCGGAGTGCTCGCCGAGTGCTGTGGCCTGTGGGGAAAGCTTCCACGGGCGGCGCGCGCCCGGATCCATCTCGCCTGCATGCCGATGGCCGACGCCGATGAAAACGCCGCGATCGTCAACGCGCTCCAGCGTCACGCGACCGTGGTCGTGCAGAAGAGCATTGCGGAAGGCTTCGGACTCACGGTCGCCGAGGCGATGTGGAAGGGTCGCCCTGTGGTCGGCAGCGCCGTCGGCGGCATCTCGGAGCAGATCGTCTCCGGCGAGACCGGGTGGTTGCTCGACGACCCGCGCGATCTCGAGCGGTACGGGCAGCTGCTCGTCCGCTTGCTCGCCGATCGCGCCGAAGCCGACCGCATGGGGGAGCAAGGCCGGGAACGGGTGCGCGGACACTTCCTCGCCGATCGCCATCTGTTGCAGTGGGGCGAACTGCTGTTGCGCTTCGTCGGCAGCTGACCTCGGTCAGGGCGCGGCCTCGATGCGCCGGCCGGTGATGTCCGCGGTGCGGATGCGAACGAAGCGGTCGCGCACCTCGCCGGCCCACGCGGGGAGGTCGAGGTCGTGGGCGCGCCGGAGGTCATCCGGATGCACGATTTCCTCGGCGGGGCCGACAACGTTCACGCTCCAACCGGTGTGGCCATCAGTGTCGAAGGCGTCAACTTCGAAGGCAACGGTTCGATGCAGCACGGCGGCGATGAGTTTTTCGCCGGGTGCGGTCCGGAAGACGATGTCGCCGTCCATGACGGTGTAGACGACGGGCAGTACGGCGGGCCGATCCGTGCAGACAGCCACGCGTCCTACGCGCTGCGTCCGCAACAGTTGCTCGCACTCCTCGCGTCCCAGGATGGCAAGCCCGTAGCTACTCATGGCATGACCGTACGCAGCGCGCGGGCGCGCCGACAGGGCCACAGGTCCCCAGTGTCGCCGGGCATCGCGACTGACAGAATGTACTTATCGCTGTGACCGCTGCACCATCTGCGCCTGAGGCCGTACTCGCCCACGTTCCCGACGGTGCCGACATCATTGTCCCGCTCGCGAACGGCGAGCCGCGTGTCCTGATCGACACGCTCGATGCCCACGCGCACGAGCTCACGAATGTGCGCGTGCATCAGATGCACGCGCTCTACGACCACCCGTACCTCCACGACGCCTACGGCGACCATCTGCATCACATGTCGTACTTCTTGTCGCACGTGACCCGTCCCGCGTTCGCCAAAGGGGAGTGCGACCTTGTGCCGGCCCATTTCAGCGAGATGCCGCTCATGCTTCGACGCGAGGCGACACACCCACTCGTCCTCGCGGCCGCGTCGCCGCCTGACCCGCACGGGTACGTCTCGCTCGGAACGAACGCCGACTACACCGCGCGATTCATTGGCCAAGTGCCGTTCTTCATCGAAGTCAATCCGAACATGCCGCGTACCTTCGGAGAGAACTCCCTGCACCTCAGCCAAGTGGCCGGCTGGACCGAGGTCGACTATCCGCTCATCGAGGTGCAACCGCTGGCACCTTCGGAGAAGGATCGGCAGATCGCCGCACTTGTCGCCGAACGGGTGCCGGACGGCGCGACTGTTCAAGCAGGGATCGGCGCGATTCCGAACGCGATCCTCGCGTTGCTGCATGGCCACCGTGACCTCGGCCTGCACACGGAATTGCTCTCCGACGGCATCATGGATCTGTTCGAGTCGGGCGCGCTCACCGGCACCCGCAAGGTCACCCGACCCGGGAAACTGGTCGCCACGTTCGCGCTCGGCACGCGCCGGCTCTACGACTTTCTGCACGACAACGCCGCCGTCGAGTTCCTCCCGGTCGACTGGGTGAACGATCCCCGCATCATCGGTCGCGAACACCGCTTCGTCTCGATCAACGCGACCGTCGAGGTCGACCTCCTCGGACAATGCAACTCCGAGATGATCGCGGGTCGCTATTACTCGGGCAGCGGCGGACAGACCGACTTCGCGCGTGGCGCGATGTATAGCGAGCACGGCATCGGCTTCGTTGTGCTGCACTCCGCGACGCGCGACGAATCGGTGTCGCGCATCGTCTCGCAACTCTGTCCGGGGGCGCCGGTCACAACGATGAAGAACACTGTCGACCATGTCGTGACCGAATACGGCGTTGTGGAACTCCGGGGCCGATCGATCGCGCATCGAGCGGAAGCCCTCATCGGGATTGCCCATCCGAAATTCCGCGACGCGCTCGACTGCCGAAGCCCGGCAGCTCGGTTACCTCCCTTGACAGCGACCTCACGTCAGGCGACGTCCTCGGTCGTGAGACGCGCCGCGTAGGGAACGAGGAGCGGGACGAGCTCGAAGGTCGGGTCGAGTTGCGCGGCGACGCCTTCACACATGATCACGGTCTTCAACAACAGCGCGAGATCGGTCGGGAGGCGCAGGTGGTGCGCGCGCACGATTCCCATGAGGTCGGTGAGCAACGGCCCGAGCCGAAGTTGCTCGAGCGGAACGGCGGTAAAGCGGGCGAGCATCCTCGCAAGGTCGCGCTCGAGCCCGAGCCGGTCGATGTCCTCGCAGGCGATGCCCAATCGCAGCAGTCCCGTCGCCATGCGTCCCGGGTCGGTCGCGACGACCGCGAGGAGGATTGTTCCCAGGCCTCGGCTCGTGTGCGGCGCGACCGACCCGACCATCCCGAAATCGACGAAGCCGATCCGTTCGGCGGTCTCGACGAAGACGTTGCCGGGGTGCGGGTCGGCATGGAAGAAGCCGCGCACGAAGACCATCGAGAGGTACGCGTCGGCAAAGATCCGCGCGATGGCGACGCGATCGAGTCCGGCGGCTTCGAGTGTGTGCACGTCGTCCACCTTGATGCCGCGTATGCGTTCTTCGGTGATGACATCTTCTCGCGTGTGGTCCCAGAACACTCTTGGGATGTGGACGTGCTCGTCGCGCGCGAATCCGGCTGCGACCAGCTCGGCATTGTGCCCTTCCCGCACGTAGTCGAGCTCGGCGCGCAGGGTCTCGGAGAATTCGCGGGCGAGCCCGACGGGGTCATAGCTGCGGGCGAGCGCGGGGTGACGGCCGGCGACTTCGGCGACGCGAGCGAGCAAATCAAGGTCGAGTCGTACCCGATCGATCACGCCCGGGCGACGCACCTTCACGACGACGTCGCTCCCGTCCGGCAACGTCGCCCGGTGCACCTGACCGATCGAGGCGGCTGCGATCGGCACCGTGTCGAATCGCGGCGAACGCGGCCCGTAGCGGTGTGCCGAGCGCGGCTTCTACCGTCGCTGCGATCTCGGCGAATGGCACCGTCGGGGCGGCGTCCTGCAGGAGTGCGAGTTCGGCCTCGAATGCAGGCGGCACGAGGTCGGGACGGGTCGAGAGCACCTGACCGAGCTTCATGAACGTCGTCCCGAGCTCTTCGAGGGCCCGTCTGAGACGCACCGGTCCGGCGGGTGCCACGCCGGGAGGGGGTTCGTGGATGCCGGGGAGCAGGACGCGCATGTCGAGGAGGTCCACGAGTGCACCGAGGCCATGCCGCACGAAAACGGCCGCAACCGCGGTCGCACGACGGGTCTCGGCACGCATGCACGTGACGCTACGCCCCAGCCATTTGGGGCCAGAGGTCCCTATCGCAGACGCCTCGTCGCGACGAGCCTCAGGGGATGGCGTACGAAACCGTCGACGGCAACGAGGCGGCGGCGCGGGTTGCGTACGCGCTGTCCGAGGTGATCGCGCTGTACCCGATCACGCCCGCGTCACCGATGGGCGAGCTTTCCGATGCGCTTGCTGCGGACGGGACTCCGAACCGCTGGGGCACGGTACCCGAGGTCATCGAGATGCAGTCGGAGGCGGGCGCGGCCGGCGCACTGCACGGCGCCACGACACGAGGCGCGCTCGCAACGACGTTCACCGCGAGCCAGGGCCTCCTCCTGATGCTGCCGAACATGTACAAGATCGCGGGCGAGCTGTCGCCTGCGGTCATTCACGTCGCCGCCCGGGCCCTCGCGACGCACGCGCTCTCGATCTTCGGCGATCACAGCGACGTGATGGCCGCCCGACCAACCGGTTGGGCAATGCTGTGCGCGTCGTCGCCGCAAGAGGCTGCCGACTTCGCGCTGATCGCCCACGCTGCGACGCTGGAGTCGCGCGTCCCGTTCCTGCACTTCTTCGACGGGTTCCGGACGAGCCACGAGATCGCGGCGCGTCGAGGTCCCCGACGAGGATGTGATCGCCGCCCTCGTGGACGATGCCTGGCTCGCCGAGCAGCGGCTGCGCGCCCTCGATCCCGATCGACCCATGCTGCGCGGCAGCGCCCAGAATCCCGACGTGTTCTTCCAGGCTCGCGAAGCCGGGAACCTGTATATGCGAGCCGTGCCCGGCATCGTCGAGCGCGCATTCGCGCGGCTCGCTGACGCGACCGGGCGAGGATATGGGCTCGTCGATTATCACGGCGCGCCCGACGCCGAACGGGTCGTGGTCCTGATGGGCTCCGGTGCCGGTGCAGCAACCGAGGCGATCGACGCGCTCACCGCACGTGGCGAACGTGTGGGGCTCCTGCAGATTCGGCTCTATCGGCCGTTCCCGATCGCGGAGCTCGCCGATGCGCTCCCGCCGACGGTTCGAACGATCGCGGTACTCGACCGCACCAAAGAACCCGGCGCGCCCGGTGATCCGCTCTACCTCGACGTCGTGGCCGCGCTCGCACAGTCGGATCGGCATGCCGTGCGCGTCATTGGTGGGCGGTACGGGCTGGGCTCGAAGGAATTCACCCCGGCGATGGTCAAGGCAGCACTCGACGAGTGCGCCACCGACGCGCCGCGTCACGGTTTCACGCTCGGCATCGTCGATGATGTCACGCACACGAGCCTGCTTCACGACCGCGATTTCGGAACGGATGACGCTCGACTCCGTGCGGTGTTCTATGGGCTCGGTGCCGACGGGACCGTCGGCGCCAACAAGCACACCGCCAAGATCGTCGGCTCGCACACCGGGCTGCACGTGCAGGCATACTTCGTCTACGACTCGAAGAAGTCCGGATCCACGACCGTGTCGCATGTTCGCGTCGCCGACGCGCCAATACGCTCGACGTACCTGATTCAGCACGCGAACTTCATCGCATGCCACCAGTTCGGTCTTCTGGATCGCCTCGACGTCCTTGCCGGCGCGGAACCCGGAGCAACCTTCCTCGTGAACAGCCCGTACGCGCCGGACGCGACCTGGGATCGGCTGCCACGCGAGGTCCAGGAGCAGATCATCTCGCTCGGGCTCGACGTCCACGTGATCGATGCGCATCGGGTCGCACGCGAGGCCGGACTCGCCGGGCAGATCAACACCGTCATGCAAGCGTGCTTCTTCGCGCTGACAGATGTGATGCCGCTGAACGATGCTCTCGCCGCGATGCGCGAGTCGGTCTCGGCTGCGTACGCTCGGCGGGGCGCGCCGATTGTCGAGGCAAACATCGCGGCACTCGACAATGCGCTCGCCGCCCTTCATCGGCTTGTTGTGCCCGCGACGGTCACCGCGACGGTTGGCCGGCGTCTCGCGGTCGCCGCAGACGCGCCCGACTTCGTGCAGCGCGTCACCGCGCGCATGCTCGAAGGGCATGGCGACCTTCTCCCCGTCAGCGCATTGCCCGTCGACGGGGAGTTCCCCACCGGGACCGCGCGCCACGAGAAGCGGAGCCTCGCCGAGGCGATCCCGGTGTGGGATCCCACGCTCTGCATCGATTGCGCGCGGTGCACGCTCGTCTGCCCGCACGCCGCGATCCGCCTCAAGTTGTGCACGCCCGACGCGTTCGATGGCATCGACCTCCCGGCGAAGGACTTCCGCGCCAAAGAACACCCGGGACTCCGCTTGACGATCCAGGTCGCACCCGACGATTGCACCGGTTGCGGTGTCTGCGTGGACGTGTGCCCCGCCAAGTCGAAGTCCGAGGTAAAGCACAAGGCGCTCGACATGGCCCCCATCGCACCGATCGTCGATCGCGAGCGCATCCGCTGGCAGACGTTCCTCGACGTGACGCCGGTGTCGGCCGACACACTGGATGCCGCGACGACGAAGGGCTCGCAGACGCGCGAACCACTGTTCGAGTTCTCCGGCGTGTGCGCGGGATGCGGCGAGACGCCGTATCTCAAGCTGTTGACGCAGCTGGTCGGCGACCACCTGATCGTCGCGAACGCCACCGGATGCTCGTCGATCTACGGTGGAAACCTCCCCACGACTCCATGGTCCGTCGACGCGCACGGCCGCGGTCCGGCGTGGTCGAACTCACTGTTCGAAGACAACGCCGAGTTCGGCCTGGGGATACGCCTCGCGCTCGACCGGCAGATCGACGAGGCGTGCCGCCTGCTCCATGAGCTGGCGCCCGCACTGCCCGACGATCTCGCGGCCCGCATTCTTGCGGTCGATCCCCGTGGGACGGCTGACGACGGCGTGCTCGAGGCGCAGCGGGCCCGCGTTGCAGTGCTCGACGCCGCGTTGCACGACATCGACGACCCACGGGCGCGTCTGTTGGCGCCGATCACCGGTGCCCTCGTGCGCAGGAGCGTGTGGATCGTCGGCGGCGACGGTTGGGCCTATGACATCGGCGCCGGCGGTCTCGACCACGTGCTCGGCTCCGGCCGAGACGTCAACGTGCTGGTGCTCGACACCGAGGTCTACTCGAACACCGGGGGACAGGCATCGAAGGCCACACCGCGCGGCGCGACTGCGAAGTTCGCGACGAGCGGCAAGAGCACGGCGAAGAAGGACATCGGCGCCGAGGCGCGCCGCTACGGTGACGTCTACGTCGCCCAGATCGCGATCGGTGCCAACGACGTGCAGGCTGTGAAAGCATTCAGCGAGGCTGAGGCGTGGCCCGGCGTGTCGCTGATCATCGCGTATTCCACCTGCATCGCGCACGGCATCGACATGACGACGTCGATGTCGCACCAGCGTGACGCGGTGCGTTCCGGATACTGGCCGCTGTACCGATACCGGCCGTCGCCCGACGAGCACGCCCACCCGTTCCAGCTCGACGCCCGCCCGCCTTCGATACCGCTTGCAGACTTCACCAGCCAAGAAGCTCGCTTCGCGGTGCTCGCGGCACACACCCCGAACGTGCGACCGAGCTGCTGACACTCGCCCAGGCCGACGTCAATGAGCGCTGGCGCTACTACGAGCAGCTCGCGGGAATCGAGCGGATGACCTCGCGTCACACCGAGGAGCACGACTGATGGCCGATCTCCGAACGCAGTACCTCGGGCTCGAGCTGGACGCGCCGATCGTTGCGTCCGCGGGACCCCTCACCGGACAGCTCGACACCCTCCGGCGGCTCCAAGATGCCGGCGCCGGTGCCGTCGTGCTGCCGTCACTCTTCGAGGAGGACATCGTCAACGAATCGCGCCGCGTGAATGCGCTGTTGTCCACCGGCGTGGGCGTAAGTGGCGAATCGGAGTCGTATCTCCCGGAGCCGTCGGCGGCGATCACGGGGCCCGACCGCCATGTCCAGCTCGTTCGCGACGCGAAGACCGCGTTGCGCATCCCCGTGATCGCGAGCGTCAACGGCACCTCGCCGCGGGGATGGGTCAACTATCCACGCCTGCTCGAAGATGCCGGCGCGGACGCCATCGAGCTGAATGTCTACACGGTCGCGGCGGACGTTGAGGACACCGCGGCCGACGTCGAGGATCGCGTCGTCGCGACCGTGTGTGCCGTTCGCGACGCGGTCTCCGTCCCGCTCGCAGTGAAAGTCGGTCCGTACTACACGGCGTTCGGTCACTTCGCAATGCGGCTTGCCGACGCGGGCGCCGACGCGATCGTGTGCTTCAACCGCTTCTACCAGCCCGATCTTGATCTCGACGAGCTCGAGGTGACGCCGACACTCGACCTTTCGACGTCGGCCGATCTTCGCCTCCCGTTACGCTGGATCGCGTTACTCACGGGCCGCGTGGCGGCCCAGTTCGCGTGCTCGGGCGGCGTGCACACCGAGCACGACGCCGTGAAGGCGATTCTCGCCGGCGCCGACGTCGTGATGACGACGTCGGCAGTGTTGCGGTTCGGCGCCGAGCACGTCGGTGTGCTGCGCGACGGTCTGGCGCGCTGGCTCGATGAGAACGAATACGAGTCCGTGCAGCAGGCGCGCGGCAGTCTGGCGCAGCGCGCGGTTCCGGATCCCGACATGTATGAGCGTGCGAACTATCTCACGGTGATGCAGGAGGGGATGCGGCGCTGGCTGGCGAGCCCGAACGCGCTTCCAGAAGCGAGATCGTGAACCGGGCCCACGCCTCACCGATCGGGTCCATCGGATCGGCGAGCAGCTTGGTGCACGCAATCTTCCATGCACACGCGGCCGACGCCGTCCCTGCGAGCGGTTCGCCGTACCGGGCGTCGAACTCGGCGGAGAAGGCGCGGCGTTGTTCAGCGGTAAGTGGAAGCAACGCGGCTTCCATGGCTCGTTGCGTCTCTTCGACGGAGTGCATCACCCCTCCTCGGTGTCCGCGCCTTCGGATACTTGCGGCAATGAAGGCTGTGCGTACATGTCGCTGATGAGACCGGCGTAGTGCTCGTTGACAACGGCACGCCTCACTTTGAGCGTCGGAGTCAGTTCGCCGCCGGCAACCGTCAACTCGCGTGGGAGCACGCGCCACTTGCGAATGTGCTCCACGCGCGTGTGTCGGGTGTTTACGTCATTGACGGCCGCCGCGAGCGTGGCCCGGAGGTCGGGGTCGCTCGACAACAACTCGAGACCGAGCGGTTCCTTGCTGTGCTCGCGCGCCCAGTTGGCGACCGCATCGGCGTCCAGGGCGAGAAGTGCCGTGAGATAACGACGCCCGTCACCGATGACGACGGCCTGGCCGATGAGCGCGTCGGCTGCCAGGTCTGTCTCGATGCTCTGGGGCGCAATGTTCTTGCCGTGGGCGGTGATGATCAGGTCCTTCTTGCGGCCCGTGATGATCAGGTACCCGTGGTCGTCGAAGCGGCCGAGGTCGCCCGTACGCAACCACCCGTCGTCGTCGATGAGCTCCCGCGTGGCGGACGCATCGCACCAATAGCCGGGGCAGACATTCCTGCCCGTCACGAGGATCTCGCCGTCGTCCGCGATACGAACCGACACGCCGGGCAACGGTGGCCCGACCGTACCGATGCGAACCGCGTCCGACGGATTGAGTGTCGTGGCGAGCGCCACCTCGGTCTGACCGTAACCCTCGGCGATCGGCAGGCCGATCCCGTGGAACCAGCGGAGAAGTGTCGGGTGGATCGGGGCCGCGCCCGACACAACGATGCGCGCCTGGTCGAGGCCGAGGTCGCGCCGTAAGCGCCGGCCGACGAGTTCATCCAGCACCACCCACTGCACCTTCGTGGCGAACGGCATGCGCTCGCCGGTTTCGAGCTCGTGGGCGTGGGTCGAGGCCAGCGACAGGTACCGCCGGGCCGCGCTGCCCAGGAGACCGTCGAGCCGTGCGACACGCTCTTCGACGCCTTCCCGCATCTTCTCCCACACGCGTGGCACCGCAAAGAAGATCGTGGGACGACAGTCAGGCAAGTCCTCGGCCACCGTAGAGATCGAGCGCGCGAACCAGGTCTCGCCTCCGGCCGCGAGCAATCCGAAATGCGAGACCGATCGTTCAGTGATGTGGCTGAGCGGGAGGAAAGAAAGAAACCGATCGCGGGGCGAGAGCGGCACGATCTCGGTGACCGAGCGCAGCATCGCCATGATGTTGGAGTTGGTGATCACAGCGCCCTTCGGCGCGCCGGTCGTTCCGCTCGTATAGACCAGGGTCGCGACATCTTCCGGCTTCACCAATGCACGGGCGCGCTCGACCAGCGACGGGTCCCGCTCGAGTGCGAGCCTCCCGATCGCGCGCAGCTGTTCGAACGAGATCACAGTTCGCTGGTTCGGCGGCACACGGTTGCTGAACACGACGACGTGCTCGAGATCCGGCAACTTGTCACGCTGCTCCCACACGCGGCCGAGTTGTTCGGGATCCTCGACGAAGCAGACGCGACAGCCGGCGTGCGCGAGGACATAGCCGACTTGCCCAGACGCGCTCGTCGGATAGATGGGAACGCTGATCGCGCCGGTCGAGAGAATGCCGAGGTCGGCCTCATGCCACTGCGGCCGGTTCCACGACAAGATGGCAACCCGGTCACCTGGGGCGATACCCAGCGACTGCAGACCGGCCGCGACCTCGCTGATCGCCCGGCCGTACTCGCTCCATGTCGTCGCGCGCCATGCGTTGTGCGCATCGCGCGGCGTCAGCGCGGGGCGATCACCACCATTGATGACCTGTTCGGCGAGCACATCCAGGATCGTCTGACTCGACGAGGAGTGTGTCGTTCGAGTGAGCGGCGCAGTGGCATCGGTCGCGGTCATCAGCACCTCCCTGCGCGGGACGGTCGACAAAACATCGGCCACCTCGAGTATGCAGCGTGACGGACGCTGCCAATATGGCAACAAGTCCTCAGCGGCGCGGCCAGACGGCCGTTTTCGAGGGGCGCGCGTCGCCGTTGCGTCGAGAAGGCGTCAGCCGCGGCTCGCGGCCGACCACTGACACGAACGACACCATCTCGCCGGGGTAGCCGCCGAGGTTGTGGGTCAGCGCGAGGGGCCTGTCGTTGCCGAGTTGACGGTCGGGCGGTGCCTCGCCGCGCAGTTGGAGCCAGCATTCGAACATCATGCGGAGCCCGGACGCGCCCACTGGGTGGCCGAAGCTCTTCAGGCCACCGTCCGGGTTCACCGGGAGCTCGCCGCCGAGGTCGAACGTGCCCGCGAGCACTTCCTTCCACGCGGTACCGCGCTCCGCGAACTGCAGGTCCTCATAGATGAGGAGCTCGGCGGGTGTGAAGCAGTCGTGCACCTCTGCCATCGCGAGTTCTTCGCGCGGGTTCGTGATACCGGCTTGGGCGTACGCGTCGCGTCCGGTTGCGGTGATCTCGGGGAAGGTCGTGTAGTCGTACGTGGGGTCGGCATTGCCCGAGCAGTTCCCCGCGACCAGCGAGAGGGCTTTGATGTAGAGCGGCCGGTCGGTGTAGTTGAGCGCGTCCTCGGCGCGCACGACGATTGCGGCGGCCGAACCGTCGGCGACGCCCGAGCAGTCGTACACGCCGAGGCCGCCGGCCATCAGCGGCGCGCCACAGATCGTTTCCATCGAGACTTCGCGCTTGAACTGCGCGCGCGGATTGCGTGCACCGTTGTAGTGGTTCTTCCAGGCGATGCGCGCGAGCACCTCGCGGATCTGCTCCTCGGCGAGGCCATACTTCTTTGCATAGCCGGGCGCGCACATGGCGAACATCGCGGCCGCGGTCAGCGTGCGGCCGGTGCCATCCGTCGGAGTCTTGGCCGCGCCCACGAGTCCCTGGTAGCCGCTGTCCTTCACCTTCTCGACGCCGATTGCCATCGCGATGTCGTAGGCCCCGGACGCGACCGCGTACGCCGCGTTGCGCAGCGCTTCGGATCCGGTTGCGCAGAAGTTCTCGACGTGGGTCACCGGCTTGTCGTGGAGCTGCAGCGGACGGGCGAGCGCCATCCCGCTCATCCCCGACATGGCGGTGCCCAGCCAGTAGGCGTCGACATCGTCCTTGGTGACGCCGGCCGATGCGAACGCTTCGCTCGAGCCGTCGACCAGGAGATCGTCGGTGCCCTTGTTCCACTGCTCGCCGAAGGGCGTGCAGCCCATGCCGACGATTGCTACCCGGTCCTTGATACCGCGCGAGCTCATGTCGTCGTCTCCCTAGTCTCCGGTCGCGTTGCGTACCGGGCGTGCCTTCCAAAAGTAGTTGTGGATCTCGTCGGAGGTGAACAGCTTGCGGAACGTCATCTCGATCCGGTCGCCGATCGCAACGTCGTCGCCGTTGGCGTCGGTGAGCTCGACCGGCAACCGGCCACCGCCGTCGAAGTCGACGACCGCAAACGTGATCGGCGGACTGGGCGAGTAGGCGATACGGTCGATCGTGAACAGCGCGATCGTGCCTTCGACCTCCGACATCGGCGCCGCGATCATGTCGTCGACGGCATCGCCAACACGCGAGACGCGCGTCGGTGGAAGATGGAGCTCGCCGCTGTCGCGATCTCGCGAGCCGACGAAGGCGTACTTCCATTCCTCGGTGCGTCCCGAGACCGAAGCAGAGATGCGCTCCGGTTCCGGACGGCGGGGCGGCTCCAGCGTCACGTTGCCTCGCCACGAGAGGAACTTGCCGTACGAGACGGGGCCGCCGTTCGCGATCTGCGTCGCGACCGAACGGGTCGGCCGGAACGATGCGACCGCCGGTGTCGTGCGGAACAGCAGTACCTCGGCGCCGTCTGCGAGCACGACGAGCGCGATCACCTGCGCGGGCTCGCTCGTTTCGAGCGCGCTCGTCAGGAGCAGCGCAGCTTGGGCGGTGCCGGTGTTGCCCACGCTGGTCGAGAGGTCGTCGACGGTCGCGGCCTTTGATGCTCCGAGGCGACCCGCGACGCCTCTGACCGCGCGCGCGTGCATGCCCGTGACGATCAGCTTGTCGACGTGGTCGGGCTGCAGCTCGGCGGCCTTGAGGGCGAGGTTCCACGCCTGTTCGACGAGCGGCGCGTACTTGACCTCGCCGAACCGCTCCTCCCACGTGCGCGACCGCCGCGAACCGGGACTGCGCCACCGTTCGATGAACTCTTCGGTCGCGCTCCCGGAGCCGAGATGCTCGGCGATGACCGGTCCGTCGGCGTCGGAGCCGACGAGGATCGCGGCCGCGCCGTCGCCGCCTTGTGTCTCGTCGGCGCTCGTCGGCAGGCCGTCCCGCACGTCGGAAGCGACGACCATCACGGCGCCGTTCCCCGCGAGTGCCGCGCCGAGCGCGCCCACCCCCGAGCGCAATGCGCCGCCGAAGTCGAGTGCCGGGACCGAGGAATCAAGTCGCAACGCGGCGTGGATTGCCGATGCGTTGTTCTTGTCGAGGTATGCGGGGCTCGCGGTCGCGAACCACAGTGCACCGATGGCGGTGTCCGCGGGCGCCGACCGGCGTGCGAAACGCGCGGCCTCGACCGCCATCGTCGTCGTGTCCTCGTCGTAGCCCGCGACCGCGCGCGTGCCCTTCCCGCCTCCGGATCCGAACGTCGCCGAGATCTCGCTGCGGGCGAGGCGCCGATAGGGGATGTACGCGCCGGCGCTGATGATTCCTCGCATGGCGCGGGATTCTACGCGAGGCACGTCGGCGAAGTCTCAGCCGGAGCCGTCGCCATACCTCCCCGTAAGGTGTCGGCGTGCAGCTCGGCGAGATGGCCAACGCGGACGCCTTGCAGTTCGGCAAGCCGCTTGACGGGGTGCGTGTGCTCGCCGCCGAGCAGATGCAGGCGCTGCCATTCGCGACCCAAATGCTCGCGCGCCTGGGCGCGGAGGTCGTGAAGGTCGAGCATCCGGTGCACGGGGAATCGGGCCGTGGTGCGACGCCGGCCATGCTCGATCCGGCCGGACGCAAGGTGGGGGCGACCTATTTGCGCAACAACTTCAACAAGCGCAGCGTCGGGATCGATCTCAAGACCCCCGAGGGCCGAGAGCTCTTTCTCGCACTCGTCCCACGCTTCGACGTGATCGCCGAGAACTTCAAGCCCGGCACGATGGACCGCTTGGGCCTCGGCTACGACGTCGTCTCCGAACATCACCCTCGGGCCGTATACGTGTCGATCTCGGGCTTCGGCAACGTCGGCGAGTCCCCGTACCGTGACTGGCCGGCGTACGCATCGATCGCGGAGGCGATGTCGGGCATCTACGAATATCGCAACGGTCCGGATCGGCCGCCGGTGACGATCCCGGTTGGCGCGCTGGGCGACATCAGCTCCGCGTTGTTCGGCGTGATCGGCGTCCTTGCGGCGCTGCGTCATCGAGATCGCACGGGTGTCGGTCAGTACGTCGACATCGCGATGTACGACGCGATGATCGCGATGACAGACATCGTCACGAACTTCTGGTCGATGGGCGTGCGGGATGCGTTCGAGGACCGGCTCTCGGTGATCTGCGAAGGGTTTCGCGCGTCCGACGGCTACGTCGTCGTGCAGATCGTGCGCGAGCACCAGTTCGAGCGGCTCGCAGACCTTGTTGGTCATCCGGAGTGGAAGGACGATCCGCGATTCGCGACACGCGCGGGTTGGGGACCGAACATGGAGACCGTGATACGGCCCGCGGTCGACGCGTGGGCCTCGCGGCTGACGAAGCTCGAAGCCGCGCAGGAGCTGACGGCGGCCGGGATCGTCGCGGGACCGAGCAACCGCGCGCCCGATGTGATCGCCGATCCACATGTGTCGGCGCGCCACATGCTCGTGGAGATGCCGCGCACCGACGGCGTCGCCGAACCCATTCTCGTTCCGGGGAATCCGGTGAAGCTCTCACGGATGACCGAAGGCCCCGAGACGCGCGTGCCGTGGGTGGGGGAGCACACCAACGAGGTGCTCACCACCGAGCTCGGTCTCACCGACGACGAGCTCACGTCCCTCCGCGAGAGGGCCGTCATCACCTAACCGGGGATACTGGGGCGTGTGTGGAGCTCGAAAAACGAGCTCCACACACGCCTCTATACAATCCGGCCCGTGGACTTCGAGTTCTCGCCCGAGCAACGCGCCTTCGCCAAGGAAGTCGAGCAGTTCCTCGACGACCATGACGATCCCGAGGTCTTTGACCCGACCCGCGAGAACATGGCGCAGATCGTCGACACGCCCAAGCGGCGCGCGTTCATGCGCGAACTGGGGGAGCGGGGTTGGCTCGGTCTCACATGGCCGAAGGAGTACGGCGGGTCCGAAGGCGAAGGCGTGTACGAGTACCTCCTCAACGAGGCACTCGCGGCACGCGGCGGCCCGCAGATCGGTAAGGGCGTCGGCATCGTCGGCAAGACGATCATCGCGCACGGCAGCGAGTTCCTGAAGGAGAAGTTCCTGCCGATGATCCTGCGCAACGACGTGGAGTTCGCAGTGGGTTACAGCGAGCCCAACGCCGGATCCGACGCGGCGTCGATGCGCTTGAAGGCCGAACGCTCCCACGACCGCGATGGCAATCCGGGCTGGCTGCTCAATGGCCAGAAGACGTGGACGACGTCCGCGCACTTCGCCGAGTGGTACTGGCTCGGCACCCGGACCGACCCGGAGAACAAGCACCGGGGCATCACGTTGATGCTCGTACCGCTCGACCAGCCCGGCATCACGATCAAGCCGATCTGGACGATGGGTGACGAGCGCACGAATGAGGTGTTCATCGAAGACGTCTTCGTGCCCGACGAGTATGTGGTCGGCGACGTCAACCACGGCTTCCAATACATCTCGCAGGCGCTCGACCTCGAGCGCTTCACGATGTTCACGTTCTCACAGATCGAACAACGACTCGATCTGTTGTGTGACTACGTGAAGACCGCGGAACGCGACGGCCGGCCGCTCCGCGACGATCCCGTCATCCGGAGCCGCATCGCGCGCCTCGTCACCGATGCCGAGGTCGCCCGCGTCCTCGGGTTGCGCGTCGTCGCCGCATCGATGAGGACCGAGAAGACGAAGGGCGCGCCGCCGACCGTCGAGTCGTCGCAGTACAAGCTGTTTGCCACAGAGTTCTCGCGCCGGCTGGCCAACGCGTCGATGGACATCGGTGGGCCCGGAAGTCAGTTGCGCGTCAAGACGAAGACCGCGCCGATGGAAGGCCGGGCCGAGTCGACATATCGCTACACCGTGATCGACACGATCGGCGGCGGCACGTCCGAGGTGCAGAAGAACATCATTGCCCGGCGCGCGCTGGGGCTCCCGAAGAACTTCTAGTGGTCGAGGCACTCAGCATGCTTGACGGCATCACCGTGCTCGACCTCGCCAGCGTCGGTCCGGCTGCGCGCGCGTCCCGCTGGCTCGCTGACTACGGCGCGCGGGTTGTGAAGGTCGGCCCGGTGCCCAAGCGCGGTGGCGTGCTGATCGACCCGCCGTTCCATTCGTATGCCGGGAACCGCGGCATGGAACGCATGCTCGTCGACCTGAAGTCCGAGGCCGGTCGGGAAGCATTCCTGCGTGTCGCGCGCGGCGTCGACGTGTTGATCGAGAGCTTTCGCCCCGGCGTCGTCGCGACGTTGGGTATCGGCTATGACGCGGTCGCGGCCGTGAATCCGCGCATCGTGTACTGCTCGACGAGCGGATACGGACAAGATGGGCCCGACGCACAGCAAGCCGGCCACGACCTCAACTACCTCGCAGTCGGCGGGTTCCTCGCCACCACGCACCCTCGCGCCGACGGCGGCCCGCCGGTGCCCGGCGCAACCGTTGCCGACAGTGCGGGCGGCGGGATGCACGCCGTAATTGCCATCCTCGCCGCGCTCGTCAACCGCTCGTCGACCGGCGCGGGAACGTATCTCGACGTCGCCGCCGCCGACGGCGTGCTCGCATTGATGTCGCTCGCGATCGACGAGTATCTCGCCACCGGTGTCGTGCCCGCGCCGCGTCACGGCCTGCTGACCGGCCGGTACGCCTGCTACGACGTGTATCGCTGTGCGGACGACAAGTGGGTTGCGGTCGCCGCGATCGAACCCCGCTTCTACGCCAACCTCTGCCGTGCCCTCGATTGCGAACAGTGGATCGACCATCAAACTGACGACGACGTGCAGCCGCAGATCCGCGCCGACTTCGCCGCCGCGTTCGCGAACAAGACGCGCGACGAGTGGGCCGGCCTCCTCGGGCCCGCAGACACGTGCGTGTCGCCGGTCCTCACCGTGCCCGAGGTCGTGGAGCATCCTCGAATTCGTCGCGCGGGGCGCGTTCGTCGATGCAACTCATGCACAGCACGGTCGCTTCCGTCAGACTGGGCCCGTGCTCGCCGGCCAACCACATCCAACCGAGGTCGTCCAGCTCCCGGACAGCACGCACACCAGCACCGACACGCTGCTGCGCGACGCGGGTTACAGCGCGGACGACATCGCACAGTTACGTGACGACGGAGCCGTCGCGTGAGTGAACTGCCGGCCGAGGTCGAAGCCCAGATCGGGCGCGTGCAGTATGAGATCACCGGCGAGTTCCCCGTCGAGCGCGGCTACATCTGGACGACATGCGCGTCCGTGGAGAACGGCAACCCCCTGTTCTGGGACGACGCCGTCGCGGCCGAGATCACACGTGGTCCGATCGCGCCGCCGACGATGCTCTCGGTGTGGTTCCGCCCGCACCACTGGGCGCCCGGCCGCATCGAACAGCCGCTCCCGCTCCAGGTGCACTTCGACTTGAAAGAGACCTTCGGACTGCCCGAAGCCGTGATGACCGACAACACAATTGTGTTCCACGAACCGGTCCGTCCCGGTGATGTGCTGCACACGCGTCAAGTCCTTCGATCGGTGAGCGAGCCGAAGACGACGAAGCTCGGCACGGGCCGGTTCTGGGTCATCGACGTGGAATATCTCAACCAGCACGACAAGCTGGTTGGCGTCGAGTCCTATACAGGCTTCGGATATCGCCGGGAGGCGTCGTGACCTACGTGCAGCGGGATGGGATCACCGTCGCCGACGTGCACGTCGGTGATGCGCTGCCCGAGCTTGCCTACGACGTGAGCGCGACGACCGTCGTGCTCGGCGCGCTCGCGAGCCGCGACTGGCGACCGATGCACCACGACCACGACTTCGCGGTAAACCGCAACGGCACGCAGGACATCTTCCTGAACACGCCGAACCAGGCAGCCTGGTTCGAGCGCTACCTCACCGACTGGTCCGGTCCGCGCGGGCGACTGGGTCGTATGCAGTTCCGGATGAAGGGACCGGTTTTCCCCGGCGACACGATGCAGCTCGCGGGCACGGTCGAGGCCGTCGAGACCGACGACGCCGGATGTGCATGGGTGACCGTGGTGGTGCGCCTCACGGTCGACGGCGACCTCAAGACCGGTTGCACCGCACGCATCGCGCTGCCGGCGACCGACGACGACAATCCCTGGACGCGTCGCGGCGACCAGTGGCGCCCCTGAGAAGGACACGTGGACCTCGACTTCACCGACGAACAAGAAATGCTCCGTCAGATGATCCGCGGCGTCTGCGGCGCGTACGCGTCGCTCGACACGGTGCGCGCCCTGGAAGACGACCCGGTCGGTTACCCGGTGGAGCTCTGGAAGCAGATGGCCGCGCTCGATCTGATCGGGCTCATGCTGCCGTCGAAGTTCGGCGGTTCGGAGATGAGCGCGGTTGAAGGTGCGATCGTCTACAACGAGCTGGGACACGCGCTGGCGCCGACGCCTCATTTTGTGAGCGCGGTCATGGCGGCGGGTGTGCTCCTGCGTGCCGGGAGCCCCGATCAGCAGCAGGAGTGGCTCCCGCGTGTCGCCGCTGGTGATGCGATCCTCAGTACCGCGTGGCTCGAGCCCGGTCAGGGCTTCGGTCCCCGCGGCGTCCAGACGCGCGCGACGAGCGATGGCGACGGCTTCGTTCTCGACGGCACGAAGCTGCATGTGCCCTTCGCCCAAGCTGCGACCCAACTGGTGGTACTCGCTCGCACCGGTGACGCCGACCGCGACATCGAGTTGTTCCTCGTCGATCCCAAGAGCGCGGGCGTCACACTGACGCAACAGTTCACGGTCGCGTCCGACACGCAGTATCAGGTCGAGCTCGCCGCTGCACACGTCGATAGGTCTCGTCGGATCGGGGGCGGGAACGGAGCCGCAACCGGTTGGGCGACGTGGCACGAGACATTGCTCGACGGGATCGTGCTCCTCGCGGCCCAAGCGGCCGGCGGCGCGCGTCACACGCTCGACCTGACCGTGCAATATGCCAAGGATCGTGAGCAGTTCGACAAACCGCTCGGCGCGTTCCAGGCGATCGCGCACTACCTCGCGGACGCGGCCACCGCCGTCGACGGTGCGGAGACCCTTGTCTACGAGGCGGCGTGGGCGCGCGCCAACGATCGCTCGATCGCCCGGCTCGCGCCGATGGCGAAACTCTTTGCGTGCTCGACGTTCCGCGATGTCACTGCGACGGCTCAGCAGATCTTTGGTGGCGTCGGATTCACGCTCGAGTACGACATCCAGCTGTACTTCCGTCGCGCGAAGCAGTTGCAGATCTCTTGGCTGGATGACCGCGCGCTCGAAGAGCTCGTCGCGGCGACCGTACTCGACGGCTGACGCACGACTCTCCGCCCGCGCGAAGTCGGTAGCTTGCGAGAATGACGAGCGCCGTCGCGGAGGAAGCTGCGGAGGGTCTGGCGCTCAGCTCTGCCAAGGGCCGGATCGCGCTGGTAGCGACGGTTGCCGCGAGCGGGATGGCGAGTCTCGACGCGACGGTGGTCAATGTTGCGCTTCCGCACATCGGCGAGGACTTCGACGCGAGTGTGAGCGCGCTGCAATGGGTCCTGACTGGCTACTTGCTGGCGTTGGCTTCCTTGATCCTGCTGGGCGGTGCGCTCGGCGACCGCTTCGGGCGACGCAAGATCTTCGTGATCGGCACCGTGTGGTTCGCGGTCGCGTCGGTGTTGTGCGGCGCGGCTCCCAACATCGACGTCCTCATCGGAGCGCGGATCCTGCAAGGTGTAGGCGGCGCCCTGCTCACGCCGGGCAGCCTCGCGATCATCCAGGCAAGCTTCCGGCGGCGCGATCGAGCGGCTGCCGTCGGTGCGTGGTCGGGGCTCGGAGGCGTGGCCGGCGCGATCGGGCCGTTCGTCGGCGGTTATCTCGTCGACGGGCCGGGATGGCGGTGGGCGTTCCTCATCAACGTGCCCGTCGCGGTGATCGTTGTCGTCTGTTCGCACGCGGCGGTGCCCGAGACGCGCGACCCGCATGCGGCGCGGGGGCTGGACGTCGTCGGTGCCGCGCTTGCCGCGACCGGACTCGGGGCAAGCACGTGGGCGCTGACCGAAGCGGGACCGCGCGGTTGGACCGACCCCGCGGTGCTCGGCGCAGCCGTGATCGCAGTCGCCGCGTTCGTCGCGTTCGTATGGCGCCTGTTCCACACGCACGATCCACTGGTCCCGCCGGCGCTGTTCCGCAACCGCACGTTCACCGTTGTGAACCTCGCGACCGTGTTGCTCTACTCCTCGATCGGGGTTTCGTTCTTCCTCGTTTCGTACCAGCTCCAGATTTCCGGCGGCTGGTCCGCGTTCCAGGCGGGCATCGCGTTGTTGCCGGCGACCGTGCTCATGTTGTTGTTCTCGGCCCCGTCGGGTGCGCTCGCGCAACGCATCGGACCGCGCTTGCAACTGACCGTCGGTCCGCTGCTCGCCGCTACGGCGTTGCTTCTGCTGTCGCGTATTGGCTCGGATCCGTCGTGGTTCTCCGACGTGCTCCCCGGCGCGATCGTGTTCGGCCTCGGGTTGGTGACGTTCGTCGCGCCGCTCACGGCCACGGTAATGGCCGCCGCCGACCCGGACCATGTCAGCGTCGCGTCGGGCGTGAACAACGCGATCGCGCGTACGGCGAGCCTCGCAGCCCTCGCGGTTGTCCCGACGATCTCGGGTTTGTCGGTCGCGATGGGCGACGCGGAGGTGACGCATTCGTTCCACGTGTCACTCGTGATCGTGGCCATCGTCGCAGCCGGCGCGGCGCCGCTCGCATTCTTCGGTCTCGACCCGCACGTCCGCGCGCGTCGCACGGCTCGGCGCGTGCATTGCGTCCCTGACGGTGTTCCGCTGCAACCCGACCCACGTCGGTGCCCGGAGGTTGTGCCGGCCGGTTGACGGAACGCCGACGTCAGGAGTCTTCGCCGGATGGGCGGCTGAGCCGTTCGAGGATTCCCGAGACCTTGAGCATTCGCTCCACGACGGGCGTGGCGCCCTCGAGGAACAACTGCCCGCCGCTCGCGGCGAGCTGGTCGGCAGCCTTGAGCAAGACGCGCAGACCGCTGGAGTCGATGAACGACACGTGCTCGAGCCGCACGATGATGAGACGTGCGTCCTTGCTGATCGTGTCGTCGAGCACGCTCGCGAGCTGCGGCGCGGTCAGCATGTCGAGCTCGCCACGAACGACGATCGACCAGGCGTTGGTGCCGTCCTCCTGGGCGTCGCAGGTGATGTCGTGACCGTTCGTCACAGCAACCTGCTTTCGATCAGGACGGCGCAGGGAGTGGGTCGCGCCGGCACGAATGCAGCGCTTTGCCGTCGATCGTGATGCGCGTCGGTCCGCCGGCGTTGGTGTTCAGTGCGGTCACCACATGGTGGCCGGACGGCACCTTGACCTTCTCGCCACAGCCCGGACAGGTCAGAGTGCTCACGCCGGCGACCGTACCAGGTCGCCCTACGACCCAGGCCGGGAGCGGGATAGCCAATTCTTGTGACTCCCGACGACAATAATGTCGCGGTTTGTGGCAGAACTGGGAAACGAGGACGCGATGCCGGATGACGAAGAACGCATCGCACTCTTCCTCGACTACGAGAACCTCGCGATCGGTGCCCGCGAGGCGTTGGGTCAGGGAGTCTTCGACTTCCGTCCGATCGCGGATGCGCTGGCCGCACGGGGTCGTGTCGTCGTGCGGCGCACGTACGCGGACTGGTCACGGTTCGACGAGGACCGGCGGAACCTGACGCGCGAGCAAGTCGAGCTGATCGAGATGCCGCAACGCATGGGAATGGTCCGCAAGAACACCGCGGACATCAAGATGGCTGTCGACGCGATCGAACTGTGTTTCGAACGCAGTTACATCACGACGTTCGTACTCGGAACAGGAGACAGCGACTTCACGCCCCTCGTGCACAAGTTGCGCGAGCTGAACAGGAGAGTGATCGGCATCGGTGTGGAGGCCTCAACCTCGGCGCTCCTGCCTCCCGCCTGCGACGAGTTCCTCTTTTATGAGCGGCTCGAAGGCGTCGAGGTCTCACAACCGAAGCCACGCCGCACGACGAGCCGTTCTTCCGCGCGCGGAAGGCGGCGGCGACGACCGAGGAGTCACAGCCCGCCGAGGAAGAGAAGCCCGCCGCGCCCGTCGAGGAAGCGGATCTCGGCGTGCTCGTCACCCAGACCCTGGCCGGGCTGGAACGCAGCACCGGAGGTCCGGTGCTCGCGTCGACGCTGAAGCGAACGATCCTGCGCAGGGACCCGACGTTCAGTGAGGCGAACTACGGGTTCCGCGGGTTCGTAGAGCTCTTGCGCCACCTCGAGCAGCGCGGGGTCATCGAGCTTTCACCGGGGCCGGTCAAGGGCGATCCGCAAGTGACCTTCCCGGCGGAGGCGGACGACGAGAAGACCGCGTTCGCGCTTCTGAAGTCGGTCGTCGAACGCATCACCGCGAGGTCAGGCCCGCCACATTTGTCGGGCTTGAAGAACCAGTTGCGGCGAGTGCAGTCCGACTTCAGCGAGAAACGATTCGGCTACGGGGGTTTCTTGCAGTTCTGCAAGGCGGGCCGGGCGCGTGGGGTGATCGAGATGGATTGGGATGCCGACGCCGACGATTACGTCGTGCGACCTGGTTCGTCGGAGGCCTAATCGACGGTGTTCCCTGCTAGCGGGAGAAGCGCTGGCGGTCACGCTCGGCGCGGCCTTCGCGGAGTAACCGGTAGGCCTCATCCAGTTCACGTTCGACGGTCTTCAACCGTTCCTGATCCGTGTCCTTGAGCCCGAAGTTCGCGCCGGAGGTTGAAAGCAGCGCGAGCCGCTCTTCGGCGAGGGTGCGGATCTGCTTGAGTAACTGCGGATCCCCGTGCGTATGTGCCATTGTCATTCCACCACCCGCGCCATGACGAGGTCCTCGGCGCGCGCAGTGCGGATCGACCACGACACGGTGAGAACGATTGCTCCAATCGTAATCGCAAGACAGACGATGCTCTTCAATGCGACGAAGGTCTGCGTCGGGAGGCTCACGAGCAGCCCGAAGGTCGCGGCGGCGGTCAGGATGTGAACGCCGGCCCACAACAGTGTCAGGCCCCAAAAAAGTCGCACGACCGCCGGGCGATTCGCGATCTCGGGCGAGAGCGGGCAGAAGTCCCCTGCCAACCGCCCAATGATCGGACGCCCGAACATCAACGATCCGAGGAACACGACCGCGAGCGCGAGCGTCGTGACGACCGGCTGCAAGAAGTAGATGAACGTGCCGCTCATGATCCCGAAGGCCGTACGCACGGTCAGGCCGAGTACCGCGAGCATGAGAATTGCCGGAATCCTGTGGCCGCTCAACCGGCGCCGCACCACCGCGCCGTACGACCATGACAACACCGCGAGCATCGCCGCGCCGGGACCAATGTTCACCAAGAACACGTAGAAGAGGATCGCGGGGATGACGGTCGCCTCGAGCAGTGACGGCAACGAACGCCGGCCGAGGACTGCGAGAACGTGCAGTTTGGAGAGGCGGGCATTCGGGTCATCGGACGTCGCCGCGACGAGCATCGACCGAGCGTTCATGACGGGCGACGAATCCATGTCCACACGGCCGATCTGAGCCTCGGTCGGCGAACCATTTGCCCGGCGAAGAAGAAGCTTCCCAGGACTATACCCCCGCGATTCGGGGTGTCGCGCGGACGAATCCTAGCAATCGAGTTCCAGCATTCTGATGCTAGAGTTTGCGAGTGATGCGGTATCTCTATACGGCCGAGAACGACGAACTGTTCGCCTACGCGCCGGGCCGCCTCGACTTCTTCCGGGCAAGCGACGACAGTCTCTGGGCGCATGTATCGCACGACTGGCTGATCGCAGCGGCCTCCGGGGAACTCCTCGCGCACCGGACCGGAAACGTCTACTACAGCGTGCTGAACGGCGAACGCCTCTACCGCGAAGAGGCCGAGCGCCTTCCCGAGTCCCCGCCCGCCGCCCCACACCCGAATTCGTCAACCGCCGGCGATGGCGGTCGACGACTGCTTCGATCGGCCCGAGCCGTACGAACATGACCATCGAGCAGTCGACCAGCGACAAAGCGGCGCTCGAACGTCGCCTCGGCCGGCTGGCGTCCGAGCGCACTTCGCTGTTCGGCGGGGCCCGGAACCACGGTTTGTCGGACGCCGATCGGTTGCGATTGGCGGTGATCGAGCGGGAACTGGACGAATGTTTCACTGCGCTGCGTCAGCGACGTGCCGTCAGCGACGCCCAGCGCTTCGACCGTGACCAGCCGTTCCTCCGGCGCCCGATCGAACGTCCGCGCTGGCAGTGACCCCCGCTGACGTATGGTGCGCTGTGCCGAAGAAGTCCCAGGGGTGTGACCGCGCCGAGTCCACCCCCTCCGATCGATCCGACCGCGCCGAAACCGACGACAGCGCCGACGACGCGGCCGCCGCCCGTCAGAGAGCCCGCGAACGCGCCGGCGACGACGACCTCCCGCGCAAGGCCGGACGCACCAACAGCGGGCCGGGCGCCCGCTAGCAGTTGTGCGAGTCCCGTCCGACTACGACGCTGACCCGCAGCGGTGGCAGAGCCGCGACGCCGCCGTGCAGGTCTATGGCGACGTGCACGAGCCGGTCGCAGCTCGGATCAGGCGCGAGGGCTTGGCGCCAGTGATCGACATCGGCGGCGGCGATGGCGAGCTCGGCCGCTTTCTCGGCGGGGACCGGCCGCCGATCGTCGTCGACGCATCACCGGCGCAGCTGGCTCGGGCGCAACATCCAAAGGTGCGAGCGAACGCGGTGGCGCTGCCGCTGCCCGACGACTGCGCCGGAGCCGCGACGATGCTCTGGATGCTGTACCACCTCGATGAGCCGGCGCTCGGGATCGCCGAAGCGCATCGCGTGTTGCGCACGGGCGGCCTGTTCGTCGCCAGCACTTCGAGTCGTCACAATGACCCCGAACTCACCGACGCGTACCCGCCGACGCCGTTCGACGCTGAAGAGGCGCCCGGGATCGTTGCCGGCGTGTTCGGTGCGGTCACCGTCGAACGATGGGACGCGCCGATGACGTTTCTCCGCGATCGGGACGCCGTCGTCCAATACTGCCGCTCGCACATATTGGATCCGGCCGCGGCCGACCGAGTGCAGCCTCCGGTGTGGGTCACCAAGCGCGGGTGCCTGGTGTTCGCCTACAAGTCCTGACGTTCCCGCGCCCGGCGTCAGGGTCCGAGCTCGCCCTTCGCGAGCAGCTCGACGGGATCCTGCATGCGCACCATGCCCAGGTACCCGCCGCCGCGAGGGATGCTGTCGTGTACCGCGTAGCCGAGCAGCTCTTGCGCGCGACGAGGGAGCGTCGCCGCGATCGACGGCGGGGCCGAGAGGTAGTTGTTCTCCTCGGTCCGCAGCCAGCCGAGGCAGTAGCTCAGGTGCACGGCGCGGCGTGGGATGTCGGTGACGTTGGCGCCGCCGGCGTGGATCGTGCCCCCCGTGTATACGACGGCGGAGCCGGCCGGCATCTCCGCGTATGCGATCTGGTCTGGCCGCGGCGCAGTCGTCGCGATCTGCTCGGCCGGTGAGAGTTGACGGTCGGGCCACCGATGGCTCCCGGGCACGACACGAGTCGCGCCGTTGTCGCGCGTGAAGTCAACGAACGCGATCACGGACGCAAGCTGCACTTCGGGGTGCGGCTGGGGCAGATCGCTCCATACCGCTTCGTCACGATGGAGCCATTGCTCGTCGGCGCCGGGGCCGCGTTGGAGGAGATGTCCGAGATTGAGCTGGTAGCGCGCGCACGACGGCAACAAGACGCGATCACACAGCGCCAGCAGCATGGGGTGGCACATCACGTCGGTCGCAAACGTGCGCGAGATGCCCGGAACGCCCGCGACCTGCTTCGTGTGTGGACCGTGAAACGCCTGCATGATCGGGTTGAAGAACGCTTCGGTCGGGTCCGCGGCGTCGACGGCCGCGTCGACCTCGGCATTGACCGCGGCGACGATCTCCGGTGAAAGCAGCCCGTCGATGATCGCCGCGCCGTCGCGCTCGAGCGCCTGCGAGATCGCGTCGGGCTCGGCCGTCACATCGAAGCGCTGAATCGTTGCCGTCGTCGCACTCATGGCCGCGGATCCTAACGTCAAGGTGCAAACCGTCCCGTTGTCACCACGCGCCGAACCGTGGTGGCATATCAACCGATGAAGAAGCTCCCGATCGTTTGTGTGGCCGGGGCGATCAGTGGCGTGACGCTGGGCCTCGGCGTCACCTCGACCAGTGCAACTCCGCGCACCCGAGCAGTCCCGGTCGACGGTACGGCGTCGTTCTCGAAGGCCGCGTCGGCAGCTCTGGGCAGATCCGCTCCCGCGCAACGGTCGCGCGCGCTTCCCGGCCTGACGTCGTGGAATGGATCGTTGCAACTGAACGGCGCGACGTTCCCGTACACGATGCTTGGCACGAACCCCGCCGCCGGTTCGAAAACGACCAAGCTGCGCGTGCGGATCATCCCACTGAGCCTGACGTTCGAGGACGGCGGGGCCACGCTCGACCCAACTGACTTGGTCGGCGACATTGTCGGGTCACCGATCTTCAGGCGTGCGGACTATCGCAGCGGTCACACGCAGTACGGCGACGCGATGCAACGCGCGGAATTCTGGGACCAAGTCGCCACGAAAAGCCCGCAATACCACGTGTTGTTGTCGAAGCCGAAGGTCCTGACGACCGCATTCCTCCGAGTTCCCGCGGACGGCGGCTTCTCGTTCCAGACGTCGAACGGGCCGGCCGGTTTGGTGCACACGTCGTTTCTGTTGTCCCAGCTCCCGCTCCTCGAGGGTTATTACGACCCGAATGCCGTGTTGATGCTCGTCGTCAAGGACGTTCAGGGCGACGACTTCCTCGGCTTCCACTTCTCGTTCACGCCGAGCGGAAGAACTGTGCCCCAAACGCTCATTTGGACGGGCTACTTCACGCCGAACGTGCTCGTGCCGCCGAACCGCGCCGACGTCTACGTGATGAGCCACGAGATCGCGGAGTGGATCAACAACCCATATCTCACAAACACGCTGCCCGGGTGGAAGGATCCGGCCGGCGGCGTGTGCTTCAACAACTTGCTCGAGGTTGCCGACCCGGTGGAGTTCCTGCCGCGCCCCAGCTTCGAAGTGCCGATCAAGGACCGGACGTATCACGTCACCGATGTGGCTGGCATTTCCTGGTTCGCGCATGATGTTCCATCGCGCGAGCTCGGTGGCGCGTACTCCTACAACGGGAACCTGCGCGCGTTCTCCGAGCTGTGCTGAGCGTCGATACCGCTCTATTCACGCTTCCTACGCAACATGCTCGCGGCACATCTTTCAACGCGTGAACAACGCGTGACTTAGGCCGCAGTCACGTCGTATCGTGCCGAAGCAAGTTAAGCCGCGCATCGCACGACGCGTGGTACACGCAAGTCGAGGGCGCGCGTCACCGGTCGCGGCGACTGACTCACGCACAGCTGAGATCGCGACCAATCCTGTTCACCCTTCTTCGCATTTGACGCGTGACGTGCGCGGCTCGCCGCGGGAAACGATTTACAAGGCAAGGTGATGCGGTAGATGGTTCCACCCAGAGGGGGTTGGGGAAGAGGGGGCCGGACGGAAGTGACACGCGGGCAGATCGCGCTGGCGGTTGTCGGCTGCGGCTATTGGGGCGCAAAGCACGTTCGCGTGTTCGCGGGAATGCCAGATGTTTCGGTGACGGTGGTTGATACCGACCCGAGTCGTCTTGCGGCCGCGCGACGCGCGTACCCGATGGTTCGTTTGGCGGCGGCGCTCGAAGACGTTTTACCGAGGGTGGACGCGGTTGTCATCGCGACGCCGTCGGCTACCCACGCGCGTCTCGGACTCGCGGCGATACACGCCGGCCGTCACGTGTTCATCGAAAAACCGCTCGCCACGAGCGTGTCCGAGTGTCAGGCGTTGGTCGACGCGGCCGATGCGCACGGTGTGTTGCTCATGACCGGCCACACGTTCGAGCACAACGCGGCCGTGTGGAAACTTCGAGATTTCGTGATGAGTGGTCATCTGGGCGACGTTCGCTACGTCGACTGTGCGAGACTGAGCCTCGGGCTCTATCAGCCCGACGTCAATGTCATATGGGACCTCGCGCCCCATGACGTCTCAATCGTAAATTTCGTCCTGGGCCGCACTCCCGCTGCGGTGTCGGCATGGGGCCATAGCCACGCGGAACCTCGGACTCGAGGACGTGGCGCATCTGCAACTTCGGTACACCGAACCCGACGTGCGGGCGTACATCCACGTCAGCTGGCTGGCGCCCTGCAAGGTCCGGCGTGTGACCGTCGTGGGGAGTCACAAGATGGCGGTTTACAACGACATGTCCGTCGACGACCGGATCCGCGTGTACGACACCGGTATCGACGACCTCGGTTTCGTCGACTCGATGGGAACACCGGCGCCGGTGACATACCGGCATGGCGACATCGTCTCGCCGTTCGTCGCGTTCCCGGAACCGCTCGGGGTGCAGGACGAGCACCTCATCGAATGCATTCGAACCGGTACGACACCTCGTACCGACGGAAGAAGCGGCCTCGCGGTCGCACGCGTGCTCGAGGCGGCGAACAGCGCGCTCATCTCCGGGCGCGAGGTTGCGCTCCACACGTTGCCCGTGATCGCCGATGCCGACGGCCCCGACCTGATGTACGCGCCCGAGCCCTCGCTCGTCCTCGACGGGGACACCGCGTGACCGCGTCGCTCGCCGACTCCGTTCCATTTCTCGACCTCGCCGCCCAACACGACGAGATCCGCGCCGATCTCGACCTCGCTTGGGCGAGTGTCACCGCCGCGAACACATACGTCGGTGGCAAGCACGTCGAAGCGTTCGAAGGCGAGTTCGCGGCGTACTGCGGTGTTTCGCACTGCGTTGGCGTCGCGAACGGGACGGATGCACTCACGCTGGTACTCACCGCGCTCGACGTGACGGGCGCGGAAGTGATCGTGCCCGGCAACACCTTCGTGGCCACGGTCGAAGCAATTGTTGCAGTCGGCGCGATTCCGGTCTTCGTGGATGTCGACCCCGACACCCTGTTGCTGACGGCCGAACACGTGGCCGACGCGATCACCGCGGATACCGCGGCGGTCATCGCGGTGCATCTCTACGGGCAGATGCCGGATATGGAAGCGATCGCCAAGGTCGCCGACAGTGCCGGCATCGCCCTCATCGAAGATGCGGCTCAGGCGCACGGCGCGAGCTGGTCGAACCAGCGCGCCGGTTCATTCGGGCGCGCCGCGGCCTTCAGCTTCTACCCGGCCAAGAACCTCGGCGCGTTCGGCGACGCGGGCGCGGTGACGACCAACGATCCCGACCTGGCCCGACGGGTCCGTACGCTCGCCAATCACGGACGGGCGCCTGACGCGTGGCACGTCCACGACCTCGTCGGTTGGAACAGCCGCCTGGACGGCCTGCAAGCGGCGGTCCTGTTGATCAAGCTCAGACGCCTCGATTCGTGGAATGCGCGCCGGCGAGCAGCTGCGGTCGTCTACCGGTCGCTGCTCGACGAGACGCCGTGCCTTCTCATTCCTTCGGATCCGCGCTCGATGGCGGTGCACCACCTCGAGGTCGTCCGGGTCCCCGAACGGAGCCTGGTCCTCGCCGAGCTCGACGCGTGTGGCATCGGCTGGGGACTGCACTATCCAGTACCGACGCATCAGCAGCGCGCGTACACGCGGTTCGCTCCCGAGCCCCTGCCCGTGGCCGAGCAGGCCGCCCACGAGATCGTCTCGCTCCCGATGTTCCCGACGATCAGTCGCGAGCAGATCGAGCGCGTATGCGAGGTGCTTGTCGCTGTGACGGAAGAGAGCACGTATGGAAAAACCGGCTGAAGACCTCACGCCTGTAACGTCACCGAGCACTCCGGCGACCGCGCCCCCGACGTGCTGGCCGTGGCCGTCTTCCAGCCGAGACGAGTGTCGTTCCCGCGTCGCGCCCTTGTGCTCTATGCGATCTGGGGTCTGTTGATCGTGCTGATCGGCGCCGAGGTCGGTTACCTCGTGTCGTATTTCGGACCGGCGGAGTACGGGGCGCGATCGGAGGTCTACTTCCAGCTCGACAACAGCCTCCCCTCGGGGTTCCTGCGGACGGACCGCGCCTTGGCGTCGCAGTTGGTGGCGATCACCAGTCGCCAGACGCTTGCCCCCGTGGCCCAACGGAACGGCCTCAGCGTGAAGGCGCTGTCGGCGAAAGTGCACGCCAGCGTCCTCGAGGACAGCGAGGTGCTTCGCATCGAGGTGGATGATGCGTCGCGCGATCGGGCGAAGGCGCTGGTCGGTGCGATCACCGCCGAATACCTGAAAAATGCCAGAGTCGACCGGTTCGCGAAGCAGGTCACTCTTCTGCAGGACGAGATCGCCGCCTTGGACAACCAGGTCCAAGATCTTCAGAGTCAAGCGGCGGTCCCCGGCAGCGCAGCCGAAACCAGGATTCAGAACCAGATACAGAGTGTCATCAGTGACCGCTCCGACCGCAGCGACCAGCTGACCCAGGTCAAGCTCGAGCAGGCCGATCAGCCGAGGATCGACCAGCTCACGCAGCCGTATCTGCTCGATGGCGCGGTGTCACCGAAGCCGTTGCGCGCGGCGATCGCGGGCGCGCTCGCGAGCCTCGCCGTGGTCGGACTCGCCGCGACGTTCCTGATCAGACGGCATCTGTCGGACCAGCGCGGCTAATGGACCGACCGGGCGCGGACCCCGACGGGGCACAGCCCGACACCGACGGGCGCGAAGTCGCGGAGACGTTCGGCGTCGCCGGGTTCACGCTGATCAGCCGCGTCACCGGTCTCCTGCGCGTCGCGGTCGCCGGCGCGATCCTCGGCCCGACGTTCTTCGCCAACATCTTTCAGGCGACGAACACCGTCCCGAACATCACGTACAACCTGCTCGCGGGATCGCTGCTCACGACGCTCATCGTCCCGACCCTCGTCGAGGCGTTGGACCGGGAGGATCTCGACCGGGCTCGCGCCGTTGCCCAGGGACTTGTCGGGGTCGTCATCGCCGGGTTTTGCGCGGCCGGACTCGTCGTGCTGGCTCTCGGCCCGGTCATCGTGCGCCTGTTGACGCTCGGCATACACGATCACGCGGCCAAGGTTGACGCCCAGCACCAGGCGTGGGTTCTCCTGCTGCTCGTCGTGCCGCAGATCGTGTTGTACGGCGTCGCGGCAGTCGGTGTCGCCGCCCAGAACGCGCGCCGCCACTTCCGGCTGGCCGCCGCCGCACCTGCTGTCGAGAACATCGGACTGATCGCAACACTGCTGCTCGCGGCACAGTGGTTCGGTTCCGGGTTCGCGATCCGCGAGGTGACGCCGGCCTGTCTCGTCGTACTTGGAATCGGCGCGACGCTGTCGGTTGTCGCCCACGCAGGACTGCAGCTCTTCGGCGCCGCGCGCGGGCATCCCGTTGTGGCCCCGATGGGGTTGGCGCGACCCCACCGTGCGGGCGCTGTGCCGGCGGATGGTTCCGACGATGGGTACCGCGACAATCGACGGCGTCTGGTACTTCGCGCTGATCATCGCGGCCGGTACCGTCCCCGGCGGGGTCGTAGCGCTCCAGATCGGATTCAACTTCTACAACGTCCCGCTCGCGCTCAGCGCCCGCGCGGTCGGCACGGTCATGCTCCCGCGACTCTCGCGAGACGCGATCCGCGGTGATCTCAAACGGTTCCGGGAGACGTACGAGTCCGGCGTCTCGTGGGCGTGGTTCGTCGCGGCCCCCACTTCAGTGATTTTCGTTGTCCTCGCCAAGCCGCTCTCGCATGCGCTGGCGTTCGGACAGATGAGTCGGGGCGACGGCCCTGCGCTCCTCGCCGCGGCCATCGCGTCGATGGGACTCGCCCTGATCCCGGCCGCGACGCAGGAGTTCGCCCGGTATGCCTGCTACGCGTGTGGCGACGTGCACGCGCCCCTACGCGCCGGCATTGCGTTGATCATCATCACCGCGATCGGGATCCCTGTCGCGCTCACTGCGTTCGACGGGCCGGCGATGCTCGGGGCACTCGGCGTCCTCGTCGCGGTGGGCCAGCTCGCGCGATGCATGGTCGTCGACCGGGCCGCGCGCCGCGACACCTCCGCGGGAAACGCGTTCTGGTGGCGAGCGCTGGTCCGGCACGTGGGCATCGCGTTGGTCTCGATCGGTGTTGCCGCTGTGGTCGCCCACTTTGTCGTGATCGGGGGCAGCGGTCATGTGCAGGCCCTCGCCGAGGTCGTGCTCGCGACGAGCGTCGGTCTCGCCTGCTACACGGCGCTGCAGTCGGCGCTGCGCGCGCCCGAGCTTCCGATGATCCTCCGCCGCCGGGGGAGCCGCACCCGGCCGCTGCCAGTTGCCGCCGAGGGGAGCGGCTCGTGAGCATGGTGACGCTTCTCCCGCCGCGGTCCACTCGCGACGAGCTCAAGCTGTTCCTCATTCTGACGGCGATCGCCGCGCCCGTCGCGGCGGTCGCGGCGGTCGGTGTGTTCGTGCCCATGGTGACGAAGCTGCTCGTGCTCCTCGTCGCCCTCGCCGTGGCGGGCGCGCTCTTCGCCCTCGTCGCGACGCGTCCTGTCTTGGCGGTGTACGCGTTCTTGGCGTTGGAGCCGCTTGTCGGCGGCATCGATCGTGGTGTTGTGGTTCCGGTCATGCGCCCCAGTGAGGCGTTGCAGCTCTTCCTCACGGCCGCTGTCCTCGGCGGCGTGGCGCTCCGTGCGTTGCGTGGCGAGGCGCTGCGTGTCCACATCACGAGGCTCGACCGGACGATCGTCACGATGGTGGTGCTCGCCTCGGTATGGCCGCTGTTCTGGATGCTCGCCCGTCAACAGATGCCGACTGCCGAAGACGTGTTCTGGTCCCTCGTCTTGTGGCGACTCGCGGCGCTCTACGCCTTGTTCAGGTGGGCCGTATGCACGCCGGAGCAGGTCCGTCGCTGCTTCTGGATCCTGGTCGTGGCCGCCAGCGTGCTCGCGCTCATCGGGCTCGCGCAGGCGTTGGGTCACCTCACGCTCGGGGGCGTGTGGACCCCTCGGGTCAGGGGAGACACGGCCGGCCGCGGGGGAGCGACGCTCAACTCCGCGATCGCGACCGGTGACTATCTCGCGTACAGCCTGGCAGTCGCGCTCCCGTGGTACCTGCGGAGTCGCGGCCCGCGCCGGCTGCTCGGCGTCCTCATTGCTGTCATCGCCCTCGGTTCCCTTGGCACGGGTCAGTTCTCGGCCTGGATCGCCGCAGCCATCGTCGTGGCCGTCGTCGTCGTCAACGAAGGCGCGCTGCGCCGGCTGCTGACGTGGATCCCGTTACTCGCTGCGCTGGGCGCCGCGGTGGCGTGGCCGGTGATCTCGGAGCGCCTCTCTGGGTTCGGCAGCTATTGGGGGATACCGCCGAGTTGGCTCGGCCGGGTCGACAACCTCACGAACTTCTTCATTCCGCGCCTGTCGGGGTTCCACTGGGTGCTCGGTGTCCGGCCCAACCCCGTGCTGCCCGCGCCCGAGACGTGGCGCGACGCGATCTTCCTCGAGAGTGGCCTGCTCTGGTTCTTCTGGGTCGGTGGTATCCCGCTGTTCCTCGCGTTCTTGTGGTTCGCGCGCGGCGTATACCGGCATACCCGACGGGTGTATCGCTCTCGAAGCGACGACATCGCTGTCGCGGCGCTCGCCGCCCGGGCCGCATTCACGTCGCTCCTGGTGCTCACCCTCATCGACATGCACTTGACGATGCGCGGCGGCGGAGAGCTGTTCTTCATGCTGCTCGGCCTCAGTGCCAATCTCCGCGTGCCGGTACGGCCGCGCGAACACCCGCCCCCCGAAGTCACCCGCCTCGAAAGGAGTCTTCGGTGAGCGACGGTGCCGTCCAGCCGATCGAGATCAACCTTGCGGCTCGGCGCTCCAGTCTCGTGCTGAGCTTGGAGGACGCGTCGGAGCATCACGAGTGGGATGACTTCGTCGCGGGCACGCCCGGCGGCGACATCGCCCAAACGTCGGGGTGGGGTCGCGTCAAACATTCGGCGGGTATGGACGTCGCCCGGATCATGGTCCGCGCCGACGGTCAGATCGCCGGTGGCGCGCAACTGTTGGTCAGGCCGCTCCCGATCGCGGCGTTGGGCCGGGTCGCGTACGCGCCCTACGGGCCGGTGCTCACACCTGATGCCTCTGAGGAAGCCATCGAGGTCCTTATCCAAGGGTTGCGACAACTGTGCCGGCGCCACTCGATCGCGGCGTTGGTGATGCAGCCGCCCCAAGGAGGCGAACGGACCGCACGTCGATTGCGCGGCGCAGGATTCCGGCCAACCCGCGTCGACGTTGCACCGTCCGCGTCCATGCGCGTCGATCTTCGGCTCAGCAATGACGAGTTGCTCGAGCGAATGAACCGGCACACGCGTCGGGAATTCCGACAGAGTCTGCGCGGACCGGTCAACGTTCGTTTCGCGTCCCGCCCCGACCTTGGCTCCTTCCACGAGCTGTACTGCGCCACCGCGATGCGCCATGGATTCACGCCGTGGTCACCGCGCTACCTCGAGACCGTATGGGACGAGCTCCGGCCGAAAGGTCAGGTCGAGCTCCTTCTCGCGGATGTCGACGGTACCGATGTCGCCGGGAACCTGGTGACCTGCTTCGGTGACGCGGTCACCGGCCGGCTGGTCGGCTTCGACCCGCAACGTCTCAAGGCTCGGATCCGCCCGAACGAGCTCCTGATGTGGAAGACGATGGAGTGGGCCCGGGATGTCGGCGTTCGGTGGCTGGATGTCGGCGGTGTAGCTCGCGTGGACGTGCTGGCGTTTGTTCACGGCAGCGGCCCGGATGGCGAGCAGAACACGTTGAAGATGCGCCTGGGCGGCATCCCGTTGATCTATCCCGAGCCACTGGAGCTCATCAGCAATCCCATCTTCCGCGCCGGTTATCGAGTGCTCGGCTCGCCCAAGGTGGTGACCGCACTCCGCAGTTCGGTGCAGCAACGACTTCGAAAGGGCTCTCATGACCACCGGCGAGCGTCTCGATGACGTGCCGGCATCCCGCCAAGCGGCTGCTCGACCTCGTTGTCGCGGTGCCGCTGCTCTTGGTGCTCTCGCCATTGCTCGCAGTCGTGGCGGCGCTCGTCAAGCTCACCAGCCCCGGGCCGGTCTTCTTCCGCCAAACTCGCGTCGGGTTGCAAGGCGAGCCGTTCACGATGCTCAAGTTCCGGACGATGGTCGTCGGCAAGGACGACGACACCGCGCTCCGCGCGGCCATCGAACAGGAGCTCAACGGTGAAGCCGTCGCCGGCGACGGCGGAAGCTTCAAGCTCGACAACGACCCTCGCATCACGCCGGTCGGGCGGTGGCTGCGCGTGGCGAGCATTGACGAGCTCCCACAGCTGATCAACGTCGCCCGTGGAGAGATGTCGCTCGTCGGTCCCCGCCCGTCACTGGGGTGGGAGGCCGAGATGTTCCCGCCCGAGTATCGAACGCGGACCGCGGTGCCGCCGGGGATCACCGGTCTTTGGCAGGTGCGCGGGCGCAGCCGACTCACCACGCTGGACATGCTGCAACTCGATCGCGAATACGTCGACAACTGGTCGTTCTGGACGGACGTGCGGATCCTCGTCGAGACGGTGCCGACGCTCGTCCGCGGCGACGGGGCGCGCTGATGCCGACCCTGCTGGTCGCAACGATCGGGGGGCACCTGACCCAGCTCGTTGACATCGTCGGACGCTTGCCGCGTGACGACAGCGACATTCGGGTCTGGGTCACGCACGATCACGCGCAGAGCCGTTCGCTCCTGCGCGATGAGGAAACCGTGTTCGTGCCGTACGTCGGCGCCAAGGACGTGCAGGGAGTGTTCCGGAACGTTCCGGTCGCACACCGCCTCCAGCGCGCCTGGGGATTTACTCGCGTTGTCTCGACCGGGTCGGGTGTCGCCCTCGGCTACCTCCCGTATCTCGCAGCCCGAGGCGTACACGCGCACTACATCGAGAGCGCGACCCGTGTGGGCGGTCCGTCAATCACCGGCCGGTTGGTGCGCAGCGTTCCCGGTCTGCGCGTGTACACGCAATACCGGCACCTCGCCGATGACCATTGGCACTATGCGGGTTCGGTCTTCGATGGGTTCACCGCAGTTGTGCGGACAGAACGCGCGGTGATCCGAGCGCGCGCTGGTGACGGTCGGCACGATGAACGAGTTCCCGTTCCGGCGCATGCTGGACGCGCTCGTACCGCTCCTCGGTCCGGCCGGCGTCATCGAACGTGCGCAGGGATCGCCGGTCGAAACGGTGTGGCAGACCGGCGGCACACCCGTCGACGGGCTCGCGATCGAGACGCGCCAATGGTTGCCCGCCGCCGAGATGGAGGCCCAACTCGCGGCGGCTGATCTGGTCGTCACGCACGCCGGCACGGGCTCGGCGTTGTCGGCGCTGCGCGCGGGTCGCTTCCCCGTTCTGTTGCCCCGCTCGGAGGCCTTCGCCGAGATCGGCGACGAGCACCAGGATCGGTTCGGCCACGAGCTCGCGGCGCGCGGCCTCGCACTGCACCGCGCGGTCGACGAGCTCACCGCCGATGATCTCTTCCTCGCGGCGACGCGGCGCGTGGAACGGGCGACCGCACCACCGCTGTTCGAGCTGCTTCCGTGACCGCGACCGCTGGCTCCTCCGGCCCCGCCGTGATCGACCCGCGCAACGATCCCGAGTGGGACGAACTGATGACGCACCCGCACGCGAGCGTGTTCGGCGTGCCGCCGTGGATCTCGGCGATCGTCGAGACGTACGGCTTTGACGTCACCGCCCGCGTGCTAAGCGACACGACCGGCCCGGCGCATGCCGGGTTGGCGTGCGCGGAGATACACGACTTCCGCGGCGACCGCCTCGTGAGCCTGCCGTTCTGCGACTACCTCGACCCGGTCGTCGAGAGCGCCGGCGAGTGGAACGAGCTCGTCGAGCCCCTGCTCGCGCGCACGCTGCCGTTGCAGCTGCGTGTGCTCCGGAGCAGCGCACCGCTCGCCGATACGCGCTTCGAGCACACGTCCGAGCTTGCATGGCACGGAACGGATCTCGGGCGCGACGAAGACGACATCCGGGCCTCGCTCCGGCCCGGCGTGCGCCAGCACTTGCGGTCGGCGACCCGGCGCGGTGTCTCGGTTCGGTTCGGCACCGAGCTCGAGGATGTGCGCGCGTTCTACGACCTCCACCGGAAGACGAGGAAGCGCAAATACCGGCTGCTTGCCCAGCCGCTCGCGTTCTTCGAGAACATGTGGAAGTCGTTCGCGCCGATCGACGGCATCGCGGTCGGGCTCGCAACGCACGACGACGAGGTGATCGCCGCGAGCCTCTACCTCATGTGGCGGGGCGTCCTCTATTACAAGTTCGGCGCGTCGAATCCCGAACGCCTCGCGTTGCGACCCAACGAGATGCTCGCGTGGGAGAGCATGCGTCTCGGCCGCGAGCGCGGTTGCCGGCGTTATGACTGGGGTGTGAGCGACCTCGACCAGCCGGGTCTCGTCGGATACAAGCGGAAGTTCGCAACCGAGGAGCGGCGGGTCACAGTGCTGCGTCACACGCCGCGCGGCTATGCCAATCCGAACGGCGCCGACGCGGGCCGCACGCTCGGCGAGCTGACCCGGCTGCTCACCGGTGACGATGTGCCCGACGAGGTGACCGAGCAGGCGGGCGATCTCTTGTACCGCTTCTTTACTTGACCGACGCGCTAGCGGATCCGCGGTTCGATGCGCTTGCCTTCGGTGAATTGCTTCTGGCCCTCGAAGAGTGACTTCGGGTCGCTTCCGAGGCGGATCAATACTTTGCCGAAATCGAGCGCTTCGCGGCGGGGGAGATCTTGTGCGGCCCAGATCGCACGTACCGTGCCTTGGATCGCGATGGGCGGTGCCGACGCGATCGCGTTGGCGGCCCAAGCTGCCGCGTCGTGCAGCTTGTCGAGTGGCACGACCTCGGACACGAGCCCGATCTCGTGTGCGCGTTGGGCTGACAGACGCTCGTGGGCGCCGAGCAACGCGACGCGCATGATCTCGTGCAGAGGCATCTTCTGGAGCATGTGCATCGATTCAAAGCAGGCCGTCATGCCGTACGTCGTGTGCGGATCGAAGAAGGTGGCATGGTCGGCGGCAATGATGAACTCGACTTCGCCGAGCATGTAGAACGCGCCGCCGCACGCCATGCCGTTGACCGCGGCGATGACGGGCTTCCACAAGTCGTTGGTCTTCGGGCCGATGTTCTCGCCGGGGTCGTCGAAATGCCACGGGGTCGAGGAGTGGCCGCCGACGGGCACCGGCGCGTCACTGGTGCCGACGTCATCGGCGCTCGCCCAATGGCCCATCGTCTCCGCCCGGTCGATCCCCGAGCAGAAGGCCCTTTCACCGGCGCCCGTGAGCACCGCGCAGCGGACGTCGTCGTTGTGGCGCATGCCCTGCCACACCGACTTCAACTCCGCTTGCATCTTGAAGTTGAACGCGTTGTGGACCTCGGGACGGTTCATCGTGACCCACGCGACGCCGTCGATCTCTTCGTAGATCAATGTCTCGAATTCGGCCATTCGGTGATGCTAACCCTCTCTACTCGGCGAGAAACTTGCGGAGGATCGTGTCCGTGAGATCGGGTTGATCGCGGAAGGTGCCGTGCCCGCAGTCGTCGAGCACCTCCAATCGGCCGATCCCGTCGGGAAGCAGTGCGAGGATCTCATATGACGCGACCGGAGGTGTCATCGGATCGCCGTGCCCGGCGAGCACGAGCGTCGGGCATCTGATCGTGGGCACGTCGTCGCGCAGGTCCATCTTCGTGCTCGTACGCGTGAAGGCGTCGAGGACGCGGACGTTCATCCACGCGTGGTGCGGGCCGAACGGCGACGAGCGGGTGTTGTACAGCGGCATGCAAAGCCGCGCGTATTCGGCCCAGGCCTCGAGAGTGAAGTTCTCGTGCACGTAGATCTGCTCGTAGGAGGCGCGCGCCGCAGGGCCACCGAGCTCTTCGAAGCGCGCGGCGCTGACCTCGCCGTACCGCCGCGCCGCGGTGCTCGAGAGGACGAGCTTGGCGGGATGTTCGGGGTGACGTGATGCGTAGCGCATCGCGACGAACCCGCCGAATGAGTTGCCGAGCACCACCGGATGAGTGATCTCGAGCGCGTCGCAGAAGCGCACGACGTCGTCGGCCCACGTGTCGAGATCCCAGCCGTCGTCTTGGCGGCGGTTGTCGCTGCGCCCCTGGCCGCGGTGATCGAGATACACGACTTGGTGCGTGTCGGCGAACCGGTCGAAGTACGGCCGGAACGACGAGTGATCGAAGCCCGGGCCGCCGTGGAGCAAGAGCAGCGTCGGCTTCTCGACCAACGCCTCGTCGGTGGGGCGCAAGCCACCGCCGACCACGTCGAAGAACAGCCGGGTGCCGCCGCCGATGTCGACTCGCATGGCGAGGAGCCTAAGACGTCAGGTCAATCCGCGCCGATGTGCTTCAGAGACGGCTTCGACGCGTGAGGCCGCGCCGAGCTTGCGCAGGAGTCCCGACACATGCGCGGTCGCGGTGTGGCGTGAGATGAAGAGGAGCTCGGCGATCTCGAGATTGGTTTTCCCGTCGACGAGCAAGCCGAGGACTTGACGCTCCCGGGTTGAGAGCGGTTCGTCGCCGTCGATTGTTGTGCGGCCGGGACCGAGCCGAAGCTGGTGGGTGCGGGCCAATACGGTGATCGCGTTGTCGAGGCCGGTGAAGTCATGGGCGCGAGCCAAGCCGCGGGCGTGTCGGAGGACGACTGTCCCCGCCGGCTTCTGCGAACCAACGAGCATGGCTTCGCCTTCCCGCATCCGGAAGTACGTCGCGTAGTACGGCATCGAGATGGCGTCGAACGCGTCCGCAGCCGTATGCGCTCGCTCCACGAAGTCCTCGCCGGCGACGCGTGCCCGCTCGGCAGCGATTGCCACCGAGTAGGCATGCACCAACGGATGCACGGCTTCCAGTTGCGCGACGGCCGCGGTCCACGTCGCGAGGATCGCGTCGGCTCGCTCCTGTGTCAGTTCTGCGTGGTCAAGGCGCCGTGAGCTGGACGCCGCAACCGCGGCATCGGCTTCGATGCGCATTGCGACCATCGCCAGCCAGCCGTGCCAATACGTCTCGGGATAGCGGTTGACTGCCGTCGCGCCTTCATCGACCACGCGGCGCGCTGCGACGAGATCGCCCTGCCACGCGAGCGCGTCGGCACGGAGCATCGAGAGCTCGATGACGTGCTCGAAGTCTCTTGGTGCGGGGATGCCGACGACGTCCGGGTCGATCGCGGCGATCGCGGCATCGTGTTCGCCGGCAATGAGGTGGATGAGCGAGCGGACCGATGCCCGGAACCAGGCGTCGTAGCCCTCCGCGAACAGATCGTCGACCGACGCGATGACAGCCGCCGCACCCTCGACGTCGCCTTGCAAGACCGTCGCCAACGCCCGCAGGCAACGCGCCGGGAGGAGGTAACGCCGGAGCCCGTACTGTTCAACGAGCTCGTCAACGTCGTCGAGGCACTTCACACAAGAAGTGAAGTCCGGGACCGACGAGTAGAACGCGGCCTGGTTGTAGCGCACGAGGGCCACCATCGAGTGCGCTCGCCCCTCGCGAGCGATCGCCACGGCCTCCTCATATTCCGCGTCGACTCTGGCGAAGTCTCCGGCGAGCTCGCAGGAGTGCGCCATCACCATGTGCGCGCGTGCTTCGAGCGCAGGATCGCCGATGTCGCGGATCGCCTCCAGCATTTGCAACGCCGGCTGCCGTCGCTCCTCGGCGGAGGCGTGGGTGAGGAGATGTTCGACGGTGCCGACAAGAAATCGGGCGCGGGGGAGTGGGTCGACGCGATCGAGCACGGGCAGCAGCGTCCGCGTTGCGAACTCGTGCAGCTCGGGCGCTCGGTCGGCAGTCCACATCAACGGATACACACGACCGGCCGCCTCGACGCCGCGGCCCGGTTCGAGCGCGCACGCTTCCTCGAGTGCAGCGCGGCCAAGGTCGGCGGCCCGCTCGATTTGCCCCGCGAAGCCGGCGGTGTCGGCCGTTGCGAGGAGGAGCGCAACGTGATCGATGCCCACGATCGCGGTGGGCTCGGCAACGGCGTCCCACCAGAACAGGGCGCGCGCGTATGCGTGGGTGGCTGCCTCGAATGCGTAGCTCGCCTCGGCATGCTGGCCGGCCGCGACATTCCAGTGAAGCGCCGGGCTTGCCGTTTCGGCCGCGTCCCAATGCCACGCGAGCTCGGCGACGCGATCGATTCCCTCGCCTCGTTCGGGGTGCGTGTCCAGCGCGTCAGCGATCGCGCGCTCCAAGGCCACACGTTCGTCGGGCACGAGGTCGTCGAGCACGGCTTGGCGCAACAGTGCGTGGCGGAACGTGTAGCCGCGCCCGTCGTCGTCGCCGAGGAGGACGCCGGTGTCGACGGCCGCCCGCGCGGCGTCGCGGGCACGGTTGCTGTCCAGGCCCGTGGCGCCAACGAGCCAGGCACACGGCGCGCGCGGACCGATCAGTGCCGCGGTGCGCACGAGGTGACGGGCATCGTTGTCGAGAGAGTTGAAGCGAACCGACATGAGGTCGCGAAGCGTCTGTGGCATTCGCGACTCATCGCGCGCAGCGACGAGCTCCTCGACGAACAACGGATTTCCTTCCGCGTCTCGTGCGATGCGCTCGACGTCTGCGGCGCCGTCGTCGTCGCCGATGAGCAGTGTTGCCATCTCTGCGACCGCTTCGTCCGGCAGACCATCGAGCGCGACGCGATAGTTGCTGTGCCGTGCGAGTTGTGCGATCAGCTCGCGTTCGGAGGCCGAGTCTTCGGGTCGATACGCCGCGACGAGCAGGATGGGCGCGCGCCGCAAGTTGCCGGCGACGTAGCGCAGCAGTTCGCGGCTGGCGGGATCGATCCATTGCAGGTCGTCGACGACGAGCACCAGGTTCGTATGCGCCGCAACGTACGCGAGCAGCTCGACGATCGCTTCGAACAACACGTGCTGGCCGCCGTCTTCGCCGGCCGGCGCCGCACCTAGGTGGGGGATGAGGCGCGCGAGCTGGTCGCGCACACCGTTGGGGAGGGCATCGACGTCGACGAGATCGGCGGTGCCGAGCAGCCACCAGATCGCGTCGGTCCAGGGTGCGTAGGCGACGCCTTCGACGCAGCCACCGCGTGCCACACGCGCATCGTCGGCTCGCGACGCGAACTCGTCGAGCAGCCGCGTTTTGCCAATTCCGGCCTCACCGCTGACAAGTACGACCGATCCGGCCGCCTCTGTCACCGTGTCGAGCGCGTCGAACAGGACACGCAACGGCTGTTCGCGCCCGATCAGATACGGCGTGCGCTGACGAGTTCCCACAAGTAGCCAATTGTGCAGCTCGCGAACTCTCGTCGCCAGAGCCACCTCTCGTCGTGGCTCGCCCACCGATCGCGAACCGTTCAGCGTCAAGAAACCCGGGAGTGCGCCCGACGCGACGCACCCCCGAAACGATGGATTCCAGCACCCGGTTGCGGATTACCGCCCGGTGGATGCCGGCGCGACCGATCACCTCAGAGAGGCGACGCGCCCCAGCCACAAATCATCTTGTGAAGCCGGCACCGCCAGCTACCAACAGACCAACGAGCCCGCCACCGACCGCGAACACACGGATCGCAACCTTCTTGACATTCATGGTTTCCGCCTCTCTTTACCTGCTGCTGAAGCCGGCACCGCCGGCCATGAGAATGGCGACCAAGCCGCCACCGACCACTGAAATGCGAACTGCAAGCTTCTTCATGTCGCCACCTCCTAGCGCTTGAGGAAGCCGGCACCGCCAGCTACCAACAGACCAACGAGTCCGCCACCGACAGCGAACACACGGATCGGAAGCTTCTTCACATTCATGGCTTCCCTCCCTTAACTGCGGTGGAAGCCGGCACCGCCGGCCACCAACAGACCAACGAGTCCGCCACCGATGGCGAACACACGGATCGCAAGCTTCTTCATATTCATGATTTCGGCCTCTCTGTATTGCTCCCTACGAGCTGTCTCATGGTGCGCTCGTCTCAAGCGCCGCAACATTGTTCAGGTGACCAGTTCGCAGGGTGCGTCCTCTTCAGCACTTGAAGTGACGTACGTACGTACGTACGCACGCCAGCCGTCCCCGTTCCTGAGCACCGGCGCTTGTGACGCAGGACCTCGAGGTCGCTCGGGTCGTGCCGGGTCTTTGGCGTTGCGCGGCGGGGTTAGATCAAGCCGCGGCGGTGTGCATCGGAGACCGCTTCGACCCGCGAGGTCACGCCGAGTTTGCGAAGGATGCCTGAGACGTGCGCGGCGGCCGTCCGTCGGGTGATGAAGAGCTCTTCGGCGATCTCGGGGTTCGTCTTGCCGTCGACGAGCAGCCGGAGAACTTCGATTTCGCGGGTCGAGAGTGGCTCGTCGCCGTCGATGGTTGTTTTCCCGGGGCCGACGCGGAGTTGGTGTGTACGGGCGAGCGTGCTGATCGCGTCGTCAAGGCCCGCGAACCCGTGAGTCCGGGCCGTGCCGCGAGCTTGTTGCAACAGTGCGATGCCGGTCGGCCGATCCGCAGCCAGGGTGGCTTCTGCTTCTCGCCAGCGGAAATACGTCGCGTAGTACGGCAGCGAGATCTCAGTGAATGTCTCCGCGGCCAGGCGCGCTGTCGTCGCGACGTCGCTGCCGCGCAACCTTGCCAGCTCGGCATCGATCGCACAGGCGTACGCGCGCACCAGCGGATGCAGGCCCTGCAGCTGCGCGATGGCCGCCTTCCAGTTCGTGAGGATCAGGTCGGCACGGGCCTGCGCGTGCTCGATCCCGTCGAGATCATGGGCTGCAGTCGCGGCAATAGCAGCGTCAGCCTCGACGCGCATCGCAACCATGGCGAGCCAACCCTGCCAGTACGTCTCGCGATGGCGTGCGACCGCGGCTTCGCCCTCGTCGACGGCCGCCCGCGCCGCACCGAGGTCGTCCTTCCAGCTGGATGCATCCGCGTGCCATATCGCGAGCTCGATCGCGTGTGTCGGATCGTCTGGCGCCGCTGCGCCGACGGCCCCAGGATCGAGAACATGGATTGCACCATCGAAGTCGCCTCCGAAGAGGAGCATTGAAGCCCGGGTGGTCGCCCGAAACCACGCATCGAATCCTTCTACGACGAGGTCGTCGAGCGATGCGAGCACGGCGTCGCAACCCTGAAGATCGCCCTGCAAACTCAGCGCCAGGGCCCGGAGGCACCGCGCGGGCACGAAGTAGCGTCGCAATCCGTAACGCGCCACGATGTCGTCGACCTCGTCCAGCAGCTTCAGGCACCCGTCCCAATTCGGTACGGACGTTTGAGAAGCGGCGTGGTTGTAGGTGGCCAAGGCGTGCGTCGAATGTGCCCCCTCATGTCGAGCGATCGTTGCGGCTTGCTCGTACTCCTCGTCGACGCGATCGAAGATCCCCTGCATCTCGTAGTAGTCGGCCATCACGATGTGTGCGCGCGCTTCGAGGGCGGGGTCGGCGATGTTGCGCACGGCCGCCATCATGAGTGTGGCCGACTCGGTGACCTCGGTTGGAGGCGCATTTCGCGTGAGGTACTCGACATGACTCACAAGAAATCGAGCGCGTGCCGCCGCATCGACGTGATCGAGCTGCGGTAGCAGCGCGGTAGTGGCGAACTCGTGAAGCTCTGTCGCCCGGTCCGCTAACCACATGACCGAGAACACGCGACCGGCTGCATCGACACCGCGGCTCAGGTCGATCGCGCAGGCTTCATCAAGGCCAGCACGTCCAAGGTCCGCGGCGCGATCGATGTGGCCGGCGAACCCGGCGGCGTCCGCGGCCGCGATGAGCAGCGCGACATGATCAATGTCAACAACGGTGGCGGGCTCCGGGACCGCGCTCCACCAGAACAGCGCACGCTCGTACGCTTCGAAGGCGGCTTCGAACGCATAGCTCGCGTCGGCCTGCTGGGCAGCGGCGACGAGCCAGCGCAGCGCTGGGCTCGCAACCTCGGCGGCGTCCCAATGGCGTGCGAGCTCGGCAACTCGGTCGATGCCGACTGCCCGTTCCGGGTGTTCGTCGAGAGCTTCGGCGATCGCGCGGTGAAGCTCGACGCGTTCGTCGGGCACGAAGTCGTCGAGCACGGCCTGGCGCAGCAGCGCGTGCCGGAACGCATACCCGCGCCCGTCGTCGTCGGTGAGGAGGAGTCCGGCGTCGACGGCGGCCCGAGCCGCGTGGCGGGCGCGTGCGTCGTCGAGTCCGGTCGCACCGATGAGCCACGCACGTGGCGCGCGCGGTCCGATCAGCGCGGCCGTGCGAACAAGATGTCGGGCGTCGTCGTCGAGCGAGTTGAAGCGCACCGAGAGGAGGTCGCGCAACGTCTGGGGCACGAGCGCTTCGTCGCGGGCAGCAATGAGCTCTTCGAGGAAGAGCGGATTCCCTCCGGCGTCGCGGGCAATGCGCTCGATGTCGGGCGAGCCATCCTCGGTGCCGAGGAGGAAGGTCGCCATCTCGGCCGCCGCGTCGTCGGCAAGGCCGTCGAGCGCTATGCGGTGGCTCCCGAGCCGGCCGAGTTGGGCGATGAGCTCACGCTCGGCGGCCGAGTCCTCGGGCCGGTAAGCGGCGACGAGGAGAATCGGCGTCCGCCTCAGGTTGGCAGCGACGTAACGCAGGAGCTCGCGGCTCGCAGGGTCGATCCAATGGAGGTCGTCGATGACCAAGACGAGCTTCGTACGGCGGGCGGCGTGCGCGAGGAGCTGGACGATCGCCTCGAATAGCACGTGCTGGCCGCCGTCGTCGCCCGAGAGGTCGACGCCGAGCTGGGGCATGAGGCGCGAAAGCTCGCGCGACCACACCCTCCGAGAGCTCCTCGAGTTCGACCAGGCCTGCCGTTTCGAGGAGCCACCACAGCGCGTCGGTCCACGGCGCGTAGGCGACTCCCTCGATGCAGCCGCCCCGAGCCACTTTCGCCTCATCGGCCCGAGCTGCGAACTCGTCGAGGAGCCGCGTTTTGCCGATCCCGGCTTCGCCGCTGACCAGCACGAGTGACCCGGCGGACCCGGTGAGGTTGTCGAGCGCGTCGAAGAGGACGCGCAGCGGCTGCTCGCGCCCGATTAGATGCGGCGTGCGCTGTCGGACCCCCACAAGTCCGCCCATTGTGGAGGTTGCGGACCTCTCCCGCCAGAGCCCGACGGACCACTATATGTGGCTCCTCAACCGCATATTGCTAATCGCGCATCTGTCCAATGTTTCTGTTGAGGCCCTGGTCGCAAGATGTCGCTGACCGGAGGATCTCCCCGCCCCCCGTGGGGAGCGGCCGCGTATGTGGCGGCCGGCGAGGTCAGCCATGGCAACGGGCTGGCCTCGCCGGCGCGGCCGTCCCCCCGGTCCCTGCGCCCCGCGGCAGCGCGTTCTGCCCCCGACGATTCCGCGGAATCGCGTCCTGCCACAGAGTGTGAGATCCGTGCCGCCCCCCGCGAACTGTTCACCTGACCAATATTTCCGCGCCTTGACCCCCCGCATGATGACCCCAGACGCCAACACCGGCGCCGCAGGAATCAAAAAGGGAGAGTCCCATGAAGAAGCTCGCAGTTCGCATCAGCGTTGTCGGCGGTGGCCTCGTGGCCCTCCTCCTCAGCGGCGGCGCCGCATACGGCATGCGCTAGACGCGCTTGGTCGCCCCATCGCACCTTTGGTGAGGTTGAGCGGGTGCCGATCAACGGTACGTGAGGCGCTCTCATCGTCGGCTCTGCGCATTTACAGGCGTTGTCTTTTGCACCTCGTGCGCAGTCGCCGTGTGGGCAGCGTTTGCGCGTCCGTTGCCGTCACCCGCAGCGATGCTCGTGTTCGGAGCTCTCACCGCTTTTGGCCACTCGAAATGCGTACCGGTCGGCAGAGGCGTGATCTCGCCAGCCTGGATGATCCTGATCGGCGCGATCGTCGCCTTTCAGGACGCGCTCCTCGGCTCCGTGCTCATCGGGATGTTCGCGAATTCTCGACCTGGAGTTGCTGAAGACTCGTTCGTGGCAGATGGTCTTCGCGAATGCCGGTGCCGACGGACTATCGCTGGCGGCCGCAGCAGCGGCTTATTCGCTCGTGCCTGAATCGTTCTCCCGTGCTTTGCCGCAGGCACTCGTCGCGCCAGCCGTGCCGACGATCGCCTACATCGCAGTTCTTTGGCCAATCGTCGTAGTTACGTATTGGCTGAAGTATCGGTTTTCACCCCGAACCACGCTGCACGAACTCGCTCCAAGCACCGCACAGTTGATCCCGTTCTCGCTGCTGGGATTCTTCATTGGGCGCCTCTACCTCGATCTCGGTCCTGCGGTGCTACTGATGATCATTGTGCCGATGTTCATCGCTCGCGAGATGTTCGCTTCGTATCTGAAGGTGAAGGAGTCGCACGACGAGACCGTGCATATGCTCATTCGGGCGCTGGAGACGAAGGACCACTACACGGCGGGGCATTCGGAGCGGGTGGCGAAGTACGCCGAGTACATGGGTGAGGAATTCAACTTTGGGCCCGGGCGGATGGAACGGCTTCGCTTCGCGGCGCTGATGCACGACATCGGCAAGCTCGTGGTGCCGAATCACATCTTGAACAAGCCCGGGAAGCTCACCGAGGAGGAGTTTGCGCGCGTCCGCCTCCACGAGAAGGTGGCCGTGCAGATGCTGAGCCATATCGACTTCTTGCGGCCGGTTGCCGCCGGCACCGACGGCGAGAACATGCGTTTCGACCCCGACGATCCTGACCACCCGATTGAGCCGTACATGGTGATGATCGGCGACGCGTTCGACGCGATGACCTCGACCCGCTCCTACCGCAAGGCCCTCTCGCAAGAAATTGCGTTCCAAGAACTCCGCGACAAGGCCGGCACCCAGTTCCATCCGGCATGCGTGGAGGCACTGATCCGCGCGATCGAGAAGCGCGGTGAGATCCACGGCGCGGGCCACGAGGAACAGTCGGAGTTCGAGAACGCCCCCGAAGCCGGCCTCGGCTCTGCCGGCCTGGGCGATCTCCTTCCCAGCGAGGCGTAGGGCGCGACGCGCGCATGCGCGACTGACCGTTTGGTCACTTCTTCGCGCACGTCCGCGTACAACTGCCCAAACGCTTCACGCTGCGGACGCGCCTACGGCTTGGGTAGCGCCTTGGCGAGGTTGGGGAGCGGGCCGATGTTGCCTTTGTCGACGCGCTTGTCTTGGGGCGTACCGGAGCGCTCGAGAATGCTTCGGATGCGCTTCGGCAGGAGTGGCTTGCCCCGGCGCTCGAGGTACGACGAGCTCACCGATGCCGCGGCGGCCGCGACGATGGGGCTCGCCGAGCTCGTTCCCGCGAACGTCGCCGTGTAATAGCTGTTCGCGCGGTCTCCATACAGGCCGCCGTATCCCGTGGTGACGACACAGTCGCCCGGGCCCTGCACGTCGACCCGTCTCCCGTAGTTCGAGAACGAGAGCCGGCTCCGCAAGTTCGTGCTTCCCGCGCACGCCTCGCCCGCCCCGACGATGATCGCGCCGGAGTTCTTCTTCCCCTGCGGGAAGCGTTTCCCGAACAGCGCCTTGTCGTCGAGGTTCTGGCCGCCATTGGCGCCCGCTTCCACGACCACCCGACCGGCGTCGGTCAACGCCATGATCGCCGCGTAGTTCGCCGCATCCCACTCGACGGGGACGTAGTTGCCGTTGGGGCCGACGGTCTGCTGTTCGATGAGGACGACGTCGCCGGGGCTCGTGATGCTTTCCGCGACGGCGAGCGCGCCGGGGATGTCCCAGCCCCGTTCGCGATTGAATGTGTTCACGACGTTCAGCGTGGCGCCGGTCGTGAGACCGTTGACGCCGAAGCCGTTGTCGTCGGCCACCAGCTCGCCGAGGACCGCCGTACCGTGGTTGTTGTCGTCGAAGGGATCGACCGGGGTGCCATTGGGCACGAGTGCGTCCCGAGCCTTGCTCACGTCCTCGTGCCGGAGGTTCCACCCGTACTCGACGTCGACCACCTTCACGCGGCTCCCGTCGCCGCCGGGCACGTTCGCTTGCTGGGCACGGTTCACACCGACCGGGGCCGGGTCGAAGTACGTCTGCATCGCTCCGAAATCGGGCGTCGTATCAGGTGGCGGAGGCGGCGCCGCCGGGGGTTCATAGGCCTCGACGACGAGCGGCGACTGCTGCAGCTCCGCGACCCGGGACGCGACGTCGACGTCATCGGCGAACTGCAGCACGTAGTAGTCGTCGAGCGCGGCGGCGACGGCCGACGCTCCCGCATCCGGAACCATTGCGCGCACGCCGCTCGCGCCAACCGCTTCCAACACGTCGTTGACTTGCGACGCGCTGGTGCCGTCCGCGAACTCCACGTGCACCTCGTCGCGGTCGAGGACCGCCGTTGATGCCGCGTGGGCAGGTGAGGAAGCGCCGAAGCTTGCCATCACCAAGGTGATGACGAGCGCGACACCCCCAGGCCGCGAACGAACATTCCCCAACCTCCGCTCTGCAGCTGTTGGGATTGCTATCGGACCACGTGCGCGCCGTCAACGTGGGAATTCGCGGCTGGTCGGCTTTCCCTACGTGCGCGCGGCCACCGTAAACGGATACGCGAGGTGCTGCAGGTACCCATCATTTGGAACGGGATCGTCGATGCCGAACCCGCTCGGACGTTTGCCCGCGGGCAGGTACGCGGTGCCGAACAGCTTGTCGATCACCGGCAGCCCGAAGTTCTTGTCGCGCGACTCGGGATCGATCGCATGGTGCCAGTGGTGCCACTCGGGCGTGTTCACGATCCAGCGAAGAACTGGGAAACGCAGCCGCACGTTCGCGTGTTGAAAGAGCGCGAGCAGCGTGACGATCACCGCGACGCCCGCGAACGTTCCCGCGCGATAGCCGAGCAGGAACAGCGGAAACACCGTGAACGCTTGGGTGAAGGCGGCATCGAGCGGATGCAGCCGGCCCGACGCGACCCAATCCATCTGCTCGATGCTGTGGTGCACCGCGTGGAAGCGCCACAAGAACGGCAACTGGTGCGTAAGCGGGTGGCCCCAATAGTTCCCGACGAACGCGCACGCGAAGGCGAGCGGAATCGCAACGCCGGCCGGAAGCGCGCCGACGAGGTCGAAGGACCGTATCCAGAGGAACGGGATCGCCGCGCCGACCACGAGCACGGTCGCGCCGACGGCCACGAACAGATTGTTCACGAGCAGGTGCGTGAGGTCAGTGAGCAGGCCGCGCCGGAAGACCCGTTGCGGTCGCAGCGCAAAAAGCTTCTCGAGCGGTACGAACACAACGAAGAGCACGGCGATCGCTACGACCGCGTTGCCGCGCGTCACGAGCGCAAGCAGAAGCGCGGCCGCGAACGTGAACACGGTGATCACGGTTCCATACAACCGCGACTTTGTGATGGCTTCATGAAGCAGGGACGCCGTCGACGTAAACAATGGTGCGGGTACGGATCGCGGCAACCGGTGCCCCCGGCACGATCGAGCCGACGAGGTTGCACGGATCGGTGGCGTTGACGGTCACCCGTTCGCCGGTTCGCGGCAGTTTGCGCACATGGGTCAGCTGTTCGGCGGCCTCCGGCAGCGCGAATTGTTCGCCCGCGCACCCGGAGACGAACCGTCCGCCACGCACGAGCCCCCGGTCCTCGAGCCGCCGCAAAGCGCGCTGCACATCGCGCCACGGGAAGCGGATCGACTCGCACCTGGCCACGTCGCGGAACAGCACACCCCAACGATGGAGCAGCAACTCGGCGACGGCTTCGGCCAGCTCTTCGCGGTCGATGTCCGTGCCGGTTGCCGGCACCAGCGACCACCGCCCGGCGGATGGGCCACGCGCCCGGGCGCCGCGATCAGGCGGGAGAGCCGCGTGCGGTCGACGCGATTGACCCGCTCGCGTGTGCCCTTGTCGACGCGGGCGCGGATCGCGCCGAAGCCGTCCGAGGTGAGGAGTCCGCGGCTCACGCCGTCCCAGAGCGCGCGTTCGATGTCTTCGGGAAGGCGGTTGGTCGCCTCGCCCAACTCGGTGGCGAAGCACGCACCGCGCTCGCGCAAGAGCTCGACGACCTCGGCGGTTGCGCCCGTGGTCGGCTCGAGCGGGTCGGTGCCCGCGCGTGCCGCCTCGAGCAGCCAGTGCAGGTCATCGCGGAACAAGACCGAGATCGGCGTCGCCTTGTTCGGAGCCCCGGCCGGCGCATCAACATCGCGCGGCCGCGGGCTGAGCCGCAGCCAGCCGATCTCGCCGTCGTGACAGAGCCGGTCGAGCGTGGCCGCGTCGTGGCGACGGAGCCGGCGCGCCAACAGCTCCGGTTCCCATGCCGCGGCAGCCGCTTCCCAACCTTGCAGCTGGCCGACGACCGTCGCGAGCCCTTCGTCGCCGAAGAGCTGCGTGCCGGGCGCGAGGTGTTGCCACCGCAAAAGGAAGCGCATGAAGTCCTGGGCGGTCGCAGGTTCGGTGCGCCCGCGCCGCGAGCGGCGCGAGTACGCGTGCATACGCGCGAGCAGCCGGCGCGCCACCCATTCGATGCCCGCGTCGGGATCGGTATAGGCACCCTGGAGCGCGACGCCCTCGCGTTCCAGCACCGCGAGCCCGTACGCGACGCGGCCCGTCGGCAACGCGCACGCCGCCGCCAGTCGTTCGGTTGTGGTGATCCCGGCCAGCTCCAGCTGGCCCCGTACGACCGCGACCACCGCGTTGTCGTCGTCGGCGAATGCGCGCCGGGCATCGTCGAGGGTCTCGGCTGCGCACCACAGGTCGCCGCTGCCGGATTCGAGCACCTGAGCGCGCCCGCGGGCGACGAGCTCGTTCCACAACTCCGTCCACTCGGGCCGCGGCTTCGTCATCACCAGCGAGCACAAGAGATCATGCAGATCGTCGCTCGACTCCGGGCACGGCGTGATCTCGTCGTGCACGCTGCGCGATGGCGTCGGCATCGAGGCGGCCGATCGACGCGAGGTCGACGCTGAGCCCGCGCCGCAGCGTGACCGCGTTCGTGCGCCGGTTCTGCAGCTCTTCGTCGTCGAGGAACGCATACGGCCGCGCGGTCAGGATCTCGTGCGAGAGGACAGACGGCTCAGTCGTGTCGACGGTGTGTACCGTGACCGCGCCCGACTCGATGCGTTGCAGCAGCGCGCGCAGGCCGTCCACGTCGAGCGCTTCGTGCAGCGTGTCGTACACGGTCTGGCGCACGATCACGTGGTCGGGGATCTCGATCGGCCCGGTGACGTTCTCCTGGCAGGCGGCGGCCTGCGGGAACAGCGCGGCCATGAGATCGTCGGCTTCCATGCGCTGAATGGGCGGCGGGTTGCGGCGTCCGCCCCGGAAGCGCAGCACGAGCAGCGCGCGGTTGAGGTTCCAACGCCAGCGGGAGAGGAACATCGGCGCGTCGAGCACCGCTTGTTCCAGCGTTTCCTCGACCGAGTTGCTGTGCACGTAGTGCGGCACCTCGTCGAGCGGGAAGCTGTGATGCGGACCCAGTGACAGCACGATCGCATCGTCGCTGGCCGCGGCCTGGAGCTCGAAGTTGAACGTGCGGCAGAACTTCTTGCGCAACGCGAGCCCGAACGCCCGGTTGAGGCGGCCGCCGTAGGGGGAGTGGAGCACGAGCTGCATGCCGCCTGTCTCGTCGAAGAACCGCTCGAGCACGAGCTGCTGCAACGTTGGCGTCGCGCCGAGGACGGCGCGGCCCACTGCGATGTAGTCGACGATCATCGTCGCGGCTTCCGCATCGATGCCGGTGATATCGATGAGCCAGGTGCGTGCGGCATCGGGCCGGCCCGTCGCAAGAAACGCATCGACCCGTTCGCGCAGTGTCGAGACGGCTTCCGACAGCTCGGCCGTGCGAGCCGGGGCCTCGCCGGTCCAGAACGGGACGGTCGGCGGGGCGTTGCCGGCGTCGCGCACGCGCACCACGCCGGCTTCGACGCGGCGGATCTGCCATGAGTGCGTGCCGAGCAAGAAGATGTCGCCCGCCATCGACTCGACTGCCCAGTCTTCGTTGACCGTGCCGATGAACAGGTCGTCGGGTTCGGCGACCACGCGGTAGTCACCGATTTCCGGTATCGCGCCGCCGGACGTGAGCGCGGCGAGGCGGGCGCCTTTGCGTCCGCGCAGCTCGCCGTTCACCGCGTCGTGGTGCACGTAGCGCCCGCGCGGACCGCGGCCGGTCTGCACGCCATCGGCGACGAGCGCGATCACCGCGTCGAATGTCTCGCGCGTGAGCTCGTTGTAGGGCGCGGCCCGGCGCAGCATGCGGTACAGCTCGTCGGTCTGCCATTCGCGCGCGGCCACTTCGGCGATGACGTGCTGGGCGAGGATGTCGAGCGGCTGGCGGGGGAGTTCGATCGCGTCGAGGTTCCCGGCCCGCACCTCGCCGAGCAGCGCCGCGCACTCCACGAGCGCGTCCCGCGTGAGCGGGTAGAGCCGGCCCTTCGGCACGCCCGCGCGCGAGTGGTTCGACCGGCCGACGCGCTGCAGGAAGGTGGCGATGCTGCGCGGCGAGCCGATCTGGCACACGAGCTCGACCGGCCCGATGTCGATGCCCAGCTCGAGCGACGCGGTCGCGACCAAAGCCCGGAGCTCGCCCGCGCGCAGCCGCGTCTCGACGCGATGGCGCCGGTCTTTGGAGAGGCTGCCGTGGTGGGCCGCGACGACGTCGTCACCGAGGCGTTCGCCGAGTTGATGGGCGGTGCGCTCGGCGAGGCTCCGCGTGTTGACGAACACGATCGTGGTGCGGTGCTCGCCGACGTGGGCCGCGATTCGATCGAGCACGTCCGCCATCTGCTCTGCGCTGGCGACGGCTTCGAGCTCGCCTTCGGGCAGCTCGATCGCGAGATCGAGATTGCGTTGGTGACCGGCGTCGACGATTCGTGGCAGCGGCCGGTCGCCGACGAGCAGGCGTGCCACGGTCTCGATCGGCCGCTGCGTGGCCGACAGCCCGACCCGGCTCGGGCGTGTCGGGCAGAGCGCCTCGAGCCGCTCGAGTGTGAGCGCGAGATGCGAGCCCCGCTTGTCGCGTGCCACCGCGTGGATCTCGTCGACGATCACCGTGTCGATCGTGCGCAGTGCTTCCCGGCCGCTCGCGTCGTGACCAAGAGGTAGAGCGACTCGGGGGTGGTGATGACGAAGCTCGGCGGCTTGCGGATCATGCGCGCCCGCTCCGCGCTCGGCGTGTCGCCGGTGCGTACCGCGACGCGGATGTCGGGCGCGTCCAAGCCAAGCTCGGCGGCGATTTCGGCGATCTCTCGCAGCGGCCGTTCCAGGTTCTCGGCGATGTCGACCGCGAGGGCCTTCAGCGGTGATACGTAGACGACGCGCGCGATGCCCTCGATCGGCTCGCCCGCGTCATGCGCGAGATACAAGCGATTGATGCAGACGAGGAACCCGGCGAGTGTCTTGCCCGAACCGGTCGGCGCCGCGATCAGTGTGTCGGCGCCCGCCGCGATGTGCGGCCACGCGTCGCGCTGCGGAAGCGTGGGGCCAACGGGGAAGCGACGCCGGAACCACGTGCCGACCGCGGGGTGGAACCCGTCGACGTCGACTTGCACGCCGAGCATGAGCTGTCGCGTCACCTGCGTGGTCGCCACGGTCGGATCCTAGCGAACACCTGTTCGAACGTCACGCGGGTTGCCGCACCCCAGGTCAGGAGGTTGGATGAGGCCCGATGACCGATGAAAACGTCGCGGTCGTTGCCCAGGGTTACGACGCGGTCGATCGCGCTGTACCCCGGTCACCGACGTTGTGGCGGATCTGGCAGGAGCACGCGGTCGGCGCCGACTTCCCGGAAGCGTTCTCGCACATCAGCTTCACGACGGTGGCGCAGCTCCGCAACATTGCGGAAGCGCTGCAACTCGCGGACGGCGACACGCTGGTCGACCTGGCGTGCGGCATGGGCGGACCCTCGCAGTGGACGTCTCGCTCGAGGTGGCGCTCACGTTGGAGCGCAAGCCCTACCGCCGCCGGGTCCTCGCGATCACGGCTCGCGCCGCGGCGACCGTCGAGATGCGGGCGCAGCCGTGACCGGGTAGGAAGAGCGGGCCCCCGCTCCTCGGGGTGTCGTCGATGCAGCCACGGGACGCAAGGAGTGAGTCATGCCCAACCACGTCTACCGGGTGACCGAGATCGTCGGATCCTCTGCGGATGGCATCGACGACGCGATCCGCACGGGCATCGCGCGCGCCAACAAGACCCTGCGCAACCTCGACTGGTTCGAGGTTTCCGAGATCCGCGGTCACCTCGAGGACGGCGCGATCGGACACTTCCAGGTCACGATGAAGGTCGGGTTCCGCTTGAGCGACGAATAGGGCTCATCACCCGTCCCTCCCGCAGACCTGCGTTCCTCAGGCGTGGGACGCACCTGAGGAACGCAGGTGCGATGTCATCCGACCGGGAGCGGGACGTCGATGACCGGTCGGTTCAAGTACGTGCGCGGCGGCTCGTTGCGCGCCGCGGATGCGCGGCGGTCGCGCTGCTCGGCGGCGATGACGTCGATGCGGTGCTGGATCGACCATCCGACCTCACCGGAAGTCACCGCCGCGAACTCGCGGCGACCGAGCACGAGCAGGTACATGTCAGTGACTGCGGTGACGGTCGCGGTGTGCGGCTCGTCGTCGATCATCGCCAAGAGGCCGATGATCGAGTGCTCCACATCATGACCGAGGACCAAGTCATCGCGCTCCACAACTGCCTGACCCGAGAGGACGATGAAGCACTCCCCGCCGAGTTCGCCCTCTCGGATCAGGACCCGACCGGCGCGAACGTCGATCGGGGTGCAAAGGGAGGCAACCGCCCGAAGCTCCTTGGTCGAGCACGCGGAGAACAACCACGTACGTCGGAGCTCTTCCAGATGGCTGCGTTGGGCAGAACGCATTGATGCCATGAGTCGCCTCCCCCTGCCATTACCCGCCTCTCGGCAAGCATGCGCCCGAGCAGCCGGCGCCGCTGCGAACCCGCGCGCAGCGGCGGTGGGTACTCGTACTCACCAGGGACCGGCGTCGGGTCCTAGCTGGTCGCCCGGCTCCGCATCGCCCCGTCGTCGAGGACGGTCAGTTCCCGCGCCTGGAGGTCGATCCATCCCAACGCGCGTAGGGATCGGAGTCCTTTGACCACGGCCTCGCGCGACAGACCGGTCATCGCCGCGATCTCGTGCTGGGCGAGCGGCATCGTCACGTGGGGGCCTCGGTCGTCGGTGCCGCCGTAGCGGTCGAGCATCCGCAGCATGCATGCGCACAGCCGGCCGAGCGCGTCGCTGGTGCCGAACTCGAGCTGTCGCTGCGAACTGTTGCGGAGCCGCGCGACGACGAGTCGCAAGAGGGCGGTAGCGGCCGACCCGTGCTGCTCGAGGAACGACAGGAACCGTGGCGTCGGGATCACCAGGACGTCCACGGGAGTCAACGCGACCGCCGTCGCCGAACGGGGTTGTCCGTCGATCGCCGACATCTCGCCGACGAGCTCGCCGGCATCGATGACTTCGAGAATGACCTCGCGACCCGATGCTGCCCGCGCTCACGATCTTGACCGAGCCGACAAGCAACACGACGACGTCGCGGCCCTCGTCGCCTTCGGTGAACAGCACCTGCCCCGACCCGAAGTGGCGACGGTTGCCGAGTGACTCGAACGCCGCGCGTTCGTCGACACTCAAGCCGGCGACGAAACCATCGTCCACGACGGAAACGTACATCGACGGTGTGCGCGGACGACGCAAAGTGTTCGCGTCCGCGCGTCGCGCCAGGTCGCGCGACCTATTGGTCGAACGCGCCAGGCCGAACGACCCGTTGCCAGGCACAATCCGGACAAATAGGTTGGGTGTTGGAAGCAATGCGCGGCGCAGGGAAGCGCCGTCGAGGGGGAACGCACGGATGCGGACCGTTTTGAGCTCGGGCGCGCGAGCGCCGGCTATCGGCACCCTCATTCGGCGCCGCGCTCGCGGCATCTCTGCCCCATTCCCTCACGAGGGCCCTGCGCGCGCATTCCTTCCGTGTCTGCGCATGCCCAGGTCATCTCTTGTGAGGTCTCGATGAAACGACCTTTCCTCCCCAAAGTCTTCGTCACTGTCACCGTGCTCTCATCGCTCGCGTTCGCGGCATCGGCGGTCGCGTCGGTGCCGGCCGGAACGAAGCCAACTGCTCCCGTACGTTCGACGTATCAGGACGTCTCGCTGAAGCTTCTGCGTACGCCGTGGGGGAGCCAGTACCCGTACATGTACCTGAAGGGTCGGGTCGCGACACAGGTTGGTCGCGACGACATGGAAGCAACCCTTACCGGGATCGCCGTACCCGAGGCGTATCGCTACGCGCGTTCGACCAAGGTGTGCGCGTCGAGCATGAGCCGGATCGTGAGCCTGTACAACAGCATCACGGCGAAGCTCGGACCCGGATACGAGTACAAGAGCATCTTCCCGCACGGCTCATGGTTCATTCCGGCGTCCGGTCGTCACTACTCGGACGAACGGTACGCGCTCAAGGCCATACGTGACTGCTCGCTGAGCGGCGGCGGGAAAGAGTGCGGCGCGAACAAGCTCATGACCGCCAGCCTCCGGGACCTCCTCGACCTCAACCTTGTGAACGGCGCATGCGTGGCGAACGCGGCGTTCGCCATCACGTCGCCGCTGGAGGAGTACGACAGCTACCGCGCCGACGACGGCATCATTCAAGCCAAGACGCCGATGGCACCGCTTACCGCAAAGCAGACGGCGCTCATCATGGCGACCCACGCCGCCCATAGTGCAGTGTCCAAGTCCCGTTGCGGCGGGCCGGCGACGACCGCGAACGTGGCGGCCGCGCACATGGCGCTGGAAGCAACCGCAACGACCGAAGACATGCACCGGTTCCTCCGAATGAAGGACTTCTCGGGTGCCGTCGATCCGCTCTGGACCGCGGCCGAGGTCTGCAAGCTTGCAACCCTGCAGGACACCGCGCACGCCCGCTGGATGGTGGCAGTACAGCGCGGTGATTGGGCGCATGCCCGAGAGGCCGACAACGACCACCAGCTCGCCCACATCATGATGGGGATGAAGGATCCCAATCTCCGGTTCTTGATGTCGTGCGGGCAGTACATCTTCAACTGCGGCGTGAAGACAGAGGCGCAAATCCTCGCAACTCTGTAATGGAATCGTGGTGGCCGGAGCAGCCCGCGCTTCGGCCACCACGGAACTTGTCAGGCGTCGGCGAGCGCTTCGTCGACGCCGGGGAAGACAGGCACAATCTCAGCCAAGCCGGTGACGGCGAACGCGCGGTGGACCACCGCCGTCGGCGGTACTGCGACGCGCACCTTCTTCTTGCGCGACAACCGCTCCAACATTCCGAAGCCCGAGCTGTCAATGTAGCCCAGCGCTCCCAGGTCGATGACCAAGGTGTCATCACCGTTCCCGGCGGCCGTGAGCTGCTCTTCGACATCGGACGAGTTCGAGAGGTCGATCTCGCCGCGCAGCGTTGCGATGGTCGCGTTCGCCACACTCGAGAGCTCAACCGAGCACAGCGGATTCATTCCGTACCCCCGGTCGATACTTGAGCGTCACCGACGTGCCGTTCGGCCGGCGGTTGACCAGCACTTCATCCATCAACTCACGCATGATGGTGAGTCCGTTGCCGCGCACGGTACGCGCCGCGTTGTCTTTCCACGCGCCGGTATCGGTGACACAGCAGATGATGCTTCCCTCGCGCAAGCTGGCCTCGACCCGGAAGAGGTTCGCGCCTCCGTCTCCATACGCGTGCTCGATGGAATTCGTGCACGCCTCTCCGACCGCGACGAGGATCGCGAGCTGGTCGTCGGGATCGAGGGCGAGCCCGTCGAGCCACGCGCGCAGCCGCTCGCGCACCCGTCCGACCGCATCCGGCGCGGCATTGAGCTGCATCAAGAAGAGATCCGGCGCCGCGACCGGAGAACGCAAAGCGAGCATCGCGATGTCGTCGTCGCGCCGAAGACCCTGCAGCACCTCGGCGAGGATCGAGTCACAGAGCGCGTCCATGGGTTTGTTCCAACTGGAACGCACGCTCTCGACGAGACGGGCAATGCCATCGTCGAGCGCCTCGGAGCGGCGCTCGACCAGCCCGTCGCTGTAGAGGAGCACCAGAGATCCCGGCGGAAACGGCACTGTCGCGCCGACCTGCGGGCGGGGCATGCGGCCGACCGCGAGCGGCCGCGTCACCGCGTCCTCGAGCACGCACACCGCTCCATCGGGCGACACGAACACCGGCGGAGGATGACCAGCTGAAACGTAGTCAAGGGTTTGTTCTTCGACGTCGACGAACGCGAGCGCGACGGTTGTCGACGCGGCTCCGGGAATCCCGGCTGCGAATTCGTCGAGGCACTCGAGGAGATCGGCCGGCGACGTGCAGCGCAGCGCGCAGGCGCTCACGGCACTCCGCAGCTGGCCCATGACCGTCGCCGCCTCGAGGCCGCGGCCCACAACGTCGCCTACCGCGATGAGGATGCGACCGTCGGGAAGGCGCTGCGCGTTGTGCCAATCTCCGCCGATGTGCAACGCTGCCTCGGCGGGAAGGTACCGCGTGCTGTGCCCGACACCGTCAACCTGAATCGGCGGCCCGAGCAAGCTCTCTTGCAGCGTTTCGGCGGCGGCGTTCTCGATCTCGCGGGCCCGCGCCCGTCCGATCGCGTTGCCGATCTGGGTGGCGGTGAGCTCGACAAGCGTGTCTTGCGCGTCGCCGACCGTGTGGTCTGCGAAGTAGAAGATCTCCAGCGCGCCGACCGGTTGCTGGTCGTAACGAAGGGGAACGACCGCGAGCATGTCGGCGCCCTGCATGTCGAACGAGGAAACCCAACCTGGATACGCGGCCTCGTAGGCCGCACGATCGGCGAAGAACAGGGGTTGATCCGTCCTGATCGCGTCGGCGGGCGCGTTGTAGTCGGAGAGAGCAAGCACCGACGGGCCGCGACCCGTTGCGGCGAGGGTGTCCGTCGTTCCCGCGAGACGCAGCCGGTCGCGGCCGTCGATCGTCCAGACGTGCACGTCGGCCGCGCCGAGGACCTTGGCCGTTTCGCGCGCGGCTACCTGGGCGACGTCGTCGGTGGTGCGGGCGGCTGCCAGCGGTGACGCCATCCGATGCACCTCGCTGAAGGCGATCCGCTCGCGAAGCTGCTGTTCGTCACGCTTGCTTGCGGTCCGCGCCCAACGTCGAAAGACCACAGCGGACGCGGCCGCGATGACGCTCGCGGCGATGAGCGCGACGATCGCAAGAATGCTTTGTTGGTGCAGGTCGTCGCGCTGGGTCGCGAGACGACGCTCGACGAGGTCGACGAAGGTCGCATGCTTTTGCCGGAACGCGTCGAACAGGCTCTTCCCGCGCGGGTCGCGTCCGCCGCCCGTGCCTCGACGAGGGAGACGTCGTTGCCGGAGCGGACGAGCGCGATCTCATGCGCGGCGTATTCGCGTTCCCATGTGCCCAGTGCGTCGACCGTGGCTTGGAGCGCCGCCCGCTCGTCATGTTTCAGCGGGAGTCGATTGAGCCGGCGCCGCGCGCTGGCGGCAGCGCTCTGGCCCATGTGGTACGCGGGAAGGAACGTCTTGTCGCCGGTGACGACATATCCGTGCTCGGCGGTTTCCTGGTCGAGCGCGGCGGCGAGCAAGGCTCGGGCGTGCGATGTCGCGGGCGCGAGGCGACGTTGGATGGCGGTCTCGATGCGGAGAACGTTGATGGCGAAAGGGAGGACTGCCACCAGCACAATCCCGATCACCACGAAATAGCCGCCCGTGAGCAAGGCGAGCCGTCGGTTCATGCCGCTCCTCGTTGGCCCCACGCCGGCTGGGCAGATGTTAGAACGGACAGGACGCCGCCCTGGACGGATCCGACCGCTCTGCGGTGATCGGATGGGCGCGGAGAGTGTTGCCGGGCGCTCGCGCGGAGCGTCTTCTTGTCGGAGGGCACATGGACAAGGCCAAGCTGGCAGGGCTGTTCGACGTGCGCGACCGCGTCGCGATCGTCACCGGCGGTACCCGGGGGATCGGGCGGGCAATCGCCGAAGGGTTTGTCTCGGCCGGCGCCAAGGTGGCGGTCGGCAGCCGGAAGGCTGATGCATGCAGGGAGACCGAGGCGCACCTCCACACCCTCGGTGGCGACGCGTTCGGCCTCGCCACCCATATGGGTGAGCTCGACGCGGTGCAGCTCCTCGTGGACCAGACCGTCGAGCGGTACGGCGGTGTCGACATCGTTGTGAACAACGCGGCCAACGCGCTGACCCAGCCGTTGGGCGCGTTCACGCCGGAGGCGTGGCAGAAGTCGTTCGACGTGAACCTGCGCGGGCCGGTATTCCTGGTGCAGGCCGCGTTGCCGCACCTCGAACGCAGCGGGCATGCGTCGATCATCAACGTGATCTCAGCCGGTGCGTTCCTGTTCTCGTCGAACGTCGCGATGTACAGCGCGGCGAAGGCCGGGATGATGGCGTTCACGCGGGCGATGGCGGCCGACTTCGCCGGGCGTGGACACGGCATCCGTGTCAACGCGCTCGCCCCCGGCACCGTCGACACCGACATGGTGCGCGCGAATACACCCGAGATGCAGCGGTCGATGGCGAATGCGAGCCCGATGCGACGCGCTGCCCACCCCGACGAGATGGTCGGACCGGCGCTCTTCCTCGCGTCCGACGCGTCGAGCTTCATGACCGGACAGGTCCTGCTCGTCGACGGCGGCCTCACCCCGCATTGAGTTTTGGCGACAAGGGACGACCGGATCGGTCGTCGTGTGTCGCCAAAACCTTCAGAAGCCGGTGAAGCCGCTGGGTTCGTGGGCGCCGATGCAGCCGTGCTCGAAGATGCCCCAGCCCTCTTGGCCGTCGAACGTCGCCCGGGCGAGGTGGTCCCAGAGCGAGAACTGCGCCCGGCCGCTGACCGCGGGGTCGTTGTGGTCGTACACGGAACCTTCGACCCAGCCGTCGCCCTTCCACAGGCCGTGCGTCCAGTCGGGGTCCGCGCCGTAGCCGCAACCGACGTTCAACGGGATGCCGATGACCGGTTCGATCTCGAGCGTCGACGTCTTGCCGTCGTGTGTCGTGAGGTCAATCGACGCATGCACCGGATGGCGCGTCCCCGACTCGTAGCGAATCTCCGGCAGCGGCCAGCCGAGCTGCTCGGTTGCACGACCAGTTGCCTCCGGGAACGCGCGCACGGCGAAGTTCGTATTTCGCGCGCCCCACTGGTCCTCTTCGAGGATGACGTGCAGCGCGAAGTCGTCGAAGCGCAACGGCACCCAGCACCACCACATGCCGGTGAACGGGTTGGGCCGGCCTTGCGGTTCGGCTTCGCCGACCGGGCGGATGCCCCACGAACGGTCGCGCGTCGCGGTGAAGCGATCCGGTGTGACGCGAATCGTGTCGCCGCCGACACGGAGCTCGCCCTCCCAGGTACCGACGCCCGCAAAGCGCGACGCGTCGAGCAGGATGCGATCGCCCTGGCGGCGGATGTGCTGCGGCTCCGAGATCGGGCCGTACTCCGAGCGGTACACGAGGTCGCACCCGATCCCGTGCTCGTCGGCGTCGCAGATCACGCGCAATTCGCGGAACGGCTCGATGACCTCGATGCGATACGGCCCGACCTGTTGTTGCATCTTGTCGTCGGGACGGGCACCCGACGTGCGGATCGCCCACTGCCGGTCGCCGCGGCGCACGGTGACGAACGCGTCGATCACGCCGAGGTTCGGATACACGCCGAGGCCGGTGATGAAGTACGCGTCGGCCTCGTGGTCGATGCCTTGGTAGATGCAGCGGTCGTACACGTTGCGATCGCTGGACCCGACGTAACGCATCGGCAGCGCGACCTGATGGATCGGATACTCGTCGAGCGGATCGAACTCCAGCACGAGCGGATCCTCCTCAGCTCTTGAAGTGACGATCCAGAACGGTGAGCGGCGCCGACTCGCGCACTGCACCGCGGCGCGCCCGCGCCGCCGCGAGCGCGCTCGGGTCGGCATCCCCGAGCGGTGGCAGCGAGAAGCCGCTATACATCACCCGTCGCTCGCGCTCGACGGGTGGCTGCGCCATGTGCATCGTGCAGCTCAGGTGCAGTGTGACATCGCCGGTGCGCGTCGGGAGCGGAACGTCCGGCAGGTCGAGGTCGGGCTGACGGATGCCCGACCAGACGAGCGCGCGGTGCGAGCCGGCGATGACGCGCAGCTGACCGGAGACGTCGTCCGCGCCCGTCACCGAGATCCCGACGGTGAGGCCGCAACATTCGTACGAGTGGCGGCCGATGCCACAGTCCTTGTGCCACGGGATGTCGGAGATTCCTTCGGTGACACCGATCGGCTTGAACAGCGCCTCGATGCGATTCTCGCGCGCGCCGCCGCCCGAACTCGTGGCCGGAGCCCGGGATCGTCGCGAGCCGAAGGAACCGATCGTCGTCGAGCAGGCCGTGCACCGTTGCGGACTCACGGTCGAACCCCTGCATGCGAACGAGCCGCATCTCGCCATCGGCGGTGCGTGCCCACCACGACCGGCCGTCGTCGGGCGCGTAGCGAGGCACCGAGTTATCCATGTCGGCCGACACCGCGGCCATCTCGTCGCCGTCGAACACGCCGGTGAGATGCAGGAACCCGGCTTCCTCGAGGAAGTGGCGCATGTCCTCCGGATCGTCGCCAGGCTGGAACGAACGCGTCAGGTCGAGCGGCGCGCCGTTGCGATCAGTGAACGTGATCGAACCGGGCGTGTAGATCGGAGTGCCGTCCAGCGCGGCGCGCCACACCAGCCACCAGTCCATGAGGTGGCCCACGTTGCCCTTCGGCTGATCGAGCTGGTTGGCCGCCCAGAGGCTCATGATCGTCGCTTGGTCGTACGCGAGATCAGTGAGTTGCTCGGTGTCGAGCCGCACATGGGCGACGGCGTCGGCGTCGGGACCACTCGTGATCGCAACCCGTCCGCCGCTGTCGACGCGCATGCTCCACACGTGACCGTCGACGTCGATGGTGAGCGGGCGCGGCGCGACGAACTCGAGCGCGGGCAAGATGCACGCAGCCTGCGCGTCGATCGCGGCCGGCAGGTCCAGCCCGAAGAACGTGTCGGGATCGACGGGCGGACGGTCTTCGTCGATGCGAATGCGGACGTCGACGGTTGTCATGCAGGCAGGCTAGGCGGTCGCGCCGATTCGAAGCGACGACGCCTCGCTCGCCGGGACGACGGCATCGGCCGGTGGAATCGGCCCGCCGGCCTCGCCCGGCGTGCACGTACCGGTCTTCCCCGCGGCTGGGAACGTCGGCGGCTCACGAAACGCCGGCGGCGACCGCAGGTCGATGGTGTCGAGAAGGTCGTCGGCGTTTGCGTCGCGGTACGTCAGCGCGCCGAGATTCCATTTGGTCTCGATGAACTTCAGGATGGATGTCTGGTCGTGCACGACGTGTGACACGTAGTCGCGCCGCGCGTATGGCGAGACGATGACGGTCGGCACTCGGAACCCGTAGTAGTCGTAGTCGTACGCGGTCACCGGCGTGTCGGCACCGGGTTTGATGTTGTCGGGTTTGATCGCGCGCGGTGGCGCGACGTGGTCGTAGTAGCCACCGTGTTCGTCGTACGTCCAGATCAAGAGCGTCTTCGACCACGTCGGGCTCTGCAGGACCGCGTTGATGACCTTGGCCGCGAACGCTTCACCTTCGCGAATGTCCTGCGGGTTCTCCTCCGACTGGTTCTCGAAGTGCGGGTCGACGAAGCTGACCGACGGCAGCTTGCCGGCAGCCGCGTCCTTGTAGAACTGGTCGATCTTCACCGCGTTGTCGGGGTAGTCACTCGCGGTCTTCAGCACGACCCACGTCCCCGGCAGGTCCGTGTAGTAGTTACGCCACGAGATGTCGTGTGCATGAAGGCGATCCATGATCGTGCCGTTGGGCGGCGGTGAGACCGTCAACGCCTTGTCGCTCGTACTGACGATTCCCGCCGCAGTGCCGGCGAGCATGAAGCGCCGGTTCGGATACGTCTGGGCGAGCGTCGAGCAGAACCACCGGTCGCACAGCGGGAACGTCTTCGCGAACGCATAGTAGAAGGGCAGGTCGCTCTCGTCCCAATAGCCCATCGCGACTTCGGTGCTCGCCGTGACGAACCCGTCATTGCGGCCGTTGTCCCACGAGGTATGGCTGCGCACCCAGTCCTGTCCCGGCACGGCATGGAGCTGACAGGTCGACGGCATGTGAAACGCGCGCACAAGCTTCCCGTTGCGGTCGGGATTCGCGTCGACCGGTCTGCCGTTCGCGTCGAGCTTGAACCCGTCACCGCGCCCGAGCATCCCGAAGTGGTCGTCGAACGAGTGGTTCTCCATCATCACGACGACGACGTGTTCGATCTCGGGGATGGTGTCGACACCTTCCGGCAACGTCGGGTTCGGGCGCGAACCGGGCTTGCGCAGCGGACCCGGCAGCGTCCTCGGCGTCGGGACGGTCGACGTTGTGGTGGCCCGCGGCGCCGTCGTGCCGTTCGGGTTCTGGCCGCCCGAGGTCTTCGACGACGAGCACGCTTCCAGCGCGATGCCCGCGCCGAGCACGCCGAGTCCTTTGAGGAGTGCGCGCCGGCTGATCCCGAGCCCATCGTCGTCGTCCACGCCGTCTTCCTAGCTCGCGAAGCCAGGACCGGGCGAGAGAGCGCGGGCAATTACTGACGGATCGTTGAGGAGCTCGGAGATTCGGATGCCGAACTCTTCGTCGATCACGACGACCTCGCCCCGGGCGATCAGCGTGCCGTTCACCAGCACGTCGACGAGCGCGCCGGCCGCCCGATCCAGGTCGATGATCGCACCCGGTGTCAGCGAGAGCAGCTCGCGCACGGTCATGTGGCAACGGCCAAGCTCGGCGGTCACGCCCATCTCGACCTCCGCGAGCACGAGCGGGGTCATGTGCTCACCGCCGCCGGCGTCCGTGTCCGCCGACGCGGAGCCCCTGTCCGCTCGCGCGCCGCCGCCGGGAGTCGTGTCGACGGTGATCGCGAGAAACGCAACGACGTCCTCGCCATCGAGGATCGGATACACGACGACTTCGCTGTCGCCGAGCTCTTCGCTGAGCCGCGCCAAGTCGATCTCGCTCGCCGCGTTCGTTTCGACATCCACGGAGATGAACGTTCCGAGCGCCTGCGCCGCGACGTCGAGCGCGAGCCCACCCGAGGTCGCCAGGATCTCGTCGGATGCCGCCCGTTCGAGAGTCTCGGCAAACGGTTGCCGCGCGAACGATCGCGATCGCGCCGTCGACGCTCTCGCCGCTCGCGTACGTGAGGGCGACGACTCGCACCTGATCGTCGGGGAGCACGTCGGTGATCGAATCGCGTACGTCGCCCACGGTCAGTGAACCGTCGCCGAGCTGGCGTTCGAGCTCGGTCACGAACGCAGTCGCGACGTCACTGCTCGCCCGCAGGTCGTCCTGGACGCTCATGCTTTCCCGATCGGCTCCGGGCCTGCGGAGTTGAGGCTGGGGGCGGGTCCGAACCGAGCCCGAAACCGCCGCTCCGGCCTGGTAGCAATGGTTGCGTGCCTTGGTGCGTGCACTGCAACAAGTTCCTGACCCCCTCGACAGTGCGTCCCGACGCCACCTGCCCGGTCTGCGGCCAGATCGTCGAACGAGGCCTCATCCCGGGTATGACCCGGCCCGCCGACGAGGACCCGCCCGCCGTGCCGTGGCACCTCAAACTGCTCGGGATCGCGACTGCGATCTACCTCGGCTGGCGGTTCTTCCAGCTCATCGACTGGGTCCTCCACCGCTGACCGAAGCAGCGGGTCATTTCTTGCAGGTCACCAGCGGGTGGCCCTCGATGCCCGAGCGGATGAACGAGGCGTAGGCGGCCTGACCGGCGTCGGTCAGGTGGAAGCCGTCGACGAACCAGTCGTCGTGGCAGCCCACGTAGTCGCGCCACTCCAGCACCTTGAGGTTCGCGAACCGCGTCAGCGCCCGGTGGAGCGTGTCGTTCACTTCGCCTTCCCAGACGCGCGGACGCGCGCGGTCAAGAAGAACACGAACCGGTTCGGGCCGGCCAGCTGCATCATCTGATCGAGCGCGCCGTCGGTCGCGACGCCGTTGGTGCCGAGATGCACGACGATGACGTTCGGCAGCAAACCCGCCGCGTTGTAGAAGCCGATCACGCCGACCGCTTCCCCGAACTGTCGGCTGGTTGCGGCGTCGACGACGATTCCCGGGATCGTGTTCGTCAACGCGCCGACCGATCCCCGCATGACCGAGTCGCCGATCGCGAGCACCGCGGGCGGCGGACCCTTCGGCACCGTGGTCGTGGTCGTCGAGTGCTTCGATCCCCCCTTGAGCTTGGTGCCGCGCTTGTGGATCGTCGTGCTCGTCATTCCGTCGGGCGCGGTGGTCGAGCTCGCGGCGACCCTTCGCAGTGCGGCGAGCGCATCGGCGCTGGGCTGCCCGCCGCTCACCGCGGGCCCGAACTTGTCGGCTTGCGGCTGCGCGTTGGCGAGACCCATTCCGAGCGCGGCGGTCACGACGATCAATGACGTTCCGACGAGCACACCTCGGCGCGCGAGCAACCGCTTGCGCTTTCCGTGGGCGGCGACGACGCGGGCGCGATAGCGGCCGATCGCGCCGTTCCGGATCGGCGTCTCGACGAAGCGGTACGAGAGCTCGGCGAAGCCGAACGTCAGCACGAGACGAAGCAGCAGGACCGGCCAACCATGCAGATGGAAGAAGTGGTCGAAGTCGACGCGCGGCCGGGTGACGCAGAAGATCGGGTAGTGCCAGAGGTAAAGGCTGTACGACCGCAGCCCGATCCACCGCAACGGCCGGCAGCCGATCAGCCGCCCGACGTCCGACGCGGGATGCACCGCGGCCGCGATCACTAACAGCGTGGCGATGTCGACGAGCAGGAAGCCACCGAGGAACACGGACCGGTCGATGTGTCCGGTGTTGAGGGCCGGGAACGTGAAGACGCGAAACGAGATCAACAACACGACGAGGCCAGTTGCGCCCGCGATATCCAGCGCGATGCGCGCGCCGCGACCGGCCAGACCGCGAATCCGGTAGGGAGCGAAGAAGAACGCCATGAGCGCACCGAGCAGCAACCCGGACAAGCGTGTGAACGTGGCGTAGTACGCGAAGTTGATACTGACGAAGGACGTGATCCCGAGCGCCAACGTCGAGGCGATCACGGCCGCGAACATCGCGAGGACCATGCGTGACCGCCCGAGCTTGCGCAGCCCGAGGATGAGCAGCGGTGGCCAGAACAGATAGAACTGCTCTTCGATCGCGAGCGACCACAGGTGCTTCAACAGTTCGGGTCGTCCCGCCGTCACGGCGTACGAGCGGTTCGCGATGATCTGCCACCAGTTGCTCGTGTAGGTCAGCGCGGCGAGGACGTCACCCTTGAGCGTCTCGATGCTGTCGGGCAGGAACAGCAGCGAGTACGCGATGACGACGGCGAGCAGGACGAGCACGGCCGGCAGGAGGCGGCGGGCGCGCCGCAACCAGAAGTGCCGGAGCGACACCATCCCGGTCTCCCGCCGCTCGGCAAGAAGCAGCGACGTGATGAGGTAGCCGCTGACGACGAAGAACACTTCGACGCCGAGGAACCCACCCGGCATCCAGCCGCGTTCGGCGCCGAAGACGAAGTAGTGGTGGAAGAAGATGACCGCGAGGACGGAGATCGCCCGTAGGCCGTCGAGGCCGGGCAGATACCGCAGCGTCGCTTGACGCGCGTTGACGGCGGTAGGCGTGTCGTTCACGGAGTGCGCAGCATCAGCATTCGGAGAGAGCGACCGCGGAAAGGACCCATTTCGCCCATCCCGCCCTTACCGCCGGCGCGGATCGAGCGTGTCCCGCGTGGATGCTAGCGGGGGGACCGCGCCGAACTGGACCGCAGAGTTCGCCCGTTGTGTGCGCCGGTCGGAGCGCCGTCCTCCATGAAGATTGCGCCGTTGACGATCGTGCAGCGGTATCCGTCGGCGCGTTGCACATACCGTCCGGCTCCGGCCGGGAAGTCGTGCACGAACTCGGGTAGTCGCAATGCCAGCGCGTCGAGGTCGATGACGTTCACGTCGGCGTACGCGCCCGAGCGGAGCTCACCACGATCGGCGACGCCGAACAGCTGCGCGGTGTCGCTCGTCATCCGGCGAATGGCGTCTTCGATCGAGTAGTGGGCACGGTCGCGCACCCAGTGGAGCAAGAACCAGGTGGGCAGCGACGCATCCATGATCAGGCCGACGTGCGCACCCGAGTCGCCGAGACCGATGGCCATGCGAGGATGGTCGAGGAGCTCTTCGACCGCGTCCATCCGCTGATTGAGGAACGGATAGTTGAACAGTGCCCGGCCGCTGGTCTCGCGTGAGATGCGGACGAAGGCCTCGGGAATCGTCTCGCCGTACGCATCGGCGTGGGCGGCGAGCGACGTCGCCGGATCGGCCGAGTAGTCCACGGAGTCGGCGGTGAGCACGTACACGCCCTGCCAGTCGAGCGGGGGTGTGTTGGCTTCCGCCTCGCGCAACAGCTCGGCGCGGCGCGTGTCGTCCTCGAGCGCCTCGAGGCGTGCGGCGAGCGGCAACGGCTGCAACGCCTGCCAGGCCGGCGTCCGGTCGAAGAGCGAACGATGTTGCATGCCGAACAAGAGACCGATCCCGCGCGCGGTCGTTTGCGGGCGGAGCTCGCCGCCGTCAGCTGCCTCCTCGTCGACCAGTTCGAGGATCTTGCGGAAGAGCTCCGGCCCCGCGTTGCTCTGCGCGAGCCCGAACGTAACCGGTCGGCCGGTGCGCCGGTTGATCTCGGCCATCCAGTGCACCTCGGTCCGCGTGCCTTCGTAGTTCTCGCCGGGGCGTTCGAAGCGCGGCGCCACTTCGTACACGCCCTTGTCGTGACGACCGAGAACATCGGCGAACGCGAGCAGTTCGCGTTCGTCGGCCCATGTGCCGGGGACGGGCCGGCCGTCGGGCACCCGGTGCAGCAGTGTGCGCGACGTCGAGAAGCCGAGCGCGCCCGCGGCCATCGCCTCGTCGATGAGGTCGCACATGACCGCGATGTCGTCGTCGGTCGCAGGCGTTTCGTCGAGACTGCGCTCGCCCATCGCGTAGTAGCGGAGCGCGCAGTGGCCGACCATGCCGCCGACGTTCACACCCTTGGGGAGCGCGTCGATCGCGCGCAGATAGTCGCCGTACGTCTCCCAGTCCCACGCCAGGCCTTGGAGAATGCTCGCGGCCGGGATGTCTTCGACTGACTCCATGAGACTCGCGAGCCATTCCTTCTGTCCCCGGCGCACGGGTGCGAACGTGACGCCGCAGTTCCCGAGCACAACCGAAGTGACACCGTGCCAGCACGACGACGTGGCGTCGGGATCCCACGCGACCTGCGCGTCGAGGTGGGTGTGGACGTCGACGAAACCCGGCGTGACGTACGCACCGCGCGCGTCGAGCTCTCTGCGGCCCGGGTCGCCCACGACACCGACCTCGGTGATGCGGTCGCCGTCGATGGCTACGTCGGCCGGAATGGGTGACGCACCGGTACCGTCGACAACTGTTCCGCCTCGGATCACCACGTCATGCATAGAACCGAGGTTATGAGGTTCACCGGTACGCTGGCACTGTGCCAGCATTCGTTCCCGATGCGGTCGAGGAGGTCCAGAAGGGCCTGGCCGACCACGAGTATCTTGCCGACGAAGGACTCGCGACATCGATCTTCCTCGCGTTGCGACTGCAACGCCCGCTGCTGCTCGAAGGCGAGGCGGGCGTCGGGAAGACGGAAGTCGCCAAAGTTCTCGCCCGGTGGACCGGCGGCGAGCTCGTACGGCTGCAGTGCTACGAGGGCATTGACGCGTCACAAGCGGTGTACGAGTGGGACTACTCGCGTCAGCTGCTCCACCTGCGCGTGGTCGAGGCGAGCCACCGTGAAGTCGACGAGGACGAGTTGTACTCGGAGCGGTTCTTGGTGAAGCGGCCGTTGCTGCGTGCGCTCGCATATGAGGGCGACGTGCCGCCGGTGCTGCTCGTCGACGAGGTCGACCGGGCCGACGACGAATTCGAGGCGTTCCTCCTCGAGATCCTCTCCGACTGGTCGATCTCGGTACCCGAGCTCGGCGTCGTTCGGGCCGATGTGCCGCCGATCGCGGTGCTGACATCGAACCGCACGCGTGATGTGCACGACGCGCTGAAGCGCCGCTGCCTCTACCACTGGATCGCGCACCCCGATTTCGAACGCGAGCTCGCGATCGTGCGCGTGCGCGCGCCGCAGGTGCCGGACGTGCTCGCGCGTGACGTCGCGGCCGCGGTGGAAGCGCTGCGCGGGCTCGAGTTGTACAAGCCCCCCGGCGTCGCGGAGACGATCGACTGGGCCGAGGCGCTCGCCACGCTGGGGACAGCCCGGCTCGACGAGCGCGCCGTCGACGCAACGCTCGGCACGATCTTGAAGTATCGCGAGGATCAAGAGCGTGTGCGCGGCCACGGTCTGGCCGGCTTGGTGCAAGCCGCGGTGACGCGTTGAAGAGAGACGACAGCGCAGCGACCGGAGGGGAGCGGAGCGCGGAGTCGACCCGTGATCGCGTTATGGAGGGCGAACGACTCGCGGTCGCGTTCTCGCGTGTGTTGCGCGGCGCGGGCGTTGACGTTCCGGTCGGCGCCACGTTGACGTTCGCGCGTGGGTCTTGCCGAGGTCGGGCTCGCGCAGCGCGACGGCGTCTACTGGGCCGGGCGGGCGACATTGCTCACGCGTCCCGAGCAGATCGCGACGTACGACCGCGCGTTCGTGGGGTTCTGGGAGGGGATTGGCGCTGACGACGCGGCTCAGGAAGCCGTCGAGGAGATCGTCATCGCGCTCGACATGCCCGGCGCCGACGACGACAACGCCTCCGCTGACGATGCGGAGCAGCCCGACGTACCGGTGCTGACCGTGCGCTGGAGTCCGACCGAAGTGCTGCGCCGGCGGGACTTCGCCGCCTACACCGCCGCCGAGTTCGTCGAGGCCCGCAAGCTCATGGCCGACCTGCGGTTCGCAGGTGCAACGCGCCCTTCGCGCCGGCGCCGCCCGACGTCTCGGTCGCGCGGCGCCCCGGATATCCGCCGTACCGTTCGCCGTTCCTTGCGCGCCGGTGGTGAGCCGGTGAGCAGAGCGTTCCTCGAAGCCGGCGAGCGCACCCGGCGGGTCGTGCTGCTGCTGGACGTGAGCGGGTCGATGGAGCCGTACGCCCGCGCGTTCGTTCGTTTCCTGCACGCCGCGGTCGTGAGCCGCGCCCGGGTCGAGGCCTTCGCGTTGGGCACCCGCCTGACCCGCGTGACGCGTGAACTGACATCACACGATCCGGACGCGGCCGTCAGAGACGCTGCCTCGCGGGTGGTCGACTGGTCGGGCGGGACCCGCCTCGGCGAGGGGTTGCGGACGTTCAACGACACGTGGGGGATCGGCGGGATGGCTCGTGGCGCGGTCGTCGTCATCTTCTCCGATGGATGGGATCGCGGTGATCCGGCGTTGTTGGCCGAGCAGATGACGCGTGTACGACGAGTGGCGTACAAGATCGTCTGGGTGAACCCGCTCAAGGCGAGCCCCGGATACGCGCCACTCGCCCAGGGGATGGCGGCGGCGCTCCCGTTCGTGGACGAGTTCGTCGAAGGCCATTCGCTCGCGGCACTGGAGGAGCTCGCGGAGGTGATCTCGAAATGACCGTGCGGACGCAGCGGAGCCAGGGATGGCGCAGCGAGGGAGCCATATGAAAGAAGTGCTCGATGACATCGAACGGTGGCGCGCCGGCGGGCACCGCGTTGCGATCGCGCGTGTGGTCGGCACCGAAGGATCGAGCCCGCGCGATCCGGGCGCGACGATGGCGGTGAGCGACACCGGCGAAGTTGCGGGGTCGGTGTCGGGCGGATGCGTCGAGGGCGCGGTCGTCGTCGAAGCGCTGAAGGTGCTGGCGGGGGAGCGCGAACGAGGCATCATCACGTTCGGCTACTCGGACGACGAGGCGTTCGCGGTCGGGCTGACCTGCGGCGGAACGATCCATCTGTTCGTGGAGCCTCTCGACTGGTGACGATCTACGAATCGCTGCGCGACGCGCTGCGCGGACAGGAACCGGCGGCGCTGGTCACCGTCGTCGAGGGGCCGAACCTCGGCGCCAAATTGCTCGTGCGACCTGGTACCGAGCCGTTGGGCTCACTCGGAAACGCGGACCTCGATCGAGTCGTGACGCGCGACGCGCTGGGCGAGCTCGAAGCCGGTCTCACGTCGACCCGCCACTACGGCGCCCACGGCGAGGCACGCGAGCGCGACGTCAGCGTGTTCATCGAGTCGTTCGCGCTACCGCCCCGCATGATCATCTTTGGTGCCGTCGACTTCACCGCGGCGCTCGCGAAGGTCGCCAAGGTGCTGGGCTATCGCGTCACCGTGTGCGACGCCCGTGCGGTCTTCGCAACCGTCCAGCGGTTCCCGATGGCGGATGAGGTCGTCAACGACTGGCCCGATCGGTATCTCGCCAAGGTCGGCGATGAGCTTGGCCCGCGGGACGCGGTGTGCGTGCTGACCCACGACCACAAGTTCGACGTTCCCGCCATTGCCGCGGCCGCGAAGACGCGGGTCGGCTATCTGGGCGCGATGGGTTCGCGCCGCACGCACGATGCCCGAAACGAACGATTGCGAGACGCGGGCGTCGAGGATGCCGACATCGCGCGGGTGATGTCACCGATCGGGCTCGATGTGGGCGCCCGTACTCCCGAGGAGACTGCGATCTCGATCTGCGCCGAGATCATCGCGTTGCGCACCGGGCGCCGGGCCCAGTCGCTGCGCGACACTGCGGGCCCCATCCATTAGAGGAGACGGTCCATGGACCTTGGGATCTCCGGCAAGCGCGCGGCTGTCGCGGCCGCGTCCAAGGGTCTTGGCTTCGGAGTTGCTTCGGCGCTCGCGGCCGAGGGCGTGAAGGTCGCGATCTGCGGCCGTCACCAGGACACGATCGAGGACGCCGCGAAGCGCATCGGGCACGACACCGCGCCGATCGTCGCGGACGTCGGAAGCGTCGAGGGCGCGCAAGGCTTCGTCCGCGACGCCGGCGCCGCGCTCGGCGGCATCGACATCCTCGTGCCGAACGCCGGCGGACCACCGCCCGGCGACTTCGCGCACACGACCGTCGACCAGTACCTCGACGCGTTCGAGCTGAACTGCCGGGGCGCGATCGCGATGTGTTACGACGCCGTGCCCGAGATGCGTGAGCGCGGTGGGGGAGAGTGGTCGCGATCACGTCGATTGCGGTGCGTCAGCCGATCCCGACGCTGATCCTGTCGAATACCGCGCGGGCCGGTCTCACCGGCTTCCTGCGCACGCTCGCGCGGGAGATCGCTCGCGACGGCGTGACCGTGAACTCGCTCTTGCCGGGCCTGCACGCAACGGAGCGAATCGCGGCACTGCATGCCGACGGCGGCGATCCCGCAGCGGGCGTCCCCGCCGGCAAGATCGGCGACCCAAACGACTTCGGCCGCATCGCCGCGTTCCTCTGCTCGGAACATGCGTCGTACGTGACGGGTGCAGCGATCCAGGTCGACGGCGGCGCGTACGGCGCGCTGCTGTGATCCGCCACGTCTCGGTCCTCACGTTCGATGCCAGCGCGGACCGGGTCCGTGCGGTGTCGAACGCGCTCGCGACACTCCCCGCGCGGTTGCCCGGCCTACGGGCATACAGCTTCGGGCCAGACCTCGGGTTCAGCGACGGCAACGCGAGCTACGTCGTCGTCGCCGACTTCGACACGGTTGACGACTACTACACGTATCGCGACGATCCCGAGCACCAACGCATCCTCGCCGAGGTCGTCCGCCCCATCCTCAAAGCCCGCGCCGCCGTGCAATACGAGTTCTAGAGGTTCATGGTCCATCGAGCCGCATATGCCAAGCCGAATGGACCATGAAGAGGCTAGGCCGCTCGACTGAGTGCCTGCGCGATCCGGTCGAGCGTTTCGTTCGGATATCGCGTGACGTCGTCCCACGTGACGACCATCAGTCGCCACCCGGCTCGTTCCAGCGCGGCCACACGGCGCCGGTCGCGTTTCCAGGCAAGACGGTTTCCGTGGATCTCGAAGCCTTCGCACTCCACCGCGAACCAAGCGGGCTGCCAGGTGAAATCGAGTCGATACGGCGGAACCTCGAGCTGCCGAACCGGCTGGGGGAGCGAGCTCGCGGGATGAGCCGAGCGGCTTTGACTTCGAGCGGCGAGTCGAGGTGTCGCTGGCCGAGCTGCTGGTGTACGAGGAGGCGGCGAATGCCTGTGGAGCCTGCCTTGCCGGAACCACAAAGGTCCGCGGCACGTCGCGCGAGCGCCGTCGGTGACGTCAGCCGCATTCGGCGCGCCGACTCGAACGCGATTTCCAATGCCTCGTCGTCGAGCGAGGCGGCGCAGTCCAGGATCGTCCGGGTTGCAGAAGTGCACGGGATACCGTCCACGACGACCCGATCGAGACGTGGCAACGACTGCGTCCGGTGCAACGAGATTGCCTCGCTGCTACTGACGCGCCGCCGCACCGAGCGGAGAACGGTCACGTGCAAGTCGGTCGTGCGAAGCCGGTCGAGCTTTAGCAGCACGCCTGCAGTCTTGTAGGACACCAGTGCGTCCTTGCCGAGCCACAAGCACGCGGCCATTGCTCGCCGGCGGCCGGTCCGTGGCGACCCTGCGACTCGATAGACGGCCGGGAACAGGATGTCGAACCGGCCTGTGCCGATGCGGAGGTCGATCGTGCCGGGTGTCATGCCGCAAGTGATCGCCTGGGCTCGAGATCCGGCGCCATACTGCTCTTCGGCGAGCGCGAGAAACTGCTGCTCGGATTCATTCATGTTCCACTTCCCCTCATATCCCAAGCTGAATGGCCCACAAAGGCCGGACAGGGGAAGTGCAGGGAGAGTGGCAGAACGATCCTACGCGGCAAGAATGCCGTCGTGCTCACCAGTGAATCTCGCATCCTGACCACGCATGCCGGCAGTTTGCCGCGGCCGCCGGCGTTGGCCGAGATGCACGGACGACGCAGCCGCGGCGAACCCGTCGATGCCGACGAGATGCGGCGGATCGTCGAGCAGTCGACCGCGGCGAGCATCGCCGCCCAGCTCGAAGCCGGGATCGACATCGGGAACGACGGCGAACAGGCGCGAGAGAGCTTCTTCACCTACGTCCAGCACCGGATGACCGGGTTCGGCGGGAACAGCCAACGCGCATTGATGCGGGATTTGACTGACCATCCTGATTTCATCGAGCTCGCGTTGCCGCGGTTTGCTCGCATCAAGGTCAACCTCATGACCGCACCCGCCGCGGTCTCCGACGTCACGTATCCCGACACGGCCGAAGTCGAGGCGGAGTGCGCGCTCGTCGAAGGCGCGGCCTTCCCACAGACATTCATGACTGCCGCGTCGCCGGGGATCGTGGTGGCGGCCATGGAGGACAAACACTACGGGTCACGTGAGGAATACATCCGAGCCGTTGCCGGCGCACTGCGTACCGAGTACCAGTTCATCGTCGACCAGGGGTTGCTGCTACAGATCGACGCGCCCGACCTCGCGATGGAGCGGCACACGCTCTTCGCGGACCGGCCGCTCGGCGAGTTCCTCGCATGGGTGGAATTGGTGATCGACAACATCAACCGCGCCCTGACCGAGATCGATCCCGGCAATGTGCGGCTGCATGTCTGCTGGGGCAACTACGAAGGGCCGCACACACTCGACGTCCCACTGCACGAGATCTTGCCGTTCCTCTACCGCGCCAACGTCGGCGCGCTCGTGATCTCGATGGCCAACGCGCGGCATGCGCACGAGTACGCATGCTTCGAGCGTCACCCGTTGCCGGAGAGCATGCAGCTGATCGCCGGCGTCATCGACACCACAAGCAACTACGTCGAGCACCCCGAAGTCGTCGCCGACCGGCTCGCGCGCGTCGCCAACGCGGTCGGCGATCCCCACCGCATCATCGTGGGCACCGATTGCGGCTTCGACACGTCCGCCGGTCTCGGTGACGTCGCGGCGTCGCTGGTCTGGGAGAAGCTGCGCGCGATGCGCGCCGGCGTGGACCTCGCGACCGAGTGGCTGTTCTAGGGTCGCGACGAATCGAGACAGAACTCGTTGCCTTCCGGATCGCTGAGCCTCACCCGACCCCCGGCATCGGTCCACAACACACGGGCGCCGAGCTCGACGAGTCGCTGCTGCTCGACGTGAACGTCGTCGCACCGCAGGTCAAGGTGCACTCGGTTCTTGACGACCTTCGACTCGGGGACGAGTTGGAAGAACAGGCGTGGCGTCACACCGGGTGCCTCGACCAGCACCGAGGGATCGTCTTCGATGTCGTCGATGCCCATTGCCCGCAGCCGTGCGATCTCGTCGTCGTCATACGGGGCGACCTCGTACGCATCGAGAACGGCCGCCCAAAAACGCGCCAGCGATGCCGGGTGCACGCAGTCGATGACGACATCGTGGATCCCCACCGTCATTTGAGAAAAGTTCGCACCGCACCGAGTGCTTCGTGGGGCGCTTCGAAGAACGGATCGTGGCCGATACGCGGCAGGGCGACGACTTCGACGTCCTGGAGACCGTCCCGGAAGAGCCTCTCCGCGCTGACCGCCATGGCGTCGCGCTCGCCGTAGAGGAAGAGCACCGGACAGGTAATCATGGGGAGGCGGGCCGCGAAGTCCAAGGATGAGAACAGACGTTGCAGCGCGGGCACGTTGTCGTTCGAATGGGGTAACCCGAGGCGTTCCTCTCGAGCGATCTCCTTGGCGCGCACCGCGGGTTCGCCTTCCTGGGTAGTTCCCCAGATCCGATAGAGGTGGCGCGTCCTTGTGATCGACGGACGCCGCCAGCTGTACGCGACGATCCACCACACTCCACGAGAGAGAAGCTTCAAGATGCGCGCCCACCCGAGCGCGCGGAGGGTTGGCCCCATGAACACGCGGGGATTGGTTGTGGCATACGTACCGGCCAGAACAACCCGCTCGCACCGTTCGGGATAGCGCGTCACGTACGTCTGGGCGATGAAGCCGCCCATCGAGTGACCCAACAGTGTGATCTTGTCGTCACCGAGCTCGCGGCGGAGGTCGTCGAGGTCGTCGGCGATGCGTTCCCACGTGTACGTCTCGGCCGGCGCCGACTGGGACTTCCCGCTTCCCCGGTAGTCGTGGTGCACGATCTCGAAATCTGTTTCCAGGGGTGCGAGATCCTCGGCGAGGTACTGGTGATCGTTGGCGGGGCCGCCGACGAGCGCGTATATCCGCGGCCCGTTTCCGACGCGCTCGTAGAAGAGCCGCACGCCATCGCTCGTCACGAACGTCGCCATGGCGTTCAGCTCAGCGCTCCGCGCTGACCGCCATCTCCTTGGCCCAGCGGTAGTTCGGCTTACCGGCCGGCGTGCGCTCGACCACGTCCACGACGACCAGCTGCTTGGGCGCCTTGTAGCCCGCGAGCGTGCCGTGGCAGTGCGCGCTGAGCTCCTCGAGCGTCACGCTGCGGCCCTCGCGCGGCGCAACGACCGCAGCCACCGACTCGCCCCATCGTTCGTCGGGCACACCGACGACGATCGCGTCGAAAACATCGGGATGGCTCTTGAGGACCGCCTCGACCTCCTCCGGGAACACCTTCTCCCCGCCCGAGTTGATGCACTGTGACCCTCGCCCGAGCACGGTGATCGCCCCGTCATCGTCGATCACCGCCCGGTCACCGGGGATCGCCCAACGCACGCCGTGCATCTCGACGAATGTTGCCTTGGTCTTCGCCTCGTCCTTGTAATAGCCGACCGGTACGTGACCGCGGCGCGCCAGCAGGCCGACCTCACCGACGGCTGCCATGTCGCCGTCCTCGGTGAGCACTGTCGTCCACTCGTTCATGCGGAAGCGCGGGCCCTTGTCGGTGATGTCGGCGGCTCCGTTCGCGCCGGTCTCGGATGCGCCGAAGGCGTCGATCACACCGATGTTCGGGGCTCGTTCGTTGAGCTCGGCCTTGATGGCGGGAGAGAGGATCGCGCCGCCCGAGACCACCGCGAACACGCTCGTGGGCACGGGGCGATGTGCCAGCGCGTCGATAAGCGGACGCGCCATCGCGTCACCGACGAGCGAGATCACGTTGACCTTCTCGCGGTCGACGAGATCCCAGATCTCGTCCGCGTCGAAACGACGGCTCGTGTTCAGCACAACGGTGTTGCCGCTGAAAAGCGCGATCGACATCGTCCACTGCGCGTTGCCGTGCATCAGCGGCGCGAGCGCGAGGCTCACCCCGACCGCCTCCGATACGTGGTCGGCGACTTCCTCGGGCGTGGCGACACCCGGACCGCCATAGTTCCCACCGCCCATCGCCGCGAAGAAGATGTCTTCCTGACGCCACATCACGCCCTTCGGCATCCCGGTCGTGCCGCCCGTGTAGAGGATGTAGAGGTCATCGGGCGAGCGGGGATGGAGCCCGTCGCGGGTGGGCGATGCGGATTTCGAGCGCGTGTTCGTACTCGACCGCCTCGAGGCCTTCGGTCATCGTTCCCGAGCCGTCGTCGAGCTGCACCAGGTGCTTGAGCTTCGGCAGGCCGGAAAGTACCGACGCAACATGCGGACCGAACTCGGCTTCGTAGAACAGCGCAACGAGATCCGCGTTGTCGAACAGATACCGCACCTCGTCGACGACGTAGCGATAGTTGACGTTGATCGGGACCGCCCGCGCCTTGTAACAGCCGAACATCGCCTCGACCCACTCCGCGCGATTGAAGGCGTAGATCCCGACGTGCTGACCCGGCCGCACCCCGACGTCGCGCAAGTAGTGCGCGACCCGATTGGCGTGCGCGTCGAGCTCGGCGAAGGTGAGCCGCCGTTCGCCCGCGATCAACGCCGTCCGGTCGGGCTCGGCATCGACGACGATCTCGAACACGTCCGCAAGGTTGAACTCCATGGGCCCGGAGACTACCGACGGACCTAGGGTGACGGCCCATGAGCGTGTGGCTGCAGGAGGCGCGGGCGTATCCGAACGGAGTCGTCGCGACGCCGCACTATCTCGCGTCGGCCGCGGGCGCCGCGATGCTGGCCGACGGCGGCAACGCGGTGGACGCCGCGCTCGCGGCCAATTTGGTGCTCGCCGTCGTCACACCCTACATGTGCGGGTTTGGCGGCGATCTGTTGACGATGGTCTGGGACGGTCGCGTCAATGCGTACCGCGGTGTCGGCCGGGCGCCGGCCGCGTCGACTGCGGCGGCGGTTCGCGACCAGTCGGGCGACGATGCGATGCCGGTCTTCGGTCCGCATCCGATCACGGTTCCGGGTGCGGTTGACGGATGGTTCACGATGCTGTCGAAGTGGGGCACGCGCAGCTTCGGCGAGGTTGCCGCTCGCGCGCTCGCGTACGCGGAAAACGGCTTCCCGGTCACGAAGCGGGGAGCATGGTTCTTCGCGCACACCGGCCAGATGTTCGCGCACTTCGATCTGCACGATTTCGCGTCGTACTACGGCGATGTGCAACCGGGCACCTGGATCCGTCAACCCGAGCTCGCGCGCACGATCCGCGCCCTCGCGGACGACGGGCCGGACGTGTACTACCGCGGTCCGATCGGCACTGCGATCGCGTCGCGCATTCAGGACGCGGGCGGCTTCATGACCGACGCCGACATCTCGGGCCATCAAGGCGCGTGGGTCGAGCCCCTGCGCGCGAACGTGCGCGGCGCGGAAATTCTCGAGATGCCGCCACCGACGCAAGGCATGACCGCGCTCGAGGCGCTACGCATCGTCGACGGGTTCGAGCTCGGCGCCGACGGACCCGACCGCCAGCACCTCCTGATCGAAGCGGTGAAGTGCGCCCTCGCCGACCGTCACGCGTATCTCGGTGACCCCGACGCGATGCGTGTGCCGCCCGAACGAATCCTCGCCGACGACTGGATCGCCGACCGCCGGGCAGAGATCGAACCGAGCAAGGCGCGGCAGTTCGAAGCCCGCCCGGCGCCCGACGGCGGCACGATCTACATGTGCACTGCCGACCGCGACGGGATGATGGTCAGCCTCATTCAGTCGAACTTCACGGCGGCCGGCTCGGGATTGCGGGTGGGGGAGTGGGGCATCAACCTGCACAACCGGGGTTCGGCCTTCGTCCTCGACGACACGCACCCGAATGGCATCGGCCCGCGCAGGATGCCGTTGCACACGCTGATCCCGGCGATGGCGTTGCGCGACGGCGCGCCGTGGCTCGTGTTCGGTACCGAGGGCGGTCACGGCCAGGCCCAGACGCACACCCAACTGATGGTCCGGATGCTCGTCGACGGTGACGACCCGCAACGCGCGATCAGCGCACCCCGGTTCACGATCGATCCGGGCACCGGGCGCGTCGCGATCGAGGATCACTTCGATCCGGCGTGGATCGACGACCTGCGGCGCCGCGGACACGACATCGACGTCGTGCAGGGGTACCGCCATGGTCCCGGCATCGCGCACGCTATCGAGCGGTGCTCGCGGGGCTACCGAGCCGGCTCCGACCCCCGCGCCGAGGGCGGCACCACCGGCCATTAGCCCGTACCCTGGAGTGCGTGGATCGCACCCAATCACGCATTTGGACGATCCCGAACGTCATCTCCGTCATTCGATTGCTGCTGGTCCCCGTGTTTCTGTGGATGCTGTGGAAACCGGAGCCGGCCCGCCGGGGCGCGGCGGTGCTGCTCGCGGCGCTCGGTGCGTCCGACTGGGTCGACGGCTACATCGCGCGCCATTTCGATCAGGGCAGCGAACTGGGCAAGATCCTCGATCCGCTGGCGGACCGCGTCCTGCTCGTCGCGGCCTCGATCGCGCTTTTGCGCGAGGATTTGGGGACCGCGATCAACATCATGATCTGGATCGTTCTCGTGCGAGAGTTGCTGATTGCCGTCGTCACCGTCGGGCTCGGCCTGGCCGGCGCTCGGCGCATCGATGTGGTGTGGGCGGGAAAGGCGGGAACGCTCGCGCTGATGTTCGCGCTGCCGATGTTCCTGATCGCCGACGCCGCACCCTCGGTCCGCACACTGTTCAACGTGCTCGGCTGGATCTTTGCGATCGGTGGCATCGTGTTGGGGTATTACGCGGCAGCACGGTACGTGCCGGCGGCTCGCGCCGCGCTGCGTGAAGGACGAGCGGCCCGCGTGGCCGCGGAGGTGCGTACATGAAAGCGGTCATCCTCGCCGGCGGAGAAGGCACTCGGCTCCGGCCCCTTACGAGCAATCAACCCAAGCCGATGATGCCGATCGCGAACGCGCCGATGATGGAGCACATCGTGCGGCTGCTCGCCCAGCACGGCTTCGACGACATCGTCGTCACCGTCGCGTTTCTCGCCAATCACATTCGCAATTACTTCGCCGACGGATCGGACTTCGGCGTGCGTATGCGTTACGCCACCGAGGAGTCACCGCTCGGCACCGCGGGCTCGGTGCGCAACGCCATGGAAGAGCTCGACGAGACGTTCCTCGTGGTTGCCGGCGACGCGCTGACCGACATCGACTTCGGCGAAGTGATGAAGGCGCACAAGGCGAGCGAGGCGTTTGCGTCGATCGCCCTCAAGCGCGTTGAGAATCCCGTGGAGTTCGGGATCGTCATCACTCGTGAGGACGGGACGATCGAGCGCTTCCTCGAGAAGCCGACCTGGGGCGAGGTGTTCTCGGACACGATCAACACCAACATCTACGTGCTCGAGCCGGAGATCTTCGACTTCATCCCCGAAGGCGAGGTCATCGACTTCTCGAGCGACGTATTCCCGGCGGTGCTGGACCGAGGGCTGAAGCTCGTCGGGCACGTCGTCGAGGGCTATTGGGAGGACGTCGGCACGCTCGAGGCGTATCGCCGCGCCCACGACGACATCCTGGACGGCCGAGTCCATCTCGAGATCCCCGGCTTCGAGGTACGCGACGGCGTGTGGCTCGGCGAAGGGGCAGACGTCTCGCCGAACGCCGAGGTGCTCGGCCCCGTGCTCATCGGCGACAACTCGCGCGTGGAGGCCGGCGCAGTGCTTCGGCCGTACACGGTGCTCGGCACGGACGTCGTCGTGAAGCACGACGCCGAGTTGGAGCGCTCGGTCGTGCACGACCACGTGTACGTCGGGCCGGGCGCACGCGTGCGCGGCGCGGTCATCGGGCGCGCCAGCGACATTCGCGAGGGCGCCCGCATCGAGGAGAACGTGGTCATCGGCGACGAGTGCTTCGTCGGCGAGCACGCGATCATCAATCCTTCGGTCAAGATCTATCCGTTCAAGACGGTCGAGGCGGGCGCGCTCGTGACGTCCTCGATCGTGTGGGAGAGCAAGGGCGCTCGCACATTGTTCGGTCGGCGCGGTGTGCGCGGGCTGGCCAACGTCGACATCAACGCCGAGGTCGCGGTCCGGCTCGCGATGGCGTACGGCACCGCGCTGAAGAAGGGCGCGGTCGTGTGCACCAGCCGCGACACGAGCCGATCGGCGCGAGCGCTGAAGCGGGCGTTCATCGCCGGCCTGAACCTGAGCGGCGTCAACGTGATGGACCTCGAGCTCGCGACGGTGCCGGTCACGCGCTTTCAGGTACGCAGCCAGCGGGCGCAGGGCGGCATCACGCGTGCGTCTCGCGCCGGGCGACCCCGACAGCCTCGAGATCCGGTTCATGGACGAGGACGGCGCCGACATCGACGAGGGCGCCCAGCGGAAGATCGAACGGCTCCTTTACCGGGAGGACTTCCGGCGCGCGTTCGCGGCCGACATCGGCGACATCGTGTTTCCTCCGCGCGCCATCGAGTTCTACACGGCCGCGCTCGAGGCGAGCGTGGACGCGCAGCGTCTGCGGGACCGCTCGTTCAAGGTCGTGCTCGACTACTCGTTCGGCGCGGCGTCGATGGTGATGCCGAACGTGCTCGCCAAGATCGGCGCGACGGTTCTGGCGGTCAATCCGTACGCCACGACGATGGGCGCGTCGGCGACCGCCGAGGACGTCGAGCAGCGGATCAAGGTGATCGGCGACCTCGTGCGCACATCCGGTTCCGACCTTGGCTATGTGTTCGATCCCGACGGAGAGACCGGGACCATCATCGACGACCAGGGTGTTCCGCTCACCCCCGAGCAGGCGTTGCTCGTGCTCGTCAGGCTCGTGTGCCGGCACCGTCCGGGCGCGGCGGTCGCGCTGCCTGTCTCGGTGAGCCGCGAAGCCGAACGCGTCGCTGACGAGAGTGGATCGCCGATCGTGTGGACGAAGCTCTCGGCCTCGCACCTCATGGAGGTTGCCGGGGGCGGCGGCGTCGAGTTCGCGGCGTCCCAAGAAGGTGGCTTCATCTGGCCCGCGTTCCTTCCCGCGTACGACGCGGCGGGAACACTCGTGCACTTGCTCGAGCTGCTCGCAGAAGCAGGCCAGCCACTGTCGGCGCTGCTCGCCGAGGTGCCCGAGACGCACGTCGCCCACGAGACAGTGCCGACACCATGGGAACGCAAAGGCGCGGTCATGCGGGGGATGATGGAGCGCGCCAAAGACTTGCCGACCGTGCTCGTCGACGGCGTGAAGATCGTGTATCCGGACGGCTGGGCGCTCGTGCTGCCCGATCCCGAGCTCGCCATCACGCACGTGTGGGCTGAGGGTACGAGCGATGTCGAAGCCCGCCGCCTCGTCGCGATCCACGCCGGCCACGTCGCTGAGCTCACGACGGTAAGCCACGCGACGTATACGCATCCGCGGCATGAACATCCCTGAGGATCTGCGGTACAGCCGCGAGCACGAGTGGGTGCGACTGAACGGCGATATCGCCCGCATCGGGATCACCGACTTCGCACAGGACAGCCTCGGCGACGTCGTGTTCGTGCAGCTTCCCGACGTCGGCCTCGACGTCATCGCCGGCGCAAGCATCAGCGAGATCGAATCGACGAAGTCGGTGTCCGACATCTACGCACCGGTGACCGGCGTGGTGCAGACCGTCAACGATGCACTCGGCGACCAGCCCGAGCTCGTGAACCAGGATCCGTACGGTGCCGGGTGGATGTTCGAGGTCCAATGCAGCGACCCGGCCGAAGTCGGCGCGCTGCTCGATGCGGCGGCATATCGCCAGCTGGTCGAGGGCTGAGCTCGCAATCGGGAGCAAACCCTCGACGCTCAATCTTTCGTTGAGGTCGAGGCCGCATTGTGGACATCCAGGGCCCGCCGGTACGCTCCCGACTCGTGCTCTGTGCGCGGTGCGGCCACAAGAATCCTGACGACGCCCGCTTCTGCTCCTCGTGCGGCGCTCCGCTGAACGCTGCCGCCGACGACGACAACGCGACGACGCTGACGCTTTCGGCCGTCGAGGCCGCCGACACCGAGGACGAGCTCGAGCACTACCTCGACGGGCTCGCACCCGGTGTTGGCTTGCTCGTCGTTCGGCACGGGCCCGAGACGGGCTCGTCCTACCGGTTGGAGCTGCCGTCGACCGCGATCGGTCGCCATCCCGACTCCGACGTGTTCCTCGACGACATCACGGTGTCGCGCCGCCACGTTGTCATCGAGCGAACAGATGACGGCTACACACTGCGCGACGTCGGCTCGCTGAACGGCACGTACGTCAACAAGGAGCGCGTCGACGAAGCGCGATTGCGATATGGCGACGAGGTCCAGATCGGTCGCTACCGGCTCAGCTTCGTCATCGGTGGGGAGCGGGAAGGCTGACCGTGGCCAAGCGTGCACACTCGTCCATTGGTGACGTTCTGAACCAGCTCCGCGACGAGTTCCCGGACATCACGATCTCCAAGATCCGATTCCTCGAGAGTCAAGGTCTCGTCGATCCCGAACGGACGCCATCGGGATATCGCAAGTTCTATCCAGCCGACGTCGAGCGCCTGCGTTTCATCCTCCGCCAACAGCGCGAGCACTTCCTGCCGCTCAAGGTCATCAAGGAACGGCTCGACGAGATCGACAAGGACGGTGGGTTCACCGCCGGTACTGCAGATGCCGCGTCGAGCGATCCTCAGGAACGTTTGCTCGACGCCAAGACTGTCGACGCGCTGTTCGAGGAGACGCGGCGGGCCGCTCAGGACGCGGAGGCGCGTTCGGTCGCAGCCGAAGTGCACGATGACGAGGGACCGGAGGATCTTGCCGTGGCCGAGACCGGTGTGAGCCTCACGCGCGCCGAGCTGGCGCGAGCCGCCGGGCTCAGCGACGAGGAGCTCGGGCGGCTCGAGGAATTCGGTCTCGTGACGCCGAGCGGCACGGCACGCGATCGCGTGTTGTTCGACGACGACGCGCTCGCGGTTGCTCGCGTGTGCGGCGCGTTCATGCGGCATGGCATCGAGCCCCGCCACCTCCGCATGTATCGCGCGTTTGCCGACCGGGAAGCAAGCCTGTTCGAACAGGTGCTGCTGCCGTATCGACGCCAACGCAATCCGGAGGCGCAGGCCCGCACGACCGAGACACTCGGTGAGCTCGCAGGACTCGGCCGCCGGCTGCGCACGGCGCTCCTCCGTCAAGCAGTGCGCCGCACGTTCAGCGGCTAGGAACTTCTTGTGGCGGCGACGGTTCTGCTCGACGAGTCGGCGATCGCGCAGCATGTACGACGGCTCGGGAGCGAGATCGCCGAGGACCATCCCGAGGGCGTCCTCCTCGTCGGCGTGCTCAAGGGTGCGTTGATCTTCTTGGCGGACCTGATGCGGGCGATCCCCGATGTTGCAGTCGAGGTCGATTTCATGTCGATCTCGCGCTTCGCGCCCGATAGCGGTCGAGTGCGCATCCTGCACGACCTCGAGACCGATATCACCGGACGCGACGTGGTCATCGTCGAGGACATCGTCGATACTGGCCTCACGCTTGCGTATCTCTCCGGGCAGATCGGGGCGCGCGGACCACGGCGTCTGAATACGTGTGCGCTGCTCGACCGGCCGGCGCGCCGCATCGTGCCACAAGAACTGCGCTACCGCGGTGTCGAGCTCACGGACGAGTACGTGCTCGGGTATGGCTTACATGTGCGAGACCTGTATCGCAACGTTCCGTACGTGATCGCCGCCGACCGTGATGTCCTCGTAACCAGGCCCGACGCGTACGTCGCCGACGTGTATCGCAACGGGAATGGTGCCGAAACCCCGGTGGTAGGGTGAACGGCCTGTGATCCCCCTGTCGCTCATCGGTGTGCGCGTCGAGGTGCCGACGAATCAACCGATTGTGCTGCTCCGCGAAGAGGGCGGTGCGCGCTTCCTGCCGATCTTCATCGGATCGCCGGAAGCAACGGCCATCGTCTACGCGCTGCAAGGCATGGAGACGCCCCGGCCGATGACGCACGACCTGTTCAAAACCGTGCTCGACGACCTGGCCGTGACGCTCGAGAAGGTCGAGATCACCGAACTGCACGACGGCACGTTCTACGCCGAGATCGAACTCGACCGAGCCGGCACGAAGTCGCGGATCTCATCTCGTCCCTCGGACGCGATCGCGCTCGCCGTACGCTACGGCGGCACGATCCCGATCTTCGCCGACGAGGCCGTGCTGGAAGAAGCGGGTGTCCTCTTCGAAGCCGACGAGGAGGAGCAGGAGGTGGCGCAGTTCCGCGAGTTCCTCGACAACGTGACGCCCGAGGACTTCGCGCAATAGCGCCCGGACGGCGTCGTGTTCGCCTCGGCGTCATCCTCCTGATCGTCGTCGCGTGCATCGGTACCGGCTGGTTCTGGTTCGCCGAGCACTGGAGCTTCCTCGACGCGCTCCAGCAAACGGTCACGACGATCACGACCGTCGGCTTGGGTGAAGTTCGCCCGTTCGACGATACGGCCAAGATCTTCTCGGTGTTCTTGTCGATCTTCGGCGTGTCTGCCGGCTTGTTCACACTCGGTGCCGTGTTCGAAGAGCAGCTCGAGGACACGCTCGACCGTTACGGGAGGAGACGGATGGACCGTCGCATCGCGAAATTGTCGAAGCACGTCGTGCTGTGTGGCTACGGGCGTGTGGGCATCCAGATCGCGCGCTTGCTCTCTGCCCGCGACGTCGAGCTCGTCGCGGTCGACGCCGATGAGCGGCGCGTCGCCGAAGCGGCGACGGCAGGGTTCCCGGTCGTGCAGGGAGACTCGACCGAGGACGACGTCTTGTGCGCGGCCGGCATCGAGCGGGCCGCAACGATGATCGTGAGCCTCGGTGAGGACGCCGACGCGATGTCGACCGTGCTCTCGGCCCGCGCCCTCAATCCGTCCTTGCAGATCATCGCCCGCGCCAACGAGACCTCGAGTGAGGCGAAGTTGCAACGGGCCGGCTGCGACCGGGTGGTCAACCCGTTGCACCAGGGAGCTCAACGGATGGCGGCGTTCGCGCAACAGCCGGACGTGGCTGACTTCCTCGACGTCGTCGTGCACGACGAGGAGGTCGAGTACCGCCTCGAGGAGCTGCCGCTCACCGAGGCCTCGCCTCTCGTGGGCCGCTCGCTCGGCGACGCCCACCTGCGGCGGGACTCGGGCGCCCTCGTGCTCGCCGTGCGGCACTCCGACGGGAGCTTCGAGTCGAACCCCCGGCCCGGCGTGGTGCTGGAACCGGGCACGACGCTGATCGCCATCGGGACCAGTGACCAGCTGAAAGCTCTGGGGCGCATGTTGAAGGTGGAGACTCCTGGGGTTTGAGTTGTCCCAAAGGTCGAGGTTTACGGTTCGTCCCCGCTGTAGTTACACTCTTGTCATGATTGAACGTGGCGCGGAGCCCGGTTACCGAGGCCCCCAGGTCTGCAAGATCGTCGGGATCACGTACCGGCAGCTCGACTACTGGGCCCGCACCGACTTGGTACGCCCGTCGGTGATGGACGCGAACGGTTCCGGCACCCAACGTCTCTATTCGTTTCGCGATCTGCTCGAGCTGAAGGTCATCAAGCAGATGCTCGACGCGGGAATCTCGTTGCAGTCGGCGCGCAAGGCAGTCGAGTCGTTGCGCGGTTTCCGAAAGGATCTCGCGTCGGCGCGCATCGTGATTCAGGGTGCGAGCGTTGTGCTCGCCGAGACCGACCAGCAAGTGATGGACCTGCTGCGGGGCGGCCAAGGCGTATTGAGTGTCGTGCTCGACGTCGAACCGCTGCAGCAGACGATCACCGAAGCCGTGCAGCTCACGTTCGAGGCCAACGCTGCCGCACAGGCGGCGGCACGGTAACAAGCGTGGTGGATCGCGACATCGGCGTCGAGCAGCTCCCGCACGAGACCGTTCGCTTCGCGCACAACTCGGAGCGTCAGTTCGCGAAGCTCCTCGACTTCTACTCCATCGCGTGGGACTACGAGCCGCGTACCTTCACGCTCGAGTGGGATCGTGAAGGTCGCGCCGCGCAGGCGTTCACTCCCGACTTCTTCCTTCCGGCCTACGGCCTCTACATCGAGATCACGACGCTCAATCAGCGACTGGTCACGAAGAAGAACCGCAAAGCGCGGCGACTCGTCGAGTTGCACCCGGACGTCACGATTCGTGTGCTGTACCAACGCGACTATCTCCACTTGCTCGTGAAGTACGGCTTGGAACCGCCGTCGCAGCTTGTCGACGCCGACGCGCCCGCCGACGGCCCGCCGTTGCCGTTCGACCTGGGCCGGCGCGGCACCCGTCCTGAAGTTCCGGCGAAGCCCGCGGCCGAAAGCGCCTGACTCTCTCGGTTATGCGTCTCAGCCCGCTCGATGCGCAGCATCGCGCCCGCGGCGCGCGCATGGTGCCCTTCGGGGGATGGGAGATGCCGCTCCAGTACAACGGAGTGCTCGAGGAACATCGCGCGTGCCGGGAGCACGGTGTCGCGTTCGACGTCTCGCACCTCGGCACGATCAAGTGCTCGGGTGCAGGCGCGTTTCCCGCGCTCCAATGGCTTCTCACGAACGACCTGCGCAAGATCACGCCCGGACACGCGCAGTACACACACCTCCTCGATCCCGACGACGCCCACGTTGTGGACGACATCATCGTGTGGTGGGTCGACGATGACACCTTCTTCGTCATGCCGAACGCGTCGAACACGCAGCCGATCCTCGATGCGTTCACCGAACGCGGTCTGGCGACCGACATCACCGGGTCCCGCGCGGTAATCGCGGTCCAGGGCCCGGAAGCACGCGCGTTCCTCTCCAAGGTCGAGCCGGACGCGGCCGAGGTGCCTCGCTTCGCGGTGCGGCGCGTCGGCGACCTGATCGTCGCCGGGACCGGATACACCGGTGAGGATGGCGTCGAGTTGCATGTGCCGGCCGCGGACGCGCCGGCGATGTGGGACGCGCTCTGCGACGCCGGTCTCACCCCGGCGGGCCTCGGCGCGCGTGACACGTTGCGGCTGGAAGCGGGCCTCCCGCTGCACGGCCACGAGCTTGGTCCCGGCATCACGCCGTTGCAGGCGGGGCTCGGGTGGGTCGTCGGCTGGGAGAAGGGCGACTTCCGGGGTCGGGCGCCCTTGACGGCCGAGCGGGAGCGCGGGATCGCACGCCGGCTCCGCGGGCTCGCGATTGCAGGCCGGCGACCGGCGCGGCGAGGGCGCGCGCGTGTTGCAGAGCGACGCCGATGTCGGGGTCGTGACGAGCGGAAACTTCTCGCCGTCGCTCGGCCACGCGATCGCGCTCGCGTTCGTGCACCCGGAGATCGAACCGGGCGCGGCGTTGCAGGTCGACGTGCGCGGTCAGCTGCTCGACGCCCAGGTCGTCAAGCCGCCGTTCGTCGTCAAGAAGTGATCCGCGAGGCGCGGCCGGCGGATCTGCCCGATATCCTCGCGCTGGTGCGCGAGCTCGCCGAGTACGAACGGGAGCCGGGCGCGGTCGCATTCGATCCCGACGAGGTCGCCGGCCATCTCTTCGGTGCAGATGCGGTGGCGCGCGCGCTCATCGCCGAGCACGAGGGCGCGGTCGCGGGCTTCGCGCTGTACTTCCGGACCTTCTCGACATGGCTCGGCCGCGACGGCATCTGGCTCGAAGACCTGTTCGTGCGGCCCGCGTACCGCCGGCTGGGGATCGGGCGAGCGCTGCTGGACGAGCTGCGACGGCGCACGAATGGCCGGGTCGAATGGTCGGTGCTCGACTGGAACACACCGGCCGCGGATTTCTATCGAACCCTCGGCGCAGCACCGCTCGACGAATGGACGGTGTGGCGCTGGTCGCCACTAGCGTCCGATCCGTGACCGATCGGGCCGCGCAGTTCGCACCGCTTCCCCGAGAGCGCTACGCGCGCTGGGCGAACTTCGGGAAGTGGGACACCGTGTGGTTCCCGCAGTTCCTCGGGATCGAGGTCGAAGAGCTTCGCCAGGACTACGCGTGGATGCGCCTTGCCTACCGGCCCGAGTTCCGCCAACCCGCCGGGGTGATGCACGGCGGCGTGATCGCGTCGATGATCGACACGGTCGTTGTCCCGGTGATCGGCAGCGGCTACGACGACCCGCGCCAGATGTTCACGGTCGACATCGCGGTGCGGTTCCTGGCGCCGATCATCGAGGACGACGCGGTCGCCGAAGGTTGGATCGTGCAACGGGGCCGATCGATCGTCTTCTGCGACGCCGAAGTACGTGGCGCGCAATCGGACACGGTCGCGGCCACCGGAAGCCTCGTCTACAAAGTGTCGTCCAAACCGCTGGTGATGCCATGACGTTCGAGGTCGTGTGCGAGATCGAGCCGCCGACCCGACCTGACCTGCGGCCGGTTCGCCACCAGATCGGTGTGCTGAGCCGGATCGCCTCCGCGTTCCTGATCCCCGACAACCACCTCGGGCGGGCGACCGTATCGAGCATCGCGGTCGCGCACGAGGTGGAGGCAATGGGCGGGCGTTCGATCGCGTGCCTGAACTCGCGTGATCGCAATCTGCTCGGGCTCCGTCGTGACCTCCTGACCGCGGCTGCCTACGGCGTCGACCAGTTCCTGCTCGTACACGGCGATGAACCGGCGGTCGGCTCGCGTACAAGCCAGCTGAAGGTGCGGGAGATGATCGAAGAGGTTCGCGCGTTCGCCGGTGAGCGACCGTTCCGCGCCGGCGCGGTCACCGGACTCGGTCCGGTCACATCGTGGAAGCGGGACGCGGACTTCGTGTTCGTGCAGGTCTCGTTCTCGGTTGATGTGCTGATGCGCTGGCGGGATACCGCGCGTCTGGAGGTGCCCGTCTACGCAGGTGTGCTGGTCGTTGCCAGCGAACGCATGGCGAAGCGACTGCAGGATGACATCACCGGCGTCGACATCCCCGCGGATCTCGTCGCGGCCGCGGCACGCGATCCGGAAGCGGGGATCGTCGCCGCATGCGAGCAAGTCCTTGCGTTGCGGGACTCGGGCGCGTTCGACGGTGTGCATCTCGTGCCGGTGTCGCGCTATCGCGAGGTCGCAGCCCGACTGGAGCGCGACCTTAGGGTGTGAAGTCCCACGTGCGACTGCTTGCGCTCGGGGGTGTTGTGGGCCCGGTGGTGTTTGTCGGCTCGTGGATTTGGGCCGGAGCGAGCGCCGCGAGCTTCTCGCCGGTCGACGATGCGATCAGCAACCTCGCGGCCGTGGACGCGTCGACACGCGTCCTGATGACCGTCGGGTTCGTGGTGTTCGGTGTCGGCCTCATTGCGTTCGGGTGCGCGTTGCGTGCGGTGCTCGCGGGTCGAGCATGGATCGCGGCCGTCGTGACTGGTGGCTCCACGCTCGCGGTGGCGGCGACTCCGCTCGGCGGGTGGTCCGGCGACGCCGTGCACGCTATGTTCGCGGGGATCGGCTACGCGGCGATCGTCAGCCTTCCGTTGCTCGCCGCGTACGTGCTCGCGGCAACGGGCCGGCGGGTCTGGGCGCGCGTGTCGGTCATGACTGCCGCGATCTCGGGGGTGTGCCTTGTTGCCAGCACGTTCGGGCCAGCCCACGGATTGTGGCAGCGCCTCGGTTTAACGATCGGCGACGCGTGGATAGTTGTCACGGCATCGGCTCTCGTTCGCGCAATCGAGGAGAATGAGACATGGCCTCCTACTCGGTCAACAAGCGCGCGGTGACCCACGCAAGACGGTTGATCGACGCTCGTCAGTACGTGCTCAACAGCGATTGGAGCGAGGTGCAGCCGAGTGCGGGGGACGCGAATGCGTTCCTGGAATCCCATTCGTGGCGGGAGTACGCGGCCTGGCACTTGGGGCTGACCGACGGTGCGAAGGACGAGACCAAGGCGCGATACGCGTTTGTCTATGGAGACCTCCGCCGTATTCATCGGAGCGGTCTGATCGCGTGTCAGTACCGAGCAGCCGAGTGGCGGCACAAGGATGTCGAGCTCGCCGCGCATCGGCTCCTCCAGTACCTCGACAAGGCCACGTGGCTGAAGGGGAAGCCGCACCGATGAGCACCACGAGGCGCGATTGACACGCACGCGAGGACCTCGCCGAGTGGAACCGCTGCGTTCAACATTCACGGTGCCTGTGCTCGTAGCGCCTCGTGTTCACTCCCAAGAAACGCGGACCACCGTTTGAGGAGCGCAGATTCGCCGGCATCATCGCCCGGCCGGAGCGGCATGTAGCGCACGAAGCTTTCGACGGTCGGCGGATAGTCGAAGTTGGCGTAGATCTCTTCGCCAGTCCCCAAGGGATCATCTAGATCCTGGCGACGGTCATACGCAGCCTTCAGTTTGAGGTAGAGCCATTTGCGAGCCGCTTCCCTCGGATCGTGGATGTGCTCAGGAAAGTCGAGCTGCGCCAGCACATCTGGAAGCTGATCAAGGTCATCGCGGAGGAGCGACGCCACCTCGAGCAAGATTGGGTCGCGATCTCCTCTCCTTACCTCACGAACCGCCGAGTCGACGACCGTCGAGGCGCGCAGCCATCCTCGCTCGAATCCGTACTTCAGGTCATCGAGCGAAAGTGCGAGATCCTCTCGCTCAAGGAACTCGAGGCCGAGTTCCGAGCCGATCGACGTGGAAGTTGGTTTGGCTAGTCGATTGAGCTGCGCAGCGGGATCCCATAGTCGAGGCTGCTCTCGCACGCTGCGCCACGGCATCCCGTCGGCGATCCACTCGAGGTGCCACTCTTCATACGTGTAACCGAGATCGTCGTCGGTCACGCCCAATTGAAATCCGCATGACGGGCAGATCTCGTACGACCCGCTGCCGGTTCTGGGGCTTCGCGGCTGCTCGTCCAAATGCGGATAGCCACAGACCGGGCACCTGCTGCTGCCTCTCAGGTCGACTCCTCCTGAGCGGGCAACAGGCCGAGCGCGACGATCTTCGAGAGCCCCGGCGACATCGGCGGTGGGGGAGGGGGGAGGTCGCCGGCGGGGCGGGGCCAAAGGATCGGCGTGGCCGCGCCGCGGATCGGGTCGCCGACCGCGATGGCGTCGCGATCTACCGAGAAGTGAAACCCACGCGCGGCGCGGGTGCAGCCGTCGGCGAACATGATCATCGTGTGCACGGCGCGATCGGTGTCGGTCGTGTTCGGCTTCGCCATGTGCACGGTGAGGCCGGCATGGAACGCGACGCTGCCACGAGGCACCTCGACGTACACGGGCTCGATACCGGCGATCTCCGGTGAGCTCAGCATCGCTTCCGCCTCTTCGGCTTGGAAGATGTTCTGGAAGCGCCGCAGCCCGACGAGATGCGATCCGGGCAGGTAACCCATCGCGCCGCTCGCGATGGTCGAACCCTCGAACGGAATCCACGCGGTGATCGTGTCGGTCTCCGCGATCGGCCAGTAGGGCTGATCTTGATGGGGGTCGGTCTCGCGCCCATGGGCGCGTTTGAACAATGCCTGGTCGTGCCACAGGCGAACGGCATCCGTGCCGAGCAGTTCGGCCGCCGCTTGCCCGACGCGCTGGTGAAAGGTCAGCGGGCGGATCGCCGGGTGGTCCTCCCAGAGGTTGATGCACTGTTGGAACGACTGCTCGTACGGCGACCGTTCGTCGAGGGAACGTGTGTCGGCGCCGGCACGCGTTTCGACCGCGGCGATCACCAGCGGACCGTAGTGCGCGAGCTCGTCGTCGGTGAGCAGTCCGTCGACGACGACGTAGCCGTCGCGTGCGAACGCGTCGATCTGTGCCGCGGAGACGAGCTCGGGCATCACGGTGCCTTGTCGAGGAACGCGAGCAGCGCGTCGTTGTAGTCGCCGGGCCGCTCGAAGTACGGCGAGTGTCCGGCGTCGGGGATCTCGACGATCGACGCATTGGTCAGACGCGCCGCGCTCTCGATCACGAGCGGTGCCGGGAACAGCCCGTCGTCAGTGCCGGTGATCACCAGGATCGGGATGCCGAGCGCGTCGAGCGCCGCATGCTCGACGCGTGCGCCGACCAACGCGAGCACGACGTCGGCCATGGGTGGCGTGTGAAACGTATTGAGCTGCTGATAGAGGAAGGCACCGGCGGGATCACGCGCCACGAAGCCGGGCGCGAGCGCGGGGTGCGCCCCGATGGTGTCGGCGGCAGGGGGCGGTGCGGCCGCGAACTGGCGGAAGTGGGCGTCGAGTGCGTCAGTCCACATGCCGCCGACGGTGTTCGACAACGTCAGCGAGCGCACGCGCTCGGGAGAGGCGAGGGTGAACCCCGTGACCCACCAGCCGCCCATCGACTGGCCGGCAAGGTGGACCCGTTCCACACCGACGTCGGCGAGCACCGCGCGCATGTCGGCGATCGCGGCCGCGGTGCCGTGCGTGCCGGTGCGGTACGTCGAGTTGCCGAAGCCGCGGGTGTCCCACGTCACGACGCGGTATCCCGCGTCGGCGAGCACCGGAACCTGCTGGAACCAAGCCGCGTGCGAGCCGCCCGCGCCATGCGTGAGCATGATCGTCGGCGCGTCGTCCTCGCCGGTGACCTCGTAGTAGATCTCCTCGCCGTCGGAGTCGACGGTCGCGGTACGCCAGCGGTACGTCATCGCGTGGCCGCGAGTGTGTTTGCGAACATGGCCGTCCCCCAAAGTCCAAGCGCATTCTCGTACGTGAACGCACGGAAGTCATCGGTTGTGACGTGGCCGCGCTCGACGAGCTCCCAGGCCTCGGGGAGCACCGCGGCGCGTCGGGGACGTCCCAGTGGCCGAGATCGGACGCGAACATCGCCGGCAACCGGGTGCCGTGGTAGTCGGAGGCGAACGCCAACGCCCACATCGGGTCGTCGGCCTCGCAGCCGAAGAAGCACTGACGGGCGAACGTGTTGCGGATGTCGGCGGGGGAGCGGGCACCGCTCAACGCGAACTCGTCGAGGGTTGCTGGGTCTTCATCGGGCTCGCTGAGCATGTGCAACGCGTCGCCGAGTTGGTTGGCGCGATCGCGAACTTCGTCGACGCCGTAGCGCGTGAGGAGCGTCTCGAGTTGGGCCCGGTCGGTCCGGGCCGGGTCGTAGCGATGGATTACGTCACCGTGACGTTTGTCGAAGTGGCCGACGAGATCGGCGCACAGTGACGCGGCCCATGTCACACCGCCTTCGAGAAACGCGAACCGCAACGTCGGGAAGCGATGCATCACGCCGGCGAGGAACAACGAGCGACACAACGCCTCGCCGGCGGCCGCGAACGAGCCGACGTGGTTGGCGATGTAGCTGGTGGGGGAGGAGCGGCTGCCCCAGCCCATGCCGGTCGAATGGAACGTCGGCGTGACGTCGAGGTCGACGAAGCGTTGCCAGAGCGTGTCGTAGTCGTGCGCGCTGTCGAGGCCGAGCGCGTCGATCCAGCGCGCGCCGCGTGGCACGTTGGCGCCGGGCAACGGTCGTTGTACGAGTCCGGTGCACATCACTGCGCGCAGACCGAGGTCTTGTACCGCGTGGTCGAGCACCGCGATCGCTTCGTCGGGCGCGTACGTCGGCACAATTGCAACCGGTTCCAAACGGTCGCGGTGTGGGGCGTACGCGCGTGGCGTAGTACGTGTTGAACGCGCGTGCCGCCGCAACTCGGAGGTCGGGATCATCGAGCCCCATCACGGTGAGCCCGTAGGTGGGATAGCAGACCGCGACGTCGATCCCGAGCTCGTCGAGGCGCTCATAGAGCAGCGCCGGAAACATCGCGGTGGCGCGGTCGAGCGTTTGCTCGGTCGGCAGACCCCACCACGGCATGCGCGGCGAACCCAGCGCGCGCTTGGCGTCGGCGTCGAGGCCACGCAGGTGCGACGCGCCGTGCTCGATCACGTTCCACGCATCGACCACGCGGGTGCCGCCCTCGTCGCGCAAGAGATCGCGGAACCAAGGCAGGTATTCGATGCCGTGCCCGTCGGCGTCGATGACCGGATGACCGAGTGCGTCGTGGATCTCGGCAGCGGTCGGCACCGTTAGCCCGCGGGAAGCTCGCTGCGACCGCCGGTTGCCCACCAGCTGGCCGTGAGCCGCAGGCCCTCGACCGGCTTGCGGGGCTGGATCTCCTCGAACACCCGCTTGTAGCCGGTGCGCCGGATGCGCCAGGTGCCGTCGTGCTTGGTGTACTCGTCCTCGTAGAACGAGCAGCCCCGGATCGTGAGCTCGAAGTCGGTCATCACGACGACGTCGTCGAGCGCCCACACGCCGGTCGCCGTGTGCGAGCCGGTGAGGTCGATCTCGGGGTGATGCATCTTGTGGCTCGAATGGAACGTCTCGGCGCCCATCGAGCGGCGCAAGAAGTCGACGATCGCCTCCCGGCCCTCGAACGAATACCCGCCGCCTGAGTACGCCGCCACGGCGTCGGCCGTGAAGCACTCGGCGATCTCGTCCCAGAGCTTCAGATCGAGACACCGGGCGTAGCGGTACTTCAGCCGCTTGATCAGCTCGATCTCCACAAGGTCTTCGGGCGTCATCGGGGGAGGCTCCCGCCCGGGGCCTGCAGAGCGCAAGTTGACATAACCGGCATTATCGGCGCTCCGACAGGAGCGCCGATAATGCCCACACCATCCGGGGCTCGCGTGTGGACGTGGGTGCCCCCGGCAGCGTCTCTCACGTTTGCACGGCGAACAACAGCCAGGCTCCAGGAACGCCTTTCAGCTCATGAGTTCCTTTGTCTGCGAACTCGACGCCTGAACCAACTACCAACTCCGTCACGGTTCTCGATGCCCACACCTCGCCGGATTCCGCTTTCGCCGCCACGCGGGCGGCGATGTGGACGGCGATGCCGCCGACGTCGTCGCCGCGGATTTCGATCTCGCCGGTGTGGACGCCGCTGCGGACGTCGAGGCCGAGCTGGCGGGCGGCGTCGCGGATCGCGCATGCACATTCCAATGCGCGGGCGGGGCCGTCGAAGGTGGCAAGGAAGCCGTCGCCGGTCGACTTGATCTCTCGGCCGCGGAACCGTGCAAGTTGCCGACGGACTGCCGAATCGTGTCGATCGAGGAGGTCGCGGTATTGGCGATCGCCGACCTCGGTGAGCCGTTGCGTCGACGCAACGATGTCCGTGAACAGCACGGTCGCGAGCACGCGATCGATGGAGGTGCCGCTGCGCACACCAGTGAGGAACTCCTCGATCTCGTCGAGGGCGCGATCCGCGTTATCCGCTGACCACCAATAGTTGTCGTCGCCGTCGATCTCCACGAAGCGGGCATCGGGGATTCGTTCCGCGAGGTAGCGACCCAGCTCGATGAAGTGCTCGCCACGGAAGTGCAGGACGAGCGTGGGAACGCGTATCGCAGGCAAAACGGCCCGCACGTCGCTCTCGAGCACGACGCGCATCAACGCGCGGGCGGTCGCGGGGCTCGCCCCGCGCCGACCGGTCTCGTCCCACCACTCGCGAAAGTTCTTGTCGTTCGCCGCGCTCGGAGCGAACTCCGCGACCGCCTCGGCTGTCGATTCGCCGGTCGATGGATTGGTCGTATCGAGGAATTGGTCCGCCCGCTCTTTCGAGATGCCGTTCGGGTAGTCGGTGTCGACGAGGCTGCGCGCCCAACCGTTGACGATCACCAATGCATTGACGCGCTCGGGATGGGTCGCAGCGAACAGCAGGCCGACTCCGCTGGCCTCCGCAGATGCCAGCACGACGGTCTCGGTCGAGCCGGCCGCGTCGAGGACCGCGAGTGCGTCCTCGACCCACTGCTCGAGCGTCGGGGGCGCCGAGGGCGAGACCGGATCCGAGAGGCCCATCCCGCGGCGATCGAACCGGATCAGACGTGCGAACGATCCGAGCCGGTGCATCGAACGCGCAAGCCGAGGCTCGTTGTTCATTGTGTCGATCGGAATGAACCCGTCCATGACCACGAGAAGGTCACGGACGCCGTCGCCCACAACCTCGTACGCGACGTACACGTCGTCGGAGCGGGCGTACTGAATGCCCCCCGCCACGATCGCTACTCGCGGCGTCTCGCGCCCACGAGCGCGCTCGCCATGGTTACCGGCTCATCGCTGCGGTTGTGCCACGCGTGGCGAGTGCCGTTCTGGATCACACAGTCACCCGCGGTGAGCCGCACCTCGGGGCCGTCGTCGAGCTCGAGGTAGACCTCCCCGGACAGCACGATGTCGAAGTCGATCGTGTCTGTGGTGTGCATGCCGGGATTGTCGAGCTCCATCGCGTCGAGGAGCCCCGGGAACCGCTTCGGCTCCGTGCCGTCGGTCGGCAGTGCGACTTCGCTGTCGCTTCCCCACAGCTGGCGGAACTGCCGGTCGGCGAGCACGTCGTCGCTCACGAACACTGACTTGCCGGTCGCCGTCTGTCCGGTCACCACGCGTCGAATTTGCATGACGCGCGTCTACCGCCGCGCGGCCGCCTTGGCAACCTCGGGTTCCTCGTCGCCGATGCACTCATGGGCCGCGTCGAGCAGCACGTCGAACGCCTCTTGGGCATCGACGTCACCTCTGGCGAGGTCGCGCTCGACGTCCTCGACCACGCACGCGAGGACGAACAACCGGTCGTTCATCGCTTCGAGCTCGCCGCGGGTCACGACCAGCTCGTGCTCACCGAGGCCCAGCTCCTCGGACCGCCGGCGCGCCTCGTAGTCGCGTTGCTTGCACGACGGCTTGCAGTACAGCCGTGGTCGCCCCGGTCCCCCGCGCACCGGATACTTCCGCCCGCACCAGATACACGCTCTTTTCGTCACAGTGACGAATAGTTTACGCGCCCGCGCGCGCGAACCCGCGGATCAACGCATGAGGCCGCGGCCGGTGACCGGCGGGACGTCGAGCGCCGACAGCAGACCGGGCGCGGCTTGGCACACGAACGGGATCGCGTTGACGATGCGGCCGGCGGTGCCGATGACACCCGGATCGCCCTGTCCTGCACGCGCGGTCATCTGCACGTCGCACTGATAACTCGGCGTACCGGTCACCACGACGCGATAACCGCCGGCGCCGACGGGTTGCGGCCAGTCGGGGCACAGCGAATCGTCGAGGCGGGTCACGTGTTCGACGACGATCCGTTCCTCTCCCCCGACGATGCCTTGCACCTCGAACCGCAGCCCCGCGGTGGTGCCTTCTTCGATCACACCGAACCCGAGGTCGATTTTCTCGGTTGCCGGCCGCCGCTCGTGTACCTCGCGCAGCTCCTCGACCTCGACGCCGAGTCCCGCCGCGAGCGTCTTCACGACGCCGCCCCACGCGAACGACAACACGCCCGGGATCAACAACAGCGGCTTGGCATCGAGCGGTTTCCCGAAGCCCATCGTGTCGAACAGCACCGTCGGCTGCTCGTAGTGGCGATAGTTGACGATCTCCATCACCCGGAGGTGCTCGACCTGTTCACACGTGCCGGTGAGCAGCAGCGGGAGGATGTCGTTCGCCCAGCCCGGGTCGATGCCCGACGTGAAGCACGACACGCCGGCCTCACGACACGCGTCCTGCAACGGACCGCGCATCGCCGGGTCGACATGCTCGGGCCAGACCATCGCCACCACCGAGCTCGACACGAGGTTCTTGCCCGACCGCGCGATGCGGGCCATGTCGGCGATTGCTTCCGCGGGCCGCAGATCCGCAGTCGCGGTGTACGACACGCAGTCGGCGTCGAGCGCGAGCAGCGCGTCGGCGTCATTGGTGGCCTGCACCCCGACTGCCGGCAAGCCGCACAACTCCCCCGCGTCGCGCCCGGCCTTGTCGGCCGAGTGCACCCACACGCCAACGAGCTCGAGCTCGGGGTGCTTGATGATGCATCGCAGCGCGGCCACGCCGACGTTGCCCGTACTCCACTGGATCACCCGGTACGCCATGATCTCCGCTCTTGTCGCCTCCGGCGCCGGGCCGCTCGGCCCCGCCTCGCTGCTCGCCGGGATACCCGGCTCGCGGGCGCTCGGCTCATGACCGGGAACCTACCGCGACGTCAGACGCGGCCGGCAGCCTCCGCGGCCGCCTCCGTCTCATCGAGACGGCGTTCGATGATGTCGAGGCCGCGGTCCCAGAAGCCGGGATCGGCGAGATCGACGTCGACGAGCTTGCCGAGTTCCTCGGGCGACATCGATCCGCCCGCGCGCAACAGATCCAAGTACTGCGGCACGAAGTCGGGGCCGCGCGCCTCGTACTGCGCGTAGACCGACAGCGCCAACAGCTGACCGTAGGCGTACGCGTACACGTACCCGGGCGTACTGATGAAGTGCGGGATGTAGGACCACCACGTGCGGTAGCCCTCGGTGATCTCGACGGCTTCGCCGAGCATGTCGTGCTGCGTCGCGGTCCAGAGTTCGCCGATGTGTTCGATCGACAGTTCACCTTCTTCGCGACGGGCGGTGTGGATCGCGTCCTCGAAACGGTTCATGGCGATCTGGCGGAAGACCGTGGCGATCTGGTCTTCGAGGTTCGAGGCGAGCAGGGCGAGGCGCTCCTGCGGGTTGGTCACCTCGCCGAGCAACCGGCCGAACGTCACCGTCTCGCCGAACACGGATGCGGTCTCGGCCAGTGTCAGCGGCGTGGACTGGTGGTACACGCCCTGTTCGCGAGCGAGGTAGGCATGCAATCCGTGGCCCAGCTCGTGTGCGAGCGTCAACACGTCCCGCCGCCGTGCCGTCCAGTTCAACAAGACGTACGGATGGTGCGACGGCACGGTGTACGCACAGAACGCGCCCGGACGCTTTCCGGCGCGGGCGGCCGCGTCGATCCACGCGCCGTCGAAGAACCGCTGCGCGGTGTCGGCGAGCTCCCCCGAGAACGACGAATACGCGTCGAGCACGAGCTCCTTCGCAGCGCGCCAGCCGATCTCGGCATCGGTGTCGGCGACCGACGCCAGGCGGTCGTAGTCGGCGATGCGGTCGAGACCGAGCAGGCGCGCCTTCAGCGCGTACCAGCGCTGCGGGATCGTGTACCGGCGCTGCACCGCGTCGACGAGCGCTTGTACCGACTCGTCGCTCGCCTCGTTCGACAGGTTGCGACTCGAGATCCAGTTGCCGTAGTGGCGCAGCCGGTCGTCGATCGACTTGTCAGACAACAGCGTGTTCAACACGAACGCGCGGGTGCGCAGCCCCGGCTCGAGCCCGGCCGTCACCGCGGCGGCGGACGCGCGCGGCGGACGTCACGGTCGGGCGCATGCAGTTGGGCGAGCGCGGCCTCGAGCGTCGCCTTCTCGCCGTCGAGTTGCACCTCGATCGTCGACACCTGCTCCTCGAACAACCGTTGCCACGCGCTGCGACCGGTCACCGACTTCTCGGTGAGCACGACCTCTTCGGGCTCGGTCAACAGGTGCGAGCGGTACCGCCGGGCCGACTGCAGGTAATGCCGGGCGAACGTCAGCCGTTCGTCGGCCAGCAGTGCTTGGACGCGTTCGTCGGGAAGCTCCGCCCATTCCAGCTCGAAGAACAACAGCTTCGTGCTGATGTGCGTGGCGCGCTCTTCCACGCGCTGCATGCGTGCGCCGCGTGCGGGATCGGTCGTGTCGGTTGCGAAATCGAGCCCGACGTAGCTCCCCGCGCGACCGATGAGCTCGTGTACTTCGGCGAGGCCGCGCATGAACGCTTCGAGCGCCTCGGCATCGAATTCGGAGACGCGTCCGCGGGAGGCCGCGAGCTCGTCGGTGCGCGTATCGGCTTGGTCGAGCAGCGCGGCCAAGCCGTCGTCGCCCGGCGCCGGTAGCAGCGGCGCGAGGTCCCAGACGACGTCGTCGGCGGTCAAATCGGTCGCGGTCATCAGGGGAGGATACCTACCGTGTGCAGCGACTCGAGCCGATCCTCGACCAGGTCGAGCCGGGCGACCTCGGAGAGCGGCCCCGAGATCGCACAGTCCGTGGCCGGCGTCCGCAAAGCCGCCGTCACAAGCGCTTGTGCATCGTCAACGAGCGCGCCGTGAACCCCGTTCGCTCGAAGAAGTTCTTCGTGTCGCGGTGCCCGGGAAGCGCACTGGCGTCGATGCCGATGCAGCCTTCCCGCGTGCAGAACGCCACGAGCTGTTCGGCGATGGCTTCGCCGACCCCGACGCCGCGGGCTTCAGGGTCGACGTACAGCTCGGTGATCACACCGAGGCGCGTCCCGTCCCGCAGCGTCTCGAGCTCTACCGCCGCGTAGCCGATGACGGCCGCGTCGATCGTGCCGACCACCACGCACGCGTCCGCCCGCGCCAGCAAGGCGCGAAACGCGTCGTCGAACGGCTCGGGGCGAGCTTCACGAAGCTCCCAGAGCGCACCGCCGCGCATGTCGCGTAGCTCTGCCCGCAGGGCGCGTGCCAGGTCCACCATCGCGGGCAGGTCGTCGGCTGTCGCTGCGCGCGCTGCTTCCACCGCGCTCCCCTACCGGGTCGGTCAGCCGGCGAGCTGTTCGATCTTGCCGAGGATGGTTCGGCGCTGACGGTGCGCGGTCTCGTACGCGTGCACCGCGTCGAGCTCGTCGCGTCCCAGACCGGCGAGGCGCTCCACGACCTGGGACGCCGACAGGGCGTCGTAGCCGGGGATCGGCAGCTCGTCGCTCCTGGGTGCATCACTGTCGGGCGCGACCGTGAGGTGCGGCACCACCGGCGGTGGTGCCGTCGTTACCACGGGCCTCGGTGGCGCGGGCGTTGGCGCCGGGCGGCGACCCAGCATGCCTTCGACGCGCTCACGCAGCTTCGGGAGCCCGAACGCGAGCGCGACCTGTCCGAGACTGCGAGCGCTCGTGACGTGACGCTGCACTTCCGCCTGCCGGCGATCGAACTCGGCTCGTCCCCGGGCGACGACGGTCTCGACGATCGGCGGCGCCACTTCGCGGAGAAACAGACCCGCGCCGATCGGCGCGTACACGATGAGTTCCACCGCCCGTTCGATGGGATCTCGGTTCTCAGCCATACGACCTCATGGGACCTCAGACGTGTTCGTGCAGCGCCGATTCCTCCCCGTCCCCGTAGCCCTCAATACGGGAGGCGATCGACACGACGTCTTCGGGCCGTGAGTTTACGGACGGACGCCGTCGACGGCGGGCCAAGGCCCAGACCACCGCGATCAGCACGCCCGCGCTGCTTACCAGTAATGCCCATTCCCCGTACCGCACGTAGATAGTTTGCCCCGTTGTGACCCCTACTGTCCTCTCGATCACGGTTCTTTCGAACAAATGCGTCTCGTCGTGGACCACTCCGTCAGCGTCGATGACCGCGGTGATGCCGGAAATTGCGGCCTGCACGACGGGCCGGCCGGTCTCGGCGGCCCGTATCTGCCCGAACGCGACGTGCTGAGCCGAGTTGGCCGAGCGGCGATAGGAACGATTGTTGGTCGAGACCACGAGGACCTCGGCGCCCTCCCGCACCCGGGAGCGGATCTCGTAGCCGAACGCGGACTCGAAGCAGATGACGGTGGCGATCCGTGTCGGGGGGGTGCCGGCGGCGGTCGTGAGATCGAAGATGCCCGAGGTCTTGCCGCGTATGAAGTCGCGAGGCACGTTCTTCAACGCCGAGACCCAACTCTCGAGGAAACCTCGGAACGGCACGTACTCGCCGAACGGCACGAGATGTCGCTTGGAGTAGGTACCGGCGATGTCGCCGTTCGGCGCGAACAACACATCGAGGTTGTCCGCCTTGCGCCCGTCGGGCGGGGCGTTCACGGTCGCGTTCGCGAGCACCCATGCGTGGTGTTCCCGCGCGACGCGGGCGAGGTTGTCGTGGACGTAGTGATCGGTGCGGGGGTCGGCGTCCATGCTCGACTCCGGGAAAACGATGAGGTCGACGGGATCGACGATGCGCGTCGCGAGATCGAAATGGCTTCTGGGCAAGTAGCGCTCGTCGAGCTCGGCATTTGTGAGCTCACGGTTCTTGTCGTTGCCCTGGAGCAGCGCGACGTGCAAGTAGTTGCGAACGTGGGGTTCGGAACGCGTGACCGTCGCGACGACGACGGTCGCAACGATCAACGCGATGCCGACATGCGCGTACGTGTACCGGCGTGCACGCCCATCCGCGGCGACGAGGTCTGCCAGGAACGCGTTGAGCGCGACTGCAAGGAATGTCACCAGCGTGAGGCCGCCGATTCCCGCGACCGCGCGCGCCGGCACGACGTCATGGAACGCGTAGCCGAGCTCACCCCACGAGAATCCGTGGAACGGAAAGCGTGCGACGCACGCGTCGGCGATGATCCACACCGCGGCGGTCAAGAACGGGTTGGTGAGTCCCCGGCCGCGGAGCCAGCCGATCAACGCGCCCGCGGCCGCCCAATAGCCCGCGCACGCGAGCACGAAGGGAACGATCGCGATCGCGCCGAAGTACCAGATCCACGAGCAGACGATCGAGTAGTAGACGATCCCTGCGACGAACGCGTAGCCCGCCGACGCGCGAGCGCCACGTTCACGCCACGCGATGAAGAGCGGGACGAGCGCGACGCACGCGAGTGGTCCGACGTCGAATGGCGGACGGCTGAGCGCGCAGAGCACTCCGGATCCGGCCGCCGCACCGACGCGAATGACGGTCGGGCGCCGAGGCACCCTCACGCGCAGTCGCGGCAGATCATTCTCTTCTCATCGGCGAGCTGGTGCCGCGGAAGGACGAGGAAGCAGCTCTTGCACAAGAACTCATTTTCGCGGCGGGGCACGATCTTGGTGCCGGCCTCACCACGCTCGTCGGGCTCGTCGTCGTCTTCTTCGTCGTCTTCGAGTCCGGCGGCGGCTGTCCGCTCGCGGAGCACGACGTCGAGGGCCTCCTCGACATCGTCGGGGTGCAGCTCCTCGTCGAGGTCGACGATGTCGTCCTCTTCTTCTTCGACGACCGCAACCGGGGTTTCGGCCTCGTCGTCTTCGACGACGACCGGCGTCTCGACGTCGTCGACGACGTCCTCTTCGAGGTCTTCGTCGAGCAGCTCGTCGTCGTCCTCTTCGAAGTCCTCCTCGTCGAGCACGTCCTCGTCGAGGTCTTCTTCGTCGAGCTCAGGCTCGTCCTCGAACTCGTCGTCGCTCATCGGTGGGCGCCTTCGTCAGGGGGAGGTGTAGCGGGCTTGAAACCACCGCGCACCGCGGTTTCTTCCCGCGCTCACCCCCTATGGGGGCGCGGAGTATAACGCCGCGTTCCCGGCCTCCCTGACCGCGCCGCCGAGGCGTTGCGGGGACCCGAGGGAGTTGGGATGGACGGACGGGTCCAGGAGACCGTTGGGGCCGCTGGGTGGCCCGGCCCGCACGCGGCGGGCGGGTTATCACAACGTTCTCTAACAAGACTCCTGGACAGCCGCCCAACCCCCTCAGTTCGCCCCGCCCCCCTTGACGGCTGCCGGCGAATCGCCGCGCCGACCGGCTGGTGTCGTTCGGCGTGCGTGGCCGGGGGCGACGAGTAGTCAGCCTCAACGCCGCCTCGATGTCAAGCCGCAGCGGAGCGCGCTGAACAGGCATGACGCGCGTCAGGGCTGGTCAACGATTCGCCAAAAATTCGACGCGTTCTTCCAACTTCACTTCTCGGACGCGTCAACTTCGTAGTGCACGTCGCGCTTCGGCCGCACGCTCCGCGTCAAGACGTTCGAGATCGTACGATCCGTGGTCGACGTACTGCATTGCCGCCGCGATCGCGCGGTGCCCGGCGCGCTCCGCGATCAGCCGGTGCATCTCCTGCGCGATGCGGCGATAGCTCGGATGTCCTTGCGGCGAGCTTCGCAACTCGCAAAGATGCATCGCCTCACGTGCGTTCATCTGCATGACGTACCGCAGCTTGTAGCCGAGCGCGACCGCGTACGCCGCCTGTTCGGGGAAGGGCTCGTCGAGCACATCGTAAAGATCGCGTGAACGCTCCATCCCCTCCTCGTAGCGCGCCGCGAGCCCCGCGTCGCGTACCGCCTCCGGTACGTCGAAGCCATGGTGCGGCGTGAGCCGCTGCCACTCGATCGTCAGCATCCGATGACGTTGCAGATCGCGGAACGCGCCGTAGTCGCCCATCACGTCGAAGCGGTAGGCAGTGCGTTCGAAGGCCCGCCCCGGCTTGTGACGCCGGTTGGTTCGCTCGCCGACGTACGCATGCATCAAGGCGACGCGATCGTCGGCGGGTAAGCGCCGCACACGCTCCAGGAGCTGCGACTCCGGAAGATGCGCGTGCGGATAACAGATCGCCGCGAGGACCTTGTCCTCACCTTCGGGATCCCAGTCGAGCAGCGTGACTTCGTCGGCCGGCGCGGGCGTGTCCGCGCCAAAGAGACGTTGGACGAGGTCCTCGGTGTCGTCGCGCGTGTCGGCGAGATATGCCGACCAGACACCCCCGCGATCGCTGCGGTCGACGCGTACAAGGAACGACGGAATCACCTTCCGAAGTTCTTCCAGCATTAACTGTGCGTAGGTCTGTGTCTCGGGAAGCGGGTGGGCTCGCATGCGGAGCAGCAATGCCTCGTACGCCTGACCGGTGCCGTAGATCCCGACGTTCGAGAGCGTCGCGGCCGGCAGGAGGCCGCGCACGGTGTCGCATGCCTTCGCCTTGATCGTTTGCTTGTATACGAAGTCGGAGTCGCCGGGTTGCTTCGGATGCTGTTCGCGCGCCCAGTCCATCATCGCCGGCAACATCGCGCTGTAGGTGTCAAACGCCGCGTCCATGTCGGCGATATAGCGCGCGGCGAGGCGGGATTGGCAGATCTCCGAAGGGCGGAGGTAGCGGTAGCGGCCGAGGAGGCGTGAGTCGTACGGGATGTAGCGCGTCGACTGCTCGAGATAGGCCATGAGCCGGCCCCACTCGAGGATCTTCGTCAGCAAGTTGGACGCCTGCTCGCACGCGAGGTGCACGCCGCCGAGTTGGGCGACCGAGTCGTCGCCGTATTCCATGAACACGCGTGCGTACAGCTCTTCGGCGCGCTTGAGGCCGACGGTGGCGTCGACGGTGAGGTCACCGGTGAGGTCGAGATCACCCACGAACTCGTCGAGGAAGAGACGGCGGAGGCTCTTGTCGGACCGTGAGTAGCGCGCAAACAGCGCACCCTTCACGACCTCGGGAAGGTTGGTGAGCGCGAAGACCGGGCCGTCGAGATTCGTGAAGTACGGCCGGAGGGTGGCCGCTTCAACCTCGGTAAACGTCTCCGGCGCGTACAACATGGGACTGGCGATGGTACCGGTGAGTCCCGGATTCGGCGCGCATGGCTTGGGCGTATGTTGCCTGGTCAGACCAGTAGTCGGTACGCCCCAGGGACGACCTCGATCGTGACGGCCAGGGCCGTGGCACGGGCCACACCGTCGATCTCGAGCCGCTGCGGGCGGACCCAGCGGATGTCGATCCGGCGACCGGCACGTTGGGCAATCCGGGGGTGCGGCACGTGCATGCCGGTGCCGAGCCGGCGGCGCATGGCGCCCGCCTCCCCGGGTTCCGGCGCGTACACCTGGAGCTCGGCCCGGCCGTCGCCGGGATGCCCACGCGGCACGACGTCGAGGCCGCGCAGGAACTGCCCGGTGGCCACGACAACGGTCGTCGCCGGCGCCGCGAACCACTCGGCGCCGTCAACCCCGACCGTCACGAAGATTCGTCGGGAGAATCGTCGCAAGCGATCGGGCGGGGTTCCCGCCACGACCATGTTCGTGGCGAGACCCGCGCCCACGATCCGAAGGGCGTCCAGCGGCAGCTCGATGCCTGCCGCTCCGCTGCTTCGCGCACCGACGGCCCGCGCGACGTCGGAGCTCGCAGCAGGCCGGAAGCGGATCAGCGCGCCGGGATGGGTCGTGACCGTCGCCGCCAGGTCGGCATCACCGCCGTCGATCTCGGCGTCGGGCGTGGCGGACGTCGGACTCCCCCACTCTTCGCCCGGCTTGATCACCGTCACGCCCCGGGCGTGTTCACGGTGCTCGACGCCGCGACGACGCCGCGCAGGCACGCGTCCGCGGCCGCGTGCGCGGTCGCGGCGGTGTGGGGATTGGGTGCGACGTCCGCGATTTGCCGGAGCAGGTCGATCGTCTGCTTCACGTTGCGCACGAAGTCGCCGCCGGTCATCTCCTCGTCGTCGAGCACGTCGGCGAGCTCGTGCCCCTCGACCCAATCGTGTACCGCGGTCGCGAAGCCCGGATCGGGGCGACGCGTCTCCGGCAGGCGGGCGTCGCGTTCGGCGACGTGCAGGTCTCGCCAGATGCTGTCGAGGGCGCGGGAGCGCCGAGCCACCTGCGCATTCGGCCAGCGGCGCGGCGGCGCCGGGTCGTTCGACTCCGGTCCTCGCCGTTGGAACGTGAAGCACGACACGAGGGCAGCGAGCGTTGCTTCCTCGACCTCGTCGAGGTGTCCTTCGCGGAGTGCCTCGGCGAGCACGAGGTCTCCCTCGGTGTTGAGGCGAGCGAGCAAGCGGCCCGCGTCCGTGAGCGTCCAGCCCTCGACGTATCCCCAGCCTTCGAGGACCGAGAGCACCCGGTCGAATTGCCGGGCGAGGCTCTCGTTGCGGCTCGCAACGCGGCGTTCCAGACGAGCGACCTCGCGTGAGACGCGATCCGCCTGCCACGCGGCGCGGAGGGCGGCGTCGACACCGGGCGCGCCGTGCAACGGGTGCGCGTCGATCTCGGCTTGGAGCTCGGACACCGCCCGGTCGGTCTCGACCGGGAGATCTGATTCGTGAACCTGGAGTCGGCGCAGCGTTTCGACCGTCGCCCGCTGGAACGCTTGGCTGCGCGGCGCGAACGGCCGGGGCAGGTCGATGGTCGCGACCTTGCGCACGGGCCCGCGGAAATCCTGCGGAGAGAGGCGGACGAGCGACTTTCCCTGCGTCAGCGCCAGCACCCGTTGCCCGCCCCGCCCCTGCTCCTGTTTCAAGACGACGGCCTTGCCGCCGCGGCGCGGTGCGATGACGACGTCTCCGGGCCGGAGCGCGTCGAAGCGGTTGCCGTCACGGCCCTGGGCCGTGCGCCGTGCCGCGTCGAGCTCCGCCAGCAGGCGCCGATACTCCATGATGTCGCCGGCCGGGTGGGCCACGGCCTCCTGCGCCTTCGCGAGCTGCTCGCGCCGGCGCTCGAGCTCGCGCTCGACGGCGACGACGTCGCGGTCGGCGTGGAACTGCGCGAACGACAGGTTCAGCAGGTGGCGCGCCTCGTCGGGCGGGTACCGCTGCACGAGGTTCGCGGTCATGTTGTACGTCGGGCGGAACGACGACGTCAGCGCATACGTGCGCCGGGACGCGAGACCAGCCACCTGTTCGAACGGCACGAACGGATCCCACAAGACGACGACGTAGCCGAGCTCGTCGATCCCGCGGCGGCCTGCTCGCCCCGCGAGTTGGGTGTACTCACCGGGTGTGAGGAACTGGTGGTGCTCGCCGGTGAACTTCGAGAGGCGCTCGATGACCACCGAGCGGGCCGGCATGTTGATGCCCAGCGAGAGCGTCTCGGTTGCGAACACCACCTTCAACAAGCCGGCTGCGAACGCCTCCTCAACGGCCTCCTTCATCGGCGGCACCATCCCGGCGTGGTGCGCAGCAACGCCCGCCTCCATGCCCGCGAGCCACGTGTCGTAGCCGAGCACGTCGAGGTCGTCGTCGGTGAGGGCTTCCACGTGCTTCTCGGCAATGTGCCGGAGGGCTTTCCTCGCCGGCGAATCGGTGAGCCGGATGCCTGCCGCGAGACACTGTTCGACCGCTTGATCGCAACCGGCGCGGCGAGAACACGAAGACGATCGCAGGGAGCATCTGCTCTTCGGCGAGGCGCTCGACCACTTCGGTACGCCACGGCGTGTACAACCGCCGGCGCCGTTGTCCCCGGCCCCGGGGCGCGTTGCGGGCGTCGAGCCGGGCGGCGACCGGGTTCGGGTGTTGCTCACCGCCGGCGTCGACGAACGTCGGGAGCAGATGAAGCTGCTCGGCACCGCGGTCTCCAACCAAGTACAGATGGCGGAGCTCGACCGGACGGCGTTCCTCGATCACGGTCTCGGTCGCGCCGCGCACGGTCTGCATCCACGCCGCGACCTCCTCGGCGTTGGACACCGTCGCGGACAGCGCCACCAGATCGATCTCGGTCGGCAGGTGGATGATCACCTCTTCCCAGACCGCGCCCCGGGACGGGTCCTGGAGGTAGTGCACCTCGTCGAGCACGACATAGCGGAGCCCCTCGAGTGCCGGCGAGCGCGGCGTAGATCATGTTGCGCAGCACTTCGGTGGTCATCACGACGACGGGCGCGTCCCCGTTGATGGCGTTGTCGCCGGTCAGGAGCCCGACCCGGCTCGCGCCGTACGCGCGCACGAAGTCGCCGTACTTCTGGTTCGACAGTGCCTTCAACGGTGTCGTGTAAAAGGTCTTGTCGCCGGCTGCGAGCGCACGGGCGATCGCATACTCCGCAACGAGGGTCTTCCCCGACCCGGTCGGCGCGGCGACGAGCACCGACTTGCCGGCGTCCAGCGCGTCCAGGGCCCGCACCTGGAAGTCGTCGAGGGGAAACGGCCGCGCCGCCGCGAAGGCGGCGCGGATGTCCGTTGTCGTCACAGGTATGGCTTACTTGCCAGCGGTGGTCGCCGTGGTCGCGCCCGGCTTCGAGGTCGGAGAAGTCTTGGTGGTTGTACCCGGCGTGCTCGACTTCGGCGTCTTGGGGGCGGTGGTGATCACGGGCGCTGTCACCGGGGTCTCGTCGATCTGCTTGGCCTGCTTCGGCCAGTGCCGGATCAATCCCCCCGGCCACAGGATGGCTGCGGTCACCGACGCGCCGATGAGGACCACCGCCGTGACCGTGACTGCGACCCGGGGCTTCACCCGCCGGGGCCGGCGCCGGCCGTTCAGCACCCACCAGATGCCGAGCGCGAGCGCCCCGGCGCTGATGATGACGAGCAGCGTCGCCCGGGACTGCCGGGACAAGAGGCCCCCGCCACCCGGGACGCCCGGCTCCCCCGGCCGCATGAGCCAGATCAGCAGCAAGGTGCCGCCGACAATGGCGACGGCTGCGACGATGGCCGTGACGACTTCGGAGCGCGGGCGCGCCCGCACGGTCGGTTTGCGGCTCTTGGAGGGGCTCATCGCGGCATCACCGTTTCATCAATCGCCCGACGAGGATGGCGATCTCGTAGAAGATGTACATCGGGATCGACATCAACAATAGGGAGAACGGGTCCTGGCTGGGGGTGATCACCGCTGCGAAGATCGTGATTCCGACGATTACCCACCGGCGGATGTGCCGGAGCTGACGCGTGTTGACCACTCGCACGAGGAGCAGCCCGATGATCAGCAGCGGGAACTCGAACGACACCCCGAACGCGATCAGCATCAGCGTGACGAGCGTGAGGTACTTGTCCGCGGTGATGAACGGCTGGATCGAGTTGCCGCCGACGCCGAGCAGGAAGTCGAGGGCCTTCGTGACCGTGAACCACGCGACGACCGCGCCCAACGCGAACAGGACCACCGACGAGAGCAAGAACGCGACCGCGTAGCGCCGCTCGTGCTTGTGCAGCGCCGGTGTCACGAACCGCCAGATCTGCCAGAAGATGATCGGGATCGCGAGCGCGATGCCGCCGTAGCCGGCGATCTTCAGCCGCACCAAGAAAGGATCCAGCGGCCCGGTGACGATGAGATCGCAGCCCTTTGTCTTCGTGCCGCCACACGCGGTTTGTCCGCGCGTCACTTCCTCGTACGGACCGGAAAGGAAGTGCAGCACGCGGTCGTAGAGGATGAACATCACGACCGCACAGACGGTCACTGCGATCGCGGAGATGATCAACCGCTTGCGGAGCTCCGTGAGGTGCTCGATGAGCGTCATCCGCCCGCCGTCGTCACCCTCTCCGTTCATCGCCGGTGGTGCCGATCAGCTGAACGAGCCCGGGCCCGCGAAGCCCTCGTCGTGGTTTTCGGGGGCCGGCGACGGAGGCGTCGAATGGTCGGTGTCCTCGATGGCGTGTTGCGTCGCTTGTGACGTGTCAGGCGGCGTGAGGTCCGGGTGCATCACGGTGTCGAGCTCGGCGCGCACCGTGCTCTGCATGCGGCGGAGCTCGCGGATCGCCGATCCAACCTGGCGGGCGACCTCGGGGAGGCGCTTGGGTCCGAAGACGATCAGCGCGATAACGAGGACGACGAGGATCTCGGCGGGTCCGATGTTCATGCGTGAGAACCCGACTGTACCTTCGAGGAGTCGCGGCCCGGGACGCCGGCGAAGCCGGCCACACGGTGGCGAATCCGACCCTGTTGAGGTGGCGGGCGCGTTACCCGGCTGGGGCGATCAGCGCTCGGGGTCGAGGCGGCGGCGGGTGCGTGCGGTCTCGTCGCGTACGCGCAGCAACGCCGGCCGCAGCTCGCGGCCGAACTGATCGATCGTGCGATAGGTGGCGTCGACTTCGCGGCGAACGCGCAGCGCGCACCAGGCGAGCATCATCACGCCGGCGGCTGCACAGAGCAGCGGAACCATCCACAGCACGGAGATCACCCTAGCGGTTCGGCGCCACGGCGGACCTGAGCGGCCACGTCGTCGAACCAACCGTCGTGCTGCAAGAGCAGGTGGAAGTCGAGGAGGTCGTCGGGCTTCAGAGGCGGCCCCACACGCGACTCGGAGAGCTCGGCCGGGAGGCGCCACACCTGCATGCGCACACCGCTCGACACGAGCAGGTCCACGATGCGGCGGCTGGCCTCCTTGGCGACGGCACGCTGGCAGTCGGGGCACCGGAAGCAGTACGACCCGCGTTCGTCGTCGGCGCAGACGCGGACCGTCAGATCCTCGGCGGTGAGTTGTACATCACCGCAGCTTGGGCAGTTGGCCCTGATCGTGGTCACCGCGCTCACCCATCCCTGGTTTGCTCCGACACCTGCTACAAGCAGCCGCCACTTGGCGGCTCGTAACACCATTCGGCAGGGCCCCTGGGGCGCTTGAGGCTCTGAAAGAGGGCCTCTGGTCACATTGCGACGCGTGCCAGGCGTCGTGGCACGATGCGTGGCGGTGCCCGTCATCACCTTCGCCCACCGTGGCGCTCGGTTGCTCGAGCCCGAGAACACGATCCCGGCGTTCCGCCGCGCGCTCGAAGCGGGCGCGAGCGGGCTCGAAACCGATGTCTGGCTGTCGGCCGACGAGGAGGTCGTCTGTACCCACGATCCGGTCGTCGGCCGAGGCCTGCGGCGTCGGAAGGTGGGCGCCACCCCGGCGGCCGAGCTCGCAGTTCTCGGCGTGCCTCGGCTCACCGACGTGTACGCCGAGCTGGGCTCGGCCTTCGAATGCTCCGTCGACGTGAAGGCCGCTGACGCGGCCGAGCGGCTCCTCGACGTCGCTCGCGCAGTACGACGCGCTGGAGCGTCTCTGGGTCTGCACACCGGACGTGGAGCTCCTCCGCTGCCTCCGCGCCGAACCGGCCGTCCGGCTGGTGCACTCCACGCGAAGGCGGGCGATCGACACGCCGCTCGAGCGACATGCCTACGAGTTGTCGGCGATAGGGGTCGACGCGATGAACCTCCACCACACCGAATGGACCGCGGGCTTGGTCTCGCTGTTCCACCGGTTCGGCCTGCGCGCCTTCGCGTGGGACACCCAAGAGGCGCGCCATCTCCGTGCTGCGCTGCGAATGGGTATCGACGCCGTCTACTGCGACCGCCCCGACCGCATGGTGGCGGTCGTCAGCGAATGGGTCGCCGAGGAGACCTGGAGCTACAAGAACTTGATCCGGGGGATCGGCCAGATGCGGACGAAGACCCGGCCGACGATCGTGCTCTTCGGGATCGCCTTGAAGACCCGGGAGTCTTCGGAGTTGCCCCGATTGTCGCCCATCACCCACACCGATTCTGCGGGGCACCTTCGTCGGGCCGAAGTCGGCAGTGTGTACGTGCCGGCCGGCAGGTACTTCTCGGGCAGCGACCTTGCCGTTGACGCGTGACCTTGCCGTCGCGGCCCTGCACGGTCTCGCCCGGCAGGCGCGACCACGCGCTTGACGAGATCCTTGAACGACGCTGGTTGACACCGGGCGGCGTCGTGAACACGACGATGTCGCCTCGATGGACGTCGTGCAAGCGGTACGAGAGCTTGTTGACGATGACGCGGTCGTTCTTCTTGAGCGTCGGGATCCATCGACTCCGACGGGATGTAGAACGTCTGCAACACAAACGCTGCGCAAGAGGACCGCGATCAGGACTGCGGCCACGACGACCACGACCCACTCGATCCGTCCGACGCGCTTTGCGCTCGGCGACGACGCCGCGAGCAGCCGCTCGCGTCGTCGATGCCGGCTCGGAGCTTCGGGCGTTCCGGCGACGCGTCGGGTCCGGGGTCGGTCTTCGGGTTCGTTCGCCGCCGGCACGGTCGGTCAAAGGATCTCGAGGCGGTTGAAGCGGCCAGATACGGAGGAACACGCGTCCGACGATGTCCTTCTTGCGAATGAAGTGGGACGGGAAGTAGTCGCGAGTCCTTCGAGTTCGGCCGGTTGTCACCCATCACGCAGTACGAGTCTGGCGGGACCTTGATCGGAGCGAACCCCGGATCCGGTGCTGCACACCGGGCGGGACCAGTTCTCTTCGAGCTCTTGATCGTTGATGTAGATGTGGCCGTCGCCCTTGGCCTCGATCGTCTCGCCCGGAAGCCCGATCACGCGCTTCACGAGATCCTTCACCGTCGGGTCGATGCCCGGGTGGTGCCTTGAACACGATGATGTCGCCGCGGTGCACGGGGTGCATCTGGTACGAGAGCTTGTTGACGATGACCCGGTCGTTCTTCTTCAGCGTCGGGACCATCGAGTCGGACGGGATGTAGAACGCCTGGAACAAGAATGTCTTGATGAGCAGCGCGATCAGCGAGCGCGGCGATGATGCAGGATCCCCCACTCGAGCGCGACAGCCAGGCCGGCCTTGCCCTGCGACGGTCGGATCGGCGTCGGGGAGTTCGGTCGTCCTCGACCGGGCCGGTTTGCTCCACCGTCGTCCCGCCCGGTCCCCATCGGAACGGGTCGTCGGCTCTCGGGGGACGGATTCACCGGGTCATCCTCTCATGCGCGTCCGTGCGCTCGGGTGTCAGGTCGGCCGTTTGCGCGCGACCCTGAACGTGCATTGTCGCCGTAGCCGCCGCAGAATTCGCTGAGCGGCCTCGGCGGCCGAGCGTCGCGGAGCGCGGTTCGGCGCGACGACCCGGGCCTCCGGGCCCGAGCCGCAGCAGGAGTCGTTCGAGCCAGGCTGGCTCGCTGACCGCGAGCACGACCTCGAGCGAACCGTCCGCGCGCTCGGTCACGGCTTCGGTCGGATACGCCTCCGCCACCCACGCCGCCTCGGGCGCGAGCTCGAGGGTGACGCGCGGGTCGTCGGCTTGGGCCGGAAGACGTCGCCGGTCTCGAACTCCGTCGCGCCGGGCTCGAACGTCTCGCCGGTCGGGCGCGACCGCGCGGATGCGGTCGACGCGGAACATGCGCTCGTCGCGGCGCGGTGGCAGTACGCGCCGACGTACCACTCGCCGGTCGCGAAGAACACGACCTCGGGATCGATGCGTCGCGGTCGTGAGCTCGTCGCGCCCGGCCGACCAGTACTCGATCTCGACGCGCTCGTGGCGTGCCACCGCGTCGCGGATCGCGCCGAGTTGGTCGGGCTCACCGACGTCCACGACGAGGCCGGGAAGCTCGAGCGCGTCCTCCAGCTTGGCGAGCGCGGTTGCGAGCGGACCCTTCGGGATCGGAGCCGGGAACCGCGAGCAGCGCGCGGCCCGCCGCGAGCAATGCGAGACCTTCGGCGGGCGTGAGCCGCAGCGGACGCTGGAAGTAGTCGGCGAGACGGATCGTGACGCCACCGTCGTCGTCCTCGTCGACGTCGAGGTAGTCGCCGGGCGAGTACGGCGGCACGCCGATCATCAGCACGAGCGCGAGGTCGTCGTCGAGCTGATCGACGGTGATGCCGAAGCGCTGCGCGATCTCGTCCTTGGGCGAGCCCGGGTGCGCGACGATCCACGGCACGAGCGCGAGGATGCGCTGGATCTCGGGGCCGGCGAGCGCGCGGGGACTCATGCGAGCTGGTCGCTGCAGTTCGCGAGAGCCACGCGACCATGTCGGCGCGCACCTCGGGCGGGTCCAGCACCTCGCGCGTGCTCGAGGAACCCGAGCACGAACGCGCGGAACGCGCTGCGGTTGGTGACGACCAACTCGATGACGCGTCTCGTCGCTCGTCCCGCTCTCGTCGTCGACGACGGTTGCATCGGTGCCGAGCTGCGCCGAGCATCGCGTCGCGTCGCGCGGCGTCGACTGCGATACGCACGGTGACCGGCGGCTCGTCGCCGAGGAGCCACGGCCGCGACTCGACGTGATCGTCCGGGCCGGAAATCGTCGGGCGTCTCGAACGCGTCGGGTTCGCCGACCTCGACGTCGCCGTCGATGCGGTCGGCGCGGAACGCGCGGATCGCGTCGCGGTCGCGGTCGAAGCCGACGACGTACCAGTGTCCGCGCTTCGACGACAGACCCCACGGCTCGACGGTGCGCGTCCGACCCCGGTAGCGCGAAGCGTGACGACCGCGCGGCGCCGGAACGCCTCGAACAGCGTGGCGAGCGCGGGCGCGATCGGAAGCGATGCGATCGGCGAGACCGGTTCGTCGCCGACCCCACCGAGCTTCATCAGCGCGCCGACCCCGGCCTGGTTGCCGAGCGATACCGCGCTCACCGCGACGCGCAGCGCGGCTGTCTCCTCGGCGTCAGGCCGAGATCGGGGAGGTAGTAGTCGTCGGGACGCACGCGGTAGCCGACCTCGGTCCCGTCGCCGATCGGCTCGGTCGTGACGGGCACGCCCATGCCGCGCAGCGTTTCCTTGTCGCGTTCGAACGCGCGCCGATAGGCGGTGATCTGCTCGGGATAGCCGGCGACGTCGTGCACGATGTCTTCGCGCGTCAGTGGCACGCGGGTGTCGAGCAACAGCGCGAGCAGGTTGAGGACGCGTTCGACCCGCGAAGGCGTGTCGGGCATCGCGACAGACTATGACAGCGCACGCGCCGCCACGACGCCTGCGGCCGCCGCGGCCTCGAAGAGCACCGGATCGACCGCGGCCGGCCGACCCATCGAATCGATGTGCAACTCGTGGGCGGCCATCATTTCGACGATGCCGATCGGCGGTACCGGCACCATGTCGTGCCGGCCTGCCGGGTCGAGCTCGAAGTCGATGAGCGCCGCGCACACGTCGCTCCACGCTTGCTCGGGCACGGCGACGCGGACACGACTTCGCGTCGCGTGCAACAGCGCGGTGATGCTGTGGTGTGACACGCCGCGATGACGTTCGCGCGGGTCGGCACTCGAGATGCGCAGCGCAGCGATCGGGATTCCGTCGAGTCCCACGATCGTGTCGAGCGCCGATCCGAGCTCGATACCGCTGAAGCCAAGCCGCGTCGCCGTTCCGGCGCTGCCAGGACCCATTGCAACAACGACGGCGTCAGCGCGTTCGATGTGGCGAGCGACGGCCAGCGCGCTGTGCAACGAGACGGCTTCGTGATCGCCACCGAACGCCTGCCCACAGGTGATTGTGGCGTCAACGAGGGACCGCTCCCGCAGCTTCCAGACCAACTCGGAGATCGCGAGAGGAAGCGACGCGCCATCGGTCATCACATAGACAAGCCGCGCATCAGGAGCCAGGTGCTTGAACGCAACCGCGACCCCCGCAAGCTGCGAATGCAAAGGACAAGCAACAACCGGCATCGAGGCGATCGAAGTGACATCAGCCAGCTCGGGATACCGCTCCTCAGCACTCCGAACATCCACTTGCAAAGACGTATAACGGATCTTCATCAAGTGCCCAGCAGCACCATCGGTCCACGATTCGCGCGAAAGATTCCAGTGCACAACATGCCACCCACCCGTACCAAGACCAAGCTCAACCGCGGTGGTGTTCACCACAACCCGATCACCAACAGCGACAGGTCCAGTCAGTTGCGTGAGGCAGTAAGCAGGTTCCGGCCCGGATCCAAGATCAACAGAGACGCGCTGAAGGAAAGGACGCTCCAAGAGCAGCGCAGCAACAACCCCCGAGCGAAAAGAAGGCATCGCTACGACAGTGAGAGGGAGGAGTGCGGGGGGTCCGTAGCGAACCTGGGGGGCGGGTGGGGGACGCCGCAGCGAAGCGGAGGCGTCCGGTGAGGGGAGGACCCCCCGCACCCGGACCACCAACAGTTACAAGGACGCGATGAGACGTTCAACGCGCTCGTCACGCGACTTGAACGGGTCCTTGCACAAGACGGTCCGCTGCGCCTGATCGTTGAGCTTCAAGTGCACCCAGTCGACCGTGTAGTCGCGCTTGCGTTCCTTGGCCCGCTTGATGAACGCGCCCCGGAGCCGTGCACGCGTCGATTGCGGCGGCGTGTTGACCGCTTCGGTGATCTCTTCGTCCTCGACCATGCGATCGACCTGCCCTCGCCGCTCGAGGAGGTAGTACAGCGACCGGGAGCGGGTGACGTCGTGGTAGGCGAGGTCCAAGAGAGAGACGCGTGGATGCGTCAAGGGCAGATCGCCACGCGTCCGGTACTGCTCGATGAGGTGGTACTTGATGACCCAGTCCACTTCGGTGCGCAACCCAAGAGGATCCTTTTCGAGGTGGGTCATCACGTGTTCCCACATCTCGAGCGTGCGCTGCTCGAGAGGCGGGAGCCCACGACGCTTGGCGAACCGAAGCGCGCGCGTCAGGTACTCGGACTGGATCTCGACGGCCGAGAGCTCACGTCCGTTGGCAAGACGCACGCGTCGACGGCACGTGATGTCGTGGCTGATCTCCCGGATTGCCCGGATCGGATTCTCCAGCGTGAGGTCACGCCAAGGCGCGCCATCCTCTTCGAGCATGCGGAGGATGATCGAGGTCGCGCCGACTTTCAGGAACGTCGCGTACTCGCTCATGTTCGAGTCGCCGACGATCACGTGCAGACGCCGAAAGCGCTCCGCGTCAGCGTGCGGCTCATCACGCGTGTTGATGATCGGGCGCGAGCGGGTGGTCGCCGAGGAGACGCCCTCCCAGATGTGTTCCGCGCGCTGGGCGATGCAGTACATCGCGCCGCGTGCGGTCTGGAGCACCTTGCCCGCGCCCGCGTACACCTGACGCGTTACGAGGAACGGGATCAAGACATCGGTGAACTTCGAGAAGTCGCCTTCGCGTTCCACGAGATAGTTCTCGTGACAGCCGTACGAGTTGCCGGCGCTGTCGGTGTTGTTCTTGAAGAGGAACACCTCGCCGCGTATGCCCTCTTCCCGAAGCCGTTGCTCGGCGCTCTGCACGAGGCCTTCGAGGATGCGCTCCCCCGCTTTGTCGTGGACGACGAGGTCGTGGATGGAATCGCATTCGGGAGTCGCGTATTCGGGGTGGCTGCCGACGTCGAGGTAGAGACGGGCGCCGTTCTCGAGGAACACGTTGCTCGACCGGCCCCACGAAACGACACGGCGGAACAGGTAACGCGCAACTTCGTCGGGACTGAGACGACGTTGTCCACGCAATGTGCAAGTGACGCCGTATTCGTTCTCGAGTCCGAAGATGCGTCGCTCCACTCACGCGAGCATACGGGTCCCCGGTGAGCCCTCAGGGCCGCCGTCGTAGACTTCGGGGGTGACTCCGGTGCCCATGACCCACCTGACCTCGGTGTACGGGGCCTTCCGGGCGAGAGTCATGGCGGCACGTCTTGAGGATGAAGGCCTCGATGTCGAGTTGCGGGGCAACCTCCACAGCCCCTACGCGCTGACGATGGGCGAGATGGCACGCGTGGACGTCTATGTGCCTGACGATCAGGTCGACGACGCCAAGCTCGTGTTGTTCGTCAACGAGGTCGACGAGGCGGACATCATCCTGGACGACGACCGTCCGCCGGTGCGCGCTCCCTACGTGCCGCGGGTGTTGGTCGCGGCGCTGATCTTGTTCGTCGTGATCATGGGCCCGATCGCGCTCGTGTTGCGCTGGTATTGAGCGGGCGCTACCCGAGGAGCTCGTTGAGCTCGGCGTTCTTGATGCGCCGGAACGCGCGGCGCGGACGCGAGCGGTCGAGCAGCGCGACTTCGAGCTGGTCGGCATTGAGCGGTTGGTCGTCGGGACCGAGCAGCTTGGCGCCGAGCTTCAACGCGTCGCCGAGCGACATGCCTTCGCTGAACTGTTCCTTCAAGGCTTCGGTGATCTCCTCGGCCTGACCGCCGAGCACCGAGTAGCCCTGCTCGTCCATGACAACGCCGTCGTACAGCACGTGGTAGAGCTCGGCGTGGTCGTCGTCGGCGTTGCCGACCTCGGCGACGAGCAGTTCGACCTCGTATGGCTTCATCTCGTGCGTGAAGATCTGGTGCAACGTCTGCGAGTACGAGTTCGCGAGCTCCTTGGCGCTCACGTCCTCACGCGAGTACGAGTAGCCCTTGAGGTCGGCGAAGCGCACGCCGGCGATGCGCAGCAGCTGGTATTCGCTGTACAAACCGACGGCTGCGAACGCGATGCGGTCGTAGATCTCACTGATCTTGCTGAGCGTGCGCGACGGGTTGTCGGCGACGATCAGGACGCCGGGCTGGCACTCCAAGGCCACGAGGCTGCGGCCGCGAGCGATGCCCTTGCGCGCGTAATCCGCGCGGTCCTTCATCACCTGTTCGGGCGAGACGTAGAACGGCATGCTCATGAGTCACGCCCTCCCCGCTCGGCGCCCATCAGGAGTGTCTGGCTTCGTTCGGCGACCTCGTCGTCGGTGAGCGCTCGGAAGCCGTTGGCGTCGATCACCGCGACCGTTGGGAAGATGCGGCGCACGAGGTCGGGGCCACCGGTGGCGACGTCCTCGTCGGCGGCCGCGAACAATGACATGAGTGCGAGCTCGATCGTCTCGTCCTCGTTCATGCCCTCGCGCCAACCGGCCTTGATCCAGTTGCGGGCGTGGACGCCGCCGGAGCCGTTCGCCTGGTAGTCCTGTTCTTCGTAGCGGCCGCCGGTGACGTCATAGGAGAACACGCGCCCGCGGTCGCGCTTGTCGTCGAATCCCGCGAACAGCGGCACGACGACGAAGCCCTGCATCGCGGCCGGCAGGTTGCTGCGAACGAGCTGGCCGAGCTGGTTGGCCTTGCCCTCGAGGCTGAGCACGTCGCCCTGCACCTTCTCGTAGTGCTCGAGCTGTACCTGAAACAGCTTGGTCATCTCGATCGCGGGTCCGGCCGCGCCTGCGATCGCGACCGCGGAAAGGTCGTCGGCCCGGAACACCTTCTCGACCCGGCGGTTCGCGATCGTGTAGCCGGCTGTGGCGCGCCGGTCGCCGGCCATGACAACGCCGTTCGCGGAGCGGATCGCCACGACGGTCGTGCCGTGCGGGATGTCGCCGGTCATCGGGTGCTCGATCCCGGCCCCGGGCAGCCTGTGGGGTGCGACGTTGCGGAGCAGGTCGGCAAACGACGGCCCCGGATCCGTGGAAGAAGTGAAACGCGGCAACGACTCTGAGTCCGGCATCGGCGCGGGAGCCTACCGCCGTGTCTCAGGACCGAAGCGCCTTCACCCGCCCCTGTGCAAGCGAGGCAAGTTCGTCGTCACGATCGAGGTAGTTGGCGGCCTTCTGGAAGAGCTCGTACTGCTCTTCGAAGTCGCCCAGGGCATTGTTGCAACGGAAACAGAGCAGCCCACGGATCTCGCCGCTGACATGGTCGTGATCGACATGCAACGTGCGATTTTCAGGCCGAGGCTGCCTGCAGATCGCACAGACGCCACCCTGCGCAGCGAGCATCGCGTCGTACTGCTCGATTGTGATGCCGTACTTGCGCTTCAGGTGGTACTCGCGGTCAGCGGCTTTGCGATCAGGCCGTTGGCGATATTCACGGCGGTACGCGTTAAGCCGCTCGGCGTTTTCTTGTTGCCACTTCTTCACGCGCGCGATGTATGGCTCGGGATTTGCCGCGTACTTCGCGGCGCGGGCGGCGAGGTTGCACGCCTTGCACTCTGGCCGGCAGCCGTCCTTGGCCTTTCGATCCTTGTAGAAGTCGTCGAGAGGCTTTGTCTGTCCGCAGTGTTTACAGCGCTTCATGCAGGGAGCGTACGAACAGGATGAGACATTCCCGCCTGTCCGAAATGGTTACTCTCCTCCCTTTTGTACGTAGCTGCGCACGAACTCCTCGGCATTGTCTTCTAAAACAGAATCAATCTCGTCTAAGAGATCGTCGATATCTTCCTTCAACTTCTCGCCGCTCTCAGAGCGCGCGGGCATCTCCTCGACGGCCTCTTCCTCGCGCTCCTTCGGCGCCGGCTTCTGCTTGCGCTCTCGCTCCGGCATGACCCCTCCTACAACACCCTCAGTTCGCCGTCAGTCGCTCGACGAGCTGGCGGGGTGTCGAAACTTCTGCGAACAGCTCCGCAACGTGCACCTTGCTACCACGCGTGGGCTCCATCATCGGGATCCTTCGCAGCGGGTCAGTGCCGACGTCGAGCACGAGGCTGTCCCAGTTCGCGGCCACGACCGAGTCTGCCCAGCGGGCCAGGCACGTGCCGCGGAAATATGCCCTGGTGGACGCCGGTGGCTCGGCCATCGCCTCGCGCACGTCATCCTCCGCGAGCAGCCGTTCCACCTTGCCGGCGCGTACGAGCCGCTCGTACAGCGACCGCTCAGGGCGTACATCGTGGTACTGCACCGACAGCAGCTCCAGCTTGGGGTCGTTCCACTCGAGCCCGTCGCGATCGGCATACGCGTGCAGCAACGAGAGCTTGGTGACCCAGTCGAGCTGTCCGTCCAGTGACATCGGATCCGACTCCAACTTGCCCAGCACCGATTCCCAGCGGTCGAGCACGAGCGTGCCGAGCTCGTCGCCGCCACAACATTCCAGACCGCTGTCGTCGGCATACTTTCGGGCCAGCCGTAGGAATTCCCACTGCAGGTCCAGCGAGGTGCAGCGCCCCAGCTCGGCCACATCCACCGTGGCCCGCAACGAGGGGTCGTGTGACACCGAGCGAATCGCGGCAACGGGCGCGCTGATCGACAGGTCCTTGTCGATGAAGCCGTCCTCGATCATCGCGAGCACGATCGAGGTCGCGCCGATCTTCAAGAACGTCGCGACCTCGCACAAGTTCGCGTCGCCGACGATCACGTGCAGCCGGCGGTACTTCTGCGGGTCGGCGTGGGGCTCGTCGCGCGTGTTGACGATCGGACGCTTCAACGTCGTTTCGAGGCCGACCTCTTCTTCGAAGAAATCGGATCGCTGCGAGATCTGGTACTCGACGGGCTCGGCACCGTTCTCGGCGCCGACCTTGCCGGCACCGGTGAAGATCTGGCGCGTCACGAACCACGGAATCAGATTGCGCACGAGCAACGCGAACGGCAAGTTGCGGTCGACGAGATAGTTCTCGTGGCAGCCGTATGAGTTGCCCTTGCCGTCGCTGTTGTTCTTGTAGACGACGATTTCCTGGCCGGCCGGCAGCAACCGGCGCGCTGCTTCCATCGACCGGGCGAGGATGCGCTCTCCGGCCTTGTCGAAGAGCGTCGCCTCGAGCGGCGTCGCGCACTCAGGCGTCGAGTACTCCGGGTGCGCGTGGTCGACGTAGTAGCGCGCACCATTGGTGAGCACCGCGTTCACGAGATGAGTCTCGACCTCCGGCGGCTGCGCGCCATCGCGCGCGAACCCGCGCGCGTCACGGCCCGGTGTCTCGTCCTCGAAGTCCCAGCCGACGCGCCGCTGCTCGACGTAACCGTTGATCAACAGCGACGACGCCACGACCGGGTTGGGATCGGGCGTGCCCCGCAACGCGACGCCGTATTCCGTCTCGATGCCGACGATCTTCGGGACGGTCACGCGGTCATCCTACCGGCGCCGTCCAAACGCTTCCCGCGCCAAGTCCTACAAGTACTGGCCGGTGGTGACACGCTCAATCTGCCGGCCGCCCTTGTCCTTGTCGCCCTCGTTGACGATCGTGCGGACGTAGACGATCCGCTCACCCTTCTTGCCGGAGATCTTCGCCCAGTCGTCGGGGTTCGTGGTGTTCGGCAGGTCCTCGTGCTCGCGGAACTCCTGCTTGATCGAGTCGAGCAGGTCGTCGGTGCAGATGCCACGGTCGCCGCCGGCGATCGTGCGCTTGATCGACAGCTTCTTCGCGCGTCGCACGATGTTCTCGATCATCGCGCCGGACGAGAAGTCCTTGAAGTACAAGGTCTCCTTGTCGCCGTTCTGGTACGTGACTTCGAGGAACTTGTTTTCGTCGCCTGTCGCGTACATGTCGTCGACGCCCTTGCCGATCATCCGCTGGACGGCCTTCTCGCCGTCGCCGCCTGCGGCCTTGAGCTCGCTGCCGGCGATCGGCAACGACGTCGTGAGGTACTGCGAGAAGATCTGCTTGGCGCTCTCCTCGTCGGGGCGCTCGATCTTGATCTTCACATCGAGACGGCCGGGGCGCAGGATCGCGGGGTCGATGAGGTCCTCACGGTTCGATGCGCCGATCACGATCACGTTCTTCAACGCCTCGACACCGTCGATTTCCGCGAGCAGCTGGGGCACGATCGTCGACTCGATGTCCGACGAAATACCGGTGCCACGCGTACGGAACAACGAGTCCATCTCGTCGAAGAACACGATGACGGGGTTGCCCTCTTCGCTCTTCTCGCGTGCCCGCTGGAAGATCAGCCGGATCTGGCGCTCGGTCTCGCCGACGTACTTGTTGAGCAGCTCGGGACCCTTGATGTTGAGGAAGTAGGACTTCGCGAACTTGTTCCCGGTCTTCTCGGCGACGCGCTTGGCGAGTGAGTTGGCGACTGCCTTGGCAATCAGCGTCTTGCCGCAGCCCGGGGGCCCGTACAGCAGGATTCCCTTGGGGGGCTGGAGTTCGTGTTCCTTGAACAGGTCGCCGTACAGGTACGGCAGCTCGACCGCGTCCTTGATCATCTCGATCTGCTCGTCGAGACCGCCGACGTCGTCGTAGGTGATATCAGGGACCTCTTCGAGGACGAGCTCTTCGACCTCGGGACGCGGCAGCTTCTCGAGCAACAGTCCCGACCGGCCTTCCATCAACAGATGGTCACCCGCGCGCAGCTTTTCGCCGAGCAGTTCCTCGGCCAGCTCGCAGACGCGCTCTTCGTCGGCGCGGCCGATGACCATCGCGCGCGTGCGGTCTTCGAGCAGTTCTTTGAATGTGACGACCTCACCTGCGAGATCTGCACTGCGCGCCAACACGACGTTCAACGACTCGTTGAGCACGACTTCCTGACCGCGCTTCAGCTCGCCGATCTCGATCTCGGGATGGAGCGCGACGCGCATCTTGCGGCCGGCGGTGAAGATGTCGACGGTGCCGTCGTCGTTCGTGCCGAGATACGTGCCGTATGCCGACGGCGGCATCGTCAGCTTCTCGACTTCTTCGCGCAGCGCTGCGATGTGCTCGCGCGCTTCGCGCAGCGTTGCTGAAAGCTTCTCGTTCTGCGAGACAGCTTGGGCCAGTTGGCCCTTGGTCTCGAGCAGGCGCTCCTCGAGTGTGCGGACGCGCTTCGGCGCGTCTTGCAGCCGGCGCCGGAGGACAACTACCTCTTCCTCGAGCCCCTTGATCATCTCTTGGAGCTGGTCGACCTGAGCCTCGTACTCGGTCAGCCGTCGCTCGTGCTCGGAAGCCATGAGCGACCACCTCCTCGGTCGATGGCGACCCTAGTCCTGCGTTCAGGCCCAGCTGCGCGCATCCGATACGTTGCGAGAGTTCCCCGCACCGCTGGATTTCTCACTCGTCTATGTGATAAATTCTGAAGCTGGCGGGAAGGCCCGCCGACACAGTTCTTCACTGTTCTTCTCGACTTCCGGCACGGAAAGGTGAGGACACCGCATGAAGGTCTGGATCGACCAGGATCTCTGCACCGGCGACGGCCTGTGCGAGGAGATCGCGCCCTCCGTCTTCACGCTGCTGGACGACGGCCTCGCCTACGTCAAGGAAAACGACAAGGTGTTCTCGGACCCGGGCGGGGCCGAGGGACTTGCCAATATCCCCGACGGCATGCTCGACGCCGTGGTGGAGTCCGCCGAGGAGTGCCCCGGCGAGTGCATCTTCATCGAGGCCGAGTAGCCCAACCGAGATCTCACTGTGTGCGAGGCCCTTCGGGGTCTCGCTGCGCGTTCGGCCTCGCATCCGAAGCTCACTCAACGAGGCATCGTCCGGTGTCGACCGCGGCCTGGCGACCCTGCGCCTCCGCGAGCACGGGACGCACTTCGGCATCGGTGAGCGCGTACCCCGTCGCCGTGCGGCCGGGATCGATCGCGAACGCGACACCGATGACGTCGCCCCGCGTGTCGACGAACGGCCCGCCGGAGTCACCGGGTGCGAGTGCCGCGGCGAGCACGTAGACGTGCCGGCGGCTCGAGCCGGTGCGGTAGATGTCGGTCCCCACCGCCAGGATCTCTTCGCCGACCTTGGCCGGTGACGCGCTGAGCCGGCCGCCACCCGGATATCCGTACACGGCGCCGAGGTCGCCCTTGAACCCCGCGGCCAACGGCAACGGCGGCGCGTGCAGTTCCGGCACCGACAACACCGCCAGGTCGCGCACCGGGTCGAACAGGACGACAGTCGCCGGCAAGGTGTCGCCCCCCGGCTCGTCGATCGTCGTCGCGTCCTCACCGGCGACGACGTGGGCATTGGTCAGGACGACGCCCGGTGACACGACCCACCCGCTGCCCTCCTGGATCTGGCGGCACGCATGCCCGCTCACCTTCACAACTGACGCGCGTGCACGCGCATCGAGTTCCCGAGGCATCGTCACGACCGGAGGCCGGCCCGGATTCGGCGGGTCGTCGAGCTGTCCCAACGCCGAGGGATACGGCACGTCCGAGATCGAACGGCCCCACGCCGCGAAGCGCGACGGCTGCTGGGGCCCCCATCGTTCGATGGTGTCGACGACGAACGAGTCCCGCGCCATCCGCGCCGGCCAACCCTTCGCCGTCGCGAGCGACGGGATCACCATCCAGACGAGCACCAACACGCCGAGCACACCGACGGCCGCGCCCGCGAGCCGGTCCCACACCGGCATCGGGTTGCGCATCGGCACCACGCGGTGCACGAGCAATCCGATCCCCAGTCCGACCGCCTGGCCGATCGTCGCGACCAGCACGAGAAACAGCAGCGCGACGGTGACGCGGTCGTCTGCGGTAGTGCCCCCGAAGGCGGTGACGATGCGCGGCAGGAACCGCACGCCGACAATGAGTGCGAGCGCGACCCCGACCCAGGCGAACGCGCGGGCGATGAATCCGAGGCGCCATCCGCCGAACGCGGCGCCCAACACCAGCACGAGTATCGCGAGGTCGAGCAGGTTCATTCGGGTGTGAGCAACCGTGCCACCGTGAGGAATCCGGTGTGGGCGACCATGCGATGGTCGGGACGGATCGACTGGCCCTCGACGTGCCAACCTCGTTGCAGCACCTCGAGTGTTTCCACCATCCCGAACGGTGCCGCCGAGATCTCTTCGCGTAAGCGGCCCACCTGCAGGATCGTCGGCAGATACGCGCAGAGGATCCCGCCCGGCCGCATCGCTTCGGTGGCGTGCTTCACGACTCGCCACGGTTCGGGGAGGTCGAGGATCACGCGATCGAGATCACGCGCGTCGATGCCTTCGTAGACATCGCGCACCTGCACCTCGAGCGGCACGCCTTCACCGAGGAAGCCATGGACGTTCTTGAGCGCGCGTTGGGCGAAGTCGTCGCGGATCTCGTAGCCCGTCACGCTTCCCGTCGGACCGATCGCGCGCAGCAGAGCGGTCGTGAGCACGCCCGAACCCACTCCCGACTCGAGGATGCGCACGCCGGGGAACACGTCGGCGAGGATGAGGATCGGCCCGATGTCTTTCGGATAGATGACCTGCGCACCGCGCGGCATCTCCAGCACGTACTCGGCGAGCGTCGGCCGCACTGCGGTGAGACGGGCGCCCCGGGTCGTGCGCACGGTCAGGCCTTCGGGCTTCCCGATGAGGTCGTCGTGGCGGACGATCCCGGCGTGCGTGTGGAACTCGCCGCCGTCGGCGAGCGTGATCAGATGACGGCGCTTGCGGTTGTCGACCAGCAGCACGCGGTCGCCCGCCCCGAACGTGCCGCTCACGGCGTGGCCTGGACCGGGATCGGCTCCCCCACGGCGCGGGCGCGGAGCCGGCAGAACGCGCACACATCGCCGGGTGTCGGTGCACCGCACGCGACGCACGGCGAGAGGTCTTCCCGTTCTTCGACGGCGTCGGGTGCGAACCGGGCGTGGGCCCGATCGAAGAACCCCGCGACGAACGCGGCCTTCGATCCCGGTGAGCGCTCCTCGATCGCGTTGAGCGCCTCCTTGTAGCCGAGGTGCCGGTTGCCGGCCGCCATCGGGCACTCCTCGACGATGTAGTCGATGCCGTGCAACACGCAGTACGCCGCCATCTCGCGCTCGCCCAGCCGGACCAATGGCTTCACCTTGCGGGCGAACCCGGGCGCGGCCGGGAGCACCGGGTGCTGACGACCGAGATAGCTCGTCTCCCATCGCAGGACGTTGCCGAAGAGCACGGCCGCTTCGTCGTCGAGGTTGTGGCCGGTCGCGAGCACGTCATAGCCATGCTCGATCGCAGCTTGGTTGAAGAGGTGACGCTTCGAGAGGCCGCACGCCGAGCAGGGCGTGCGTTTGGCGGCACGCGACCCATCGGGAACGTCGAAGCCGTACGTGTCGGGCAGGTCGACCTCGAGCAGCTTCCAGCCGTGCAGTTGCGCGAACGCACGGGCATGTTCTCCCGAGGTCTCGGAGTACTCGCCGATGCCGAGGCCGACGTACAAGCCGTCGGCCTCGTAGCCGAGCGTGCGCAGCAGGTGCCACAAGCCGAGCGAGTCCTTGCCACCCGACACCGCAACGAGCACGCGTTCGCCGATCTGGACCATGTCGAACTCGTCGATCGCGCGCCGCACCTGTTCGCCGCAATGATGAAAGAAGCAGTCGCGGCAGAAGCCCGCATTGTGGCGTCGGAGCTCGATGACCGCCGGCTCTCGGCACCGGCGACACTTCACGCGTGCCCTCCGGAGACCACGGGGCGGATCTCGATGACGTCGTCTTCGGAGAGACGCTCGTCGTGCGTTGCGAGCGTGTCGTTGCGGATGACAAGGACAGACTCGGCGACGACGTCCAGATCACGAAGCAGCTGACCGACGTTCTTGGGTGCCGGCACGTCGAGCTCTCGCTTGGGGTTGCGCAGGAGCACTTTCATGGGCGCTCCCAGAGTACCGGCGCCGCTACTTCCCCGGCGGCGGGCGGGTGATGATCTCGAAGCTGTCGCCGGGCTTGATCGCGGTGCGATACATCACGGCTTCGTCGTTCTCTGCGAGCCGGCGCAGGATGCGGAAACCGCTGGCGACGATGCCGAGAATCAGCCACCCGCGTGAGCCGCCCGACATCCCACGGCGGAGGCCGGTGCGAGTGAGTCGGCGCATCAAGGCTTCCAACATGATGTCTCAGCTCTCAGATGCGTCTGATCTCGAGGACCATCTGGCGCTTCTTTCCCCTGCGCTTCCCGAACCAATACGCGGCGACGATCGTGAAGACCGCGGCGCCGACGGCGATCGCGATCGCAGGCACCTTCACCTCGTCGACGCGTTCATCGACGTCGCCGCGCAGCTCGCGCAGCTTCGCTTCGATGTCGTCGCGCGTGATCTTCTCGCGTGGCTTCTCGAGCGCCTTCGAGTTCTTGCTCATTTCTCTCTCCTGCCGCTCGCCTTGCGCTTGCCTCGTGCCGCCCAGGCCAGGCCCGCAATCAGGACCGAGCCGACGATGACAATGAGGTAGGGAACCCACGACCAGTTGCCGGTGAAGGTGGTGCCGGTCTCGGTTTGCAGCGCGCGCAGCGCGCCGATGGCGAGGAAGACGACACCGAGTCCCAGCATGAATGCGCCTGCGATCCCGAACAGGGCGTAGTTCCGCAGCCCCTTCAGGGGCTCGACGGTCTCCTGTTTCGCGTACTCGACGACGAGCTCTCGGAGCTCGCGGATCGTCTCCTGCGGATTGTCGGCCAACACCCACCCCTTCGGGAACCGGCGGAGGAGTCTCGCCGTGCGTCCTACCCCGGTGCAAGGCGTGCGCATCCGGGCATCTCCGGCGCACGCACCTGGGCACGGGCCACTTCACGGCGCCGGCACGAGCCCTTCGGTATTGCTGGAATCTGGATATCGCCCGACGGCGTGCGCCACCTCGTCCTGCAGTTGGCCCCCACCCGCGGTCGAGAAGCCGCCGTTCGCAATGAACGCGAACCGCGGGCGCGGGCCCGCGTCGATGGTGCCGGACAGGCTGACAACGCCGTTGATCGACCCGGTTTTGGCGCGCAGCTTGCCGGTCAGGGGATCTCCGAGGAATCGGAATGCGAGCGTGCCGGTGCGGCCCGCGATCGGAAGACCACGATCGATCGCTACGAACTTCGCACGGCTTGTCAACGTGAGCACGCGCAGCAACGCGTCGCAGGTGACGCGGTTGTCGGGTGCGAGGCCGGATCCGTCGTGCAATGTCATGCCGGTCGTCGGCACGCCGAGCGACGCGAGCGTGTCGACGATTGCGCGCGTTCCCGCCGCAGTCGTGCCGGTCTTCGATGTCGCGACGCCGAGCTCACGCGTGACGAGCTCGGCCGTGTAGTTGTTGCTCGTGGTGAGCATCTGCTCGACGATCGCCGACAGCGGGGCCGAGTCCACGTGCGCGATCTCCTGGGCGTCGGCCGGTGCGACGGTGTGGCTCGGCGTGCCGCCGATCGTCATCCCCTTGGCCCGCAGCAGCTCCTGGAACCGGGTACCGGCAAGCAGTGCCGGATCGGTCGCCGGAGTGTGGCTGACGGGATTGACGAACCCGCCGTCGACCGTGAGCGCGCCCAGCGGGCCGACATCGCCCTCGGTCACGTAGTTCAGCTTCCAGTCGGGAACAACCCGTGCCGCGTCGAATCGCGAGTCGTCGACGAGCAGGGATCCGGTGATCGGTCGACCGCTCGCCACGACGGCCCGCGCCAGCTCGTCGAGCTGTGTCGCCGGCGCGGGTTGCGCAGGGTCGCTCGTCAGCATCGGGTCACCACCCCCGACGAGCACGAGGTGTCCGGCGCCGTCGATCAACGCGCGCGTCGTGAAACGGTGATCCGGACCCAATACCTCGAGGGCGGCCGCCGCGGTGAGCAACTTGTCGTTCGATGCGGGAACGAGCGGCACATCGGCGTCGACGCGAGCGAGGGGACCGCTCTCGTCGTCAACCGCGACGCAGGCGTCGTACGGCGCGGCGATCTCCGTGAGCTCCTTCTGCAAGCGCGCCCGGCCGAGCGCCGCGACGAACAGCGGGCGTGCGCGCCGCGGCGACATCAGTGGCGTGCGAACTGGTGCTTCTGCCGCCGTCGCCGAGGCGCGTTCGTCCGATGGGCGCGCGAACAGCACCAGCGCGATTGCGCCGGCTGCACACAACAGAGCCATGAGCCGCAGCACGGTGCGGCCACGGCGGTTCAACGTCAGAGGAGTCCCCTCGTCTGACGGAAGCGCGCGTCACGCCACAGGTGTGCGAGCGCGGTGACCGCGCGGTTCGCGCTCGCGTAGCAGAGCCGGCCGGTCGCGCGGACGGTCGCGGGGCCGGCATTATCGGGCGATGCGATCGCGAGCTCGCTTGCGGTCAGGATCGGCTTGCCGGTCGCGTCGGAGATGTCCGCGGCTGCTTGCGCGAAGCGCGCGTCCTGCCGTTCGTGGTAGGCGACGATCCGCTCGAGACCGTTGTCCGGATAGAAGGGTCCCTCGCGCATGAGGCGGGCCTGGTTCGATTGGATGCCGAGCCCGAGGTACACGATCGCGTCGACGTCGGGATGGCGCGCGACGATCTCCATCACCTCGGGGATCGTGTCTCGGGTCTCGCCGCCCGCGAAATCGATCGGGTTGTTGCGGCTCCAGCGCGGCGGCAGGCGCGTGTCGATCTCGGCCCGCAGATCGGCGGGGAGCGCGACCAGCTCGAGCATGCCCGAACGCGCGATCGCGTCGGCGGTGACCACTCCCCAGCCGCCCGCGGTTGTGATGATGGCGGTGCGCGGGCCCTTTGGGAGGGGCTGGGTCGCGAAGGTCGCCGCCGCCTCGAAGCCTTCCTCGACGGTCGCGGCGCGCGTGATGCCGGCCTGACGACACATGCCGTCGAAGACGCGCTCGTCGGAGGCGAGGCTGCCCGTGTGGCTGGCCGCCGCGCGCTGGCCCCCGGCCGTCGTGCCACCTTTCACCAGTACGACCGGCTTGCGGCGCGCGACGTCGGCGAGCCGCTCGAAGAGCGCGCGTCCGTCGGCCACGCCCTCGACGTAGGCGAGGCTGACCGCGGATGCGTCGTCGTCGGCGTACCAGTCGAGGTAGTCCGCGACACCGACCGCGGCCGCGTTGCCGGCGCTCACCGCGCGGCTCACGCCGACGCCGGTTTGCACGGCCCAGTTCTGAAACGACGATACGAAGTTGCCCGACTGGCTCGCGATCGCGATGCGGCCGGGCGGCGGATACGGCGCAACGATCTGCGCGCACAAGCGCGCCGGCGTCGACACGACGCCTTGACCGTTCGGGCCCGCGAGCAAGATGCCGAGCTCGGCGGCCAGACTCACGAGCTCCTGTTCCGCCTGTCGTCCAGCGTCACCGGCCTCGCCGTAGCCCGCGCTGGTGAGGAAGGCGGCGCGCACACCGCGCTTCGCGCAGGCGCGCAACAGTTCGACGTTTGCCGACGCGGGCGTACAGACGAACACCAGATCCCACGGCCCGTCGGGGAGGTCCTCGGCGGTGCGCACGGTGTTGACGCCCAGCACCGACGTGCCCTCGAGGTTCGTTGCCGCGACCTCGCCGCGGTAGCCGGCGGCCAGGATGTTGTGCAGGGCGACGAAGCCGAACTTGCCGGGATGCGTCGACGCGCCCGCGACGATGACGCCGCGCGGCTCGAACAACGCGCGAAACAAGTTGTCCGATGGTCGGGGTCGGGCCGGGACGACCGCCGGCCGGTGTTCGTCGAGTTCCACCAACGCGTCCACCGCGACTGGAACACCGTCGACGACGATCAGCGGGTTCACGTCGACCGAGCTGATGTCCGGCCGCTCCTCGGCGAGGCGCGACAACCCGAGTGCCACCGCGCGCAACGCCACCCGGTCGACCGGTGGCTCACCGCGGCACGCGCCGAGCAGCTTCTGGGTGGCGAGATCGTCGATGAGCTCGTCGGCGTCGCGTTCGGTGAGCGGCACGAGCCGGAACGCGACGTCTTGAACGGCCTCGGCCAACACCCCACCGACCCCGAGCATCACCGACGGACCGAACTGCGGGTCGCGCACGAGGCCCGCAATGAACTCGCGCGCGCCCCGCACCATCGGCGCAACGAGCACCTCGACCGCGCCGTCTTCGGGCGCGCGGCACCGAGCAGTTCGGCCGCGGCTTCCCGCACGCCTTCCGCGTCGCGTAGCCCCAGCCGCACCAGCCCTCGCTCGGTCTTGTGCGCGATGGCGTCGCCGCAGAGCTTCACCACGACCGGGTAACCGATTGTTTCCGCTGCACCGACCGCCGCGTCGGCGGTCGCCGCGGTTCGCTCCGGCAGCACGGGCACGCCGAAGCGAGCGAGCAACTCCTTGGACGCGGCTTCGGAAAGGGTCGACAAGCCCGACGAGGCTAGCGGCGGTCAATCACCGAATTTGGTGACCGCGCCCCGGTCGTCGAACTCGACGCCGCCGGCCCACGCGATCTCCCAGCGATTGCCCTCGGGATCGGCCACGTAGCCGGTGCGCGGCCCGTATTCGCGGTCGACCGGCTCGGTGAGAGCCGTCGCGCCGGCCGCAACCCACGCGGCCCACGCGCCGTCGACTTCTTCGCGGGTGGCCACGTTGCACCCGAGCGCGACGCCTGACCACTCGCCATCGGCTCGTAAGCCGGGTGCGGCCTCCGGGGTCAGCTTTTCCAGCGGATAGATCGCGAGCAGGACGCCGCCGACGAGGAACGCGACGAAGTCGTCGAGATCGACGCGCGGCGTCCATCCGAGCCCGAGGTAGAACGCACGCTGACGAGCGAAGTCGCGTGCGCCCAACGTCACGAACGACAGCCGTTCCGGAACTTCGCTCATACTGCCGACGACCGACCTTGCCAGTACTCGTCGCGCAGTACCCGCTTCAGCAGCTTGCCGGAGTCGGTGCGCGGCAGCTCGTCACGCACCTCGTAGGCGCGCGGATGCTTGTAACGCGCGAGGCGGGGTTCGGCAAAGGCGCGCAGCTCGTCGAGATCGATGTTCTCCCGCGGCTTCGGCTGCACGATCGCGTGCACGCGCTCCCCCCACTCCTCGTCGGGGATACCGAACACTGCGGCGTCGAGCACCTGCGGATGGGCGTACAGCACGGCTTCGATCTCGGCGGGATAGATGTTTACGCCGCCCGAGATGATCATGTCGCGCTTGCGGTCGCAGATGTACACGAAGTTGTCCTCGTCGACGTACGCGACATCACCGACCGACTTCCATTCGTCGCTGTCGAGCTCGGTGAGCTTCTCCTCGGTGCGGTGATAGCCGTCCATCGCCAGCGTCGTGCGGATGAACAGCTCGCCCGGCTCACCAGGGGCCGCGAACGTTCCGTCCTCCTTCACGATGCGGATCTCGATGCCGCCGTAGGTCTTGCCGCACGAACCGGGCTTGCGCATTTGGTCGGCGGGCTTCATCACGGTGTCGACGCCGAGTTCCGTGGAGCCGTACACCTCGTAGAGGAACCAGTCCCCCAACTTCTCGAAGATCTCGACCTTCAACGCGTACGGCACCGGCGCCGCGTTCGCAATCAGGCAGACCATCGACGTCAGGTCGGCCTTGGCCAGGACGTCGTCGGGCAGTGACACGATGCGCTTCAACTGCGTCGGCGCGGAGAACGAGTTCGTGACGCGATGCTCCTTCACGAGCTCGAGCCAGCGCGCAGCATCGAACTTGCGGAGTACGACGACCGGCGCGCCGACCGTGTGCGACAACGACGCGAACGCGAGCGGCCCCGAGTGATACAGCGGGCCGGTGGTGAGGTGCACGGAGTTCTCGTGCAACAGGTTCAGCTCGGCGAGCAACGTGAACACGAGGTTGCGATCGGTCGTGGTTCGCAGCGCGCCCTTCGGCTTCCCGGTCGTTCCCGATGTGTAGATCATCGCGGCGCCGGCCTCGCTGCTCACGGGGACCGCAGGCTCGGACACCGGCTGCCCCGCGCACACTTGGTCCCAATGCACGAACCCCGAACCGGGTGGGACCGGCCCGCCGAACACGACCACGACCCGCACCTTGGGCAGTTGCTCGCGCACCGACGCGATCATCGGTGCCTCCTCGGCGTCGACGATCACAACCGTCGCGTCCGAGTTGTCGATGACGTATTGCATCTCTTCGGCGGCGAAGCGATACGACAGGGGCACCGCAACGAAGTTGCACTTGCGGGCCGCGTGAATCGTCGTCAGTACTTCGAGCGAGTTCGGGCCGCACCACACGAGCCGCTCGTCGGGACGGGCACCCGAGGCGAGCAGACCGTGCGCGAGCTGGTTCACCTGCTCGTTGAGTTCCCGAAACGTCGTGTTCGACGGCGTGCCACCAACGCTCTCGTCGACGACGACCGCGAGCCGGTCGGGACCGTTCAATGCATGCACGGCGAGGACATCCAGCGGTTCGTTCACAGCGGGGAGCGTAGGCCCCACGGATACTGTGGTGCCCGTGCCGCGATCCTTCACTGTGCGGGGCGTCGTCGAGGGCTTCTACGGGACGCCCTGGACACACGAAGCGCGCCTCGACGTGATCTCCTTCCTTGCACCGCGCGGCATGAACGCATACGTCTACGCGCCAAAGGACGACGCCAAGCACCGCGCCGAATGGCGCACGCCGTACGACGCGGACGAGCTCTCCGGTTTCGGGAAGCTCGCCGCGCACGCGACTGGGCTCGGTGTGCGATTCGGCTTCGCGATCTCGCCGGGCCTCGACATCACGTATGAGTCCGAGGACGACCGGGCCACGCTGCTCGCCAAGCTCGAGCCGATGCGCGAAAAGGGCGTGACGTGGTTCCTGCTCCTCGTTGACGACATTCCGATGCAGCCCGGGATCGCGCCCCGCCAGGGCGCCCTCGCGTCATGGCTCCACGAGGCGTTGGAACCCTCTGCGGTCTCGGTGTGCCCGACCGAGTACGTCGGGACGCGGCCCTCGCCGTATCTCGCAGAGCTGAGCGCCGCGCTGCCGGGCGACATCGACCTGATGTGGACCGGGCCCACGGTGTGCTCGCCGGAGATCGATGCCGACGATGCGCGGGGATGGACCAAGGCCGTCAACGGCCGCCGCGTGCTCGTGTGGGACAACTATCCGGTCAACGACGCGCTCGATGACCAACTGTCTCCACCTCGGACCGTACCGTGGCCGCGATCCGGATCTCGTCGACGTTGTGTCCGGTGTGCTGTGCAATCCGATGATCCAGCCGCGCGCTTCACAGGTCGCACTCGCGACCGCGATGGACTTCCTGCGCGACCCCGACGGCTACGAGGCCGACGCGTCGTGGGCGCGCGCGATCACCGATGTCGGCGGCGAGCGCGCGCAGTCGTTCGCGGTGCTCGCGCGCGCGTGTGCCGACAGTCCCGTCGCACGTCCTGACACGCTCGATCTCGCGCAACAGGTCGACGCGCTCGAGGACGAGATCGACGGGCCGGGCTGGCCGGCGGCGGTTGGCGCGCTCGCCACCGAGCTGCGCGCGGCACGCACGCTCGCAGAAGTGTTCCCGCTGACCGCGGATGAGGACCCGCTCGCGGCAGAGGTCGCGCCCTGGGCGCACGCGGCGCGCGCGGAGGCCGAGGCCGGGCTCGCCGCGCTCCGGCTGCTGCAGCAGGTCCGGCCGGTCGCCACCGTACGTGACGGCACCGGCCGCGTCGCCGGCCCCGACCCGGAGACGGCGATGCAGCACGCGTTCGTCGTTCTCTTCGTCTGGGGGGCCGCTCGTGCCGATGAAAAGGTCGTGTACGGGCCCCGATTCGTCGTCTACACGCCGGTGATCCAGCTCGCCGACGGTTCGCCGGGCCTCGACGCGGCCGGCGCGGTCCGCGAGGACGCCAACGCCGTCGACCGCCTGTGCCGCCTCGCATTGGCCACCTACGACACCTGGCGCACGACCGCCGCGGGCACGCCGGTGCGCGTGCTGGTGGATGGCGAGGAGCGGGCCGTCGATGCCGACGGCACCTTCGACGCGCACGGCGAGATGGTGCTCGTCCGCCAGGGACCGCTGTGCACGCGCATCGATCCGGGTAAGCAGCTGCCCTTCTCGGACGTCAGGCTCGCATGAGCAATGACCCTCGCATTTCGGTCGTGATGCCGGCCTTCAACGAGGCCGAGATCCTCGCGACCTCCGTGAAGGAAGTTGTCGCCGGGTTGCGCGAGCGCGGCGAATCGTTCGAGGTGATCATCGTCGAGAACGGCTCGACCGATGGCACGCTGGCGCTCGCGTCGGGAATCGCCGCGGAACTCTCCGAGGTGCGGGTCGAACACCGCGCCGAGGCGAACTACGGCCGGGCACTGCGCGCGGGCCTGCTCGCCGCGCGCGGCGACGCGGTCGTCAACTTCGACGCCGACTACTTCGATCTGGACTTCCTCGACGCGGCTGTTGCCAAGGTGCTCGCGCCCGACGGCCCCGCTATCGTCGTCGGGTCCAAGCGCGCCGTGGGCGCCACCGACACGCGGGTGCCGTTGCGCAAGGTCGCGACGTGGGTGTTCAGCACGATCCTGCGGGTGGTGTTCGGACTGAAGGTTTCGGACACGCACGGCATGAAGGCGATGCGCCGCTCAGCCGTCGAAGAGCTCGCCGAGCGCTGCTTCTCGGGCCAGGACCTGTTCGACACCGAGCTCATCTTGCGCGTCGAGCACGCCCGGCTCGGGACCGGCGAGATCCCCGTGACGTGTCACGAGCTGCGACCGGCCCGGAGCTCGTTCCTTTCCCGTGTACCTCGTACGCTGCGCGGTCTGTGCAAGCTCCGCATCGCGATGTGGCGGGAGAGAAGGGCGGAACCCGCCCGGCACTGACGCTCGCGTGCGCCCGCGTCGTCAACGGCGAGGGAGGCGTGTCCGGCCGTCCGGCGTGGGTCTCGATCGCCGGCGGCCGCGTCATCGCAACCGGCACCGGCCCCGCACCGCCCGGCGCGATCGACCTCGAGGATGCGCTCGTCGCACCCGGCTTCGTCGACATCCAGGTGAACGGCACGGGTGACGTCGACTTCGCGACCGCCTCTGTTGAGGCCGTCGTGCGCGCGGTCGACGCGCTCGTCGCCCGCGGCACGACCGGCCTGCTGCTGACGCTCTGCACCGCGCGCCTCGACGCGTACGACGGGATGCTCGGCCGGGCGGCAGCGGTGCAGACCGCGCGGCCCGACGCGGTGCTCGGCGTGCACCTGGAGGGTCCGTTCCTCGGGCGCGCGCCCGGCGCCCACCCCGTTGCGCTCCTGCGTCCGGCGGATCTCGCGTTTCTGGAACATGTCTGTGACGCGTACGGCGGGCTCGTGCGGCTCGTCACGCTCGCGCCCGAGGCCGACCCCGATCTGCGAGCAACACGCGCCCTTGCCGAACGCGGCGTGCTCGTGGCGCTCGGCCACTCGACCGTGGACTTCGACGGCGCGCTCGCCGCGGCCGACGCCGGCGCGCGTCTCGTGACGCACTGCTTCAACGGCATGGGACCGCTGCACCACCGCGCGCCCGGCCTTCCCGGCGCGGCCCTGACCGAACCGCGGCTCGTTCCGTCGCTGATCACCGATTTCGTGCACGTGCATCCGGCAGTCGTGAAGCTCGCGCTCGGCGCCCGTCCCGATGCCGTCGTCGTGACCGACGCCGTGCGCGACGACATGGCGCGTCTCGGAGACGGAACGCTCGCGGGATCGACGCTGACGATGGACGTCGCGCTCCACAATGTCGCCTCCCTCGGATTCGGCATCGGTCGTTCGGTACGCCACGTCACCGGCAATCCGGCGCGCGTCCTCGGTCTCGCTGAACGCGGTCGGGTGGCGCCGGGTGCGCGTGCCGACCTCGTCGCCCTCGACCCGGAGACGCTCGCGGTACGCGCGGTCTGGGTCGCCGGGGAGCGCGTATGACGGTTCCGACCGTTGCGCTGTTCGTGACGTGCGTCGCCGATCAGCTGTTCCCCGATACGGGCACCGCGACCGTCCGCGTGCTCGAAGCGGCTGGCGTGCGCGTCGAGTTCCCCGAGGCGCAGACGTGCTGCGGCCAGCCGGCGTACACCGCGGGTGCGCCCGACGCGGCCGCCCGCCTCGCGCACCACCACCTCGACGTATTCGCGCCGTACGACGCGGTCGTGGCGCCGAGCGGTTCGTGCGCGGCAATGGTGCGCCATCACTTCGCCGAGCTCGTCACCGAAACGCCGGGACGAGGTCGACCGGCTCGCGGCGCGCACCTTTGAGCTCTCGGAGTACCTCGTCGACGTTCTCGGTGTCGACGAGATCGGCGCCCGGGTCGACGCGGCGGTCACCGTGCACGACGCGTGCCATGGGTTGCGCGGTCTCGGCGTCGCCGGCGCGCCCCGCACGCTGCTCCGAGGCGCGGGTGCCACCATCGTCGAAATGACCGAGGCCGACACGTGCTGTGGGTTCGGCGGCGTGTTCTCGCTCGGCTATCCCGAGGTGTCGACGCGTCTCGCCGACGCCAAGCTCGACCACGCCCGCACGACCGAGACGCGCTGGCTCGTGAGCACCGACCTCGCGTGCCTGATGCATCTGGACGGGCGGGGCAGGCGCACGGGTACACCGGGCCCGGAGCCGGTGCACCTCGCCGACCTCCTCGCGTCGGGCCTGCCCGCGAGCCCAACGTGACTGGGCACAGCGTCACGACTCCGGGGCGCGATTTCCACGAGCGCAGTGCTCATGCGGTTGCCGACCCGCAGCTGCAGCATGCGCTGCGCAATCTCGATCGCCGGCTCCGCACCGCGGAGGAGGTTGCCACCGCCCACCCGGAGTGGAAGGAACGCGCGGCTGCGATCCGACGGGAAACGCTCGCCGACCTCGACGGTTGGCTCGACCGGCTCGAGCGCGCGCTCACCGGAAACGGCGTGCAGGTGCATCGCGCCGCAAACTGCGGGCGACGCCCGCAACATCGTCATCGACATCGCGCGTGCGCACGATGCGCGCACCGTCGTCAAGGGCAAGTCGATGGCGACCGAAGAGATCGACCTCGGCACCGCGCTGGAAGCCGCGGGGATGCGTGCGGTCGAGACCGACCTCGGCGAGTACATCGTGCAGCTCGCGGGCGAGCGGCCGTCGCACATGATCACGCCCGCGATCCACAAGACGCTGCCGCAGATCCGCGACGTGCTCGCCGCGAGAAGCCGGACACGAGCTGCCGGTCGACCGGGAAGCGCTCACCGCGTGGGCGCGCGAACGGCTGCGCGACCGAATTCCTCGCGCCGACCTCGGCATCACGGGTGTGAACTTCGCGGCCGCGGACACGGGCACGCTCGTCCTTGTCACCAACGAAGGCAACGGCCGGTACTGCACGACGTTGCCGCGCGTCCACGTCGCGGTGATGCCGGTCGAGAAGGTCGTGCCCCGGCTCGCCGACCTCGCGCTCCTGCTACCGCTCTTGACGTCGCACGCGACCGGCCAGCGCCTCTCGAACTACGTGACGATGCTCACCGGTCCCCGGCGGGCCGGCGAGATCGACGGGCCCGACGAGTTGCACGTCGTGTTCCTCGACAACCGGCGCCGGGCACTGCTCGGCACGCAGTTCGAGGACATGCTCGCCTGCATCCGATGCGGTGCGTGCCTGAACGTGTGTCCGGTCTACCGGCACGTCAGCGGGCACGCGTACGACGCGGTGTATTCAGCGGGCCGATGGGCAAGGTGCTGACGCCGTTGCTCTCGGGGGGCACCGAAGGGGCCGACCTGCCGTTCGGCTCCACGCTCTGTCGCGCGTGCAACGACGCGTGCCCGGTCCAGATCCCGCTCGCCGACATGATCGTGCACCTGCGCGCGCGAAGGCCGATACCACGGGTGCTCGCCGAACTGCGTCTGGGCTGGCAGGTGTGGGCACGGGCATGGGCGTCGCCGCGCTCGGCTACCGAGCCTCGGCCGCGCTCGCCGCGCCTCGGCGCGGCGCACGCCGGCCACGCGGGTGCTCCGCCGGTGGACGCGCGACGCGAGACCTCCCGCATGCCCGCGCCCGAGCCGTTCCGTGCACGCTGGGCGACACGAACACCGATGATCGAGCAATTCGTCGAAGAGCTGCGACGCCGAACGCGTGCGTCGTCCACGGCCCGAATGGAGCCCGGCACCGCGCGCGAGGTCGTGATCGAACGGCAGCGCGTGCCGCCGGCGCGACCGCGGCGTGCAACGAAGATCGTCGGGATAGCGGACCTCGTGCCCGGCCTCCGCGACGCGCGGGTCTGCGACGTCCTGATGCCCGACGACAACGACGTGGTCAGCGCGCCTCGCCGACGTCGACGTCGGCATCACCGGCGCCCGCATCGCCGTCGCCGACCCCGCCGCGATCGCGCCTCGCCGCCGGGCCCGGTTCACCCCCGCGCCACCAGCCTCGTGCCGCCAGCCCACGTGTGCGTGCTGCGCGTCGCCTGCCTGGTGCCGACGCTGGCCGACGCGTTCGCTCGCGTCGCCGACCGCGGATTTGCCGAGCGCCTTGACGTGGATCTCCGGTCCCAGCCGCACCGGCGATCTCGAGATGATCCTCACGCTCGGCGTGCACGGACCGCGCACCGTCGAGGTCGTCCTCGTCGACTGACGGGCACCGACGGGCGGTCGCGCGAGTGGTCACGGTGCATCGCCCATGGAGATTGTTGCTGCGCTGTTCGTCGAGAACATCGACTTCCGGCAAGTCGCGGGCCCGTCGACGCGGATCGACATCACGGGCGTGTTCTTCTCGACGGCGGTGCCGGCGTATCCGGCGCAGCTCACACCCCATCTTGTGGTGCTCGTCCGGGCGCCGGCCGACAGCGACGGCAACGGCACCCTCGAGACCCTGTTCGTGCGCGACGACGGCGACGAGGTCGGACGCAACGGCCAATCGTTCTTCGTCGAGCCCGGCAAGTTCGGGTACCGGCTCGTCAAGGGCGAGCTGGAGTTTCCCGAGCCCGGCACGATCGAGGCGCGATGCACGATCTTGGAGAGCGGTTCGTCGGTGACGGTGCCACTCACTGCCCTGCCGAACCCGAGTTGACCCTCAACCCCGCCCCTCGGCACGCCGACGCCATCAAGGAATGGACCTCGTGAACCGCTATGCGGCCGCGCTCTCGCTCCATCCGACGCCCGTTGAGGCGGTTGGCGAGGTTGCGGGCGAAATCCTGGAACGGTTCGACGGCGACGCGGCCCGACCTGCTCGTCTGCTTCGCTTCGCCCCATCACGTCGGTGCGTTCGACGACGTCGTCGGCGGACTGCGCAAACTGCTCGAACCCGAGGTGATGATCGGCGGCACGGCCGTCGGCGTGGCCGGTGGCGGTGTCGAAGTCGAAGAGGGTCCCGGCCTCTCGGTGCTCGCCGCGAGCTTCGGCGCGGGCCGGGTCGACGGCCTGGTGCTCGAGGCCGGTCGAAACCGACGAGGGCATGGTGATCACCGGCTGGCCCGACTCGGTACCCGCCCGCGGGCACGCTGCTGATGCTGGCCGACCCGTTCTCGTTCCCGGTCGCCGACTTCCTCGCGCTGTGCAACGACGCAGGTGCCCGAGCTGACGATCGTCGGCGGACTGGCATCGGCGGGGATGCGGGCGGGAGCGAACCGGCTCGTGCTCGACGATCAGGTCGTGACGCGGGGGTGCGGTCGCGCTCCTGTGCTCCGACGACGTGCCCATACGTCCGGTCGTGTCGCAGGGATGCCGCCCGGTCGGCGACCCGTTCACCGTCACCCGGTCCGACCGCAACCTGGTCTACGAGCTGGCTGGACAACCCGCAATGGCGCGCCTTCAAGACCTCGTGCAAGCCGCAAGTGAGGACGAGCGGGAGCTCATGCGCCAGGGCTTGCACGTCGGGCTCGTCGTCGACGAGCACAAGCTCGACTTCGACCGCGGCGACTTCCTCGTGCGCAACGTGCTCGGCGCCGATCAGCGCAGCGGCGCCCTCGCGATCGGCGAACGCGTCGACGTCGGCACAACGGTGCAGTTCCAGGTGCGCGATGCCGATGCCGCCGACGACGACCTGCGCGCGACTGCTCAACGGCGTCCAGGGCGACGCCGCCCTGCTGTTCACGTGCAACGGCCGCGGCACGCACCTCTTCCCGGGCGCGAACCACGACGCGGGCGCGATCGAGGAGCTCCTCGGCATGGTGCCGCTCGCCGGTGCGTTCTGCGCGGGCGAGATCGGCCCGGTCGGCGGCCGCAACTTCCTGCACGGCTTCACCGCATCGCTGGTCGTCTTCGAGCGGTAGCGACCATGCGTGGCGAATACGGCCCGCAGCCGAGTTCGCCACGCAAGTTGCCGGGAGAGGCAGTGGGTACCACCTAGGGTGGACAGGACCGGGCGTCAGAAAGGGGCCGTAGTGGCTGACGAGCTCGACCAGCGCGCCATCAACGTCATCCGCGGGCTGGCGATGGACGCGGTGCAGAAGGCCAACTCCGGTCACCCGGGGACGCCGATGGCGCTCGCCCCGCTTGCGCACGTGCTGTGGACGCGCATCATGAAGTACGACGCGTCCGCGCCCGACTGGCCCGACCGGGATCGCTTCGTGCTCTCCGCGGGCCACGCGTCGATGCTGCTCTACGCGATGCTGTTCCTCACCGGCTACGGCCTCGAGCTCGACGACATCAAGCAGTTCCGCCAGTTCGGGTCGCGCACACCGGGACACCCCGAGTACCGGCACACCAAGGGCGTCGAGATCACCACCGGACCGCTCGGGCAGGGCTTTGCGAACTCGGTCGGCATGGCGATCGACGAGAAGCACCTGCGGGCGCGCTTCGGTGCGGACCTCTGCGACCACTACGTCTTCGGTATCTGCAGCGACGGTGACCTCATGGAGGGCATCAGTCACGAGGCGGCGTCGCTCGCCGGCCACTACGAGCTCGGCCGCATGGTGTTCGTGTACGACGACAACCACATCACGATCGACGGGCCGACCGAGCTCGCGTACAGCGACAACGTGCCGGAGCGGTTCGAGGCGTACGGCTGGCACGTCGTGCAGCTGGGCGAAGCCGCCAACGATCTCGACGCCCTCGAAGCGGGGCTCCGCGCGGGAATGGCCGAGACGACGCGCCCCAGCCTCGTCATCGTGCGTTCGCACATCGGCTACCCGTCGCCGAACTTCACCGATTCCGAGAAGGCGCACGGCAGCCCGCTCGGCGCCGACGAGGTCGCACGTACGAAGGAGATTCTCGGCCTCCCACCGGAGGACTTCTACGCGCCCGACGACGTCGTGCGCCTCTACCGCGAAGCCGGACGGCGCGGTGCCGCGCCGCGCAAGGAGTGGGAAGCGCGTCCCGAAGACCGACGAGTACGAGGCGTGCATCTCGGGCCGCGCGTTGCCGGGCTGGGAGCAGAAGCTGCCGACATGGCAAGCCGGCGAATCGGTACCGACGCGCACCGCGATTCAGGAAGTGTTGAGCGCGGTCGTGGATGTGGTGCCCGGCCTGTTCAGCGGTTCCGGTGATCTCACCGGCAACACCGGGATGAACGTGAAGAGCCTCGGCACGTTCACGGCCGGCAACCCCACCGGCCGTCTCATCCACTACGGCATTCGCGAGCACGGCATGGGATCGTCCGCGAACGGCATGGCGGTGTCGGGGCTGGTGCCTTGCGTCGGCACGTTCTTCGTGTTCAGCGACTACATGCGTCCGGCCGTCCGCCTCGCGTCGATCATGCAGGCGAAGGTGTGCTTCGTGTGGACGCACGACTCGGTCGGCGTGGGTGAGGACGGCCCGACGCACCAACCCGTCGAACAACTCGCGTCGCTCCGCGCGATGCCGGGCCTGCGCGTGATCCGGCCCGCGGACGCGAACGAGGTCGCGGCCGCGTGGCGCGTACATCTCGACGGCAATGGTCCGACTGCTCTGCTCCTCACCCGCCAGAAGGTTCCCGTGCTCGACGGCACCGCCGAGAAGGCGGCGACGGGCGTGCCGAGGGGCGCGTACGTCCTCGTGCCCGAAGCAGGCGAGCGGCCCGACGTCGTGTTGATCGGCACCGGCTCCGAAGTCTCGGTGTGCGTCACGGCCGCGACGCAGCTCGCAACGCGCGGCGTGTCGGCTCGCGTCGTGTCGATGCCGTCGTGGGACCTGTTCGAAGCCCAGTCCGTCGCGTATCGCGTGGATGTGCTGCCGGCCGACGTGCCGACGCTTGCGGTCGAGGCGGGGGTGCGGTTCGGATGGGAACGGTACGCCGACGACGTCGTCAGCATCGACCGGTTCGGCGCGTCGGCACCGGGCGACGTCGTAATCGCGCGAGCTCGGGATCACCCCCGAGCACGCAGTCGAGCGCGCGCTCGCGCTGCTCGGCGAGACCGCGTAAGGAGACGCCCTATGCCCAGCGCTGTCGCGCGACTGATCGAGTTCGGTCAGAGCCCATGGAACGACAACCTCACCCGCGCGCTCGCCACCGGCGGGCTCGACGTGCTGATGCGGGAGCATGGGATCCGCGGCGTGACGTCGAACCCGACGATCTTCGAGAAGGCGATGGCCGTCGGCTCCGACTACGACGGCCAGCTGCGCGAGCTCATCGGCAGCGGAAAGTCGACCGAGGACGCGTACTGGGAGCTCGTGCTCACCGACATCGCGAATGCGGCCGACCGGTTGCGGCCGATCTACGACGAGCTCGATGGCGCCGACGGCTTCGTGTCGGTCGAAGTATCGCCGAACCTCGCGCACGACACGACGGGCACGGTCGCGCAGGCGCTCGAGTTGTGGCAGCGGTTGGCGCGGCCCAACGTGATGATCAAGATCCCGGCGACGGCAGCGGGCATTCCCGCGATCACCGAGACACTTGCTGCCGGCGTCAACGTGAATATCACACTGATCTTCAGTCTGCAGCGGTACCAGGAAGTGATCGAGGCCTTCGCGTTGGCCTTCGAGCGTCGCCTCCTGCGTAATGACGACGTCAGCCGCCTCGCGTCGGTTGCGTCGTTCTTCGTGAGCCGGGTCGACACCGAAACCGATCGCCGGCTCCCGGAAGGCTCGTCCTTGCGCGGCAAGGCGGCGGTCGCGAACGCGAAGCTCGCGTACCAATTGTTCCTCGAACGGTTCGCCGGCACGCGATGGGACGGCATGGCGACGGCCGGTGCCCGCAAGCAACGCCCGCTGTGGGCGTCGACGTCGACGAAGAACCCGGCGTACTCACCGACGCTCTATGTCGACAACCTGATTGGTAAAGATACGGTCAACACGCTCGCGCAGCCGTCGATCGACGCGCTCGCGAACGGCGAGGGCAATCTGCGGCCCGACTCGATTCTCGAAGACGTCGAAGGTGCTCGGAAGGTCATGGCAGACCTTGCCGCAGCCGGGGTCGATTTCGACGACGTCACCGCCACCCTCGAGCGCGAAGGAGTTGACTCGTTCGCCAAGTCGTTCAACGATGCGCTCGCGACCTTGGAGAAGAAGGCCGCCGAACTCAAGTAGAGCGCCGGGAGGCCTGCATGGCGAAGTTCATCCAGATCATCGAGTACAAGACGTCGCGCATCGACGAGGTCGACAAGATGCTCGACGAGTTCGTCAACAGCACGCAGGGAAAGCGCACGACGTCGCGCGTCTCTTCGACCGCCGACCGCGATCAGCCGAATACGTACGTGGACATCGTCGAGTTCCCGTCGTACGACGCCGCGCAGAAGAACAACGAGCTTCCGGAGGTCCAGCGCATCTCCGAGCAGATGGCGAAACTCACCGACGGTGCGCCGATCTTCCGCAACCTCGATGTCAGGCGCGAGGTGTCATAGCGGCGCGCAGATGCTCGGCGAAGTCCGCAGGCTTCGCGTGCGCGTTCAAACCGCTGGTGTTCGGCATCACGTAGGTCGGCGCGCCCGCGAACCCGTTGGCCTGCCACCCGACGACGGCGCCCTTGTCGATCGCGACGCGGTAGCCGGTCAGGCCGACGAAACACACTGACTGCGGCCGGAGCCATTCGACGAGCCGTTCGAGTCGCTGGGCACCGTCGACGTACTCGGCGCGGGTCAACTCGTCCGCGCCCTTTGACGCGCGACGCACGAGGTTGGTCATGCCGACGCCGTCGACGCGCAACGCGTGAAACGGGTCGTGCGAACGTGTGACGAGCCCCGAGGCAAGCGCCGCCGGCCAGAAGCGATTCCCGGGCCGGGCGAAGCCCACGCCGGTATCCGCTGACAGCAGGCTCGGGTTCAAGCCGACGATCAACACGCGCATGGCGGAGCCGACGGTGTCGGGCAGCATCCGGGCGCGCGTGGCCTCGACGTCGATCCACTCCTCACCGTCGTCGACGAATTCGTCGATCACGAACCCGGCACCTTCGATCACGTCGTGCAGCCGGTCCGGGGGCCACCAGGTGAAGTGCCGGCCGGGGAACCGATCGTCGGCGTTTTCCTGTTGCCGGTCGGAGGTCACTTGCACGTGGAGCGCGGCGCCGAGTGCAAGCGCGGCGTGCAACTCGGCAAGGGCCATCGGCAGGCGCTCGGCTGCGATGTGCATGTAGGACTTGTGCGCCCACGCACCAGTGAGTGCCGACGCGCGGAACGGGAGCCGTTCGAGATCCGCAACGAGCGGCCACGCATCCGGTGAGAACGTCCGCACTTGCGCCGCCATCGCGACCGCGGCGTCAAACGCAACAACCGGCGCGCCGAGATCGCCGCTGTGCCAGCCCGGCCCGCATCCGACATCGGCGCGCACGCCGGGCGGGACACGCGCCACGAAGGCGTCGAGGGCCGCCGGTCGGGGACGGCGCCGGTGCTCGATCCAATCCTCGACGTTGTGCTCGTAGACGTCGACGGTCTTGCGGTCCATCAGACGATGATGGCGCGCGTCCGCGTGAACGCATCGAGGAGGGAGCCGGCGGCGGCCGTGCCGGTTCGAGGAGCGGTGCACTGTCGCCAGAATTCGTCGGCGGTGATCGACGTCGTTGTGTTCGCGTCGCCGCGCTCGTGGAATCCCGCGGCGTCGACGAGCCATGTGCGCCGGACCGCGCCGGTGACCTCGACGCGCAGCATGCCGGTCGTGCCCTCGAGAGCCACGGGGACCGCCCACTTGAACGTGTCGAGCACGGGGCCAACGTATGTCTCGTCGTCGAGGCCGGGCTGGTCGAGCGCCTCGCGGAGCTGTTGTTGGTGCACCCATCGCTCGGTGTACTCACGGGCGAGGCACAGCCACAACGGCGCCCGGTCCACGTTGGCCCACGCCACGCCTTCGGCGAGCGTCCGCAGATCCGCCGACGCGGCCCAGCGATCGACCTCGGCGCCGATCGCCTCGAGGAGATCGCAGAGCACGTGACCGCTCAGCGGCGCGCACGCGTCGATCCACTGCTGGTTGCGCTCGGCTAGCAGCACTGCCAGCTCGGTGCCCGTCGCGTCGATCCAGCCTCGCTGTTCGGAGTCGCGCGCTCGCGACAAGAGGCCGAGATCGGATGCGAGCACGTGCGCGACCAGATCGTGCACGGTCCACGGCGGACACGGCGTCGGCCGATCCCATTCGGTCCGATCCAGTCCGTCGACCAGGTCCAGGAGTGCGGCCCGCTCGGCCGACATTGCCGCCCGGACATCGAGCGGATCGACGGCGAGGACCTGCACGGATCGCAGCTTCGCATGACGTCCGAGATTCGGGCAGATTTATGGCTATGGCCCTCCCCGGTCAGGTGCGCGTCGTCGAGGACGTGCCGCATGCGTTCGCACGCGTTGTGGCCGAGATCGCGCCCCGCTCGATCGCGTTGTCGGGCGGCGAGACCGCGCGCCTGTGCTACGTCGCGCTGCGCGAAGAGCCCGTCGACTGGCTGATGGTCGACGTGTTCTTCGGCGACGAGCGCAAGGCTCCGGTCGAGTCGGAGGATTCGAACGAAGGCATGGCGCGGCGTGTCCTGCTCGACTTCGTGCAGCCCCGCGCGATCCATTCGATGGTCGGCCTCGGTGCCGACAAGTACGACGAGCTCGTCCGTTCGGCACCGCCGATCGACATCGTGCATCTCGGCCTCGGTCCCGATGGGCACACTGCGTCGCTGTTTCCCGGTTCGCCTGCGTTGGAGGAACGCGAGCGGTTCGTCATCGAAACGGGAGACGAGTTGCATCCCCTTCCTCGCATTACCTTCACCTTTCCGGCTATCGAGCGGTCGCACCTTGCGTTGGTGACGGTCGCCGGGGAGGACAAGCGAGACGCGGTGCGGCGCATCAAGGCCGGCGAAGATCTACCCGGTGCGCGCATACGCGCGGAACGCGTGCTGTGGCTCGGCGACCGGGCCGCGCTCGGCGATTGACAAGGAGAACCGAGTGGCGATCACAGGTGTCCACTGCCTGCTGTACACGGAGAAGGCCGAGGAGCTGCGCGCAACGCTGCGCGACGTGTTCGGGCTCTCCTACGTCGACGCGCACGACGGCTGGCTGATCTTTGCGTTGCCGCCGGCCGAGCTGGGCGTGCACCCGGCGGAGCGTCCCGCCCACGAGCTCTCGTTCATGTGTGACGACATCGAAGCGACGATGCGCGACCTCGCGGCCAAGGGCATTGAGTTTCGGGGCAAGCCCGAGAGTCAGGGCTTCGGCATCGTCGTGACGATGGTGCTCCCCGGTGGTGTCGACGTGATGCTGTACGAGCCCCGTCACAAGACCGCGATCTGAGCTTGACGCTCAGGCGCGGCGCCGGCGTGCGGACGTGCAGAGTGCGCCGCCGACCAACAGCAGTGCGAGACCGCCGGCGAGGAGCGCTCCGGAGCCCGCGCCCGTGAAGGGCAACAGACCGCGGCCGCCGTTCGCAGATTCGTCCTGACCCTCGACCTGGACCGTCGTGGTCGGCGCCACGATCGTCGTGGGTGTCACCTCGACGGTGGTTGTCGTCGCCAGCTGCGCCGGCACCGTCGTCGGCGATTCCGCAAGGACGGTCGTCGTGGTGGTCGTGCCGGGTGCGACCGTCGTGGTCGTCGTCGTTCCCGGCGCCGCGGTGGTCGTGGTCGTAGGAGCAACTGTGGTGGTCGTCGCGGGCGCAGCCGTCGTGGTGGTCGTGCCGGGCGCAACGGTGGTCGTCGTCGTGGGCGCGACCGTTGTCGTCGTCGTGGTGGGCGCGACCGTGGTAGTCGTCGTCGGCGCGGCCGTTGTCGTTGTCGTCGGCGCGACCGTCGTCGTAGTAGTGGTCGTCGTCGTGGCAGCGAACGTGGAGCCGCAGCCGTGCACGTTGTCGTCCCAGTCGCTGACGGTGTCGTCGCCGAGGAACTGCCCGTACAGCTCGTTGCCGTGCCCGAGGTTCGTCTGACCGTTGAGGTTCCAGAACATCCCGTAGACGGTCGAGTAGTGGCCGAAGGTGACCGACTGGTTGTTCGAGTTCAGCGGCCCGTCGGCCCGCACCCACCACTGCGTGCTGCACGAGTCGCCGATGTGCGCGTTGTTGGCCGATTCGAGCGTGTGCGCGACTTGCACGACGGTCGCGGCCGCCGTGTTGACCGTTGCCGTGTCGCCAAGCGTCAGCGAGCAGAAGGTGTAAGTGCCCGCCGCGAGTTGCAACGTCGCGTCATCGTGGACCCAGACGTCGCCGTAGGTGCCGGGCGCCAGGGCGAGGGACGTGTCGGACGGAACGCCGACGGCGGCCCCACCCACGCAACTGAACGACGGGATCGTCGGCAGGGCAGCGGGATCGATGATAGGGCCCGTGAACGAGGTCGGTCCCGAGTTCCTGGGAACGGTCGGCGGGTTGCCAACGACGCTGTTGCTGTAGACGTCGTAGACCGAGCAGAGATCAGTGAGCCGCATCGTGTCGGACACAACCTGGGTGTCGTCGTCGAGGGTCGCGTAGCCATTGCTGCAGATCTGCAGGCGAGGGTCGCCGTTGACGAGGCCGGTCTCGTTGACGCCGACGCTGCCGCCGGTGATCACGCCCCGGTCCGACGTCTGCCCCGACTTCAGCTTCATGTGGGTCAGCGAGAACAGCACGTACTTGTCGATCGTCCGGTCGACCGGGCGGGACGGGCTGCCGCCTGCGGCGCTCGAGGTCCCGACGGAACCGAACACCATCGCGGCGCCGCCCAAGGCTCCGAGAATCAAGCCCACGTATTTCCGCACCGCCGGTGTCCCCCGCATTTGGGCATCATCGGGGGTGCGCGCGCCAACCTCAACAGACACATGCGCCACGAGACGAACGGCACAGTCTGCGGGCGCGACTCGTCCCTTTCGACCACTCGGCGGTCGCTGACCCCCCGCTCGGGGGCACGACCGCATTGCCGCTGGGGCGGAACTAGGGTCGCCGCCATGCTCACCGCTGCTGGGTTCCGGGAGCTTCTCGACTCCCCCCTCGACGAGCTGATGCCGGTCGCCTCGGCCCGGCGCGACGCTCAGTTCGGGCGGCGCATCACGTTCTCGCCCAAGGTTTTCGTCCCGCTCACGATGCTGTGCCGGGATCGCTGCGGGTACTGCACGTTCGCCAAGCCGCCGGCCCGGCTGGACGCTCCCTATCTCACGCCCGATCAAGTGCTGGACCTGGCATCGCGCGGCGCCGCCCTGGGGTGCTTCGAGGCGCTGTTCACCCTCGGCGAGGCGCCCGAGGCGAGATATCCGCAAGCGGCGGAATGGCTGAACGCGAACGGCTACGCGTCGACCGTTGCGTATCTCGCCGCGATCGCCAAGCGGGTGCTCGACGAGACCGGCTTGTTGCCGCACGCCAACGCGGGCGCGCTGACCGAAGACGAGCTCCGGCTCCTGCGTGCCGTGAGCCCCTCGCAAGGGATGATGATCGAGACGCTGGCGGCCCGGCTGGGCGAGCCCGGCGGTCCTCACTACGGCGCTCCCGACAAGACTCCGGAGCGCCGGCTCGCGACGTTGCACGCCGCAGGTCGAGCGCGCGTTCCGTTCACGACGGGCATCCTCGTCGGCATCGGCGAGACGCGCGCCGAACGCATCGACGCGCTCGTCGCGATTGCGAACGCCCACCTCGAGCACGGCCATGTGCAAGAAGTGATCGTGCAGAACTTCTTGCCGAAGCCCGGCACCGCGATGCACCGCGACGCCCCGTGTCCGACCGACGAATTCCTGTGGTCGATCGCGGTGGCGCGCATCATCCTTCCCGACGACGTGCACCTCCAGGCGCCGCCGAACCTGAGCGATGACCTCGCGCCGTTGCTCGCGGCGGGCATCGACGACTGGGGCGGTGTCTCGCCGCTCACGATCGACCACGTGAACCCCGAGCGGCCGTGGCCCGCGCTCGAACGGCTGCGGGACGCGACCGAGGCCGAGGGCTACGCGCTCGCGCCGCGCCTCACCGTGTACCCGGAGTTCGTGCAGCGTCCGGACGAGTGGCTGCACCCCGACGTGCGTACCGCGGTGCTCGTCGCGCAAGACCTCGAAGGCCTCGCGCGCGACACCGCCTGGTCTCCCGGCCGCGACGACCTCTCCCCGCCCACGATCCTCGGAGCGTTTGGGCAGTTCAACGCGGACGGTCGCGATCAACTAGCCAAACGGTCAGCAGGCGCGGTCGACGATGTGCTGGCGGGGGTGCTTGCGGGCGAGGAGGTCGGCATCGACGAGATCGTCACGCTGCTGGGTGCGCGCGGCCCGGAAGTGCTGCGGGTTGCCGAGGTCGCCGACCAGCTGCGTCGCGAGATCGTCGGCGACGAGGTGACGTTCGTCCGCAACCGCAACATCAACTACACGAACGTGTGCACGTTCCGGTGCAAGTTCTGCGCGTTCTCGAAAGGCCCGCTCTCGCTCAACCTGCGTGGCAACCCGTATCTCATCGAGATCGAGGAGATGCAGCGCCGCGTCGTCGAAGCCGTCGACTGCGGTGCGACCGAGGTGTGCCTCCAGGGCGGGATCCATCCCGACTTCGACGGCGACTACTACGTGCATGTCGCCCAGGCGGTGAAAGAGGTCGCGCCGCAGATCCACGTGCACGGGTTCACGGCGCTGGAAGTCACCGAAGGCGCGCGCCGGCTCGGCATGCCGCTCCGTGAGTACCTGTTGCGCGTGAAGGACGCCGGACTGTCCACACTTCCCGGCACGGCCGCCGAGATCCTCGACGACGAGGTGCGGGCGATCATCTGCCCCGACAAGGTCACCACCGACGAGTGGCTGGAGGCGCACCGCACCGCCCACTCGGTCGGCCTGAAGTCGAACGTCACGATCATGCACGGCACCGTCGAGCGGCCCGTGCACGTCGCACGCCATCTCGTGCGCACCCGCGACCTTCAAAAGGAGACGGGCGGCTTCACGGAGTTCGTGCCGCTGCCGTTCGTCCACATGGCGACGCCGATCTTCATCCAGGGCAAGGCGCGCCGGGGCCCGACGTTCCGTGAGGTCCTACTGATGCACGCGGTCGGCCGGATCGCATATCGCGACACGATCCCGAACGTGCAGGTCTCGTGGGTGAAGTGCGGTGTCGAGGGCTCTCGCCAGGTGTTGCAAGCCGGCGCGAACGACCTCGGCGGCACGCTGATGGACGAGAACATCTCCCGCGCCGCGGGCGCGAGCCACGGTCAAGAGCTCGACGAGCACGAGTTCCGCTCGATCGTCGAGCCGATCGGCCGCACGCTCGCGCAGCGCACGACGCTCTACGGACGCGTGACGACCAAAGGGCGCCGCCTCCGTCCGGTCGAGGAGCACGCGCCGGTGACGGTGACGCTCGGGAAATCGTCGTGAGCCGATTCGACATCGTTGCCATCGGCAACGCACTCGTGGACGTCCTCGCCTACGAGGACGACGTATTCGTCATTCGCACCGGCGTCGAGCGCGGCGCGACGACGCTCGTCGACGGCGCCCGCTCCGATGAGCTCTATGCGCAGATGGGCCCGGCGACCGAGAGCTCGGGCGGCTCGGCGGGGAACACCGTGGCCGGCCTCGCGTCGTTCGGGGGACGGGCCGCGTACATCGGCCGGGTCGCCGACGATGCATTCGGCAAGGTGTTCGCGCACGACCTGCGCAGCCTCGGCGTGCATTTCGAGTCGCCGATCGCGGCGGACGGCCTGCCGACCGGCCGGTGTCTCGTCATCGTCACGCCCGACGCGGATCGCACGATGTGCACATACCTCGGCGCGGGAGCCGAGCTCGACGTGAGCTACGTGGACGAGGCGCTGATTGAAGCGGCCGCCGTCACCTACCTCGAGGGGTACGTGTGGGATCCACCGCCGGCGAAGGACGCCGTGCGGCGCGCCGCCGAGATCGCGCACCGCGCCGACAACCGGGTCGCGCTGACGCTGTCGGATCCCTTCTGCGTCGAACGGCACCGCGCCGAGTTCCTCGAGCTCGTCGAACACAACGTCGACATTCTCTTCGCCAACGAGGACGAGATCACGAAGCTGTACGAGGTCGACACCTTCGACGAGGCGCTGCACCGCGTGCGCGGCCATTGCGAGATCGCTGCGCTCACACGAGGCGCGTCGGGCTCCGTGATCGTCGCCGGTGACGACGTGCACGTGATCGACGCGCATCCCACCAAGGTCGTCGACACGACCGGTGCCGGCGACCTCTACGCCGCCGGGTTCCTCTACGGCTTCACCCACGGACACGACCTCGCGACCTCGGGAAGACTTGCGTCGCTCGCAGCCGCCGAGGTGATCTCGCACCTGGGCGCGCGTCCGGCCCAGGCACTCGCCGAGCTGGCCGCCCCGCTGCTCAGAGGCTGAACACGAGTTGATCAGAGGGTGCGTTGGGGCTCACTAGCCTTGTAGGTCGTGGCTCGTTTCCCGAGGTATCGCACGGGCGATGCCGACCTCGACCAAGAAATCGCCGACCTGATCTCCAAGGCCGGCGATCTGCGCGACAGCGATTTGCTGTTCGAGATGATCGTCTCGGCGGTCCGGCTCGCGCGCGACCACGCGAGTCGGGGCGACATGAAGCTCGCGAACGCGGCACTGAAAGAGATGCGCTACGCGTTCAACGTCTTCGAGCCGTACCGGTCCGCGCGCAAGGCCGCGATCTTCGGCTCGGCCCGCACGACGCGCGACGACCCGCTCTACGAACAGACGGTCGCGCTCGCACAGGGGCTGGCGGAGGTCGACTGGATGGTGATCACCGGCGCCGGCCCCGGGATCATGGAGGCGGGCATCGAGGGCGCCGGTGCCGCCAACTCGTTCGGGGTCAGCATCCGGCTGCCGTTCGAAGCAGCCACCACCCAGTTCCTCGCGGACGACCCGAAGCTCGTCAACTTCCGCTACTTCTTCACACGCAAGGTCACGTTCGTGAAGGAAGCGAACGCGTTCGTGCTGTTGCCGGGCGGCTTCGGCACGCTCGACGAGGGGTTCGAGCTGCTGACGCTCGTGCAGACCGGCAAAGCTCCGCCCGCGCCGATCATCCTGCTCGACGTGCCCGGCGGCACGTTCTGGTTGACGTGGATGCAGTTCGTCGAGCGCGAGCTCCGGGCACGCGGCTACATCTCCCCCGAAGATCTGAACCTCGTGACGATCACCGACGACGTTGCGGTCACGCTCGACGAGATCACGCGCTTCTACCGCAACTACCACTCGTTGCGCTTCGTCGGCGGTGACCTCGTGCTGCGCCTGCAACAGCTGCCGCCGCCTGCCGTCATCGATCAGCTCAACGAGGACTTCGCGGACATTCTCGTCAGCGGGAAGATCGAAGCCACCGAAACGAGCAAGGCCGAGATCGGCGACAAAGATGTGCCCGAGCTCAGCCGGCTGAAGATGCGCTTCAACCGCCACTCGTACTCACGGTTGCGGGAGCTCATCAACCGGTTGAACGACGTCCCCGAGTAGCGGCGTCAGTGGGTGTCGATGCGGTGGCGGGATGTCTCTTCGCCGACGGTGGCGAAGTGGTACAGCGCGTGCAGAACCTTCTTCAGCATGTCGGCCTCCTTCGGTCTCCGCTCTCTCCGTATCGGCCGCTGCCACCGGTTGGACAAGGGACCTTCGTCCCGATGCTGGGTCAGCCGGATTCGTGGTGTGCCCAAGCGGCGAGGTCTGGGGCCGCCAGGTCGCGGACGCGGCAGAAGTACCGCTCGAGGTCGTCGTCGTCGAGCAACCGGCGCCACTGGCCGCTGGTGCCCTGGTGGAAGAAGCGCTGGTTGTCCTGCCAGATCGCATTCGCGGTGTCGGGTGCGACGACGTCGGCATGGTCCCGCATGTGCTCGAAGCTCGCCGCCTTCACCAACCCGGGCCAGCAACCTTCGGGCACGTCGATCCCGAGTCGTGAAGCCAGCCGTCGCATCTCGTCTTCGAGATCGGCCGCGAGCTCGTCGTAGTGGAGCATGACGACGTTGGCTCGGTCTCGGGCGTTCCAGAACGTCGCGAGGTGATGGAGCGTCTGGTGCAAGCTCATCCACTCGGTCACCGGCCGCTCGTCGTCGACCCATTCCCAGAATCGGTCGATTTCGTGTTCCAGTCGAACGGGTGGTCCCTTTGCGATCTCATCCATGATGTCGTCGAGGCCGATCGCGTTATGTCGCGCGGTGAACAGCGCGATGATGTCCAGGTTCTCCATGTGGTGGTCCCACGAGATGAACACGTCGCGGGGATCGCGGCCCACGCAGATGTACGTCACTTGCTCGTCGTACCGCAGGCCGTCGAGCGGCGTATGGCTCTTGATGAACCGGCGATGCTGTTGCGCCTCGAGATCGGCAATCATCGACTCGGCTGTCCGCGTTTGCATGTCGAGCCACGGTGAGAGCGCGTCGAGCGGTTGCGGCAATTCCGGCGTCTGGAAGATCAACAGCGCGCAGATCATTTGCGTCCACGTCGTGCCGCACTTCGGCGGCGTGCTGATGATGATGTCGTCCGGGCGGTATTCCAGGCCGTCCCAGCGCGCGCTGTCGAACAGGATCGACTTGTAGTGGACGAGATCGGCAGCCATCAGACGTCGTCGACGGCCAGCGGCGACAGTGCGCTGATCGCTTTGGCGATCGCGCGTCGGGCCTGCAGCACGCGCTTCTCGTCGGCGGCAGCGTTCTCGGCCTCCTCGGACAAGGGCGAGCGCGCCGCTTCCCGGAGCCGTTCGTACGCGAGGTCGCGCAACTCTTCTTCGATCCCGGCGAGCCGCTCCGCAATCGATTCGTACCGCTCAGTCGTCATCACATGGCTCCCTCGCTGCGCCGTCCCTGGCTCCGCTTCGTCCGCACGTCCAAGGCCTCCGCGTACAGATCTGCAGGATGGCGGGCGTCGATGCCCGCGCCTCGGAGCTGCATCATGCAGCCCGGGTTGGCCGAAGCCACGATCGCATTCCCCTGCCCCATTGCCCGCCGCAACGCCGCGACCTTCCGGTCGCGGATCTGCATGGACAATCCGGGTTGGAGCGCACTGTACGCGCCGCCGGCGCCGCAGCACAGTCCGTCGTCGTCGGTCTCCAAGAGTTCATACGCGGTTTGCAGCAGCGCGCGCACGGCGCCATGCGCCTTTTGGACGTGACGCAGGTGGCACGGGTCCTGGACGACGATGCGCGAGTGTTTTCGCCGAGTGCGCGGCGGACCGGTGGCGATGCACCATTCCGCAAAATCGTGGACGCGCGCACTGAACCGGCGCGCCTCGTCGGTGTCGAGGAGCGCGCCGTACTCCTTCATCACCGCGCCGCAACCCGCGCTGTCGACGACGACGGGCGCGTCACCTGGCATCGACGCCATCACGCGCGTCGCGAGCGTGCGTGCTTGCGCTTCCCGCCCGGCGTGCACATGGAGCGCGCCACAACAGTCGCCGCCGGGGCCCGGACGCGCGATGCGTGCGCCAGTTGCCTGCATGACGCGGCGCGGCGGCGCGGTGCGTGTCGCGCAGCCAGGCGTCCATCACACATCCGGTGAACAGCCACGCGTCGGGCGTCGCCGCGGCGCCGGCGGGGACGTCCCACCGGCGGAGCGAGAGCGGCGGGAGGCCGAGGCGCTTCGGTAAGAGTCGCATGCGTTGCCCGAGCCACAGCAGCCGCGTCAACGCGAGCAACAGCCAGTGCCTTGGCAACACCACGGTGTAGGCGAACCACTCCGCGACCCGACGCCGGAACGACGGAGGCGGCGGCAATGCCGCTCGCGTGTCTTCCATCAGATGGCCGAACGGCACGCCGGAAGGGCACGCAGCTTCGCAGCCCCGGCACGCGACGCACTCCTCCATCGCGGCGCGGAACGCGTCGTCGATCGGTGCGTCGTGCCATTCGACGGCGCGCATCGCCGTGATGCGGCCCCGCGGCGACGCGATCTCTCGTCCGGTCACGCGGTACGTCGGGCAATGCGGCAGGCACAGTCCGCACGACACGCACGCAACGAGCGCGTCGTCATCGAGATGGAGCGGACCACTCACAGGGGCAGCCGCCCCGGATTGCATTTCCCGTCGGGATCGAACGCCTGCTTGATCCGGCGCATCAACGCCAGGTTCGGGAGCGGGCGCCCGTAGCCGTCGTCGTCGGTCGCGCCTCCTGCCTCGCGCAGCATCCACCCGTCGTGCGCGTGCGCAACGGCCCGCGCCTGCGCGAGCGCGGCAGGTGTGTCGGCCGCGACGTGCACCGTGCCGACCCCCAGCTCCGCGCACCACCGCACGTCGCCGTTCAATGCACGTCCGACATCGCGGCGCACGCACGGGCGCGACCGAGATGCGGCCCCGGTGCGCGCCGTCGGGAAGCTGAGGTGCGACCGCGAGCGGCTCGCAATCGCGCGCTTGCGTCTCCACGTCGGCGGCTGCGCCTTCGAGCAACACGTGTTCGTGCGCGCCGTCCCACAACCGCGCCGACGGCCGGTGGAAGGCACGCGCGTCGTCGACGGTGAACCAGTGCGCGACGCGGGCACGAGGACGGCAGCGCAACGTCACCTGCTTCAACACGCCGAGCGTGCCGAGTGATCCGACGAACAACCGCGGCAGGTCGTAGCCGGTGACGTTCTTGACCGTCGGTCCCCCACCCTTCACGAGCACGCCGTAGCCGGTCACGAACCGCACTTCGAGCACGTGGTCGCGCAGTGGTCCGTGCCGCAGGCGCCGGATGCCGGAAAGGCCGCACGCGAGGATGCCGCCGATCGTGCGCGTCGCGCGACCTCGGATCGAGCGGCACTTCTTGGCCGTGCTCGGCGAGCAGCGCGTCGAGCATTCCGAAGGGAGTGCCCGCACCGACGGTCACCGTCATGTCGGCCGGCTCGTATTCCACGACACCTTCGGGCGCACGCACTTCTGACGCGCCGGCCGGCGCCGGTCCGCCGACCTCCCATTGCGTGCGCGCACCGACCGGCGTGATCAGATCCACGTGCCCTCCGGGACGCGCTGCATCTCACCGCACCGACTCCCGCGCGGCAGCACCTTCTGCGGGTTGGCCGCGCCGTCGGGATCGAACGCGTCGCGCAGGCGCGCCTGGGCGTCGAGATCGTCGGGCGAGAACTGCTTGTCCATCAGGTCGCGCTTCTCGACGCCCACGCCGTGCTCGCCGGTGAGCACACCGCCCGCGGCGAGGCACGTCTCGAGGATCTCGGTGCCGGCTGCGTGCACGCGCTCCCAGATGCCGGCCTCGCGGCTGTCGAACACGAGCAGCGGATGCAAGTTGCCGTCACCGGCATGGAACACGTTCATCACGATCAGCTCGTACTCCGACGCGATCTCGTAGACCCGGCGCAGCACCTCGACGAGCTTGGTGCGCGGTACCACGGCGTCGTGGAGGTAATAGTCGGGAGCGATACGGGCGATCGCCCCGAACGCCGACTTGCGTCCCTTCCAGAGGAGGGCGCGCTCGGTGTCGTCGGCCGCGACGCGCACACTGCTTGCGCCGTTCGCGCTGGCGATGTCGGTGACGAGCGCGACGTGTTCGGCCACGCCCGCGTCGAGACCGTCGACCTCGACGAGCAACACTGCTTGCGCGTCACGCGGATAGCCCGCGCCGACGTAATCCTCGACCGCCGCCGTGATGCGGGCGTCCATCATCTCGAGCGCGGCGGGAAGCACCCCGGCCGCGATGATGCCGCTCACGGTCGCGGCGGCCGCGTCCACCGCGTCGAACGCGCAGAGCATCGTTGCAACTGTGGGCGCGTCGGGAGTGAGCCGCACCGCGATGCGCGTCGCGATCCCCATCGTGCCTTCGGAGCCGACGAAGCAACCCCGCAGGTCGTAGCCGGGCATATCGGGCTCGAGCCCACCGAGGTGCACGATCTCGCCGTCGGCCAGCACGGCATCGACGGCGAGCACGTGCGCCGACGTGACCCCGTCGGCCAGGCAATGCGGCCCGCCCGCGTTCGTGCCGACGTTGCCCCCGATCGTGCACGCCTGCTGCGACGAGGGATCAGGCGCGTAGTGCACGCCGAGGTGCGCGACCGCCCGCGACAGATCGAGGTTCAGCACGCCGGGCTCGACCCACGCGACCCGCTGCTCGGTGTCGACGTCGAGCACCCGATTCATCTGCGTCGTGACGATGACGACCGGGTCGTCGAGCGGCGTCGCGCCACCCGCCAGGCCGGTGCCGCTCCCCCGGGCAACGAACGGCCGGCCGTGCCGGCGGGCGATGCCGACCGCGGCTGCGACGTCGGCGGTGGAGTCGGGCCAGCACACCGCGAGCGCGCGTCCGGCGGTTACTCCCGCGTCACGCGCGTACAGCGCGAGCTCGAGTGGCTCGGCGCTCGCGCGATCCGGGCCGAGTACCCTTTGCAGATCGTTCACCAGGGCGTCATGTGCTCCGTGAGAGTGCGCGATACGGCCGAGCCTACCGACTAGCTTGCAACCTCATGGTGGGAACAACTCGCGAGTGGGTCACGATCCCCGTGGCCGGCAAGGACAAGCGCCAGTGGCAGATCGACGTGACGTTTCTCGCGTCGTCGTGGCGTTGCATCTTCGGCCAGGGCTGCCAAGGTGTGCTGACCGAGCCGGCCCCCGAGCTCGTGCACGGCTGCTGTTCGTACGGCGCCTACGAGTCGGAGAAGAAGGTCAAGGAGAAGGTTGAGAAACTCGCCAAGAAGCTCGGCGACGACGAATGGCAGTTCAAAGCCATCGGTCTCGACCGCGGCGTGTGGAAGAGCGCCGGCAAGGGTGAGTGGCAGACGCGCCTCCACAAGGACGCGTGCGTGTTCCTCAACCGTCCCGACTTCGAAGCGGGACCGGGGTGCGCGCTGCACTTGCACGCGATGAACACCGGACAGCACTTCAGCGACACCAAACCGACGGTGTGCTGGCAGCTGCCGTTGCGCGCGGTCGACCGCGAGGAAGAGGACGAGTCGATCACGTCGGTCCTCACGGAGTTCGGCCGCGACGGCTGGGGTGAGGGCGGCGAAGAGTTCGCGTGGTGGTGCACGGAGGCCAAGGAGGCGTTCACGAACTCCGAGCCCGTGTACAAGTCGATGGAACCCGAGCTGCGCAAGATGCTCGGCGACGCGATCTACGAGGAAGTCGTGAAGTACATGGACGTGCGGATGTCCGCGGGGCCGCCACCCCTTCCCCACCCGGCTGAGGTCCCGGTGTCGATGGGCCGCACGCGGCTGCGGCGCCCGTAGCGCGGCCGGGCCGGCAATGGCGCTGTTCTCCTTCGAGGGGCTGACGCCGCAGGTGCACGCGCGGGCGTTCCTCGCGCCGACCGCAACGCTCGTCGGTGACGTCATCATCGAAGAAGGCGCGTCCGTCTGGTACGGCGCGGTGATCCGCGCCGACTACGCGCCGGTGATCGTGCGTCGGAACGCGAACGTGCAGGACAATGCGGTGATCCACGGACCGCCCGGGTTGACGAGCGACATCGGCGCGGGTGCAACCGTCGGCCACAACGTCGTGATCCACGGCGCGATCCTCGAAGAAGAGTGTTTGGTGGCCAACGGCTGCGTCGTGCTCGACGGTGCGACGATCGGTGCGCGCGCGTTGGTCGCCGCCGGCTCGGTGGTGGCGGCAGGGTTCAACGTCCCGGGCGGGATGCTCGCCGCCGGCGCGCCCGCGGTCGTCAAGCGGCCGGTGAAAGGCACCGGCGCCGAGATGTGGGTCGACCTCAATCCCGGCGCGTACGCCGAGCTCGCCCAGCGCCACCGCACGGGCGTCCGCTTCGTCGACCGCCCCGAAAACGGCGACTGACCCGCCGTCCGCGCGGCTTGTGGTCCATCTGGCTTGGCATATGCGGCTGGATGGACCAAGAACCGCTCATCCCGGCCTCAGCGGGCGGAGATGCTGGCGCCGCCGTCGACGACCAGTACTTCGCCGGTAAGCCAGGACGCGGCGTCGGAGAGCAGGAACAGTGCGCCGGACGCGATGTCGTCGGGCACGCCGATGCGCGCCAGCGGGTGTGCTCGCGCGATCGCGGCCTCGTTCGGCTCCCATAACGCACGCGCCATGTCGGTCTTCACCAGGCCGGGCGCGATCGCATTCACGCGTACGCCGGGCGCAAGCTCCTGGGCGAGCTGACGCGTCAGGTGTAACAGCGCGGCCTTCGACACGTTGTACGCGCCGATGGCCGGTCCGGGCCGCATCCCGCCCACCGACACGACGTTCAGCACGGCGCCGCCGTGCTCGTGCATCCAGCGGTGCCAAGCCGCGCGCACGAACCGCAATGGTCCCGCGATGTTTGCGTCAAAGATCTTCGTCACCGCGCCCATGTCGGCGTCCATCAGCGGACCGTACGACGGGTTGATCGCCGCGTTGTTCACAACGAGGTCACAGCGTCCGAGCTCGTCCAGCATTGCGACGACCGCCGCGTCGGCGATGGCGGGATCGCCCACCGATCCCTTCACGGCAACGACGCGCGCACCGAGCTCGCTCAGCGCCTTCGTCGTCTCCGACAGCTCGTCGGGTTTGCGGGCGACCACACCGATGTCGGCGCCCGCTGTCGCGCACGCCTCGGCAATCGCCCGCCCGATCCCGCGCGTCGCACCGGTGATCAGCACCGCTTTGCCGTCGAGACGCAATGCCGTTGCGGGATCGATCACAGGTAGAGCCCTGTGCCACCCTCGGTGCGCGGCGACGCGACCGCGTGCACGTCCCGTTCTCGCAGGATGAGGTACTCCTCGCCCTGGATCTCGACCTCGAAGCCGCTCTCGGGCGAGAACAGCACCGCGTCGTCTTGTTCGACGGTCCGCACGGTCGGCCCCACCGCGACGACTTCTGCCCACACCAGCCGGCGCGTGATGTCGGCGGTCGCCGGGATCAGGATGCCCGCTCGCGACTTGCGGTCGCCGGCCTCCTTCGACGGCACCACCAGGATGCGGTCGGCGATCATGCGGATCGAGTGTTTGTCGTCCGACGCGGAACCGCTGGTCATGCGGCTCTGACCCTACCCTTCGATACCCGAACCGCCGCGCGGCGGCGGATAGGGTCGACCTCATGTACCGGCGCTCGCTGTTGCTCGCACTCGCGCTGTTGTTCGCGGCACTGCCCGCGTGCGGCGGGGGCGGCAAGGGCAGCAGCCCGCCGTGTCCAGCGCCTGGTGAGCCGCGTGCTGCCGTCGACGGAAAAGTCACCGTCTGCGCCCAGGACATCAAGTTCGACGTCAAGACGATCACGGCTCCCGCCGGCCCGCTCACAGTGACGCTTGATCAACAAAGGCTCACAGCACCACACGTTCAAGATCGACGGCACCGACTTCCAGCTCGACACGCCGAGTCACAACGACGTCAAGACCGGCACCGTCACCCTGGCGGCGGGTTCGTACAAGTTCCTGTGCACGATCTCCAACCACGAGGCGCTCGGCATGAAGGGCACGCTCGTCGTCTCATGAGCCTCCTCGCCGGGTAGATTCGGTTCACCCGATGGTCCAGCCTGCCCTCCGCCTCGATCTCGCTCGCCGGCCCCTCGGCGCGACGGTCGGCTCGTACGTGCGCCTCACCAAGCCGCGCGTCATCGAGCTGTTGCTCGTCACCGCGGTGCCGCCGATGGTCCTCGCGTACGGCGGCATCCCGTCGCTCTGGCTCGTGCTCGCGGTCGTGGTCGGCGGCGCGCTCGCGGCAGGCGGTGCCAACACGATCAACTGCTGGATCGAGCGCGACCGCGACCAGCTGATGCGGCGCACACACGGCCGGCCGTTGCCGCAAGGCGAGATCGTGCCCTCGCACGCGCTGACGTTCGGCATCGTCCTCAACGTCGTGGCGTTCGCGCTGCTCGCCACCACCGCGAACGTGCTCGCGGCGTCGCTCACGCTCGCAGCGACGCTGTTCTACGTGTTCGTGTACACGCTGTGGCTCAAGCCGCGCACGACCCAGAACATCGTGATCGGCGGCGCCGCGGGTGCCGTGCCTGCCCTTGTCGGCTGGGCCGCAGTGCGCAACGACCTCGCGTGGCCGGCGTGGCTGTTGTTCGCAGTCGTGTTCTTCTGGACGCCCGCACACTTCTGGGCGCTCGCCCTGAAATACCGCGACGACTACGAGGCGGCCGGCATCCCGATGCTTCCGGTCGTGCGCGGCATTTACGTGACGACGCGGCAGATCGCGGCGTACGCAATGGTGACGGTCGCGGTGACGTTCGCGCTCACGCTCACCGGTGACGTGGGCCGCTTCTACGCCGCCGCCGTCCTCGTCCTCGGCGCGCTGTTCGTCACCCGCGCGCTCGCACTGATGCGCGATCCCACGCCCCAGCGCGCGATCCGCTTCTTCGTGTGGTCCAACGTGTACCTCATGCTGGTGTTCGTCGCCGTTGCCGTCGACGCCCTCCTCTCCTGAACCTGATCCGCGCCGCTTCTCGCGCGCCCGGCTGGTCGCGCTGGTTGCGGTGTCGGTTGCAATCCCGGTCGCGCTGCTCGCGTTCATCTTGTTGCGCGACTCCAACAACAAGGACGCCGCGGACGGAAGCACGACGCCCGTCACCGACATTGCACCGTTCGACCGCAGCAAGGCGCGCGTCGGCCACCTCGCTCCCGACTTCGAGCTCACCGGCGTGGACGGCAACGTCGTGCGACTCTCGCAGTTCCGGGGCCGGGCGGTCGTGCTGACGTTCTTCGCATCCTGGTGCCATCCCTGTCAGGAAGAGCTGCCCGTCCTCGAACAGGTGCAGCGCGAAGAAGGCAACCGGCTCGCCGTGGTCGCGGTGAACTATCAGGACTTCCCCGATGACTCACGCCGGTTCGTCGAACGGCTGAAGATCACGTACCCGGCGTTGATCCAAGACGCCACCAAGAACCCAGTGGCCGCGCGTTACGGCGTGCACGGCATCCCCGTCACGTTCTTCATCGACGCCCGCGGCAATGTCGCGACCGAGCCGCTCTTCGGCGAAGGCAGCCGCAACGCCCTCCAACCCGGCTTGGACAAGCTCCTGGGTTGAGCGCTCGCCAGTTTTTGCGACGTGAGACGACCGTTCTGGTCGTCCTGTGTCGCCAAAACCTTCGGGCACAATGGTTAGCGTGAGCTGGTTTCGGCGCAAGCGTTCGCGGCTCGACGAGCCGTTCCCCGCGGAATGGCGCGCGATCCTCGACGCCAACGTCGTGCACTGGTCGTTCGTGACCGCCGAGGAGCAGGAGCATCTCGAGGACACGATCCTCTGGCTGGTGGTCGACAAGCGGTGGGAAGCGGCGCGTGGGTTCGAGCTGACCGACGAGATCCGGGTCACGATCGCGGCGCAGGCCGCGTTGTTGGTGCTCGGCTTCGTCGACGAGACCTACGAGGCGTACGAGAACGTCGACACGATCATCGTGCACCCGACGACGATGACGTTCACCGGCCCGCGGGGCGGCATGATTCCCGGCACGATCGACGACTCACCGTTGCATGCGCTCGGTGTTGCGCAGTACGACGGTCCGGTGATCATTGCGTGGGACGAGGCGCTCGCATGCGCTCGACATCCCGAGCGCGGCCACAACGTCGTGTACCACGAGTTCGCGCACAAGCTCGACATGCTCGACGGTGTGATCGACGGCACGCCGCCGCTCCCGACCCAAGAAGCGATGCAGCAATGGATCGCCGTGTGTACCGCCGAATACGAGGCGTTGCAACGCGGCCATCCCTGATCCGCTCCTCGGGGGCTATGCCGGTGTCGACCCGGCCGAGTTCTTCGCGGTGACCACGGAGCTGTTCTTCGATCTCCCGGTCGAGTTACAGGACGCGAAGCCGGCCCTGTATCGCGTGTTGCGCGACTTCTACCGCCAGGACCCGGCCCAGCGGGTCCGTGACTACTCCTCCCAGCGGAAGTAGCGCGCGGCAAGCAGCGGCGCGGCGATCGCCCACGCCAGCAACACGATCAGCTCGCCGACCGGGAACGCACGCGAAGACAGCACGGCGCGCAATGTCTCCGAAAGCGCGGCCGCGGGGCAGCAGTTTCGCGAAGTCCTCCAGCCCGGACGGCAGCTTCGACAGCGGGTAGGCCATGCCGCCGAGGAACAACAGCACGAGGAACAACGCGTTCGCAGCGGCGAGGTTCGCCTCGGCGCGCAGCGTGCCGGCCATCAGCATGCCTATACCGGCGAACGCGATCGTGCCGAGCAGCAGCAAGCCGATCGCGGGCGCGATCCCCGCGGGCACGTCCCATCCGATCGCCGCGCCAACAATGACGACCAGCAGCACCTGTACGAGCTCGATCGCGAGCACGGTCGCGGTCTTCGCCATCAACAACCCGCCACGGGACAACGGAGTGACGCCGAGCCGCTTGAGCACGCCGTATCGCCGTTCGAAGCCGGTGGCGATCCCGAGCGAAACCATCGCGGTCGCCATGACCGACAGCGCCAGCACCCCGGGCACGAGAAAGTCCACGGGGTCGGCGAAGTCGGTCGCGACCGTGTCGACTTTGGCGAAGAACACGAGGATGCCGAGTCGGGATCGCGAGCGTCACGATCATGTTCTCGCCCCGCCGCAGCTGCAGCATGGTCTCGGCCCGGGCTCTGGGCAACGAGCGCGCGGCGGGTCACGAGCGTTCCTCGGCGGTGATCTGCAGGAACACTTCCTCGAGCGTGCGGCGGCCCGATTGCAGCGCGACGAGCGTGATGTCGTGGTCGCGCAGGAAGCACGCGAGATCGGCCACGCGTGCCGGGGTTCCGACCGCGCGCACGAGATACTCGCCCGCGCGATCCTCGATGACGTCTTCGGGATCGACCGCGAGCGCCCGGGCGAGCCCGATGGTGTCGATGCCGGGCGCGGCCGCGAACCAGATCTCGTCGGCGACTGCGTAGCGGGTGAGCTCGGCCGGCGAGCCGAGCGCGGCGAGCTTGCCGCCCGCGATGATCGCGACGCGGTCGCACAGGTGCTCGGCCTCGTCCATCGCGTGCGTGGTGAGCACGATGGTGACCCCACGGGTGCGGAGGTCGCGCACGAGCTGCCACGTGGTGGCGCGGGCGTGCGGGTCCATACCCGCGGTCGGCTCGTCGAGGAACAGCACCTGCGGCCGGCCGACGAGCGCGCACGCAAGCGACAGCCGTTGCGCCTGTCCGCCCGATAGCCGGCGCACCGGGGTGCCGGCGGTGTCGCGCAGGCCAACCGCGTCGAGCAGCGCGTCGGGCTCTTCGGGGTCGTCGTAGTAGGCGGCGAACAGTCGCAGCAGCTCGAGCGGCTTGAGGCCCGGGTAGAGGCCACCCTCCTGCAGCATCACGCCGATGCGCGGCTTCAGCTGCGGGCCTTGCGCGATCGGGTCGAGGCCGAGCACGCGCACGGAGCCCGCGTCGGGCGTGCGGTAGCCCTCGAGCGTCTCGACGGTGGTGGTTTTGCCGGCGCCGTTCGGCCCCAGCAGTCCGAACACCTCGCCGCGCAGCACGTCGAAGGAGAGTCCGTCGACCGCGCGCGTCGTGCCGTAGTGCTTCTCGAGCTCGGCGACGTGAATGGCAACCTCGGCGGGGTCGTTCGCCATCCCTACCGGTCCCGCCACGCGACGTAGACCGCGAGCTCGTCGAGCCAGTCGCGCGCGTCGCCCAGCAGCGGCGCGTGGGCGATCGCGGTGCGCGCGGTCGCGACCAGGCGGCCGACCTCGGCCTCGATCTCGTCGAGCGCACCGGTGTGCACGAACACATCCTGCAGTGCGTGCACATCCTGCAGATCGAGATCCGCGGCGCCGAGCCGCGCCAGCACGTCGCGATCACGCGCGCTCGCCCGGGCGAATGCCGACGCGACGAGGGGCGTCGGCTTGCCTTCGCGCAGGTCGTCGCCGACGGGCTTGCCGGTGACCTCGGCGTCGCCGAAGGCCCCGAGCACGTCGTCGCGCAGCTGGAACGCGTGGCCGAGCGGGAGCCCGATCGCCGTCAGCGTGGGCGCGAGCGGGTCGAGCCGGCCCGCGAGGGCCGCGCCGAGGTGCAGCGGCCGCTCGACCGTGTACTTGCCCGACTTGAACGTCGCGATGCGGTGCGCGAGCGCGCGCTCGGTGTTCGCGGTGGCGGTGCCCATGAGGTCGAGCGACTGGCCGACGCACAGCTCGATGCGCAGCTCGTCATAGATGTCGTGCGCGGCGGGCGGCGCGTCGCGCATCAGCAGGTCGGCGTAGACGATTGCGAAGTCGCCGACGAGGATCGCCATGCCCTCGCCGAAGCGGCGTGCCTCACCGCGCCACATTGCATGATCGTGACGGCGAACGAAGTGACGATGGACGGCGTCGTTGCTGCGACGCGTATCCGAGCCGTCCATCACGTCGTCGTGGACGAGCGCGAACGTGTGGACGAGCTCGAGCGCGGCGGCGGCATCGGCGGCGACGCGATCTTCCGGATCACCGCCCGCGCCGACGTACGCGCAGTGACAGAACGCGGGCCGCAGGCGTTTACCCCCGGCGTCGATGAAGCTTCGCAACACCTCGAGCGGCTCTGCGAGCGCGGCGTCGACGGCTCGCCAGCGCGCGAGCTCGACGTCGAGCAACGCCGCGATGCGCTCCTCGACACGCGCTGCAACCGGCACGAGCGACGCGGGAAACGTTGCTTCCTGCCGCCCCGTCTGCGTCATGTTGCTCAGGCTAGGCGGCTTCGCCGGGGCGAGCCGGACCGAGGCGGCCGGCCCTAGCCTGGCCGTGTGCCCGAGTATCTGTCCGACGCATGGGTGGACGCGCTCGACGATGCGCTCCGGGCGTCGGTCTCGGTGAAGGCGGCGGGGCCGCTGGTGATCGAGCAGGTCGTGCGGGGCGTGCCGAAGCTCGGCGACGTGCGCTATCGGGTGTCGATCGACGTCGAGGGCGGCCACGCGGCCCGGATTGCGACGGATGAGGAGCGGGGGACGCGCCCCGATGTCCGGCTCAGCACCGACTATGCAACGGCGACCGCGATCGCGCGCGGCACCGAGAACGCGGCAGACGGCGCTGGCCCGGGGCCGGCTGCAGCTCGGCGGGAACATCGAGGTGCTGACGCGGCATGCCGACGCGCTGGCTGCGCTCGACGACGCGACTGCTGAACTGCGGGCCCGGACGACCTACGGCGACACGACGAACGGAGACGGCGACGATGAATCGCCGTAGGATCCGCGCATGTGGGGTGAAGTGACACCCGCCGAGCGGTTGCGCGCCGTGACCCGTCGCAGCGTCGACGACGACCGGCTCGCGGCCGAAGCCGCGGACGCGCTGGCTGGTTTTGCCGATGAACCCGCGTCGCTCGTTGTCGTGTGCCGGCGTGTGCTCGCGCACCATCGAACGCACGGACCGCTGTGGTGGGTGTGCGCGCGGATTCTCGCGGCGGCCGAGCCGGTGAACGCGGCGCGGGCTGCGGTACGGGAGCTGGAAGGTGACCGCACCGCTGATCGCCTCGGCGCGACGCTGCCGCTGCTCGACGAGGGCGAAGTGGTGGCCGCGATCGGCTGGCCCGAGGCCGTAGACGAGGCGTTGATCGAACGCTTCGACATCGAAGCCGTCGCCGTGCGCGTCGAAGGCGTCGATCCCACCCGCGCGTTGCGGCGGCGGCGCAGCGATCACTCGGTGCGCGTGGTCGACCCGTGGAATCCTGTGCTCGAGCACGTCGCCCGCTTGCTCGTGCCCGCATCGGTGATCGGACCTGAGCACGCGCTCGTGCCGCTCGGCACTGCGGATGCGCTCGCGACGATCGGCGGCGCCGCGTCCGAGGTGTGGCTGGTCGGTGGTGTCGGCCGGGTGCTGCCCGGCCGGTTGTACGAGATCGCGGCGTCGTCGGCCAAGGACGACAGCCTCGAGGAGATCTCCCTGCAACGCTTCGACCGGCTGGCCGGGCCACGCGGTGTCGAGCGCGCCGCCGACGCCGCCGCCCGCGTCGACTGCCCGGTCGTCCCCGAGCTCCTCCGCCCCCTCGGCGACACCTGACCCGACCACTGGGGCGTGTTTGAAGCTCGAAAAACGAGCTCCAAACACGCCCCAGGGACAACGGTTAGACGTCGATGACGTCGTCCGGGGGTGGGCGGCGGTCGTTGGGGCGCATCAGTGGGCCGCCGTAGACCTGCAGCTGGAACCGGCGCTTGACCACCGTGCGAGCGACCGCGCGTGTCGGCGGCAGCAGGAGGAGCAAACCGAACACGTCGGTGACGAAGCCGGGGAAGATCAGCAGGATCGCGCCGACGAGGACGAGGCCGGCATCGATGAGCTCGTTGGTCGGCATGCGGCCCGCGTCGAGCTGGTCGCGGAGCCGCCGGAGCACCCAGAACCCCTGGTGCTTGGCGAGCCAGACACCGAAGATCGAGACCAGCAGCAGCAGGCCGATCGTGTTCAGCGCGCCGATTGCGGAGCCCACCTGCACGATCACGTAGATCTCGACGAGCGGAAGCACGATGAACGCAATGGCGATCAGCGCGAGCATGAGCCCGATGGTACCCACCCTCCTCGCCGACGGGTTCTTCGCCGCGATCGCGGATGGCGACGTCGAGACGCTGGAATCGCTGCTCGCCGAGGACCTCGAGGTGCACGCGAACTTTCTCGACACACCGAACGACCGACGAACGACGCTGGCGGTCCTGCGCTGGTTGCACCGAAATGTGCGCGACCTCCGCTACGACGTGGTGCGTCGCGAGGAGCTCCCCGGCGGCTACGTGCAGCAGCACGTGCTGCGCGGCATCGCGCCCGACGGCAGTGAGCTGCGGGTGCCGGCATGCATGATCGTCACCGTGCGGGACGGCCGCATCACGCGCATTGACGAGTATCTCGATTCTGCGCACGTCAGCGCGTTGCGCCCGTGACGCGCGCCGCCGACACCGGGGCCGACGACGACCGGCCCGTCCCGCCGATCGAGCTCGGGCCGATCTCCAACGGCGAGTTCTTTCCGTACCCGGCGACCGAAGTGACACGCGAGGCGGTCCGCCGTCTGCGTGCCCTCACCGACGACACCGCGTCCCGCCTCAACATGAGCCGGCGCGACTTCCTCCGGTCGAGCTGCGGAACCGCCGCCGCACTGTTCGTGCTGGCCGCGTGCCACGGCGAGTCCACGAAAGCGAAGGGTCAGGCGCCGGGCGGTACGTTCACGGTGCCCCGCACCGCGACGACCGACCCCGCGCAGGCCCGCGAGGTGCTCGGCGGCGACGAGTTCGTGTTCGACGTGCAAACGCACCTCTTGGAATACGCGCCCCGCGCCGAGGGCACCTTCGGGAGCGGGTTCCCGTACGTCGGGTGCGGCGAGGCCGACGGGTTGCAGTGCTTTGGCATCGACCATTGGTTCCGCGAGGTGTTCGTCCGCTCCGATACCACGATGGCGGTGATCTCCGCCGTCCCGATCCTCACCGAGCCGAACCCGTTGTCGATCGACGTCATGGAGCAGGCCCGCGCTGCGGCCAAACAGGTGTGCGGTGACGACAAGCGCGTCTTCCTCCACGGCCAGGCGAATCCAAACGTGGGCGACGTGCAGGAACAGATTGATCGCATGCGCGCGATGGCGGCCGTGCACCCGATCGCGGCGTGGAAGGTGTACACGCACGTGCCGGGGAACCGGGGCTGGCGGCTCGACGATCACGATGCGGACGCGGTGCATTGCGGCCAGGCGTTCATCGACGCGGTGCGCGAGATCGGGCCGCCGATCGTGTGCGTGCACAAGGGTCTCGCCGGCAACGCCCAATACTCGTCGCCGGCGGACATCGGACCCGCGGCCAAGGCCAACCCCGACATCACGTTCGTCGTGTACCACTCGGGCTACGACGGTCCCAACGAGGGCCCGTACGACGCCGCTGATGCCGACCACGGCATCAACCGTCTGATCGCGAGCCTCGACGCGGCCGAGATCGCACCGCATTCGAACGTCTACGCCGAGCTCGGCTCCACCTGGTTCAACCTGATGCGCGACCCGACGCAGGCCGCGCACGCGCTCGGCAAGCTCCTCGCGCGCGTCGGCAACGACCGAGTGCTCTGGGGCACGGACTCGATCTGGTACGGCTCACCGCAACCGCAGATCGAGGCGCTGCGCACGTTCACGATCAGCAACGAGCTCCAGGACCGCTTCCACTATCCCGAGCTGACCAAGGCCGTCCGCCGCAAGGTCTTCGGCGCCAACGCCGCGCGCGTGTACGGCGTCGATGCGCCCGTCCGCCAGAAGTGCAACGCGTCGCCCGACGAGCTCGCGCAACTGCGCGCCGCGCTCCCGCCGCCCCGCGCGTACGGCCCCCGCACGATCGCCGAAGCCACCGCCCGCATCCGCGAACACTTCACGGTGTAAAGCGTTTGGGCAGTTGAACGCGACCGTCCGCGTACAAGTGCCCAAACGCTTCGCCGGGCGTGCTCAGAAGGGGCCGCCGTCGACGCCGATGCGCTGGCCGGTGATGTACGACGCCTGGTCGGACACGACGAACCGCACCGCGGCGGCGACCTCCTCGGGCGTGCACACGTGGCCGAACGCGGCGCCCGCGTCCATCGTGCGGATGTCCTCGACACCCATCGCGCCCTTGACCAACCGGCGGCCCATCTCGGTGTCCACCAACCCCGGCGCGACCACGTTCACGTGGATGCCGTTGCGGCGTTCCTCGCGTGCGAGCGTCCATGCGAGCGCTTCCAGCGCGGCCTTCGCCATGTTGTACGGCGCCGAGTTCGCCGCCATGTGCACGGTCGCCGCGCTCGAAATCATCACGATGTCGCCGCGGGGTTGCTCTCGCATCGATGGCAGCACCAGCTTGCTGCACGCCCACGCCCCGATCGCGTGCGTGCGGAGCACCCGGTCGAGCTCGGCGGGATCGGTCTTGACGACGGTCTGTCCGCGTGACGCGATGCCCGCGTTGTTGACGAGGATGTCGACCTTCCCGAACTCGTCCAGCGCGTGCTGCACCATCTGTTCGCACTGCGCGTAGTCGTCGATGGAAGCCGCGTACGCTGCCCCGTGCCGGCCGAGCTTCTCGATCTCGGCGACGGTCTCGCGCGCGGCATCCTCGTCGCGCCGGTAGTTGACGGCGACGTCGGCGCCATCTTCGGCGAGGCCGAGCGCGATCGCCTTGCCAATGCCGCGTCCGCCGCCGGTGATCGAGCGCGACCCGTCCTTCGAGCCCCATAACCAAGAACCCCTCTACTCGTCGTTGAACTGCGACGGCCGCTTCTCAATGAACGCCGACATCGCCTCGGTCAAGTCGCCGGTGAAGCTCGACAACACTTGCGTGCGGTTCTCGAGGTCGATGCCAGCGTGCAACGAGCCGATCTCCAGCTGGCTCCACATGACTTCCTTCGTCATGCGGACACCGAACGGGCTGTTGCCGACGATCAGCTCGGCCGTCTCCAACGCGGCGTCGACGACCGCGCCGTCGGGCACGACGCGCGTGACGAGGCCGATGCGGTCGGCCTCGCTCGCGTCGATCAGCCGGCCGGTCAGCAGCAGCTCGAACGCGCGCGACGCGCCGATGAGTCGCGGCAGCATCCACGACACGCCGATGTCGCATCCCGAGAGGCCGACCCGGATGAACGCCACGTTGAAGCGCGCCGACGCGGCCGCGATCCGCACGTCGCTCGCGAGCGCCAGCGCCAGGCCGCCGCCCGACGCCGGACCGTTAACCGCCGCGATGACCGGCTGCGGTACCGCGCGCATCTTGGGAACGAGCCCCGCGATCATCTTCTGCACGGTCATCCCGGCTTGGGCACGGCCCATGCCCTGCGTCGACGGCGGGCTCGCGCCTTCGCTCAGGTCGAGCCCGGCGCAGAACCCGCGGCCGGCACCGGTGAGCACGATCACGCGGCAGCTGCGATCGGCGGACAGCTCGTCGAACGCGTCGTACAACCCTGCGACCAACGCATGATTCATCGCGTTCAAGCGCTCGGGCCGGTTCAGCGTGATCTTCGCAATGCCGGGCTGCACCGGCTCGACAACAACCGCGTCCGCCACCGGCACCTAACTCCTCCGCTTGGCCGCGAGCTTCTCGGCACGGTCGACGAGCTTTGGCCAACCGAAGCGCACGCACCAATCCCCGAAGTCGTCCCGGCGGGCCGTGCCATTCCCAGTCGTCGACGGTGCCGACGTCCGCGTCGGTGCGCAAGGTCGCGAGGTCCTTGAACAGGTCGGCGACCTTGCGGCCCGCGGTGAGCGTCGCGGCCAACCGGTCGGCGCCGCGCACACCCGGCACGTCCCACGCCCGGGCGTCGTCGGGAATCGCCTCGATGTGGCCGTAGCGCGCCAGCAGCGCGGCGGCGGTCTTGGCGCCGAAGCCGGGCAGGCCGGGGAACCCGTCGGCGCTGTCCCCCACGAGCGCGAGCCAGTCGGGGATCGATTCCGGGGGCACCCCGAACTTCTCGCGCACGCCGTCGGCGTCGAGGAGCACATCTTTACGCCGGTCGAGCTGCACGACCTTCCCGCCGACGCTCTGTCCGAGGTCCTTGTCGGGCGTGCAGATGATCGCCTGCTCGACCCGCCGATCACGGCTGGCGACGGCCGCCGCCGAGGCCAGCGCGTCGTCGGCCTCGTACTCCACCATCGCCCACACCGTGACGCCGAGCGCCTCCAGGGCCGCCTCCAGGAGCGGGAACTGGGCGAGCAGCTCGGGGTCCATGCCGGCGCTGGTCTTGTAGTCATCCCAGAGGTCGTTCCGGAAGGACTCGATCACCTGGTCGGTCGCCACGCCCACGTGGGTGGCCCCGCCCTCCAGCATCGCCAGCATCGACTGCACGACCGACCGGGTACCGCCGATCTCCACGCCGCCCGGATCCCGGTGGCCGGGCCGGGGGGCGAGATGCTGGCGGAAGAGCTCGTAGGTGCCGTCGACGAGGTGCACACGCACGGGCCGAGCCTGGCACATGTGGCGCCGGTCACGCCCCGGGCGTGACTCGCGTCACGGGCCTTGATGCCTGCGGGATAGGTGCCGAGAACACACAGATGAGTGGGCAGGAGACGTTGCACGGATCAGGGATGGATCGCGCCGCCCTGGCCTTCAGCATCCTGCCGTCGCGCTGCGCCGAGACCGTCAACCAGCGCCTGACGATCAGCGAGCGCATGCGACTTCGGGAAGGCCTCTCCCGTGTCCACGACGCCACTGACGGGCAGCGGATGGACGCGCTTCGGGCCCTCGCCCGGGCCGTGAACCAAGGGTTCCAATGGCCGCGCCCGTCGGTGCACGACGAGGCCGACTGCCCGTTCCGTCATCGCGGTCGAATCACATCCGCGCCAGCGAGCGATCGACGTCCTCGAGCGCATCACCGCTCGCGAGCCGCTCGAGTCCGCGGTGACGTTGTGTCACCTGCCCGGCGCGTTCCGGGACGAGCTGTGGAACGGTCTGTCGCACGACGCCCACGGCGCGATCATCACCGCCCTCGAAGAAGTGCACAGCGTGAGCACGGTGCGCACGCGCGCCTACGCACGCGACATCACGACGCGGCTCTCCCGCTCGATCCGCTTCTCACGCGTCGGCGCCGGGTAGGGCGCGCGCAGCTCGAACATGAGCTGCTGCACGCAGATGAACACCAGCACCGCGCCGAACACGTGGAAGCCGACGAGCACGGCCGGGATCTCCTCGAAGTACTGCACGTAGCCCAAGATCCCCTGCGCGGCCATCACGAGGATCGTGATCGACGCGACGTTGAGCACCCGCCGCGGCGCGCGCGTGCGGACGAGCACGATCACGAGCACCAGCACGAGACCGACGAGCACGTCGACGGACGCGCCGTGCACGCGGGCGACGTCGACGAGCGGCCAGCCGATGCGCCGGGCTTCGGCATCGCCGCCGTGCGGGCCGGCCGCAGTGACGAGCGTGCCCCACACGAGGACCCAGATCGTGAGCGCATACACCGCGCGCGCCAGGAGCGCGACGCGAGGTGACACGACGAGCCGGCGCTCGACGACGCCGTCCGGTTCACCCGCCCGGCGGAACATCCACAGCGCGATGCCGACGAGCGCGAGCGCGAGCAGGAAGTGCCCCATCACGCTCACCCACGCGAGCTTCACCATCACCGAGATCCCACCGAGCACCGCTTCCGCCCAGAACAAGCCGAACAGCACCCACCCCATCCGTACGAGGTCGTTGCGGCGCGGGTCGCGCCGGTAGGCGCCGAGCAGCGCGAGCGCGATCGGCACCCCGATCGCACCGGAGAAGATGCGATTGAGCTGTTCGATCGCCGCGTGATGGGTTGACACGTCGACGAGCTTCGTGGCGCTGCAGTTCGGCCAGTTGGCGCACCCGAGGCCCGAGTTCGTGAGCCGCACGATCGCGCCGCTCACGATGATCGCCACGAGCAGCACGACGTTGACGAGCGTCAAACGCCGGAAGGCTGTGGGCGACAGCCGGGGCAGCGACATCGGAGGCAGTGTACGAAGCACATGGCACGCAATACCGATCGCTGCCGCCGGTACGCTGCTGCGGTGGCTGCACGAACAGCGATCGCGCTGGCCGCCGTGCTCGCCGCCACCGCATGCTCGTCGGGTTCGTCGACGCGCGGTGCGGCGTCGTCCTCGAGCACGTCCGTCGACGTGCCGCCGCCACCTCGGCGCCCACCACGCGCCCGGTCACGACGACGACCGTGAAGCGCAACCAACCCGTCGTGCTCGCCTTCGGGGGCGACGTGCATTTCGAGGGCGTGCTCCGAAGCCTGCTCGCCGCCAACCCGTCGACGGTCCTCGCGCCGATCGCGCCGGTGCTGGAGTCGGCCGACCTCGCGATGGTCAACCTCGAGACCGCGATCACCGAACGGGGAACGCCACAGCCGAAGCAGTACACATTCCGCGCGCCGGCGTCGGCATTCACCGCGCTCGCCGCCGGCGGTGTCGACGTCACGACGATGGCGAACAACCACGGGATGGACTTCGGCGAGGTCGGCTTCAACGATTCGCTGAACGCCGATTCGCGTCGACGCGCTTCCCGGTCGTCGGCATCGGCACCGACGCCGCCCACGCGTACGCGCCGTACCGGCGCACGGTGCACGGCCAGCGCATCGCGATCATCGGCGCCACCCAGGTCATCGACGACGTGCTGATCCCGACGTGGACGGCAACCGATACACACGCCGGGCTCGCGTCGGCGAAGGAGGTCGACCGGCTGGCCGCGGCAGTCCTCAAAGCGCGCGCCAACAGCGACACCGTCGTCGTGTTCCTCCACTGGGGCCAGGAAGGCACGACGTGCCCGACGTCGATCCAGACCGAGCTGGCACACCGGCTCGTCGACGCCGGCGCCGACATCATCGTCGGCAGCCACGCCCATCGCCTGCTCGGAGCGGGCCGCCTCGGCAACGCGTTCGTGGACTACGGCCTCGGCAACTTCGCGTTCTACGCGCAGGGTGGACCGGGCGCGGAAACGGGTGTGCTGCTCGTCACCGTGACCGGCCGTCACGTCGACCGCTACGAATGGCGTCCGGCGGTGATCAGTGGGGGCGTGCCGCGTCCGTTGAGCGGCGCGGCCGCGTTGACAGCTGTCGCGCAGTGGCAAGGTAAGCGCAGTTGCACCGACCTCGCGCCCTGAGGTCGACTGCGGTTCATGACCGCCGACGTGTACGACGAGTTCGGGCTGTTCCACGAGAACGCCGAGGAGTTCGGCATCCCGTGGCGGGGTGCGCCCGACGTCCGGCGCGTCGAGGTTCCGGTCGGTGGCGATCAAACGATCTCGGCGCTGTCGTGGGGGCAGGGCGCGCCCGAGCTCGTGCTCGTGCACGGCGGCGCCCAGAACGCGCACACCTGGGACACGGTCGCCCTCGCGCTCGACCGTCCGCTCGTTGCGATCGACCTGCCGGGCCACGGGCACTCGTCCCACCGGCCCGACCACGTGTACTGGCCCGCCGACAACGCGGTCGCCGTCGAGCAAGCCGTGCGCGTGCTCGCGCCGGACGCGCGCATCGTCGTTGGCATGTCGCTCGGCGGTCTCACGTCGATCGCGCTCGCCGATCGCGCGCCCGAGCTGGTTCGCAATCTCGTGCTCGTCGACGTGACGCCGGGGGTGAACCGCGAGAAGTCGACCGCGATCGCGAACTTCATCGACGGGCCCGAGTTCTTCGCGAGCTTCGACGAGATCCTCGAGCGCACGATCGCGTTCAATCCCACGCGCACGGAGTCGTCGCTCCGCCGGGGCGTGCAACATAATGCGATCGAGTTGCCTGACGGTCGGTGGCGGTGGCGCTACGACCTCCCCCGCCGCGGCACCGGTGAAGGCGAGAGCGGCAGCATCATGCCGGGCCTCGAGGAGCTGTGGCAGGCGATCGCGCGCATCAAGGTGCCGCTCACCCTCGTCCGTGGGAGCCTGTCACCGGTCGTGGACGACGACGATGTCGCCGAGCTTCAGCGCCGAAATCCCGACGCGCGCGTCGTCGTGGTCGAAGACGCCGGTCACAGCATCCAGGGCGACAAACCCCTCGAACTCGCCAATCTCCTCCGGGAGCTGCTGCGCGACTAGCGTGCTCGGATGCTCGAGCCGCTGCCGCCGGGTTTCGGTGCGACGCGGGAGGGTCTGCACGCGCTTGCCGAACATGTGCTCGCGGCCGCGCGCTACCGCTCCGACGGTCACATCGGCCTCGTCCCGAGTACCGGTGGTTTCGGCACGCCGACGTTCGGCGACGGCGAACGCGTGCGCGTCGAGGGCGTCGAGCTCGTGCACGAGCGGCCGGGCTCGATACGGCGCGTGCCGATCACGACGTTGAGCGACGCCGCGAAGTTCGTCGGCATACCGCTGGGCGCGCCGACCGAGGTGTACAAGCCCGCGACCGCGTGCTTGCCCGACACCGGGCTCGCGATCGACGCCGAAGCGGCGCGGGCGCTCGCGGCGTGGATCGATTTCGCCGGCACGCTCTTGCACGAGCTGCGCGACAGCTACGCCGGCCAGACTCCGAGCGCCGTACAACTCTGGCCCGAGCACTTCGATCTCGCATGCGACCTCGGCGACGGCGACGCGGGCACCCGCGGCAACTACGGCGCATCGCCCGGCGACAGCGTGCTCGGCGAGCCGTATCTCTACGTCGGCCCCTGGGACAACACCCGCCGCACCGGCGCCTTCGCGATGTACCCGTTCGGTGCCGCGCTCACGTACGAGGAGCTCCGCACCGCGCTCGATCCGCGGGCGACGGGACGCGACTTCTTCCGCGACGGCGCCTCGCTGCTCGTCGGCGCCCCCTGAGCCGAGTGTCACCGTGCGGACGCAGCGCAGCCAAGGAGGGCGAAGCGAGGGAGCCGTGTCATAGTCTGTCGGGCATGGCAACCACGTTCACCCGCATGGACGAGTCGACGGCCGAGCAGTGGGCGGTCATCGGCAAGGAAACGTACGCACATCAGGGCCGGGTCGCCGACCGTGCGCTCGAGATGCTCCGGTCGCTTGCCGAGATCACCGACGGCTTCGCCGTCGACCAGCTGACGCACTCGCTGCAGACCGCGACGCTCGCCGAGCGCGCGGGCGCGGACGAGGAAGTCGTGTTCGCGTCGCTGTTCCACGACATCGGCAAGGCCGTGAGCGTGCCGGGTCACCCGGAGATCGCGGCGGCAATCCTCAAGCCCTACGTGCGCGAAGACGTGTACCACATGATCCGTGCGCACCAGGATTTCCAGGGCCGCCACTACTACGAGCACTTCGGCGCCGACCCCGACGCGCGTGAGAAATATCGCGGAGAGCCGTGGTTCGAGCTGGCCGAGCGCTTCGCCGACGACTGGGATCAGATCGCGTTCGATCCCGACTACGACACGTTGCCGCTCGAGCACTTCGAGCCGTTGGTACGCGCCCGCTTCGCGAGCGCCAAGCTCGTCTAGGACGAGCGAGGCTCGCGCGCGATCAGGTCGTACGCCAGCACGACCTCGACGAGTCCGACGATCGACCCGATGACGGCGCCGAGCAGTCCGTTCAGGAGGAACGCGGGCAGAACTGGGTGCTCGAAGATCTCGGCGTAGTGGATGGCGTGCAGTGCGACCTGTTCGAACTGCACCGGCAGGGTCACGATGCCGAGCGTCAACCAGAAGCATGGCCGCACCAGTTGCCACGAACGCCGGAACGCGGGCCGGATCGCGCGGTCCTCGATCGTGATCACGGGCCCGACGAGCGACCACAACGTGAAGATCACGACACCGGGAATCACGAACAGCGCGAAGCCGACCAGGGTTGCGATCGCGAACAACACGTCGGCGCCCGCGAGCCGTCGCAGCGGGAGCACCCGCAGGATCTCGCGGAGCGAGAGATCTGGATGACCATGCAGATGGGCACCGACAACCTTGTCGAGCACGCCCGCGTAGAACACGACGCCGGCCATGCCCAAGACAGCGGACAGGACCGACGTGGTCGCCGCGCCCAGCGGGCGCGACACATGATCGTCGATGACGAGGACCGTGCCGATTGCATCAATCGCAGCAACGGCCCCGAAGATCACCAGCGCGGTCCCGGCAACGCGACGGAACTGTTCTCGGTAGGTGCGCAGCGCGGCCCCGACGACGTCCCGCGCCCGCGGACGAGCGTGGAGCACGTCAGGGATGATCGGTTTAGTCAGCGCACGTCTCCTTCGCTCGCCTGACGATCAGCGTGTAATGCTCCGGCCCGTTGACGAGGGGCCCGAAGGTACACCGAGGATCTGAATGACCGACGAAGGAGAGACACGGACGAACGGGGCGTCGATCGTCCTGCTCACACTCGCCGCGGGTCAGTTCCTGATGACCCTCGACAGCTCGGTCATGAACGTGTCGATCGCAACGGTTGCCGACGACGTCGGCACGACGGTGACCGGCATCCAGACGGCGATCACCCTCTACACCTTGGTGATGGCGTCGCTCATGATCACCGGCGGGAAGCTGGGCCAGATCCTCGGACGCAAACGCGCCTTCGCGATTGGCTGCGTCATCTACGGCACCGGTTCGCTCACCACCGCCCTCGCTCCGAATCTCGCCGTGTTGATGCTCGGGTGGTCGTTCCTCGAAGGAATCGGCGCCGCGCTCATCATGCCGGCGATCGTCGCGCTCGTCGCTTCGAACTTCGGGCGCGACCAACGGCCGCGCGCGTACGGGCTCGTCGCGTCGGCGGGCGCGATCGCGGTCGCAGCCGGTCCCCTCATCGGCGGGCTGTTCACCACGTACGCGTCATGGCGTTGGGTGTTCGCCGGTGAAGTGCTCATCGTGCTGATCATCCTCGCGCTCACCCGGCGCATGGCCGACACGCCTGCCGAGGCGGGCGCGCGGCTCGATCTGGTCGGCACCGGCCTCTCCGCGTTGGGGCTCGGGCTCATCGTGTTCGGTGTCTTGCGCTCGGGCACGTGGGGATTCGTCCGGCCCAAGGCTGAGGCCCCCCAATGGCTCGGCCTCTCGCCGGTCGTGTGGCTGATCCTCGGCGGCGGTGTCGTCATGTATGGCTTCATGGCGTGGGAGAGCCGGCGTATAGAGCGTGGCGAAGGGGCGCTGATCGACCCGAAGATGCTCCGGAACTTGACGTTGCGCGCCGGGCTGGTGACGTTCTTCTTCCAGTACCTCCTGCAGGCCGGGCTCTTCTTCGCGGTGCCGCTGTTCCTCTCGGTCGCGCTCGGGCTCTCTGCGATCGCGACCGGCGTGCGGCTCCTGCCCCTGTCGATCACGCTGCTGCTCGCCGCCGCGGGTATCCCGAAGCTCTTCCCGCACGCGTCACCGCGTCGCATCGTACGGCTCGGCTTCCTCGCGTTGTTCGCCAGCCTCGTGGTCCTCGTCGCGGCACTCGAGGCCGGCGCCGGACCGGAGATCGTCACCTGGCCGATGCTGCTCGCCGGCCTCGGCATCGGCGCCCTGGCATCGCAGCTCGGAAGCGTCACCGTGTCGTCCGTGCCCGACGAGCAGAGCGGTGAGGTGGGCGGCTTGCAGAACACCGTCACGAACCTGGGCGCGTCGATCGGCACCGCACTCGCGGGCGCGTTGCTCATCTCCGCGCTCACGTCATCATTCCTCGGCGGTTTGCAGAACAACCCCGCGGTGTCCGACGAGCTCGCGTCGAAGGCCAAGGTCGAGCTCTCGGCGGGCATTCCGTTCGTCTCCGACAAAGACTTGCGAACGGCGCTTGAACAGGCCGACGTGCCACCGGACACGGTCGACGCGGTGGTTGACGAGTACTCCGATGCTCGGCTCGCCGGGCTGCGGGCGGCGCTCGCCCTGCTCGCCGTGATCGCCTTGATTGCGCTGTTCGCGAGCCGAAAGATCCCCGAGACGCAACCGGGATCCGCGCCGGTCGGCGTCTCCGACGTCAGCGCCGCGAGCGGCTAACGGCCGTTGCGCTCTTCGTCGGACTCACGGTCGCCGCCGTACGCGGCGTACATCTGCAGCGCGCGTTCCTTCTTGAGTGCGACCGGCCGTTGGTCGAGCGGCACACCCTGACGGGGGAAGTGGACCGGCGCTGGTTCGCCGGCCTTCACGCCGACGCGCCGGGCGCCTTCGCGGTCGTTCTCGCTCGAACCACCGAGGCGTGCGACTTCCTTCGTGTCGACCGCGGCAACCTGAACGCTGTTCAGGCCCTTGGAACCGGCCGCCTGTACACCCGTGACAATCATCTGTCTCAAGGATCGGTCCCGGGAGGGGGTGCCCTTGAGTGTCGCCTTCGGGTCGTGTGACCGGGATCACACCGCCATCACACCGGGATCACAATGGTGTGCCAACCTGACGTCAACGGCCGACGGCCGGGAGGTCCAGATGCTGCTCGACGGCAAGGTCGTGATCGTCTCCGGGGTGGGGCCCGGCCTGGGGCAGGCCAATGCCCGGGCGCTGGCGCGGGAGGGCGCAACGGTCGTGCTGGCCGCCCGCAACGGCGACTATCTGACCCAGGTGCAGGGCGAGATCGAGGCCGACGGCGGCCGGGCGCTGGCGGTGCCGACCAACCTCGTCGTGGCCGAGCAGGTGCAGGGACTCGTGGATCGCACGATCGACGCGTACGGCCGCATCGACGGCCTCGTCAACAACGCGTTCCGCATGGACGCGTTCCAACCGTTCGAGCAGGTCGACCTCACGAAGTGGCGAAAGATCTTCGACGTCAACGTGTGGGGAACACTCGCGGTCACCCAGGCGTGCGTGCCGCACCTCAAGAAGGCCGCCACCGACAACGGTGATGCGTCGATCGTGTTCATCATCTCGATGAGCATGCGCAAGATCCGGCCGCTCGAAGGCGGGTACTCGTCGTCGAAGGCCGCGCTGCAGACGGCCGCGAAGACGATGGCGCTCGAGCTCGGCCCGGCCGGCGTGCGCGTCAACTGTGTTGCGCCCGGGTTCATCGGCGGCCCGAACGTCGAGGTCTACCTCGGTTGGGAGTCGGAGGCGCGCGGCATCTCGACCGACGACGTTCGCCGCGAGATCGAAGCCAACATCCCGCTCGGGCGCATCCCACCGCAGGACGAGATCGCAAACTCGGTCGTCTTTTTCATCTCGCCGTGGTCGAGCGTCATCACCGGCCAGACCCTCGATGTCAACGGCGGAGAGTTCTTCGGGTGAGCCGGATTGCAGCGATTACCGGCGCGTCCGCCGGTATCGGCCGCGCAACCGCGATCGCGTTCGGCGAGCTCGGCTGGACGGTCGCGGTGGGCGCCCGGCGCGTCGAGCAGCTCGAGGAGACGGCGAAGCTCGTCGATGAAGCCGGCGGGCGCGGCTTGGTGCATCCGCTGGACGTCCGCGATGTTGCGTCGGTCGACGCGTTCTGTGCGTTCGTGACCCGCGAGGCAGGAACGATCGACGTGTTGGTGAACAACGCCGGCACCGCGCTCCCCGGCAACGTGCACGAGCTCGCGGATGCCGACCTGCGCCGCATCGTCGAGACGAACCTGCTCGGGCCGATCATGATGAGCAGCCGCGTCGTGCGAGCACTGCGGGCCGGCGGCGCGACCGTGGGCGACATCGTGTTCATCTCGTCGGACTCGACCGTGCATCCCCGGCCCGCGATGGCGACCTACGTCGCGACCAAAGCCGGGCTCGAAGCGTTCGCGACAACCCTCGCGCTCGACCTCGAAGGCAGCGGCCTGCGCGCGTCGGTCGTGCGCGTGGGCCCGACCCAAGGAACGAGCTTCGCCGACGGCTGGGACCTGAAGATCTTCGACGAGCTGTTCCGCGCTGGAAGCGCTTCGGCTTGCAGCGCCACTTCCACACGATGGAACCCGAGGACGTCGCGCGTGCGGTCGTACAGGTCGTCACCGCCCCCGCGCACATGTGGGTCCCGATCCTCGAGGTCCAACCCAACCCCCCGGTGGAGTAGGGACCCCGAGCTCTGGGGCGTGTGTGGAGCTCGATTTTCGAGCTCCACACACGCCCCTTTCCACACGCCGCTACTTGATGGCGGTGGGGGCCACTGGTGCGCCGACCGCGCCGGTCAGCGGCAGGGGCGTCGCAACCAAAAGGAAGTCGTGCTGGCCGTCGTTGGCGCAGTCGGCCGCGAGGTCGTCGAGATGCCAGTTCTGTCCCTGCACCAGTCCCATGTCGCGGAGCTGGATCATGTGCACGGGCATGAACACCTTCCGGTCCTCGCACGGATAGACCTCGAAGGTGATCGTGTCGGTCGCGACCGCGGCGACGTCGCGGTCACGCAGCCAGGCGATCGACTGCGTCGACAGCCCGGGCGCCGGCACGCGAGTACCGCTGCTTCTCCCCCGCCCGCAGGAAATGCATGTGCCCGGTGCGCACGAGCAACGCGTCGCCCGGTTCGACGGTGACGCCGGCTGCACCCGCGGCCCGGTCCAGATCGTCGCCGGTGATCGTGTGGTTGTCGTCGAAGTGGTCGACGCCGTAGAGCCGGGCGATGTCGAGCAGCACGCCCCGGGTCGCGACCGCGCCGAAGTGCTCGATGCCCAGGCGCGTCGCCCCGGCGCCCGCAGTCACCACGGAGGACGGCGTGTCGTTGTACAGCTTGTCCTCGTAGCCGGCGTGCGCGAGTGAATCCCAGTGCGTCGCGGCTTGCGAGCCCATGCGGAACGAGTCGTCGCTGGTCGTGAAGTCGCGGGTGTCACCGGTGAACGAGACGTTCACGGTGTGCGTGTGCAACTCGGGGTTCGTGCGGTGCGGCATGTGCTCGTTGTCCCACTGCGGGCCGCTCGGGTCGAACGGGATTGCCAGCGAGAACGCCCGGCCAGTGCGCGCGGCGCGCACACCCCGCAGCACGGCTTCCGGCGTGATGAGATTCAACGTGCCCCGCTGGTCGTCGGCCCCCCACCGCCCCCAGTTCGACACGCGGCGCAGCAAGTTCTCGGAGCTCGGGCGTCAGCGGCATGCCGGGACCGTAGCGGGGCAGTAGCGTTGCCGTCGTGCCGGTCGCCGAGCGCATCGACTGTATGGAATGCGGCGGGGATGCGTACCTCGCGCAGCCGATCGGCCCCGACGACGTCGTCGAGGCGGGCGACGTGCTGGTCTACCTGTGCGGCGCCTGCGCCCAACGGTTCGACGTCGTCGTCGACGAGGAAGACACCCTCGAAGACGAGTGAGTCTCAGTTCTAGCGACCTACGGCGACAATGTTGTCGTCGGGTGTCGCAAGAACCTGCGGTCCGTCGATCTTGCGCACCTCGATGATGCGGCTCGTGCGGAACGACGCGACTCGTTGCGTGAACGCCGACGCGAGCCGGCCGCCGCCGTTGCGATCGAAGAACGTCGTGAGCGGACCTTCTTGTTCATACGCGTCGACGTCGTGCACGAAGGTCGTTGTCTCGTCATCGAACCGCACTACGAAGCTCATGCGCACAATGTTACGACGCGCGCGCTGTGGATCGATAGAGGATCAACTTGTGGATGACGGTGTGGACATCGGGAAGTGCACGTACTCGTCGATGAGTTGCTGACCGAGCACGCCGTCACGGGCGACGTCGCGTTGCGCGAGCCCACGCTCGCAGAGATCGTCGACGAGCTTGTCGAGGATGACGTCGAGCGTGAGGTCGTCACGGTGTTCGCGCCAGGTGTCGCGCTCGTGTTCGTCGCGGAAGCAGTACGCCTTCCATGACACCGAGAACCGCAGCTGCTCCCACGGGTAGGTCGTGAGCACGTTGCCGTCAGCTGCGCGCAGCGACCACTGCCGATCGCCTGCGAAGTCCAGCGTCGTGCCCGGCCGGATCGGCGGAAGGTCCTCGACCGCAACTTCTGCGATGCGGTCGACGCCGTGGAACACGCTGTCGGTGTCGAGCACCATCGCGGTGTTGAAGCGCACGCGGTGCCGTTGCACGTCGTCCTGCGCGCCCGCCGGCCAGTACGCGAGCTCGCCGCCGTCGCAGTCGTGGAACCACGAGATCGCGGTCGCGATCGGCATCCGGTACTCGTCGAACAGCCCGGAATGATGCATCACCACCAACAGCCACTGCGGCAAGAGCTTGCGGTTCGCGCCGCGGAACTCGGGCACGTCGGTGTGCACCGCGAGCTCCTGCCCGGGAACCATCAGGTTCGCGTAGGCGATCGCGGGCTCGATCACCGCCCGGCCGTGGATCGTGCGCGCGGCGTCGACGAAGCCGTCGTGATACAGGAACGGCGCGATACCGGTGATGCGTTCGTCGCGCCCGTACGCGTACTCCTCCCGGAAGTAGCTGGTGCGCACCGCGAGCGCGGTCGGCGGTTCCGACACGCGTGCCAGGCCGCCGGTCTTCAGGAAGTTCGTAAGCGCATCGTGGCGCTGGGCGAGCCCGCGCCCGATGTCGGCGTCGTGCTGTTCATGCTCGGCGTACATGCGATAGCGGCCGAAGCGCTCGCACAGATCCACCATCGACGCCGCGGTCGCCGCATCGAAACAGGGGTCGAGCACGATGACACGGGCAGCCATGGTGAGAACTTACTCCCGGGCCCCGCCGGATTGCCCTCAAGCCGTGGTGCCGATGTTCCGACGCGATACCGATGCAGTGTCCGACGTGCGGGGCCGTCGTCGAGGCCGACGCGTTCTGGTGCGACCGCTGCGCGACGCGCCTGCGGGCGCCGGTCGACGCGGAGCATGCACTCGTCGGCGCGCCCCGCCCGCCCGACCCCGCGCCCGCACCCGACCCGACACCCGCGCCGAGCGCCTGGGGTTGGGACACGAAACCGGTCGCGCCGCCTGAGCACGTCCACACGCCGCGTCCACGCACCACATCGAATGCGAAGTCGATCGCGACGGTGCTCCTGGTCATGGTTGCGTTCCTCGCGACGCTGAACCTCGCCCGTGTGCTGAATGAGCACATCACCGCGCGGCGAACACCGGCGCCCGCACCAGTCGCACTGCACGACGGGAACCTCTTCCTCGCACCCGACAGCTCGTTCAGTGTCCGCTTCCCGACCGCGCCACAAGCGATTGTGACCGGGTCGATGCGGGTGACGTGGTTGATGTCGGTCGCGCCCTTCCACAGCATCGGGTCGACGAGCGGCGATCGTGTGTTCTCGCTGCAGTGGATTGACCTGCCGCCTACCGGCATGCCGGACCTCCTCGCTCTACGCAGATCGCTGTGCGCTTCCTCGACAGTCACGGCCAGACGTCCTCGAGGCCAAGAGCGACGTCATTGTCGGCGGTCGGGTCGCGCGGTCGAGTGTGTGTTCCGCCAGCTGGCGTTCGGCACTCGATACCAAGAGATCGTGCTGCAACGTGGGTCACGGCTCTATCTCTTCGCCACGCACAGCCGGACCACCGAAGGAATCAGCGACTTCCTACCGTTCGTGCAGTCGTTCAAGCCGCTGACGAACGGCTGACGGCGCAGGTCATCGCACGCCGGCGGCGGCGTTTGCGCTCCTCGCGCATCATCTCGTCGAAGCGCTCCCATTGCACGTGGATCGCGTTGGGGCTGTGGCCCGGCACCCATGCGACTGAACCGCGGCTCACCAGCAGCTCGCCGAGCTTCTCGCCGTCGCTCCGCACGACGAGGCGCACGTCGGCATTGAGGACCATCTTCGGCGGAACGGTGATGTCGATCTCGTGGCGTGGCATGAACCGACGGTACAGCGACAAACTGTCGCTATGCGCTTCTCGGTTGATCACGAACTGCCCGGCCCGCCCAGCCGAAGTCATAGCCGTCTGGCTCGATCCCAAGTTCCATGAACAGCTCGACCTCCCAGACATGAGCCGGCCCGAAATCGTCGAGGAATCCAGCACCGGCACGACCTCGCTGCTGAAGCTCCGCTACGAGTTCACCGGTCATCTCGATCCGATCGCCAAGAAGTTGCTCGGCAACCGGAAGCTCACGTGGCTCCAGGAACTGCATTTCGACATGGCGATGTTGCGCGGCCGCTTGACGTTCGCGGCCGAAGCCGACCCCAACCGCTTGAACGGCGAGGCCGCAGTCACCCTCGAGGCCGATGATGACGCCACGACGCGTCACATTGCCGGCGACCTCCACGTACGTGTGCCGCTCATCGGCGGCAAGGCCGAACGCAGCATCGTGCCCTGGCATCGTGCGGCGGCTCGACGTCGAAGGCGACGCGCTGGCCGAAGCGCTCAAAGCCCGGGAATGAAACGCGCGAGCTCGGGATAGCCCTTGTTCGCCTCGGCGCCGTCGACGTAGATCGTCGTCCCGCTCACCCACGACGCTTCGTCACTCGCGAGGAACACCGCTGCGTCGGCAATGTCGCGCGGTGCGCCGACGCGACCGAGGGGAATCGATTCGAGGTAGGCGTCCTGCACCGCGGGAATGGCGCGCGCGTACTGCGTCATCGGTGTCTCGATGAAGCCCGGCCCGATGCCAACGACGCGAACACCGTGAGGGCCGAGTTCCATGGCGGCGCATCTTGTCAGCATCGCGACACCCGCCTTGGCGGTGCAGTACGCGGACATGCCCTCGGCGGGAACGATCGCGTTGATCGACGCAATGTTGATGATCACCCCGCGTGTCTGCGCGGCGACCATGGCGGCAGATTCGGCCCGCACCGAGAGGAACACGCCGCGCAGGCAAACGTTCACGACCGCGTCCCATTGTTCGACCGAGTGTGCGTGCACGGGTGAGTACCACCCGATACCCGCGGCGTTGAGTGCGAGGTCGAGGCGTCCGAACTCCTCGGAGGCACGCGCCACCATGCGGTCGACCGACTCGGGATCGGTGACGTCGACGATCTCGGTCACGCATGCATCGCCGAGCTCGCCGGCCATCCGGCCCAGCGCTTCGCCGTTGAGATCACCGAGCACGACGCGCGCTCCTTCGGCAACGAAACGACGCGCGGACTCCTGCTCGATGCCCGACGCGCCACCGGTGACCACGCCGACTCTGCCTTGCAGTCTCCCGCCCATCCATCCCCCCTCAACACAACATGCGTGGCGCAAGGTTCCGACAGAACCGCGCTGCCACGCAAGTTGCGTGGGAACGTAGGTACGGTGACCCGCTACGTCGCCAGGAACTCCTCGGCGACGTACATGTAGTTGCCCACGTACGCGACGCCGACACCGACGTAGTGGATCTGACCGTTCAGCATGTTCTCGGCATGCGGCGGTGACTTCTCGAACGCGCCTTCCATGGTCGACACGTTCGTCTTCGGGCTCACCATGCCGACGTTCTCGCCGAGGCGGGCCCACCGCACGGTGATGCCGTTGGTGAGGTTCGAATGGCAGATGTTCGGAACGCCGCCACTGCCGCGGCCGCAGCCACCGGCTGCCATATGGCCGGCCCAGCCGCGAGCCTTGTTCACAAGGTTCGAATGCACGGCGAGCGTGGGCAGCCCGTGCGCCTTACGGAAGTGGTTGATGCCGGCGACGAGCGCACTCTCAGCGCTGTTCGACTTGGACGCGGATTTGGCCAAGACCTTCGCACGAACTTGTGCGCATCCGGAGAGGCTCACGGCCAGAGCAACGATGGCAACGATGGCAAGAAATTTCGGGAACCGCTTTACAAAAGGCAAGGTCGGGCTTCTCCCCCTGATCGCGTCGGCGAGTTGTTCACTCGTTTTCGTGATCGAGAGCACGACACGCCGCGGTCCCTGCCCACGACGTTCCCACGCTCACGATGCCCACCCGGGTCTGTGTTCCGCGTGGCCCAAACTCGAAGCGGATTCCTACTCCCGCACGCCGCTGCAGCACGTCACGCGTTTCATCCCTACTGCGTCCGCGCACCATAACAACTTCTTCCTACGCAATGGTGCACCGTGTCAAACGTTCGTAAGTGAACGGACGTTGACCGATCGTGACGACAACGCGTGACGTGTGTGTACGTGATTCAGCGAACTGCGCCGACGGTTTTCAACAAGGCTTCGTTCGGCGCGTCAGGAAGTTTCTCGAGCGGTTGCGCGATCTCACGCACGGTCGGTCCCACTTTGGACGCAAGGGGTGCAAGCGCATCGAGATCGAACGTGTACAGCGTTGCTGCATTGCGCGCGAGCAATGTCTGCAACTCGTCCGGTGGGGTGTCGTGAAACAACTGTCGCAAGTGCTCACGTGTGAACGGGAATGTGCCCTCGTCGTGCGGATAGTCGCTTCCCCACATGAATTTCTCGATGCCGAGCGCATATCGGGCTTGTGCATCTTCCGGTCCCGGCTGACTGACACCGACGTAGCAATTCTGTGCGAAGTACTCGGACGCGAGCTTTGGGAGTTTGTGCTCGTCGCTGTACCGGAGCTCACCGGTCGCACCGGTCTTGTTGATCCTCGTGATCAGCGCATCGAAGCGCTGCAGCATCGGCGGCAACCACGCGCAGCCCATCTCGGTCATCACGAACTTGAGGTCCGGGTGGCGTTCGAACACACCGGAGAGCAACAGCTGCACGAACGGACGTTGCGAGTAGAACCCCACTTCGGTGATGTACAACAAGTTCGCGACTGGATACTTGCCGTAGTTCGGTAGGCCGGTGCCGCCGTGGCTGTTCACCGGCACGCCGAGCTCGGCACACGTCGTCCACAACGCGTCATAAATCGGGTCGTACAACGGCTTCACGTAGTCGACGTCGGGCGGGATGGCGGAGATGAGCACACCGCCGCGCAAGCCGTGCTCTTTGATCCAGATGACGTCTTCGATCGCGTCGTCGACGTCGTTGAGAAAGATCTGTCCGATGCCGGCGCGCCGCGTCGGGAATCGCGCGCGCACCAATCAGCCAGCCACCGGTTGTGCGCGCGTACACCAGCGAGACGGTGCTCGTACTCGTCGGGCTTCGCGGGACGGGCGAACAACACGAAGCTCGGGAAGAACGGCGGCACGGTGTTCGGAAACACGACTTCGCCGACGATGCCTTCTTGTTCCAGCTGTGCGTTGCGGAGGTCGTCGTCCCAGTTGCGGGTGCGGCGGTCACCGCGCAGGTCGGAGAAAGGGTTCCGGTATTCGCCGCGCCATGCGTCGAAGTCGTCGAGGTACTTCTTCTCGAGGTACTCGCGGTACATCTCGTGGCTGCCGCCGGCGTGACAGTCGGCGGAGATGATCGTGTAATGATCGGTGTCTTTCAGCGTCATCGTTCGCCCCTTTCCCCGGGCCGGAGGGTAGCGCCGCGCTACCGTATGACCCATGGAGGCCGGCGGGGCAGAGGCCGGAGCGGTCGCGGACGAGCAGAATCAGGCCGAGGTGCTGCTTCCGTACGTCCCGCGGCTGGTGACGAACTGGGCTGCGACTCGCAACGACGAGACCTACCGGCCCATCGAAGCCACGATGGTCTTCGCGGATCTCTCCGGCTTCACCGCGATGTCCGAGCGGCTCTCGCGGCACGGACGTGTCGGGGCCGAAGAGGTCACCGACGCGATCGGCGGCTGCTTCACCGAACTGCTCGCGGTCGCTTACGGCGCCGGCGGCGGACTCCTCAAGTTCGGCGGTGACGCGCTCCTGCTCGCGTTCGTCGGCGACGACCATGCCGTGCGCGCGGTCTGGGCCGCGGCGGCAATGCGCGAACGGTTGCGGCAAGCGGGGCGGTTGAAGACGTCGGCCGGCAACGTCACGCTTCGTATGTCGGTCGGTGTGCACACCGGCACGTTCGACTTCTTCCTCGTCGGTTCGCCGAGCCGCGAGCTCTTGGTCACCGGCGCAGCCGCGAGCGAAGTCGTCGCGATGGAGCACGACGCGAGCGCGGGCCAGATCGTCATCAGCAAGAACACCGCGGCCGCGCTGCCCGAACGGTGCACGGGTGCTCCCCTCGGGCCGGGCTTCCTCCTGCGCCGGCCGCCGGAACGGCCGGCGGTTCTCGTCGACTCGTTCGAGGGCGCGTACGACGTCGACCTCCGCGGGTACGTCCCCGCGGCCGTGCACGAACATGTGCTAGCCGGTGGTGGTGCCGCCGAGCATCGCGTCGTCACGGTCGCGTTCGTGCACTTCGACGGTCTCGACGCGCGGCTTGCCGAGCACGGTCCCGAACACACGGCGCTCGCGCTCGACGAGCTCGTGCGCACCGTCGAAGCCGCGTGCACGGCGCATGACGTGGCGCTGCTCGCGACCGACGTCGATGGCGACGGCGGCAAGTTCCTGCTCGCGGCCGGCGCTCCTTCTGTGCGCGGCCACGACGAGGAACGGATGCTCGCGACCGTGCGTCGCATCGCCGACGCCCATGTCGCGATTCCTGTGCGCATCGGCGTGAACCGCGGCGCAGTGTTTGCGGGCGACGTCGGCCCGCCTTATCGACGCACGTACACCGTCATGGGCGACACCGTGAACCTCGCGGCGCGGTTGATGGCGGCCGCGGCACCGGGCCGGATCGTTGCCACCGCGAGCGTGCTCGATCGCGCCGCGGTCTTCGACGCCACCCCGTTGCCGCCGATGCGCGTCAAGGGCAAGCGCGCGCCGGTGGAGGCATTCGAGGTCGGCGGTACGACGTCGAGAGCGCGACGCGCGACCGAGGGGCAGGACGCAGTCGACCTGCCGTTCGTCGGCCGGGCCGAGGAGCTCGAACGCTTCGAAGCGCTGGTCGCCGACGCGCGCGCCGGTCGCGGTGTCTCCGTGCGCGTGGCCGGCCCGGCCGGCATCGGGAAGTCGCGGCTGCTCACCGAGCTCGCGCAACCGCGTCCCCGACGTGCCCTCGTTCCGCATCACCTGTGAGGCCTACGAGGTCGCGACGCCGTACGCCACCGTCGCGCGTCTGTTGCGCGAGGCATTGGCGCTTCCCGTCGACGCTCCGGCGCAGGAGACGATCGATGCCCTCCGCGCCGCGATCACCCGGTACGCACCCGAGCTCGAGCAGTGGGTGCCGCTCATCGGCTCGGTGCTCGACCTCGGCATCGCCGAGACGGCCGAGACCGCCGAGCTCGCACCGCAGTACCGCGCGGCACGCGTCGCGGCGTCGACCGCCACGTTGCTCGTGGCCGCGCTCAAGGGCCCGACGCTCGTCGTCATCGACGATTCGGAATGGATCGACGAGGCGTCGCGCGAAGTGCTCGACGTGCTGGGCACGCTCGTCGACGACGCGGCCGTCGTCTTGATTCGCGTCGTGCGCGAGGACGCACCCAGCGACGACGACGCCCTCGTCGTCGGCCCGTTGCCGCAGGCGGAGGTCGAGACGGCACTGCACCAGGCGACCGAAGCGGCGCCGTTGCATCCTCACCGGTTCGCCGCGCTCGCGGCGCGTGCCGACGGCAACCCGTTGTTCCTCACCGAGTTGTGGCGCGCGGCGGCCGATGGCGACGAAGCCGACGCGTTGCCCGATTCGATCGAGGCGCTCGTCACTGCGCAGCTCGACCGGCTCCCGCCCGCGATGCGCACGATCCTCGGTTACGCGTCGGTGCTCGGCAAGGGCTTCTCCCGCTCCGAGCTCGACGCGCTCGCCGAGGACGACGTCGGGATCAGTGAGAACACGTGGCACGCGCCTCGGTGAGTTCATCCAGCTCGAAGGCGACGACCAGGCCCGCTTCCGTCACGGGCTCATGCGCGACGCCGCGTACGGCAAGCTGCCGTTCAAACGGCGGCGGCAGCTGCACGAGCGCGCGGCCCGGGCGATCGAGGAACGACTCGGCGAGCGCCGCGATACCGAGGCCGAGCTCCTGTCGTTGCACTTCTTTCACGCCGAGGCCTATCGCGACACCTGGCGTTACGGGCGCGTCGCGGCGGAACGAGCACGCGAGAAGTACGCGAACGTCGACGCGGCCGTCCTCTACGAACGGGCACTCGCCGCGGCCCGCAAGCTCCCCGACCTCGACCACGCTGAGGTCGCGTCGGTGCGCGAGGCGCTCGGCGACGTGCACGACCGCAACGGCGAATACCAGCTCGCGCCTCGCCGACTACCGCGCCGCCCGCCGGTTGGTGCGCGGCGATCAGGTGCGCGAAGCGTCGTTGCTGCTGAAGGAAGCGTGGATCCCCGAGCGCATCGGCCGGTACTCCGATGCCGTGCGCACGATCCGCAAGGGTCTCCAACTCGTCGAAGACGCGACGAGTGGCAGCTGCGTGCGGGGCGCGCGCCCAGCTCGCGGTCTGGTACGCGGCGGTGCGGCAGGGGCAAGGGCGCCATCGTGAGGCGATCGAGTGGGCGCAACGCGCGATCGCGGAGGGGGTCGCGGGCGGCGACAAGGACGCCGAAGCGCACGGCTACTTCGTGCTCGACTGGGCGTACATGGATCTCGGCGAGTTGGACCGCGCCACGAATCTCCCGCGCGCGTCGGCGCTGTACGCCGAGCTCGGTGATCTGTGCGGCCAAGGGAACGTGTTGACGCTCTTCGGGGCGGGCGCGTACTGGCGCGGCGACTGGAACGAGGCGATCTCGGCGCTACGAGCAGGCCAAGGCGGTGTACGACCGGGCCGGCTCCGCGCTGGATGCGGCTCGCTCGGACGCGAACATCGCCGAGGTGCTCTCCGACCAAGGCCGGTTCGACGAAGCCGAGTTGCACTTGCGCGACGCGCTCCGCGTGTCCACTGCGGCGGGCTACCACTACGACATCGCGTTGATCGTCGGCTTCCTCGGCCGCAACTGCGCGCGCGCCGGTCGCTATGCGGACGCGTTCCTGTTCCTCAACTCGTCCCGCGAGGAGTACGCGAGCGCCGGGCTGCACTTCGATGTCGCCCGGATCGACGCGTGGCACGCCGAGACGCTTCGTCTCTCCGGTGACAACGCCGGCGCGCTCGAGCTCGCCGACGCGACGTTGCGCAAGACGCGGCTGGAAGGCGGCGTCCCACCGGAAGCCGCGCTGCTCGAGCGTGTCCGTGCCGAGGCGTCTGTGGGCGCTCGGCGACGTCGAGGCTGCGGGCCGGGCGCTGCAGGCGAGCATCGACGCCGCTCGCGCGCGCGGTGCCGACTACGAGTTCGCGCTGTCGACCGACGGCCTCGTGCGCATGCCCGAGCTGCGTGCGTATTTCGACGACGCCGACGCGCTGATCGCCGAGGGTCAGGCCGTCTTCGACCGCCTCGGCGTCGTCATCGTCACGCTCTAATGGTTTTGGCGACGTACGGCGACCGATTTGGTCGCCGTACGTCGCAAGAACCGAACGGCGGGTTGTCTACCGGCGCGGGATACCGGGGTCGCCTTCGAGGAGTGCGACGACGTCGGTGATCTGGCCGGTCTTCTTCTTGACCTTGTGCTTCGCGAGGCACGGCGTGTTCGTGTAGTGGCCATGCGACTTGATGCACGTCGGGATCGGCGTTCCGTTGTTGGCGGCATCGATCTTGTACAGCGTGCTGTCAGCCGGGAACGTGCCACCGAAGAAGTCCACCGTGACGAACACCGGGTGCTTGTCGTCGTTGTACCCGATGAGAATGTCGCACGGCGGCGACCCACACGAGGAGTTGTCCGGGTTCGTCATGAACAGGACCTTGCCGAGGCAGTCCTGCCCGCCGCACGTGCCCGGGTGCGCGCTCGGGTCGTCCAGGCTCAACGTCAGCGACGCGCCCGGACCGGGTTGCGGCTTCGGGTGTGCGGCCGCGATCGTCAGCGTGGGCGGCGGCAGGATCTTCTTCGGGATCTTCACGAGCCCGTTCACCGGATCGGTCTCGGTCAGGTTCTTGGGGCCGGGCCCGACGTCGATCGTCCCGCCGGGCGGGACATACCCGCTCGCGTTGTTGGTCGGATCAGCGTTGTTCACGTTGAGCGCGTTGGAGTCGAACGCGAACGTTTCGTCGGGCGCGGAGATGTAGTCCTCGAGCTGCATCGCCCCTTCGCCCGGGGTCACCCCTTCGGTGTCGAGGATCGCCTTGACGACGAACGAGCCACCGGTCTCGACGTCGGGGATCTTGCAGTCAGCCGCCTGTACCGTCGGCGTGCTGATCGGGCCGCCTTCGCCTTCGACCTGACCCTTCTTGCAGATGTTGCCGTTGAGCGCCTTCATTGCGTTCAGGTCGATGGAACCTTCACCACTGTCGATCTGCATGTGAAGGATCGCGTCGTGCAACGTCGACGATTCGTTGTCGATGTCGATGTGTATTGCCCAGAGCGCCTCGTCACCCTGATTGACCGGGTTGGGCGTCAACGTCGAGCTCAGAAAGACGATCGTGGCGCTGGCCGGTGCGGCCAGCACGGTTGTCAGCATGATCGTGCTCAAAACGGCGGCGCCCGCAAGGCGGCCGCGCCTGGACGTCACTCGTTTGAAAGCATGCAGCATTGCGGTGTCCCCTCCGCCGGAGCGCCCCAGGCGCTCTGTCCCCCGTGGGCCCGCCCTCATCGGCCCCGCCTACGTCCGCAGTATTCCACTCGACCCGGCCCCGGGCGTCAACAAAGGTTGCCTGGTCGCGGCATATGTGGGCGGAAGATTCAGAGCTGACGGGACCGCCACAGAATGGCGGCGAGCACCACGCTGACGGCCGAGACCACCAGGGCGATGATCCACGTCGCCACGTCGGACCAGGCGCCCAACCCGGCGCCGAGGGCGGTGCCGATCCCGATGATGCCGGCGGTCGCGACCAGGCGGACGAAGGCCGACTCGAACCCGGTGCGGCTGGGGCGGGGCGACAGGAAACCGGCGGGCGGCTCGGCGTCGGCGCGGCTCGATGCCGGCTCGAAGGCTTCGGCTTCTGGGTTCCCGTGCGGATCGCCGGCGGTCACAGGGGGGTGGTACCCCGATGCCCAGCCGGCGATCCGCGTTGGGGTGGGGCCGGTCAGAGGGCGGCGCACTCTCCAAACTTGTGGCCGCCGACGAAGTTCGGCGTTCCCGCCGAGTCACCGAACTGCGCCGCGGGCGAGTTCCGGAAGCACGAGAGGCTCTGCCCGACCCGGTTGCCGGAGACCTCGGTCGCATCCGAGAGGGCAAACACGTTGTCGCGGATAGTCATGTTGCCACCGGTCACGTTGCGGAAGGCGCCGAACCAACAGCTCCGCACATTCGCCACCAAGACACTTTGGCCGATGTGGTTGTCCTCGACATCGGTGTACGCGGGGAATCCGAGCTGCGGGTGGTCGGCACACGTCACGCCCCCGCCGCCGCCGACGATATTCACGTTCCCGCCGATGGTGTTGTGGCGCAGGATCACCGCGAGCGCATCCTTGGCGTTGATGCTCATCGTCACCCTGTGGTTGGTGACGCCCCCGCACTGGCTGTCCTCGTCGCACCCGAGGAGCAACGTGCCGCCTTTGTTGACGGTGATGTTTCCGTTCACCGTCAGCCTGCCCAACTTCCCACCGTCGAGGTCGCCGGTCGACGTGATCGTCATGCCGTTGTTCACGGTCACTGCCCCGCCGTTGGGCAGCGCGCAGATGCCGGTGATCTGCAAGGAGTTGTAGGTACCGGGCGCAATCGTGCCGCCGCTGCAGACGTCTTGCGCGGCGGCTGCGTTGGTTGCGCCTGCGAAGGCAAGCGCCAGAACTCCGACCGCGACTGCACAGACACGAAGTCGCATGAGCGATCCTCCCCCACTTCGCTGGACCCGCGTTCTTGCAACATACAGACAGGTGGGCGCGAGTTCGAGCGGCAATATTTAGTTTCTATTTTCCGGCGCGGGCGCGTGCGAGAAGTTCGAGGACGGTGTCGTCGCTCGTCGCCGAGAAGTCGCGGTAGAACTCGCCAATCGCGAAGAAGGGTTCCGGCGCTTCGACGACCACGACGTCGTCCGCGGCGGGTTGCATGGCGCGAATCGTGCTCGGCGGTGCGACCGGCGCGGCGAGGATCACACGCGCGGCGCCCTGCGCGGCGCAACCTCGCATGCGGCGCGCGCGGTCGACCCGGTGGCGATGCCGTCGTCGACGATCAGGGCCGTGCGACCGGCGAGCGGCACGTGCGGACGCGAGCCGCGGAGGTGCGCGGCGCGCCGGTCGAGCTCGGCCCGCTCCCGCACCTCGACCGCGGCGAACTGCTCATTCGTGACCCGGGCCGCGTTGATGACCTGCTGATTGACGACCCGAGCGCCGTCCTCGCCGATCGCACCCATCGCGAGCTCGGGCTGGCTGGGCACACCAACCTTGCGGACGAGAATGACGTCCAGCGGCGCGCCGAGTGCCGTCGCGACCTTGTACGCGACCGGCACCCCACCCCGCGGAAGCCCGAGCACGACGAGCTTGTCGGGTGGAAGGGTTGCGATCTCCGGGAGCGCAAGCAGCCGCTCCGCGAGACGCCGGCCGGCGTCGACCCGATCCCGAAACGCCACCCCGCCACTGTGCCGCGGCCCCGGCGTCGGAGCCAAGCGGTGGGCGGCCCTTACGAGCGGGCGGCCTTTGCCGCCGGGGGGTCGAGCAACCTGTTGAACACGGCCCGATAGCGCAGGAAGGCCTGCCGGAGCTCCTCGGTGTCGGCGTCACCCGAGCGGCCGCGGAACGTGGAGATGTGGGCGCGCCGGAACTCGGGGACAAGGTCGGGATGGTCGACCGAGATGAGGTCGATTTGCTCACCGGCGTCGTTGTCCGGGTAGCCGCGTTCGGTCATCGCGTCGTGCACGACGCGCGCGGCCTTACTGATCGCGCGGCGCGGGTCGTCGACGAAGCTGACCTGCACGGAAAGCCATTCGGCGCGGATCACTTCCTTGCGGGTCGCGTCAATGTCGTGCAGTCGCACGACGTTGTCGTACTTGTCGATGCGGCCCTGGAGCTCGCGTTCGGCGGCTCTTCGATCGCCGGTCTTCTGCACCGTGCGGTCGTACTCCGACAAGAAGCGCGTCTGGAGTGAGCGGCGCCGCTTCTTCTCGATGATGTGGCGGGCGTAGATCGCAGCGGCAATCAAGACGAGCCCGGCAACGATGCAGGCAACCCAGACCATGGTGCTCATTGGCAACGCTCCTTTTTGCACCGCGTGCGATCGACGTACCCGTTCGACCGACCAGACACACGCCGCGAATGCGGCAGTTACGCTCCGATCATGGCGACCTACGCGTCGATGTTGCGAGCGGTGAATGTGGGGGGCCGCACGATGCCGATGTCCAGTCTCCGGACGGTATACGAGTCGCTCGGGTTCGACCAGATTCAGACATACATCCAGAGCGGGAACGTCGTGTTCCAGACGACGCAGCGTGCAGCCGGTCTCGCGAAGAGCATCGAAGCGGCGATCACTGACGAGTTCGGGATCGACGTCACGGTGATCATCCGCACGGCGATGGAGCTCGCGCGCATCGTGGAGGCGAACCCATTCGTCAAGCCAACAGTCGACACCAAGGGGTTGCACGTCGCATTCCTGCGCGACAAGCCATCCGCGACGAAGGTCGACACGATCGACCGCGTCAAGTTCGAAGCGAACGCGTTCGAGGTGATCGGCCGCGAGATCTACATGTACTACCCGAATGGCTACGGCCAGACGAAGATGAACGCGGGCTTCTTCGAGCGGGCGCTGGGCACTCGCGCAACCGCCCGCAACTGGAACACCGTCCGCAAGCTGCGGGAGATGACATCGTGATCAAGCGGGAGCGCCCTCGGTGAGCCGCACGGTTGCGGTGCGGTAGACGCCTTTTCGATCGAACCAACCGAGGCGCACGCTGTCGTCCGGCGCGTGGCTGTCGAGAATTGCGTCGAGGTCACCGCCCGATGTGATCGAGACGTCATCGACCGCTGCGAGCACGTCGTTCGCAACGATGCCCGCGCCCGCGGCCGGGCCGCCACGTTGCACGTCGACGACGCGCGCTCCCCCGCTCCCGCCCGGCGCGGTTTGTACGTCGACGCCAAGCGTGGCGCGCGGTCCGATGTGGACGGTCGCCGTGCTGCGGCCGGTGTTGATCTGGCCGACGGTGCTCCACGCGTCGTCGATCGGCACCGCGAATGAGATGTCGGCTGTGGTCTCTTCGTGGAAGCGACGACCGGCGGACGCTTCGGTGCGCATCGCGACGACCTTGCCCTGCCCGTCGGCAACCGGACCGCCGGCGTCGATGGGCTGCATCGGCGCGGCCAATTCGATCACACCTCGCCGCGTCTCGATGCCGTTCGGGTCGCTCTCGTCGCCGGCGGTCACGTCGCGAGTCACTGCGCGCACGGAGGCCTTCACCCCGCGGTCACCGTCGAGGACGACCACCGGTTGCCCGGCAGTGAGCGTTGCCGACCGGCCCAGCTCGATCGTCGGGAGACCCGACGCACCTTGGGCTTGCAGAACCGCGACATCGTTCGCGATGTCATAGCCGACGACCGTCGCCGGGAACGTCCGGCCGTCCCGCAACCGCAGGGTGACGGCGGTCGCGCCTGCGATCACATGATTGTTCGTCAGCACCTGTCCCGACGACGTCAGCAGCATGCCGCTCCCCGCCGATCGGCCGCCGCTCTCGAGGGCGGCATCGATCTCGACGACGGCGGGGCTGATGCGACGAGCGACGCTGGCTAGCGACAGCGATGCGGGAGCGGGAGCCGCTGGCGGCGCCCCGACGCTCGTGCGCTTGGGCGAACTGGTCTCGGCATCGACGAGAGCCACGATGGCCAACGTGGCCACGATGACGACGAGCAGGATCGCGAGCACATCGGCGATGCCCGACTCGGACGCCTGGCGGCGAGTGCGCAGTTCCATCTCCGAAGAGTCTGCTCCGATCGCCGGCTCGGAAACCATCGCCCCTCCACCGGGTCAGCGGAGCGCGGGCAGGAGCTCGTCAGTCACGAGTCGGGTGTGCGTCTGAGCGTCGTCGCGGTTCGCGCCGAAGGATGGGCCGGTAATCACCAACCGATCGAGGCCGATGTCGATGAGCTCACGGAGCCGTTTGGCGCAGGTGTCGACGTCGCCAATGACCGCGAAGCGGTCGACGAACTCGTCGGGCAGCACCTGGGCGTGGTCGGCGCTGTTCACGAGGTGCAGGTTGCTGTCGTAGGTGCGACCGACCTCCGCGACGAGCTCGCGGTCATGCGCGTTGAGCCCCGCGCCGGTCGAACCCGGCATCGCCGAGAAGTGGGCGAACGCGGCGACGCTGCCGCGCACGAGCGCGCGGGCGGCGTTGCGATCGGGATGACAGCCGACCGTGACGTAGGCGCCGTGCGACACTTCGCTGGGCCGCCGGCCTGCCTCCCCTTGCGCGACCCGCGCGAACTCCATGCCCCAGCGCAGCCGTTCGGGGTCGGCGCCGAGCGCGAACGTGATCCGTTCCGCCGTGCGGGCCGCGAAGCCGATGACCTTCGGACCGGACGAGGCAACGTCGAGCGGCACCGGCGGCTGCTTCGCCCGGTCGAGCCAACGCAAGCGGCTGGGGTAGCCGTCGAGGTCGACGGTGCCGTGCTGGAGATAGGTGTGCAGTTGCTCGGTGCGGGTGAAGAACTCGGCGATGGGCATCGGTGGACGACCGAGATGGAACAGCGCCGTGTCGCCCCGGCCGATGCCGAGCGTCATGCGTCCGCCCGAGGTCTCCTGCACGGTGGCGGCGACCGTCGCGAGCGCGGCGGGGTGGCGCGTCGCGGCGTTGGTCACACCGGTCATGAACTGCAGCCGCTCGGTCACCTTGGCGCCGAGCGCGATCGCGACGAACGGATCACCGACGAGGTTTTGCGAATCCACGAAGGTGATGCCGTCCCACCCAGCAGCTTCGGCGCGTTCCGAGAGCACCTCGGCGAGGCCAGCTTCTCCGATGCTCATCGTGAACAGTTCTACGGACATGCGATCACCTCACTTGAAGAAGATGCCTGCGACCGTGTTCACCGTGACGGCGAGGATGACCGCGCCGAAAAGGTACGAGATCAGCGTGTGCCGGAGCACAATGCGTCGAATCGTTCGGGTGCCGATATCGGTGTCGGAGATCTGATACGTCATGCCGACAGTGAACGCGACGTACGCGAAGTCTCGATAGTCGGGCTGTTCGTCTTCGGTCTTGAAGTCGATGCCGCCGACGGGATGCCCGTAGTAGAGGCGTGCGTAGCGCAGCGCGAACACGGTGTGCACGACGCCCCAGGAGAGGAACACGGTGAGCAGTGCGGCGATCGTCAGCATCGCCTTGCCGCCGCCGTCGGACTGGTTGGCCTTGAGCAGCGTGAAGCCCGTGCCGCCCAGGCTCGCGATGGCCGCCGAGTTCAGCAACAGCTCCGCCGCGAAGCGACTGTCGTCCTCGTGCGTGGCGAGCGTGTGCGTCTCTTCCGGTGTCAGACCAAGCACTTTGATCCATACCGTCGCCAGGAAGCACGCCGCGCCGACGATCCAACCAATGAGCGGCCACAACTGCCACGGCGTGAACGGCGCCGCAAGAGCCGAGGCGATCACCGTGATCGCCATCACGATGAGCACACGCTGCCCCGCCGACAGCCCTTGATCTCGCTTCGTGGCTGCCATCGCTCAGGCGAAGAGCTTGTTGTAGTCGAGCGTCGCCCACCGCTCCGGCCGGAGCACGAACGTGACGTTCGGTTCGTCCTTCACGCTCTCGTAGTACAGCTCGCCGAGCTCAGGTCCGAGGTAGCGGAACGCCATGTCCCGGCGGAAGTCGTCGTCCGCCGGGCCATGGTTCTCAACCGCACCTTCGACAACGACGTAGCTGTACGGAGCGACTTCGGACTGCACGCACATCGTCGCCCGCCCCGCCTTCGCCATCAGCTCGGCCTTCCGCGAGTCAGGTGCGACGGCGAAGGCCAGCGCAGCCGTCGGACTCCACCGCGAACCAGAGCGGCGATGAGACCGGCCCCCGGCCCGGCGCCTCGATGCTCAACACGCCGACCCGAGGAGTCTCAGCAAGAAAGGCCGCCCTTTCCGCTTTGCTCATCGTGAGGTCCATGCCGCATCTCCCTGCTTCGCGTCGAGCGCGGGAGATTCAATCGGTTCTGGACGGATCGCGCACGTGGACTCACCCGAGGCGCTCTGGCGGGGGCACGCAACCTAGCGTGGTTGTCGATGCCAGCCCAACGCGTCGCGTCTGCTCGGAGCCGGCGGCCATGCCAGCGACGTGCTCACTGTTATCGAGGACCTTGACGACGTGGAAGTCTTCGGAATCCTCGCCGATGACATGCCGCGTCCATCTCGGTTCGAGGGGCGCGGGGTCGAGTTTCTCGGAAGCCTGGACAAGGTGACTGCTCTTCCGGCACATGTCGCGTATGTGCTCGCAGTCGGCTATCCGCTTGCCCGGCGCACTGTCGCCGCCAAGGCGGCCGTCGGAGAGCGAACCGCGGCCACGCTCATCCACCCCACCACGAGTATCGGCCACGGCGCATCCATCGGTGCAGGTTCTGTTGGCATGCCGTTCGCGCGAGTTTCGGCGGGAGCAGGAATCGGCGAGCACGTCTCGCTCGGGTATCACTCCGCGGTCGGGCATGACACCGTAATAGGAGATTTCGTATCCATCATGCCCGGAGCAATGATTTCCGGAGACGTGACAGTCGGTGCGAGCGTCGTCGTCGGCACCAACGCGACGGTTGTCGAAGGCGTGACCATCGGTGAAAGAGCGCTAATCGCCGCGGGCGGCGTCGTGACCCGCGATGTTCCCGCGAACGGACGGGTATCTCCACGACGCGTGTAGCTCTAACCACCGAGTACGTCCGCATACAACTCCATCAAACCGTTCGTCGACTGCTGTGGTGTGAAGTAACCGACATAGCGAGCTCGCCCGCGCGCCGCGAGCTCCCGTGCAAGCCCGTGGTCGTCGAGCAACCGTGCCAGCGCGGCCGCGAGCGCCTCAGTATCACCCGAACGGACAAGCGAGGCAGCGCGGCCATCGTCTGTCACCTCGCGTATCGCAGGAAGATCGGACGCGACGATCGGCGTCTCGAGCGCCATTGCCTCGATCAACGCTGCTCCGAGCCCCTCATAGATCGATGGGAACGCGAATACGTCCGCAGCGACAAGGAGATCACCCACGTCTTGACGGTGGCCGAGCAATCGCACATGTCCGTCGAGTCGATGCTCACGAATGCGTGCTTGGACGACCGGAGTCGATCGACCGGCCATCCCCGCTATGACGCAAACGGCGTCCGGGTGAGTCTTGACAACGCGCGCGATTGCGTCGACGAGATACTCGTGTCCCTTCTGCTGGGTCTGCCTACCGACAGCGAGAATCATTGGCTCGGTCCGCAGGCCAAGCATCTCGCGCGCAATGCGGCGACGATGAGCATCGCGAACACCGAGGCGAGTGGCGTCGCGACTTCGGTACACCACTGTGACATTCTCGGGGCGCACGTTCAGGTGCTCGACAGCGGAGTCCTTGACCGCGTGCGTGATCGCGTGAAAGCGAGCAGTCAGATGGCGGGCGCTCAATGCGTCCAGCGAAGACATTACGTGTCGCCGCCACGGGGGTGCCCCGTCGTCGACGCGCAACGCCGGCTCGCGCAATGGATTGACAAGGCTCGAACGACGCGCGCGCCAGTGCCGATCGACGCGAAACGTCCTGCTTGGTCTGCGGCATACAAGGTGGTGTGGAGCACATCCGGCGCACGCTCGCGGATGAGGCGCCGAAGTCTGCGAGTTGCAACGAGCAAACGGTCTGTCGCCAACGCATGTACGGCAATACCGGAACGCTTCGAGCTCGTGTTCGAGCTCGCCGACTGACGCGAGAAGCAAACGACCTCGACGTCGAGTCCGGCTCGACGCAGTGCGATCGCTGTCTCTGCCACCGAACGGCCTGCGCCACCCCGTTCGTCGAGCTGCGAGATCACGAACATGACGCGTGGGATACGGCCGCTGCTCGCGGACCCTTCTATTATGCGGAGTTGCTCCGCATCTTCGACCTCGCTTTGATGCATCGCTTCGCTTATCCTCCTCATGCATCGACTCAAGACTTCGCGACGTAAGGCGGAGAGACCGTCGCCGCCGACCGAGTTGATCGTATGCCGCTCCCTTCGCCAGCTTGCTCGGTTCGCCAAGGCAGATAGGTGAAGGTTGCATTCATCGCGGGCGAAGGGCGAAGCGGAAGCACGTTGCTGGACCTCGTCTTGGGACGGCTCGACGGGTGGGTATCAACGGGAGAATTGCGCACCGTGTGGGCGCGAGGATTCGGTGCCGAGGAGCTGTGCGCGTGCGGTGAGCCGTTCTCAGTCTGCCCTCATTGGTCGCGTGTGGAAGCGCGTGTGGCGGCTCTTGTCGACGAGCTCGACCCGAGCGCCGTGGCGGACTCACTCCGCTCCCACCTTCGCATCCGGTATATGGCGGAGCTCCTCGTCCCACGACTCGTTCGGAAACGATTCGGAGCGCACGATCGGCTTCGGTGCATCCTTGCGGCCCTTTACGAGGCGGTCGCCGACGTTACGGGCGCCGAGGTCGTCGTCGACTCGTCGAAGAGCCCACTGTACGGACTGTTTGTGAGTTCCATTCCGAATGTCGAGCTGCACGTCGTGCACCTAGTACGCGATAGTCGGGCGGTCGCATACTCGCTCACCCGCTCGCGCCGGCTGCCGGAGATACGCGATCGAGAAGCGCTCCAATTTCGCCTCGCCCCGACGAAGGGTGCGATGTCTTGGATGCTGAATAACGCTCTTGCCGGCGTGCTCGCTACGCGGGCACGCACGCACCTTCGGGTCCGTTATGAGGACTTCGTACGCGATCCGGGCCCAGCCATCACGGCGATACAGCGCAACCTCGGCACAACTGCTCGCACGTCCGATGTCCTGGCAGACGGTGTTGTGCATCTTGGTACTGCGCACACGATTGGCGGAAACCCGGTGCGCTTCAGCGCGCGTGGTCCCGTCCCGCTTCGACTCGATGTCGAATGGCGTGCCCGGCTTGCCTCGCGTGATCGGCGAAGGGTGACAGCTCTGACATGGCCGTTGTTGCTGCGGTACGGCTACCGGATGTCGGGGCCGGCCTAGCGAACCTATCGCCGCACCCTTAGTTTGGAAGGATGACATTACGACGGGTTGTCCAACGGCTCACGCGTGTCCCGAAGGAAGGCGCCGCTGACATCGAGACGCGTGGGCATCGCGAGTACGTCGGTGGACTGTGGGACGAAGTGGGCCGGCTACAGTTCGACTTTCTCGTAGCGCAAGGCCTCGCGCCGCATCAAACACTCGTCGACATCGCTTGCGGCTCGCTGCGTGGTGGTCTGTGGTTCATTCCCTATCTCGATTCGGGCAACTATCTGGGCATCGAGAAAGAAGGTGAACTCATTCAACGCGGCCTCGCGCTGGAGCTGTCGCCCGAGATGGCCGCGGCGAAGCGGCCCGAATTTGTCATCTCAGAAAAGTTCGAGTTCGATCGTTTCTCGAAACATCCCGACTACGGGATTGCACAGTCTCTGTTTACTCACCTGACGATGAGCTCGATCGAACTCTGTCTCGGGAACCTGCGACGTTTCTCCAGCTGCCGCCTGTTTGCAACGTTTCTCGAGGTCGGCAAACCGGTCGCAAACCGGAACACCTCTCACGCGCACCGAGGCTTTCGTTACACACAACGGCAAATGAGTGACGTGGCGCGGCACACAGGCTGGAGCACTAACTATATCGGCGAGTGGGGTCATCCACGCGGACAACGCATGCTGGAGTTCGTCCCTTCGTAGGACGCTCGCTACGCTCGGCGCGGTGGATTCGGAGCACGCAGCGCGACTCGCGCATCGAGACGGGCCCGCACGCAGTCCGCGGCTGCACGGCATCATCGTCACGTTTCGTCGCAACGCGCTTTTGCGCCGCCTGCTGCAACAACTTGCGAACCAAGAGCGGCGCCTCGACTCACTCATCGTCGTAGACAATCATCCGCACCCCGCGAACGACGCCTCCGTCGATGAGTACCGCGAGTCGACGCATACTCCAACGGAGTATGTCCCGTCCCGCGCGAATACCGGGCCCGCAGGCGGAATCTCATTGGGAATGCGGCGCATACTCGAGTACGCGAGCGACGACGACTGGCTCATGCTTTTCGACGACGACAACCACGAGCTCGACCCTCAGGAGCTGTTGAACCTCCTCGCATTTGCGCTCGACTCCGTTTCGCGTGATCCCCGAACAGCGGGAATCGGCGAGCGGGGCGGCACCTTCTCATGGGCCAAAGCCCGGGCTCGTATGGTCCCGGTCGCACCCGGTGCCGTGAATGCCAAACCGGTCGACTACCTCGCGGGAAACGGTCTGCCGACCTATCGAGTTGGTGCGATCCGCGAAAGCGGCACCTTCGCGGAAGAGCTCTTCTTCGGGCTCGACGATCTCGAATACGGCCTGCGTTTGCGGGCCCGCGGATTCTCGCTTTTGAAGATGTCCCGCCTCGCAGGTCCGCTTCCGCCACCCAAGCAGCAACAGAGGCGCAGGTTCATCGATCGAGATCGGCCGAGCTGGCGCCATTACTACAGTTTGAGAAACCTGATCGGGATTTTGCGCCAACATCGCCATCCCGTGGCGGCCGCGCAAGTCACGGTACTCCGCGGTGTGCTGAAGCCGCTGACCTGCTTGCCGATAGCGCCGCGTAACGCCGCACGCCGTCTTGCGCTGAATAGCGCCGCCATCCGCGACGCCTGGAGCGGCCGCATGGGCCGGTGCGTCGAGCCCTCAGGGGCGGAGTACCGACCACTCCCCTCTGCTCCGAACAGCGATGGTTGACTCCAAGCGAGATCACCCCGGCCGAGAAGGAATATTCGTCATGCCGCGCACGCGTGGCGACTGGGCGAGTGCCCAGGCGCTCTGGGTCACGGTGGACGGATGGGCAGCGGCGACGAGACGCCGCCTTGGTGGCGCGTGGGTCTTGACTCCTGCGGGGCTCGACACCGGATGCACCGATGCACTTCCGCCACACACGCGGCGCGTCGACGCCATGCCAAGGTGGCACAACGTCGTGCCTCAGTCCGTCCGAACGGCCGTCAAGGACCTTCGTACGACCCGCGCAGCGCTTCGTTTGCGCGACTGCGGAGCACAGCACCTGGCCGCTGTGGACCCATCCGACGTTGCGTTCGTCTGGCAGCACCATGACATCTTCCACGATGCTGGGGGCGTCCTCGCTCGCCGCTGGGGCTGCCCGCTCGTGTCGTTCGTGCACTCGCCGCAGGTCTGGGAAGCTCGCCGATGGGGTGTGAGAAGACCGGGGTGGGGCACGCTGCTGGAACGGATCGGCGAACGGCCGCAACTCGTGCGAAGCGATGTGGTTGCGTGCGTCTCGGACGAGGTGGCGTCGGAAGTGACCCGGCTCGGTGTCGACGAACGGCGGATTGTGGTAAGCCCGATGGCCGTCGACACCGAGCGATTCAATCCGAACGTATCCGGCGAGCGTGTGAGGCGCGACCTCGGACTGAACGGGTGCTTCGTCATTGGTTGGACCGGAAGCTTTCGTCGGTTTCACGCACTCGACTTCGCAATCGAGGCATTCGCGCTTGCGCGCCAAGACGCCGCGAACCTCAGGCTGTTACTTGTGGGAGACGGTTTCGAGCGAGAGCATCTCGAGCGGCTTGCGTCGGCGAGCGCTATATCGGAATCGGTCATCTTCACTGGCAATGTGTCGCATTACGATCTGCCGGAGTACGTCCGCGCGATGGATGTGGCGCTATTGAGCGCGTGGGCCGGGCAGGACTTTCACTACTCGCCCCTCAAGCTGCGCGAATATCTAGCGAGTTCGTGTGCCGTGGTGGCCCCCCGTATCGGCGAGATCGTGTCCGTATTGCGCGATGGCCGTGATGCGGTCCTTTACGAACCAGGTGACATCAACAATCTCGCGGCGTCCTTACTCCGGCTGCGCGACGCGGAGCTCCGTCGACGGTTGGGTGAAGCCGGTCGTGAGCTCATGCTCGCGACCGGTACATGGGACATTCAGCTGCAGAAGCTGCTGCAGTCGAAGCCATTCACCGACGCGGTCGTACAGCGGGCCGCCGTGACAACGCGAGCCTGATACGTGGGGCATATAGCTCACACCGGTTTGGTGACGTGTTTGAGAAGCGCGTCCCACTCGGCGGCAACGGCGTCGATGGAGAACCTCGCCAGACAATGACGGCGGGCGGCACGCGCGAGTGCCGAGGCGAACGTTCGATCCGCGAGGATCTTCTCGAGCGCCTCCGCGAGTGCGGCGTCCGAGCTGTCGCGAATCAGGAGGCCGGTGACCCCATCGACAATTACGTCGGGAATCGCGCCGATCGCTGTCGACACCGCCGGTAGTTGTGACAGCCCGGCCTCGATGAGTGCCGCAGGCATACTGTCGCCTCCACGACTCGGCAACGCAACGACGTCCGCGGCGCTGAGCGCCTCGAGCGGATCGGACACCGATCCCGTGAAGACAACACGGCCGGGCGCGATGTCGCGCGCTAGTTCCTCGAGGTGTGCGCGCTCGGGGCCGTCCCCCACGACCACCAACTGTGAGCCTTGTATGTTCGCGATCGCGCGAATTGCGATGTCGGCACCCTTCTCCTCCACCAGTGCACCAATGAACGCGACCGTCGGACAGTCGCGATCGAGACCGAAGGCATCGCGGCCGCGCTGCCTCGCATCATTCGACGGAGGCTGAAATCGGCTCGGTGGGACACCGTTTGGGACGACGTGGATGCGCGCGGTCGCAACTCCGAATTGTGCGGAGAGCGTTTGAGCGGCACCCGACGACAACGCGACAACATGGGTCGCGCGCGAGAGGGCCAAGGTCACGCGTCGCTTTCGCCATCTTGTCGAAGCCCAAAATATCGAGTCGCTGATCTGTCGGTAGACGAACGGCGTTCGCACCGCTAGGCCCGCCGCTGCACAAGCGAACAGCGTCGTCGATCCATGCCCGACGACGACTCGCGCCGTGCGCATCTCACGGCAGAGAGCGAGCATCGTTCGCGGACCGCGCCGGCTCGGACCCAGGACATCGAGATCGAGCCCGCCAGCCCCTCCTGGTGCGAGCGCGACAGTACGGACGATCCACCCCAACTTCCTAAGTCCCTCTTCGAGGTCCACCGCGAAGACTTGTGCGCCACGTCGATCGGTGTCGGTGACGACCTGGAGTACCTCCGAGTGCATGCGCGGCCTGCCTTGGGAACGCGCGAATGAGGGGCGACGGTACCAAGGTTGCGCCGATGCGATCGACTGGCCCCGGAAGTGCGACCAGCCGGCATCTCGTCCCGTAGCATCCTTACCGGTGCAAGGGAATGGATCACGGGCACGCGCGGGGCTGCCCGGCCGTGAAGCCACGCTTTCGTTGCGACGCGTGATCGCGCCGTTTCTCGAGGGCCAACGTCGACGCCTCGTTCTCCTGGCCATCTCCTCAGCTGTGGGTGGACTCGCCGAGGCCGCGGTTCTCGTGGTTATTGCGCGTCTCGCCGTCGCTCTGACGGACAGAGACCCTCGAGTGCATATGAGTGTGGGACCCGCGCACATCTACGCGTCGGTTCCTACACTGCTCGTTGTCGCGGCCTGCTTAGTCGCGGCGCGCATGACGCTTCAAGTGGCACAAGCGCGCCTCTCCGCAGCCACGATGGCGGCCGTGCTCAGCGGGACGCGTCAGGCGCTCGTACATGCATACCTCGGCGCGTCGTGGCCGTTGCAATCCGGAGAACGCGAGGGTCGTCTCCAAGAGCTGTTGACCACGTACTCGACCCAATGTGCGAACGCGGTTCTGAACCTCTCGCAAGGAACGGTCGCGGCATTCAACCTCGTCGCGCTCATGGTTGTCGCACTGGCAATCAACACCGTTGCCGCGCTTGCCGTTGCCCTCACAGCGGGTGCTATCGGGCTGACGCTGCGGCCCGTACGCGCCGCTGTCCAGCGTCGTTCCAAGCGCGGCGCCACCGCGAATCTGGCGTTTGCAACTGCGGTCACCGAGCTCGGGACAACGACGCGCGAGGTCCGGGTCTTCGATGTTGAACCGCAAGTTCGCGCCCGCATCGACCGGTTGAGCGACGTCGTGGCCGAGAGGCTGTTCCGCACACGGTTTCTCAGTCAGCTCGTGCCGGCTCTCTATCAAGGGCTCGCGCTCTTGCTCGTGGTCGGCGCGCTTGGTCTCGCGTATGCCGCCGGCGCATCGGCATTAGCGTCCCTCGGAGCCGTTGTTCTGATCATGCTGAGGTCGCTGACCTACGGCCAGGCGATCCAGACCACGCTCCAGGCGCTGCACGAGAGTGCGCCCTATTTCGAAGCGGTCCAACAAGAGCGAAGGCGATACGAGGCCGCGGCACTGTCTCGCGTTGGCAAGCGGTTCGACACAATCCGCGAGATCGTATTCGAAGATGTGGGCTTCGAATACACACCTGAACGACCGGTTTTGGAAGGCGTCTCCATCCAGATTTCTCGAGGTGAAATTATCGGAGTCATAGGTCCTTCTGGCGCTGGCAAATCGACGCTCGTCCAACTGCTCTTGCGGCTGCGTGAGCCGACACATGGCCGCATCCTCGCGGACGGCGGTGACGTCCGGGAGTTTTCACTCGACGACTGGTATCGCTACATCACCTTCGTTCCTCAGGAGCCGCGGCTGTTTGCTGGGACTGTCGGTGACAACATTCGCTTCTTCCGAGATCAGGTCGAGCCGTCCGACGTCGAGCGAGCCGCGCGGCGAGCCCACGTGCACGAAGACATCATGAATTGGTCCGCCGGCTACGACACGCCGGTCGGCGAGCGCGGCGGCGAGCTCTCCGGCGGGCAACGACAGCGACTGTGCATAGCGCGGTCGCTCGTCGGAGATCCCGACTTCGTTGTCTTCGATGAACCAACAAGCGCGCTCGATCCGCAATCCGAGGCGCTCATGCGCGACACCATGACGTCACTTGCGTCGAGTGCGACAGTCCTCGTCATCGCACATCGCATGTCGACTATAAGCATCTGTGATCGGATCATGGTGATCCAGAACGGGCGCGTCCAACGATTCGACGAACCGACGCGACTAGAAGAAGCGGATCCGTTCTACAAGGAAGCGCTGCGACTGTCCGGAATGCGTTAACGCGAGCATTCCCTCTCGGCATACGAGGACAGGCCGTGAGGCAGCGGCGCGAATGCGTTCGTACCCAAGCGAATGCCAGTCGAGCACTTCGATACCACGGGCGCCTGGACGATGCCGCCGCGCGCTGGCCATTCGCCGCGGTACAGGCGTTGTGTGTTTCCCGAGACGAAGGCACCATCGACGTGCATAAGAGCGATACTCGGCTCGTTTGCCATATCGCCACCAACGTTGTTTGTGATTCGATAGCGCGATCTCCGGGCGTTCGCGCGGCCCCAGACGCATACGGACAAGATCTTGTCGTGGATCCGGTTCCCATCAAAAGTGATGTCGTGCTCGATCGCGCCCGCGCCGACATTGTTGAAGGTGCAGAACCTGCTGGGCCCGACGTCGTTGTTCCGGACCGTGACATTGGTAATGCGATCTTTGCCAGTATTGGCTTCCAGGTCGAACATCGAACGGCGGGCGTTCGTGAGGCGATTCGACTCGATCAACACCGAATCCGCACTCGTTACCGAGATCCCTTGGCGCGAGGCACCGTCGAAGGACGAGTTGCGTACTGTGACGTTCTGCGAAACTCCCCCGATGTATATGAAGTCACCCCATACATTGCGAACACTGACGTGGTCGAGGTTCACGGAATTCGATGTGACGATGTTGAAGCCATGCTGCGCCTCGAGCGCGGGGTCGTACCGTCCATTCGGTCCCGGGTCTGAATCCGATCCGATGACATTGACGTTTCGAATCGCGAGATTTGTGACGCCGACGAAGGTCCAGTGGGCACGCGTGCGATCCGGATAGCGACACGCCGACGACGGGGAATTGGTTGGATCTGGCCCGCAAGAAGGTGGAGGCATGCGGCCGCCATCCGTCGCCGCGAAGAAAGTCGCGCCGCGTCCATCAATCAGGATGTTGCGCTTGCCGCTGACAAGGACGGTTCCCTCGACGCGATAGCGCGCACGGGTCGGAAAGACGACCAGAGCGCCGTCGTGAAGACCCGCGAAATATGCGTTGAGCGCTTCGGTCACGTCACGCTTTCCGGTGCGATCGAGCGAACCCGGAACCGTCGTTCGACGCGTCGCGTCTGCTTTGCGCGCGCACCGGCGAACTGCCGACCCAAGGAGCCGAGAGAACGCTGGCACCGACGAGCAACACCGCCAATGTCAGGCCAGTCATGGTGGTCGGCTTCAGAACCGGACCTCGATGCAAGGCATTCTTCCGCGACATCCAGACCGCCCCCTGCCACTGATCATCGGTCTGCAGGGGCGCCGGCTGTAGCGCGAATCCGCATCGCGGAGACAGGTTGTCCAGCGCGCGGTGTGACGAATCGCGGGCGCGGCTGTATCGGCGCGTGTGAACCTGAATATGCTCAGTGCATGGAGATGTCGTCGGATTCACGCCCGATTCGGGATGCGCACGGAGGCCAGTGACTCCTGTCCCCACACTCACAATCCGACCGGTACAACCGGAGGATCACGCGGCCATCATCGCTTTGCTCGCTTCGACGCTCGGATATGTCGACGACGACCGGCACGCTGCGCTGTTCGACTGGAAGCACTGCTACAACGTCTTCGGTGCTTCGCCCGCTTGGGTCGCCACAGATGCGGCAACCGGCACGCTCGCTGGTGTTCGCATCTTCTTACGATGGGAGTTCGAACATAAGGGCAGAATCGTGCGCGCCGTGCGAGCCGTCGATACGGCAACACATCGGGATTACCAAGGCCAGGGCATCTTCACAAAGCTGACGATGCACGCCCTTGATGCGCTTGCCGAGGATGGCGTCGAGTACGTGTTCAACACGCCCAACGACCGGAGCCGTCCCGGTTACCTAAAGATGGGCTGGAGGGAAGTTGGACGCCTGCCGGCGCACGTGCGGCCGCTCACGCTTCGAGGGCTCACGCGAATGCCGCGGGCACAGGCGCCCGCCGCGAAATGGTCCGACGCCACGGATGTCGGCGAACCGGCGTGTGAAGTCCTCGCGGCGGAACGTGAAGTGCTCGCGGCTCTTCTCACGACTGTTCCGCGGGCCCACAATGGCTTGCGGACGCGCCGGACGACCGAGTTTCTCATATGGCGCTACGGATTCCCGATGCTCAACTACCGCGTAGTGCGCGCACCAGCCGGACTCGCTGATGGTTTCGCAGTGCTTCGTATCCGCCGCCGGGGCTCCGCGCACGAGACCGTGATCTGCGAAGTGATCGCGCACGGTCAGGACGCGCGTCTGCGCCGCGACGTGACGCATCACGTCGCGCGGGAGGCCAAACGCGAGAGCGACTACGCACTGTGCCTCGGTCGCGCGCCCGGGTTCGTGCCGTTGCCTCGTCAGGGCCCGATCCTGGTGTGTCGGTCGGTCGGTCGTCCCCCTTCGACAGATGACCATGTGGAGTGGCAGCTCACTATGGGAGACATCGAGCTCTTCTGACGGTGCACAGAATGCGCATCGGCCCCATTTGCGCGTGCGCAGCGAGTCGGTCTGGTCTTGGGCGAGTTCGCTCGATACGCTTTGCCGGCGCGCGGGTTGGCATTCACGGGCAAGGGCACGATCGGTGAACTTGATCGAGCACGCGGCGACCCATTCCCCCAAACGCGGAGTCGAGGTCTCGTGACGTCTGTCCACGTTGCCCCAACTGCGCGCACGATGACCGCGGTGGTGCTCGCGGGCGCGACCGTGGCCGTCGCTTTAACCGCTCTGGTCGCCGCGAGTTTGGCGCATGCCAACTTCAATACTTGTGGGGGCATCATTGTGGGCGCGGTGTTGACCGCCACGTCGCTGCCGCTCATTCGGTGGGCAACGACGCGCGCGGGTGAACCACAGCTCACCGGCCTGCTCTCCCTTGCGCTTGCGTGCAAGCTCGGTGGCTCGCTCGTTCGATACTTCGTCACGTTCGAGTTGTACAAGACGGGTGACTCGATCGCGTACAGCCGTGCCGGAGCAGCGCTTGCGCCATACTTTCGCAACGGCGTGTTCTCCGTCTCCGCGCTCGGTCCTCGGACCGGCACCGGCACGCGGTTTCTCGAGATAGCGACCGGCGTGGTTTATACGTTTACGGGCCCGACGAACGTCGGTGGCTTCCTCGTATTCGCGTGGTTGGGCTTCTGGGGCCTGTATCTCTGCTACCGAGCGTTTCGCGTCGCCGTTCCGGAAGGTGATCACCGACGATACGCCGTTCTTCTTTTCTTCCTTCCGACGTCCCTGTACTGGAGCTCGAGTATCGGCAAAGACACCTGGATGATCTTTGTCATTGGCCTCAGCGTGTACGGCGCGGCGCAGCTGTTGACTGGCAAGTTACGAGGCGCACCGATGCTCGCGCTCGGCCTTGCCGGCGCCTCGGCGGTGCGGGCGCACATTGGGATACTTCTCGCGATGGGCCTCCTTGTCGCGATGCTCATCGCTCGATTTCGCCGGCCGAACGTGGCGCGTGCGCCGCTGCGACTCGCGGTGATCGCTTTGCTGCTGATCGTCGGCGCGCTTGCGGTCGCGCAACTCCGGGATCAACTGCAGACGAACTCGCTCAGTCCCTCCGCGCTTCAAGCCGAGTTCGACGAGGCGGCACGTCGGAGTGACGAAGGTGGCTCGAGGTTCTCGCCTGCCGCGCGTGGACACGCCCCTTGACTTCCCGAAGGCCGCCTTGACAGTCCTCTTCCGACCATTGCCGTACGAGGCTCGCAACGTCGCGACGCTCCTCTCTGCGGCTGAGACCACAGTGCTCCTAGGGTTGGCGGTTGCGAGCGCACGGCGGCTGATCACGATCCCGAAGGTGGTGCGCGACGCTCCCTATGTAGCACTCGCGGTGATCTTTCTTGTCGGTTTCATCGTTGCGTTCTCCGTCATCGGCAACTTCGGGATCCTTGCGCGTGAGCGAGTCCAAGTACTGCCGTTCTTCCTGGTTCTCGTCGCGCTGCCGCGGCGCCTTCCTAGCACTACGCGCCATCGCGTCTCCTGGACGCCCTGCGCTGAGGAACTCAACGCAGGAGGGGCTAGGTGAAGCGCGAACTGGTCCGCATATGCAGGTATGACACATACTCAACGCCCCCACCCGCGGCAGTCGCGGTCAATCGTCGCGGTTGTCTCAGTACGCAATGGTTTTGCGAATCGTATAACGCACCGGAAACGGGAACTCGTTGTCGCTGCACGCCTCGGCGCGTATCATCACTGCTCGTGGCGGCGCCGGGCGAATTGTGCGCCCGGTCCTTCGACTCGGAACTCAGGCACGGCCATTCGTCGCCAGGCGCCTACTGAACCCCACGCGCGAGAGGAAGTGACGTGAACTCGCGAAGTTACCTCCGAGCGCTACGCCGGTACTTCCCGGTTGTCTTGACGCTCGCCATTGTCGGTGTGGTGATCGGCTATGCAACGGCGCCCGCGCGGGCCGCATCGCGAGCTTCGGCCGCGAGCGGCTATTACGCAACGGCAACCCTGATTGCCGATGACCAGACCGTTTCGTCGCGAACGAGTTCGCGAACCGCGTCAGGCAATGTGGCTATCGGTCTCGATGCGGTGTATGTCACAACGCGCGCCGTTGCGACGCGCGCGCTGCGGAGGCGTTGGGCTGGAAGGGCGAGCCGTCGGACCTTGCTGCTCGCGTCACAGCATCTGCCGACACGGCGTATGACACCCTTTCCATTACAGCGACCGGAACGACGGCCGAACAAGCCGCCGACACCGCGAACGTGTTCGCGAAGTCGCTAGTCGGGTATCTGCGCGACAAGGACGCAAAGGCAAATGCACTTGCGCTCAATGCCGTGACCGATCGCGTCGCGAGCCTCGAACGCGCCATTGCTGCGATCCCACCTCCGCCGCCCTTTGCAGCGAATGTTCCGAGCGTCGGGTCGGCGCAGCGTTCTGCATTGCTGTCGGAATACCAGGCGGCATACGAAGATCTCGCTGCACTGCGCGCCGACACGCCGACGGCCGGCCTTACGGCCGCGGTCACAGCGACCGGCCGAGCCGGAACACCGCCCGTCATTGCAGCTGGGAACGGCGGGCGAGCGGGCGCAACGACACCGACGACGGTCGCCCGGCCGCCGTCGGTCACGGCGGTGACGACCAATCGACTCACGCGGCCATGGCGCGCCCTTCTCGGGAGCGTGATTGGGCTCCTGCTCGGGCTCGGTCTCGTGTTGCTCCTGGATTGGGTCGATCCCAGACTGCGCACCGGTCGCGAAGCTGAGGAAGCGTTTGGTCTGCCTGTACTCGCAGAGATTCCACGCCGCCGGCGCCTCGCGCGTCGCGGCCCGAAGTACGCCACCGGACGGCGCGCCGAGCTTGTCGCAGAGGCCTACCGGCAACTCCGCGCATTGCTGCTTGGCGGCAGGCAGGTGCTTTACACGCCGGCACCCATGAACGGCCATGGCCCCACGCCGCTGGTCACACGACAGGCGGGACCGCCGCAGACGATCCTCATTACGTCGGCCGGTACACACAACGGTACGACAGCGACGGTCGCAAATCTCGGGTCGCGACCGGCGAGACCGGTCGATCTGCTGTAGCGATCAGCACCAAATTCGACAGCGGATGAATTGCATCGATACTTCTCTGTCCCGGCATCACCAGGCCTGGCGGAGGCACTCGAGCGACAACGGCCCTCATTGGATACCGCCGTGCAGCGCACACAAATCAAGGGCGTGGGTGTCGTACCGAGCGGTGTACCCCAACGCCATACCGCCGAGCTCGCCGCCCGCACGCGCCAACTCCTGCAAGAGTTCCATGGTCACGCCGATCTGGTTCTTCTCGACACCGCACCGCTCTTGTTGTCGAGCGCCACATCAGACTTGGCGACCGCGGCTGACGCAGTTATAGTGATCTGCCGGGCTGGACGCACGACTCGGGGTGAGGCCGAAGCCACGAGCGAACGGCTTGCGCTGCTCGGTGCGGTCGTGGCCGGCATCGTGCTCGTCGGCGCTGAAGGTCGCACCAGCCGCTCCGAGCGCCATGCGGCGCGCACCGCCTTCGTCGACGCCCGAACCGATGCGGATCGCGAAGGCCAAGGATCAGTGGTAATCGACCTGGCGAGGACATCAGATACTGCGAGATCATGACCCCACGCGTTGTCAGATGCGAGGACGTGTCCTGGCGACGCACATCCTCGTCGATTGTTCTCCTGCCCGCGGCGGCCAACGAGGCCACCGTCCTTTCGGGGTCAGCCCGAACGCTCTGGGAGCACCTCGACGAGCCACGGCGCAGCAAACGAACTGATCGCCCGCGTTGCCGAGGAGCACGGCATAGATGCCGCGGCTTGCGGTCAGCAGGTATTGAGCGCGTTGCAGACGCTGTTGCGCCTCGATGCGGTCCGGGAAATCCCGTGACGCGAAACGTTCGGATCGTCGACGCCATCGCTGCATACGGTTTGTCCTCGGAGCTACCGCTTCCGGAACGGCCCCTCGACTCGGCCGAATGGCGCGTACTCGTCGTGGCACACAAGCGCGCAGAGGCTCGACGGATTGCTGGGGCGTGCCGTCGTCGACGGCTCGTTCCCAGTCGACGACGGCCAGCGCGCGGAGCTCGACGTAGCGCGAGCTCTGGTCAGCGCGCATGGCGCTGTTCCTCGAGCGTGCGCTCATCGAGGTTTGGCAAACCTTCGCCTCCACGGGCATCGCTGCACGCGTGCTCAAAGGCCCGGCAGTTGCCCACACCGGCTATCCGGATCCTTCCATGCGCGGATTCGGCGACATCGACGTGCTGGTCTCGAGCGACGACTTCGACCGCGCGCTCTTCCACCTTGCGGCCGGCGGCGCCACGCGGAGGTATCCCGAGCCGCGCGCCGGCTTCACCAAGCGGTTCGGCAAGGGTGTCGCGATGCTGCGGACGGATGGCTACGAGATCGACCTCCATCGCACGTTCGTTGCTGGGCCATACGGGCTGCTCATCGACCTCGGCTCGCTCTTCGCGAAGAGCACCCCTTTCACGATCGCCGGACGAGTGCTGCTAGGGCTCGAACGCGAAGCACAGTTCGTCGGAGCCTGCTACCACGCGGTCCTTGGTAGTGCGAGGCCACGACTCGTGCCGTTGCGAGACGTCCTCCAGATCGCACTCGCCAACCCGTTCTCGTTCGAGCGTGCACGAGAACTGTGGACGGACTGGCATGGCGGTGCGGTCGTCGCGCTCGCCGTTCGCCAGGCATGCCGCGGCCCTCGGGGTTACGCCCGACGTCGAGATTGCACAATGGGCAAAGAACTATCGGCCGACGCCGCGGGACCGTCGGTACCTCGCGTTGTATGTCGATTCTTCCCGTAGCTACGCACGGCAGGCGCTCCTCGCTGTTGGCGCCGTGCCTGGTATCCGAAGCAAGGCTGCGTATGTTGCGGCACTCGCCATGCCTGACGCCGAGTATCTGCGCGCTCGTGACGGCGGATACCTACGGAGAGCAGCGCGTGCCGGTCGGCTGGCGTTGCTCAGGACCAACCGGTGAGCCGTTCCGAGGTGACGACCGGTGCGTTGCACTCGCGGACTTCGCCGGTAGCGAAGCTGCTCGACGAACGGCAGTGGTCCTACCGGACACGCACATTTCACGCCCTCGGTTTTCAATTCGCCGTCAGGCTCACTGACGCTGCGCTCGGCGCGTACCTCGATGCATTTTCGGTTCGCTCGCCGTTGCAGCGGATCCGTTGCACGTGTATTCGCTCGTCGAGCGCGACTCGCGGCGCTCGACGGCGCTTCACCGTGTTCCTCGATGGTCGTCGTACCGACGGGTTCGACAAGCCGCAGGAAGCGCTTCGCTACCTGCTATGGCACATCAACCGTGAGGTGGTCACGACCACAGAGGCGCTTTGTCTCCACGCTTCTGCCGTCGCGTGCAATGGGCGGGCCGCGGTGTTCGTCGCGCCGATGGAATCGGGGAAGAGCACACTCGTGGCAGGACTGGTCCGCGCCGGCGGCGATTACGTCACGGACGAGGCGGTCGCCTTCGACGGCTCCGGAGCCGTTCTCCCGTACCCGCGTCCGATCGGTCTCGACCCGGGCTCGTGGTCGATGTTCGAAGAGCTACGTCCGCAATTAGCGCCACAGGTCGAGCGATATCTCGGACGACAGTGGCATGTTCCACCGAGCTCTATCCGGTCGGATGCGGTCGCGGTCGCGATGCCGCGCGTCGCTCTTCGTCAAGCTCCGGTTCGACGGCGATGCAATCGCCTCGGTAGCGCCGATGCGCCGCGCCCGCATGATCCCGTGGATGATTGAACAGTCCTTCAACTTTCGTCGCTTCGGCGCCGCCGCGCTCGACCGTCTCGCATCGGTCGTTTCCGAAGCAGACTGCGTTGAGCTCACGATGAACAATCTCGACGAAGCGTGCGCGACCGTGCTGACATTGCTCGAAGCGAAGGATCATGACGATGGAGTCTCCGGAGCACTCGATGCCCGTCGACGTTGATGAATCGTTTGTGCCTGTGCGACGACCTGACATCGCGACGGTGGAACTGGACGGCGAAACAGTCTGCTACGACACGTCGACTGGCGAGGTGCACGTCCTCAATCAAACCGCGACGCTCCTGTGGGCGTGCTTCGCAGTGCCGGGCAGCATTACCGAGGTCATCGACGACCTCGTCGCAGAATTGCACGTCGAACGGGATGGCCTGCGGGACGACGTGCTCAAGACCGTTCGAGACATGATTGAAAGCGGTCTCGTGGAACAGGCGTCTGCCACGCCGACCGTGCCACATCGTCCTCGCGAAGATGCACCCTGCGAGCCGCGTTTCTTGGACGAACCGCCGACGTTGTGACTGCAGAACGTCGACCGCCTAGGTTGGGCGGGTTCGGTGACGGTGCGACTCGGCGCACTCATGATCGGTATTCGTGCGAACTCGCAAGAACTTCTCGCATTCGTTCGCGAGACCCTCGCCGAGTACATCGTTTCCGCCGTCGACGCACGACCGAACTATTCGATCCGTATCGAGCCGGTCGACCCGACGTCGTCGACGAGAACACTGCATGTGCTGTATCGGTCCAGCGACGTCGCCGTGAGATCGCGCTCGTCTGAGGCCGGCGTCATCAGCGGCCTGCTCGCGGACCTTTCCGCACACCTCGCAAGTCAAGAGAATGGTGTCGCTCGTCTGGCCACCCTCGTGCTTGTCCGGGATGGAAAGGCCGTGCTCGCTCCACGTCGGTTTCGGTCGATACTCGAACCTCGAAGGACGGCTGAACGCCTGTGGCATCGTGGTCGCCGACGCCCCTCTCGTCGATCTGCACGACGGTCAAGTGGAGGTTCCGCGACCGTGCATTTCTCTTGGTCCTCGCCAGTCGGCGACGCTGTCACGCTGGGACGCGGGACGCGGTTCGGACGTGAACTGGGTGCAGCGCTACCGGGACGCTACGAGCTCGCCGGCTACCTGTTCGAGGCGTGTGACGCGGATCTGCCGTCAACTGCAGTCAGGCAAGTCCTCGAGCTTTTGGGGCAGGTCGCGAATCTCGAAGTGCTGGATGCCCAAGCGACACTGGACGAGCTCGCGGCACGACCCGGCGAACACGCGGTTACTCCGCAAGCGGGACCGAGCCGCGCTCAGTCGTCGAACGAGTGAGGGCGATGCTTGACACTGCGGGCGGGCACCAGTGAAACCCTGACGGTGTCTTCGCCGAGCATTGCGTGTGAGACCGTGAACTCCCTGACATCACAAGGGTTCACACCGGCATCGGCAAGGGTCGCTTGCACGTCGGGTGTTCGCAGCGCTTCCTCGAGGGCTCTGCGAAGCGATGCTTCCAGTCCTGCGGGGTAGGCCATCGTCGGTCCTCTCAGATCGTGCAGGATGGATCAGGGAAGCACGTCACCGAGATGACGCACGGATTCGCTGCAGTGCAGCCCGCGCACGCCGCGGTAACGCCACCGCAACAACACACGCAGTTGCAGTCAGCCGGGTTGGTGGGAACGCATCGCAGTCTGACGCCGCCCATGCCAACCGCGCAGAACGAGCACTCGCAGGCGGGCGTACCGGTTGCGGCACCAGCCGGTGTCTTGAACGTCGAGATCACGGGCGCCGCCCACGCGACTGCGCCGACGAGCGCACCCCTCTTGATGATCTGACGCCGTGTCAGCCCGTCAACATCGCTGGAGTGAGTCACTACATCGCCGCCCACGGCCGCCTCCCGTTTCTCAACGTCACGCATCTTCGCCTTTGCCGCCGTGAATGTACAGAGCCAGCGTTACTGCGGCGGTACGAAAGCGTTCCCACCGCGGCACGCACGGACACGTGTCGGTTAGCGTCGTGATGCGCAGGGAACGCGCGGTACAGTTCTGTACCCTCGAAACACTCGGAGACGCGGACGTGCGACAACTCGCACTTCTCGGCGGAAAACCGGCATTCGCGCATCCCGTCGCCTTTGCGCGGCCCGCAGCGCCGCCGCTCGAGCGTGTCACCCGTCGTTTGGTGTCGTCTTACGACCGCGGCATCCTGACGAATGGACCGCTGGTACGCGAGCTCGAAGAGGTGTGCGCTGTACGACTCGGTGTGCGCCATGTCGTCGCGGTCTCGTCGTGCACCGCCGGTCTCATGCTTGCAATTCGCGCGCTGTGCATTCAAGGATCGGTGTTGCTCCCAAGTTTCACGTTCTCGGCGTCGGCCCACGCAGCCGCGTGGAATGGTCTCGAATGTCGCTTCGCAGAGTGTGATTCGGCGATGTTCCAGCTGGACGTCGTCGATGCGCGTCATCGCGCGCGACGGTGTCGCGGCGATCCTCGCGACCCACGTCTTCGGTGCTCCTGCGCCTGTGGACAACGTGCTCGCCCTTGGCGCGGAACTCGATGTCCCCGTGCTATTTGATGCCGCGCACGCTTTCGGTGCGCACTCTCACTCCCGTCCGGTCGGGACATTCGGCGACGTTGAGGTGTTCAGCCTCTCGCCTACGAAGCCGCTCGTCGCCGGGGAAGGCGGTCTGGTTTCGACGAATCGTGACGACATCGCCGAGATGGTCCGGCTGGGCCGCGACTACGGCAACCCTGGCGACTACAACACGCAGTTCGCAGGTCTGAATGCGCGCATGTCTGAACTGCACGGGGCGGTAGCGCTTGAATCTCTCGCCGCCCTGGATGACAATCTCGCGACACGAAGTGACTTGGCCGGCCACTATCGCTCTCAGATCGTGGCGTTGCCCGGCATAAGCCCGCAACACGTCCCAATGGCCGACCAATCCACGTGGAAGGATTTCACGGTTTCGATCGATCCGAGTGCGTTCGGAGTTTCGCGGGACATCGTCGCGGCCGCTCTCCGCGCCGAAGGTGTCGACACGCGGAACTATTTCGATCCTCCGGTGCACCGACAGCGCGGATACGCGTGCGAGACACAACAACAATCCTGCCGTGTACAGACACGGTGGCATCTCGCGTGATCAGTCTGCCTTTGTACCGTCAACTTACGGAAGATGTCGTCGCGCGTGTCGTAAGTGTCCTCAATGATGTCGCTTCTGCCCGCGCGGAACTTGCGTCGTTCGAGCAGGTCGTCGATTTAACGCGCGAAGAAATGCGCGTCGAAGCGCGACCGCCGCCTGCGTGAGACGGGCGTCTGAGCGCGTTCCTCAGACTTCATGCCCGCTACGCCTTGTCGCGCTCGTGCGTTCGCGACAGGATGCACGCGGCGGATCGGGTTGCGGGAAGACTGCCACGGTGGGATGACTGTCCTTCAACTCGGGAAGGGGCGGGCGCGGATGATTGTTCGACACAAGTCGATGCGCCAAATGCTCCTGCGCCCGCGCGTGTTGAAGGTCGCGGCAGGGCGTCGCTTGCGTGCGCTTGTCGATGCGGCAGCATGGGCATTGGGTCTTTACCTTGCGACGCTGTTGCGCCTCGACTTCAACCCGGGCCGGTTGGGCGACTTCTCGGTGTTTGCATTGCTACCGGTGGCGATCGCGGCACAGTGGTTGATTGGTTACGCGACGCGGCTGTATCGCGATGGCCAGGTATACGGAAGCTTCGACGAGATTTCGACGCTCGCGCGAGCGGTCTTCGCGACAGGCGTGCTGCTGTTCGTCGTCAACGTGCTCGGCGAATCACTCGCAGCGCCAAGGAGCGCGATTGTCGGCGGCACCTTACTGAGCTTTCTGCTCATGGGCGGTATCCGCTACGCGTGGCGCTTGCAGCGCGATGCACTTGTTCGCGACTCCACGACGCTCGAGCGTGTATTGGTGTTCGGTGCCGGTGATGGTGGACAGCGGATGGTGCGCGCGATGTTGCGCGACCCGAACGCGCGGTACCTGCCAGTCGCCCTGCTTGATGACGATCCGGCAAAACAGCGACTCGCTGTGATGGGCATTCCGGTTGCCGGCGACCGGCGGACACTCGCGGAGGTCGCCGAGCGCTTCGAGGCGAAGCTGCTTGTGGTCGCAGTGCCGAGTGCGAGTGCGAAGCTTGTGCGAGAGCTCGCGAAGCAAGCGGCGAGCGCACGACTCGACGTACGAGTCCTTCCGTCCGTGAATGAGCTCCTCGGCGGCCAGGTGCGCGTCGTCGACATCCGACCGCCCAACGAGACCGATCTCCTCGGGCGTCATCAGGTCGACATCGATCTACGTGCCGCGGCGAGCTCCATCGGTGGGCGGCGTGTACTCGTGACAGGTGCCGGCGGATCCATTGGCGCAGAACTCTGCCGCCAGATCGCGACGTACGTCCCCGGCCGCTTGACTATGGTCGACCGCGACGAATCCGCGCTGCATGCGGTACAGCTTTCGATCGCCGGGCGAGCATTGCTCGACAGCGACGATCTCGTCCTGCTCGATATTCGCGATCGAGATCGCGTTTGGAGCCTGTTCGAACACGAACGTCCTGAAGTCGTCTTTCACGCGGCTGCGCTGAAGCACCTTCCACTATTGGAGTTGCATCCGGGCGAAGCGCTCAAGAGCAACGTGTGGGGAACGCTCTCGATTCTCGAAGCAGCCGCGAACGTGAATGTCGAGCGATTCGTCAATATCTCGACCGATAAGGCTGCGAACCCGTGCAGTGCACTGGGATACTCGAAACGGATCGCAGAGCGACTGACCGTCGTGGGTGGCGTTGCGTTCGAGCGGCACGTTCATGTCGGTGCGTTTCGGAAACGTGCTGGGGAGCCGGGGATCGGTCCTCACGACGTTCCGCGAACAACTCGCGCAGGGTGTACCGCTCACCGTGACACATCCGGATGTGACCCGGTTCTTCATGACGATTGAGGAAGCCGTGCAACTGGTGATCGAAGCGACAGGCCTTGGCCGCGATGCGCAGGTGCTCGTGCTCGACATGGGCGAACCAGTGAAGATCGCGGAGGTTGCGCGGCGATTGGCAGAGAGCTCGAGCCGTCCAATCGACATCCAGTTCACGGGTCTCCGCCGTGGAGAGAAATTGCACGAAGAACTCTTTGGCATCGACGAGGTCGGGAGGCCGAGCACACATCCGATGATCCGCTACGTAGACGCGCCACCTCTCGACCCTGCGTTCGTGCGTGATGTCGATGCACGCTCTCCGGATGATGTCGTGCGTCGACAGCTCGCCGAGTTGTGCACGATCGATGCGCGCGCTGCGGTAGCGACTCTCGCGGGGTTACGAGCGCTCGACGGATGAGCGCCACCCGCTTGCGGATCGCGCACCTGACGACGGTCGATCTCAGCATGCGCTACCTGCTCTGGGGCCAGCTGCGCGCGGCCGTCGCGGCGGGACACGATGTCCTCGCGATCAGTGCGCCCGGCCCCCACGTGCCGGATCTGGCGGCCATAGGGATACGTCACCGAGCGCTCGCCGCGTCGACGCGCTGGCGCCGACCCACTGTCGGATATTCGCTCGGCGATGCAACTCTGGCGGGTGCTTCGGAGCGAGCGACCGGATGTGCTGCATACACACAACCCGAAGCCGGGCATATACGGGCGTATTGTCGGGCGGCTCGCAGGTGTGCCGGTGATCATCAACACCCAGCACGGCCTGTACGCCACCGCTGACGATCCCTTGCGGAAGCGGCTCGGCATCTACGCGCTCGAAGCGATCGCGGCTCGCTTCTCCGATTTCGAGCTCGTGCAAAACCCCGAGGATCTCACATTGCTCAGGCGGCTGCGGGTTGTCGATCGGTCGAAGTCACGCCTGCTCGGCAACGGCGTCGACCTGACGCGCTTCGATTGGCACCATCCCCGGCTACGGGGCGCGCGCGATCGGATACGGCGAGAACTCGGCCTCGACGACCAGCACATTCTCGTCGGCATCGTCGGTCGCCTTGTTGCGGAGAAGGGCTATCCCGAGCTTTTCGAAGCCATGCGCGAGATCGGCGACGAGTACGCGCTCGTGGTTGTCGGGCCTCTGGATCCGGAGAAGCCCGACGCCCTCTCCGGTGCCGAACGCCGCGCCGCCGAGCGCGACGGTGTGCGATTCCTCGGGCACCGCGCCGATGTGGAGGCGCTCTACCAGGCAATGGACGTCTTCGTCCTACCGTCGCATCGCGAAGGATTTCCGTCGCCGCGATGGAGGCTGCCGCCATGCAGTTGCCCTTGGTGGTGACCGACGTCCGGGGGTGCCGCGAGGTCGTCGAAGACGGTGAGAACGGGTTCGTTGTTCCTCCGCGCGATCCTTCGGCGCTGGTCAAGGCGATCCGCCGCCTCGGTGACGATCCCGAGTTGCGCCGGCACATGGGGGATGCGAGTGGTCGTCTTGCGCGCTGGTCCTTCGACGAACGTCGCGTCGTCGACCTCGTACTCGCCACGTATGACGACATCGCGCAGCAAAAGCATCTCTCCGAGCGCGACCGGCACGTACGGCCGCGGCGACGCCTTTTCGCTCGTGCTCTGAAGCGCGCCGTTGACATCATCGGCTCGGCGACCCTCCTGGTCGTCGCTGCCCCGCTGATGGCGGTTATCGCGTTCGGCGTACGCGTCACGATGGGTCGCCCCGTGTTGTTTCGTCAGGTGCGTCCCGGCCGTCATGGAAGATTGTTCACGATTCTGAAGTTCCGGACCATGCGGGACGCGGCTGACGCTCACGGTGGGCAACTCCCCGATGCAGAGCGCGTCACCATCTTCGGACGCATGTTGCGAACGACGAGCCTCGACGAGCTCCCCGAACTCTGGAACGTCCTTCGCGGCGACATGAGCCTGGTCGGGCCACGACCGCTGCTCGTCGAGTACCTCGAACACTATGACGCGACGCAGCGCCGCCGGCATGACGTGCGCCCGGGCATTACGGGATGGTCGCAACTTCACGGCAGAAACGATCAATCGTGGGGGCAGCGATTCGCGTTGGATGTTTGGTACGTCGACAACTGGACGATCGGGCTCGATGCGCGCATCGTCGCGCGTACTCTTCCTGCGGTGCTGCGGCGACACGGCATCACCGAACCCGGCCACGCGAGCAAGCCTCGTTTCACGCGCACGGTGATCGCGCAGTGATACCTCGCAAAGAACTCGGTCTGCGAGCCCTGAAACACGTATCAAGCGCGGTCGATCGCGCGCAGGCAGGGCGGCGCGGGGTGTCGGTACTCATCTATCACCGCGTCGGGGGTAAATCGTCGCTACAAGTAGATCTGTCGACGGCGATGTTCGAAGCGCAGATGCGCGAGCTTGCGGCGACTCGCCGAGTCATGCCGATAGACGATGCGCTCAGCAAGCTTCACTCGTTCGACGCGCCCGCCGTTGATCCTGTCGTTGTCACCTTCGACGACGGCACTGCCGACTGGATCGACCAGGTGCTTCCGATCCTCGTCAGCTATCACGTGTCCGCGACGTTCTACGTCGCCACTGACTTCATCGAGCGGCGCCTCGAGTTCCCGTCTGGCGGACGACCGGTCTCGTGGGCAGGTCTTGCCGACGCGGTGTCAACGGGTCTCGTGACCGTTGGCTCGCATACGCACACCCACGCGTTGCTCGACCGCCTGCCTCCAGCGGACGTCGCCGAGGAGCTCACCCGCTCGTGCCGTCTCATCGAGGATCGCCTCAGCGTCGGTGCGAGGCACTTTGCCTATCCGAAGGCGGTCGATCCTTCTCCCGATGCGGACGCGCTCGTGCGCCGTCATTTTTCGTCGGCTGCACTCGCCGGAACGCGGTCCAATCCCTATGGCCGTACCGATCCCTTCCGGTTGCATCGTTCGCCGATTCAACGAAGCGACGGCATGCGCTGGTTCCGCGAGAAGGCGTGCGGCGGAATGCGCCTCGAAGATGTCGTCCGTCGAACCGCGAACCGTGTGCGATACCGCGCGGCGACCGCGTGAGTACCGGTCGGCCACTCCTCGACATGGCACACGAGGTACTGCGGCGTGACGAGTTCCGAGCCGGCTTGCGGTTCGGTGTCATCGCGGCGGTTGCCTGCGCAGCTCTTGGTGGGTTGGCACGCGCCCGCACCGGCAAACCCCTTCCGATTGCTGGCCTGGCTGTCGTGGCCGCGATCCTCGCCGGCCTCAACGCGTCGATCGGCCTTCCGGACGACGTCCTCATCGGGAGCGCTGCACTGCTCGGGGGAGGCTTGTTCGCCGAATTCTTCCCCCGTCATCGAGTCGCAGTCGGGGTTGTCGGGTGCATCCCCGGCGCGCTTCTGCTCGGACGCAGCGCGCCGACGGCGCCCGGCTGGTCCGCGGGGTTCGTCGCGATGACGACCGTCGTCGGCGGCGCGGCCATCGCTACGTTCGATCGGGACGACGGGCACTGCGTCGGCCCCGTCCTGCTCGCGTTGAGTGTCGCTGCGGTGTGGGTTGCCGTGCCCGACACGGAGCGTCCGCTCGTGTTCCTCGGCGCGGCGCCTCCGCTCGTGGTTGTCGGGTGGCCTGCTCGACTCGCGCACATCGGTACTGCGGGCGCCTTCGCCGTGGCGGGATTGCTTGCCTGGGCAGCCGCAATCGGCGGTGTCGGACGACCATCGTCGATCATCGCAGGTGCTGGCGCGCTCGGACTTTTCCTCGTTGTGCCGGCGGCCCGTACCCTGCGCATCGTGCGTCGCCGCATCGAAAGCACTCCCGCGATCGTCATGCTCGCGATGCATGCCGCGTGTATTGCCATCTCCGCGCGCGTTGCCGGGCTGCGCACCTCGCTCCCCGCGGCGGTGATCGTCGCAGCCGCCGGCCTCGCGCTCGCCGGGTCGGTGCTGGTGATCTTATTGTGCTTCTCATTCCCAGGCGGCCAGGCCACCGCGTTTCCGAAGAGGTAGCGAATGACCGACGCGCTGCAACACGCGCTCCGGCGTATCGACGAACGCACGGCGAAGGTCGTGATTGTCGGCCAGGGGTACGTTGGCCTTCCTCTGGCAATGCGCGCCGCGGAGGTGGGATTCTCCGTCGTGGGATACGACACCAATGCCACGCGCACGGCCGGACTCCGCGCCGGGCGGTCACACGTCGAGGACGTGCGCGACGAACAGCTCAAGGCGGCTCTCGACGCGGGCTATTGGCCGACCCGGGATCCGCTTGACCTTCGCGCCTTCGACGTGGCCGTGATCAGCGTCCCGACCCCGCTGCGTGAGGGCGTGCCCGATCTCTCGTTCATCGAGTCTGCGGCGTCCGACCTTGCGCCACGCCTTGAGAGGGGCGCGACCGTCATCCTCGAGTCGACGACGTATCCCGGCACCACTGAAGAGTTGCTCCGTCCGCTCCTCGAAATCTTCGGTCTCCGCGCTGGTGAGGATTTCTTTCTCGGCTACTCCCCCGAACGCATCGACCCTGGAAACCCGACGTGGTCGCTGATCAACACGCCAAAAGTGGTCTCCGGAAGCAATGACGAATCACGTCGTGTAATCGAGACGTTCTACGGCGCGCTCGTTGACAAGGTCGTACCGGTGGCCACGACAGCGGAAGCGGAACTCGTGAAGCTGCTCGAGAACACCTTCCGGCACGTCAACATCGCGCTCGTGAATGAGCTCGCAATGTTCGCACGCGACCTCGGAGTCGACATCTGGTCGGCGATCGACGCTGCTGCGACGAAACCGTACGGGTTCATGCGCTTCAATCCCGGGCCCGGTGTCGGCGGACACTGCCTTCCGATCGACCCGTCCTATCTCGCATGGCAAGTTGAACAACGGCTTGGGCACCCATTCCGGTTCGTCGAGCTCGCGAACGAAGTCAACCGCGGAATGCCAGATTACGTCGTAAGCCGGATTATCACGCTCTTGAACGAGGAGGCACGTGCGGTCAAAGGGTCGCACATCTTGCTGCTCGGCCTCGCGTACAAGCCCGGAACTTCCGACTGGCGGGAGTCGCCGGCGACGACTATCGCACAACGGCTCCATTTGCTCGGCGCCGAGCTCCGCGTGCACGACCCTTACGTCCCCGCGGACGCCGACCTCGGCGTTCCTGTCACGCGCGTCGAATGCAGTCGTGACGAACTCGGAGACGTGGACCTCGTCGTACTTCTCGTCGACCATCCCGACCTCCCGTATGACGATATTGCGAGTCATTCTCAGCTGGTCCTCGACACACGCGCCCGGTTGCATTCCGGCAACTTCCACGGTGAGCGCCTATGACCGCACGCCCAGTCCGTGTGCTCGCGCTCGCGAAGGGGATGGGCGTGGGCGGCGTCGAACAGCTCCTGCTCTGGCAGACGATGCTGAGCGACCACTCACGCGTCTCGATCGAAGTGGCATACCTGCTGCCATGGAAGGACGCGCTCATTCCGAAGCTCCACGCGGCAGGGATCGTCACCCATTGCCTCGAGGCACCGAAAGAGGGGGATCTCCGCTGGGCCGTACGGCTCCGCCGGCTTCTCGTTGCCCGTGAGTACGACGTCATTCACGTCCACTCGCCGTATGTTGCGGCGATCGCACGGATTGTCGTGCGTACTCTCAGTCGAGACCATCGTCCTGCCGTCGTTTCGACGGAACACAATGCCTGGCGGCGCTTCTCGCTCCCCACACGGGTCGCGAACGCGGCCGTGTTCCGGCTCGGCGACGCGTGGTTCACCGTATCCGAGGACACCCGCAGATCCATCCCCGGCTTTTTACGCAAGGACGTGGAGGTGCTGGTGCACGGCGTCTTCTCCGCTCACGCGATCGACGCGATCGAGGCGCGAGGTGAGCGAGCCGCCGCCCGAACCGAATTCGGTCTCGATGATGGTGATGTCGCCGTCATGACGATTGCTAATCTTCGCAAGGAGAAGTGTCACTCAGACCTACTTGTCGCGGCCCGTCAGGTAGCCGATATCGACGAGCACGTGCGGTTCTTCGCAGTCGGGCAAGGTCAACTCGAAAAGCAACTCAAGGAACAGCACGCCGCGCTCGGCCTCGGCGACCGATTTCGCTTCCTCGGCTACCGCGCCGACGCGGTCCGACTCCTCGCGGCGAGCGACATCTTTGCTCTCGCCTCGCGGTATGAGGGCTATCCCATCGCGTTGATGGAAGCGCTCGCGGTCGGTCTACCCGTCGTCGCGACCCGCGTCGGCGGTATTACCGATGCGGTACGCGACGGGATCGAGGGCCTGCTCGTGGACACGGGGAACCCACACGAACTCGCAGATGCGATCCTTCGACTCGCCAAGGATCCTCACCAGCGAGCGCGCATGAGTGAGGCAGCGGTCGAGCGCGGTCGAATCTTCGACATGAGCAACGCGGTGTCTCGCCTCGATGAAACGTACGTCGCGCTCAGGCCCTCGTGACCTTCACGAGGGCATTGGTGCCGCCGCTCGTAGGGATCTTCTCGCGGGGCACGTAGTTCCACTCGACGTCGGTTGAGTCGCAGCCCCAGCATTCGCTGCCGCGGCCGTAGACGTCGCACGTGGGGCACCAATAGAACCGGCTGACTGACCGTTCCTGCATTGCGCTGACTCCAGACTCGTTCCTCTCCCATCGACCGTGGGGGCAGCGTCGCTTCGGACTCCACCGGAAATACCGTCACGACGGTCACGGTCGGTTGACGAGTCCGGGCATGAGCACTACGAAGGGTGACGTGGGGTGGGCCGGTTGCCCCTCGCGGGGCGTCGGTCCGCCGAGGAGGCCAGCCCGTGGACGAGGGAGCGAGCACGACTGGTGCCGAGCACCGGCACTCCAAGTTCGAGCTCGCGCCGCCGCGTCGCTTCCTGCTCCCCGCGATTCTCCTGCTGTTGTCCGAGCATCCCAGCCACGGCTACAGCCTCATGAAGGATCTGTCGTCGTTTCGGTTCGGCGCGGTCGACCGGCCGAGCGTGTACCGCGCGCTCGCCCATCTCGAAGCCGACGGCCTGGTCGAGTCGTGGGCCGAAGCACCGAAAGCCGGACACGAACGCCGCGTCTACGGCCTCACCGCGCGGCGAGCGCATCCTGCGCAGCTGGATGGTTGTGATCAAAGAGGAGCGCGACCGGCTCGACAATGTGCTGCGCCGCTACCACGCGACCGGCACCACCGACGCCGCGCTGGCCGCGCTCGAAGGCGGCTTCGCAAGCTCGGTCGGCTCCTCCTGGTCGCCGGTGGCACCGGGCCCGACCGCGCCGCTGCGCACGCCCCGCGCCGACGTCCGCCGCTTCGCCGTCGTCGACACCGATGCACACGAAGAACACGTCGAACCACCACGCCCGGAGCGCCGCGTCTTTCGCGTGAACGGCGAGCGGTCGGTGATCCTCATTGACGTGCGCTCGAGCGTGCGGGCCGCTGGCCTTCGGCGGGATCGGCATCGAGGGATCGATCGAGGCAACGCTCCTCGACGGCGCGATCTGCTTCGACGACCCGCCCGCGGCGCGTCTCGAGATCGCGGTCGACGGCTTGCGCTCGGGCAACAGCCTTTATGACGCCGAGCTGTTGCGCCGTATCGACGCCCGCCGCTTCCCGACGTCGGTGATCGAGCTGCGCGACAGCGACGCCGATCGGCACCAACGAGCGGTACCGCCTGGCCGGGGAGCTCACCTTCCACGGGGTCACCCGCCCGATCGAAGGCACGGTTACCGCCTCGTGTCCGTCCGAGCACGAGATCGTCGTCACCGGCGAGCAGGCGTTCGACATCCGCGACTTCGCGGTGGAGTCCCCCACCGTCTTGATGCTGCGGATCTATCCGGATGTCAAAGTCCAGTTACACGTCGAGGGAGTCCTGGAGCACTGATGGGAATGTTGATCGCGTTTGCGGCGGGCTTCGTCGTCGGGGCCCGCACCGGCAAGAAGGACTTCGACGACCTCACGAGCTCGCTGCGTGCGTTGCGCGACTCCCAAGAGTTCGCCGATGTGGTGTCGGCCGCGCGGTCGCACGTGAGTCACGGCCTCCGCGAGCTCGCTTCGGTGCTCGACGGTGCCGCGTCAGCTGCCGACGGCGAGAGCGGCGACGTCGTGACGCGCGTCCGCGTGTTGTTCGGCCGCGACTAACCGCTACTCGGCCGGCCGCCGGTCGGTGACGTCCTGGCTGATCCCGCGTAACCCGACCACCGTTCCCGCCGAACCGACCGCGGCCACCGCCCGGGCGTACACCCACCGCAACACGCCGTCCGGACGCGCGATGCGGTACTCCTCCTCGAAGCCCCGTCCGGTCTCGGCCGCATCCAGCAGCGCCTCGCGCACACGCGCCCGGTCGTCGCGGTGGATCGGTGCGACGTGCGCGTTGAGCGTGCCGTCGAAGTCGAGCGGATCGATGCCCACCATGCGGTGCATCTCGTCGCTCCACTGCACGGTGTTGGTGCGCACGTCCCACAGCCAGCTGCCGACGTGGGCGAGCGCCTCGCTCTCCCGCATCCGTGCGTCGCTCTCGGCGAGCGTGGCCTGCGCCAGTCGCTGCTCGGTGGTGTCACGCGCGATCGCAATCGCCGCGGTCTCGTCGCCCGCGCCGCTCACCGGGCACGCCGACAGCGAGATCGGTACCGGCATGCCGTCGCGGCGCTGGATCTCCGAGTCGAAATGCCGCAGCTCGTCGCCGGCGGCAACGGTCTTGAACACGACCGCCGCGTCGTCCTGCAGGTGTGGCGGGAACAACGACGACGCCTGCCGGCCCAAGATTTCCGGGGTGGAATGCCCGAAGAGCCGCTCGGCGCTGCGGTTCCAGCTGGTGATGCGCCCTTCGAGATCGAGCCCGAAGATCGCGTCGTCCGACGTGTCGAGGATGGCTTGCAGGAGCACGCGTGAAGCCGGGATGCCGAAACGCTACCCAGCCAGATTGGGTGACACACGGTGGTCACGACGCAGGGTGACTCCAACGATGACTACAGTCGCGGGTTGTGAGCAGGCCGAACTCGTCGGTCAGCCGCAGTGAGAAACGAGTATTCGTGGCACAAGGCACAGTGAAGTTCTTCAACGCAGAAAAAGGCTTCGGCTTTATCTCGCGTGAGCAAGGTGACGACGTCTTCGTTCATTTCTCCGCCATCCAGGGCGACGGTTACAAGACGCTGGACGAAGGCCAGCGCGTCGAGTTCGAGGTCGGACGCGGGAAGAAGGGCGACGAAGCACAAAACGTTCGCCCGATCTGAGATCGCATCGATCGCACGGGAGCCGCTTGCCGCGACGCATGTCGCGTGAGCGGCTCCTGTCGCGCAGTTCGCTCGTATGGTGGGCAACGTGAGCGAGCCGTCGGGATCGGTGGACCTCTTCTGGATCCCATTGGGCACGGGCGCGCACGTCGTACGGATCAGCGGCAAGCTGTTCGAGGCGGTCTCGGCGCTCGTGCAACGGCGGGCACGCTGCGACCTGTACCACTCGGCGTTGGTGGTTCGCGTTCCGGAAGGTCACTTCGTGATCGAGCAGGCGCCGGTTCCCGACCTCCACGGCGAACAGCGCGGTGTTGTCGCGCAAGGTCCGGTGGGAATGAGATGGGCGGGTCGCTTCCGCGTCTTCCGCTACGAGATCCGGCGCTGGCGAGAAGGACGGATTCCCGACATCCGCGCCGCGGATCGCGAGTCCGGTGCGAGTGTCCGACGATCTCACGACGGCCCGGCGAATCCTCGAGGTCCTGCCATCCATACCAACCCCCGTGTGGGGCCGTGACGAGTTCGACGCCGGCGAAATGTGGAACTCGAACTCGGTCATCTCGTGGGCACTGGCACGCAGCGACGCCGACGTCGCGTCGGTCAACCCACCACGTGGTGGTCGAGCGCCCGGGTGGCACGCGGGCCTTGTTGTCGCCGGCTCGTAGCCGTCGATCAGCGCGTGCGACCGCCGACGGTCACCGCCGCTTGGCGGTGTAGCCGGCCGAAGTTCTAGTACGCGTTTGCGCAGCTCGGAAATGGTGTCGGAGGGGCGACCTTAACCCTTAGCTTAGCTTAGCTAAGTACCCGCGACCCTTGGGAGGCGTGGCTCATCGCCGTGTGACTGCCGATTATGGGCCGAACTGCTCCCGGGACCCATGGGAAGCTTAGTGTTGCGGCTTGAGTACATCATTCGCCGGACTCGATGGCTGCGATGGTTCGTATGAACGCGTCGGGCTGCTCGATATGTGGCGCGTGGCCGGCGTCCTCGATGACGTGCAACGGCCATCCGACGGCTGCGGCGGCGTGTTCGGCAACCGTGAGTGGACACATGCGGTCGTGTCGACCCCATAGCAACGAGGTCGGCGTGGTGATCGCGGCGAGTACGTCGGCGGGGATCCGCGTGGTCCCGGAGCTGATGAGGCGCCGCATCGTCCGCTTGACGTGGGGCACCACTGCGCGCGTGCACGTGTACTCCTCGAAGCCTGCGAACCAGTGCGGGTCTCGGTCGCGGGTTGCGTCGAAATCGAGTAATGCGAAGCGGTCGAATCGCTCCGCGTTCCGCGCAGTCGGGCGGATGGCGAAGCGGATCGCGACGTATCGCAGTCGCAGTGGCATTCGATACGGTCCGACCCCGGGCGCGGCGTAGATCACGAGCTTTTCGAGGGCGTCACCGTGACGCGCTCGCGTAGCGCGCCGCGACCGAGCCCAGGAGCGAGTGGGCGACAAGGGTCGGCCGGTCGACATGCGTCTGCGCGAGGACTACGTCGAACCAGCGGGCGAAGGTGTCGTCGTCGAGGCGCGGGACCGGTGCCGATTCACCCAGTCCGGGGACGTCCGGGACGACCACTCGATGGTTGGCCGCCAGGCGTGCGATCACCGGCGCCCACATGGCACCACCGCACTCGATGCCGCCGTGCAGCAACACGAGGCTTGGGCCCTGGCCGGCCTCGAGGACGGCGGTCGAAACGCCGGCGACGTCGAGCATGCGAGTGGGTGGCAGGCCAGCGAGCATTCGTTCCCGAGCAGTGGCGGTGATCATGGCGGACCCTCAGGGACGGATGAGCGGAGCTCTCCGCCGCGTGACGGGCGCGAAGCTCGGCGTTCCAGTCGCCGCTGCAGTAGACGGTCAGCTCGGCGACGCGGCCACCGCGCACCTCGCACAGCAGGATCTTGCGGTCGGTCATCTCTTCGCCGTTCTCCTCGTGCCGGCCGACGAACTCGGTGACGAACCCGGTCACGGTTGGGATGGTGCGCACCACCGTGATCGTGGCGCCGTCGGGCGAATAGCCCTTGAGCCAGGCTGCGAAGGTCTCGCGGCCTTCGAGTTGGAAGCGCCACAGCGGCGGGTGGCCATCGAGGAAGACGTCGTCGGTGAGCACGTCGCCGACATCGGCGGTGCGAAAGACGTCGGCGAGTCGTTCGCTGAGTTCCTGTGCGGTGGCGTCGTCGAGGACGGTCGACTCGAGTGGGCTCATGTCGGGCTCCCTTGTTCGTGATCTCCGATGCGACCGTACGAAACCGCCGGCATCAGCGCATCGGGAGAAGCACCGAATCGGGTGCGCGCGGTATCGGTAGAACTACTGAGTCGCCGCGCCGCGAAATTCGTTGGTTCGCCCGATGCGCCCGAGCCCTCGAGCTTCGTACCGTCGTCCGGACAGCACGGCCAGCTCTCTGGAGGACCAATGAGCAACGATCATCCCAACGTCGAGACGATCAACCGCATGACACCGGCGATCTTCAAGCAGGACCATGACACCCTGGCGAAGATCTTTACCGACGATTTCGTGTTCCACCTCCGTGGCCCGTCGCACTCGATGGCGGGCGACCATGCGGGCCTCGGTGGGTTCCTCGGAGTCATCGGCTCGTTCTTCGAAGCCACCAACGGCGACATCAAGCTCGAACAGCAGTTCTGCGTCGGGACCGACGGGTGGGCCGCCGAGTGGGAACACGCCACGCTGGGTCGCAACGGCAAGACGCTGGAGTCGCGACAACGCCTTCGTGTACCGGTTCGAAGGCGATCGGATCGCCGAGATGTGGATGTTCCTCGGCGCGCTGCCCGACGTGGGCGAGGCATTCTTCGCCTGACCCGTCGTCCGAGCGGCAAACTGGACGACGTGGTGCGAGCCATCGAGGACGCACGAGCCGCCTGCGACGATCACCGGTGGGGCGATGCCTTCCGGCTGTTGTCGAGCGTCGAGCTCGACGCGCTCGACATCGACGATCTCGATCGGCTCGCGACCGCGCTACCTCATCGGCCACGACGAGGACGCGTTCGGCTACTGGGTCCGAGCCCACCAGATGTGCATCGACGACGGCGCAGTGCACCGGGCGGCGTACTTTGCGATGCGACTCGGGCAGGGACTCGGCTTCAAAGGAGACTTCGCCCGTTGTCGAGGCTGGCTCGACCGCGGGGCTCGTATGCTTGACGACGCGGACATCGACTGCGTCGAACAGGGTTACGTCGAATATGGGCTGGCGATGATGCAGCTCTTCGAGGCCGGCGACATGGCCGGGGCGCGCGCCCACTTCGTCGCAGGCCGGCAAGATCGGCGCCCGCTACGTCAATCGCGACCTCGTCACGCTCGGGCGGATCGGCGAGGGTCGCATGCTGATCTATCTCGGCGAAATCGTCGAGGGAATGGCACTGCTCGACGAGGCCATGGCGTCGATCGAAGCCCGCGAGCTCTCGCCGATCGTGACCGGTGACGCGTACTGCACGGTGATCGACGTGTGCGCGGAACTGTTCGACATCACCCGGTGCCATTCGTGGACGGAATCGTTCACGCGCTGGTGCGAAACCCAACAAGAGCTCGTGCTCTACCGCGGTCACTGCTTCCTCCACCGAGCCGAGATGCTGGAACTGAAGGGCGCGTGGCCCGACGCACTCGTCGAAGCGCGACGCGCCTGCGATCGACTGGCCGCTCCCGTCAACCCGGCCGCCCTCGCCGGCGCAAGCATGATCGAAGGTGATCTCCTCCGCCTCGTCTGCGACTTCGACGGCGCGGAGACGGCGTATCAGCGCGCCAACGAGTTCGGTCGCGACCCCCAGCCCGGCCTGGCCCTGCTCCGCCTCGCCCAAGGCCGGATCGACGTCGCCGACGCGATGATCCGTCGAGTCGTGGGAGAAACCGAAGACCCCATGTCGCGGGCACGCATGCTCGGTCCCTACGTCGAGATCGTGCTCGCTGCCGGCGACACCGCGGCGGCGGGCATGGTGGCCGACGAGCTCCGTGTGCTCGCGGCGGAACTCGCAACGCCGTACCTGCGCGCCCACGCCGCCCGAACGCGCGGCGCAGTGCTCTTGGCCGAAAGCAACGCCAACACCGCGCTCGTCGAACTGCGAAGAGCCTTCAACGAGTTCCACTCCCTCGGCGTGCGCTACGAAGCAGCACGCACCCGGCTCCTCATCGCCGACGCGTGCGCAGCACTCGGCGACCACGACGCGGCCGCAATGGAAGCGAACACCGCCCGCTCCGTGCTCGACTCGCTCGGCGCGACCCCGACCCTGGGAACGATCACCCAGCCTGCGGCATCGCCACCCGACGGCCTTACCGAGCGCGAGCTCGAGGTCCTCATCCTGCTCGCCCGAGGCAAGACGAACCGAGTGATCGCACAGGAACTGTTCATCAGCGAGAAGACCGTTGCCAGCCACGTCAGCCACATCTTCACCAAACTCGGCGTCACCACGCGGTCCGCCGCCACCGGGTACGCCTACGACCACCATCTCGTCTGATCGCCCAAACGAGAAGGACATCAGCGATGCATGGGATCACCATCGATGTCACCCTTGGCCCAAGGCGCGAGGAAGCAAGAAGGAATGCTCCACGACATGATCGTGCCGAAGGCCAAGACGCACCAAGGCTTCGTCATCGGCTACTGGCTACGCGCGGCGGCATGGCGACCTACCCAGGTCGATTCATCTCTACGACTCAGACAGTGCGGCCCAAACAGCTGCGGAAGCGATCCAATCGCAACGCCCCTACCGGGTGCACCCGTGACTCTGAAGTCGGTAGAGACCTACGAGGTTCTCGCACAGGCATAGGTCGTGGCCAACTGTGACCCGCACCTTCGCGCCCGTGTGGGGGTTCAACTCGGGTGTCGGAGGGCCGACAGCCAACGGCGGCGCCGTCGTCACGTCCGGTCAAGGCACGACGTTCGGGGCGGGCGACTGTGCATCGAAGATCGAGGTTGACGTCGCCGGCGTGCACCGTCACATCGCACCCAAGTGAGCGTGGCGTAGTTTCGTCTTCTCCGCGTCTCGACGCGGACGGTCTGCCAACAACCTGGTGTGCATCGCGAGATTATTAGTGACATGCGTTTGGGCATTGCCGATCATTTCGGCTGGGCCGTTGCCGTGACGGCGTCAGCTGACCACGAGGTCGTCGACCGTCGGCGGATCGAGCTGATCGAACCTGGCCTGTCGGCGGCACCGATTCACTACGAGAGCAAGCGTCTCGATGTCGCCGCCACGGTTGCGCTGGTCGCCAAGGTGCGAGCGTCGGTCGTTCGGGCGACGGCAACTGCCCTCGACGAAATCGCAACCGCGCTGCCCGAGCCCGTCGTCTCGATCTCGCTCCGAACCTGGCCGCTGGACTTCCCCGACGACATCGCCGTGCAACGTCGCTCGCCCTATGAGGCCCGCGCCGACGCCATCATGTATCGCCAGCTGCTCGCCGAGCTCGCGCACGCTCGTGGCTGGCGCGTCCACCTCTACAACGCGAAGGACGTCGAGGGTCGGGCGGTCAGCATGCTGGCCGGGCGGGCCGACGAGGTCTTGCAGGGTCCTCGGGCAACGTTGGGGCCGCCCTGGACGAAGGACCATCGGGTCGCGCTCGCCGCGACGATTGTGGGCGGCTGAAGGACCGCGCACTCCGGTCGCCGCTCGAGGCCGGGCGCGACAAACTAAGGCCCGTGGACGCCCGGTCGCTGACTCTGACTGTGCTGTTCACCGACATCGAGGGCAGCACGCGCCTGTGGGAGCAGCACCCGGACGCCATGCGGGTGGCGTTGGCACGCCACGACGTCTTGGTCCGCCGCGCGATCGAAGACCATGGCGGCCACGTGTTCAAGATGGTCGGCGATGCGTTCCACGCCGTGTTCACTTCCGCCACCGATGCGTTGGATGCGGCGATCACCGGCCAACGCGTGCTGGGCACAGAACGCTGGCCGGCCGACGCCACGATTACGGCGCGGATGGCGCTGCACGTCGGTGAGTGCACCGAGGTTGAAGGCGACTACGTCGGGCCGATGCTGAATCGCCTGTCGCGCATGCTCGGCACCGCGCACGGCGGCCAACTTGTGCTGTCGCAGGGGGTCGCCGACCTCGTGCAATCGGAGCTGCCCGATGGTGTCTCCCTCATGGACCTCGGTGAACATCGCCTCCGCGACCTGAGCGTTCCGCTGCGGATCTTCCAGGTACGCGCCGCCGGTATGGCGACGGATTTCGCGCCCCTCAAATCCTTGGAAGACCCGGGCCTGCCCAACAACCTGCCGGCCCAGGTGACCACATTCGTCGGACGGGATGACGAGATCGCACAGGTGCGCAACCTGCTCGACGACGCGCGTGTCGTCACCGTGACCGGTGCCGGCGGCGTCGGAAAGACCCGCCTCGCCCTCCAGGTCGCGGCCGACTTGCTCGACGGCAGCGGTGACGGCGTCTGGCTGGTCGAGCTGGCACCGATCGTCGATCCCGACCACGTCGCCGCCAAGATCGCTTCTGTGTTGCACGTGGCCGAGGAACCGGGTCGCGACATGGTCGAGTCGCTCGTCGACGCGCTGCGCGATCGGGCCGTCCTCATCGTCCTCGACAACTGTGAGCACGTCCTCGACACGGCCGCGAAGATCACCGAGCGACTTGTGCACGGCTGCCCCGAGGTCGAGGTCCTCGCGACAAGCCGCGAGCCGCTCGGCATCACTGGTGAACACGTCTACCGGGTGCCGCCCCTGACGTTCCCCCCGCCGACCGCGACAGCACAGGACGTGGGAAGCGTCGCCTCGTACGAAGCCGTCCAGCTCTTCGCGGAGCGGGCAACGCATCACCGGCCCGATTTCGTGCTCGATCCCTCGAACGTCGACGCCGTCGTTTCGGTGTGCCGGCAGCTCGACGGCATTCCGCTGGCGATCGAACTTGCCGCGGCGCGTCTGCGCGCACTCAGCATTGGCGAGATCGCCGCCCGACTCGACGAACGGTTCACGTTGCTCCGCGGGGGCAGCCGTACGGCGCTCCCCCGGCAGCAAACATTGGCCGCGCTCGTCGGCTGGTCGTACGACCTTCTTCTGGAGCGCGAACGGATCGCGCTGTGCCGCACCTCGGTGTTCGTCGGCGGATGGGACCTCGAGGCTGCCGAAGCCGTCGTGGCGGACGGCGAACACATCGAACCGTCCGAAGTGCTCGACCTGCTCGGCGCGCTCGTCGACAAGAGCCTGGTGCAAGCCGAACCGCGCGCCGACTCGACGCGCTATGGCCTGCTCGAGACGATCCGCCAATACGCAATGGAACGGCTCGCGACGCGCGACGCCGAACTGGTCGAGACACGTCAACGTCACCGGGACCATTACCTGACGATGGCCGAGCAGGCCGCGCCACAACTGTTCGGCATCAATCAGGCCGATTGGTACGACCGGTTGACGCGCGAACACGGCAACCTTCGCGCCGCCCTGACAACAACGCGCGCCGATCCCGACGGCGCCGAGAAAGGACTGCGGTTCGTGGCGGCGCTCGTCGACTTCTGGGGACATCGAGGGCACGCCGCGGAAGGCGCGGAGCAGGCGAGGATCGCGCTTGCTCGACCCGACGCGGCGCCGCCGACCCGGGAGCGCGCGGCCGCCCTCGGTGCTTTGGCAGACCTCCTCTTGGATCTTGGTGAGAACGTCGAGGCGGACGGGGCCGCAAACGAAGCGCTCGTCATCGCGCGGGGACTCGGCGACGTGGGCCTCACCGCCGGAAGCCTCTACACGCTTGGGTACTCCTTGTTTCTGCGACGTGACTTCGACGCGGCCCGTCGCGTCGGTGACGAGGCGTTGGGCCTCGCTCGTCAGAGCGGCGACCCGCACTGCATCGGCTATTGCCTCAACCTGATGGCACATGTCGTCTATCACGGAGGCGACGGGCACGGAGCACGAGCCCTTGTTGCCAGGAGTCGCTGGAAGTACGGCGCGCCGTGGGCGACCACGTTGCGGCGAACAACGTGCTCGCGAACCTCGCAATGCTCGAGATTGACGAGGGCAACCTCGACACCGCACGTTCGCTCCTCGAGGAGGCGACAGCCAATCAGCGACAACTCGGCGACGACTGGAGCCTCGCACTCGCGCTCAACAACCTCGGAGTCGTGCAGATCCGTCGGCACGTCGGCGACGCGGCGCGGCGGCATTTCACCGAGGCGCTGACGCTTTCGCTGCGGGTAGGCATCCCGTTCCTCGTTGCGTGCGGCGTGCTCGGCTGCGCGATGGCCGCCACGTTAAGTCACGAGTTCCATCGAGCCGCGGTGCTCCACGGCGCGGCTGACCAACTCGTGGAGCGCCTCGGTTTGGAGTTTCAGCATCCCGAAGCGGAACTCCGCGCTGACGACCAGCGGTGCCTGCGCGACGAACTCGGCGACAGCGCGTTCGACGCCGCCTATCAGCAAGGGCGCGCGCTCTCCCGAAGAGATGCCGTCGCGCTGGCGCTCACCGAGGAGACCTAAGGCTTGACCTGGGTGATTCGGGTCGACCAGTTCCCGAGGGAAGTTCGCGTCGCACCACACGTGAAGTCAGCCAGGAACTGCTCGAACGTGCAGGTCTGCGCGACGTACTCGCTCGCGATCCAAATCGAATCGCCCGAAGCCTGCGCGGCCGGAAAGTCGCCCCGAGCGCGGCACCCCGCAACCCTCGACCACGTACTCGCAGCGCCCGTCATATGGTCCGGCACCCGCCCGGGTAATGTGCACGGGACCGGTTGGCACGCCCGCGTGGATACGCACGTACGCGGCCGACGGGAACCAGTCGCGACCGACGACGTTGATCGCCATGACACCGCGACCATTCGCAAGGGTCGCGATGCCGGGATAGATGACGTTGTTGCCCGCGACGGCGACATACCCCTGCGAGGCGATGGAGCCGCCGGGCGTGAACGAGAACCACGCCGCGCCCGCCTTGATCTCGCCGGCGACGCTCACGATCGTGGACAGCGAGCCCCAGACGCGCTGACCGTCGTACCAGGTGTTGTAGATGCGCGAGTCACTCGAGTCCAGCGGCCCCTCAACCTCGCCGGGCGAGGTTCCGGCGCTCGCCGGACAGCCGACAACCTCACAGTCGCGGAGCGGGACTGATCCGAGCTTCTGGTCGGAGAACGGGGGCACGCCGTACGGCTCCGAGGTGACCACGACGTTCTGCAGCGGCATCGAAGGGTCACCGGCGGCGAGTGACTGCGTATTCGTCAACTTCCAGAACCCGAGGGTGTGCGACCGCCCCGAGGCATTGCCGGACCCGAAGGAGGCGGTCGAGCTGAGGAAGTATTCGGTACCGCCATCTGCATCGTCGAACACGCCGTCGGGAGCGTTCGCGGGGATAACCGCGAAACCGGGAGTCCGCGGGCTGTCCGTCAACGTCAGGTTGTGCGCCTGGGCGAAGGGAATGTTTGCCGAGCCGGCCGCGAGCGCTGGCGCGTCCGAACGCGTAGAGCTGCGCGCCGTTGGTGCCGTTGCCGAACTCGCCCGGCAGGTCTAAGTACGGCTGCTCGTTCGTGGTGATGTAGATGCCATTGCGATCTGCTCCGATGTGTGGGTAGTCGCCGATGCACGGGCAGTCGGTGTGCGCAGGTGTTCCGGGACGACCGTCGTCGGTCGTGTCGAGTGAATAGAACACCCAGGGGTCCAACGGGCTCGGCGTTGTCGACACCGCGATGTCCAGAAGGCTGTTCCCCGTCAGGAAACCGGACGACGGGTCGATGTCGAGTGTCGCCACAATGTGAATCCATCGCTTGTTCACGCTGTCGTACAAACAGCTGGGATCGAACAACTGCGGACCGAACTCTCCCGAAGTGCGGTCGATCGCAGGCGGATATCCATAGAAATCGTTGAGCGCTATCGGAGGCGACAGCGCTTGTCCGCGCGTCGTGAACACCCGCAACGCGGTATTGACGGTCTCCAAGACGAACCCGTTGCCGACGCACAGACCCTGGTCCGGTGGTTCCTGGCCCGTGAACTGGTTGCCGTTCCCCGCGATGAACCGGTCTTGATAGAGGTTGAGACCCTCGAAGTTCGTACCGACACCGGGTCGCCTGCGCTTGACCGGCGTCGGACGCACCGTTGGGATATCTGCGCTCACCGCGGCCGACGCTCGGGCTGCGGTGCGCGGGTCGGGGCGTGGCGAAAAGCTGCGGCTCCGTTGTCCGTGCGCGCCGAGCGCCGCCGGCGCGTCGCGACCGGCCCGTGCGGCGGCCGGTCGCTTCCCTTGTCTCGCACTGTCGGAGGCGTTCGCGATCTCGAGCAATGGTTTCGAGGTGCGTATCCGCGTCAGGGTCTGCATCGATTCAGTGTGAGCAACGGTCGCGTGCGCCGCCGTCGGTGCTACTGCAGTTCCGGCGGGCACTGCCGCGACGCCGGCCAACGCCACCGCCAGCACGGTGAACAACACGCGCAACATCCAGCGCGACCGTCGATGTTTTACTCGCATGGCTTCCCCCCGGTGCCAGGTGCACGCGACGCTAACGCCTGCGCGCGCCGCGCGCCTTCGTCTCGTAAGCCCGGGCGGACAGCCGCGAGTCGGATATGCAATACGGCGGGCCGAGGTCGTTGCTAATTTGAAGGGATCGCCTCGAACGGCTGCGGACTCCCGCGACCATGAGGAACGGAAGCAGGTTCGGTCGATCCTCTGCGCGCTCACGGAGACATTTTCTGCGGCATCATCAGGTAGGTGACCGTTTCGCGCCGTACACGGTCTTGACGGTTCCTTGACATTGGAGTGGTCTACCCGTGCCGAGGAACCTCGGCCTGCGGGGGAAGCCATGCGGAGGACGTGTTCGCGGCACGACGTTGCGGGAGCGGAGGTGCGTGCCGTGCCCGTAAATACCGTGACCGGATCTCGACGGTTCCTCGCCCTGGCTCTCGCGACGGTCGTCGCCGCGTCCGCGGCATTGGTGGTCGCATCCGCGCCGGGCAACGCCGCGTCGTGTGCGAACTCGTGGACGGGCGCGGTGAACGACTCGTGGTTCATCGCCGGCAACTGGACCGGCGGCGTGCCCAACGGCGAAGACGTGTGCATCGGCGACGTGAACACGGGCAGCTACACCGTGCGCGTCGACGGGAGCCTCGGCAACGCTACGGTGGGCGCGCTCACCCTCGGCGGTGCCAGCGGTGCGCAAACCCTCACGCTCGTGAACGCCAGCTTGATTCTCGGCGGCGACTCGACGGTGAACAGCACGGGCACGATCACGTTGGGCGGGACCGCCGCGGCCGGTTCGTTCTTGCAGATACAGAACTTCACGCTCACCAACGCGGGCACGATCCGCACCCTGCCCGGCGGCCCCCGCATCTTCCGTCACGGCACCCTGACCAACACCGGCACCCTCGACATCCAAACCAACACCGACGCCCTGTTCTTCAACAGCGCCCTCACCATCCAAAACGCCGGCACCCTCACCATCGCCGCCGGCGCAACCCTGCACACCGACAACCTGCACAACAACGCGGGCGGCACGATCACCAACAACGGCACCGTCAGCATCGAAAGCGACTACACCCAAGACGCCGGCAACGCGACCGGGAACCCCATCGCCTTCAACGTCGCTGGCATCCTGCACCGCACCGGTGCCGGCACCGTCGCGATCGCCGTCACCAACACCGACCTGACCCTCGACGGCAACCTCCTGTCCGCCAACCAAACGATCGCGCTCACCAACAGCCGGCTCTTCCTCACCGCCGACACCACCAACCAGGGCACGATCACGTTGGGCGGGACCGCCGCGGCCGGTTCGTTCTTGCAGATACAGAACTTCACGCTCACCAACGCGGGCACGATCCGCACCCTGCCCGGCGGCCCCCGCATCTTCCGTCACGGCACCCTGACCAACACCGGCACCCTCGACATCCAAACCAACACCGACGCCCTGTTCTTCAACAGCGCCCTCACCATCCAAAACGCCGGCACCCTCACCATCGCCGCCGGCGCAACCCTGCACACCGACAACCTGCACAACAACGCGGGCGGCACGATCACCAACAACGGCACCGTCAGCATCGAAAGCGACTACACCCAAGACGCCGGCAACGCGACCGGGAACCCCATCGCCTTCAACGTCGCTGGCATCCTGCACCGCACCGGTGCCGGCACCGTCGCGATCGCCGTCACCAACACCGACCTGACCCTCGACGGCAACCTCCTGTCCGCCAACCAAACGATCGCGCTCACCAACAGCCGGCTCTTCCTCACCGCCGACACCACCAACCAGGGCACGATCACGTTGGGCGGGACCGCCGCGGCCGGTTCGTTCTTGCAGATACAGAACTTCACGCTCACCAACGCGGGCACGATCCGCACCCTGCCCGGCGGCCCCCGCATCTTCCGTCACGGCACCCTGACCAACACCGGCACCCTCGACATCCAAACCAACACCGACGCCCTGTTCTTCAACAGCGCCCTCACCATCCAAAACGCCGGCACCCTCACCATCGCCGCCGGCGCAACCCTGCACACCGACAACTTCACACAAACGCCGAGCGGGACGTTCCACACGACGATCGATGCGGCCGGGCCGTTCGGTCGCCTGGTTGCCGACGCGGGTGTGCTCGCCGGAACCCTCGAGGTGACGACGATCGGATCGCCGGCTGGTCCGAGCTACGACGTCGTCACTGGCACGATCTCCGGCGCGTTCGGCACACTCAACTACGGTTCGCAGCAGTACCAGACCACGTACTCCGCGAACGCAGTCATGCTGTCGATCCCGGGCAACTACCGCTTCGGCAGCTTGGCGCTGAGCTCTTCATTGGCGGGTGCGACGGGCGTCACCTACACGCTCGACTTCGAAGGTCCGGCCCTCGGCGGCGGAAGCTCAACGCTCACACTTACCGCGCCGGCGGGCACCGTGTTCCCGGCGGGGTGCGCCAACTACCTGCTCACCGACACGACGAGCGGCGCGTCGCAGACCTCCGCGTCGGTGACGGGCGGAGGAACCGCAGCGGTCACGATCACCGTGCCGTTCGGCACCGCGGTCAATGACCATCTCACCCTCGCCGTCACCGGCGTGACCAACACGTCGCCGTTCGGTCGCTACAGCCTGACGCTCGCGACCGGAGCCAACACGCTGCCGCTCGGGTTCGTGCTCGGGAACCCGTCGGCCCCATCGATCACGTCGGCGGACCACGCGACGTTCACCGTCGGCGCCGCGGGTTCGTTCACCGTGACCGGCACCGGCTCGCCGACCTTGTCGAGCTCCGGAACGCTGCCGGCGGGCGTGACGTTCGTCGACAATGGCAACGGCACCGCGACGCTGTCGGGTACACCCGCCGCGGGCAGCGGCGGCAGCTACCCGCTTACCTTCACCGCGACCAACGGCGTCGCACCCGACGCGACGCAGATCTTCACCCTCACCGTGCACGAGTCGCCTGCGATCACCTCGGCCGACCACGTCACGTTTACCGTCAGCTCTCCGGGCTCCTTCGCGGTGACGACCACCGGCTCGCCGACACCGAGCGTGTCGAAGACCGGCGCCCTCCCCGCGGGCGTGACGCTTGTCGACAACGGCAACGGGATCGCCACACTCTCGGGTACACCGGACGCGGGCACCGCCGGCACCTACCCGCTCACGCTCACTGCCGCCAACGGCGTCGCACCCAACGCGACACAGAGCTTCACCTTGACCGTGACGGCGCCGGTGGCGCCCGCGATCACTTCGGCCGACCACATCTCGTTCGCCGTCGGTGCGCTCGGCACGTTCACGATCACAACGACAGGTTCGCCGACACCGAGCGCTGTCGAAGGCCGGCGCGCTGCCGGCGGGCGTGACATTCGTCGACAACGCCGACGGGACCGCGACACTTTCGGGCACGCCCGATGCGGGGACCGGCGGCACCTACCCGCTCACCGTCACCGCCGCCAACGGCGTCGCACCCGACGCGACGCAGAGCTTCACGTTGACCGTGACGACGTCCGAGGCGCCCGCGATCACTTCGGCCGACCACGTCACGTTCACCGTCGGTTCGCCCGGCACGTTCACGGTCACGACGAGCGGCGTGCCGGCGCCGAGCCTGTCGAAGACCGGTGCGCTCCCCGCGGGCGTGACATTCGTCGACAACGGCAACGGCACCGCCACGCTCTCGGGTACACCCGCCGCGGGCACCGGCGGCACCTACCCGCTCACCTTCACCGCCGCCAACGGCGTCGCACCCGACGCGACACAGAAGTTCACCCTTACCGTGCACCCGGGCTCGCGATCACCTCGCCCGATCACGCCACGTTCGTCGTCGCTTCACCCAGTACGTTCACGGTCACGACTTCCGGCTCGCCGACGCCGAGCCTTTCGAGCGTCGGCGTGTTGCCGGCGGGCGTAACGTTCGTCGACAACGGCGACGGGACCGCGACACTGTCGGGCACTCCGAGTGCGGGCACCGCCGGCGTCTATCCACTGACGTTCACCGCCGCCAACGGGGTCGCACCCGACGCGGTGCAGGACTTCAACCTGGCGGTATTCGTACGCTCGGCCGCACCCCGCATCACGAGCGGGAGCAACACAGTCTTCACGGCCGGCGTTGGCGGATCGTTCACCGTGACGACCACCGGCGCACCGACGCCGAGCTTGTCGAAGACCGGCGCACTGCCGGCGGGCGTGACGTTCGTCGACAACGGCAACGGCACCGCACGGCTTTCGGGCATCCCCGCCGCGGGCACCGGCGGCACCTATCCGCTGACGTTCACCGCGAGCAACGGCCAGACCCCGAACGCAACGCAGTCGTTCACGCTGAAGGTGAACGTCCCCGGCGCACCGGACTTCAATCTGACCCTGTCGCCACCGAGCCAGCAGTTGCAGCCCGGTACGAAGGTGAGCTTCGCGATCCAGCTCACCCCGCTGAACGGTTTCGACGCCGACGTGCAGCTGAGCGTCGACGGCCTCCCCGCCGGGGTCACCGGCTCGTTCTCGCCGAACCCGGTGCGGCCGCCCGGCACGTCCTTCCTCACGCTCACCGCAGACGCGACGATCGGACAAGGCAACTTCGACCTCACGATCACAGGCGTTGGTGGCGGGGTCACCAACGTCGCGACCGGTCACGCGACGCTCGATTTCGGTCTCGTTCGCAAGTGTTTCGGACGCATCCACGGCGTGGTCACCGACAAGGTGACACATCTGCCGATCCCGCAGGCTGTCATCAACCCTGGGTCGTCTCTTGAGACGATCGCCGACGATCACGGCGAGTACACAATCGCACGGGTGCCGCTCGGCGAGAACAACAGCCCCACGTTGGTGCGCGTTGGCGCGAGGAAGGATCCGCCCGGCTACAACCACGCGGGCACCTACTGGGACCAGGAGTCACCGGAAGCGGTGGTGGTCTGCGACGACCCTGCCACCGACGTGCACGAGACCACCGAGATCGACGTGGGGATGACGCCCGTGGATCCCGCGCAGCTCACGGGCCAGGTCGTCGTGGGGATTGCCAATCCCGCGGACTACGCGCACCCCATCCCGACCACGGAGCCGATCGAAGGCGCAGAGCTTTTCCTTCGCATCTGCCCGTCACGGCTTTGCTACTGGGCGGACACTCTTACGGCGACGGGCGGTCCGGACGCCGGCAGCTATGCCTTCGACAATTTCGCGGTGGGTCTTTCCGCCCAGCACACCGCCCAACTCGCCGGTCAGTGCCGGCCTCAGCATCCTCGCTCACAACGAACGGTTTGCTCCGCGGCACGGCTACTGGGATTACCCGCCGCCCGACACCAGCGTTCCTCTCGACCCGATCGTGATCGGGCCGGGCGACCACGTCACCGCCCCGGACGTCGTGCTGGTCAAACAGTGCACCGCCAGCCTCTCGGGACACATCACTTATGCGGACGGCAGTGACGCGACGAACGTCATCGTGCAGGGCAGCGTCTGGGATGACACCGTTCTGAGCGACGCGACCGGCAGATACTCGTTCCCCGAGTTGCTGATCGGCTTCAACAACGAACCGATAAAGCTTTCGGTCCTCGCCAACAATGCGCCAGGCAGCTTGACCTTCCCCGACCCGCGCAGCCAGTGGGAGCCGTTCTACAAGTCGGGTTACTCGTCGCCGGGCGACGAGACCACCACGGAGCTCGGATGCAACGAGTCCGCTGAGTTGAATCTCGTGCTCGAGCCGCTCCCGCCGCCGGAGCCATTGCCGGTCGGATGGTTCGGCGCGGTCGAGGGACGCGTGCTGGACGAAGAGACGGGCGTCCCCGTTCCCGGTGCTGGGGTGACCATCGGCGTGGGTCCGAATATCAACTGCAACTTCCTTCAGAACGGTTGCCCCCCTGACAACTCGAAGCCGACGTCGGACGCGAACGGCGTCTACCGGTTCGACCCTCTCTTCGTCACCTGCACAGTGAGCGAGCCGACCTCGGCCGTCCCCCCGTGTACGGTCGGGGACGTCCCCGATCCTGCTGCCGCCGCGGGATACAACACCTCCATTAGCAACCTGGGGGCACCCGCGGGCTACTACCCCTCGCAATCCATCAGTGGCTTCGAGGTCAAGGTCGGCCAGACGACGACCCAGGACCTTCGCATCCTGAAACGCAGGTTCGGGACCGTGAGCGGCGTGGTGCGCGATGCGGTCACCGGGCAACCGATCGCCGGCGCCACCGTTTCCTGCAATGGCTCTCGGACGGACACCAACGGGCGGTACACGTTGCAGGTCGACCTGCCGTATCCCAACCTTCCTACGGATACAAATGTGAATGCGTGTGCTGCCGGCTACTGGCCGTCGAAGACCGCATCTGTGCACGTGGCGGCCGATCAGACGACGCAGCAGGACTTCGACTTGTTGCCGGTGTGTCAGGGGGCGTCGATCTCCGGCCGCGTTGTGGACGCTGTTCACGCAAGACCCGATCGAGGGCGCACGGGTCGACGGTGGAGGACAGACGACGTCAACCGACGCCGACGGCTTGTATCGGCTGGAGAACATCACGGTCGGCGACGACAACAGTCCGAAAGACGTTGCGGTCACGGTGATGCACACCGACTATTTCGATCAGACCCGGACCGTGACGGTGTTCTGCGGCGCATCGATCGTCCTCGACTTCGGTCGGCCGCCGAACGGAGTCGGCGCGGTGGAAGGCTTCGTCACCAACCGCGTGACGGGTCTCCCAATCCCGAACGTGTTCGTCGGGGGCGCGTTCGGTGTGGCCGCTCGTACCGACGTGGACGGCTACTACAAGCTGGAGGATGCACCGTTGAACCCGGACGGGTCCGACCGGGTGTGGGACGCCCAGGCGGCCCCCAAGGACTTCGTCGCGCTGATGAAATCGGTGACCGTGCACGCGAACACGACGTCGCGTCTCGACTTCGAGTTCGGCGAGGCGGGTGTCGGGTCGTTGGTGCTCGCCAAGAACCTGTCGAATCCGGATGGGGCGCCGGCGCCGGCGTCGTTCACGATCAACTACGACTGTGGCGCCGCGCACACAGGCAGCGCGTCGGTCGCGGCGGGCGATTCGGCGACCGTGTCGGACATCCCGACCGGGACCTCGTGCACGGTGTCGGAACCGACGCTGCCGACCGTTCCGGGCTACTCCTTCGCCACGCCCTCGTTCAGCCCGTCGGCGACCGTCACGATTCCTGAGACCAACGGATCGAGCGTCACAGTCAGGACCAACAACACGCTGACTCGCGAGGTTGGGTCGCTCGTGCTCGCCAAGAAGTTGAGCGGGGCGCCCGGGTCCGGCGCGCAGTTCACGATTCACTGGGACTGTGGCGCGTTCGGTCAAGGCGATGCCACGTTGGCGGCCGATGGTTCGACGAAGGTGCCGGGCATCCCGACCGGGACATCCTGCACGGTGTCGGAACCGACGCTGCCTTCTCTGCCGGGCTTTACGTTCGGGACGCCGACGTTCAGCCCGTCGGCGACGGTGACGATCCCGTCGGAGAATGGTTCGAGTGTCACGGTCACGACCAACAACACGGTGACCCGTGACGTCGGCGCGTTGACGATCTCCAAGACGTTGGATGACGGCGGTTCGGGCTTCGCCGGAGACTTCACGATCCACTACGACTGCGGTACCGACGTCGGTGACGTGACCGTCGCGGCCGGCGCATCGGAAAGCGTGAACGGGATCCCGACCGGCTCATCGTGCACGGTCACCGAACCAACCCTGCCGAACCCACCGACGGGATACGGCTGGGCGACGCCCGACATCAGCGGCAGTCCCGCGACGATCAGCGCAGCGGCGCCGGTCGAGGTGGGCGTGGCGAACGTGTTGGTGCGCGGGGTCGGAGGGTTGAAGATCTCCAAGACGTTGGACGCGGCCGGTTCGGGGTTCACCGGCAACTTCACGATCCACTACAACTGCGGCGGCTTCGACGTCGGTGACGTGACCGTCGCGGCCGGCGCATCAGCAACCGTGAACGCGATCCCGACCGGCTCGTCATGCACGGTCACCGAACCGACCCTGCCCACCGCACCCGCCGGTTACAGCTGGAAGACAGCCGTCATCACCGGCAGCCCCGCAACGATCAGCGCAGCGGCGCCCGTTGAAGTGACGGTGGCGAACGCATTGGTACGCGACGTCGGCGCCTTGAAGATCACCAAGACGTTGGACGACGGCGGTTCGGGCTTCACCGGGAACTTCACGATCCACTACGACTGCGGCGGCACCCACGTCGGCAACGTGACCGTCGCGGCGGGCGCATCGGAAACGGTGAACGGGATCCCGACCGGTTCGTCGTGCACCGTCACCGAACCGATCCTGCCGACACCACCGACGGGATTCGGCTGGGCTCCGCCCGACATCACCGGCAGTCCCGCGACGATCAGCGTGGCGGTGCCGGCCGAGGTGACCGTGGCCAACGTGTTGGTGCGCGGTGTCGACGTGTTGAAGATCTCCAAGACGTTGGACGCGGCCGGCTCGGGCTTCACGGGGAACTTCACGATCCACTACGACTGCGGTGGCACCGATGTCGGTGACGTGACCGTCGCGGCCGGCGCATCAGAAACGGTGAACGGGATCCCGACCGGTTCGTCGTGCACCGTCACCGAACCGACCCTGCCGACACCGCCGGCCGGTTACAGCTGGAAGACAGCCGTCATCACCGGCAGTCCCGCAACGATCAGCGCGGCGGCACCGGTCGAGGTGTCGGTGGCGAACGCGTTGGTTCGTGATGTCGGCGCCTTGAAGATCTCCAAGACGTTGGACGACGGCGGTTCGGGGTTCACGGGCAACTTCACGATCCATTACGACTGCGGCGGCACCCATGTTGGCAACGTGACCGTCGCGGCCGGCGCATCAGAAAGCGTGAACGGGATCCCGACCGGCTCATCGTGCACGGTCACCGAACCGACCTTGCCGACACCACCCGTCGGCTTCAACTGGAAGACGCCCGTCATCACCGGCAGCCCGGCCATCATCAACAAGACCGCGGCCGCCGAGGTGTCCGTGGCGAACGCGCTGGTGCGAAAGCCGTTGCACTTCCTCTGTTACGAGTTGAAGCGCACGCCGCCGACCGTCGGCAACGTCACCGTGGTCGACCGGTTCGGTCCGAACACCGTCACGGCGGCCCAGGTACACCTCATGTGCAACCCAACGAACAAGCGCGATGAGGATCCGACGGCGGTGACGAATCCGAATCACCTGACCGGCTATGACATCAACTCGAAGGGCAGCCCGGCCCGGGGCCAAACGGTCGCGGTGACCGATCAGTTCGGAACGGTCCGGATGCAGCTCGCCCAGACCCGTTATCTCATGGTGCCGGCGGCCAAGCGCGAGAACTCGGCGCCTCCCGCGCTTGTGTCGCCGGGCGATCGTTTCGTTTGCTACGGCGTGAAGGCCGGCCCGTTCGCGACGGTGCGCAATGTGAAGGTCCAAGACCAGTTCGGCACACTCAACGTCGACCTGCTCGGCATCCGTCAGTTCTGCGCGCCGGCGAATGTGAACGGCGGCCAGCCCGGCGCGCAGACCCACGACGACGACCTGCTCTGCTACCAGACCAGGCTGTCGAAGGGCTTCGACTTCAAGCCCCGATCGGTCTTCATCAACGACCAGTTCCAAGCGAGCAAGATCAAGCTCGACGGTTCGATCCCGATGCTCTGCGTTCCCGCGACAAGCTCCTAGCCGTCGAGCGCAGCAGAAAGGGCCCGGTGCGTACACACCGGGCCCTCACATCACGGAGTTGCGTCCTTGCGAGCGGGATCGGCGCCGTTGACGATCCCGCTCGCGTCAGTTCTGCTGGTCAGCGGCCGCCCGCCGCGGGGCATGCCACACCTCGTGTTCGTCGGCGTAGCGCTGCATGTACGGCGGGACGGCCAGCGACTTTGCGGGCCGGGTGGGAAGCACAGTCGGGCGGGTTCGCATCGGCCTCAGGTCATTCGCCTTCATCGTGTACCTCCTCGTTGCATGAGGACACGATGCGCCTCGCGAGGGCCCGCGACAGTGTCGGAGCGCACACAACGACCGTGCACGATGCGACACTCGGATCTCGTGCCTCCCCGCTCACCAACTCGTCAAGGATTGCCCGGGCAAGCGTCACGGCGTCGGCATGTGACGACCGCCTTGCCGATCCCGCGGCTTGCGCCGGTGACAAGCGCAATTGGTGCAGGTCGACGTGTTCTTACCGTCATGGTCCGAGCGTCGCGCGTGTACGACGGCCATGTGCATGCAACGCGACTAAGACGATCGCAGGACATTTTGGCGCCAGGCTCCGCGGAGTGCTGGCGGTCGCTCCCGGAATGCTGCAGGCTCTGGGCGTGAAAACGCCTCGCCTCGTCATCGCGCTCGCTCTCGCATGCGTGCTGGTATGTGCCGGATGCGACTGGGCGCAATGGGCCGCCAATGCCGCCCGCTCCGGCACCAACCTCGAGCCTGATGTCACCGCAGCCAAGGTGCCACAGTTCGTCGCGTCGACGGTGTCGACGAACCCTCTCACCGGCCAGGCCACCGCGGTCGCGGGCGGGCTCGTCTTCGGTCAGCGCGACGGGTTGCTCACGGCCTACGACGCGAAGACGTACGGAGTCGTCTGGACCGCCGCGCTTCCCGCGGGTTCGACGGCGGGCAGTGTGCCGGCTGTCGACGCGGGCACGAAGACTGTCTTCGTCGTCGTGTCGACCGCATCGAGTCCGGTGCTGCTCGGCTTCGACATCGAGGGCTTCCGCAACTGCAACACGATCGACAACACATGTCGCGCATTGTTTGCCGCGCAACTCGGCACCGGCGCGGCGCCCGCGGCACCGCCGCTCGTCGATGGCGGACGCGTGTTCGCGAACGGCGCGTCGAACCTGGACGCGTTCGACGCAGCCGGGAAGACGAACTGCGGCACGTTCCTCGGAACGCATCTTTGCAACTCGGTGTGGTCTGCGCCGACCGGGCTCGCGCGCCAAGGAGTTGGCCCGTCGACGGCGGGCGGGACCGTCTTCGTCGGCATACAGACCGGTCCGAACTTCGGCCTGCGCGCGCTCAACGCGAGTAATGGATCGATTCTGTGGACCGCGGGTTTGCCGGGGGCGCCGAACGCCACGCCGGCCACTGGCGACGGGCGCGTCTTCGTACCGGCGACGAGTCGGATCGACGTCTTCGCGCAGGCGGGCTGCGGTGTGCCGCTGTGCACGTCGCTCTTCGGGCTCGTCGTCAGAAGCGGTGACCCCGTCCGGTCCTTCCTCGGCACCCCCGCGATCGACGGGACGAACGTCTTCGCCACCAACGGCAACGGCGCGCTGTACAAGTACGCGACGACATGCGGCTCTCCGACCTGCCAGCCCACCGCGACCGTCTTCGCCAATGCGCCGAGCGGCGGGTCGACGACGTATTCGCAGTCGCCTGCAGTCGCGAGTGGCATGGCGTCCGTGCTCGCCCGGCGAGTCATCGCGGCCGCGAACCACGACGTGCTGCTCGTCTACGCCGCATCGAATCTGTCGGGGGTGAAGAGCTTCGATCTGGGCGTCGGCGACTTCGGGGCCGGACTCTCGAGCGTGTCGGTGGCGTGGGGCGTCATCTACGCGCCGATCTCGACGGGTCTCGTTGCGATTCACCCGCCGCCCGTTGAGCCACTCGCGTCGTTGACCGTCTCGCCGCTCACCTTGAGTCCGGCGTTCTCGCGATCGACGTTCGACTACACGGTGCTGTGCGCCAGCGGTACGAACAACCTCACCTTCACGATGACCGCGGTCGCGGGTGGGTCGGTACGGATGGTCGCACCGATCTCGACCTCACCGTCGGCATCGCAGAGCACTCCCGTCGCGCTCGTCGAGAACCAAGCCGCGGTGATCGAAGCGAAGGATGCCCAGGGCAACGGCCAGCAGTACTGGATCCGTTGCCTGCCCCACGACTTCCCAACTGTCGTCGCGACCAGGCATCCCGAGAACGGCGCGCCGACACCCGGTTGGTATCTCACCGGCAACTTCGGCACGGACACCACGGGCGCGTTTGCGATGATCCTCAACGCGAACGGCACACCGGTCTGGTACCAGCGATCGATTCCGCAGCCGCAAAACGTGTCGTCGACCGGCAAGAACAGCATCACGTACATGAAGTCGCCGCCGTTCGCGTTCCAGTCCGATGACAGCATCGTCTGGGACGTGCACGATCTCGCGTCCGGTTCGGTGACGCATACGCGGTTCGTCGGTGCACCAACCGACTTCCACGAGCTTCAGCGCTTGGACAACGGCAACTTCCTCCTGCTCGCGTATCCGCTGAAGTCGGGTGTCGACCTGACAGGGCTCCCCACGGATCCGCCGGCGGGCGCGAACTCGACGATCGTCGACTGTCGCGTCCAGGAGGTGACCCCCCAAGGGCAGGTCGTGTTCTCCTGGACCGCGACGGATCACCTCAACCTGAAGACCGAATCACTGAACGTCGGAACGGCGACCCTGAACGGGCAGACCGTCTACGACCCCATTCACTGCAACTCGATCGATCCGAATCCGAACGGCAACCTGCTGATCTCGGCACGCCATCTGCACGCCGTGTTCGAGATCCGCCGCTCCGACGGCAAGGTCCTGTGGAAGTTGGGCGGTACGAACGTCAACAAGGACGGCGCCCAGATCATCGCCATCCAGAACTACCTGGCGGGCGGCATCTCGAGGCAGCACGACGCGCGGTACCGGCCGACACCGGATCACATCAGCATGTGGGACAACGAATCGCTGACGCCGAACGCGGGCCGGGCCGTCGAGTTCGCGATCAACCATGCGAACGGCACCGCGCAGCCGGTGTTCACCTTCATCCCGCCCAACAACCGGACCAGCTTGGCGACCGGCACGTTCCGCAGGTACAGCGACGGGGACAGCGTGGTGGGCCAGGGTGCGACCCAGACCCCAGACGTCTTCATCCTCAATGAGGTGAACGCGAACGGTCAGGACGTCCTCGATCTCGCCTTCGCGTCGCCCCAGTCGGTATACCGCGCCCCGAAGGCGCCGCCGAACCGTTACGACATCAACATCCTGCGCGCAACCGCCGGCCAGTAGGCGCCGCCTCTCGCACGGGCCTCCGAGGTTCAGAGCACGGAACGAGCGAAGCCCCGGCGACGCGGTCGCCGGGGCCCGAGAGTGCTCGGAATTCGCTCAGTAGTTCGCCGGGTACAGGCATCCGTTGTTGTTGTACCGGCGGTAGGAGTTGCTCCACAGCGATTGCACCGCGAAGTTGCCGTTCGAGAAGTGCGCGACTCCTGGATAGATCCACGCGCACTTGTCGCCGTTCTCGCCGAGCATGCCGTTGCTGTCTTTCCAGCCGGTTCCGTAGGGATCGGTGACGGTCTCGCCGTACTCGTGGGACGCGACCATCGTCGTGCTGTCCATGTTGCTCTTGCTCGCCGAGTAGTTGCCGCATCCGGAGTGGCTCGGGAGGTACGGCAGCGACGTGTAGGTGAATCCGTACCCGTTGTCTGTGCCCCACGAGTGGTAGCCACATGCTCCATGGAGCTCGACCTGGTCGTCGTGGCCAGGCGGCAACAGCACCACGAACTGGGTGTTGTAGCCCCAGTCGTTGAAGTAACGACGGGCGCGCACTGCGGCGGCCTGGACTTCCAATTGCGTGGGGTGGGCAGGAACCGCTGTGGAGTCGTACGCGAAGCCTTTGTACACGCCCGTTGGGTTCGTGAACTTGTAGGACGACGTGTTGTACTCCCTCATCTCGCTGCCCCACACCGAACCGCCGACACCCTGGTAGAACCGCGCGACGCGGTTCGCCATGCCGTAGGTGTCGTTCGTGGTCCAGAACGACTTGCCCCACAAGAGCATGTACACGCGCGGCGCGGTTTGCACGGGACCGTTGTGGTACGTCATGTAATTGGTGGACTTGGGGTCGTTGTAGGCCTTCCCGAGATACTCTCCGTGTTCCTCTGCAGCTTCCTCGACCGCAACGTCCGTCGTCTTCGGAACTCTCGTCGGTTCCTTCTCGACGTGGACGCGCGTGGCCCGGGGCTTCGCGGTACGCACGTCAGCGCCGTGGCCGGCGATCGGATGACCGACAGCGACGCTGGTTGAGTGCTGGTTGTCGTCGGGCGCACCGGACGCGGCTCCCGCCACCGCCGTGCGGTGTCGCGCGTTCGCTGTTGCGTTGGTCCCGATGGCGGATGCGGAGAGTGACGTAATCAACAACCCCGCCGAGAGCGCACCGAGCGCGGCAACACGCACGAACGAGCGACGAGGTCGCTTGTTGTTGGATGAATGGACGTGCACCGGATTCCTCCTTTACAAGCGGCCGTGTTGCCGCACGAAGGATCATCCGTTGATTCCGATATGCAGACCGTTCGCAGAGACACGTTCGGAGTGTGCGCGACCCAACACTGCTCATTCGCCGAATTCGCGACGTACAGCGGATCGGGCAGGACTGCCACGTAACGATGAGTCAGCGCGTGCGACCGACGGTCACCGCCGCTTCGCGGTGCAGCCGTCCGAAGTTGTAGTACGCGGCGCACGCGCCTTCCGACGACACCATGCACGTGCCGATCGGCGTCTCGGGCGTGCACGCGGTGCCGAACACCTTGCACTCCCACGGCTTGATCACGCCCTTGAGCACTTCACCGCACTGACACGCCTTCGGATCCGCAACTCGGACGCCCGGCACGTCGTAACGCATCTCCGCGTCGAACGCGGCGAAGTCGTCGCGCAGTTTCAATGCGCTCTGGGAGATGAAGCCGAGCCCGCGCCATTCGAAGTGGGGCCGCAGCTCGAACACTTCCGCGAGCAGCTGCAACGCCCGCGGGTTGCCCTCGTCGCGCACGACCGCGCGTGTACTGGTTCTCGACTTCGCAGCGGCCGTGGCGGATCTGCGTGAGCAGCATGGCGATGGCTTGCAGGATGTCGAGCGGCTCGAACCCGGCGGTCACCAACGGCTTGCCGTAGACGGCCGGCACGAAGCGATAGGGCCGGTTCCCCACGACCGTCGACACGTGGCCGGGGCCGAGGAAGCCGTCGAGGCGAAGATCCGGCGACTCGAGGATCGCCTTGATCGGCGGCACGATCGTCACGTGGTTGCAGAACACGAAGAAGTTCGTGACGCCCAGCTCGCGGGCGCGCAACACGGTGATCGCGGTCGACGGCGCGGTCGTCTCGAACCCGACCGCGAAGAACACGACATCACGATCAGGATGCTCGATCGCGATGCGGAGCGCGTCGAGCGGCGAGTACACGAACCTCACGTCGGCCCCGCGTGCCTTGGCCTCGAGCAAGTTCGCCTTGCCGCCCGGCACGCGCATCATGTCGCCGAACGACGTGAAGATCACACCCGGCGTCTCGGCCACCGCGATCGCGTCGTCGACGCGACCCATCGGGATGACACACACCGGGCACCCGGGCCCGTGGACGAGCTCGACGTTCTCGGGCAGCACGTGCTCGATGCCGTGGCGGTAGATCGTGTGCGTGTGGCCGCCGCACACCTCCATGAACTTGAAGTGATCGGTGCCGGCCAGCTCGGTGATGTGTGCGACCAGCGCGCGCGCCGCCGCCGGATCGCGGTACTCGTCGACGTACTTCATCCGGTCGGCTCCGTCAGCTCGATGCGCGACGATGCCCAGGCCTCGAGCTCGTCGTCGTAGGCCTGCCCCATCAGCTGCAAGCCTTCGAGCGCGAGGCGCGCCTCGTCTTCGTCGATCTTCGACATCGCGAACCCGACATGGATCAACACCCAGTCACCGGGCCGGAGCTGCTCGTCCTCGAGCAGGCCGATGTTGATGATGCGCCCCACCCCCGAGACGTCGACGCGCGCGAGGTGCTCGTGGCTCTCGAGCAGCTCCGATACCTGACCAGGGATGCCGAGGCACATGCGCGTCAGCCCCGGTACTCGATCGACTCGAGCACGAGCTCGTCACCGCCGACAACCTCGAGCTCGACCTCGTGGCATTCGGGACACGCGAGCGGGATCTCGTCCGCGTGCCACGCCGCGCCGCACGACGTGCAGCGCGCCGCGACCGGCAGCAACACGAGCTCGGCGGCCGCGTCTTCGGCAACCGTGCCCATCGCCGCGATCGCGAACGACTGGTCGAACGCCTCGGGGTGCACATGGTGCAGCCGGCCGACGCGCACACGTACCTTGGCCACCGGCCGCTCGCCGGCCCGGTGCTCGATGGCGTCGACGATGCTGGCGCACAATCCGAGCTCATGCATGATCCTTCTCCTTCACACCGTTTCGGGCCGGGCGATGATCTCGACCCGTACGTTCACTTCGGGGTCGACCTTGAACATCAAGATGCGCGGCGGCTCCATGCCGAACTCGCGGATGTCGAAGGTCGAGCGTCCGTCGACGCGCAACGTGGCGTCTTCCAAGAACGCGAAGTCCATCTCGTGCTCGTAGCTGCGGGTGACGCCGCGGAACGTCACGTCGCCTGTCACCAGATAGCGGCCGTCGGCGCCGGTGCTGTTCATCGCAGTGAGCTCCCCGTCGATCGTCGGGAACCTCCGAGCCGAGATGCGGCGCTGCATCTCACGGTCTTCGAGCGGGTTCCCGGACCGCAACCGCGCCACCGGCAGCGACAGATGGGCGCGCGGAAGCCCGGCCGCGAGGTCGATCCGTCCGCCACCGTTCTCCTCGAGATCGACGAACCCCTCGAGCCCGTCGGTGCGCGTGTTGATCGGATGCAGGCTCGAGCGAGCCTCGATCCACACCTGCGACCGGTCGGGCACGATGACATACCGAGTCACTCCGTAAGGCTCGCTACATCTCGCGGATCTTCAGGTAGCGCTGGATGTCGGGCAGGTTGTCCCTGATGACAATCACTGCGCCCACGACGAGTGCCAAGAAGACCAGACGACGGATCATGTTCGCATCCTTCCGGTTCCTTTGGTTGCAGTCCCGCAAATCTCGTTGACGAGCTCCTCGACCACCGAGACGGCCTCGTCGACCGCGGCCTCGACCACCGGCGACAGCCCGATGCCTTCTTCGACGGTGGCCGGTTGGCAGCCGACGACGCGGATCACGTCGACGGTGCCACCGAGGCCGGCGAGCATGCCCAGCACCGCCGCCGGGTTCATGCTGTGCGCGTCCATCGCGGGCGCGACGTCGTCGGCCGCGGGCGTCAACGCGGCGCGGTCGGGCTCGATCACCGCGACCGTGCCGGGCGGCTCGGCCATCGGCAACGCGTCGACCAGCACCAGCGCGTCGTATCCGTCGAGCAATTCATATGCGAGGTGCACACCGCGAATGCCGTAGTCGGCCACACGCACGCCGTCGGGCATCGGCACCCGCGCCAACCGGTTCGCGACCTCGACGCCGAAGCCGTCGTCACCGAGGAAGATGTTGCCGACCCCGGCAACGAGGACCTTGCGCTCGCCTGTCATCGTCCCGCCTCCAGCGTGGTGATCGGCTCGACCTCTTCGGGGTGAAAGTAGAGGTACCGGCCCTGCCAGTCGAGATACTCGGTCGCGGGATCGTCGTCGACGGTGACTGCGACGTGCTCGTTGCCGTCGACGTCGCGGAAGATGCCGACGACCGTGGCGAGCTGATCGGCGAGGAACAGGTCGTGGGCGTCGGCCCGCCGCGACGGACGCAGGCGCACCTTCGTGCCCTTGCCGACGTCGACGCCGGCGATCACCATGCGGTCGGTCCACGGATCGACCTCGCTGTCGACGCCCGGGTCCCACCACGGCCGCACCTCGGGCTCATCGAGGTCAGGTGCGACGTTCGCAGGTTGGAGCGAACGCACGGCGCCGTGGAGCCGGGCCCACAGCTCGGGCGGCATGTCGTCGACCCGGTCGACGATCGCGGCGGCGCGCGGGTCGGTGCCGCGCGCTTCGGCCCGCTCCTCGTCGGTGAGCGTCAGCACGCGCAACGCGAGGATCTCGTCGATCTCGGTCGCGTCGAACAAGTCGCCCGGGCTCTCGGGCGCGACCTCGGGATGGTCGTACAAGATGATCGGCGACGACAACACCACGTCGTCACTCCCGACCTCACCCATCAGGACCGGGTACGTGCCGTCGCTCGTGCACGACGCGGCCGCGACGCGCGCCGTCCGGCGGCGGATCCATCATCGACACGAACGCGCCGTCGTCGATCGCGAGCAGCGTGTGGACAGCGATCAGCGAGTGGCGGACGACGTCGTCGCGTGGCGCGTCCTTCTCGCACCACGTCGTCTTGTTCTCGATGGTGACCGCGACCTTGATCAGCGCGCCCGGGCCGTCGGCCCACTCGGCGTCGACCCGCACGGCACCTGCGACCATTTCCCGGCGACGGCGGGCACGACCGCGGGTCACACCATCCGCGCTGCGCAACACCTCGGCATCCTCACCTTCGTCGAGCGTGAACAGGTCGACGCGCGTCGCATCGGACAGCGGGAGCAGCGGCACCGGCGCGAGATTGAGCTCGCGCACGACGGCTTCGTCCCACGGCACCCATAACACGTCGTCGACGCGCAGCGCGTCCGTCGGCGTGAACTCCTCGGCGGAGCTTCCCTCGTCCAACACACGCTGCTGCACCTGCAAGCAGCGGACGCGCACCGTGAGGATCGGCCGGGGTCCCGGGTCGACCACGATCTCCGTGCGCATCGAGGCCCGCTCACCGCCGACAGCCGCGACGTAGTCGGGCGGCGCGAGCACGCCGAACTGCCACCGCAGCTGGTTCTTGCGAGCCGACGCGCGATACGGGTACAGCACGTAGCCCTCGAACAGCACCGCGTCGGCGACCGTTCGCGCCGCCGCGAAGCGATCGGGCGTCACGGCATCTCCTCGCCGGCTTCTTTGAGCAGCTGCTCGAACGCGAGGTCCCACGTCGGCAAGGCCCGGTCGCCTTTGAACCGGGTGAGCGCGTCCAGTGTCTCGCGCCGCACGCGCACCCAGCCGCTGTTCGGGAAGTAGAGGTCCATCGTCTCCCGCCACACGTGCACGGGCAGCGGGAACGACGCTTCCTCGTGCCACGCGATCGGCTCGACTGCGAAGCCGGCGTCGCGCTTCGCGAACGTCGTGCCCGAGAACAGCAGCAGCAGCGGGATCTCGCCGTCGTCGAGCGCGTGCAGGTACTTGGCCGCCGCGACCTCGAAGTCGTATGTGCACGTGATCGGCAGATCGACGTCGGTCTGGCCGGTGAAGCCGCCGACGACGGTGCCGACTTGCGTCCATTGGAACGGCCGGAGCGAGTCTCCCCACCGTGGGGTCTCGCCGAACAGCTCGTAGAGGCGCTCCGCCTCGGCGGGTTCGTAGCGACGGCGTTGCGGCTCGATGCGGATCTGCGCCCGCAGCGCGACCGCGTGGACGGCCGCACCCGACGTCTCGGTGAGGCGGAGCGTCAGCACGAGCGTGGGCACCGCCGCGTAGCGCTCGGGACGCGCACCGACGACCGCGAACGTGAGCGCGGTCCCGGTCGCGGTCATCGTGCCTTCTTGCGGACGTTGTCGAAGAAGACTTCCAGTGCGTCGTTCGCTTCGCGTCCGCCGTCGAACCCGCGCCACAGCATCCGGAGATGGCCGACGAGCTCGTAGCACGCGTCGATCGGCACGAGATAGCACTCGGGTGGCGTGTTCCCGCGCGGGTTGGTACGCACGAGGAAGGCCTCGACGTCGGGCAGCAGCGTCGCCAGGGCCGGGTTGGCGGCCACGATCTCGTCCCACGTCTCGAGCGCGAGCAACGACTCGGTCGCGCCCGCCGGACTCGGATAGAACGCGGCGACGCGATCCAACGAGGAGTTGACGAAGAAGAACGCGACGCTGACCGGGATCTGCAACGCGTCCCACTGCGCGGGCGGCAGCTCGAAGTCGGGGAACGCGAGATAGCGATCGGGCACGGCCCGGAACCGACTCCCGCCCGCGCCGTCGGGCGTGAACAGGAGGTAGCACCCGCGGCACGTGCACATCAGCGACCGCACTTCGAGATCGACGACGTGGCCGTGGAAGTCGGGAATCGGCTCGGCGCACATCTCGCACCGCTCCCCGGGCCTCGGCGCCGCGTCGGCCCGCTGCTCCCGAATGCGGCTGAGGATCGTCTGCGGGTCGGTCACGACGCGCCGACCGCGTCCACTTCGCTCGGGCACGCGTCGTACACGGGGCGCGGACCGAGCGTGACCGGCACGGACACCGCAGTCGGCTCGGGCTCCTCGACGTCGATCGTGGTGATCTCGGGCGCGGCGTCGAGGATCGCCCGTTCGATCGCGAGCTTCAGCGTCACCGCCGACGACGGGCAGCCGTCGCAACTTCCCTTCAGACGCAACAGCACCGCCCCAACGCGCTCGTCGACGTCGAGCAGCTCGACATCGCCGGCGTGCTGGCCGAGGAACGGCCGCACCGACTCCAGGGCCTGCTGCACGCGGGTGATGAGGTCGTCGGGAAGCAGGTCGTGCACCGCGAGCAGGCCGGCGACGAGCGGGTCGGCGGCGAGCTCGTCGACCAACGGTGGAGAAAACTCCTTCGCCAGTTCCATCACCCTCGCCAGGCCCGCGCCGTACAGCTCGGTCGTGCACCGCAGCAGCTCGACCGCGAGGTCGCGCAGACGCGGATCGGCGGCTGCTCCCAAGTCGTCGAGCAGCCGCTCGATCCGTTCACCGATCGCTTGCAGGTCGTTCAACACGCGAGTTCGGGGTTCGCGACCTGCGTCGGTGAGTGCAACTTCTTCAGCACCTTGCCCGGGCCGAGGTACATGTGCACGCCGCACGGCAAGCACGGGTCGAAGCTCCGCACGGTGCGCATGACGTCGATGCCCTTGAAGTGCTCGAGGTCGTTCTCCTCGTAGATCGGCGAATCGATCACCGCGTCCTCGTACGGGCCCGGGGTGCCGTACACGTCACGCGGGTTCGCGTTCCACGGCGTCGGCGGGTACGGGTGGTAGTTGGCGATCTTGCCGCCCCGGATCACCATGTGGTGCGAGAGCACGCCCCGCACCGCTTCGGTGAAGCCGCACCCGATGCCTTCCTCGGGCACGTCGAACGGCTCCCACGTCTTGGTCTTGCCGGCGCGCACGTCGGCGAGGGCCTTCTCGATGAAGTCGAGCGCGGACGCGGCCGCATAGGCCTGGAAGTACGTGCGCGCGCGGTCGCGCTCGATCGTGTTCGACCACTGCGGGATCTTCCACTCGAACGTGACCTCGGGCTTCAGCGCCGTCTTCGGCAGGTGGATCTGCACGCTGCTGCCGGTCGCCTTGAGGTGATCGGTGTTGACGAGCGCGGACAGCGCAGTCGACCACAGGCGCGCGATCGGGCCGCCGCCGGTGTCGAGCGCAAGGTAGTCCTTGCCGTCGAACCAGCGGGGTGACATCACCCAGCTGTACTTGTCGTCGAAGTCGCGCTTTTGTGGTTGGGGAATCGTGTGCTGGTTCCACGGGTGACGCCGGTCGACCGCATTGCCGAGCGGATCGCGGCTCACGAACATCTCGTGGCCTTCCCAGTCGTCGTAGTACGAGTGGCCGAGCAGGATCCGGATGCCGAGGTTGATGTCGACGAGATCGTTGGTCACGAGGTTGCCGTCGACGATGACGCCGGGCGTCACGCCCATCGCGCGGCCCCACGTGCTCATGTCGCGGTAGTCGAAGTTGCACACGGCCGGATCCTGGAACGCGCCCCAGCACCCGAGCAGGATGCGGCGGCGGCCGACCTCCTCGTAGCCGGGCAACGCCTCGTAGAAGAAGTCGAAGAGGTCGTCGTGCATCGGCACGACGCGCTTCATGAACTCCACGTACCGCATGAGCCGCGTGTAGTAGTCGGTGAACAGCTGGATCGTTGCGGTCGTGCCGACACCACCGGGATACAACGTCGACGGGTGGACGTGGCGGCCTTCCATGAGGCAGAACATCTCGCGCGTGTACCGGCTGACTTGCAGCGCCTCCCGGTAGAACTCACCCGAGAACGGATTCAGCGACCGCATGATGTCGCCGATCGTCTGGTAACCGTGCTCGGACGCGTGCGGCGCCTCGGTGCGGTTCGCCTGTTCGAGCACGCCCGGGTTCGTCTCGGCGACCATCTTCTCGCAGAAGTCCACGCCGACGAGGTTCTCCTGGAAGATGTTGTGGTCGAACATGTACTCGGCCGCTTCGCCCAGGTTGACGATCTGCTCGCCGAGGGCCGGCGGGTGCACGCCGTACGCCATGTTCTGCGCGTAGCAGGAACAGGTCGCGTGGTTGTCGCCGCAGATGCCGCAGATGCGGCTGGTGATGAAGTGCGCGTCGCGCGGGTCCTTGCCCTTCATGAAGATGCTGTAGCCGCGGAAGATCGACGACGTGCTGTGACACTCGGCGACCTTGCCCTGTCCGAAGTCGATCTTCGTGTAGATGCCGAGGCTGCCGACGATGCGCGTGATCGGGTCCCACGCCATCTCGACGAGGCCATTTTCGCCTTTGCTCTTGGTCGTGGCCATCGTCGTTACCTCCACTCACCCGTGTAGCCGGTCTTCAACTGCGTGCCCGGAGTCCGCCACTTGGGTTCATCGTCCAGCGTGTGCAACGTGACGGCCCGGAGCTTGCGGACGACGCCCCCGAGGAGGCTCGCGGTTCGGGTGGAGATATGCGCGCCCGGTGGTTCGTCCATGAACGGCATGAACTTGTCGGGGAAGCCCGGCATCGTGCAGCCGATGCAGATGCCGCCGACGTTCGGGCAGCCGCCGACACCATTGATCCAGCCGCGCTTGGGCACGTTGCACTTCACGACCGGGCCCCAGCATCCGAGCTTCACGATGCACTTCGGCGAGCCGTACTCGGTCGCGAACTCACCTTGTTCGTAGTAACCGGCGCGGTCGCAACCTTCGTGCACGGTCGCGCCGAACAACCACGTCGGGCGCAACGCTTCGTCGAGCGGGATCATCGGCGCCTGACCGGTCGCCTGGTAGAGCAGATAGAGGATCGTCTCCGACAAGTTGTCGGGGTGGATCGGGCAACCCGGTACGCACACGATCGGGATGCCGGCCTTCGACTTCCACGCCCAGCCGAGATAGTCGGGCAGGCCCATCGCGCCAGTGGGGTTGCCGGCCATCGCGTGGATGCCGCCGTACGCCGCGCACGTGCCGGCCGCGAGCACGATCGTTGCCTTGGGCGCGAGACGGTCGATCCATTCGCTCGTCGTCATCGGCTGGTCGGTGTCGGGGTTGTTGCCGAACGCGGCCCAGTAGCCCTCGCGCTTGATCGACTCGTTCGGGATCGAGCCTTCGACGACGAGCACGAACGGCTCGAGCTCACCGCGGTCGGCTTTGAAGAACCATTCGAGGAAGTCGTCGGCGCCGCCGACCGGTCCGCACTCGAAGTCGATCAGCGGCCAGTGCACCGCGATCTTCGGGAGGCCGGGCAATGCACCCAGCGCGATCTCCTCGATGCTCGGCTGGGTTGCGGCGGTCAACGCAACCGAGTCGCCGTCGCAGCTCAGTCCCGCGTTGATCCAGAGAACATGGATGACGGTCTCATCCGGTGGGGCTTCCGGGGTCACGGTCACCGATACGCCTCCCGCGATCGATCCACCGGCGCGCGGGCGCACGCCTCACGTGACCGGATTAACCCCGATCCGCCCGCTCTGTAAATGAGTGTCTTTGCCACCGTTCCCGCGGGGTGGTGGCGTTGGCTGGGGCGTGTGTGGAGCTCGATTTTCGAGCTCCACACGCGCCCCCTACCTACCGCGGGCCCGGGCGGCGATGGCGGCTTGGCCGATGCTGATCCCGCCGTCGTTGGGCGGCACCCGCTGGTGCACGAGCACATCGATGCCCTCGTCGCGCAGCGTCTCCTCGACGACTTCGGTCAACCGCACGTTCTGGAACACGCCCCCGGTCAACACGACCGTGTCGAGCGCATGGGTGCGGGCGAGCTGGACGGCCAGGGCCGCCGCCGCCCGGCCGATGGCCTCGTGGAACCCGGCCGCGAGCAACGGGGACGCCGTGCCGTGCGCGTGGTCTTCGAGCAGCGCCCGCACGAGCGGCGCGGGGTCGAGGATGGCGACGCTATCGACGTCGGTGCGGTCGCACAGCCCGTCGTACGCGGGCGCGTCGCGTCGTGGCACCGAGCGGGCGAGCGCTTCGAGCTCGATCGCAGCCTGCCCCTCGTAGGTCACGCGCCGCCGGCCGCCCAACAGCGCCGCCACCGCGTCGAACAGCCGGCCCATGCTCGTCGTGACCGGACCGTCCGCGCGGTCGATCGAGCGCGCGCACTGCCTCGCGGCGGGGGCCGTCGACCTCGCCGAACGCGTCGACGGCTCGGTCGGCGCCGCCGGCGTGGGTCGCCCACACGAGCCCCATGCGCCAGGGCTCGCGGATCGCCGCCACGCCACCGGGCATCGTCACCGGACGCAGGTGACCGACCCGGACGAAGCCGTCGAGGTCGGCGACGAGGAACTCGCCGCCCCACATCGTGGCGTCGGGGCCGTAGCCCATGCCGTCGAACGCGAGGCCCAGCACCGGCGCCGTGCGGCCGTGCTCGACGAGGCACGACGCGACGTGCGCGTGATGATGCTGCACACCGTGCGTCGGGAGGTCGAGCTCGAGCGCGAGCTTCGTCGACAAGTACTCCGGATGCAGGTCGTGGGCAACGACGTCGGGCGTCACGCCGTACAGGTGACGGAGATGATCCAGCGCCTGCACGAACGATCGGTACGTCGGCAGGTGCTCGAGATCGCCGATGTGATGGCTGGCAACCACCATGTCGTCTTTCGCGACCGCGATCGTGCTCTTCAGCTCGGCACCCACGGCCAGGACCGCTCGCTGCGCGGGCGTCGGCAGCGCCAACGGTTCGGGCGCGTACCCGCGCGACCGACGCAGCATCTGCGATGCGCGTGCCGGTCGCGCGTGCGACGGAGTCGTCGCAGCGAATGTGAATCGGCCGGTCGTGGGTGAGCAGGCCGTCGACGAGCGGACCGAGCCGCGTGGTCGCATCGCCGTCGTCGTGCGCGATCGGCTCGTCGCTGAGGTTGCCGCTGGTCATCACCAGCGGCCGCCCAACACCCGCGAGCAGCAGATGGTGGAGCGGCGTGTACGGCAGCATGACGCCGAGGTCGGGCAGGCCGGGCGCGACCGCATCGACGATCGGCGCGTCGTCGTGGCGGGGCGCGAGGACGATCGGCCGCCGGATCGAGGTGAGGGCCGCGACGTGCGGCGTCGTCGAGGACGACGAGGCGTGCTGCCGTCTCGATGTCGGGCACCATCACGGCGAACGGCTTGTCGTCGCGTGCCTTGCGCGTGCGGAGCGTCCCGACCGCGGTGGCGTTCGGTCGCGTCGACCGCGAGGTGGTAGCCGCCGACGCCCTTCACCGCGACGACGTTCCCGGCGCGGAGCGCGGCAGACGGCCGCGGCGAGTGCGTCGTCGCGCGTCGCCTGGACCTCTCCGTCCGGCGCGCGCCACGCGAGCTGCGGTCCGCACGCCGCGCACGCATTCGGTTGGGCGTGGAACCGCCGGTTCGTGGGGTCGTCGTACTCGGCCTGGCACGCCGCGCACATCGTGAAGCCGGCCATCGTCGTGTACGGCCGGTCGTACGGCACCGACAACACGATCGTGTAACGCGGCCCGCAGTTCGTGCAGTTGGTGAACGGATAGCGGAAGCGGCGGTTCGCCGGATCGTCGACCTCGGCCAGGCACTCGGCGCAGGTCGCCGTGTCGACGCTCACCGGCACCGACGGCGCGCCGCCGTCGACGCTTTCGACGATGCGGAATCCCGAGTCGTTCGGATCGGACGCGATGGCGACGGTAGCGATGTCGCCGACGCGCGCCAGCGGCGGCGGTTCGTCGACCAGCAACCGCGCCAACTCGGCGATGCGGTCGGGCTCACCCTCGACTTCGATCAGCACGCCCGCGGAGTCGTTGCGCACGAACCCAACGAGTCCGAGCTCGACCGCGTGCCGGTGCACGAACGGCCGGAACCCGACCCCCTGCACGGTGCCGGTGACACGGAGTTGCGTGCGGGCCATGCGCGGCCGGCTCAGCAGATGCGCGGCAGCGGATCACCGACGAGCATGTCGACGATGCGCGTGCCGCCGAACGTGGTGCGGAGCACGACGATGCCTTCAGGTTCGGGCGCGATCTCGCCGATCCGTTGCGCGCCCGCGCCGGTCGGGTGCGCCCGCAGTGCGGCGAGCGCGGCGTCGGCTTCGTCGGCCGCGACGATCGCGAGCAACTTTCCTTCGTTGGCAACGTAGAGCGGGTCGATGCCGAGCAAGTCGCACGCGCCCGCGACTTGCGGCAGGATCGGCAGCGCGGGCTCGTCGAGCACGACCGCGAGATCGATGTCGCGGGCGAGCTCGTTGCACACCGTTCCCACGCCGCCGCGCGTGGGGTCGCGTAACCAGCGTGTCGACGGCGCGGCCTGCAGGAGTGCTTCGACGAGCGCGCCGAGCGGCGCGGTGTCGGAACGAATGTCGGCCTCGAGCGCGAGGTCGCCGCGCGCCAGCATCACCGCCATGCCGTGATCGGCGATCGTGCCGGAGACGAGCACGACATCGCCGGCCTGCACATGTTCGGGCCCGAGCGCGCGCCCGGCTGGGATGACGCCCACACCGGTCGTCGCGATATACAGCCCGTCGGCCGCGCCCTTGCCGACGACCTTGGTGTCGCCGGTGACGATCTCGACATGGGCGCTCTCCGCCGCGCGCGCCATGTCGGCGACGAGCTCGCGCAGCTCGGCGACGGGAAACCCTTCCTCGATCACGAACCCGGCCGACAACCACTGCGGGATCGCGCCGCTCACCGCGAGGTCGTTCACCGTGCCGTTGACCGCGAGATCGCCAATCGAACCGCCGGGGAATCGACGGGGTTGAACGACGAACGAATCGGTGGTGAACGCGAGCCGCTCACCGCTCGGCAGCGTGAGCGACGCGGCATCAGCGAGCGGACCACGGTCGGCGGGCGCGAACGCCTCCAGGAACACCGCGTCGACGAGCGCGGCCGACGCCTTGCCGCCTGCGCCGTGCGCGAGCGTGACGACATCGTCGGTGAGGCGGGGGCGGCGACGCCGGAACGACTCGATCCGGTCGAGCACCGCCGACTCACGGTCGCGCGCGTCGGTCACCGTGCGGCCTCCTGCACCCGGCGCCAGAGCTCGAGCCCGAGCGCGGCTTGGCTCTCTTGAATCCGGTGCACGCTGTCGGAACCGACGATCAGGCAGTGGTCGACGACGTGCACCATCTCGCCACCGTCGTACCCACTGAGGCCCACGGTGAGCATCCCGCGCGTCCGTGCTTCTGCGAACGCGCGGCAGGAGGTTGCGGGAGTTGCCGCTCGTCGAGCAGCCCAACGCGATGTCGTTGCTACGAGCGTGCGCGATCAGCTGTCGGGAGAACACGAGCTCGAAGCCGACGTCGTTGCCGAGCGCGGTGAGCACTGCGGTGTCCTCGACCAGCGAGCGGGCCCGGAGCGTGTGGCCTTGGGCCGGATCGGCGAACAGCGCCGCGAGCAGCGAGGCGTCGGTTGAGCTGCCACCGTCGCCGAAGGTGAACAAGCATCCGCTCGCGCCGAACCGGTCGGCCATCGCCTGCGCCGCGACTGCGAGCGTGTGCTCGTTGCGGTCGAGGGCGGCCGCGCATGTCTCGCCGCTTTCCGACGACTTGGCGCGGGCCGAGGCTGCGAGATCCGTGAGCAACGAGCCGGCGTCGCGCTCGTCGCCCTCGATGAACGGATACAGGAAGTCGGTGCCCTCAGGCACGCGCCGGCTCCGGGTCGAGCGTCGCGATCGCCGCGCCCGCGTGCACGAGCAGCAGGTCTCCGGGTTGCACCGGCGCAACGAGGGTGACGTCGACGGCTTCGACGCCGCGGCGGTACGCACCGCGGCATCGCCGAAGGCGGCGCCTTCCACGACCTCGCCGACCCGGCCTTCGTCCGAACACGTGATGCAGACGTCCGCGTCGTCGGCCGGACGCATGAGGCCAGGATGCTCGAAGCACACGTGGGTGAGCTCCCAGAGCACGTGATACCGAAGCACGAGGCTGCCGTCGTACGCCGCAGCCGGGTCCGCGTTGTCGGTCCACAACACATGATCCGCGGCACCTGCCTCCGGGCGCGCGCCCGAACCGAGCCACAGCGTTTCGAGTCCCCACGCTGGGGCCCGCCGCAGCGCGTCGACGACGACGGGCTCGCCGGCGGTCGAGATTGCGCACAACACGTCGCCGGCCCGCACCACCGATCGCAACTCCCCCACTGTCTGCGGGCCCGTGACCGCCACGGTCGGAAGCGCGCGCTTGCCGACGATCACGGGATGCACGAACTCAACGGCAACGTGACGGGCGTGCTGCGGCCACGCCGGCGCAATGCACCACATCGTTGCGCCGGCCGCGAACCGCCGCGCCAGCGCGAGTGAGGCGGCCGCGAGATCGCGACTCTCCGCCGCGTCGATCATCGACGCCTCCTCGCGACGGTCCCGACATGCACCGTGACCGCAGCGTACGTCCCGTGCCCCGGCGTGTGTAGGGGTGCGTTTTTGACACCCCACAAACGCCCGGCAGCCGTTAGCTTGCGGGGATGCTTGATCACGTTTCGATCCAGTGCGCGGACGCCGAGGCCAGCGCGCAGTTCTATGACACCGTGCTCGCGGCCCCTCGGGAGCGCGCGCTGTCCTCGACTTCAGTCCCGTGATCGGGTACGGACACCCAGGACGGCCGCGGTTCTGGATCGGTCCGCTCGAGGGTGGCGGCCCCAATCGGGAGAACCACATCGCGTTCGAGGCGAACGACCGGGCCGCGGTACGCGCCTTCTTCGACGCGGCCGTCGGCACGGGCGCCGAGGTGCTGCACGAACCGCGGGTCTGGCCCGAGTACCACCCGAACTACTACGGCGCCTTCGTCCGCGACCCGGACGGCAACAACGTCGAAGCCGTCTGCCACCTGCCGGAGGACTAACCGAAGTCGCCGAGGGCGCCGAGTCGCTTCATGGTCCATCTGCCCGCATATGCCAAGAGAAATGGACCACGAATCGAGTGGGGCGGGATCGGTCGGCGTTAGGTCGTCTCGTTCTCGTCCCAGGCGCGGGCGAAGTCGAGGCCTTGTTCGACGATCGCGCGGCTGAACGGCCGTACGAGCTCACGCAATCGCGTGCACGTGTCCTCGCCAATGCGCTCCCAGCTCACGAGTGCGAGCTCGTCGGTGCGCTGCTCGACCCAGTCGCGTGACGTGTGGCCGCTGTCGGTGAACGTGCCGTCGTCATTGATCCAGCCGCGCGCACGTACTCGTTCGCGGGCGGCGTGCCATTCGTCGTCGGGCCAGGCGCGGCTTGCCTGCAGCACGCCGGGTGCAAGGTCGCCGGTCGCCTCGTGGATCACGAGCGCCTCGGGGCCGGTAATGCCCTCGGCGACGAGCGCGGCGATGTGGCCGTCGCCGCGGAACTCTCGCAACAGCGTTTGCGCGTGCCAGAGCACGAGGTGCGGCTCGTCGGGCCACGGCAGCGACGCGTGCGCCGCGTACAGCGGGCGGCCCTCCGGGATGCAGCCGTGCGCCGCTTCACGGGCGAGCTCCGCCGCCTCCTTCATCTCCGCGCTCTCCGCCCGGTCGCCGAGCATCCGCCGCAGCGCGGCGTCGGCGGCATCGCGCCGGGCATCGACGATCGCGGAGGGCGCGGCGCGCTCCCACGCTTCGGGGATCGAGCGCCGCACGAGCGCCGGGGAGAAGTTGAAGAACGTCGCGATCACGACGTCCGCCGGCACGGGACCCATCGCCGCGGCACGTGACGCGAAGTAGCCCATGCGACGGCCGGTGAGCCCGATGCGCTGGTACGCGTCGGCCGCTTCGGGCACGAAGTAGATCATGCCGTGGTACGGCTCGAGCGTCCGCAGCATCTTGCGCGAAACCGCGGGGTTCACTGCGTGCCGTTGCTTGCGCTGGCACCCGCGATCACCAGACCTCGGAACAGCGCGAGGTGCTCGGGCCGGTGCCGAAGCATCTCGGGATGCCACTGCACGCCGAGCGCGAATGAACAGCCGTCGACCTCGACACCCTCGACGACGCCGTCGTCGCTGTACGCGACCGCGCGCAAGGAGGACGCCACCGTGTCGAGTGCTTGGTGATGCAACGAGTTCACGCCGACCTGCGTGCCGCCCAACACCTTCGCCAGCGTCGTGCCACCCTCCACCTGCACACCGTGCGCGTCCTCGTTGTAACGCTCGATGTCGAAGTGGCCCTCGTGGTGCTGATCGAGGGTGCCGCCGAGCGCGACGTTCAATACCTGGATGCCGCGGCAGATGCAGAGCAGCGGACGGTCGGCTTCGATCACCGCCCTGATCAACGCGATGTCGGACTCGTCGCGGGCGGGATCGGCGGCATCGGTCTCGGGTGCCGCGACCGCGTCGTACAGGTCGGGATTCACGTCGGCGCCGCCGGTGACGAGCACCGCATCGACCCGCGCCGCGAACAGCGCCGCGTCGGCTCGGGGCGACCATCGGCAGCAGCACCGGGATGCCGCCGGCTTTGCGCACCGCCTTCGCGTACGCGACCTGCGTCAGGTGGTGACGCGTTGCGATACCAACACCGTCGTCCACCAAGCTCTCGTGCGCCGTGATCCCGATCACCGGCGGCCTGTCGCTCATGCGCGCACCACACGTGAAGTGTACGCTCGCTCCCATCGACGTCGTGCTCGAAGAGGACGCGACCCCGCTCGTGATGATCATCGCGACGCAGCTCCGCCGCGCCATCGCCGACCCCACGCTCGCGCAGAAGGCGCAGAAACTACGCGGGGTCTTCGCGCTCAAGTCGGCGAAAGATCCGCAAGCGGTCACGATGCGATTCGGCAACGGCCAGGTCGTGGTGTCGCACGGCGTCGCGCCCGACACGCACGTCATCGCCACCGTCGACCTCGACAACATGAGCGGTCCCGACGCAACCAAGCCCAAGGTGACCGGTGCCCTGCGGCGCCCGATGTTCGCGCTTGGTGTGTCGAAGCTGCTCGATGGACCGGCGATGTCGTGGACCCAGCACGCGCAGGCGTTCTGGGCCTTCGCGGCCTCTGCTCCAAGCATGCCGGCGTCGTTGCACATCGTCTGCCTTGACGACGGCACGGCACTCGTGCTCGGTGCGAGCAGCGATGCCACGAACCGCTACGAGATCCAGGGCAGCACGGTGGCATTGACGTCGATCTTTTCGGGGAACTCGGTGTTCGGTCAGGATCTGCTCGACGGCAAAGTGTTCGCGATTGGATCGCTCCAGCACTCGTCGGTGCTCACCGGCCAGTCCATCGAATGGGCGCTGCGAGGCGCGTCGTGACACCCGACGAGCTCGGTGGTTGGCTCGACGAACACGCCATTACGTCGGTGCGCACCGAAGGCCCGTCGCTCGACGGCCTCGTGCTCGGGAAGCATTTGAGCCGGAGCAAGTTCGAACGGTCATTGCCGCTCGGTCCCGCGCTCGCCGACCTCGTGTTCTGGTGGGATCTCGGCGGCAACGTGCAGCTCGGCTGGTGGGCCGATTTCCGCCAACCCGCGATCGGCGACATCCACCAACGTCCTGATCTCTCGACGATCGTCGCCAGCCCGAACCGGCCGGGCATGGCGAACGTCATCGTCGACCACACCACGATCGACGGGAGCCCGCTCCCGATTTGCCCCCGTGTGGTGTTGAAGGGTGTCGTCGACCAGCTGTCGCAACGCGGGTTCGACGCGCTGGCCGCGTACGAGCTCGAGTTCATGCTGTTCAACGACTCGTACGACGGGGCTCGGCGCAAGCGCTACCGCGGCCTGTCACCGATGGGAACACCGTTGCCGATCGGTTATACGACACACAACGCGCACTACATCGCGCCGTTCATGGACGAGGTGGTGCGTCGCCTCGACGGGCTCGGCATCCCGTGGGAAGCATGGAGCGACGAGGCCGCACCCGGACAGGTGGAGCTGAACTTCGAGCCGGCCAACGCGGTCACCGCCGCCGACTCCGTGTTCCGCGCGAAGCAGACGATCAAAGAGGTCGCCCTCGATCGCGGCGTGAGCGCGACGTTCATGGCCAAGCCGACCGAGGAATACGGCAACGGCATGCACATCCACCACTCGCTTCGCCGCGACGGGCACCCGGCGTTCTTCGACGCCCAGGCCGACGACAACCGTTCACCGACGATGCGGCATTGGATCGGCGGACTCGTCGCAACGATGCCCGCCGCAGTCTTGCTGCTCGACCCGACCGTCAACTCCTACCGCCGCATGGTTGGCTTCGCGGCCGCGCCGACGACGCCGACGTGGTGTGAGGAGAACAAGTCGACGGGTCTGCGCGTGGTCTCGCGCTCGGAGAAGCTCGCCCGGGTTGAGCACCGCGTCGCGAGCGCCGACGTCAACGTGTACCTCGCGCTCGCCGCGATCCTCGCCGGCGGCATCGCGGGCCTCGACGGCGCGATCGAGCCGCCGGCCGAGCACCGGGGCGTGGCATGGGGCGAGCCGCCCGGTCACGCGCAACTGCCGTCGAGTATCAGCCTGGCGGCCGAAGAGCTCGCGAGCGACAAGCTGCTCACCGAGGTGCTGGGCAGCGAGTTCGTCGAGTACTGGTTGCACAACCGCCGGTGGGAATGGCTGATGTTCCACACCGGTGGCGGTGACGCCGAAGCCAAGGCCGTCACCGACTGGGAGCTCAACCGCTACTTCGAGCTCGTGTAGGAGCGGTTCTTGCGACACCAGGCGACCAATTCGGTCGTCGTGTGTCGCAAAAACCCTCATGCACGAGCGAGGGCGGCGAGGCGCGCGGCCAGCGGGCGCAGCACCGGCGGGTCCGCGGTCGCGGCAAGGTTGTGCAGCTCGTCGGGGTCCGTGGACCGGTCGTAAAGCTGCTTCTCGCCGGTGCTGTACTCGACGTACAGGTACCGGTCGGTGCGCAGGGCGCGGTATGTGGGAATCGCGACCGCGACCTGCCGGCGCGGCACGCGCAGCGGCGCAGCCGGCCCGCGCGCCGGTGCCCCCGCGGTCGGGGGGTTCGCGTCGTCGTCCGGTTCGGCACTCGCGTTCGATGCGCGCCGGCCGGCGCGACTCCCCGCAGTCGCGTAGTGCTCGACCAGTACGTCGTGCGGCAGATCGGATGCGGTCGTGTCACCGGTGAGCAACGGCGTCAACGACACGCCGTCGACGAACGCGGGCGTTGTTGCCCGCGCAAGCGCGGCGAACGTCGGCGCGAGGTCGATCTCGCGTGCGAAGCCGTCGACCGTGCCGCCGGCCGGCACATTGGGACCGCGTACGACCAACGGCACGTGGATGTCCTCGTCGAACGCGGTCTGCTTTCCGGGCGGCAGCCGGTGCTCGCCGAGGTGGAACCCGTTGTCCGACGTGAACACGATGTAGGTGTTGTCGAGCTGGCCGGTGCGCGTCAGCGTGTCGACGATCGTCTTCAGCATGTCTTCGACGCCCAGCATGCTCTGGAGACGCCTGCGCGCGAGTCGGTCGATGTACCTCTTCACTGCGGGCCGAAGCGGCGGCCGATTGCGTATCCAGGCTGGCTCGGCCGACACGTCGGCTTGGTCGAACGACGGCGGGCGCGGCGCGCGCACCCCGGCAAACGCGTCGGCATAGCGGGGCGCGGGAGTGGCGGGTTGGTGCGGTACGTACGGCGCGACGTACAGGAAGAACGGCTGCGTGTCGTTCCCCGCGCCCACGAAGTCGCGCGACTTCCGCGCGAGCACGTCGACGAGGTAGTCCGCGGGCTGCGATCCGTATCGATGGAGCGTGCCGTTCTCGTTGAGCTCGTAGTTGTATTCGGAGTACGCGTTGCCGGCGGCCGGGCTCGCCCACGTATCCCACCCCGGCGGCACGTACGTGGGTGCGACCGTCGTCGGATAGCCGTTGAGGTACTTGCCGAGGAGACCGGTGCGGTAGCCGGCATCGTGCAGCCAGGTCGCGACCGTCGAACGGTCACGCCCGAGCTCCTGCCAGTGCTCGAACCCGCCGGTCGGTGGCAGGTTGCCTTCGACGTCGTGGTTGTGCACGTACTGGCCGCGCAGGATCGACGCCCGCGACGGACAACACAACGAGTCGGTGACGAAGTAATTCGTAAATGTTGTGCCGCGCGCAGTCATCAGGTCGTGAAACTTCGGAAAGCGTGTCGCGTCGAGGAACGATGACAAGTCGAGGTCGTCGGTGAGGACCAGGACGATGTTCGGACGGCCCGCAACCGGGGCGGCGCTCGCCGCCGGCACCGACGTCGTCGACGTCGCGGTCGACTTCGCTGTAGTGCCCCCGCCACTGCATGCTGTGACCACGAATATGACGACAATGGCGACGGCGATGCGGCTCTGCTGCATGCGCCCAGTCCTGCACACGAGTGTGAGCATCGCGCGAAGAGTGCGCAATCCTCGCGTCAGGGTCTCCCCGTGTCTTGGACGGGCGCTGGGGAGGCGTAGCGTATGGATCTGTGAACTCGCATTTCGAGCTCGAAACGATTGCCCTGCACGGCCACGACGTGACGTACCGCACCGGCGGTTCCGGACCCGTGCTCCTGCTGGTGCACGGCATGGCCGGAAGCTCCTTGATGTGGCGGGACGTGCTCCCGGGGCTCGCCAAGAACTTCACCGTGGTGGCGGTGGACTTGCCCGGGCACGGCCGGTCGGCGAAGCCGCGCGGCGACTATTCGCTCGGCGCGTTTGCCAGCGTCCTGCGCGATCTTCTTGTGGCGTTGGGACACGAGCGCGCGACGGTCGTCGGGCAGTCCCTCGGCGGCGGCGTCGTGATGCAGTTCGCCTATCAATTCCCGGAGCGCACCGAACGGCTCGTGCTCGTCTCGAGCGGAGGCCTCGGACGGGAAGTCAACCTGCTGCTGCGCGCGCTCACCCTGCCCGGCAGCGACTACGTGCTTCCGCTCGCCTGCACGAGCTGGGTGTACGACGCCGGGCTCACGGTCGGCGGCTGGATGCGCAGCCTCGGGTTCCATCCGAGTCCCCATGTCGTGCAGATTTGGGAGAGCTACGGGTCGCTCGCCGACCCCGAGACGCGTACGGCATTCCTGCACACGCTGCGTTCGGTGGTCGACCAATCCGGCCAACGTGTGAGCGCGACGAACCGCCTGTATCTCGCGTCGCGCGTGCCGACGCTGATCGTGTGGGGTGACAGCGACCGCATCATCCCCGTGCAACAGGGATACGAGGCGCACGAGGCGATCCCGGGCAGCCGGCTCGAGATCTTCGTGGGTGCCGGCCACTTCCCGCACTGCGAGGACCCGGAACGGTTCGTCGAGGTCCTCACCGATTTCATGACCTCGACGGCGCCCGCCTCCTTCTCCCCCGCGCAGTTCCAAGAGCTGCTGCACGCCGCCGACCAGTGACCTGACCGGGGACGGACGGGGACAGACCGGACCGCGCGCGCCGTCATCCACAGGAAAGACACACGGTTATCCCTCTTCCTCCTCACAGGGTCGCGCGCACACACTGCATGAGCGCGCAATAGTTGACGACCCCCGGCCGGAGCCCCCACCTCCCCGGGGGTCGTCCTTTTCCCGAGCTGTTCGTGGCTACGCGCCGCCCTCGTACTTGAACGAGACTTTCACCTTGGCGCGGTAGGCGACGACCTTTCCCTCTTCGATCTGCAGGTCGAGCTCGGAGACCTCGGCGATGCGCAGATCGCGCAGCGACTCTCCGGCGCGCATCACCGCCGCGGTTGCGGCCTTCTCCCATGACTCGCTGCTGGTCCCCACCAACTCGATGACTTTGTAGACGCTCTCGGCCACGAATCCCCCTCTCAGGTAACAGTCGGCTTGATACTCAACGACGCTGCGGACTCGCCGCGCAACACGCGTATGGCGAGTTGGCCGTTCCCGAGCGACGCCTCAACCGCGCGTCCGTAACCGTCGGGAAGATCGAGCTCGCGTTCATAGCCGCCGTAGTCCCACTCGCGCACCAAGTAATCGCGCGGCGCGGCACTGCGGAGATGCGCCCAAAATCGCAGCGTGTTGTTGCGGAGCTCGATCGTCACATCGCTGGCGGTCACCGCCGGAAGCGGCGCGACGATGACAACCGCGTCGGTGGTCTCGAACACGTTGACCGGCACCGTTTGGGTCCGCATCCCGGCCTCCGCGGCGGCGGTTGCCTCGACGACTTCTCGATGTGTTCGCGGCTCGTTGGTCACCGAGCAAACGTACCCAGTTCTGCCCAGTTCCCCAACCGGGACATGACGCCTATTCTGCTCGACGCTTGGCGCGTTCCGTATCGACGTGCGCGCGGCGCCGCCACGCCGTTGCATGATGAGGCATGCCTTCTCGTGCGCGCCGCCTTCCGTTCGCCACACTTGTCCTGCTGATCGTCGCGTGCCTGCTCACTATGAGCATGTCAGCGGTGTCGAGCGCCGCGCCCCGCAACCGCGGCGCAAGCGATACCACGCCGCTGGCATTGGATCTCAAGGCGCTCGCGAGCGACGCGTTCCAAGGACGCGACAACGACACCGCCGGTTCGGTGCTCGCGCAGAACTATCTCATCAAGCAACTCAAGACGTTCTCCGTCGGTCTCGACGCGTCGCGTTCGGGCGACGACGCGTTCAAGCAGCCGTTCCCGTCGGGCGTCAACATCGTCGGCCTCATTCGCGGCAAGAAGCTCCCGGACGAGTATGTCATCGTCGGTGCGCACTACGACCACTTCGCCCCGGGCCGGTGCCAGCAGAAGATCGCGGGCGACAACATCTGCAACGGCGCGACCGACAACGCCGCGGGCACAGCCGCCGTCCTGTCGATCGGGCGTCAGATCCTTCTGCGGAACGGTGGTTCGCTGCGCCGTTCCGTCATCTTGGCGTTGTGGGACCGCGAGGAGGACGGCCTGCTCGGTTCCGCGTACTACGTCAACCATCCGATCGTGCCGCTGGCGAAGACCGTCGGGTACGTGAACTTCGACATTCAAGGGGCGAACCTGCTGCCGAGCCTGCGCGACCTCAGCTTCGCGGTCGGCGCCGAGACCGGCGGGCCGAAGTTCCAGTCGATCGTGAAGCGCGCGATCGGCGGCGGACCGCTGCACACCCAACGGCTCAGCCAGATCTTCGGCCAGGGCCGCAGCGACTACGTCAACTTCATCGGCAAGCAAGTGCCGACGGTGTTCTTCAGCGACTCGACCGGTCCCTGCTACCACACGACTCAAGACGAGGCGGACATCGTCGACTTCGACAAGCTCGAGCGGCAGGCCGAGATCGGGTTCCAAGTGACGCGGCGACTCGCGCAGCTCAAGCACGCGCCCGCGTTCGTTCCCGGCACACCGGTGGCGTCGTTCGACGACGCGGTCGCGCTGGCCAACGTCACGAACACCGGCCTCCCCGATCTCGATCACTTCCAGGAGCCGCAGCGCAGCCAGCTGCTGCAGTGGCGCGACGATCTCAACGCAATCGTTGCCGCGGGGCGGGCGAACTTCGACGACGGGGACGTCGGCACGATGCTCAGCGGCGCGGCCAACGCGATCAACATCCTGACCCTCGGCCCCTGCGACGGCTTCCTGACCAGTTGACGATGCGTCGGGAGCGGTGGCGAATGCACCTATTTGCTCGGTGCACGGCGCTTGCTACAACATCCGCATGGCGCCGCCGCTTCGAAGTACCGGCGTGCCGAGGTTCCGATGATCCCCATCCTCGGTGCGACCGCCGGAGCCGCCGGGCTCGTGATCTCGACCTTTGGGTTCGGGCTGCGCCACGGCGTGGACTGGGACCACATCGCCGCGATCACTGACATCACGAGTTCTCAAGACGAGCGGCGCACATCGATGCTGTTCGCCACGCTGTATGCGCTCGGGCACGCCACCGTCGTGTTCGCGTTGGGTTCGCTCGCCGTGCTTGCCGGCGACCTGCTGCCCGCGGGTGTCGACGCCACGATGGAGCGCGTCGTCGGCGCCACGCTTTTGTTGTTGGGCGCGTACGTGTTCTACGCGCTGGCGCGGCACGGCCGCGACTTTCGCATGCGCAGCCGGTGGATGTTGCTGTTCGGCGGGGTGGCGCGCGTGCTGCGCCGGTTGCGCCGCCGGCCGGAGTACGTGGAGATCGTGCACGACCACCCGCACGGCCACGACCACGGCCATGTGCACGAACATCTCGAGGTCGACATCGACGGTGACCCGGCTCCGAGCCACGCACCGGCACCGGCGGCGGTCGCGGTTGCCACCCGTCATCACCACCTACACCGGCACCGCGCACCGATGCCGGACGACCCGTTCGCCAACTACGGGAAGCGGACGTCGTTCCTCGTCGGCATGCTCCATGGCGTCGGCGCCGAGACCGCGACCCAGGTCCTTGTCTTCGTGGCGGCCGCGAAGGCCGGGAGCGGGTTCGGCGAACTCCTGCTGATCGCGTTCATCCTCGGCATCGTCGCCTCCAATACCGGCATCGCATTCGCCGCCACCGTCGGCTACCTCAACGCGGCCCGGAGCTTCCGTGTCTACGCCACCGTTGCGGTGATCACCGGCCTGTTCAGCCTGGGCGTCGGGGCGCTGTTCGTCCTCGGCAACGGATCGGTCTTGCCCGCGATCTTCGGCGGCTGAGTCCAAACGGGGTAGACAAGGGGCCGATGCGTATCGGTGTCGTCTTCCCGCAAACCGAGATCGGCGCAGACGCCGACGTGGTACGCGGCTACGCGCAACGGGTCGAGCAGATGGGCTACACGCACATCCTGGCGTACGACCATGTGCTCGGCGCCGACCCCAAGGTGCACGAACCGTGGAACGGGCCGTACAACGTGCACACGACATTCCACGAGCCGTTCGTGCTGTTCGGATATCTCGCCGCCATCACCACGCTCGAGCTCGTGACGGGCATCATCATCCTCCCGCAACGACAGACCGCACTCGTCGCCAAGCAGGCGGCCGAGGTGGACGTGCTGACGCGGGGCAACTTCCGCCTCGGAGTCGGGCTGGGATGGAACGCGGTGGAGTACGAAGCGCTGGGCAAGGACTTCACCAATCGCGGCCGTCGCATCGAAGAACAAGTCGCACTCATGCGCCGCTTATGGACCGAGCAAACGGTGACGCACGACGGCACGTATGAGCACGTGACCGGCGCGGGCATCGCACCGCTGCCGGTACAGCGTCCGCTCCCCGTCTGGTTCGGCGCGGCGTCCGAGCTGGCATATCAGCGCGCCGGACGGCTCGCCGACGGATGGTTCCCCCAGCTGGCGCCCGGCCCGCGCCTCGACCACGCGCGTGCCGTTGTCGAGCAGGCCGCACGCGCCGCCGGGCGCGACCCCGCCACCCTGGGCATGGAGGGCCGGGTGAACTGGGGCGAGCGAGGCGTCGACCAGATCGTCGACCACGTCGGTCGCTGGCGGGACGTGGGAGCGACCCACCTCGCGATCAACACGATGAACGCCGGGCTCGCGTCGGTCGACGACCACCTCGCCGCGCTCGCCGCGTCGGCCGAAGCCCTGGCCCTGGCCCGGACCTGAGCCCGTGCTTGCCGCGTCGCCTTCCCGGGCAAACTCAACGCCGTGATCATCGAATGTCCGACCTGCGGCAAGAAGAACCGGGTGCCGGCGGCCGCGAGCGGGCGACCGCGCTGCGCGAACTGCAAAACGGACCTGCCGTGGATCGCCGAGGCGACCGACGCGAACTTCCCGGACGTCGTCGAGCGGGCCAGCCTTCCGGTTGTCGTCGACCTGTGGGCACCGTGGTGCGGCCCGTGCCGGATGATCTCGCCCGCGCTCGAGGAGGTCGCGCGGCGTCTGCGTGGCAAGGTCAAGCTCGTCAAGGTGAACGTCGACGAGAATCCGCAGATCTCCAGGCGCTTCGGTGTGCAGGGCATCCCAACGCTCTTGCTGTTCCGCGACGGTCAACTCGTCGACACCGTCGTCGGCGCACGCGGCCCCGACCAACTCCAAGCATGGGTCGAAGGCGCGCTCGCCGCCGCATGAATCCCGCAGTGCGATGATTCGCGGTGAGGGTTCGGCGTTCGTGGCTGGTGTGACGCCGCAGGAGGTCTTCGACTTCGTGCTCGATCCGGCCCAGTACACGAAGGCCGACACCAAGATGATCTGGGTCACGAAGCTCGCGGACACCGACGACGGGATGCTCGCACGAGAAGACGGCCGGTTCCTCGGGCGCTTCCGCGGCTCGGTCGTCACTCGCTATCGGTGGACGGTTCCCAATCACATCGACGTGACGCTCGAGCACGGCGTCCCTCGCGCGTTGCACGCGTGGTTCGAGATCGAGCCGGCCGACGGAGGCACACAGCTGCGCCACGTCGAGACGATGGACTTCGGCCACAGCATCCTCGGGCGGCTCTACGACCTCATCGCGCGTCGCTGGTTCGCCCGGGGCGTCGAACAAGAAGTGCAAGAGATCGCACGGTTATTGACCGAAGGCGAACGCGGGCGCGGCATCCAGGCGCACGCCGGCGCCTGAAGGTCGAGGCGGTGGTTCACCGTTTGGGCAGTTGTACGCGGACGTCCGCGGTCAACTGCCCAAACGCTTCGCGTGGCGTGTCAGTGCGGGGTGATCGTGCCGCCGATCGTCCCGTGCTCGTCCCAGAAGAAACAGACGCTGACACGCGGGTCACAGCCCGTCTCGTTGAACTGCATGATGTCGAGTGTCAGCGTCCCGGTCGCGCCGGCGAACCGGTCGGTGCCGCCCGCGACGGTGACCGGGATGCCCTGTAGCGGGGTTGGCAGCAGGTCGGTCTCGATCGTGCCGTGCAGTTGCGCCTTGCGGCGCGTCGTGAGGTCGAAGGTGCCGACCGCATGGAGCAACGCCGTACTCGTGATGCACATGTGCAAGGCATACGTGCCGCGCCCGAGGTGCTTGGCGCGATAGGTGCCGCTACTCGCGTAGATGATCAACGGGCAGGAGCCGTCAAAGACGAACCCGCCGGCGCCGTCGATTTCGCCGCTCACGGTCTTCGTTTTCGTCGGCGCCGCGCCAGTGCTGGGAACCGCGGCGACGAACGCAACCATGGCGATGACGACAAGAACGAGAGCACGGCGCATCGCATCTACTCCGTAGAGGCGTCTGTCAACGTCGGAAAACGATAGTCCACAGACGCCTCTGCGGTGCGGTGCACCGGGACGGAGCCCGAGATGACCGTGCCGGCGCCCGGCGCGGACGTTGCCTCGAATTCACCGCCGACCGCTTCGACCCGGTCGCGCATGTCCTGAATGTCGGCACCGGCCCGCAGTCGCTCGGGTTCCGTGCCCGGCCCGTCGTCCGTCACGGAGAACGACAAGTCCCCACCTTCCGCCGACACACGGACGACGACCGAGCTCTCGGGCGCGTACGTGCCCGCGTTCGCGAGCGCCTGGATCGCACAGAAGTACACGATCGCTTCGGCCTGCGGGTCGTAGCGATCTGGCGCGTCCGTTGCGTGCACACGCACGTCGATCGGCAACCGCGCTTGCAACACGTATGCATCCAACGCCGCGACGACTCCTTGATCAGCCAGAATCGCGGGGAAAATGCCACGCGCGAGGTCGCGCAAGGCGTCGAGCGCATGCCCGCATTCATCAAGGAGCGCATCGATGAGCTCGAGGGCGCGCTCGGGGTCGCTCGTGAGCAGCGGCGCGAGCTCTTCGAGCAGGGTGGACGCCCGGTGGAGTCGCACCTCGACGCGCTCGTGGATCAGCTGTACCACTCGCAGCCGCTGTCCCTGGCGCGCGGTGACGATGCGCTGGCGCGACGCGTGCGCAGATCCCTCGCCCGCACCGAGATCTCCTCGAGTCGCGCCTGGAGCTCGATCGTCAAGCGAGCATTGTTGACCGCGAGTCCGGCTTGCGCGCCGAGTGCGGCGAGCAATTCCTCCTCCTCCGGACGCAGGCGCTCGCCGTGCGCGGTTGCGACCGCGATCTCGCCGACGTCGTCGCCCCGGTATGTCACCGGCATCACGTACGAGAACGATGTGACGTTGCTGTTCTTCGGCCACTCAACCGTCCGGCTGCCGCCGCCCGGGAGGAACGCGGTGACCTGTCCGGCGATGCCACCGACGCCCGTGACGGCGGTCTCCGCGATCCGGGGCAGGATCTCATCGACCGAGATCGCGCTCGCGAGCCGGTCGCTGAACTCGGCCATGACCTCGTACGGCGTCGCACGCTCGCCGTACACGAGACGGTTGGCGAAGCGTGCGAGCCGCTCGCGGACGGGTTCGAACGCGATCGCGGCGATCGCGGTCGCGACGATCTTGAGCCCGGCCGAGCCGCCCGGACCGAGTCCATGGCCGAGGAGCACGACAACGACGACGTAGACGAGACCAATGAACGCTGCCAACCCGACCGACATCAGCGTGCGGCTGACGAGCACGTCGATGTCCCACAGGCGATAGCGGAGGATGCCCATGACGAGCGCGACGGGGACGAGCGCGAACAACGCGGGGAACACCGCAAGGCCGACGTCCTCCACCCACGTGGCGTTCGACGCTTGGGTGAGCACGAGATAGATGACGCCGGCGAAGAACAATGGCAAGAGCGCGAGACGCAACAGCCGCGATTGCTGCTGCACGACTGGATCGGTCGCGTGTCGCAACCGGTACGTCTGCGCAGCCACACCGGCGACCGGGATGAGCAAGCCGAACAACACCGTGAAGAACGATTGACCGGGGTGTCCAACGCTGGTGCGATCAAGCACGAACTGGGCGAGGACGATCGTGCCCACGCCGTACGCGGCGCGGAGCAGCCAGCGCTGTCCGGATGCCGTCGGCACGAGACGACCGTCCGGGAACACGATCACCGCGTACAGGTACGCGACGCCCGACAAGATGTGGAAGAGGTCGTGCGGGAACCACCAATCTCCGATGAGGTAGTCGCGTACCGTGCTGTGGCTCTGATGGTTGAAGGTGACGGCCGTACCGATCATCGCGACCCGCGAGCAGCCGGGCCGTGCGATCGCGAGGCCGGCGCGCGACCAACAGGAGCCCGAGCCCGAGGTTGAACACACTGAACAGTGACTCGAGCGTCACCCGGCCCCCGTGGTCGGCGCGATGCGATGCGTCGGCAACCCGGCGAGCGACTTCGGACCACCCGCCGGCGCCGATCCGTTGGAAACGGTGCTCCGACTCGGGCACTCGGATCGAGATCGCGCGGACACCGTCGTCGGCGAAACGAATCTCGCCTTGGAGCTCGGGATGGCCCGGTGAGGTCATCCGGTACGAGCCGGACCGCGGCGCGACGAACTTCATGGTGGCGCGGTCCCCCGCCAGCACAACCCGGCTCGCGACCACCGACGCCGCTGTCCTCGGGCCCGGCGATCACGATGCGATGCGCGCGTTTGGGATCCTGATTCTCGAGCGTGATCGTGACGCTGCGCTCGGCGAGCAACGCGTCGTCCGCGTACTCGTGCAGCGAATCGTGCACCGAACCGAACTCCTTGACGACCGATGGAGCGAGCCCAGCGGCGAGGAAGATCACCACGCCCAGCACGTACGGACCGAAGAAGCACCAGAACAAGACGCTGCCAAGGCGCATCCGGGGACGGCTCATGCCGCGTCCTCGACGCCCTTCGGCAACGGCACGCGCCCCGCCACCATCGTGCCTCGGCTCGGAACCGACGTAATGTCCAGCGTCCCGCCGAGTGCGGCAACGCGGTCGGCCATGTTGCCGAGCCCGGAACCGGGCCGGCATTCGTCGGGGTCGAACCCCAAGCCGTCGTCACGCACCGAGAAGACGATGTGCTGGTCGCGTTCGAACAGCTGCACAACGACGTTGGAGCCGGCCGCATGCTTGGCCGCGTTGTTCAACGCTTCCAGACACGCGAAATAGACCGCGGCCTCGACTTCGATCGGATAGCGCCGCAAGTCGCGATCATCGACAGAAACCTTCACCGCGGGGTTGTCCTCTTGGCGGCGCAATGCGGCCGCGAGGCCGTGCGCGGTGAGTATCGGCGGGTGGATGCCCTGCGCAAGATCGCCCAAGGTGTCGAGCGCCTCGGAGGTGATCCGCTGCAAGTCCACAATCATCGCCTGGGCGCGCGGCGGATCTTTGGACGCGAGCCGGCGCGCGACACGGAGCTGCACCATGAGTGCCACCAGGTATTGCTGCGCGCCGTCGTGAATGTCGCGCTCGACGCGCCGGCGTTCGGCGTCCTGCGCGTCGACGATGCGCCGCCGTGACGTGTGGATCTCCGCCGCCTGCGCCGAGATCGCTTCGAGACTGGTCGCGAGCTCGGCGGTGAGCCGCACGTTGCGCAACACGAGTCCCGCCTGCGACGCGAAGTCGTCCAGCAATCGCAAGTCGGCAGGCGAAAGCGGGCTCCCCGGGAGCTGGGTGACGGTGATCGCACCAATGAGCTCGCCGTTATGACGGACTGCGATCGCGTGGTGTGCATCAGGAAGCCATGGGAGCTCGTTGGTCGACAGAACCGCGGGCGGCAGGGGCACGGCAGAGGCCTCGGGCCACGCCGCCGCCGCGACGAGCTCGTCGCCGACCCGCAACCACACCCGTGCCGTCGCCGCGCCGCTTCCCAGCACGAGGATCTGGGCCATGTGGAGCAGCACGTCCGTGGTTGCATACGAACCTGCCATGCGATCGGACAGCTCGGTGAGCACCTCGAACGGCGTCGACCGTGGTCCATAGACGAGTCGCTGCGCGATGCGCTCGGCCCACTCGCGCACACGGGCGAACCCGATCGCAACGACGGTTGTCGCGGCGACCGAAAGCACCGTGCTCGGGCCGGTACCGAGCAGCGTCCCGAGGCCGACCGGGATCACCAAGTATGCGAGGCCGATGAACGCAGCAAGCGTGCCAAGGACAACCAGTCGCGTGAGCACGGCCGGTGCAGACAGCATCGGCGCCTGATGCGACGCCCCCCTCATCGCTTGCATCACTTCGAGTATGACCCCCCGCTGTCTGCGGCTGAAGGGTGACGCCGCCCGATGCTTCACCGTGCCAGCCGCACTCGCGACGGTGCGGGCACCCCACTTACGGCACCGGCAGCTGCTCAGTACCCTTGACCGATGGCCATTCGGCTCGTGCTCGCGGAGGACAACGTCCTCATGCGCGAGGGCGTCCGGACCTTGATCGAGCTCGAGGAAGACCTCACGCTGGTCGGTGTGTGCGAAGACTTCGACGGTCTGCTCGGGCTCGTGGCGACGCATGAGCCCGACGTCCTCCTGACCGACATCCGTATGCCACCGACGGGCACCGACGAAGGCGTGCGCGCGGCGCGGCAGTTGCGCGAGACCCACCCGGAGATCGGCGTCGTCGTGTTGAGCCACTATCTCGAGCCGTCGTACGCGCTCGCGCTCTTCGCCGCCGGTGCCGAGGGCCGCGGCTACCTGCTCAAGGAACGAGTGGCGAACGGCGAGCAACTCGGTCGGGCCATCCGCGAGGTCGCACGGGGCGGATCGGTCGTCGACCCCAAGGTGGTCGACGTCCTCCTCGCGGCACGCGCGGCGGCCCGTTCGCCGGTTGCAACGCTCACACCACGCGAGCACGAGACGCTGGCCGAGATGGCGCAGGGGAAGAACAATGGCGCGATCGCGGAAGCACTCTCCCTCAGTGATCGCGCGGTGGAAAAGCACATCAGCGCGGTCTTCACGAAGCTCGGCCTCAGCGAGGAGCAGGCCGTGCACCGGCGCGTGAAGGCCGTGCTCGTCTACCTCGCCGATCAAGAAAAGCTCGGGAAGGCACTCCCATGAATGATGCCGGCGTGCGCGTGCTGATCGTCGACGATCAGTTGCCGTTTCGCGAGGCTGCCAAGGTCGTGTTCCAGCTCTTGGACCAGTTCGATGTCGTCGGTGAAGCCACTTCGGGTGATGACGCGCGGGCGCTGGTGGAGTCGCTGCGACCCGACCTGGTGTTGATGGACATCAATCTCCCGGGGATCAGCGGCGTCGATGCCACGAGACACATCACCGCGGCACATCCCGACACCGTCGTCATCTTGGTGTCGACGTATGAGGTCAACGCGCTGCCGCGCGGCGCGTCGTCGTGCGGCGCGCCTCGCGTATGTGCACAAGGAGCACTTGGACGCCGACCTCATCGAGCAGCTCTGGGGCGACCGCAAGAGTGCGCTCTGGCGCACTGCCTAGGAGCGGAAAATCCCCCGCAATGTGCGGGTGGGCACGGTGTTCGTGACGAGCGAGTCTCCGTAGCGTCGTGGGCATGACGTCTTCGTTTGTGCTCGATCGCGACGCAACGCTCGGGCGAGCACGCGCCGGGCCCGGAGTCATCGAGGTCGCGGGGTTGCGCAAGGTGTATCGACACCGGCGCGGTCGAACGACCGTCGCGGTCGATCGACTGGATTTGTTCGTGCCGGCCGGGGGCGTGTTCGGATTCCTCGGGCCGAACGGTTCGGGCAAGACGACGACGATTCGTTGCCTGCTGGGTCTCGCGACACCGTCGAGTGGCTCGTGCCGTCTGCTCGGCGTCGACGTACCCAGCGCGCTTCCCACCGTGATCCGCCGGGTGGGCTCACTCGTCGAGACGCCCGCGCTGTTCCCGACGTTCTCGGGCCGCCACAACCTCGAATTGCTCGGGCGTCTGTACGGCATCGGACCGCGCGTGGTCGCCGCCGAGCTCGATCGCGTCGGGCTGGCCGAACGAGCCGACGACCTCGTCGCGACCTACTCGCTCGGCATGCGCCAGCGCCTCGGGCTCGCGGCCGCGCTGCTCAAGGATCCCGCGGTGCTGATCTTGGACGAGCCTGCGAACGGCCTCGATCCGGCCGGCATCAAGGAGATCCGCCAGCTGCTCCGCCGTCTCGGTGACGACGGCCGGACGGTGTTCGTGTCGAGCCACCAACTGAGCGAGATCCAGCAGATCTGCGACCGGGTCGCGATCCTGCGCCGCGGACGCTGCGTCACGGCCGGGCCCGTGCACGAGGTGCTCGCAGCCGGCGGTGCGTCCGGCTTGCTCGTGCGGATCGACGACATGGCGGCCGGTCTCGAGGTCTTGCGCCGCGCGGGCATGCTCGCCGAGGTCGCCGCCGACGGTTACCTGCGGGTCGCCGGCGCGAGAGCGAAGGCCGCGCACGTCACTGAAGCGTTGGCAACGAATCGGCTGTGGGTGACCGAGATGCGACCCGACGAGCGCACGTTGGAAGACGTGTTCCTCGAGCTGACAGGAGAGGCGTCGTGACCAGCTTGTTGCGGGCCGAACTGTCGCGTGCGTTGTCGCGACGGCTGGTGCGAGTGCTCATTGGTGTCGCAGGAGTGGCCATCGTGTTCGCCGGGGTGATGGTGTTCACCCATACCGGGAAGTTCGACGCGCCGGCGCGGAGCGCATGCGCTGACCCAGCGCGAAGTCGATGTGCAGCAGTGCATCGGCGAGCTCACGGAAACCGAGTGCCGGCAGGAGCTCACGCTCGAGCACTACGACAAGAGCATCTACCTCACCGATCTCTGGCCGCAGGACGACGCTACCGACCCGATCCTTGGGGTCGCCAGCGTGTTGCTCATCTTCGGCGCGCTGCTTGCCGCGGCTTCGGTGGTCGGCGCCGATTGGCGGTCGGGGATGCTCGCCACGCTCTTGACATGGGAGCCCCGGCGTGTCCGCGTCGCAGCCGCCCGCGTGTCGAGTGCCGCGTTTGCCGCGGCCGCGATCGCGCTCCTGCTGCAACTGGTGCTGATCGCCGCGCTGCTGCCGTCGATGCTCCTGCACGGTGGCACGGGCGGCGCCGATGCGGAATGGTGGCGCGGTCTTGTCGTGGCAATGGGCAAGGGCGCCGCGCTCACCGGGCTCGCCGCGATCGTCGGCGCGTCGCTCGCGCTGATTGGTCGCAACACTGCGATCGCGCTCGGTGCCGCGTTCGTCTACCTGAACTTCGTCGAGAGTGCGGTGCGCGCGTGGCGACCGGGCCTCGGGCGCTGGCTGATTACCGACAACGCCGCGGCGTTCCTCATGGGCCCGCGGTCCGACGTCGTCGCCTCGCCGGTACCTGCGATCATGCTCGTCGTGTACGCGGTCGGCCTCTTCGCGGCCGCCGCGGCAGTGTTCCGCCGTCGCGACATTCCGTCCGTGGGCGCTTGACCTTCACCTACGGGAAGGGTTCATGCTGCATTCGTGGACGACCTCATGCCGATCGGTGAGTTCTCGAGCGCGCTCCGGTCTGTCACCGAAGCGCCTCCGGAGCTACGCAGCCGGTGGACTCCTCGTCCCCGCGGCGGTCGATTCGGCATCGGGCTACCGGTACTACTCCCCGGGTCAGCTGCGCGAGGCGACACTCATCGACACGCTGCGAGAGGCGGGCATGCCGCTCGCCGACATCGCAGCACTCCTTCGCGATCCCTCGTGCGATCAGCTTGATGCCTGGGCGAGGCGCGTTGAGATCGATGCCGCGCACCGGCAGAAGGCTCTCGACCTCGCACGACGTCTGTTGGCGATCGAGGCCACGTCGTTCACACCCGTCGACAACAAGCGCTCAGGGAAGGGATCGATGACGAAATTCAGAACAGTCAGTCGCACGGACACGGGCCGAGTGCGCGACAACAACGAAGACGCCGTCGTGAGCACTGACCACCTTGCAGCAGTCGCGGACGGCATGGGAGGTGCTCCAGGAGGCGAGGTTGCATCCTCGGTCGCGGTCGCGCTCGTGCAGGCCGCCTTCACCGGGCGGTCGCTCGATGAGCTGCAAGCGGCGGTGCGGGCAGCCAACCGGGCGATCTGGGACCGCGCGGGCGCGAGTGCCGAGTTGGAGGGCATGGGGACGACAATCTGTGCGGCCGGCCTGACCGAAGACGGAAGCCTCGCGGTCGTCAATGTTGGCGACAGCCGTGCCTACATGTTGCACAACGACTCGTTGACGCAACTGACCCACGACCACAGCCTGACTGCCGAGCTTGTGCGGCGCGGGGAGCTGAGCGAACAAGAGGCGCTCGTTCATCCTCACCGCGGCGTCCTCACCCGAGCGCTCGGAGTCGGACCGGATGTTGAGCTCGACAGTGCCGCCCACCCTGCCGTGGAAGGCGATCGCCTGCTCCTGTGCACTGACGGCCTCTTCAATGAGGTGCCCAACGACGAGATCGCGTCGTTGATGACCGCGACCGAAGACGCCCAAGCCACCGCCGACGCGCTCGTCGAGCTGGCCCTCTCCCGGGGTGGCCGTGACAACGTCGCCGTCGTGGTCGCAGAGGTGCGTCTGTGAGCAGCGCTGAGCGCTGCTCACAGACGCCTCCTCAGACCGCCGCGTAGAGCGCGTCGAAGATTGGTGGCCAGCGGGGGTCGGTGCGGTCGGGCCCCCACCACAAGCGGTTCATCGTGTAGCCGAGCGAGATACCGGCGTCGGGGTCGACGATGCCGAGCGAACCGCCGCTTCCGTTGTGTCCGTACGTGCGAGCTCCCGGGCCAAACCGCCATTCGGGGATCGTGTGCTCGAAGCCGAGGCCGAATGCGGTGGGCAGCTCCATCACCTTGTCGTCGCCGCGCACGTGGCACCGGCCGAACTCCTCGACGAGTGACGCCGGCGCGAAGTCGCCGAGGCGGCTGTACAAGCGATCGAGGGCGCGTGCGTTGGCGTGCATGTTCGCGGACGGGATCACCGCGCGCCGGAAGGTGTCGGTCATGCAGTGTGCGGGGTCGTTGCAGTCGGGAGGGTTGCCGAACGCCTTCGGTCCAAGGGAGGTCTTGAGGTCCCATCGGTCGAAGAACGTGCCGTCCGGCGACAGGTCGACGACCAGGTCGGCGGTGCGCGGATCATCCGCGGCCGGCAGCGGCATGCGCAGGTCGACACCCAATGGCGATGCGAGCTCGGTTGCGATCAACTCGCCGCAGTCGCGTCCCGTCGCGCGCCGCAACACCTCGCCGATCAGATGGCCGTATGTCACCCCGTGGTAGCCGTGCGCGGTTCCGGGCTCCCACCACGGCGCCTGCGCCGCCAGCGCGGTGGTCATCGCCTGCCAATCGCTCAACGAGCCGTGGGGCATGCGGTGGCTGATGGCGGCGAGTCCGGCTTCGTGCGTGAGCAACCACCGCACCGGTATCTCGCCCTTGCCTTCGGCTCCGAACTCGGGCCAATACGCCACGACCGGCGCGTCGAGGTCGACGAGGCCGCGAGCGACCGCCCACATCGTCGCGATGGCGACGATGCCCTTGGTGCACGAGAACACGCACACGAGCGAGTCGCGCTCCCACGGCCGCGTCCGCGCGGCGTCGAGGGAGCCGCCCCAGACGTCGACGACGCTTCGGCCGTTGACGCTGACCGAAAGCGATGCACCGAGCTCGAGCCCGTCCGCGAAGTTCTGCGCGAACGCGTCGTGTACCGCCTTGAATGCCGGATCAGTGAAGCCGGCCGCCGTCGTCACAAGACCTTCGTCGCTTCGGGATTGTGGAATTCGCGCCAGTGCGAGATCTTGCCGTCGCGGAAGCGCACGACGCCGATGTAGCGGTTCTTGTACGCGTTCCCGTTCCGTTCCACGACCGCGTCGCTGCGGTACTCGAAGATGAGCTCGTCCGGATCCACGCACTCGTGCACCTCGACGAGTTGTAACACGAACGAGCTGAACAGCTTGAACGTCATCAGCTGCATCGCGTTCCACGCCTCGAGCCCCTCGATCGGGTTCGGGATGAAGTCGGGTCCGTACGGGAGCTCGAAGATCAAATCGTCGGTCATGTACGTACCGAGCTCGTCGAACTTGCCGGCCGAGACGGTCTCGATGACCGACGTGAAGACGTCCTGGTTGGCACGCCGTCGTTCGGTGTCGTTCACGTCACGCTCCTCTCGCGAGGTCGCTGAGCACACGAATGCAGTCCGCCTGGGACGACGCGGGATCATCGCCGACGCCGAACGGAGACAACACAACCTCGTCCGCGCCCGCGTCGAAGAACGTCTGGATCTTCTTCGCGAGTCCGTCCTCGTCGCCGTACAGCACCGCGGCCTCGAGCATGGCGTCGTTCCACTCCTTGCCGACGACTGCGATCCCGGCGTTCTCGAAGATCGCACGATAGAACGGCATCTGCGGGTAGATGCCGAGGTCACGGGCAGCCATCTCGTGCACGGCGTCGCGATCGGTGCTCAGTGCGCACGGCAACTCGGCAATGAGTGGTGGTGCGGCGCGCTCGGCCGCGGCCGCACCAGCCGCGATGTTCGGTGCAATGACGTCGTGCAGGTATCCGGCGGGCCCGAGCCAGCACAGCGCGCCGTCCGCGTGACCCCCCGCGAGGCGCGCGGCCTGTTCCTGCAGGACGCCGAGCATGACGGGAGGCGCGGGCGCGTCGGCGATGTCCAAGAATCCCAGCACCTTGTAGCGCTCGCCATCGAAGGTGACCTGTCCGTCGGCGAGCAGCGCGTGCACAATCGCGAGGTACTCGCGCAGGTGGCTGATCGGCCGGTCGAACTCGATGCCGTACATGCGCATCACCGGCGTATGACTCGGTCCGATGCCGAGCCGGAAACGTCCCCCGCACACCGCGTTCACCGACGCCGCGGACTGGGCCATCACGATCGGATGGCGCGGCCACGTCGGCACGACCGCGATGCCGAGCTGCAGGGTGGATGTGGCCTCGCCTGCGAGCGCGGTCGCGACGAACGAATCGAAGCCGAAGGCCGAGCCCAGCCACATGCCATGGAAGCCTTGTTCCTCGGTGCGCACGGCCAGCGCACGCGCGGTGTCGAGGCTTCTCGATTCCGGGAAGAGCAGCGACAGTTTCATCAGAGGTTCGGCGAGCCCAGCGGGCCGGCCAGGTAGCCGCCGTCGAGGACGAACTCGGATCCGTAGCAGAACGAGGACTCGTCGGAGAGCAAGAACGCGACCATCTTTGCGACTTCGTCGACGGTACCGACGCGGCCCGCCGCTATCACGCGCGCCATCGCTTCGACGGGATCGGTGCCTTCGGGCAGGCCGCCGCGCAGCATCGGCGTATCAATTGGCCCGGGATGGATCGAGTTCACACGCACACCCTTGCGCGCGAGCTCGAGCGCGGCGACCCGTGTGAGCCCGCGCAGCGCAAACTTCGACGACGCGTACCCGGCGATCCCCCACGCTCCGACGAAACCGTTCACCGACGACACGTTCACGATGCTGCCACCGCCCGCCGCGATGATCGCGGGCGCGCAGACATGGATCCCGATGTACGCGCCGATCTGGTTCACGTCGATGACCCGGCGGTATTCCTCCGGCGGCGTCTTGATGATCGATTTGGGCGGCAAGCTGATACCGGCGTTGTTCACGAGCGCGTTGACGCTGCCGAACGCGGACGTGGTCGCCTCGAGCGCCGCACGCCAGTCGTCTTCGCTGCGCACGTCGAGGTGGCCGTAGACCGAACGATCGCCGAGCTCGACCGCGAGCTGCTCCCCCGCCGCGTCGTCGACGTCGCCGATCAACACCCGCGCGCCTCGGTCGACGAGCAGCCGCGCCTCCGCCGCGCCCTGGCCGCCGGCCGCGCCGGTGACGATCGCGACGCATGCATCGAGCGACGAGCTCATGACGCTGTCATCTCGGGGATGAGGCCCTCGCCGATACGGCGAATGCTCGCCATCACCTGGTCGTGGGGAAGATGGCCGAACTGCATGAGACACATGAGCCGGCCGAAGCCGGCGGCTTGATAGCGCTTCGCCTTGCGCCGGCACGCATCGATGTCGCCGATGATCACCGAGTCCTGGTCTTCGAGTGCCTCGTACGCCTCGAGCGGATCGATGTCGTAGCCGAGCACCTGCCGGTTCATCAGCCGCACAATCGGGTTCGGGTCCTCGGGATCGAGGTCGACGAGCACCTTGTTGTCGTCGACCGCGGCCTGCGAGCGCTTGTGCAGGCCCGCGCTCACGTTGCCGCGGATCAGGTTCGTCCATACCGTGCGCGGCACCGAGAACACCTTGGGCGCGGCGTTGACGTACCACAGCGCGGCTTCGGCGGCGCGGCTTGCGATCGCCTCCTCACGCGTCTCGGTGCAGAACACGAACGTGAACACACCGCGCTGGTCGTTGACGAACTTGCCGACCGGGTCCGTACACGCGGCCTGGCCGGCTTCGTAGTCGACGAGCATCGTCTCGAGCACGGATACCGGCGACAGCAGTGTCGTGCAGAGGATTCCCATGCCGAGCTCGCCCGCCATGCGGAAACTCCCGGGCGACGACACCGTCTGCCACAGCGCGGGATGCGGTTGCTGCACGGGCTTGGGCACCAGCGTGCGCAGCGGGATGTCGAGCCGCTCGGATTGCCACGTGAACTCCGGTTCGGTCCACGCGGTGACGACGAGGCGCGCCGCCTCTTCGAGCTCGGCGAGCGTGGCGTCGGGATCGACCCCGAACGTCGACCACTCTGCCCCACCCGATCGGGCGAAGCCGAGCTCGACGCGACCGTGAGAGAGGTGATCGAGCACCGCGGCGCGCTCGGCGACCCGCAACGGGTGATTGATCTTGAATGGGGTCAACACGCCCGCATGCCCGACGCGGATGCGCTCGGTGCGTTGCGAGATCGCGGCGTTCATCATTTCCGGTGCCGAGGAGTACGAGAACTCCGGCGCGCAGTGGTGCTCGACCGACCACCAGCAGCCGTATCCGAGCTCGTCGGCCAGTGTCACCTGTTCGAACGCGTTTGCGAAGACATCGCGCTCGTGCTCGGCGCGGGTCTCCGGCGGAAACGGCATCTGCAGCTCGTTGAACAGATCGAAGATCATCACAGCACCGCCACGGGGTTGACCGGCGATCCGGTGCCGCCACCGATCTGCAGCGGCGCGACGACGAACAGGAACTCCCATCGTTGCTCGGCCGCGCACGCGGTCGCGAGGCGGCCGAGGTGCAGATTGTCGAGCAGGTGCACACCCATGCCGACGAGCAGGCACTGGTGAATCGGCATGGGCCAGGCGTGCTCGTTGCCTGGGAGCGGGTCGGAAACACCGTCCGATCCGAGCACCGCCGGGTCGTGCGCGACGAGCCACGCAATGCACTCCGGGTGGAGCCCGGCGAGTCCGACCTGGACGGGGTCCCAGCGCCCGCGCGTGGCGCGGCGTGCATCGCGACCGGTCGACACGAGCAGCACGTCGCCGGCCTCGACGTCGACACCTTGGGCCGTGCATGCAGCGTCCAACTCGTCGGGAGGAATCGCCTCGCCCGGCTCCAGCCACTCGACACCGCGCAGTCGCGGGACGTCGAGCAGCACACCGCGTCCCACGATGCCGTCAAACGCGGCGTCGATCGCGTTGCGCTTGGCCCCCAGGCTCGTGACGTCGCTTGCCGGGTACCCGTTGTACATCTGCCCGTCGACGAATACATGACACAAGGCGTCGATGTGGGAGACGGCCATCCCGTGGAACGCGACACCGATGTAGTCACCCGAGCTCTGCAGCGCCCCCATCGCGTCGAAGGCGTCACCCGCGATCAGCATGTGATGCTGCGCGGGGTTGGGATTGTCGACCGCGGGCCACCTCTGAAACTTGCGACCGCACGACACGACCACACCTCGCTGCACCAAACCGATTGCGCGAGTGACGCGCTCGGGCGTGAGGAGATTCAACGCGCCCCGCTCGTCGGCGTCGCCCCAACGGCCCCAGCACTTCGACTGCGCGAACAACTCGGCGGCACGGTCGGCGGTGACCCGGTTCATGAGGTGCGCCGCGGCAGATTGTCGATGCGGCTGCCGAGCAGACCCGGTTCGTACTCGATGAACTCGACAATCAGCCCGTCGGGATCGCGACAGCTGCACACGTTCACGATGCCCACGCGTCGGGCCGATGTGGGCGTCGATACGAACTCGATGCCGCGCGCCGACAGGTCGTCGTACGCGGCTTGGACATTCTCGGTACGCAGGGCGATGATCCGCGGGACGCGCAGCTCGCGCGGCGTATCGGGCGGTGGTTCGAGCATCGGGTCGAGCCACTCGATGAGATCGAGACGCGTGTGCAGCTCGCCGTCGCCGATCCCCAGCAATGCACCCCGGCCCTGCGCGGCCGGCATGCCGAAGTTCCGCGCGACCATCTCTCCCCAGATCACGTCACGGTTGTCCCGCAGCACCTTGAACCCGATCGTCGTATAGAACTCGAGCGACCGCTCGAAGTTCGTTGCGTTCACCGTGAAGTGAAAGATCGATTTGACGCTCCAGCCCCCGTTCACGCCGACGAAGCTGAGACGGCGAGGCGGATCGGCGTCAAGTCGCGACTACCCTGCGCACGTGCTGTCCGACGCTCAGCGCGCCCACTACCGCGACCACGGTTGGGTCTCAGTCGCCGGTCTCGTCCACGAGAGCTGGCTCGAGCGTCTGCGTGCGGTCACCGGCGAGTTCGTCGAACAGAGTCGCGCCCTCACCAAATCCAACGTCTTGTTCGACCTCGACGTCGGTCACTCGGCCGACGCGCCCCGGCTCCGGCGGCTCAGCTCGCCGACCGATCTCCACGAGACGTACTGGGAGTTCGCCTCGCAGTCGGCCATCGTCGACGTGGCCGTCGATCTGCTCGGTGCCAACGTGAAGTTCCACCACTCCAAGCTGAACTTCAAGGCCGCGCACGGCGGCGAAGAGGTGAAGTGGCACCAGGACATCCAGTTCTGGCCTCACACGAACTACGACCTCCTGACGATCGGCGTGTTCCTCGAGGACGTCGAACCCGGGATGGGCGAGGTCGGCTTCGTCTCCGGCACCCACGACGGGCCGCTCTTCGACCTGTACGACGGTGATGTCTGGGTCGGCGCGCTTGCCGAGCCCGACGTGGCGCGCGTCGACCTCGGGCGCGCCACCTATCCGACGGGCCCCGCGGGAACGATCACCGTGCACAACTGCCGCACGGTGCACGGCTCCGCGCCCAACCGCTCGGCGCGTTCGCGTCCGCTGCTTTTGCAGACGTACGCCGCCGCCGACGCCTTTTCCTACACCGACCTCGTCAAGCTGTCACCGCACGGCGAGGAGCTGATCCGCGGCGAGCCGGCCCGGTGGGCACGACACGACCCGCGGCCGTGCCTCATTCCGCCGACCGGTCCGTACAAGCCGATCTTCGTCTCCCAACAGCGAGAACGTTGACCGACCTGCGGCAACCGGTGGCGACGACGATCGAGACACCGGCGTCGAACAAGACGCGCGGGGTCACGCGCCTCGCGCTCGCAATCGTGCTCGCTCCCCTCGTGGTCTCGGCGTTCGAGCTCATCTTCGGCGAAGGTCGCCGGTTCCATGCGGTGAGCGACAACGCGCTCAACGAGCTCCACACGCGTGACGTCGGCCACCGTGCGGTGCTGATCGGCCCGTTCGCGCGCGACGGCTGGAATCACCTCGGCCCGGCGATGTACTACCTGCTCGCGCTGCCGTACCGGCTCAGCGGGAGCAACTCGATCGGACTGTATCTCGGCGCGCTCCTGATCAACGCCGCCTCCATCACCGCGATTGCTCTCATCGCCAAGCGTCACGGTGGCACGTCACTGATGTTGCTGACGCTGCTCGGTGCCACCTTCGTCGTGCGCACGCTCGGCCCCGACTTCATGCGCGACCCGTGGAACCCGTACATCTCGGTGCTGCCGTTCACGGTCGTCGTGTTCCTGACGTGGGCGATGACATGCGGTGACACGTGGGCGCTGCCGGTCGCCGTCGCGGTCGCGTCGTTCTGCGCGCAAACGCATATTGAATACGTCACGCTCGCGATTCCCCTCGTGCTCTTCGGCGCGGCCGCGCTGACGTACCAGGCGTATCGGCGACGACGCGAGCAACGCACTGACGGCGCGCTCCCGCGTGATGTCGGCTGGGCCGCCCTGATCGCGCTCAGCGTCATCGTCGTGATGTGGATGCCGCCGGTGATCGAAGAGCTCGCCCATTCGCCGGGCAACTTCTCGAAGGTCTTCGACTACTTCGGTGATCCGCCGGCCGGGAGTGGCGGCCACAACCTCGTCGACGGCTTGCGCGTCGTCGGGGGCCAGTTCGTGCTCACGCCCGACTGGCTGAGCGGAAAGAACACACTGAGCTTCGGCGGTGAGCCGGCGCTCCTCGACCAGACGCCGTTCCCACTCCTGCTCCTCCCGTTCCTCGGGTCGTTCTTCGTGTTCCGCTCGGTCCGGAGCCGGCGCGGGCTCTGGCTGGCGGCAACGGTCGCGCTCGCGCTCGCCCTCGGCGTGTTCTCGGTGGCACGCACGCTCGGGACTGTGAACGCGTACCGCCTGCACTGGTCGTGGCCGCTCGCGATGCTCGCGGTTGTCATCGGCCTCTGGGCGGGATGGATGCTCGTCCGCGCCCGGCTGCCACGCGTACCGCCTGAGCTACAAGCGGGATGCCTCATCGTGCTCGCGGTCGTCAGCATGTTCAACGCGGTCAAGGCCGCGCGCGCCGGGACACCGCAACGCCCGGAATCCACGGTCCTCGCCACACTCGAACCGGCGGTCGTCGCCTCGCTGCCGCCCGGCGACGGCAACGTGCTGCTGCAGGCGACGAACTTCATCAGCCACGCGGAATGCGCGGGCTTGGTGTTGTGGCTCGAGCGGCAAGGCATCCGCGCGCGTGCTTCCCATCATGGAGGAGGGGTACGGCGAGGAACGCGTGCACCGGAAGGAACCGCTGCGGGCCGTGCTCACGGTCACCGCCGACGAAACCGTCGACGACTTCTTCACACGTGTCCCGATCAACGGCTCGTCGCCTATTGGGGAGACATCCCGATCGATGCCAGGGTGCCGCTCGTCGCGCGCCTGCACGCGCTCGGCGCCGACTTCCAAGCAAACCGGATCGACAGCGAGACCCTCTTCGCCGAGGTACAGCCGCTCCTGCGCCAGCTCGGACACGCGTACGCGGTGTTCGCGCAGACGCCGGTGCCGTAGACGACTATCCCTCGCGCACTTCCGCGAGATGATGACGGAAGCTGTCGGCGGTCGCGTCAACGATTCGATCGTGTCCCCACCGAAGCACTGGATGGGCGATGCGGGCCGCGACGCGTATCGGTTGCTGCATCATCTCGAGGGTCCAGCTCGCAATGGTTCGCGTTCCGTCGCCGTCGCTTTCGAACGCGATCAGTGCGACGCCTTCGAGGTCACCGTGGACCGACGCCAGGATGTGTCGGGCCGGCACGCATTCGTCGAGCACCACACGCAGCCGTAGCCGGTACGGCAGCGGCGGCACGATCACACCACGCAGGACCGTGCCCGGTTCGAGACCCGGGCCGTCGACCTGGAACTCGCGCAGCCAGCTCCACCATGTCGTGAAGCAGTCGAGTTGACTGATTGCGGCCCAGACGTGCTCGGGGCGCGCAGGGAACATGAAGGTGCGCTGCGACGAGATGACGTAGGGCGAACCCGTCACGGCGCCACGGTACGGGATCGCACGCATGCGGTGCCATGGCGGGTTCGGGACACGACGTCACCCGTGAGTGTGAGATCGGGCACGCGCGTTGAAGAACGTGCCCAAAGCGACTCCTTGCTTCGGCCAGTGGCGCGTCGTAGCCAACCATCACGTTTGCATTGCGCCGCGCGGGCGGCACCGGGTGGGAGGGTCACATGCGTCGGGTGCTGAGAGTCGCGTGCTCGGTGGCCATTTGTGCGTCGGCGTTCGTGGTCGCGGGAGGGACCGCGCACGCGGCGACCGTGCCGGTGACGTTGAACATCACGCGCATGTCCGTGATCGAGGACCCCGACCCAAGCCCGGGCCAGGGCGTCGCCGATTTCAAGGCGAACGTCACGATCGACGGCACTGCATTTCCCACGAACTCGGAGAAGAGTGATCAGTCGCCCGGCAAGAAGTAGCGGTCACGGCCTGGCGACTTGGCAGTTCCTGAGATCACCGCTAATCGTGCGAAGACGCGGCAAGGGGTGCGGCTCTCCGGACGCGCGAACCGACGCGTATGAGTAAAGAGACTCGTCGCCGCTCCGTTCCTTGCGTTGTCCGCACGACAGATGTAGTAGTCATGCAACGTCCGACCAGTCGGACCAGTTGCTGCACAAGCGGGCTGTGCCTTTCGCGGAGCCCTGACTCGGGGTGCCGGTGCCACGCGCCGGTAGGGGGATTTCATGCGTCGTCGTCGCACGTTCGTAGGGCTGTCCACTGTCGCCCTCGTCGCCGCTACGTTGGTCGGTGTCGGCGCCAACAGCGCCCACGCGGCCACTGTGCCGGTGACCGTGAACATCACCAAGCTCATTCAGCGTGACAACCCTGATCCGGGCGTTGGCAACGGCCAGGGCGACTTCAAGGCTCAGGTCGAGATCGACGGCACGGTGTTCCCGTTCTCCTCGATCAAAGAAGACAGTCCCAACAACGAGCCGACCGACTGGGTGTGGTCGAAGAACATCGACGACACCAACGGCATCATCCACATCGGGATCAGCATCTTCGACGACGACTCCGGCGTGCTCGCGCCCGACGACGAGATCGACATCAACCCGACCGACAACAAGCTCGGGCTGGCGATCAACTACGACCCGATCACCGGCGACTGGACCTTTGACGGCAACGATCTGCCGTTCGACGCCCGCACATCAACCGGTGATGACGACACCGCGCACGCCGGTGTGTTCGAAGGCGGCGAGCCCGCAACGATCGATTTCGAGATCAGCAAGGACTCGACCAACGGCGACGCCGACGGCGACGGCCTGCTCGACGGGTGGGAACGCCTCGGCCTCGACGACAACGACGACGGCGTCGTCGACGTCAACCTTCCCGCGATGGGCGCCAACCCGCTCCACCAAGACTTGTACCTCGAGAACGACTACGAGGCCGGCCAGACGCAGACCCGCTCGGGTGTGCTCGCCATGAAGGCCGCCTTCGCCGCCGCGCCGCGGGGAAACCCGGACGGCATCAACGGCATCACGGCCCACGTCGACACCGGCGCCCTCGTTGATCCCACGGCGACAGAAGGGCAGCCGCTCAACACCTGCAACGACGGCATCGACAACGGTGGCGACGGCACCATCGACGCCGCCGACTCGGACTGTGTCAACCCCGGCGGTTCGGGGAGATATCTCGACGGCAGTGTCGAAGACCCACAACCGGGCAACTGTGGCGACGGTGTCAACAACGACGGTGCGAACGGCACCGACGCGGCCGACCCGTCGTGTCTCGTCGGCGACAATCTCGGCGGCGGCACCCAGATCCCGACGGTCGGCAACTGCGGAATCGACGCCGCCTTCTATAGCGCCAAGGCCGCGAATTTCAATTCACTCCGCCGCTGGGTGTTCCGTTACTCGATCAGCTCCGCCCAGCCCGGCACGTGCACACCATCCGGAGGACAAGGCGAGATCGGCGGCAACGACTTCACCGAGTTCAATCACGACGGTGGCACGCTCATGCACGAGCTCGGCCACACGCTGAATCTCCATCACGGCGGGAATGTCGACAACAACTGCAAGCCGAACTACGTCAGCGGTATGAACTACGACAACCAGAGCGGCATCAACCGCGTCGGGGGCGGCAAGATCCTCGACTACTCGCCGCCGCGCCTCGCGTTGAACGGTTCGACACGCGGTGCTGTGCCGGGCATCAACCTGGTCGAGAACGCACTCAACGACGGCACCGTGCTCGACAGCACAGACGCCAACAACCGCTACGTGTTCGTCGACACCGGCGGCAACAAGGTGCAGTACAACCTGAACCAGGGCTCCAACTGGAACAGCGACAGCCCCGAAGGCACGCCCGAGAACGGTCAGACGGTCAACATCGACACGATCGGGAAGAACGGCCGGCCCAAGGCGTGCAACAACGCCGTAACCAACAGCACGCTCACACCGTTCAACGATTGGAACACGGTGTCGCTCCCGTTCCGCCAGTTTGGGGACTCCGCAAGTGGCGCGATCAACCCCGAGACCGATCTGGAGCCGACGACCCAGGACATGCAAGCGCTCGACACTGAGATCAACACCACCGACCTCTCGGTCGCGGTAACCGACTCGCCCGAGCCGGTCACGGCCGGAACGCAGTTGACGTACTTCGCGGTGGTGAAGAACAAAGGCGTGAACCCGGCGGGGGCGGTAAAGCTCGTCGACACGCTGCCGTCCGACGCGCAGTTCGCGTCGGCGACGGCACCGTGCACGCACGCTTCCGGCGTGGTCACGTGCTTCCTTGGTGACATGCAGGCGGGCACGTCGAAGACGATCACGATCACGACGAACGTGCCGGCCAACGTGGTGTACGTCAACCGGGGTCAGAAGACCATCACCAACACGGCGAAGGTCGAGAACCTCAACGGCACCGACTCAAATACCCTGAACAACGAAGACATCACCCAGACCGACGTGGTCGGGGTCTCCGACGTGCGCGTCGACAGCTTCACGGCGACAACACCGCCGCTGCTCGTGCTCGGGCAAGCCACGTCGATCCCGCTCAGCACGACGGTGAGCAGTACAGGGCCCTCGAGTCCGTTCGACACCAAGGTGAACTTCACATCGACCGCACCCGCGGGCGTGACCGTGTCCCCAAGCGCGTCTGCGACGTTCCCTGACCTGATCGTGGGCACGCCGGTCACGTTCCCGTCGAACCCGTCCGTGACCTGCACGACACCCGGCATCAAGACGATCACGTTCAAGCAGGAGATCTTCCCGGACCCCGGCATCTCTGGTCTCAGCGATTCGAACAACACGAACAACGCCAAGTCGCTCACGTTCAATCTCGACTGTGTGGTGCCGGTCGTGTTGAACATCCGACCCGGGAACAACCTGAACCGGATCGTGCCGCCCGAGAGCAAGGGCGTGCCGATGGCGGTATTGACGACGACCGCGGGTCAGTACGGCCTGCCGGTCGCGTTCGACGCCACGAAGATCCTTCCGAACACCGTGAAGTGGGGTAAGGAAGCGCTCGTCGTCACCGGCGGTGGACAGACCGAGAAGGACGGCAAGGGCTCGATTCAGAACTCGGTCGAGAAAGCGCCGATTTCTCCGAACGAGAACCTGCGCGACAAGGACCTCGACATGGTCCTCGACTTCACCGCCAAGAACTCCGGGCTCGTGAAGGGCGACACCAAGGCCTGCGTGCTCGGCACCTACTTGGGCGCCGGCAACGTGCAGTTCCGGTTCTTCGGCTGCGACATCGTGTTCGTCGAATCGGTCCCCGGCAAGAAGTAACGCACACTGGGCTGTGTGTGAGGTGCGAAAAACGCACCTCACACACGCCTCAGGCAATGGGGAGGATGATCGCGGAGGGGTGCGCGGGGTCGTGGTGAATCGTTTGGTTCGCGACGCGCATCTTCGTGCCCGTGGCCAGCGGCTCGTCGGTGCCGAGGTTCCGGATGAAGCGGGGGTGTGCGCCGCTCGCGACCTGCACGCGTATGCGGTGGCCGGCACGGAACCGTTGGGCGGTTGCCCACAGCGGCACGCGTATTGCCCACGTCCCGTCCTCGGAGCGCGTCCAATTGCTCTGAGGTGAGACCCGTTCGATGCCGTCGCAGACGTTGAACGAGCGACCCTTCTCGTCGACGTCGCAGAGCCGAACGAACACGTCGAAGTGATCGAGATCAGACGTCACGTGGACGTCGGCACTGACCTCGCCGATCACTTCGACGTCGGACGTCAGGACCCTGCTGGTGAACAGCAGGACGTCGCGGCGCGCTTCGGTCGTTGCTTGATCACGCCGGCCACCCGAACGACGCAGCAGCGTGCCGCCGACAATCGGCGTCGGATCGGCAGGGTCGTAGCGGTAGGTCTCAGGTTCGCTTTCGGCCGGATCACTGGGGTCGAGTCCCCCACCTGACTGGAGATGCCAACGCTGCGATGCATATCCGGCGGGCGGCCACGACGCGAAGTCGCGCCGACTGTTCGGCGCCCATCACGAACACGCGCACCGGCAAGGTTGCATCGACCGTCCGCATCCCCCGCACGTTACAGTCCAGCCAGCGCAACGATTCGATGGTCTGGGTGGCGAAACCCTTCGACGCCGTGTGAGTCCAGGGACCGATGACGAGGCGCGGCGGGTTCCCGGCGGCGACGAGCGTGCGATAGTCGTCGAGTTGTGACGGGAGAAAGATGTCGTACCAACCGCCCACTTGCAGCACCGGCGCGACGACGGATGCGACTCTCGCCGTATGGTCGAGCGGCTCCCAGTAGGGATCGTCGATGTCCGGGTGCTCGACGATGTCGCGGAAGTAGGGCACACGCCGACCCACGATCCGCTGGTCGAAGTCGATGACCGGCAGCTCGTTGATCACGCGATCGAGTCGCCGCACCTGGGTTTGCAACATCGACTTCAGTCCCGCGAACCGTTCTTCTTGCGTGTTGACCATCGACGTCCACTCGACCGCGTCCTCGAGCGAGAGCGAGCCGCCCGCGAACCAGTGCCGTGAGATGTTCGAGTACGTGACGTGACTACACAGCGCCCGCAACGCGGGCCCGGAGTCGTCGGCGACCGCCCACTGCACGTTGCCCAGGTAGCTCGGTCCGTTCGTCGCGAGCCGTCCGTCGAACCACGGCTGCTGCTCGATCCACCGTATCGTCGCCAGACCGTCGGCGCGCTCGTTGAAGTTCGGATTGAACACCCCGCCGGAGCCGAACGTTCCGCGACAGCTCTGTATCACCACGCGATAACTCCGCTCGGCAAAGAGCCGGCCGAGGACCAGACCGAGTGGCGCGCGCCGACCGTACGGAGAACGCACGAGGATCGTCGGATGTGGACCGGCGCCGGCCGGCGTATAGATGTCGGTCAGCAGCGCGACGCCATCGTCCATCGGCACGCGCACATCGCGCTCGAAGCTGACGGCCGTGTCGTGCGCGCGCGGCAACTTCAGCGTTCGGGCGACGAACCAGCTGGCGGCGGTCATGGACGAGATCCTCGCACAGGCGCCTCACGCATGGTGCAGCCGGCCGACGAGCTCGCGGCGGCTCCGCACATCGAGCGTGTCGAACACCTTCTTCAGATGATCTTGCACGGTGTACGCCGAGATGCGGAGCTCGCTCACGATTTGTTGGGTCGAGTATCCGCGTACGACCAGTTCGGCGACCTCGACTTCGCGCGGCGTCAACCCGTGCGCAAGGAAGACAACGGGAACGGTGTCGGCTGAGGGCGCGGGCTCGATGACGACGACGATCCGTTGGCTGTCGTCACGAAGGTATGACGCATGCAGCGTGATCCAGCGACCGGTCAACGTCTGGAGGCGTAGGCGCGGCGCGCTTCGGCGGCCCTCACCATCGAGGGCCCGGAGCCGGGCGGCGACCGCATGGACGGCAACCGGCGGGTCCGCGCTGGAAGAGCTCGCGACCTACTTCGACTCGGCCCTCATCGGTTCAGCCATTTCGTAGCGGTCGGACGTCCGTCGGCCGAAACGCGGCCGGCAGCACGGACCCGTCGGAGCGACGGCGGAGGAGATAAGTCTCCTGCTCTACCGACGCGATCTCGAAGCCGCGTGTCCAGTGATTGTCGAAGCGACACCGCACTTCGACGTCGGCACCGGGCCGAAGGGAACTCATCTCACGTCGATCGATCACGACACCATTGTCGGCAAACCACCGTTCGGAGTCTGTCAACGCACGCCCAACTCTCCGCGGGCTGCTGTTGTGAGGCAGGATGGACCGCTTCCGAAGGAGGGTGGTCATGGGCCACAAGGCGAGAGTTGACCTCGTGCTCGATTGCGCAGACCCGGCGTCGCTCGTGGAGTTCTGGCGTGACGCACTCGACTACCGGGTGTATTTCGGTGAGGCCGCGTTTGTTGTCCTCGTGCCGAAGGACGGGATGGCGCCGCCACTCGTTCTCCAGCGTGTCCCGGAACCCAAGCCCGGCAAGAACCGCATGCACCTGGACATCGTGATCGACGATGTCGAACGCGAGGTCGAGCGATTGCAAGCACTTGGTGCCCGTCGCCTCCACGATGGTGTGCAAAGTGTGGGGGACGTTCGCTGGGTCACGATGGCCGACCCCGAAGACAACGAGTTCTGTGTGTGCACCGGCGTCGAATGGTGAGCGAATACGCGGGCAACACCGCGATCGTCACGGGCGGCGCGTCCGGGATCGGCAAGGCGTTGGGAGCGGAGCTGTTCGCGCAAGGTGCGCACGTTGTGCTCGCCGACATCGACGGAGCGGCGGCCGAGTCCGCGGCGAAGATGCTCGCGGATGCGAATGGTCACGCCACCGGGTCGATCGTGGGACGATCACTTGACGTGCGTGACGAGGCGGCGGTGCACGCGCTGGTCGACGAGATCGTCGCGCGGGACGGCCACCTCGATCTGATGTTCAACAACGCCGGGCTCGGCATCGGTGGGCAGACGCACGAGTTCCACAAGGAGCACTGGAACCGCATCATCGATGTGAACATCAACGGCGTCGTCAACGGCGTACTGGCCGCGTACCCACTGATGATCGAGCAGGGCCACGGCCACATCGTGAACACCGCGTCGGCCGCCGGCCTTGCTCCGGCGGTGCTCACCGCCGCCTACACAACAACCAAGCACGCGGTGGTCGGACTCAGCACCGCCCTGCGCCCCGAAGCCGCCGCGTTTGGAGTACGCGTCAGCGTCCTCTGTCCGGGCGTCGTCGAGACGCCGATCCTCGACAAGGCGCAGCCGTCCGATCTTCCGCCGCGCGGAGCGAGTCCATCACGGCGCGCAAGTATCTCGAGACCGTGGGATTGTCGCCGATGCCCGCATCTCGTCTTGCGGAGCGCGCACTGCGGCAGGTCGCGCGCAACAAGGCAATCATCGTCGTTCCCGGGAGCGCTCGCGGAGTGTGGTACCTCCAGCGGCTCTCCCCCGCCATCGTCGAACGCGTCGGCCGACGGACGTCGCGCCGCGTGCTGAAGCGCCTCGTGACGGGGCCGGTAGGAACCTCCCGCTAGGGTGTAGCGATGCGGCCTCGTCGTTTGCTCGCCGCAGTCGCCGGCCCGGCGCTCGTCGCCATCCTGGTGGTTGTCGCCGGTTCCGCGGTGCAACACACGGGCGCGACATCATCAACGGGTCGCATCACGCGTGACGCCGCTGTGGTCATGGTTGACGGCGTCTCCCAAGCCGCGGTCGACGCGTCGGCACCACCGCAGCGGATCACCGCACTCGCCACGATCGCCGCGTACCTCACGGCCGCGGTGTCGGTGGCGCTCGTCTTTGCATTCTGGAACGCCGACGGCGTCTCGTTGTGGTCGCTGATCACGGGCGCGGGGCTCGCCCGTCGGCGTCGCGCTCCTCCACTCGCGCGCGGATAGCACGGCTCGACGCGGCGCGCTCTTCGCGTCGTGTTCAAAACGCGCTTTGGAGGAGATTTCCGAAATGAACGAACACTCACGTACGCCGTCCGACGATGCGTCCGACGGCAAGATCGCTCGCCGTAACTACGTGCTGTTGTGCAGTGCAGCCACCGTGTTGCTGGGTGTGGTCGTGCTGTTCGCCGTCCTCTACGTCGGGTAAGGCCAGCCAATGGCCACTCCCCTCTCGACAAAGCCGCGCTCTCGTGTGCGCTACCAGTACGCGCACTGGCACCTCGGCGTCATCGCCCTGGTGGTGATTGGCGTCGGCGTGCTCCTGGTCGGCGGGCGGATGCTGGCGCGGGCATCGTTCGTGCCGCGCGTTGAAGTCGTCAACGACTCTGAATACGCAGTCGACCTCGACGTCACCAGCGGCGCGCACGACGGCTGGATGGGAGTCGGCATCGCCAAACCGCACACCACGACGACGTTCGAGGACGTGTACGACCAGGGCGACACATGGATCCTGCGGTACGGCGTGCAGGGCCGCAGCATCGAAGTGACGGTTCCTCGCGACGAATTCGCAGCGTGGGGAATGGCAGCTGCACGTGCCCGATGGCCTGGTCGCGCAACTCCACGATCTGGGGGTGTCGCCGACACCGACAGCGACTCCGACTCCAACGGTGCCCTGAGCCGAGCGGGCGCGCACGCGCCCGCTAGGTTCGGGCGCGTGCGCGCCTGCACAGGGAGGTCGGAGTGATGATCGCGTCCGTACACCTCGCCGACGTCGGTGCCCGTCCCGCGCTCAGCGTCCTTCGCAAGGCACCGAGCGCCGCGTCGATCCCCGGCTTACGACAAGCAAACGTGGCCGTCGCGGCACCGCTTCGCAGCTCGGCAGTTTCGTGGCCCCAGTTCGGAAGAGTTGGGCTCATCGTGTTCTGGGATGACGACGACGCGCTCGACCGCTTCCTGGACACGCATCCACTCGCCGCGACATTGGCCGGCGGGTGGCACACGCGGCTCGAGCCGCTGCGCGCGTGGGGCACGTGGCCCGGGCTCCCCGCCGAGACGACGACCGCACGGAATGTGGACTCGCGTGGGCCGGCGGCGGTCCTCACGCTCGGCCGTCTGCGGGCGACCCAGACCGTGCGCTTCTTTCGCACGAGCGCGAAGGCCGAACGAGCGGCACGCGACGCGCCCGGTCTCACATGGGCGACCGCGCTAGCTCGTCCACCATTCGTTTCGACGTGTTCGCTGTGGCAGAGCACGCAAGCGTTGTCGGCGTACGCGTTCGGGAATGGCGATCCCGCGCATCCGGACGCGATCGTGGCCGACAAGGCGAAACCCTTCCACCACCAGTCGGCGTTCATCAGATTCCGGCCGTACGGCTCGCGCGGCAGCCTCTCGGGGAAGAATCCCCTGCCGGAAAGCTGGATGGCGCTGACGTAGTACTGGTGCTCAGTCGGCGAAGACGTCGCGGCTGAGCTGTACGAAGAACGTGTGGTCGTGGCCCTTGTTGGGGTCCTCGGCGTTGTACTTCTTGGCCGGCGACCCGTCGGGTACATGCTCCTCGGAGTAGATCGCGCCGACGGGACACACGTCCGGCTGGTAACACGCGGTGCAGGACGTGCACTCCTCGGTGTTCACGTAGAGCACGCTGTCCCCGAAGATCGCAATCGCGTCCGGGTTCGGCTGGTGGCTGTTCTCGATCACCCCGCTGCCGTGTTCCACCTCCGAGAACAACACGTTGTTCTTGGGGTCGAACTCGTAGATGCATTGCACCGGACACACGTCGACACACGCGCGATCCTTCGTATCGATGCATGCTTCGGTGATGATCGCGATCCCAGACACCGTTGCGACTCCTTGCTTGTCAGCGAACCGCCCCCGAACAGCTTCTCATGAAGGCCACGCTCGGTGTCCCGGTCCGCGAAATACCTCCGAGTCCACTCTCGCGATGCGCAAAACTCTCTCCAGGACGGCCGGGCATACCGTCGGGCGACCGTGCGGAGGCAGCATGCACCATGCATTCGTGTTCGAGAAGGTGGCGGTCGTGGTGGGCCCCTGGTCGGAACCCGGTGATCCTCCCGAGCGCGGTGCCCGTCTCGAGCTGCGGTTCCTGACGCCGGAGCCGCGCCGCGGATCCGAGTCCGCAGCGCAACGCATCGTGATCGACGACCCGCTGTTCCGCGCCGACCTGTTCGACCGCGTCGACGGACCGCCGGGCAACCTGCGCGCCGCGCACTTCCACGCAGGGTTCGACGGCGTCGAGCCACGTGACCGGCAATGGCCTGCAGGTATCCGCGAAGATCCGGCCGCCTGGCTCACTGAGGAGTTGGGCGACCTCTGCCGGCTGCTCGGGCGCTCCGGGGTCGACATTGGCGCGGCGGACTGGGTCGACGCCGACGCCGCGGCACTGCGCGATGCCCTTCCCGCGATCATTGTTGCGGTCGAAACAACCTGGGCGATGGTGCGCGAGGACGCGCCCGCTCACTGACGGGCGCGACGACCACGCATTCAGGCGCGGGCGGCGCGGGCCCGAAAACGACGCACGGAACCGTCATCCCAGTGTGGCGTGAACGCAGCCACCTCTGCGTGCTCGCGTCGGAGGAGGATGTGCGCGGCGTCTACCGCTGCGCGGCAGTCGAGGTCGTCGAGCGGCCACGTCCGCGCGAGATATCCAATGACGGCGTCGTCGCTGAGTCCGTGGTGGAGCAGCGCTTCGGCGGCAATGAGGGGGGCGACATCTCGGCTCATGAAAACTCTCCATGGCCCCACGCCGCCCTGCGGAGCAGACGATAACGCCGGCGGCGGCGTAAACCGCGGACCTCCGCCGGCCGGACACGCCTCTAGGCTCCCGCGCGTGCGCAGCCGGCCAGTTCTCGCCGTCGCCCTGGTCGGGGTGCTCGCCGCGTCGTGCTCCTCCGGTTCGTCGAAGAGCACCCCGGCGCCGACTTCGACCCTGCCCGTCACCACCACGACGGTGCCACTGACCTACTCCGCGCGTGTGGTCAAGGAGGTCGACGTCGACGGGCTCTTCCGGCAAGGCGTCGCGCACGTCGACGGCGGTTGGATCTTCTCACTCAACGACGGCCTGTTCCGTACGAACAACGCGTTGCGAATCACGAAGCGGCTGCAGCCCGCCATCCCCGCCGAATGGACGGCGCGTGGGTTCAATCACATCGGCGACATCGACGTCGTCGACGGTGTGCTGTACGCACCGCTCGAACAGCCGAACTACGAGCAGGGCCGCCAGGCGATGCTGACCTATGACGCGACCACACTCGCGTACAAGGACGGGCGCACGGTTTCCCAGCACGAGAATTCGTTTGTGACGGTCGATCCCGACACGGGGATCGCGTACACGATGCAGAACTTCGGCGGGGGCGCGCTCCTGCGTTACGACGTCCGCAACAACTGGAAGCGTCTCGCACCACTGCGCCTGTCGAGACGCGTGGACCGCGTACAGGGCGCCGACATCTTCAACGGCGCGGTGTGGCTCTCGACCGACGATGCGACCGACGGCGTCTACCGCGTCGATATCGCGACCGGAAAGACAACGTCGCTCGGCTCGATCGGCCACGCCGACGGCGAGGGCGAAGGGATCGACGCAACCCCGCTCCCCCGCGGCGACCTGCACGTGCTGAGCATCGACGTCAAGATCGCGCCGGTGCGGCTGATCGATCTGCGCGTCACCGCCCGGCCCCGGCGATAGTCACTCCGGGCCGGCCGCCGGGTCGGTGCACAACATGGCTCAGGTCGGTGTACGCGGCAGTCGATATCACCCTTCGTGTCTACGTGCGGGAGGTGCGGTCACCCGGTGACAGGCGTGGGCGTGTACTGCGCCGGATGCGGCATTGCCCACGCCTCGGTGCCGTCCGCGGTCGGCGCGCCGGCGCCGGGAACCGAGCAGGCGGCGCCCGTCCCGGGCGCGCCGTGGGCACGCAACCAACCGGTGAACGCGCCTGGGGCTCCGGGCACGAGTCCAAGCCCCGGCCCGATGCCGACCCCGAGCCCGAACGGGGTCAACCCGATCCTGCCGCTTGGAACGCCGGGCGCCCGTCCGGTCCTGCCGCCGGGCATGCCGGGCGCGTCGACACCGGCCCCGCAAACCGCTGCGACCACGCGGCACGACGATGGCGTCACGATTCGGCGCGACGGGATCGTTGGCGCGCTCGGTGGAATCGGCGTCGTCGTGGGCGCGCTGCTCGATTGGTTTGGCCCGGCGAACGCGTTGCGCGTGCCTGCAATGTGGTTGCTGGACGTTCAATCACGCACGCGCGAGCCGAAGGTCGGTCACGTGCTCATCGTCGTGGGTGTGCTCGGCCTCGCCACATCGCTGTTGCGCAATGCGCGACGGTGGCGCGTGGTTCTCGGGCTGGTCGCCACCGCGATCGCCATCGTGTACTGCCTACAGATCGCCAGGCTTCTTTCGCACAGCGTCGTGCGCGGAATGTCGTTCACCAAGATCGTCGGGATCGGACCGGTCGTGACGGGCTTCGCCGGTCTCGTGCTTGCCGGCAGTGTGTTGTTCGGTGGCGCACCGACGGCACCGCCGGCGCCGGCGACGTGGGCGGGCACGCAAAACGTCGTCTTCCGGCCGCAGCGGCGCAAGGGCCGCTGGCTCATTGGCGGACTCGTCGTCGCGTTGCTCGGCGGCGGGGCATTCATGCTCACACGCAACGGGAGCGGCCGCGACAACGGCGTCTTGGCGGGCGCCGACACCGATCCGTGCAAGGTCGTGCGCGCCGGCGACGCAACCAAGCTCTTCAGACACGACGCGCGACGCAGTACCCCACCAATTCCGAGCCGCACATGCCTCTGGACGGCGGCGAGCAAACCCGGTGCGACCGCGTCCACACCGGGCGTCATGCACTATCGACTCTCGGTCGGTGTGTACACGTCGGAATTCCTCGAGTCGCACCGGGCCGGCGGCGACAAGGTGTGGCAGCTGATACCCGCGTCGGCGAGCGATCTCGATGGCGTCGGTGACGAAGCCAAGATCGCCACGCTGGGGTCCTCGACGCTCGCGATCGAATTCGTCAAGGACGGCGACGCGCTGACACTCACCTACACGGTCGATGCATTCGATGCATCGACACATCCGAAGGCGGGCGCCTACCGCAAGGAACTCGTTGCGCTAGCTCGCTCAGTTGCCGAGCGCGCGTAGCGCCGCGACTGCCAGATCAGCGGCAGCACCGCGAGCAACACGATGATGTAGAGCGCGATGTAGAACACGCGCCCGGGCCGCCGGCCGAGATCGAACCGATTCACGTACACGAGTGCGGCCACCGTGATCGGCACGATGAGGGCGATTCCCGACCAGACGTACGCGAGGATCGGACGCGCTCGCCGCTCCCGCACGAGGCACGCAGCCCCGACCACGAGCGCGCCGTAGAACGCGCCGAAGGCTCGGAACGTGAACTTGCTGACCCCTGACTCGGGGAAGATGTTGCTGTCCTTGACGCTGCCGTCGGGTGCGATGAACGCACCCACCGCGAGCACCGCCACGATCACGATGAACGCCAGGACCGCAATGCCGAACCAGCTCGGCACGCGAGGCTCGTTCTCGTCCGCCGCGATCGGCCGTTGTCGCCACGCGTCGAACGCGCCCGAGAGGCCCGCGAGCAGCGCGGCGTCGAGCGCCCCGAGATACATCCACGCGAGCACCGGCTCGGTGTTGAGCACGTCCCTGTGCCAGATCACGACCGCGAGCTCGAGCAATCCGAAGGTTCCGAGATACGCGAGACACGCGTACGAGTGCGCAATGCGTGGTACGGCGGCGATCATGCCCGCGAAGACGGCGGTCCCGAGCGACCATCCCCCGATGGTCATCGCGACGAAGTCTGAGACCTTCCACGCGAAGCGATCAGCGGCCCAGCCCGGCGCTGCGAACAGAATCACGCCGAGCACCGCGAACAACACGGCGGCGAGCCCGGCAAGCGTGCGCGTTGCCGGACCGAAGACCGCGGGTTCGCTCATCAGTCGTCGCGGGGCAGCAGCTCCGCGATCGTGTCATGGATCTCGGCGGAACGCTCGTGCATCTTCATCGTGCGGAAATGCATGTGCTCGTTCTTGTCGTGGTGCTCGGCGCGCGCCTGCGCGTCCTGTGCCTTTCGCCGCTGGCTTTCGGCGATCGCACGCTCTTGATCTACTCGGCCCATCACTTCGACACTAGACCTTCGCGACGGACGCTCGCTTGTTGTGCTACCTCGCAGGCGCGATGTTGTTGTTCAGTCGAAAGAAGTTGTCCGGGTCGTACTTCGCCTTGATCTGGGCGAGACGTTGAAGGTTGCGCCCGAAAGCACTGTCGGTGCCGGCGCTCGGTGCCTCGTCGGAGAGTCCGGTGAAGTTCAAGTAGATGGATCCGTTGCCGAACTTGGCGATTTCTTCGAACGTCGCGCGCACCCACGCGATCATGTCGGCGTTTTGAGCGGGATCGGTCCACATGCCATCGATCGAGACGATGAAGGGCGCGGACCGGGCCGAGAATGCGGTCGCCTCGGGATCGACATTCGCGATCGCGCCACCCATGTGGAACGTGTTGACCAGCGTGAGCGGGGCGAGCCGATCCTTCGCCTTGGCTGCGATGAGGTCGATCGCAGCGTCGTCGAGCTCGTCGAGGTACTCGGACTTCCAGTACGCCTGCAGGGTGTCGCGCGGGAACAGCGGGTCGAACCCCGATTGCACGGCCGTGAACGGCGTCGGACCGGACATGTCGAAGAGTGACGTCCCGAGCTCGCGCAGGGGTTGCATTCTCGTCATGCCCTCGTCGACATCGCCCGCGTAGACACCACCCACGATCGTGACCGGACGATTGTGGATCGCCTCGGGCATGTGCGGGTCGGCGGGGAAGGTGATCGTGACAACGACGGACGTGACTTCGTCCGGCGCATCGACAACGTATGCACGCCAGCGTCGCAGGATCTCGCCGACCTCCTCGATCGGGTAGAAGGTCGCGGCGAACGCCACGAGCGGACCGACGTCGTGCAACGCGAACGTGAACGAGGTGACGATTCCGAAGTTGCCACCGCCCCCGCGAATCGCCCAGAAGAGATCCGGATTGGAGTCCGCCGACGCGGTGCGTACCGTGCCATCGGCACCCACGACCTGCGCGGAGACGACGTTGTCGCACGAGAGCCCGTACCGCCGGCGCAACCATCCGTACCCGCCGCCGAGCGTGAGACCGGCGACACCGGTGTCGTACACGACGCCGCCGGTGTGGCCAGCGCGAATGCCTGCGCCTCATGGTCGACGTCGGCCCACACTGCGCCACCCTGCACGTGCGCGAGCTTCTGTTCGGGATCGACGTGCACACCGCGCATCGGTTCGAGATCGATCAGCATGCCGCCGTCGACCGACGACAACCCGGCGATGGAATGGCCGCCGCCGCGAACCGCGACCGTCAGGCCGTGTTCGCGCGCAAAGTTGACGGCCGCAACGACGTCGGCCGTACTCGAACACGCAGCGGTAAGCGCCGGATGTCCCGGATGCATCGCATTGAAGACCGGCCGCACCGCACCGTCGGCATCACCGGTCGTCAACACCGACCGGTCGTTGCCATGTGCGTGCTCCTCCCCGAAGCCGCCGAATTCGCTCGACCTTCTTTACTCCTCGTCGGACGATCCGTCGATGGTGAAAACGGATGTTGGGTTTGCCGGCGCCGCGCTCTAGCACCCGTCCGGCAAGCTCTGTACGGTCGCGAGTGTGCGAGGGGGACCGGGCGCGCGGCGTATGCGGGGAACGGTCGCGTCGGCGTTGGCCGCGCTCGCGCTGTTCTGTGCCGGGTGCAAGCCCGGCGTCTTCACGCAGGCGCTCAACAACGAACGCACGGGTTGGTACAAGGACCAGGCGACGACGCTCACGCCCGGGCTGGTTGGCGGCGGCACGTTCGGCCAGATGTTCCAGAGCCCCGTGGACGGCCAGGTCTACGCGCAACCGGTGATCACTGACGGCGTCGTCTTCGTCGCGACCGAGAAGAACAACATCTACGGGATCGACGCGGTCACGGGCGCCCGGAAGTGGACACGCAACCTTGGCGTGCCGTGGAACGCGGCCGATCTCTCGTGCGGCGACCTGGCGCCGACGGTCGGTATCACCGGCACCCCGGTCGTCGACCCGGTGAGCAACACGGCGTACTTCTTCAATAAGACGTACGCGTCGGGCACGGCGGGGCCGGCGGCGTGGTACGCACACGCGGTCGACGTGGTGAGCGGCGCCGAGCGGACCGGCTTTCCGGTGCGGATCCAGGGAACCGCGGCGAACGTGAGCGGCAAGGTCTTCAATCCCACGACCTCGCTCAATCGCACCGGGCTGTTGCTGCTCGACGGGGTCGTGTACGCGGGCTTCGGCGGCCACTGCGATCGTCAGCCGTACAGCGGATGGGTCGTCGGCGTGACGACCTCGGGGGCGATCAGCACGATGTGGACCCCGGCGCCGGGCGACCGCGGCGGGGCCGGGATCTGGCAGTCGGGCGGCGGCCTCGTCTCCGACGGGCCGGGTCAAATCCTGCTCGCGACCGGCAACGGATCGGCCGACGTGACGGCCCGGCCCGGCAGCAATCCGGGTCCGAAACTCGGTCAAGCCGTCGTGCGCCTGCGCGTGCAACCCGACCACTCGCTCCTCCCCGTCGACTTCTTCGCGCCGTACGACGCCGACGTGCTCAATACGTGGGACGGCGATCTCGGGTCGGGCGCGCCGGCTCTGCTCCCGCCCGTGCCCTTCAGCACGCCGGCGCACCCTCACCTGCTGGCGATCGCCGGCAAGCAGGGATACCTCTATCTCCTGGACAGCAAGGACCTCGGCGGGATGAAGCAAGGCCCGAACGGCGGCGACCGGGTCGTTGCTCGGCTCGGCCCGTTCAGTGGAGTGTGGGGCAAGGTCGCGGTCTGGCCGGGCGATGGCGGATACGTCTATCTGCTCCCGCCGGGGAACAAACACGGCGACGGCACGTTGCGCGCGTTGAAGTGGGGACTCGACGCGCAAGGGAACCCGCGGCTCGCCGAGGTCGCCCGCGCCAACGAGACCGCCGGCCATGGGTCGACCGCCGCCGTGGTGTCGTCGAACGGCACGGCATCGGGCACCGCACTGCTCTGGGTGATGTCACGCGACGTGAACGCGAACGGGCAGCTGCGCGCGTACGACGCCGTGCCGGTCAACGGACGCTTGGTCTTGCGGTGGAGCGGTCCGATGGGCAAGGCCACGAAGTTCTCGGTGCCGGCCGTCTTCAACGAGCGCCTCTACATCGGGACCCAGGACGGCCGGCTCCTGTCGTTCGGCTCGCCGGTGAGCCGCCCCCTGACCGGTGGCCCGCTCGCGATTCCGAGCACACCGGTCGGCCAGACCCGCACCGCCAATCTCACGATGCGGGCGTCGGCGGACATGTCGCTGTCGGCAATCACACCCCACGGTGCCGGGTTCTCCGTGGGAACCCCCACCGCGTCGAGCCCACCGCAAACGGGGCTCCCAATGTTGCTTCCTGTCGGTCAGACCGTGACCGTGCCCGTGACCTTCGCGCCGACGACGGCAGGCGAGGCCAGCGGCGACGTCACGTTCGCGACGTCCGTGGGCTCGGTGGCAGTACCGGTCACCTCCTTCGGCATCAATCCCACCGGGTTGCTGCGCGCCACACCGCCGCTGATCAGCTTCGGCGGCGCCCCTGTGGGCGGCGCACCCGTCACGGTTTCGGTGAACATCGAAAACGTCGGCGCCACCGACGTCAACATCACCGGCGTCACGGCGCCACGTGCGCCGTTCACGGTCAGCGGCGTGCCGGGGCCGGGATCCGTGATCCGCTCGCTCAGCTCGGTCGTGGTGTCGGGCACGTTCACGCCGACGACCATTGGGCATTGGGAAGACCTGCTGACGTTGCGAACGTCGGCCGGCGATCTGCAGATCCCCATGTCGGGAACCGCGGCGCCGCCCCCGGTCATGACGTTCAGTAGTTCGACGGTCGCGTTCGGCTCCACCCTCGTCGGCGCCACCGCCGCACGGTCATTCACCATCACGAACACCGGCGGAACGACGTTGACCATCACGAAATCGAAACCGCCGGCCGGCGGCAACGGGTTCCTTGCGACGACGTCGCTTCCCGAAGCGAGCACCATCGAGCCCGGCGCGACGGTCACCGAGACCGTGACGTTCTCGCCGACGGGTACGGGCGCGCGCTCCGACACGTGGACCCTCAACGGCAACGACGGAGGCGGCGAGCGCTCGATCACGTTCACCGGCACCGGCGTCACGGGGACGACGGTCGCCGGTCCGGCCGGCGGCACCTGGAGCCTGAACGGCGCCGCGAAACGCGACGGCCAGTCGATCGAACTGACCGGCCTGGTCCAAGACGCGCGCGGCTCGACGTTCGCGCCCCAACCGATCACCGCGTCGTCGATCGTCGTGTCGTTCGATGCGGTGATGGCGTTCGGGACCGGTGCGGACGGGATGGCGCTGGTGTTCGGTGACGTCGCGCGAGGCGCGTCGGCAGCGTCGCTCGGAGCGTTCGGAGGCGGACTCGGCTTCGCGGGCATTCCCGGCATCGCGGTCGGCCTCGACACGTATCAGAACCCCGGCGATCCGAGCGTGAACTCGATCGGCATCACCAATGGTCCGGTCGGGTCCGATCCGAACAGCCTGCGATGGCTCGCGTCTGCGGTGTTCATTCCTTCGTTGTACGGCCTGCACCACATCGACGTGTCGAACGTCAACGGCTTCGTCACCGTGCGGATGGACGGACTCACCGTGCTGACGAAGTCGGGCGTCCCGATCGCCGGGCGGTTCCAGCTCGGGTTCAGCGGCGGGACCGGCCGGCTCACCGACCTGCACCGGGTGGGGAACGTCACGATCAGGTACTCGTAGCGATCCGGCTGTCGGCCGCGATGAGTTTTCGACGAGCGGGAAGTCTCAGGGTGCAGTCGCGCCGTCCGGGACGCGGCATTTGGAGGCACCATCGCGGTACAAACCGACCCAGATCGGCGGGGACGGTTGGGTACGTTGAACCGGCGGGAACGTCGCCATGAGGAGAGTGCTCGTATGACTGATGTTGCGGCCCTTGCCGGCGATCTCGATAAGCACCTGGAGCAGCACCGCGTCGAGCTGACCGCGTACTCCTACCGCATGCTCGGGTCCGCGTTCGAGGCCGAAGACGCCGTGCAAGAGACGATGGTTCGGGCGTGGCGCGCGTTCGATCGCTTCGAAGGCCGCTCCTCGCTGCGGTCCTGGCTCTACAGCATCGCCACCAACGTCTGCCTTGATCTTCTGAACGGAAAGAAGCGCCGCGCGCTCCCGATGGATCTCGCCACTGCCGCGTCGCCCGGCGACGGCGGGCCCGGTCCGATCCTCGGCGAGCAGACCTGGATCCAACCGATTCCCGACGGTCGCGCGTTGCAAGCGGGTGACGACCCCGCGGAGTTCGCCATCGAGCGCGAGTCGATCCGGCTCGCGTTTGTCCGCGCCCTGCAGGTGCTCCCGCCTCGACAGCGCGCGGTGTTGATCCTGCGTGAAGTGCTGCGTTGGCAGGCGACCGAGGTCGCGGAGCTGCTCGACACCACCGTCGTTTCGGTGAACAGCGCGCTCCAGCGCGCACGATCGACGCTCTCCGCGCACAGCATCGGTGGCGGCGATTCGTTCGAGCCGATGGACAGCGAGCAACAGCAACTGCTCGCCCGCTATGTCGACGCGTTCGAGCGCTTCGATGTCGACTCGCTCGTCTCGCTTCTCCACGAGGACGCCGTGACGTCGATGCCGCCCTACGACATGTGGATGCTCGGCCCGTCCTCGCTCAGCAACTGGCTGCACGGCGGTGGATCGGGATGTCGCGGCTCGCGCTTCGCGACGATCAACGCCAACGGCTTGCCGGCGTTCGCGCAATGGCGGCCGAGCGAATCGGGCTCCGGGTACGACGCGTTCTCGATCCACGTCCTGGAGATCACCGACGGCAAGGTCAGCGGGCTGAACTTCTTCGTCGATCCCGCGCTGTTCCCGCTGTTCGGACTACCCGTGCATCTCGACGACACCGTCGAGACCGGCGAGCGCGAGTAGGTCGCACAGCGCGGGGCACGCGTTGCGGAGTTGGAGCGTTCCTCCCATCCGCTGCACGACCAGGTGGAGCCGGAGCAAGCCGTCGAGCACCTCCGCGTCCGGGAGGCCGAGCGCACTCACATCACACGTGATCACCACGCGGTCGCCACCCACGCGTGATGAGACCGGGCGAGGGTCGAAATCTCACCGCAAGGTAGGTACCGTTTGCCACATGGGTTTCCTGGACCGTGCGAAGAAGCTGGCGGGGCAGGCCAAGGAACTGGCCGAACAGGCGAAGGACGTGGCCGAAGGCGCGATCGCCGACGCTCGCGCCAAACAGCAAACCGGCGGTGACGCGGCGGCGACACCGCCGCCAGCGACCGACCCGCGGTTGGGCACGCCGTACGTGCCGGGCATGCTCGGCCGCCCGGGATGGCGAGAACAAGGTCTTGTCGATCCCGCGGCCATTCTTCCGATCGACGAGCGCGATCGCGCGGGTGTGCCGCGGAGCACCAAGAGCGACGTCGTCGAAGAGCCGTACGGCATGGGTCGGCGATGGTCGAGCGGAGACCGCTCCGCCGCGCTCTTCTACCGGCTCTATCCGGAGCACCGCGCCTGGGAGCCGCCGGGCGGAACGACGGCATCGGCCGAAGTGGCGGGCGGCTCGACGGCCACGCTCGCCGACGGGCGATCGCTCGTGTTCCTCGGCGACAAGGAGAAGTCAGTCGTCTTGGAGGTTGCGGGCATCGGCGGGGATGAACGAGTGAAGCTCGCACGCACGGTTGCCGCACAACTCGACGCCGGCTGAGTGGTGCGCCGTAACACGAGCGCGTCGTAGTTCGCCGTTCCCTGCCGGAGCGCCCACCACGCGGTTGCAAGTGGCAGGTATCCGGCGTCGACGAGGGCCGAGTACGGCAGTACTTGCCGAGCCCGCGCCGTACGCCGGCCCGTCGCGGCGTAGCGGACTTCGCGTTGCACATGCTGATCGAGGCGCATCAGTGCGCTCGGCTCATCGAGCAGCGGCAGGAACCACGTCGCCCACGAGAACGCCGCGCGCTCCGGTTGCACACGGTAGACACGAGCGTTCGTACGGCGAATGAACGCGTTGACCGCGCGGCCCGCAGGCATGTTGTTTCGTTCCCGCCATCGGAGCAGGTTGCGGGCGAGCCGCGTCGCCTTGGTCTTCACCTTGCGCTCGCTGATCGGCGCGAGCCCGACGGCGCCCCGGTGGTAGCGGAAGCCGAGGAAGTCCCACGCTTCGCCCGGTGCCGTCGACCCCGACTTCTGCTCGTTGACCGCCAGCCCGCGCTCCACCAATCGAATACGGAGCAGGTCCTCGAACGCACGTAGCTCGTCGTGTTCGACGAGCACGAGAATGTCGTCGCTGTAGCGCGCGTACGTCGCGCCGGCCTTGACAACCTCCTCGTCGAGATCACGCAAGTAGAGCGTGGCGAGCATCGGTGCGATCGGCGTCCCGGCCATGATGCCCTTCCGCCCGCCATCAACAACGCGGCCCGATCGCTGAATCCGCGCGGTCCAGCAACGAGGTTCTCAGCAACGCGCCGATCGGACCTGCCGTGAACGACTCCGGGAGACGTTGCAGCAGATCGGGGACATCGATGGAGTTGAAGTAATCGCGCACGTCAAAACGCAACGCGGCCCGGGCGTCGATGTGTGGATCCGCGAGCACACCGCGGAACGCAGTACGCGCTCCCCGCCCGGGAGGAACGATCGGCACCATGGTGAGGCCGCTGCGAGCGCGGACGGCTGCATCAGACGATTCACGACTCGAAAGAGCAGCTCGTCGATTGGGGGATAACAAAACACTCGCTTCTTGCGACCGTCCGCCTTGTTGAGCCAACCCTCTTGCGGGGGATGCGGTCGGTAGCGCTCCGCGAGGACCTCGGCGCCCACCCGGAGATGCGCGCCCGCGTCGAGGATCGCTTCGTACGTCGCGAGGTGCTCTCGCCGCCGTGGACTCCGCGCCGCGAACGCCGCGACGGTTTCCACCCACGGTGCATCGGTCGCGAGCGCATCGAGAAAGGAGCGGGAGGGAGGTCGCTTTGAAGCGGCATCGCCGCACTCGGAGGTACGCAAGACATCCGCCTCCAGGGTTCGATGTCGCCATCGCGCCGTCTTGCGCTGCTCCGCCCGGAGGCGCCCGAAGGCATCCCTCCCGCCGGGCCGAGACCCTACTCCTGCAGGAGACCGCTGAGTCGTTCGATCGTGTCGACGAACTCCTCGATCATCTCGAGCACGACGCGGCGGGTCGGCTGCACCGTGTTCATCGAGCCGACGACCTGGCCGACGAAGTACGTCACCAGGTTGTTCGCGCCGGTGCCTTCCTTGGCCGCGACACGGTGGATGCGTTGCATCGCATCGCTGACCAACACGGGCTGGATCGGCATCGGCAACGTGCCGGGACCGTCGGTGCGCTCCCACTCGTCGGTCCACGCGGTGCGCAGCATCCGTGCCGGCTTGCCGGTGAGCGAGCGGGACCGGACGGTGTCGCCGAGACCGGCGCGGAGGAACTTCTCTTTGACGGCCGGCACGGTCTCAGCTTCTTCGGTCGTCAACCACACTGACCCGCACCACACGCCGTCCGCGCCAAGCGCCATACCCGCCGCGAGCTGACGACCACGGGCGATGCCCCCGGCCGCGAGCACCGGTACCGGCGCAACGGCGTCGACGACCTCGGGCACGAGCACCATCGTTGCGATCATTCCGGTGTGCCCACCCGCCTCCGTTCCCTGGGCCACGATGAGATCGGCGCCGGCTTGCGCGTGTTTGCGCGCGTGTTCGACGGAGCCGGCGAGCGCGGCAACGGGGATTCCAACGTCGTGCGAACGCTCGATGAAGTGCGGCGGAGGCGGCCCGAGGGCCGACGCGACCAAGCGCGTCTTGTGCGCGAAGAGCACGTCGAGCAGCGGCGCCATGCTCTTCGGGTCGATGCGCATCCCGCCGATGCCCCGATTGCTGATGTCGTCGTCTTCAGGTGCGAGCGGCACGTCGTACCGCGCGAGGAGGTCATCGACGAACGCGCGGTGCTCGTCGGGTACGAGGCCGCGCAACTGGCTCGGGTCGAGGCCGCCTTCATCGGCACCCGCGAACTTTTCGGGTACGAGCAAGTCGACGCCGTACGGCTTGCCTTTCACTTCCTTCTCGATCCAGGTGAGGTCGATGTCGAGCTGCTCGGGGCTGTGCGCGACCGCGCCGAGCACGCCGCAACCACCGGCATTCGACACCGCGGCGACGACATCTCGACAGTGACTGAAGCCGAACAACGGAAGGTCGATGCCGACGAGGTCAGTCGCAGCCGTGCGCATTGTTTGTCCTTTCAGGCGCCGAAGGCAGCCGGGTGGGCTCGGATGTACACGATCTCGATGTCAGTGATGTCGTCAGTCCAGTCGTCCTCGAGGGCGAGGATCCCCGACTCGTGGAACGCCCGGAGGTCAAGCTCCGTCTCCCAGCACGAACCCGGTATCGCACGCTCCTCGCGCCAGATCGCGGCGGCGCGGTCGAACACCTCGAGGTGACTCGGTGCTCCGATCGTATGCAAGCTCGCGCGCGCCTCGTCGATCTCGTCGCCTCGAGTGTTCATGAAGTACTGCACGAGCCCGCCGTTCATGACCTCCATGTTGACGTGCTCGACGTAGTAGAAGACCGCCATCTCCGGCGACATCTGGTCTTCGGACAATCTGCAGGCCCGCTCCCACGTCAGTTCGACGAGCTCTCCCTCCGCGAGAGCAGGGACTTGGTAGGCGGCGCACACCTCGCGGTGCTCGTCGAACGCGCGGACGAAGAGCTCGGTCGCGCCAGCCGTCGGTTCGTCGGTCGGCTCGATCCCGTCGATCTCGATCAGGGCGCCGCACGAGGGGCAAGCAAACCGTCCCATCGCCCCGAACGATACGTCGCCGAAGCGCCGGTAGGGTCTGGCCGTGCGGACCCTGCGGGTGCCGATCGATATGGGCGACGGTGCCGCGGTCGTGGTGCTCCCCGGGTTCGCGCTTCTCGCCTCGGCTATATCGCGCGACCGCAATGCTTCTTGCCGAGCACTGCCGAGTCATCGTGCCGGACCTGTATCGGGTCAGTGGCGCATGGCAGTACGACGACATCCTGCGCCGGTTCACCGCGACCCTGGACGCGCTCGAGCTCGATGAGGTCACGATCATCGGGCATTCGTTCGCGGGGAGCGTGGAGCTCGGCTTCGCGGCCGACAATCCCGAGCGGATCGTTGAGCTGGTGTTCGTCGACACGCTCGCGATCTCGCGTGAGATACCGCTCGCGCAAGAAGCGCTCCGCCATCCGCTCCGGCTCTTGTGGATGGCGACACCGCGTGCCGCCGAGTCCTTTGCAACGACGGTGCTCACGCATCCCCGCGAGGTCGTCGAGGCGGGATGGTTCGGGTTCCGGAGCAGTCGCCGGAGCGATGCCGAACGGGTCGCCGACGCCGGCCTGCTCGCGCACGTGCTTTGGGCCAGTCGTGACTCACTCTTGAAACGTAGCGATGGGCTCGAGTTTGCGCGCACGTTGAACGCTTCGTTCACCGTCGTCAACGAGCCCGGCGGCAAGCCGGTCGATCACGACTGGATGTACCGGCACCCTGAGCTGTTCGTCAGCTACGTCAAGCGCCTTGATCTCGTCGCATTCCGCGGCTTGTCATGAGCGACTGGGAAGAGGCCGAGGTCGACCGAGCGCCGATCTGTCCCGCGTGTGGCGTGACCGCGCTCCCCGCCGAGACCGCGAATGTCGTCGACACGCGATTCGTGTGCGAGAACCCCGACTGCCCCGCGTTCGGGGAGCCGGTCGGATAAACGCGACCGCTCAGCTCGTTGCTGCCTGTTGGTCGTCGGGCTCGTCGACGTGCAAAAGATTCGACGCGGCCGCGAGTGCAGCCGCGAGTCCGGCCGCTTTTTCGTACATGACCGCGAAATACGCCTCGGCCGCGGGCTCGTGGCCCGGCAACGGCGGTGGCCCCAATGAGTTGATCATGGCGGTCGGATCGTCGGACATCCTGATGGCGTCGACCTCGTCCTCGTCCACGGTCGCGCTCCCCCAGAAGTCGCCGCCCGTCGGTTGGCGGCGTCGCGAGCTCGGCCGGTTGGGCCGGCTCGGCGCCTTGCCGCGTCGGGCCGGGCTCATGCCGTCGCTCCGTCGGTCGCGAGGTCATCGGTGAGCAGCTCGTCGGGACGGATCCCCAGCGCAACGCGCAGCTGTCCACTGTCGAGATCGGCGAGCGAACTCGACTTCGGCAGCACGAGGTCGGCGATGCGGCGCTTGCCCGCCACGACCTCCTCGACGCGTTCGTCCACGGTTCCCGGGCAAATGAGGCGGTGAGAGATGACCGTGCGCGTCTGGCCAATGCGCCATGCGCGGTCGCGTGCTTGATCCTCGACGGCAGGGTTCCACCAGCGGTCGTACAACACGACGTGGCTCGCCGCGGTCAGGTTCAATCCGGTGCCGCCCGCCTTCAACGACAAGACGAGCGCGCCGGGGCCTTCACCGCTTTGGAAGTCTTCGATGATTTGGTCGCGCACCGTCCGCGTCAAGCCGCCGTGGTAGCAAGCCACCGGCGTGCCGGTGCGCTCCGAGAGGTGTTCCGCGAGACGTTCGCCCCACTGCGCGAAGTGCGTGAACACCAAGACCCGCTCCCCCGCCGCGAACACTGCTTCGACGATTTCCTCGAGACGAGCGAGCTTGCCCGACCTTCCGGTGAGCGGCAGATCATCGTGTTGATAGGCCGACGGATGGTCGCAGATCTGTTTGAGGGCAGTGATGGCCGCCAGGATCTGCCCCTTGCGCGGCGCGGCACCTTCGGGGAGATTCGTACCCGTGACCAGCGTGTCGAGCAGCGCCTGGTACATCCCGATCTGCTCGGGCGTCATCGCGCAGCGGTCGAGCTCGTCGATCTGATCGGGGAGCTCGGCCGCGATCTCGGGCTCTGCCTTCGTTCGCCGGAAGACGAGGATGCCGTTGAGGGCGCGCATCGCGTCTTCAGCTTCGACGCGCGTCGCGCTCCCGTCGCTCGAGAGCCGCGTGATGAACTGTGGCCGCGTCCCGACGAGGCCGGGATTGGCGAAGTCCAAGATCGCCCAGAGATCGCCCAGGCCGTTCTCGATCGGCGTACCCGTCAACGCGACGCGGCATGCCCGCGGGAATCTTGCGCAACTGCTGCGACGTGTCGTTGGCAACGTTCTTGATCGCTTGCGCCTCATCGAGGATCACGCGCGCCCACGAGACAGCTGCGAGCACGTCGACATCGCGCACTGCCGTGCCGTACGTCGTGACGAGCACGTCGGCATCCGCGATCTCGGCTGCGATCTCGTCGGGCGCGGCACGGTTCGCACCATGATGCACGACGACGCGCAGCTTCGGCGTGAACCGGGCGGCCTCCGCCGCCCAGTTGCCGACAACCGCGGCCGGGGCGATCACGAGGGCAGGACCGTCGGCGACGCCCGCGAGCAGGTGCGCCAGCATCGTCGGGGTCTTGCCGAGTCCCATGTCGAGCGCGAGGCAACCTCCGAGCCCGGCGTCTTCGAGGAACCCGAGCCACGCCAGTGCCTCTGCTTGATAGCTGCGGAGCACACCTTTGAAACCGCGAGGCGCACGCGCCGGTTCGGTTGCGACCTTGGCCGCGGCCGCCAGCAGGTCTGCAGCCCACCCGCCACCATCGATCGAGATCCCACCCTCGAGCGGCGATTCCTCGAGGCCGAGGGCGAGACGCAACATCTCCGCGCCGGAGAGTTGCTTGGTGGACGCGCGTTCAGCCAACGCGTCCGCGGCCGCCTTCAGGTCGGCTTTGTCGATCGCAACCCAGCGGCCTCCGGAACGGATCAGCGGCCGCGCCTCTTTCGCCAAGCGCGCGATGTCGGCGGCGGTGAGCTCGACGTCGTCGAACACCGCCGACCATCGGACGTTCGCGAGTTGATTCGCACCAACCTGAGATTCCGACGCTTCGACGAAGACGCGAAGTGATGGCGTGCTCCGTCGCCGGGACAGCGCGGGGACCCGCACGTCGAACCCGGCCGACAACAGGCGCGGGCCGGTCCGCGCCATCAGCTCCCACGCTTCGTCCACGCTCAGTATCACCTCACCGCGCCGCGTCCCACCCGGCCGCTGCAACGCGGGCAACATGCGCTCCAAGCGCGTGATCTCGTCCTCGAAGAGCTGGCGGTCGGGGCCGGCGGTGACGATCGCCTGCTCGATAGGAATCGGCTTGTTCCGTTGGCCCGGTGCGAACACCGAAAGGCGCCAGGCGCCGCCGTCGTCCGGCGGGTCGAGCTGCACGATCAGTCGCTTGTGCGTTCCCGTGACGGGGCGCGCCCAGCGCTCGACGCGCGCCACGATCTCGCCGCCAATCGCGACCGGAGCATCAAAGGCACTGCCGTCGAGGCGCGCGAGAAACGCCTCGGCGACGTCGTGGGCGGTGCGAACTCGCGGTGGAGGCGCGGGGACCTCGAGCCGGCGGGCGCTGTCGCGACAGATCGCGTCCACCATGCCGGTGAGGGCTGAGCGGATGAGCGCGCGTGCATCGACCTTGCGGTCGAGCGCGCGCATGCTTCCCGGCATCTGTTGCGCGGTGCGGTCGAGCCGGGCGGCATCGACAAGCGCCGGCGTCCAACGAACGGAGTATGAACCGTTGGAGTCGCGCGCGCTCGCGCTTCGCCGCGTCCGCTTTCGCAGTTGCGGGACCATCGCGCCTTGTGCGGTGAGCTCGACTGCCCAGATCGCGACGCGGCCCAACCAACGCACGCTCGCGCCGATGTCATCACCAACTTGATCGGCGCCCGCGGCCACCAGCCATCCGAGAACATCGCCCACCGGAATCGCGAACGCGTCGGCGTCCACGCCACCCGACAACGGCACCGCCGCGTGCTTGGTCCAACCTGTCTCGGGCGCGCCCGCGGCGGCGAGCATCGCCATGACCTGATCCGCGTCGCCGACGGGCGCACGCGGACCACCCGCCCACGCGACAACCCTTCCCGGTTCCCACGACACCTGGAGTTGCGTCGTTCCGGGCGTGGTCGGTTGCTGAGCGTCGCTTTGGGCGCGCGGGCGTCGCTCCGGTTCAGGCCGGAAGCGGGAGAACGCGGCTGAGAGCCGCCGGTGCTCCGACTCGAGGTCGGCGACGACTTGATCGCGCTCCTCGCCGGGCAGCGAGCGAGCGCTCGCGACGTGTTCTTCGGCATCGCGCAGCATGGCGAGCAACGATGCGCGCCACGCGCCCTGATTGGCTTCGAGAACCTCGAGCTGCTCGGGGGTGGCGACGCCGTCGGCCTCCGCGTCGACATACATGTCGAACTGCCACGGGCTCAGATTTTCGACGCCGGCGTAGGAGGTCATCGGCCCACGCCGTCATTGGTCGCCGGCCACCGCCGGACTTCGATACTGCGCATCGTTTCGATCAAGCGCTCCGCTCGATTACGACGGAGGACACGGCCGTGCCCTCGAAGAAGCACCGGATTGCGTCACCCGGTGTGCGGTACGCCCGGCCGTTGCGACCCCAGGAGAGGTCAACGAACCGGTCTGCCTGTCAGTGTACCCCCGCCGGGGGGCGCGGTCGGAACACCCTGCTGTGTGTAACTGCTTATCCCGGGCCGGCCTCGGTCAAACGATCAGCCGGCCGTCGCCAAGATGCGTCCCACGTTCTCTTCGGAGAAGAACTCGGCCGGTGATGTCACGCCCGCATTGACCCGCGCGAACCCGTCCATCGCTTCCTGGTTGCCGTGGACGGCCGCGAGCAACTGCTGGAGCTCGGGCGGGGGCGGCTCGAGGGTCGCGAGCATGTAGGTGAACTCGTACATCGGCAACACGTGCTCGTCGCGGGTGCGTTGATACTCCCCCATCGCGTCATCGAAGGAGCGTGCGCCGGAGAGCGACGCGTCCACTGCGTCGGCGCACAATTCGGCGTCACGGAATGCGTCCGTGATGCCCTGGGCCGTGATGAAGTCCTTGTTGTAGCCCGCGTCCCCCACCAGCGCCCAGCCGGGACCGAACGGCTTGCGGAAGTAGTTCGGCACTGACGTGCCCGCGAATCGTGCTTCGCGCTTGGCGCCCCGCATTCGCTCGGCCCATTCCGGAGCCTGCTCGAACATCTTGAGGTAGTTGCCCTCGACGTCGCTCTTGTTCGCCTCGTATTCGGCGATCGGCCACCCGGCGACGACCAGCGTGAGGTCGTCGTGTGTCGGCGCGGCCGCCCAACCCCGTTGCTCTCTGACGTACACCTCGAATCGGCCCTCGATCGGCAAACCACTCCAGTACGAGTAGTAACCGCAGAGCACTGGTGGCTTCTCGTTGTACTGTTCGGGGCGGACGGCTTCGGCGATGCGTGAGTACCGGCCGTCGGCACCGATGACCACACTCGCGTGCTCGGTGACCGTCTGGCCGTCCTTCCCGTGCCCGCGAATACCAGTGACGCGCCGGTCCTCGGTCACGACGTCCTCGACGGTGAACTCTTCGCGCACCTCGGCGCCCGCCTCCGACGCCGCGTCGACCAACAGCTTGTCGAGCACCGTGCGCCGGGGACAGTACGCAACGGGTGCGTCATCGGTGCCCGGCGAGCCCGCGAGCGTGAAGAAGCCGAAGTCGAACGAGTACGTGTCGATCGGCGGGCACTTCGTGGCCACCAACCGGTCGAGCACACCCCATCGCTTCATTGCCGACACTCCCGGCGGGTGCAAGATGTGCGTCGACAACGTGTCACTCGGGAACGAGGCCCGATCGACGACGAGAACCTTGTGACCCTTCCACGCGAGAAGCATCGCGGTCGGAGAGCCGGCGCACCGCGCGCCCACGACAATCGCGTCGTATCGGTTGTGGGCCATGTCTGCCTCCTACGCAGTGCGAACGCCAACAGGATGACATTCCCGCCGCGACGAAGCATCGGGGAGATTGCCCATTTCCTGTGGTCTACCGGGGTGCGGGCCCGGAGGCGTCGCCGAGGGGGTGCTCGGCATCTTGTTGACGCGGCTCAACTGGCTCCTCGACCACGACCTCGATGTCGTCAGCGGACACATCGACGGGAGGCTCCGCGGCTGCCGCCATTCGGCGAGCCCGGGCACGGATGAGCGCCTGTTCAACAAGCAGTGCGTCTTCTTCCGACATCGACGACGCAGGGTCGACCGTCTGAACCGGCTGATCGACGTGCGCGGGCAACGTGTCGTGCACTTCACGAGCTTGTTGGACTTCCTGGACTTCCTGGACTTCCTGGACTTCCTGCGCTTCGTGAACCTCCGGCACTTCCTGAGCTTCCTTTGCTTCCCGTGCTTCGCGCGCCGGGAGCTCGATCTGGAGGTTCGGCTGACGCGGGCGACGCCGGCGGCCGCGTCCCGACACGAACGCGATCCCCGCGATCACCACCGCGAGCACACCGAGCGCGATCGCCACGCCCTGCCATCCGCCGAACTCGTGCTCGACGACGCGGAGCTCGCCTTTCACCGAGTCGGAAGCGGCGCGTGCATGATTCGCGGCGACGGTCGCGGACGCGAGTTCACGGTTGGCGGCGGTGCGATCTTGCGCGAGCTGGGCGAGGCGGTCCACCAAAAATTGGAGGTCGAACTTTTCTGTTTGCGTCTTCGCGATGTCCTGGTCGAGCGCTGCGACGGGTTTGCCCTGCGCCGCTGCCGCGTCGCGTTCTCGCTGCAGACGGGCCAGCGTTGCGACCTTTTTGCGGTACGTGCGCTCGGGATCGGCGAGCGCGGTCCTCGCCTGAAGCTCCGCGGTGTCGGTGTCGGCTTTCTTCGCCTTGGCTTGCGCAGCTTCGGCGCGGCTCCGAGCCGCCGCGACCACATCATTGCTGAGCTTGTCGATCGCGCGGGACACCGTCACCGCGACGCGATCGTGCGCCGCCGCCCGACTGGTCGAGGTTGCATTTGCCTCGACCACCTCCGCACCGCTCAGGCGCGCGTGGACGTCCGCGAGCCTGATCTCATTCATCACGTCCGGCGCGGCAAAGGGTGCCGGGACGGTGAACGAGGTCTCGGCTCGGTACTTCGTCCCCAGTCCGGAGAAGAACACGATGATCGCGAGCACGAACAGTGTGGCCGCGATGACGAGACTCTCCCGACGGACCCAGTCAGACCTCACACGGTCATCTCCGGCGTCAGTCGAATTGCGCGGGCCGCAGGATTGCGAATGGCAAGTTAGCCGTCGCCGGCCGTCGGCCGGGGTGAGGTTGTCTCGGTCCCCGGCTCCACGTGCGCGTCGCCGTGTTCGCCCTCCTCGCGAGTGAGGTCGATGACGAGCGTCGCCTCCGGCGACTCAGGCGACTCGGATGCCTCCGGTGATCCGGATGCCTCGGCAGTCTCGGTTGGCTCCGCCGACGCTTCGGGCTCGCTCGGCTCGGGCGTGGGCTGGGCAGCCTGGACGGATGCCGCGACCAGCTGCGCGTCGCGCGCCTCGGCGGCGCGTTCGTTGGCGATGCGCAACAGTTCAGAGGCGCGCTGCTCGGCTTCTCGGGCGAGCGAGTCGGCCTGCTCGGCCTGAGCCCGCGCGGCTGCCGCCTTGGCCTCCGCTTCCTGCGCCCCTGCGCGCGCGGCCTGCTCCGCACGGCGTGTTTCTTCGAGCCGCGCCTCGGCGGTTCGGGCAGATTCCAGAAACTCCTCGGCCTGCAGCACCGCCGCCTCGAACGATTCGGCCGTCGTCGCGGTCTCGGACTTGCGGCGTTCGGCCTCGGCGATTCGTTCTGCGAGTTCTCGGGCGCGCGCCTCCGCGGCGGCCCGTCGCTCGGCGGCCTCCACCCGGGCTTGGTCTTCCGCAAGCGCCCGCGCGGCTTCCGCTTCGGCTTCGGCTTGATCGAAGGCCGCCGTGCGTGAAGCGCGACGCTGCTCGTACTCCGCGCGGCGCGCTTTCGCAGCCTCGACATCGGCTCGGGCACGCTCCTCGGCGGCGGCAACTGCCTCGGCTTCAGCGACCTCGGACTCGCTGAGGATCTCGACGAGACGCTCCTCGGCGGCCTTGGCCGCAGCGATGGCCCGCTCGGCCGCGAGTCGCGCCGCCTCCGAACGCGCGTGCGCTTCACCTTCGCGTTCGGCGCGCGCCTCGGCGGCTGCCGCGACATCGCTCTGATATCGCCGCGCGCGCCCTTCCTTTCGATCTGCCTCCGCACGCTCGAACTCGAGGGCACGACGCTCGGCGTCCTCCACCTCACTCTGGCGACGCGCGCGTGCAGCCTCGCTCCCGGCGGCGGCATCCTCTTGCAACTTCTTGCGTACGGCGGCCTCTTGGTCGGCGACTCGTTGCGCTTCCTCGGCTGCCGCGGCCGCGTCGGCACGCACCTGCTCGGCGGTTGCCTCCGCGCCCTGGGCGGCGCGCAAGGCGTGCAGCAGTTCCTCCTTGCGCCGCGCCAGCTCCCGCTCCGCGGCCTCGATCGCGGTCGGTGGTCCTTCGCGCGGCGGTGGCGCGTCGGTCATGCGAACGTACTTTCTCCGTTCGCCGGGGGCGGGCTTCGCCGCGGGCTCCGCCGGCGCGGCGGCAGCAGTTTTCTCGCCGCGCCCGTGGCGCAGCCGAAGATGACGCCTTCCACCGCCGTTGTTGGCTTCTCCAGTGTCCGCGGCGGACGATTCCGGCGTCTCAGGCGTGTTCATCCCTGTCTCCTCCAACGGAGCGCGATGGCAACGGAGCACATGGGGCTCGAACGCGCGAATGATGTGAACTGTTCAGGACCGCTCGGCATCGCTGCCCCACGCGAATACGAATCCTGTTTCTTGCAGGACAAAGCCCAGCCTCTCCCGTCCGAGAGTATGAGGCAATTCTCGTCAGCCGCCGCGACGACTGTCAAGGGAGCGCCCTGGCGACGATTGCCATTTCCCAGGTTTAGAATTCCTCAACCCGTTTCGGGGCTTTCGGCACGCTCAGTTCGTCGGCCATTGGGGCACATGCGGCGCGGGGTGAGCGTTCAGGCCAAGACGTCCAAGATCTCGCCTGCGTGCGTGATCGGCCCAAGGTGGCCCTCGCCGGGCCATACCACAAGCGTTGCGCCGGGAACGCGCGTTGCGAGGCCCTCGCTGTGCGCGATCGGGACCATCGAATCCGCGTCGCCGTGAAAGATCCACACTGGCGCGCACGTCGTGTTCAGGTCGACGCCCCACGGTTGTGCGAGTGCCACATAGTCGTCGACGACACCGCGCGCGCCGCGCTCGAAGGCTTTGGTGAACAACACCATTGCTTCGCGCGGCTCGCCGAGTTGTGCGAGGACCGCGCGGTCGCTCGGCCCGAGCTGTCTCTCGAAGCTCTTCATCGCGATGTTCGGGGCCCAACGCGCCACCCTGCCCGAGAATCCCAGGGCTATGCGCGCGACGGCCGGGTGGCGCACCGCGAGGTCGAGCAGCTGACGATCCGTCTTTTCGAATTCTTCGAAGGAGGCCCATTCGCCGACCTGGCCCATGCCGGCGACGACGGCGGCGGCGGTGATCCGTTCGCCGAGCGCGGCTGCGCACGCCGCCGCGTACGGGCCGCCGCCGGAGTAACCCAACACGGCGAACCGGTCGATGGCGAGCGCGTCGGCGAGCGCGGCGACCATCGCCGGGTACTCGCCAACGGTCCAGCCCGAACTTCGGGGGGTCGAGCGTCCGACACCAGGGCGGTCGGGCGCAAGCAATCGCAATCCGCGGGCGCGAGCCACGTCGTCCGCCCAGTCGAACCCGGCGCCGCACGCGGGCGTGCCGTGGAACACGAACACCGGCTTGCCGTCCGGGTCGCCGTACTCCCACACCGCGACCTGACCGTCGACCTGTACCTCTCTCGGGATCGCCGAAGAAACCGCCATCACACAATCTTCGCCGCGGCGGGCCGTTATGGACCAATGGGCGCACTCGCGGCGCGCGCGGAAGCCAAGACCGCTTCCTCACCACGGCCCGCATCGAGGAACTCGACCCGCCAAGGCGCGGCGGCAAGCAACGTCCGGCTGCGTTCGGCGCACCCCTCGTAGTAAGCGACGAGATCAACGATCGTCGAGATCGGTCGTGGGCTTCGGAACTGCGTGGCTCTCGCCAGGTGGCCGTCGAGCCAATCTCCTCCCTCTCGTTGCGCGGCTCGAGTCAGGGCATTCGATACCTCACCGGAGAGGTGGAGCTCGACGACGTCGAAGCCGACGAACACGGTCGTGAGACGCGCAAAGAACATCGCGATGTCGGCGTCGCGATAACCCCACGCCAAGAGCGAAGGGAGGTAGGGAAACAAGGCGTCGAGCACGAGCACGTCGAGGTCGAGCGTGCGCACGGAGTCGAGGTAGATCTTGGCAGCGGCGAGCAGCGAGTCGAGTTGCACCGCACCGGTCGACTCGAACTCCCGCATAAGCGCTGCGAACGCGTGATCGCTGCGGATGTCTTCTTCGCGGAAGAGTTCGGCGTGGAGGCCGCTTGTCCGCAGCGCCGCAACAAGGGCGGCCGCGAGCGACGACTTCCCGAGGCCGGGCGACGCACCAGTCACGAGGACGAGCGTCGGATCCAACGAGGTGTTCAGCGAGCGACCAGCACGTCGAGGTCGCGGTTGGCGAACCAGTTGTGATGCCACTCCTCGTCGAACAGCGTCCAGAGGCACCTCAGCACCGTGTGCTCGCCACATTGCCGCCCGAGACCCTCATCGGTGAGATCGCCAACCAGCTCGCGCACCACCGCCATGCGCTCCTCGCGCGCGGCCACGACCTCGTCGAACGAAGGATCCGCCGTCACGTCGATGCCGAACGACTCTGGGTCGGTGATGAAGCTCGGCAACACGCCGAACGGGTGGAAGTGGCCGGTGCGACCGAGCACGGTGCCGCTGATCCAACCGTCGGTCACCATGATGAGGTGCCGAACCGTTTCGAGGAACGACCACTCACCATCGACACGTTCGTGGAGGAGCTGCTCGGGCAGGCCGCCGGCCCGCTTCTTCGTCGTGGCCCACAGGCCTTCGACCACCGACCAGGCGTCGCGCACACCCGCGGCGTCACCGGGAATCAGCTTGGTTCGCTCGGGATAGCGGCGGTCCATCTCGGCGCGGATCAGCGGGGCGACCTCGATGTCGTTGATCACCAACCCGGTGATCAGCCCAGAGAACCGGGCGCCGACGAGCATCGCCTCCATCGCCTTCACGCCCGAGAGGTTCACGTTCTGGAAGCGCGTGTCCGACAGATCCACGTTGACGAACTCGGCACCCTTCAGCTCGCCGGTGTTCTCGAACCGCACGGCGCGAACGGTAGCTCCGGATACGGTCGCGCGCGATGGAGATCATCTGCGTCACCGTCGACTGTGCGAATCCTGCGTCCGTGGCCGAGTTCTGGAGCGCCGCGCTCGGCTGGGGAGGCGTCGCGGCGCATCCCGACGGTTCCGGCGCGATCGCCGGACCTCCGTCGGGAGGCATCTATATGGAGTTCGTCCGCGTCCCGGAAGGCAAGGTGGCGAAGAACCGGCTCCACCTCGGATGCGCCGCGGGCACGCTCGACCAACTCGACGCCGAGTTGGTTCGCCTGCAGGCCCTCGGTGCGTCGATCGCGTGGGAGGAAGAGTTCCCACCCGAGATCGCGGCGGTCTATCGCAACGTGATCCTCCGCGATGTCGAAGGCAACGAGTTCTGTCTGAGCGGCGGGTCGTTGCTGACCGGCATATGAGTCAGATGCGGAAGAACAGGTTGCAGAAGCGCTCGGCAAGATTCGTATCGCCGCGTGCCGTTCCTCCGTTGATGCGTCCCATCGCGGTGAGCACGAAGCCGGCGGCATCGAACTCGAGCACGAGCGGCAGATCGCCCAGGTCACCCGGCTCGAACGCGATGCCATCGGGCGTTACCGAAACGCGCGTCTCGCCGCCGTTCTTTCCGGTCAACCGCACACCGAGCGAGAACGGCTGCGTGCCGGCGCAGTCGGCGGTCGACTGCCACACGATGAAGCAGAACGGCACGAGCAGGTCGGCGGCGTCGCCGTCCATCGCATGCGAACGCCCGGTGCCTTGACGAATGTCCCACGTGTGGACCGTGTAGTCGACGAGCTGGGCAACGGGATAGAAGAACGCGGGAAGCGGCCCCATGTACTTGTGGGGAACGATCATCCCGCCCCACGAGTCGGCGTCGAGTCCTTCCATGATCGCCATCATCTCCGCCCGGTCCTTGTCGAGCCGCGCGAGCAACTCGTCCTGTGGCGTGTCGCGGAACGCGAGCGCACCTTCGTCGGCGTGACGATCCATGCCGCGCACGCCGAGCGCCTCGGGCGCCGCGGCGCCATTGCGTGCGATGTCGAAGCCACTGAAGTAGCCCTCGGTCGTGTCAACGAGGTGGCCGATGATGTCGCGCACCTGCCAGTGACCCGACGCCGTCGGGGCCTGCCATGCATCGGGTGCCGACGCGAGAGCCAGCATGTCGTCCGACTGCTCGCGAACAGTACGCAGGAGATTGCTCTTGCTCGCGAAGTCCATGAAGTTCCACTCGCTCATGACAGCCTCCTTCATCAACCGACGCGTCAATCTTGGGCGATCTCGTCGTTCGTGTCGATGCCGTTGATGAACTCGAGAATTCTTCGGTTGACCCACGGCGGATCGTCGATCGGCGGCACATGCGAGGTGCCGGGCACGACTTCGGCCTGTACGTGAGGCATGAGGAGCCGCGCCCTTTCCACCGCGCGTTGAGGATCGCACATGGGCGTGTGTTCGCCGAAGAGCAGCAGCACGGGCGTCTCGATCGCGCGGAGCTCGTCGTCACCGAGACGCTTGGGAAACGGTTGCACCACTTTGAAGTCTCGGAACGCGCTGCCCATCAGCTCGTAGAGTGGCTCGGGCGGCAGCTTGCCGTTGCCGAGGACGCGTGCGACGCGATCCAGGTCCAGCCCGACGAGCACGTCGTCGAGCCAGGAGGAAAGCTCCAGCCCTCCGCCGATGACGCGCTCCTGGTCGCTCTGCCCCGCGTCGCAGATCGTGTCGACCGCAAATATCGGGTGCCGCTCACCGAGCGCCGCGACGTTCGGCAGCCATGACGCCGATGACATGAACATGCTGTGCAGCAACACGATGGGTGTGCCGGTCGACGCGCCGCACGCATTGACGCGCGTCGTGCCGAAGCTCGTCGGCAGCTCAATCGGTAGTGGCGGCGCCGGCCAGCACGCCAAGGCCTTGTCGTAGGCCGTGTCGAACTGTGCTCGACCCTCGACGTGGCGGAAGCGTCCGAGCTTGCGGGTGGAGGTCACGAAGGCCTCGCCGACGGCTGGGCTCCCGAACGCTGGATCGCCCGCTCGCTGGTACCCAAGTACGAGGCGATCACGCGTGTGTCTTCGCGCACGGCTCGCGGTGAGCCCTCCGCGATCACACAGCCCGCCTCGAGGCAGTACACGCGATCCGAGATCGACATGATCAATGGCATGTCGTGCTCGATGACAAGCATCGCCGCGCCGAGTTCCCGCTGCACGCGCACGATGAGCGGTCCGAACGCCTCGGTCTCGCGCTGGGCAACCCCACCGGTCGGCTCGTCGAGCAGCAGCACACGCGCATCCACCGCGAGCAGCGTGCCGAGCTCGACGATACGGCGCGTTCCCGTGGAGAGGTTCGACACGAACTCGTCGGCGTAGCGCCCGAGGCCGAGAAATGCGATGAGCTCTTCGGCTTCGATGCGTTTGCGGCGCTCCGCGGCGGGCGAAGGTGGCAGCCCGGTCATCGATGGCAACAGCCACGAGCGTTCGCGCGCTTCGAGCGCGACCATGACCGTCTCGCGCACGGTCATCGTCGGGTACAAGCGCGCGGACTGGAACCCGCGGCCCAACCCGAGCCGATGACGTCGATACGCAGGCATCGAGCTCACATCGCGGCCGAGCACTTCGACGGTGCCCTTGGAGGGAACAAAGCCGCCTATCGCATTCATCAGCGTCGACTTTCCCGCGCCGTTCGTGCCGATCAGTCCGACGAGCTCGCCCTTGTGCACTTCGAGACTCACATGATCGACCGCCCGGTTCCCGCCGAACTGCACCGTGACCTCGCGCGCGACGAGCCACGGGGCTGTCTCGGGCTCCGCGAGCTCGCGCGTCTCTCGTGTCGGCACGCGCTTCGCGATCGCGGGAACAGCCGGCGCGGTCGCGCCCCCGCCCACTCGCCGTTCCGCCCACAGCAGCACGCCGTCGCGCACCTTGAACACAATCTGCAGCAAACCTCCGGGGAAGTACATCAGCAGGATCAGCAGCCCGATGCTGCTGGTGAACAGCCGCACCTGGGCGGTGTCGCTGAAGACGACCGGAAGGCCGCGCACGAACAATGCGCCGAGCACGGGGCCGACGATCGACCCCAGCCCGCCGATCACTGCGGTCGCGACGACCTGCAGCGACTCTTCCGGTATGAACGCTTGCGTCGGCGTGACTTGTTCGCGGACCGTCATGAGCAGCGTTCCGGCGAGCGCGGCGATGCCACCCGAGACGCCAAACGACATGACCTTGATGCGACTCGGCGCAACCGTCGACGCGGCCGCGAGGTCCTCGTTGTCTCGCACCGCGATCATCGATCGGCCGATGCCGGTGCGACGCAGGCGGGCGACGATGAGTGTCACCACAATCAGCACGACGAGGCACAGGTAATACATGCTGCGCCGGTTGGTGAAGTCGACGCTCCCGATTTTCGGAGGGTCGATGCGAGGGGTCTGCGTGCCGTATTGCGAACCGGTCCATGTCGATTGGCGGAACAGCCAGTTCGAGCACATTACGGCGAATGCGAGCGTGATCACCGCCAGGAACAGACCGCGCACGTAACGCGGGGATACCGATCACGAGTGCCGCGACGATCCCGACGAGCGTCGAGCACACAACCGCGGGGAGCCACGCCATCTGAAGGTGCATGTCCCACAGGTTGAACGGCACCGGGATGTCGAGGCCCGCCCGCAGCATGACCATCGTCAGCGCGCCCAGCCCCACGAACGCGAACTGCCCGAGTGAAAGCTGCCCGGCCCATCCCGCGAGCGGCGTGATCGAGAGGGCGATCAGCGCGTAGATGACGATGTCGGTCCACAGGAATTCCTGCGAACGCCGGGAGAGGAACAGTGGGACGACGGCGAGGAACCCGAACAGCAGCGCGAAGCCGATCGTCGGAAGTCGCCGGACGTACCACAATGATCGCAGGCGCTCGGGAATCGGCTTCACTTGTGCGGAGAGCGACCAGCCGGTGTCGTCGCGAGCGTTCCGGACGACGAACATGACGAGGACGAGGGCGGCGATGAACAGGTACAGGTCGACGATCGACTGCTCACGCGGGTCGACGTTGGCGAGCACGATGCGCTCGAAGACGCCGACCGCGATGCCGCCGACAATCGTCATCGGCAGCGATCGCATCCGGGCGATGAGGGCAACGACGAGCGCCCGCAACAGCAGCGACGGTCCGAGCGCGACCGCGCCGGCGGCAACGATGTTGCCCGGTGTGATGCCTTGCAACGGGGCGACGAGAATGGCCGTGATCGCGGCGAAGGCCGCCGCGATCGTCCACACGATCGTGGACGTACGCCGCACGCTGATGCCGTAGACCCGAGCGGTGTCCGCGTTGGATGCTGACGCGCGCACGGCCAGCCCGAACGAGGTGCGGGTCATGAACACCGCGAGCGCCATGATCACGATCGGCGCCACGATCAGCACGAGGATCTCGCGCGGCAGGACGACGAGCGAGCCGTTCGGTCGGAAGCGTCCGGTGAACGGGAGCGGGAAGCCGCCACCCGCGCTGATCTTGGGCAGGCTCAAGCGGAGGAAGAGCAACAGCTGGGCGACGCCGACCGTCGCGATCAGCAACACGAGTCGCGGGCTGTCGAAGAGCCGCCGGACAACCGTCAACTCGATGGTCATGCCGATGAGTGACGTCGCGACGACCGCGAACGCGAACGCGAGCCAGTACGGCACGCCGTACTGCACGTGGAACAGCGCGAACAGAGCGACGCCGAACGCACCGATCTCGCCCTGGGCGAAGTTCAAGATGCCGGTGCACCGGTAGACGAGGACGAAGCCCGCGGCGAACACCGCGTAGATCAGGCCGTACACGACACCGTAGAACAGCGCTTGCTGCGTGATCTCGACGCCGAGCACCCTCAGCCTTCCTCGCCGCCGAGGAAGACGGCGCGCACGAGGTCGTCGCGCTCGGCGAGCTCGTGCGCCGGGCCCTCGAAGCGGATCCGGCCCTTCTCCATGAACAACGCGCGGTCCGCGAACGCGAGCGCGACGTTCAACGATTGCTCGACGACGATCATCGTCTGCCCGCGCGTCTTGAGGTTCTGGACGACGCCGAGCAGGTCTTCGACGACAAGTGGCGCGAGGCCGAGCGAGAGCTCATCGATGAGGAGGATCTCGGGCTCGTGCACGAGCGCCATGGAGAGCGCGAGCATCTGCTGCTGGCCACCGGACAGCTCGTTCGCGGCAACGCCCCTCCGGCCGGCGAGCGTCGGGAACATCTCGAACACCCGCTCGATGCGCTCGTGGCGATCGGCCCGCGGCAGTCTCGTCGTCAGCAGGGATGTGTGCAGGTTCTCGACCACACTGAGCTCGCCGAAGGTCCCGGCGCCGCCGCGCAACAACACAATCCCGTTCCGGAACCGGATTTCGGCGTCGACGTACGTGAGCGTGCGACCGTTGAGGCGCACGACGCCCCGGTCGGGAATCCCGAGCCCGCTGATCGCACGGAGCAACGTCGACTTCCCGGCGCCGTTCGTGCCCAACAACGCCAGCACTTCGCCGCGGGGCACTTCGAAGCCGACATCGAACAGCACCTGCACCGGCCCATAGCTGAAGTCGAGGTTGTGGACCTGCAGCACGGGGATGTCATCGGGCCGCGCGCTCATGCGTTCCAGCTCGGACTTCTCCTCGAGCAGCTCCTCGACCGCCAAGGAGATGTCCCGCTTGAGGAAGCGTGACCCGTAGACGAACAGCGCGCCGCCGACGGTTCCGGCAATCGGGCCGACGATCGTCAATGCGGTCCGCTCGCCGTGCGCGTCCGAGAGTGCGCCCGCGAGAATGCCGCCGAAGAACCCACCCATGAGAAAGATGAACACGGGCACGAGCGCAAACGCCTGCGTGCGCATCCGGTACGGCGCGACGGCACCGACGATGGGCCCGACGCTGACGAACGCGGCGCTCGTACATGCGGAGGCGAGCGCAACGAAGCCCAAGAGCGCGGCCGGTTGCGTCATCCGCATCGCAACAAACAGCAAGAGGCCGTACGCGACGATGAACGAGCCGGCGAGCCGCACGACACGCACCGGATCGCGGCGAAAGAGACGGTCGTACGCAACGCCGGCGACAGGGATCGCGATCAACGACGCGAGCGAAGTCAACGAGAGCATCCATCCCCGCTGGTACGCGCCATAGCCGTAGCTGTCCTTGAGCAGGAGCCCCAACTGCACCGGAACGGCGACGAGCGCGAATCCGAGAACCCCGATCCCGACGCAGATGAAGTAGAACGTCTTGATCTTCTTCATGCGTTTGTAGGCAGTCGACATCGAGACGGGAAGCTCGGTGCGGGTCGTGACCGGTGCGAGTACCTCGCCGAGCACGAGCTCCTGTTCATACCGGCCGCGCGCCGGTTCCCGCAGCGACACGAACGCGACGATCGCGAGCAAGAGCGGTATCGACCCGAGCACGATGTACGACCAACGCCAGCCGTCAACGCCGCCGGCGGTATCAGCGATCGCGCCGGCGAGGAACGGCCCGATCAGCAGTCCCACGGGCTGCGAGAACCAATACATCGCGTACACGCGCGCTCGGCCCTGCACGGGATACGTGTCGGTCAACAGCGACGCGAACACCGGCACGGAGTACGCCTGGCCGAACCCGACCCCGATGCGGGCGCAGAAGAGTTGGAACGGGTTCACCACGAGGGCGGCGAGCAGCGTCGCCACCCCCCAACCAATGGTCGCGATCCAGACGATGCGAACGCGTGACACGCGATCGGCGAGCCAGGCGAGCGGCACCGCACCGAGCACGAGTGCAACGCCGCCGAACGCGCTGATTCCGATGAGCGTCGTGTCGCTGAGGTGCAGCGATTCCTGGATGTCGGGCGCCAGCACTCCCCCTGCGGCCCGCTCGAACTGTTCGGCGATCGTGATCAGCGCGAGCACGAGGACCATCGCCGTGCCACCGGCGCGCAACGTTTCGCGTATCGGCATCGGATCGACGCCGACGCCGGGCAGCAGGTCGTCGGGGAGCACTGTGACCGCCGATCGCTCGGCCTGCGTCGCCTGGCGCTTCGCCTCCTCGGTCAGCACCGCGGCGGCGAGGACGGCGGGATCCTGCTCGCCGTGCTCGGTGCTGGACATCAGGGCGACGGACGGCTCAGCCGGCCGGAATCGCGAACACGTCCCCATCCGGAATGATGCACATGTTGTGCTCGAACGGAATCTTGTCCTTGTCGCATGGATAGTGGAACGTCATCTTGGCGAGCTGGTCGGGTGCGGTGTACTTGCCGGGCCCGAAGCTCCCGGCGGTGCCACCCAAGTCGAGACCACCGAGACCCTCGACCGCCGATGCAATTTGCCGCGCGCGTCGGATTCGGCCCCGCTGCCTCCAGGGCGCGCGCCATGATGCGAACGAACGCACACATGCCGACCGTCGCGCCGTAGGCGGAGTTCGTGTCCGGGTCTACCGCGCTGTACTTGGGGCCGCCGGCCTCCTGATACTCACGGTTGCACATCTCTGAGAACTCGCTCGGCTTGTAGCCGGGGATGCGGAACGCGCCCGTCTGCCCAGAGGCAACGATCTCGGTGCCGTTGTACAGCGCGCCCGCCTTGGCGCCGCCGAACTGGATCACCTTGCTCGACACCAGGTCGCCCGACTGGGCGTTGTAGCCGGAGTTGTACATCTGGATCTCTCCGGGCTTCACGCCCTGCGTGACCATCTCCTGGAGATAGGCCGGCAGGCTGATGACGTTCAGCAGAGGGAACAGCACGTCGACGCCGTCGGCAATCATTTGTTGCACAGATTCCGCGAGACCCGTCGTGCACGAGTTCCCACCCATGCAGCCGATCGTGCTGACCACCTTGGGCTTGTGGCCGAGCTCGTCGAGTGTGTCCAGCAAGCCCTGCTGGACAATGTCGGGATCGCCCGGCGAATCCGGCATTGCGACGCCGATCGTCTTGCCGTCGAGCACGCCGTCCTTGTCGAGGACGCGCGCGAGGTACTCGAGGCTCTGAGGTGACGACAGGCCGAGCGAGTACAAACGGTTCTCGGCGCCGTCGAGGTCTTCCTGGGAGATGTTGTACGTCGTGAGGTAGATCGTCTTGTGCGCACTCGTGACGCACGACGCACCGCCCTGGCCTCCCCATCCACTGCCTGAGAACGCGAACACCGCTTTGTTGTCTTCGGTCGCCTGAATACACGCGGCCTGCGCGACTGCGGCCGGATCTTGTCCGGCGGGCGCGAGCGGAGGCGCCTCGACCAAGCTGAGCTTCAGCTTGCGCCCGTTGATGCCGCCGCAACGATCATTGATCAGCCCGACGAACTTCTCGGCTTGATCTTTGGGGTTGCCGATCGGGATCGCGAAGCCGATGTCCTCGAGATCTTCGAGCGTGACGCGGATGTGGGTGATCGCGACCGAATCCGCGGTGATGCCGTCGTCGGTTGCCCGCGGCGCCTCCGCCGGTTTCTCGGTCGTGGGTTCGCAGAACGTGTCCACCTTGGAGAAGCGACTCGTCCGATCCACCTCGGAGGACTTCACCTGGCCGACGTGCGACGTGCCGCCTGTTGCCGGCTTCGTCGTGCCCGGGCTCGAGGTGTCTTTCTTGTCGTCGCCGCAACCAGTGGCGAGGAGTGTGGTGACTCCGAGCACCCCCGCGATTCGCACGAGCTTCCGCGTCACTGCGTTCCCCCCTGCTCGCTCGGTGGCCCGGCGACGCGCCGATCGAATCGCGCCGGTGGGCCGGGTGTCAAGGAGCAGTAGGTTGTCGCTCGCGGGGAGGTGGCGGCGATGACCACACTGGCAAGCCCACTCGAGCGGGCCCTTCAGGTCGGGGCGACACGGGTCGCCGTCACGTGCGGGGACGTGCAACTCACCTACGCCGAGACCGCCGACCGCTGCCGCCGGCTCGTGGCCGGTCTGCATGGCTTGGGTGTCGGGCGCGGAGACCGCGTCGCAATCGTCGGCCCGAACTGCCACCGCTACCTCGAGCTCTACCAAGCGGTGCCGAGCGCCGGCATGGTGATCGTCCCCCTCAACGCGCGTCATACCGCGACTGAGCTGCGATACGCGCTCGAGGACTCGGCCACCAAGGTGCTCTTCACGGCAATCGGTGACCAGGGTCTCGGCGACATCGTTCCGCACATCATCGACATGGCGGACGGCTACGAAGCGCTCTTGGCGCGCAATGACCCCGAGCCGCATTCCTACGACATCGACGAAAACAGCCTCGCCGGATTGTTCTATACGGGCGGGACGACCGGCGCGTCGAAGGGTGTGATGCTGACGCATCGCAACCTCATCGCCAACGCGACCCACTTCGCGATGTGCTGGCCATTCAGCTGCGAGACACGATGGCTGATCATCGCGCCGTTATTTCACGCCGCGGGATCGGTCGCCGTGCTCTGCACGGTGTGGAACGCCGGCCAACACGTGATCCTCCCCGCGTTCGACGCGGCGCGTGCTCTCGACCTGATCGAAGGCCACGGGATCACCGCGACCCTCGTCGTGCCGACGATGCTGGCTGCGATGAGTGAAGAGCAGATCGCGCGACCCCGCGACGTCTCCTCACTGCGATTCCTCAGTCACGGGGGTTCGCCGATCGCCGCCGAGACGCTCCGCCGGGCCCACGCCGCCTTCCCCGACGCCGAGCTCCTCCACGTGTACGGCGCCACTGAGCTGTCGCCGCTCGCGACGCTCCTGCCGCACGAAGAACGGGTCCTCGACACGGACCGTGTGCGGTCGTGCGGTCAGTCAGCGGTTGGCGTCGAGGTCACCGTCATCAACCCCGACGGCACACGCGTGCGCACCGGAGAAGTCGGTGAGATCGCAGTGCGGGGCCCGAACGTCATGGCCGGCTACTGGAACAAGCCGAACGAGACCGCGGCCGCGCTCATCGATGGGTGGTATCGAACGGGTGATCTTGGCTATCAGGACGATGAAGGCTTCGTCTTCCTCGTTGACCGCGCCAAGGACATGATCGTCAGTGGTGGCGAGAACGTCTACAGCACCGAAGTGGAAGACGCGCTGTACCGACATCCCGCAGTGCTCGAGGCGGCGGTCTTCGGTGTGCCCGACCCCAAATGGGGAGAGGCGGTGCACGCGGTCGTCGTGCCGCGGAGCCCGGTGGAAGCCGATGAGCTCGTGGCGCATTGCCGCGAGCTGATCGCCGGCTACAAGGTCCCGAAAGAGATCGATGTCCGCGAGGAGCCGTTGCCCAAGTCCGGTGCCGGGAAAGTGCTCAAGCGCGAGTTGCGCGCGAAGTACTGGCAAGGCGCCGGCACCCGGGTCGGCGGCGCGTAAGTCCCCCGATCGCGCGTAGCGCACCCATCTCCGCGTCACCGGCGCAGTCACTGCTCGTGACCTCTTCGTCGACAGACGGTCCGTCGCGCTCCAGCTGGGTAGCCCGGATGCCGAAACCCCATGGCGAAGGCTGCGAAGACGGGGGGACGTCATGCGCTTTTCCCAAATTTCCGAGCACGCTCCCGCGGAGAATTCTCGTGTGGGGCGTCGCCGCGATTCTGGTTGTCGGCGGCGGCCAGGTCGCGCTCGCCGACCGCCAGACGGCACGCTCGAATGGATGCACGAGGGTCGTCACAACCTCGGGCTCGATCTCCCAGGCGGCCGCCGCGGCCGCTCCCGGTGCGGTCGTCTGCGTGCGGGGAGGCGTCTACCACGAGCAGGTCAGGCTCCGTCGCTCCGGCACGCGCACGGCTCGTCTCAAGGTCGTCGCCTATCCCGGTGAGACGCCGATCGTCGACGGGTCGGGCTTGTCGATCGGCCGTACCGACGCGCTGTTCTCGATCGAAGGCGGCACCAACAACGTCGACGTCATCGCGTTCACAATTCGTAACTCGTCGGGCCGCGGACTCGTCAACGGCGGATCCGATAACCACGTCTTCTTCAACACGATCACGAACATCCGCGAGAGCGGCCTCCTGACGACCAACTGGTCAGCACCGGCGACGAACAACGCGTACATCGCCAACGACATCCACCACACGGTCCAGGCGAACGACTGCCACACACCGAGCGATCCGTGTGCGGCGACCGGCGGTTGGGAATCGGCGATCAACCAGTACGACGGTGGAAGGAGCGCGGCCGGCCACAACATGTATATGAGCAACGGCGTGCACAACAACGCCGGCGAGGGAGCGACAGCAATGGACGGCGACACGTTCGTCGCGAATACGTTCCACGACAACTTCAGCTTCGAGATCTACCTCGACGGCAGTCGGCACGTGACCGTCGAACGAAATGTGCTTTACGAGTCCGAGCGGTCATACCTGCCGATCACGCGGAACCAGTCGTACCGCCTGATCGCGCATGGCATCGGCCTCGCCGACGAAGTCACAGCGCGGAACGCTTACAACACGATCCGCCACAACATGATAATCAACACTCGCGTCGGTATCGATTTCTGGAGGGCGACGGGCGGATCCGGCCTGAAGAACGACATGATCGCCAACAACACAATCGTCAACACGTGGGACACGGGCATCTCGTTCGACGCCGGCGCCCACACCGCGACCATGGTCCGCAACAACCTCGTTGTGCCGCGTCGCGGCAGCGCCGCCCGAGGAGTGAACGGCGTCGCCGGCATCACCTCGCTTGCGAATGTGTTCACGACGCGGGGCGCGGCCAACGATCCCCGTCTCAAAGGCGAGGGCAGCTTCAGCGTCGACCCGCGCGACTATGCGGTACGAGCCGGCGCCGGCGCGCGGCTGGCGCCGTAGCACCAGTCGTCCTCAGACGAACACTTCGTCCAAGAGATCGCACATCGCTCGCCACGACCGCGCGTCGGTGGGCTCGTGATAGGTCACGCCCGGGATGCTCGCGAGCTCGGCCCACGGGTGGGTGAAGCTGTGCTCGGCGCCACCGTAAAGGTTCATTCTCCAGTCGACCCCACCCGCGCGCATCTCGTCTTCGAAGGCCAGACGCTGCTCGGGGGGAATGAACGGGTCCTCGGTGCCAACGCAGACGAGGACCTTGCCCGTGATGTTGCGCGCGTCCTCGGGCCGGGCGGTGTCGAGGCCGGGGTGAAAGCCGACCACTGCTTTGAGGTCCGCACCGCTCCGTGCGAGCTCGAGCACCATCGTGCCGCCGAAGCAGTAGCCGATCGCGGCAACCTTCGCCGCGTCCGCCCGTGGCTCGCCGAGCAGCTGTTCGAGGCCGGCTCGCGAGATGGCCCGGATGCGGTCGGGGTCGTCACTCAGCCCGCCGAGACGCGTCATCATCTCGTCGCGGTCGGGAAGCGGCTTCCCGCCGCCGTAGTAGTCGAGCGCAAACGCGACGTACCCGAGCTCGGCAAACTGCTCGGCGCGGGTCTTCTGGTAGTCGTCGAGGCCCGAACCTTCATGCGCGATCAGCACCGCCGGCCGTTTGCCGTCGCCGTCGGGAGTCGCGAGACGCCCGACCATCTCGACACCGTCGACCTCGTACGCAATGTCCTTGGTGGAAACCATCCCGTCGGTCTACCAGTCGCCGCGTATCAGGGTGCAACGAAGCGGTGCAGCGGCGGGTGCGTGCCTTCCGTCGACGTTTCGTAGCCGCGGCCATCGCGCGTGAAGCCGAGGGCCTCACCCTGCGGCTCGCTCGCGCTCGCGCCCGTGCACGACGTCTGCGTGAACGCCTGCGCCAGCGGCGTCCCGGCCGCACGCGGGAACAGCCGCACCGAGAAGTAGGTGCGCAGGCCCACGACGTCGCCGGCCGGCGTGACGTCGCCCGCGGTGATTGCACCGCCGGCGCCGAGCGACACGGTCCCGGCCTGGGTGAGCGTCGTGGTCGAACCGGCGGCAAGGTTCGCCGGGGCCCGGAACACCTGCGCGTTCCCCGACGCCTCCTTGGTGACGATGAACACCTCGCCGGACGTCGCGTCGACGAGCAGGGCCTCGGCGTCGTGCGGGCCGTCGGGGTACACGAACGTGAGCGCCGCGACGCCGGTAACGGTGTGCGTCGTCGGCGCGGCTGCAGTGTCGACGACGGGTTCCGGCACGCGATACACGCGGATCGACGCCCGGGCCTTGGCGTTGTCGCCGGTATCACCGACATAGAGATATGTCTCGCCGGGCGTTGGCCCCGGACCGGTCGCAATGTCTTCCCAGTCGACCGCCGACGCGCCGCTCAGCACGTACTGGCCGAGGTCACGCCCGTCGCTACCGACTGCGAACACTCGCGCGGAGTCACCCGAGTCGTTGTGCACCCACCACACGCCGTCGGTGAGATGGCTCGCCGCGATCCCCGAGAGCTCGACCACGGCGGGCGAGGCAACGCTTCCGGGGGTCGACGCGACCAGGGTGCCGCGACACGCGGCATCGAGGACGGGCGGCTTCGCCGGCGGTGGCGGACATCCGGTGAGTAGCACGGTGGCAACCAGCGCGAGCAGCACCCAGGAGCGCGGCGACGTCAATGACATCCCCCCAATCTACGAACATCCGGCGAGACTGCGTCGGCCGACGCACGGAGGTGAGATGCCGGGGCGACGATTTCTCCTGACATGCCACGATGCCGGCGGCACCGTTCCGCCGATGCTCGCGCTCGCCGAGTCGCTCCTTCGGAACGGTCACGACGTGGTGGTGCTCAGCCAGCCGTCGGTGCAGCAGCGCGCCGAAGCGGCTGGTTGCACGTTCGTAACGTTCTCGAAGATCCCGGACTACGAACGACGCACGCCCATCGAGGACCAGCTTGGTGTCGTCGTGCAAGCGATGACCGGCAAGTCCGCGGGCGACGATGCGACGGCGTTGGTGACGCAACACGCCGTCGATGCGGTGGTCGTCGACGCCAACCTGGCCGGCGCGCTCGCGGCGGTCGAGCGGCTCGACACACCATCGGCGGTGCTCCTCCACAGCATGTACAAGACGTACGTCGACACGTGGTTCGGTGACGTGTGGCCGTTCCTCGAGCCGGCGATCAACAAGACTCGCAAGGCGTACCGACTTCCACCGCCCAAGACTGGCGGTCAGTGTTCACAGCGCGCGATCGGCTTCTCGCGGTCGTGCCGGCAGCGTTCGACGCTCCCGTCGCTGATGTCCCGGACACGATGCGTCATTTCGGTTGCCTCGTGCCCCGTGGCCAATCGTTCGGCGCGACTGCGGGCTTCCCGCCCGGCGATGACCCGACGGTCCTCGTCGGCCTCAGCACGACGTATCAGCAACAAGAACGCCTACTCGCGACGATCGTCGAAGCGCTTGCCGACATGCCGGTGCGCGCGCTCGTCACGACCGCCGGACACATCGACCCGAAAGAGCACCCTCCCCCATCCAACGTGACGATCACCGACGTCGTGCCACACACACTCGTGCTCGACGAGACCGATGTGATGGTGACCCACGCCGGGATGGGAAGCATTGCCGGCGCCCTCAGTTTCGGCGTGCCGCTCGTGTGCACGCCGATAGCCGCGATCAACCGCTCAATGCGCAGCGCGTCACACAACTCGGCGCCGGCCTCGCGCTCGGGGCACAACCCAGCGCCGCCGAGATCGCAGCCGGCATCGAGCACGTGCTCGTCGACGCGCGGTATCGCGAGGCTGCTCGCGCACTGGCCAAGGCAAGCAGCGACGAGGGTGGCGCGCCGGCTGCGACCGCGGAACTCGAAGCGCTGCTCGACGAGTCGTGACCATGGCGCGCACGCGCGCGGATTGACCCGCACGTTCCCGGGGTATTTCCGGCCGTCGGTTCTCGGTCCCAAACCCCCGGGGGTACCCGTGCCGTTCCGCCCTCTTCCGGTCGTCGTGGCTGTCGCGACGGTCGCCTGTCTCGCGGTGCCCGTGGTCGCGCAACCCAGTGCCGCCGCGCCCGGCGGAACGCCGGTGTTGCCAGGCATACCCGACGGCGTTCCGCCCGCGGCCTTGCGCGCGGAGCCGACGCTGCCGGTGCCCGCGGGCTGGCCGTTCCCCGACCGCTTCCCGCGCACGTCGGGCACCGGCCGGTACGTGCAAGGCGCATACGAGTGGACCGACTACCTCTACGACGATCACGGCGCCCTCGGCGCCACGGTCAGCGCGCCGATCACCGGGCTCGCACCGCCGCGCGGCACGTACGTGTATCCCGCCGGTGCGTCGCACAACAACGGCGCGGACATCTTCCGGCTCGGAGTGGCGCCCGACGGCAATCGCTCGCGCTGGCGCGTGGACTGGACGACCCTCGACGACCCCAACGTGCCGATCATCGTGTTCGCCATCGATCGCGACAGCAATACCGCGACCGGAACCTCGGCGTGGGGTGCGGGCACCGGCCTGACGTCAAGTGGCATCGACCACGTGCTTGTCGTGTCGAGTCGCGGCGCGTGGATCACCGACGTCGTGACGCAACAGACAACCGCGCTCGGCCCCACCGCCGTCACCGTCGATCACGACGCCGCGCGAGCGATGGGTTCGTTCGTTGCGCGCGTCCCCAACTCGGCGTTGCCGCCGTTGACCGGCCAGTGGACGGTCCGGGCCGCGGCCGGGCTCGCAAGTGTCGACGGGCGCACCTTCGCTCCGGTGCCGGTCACCAACGGCGCGCTCCCGGCTCAGCCCGCGGTGTACGACCTTGGCTTCGACCCGCTGGTGAACGAACCGGCGACCCAGAACTTCTGGATGGAGAACACGCAAGCCCAAGCGCTCATCACCGGGAACGCGGGAGCGTTCGCCGCCGTCGTTGATTGGGATGCGCTCGCGCACCACGCGAACACTCCCGAGCCGCTCGTCACGGGATCGTCGAACCGGTGGTACGTCTCCGCGATCGAATTGGGCAAGGGTGTCGTTCCCGACAGCAGTCCCGCCCAAGACCTGCGGCCGAACTTCCTCGGTCGCGTGCAGCCGTACGCCGTCTACGTCCCGCGCAACTACAACCCGGCGACGCCGGCGCCGCTCACATGGTTGCTGCACTCGCTCGGCGTTCAGCACAACCAATACGTCTCCATCAACCCGAAGTTCGTCCAGCAGGCATGTGAGGCGCGCGGTTCCATCTGCGCGACGACGCTCGGCCGCGGGCCCGACGGGTGGTACTACGACGAAGCCGAGCTCGACTTCTGGCAGGTGTGGCACGCACTCGCCACCGACTATCGCCTCGACCCCGACCGCACGGTGCTGTCCGGCTACTCGATGGGCGGTTGGGCGACCTACAAGCTCGGGCTCTCGTATCCGGACCTGTTCGCCAAGGCAGTCGTGATGGCCGGTCCGCAGCTGTGCGGCGTCCGGATCGAAGGTGCGATCGCGGGATACAGCGGCCCGGGCCCGTGCACCGACGAAGGCCAGAGCGCACCGTTGCTCGCCAACGCGACCAACTTGCCGTACTACATCGCCCAAGGTGGTGCCGACGAGCTCGTGCCGGTGTCGGGTGCGCTCCAGCAGGCGCGGGACATGATGGCGCTCGGCTTGCGCGTGCGGTTCGAACTGTTCCCGACGCAGGACCATTTGGCCTGGGCCGCGTCAGACCTGTTCGCGTCGCCCGCGGCCAACATGAATCAGCTCTCGCGCACGCGCTCACCGCATGCGGTATCGCTCACGTGGTATCCCGCGCTCGCGCGCGGCGGACTGGGGCATTGGGACGAGCGGTGCGTACTGGATGCGCGCCCTCAATGCGCGACAGTCGGGGCCCGGAGTGACGGCGCGGGTTGATGCGACGTCGGATGCGATTCCCTCGACGCGCGCCGGCTTGGTGAAGACCCAGGGCCCAGTGGTCACCGCCGACACGCCACCGCTCGCCGGCGCATTCCAGGAGCAGGCGTGGCAGACCGGTCTTCCGGCGCCACGCGCGACGCGTGTCGATCTTCGACTCGTCAACGTTGCGACCGCGACGTTGCAGTTGGCGCGCGCCGGCTTTGCGGTCGGCGAAGCGGGAACCGTGACCGCGAACACCGACGGCCCGACATCGCTCACGCTCACCGACTTGGCACCGAAGGAGACCGTTTCGAGGAATGGCATCGTCGTCGCCCGTGCCGACGCGAGCGGCTCGGCGCGCGTCTCACTCAGCACGGGGAGCACGACGCTCACGTTGCGCTGAGCTCAGGGTTGCGCTCCGGTCCAGCGGGACGCCACTTTGAGGAATCGCGCGCCGGTCGGGTCGCCGAGCTGGAGGAGGAACAGGCCGGTTGACACGCGCTCGACGAAGGCCCACTCCCAGATGGCACGCGCGTCGACATCGGTGCGCTCGCCGAGTTGTCGGCACCACGCGAGCCCGAGCGCGACGGCATCGCCGGCGAGGTGCTCGTCGGTCCAGTCTCGGAGTGGGATCGCAAGGTCGTGCGCGCGCTCGGACAGCATCCCTTCCGGGTCGATCAGCTTGAAGCGTCCCGGCGCGCGTGGGTCTTCGAGGATGTTCGCGGGATGCGCGTCGCCGTGAACGAGCACCGAAATGGAGGGATCGAACGCATCGCGGCGGGCGTCCGCGTACTGCCCGGCCCGTTCGACCGTCGCCCTCGGACATGGCTTCCCCAGTTTTTTCCAGGTCGTCCGGATGAAGTCGCCGAGCCAGTCCGCCTGCTCCGCGCCGGTGCGCATGGCGACACCCGTGCGCCAGGCCCGAAGCAAGGTGCCGGTGATGACATCGATCTGCGACTCGACCGGCAGACCCAGCGCGCTGAGCGGCCGCCCCAACCGTTCCTGCAACATCGCGCGGCGACCTTCGTCAGCGCGAAGCACACGCACGTAACCGCGTCCGTTCGCGAGCAACAGTGTCTGCAGCTCTCTCGCGAAGGGCGTATGCCCCTCGAGCCCGTCCGGGATCGTCACCTTCAACACCGCGGCGGCTCCGTCATCGGTAACTGCATCGGCGACATAGCCGCCGCTGCCCCCGACGATTGCAGGGCCGACCTGGATGTCCCACTCGGCCTCGAGACTGGCAATGATCGATCCCAGTTCACGAAGCCAGCGCTCGCCGGCCGGCCCGACGGCCCTCGCCTTCCGGCGGACGGCGTCGGGAACCTCGCGCGCGCCGGGCATCTTCAATGCTCGCGCGGTCGTGCCATCTTCGATTCGAGAGATCTGAGGCGCGGAGGTCTCGACAAGCGTACGCGGCGGCCATGCCACTCACCTGCTCACGCAAGACCCTGGTCGCCTGCGGCGCGGTCGCGGTGGTGATGCTCGCAGGCGCGTGTTCGGGCAGTGACAAGCGGGTGAGCGTGAGTCCCGACGCGACTTCGGCGTCGATGTCGGGGTCGACCGTTTGATCGACGTCTTGGTCTGTGGTGGCGGCGGCACACCGACGACGGTCTACGTGCCGCGGCCGTACGACCCTTCGAGCACTACGTGAAGTGGTCGCTCATCAACGACGGCAAGGCCCTGGACACGAAGCATCCCGAGTCGTTGGTCTACGAGATGCGCAACAACAAGAAGACTCTGGTCGCGGCCATGTACATCTTGCCGTTCCAGACTCGGTTCACCGACATCCCCGATGTCGGTGGGGCGCTCACGCAGTGGCATGTCCACAACGACTTGTGCCTCGCACCCAATCCGAGCGATCCGTTGCAGAAGCTTGTCCGCGTGGCGCGGCCCGACGGGTCATGTGCGCCTGGCGAGACAACGGCCGATCAGGCACCGATGCTGCACGTGTGGATCGTGTCTAACGTGTGCGGACCGTTCGCAGCGCTGCAAGGCATCGGTGCCGGTCAGACCACGGACGGCAACCCGCGTCTCTGCGACACAATTCACGGCGCCGGCTGACGCAGCCGCGGCCTCGGTCAGACGTCTCTCTCTACGTTTGCTTCCGCTGACCGGTCGAGGATCTCCGCGACCGTTTCCGCGGGTGTCTGGTGCGTGGTGTCGAGCCACAGACCGATCTGCGCGGTCTGTGCGAGCGCGTCGTCGAGGTCCTCGATGCTGAACTCGCCCGGCCGGTACGCGACCTTGCCCGTCGCGGCAGTGCGAGCCGCGTCGCGTCGCGCAACGACATCGACGCCGGGACGCAACACAACCAAGTGTCGAGGTCGCGCCGCAACGGTCGCGAGCCAGGTGCCGACGTCGGCGCCGAAGATGTTGTCCTGCACGACCGTCGTGAACCCGGCGCGGCAGTACTCGTCGGCAACGCGCGCCGACAATCGGTAGCGCAGATCGAGGAGCCGGCGTGCTTCCTCCGGCTGTTCCTTGTCCGCGGCTTGCACCCATCCCCGAGTCGCCCACCGGTAGAACTGCCCGCCTCGCACGTGAACGCCGTGCTCGAACTGTGCCGCGAGCAGCTCGGCAATCGTCGACTTCCCGGCCGCCTGCACGCCGACGACGAGCCACACGGCCTCTGACACGTAGAACAGTCTCGCCGCTGGCGCCGACAAGGCCGGGCTTGTGCGCTCTCACGCGCGTTACTGTCCGCTCATGTCCGACGGCATCGTCGCCGAAACGATCCAGGTCAACGGCCACGGTGGTGACGCGATCGAGGCCTACTTCGCTCGTCCCCTCGATGGGCATGCGCAATCGAGCGTGGTGGTGCTCCATCACATGCCGGGCTACGACCGCGCCACGAAGGAGATCGTCCGCACCTTTGCGGTGTACGGGTACGCCACGCTGATGCCGAATCTGCATCACCGGTACGCACCGGGCGCGAAGGCCGGCGACGCCGCCGCAGCCGCGCGGGATGCGGGAGGCGTGCCCGACGAGCAGTGCCTGGGCGACGTGAAAGGTGCGATCGACGTGTTGCGGGCGCGGCCGGAGGCAAACGGCAAGGTTGGCGTCATCGGGTACTGCTCGGGTGGCCGGCAATCATTTCTGGTCGTGTGCACGCTCGATGTCGACGCGGCCGTCGATTGCTACGGCGGACGGGCCGACATCTCGTTGGCACCGAACTTGCGCTGCCCGCTCCTCGGACTGTTCGGGGCTGACGATCAGAGCCCTTCGCCTGACGATGTCGCCGCGATGACTCAGGCGCTCGAGGCGAACGGAAAGACCTTCGACTTCCACTCCTACGAAGGCGCCGGGCACGCGTTCTTCTCCGTCGACCGTCCCTCGTACCGGGTCGACGCGTCGAAAGACGGATGGAAGCAGGTCTGGGCGTTCTTCGGTGCGCGCTTGAAGGGAGCATGAGATGTGCACGTACGTCACCTCGACTGCCGACGTGACCGGGAGCGGCTACCTCGGCGACGAGTGGTTCCGCGTCGACCGCGCGGTGGTGTACTTCGACCACCCGCAGGACGCGCCCGTCGACCATGCCCTTTGCATCGACGTCTGGGGGACGAGCGAGCGGGTCGCCGTGGAGCTCGATGCCGCGTCCGCGCGGCGGCTGGCCGAGACGATCCTCGCGACGCTGGACAACGACGAGGTGAAGCTCCTCATCTGAGGCAGCCAATGTCGACTCGCCCGCTGCGCCAGTACTACGAGCAGGTGTCCGCGACGCTGCCCGGGGAAGCCGGTCCGAGTATCGAACCGTGGCGGCGGCACCGGCATCGTTTCATCGATGAGTTGCGCGCGCTCTCCGATGACCAGTGGAAGACGACAACCCGTTGCACTGACTGGGATGTCAAGGACGTCGTCGCCCATCTCATCAGCGTTGATTCCTTCTGGGTGCTTTCCCTCTCTGCGGCTCACGCCCATCAAGAGCCGACGAAGTTCCTCCAGCATTTCGATCCGTCGACGGGCACCAATGCTCTCGTCGCCTCGATGCACGAGTTGTCGAATGTCGAGATCCTCGACCGGTTCACGTCGGGGACGTATTCGCTCGTCGAGACCGTCGATTCCTTCGGGCCCGAAGACTGGACGTCGGTCGGCGAATCGCCACTGGGTCACTTGCCTGCTCGCTTGCTCTTCGAACATGCGTTTTGGGATTCCTGGCTCCACGAGCGTGACGTCTTCGAACCGCTGGGACTGATGCCTCCCCCGGAGACCGACGAGGTCCTCGCGACCGCGTGCTTCGCGCTCTTGTTCGCGGGATTGCAGGGTGGGCTGCTCGACGATCCGGCGCCGGTCGGCGACGGTCTCGAGTCGCCGATCGACATCACGCTGGTCTTCGACGAGGCGCCCGACACGGTGGTGCATGTGGAGATCGGCTCCAGCGTTCACATCACGCGGGCCGACCTGGCGACCGCATCCGCGCACGCCTCCGCGGTCGATGTCGTCGAGTGCGTCACGGGCCGCCGGCCGCTCGTTCGTCTCGACGGCGCCCTCCCCGCCGAGCTCGCCGCCCACCTCGCTCGCGCGTCGCAAGTCCTCTGATCGTCCGGGTGCCGAAATTTCTTGTCGCAGCAATATCGCGCCCCTCCTGAGCACTGAAACGTGCTGATCGTCGGCATATTCACGAACGGCAGCGGTGCCGATCAATCGCGGAGCTCTCTCTCCCGTCGGCAAGAGCTAAGGCGCGCGCTCTTTCTTCTCGCTGGGTAATAGCCCGCGCTTGCGATCGCGCTCCGTTTTGGCGTCATGGCAGGGCGGGCACCGTGGCTTCAAGTTGCCGAACGACGTGACGCCGCCATTCGCACATGGATCCACGTGATCCCACTCGAGGTGATACTTCCGGCCGCAGTCGGTGCATGCGACCCCTTCGAACTCGGGCGGCGCGCCGAGATCGAGCGCGGTTTGTAACGCCGCCGGCCGGTGCCGACCGAAGTGGGCGACTGTGTGGACGTTCACGCCGTCGTGCAGTACCGCTTTGAGGAACGCGTCCTGGGCCAGCTCCCGCGCCAAGGAGACGGGAATCGGCCCGCCGTTGATGATGTGACACGGCTCCTCCGGTTCGGCGTGGCCGCGCCGGTAGGCGTTGATGTCGCACACGATCACCATGTCGGCGGCGGCGGCGTTCCCGTCACCCTTCCCGGAGACCAGCCGTGCGAAGGCGCGTGCCGCGTGCCACTCCCGCGGCCGTTGCCGCTCGTCGCGGCTGGCGGCGCGCCAGAGCCGGTCGGTCTCCGCGTCGAGCCGGTTGACAAACGGCACGCCGACGTCAGGCGGCAACTCGCCCTGGAACGCGATGTTGCCGAGATCGTTCCTCCACGTGCGGAACCGCTGCGCGTCGACTTGCCGTTCGTGCAGTTCCTCGGGGTCGATCGCCGCGAGTCGATGCTTGCGCGCCGCGTCCTTCACCGGACCCAGGGCCTTTGTTCTCGCGAGCGCCAGCAGCTCAGGTTCGTGTCCGGGCGCTGATGTGATGGCCGCGGCCTGCGCCAATGACACCTCACCCGCGACCAACGCATCGTGCGTCTCGGAAGACTTGCACTTCACCGCAGCCATCGCGGACCGCGCCGCGTTCGCCGTCGACCCGTTCACCGCGCGAGGAACTCGTCGGGCCGCTCCATCACCTTGCCGCACTCCGACGCGCGCACCGCCGCACGGGCGCTCGCGGTCTCACACGCCTTGCCCGCACGCGCCAACCGCTCGGCCAAGACCGCGCAATCGGAACCCGACCACAACAAAGGATCGAACGCGATCAACTCGCGCAACAGCTCGTCGACGAGCCGGGTCAATGCAGACACCGAACACTCCCAACACACGAACGCCGGGCATGGCCTCGGAGGAAGTCGTTCGGGGAAGTGCCGTCACTCTACACGAACAAGTGTTCGAGAATCAAGGAAAACTTCTGCAGCAAATGAACCCTTGTTGTCGAAGTGGACTCGGGTATCGCACGGTTCCGCTCAGACGACGAGGCGCGCCCCGATGCAAAGATCCGCGTCGTGGATCCCTCATTCGACGAGCTGATCGCCGAAGCTGAGAGCGCGCGCATCGAGGGCTGGGATTTCAGCTGGCTCGAGGGGCGAGCTACCGAGGCTCGACCCACTTGGCGATATTCCGAACGAGTCGGCCGTCGCGCCGCCGCCGTCTCGAAGATGCTCGACCTGCAGGCAGGCGGCGGCGAGATGCTCGCGAACCTGCCCCAGTTTCCGCCGTTGCTCGTGGCCACCGAAGGCTACGCACCGAATGTTTCTGTCGCGGCTCGTCGCCTCGTTCCCCTCGGCGCATGCGTCGTCGCCACGCAGGACGATCGACTGCCATTCGCGAGTCACGCCTTCGACCTCATCACGAGCCGCCATCCGATCGACACGTATTGGAACGAGATCGCGCGGCTCCTCCGACCGGGTGGCGCGTACCTGTCGCAACAGGTAGGACCGCACAGCGTTCGTGAGCTCAGCGAATTCATGATGGGCCCGTTGCCGCCGAGCTCAACTCGCGACCCGGAGCTCGCGCGGCGCAACGCTGCGAGTGCAGGACTCGTCGTGAACGACCTCCGCCAAGAACGGCTGCGCACAGTCTTCTACGACGTCGGTGCCGTCGTGTACTTCCTTCGCCTTGTCATCTGGATCGTGCCGGGATTCACGGTCGAGAGGAACCGTGCTCGGCTCCGGGCATTGCACGAGCAGATTCAGAGCACCGGTCCGTTCGTGGCTCACGCGACAAGATTTCTCATCGAGGCGACGAAACCGAGCGAACCGTGAGGAACGCGCGTCGTTGGGCGAGCGCTACCAGTCGAGCGCGAGTACCTCTCGCATCGCCGCTTCGAAGTCGTCGTAGTTCATGCTTTGGCGCGCGGCCGCGACCATCTCGGCGTCGTTGCCCACCGGCCACCGCAGTTGCTTGCGGTCGGACTCGAGCGCATCGGCAATGACCGAAGCGACCAACTCCGGACCGGGGGCGGGCCCGTCACCGTTGAGCTTGCCCTGCGCGCCTTGCCAGAGCCGGGCCAGCTCCTGATACGGGCCGGGCTCGTCGCGATGATCGAGGACGTTCGCGCCAAAGCTGGTCTCGATCACACCCGGCTCGATGATCAGCACTCGGATACCGAAGTGGCCGGCTTCGAGATGAAGCGCCTCTGACAACGCCTCGAGCGCGAACTTCGATGCCGCGTAGTAACCACCGAGCGGTGGGGCCGCGATCCCGGCCGTCGAGGTGACGTTGACGACCGCGCCGGCGCCGCGCTCGCGCATACCGGGGACGAACGCCTGGATCATGCGGGCGGCGCCGAGCACATTGGTCTCGAACATCCGGCGAACCTCGTCCAATGGCACTGTCTCGATCGCGCCCTCGACCCCGAACCCAGCATTGTTCACGAGGACGTCGACCGGCCCGACGTTTGTCAACGCCGACGCAACAGACGCGTCGACATCGACGTCCAGCTCCAACGTCTGCGCCACCTTGAGGTCGTCCAGCGTCTCGCGGCGACACGCGGGTCGCGATGACGTCATAGCCCCTGGCACTCAACTCAATTGCCGTCGCCCGGCCGATGCCAGTGGAACAACCGGTGATCAGCGCGCGCTTCGAAGTCATGGCCGCACCGTACAGCGAACTCGACACGCGCTGCCGATCTTCACCGTTGCCGGTATCAACGGTGTTGCAGTCACTGTCGCTTCGTTAGGGGTTCCTTGACACAACAGTGCGCTCTTGTTACAACCGCGCGCAGCGGGGTGTTTGCGGGGAACTGGTGCGGCAGACGACGACTTCGTCGTGTCGACTCCGCTGGCGGAATCTTCGTGCAGCCAATCGTCTTGCTTTGACGCGGGACGAGACTGTGGAGGCGGAACAATGGCTGGACGTGCGCGTCCTTTTACTGCGGCGGTTGCTGCATGTTGCGGTCTGCTCGTTCTCACCGCACCCACCACCGGCGTCTCGGCGCCGGATCAACGGTCCGGTCCCGGGAACTTCGAGCGCGGCGCAGCGTCTCGGCCTGCAGCAGGTACCGAAGGACATCGCCGCGGCCAAGAACGCCACGAACACGCACTCGACAAAGGCCAAGGGCACCAATCCGCTGATCGGGCTGCTGCGGAACAGCAACGCCGCGGACTACGCGTACTGGCGCGCGGTACTTGCCGGGGCGGCACGCAAACGGGCCGTGCAGACGGGACCGCGGTCGGCAACGTGGTGTCGCACGAGGCGGGTCACTTCCTCGGCAGCTTCCACGTCGACCAGTTCAACAACGTGCTGAACCTCATGGATCAGGGCGGAAACTTCCCGCTCCTCTACGGCGTGGGTCCCGACGGTGCCGGTGGGACGGCAGACGACCCGGATGTCGACTACGGCAAGGACATCTACAGGGCTTCACAGGAACGGAGAACACCGCGGCGAACACCCAGTGGGGACTCTCTCCGCTCTAGTGGCGTCCGCAGGGTTCGGGGGAGCAACCTTCGAAGTGGACGCACCGGCCGTGGTCACGAAACCCGCAACATATTGCGGAACTCGTGACCACGGGTAAGACCGACCCGTGAGACGACGCGAGCGAAAGAGCAGCACCGAATGCCGACTGACCGTGACACGCACGACGACGACCCGGACAAGCCGAGCCTGCGCCAAAAGCTCCATGCGGCGACCGGCGACCGAGAAGGCGAAGCCGAAGCGCTCGCCGATCGCGCCGGAGACGAGATCACCGAGGAAGAGGCCGAGGTCGCGGTGCGGCGCGCCCATGGCGACATCACCGGCGGCGAGCCGAAGCAGAGCGACCTCGCAAGCCCCGAAGACGCCGAAGAAGTCCGCGAGGAAGAATCGAGTTAGCCCGCCGAACCTACGGCAACGTGAGATCGAGCGAACGGTAGGCCCGAAATCGGTTGACCGCGGTGGTCACTGCCTGCCGGCCGTCGACGCGGAACGTCACGGTCGCGTTCCGTTCGCATCCGGCGACCGAGTCGGGCCCGACGACGGAGAGGCTGATCCCCGTGAAGTCGCCGCTGGTCCGCACGGTCGCGACGCCGCAGAGCGTCTTGCCGATGTATGCCTCGACGCGCGACCCGGCGGGGAGTCGACGGTCGTCGTGGTCGAAGATCTCACCTGCGATCTCGGTTCTCGGCCGCGCGTCGCCGTTGGGTGTTGCCGTCGCGAAGCGCGCGTCAAACGTCGCCGTGCCCCCATCCCCCGGCCACGCCACCGCCTTGGTACTGAAGTACTGCTTGTTCTTCGCGTACGTCCAGAGCAGGATCTCCGCGTCGGGGCTGCCGCAACCGCTCGCCTCGACCTCGCTCATCACCGGGATCTGGAACCGGCCGCCGTTGACCGGCGGCAGTGTGTACTGGCACGGCGTGACCAGTCCGTCCTTGCGCACGATCGCGCCGAGAAACTCGGCGTCGAACGGCGCCCCGTCGAGCGTGGCACTCCCACGGACGACGGCGCGCGCCAGGTTCACGGGAACCACGGTCGAAGAAGGACTGGTGGCGGCGGGCCGCGCACTGTCTTTGTCCGAGCTGCATCCGGAGATTGCGACCGCCGCGGCCATCAACACCAGACCCACACGCGCGCGGATCATCGCCAGCCTCCTCACGCGAGGGCCTACGCAGTCCTCTCGATCTACATACACCAGGGCCACCGTGAGGGTTCCATATTTCGGATCACAGGTAGGTGCGCTCGATCTTGACGTCCTCGCGACGCAACTCGGTGAGCAGCTTGGCCCGAGCGCCATCGAGGTCCGCCTGCGACAGGGTTGCACCCCCGGTCCAAAGATTCCGCAAGAAGTTGAGGTCCTCCCAAACCGGCCCGCGCGGATGCGGGTCGGTGTCATAGCGCGGAAACAGATGCCAGTGAAGGTGCGCGGTGCCGTTCCCCAGGAGCTCGTAGTTGAGTTTCCGCGGCGCGAACGCGCGCCAGGTCGCGTGGGCAACGGACGCCATCTCGGCGAGGAACTGCAGGCGTTCAGCTGCGGCAAGGTCGTGAAGCTCGGGTACGCACGTCTTCGCGGAGAACGTGACATACCCGCGGAAATATTGGGTCGGCGGAAGCTTGACGTAGCCCGTCCCGAGCCGCGCGACGGCCCGCGCAGTGTCGCCTGCTTCGATCGCTTCGTGGTGCGCGCACACCTCGCAATCAGTCATCGGCACATGCTCGCGTCGATTCCCGGTCCCGGAAAGCGTTGCGAGAAGCGACGCGACAAGGAAAGCTGACGGCGTGGCACGTACCTCCATCGACCGCATCCGCACGATCTGTCGCACGCTCCCCGAGTGCGAAATCGAGGGTTCTCAGCACCACAAGCTCAGCGTCCGCGGCAAGACCGTTGGCTGGCACACTGTCGACCATCACGGTGATGGTCGCGTCTCGCTCACTGTGCGAGCACCAAAGGGCGAGAACCGCGAGCTCGTCGCATCGGATCCGCAGAAGTTCTTCATGCCGTCCTATGTCGCGCAGCACGGCTACATCGGCGTGTACCTCGACACTGGTGGCGTCGATTGGGACGAGATCCGCGAGCTGATCACCGAGGCGTATCGCCTCGTCGCGCCGAAATCACTCGTGAAACGTCTCGCCTGACAACGAGATAGCGTCTCGCCGTGCCTGGTTGTGACTTCACGCGCCGGGATCTGCTGCGCTGGTCCGCGGTTGCGCTCGCGTCACCGCTCGTCATTCGCGGCGACCTCCTCGGCGGCGTCGCGGCTGCCGCGACGCGCGGTGACAACATTTCGCCGGCGAATCTCGAGCTGGTGACGTTGACCGAGGACCGGGCGATCATTACGTGGTACACGGGCTACACGGGAAGCGACGACGGCCTCGGCCGTATGAAGCCGGCGCCGGCCGACGGCGTCGTGCACTGGGGAATCCATCCCGACCGTCTCAAGCGAGTCGCCGGCGGTTGGTCCCGTCACACGCCCTACCACTACGTCGAGCTGACCGACCTCGAGCCGGGACAGACGTACTACTACCGAGCGTTCTCGAACGGGAAGCCGGTGCCGCCGACCCAGTTCACGCTCATCACCGGCAACGCGGTTGGCACTTCCGACTTCGGTCTCGCGACCGGCGGCCCGTACAGCTTCACCACTCCGCAGCCACCACCCGGACGGTTCCTGTTCTCGATCGCGCTGTGCAACGACTTGCACATGGGCGAGACCCAGGCGGGACTCGTCGGTGGCAACCCGCAGTTCATCGGTATCCAACAGGTGCCCGGGCGGCCGCCGTATCCGGAGGTGATGCTCGAGTCGCTCGTCCACGACGCGAACCGGCTCGGCGCGGACTTCCTGCTCGCGGCCGGTGACATCTCGGCCGAAGCGGTGCCGCGCGATCTGAGCAAGGCAGGGCAGTTGCTCAGGCGATTCGGCGAATACCGCCGCGAGTACTTCGTCACCCGGGGGAACCACGATCGCGCCCATACCGGTGATGCGTGGGCAACGTGCCGGATCGGCGAATGGCAGGGCAACGACTGCTTCCACGACCAGTTCTTCCCGGGCGACGAGCCGACGTATTTCACGCCGCGAGCTCAACGGCCTGCGCGTCATCGGCATCGACACTTACGACAAGCCGGGCGGTGGCGGCGACGCCGGCGCACTGTCGGCCGACCAGTTCGCTTGGTTCCGCGGCGAACTCGCCAAAGATCGCGACCAGCCGACACTCGTGTTCGGCCACCATCCGCTCGTCGTACAGGATTCCGCGTTCCCGATCTCGCCGAGCAATTCGCTCGACGCCGTACAGGCGTCGACGATCTTGCAGGACTACGCCCGTATGCCCGGACTGTTTCTGCATCACGCCGGGCACACACACCGCAACAAGCGCACGATCAGTTCGTTGGCGCCCAGCGTCCTCCATCAGGAGATCGCGGCGGGCAAGGAGTACCCCGGCGGCTTCTCGCTGCTGCGGCTGCACACCGAGGGCTATGCGCTGAACTTCTTCAAGTCGCGCAGTGACCTCGCCCGGGAATGGAGCGAACGAAGCCGCCAGGAGATCCTGGGGTTCTGGCCGCAGTTCGCGCTCGGCAGCAAAGTCTCCGACCGCAATACTGTCGTTGTCCGCGACCTCTCCGGCTTGCGGCCGGCGCAGTGCGCAGACCATGGCTTTCCACCATGGCGACGGCATTCACACGCCGAACCATCCCACGCGTTCCGCAGGTGATGCGACGCCGGCACGGTTTTGCCATCGCGAGTCGTGGGTAGCAACGCCTTCGATTTTCCGTCGAACATACGCGCGCATCGGCGGGCTCGCGCACAGGGGGACACCTGATGGGACAGGGCCTTGGTCAACGCGCGCGCCGCGTTTCGCGCGGTTGGTGTGGTCTCGATCGGCGCGTTGATCGCGTCGATGCTCGCGTTCGCGTCCGCGGCCTCGGGCGCCGATACGAACGGGGAGGCGCGCACGTTTTCCCAGGTCGACTGCAGCGCGCGTGTCGGTGGCTCGACCCTCACGCAGAAGCAGGACATCACCGTCCATGTCGTTGCGCCCAACGGCGTTGCTCCCGGCGCGACCTTCGGTGTGTCGTTCCCGAGCTTGACATCGAACCTGCCGAGCTCTGCACAAGGCCTCACGATCACGTCGTACCGGGACCTGTCAACGACGTACCGCGTCACCGGCGCGAGCAGTGTCGTGGCCGGCTCGGGCACCACAGATGGACCCGCCACGATCAACGGCGAGCCCACGCCCGCTGAAGTCCGCACCGCGGGCAACGACATCTCGGGCGTCGTCCCCGGCCCGGTACCGCCCGGCACCCTCGTCACACCGAACGGCGCCGCGCAGATCGTCGCCGGCGCCGACGGTTCGGCGATCACGATCAGCCGCGATCGTCGTCAACACCACGGCCACCGTGCAGGGCGTGGGTGACGTGTTCGTCACGTGCAACCTGCCACCGAACACGCTGACGACGACCCAGGTCGGCACCGCGGGGCCGGGCACAACGGTCGGGTCCGGCTCGACGACAACGACAACGACAACGACTGGGACCGCGCCGCCGTCCGACACGGTGCAGTGCAGCGCGGACGGCACCGCGACCTTCAAGCCCGCCATCACGACGCAGTCTTCGCCCGTGACCAAGTCGACGAGCACGAAGCTCACGATCGATGCGGCGCTCCCGACCTGCAGCGGCGGGCCGTCGGGGCTGAAGGCACCAGCGCAGCACGGCACGTTCAAGGCATCGGCCACCATCAGGACGGCCAAGGGTCAGTCGCCGCCGACCTGCGCCAGCCTGCAACAGCCGAACACCTCGATCCTGTTCTCGTCGACGCAGACAAAACTGCTGAACGGCAAGAAGTCGGTCGCTTCGCTGAAGGCGACCGCGACGCTCGGCCCGATCGAGACCGGCGGCGCGAACGTGAGCTTCGATGTCGAGGGCATCGTTACCACCAAGGGTCTGTTCCGCGGCAAGCCGCTCCACGGCCACTTCGTCACGAACCTGACCGCGTCGAGCTTCGCGACCGCGTGCAACACCGGCGTGACGACGTTGCGGTTCGCTGTGCCTTCGACACTCCGTGTTGGTACCGCACCGGCGCCACCGCCGACCACGACGACGACATCGACGGTCGCACCGACGACGACCTTGGCGCCCACGACAACAACGACCACACAGCCCGCGAATCCGATCCCGCCGGAGGTCGCGCAAGCGATCACCCAGGCGTGCAACGACCTCGCGGCGACGGTTGGCCCGCTCGGAGTGAACCTCGGGCCGCTTACGATCGCGTGCGCAGCGGTTGTGAACGGTCAGGGCCCGCTGTTGTTCCAGGCGTTCTTGAACTCGCCTCAGCTCGGCTGCTTGTTGCTCGCCGGTTTCCCGCTCGCGAGCGACCCGCAGGTCGCGCAAGCGTGCATCGACTTCGCGACCGCGATTCAGCCGTACTCGAGCATCATCGGAGGCTTGATCCCCGTCTGATGAGTGCTCCGACCGGTGACGTTGGAACGCAACGTTGCCGGTCGGAGCAATAGGAGTCGCTCCAGACGGCTTGTAAGCACGCCATGAGGAATTTGCTCGCGGCGGGCGCAGCGCCAACACTCAGGCCGTGAGCGTCACGATCCCGGAAACGATTGCCGCCGTCGACGGAAGTTTTGTCGAGGGCGCCATGCCGCGAGTCCGGTGTGCTCACCGGCTCGGACCGTGTCGCCGGCTGCCAGATGACCCATCTCGGCGAGGGCGTCGGCATGCTCGGCGACCTGGCGCGGGTCGCGCTCGAGTACGCACCCGCGAACGCGGGTCCGGCATCGCTGATCGTCAAGATGCCCACGACACACGACGCAAATCGCGAGCGTGGCTTGGCGTTTGCGTTCTACGAGCGCGAGGCGCGTCTCTACGAACTGTTCGGCCGCACCGGCCGCACCGGCGGTTTGCGGATCCCGCAGTGCTACGCGGCGCCGATGGATCTGGCGACCCAACGCTTCGCGCTGCTGATCGAGGATCTCGACGCGAGCGGCTTCGCGCCGGCCGACCAGGTCGCGGGTCTCCAGCCCGACCAGGCACACCTTGCCGCCGAACAACTCGCCCGCTTCCACGCCGAATGGTGGGCCGCGGTGGACACGCCGGAGCTCGACTGGCTGCCGCGCTCCAACAGCGAAGTCACCAAGCAAGCCGGGCCGCTCATGCGCGGGAACTGGGCGCTGTTCGAGGAGCGGTTCGGCGACTGCCTGACGGGCGACGCCCTCGCACTCGGCCCGCACGTCGGAGCTTGTTACGAGGCGCTGCTCGACCGGCTGGCGCGCGCGCCGCGCACCATCGTGCACACCGACTACCGGCTCGACAACCTCTTCTTCCCCGCGTCACACAGGGCCGACGCACCGATGGCCGTCGTCGATTGGCAGCTTTCGACCCACGGACGCGGTGTGTACGACATCGCCTATTTGCTCGGTCAGAGCATGGACCCCCACCTGCGAGCTACCCACGAGCACGAGGTGCTCCGCACGTGGCACAAGGCGCTGTGCGCCGCGGGCGTCGACGCGTATTCGCTCGATGACGCGGTCGACGACTGCTGCCTGGGAGCGCTGATCAACCTCGTGATTCCGGTGAGCCTCGCGGACATGGACGCCGGTAACGAACGCGGCCTGGAGCTCGTGCGCTCGATCTCGGAGCGAGCGTTCCGAGCCGCGATCGAAGTCGACGCCGCGCGCTTGCTGTCCTGAACAAAAATCGGTGGCACGGCACACGGCGCGCGTCACGCGAGGCGCTTGACGGACGACGTTGCGCGGCGACCGCGCAACGTCGTGCCATGGTCACCCTTGCATCCTCGCGGAACGAGGTAGAGCGTGGATGAACATGTCGCACGTCGCGACCGATCGCGTCGACCGTTCTGGGCGCGCACCTTCATCCTCACCTGGTGCACTGCTGCTCGTGTCCCAGTACGCCGCGCCCTATGCGGGCAACTTTATTGCGTCTCAACTCGCGGTTGCGGACCGCACCAAACACCGCCTTGGGCTCGATACGGTGCTCGTGCTCCCGGCGGAGACTCGAGAACAGAATTGGGTCGGAGATGTCGATCGGTCTGCGATCCGCTTGGAGTTCCTTCCACGCGAACTCCGCCGCCGCCCGGCGGCTCTCGTCGATCTCGCCCGGCGATTTCGAGCGCGGATCCTGCATTCGCATTTCGTGGCGCTCGATCTCGAGAGCTGGTACGCGGCACAGCGAACGGGCAGCGCGGTGATCTGGCACCTTCACAACGGTTTGCTCGGGTATTCGATCGAGCAGCGCCTCCGTGACCTGCTGAAGGTCCGGATGGTCGGCCGCTCGTGTGATCTTGTGCTCGCGTGCTCCGATGCAACGTACCGGGATGCGCTACGGCGCGGCTTTCGGCCGGACAACACCGAAGTCGTGCTGAACGGGGTCGCCCTCGATCGCCTCGAGCAATCCCCGGTTCCGCGGCGCGAGGTCCGGTCCAAACTCGGACTCGACGACGAGACCTTCGTCGTGCTCGCGTTCGGCGCGCCGATCCACCGAAAAGGTGTCGATGTGCTGGTGGAGGCGATGGCCCGTCTTCACGAGCGTGCGAACATCGAGCGCCGGCTTGCCGTCGTGATCGTCGGACACGGCGACATACGGGACTGCGTGCGGCAGCGGCTCGGCGAATTTCCGCCGTGGATGGTAGTTCTCGAACCCGTTGGCGATGTTGCCTCACTGTTCGGCGCAGTTGATTTGTTCGTGAGCGCTTCTCGCGAGGAAGGCTTCCCGATCGCAATCGGCGAAGCCATGGCGTGTGGGCTACCGGTTGTCGGCTCTGACATCGATGGCACGTCGCACTACTGGAACGCCCCCGCGTACTTCCGATATCCACTCGCAGACCACGTCTCGCTCACCGACCGCGTTCATGAACTCATGCGATCGACGCAGCTCACATCCATCGGAACGAAGAACCGTGTGTGGGCGCACAACAATCTCGGGATAGACCGCTACGCGGCGCGAACAGTCGATCTGTACGAGCGCGTCCTCCACGCGGATGCGATGCGCGGCGCGGGAAGCGAAGAGTTCGTAAGAGCAACCTCTCCGCGAAGAGCGCCAGTCAGCTCGCGGATTGCCGCAGCCGCGCGGCTCCGTCTTCGGAGCCATGCGAGAGCCCAACCTTGGTGAGGTTCCGGCTGACGCGGTATTCGAGGGTGCGAACGGCAAGGTAGAGCCGGCAATAGGGGAGCGCCCGGGCACGTATCCTGCCGATGGTGGTGGATCCTCCCGCGAAGCGAACTCGAATGAGCAGCGAGGATCGATCGGCGCACCCCCGCCGCCGCGTGGTGTACCTGGTCATCGCGGCCATCATCGGCGTGGTCGCGCTGACCAGCGTGATCGTGGCGGCCGGGTCCAACCCGTCGTCGATATCCGGCCCGGTCGACACGTCGCACCTTCCCGACAAGGGTCCGGTGCCCGCGATCGACGCCAAGGGGTGGATCAACTCGCCGCCGCTCACGACGACCGCCCTTACGGGCAAGGTCGTGCTGTACGACTTCTGGACGTACTCGTGCATCAATTGCGTTCGAACGTTCCCCTACATACACGCGTGGTACGACCGCTACCGCGCGGACGGGCTCATTGTCGTCGGTGTGCACTCGCCGGAGTTCGACTTCGAGAAGGTACACACAAATGTCGAGGCCGCGGTCAAACGGCTGAACGTCACGTGGCCGGTTGCGTTCGACGACGACATGTCGACCTGGAACACGTTCAAGAATCAGTATTGGCCGGCCGACTACGTCGCCGACCGCGCCGGTCACCTCCGCTACACGCACTTCGGTGAAGGCGACTACGACAACACCGAGAACGTGCTTCGCTCGCTGCTCGGCGTCGCCGCTTCGTCGCCACGCGCGGATCGGAACGTGAAAGCCGAGACGGCTTCGGGTCAGACGGTGAATCCCGAGACGTATCTCGACGTGCAACACCGCCAAATCAATGCACAGTCTGGGCTCCACGTTTACCCCGCATCCAAGAAGCTTGCGCCACCCAATGTCGCGCTCCAAGGCGCATGGACAGGCGCCAACGAGAACGTCACGTCAGCCGCGGCCGGAGCTACGATCGTGCTCGGCATGCACGCCCAGTCGGTGAATATCGTGCTCGCCGCCGCGACCGGAAAGCCGATCGACGCCGTCATCGCGCTCGACGGCACGCCGGTGCCGGTGAAGTCACGCGGCGCCAGCGTGCACGTCAACGCGAATGGCCAGACGGTCGTCACCGTCTCGGCGCCCGACATGTATCGACTGGTGCTCGCGCCCGGCGTGGAGAACCACCAGCTCACCGTCGTGGCCGAGCAGGGCGGCCTTCAGGCCTACAGCTTCACGTTTGGATGACGCGGGCCGGTCATGAGCAACACGGTCACCCAAGTCGTCGCGCTCTTCGGCGCCGGCGTCGCCTCATTCCTCGCACCGTGCATCGTCCCGCTCGTTCCCGCGTACCTCGCCATCATCGTGGGCGAGATGGGCGACGCGCACGATCCCCGCGTGCGGTACCGGCAACACTGTTGTTCGTCGCGGGGTTCACGACCGTGTTCGCCGGACTCGGCGCGACCGCGGGGCTCCTCGGCTCGTCGCTGTCGACCTTCCAGAACACCGTGCGAGTGGTCGGCGGGATCGTCATCATCGTCATGGGGCTCGCGCTCGTCGGCGTGTTGCGCGGACCGTTCGCTCGTGAACGGCGGCTGATCCCGACGCTTCCGAAGGTCACCGGCGTCGCTCGCCCCTACATCGTCGGCATCGCGTTCGGCGCGGGATGGAGCCCATGCGTCGGGCCGCTGCTCGCCGCCGCGCTCACCATCGCGGCCCGTACCCAAGCGATCGGACGGGGCACGCTTCTCCTCAGCGCGTACGCGGCGGGAATTGGCGTTCCGTTCGTGCTCGCCGCGCTTGGCCTCGCCTCGTCACCCGGCCTGGCGGCCCGGCTGCAACGCGCGGGACCGACGCTCGAACGCATCGCGGGCGTCCTGCTCGTCGGCTTGGGGCTCCTGCTCGCCACCGACACGTACCGGCACCTCACGTCATACCTGGCGCGGTTCGTACCCGCCGTCCACGGCCTGTGACGGGATAGCGATAGCGGCGCAGCTCGGGCAACGTGATCGCGCTCACCACGGCCGCGGCGCGGCGCGGATAGTCGTTTGCCCCTGCGCCCCGGCGCCGGATCTCGACGTCGCCGCGTTCGAGCTTGTCAGGGTTGCCGGCGATGATGTGGTTCACGCCAAAGTGCATCCTACCGTCCGGTAGGTGCGTCGGAGCCACCGCGTCCACACCGGTCGACTCGATCAGGCGCGGTCGCGACCCCCAACGGATCCTCGACGAAGTCCTCGAACCGAACGACGGGCCCACGACCCTTGAACAGGCGATCCGCGAGCACAACGCGTTTCATCCAGTCGATCGCGCAGACGTGTGCGGGGTGCGTGGGAAAGTGACCACCGAGCACTCCGGGATAGGGCTTGGGTCGAGACCATGACGCGGCGGTCGCGCGGGGATCGCGCACGAGTCGCACCGGCACCACATCGGCCCACGGCTGCGCGCAAAGGAAGTGGCCGAAGAGTGGGGTCTTCGAGTCGTCGACGAGGACGCGGGCTCGCGTGACCCGCGAGTTCGGCATAGATCGACTCGGCCACGGGCGCGAGGTCGGCGCCGATGTTCGTCTGCCAGCCTTCGACGCCGCGGCGGGCGAATGCCTTCAGACTCGGCCTCGAAGCCGTCCAGCTCCAGTGCGAGTAGTCAGGTGGATCGCCGAACACGGCACGGTCGACGCTGCTCCAGACGGGGCAGTCGGTGAGCGGAAGTTGACAACCGCACAAGCCGCTGAACCGACGCGCAGCGTTCTCACGCGCGTCATTGCCGACGAAAACGTCTATTGATCCTCGTCCGAGTTGCTCCGCGGCATGACTGGAATGCGACATCAAGGCTGACGACTTCGCCGACCGCGACGACGCCGGCGAACTCGTTCAGTACGCGGCTCACGAGCGTCGAGCCCGATCTGGTCGGCCCGGAAATGAAGAGAATCTTCACCCATGCGTTCTAACCCCAATGCTGCGCGCAACTCCAACCACCCTTCACGGTGGAGAGCGTTGCGCTACGCCCGCATCTGATCCGTCAGCGTCCGTAGACGGACACATGCATGTCGCTGTTGGCGTCGAAAGGCTCTCGGTCCCAGCCGGCCCAACGGTCTGTCAGGCGCAGCCCGGCTATACGCGCCATGAGGTCGAGCTCGCTCGGCCATGCGTATCGCTGGACCACCGGGAAGAAGCGCACTCCCTCGCGGGAGATCGATACGTGGTTCTCGTCGATGCGCTGGTTCGCGGGATCGTGGCGCAGCACATCGAGGCGCACGGCACCGGCTTCTATGGCTTCGGCATCCACGTGTTGGTCGTTGCGCAAACGGTAGAGAAAGCTCGGGACGAGGGCCTCGACGACGAATGAGCCGTCGTCGGTGAGATGGGCGGCGACGTTCTCGAAACAGCGCACCTGATCGTCTTGGGTTCCGAGGTTGAAGAGTGTGTTGAACACGACGTAGACCAGTCGATAGGTGCCCTCGACTGTGACGTCGGCGAAGTCGCCGATCGTGACGGAAAGCGCGTCGCCGCCGGGCTTGGCGCGCAGCTGGGCGACCATTGCGCGCGAGATGTCGATGCCGTCGACGCGGATGCCTGCGAGCCGCGAGGGGAAGCGCGATCGCGACCGGTTCCGATCGCGAGCTCCAATGCGGGGCCACCCCGTGCCAATTTCTCTAGGAATGCGACGGTCGCAGCAGGATCTCGGTCAGTCAGGTCGTCGTAGACCTCGGCGACGCCTTTGCCGAAGAAGGTTGCTTGGTCGTTCTCCACTGCCCCATGTGAGCCGCTCGACCAGCCCGGCGCAATCGACTTTCGGATGGCGGGCACGTGCCGCTCGGTTCACTCCGAGCGCAGCAGCGATGCGGCGTTGACGCGGCGAGCCGCGCGCGCAGGTGCCGCCGCCGAGATGTTCGCGGCCAGCAGCACGAAGAACGCGAGCACGGCCAGCGCCAACACCGGCACGCTCGGCTCGACCAGCACATCGAGCTGACGCGCGAAGAGGCCCCAGAGAACTCGGCCGCTCACGATGCCGAGCGGAACACCGACGAGCAACGCGATGACCGTCGTCGTTGTCGCGTGCCAGGCGACGGTCGCAGCAAGCTGATGGCGCGTGAAGCCCAACGTCTTCAGCATCGTGAGATCACGCCGGTGATGCCGCACCGATCCCGCGAGCGCAAGGCCGAGCGAGACCATCGCGCCGATCACGAGCCCGGCCGCGAACAAGATGGGTGCGCGGCCGACCTCGCTCGAGTTCACGATCTCGGCCGGGCGCTGCACCGGCAGCACGTCGAGGCCAGCGAAGCCAGCGAGCGGCCGCGTCGTCGTGCGCAGATGGTCGAGCTCCGCCGCCGCGTCCACGCCGGCGCGGTACCGCACGAAGATCGCGCGCGGTCCGAGGTTCGGCCGCTTCGTGTCGGTGACGTCACGGTCGACGCCGGGCACGAGGCCCGGTGCGATCATGGCCCCGACACCGAGTGATGTATGCGCGGCGTGGACCTTGCCGATCGTCGGGAAGGTTGCAATACCCACGACCGAGAGCGGCTCTGGATGTTCGCCGGCGATCACGACGGTGTCACCGACCGACTTGTGAAGCTCGCTCGCGGTCGCGGCGCCGAGCACGATCTCGCGGACGTCACTCGGCGGCCGTCCCTTCACGAGCGGAGGGATGACCGCGCTGCCCGGCGCCATGCCGAGCACCGGCACTTCGCGCTCGTCGAGCGTCGCGAATCCGAACTGTGCCCCCGACCACCGCTCGACGTTTGCGTCGCGGTCGAGTATGGCGTGGGCACCGTTGAGGTCGATGTTCCCGTAACCCTGGGCCGCGGTGATAACGGCATCGCCACTCCACCCGTACAAGCGCGGCTCGTGTACGAGGGCGTTCAGGCTCACGCCGAAGGTGACCGCGGCCACGAGCGAAGCGATCGCGATCACCGCGCCGACCATCACCGAACGCGTTGACGCCGGGCTCGTCTCGTCCGGGCCGTTGAGCGCGAAGCGCAGACCGACGACCGCGGGCGCGTTCAGTCCGGCGCCGGACGCTGCAGTCACGACCTTCGGCGCCCGGCGCGCCGGCACGCGGGCACGCGCCAGCCGCCGAGCGGAACTGCGGTATGCGAGCAGCGCGATGTACGCCGCAAGCACGACGACGATGATGGCGACGCCGAGCCCGATGACCGCGCGATCCACATCGAGGCCGCGGGCCGGGTCGACCCGGCGCACCGCCCCGATCGGCATCGACGGTGACGCCACGATCGCAAGCGCCCCCGCGAGGAGCGCACCGGCGACGATCGCGACGACGGGAACGATCAATGCGCCCCGTGCGACCGTCGACGTCGACGCGCCGAGCACACGCAAGACACGCTGCTCGTCGACCTCGGCGCGCAGCACCCGGGTGAGCGCTTGCGCGGTCAGCACCAGACCGGCGATCCCGACGATCACGCCGAACACGCCAAGCGCGATCGCAAGCGGGCGCACCGCGTGCTGGGCGTGGAACGCGTCGACCGACGTCACGCGGTACTCGATCGTGCCCGGTGGCGCGAGTTGGTCGATGCGCTGCTTTACCGCGCCAAGGTCGCGGTCGCCGTGCGCGAGTACGAGACCCTGTATTGCGAACGTTGCGTATGGACGCGCAGCCCTGCTGAATGCAGGTGTCACGAGCATCCGCTCGCTGCGGTCGCCGTCGTCTTGGAGTACCTCGTCCGGGAAGAGCCCGATACCGACAACCGTCGCCCGGACTCGCATGACCGGTACCGGCGGGTCGGTGAAGAAATCGGGAGCCGTCTGCTGTTCAGATGAGTAGGCGCCGAGATCGAGCGGTTGTCCGACTCGGAAGTCGAGGCGTTTGGCCGCGACCTCGTTCACCGCGACCTCGTCGACACGTCCGGGATCGGGTCGCCGGCCGTGCGTCGCGATGAATCGGTCCTGTTCGAAGAAACGGCCGTCGAACGTTCCGGCCACCTCGAAGTCCTGGGTCGTGAGCCGCGGTTTCCCGCCGTCGAGGACGGCGAGATTGAACGCCACCGACGTACGCGACTTGGTCACGTTCGGAAGACCGGCGATCGTCGCCTGCGCCTTCGGGTCGAAGTCACCGGAGGAGGTGACGGCCACGGTCGACGCGTCGACCGAGCGCAAGAACCGTGGATACGCCGACGCGGTGCGGCGCGCGCCCGCGATCGCAACCAACGCCGGGCCCGCGGTGAGACCCAGCAACAGCGCGATCCCCGCGTAGCTTCGCCAACGCCGGCGGACATCGATGCGTGCGAGATATCGAAGGACGTCCACGATTGGGACAAGTCGACCGCGCCGCCGTCAGCGCGGCAAGGGTGAGGTCAACCGTTCCGAAGGGGTGCCAGCGCCCCCGGGCTCCTGAACATGCAGCCGGTCGTCACAGGTTGTGGTGCGGCGGGAGCTCACCTTTCGCGATTGCGTCAGCGCGCGCGTGGAGGAGGGTGCCGGCCTCGTTCAGGTCGCGGCCGATCACGTAGCTGCCGATCTTGATCTCGCGGATCACGAACCGGCCCAGCTCGAGGAGGTCGGCGACGTCGGCGTTCCTCCCCATCGCCGCGAGCCGTTCTCGAAAATCGGCGAACGTGACGACGGGCCCCGGCGTGTGCTCCTTCTCGCGGGCGAGCTCGGGCGGCCGGTTCCGCTGCGCGGTCCACAGCCCCGTATCCATCAAGCCCCCCGAGGGATAGAACACGGCGGCGCGCACGTTCGTGTCGTTGTCGATCAACTGGTGCGCGAGTGCTTCGGTGAAGCAGCTGATCGCGGCCTTGCTCGACGCGTACACCGACGCGTACGGCACCGGCGCGATGCCACCATCGCCCGACGACGTGTTGACGACGATGCCAGGCTCTCCGGACGCGATCATTCGTGGGACGAATGCGAGCACGCCGTTCGCAACGCCGAACACGTTGACGCCGAAGCACCACTTCCAGTCGTTCGGCTCCTGCTCCCACGGCAGCCCGCCGCCGCCCGAGGTGACACCCGCGTTGTTGAACAAGAGGTGACACGCGCCGTACCGGTCGAACACCGTCTGCGCGAGGTTCTCCACCGACTCGGCATCCGACACGTCGGTGCGGACGCCAGTGACCTCGCCGCGTGCACCAAGTTCGGAGACCGTGCGGTCGAGCACCGGCTGCTCGATGTCGGCGATGACCACGCGTGCGCGATCCTCGAGGAGGGCTTCGACAATGCCGCGGCCGATGCCGTGAGCGCCGCCGGTGACAACCGCGATCTTGCCCTCGAGATCGGCGAGGTTCATCCGCCCCACCGCACCTGATACTCGTCCTTCCACCATTCCGCGCGCCGGATCTCGTCGGGGGTGGTAACGAGCGACGGATCCTGACCGAGGTCGGAGGGACTCGGGCCAATTCGGTCGGCGATCGGTCGCAGCGCGTCGACATCGAAGCCGTAGCACCGCGCCGCGGTCTCGCCGAGCATCTTGCGGGTGTCCCCGACCGGGACGTCGAAGAAGTCCTTGCGCAGCCGTTCGACCGTGTGCGGCCACGTGCCTTCGGGGTGCGGGTAGTCGGTGCCCCACATCGCGACGTCGCAGCCGATGACGTGGCGCCGCCGAATCTCCTCCTTCGACATCGTGGACGCGCCGACAAAGATGTTCTCGCCGAAGTACTCGGACGGCAGCCGCGACAGGATGCCCTTCATGAGCGCGGCCATCTTCTTGGTCGTGTGTCCCCCGCCGAAATACTGGTCCCACTTCCACTTCATGTCGGCGACCCAGTAGCTCGCGCCTTCGGTGACGACGAACTTCAGGCCCGGGAAGCGTTCGAACGCACCGCTGAACAACAGATGGGCGATCGGCCGGTGCGTCCAGAACACGACTTCGGCGAGGTAGATGCCGATGAACTCGTTCATCTCCTCGCGCGGTGCCTCGCCCGAGTGCACGTGCACCGGCAGTTGCGCGTCCTGGCACGCGGCCCACACCCGGTCGTACACCGGGTCGTTGTACGGCGGGCGGTCGCGCCACATCGTCGGGACCATGATCCCGCGGATGCCCGGCTTCTCGGCGAGCCACTCGATCTCGCCGACTGCCCGTTCAACGTCATGGCAGATCGGCACGAGCCCGATGCCGCCGCGCCGCAGTGGGCTCGTCGCACACATCTCGACGAGAAAGCGGTTGTGAGCGCGCGCCCCGGCGAACGCGAGCTCGGGATCCTCGATCATCCCGGCCGAGAGTCCGGCACCGAACGGCGGCGACTCCATGCCGGTGATCGCATCTGCGTCCGGGAACATCACTTCAGCCGCGACACCGTCGGCGTCCATCTCCTTGTCGCGCTGTTCGGGGTCGAACGCGCCGCGCAACCCTTCGGCGTGCTCGGTTTCCCAATGGGTGATGTAGTCGTAGTTGAGCTTCATCTGCTCGTTGCGGCTCGCCTGGCGCTCGGCGAGGAACTCGTCGAACTGCGCGTGATACTGCGCGTCGAGATACGGCCGGTACTCCTCGCACGGCAACCCGGCGTGGGCGTCGGCCGAGATGATGACGTACTTCTCGGTCATGACTTCTTCCCCAACACCGAGAGGTCGTCGTAGCGCTGGTGGACGTACGGCAGCAGCCAGTCGGCCGGGACGCGCTCGACGACCTCGCCGTGCTGGCTGGTGTTCACGCGTGCGAACTGCATCGACAGGATGGGGCCGACGGGAATGTCGGCGATCGGGTCGAGCGGCGAGTCGCTGAGCGTCAGCGTGCCGTCGATCGCCCGGCCGTCACGCGCTTCCTCGTGGCGGTGGCAGTGGACGAGCGCGGGTTCGGTGTCGAAACCCTTGCCGTCGGGTGACGGGCTGCACTTGAAGTAGAAGTCGACCTTGTCGCGCGGTGCGATGTCGACGGGTCCGCCGAGCGTTCCGATCAATTTCAGCAAGTCCGAAACCCATACGTTCGATGCGAGCGCGCACCTGGTCGCCGTCGACGTCGATCGAAACCGCGCCGATCTTCTTGGGCTCACCGTACGTTTCCCGTCCGCCGATCGTTGCCTGCTCGGTCGTCATCGGCATGAACAGCGCATACTCGCCCTCGACGCTGTCGTGGCGGGCACGGACGCCGAACCAGCCCGCGCCAAACACGGGGATGCCGGTACCCATGTCTACGGTCGCGAACCGCAGACGAGCGGTCGGCTCCGACAGCTCCAGCGGCGGCGGCAGCACCGCGCGGATCACGTCCGGGTCGGTCTCCCACACCACCGTCACGGCCGTCGACCAGATCGGCGCGGTGACGGCCTCGACCTCGCGGTTGCGCTGCTGCTCCGGTGGACGTGCGCCGTATCGGATCGTCGCCATGGCTGTTCCCTTCTGCGCGGTTACCAGGCTTTGATGACTTGCTCGGAATCGAAGGCATTGCACGTGGAGTCGGTGGGATAGTCGGCCGGATCGAGCGGCACCTGCACGTCGGCGACCGTCGGCCCGACCCGATCGCCAATCTCGCGCAAGCGCGTGAGATCGAAGCCGTAGACCCCGGCCGCGTTCGTCTCGACCATCTGCTTGGTCTCACTCGGGGGGACGTCCGCGAACGCTGCGCGCAACGCTTCGGTTGTATAGGGGTAGCTGCCTTCCGAATGCGGGTAGTCGGCGCCCCACATGATCCGATCGATACCGATGTCGTAGCGCAGCGGACTCTCGGACGGGCGCAAGAAGCTCGCGCCGACCCAGAAGTTGCGCTGGAAGTATTCGGTCGGCGTCAACGACATCTCCTTGGCCACCGCGCCGAAGAACATCGCCTCGGCCGCCCCGCCGTGCGTCATGCGGCGATGGAACCAGTCGAGCGTGTCGAGCCCGCGCGGGATCCAGCCCGTGCCCTGTTCCGTAAGCACGACGCGGAGATGGGGGTGGTGCTCGAGCACACCACCGAAGATCAGGTGCCAGACCGCGGGTGTGCATACCACGCGAGCTCGATGAGCATGATCGCCCGCGCCGCAATATGTTCGCCGAAGTCGGGCAGGCCACTCCCCGCGTGAATGTTGCAGACCACGTCGAGCTCTTCGCACAACGACCACAGCGGTTCGTAGTGCGGATCCCACAGCGGTGGCAACGGCGAGTTCGGCGCGACGTTCGGCAACAAGACGCCCCCGAACACGTGCATGTGTTCCTTCGCCCAGCGCACCTCGTCGAGCGCGTTGTCGAGGTCATTGAGGAAGATCTGCGCGCATCCCGCGCGCCGGCCGGGTGCCGCCCCACAGAAGTCCGCCAGCCAACGGTTGTGCGCCTGCACACCCGCCCACCGCTGCTCGTAATCGGCCGCGCTCGGTTCCAGCGCGGTGAGATTGCTCTGCGCGAAGAATGGCGGCACCGTGTTGGGGAACAGCACCTCGGCGATGACGCCTTGTGACTCGGTTTCGGCCAGGCGCCGGTCGCTGTCGTAGTTGCGGTACGCAGTGGCCGCGAGCAGATCCGCGTAAGGGTTCACGTACGCGTCCGCCCACGCGTCGAACTCGTCGTGCCAACGCGATGCGAGATACGGCTTGTAGTCGCGCAGCGCGGCGCCGGCGTGGCCGTCGACCGAGATGATCGTGTACCGGTCGGTCCGTTCAAGCGTCGCCGTCAACTCTTACTCCACTTCTCTTGGGTCGACTCCACGCTCCGCTCCCCTACGGTCGCTGCGCTGTCGTCTCCCAAGCATCGAAGAGGCCCTCGAACTCGAGTGTGCCGTTTCTGACCCGGCCGTACAACAGCCAGTCACCGCGGAACATCCCGTGCTCGTACGGCGAGCAGGCGATGTGCGTCCGCGGTCCACCGGTCGTGCTCGGCATGAAGCGGATCGTCTCGAGTCCGGCCTTGAGCCCCGGTCCGGAAAGGATCGGCGCCCGGAACAGGCCCTCGACGAGCACACGAGCCGTGTCGTACGCCAGCACGGGGATGGCATTGGGCCAAAACGGCGGCTCTTCGCTGTACCGCGCGACGTAGCGGCTGTGGAAGCCGTCGACCAGTGGATTGCGCGGGTCGAATTGGTCGACCCCGACCCATCCCTCGAACTTGTCAAAGCCCATCAGATAGAACATGAACGAGGTCCCCATGATGCGCGGCGGATCCCAGCCGAGCTTGTCGAGCGCTTCGCGCATCAACCCCTTGGCTGCGAGCATCCCGTAGCCCATGTAGACGAGTGCGTCCGGTCCGACCTGACGGAGGTTGTCGAGGTTCGAGGCGAGGTTGTCGGGGCTCTGACTCACGGTCTCGACCGCGGCGATGCTGATGCCACGCCGGCGGCATTCCTGGCGGAAGAAGCGGAAGTACTCCTCACCGTTGGGCGAGATCTCGCTCAACACCGCGACCCGTTCATGGCCGTTGCGCTTCAACCATCCGACGACAAGGGCAGCGTCGCCACCGCAGTCGCCATTGCCCAGACGGAAGCAGTAGTCACCCTGCAACCGCTCGGTGCCGCACCAGCTGATCAGCGGTACCTGCAACTCGTTCGCGAGCGGTGCGACAACAATCGCGTTGTCGGAGCTGTACGCACCCGCGACCCCGATGCAGCCCTCGTCGACGAGGTAGCGGAAACCATCGGTCGCGTTCTTGGCCGACCCCTGGGGCAGCCCGTTCTCGGGATGGAGAACAAACTCGACCGGCCGATCGAGCAGCCCGCTCGCGGCGGCTTCATCGAACGCGAGGCGGTGAATCTTGTCGTAACCACCGCCCGGGCCATCGAGTGCTGCACCGAGCCAGCCGATCTTGATCGGTTCCACGAGCGGTCTCCTCCGTGCTCGAATCAACTTGTGAGGGTGTCCGGTTCACGCGTGCTGCCGGCGCCGAATCCAGCGGACGATGGCCCGGAACGGGATCATGAGGTACAACGCAATGACGAGGTAGAGCGCGACCGCAAGGCGGGGTGCGAGCAGACCGACGCCGATCGCGACGAGGTACGACAAGAGGCTGGGTTCAACCTTCGCGGTGAGTGCGCGGAGTTCCTCGTCATCCTTGTCCTGCTTGACCAGCTGCTGCGACACCGCGTAGTGCCACAGCACACTGGTGAGTGCAGCCATCGCGAGAAGATTGAGCCCGTAGATCGTGACCGCGATGCGTTCGACGTTCGGGCGGTGCAGGTAGGTCGAGAGCATGTGCGTCGGGAACGGCAGCACCGACACAAAGAACAGCAACAGCAGATTCAGCCGCAACAGGATGGAGTCGGTCCGGTCGAGGTACTCGGTGATCACCGAATGGCTGAGCCAGGCGGTGCCGATCGACGCGAAGCTCACCACGTACGCGAGATAGATCGGCCACTGATGCAGGAGCTCGGCGCCCGGATTCTCTGCCGTCGCCTCCGGTACCGCGAGTTCGAGCACCAGCAGCGTGATCGCAATCGCGAACACGCCGTCGCTGAACGCTTCCATCCTGCCGGTGCGCAGGTTGAATTGCCGCTGGCGGTCCGCGGGTTCCGCATCGCCCACGCGCGCATCATCGCGCAGAGATGGCGCGGGGGCGACCTCTCGTCCCTGGCACTAGCGTCGGCGTTGATGAACGGGAAGAGCGACGAGTCTCGTGACGGGGTGAAGCTGACCAACCTCGACCAACCGCTGTTCGACGGCGCCGACGCGACGAAGCGGGATTTGGTGGAGTACCTCGACGCGGTGCGCGACCGGATCATCCCCGTGCTGGAGGACAGGCCGCTGTCGGTGATCCGAGTGCATCGCGGTCAAGAAGCGTTCATGCAGAAGAACGTCCCGAAGTACACGCCTTCATGGGTGCGCACCGTGCAGTTCTGGGCGGAGACCTCGAAGCGCGACGTGTCGTACGCGCTGTGCAACGACCGCCGCACGCTGCTCTGGTTCGCGAATCAGCGTGCCGTCGAATACCACCCGACCCTTGTGCGGGTGGACCATCCTGACCGCATCACCCATCTCGTGCTCGACCTCGACCCGCCTGATGCCGGTGCGTTCTCGATGGCTGTCCGCGCCGCGCACCTCGTCCGCCAGGCGCTGACAAATGTCGGTCTGGAAGGTGCGGTCAAGACCAGCGGGGCGAAGGGTGTGCACGTGTTCGTGCCGATCGACAGCGACGCGACGCTCGAGGATTCGGCCGCCGCGACCCGAGCGATCGCGGCGCGAGCCGAGCGACTCGACCCTGAGATCGCGACGACCGCGTTCATGAAAGAAGACCGGGGCGGCAAGGTGTTCGTCGACTCGACTCGGGCCGGCGGCGCCACCGTGATTGCGGCGTACAGTCCGCGCGTCCGACCGGGCGTGCCCGTGTCGTTCCCGGTGGGCTGGGACGATCTCGACAACATCGCGCCGGCCGACTTCACCGTGCACACGGCGGCCGGACTCCTCGGAGACCGCGACCCGTGGGTCGCGCAGATGCCCAGCCCGCAGCACCTGAGCGCAGAGCTCATCGAGGAAGGCCACGCCATCCCCATCGCGCGCGTGCACGCGATGCACGAAGGCAAACGCCGCGCCCGCGACCGCCTACGGTGAACGCGACCAGATCAACGTCAGGTCCTTCACCGACCGGAGGCCCGGCGGGTAGACGAGTTCTTCATGACCCGGCTTGATCGTGTAGTCGGGAATGCGGCGATGCCACTCGCGCAGGGTTATGCGCAGCTCCCGGCGTGCGAGGTGTGAACCCAGACAGCGGTGCACGCCACCACCAAACGCGATGTGCCGGTTCGGCTCACGATCGAAACGCACCTCGAAGGGATCCGGGAATTCCGTCGGGTCGACGTTGCCCGCGCCGTAGTTGACCATCACCGCCGTACCAGCCGGCACGCGTGCGCCGTTCGGAAGCTCGGTGTCCTGCGTCGCGATCCGCGGCACACCACTCGGCACTGGTGACTCCCAGCGCAGCAGCTCTTCCACCGCGCTCGGAATGAGCGAGGGATGCTCCACAAGCTGCCGGCGGTGCTCCGGGTGGTTCGCCAAGAACGCGTAGAAGCACGTCAGCGAGTCGCTCACCGTGTCGAGCCCGGCAATGAGGAACAGGAAGCAGATGTCGAGGATCTCCTCGCGCGCGAGCCGCTGACCGTCGATGTCGACCTGCACCAGGTGCGTCAGGATGTCGTCGGTGGGGCGCTTCTCTCGCTCGTCACACACCCGGTTGAAGTACTCGTAGATGTCCTCGCCCGTCGAACGCTGCACGGCCATGCGCGCGTCGAGGTCGAACATCGCATTCGGATCGAACTTGTCGGGTCGAAGGATGCCATCCCGCAAACGCAAGAACGTGTCGAGCTCGTCCCATGGGAGTCCCATGAGACCGAGGAACACCGACGACGGGAGGAGCTCAGCGAACTGCTCGCTGAAGTTGCACTCCCCTGCGTCGATGAACGCGTCGATGAACTGATTCACACGCGCGGTGATGTCGGCCTCCTCCGCGTCCATCTGCTTGGGCGCGAACAGTGGGTCGAGGATCTTTCGGTACTTGGAGTGCTCCGGTGGGTCGACATTGAGGGGAATCAGCGGACGGATGTTGCCGAGATCGATGCCCCCGACCGACGAAAACAGTTCGTGGTGGCGCAGCACGTGGTCGGTGAGCGCACGGCTGAACGTAACCGACAATCCCTCCATCGGCTGAAGGAAACCGCCGTCTTCAATGACCTGGCGGTAGCGCGGCTGCGGTGATGCGAGGTCCAGCAGCTGCTCCATGCCGACCTGGAGGAAGTCGCTCGATTCGACCGGCGTTCCCGTCTCGTCGCTCACGGGCCCCCTCGGCTCCCTCGACGCGTGTACGCGCCCGAACTTACAGTCCGCCGCATGGACACAGTTCGCATCGGGATCCTCGGGGCCGCCCGCATCGCACCGGCGGCCGCGATCAAGCCCGCCCGCAATATCGGCGAGGCCACGATCACCGCAGTGGCGGCGCGGGATCGCAGCCGCGCCGATTCGTTCGCGTTGAAGCACGGCATCCCGAACGTGCGTGACTCGTACGCGGCGCTCGTCGCCGATCCCGAGATCGATGCGATTTACAACCCCCTCCCCAATGGATTGCACGCCGAGTGGACGATCGCCGCGCTGGAGGCGGGCAAGCACGTGTTGTGCGAGAAGCCCTTCACTGCGAACGCGAAGGAGGCCGAAGACGTCGCGGCGGTCGCGGCACGCACCGGTCTGGTCGTCATGGAGGCGTTCCACTACCGGTACCACCCGCTCGCGAAGCGCATGCGTGAGATCGTCGAGAGCGGCGAGCTGGGGACCACCCGGCGCGTGGAGACCGCTCTCTGCTTCCCGCTCCCCAAGTTCTCCGACATCCGCTATCAGTACGACCTCGCCGGCGGTGCGACGATGGATGTTGGTACCTACACCGTGCACATGGCGCGCCTGCTTGGCTGCGAGGAGCCCACGGTCGTCTCGGCCGAGGCCAAGCTGCGCACACCCGACGTTGACCGTGCGATGCGCGCGGAGTTGACGTTCCCGAGCGGCCACACCGGACGCATCACCTGCTCGATGTGGTCGACGTGGTTCATCCAGACCTACGCCCGCGTGACCGGCGAGCGCGGCGAGCTCCACGTGATCAACCCAACTTCACCGCAGCTGTGGCATCGCATGCGCGTCAAGAGCGACGGCAAGGCGCGCACCGAGAAGTTCTCGCGCCGTCCCACCTACGAATACCAACTTGAAGCCTTCTGCGCGGCTGTACTGCGGGGCCAACCGACACTCACGCCGCCGGAGGACTCGATCGCCAATATGCGGGTGCTCGATGCGATTTACATCGCCGCCGGAATGACGCCGCGCGGGACGTGAACCGGGCGCCGGAGCGCCGGGACAGGGCCTCGTCTCCTGAGGCTGCCCATTCCATGGCTACAGTGCAGGGGTGACTTCAAAACCACGCGAGACATACGTCGAGTGCGACGAGTGCAAGCGGACGTTCAAAGCCGGCAAGTTCAAGGACGGCTCGACCCCGACCACATGCCCGTCGTGCCGCGTGGGGGTTGACCCGGCGGGCCAGACGATCTCGATCGACACTGAGCTGCGGTTCTAGCGGCAACGAGTTCGGCGTACGCGGCGCCATGACCGACCACGTCATGTGGTTCTCACGCTGCGAATTGCGTCCTCGGGACCTCCTCCGGAACGATTGTCCAGGTGACGCGCGGCTGTAACACACGCTCGAGATGATCTCCTCATGGCTGCGGGGAATCGGTGAGGACGGCGATGAACGCGTTCGCGGGGACAGTGACCGTCGCTCGCGACCGTGCCCCGGAGGCGCGGGCGTTCCCGGCTGAGGCCTCGGTCACATGACGTCGGGGTTGATCACGATCCTGTTCACCGATCTCGTTGGCTCCACGGAGCTCGCGTCAGAGCTCGGCGACGCCGCAGCCGACGAGCTCCGGCGCGATCACTTTGCGTCGCTGCGCGAGGCCGTGGCCGCCACTGGCGGCACCGAGGTCAAAACGATCGGCGACGCGCTGATGGTGTCGTACCCGGGCGCCGCCGACGCGCTTGCGGGTGCCGCAACGATGCAGCGCGCCGTCGATCGCCACAACCGCAAGCTGGGTGAAGCTCGGCTCGCGATGCGGGTCGGCATCAGCGCCGGCGACGCGAGCCTCGAAGACGGTGACTGGTTCGGCACGCCCGTCGTCGAAGCATCTCGCCTGTGCGCGGGCGCCGCGGGCGGGCAGATTCTCGTGAGCGACATCGTGCGCATGCTCGCCGGAACGCGCACCGAGCTCGAGCTGCGTCCGCTCGGCGAACTCGATCTCAAAGGACTCCCTGCGCCCCTCGCGGCGTGCGAAGTCTCTTGGCAGATCGCGACGACCGGCGACGCCGAGGTTCCGCTTCCCGCGTGCATCGACGTCGATCCCGCGTTCCCGTTCGCGGGCCGTGCGGAGGACGTCGAGCGACTGACGATCACGTGGAAGGAAACCGTCGAGGGCGCGCGCCGCGCCGTCCTCGTATCGGGCGAGCCCGGCATCGGCAAGACGCGTCTGGTCACGGAGGTCGTGCGCATTGCCCACGACCGCGGCGCGATCGTGCTGTGGGGTCGCTGCGACGAAGACCTCGGAGCGCCGTACGCGCCGTACGCGGAAGCCCTTCGCCAGTACGTCGCCGCGTGTCCGCCCGATCGTGTGCGCGCCGAGCTCGGGCCGCTCGGTGGCGAGCTCGTGCGTATCGTGCCCGAGCTCACCGCGCGCGTTCCCGGGCTGGCCGAGCCGATGCGCGCCGACGCCGACACCGAACGCTTCCGACTGTTCGACAGCGTCGCCGACTTGCTTTCGGAGATCTCGGCGTCGCAGCCGGTCGTGCTCGTGCTCGACGACGTGCACTGGGCCGACAAACCCTCGCTCGTACTGCTCAGGCATCTGCTGCGGTCGTCGACACCGATGCGCCTGTTCGTGCTCGCGACGTACCGCGACACCGACCTCGACCGCAGCCATCCGCTCGCCGAGGTCCTCGCCGACTTGCGGCGTCAACCCGGGGTCGAGCGTCTCGACCTTCAAGGTCTTGATGAGGGTGAGATCACAAGCCTCATGTCGAAAACCGCAGGTCACGACCTCGACGCGCCCGGCCTCGACCTCGCGCACATGTTGCACACCGAGACCGAAGGCAACCCGTTCTTCGTCGGCGAGGTGCTGCGACACCTGGCGGAGTCGGGTGCGATCGTGCAACACGACGGCCGCTGGACCGCCGGCCTGCAGGGCGTCGGCATTCCCGAAGGTATCCGTGAGGTCATTGGGCGGCGCCTCTCGCGCCTCTCCGACGACGTGAACCGCGCTCTCGCAGTCGCGGCGGTGATCGGGCCGACGTTCGACCTCGCGACCGTCGAAGGTGCGGGTGGGCCCACCGGCGACGCGCTGTTCGACGCGCTCGACGAGGCGACCCAGCACAGCCTCATCCGCGAGGTACCGGGCGCGCCCGGCCGGTACGCGTTCGCGCACGCGCTGATGCGCTCGGCGCTTTACGAAGAGCTCACCACCAACCGCAAGGTGCGCATGCACTGGAAGGTGGGGGAGGTGCTCGAGACCCGGTTCGCATCACATCTCGACGCGCACCTCGATGAGCTCGCGTACCACTTCGGCGAGGGGGCATTGGCCGGCGACCCGGTGAAAGCCGTCGACTACGCCCGTCGCGCCGGCGAACGGGCGATGGCCGACCTCGCATTCGAGGCCGCGGCCGCGCACTTCGAAGGCGCGCTCGGGTCACTCGAGCTCGTCGACGACGCGTCGGCCGCAACCCGATGCGACCTCATGATCGAGCGCGCACGTGCGCTGAACCTCGCGGGTGATGGACAGCGGCGCGCTGCCATGCTCGACGCGGCCCAGGCCGCACGGTCTGTCGACGACAAGGAGCAGCTCGCGCGTGCCGTGTTGGTGTTCCTGAGCGAGTCGACGGGGGCGACGCGCAACGGCGTCGTCGACGAGGAGATCGTCACCCTGCTCGAAGAGGCGCTGGCACGTCTCGGTGCGGAAGCGTCGCCTGTGCGCGCACGTGTGCTGTCGTCACTCGCGGTCGAGCTGCAGTGGAGCGGGCAGCACGAACGGCGAGGCGCACTGGCGCGAGAAGCGGTCGCGATGGCACGAGAGACGGGCGACCGCGCCGCGCTCGCCTACGTGCTCGCACGCGCCTGGGCACTGTGCGAAGGGGTCCTTCCGTGGCACCCGGAGTTCGGACCGCTCAATGCAGAAGCTGAAGCGATCGCGACCGAGACGGCCGACACGCGCACGCTGCTCGAAACGACCAACTTCGCCGTGTGGATGGCCGCGATGGTGGGCGATCGCGGTGGAGTTCGACCGCCGGTTTGCAAGCTACGTACGGCTCAGCGACCAGGTCCGCCAGCCGCGCGCGAGCGCGTTTCGTGTGTTCCGCGAAGCCGCGCTCGCGGACTTCGACGGACGACTCGCCGACGCTGAGCGTCTCACGCTCGAGGCCATGCAGCTGGCGCCCCGCGCAAATATTCCCGATGACGTGACGGCCGGGTTCGTCGGCGGTCTCTTCTACTACATCCGCCTCAACCAGGGTCGCTCCGACGAGCTGGTCGACACGATCGCGGGTCTCGTCGTGTCCGCGCCGGGCGCGCCGGTATGGCGGGTTGCGCTCGCGGGTGCGCTCGTCGAGTGTGACCGCGTCGACGACGCGCGCGAGCACTACATGTGGCTCGCCGCCGACGATTGCGCCAACGTCGCGCTCGACGTCGAGTACCCGGTGACGATCGACGGGCTCGCGCGCATGGCCTATCGGGTGCGCCCACCCGAAGCCGTGCTGCACTCGATCTACAACCGGCTCCTCCCGTTCTCCGGCTTCATGAACTGGAGTGGCGTCGGCATCAGCGGACCCAACGACCTCGGCCTCGCATTGACCGCGGCCGCGCTCGGCCGGCACGACGATGCCGACCGCTTCTTCGCCTCGACGCTCGCGCTCTGCGAGCGCGCACAGGCCCGGTGCTGGACCGCGCGCACGCACTTCGATTGGAGTCGCGTGCTGGCCGACCGCGGCGATGCGGAGCGTACGCGGGAGCACGCCGAGATCGCGATCGCGATGGGCGAGGAGCTCGGCATGGACGGACCGTTCGGCATTGTTCCCCGCGGACGCGCACTGCTGGAGTCGCTCTCATGACGTCGGGGTTGATCACGATCCTGTTCACCGACCTCGTAGGCTCCACGGAGCTCGCGTCGGACATGGGTGATGCCGCGGCCGACGAGCTGCGCCGTGAGCATTTCGCGTCGTTGCGCGAAGCCGTTGCGGCGACTGGCGGCACCGAGGTGAAGACGATCGGCGACGCGCTGATGGTGTCGTACCCGGGCGCGGCCGACGCGCTCGCGGGCGCCGTTGCGATGCAACGCGCGGTCGACCGTCACAATCGCCGTATCGACGGCCGACGGCTCCAGATGCGCGTCGGTGTCAGTGTCGGCGACGCGACGTTCGAGGACGGCGACTGGTTCGGCACGCCCGTGGTCGAGGCGTCGCGCCTGTGTGCGGCCGCGACCGCCGACCAGATTCTCGTGGCCGACCTCGTGCGTGCTTTGGCCGGCTCCCGCTGCGAGTACGACGTACGGCCGTTGGGCACCCGCGAGCTGAAGGGTCTCCCCGAGCCGCTCATGGTGTGCGAAGTCGAGTGGCGCGCGCCGGTCGACGCGACCGCAGTACCGCTGCCCGTCTTCGTCGACACCGCGCCCGCCTTCCCGTTCGCCGGGCGCTGTGAGGCGTACGACACTGCGCTCGCGGCATGGAAGGAGAGCATCGAGGGCACGCGCCGCGTGGTGCTCGTGTCCGGCGAGCCCGGCATCGGCAAGACGCGGTTGGTCAGCGAGCTCGTCCGGCACGCGCACGAGAGCGGAACGATCGTGCTGTGGGGCCGCTGCGACGAAGAGCTCAGCGTGCCCTTCGAGCCGTTCGCCGAGGCGTTGCGGCATTACGTCGCGTCGGTGCCGGGAGATCGAGTGCGCGCCGAGCTCGGTTCGTTGGGCGGGGAGCTCACACGAATCGTCCCCGATCTCGCCGAGCGCGTCCCCGGGCTCGCCGCGCCCGTGTCGACAGATCCCGAAACCGAGCGGCATCGCCTGTTCGAGGCAGTCGCCGACTTCCTCTCGGAGATGTCGCACGCCGACCCGGTGATCCTCGTGCTCGATGACATCCACTGGGCCGACAAGCCGTCGCTGCTGATGCTCCGGCACCTCCTCCGCTCGGCGGCGCCGATGCGATTGTTCGTGCTCGCGACGTACCGCGACACCGACCTCGACCGTTCGCATCCGCTCTCCGACGTGCTGGCCGACTTCCGGCGCCAATCGGGCGTCGACCGCCTCGATCTGAGCGGCCTTGACCTGTCGGAGGTCGCGTCGTTCCTCGAAGGTGCCGCGGGCCACGACCTCGACGAGCCCGGCATCGCGCTTGCGGAGGCGATCTACGCCGAGACCCAAGGCAACCCGTTCTTCGTCGGCGAGGTACTGCGCCACTTCGTCGAATCGGGCGCGCTTGTGCATCGCGACGGCCGTTGGACGAGCGATCTCACGTTGGAAGACGCCGGCATCCCGGAAGGTATCCGCGAGGTTGTCGGCCGCCGTCTGTCGCGACTGTCCGAGGCCGCGAACAGCGCGCTCGCGGTCGCGGCGGTGATCGGCGCGACGTTCGACCTCGCGATCGTCGAGTCCGCCGGCGGTCCGAGCGGTGACGAGCTGTTCGACGCGCTCGACGAGGCGACGCGCGCGTCGATCGTGCGCGAGGTGCCCGGCACGGTTGGCCGCTACACGTTTGCGCACGCGCTCGTGCGCTCGGCGTTGTACGAGGAGCTGACGACGAACCGCCGCGTGCGCATGCACTGGCGAATCGGCGAGGCGCTCGAAGCGCGCCACGAGCGTCACCTCGACGCCCACCTCGACGAGCTTGCGTTTCAGTTCGTGGAGGGCGCCCTTGCCGGCGATCCTCACAAGGCCGTCGAGTACTGCCGTCGCGCCGGTGAAAAGGCCGACGCCGAGCTCGCGTTCGAGGCCGCCGCCCGCCACTACGAACGGGCGCTCGGCACGCTCGAGCTGGTCGCCGACGACGAACCCCTCCTTCGGTGCGACCTTCAGCTCGCGCTCGGCCACCGCCTTGAACGATGCGGGTGACGAACGGCGCCGGGACGCGACGTTCGCGGCCGCGGCCACCGCTCGCGGGATCGGTGATGGCGAGCGGCTCGCGGCAGCAGCGTTGATTTTGTCGGGCAGCGCGCCGGCCGACACGACCGTCCCGGTCGAGCTCGTCGCGCTCCTCGAAGACGCCCTCGCGGCCGTCGGCGACGAAGCGTCTGCGCTCCGGGCGCGCCTGATGATCGGCCTTGCGATGCAGTTGCAGTGGGGCCCCGATGTTGAGCGGCGCATGCGTCTTGCGCGCGCGACGCGCTTGCGCTCGCCCGTGAGACTCGCGACCCCGAAGCGCTCGCGACCGTGCTCACGCGCGGCTGGGTGCTCGTCGACGGCTCGACGCCGCACGTCGACGAGCTCCGCGCGCTCCACGAAGAGGCCGAAGTCGTGGCGCGCGAACTGGGCAACCCCGCCGCCCTCGCCGAGGCGCTGCACTACCGCGCGTTCGGCGCAGCAATGCGCGGCGACCGCGCAATGTTCGAGGAGAAGTTCGACGAGTCGACGCGACTCTACGATTCTCTGCGCCGACCGCTCTACGACTGGATCACGCGCCTCCAGGCGATTGCGCGTGCGGAACACCACGGCGAGCTCGACGCCGCGGAGCGGATCGTCAACGAGGCGGCGGAACATGGCCGCCGCGCGAACGTGTCCGAGGGGAACATCCTCACGTCGCTGGGTGGCGACCTCTACCAGATTCGCCGCGCGCAAGGGCGGCTTGACGAGATGGTCGATCTGCTCGCCGGCCTGGTGGAATCGACCCCCGATATCCCGCTCATGCGCCTCATTCTCGCGGGCGTGTACATCGAGACCGACCGGCTTGACGACGCGCGACCGCACTACATGTGGCTGGCCGATAACGAGTGCGCGAACGTGCCCCACGACCTCGAATACCCGGTGACGTTGTGCGGGCTCGGCCGCTTGTCGTACGACATGCGGCCGCCGGCGCCCGTCGTCGAGTACATGTACGAACGGCTCGCGCCGTTCGCGGGCACGTTCAACTGGAGCGGGCAGCTGGTCACCGACCCCAACGACTTCGGCCTGGCGATGATGGCGGCAACCCTCGGTCGCTTCGACGCTGCCGACAAGCATTTCGCTCCCGCGATCGCGTTGTGTGAACGCGCGGGCGCACGGGCCAACCTCGCTCGATGCCACTTCGCATGGGCGCGCGTCTTCGCCGAACGCAGCGAGACTGTGAGGGCGCGAGAGCACGCCGAGATCGCTGTCGCGCTCGGCGACGAGCTCGGCATGGATGGAACGTTCGGCATCGTCCCCCGCGGACGCGCACTGCTGGAGGCGCTGTGAGTTCCGATGAAATCGTCACCGACTACTTGGTCATCGGCGCCGGCGCGGCGGGGATGGCGTTCACCGATGCGCTGATCGCCGAATCCGATGCCGACGTCGTAATGGTCGACCGGCGCCACCGGCCCGGCGGCCATTGGAACAACGCGTACCCGTTCGTGCGGTTGCATCAGCCGTCGCCGTTCTACGGCGTCAACTCGCGTGTGCTCGGCAATGACGCGATCGACGAGGTCGGCCCCAACGCCGGACTCTACGAGCGGGCGACCGCGGCCGAGATCTGCGACTACTTCTCACGCGTCCTCGACGAAACCCTCGTGCCCTCGGGCCGCGTGCGTTTCTTCGGGATGAGCGACTACGTCGGCGAGCAATCGGGTCTGCACAAGCTCGTGTCACGATTGACTGGTCAAGCCACGTCAGTGCGCGTCAAGCGCAAGGTCGTTGACGCGACGTACCTCGAGACGCCGATTCCTTCGACGCACACGCCGTCGTTCACCGTCGATGCTGAAGCGCGCTTCATTCCGGTCAACGATCTCGTCACGTTGACAGAGCCCGCGCGCGGATACACGGTCATCGGCGCCGGCAAGACCGCGATGGACGCGTGCATCTGGCTGCTCGACAACGGTGTGCCGCCCGACGCGATCCGGTGGATCCGACCGCGGGACGCCTGGCTGATCGACCGGGCGTACAGCCAGCCGTTGCAGCTGGTGACCTTGTTGATGGAAGGACTCGCACGCGCCTACGAGGCCGCGGCCGAAGCGGAGGATGTCGACGATCTGTTCGTCCGGCTCGACGCGTGCGGACAACTCCTGCGGCTCGACCCGACTGTGACGCCGACGATGTACCGCTGCGCCACCGTGAGTCAGGGCGAGCTCGAGCGGCTGCGCACGATCGAGCACGTCGTGCGCAAGGGTCACGTGGTGAATGTCGGGACTGACGAGATCGCGCTCGACGAAGGATCGATCGCGACTGACCGCGGCCAGGTCCACGTCGACTGCACGGCGGCCGGTCTGCGCGTGTCGCCGGCCCGCCCGATCTTCGAAGAAGATCGCATCACGCTGCAGCAGGTGCGGATCTGCCAACCCACGTTCAACGCCGCGCTCGTCGCGTACATCGAATCAGCGCGCGCTGACGATGTCGAGAAGAACCGCCTCTGTCCCCCGAACCCGTATCCGACTGCAGCGGCGGACTGGATCCCGGCGCAGGCGATCTCGATGCACGCCCAGGCCACATGGAACGGTGAGCCCGACCTCATGGCGTGGATGGAAAAGTCTCGCCTCAACGTCGCGCGCGGGATCGGCGATCACCTCGCGGCGCCAGACATGCAGTCGGCGCTGACGCGCTACGCCGCGAATGTCGAGCCCGCCGTTGCCAACCTCGAGAAGTTGCAGGCTCGGTGACGGCTGAGCCGCTGACCGCGACGGTCACGTTGTTGTTCTGCGATCTCGTCGAGTCGACCGCGTTGGCGTCGGGTATCGGCGGCGCCGCGGCCGACGCGCTCCGCCACGACATCTTCGATGTGTTGCGGGCCGAGGTCACCGCACACCGCGGCACCGAGGTGAAGAACCTCGGCGACGGGCTGATGGTGTCGTTCACGAGCAACAACGACGCGGTGCGCACCGCGTGCGGTATGCAACAGGCGATCGACGTCCTTGCCCGGAAGCGCCAACTCCCGCTCGCGCTGCGTGTGGGGATCTCGGTGGGCGAGGCCACGTTCGAGGACGACGACTGGTTCGGGACGCCGGTCGTCGAGGCGTCGCGGCTGTGCTCGGCCGCAAGCACCGGCCAAGTGCTCGCGGCCGATGTCGTGCGAGTGCTGCTCGGGAGTCGATCCGAGGTGACGCTCACGCCGGTCGGCGACCTCCAGCTGAAGGGACTTCCCGATCCGTTCGCGGCTTGCGAAGTCGGGTGGGCGCCACTCGCCGTCCGCACGATCCAGCTGCCGCTCCCGCGTGCGTTCTCGATCGCACCGCGGTTCTCGCTCGCCGGACGCGACGACGAGTACGAGCAAGTGCAGCTCGCGTGGAAGGACGCGGTCGTCGGGCACGCGCCGAGCCGTGCTCGTCTCCGGCGAACCGGGCGTCGGCAAGACGCGCCTCGCCGCCGAGCTCGGCCGCGAGGTCGACTTCGACGGCGCGTTCGTGCTTCTCGGCCGTTGCGACGACGGACTCGGTGTGCCGTACCAGCCCTTTGTCGAGGCGCTCGCGCACGTCGTCGGTCATGCGCCCTCCGACCAGCTCGCGACGTTGCTCGGCCCGGCCGCTGGTGAGCTCTGCCGCATCGTGCCGGAGCTCGCGCAGCGACTTCCGGGGCTTTCGCCGACGACGAGCGATCCCGAGACCGAGCGGTATCTGTTGTTCGAAGCGATCGCAGGCTGGCTCGAAGCGCAGTCCCAGATCGCGCCGACGTTGCTCGTCCTCGACGACTTGCACTGGGCGGCCGAGCCCACGCTGCACATGTTGCGCCACGTACTCGCCAGCGACCGCAACCTGAACTTGCTCGTCATAGGCACGTACCGCGACACCGAGATCGACCGGACCCATCCGCTCGGCGCGTTACTGGCGCATCTCCGCCGCACCGAAGGCGTCGAGCGCATCGCGTTGCGCGGTCTCGACCGCGACGGTGTCAGCGACCTCATCGAACGTGCCTCGGGGCACGAGCTCCACGAGCAAGCGCGCGAGCTTGCCGTCGCCCTCCATGAGGAGACCGGCGGCAATCCGTTCTTCGCCATCGAGGTGCTGATAAGCCTCGTCGAACGCGGCGCGGTTTATCAGAGCGCCGACGGCGTGTGGCGATCCGACAGGAGCATCGAGGAAGTCGGGATCCCCGAGGGCGTCAAGGAGGTCGTCGGGCAGCGCCTCAGCGCACTTCCCGATGCCTGTGACGCGGTGCTCCACGCGGCCGCGGTCGCGGGCCAGGATTTCGAGCTCGACGTGGTCGTGGCAGTCGTCGGCGACTCTGAAGAACGCGTCGATCGACGCGCTCGAAGCCGCGCGCGTGGCCGGACTCCTCGACGAGCTCGGTGGTTCGCCGGTGCGCTACCGGTTCTCGCATGCGCTCGTGCAGCAGACACTGATCGACGAGATCCCCACCGCCCGGCGGCTGCGACTCCACCGTGCACACGCCGAGACGATCGAGCGCCTCCGAGGCGATCGGCTCGACCGGTACCGCGCCGCGCTCGCCCGCCACTGGTACGAAGCCGGGACCGAACCGGAACGTGCACTCGAGGCGACGATCACCGCGGCCGACCGCGCGCTCGCGCAGTTCGCCGACCGCGAGGCCCTCCAGTGGCTGACGCAAGCGACCGACCTGTTCGCCGACGCCGCTGCGTCGGACACGACACGCATCGACGTGATGACGATGACCGGAGAAGCGCTGCGTCGCATCGGCGACCCAACCCATCGCGAGGTGCTGCTCGAAGCGGGCCGGCTCGCGCAGCGAATTGGCGACGGACCGCGCATCGCAACTGCCGCGCTGGCGAACGGGCGCGGCTGGCAGAGCGACATCACCGGCATCGACACCGAACGCGTCGCCGCGCTCGAGGCGGCGGTCACCGCGCTCGGCGACGCGGACGCAAACGTGCGCGCGCTGCTGCTCATTCGCCTCGCGGTGGAGAACATCTACGAGCCCGACCCCTCCCACCGGCTCGCGCTCGCTGATGAGGCGCTCGCGACCGCGCGCGCCCATAACGATGCGTACACCGTGGCGAACGTGCTCTCGTCCCGCCATAACGTGCTCCTGAGCCACGAAACGATCGACCAGCGCCGGGATGACAATCTCGAGCTCGCGCGCCTCGCCGACGAGCTCGGTGATCCCAACCTTCGGTTCTACGCGTGGGGTACGGCTGCTTCTGGCGCTACCAATCGTGCGACCTTGAAGGTGCGCGCGCTCAGAACCGAGAAGGCGCCGAGATCTCGCGCACGCTCGCCCAGCCCCAGTTCGAGTGGATCACAACGTGGGAGGAAGCCGCGCTTCTCCGGCTCGCCGGAGACCTCCAGGTGTCCGCCGAGCTCGTCGAACGAAGCCGCGAGATCGGCGCCGAGGCCGGCATCCCGGACGCCGAATTCTTTCACGCACTCATGCGCGCGTTCGCACTCATCGACTGGTGCGACCCCGCGACGCTGCCCGAGGCACGGGCACTGTGCGCCACCGCGCCGCCGCACTATCCGAGCATCCGCTTGTCGCTCGCCCAGATGGAGTCGGCCATCGCCGGCGAATCGTCGCGCGCCCGCCACACAGTCGATGACCTCGGCGCGTCCCCGTACTCACCGTGGAGCGAGTTCGGCGGGTCACCGGACGCCGCGCTCGCATACGCCGCCGCGTTCGCGGGCGTCGAGGCAGCACTCGGCGAGCGAACGCAATGGACGCGCACCGTGTACGACTACATGGATCCGTGGCGGGGACAGCTGTTCGGCAACATCGTCATCGCGGGACCGACTGAGGTGTACATGGCTGCGATTGCGCCGCTCGCCGATCACGCCGACGATCTCGATGAGCTCCTCGACACCGGACTGAGGTTGTGCGAGGAGATGCGTTCGCCCCTGCTCGCAATGTATGCCCGGCTTTTCGGCGCCTGTGGTCTGCGGTTACGCAATCGAGCCGTCGATCGCGATCGCGCGTCGCGTCTCGTGGACGAGGCCGTCGACCTCGGCGACCGAATGGGTGCCGGCATCGCACGCGCGGGCGCCGAGAACTTCCCCGCATTGCGGGACTCCTGAGGAGGGGGGTTCCATGGACACGCCCGGCGACCTGATGTGCAACGGCTGCGGTGCCGCCAATGGCGCCGGGGCGCGCTTCTGCAATCAGTGCGCGGCACCTCTTGCTGCGACTCCGACTGCCGCCGAACCCGCGCCCGCGCACGAGGAGCGGCGCCAGATCACTGTGTTGTTCTCCGACGCGTCGGGTTACACGGAGATGGCGGAGCACCTCGATGCCGAAGTCGTACGCGAGGTGATGAAGCTCGTGTACGAGCAGGCGGACGGGATCGTCCAGAAGTACGGCGGTCGCATCGACAAGTTGATGGGCGACGCGGTGCTCGCAGTCTTCGGTGATCCTGTCGTGCACGAGGATGACGCCGAGCGGGCTGTGCGCGCGGCACTCGAGTTGCATGCCGCGGTCGAGCGGATGCGTCCGGAGTTCGAGGCACGGGTCGGTCGCGCAATCGCGATGCACAGCGGGATCAACAGCGGTGTCGTGATCACGAGCGACCTGGGCGGTGATCGCGCGAGCGGACCGTTGGGTGACATGGTCAACGTCGCGTCGCGGTTGCAGTCGATCGCCAAGGAGGGCGAGGTCCTGATCGGCCCCGAGACCCGCTCGCTCGTCCACGGCCGCTTCGAGCTCGCTGATCTCGGCGAACGCGAGCTGAAGGGCCGTCGCGAACCCGTGCGCGTGACGCGCATCGAAGGCTTCCTGGCCGAGCGCGGCGCGCCGTCGCGCCGATCGGGTGCCTTCATCGGACGGCAGGAAGAACTCGGCGTGCTGATGGGCGCGGTCGACCGGCTGCGGGATCGTGAGTCGTCGCTCATCACCGTGTGTGCCGACGCGGGCGCGGGCAAGAGTCGGCTCCTCGAAGAGGTGCGCGCCCGTCTCGATCCCGACGTGCAATGGCTCGAAGGTCGCGCGTACCCCTACACGACCAACATTCCGTACGCGCCGGTGATCGACCTGCTCAACCGCGCCGCGGGCATCGACGAGCGCGACACCTCGGAGCAGGTACGCGCCAAGCTCGAAGTGATGGTCGCACGGAACCTGCCCGGCGACGATCGCGCGATGGTCGCCCTCGCGCACCTCTACGACCTGGCTCCCGCCGAATCGGCCGTCGATCTCGAAGCGTTCCGGTCGCTGCTGCTTGCGGCGCTCACCGCGCTGGTCGATGTCGTTGCTCGGCGCGCACCAACGGTCGTGTGCCTTCAGGATCTGCATTGGGTCGACCCGTCAACGGCGGATCTCGTGCGAGAGCTCGCGGCCGCCGTGTCGGAGCCGGTCGTCATGGTGTGCAACTTCCGGCCCGGCTTCTCGCTCGGCGCACCCCGCGAACGCGTGCTCGAGCTCGCCGAGATGTCCCAACGCCAGACCCGGGAACAGCTCGTCTCCTTGCTCGACGGCCAGGACCCGCCCGGCGATCTCGTCGATGTCGTCATCGCACGAACCGATGGCAACCCCTTCTTCGTCGAGGAGATCGTCAACAGCCTCATCGAAACCGATGTGCTCGTGCGGGAAGCCGATGGATGGGTGTTGCGTCGTCGCCTCGACGAGGTCGCGGTGCCGGGCACGATCCGCGGTTTGATCGCGGCGCGCATCGACAACCTCGACCCGCATCGTCGTCGCGTGCTGCGCGAGGTCTCGGTCGTGGGCCGTGAGTTTCTCTACGGCCTCGTCCAGAGTGTCACGACGACACCCGAGCAACTCGACGGCAGCCTGGCTGACCTCGCGGCGGCGGACCTGATCCGCGAGAAGTCGCACGATCCGGAGCTCGAATACATCTTCAAGCATGCACTCACCCAAGAGGTTGCCTACGACGGCCTCTTGCGCCGCGAGCGTCAGGAACTGCACGAACGCGTCGCGCAGGCAATCGAAGCCCTGCTGGGTGACCGGACCGGTGAGTTCGTCGAGACCCTCGCGTACCACTACGAACGCAGCGGCCACGTCGTCGAGGCCGTCGGATACTTGCGGCGCGCCGGGCGCAAGGCCCTCGACCGCTACGCGATCGCAGAGGCCCACGCGCACTATGCATCGGCCTACTCCTTGCTGACCGCGAACGAGCCCGAGAGCCGGAGCACTGCTGACTTCGAGCGCGATCGGCTCCTGCTCGAACTGATCCTCGACTGGGCGTACGTCCACTACTACACCGCTGAGTTCAACGAGATCTCTCGCCTCCAGACCCTCCACCACGGCCTCCCCGACCGCGTCGGCGACGACCGCCTCACGGCGCGCTGGATCGCGTGGGCCGGCCATACCGCATTCCTGTACATGGCCGACACGGTTCGCTCGACGCAGTTGCTCGACGAGGCGCTCGCGCTGGGCGAGCGCTGCAACGATCCCACCGCCCAGGCCCTCGCACTCGGGTGGTTGCCGTGGACACTATGGCTGGCGGGCGACACCGCACGCGGGGTCACGCTGTTACCGAAGCTCGAAGCGGTGCTACCGCACGTCCCCGATCCGCACGACCGCCGCTACGCCCACATCAAGGGTTTGGGCGGCTTCGCCGTGTCGGCCGGCGTACGGGGAGAAACGCACGCGGCGCGCGCTCGGGCCAGCGAGCTGATCGACATCGGGGAACGCACGGGGAACCGGCGCGCCGCCGCGATGGGTCACGGCGGTTTGGTCTTCATGAACCTCGTGCTCGGTAACCAAAAAGAAGCGATCGCCGAGACTGTCGCAACGACCGCGTGTGAAGCGGACCCCATCTACGCGTTGTCCGCCGCGCTCTGGTCGGCCGGTATCAATGCGTTGTTCGGCGACCCCGACCACGCACGGCAAACCTGCGCCGAGTGGCTGCCCTTCACCGTGCGGTTCGGGCTGACGAGCTCGACCATCAATTTCGAGGCCTTCAGCGCCATGCTCGCGGTGAGCTCGGGCGATCTCAGTCGCGGGATGCGAGACCTCGCAGCCGTCCGCGAACGTGCCCAGCGTGCCGGCATGAACAATATCTGCGACTTCATCGACGTCTTTCTCGCGATGCTCTACGCGCGACTCGCAACCGGCGAGGTCAGCGGCTCGCTCGGCGCGGCGCTGCGCAATCCGGGATTCGTCCTACGCCATGCCCGCGGTGCCGCGAAGCGCGGTCGTGCCGCACTGGAGGAGCTCGCGGCGACGCTCGACGGCCGCGGCTCCGGCGGATTCCGGGCGATGGTGGAACTCGAGCTCGCCAAGCTCGCCGTGCACGAACACCGAGCTGGTGACGCGCGCGCTCACCTGCAACGCGTGCAAGAGCTCCTCGCCGACGAACCCGACGCGACCCTTGCCCGCGACGCTGCCGCGATGCTCGCGGTACGCAGCGAGCGTTGACGTCCGAGATCACGTACGTACGTCGACGTGTGCCGGATCGAACGAAGGACCGTTGGATACACATTGGTGACGGCTTGGCCCGCCGTCCTCACCGGGCCAAATGCTCCCCCAATACCCGCGCGCGCTCATACGGGGTATTCGAGCGTTTATCGCGCCACGCGTTCCACCGCGCGTTCATGGAAGCCTCGCGCCAAGGATTCCCACGCGCTCCATGGTCTAGGGTCTGCCGCACGCGGAGGGATGGGGGCCGACATGTCGGAGCGCGAGTACGAGCACCTGGCCAAGCAATACGCGGCCGGACAGATCAGCCGGCGACGGTTCATCGGTCAGATGGTTGCCGCTGGCGTCGGAGTTGCGGCCGCCGTCGCGTTCGCGGGTAACGCCGCTGACGCGATGGGCTTCTTCGGAAAGCATCGTCCGGGCCACCAGTACGGACACACGTATGGACACAACTACGGCTGTCCGCCCGGCCACACGTATGGGCACAAGCCCCCGCAGCACAAGCCGCCCGAACACCGCCCGTCGAAGTGGCCCGTGCAACACCCGGAGGAATGGCCCTTGAAGCACACGCCGCCGCGGCCGCCGCGGTTCCCGGGCCTGGCGCGGGCGAGGTTCAACCGCTTCTGGCGGTAGTCCGAGCGTGCGCAATCGTGCGCGCGGTTCGTCATGATGCATCGGGACGCGCACCTCACCGTTCTGGTGCCCGCGCGCAACGCCGAAGACCTCCTCGAAGGTTGGCTGACGAGCGTGCGTTGTTTCGCGGACGCAGTCATCGCGCTGGATGACGGGTCAACGGACTCGACCTGCTCGATCTTGAAAGACGACCCGCTCGTCACTGAGGTGCTGCAGAATCCCGTTCGACCGACCTACCACGGTTGGGACGACCTCGAGAATCGCCAACGCCTCGTCGACGCTGCGCTCAAGGCGGGTACGGGATGGATGTTGTTCCTCGATGCTGACGAACGTATCGACGCCGATGACGGACACGCGTTGCGCCGGTTCCTCGCGACCGAAGCCCTCACCGGGTTCGCGTACGGCTTCGAGGTCTTTCGCATGGTGGATGACGAACACCACTTCGATCCGCGCGCGATGTGGGTCTACCGGCTCTTCTCCGCGCTCGACGCCGTCACGCCGCTTGGATCGCAGCGCTTGCACTTCGTGCCGGTGCCGAGCGGCATCTCCACGGACAAATGGTTGCAGACGAGCATCCGCATCCAGCACTCCGGGAGTCTCACCGCGTCGCATCGCCAGGCGAGGTTCGACAAGTACTTGGAGGCCGATCCCGGCAAGGAGTTCCAGGAGGACTACGCGAACCTGCTCTCCGACCCGGCAATGGTGGAACGGTGGCGAGCCCGGCCGGCACAGCTTCCGGTGTTGCTCGGACCGAATGGCCGCTACGCCGACCACCTGAGCGAGATCGAAGAGGTTGCGCAGCCTGCGATCACGGCTGTGGTGATCGCGCAGAACGACGCCGCGGTGATCGATCGGTCGATGCGCGCGCTCGTTCACCAGGACGTCGACGACGAGTTCGAGGTCATTCTGGCGTGCAGTGGTGATGACGACACGGTCGAGCACGTGCGCCGCACGTATCCGACGGTGCGCTGTGTGCAGCTCCCGGACCGAGCCCTCCCAGGCGAGGCGCGCAACGCCGGGCTGTGGATGGCGCGCGGCGAGTACGTGACGTTTCCCGGGTCACACGTATGGCTGCGACCCGGTTCTCTCGCCGCCCGCTTGCAGGCGCACGACGAAGGCTGGGACATGGTGACCGGCTCGGTGGTCAATGGGAACACCACGCGCGCCGGGTGGGCGTCGTACTTCCTCGACCACAGCACCCAAACGCCGAGCCGGCCGTCGGGCGAGTACATCGGCGCTCCCGGACACGCGTCGTACATCACGCGCGACGTTCGAGCGGTCGGTGGATTTCCCGAAGACATGCGCGCGGGTGAAGACACGGTGGTCAACCGACAGTTGTACTTCGCCGGAAGGCGAACGTTCTTCTGCGAGCCGGCGGCGTTCACGCACGCCAGCCCATCGACGACCCGCGCCCAGTTGCTCCGCCACCATTTCCAACGCGGACGCGCGTTGGGTCGGATCATGCGTAGTGGCGGGGCCACGGCTCTCTCGGGCTTTCGTGCGATCGTGTCCTTGCCGACGCGGCGGCTTCGTGTCATCTCGGGCGCGATGCGCGACGCCGACGACGAGCTGCGCGCGCAGTACCGGGCGGTCCGCGGGCTCGTCGTCGCCGGTGCGCTCGCCGCCGGCACCGGCACGTGGGTCGAGCTGCTCTCGCGAAAGAAGATGGAAGATGCCGCACCCGAAGGCCCCATGCGACGCGACCCGACGGCGCCGATCCTCGCGCTCGCCGGCCGACCGGGGACGGCGTCCACCGGGATCCTCGGCGCGGGCAGCGCGGCGCACGTAGCCGACCGCTTGATGACATTCACCCGCTACGCGCGGCACGTGTGCGATGTCCGTCCCGCGCTCGCACCGATTGTCACGTCCGCTTCGATCAGCGCCGAGTTCATGGGTACCTACACGATCGATCTCCCCCGCTCGACGGTGGACGCATTCTTCGAAGCGGCGCGAGGTGTCGACGCGTTGCTCTTGTTGCACGTGCAGCCGGGCCGTGCGTCACTCGCGATGCTCGTCGAGCGGTGGCGGGAACTCCTCGCCGAGTCCGACGTCGGGATCCTGTTCGACCTCCGTGCCGAGACGGCTTTTGCCAAGCAGCGGTGCGAGCTCGACGACGCCGTTGCCCTCGTGCACGGCATCGGTGGCGACGAGACACCGATCCTCGTCCGCGGTGTGCCTGCGCCGACATCTGATGTCATCGTCGTCGATGACACCCTCGACCTGTGCCGGCCCGGCACACTCTTCCCGCACGACGCACTCGCGGCACGTCCGCGTCCACGCGTCCTCATCTACCAGTGAGCTGAAACGCTTCATCGAGCGCAGCTGTGACAAACTGCAATGGCGCAGTGCGACGAAGCGGGGAGCCGGGAGTGGTCGCAACGAGCGGGACGCGTTATACGCAGAGCGGTGAGCTGAGCATCGCGTATCAGGTGCTCGGTGACGGCCCTGTCGACACCGTGTTCATTCCTGGGTTCGTCTCCCATCAGGACTTCCTCGAGGACTCACCGCTCTATAGCGGCATCTGCCATCGCCTGGCCGCCTTTTCGCGCGTCATTACCTTCGACAAGCGGGGCACGGGAGCATCCGACCGCAGCCTGGGATTCGGATCGGCCGAGGAGCGCATGGACGACATCCGCGCCGTGATGGACGCGTCCGGCTCCCAGCGCGCAGCGTTGGTCGGCCTCTCGGAGGGTGGTCCATTGACCTTGCTGTTCGCGGCGACGTACCCCGAGCGCGCGACGGCCCTCGTGATGTGGGACACGTTCGCCCGCCTGCTCGCCGCGCCCGACTACGAGATCGGCGCCGACCCTGTGCTTGTAAAGGGCTTCAACCAACTCGTGAGCGAGCAGTGGGGCACCGGTCAGGCACTGCGGTTTTTCGCCGCGAACATGCCCGAAGACGACGCGACCAACCAGTTCCTCGCGCGCTACGAACGCGCCGCGTCCACTCCGGGCGGCGCGCGCGACATCCTCGATCACAATGCCGAGATGGACGTGCGCGCGGCGCTCCCTGCGATCTCGGCACCGAGCCTTGTCGTCCATCGGTCGGGAGACCCGCTGCTACCGCCCGCGCACGGTCGATACATTGCCGAAGCTGTTGCGGGTGCGCGCTATGTCGAACTGCCGGGCGACTTCCACAGCAACGGTGCGCTCCACGGAGAAGACGACATGCTCGACGTCATCGAGGAGTTCCTCACGGGTCATCGACCGACGCGAACGGTCGAAGTCGACCGCGTGCTCGCCACTGTACTTTTCACCGACATCGCCGGGTCAACCGAACGGGCCGCAACGCTCGGCGATCGCAAGTGGCGCGAGCTGCTCGACGATTTTCGGACGCGCGTCCGTCGCGAGCTCAACCAGCATCGCGGCCGCGAGATCAACACGCGTGGCGACGACTTCCTCGCGTTGTTCGACGGACCGGGGCGCGCGGTACGTTGCGCACAGGCCGTCGCCGAAGCTGTCCGCACGCTCGGTCTCGACGTGCGATCGGGTCTGCACACCGGCGAGGTCGAGCTTCAGGGCGACGATGTGGCCGGCATGGCGGTGCACATCGGTGCACGGGTTGCAGAAATCGCCGGACCCGGTGAGGTACTCGTGACCTCGACCGTCAAGGACCTCGTCATCGGATCCGACCTCGCGTTCACCGCGAAGGGCAACTACACGCTCAAGGGCGTCCCGGGCGAGTGGGCCGTCCACACGGCGGATTCCTGAGGGCCGTCACGCGCGAGCGAGACGCTGCTTTCGTCGTTCGGCGTGTGCGAGCCGTTCGGGTTCGAGTGGCCGCGGACCCGATTGACCGACGAATCCCAGGCCGTCGTTCGGCGGCAACGTCGTCGGGGCAACCGCGAGCTCATCGAGCGTCGGCGCGTTGGTGCGTGCTGCGACGCTGCGCAAGTACGGCTCGTCAAGGTCGAACACGCGCAACGCGTTCTCTCCGAGCATCCTCACCGCTGCGTCCGGCGGCACAGTATGGAACACGTGGCGAAGCGCGACCTTCGTCATCGGCTCCTCGTCATGTCGACGCGTGGCTTGGAACACGCCTTCGACGTGCGGGTAGTCGCGACCCCATAACACGTTGTCGACATAGTCGTGCGCGACCGCGTCTTGTGCCTGCCACTGCGAGATGAAGCTCGCGCCGAGGAACACGTTGCGCCGGATGTATTCGCTCGGCCGCATCGGCAACCCGCTCCGGCTGTTCGACGTGTCGAACGAGTCCAGCTCCTGCATCGTGGGCACGTACCAGCCCTCGACCTGCTCGGTGATCACGAGCTTGAGGGCGGGGTGCCGCTCGAAGACCTCGCCGAAGGTGAGGATCCACACCGCGCGGCGTGACATGAAGCTGCCGCCCTCGTAGGCGATGATCGGCAGCATCCCCGGACCGCCGGAGAAGTCGAACAGCGGACCGCCGCTCGAGTGCGTCGACAACGCGAATCCGAGATCGGTACACGCGCTCCAGAACGGATCCCAGTCGAGATGGTTGTACTCCTTGACACCGGGCCGGCCGGGTGCGGAGAAGTTCACGCACCGGAGGCCGCGTGCGCGCGCCCACTCGAGCGTTCTGATCGACGCGTCGATGTCCCATGTAGGGATGTAAACGAGACCGAGGAGGCGCTCGGGATCGGTCGCGCAGAAGTCGGCGAGCCACCGGTTGTAAATGTCGTAGGCGACGGCTCCGAGCTCGAACTGGTCGCGTCGTACTGTGCCGAGGCCGATACCGATCCACGGCAGGTTCTCGCCGTTCTGGCTGAAGTGCCACATGAGCTCGGCGGCGACACCGTCGGCATCCATGTCGGCGAGCCTCGCGTGCGCGTCGTAGTGACCCGCGCGTTCGATGTTGGGATGTTGCAGTCGCGAGCCGAGCATCGGCGTGGCGCGCTTGTCTTCGCGAGCCACGAACGCGTCGAACTCTTCGAGATACTTCTGCGGGCAGTAGTCGCGGAGTTGTTCCCGAAGCTTGGGGCCCACGTGGGAATCGCACGAGACCACAACAATCGGTGCGTTGCCGTTCATGTTGCACCCCCTCGAGGGAGTTCGAAGATTGCTTCGATCTCGTGGATCTTGCCGTTGCGGATGAGGAATCGTTCGGCGATTTCGACGTTCATGCCGTACGCGTCGAGCACGTAGAACGCGATCAGGTTGTCGCCGTCGACGAACCACCGCACGTCGCGGTAGCCCGTGATGCCGTGCATGATCTCGCTCGCGAGCTGGTCACATATCTCCTTGGCGGAGGCGCCGGTGTTCTGGCCGCGTTCGGTGCGCCGGCAGTCCGCCGCGAACGGAACGTCGTCGCCTCGGTGACTGACGAGCGCATCGAGATACCGCGTGGCGGTCGCGATCACCTCGTCTCGCTGCACCGCGACATCATACGATCGCGGGCCGTAGCCAGACTGCGAAGACTTGGCAGGGACGACGGGCGGTGGGCAGGCTGCAGCGAGATCCGCGGCAACTTGGAGGGAGCGACGTCGCGCGTGTTCCCATCCCAGTCGTTGGCGCTGCGCATCACTCCTGAGCTTGCCGGATGTGGCGCGGACCCAACCCATACGACAGTGCCGTTCACGAACGGCAAGGCCACGGCGTGGCTGTCTTCGAGCGTCTCCGAGGACCAGTCTGCTGTGTGGGGCAGGCGTCAAATGGTCGCGCTGCGGCCCGGTACCGTAGATCTCTCATGCCCGCCGCCCACGAGCTCTACCGTTGGCAACTCGACGCCCTGATCAGCTGGCTGCGGTGCGGCCGCCGCGGCGTGATCGAGGCGGTCACCGGCTCGGGGAAGACTGACGTCGCGATCGCGGCCGCAATCGACGCGTTGCGCAGGGATCGCTTTGTGCTCGTGCTCGTTCCCTCACGTGTGCTCATGCAGCAGTGGTACGGCCGGCTGACTGCTGCGATGCCCGAACGCCGGATCGGGCGGTTGGGCGACGACGGGAAGGATGTACCGACCGCATGTGACGTGCTCATCGCGACCCGCCACTCCGCGGCGGCATACAAACCGGTGCCGCCCACTACAGCCGGCGGCCTGCTGATCGCGGACGAGTGTCACGGTCTGGGTGGCAAGACCCTGCGACGCGCGCTGCTCCCCCAGTACGAGGAACGGCTCGGTCTCACCGCGACGCTTGAACGCAGCGACGACGCCGTGACCGAGTTGCTGCTGCCGTACTTCGGCGGTGTGTGTTTTCGCTACGGCTTCCAGGAGGCGATCGCCGATGGGGTGTGCGCGCCCCCGCACGTGGCGTTCGTCGGGGTGCCGCTGTCGGTCGACGAACGGTCGGAATATGCCGCGGTCGAGCAGCGTCTCGTCGGCGCGCGTCATCACCTCCGTCTGGTGCGAGACATGCCGCTCGAGCCCTTCGGGGACTTTCTCGCCGCGGTCGCGCACCTCGCCGAACGCGACGCGGGCGCCGACGGCCGCGCCGCCCGCGATTACCTCGACGCGTTTTCCAAGCGGCGCCAGATCGTGGCGCAGTCTAGCGGAAAGTACGAGCTCCTCGGCAGCCTTGGTCCGGCCATCGAGGCTGCGGACGGCGCGTTGGTGTTCACCGAGACCGTGCGCGCCGCGAACCATGCGATCAACCGGCTGGATCCGCTGGTGTCGATCGACGTGATCACCGGCACGACGGCACGCGGTCAACGGCGCGAGATTCTCGACGACCTCCGCGATCGAAAACTCGACGCGGTCGCGGCTCCCCGTGTGCTCGACGAAGGCATCGACGTCCCGGACGCGAACCTCGGTGTCGTCATGAGCGCGAGCCGCACCCGGCGCCAAATGATCCAGCGCATGGGCCGCATCCTGCGCCGCAAACGAGCGGGCGTCGCGGCCCGCTTCGTGATCATGTTCGCCAAAGACACGTTGGAGGACCCCGCCCAACGCATCGAGCGTGACGGGTTTCTCGACGAGATCGAGCGCATCGCCGCCGCGACGGGGATCTTCGACAGCGCACGCTTCGCCGAGCTCGACGCGTTCCTCGCCCAGCCCGGCCCGGAGATCGTTCCCGAGCCCGAGCATCTCGAGAGCTACTCGCGCATCGCCGCCACCGCCGACGCCTCCGACGTCGAAGTCGCCTACGCGCTCTTGACGTTTGCTCAACAGAATCACGAAGACGCGATCGACGAAGCCACGATCCGAGCGCTCGAGACGCGACTTCCGCCGCCGAGCGACAAGGCGTCGTACCTCGAGCTCGCACTCAGCGAACTGCCGCGCGTCAGCAAGCCGAGGGTCAAGCCCAAGCGATTGTCGACGGGGCAGGTGGCGCTCGAGATCGCGCGCGTCGGTTCGGGGTGGCGCATCAGCTGCACGGGTTGTGGCGAAGCATCGCCACTCGTCGAATACCGGTGGCAGGTGCTCGACCAAACCGTCCCGTGCCGCTGCGCGTGACTACTCGGAATCGAGCTCGGGCCACAGGCTGTCGGGGATGACCGCGGACGCGAACCCGACATCGAGCTCGACCTCGGCCGCCGAGCGGGCGCCGATCACCACGGTCGTCACCGCCGGGTGGCGGCGGGCGAACTGCAACGCGGCCGCGGGCAGTGCGACGCCGTGCGCCACGCCCCGAGCCCGGAGTTCGCGGGCGCGGGTAACCACGTCGGCCGCAGCCGGGGCGTAGTCGTAGGACGCGTGGCGGTCGGGATCGGCAAGGACGCCGCTGTTGAACACGCCCCCGAGGATCACGCCCACGTTGCGCTCGGCGCACGTCGCGAGGAGTTCGGCGCCGCTCCGGTCGAGCAGGGAGTAGCGCCCGGCGAGCAGCACACAGTCGAGGTCGATCTCGGCGACGAATCGTTGCAGCATCGGCACCTGGTTCATGCCGCACCCGACCGCGGCAATGACTCCCTCGTCGCGCAGGCGCAGCAGGGTCGGAAACGCCTCACGCCGGGCGACGTCTTCATGGTCGTCGGGATCATGCACGAGCACGATCTCGAGCCGGTCGGTTCCCAACCGGCCCAGGCTGTCGTCGATCGAACGCAGCACGCCGTCATGCGAGTAGTCGAAGTGCGGGATGAGCTCGTTGACACCGGTGAAGATCGTCGGCGGCGGCGCATCTGGCCCCGAGGGCTGGAGCAAGCGGCCGACTTTGGTCGACAGCACGTACTCGTCTCGTGGTCGCGTGGCGAGTGCCTGCCCGAGGCGGCGTTCCGAGAGTCCGTGGCCATACAGCGGAGCGGTGTCGAAGTACCGGATTCCCGCGTTCCATGCGGTGTCGATGGTGGCGCGCGTGTCGTCGTCGGAAACCGCGGCGAACATGTTGCCGATCGGTGCGCACCCCAAGCCGAGCCCGGTGACGGCCGGGCCGCGCGCGCCGAGCGGCCGGCGCGCTTGCCACGAGGGGCTCATTGTCGCCATGCACTACCGCCGGGAAACTTGAGCTCGGCGTACGACTCGGGATGCATGTCGATGGAATACCCGGGCGCGGTTGGCATGACGTAGCGCGCGTCACGGATCACCGCGGGGTGCACGAAGTGTTCGTGCAAATGATCCGCGAACTCGGCAGTGCGATCGTCGAGGCTGCCGCTCACGCACACGTAGTCAATGGCAGCGAGATGCTGCACGTACTCGCACAAGCCGAGGCCGCCGGCATGCGGGCACACCGGCACACCGAACCGTGCGGCCAACAGCAGCACAGCCAGTACCTCGTTGACGCCACCGAGGCGGCACGCGTCGATTTGGCAGTAGTCGATCGCGCCGGCCTGCATCAGCTGTTTGAACACCACCCGGTTGGCGGCGTGCTCGCCGGTGGCGACACCGACTGGGGCAACGGCCCGGCGAATCGCGGCGTGGCCCAATACGTCGTCGGGACTGGTCGGCTCCTCGATCCAGCGGAGCACAAACGGCTCGAGGTGCCGCATCCATGCGATGGCCTCCCCCACGTCCCACACTTGATTGGCATCGGCCATCAGCGTGAAGTCGCCGATCTCTTCGCGCATCAACTCGCATCGCCGCACGTCGGCGGCGACATCAATACCCACCTTGGTCTTGAAGCATTGCCACCCGTCGGCCAGCGCGGCGCGACAGAGGGCGCGCACCGTTTCGTCGTCGTATCCCAACCAGCCCGCCGACGTGATGTACGCGGGATACCCGTCGCGCTCGAGCTCAGCGATCCGCTGCGCACGAGTGGGCGCCTGCGCGCGCAGGAGATCGAGGGCCTGGTCGCGGTCGAGTACATCAGTGAGGTAACGGAAGTCGACCGCGGCGACGAACTGCTCGGGCGTGAGGTCGGCGACCAGCCGCCAGAGTGGCTTGCCCTCGACCTTCGCCCACAGGTCCCAGACCGCATTCACGATTGCCGCGGTGGCCAGGTGCACGACGCCCTTCTCCGGTCCGAGCCATCGCAGCTGCCCGTCGTTCGTGAGCCGGCGCCAGAGCGCGGCGGAGTCGGCGACCAGCTCTTCGAGATCACGGCCGACCACGAACGGAGCGAGCTGCTCGATGGCCGCGCAACAGAGGTCGTTGCCGCGCCCGAGCGTGAACGTCATCCCGACACCCTCGTGCGGCCCGTCGGTCGCGAGGAAGACGTACGCGCCCGAATAGTCAGGGTCCTGGTGCACCGCGTCGGAGCCGGCAAGCGTCAGCGAGGTCGGCGCGCGCACGTCCAGCGTGCGCGCGGCCATGATGCGCGTCATCAGGTTTCGGATCTTAGACACGCGTTCCGGCGGTGCGTCATGATGCGCCGATGACCGAACGAGTCGTGATTGTCACTGGTTCGCGAGGTGGGATCGGCACCGCGCTCGCGGAGCGCTTCCGCGCGATCGGTGATGTCGTCATCGGTCTCGACGTTCTCGACGGCTTCGATGTCACCGACTCGGACGCGTGTGCGGCGAAAACGGCGGACATTGTCGCCGAGCACGGACGGATCGACGTGTTGTGCAACAACGCCGGCGTCGGCGCGGTCGGCGACGCGGTCACGGCCGAGGCCGATGAATGGCAACGCGTGTTCGCGGTCAACGTGTTCGGCGTCGCCAACATGTGTCGCGCCGTCCTGCCCGTCATGCGCGCCGCGGGTCGCGGCGTCATCGTGAACACATGCTCGGTGGTCGCCTCCGTGGGTCTCGTCGAGCGCGCCGTCTACTCGGCCTCGAAGGGCGCGGTGCTCGCGCTCACACGTGCGCTGGCCGCCGACGAGGTCGCGTACGGCATCCGCGTCAACTGCGTGTCGCCCGGCACCGTGTCGAGCCCGTGGGTCGAACGCCTCGCCGCCGCCCAGGACGATCCCGTCTCGACGCTCGAGGCGTTGCGCCGTCGCCAACCGTTGGGACGGATGGTGACGTGCGAAGAGGTCGCGGCCGCGGTTGCCTACCTGGCTGCCGACACGACGTTCACTACCGGTGCCGACTTCCTGCTCGACGGTGGCATCACCGGCATCCGTTTGGTCAACTGACGTGACTCTGCGTGTCGCGCTCGTCGGCGGCCCGATGTACGACCACCTCTACGAGCTCTTCGCTCCGGGCGAGGTCGAGGTCGTCGTCCACGCCGACCATCCGACGCTCAACCGCCGAGTCGCCGCGCTCTGGGCGCGGGCGAGCGCATCGACGTGCTCGCGACCCACGCCAAGTACGCGCCGTCGCAAGCCGCATGGCTTCGACCACTCGACGACCTTGTCGACGCGCCCGCACTCGCGGCGCTCGCGCCTCGTGCCGTGGACCTGTGCCGCTTCAATGGCTCGCTGCTGTGTGTGCCGCGCCTCATCGACGTGCGCGTGCTGTGGGCGCGCTCCGACCGCGTCGAGAAGGTGCCCGACTCGTGGGCCGCGCTGGTGGATTCGGATGTGGTCTTCGGGTTCCCCGGCCGCGAGTCGGGCTTGTTCGGCACGTTCTTCGAGCTGGTCGTCGGGCTCGGCGGCCGCTTGTTCGACGACGATCTCCGCCCGACGATGGCCACACCCGAAGCTGTAGACGCGGTCGAGACGTTGTGCGCGCTTGCTTCCCGCGCGCCCATCGACCTCGTCGACTGGCATTACGACGATGTCGATGCCGCGTTGCTCGACGGCCGGGTCGACGCGGCCGCGGCCTGGCCCGGCGGATACGGCCCGATCCGTGCCTCCGCACTCGCCGAGCACTTGCAACCGCACCCCTACCCCACCGGGCCGTTACGCCGCGTCTCGTACTCGGGATGTCACGCGTGGGCGATCCCACGCACGTGTGGCGATGTCGACGGCGCGGTCGCGTTGCTCACGCGCCTGATTGGTGCCGACGCGCAAGGCGTCGACGCGGCCGGCGGCAACATCTGCGCGCACCAACAAGCGCTGGAGGCCGTCGAACCTCAGGGTGAGCTTGACCGCCGTCGCCTTGCGATTACCCGCGAGATGATCGACACCGCGATGATCAGCTACCCGCCGCTCGCGCGCTTCCCCGAGATCGAGGACGCGGGGTGGTCGGCGATTCGTGACGCGTTGCGCGATCGCTGCACTGCAACCGTCGCCACGACCGCGATCCAGGCCGCAGCGGTTGCAGTCTTGGCCTAGCCCCTTTCGACGCGCAGTCAGTCGAATTCGTCGTGTCGCGGTCGCATTAGACGTGAAGGCGCCGTTCGGTGGAGGCTTGTGGCCGGAGCCCGTGAACGAGGAGCACAGATGGAGGCGGTTCGCTATCTCACCGACGAGGAACGGATTCGGCTTCTCGCGCGCGCCGAGTCGCGTTCGTACTCTCCGAACGAGGTCATCCTCGCCGAAGGTGACGACAACGAAGACATCTACATCCTCATCGGTGGGTCGGCGCGCGTCGAAAAGCGCACGGAGCACGGAAACACAACGGTCGGTCACGTCCAGACCGGCGAGGCGTTCGGCGAGATGTCACTGCTCGACGGATCACCGACGCACTTGAGCGTCGTGGCCGACAAACCGGCCGAAGTCTTCGTGCTGCCCCTCGCGGGCGTCGCCGACCTCCTCGAGGAGGACCCGATGCTCGCGAGCCACCTGTATCACTCGCTCGCCGTGATGCTCGCCCGCCGGCTGCGCGAGCGTACGAGGGAACAGCTGACGTCCTGACCCGTATGAGCGAGCCCGAGGATGCGATCATCGTCACAGTTCTGGCCACCGAGGACTTGCCTCCCGCGCAGCGATCCTCGGTGATCGATGTGTGCATTGCCGCGCACGACATCGACGACTTCAAGAACCTCTTCACGAACATCCCGTCGGGCGGGCGGCACTTCCTGGCGTATCGAGGGCCCGAGCTCGTGAGCCATGCGGTCGTCACCACCCGAGGAGTGCAACCCGAGGGTCAACGCGTGTTGAAGACCGCGTACGTCGATGCCGTCTCGACACTCCCGACGTACCAACGCCGCGGATACGGGAGCGCGGTCATGAATCGACTGGCTGCGGAGATCGATGACTACGAAATCGCTTGCTTGCAGACGGATCGGACCGGGTTCTACGAACGGTTGAGGTGGGAGGTCTGGCGAGGCCCGCTCGCCGGACGGAGCGCCGATGGATTGATACCGACGCCCGAACAGCGGGGCGTCATGGTGTTCCGACTGCCACAAACGCCCCCGCTCGATCTCGATACGCAGCTGACGATCGAACGTCAACCGTCACGCATCTGGGAGTAAATCAATCAAAGCCACTTCTTGGTGCCGCACGGCACACGCGTGGCATCTCCGTCTATATCGCCGCGCCCATTGGTTGCCGACTGGCGGCGTGAAAGGCTGAACGACGCCTCGTCGGTGGGGAAGGCGGCGGAACGATGCGATGGAAACTGTTGGCGATCCTCGCGTTCAGCATGCTCACCGCATGTACGTGCGTTCCCAATGTGCGCTTCGGGACGGCCGGCGGTACCCGGCCGTTCAACGCGGCGGCCGCTGAACAGCAAGCCATCGGCATCGCGCACGACCACGGGTTCGGTGACAGCCGCGACATGATGGCTCGCATCGTCGCGATCGGCATCGCGGAGTCGTCGCTGAACAGGTCAGCTCGCCACTGGCACGACGAAACTCGTCTCGACGCGGGCCTGTGTTGCGACAACGATCCGGCGCATCCTCAGCCGAGGTTGTGGCGTTGTTACCCGCGCTGTGTCGCCGACCGTGGTTGGTTGCAGATCAACTCCCGTACCTGGGGAGCTCACACTGGAAATCCGTCGTCGGTGGCATGTGGCGCAACCGACGCGCAAGCTGATACGCCGGGCGTCGCCACACTCATCGGGCGGTGCATGCTCAACTACGCGGCCGCTCACGGCATCAACGGTTGGGATACGTGGGACGCTTGGAAGTTTGGCAAGTTCACCGATACCACTCCCTGCCAGCGAGCGAAGTGCTACTACGAGCGATACGCCGGAACGCGCGACGGCTGGCCGAGCGTGCCCGTGCAGGTCGACGCCTGGTGCGCAGCGCACCGCAACCCGAGGGGGTGCTAACTCGAGCACCGAGCAGCCGGCCGCAGCCTTCTCGTAGTCTGGCGTTCGTGCGCTCGAAGTCACTGCGCTACTTCGCGCTGTTGGTAGCCCTCGCAACCGCGCTGTCGGGCTGCGTCCGGCTGGGGCCGCCGGGCGTGCACGCCGGGCACGGAGATGGTCGACCCAATGCACAAGGTGCCTTGGTCGGCGCGAGCGGCCGTTGGTTCGTCGACACCGCCGGGCGCGTCGTCGGCATGCGCGGCGTGAACTTCGTGCAGAAGTTCCCACCGGTGACACCCGCCGCCGTCGGATTCGACGACGACGACGCCGCGTTCCTGGCGGCCGAAGGCTTCAACGTCGTGCGCCTCGGCGTCGTCTTCGGTGCGGTGATGCCCGAGCCCGGCCTGATCGACCGTGCATATGTCGACGGGATCGCGCAGACGACACGGGTGCTCGCCCGCCACGGTTTGTACGTGCAGCTCGACTTCCACCAAGACGGCTACGGACCGGCAGTGCACGGCAACGGCTTTCCGGAGTGGGCCACGCTGACCGACGGCCTCCCGAACCCGGACGCGCAGTTTCCGCTCTACTACGTGCAGAACCCGGCGCTGCAACGCGTGTTCGACAACTTCTGGGACAACGCGCCCGGCCCTGACGGTGTGCCATTGCAACGCCACTACGCCGAAGCGGTCCGAGCGGTCGCGTCGGCGGTCGCCGACGAACCCCACGTCCTCGGGTACGACCTCATGAACGAGCCGTGGCCCGGAACCGACTGGACGAGGTGTGTCGACGGCTGCCCCGACATCGAAAGCGCACGACTGCTGCCATTCGCGCAGCGCATGACCGCCGCAATCAGAACCGTCGACCGCACGCACCTGGTCTTCAGCGAACCGTTCGTGCTGTTCAACTTCGGCCACACCAACACGGTCGTACCGCCCGCGGGCCGCGGGAACGCGCTGTCGTTCCACGTGTACACCACCACACCCACCGACGAACCCGCGGTCGTGCTGCGCGCGCGCTCAATGCCGCGTACACCCGCAGCGTGCCGCCCTTGGCCACGGAGTTCGGCGCGACGACCGATCCGGCGACCATCGAGCGCATCAGCTCGACGATCGAGCGCGGGCTTGTGGGGTGGATCTTTTGGTCCTACGACGAGAACGTGGTCCCCGACCTGACGAAGCCGCCAACCGGCACCAACATACGCAGCGGCGCGTTGGGCGCGCTCGACGCGCCCGTATGCCGCGGCGACGAACGGCACCCCGACTGCCTGGAACTACGATGCGACCACGGGCATCGTGCAGTTCGCGTACTCGACCCGGCGTCCCGACGGGCACCACGCGTCTCCACTCGGCGTCACGTCCATCGAGATCCCCAAGCGCGCGTTCCCCCAGGGCTATCGCGTATTCGTCACTGGCGCGCAGGTCGTCTCGCACGCGAACGCATCGCACCTGCTGCTCCGAAACCGCTTCGCCGTCGACACGGTTACCGTGCGCGTCGAACGACGGTAGGTTCCGAGTGCCACACCACAACTTCGGGGTCGTCGGGCGTCCTGACGCAGCCTCCTAAGGACCGGGCTGCGACGGTTCGACGAACACGATGTCGCAACCGAAGAAGCGGAACTGCGTGTTGGTGGCGGGGTCGAGGTAGCTGCCTACGATGCACGCCTTCGTATCGCCGATGACGAGACCCGAGTTGGTCGCCGCGAATTCGAGATACATATCGAAGTCGCCATCACGCAGGTTCTCATTGGGAGAGACCGGCGCCCGTTCGACCGACTTCTTGAGCTCGCCTTTGCCATCCTTTTCGGCTTGCCCGCCGCCTGAGAGCACCAGCGCTTCGGTACCCCAACGAGTCGTAGCGGGAAGGATATTTGCCGCGTCGAACGCGATCGGCAGGCCGTACTCCCCGGCGGTTGTTGTCAGCACGACCATCGGCACTCCCCGACTGTCCGGTGGGACGACCCGGTTGAGTTTGTTGCCGGGCCTGATATTCAACGCGACCGGCACGAGACAGTCGGCGCTGAACGACGCGCTCTTCGCGTTGTTCGCGGGGTTCGGATCGACGGGCCCACCCGCCGCCGCGTCAATCCGCTGGGTGAGTGTCACCGTCTTGACGCCTGGCGTCGTGCATTTGACCGTGAACGTCTGGTCGAACGTTTGCGGCGAGCCCACCGCGAGCGCGTTGATATTGCGCACCAATGGGTTCGGCGTGACCGTCACACCGGGACTGACCGCCGTGGCGGTGGTTACCGCGTTCACCGGCGTCGTCGGGCCGTTGTTCGCGACCGTGGTGCGGAACGTCACGTTGGTGTCCTGACCGAGTAGGAGCTGCGGCGGTGTGCTCACCGGAGCGAAGCTCACCACCTCGAGGTCGGCGACACCGATGACGTTGCTCGCATTGGCGAGGGTCCACGAACCCCGTCCCATCGTCGCGGCCAGAAGGACGTTGTCGACAGCGTCGTAGCGGAGCTCGAACACGATGGCATTCGGGAGCGTGGCACCGAGCTCCGCCGACGAGCCCAGAGTCGCGCCCGCCCGGGTCACGAACACGCCGGTGTCAGTGCCGACCAGGATCGCGTCGGCGTTCGCGTTCTCGATGAATTCGACCGTCCGGAATACGCCCGGCGTATGGGCACCGATGTTCCCGGTGATGTCGGTCCAGGTCGCGCCGGCGTCGGTCGTCTGGAACACTTGATCGGAATCCGCGACGTACGCGGTGCGCCAATCGTCGGGGTCGAGCACGAGATCGACCGGTGTCCCGCCTGGATACGCAGCCAGCTGGGTGAACGCGCCGCCCGCCGTCGTGCGCAGGAACACGCCGGCGTTGTTGCCGTAGTACAACACCTCCGCGTTGGCGACCCCGCCGGACGTGCCGCCGTACGCGATTGCCCGCGTGATGTTGGAGCCCGTGTTCCCCGTGAGATCGGTGATGTTGTCGCCGCGGTTGTTCGATTCGTACACGCGGTTGGTACCGATGGCGAGGCGCGCGGGGTTGATGGAGTTGAGAACGATCGGCGGATAGAACTGCAGGCACGATGTAGTCCCGGCCGCGCATCCCTCGTACTGATAGATGTTCTGCGCCGGCATGGTGCCCGTGACGTTCAATCCCACACTGGCAGCTGCTCCGCACGTGTTGGCGGCGTCGCACGTGCGGCGCCTGAAGTTGCCGAGGTTGTTAGTACTGAAGAAGCGGATGGAGCTCGCCCCGGTGTCGTCCACGGCGACGACGCCGCCATCGCCCTGGAGCAGGGGCGCCTGTCGCCACGTCAGGCCCCCGGAGGTGACCTGCTCGGTGGTACCTGTGTCCTGGGTGCCGCAGATGATGATGTTCGACACCGTGTCGTACTCGCACGAGTGGGTCTCGCCAATCTGCGCGTTGCCGACCAGGGCCACCCAATTGCCCGCGCCCCCCGGGTTGGTGTGTCGGTAGACGCCACCGTCGTCTCCCTCGACGAGGTCACCGTTCGCGTCGAAGGCCGAGTCGCGAGAGTCGGCATGCGGCGCGCTGTTGCCGGCGCCGGCGCGGACAATGGGCGTGCACTGGCTGCCCGCGGCGGCCGAGGCGTCGCAACGCGAGAATGTTCGCGACGAACGGCGCTGCCGCCTGGCGGTCGCCACCCAAGTACACGACATTCTGGTTGCCCGGATCAGCGAGGATCGAGAAGTGGGTCTCGCCCTGCCCTCCGGGGTGGATCGTCGGCGCCGGCGTGTCCAACGCCGTCCAGTTGCCGCCCTGATTCGTGGACCGGAAGACACCCGTGAGTTGATCCAGCGCAGTGGTGCTCGGCGGCACGGGCGGGTTCGAGTTGACCACGCCCACGAACACGGCGTTGTTGCCGCCGGCAGCATGGACCGAGACCTTGATGTTCGTCGTCGACGCGGTGATGGCACCGCCGGGAGTGCCGGCACCGACACCGCTCACGTTGGTCCACGTCTGGCCGGTGTCGTTGCTACGGAACACGCCCGCTGTCGTCGACGCGTAGAGCCACGCGTTGTTGCTTGGATCACCGGCAAGATGGAAGGCGCGGCCGGCGGGGAGCCCCGAGGTCCCGTTGCCCGAGAGCTGCGTGAAAGTCGCGCCGGTGTCGATGCTCCGCCAGATGCCTCCGGGGTTCGTGGCGACGACGATCGTGCTCCCTCGAGGGGCGACGCCGATCACGCTCCGGCCGGCGAGAGCGGCCGCGCCGAGGTTCGTCCAGTTGTTCCCGCCGTCGGTCGTCCGCAAGATGCCGCGCAGCGCGCCGCCGATTCGGTTCAAGGAACTGACCGCGCCGAATCCGGCGACGAGCGTTTGATTGGTTGCGACGGTCGGATCCAGCTCCAGCGCGCCGATTGACAGCCCCGCTTGTTGGTCCGTAAGTGGTGTCCAGGTCGGAGTAGCCGCGGTCGCGTTGGTCGTGCGCCAGACGCCGCCGTTCACCGCGCCGATCCACAGCGTGTTCGGATCGGTTGGGTGCGCGACAACCTGGTTCACCGCGCCCGTGACGGGATTGTTCGGGAGGCCCTCGGTCTGTCCGCCCTCTGTCGGCGCAGGTCCTTGCGCGACCCACGTCACAGGGATGACCGGTTGCGCACTCACCGATGCCGGTCCCAGCACCGACAGCGTCGCCAGCACGATGATCGGCAGCAACACGACGCCAGCCATTCGGCGGCCTTGACGAGTCCACATGCGAGTCCCCCTTCTCGATCACGGATGCGGGTGATCTGTGCTGTTCGACGCGCTAGGCCGCTTCCTTGCTGGTCACGTCGATGACGAACGCTGCCGGCGAATCCACGCCGGCATACCGCTGCACGACACCGTGCACGACGTTCTTCGCGCCCTGACGCCAGCCGCGACACTCGAGATGAAGCTCGGTCGCGGCTTTACAGCGCACCAGTGCCCCGCCTTCGTGCAACAGCAAAACCTGGGTGTCGTCCCGCGCGAACACTTCGCGGTCCAATGCGGTCAGATAACCAGTGGCGTCGCATTGTCCGCCGCCCTCCGGTGGCGGACACTCCACATCGAAGACGACTTTTCCGAGAACACTGACCTCGTGTCCCACGGACTCCGCGCGTCGCGGCCAGAACGCCGAGAAGCTCGTCGACGATGATCCACCTCCTGTTGGAGGTGGATCATTCGTCCCTTGAGTCTTCGTCTGGGGACCAGTCGTGGGTTCGGTGGGCGGCGGCGCGCTTCCCGACGTGGGCGGACCGGGCCGGTTGTTGTGCGTCGAGGTTGGCGACGACGTTGACGAAGCGCTGGTGTGCGTCTTCCTACTGGCGCGTGAGCTGTCGGTCTTCGTCGATGTAGATGGCGATGTCTGCGGTGAACCGGAATTCGAATCCGATCCGCAGGCACTCAAGAGCGGCGTTGCCGAAAGCGCCACGGCCGCAAGCCACAGAACGGTATGTCGGGGTGTGGCACAGCTACCCACGGCATGCACTCTTTGCTACCGATGCGCTCACTCCGTACCAACGACGGTGAACACCACTCCGGCGATGCTACGGAACCGCCAACGTGTGTCAACGGAGGAGGTCACGCGACAGACAGCAAGTCCACAGCGTAATAAAAGAAAGAAAACCCCTCACCCCATGGACCGCGCGGGCGCCGCCGGCTTCGTCGGCGAGAACAGCCAGGCATGAAAGAACGGGTCGAGCTCTTTATGAGAAATGCGCTCGGCGAGCGCGATGAACTCGGGTGTCGTTGCGGTGCCGCCGAAGTTGTTCCTTGCCCAGGTGCGCAACAGACCGAAGAAGGCGTTGTCGCCGATCGTGATGCGAAGCGCCTCGAGCGTCATCGCACCCCGGTCGTAAATCGGATTGTCGAACAGGTGACTGGGCCCGGGATCCCCGACGGCCAGCGACCAGAACGGGTCCTGGGCGGGGATCGCTCCGTAGGTCGCAGCGAAGGTCTCTTGTGGGCTGGCGCCGCCGACGTGTTCGGCCCACAGCCACTCCGCGTACGTCGCGAAGCCCTCGTTCAGCCAGACGTCCTGCCAGCGGGCGAGTCCCACGCTGTCGCCATACCACTGATGCGCCAACTCGTGGACGACGACCGACTCGCCCAGGCCGATCGCGAAGAAGAGCGCGGGATACACGGGCCGGGTCTGGCTCTCGAGCGCGAACAAGAACAAGTGATTGTCGACGATCGCGCCCGCGGTTTCGAATGGGTAGCGCCCGAACACGCCCTCGAGAAAGGCGAGGATCTCGGGCTCGCGGCTGAGCGCCGCGTCGGCTGCCGTCCCGACCGTGGGGTCAACCGCATCGATGATTGGCGGACTGTGGACGCCGCGCCGAATGCGAATGTTGAAGTGTCCGATGGCGAGACTCGCCAAGTAACTCGCCATCGGCGAACGCGCGTCCCACACCTGCGTCGTCCAGCCGCCGGCCGAAGAACTTCCGGCGGGAAGTCCGTTCGCGACGACCTGCAGACCGTTCGGAACGGTGATGCGGAACGTATACGAGGCCTTGTCGAGTGGGTGGTCGTTCACCGGGAACCATGTCGCCGCGCCCTCGGGTTCCCCGGCCACAAGAGCTCCATCATCGGTGTGCATGAATCCCGACGCGTCGATCCCGCTGCCGATGGTTGCCGGCACGCCGTCGTAGCGGACGACAACGTCGAAACGGCGTCGGCGGTTCAGCGAATGCGCAGGCGTCACAACCAGCTCGTGGGGACCGCGCGACCACGATGCCGGCTCGCCGTTGACCGTGATCTCGCGCACCGTGAGACCGACCAGATCGAGGTCGAAGCGGGAAAGGTTTTGTATCGCGTGCGCACGAATCGTCACGACGCCGTGCAGCATGTCGGTCGCGGGGTTGTAGCGAACCGCGAGGTCGTAGTGAACGACGTTGTACCCGCCGTTGCCGTACGTCGGGAAGTACGGGTCGCCGATACCAGGCGCGCCCGCACTGAACACGCGTCCCCGGACGTCCGAGTTGGAGGCCGAGCCCACACCAGAGGTCGTCGCGATACAGAGAACGACCACGATCGACACGACAAGCATCGTCCGCCGCGAAAGTGTAAAGCTGACGCGCGGCGTCTCCGAACCGATCCCACGACTCATGGGCTTTCCCCCAACGCGCTGCCGCCCGAGCGTCAGACTACGACGCGGACCCTGAAGTACTCGCCCGCATGAGGCGAGGAGGCCGCGGGGAACGCGAACTCGGGACAGGCAAACTACGGCGTGGACTCGTCCACCTGGATCCCCGACTCCGATCATGCTTCGAGGTCGGGCGTCACCATGACCGGCCTCCTCGTGCTTCTCGTCGCAACGTTCTTGTTCGTCGGGATCGCATCCGTGCAGGCGTGGCGAGACGGTCCTACCTTCGACGAAGGGTTCACGCTCGCTTCGGGTGTGTCGGCGCTGACGCGCCACGATCTCCGCGTCGTGCCGCAGCACCCGCCGTTGGGGAAGGTGTTCGCGGCGCTTCCGGTGCTGTTGTTCCATCCGCAGGTCCCGAAGGGCGCGATCTGGGATCGGGCGAGCAGGCACGGTGGCGATTACCGGTTCGTCCAGCGCTTCATGCGCGCCGAGATTTCGTCCGGTCACTTACGACGTGACCTTTTCGTCGCCCGGCTCCTTCCGATCATCGAAGCTGCCGCGATCGGGTGGGTCATCGCGCTTCTCGCGGGGTTGCTGTTCGGGAGCACGGCTGGGGTGTTCGCAGCGTTGTTGTGGCTCGCGAACCCGTTCGTGATCGGCATCGGCCATCTCGACGGCATCGACATTCCCGCGACGCTCGCCGTCGTGTTGGCCGTGCTCGTGACGCTCATGGCGCGTCGAGATCTCCGGATGCGGTTCCTCGTCCTGGCCGGCGTGTGCGCCGGTTGCACGATCTTGACCCGCTTGACGGGCGTGCTGATGGTGCCGGTGCTCGCGCTCGCGATCGTCACCGCCGCGTGGCCCGCCGGTTGGCGCGCCGCATTAGCACGCGGGATTGCAGTGGTCGCGATCGCGTGGGCCACGGTGATGGGTGCGTACGCGATCCTCTCGCCGGTCGACATCCTGTCGCACGCCCGTGGGCTGTCAGGCGTCTTGGCAACGCTGGGCAACGTGATCGTGCCGCCCGCGTGGCGCAACGGCACTGAGTTCCTCTGGCATGCCGGTAGCAAACCCGGACCAGCGTTTGTTCTGGGCTTTGCGCACACGGGCCGGTGGCTCCTGTACTGGCCGGCCAGCATCGTCGTGAAGTTGCCGGCAACGACGGTCCTCGTCTTGCTGATGGGTCCGCTCGCACTCTTCCGCCTGTCGCAGCGGGTTCGGCGCGAGGCCGCAATGGTTGTCGTCATCCCAGCGGTGGTGCACACGTTGTTCACCGTGCAGCAGGAACGACCGATCGGGTTGCGCTACTTGTTGCCCGCGCTCGCGTTGTGGCTCGTCGCCGCCGCACCGATTGTGACCGTGACGCGTCACGTCATGCGACGGGCTGTGATCGCGCTCGCAGTGACTGGTGCGGTCGCCGCGAGTGTCATCACACCATCCCTCGCCTGGACCGACCCGCTCTTGGGGCCCGGCTATCGGGTCGCAGCCGACTCGAACCTCGATTGGGGGCAGTCGTACTACGCGTTGCAAGCGTGGACCGCACGACATCGGTCGTGGATCGACTACTTCGGGACGAACGCCGCTCGCTTCCCGAGCGCGCAAAACCTGCGTAGCGCGCCACTGAGCATGACCGGTTGGGTCGCGGTGTCGGCATCGGATCTCACAACCTACGATCGCGGCCGCCTGGGCTGGTTGCGCGCGTACTGTCCCGTCGGCGTCCTCGATCGCAGTGTGGTGCTGTACTACTTCGCGTCACCTCCCGATCGTTCGTTGCACGGTCCCAACGAGCCGCCGCCACCGTGCCGTGGACGGGTGAGCACGCCGGTTGCCACGACTCACTGACCGCGGAATCGTTGCGTACTACAACTCCCAGGGCGGTCCCAGGTGACACCGTTACGGTCGCCCGCGTGCGGCGACCGCTGGTCATCTTCGCACTGGCGGCGGCGGTCGGATTGGCCTGGTCCTTTGCAGTCCCGCTCTTCTCGCAGCCTGACGAGCGTGCGGACGTCATCCGGTCGTACGCGGCGGTCCGGGGCGAGCTCGTCGGTCCCGGTCTGACCGCGCAGCAACGCGCGCTATGGAAAACGGAGACGCAAGGACTGGAGCGACCGAAGGCGTCGTCGGTCGTCAGAGTCCGGTCGTCTGAAGCGTTGGCGAGCTCGGAGTACTACCGACCCTGCTTCGCGCGTCTGCCCGAGATGACGCCGGCTGACTGCCCGCAGCTGTCGAACTCGACGCACGAAGTGGAGAGCTGGACCTGGCAGGGCCGCAGTCCCCCACTCGTCCACCTTGCGCTCGGCGTTGTGACGTTCTTCCGTCAGGACTCCGCCGCGGTCTACGTCATGCGGTTGGTCGCGGCGCTCATCTGCGCCGCGCTGATCGCGATGGCCGCGGTTGCGCTCCGGAAGGTTGGGAGATTCGCGACCATCGGCCTGCTGATTGCGTTGACGCCGATGCTGTTGTTCCTCGCCGGCGGTGCCACGCCGAGCGGCGTGGAGGTCGCGGCGGCAACCGCGGTATGGGCTTCGCTCGTCCTGTTGCTGACGTCGGACGACGCGACGGACCGCGCTCTCGATCGGTTCGGCATCGCGTCCGTGCTGCTGATCCTGGCCCGACCCGTCGGACTCCTCTGGTTCGTACTCATCATGGCGATTTGTGCGCTCTGGAGCGGCACGCCGAGCAGACTCATGAGGTTCCGGCGGGCGCGGGCCTGGGCGATAGGAATTGGCGTTGTCTCACTGCTCGCAGCGTGCTGGTTGGTCTACGCCCAAACGCTGTCGACCAATCACAACACGAATGAGGGTCGACACATTGCTCTCCTCCACGCGGCGAAAGCGACTGTTGATCAAACGGGCATGTTCATGCACCAGATGCTCGGCGCGTTCGACGGCGACCGCGCAGCATTCGTGCCCCGGATCACGATTGGGGTATGGATCGCGTGCATCGGGCTGCTCCTCTTTTTCTTGCGGCGCGTCCGCACGCGCGAGGTACTCGCTTTCCTTGCAGTGATCGGCTGCGTGGTGTCGATTCCGGTCGTCCTCCAGAGCTTTTCGGCCGCAGGCGCGTGGAACTGGTGGCGCGGCCGCTACACGCTGCCGCTCGCGGTCGGCTTGCCGATAGTCATCGGAGCGACGCTCGCCCGAAGGGGCCGGAATCCGTCACGCCTCGCCGCGTTCGGGATACCGGCTGCGCTCGTCGTCGGCCACGTCGCGGCCTTCTGGATCATGTTGCAGCGATATACCGCGGGCGCGGACGCCTCGTGGTGGTTCTTCGATGAGATCCGATGGCACCCGCCGTTGTTCTCGTCGCTCGTCTGGATCTCGCTCTACGCCGTTGCCGTCGCCGCCTTGCAGTTCGCCATTGTGTCATCGCGGAGATCGCGTCAAACGCCCGCGGCAATGACGATTGCATCAGTGACGAATCCGGCGAGGAGCCCGATGAGAACGCCGTAGGCGAGGAGATCCATCCGCCGACTGCGTGCTGCAACACCGACGAGCTGCAGAACGACATACAAGATCGAGCCGGCCGCGAGCGAGAGGAACACGACGGCAAGTGTCTCCGACGTGAACGCGTGCCCGACTGCAGTCCCAATGAACGTGGGTGCGCCGCCGATTGCTCCGAGCGTCAGCAGGAACCCCCAACTCGGCCTGACGTGTGTGCCGTCGGCGCTCGTCTCCCCGGCGAGGGGTGCGACGATGCCGAATCCTTCTGTCGCGTTGTGCAGCGCGAATCCGATCACGAGCAGCGTCGCCAACGCGATCTCGTCGCTGGCAGCTGCCTGACCGATGGCGAGCCCTTCCGCAAAGTTGTGAAGTCCGATGCCAACGGCGATCAGAAGCGCAAGGAGGCGGGCGGGTGACCAGGTGGCGATCCCACGGCGCGCCATGGCGCGCTGCTTCAGCGCGACACCACCACCACTGCCCGGCGACGTCGGCGGAGTGTCCTGATGATTGTCACCGTCGTCGACGAGGGTCGCGTCGGGGTTGTTCGCGACGCGCTCCATCCAACGCTCGTACGCGACGAGACCGAGCAGCCCGGCAGTGAGACCGCCGGCGAAGAGCAACCCGTATCCGAAGGCGCTCGCGAGCCCGCCGTCCCTGCTGTGAAACTCGCTCAGGGCTGCGTCGATGGGTTCCCAGGCGGCCGAGAGCACGTCCCAGAGGAGGAACAGAAGAATGCCGACCGCGATCGCGTTGAGCATCATGCGCAGCGTCGGCGCCGGTCGCTTCAGCCGTCCGATCGGGAGCCCGATCAGGATCGTCACGCCGGCAATGAAGCCCAGCAGAAGTGTCTTTTCGAGGCTCATTTGAGCAGCACCCCTTCAAGTAAGGGCAACCTTACCTGCGTCGGCGGATCCCGGCAATGCGCGCTCGGCGGCCGCTAGGCCTGGAGGGAGGTGCAGACGGAGACGGCTTGGAATCCGGGGGCGGTTGCGCCGCCGCACATCCAAAGCCTCCCCCGGTAGACGGCGAAGGCAGTGCCGTGGCGTGGGATGAGCATGGGCTCCGTTGTCCAGCGCGGCGCGGCGAAGCGTTGGACGACGGGGATGAGGCGGGCTTCGGCGCTCGGTTCGCCACCGGCGACGACCGTCACACCGTCGATAATTCCCGCGGCCGCGCCCGAGGTTGCGAGCGGCAATGTTTGTTGTCGACGCCACCGGGCGCTCGCGGTATCGAAGCAATCGATCTCAGCACTGGTCGCGGGCGTACGGCCGCCTGCGACGCAGACGCGCGAGCGGTCGCGATACCCCGCGAGATGGTTCCGCGAGGACGGCATCGGCGCGATGTCGGTCCACGTGTTGGTCTGCGGGTCGTAGGTCTCGGGAAGCGCTATCTGCGTGGCGCCGTCTCGCCCACCGATCGCGTACAACCGTCCACCGGCGGCAACAAGCGACAGCGCCCCGCGTCGTTGTCGCATCGGCGCGACTTCGCGCCACCCTGTCGAGCCGCTCGCGAGTTCAAACACCCGATTGGTCGCGCCGGCGGGAGTGAAGCCGCCCGCCACGTAGACATTCCCGTTAATCGTGGCTGCGCCGGGATGGTTGACAGCAATGGGGAGCGACGGTCCCGCGTTCCATGTCGAACCGTTGAACACGAATACGGCGCTGCTGCTGTTGCGCGCGGTGTCGTAGCCACCGACGACCCACAAGCTGTTGGCGGCCGTGGTGGCCGCGGCTTCCTGGATCGCGCGTGGAAGCGCAGGCTCCGTGCGTTGCGCGGGCAACGATGTCGGCGTCGGTGCGGAGATCGTGGAGCCGGCCGGCGCGGGACTCGCCGGCGTGCGGGCCGTTGGCGCCGATCGCGCGCCATTGCCGCTGGCACTACTACAGGCGGCGGCGAATGCCGCGACCGCAAGAAGCAGAAGGAGTGCGTCGTTCGCTCTCCGCCTTCGCATTACCGCGTCACGCCCGTGTGGCCGAGGGAGTAGCGCCCAGGCTGTGGCCACACGCACAGACCGTGCGGGCGATTCGCAACGTGGATGACAGCAAGCAGGTGGCCGTCGACAGTTGAAATGGCGTACACCGCGTCGTTGTAGCGTCCCGACAGCCATAACACTTTGCCATCGGCCGAGACCCCACCCATGTCGGGCGACGTCCCGGGCAGAGGCCACGTCGCACTGATCGCTCTCGAGGCAACATCGATGACGCTGACTGAACCGCCGCGCCGGTTGGACACATAGAGATGCCGCGCGTCACGACTCGGATAGATGCCGTGGGCGTCGGTCCCGGTCGGAATGAAGCCGATCGCCCGCAACGATGCACCGTCGATCAGATGGACGCCTCCGAGCTTCAGGTCGGCGACATAGAACACCTTTCCGGCGGGCTCGAGTTTGACGTCTTGTGGACTCGATCCTGGGAGGTCGAGGTACCGATCAATCTTGCCGCTCGGAAGATCGATCTTCACCAAGCGACCCGCGAACTCGCACGAGGCAACGAGATAACTCCCATCGGCGCTGAAGTCGAGGTGATCGACACCAGCACAGTCGACTGTGACCGCGTGACGAAGTGCGAACGTGTGTGGGTCGCGAAAGTCGAGTCGCTGCCGGCGTTCGGCAACCACGATCGCCGAGCTGCCGTCGGGCGTGAAATACATGTTGTATGGATCATCCACGGCGATGTTCGGGCCCGCACTCTTCCCCGTGCGGGGATCGATGGGTGTCAGCGAGTTTCCGAGATTGTTGGTGGCGTACAGCGTGCGCATGTCCCAGGCCGGAACGACATGTTGGGGCCGTTCGCCGGTTTGGTAACGGTCGACCACTCGAAACGTCTTCGGATCGATCACATCGACGTATCGAGACATGCTCTCGGGGACGTAGACGAATGACCGCGCGCCTCGCGTCGCGGCGCTGAACATATTGGTGCCACTGTGCGCGTAGATGTTCGTGGGCTTCGCCGGATGACGCGGTGGCGCCGGATCGCGGCGTGTTGTGGACGTTAACCTTGAGGTTGAGGTTGAGGGTAACGACGTGTTCGATCTCGACGGGCCGGCCTTGCTCGCCCCGCTGCACGCGGCGAGCAGCACGAACGCGAGCCCAAATGCGAACCAGCGTCTCACGCTTGCGGTCTCCTCGGCGGGCTCATTGCGGGACGCACCGCGAGGCTGTTGGCGCCGGAGTGGTCACCAGCGGGGGGAAGTGGCTGGGGCCGTTGCGGCTGACGCTCCTTCGCGTGGCTTCGAGCGCGAGGACGAACACTCCTGCAGCAGCAGCAAGCTGGGTCGCGGGCATGCTCGCGTGCAGCATCGACGTGAGCGCTGTGGATCCGCTGGGTGCGTATTGGTACGCGACGACAGTCAGGGCGGAGATCGTGAGGAACGTGCGAGCCCAGCGGGTGTTCAGTTCGAGTGCAGCAAAGGGAAGCACCCAGATCAGGTACCAGGGCAACACGTACGCGCCGAGGAGGACGTAGGCGAGTAGCGGCGCCGCGAGCGTGGTGTCCGGTCGCTGATGATCTGCCGCGGCGGTGACGAGCGGCAACGCAAATGTGAGCGTCGCGAGCGCGGCGATGACGCCCAGGTGATTCGCGATGATGCCGGGATCGCCGAGCACGTGGACGATGCCCCACAGCGACGCGCGGCTCGTGCGTCCGGACGCGGCGAGCAAGGGCGCGAGGGCGGTCCGACCGCCTGCGAGGACATAGCCCATCAACGGGACACCGATCGCGACTCCGATCGCAGCAAGCGTTCTCGGCCGGCCGTGTCGCCGCCACGCCCACCACGCGAGACCGAGGATTGGAAGAAGCGCGGTCAGTTTGATCGAGGCAGCTGTTCCGATGAGGAAACCGCCGACCACGGGCCGGCGCGCGGTTGCGGTGGCCGCGCCGAAAAGCAGCAGCGCGACGAGCGCATCGTTGTGGCCGCCGTTCACGACATAGACAGTGACGATCGGGTGGAGCCCGACCAGCGCGAGTGTGGTCGGTGAACATCCTCGACGCGCAAGCAAGATCAGTACGCCGACGACGCACAGCAGGGAGAGACCTTGAAACGCGAGCCGCGTCGGAAACGGTCGCCCGCCGGTTGTGCGCACGATCGCCGCCGAAAGGGCAGTGAAAAGTGGCCCGTATACCGAACGAGTCCGCCGCCACCCGGGGGCGACGCGCTGCACGAGTGGATCGTCGGGATATTCATCCGGAGCGTGCGCGTAGGGGCTCGCGTCATGGCGAGCGACGATCGACCCGTACGAGGCGTATGACCAGAGGTCGTGCGATCGCCGCGGCGTGACGCACACGGCCACGAGGAGCACCAAGCCGATCGCGACGACCACCGCGCGCGTGGAGGGCCCGTTGCCGCGGTGCTCAATCGCGACGAGCACGCCGAGCGCAGCAAGCGCGGCGATGACGAGCACGGCCGGCAGGGTTGCGGTCGGCGACCCCGGTGCCACGATGGTCGCGACGCTCGCACCGGTGACAACAAGCAATGCGAATACGCCCGACCGACGTTTCACAGTTCGCGCAACACCGTCAGCGGGGCGGTCCCAGCCCGTCGAATCGTTCCGATGCCGGTCACGGCAACAGCGGCGACCGCGACAGCCGCGACGGCCGCGAGGTAGGCCCATGGCACCGACAGCGCCGCGGGTGGAGGATCGAAGACGCCGGTCAGCACTTTGGTGAGCATCGACGCGAGCGACGCGCCCGCGATCGTGCCGGCGAGCAGCCCACCGGCGACGACGAATGAGGCTTCGCTCCACACGAACCCGCCCAGCTGGCGTGGTTTCGCGCCGAGCGCCGTCGCGATCGCGAACGTCCGTCGCCGTTCGGCGAATCCGAGCGCGAGGACAAGCCCGGTCGATGCCGCGGCGAGCACGATCGCGAAGCCGAGTTCGACGCGGGTCAAACCCGAGAGGTCGACCGCGGTCAGGCTCGATCCGACAATCCTTCGGGTGCTATTGATGTCCGTGACGACGGCGCCGGTTCCGAAGCGGGCCCGCAACCGTGCCGCGACCGAACTCGGTGAAGACGTACCGGTATCGACGAGGAACGCGCCGACGGCGTCGTTGCCAGTGCGATTGGCCACGTAGTCCGCGTTCGCGACCAAGAAGCTGTCGCGGGGTGCCGTGGGGAATTCGTTGGCGATGCCGACGTAACGAAACGGCACCTCGACGAGCCGACTGCTGCGGACGTCGCGGATCCGCAGGCGCACGGTGTCGCCCGGCTGCAGCTGGAAGTCCTTGACCGTTTCGGCACTGAGGAGGACGCCGTCGGGCTGTGCCCCGAGCCGGCGCATGAGATCCCGAGCCGTACCACCTTGGAAGTACGCGTCCTGCAGTTTGGTGGCATCGACAATTGTCGACGTGCGAACGCCGTAGAGGTCTTGGAGATCGGCTCCGACGTAGGCGAATCGGTGCTGGAGCGGTTCGACTGCCTTGACGCCGGCCACTGTCGCGATCTGTCCAGCCGCGTTGGGTCCGACCGACGAGCTGGGCGGTTCGGTCACCGTGACATCGGCACCATTCGTGAGTCGGGCATCGACTGCCGCCTGCGCCTCGTAGGTGGCGTTGAAAACTGCGGTCGATGCCGCGAACGCAGTTGTGAGCGCGACAAGCGCGAGCGCGCTCGCGAGCAAGCGGCGCTGTCGCCGCATGGTTGCGCCGACGGTTGCCGCGAGCCGACCCGAGAACGGACGCGCGAGCCAGCGCGCGGCACTGTGTGTCGTTCCCAGCATGAAATAAGCAATGCGCCACGCGAACAGGCCTGCGCCCAGCCAGAGGAAGGCAGGTCCGGCGAGCGCCCAGTAGTTGACGGAGATCGACGGCGTGCCCTCGGGGGCGACGACCAGGGTGTAGCCGTTACGACTCGTGAGCCAGAACACGAGACCCGACGAGGCGAGCAGGATGAGGTCGACACCGAAACGCAACCAGCGTGGCGCTCGGGGGCGACCAACGGTGCCGCGCGCGCCGACAACGGTGATCGAGCGCGCATCGCGCCACGCCGGAAGCGCGATGGCGACGCCCGCGATTGCGAGACCGATCAGCCCCGCGCCGAGCCCGAATGCGAGAGCGGTCGTGTGCGTCGCACCAAACGAGGCGCTGTCGAACTCGAGACCTCCGACGATCGATGCGACCGCAAGCCCCACCAGCGCGCCGAGAACACCAACGAACGTCGCCTCGACGAGCGCGATGCGAACGAGGGTGCGCGTTGACGCGCCGCGTGTGCGAAGCAGCGCTTGTTCCTGACGACGTCGAGTTGCGCCGGATGCGGCGACGGCGCCGGTGAGCAGTCCGGCCAGAACCGCGCCGGGAAGGCCGAGGAAAAGGAACAGGACCTGCGCATAGAGCGCGTCGGATCGTGCGGCGCCGAGGGTTGCTGCGAGGTTGTCGCCCACGAGCCCTGCTCCGGCGAGGCCGGCCTCGAGATTTCGAGCCGCGCCGGTCACCTGCGTATAGGCCGCCGACGGATCGTGAGCGAGCGCGAGCGCGACGCGGGCATGGATCTGGGTGTGGATCAGTTCTGGACGGTGTGCGGCAACGGGGTCGAACAACGTGTGCCAGGTCGGCGCCGGCAGGAGCAGGACGTTGTCGGGCGGTGCCTGTGGTTGTGCTCCCACGGGAGCACCGACCTTTTGGAAGAGCGAGTCCGCCTGAGGCAGGTCGACCACGCCGTCGACTCGCACTCGGGCCGCGCCGAGCCCGGACCGGCCGATCGCGATCGTGTCGCCGGGCGCGACCCGCAGATTGGCGGCCGTCTGTTGCGCGAGGAGAACGCCGCTTCCGGTTCCCGCGAGATCGCGGATCGTGCCGGGAAATGTGCGGCGGTACTCGTCGGGCAGGCCGAGCACGACACCCGACCCCGTGGTTTGGGTGGTTCCGTTGGTCGTGGCGCGCAATCCCGTTGTCTGCCCGAAGTCCACGAGAAGCGCGGCGCGTGCGTGTGCACGCACGGCATCGAGGACCGCATTGGAATTTCCGCCCGGTTGCACCTCGACCTGCCAGTCGACGGCGACGGTCTGCGCGGCGCGCTTGGTCATCGTGGCCTTCGACGCGGCGAGGAACGTACCGATCGAAGCGAGCAGCGCGACTGCGGATCGCGACGCCTGCGGCGGTCCCTCCGAGACGGCCGGGGCGCCGGAAGGTGCCGCGCAGCCAGGTCAGGCCGAGCACGGCGCCGCCCGATGGACGCGACGGCCAACTGTCAGACGGCCGTCGGCGATCGGCCAGCGCTGATCGAGACGATCAGCGACCTCGGGGTCATGAGTGCTGACCACGAGTGCGGCTCCCGTTTCCGCTGCGACGTGCCCGAGCACGTCGACGACGTGGGCGGCAGTTTCGTGGTCGAGCTGGCCAGTCGGTTCGTCAGCGAGGAGGAGGAGGGGCCGTTGCGCCAGTGCGCGCGCGATGGCGACGCGCTGCATCTGACCACCAGACAGTTCTTCGGGAAGCTTCGCGTGCACGTTCGTCAGCTCGAGACGCTCCAACGCGGCGGACGCGCGTTCGCGCGCCTCGGCCTCCCCGGCTCCGGCGAGCACGAGTGGGAGCGCGACATTCTCGATGACGTCGAGTGGCGGAAGCAGGCTCGGACCCTGAAAGACGACGGCGACCGGGCCGGGCCGAAGCGTTGCGCGGTCGCCGAGAGCCGGCCAGGCAATCGTTCCCGCGGTCGGTGTTTCGAGACCGGCGATCAGATGCAACAGGGTGGACTTCCCCGAACCCGATGGGCCAGTGACCGCAATGCGCTCGCGCGGCCAGATCTCGCAGGTCGCGTCGTGGAGCGCGACGACTGCGTTCGGACCTGAGCCGTACGTCCGGGCGACCGCACTGCAACGGACCAAGACCGAGGCGTTTGGGCTCGTCATGACGCCACTTGCCCGTCGTGCAGCGCAATCACGCGGTCGGCCGCGGCCGCGATGTCAGCGCTGTGGGTGACCACGACAACGGCGGCCCCCTTCTCGGCTCGACTGCGGAGGAGCGTGACGATTCTCGATGCAGTCGCGTTGTCGAGTTCGCCGGTCGGCTCGTCGGCGAGCACCACACTCGGATCATTCGCGATCGCAACCGCGAGACTGGCGCACGCGAGCTCACCGCCCGACAACTGCGACGGGCGCGCGGTCGCTCGAACGCCGATGCCCAGTTCTTCGAGAAGGTCAGGCACGGCGTCGAGTGTGTGAACCTGGTGAGCGAGTCGGCGCGCGACGCGCACGTTCTCGGTGACAGTGAGGTGCTCGACGAGATTCGCACTTTGGAAGAGAATGCCGATGCGACGGGCCCGAAGGGCAGCCCGCTCCTCCTCGCTTCGCCGGGACAGCGGCTCGCCGTCTACGCGGACCATGCCGCCATCGGGTTCGTCCAGGCCCGCCAGGCACGCGAGCAACGTCGATTTTCCCGACCCGGAGGGTCCCATCACGGCAACGAGCTCACCGCCGTCAACGGCGAGCGACACGCCCCGAAGGGCCAGCGTTTCCTCATCGCCGGCGTGATAGAAGCGGTAGAGGTCGCGCGCCTCGAGGGTGATCGTCATGCCGACCACGCGAAGGAGTCGGTGACCCTTCTCCAGGGGTCGACGTTGTCCGAGCCTTTGGGTGCGGAGAGAGTCAACGTGACCGACGTACCGTTGCGCCAGAACTCGTAGCGCTCGACGTCCAGGGCGACGCGCTTGCCGGTTACCGCGTCAGCCGCTGACTCGGCCTGATAGGTGACGAGCACTGACTGTCCGGCCGTCCTGCTCACTGTGCTCACCTTGCCGAGACTGAATCCGCGCACCGTCCGCTGCAGGGCGGGTACCTCAATTGACTCTGCCGACGCCACGGTTGGAGCGGCCGGCCGCTTCGTCACCACGACGCGCATCGAGTTGAAATGGTCGGTGAACGTAGTAACGGAGCCGGCGGTCGTGCGCGCCCAGCCCTCGGGAACCTCGAGTGCATACGCGCCCCGGCGCGCCGCATACTTCACGAACGCTTGGTTGTCGGGAATGTCTCCCGCGGGATTGACCTCGGGTGCATTCGGATTCGCGCCGGTCGTCGGGCTGCCCGCCGTCGCGCTGGAGCTTGTGGGCGTGGTGACCGCGCGTCCGCCCGACGCGCCGCACGCGGTGAGGACAACCATGCATGCGGCGACGGCAAGTCGGCCGGCTCGAGCGTCGATGAGTGGCAAGAACCGGACCGTACGAGCCGCGTCCGAAGCGGACGCTTCTGGAATGGTTATCGAACGGTAAACATGCGTGACCTTCGGCGTTGCCGTCGTTTCACCCGTAGCCTGGTGGTATGGAATCGCGACTGCTGTTGGTCGAGGATGACGCAACCATCGGTCGCTCCCTCGAACAGTCGCTGCGCGCGCAGGGCTACGTCGTCACCCTCGCTGCGGACGGAGAGAGCGCTCGGCGCGCGTTCGCGGAAGCGATTCCGGATCTCGTCGTCCTCGACCTCGGACTCCCCGACATCGATGGTCTCGAGCTCTGTCGCGAGCTCCGCGCGTCGGCGCCGGCCGTTTCGATCTTGGTGCTCACCGCGCGCGACGAGGAGATTGATGTCGTCGTCGGTCTGGACGCTGGGGCCAACGACTATGTCACCAAACCGTTCCGCCTCGGCGAGTTCCTCGCGGGGTACGTGCGCACCTCCGGCGATTGAAACAGGGCTCGTCATCGTCGGAGATCCTCATCGGAGACCTGACGGTCGACGTTGACGCTCGGCGGGCTTGGGCCGGTGATCAGGAGCTGACGCTCCGCCCGCGCGAATTCGACGTGCTGTCACTGCTCGCATCAGAGGCCGGACGAGCCGTCACGCGCGAGCGGATCATGGACGAATGCTGGGACGAGCACTGGTACGGCTCGACGAAGACCCTCGACGTACATATCTCCCAGCTGCGATCGAAGCTCGCACAGGGTGCGGGGCCTGACCGTCCAAAGATCGCGGCGCTCCGCCGCGTCGGCTATCGGCTCGACGCACCGTGAAGCTCAGGATCGTGGTCTCGATCGTCGGCGTCGCCGCCATCGCGGTGCTGGTGGTCGGCATTCCGCTCGCACTCGCCGTCGACAACCTCTACGCGAGCCAAGAGATCCTCCGCCTCGAACGCGAGGCCAGCGAGACCCGTCGAGCGGTCGATCTCTCGACCCTCGGGACCGGTGATCCGATCGAGCTCCCCAGCGGTGGTGCAATCAGATTCGCGGTCTACGACCACGCCGGCCGCCGCATTGCGGGGAGTGGACCGGCAGTGGCGGACGATCCCGTACGACGAGCGCTGCTCGGCGATGTCCGCGACGCGCGAGTGCACGGAACCATTGTCGTCGCCGTGCCCATCAACGGCGACGAACGCGTCGTCGGTGTGCTTCGAGCGGACAAGTCCGAGAGTGACGTCGTTGATCGCACGCGCCGCGCCTGGCTCGCAATGGCAATCATCGGCGCTGCGGCATTGACCGTCGCCGCGCTGCTTGCCCGGTTTCTCGCACGCCGACTCACCCGACCCGTCGACGCACTCGTGACGGCAGCTGAACGCCTCGGAGCCGGTGACTTCTCGATCCGCACGGATCCATCGGGCGTCGAAGAGCTCGATCACCTCGGCCACGCTCTTGACAGCACCGCGGAGCGTCTCGGCGGACTGGTAGCGCGCGAACGGGCGTTCAGCGCCGACGCGTCCCATCAGCTGCGCACACCGCTCGCGGGATTGCGCGTACACGTGGAATCCTCACTCATGTCACCTGACACCGATACACGCGAAGCGCTGGCGCGTACTCTCGAACCGATCGACCGTCTCGAAGCCACGGTCGAAAGCCTGCTTCATCTCGCGCGCGACACCCAGATCGACCGATCGCCGCTCGATCTCGCGCGACTCGTCGGTGAGCTCGACCGAGGGTGGCACGGCACGCTGGCATCCTCGGGTCGACCGCTGCGCGTCTCGATCGACGATGATCTCCCCGCAGCATCGGTCTCCGAGCCCGCGGTGCGCCAGATCCTCGACGTCCTCGTCGAGAACGCCGTACGTCACGGTCAGGGTGTCGTCACGGTCGACGTTCGACGCGTTCCCGGCGCCGTTGCCGTCGAGGTCGGCGACGAAGGCTCCGCTGTGCTTGATCCGCTTCGAGTCTTCGAACGGCGCAACAACAACGGCCACGGCATCGGGCTCGCCTTGGCCCGCACCCTCGCCGAGGCCGAAGGCGGCAGGCTCGTGCTCGAACGACCCGGCCCCGCGCCGAAGTTTGCGCTACTCCTCCCGGCGGCCGCATCGTGATCAGCTACTTCCAAGCGATCGTGATCGGCTTGCTGCAGGGGGTCACGGAGCTGTTCCCGATCTCGAGTCTCGGTCACTCGGTGTTGATTCCGGCGTGGCTCGGTTGGGACGGTCTCGTGAACGCGCAATCGAGCAACGAGTCGTTCTATCTTGCGTTCGTGGTCGCGTTGCACGTCGCGACCGCGTTCGCCCTGCTCATCTACTTCCGCTCGGACTGGGTTCGAATCATCCGCGGGTTCTTGCGCACGGTACGCACTCGGCGGCTCGAGACCCCCGATGAGCGGATGGCGTGGCTGCTGATCGTCGCGACCATCCCGGCGGGGCTCACCGGCCTTGCGCTCGAGCACTCGCTTCGGACGCTGTTCGCCAAGCCGCTCGCGGCGGCGATATTCCTGATTGTGAACGGCGTGATCCTGTTGGTCGGCGAGTGGTTCCGACGCCGCGCCACTACTCGAAGGTTGATCGCCGAACATCCGACCGCGCGCAGCGAAGGCGAGCTGGGACGTCGACTCGACACCCTCGAGTTCAAGGAGGCGGGCGCAGTCGGGGTCGCGCAAGTCGGCGCGCTGTTCGCCGGGGTCAGCCGGTCGGGCATCACGATGGTTGCCGGACTCGTGCGCGGCCTGGACCATGAGGACGCGGCTCGCTTCTCATTCCTGCTCGCGACGCCGATCATCCTTGCGGCCGGTGTCTACAAGGTGCCTGACCTCGTCGGGCACCTCGGGAACGGAATCCGTGGCCAAGCTCTTGTCGGCAGCATCTTCGCCGGGCTCGCCGCGTACGTGTCGGTGCGGTTTCTCATGCGGTTCTTCGAGACTCGGAACCTGTTGCCATTTGCGATCTACTGTCTCGCATTCGGCACGATCTCGACGATCCGTTTCGCCTGAGATCACGGTGACACGATCAGCGCGGGCGAAGTTGTGGCTGGTTCTTGTCGCATGCGGCGTAGCGCTCGTTTCGCTCGGCATGGTCGTCAAGATCGCGGATTCGGTTCGCGAGAGTGACACCGTCGTTCGTGGCGACAACCGAATCATTGACGTCCTCATCGACCATCGAACTCCGTTCCTCACTGGTGTTGCGAGGGTCGTCACACAGCTCGGGAGCGGACGGGTCGTCACGCCGATCGCGGTCGTGGGCGTAATCCTTTTGCTGCGCGCTCGACACACAGCGCGCCGCGCTTGTGATCGCGCTGAGTAGCGCCGGCGCAGCAGTGCTCGTTGCCGTTGCCAAGCACCTTGTCGGGAGAGCCCGACCGCCCGTCGTGGAACACCTCGTGACTGCGCACGGCCTTGCGTTCCCGTCGGGGCACGCAGCGCAGTCGGTCGCGTGCTACGGCGCGGTTGCCTGGTTGGCGTGGGAGCTCGGTGGAACACGACGCGTTCGGGCAGTCGCGGCGATCGCAGCCGCCACTCTTGCGCTTGCGGTCGGCTTCTCGCGCGTGTACCTCGGCGTGCACTGGCCCAGTGACGTGCTCAGCGGATGGCTGCTCGGTATCGGCTGGCTGGCTGCCCTCGTCGGCGGGTTGCACGCCGTGAGCGCCGGCGCCGCCCATTGGCATCCGCCCGCGGAGCCACCTGAGGCCGATTTTTGACCGTCATTTTACACGATGAAGACCCGACGTTACCGATGAGCGCGCGGTGGCTCGTCATCATGCATTTCAAGATGTCAGTGGCTTACAGTTTCGAAGAGCAGGACTCGTGAGTCGCGCGGCGTTGCTCCGTGGTTCCATCCTGATCGGCGTTGTCGTCGCCGTGTCGGCCGCGTACTTCTATCAGGGGAACGGCTGGAATCAGAACACCCGTCTCGACTTCGTGCGTGCAGTCGTGGAGCATCAGACCGTACACATCGACCGCTACGCGTCGAACACCGGAGACAAGGCTCGCTACGAGGGCCACATCTATTCGGACAAGGCGCCGGGCGAACAGCTCACCGCGCTCGTCCCCGCGGAGGCGGTGGATTGGGTGCTCGACGCGACCGGCATATCGGCCGACAGTCCGCGCGGGCGGGAGATCCTCGGCTGGACCGCGACCGCCGCAACGTCGGCTCTCCCCGCCGCCTTGGCCGCGGTCGCGCTGTTCTGGATCGCACTCCGCCTCGGTTCGAGCCGCAGCGCCGCGACGATCACCGCCTTGACGTTCGGTCTGGCCACGCCGATGTGGGCGTACGCGACGATGCTGTACGAGAGTGCGCTCGCAACAGCGTGCCTCCTCGCCGCGTTCGCGGCCGCTCTTTCGCTCGCGCATTCCCGGAGTCCGTCTCGCCGCACCGGGCTCGCGGTCGTCCTCGGTCTGATCGGCGGCTGGGCCGTGATCACGGAATACGCGACGGCACCTGCGGTCGCGCTGATCGCGCTACTTGCGATCGTGATGAACAATCGCGACGACGAAGCCATGTCCACGGGTCGTCTTGTCGGAGCGATCGCCCTGGGTGCCGCACTGCCGCTCGCGGTGCTCGCGACATACAACCTGGTCTCCTTTGGGTCGCCGATCCGTGTCGGTTACCACTACGAGATCGGCTTCCACGCGTTGCATCAGGGTGTCATGGGGATCACATACCCGCGGCTGCGCGTCGCCGGCGAGCTGCTCGCCGGTCCGTACCGAGGCCTCATCTTCGTCGCGCCGGCACTCGTCTTGGCACCGATCGGACTCGCGCTCTTGCTCCGCCGGCGTCGCATGCGCCCCGTCGCGACCACTGCTGTCGCGATCGCCGTGTACTTCGTGCTCTACAACGCCGCGTACGTGTACTGGACCGGCGGATCCGCGTGGGGACCGCGCTTTCTTGCGCCCGCACTTCCGTTCTTGTGCCTCGGGATCGCGCCTCTGTGGGACACCGGCCGTGCCGCCCTGCGAGTCGCGACCTTGGCACTCGTCGCGATCGGCGCGCTCCTGACGCTCGCGGCAGTCACAACCACAGTTCAACCCGCCCAACGCATCGACTCACCGCTCACGACGGTGATCTGGCCCGCGCTCCGCAGCGGACGCGTCGCCTTGGACAACCGCGCGAGTCAACTTCTGGGGCCGCAGGCCCGTGTGGCGCGCTATGCGGCCTCCGATTCCTCGAACCTCGGGCTTCTGCTCGGCGTTCCTGGGCTCTGGAGCGTCACGCCGCTCGTGGCGTGTTGGTTGTTATGCGCCCTCGTCGGCGTCCTCGGCGAAGTCACGAGTGGAAGTTGACGCCCGCCGCGATCTCGATGATGAGGATCGCGGCGACGAGCCAATCGACTGCTGCGCAGAACGGCGGCCACCACCGCGTGTTCACAACGAAATGCGTACGCTCCTGCCAGGCGTCCTTGAAGCCGTGCCCCGCGTACCCGATCACCAGGAGCCATGGCGTTCCAGTGACGCTCGCCGTGGCGAGGACCACGAAGATTCCGGCGATAGCAACCTCGACACCGATGACCCGTGGCCTCCCATCGGCGACAGCGAAGCCGATGTACACGGCCGCGATCAGCGTGATCGACAGCGCGTGGACGGTCGACGGGTCGAGCCACCGGAACGCGAGGGGCAAGCTCGCCTGGATCACGCCGAAAAGGAGTCCACAGAGAACAGGTGCACGCACCGAGTGGCTCGAGCCGTAATGCGTCCCCGCCGTTGTCATCAGTGCCGCCGCGGTTCTACTCGGTCACAGGGAAGCTGAACATCATCCCGCTCTGGTTGTGTTCGGCAATGTGACAATGCGCCATCCAAAGGCCCGGGTTCGTCACGTCGAGGAGGATGTCGACGGTTTCGCCGGAACGCACAAGCACGGTGTCCTTCCATGCGAGGTTCGGTTCCACGACTCCGTCACGCGCGAGAACGAGGAACCGGCCCGCGCCATGTATGTGGAAAGGATGATGCATGGGGTGGTCCTGGTCCATGTCGTTGACGAGTCGAATCTTCACCCGGTCGCCGACGCGGAAGGCCCATTCGATCTCCCAGTTTTCCTTCCCGGTGTCGAGATCGACGAGCTTCCAGATCATGTTCGTTGCGTCCGACGCGGCGTTGATCTCGGGCATGAGGTCTTCCCACTCGAGCCCGTCGGGCGCGTCGTGTTCGTGGGTGTGGCCGTCCGCGGCGTCATGCGTATGCGCGGGGGCCGCCCCTTCCGTGACGGGGACGAGCTTCATGCCGCACTTCGGGCACGTTCCCGGTTCGGTCGACGTCACCTCGGGGTGCATCGGGCACGCGTACGACGTTGCCGTCGTGGTCGAGTCGCCGTACAGCAGCGGCATCAACGACTTGAATGCCAAGTTCTTGTCCGGCGTTCGCTCCAGGTCGACGCCGATGCGCGCGCGCTCGGCGGCGAGTTCCGCGCTGGTGCGGAGCTGCTCGAACTCCGCGACAAACGAGGGAGTGACCACGTCTTCTTGGACGACGACGCTGCCGAGCACGTACGTGTGGTCGGGCGTGCGGTGCTCAATCGCGAACGAGCCGGGCGTGTCGAACAGCACGTCGACGATTGCCCGTTCCGACGGCGCCAGCAGGACTTCCTCGACGAACGTCTCATGCTCGTAGCGCCCGCTGTCACTGCCGACGAGCTTCATCCGACCGCCCGGAAGCGCGACGTTGAAGAGCCGGGTGTTCGCAGTGTTCGTGAAGTAGAAGCGGACGACCTCGCCGGTCTGAGCGACGAGCTCGAGGTTGGTCTCACCGCCCGTGAGCATGACGTTGCCGAAACGACCCATCGCCACGAAGGTCGGGCCGGACTGGTTGAACGCGACGATGCTGCCGTCTTCGACGAGCACGTCGTCGAGCGTGACAACGACCTCACGGTTTACGGGCCGCCAGTAGTCCGCGTCTTCAGGGGTGACGACGATGTTGCCGTACAGGCCCATGTCGAGCCCGTAGTCCTCGCGGATGTGCGGGTGATACCAGTAGAGGCCGGCGTCGGGAAAGCGCAAGCGGTACGTGAACTCACCGCCGCCCACCGGAATTGGTTTCTGCGTTTCGAACGGCACACCGTCGTATGCATTGTCGAGCCGCAATCCGTGCCAGTGCACGGTCGCCTCGACGTCGCCGTCGTTGCGGACGTCGACGATGATCTCCGAGCCTTGTTGCACACGCAGCGTCGGACCCGGAATCGAACCGTTGTAGGACAGCATCCGCACGCGGTCGTCGTCGAGCGTCTTCGCGACCGGCGCGATCCGCAGCGCGAACCTCTCGCCCGGACCGAGTTCGACGACGGCCGGTGCAACCGTTTCCTCGAGGCCCGCAGTGTCGGTCGAGAACGTGGCCGACGGTTCGGCGGATTGATCGTCGGTTGAGGGCTTCACGGTGCGCTCTGCGGCGCCGTCTCCTCGAGCACGGCACGCAGATCGTCAGGGATGGTCATCGGTCGGAACGCACTGACGTCGGCGCCGCCGGTGTTGCCAACCGGGTACCGGCCAGTCAACGATCCGGGGCCGGCCACGATCAGACGGAAGATCTGACCGACGATCTCGCGTCCGTCGCGCTTCCGTACCGCCGCGCCGAGCATGGCGACATGCGTGCGCACGTGCGGGCCGGCCAGGGGCTGGCTCAAGATGTGCGCGTGTTCGAGGTGCGTCCACTCCGCGCCACTGTCAGTCTGACCGCGCGCGCTGCGCGCCGCGGCCATCTCCTCGGACCACGCGACGCGCACGCGCGCGTCATGCTCACGATCAGGTTGTTTCATCGCTGACTCCCTACTGCTTGGCGCACGGCGTCGTCCGAAAGCATGTCCGGCAGCATGCTCCGGGCCAGCTCCACGATCTCGGCCGGGGCCTTGCTGGGCGAACCGGCATCGAAGGGCGGCTGCGGGTCGTACTCGATCCCGAGCTGGACCAACTGTGCCATCTCCGGGCCGTGCATGCGAGCGACGAGCGTGAGCGCCATGTCAATCCCGCTCGAAACGCCCGCAGCAGTGATCACCTTGCCCCGCTCGACGACCCGGTCTTCGGTGTAGCGAGCCCCGAGCTGTTCCAAGCGATCCTTGCGCGTCCAATGTGTGGTCGCGTCGAGACCGTCGAGAATGCCCGCGGCTGCCAGGTAGAGCGAACCGGTGCACACGCTCGTCGTCCAGGTCGTCGCGGGGTGCACGTTGCGCAGCCATTCCAGCACAGCAATGTCGAACTCGGTATCACCGAGGGCGCCGGGCACCACGACGACATCGGGTCGCGGAACCTCATCCAGCGTCGCCGATGCCACCAAGCCACCGCGACCAGTGTGGTCCGCCACCTGCCCGGCCTGCGACGCCACGAACACGACATCATGTCCGGGAATGTCGGCGAGCACCTGGAATGGGCCAACGATGTCGAGCATCGTGACCTTCGGATACAACACAAGGGCGATCTGCATACTGTTCCTTTCCGGGACCGGTGCGCGGTGCAAAGTCAACAGCAACGGGCCTAGCGAGGCCCTTATTCCGACGGGCGCGTCGCGACCGGCTCGGCGTGTGGGAGCGACAGAAACTCGTGGGCGAGACCGATGCACACCGAGCCGTCGCCGACCGCCGAGGCGACACGCTTCGCCGAGCCCTGCCGTACGTCACCCACCGCGAACACGCCCGAGAGACTCGTCTCGAGTGGCAACGGTGGGCGCGGCTCCTCGAGCTGCGCGTCGACGTTTGCGAAGTCGGCAGGCGCTTCACAGGTGGCGATACCGCACCGCGCGCCGGTCAGGACGTAGCCCCACTCATCGCGAGCGACGCTCTCCGGCAACCAGCCCGTGAAGGGTCGAGCCCCGATGAGAACGAAAAGCGCGGCCGCCGGAACGGTCGCGACCACCCCAGACTTCCGGTCTTTGAGCTCGAGCCATTCCAGATGACCGTCTCCACCGCCACCAACGATCTCGACGCCGTAGCGCACATCGATGTTCGCCCGCTGTTCGATCTCATTGATCAGGTAGGCCGACATGCTTGTAGCCAGCGAGTGCGAACGGACGAGGATCGCCACGTGGGCGGCGTGCTTCGCGAGGTGCACCGCGGCTTGCCCGGCAGAGTTGCCGCCTCCTACGACGAACACCTGCTCACCGTCGAGGGCTTGGGCCTCGGCCACCGCGCCGTAGAACACTCCGCATCCGGTCAACGCCTCCAACTCCGGCACGTCGAGGCGACGGTATGCGGCGCCGGTGGCAATGACGACCGCGCGGGACGTCACCTCGCTGCCGTCCGAGAGTCCGACGATGCGAAGCTGCCCTTCCGCACGAAGTGACGTCGCGGCGCTCCCATAGATGACGTCGGTCCCGAACAATCGCGCTTGTTCGAACGCACGCGCCGCGAGCTCGCTCCCGCTGACCCCACGCGGAAAACCGAGATAGTTCCGGATCAGCGAGCTCGTTCCCGCCTGACCACCGAGTGCCTCGGGCTCGATCAGCGCGGTACGGTATCCCTCCGATCCGGCGTACACCGCGGCCGCCAAACCGGCCGGGCCGCCGCCCACGATGGCGATGTCATAGATCTCGGTCCCCGGTCGCACGGTCGCACCGAGCGCCGCGCCGACGTCGCGATTCGCCGGATCAATCAAGACCCGACCATCGGACAACAGGATGACCGGCAGACGATCGGCGCCGACGCCGGCCTCGGCAAGCAAGCCACGCCCTTCGCGAGAGTCGCTCCCGTAGAACCCGAAGGGAATGTCATTGCGGCTCAGGAGATCACGTACCTCATGCGATCGCGCCGACCGCTCGTCTCCAACGACCCGGATCATCTCGTACCAGCCGCCGCGCAGGCGCCACCACTCGTCGACAAATTCCGTGACTCCCCGGTGGAACCGCTCGTCGGGCGCGTGTACCGGCTTCGCGAGGTAGTAGTCCGCGTAGCCGAGCGCAACTGCCTTCATGATCGGCTCCCGCGCCGAGCGGTCCTCACCAAAGTTGATCAACAAGCCCCGCCGCGCCCGCGGATGGAACTTGTGCGCCGCAGCGAGAAACTGTGGACCGGTCATCTCCGGCATCCACTGGTCCGCCAAGATCAGCGCCACTTCCTCATGCGCGTCTGCAAGCCCACGCAACCGTTCGAGCGCATCATCCGGAGACGACTCGAGGAGAACGGAATAATCTCTCCCGTACCGCGTCCGGAGCTCATCACCCAATACGTCGAGACTTGCGGGATCGTCGTCAACCACAACGATGGCAGGCTGCGGACCTATCTTCGCCGCCGTCATCGGATCACGCTCAAGCCCTGCTTGCCGTTCGTCGCGGTTTCGTAACACAAGGTGTCGTACGCCTCGAACATGCCGTAGCTCACCTCACCCTCGCACTCGAAGCGCATGTGGTGCTGATCGAGCCCGCAGATCCGCGCCCGCACCGCGGGATCGTTGAGGTCATAGGTCTCGCCGGAGACCACGCCGTCGCCCACGTACATCCCGTGCCAGATGTCGCCGTCGGGCGTGCCGCCGTTCGGTCCGCCGTACATGCCACACCGCAAGAACGCGATCTGGTTGCCGAGGCGCTCGAACGTCATGGTCTTCGCCTCGCCGGACCGAAACACAACGTCGACCTCGCCGCCGAGCAACAGCTGCGTGTCGGGCTCGAAGCGCAGCCGGTGCCTGCGACTTTGCACGGTCTCGCTCCCCCGCCGGGCATCGCCGAGCGCGTACATGACGTGGTCGGTCCACAGCGACCAATCGGGATACTGCACGAATGCGCCCGACAGCACGTGCTGCCAGCCCGACCAGCGTCCCCGTCCGCCCACGCCGTCGCGTGTGCCCCAGTGGTGGTCACGGCTCCCGTTGTAGTGCGCGCGCGTGAGCTCATACCGCTGGTCGCCGACCCTCACCCATCCCTCCTGTTCGCCGAATCCGTCGTAGCCCGCGACACCACCGAACGGCTTGCCGGCCGCGATCATGCCTGCGCCGAGGTTGCGGAACACTGCCCGCTTGGTGTCGAACCAACGGATGTCAAACCTCGTGCCGTATTCGTTCTCGTCGAGCGTGAGTCGCCATTCGCGAAACGGCGCGACAACCTCGAACGCAATCGGGCCAACGCGCATGTCCATGCGGTTGTCGCCGAGCAATCGGTGCGCGTGAACCGTCGTGTGCGCACCTTGGTGGTTGACGATCGCGAACGCTTCGGCCGTACCGAGGTTGGGATAGAACGCGAGACCGCACACGACCAGCAGATCGCCGGTGTCGTCTTGCGCCGTGAACCAGATGCGTTCGTACGCTTGCGCGTCGGTCGTCCACATCACGCGCACCGGGTGCGGATAGTTGTGCACGAGGTATTCATCGAGTCCGCTCATCGGCGAATGCTCGGGGCTTGCGTCGAACACAATGGCTCCTATCCGGCCCGCGCGATGCGTGCCGTGAGACGGTGCAGGATCGGATTGTCATCACCTGCGATACCGGGATATAACGTCCCGGCCGCGGCGGCAAGTCGCGCCTGGCAGTCGTTGATCGCGACCGACCGTGCGAGCGCGAACACTTCGTGCCACTCGAGATCTACGACGGTGCGCCCGAGCTGGCGGGTGTACACATCGATGATCTCGTCGCTGACCGAGGAACCCCGGAACCGTCCGCCCGACGTAACTCGTGATCAGCTCATCGAGTGCGAGATACCACGCGAGGTCCATCTCCGGCGGCCCGATCGTCGCGAGCTCCCAGTCGACGAGCGCACAGATCATCCCGTCATCGTCCAACAACATGTTGCCGAGTCGCGGATCGCCCCAGAGCAGAGAGTGGGGCACCTCGGCGACGGAGACCGTCTCCTTGCACCACTCGAATGCGGCAACGAGCGCACGCGCCGGCTCACCGCCGGCCGCCCAGTCGACGTAGCGCAACCAGTAATCGATCTCCTCGCGCACACCGGCTCGCAACGCGTCGTCCAGCTGCGCCGCGCGCCAGTCGACACGATGCAGTTCGGCCAGCGTGCACAAGAACCGCTCATGCACGTCGCGGTCGGCGTTCGATCGGCGCGTCCGTCAGCCACGGATCGAGCGCCGGCACCTCTCCGACCGGTCGGCCGGCGACGAACGACATGACCAAGAACGGCGCACCGACCCACCGCGCGTCGTCCTCGACTGCGACCGCGCTCGGAACAGGCACGGGCGAGGCCTCGAGGACCGCGAGGACACTCGCTTGTTCGTGGAGCGCCGGTGACGGAAAGGACGGCGTCAACGTCGGCAGCCGCACGACAAACCGCTCCGAACCGCCGTCCCATCCGACGGCGACAATCAGCGTCTCCGTCGACCAACCCGTGGTTGCCCGGTGAAGGTCGTCGACCCGAACCGACGCCCGCTCGGAGAACGCCCGAGTGAACCAGGTCTGCAAGCCTGCACGGAGCGCATGCTCGTCGCGCGTCGCTCCGGCGGCCATGGCTCCGCAGCGTACAAGTCGGCGTTCTGTTTGTAGATTGAGCGGCGACATGAACCCCGAGATCCTGGGCACGTTCATCACCGACGACTACTACGACCAGCTCGCGCGGGCTGCGCCGGGAACAACCGGTGCGCGAGTACCTGCCGCATTCGTGGACGGTCGCACGCTACGGCGATGTGCGCGAGATCAGCCGCGATCCGGCGCGATTCCGCTCGGGCGGAGGTGTGTTGCTCAACGACCCGCTTCGTTCGGGCGGTGAGCTGGCGGGCTCGATCCTGCACATGGATCCACCCCAGCATGCGGCGTGGCGCCAGCTCGTCAGCCGGCGGTTCACGCCCCGCGCCATGGCGTTGCTCGAGAGCGACGTACGTGACATCGCTCGCGAGGTGCTGGACGACGCATTGTCGGCCGGCGAGGTCGAGTTCGTCTCGCGAGTTGCCGCGATCTTTCCGATGCTTGTGATCGCACGACTGCTCGGCGTTGCCGACGGCGACGCCGATGACTTCCGTCGTTGGTCCGACGCGACCATCGAGTCGCCCGACACGCCCGGCGAACGTACCGAGGATGTGATCGCGCTGTTCCGCTTCCTCACACTGCATGTCGAGAGGCGCGTCGCCGATCCGATCGATGACATCGCGACGGCGATTGCCCTCGCCGAGGTCGAGGGACGCCCGGTCACCACCCAGGAGGCGGTGATGTACCTCCTCTCGTTGCTCGTCGCGGGCAACGAGACGACGCGTCACCTCGTGTCCGGAAGCACGCTCGTGCTGTTCGAGCATCCGGAACAGCGGGCGCTGCTCACGCGCGAACCCGCGCGCATCCCGCTCGCGGTCGAGGAGTGCCTGCGCTGGGTCACACCGATCCAGGCGTTCGGTCGCACCGCGACCACGGACACGCAGCTCGGCGGTTGCAGCATCGATGCGGGCGACTTCGTGGTCATGCTCTACGCATCAGCGAACCGCGACGAAGCCGCCTTCGGCCCGAGCGCGGGAACGTTCGACGTCACCCGCCCCGTCGACGCGAGCCATCTCGCGTTCGGCTTCGGTGAGCACCTCTGTCTCGGCGCCGCGCTCGCACGACTCGAAACACGCGTGTTCCTGGAGGAGCTCCTCGCTCGCTTTCCCGTCTACGTCGTGGACGGAGAGCCCGAGTTCGGACGTTCCACCCTCGTGCGCGGCATCACGAACATGACGTTCGCCGGCCGGTGACACCGACGACCGTTGCCGAGCTGGTCGCCGCGCGTGCCGGCGACCCGAATATCGGGTTGCGATTCGAACAGGCGACATGGACCTGGGCCGAGGTTGTGAGCGAGTGCGCGGTACGGGCGGCAGTGCTGACCGCGCAACGCCGGCCCGGCCCGTTCCACGTCGGCGTCCTTCTCGACAATGTGCCCGAGTACGTCTTCGCCCTGGGTGGCGCGGCGCTCGCGGGCGCCACGGTTGTCGGCATCAACCCCACCCGGCGCGGCGAGGAGCTCGCCGCCGACATCCGCCACACTGACTGCCAGCTCATCGTGACCGAGGAGCGCCATCAGCCGTTGCTCGACGGCCTTGATCTCACGCTGCCAACCGATCGAGTGTGCACGATCGAATCCGAGACATGGCGTGCGCACCTCGACGCGTCTCGCGGCGCTGCGCTCCCGTCGACGTTGCCGGACGTTGACGCGCTCTTCGTGCTGATCTTCACGTCGGGATCGACGGGCGCACCGAAGGCGGTGCGAGGGACGCAAGGACGATTCGCGACCCACGGAAGAATGCCGTTCGGCCCCGACGACGTGCTGTACAGCTCGATGCCGCTGTTCCACGGCAACGCGCTGTCCGCAAGCTTCATTCCCGCGTCTGACTTCGGGCGCGGCGCTCGCGTTGCGACGGAAATTTTCGGCGTCGGAGTTCATGTCGGATATTCGGGCGTTCGACGCGTCGTACTTCAACACCGTCGGGCGCGCGCTCTCGTATGTCCTCGCAACACCGCCGTCACCGGACGATCGGCACCACCGGGTCAAGTTCGGGCTCGCGCCCGAATCGTCGCCGGCCGACGAGGCGGCGTTCCTCACTCGCTTCGGCATTCCAGTGTTCGGCGGGTACGGCTCCAGTGAGGGTGTGATCATCATTCGTCCCCTCGCCGACGCGAAGCCGGGCGCGCTCGGGCTCCCGCTGTCCGGCGACGATGTTGCCGTGGTTGATCCGACGACCAGTGAGGAATGCCCGCGCGCCGAGATCGACGAGCACGGGGCGCTCCTGAACGCCGACGTCGCGATCGGCGAGATCGTTCGCCGCGACCCGAAGATCGTCTTCGAGGGGTACTACGACAACGAGGAAGCGACCGCCGAACGCAACCGCAACGGCTGGTATTGGTCAGGCGATCTGGGATATCGCGACGCCGACGGCGTCTTCTACTTCGTGGGTCGCACCTCGGATTGGATCCGCGTCGATGGCGAGAACTTCGCGGCCGCACCGATCGAACGCATCATCGGGCGCCACCCCGACGTCGCCGCGGTCGCGGTATACGGCGTTCCGGATCCGGTGACCGGCGACCAGGTGATGGCCGCGATCGAGCCCCGTGCCGGCGTCACCTTCGACGTCGCCACCTTCTCGACGTTTCTCGGCGCGCAGCCCGACCTCGGCACCAAGTGGGGACCGAAGTTCGTGCGCGTCATCGAGGTGCTGCCTACGACGGCCACCGACAAGATCGACAAGAAGCCGCTCCGCGCCGCGGGCTGGACGATCGGCGCGGGCGACGTGTGGTGGCGTCGCGATCCGGGAGGACGCTACGAGCGATTGGGTGCTCCCGATGCCGCGGCACTTGCGGATCAGTACCGCGAGCACGGCCGCGCCCACCTCCTGCGGTCGTCCTGACGCGACGGTGCGAGCTCAGTCGCCGCGGGTTGCGCGGTAGCGCCAGCGGTCGAAGATGCGGGTGCGGAGCCAGTACCGGCCGCCGCTGTACGGAAGTTGCGTGACGACCTTGCCGCTCGCCATCCGGAAGTAGTTGTCGCAGCCCGCGGTCCATACCGTGCCGGCCATCGCCGCTTGAATGCGCCGGTTGTAGCGGTCGCACACACCGCGGCGCACCTCGAGCGCGCGGTAACGGTGCCGGGTCATCGAGCGGAGCGCGCGCAGGATGTAGTGCGCCTGCGCCTCGTGCATGAAGATGATCGAGTTCACGCCGTTGGTGTTGGGCCCGTACAGCAGGAACAGGTTCGGGTACCCGGGCACGCTGATTCCGAGATACGCCTCGGCGCCCTCGCGCCAGTCGTCATGGAGTCGGCGTCCATCGCGGCCGTGGATGTCGACCGCGCTGAGATACTCGTTCGCCTTGAACCCCGTGCCATAGATGATTGTGTCGACGAGGTGTTCTTCGCCGTCAGCCGTACGCACTCCGGCATCGGTGATCTCGACGATCGGTGCGGTGACGAGCCTGACGTTAGAACGGGTCAACGCCGGAAACCATTCTCGGGAGATGAGTGGCCGCTTGCAGCCCACCGGATACGTCGGCGTGAGCTTTGCCCGCAGGTCGGGGTCCTCGATCTTGCGCGCGAGATATGAACGCGCGAGCTCGGTCTGCATCTGCGTCTGCTCGGAGTCCGTCGCGAAGTTCGCCCGCTCGTACATCCACCAGATCTTCCACCGATGCAGCTTCGCTGCGAACGGCACCCGTGCGAACCGGCGCTGTTCCTCCGGCGTGAACGGCCCCTCGATGCGCGGCGTGATCCAGATCGGCGAGCGTTGGAACACCGTCAGATGCTCGACCTCCGGCGCGATGGCCGGGACGTACTGGATCGCGCTGGCGCCGGTACCGATCGACGCGACGCGCTCCCCCGCCAGCGACTTGCTGTGATCCCAACGAGACGAGTGGAACGCCCGCCCGCGGAAGCGTTCGGCACCGAGGATGACCGGGAACGACGGGACGTTGAGCATGCCGAGGCCGCTGACGAGCACGTCGGCCGCGAACGTCTCGCCGTTCTCGGCGTGGAGTTCCCACCGTTGCTCGGCTGCCCGCCAATACGCGGCGGTGATCGTCGTGTTGGTGTGCACGTGCGTACGGACGCCGAACTGGTCGGTGCAACGCTCGAGGTAGGCGAGAATCTCGGGTTGCGTCGCGTACGTGTGACTCCACCACGGGTTCGGTGCGAACGAGTACGAGTAGAGGTGCGACGGCACGTCACACTTGGCTCCCGGATACGCGTTGTCGCGCCAGGTGCCGCCGACACCGTCGGACCGTTCGTAGATCGTGTAGTCGTAGCCGGCGCGCGTCAGCGCGACGCCGAGCGCGATGCCGCCGGCGCCGGCACCCAGGATTGCGATGGTCGGTCTCGTCACCAGTCGCGCCATGGCTTCTCGCGCAGGATCTCTTGCACGATTCCGCTGTAACGGTCACCGCCCTGCGAGTGCCACGCGCCTGAGAACCAGTAACCAATGCAGCCCCAGACGTCACCGCGCGTGTTGCCGAGATAGGTACTCATACCGTCGTAGCAGCCGCGCATCTCCGCGAGCTGAAGGTCGATGTTGAACGCTGTCGAATCTCGCGACAAGGGATAGCTCGAGCCGGACCGTGGATTCGAGACTTCCGGGTGGAACTGCCACTTGACCTGCATGATCCCGAATGACGTCGGGCATGGGTCGCGCGTGTCGTCATACGTACATACGCCACGTGATCTCGGCTCCAGGTCACCTTCGGTGCTCATGCGCCACTTGCTCTCGCGTACAGCCTCGGCCCGAACGAGGTCGTCACCCCAACCCCACTTGCAGGCCGCCCATTGGATGATCTCGTCGGTCGTGCCGCGAAAGTTCCCGGTGATCCGTGTGCGATACGCGTCGTTCCATTCGTTGGTGTACTGGGAGAACCGAGCGAGCGAAACGGGCTGCTGGGGCCGCGTGTGATTCGCCTCGTCGTTCTCGGGCCGCGGCTCCCAAGGCGAGCGGTGCACTCGCGCCGCGCACTGGCGCTCGGTCGGCAGAGGCGTGCCGGGTGCCGAGATTTGAAAGTACCCATCCACAGGCGGGGGCGGAGGCTCGTCGGCTGCTTTCGTTGACGCAGTCGTCCCGCCCGACCGCACCGGCGGGGAGGCCTTGACATCCTTATCTGTGGAATCGCGGAGCGCCGCCCACACGACGACACCCACGAAGAGGCCACCGACGAGCAACACGACGAGGAGGCGATTTCGCCTGCGCATCCAACCTTTCGACACGCTGTCCCACTTCACCCTTCTCGCGGCGCAATCTTGCAGCACACGATATCGACAGCCCCCGGCGGAAGTTCCGCGAGAATGCGAGCATGCAGCTGGTCGACATCGAACCCGGTGACGCCCGTCTGGAGACGGATCTCCTCCCCGTGCTCTGTGAGCTGCGCACGGTCCTCACCCCCGAGATCTTCGCCGCGGTATACGAGGAAGGTCATCGGCAGGGACTGAGATACCTCGCGGCCTATGACGGCGAGCGGTGCGTAGGAGTTGCAGGCTGGCGCGTGGTTGCTACGACCACGGCGATCAGGAAGCTGTACGTCGACGACCTCGTGACGAGTGCCTCCTCGCGTGGCGGTGGGGTCGGTGCTGCGCTGATGAGTGAACTCGCCGGGCGCGCCAAGGCACTCGGGTGTCGCGTGCTGGACCTCGACTCAGGTGTCCAGCGAGGTGATGCCCATCGCTTCTACATGCGCGCCGGTCTCACGATCACCTCGTTCCACTTCGCTCGTCGCGTGTGAGCAGCAGGACGCCCGACGGAGTGCCACCGCCTGACGTGACGACGGCAGTACGCGCCTTCGCGACCTGGCGCGCGCCGGCGTCGTGGCGCAGCTGCGCCATTGCCTCGTAGATGAAGCCGAACCCATGCGTCCGGCCCTCCGACAACTGGCCGCCGTGCGGGTTGACGGGGAGCTCGCCGGCGAGCGCGATGCGCCGCCCTTCGTCGAGCCAGTCCATCGCTTCGCCGATCCCGCAAAAGCCGAGCGCTTCCAGCCACGTGATCGCGTTGAACGTGAATCGTCGTAGACGAGCGCCACGTCGACATCGGGCGGCCGCAGGCTCGTCCGTGTCCAGAGATGCGCAGACTGACCAAGGACCTGTGGCTCATGGGTGATCGTGTCCTGGTCCCACGAGACGCGCTCGGTGATCTGCGTCCCGACCGCCTCGACGCGGATCGCCGGGTTGGGCAGGTCGGCCGCGACGGCCGCGTCGGAGACGACCACCGCGACGGATGCGTCGCACGGGACGTCGCAGTCGTAGAGGCCGAACGGGCTCGTGATCGGGCGGGCCGACAGGTAGTCGTCCATCGTCATCGGCTCGCGGTAGATCGCGGCGGGATTGCGCGCCGCGTTCGCGCGGCCGTTGAGGGCGATCCATCCGAGCATCTCGCGCGTCGCGCCGTAGCGGTGCAGGTACTGGTTCGCGTTCATGCCGATCCAGTTCGCCGCCGACATCGCACCGAACGGCGCGCGCCACTCGAACAGCGGCCCCGAGACTCGATCGCCCGACGCGCTCCCGAGGCGCAGCGTCGCGTACGTCGACTCCCACACCGTCCGGAAGCACAGGACGTGGCGGCACAGGCCGCTCGCAACCGCGAGCATCGCCGCGATCACTGCGCCGCCCGGCCCGGGAAGCTCGCCGCCGCCGTTGATCCACGTCGGTCGTAACCGCAACGCCTCTTCGACCGCGGTGACGCCGCCCTCACTCATGCCCATCCCGACCGCACCCGGGTATGTCGAAAGCCCGTCGACGTCGTCGAGCGTGAGACCGGCGTCCGCGACCGCGGCAAGGCATGCGTCCACGGCGAGCGAGAGCGGATCGACCATCAGCCGGCGCCCGATCGCCGAGCGTCCGACGCCCGAGAGTACGACCCGGTGCTCGAACCGGTCACCGGTACGAGGTGGGCGCGGCGTCGGACGTTGCGGCTCGACCACGCGGTCGACCGGGTCGGTCCGCCCGGTGGGCTCGAACAGCGGGAGCCACACATCCTCGTGCTGTTCGAAGCGGACCGCCACCTCTTGACCGATGTGCACCTCGTCGGGATCGCACCCCACGATGTTCGTCGTCAGGTGGACGGTCGCATCCTCGGCGAGCGCAACGTTCGCGATCACGTACGGCGGCTCGAAGTTCGGCAGCCACTGGTGCCGGTTGATGGTGAACCCCACAACGACACCGCGACCCGTTACGACGGTCGGCGCGGACGCGCGGCTGCGGCATGCGGGGCAGATCGGGACCGGCGGGTGCACGAGCGCCGCGCAGTCGGCGCACTGCTGAATCCGCAAGCGGCCATCGGCACCCGACGTCCAGAACCACTCATTTGCCGGCGTGAGCAGAGGAAGCGGTCGCACGATCTCCTCCTGAGGGTCTCACACGACGGGCGGTAGCCTTTCGCGGTGCTTCCCGCAGATGTCAAGCTCGTCTCCGTCGACGACCACGTCATCGAACCTCCGCACGTGTTCGTCGATCACATTGCGCCGCGCTATCGCGACCAGGCGCCGCGCATCGTCGAACCGGAGCCCGGCGTGCAGGGCTGGGAGTGGGAGGGCCGCTTCTACCCACTGCAGTTCCAGGGCAACGTCCACACGCGACGGTTCCGCAACGGCGAGGGTGGCCATGGCGACGACCTGTTCGCGCGCCGCTACGACGACATGATCCCCGCCGCCTTCGACATCCACGAGCGCGTGAAGGCGATGGACGTGGACGGGGTGTGGGCCGCGCTGCTGTTTCCGACGTTCCCGCGCTTCGGCGGCAACCGCTTCCTCGAGGCAACCGACAAGGACCTCGCGCTCGCGTGTCTCCAGGCCTGGAACGACTGGATGCTCGACGAGTGGTGGCCGACGTACCCCGATCGGTTCATCCCCCAGACGATGATCCCGTTGTGGGACACGTCGCTCGCGGCGCGCGAGATCGAGCGCTGCGCAGCCAAGGGCGCGAAGGGAATCATCTTCGTCGAGAATCCCTACCCGATCGGGTTGCCATCGTTTCCCACGGGCCACTGGGACCCGGTGTTCGCGGCCGCGGCCGACACCGGCCTGCCGCTGTCGATGCACATCGGGACGTCGTCGGGCCTGCTCTCACCGTCGCCCGACACAACCCCGTCGGTCGGCATCGCGCTGTGCGGCGTCAACTCGATGAGCGCGCTCGGCGACCTGATCTTCTCGGGCGCGCTCGAGCCGCATCCCAACTGCAAGATTGCACTGTCCGAAGGCGGCGCCGGTTGGGTGCCATACGTGCTCGAGCGACTCGACTACACGTGGCAGCGCAGCCGCTACGAGGGCGTCAACTGCAGCCGGTTGCCGTCCGAGGTGTTCGCGCAACACTTCTGGGTCTGCATGGTCGCCGACCGCTACGCCATCATCAACCGTCACCTCATCGGGCTCGACAAACTGATGTGGGAGTGCGACTTTCCGCACAACGACTCCAACTACCCCGAGAGTCGCAAGGTCCTCGCCGACGCCGTGTACGACGTGCCCGACGACGAAGCCCGCCAGATCGGCGAGTTGAACGCGCGCCGCCTCTACAAGTTCTGGTAGGCGGCCCGTTCGAAGTGAATTGACGCATCAAAATAAGGGTTTTTGGCTTGCGCCGGTGCTGCCTCGGGTATAGGATACGAACACACGTTCCGGTGGTTTTCCCGGACGTTCCGCTTCCCCTCCTTGTTGGTGTTCGGCGCAGGAGTGTGTGCGTTGTTCGACGCGTTGGCGGATGTCGAAACCGCGGTCGCGAAGCTGCAGGCTTCTGAGACCGCGCCCGATGTCGTACGGTTCGCCAAGGTCCGCAACCAGCTCGAACACGCGTGGCTGGGCGCGATCGAGGAGTACGACCGCTCCGAGGAGTGGGTCGAGGAAGGCTTCGCGGTCGCCGCGTCCGCGCTGCGCGTGAAATGCGGCCTCACCCAAGGCGCCGCGAACGCGTCGTTGAAGTTGGCGCGCAAGCTCCGGCAGCTACCCGTCGTGTCAGATGCCTTCGCGGCCGGTGAGATCTCCCGCCAACATGCCGCGGTCGTCGCCGAAGCATGCACGACCGAACGCGCCACGACGATCTCGGAGCTCGAGAAGCCGATCGTCGATGCCGCCAAGGTCGCAACCCCGAAAGAGTTGGGCCAGATCATGCAGCGCATCACCGACGCGCTCGACGGTGACGACGGCGCCACCAGCGCGAACGAGAAGTTCGCGCGCCGGCGGCTGCACATGTCGGAAATGCTCGACGGCATGGTAAAGCTCGACGGACTGTTGGATCCCGAGCTGGGCCAGCGGCTACGCGCCCAGGTGAACGCGATGGCCCGCACCCTCAAAGACCAAGATCCCGACCGCACCCCGGCCGAACTGCGCGCCGACGCGCTCGTCGAGCTGTGCGAGATCGGCACCGCCCACGCCGACGTCGGTGCCGGTCGCGAAACTGTCAGCGACGTCACCATCGTCATCGATCTCGAAGACATCGAAACCCGCAGCGGCTCGCCCGATCTGGCCGCCGAAATCCGCGCCAACCGAGGAAACCTGCCCCGCAGCCTCCTGGAGCGCCTCACCTGCGACTGTCGCATCAGCCGGATCATCACCGACGGACCCTCCCAAGTCATCGACGTCGGCCGCGCCTCCCGCACCGCCACCGACGTCCAATTCCGGGCGCTGGTCGCCCGCGACGGCGGCTGCACATGGAAAGGCTGCGACCGGCCCCCCGGCTGGTGCCAGGCCCACCACATCCGGCACTGGCCCGACGGCGGACTCACCGACCTCGACAACCTCTGCCTCTACTGCCGCTACCACCACCGCCTCGCCCACTTCCTCGGCGGAGCACCCCCATAAGCCGCTCTCGTTGTGCGCTTGCCGTTCCGAGGCAGCAGTCGCCGCGCAACGGAGACGCGACAAAGCAGGACGCGCCGAAGCTCAGGCGCGAGTACTGGCGGCCGGTTCGAACATTCGCGCGTGTTCCTGGGGCGTGGCCTGTGCCGCGAACACCTGCAGTTTCTCGAGGGCGGGAAACAGCGCGGCGAAGAAGCGGCCCTGCAGTTCTCGAACGGCTGCGCCGTCGTCGTTTTCCCCCAAACCCCGCATGAGGTTGAGCCGCGAGCTGTCGAGCCACTTCTGCAGGTCAGGTGCATCTTGCCACCGCATCTCGGTGCTGATGCCGGCCATGATCGCGCGGAGGTAGTCGAACGGTGTGTGCGGCCAGGCCGTCGGCACGCAGAGCCGGTTCTTCTCTTCCGTCGTCCGTCCGGTGCTTTCGAGGAAGCCCTGCAGCGCGCCCGACAGCGTGAGCCCCACACGCGTCACGACCTGGAGGGTGATCGTGTCGTCGGTGAAGATCGGTCGAGGTGGGTTGTCGCTCAATCCGGCGGCAGCGCAATGCACGTGAAGATGATCGGACGTCGTTGCAATCGAACCCTGCTCGAGCACGATCTGGTTGCGCTCGATGCGCTCGACACGCCCGAGCCGGACGACATTCTCTATTCGACGAAGTTGCTCGAGCTCGCCGACGCTCACCGTTCCGCCCTTCATCATGGTCGGCATCACAGTTGGGTCGGTGCGAAGCATCGCGCCTCCTTGTTCGAGGCGTTCGAAGACCTCCTCGACGGTCTCGGATGCAACCATCGCCTCGAGCTGCAGCACGACGCCCGCAAACGTCTGCGCTTGTCCCGGCTGGAAGAACGCCCGGTTGAGGATCCACGAGTCACGAGGACGAATCCACGTGATGTCGTCGGGGTCGGTAGCTCGATCGAGCAGCCAGCAGATGGCATCCAACGCGGTCTTGCCCCCACCGACGATCACGTACCCCGCCGCCGGACTCGCGACCTTGGTCAGCTCACCGACCGGGATGCAACGAACCCCGTCGGCCACATCGAACGGCGCCGGTTCCGTCGCCGGGACGCGTGACGCCATATAGGTCGCGTCGACGACGTGGCTTCGAACCGTCACGTCGGTCACTTGGTCGCTCACCCGCGAGCGGAAGCGACGGTCGCCCAGGTAGTCGCACATTGGAAAGAAGCGGACGCGCCCCGATGCCAAGAAGCGGTGACGCATGATCTCGTCGAAGTAACCGCAAATCTCCGCGCCGCTGGCCCGCTCGGAGAAGCCGGCGTCCATGCCATCGGGCTCGATCCGGTCCTGTCCGAGTGAGGTCGAGTTGACGCCGTAGTACCTCGACGGCTGGTGCAGCTGCACGAACGGGTACGCATCCAGCCAATGGCCGCCCGGTCGATGGCGCCGCTCGACCATCACAACGTCCGCATCGCTGTGCTCGATCAACGAGTCGACGAACGCCATCCCGAGCGCGCCGGCGCCGACGACGAGATAGTCAGTCTCGAGCTTCGATTCCCGGGTCATGCGTCGAAGCTAGTCGTGTCGGAACAAAGGTGTCTGCGGCATTTGCAGCACAACACCTTCTGATCGGCGGGTCGCCTACGAGCGTTCGAGGATCGCGAGATCACGGTTGGCGTACTGGTCGTGCCACCATTCTTCGCGGAACACAACGTGCAGGCAGCTCATAACCGTGGTCGTCCCGCCGTTTGGTGACGGCACCTGCCGGGCGAGCTCGTCGGCATTGATGCTCTTGACATGTTCGGCGACCAGGTCCATCCGGTCGCGTCGCAGGGCCAAGACCTCGTCGAAGGTCGGCTTCGCATCGAAATCGAACATGCCGGGCGGTGCATCTTCGTGCGGCGGATTCGGCATTCCGAGCCGATGAATCGGGTTCGCTTGGCCCAACACCGGGCCGGTGATCCAGCGGTCGGTGGCGAACACGAGATGCCGGAGGGTCTCGAGGAACGACCACTCGTCGTTGACCGACTCGTCGAGTTTCTCGGGAGGCAGGCCTCGGGCCCGCTCGAGGGTGGCGGCGGCGAAGCCCTCGATGGTCTGCCACGCGTCGCGCATTCCGTCAGGATCGAACGGCGCGAGCCGCAGCCGTTCCGGGTGACGCTTGTTCAGTTCGCCTTCGACATAGGCGCTCACGTCGATACCGTTGACCGACAGGTTGCCAACGAGTCCCGAGATCTCCACGTTGAACAACCACGCGTCGCTGATCTTCACGTTCGCGAAGTTCACACCGTGGAACCGGGCACCGCTGAAGTCGGCCTCGAAAAACCGCGCGTTCTTGTAGTCGTCCATGCCGCGTACGTACTCCCTCGCTTCGACGATGACAATCCCATGTCGTTCACGAGCGCCTCAGTTCCTCGGCCCAGTAGTACGCGAGCGTCGTGTCGATGAGACGCTTCATCGCGGTGATGCGCGGCGTGGTGCTGGGGGCTGCGGACATCGTCCTGGGCGGGCGCGCTCCCGAGGGAGCCGCTCCTTAACCGTTGTACGAGTCGAGACCAAGCTGCGTGCGGCGGCTGTTGAGTTCGTAGATCTCGGTTCCTTGATTCGCCGCCATGGCGGCAGCCGTAGCACGGACGGATTTGACACTCGCGCGCCCTCGAGTGCTTTGAGCTGTGCTTCGGTGGCCTTCCCCGGTTGTGCGCCCTGTGGAACGTGCATGCCCATCCACTCCATGGCCACATCCGGCGTACCTACGCGGTTCCAGTCCTGCAGCGAAGCTTGCATCTGGCGGATGTCGCCGATCTGGACGAAGTGGATTTCCTTCGCCGTGCCCCGCAGGACGGGGTCGGTACCGTGCTGGAGGTAGGTATATGCAATCGCGATCGCCGTAGGGTCAGGGGGAAGCGCACCGGAAGGTCGCATTGAGTACGACGACTCAGCGCTGGTGTGTACGGCGACGCTTCGGGCTCTCAGGTATTCGTAGATGCTGATCGTGTTCCTATCAACGCACGCGGAGGCCTCAATGACACAACAGGCGACGGTTTCTCAAAACGTTGTCACCGCCGTCTGGCGAACCTTGGGTACTGCAGTCGCACTGGCTGGGGGTTCGCTTGCCACTCTCGTCATTTTCAGAGGCTTCACGTCACTCGCCTGACCGCGGTCATCGACCGGGATTCGCCTCGAGCCCGGCGAAGCGGGCCGAGGGACGGATCTTTCGATAGGCCTCGACGACCGGTTCGAGCTCACTCGGCGTGGCTCCGTGCATGATCACACCGTCGACGCCGAGATCGAACTGCCGGAGCACGCGCTCCGCACACCGCTCCGGCGTTCCCGTGGCCGCCGGTTCGAGCCAGGCGTCCGGGATCAACGTCGCGACATGCTCCAGCGTTGCGGTGTCGGCCTTGGCATCGATCGCGCCCGGCACCGAGGCAACGATGGCGTCTACGCGGAAACGCGTCAGCACCTCGGGGTCCCAACCGTTGGTACGCACGAGCAGATCGCCGTATCCCTGGAGGTACGTGGCGAGCCGTCCCACCGTCTTCTTCAGGCGCAGCGGTTCCGGCAAGCCATCGTGGATGGTCGCGTAGCACGACCACACTCGCACCGACGCCGGGTCACGCCCCGCGCGTTCGGCGGCGTCCTTGATCGCGCGGACGCAACGTTGTGTCGTCTCGTCGGTGAAGAACGTGTGGAGCACGACCATGTCCACGGCCCGCCCGGCGAACGCGAGCGAGTTGGGCCCGAACGCCACGAACCCGATGGGGATGTCCTCGTCGAACGACGCGTCGAGATGCAGCACCGGATAGGAACCCGCCGGCCCGTCGTGACCCATGATCACCTCGCCGCGGAACAACCGCCGCAGGATGCCGACGAAGTCCTCGAGCTGCGCGGTTGTGATGGGCGGGATGCCGTACGCGTCGAACATCGGAGCGATGCCGCGGCCGAGCCCGAGCGTGAAGCGGCCGCCGGTGAGCCGGTGCATCGTCGTCGCATACGACGCGGTGACCATCGGATGACGAGTGTTATGGTTCGTCGCCGCGGTAGCGACACCGAGCGTGCGCGAGAGGGCCCCAACCGCGCCCGAAAGGGTCGCGGCCTCTTTGATATTGAAACGTTCGGAGATGAACACGCTGCCGAGGCCGAGCGACTCGGCAGTCGCGACTTCGCCGAACAGCTCGGCCGGAGACTGTGGCGCCCCGGCCAAGACGTAGAACCCAACCTCGTTCAGCTGATCAGTCAATTCGCGGACCTTAACCCGCCTTCAGTACTCCGTGAACACATCCAAGCGACGAGCGGCCTGTCTGAGCTGCCCCGAGTCCGAGTGGAGCTGCGATGAGCTCGCCACCTGACGACCCGCAGTCGAAACTGCTACGCGCCATCGTGAACCTCGCCGCGTTCCATCGCGACCACGAGAAGTTCTACTCGGCCGCGCCACGCGAACAAGCCGTTGTGCTTCAACGCCACGCTCGAACACTCCAGGCGCTCGCTGATCACTGGTCCACCGCCCAGCCGGCATCGCGCACACCGTTGAGTCCCTACGAAGGCGCCGAGGACCTCAACGATCCGGCCGCATTGCAGCTCGACGGCGTGCTGTTCATGGAAGGGGAAGGGGAACCCACAGAGATCAACAGGTTGAAGCGAGACCTACGTGCGACAGCCGAGGACCTGGGAGGTATCGGCGAGTGGCTCACGACGGCGATGCGCGCCTCGTGGGACGTCGCCGCGGCGCTGGTAGAGATCCCCGATCTTGCCGGTCTGCTCGGTGAGCGACACCGAATCATCGCGAACGACTGGCAAGCCTCGAACATGAGCTCACTGGCCGGACTCATCCTCGTAAGGGCCGCCGAGATTCTCGATCACGTCGACTTCTCGCCCGCCGGGCTCCGAGCCGACCTCGCCGCCGAACGCGTTGCGCCCCAACGCCTCTACTCCGCGGCAGAGCTCATCGCACACTCCGCCGATCTCCTGAGCGACTCGGCCGGACTCGTCCACGACAACGAACGAAGGTGGCGCACGTTCCGAGCCCGCGTGCAACAACTCGTCGAGGACGATCCGTCATGAGTGACTTATCGCGAGTATCCCAACGCGCGGTTCAGAGATACGCGCTGAGATGAAAGGACCACTCAGGTTCGGTTGAATGAAGCCGACGGCCGGTAATCGAGAACGGCTCAATGATCAGCCACGCGTCGCGATCCGCGGCGAGCCACGGCTCGGGATCGAAGCGTTCCCGAAAGCCACCAGTCTCAGGGTTGACGTGGTGCAACGTGCCTCGTACGAGCACCGACCATCCGTGGTGGCCCGCCATACTGATGCTGTCGATCTCGAACGCAACCGGCATCGGTGCGTCGTCGATCACGTTTCCCGGCCGGGTGCGCAACGCGATCCACGGCGGCCCTGTGGTTTCGACGAGCTTGAAGTTGACCGGCAGGACCACCGGAAACCCTTCTTGCATCACTGCGACTCGACCAACGACCCAGCTGCGTAACAAGTCGAGGCACTCATCGTGCGAGAGTGTCTCGAGCCACGGATTGGTCATCACACTCCTCCGCTCTCGCGACCGTCTCCATCAACATCGGCCGGACACCCGTATTGTGTCAGGGCCGATGGTCGTTCTCCGGCTGCCGATCGGCCCTCGCGATCACGACGAACGACGCGGCGCCCTGCGCGGGCCTCAGTCGTGCCCTTGCTCGGTGAGCCAGCCGGTGACGATCTGGAGGAACTCGTCGGGGTGCTCGAGCGTGACCATGTGCGCCGAGTCCGACCACTCGACTACCCGAACGCGAGGAAGCTGCGTGGCCAGTCGACTCGCGATCGCGAGGATCGCGTCGAGGTCGAGCCCGCCGACGAGAAGGAACACCGGCATCTCGATTTCGGAGAGTCGGTCGAGCGGCGAGGGATCGAGTTCGTCCTCGTCGACGTCAACCCAGGCCTCGGTCGGTGGACCTGTCGACTCACCGAAGCCGCGCAGGTCGCAGCGGATCACGTCGTGATGGCGCGCCAGACCGGCCCAGTCGGGGTCCCACATCCTTCGGCCGCCGACACCGGCGTGGAGCAGCACGACCGTCGCGCCGTCCGCCCGAGGACCCGCACGGTCGTACGCGATACCGGAGACCGTGAACGATGTGTTGCGCTCACCCATGCCGACACGATGGCACGCGGCGGAGGCCTCGCGTCGATCGCCATGGTGATCACCGCCCGTCCACCGGCGCGGAGCCGCCGCGGCCGTGGGATATCCGCGAGACTTCCGGCATGCATTGGGCGCTGCTCGATTTCGTGCCGGAAGACGACCGCCATCAGCTCTTGTCGCTCGCGGTCCGCCGGAAGTTCGCCAAGGGTGAAGTGCTCTTCCATGAGGGCGATCCCGGCGACTCACTGCATCTCGTCGCCAAGGGCCACCTCGCGGCTCGCGCGTCAACGCCGCTCGGCGACGTCGCGACCGTGCGCGTCTTCCAACCCGGCGATTTCTTCGGAGAGCTCGCAATCCTGTCGGCCGGGCCGCGCAACGCAACCATCGTCGCGCTCGACCCGGTCGAGACCCTCGCCCTGCACGTCAGCCATTTCGAGACGCTGCGCGCTGAGCATCCACACACCAGGGACGTGCTCGAACAGGCACTGGTCGCCGAGGTGCGACGACTCTCAGCAGCGTTGGTCGAGGCGCTCTACCTCCCGGTCGAAAAGCGGTTGTGGCGCCGGCTCCTGGAGCTCAGCGAAATGTACGGCACTGACCCGCCCATCGAGATTCCCTTAACACAAGAGGACCTCGCGCAACTTGCCGGCACGACGCGTCCGACTGCGAATCGCATTTTGCGTGAGGCAGAGGAAAACAGCGTGGTCGCCATTTCTCGCGGTCGCATCGAGGTCCGCGACGTCGAGACGATCCGCCGTAAGGCACGCTGATCATCGGACTGCGGTACGGTCGTTCTCGTGCCCGAGGATCGTCTCGCAGAGGCTCGCACCGCGCTCGCCCGCGGCGACGTCCTCCTTGCGTACGACGCGGCGCAACGCGTTCCTGATACTGATCCAGACGATCTCGAGGCCCGCTTCCTTGTCGCACTCGCGCTCGCGAGAGCCGGCTCTCGCGAGCACGCGCTACAGGCGGTTGAGGATCTCCGCGCGCGGGTCAGCTCGGCCGCCTCGGTCTCGGCTCAGCTCTTGGAGGACACCGACGCGCTCCTCGCCCGATTGACCAAGGATCGGGCGCTCGCGGCGACGGGTTCAGCGCGGGTGCAGTTCGCGACGGAGGCAGCTGACCTGTATGAAGTCGCCGCCACTCAGCACGGCGGATTCTTCTCCTGCATCAACGCCGCGACCTTGCGTGTGCTCGCCGGCGACACAGAACGGGCCTGTGAACTCGCCGAACAGACACGCGTCCTGCTGTCCGTTCATCCCAACCTTGACGGCGACGAGGCGTATTGGCACCTCGCGACGCAGGCCGAGGCGGCGCTCGTCCTCGACGACTTGACAGTCGCGAAGTCCGCGCTTGCACGAGCTGCAGTGGCCGGCGTCGACAATGTCGCCGCCCGCGCCGTGACCCGCCGGCAGCTGCGGTTCTTATGCGACGCGAAAGGCATCGATGACGAGATCCTCGACGTCCTCGCGCCGTCGAGCTGAACGTCGTACTGCCCTTCGACGTCGACGAGTTCGAGCAGACATCGGTCGCGGACGCGGGGCCTGAGTGGTCGCGCCGATTCCGGACGTTTCTTCGCCGCGCATCGACCGTGCGCTACGCGTCGGATTCCGCGTATCTCGACGACGATGAGCTCTTCGGAGACGCAGCGCGCATCGCAATGGGACACGCGATGAATCGCGCGGCCTTCCTCGGAGTGGAGGCCGAGCAACTCGCGGTGTGGAACGGCGCGCCCGGAGAACCCGCCGCGGGAACCGCTCACGACATCGAGGCGTGGCGCCGCACCCGTCGCCCAACCCACGTCATCAGCGTCGGCTCGAGCCCGCCGCGGGAGGCAACCAGTCCGCCGCGGAGCACGGGCACGAGAGAGATCCGCGCCGTACTCTTCGGCGATTTTCACGGCTTCAGCCGCCTTCGCGACGAGCAGTTCCCCGCCTACGTGAACGACGTGCTCGGCACAGTCGCTGACGCCCTCCGCGCCTTCGAGCCCGCGACCGTGTACCGCAACTCGTGGGGCGATGCAATCCTCGTCGTGCTCACCGACGTCTGCGCGGGGGCCGTGTGCGCGCTTGCGATCCAAGAGGCAATCGCCAAGCTCGATTGCGCAGGCCTCGACCTTCCCGAAGACCTCGGGCTCCGCATGGGCGGCCACGTCGGGCCCGTGATGTCGATCACGGACCCGGTTCGGGGCCAAGCTGGCAGTTGGGGACGCGAACTGACCCGCGCCGCCCGCATCGAACCGCGCACACCTGAAGGCGATGTCTATGTGACCGACGCCTTCGCTGCCCTCCTCGCGCTCGAACCCAGCTCAGTCTTCGCAACCGAATACGTTGGACGCGTCACGACTGCGAAGCAGTTCGAAACGATCCCGATGTATCGCCTCCGCCGGACCTGAACTCGTCTTCGTCCCGCCCAACCGCCCGTCAAGGGTGTGTATCTCGCAGCTTCGCCCGACGCGGGTGGTGTGCGCTGTCCTCGGCTCAGGCATGCTCGCGTCCTGAACAACGGAGGTAGATGTGCTGTTCTTGCTCCGGCCTCGCCAGACGTACATGCCCTACGCGCTCCCGAGAAGTCGCGCGCAACAGGACGTCTACAACGAGCAGTTGCAGAAGGCGTACGCGTCGACGCGGCGGGTAGCGCCCCCACCCGCTGCAGCTCCCCAGCGCCCGCTGGTTGCCCAGCTCAAGGAGCTCGCCCAATTGCGCGAAAACGGCGTGCTCACGGACGCCGAGTTCGCGGTCGCGAAGGAGAAACTTCTCGCTCCCGGGGAGGACGCGTCATGACAACGAGCGCCACCCGTGCCGCTGTGCTCGTACGGGCGTTGCACGCCGCGCTCGATCACGATCGACGAGTCCTCACCGACGTGTATACCGAAGATGTCCGAGCGTGGACGCCCGCACTGTCTACAGACTCGCTGGCCGCGCTGATGGCCGAGTTCGAGCGCCGCGACGACGCCTTTTCGGCTATCGAGCTCGAGGTTGCGCCGCTCGACGTCTCGGGCGACTTCACGTGCGCGGAATGGAGCGTCGCGATGACGCATACGGGTCCGCTCGAGGTCGCAGACGGCATGATCGTCGAGCCGACGGGTGCTCGAGTCACCTTGCACGGTGTGACCGTCGCCGAGTTTCGCGGTGAACAGATCTGCGCACTCCGGCAGTACTCGGACGAGCTCTCGGTGTTCGAGCAACTGGGTCTGTTCTCGCGCGAACGGGTAACGCCGTCGTAACGGGAAGGCGAACAGAAACGGTGGCGAACCAACCCGCCCGTGGACTGCGCAGTCGGGTCCGGAGGCGGTGGCAACGCGTGGCGGACGCAGTCTCGTGGACGCGGCCGACGTCGACCGAGATGGCCACCGTCGCGAAGTCCGGGTTGGCGGCCGGGTTGTCGTGGTGGATCGCGACGGTCGTGACCGATGTGCCCGGCCCGGTGCTGGCTCCGCTGACAGCGCTTGTTGTCGTGCAGTTTTCGGTGCGCGCGTCGTTCTTCACGGCGATACAACGCAGCGCGGCGGTGGTTCTCGGTGTCCTCCTCGCGCTGGTCATCGGCGACGCGCTCGAGTTGAACGGCCTCACTGTCGGCGTGCTCGTCGTGGTGTCGCTCGGCGTCGCCGAACTGCTCCTGCGCCTCCCGGCGTCTGCGGCGAGGCAGGTGCCGATCAGCGTTCTCGTGGTGCTGGCGACCGTGTCGTCGGATCCCGTGAGCTTTGGCGGAGAGCGCGCACTCGACACGCTGCTCGGCGCGGCCGTCGGCGTCGTCGTATCGCTTGTGTTGCCCGCCTCGCGGCTGGTCGATGCCCGCCAAACCCTCGAGCGGCTGGCGCTCAGCCTGGGTGACGTGCTCGACGCGATGGGCGCCGGGTTGCAACAGGAGTGGTCGACCAACCAGACCGGGGACTGGCGTCGGCGGGCCCGCACCACGCGTGATCGGCTGGTCCGCCAGGCTTCCGAGGCGGTCGGCAACGGCCGGGAATCTGCGCGTTGGAACGTACGCGATCGGCGTCACATCGATGCTCTTGGACGCTATGAAGACGTGATGCCGCGCCTCGAGCGGACCGCCATCGGCGTATCGGTCATCTCGCGCGGCCTCGACGATCACGCACACCTCGACGGCACAACCCACCGAGCCATGCCCGCGATGGGCGCGCTCATGATCGCTTTGGCGAACGCGGTCCACGCGTTGGTGCACGAGGTACTCGGCGATGCGGAGGCCGATGATGTCGTGCGCGCGCTCGGAGACGTCCGTGTGAAACGGGACCGCTGCGCGCAGGGCGCGGCGCGGCGCGCTCGGTTGGCGCTCGAGCACGACGAAACGTTTGACGACGACCAGCTCGAGGGCGAGTGGCTCGGCTACGCCGCATTGGTGGTACAGGTGGACCGAATCGTCGGTGACCTGAGCGCGCCCCTGCCCACTTGACTGATCAGAGGCCCGCTGACCAAGCTCGAGACGCATGAGCCTCGCGACCCAGGCCGCGATCGCGGGGATTGGCCAGACGAAGTACGCGAAAGACCTGCGTCGCACCGAGCTCGATCTCGCGTGCGAGGCGATCCGTACCGCGTGTGACGACGCGGGCGTGAGTGTCGCTGCAATCGACGGCGTCGTGAGCTATCACGTCGAACAGGTCGCCGAACTCGATCTCATGACGACGCTTGGGATCCCTGAGTTTCGTGTGATGGCGCGCACACCATCGGGCGGTGGTGGCGCGGCTTCGATCCTCGGACTGGCCGCGCTCGCGGTGGAAGGCGGGGCCGCGGAATGTGTCATCGCGTTCCGCGCCCGGAATCGCTCCAAGACGGCGTCGTACGGCAACGATCCGAATCAGGGCGGACGGCCCTGGGCCAAGACCGGCAACCGACTGCAGGACGCAAGGCAGTGGCACCATCCATTCGGTGTCGCGGCACCGGCGCACGAGTTCGCCCTGATCGCCAGCCGGCACATGCATGTGTACGGAACACGGGCCGAGCACTTCGGGATGCAGGCGGTCGCGCAGCGCTTCCACGCCAGCCGCAATCCCGACGCGATCATGCAGCAACCGATCACGCTCGACGACTGGCGCGCCTCACGTCCGATCGCGGATCCGATCCGGTTGTTCGACTGCTCGCTCGAAAACGACGGCGCGGCTGCAGTGTTGGTGACGTCGCTTGAACGTGCCCGCGATCTGCGGCAGCCGGCAGTGCGGGTCCTCGCGCAGGTGCAGTACGGCGCTCCGATCCATATGCAGTTGTGTGACTTCTTCACCGCCACCGCAGCATTCGGCGAGCGCGACGGCGGTGCAGTGACTGCAGGACGCCGCCTCTTCGAGCACGCAGGCGTCACACCCGCCGATGTCGACGTGGCGTTGATCGTCGAACCGTTCACCGTCGCGGTGCCGCTCGCGTTGGAGCAATACGGCTTCTGTGAGCGTGGTGCCGGTGGGCCCTTCATCGCCAGCGGCGCCACGCGCTGGCCCGAGGGCGCGCTTCCCGTCAACACCCACGGGGGATCGAACGGCGAGGCGTTCATCCACGGCGTGAATCATCTGCCCGAGGCGGTCCGGCAACTCCGCGGCACCGCGTCGAACCAGGTGACCGATGCCGAGATCGCGTTCATCTGCGGCGCGATCAGCGACCCGTCCGGCGCGGTCCTGCTCGGGATCGATCGATGAACGCCGGATACCCGCGTCCCGCTCCAACCGCCGCGGACGACATGCGCTTCTGGTCGTTCATCGACGCGGGCGAACTCCATCTCCAATGCTGCGCCGACTGTCGCACGTGCCGGCATCCTCCGCGCCCCATCTGCGCGGCATGCGGGTCGACCGCGGTCGAATGGATCGCCGCCTCCGGTCGCGGGGAGATCTGGGCGACGACGGTGATCCACCCGCCGACGCTGCCCGCATTCGCGTCCGCGTACGCCCTACGGCGCAGTCGTCGTGCGACTCGTTGAAGGTGTCTTCCTCGTCACCAACATCGTCGACTGCCGCCCCGACGACATCGACATCGGAATGCAAGTCGAGCTCGCGATCACCGAAGTCGAGCCCGGCCTTCGCCTGCCGCTCTTCCGCGCCGCGCGCCAAGGTTGACACTGACTCCAACCCGGAGTGAACGTGAACCATGCTCTCCAAGCCGCCGGTTCGATTCACCAAGGTCCTCGGCGGCTGGGTTGGCTACCAAGTCGTAGGCGACGGCGCGATGAGTTCCGGCCGGTACCGCCGTCTACATCGCGACGATTCGTCCCCGACCGAAGGAGCCTTCCGTGAGAGAACTCGTTGTTTCGGCCTTCGTGACCATCGACGGCGTCATGCAAGCGCCGGGCGGTCCTGACGAGGACCCCAGTGGCGGCTTCGCGCAAGGCGGCTGGGGGGTGAACGGCTGGGACGACACGATGTACGGCGCGATGGGTGAGATGTTCGCCGCGCCTTTCGACCTGCTCCTCGGCCGCAGAACGTACGAGATCTTCGCGGCGCACTGGCCGAACGTGGGTGAGGGCGAACGCGAAGAACGAGGCGGGACGGCGAGCGATGTCGACGACTCCGCCGCCGCGACGCTGAACTCGGCCAGGAAATATGTCGCGTCACGAAGCCTCGACGCGGTGTCATGGAACAACTCCGTCCTCCTCCAAGGCGACGCGGCCGACGCGGTCGCCAAGCTGAAGACCGAGGATGGGCCCGCCATCCTCACCCAGGGAAGCAGCGATCTCATTCAGACGCTGCTCGAAGGTGATCTCGTCGACGAGTTCCGGATCTGGACGTTCCCCGTCGTCGTCGGTCCCGGCAAGCGGTTGTTCGGGCCCGGCACAACTCCCGGCGGCATGCAACTCGTCGACGCGAAGACGTCGAGCACCGGAGTCGTGATGGCCACCTACCGCCGCGCGGGCGACGTCGACCGCGGCTCCTTCGAGTTCGACCAACCGACGGACGAGGAACTGGAACGGCGTCGCCGGCTCGCCGCGGAAGGCTGAACGACCTCGAAGCGCGCGCCCAGGCCGACAAGAACGGAGTGCTGCGAACTCAGGGTGCGGTCAATACCGACCGTTCACGGTCCAACGCGGGCTTCACGCGTCCACGCAGTTCGAGGATCTCGACTGCGACCGGTCGTTGCGCGGCGATCATTTCTGCGAGTTCATAGAGCGCCGCGAACCTCCACGCTCGAGTGACGGTCTCGGAGTGGCTTCTCGTCGTGTTGCGTCGCATCGTGTTCTCGATTCCATGGGCTTCTCTACCTGTCCGGGACAGCGTGACGGGCCCGTGAAAGAGTTTCCGTTGGCCTGATCACGCCCGGTCTGTGCGCGATCTGACACACGGCAAGACACGTTCGCCGCGAACTCAACCGTCAGGGCAGTATTTGCTGCGGACCGACACTGCTTCCTGACGGGCGACTGCAGGAGAACCTCGTGAAGAAGAGCCTCGCAACACTCGCTTTGGCAGCCGCCGCGCTCGGAGCGTGCGTGTCGTGCGCCAGCTCGATGGGACCACCCGTGCGCCAGTGTGATGGGACCGGCTCTCGGGATGTCAACGTCGGCGACGGGATGATCGCGGTGCGGTTGACTGGCGGTCAAGCGCGGTGTCGTCTTTGTCGGTGACGGTCGGCTTTTGTCGTTGGCGGTAGGACTCGCCGTCGAGCACGAGTTCATGGGCGGCGGACTGCAGCCGATCGATCGCGGATTGGGCGAGGAGCGCGTCGGCCATGAGCCCGAGCCATTCGATCGGCTCGCGGTTCGAGGTCACGACGGTGGCGGCAGCACGATGCCGTTCGACGATGAGTTCGTAGACGTCGGCGGTGTCGAGCGCGTCGAGCGGCTGCAGCGCGAAGTCGTCGACGATCAGCAGATCGACGCGCAACAGTTTGCGCATCTCTTGGTCGTGGCTGTTGTCGAGGCGGCTGGCACGGAGCCGTTTGAGGAGCCGGTCGCAGCGTTCGAAGTGGACGCTGTGCCGACGGCGGATCGCGGCGTGACCGAGCGCGGTGGCGAGGAATGTCTTGCCGACACCGACCGGACCCATGATCACCGCGTTGTGGCCGGCTTCAACGAAACGCAACGAACACAACTCGTTCCAGACGTGACGGTCGTAGCTGACCTTGGCGGTGTCGTCCCACCGGTCCAACGTCATCGCGGGGTCGAGGCCGGCGGCGCGGGCACGACGATCCGCCGAGGTTGTTTCTCTCCGGGTGACTTCATCGGCGAGGACGAGCTCGAGGAACTCGGCGTGGCCGAGACCGCCGGTGTCGGCGAGCGCGAGCCGTTCGGGGAGCGTGTCGAGGCAGCGGCCGAGCTTCACGCGTCGCAGCAACGCCTTGAGCTCCGGGGTGACTGTCGGCGCGCTCATTGCTCGTCTCGCAACGCAGCGGCGAAAGCAGCTTCGACGATCGCTTCGGGACGGCGTTTCTGCGCGGTCGCGAAGTGGTCGGGGTCACGGGCAAACCTTCCGGAGATGACCGCGCCCGGCTGCAACGGATGCGTCGTCGCGTGTTCGGTGCCGCGTTCGAGCATCCTGCCGATGAGGCCGACGTTGACGGCCTCGTGGTCGAGCGCGCTCGCGCACGCGGCCTCGACGCGTTCGGCACCCCACTTCTTGACGAGACCCAACAGCGCGTAGACCTGGCGCATCTTCGTCCATGGCAACGGGATGTCCAACAACGCGGCCGCGTACGCGCCGATCGCCGGGCCATGACTCCCAGCCATGCGTTGCAGCCGGTCCAGGTCCCGCAACGCGTAGACGGTCTTGGCTGCGGGCAGGTCGTCGGGGTCGGTCGAACGCTGGCCGGGCTGGTGGCGGGGATGGACCTTGACCAGCTGCCCACGGGCGAAGATCCGCACGAGCGATCGGTCGGCGCGCACCTCGACGCGGGTGCCGATCAGGTTGCCCGGCACCGAATAGAGCGCCTTGGCGACCTCGATGTGATGATCGCGATGCACCTTCGCGGTCGCGTAGATCGGCAGGTCGTAGAGCTCGGTCGGTGCCACGAGCAGCCGAGGTTGTTCCTCAGCCGTGAACACGTCCAGGGGACGGCGCTGTGTGGTGCCGTGCACGCGCAGCCCCGCCCTGGTCGCGCACCATTGCTCGGCACGGCGTTGCGCGTCGTCGAGGTCGATGAACGTCTCGCCGGCGAAGAACGAACGGCGCACGAACGGCACCGTCCGCTCGACGCGAGGCTTGTCCTGCGGGCGACGCACCCGTGCCGGGTCGACCACGAAGCCGCGTGCTTGGGCGTATTCGACGAACGCTTGGTTCAATCGAGGTTCGAGCACGTTCGCGTCGTCGACGATCGCGGTCATGTTGTCGGGGATCACGGTGCGGAACACGCCACCGAAGAAACGCCACGCCGCCTCGCACCCGGCGATCACCGCGTCGGTCGTCTGCCGGAACGTCAACCACACGAAACAGTGCCGCGAATAACACGCGGTGAAGATCAACGCGTGCACGACCCGGTTCCGGCCGCTCACCGGATCGAACAGCAGGCCCATACGGCCGAAGTCGATCTGCAGTTCGTCGCCCGGTTCGCCATCCGCGACGCGCACCGTCGGACCGCGCCCGCGGCTACGGCCGCACACCTCGAGCACGTAACGCTGCACCGTCCGGCACGGCACGATCACGCCGCGCCGACCCAACAGCTCATGGATCTTCACCCCGGTGAGATCGGACCCGACCCACCCGGCGATCTGATCATGATGAGCCTCCAGCACCCGCCACGCGTCACCGCGCCCGTTCGTCCGATGCGGTCTGACCGCCTCGACCACCATCGCGATGAACACGTCAGTCAACTGCTCGTCGCCGTCCTCTCGGACCAGCCTGAGCGTCTCCGCCGCGGTCACATAGCGGCGGACCGTCTTGCGGTCCACGCCGACGAGCCGCTCGATCGCTCGAAAGCCCTGGCCGGTCAGCCAAAGGCGAAGCACCTCTCGCACCTCAAACACACGCACCTCCCGGAACGCCATCGCCGCGCCTTCCCGACCGCTGACAGGAACGCGGCGACTGCACCTGACGCGGTGCCGGCGTTGGTGGACCCCGAGAGATGGTCCCATTACTGGCGCCCGGGTGGTCCCATTACTGGCGCTGGGGTGGTCCCATGCCGCTGGCGCAACTCACATCAAGGTGGTCCCATGCGGCTGGCGGGCGACAGTGCGGAGGCGGCTCATCTGATTTTCCTGCTACCGACGACACGAGCGTTCGGAACAAGTCAACGTGCGAAGCTGCGTTCGCGGACTACGCGAAGGCGTACCGTGCCACCCCGCCATCGGAGCGATTGGGTGAGGAGCCTCTGATCCACACGGTCAAGGTCTGTGCAGACCGGGCAACATGGATGTCGGTGGCGGACACTCATCGGGGACGCAGACCTACGGATCTCTTTCCTCTGAAACCCGTGGGGCCGCTGCCAACGCTCGCGCCAGGAGTGCCTTCACCGTTCGACCTCGACGCAACGCTTGACCTCATCTGCAGCGAACGGCATCTCGACGTTCCCGTGTGTACCAGTTCCTGACGTCCTCGTGCTCCGATCGAGCACGGTTTGCGTTCGCCCGACTCCCGGCCCAGGATGACAGCGCTGTGGCGCAGAGCGGCCGCGAGGCGAGGCGAGACGAACGACTCGAACTTCTGGAGCGAGCACCGTTCGTGTCCCTGCTCGAGGAGTGTCTGGCGGACGTCACCGCCGGCCGCGGCCGCCTGGTGCTCGTCGCAGGAGAGGCGGGCATCGGCAAGACTACGCTCGTGCAGCGCTTCTGCGCCGAGCGCGCCAAGCAGGTGCGCGTCTTGTGGGGTGCATGCGACGGGCTGCACACGCCTCGGCCGCTCGGCCCGCTCGTCGACATCGCCGCCGCGACCGACGGTCCGCTCGCAGCCAGCCTCGGGCACGGAGATCGCCCGCACGCCGTATTCGCGGCGCTCGTGGAGGAGCTCCGTCTGGGTGGTCCTTCGTCTCGTCAGTTCGGCGACCAATTTGGGTCGCGGCCGGACATGCCGATGACGCGATCGAGGCGCGCCGCGCTGTCGGGCACCGGCACACGTGCGCCGAACAATCCCGGTGTGCCTTCCGCCGAGAAACCCTGCACAAAGTTTGCGACCGCGTCCAGGGACTGCGCATCGCCCCCGAACGGCTGGCCCGTCGCGCGCGCGACGTCCCATCCGTGGATCACCAATTCGTCGAGCGCGACGACGCCCGCGATCTCGCCCGGCAGGTCGAGACCGCCGGCCTGGGTCATACCGGTCCATGCTTCGGGTTGCTTCCATGCGGCGGCGAGCTTGGTGAGGTCGTCGGGAATGCGGCGGCGCCAGTCGTCGGTGAGTCGCGACGCATCGCCCGACGGTCCTTGCGCGCCCTCCGCCGGGAACTCCTTGTTGGCGGCCCACGTGAACGCCAGCGCCAAGCCGCCGACGTGGTCGACGAGATCTCCGAGGGAGTAGTCAGGACACGGCGTTGGCCCGGTCAACTGGTCGTCCGAGATGTTGCGGATCAGGTCCGCCATCGTCGCGGCGGCCGCGCTCAAGTCGCAATCGCTCATGTCCTGGCTCCCTCCGGTTCGATCGCACCGCAATTGAGACGACGGCGGCGACGAAAAGTCATCGGATCATCTGCCCCATCCCGAGGAGATTTCCCTCGCTGTCGCGGAGCCAGGCGCCCCGCTCACCGCGCCCTTTCGACGGGTAGTTCCCGTCGATGTCGGCGATGCCGTTCACGGTCTTCATACCGGGCGAGTCGACCTCTTCGAACTCGACGCCTCTCGACATGAGGTCAGCGACAACCGCTTCGATGTCGTCGACTTCCCACGCCATCTGTGTGGACTCGCCCGAAGCCTTGCCCATCGACTGGAACACGACGAAGTAGGTTGTGCCGCACTTATAGCGCAGCCCGCCCGGACGTTCCTCGACGGGCTCGAGCCCAGCTTCTCCGCATACCAGCGGCGCGCGCGATCAAGATCTTGTGCCGGAAGCCTCGTCGCGACATCAGAGTGAACAAGTGCGGTCGCGACCGTCATCTTGGTGCCTGGGCAAGGGAAAGGATGTCGTCGACGTCAGACACCGCAGCGGACGCTCCGCAGCGGTAGTGCTTCAGGCTGACCATGGACATTCTCCTCGCGCGACGGCTCACCATCAGCGGTTTTCTGTACCCACGATTCCGAGCGCCGACGACGCGACGGCCGTGTGCTCGGACAGTCAGCCGTAGGCGGCACCCACGCTCTTCGGCACGCACATGCGCCACGCCTCGACGACGAGCTCTCGAAGTTCGTCGTGGTCGATGGTGTCGAGCCGAACGTCAACCCAGTTGTATCGAAGATCCGATGGTCGAGGCATGAGGAACTTGCCGGGCTCGGCGGCCACCAGTGCCTCCCGCTCCTCTTTCGGAAAGGCGAAGCCCATGATCGACTCGTCTCGCGAGAACGCGACGTACACAATCCGTCCCACGCGGAACTTCACGCGGTCTCGTACCACGGCCTCGTACGAACGAGGCAGCGTCGACGCCACCGCCCGGGCATCGTCGATCGTCACCGTGCCGATGGGGATGTTCGGCATGGTCATGCCTCCTGTGTTTCACTCACGCGTGTTGTCCCGGTGCTCGCCCGATCGAGTCGGCGCGGTGTGCTCGACGATGGCGCGGGCAATGGCCTCCCAGTCGGTTCGATCGACGCCGTGGCCCATTCCCTCGAGCGGCAGCAGCGTTGCGTCGGGTATCTCGTGTGCCAACGCCTTGGCATGCTCGAGCGGGAACATCGGATCCGCGGTGCCGTGGATCACCAGCGTCGGCGCGGTGATTGTCGACAGGGGCCGGCGTGTGCGGTCGTCGCCCTCGGGGATGTTGTTGTGGTTCTGCAGGGCGGCGATGTTGCGTGCGCGCGCGACCTCGCGGCGGGCGAGGTCGCGCGATGCCCGCTCATCGAACGGGCGTTGGCTTCCGGCGAGCGAACGCGAGGAGTCGACGAGGTACTCGATCACCGACTCGGGGTTCGCCCAGTCAACCTTCGCCGTCGCTACGAACCGCGCGAACTCCGCAGTCGGCGGTGGAAGCGCTCGGTCACCGGACATCGCAGGAGAGGTGCTGATGAGAACGAGTGAGAGGACACGATCGGCGAAGTCGAGCGCGAGCAACTGCGCGAACGCGCCACCCGCGGAAACGCCGACGATATGCGCCGCCCGCAGGCGGTAGGCGTCGAGTACACCCGCTGCGTCATCCACCAGGTCCTCACCGGTATACCCGGGACGGCCGGGCTCGTAAGTCCCGGATCGGCCGGTGTCACGGTGGTCGTAGCGGATCACGAACCGGCCGCGGCGGGCGACCATCTGGCAGAAGCCCTCCTCCCACCAGAGCATGGAGGCACCGATGCCCATGATGAGGAGGACCGGAGGATCGGTCGGGTTGCCGAAGGACTCCGTGCAGAGCTCGGTGCCCTTCGCCTCGATCATTCGCTCGGCCACCGTCGCCTCCTGTCTCTCGTACATTGAGACGACGGCGGCGACGAAAAGTCATCGGTTCACCCATCTGGCGCTGGTCTTCAGTTGGTGACGGCGAAGATCCGCCAGCTCCCAGGGACTCCCCTCAACTCGCGGTCTCCTCGGTCTTCGAACTCGATGCTGGACCCGGCCACGAGGTCCTTGACGGTGCTCGACACCACGATCTCCGACGGCTGCGCGGTCGCCGCGACACGCTGACCGATGTGCACTGCGAGCCCTCCGATGTCATCGCCACGAAGCTCGATCTCGCCGGTATGCAATCCGATCCGCACGTCGACGTTGAGATTCGTCGCGGCGGAACGAATCGAGCGTGCGCAGCGAATGCCGCGCGCGGGCCCGTCGAACGTCGCGAGGAACCCATCACCCGTGGTCTTGATCTCGCGACCCCGAAAGGCCACGAGCTCGCGGCGGACGGCCTCGTCGTGCGCGTCAAGCAGCTCCGTCCAACGACGGTCACCGAGCGATGCGGCCCGTTCCGTGGAACCGACGACGTCGGTGAACATCACCGTCGCGAGTACCCGGTCAGGCTCCTCCGCGACCCGCGCGCCGGTCAGGAACGCCCGCACTTCTTCGACGATGGCATCACCGTCGCCGGCCCATGGAAAGTGATCCTGACCGGGCAACTCGACCCGGCGAGCCCCCGTGATCTGCTCAGCCATCCACCTCGACGCGCGCCAATTGACGACGCGATCGCCGTGCCGGTGAAGTACCAGCGTCGGCACGTGCAATGTCGGCAGCACGTGCCGCACGTCGATGTCGAGGAACATCTTGATCACTGCTTCGATGCCATCGGGGCTCATCGCCGCGCGCCGGTAGCGGCCCAGCCATTCACGTGCCGCGGGATCCTCGTCGAGCGACGGTGCCCACGCGTCGATGTCGTCTCCGGTGTACACGAGCGGCATGATCAGCTCCTGCGAGGCTTCGGCGAAGCCTTCGGCCGACGGCCCCCACGGATATCCGGGTGCCTCGGTCGCGCGCGCCATGCCGCCGTACAACACGAGCGCCTGAGCGCGTTCGGGATACGTTGCTGCGAACAGGATCGACATCGGCACGCCTTCCGAGATGCCCATGAGCGCGGCGCGCTCGGAACCGACGGCGTCCATCACGGCACGTACGTCGTCCATCCGTTCTTCGAGCGGGACAGGAGCGACGTTCCGATCAGAAAGACCGAGGCCGCGCTTGTCGAAGCGAATCAGACGGCTGAAGGAACCGAGCCCCCGGAAAAAGCGAGCGATCGCGGGGTTCTCCCACTCGACGTCGAGATGGCTCGCAAAACCCTGCACGAGGACGAGGTCGAGGTCGCCCTCGCCGAATACCTGATACGCGACGTGCACGCCCCCGCTCTGCGCGTACAGGACGGGAGGTGTCGCGGTCATGGCCCTCGAAGGGTATCGATGGCATGCCGGAGCGCTCTACCTGCCGCTTGCGGCGCTGACGGCGGCTGAGCGTTTCAGGCCCAACCGGTCTTGGCGTCCTCGAAGCGGAAGCGCGTGATCGCGACGATCGCACAGCCGACCGCGTAGGCGAGGAGAACAAGCACGGGCAGCACAACCGCTCCGACTCCCTTGCCATCGAGCAGCAACGCCCGGTAGCCGCGCATCGCCCAGTAGTGCGGTGTGACAGGAGAAATCGTGTGCACCCATGTGGGAAGAGCCGCGAGGGGAACGAACGCGCCGCCGATTGCAGCGAACAGCGTGGCTCCCAGAAAGCCGACGGCGTTCAGCTGCTGGAAGGTGCGGAGTACCGCGGTGAGCGCGATGCCCAGGCCGACGGCACACAGCACGGTCGCAACGCTGACGAGCGCGATACCGAGCAGCGCATGACCGATGTGCAGGTCGAGAAGAAGTACGCCCGCCCCGAACACGACGCCCAGCTGCAACGCGCCCAACGCGAGCATCGGGAGAGCTTTGGCGCACATGATTTCGGCAGACGTCGCGGTGCTCGCACGCAGACGCGGCCAGGTGTTCCACGCGTGCTCCCGGAAGAACGAGAACCCGATGTAGGTCGGCAAGAAGAAAAGAAACTGCACCGCTTGGCCCGGCACCGCGAGCTCGGCACCGGACGCGCCCGCATGGTCCGACAGCACCAACGTCGCTCGGAACGTGGAGCGGAGGATCGGCATGATCAAGAGCGGCATCGCGATCAAGATGACCAACGGCGTGGGATCGCGCCGCAAGATCCGCAGCTCATTCCGGCCAACCGCGAAGCTACGCCGCAGAGACATCGTTCTCGTCGACGTTGTAGCGGTCCCCGGTGAGTGCAAGCCACACGCTGTCGAGGCTCGGCTGCATCACTTCGATCGCGCGCAGACGATGCGCCTCGGAACCTAGCTGCCGGATGACGGTCGCGGCCGCGTTCGCGGGGTCGCGCGCGGTGATGCGCAGGCCCGTGCCGTCCGAGGTCACGACCGCGTCGGGAATGTCGAGAGGTGCGGGGCCGTCGAAGGTGAGCTCGGTCGCGGCGACACCGAACCGCGCGATGAGGTCCTTGATACGTCCCCGTGCCACGACGCGACCCTCCACGAGGATCGCCGCCGACGCGTTCAGCGTCTCGACCTCGGGCAGATAGTGGGTCGAGTACAACACTGCGGCGCCGTCTTCAGCGGCCGCTCGCACGACGTCGAGCAGCGCGGCGCGGGTTTCGACGTCGGCGCCAACTGTTGGCTCGTCGAGGAGCAACAGCGGAGGCGCGTGCAAGAACGCGATCGCGGTATGAAGGCGCCGCTTCTCGCCGCCCGACAACGCGTTCGCGGCGCGGTCCATCAGCGGGTCCAGTCGCAACGCAGCGCCGACCTGCTCGATGCGAGTCGTGAGCGACCGGCGTCGCAGCCCGCCGAGCTCGCCGAAGAACACCAAGTTCTGACGTACGGTGAGCACTTCGTACACGCCCGTGTGCTGCGGCGCGAGCCCGATCAGGGCGCGCGCCGCCTGCGCGTCCGACCGTACGTCGAAGCCGGCGACGCGCACGGTTCCCGTGTCGGCGTGCAGGAGCCCCGAGATGATCGACACGAGTGTGGTCTTGCCGGCCCCGTTCGGTCCGAGCAGCCCCACGATCTCGCCGGCACTCGCCTCGAGGGTGACCTGGTCGAGCGCGACCCGATGGCCATACGACTTGCAGACCTGGTCGACGTGCAGCAACGGACCCTCCTTCGAGACGGCCCGGCAAGGTCTGACCGCCGGTTGCTCGAGCACCCGGAGACGTTGCTCCCAGTCCAGGCGGTGGGCGAGCCACCCCCGGGCCTCGGTCTCCGGGCTCTGGGTACGGAGCCGATCCTGAGAAACGTTCATGTACCTAAGGTACGCTCTCGTGCCCAAGAGTCAAGCGCGCTCCTCCCCGAGGCACAATGAGGGTTGTGGCGACAGAGAGATTGACACCCGCCCGCCGCCGAGAGCTCACCCGCGACGCCCTGCTTGACGCGGCGGCACGGGTGTTCGCCGAGCGCGGCTTCCACGGCGCGTCGCTCGATGAGATCGCCGCGACCGCCGGCTTCACCCGGAGCGCGATCTACAAGAACTTCGGCGGCAAGGAAGACCTGTTTCTCGCGGTGATGACCCGCCTCAACGAACGTTCGCTGGAAGACTTCGCGCAGCTGCTGCCATCCGGACACGCGTTCGATCCCGATTTCGCGGCGCACGCGGTCACCGAGAAGTGGCGCGAGATCATGACGCCTCCCGAGCTTGTCGCGCTCGAGCTGGAGTTCAACCTCTTCGTGCTCCGCAACCCGGACCTCCGCGAGCGCGTCGTCGCGCAGCGCCGCAAGTCCGTCGACATGGTCGCACGGTTCATGGAACGCCAGGCGGCCTCAGAGGACGTCAAACTCGCCGTGCCGATCGAGGACCTCGCGAGCATGTTTCTGACCGCGGCGGACGGCTTTGCCATCGCCGCCGCCGTCGATCCCGAAAAGGCGCACCTATTCGAGCCGTTCCTCGAGCTGCTCATCGCGGCGATGGCGGCCCCCGCACCGCGGTACTACACGCGTGCCGAGAAGCCGGCTGCTCGGGACCATTGATCGCCCGGTTCATTTCACCCACGCTCCGGCCACAAGCGCGATGAGCCCCTCCTTTTCCTCGAACGTCATGCCCGCTGTTCGATGGTGCGTGCCGTTGACGAGCATCAGCGCGGACTGACGTGCCGGATGCTTCGCCGCGAACATCACCGCAATCGAGCATCCAGGACCCGGCCCCAGGACCGCGACCCGATCGAACCCGACGTCGTCGAGCACCGCGCAGATGTCCTCGACCCAGTCCTCGAGCGTCGGCAGCGAACCGTCGGGCGAGACATCCGAGGCGCCCATACCCCGCGGGTCCAGAACGACGACGCGGGCGAACGCGCCCAGGGCCCGGGAGAAGCGCGCAAATGCAGGAACGTCCTACGACGCCTCGACGTTCGTGAACCAGTTCGGCACGAGCAGGATCTCGTGCTCACCCGGGCCGAAGAGCTGGTACGCGATGTGCATGTCGCCACTCTTTGCGTAGCGCATCTGCGGGTCGTCCAATCCTGCCTCCCCAGGAAGGCGCCGAGTATCGCCAAAGCCCGCGGTCTACGCATGTAGCACGCTGTGCTACACTCGCAACGATGGCTCGTGAGATCACCCAGCGGGAACTCCGTAACGACAGCGGTGAAATTATGCGCGAACTCGATCACGGCGAGTCCTTCGTGGTCACGCGTGCCGGTGTCCCCGTCGGCGAACTCGTGCCGATGCGCCGCCATCGCTTCATCAATGCTGAGGCTGCCGTAGCCATGTTCCGCGACGCGCCCCCCATCGACTTCGAAAAATTCCGGCGCGATCTCGACAATCACGCCAACCCCGATCCAACGCCTCGTGCCTGAAAGCCGCGCCGCACGCGGCCTGCTCGACACCTCAGTGGTTGTCGATCTCCAAACCATTGCGCCTGAACGACTCCCGATCCAGGTTGCCGTCAGCGCCATCACGATGGGCGAACTCGCCGCGGGACCCCACGCCGCGACCGATCCCGACGAACGGGCGCGACGCCAAGACCGTTTACAGCGAGCTGAGGCCGCGTTCGACGCCCTCCCGTTCGACAGCGAAGCCGCGCGCGCCTACGGGAGGATTTACGCCGCGACCGTCGCCGCAGGCCGCAAGGCGCGCGGCGCACGCGCACTCGACCTGCTGATCGCGGCCACCGCATGCGCACAACATTTGCCGCTCGTCACACGGAACGCCGACGACTTCCGCGGACTGGACGCGATTGTCGAAATCCTCATCGTTTGATATGTGAAGGTGAGGGGCCGCCGCGACCGCGGCTGTCCGCACGCATGCCACCTCAGCTCGGCAAGACCTTGCGCAGGAGCACAGCGCCCGGGCGCGTCCGCATATCGGCTTGCGCCAGCCGTGCATGGGCCTCATCGATGCTGAACAAGCCGCGGTTGAGTGCGTCCTGCACCGCCCGCTCAAGATCTTCGGCGTCGAGATCGGGGGCGATGTCGATGATGGTGCGGAGCGCGGTTGTGCATGGGATGCCGTCAACCGTCGTGCGGTCGGACTCAGGAACGTCGTCGTAGTGAACGATAATCTCGATGCCATTCCGAAGTACGCGTTCGGTCGGACAGCCATTCGAGTCGAGATACGTCTCCAGGATCTGCACCTCGTCTGGTTCTTCGTCGGGTGCGTCCTCGTCGAATCGACAACCGCAAGAGATCATTTGGTTGTCGCAGAGCGCGCACCGTTGCACATCGCAGCCCAAGTGGTGAAACCCGCCCGGCATCACTCCGCAGTCACCGCAGCGACCGTTCGCGCGCCAACCAGGCTCCGACCCCCATCGGAGCATCTCGACGAGTTGTCCGTCGCGGTGTAACGCACTCGCCGAACACGAAAGCGCGGTCGTCATCTCGCGCGCGCACCACATACAAATCGCCATGTCGCCTCCTTCGTCGAATACGAAGGCTCCCGATCGAGAGCCGAGGAAGCGCAGGCTTCGCTGTGGGCGGCGCGTCTCAGGCACCGCGAACTGCCCGATGCGGCGTAGACCAAGTCATTCAATACGCCGAGCGATCGGAACGCAATAACCAGCCGCACCGATTGTGCAGACGTGCTGTCGCGTCCTCGACGTTTTTCGCAGAGGAACTGTCGACTCGGCGGCATGCCATTCGTCGCCTGGGTACAACCATCCCCGTGATGTGAAAGGAGACTTCTATGAAGGCCGTTCGCTTCAAGGATCCGAAGGGCTTCGAGGGCATTGACGGCCTCGTCTACGAGGACGCCCCCGATCCTCAGCCTGCGATCGGCGACGCGCTCGTGCAGGTGCGCGCCGCCAGCTTCACCCCGACCGAGCTGCTGTGGCCGCTCTCGACCGATCGCGACGGCCACGAGCGGGGGTGGCGGATCCCGGCCCACGAGGGATCGGGCATCGTCGTCGCACTCGGCTACGGCTCCGCCGGCGTGTCGGTGGGTGACGAGGTGTACGGCCTCATCGACGGCTATCGCGACGGCTGGGCCGCCGAATACGTGAAAATCGAGGTTCGTAGCTTGGCACCGAAGCCGACGACGCTCGACTTCGTCGAAGCCGCCGCCATCCCGCAGGCCGCGCTCACGTCGTGGCAAGCGCTGTTCGATCACGGCCATCTCGAGGCCGGCCAGAAGGTGGTCATTCACGGCGCCGGCGGCGGAGTCGGGTCGATGGCGGTGCCGCTCGCCCGCTGGGCCGGCGCCCATGTCATCGGCACCGGTCGGGCCAGCGCGCGCCAACGCGTGCTCGACCTGGGCGCCGAGGAATTCGTCGACGTCGAACCGGATGACTGGGAGACCGGCGTCGGCCCGGTCGACCTGGTCTACGACATCATCGGCGGCGACGTGCTCGCTCGTTCGGTCGCGATCGTGAAGCCCGGTGGAGCGATCGTCTCGATCATGGGCGCAGGCACCAACCGATCGCAGCGATATCCGCACGGTGGGTTTCGTTCGAGACGCGAACGGTGCCCAACTCCGCGAGATTGCGCGACTCGTCGACGACGGCATGCTGCGCCCCGACGTCAGCGCGGTCTTCCCGCTGGCAGACGCGCGCGAGGCGTTCATGGCCAAGTCCACCAAGCACATTCCGGGCAAGGTCGTGCTGACACCGTGATCGAGCTGACCGCCGACCGCGAGAGCGACGTCTATCTCGTTGGTCGGCGGCACTCACCGCACGTGCAGGACTTGCGCGACTTCCTCACTCGCAATCGGGTCGCGTTCGGATGGGTCGATCTCGATCATGACCCCCTCGTGCGCGCGCTCGGCGCACGGGTTCCCGACGGCCTTCGCCTTCCCGTCTTCGTGTATGCCGATGGCTCGGTCAGCGAGTGGCCGTCCGGTGACGACGAAACCGCCTACAACCTCGCGCGCGCGCAACTGGCCGAGCGCGTCGGACTCCACACGCACCCCGACAAAGATTTGTACGACGTCGTGATCGTCGGCGCCGGACCGGCCGGCCTCACCGCCGCCGTCTACGCGGCGTCCGAGGGCCTCGACACCGTCGTCGTCGAGGCCCACGCACCCGGCGGCCAGGCCGGTACCAGCTCGCGCATCGAGAACTATCCCGGGTTTCCCAACGGCATCTCTGGCAGTGACTTGGCCGAGGCCGCGTTCGACCAGGCGCTCCGGTTCGGCGCCGAGTTCGTGATCGGGTGTGATTTCACGAGCACGACCGCCGACGAAGAGGGCAATGCGCGCGTCACGCTCGTCAACGGTGCCGTCGTGCGCGGTCGCGCCGGAATCGGAGCTACCGGTTCGCACTATCGCCACCTCGACGCGCCGGGCGTGCACGAACTCCTCGGTGCCGGCGTGTACTACGGCTCAGCTCCGCGCGAGGCCGCGTACCACCGCGACGGCCAGGTGTTCGTCGTCGGCGGCGCGAACTCGGCGGGCCAGGCCGCCCTGTATCTCGCGGAGTTCGCGGCGCATGTGACGATGGTGGTGCGCGCCAAGTCGCTGGCTCCGGGAATGTCGCAGTACTTGGTCGCACGCTGCGAAGCGCACCCGCGCATCACGGTTCGCACCAACGCGCAGGTCGTACGTGCGCTCGGGGAGGAGCGGCTCGAGGCCTTGCACATCGACGTCTCGGGACAGATCGAGATCGTTGACGCCGACGCGCTCTTCATCCTCATCGGAGGTGTGCCGACTTCCGGGCGCGTCGACTGGGTGCGTCGCGACGACGCCGGCTTCTTCCTGACCGGACCCGACGTTTTGGCCGACGGTGGTCGGGGCACGTGGTGGAAGCTCGAACGCGAACCGCTATTTCTCGAGTCGAGCTCGCCGGGGATCTTCTTCGCGGGCGATGTGCGACACGGCTCGATCAAGCGCGTGGCGTCAGCCGTCGGCGAGGGCGCCATGGCGGTGCAGCAAGTGCACCGCTTCCTCGCCGAGCAGATGGGACGATGAATCGTCCGGCGTTCGTCTTCCCGCGACCGACCGGGCCATACCGGATCGGCACGGTGACGTATCACTGGGTGGATGCCGAACGCCGGGAGGTGTTCTCCGCCCAACCGAGCGCTCGTCGTGAGCTGATGGTGCAGGTCTGGTACCCGGCGCACGACGTGCCGTCGGCGCCGCGGGCTCGATACATGCCGGACGCCGATGTGGTCGCGCCCGCCCTGGCGGACTTCCTCGGCGTGTCGCCATCGACCCTCGCGCCCCTCGCACACGTCACTACGAATGCGGTCGAGCGCGCTCCGATCGTGGACGACGAAGCCGCGTTCCCGGTGCTGATCATGTTGGTGGGGATCAAGGGCAGCTACCGGCAGATACAGACGTTCCAGGTCGAGGACCTGGTCTCGCACGGCTACGTGGTTGCTGCGGTCGATCAGCCGTATTCCGTTGCGATGGTCGTGTTTCCCGATGGCCGCCGCGTGGGGTACGACGACCGATGGAGTCCTCCGCGCAGCGCGTTCATGGATGCACACATTCCTTATCTGGCGCGCGACGTGAGCTTCACGCTTGATCAGCTCGCTGCCCTCGCGCGCAACGATCGGCCCGGCGTGCTGAACGGTCGACTCGACCTTGAGCGTGCGGGTCTCATTGGTCATTCGATGGGAGCAGTCGTCGGGGCCGAGGCGTGCCGCGTCGATCCGCGTTTGCGCGCCGGGCTGCTGGAGGAGGCGTTCATGCCCGCGGACGTCGTGCGCAACGGCTTGGTACAGCCGATCATGTTCATCGCGCGTCCTGCCGACAGCATGCGATTCGAACGAGAAGTCGCCGGCGGCTGGACGGAGGCCGACATCGACGAACACCTCCGCACGATGCGGAGGGTGTACGAGCACCTGCCCGGCGACGGCTACTACGTGCAGATCCCCGGAAGTTTCCACCTCGATATGACCGACGCCCCGTTTCTCTCCGCACTTGTCCCCTGGCGCGGTTTCTCCGGGCCGATCGGCGGCGAACGCGCGCACCGAATCATCAACGCCTCTTCGCTCGCGTTCTTCGATCGCGAGCTCCGGCACGAACCCGCGCCACTGCTCGACGGGCCCGCACAACAATTCCCCGAGGTGATCTTCGAATCCCGCCGGTGAGCGCGATCAGTGGTGCTGCTCAGCGCGGGCCGCGACCCGTACTCCTGCGTTCCAACCCGGCGCCCGCCCACCCGCGGGCGGGGCGAGCCCATCCGTGCGGAGACCTGCGCGCGCGAGCAGCCACGAGACGAACGAATTCGAGTTCCACATCTCCCCCGCGCCCAACTCGTCACGGCCCCACGTGCAGAGCGGGAACTCGGGAACGAGCGCGAGGATCCGTTCGGCATCCGCGGAGCTGTTGCTCACACAGACCGGACGGCCGCGCGCCGCGGGCACGTCCGGAACCGCATCGCCCTCCCAGCGGTGTACCTCGTAGCGAAACAAACGCCACCGGCCCAGAACGCGCGCACCCACCGGTCCCTCAGCAATGACTCCTCGATCACACCGGTGTACCGGGAGCGCCATTTCGATCCACGACGTCGTCCCCTCCGCGCGCACCTCGAGCGCGGCGTGAAACAGTTCGCGGCGCGGACGACGGTCCCGCGCCGCGACCACCCCCTCGTACAGCTGAGCGGCCCAACCCGCCAACGCACCGTGGGCACCCACGGGGAAGAAGTACACGTCGACTTCGCAATCTTCCATCATGCGAGGGCCACCGCACGGACATCGTCCCGCATGATCTGGTTGAAGCGCGCTCGCTCCTCGGCGTTCGGAAGGTGCGCCGAGTTCTCGAACCAGACGAGTCGCTTCGATGGTGCGCGCAGCGCCTCGAAGTACCGAGCCGCGAGGATCGATGGAACTTCCCAGTCGTGTCGTCCCTCCATGAAGAAGACCGGCACCTGCACTTCGGGGACCTGCTCGAACAGGTTGACTTCGAGGAGTTGTGGCCACAGGGCCCGCATGGAACCGAGGATGCCGCGGAAGAAGTTCACGCGGTCGCGCACCGTGTATTCCGATGAGACGAGCACGCTTCCGAGCACCATCCCCATGGCGCCAAGTCGGCTGGCGCGAACCTCACCGCCGAACCCGCGACGTAGCTGCGCTCGGTCATCGTCTTTTTCCGCCAGTCGCCTGCATAGGGAGGCGGGCCCATCCGTTCGAGCGATCGGAGCGCTCGCCGATGGTGCCGTCGTCGTGCTTCGTCGAGCACCCATTGGTACGAGAGTGCTTCGCCCTCGGCCATGTTGGCGATCTGCCCGATGCCCACGTAGCACGAGTACAGCTCCGGCGACCTCGCGATCGTCAACGCGCCGATCGCGCTGCCCCATGAATGACCAACGAGCACTAACCGATCCTTCCCATACTTGTGCAGGAGGTGCAGCGTCAGTTCTCGGGTGTCCTCGACGAACTGGTCAATGTTCATCGCGCCGGCGTCTCGAATCGCGGCGTACGACTTCCCGGCACCGCGCTGGTCCCAGTTCACGACCGTGAAGCACCGCTCGAGATCTCGCGTGTTGCGGCGGTTCAAGGTCAACTGAGACGTGCCGGGGCCACCATGGAGGTAGAGCACGATCGGGTTCGAGAGATCCTCTGATCGCTCGAGCACCCACTGATCAGCTCCGCCGATCCTGATGCGTTCCAGCGTGTCGGCTTGCATGACGTTCATTCGAAACGACGCCACGCGGCGCGTCCACCCATCGTCACTGACACGCCGTCCTGACATCGCGCACGAGCCCGTCGCATGGGAACTCGCAAAGGTGCTCGGCGGCGAGATCGGCGGCCCGGCACACATCACCGGCAATCGCGAGCGTCACGACTTCGACGAGCTGGCGCTCGCGACGCGGCCCGTCTGCCGCGAACCGCGCCGCGTGCTCAACGAGGCGTGACCCTCGCTCGGAATTGCCGCGCACGTGCGCATTCCACGCGTGACGAGCCAAAGCGTTCGACAGATACGAGTTTGTGTCCACCGCACCAGCATCTCGATGCGAACTGTTTACACACTGACAGAACGCTTGCAGCGAGGGGCAGACGTATCCTCGCTCTGTTGGAACTGCGCATCCTCGGCCCGCTCGAAGTGCTCGGCGACGACGGCCAGCCGCTCGACGTCGGCGGTGCCCGGCCGCGCGCGATCCTCGTCGATCTCGCGCTCGGGCCGGGACGCACGATTCCCACGGACCAGCTGCTCGAGGACGTGTGGAGCGGCATGCAGCCCGCGCGGAACAACCTGCAAGTGCACATCGCGCGCCTGCGACGGGTGCTCGGCGACGACCGCATCGTCACACGCAACCGCGGCTACGCCCTCGACATCCCGCCCGACGCGATCGACGCGCATCGGTTCGACCAGCTGGCGCACGCCGGCCACGACGCGCTGCAACACGGCGACCCGGCCGAAGCCGCCGACGTCCTGCGCGGCGCGCTCGCGCTGTGGCGCGGCGCGCCTCTCGCCGAGTTCGCCGAGGACGAGTTCGCTCGTCCGGTGATCACGCGCCTCGAGGAAGCGCGCCTTGCGACGCTGGAGGACCGCGTCGAGGCCGACTTGTTGCTCGGCCGCGACGCGGAGCTGATTGGTGAGCTGGAAGCAGCAGTGCAAGCCCATCCGCTGCGCGAACGACTCTGGGCACAACTCATGACCGCGCTGTACCGCGCCGGCCGCCAGAGCGACGCCCTCCGTGCCTATCAGCGGGCGCGCGCGGTCCTCGCCGAGGAGCTCGGCATCGATCCGGGACCCGAACTGCGCGAGCTGGAGCTCGCGGTCCTCGAACAGAATCCCACGCTGGATGCGCCGCGGCCGGCCGCGGCACCGGCGCGTGCCCCGGCCACCAACCTGCCCGTCCCCGCGAACGCGCTCATCGGGCGCAGCACCGAGATCGGCACGACCCGGGCGCTGCTCGAGCGGCACCGCGTCGTGACGATCGTCGGCCCCGGCGGCGTCGGCAAGACCCGGCTCGCCGCTGAGATCGGTCACCGCCGGCTCGATGCGCACCGCGACGGTGTCTGGCTCGCCGACTTGGCGTCCGTCGGCGATGCGGCGGATGTCGCGGCGACCATCTCGACCGCGCTCGGCGTCGAGGTGGAGCACGGCCCGGGCGCGGCCGCCACGACGCTTGACCGCCTGCGGGAGTACCTCTGGGGGCGCGAGCTCCTGCTCGTGCTCGACAACTGCGAACACGTCGTCGCCGAGGTTGCACGGATCGTCGCCGACCTGATCGCGCACAGCGAGGAGCTGCAGGTCCTCGCGACGAGCCGTGAGTCGCTCGCCATCGCCGGTGAAGCACTCTGGCCGCTGACGCCCCTCGCGCTCGATGACGCGATCGAGCTGTTCGTGGCGCGCGCCCGCGCGGTCGACCCCGGTTTCGACCGCGACGAGCACTTCACGGACGTGCAGACCATCTGCGCGCAGCTCGACGGACTGCCGCTGGCGATCGAGCTGGCCGCCGCGCGCATGCGGGCACTCGCGCCGAGCGACCTGCTGACGCGCCTCGACGACCGGTTCCGTTTGCTCACCGGCGGCTCGCGCACGGCGCCGCCGCGTCAGCAAACGCTGCGGGCCGTCATCGACTGGAGCTACGCGCTGCTGTTCCAACAGGAACGCCTCGTGTTCGAGCGGGCGTCGGTGTTCGCGGGCGGCTTCTCGCTCACGGCCGCCGAAGCGGTGTGCAGCGGACCGGGCGTCGAACGGGACGAGGTCGCCGATCTCTTGGCGCGCCTCGTCGACAAATCGCTGGTGGTGACGTACACCGACTCGACCGGACCGGGCCTACGCCTGCTCCAGACGCTTGCTCAGTACGGCCGCGAACGGCTCACCGCCAACGGTGAAATGGACGCCACGCGCCTGCGCCATGCGCGTTACTTCGCGGCCGCGCTCGACATCCCCGACGCGGAACATGGCTCGGCGACCCGGAAGTGGTTTGCCCGGTTCAGCGAGTCGATCGACGACGTCCGCGTTCGCGATGGAATGGTCGCTCGAGGCGGGTGACAGCGACCTCGCGCTCGCGATCATCAACGGGCTCGGTTGGTACTGGAACATGGGCGGTCGTATCGACGACACCTGGCGATGGATGACCACTGCGCTCGCGCTCACCGAACCTGCCAACCCCGACTGCAAGATCCGCGCGCTCGCGTGGGCGGGTGCGCTCGGCATGTCGCGCGACAAGACGCGCGCCATGGCGTACGGAACGGAAGCGGTCGAACGGGCACGCGCTCTCGGCGATCCCCGCGCCCTCGCGGCGGCGACGATGTTGCACGGCACCGTCATCGCCGACTTCTTCCAGCACCGGATCCGTTCGGTCCCGCTGCTCGAGGAGGCCGCGGCCGCGTATGTCACCGTCGGCGATGAGTGGAGCTTGGCCATGGCCGCGCTGCTGCGCGGCGCGCTGAAGCTCGTCGAGGGCACCTTCGACCGAGCACCTGACGGCCTGCGAGACGCGGCCCGGCGCTTCGAGGCGCTCGGGAATCCGTGGGGTCGTAGCTACGCACTCCGCCATCTCGCCGATGTGCTCACACTGCGAGGGCACTACGACGAGGCCGCCGCGGCGCTGCACGACGCCGTGGTGGGACTCCGCGCCGTCGGAGGGATCGGGGTCACGAGCAGCCTGGCGGCCCGACTGGGGTACGTGCGCGCGTTGGAGGGTCGTTCGGACGACGCCGAGCACTGGCTCGACGAAGCGCTCACGGCGGCCGAGCGGCAGCGGTACGTCCCGAACCTCGCGCTGATTCACAACCTGCGCGGCATCGTGCTGCGCCGCGCGGGTCGTCTGGACGAAGCCGAGCGATGCCACGAGCAAGCAATGGAGCTCTACTGGGACCGCGGCGTGCCGGCGGGACTCGCGCTCTCGCTCAACTCACTCGGGTACGTCGCGGAGCTGCGGGGCGACGCCACGCAGGCGGAGTCCCTGCACAGCAACGCGTTGGTTGCGGCGCGCGCCGCGGGCGACGTCCGAACCCAAGCGCTCGCACTTGACGGTCTCGCGGGGGTCGCGTCGCTGCGTGGCGACGACCACGCCGTCGGCGTGATGCTCGGCGCCGCCGCGGCCTTACGCGACGCGACCGGCGGGCAACTGCAACCCGCAGAAGCCCACGACGTCGAGCGCGCGCTTGCGCACGCGTACGCGACCACGCCACGCTCGACGCCGCGACAGCGGTTGGGCGCGCCGACCCTGACGCCGTCATCGCGCGGGTGTCGCAACCGACGCCCAGTGCCGGGTGAGCAACGGCGCGAGCTCGTCGGCGCGCTCGTCGGGGAAGAACAGCTTGGCACCGGGGAGCTCTACAACCTCTTGCACGCCCGGGATCGTGTCCTGGAGCCAGTAGGCCCAGCACAGGTCGAAGAACTCGTCGGCGGTTCCCCACACGACGAGCGTCGGCACGTCGAGCTGCCTGAGTCCCGGCTCGACGCGAAGCAGGTCGCGCGGGTCCAGCGAGGCGAGCAGACGCTCGAACTGACGCGCTCGCTCGGGCGTGCCGATCACGGACTCGAGGTACGCCCGCACGGTGTCGAGGCTGACGTTGTTCGGGTCCTCGTAGCCCCCCGCGAACACCGCGGTACGCGCGGTCTCGAGGTCGGCGAGGAGTGCGGGTGCCGAAGGAGCGAGGGCGCCCGCCTTCGCCAGCTCGACCGTCGGTCGGAACGCGTCGGGTGGCACATTGTCGTGCGTCTCACAGTTCGTCAGTGTGAGGCTCACCAGCCGCTCGGGCTCGCGCGCCGCGAAGATCTGGGCAACGGCCCCGCCGGTGTCGTTCGCGACCAGGTCGACCGGTCCGAGGTCGGCCGCGTCGCAGAAGGCGGACACCGTGTCCGCGAGCCCGGTGAGCGAGAGGTCCTGGTCGTCGCGCACCGGGCTGTGTCCGTGGATCGGCAGGTCGAGCGCGATGAGGCGACGACCGCTCGGGGGGAGCTGCGCGATCACCTTGTACCAGAGGTACGCGCTCGTGCCGACGCCGTGGAGGAACAGCGCCGGTGCGCCCTCGCCGTAGTCGATGCAGCTGATGTCGCCGACTGCGGTCGACACGTTCCGTCGGTGGGCCTCGTAGGTGTTGTAACTCGTCATCGTGAACCTCGATCGTCGTCGGCGAATGTCGTCGATGACGAGCTTTCGCCCGGGCCCTGACGGCGCGCTTGCAACGCGGAGGCGCGGCGCGTTCAGGCGCTTGCAAGCGGCTCCTCAGAGCCGGCGTCCAGCGTGCAGCCCCTACAGCCATCGAGGAGCTCACCATGTTGACGAGAATTGCTCGCTTCGCCTTCCGTCGCCGGCGCCTGGTCGTCGGTGTGTGGGTGGTCTTCGCAGTTGCGGCGATCGCGCTCGGCAGCGCGCTCGCCGGCAGCTACACAAACCGGGGCACGCTGCCCGGCACCGACTCGCAAGCGGCCTACGACGAGATGGCACGCGCCTTCCCGCCGCAGCACGGCGACGAGGCCCAGATCGTGTTCGCCGGCATGCAAGGACAGGAGCCGGAGATCGACGCGTACCTGGCTCGCGTCGCGCACGCGCCGGGTGTGATCGGGGTGCAGCCGCTCGTGTTCTCGCCGGACCGGTCGATCGCCATCGCGCGCATCACGACCGCGAACGGCGACAACGACCATCCGACCGACATCGCGAACAACGTCAAGCATCTCGCGGAGCCGCTGAAGGACGCCGGCGTGAACGTACAGTTCGCCGGCAGCTGGTTCGGCGAGACCACGATGCCGGCCAGCGAGGCCATCGGCATCGTCGCTGCGATCATCGTGCTGCTCATCGCGTTCGGCTCGCTGATCGCGATGGGTCTGCCGATCTCAACTGCCCTGATCGGGATCGCGATCTCGATGGCCGGTATCGGCGTGGTCGCCCGCATCTTCACCACGCCGAGCTTTGCGCCGCAGGTCGCCGCGATGATCGGCATCGGCGTCGGCATCGACTATGCGCTGTTCATCGTCACGCGCTACCGGACCGCGCTGCACCGCACGGGTTCGCCGGAGGCCGCCGTCATCGAGGCGATGAACACCTCGGGCCGCGCCGTGGTCTTCGCGGCCTTCACCGTCATGATCTCGGTGCTCGGCATGTTCCTCATGGGGCTCAGCTTCCTGCACGGCCTCGCCGTCGGAACGTCGCTGGCGGTCGTCATCGCGATGCTCGCCGCGATCACGTTGTTGCCCGCGCTCCTCGGCTTCGTCGGCTTCACGATCGACCGCTTCAAGGTCGGCCGCACAAAGCTGAACCCGCGCGAGGGCATGTGGCACCGGTGGGCGCGCTTCGTGCAGCGCAAGCCGGTCGGCATTCTGATCGGTGGGCTTGTGCTGCTCGTTGTCGTCGCGCTGCCGACGTTCGGCCTCCGGCTCGGGTCGGCCGACGCGAGCAACGACCCGAAGTCGAGCACGACCCACAAGGCCTACGACCTCATCGCCCAGGGCTTCGGGCCCGGCGCGAACGGACAGATGCTCGTCGTCATGCAGACGAAGACGCCCGAAGCCGCCGCCGAGGTACCGCGGTTGGTCAGTGCGTTGCGGGCAACGCCCGGCGTCGCATCGGTCGCGGACGCGCAGCCCAACGACTCGCACACGGCGGCGCTGACGACGCTGCTCCCGACGACGCCTCCGCAGGACGAGGCGACGGTTCGGCTCGTGCACAACGTGCGCGACCACGTCGTCCCCGACGCGGTGGGTGACAGCGGCCTCGTCGCGCATGTCGGCGGCCAGACAGCAGGTCAGATCGACTTCGCCGACGTGATCTCGCGCCGGCTGCCGATCTTCATCGGCGCGGTGCTCGCGCTGAGCTTCTTGCTCTTGCTGCTCGTGTTCCGGTCGATCCTCGTGCCGCTGAAGGCCGTGGTCATGAACTTGCTCTCGATCGGCGCGGCTTACGGCATCGTGGTGGCCATCTTCCAGTGGGGATGGGGCGACGGCCTGGTCGGCGTCGAGAAGGCACCGATCGAGGCGTGGGTGCCGATGATGCTCTTCGCGATCGTGTTCGGCCTCTCGATGGACTACGAGGTGTTCTTGCTGAGTGCGGTGCGCGAGCACTACGACCGCACTGGCGACAACGCGACCGCGGTTGCCGAAGGGCTTGCGAGCACGGCACGGGTAATCACGGCCGCGGCGCTGATCATGGTGTTCGTGTTCGGCAGCTTCGTGGTCTCCGACCTGCGGGCGCTCAAGCTCATCGGGCTCGGCCTCGCGGTCGCGATCGCCGTCGACGCCTCGATCGTGCGCGTCGTGCTCGTGCCGGCCACGATGGAGTTGCTCGGCGACGCCAATTGGTGGTTGCCCCGCTGGCTCTCGCGTCTCCTTCCCCGCGTGCAGATCGACGGGGCGGAGTCGACCCGGTCGTCCGAACAAGCCGACGAACAACTCGTCGCATAGCCTCGTCGACAGCGAGGACTGAGCTGCTCATCCCCCAGGGCTCGGTTCTCGCGCAAGGTGTCCTGTGAGATTGACCTTGTCTAGCGCGCGAGACCTCGTGCGCTTACGGTCGACGGCAGATGATCAGAAGGAAAGCGTTCTGGACAGCGGTCGTCACGGCGTTCGCAGTTTCCGCAACGGTTCTGTCGATTGGGCCACCGCACGCAGCGACGATGCAACCTGCGCACGCACCACATGACGTCCTCCACGTCGTGTATCGACCAACTTCGGCGGACTTTGCGAACCCCGAACGCGGATTTACCGAAAATCACCTGCCCCGACCCCCCGCACACGTGACATGGGACTCTTGCGGCGCGGGCAACAACTTCACCGCGTACAGCGATACGACCTTGACCGACCCGCTGCGCGTCAGCGACCTGACCGCCGCACGCGCCGCGGGGCGAACGTTGATCTATGTTCGCTATCACATCGCCGCGTTCCGCGACGCGCCGTTGTCTGACGCGTTCTTGGTTCAGGTCGACCAAGACTTCGCGACGGCACGAGCGGCCGGCGTGAAGCTCGTGCCGCGGTTCGCGTACAACTATGGAACCGGCGGGCCTGACGCGCCCCTCTTCCGTGTGCTCAGCCACTTGGATCAGTTGGGACCTGTCCTGCGCCGCAACGTCGATGTTCTGGCGTACATGGAGTTGGGATTCATCGGATGTTGGGGTGAAGGAGGTCAGTCCAGCAACGATCTGGCAAATGATGAACAGGGGCTCACCGCCGCGACGCCCTTCATCCTTGACAAAGAGTTCGCAGTGGTCCCCCAGTCGCGAATGATCGCGGTGCGCGCACCGCTGTGGAAGTTTCAGTATTTCGGGTCGACCGGCTTGCCGATTCCACCGCTCACCGAACGCCAGGCGTACGACGGCAGCATGCAAGCCCGATGGGGTCAAGGCGACGACTGTCTCACGTGCGGTGAGTTCGACTCCGGCACGTGGTCGACGACACCTGTTCCGGTCTGGAGCAACGGCCCATTGGTGCGAGCGTTCCTCGCGAGCGACAACCGCTATCTCGTGCAAGACGGTGAACCTGGTGTCCCCGGACCCCCGGGCCCCGTCGACAGCGATCAGGATGGCTACACGAGCAACTATGACAGTTGTGCTCGTGTGCTCTCCATCTTTGCAAACGAACACTGGAGTGCAATCGACGGCTACACGACGACTCCCGCACAACGGTGGCAGCGGGAAGGTTGCTACACAACGATCGCGACACACCTGGGATATCGCTTCAGGCTGGAGTCCGCGAGAGTGCCGCTACGGGCACGGCGTGGTGCCCCGATCAAGGTCCGACTCCAGGTTCACAACGACGGCTGGGCCGCTCCGTACAACTCCCGCGCAGTGGAACTCGTCCTACGCGAGCTGCGCACCGGCCGCGTCACTCGGCTTCCGGTCGACGCCGACCCTCGGCGCTGGCTGTCGGGCACCACTGCCGTCCTCTCGTTGCATCCGGTCGTACCTGCAAGGCTCAAACCGGGTTTCTACGAGATGATGCTCGCGTTGCCTGATCCCGCACCGTCTCTGCACGACCGGCCCGAGTATGCGATCCGCTTCGCGAACCAACGTGTGTGGGATGGAACGTGCGGGTGCAACTCGCTCCGCGCCAGCGTCTTCATCACTGGGTGACATCCGCCCGACTCGAACATCGTTTCGCGGTCGCAACACCACTGCTCGACGCTACCGCGACCCCTCCGTTGAGCGGCCGGACCTGTGGCACTGGACTGTGGGACCTCTGGCACTTGAGCGCGAGCCTCCGATAGCGGATCATTCCCGGCGCGAAATCTCGCGGGCGGCGGACGATAGGAGGACCGTGATGGCGACGATCGACCTTTCCGCGATGGAGAAGGTTCCGTCGACAGCAGCAGCTGCGACCATCGACGCGACGAAGGTGTATGGCACGCACTCGACCGAGGTGCGTGCCCTCGACGGCGTGACGGTCGCCTTCGAAACCGCGCGTTTCAGCGCCATCATGGGACCTTCCGGTTCCGGGAAGTCGACGCTGTTGCACTGCATCGCCGGCCTCGACACCCTCACGTCCGGCAAAGCGTTCATCGGTGACGTCGACCTGAGCACGCTCGACGACAACGACCTGACGATACTTCGGCGCGACCGCGTCGGGTTCATCTTCCAGGCGTTCAATCTCGTGCCGACGCTCACCGCATACGAGAACATCACGCTGCCGTTACGTCTCGCAGGACGCAAAGGTGACCAGCAGTGGATCGACGGCGTCGTGGAGACCGTCGGCCTCGGGGATCGGCTGCGACACCGTCCGAGCGAGTTGTCGGGCGGCCAGCAGCAACGTGTCGCGGTCGCCCGTGCGCTGGCGAGCCGGCCGCACATCATCTTCGCGGACGAGCCAACCGGCAACCTCGACTCGCACGCCGGAGCGGAGGTGCTGTCGTTCATGCAGCGCGCGGTGCAACAGATGGACCAGACGATCGTGATGGTGACACACGACCCGGTGGCGGCGAGCTACGCCGAGCGCATCGTCTTCCTCGCCGACGGCAAGATCGTGGAGGAGATGCTGGCGCCGACCGCTGACCGCGTGCTCGACCGCATGAAGCAGTTCGGAGAAGAAGATGCTGCTCACCACCGTTCGTAACCTCATCGCCCACAAGTTCCGGCTCTTCGCGACCGGGCTCGCGGTCGTCCTCGGTGTTGCGTTCATGTCGGGGACGCTCGTCCTCACCGACACGATCCAAAGAAGCTTCGACAAACTCTTCGCCAGCGTCTACGACGGTACGTCAGCCGTCGTGCGGGAGACTGCGGCGTTCAAGGGGCCGAACGGAGCCGGTGACCAACGCGGTCGAGTCGATGCGTCCCTCGTAACCGTGGTGCAGAACGTCGACGGCGTCGCGGTCGCTGAGGGCGACGTGTTCGGCTACGCGCAGATCGTCGACAAGCACGGTGACGCGCTCGGCGATCCGAACAACGGACCGCCCGTGATCGGTGCCGGCTGGAGCAACGTCCCGCAGCTCAACGCATGGAAGCTCGTCGCCGGGACGCCACCGCGCGGTGCAGACCAAGTCGTCATCGACAAACGCAGCGCCGACAAGACCGGCTATCACGTCGGCGACACCGCGCGTGTTCTCGTGAAGGGCGGCGCGCAACCCGTTGTGATTGCCGGGATCGCGAAGTTCAGCGACGCCGACTCGCCGGGTGGAGCGTCATTCGTGCTCTTCACCACCGACACCGCGCAACGACTTGTCGGTGAACCCGGCAAGTTCGACGCCATTTCCGTCGTCGCGCAGCCCGGCATCTCGGAGCAGGAGGTCGCGAGCCGCATCCAGCCGCAGCTACCGCCCGGCACCGAGGCTGTGACGGCCGCGAAGGTCACGAAGGAGAGTCAGGACAATATCCGCGACGCGTTCAAATTCTTCAACACGTTCATGCTCGTGTTCGCCGTCATTGCCCTCCTCGTCGGCGGCTTTATCATCTTCAACACCTTCTCCATCACCGTCGCCCAACGGGCGCGCGAGAACGCGCTGCTGCGCGCGCTCGGCGCCAAACGGCGCCAGGTGCTCTTCTCGGTGCTGCTCGAAGCGCTCGCCGTCGGCGTCATCGCATCCGTGATCGGCGTCGGGGTCGGTGTGGTGGTGTCCGCGGGACTGAAGGCGTTGCTCTCGGCGTTCGGATTCGATGTCCCAGCCGGCGGGGTCGTGCTGAGTGCCAGCACGATCATCTTCTCGCTCGCGGTCGGCATCGGCATCACGCTCGTGTCGGCCGTCTCGCCCGCGCGCAAGGCCGGCAAGGTGCCACCGATTGCGGCCATGCGCGATGTCGCAGTCGGGAGCACGGGCTACGGTTCGAAGCAACGAATCATCGTCGGGTGCGGCATTCTCGTGCTCGGCGGCGTAAGCCTCGCTTACGGGTTGATCTCGACGCCGAGCAACGCGTTGCTCGTCGTGGGGGTCGGCGTGCTGCTTGTGTTCTATGGTGTGTCGGTACTCGGTCGCACGGTCGCATTGCCGCTCAGCCAGTTCATCGGCTCGCCGTTACCTCGACTGCGTGGGATCTGTGGGCAGCTCGCGCGCGAGAACGCAATGCGCAATCCCAAACGCACCGCGACAACCGCGTCGGCATTGATGATCGGTGTCGGGCTCGTCGCGTTCATCACGATCTTCGCCGCGTCGGCGAAGGCATCGTTCAACCACACAATCGACACTTCGTTCCATGGCGATTTCGTCGTTACGAGCCCCGCCGGCTTCGGTTCGGGGGGCATCGACCCCTCGGTCACCAAGAGGCTGAGCGCCCTCCCGGAGGTTCAGGCAGCCGGACCCATCCGCGCCGGTCTGGCCAAGATCGACGGATCGGTGCAACCGGTCCTCGGCGCCAGTGAGCAGACCTTCGCACTCGTCGACGTCAAGCCACAAAAGGGATCACCACCCGACCTCGGCCCCGCGACGATCGCGATCTACAAGGACGTCGCCAAGGACAAGCATCTGGCGATCGGTGACAAGGTTCCGGTCGTGTTCAAGGACACGGGGCTCCAACAACTACGAGTCGCGATGATCTACGGCGAGAACCACCCCGCCGGCGACTACTTGCTCGGCATACAGACCTACGAGAAAAACTTCACCGACCAGTACGACTTCCAGATCTTCGTGAAAAAGGCCCCGAGTGCGAACGCCGCGGCGGCACTGTCAGCCGTCAAGAGTGCGGCATCGGTATCACCGGGCGCGAAGGTGCTCGATCAGACCGAGTACAAGGCAGACCAGACGAAGTTCATCGACCAGTTGCTCGGGCTCATCTACGCGATGCTCGCGCTTGCCATCGTCATTGCGCTGCTCGGCATCGGCAACACGCTCGCGCTCTCCATCCTCGAGCGGACCCGCGAACTCGGATTGATGCGGGCCGTGGGGATGACACGGCGTCAGCTTCGCTCGAGCATCCGATGGGAGTCGGTGATCATCGCGCTGCAAGGCGCGCTGCTCGGCCTCGTCGTCGGTGTGTTCTTCGGCTGGGCACTCGTGACGGCCATGCACGACCAAGGCTTCAACACGCTGCGTCTCCCGCCGGTGAACCTCCTGATCATCGTCGCACTCGCAGCCGTCGCAGGCGTGCTGGCGGCAGTCCTCCCAGCCCGACGCGCGGCAAAGCTGGACGTGCTGAAGGCCGTCGTCACGGAATAGGGCGAGAAACGGACATCCGGCTGGTGATCGCGATGACGTCGAGGCAGCAGGTCCGATGATGGATGACTTCTACACGAGGTTCTTGCGCGAACTTCCGTGCGATGAGTGGGGCCACCCAGTACTGCCGACACCCGAGAAGATCACGCGGCAGGAGTACGCGGCCCGCCTGCTTGCACTCCAGATCGAACTGGTGAAGATGCAGCAATGGGCGCACGCCAACGGTGAGCGTGTGCTCTTGCTCTTCGAGGGGCGCGACACCGCCGGCAAGGGCGGCACGATCCAACGCATGCGCCAACACATGAACCCGCGCTTCGCCCGCCACGTCGCCCTTCCCGCCCCCGACGAGAGGGAGAGCGGGCAGTGGTACTTCCAGCGATACATCGAGCAGCTCCCGACGCGCGGCGAGATCACGTTCTTTGATCGGTCCTGGTACAACCGCGCCGGCGTCGAGCGCGTCATGAACTTCGCGACCGACGGCCAGGTATCGCGATTCTTTGAACAGGTCGTGCCGTTCGAGCAGTTCCTCGTCAACGACGGCATTCATCTCGTCAAGATCTGGCTTTCAGTCGGACGCGACGAACAAGCGCGACGGCTCAAGGCGCGACGCAAGGACCCGCTCAAGCAATGGAAGCTCAGCCCGCTCGACAAGAAAGCGCCGTCGCTCTGGGAGGACTACACGCTCGCGGCGCTGGAGCTGTTCCGCCGGACCGACACGCCGGAAACCCCATGGTGGTTCGTGAACAACAACAACAAGCGGGTCGGTCGGCTCAATGCGATCCAACACGTGCTGAGCTTGTTGCCCTACGAAGCCAAAGAGGGAGCCGCGAGAGGTAGCGCCCGGCAAGACATCGTGGCGCCGGTGCGAGCACTCCTCCCGGTGATCGCGCCGGGCGCACTGACCTAGCGTCGTACAACGACTCGGACGATCAGCCGGCCGGCCTCGTCAACACGATGCGTACCGACCACGTGTTGCCGGCCGCGAGCTTGTTGGCGACAATTGGGCCGGCAAGTCGCCGATCGTGAAGTGCATTGCCGGTCATCCGCCGCCCGGCGGCGCTCCTTCAGCAGAGCGAACGATTTTCGGCCGCGGCTCGAAGGTTGCTGAGGCTCATCGCAAGCAACCGAGACACGTGCATTTGACTGATGCCGAGGTTCCTCCCGATGACCGACTGCGAGAGTTCGTCGACGAACCTCATCTTGATGATCTGTCGCTCGCGGGGACCGAGCTCACCGAGAAGGGCGTCGATGACCTGTCGATCCTCGACAGCGGAGAGACGCTCATCGATCGTCTCGCTCCTGAACAGGGCGCGGGGGCCGGATCGCCCACGTGCGATCGCGGAAGTGGCGTTTCAAGGCGCCGGCGAGGCTGCGGCAATATTCGGCGAACTCCTCGCGCGTGGGCCGGCGCATCGTCGGGACGTACGAGTGCCATTGGGTTCCGTGGTTTCGCACCCATTGAGCATCGTCTCCCGGACGCGCGCGAACATCACGCTGACCGCGTGGTCGGACGCAGCGTTCGGACCTTCCTGCGAAACACTCGATGCTGAGAGCCCGCACTCCTAATGTTCTGCACATGGCTGACGCACGTGGGTTCCGTATGGGCCGGCTCGACCATGTACACATTCGTGTGCCGGACAGAACCGAGGCTGCGAGGTGGTACGCAGAGCACCTCGGGTTCGAAGCGGTCGAGAAGTACGACTTCTGGGCAAGGGGCTTCGAAGGTGGTCCACTTCAAATCTCCGCCGATGGCGGAGCGACGACGTTGGCATTGTTCGAAGCAAGCGAAGGGCACCCGATGGTCGCTCAGGAGACAGGCGTTGCGTTCAGCGTCGACGCCGAGACGTTCATCTCCTTCACGCGGTCGCTGCCGGGCGAGATCAACAGTCCACTCCGTCGACCGCTCGTCCCGAACGACGTGGTCGATTTCGACATGTGCTGGGCCTTCGATCTCGCCGACCCCTGGGGCAACCAATACGAGCTCAACTGCTACGACTACGACCGGATCAAGACCGATCTCATCGAGCCCGATGGGATCGCCGCCGTTCGGTACTGGCCGCGCGAGTTGTACGAGGAGTACGGGAAACCGCCGAGCAGCCGACAATGATCCCGGTGCTCTGGACGTACGCACGTCCCGACCGCTATGCCGCGGAAACTCGACGCCGTCAGCCGAATGCCATGCCTTCGGCTGCGCCGGATGCGACAGAATCCGGAAGTCGCACCATCCGGAAGCCGTTGAACAGTCCGATCAGGCCGGCAGGAAGGGTGACGAGCAGAGCGACTTGCAACGCGCGCGGTCGTGCATCGGTGTTGATGCGAATGCTTTCTTCCTGCAAATCTGACATACCCCCAGCGCCGGCAACGCGAGACCGGCACGACCGACGTCGGTTATTTTCGCCGGGATGGGTGATCTCGCCTTCGACGCGCAAGAGCGACGGAAGCTTTGTGACGTGTTCGATGAGCTGGGGCCTTCCGTGGCCACTCTGCTCGAGGGATGGACCGCTCACGACCTCGCGGCACACATCGTCCTGCGCGAGCGCGATCTGGTCGCCGGCCCCTGCATTGTGCTCCCGGGTCCGTTCCAGCGATTCGCCGAGCAGCGGAGGGTACGACTGGCGGAACGCCGCGACTTCGAGTGGCTCGTGGCTCGGATCCGCTCCGGCCCGCCGCCGGGGTTCTTCCGCATCGGCTGGGTCCGTTCGTTTCCCAACCTGAACGAGTTCTTCGTTCATCACGAAGACGTGCGGAGAGCCAATGGGATGGACCCTCGCACGCTCACACCCGAGTTGGAGGCCGCGTTGTGGCGAAACGTCTGTCGAGGGAGCAGCCACCTCGGCCGTCGTCTCCGCGACGCCGGGCTGGAGATCGAGTGGGCGGGAACGAGCGAGCAACGGAAAGTGCGAAAGGGCGAGCCGACCGCGCGGCTCAGTGGACCGCCCGGCGAACTCCTCCTGTATGTCTTCGGGCGGCAGCGTGCGGCGCACGTGGAGTTGACCGGATCAGCCGAGGCGGTAGCGGCGCTTCACCGCACCCAGTTCGGCATGTGAGTTGCGCTCTGGCCGAAGGCGTCCCCGACGCCTTTCCCCTGATCGGGACGACGCGGGCACGGGGATCAAACGTCCACACCGCACAGACGGCAATCAATGCCGCGCAACTCGCGGTCGGGCTCTGCGAGCCTGACAACGTCACGCTGCTGGCGGTGTTGGCGAGTGTGCCGGGCGAACACGTCGAGGAGTTGGACGAACCCACGTTCACGCCCGAAGAGCAGGCGCGAGAGTCGGAAGCCGAAATGGCCGCGGTCAATCGCGAGCTCGCGCGTGTGTCTCCTTGAGTGTCGGAACGTTGGCTTCGACACCCAATTTCCGCTCGCTTCCCTCGATGCCGACGGACACGCTCCGAACGTGCGCAAGCGCACACACGAACGGCTGGCTCAGGCAAACGTTTGCTAAGCCGGAGTGCCCGCTCCGAACCAGATCGCAAGTGCTTGCGGCAGCTCTGGGTCCGTGAGGTCTCCAGCCCAGGCGACATGCCCGTCGGGTCGGATCACCACGGCCGAGGGCGCAGCGATCTCGCCAAGGACCGGGAGCTCCCACACGCCATCGTGCCTGGCATCGACGAACAGAACTCGATTCTCCCAACGAGAAATGTCGAAGCCGCCGGGTTCACCAAGGTTGAGGAGCACGGGCCGGGCGTCGTGCAGCAGCGTGAAGACGCGCGTGGGACCGTCAGCGGTGTGCACATCGAGGTCGGGCATGCGCCGCCCGAGCAGCGGGTGTCCCTCCCCGAGGTCGTAGTGGATATCGAGACCGGAGAGCATCGTGGCGATGCGTCGGCGCGGCTCGTCCATGCTCAACAGTTCGGTCACGATGTCGCGGAGGGCTTGGTGACGATCGTCGGGGCTGCTGAGCGCGACCGCCGCCATGGTGTTGTGCAACACGCGGGCACCGACCGGATGCCGTTCGGCGTGGTAGGTGTCGAGGAGGCTCTCCGGTGATGTCTTGTTGACCACCTGGGCCAGCTTCCATCCCAGGTTCACGGCATCCTGCACGCCGGTCTGGAGGCCTTGGCCGCCCTGCGGGGGATGCACATGTGCGGCGTCGCCAGCGAGCAGGACGCGGCCGTTGCGGTAGGAGACAGCCTGGCGCGTCATGTCCGTGAACCGGGAGATCCAGGTCGGGCTGTGCACGCCGAAGTCGGTGCCGTACACGACGACGAGTGCCTCGCGGAGGTTCTGCAAGGTGGGTTCGCTGGCATGTTCGGCCTGCTGTTCTCTCAGCACGACGCCGAACGGCCCACCGCCTTCCACCCGGTTGACGGGACCGATGCCACCGCCTTCGCGGCGCGTGCCGATCTCCGGCTGGTCGTCCATCTCGACCTCGGCGATCAGCCAGCTGGTTGTCGCATCCCATCCGGCGAACTCGATACCGGCGGCCTTGCGGATCACGCTGCGGCCTCCGTCGCAGCCGACGAGATACTCGGTTCGCAGCGACGTGTCGTCGGACAACTCGACATCGACGCGGCTGTCGTCCTGCGCGAAGCCCATCACCTCCCGGCCACGAAGGATCGGAACCCCGAGCTCACCGACCCAGTCAGCCAGGATGCGTTCGAAGTCGCTCTGCCACAGCGCAAGCAAGTAGTTGTGACGGGTCGGGAAGTCGCTGATGTCCAACGGAATCCCGGCGAAGCCCACTGCCGGATGAACTTGACCCGCCGAAACGAAGCGTTCCGCGATGCCGCGCTGATCAAGCAGCTCAATCGTGCGTGCGTGAAGACCACCGCGCGCGATCCGTCGAGATCCTGACTGGTGCGTCGTTCGACGATGACGACGTCGATCCCCGCCAACGCCAGCTCGCCCGCCAACATCAGCCCGGTCGGACCGCCGCCTGCGATCACCACCGCATTTTCGGTCATGCGTCATGGTCAGCACGTTTGGGTCGCTTGCGGCAAGCCCCCTCCCCGCGTTAAATTGTTCATGGCGGCATGGGTTCACGGCAACTCACCGGCCGGCGGAAACCTCTGCGAATCCGACATGGCCCCCGACATAACGAACGTCGGGATGGTCTGCGTGGCCGGCGCGGTCGACGTCCATGGTCTCCAGCTCGGCCCGCAGCCTCGAAGCGTTCTCCAGCGATGACTCGATGGCCTCGACCGTCGGCCGGTAGAGGTCGCGCACCATGCGGCCGACCGGCGTGAGCATCACCCGCTTCGACTCGTCGACCTCGACCGCACCATGCCGCTCGAGCGAAGACTTCCCGTCGCCGGCGATCATCAGCACCGATGGCGCGTCGGCGAGCGGCACGGAGCCATCGGCGAATGCGGCATCGAGGTATATGCCGACGAGCATCGCGTACGGGACCCGCGACTCGTACTCAGCAGTGAAACCGACGAGCGCTTGCGACAGCAGGGCGAGCAGTGACAACGACGTGACGGTGTCCGCGCCGAGATCACGATTGACTGCCCTCCAGTTGACACCATCCCCACCGGTGACGCGCCAGTCCGCCGCGCCGTAACCACACGGGTAGTGCGAGTGCTCGAGCGGGAGATTGGACACGAACGCCTCCAACGGGGCGCACAGCGACGACGCGTCCGGCCACGTCGCCTCCGCCTGCGCGATCGCGGCTGCCCACTCGTCCCGTGCCCGGCGCGCCACGTCGGTCAGCCGCACAACGCCGCCATCGACCGACGCCCACTCGTGCCGCACCATTCCATCCACCATCGTCTTTACGGCGCGCCTCGACAGCCGCGCCTGCGACGGCATTGTCTTGCGATCAATGCCATCGTCTCCGACAACCCGCAGGAGGTTCGACCACAGCACGACCTCCTCCGCACCGGCCCGTTCGCACGAACGGGTCAGGTCCAGCAGGGCGTGGGAGAGCAAGACGTTGAACGGAACCACGGGACGGAAGTGTGCACCACGGGTGTCATCGGGTGTGAGGTCCTTGACGATCAGTGCCTTGCGAGTGAACGTTTGCTCCACCCGGGTGGTCGTCGGGCGCGGTGAAGCGTCGGGAACGCCGACAGCTGACTACGACACGCCGTCGCACCGGAGGAGCGTGCGGCGCTCGGCAGCGATGTGGCCGAGGACCTGTTCGATGCATGGTGCAACCGCGAGCAGCTCATCAAATTCCTTCGCCGTGAACACGACGATGCGCATCGGCGTCGCGGCCACGACCGTCGCGGTGCGGGCCGTGCCGTCGAGCAACGCGAGTTCACCGGCGACCGAGCCCGCCCCGATCATGCCGACCCGACGGGCGCCGCGCGTGGCGACGGCGGCCCCGGCGCGGACTATGAAGAACTCGAAGGCCTCGGCCCCTTCTCGTGTCAGCGTCCGCCCGGGTTGCACACCTACGTCCGCGCCAAGCCCGTCGACGCGAGTCAGCTGCTTCGCCGTGCATCCCGCAAGCAAGGGGATGTGCCGCAACCCGCAAATCCGACGCTTCCGTTCGCCACGTGCACTGATCATTTGCTCGTCTCCTTGACGTTCGATCGTGTGGTGACGACCGTACGAATCGCCCGTTGGTCCGGGTTTGGCGTCGGGCCCGGCGGTCACAAGGCGACGCCAAACCCGCTTTGGAAGACTGGGGCCCTGAAGGGGGGCGAGTGTGCTCAAGGTGCGGCTGTGCGGTGGCGTAGAGGTTGAAGCCGAAGGCGGCGTGCTGCCCGATGTGGTGTTCGGGGGGCGCCAGGGCCGACTGGTCTTCGCGTTCTTGGTCTGCGAACGCCACCGGGCAGTGCGGCGGGAAGAGCTCGCAGAGCTGCTCTGGCTGGAGCAGTTGCCCGAATCGTGGTCGGCATCGCTCAGTGCGGTGGTGTCTCGTCTGCGTCGGCTGCTGACCGAGGCCGGCCTCGACGGGCCGTCGGCCCTGGTCTCGGCCGCTGGCTCCTACCAGCTGGTGCTCCCGCCCGACGCGACCGTCGACATCGAGCACCTCGCGGGGGCCGTCGCGGATGCCGAGACGGCCGCCGACGCGGGCGATGTCGAGCGCGCGGTGCAGGCTGCATCGGCCGCCGAGCGCATTGCTGCGCGCGGTTTCCTGACCGACGACTGCGACTGGGTGGACCAGTGGCGCGAGAGGATGCACGACCTTCGCGTGCGGGCCGCACTCGCGCGTTCGGCCGCGCAGCTCGCCGCGGGCTCGGCGGCCCGAGCCGTCGATGCCGCGCGCGACGCGCTCGCACTCGATCCGTCGCGTGAGGCAGCGTTCCGCCAGGTCATGCGTGCGCTCGCGGCCGCGGGTGAGCGCGGTGAAGCGCTCCGGGTGTGGGAGCGCTGCCGCATCACGCTCGTCGAGGAGCTCGGCGTCGACCCGGCTCCGGAAACCGAGGCCGTGTACCTCGAGATCATCGGCGCCGGTCCAGTCGCGCCGGCGACAGCGCCGCCGTTGCCTTCCGGCGTCGTCACGTTCCTCCTGACCGACATCGTGGAGTCGTCGGCGATGTGGGAGGAACAGGCCACCGCGATGGCGGCCGCGCTCGAACGGCACGACGCGATCGTTGGCGAGGTCGTCGCCGCACACAGCGGCACGTTGTTGAAGTCGAAGCTCGAAGGTGACGCCACCGTCTCGGTGTTCGCACGCGCGACCGAAGGTGCGAACGCCGCGCTCGCGGTTCTCGGAGCCCTGGCCAGCGAGCCATGGCCCGCCGGGAAGGAGCCGCGCGTGCGCATGGCGATGCACACCGGCGAAGCGTTCGAGCGCGGCGGCGACTACTTCGGGCCTGCGCTCAACCGCGCGGCGCGCCTGCGTTCACTCGCGGGCGCGGGCGAAGTATTGCTGTCGCAAGCGGTCGCCGAGCTCGTGCGCGACCACCTTCCCGCCGGCGTCGAACTCCGCGACCGCGGGCATCGCGACCTTCGCGGCCTGTCGCGCGGCGAGAACGTCTACCAGCTCGCGCACGCACAGGATCCCTTCGCGGCCGCCGCTCCACCCGACGCGCCCTCGGAGCTCGCGCGGCCGCCGGTCCCCGCCGTGCTGACGGGTGCCGGTCCGTTCGTCGGCCGCGGCGACGAGCTCGCCCAGCTCACCGATCTCTGGGATCGCGCCGTCGACGCAACATTGAGTACGGCGTTCATCGGGGGCGAACCCGGCGTCGGGAAATCGAGGCTCGCGGGCGAGGTCGCCGCCCACGCCCACGCCGCGGGTGCTCTCGTACTCTACGGACGCTGCGACGAAGATCTCGCCGCACCACTGCAGCCGTTCATCGAGGCGGTGCGGACGTTGGTGCCCGCGCTCGGTGCCGCGCGCCTGCGGGCGGTCCGTGGTGTCGACGAACTTCGTCGCTTCGTGCCGGAACTCGGCGAGGTGCTCGCCGAATCTGCGCCGGAGACGCGCGCCGATCCTGACACCGAGCGGCTCGCGTTGTTCGATGCAGTTGCACAGCTCATGCGCGCGGCATCGGCCGAGGCGCCCGTCTTGTTGGTCCTCGACGACCTCCACTGGGCGGGCAAAACGACGTTGTCGCTGCTGCGTCATGTGCTGCGCGAAGCGAAGGAGGCGCGCCTGCTCATCGTCGGCACGTATCGCGATACCGAACTCGCGCGAACACATCCGCTCGCAGCCACGCTTGCCGACGTTCGTCGCGATGCCGACACGCATCGCATCGCGCTGAGCGGCCTCGCCGCCGCCGACGTCGACGCCTACCTCGCGGCGGTCGGCAACACCGACCGCGCCCTCGGTCGCGAGCTGGCCGAGGTGACGTCGGGGAACCCGTTCTTTCTCATCGAGGTGCTCCGTCATGTCGAGGACGCGGGCGGCGCGTGGGAGCCCGGCACCCTGCCGGAAGGTGTGCGCGAGGCCACCGGCCGGCGGCTCTCGCGCCTCAGCGACGCCGCGAATGACGCGCTCGCGGTCGCCGCGGTGGTGGGCACGACGTTCGACCTCGCGCTCGTCGAGCAGGTGCGCGGCACGGATCTCATTGACCCGATTGCCGAAGCGTGCCGGGCCGGCCTCGTCGTGGAGGAAACGGGCGCGCTCGCGCGTTTCCGATTCGCGCATGCACTCGTCCGGCAGGTGCTGCTCGCAGAGCTGGTCACGCTCAAGCGCGTGCGTCTGCACCGCACGATCGCCGAACTTCTCGAGGCCGCACCCCCGGCGGGCGATCCCGACGGGCGGCTTGCCGATCTCGCGTACCACTGGTTCGAGTGCGCGTCGACCGGGAGCGCGAACAACGCCGTCGAGGCGTGCCGCCGGGCCGCCGATCGGGCGATGGAACGCCTCGCGTACGAGGAGGCGGGCGACCTCTATGCGATGGCCCTGCAGGCACTCGACGCGGTCGACGACCCTGATCCCTACGAGCACGGCGCGCTGCACCTCGCGCGCTGCGACGCGTTGCTGACCGCGGGCGACGTCGCGGGTGCGCGCGGTGCGATCGACGCGCTCGAGCTCGCGGCCCGGGGATCGGAACGGCTCGCCGCCTGGTACACGACCTACGAAGGACTCCTCGCGGTGCTGGCCGAGCCCGACCGGCTGACGGAGATCGTGCAGTCGATCGGCGCCGCGGCGGGCGCAATGCGTGCATTCGGTGATCTGAGAGGTGAGGCCAAGGCGCACTACGTGTACGCGTCGGCGCTCGAGCGCCTCGGCCAGATCGGCGCGGCCGAGCGCGGCGCTCGATGCCGCGCTTGCCGCCGCGCGCGGCGCCGGCGACCCGCGCCTCGCCAACACGATCCTCGCCGAGGCCCCGCCCGCGGCGCTGTGGGGACCGAGCCCGGTCACGCGCGCGAGCGGGCAGTGCCTCGACGTCGTGCGCGTGTTGCGCATCACGGCGGGCGCGCCCGCGGTGGAATCGGTCGCGCTCCGGTGCCAAGCGGTGCTCGAAGCGCTGCGCGGCCGTATCGACGCGGCACGCCGGATGATCGGGTCAGCGCGGCGGACGGTCGAACAGCTCGGCCTCACTCACCGGCGGCTGGAAACCGAGGTCGCAGCCGGCTTCGTTGAGCTGCTCGCCGGGGAGGCCGGCGCGGCCGAGACCCATCTCCGCAACGCGTACGAGGAGCTGCGCGACCGAGGCCTCGGGGGTGAGGCCGCGCTGGCCGGGCGCGTTCCTCGGCCGCGCGCTGCTGTTGCAAGGCCGCGTCGACGAGGCCGACGAGGTCGCGGCCGACGCCGAGCGACTCGCGGGCGCCGACCTCAAGGCGGGAATTGCGTGGCGCGACGTCCGCGCCGAGGCCGCCGCCCGCCGGGGCGACACGACGCGTGCGCTGGCGCTCGCCCGGGAGGCCGTTGAACTCGCCTCGGCAACCGACGCGCTCTTGCTCGTCGCCGACGCGCGGCTCGCGCTCGCCGTGGTGCTCCGCGCCACGGGTGACACCGATGCCGCCGACGCCGAGGCGCAACGCGCGGTCGACGCGTGCGAAGCCAAGGGCGCCACGGTGCTCGAGGCGCGGGCGCGGAGCGCGATGACCGTGCAGCCTGCCGCGCCCCGAACCCCGGTCGCCGAAGTCGTCGACAACCGCGTCGCCCTGTTCGAGAACGATGTGACCCGCAACATTGCACACGTCCATGCCGGCTACCACACACGCGACTGGGAGGCGATCCAGGACTCCTACGCCGAAGACTGGGCCCAGGACGACCGCCGTTCCGTCGTCTCCATGTCACTGAACCATGAAGAATCGATTGCCAGTTCGCGCATGATCTTCGACGGCGGTGGGTGGCTCGATCGCAAGACGATCGCCACGCGCGGCCTCTCGCTCGCCGCCGGGATATCTACGCTCCACATCCCAGACCACGGCGTGATCACGTCGGTGCTCATGGTGACGCGCACCGACGATGCGGGGCGACAGCAACACACGACTCAGTTCGACGTCGACGACCTCGACGGCGGATTGACGGAGCTCGACCGGCTGTTCCTCGAGGGCGAGGGCGCCACGCATGCCGGCGTTTTCGAGCTCGTCATGTCGTTCGTCGGCGCGCTCGGTCGTCGCGACGTGGAAGCCGCGGCCGCGTTGGCCGATCCCGACTTCGTCGTGCGCGACCATCGCCTCGTCGGTTCGCCGCCGCAGTCGATAGCGGAATGGCTCCCGAGCCTGCAGGATGCTCTCGACCGCTTGGATGATGGCGGCTGCGTCCGCCTCGAGCACGTCCTCCGCCTGTCCGAGCACGGCTGCCTGTTCTCGTACGTGCACGAGGGAGCGGTCAGCGATGGTGTGGACTTCGAGGTCCGTGTGCTGATGGCGCTGCGCGTGCGTGACGGCCGCCTCGTGAGCCTCGACTCCTACGACGAACATGACATGGACGCCGCGTACGCGGCACTCGATGCACGAGGCGCCAACTTTGCCGCCGAGCACTTCGCCAACGCGGCCTGGCGCGCCGAGCTTCGGCTCCAGCGGGCGCAGGAGGACCGCTCGTGGCAGGGTTTCCTCGATGCCCTGGCGCCCGGCTTCGAGCTCCACGAAAACCGCGCCGGCACGCAGATCGACGCACACGGCGACGCCGCGTTGGACATGTACCGAGTCCTGTACTCGCTCGACGACTGGGCGGTCGAGCGGTCGCTGCTGGCGACCCACGGTGATCGGCTCGCGTTGGTAGAAGATCGGACGTGGTTCGTCGATGGCGCCGCCGGCGAATCAGAAGTGCTGTCGCTCGAAGTCGTTGAATCCGACGACAACGAGCTCGTCGTCGCGATCTTCACGTTCGATATCGAAGACCTCGACCGCGCATACGACGCCCTCGACGCGCGGTACGTCGAGCTCGGCGGCCCCGACCTCCGGCCGTATCGCCATGCGCTCGACGCGCGCGACTGGGAACGATACGCAAGCTTCTTCGAGGCTGATGCCTCGATCGACGACCGGCGACGCGCCGGCGATGGGCGAGTCAACCGCGACTGGCTCATCGCGTACCAGCGCGCGATCGTCGACCTCCCGCCCGACGTCACGCTCCGGATCGACCATGTCGAGGCCGCGACTCCGAGCGTGTCGCTCATCGTCACTCGGTTCGTCGGCACCCGCGACGACGGAGCCTTTGAGATGTTCTCCGTCTCGTTGGCGTCCACCGGTTCGACCGGCCTCATCTCCTCGGTGACGCTTTACGACATCGGCGACCTGGACGCCGCCCGGGCCCACTACGCGCGGCTGACTGCACCATCGCTCGACGACCACTTCCCCAATCTCGCCTCGCGCGTGCTCCGACGGCACGAGGCGGCGGCGAACGCGCGCGCGACTGGGACACGTTCAGCGCTGCGCTCGCGCCGGAGGTGGAATACCACGACCACCGCACTGGCCTCGGCGTCGCATTGGTCGGCGATGACGCGCGCGGGTCTGGCGGGCGATGTTCGACGTCGACGAGTTGCGGCTCGACAACGAGGTCATCGCGACCCGCGGCGAGCGGCTTGCCCTCGTCCTCGCCATGGCCGTGTTACGCGACGGCGAAGTCGGCACCGCAGAGAGCGCCGGATTGGGGGTGGTGGAGACCGACGAGGAGGGGCTCATTTCCCGTTACCTTTCGTTCGACTCCGACGACATGACCGCTGCCCTCGACGAGCTCGACCGCGCGATTCGCGGCCCTCGGTGGCAGCCCCATGTTGGCGACGGTGCGGCACGCGTTCGACGCGCCGCGACTGGGACACGTTGGCCTCGCTCTCCACTGAGGGCTGCACGATCGTCGACCATCGAACCGCCGGATGGGGATCGGTCAATCGCGACGTGTTCGTCGACTACCAGCGCAGTGTCGTTGCCCTCGCGGACGACGCACATCTCTGGGTCGACCACGTTCGCGAACGCGGCAACGTTTCCATCAGCACCGGGCGCGCGTTCGGCACCCGCGCCGGTGGCGCCTGGGAGATCGCGTTTGTGACCGTCGGGGTCGCGGACGCCGAGTGGCGTCCGCGCCAGTTCGAGACGTACGAACTCGGCGACATGGCCGTCGCGCTCGCGCGCTTCCACGAGCTCGTCGCCGCGGAAGAGGCCGAGCCGTTCGCGAACGCGGCGTGGCGTGCCGTGAGTGCACAGGTACGTGCCGTCCACGAGCACCGATGGGAAGCGTTTGCGGCGACGCTCGCGCCGGACTTCGAGCACGACGATCGTCGGAGCATGCTCGGCCGAGTCGACCGGGGACCCGACGCGTTCGCGACGCCCCGGTGGACGTTCGCCCTCGACGACATGCGGCTCGAAACGACGCTCCTTGCAACGCGCGGTGATCGGCTGGTGCTCGTCCGTACAACGGCAGCGTTCCACGAAGGCGACACCGGGTCGGCAGAGGTCGTGTGCCTCAACGTGAACCAGGTGAACGAGCTCGGGTTGGTCACCCACACGCTGCTCTTCGATGGCGACGACATGACCGCCGCGCTCGCCGAGCTCGACCAGCGCGACGTCGGCTTACGCGATTCCGAGGGGCGTCTCGCAGGTGAGAATGCTCCGCCCGTCGAGAATCTCGCGTGGCGGGCAGCAGAGGAACAGGCAAGAAGCGTCGGCACGCACGACTGGGAGGCGTACCTCGCAACGCTCGCCCCGAACACGGTGGTCGACGATCGGCGCAGCGGCATCGGCATCGTCGCCCGCGGCGATGAAGCGTTGTACGGGGTCCACCACGTCGCATTCACGCTCGATCGGTGTCGCCTCGACCGAGATCTGCTTGCGACGCGCGGCGACCGCCTCGCGCTCCATCACACGACGGTGACGTTCGAGGACGGTGTGGCGGGCCCCGCCGAGATCACGTGCCTCATGGTGCACGAAGTCGACGAGCACGGACGCGTCACCGCCATGCTCGCGTTCGATCTCGGCGATCCGACCGGCGCCCTCGCCGAGCTCGAGGGCGCGTTACGCCTCGCTCAGCGGGCTCTCCCCGCGATCGAATCGCGCGTGGGAGTCCTGGGAGCGAGCAATACGCGCCTTCGACGGGCGCGACTGGGACACGTTTTCCGCTGGGTTCCACCCCGACGCGATCTTGGATGACCGTCGTCGTGGTCTTTCGGTCTACCTCACCGGCGGCGAAGTCATCTCCAGCCTGCGCGTGTTGTTCGAGATGGCCGAGGCGACGTGGCGGTGTGGTCTTGTCGCCTCTGCGGGTGATCGCGTCGCCCTCGTGCAGTACAACATTTGGGGAACCGACGGTGTGGTGGGCGAGATCGAGGTGAAGACCCTCACCGTCGTCGAGATCGACAGCGACGGCCGCGTCGTCAGGCAGGTGTCATTCGATGTCGACGACGGCGAGAAAGCCGAAGCCGAGATGCACGAGATCGCCGCCGGACTCGAGGCACAATCGGTGTCGACGCCCGATCCGCTGGCGATCCCCCGCAATCTCGCGGCGCGGACGGTCGAGCAACCAGGTTGGACGTTGTTCGCGGCGCTTGCCGACAACCTGTGCTTGCACTCGACGCCGGACGGGTTCGTCGTGCACGAGGTCGACGAGACGGGAAACGTCACGGCCCGTCGCGCGTTCGGGCAGGATCGTCGCGCGGCAGCCGACGAGATCGCGCGTCGGTACCACGAGCAGTCGGAACTTCCACCGAGCGCGGTGCGCATGAGCACTGCGTTGAACGCCCAGGATCTCGGCACGATGCGAGAGTGCATGGCCGACTCGTGCACGGTCGAGGACCATCGTCGACTGCGCGTCGCGCACCTGAGCGGACCCGACGAGCACATCGCCATGTTGGCGTCGGCGCTCGCGCTCGCTCCCGACTATCTCGTCGAACTCCTTCGCGACGTGGCCGTCGAGCGTTGGGGCACCGTGAACGTCTGCCGGTCGTCCGGTACGGCCACTGACGGCGGACCGTTCGAGAGCGCATACCTCGCACTCTCGGTGTGGGACAGCAGCGGCCTGCTCGTCCGCCTCGGCGTCTACGAACCTGAAGATGCCGACGCGGCGATCGAGCGCCTTCGCGCGCTGGGCCCATAGAGAGTCGCCTCGCCGCGACGGGTGAGCCGGCGTGGAACAGCCCGCAGACACGTGCCCTGGCGTGCGGGCGGGCTTCGATTGTCACAGCAACGAGACCGAGAACCCGTGGTATTCAACGTTGCGCCGAGATCACCGACGACGGTGACATGCCGCCGGGCCACTACACGCGCTTCGGTCTCCACTCGACCGCCCAGCTCAGCGGCGCCGATGTCGACCAACTTGTCGCAGGTCTACGCGCCACACCCGGGCTGTACGACCACTAGCTGCCGCCCTTCGCGAACGTTCCGGCGGTCGTCGCCTCGAACTCGTAGCTGACGGCCGACTCGTCACCGACAACCCAGGCGTTGTGGCCGGGCGCGATTCGGTACGCATCGCCCGGACCGATGTCGGCTTCGGTCCCGTCGTCGTGGACAATGTGCATCCTGCCCGACACCAGGGTTCCAATGTGCAGGGCTTGGCAGCTCTCGGTGCCTGCGATCGGCTTGATGCAGTCGGACCAACGCCAACCCGGTCCCAGTGTTATCCGAGCTGCCTTCGCCGAGCCCAGGTCGACGACCTCGACCTTCGTCTTCTCGGGTGCTCGCGTCTCGTCGGGTGTGCTGAAGCTCTTTGTCTGCAGGTTTGCCATGTCTACTCCTCCGGATGTCTCACAGGGATTCAGGATTCGTCTTCGCTCACGCGAACGCAGTCACGACGGCAGCGAGCAACAACGCGCCGCCGGCCGCGCGGCGCGCCGGCGCGCCGTACCGCCCGACCTTCTCGTACGTCATCACGGCGGTCAACGTCAGCATCCACCAGATGCCGGCGACGCCGAGCGAGAACATCAGGAGCATGAGCGCCCAACAGCAGCCGAGACAGAACGCGGCATGGCGCGTCCCGAGGCCGAAGGCCGCACCGATGCCTCGACGGTAATACCTCGTCAACCACGCGAGAGGATGGCGACACCGTTCCAGGCAGGCAGACTTGGCCCGCGTGAACTGATACACCCCGGCGACGGCGAGTGACGTCGCACCGATCAGCTGTGTCCGCGATCGCAACCACGCGGTCTCGTCGACGACGTGATGTACAACCGCGTCGGCAGCGACGACCAACGCACCGAACACGCCCCACACCGCGAAGTACATCAGCACGAACGCCGCAACGACCGCGAGCGGACGTGCTTGACCACCCGCAATGCGCCCGAATGCCCGGACGGTCGTCACCGTCGACGGCAACATCATGGCCGCGATCATGACGAGCCAGGCGACGCCGAAAACCACGAGCGCGCCGACCTGCGGCGCCGCGTGGCCACCACCATGCTGAAGGTGATGATGATGGTGGGCGTGGACGTCGCCGGCGCGTTCGAACAGCGCGTGATGATCGAGCACGCTGCCGTGGCCGTACAGCGAGCCGGCCAACATCACCACCCACGCGAGAGCCGCGACGAGCAGCAGCACCTCAGGAGCGCGGCTCGGCGCGTGCCGGTGCGCGTAGCACCTGCGTGCTCATGGCTCTTCGAACCGGATGTGGTAGTCCGATTGGATCGCGTTCCGACCTTCGTAGCACCACACCATCTCGTACTGCGGCAGCTCGACACGATTCGTATGGGCGTGGGCGACATACGCCGGCGAACCCGGAACGGTCGAGAAGAGCGAGTCGCGAAGCGTCGTGATCGTCGTGCCGTCGGGGCTGCGAAAGGGCTCCATATCGGCGAACACAGAGGTGCCGATGCGGAGCGTGCCGCGACCATCGCGAGTCTCGTGCGTGATCGGAGCGTGTTCGGTGGCGACGATCTCGCCGATGAGCGCCGCCAGGTCAGCCAACGGTCCGCCGAGCCGACCGTGGTACGCGTCGACGATCGCTCGGAACTGCGCGTCGTCGGCGCGGTCGTCAACAAATGTGACAACCCGCCAGGTGCCCTGCGTGAGAACGTTCCCCGGGATCTGACACACGTTGATCGCCGAGAGGCCGCTGACATCGATGCCGTTGATGACGCCGCGGTCGAAGCGGTACGCGTTGAAAGAGCTGCACGTGCCGCCGTCGGGATCGGCGCCGACCCAACAGGGACACAGCACACCGCACGAGCACGCTTCGAGGAGCGAGCCTTCCAGGTCGTAGACAGTTTTCATCGTCCCTCCTCGGATGCGTAGCTGCACCCGGAGGGCGCGAGGTCAGCCGCCAGATTCGATCTGGCGGACCTCCCACGAGACCGGCGGGTCCGGCCGGTAGCAGCAGAACGTGCCTGTCGCGACCGTCTCGCGGAGGTGGGCCCCGAGCACGTGATGGCGCGCTTCGACGTGCCGGATCGCGTCGTGCATGCGAGCGCTCACGGCCTTCCGGGCCCGTTCATACGGGTCGCCCAGCCGGCGCCGCCGCCCACCGAGCCCCACGGCCGCGCCGAGCTCTCGCACCAGCGCGTCACGTTCGGCGATCGCCGTCGCCGAACTCGCATGGTCGCCGGCGCGATCTGCGCTGTCGATGCGGTCGTCGAGTTCGGCGATGCGTCTCCGAAAGGCATCCCGTGCGGCCTCGTCCAGCGTCGTGTCCGCGCCGAGGTGCGACTCGGCCGCCGCCCCTGCGAGGTCGGCGGCACTGATCTCGCGGAACGGGTCCCGCACGAGACGCGCCAGATCGTGGAGGCCTTTGGCGTCCTTCAGCGTGATGGTGCGGCGGTCGAAGGTGATCGTCCAGAGCGTCCCGTCGAACGACATGCGTGCGCCGCCCGCGGCCGCCAGACCCGCGCGGATCTTCTCCGCTCGCTCGCGCGCGCCGAGCAGCTCCGCTGTCCGTGCGATCCACGGCGCGGCACCGAGACGCTCGTGCATCGCAAGCGCGGTGCGCAGGTACGGCTCGGCGTCATCCTTGTGGCCCGACGACGCGAGCAACGCCCCGACGTGATGATCGACCGCGCCGCGGAAGAGCACGCCGCCGCCCACAACAATGTTCGTCCCGACGAACGGCAACAGCGTGTCGATCGCGCGCGCGACGGATTCGTCGAGGCCGAGTCGCGCGAACACCTCTCCAAGCATCGAGACCACCCACACGCGCCCGTACTCCGGTTTCACGAGATCGAGTTCGACGGTTGTATACGGTGCGATCAGTGCGTGCGCACCGACCGCGTCGCTGGAATCGAGCCGGGCCAAAGCGAGCGACGCCACGATCGCCGCGTGGCTCGACAGCTCGTGCGCCTGCTCGAGTTGCGGGCGCAGCACGGCGAGGTCGCCCCGCTCGGCGTGCAGCTCGAACCGTTGGTTCAGCGCGACGACAAAGCCATCGGGTTCGCGGTAGGTCTTCGCGAGACCCAGCGCTTCGTCGATCAGCTCTTCGGCCCGCGCGAAATCACCGACCATCAACGCGCGCATCGCGCGGCGGCTGGTCGACAGGTATCGGGCTCGGGCGCTCCCGTCGCGCGCGGCGATGTGCAGGAACCGATCAAACTCGCGCGCGGCACGCCGATCGCCCAGCTCGACGTACGCGACGTAGCGTGCCAACACGCCCTCGAGGCTCGCGTCGAGCTCGACGATCTCGTCGGCAAGCTCGAGACGCTGGTGCACCGACCCCGGTCGCCATTCGGTGTCATGCTTGGCAAGCAGGCAAAAGGCGAGCGTCGACGCATCGGCCGAGCGGCGCGCAATCGAGATCGCCTCATCGGCGAGCGCAGACGGATCGCCGCTGCCACGCGCGGCGTCGATGTGGTACGCCTCGCGTGCGAGCGCCGCCAGGACCCTCGCCCGCAACGCGGGTTCCAGCAACTCGTTGCTCGCGCGCCGCAACAACTCGATCCGTTCGTCGTCACTCACGCTCGTGGTCGCGCCGAGCTCGTGCGAGAGCAAGGCGACGCGTGCGATGTCCGACCCGGACGTCGCGAGGTATCGCGTGCGATCCACCCAGCGTTCCGCTGCGCGTCGTCCACCCCGATGGGCCTCGTGTTCGGCGTGCTGCAGGATGATGTCGATGCTCTCCTGCGCACGCGGCTCGGCCGGGAGCGAGGGTACGAGCGCCAACACGTCGCCCGGGTTCCCGGCCGTTGCGGTATGGATGATGCGCACGACGTCGTCCGCCGCGGCGATCCCGTTTGTTTGCAGGATCTCCCGCACATCCGGTTCTCCGAGCCCGTCCAGCACGAGTGTCGCGGCAGCCTGCTCGGGCCCTACCGAGCCGCGGCGCGCGATCGCGACGAGTAAGACGTTCCGTGTCCGCAGTTGCGTGCCGGCGAACGCGAGCACCCGTCGCCCGGCGTCGGCCATCGCGTCCGCGTCGTCGATGACGATCATCAGCGGTTCGTGCGCTGCGGCCTGTTCCACTGCCGCGGCAACGTCTTCGCACGCTCGCAGCCCGATGTCGGGAGCTGCGGCGGCCTCCGCGAGCGCGTCATCGCCCAACGAGCGGGCGACCGCGGGCCATGGCCATGCCGGAGGCGCCTCCGCCGGGACTGCTGCAGTCGTCCAAACGAGGCGAGCCCCGCGCTGCACCGCGTGCTCGGCGAGCGCCTCGGCGAGCGTCGTCTTGCCGGTCCCGGCGTCGCCGCGTATCAGCACCAGGCCACCGCGCCCGCGAAGCGCCGCGTCGAGCTCGGCGTCGAGCGCCGCAAGCTCGGCGGTTCTGCCGACAAACGAGCGTCCCACGCCTCAAGTCTGACCCCGGCCGCCGGCGCCCGCATTCCGACACCCGGGACATGTTTCACACTTGCCGTGCGAGTGATACGTCCACCGCCTCGTGCGGTCGATAACTCCGAACTGCCCCATGGAGAGGCTCCGAGCAACACGATGACGCCCGTGCAACCCTCAATCGTGTATACGACCGACGCGGCGACAGGCGCGACGGACCGCGAACATCGGCGTGAAACGCCTGTCAGTGCGTCGCCGCAAGATCGTCCGGCGCCCAGTGCGCCCAGTCCTCTGCGCGGTCTCGCGCTCGGTTTGTTCTACGTGACCGTCGTCACGTTGGCCGATCTCCTGACCGGCGAGGCAATCTTCCTTCCCAGCTTGCTTGCACTCGCTCCCCTCTTTGCGGCGGTGCAGGCATCGCCCAAGGTCACGACCATCCTGGCAGCGGTGGTCGTTCCCACCGCGTTGCTGCTCGGCATCCCAGACCGCGACATCGCGACCGCGCAACACGCCGTCGACACCGGACTCGTGCTCGCGGTCAGCATGCTCTCAGTGTGCACGACGGTGCTGCGGGCAAGGACCTCGGCAGCGCTCCACCACGCAGAACTGCTCGCCACGCGAGACTGCCTGTCGGGCACGCTCAATCGGCGTGCGCTCATCGACCGCGCCGAGCACCTGGTCGCGATCCGCGCGGAATCGCGTCCCGATCTCACGGTTCTGATGATCGACATCGACCACTTCAAGGCCATCAACGATACCTACGGACATTGGGTCGGCGACGAAGTGATCGTGGAAATCGCACGACGTATCGAAACTGTGCTCCGCGACGAAGACCTCCTGGGTCGATACGGAGGTGACGAGTTCATCGCCGTCCTCGTCGGCGGCCGGCGCCGCGGCATCCACCGGGTCGCCGAACGGATCCGTGACGAAGTCTTCATCGAACCGATCACGTCCAGCGCGGGACCCATCGACGTCGCCGTGTCGGTAGGAGGAGCCGCGATCATCGACGACGCCGAAACGCTCGCGAACGTCATCAGGCGAGCGGATGAAGCGCTCATGCAGAGCAAAGTCGCGGGCCGCAATCAGGCGAACACCCTCTAGGACGGAAGCGGGTACCAATCTCAGCGGGGTGCGCGAGTTGTGAGCAGCCCACGCCGGAGCGCTAACGTGCGCGACGGCGTGCCGGAAAGTCTGGTCGGCACCGAACCTCGACACACGGACCAGCCATGTCTCGCGCCACACGCCGCTCTGACGCCTCAACATCGATACCGACGAGAGCGTTACCCGAGTTCCATGGGATGACGACGTCCGGGGAAGAAGCGTGACGGCCTCGGATCTGCCGCTCGGGTTCGAATCGTTTCATCGGCGTCGGTTCATCAACTACCAGCTGAACCGGCTGCACGCGCTCGGCTTCGCGAAGAAGGACGAGATTTACGCGGTCGCGGCGAGGATCCGCACCGTCGAGGACTACGTCCAGGAGTTCGACGCACTCTCGCTGCGCGCCGAAGCCGAAGGACGTGCCGAGAATGCGGCGTTCTACGCCCGCGCCGCGGAGATGTTCAGCGTGCACGGCTCGCCCGAGAAGCGCCGCCGCTACGAGCGGTTCATCGCGTTGTTCGACCGCGCCTTCGCGAATGCCCGCATGAAGCGCCACAACGTGCGCTACGAGGACGGGTTCCTCCCCGCCCGGCGTCTTGCCCCGGGTTCGGGTGAGGCGAGGGGAACCGTCCTGTTCTTCGGCGGCTTCGATTCGATCGTCGAGGAATTCTTCGCAGTATGGCAGCGCATTGCCGACGCCGGCTTCGACGTCGTCGCGTTCGACGGACCCGGCCAGGGTGGCGCCCGCCTGCTTTACGGACTGACCTTCGACCACGACTGGGAACGACCGGTCGCGGCCGTGCTCGACTACTTCGACCTCGACCATGTGGCACTCGTCGGCATGTCGATGGGCGGCTACTGGGCGATCCGCGCCGCGGCCTACGAGCCGCGCGTCAGCAATGTGGTGAGCTGGCCGCCCGTGTACGACTGGCTCGAGCGCGTTCCCCCCGTCGTCCGGCCCATCATCAGCCCGATGCTGCGGCGGCGTCGCTACATGAACTGGAACGTGCGGATGCGAACGCGTCTCAGCCCAGTTCTGCGTCACGTCGTCGACCAGGCAACCTACATCGTCGACGGCACCGAACCCATTGACGCCGTTACCTGGTTCCTCGGCATGAACGCTCACCATCTCAGCTCCGACCGCGTCACCCAACACGTCGCGCTCGTCGGCGGCGAACACGACGCCTTTCAACCGGTGAAACTTCTCTATCGTCAAGCCGCCGCGCTCACGAACGCGGCGAGCGTCACAACCCGCGTCTTCACAGCAGCCGAGCACGCCGACCAGCACTGCCAAATGGGCAACCTGCCGCTCGCGACCGCCTGGGTCACGCGTTGGCTCACCGACCATGCTGAGCCGTGAGCGGGACCTGCGTGCTGAGCACCCGCACTCGAAAGACGTGCTCGAACAGGCACTCATCGCCGAGGTGCGACGATCCTCGGCGGCGTTGGTCGAGGCTGTCGAAGTGATGCGGGCGTAAAGCGCGCTGCGTCAGCACGGCATCAGCGTGGGCGGCGCATCGACAAGCGCCTTGTCGGCCGCGGTCCGCCCCGCGTCGACGATGGCATCGAAGCGACCAAAGTCGAGCAGCCCGATCCCGTCGAGGTCCGGGACAATCGCCAACGTCGCGAGTGCCCGTTGCCGGTCTGCGCGTCCGCGGCTGGCGAGCGTGGACGAGCGGGCGAGCGTCTCCACGATGCTCGGCAGGGACGCGTCGCCCAATCGCGACGAGCGCCTACCGGGCAGTCCGCGAGCGAGCACGTCGACCGCGATCACCGGTCCCTCGCCGGTTGCGGCCATGATCTCGATAGGCAGGTTGTCGAGTACGCCGCCGTCGACGAGAAGACGATCGCCGTCGCGGATCGGAGGCGCGAGGCCGGGCAACGACATGCTCGCGCCGACCGCGGTGACCAGTGAGCCGTTTCGGTGCACGACGGACTCGGCGGAAACCAGATCGGCGCTGAGACAGAAGAAGTCTCGAGCCAGTTCCTCGACCGCGATGTTCGCGAAGAGGCGCTCGAGGAGCGCGCGTGCCCGCTTGGCGCGAATGAGCGCGACGCGTGGAATCGCGTAGTCCGCGAACGGCTTACGCTCGACCAGTTCGCGGTGAAGCGAGCGTTCGACCGCGCGCGGCGACCGACCCGAGGCCGAGAGCGCACCAACGAGCGCGCCCATGCTCGTCCCACCGATCCGGTCGACGAGAATGCCGGCATCCTCAAGCGCTCGCAGGACGCCGATATGCGCGATGCCCCGCGCGCCTCCGCCCGAGAGGATTAACCCGACCGATCGGCCGGTCACGCGTCGGGCCGCGGCTGCCAGTCCGGCGCGAGGATCGGTGCCGGCGACGAGGTGATGGGCACGTGGAGCCACGGTGCGCAGCGCCCGTTCGACTGCGCCACCGCCGGCGGCGCCGAACAAAACGAGATCGCACTGGATGCCTGCGGTCGGCGCCTCGAAGGTGGCACCTGCGCGCGCGACCGCGACGACGCGGTCGGACTCACGCTCACAGAACCGAAACCACTCGTCGCGCGTCGGTGACGCGACGAGCACGACATGAGCGTGCGACCGTTCGAGCGACTCGACCGTGTGCCCCCAGCCGGCAGGCACACCGGCGTCGCGAACGATCACGACGCCTCGCCGGTCCTCGCCGCCAAGAGCCAGCGCAAAACCGTCGGCGGCTGCATCGGCCGGTGCATCTTCGTGGAGCGGCACAACCGCGATCACCTGCGACGATGCTCGGTTGGACGCGGCTTCGGGTTGGCTCTCGAACACGAGTTGGGTCAGCGCATGCACCATCGCGCGCGGAAAGGTGGCATCCGAGCCCAGGAGGGAGTCGAACGCCGAGCGCGGAACGCGCCACACGTCACTGTCGCGCACCGCGCGCACCGTTGCCGTACGAGGTTCGCCGGAGAGCAACGCGAGCTCCCCGAACGGTACGCCGGCTCGTAGGAGTCGGACGCGATCGCGGTCCTCGACGCCGCTCAGCACCTCGAGCAACCCCGAACGGACCACATAGAACGCGTCACCGGGGTCGCCTCGTCGCAACACGGTGTCTCCGGCGTGCACGCTGATGAGCTCGCTGCGACCCGCAAGCTGTCGCAGTGAATTGCGCGCGACGGCGGCAAAGATACCGGCACTCGCGATGGCCTCGGCGATCTCGTCAACGCGCCGCGGCTTCGGTGGGGTGTGCGCTCCCATGCAGTGGCGCCAAGCCTCGCGCACTGCCTGCCCCCGACACCACATCCAAACGTCAGCTCGCGCACGGTGCGAACGCGAGCAATACGACGGAACGGCGGCGTGAGTTCCTCGAGGATCTGTGGTGCCGGACGTACCGGCGACAGGTCCCGAGGAGGTCCTCAGAGATGCGAATCCATCGGTCGATCGCGCTCGCCGGCATCATCACGGTTGCCGCCGCAGTCGCATTGCCGTCCGGCATGTTGAATGATCACTCGAGCAAGTCTGCGCCCGGACCGAAAGGTCCCGTCGCAGCGCAGGCCGCGCACATGGCCGACCCGGCGCGCAACCCAACGGCAAGCCTTTCGCCCGACGCCACCCACGCTCTCGGTCCCGGCGCGCCCGGACATCACGTGCGCCCCGCGCACCGCTCGGGCGCGGTAGATCCGAGGACGAAATCGAGCGCCGGTCTCCGCGGGTCAGACACCCGCGATGCCGAGCCGGCGGCCCCTCGCGGAACGCATCGACGAGGAGGAAGAGCACGAAGGCGGCAGCAGCACGGCGTCGACGACGAGCTACATCACGTATTCGGCTGCCCATGGCTGGACGCAGACGTCGCCGAAAATCTACGTGCTCTTCTGGGGCGACTGGTCGAGTGCGGGCGATCCGAACAACGTGCAGAACTACCTCTTGAAGTTCTACCGAGGCGTAGGCGGCAGCGCCTGGAATCAGACCCAGACCCAATACGGCTACAACTGCGGCGCCGCAGCGATCGGATGCAACAGCGGCGTACGCATCCAGAATCCGGCGAACCAACTCAAGGGCTATGCCTACGACAAGAGCGGGGTGCCGCCGCGACCGACCATCGCGCAGATGGAGGCCGAGGCGCAAAAGGCGGCCAACTACTGGGGCGACCGAAGCGTCAACGCGCAATACGTCATCGCGATGCCCACCGGGCACCGAGACCAAAAGAGCATCGACAAGGCCTGGTGCGCATGGCACAACTACACATGGTCGAACAACGCGCCGATCTCGTTCACGAGCATGCCATACATCCCCGACATGGGAACGACATGCGGCATGAACAAGGTGAATGCCGGAAGCGCCGGACGGCTCGACGGCGTCAGCATCCTCGCGAGTCACGAGTACGCCGAGTCGGAAACCGACCCCTTCCTCAACGCCTGGATGGACTCCGACAAAAACGAGGACTCCGACAAGTGCCTGCAGTGGCAGTCCGCCGGTTACTTCCGGAACTACACCTTCAGCACCGGAGCATTCGCAGTGCAGCCCAACTGGAGCAACTACGCCCACTACAACACAGGCAACGGCTGCCAGTTCTGGAGCTAACCGATCCACACGGCCACGATGCCCGGCGGTGCAAACCGCCGGGCATCGTCTCTAGGAATTCAGAAGGAACGTCACACCATTCGGGACGCCGAGTCCGGTCGTCAGGTCGTAGCCGGAGCGCGTCGCGATCGCGAGGTTCTGGAGATCGAACGTGCGGACTGTGGTGATAGTGCCGTCCGAGGCATCGACGGCGTTCCTGAAGAAGACCCGGACGGTGGCGCCGTTCACGTGGTCGATATCGAGCAGGCCGCCGGCCTCGCGCTCGGGCCCGTAGAGCAGCGGGTTGAGGAAGCCGTGGGGCGAACCGGCGAGTTGGTCAGCCAGCGCGACCACAGCGGCGAACAGCGGACACGACATGCTCGTTCCGCCCCCCTCGTACTCGTCGTAGTGAATGTCGCGCTTGGCGAACCGCTGGGTCTCGCCGACGAGCATGCCGGTGTCGCCGTCGCCGACCATGGCGACGTCGGGCACGGTACGCCGGGGCGGCTCCCCGTTCGACAACGCGAGGTCGTCGGGAACCACGCCCTGTTGGTAGTCGGGTTGGGGGAAGAGCAAACTGGCGCCGCCGCCGGAGCCGGCGATGAATTCGCCGGGCGGACCGGGTACGTAGGTTCCGCCGACGAGTTCACTGCGTCCGCTCTCCCAGCCGGTTTCGAACACGCGGCTGCCGTCGGCGCCGATGCCGAGGCTCGTGCCGCCGACCGCAGTAACGAACGCACTCGATACCGGATAGTCCGGCTGCGGCTGACCGAGGATCGCGGCATTGTCGCCTTTGTCGCCGGAGCCGAAGTACAGGCCGATGCCCTGGACCGCTGCCTCGAGGAGAATGTCCTCCTCGCCCTGCCTCGCCGACGCCTCGCCGACGAATCCCCATGAGTTGCTGACGATGTGCGCGCGTTCGTTGGCGACGACATCGTTCAGCGCTGCGAACAGCGCCGCGGGCGAGCAGTCGGGGGCTCCGACGTAGAGGATGTTCGCGCCGGGTGCGAGGGCATGCACGGCTTCAACGTCGAGCGTCTCCTCTTGATACCAACCCTTGGCATCGCACCGGTTGCGCGCTTGCGCTTTGCGGTTCGGCCGGAAGATGAGCTGCGCCAGTTGCGAGGGATCGAGCGGGTGGTCGGGATCGTGGCGACGCGCGTACTCCGTTGCATCCTCGCGGATCGTCGGCGACGCGAACGCGTCGATGATCGCGACCGTCACGCCGGTGCCGTCGAGGCCGAGGTCGACTGCGTCGCTCAATCCGTAGGCGGCGCGCAGCTGCGGTGGCGTATATCCGCAGGGCGCGTACGGCAACGGGGATGGGAATCCTCCGCCGTACGGTGGGTCGGTCGTGTCGATTTTCTCCCCCCAGAACGCGGAGCACGGCGGCGCGTGGTGGACCCCGTCCGGAGGCGGCAGCGGATGTCGGGGCTCCGCGACGACCTCGGAATCGCTGACGCCGGTGACGCTCGCGATGAAGCCGGCCACGCGCCGCGGAATCGAGAGATCACGGTCGGTTCCGCGCAGCGTCTCGCTGTGCACGCGGTACAGACCGAGCTGCACGCCGAAAGCCGACGCGACGCGCGCCGCGGCGCCTTCGGCGTCGACGTACATGCGGTTGCGCGGAACGTCGACGACTTTCAAGCCCGCGCCGCCCAGCCAGTTCCGCACCGACGCGACTGCGTCGTCGCTCGGCGCGAAGCGAGCCCGTACATCGGCCGCCGAAGCGAAGTGGTGATAGAGCGGGCTCTCGGGATCTGCAACCGCGGTCGCGAGGACGCGCAGCCCGGCGTCGTCGCGTGTGTGGAGATATACGCGGACTGCGATCGATTCCGACGACGCGACAGCGCTCACGCGGTTCGCCGCGGTTGCCCACTCAGGATGGGACGCCCGCAGCACGACGCGCTCGTCGCCCGGTGCGGAACTCGCGGCGACAGCGCTTCCGAACATGACGGCACACGCGATTGCGATCGTGCTCGCCGCGTACAACCGCCAGGATTTGCCTCGCATTCGACACCCCTCCCCCCAGACTTGCGGGCCGGATGCTAATGCAGCGTCGATCCCGACAACCTCGTGAGCGTGAAATGATCTGTGTCGACGAGCACGTTCATATCGTGCGTCAGAGCACGGACTTGCGACTCGGCTCTGCGCATCCTTCCTCGAGACGGTCCACAACGGATCGACCGGATCCTGAGGAGGGATCGTGTTCAAGACACTCATGCGAACAGCAATCGCCAGCGCGGCGACGCTCGCGGCCACGCTCGTCCTGACATGCGGCCCCGCGGCCGCGTCCACGTTCTGGGCTACGAGCTCGTACACCGTTCCGAAGACGAGTTGCACCGTATCGGCAAGCCTCGTGTCGCACCTCGACTCGGCGCGAAACCTGGTCGTGCAGGCCGAAGGACGGATGCCCTGTACCGGAAGAACCTCTTCCGGAACCACGTTCTCGATCCAGACCTACGCGCACTGGTACCAGAGCGCAACCAGCGAGGGTTGGGACAACGCCGCTCGGGCGAACTGGGGCGGCAACACGTACGGCACGGGTCAGTATGCCTATGACAGCTCGGGCATTACGTTCGCCCCCGGGGTGCGCGCTTGGGTGAACGCAACGACGACGTACTCGTTCGGTGGCACCGCCTCTTCGCTCGGCAGCTCCGGCACGGTCACTCGCTGGATGTTGTGCGATGGCAGTACGAAGACGTGTGCGTAGGGGAAGAACCACTAGCGGCGGTTCCGAGCCTGCACCGCGATCACACGTCGCGTATCGTCGCTCCGTGTGAGCGCGCGAGGAAAATGTTGTCGAGCCGAAGGTGATTTTCGGCGAGCAGGAATAGCGGCATGGCCAAACTGATCTACATTGCGAACGTCTCCCTCGACTGCTACATCGAAGACGCGCGCGGCGGTTTCAACTTCACCGAGCCCGACGACGAGGTCTTCGCGTTCATCACCGACCTCGTGCGCCCCGCCGGCACCTACCTCTACGGTCGGCGCTTGTACGAGACGATGGCCGTCTGGGAGACCGATCCCGCGCTGGCCGCGCAGTCGGAACTCATGGGCGACTTCGCCGATGTCTGGCAGGCCGCCGACAAGGTCGTCTATTCGACGACCCTGCACGAGGTGTCGACCGACCGGACCCAGCTCGAGCGCAACTTCGACCCCGACGCGATCCGTACCTTGAAGGCTTCCGCGGCGAACGATCTCACCGTGGGAGGCGCGAACTTCGCCGCGCACGCGTTCAAGGCCGGGCTCGTCGACGAGTCTCAGTTGCTCATTTGTCCCGTATTCCTCGGTGCGGGGAAGTCAGCGCTTCCTCGCACCATGCGCGCCGACCTCGAGCTCCTCGATGAGCGCCGGTTCAGCAATGGCGTTGTTTACGTCCGCTACCGCGTCGCGTCCTGACCGGGTTCAGGCACGCGCACGAGTGAACGTCACATGCGTGACTCCGCTCGGCGATGCGGTGGCCTCGACGTTGTAGTCCTTCTCGAGGCCCTCCAGTCCATCCCAGAGCCGCACGCCGCGGCCGAGCACGATCGGGACCACCACGATGTGTATGTGGTCGATGAGCCCGGCAGCGAGAAAGTGGCGGATCGTTGTGACACCCCCGCCGATGCGTACGTCCTCGCCGCCCGCAGCGTCGCGGGCCGTCTCGAGCGCCTCGGCAGGCGCCGCGTCGATGAAGTGAAATGTCGTGCCGCCCTCCATCTCGATCGACGGGCGCGGGTGATGCGTGAGGATGAACGTCGGCGTGTGGAACGGCGGGTCGAGTCCCCACCAGCCCTTCCACTCCGGGTCCTCGTGCCATCCGGGCGGACCGAATTTCCCGGCACCCATGATCTCGGCGCCGACGCCAGGATCGTGCAGCCGCACGAAGGCGTCGTCGATTCCGCGGGTGCCGCCGGGCTCGCCGACGTTCTCGTGCCACCACCGGGTCACGAACATCCACTCGTGCAACCGCTCGCCGGCGTGGCCGAACGGTGCCTCGAGGCTCAGGCCTTCGCCAGTGCCGAAACCGTCAAGCGAGACGGAGAAGAATTGGACGCGGGCGAGTGACATGGCTGGTGCTCCTTCGGCGGCGTTGTCGTCACGGGCGGGCCGACGGCGGCGGTTCGTCGAACTCGTCGTGACGTCGGAACCAGAACGAAAAGGGAGCCTGCGGCCAACCCTCGGGCGCGTCCTCGTCGTCGGACTGCGCGCCGTAGGGCGTAAGGGAGAGCATGCTCCACACGCTGCCGATGCTCTGGACCGCCTCCCCGTGTTGGAGGAAGTAGGTGCGGTACACGTCGTCGCCGTCGCGCATGAAGACGTTGAAGCCGAACCACTCGTCGACACCGAGGTCGGCCGAGAAGCGCTCCGTGCAGATCGTGTACCACGGTATGTCCGTCCAACCCATGCGCGTGGCGTAGCGGCGCAGGTTCGCCTGCGCTGCCGGCGATGCCATCGCGAAGGTGATGTCGCGAGCTTGCAGGAGGCCGAGGTCGGGGATGCCGTCGGCGACGGACGAGCAGCCCGGGCATCCGGCGTCGGGCCAGCCGTCGACGCCCTCCTCGAAGAAGAACCGGTAGACGATGAGCTGGCTGCGACCGTCGAACAGCTCGGGCAGCGACCGTTGCCCGTCGGGACCCTCGAAGTGATAGTCGTGCTCGACGCGCACCATCGGCATGCGCTTCCTCGCCGCGGCGAGCTCGTGCATCGCGGTGGCGACGGCTTCTTCGCGCTCGGTCATGGCCGCGAGCGCGCTGTCCCATTCGGTCTGACTGACGACGGGAGGACACGCGACGGTCATTGCTCGACACCAGTGCTGCGGTTCTGATTCTCCGCGCCGTTTCCCTCCATCACTCCACCGACAGAGACTTGCGTCGTGGTCGTCAGTTTCATGGCCACAGGTCCCTTCCGCTGGGTTTTCGTCCTCGTCAATTCGACCGGACTGTGGCGCAGATCTCATCGGTCGAGCGTGACTTCATGACGCGGGAGCGCTTCCATTCGGAGACGACCACTTCTTCGCGCCGTGTGGTCCCGAAGTAGCGCGACGCCATGTCGGCAACCCGCGCGGGATCGGTGATCTTCTCAGCCGTGCCCTCGAAGACGACGTCGTAGTCGTCTGTTGCAACGCTGAGACGAGCGATCGTACAGGTCTGCGAGGTTCGTAGCGTGCATCGTTCCTCCTTGGCCCGTCATTAGCATTACCCTTTTGCCAGAAACCCCACCCGCGGCGAACATCCAGTCGACGCGCACGGGCGGATCTTGCCCAATGCCAGCTGGCCCGCCGAGCACGCGGGCACCCGGCGACCTCGAACTCGTGCGCCGGTTCTGCAACTCGTTCTTCGGGAGAACGGCGCCGACCGCTTCTCGACCGCGGAGGGATTCGATCGGTGGTTGCGAAGTGAGGGGCGTACAGCGACCAAGCCGAGCGCCGCCGATCTCGCTCGGATCGTCGCGTTCCGCGAGGCATTGCACGCAATCACGGTCGCCAACTCGCAGCATGAGTCCACGGTCGGCGCGTGGGCTGAGCTCGCAGATCCGATCGCGGACGTCACGTTCTCGGTGCGCGCCGGGCGCGACGGACTTGATCTCGTCGCGAAATCGCGGTCAGCGACGGCTGCGTTGCTCGGGGAGCTCGCGCTGCTCTGCCGGCGCGCGCAGAACGACGGAACGCTGCAACGCCTCAAGTCGTGCGTCAACTGCGGGTGGACAATCTACGACGCGTCGAAAAGCCAAAGCGGGCGATGGTGCTCGATGAACGTGTGCGGTGGACGGCACAACGCTCGCATGTACCGGCAACGCCAGCGCCATTGAATGCATGGCCGCGGGTTTCACGCCCTGAGAGTGCGTCCGCTTTCTACAAAAAGCCTTCCGGCTGGTTCGCGTCCCGCGAGTGCCTTTCTGTGCGCTCGCGCACAGTACGTGTGTGCCGGGCTGCACAGATGCGGAACGACGCGGCGTTCATGCTGAGTCTCGAGATCATCGAACCGGAGGCTCAGAGATGACGATCACCCGTACACCTACAGCGGATGCCGCGGATGCGACCGGCGCCGTTCGCCACCGGCCCAGGACACTGTTGCGCCGCGTGCTGGCGACCGCGGCCTTGGCTGGCGTCATCGCCACCGGCATGGGGATGAGCACGATGTCGAGCGCGTCAGCGGCGACCGCGGACACCGTGCCGAGCTGGCAGCCGCTTGCGCCGTCCTGCTACAACCCCAGCGACGGCACCGATATCTACGCGAACCTGGCCGGTGGCGCCCGCGTGTGCAACACCGGTGGAGTCCGCGCGTTCCGGGCCACGACCCATCCGACGGTGGGGCTCGACGTGACGGTCAAGCGGTGGACGCAGGCCAACGCGTATCCCTTCCAGTGGACGACTTCCGTCGCCCAGCAGACGCGCTACTCGGCGACGTGCAGCGCCAGCTACAACATCGCGGCGTACAACTGGGAGAACGGGGACTGTGTCGGTGTCGGCCAGTCCGACACCTACTGGCACGGCCCGCGGGTGTGCGGCGAATACGGCGGCATCCCCTGGTGCGGCGACATCTGGCCGGACGCCAGAAGGGACTTCACGATGGCGGCCGGCTCGACCTACTCCGTCGAGCAGACCCTCACATGGTGGAACGCTTCGGTCTTCAACCGCACGACAGGTCGCTACGGCATCTGGCAGAACCAGACGATGACCTGGTGGCTCAACAGCGGTGGCCGCGTCTACTCCCAAAGCCTCTCGGCGATCCGGACGGCCTCCTAGGGCACACGTACCGAATGCACATTCGATGCAAGGACCGAACCCCCGCCTCGGCGGGGGTTCGGCGTGTGTGCCCGCCGCTCAGACCTTGAGGTTGCCGTTGTCCTCGAAATGAGTGTCGCCGAGATCCAGCCGATCGACTGGAAGGTGATCGAGACTTCCTGCATCGGGCGTCCTCCACCGACGGAGCCGTCCTTGCTCTCGTTGTCGGGTGACCAGTTGTCAAGACTCGCGATGCGGGCGCTCTTGATCGCCACGGTGTAGTACGCGTTGTCGTTGGTAGGTCGGTAGAACTTGAACGTCCCGTCGACCACCTTGTTCTGGACCAACGCCTTGTGCAGCAGCGGCGTTGCGTCGTCGATTGGCTTGCGGATCACGATCGAGTCGTACTTGCGCTTGCCGCTCGGTTGCCCGGAACCTCCAAGTGGCACCGCTGACTTCTGCTCGAAGTAAACGCACTCGATCGCGTTGTCGCCGTCCTGCGTCGCGAATCCGCCGTTGAGGCCGACACCCCCGGCGCGGAGGAAGGCGCCGATCGTCGGCGCGCCCCGGTACGGAACGTCGGGTGCCGGCGTCGCCGCTGCAGGTGACGCGGAGAGCGCGTTGGCGCCAACTGCACCGAGCGCACCAATAGCACCAAGCGCACCCGCACGCTTCAGCAACGGACGAAGAGGTGTGCGCGCTCGCGGCCACGCGCGGGTCGGTCGCGGCGAGCCGTCGGGTGGAGCCCGACGTCCTCTCGGTGCTCGATACCGTCGGCGACGTACACACTGCGGGCGCGGTCGTCGCAGTCCTTCGCGATACCTACGGGGCCGCACCCGAAGTCGCCGCGCGCGACGGTGCTCGGCATCGTACGCGAGGCCCTCGCCGCCGGCCACCTCGTGGCCGGCTAGCAGCGTTACGCGGGTCCGAACGGCGAGCGGATCAATCCCTATCCCCCGACGCGAGCGAACTGCTGAACCCGCGCGCACTGGCGGCAGCTGCACCTACGCAACTTCGTAGACGTGTACTGAAACCGTTCGTGCCCAGTCCGGTCGCGGCCGCCACGATCGCACAACATGAATGAGCGAGAAACGCGGGATGCTGGTCAGATACTCCGCTTCGGATGGGTTCGCGTACAGAAATCGGATACGTCGAGGCGAACGGTCGACGGACCGAAGTAGGTGATCCACCAAGACGCGGAAGTCGTTCCCTCGCATGGAGTTGTAGCAAAAGACCACGGTGGTGTCCGCCGGAAGGTCCCACGTCAGTACGTCAGCGTTCACAAACTCGACTTTCGTTCTGAGGGGCAAACGCCAATCGCTCAGGTTCCGTTTCGCGATAGTGAGTAGGTGCTGAGTGCGCTCAACGCCGATTGCTTTACGACAGTGAAAGAGAGACGCAGCGAGGAGAACGACTCGTCCGGACCCGGAGCCGATGTCGACGAGTACGTCGTTCTGCATGAGCGGATAGCGGCGAAACAATCGGACGGCCTGAAACCATCCCCAGGGTCGATGCGCGCGCGCCACCGGGATGCCCTCTTTGTTCCGCGCACGGGGAGTGGTCCTCACCCGCAATGCTCGGTCAATACCCGCCGACGCGGTGAGGTTGACCCAGCTATACACCGGCTTGACGATCGCGCGGAAGACTCCAGCGCGGGGTCCGACGTCATGTTTCCCTGTCACACCTCGTCCGCGACCCTTCGACATCTCGGTGCTCGGCATGGCGGCTCGTTGACTCGGTCCCATTCACCAGCCTCGAACACGGTGCTGCGACATCGTATAGAAGGTCGCTTGACGGCCAACATCGCGGCCGCAAGCGCCGAGGCGGAGTCGGCACGATCCACGTGGAGAGCGAGCGCGATCCGTATGACGTCCCCCAATTCGACCCGCGCATTTGTTGGTACAACCCGACGCGAGCGTCGCGAAGGCCGGACGCGAGCGCCCGGCGCGGCTCATCGAAAAACCCCCCGCTGAACGCTCACCCGAGCGGTTGGAGTGTCGAGCGCGTGCCCTCAGGCGAGTTCGACCGTCGGATGGGGGCACTGCGTGTTCGGCGGCGGCACGAACGTAGGGAGCTTGAACGGGGCGCGTCTCGTTCCGAAGTCGAGCGCGTCGGCAAGGTTCTTGGCATTCGCATCGCGTGCCGACATGGGCTCGAGTCCCCAACGCCACTCGATCATCTTGAGGATCGAACAGTGTTCGTAGGGACCGCCGGCCTCGATCTTCTTCGGCGCGAACGGCCCTATCGCGATGCACGGCACGCGGAAACCGAGCCGCTTGTAGTCGGGATGCGGTCCCGGGTCGGGATTGACGTTGTCGTCTTTCACCGTCGGCGGAGCGACGTGGTCGTAGAAACCGCCGTTCTCGTCGAAATTGACGACGAACACCATCCGCTCCCACTGCGGACTCTTGCGCAGCGCGTCGTAGATCTGCGCGATGTACCCCTCGCCGACCTGGATGTTGCCGTGCGGGTGGTAGTCGTTCGAGGTCCCGAGGAATTCGGCGACCGTCCCGTAGTCGGGCTCGACGAAGGTGACGTTCGGCAGCGCTCCTGCTTCGGCATCGGCATAGAACTTCGTAATCGGGTGGGTGATCGCGTCGTAGCGGCGCGACTGGAACAGGCCGGTCATCGGCTCGCTCCAGTGGTAGTAGCCGCTGGTCAAACCGGCGCCGTGCGCGCGGTCGAAGATCGCGAGATCGAGCTTCGACGGAGGCGCCGCATCCGGCGCAGGAAAGAAACCCGTCTCGTCGACGTCGGTCGCGGCGCAGAGTTGGTAGAAACGGTTCGGCCAGGTCGCCGCCATCAGTGAGCAGTAGTAGTTGTCGAACAGCGTGTAGTTCGTCGCCAACGCGCCGAGGATCGGGACCTGCGCCTGTTCGTAGTAGCCGATCGGGAAGTGGTCACCGGTGACCTGCGTCTTCAGGAACCCGTCGCATTTCCCGCCATTGAAGTGCGTGACCATGGCTTCCCAGCCGTGCTCGGGATCCTTGTCGCCGCACGCCTGGAAGTCGTGTCCCATCGAGTAGGTCGGTACGACGCCACCGTGGAAGCCCGGGTAGGAGAGGCCGGCTTGCTTGCCGTTCGCGCCGGGAACCCACCCGAGCAGTTGGTCGAACGACCGGTTCTCGAGCATGAGCACGACGACGGTGTCGAACGGTGCCGTCTTGGGGTCGGGCAGCGTCGTCGTCGTGCCCGGCGGCGCACTGGTCGCCGGTGTCGAGTCACCTTTGGAGTTGTCGGACGACGAGCTGCAGCCGCCGAGTGCGAACCAGGCCGCGCCCGCGGCGGAGGCCGCAAGGAACGACCGGCGCGAGAGTTCAGTCAAATGCTTCCCCAAGGTCGTTGCGGCCCGCGGGCTGTGGCTGTTCACCAGTTCGACAGCCAGTGTTCATTGTGCACCAGACCCGAAGTCGGTGCGGCCGGCGGACCCGTCGAACAGAGTCGCGGCGATATCGCCGGGTCGGTTCGCCAGTTGGCTTCGCGGAGTGCAGTCGCTAATAGCAGCGCACCGGCGGGTCGTTCGGCCGTCAGGCGAAACAGCCTGTATGACATTTCGCGATACACTTAGAACCATGGCACAAGCGATTTCCGTGCGGCTCGACGACGAAGCGATCAATGCACTGCGCGCGTTAGAGGCCTCGGGTATGACCAGGTCTGAGGCGATCCGGACGGCGCTGGTCGACGCGTCGAAACGGCTCCGTCAACGGCGAGACCTGGCCGCCGAGGCCGCGGCGCTCGAGGCCGACGAAGGCGATCGTGCGGAGATGCGCGAGGTCGCAGCATTCATGGAGTCCGTGCGTGCGAAGAGGTGACGTCCTGCGGTTCAAGCCGACCGCTGGCCAGGGTCACGAGCAACGCGGTGCCCGCTTCGCCGTCGTCCTGCAAGCTGACGCGCTTCTCCCCCGTTCGGTCGTCATCGTTGCACCGACATCAATAAGCGCTCGGCCCGCGTCCTTTCGGCCGGAGATACGAGTTGGACGAGTCTCAACCCGAGTGCTTGTGGAACAGGTCGGCGCGATCGACGTACAACGACTCGGACGATCAGCAGGGCACCTCACCCAAGAAGAACTCTGGTCCGTCGACGAAGCGCTCCTCACGGTCCTCGGCCTCGACTAACAACCGAGTTCGCCTCACCGGTCGAAGCGGACGCACATTCGAATTCCTGTGACAGTCGGTGCGTCTCGGGAACACCATGGACGAGCAGGTGGAACTCGTCCGCCCTGCCGTATTCACCAACACCTGCAACGTCGAACTCGCCGCACTGAGCGAGATCCTCGAACCTGGCGACTTCGAAACGGCATACCAGAGTGGCTGCACGCTTTCGCTCGCGGAAGCGATCACCGTCGTGCAAGACATCACGATTTGACGACGGATAGCGACGAGGACCACGCGAAGTCACGAGCTGCCGGTAGCTGGCCTCGGATGCTGAGGCGAATTTCAGTCGTGTCGGCCGTCTGCACGGCTTCCTGCACGAAAGCGTGCTCACGCCTGGTCGAGCACCGACTTGTCGGGTGGTAGGCGCCATCGATTCCAGGGCCACATCCCATCGATCTCGACCTCGAGCGAGAAGCTCAGGACCACTCGAATCAGCACGATGGTTCCCAGGACCACGACGCTCTCGACGGATTGGTCGACCACGATTGTGCGGATGATGTCGGCGATGATGAGTACTTCGAGGCCGAGAAGAATGACTCGGCCCAGATTCTTTCGCAGGTCCCCGAAGGCGTCGTGACCGCGCCGGGCGGCGATCTCACGCACGTATCGAGCGAACGCGCCGAGTCCGCCGATGACAAGGATCGTCGCCCCGACGGCCTCGACGACATCGACGACGTGGGAGAAGAACTCGCGGTATGTCACAACGCAGCCACGTACGTCAGTCGGTGAGCAGCCAGGTCAGATGCGTCGTCTGCCCACTCCGCGCCCGGGTGTGACAGCTGCGGCCACGACCGCGGTTTTTGCTACTGGCGACGGACCGGGGCTGACGGCTTTGGCTACTACCGCGGTTTTCGCGACTGGGTGGCCGATGACGCCCACTCTTCCAACCCGTGCTGGTCTGATCGGCATTTCAGGCTCCTACCGTCGTAGATGCTTCATCGGCCTCGATCGAGGCGATGATGGCTTGGATGGGAATCCGTCCGTCGGCGATCAGCTGACCGCCCGAGCGGCGTGCCGCAGATGCGAACGGCGCGGCCCACAGGTTCTCCCAGATGAGCACGCCAGCAGTGCTTCCCGGTTCCATCGCGGCCGCGAGGTGCTCGACGTCTTCCTCGGCCAACAGTTCCGCCAGCTCGGCCTCGAGGGTCTCGAGTTCGCCGAGCTCTTCGATATCGGAGAGCTCCATGGCCTCGACCGTGCCGTCGTCGGCTTTGGTGAGGATCAGCACATCGATGACGCGGATGATTCCGCGGTCGACCAACCCCAGCAGCTCTTTGGCCATCTCGCCGGTGAAGTTGCGCGCCCCTGCCGGAAACTCGACGACGAGGTAGTCAACCGGGCCCAGTTCATCTAGCGATACGTCGGTCATCATGCTCCGTTCGTTGCGCGGACTGATTCGATCTCGCGAGCCTGCGTCGATTGTGCATGGGTGGGGGGCGACTGTCCTCACCACAGCAGGGTGAGGCAGACCTCTTTCGCCCCGGCCTTGCCGCGGATGTCGCGGGCTCACCCACCCGTGGTGATGCGCCAACACGCCCAGCGGGCGATTCTTGACGGGTCCTTTTGGGCGAACGAGCTGTTGGCACGCGCCGCCAGCCGTCGAGGGGAGATCACGAAGATGGCACAGGGTCCCGAGCCGAGCCGCCAGAACTTGCCGATCCCGGATGCGCATCAGCCCTACCCGGGGCTGGTGACCTACGACGCGAAGGACCCGGCGACGAGCTTCGCGCCTACGACGCACTTGCGTCCGCCGGCGGGGGCCCCGAACGTGCTGATCGTGTTGCTCGACGACGTTGGCTTCGCGGCATCGAGCGCGTTCGGTGGGCCGTGCGAGGCCCCGGTCGCGGAGCGGCTCGCGGCGGGTGGGTTGAAGTACACCCGGTTCCACACCACGGCACTGTGTGCGCCAACACGGCAGGCGTTGCTCACGGGCCGCAATCACCACTCCGTCGGGATGGGTTGCATCACCGAGCTTGCGACCTCGGCGCCGGGCTACAACGGAATCCGGCCCAACACGGCCGCGCCGCTCGCGGAGATCTTGAAGCTGAACGGGTACTCGACAGCGCAGTTCGGCAAGTGCCATGAAGTGCCTGTGCATCAGACGAGCCCGATGGGCCCGTTCGAGGCCTGGCCGACTGGCGGCGGTGGGTTCGAGTGCTTCTACGGCTTCATCGGGGGCGAGACGAACCAGTTCTACCCGGCCATCTATGAGGGCACGACGCCGGTCGAGCCGCCCAAGACCCCCGAAGCCGGCTACCACTTCACCGAGGACATGACGAACAAGGCCATCTCATGGGTGCGCCAGCAGAAGGCGCTCATGCCCGACAACCCGTTCTTCATGTACTTCGCGCCGGGCGCGACGCACGCCCCCCACCATGTGCCGAAGGATTGGATCGACCGCTATCGCGGTCGCTTCGATGAGGGCTGGGACGCGCTTCGCGACGAGGTCTTCGCGCGCCAGAAGGGACTCGGTGTGATCCCAGCCGACGCCGAGCTCACCGAGCGACCCGCGGAGATCCCGGCGTGGGACGACATGCCCGCCGAGCTGAAGCCGGTCCTCGCCCGCCAGATGGAGGTGTACGCGGCGTTCCTCGCGCACACCGATTACCACGTCGGGCGGCTCATCGACACGCTTACGGCGATGGATGTTCTTGACGACACGCTCGTCTACTACATCATCGGCGACAACGGCGCGTCCGCGGAAGGAACCGTCAACGGCTCGTTCAACGAGACGTTCATCTTCAACGGTGCCGCCTTTCTCGAGACGCCCGAGTTCTTGGCGTCGAAGATCGACGACTTCGGCGGGCCCGAGGCGTACAACCACTTTGCGGTCGGATGGGCGCATGCGATGGACACGCCGTACCAGTGGACCAAGCAGGTCGCGTCGCACTGGGGTGGCACCCGCAACGGCACGATCGTGCACTGGCCAAATGGCTTCGCCGCACACGGGGAGCTGCGTTCGCAGTTCTGCCATGTGATCGACGTGGCAGCGACGGTGCTTGACGTTGCGGGCCTGCCCGCGCCGACGTTCGTGCACGGTGTACAGCAAATGCCGCATCAGGGTACGAGCATGACCTACTCGTTCGACGATGCCAGTGCCCCCGAACGCCACGACCTCCAGTACTTCGAGATGTTCGTGAACCGCGGTATCTACCACCAGGGATGGACCGCAGTCACGCGCCACAGCACACCTTGGGTGATAGAGCCCCCGCCTGGGATCGATGACGATGTCTGGGAGCTTTACGGCCCCGACGACTGGACCCAAGCGCGCAACATCGCGGGCCAGAACCCGGACAAGCTGGCTGAGCTCCAGCGTCTCTTTCTCATCGAGGCCACGAAGTACAACGTGTTGCCCCTCGACGATCGTCGCGTCGAGCGCTTCAACGCTGATCTCGCCGGTCGGCCGCAGCTCATCAAGGGCAAGACTCAGATGCTCTTCGGCGGCATGGGTCGGCTCAGCGAGAACTCCGTGCTGGTGACCAAGAACAAGTCCCACGCAATCACCGCGAACGTGACGGTGCCCGACAGCGGCGCCGAAGGCGTGATCATCGCGCAGGGCGGGGCGTTCGCGGGATGGAGCCTCTACGCCAAGGACGGCACGCCGAAGTACTGCTACAACCTGCTCGGGCTCAAGCGGTTCATCATCGAGAGCGACCGCGCCGTTCCGCCGGGCGATCACCAACTACGCGTGGAGTTCGACTACGACGGCGGCGGTCTCGCCAAGGGCGCAGCCATCACGCTGTACCTCGACGGCGACAAAGTTGGTGACGGCCGTCTCGACGCAACGGTCCCAATGATCTTCTCCGCTGACGAGACCACCGATATTGGCCACGACACGGGGACGGGCGTCAGCGATGAGTATGCAACGGGCGACAACGAGTTCACGGGCACGGTGCACTGGGTGCAGATCGACATCGACGAAAAGGCCGAAGACCTCGATCACTTGATCACTCCCGAGGAACGCTGGCAGATCGCGATGGCCCGCCAGTAGGTCTGAGCCCGTCAGCGGATCCCGAGGCGGCGCGCTTCGACGACCGCATCGCGACGCGAGCTCACGCCCGAGCTTGCGGTAGACCGCCTTCGTGTGTGTCGGCACGGTGTTCGCCGATACATACAGCTTTCGGTATGGATTTCAGCGCTACGCGCGCGCTGCCGTCGCGTTGACGAACACCGAGATGCTCGCGTCCCACGCGGACATGTCGTCGGGGACGAGGTCCTCATCGAGGTGGCGCGACGAATCCGGCTCCGCGCTCCGAAAGGGAGATCTGCTCGGCAGGTATGGAGGTGATGAGTTCATCGTGGTTCTCGTCGGCGGACTGCGGCGGGGTATCCACCGTGTCGCAGAACCCATCCGCGATGAAATCTTCATCGAACCCTTCGCAACGCCCGCCGGCCCCTCGACGTCTCGGTCTCGGTCGGCGGCACGAACGTCCTCATTGATGGAGAGACTGTCGATGACCTTGTGACGCGAGCCGACGTCGCGCTGTACAAGAGCAACCTCGCCGGCCGAAACCGGGCCACGACCACGGTATAGAGCAGCGGAACGTCACCGAACGTTTGGGAAGAGTCCCGCGGCATCCGGCTTGTGGAGTAGCCGCTGCGCGGGCTCGTCGTCGCCGGTTCCTACGATCTCGTACCAGCCAGCCTCGACGCGCGTGGCCGGTTCCAGTCGTCCCGTCAGGATGGTGTGCACGAGCAGACCCACAACGGCTCCCAGCGCGAAGCCGTACAGCGCGAGTGCAAACGCAGAGACGAGTGGACTGGCCCAATCCAGCCATCCGATGCAGAAGCCAAGCACGGCCGCGACGAAAGCCGCCTCGGTAGCCGAACGCAACGCACTGCGTATGGAGAGTGAGCCGACCCGCGTGTCCTCGACATAGCGCATTCCGTCGGCCCGCAGCTCGAGATGGTCGACGGGATACCCCTCGGAGGCGAGTTCGTCGATCGCCGCGAGCGCGGCGAGGTAGGTCGGATACACCGCCAGTACCCGGCGGGCTGGAGCGCTCACATTTGTCTGCGCCGAGAAGGCTGCCATCACGAACCTCCGTTCGGTCACAGTCGTTGTGCCCGTCGGTTGTGGCCGCGGCGTAACGGTGCGGAAACAGCTGCGTCGCAGTACGCCGGCTCGCACACACAGCTGTTGATGCTCACGGACCGGTGACGCCTCGGCTCGCGAAGACGCCGGTCACGACTTGGTCACAATCCGATCGGTGCGAACCACCGAACGTTCGACGCGCGGATACTCGTGTGGGGCAACGAGAAGGGAGTTGTCATGGACCGGTCCCGTACCGTCGTGTTGGTTCGGCGTTTCTCCGGGCAGCCCGGTGCTGCGCGGCCAGTGCCGATGATTCGGCTAGGCGTCGACGCCGGCGAAGTCGTGCCGGCGAGATGAGCCCGGGGCTTCGAGAAGCGTGCGTCGGCGTCACCGCGCACCGAGCGCTGGGCGTCGGCTATGGCGTACTGACCGCGGTGCTGGTTCGCCGGGGAATGCGGCCAATGCTCGCGGGGCCCGTTGTCGGCGCTCTCGCGTTCGTATTGGTCGATGAGGGCACCGCAGTGTCAGCGATCGGTGACTATCCGGTCGAGAGTCATCTGCGAGGCGTCGTCGGTCATGGCACGCTCGGGATCGCAACCGGCGCGATGTTGTGGCTGGTCAGTCGTGGTTGACGGCAGCGAATTTCATGCCTTTGCAGTGCGTCCGCTACTGATCGCCGTCGGCGACGATGCATCCGAGCTCGAACGCATCGAGCGAGAGCTGCGAAGACGGTACGACGCGCACTATCGCGTGGCGTGCGTGCGCGGCGCGGGGGACGCGGTGCACGCAATTCGGGCGGCCCGCGAGCGCGGTGAGCAGCTCGCAGTCGTGCTCGCCAATCAGTGGATGGCGAACATGACCGGCAGCGAGCTGCTCGCCCACGTTCGCGAACTCGACCCGTACGCCAAACGCGGCTTGTTGGTCGATTGGGGTGCCTGGGGAGACCGCAACACTGCACAGGCGATTCTCCACGCGATCGCGATCGGCACCATTGACTACTACGTCCTCAAACCGTCGAGCGCACCCGACGAATACTTCCACCGCACGATCACCGACTTCCTCTACGAGTGGTCGCGTACGGCTCCCTCAAGGACCAACGACGTGGTCGTGGTGGGCCAACCGATGTCGGCACGCACGCATGCCATCACCACCGGACTGACGCGCAACGGGATCCGTCATGCGTTCATCGCGGCGGAATCATCCGAAGGCCGCGCACTGCTCGCTGATGCGGGATACGACGGACAGCGGGGCCCGCTCGTGACGATGCGCAGTGGCATCAAACTGGTCGATCCGTCTCCCGTGGACGTCGCCCAGGCCTACGGTGCGCGGACGAAGCTTGGTCGCCGCCGCGACTTCGATGTGATCATCGTAGGCGCCGGTCCGGCCGGGCTGGCTGCCGCGGTGCACGCAGCTTCGGAAGGACTGCAGACCCTCGTAGTGGAGCGCGAAGCCATCGGCGGTCAAGCCGGCGCGAGCTCGCGCATTCGCAACTATCCGGGCTTCCCGCGCGGTATCAGCGGCGGCGAATTGGGCCAGCACACGTACCAGCAGGCATGGGTGTTCAGCGCCCGCTTCCTCATGATGTGCGAGGTCGTGAGACTGGTTCTCGGCGACGAGCGCCATGCGGTGATACTCACCGACGGGACCGAAGCGCGCGCGCCGGCAGTGGTCCTGGCGACCGGCGTGTCGTATCGCCGACTCGGCATAGACGCTCGAAGCACTGAATGGCACGGGCGTGTTCTATGTCGCGTCCGCCGTAGAAGGCCGGGCGCTGGCGGGGAAAGACTGCTACGTCGTCGGCGGCGGCAATTCGGCCAGCCAAGCGGCGATGCAGCTCGCCCGAGACGCCCGTCGTGTGACGCTGCTCGTGCGGGGATCATCGCTTGCGGAGAGCATGTCGTACTACCTACGAGACGAAATCGAGGGCGCGAGCAACGTCGACGTCCGGCTGACAACTGAAGTCGTCGGAGGCGGTGGCAACACTCGGCTCGAGCGTCTGACGCTCCGCGACATGGTGTCTGGTCGAAGAGAGGAAGTGGATGCTGCCGGACTCTTCATCATGATCGGCGCCCTTCCGAACACCGAGTGGCTTCCGGACGCGATCGAACGTGATAACTGGGGCTTTGTGCGCACCGACCGCGACGCAAGTGTTGTGCACTGGAAGCTGGGCCGGCCTCCGCATCCCTACGAGACGTGCGTGCCCGGGGTCTTTGCAGTCGGTGACATGCGTTCGCGATCTGTGAAGCGCGTCGCCTCAGCTGTCGGGCAGGGCTCTTCGTTGTGCAACACGTCCTCGAATACTTGAGCGCCCGCGGCGCGCCCGCTCGCCGCGTGATCTTGGCGTCGATTGTTCTACGACCCCCTGACGCGCGCCGGCGGGGCGCCGGGGTTCCACCACTGGGCCAGGAGATGGTTCGCGCGGGTTGCTCCGAGGGTGCACATGACGTCGAAGCGCTCAGCCTCGATGAGTTGACGCGCGCGATTCGTTCGTCTGCGAAGTATCCCAAGATACGCGCGCTCGACGCCGAGCCACGCGGCCGCGGTGAAGATGCCGGTCACGACGGCGATGACCAGTGGCAGGATCCACCCGGCAATCGCCCAGACCAGGCCAAGCATCACGCCCAGCCCGGCAAGGACGCCGGCCGCCACCGCGCGGGATCGGCTCGGGGCGTCAGCCGGATCGAGCAGCGCGTCTGGCATCGCGTGCAGTTCGGCAGGACGGACCGTCACGTGCTCCAGGGGAAAGCCTTGTTCGGCGAGCTGGCGCAGGGCCAGCATCGCACCGTTGACATCCCGATACGACGCGACCCGTTTCCCTGCCGCCCCGACGGCGAGATTTTCATCCATTGGTGTGCGCATGCCGAGGGTATTCCCCTCCATTCTCACGGGAGCGAAACGGCACTGTCACGCCCGCGTCACGATCGCTGCCGATTCAGGTCGAGACGAATCCCCTGGGTGCAGACGTCGCGGTGTCGTCGGGTAGTGCTTCGGCAAGCGGGAGCGAGAACACAAAGCACGCCCCGGGCTCACCGGGATTTGCGAGATGGAGGGAACCGTCGAGCGCACGTGCCTGCTCGTATGCGATCGTGAGCCCGAGACCCGAGCCCTGTTTCGACCGACCGAGATCGACCTTGTAGAACCGTTCGAAGACTCGATCGGCTTCGGCGGCCGCGACACCAGGGCCCGCGTCGATGATCTCGATGCGCGCATGATTGTCGCGTCGAGCGGCCCGCACGGTGACCTCTCCCCCACCGTGTCGCATCGCATTCTCGATGAGGTTCGCAACGACACGCTTGAAGCGCGATCGATCTGTGCGCACAAAGAGCGTCGGATCGATCTCGCGTGTCAGTTGGGGCGAGGTCGCCCACGGCTGCAGCGCCGCGTCGAGCGCCGACTGCAGGTGAAGCGGTTCCAGGTGCACGGGCTCAGCGCCTGCATCGAGCCGGGCGAGCTCGAGAAGCTCGAGCACGAGGGAATGGAGGCGCCCAACGTCGCCGACCAGCAGCTCGGCGGGTCGACGGGTATGCGCGGGCAGCTGATCGAGATGATCCCGGAGGAGCGACGCGGCCGACACCGAGCGCGGTGAGCGGCGTGCGCAGCTCGTGCGCAACATCGGAGGTGAAACGACGCTCGCGCTCGGCGGCCTCCGAGAGTTCGATGATCTTCGCCTCGAGCGCCCTCACCACGTCGTTGAACGATTCAGCCCACTGGTCGAACTCGTCGTCGCTGCGCGCCGGCACTTCGCCCACCAACCGGCTCGCCGTCGCGCGCGACGCTTCGGCTGCGGTTCGTACCGGCCGGAGTGCGCGCCGGGCGATCACGGTGCCGAATGCGGCTGCGACGACAACAGTCGCGAGCCAACAGAGCGCCAAGACGTTGCGGAATTGATCGACGCTGTCGCGAATGTCGGTGAGCGGGAAAAAGAAGTAGAGGGACGTGCGTCCGTCTTCGCTCGGGCGGGCGACCACGAGATACGGCGTGCCGGCAACCGTCGTGCGTGCCGGCGGAGTTTCTGCCGTCAGCTGCGTCCGCAGCGATCGGGGCACGGCATCGACGCCGAGCGTACGGGCCGACGAGTAAACCGTCCCCTCGGCCACAGCGACCGTCTCGAAACCGCCTCGCTCTTGGTACGCGGAGAGTGCGGCTTCCACACGCGAGGCATCAACCGTGTCTGGCAGTCCCAGAAGCGCGAGTTGCACTTGGTTCGTTGCCTGATCAGCGAACGTGCGGTACCGATACTCGTGGATGACGAAATAGCTCGTGACTGCGAGGAAGCCGGCTGAGACGCCGGCCACGAGAATGAACACAATTGTGAGGCGGCGCCGAAAGCGACGCGGGGAGAGGAGCCCGGCGGTCATCAGATGTCCGGGTAGTCGAAGCGGTAGCCGATACCTCGTACGGTCGCGATGAACCGCGGGTCATGCGCCTCGTCACCCAACTTGGCACGCAGACGCTTGACCGCCATGTCCACCAACCTCGAGTCGCCGAGGTAGTCGTACCCCCAGACGCGGTCGAGCAGGAGCTCTCTGGTCAATACCTTTCCGGCGTGTCGACCGAGCTCGACGAGGAGCCGGAACTCCATCGCGGTGAGATCCAGTGTCTCGCCGGCCAGTTCGGCGCGGAACGCTCCGGGATCGATCAGCAGTTCCCCGAAGCGAAGCTTCGGTGCAGAGGGATCCGTCTGCACGCGCCGCACCGCGGCACGCACGCGCGCAAGCAGTTCCTGACCGTCGAACGGCTTCACGATGTAGTCGTCGGCTCCGAGCTCGAGACCGGCGACCACGTCCTGCACATCAGAACGTGCGGTAACCATGACGACGGGAACGGCGGAGCGTTGCCGGAGTCGCCGGCAGACCTCGAAGCCGTCGATGCCCGGGAGCATAAGGTCGAGAATGACGACGTCGAAGGCTCCGTGGTCAATAGCGTTCAGGGCAGCCTCGCCGTTCTCCGTCGCTCGGACGTCCATCCCCGCCCGTTCGAGCAAGAGCGTCGTGGATTCGCGCACCGACGCGTCGTCTTCAACGATCAGCACCCGATGTATCACGGATCCTCTGACCTCCAGCGGTCAGCCGAGAGATGCTGGTACCGGCCGTTTTCATCATACTGAGCAGCCATGCATCGCATCTTTGCTCGTCGGAGAAGTGGGACCACCGCGAGGACACCTGCGTCCAAGCGGGGGTCGGACCGACGCTCGACGTCCTCACGGTGGTCCGCGCCCGGCCACGCCGCGTCGATCGTGCCACAACATTCCACGTCGGTCAGCGCGGTTTTGTCACAGCCTCGTCACGACTGGGATGTCACGCCGGGACGCCGGCCTCTCCCGGTTGCCTTGATACTCCACAGCGCGCACACGGTGATTGCGGCGCTCGTCAGAAGATTGTTCAAGACCAGGATCTCGGTATCGGCGATGGTCGAGTAGTCGAGGACGTACTGCGACAGCGCGAGCCAGGCGGCAAGAAACAGCGTTCCGACGCTCCAGGGTGCGGACACTCGGGGCCGTACCAAACTGTTCAGGGCGAGGACGACCACGCCCGCGCCGGTGACGAGGTGATGCACGTCTACGCGAACATGCTCTCCATATCCAAGTGCCCACGGCGAGCTGATCACCCAAAGGCCGAGCCCAACGTTCAGCGCGTTGACAATGCGTGAGCTGCGCGTACTCGTTCCCCACTCACTGACTGACTCGCGTACAGAACGCTGCCCGCGGGGGACGGCCCCAGCGTGTTGTGGCTGCCGTGTACGGCTCACTCGTCGACCCTCATCTGCTTGACGCTCTGAGCGTTCCCAAGAACAGCACGCCGCGCCGCACCGTGAATGTCACACCTCTGTAACACCCTGTTCCCGGGGCCGGGAAGAGCCGTCGGAGGTCTGCCAACACGCATCGATATGCGGGGAGACCAACAATGCACGCCTCAGATCCTCGCGACGGCGATTCCCTTGCCGCGCCCAACACTGTTCCCCGCGTGTGGCTCGATTACGAACACGCGGAGTCAGTCGGCGACCAGGAGCATCCCGCCGTCATGCGAGGCGTCTACGTGTGCTCGGATGCGAAGGCGGGGCGCGCCTCCGCACGGCACGATCACGACGTCGTGCCCGTCGCAGTGAATGTCATCGAACGCCGTCCAATTCCCGAACGCGGCGAGCCGAGAAACGTCGGAACCGGGCTCGGCCCGGACAAACCGGCGGCGGGGAATGTCGATCAGACACCAGCACCCGCCGCTGTCGATCGCGAGAATGCCTCCCTCGAGCTCTCGAGACAAAGGATGCAGTTGCTCGAGGGAGGCTGTCCGCTCCATGGACGGCGAAGTCGATCGCACGTACGGCGGAACGAATCTTGTGTCGGGCGCTCGCGGGAGCCAACGGGCACGTTGTGCAAGATCGCCACAGAAGCAGCGAAGACTCTCAGCGATCGCGAGCCGGGTTGCGAGCAGTGCGCGCGGTCCTTGCACCGAGGTCTCGATGCGTACATCCGTGTGGCTCGCGCCCGCCGATGTCGCGACGACGCGGTGCCCAATCCGCAGCAGCGGCCGGCGCAGCATGAGCATTATCCCGTCCGGGCGAATGGCGACCGACGCGTCGAGCGACACTGCCCCGCCACTGACGAGAGGCATTTCCCAGCGCAGCCCCCGCGGGGATCGACGCGCGAGAGAATTCCATGCCGGATACTCCTCGAGGGCGCCGAGCACATAGCGAACGTGCGCGAGCGGAGCATCGACACCGCGCTCCAAGGAAAGCCGCATACAACGATCATCGTGAGGCCCGGCAACAAATACGCGCCGGGAACGTTGTGGTTTCGCGACTTTTTGAACGCGCTGCGCGCGAGACGTGTCGGCGGCGTTCAGCGTACGAGCAGGGAGCGGTAATCCCGGGCCGTGAGCGGCCTCCTCGTGAGCGAACCATCTCCGCGGGGCACCTGTGTCGGCTCGCCGTCGACCGTGAGGCGGACGCTCCTGATCTGTGACATCGCGGTCGCAGTGAGCACCAGCTGACCAAGCGCCAGGATCTGGTCCGTCGAGGGAGTGTCCGCGAAGGCCGCATCCAAATCGATCGACGCGGTCGACCCCGACACTTCCGCGCGCCGGATCAGGTCGACACCGGCGAGCGCCGAGCGGTCGGCGGCGTTGGCTTGCGGCTCGGTCGGCCCTCGTTGGAGGAGGCCGAGCACCGCGCGCAAGGTTGCAGGCGCCGGCACGGCATCGAGCTCACGGACGAGCCTCTTGCCGCGGATGAAGTACACGTCGACGACGTCCTGTGCGACCGCCTGGGTCGTGGTTGTGGTCGCGCCGTCCGGCCGCAGTGCCGCCGGAAGGTCGTTGTCCGCGATGGTGCGCGGTGAACTGTCAGCGGGGACGCCGCAGCCCACGAGCGCGCATGCGAGTGCCACAGCGGCGATGAGGTACCGCGCCCCTCTCTTCATGTTCCGCCGGCGTCGCGGAAGAGTGCGACGAAGCGCCCACCGCCCCGCGGTCTGTCCTCGACGTGTGCGGCACCTCCGTGCGCGCGGCAGTGTTCGGCAACGATGGCGAGCCCGAGTCCCGACCCAAGTGATGCATCCTGTTGCCGAGAGCCCCGGTGGAAGCGATCGAATATCAAGTCGCGTTCGGCTTCGGGAACACCCGGTCCCGCATCCTCGACCGCGATCTGCAAGGCGTCGCCGCAGAAACTTATCTGCACCGCGGTCGCACCACCGCCGTGCCGTTGTGCATTGTCGAGGAGATTGGCGAGGACGCGCTCGATACGCCGTTTGTCGAGCCGCATCGTGGCGGGGACCTCGGAATCGACGGTCACGGGTATGTCGGGTCCTGCGATCTGCTCGACCGTCGCGGCAACATACTGCCTGGGGTCGACGTCGACGAGCCGGAGCTCTGCGCGCTCGGAGCCGACGCGCGAAAGCTCGAGAAGATCGAGCACCAGCCCACGGAAGTGCGTCACCTGCGCTCGCACAACATCGACTGCAGGACGGGCCCGATCGTCCGCGCGCGCATCCAGGACGTCGACCGCCGCGCTGAGCGCTGTCAGTGGGTTTCGGAATTCATGACTTACGTCGGACGCAAAGCGCGCGGTCGCGCTCGGTTCGCTGCTGGAGTGCTTCGGCCATGTCATTGAACGCCGCGCCGAATGCCGCGAGGTCCGGATCACCCGCAACGCGCAGCCGCGTATCGAGCCGACCGCTGCCAACCCGCTCGGCGGCATACGAGAACTCGCGCAACGGACGTAGGACGCGACGGCTTGCGTAGAGCCCGAGCAACGCGCCCAGGATGACCGTGCACGCGGCGGCCGCCGTCAACGACCAGGCAAGAACAGACAGTGTGCGTTGCAACTCGCCCAGCGGCGCGACTTCGAAATACGACATCGACGTGCGCGTGAGAGGTATGCCGACGACCATTGTGGGCGTGCCGTTGACGCTGACCCGCTTTTGCACCGCCCGACCGTTGCTGGTCTCCTCGACCACATCTTGCGGAATACCTTCGCCGTCAGCCGGCAGCGAACTGGAGAACCACTCGTCCCCGACGCGCGCAAGACCGTGACTCCCGCTCGTCGTGGGAAGACTCGCGAGCACGGCGGAGAGATCGACATCTGGTGTGCCGAGTAGTGCGTTTACCGCGCGGGCGTTCAAGCCCGCTTGTCGGACAACCAATGCTTGCCGCTGGTCGAGAAGATATGCTCGTGCAATCTGATACGTCAGCGTGGCAAGCGCGACCGATACGAGAAACGCGAGCAAGGCGAAGGCGATCGCACCGCGGACGCGCAGACCCATTCTCATCGTTTGCGTCTCGACGTTGAACTGTCGCTCTCGTGCTTGAACCGATAGCCCAACCCACGTACGGTCACCAACAGCGACGGATGGGCGGGATCATCCTCGATCTTCGTTCGCAATCGCCTGATGTGCGCGTCGACGAGTCGGCTGTCTCCGAGGTAATCGAACCCCCACACGCTCTCGAGGAGCTGGTCTCGCGACAGCACCTGGCCGGCATGACGCGCGAACTCGCAGAGCAGCCGGAACTCGGTCTTCGTGACCTTCAGGTCCGTGCCGGCCTTGCGCACAATGCCCTCTCGCGGCCGCAACTCGAGTGCGTCGAACATGAGCACGTCGGCGTCGCTCGTGCTCGTCGCGCTGGTTCGCCGCAACGTCGCGCGTACCCGCGCGATCAACTCCTTCGAACCGAAGGGCTTCGTCACGTAGTCGTCCGCACCCGACTCGAGAGCTGCGACGATGTCGTGACTATCGACCTGAGCGCTGACGACCACGATCGGGATGTCGCTCTGTTTGCGAAGCGTGCGCAGCACCTCGAAGCCGTGAATCCCGGGTAAGCGCAGGTCGAGAAGGACAAGGTCCGGGCGCGTCGTGTCGAAGACGTGCAGCCCCTCCTCGCCCGTAGACGCCTCCGCGACGGCAAACCCCTCGTCTTCGAAGAGCAGGCGAAGCATCGTTCGAACGGCGGCCTCGTCTTCGATCAACAGCAGTTGTTGCATCATCCGGTGTGCGGTGCCTGCCCGCATGCGCCGAAAGCTCGACGTATCGGAGCCAGCGTGGAACGGCTTCACGAACAAAACCATCTTCGCACGTCCACACCGCCCGCGGTGACCGCCTTGCCCGAAGCCACGCATGGTGGCGCCTCATTGAGGGCGTCGATCGTTCGTGCACGCCTCTTTGTGACGGCCGGGGGATCGGTTGCCCCGCACGATCTGGCCCAGACGTGTGATGCGTGAGCCGCTGCGAAAGAACGGAGTCCCAGACTCGACGCAGCTGGTGGGAGGCGACCCTGCGCCCGAACGGGTTCGCGTCGCGCAGCGCCGCAATGCCTCGATCGTTGTCATCGGCACTCGCGCTCACAGCACGATCGCGGATCTGGTTCGATGCGACCGTGGCGCAGATCCGTGCGCGTACACCCGACGCCGACGAAATCCGTCGTTACGACGGCCCGACGAAGTCGAGAACGAAAGCGACGTTCCGCCGCGCTCCCACGATCGCGAGTATGTGACCCGCGGCGCGGAGGTCGCGGATCGCGACCCTCAATGCGCGGGCCCCAGCAATATCCACGAACGAGAGTTCTGCGAGATCGAGGATCACCACTCGCTTCGGGTCCTGCGCGACCTGACTCACGCGGCCGCAGATCGCGGGTGTGGTCGCGAGATCGAGCTCGCCCTTCAGTCGTAGGCACAAGTGGTGCGACCTCGGGGAATGGGTGATGCACTGCTGCGAAAGCACTTGCTCAGCTTCGGGAGCGATCGTAACGACGCGATGTAAGCGGCGTAACGGTCCCGTCGCGCAATCAACATCTCGCAGAGTGCCTGAGCGTCGCGCTCTTGCTCGACGACTCACGGCGATCGAGGCGCCAACGCTCCTGGTTGTCGGTTCCCTCCGGTGAGCGTCGTGCTACGCGTGTGGATCTATCAACGCCAGACCGGTTTCGGCATCGCTTCGCCTCCGGAGCGGCGTCGGTGTCTCGGTGAGCACGACCTCCAGCGTCGGCCAGACGCTTCCCGAGAGGAGATGCCCACCGCGGGTTGTCGCGTCACTTCGACCTACGACGACGTGGGCGTGGACCTGTGGTTCGCCGTCGTTCGACGCGATATCTCCGATGAGCGACAGCACTTCGACCTGTTCGTCAACGCGATTGTGCCGGTAGTCCATAACCGCGGGATCGAAGTAGCCCAGCGTCACCTTGCTGAAGGCGCCAATCGCCGTGAAGCTCGCCGACGCCACGGAGTGATGCCGTGCAAATGCTCTGAGTTCTTCGACGGGATCGTCGCCCTTCTCGCACACCATGACGAACTGGCGTTCTGCGCCAGCCGACAGCTCCTTCGTCTTCATGGTGACCTCCTGCTTCTTCCCGAGCGAGCATCGACGGTGTTACCCACGATCCTCGACGGCGACCGCACGCTTCACGCGGTCGCATGCAGCACGCGAAGATCGAGGCGCTCGACGTGCTCGACGAAGAGCGCCGGATGGCGAAACATACAGTCGTGGTCAATCGGTTTGCGCTGCGCCGCCGCGACATCAAAGGTCAGACGGAGCTGCCGTGCGAACTCGACAGTGTCGGAGCGCGAAAGCAGCGAGTCGCGATTCGCCCACACGGGGCTGGTATCCGGGCTGCAGCGATTCGGTTGGCGGCGCCGGCGCGGTCGCTTCGAAATCTGCGCCACGCGGTTTACACCGTGACCTCGGTGCCGCTCGACTGAGGTCAGAGTTACCAAACCGTTACGTTTTCGCTGAGCCGATCAGCTACCACAGTCTCTAGCCTCGAATGCGGCAGCACTAACGATGTTGACGACCATTGAGTGCCCAGGTTGTGGTGAGCGTGTCGACGTCGACCTCGCGCCCGCGACACGCTTTTCGGGCTCAAGCACACGCGCGATTCTCTCGCAACGTTCTACGAACGTGACGAGATCGTTCATTTGTGTGAGGCAAGTGCACGTAGGGCATTCTTGCGGTCGATGCTTTATGGCCAGCGCGCTTGAGGTGCACCCGCACTGGCGTGCGGAGACACCCAGGAGCGGGCGTCGATGTTGCACGCACCCGGGCGCGTACCTGCCGTCGAGGACGCGGGCGTGAACTACCCCCCGATCGCCGAGTACGCCTTCCTGAGCGATCACGCCGCCGCGGCACTCGTATCGAAGGACGCCTCCGTCGACTGGTGTTGCATGCCGCGCATCGACAGCGGCAGCACATTCGGCCGGCTACTCGACTGGGAACGCGGGGGATTCTGCCGCATCGCGCCCACTGCTGAACACGTCGACTGTTCTCGTGAATACCTCGACTCCACATTGGTCGTCGCCACAACATTCCACGTCGGCGGTGGCGTTGCGCGCGTCATCGACTGCCTGACAGTTGGCGAGGATGCCCGAACACCGCGCAGCGAGCTACTGCGCATCGTGGAGGGAATACGTGGAGACGTCGCGTTTGGGGCGCAAGTCGCACCACGCTTTGACTATGGCGACGTGGAACCGTGGTTGCGGCGGCTCGGGGAGTACGAGTGGAGCGCGATCGGTGGGAACGACGCGCTCGTGATCGTCTCCGACGCGGAACTCCTTCGTGAAAACCATGACCTCGTGACGACGTTCACAGTGCGCGACGGCGAGCGCGTTCGGTTCTCGCTGCGCTGGTTCCCGCCCGAAGCGCTCGATGCACTTCCACCGGCACCCACACCGGCAGAACTCGACACGGCGCTCGAGCGCACCTGCGCATGGTGGCAGCAATACGCAGCACCACGCGCCCGAACACACATCGATGACGCAGCCGTCACACGGTCCGCAATCATTCTGCTGGGCCTTACACACATCCCCACGGGCGCGATCGCGGCCGCCGCGACCACGTCACTGCCCGAGGACGTGGGCGGCTCGCGCAACTGGGACTACCGCTACAGCTGGATCCGTGATTCGCAGTTCACTGTGAGATCACTCACCGAACTCGGGTTCGATCAGCAAGCGGGAGAATTCCGAAGGTTCGTTGAGCGCAGCGCAGCCGGGAACGTAGACTCGCTGCGCGTGCTCTACGGCGTCGGTGGCGAACGCCGTGTTCCCGAGCTGACGCTCGATGAGCTCGAAGGCTGGCGGAAGTCATCGCCCGTACGCATCGGCAACAGAGCTGCGGGTCAGCGCCAACTCGACGTCTACGGCTACATGCTCGACCTCGCGTGGCGCTGGCACGAGCGGGGTCACTCACCCGACGACGACTATTGGCGCTTCCTGCTCAGCATCGTCGACCGTGCCGCGTCGGAATGGCAAGAACCTGACCGCGGCATCTGGGAGGTGCGAGGGGAACCCCAACACTTCGTGCATTCGAAGGCGCTCTGCTGGGTTGCCGTGGACCGCGGCATCCGCATCGCACAATCATCGCTGCGGCAGGCACCACTCGACGAGTGGGCGCAAGCCCGCGACGCGATCCGGCAAGCGATCGAGCGCGAGGGCTATGACACGGAACGGGGCATCTTCGTGAGAACGTTCGGCGGCCACGAGCTCGACAGTGCACTGTTGCTCCTTCCTGCATTCTCCTTCGTTGCCTACGACGATGAGCGCATGGTCCGTACGACAGACGCGATCGTCGCGCAACTCGACATTGATGGCTTGCTCCGTCGATACGAGGGGGACGACGGGATCGAAGGCGGGGAGGGAGCGTTCGTCGCTTGTTCGTTCTGGCTCGCCGAGTGCTACGCGCACATGGGACGAGTCGATGACGCCCTCACCGTCTTCGAACGCGCGGCGTCGACCGCAAACGACCTCGGCATCTTCTCGGAAGAGTACGACCCTGAACGGAAAGAGCTGCTCGGCAATTTTCCCCAGGCTTTGACGCATCTCTCGCATATCGCAACGGCCGTCGCGATCGCGCGGAACGCCGTCGCGATCTGAGCCCCAGGACAGTGGCATTCGCCGAAGTCGCCGTCAGCTCGCGGGCTCTGCAGCTCCGTGGCCCCCATCCACACGGTGCCTGAGTGACGCAAGCTCTGCGCGCTCGGCGAGACGCCGCCGGCGTATGCGACGCCAGACAATGCCGATCGCTTCGTCCGCAACGATCCCAAGAAGGATTGCGCCGAGAACGATGACGGCCAGGCTCACGCGAAAGTCGGTCCACAGCCACTCGACTCCGACCCGCTCGCCATTCTGTGCGACGAATATCACGGCGGCGCTCGCGAGGATCAGACCGACGACCAGGCCGCTCACAATCCCCGTTCCTGCATACTCTCTTCGCTCCTGCACGTTCGGCTTCTCCGCTCCGCCCGCTGACCTGTTTTGTTGTTGCCCTGACGTTGCAAGGTCGCTTGCGACCATCGCCTTCTCCTTTGATCGGCGTACCTCCTCGCGATACCCCGAGCAAGACGACGGGACCCCGTTCCGGGAACCACGCAACCGGGACCTGACCAACCGTTGCCGATCTGTGACGTGCAGCCGCCCGTCTCTGGGAGCGCGTGCTTGCGGCGTCCTCACCGGGCGAGGGCAACGTCACGATGCGGTCACAGTCTGACGACCGCGCCCGCGATCGCACCGCTCCATGGGTACCACGGCGAGCACCAGTCGGAGGCGGAGCGAATGTACTTGCCGGCTAACCGGCCGACCGAACATGACCGTCGCGAGTTTGCGCTACGGACGAGGCACACCTACGTCGCGAGCGGCGCAAACCTAGTAGTTGGCGTCTGGATCATCGCGAGTCCGTGGGTTCTTGGATACGCATCGCATGTGTCGGTGGACGTCAACCATCTGGTAGTTGGCATCGGTGTGATCACGCTCGCCGCCAACCGCTGTCTGCGGCCGCTCACGACCACTCCTCTCAGTGTCATCAACGTGATGTTTGGAGTGTGGCTTGTCGCCTCGCAGTTCGTTCTCGACTACTCCGCGATCGCTCACGTGACGACGCTGATGTGGAATGGTGTCTGGACGGGCGCCGCGGTGGCGTTCTTCGGACTTTGGAGCGCGATCGCAACGCTGCGCCGACCCCCGCGATTCTGAGGAGCTCGGGGTGCAGATGAGTCAGGATTCAACGCCAGCACCTCTGACACGAATCCGTTACAGAGCGATGTGATTCGATCGGGCGTGTTGAGTCGCGGGTATCCCGCCCATGTGCTTGAGCTCGTCGCGCCGCGATGTTGTTCACGGGATCTTCCTGACAATGTTCTCGTGGCTGCTCGGCGCTTGGCGAACCCTTGGCTACGTCGCCTTGAGCGCCGCCTTGATTTATGTCTCGGTGCTCGTTGGTCTCCGTGTCGGTGAGCGGCGCACACTCAGCCAGATGACTGCTTATGACTTCGCCGTCGGCGTTGCTCTCGGGACCATCATCGGCCGCACCGCGACGTCAGCGACGCCGTCGTACGTCCAGGGTGTCACCGCGACGGTTGCCCTCCTTGCCATGCACAACCTCTTGAGCTGGGCGAGGTTCCGGGTGCCGGCGGTGCGGCGGCTCGTCACCAGGGCACCGTTAGTGCTCGTACGCGACGGCAACGTCGACATGGCAGCGATGAGGCAGGCTCGCTTGACGCCGGGAGATCTCCGCAGTGCGCTCCGCGAGCACGGGGTCGCCAGCCTGTCGGAGGTCGGGCTCTTGGTATTCGAGCCGCGCGGTGCGTTCTCGGTTCTTCACAAGTCACCCGCATTGGATGAAGAGCTGTAGCCGTGTCTTTCCCGAACCGTGACGGCGCTACGGCGGTCGCGTGCTCAGACGAGCGGAAAGTACCTCTTCCCGATCGTTGCGCAGTACCGTCACTCGTACGTCGTCCCCCGCACGGTGACGACGAAGCTCGCCGAGAAATGCCTCCACCGTTGGCACCCGCGTTCCACCGATGCGCGTGATCAGGTCGCCGCCACGAATCCGCGCGTGGTCCGCCGGTCCATCGGGCACCACGGCGAGCACGAGCACGCCATCCGCGGTGGGTAACCCCAACCGGTCGGCGATCTGCTTCGTGACGCTTCCTGGTCGAATGCCGAAGAACACGTGCGTCGCCCGCCCATCGGCAAGCAGCTCGTCGGCGACGCGGACAACAGTGGCAGCCGGTATTGCGAATCCGATCGACACTGCATTCGCTTGGGGCGGGATGAACGCGACGTTGAGACCCAGGACGCGTCCGTCGTCACCGACTAGCGCCCCACCGGAGTTCCCGGGCGAGATGGGCGCATCCGTCTGTATCAAGTCCACAAGCGCGAGCGACTGTGCCGTCGAGCCGGGAATCGAACGATGCAGACCCGACACGATGCCGGCCGTCGCGCTGTTGTCGAATCCAAGAGGGTCCCCGATCGCCACCGCGAGCTCACCAACCATCGGCAGCTCCGACGCGAAGCGAGCAACGGGCAGGGAACGACGGTCGACACGCAACACCGCAACATCGGTCAACTCATCGCTCGCGAGGACATGCGCCGGCGTCCGCCGGCCGTCGGCGAATGCGACGGTGACGCGATCCGCACTGGCGATGACGTGATGGTTCGTTACCACGATGCCGTCCGCGCGGTATACCACGCCGCTCCCCTCGCCGTTGTCCGTGAGCACAGCGACCACAACGGGCTCAACGTCGTCGACGATGCTCGGGATACGGCCGAACACGCCGGTCTCCGGCGCCGTCGCCGTCGCCGTCGCCGTCGCCGAGGAATCTGCGGCGTCGCGCACGTCAGCACCGCTGCACGCGGCGAACAAGAGCACCGCACTCACGACGATTGCGATGACCCGCGTAACCGACAAGTGACACGACCCGCCGATTCGCTTCCGCGTCATCGCTGCGGCGCAAGAGTCGAGGCGGTGACGCCCTCCGGGTACAACGACAGGCTGAGCTGTGTCGCCTGCTCATCGCCCGAAGACACCGTGGGTGCGTTGGTAGAGGAAACGAGGAGTTCCTGCCCCCGACGCATCCATACCCCTTGCCACGCGTGGGTTCCCGTGCGGTGCGGCGCTCGAAGAAGCGTCCATCCGCTTCGCTCGAGCACATCTCCGTAGATGTGAATCGAGCCCTTCGGCGTTTCCCCGACAACTGCGAAGCTCTGAGTCGCCACCCTGTTCACGACGCGTTCGGGCCCGAGGGCATTCATCCGACCGAGCGTCGGCACGTCGTCGAGTTGGCCACTCAGAAACGCTGTGACGCCCGGAGCCGGTTGGGCGCCGCGGTCCCTGCCAGACTCGCCGTTGCCGCCACACGCGCACGCCAGAGTCCCGCCGACCGCCACGACGATCGCCATTGTCAGGACACGGCATAGCCGCGACCGAGCGGCGCCCAGGCCGGGTGACTGCGACGGCCACGCCGTTCCACACCTCCTTCACAATCGCATCGGCTCGGCAGTACCCGGCATCGCCACCTGCCGCTCCGATCGCGTGCAACAGGCGGGTCACGATTGCGGCGACGCAACTCCGGCGTCGTTTCGCTCGAAGACGCTTCCTCACTGCAGCGCGAGGCGCTTCGCCAACAACAGTCTGCGCCGCTCGTCATCATGGGTCATGCAAACAAGGTCGTCGAGGACGCTCCTCAGCTTCGCCCGGACCTGCACGTACGACTCGGCCGACTGCAGCAACTCGTCGAACGTCAGGTCGACGTAGTCAGAAAACCGCCTTTCGATCAAGCAAACCCGCACCTCACCCCTTTCGTCCACCACGTACCGCTCGGTCTCCGGAAGAGAGATCACAAGCCGCAGGAGAGCGTGAAGACGCTCGAGCGCCTGCGCCGCTGTCGTCGGGTCATTCATCGAGGGAGAGAGTGACCTGAGCGCGATGTCGACGAGCTGACGGAACCCGAATGTCGGATCGTCGACCAGCGTCCGCTCAGCACCGAATCGAAGGGAGTCGAGCACGGACTGTTCGTCGACACATTGCCGGTGCACCTTCACCAACGGAGCCCCGCGTGGAATGAAGGCCCCCACGGGCTCGCACAGCACAATGACGGCACCGGCTCGGCCGGCGCACTCGAGGAGTCGTTTTCGGTTGACCGCGAGCAGTACGGCACTGGTCGGCGCACAAACGGTTTGCAGCACGCCGCCGAGCTCAGGGACGATCGCGTCCGCATCGGGGTCGATGGCGCGCCGCAGCTCGAGTTCGTGCTCCGTGTCGGCGGCGACGCGAGCAATGATCGAGGTCGCCTGAATGCGATGTGCGATGTGATTGATGTACCAGACGAACGCCCCGACCATGACAATTGCGAGGACGACTGCGATCGACACAGACAACCCAGGCTGCGTACTTGATGTCTCGTCGATGACGCGTATCGAAGAGAGCGCGTAGGCAAAGGTCCCGACCATCAACCCAAGCGTGACTTGACTCGTACGGTCGTCGAGAAACGAATGGAGAACACGCGGCGAGTACTGGGCCGACGCGAGCTGCAGTACGAGCATCGTGATCGAGAACACCAGACCGGTCAGGGTCACAGCCCCCGCAGCGATCGACTGCAGCAGCGCCCGTGCATTGGCGAAGCTGCCGCGGAAAACCCACCGCGTCCACTCACCCTGGGCGTACGGATCAAGTCGATTCGCCGACACCGAGAGCGCCAGCAGCGCGGCAGTAATGACCGCGGGAAGTACCAGGAAACTGCTCGCAACTTTGCGGACTATCAGCCTGGCATTCACCGCTCGATTACGCCGTTGTCAAACCCTGCCGCCGTCGCGTTGTCGATGAGGACGTTGATGATTCGGATCACACATGCGCGGTACCCACGGGCGCCGGTTCGGCCAGAGCGGTCGCGTCACAGGAACGTTGCATGCGGAAGCGACACCTTGCCCCGCAGCCCGCCCGGCGCCGTGCGATCCTGGCTCGCGTTCCGCGTTCAGACCGGTATCGGCGCCGACTCGCTGTTCGTCATCGGCGCTGGTGTCGGCGCCCGGCGGGCCCGGGGCAAGTCTTAGTGTCCCCACCGTACGCAACACCCATCCCCCGCCTCGATGACGCTCTGGTAACGATTCGCGGCTGCGCACTCGCCGGCGCTGCCACGCTTGCTATGTGATCGCGTTCCCACGCTGTAGCGAGTTTGTTACGAACCTCACAGCTCGCTGTTCCAGAGATGTGTGAACATGCGTCGGTCGCGTATCCCGGGCGGTCTCGTTGCGTGGCCTGAAGCGCGATAGGCGAGCCACATCACGCGCATGCGAGCCTGGCTTGCCGCGAGTGCGTACGGGAGACGTGCCGGCGCATGGGGGGAGACATCCGGACACGATCCCCCATCGCCGATATCACCCTGCAGCGCGGACAGTGTCGCCGGAGGCATCTTCACGGTTCTGCTCCGCTCGAAGAAGTCGAGAACGAAAGCGACGCTTGGCCGCGCTCCGGTGATCAGGGCCATGTGGCCGGCGCCGCGCAGCCGCCCCAGGGCGGAGGTAAGTGCACGGGCACCCGCCACATCAAGAAACGAGAGCTCGGTCAGGTCGAGGATGATCACCCGCTTCGGACCGACCGCGAGGTCGCTGACACGGTTGTGAGCTGCGGGGGCGGACGCAAGGTCAAGCTCGCCTTTCAATTGCAGTACGCGGCAGAGCTCCGGCCGTGCTGGTCGAGTGATGTCTTGGAGCGAAAGCACTCATCGAACGTCGCAAACGCGCGTAACCCCGCAGCTTCAACGACGTAGGAGTGCTGTCGCGATCTGACCATCTGATGCGGACAGACCGGCAACAAGCCTGGCCGGCACAACCGCGAGCCCGTCACCCATCGCGGGTGTCGTACCCGAACGCGGTCTTGCGTCGATTCGTGGCCGGGTGACAACGACACCGTTACCAGACGGTGACGTGCGAGCACGGCACGGTCGTTGCCGCGGCGCGTCTCGCGGGTACGACACACAACAGGCAGAACGACCGAGCCCGAAAGGAGAACGCCCTCTTGTCGATGATTGCGTCCCCGATCTGATGGAGATCGACCGAGTCGATATCGCGGCCTACCGCGTGCCGCTCGAGGAGCCGGAGTCGGATGGCACGCTGACGTGGGACCACACCACCGTCGTCGTCGTGGAGCCTCATGCCGGTGGGATCAGGGGCCTCGGTTACACCTACGCCAGTAGCGCCGCAGCTCGCTTCGTACACGACATTCTGACACCCGTGATTCTCGGCCGTGACGCGTTCGACGCATCCGGCGCTTGGAATGCAATGGTCAAAACCATACGTAATCACGGGCGTCCCGGCGTGACGTCGTGTGCGATCGCGGCGGTCGACCTCGCGCTCTGGGACCTGAAAGCGCAGCTGCACAAGCAGCCGCTGTGCCGCCTCCTCGGAATGGTTCGTGACGAGGTTCCGATCTACGGCAGCGGCGGCTTCACGTCACTCACCGCGCCCGAGCTCACCGCGCAGCTCGGTGCATGGGTGCACGACAACGGCATTCCGCGCGTCAAGATGAAGATCGGCACGTCGTGGGGCACTGATCTCGCCGGGGACATGCGCCGCATCGAGCTTGCGCGGCGCGCGATCGGCCCTGACGCTGAGCTCTTCGTCGACGCCAACGGCGCCTATACCCCCAAGCAAGCGATCCGGCTGGACGAATGGTCGCGCGACTTCGGCGTCACCTGGTTCGAAGAACCGGTCTCGTCAGACGATCTGGCCGGTCTCGCCGAGATCCGCGCTCGCACGGCGAGCGAGGTCGCGGCCGGTGAGTACGGCTACGACCTCGCCTACTTCCAACGCATGTGTGCCGCGCACGCGGTCGACTGCTTGCAGGCCGATGTCAGCCGCTGCGCCGGCATCACGGAGTGGCTACGCGTGGCGGCGATCGCTGCCGGCCACGGACTCGAGCTGTCCGGCCACTGCGCACCATCGCTACACGCGCATCCCGCCTGCGCGATCCAGAACCTGCGCCACGTCGAGTACTTCGCCGATCACGTCCGCGCCGATCATCTGTTGTTCGAGGGCGTCCTCGAGCCTGCGCCCGGTGGCGTGCTCGTACCCGACCTGTCTCGTCCCGGTCTCGGTCTACGGCTCAAACGGGCCGACGCCGAGCCGTACCGCACTGATTGACGTCGTAAGGAAGCCGCTATGAATGAAGTCGTCGTTATCACGGGAGCATCGGCCGGAGTCGGTCGCGCCACGGCCATCGAGTTCGCGACGCTCGGCTGCGCCGTTGGCTTGCTTGCACGCGGGGAAGACGGGCTCGCGGCAGCTGCAAAGGACGTCGAGGCACACGGCGGTATCCCGTGCACGTGCGTCGTCGACGTCGCCGATGCGGCTGCAATCGATGCCGCCGCATCCCGCGTCGAGGAAGAACTCGGACCGATCGACATCTGGGTCAACGACGCCATGTCGACCGTGTTCTCGCCGTTTCTCGCGATGACACCGGACGAGTTTCGCCGCGTCACGGAAGTTACATATCTCGGCTTCGTGCACGGCACGAGAGCGGCGCTCATGCGCATGGTGCCTCGCCACCACGGGACCATCGTGCAGGTCGGGTCGGCGCTCGCGTACCAGGGCATCCCGCTGCAGTCCGCCTATTGCGGTGCCAAGCATGCGATCCAGGGCTTCACCGAATCCGTGCGAGCGGAGCTCGCGCACGAACGAAAGCACGTGCGTATCACCGAGGTGCATCTTCCTGCGGTGAACACGCCGCAGTTCGACTGGTGTCGCACGCACCTTCCGCGGCATCCGCAACCTGTGCCGCCGATCTATCAACCCGAAGCCGCGGCTCGCGCAATCGTCCACGCCGCGCATGGCAAGCGGCAAGAGGTCCTACTGGGGACACCGACGGTCAAGACCGTGCTCGGCAACCGCTTCGCGCAGTGGCTGATGACGAAGATCACCGCCGAACGCGCGTGGGAACAGCAGATGACCGAACGACAGGTCGCGCAGGACCGTCCGAACAACCTGTTCGCACCGCTTCCCGGCGATGCCGGCGCGCACGGCTCGTTCGACGATCGAGCCCGCCTCGGTCGCGTTGCGTCGTGGCTCGCGTTCCGCGCCAAGTTCCGCGACGTCGCAATGGCCGCCGTTGCCGGCGCACTCGGGTTCGACGTGCGACTGGTCGACGACCGCTGAGGTCGCGCAGGAATGCACAAAGGGCGCACGTCACGGGTATGGACGAGCACGCGGGAAGTTTGAGGTGCCGAAGGGAGCAACCGGTGGACACAACAGTCGGAGAAAGCCTCGCTCGTCGTCTCGTGGCATGGGGAGTCGACACCGTGTTCGGGCTGCCGGGTGACGGCATCAACGGTCTCATGGAGGGGTTTCGACGGACCCAGGCCGACTTGGAGTTCGTGCTCGTGCACCACGAGGAGGCGGCCGCGTTCATGGCGACGGGTTACGCCAAGGCGACGGGCCGCCTGGGCGTGTGCTGCGCAACATCGGGGCCGGGCGCGATCCATCTGCTCAACGGTCTCTACGACGCCAAACTCGACCACGTCCCGGTGCTCGCACTCACCGGGATGCAGGAGACCTCGGTCCTCGGGACGCGCTACCAGCAGGAAGTGCATCTCGACCGTCTCTTCGCTGACGTGGCGTCGTACAACCTCATGGTGACGAATCCGCAGCAAATGCCGGGCGTGGTCGACATCGCCATCCGCGACACGCTCGCAAAGCGGACGGTCGGTCATCTCACGTTCCCGAACGACATCCAGGTCGCACCGGTAGATGAGGACCCCTACCGCCATGTCGCACCCGCGAATCCACCGGCCACGTCGCAGTTCTTTGCGGCGAACCCGTTGCAGCCGAACGAAACGGACTTGCGGAGGGCTGCCGATGTGCTGAACCGGGGAAACAAGATCGCGATGTTGGTCGGCGCGGGCGCGTTGCACGCGCGCGCCGAGGTGTTGGCGATAGCCGACCGGCTCGGTGCGCCGATCGTGAAGAGCCTTCCCGGCAAAGCGGTCGTCCCCGACGACCATCCGCTGACCACCGGCGGGCTCGGTCTCCTCGGCACGCGACCGAGCGAAGAGCTCATGGAAGAGTGCGAGACGCTGCTGATGGTCGGCACGTCGTTCCCGTACACGAAGCATTTGCCGGGTCCCGACCAAGTCAGCGTCGTACAGATCGACATCGATCCGAGCCTCGTCGGGCTCCGGCTCCCCGTCGACGCCCCGGTCGTCGCGGACGCGCGACTCGCGCTGTCGCAGCTGCTGCCGCTGCTCGATGACAGCCGTGACCGGTCGTTCCTCGAGAAGTACCAACACATCACGGATGGGTGGCGCGACGACATGCGCGCCCTCGAAGACGCGCGCCGTGACCCGATCGCACCCCAATACTTGATGCACGCGATCGACGCCGCCGCGACCGACGACGCGATCCTGACCTGCGACTCGGGCACCATCGCGACGTGGGCAGCTCGCCACTGGACGATCCGTGGTGACCGGCGGTTCTATCTCTCGGGCAACCTCGCGACGATGGCGCCGGGGTTGCCGTACGCGATCGCGATGCAGCACGCCTTCCCCGGCCGCCAGATCATCGCGTTCGTCGGCGACGGCGGCTTCGCCATGCTGATGGCCGAGTTCCTGACCGCCGCGCGGAACGAGCTGCCGATCAAGGTCGTCGTCAACAACAACAATTCGTACGGGCAGATCCTCTGGGAGCAAGTGATCCTCGGCTATCCCGAGTACGCCGTTCGCCACAAGGAGCCCATCGCAGACTTCGGCGCATGGGCGCTCGCATGCGGCGGGTTCGGTGCGAAGGTGACGAAGCCCGACGATGTCGCGGGCGCGGTAGACGCCCTCTTGGCCCACGACGGTCCGGGCATCGTCGACTGTGACGTGAACCCGAACGAACCGCCGATGCCGGGCAAGGTGAAATACGAACAGGCGAAGCACTTCACCGAAGCGTTCCTGCGCGGCCAGCCGCACAAGGCGGCGACGATCGCCACGGTCGCGCGCGACAAGATCAACGAGCTGCTGTCGTGACGGCCGTCCGCCTGCCCGATCCGGTCGTCCGTCCTCCTCGAGCGGTCGAGGTCGACGCCACGACGCTCGAACGCGGACTTCAGGCGACGGTACGGGGCGAGGTGCGATTCGACCGCGGGAGCCGAGCCGCCTATTCCACCGATGCGTCGAACTACCGGCAGGTGCCGATCGGCGTGGTCGTCCCCTACGACGTCGAGGCGGCCGTCGCCGCGATCGAGGTCTGCCGGCGTCATGCCGCGCCGCTCCTGTCACGAGGGGGCGGCACGAGTCTCGGCGGCGAATGCACCAACGCCGCCGTTGTCATCGACTGGTCGAAGTACTGCAGGAACCTTGTCTCCGTCGATCCTGAGCGACGGACGTGCATCGTCGAGCCCGGCATCGTGCTCGACCACCTCAACGACCAGCTCGCGAAGTTCGACATCGAATTCGGTCCCGAGCCGGCGACGCACAACCACTGCACGATCGGCGGCATGATCGGCAACAATTCATGCGGCGCCAGCGCGCAGCGCGCCGGCAAGGCCGTCGACAATGTCGTACGGCTCGAGGTGTTGCTCTACGACGGCACACGCATGTGGGTCGGCGAGACGCCCGACGACGAGTACGCAAGGATTGTCGCGGCCGGCGGACGTCACGCTGAGATCTACCGTGTGTTGCGCGAGCTGCGCGACCAATACGCGGATGCGATCCGCGGCGCTATCCCGATATCCCGCGGCGCGTTTCCGGTTACAACCTCGACTCGCTGCTTCCGGAAAAGGGCTTTCACGTCGCGCAGGCGCTCGTCGGCTCCGAGAGCACGCTCGTGACCGTGCTGCATGCCGAGTTGAAGCTCGTGCCGCGTGTGCACGCCCGCACGCTCGTCGTCCTCGGCTTCCCCGACATCGCCACGGCCGCCGAGGCCGTTCCGGCGATCTTGCCGTCGTCGCCGATTGCGTTGGAAGCGATCGACCGCCGCCTCGTCGACTTCCAGCGCAAGAAGCATCTGCACCCGGCCGCGCTCGACCTGTTGCCCGAGGGTGATGGTTTCCTGCTCGTGCAGATGGGCGGCGAGCGAACTGAAGAGGCCGACGCGGCCGCCGATGAGATGCTGTCGCTCGTCGACCGCACGCGCGCCGACCCGTTGGTCGCGCTCTACGATCATCCCGATCGCGAAAAGGAGCTCTGGGAGGTGCGAGAGTCGGCGCTCGGCGCGACGGCTCGCGTCCCCGGCCTGTCGGACACCTGGCCGGGCTGGGAGGACTCCGCGGTCGCGCCCGACCGTCTCGGCTCCTACCTTCGTGATCTCCGCGCGCTGTTCGACGAGTTCGGCTACGGGCAAGCGTCGCTCTACGGCCACTTCGGGCAGGGTTGCGTGCACACGCGGATCCCATTCGATATGCGCACCGCATCCGGCGTCGCACGGTTTCGCGAGTTCGTCGAGCGGGCGGCCGATCTCGCCGCCTCGTACGACGGCTCGTTCTCCGGTGAGCACGGCGACGGACAGGCCCGCGGTGAGCTGCTGCCGAAGATGTTCGGCCCCGAGGTCTCGCGCGCGTTCGGACAGGTGAAGGCGCTGTTCGATCCCGACGATCGCATGAACCCAGGGAAGGTCGTCGCGCCGTATCCGCTCGACAGCAATCTTCGCCTCGGCGTCGACTACGAGCACACCACGGCGGACACCGCATTCGCATATCCGAGCGACGACGGCAGCTTTGCCCGGGCGGTGTTGCGCTGCGTCGGCGTCGGGAAGTGCCGGCGGGAGGGCGGCGGCGTCATGTGTCCCTCGTACATGGTGACGCGCGAAGAAGAGCACAGCACTCGGGGTCGGGCCCGGATGCTCTTCGAGATGCTCGATGGCACGGCGCGTGGCGGCCCGATCGCCGACGGCTGGCGGTCCGACGCCGTTCGCGACGCCCTCGACCTCTGCCTGGCGTGCAAAGGCTGTCGCAAGGATTGTCCGGTGAACGTCGACATGGCGACGTACAAGGCCGAGTTCCTGCATCATCACTACGCGCACCGTATTCGTCCGCGATCGCACTACTCAATGGGCTGGTTGCCCGTCGCGGCGGCCGCCGCGTCGCGAATCCCACGTGCGACGAACGCGATCGTCCATGCACCCTTTCTCGCAACGCTCGGCAAGAGGATTGCCGGCATCGACGAACGCCGAACGTTGCCCGTTTTCGCGCCGGCGACGTTCCAGCAGTGGTTCCGGAGTCACGCTCCTACAGGCCCAGGCGCGCGCGGTGACGTCCTGCTGTGGCCAGACACATTCACGAACAACTTCCACCCATCGATCGGCCGAGCCGCCGTAGAGGTTCTCGAGGACGCCGGCTTCCGCGTGCGCGTCCCGACGGAGCCGGTCTGCTGCGGCCTCACCTGGATCTCGACGGGCCAGCTCGAGATGGCGAAGCGCGTGATCATGCGCACAGCCGGAGTCTGTCGCGACCACATCCGAGCGGGCGGGCTCGTCGTCGGCCTCGAACCGAGCTGCACCGCGGTGTTCCGCAGCGACGCCGAAGAGCTCTTCCCGCACGACGACGACGTGCGACGCCTCCAGCAACAAACCGTCACCTTTGCGGAGCTGCTCGGCAGATGCGACGACTGGGAACCACCGACGATGCATCGCACCGCACGCGTCCAAACCCATTGTCACCATCATGCAATCATGGGATTTCAGGACGATCGCGCGCTTCTGGAGAAGATGGGTATTGACGTCGATGTGCTCGACTCGGGCTGTTGCGGTCTTGCGGGGAACTTCGGATTCGAACAGGGTCACTATGAAGTCTCGACGGCATGCGCCGAACGAGTACTCCTCCCTGCCGTACGGAGCGCAGCAGCCGACGACGTCATCCTCGCGGACGGTTTCAGCTGTCGCACACAGATCGAACAGAACGAGAGCGGCGGGCGCCGTGCGATGCATCTCGCAGAACTCGTGCGTGCGGCGCTGGACGGTGACGATCAGATGCCGTACCCCGAACGGCGATGGGCGCCGCGGCCGAACCTCGGGTTCGACAAGACCGATGGAGAAACGATGACCTCAATTGCGCACGACACAGCCGAGAAGGCCGGCGAGATCGCAACCGCAGCGATCAGCAACGCGGCGGGCGCCGTCGCCGATCCCAAGACTGCCGTTCAGATGGCCAAGCAGAAGTCGCGGAGCGCCCTGCCATGGGCGGCGCTTGTGGCCGTCGCCATCGCGATTCTTTTCCTGAGACGGCGTCTCGTGCCCTGAAATCGCCCCTGTTCAACGACTTGGCGCGACGCTGATTCCGGTCTTGGCCGGAGCAGTGCTCGGCACCGTGGATGACGATGTCGTGCGAGACGGTGCGGTCGTGGAGGTCGACCTCGGCACGGAACTCCGCGGGCTTGTCGTTCCAATTGTTGTCGACGATGGCGATGACGTCGACGTCTTTGGCGCCGTCGGAGAAGCCACGGTTGCCGGCGTCGTCGGAGCCGTGCCCCGCGGCCGACTCGTGTCGTTTGTCGCTGCGGGCGGTGCCGGCGCAGGGCGTACTGCGAGATAGATGAAGAACGTCAGTATGAATGCGCCGGCGAGCACAATCGTCGACCGGCGTGGCCGGCGATCAAACATCGCTTCCGACAGCCGATGCGAGTGCGAGCACGGCACGCCGTCGCAGTTCGTGTGCGACGGCTTCGGCGGAGTGCGGCGACGTCCGCGCCGACACCCGCATGTCGACCCGATCGAGGTCAAGACGTTCGATTCCGGCGACGACTGGAGCCTCCAACAGTTGCGAACCCCAACGGCCGTCGTCACGGAGATCGTCTATCGATGTTCGCAGTCCCTCGACGACGGCGTCGATGTCGGTACCGGCCGGCACAGGCACGTTGATGTCGACACGTGTCCACCCCATTGAGCGATTGAGCACCTGCCGCACCTCTCCGTTCGGGATGAACAGCACGTCGCCCGTCTCGGTGCGAAGCCGCGTGTAGCGCAGTGTCAGCTCCTCGACGGCACCCGATACGCCGGTCGACTGGCCGCGTGAAGAGATCTGCACAACGTCGTCGAACCCGAACTGACGCTCCGCGATCAGGAGGAAGCCGGAGAGAAAGTCTGCGACGAGCCGCTGGGAACCGAAGCCGATCGCAGCGCCAGCCAGGGTCGCCGGAGCTACCAGCGTCGTCAACGGCAGGTTGAGCTTCGACAACACGAGCATGGTCGCGATCACCCCCAACACGACAACGGCCGCGCGGTCGACGACCTGCAGGAAGACGCGGCGGTGCCGTGTCGCTTGCCCGGAATCGGCGGAGTCGAGCCTGCGCGTGTAAAGGCGAATGGCGGCATGCCAAGCGCGCGCGGCGAGGACCGCGCCCAAGGCGATGAGCACGGCCTCGAGGCCGTGCCCGCGGGCCCAGTACGAGAAGTCTCTGAGCGTCACGACGGACGGCTGCCCGCTGTTGCTTCCAGAATCTCCAAGCCGCTCGGGTGCTCATACCACAGGTGCCTGCGGGTAGGTCTCGTGACGCATGCACGTGCAAGGCCGAGTACTCCGACGGCGATGATCACGCTCGCGGCAGAACGAACACCAAAGCGCGCAAAGGTCGCAACCGCCGCCGCCGCCGTCCAGCCGAGCTGAAACAACGTCTCGTACCGAAGGAAGGTTCGCGCGCGGTCGCCGACCTCCACGTCGTCCTGCAAGACGGTGTCGAAGGCGACGCGGCCGGCGGCAGCCGAGACCGCCACTGCCCCGGCGAGCACGACGAGCATCGCGCGTACCGTCCAACGCGAGCACGAGCGCACCGCCGGCGATCACAAGCACCAGCGATCCTCGGATGGTCCACATCTCGTCGTGCGCCGAGAGTCGTCCCGCCGTCCATGAGCCGAGGATGGTTCCTGCGCCCGCGACCGTCACGGCGGCACCAAGCGCGAGGTTGCCCCCGTGCTCGCGCAGCACGAACGCGGCGACGAACGTGATCAGGCCGGCCATGATGCGCAACGTTCCGAGGCCCGCGGCCGCAGCAAGGACGCGTCCCGGAACGGTCCGCGCGACGATCCGCGGTCGGGTTGATCGAACTTCGAGACATTGTGTGGGTGCAACGTCTACACGCAGGATGTACCACACGGACACGCCGTATGCGGCTGCGGCCAGGAACGCTGCCACCGCGGGTGCAGTGACGGCGCTCATGCCTAACCCGACAGGCGCAACGATCCCACCGGCGACAATCGTCACGATTGCGAGCTGGCTGTTGGCCCAGTCGACCGTACGACCGGACGGAACGACCGACGGGACAATGGCGCGCCTCGCGATTGTGCTCACCCGGGAGGCGACGAGCAGCGCGAAGGCAAAGGGGTAAACCGCAAGTGTGTGGACCTCGAACGCGATCGCGATGGCAAGCAGCGCACGGACCGCCGCCGCCCCGCTGAGCATGCGCACGAGGTGCCCTTCGTGCGCGACCGAGTAACGGGTGACGACGGGCGCCGCGAGCGCGTACGGCGCCAGCGTGAGCAGCAGGTAGAGACCTACACGCGTGCGAGCCGTCTCCGCGTCGGGAGCGGCGAAGAACAACGTATTCGCAAGCGCGGCAGCGATGAGCGCATCGCCGGCCGCATGAGCGATCTGCATGCGCACGAGCGGCGCGAACGGCGGAGCGCAGAGCCAGCGCCACCATTCGCGTAGGAGTCCGATCCCGCGTGGCCACATACAAATGTTGTTCCATCGCAGGCTGCCCACCGAGCGCCCGGTTACGGAATCGTGACAGTCACCGCGCGCTCGACGTCGCTTCCTCAATTCCGCCACGGAGCTCCTTGATCGCGTCCTGGAGGCCGCTGCGAACGCTGTCCCAGCTCTCGGTGGTCGCCACCCGGAGGCTTTCGATGCGCCCCCGCACCTCGAGCAGACCGTTGTTCAAGCGTTCCATCAGCGGGTCCAGTGCCATGTGATTCCCGACCTCGCGCTCGACGTGAGTGAGCCGCATACCGAGGACGAAGATCGCGATCTCACTCAGCTCGAGCTCGTACTGTGCCACCGACAGCTGCGTGCGCAGGCGAAACAGCTCACGCTCCGAGATTGCAACGCGGTCCTCGCCGGCCAACGTTTGCGTCATGATGCTCCCTTCAGCTTCTGGGCGAACTGAAGAGGAGTCCCCAACCAGCGAACGCCGCTCACTCACAGGCACGCCGCAATCGCTATGTATCGCGACAGTTACCGAACGCTTCGCGCTGAAGATCGTCGGACCCGGCCGACGGGTAGGGACCACGCATGAAGCGATCGGAGCGCGTCATACGCACCGTCGATCGGTTCCAGCAACGCCATCCAGTGTTGGCGTTCCCGATAGCGGTCGTGAAGAAGTACGGCGATGACCAGAGCGCCCGCCTTGCGGCGCTGATCGCGTATTACGGCTTCTTCTCGGTGTTTCCGCTGTTGCTGGTCTTTACGAGCGTGCTGGGCTTCGTGCTGTCCGGGAATCCGGATTTGCGGCAACGGATCATCGACTCCGCGCTCGGTCAGTTTCCGGTGATCGGCACCGCGATCGGCGACCAAGCCGACACGAACGGACTGGAAGGAAGTCTGCCGAGCATCGTCGTCGGCGGCGCAACGGCGATCTGGGCGGGACTGGGCGTCGCGCAAGCCGCGGAGTCGGCCATGAACACCGTCTGGGATATCCCGCGGTCCGACTGGCCGAACTTCGTCTTTCGCCGGCTGCGCGCGCTCGCGATGCTCGCACTCCTCGGCTCGATCATCATTGTGTCGGCCTTCATCAGCGGATTCGGCAGCTCGGGCGCGACGTCATCAAACGGTTTGAGAGTCGCGGGTTGGTTTGTAGCGCTGCTCTTGAACTTTGTGCTGTTCACGGTCGCGTACCAAGTGCTCACGGCGCGCGACTTGAAGTGGCGTGATGTCATGCCGGGCGCCGCGGTCGCCGCACCAGGGTGGACGGCGCTGCAGGCCGCGGGCGGCTACGTCGTCACTCGTCAACTGCAGAATGCGAGCGACGTCTACGGGACATTCGCACTCGTCATCGCTCTGCTCGTGTGGATCTCGCTGGCATCGCAGGTCGTGCTCTTCTGCGCGGAACTGAACGTCGTACGAAAGCGTCATCTGTGGCCACGCAGTCTCGTCCAGCCGCCGCTCACCCGCGGCGACAAGCTCGTGTATACAGCCATCGCGCGACGCGGACGAATGCGTCCCGAGGTGCGCGTCGACGTCTCTTTCAGTGATCGCCCCGAAGCCCAGGTGAGCCAGACGGACTCGGGCGTCACCGTGGCCTGACACATCCGGCTTGCGTGGATGTCGAAACGCTCACCTCGAGCAGATGGCTTGTTGCACGATGTCGCGGCTCAGCCCGCTCTGGTTGGCTCCCGCTCGGCACCCGCGAACCATCGAGCAACGACGATGTCGGTGGAAGAGTGTGCGATCATTGACAGGACCGTTACCACGGCAATCAGATGGAACATTTCGTTCGATCCGCTGACGCCGGCGCCGAGGATCAGCAGCCCGTACACGACCGAGGCGAAGCCCTTCGGAACCATGCGGCGGCGATCCACTCCCGCCGGTCGAGATCGACGCCGAAGAGCGCAAACGCGAGCGCAATCGGCCGGGCGAGCAGTAACGCGAGTATCGCGAAGCAATATCCGCGGATGGAGATATCGGCGAGAAACTGAGCGAGATCAGCGCGCCGAAAACGAGAAGCGCGGCGAGCTTGATCAACTCGCTCAAATCGCTTACGAGGGGGTCGAACGCCTCGCGCATGCGGGGACTCGCGGACGCAACCGTCACGCCGGCGGGAAAGGCCGCAAGATACGTGTTGGCGTGCGTGACCTGCGCGACCGACAGCACCAGCAGCCCGATCGCGAGCCCGGTCAGGCGCTCGTAGCGCGAACTCGCACCGAACCCCCGGAGTTTGGCCAAACCGATCACCGCAAGCGGCAACGCGATTCCGAGGGCCAGGCCTCCGAGCACCTCCAACACGAGGCGCACCGCTTCGATGTGCTCCTCGCGCGCAGTTGCCAGGAGTATGACGACCGCCCAGGGCCAAGCCGTCGTTCACTCCACTTTCGACGTTCAATAGGTGCCGCAATCGGTACGGCACGTCCGCGCGGCCGACGATGGCGGAGGCGAATACCGGATCGGTAGGAGTGAGGGCCCCGGCGACGAGCAGTGACGCGTGCCAGCCCTGACCGGCGACGAAGTGTGCGAGCACGGCCGTCACGCCGAACGTCAAGTCATGCCGAACAGCAGTGCGCGGCCGGGCAGGTGGTCGGCGCTACGCAGCTCGCCGAGGGAGAGCCGCATGCCGTCGGTGAACAAGACCGTGAACAACGCGAGGGTTGCCAACGTCCCGACGAGCGAATCGCTCGGTTGGATGTCGACGAAGCCGAGCGTGCCGGGACCGACAATGAACCCCGCCAGCAGGAACAGCACGGCGGTCGACAGGATGCTCCGCTGCGCGATCTGTGAGAGGAGCGCGGCAACGACGAGCGTGACGCCGTATGCGATCGCGATCTCCACCAAGGGACGGTACCCGCACGTGTCTGCGTCGGCTCGTGCGTGACGGTCCTGTGTGTCACGAGTTCGTTACGGCGACGGTCGTTGCGATCGCATCATGGTGGGCGCTGAGAAAGGCACGGTCTCAGCAAGCCCGTCGCAATGCTCGCGGACTACGAGCGTCGCAACCCGACTCGTGACCCAATCGTGAGCGGGTGTTGAGCGCCCTCGCCAGTGAGCGTTATGACGGGCTCAGAGCAAGCGCGCCGCGGTAACGAACTTGTGCAACCAGAATCGAACTCGCTCGATCGTGGTCGGGCTCATAGGTAGCGCGCTGGTGTCGCTCATCAGCGGCACTTCCACCTGGCTCATCACCTAGCCAGATTCCGCGAAACTCCCTCAGCGCGCCGCGATCGAGGTCATACTGGCGTTTGCTGATGCACTGCGAGCTTCCACTCGTCGCCGGCTCGCACATAGATGCTTGTGAAGAGAGCTGTGTAGTCCTGTTCATCGCGGCGTGCAATCGCCTTGTACGCGACCGCGACACAGGTCTCCGCGATCGCAACCACTCGTTCGTCGGTCAGTACGAAGGACTCCCACGGGCGACCGCTCATCGACGCCACCGCCTCGGCGCGATCGTCGATCACGACACCTCCCAGAACGATAAGCACGTTTCGCGCCTGCTTACTACCGATTTCTCCCCGGCGATGCTCCAATCGGCAAGGCGCCGAGCGCGGGACCTCGCGCTCAACAACGTCGAGTTCCTCGTAATCGACGCGCAACAGATCGAGTTCGACGACGACGCGGTCGACGGAGTGATCTGTTGCTACGGCTACATGCTGATGGTCGATCCCCGGGCCCGCGCTGGCCGAGACGTGTCGCGTGTTGCGTCCCGGCGGGCGGCTCGTCCTCGCCGTATGGAGACCGCCCGCACACAATCCCTTCTTCACCGCCGCGATCGGCTCACTCGTCGGTGCCGGCCATCTTCCTGCGCCCGACCCGGACGGCCCCCGGGGCCGTCCGCCTGGCCGACGCGGCCGATCTGACCGCGCTGTTGCTCTCGGCCGGGTTCGACGAAGCACGGATCGAGGAGGTACCCGTGCGCTTCACCGTTGCGGACGTCGACGCCTACCTCGCCTTCGTCGGCGACACCGCCGGCCCGATCGGCTTGACCATCCAGGGCCTCGGTGCCGACGACCGCGCGGCACTTGCCATTGCGGTGAGCGAGCAGCTCGGGTCGTACGTGAACGCGGCCGGCCTCGATCTTCCCGGACTCGCGCTGTGCGCTACCGCCGCGTGAGAGGGCACGAACGAGTCTGCGTTATGGAGGCGACGCCAGCGCACGTTGATCGGCGAGGGCGATCGCCAGCTCTCCGCGCGCGTTCGGATGGAACGGCGCCCGATCATTGGCACCCTGCACGTAGGGCTGCGCGGTACACAACTCGTGTGCGCCGAAGTCGGGGTGCGCGACTCGGGCGCCGAACGCGTCAGCTCCCTTCTCGAGCACGCTGTTCAGATCGTCAAGGCGTTGCAGAAGCAGTTCTTGCTTTTCCTTCGTCAAGCCGTATTCATCGAGGCAGCGAAGCTCCGGGTCGAACGGTACGTAGTACGCGTTCACGATCACGGCCGGTGTCCCGGCGACTGCACCCAACTGGCGGAGAAGCTCGAAGTAGTCGTCGGTGAATTCGTGAAGCTTCTGTTGAAAGAACGCTGTCGACCCGTTGTCGTCACAAGACGGCGCCACTGCGCAGAGCTTCACCATGACCGCCCACTCGAGGTCGTTCGCGCCCACACTCAACACGATGGCCCGCACGTTGACCGCGCGCTTCGCTTCCGCGAGCTGCGCCGGCGCCGACAACGAGCCGAGATCTTGGCGGCCGAGGAGTCCGGCTCGAACCGTCGCTCCGCTGCATGCGAAGTTGTCAACCTTCCAGTGGTTCGCCCGTCCGAGGGCCACCGCGAACGCTTCCGAACTTCGCTCGCAGGCTTTGTCGAGACGGCTGGCATGCGCCACGAGCGGGTTGCCCACTCCCGCCGCGGTCGAGTCGCCGAGCACTACGGCGTCGACGTCGGGATGCGGTGCTCCGGGTGCGGCCGCGACAAGAGGCCGTTCGGTGCGGCCGACGAGTGCGCTCAGCGAGTCGACACGCTCGAGGATCCGTGGCGTGTTGCGCGCCGTCAGCAGGATGCCGCCGATATTCAACGCCTCGGTGAGCACGACACCGACAGCCAACAAGGCGGCGGTTCGCTTCCACGACGTGCGTGCAATGCCCGCGACTGCGGCGAGGAGAATGAGGACGCCGATACCGGCGAACACGCTCTCCCACACAAAGTAGCGCCGCCATCCGTCAGCCAAACTCGCCCCGAGAAGGTGCTCGGTCTGCGCACGGCTGTCGGGTTCCAAGATGTGCGCGATCTGCTCGGTCAATGTGATCCGCGTCAACACAAGCTTCGGACGGATTGGACCGGCGAAATCGACGTCGGTGAGAAGTGACTGTCCGAACAGGTTGACTCGACCGGGGCCCGACACATCGAGACTCAGTGGCGCCGCTCCGACCTCTACCGTCTGGCCGACTGACGACACGGACTGCGTCGGTGTGACGCGCAGCGCAAACGCGATCGCGACAAGCGACGCGACGAGCAGGCACGCGCCCCACGACACCAGTCGTGTTGAACGCTTGGACCATCGTGCGGGTGTCAAAAGCGTTCCTCAACTCGAGAGCCAGGCGGCGGCCGTCACCGCGCCGGACTTCTACCCACCCGACCCTTGTCAGGTTCGGCGCCGGCGGGACGGCTGCCACGCGACGTTTCACACGACGCGCTCGGGGAAGGCACACAGGGATGGACCTCACCGACATCCACTCGTCGATGTCGACGGGACGCCGCATCGTGTCGCGCTTTCGGATGCCGTTCGTCGCGATCGGATTTGCGGCACTCGTGGCCGGCATCGCCTTGCCGGTCGGCCGCTGGTACAGGTTGGCCGGCTTGGGACTGTTCGCGATCGGGATGGTTTTCTACACACGTGTCGGGACACCGCGTGGGCCGGCTGCCGATATCGCGTGACCAGTCGAAGGTCGATGGCGTGCATTGAACAGCCCGACGAGCCGCGTGCCGAGTCATCACATCCACGCGTGGGCGCAGACCTATGCCGTCGATCTCGTGTGCGATCCCGGTGACGGCTCGCGGCCGGACACCGCGTGGTGGCCGATCGTGCGGCGCCCTGAAGACTTTCCCGGGTTCGGTCAATCGATCCACGTGCCGGTCTCGGGTCGCGTCGAGCGTGCTCACGGTCGGATGCGCGACCACTGGAGCCGTACGTCCCCCCTAGCGCTCGTCTACCTCATCGTCGAGAGTGTGCGCGAACTGCTCGGGCCGCTCGGAGTGCTCGGGAATCACGTGGTCATAGAGCGCAACGACGGCGCATGTGTGCTGCTTGCCCACCTTCAGCGTCACACGCTTTGCGTCAAGCGCGGTGACATCGTCGAGATCGGAGACGTCATCGCCCGGTGCGGCAATTCCGGCAACACGAGCGAGCCACATGTACACATACAGGCGATGGATCGTCCGAGCGTTTGGATCGCCGCCGGGCGACCCCTGCGCATCGACGGCAAGCAACCGCCGGGCAATGGCGACACCCTGAACGGCCGACGCACCGACAAGAGACCGACCTTGTAACGAAGTTGTGACCGCGTCGTCGTGCGGGCGCACCCGGCGCGGGGTAGTACTCGCCGCGAGTCCCGATCGAGGGACCCGTTGGGTGCGCGCCGCGGCCCGAGAGTGCTGCGCGTGCCAGGAGGTGCACGCGAACGCAGTATTCGGGAGGCGCGAATGGGCATGCACGACGCATCCATCGACGACATCATGCTGCAGCGGTTGCGGCAAGAGCACGGATATCGAGGTGTACTCATCCGACCCGGCGATGACGACTATGACGAGGCCCGGGCAGTCTGGAATGGCTCCATCGACCGGAGCCCCGCACTGGTCGCCCGATGCCACGGCACCGCCGACGTCGCCATCGCGGTGCGCTTCGCGCGCGATCACGACCTCGAGATCGCCGTACGCGGCGGCGGACACGGTCTGCCGGGCTTCGCCACATGCGATGACGGGATCGTGATCGATCTGTCACCGATGAAGACCGTGCGCGTCGACCCGTCGGTGGCCCGCGCCTGGGCCGATGGCGGCGCGACGTGGGCCGACTTCGATCGAGAAACGCAGCTCTTCGGTCTGGCGTCGACGGGGGGCATCGTCTCGACGACCGGCGTGGCCGGGTTGACGCTCGGGGGCGGGATCGGATGGCTCACGCGAGCGTTCGGGTTGGCGTGCGACAACCTGGTCGGCGCCGAGGTCGTCACCGCGGAAGGCGAGGTGATCTTTGCGACCGCGAACGACAACCCTGATTTGTTATGGGCTCTGAGGGGCGGCGGCGGCAATTTCGGAATCGTGACGAACTTCGAGTTCCGGCTGCACCCGCTCGGACCGACGGTCACCGCGGGACTCGTGGGCTACCCCGCGTCACGCGCAGGCGAGGTATACCGCTTCTTCCGAGACTTCGCGGCCGACGCTCCGTCGCAGCTGGGATTGAACTGCTTGCTGATGGTGGTTCCGCCGCTGCCGATCGTCCCGCAGGCGTTGCATGGACAAGACGCCATCTCGATCGGAACGGTGTTCGCCGGGCCACCGGAGCGTGCCGAGGCGGCGGTTGCGCCGTTGCGGAGCTTCGGCCCTCCCGCCGTCGACCTCATCGCGCCCATGCCGTACGTCGCCTTCCAGCAGTTCCTTGACCCACTCCTGCCTCCGGGCCGACCCGCCTACATGAAGTCCGGCTATCTCGACGAGATCACCGGCGACGCGATCGCCGCCCTGACGCAATACGGCACCCCGACCGGTGCGCCCGCGAATGCGGTTGAGTGCATACGTCTCGGCGGTGCGGTGGGCGCAGTTGGCAATACCGACACGGCGTTCTCTTCGCGTGACGCGCCGTACTGCTTCAACATTGCGGCGGCGTGGGACGACCGCGCAGACGATTCGCGCCACATCGGCTGGGCACGGCGTCTCTATGACGCCCTTGCTCCCGTCGCACACGACAGCGCGTACGTCAACTTCGTCACCGAGACCGGTCGTAGCGAAGTGGCACGCGCGTACAGTCCTGAGAACCTGCGTCGGTTGCAAGAGGTCAAGGCGAAATACGACCCCGAGAACGTCTTTCATCTGAATCAGAACATTGCCCCGGCGCCCTGAATTCAGCGTGGTGAGGACTTGCCCTCGTCGCGTGCACCGCTCGTGAGTGTGCGCGCGATCTGCCTTCTCCCCGTAGGGCCTCGCCAACGGTGGTTCAGCGAGCGCCATGTGCGCTGGTGGCCTTGAGGGGGACGACGACGACGGGCACGTCGGTGAGGTGTTGGAGGTGACGGGCCGTACCGCCGAACACGACATCGTGCAGTGCGCCGTGGTCGGCACCGCCGATGACGATCATGTCGGCATCGGTCCGGGTCGCGGTGCGCGCGAGTGCATGGGCCGGGTCGCCGCGCGTGACGATTAGCTCGGATGAGATGCCCTTGTTGCGCAACCGTTCGATGACGTCATGTTCGAGCTCGGTGCGGACAGTGTTGAGGTACCTCGTGAAGTCGGCCTGGAGGCTCGAGAGGACCCACAGCAGGGTCCGCGGCGCGGCATGCACGACGATGACGTGGACGCCGGTATCGGCCGCGAAGCGTTCGATCCATTCGACGAGGGCATCTGATCGTGGGTTGATGTCAAGTCCGAGGACGATTCGTTTCATTGTTTGTACCTCCGAGGAACGCAGGAGCGATACGTTTGAGGGTCGTTTTGGCTCCGCGGTTTCGTGAGCCATTGGGCGCCGCGCCGGGTGTCGTTGACGTTTGTTCCGGCTCGTCGAGCGCGCGTTGATATGTCGTGACCGATGATCGCCCCATGAGGAGCTCGGCGACGACCGCCGCGATGAGCCCGGGAACAACGAACCCCGGCCGCCCAGTGGCTTCGGCCACGAACATCACCCCAGCGAGCGGAACGCGGTAGCCGGCGCCGAGGAACGCGGCAACGCCGATCACGGTGAACAGGGAGGTATCGAGCGCATGCACGGTGCCCCCGACCATCCGGCCCGCGAGGGCGCCCGCGACGACGAGCGGGATGAACAGCCCGCCGACGCCGCCGCCCGCGACGGTGAGCGAGGTGCCGATGCAACGCAGGGCCAGGATGGCTGCCACGAGCCAGACGCCGTGACTTGGCTCGATCGCATCGTGTCGTAGCCGGGCCCCGTCGTCAGGCTCGCACCGGCTGACGACGCGTGCGATCACAAAGATCGCGGCGAGACCCGCGGACGCGGTGGGAACGCGAATCCAGACCGGGACGCTGGTGGTGAGTGCCTTCGCGCATCGAAGCATCCACACGAAGGTGCGTGCACCCACGCCGGCGAGCACGCCGAGCACGGCCGCGCCTGCGAGGTCCTTGAACGAGAACGGTGGCGTGCCCGTGACCTGCAGCAGCGCTGTCGTGCCGTGGATGGCGACGAATGCAAGGTAGCTCGTGGCGGACGCGACGAGCGCGGGCCCGAGCATGCGACGTGCGACGTCATCCTGGTAGGGGACCTCGAGTGCGAAGACGGCACCGGTCGCGGGCGCTTTGAAGATCGCGGCGACGCCCGCGGCCGCGCCGGCGACGAGCAGTACCCGCCGGTCGCGGACCGGAAAACGCGGGGGAACCGGCGCGGGAGCATGTCGCCGAGGCTCGCGCCGAGGTACAGCGACGGGCCTTCGAGGCCCATCGGTGCGCCGCTGCCAAGCGTCGCCAACCCCGCGATCATGCGGCACAGCAGCGCACGCAACGAGAGTGTGTGGGCGGGATCGTGGAATGCGTGCAAGTACTCGTCGGCAGTCGCGGGTGAGCATCGCGGGCCCAGCAGGTGCAACGAGGCCGCGGCCACGGTCAGACCAGCCAACGGTGCGACGGCAACGATCCAGAGCGGTGCACGTGCCAGCGCGTCGACACCGCCGGTCACCGCACTGTCGAAGAGCGCGACACCCAGCCCGGTCGCGACACCGACGATGCCGGCGAGGAGGACGACTTCGTGGGATCGGCGGCGAGCGTTCGCAGCTCGGCAGCGGCGCGTCCCGCCCGGCCGCGTCGTGCCGTCGGGCGCGCTCACGAGGTCCACCCGAGCTTCCATGCGTGATCGGGGACTTCGCCGGCCGCGTCCGCGAACTCCGCCAGTGCGTCGATCAGGCGCGCCTGTGCATCGGGGTCGAGGCGGTCGACAATGCGACGAATCTCTTTGCGCCGGCGGGCGGTGACCGAACGCACGAGGGCCTGACCGGCCGTGCTCAGCGTGACGGTGACCTCGCGGCGGCTCTCGGTTGATGTCGTCCGTTCGATCAGACCCTTGGCGATGAGCCGGTCACATAGCCGCGTCGCCGTCGACGGGTGGATCTCGAGGGTCTCGGCCAGCGCGCTGACGTTCTGTTCGCCGCCGGCCGCGAGCACGACAAGCGCCCGGTACTGACGCAGTGTGATCTCCGATTCGACCGCCGACAGGGACCGCGCCGCGACGCCGACCAGCGCCCGCGACGCCACGAGGACCATCTCCGCCGCGTCGACGCCCGCCACGCGACGCCCGGTCGAATCCCTGAGTTGCCAACCGCTCCGTCACACTTGTAGTATAGCAAGCATTGCAGGATGACACGTATAGCCGTCTGCATCATCGTGTGATGACCCGAACAGGCTTGCAGAGACGATCCGATTCGATCCGCCCGCAGTGGCGCATTCGCGGGGGAGGTATGCCGACGCGGCTCACGCGCGCAAGCGCAAGGAGCTGAAAGATGCCAACGCTCGTCACGGCAATCGCCGTCGTATTCGCGGCTGTGATCGCGACGCTGCTCGTCCTCGGTCGACAGGCCGCGGGCCGAGCATCGGAACTTCGTCCGGCACGACCGCGGCGCAGTTGGCGCCGACCAAGGCGATCAATCAATGCGTGCAGACGCTCGAAGCGTCCGGTCGAAGGCGAGCGCACATGACGCGAGCAGCAGCGGATCAGGATCTCGCACGCGCTCGTCGCGATCTGGCAACGTGCGCGCCGGTTGCGGTGACGGAGGAAACCATCGGTGTGACGCGCCGCGACTTCTTCAACCGCAGCTTGATGGTGCTCGTCGGATTTGCGGTCGCTGGTACCGGCACTGCGGTGCTCGCGTTCCTGTGGCCACCACGCTCGACAGCGGGCTTCGGCGGCAAGATCAAAGTCTCCGGTCTGGCGAAGATCCTCGCCCAGATAGAGGCGAAGAAGACCCCCTTCTATGTTCCCGCGGCGCGTACGTGGCTCCAGCGCTACCCGCCGAACGCGTTGCCGAAGGCGAAGAAGGTTTACAAGCCCGTGATCTACGCCGGCATGGAGAGCGCCGTCGTCGCGCTGTACCAGCGCTGTCCTCATCTCGGCTGTCGTGTCCCGTGGTGTCAGAGCTCCCAGTGGTTCGAGTGCCCGTGCCACGGCTCGAAGTACAACGCGGTCGGTGAGAAGAAGGCCGGCCCCGCTCCGCGAGGCATGGACCGCTTCCCGATCGAGGTCGACGGCGACGGCATCACGATCAACACCGAGACGGTCCTCCTCGGCCCACCGATCGGGACCAACACCACCGGCCAGGAAGCGGAGGGACCGCTGTGCGTGTGACCAAGTCGGGGATGGTCCTCGGAGGTCTCGCCATCGTCGTCGTACTGTTCGCCGGCTGTGGTGGAACCAGCAGCCACGCAAGCACGAACCAATCGAACTGCGCGACCCGTGCCGGCGCACCGAGCGCCATCGATACCGGCTCGGCACGCGCGACGGGCCGTGTGATCGACGTCGAAGCACGCGACTTCGACTTCCACCCGACCTGCATCCTCGACGTGCCATCGGGAAGCGTCACGCTCATCGTCCACAACACCGGCGGTCAACCGCACAACGTGCAGATCGCCAGCCAACACATCGACCGCGATGTTCAACCGGGCGCGACTGTCCGCATCCCCGTCCGGATCGGCACGACGCCGGTCGTGTTCATCTGCAAATACCACCCGGGCCTCGGCATGGCGGGCGCGCTCATCCCTACTTCGCCACCAGCGAAAGAAGGCCCGTGACGCAGCTCGAAGACCGATTGCCGCAATCCGATCGGTGCGACGCCCAAGCCCGAAGATCCGACCAGCGAGGACCGCCAATGACGACGACGGCCCACAGTATGCGGCGCATCTGGGCGACAGTGCCTCGTCGCTCGCCACGGCCGGTGCGGGACGTCGTGCCCGGTACCGTGGCGCACGCCGATCGACGGGTCCACGCGCTGCACCGTGCGGTGCGGACACCGAAGATCGTCGTCGGATTGGTCAACGATCCCGCGTCACGTCACGCGCTCCGGTGGGCATACCGGGCGGCGTGCCAGAGCAACATGTCGCTCGTCATCGTCACCGCATACCAACCATCGAACCCGGTACTCACGATAAACGGATACGCATACTTCGACGAGGGGACGTGCCGGCACGCGGCCGAGAACATGCAGCGCACGTTGTTGCACGCCGACCTCGGTGTGGATTGCGCGAGCGAGATGATCGCTTCTGTCGTCATCGAAGGGCGCCCGACCGATGTGCTTGTCACCGCCGCGCAGGATGCTGACCTTCTCGTTGTCGGGCGCCGTGCGAGCAGAATCCGGCGCATGTTGACCGGCTCGGTGAGTGGAGGGTGCGCGAATCGAGCGTCGTGCCCGATTGTGATCATCCGCGCTACCCATGATCGACGCAGCCTGCCTGAGCTGCTCGTTCCGGTCCGTGAAAAGGAGGTGACATGGACATCGGCGCCCCCGAGATCGTGATCGTTCTGCTCGTGGTGTTGCTCGTGTTCGGACCGCGGAAGGTGCCGCAACTTGCCCGGTCGATCGGCGCGGCGATCCATGAGCTCCGCGCCGGCGCGCGTAGCGACACAGCATCGAATGACACCTCTTCGCGACGTGAGAACGAGCAGTGATGCGACGTCTTCCCGAGCGCGCCGCGCACGATCGCATCCGACGTGCGACGACGCTCGATGCAGGGACGCGCACCGGATCGCACGAGACCGCGATGAACCCCGTACTGCGGCGCGCCTTCCGGGTCCCGCTTGGGTTGTATCGCTGGCATCTGGGCTGGCTGCTCGATCACCGTTTCTTGCTGCTCGAACATCGCGGCCGGAGCACCGGCATCACGCGTCGCACCGTGCTCGAAGTGCTGCACTTCGAGGCCGAGCGCGATGAGGCAATCGTGATTTCGGGCTTCGGTCCGCATGCCGACTGGTACCGCAACGTGCAACACGACCCGAATGTCATCGTCGAAATCGGAACAAGGCGGTTTCCAGCGACCGCGAGAACGCTCGACGAAGACGAGGCCGTCATCGTGCTCGCCGAGTATGAACGCCGCAATCGCTATGTCGGCCCGGTGGTGCGCGCAGTCATCTCACGTCTCGTCGGATGGCGATATACGGGGTCGGAGCACGAGCGTCGTACCGTCGTGCGGATGCTGCCGTTGGTCGCGCTCTGCCGAGGCGTGTGATCAGAGCCGCTATCGGCGGAGGCGTCCCGCTTCGACGTTGCGAACGCCGCCACCGGTGAACCACTCAGTTCGTTGCTTAGTGGTTCATCATCATGTCGCCGTCGGACTGCCAGCACGGGTCGTCGCGCGCGGCCGGTCCATTGGCCAGCAAGCAGGGGTGGTGGCCGATGAACACGTCGTGCTCCCACGTCCAGCCCGGGATGATCCAGGCGTGAACCATCCAGAAGTTGCCGAGGTACACCGTGGTGCCGTTCTGACCGGCCGCGCACTTGCCGTCACGTATCACCAATCCAGTGGTCTTGGAGATGCACAGGTATTCGTGCGTGTGCCACCAGTCGTTATTGCCCGGGAACCCGGCCGGGGGCGCGTCCGGACCGTTGTTCACGTACCAGCTCATGCCGACGAGCTTGGCGTTGGGACCGTTGCCGTCGTACTGCAGGAAGTTCGGCTTCTTCGGATCGAACGTCCCTGCCAGCGGGTTGCCGAGCGCGTGGTGGGTTCCCATCCCCATCGCATAGTTGACGCTGGCCTTCCACCCGGCGGCCTCAGCCGCCGCGCGCGTCGGCCACTGCATCGCGTACTGCTGCGCGGCATCGAGATCCTGGGACAGCTCGAGGCAGTCGGCCCAGCTGAGAGGGCCCTTCTTGATGCCTTGGTTCATGTAGTACTCGGAACCGTGCGTGCCCTCCCCGCCTATCGAATTGCACCACCACGGCCGCGTCGCGGGATCGGTCTCTTGGTGCCGCAGCGCGAGCGGATAGAAGCATCCGCTCACGGCAATGGAGAAGACGGCGATTCCGATCGCGCGCAGCCCGTACTTCAGAGATCTCGCACCGAGTCGCATCCGCATTTCCCCCTCGAGTCACACTCCGACGAACGTCTCCGGTACCCATTCGAGCCGTGAGCTGCGCGCCGCGGTTCAAAAGCTGCGTAACAATGCGGTAACGCCTCACTCGCGGTACCACAGTCCGAGGGTGCTCGGCTGCAGCGCGCAGCCCGACCACTCCCGGCAGTCACGAAGACTGGCGGATGACGTCCTCGATCGCGGCGACCACTGTGTCGGGGGCCTTGTTGAGGATCTGCGTGTGCTTGTGGGGCGTCGTCGCGAAGACGGACACGCGTGGGTTGCTCGCCTGGGCCTCGGCGGCGGCCGCCCGCACCGTGCGCATCTCCTCCTCGGTAGCACCCGAGTGCGCGCCGGTGCCGACGACGAACACCGTCGGGCATTCCAACGCCGCGAAGTCTGACCTGAGCTCGCCGTTGACCGCGTCCATCTCGATCACAACCTCGGCGGATTCTGCGGCAGACATCCGCGCCGAGCGGCCGAGCGCGGCGAGGATGCGCATGATCCACCCGATCCTGCGGAACTGCGCGCGGACCTTCTCCTTGCCGGCCTCATCGAGCATCGCGATCGGGTACGCGCCGTCGATGAGCACCAGCCCACCGACGTCTACGGAGCGGTGTGCCGCGTAGCGCACCGCGATCGTGGCGCCGTGGGACCATCCGACCAGGATCGGGCGTTCGATGCCGGTCGCCTCAATGACACGTCCGATGTCGTCGACCGCGGCCTGCACGCTGTAGTCGGCTGATGTACCGGACTTCCCGCGCGCCCGCGCGTCGAATCGGACCGCGCGGTTCCTGCCCGCGAGGCGCTGGATGACGCGGTTCCAGTTCCGGACAGTTCCGAAGCCGCCGCTGAGAAAGAGCAGCGGCGGAGAGCCGCCCGGAGTGTCGACCGTGTAGAGCTGCGTGTCCGCGGTTGGGATCATGAGTTGTCGGGACATGGCGGTCGAGCCTTTCGAGGCGCGTTGAAGGGGCACCGTTCGTACCCGCCTTGTCGTCGGTGCATGCGCCGTCCGCCCACGCGGCAATTGACCCGTGGAAACGCCGAACCGCTGATCGTCGACGGGCGAGCTCGCAATCACCGCCGGCCGACCGGGCGGCGCAATCTCGATGTCTTGGCTACGTCTCCGCGCGACCAGGGGACGTCACGACTTCTCTTGACCGGCGGTCGATCGATCGTGAGTCGACTCCTCTTCGACACGACCTTCCTCATCGACGCCGAGCGCACCGGCGACGACCTCGACGGGATCATCGATGACGACGACGTCGCGATCGCAGCCGTCACGATCGCGGAGCTGCGCGTTGGTGCCCTCCTCGCCAGCCGCAAGCGCAGGGTTTCGAGAAGCGCCTACGTCGATGACATCATCGCCACAATCCCAGTGCTCAACTACGACGTTGACGTCGCAGAAGCCCACGCCGAGCTTCTCGTCGAAGTCTGCTCCCAGGGCAAGCCGCGCGGCGCGTACGACCTGATCATCGCCGCGACCGCACGAGCGTCCGATCGTACGGTCCTCAGCGCCGACCGAAGCGCGTTCCACGACCTTCCCGGTATCGAGGTCCGATCGCGGAAGTGACGTAGTCCCCCTGTGTTCGCAGCCTCCACACACCCGGGACGGTTCAACCGCGCTGACACTGACCCCAAGAGGCTCAGGTTGCCGGCTCGTCGCCGCAGGCGGCACGCACCCCGACGTCGCGGTGGAGCTTCCTGACGCGCCGTGATGAGCGCGCCCACCGAATGCGGCGGTTCTCGTTCGGCCGTGAATTTTCGCGACCCAAGAAATCGTGTCGCGTTCCACCTTCGGGCCGCGCCGATGAGAGATATGAGGAGGAGATCGTCGACCCGAGCACCGCCTCGTGCCGATCATCTAAGAACATTTCTTATGTGATCGCATAGCTGCGGCAGCCTCGCGCGCTCATGAGTTCGAATCTCGCTACGTCTCACCTGGTCTCGCTCCATTTCTTAGGCGCGCGCTTAGGTGACGGAGGCGTCAGGGACTACGTCCTGTAATACGTTTCGCGCTACACCTCACCGTGGTGTGCATGCAATCTCGGTCAGACTCGACGACGAAGTGATCAAGGCACTGCGGACGTTGGGGCGTCCGGCATGACGAGGTCGGAAGCGTCCCCGCACCGCGCTGGCCAGTGCGTCGAAACGGCTACGACAACGGCGTGATCTCGCGGCAGAAGCCGCCGCGCTCGAAGTCGACGGGACCGACCGAGCAGAAATGCGCGAGGTCGCCACGTGCGTAGAGCCCATGTGCCGCGGGGTGACGTGCTGCGCTTCAACGGGTGCGGGTACGACACGAACAGCGCGGCGAGTGGTTCGCGGTCGTGCTACAAGCTGACGCGCTGCTACTTGCTCCGCCGTCCTCGTCGCGCTCACATCGACGAGCGCGTGGCCCCGGTCCTTCCGACGAGAATCCGCGCGCAGAGGGTGTCCGCGCAGCGTTCGACGTCAAAACGCATCCAGCGCCCAGTCGTGCACTTTACACAAGACGGGCTCAGATCTTGTCCACGAAGTGGCACTCGGACTCGACTGAGACGCGCGGCAGTTGACAACTCGCCGACGATTGGCGCTGGCTGTTCGCGATGACGCTAAGTACCGCGACCTCGTCGGAACCCGTTCCATCACCGCGCCTCGATCCTCGGCGGACCTGCAATGCCCACACCGCGCGCTTCATTTGCGCGGGCCCTCAAGCCACCACACGAACGACGCGATCTCGCGCAGTGCGCTCGCCTGCTGGTCGACGAACTGCGCCAACGCGTCGCCGAGCACCCGAACATGGTTACGAGAGGCTCGCGGGAACCGACGGGGATGCGTGAACACGAGGCCCCCGTGTTGATCACCACCTGTCGTCACCCGCTTGTGACGGACCGCGAAGTCTTTGACGTTCTCGGTCACCAACGCCCGTCGGTCACGAGTCGCCGCCGCCAATAGGTGCGCGTCGGACAGACCGATGAGCTCGGGGCGCTCCTTCACCGCCAGGACGTCGTATCCGCGGTCACGGAGCTGCTCAGCGACGGCCGGCGAATGCATCTCGTCCAACAACAGCCTCACCCCGACAGCAGCCGCCGCTCGGACTCCCACGTCGCAAGCTCACGATCCGCCGCCTCCTCGTTGGCCGCGATCTCGGCGTCGATCTCGTCGGGGAACTCGGCGTAATAGCGGCTGGCTGTCCGCACCTGCGCCACCGCAAGTCCGAGCTGCTCGGCCGCCCTGACCGCTCGCTGTTCCACCCGCCCTCGCAAGCCCCGCAGCAACGCCACGACCTCCCACACATCGGGGCCGGCGGCCAGCCCCGCCCGGCGGCCGGCCGGACCATCCCGAAACACGACACCCGGATGCGCCTCCATACGCAGGCCCTCGTCGATCAGCCGCTCCCCTACTGCCGAAATCGACTCCGTCCGCTGGGCCGCGTGACGCTTGAGCCGCTCGTAGGCACCCGGCCGCCTGAACCGAATCGACAACACCGCCATGACGACATCGTAGCCACCTGTCGCCACACCTGCCCACACCGATGCAGGCGCAACCGAAGGACCGCGAATTTCTTGGCGCGGCCGGCTCCGACGGCCAGGTGCGGTCGCCGTTGCGCTGTGTGATCGGCCCGACGTCGGGCCCGAGGAGCCGGGCGCAGGGCTCCGCGTCGATGTCGCACACGTCTCGTACAGTTCGCGCATGGGCACTGCCTTTGCACGCCGCGGCGACCAGACGAACACGACTGAGCGCGAGAGCCGGCGCTGATTGTGCAATACGACGAGATCGCGCTTGTGCGGAGCAAGCATCCGGCATGGATGCTCCTGCGCGCCGACCATGCTCCCCTGGTACTCAGCTTCCTCAGTCGGGTGTTCATCGAGGGCAATGCCGGCAGCATCCCGGCGTCGACACTCGCCGACGCGCTCGATGACGAGATCTACGCGCTCAACGCGCGCCTCGGCGCGAGCACCTTCCCGCGATCAGCCGGCGCGTACCTCGACGAATGGGCAGCCGATCGCGGGTGGTTGCGCAAGTACTATCCGCCTGGCTCGGACGAAGCGCACTACGACCTCGCTCCCGCGGTCGAAAAGGCCGTCACGTGGGTCCGCGACCTCCGGTCGCGCGAGTTCATCGGTACCGAGTCGCGACTGAACACGATCTTCGAGCTGCTGCGCCAAATGGTCTACGGCGCCGAGACCAACCCCGAGCACCGCCTTGCGGAGCTACACCGGCAGCGCGCACAGCTCGACGCGCAGATCAGCCGCGCCGAGCGCGGCGACATCGACGTGCTCGACGCGGTGGGCCAACGCGACCGGTACCAGCAGTTCGCGCGCACCGCCCGCGAGCTGCTCGCCGACTTTCGCGAGGTCGAGGAAAACTTCCGCGAACTCGACCGGCGCCTTCGCGAGCAGATCGCAGGTTGGACGGGATCGAAGGGCGAGCTGCTGGACGAGGTCCTCGGCAGCCGCAGCAGCATCGCCGAGTCCGACCAAGGCCGGAGCTTCCGTGCCTTTTACGACTTCCTCCTGTCCTCCGACCGGCGCGCCGAGCTCACCGACTTGCTCCATCGCCTCGAGCGGATCGACTCCATCGACGAGCACGACCCGCGCCTGGCGCGCATCCACTTCGACTGGATCGACGCCAGCGAACGCACCCAGGCCACCGTCCGGTTGCTGTCCGAGCAGCTACGGCGCTTCCTCGACGATCAGGTGTGGCTGGAGAACCGCCGGGTCTTCGACCTCTTGCGTAGTATCGAGTCGAACGCCCTGCGCGTGCGCGACATCCCGGCATCGGGCGTCATGATGGAGCTCGACGACACCAAGGTCACGGTCGTCCTCCCGATCGAACGGCCGCTGTATCGCCGATCCCGTCCGACGCAGCTCGCCGTCGGGCTGGTCGAGGAGGGCGATGACGACTTCGACTCGTCGGCCCTGATCGACCAGATACACGTCGACCACGAAGCGCTCCTGCAACGCGTGCTCGGGTCGTTGGGACCCCACGCGCAGGTCGCGCTCGAAGACGTCGTCGCGCGCGAACCGCTCCAGCACGGGCTCGCCGAGCTGATCGGTTACCTCTCCTTGCGCGAGCCCGGGCTCGATGTCGTGTTCGACTCCGACGGTCGCGCCCAGATTGTGTGGACCAGCGACGACTGCGACCGATTCGCCGATCTCCCGTGCGTCACGTTCAGCCGCAACGGCTCGGAGGGACCATGACCAGCGTCATGCCGCGACCGTCCGAGGGACCGTCCGACCTGTCGCGAGTACTGGTCCAACTGTTCAAGGGACCGGTGTACCGCGATACGAACGAGAAGCTCTGGGACCCGATGTTGAAGCTGCGCGCGCAAATCAGCGACTACGTGGCCGTGCTCGGCCTGCAGGTCGAGGTCGACGAAAGCGAGGGCTACGCCTTCCTACGGAGCCGACCGGTCGCCGACCACGACGGCGAGATGCCGCGCCTGGTGGCCCGCCACTCGCTGTCGTTCCACGTGAGCCTGCTGCTGGCGCTGCTCCGCAAGCGCCTCGCCGAGTTCGACGCATCCTCCTCTGACACCCGCCTCGTGCTCAGCCGCGACCAGATCGTGGAGATGCTGCGCGTGTTCCTGCCCGCGTCGGCCAACGAGGCCCGACTCGTCGACAGCATCGACGGCCACATCAACAAGGCCGTCGAGCTGCGCTTCCTCCACCGGCTGCGCGTCGACGCCAACCAGTTCGAGGTACGCCGGATCCTGAAGGCGTTCGTCGACGGCCAATGGCTCCACGAGTTCGACGCGCGGCTCGCGGAGTACTTCGTCGAGGTCGGCCGCGCGGAGGAGCCAGCGTGATCGAGCAACGCTTCGACGCGCCGGCCGCGGCCAGCGGTAGCGGGCTGCCGGGTTGCAGGCTCCAGCGGCTCGAGGTCTTCAACTGGGGAACCTTCGACCAGAAGGTGTGGACGTTCGACGTCGACGGCCGCAACGCGCTGCTCACCGGCGATATCGGCTCGGGGAAGTCCACGCTCGTCGACGCGATCACCACCCTGTTGCTCCCCGCCAACCGGATCTCTTACAACAAGGCCGCAGGCGCTGACACCCGCGAGCGGGACCTGCGCTCCTACGTGCTCGGTCACTACAAGTCGGAGCGCAACGAGACGACCGGCACCTCTCGGCCGGTCGCCCTGCGCGACACGCGGCACTACTCGGTCGTCCTCGGCGTGTTCGCCAACGACGGCTACGGCGAGACGGTCACGTTGGCCCAGGTCTTTCAAGCGCGCGATCCCAACCAGGGTCAGCCCGAACGCTTCTATGCCGTCGCCGACTCGGAGCTGTCCATCGCGAAGGACTTCTCCGACTTCGGATCCGAGCTCTCAGGCCTGAAACGCAAGCTCCGCGAGCTGGGCGCCCGCATCTATGACAGCTTCCCCGATTACGGCAAGGACGTCCGGCGCCATCTCGGCATCGAGTCCGAGCAGGCGATGGATCTGTTCCTCCAGACGGTCTCGATGAAAGCGGTCGACAACCTCAACGACTTCGTCCGGGTCCACATGCTCGAGCCGTTCGACACCAGGGCGCGCATCGAATCACTGGTCGAGCATTTCGACAACCTGACCAAGGCCCACGACGCCGTGCTCCGGGCCCGCGCCCAGCTCGAGTTGCTCGCGCCGCTCATCGGCGACCTCGACACCTACGATTATCTCACCGCGACCATCGACCGTCTCGATCGCCAGCACGACGCGTTGCCGTTCTTCTTCGCCGAACGCACGCAGGCGTTGCTCGATGTCGAGCTTGCGCGCCTCGCCACTCGCATCGCCGTGCTGGACGCAGCGATCGCCAGTACGAACTCCAACACACACGACCTTCGCGCCGTCGACGAGCAGCTCGGCCTGCAAATCGCCGGCTGCGGCGGAGACCGGCTCGCCGACATCGAGAAGTCGGTCACACAGTGCGAACAGGAGCAGCCGAAGCGGCACGAGAAATTTGATCGGTTCAACGCCCGCCTCCGGGAGACTGGCCTCGAAGCGGTCTCGATTGCAGCGCAGTTCGACGCGACCCGCGAACGGATCGAGGCCCGTGACGCGGAGCTGCAGAACCGCCAGAGCGAGCTCGACAACGAGCTGACCGAGCGGCGGCACGAGAACCGATCGCTGGAGGACGAAGCCGGCTCCGTCAACGACGAGTTGCGGAGCCTCAAGTCGCGCCACAGCAACATTCCGCTCCGCAGCCTCGAACTCCGCGGCGAGCTGTGCACCGACCTCGGCATCGCAACCGACGATCTGCCGTTCGCCGGCGAGCTGATCCAAGTGCGCGACGACGCTCGGGAGTGGGAAGGCGCGGCCGAACGAGTGTTGCGCAACTTCGCGCTCTCCCTACTCGTCCGCGACGTGCACTACGACTCGGTCGCGGCGTGGATCGACGGCCGCCACTTGAACGCGCGGCATCGTCTACTTCCGGGTTCCGGCGCGTCCCGCGCCCGGTCAGAAACCCGAACGCCGCGCCGCGCAGCTGCGGCTGGGCGACCTGCTCGAGATCAAGCCCGGCTCCGAGTTCGCACCGTGGCTCCAGACCGAGCTCGACCGGCGCGCGGATCACCTGTGCGTGGCATCGGTCGCCGAGCTCCGCGCCGCCGACAAGGCGATCACCCGCAACGGTCAGATCAAGGACAAGAGCCGGCACGAGAAGGACGACCGGCGCCGTATCGATGACCGGCGGGAGTACGTGCTCGGCTGGACCAACGAGCAGAAGGTGGATGCGCTCATCGCGCACGCGAGGCGGTTGCAGAAGCGGCTGACCGAGCTGCACGCGACCATCGCCGAGGTGGAAGGCAACCGACGCGCCGTCCGCACGCAGCTCGACACGCTCGTCGGCCTGCGCGAGTACACGAGCTGGGAGGAACTCGACTGGCAGCGCGTTGTCAACCGCATCGCCGAGCTGCGCCACGAGGAACAGCGGATCCGGTCCTCGTCCGACGCGCTGGCGTCGCTCACCGCAGAACGCGAGAAGATCCGAGTCGAGATCGACCGGCTCGCCGACGAGCTGGCCCGGCTCCAACGCGATCGGGGCGGCGCCGACGCGCAACTGCGAGCGGCCGAGGCGCAGCTCGCGCACGTCAATCTCTTGTTGGGCGACGTCAGCGGGCGAATCGAGGCCAGCGAACTGTTCGAGTCGATCGAGCAGTTCATGTCGACAGAGGTCGAGGTCCAGATCACCGACCTTGCGAGCATTCGAGACGTGCAGCAGTCGGTCAGCGACGCGGTAACGAAGCGCAAGAGCGACACGACGGCGAAGCAGCACACGCTCGGGCTCCGTGTCGTCCGGGCGATGGGCGCGTTCCGGACCGCTTACCCACAGGAGTCGTCGGAGCTCGATGATTCCCTGGCGTCGGCGGCCGATTACCGCGCACTGCATGCACGGGTCGCAACCGACGACCTCCCGCGCTTCGAGCGGGAGTTCAAGGAGTACCTGAACCAGAACACCATCCGCGAGATCGCCGGCTTCTCTGCCCAGCTCAACAAGCAAGAAGAAAAGATCCGCGAACGAGTGGAGACCATCAACGGGTCGCTGCACGGGATCGACTACAACGACGGCCGCTACATTCGCCTGGTCCCCGACCGGACTCCCAATACCGAGGTCAGAGAGTTCCGGGAGGAGCTGCGGGCATGCACCGACAACGTCATGGGCGGTGACGATTCGGAGCAATACTCCGAGCAGCGCTTCCTCCAGGTCAAGCACATCATTGACCGCTTTAAGGGCCGCGAGGGCAGCGTCGACCAGGATCGCAACTGGACGCGGCGGGTCACCGATGTCCGGCAATGGTTCGTGTTCTCCGCCTCCGAACGCTGGCGGAGCAACGACAGCGAACACGAGAACTACACCGACTCGGCCGGGAAATCGGGCGGCCAGAAAGAAAAGCTCGCCTACACGATCCTCGCCGCGTCGCTCGCCTACCAATTCAAGCTCGACTTCGGCACAACGCGTTCGAAGGCATTCCGGTTCGTCGTCATCGACGAGGCATTCGGGCGCGGCTCGGAAGTCTCCACCCGGTACGCGCTGAACCTCTTCACTCGTCTCGGTCTGCAACTGCTCATCGTGACACCGCTCCAGAAGATCCACGTGATCGAACCGCACGTGTCGTCGGTGGGATTCGTCGACAACCTGAACGGCAACTACTCGCGGCTCCAGTGCCTCACGGTCGAGGAGTATCGCCACCGGCGCCATCAACAGAGCACCGGATGACCTCGGGCTGGACGCGCGTCGACGAGCTCGTCGCCACGCTCCGCAAGCGCTGGGACAGCGGCCGGTACTTGCGCGACTACGCGAGCAGGGCGCAGTGGCAACCGATCACGCTCCCGGTGAGGGCCCCGGCCGCCAGCGAACTGCTCGACAACCTCGATGAAGGAGTTCGATGGGCCCAACGGTTCCGACGCGACAGCCGGACCGCGAGTGGCGGAGCGCGCTTCGCGATCGAGATGCGTACCATCCAAGGCAAGGGCTTGGGCGTCAACGACGTCCCCGCCCGAATCCGGCTCGACACCTTCGAGCAACTCTGCGCGCTGCTGGGGACCACCGACCACGTGCGTACGCTCGACTCAATTATCGACCAGACTCGTTGCCGGGCGCCCGCGTTGCTCGCATGGCTGACGCGCAACCCGCTCGTCGCCATCGGTCATCACGAAAGCTGGGCTCGCCTCCTCGACACTGTCCACTGGATCGCTCAGCACGACACGTCACAGCTCCACCTTCGCCACATCGATGTTCCCGGTGTCGACACCAAGTTCGTGGAACGGCACCAGAAGCTCCTCGGCCAGCTCCTCGTCGCCATGTTGCCGACCGCGCGCGTCGATCTCGCCCAGCCCAGCTTCGCCCGACGCTTCGGGTTCCGCCCGAAGCCCGACTACACGAGGTTCCGTCTTCTCTCTGCGCTGCCGACTTTTCCAATCTGTCTCACCGAGCTGCGGTTGCGAACCGACGAACTGGCTGCGTTGGAGCTCCCCGTCGCCACAGTGTTCGTTGTCGAGAACGAAGTCAGCTACCTCGCCTTCCCCGAAGTCCCCGACGCGATCGTCGTGTTCGGCGAAGGCTTCCACCTGAGCAGTCTGGAGGCATTGCCGTGGCTCCACGACAAGGAGATCGTCTACTGGGGTGACATCGACACACACGGTTTCGCGATCTTGAACCGCCTCCGTGAGCGATTCGGCTCCGTGCGCTCGATCCTCATGGACCACGACACACTGCTCGCGCATCCGACCCAACGCGTCACCGAGCCGAGTCCGACCGCCGAGCCGCTCCCACATCTCACCGAGCAAGAGCGAGCGCTGTACGACGACCTGATCGAAGACCGCTTCGGCGCCGCCGTTCGCCTCGAGCAGGAACGCGTCCGGTTCTCCCACCTGCGCGAGGCGCTCGAACCTTGGCAGGCCAGATCGCGCACCGGTCTATGAGACCGACACGCGCAGGAATCAGACGCACGGTGGCGATCGATCAGAACAACGTCGCTTCGGATGCACCGGCGCGGGTGCTGGCGGCGCGCTGCTCGCCCTCCTGGTCAGATTCCTTGATGAGGGTCTGCGCCCAGGTCTGCACTCGAGCGTTTGGGTCGTTCCGTGCCAGCGCGTACGCGGCCTCAGGGCTCTGACGCTCGGCGATGGCGGCGTAGCCGATCCTTCGGACGCCCTGGTCACCCGATCGGATCGCCTTCTGGACGAGCAACTCCTGGGGCCTTCGGTTCGAGAGCTTCGCGGGCGTCCAGGAGTCCGGAGATGATCGCAGCCGCGCCGCGGCTGTCGAGCTCGTTGGAGCGAGCGAGGGCTGAACTCCAGGTGCTGGCGTCGCGGCGCACCAGCCAGGCAGCGGCCCACCGACGCAACGGCGGCGAAACCTCGCGCCGCGCAACGGCACCGGCCTCCACGTCGCGCTCACCATCGTGCGCGTCGTCGCGTGCTTCGGTCCCTTCGGCGATCTCGTCCGCGAGGACGATGACAACTCCGTCGGAGAACCACTCGTCGGGAATCGCCCAGTACACGGCATCGCCCGCGGCGAGAAACGTCTGCGCAAGCAGGTCGAGCTCATCGGGCGCGAGGATGCCCGACGACGCGATCATGTGCGCGAGCGGCCCGACGCCGCCGCGCCAACGCCGGTCGGTCAGCAGCAGGAGCGCGGTGACGATCGAGGCAGCGGGTTCCGTCTCGTGATGTCGCTGGAGCAGCGCGAAGAGTTGGTGCGCGTCGGCGCTCGTGCGTATCGGCTGGTGCAACACGACGACGCGGTGGAGCTCGTCCGCGGTCGAGGTCGACCACAGCGCGCTCGAGTTCTGCAATGCCTTCGTCGGCGTCGATTGGGCGTCCCATCGCGATCCTCACCAGCTTGGCAGAGCTTCTCTGACGGACGAGACCTCCCGCCTCGGCTCCGTCCGCTCAGGGGCGAGCAGCCGGAGTCGGCTGCGGCTCGGGTGTGGTCACCGCCGCATCGCATCGTTCCGTGCGGCCAACTATCACCTAACGACGGCTGGAGACACGGCGGATCTGGAACGCCGAGGCGCGCGTCGTCGGATCGAGAGGCAGCCGCTCCTCGTTGCCCCCACGGCCTGCTCGTGCGCCCCGAACTGAACGCCCCGTCGGCCGCCAGTGCAAGTGATGACGCCGCGAGCGCGTCCACGCAAGGAGCAACGACATAGCCACGCGGCGCTTCGAGCGCGCTGCGGCGCGTTGATACGACCACGAAGAATTTTCACTGACCGGCGAGAAAGCGTGATGCTCCTATTTGTCAACGGGCGATCGTTGAGGTCGCCGAGCGTGTCAATTCAAGGTCGAGGCGTCCGCTCAGACGCGTTGTGAGCCGATCCGTTCGCGTTGGTCGCGACCACGGCCAACGGATTCGCTGTCACGACATGTCATGGGGGCGCGCGCGGTCAACGCACGTCCGATGCGGTCGAGCCGCGATGGGTGCCAGGCGTGTCAGCGGTCGATGAGCACGCGGTAGATCTCGCGGGCGACGTAGCGCTTGAGGCAGCGCATGATCTCTTGGGTGCTGAGGCCTTCGGTGCGGCGGCGGGCGACGTAGGCGCGGGTGCGCGGGTCGCAGTGCATGCGGACCAACACGATCCGCCACAGCGCATGGTTGGCTTGGCGGTCACCACCACGGTTGAGGCGGTGACGGCGCACACGTCCCGACGATGCTTCGAGTGGCGCGACACCGCAGAGCTTCGCGAACGACGCTTCGCTGCAGAGGCGTCGGCTGTTGTCGCCGGCGGTGACCAACAAGATCGCGGCGCTGTCGGGCCCGACCCCGCGCAGTGCGAGCAGCTGCGGACATGCACGAGCAACCAGCGGCGCCAGTTGGGTGTCGAGGCGGGCGAGCTCGTCTTCGAACACGCCGACACGACGCGCCAGTTCCCGCAATGCGAACTTGGCTGCGGTCGAAGGCGTCGCCGCGTCCGCGACCCGCATTCTCATGCAGGTGTGCACCAGTTCGTTGCGGCCCAGGCCACGGAGCTGGTCGCGCAGTTCTTGGGGTGCGGTCGAGCACAGCGCCCGCAGCTGGTGCAGTGCCTGGATACGGCCCCGCATGGCGGAACGGCGCACGACCCGCAACGCCCGGATCGCTTCGACATCACCATCACCGGACTTCGGCGCACCCGACGCGCTGCCATTGAGCGCAGCTCGAGCCGCGGCTTCGGCATCGATCGTGTCGGACTTGCCGCGCCGACGGCGGTCTTGACGGTTGGGACGGTCGACCTCGACGACGTCGACACCTTCACCGACGAGATAGCGGCACAGGCCCGCGCTCCACGATCCCGTTCCTTCGACGCCGACCCGTGCGACCTCGCCGTATCCGCGCAGCCAGCCGAGCAGCTGACGGTTCCCCGCCGCAGTCGTCGCGAAGCTCGCGGTTGCCAACAGTCGTCCCTGGTCGTCCAACACCGCGGCGACGTGGACTTCGCCGTGGGTGTCGACACCGCCGACGACATCAGTGCGCAGATCTGTCAAGGTGGTCATGTCATCTCCTTGGGGAAGTGGCACGTGCCCACCGGTGAGCGCGGACAGGACTCGGTCGAGGCCCCAGGCAAGGCTCCTATCAGGTCACAGTGCCCGCCGGTGGGTACGTTCGTTTTCGGACTCGCTTGAGGCTCCCCGCCGCGGTCGACGCCTCACAAGAAGGACACCAAGGTCGGTCGCGTAAGCGGGTCACACCCCGACGGGAAGCCCGGCCCATCCAAACCCGCGCCAACCCGATCGGCGCGGATCCCGACGAACCCTGCGAGGCGATCACCCTCGTGGACAACGACGAGCCGGACACTCACGGTCACGCGCGCTCAGCAGTCACACGAAGAAATCGCACCACCAAATCAAATACCGAGTCGCGTTCGGCACGTCCGACGCGCTGATACAAGGTCTCCAGGATCCGCGTTGTGGTGAGCGCGGGTGTTCAGGGTGGTGGCACGCCAACCTGGAGGAGGTCCGGATGAGGTATGTCGGTGGTGTGCTGCAGGGCGAGTTCATGAGTCGTGTTCGAGACGTCCCGCCTGCGCGTTGTCTGGTCGTGCCGGTCGATGTCGGCAAGACCGCAGCGATGGCCTTGGTGGCCGACATCTCGGGCGAGGTGATCGTGCGGCCGTTCTGATCCGTGATCTCAAAGAAGGTGCCGGGCTCACGCATTGCCCCTCCGGCAAGTTCTTCGCCAACGCCGCCTGGCTCACCTGCGCGGTCCTCGCACACAACCTCATCCGCTGGACCGCGACACTCGGTGACCTCCACGACCGCGAGCACCTCACCGTCGCGCGCACAATCCGAACAAGGCTGCTCGCTCTACCCGGCCGCGTCGTCAACCGCAGCGGGCGATACACGCTTCGACTACCGGCACGATGGCCATGGGCCGACACATTCCTCACCGCGCTCAACCATCTACGCGCGATCCCGTCGCTCACCTGACACGCGCGCGAACCCGGAGCGCACGGCGACATCGCAGCCGAACCATGCCCAACGCAGGCCGAACCACGCCATCGGCGTCCGCACACCCTCGACCCACTCACACGACGCCGGACACACCCGTCAGCACACCCTCAACGCGCACCCGACCGGCACCCGCGGCATCAAATCGGTGGATCGAGGCTTAGGTGACGCGAGCGTCGGGCGAGGCCCGTGCTGGTCGCGTCGCGTTGCCAACAGGGTTGTCAGTCGACCGATCCGGCGGGAACCACCCACTCGCATCGTTGCCCCGTAACTGCCGAGATCCGGTCGAAGTCGGCGTCGTAGTGAAGCACCGTCAAGCCGTTGGCTTCCGCCGCAGCCGCGATCAGAAGGTCAGGAACCTTGCGGCCGCGCTGATGTCTGGCCGCAAGCATACGCTGCACCTGTCGAGCGCGATGTACATGATCGGCAATCGTCTCGACGAGATCAAAGATGCCGAGCGCGTCGATGAGCCGATCCCACTCGGCTGCACTGCGGGCCGAGTAGCCGATCTCGAGGTCGCTGATGCCGGCGCGGGCAAGCTCGCCGACACTCGCACGCCGTTCGATCTGGGCCCGCACGGGCGGCAACCGAAGTCGAGTCAACACGCTCGTATCGACGAGGTGGCTCAGCGCCATGCGTCTTCGCGCCCGTCGAACTCGGCGCGAGCAAGGCGATCGAGTGACCGCTTCACCGTCTTTGACCGCACTTGGCCGGCGCGCCGGAGCGCCTGGTTGACCGTGTCCTTGATCGTCTCCGTCCCGAGCTGGGCGCGAGCCGCGCTCAAGGCCTCGTCATCAATGTCCACGAGATGCTTCGCCATACGAGCTAGTATATACCGCTAGCCATGCGGTATATACAGAGCCGCGCCCGTTCAGCAATCGCGAACATTCTGACGCAGCATGCCCCGAACCTCGCCGCCGCCGGAACCAGATCACCGCATCTGTTCGACCGCACGAAGCCCGAGGTCGGGCGAGCGGGACGCTTTCCGTTCACCTTTCCGTGGAATCAGAGCCTCCATCAAGCCCGGGCGCCTCAAAGCGGACCGCACCGAGACGCGCGAGGTCGCCGCGTTTCCATACGTGCGAAGGGTGATGGTCAGCGGTACAAGCCATGCGCATGAGTCCGGCGCGAACGATGCCGCGCGCGGCATGGCTGTCGTCGGCACGGTTTCCCGCGGCCCTCGTGGGTGCTCCGGTGCCAGAAAGTCACGAGTTGTGCGGCGAGGTCGACGAGCATTGAGTTCTCCCGCAGCTGTCGTCCACTTCGATGAGTCCTACACCGTTCTGGGAAGACCGTGGGGCAGAAGCGAGTTGGCGCGCGCACGTCCCGGCTCAGTCCGCGCACGAGGAGGCGTCACGAGCAAGACGGATCGTCGCGTAGGCTCGTGCCGGTGGGTGACGCGCTCGACCGGTTCATCGACGCGATCGTCGTTGACGCCTACAGCGACTGCGAGCAAATCGAGGCGTTTCGCCAGGCGTTCGAAGACGGTGCGCGCTTTCCGTTCCGTGCGCAGGTCGTCGGTGCACGCGTCGACGTGATCAAGGTCGATTTCAATGGCGACGAGCGTCACGGACTCGTTGCCATTTGCTCACGTGACCAGCGCCGGTACGCCGTGTCGCTTCTCGATCTCGAGCCTGCCAGCCCTCTCGCGCTCGAGACGAGCCGGCTGCTGAACGCATACCGGAGATGGGCAGGGGCTGGTCCGATCGCGTTGTCCGCCGGAAGCAGCGCTGCCGGATCCTGGATGTACCGCCGGTGCACGTCGCTCGACATCGACGTCGGCTCGCCGCTCGTGCTGATGCCACGTGGTGTGTGGGATCCGGCCGACGAGTATTGGGAGCAGTTCGGCGTCCCGATCGATGGGCTATCGCGCGAGATCATCGACCATGGTCCCCGGCCGTGCTTCGAGATGGAGGAGGTGCTCCCTGGCGTCGAACTCGACGACTAAGACACCGATCCGGTCGCCGACGCGGCGGAGCTCCTCCGCGGTGGCGGGCACCGAGCGGCAACACTCCTCGAGGCGTTGCTCGAGGCCGACTCTCGATGCCTCGACGCATGGTCACATCTCGGCTTGATCGCGTTCGAGACGCGTGGGCCCGGCCCGGCGCGGCGCTTCTACGAGACCGGAGTCGCGATCGCCGAGTACACCCTGGCGGACGGCTTCCATGGCGTTTTGCCGTGGAGGTTCATCGACAATCGTCCGTTCCTGCGGTGCATGCACGGTCTCGGGTTGTGCGCGTGGCGACAACGACGTTGGGATGACGCAGAGGCGATCTTCACCTCGCTCGCATGGCTCGACCCGGGATCAACCGCAGGGCTTGGATGCCTGGAACCGGTGCGAGCCCGGCAGCGCTGGACGCGCAGCTGAGCGGTCAAACACGACCCGCCGTTCGCTCGACCGCTGCGTGTACGGGTGCGCAGCATTGCTTGTACTTCCGGTCGGAGTCGCACCAGCAGTGTTCGTTGCGGCCCGGCGGCCACGTGCGCGCCTCGCCCATGCCGACCAGTTCGGCGGCGGAGGAGGCGCGTGCTTCCGCGCTGCTCGGATCCTGCCGATGAGCGTCGGCATGAACGATGAGGCGCTCGACGGTCAGGGGCGCGATCCGAATGGACTGGCCAGGAAGTGATCGTGCGAGCTGTTTCACGCGCGCCTCGATCTCGCGGCTGTAGGCCGCGTGGTCGCGCGGCAGCTCGTCGAGCAGGTCGGGCCAGCGCCCAATCGCGATGTCCCACTCGGCGGCGGGGAACCACGCCACGGACAGCGCCGCATCCTTGCCCAATCGCGTATGTCGCGTGTCGCGGCTGCCGAGCGCGTCGAGTCGCGCGAGAACCTCGGGTGCCTCGGCGCGCAGGATCCGTTCGCGATTGCGCCGCGCACGTTCGTTCATCTCGTCGTCGCTTCGAAGCGGGTCGAACCCGCAATAGCCGCACGCTCGGTCTTCCTCGATGAGCTCTTCACCCCACCACCGCGTCGTCTCGGTGGGTTCCCACCCCTGGCAGAACTCGTCGACCCGGCGCGTGAGCTCGGCGTCGGGTTGTTCACCGAGCGCGTCAAGCGACGCGTCGAGGAAGTCCAGCAACTGGGTCACGACCTGGTCGGGGTCGCCCGTGCGGAGCGCGACCGCAATCCCGTCTCGCAGCCAGCGCGCTGCCGCTCGGTGATCGCCCGCCTCCGCGTACGACACTCCGGCCGCGTTGTAAAGCCACACATCGTCAGGAGTGCGCGCTCGTAACTCGGCGAACATTCGATCGGCTTCGCCACGGCGGCCGGCAGCCAGGTGGCATTCCGCGATGTCGGCTTCCGGATCGGGCGCGGAGCGATAGCCCAAATCGATCGCGGTTCTCTTGGCGTCGATCGCCGCGCCGTAGTTGCCGGTGCGGCGATGAAGGCTGTAGATGTCGTCCCACACTTCATAGACGATCACTTGGTGATGTGCGCACGGGTGAGCGAGCAGGCGATGCCAGGTCGAGATCGCGGTGTCGACATCGCCGACTCGGGCAGCCTCGCGTGCGCAGCGTTCGAGCTCGCGGGTCTGGCGGATGGACTCCTCGAAGGTGATCTCGGCCATCGCTGACCAGTATCACCGTGCCGCGTCGAAGAAGCGACGATTGGAAGGCCCGACCGCCGTGGCTGATCGTCTCGACGGGCAGCGGTCTCGATCGCACTCGTCGGCACCGCCACCGTGGCGCCCACGAGGAGGTGGAGACCCGATGCCGCCAGCCACGCGGACGGGATCAGGGACGAAGTGCATCTTGTAATTTTGGTTGTACTGTACGTCAGATTGACGTACAGTACCGAGCGTGGACACCAAGACCGCCCGCTGGACGCTGCGAGTTACCCCCGCCCAAGACGCCGTCGTGCGGCGCGTCCTCGAAACGACGGGCGAATCGCTCAACGACTACGTCGTACGGCACGCGATCGAAGCCGCCGAGGCCGAACTCGCCGATCGCCGGGTCTTCACGCTCGACACCCCGGCGTGGAACGAGCTCCAGCGGCTGCTCGACCGGCCGCCGGAACCCAAACCGGCGCTCACCGCGCTGCTGAGCCGCCCGTCCGTCCTCGAAGGTTGAGCTACAGCGGCCCCGAACTCCTCGCCGACCACCACAACATCGACGACTTCATCTGCGGCGAACCGGCGCTCGATCAGTGGCTGCGGACGCGCGCTCGTGCCAACCAACGGCAGGGCGCGAGTCGGGTGTGGGTCGCAACCCTCAACGATCGCGTCGTCGCGTACTACGCGTCGAGCACCGCCGTCGTCATGCGGGGGCGCGCAACCAAACGCGCCGCACGAAACCAGCCCGACCCCATCCCCGCGATCCTTCTGGGCCGCCTCGCCGTTGACGAACGACACCAAGGTCAAGGCCTCGCCGCGGCGATGCTGAAACACTTCATCGAGAAGTCGCTCGAGGTCGCAGAACTGACCGGCGTGCGTCTGCTCCTTGTTCACGCCAAGAACCCGGTCGCACGCGCGTTCTACGAGCCATACGGCTTCGAGTCCTCCCCCATCGACGAGCTCACCTTGATGGTCGTGCTCGGCGACATTCGAACGCGCTGACCGGTCAGCACGCGCCACAGCGCGCAAGACTCCCGCAGCCTGCACACCCGAGCGCTTCTGCCAAAAGCGCCACGCAGAGGCACCTCGGACAGCATGGGCGACGCAGCCCGCTACAACAGTCGACGCGCGACGAGCCGAACCCGGATGGCGTCGTGTCGCCCGAGCCCGAACCTCTACCGCAGAGGATGCGCAACGATCGCGGCCAACTCACGATCAGGGCTCACATTCCTGCCGTACAGCGGCCCGCATAGGAGTCGCCGCGAGGCGAACCGACAACTCCACGAGGCCGTCGCCGGCGTCCCGATATACGGAGGCGAGGTACGCGAACTCGTTCATGATCCCGACGACGCTCCGATTGTTCGTCTTCGGAACACGACGCTCGGCCATCTCGCCAACTTCGTGTGCGACGAATGCGCGGGACACCCCGTGCACCTCGAAGATCGTCGCGACATCGAGCGGGAACCGATCGAGAACCGTCACCGCCGGCGCCAACGGCATCAGCACCGGCAGCAGCGTCGACTCGTTGACGAACAGCGCAACCTGCGGCTTCCAGAACAGCACGGTCGTGTACCAAGCACCCAACGCCGTCGTCGACTGCACCCGCAACTCCGACAGAGGCGAACGCACCCGATCGAGAAACTTCTTCGTCCCGTGCACGACGACCACGCTGGAATTCTTGCAGCCGAACGCCAGCCACATCGCGCAGACGAGCGACACAGCAGCGCGCGTCCGAAGGTCTGTTTCGACGGTTCGCCGCGCGAAATCTTAGGTTGCGGCTTTCTGACAATCGCCGCGCGTCGATACGTACAACGCGTTTCCGCAGGTCACCCCTGGCGGGGTCGCCCGTTGGGGATGAAACTTGGCGGGCGTCGCCCGTAGACGTCGGACAGCTCAGTGGTGCTGTGAGCCCGAAGGTCAGACTGACGCGGGGGTTCGCAGGCACCCTTGATTGTTGCTTCGAGCACGAGTCTCAGAATCTTGGTTCTGGCGACCCCCCTGGGCGACGCGTCCTTGTCGTTGGTGATGAGAGGGGGTTGTCGTGGATGTGATCGTGGATCGGTGCGCGGGCCTGGACGTGCACAAGAACACGGTGATGGCCGCGGTCCGTATGCCCGACGGTGTCGGAGGCCGATCCGAGCTGGTGCGCGAGTTCTCGACGTTCACCGCGGATCTGGTGCGGTTGGGGGACTGGCTGGCCGAGGCGGGTGTCACCCAGGTCGTGATGGAAGCGACCGGGGTGTATTGGCGGCCGGTGTGGCATGTCCTCGAAGAGCACGGCGGGTTCGAGTTGCTGTTGGTCAACGCGCGCCACGTGAAGAACCTGCCGGGCCGTAAGACCGATGCGGGTGACGCGTCGTGGCTCGCGCAGCTGTTGGAGTGCGGGTTGTTGCGTGGGTCGTTCGTGCCGACCAAGGAGATGGCCCGGCTGCGGGACCTGACGCGCTATCGCACGAAGCTGACCCAGGAACGCACCCGTGAGATCCAACGGGTGCAGAAGCTGTTGGAAGACGCGAACATCAAGTTGGACTCGGTGATCACCGACGTGATGGGTAAGTCCGCCCGGGAGATGCTCGACGCGTTGATCGCCGGCGAGCACGACGTGGAAGCGATGGCGCAGATGGCCCGCACCCGGATGCGCCCGAAAATCCCTGAGCTGCGCTTGGCGCTCGACGGGCGTTTCGACGACCACCATCGTCTGATGCTCCGCCTGCATCTCCGCCACATCGACGACCTCTCGGCGATGATCGTCGAGCTCGACACGACCGTGGACGAGCTGATGGCCCCTTTCGATGAGCCGGCCACCCGGTTGTTGTCGATCCCCGGTGTCGGCAAACGCACCGCCGAGACGATCGTCGCCGAGATCGGCGTCGATATGAGCCGGTTCCCGACGTCGGGGCATCTCGCGTCGTGGGCTGGGTTATGCCCGGGCAACGACGAGTCGGCCGGCAAACGACGATCCGGGAAGGCCCGCAAAGGCAACGAGGCGTTACGCACCGCGATGTGCGAAGCGGCGTGGGCGGCGTCGCATACCCGCGACACCTACCTGGCCGCGCAGTATCGGCGGTTCAAGCGCCGGATGGGCACCAAGAGCGAAAACAAAGCCATCTTCGCGGTGGCGCACACCATGATCGTGATCGTCTGGTATCTCCTGCACGACGACACCAGCTACCAAGAGCTCGGGCCGACTACTTCGACAAGAGAAACGACGCCGAGGCCCGCCAGCGTTACCTCATCCGAGAACTCGAAAAACTCGGCAACACCGTCACCCTCGAACCCGCCGCCTGAACCCGGCCTTCGGCCACTTCGGGCCTTCGGCCCGACCGGCCTTCGGCCACTTCGGGCCTTCGGCCCGACCGGGGCTCCGCCCCGGACGCCACGCGCCGAAGAACGTGAAGTTTCGTCTCAGAGCGTGTCGGAGGGGGGACTCGTACCGTAAACCCACGCGTGCACGTGGCAGGTGAGTTCGCCATCGCGGCGTAAGTCACCCCGACTCGATCACTGCTCCGTATCGTTGCTCCGCGGCTTGGGCCGAGGTTCCGAGGATCTCACCGATCCGTTGCCACGAGATGCCCTTGGCGCGTGCCACCGTCACGGCGTCGAGAATCTCACGCTCTCCCCTGGCCTGGGCAACGACCGCCCGCCCGAGCACGTACTCCTCTACAGGTCGTTCGTCACCGCCGGAGGGCTCATAGCCCTCGAACCGCTGCGCAAGCTCATCAGCGTGGTCGAGAATCTCTTGGATCGATCGAGGCATAGCACTCACTCCAGGAACTTCGGTCGAGCCGGCATCGCGTGAACGATGAAGTCGATGCCCTCGGCTCGCGCCACGCCGACCTCGAGCATCCGTGCCGCGTGGTCGGGACCGATCAGCATGATCAAGTCGTCGACTTCGAAGACCCGAATCGGGTTGCGGTAGGCATGCACAATCTCCTCGTCTGCGATCCCATGCTTGCGAGCACTCTCAAGAACAACGGGATCCATCGTATCAAGTTACCTTGACGGAAGGCTTCCTCGACCGGATGTGCAGCCACTCACACCGGCGCAATCATCGTTGTGCAGATACATCCGCCAGCTGTCCAGGAGCGACACGCTGCGACGACATGTCCAAACGCCACCGGTGCAGCCCTTCGGACGGGTTGCGCCAGCCTGATGACTATCCCGCAACATCAATTGTTGTCCGGGGCACGCTCGGCACCGACCCGGTCAGCGAGCGACGACACACGCTCGACTTCCGGGCTCACGATCAGCGCGTCCACGAGGTGAGGAGGCTCAGCGTGCAGGAACCGCATCGTGTTCAACTGTATTGACGCGTCGACCGGCACGGTGGCGCCGCGCGACAAGTAGATGAGATGTGCGGCGAACGGCAGGTCCTCGACTTCCATGACCACCAGGTCGGCCACCTCGCTGAGTCGCAATCCACGCTCCATCCCGAAGCACCGGACATCGTGCACGCCGCCGAGCACGTCGGTCACGAGTACCGCATGTCCGAGTGTCGGCAACTCCGCGAAGATCTGCAAAGCAATGCTCCGAACATGATCGCGACCATCGAGGTACGCGACTGCGGGGTCGGGTGGTGTGAGCGCCAGAAGCTCGGGCGGGATCGCGTTGCCATCGGCGAAACGCGATGGCCGTCCACGCCGCCCCGAACCCAGACCGCGCCGCTTCGATGGTGCCATGACTTCCTCCAAAGTTCGTTCCGAGACCTTTGGGGGAAGTCGCGCGTGGGGAAGTCACGGCGCCCGAATATTCGCACACACCTGAGACAACAACACCAGGAAACTACGCGGGGCCGCGTACTCCTTGGGAGTAGGCGGCTCTGCCGTGGACGTGTGCCGTGCGCTGGGAGGTCACGTCAGCTGGTTGGCGATACCGATGTACTCGCCCATCCGCAGTTCGAAGTCGAGACCCAGCTGGGGGACGAGCGCTTCGGCACCCGCGGCGCGGGAGAGATAGCCGGGCAGCGTTATCGAGTGGGCGAACTCGCCGTACGCAGTCACTAGGTCGGCGTCCGGTGGCAGCGAGGCTCGGTTCACCATGGTCTTGGCCGACGCGAGGGAGGTTCGGTCGAACGAGGCCAGGCGAGCGGCGATCGCGTCGACGAAGTCGTCGAGTTCGGCATCGGGCAAGGTCCTTGTGATCCAGCCCCACCGTTCGGCGGTGGAGGCGTCGTAGTCGTCGCTGCTGAGGATCACCTCGAGCGCGCGATCTCGTCCGAGGAATCGGGGCAGTCGCTCCGTTCCCCCGCCGCCCGGCAACAGGCCGCCGCCGACCTCGGGCTGGCCGAAAATTGCCCGCTCCCGGCTCGCGTAGCGCAGGTCGAACGCGAGGGCGAGCTCGTTGCCGCCACCGCGGGTCCGACCGCGGATCGACGCGATCGTGATGTAGGGGGCCCTGGACAGTCGCAGCACGATGTCGGTCCACATCGGCACTGCTTCCTCGCCCTGTGGCACGGGGAAGTCGCCGGCCGCCGCGAGGTCGAAGTGGTTGAAGAAGAAGTCCGGCACGCCGCTCGTGAAGACGACCACCTGGATGTCGGGATCGTCGTCGAGCTCGCGGAGGATCTCGTCCAGGCGCGTGACGGTCTCGCTGACGATCAGGTTGGCGGGCGGGTTCGCGAAGGTGACCCTCGCGATCTTCGGTGTCGGACGTTCGAGGGTGATCGTGCTGTCGTGGGTCATGGCGCGCTCGGTTCTGTCCTCGCGGTCTGCTGCCGGTCGAGGAACTCGAGGGCCGTCCCGACGAACTCCCGGTGGTTCTGGAAGATGCCGCCGTGACCGGCGTCGGGGTAGATGACCACTTCGCTGTTCGGCAGGCGGCGGTCGAGGTCGACCGTGTTCTTGGTGGGCACCATCCGGTCGTGGTCACCGTTGGCGACCAGTACCGGCTGCTCGATGACAGACAAGTCGGCGGGAACTTGGCGTCCCCAGCGGTGGATGGCCTTGAGCTGGGTGCGATAGCCGGACAAGGACATCGCCTTGTCGCGGTTTTCGGTGCGTTCCTTCAACCGTGCCAGGAACTCTTTGGCTGATCGCTTTCCGTTGGCGGTCCTGGTGAAGAAGAGGTAGGTCTTCGGATCCCGGAAACTGAGCAGCGCTCGTGCGACGTCGAGGTTCGAGATCCGGGTCACCTTGTCGATGCCCTCGCCGCCGGCCGGTCCCGTGCCGGTGAGCATCAGCTTGCGGATGAGCCGAGATTCTTCGAGTGCGATGACCTGAGCAATCATGCCGCCCATGGAGAACCCGAGGATGTCGACCTGGTCGAACCCGAGCGCTCGGATGAACGTGACCGCGTCGTGCGCCATCGCCTCGACGGTGTCGGGCACCGTGCCGCTGGAGGCGCCGACGCCTCGGTTGTCGAAGGTGATCACGTGGTGCTTCGCGGCGATGCCATCGACGACGCGTGGGTCCCAGTTGTCGAGGTTCGCGGCCAGGTGCGTGAGAAAGATCACCGGGGTGCCCGTCTTCGGGCCGAGTTCGCGGTAGGCGAACTCCACGCCCCCGGCAGAGACGGTGCGGGTCGGGGCGTTCTTGTACGACGTGGTGAGATCGGTCTGAGTATTCGCGTTGTCGTTCATGGCTGTTCCACCATTTCTGTGTCCCACTGGGCCTGGAGAGCCGGATACAGCGCCGTGAGGTCGTTCGGCAATGCCGCCTTCACCATCTCGCTGGTGGCATCGGCGAGGACCTCCTCGGCGTCGCTTCCGACGGCGGTCACGATCTGCTTCGCAACGGACTCCGGGCTCACCTTCTCGCCACTCACACCGGCGGCCATGTCGGTGTCGATGAAGCCGGCGTGCACCGCGACGACGAGGGTTCCCTGACGTCGGAGCTCGATGCGGAGCGCGTTCGTGAGGGACCATGCGGCCGACTTCGACGCGCTGTACGTCGCCCCTTGCGGCATCGAGATAAACGACAGCACGGAAAGCACGTTGACCAGGGCGCCGCCACCGTTGTCCCGAAGCATCGGCGCGAAGGCGCACGCGACGCGCATCGAACCGAAGTAGTTCGTTTCCATCTCGGCCCGAGACACCGGATCGCGATGCCACTTGTAGAACGCCTGCTTGGAGAAGCCGAGCACCCGGCAGGTCACCGCCACAGGAATCCCTTCGGCGGCAAGGTCACGGACCAGCGGGTATCTCATTTTGGGAGCGTCTCTCGAGCAAAGAACGCCGCCAGCGCGCCGCAGGATCTCGTTCTCCTGCTCGAGGGTGCGGTTCCGCTTCTTCAGCTCGCGCAGCTCGGCCGACTCCGCACTCGTGAGCCCGGGCCGAACACCGTCGTCGATGTCCGCTTCCGCGAGCCAACGGTGCAAACACGACTCGGAGATCCCGAAGTCCTTGGCGATCTGACGCAACGACGACTCGCCCTTACGAGCGACCGCCACAACGTCGCGACGGAACTCCAAAGGGAACGCCTTGGGCATGATGACTTCCTCTCCTGCGAGGACAAATCCTCACACGACAGGAGTCAACCGAACCAGGGCACACCCCCTCCGAAGCTGTGGTGATTAGCCGTCGCCACAACCCGGAGGTCTTCGTGGGTCACCGTAACGCCCGGTTGACGTTTCATGGCCGTTGCTTGTTGGTGCGGCGTGTCCGTCGTGAGGGGATGCCTGTTGCGCACGTCGCGCGGGCGATGGGGATCTCGCGCCAGTGCGCCCATCGGTGGGTGGCCCGCTTCGATGCCGAGGGCGAGGCGGGCCTACTCGACCGGTCGTCCCGTCCGCGTCGCATGCCGACGAGGACCGAGGCCGCGGTCGAGACCGCGGTGATCGCGGCCAGAGTCGCGCATCGTCGCGGCCAGGACTGGCTCGGGCCCGAGCTTGGTGTGCCGGCCCGGACCGTGTCGCGGATCCTGCGCCGCCATCACATGCCCCGGCTGGCGGTGTGCGACCCGATGACCGGCGAAGTGATCCGGGCGTCGAAGACCACCGCGGTTCGTTATGAACGCGACCGGCCGGGCGAGCTGGTCCATATGGATGTCAAGAAGATCGGTCGCATCCCTGACGGCGGAGGCTGGCGTGCCCACGGTCGCGAGATGGGCCGCAGCTGGGCCCGTAGGAAGACCAAGGTCGGATACGACTACGTGCACTCCGTCGTTGATGACCACAGCCGGTTCGCGTACTCGGAGATCCTCAACGACGAGCAAGCTGCAACCACTGCTGCGTTCTTTATGCGAGCGCTCGCCTGCTTTGCCGCTCACGGCATCAGTGTCGATGCGGTCATGACCGACAACGCCTGGAACTACACGCACAGCAACGCTCTGCGCCGCATCCTGGACAGCTCCGGCATCGATCACGTGCGCATCAAGCCCCACTGCCCCTGGCAGAACGGCAAGGTCGAACGGTTCAACCGAACGCTGCAAAGCGAATGGGCCTACCGGACCGTCTTCGCGACCAACACCGAACGCACCGCCGCACTTGCACCCTGGCTCGACCACTACAACACTCGCCGCCGTCACAGCGCACTCGGAGGCCTACCCCCGATCAACCGACTGGCACCAACCTGATGGCCGGGTACATCTAGCGGTGCTTGAACTCGACTGAGAGGGTCGCGTGGTGAGCGCGTCAACGTTTTCGCGAGGACGCGCCAGCACGGGTCCGGTCGCCGGCTCCCCAGGGCCAGAATCTCGGCTGGCTCGCGCCGTCCACACTCCATGCTAAAGACAAGGGCTCGCAGTCTCCGGTTGCGTGATTCGCTTGAGGTCCACTCCGAAGTCGTAGAAATCGATGGAGAGGTCGCCGGTGAGGTCGTCGCTCGCAATCAGACGTCTGAGGCGGTTCACTGAGTCAATCCAGAGGTCTTCAGGCTTCATACCGTCGTTCAGGAGCCGGTAGTGGACGGTCGGAGTACCTCGTGTCGTGTCGTTACCTATCCGCTCCAATCGGGACCCCGCCTTCAATGAGCCGACCACACGGGCGGGGTCAAAGTTGAATAGATCAATCTCGACTTGACACCAGCTCGATGACGGTAAGCCTAGAAAATGGCGCGTGTATCCTCGATCGCCTATGACGACGAACTGAATCGAGGAATCCTTCGACGGTACAGTCCAACGATAACGTCCTGCGGACAACTCTGCGTCTCCGTACAATCGCCCGCGAACGCTACCCGGGGGCCCGATTGACACTTCAAAGTGAGCGGTTTGCACGTCGAACGTGGAGCGCCGAATGGTGGCAACCGTAACTCTCGACCCCTGAGTGCCGCAGCCAGCCGACAAGGCGAGCACAACTGGCAGGCCGATCATAAGGCTGCAACGACATACCAGTCGCACCTTGCGCATGGCGAGAGTCGCCATAACAACCCCGGCTCGAGAGTTCACGGGCGGTCGTAACACTTGTTCGATGCATTGCCGAAGGGAGTCACAAGCCTATCTTCTGGATCAGTCGGGGAACGGGCGCCCGCTGTCGCGCCATCGACGGTTCGCACGAACACCTGGAACTTCTGGGAGTTGAGCGTTTTCTCGTGCTTCAGGAGCACGGATTCGCGAAATCCGGCCGGAACTCGACCGACCCTGACCACACGCAGACTTCGGGGAGCTGCTCTTGGCCGAATTCGCCAAATCGTTCGGCCTGCCTGTTCGATCCAAAGATCGGTTACGGGTTGGGTGTCTCTATGCAACGAAATGAAGACCTCTCTGCCGTCGCGCCACGTTGCGAGCACGGAGCTACTACAAATCGATGCGCTGCTCGAGCACGACGTGATTGTCAGGAGTGGTAGTAGTACCGTGAGGAAGCGGCACCCGGTCGCGATGCTGGCGGTACGGTCCGAGTTCGCCATGTGGTCGCCCACAGTTTCGGCATCGTAGTTCGTGAACGTGCCTGCGGCACCATAATTGCTTCCATGACCGCGCGGTTACCGTGGTTTAAGATATTCGTTTTTGCACCACGATCCGAAGTCGGCATGGAAATAGAGACGGACATGTAGCCCATTCCATGTCCAGGCGAAATCTGCACGCAAGCTGAAACAGCCGTGGTTATTCTTCGCATTCCCGAGCACATCGCCTAGGTCTCGGCCGCCGCGGTTCGCCGCGACAAAGAGGGAACGGCACCCGGGAAAGTTCCCCGCCTGAGGACAGATTATTTGGTCTACAATCTTTGAGAAGCCGCACTGCCCGTTGCAGCCCATACTCGCATTGTTCCAGAGGATCACACCAAGGGAAAAAGTCGCATCTCGTCCGATCACAATGGCGCATCGGGCGAAGTTGCAGTAGTCCTTGTAGGGCTGATGCTGGCGAATCAGGGGCGCGCAGCCCTGCTTGTTGCCGGGCAGATTGCGACCCGGTGTTTGCACTTGTTGCCCCGGTGGACACGGTCCGAGGCCGGCGAGATCGGTCATGTTGATCGGGTCGCCGTAAACGTAGTCATAGCTATTTGCGCTGCCCCCGGCGACCGGGTCGGTCTGTAGGAAGCGGCCCGTGTTCGCGTTGTAGACGCGCGCGCCCATGAGCTGGAGATCGCTGTTGGTATCGCGCTGGACCTGCGTGCTGCCGAGGTAGTCGTAGCGGTTGGTGCCGTTGCCGTATTCGTCGGTGGGTGTGTTTCCGCTGGTCCAGCTGGTGTCGGTCGTGGTGGCTTGGGCGCTGATGTCGCCGTGCAGGTTGGTGAGTTGAAGGCTGATGGTGCCGCTGTTGGTTTGGGTGGCAGCCATGCCGCTGAAGGCGCCGACGTAGCGGTTCCAGGTAGTGCCCGCAGTGTTCTCGGAGATCCAGGCTGGGCTGTCCGAGTCGTCGGTGTAGTGGTTGGTGTGGGTTTGACTGTCGGCGCTGGACGACCAGGTGCGGACGCGTCGGTTGGGGTCGAGGTTGTAGGTGAGGGTGGTGCCGTTGCTTGCGATGGTGTTGACGCGGTCGTTGACGTAGTAGCCGAGCGTGGTGGCGTTTCCGTTGGGGCTTTGGCCGGCAGGTGTCGCGGTGGTGCGGCCGAAGGCGTCGTAGGTGTTACCGGTGTCGGTGAGGCGGTCGGAGGCGTCGTAGGTGTAGTTGGTGGTAGTGGTGCTGCCTGTCGGTGGGCATCCTTCGGACTGCTCGCTGGGTTGGGTTGTTGCGAGTTGGGTGCGGTTGGTGTCGGCGTCGTAGGTGTAGTTGCGTTTGGTGCAGCCCGAGAGCTCTCCGGTCATCGCCTGCGTGAGGCGGCCGGCGGCGTCGTAGCCGTAGGACGAGGATTGGAACAGTCCGGCGGTCTTGGTCTGTTGGCCGTGAATGTTGTAGCTGGTAGGTGATGCGGGCCAGAAGCCGGAACTCTTCGCGTAAACCAGGTTGGTAGGTTCGCCGGCTTCGTCGTAGGTGTAGGTCGCGGCAAGTCCGCCCGGGTAGGTCTGGGTGGCGAGCTGGCCGTCCTTGTCGTAGGTGGCCGTGAAGGTGCCGACGGCGGTGTCGCTGATTGTTGTCGGGAGGCCGCGCTTTTCGGCGCCGACGTCGTTGTAGGTGTAGGTCGTGGTGGCTTTGCCGTCGTTGACGGTACTGACGCGGTCGAGCAGGTCGTAGGTGTAGTTGGTGGTGTTGCTGTCGGCATCTTGATATGAGATGGGACGGCCGAGCGCGTCGTAGCCGCGGGTAATCGTGCGGGTGCCGTCGCCGGTGGTCGTCGGCAGGCCGGTGGAGGTGTCGTACGCGCCGGTCACCTGCGGGATCGAAGTTCCAATGGTCGAGGTCACGCTGTTCGTGGTCGAGCGGCCGGCCGCGTCGTACCCAAGTGTTGTGGTGCGATTGTCCGAGCCGTTGGTGTCGACGGATGTCTCCGGCTGTTGGTACATGTTGTATTTGGTGACCTGGGTGGTGTGCAGGTTCGGCAGACCGGCCGTGCCGGGTTGGGCAGCGGGAAATTGCTTGCAAGGGAGCGTTGCCCATTCGGGCTTGCTGCGGCAGGCACTGTCGGGACTGCTTCCGTCAGCGGTGTATGCGATGAACTTCGTGGCGTGGGCGTCGCCGCCACTGGGGTTGGCGGGGAGGCGCCGTTCGGTCATTTGACCGGTGGTTGTGTCGTAGAGCGTGGTGGTCGTGAGATTGAGGTGAGGGCTCGTGCCCGGGTCGATGGTCGTTTGGAGTGGCGTGCCGAGGATCCAGCCGCTGTTGTCGGTGCTGATGTTGTAGGCGTTCTTGGTTGTGCGGGTGTCCAGTTCGGCGGTGCCGTCCAATGGTTTCGCAGAGGTGGTCTGGGTGGTGACGAGGTCGAAGGGACCGGTCAACCCGGCGGGGATGTTCTCGTCGTAGGTGAGATGGGTGTGTTGCCGCGCGCGACGACTTGTCGCGTCCGGGAGATCAACGAGATGCGCGGGACCGTAGATGTCGACGAGGTTCCATCCGTCACTGTCGTAGATGTTCTGGCTGTCGAGCAGGCCCGCCTGTTGGGCGTGATCGGCCGAAGTCGAGCCCGTGTTCAGCGCGGGTCGCGGTTCGCGGCACCGAGCATTCGGATGACGTTGCCGACACTGTCGTGTTCGGTCGTGCTGATGGAGCCGCCCGGTTCGGCGACGTTGACGAGCTCCTGTTCGACGTTCATGTAATAGACACTCGCACGCGTGTAGCTACTCGGCGGCGTCCCGGATGGTGTCTGGTCGGGCGGGTACACCGCGGTCGCGTCGGTCGGCGCGTCGTGTTGGCCCCAACTCGCGATCGTCGAGACGTCGAGGTTGTAGGCGCCGCCAGCCGCGGTGGTGAGCGGGATCGCGTAGACGAACGTTGCGGTCGCAGTACCTGAAGGCAATGCCGGCCGCGACACCGTGCTCACGCGGCCGGTGTTGGCCGGCTCACCCGACAGTGGCGCGTAGGCGAAGCTCCACGCGTTCAGCCCAGGCGGTGTGACCGTTGAGATTTGGTCGTTGCTGTTGTAGTCGTATTTCGTCTTGAGCGCGGGGCTGATGCGCGGGTCCCATGCAGCGCGGAGACGGCCGTTGCTGTCGTAGAGGTATGAGGCGACGTCGACGGTGCGCATCGCGGGAGTACCGAGGTCGGGGTCCCACGCCGTGTAGTGCACGGTCTTGAGCCGACCGATGTAATCGCCCCAGTTCGCCTCGGAGGTGCCGCTCGCAGTGGTACTGGTCGCGTAATCGAAGGTAAGCGTCATACATCCGCGCGTCGTGAGTGGCGTCGCGCACGTCACGCCCGGTGCCGTCGGCGCAACCATCCGCGTCGGCCGAGTCACCCCACCGTTCACCTCCCACAACGTTGACGCGGCACCAAAACCGCTCGAGTCGTCGACATCGGTGAGCTGATAGATCGTCGGTGTACCAGTATCGATGTTCTTGAACGTGAACGTTTCGAAGTCGAGCAGTTTCAGTGTGAACCGGGTCGGCGACGTGTCCTTCGTGAGCTTGAAGGTGTCCGGGTTGTCTTGGGCGACGTAGCTGCCGTCAGTTTGTTTGCGGAACCCGAGCTCGGAACCGTCAGCGCTGGTGATGACGACATTGTCGGTGTTGTCAGTCAGGACCCGATAGGGCGCGTCGCCGGTCATGATGTTCGACGACCAGCCCGGACCGAAGACGCTGCCAGCCGCGTTCGGGCTACGCGATTGGAAGGTGCGCGACACGCCACCGCCAGGGACTGCGACGTCGGTCGCCGATAGCTGAAGGTTCCCGGTGAGCAGGTTGACCTGCCCGGGACCGGCCGGCGCGGATGCGAACCCGGCGCCGTAGGCGGCTTGGTCGAGACTGACGTTCGGCAGCGACGACGCAGCAGTGAGCGCACCCCAGTTGACCGTGTTGGTGTAATACACGAACTGCAATTGCAATGGACCGTCGGCCCCGCCCGCGGTGGTGGCCGCGTCCCAGATCAGCGTCGGGAACGTCGAGGTGATCGACCCGGGCGTTGTCGTCACAGGCCAGGCAGTCACCGGGTTACCCGTCGACTGATAGGTCACGTTGCCGACGGGGACATCGGCCCACGTGGTCGCTTCGGCGTGTCGCCATTGGAGTTTGATGCCGTCGAAGTCTTTCTTCGTGCTGATCGCGGTCGTGACGCGTTTTTGGGTGGTGAAGTCAGTCTCCGGTTTCGTGAAGCCGCCGTAGCCCCACCCGAAGATGAAGTGCTTCACGCTCGAGAGGTTGCCCGCGTTGTCGATCGAACGGAACGCGAGGTCGCGCCAACCCCATGTCGGCGCGAACAGCGCGGTGGTGGGTGTCGACCCGGCAATGAAGTCGGTGGGGTTGTCGCCGACGTCAATGCCCCACAAGTAGCCGATGACATCCGAGACACCGTTGGGCTGGAAGAACGCGACATCCGACCCACCAGCCGTGTACCACGTGTTGGCGGTGATGCCGTACATGCCGCCGGTCGGGGTGGGCGGGGCATTCAGATCGACTTCGAGGGTCTGCCACGCCGACCAGGCGCTCTTTGCGTTGCCGTCGTCGCCTTGCACCCGCCACGAATACGTCCCATGACTCAACGCGGTCGGGACTTGCCAGCTGGTGCTATTACCCGAGGCCACCGCCGACCCAGTGCCTGACTGCAGCGGTGGTCCCGAGGGCGTCGCGGTATCGACTTCGAAGTGTCCGAACAGCCCAGTCGAGGTATCGACATCGGTGATCTTCGCCGACAACGTTGGAGTCCCGGTCGGCACCGCGCCAGGCTCGTATTGGCCGCCGGCAGTGAGACCGGACAGGATCGGGGCTGCGTAGTAGGTGAGGTTGATGTAGGGCTGTTTATCGACCGACGATTCCTGCGCGGCGAACCACGCCGACTTGCCGCCCGACGTCGGACCGCTGAGGCGGATACCGGTGCGCTCCCACACGGTGCCGCTGAGCGCGAGCCAGTTCTGCGCCCACGTCGTCACATCGGCCGAGAACCATGTGTTCGGCGTGCTGTAGGACCAGTTCAGCGAGTTGGTCCGCACACCGGGCTGGTTGTTCCACGTAATGGTGTCAGGCTCCCAACCCGTCGCGCCCACCGGCTGCAAAGTAATCGTGGTGGGCGGATTCGACCCGCCATACGCATAGGCGTGGAAGGACGCGTCGACGACCGTTGAGCCGACCAGCCCGACCAGCGGGAACTTGATGAACGACCGGGCCTTCGAAAAGATGTGGCCGGCGTAGTCGCGATACTGGCCCGTCGCCCCGTCGTACTGCGCTGAGCCGTTATGCGTCGTGTTTGGGGCTCCGTCGTCGACGTACGCGTCCTTGTGTGCGTACACGGCTGTGACCGTCGGGTCGATGAACACCGGGAACACGCGATCGGGATCTGCGAGCCATTTCGGATCGATCGACACCGTCAAATTCGACACGCCCGCCTCGCCTGTCGGTACGAGCACATAGTTGACGCCCGTCGTCGCGGGCTGGTCGCTACTGTCGGACGCGACCCCGACCGGGATCGTGAACACCACGTCGTTGGTGGAACTGTCTCGGAGCTCGATCGAGCCGTCCTTCAGCGTGGCTGCCTGCAGACCGTCGGTGCGCATCGCGAACGTGAACTCGGGCTTCGTCCCGGCGGTGGGGGCTTGGGTGAGAACGATGTCTTCCTTCACGCCCCATGGGAGCGTCTGGTAACGCACGTCGACGCGCGGCATCGTCGCCGCATATTCGACCGCGTCGCGGCTCTCGCCCGCCTGTACCACCGGCGTGCTCTTCGTCGGCGCCACATCGGGACCGGTCGCGCGTGCCTGGCCTTTCAGACCGAACGACACTGACCGGTCCCCTGAACCGACCCGCACCAGCGCGCTCGATGCCGCATCCGCGCCGAGCTTGACCGACACCGGACCGGCCCGGTTCGCCAACCCGCCTTTGCCGTCATCATCGAGGCGCGTGTCGATCGCCCGCCACGACCCATCCGCCGCCCGGAAGTTCACCGCCGTGGGATACACGCGCGACGTCAGCGAGCCATTCGGGTTCCGCCACACCACACCGTTCGCGGTGCGGCCCACCTCGGTGACGCAGCTCGGATCCGACGCCGCGGCCCCCGCCGGTACCTTCGCGGTCGGCAGATCTCGTTCCCACAGCGCCAGATCCGCCGGCGCCTGCGCGCGGCACTCCCCCGCCGGCGCCGGTGCTGGCGCGGCGGCCGCTGGTTCGATCGTGGGCGCGGCTTCCGCCAAGCCATACGCGGCAAGCGCGCACGCGAGAACAAGAGCGATCTGGACACGGCGCTGACGCATCGTGGCTCCCCGCCGACACGCCCGACGCTCCCACCGCGTCTTCCGAGACGATGTCGCAGTCGGGGTCTACGCCTCGGAATAGCGCATGTCAATCAGAGATTGCGCGTCGCATAAGAATTATTAGATCGCTGAATTTTAATTATGCGCCCTCGCCAACATGTTGATGTGACGAGGGCCGCGCACCAACTTGGTCATAGGCTGGCGGTGGCGCCGAGGTAGCCGCCCGGCGGTGTGTGCGTTGCCGCGGCCTCAGCTGCGAGTGCGAGCAATGCCTGCGCGCTCGAGCACTGCGGCCGGTACGCCGGCGTCGCGCCATGCGGCATAGCTGATCCCGCGGTTGTCGCTGAACTTCCGAGCGACCTTGATGAACGACGCTTCCAGCGCCCGCACGTCACCTGAACTGTTCGTTTCGGCACCGGAAAGGCGCGCCCGCAGATCGCGCACCTCCTGCGCCGCCAGGACCTTCGCGACACCGGTCGAGACCCGCATCGTCTCCTCCGCGGCCGCGAGCCGCTTGCGTAGCGACGCCGTGGAGACCTTGCGGCCGCGCTTCTTCGGAACGTTCACCGCGGTCAGATACCGGTCGACAATCGCGGACATCTCCCGACCTTGCGCGAGCGCCGCCTTATGCGCGGCGGTCATCTTGCGCGGCCCCGGCTTCTTCCTCGCAGGCGTTTTTCGGGCTTTCACCGGGCTCATCAAGAGGTCCTTTCATACCCGAACGTCCACATAACCCTATCGGACCTCCACGAAATCCCGGATGGCTGAAAGGTTTCGGCCCCGCCCGGACACTTCACAAGTAACCCCGCCAACCGACGGGGCAACCATCCAAGAAGGCGGGCAATGGAAGACACAACCAACACCAACGCGCCGTCGTACAGCGATATCGAAATCGTCGACCGATACCTCCGCGCAATCGACCCCCACACCGACATCGTCGAACTCGAGGACCTCCGACAACTCGAAGAACTCTTCATCGAAACGGCAGCACGGTTCTCGCAAGCCAACGGCATTAACCGCGACGCATGGCTCGACGTGGGAGTACCGCCCGCGCTCCTCGAACAAGCTCGCATTCGCAACTAGATCAACCCAACCTCCGAACGTCACCATCCACCTAGAGCCGTGCGTTCCCTGGTCGTCCGGACGTCACTCTTTCGTTGCTTCGCGCATCGGCAGGATCGCCAGCGCCTCCGCGCGGCTGCGCACACACGACACTGGAACGGTCGACCGACGCGGGCACGCCTGAGATCGCGGATCACACCAACGAGAAGGGAGGCGGGCTAATCGCGACGGAGGTGAGCTCGTTCGAGAAGCGCCGGTGACACACCGACGTCGATCCATGCATCCCAGCTGATGCCGTGGAGTGTTGAAAAACGGGCTGCCGCTTCCACGAAGCCGACCTCGAGTCGTCGCAGTTCCTCGAGGTCGATGACGCCACCTCGCGGATCGATCGCCCGCAAGAAGTGATCCACGATCGGCGCGTCGGGCCCCAGATTCGTTACCGCACTGCTCCACTCCCCCATGACCAACCTACCTCAGCCGCGCAGTAAGCAGCACCGCGGCCATCCCCACATAGGTGTCAGGCACGGCCGCGAACCCTTCCTCGGCCGCACGATCACTCGTGTCTGGCCGCTCAGCACCGAGACGAGCGGCCTGACTCATCATGGGCACCCACCCGCCGCAGAAATACTGGTCAGGTGAACAGTTCGCTACACGCGACCCTGGAGCGACGATCCGTAGCCCCGGACTCGCGAATCAAAGGTGTTCGGATCATCGCCCAAGCCACGCCCCACCACCATCGAAGGCCACGAATGCACGCTGCAAGAGTTGGCGCCACCAAGCATCCAGACCCAACCTGCACGCCGGGACGCCCTGCCCGGCCCGTCACATTGGTGTCGTCGGCCCCAAAGATGTAGTCACGGATGCCACGGCGCGCCGACAGCGCGAGGCGAAGAAGAGCCTGCCCGCGCTGAGGGGAAGAGAGACTCGCGTGAAGCGCTTCACGGGGATCGTGCTCGCCGCGTTGATGTTCGCAACCCAGGCAGGCGCGGCAACGTCGAGGCCGGCGCACGCGAACATGCGCGTCGCCGGCGCGGCGCGTGTCGTGAGCTGGGACGGCTATGACACCCGTGTTCAGATCCAGGTGCGATGTTTCTCGTTCGGCGGGGCCCGCCAATGCCAACACGACGACCCCCAGGTCGACGCGCAGATCACCGGCCAAGTCCGCATCTCCCAGCAACGCCACGGCACAACCGTCACCGTGTCGATGGTGCCGTTCTGCATTCAGCACAGCCTCGGCAGCGGAATCCCGGTGAACCTTGTCACGATGTCCGGGCCAGCCATCCGTCCCGACGGGACATCGGTCGGGAACGTGACCCTCACACTTGCCGACTGGCATGGCGCCCGACCCGATCAGGTCGCGGTGAGTTTCACGCCCCCGGGCTTCCCGCCGTTCTGCCCGAACGCGTTCCGGCACGGCACCGACGGCAACCCGATCAGCGCGGGCAACATCGTTATCCGCATCCCGCACTGACCCAACAACAGCCGGCGATGCTGGCGTCCGTGTGCACGATGAGCGATCCCGCATTACGTCACCGTGACCGAAAACGTCTGACATCGTTGGTGACCCTCCTCGCACCAACGACCCATGAAGAGTCCGAACGAGCATGCTCCTGCGAACCACGAGAAATTTCGCCGCAGCGCAAGAAATCGTGACGCGTTTGAACTCTCGGACGCGCTATACGTCGGGTATGAAGGCGAAGACTGCAAGCCGATCGCCGCCCGCACTGTCACCGACCGGCGCACCTTAGGAACTTCTTAGGTGATCGCGGAGGTGCGGCCCGAGCAACACAACAGCCTGCGCGCGTTTGCGCAGCTCAGAAATAGTGTCGGAGGGGGGACTTGAACCCCCACGCCCTTGCGGGCACTAGGCCCTCAACCTAGCGCGTCTGCCTATTCCGCCACTCCGACGTGTGTGCCTTGCGGCAGCCGCCGAGGATACCCAATCCGTGCCGCGCCGGGATCGACCGATTAGACGATGACTCTGCTCTCCTCATCGGCGAAGTGACACGCGACAGGATGGCCCTGACCCCGGTCGATGAGCGCGGGCTCTTCCATCGCGCACACGTCCTGCGCTTTCCAGCAGCGCGTCCGGAAACGGCATCCGCTCGGCGGACTCGCAGGGCTGGGCACATCGCCTTCGAGCAAGATGCGATGCCGCCCCCGCTCCAGGCGCGGATCAGGTACCGGCACTGCCGACATCAGCGCCTGGGTGTACGGATGGGAAGGCCGCCCGTAGATCGCGTCGCGCGTGCCCTGCTCGACGATCTTGCCCAGGTACATCACCGCAACCGCGTCAGAGATGTGCCGCACGACTGAGAGGTCGTGTGCAATGAAGAGATACGCGACGCCGAGACGATCCTGGAGTTCTTCGAGCAGGTTCACGATGCCGGCCTGGATCGACACGTCGAGCGCAGACACCGGCTCATCGAGAATCAAGACATCGGGATCGAGTGCGATCGCGCGCGCGATGCCGATGCGTTGACGTTGGCCGCCCGAGAACTCGTGCGGGTACCGGTTGCCGTGCTCCGGATTCAGCCCAACCATCGCGAGCAACTCTTTGACACGGTCTCGCACGCGCGCTGTCTCGCCGTGGATGCGCAACGGCTCCCCCACCGTCGCCGCGACGGTCATGCGCGGGTCGAGTGACGAGTATGGGTCCTGGAACACAACTTGAAGGTGGCGACGCAGCCGCCGCATCTCGCGCCGCGACCTCCCGATGATCTCTTCGCCCTTGAAGCGGATCGACCCCGACGTCGGTTCGTGGAGGCGCAGGATGCACATCCCGGTCGTCGTCTTCCCGGAGCCGGATTCGCCGACGAGCCCCAACGTCTGGCCGGCGTGCAGTTCGAACGACACGTCCGACACCGCGTGCACCACGCCGACCTTGTGGGAAACGAGCGATCCAACGCGGATGTCGAATTCCTTCACGAGGTGCTCGACCACGAGCACAGGCGGCGCGTCGGTTGCGGGCTCGGCAACGGGAGCCTGCGCGCTCTCGGGAACCGCGGTCACGGCCGCACCTCGCTCTCGGCCAGCTCCTCGGCATAGAGGCAGGCGGAGTGGTGCTCACCAAGACCAATGTCGCGCAGCACCGGATGATCGATCGAGCACCGATCATGCACGAAGAAGCACCGGGGATGGAACGCACACCCTGTCGGCGGATGCACCATGCTCGGCGGCGTACCGATGATTGGCGTCAGTTGGCCGCCGTCGGATGCATCAAGTCGCGGGAGCGAGCGTAGCAACCCGATCGTGTACGGGTGGCGCGGCTCGACAAAGATGTCATCGACGATGCCGCTCTCGGCGACCTCACCCGCGTACATGACGATGACCCGGTCGGCCATCCGCGCGATCACACCGAGGTCGTGTGTGATGAGGACGATCGACGTACCGAACTCCTCCCGCACCTTGTGCAGCGTCTCGAGCACCTGCGCTTGGATGGTGACGTCGAGTGCGGTCGTCGGCTCATCTGCGATGAGCACGTCGGGATGGTTCACCATTGCCATCGCGATCATCGCCCGCTGACGCATGCCGCCCGAGTACTCGTGCGGATACTGGTCGGCGCGCCGGCCCGGGTCGGGGAAACCAACGAGCTCGAGCAGTTCAACCGCCTCCAGGTGGGCGGCGCGCTTCGACACGTCTTGGTGCACGCGCATCGCTTCCGCGATCTGGTCGCCGACCTTGTACACCGGATTGAGCGAGCTCATCGGGTCCTGGAACACCATCGCGAGCTTCGAGCCCCGGAGCTTGCGTACGTCGCGGGCCTTCGCGCCGAGCAGCGATTCCGCGGGTAGTGCACCGCACCGGTGATGCGCGCTTTACGGGGCAGCAGCCCCATGACGGCGAGCATCGTCACCGACTTGCCCGATCCCGACTCACCGACGATGCCGACGGTCTCGCCGGCATTGACCTCCAGGTCGACGCCGCGCACCGCGTGCACCGTGCCGTCGGGGGTCAAGAAGTCGACGTGCAGGTCCTCGACCGTCAGCAGCGCGGTCATGCGCGCACACGCTCTTGGGTTGGATCGAACGCGTCGCGCAGGCCGTCACCGATGAAGTTGACGCACAGTAGGATGGCGACGAGCCAGAGGCCCGGCATGTAGAACAGCCACCAACGAGTACGCGCCGCCTGCGCGCCGTCGGCGACGAGCTTTCCGAGTGAGGTATCCGGCGGCGACACGCCGAACCCCAAGAACGACAATGTCGATTCCGTCAGGATCGCGAGCGCGACCGTCAGAGTCGCGTTCACGATGATCGATCCGATCGAGTTGGGGAGGAGATGGCGCAGAATGATCCGGCGATCGGACGCACCCAATCCGCGCGCGGACTTCACGAAGTCTCGTTCGCGCAGACTGAGGAACTCCGATCGCGTCAGGCGGGCCTGGTACATCCATGCGAACGCCGCGATGACGATCGCAATAGAAAACCAGTTGCCGGACTGGCCGCGGAATCGGTTCGCGACGACGAGCAATACCGCGAGCGACGGGATCACCAGGAACAAGTCGGTGAGTCGCATCAATAATGCATCAAGCCAGCCGCGGTAGTAACCCGCGAGGGCACCCACGATGACGCCGACGAACGTCGCGAACACTGCGACCAGCAGGCCGACTTGTATCGACTTGGTCGCGCCGCGCATCACCTTGGCGTAGGTGTCCTTACCGAGCTCATCGGTGCCGAACCAGTGCGAGGCCGACGGCGCGGACGAGATCTCGTTCGACAGCTGCTCGTACGAGTACTTGTAGTAGTACGGCGCCAGGAAGGACAAGGCGCCGATCACGATCAGCACAAACGTCGCAACCATCGCCACGCGGTGACGCACGAACCGGCCCAGGATGATGCGCGTCTGACTTCGGGCCTCGACGCCGAATTCGGTGAGCTCTTCGGATGCCTGCTCGCTGACCTCAGTCGGTGGGCGCGACTCGAAACCACCCATACCGGGCTGGGGCGACAGCCCGGCTTCCGCGACGACGGTGTCCTGGGCGTCGTGGATCGGGTCAGGCATCGCGGATCCTTGGATCGAGATAGCCGTAGTAGATGTCGGCCGCCAGGTTGAACAGGATGACGAGCGCGGCCGTGACAAGCAACCAGCCGAGCACCATCGCGGTGTCCTGGTTCTGGAGACTGTCGATCAGGAGGTTGCCCATGCCCTTCCACGAGAACACGGTCTCGGTGACGATCGCGCCGCCGAGAACCGTCGCGAAATCGAGCGCAACGACCGTGACCACGGGAATCAGTGCGTTCCGCAACGCGTGACGACGCAGCACGTTGCCCTCGCTCAATCCCTTCGCGCGAGCGGTGCGCACGTAGTCAGTGTGGAGCACGTCGAGCATCGTCGCACGCTGGTAGCGGCTCCATCCTGCGACCGAGATCAAGATCAGCGTGAGGCTCGGCAGGAGCAGGTGACTGAAACGATCCGACCACGTTCCGATGAGGCCCGCACCGAGGTTCGGCGTCTGCTCGCCGACGGTGTAGAAGATCCGGGTGCCGAACGCCTGGTTGATCCGGATCCCGAGGTCCTTCAGCACCGCGGCTAACCAGAACACGGGCATAGAGAAGAACACGAACGCGAAGAACGTCGACCCGTAGTCGAACAGCGAGTACTGGCGCACCGCCGAAAACACACCGACCGCGACCGCGATCAGGACGCCGACGATTGTCGCGACCAGCACGAGGCGGAACGTCACACCGAGCCTGCGCACCAACACGGACCGGACCGGCTCGTTGAACTTCACCGAGTCCCCGAGGTCACCGCGTGCGGCGTCCTTCGCCCACAGGCCGTACCGCTCAAAGAGCGGCTTATCGAGGTTCAGCTGCTTCTCGCGCGCCCGGATCGTCGCCGCCGAGACGTTCGGCTGAGCGCGCAAGGCCGACAGCGGATCGCCCGACGTGGCGACCAACATGAACACGATGAAGCTGGCGACGATCAGGACGGGAATCGAGATCGCGAGCCGTCTCAGGATGAAGCCGAACACTGGTCCCCCTCGTGGGGAGGCACGCGAACCCGCGCCTCCCCACGGATCACAGCGCTACTTCTTCTCGCCCCACTTCTCCGCATTCCAGGTGAAGCCCTCACTGGTGGTGTTGTCCACGATGTTCACGAACTTGTCGTTGTACGCAATGTAGGTGGGCTTCTGATACAGCGGGATGTCCGGCAGTTCCGTTGCGCCCCACATCAGCTTGTCCGCCTCGTTGAGGAGACTCATGCGCTGGGTCTCATCGAGTTCCCCAATCGCTTGGTCGAACTTGTCGTCGACCGTCTTGTTCCCATACTTGCCCGGGTTGTTGCCCTGCCCGGTGCCGTACACCGGCGCGCTGCTGATTGCCGGCGTGACGGTACCAACCCAAGCAAACAGTGCGATGTCCCACTGCCCCTGCGTCTCTTTGCCGCCGAAGATCACGTCGAAGACGTCGTTGCCAGGACGGTTGTCGATCTTGATATCGACGCCGAACTCCTTGAACTGCGACTGGATGAGCTCCTCGGTCTTTTCCCGCAGTGCGTTGCCGCCGGTCGTATCGATCCGCAGGCTGAGCTTCTTGCCGCCCTTGGTGCGGATGCCGTCGCCCCCGACGGTCCAACCGTCCGCGTCGAGGATCTGCTTCGCCTGGTCGAGGTTGCGGTTCGCGAACTCTCCCGAGTTGTCCTGGTACCCGTCGTTGCCATTCATGTAAATGCGGTTGTTGAGCACGGTCGCCTTGTCGGAGAACGGCTTCATCAACCTGTTGACCAAGTCGGCGCGGTCAACGCCCAGGGCGATGGCCTGGCGCACCTTCGCGTCGGCCAGGATCGAGTTGGCGAAGTTGAAGGTGAGGTGCTCCCACGTCGGCCCGAAGTTCGTCTCGCTGTGGACGCCCTCCATGTCGGCGACCTGCGACACCATGTCAGTCTGGGGCTGCGGGTAGATGAGGTCGACTTCTTGGTTGCGGAGTGCGTCGACCTGATCGGAAGCGCTCTCGATGAACCGGAACGTGATCGTGTCGAGGTTCGCCGGCGTGCCGTAGAACTTCGGATTCTTCTCGAGCGTGAGCTCGTCACCCTTCTTGTGCTCTCGCAACTGATACGGGCCGGCCGAAACGATCGGGCTCGACACGAAGGCCTTCGCCCACGCGTCCTTGCCCTTGGCACGCGCGATGTGCGCCGGCGGCATCGGGTTGGAGAACAACGCGGCGTACTCCGCGATCGGTCCCTTGAATACCGCTTCGGCGGTCTTCTGGTCGACCTTGGTGAACTTCGTGATCTGGTCGTAGCCGTCGGTTGCGACGCAGTCCACGCCGGTCGCGGTCGGGTCGTCGGGGTCGACAGGTTCGCCGGGGTCGACCTTGCCGTTGCAGGACTCCCAGTAGTACGCGAGGTCATCGGACGACACCGGGACGCCGTCAGACCACACGGCATTGGGGTTGATCTTCCACCGGACCGTGAACGGCTTCTCCTTCACGACGGTGGCCGGGCCGTCAGCCATGAAGCCGGGCTCGAGCTTGAAGTCAGGGGTCTGGAAATAGAACTGCGGCCAGATCAGCCGGGCGATCATCGCGCCCCAGAAGATGTTGTCCTTCGACGTGTTCTGGTTGAAGTTCGAGATCTCTTGTTCGGCGGCGACGGTGATGCCACCACCCGGCTTGGTCGGGTTGGTGTCGCCGCTCGCGGTTGTCTTGGAACTGCCCCCACCGCACGCACTGAGCGCCAGTACCAAGACCGAACCGACAGCGATGAGGCGCAATGACGACCGGCGGGTGAAATGCACGAGACCTCCCCGTCTCCAACAGAGGTCCGGGCCGTAGATGGACCGGTCCGGGCTGCGAGGAACATACGTCGACAATCTCGTCTTGTCTCGTCATCCCGCAGCAGGACTTGACCGAAACGTGGTGAAAGCCCGGCTCCGCCACGAGCCGTGCACGAATTCCTCGAGAACGTGGCGGACAGTGGGACCGCCGCCGAGGGGTCAGTCGAGGCGCATCGACAAGAAGACGGTCGTGAACGTGAACACGAGCGCCACGATGACCGTCAGCCGGTCGAGGTTCTTCTCGACGACCGTCGAGCCCGCCAGGCTGCTGCCGGCCACGCCGCCGAACATGTCGGAGAGGCCGCCGCCGCGGCCGGCGTGCAAGAGGATGAACAGGATGAGCGTCATGGACGCGATCAGGTGGAACCCGATCAGGATCGCGTTCAACAGCATCGCAGCAGAATACCCGAGGGCTAACTCGAGCGGTAACGGATGACCCGCGCGAACTCGTCAGGGTCGAGCGAGGCGCCCCCCACCAGGCCACCGTCGATCTCGGGCATCGCCATCAGGTCGGCGATGTTGCCGGGCTTGACGCTGCCGCCGTAGAGGATGCGCAGACCTGCCGCGACGGACTCGCCCAGACCGGTCCGCACGTGGTCCCGAATCACCGCGATCGTCGTGTTGGCGTCCTCAGGCGTCGCGTTGCGGCCCGTCCCGATCGCCCAGATCGGCTCGTACGCGACGACACACCGCAGGGCATCGTCACCCGCCAGCCCGTTGAACGCGGCCTCGGTCTGCCGCCGCACCTTCTCGTCGGTTGCGCCCTGCTCCCGCTCCTCGAGCGTCTCGCCGACGCACACGATCGGCGCCATGCCCGCGCCGAGCACCGCGCGCAACTTCTTGGCGACCATCTCGTCGGTCTCGCCGAACAACTCGCGCCGTTCCGAGTGACCGACGATGACGTACTTCACGTTGAGCTTGGCGAGCATCGTGGGACTCACCTCGCCGGTGTACGCACCTTGGGTCTCCCAATGACAGTTCTGGGCACCGAGACCGATCGGAAGGCGGTCGCCTTCGATCGTGGTCTGCACGGAGCGCAGCGCGGTGAATGCCGGGCACACCACCACTTCGACGCGATCGAAGTCCTTGTCGTCGAGACGGAAGCCAAGCTTCTGCACGACCTGGATCGACTCGAGGTGCGTGTGGTGCATCTTCCAGTTGCCCGCCATCAGCGGCTTGCGATCGCTCATTGTCTGGTTCCCTTGCGTAGAGCTTGCAGTCCGGGGAGATCACCCAACTCGATCAGCTCGAGCGCCGCGCCGCCGCCCGTCGACACGTGGTCGATGCGATCGCTGAGGTTCATGTGCCGCACGGCCGACGCGCTGTCGCCGCCGCCGACCACGGTAAACCCGCGGCAGTCGGCAACCGCTTCGGCAACCGTGCGCGTGCCGGCCGCGAACGGCTCGAGCTCGAACACACCCATCGGGCCGTTCCACAGCACGGTCGCCGCACCCGCGATCACGTCGGCGTAGTGGCCTGCGGTCTCGGGCCCGATGTCGAGACCCTTCCAGCCGTCCGGGATCGACGTCGCGCGCACGTGCTGCGCAGTGGCGGTGGCTGTCATTTCTTGCGCGATCACCACATCGGTGGGCACCGCGATGCGACCCGACGCGAGCAACTCGCGGCAGTGCTCGACCTGGTCGTGTTCCACGAGCGAGTCGCCGACAGACGCTCCCTGCACGACGAGGAACGTGAACGCCATCGCGCCGCCGATCAGCAGCGTGTCGCACCGCTTCAACAGCGCATCGATCACGCCAAGCTTGTCGCTCACCTTGACGCCGCCCAGGACGGCGACGAACGGGCGCTTGGGCGCGTCGAGCAGACCGCCGAGCACCTCGACCTCGCGCGCCAGCAGCCGGCCCGCGGCCGACGGCATCACGAGCGGCGGGCCGACGATCGACGCGTGGGCGCGGTGCGCGGCTCCGAACGCGTCGTCGACGTACACATCGCCGAGCTGGCAGAGGTTCGTCGCGAACGCGGGACTGTTTGCTTCCTCGCCGCGATCGAACCGCAGGTTCTCGATCATCAGGACGTCGCAGTCGCTCATGTCTTGCGACCGGCGGATTGATTCGAAGCCCGCGACTTCGGGAGACAGGTCGACGGTGACGCCGAGGAGCTCGCCCAGGCGCCGCGCGACCGGCGCGAGGGAGTATTTCGGGTCGCGTTTGCCCTTCGGGCGGCCGAGATGCGAGCAACAGACGATCTCGACCTCGTGTTCGCGCAACCACTCGATCGTAGGGAGCGCCGCCACAATGCGGAGGTCGTCGTCGATCTCGCCGTCGCGCAACGGCACGTTGAAGTCGGCGCGCAGCAGGACGCGCGTTCCTCGGTGCAGCGGGAGCGTCTCCAGCTGCGGTACGGGCGCAACCATCAAATGGCTCCCTCGCTGCGCCATCCCTGGCTCCGCTGCGTCCGCACGGCGAGGAAACTCGGTTACTTGGTGCCGACGAACTCGACGATGTCGACCAGCCGGTTCGAGTAACCCCACTCGTTGTCGTACCAGCCGAGCACCTTCACCATCTTGCCGTTCGCCATCGTGTCCCGGGCGGAGAAGATGCACGACGCCTGGTTCGCGACGATGTCGGCGGACACGAGCGGCTCGTCGCTGTACTCGAGCACGCCACGGTAGCTCGGGTCATTGGCGGCGGCGCGGAACGCGTCGTTGATCGCATCGTGCCCGGCTTCGTCGCGCACTACGGCGACGAGATCGGTGATCGACCCCGTGGGCGTGGGCACGCGCAACGCCAGGCCGTCGAGCTTGCCCTTGAGGCGCGGGAGCACGAGGCCGATCGCCTTCGCCGCGCCGGTCGAGCTCGGGATGATCGACAAGGCCGCGGCACGCATCCGGCGAAGGTCGGGCTTGCCGGAACGGCTCGCCGTCGCCTGATCCTGCAGCTGCTGATCGCTCGTGTAAGCGTGCACGGTCGTGATGAATCCCTGCTCGATCCCGAAGGAGTCGTCGAGCACTTTGGCGAGCGGCGCGAGGCAGTTGGTGGTGCACGACGCGTTGGAGATCACCGTGTGCTTCGCGGGATCGAACGTGTCGTCGTTGACGCCCATGCAGATCGTCACGTCGGCATCGCTCGCGGGGGCGGAGACGATCACCCGCTTGGCGCCGCCCTGCAAATGTGCTCCGGCCTTGTCGCGCGACGTGAACAGACCGGTCGATTCGATGACGACGTCGACGCCGTTGTCGGCCCACGGGATCTCGGCCGGCTCGCGCACGTCGAGCTTCTTCACCTCACGACCGTCGACCGAGAAACCGCCGTTGCCTTCCTTGATCTCGTTCGGGATCGTGCCGCCGATCGAGTCGTGCTTCAACAGGAACGCCATCGTGTGCGCGTCGCCGAACGGGTCGTTCACCGCCACGAGCTCGACGTTCGCCTGCTCGCCGCGAGCCAGGATCGCCCGGTAGAACGACCGGCCGATCCGTCCGAACCCGTTGATGCCGACACGTACGGCCATGGTCATCTCCTCGGTAGTAGGGGTTCGACTACAGCAGAGCCGAAAGCGCCTTCGCCAGTTGCAGCGGATCATGGCCCTGCCCGTCCGGACGGGCGATCGGAACCGGTAGCGGTTGGGCACCCAACGCGACCACCTCGGCGTCATCCACAGGCAGGCCGTTGTCGGGGTCGTACATGAACACATCGACCCGGCCGCCGTGCGCCCGAACTGCCGCCAGATGCTCGGTACCGTCATGCATCTTGGTTTCGTTCTCGGTCGCGAGGTTCGCGACCTGGACCACCATGCCGTTGGCGCGCGCGACGGCGTCGCGCAGTTCCGGAACACACAGCACGGCCACGATGCTGGTGTACAGCGATCCGGGCGCGATGACGATCTGATCGGCCGTCGCGAGCGCGTTCGAGCGCGTCCGCGGGTACCGATGCGTCGGCCGGCTCGAGGCGTACGTCGCGGATCCGCTCCTGCTCGCCCGCGTGCGCGATCGCGACCTGGCCGATCACGCGCTCGCCGCCGACTTCGGCCGTCATCGAGACGGGCGCCGTCGTCGCAGGCAGCACGCGGCCGACCGCACCGAGCACGCGTCCGGCCTCGTCGAGGGCGGCGGTCAGGTCACCGAGCGTCGCCGCGAGCCCGACGAGCATGAGGTTGCCGAGCGCGTGTCCCGCGAGCTCGCCCCAACCGAACCGGTGCTCGAACGCCGCCGGCCACGGACCGTCTTCGCTCGCGAGCGCGACGAGACAACGGCGCAGGTCGCCGGGCGCCGGCACGTCGAGGTCGCGGCGCAGGCGCCCCGAGCTCCCGCCGTCGTCGGCGACGCTCACGATCGCGGTGATCTCCCCCGCGTACTCGCGAATGGCGCGCAACGCGACCGAGAGTCCGTGCCCTCCCCCCAGCGCGACGACGTTCGGCCTCATCCTTGCTTTGTCGCGCTCGCTGCTCGGCCGGATACCGGCCTCGCGGTCGCTCGGCGCTCCGGCGAGCTCCTTCGCTCCCTCCGGTCGCTCCGTGCGCCGCTCGATGTACCTACTGGTCGCCATTCCGTCACAGTGTCGTTAGTCCCGTTCGATGTCTCGATGGTGCACGGACGTGCGGTAGCCGCGAGTTCGCAACTCGTTTGCGACTTGCTCGGCGATCACCACGCTGCGATGACGACCACCAGTACATCCGACGCCGATCGACAGGTATGCCTTGCCCTCGTCCTCGTAACCCGGGAGCGTCAGCGCGAGCAACCGGGCGAGCTCGGCCAGGAACTCGCCGCTCGCCGGCTGCGCCATCACGTACTCGACGACAGGGGCGTCGAGCCCGGTGAACGGCCGCAGCTCGTCGACCCAATGCGGGTTCGGCAGGAACCGGCAGTCGAACACCAGGTCGACGTCGAGGGGCAGCCCGTGCTTGTAGCCGAACGAGACGACGTTCACCTGCAGCGCGCCCGTGGTCTCGTGGTCGGCGAACAGCTCGTGCAGCCGGTCGCGCAGTTCGTGCACGTTGAGGTTCGAAGTGTCGACGATGACGTCGGCATCACCTTTCAACGTATCCACGAGCGCGCGTTCGCGCGCGATCCCTTCGACAACGCGTTCAGTGTCCGACAGCGGATGCCGGCGCCTGCTCGCCTCGTACCGGCGCACGAGCACGTCGTCCGCGGCGTCGAGGAACAGCACGCGCATGCGCGCGCCGTACCGGTGCAGCTCTGCTTTCGCCGTTGCAAGGTCGTCCAGGAAGTCACCGGACCGCACGTCGACGACGAGCGCGTAGCGCGCCGGATTCTCATGACCACGCGCCAGCTCAGCCACCTTGCCGATGAGCATCGGCGGCAGGTTGTCGATCACGAAAAAGCCCAGATCCTCGAGGACGTTCGCGGCCTCGGAACGGCCCGCGCCCGACATACCCGTGATGATCGTGACGTCGAGCGGTGACTGCTTCGCCGGGCTCATGACGGCCCAATGCTCGCGCGCTCGGTCCCGTGCAAGCGCGCATAAACGGCGCTCCCAACGGCGTCCGGAAGCCACGGCAACGCCAGGAGTTGCTGCTCGTCGAGCTCGCGGAGCTTCTTGACCGACCCGAACTCTTTCAGGAGCCGCTTCTTGCGGGTGGGCCCGAGGCCAGGAACATCGTCGAGCACCGATGTGGTCATCTTCTTGTCGCGCAGCTGCCGGTGGTACGTGATCGCGAATCGGTGGGCTTCGTCGCGCACTTGCTGCAACAGGTACAGCGCCTCGGAATCGCGTGGGATCCGCACCGGATCGTTGCGACCGGGCAGGTACACCTCCTCGAAGCGCTTGGCGAGGCTCGCCACGCAGATGTCCTCCAGGCCAAGCTCCTCGAGCACGCGCACCGCGACGTTGAGCTGGCCCTTGCCGCCGTCGATCAGCAGCAAGTTCGGCGGGTACGCGAACCGCTTCCCCGAACGGGCGCCCTCGTCGCGCTCGCGGAGATAGTTCCGGAAGCGACGGGTCAGCACGTCCTCCATCGACGCGAAGTCGTCCTGGCCATCGAGGCCGCGCACCTTGAAGCGCCGGTAGTCGGAGCGCTTCGGCAGCCCGTCCTCCATCACGACCATCGATCCGACGATCTCGGTGCCTTGGAGGTTCGAGATGTCGAAACACTCGATGCGCAACGGGGCTTCCGGCAGCGCGAGCGCGTCCTGGAGCGCGAGTAGCGCACGCGCCCTCGCGTTGTGGTCGGACGCGCGGCGCAGCTTGTGACGTTGGAAGCTCTCGCGGGCATTCAAGGTCGCGGTCTGCAACAGCTCGCGCTTGCCGCCGCGTTGCGGGACGCGCACGCGCACCTTCGAGCCGCGGTTCAGCGTGAGGAACTGCTCGTAGAGGTCGCTGTCCTCGGGCTCGACCGGCACGAGGATCTCGCGCGGCACGTCGGGACCGCTCGCGTCGCCGTACAGCTGCTCGACGATGCGCGCGATCAGTGCCGGCGTCTCGACATCTTCAACCTTGTCGACGACCAGGCCCTTGCGCCCGACGACGCGCCCCCGGCGCACGTAGAAGACCTGAACGCTGGCTTCGAGCGCGTCCTCGTCGATGCCGATGAGGTCGAAGTCCTCCTCACGGGACGCCACCATCTGTTGGCGCTCTATCGCCTTGCGCACGCTCGCGAGCTGGTCGCGCAAACGGGCCGCGCGCTCGAACTCGAGATGGTCGGAGGCGTCCCGCATCCGCTGGTCGATGCGCTTGACGATCTCGTCGTGCTTCCCGTCCAGGAAGTCCAGCAGTTCCTGAACGAGCTTGTCGTACTCCTCGTGGTCGATTGCCCCGACACATGGCGCCGCGCACTTCTCGATGTGGGCATACAGGCAGGGGCGACCGAGCCGGTGGTGCCGATCGAACTTGTTCTTCGTGCAGGTACGGATCGGGAACGTGCGCAGCAGCAGGTCGAGCGTCTCGCGGATCGCGTACGCGTGCGCGTACGGCCCGAAGTAGCGCACGCCCTTGCGTTTCTTCCCGCGCAGCACCATGGCACGCGGCCATTCCTCGTCGAGGGTTACCGCGAGGAACGGATAGCTCTTGTCGTCCTTGAGCCGGATGTTGAACCGCGGCTTGTGCCGTTGGATGAGGTTGAACTCCAGAAAGAACGCTTCGACCTCGTTCTTGGCGACGATCCACTCGACCGCGTCCGCGGCCAGCACCATCTGGCGGGTGCGTTCGAGCAGCAGGTCGGGGTCGACGAAGTAGTTCGACAGCCGACTGCGGAGGCTCTTGGCCTTCCCGACGTAGATCACCCGCCCCTGGGCGTCGAGGAACTGGTAGGAGCCGGGGGCGTCGGGGATGCTGCCGGTCTCGGGACGAGCGACCACGCCCCATTCTCGCGGCCGGCACCGACCGAAAAATCCCCCGGGAATCCTTCCACTCGACATGAGTGTTATGGTTTGCGAACGCCGGCCCGGTATCCGGCGAACGACATAGAGCTCCGAGGCCGACAACCCCGCGGTGCTGGCGACCGGGCTGCCACCCGCCGGCTGATGAGGAGCTGAACCCCGCAACGGGGAGGCCCCGACATGTTGCGACTGCAGGCTCCGCTGCCGGACGACTACACCCGCGCGACCGAGGAGGAGCTCGTCGAGCGCATCGCCGCCGCCAAGCACACCCTCGGCGACCGGCTGGTGATCCTCGGACACCACTATCAGCGGGACGAGGTGATTCGGTGGGCGGACGCAGTCGGTGACTCGTTCAAGCTCGCCCGGTTCGCCGCGGACAACCACCGTGCGACCGACATCGTGTTCTGCGGCGTCCACTTCATGGCGGAGTCCGCCGATGTCCTCACCGGCGAGCACCAGCGCGTCATCCTCCCCGACCTCAACGCGGGCTGCTCGATGGCGGACATGGCGGACGTCGACCAGGTCGAGGACAGCTGGGACCAGATCGCCGAGACGACAGCAATCGAACGGGTCGTGCCGATTACCTACATGAACTCGTCTGCCGCCTTGAAGTCGTTTGTCGGCCGGCACGGCGGCGCGGTGTGCACGTCGTCCAACGCGCGCGCGGTGCTCGAATGGGCGCTGGCCAAGGGCGACAAGGTGCTGTTCTTTCCCGATCAGCACCTCGGCCGCAACACGGGCTTCACCATGGGCTACGCCGAGTCCGACATGCGCGTCTGGAACCCACATCTCGATCTCGGTGGCCTGGAGGAGCGCGACGTCAAGGACGCCACGCTGCTGCTCTGGAAGGGCCACTGCTCGGTGCACCAGCGTTTCCGTCCCGAGCACGTCGCCGCAGCCCGGCGCGACCACCCGGATGTCGAGGTCATCGTGCACCCCGAGTCGCGCGCACGATGTCGTCGTGCTCGCTGACCGCGTCGGCTCCACCGAGCGCATCCAGGAGTGGGTGCGGGACGCACCCACCGGTGCGACGATCGCGATCGGCACCGAAGTGCACATGGTGCAGCGGCTTGCGAAGGAGCAACCCGACAAGACGATCTTCACGCTCGATCCGCTGATCTGCCCGTGCTCGACGATGTTCCGCATCGACGCCCCGCACCTCGCGTGGGTACTCGAAAATCTCGTCAACGGCGAGGTCGTGAATCAGATCGTCGTCGACCCCGAGACCGCGGCCGGCGCCCGGATCGCACTCGAGCGCATGCTCGAGATCACCTGACCTTCCGGGCCAGCATCATCAGGAGGCGGGGAATCGTCGCGGCGTCCCGGTATTCGGGCGCGCGTTCGAGAAACCGTTCGGGCGGCATCGGTTCTTCCATCCGTTCGACCAGCAGGCCGTGGTCGGCCATCGCGTTGACGTACTGCGAGAGCGGGCGATGCACGAACGGCAGCACCACACCCGGTGCGAGCTCCTCCATCGTGATGTCCTCGACGAGATACGGACCGATGCGCCAGTACTGCTCTTCGAGGATGTGGTCGATGACCCAGCCGCTGTTCGGTGCTTGCAGCAGCGGGTGGTTCAAGAAGAACAGGAACCGCCCGCCGGGTTCGAGCACGCGTGCGATCTCACCGATCGCGGGGGCGTGCTCGGCGATGTGCTCGAACACCAGACAGACGACGACCGCATGGAAGCGCGCGTCCGGGAACGGCAGCGCGTCCGCGTTGGCGCGGGCGTAGTACGCACCGCCGCCCCGCTCGTGCGCGACGGCAAGTTGCGCGACGGTCGGGTCGACGCCGACCGCGAGCGTCGCGCCGTCGCGTACCGCGAGTCGCGCGAGCTGGCCCTCGCCGGTGCCGACGTCGAGCACGCGTCCCGCCCCGGCGAGATACTCGCGTGCGAGCGGCATGATCTGATCCTCGTATTCGGCATCGGCGCCGTCGGTGAAGCCGTCCTGCCACCAGCCGGCGTGCCGTTCCCAGAGGTCGCGGTCGTCCGTCATTCTTGGTCGCGCTCGCTGCTTGGCGGGATACCCGCCTCGCGGCCGCTCGCCACTCCCGCCAGTTCGCTCCGCTTCGCTCTGCTCACGGCCTCGTGCTGCGCGTCATCGGGCTCGTTCAGCGGGTGATGCCGAGCAGCGGCGCGAGGAAGCGCCCGGTATGGCTCTCGGGCACCTTCGCCACGTGTTCGGGTGCGCCCTCGGCGACCACCGTGCCGCCGCCCGAACCGCCTTCGGGACCGAGGTCGATGATCCAGTCGGCCGACTTGATGACGTCGAGGTTGTGCTCGATGACGAGCATCGTGTTGCCGGCGTCGACCAACCGTTGCAGCACGTACAGCAGCCGCCGCACGTCCTCGAAGTGTAGGCCGGTCGTCGGCTCGTCGAGGATGTAGATCGTGTGACCGGTCGCGCGCTTGCCGAGCTCGGTCGACAGCTTCACGCGCTGCGCCTCGCCGCCCGAGAGCGTCGGCGCGGGCTGCCCGAGCCGCACGTAGCCGAGCCCGACGTCCACCAGCGTCTGCAGCTGGCGCGCGATCGGCGGCTGGTTCTCGAAGAACGCGAACGCTTCTTCGGCCGGCATGTCGAGCACGTCGGCGATGCTCTTGTTCTTCCACGTGATGTCGAGCGTGTCGCGGTTGTAGCGCGCGCCCTTGCACACCTCGCACGGCACGTACACGTCGGGAAGGAAGTGCATCTCGATCTTGATCGTGCCGTCGCCTTGACATGCCTCGCAGCGGCCGCCCTTCACGTTGAACGAGAACCGGCCTGGTTGATACCCGCGGATCTTCGCTTCCTGGGTGGAGGCGAACAGCGTGCGGATCTTGTCGAAGACGCCGGTGTAGGTCGCGGGGTTCGAGCGCGGCGTGCGACCGATCGGCGACTGGTCGATGTTGATGACCTTGTCGAGGTACTCGGCGCCCTCGATCTTCTTGTGCCGGCCCGGCACCTCGCGTGACCGGTAGATCTTCTGCATCAGCGCCGGGTGCAGGATGTCGCCGACGAGCGAGCTCTTGCCGCTGCCGCTCACGCCGGTGACCGAGACGAAGCACCCGAGCGGGATCTCGACGTCGATGTTCTTCAGGTTGTGCTCGCGCGCGCCGCGGATCGCGATCCACGCATCGCCCGGCTCGCGGCGGAGCTTGGGCACGTCGATCTTGCGCTTCCCCGACAGGTACTGCCCGGTGATCGACGCCTTGGTCTTCATCAGGTCCTTGACCGGGCCCGACACGAGGATCTCGCCACCGTGCTCGCCGGCACCGGGGCCGATGTCGACGACGTGGTCGGCGACGCGGATCGTCTCCTCGTCGTGCTCGACCACGATCACGGTGTTGCCGAGGTTCCGCAACCGCATCAGCGTCTCGATGAGTCGCCGGTTGTCGCGCTGGTGCAGACCGATCGACGGTTCGTCGAGCACGTACAACACGCCGACGAGGCCGCTGCCGATCTGCGACGCAAGCCGAATGCGCTGCGCCTCACCGCCGGCGAGCGTGCCGGACGTACGGTTCATCGTCAGATAGTCGAGGCCGACGTCGAGCATGAACTGCAACCGCTCGAGCACTTCTTTGAACACGCGCTCGGCGATCATGCGGTCGCGTTCGGACAGCTCGACCGTGCGGTAGAACTCGGCGGCGTCCGCGATCGAAAGCTCGCCGACCTCGTAGATGTTCTTCCCGCCGATCGTCACCGCGAGCGACGCGGGCCGCAACCGCGCCCCGCCACACGCCTGGCACGGCACGAGGCGCATGTAGCCCTCGATCACCTCGCGCACCCGGTCGGACTCGGACTCGGTGTGCCGCCGCTCGACCCACGGGATCACGCCCTCGTACCGCGTGGAGTACGACCGCTGGCGACCGTAGCGATTCTTGTAGCGGACGGTTACCTGCTTGTTGCCCGCGCCGTAGAGCACGACCTTCTTGGCGGCAGCCTTCAGCTTCTTCCAGGGCACCGACGTCGAGAAGCCGTACTCGTCGCCTACGGCCGTGAGCACACGCTTGAAGTACTCGCCCCGAAAACCCGACCACGGCTGGATCGCGCCGTCGTCGATCGAGAGGTCCTCGTCGGCGATCACCAACTCGGGGTCGACCTGGAAGCGCGTGCCGAGCCCGTCGCACTCCTCGCATGCGCCGTACGGCGAGTTGAACGAGAAGTTGCGGGGCGCCAGCTCCTCGAACGACAACCCGCAGTGTGCGCACGCGAGGTGCTCGGAGAACGTCAAGGTCTCCGCCTGCTCGTCCCCTTCTTTGGGAACGATCTCGACTTCGGCGACGCCTTCGGCGAGCTTCAGCGCGGTCTCGAGCGAGTCGGTGAGGCGCCGTTCGATGCCGGCGCGCCGCACGAGCCGGTCGACGACGACTTCGATCGTGTGCTGCTCGTAGCGTTCGAGCTTCAGCTTCGTCGGCAGGTCGAGCAGTTCGCCGTCGACGCGAGCGCGCGTATAACCCTGGCCCGCGAGCTCGTCGACGAGTCGTTGGTACTCGCCCTTGCGACCGCGCACCACGGGTGCGAGCACCTGGAAACGCGTGCCCGGTGGGAGTTGCAGCACGCGGTCGACGATCTGCTGCGGTGTTTGGCGGGTGATCAACCGCCCGCAGTTCGGACAGTGCGGCACACCGATCGCGCGCGTACAACAGCCGCAAGTAATCATAGATCTCGGTGATCGTGCCGACCGTCGACCGCGGGTTGCGTGATGCCGACTTCTGGTCGATCGAGATCGCCGGAGACAAGCCCTCGATGAAGTCGACGTCGGGCTTGTCCATTTGGCCGAGGAACTGACGCGCGTAGGCGGACAACGACTCGACGTAGCGACGTTGGCCCTCGGCGTAGATCGTGTCGAACGCGAGCGACGACTTGCCCGAGCCGGACAGCCCGGTGAAGACGATCAGCTGGTCGCGCGGCAGTTCGACGTCGACGTTCTTGAGGTTGTGCTCGCGTGCCCCGCGGACGACGATGCTGTCGCTGCTCATTGCGAGTCAGGCTACCTGCCCGGAGCAAAAGATTCGAACACCTGTTCGTCGAGCGTTGGAAGCGAGACCTCGGCAACTACGTCGGAGTGCCGAACCCGCGCGAGATGCACCAGCGCCGCGACGATCAGCGCGACGTAGACGACGACGCCGACGCGACCGAGCGCCATCGACCACAGCGTTGGCGAGACATGTTCCCCAAGCGTGTGCAGGTACTCGGACCACGGCGTCGTCGTGCTCGCGGTGTTGATGTCCGAGAACGAGGCGGCCATCCCGATCGCGGTGCCGAACGCGGCGATCCCGAGGCACACGCGCGGGGCCCGCGACCAGACCGCCGCGATCACCACCGCGAGGAACGGGATCGCGGGCGCGAGATAGCGCGGCCCCGGCGTCTCCATCGTCGGCTGGCCTGACCATCCGGCGATGAGCACGAGCAAGGGAACGAAGTGGCGAGCGCCAGCAACGAGTTGCGACGGATGGCACCCGTGCCCGACCAGGCGACGGAGAGGGCAGCGCCGATCGCGAGGATCACGAGCGGCGCGTTCTGGAGCAGCCCGTGCGGTCCGGTGAGCACGACCGCGAAGCCGTGAAGGCCAGGGATCTTGACACCCAACAAACTATTGGGTGTCTTGTAGCCGCCCCCGGTCGTGCCCTCGATCGTGCCGGCGAAGTAGCCGAACGGCAGCCGCCACGGCGCCCCAAACGCGCGCCACTGGTACCAGCCGAGGGCGGCCGCGAACGGCGCGGCGCCGAGCATGAGCCAGCCCACGCGCCGGCGCGCCCGGGCCAGCACGTAGATGGTGAGCGCCACGGCGACGATGGCAGCGTGATACTCGACGCACACTGCCGCGCCGAGCAGCGCGCCGGCGCCGGCCAGCCGGCGCCGATCGCCGGGATCCGACTCGAGCACGTACCACGCGCCGAAGGCGAGCGTGGCGCCCAACACGTGACCGAAGAGGTGCACGGTGTAGGACAACAGCATCCCGCCGAACCCGACCGCGAGCGCGGCCGCGAGCGCGTGCTCCCGGGCCGAGCGGCGGCACGAGCGATACATCAACACCAGCAGCACCGCGAACGGCAGCACCGACGTCCCGAACGTCACGAACCAGAGACCGAGATTGCCGGTCACGCGCTTGTAGGTCGCAGCTTCGGCGCCGACCGCGCGGGCCGCGGCGTAGAACGGCACCGCGAGCACGGGCTGGCCGGGCGCCTTGTCGGACCGGAGATGACCGTCGTACACGGCGCGGTCGACACCGAGCGGATAGCCAGTGATGTCGACGGTGTGGCGATCGGCGAGTGCAGCCGTCAGCGCGTACCGCGAGGCAGGCTGGGCGCTGTTCCGACCGACGATCGGGCCCAGCACGGCGAGGACGAGAATGACCAGCGCGGCATTCGACGCGATTGGCCGCGAGAAACCGCCGCCCGCCGCTCCCCAGCCCGCTCATTCTGCCAATTTTAGTCTTTTCGGACAGCGGCGAGAATGGGCCGTCGGTCCCTACCCGACCTCGCGCAGCTCCCGCTTGAGGTCGTGGATCTCGTCGCGCAGCCGGGCCGCCTCCTCGAAGCGCAGGTCCCGGGCGGCATCCTGCATGTCGTCGGTGAGGCTCTGGATCAACCGGGCGAGCTCGTCGCGCGGCAGGTCGAGCCGGTCCACGACCGACGCTCGGCCGCGGCCACGACCTCTCCCCCGTCCCCGGGAAGCGGCCGGCTCGTCGCCGTCGTTCCGGGCCCGCAGCATCTCGAGGATGTCGGTGACTTTCTTGCGCACGGTCTGCGGGTCGATGCCGTGCTCGAGGTTGTAGGCGAGCTGCTTTTGGCGCCGGCGCATCGTCTCGCTGATCGCGAACCGCATCGAGTCGGTCATCTGATCGGCGTACATGATCACTTGACCGTCGACGTTGCGGGCGGCGCGCCCGATGGTCTGGATCAGCGACGTGGAGCTGCGCAGGAACCCTTCCTTGTCGGCGTCGAGGATCGCGACCAGCGACACCTCAGGGAGGTCGAGCCCTTCCCGCAGCAGGTTGATGCCGACCAGCACGTCGAACTCGCCGAGTCGCAATGAGCGCAGGATCTCGATGCGCTCGAGGGTGTCGACCTCCGAGTGCAAGTACCGCACCCGAATGCCGAGCTCCAAGAGATAGTCGGTGAGGTCCTCGGCCATCTTCTTGGTGAGCGTGGTGACGAGCACGCGGGCTTCGCTCTCGACGCGACCATTGATCTCGGCGACCAGGTCGTCGATCTGGCCCTTCGTCGGCTTCACGAGGATCTCGGGATCGATGAGCCCCGTCGGCCGCACGACCTGTTCGACCACCTGCGTCGACATCTCGCGTTCGTACTTGCTCGGTGTCGCCGACATGAACAGCACTTGGTTCACGCGCTCGGTGAACTCCTCGAACCGCAGCGGCCGGTTGTCCATCGCCGACGGCAGCCGGAAGCCGTGCGCGACGAGCGTTTCCTTGCGCGAACGGTCGCCCTCGAACTGTCCGTGGAGCTGCGGGATCGCAACGTGCGACTCGTCGACGACACACAGCCAGTCGTCGGGGAAGTAATCGAGCAACGTGTACGGAGGCTGGTGGCGCACGCGCGCGTCCAGGTGCATCGAGTAGTTCTCGACGCCGGCGCAGCTGCCAACCTCACGGAGCATCTCGAGGTCGTAGTTCGTCCGCATACGCAGGCGCTGGGCCTCGAGCAGCTTTCCCTCGCCTTCGAGCTCGGCCAGGCGCTCCTTCAGCTCGGCTTCGATGCCGGCGATGGCTTCGACCAGCCGCACCTCGTCGGTGACGTAGTGCGACGCGGGGAACAATGCGAGGCTGTCGAGCTCCTCGACGATCTCGCCGGTAAGCGGATCGACGCTCGAGATCCGCTCGACCTCGTCACCGAACAACGAGATACGCACCGCGCGTTCCTCGTACGCGGGCAGTACTTCGATCGTGTCGCCGCGCACACGGAACTTGTTGCGCGGCGAACGCCATGTCGTTGCGCTCGTACTGGAGCTCGACGAGCCGGCGGAGGATGGCGCGCTCGATCGCGGGTGTCGCCCACGTTGAGCATCAGCAGCTGCTTGCTGTACATCTCGGGCGACCCCAGGCCGTAGATCGCCGAGACCGAGGCGACGATGATGACGTCGCGCCGGGTCAGGAGCGCGCTCGTGGCCGAGTGTCGCAAGCGGTCGATCTCGTCGTTGATCGACGAGTCCTTCTCGATGTACGTGTCACTCGAGGGGATGTACGCCTCGGGCTGGTAGTAGTCGTAGTAGCTGACGAAGTACTCGACCCGGTTCTTCGGGAACAGCTCGCGGAACTCAGCCGCCAGCTGCGCGGCGAGTGACTTGTTCGGCGCCATGACGAGCGTGGGTCGCTGGGCCTGAGCGATGACGTTGGCGATCGTGAAGCTCTTGCCCGACCCCGTGATGCCGAGCAGCGTCTGAAACTTGTCGCCGCGCGCGACACCATCGACAAGGCCGGTAATGGCTTCCGGCTGGTCGCCGGCCGGCGCGAGATCGGTGACGAGCTCGAATTCGGGCACGCTCCGATCGTACCGACCGGGTGTGACGCAACCGTTTGGGCAGTTGAACGCGACCGTCCGCGATCAACTGCCCAAACGCTCTTGGAGGTCGGACCAGATGGCATCGACCTGTTTTTCGAGCGCGTCGAGTTCGCCGGCGTTGTCGACCCACCACGTCGCGACCTTTCGGCGTTCCTCCTCCGACGCCTGCAACGCAATGCGGCGCTCGGCGTCCTCACGCGCGACGCCCCGGGCGACGAGCCGGGCGAGCCGTACCTCGACCGGCGCGTCGACCACGATGACCGCCGCATAGTCGCCGGCCCGATTCGCCTCCACGAGCAACGGCACGTCGTGCACGACGACGGCGTCTTTGGGAGCCTCCGAAACGCGGCGGATGAACTCGGCGCCGATCGCCGGATGGGTGATCGCCTCGAGGTCCTTGCGGGTCTCGTCGCTTACGAACGCCTTGGCCGCGAGCGCCGGACGGTCGAGCGACCCGTCGGGCCGCAAGATGTCGGCGCCGAAACGCTCGACGAGCTTCGCCAGGGCCGGCATTCCCGGCTCAACAACCTCCCGGGCGATGGCGTCGGCGTCAATGACGATCGCGCCCCGCCTGGTCAGCAGCCCGGCGACCGTCGACTTGCCGGAACCGATTCCACCGGTCAAGCCGATCATCAGCACGCCGATTGAGTGTACGGGTGCGCGATCAGGCGCAGTGTCTGCCCGAGTCGTGCGCTTCTGGTCGAAAGCGTACGCAAGGTACGCTTCGCCCAAGGAGTGCGCGGATTCGGCGATTTGCGCCGCATCTCGAGGAGTCCCGACGAGCACGACCCTGTCCCGAACCAGCCCGCCCGCCGGCCTCGGCCGGTTGGCCGCGACGCTCGCATCCGCGGGCGAGGCCGGCTCGCGCTTGGAGACCCGGCTCGTCGTGCTCGCCGTCGCGAGCCGGGCGATCACCGTCGCGGCGGGCCTGATGTTCGGACTGCTCAAGCCCCCACCCGGCGGCCACTTCGCGTTCGCGGCCGTCTCGCTGGTCGCCTACGCCACGTTCGTGAGCCTCCAGCAGCTGCGAGCCTCGTCGCTGCAGCGCGTCCGTCTGCTCACGCTGTTCGAGCTCGTCGTCGCGGTCGGCGCCATCGTGAGCACGGGCGCGTTCAAGAGCCCGTTCATCCTCACGCCGATTACCTGCCTGCTGCTGGCCGGCTACACCTGGGGCCGCCGGGCCACGGTCGGCACTGCCGTAGCGGGCGGCATCGCCGCCGCGGCCGCGATTGCGATCCAATCCGCGGACGCCGCCGACCAGCGCGCCGCGAGCCAGATCGCCGTGATCTTTCTGCTCTGCGGGGCGCTCGGGGCGTTCACCCGCAACCTCGTCGTCGAGATCGAGGTCCAGCGGGCCCGCGCCATCGACCAGGCAACGCAGATGGCAACTGCGAACGATCTCCTCGTGTCCCTGCACGCACTCGCCCAGACGTTGCCCGCGTCGTTCGACCTCGGCGAGGTCGTCGAGTCGATCCGCCAGCGCGTCCGCGCCCTGTTCCCGTACACGGCGCTGGTCGTGCTCGTTCCGGACGACGCCGGCGCCGGCTGGCGCGCCGAGCTCGGCGAGGGCGTCCGCGTCCCGGCTCGCCTTGCGGAGAAGGACCTGCCCCAACCGATCCGCCGGGCCATGACATCGACCGGCCCGGTGGTCGTGAGCGACCGGATCGCCGACCCCGACCAGAACGGCTTCGCCGCACTCTGCCGCAGCGGCCTCTATACAGCGCTTCGGGCCCGGGGCGCGCTCGTCGGCGCGGTCGCGATCGAGCACGAGCCCGCCGAGGCCTACGGACCCGACGAGCAGGACCTGCTCGACTCGCTCTCGAGCGTGCTCGCGCTGTCGTTGGACAATGCCCGCTGGTTCGGGCGCCTGCACACCCTCGGGGCCGAGGCCGAGCGGGGCCGCATCGCCCGCGAGCTGCACGACCGCATCGCCCAGTCGCTCGCCTACGTGACCTTCGAGCTCGAGCGGCTCCAGCACCTGCCCGGCGAGAAGCGGGACGAAATCGACAATCTGCATGATGTCGTCCGAGACATCATGCAGGAGCTCCGGGAGACGATTTATCAGTTGCGCGCCAACGTCAGCGAGGACAACGAGCTGACCGTGGTGGCGGCCGAATTCCTGGCTCGCTTCGAGGAGCGCACCGGGATCTCGACCAACTGGGCGCCTGATACCTCGCGGCGCCTCCCGTATCGGGTGGAGCAGGAGCTGTGGCGGATCGTGCAGGAGGCTCTGACGAACGTGGATCGGCACTCGGGTGCGTCCCAGGTCATCGTGCGCTGGGACGTCGACGAGCACGGCGGCGCCCGGCTCGAGGTCTCCGACAACGGCAAGGGCTTCGACCCCGGTGGGGTCGCCGGGGACCACTACGGGATCGTCGGCATGCGGGAGCGGGCCGAGGCAATCGGCGCCCGGCTTCAGATCGTGAGTCGCGTCGGCCGAGGTACGAGTGTGGTCGTCGAGCTCGAGACGGCGGCGCCCCGCCGGCATGCCCAGCGGTCGGCGTAAGCCGAATGCGGGCGAGAAGTGGGCGAGGCGAGATGCGGGCGAGCAAATGATCGGGAGGCGGACATGACGACGGCTGCACAAGGACGCTCGTCCACCGACAGGACCAATGGGAGAGGGACCCGAGTCTTGTTGGTCGACGACCATCAGTTGCTGCGCCAGGCCGTGCGCCGCGCCCTCGAAGACGCCGGGATGGAAGTGGTCGCCGAAGCCGGCGACGGCAGCGAAGCGGTGCGGCTCGCCAACGAGATGCGGCCCGACGTCATCGTGATGGACGTCTCGATGCCGGTGCTCGACGGCGTCGAGGCGACGCGACGCATCCATGCCGCCCACGCCGAGCTCCCGATCGTCGTGCTCACCATGCACGGCGAAGAATCACAGCGACGGGAAGCCATCGAGGCGGGCGCCACCGGCTTCTTGACCAAGGACGTCTCGATGCAGGACGTCGTGCGGACCGTGCACCAGGCGGCGGGCGGCGACATGGCCCTCAGCCCGGAGCTGGCCTCCACGATCCTCACCGAGCTGCGGGCACCCGACACCCGCACCTCTCCGCTTACGCCACGCGAGGAGGAAGTCCTCCAGTTGATCGCCGACGGCCTGAGCACGACCGAGGTGGCCAAGCAGCTGTTCATCAGCGGCAAGACCGTGAAGAACCACCTGGCCTCGATCTACGAGAAGCTCGACGCCCGCGACCGGACCCAAGCCGTGCTCGCCGCCGTCCGCATCGGCATCATCCGCCTCCGCTGACCCCACTGGCACTCCCAGCCCTCCCAAATAGGGCGGATGACCTATTTCGGCGCAATAGGTACGAGTGCCATTCTGTGCCTGCTTTGTTCGGCAAGGAGGACCGGGCATGGCATCCGCGACCGCAGGGGGTCAACCCAGAATGTTTTCTCGAATTGTCCGTCATGAAGGCGTGGGTACTCGCGAAGCTCGACATTCAGAGCGAGCGTGGCGCCAACCTCGTTGAGTACGTGTTCTTGCTCGTGTTCATCGCGCTCGTCGTTGTCATCGCCGTTACGGCGCTTGGCAAGAAGGTGAGCACGAAGTTCGACGAAGCCAACAACAACCTCGGCTAAGTCAGAGAGCTTCACTGAAGCAGCCGCCGGCCTTCGGGTCGGCGGCTTCTTCAATTTCTGGGCGTTCTGGCGCCCACTGTCCCGGGGATGTCGGCGGCGGCACACCCCTCCGGTCGCCGTCCGGCTCCCAAGGCTCCCTCCGGCCTACACCGCCGCCGACTTCTCACGCATTTGGCCGAGAGCGAAGCAGATGCCTGGCGATGGTGTGGTGCCAAGGGGTCTTCCTCGCGTACTGCGAGAGAATCTTGTTGTGAACGAGGCGACCGAGCTGATCAAACGCGCAGAGCAACTGCGCGACAGGATCAACGGGCATCCCGAGCACTGCGCCGAGGTCGTGCCGGAGCTGATAGCGATGCTCTCGCGCACCGAGGACCCCGACGTCTTGATTGCCCTCGCGGCGGCGCTCGGGGCCGCATGGAACGACGTCGCAAGCTTGGCGCTACTCCCGTACGCCACACACCCTGACGAGCGGGTTCGTCTTGCAGTGACGTGCAGCCTTCCCGGCGGACTGGAGACGCCAGCGACGAAGGCACGCGTCGCGGACGCCTTGATCGCCCTCACGAATGACCCGTCACCGGATGTACGAGACTGGGCAGCATTCGGTCTCGGCTCCCTCCTTCACCTCGACACCCCAGCCATTCGCGCAGCGCTTCGAGCCCGTCTGTTCGATTCAGACATCGAAACGCGACTCGAAGCACTCGTCGGGCTCGCCGAACGACGTGATCCAGCGGTTCTTGATCTGCTACGCGACGAACTGCAAGCAGATACTGTCGAACGACTCGTTGTTGACGCGGCGCGTGCCTTCGCTGACCCGAGCCTGCTGCCTCTGTTAGTCGAGTTGACCACCCGCTGGGATGTCGATCCTGACCTGCTCCAACGAGCCATTCAGACCTGTCGTCGCGGCGAACAGGAAGACTAAATCTCCCAGACTCGGATGCTGGCGACCGCGCGGTGCTGGAGCGAAGCCGTGACCGTCGTGAGCTTCCGTTCTCCACATGTTCACCGTCATCCATGCGGCAGGCGGTCCGCTACTCGTGTCGCGTCATCGCGTGTACGCGCTCGCTGATCGAAGACATCGCCGCGCCGAAACCACGTGAACCCTGTCAGCTCGTCTGCCCACGGCATTCGTGTGGGCTCGTCAGGGATCGAACCTCCGACCTAGAGGTAATGAGTCCGACGTGTTCGCGCGCCGACAGCGATCAGGAGTTTGCCGCGACCGTTCCTGACCACGAAGTCCGAGCGAGAAAAGAGAGTCGGCGGGGGTATGCGCCGGAGGGAGCCTGGGGGGCGGGTGGGGGCCGGCGGAGCGAAGCGGAGCCGGACGGCGACCGGAGGCGTATGCCGTCGCCGACAACCCAGCCAGGCGTCAGGCGGAGGTGCGCGTGGGAACGAGGGAGCGGCGGGCGTAGACCGCGGCCACTTTGTCGGCGTAGATGCGGATCCAGTCTTCGCGCTCGGCGAGGGCCTGAGCGAGCGGCTTGGTCGGCTGTGTCATCACGACCTCGATCTGGTAGCGATCGAGCGCGGCCAGCCAGCCCGGGCGTACCTGGGAGAGCTCGGTGTCGGCACGATTGATTTCGATCGGGTACATGTCGAAGCGATCGTCGAAGAAGACCTTCTGATCCGGCCAAGCAGTCGCGATCAGGTATCCGCCCCACGCATCATGCGCATAGATCCGGCGCCCTTCGAGGTGCTGCTGCTGCACCGCTTCGAACGCGGCCACCGGGTAGGCCCGGAGATTCCAGTCGCGTTCGCCTGCGGCGTTCAGACCGACCATGAAGAGCGTGACCACCGCGGCTACGACCATGAGCCGGTGCACCGATCGGCCCTCGTCAGACCGAGGCGTGTCGTTGCGAAGGAGGCGGCCGAGGATCGGCAGGATCGCGATGACGGCGAGGCCGACGTTGCGAATCGCCCAGAGCCCGAGCACCACGAACGTGACCGTGATCAGTACGTCACGAATGCCGGGGCGCTTGCGCGCCAGCACGACGAGCGTGCAGACGAGGAACGCACCAAAGAGCAGGCCGCCGGCTTCCCGAAAGTTCGGGGACTGCCACTCGGCCACGTCTTGCAGCGCCTCGCCCCGGCCGAGCAGGCGCAGCGGGAACAACACGAGATCGAGCCCGTAAGGGTTGATCACGATGACGGCCGCGGCGAGCGCTGACCCCCGCAACAACACCCGCTCTCGGCCGCGCGTGGGCGGGTGGCCCTCCAGCGCCCGGCCCAGGAGGTGCACGGCGAGATACCCGAACCCGATGATGAACGTCCCGTGCGAGTTCGCCCACATCCACATCAACGCCGAGAGCGCCACCATCGAGTGACGACCGACCCAGCTGTCCGGGAGCTCGACGACGGCGCCGAGGACGAGCATCGCAAGGATGCCGAACATCAATGGGCGCTCGGACCAGACGTTCATCAGTACCGCGAGCGTGAGCAGCGTGAGCGCGCCGGCACCTACGCGGTCGTTTGCGGTTCGCAACGCGATGCGGAACAACAGCAAGCCGATCGCGAGACCCATTGCGGCGCCGAACAGTCTCAAGCCGAACGCGCCCGCGACGCGGTTCACGGAGCCATAGAGCAGTTCGGCGAGCCACGATTCCGCGACCCACTTCGTTCCTGCCGCACTGAACGAGTAGGGATCGTGGTGCGGGATGCCGTGGTCGAGAATGAGGCGCCCGGTGCGTAGGTGCACCATGAACGAGTTGTCGTGCAGCGGACGAATACCGATCGCGAACCCGCCGACTGCGAACACCCACGTGAAGACGGTGCTGAGCCGCGGGCCGCGTGCTGCAGCCAGCTCTGACCGAGACCCCGCCGCCGCCTCGGCCCGCTCTTGGGCGACCGTCATCGTCTTAGAGCTTGTCGAACACCTGCATGAAGCCCGGCATCACGACGACCACCAAGGTCGCGGGGAAGATGCAGAGCACCAACGGGAACAACATCTTCACCGGTGCTTTCTGCGACTTTTCCTGTGCCAGATAGCGGCGGCGGACACGCATCTCGTCCGCTTGTGTGCGCAGGATGCGGGCGATCGAAACACCGAACGTGTCGGCCTGCAACATCGCGACGATGAACGTCCGGAGCTCGTCGACGTTGGTGCGCTCGTCGAGCGCACGCAGCACGTCAGCGCGACTCGCACCCATCCGCGTCTCCTGCAGCATGCGTCTGAGCTCTTCGGAGAGCGGACCGGGCACGGTGGCGGCGGTCCGGTCGAGCGCCTGCTCGAAGCCGAGGCCTGCTTCGACCGAGATCACGAGCAGGTCGAGCGTGTCGGGCATGCGGCGCTGGATCTCGGCGCGCCGGTTCGTGATGTGCTGGCTGATCAGGATGTCCGGACCGAAGAACGAGAGGCCCCACGTGAAGCCGATGGTAAGCAGCATCAACAGCATGTGGTCCGACAAGAAGATGTAGGAGAGGATGATCCAGCCGAGCCCGGAGGCGAAACCGAGCACCTTCCACACGAGGAAGCGATCAACCTCGTAGCCCGGCGGGCTGCCCGCCAGGACGATGTCCCGCTTGAGCTTCTCGACGTACCCGACCGGTGTGAGATTGCGCGCAATCTCGAGCAGCTTCCGACCGACCGGCGCGACGAGACGGTCCGAGACCGACTCGAGCATCTCTTGCTCGCGCACGTCGACGACTTCGTAGTTCTCGATCGCGCGCAACGAGCGGGTGCGACCGGTGCGCGCCTCGAGCGCGGTAGACGCCGACCAGGCGCCGAGCACAATGGCGCCGACGGCGAAGACGAGAATTATCGGGACCATGCTCAGACCTCGATGTCGACAATCTTGCGGAGCCAGAACCAACCGACGACTGCGAGACCGGCCGAAACGATGACGGCGGCAATACCGAGCGTGTCGTCGAACAGCGTCTTCATGTAGTCCGGCGCGACGAGGAACAGACCGAGGCCGGCCACAGGCGGCAGCAGTCCGAGAATGATGCCGCTCAGGCGGCCCTCGGCCGTGAGCGCACGAATCTCACGGCGGATACGTTCGCGCTTTTGCATCGTGTCGGCGACGGTGTCGAGCAGCGTCGCCAAGTTGCCGCCGACCTCGCGCTGGATCTTGATCGCCATGACGGTCCATGCGAGGTCGTTGCTGCCCATGCGCACCGCCGCGTCCTCGAGCGCGTCTTCGGGCGAACGGCCCAAGCGCACCTCGGTGAACACCCGCTGCAACTCGCGGCGCATCGGCGGGCCAATCTCCTGGGCAACTGCCTCGAGGCCCTGCATGAACGAGAAGCCGGCCCGCAACGAGCTCGACAGCAGCGTGAGCGTGTCGGGCAGTTGGTGTTCGAAGGCCCGCTGACGGCTCCCCTGTTTGTAGGACACGAACATCCCGGGTGCAAAACCGACGAGCACCGCGGCAACCAGGCCGTAGATCGGACCGACGAGGATGCTGATGCCGAGCAGCACCATCACGACGGCAGCGGCTGAGTAGAAGAGCAGCTCGCCGGCACGAATCGGGAGATCCGCTCGTTCGAGCGCTTGCTCGACCTTCTCGAGTATGCCGGCGCGCACGGCGAGCCGGTTGGTGTACTCGACCGCCTGTTGGACGAGGGCGGTTTCGGGCGCAGTCGAGGAGCCCTTCGCCGGTTCGGCCGGACCGACGCGCTCGTAGCCAGCGAGGCGGCGCTCGAGAGCGGCTTCGCGGCGACCGAGCAGCACGCCGACCGAACCGACGAGTCCTGCCGTCGCGAGGCCGGCGAGAATGACGATTGCGAGGATCATCGGATTCCCACCACCCGACGGGCGAACGGCTCGAGCGTGAAGAGCTCGGGCTCCAGCGCGATGCCGTAGTCCGTGAGCCGGTCCGAGAACTTGGGACGGATCCCGGTGCTCTTCAACCGGCCGAGGAACTTCCCGTCCTGGTCGATGCCCATGCCGTAGTCGAAGAGGTACAGGTCCTGCATCACGATCGTTTCGCCCTCCATACCGAGGACCTCCACGACGTTGGTGACGCGACGTGTGCCGTCACGCATACGCGTGAGGTGCACGATGAGGTCGACGGCACTCGCCATCTGCTCCCGGATCGCACGGATGGGGAGCTCGATGCCGCCCATCAACACCATCGTCTCGATACGGGAGAGGGTGTCGCGCGGGCTGTTCGAGTGGATGGTGGTGAGTGAACCGTCGTGACCGGTGTTCATCGCCTGGAGCATGTCGAGCGCCTCGGCGCCACGAGCCTCACCGACGATGATGCGGTCGGGCCGCATACGCAGCGAGTTACGGACGAGCTCGCGGATCCGGATCTCGCCGGTGCCCTCGATGTTGGGCGGGCGGGACTCGAGCGAGCAGACGTGCTCCTGCCAGAGCTTGAGCTCCTTGGCGTCCTCGATCGTGACGATCCGCTCGTCGTTCGGGATGAACGACGAGAGCACGTTGAGCAACGTCGTCTTACCGGTACCGGTACCACCGGACACGATGCAGTTGAGCCGGCCGCGGATACACGCGTCGGTGAAGTCCGCGACCTGCGGCGTGATCGAACCGAACGAGATCAGGTCCCCGATGGTGTACGGGTCCTTGGAGAACTTTCGGATCGTGAGGAACGGTCCGCCGATTGCGACGGGGTGCACGACGGCGTTCACACGAGAGCCATCGGGCAGACGAGCGTCGACCATCGGTGAACCCTCGTCGATGCGACGGCCGACCTGACCGACGATCTTGTCGATCGTGCGACGGAGGTGACCTTCGTCGACGAACTCGACGTCGGTGTCTTCGATCTTTCCTCGGCGCTCGATGTAGACCGACTTCGGGCCGTTGCACATGACCTCGGTGATGCCCGGGTCGTGCAGGAAGCGGTCGATCGGGCCGTAGCCGATCGTGTCGTCGGTGACATCCTGAACGAGCTGCGCTCGTTCGGCGGCCGACAGCGCGATGTTCTCGTCGATGAGCGCCTTGTTCACGTGCTCGTGCACGACGCGACGAAGCTCGTGCTCACTGACCTTCTCGTCGGCGAGCATCGGACCGACCTGGTCGATCACGAACTGGTGCACGCGCTGGCGCAGGTCTTCGAGCTGCGACGTACGCGTGACGCTCGGACCCTTCTGCAGGTCCTGCCACCGTGAATACTGCTGGGACATGATCGCGACCTCCTCCTGACGACGCGAGGTTCCGGCTCAGCGGAAGCGTCGACGGCGGCTTTCGGGCTCGGAAACGGGCTCAGGAACGGCTTGGACCGGCGCGGCTGCGTCGGCAAGGAAGCTCTCGGCGACGTTGCGCAATGCGAGGGCCGCCGGCGCGCGGGGCTTGTCGAGTACGACGGGCACACCGCGGTTGACGGCCTGTGGAATCGAGATGTCCGACGGGATGCGGAACTCCGCCGCGACGCCCAACGCCCGCTCGACGTCGCTGACATCGAGGTGGACGCGCGCGTTCGCACGGTTCAACACGAGCTTGAGCTTTCCGCCCGCGAGCGAGAGGAGGTCGAGCGTCTGGATGCCGACCTTCAGGTTCTTGATGCTCGGGATGTCCATGCTCGCGACGAGCAAGACATGGTCCGCCTCTTCGATCAGCGCCAGCACGACGTCGTCGAAGTGCGGCGGCATGTCGACGACGATCCAGTCGAACATTCGCCGCAGCATGCGGATGATGCCCGTCATCTCTTCGGCGGTGATCTGGTCACCGGCTGAGGGCTCGACCGGCGCGCACAACACCCGGAGCGAAGACGCTTCGTGCGTGGCGAGCAGGCCTTCCATCAACTGCGCGTCGGCGGTTTCGATCGCGTTCGCGGCGTCGGTCGTGGTGTGCAGCGGCGGAATGCCAAGCAGCACGGCGACGTCGCCGAACTGAAGGTCACAGTCGACGAGTGCCACGCGTCCCGCGCTGTGAGTCGCAAGGACCACGGCGGTGTTCGTGGCGACGACGCTCTTGCCAACGCCGCCCTTGGTCGAGAACGCCACGATGACCTTGCCGAGCTCGTGCGTGTCGGCCGCAGCCTCGGCGCGCGTGACAATGGCCATCATCGCGTCGCCGACCCGGTCGATCGCCTGGCGAATCTGCGACTCGCCCGCGTCGATCGTTACTGCGTCACGTACGCCGGCGCGGAGCGCCTGCTGCAGCAGCGGCAACGTGAGCTCCTCGGTGAGCAAGACAACGCCCACCTCTGGGAATGCACGTGTCAACCGCTGCACCGAGTCGAACCCCGCTGCGTTTGCGAGGCTCGCCCCGAACAGCACCACCGTCGGCTCGCCTGTCACCAGGCTCGTGACGATCTCGTCCAGCGACCCAACCGGCGCCGACGCGATCCCCGCGAGTTCCAGTGTCATCCGCGTACGGAGCCGTTCGTCCGGCTCCAGCGCATGAACTCGAAAGCGCTGGGACGCCGGACGGTTGCTCGGCATCGGTTCTCCCATGACGCTCACCGGCCGTCTCGTTCCTGCTCGTCTCGCCCGGTCACTTGTTGGCGTTGGCGGCACGGATCGCCGCCAGCAACTTGTCGGTCTCGTTGAGCGGGTGGTCGAAGAGGTTCTCGGCCTCCGCGATCTCGGTGTTGTCACCCTTGAAGTCGCCGGGCTTGAAGGTCGACGGGTTCAGCGTCAGGTAGAGCTGGCCGTCCTTCGAAGCCGCCGCGATCTGAAGCGCCTGCCGAGGGGTGACCTCGAGCGTGATGACGCCCCGGCTCTGCGGTGCCTGCGTCGTCGGCGTTGTCCCGCCGGTCGACGACGATGCAGCGGTCGTCTTCACGCCACCGGTCGTCGCGCCGACTGCGAGCACCTTGACGCCCGGCATCAGGAACGCGGTCGTGGTGACCGCCTTGCTGTCGCTCGACGTGAGGTCAGTGATCTCGACCGTCACGAGGACGTTCACGCGGTCACCGGGGCTCAGGAAGCCGCCAACGGCATGCGTGTCGTCGAGGTTGATCGAGATCGCTTGCGCGTTGTTCTTGCCGACCTTCTGCTCGTCGGTCGCCAACGTGCCGGCGAGGCCGCTCGACACCGAACCCGAGGTGACGAAGTCCTGCTCGACGATCGTCTGGCCCTCGGTGATGTCGTGGCCGGCGATGAGGTCCGCGTACGTCTTCTTCAGCTGCACATCGGACTTCGTCCCGTCGATTCTCGACGACGGTACGTCGTTGCGCACCCGCTGCTCACGGTCAATCAGCCCCGTGTCGAGTGCGCGTTCGAAGCTCGTGTTCGCCGACACGCGTGACTTCGCAACGAGCACGCTTGTGAAGGTGAACGGCTTCTTTGCATCGTTCTTGGCGTTGTCGGTGTATTTCCACACGAGAACGCCCGCGAGAGCGGCCAAAACTACTGCCGCGATCGCGGTCAAGACCCGCCAGTTCCGCACGCGTTGCCCCCTTGCCCGCATCCCTGTCGGACGTCCGGCGCGCACCGTTCCCCCGACCCGCAGAGTCCTTCTGCGACAGACCTGTCCCTGGTCTGTCTCCCATCCCTAGGAGCGCTTTCCAGGAGGTCACAGTCTGCCTGATCTCCGCTATTCAGGACAAGAGGCAGAACGCGGTCCGTATACGCCAAAGGCTGGAAAAGCTAACGCAGCGCGCGATCCGTCACAAAAACGGCTGTACACGAGGCGACGTTGACCACACGAACCACATGAGTCACAGCGCTGCGGCCAACGAAAGTGCCGATCGGCCTATGCGCGAAACGTCATTCTGCGGGTGGCTCGGCTGCCGCTTCGGGCGCGGGGTCCGGCGCGTCGATCGTCGGCGGCGCCGCGTCGGCAGCGTCGACCGCAGCCTCGGCGGCGTCGACCGCGCCCTCGTCGACAGAGACCTCGGCTTCGGGCGCGCCGCCAACGGCTTCGGGCGCGGCGATGCCCTCGGGAGCCGCAGGCGGCCCCTCGCCGTCGGAGTAGTCGGGCCCGATGTAGTTGCCCTGCTCGTCGTAGGCGTGCTCGCCGTAGAACTCGCGGTACTCGGCCGCGACCTCGCCGCCTTCGGCGGCCTGCTTGATCGACAGCGAGATGCGCCGCCGTTCGAGGTCGATGTCGATGATCTTCACCCACAGCTCTTCGCCGGGAGTCACGACCTGCTCCGGGGCCTCGACGTGGTGCGCGGCCATCTCGGAAATGTGCACGAGACCCTCGATGCCTTCGCCGACCTGCACGAACGCGCCGAACGGCACGAGCTTGGTGACGCGGCCGTACACGAGCTCGCCGACCTGGTGGCTGGTCGCGAACTCCTGCCACGGATCCTGTTGCGTCGCCTTCAACGACAGCGAGATGCGCTCTCGTGAGAGGTCGACGTCGAGCACTTGCACGGTGACCTCGTCGCCCACCTGGACCACCGACGACGGGTGGTCGACGTGCTTCCACGACAGCTCGGACACGTGGACCAGGCCGTCCATGCCGCCGAGGTCGACGAAGGCGCCGAAGTTGACGACCGACGAGACCACACCCTTGCGGACTTCGCCGGGCTTGAGGTTGGTGAGGAACTCGTCGCGCTGTTCGCGCTGGGTTTCCTCGAGATAGGCCCGCCGGGAGAGCACGACGTTGTTGCGGTTCTTGTCGAGCTCGATGATCTTGCAGTCGAGCACGCGGCCCACATACGGGTGCAGGTCGCGGACGCGGCGCAGGTCGACGAGCGAGGCCGGCAGGAATCCGCGCAGGCCGATGTCGATGATCAGACCGCCCTTGACGACCTCGATGACGGGCCCGGAGACGACTTCGTCGTTCTCCTTCTTCTGCTCGATCGTGCCCCACGCGCGCTCGTACTGCGCACGCTTCTTCGAAAGGATCAGGCGACCGTCTTTGTCCTCCTTCTGGAGGACGAGTGCTTCGAGCTCTTCACCCAACGTCACGACCTCGTGCGGGTCGACGTCGTTGCGGATCGACAGCTCCTTGCTCGGGATGACGCCCTCGGACTTGTATCCGATATCGAGCAAGACCTCGTCGGAGTCGATCTTCACGACTTGGCCGTGCACGAGATCGCCGTCGTCGAAGGCGACGATCGTTGCGTCGATGGCATCCTCGAGCGACATGCCGTCGAGGTCATCGACGACGATGCTCGTCTCACCTTCAGGGTCTTCCGCCGCTTCGGCGTCCCCACCCGCTTCCGGGGAGGAGGCGGCGGTCTCGGCGGCCGCTGCAGTGGACTGCGCGGTCGCGTCCGGTTCCTGGTCCAACACTTCGTAGCCTGCTTTGGTTCTCGGAAAGGGTGTGCGGAGCGATCGCCGCGCGCGGACATCGCCGCTCCGGTGGAGCGGCGTGCCAAGGGTACAGGCCGGTCGGGGTTGGCGAAACCCCAGCTACACCGGAATGTGCGCCAGCAACAGGTGCTCCGGCAGGTCGATCGACGGGCGCTCGCGCGCATAGCGGCCGGGACGCACGCCGAACACCGCATCGACGACGAAGCCCGCGCGTTCCGCGAGCAGCCGCAGCTCCCGCGGCGTGTAGCAGGTGGTCCACAGATCGAAGAGCCGCTCCTTGCGTTCGCCGTCCCGGACGACGCTCGATTCGTGATTGACGCCGGTCTCGGCGTCGAACGTCTCTCCCGCGTCGAGATGACGCACGACGAAGTACGCCGAGAACGCGCTCAGAGCAAGGCGACCACCGGGGCGCAGAGCGCGGGCGAAGTGCCCGACGACCGCGAGCTCGCCGTCACCGCCGCCCAGGAGGCCGAAGCCGCCCTGGCAGAGGCAGATCACCGCGTCGAACTCGCGCTCGAACGGGAGCTCGCGCACGTCGATCTCTCGGAACTCCGCCCGCAGACCGTCGGACGCGGCCCGAGCGAGCGTGAGGAACTCCGGCGAGGTGTCGACCCCGACGACGTCGAAGCCCTGGCGTGCAAGCTCGAGTGCATGACGCCCGGGCCCACATCCAGCATCGAGGACACGCATGCCGGGGCGTATGTCGAGTGCGTCGACGAGGAAGTCGACCTCCTGCACGGTCCCCATCGTGAACGCGTTGCGGAGATATGCGGGCCCGAGAAACGACGCGATCTCGTTGAACCAGAGACCATCCGGCGGACCGTTCACAACATCTATTTGGCGGTGGCCCAGGTTTGGCCGAAGCCCATGTCGACGACGAGCGGCACCCGGAGCTCGGTGACGTGCTCGATGACGTCGCGCACGACGGGTTCGACGCGCTCCCGCTCGTCGAGCGGGACCTCGAGCACCAGCTCGTCGTGGACCGTGAGGATCATGCGGCTGCGGAACGCGCCTTCGTGCAATGCCCGATCGAGGTCGATCATCGCGAGCTTGAAGATGTCGGCCGCGCTCCCCTGGACGGGCGCGTTCTGCGCCATGCGCTCGCCCATCTGCCGGATCCGGAAGTTGTCGGAGGACAGCTCGGGCAGCTGCCGGCGCCGGCCGAACAGCGTGGTGGTGTAGCCAGTCGCCCGCGCCTCGCGCACCGTCTCGCTCATGTACGCAGCGATGTTCGGGAACGCAGCGAAGTACGCGTCGAGAATCTCGCGGGCCTGCTCGGTCGCGATGTCGAGCCGCTGGGCGAGCCCGTAGGCCTCCATGCCGTACGCGAGGCCGTAGTTGACGACCTTCGCGAAGCGCCGCTGGAAGTCGTCCACCTTCTTCTCGTCCGCCACTCCGAAGACGCGCGCCGCGGTTGTGGTGTGGATATCGGCGCCGCGCTCGAACGCCTCGATGAGCCCGGGATCGTCGGCGAGGTGGGCCAGGACGCGGAGCTCGATCTGCGAGTAGTCGGCGGTGAGGAGCCCGCAGCCGTCGTCCGCGATGAACGCCCGGCGCAGCTCGCGGCCACTCGACGTGCGCACCGGCACGTTCTGCAGGTTGGGCGCCTCCGACGAGATCCGTCCGGTGGTGGTGGCGATCTGGTTGAAGGTCGCGTGGATGCGGCCGTCGGCTTGCACGAGCGGCGGCAGCGCGTCGGCGTAAGTGCCGCGCAGCTTCTCGACTTCGCGGTAGCGGAGCAGCGCCTCGATGATCGGGTGCTCTTCCGCCATCTTCTGCAGCGAGTCGGCGTCGGTCGACGCGCCGGTCTTGGTCTTCTTCACCGGCGTGAGGCCGAGCTTGTCGAACAACAAATGGCGGAGCTGCGGCGTGGAGTTCACGTTGAAGGTCTCGCCCGCTTGCGCGTGAATCTCGGCCTCGAGCCTCCGGCACTCGTCGCCGAGCTCCTTGCCGAGCTCACCAAGGAAGCCAACGTCGATGCGGACACCGGCTTCCTCCATGTGCGCGAGTACGGGGATCAGCGGTCGCTCGATGCGCTCGTAGAGGTCGACGAGATCGCGCGCCTTCAGCGCGTCCGTGAGTGTGTCGGCGAGCCGGATGAGCACCGCGACCCGGCGTCCGGTCTCGTGCGCGCCGCCCTCGCCGTCGAAGTCGAGCGTGCCAACCTGTTGATCGGGAGAGGTGAGCTCGAGCGAGAGATAGCGCAGCGCGAGATCCTCGAGCTGATACTTCCCCTCGCCGGGATCGAGCAGATACGCCATCACCGCGGTGTCGAGGTCGAGCGAATACAGCTCTTGGTGCAGACCGTGGATCAGCTCCTTGGCGCGGTGCACGACGAGCGGCGGGCTGTCGGCGCCGGTCAACGCCGTGAGCGCGTCGCGTACGATCGGATCCGCGAGGAGGTCGCCTGCGATGTAGACCGCGTCCTCGCCCGTCGACACCGCGAGACCGTTGATCGTCCGGCCTTCCCAGCGCGGCTCGATCGCGACCCGCTCACCGTTCGCGGCGCCGCGCAACGCCTCGGCCCCGGTCGTGGCGTCACGTGCGATCCTGACGTCGACCTCGAGCGTCTCGGCTTCGGGCGTCTCGGCGACGTCGCCGACCGCATCGAGCATCCGCGGGAGCAACGTGCGGAACTCGAGTTGGTTGAACAACACGCGCATGCGCTCGCGGTCGAACGCGCCCTGGTGCAGATCGGTGGGGGTGATCCCGTCGAGCTCGACGTCGCAGGCGAGCCGCGACATCTCCCGGTTCTTGAAAACGCGGTCCTTTGCATCGGCGAGATTCGTACGCTGCTTGGGCGGCAACTCGTCGAGGTGCTCGTATATGCCTTCGAGGTTCCCGTACGTCGTGATCAGCTTGGCGGCCGTCTTCTCGCCGATACCCGGGACGCCGGGCAGGTTGTCGCTGGTGTCGCCGCGCAGTGATGCGTAGTCGAGGTATTGCGCAGGCGTGACGCCGAGGCACCGCTCGGCGATGCCCGCTTCGTCGTAGAGCGCGTACTCCGAGACACCCCGCTTGTTGTACAGCACCCTGACGTGGGGATCGCGCACGAGCTGATACGAGTCGCGGTCGCCGGTGACGATCACGACGTCGATGCCCTCGTCGGCCGCCTGGGTAGTGAGCGTGGCGATCACGTCGTCGGCCTCGACGCCCTTGATCTCGAGCTGCGTGATGTCGAGCGCCTCGAGCACCTCGTGGATCAGCGGCAGCTGGCTCCGGAAGAGGTCGGGCGTCTCCTTGCGATTGGCCTTGTACTCGGCGTCGAGGTCGTAGCGATACGTGCTGCCGCCGGGCGCGTCGAACGCGACCGCGATGTAGTCGGGCTGCTCGTCGGCGATCACCTTGGTGAGCATCGACGTGAAGCCGTAGACAGCATTCGTGACAGTGCCGTCTTTCGTGGCGAGGTCGGTGGGAAGCGCGTAGAACGCTCGGTATGCGAGCGAGTGGCCATCGAGCAGGAGGAGCTTCGGCATCGGTTCCATGGTATGACGGGCGCGCGACATTTCCGGGTGTCGCTCGGGGGTGCGAGATGCTGCAGTGGAAGGTCGGGGACGTGACGGTCACGAGCGTGGCCGAGCTGGATGACGGGGCGGTTCCGGGCCCGATGCTCATTCCCGAGGCGACCTCGGATTCGGTGCTTGGGATCGAGTGGTTGCGGCCGCACTTCATCGACGACGCCGGCAACCTCTTGTTGCGGATCCAGGCCCTGGTCGTCGAGTCCAAAGGCCGGCAAATCGTCGTCGACACCTGCCTCGGCAACGACAAGCCCCGCACGCAGCCCTTCTTCCAGGAGTTGCAGGCATTCGCCCGGACACGTCCGCGACGGCGACGCCTACCGCTTCCAGGTCTGAACATGCGTGGCGCACTCGGCTGACAGCCGTATTCGCCACGCATGTTCGCTGGGCTACGGGGTGAGGGCGCCGGTGATGACGTCCTTGGCGACGTCGTGGATCTTGCGCCGCGTGTCCATCGCCTTCTTTTGAAGGAACCGCCACGAGCCGGCTTCCGACATGCCGTGCTCGTCCATCAACCGGCCCTTCGCGCGATCGATCGTCTTGCGCGCTTCGAGCCGTTCGGCGAGGTCGGCGTTCTCGTTCTCGAGCGCGACGATCTGTTCGAAGCGACCCAGCGCCATCTCGATCGCCGGCAGGAGATCGCTTTTTTGAAACGGCTTCACCAGGTAGGCGAGCGCGCCCGCGTCGCGCGCCTGCTCGACGAGGTCGTGCTGAGAGAACGCCGTGAGGATCAACACGGCCGCGAGACGTTCGCCTGCGATCGTGCGCGCCGCAGTGAGGCCGTCCATGCCCGGCATCTTGATGTCGAGGATCGCAAGCTCAGGATTCAGCCCACGCACAAGCTCGATCGCCTGGTCGCCGCGACCGGTCTCGCCCACGACGTCATAGCCCTCTTCCTCGAGGATCTCCTTCAGATCGAGACGGATAATCGCCTCGTCTTCCGCGATCACGACGCGCACGGGTTTGGTCACGAACCTTCTCTCAGCATCAGGAGTGAAGACGAGGGGTCGGGAGTTCGTTGGCCATGCGGTCGAGCAATGCGTCCTGTTCCCGTTCGAGCTCTACGATCGATCGCCGCAACGCGTCACGCTGGCGCGTCTGGGCGTCGGCGTGGCGACGCATCTCATGAGCCTCGGCCTCGGCAAGCGGCGTCTCCGAAACGAGCGAACGCAAGCGCGCGTCCTCCGCTTCGGCCGTGAGGAACGCGCACTGCTCCTCGGCGACCGAGTATTCGGCGCGGAGGCGCTTGAGCCGATCGCTCACGTCGATGAGACGGCGCTCGAGCAGGGACTTGGCCATAGCTACGGGGTCGACTCCACGCTTCGCTCCCCTCCGGTCGCTGCGCTGTCGTCTTCCATGGGACGAGGGAGTCTACGGCGTCTCGGCCGGTGTGGCACCGTTATCAACTGCTATGCGCCATCCCATCTTCACGCCCGAGCACGAGGAGCTACGCGCCACCGTTCGCCGCTTCGTGAACAGCGAGGTGCGGCCCCACATCGACGAGTGGGAGCGAGCCGGGTCGTTCCCCGACAGCCTGTTCCGGCGATGCGGCGAGCTTGGGTTCCTCGGCCTCCACTACCCGACGCGCTGGGGCGGGAGCGGCGGCGATCTGGCCGCCGGCATCGTGTTCATCGAGGAGCTCGCGCGGTGTGGTGCGGGCGCGATTCCGATGGTGATCGGCGTGCAGGCCGACATGGCCACGCCCGCGCTCGCCGAGTTCGGTACCGACGATCAGCGCGAGCGCTGGCTCCGCCCTGCGATTGCAGGAACGAAGATCGGTGCGATCGCGATCACCGAACCGGACGCGGGCTCGGATGTTGCGTCGATCCGTACCCGTGCGGTGCGTGACGGTGACGTCTGGCGCATCAACGGCCGCAAGATGTTCATCACCAACGGCACGCGCGCCCACTTCCTGACGCTCGTCGCCAAGACCGACAGTGACGCCGACTCCTCCCGACATCACAGCGTGTCGCTTTTCCTCGTCGACACGTCCTTGCCGGGCGTTCGTGTCTCGCGACGACTCGAGAAGCTCGGAATGCACTCGTCGGATACCGCCGAGATCGCGCTCGACGACGTGCCGGTACCTGCCGGCGACCTGATCGGCTTGGAGCCGGGTCGAGGTTTCGCGGAATTGATGTGGCAGCTGCAGTACGAGCGGCTCTCGGGTGCGGCGGCGTCGGTCGGTCACGCGGCGCAGACGTTGGACGACACGATCACGTACGCGCGCGAGCGCCGCACGTTCGGCCGGCCGATCGCTCAGCATCAGGTGATCGCGCATAAACTGGCCGACGCGGCGACCGAGCTTGCCGCAGCACGCGCGCTGTTGTACGACACCGCGTGGGATGTCATGACCGGCAACTATCCGGTCGTCGAGATCTCGATGTGCAAGAAGTACTGCGCGCAAGTGCAGAACCGCGTCGTCGACACGTGCGTGCAGATTTGGGGCGGCGCCGGCTACCTCGAGGAGACCGGTATCCCGCGCGCGTTCCGCGACGCGCGCTTGCAGCGCATCGGCGGCGGCACCGACGAGATCATGAACGAGGTGATCGCGAAACGCTTGGGCCTACGCGCCGACCAGTAAACCCTTCATTGACCGAGGAGTTCCCCTGGAGGGCACTCTCCGGTCAAGGAACGACGATCTTGACGTTGCCGGACGACACCGTTGCGCCCGAACCGCGCAGAGGGTCCGGACAGAAACCCGGCAGCGGGTCGGGATCGAACTGCACGATGGCGACGTTCGCGACGTCGGGACTCGTCGTCGCCTTCGAGCGATCGCCGATGTACAGGCGCATCCAGTTGCCGACCTCGGGCCCACCGCGGGTGATCACCGGGCCTTCAATTCTCGTGACCCGGGCCTCACCGCCCGGCGAATTGACCTGGACGCAGTACGGCGCGACGGAAAACTCGAACTCGGCGTTGGCTCGTTTCTGCTTCACGTGAAGGAGACCGGCTGGAGCATGATCAGCAAGACCCTCTTGGCAACGCCAGTTCGCACCTGCGAAACATCTCACGTTGAGGCGAACCTTCGTGTCGTAACCATCCCCTGACACGAAACGGATCGCTCCCTTGACGCGCAAGTCAGGTCGTGGTTTGTCTTGCGCCGCCGCCCCGATGGCGAAGACCCCGTCGCCGAAGAAGGCCGCGACACAGAACACGGCAAGGACACGAAGCATCCGCACGTCTACCTCCCGGTACGACGAGACCGTGAGCGACGCTATCGCGCGTCCTGCGTGTTCTCACCGAGAAGCTGTTGTTCGAACGTTGTGATTAGCAACGACAAGAGGACTGCAAGCCGCAGCAGTGACGCCGATGAATGCGCATGACTTGGATTCGGTCACGATCGTTGCTCTCGAGCATCGGCGCCGCGCTGCTGATCGCCGCACTTGCGGCGGGATGCGGCGGAACCGACACACTGACGGCGAACGACGTCAGCCCGTCGAAAACGACGAAGTCCACGGTCAAGCACAAACGGAAGGCGCGGCCAACGACGACCATCGCGCCGACGACGACAACGACGGAGAGCACACGGTCGATGCCGACGTTGGATGTAACTCCCCCAAGACGGGCCGATTGCACACCGGGCTACGACCCGTGCATCCCGCCGGCCTCGGATGTGGACTGCGCCGGCGGATCGGGCAATGGGCCCGCCTACGCGGAAGGCCCGGTGCACGTGACCGGGTCGGACATCTATGGCCTCGACTACGACGGCGACGGCATCGGATGCGAGTGAGCTACTTGCGGGGTTCGAGGTTGCGCACTGCGTCGGCGATGTAGGGCTCTTGGATATAGGTCATGTCCGCTGCCTCGACGATCTCACGCGCGCGTTGCGACTCGTCGTCGGGGAACCAGCAGCCCTTCTTGTCGGGCGTTCCGCCCGGCGCGAAGCCTGACTGGATCCATATCGCGGTGGCGCCAATGGTCTTGGCGAACGCGGCGATCTCCGCGAGCTCGTCGACCGGTCGGTGCGTAAAAACCAGATCGACATGCTCGGGTGGATGGCCGATGCGGCTCGTCACAACCTCCCCCCCGCGCATCTCGTACGCCGAGTAGTTGTCGGGTTCCGGGCCACCGTGCTCGATCGTCGTATATCCGGCGCGAGCGAACGTCTCCGGCACTTCAACCAGCGGCCAGTCGACCAGAAGCACGGACTTTGCGGTTTCGAGAATCCGCGTCGTCTCGGACATGGCTGGCACGTTACGACGGACCGCCCGACGACACCACACGATCTCCACATTCCGCGAGCAAAGTCGCCACACACCCTTTGTACGTTGACGTGGGTGCACCACCAGATGGTCGATGCCCGGCCGTCCGGCGCTCGGCGGGCCGCGACTCGGTTGACGGTGCTCGCGCTCATCGGCGGCCTCGGTTTCGACGTGGGTCTGCGCGGAGGCATTGCGAACGGTGTGGTGTCGGCCGCGTTCATTGCCGTGTCCGTAATGTTGCTGCTCGACAATCGGCTCCCAAACTCGCGCGCTCGTCGGCTCGCAATCGCCGCCATCCTTCCCGCGTGTTCTGTTGGCGGTACGCGCGAGCCCGTGGCTCGCATGGTCGAACGGACTCGCCGCGGTCGCGCTGCTCGGTACGGCGATCTGTTACTCGCAATCGGGAACCGTGCTCGACACCAACCTCTACGCGGTCGCGGAACCGCGCCCGTGCGAGCATTGCGCGCGCGTTCGACTACGGCGGACTCCTCCGCCCGCTCGCGCCAACGCGACCCAGCACGATCCTCGAGGGTGCGGGAAGGGCGGGGTTCGGCGCGTTGCTCGCACTGCCACTGCTGGCCGTCGTTATCGTGCTCCTTGCCTCTGCGGACGCGGTGTTTGCGCGTCTCGTCGTGCCCGATATCGATCTGAATCCCGCGATCGGTCACATGTTCCTGGTCATCGTGTTCGCGTTCGGAATTCTGAGCGCGGCCGCTGCCGCGACCGGCGACACCGACGACCGCGCACCTGCAGGACGCCTTGGCACCGTTGAGATCGTCACGATGCTCGGCCTCGCGGCGGGCGTGCTCGCGCTGTTCGTCGTGTCGCAGCTGCTCGCGCTCGACGGACGCGGGCCGTCGTCTCATCGAGGACTCCGGGGTGACGCCTGCGCAGTACGCGCGCAGCGGCTTTTTTCAGCTGTGCTGGGCGACCGCGGTGTTGGTGGTGTTCCTCGTGGTCGTTCGCGCGTTCGCGGCGCCGCACGTGCTGGCGCAGCCCGGCGTGCGCGGACTCGCCGGTCTTGTTCCGACCCTCGCCCTCGGGCTCGTTGTCGTGAGCCTGCGCCGGATGCAGTTGTACGACCGGGCGTTCGGTCTCACGATGCTGCGGCTCTGGGTTGTCGGCGGCGCGCTGTGGCTCGGAGGCCTGCTCGTGATGATGGCGTTGCACAACGCCGGCGTTGGAAGAGGACGCGCGTGGGTGCTGGCGACTGCCGGGGCGTGGGCGTTGGGTTTGCTCGTGTTCGCGACCGTCGCCAACCCTGAGTCGTTCGTCGTCCGTCACAATGTTGCGCGCGCGCGTTCCGGCGAAGTGTTCGACCCGACATACCTGGGCACGCTCTCCGACGACGCCGTCCCGACGCTCGCGCACGAGCTGTCGCGCGCGTCACCGACACTGAAGTCGCAGCTCCTGCTCACCCTCAGGTGTGATCGTGAGGCGCACGGCGTGGCCACGCTGAATGTCGCAGTGGCGCAAGCCGCGCGGCACGCGCGCCCGGCTCTGCCCGCCGGACCCCTGATCCGCGCGTTCACCGCGTTTTGGCGTCGCGCCTGCTCACGTGGTGCCCGAGGAGGGATTTGAACCCTCACGCCCTTGCGAGCAACGGATTTTGAGTCCGTCGTGTCTGCCATTCCACCACTCGGGCCTGCCTCGCAAAGCGAGTTCATCCAGTTTGCCATTCGGTACCATCGCCGGGTGGTGGAGTTCGCCGTCGGCATCATCGTCGGGGCATCGGTCGTCCTCTTGCTGATGATCGTGATCGGGCCGTCTCGTCGCGTCCGCGCCGAGCGGCCGTTGCCGCCCGATGTCGAAGCCAAGCTGCTGCTCGGCCAGGACCCGGATCAGCCCACGATCCCACCCGCGCCTCGCCCCGAGCATGAGCGTCACTACTCCCCGAACGAGCTGGCCGCACTGCAGAAGCTCGGCCGGGAACAGCAGCAGCGCCGCCGGCGCCGCTGACCCGCGCTCCGCGCTCAGGCCAGGGCGAAGAGGAAACGCCCGCGGCAGCACTCGGCGTCGCCGACCGTCGCGCGGCCCCGTCCCCAACCGCCGCGCGCACTGAGCCGCTCCATCTCGACCGCGAGCACCAGCTCGTCGCCGGGACGCACGACGCGCCGGAAGCGCACGTCCTCGACCCCACCGAAGAGCGGGAGCTTGCCTGCGTACCGCGCGTCGGCGAGCACGGCGATGGCACCAGTTTGCGCGAGTGCTTCGAGCTGGAGCACGCCCGGGAACACGGGGTTCCCGGGGAAGTGACCGCTCAGGAACGGCTCGTCGCCCGTGACCGCGTAGCGGGCCTGCACCGAGACGCCCGGGTCCAGCGCATCAACCGCATCGACGAAGCGAAACGGCGGTCGATGCGGCAGCAGCGCGACGACCGCATCGGAGTCCGGGAGCACAAATCCCGACATTACTTTCAAGATTTGATGGTTACCGTGCCGTAGGAAACGCCGTGTTCATGCACGATGTACGGGTCTGACACGGGCTCGTGTAACCCTGCCTTCCGAGCAGGGGTCCAAGCTCGTCGACCTTCCTCACCCCACGCCCCACTCTTCGGAGGTCCTCTTGCGCGTCGCCGTCGTGTTCCCGGGCCAGGGAACGCAGCAACCCGGCATGGGCGCGCCGTGGCAGGACCATCCCGCGTGGAAGATCGTCGAGCAGGCCGAGGCGGCATTGGGCGAGCCGTTGGCGCCGCTCGTGCTCGACGCGCCGGCGGAACAGCTCGCCCGCACGCGCGACGCACAGCTCGCAGTGTTGTGCACGTCGCTCATCGCGTGGGAGGCCGCGTGGCCGTACATCCACGACGTCGTGGCGTTCGCCGGCCATTCGCTCGGTCAAGTCACGGCGTTGATCGCGGCCGGAGTGATCGACCTCGACGATGGCGTGCGCTTCGCGGCGCGCCGCGCCGAGCTCACGCAGGCCGCGGCCGACGCGCATCCAGGTCGCATGGCTGCACTGCTCGGCGCGACGCCCGAGCAGGCTGCAACCGCGTGCGCGGATGCACCAGATGCGTGTTGGGTTGCCAACGACAACGCACCCGGCCAGATCGTGATCGTGGGCACGGCCGACGGCGTCGACGCGGTGATCGCCCGGGCAAAGGAGCTCGGCGTTCGCCGCGCGATGTCGTTGAACGTCGGCGGCGCGTTCCACACGCCACTGATGACGACCGCGCGCGACGGACTCACCAGCGTGTTGGCCGACCTGACGTTCCACGCGCCGAGTGCGCCGGTCGTTTCGAACGACGATGGCGTCGCGTACGACGATGCCGACGGCTGGCGGACGCGCCTGGCCGAACACGTCACCGTGCCGGTCTGCTGGCGGGCATCGATGGAGACGCTCGTTGGGCGCGGCGCGGACGCGTTCGTGGAAGTCGGGCACGGGGCGATGATCGCCGGCGTTGCAAAACGAACAGTGCCCGACACCCAAGTGTTGCCCTGCGGCTCGCCCCCCGAATGTTCCGCCCTTACGGAGGTAGTGACGTGACCGTCCCCGTCGTCCCGCTGCACGGCGAACGCCTCGCCGTACCCGAGCGCATGATCGTGGCTCCGGCCGTCGGTACGTTCCGGCCGGCCAATCTCTCGGAGGGCGCGGTGTTGTGCGTCGGCGACGTGCTGGGCGTCGTCGAGGGGCCAGGTACCGAAGAGCTCGTCCGCAGCCCGTTCCGCGGCACATTGATGGGCATGCTCGCCCATTCCGGCGAGCGCCTGCGCGAGGGCCAGCCGATCGCTTGGTTGAGGATGACGTGAGCCTTCCGACCGCAATCGTCGGTTGGGGCACTGCGGTACCCGATGGTCGGGTGACGAACGCCGACCTCGAAGCACGTGTCGAAACGAGCGACGCGTGGATCGTCGAGCGCACCGGCATCCGCGAGCGCCGCGTCGCGGCCGACGGCGAGACGACGGCTTCGCTCGGCACGGCTGCCGCCGCGCAGGCGATCAAGCGGGCGGGTCTCACGCCCGCGGACATCGACCTCATGATCGTTGCTACCGCGTCACCCGAGCAGCCCCTCCCCCACACGGGCGCATTCGTCGGTGAGGCGTTGGGATTGCGGTGTGGTTCGTTCGACCTCTCCGCGGCGTGCGCCGGGTTCGTGTACGAGCTCGTCGTCGGTGCGTCGTTGCTTCAGACCGGTTACGACCACGTGCTCATCGTGGGCGCGGAGACCCTGAGCCGGATCATCGATCCCGAAGACCGGGCGACCACCGTGCTCTTCGGCGACGGCGCGGGCGCCGCGGTCATCACCCGTACCACCGGCGAACCGGGACTCCTCGCTTGGGATCTCGGATGCGACGGGTCCGCAGCCGGGCTCCTCGAGATCCCGGCGGGCGGGTCGCGGCTCCCCACCTCGGCGCAGACCGTCGCCGATCGCGCGCACTATTTGAAGATGTCAGGCCAAGAAGTGTTCCGTCGGGCCGTGCGCGGAGTCGTGGAGTCGGCGACCACGACGCTTGAGCGCGCCGAAGTCGATGCGGCTGACGTCGCGTGGTTCGTGCCGCATCAGGCGAACGCGCGCATCATCGACGCGGCGGCGCAACGACTCGGCTTCGGGCCCGACCGCGCGCTCGTGAACATCGATCGGTACGGCAACACGTCATCGGCGTCGATCCCGCTCGCGTTGTTCGAGGCCGTCGACGAAGGTCGCGTGCGCGACGGCGACCTCGTGCTCTGCTCCGGGTTCGGTGCAGGTATGACCTGGGCGAGCGCGTTGCTGCAGTGGGGCGCCCGGTGAGTGCAGCCGAGCGGGTGGCGTTCGTCACGGGTGGGTCGCGCGGGATCGGGCGGGCGACTGTTATTGCGCTCGCGGGCGCGGGGCATCCGGTCGCGTTCTGTTACGCCACCGACGAAGACGGCGCGCGAGTCACGCAAGAGGCCGCCGAGCACGCCGGCGGGAAGGTGCTGGCGGTACGCGCCGACGTCGCTGATGTCACCGCCGTCGACGCCGCGTTCCGGGAGGTCGAGAGCACGTTCGGCGCCGTCACGGTCCTCGTGAACAACGCCGGCATCACGCGCGATGGCCTCGTCGTTCGGATGAGCGACGAGCACTGGCGTGACGTCCTCGACACGAATCTCACTGGCGCCTTCCACACGATTCGCCGCGCGACTCCCGGCATGATGAAGGCGCGCTACGGCCGCATCGTCAACATCTCTTCGGCGAGCGGCTTCATCGGCCAGGCCGGGCAGGCGAACTACGCGGCCGCCAAAGCCGGGCTCGTCGGCTTGAGCCGAAGCGTGGCACGGGAGCTCGCTCGCCGGGCCGTCACCTGCAATGTGGTGGCGCCTGGACCTATCGTGACCACGATGACCGAGAACCTGACCGACGACTGGCGGGGCGAGGCCGAGCGCGCCGTGCCTTCGGGTCGCTTTGGCACACCCGAGGAATGCGCAGCCGTCGTCGCGTTCTTGTGCTCGGATGCTGCGGGCTACGTCACGGGCGCCGTCCTGCCTGTCGACGGTGGCCTCGGCATGGGCCACTGATCCGACCACAGGAGGAACCTCCGGAATGGAACGCACCCAGGCGCTCGACACGCTGAAGGAGGTCGCGGCCCAAGTGTTGAGCGTCGACCCCGATCAGGTCACCGAAGCGGCGCGCTTCAAAGAAGATCTCGACGCCGACAGTCTCGACCTCGTCGAGCTCGTGATGGGCCTCGAGGAACGCTTCGACATCCAAGTACCGGAAGAGGATCTCGAAGGTGTCACAACCGTGGGGCAGGCCGTCGACCTCGTCCTCTCCAAGGTGGGGGCCTAGCCGGTGAGCACAGATCACCGCGGGCGCATGCGCGTCGCGGTCACGGGGCTCGGCGTGAAGACGCCGGCGGGGAACGATCTCGAAACGTTTTGGTCGACGCTCGCGTCCGGACGCTCGACGGCCGCGCCGATTACCCGTTTCGATCCGTCCCCGTTGCCGGTGCGCTTTGCGTGCGAGGTGCGGGACTTCGACCCGACGTCGTACCTCGGGCCCAAAGAAGCACGCCGGATCGATCGCTTCACCCAGCTCGGGATCGCGGCCGCCGCTGACGCGCTCGCCGACGCCGGCGAGCTCGGCGCCGACCCGGCCCGGAGCGCGGTGATCATCGGGACGGGCGTCGGTGGACTGATGACCCTCGAGGAACAGATCACCGTCTATCTCGAAAAGGGCGCGGGCCGCGTGAGCCCGTTCCTCGTGCCAATGATGATGGCGAACGCCACCGCGGGCAACCTCGCAATGCGATTCGGCTGGACGGGACCGAATCTGTGCGTCGCGACGGCCTGCGCCGCGAGCGCGCAACGCGATCGGCGAAGCGGCCCGGCTCGTCCGCGACGGCACCGCCGACGTCGTCATGACCGGAGGGACCGAGGCGGGTGTGACGCCAACCGCGGTCTCGGCGTTCGCGCGCATGACCGCCTTGAGCACGCGTAACGACGACCCGGAACACGCGTCGCGTCCCTTTGACGCGTCACGCGACGGGTTCGTGATCGGTGAAGGCGCGGCCGCCCTCGTGCTCGAGCGTTGGGATCGCGCAGTTGTGCGCGGCGCACGTATCTACGGTGAGGTCATCGGCTACGGACGGAACGCCGATGCATACCACATCACGGCACCATCACCGGGCGGAGAGGGCGCGGCCGCGTGCATGCAGCTCGCGCTCGAAGACGCTGGTTTGCCGGTCACGTCGATCGGTCACGTCAATGCGCATGGCACGTCGACGCCGTTGAACGACGTGGCCGAGGCCGAGGCGATCCGCAAGGTCTTCGGCGACACACCCCCGCCGGTCACGTCCACAAAGGGCGTCACCGGACACCTCATCGGCGCCGCGGGCGCGACGGAAGCCGTCGCGTGCCTGCTCGCGATTGCACGCGGTCAGGTTCCGCCGACCGCGAACCTCGAGCGTCTGGGCGACGACATCGCCCTCGACGTGGTCGGTGGCGAGGCGAGGACGCTCGCGCCCGCGCCCGCTCTGTCGAACTCCTTCGGATTCGGCGGCCACAACGCCACGCTCGTGTTCGCGCCGGGTTCGTGACCGCAGTCCCGCTCAACGCCCGCGCCGACATCGCGGCGTCGGCCGAGATTCGGGATATCGACGGCCGGTCGGTGGTTTGGTTCCGCATCGCGGGAGGCAAGCACCACGGCGCGATCGGCGTCGGGGGCGCCGCAACCGTCGAGCGGGCGGTGCAGATGGCCGGCAGCCTCGGGCTCCCGCTGGTCGGCGAGCTCGACACGTCGGGCGCAGAGCTGCGCGACGGCGTCGCTGCGCTGCATGCGTGGGGCCGGCTCGCCCGCGTGCTCGTCGAGCTCTCCGGACAGGTCCCGACGCTCGCCGTCGTCACGGGCGCGTGTGTTTCCGGCCCGGCGCTGGCGCTCGGGCTGTTCGATCACGTCGTCATGACCGAAGACGCGTTCGCGTACGTGACGGGCCCCGATTCGGTCGCCGAGTTCACCGGCATCGCGGTGTCACGCGAGCAGCTCGGTGGCGCTGCGATGCACGCCGCGCGCACTGGTGTGGCGTCGCTCGTCGTACGGGATGAGATCGTGGCGCGCGATGCGATCGCGGCGCTCCTGTCGTACCTGCCCGAGCATCACCTCGCCGATCCACCTCGTCACGCCGTCGACGACGCACCCGACCGCTTGTGTGTGAAGGCGGCGCAGGCGGTCCCGGCCCGCGCCGAGGCGTCGTACGACGTTCGGGTGGTCCTGCGCGACGTCCTCGACGCCGACTCGTTCCTCGAGGTGCGCGCCCAGTACGCGTCCAACGTCGTGACCGGGCTCGGCACGCTCGCGGGTCGCCCCGTCGGCATCGTGGCGAACCAGCCGTGCCACCGCGCCGGCACGCTCGACATCGAGGCGTCCTGCAAGACCGCTCGCTTCGTGGCGTGGTGCGATACGTCGAGTCTCCCGCTGATCACGTTCGTCGATACGCCCGGCTTCGAGCCCGGGCGCGATCTCGAGTGGCGGGGCATGATCCGCCACGGCGCCGAGCTCGTACATGCCTACGCGGCAGCCACCGTGCCGCGCGTGTGCGTTGTTCTCCGCAAGGCGTACGGCGGGGCCTACATCGTGATGGACTCTCGCCGCCTCGGCAACGACTTCTGCGTCGCATGGCCGGGCGCGGAGATCGCGGTGATGGGTGCAGCCGGTGCGGTCGCGATCCTCAACAAGGGTCGTTCCGATCCTGAGCTCGTCGAGAGCTACCGGAGCGCGTTCGAGAACCCGTACCGCGTGGCAGAGCGCGGGCTCGTCGACGCGGTGATCGACCCCCAGGACACCCGGCGTGTGTTGTGCGACGCGCTCGAGATCCTGGTCAACAAGCGCGACGCGCAGCCGGCCCGGCGCCATTCGAACACGCCTCTATGAGCCTGCTCGACGGAAAGCGGATTCTCGTTACCGGCGTGCTGAATGACGCGTCGATCGCGTTCAGCGTCGCCCGCCGCGCGCAGCAAGACGGCGCGGAAGTGGTGCTGACCTCGTTCGGGCGCGCGATGAACCTGACCCAGCGGGCCGCGCGCCGGCTCCCTACCGAACCGCCGATCATTGAGCTCGACGTCACCGACACCGCGCATCTCGACGCACTGGCCGACCGGGTCGGCGGGCGGCTCGACGGTGTGCTGCACGCGATCGGCTTCGCGCCCGAGTCCTGCCTCGGCGGCGGCTTCCTCACCGCGCCCTGGGATGACGTGGCCGTGGCGATGCAGATCTCGGCGTACTCGCTGAAGGCGCTCGCGATGGCGTGCCTGCCGTTGATGGATGGCGGCAGCATCGTCGGCCTCGACTTCGACAACAGCCGCGTCGCGTGGCCGGTCTACGACTGGATGGGTGTCGCCAAGGCCGCGTTCGAAGCAACCGCGCGCTATCTCGCACGCGATCTCGGGCCGCAAGGAGTGCGTGTGAACCTGGTCGCCGCCGGTCCGATCCGCACGATCGCCGCGCGCAGTATCCCCGGCTTCGAGCGGTTCGAAGACGTGTGGGACGAGCGTGCGCCGCTCGGCTGGAACGTCAAGGACCCCGAGCCCGTGGCGAGCGCGTGCGTCGCGCTGCTCTCGGACCTGTTCCCTGCCACGACGGGCGAAGTCGTCCATGTCGACGGCGGCTATCACGTCGTCGGCGCAGTATTCTTGGTCGCACTCGCTGCGGGCCGGGATACCCGACCCGCGGACGCTCGCCGCTCCGGCCAGTTTGCTTCGGCTCCGCCTCAGCTCACGGCGTCGTGCAACAATGCTCTGCCCGTTAGCCGACGCGGGAGGCGAGGGCGGCGCCGAGCTCGTCGGCGATCCCGACCGCGACCAGGCGCTTCTGGAGCGGCGCCCGCGTCGACTCGGCGGCGTACAGCACCAGGCGCCCGTACTCGTGGCCCCGGCCTTTGACTGGCACCTCGACGCCGCCGGTCGGCAACAAGAAGTCGCCCGAGGCGACCAGGCGCGCGTTTTCCAGGGCGCCGCGTTGGCCGAGGCTGGGCAGCTCGGCCTCTGAGGGACTCGGCTCGTAGACACAGTCCACAAGGCCGAACAGGCCGATGAGCTCGGCCTGGGCCGACGAGACGATGTCGTCAACATCAGCGCCGCGCGATGACATGTCGGCGACGCGGTACATGCGGTCGAGCTCGGACCGCGTCTCCCGTGCCGCGACTCCCCCGCGTCGCGCCCGAACGCCCAGCTCGGCCGCGACGAGGCCGACAATGGCGAGCACGACGAACGTCGCGACGTCGTCGCCGCTGGCAATCCGCAGCGACAGATACGGCTTCGTGAACACGAAGTTGAACGACAATGCCGCCACCACCGCCGAGACCACGCCCGCAATCCGCCCGCCGATGATCGCGCCCAGCAGGACGGGGATCACGAGCGCGAGCGCCATGTTCGCGTTCGGAATGTGATCGCGCAGGGGCACGAGCGCGAACGAGAGAAACATCGCGCCGAGCGCGCCGACCGCAGTTCCAATGTAGACGTTGCCGTCGGTCGGCTCCTTCGGGCGGCCGGGTCCGAGTTCGTAGTACGGCATCTCAATACTCCTCGACGACAAAGCGATAGCCCATCCCCGGTTCGGTGATGAAGTAGCGCGGGCGTGACGGATCCGGCTCGAGCTTCCGACGGATCTGACTCATGTAGATGCGCAGGTAGTGGGTCTCGCGTTCGTATTGCGGACCCCATACCTGTTGGAGCAGCTGTTGCTGCGGCACGAGCTTGCCGGTGTGGCGCGCGAGGACCTCGACGATCTGCCACTCCGTGGGCGTGAGGTGCACCTCGGCGTCATCGCGGCGAACTCGCTTGGCGCCGAGATCGATCGTGAAGTCGGCGGTAGTGATCACCGGCGCTTCTTCACCGGTCGTGGCTCGCCGCAACGCGGCGCGCACCCGCGCGAGGAATTCGTTCATGCCGAACGGCTTGGTCACGTAGTCGTCGGCGCCGGCATCGAGCGCGGCCACCTTGACCGACTCGGCGTCGCGCGCAGATAGGACAACGATCGGGACGTTGGTCCACCCGCGCAATGCCGTCGCCACCTCGACACCGTCCATGTCGGGCAGTCCGAGATCGAGGATCACCGCGTCGGGGTGCTCCCGGGCCGCGAGCGCAAGCCCATCCGTGCCGTTGGCCGCGGCCACCACCGTGTAGTCGTGCGCCTCGAGAAAGATCCGCAGCGCGCGCCGCAGGGGCGTCTCGTCCTCGATCACGAGCAGCTTGCTCATGGCTCGCGCCCGTCGACGGCAAACGTGAACACCATCGTCGTGCCGCCGCCCGGAGTGTCGTCTACCCGGAGCTCGCCGCCCACCGCCTCTGTGAAACCGCGCGCCACGGCGAGTCCGAGTCCGACACCACCCGGCGATGCGTCACCGAGTCGTTGGAACGGCCGGAACACTCGATCTCGTTCCGCGGGAGGGATTCCCGTGCCGCGGTCGATCACGCGGAGCACCACACGGTCGCGCAGGACATCAGCCTCAATTCGTACGGCCGCCTCGGAGGGCGACCACGACAACGCGTTGTCGACGACATTGGCAATCGCGTGTTCCAACAACGCCGGATCGGCGCAGACTCTCGGCAGGCTGTCGGGCACATCCACGACGACGGCCGCCGCTCGATCTCCCAAGCTGACAAGGGCGCGCCCGACGACCTCATCGAGCGCCACGTCGGTCTTCGCCAGTTCGAGCGCACCGGCCTGCAAACGACTCATCGCGAGCAGGTTGTGCACCAACTCGTCGAGGCGGTCGACTTCTTCGTCGATCGTCGCGTGCAACTGACGAATCGTGTCATCGTCCAAGTGCAAGTCGTCGGCGAGCAAGGTGGTCGCCGCGGCCTTGATCGACGCGAGGGGCGTGCGGAGATCATGCGACACCGCCCGCAGGAGCGCGGTGCGGAGCTCGTCGGCCTCCGCGAGCGCGGTCGCGGACGCGGCCTCCGCGCGAAGCTCCCGGCTCTCCAACGCAACGGCGAGCTGGGACACGAACGCGTTGAGCACTCGCCGGTTGTCGGCCGTGAGCTCCGGGCCGACGTACGCGAACACGTCGTCGTCGGGGAGTTCGACCGTGTCGGTCGCATCGCGCTGGCTGCGCGGGGCCCGGCTCACCGGCGTGGGCCACGATCGTCCACGACTTGTTTGGCAACCGCCGGAAGACCGCCACCGACCGCAGGGCGAACGTCGTCAGGAGCTGGTGCATGATCTCCGGCAACGGGTCGTTCTCGGAGAGCAGTGCGCCCGCGAGCTGTACGAGCGAGCCCGCTTCGTTCCGCGCCCGCGCGGCTTCCAACGACCGACGGGCGGCGACCGTCACGAGCACGCTTACCACCGCCGCGACGATCAAGAACACAACAAGCGCGACCACGTTCTCGCGCTGCGAAATGGTCCATTCGTGGATCGGCGGCGTGAAGTAGTAGTTGACGAGCAGGAACGCGACAACCGCCGTCACCATCGCAACCCACGCCCCGCCGATTGCCGCCACGATCACGACGACGAGCAGGTACAGCAGGAGGTCCGTGCTGAGCGAGACGCGATCGCGCTGGTGCGCCAGCACCAACGTGAGCAATGGCAGGAGCACGACCGCGACCATCAACGCGATCAGCTGGCGCCGCGCCGAGATTCCCAATGACACCCGCAGTCGCCGATGCGGCGTCGCCGGCAACTCGCCTTCTTCTTGCGTCGAGATCACGTGCACGTCGATGTCGCCCGACGCCCGCAGCACGCGGTTGATGACCGATCCCCGGAGCAGCTCCGCCCAGCGCGAACGCCGGCTCGAACCCAACACGAGCTGCGTTGCGTGTTCGCTCCGCGCGAACGTCACCAGTGTGTGCGCCGGGTCGGGCCCCACGACCTCGTGATAGGTACCGCCGAGATCCTCGAGGAGTTTCCGATGCTGCTCGAGCAATCCGGGCGGGGGCCCGGCCAATCCCTCGCCCGCGGCGCGTGCACCCCGAGCAGCTCGGCTTTCGTCCGGCTCGCCATGCGGGATGCGCGTCGAACAAGGTGCTCACCGCCGGGCGCGCCCGTGAGTGCCACGACGATCCGTTCGCGCGTCTCCCACGCGGCCGTGATGCCGTGGTCCTCCATGTACTGGTGGAGGCTCTCGTCGACCTTGTCCGCGACCCACAGCAGCGCGAGCTCACGCAGCGCCGCGAGGTTGCCGGGCCGGAAGTAGTTCGCGAGCGCGGCGTCGACTCGTTCCGGCTTGTAGATGTTGCCGTGGGCCATGCGGCGCCGGAGCGCTTCGGGAGTCATGTCGACGAGCTCGACCTGGTCGGCTCGCCGCACCACGTCGTCGGGCAGCGTCTCCCGCTGCTGCACACCGGTGATGCGCTCCACGACGTCGTTGACCGATTCGAGATGCTGGATATTGAGCGTCGAGATCACGTCGATGCCGGCGTCGAGCAATTCCTCGACGTCTTGCCATCGCTTCTCGTTCTTGGACCCTGGCACGTTTGTGTGCGCCAGCTCGTCGACCAGCACCTGCTTCGGCTTGCGCCGCAGGATGGCGTCGACGTCCATCTCCTCCAGGCGCGTCCCGCGGTATTCGACGATCTTGCGCGGCACGACCTCGAGCTCACGGATCTGTTCGGCCGTTCGAGCACGGCCGTGGGTTTCCACGAACCCGACGACGACGTCGACGCCCCGGGCATGGCGGCGACACGCCTCGTTCAACATCGCGAACGTCTTGCCGACGCCGGGTGCGGCGCCGAGATACACGCGGAGGTTGCCGCGAGACACCGGACTACCTCACACGATCCAGCGCAAGGTTCAGTTCCAACACGTTCACAGTTTGCTCCCCAAGGAAGCCCCAGGCGTGTGCCTGGGTGTGCGCGTCGATCAGTGCTCGCACTGATTGCTCGGAGACGTTGCGCGCCTTGGCGACGCGGGCTGCCTGCAATCGTGCGTTGGCGACCGAGATCTGCGGATCGAGCCCGGACGCGGATGACGTGACCGCGTCGACGGGTACTTTGACCTCAGAGGCGAGGCCGTTGAGTTTCCGGTATGCCGCGGCCCGCTGCGCAACTGCTTCGAGCAGCTTCGGGTTCGACGGCCCGAGGTTCGAGCCGCCGCTCTTCAACCCGTCGTAGCCGTCGTCGCCCGCGGCCGACGGCCGCGGCTGGAAGTACTTCGGTATCGCGTTGCCGTCGGCGTCGGTGAAGTTCTGGCCGATGAGCGACGAACCAACCGGCTTGCCGTCAACCTTGACGAGCGAGCCGTTCGCGCGCTTCGACATGAGGCCCTGTGCCACGCCGGTCACGACCAACGGATACAAGAGTCCGACGAGCACGGTCATGACGATTGTCATCAGCAGTCCGGTGACGAGTTGGCGTCGCAGCATCACATGGCTCCTTCGCTGCGCCATCCCTGGCTCCGCTGCATCCGCACGGTCACTTCACTCCGAGCGCGGTAATGATCAGGTCGATGAGCTTGATCCCGATGAAGGGGGCGATGATGCCGCCGACGCCGTAGAGCAGCAGGTTTCTTCGCAGCACCGGGGCCGCGCCCATCGCACGGAACTTCACGCCGCGCAGCGCGAGCGGAATCAGCGCCACGATGATCAGCGCATTGAAGATGACCGCGGACAGGATCGCCGAGTGCGGACTGTCGAGCTTCATGATGTTCAGCGTGTCGAGTGCAGGGAAGACACCGAGGAACATGGCGGGGATGATGGCGAAGTACTTCGCGACGTCGTTGGCGATCGAGAACGTCGTCAGCGAACCCCGGGTGATCAGAAGCTGCTTCCCGATCTCGACGACCTCGATGAGCTTCGTGGGATTCGAATCGAGGTCCACCATGTTGCCGGCTTCTTTGGCGGCCTGGGTCCCGGTGTTCATCGCGACACCGACGTCGGCTTGGGCCAGCGCGGGCGCGTCGTTCGTGCCGTCGCCGGTCATCGCCACCATCGACCCGCCGACCTGTTCCCGCTTGATCAGCGCCATCTTGTCTTCCGGTGTGGCCTCGGCAAGAAAGTCGTCGACGCCAGCTTCATGTGCGATCGCCGCCGCGGTCCTGGGGTTGTCGCCGGTGATCATCACCGTGCGGATGCCCATCGCGCGCAGCTGGTCGAAGCGTTCGCGCATTCCTTGCTTGACGACGTCCTTGAGGTAGATGACACCGAGGACACGCGTGCCATTGGCGACGACGAGCGGCGTGCCGCCCTGGGTCGCGATGCCATCCACAATCGTCTCGAGCTCGTCGGGCACCGTGCCGCCTTGGTCTTGCACCCATCGGCGCACCGAGCCGGAGGCACCCTTGCGGATGGAGTGTGCTTCGAAGTCGACACCGCTCATGCGGGTCTGGGCCGTGAACGGGACCAGCACCGCATTCGGAATGTCGCGGGGCGCCAGCCCGTAGTGGTCGTGCGCGAACGTCACGATCGAGCGCCCTTCGGGGGTCTCGTCCGCGAGGCTCGACAGCATCGCCGCGTCGGCGAGCGCGTGCTCGTCGACGCCCGGCAGTGTGAGGAACTGCGCGGCCTGGCGGTTGCCGTAGGTGATTGTGCCGGTCTTGTCGAGCAGCAACGTCGAGCAGTCACCGGCGGCCTCGACCGCGCGTCCGCTCATCGCGAGCACGTTGCGCTGCACGAGCCGGTCCATGCCCGCGATTCCGATCGCCGAGAGCAGGGCGCCGATGGTCGTGGGGATGAGGCACACGAGCAGCGCGATCAGCACGACCAGGTCTTGGCTCGCCTTGGAGTAGATCGCGAACGGCTGGAGCGTCACGGTCGCGAGCATGAAGATGATCGTCAGCCCGGCGAGCAGGATGTTGAGCGCGATCTCGTTGGGCGTCTTCTGTCGGGACGCCCCCTCGACGAGGGCGATCATGCGGTCGAGGAAGGTCTCCCCCGGCTTGGCCGTGATGCGCACGACGATCTCGTCGGAGAGCACTCGCGTGCCGCCAGTGACCGCCGAGCGGTCACCACCCGACTCCCGGATCACTGGTGCCGATTCGCCGGTGATCGCCGACTCGTCGACCGTGGCAATGCCCTCGACGACCTCGCCGTCACCGGGGATCACCTCTCCAGCGGTGACGACGCACAAATCGTCGAGCTGCAGGTCATTCGACGACTTCTCGACGATCGAGCCGTCGGGCTGACGAACCCGCGCCAGCGTCTCGGAGCGAGTCTTGCGGAGCGTGTCGGCTTGCGCCTTGCCGCGTCCTTCGGCCACCGCCTCGGCAAAGTTGGCGAACAGCACGGTGAACCACAGCCACGCGGACACGAGACCGGTGAACACCGAGTCGCGGGCCGATGCCGACGGCAGCTTCTGAAAGAACAGGATCGTCGTCAGGACGCTTCCGACCTCGACGATGAACATCACGGGGTTACGCGCCATCTGGCGGGGATTGAGCTTCACGAACGAGTCGCCGATCGCGCGGCGCATGATCGCGGGATCGAACAACGAGCTTGCCCCGGCGGCGCGCGTGCGCACCTTGGGAGGGCGCTCGGTCGGGACCGGCTGCACAGATGCTGCAGGTGAAGTAGCCACGCGCGCCCCTTAGAACTTTCCGACCAGGTGCTCGACGAGCGGACCGAGTGCAATGACAGGGAAGTACGTGAGTCCGACGACGATGACGACGACACCGGTGAGCAGCGCCGCGAAGAGACCGGTGTTGGTGGGGAACGTGCCCGCCGACGCCGGGACCGTCTGCTTGCGCCCGAGCGATCCTGCGATCGCCAGCACGGGGATCATCAGCAGGAACCGACCCACGAGCATGCAGATGCCGCCGGTGGTGTTGTACCAGTTCGTGTTGCCGGTGAGACCTGCGAACGCGGAGCCGTTGTTGTTCGCCTGTGACGTGAACGCGTATGTGATCTCGCTTAGGCCGTGCGGGCCCGGGTTCGCGATCGAGCTCACCGCCGTCTTCATCACGACCGATACCGCAGTAAACCCGAGAATCACGAGTGGCACGAACAGGATGTAGAGCACGACGAGCTTCATCTCGGGGGCTTGAATCTTCTTGCCCAAGTATTCCGGCGTTCGACCGACCATGAGCCCGGCGATGAACACCGACAGCAGGGCGAACACCAGCATGCCGTAGAGGCCCGAGCCGGTACCGCCGGGCGAGACCTCGCCGATCATGATGTTGACGAGCGGCACCGCGCCACCGGCCGGCGTATAGCTGTCGTGCATCGAGTCCACAGAGCCGGTCGACGTGCCGGTCGTCGACGCCGCGAACAATCCGGACGCGGCGGGACCGAACCGAGCTTCCTTGCCTTCCATGTTGCCGCCCGCCTGTGTCGCGCTGACCGTTTGGGTGACGCCGGACCGGTCGAACTTGTTGTTGCCCTTCGCCTCGAGCGGCATCACGATGATCGCGGCCGCGAGCCAGAGCACGAACATCGCACTCAGCACCGCGATGCCTTGCTTCACGTCGCCGGCCATCTTCCCGAACGTCCATGTGAACGCGAACGGGATTGCGAGCAGCATCCAGATCTCGAGGATGTTCGTGATCGGGTTCGGGTTCTCGAACGGGTGCGAGGAGTTGGCGTTGTAGGGCCCCCCGCCGTTCTCACCGATCTCTTTGATCGCCTCCTGGCTGGCGATCGGTCCGCCGGGCAGCTGCTGTTGCTGCGCGGCAACCGTGGTGACCGTCTGCGCACCGTGGAGGTTCTGCACCACACCCTGGCTCACGAGCACGAACGCGAACACCAAGGCCATCGGCAACAAGATGCGCGTCGTCGTGCGGGTGAGGTCGACCCAGAAGTTCCCGAGCGTGTGCGTACGCGGGCGCACGAGCCCGCGGATCAGCACAACGACGACTGCGGCGCCGGCCGCGGCCGACACGAAGTTGTGTACGGCCAGGCCTGCCATCTGGGTGAGGTGCGACATCGTCGACTCGCCCGAGTAGTTCTGCCAGTTCGTGTTGGTGAGGAAGCTGACCGCGGTGTTGAAGGAAAGTGCCGCCGACGGACCCACCTGGTGATCCGGGTTGAGCGGGAGGTGCCCTTGAAGCCTGATCTGCGCGTACAGCACGACCACCGAGGCGAAGCTGAACGCGACCAACGAGAGTGCGTACGTCTGCCAGCGCTGCTCGCTCTCGGGATCGACGCCACAGAGGCGATAGATCACGCGCTCGACCGGGAGGAACGCGCGGTCGCCGGGAGCGCGCTTGGAGCCGTACACCTTCGCCATATAGCTGCCGAGCAGCGGCGTGCTGACCGCGAGAAGGGCGACGACGAACGCCAGCTGGGTCCAGCCGGCGGCGGTCACAGCTTCTCCGGGAAGAGGAGCGCGTAGACGAGATACGCGGCGGCGAGCACACTCAAGATGACGCCGATCACGGCCTCCGTCCCGCTCATGCCGCGGCCCGTTGGTCGTCGGTGGTCGTGTCGACGCGTGTCGACTCGACGTCGGGCCCGATGATGCGTTCGCAGGCCTTCACGAACATGAACGCGACGGCGAAGAACCCGACGATGATGCCGAGGAAGATCAAATCAACCATGCCGCCCATCATGAGCCCCGCCACATCCAACCGGCCCGTCCTTGATGCCTTCCTTGCGACCGGGGGTCGGTTCTTTACGCGGCGTTAGCGCGGGACGCGAACGACCCCGCGGTCAGCGGGCGTTCTCTTGGGACAAACGAACCCGACCACGGGGTCGACACGAGCCACGGCCTCGGATGATCACAACCCCTGCGTGTGGCTCCCACGCAGGCTTTGCGCGTGCGCCGGGGCGTCGAGACGGTTTCCTTCCAGCGGGAGCCGAGCGCCGGCTACCCGTTGTACGTCCAGCGGTCGAGCTCACGCACCCTTGCGAGCACGGCATCGAACGCGTCGAACGCCTTGCACGCGGCCTCGTGCTGGCCCACGCGAGCCCGCTCAGTTTGGTCGCGGCGCGTCAACGGGCCTCCGACGGTGAGGCCGAGCGTGCCCGCGGGCAGAGGCTGCGAGTACGCGTACGCCTTGCGATACTCCACGAGCGCGGACTTGACCAGCTTGCGAAGCTTCCGGTCGCGCAGGCGCCGCGACAGCCGGTCGAGCTCGTTTTCGACGTGACGGCGGTGCGCCGACACGTAACGGGCGTGTTCGACGCCGCCCGACTCGATCACGTCTCCGAGAAAGTGGCCGCAATCGAGTGCGAGCGCGGTCACCTGGGAGGCGCGCCCGGCGCGCCACCAGAGGAATGTGCCTGCAATCGCGATGATGGCGAGCAACACAGTGGCAACGGGAACCGCGATGATCACCGAGATTTCAGTACTCCTTCCACCTTGGGCACGGTGTCCTTGGGGCTCACTTTGTAGAAGACGCCCGAAAGCTTGCCCTTCTCGTCGACGACGAATGCCGAGCGGACGATGCCCATGAACTTGCGGCCGTAGAGGGACTTCTCACCCCAGACACCCCACGCGTCAGCCGTTGCATGATCGGTATCAGCGAGGAGTGGAAAGCCGAGGCCGTACTTGTCGTCGAATTTCTTCTGCTTCTCGACGGGATCGGGGCTGATGCCGACGACCGCCGCCTTGAGCTTCTTCAACTGTGGGAAGGCATCGCGCAGGTTGCACGACTGCTGCGTGCATCCCGGCGTGTCAGCCTTCGGATAGAAGTAGACGACGACCGGTTGACCTTTGAACCCCGAAAGCCGCACGGTCTTGCCGTGTTGATCCTTCAGCGCGAACGCCGGCGCTTTGTCGCCGACAGCCAACTTGGTGGTCATCATCCCTCTCCGGGGCAACCACGCAGACCGCCCATAGCATGCCCGCGTGCCGAAGGCCTCCCCGCATCATCTCGCCGCGTCCCCCGATGTGGTGCGTGCCGCGGCGATTGAACGGCTTGGCGGAAATCCTCAACCCAACGGCACCGTCGTAGTCGACGCGCCGCCTTCTCAGCAACCCGCAATCGGGGTCACCATTGCTCTCCTACCCGTCGGCGACGGTTGTCACGTCACCGTGACGCCCGGGGGCGGCGTCGACGTCCCTTTCTTCGGGTTCTTTTTCAGGCCGCTCATTCGCATTGCGCAGAACCGGGAGGTCGCGCATGTCCTTGCGATGCTCGAGGCAGCACTCGAGGACACACCCGACCCCGAACCGCCCAAGGGGGTCATCGGGCTCCCACCGGTTGCGTTCTTGCCTGAACAGGCCACGCTTCTCGCGACCGCATCTGCTGCCGCTGCGGTCGTCGGCTTCGCCGAGCGCGCTGTTCGGGCAGCTCTCGGGACCCATCAGCGATTCCTTTCATGCCTCTGACTCGCGGATCAGTCTGCTGCTCGCGCTCACCCGCATCGGCGCGTTGCTTGCGTTGCCGATCACCGTTCTCGCCGACCGGCGGGGCCGCCGCCGCTCGATCCTCATCGGCGTCGTCGGATCGTCGGTCGCGTGCGCGATCTCCGCGGTCGCGCCGAACCTCCTGGTGTTCACGAGCGCGCAGGTGCTGCAACGCGGGTTGCTGATCACGACGGTGACGGTCGCGGGCATCGCCGTCATCGAGGAGTCACCCGAGCGAGCCCGCGCCTACTCGGCGTCGATGCTTGCGTTGGCCGGCGGCTTCGGGTTCTCGCTCGCGGTTGTCGTGCTGCCCCTGGCCGATCTCGGCGAGTGGGGCTGGCGCCTCCCGTTCGCGCTTGGCGCGTGCTCGGTGTTGCTCGGTCCGAGCATCGCTCGCCACCTCGCCGAGACGACGCGCTACACAACGCTCACAACCCACGCCGAGGTCGTGCGCGGGCGCCTGCGCGACGTGATGACGCGGCACCGGCACCGCTTCGTGCTGCTCGGCGCGGCCGCGTTTCTCACGAGCATGTTCAATGCCCCGTCGTCACAGCTGATGAATCAGTACCTGCTCGACGACCACGGCTTCTCGAACAGTGGGGTCGCGTTGTTCCGCACCGTGACCACGGCCGTGCCTGGGCTCATCGGCCTGCTGTTGGGCGGTCGCCTCGCTGAAGCACGGGGCCGGCGACCGGTCGCGGCAATCGCGCTCGCGATCGCTACCGCGACGCAGATCATCTTCTTCGTGATGGGCGGCCCGGTCATCTGGGTCATGTCTGCGATCTCGGTGCTCACGGCCGGCGCCGGTGGCATCGCGCTCGGCACCCTCGACGCCGAGCTCTTTCCAACCGAGGTGCGCGGCACGGCGAACGCGTTGCTCACGATCGTCGGCGTCATCGGCTCGGTCATGGGCTTCGGCATCGTTGCGGGTCTCGTCGGCCCGCTGGATGGCCTCGGTCGCGCCATCGCGGTGACCGGAGCCGGAGGGCTCCTCGCGGCAATCGCGGTCGTGCCGCGCCTGCCGGAGTCGGCTGCGAGGAACCTCGACGACGTGAGCCCGACGCGATACGACGAGTACGGTCCGGGCCCATGAGCGTGCGCACCACGACGATCGTCGCCGACGGCTTTGCCTTTCCCGAAGGCCCGCGCTGGCACGAGGACCGGCTCTGGTTCTCCGACCAGCACGACCGCCGCGTCGTGGCGATGGACACCGACGGCAAATCGGAGACGATCGTCGAGGTGCCCCAGCAACCATCGGGGTTGGGGTGGCTCACCGACGGTCGCATGCTCGTCGTCTCGATGATCGACCGGCGCGTCTTGCGCCTCGAAGGCGACGGGAATCTGTCGCTGCACGCCGACCTGGCTGCCCTGGCGTCCGGCCAGTGCAACGACATGGTCGTCGACGCCCACGGCCACGCGTACGTCGGGAACTTCGGGTTCGACATCTACACCGGTGAACAGCCGTGCGACACCTGTTTGATCGCCGTCGAACCCGATGGCACTGCACGCGTCGTCGCCGAGCGGGTTGCGTTCCCGAACGGATCGGCGATCACGCCCGATGGTCGGACGCTGCTCGTCGGCGAGAGCATGGGCCGCCGCATCAGCGCGTTCGACATCGCGGCCGACGGCAGCCTCTCCAATCAGCGCGTCTGGGCGCAGCTCCACGGCGCGACCGTCGACGGCATGTGCCTCGACGCCGAGGGCGCGGTCTGGACCGCGTGTCCCGGTACTGGCCGGTGCCTGCGCGTCGTCGAGGGCGGCGACGTGGTCGACGAGGTCAAGGGGACGCACCCCGGCGCGTATGCGTGCATGCTCGGCGGGCCCGACCGGCGCACGTTGTATCTGTGTACGGCGCCGAGCCACGTCCCCGAAGAGACCCGAGCCGCGCACCAAGGCCGCATCGAGGCCGTCACCGTCGACGTTCCCGGCGCCGGGCTTCCCTGATGTAGCAGTCCGGTACGCGCGCGCACTCAAGATCACCCTGCCTTCGCGTCGATCACCCCCTCGGGCGTGCTGCGAGACACGGCCATTCGGGGGGAACGAGTGCCGCAGCCGGCCGACATCGCGCATCTCCTCCGGCGAGCCGGGTTCGGTGGCACGCCGAGCCAGATCGCGACCCTCGCCGCCCAGCCCTGGGCGACCACCGTCGACCAGCTCCTCGATTTCTCCTCCGCGCCCGCTGACACCGAACCCGCGTTCCTCACCGACGCCAACCTCGGCGACTGGGAGAAGGAGTACAAGCTCCAGCATTGGTGGCTCGATCGCATGGCCACGACCACCACTCCGTTGCAGGAAAAGCTCACGCTGTTCTGGCACGGGCACTTCGCGACCGCGAACTACAAGGTCACGGACATGCTGCTCATGTACCGCCAGAACGCGCTCTTCCGTTCGATGGCCTCCGGCTCGTTTCGTGATCTCGTGCAGCAGATGTCGTTACAGCCCACGATGCTGATCTGGCTCGACAACGATCCCAACACCAAGGGTCACCCGAACGAGAACTTCGCGCGCGAGCTGATGGAGCTGTTCACACTCGGGGTCAACGAGTACACACAGGCCGACATCGTGGCGTCGGCGCGGGCGTGGACCGGCCACAACACCCTCGACGGCGACCGGACCCAGTACCACTTCTATCCGACCCGTCACGACACCGGCCAGAAGACGTTCATGGGCGTCACCCAGAACTGGGACGGCCCCGACATCATCAACTTCCTCCTGCGCGACGACGCCGCGCACACGCAGATCGCTTCGCGCTTCATCGCCAAGAAGATGTGGGCGTTCTTCGCCTACCCGGATCCCGACCCTTCGCTCGTCGCAACCCTCGGCGACGCGTTCCTCGCCGCCGACTTCTCGATCGCCGCACTCGTGCGGGCGATCTTCAACCATCCGGAGTTCCTCTCGACCCAGGCCAAGCAGGGGCTCGTGCGCTCCCCCTCGGAATGGATCGTCGCGTGCATGCGCGCGGTCGGCATCACTTCGGATGATGCGAACCCGCAGTGGTGGATGGAGGACATGGGTCAGCAACTGTTCGAGCCCCCCGACGTGTCCGGTTGGCGGCCGAACGGCTACTGGCTGACGACCTCACGGATATGGGCGCGCGCGAACTGGGCGGGATACATCGTCTGGCAGAACAACGTGCGCAACACCCTCAACGCCATCATCGGCATGACGGTGTCGAACGCGATCCAACACGCGTTCGACGTCATGGGCATCGACAATCCGTCAGCGCACACTCGCTCGAAGCTCGAGGCCTGGTTGACCAGTCAGCGCGCGGCTCCGAACACATGGCCGGACTGGACCTTCATCAATCTCCTCGTGCTCGTCATGCTGACGCCCGAGATGAACCTCGCGTAGGAGAGAACCCACGTGACCGACGCCGCCCCGCCCCTCTTCCAGGACCGCCTCTCGCGGCGGCGCTTCTTGCAGTTCGAGCGCGATGGGCGCCGGCGCGGTCGCGATCACGCCATACCTCTCTCGCCTCGAGGCGTTGGCGGCGCCTCCAGTCGCGAACAATCAGGGAATCCTCGTCACGATCCAACTCGGTGGCGGCAACGACGGCTTGAACACCGTCGTACCGGCCGGCAACGCGGCGTACAACTCGTTGCGGCCGACGCTGAAGATCACCAACGGTCTCTCGATCGGCAATGGCGTCGCACTCCACCCGTCGCTCGTGAAGACCAAGGCGCGCTACGACCAAGGGAAAGTCGCGATCGTCCGCGGCGTCGGGTATCAGCCCCCCGACCTCAGCCACTTCACGTCGACCGACATCTGGATGCACGGCTGGGGCGGCACGGGCACACCGACGACGGGGTGGGCCGGCCGTTTCCTCGACGGGCTCCCGAACACGACCCACGAGTCGCTGTACGGCGTGGCCTTGCACGGGAACGTGAACCCGCACCTCAACGGCGCGGTCGCGCACCCGTCGTCGTTGCCGCTTTCGATCGGTGATGCGTGGGGCATCGACCGGAGTGACCCGTCCGTCGCCCGCATGTACGACGCGGTCGCCACGTTCGGGAGTGGTGTGTCGGGCCTCGGTCCGCTCGGCGACGAATACAACACAACCGCGATGGAGTTGATGCAGCTGACGCAACGCATCCGTCCCGCGTACTCGTTCCCGAGTCAGTCGACGAATCTCTCGCAGCAGCTCGTCCTCGCGGCTCACCTGATCAACGCCAACCTCGGCATCCGCGTGATCGACACCTCGATCGGCGGCTTCGATACGCATTCCGACCAAGCCGGGTTCCACGCGACCCTGCTCTCGCGCCTCGACAACGCGATCGACTCGTTCTTCGCGACGCTGGCGCCGCGCTGGCGCGGGCAGGTCGCGTTGATGACGTTTTCCGAGTTCGGGCGCCGGCCCGACGAGAACGGCGACGGCGGCACCGACCACGGCGCGGCGGCGCCGCTGTTCGTGATCGGCGATCACGTGCGCGGTGGTCTCCACGGCGCCCAGCCGAGCCTCACCGATCTCGACGGTGACGGCGACCTCAAGCCGTCGATCGACTTCCGGAGCGTGTACGCATCGGTGCTCGACACGTGGCTGCGCGCCGACGATCGCGAGGTGCTCGGCCATACCTACTCGCCGGTGTCACTGTTCTCGTCGCCGCCGAGCGCGCCCCCGGCTGGAACACCGAACACGCCTCACGCCGGATACTGGATCGCGGGACCGGGGGGCGGAGTGCACGGCTTCGGAATCGCGACGAAGTTCGGATCGTTGTCGCACGTCGCCAAGCCGATCATCGCGGGCGCATCGACGCCGACCCATCACGGGCTGTGGCTCTGCGGGACCGACGGGGGAGTCTTCGGGTTCGGTGATGCCAAGTACCACGGGTCGATGGGCGGCAAGCACTTGAACAAGCCCATCGTCGCGATGGCGGCGACACCGTCGGGCAAGGGCTACTGGATGTGCGCGAGCGACGGCGGCATCTTCGGGTTCGGTGATGCCAAGTACCACGGGTCGATGGGCGGCAAGCACCTGGACCGACCGATCGTCGGCATGGCTTCGACGCCGTCGGGTCGCGGCTACTGGCTGGTCGCGAGCGACGGTGGCATCTTCTGTTTCGGCGACGCGCACTTCCGGGGCTCGGCCGGCGGGAAGCACCTGAGCAAGCCGGTCGTGGCGATGGCGGCCACCGTGTCGGGCAAGGGCTACTGGCTGTGCGCGAGCGACGGCGGCATCTTCTCGTACGGCGATGCGCACTACCACGGGTCGAAGATCCACACGACCGCGCCGGTGTGCGGGTTTGCACGCACGACGACGGGCAACGGCTACTGGATGTGCGCGCGCGACGGCAAGGTGGCCGCGTTCGGCGACGCGCCGGTGCTCGGTCGCGTCAACGCGCCCACGGCCATCCTCGTCCGCGCCTAAGCGGAAATCCCTTCCCAGCCGGGAGGTGGAGGCTCGAGACGCCAATACTGCTCGGGCGCGGGTGACGTGAGCTTGGCACCGATCTGCCAGTCGTCCTCGAGCGCGAGCGGTTGGCTCGGGCAGCAGCCGACCGCCGCCAGCTTGCGATCATTCGCCGGGTCGACGGGCGGGCACACGGGCGTCGGCCACAGGTTGCGCCGGAACAGCTTCGAGACGCGCCACGCGAGCATGCCGGGGATGTGCTTGTAGCCGGTGTCCTCGTAGCACCACCACGACACCTCGCCCAACTCGCTGGCGTCGCGCACCAACATGCACGCGCGGTGCGTCGCGTCATGGTCGGGGTTCGCGAGCCCGAACGGCGCGACGACGAGTGTCGGCGCGCGGTCGCGCAACGTCGATGCGAGCACAGGCGCGATGACGTCGGGCGCGACCGGCACGTCACCGGGGTTGTACGTGTACTCGACGAAGTCGAGGTGCACCGGCGCGGCGGCGAGCACAGCGAGTGCCGCATGATCCTCCTTGCGGCGCGCTGCCATCACGTCATCGCCTGGTTGGAAACCACTTTGCACGTCCCACAGACGCATGGGATCGGGATAGCGCGACGGGTTGCCCGCGAACACGGTGACGACCGTGCAACCCGGGTGCAGCGCCATCAGACGCGCACAGCCGAGGACAGCATCGTCGAGATGGGGAGACACGATCACCACACGGTCGAGCTCACCGTCGCGCGGCAGCCCCCACTCGCGCATCGGGAAGCTGTCGTCGCGGATTGACGTCACGCGCCCGGCGATTTCCGTTTCAGCCCGTGGCCGAAGAAACCACCCTTGGGACGGGCGTGCGCGTGGTAGTGGTCGGGAATGTTGCGCATGTTGTCGTCGACGTAATGCTCGAACTCGAAGTGTTCGGCTACGACCGATGCAAGCCGCTCGTGCATGTGTTCGAGGTGCGCTTCGGGAGGCTCGACGCCGTGTCCTCGCCAGACGACCATCGGTACCGCGCAGATCTCGCACTCGGCGATCCAACAGACGTCGTCCTCGTGAAACCACGGCGTAATGCGCGCCGCCTCACAAAGATCACATCCGTCCGCGCGCGTCAGCTCGTCAGCCACGACACGACCCTAGAACACGGCGCTGCGAGGGCGGCAAGCTAGCATGGCCGCCGATGAAAGGGCTGATCCTCGCCGGCGGTGCCGGTACGCGGCTGCGCCCGATCACGCACACGAGCGCCAAGCAGCTCGTGCCGATCGCGAACAAGCCGATCCTCTTCTACGTCGTCGAGCAGATGGCGGCGGCGGGCATCAAGCAGATCGGTGTCATCGTCAGCATGGACGACACCGGCGTCGAGATCGAGGCCGCACTCGGCGACGGATCGCGACTGGGCGTCGAGGTCGAGTACATCCAACAGGAAGCGCCGCTCGGTCTGGCGCATTGCGTGTTGATCGCGCGCGAGTTTCTCGGTGATGACGATTTCGTCGTGTATCTCGGCGACAACATGCTGCAGCAGGACCTGAAGACGATCGTCGATCGCTTCGAGGAGAAGCGCACGCGCCCGCTCGAGCTCCATGAGCCGGGCGCGCGGCCACCCGTCGCGCAGATCCTGCTCGCGCACGTCGACGATCCCACCCGGTTCGGTGTGGCCGCGCTCGATGGGCAGGGCCGCGTCGTGCGTCTCGTCGAGAAGCCGACCGAACCGCCGTCGGACCTCGCGCTCGCGGGCATCTACCTGTTCGACACGACCGTGCATGACGCGGTGCGGGCGATCGCTCCGTCAGCGCGCGGTGAGCTCGAGATCACTGACGCGATCCAATGGCTGATCGACCAGGGCTATCTCGTCGCACACGAGATTTTGCAGGGCTGGTGGATCGACACGGGCAAGAAGGACCCGCTGCTGCACTGCAACCGGTTGGTGCTCGACACGATCACGGCGCGCATCGACGGCGTCGTCGACGAGCAATCGCGCGTCGAAGGGCGCGTGGTCATCGAGGCGGGCGCCCGCCTGGAGAACTCCGTGGTGCGAGGTCCCGCGATCATCGGCGCGGGCACGGTGCTCGTCGATACCTACGTCGGGCCGTACACGTCGATCGGTGCCGGCTGCGAGCTGCGCGACGCCGAGATCGAACATTCGGTGGTGCTCGAACGGAGCCGCATCGTCGGCGTGCATCACATTCACGACTCGCTGCTCGGCCGCGAGGTCGAGGTGACGCGCTCCGGCGAACGGCCGAAGGCGACGCGTCTCATGCTCGGCGACCACTCCCGCGCGGATTTGGAGTAGCGATGGCGACGGTGAACGAGAGTCAAACGATCGCGGGCGTCTATCACGTGCAACCGGCAGTGCATCGCGACGTGCGCGGACTGTTCGTCGAGACATTCCGCCGGGAGTGGATCCCGGGCGCCCGAGAGATGATCCAGGCGAACCGTGCCGACCGGACGGCCGGGGCGATCGTTGGGCTTCATTACCACCTGCACCAGGCGGACTACTGGTACGTGCCGTACGGGCAAGCCCGCGTCGTGCTGCACGACCTTCGCACGGGAAGCCCCACAGTCGGAAACACCGAGACCTTCGACCTGGGCGGCGACGCACACCCAGGAGTGTTCATTCCGCCCGGCGTCGCGCATGGATTCGCGTCGCTTACCGACGCCACCATCACCTATCTCGTCGACGGGTACTACAACGCCGCCGACGAGCTCGGCGTCGCGTGGGACGATCCCGAGATCGCCGCCGACTGGGGCGTCACCGATCCCGTGCTGTCGGAACGCGATCTCGCGAACCCCAAGCGGGCCGAGATCGCCGAGCGGGTGCGGCCGGCGTGGCCGATGCGCACGTGAACCTTCTCGTCACCGGCGGCGCCGGATTCATCGGGGCCAACTTCGTTCGATATTGGGCCGAGACTCGGGCGCCTGATGATGTCCTCGTGGTCGTCGACGCGCTGACGTACGCGGGCAACCGCGCGAACCTCGACGACGTACGTCACGAGTTCGTGCACGCGGACATCAGTGATCTACCGGCCATGGAAGAGGTCTTGCGCCGCGCATCGCATCGACGTGATCGTCAACTTCGCCGCCGAGTCGCACAACTCGTACGCGATCACCAACCCGGGCGCCTTCTTCCGCACCAACGTCGTCGGCACGCAGACCCTCTGCGAAGCGGCCAGGCGCGTCGGCGTCGCGCGGCTGCACCACATTTCCACGTGTGAGGTATACGGCGACCTCGACCTCGACAGCGACGAGCAGTTCACGGAGTCATCGCCGTACCGTCCTCGCACGCCGTACAACGCGTCGAAGGCCGGCGGCGACCATGCCGTGCGTGCCTACCACGAGACGTTCGACGTGCCGATCACGATCACGAACTGTGCGAACAACTACGGGCCGTACCAGTTCCCGGAGAAGGTCATCCCGCTGTTCGTGACGCGTGCGCTCGATGACGAATCGCTTCCGCTGTACGCGTCCACCGAGAACCGGCGCGAGTGGATCCACGTGATCGATCACTGCCGCGCGATCGCGCTCGTCCTCGAGCAGGGCCGCGTCGGTGAGACGTACCACGTTGGTACGGGCGTCGAGCGCAGCATTGAGGAGATCGCGGACGGCGTGCTCGCCGAGCTCGGCAAACCGGCAACGCTGAAGACGATCGTGCCGGACCGGCCCGGTCACGACCGCCGGTACGCATTGGACTGGTCGAAGATCCGGAGCGAGCTCGGTTGGGAGCCGACGGTCGACTTCACCCCCGGGCTCGCGGAGACCGTGCAGTGGTACGCGGAGAACCGCGCGTGGTGGAAGCCGTTGCGCGAGCGCGCCCCCGTGCGCGAGGACGCTGCCTGGGCGTGATGTGGTGATGTTCTGATGCGGGTCGTCGTCACCGGATCCAACGGGCAGGTCGGCCTCGAGGTCAACGAGCGCGCGGGCGGCGGGATCGGGTCGGTCGACGTCACGTCGCCCGACGCGATGCGTGAGCACATCACCGCCGTCGCGCCTGACGCCGTCGTGCACTGCGCCGCGTATACGGATGTCGACGGATGCGAGCTCGACCCTCAGCGGGCCATGCACGTCAATGCCGACGGCGTTCGGGTGGTGCTCGACGCGGCCGATGCGTGCGGCGCGTTCGTCGTCGTTGTCTCCACCGACTACGTGTTCGACGGGACGAAGACCTCACCGTACGTCGAGAGCGATGCCCCGAATCCGCTCAGCGCGTACGGCCGGTCGAAGCTGGCGGCCGAGCGTTCGGTCGATCTCGACCGGCACGCGGTGGTGCGGACGTCGTGGGTGTGCGGTCGCGTCGGCCGCAACATGGTGAAGACGATCCTGCGCCTGATGAGCGGCGATGGTCCGTTGCGGTTCGTCGACGATCAGCGCGGGCACCCGACGATCGCGTCCGACCTCGCGGGCGGGTTGCTGAAGATCGCCGAGGGCCGGCGCGCGGGCCTCTGGCACCTGACCAACCAGGGTGCGGTGAGCTGGTACGAGTTCGCCCGTGAGGTGGTGAAGGCCGCGGGCGGAGATCCATCCCGAGTCGAACCGATCACGACCGCCGAGCTGCAGCCGCCCCGCCCCGCGCCGCGCCCGGCCAACTCCGTCCTGGCGTCGGAACGCCTCGCCCCCACCGACCAACTCCCCGACTTCCGAGACACTCTGCCCGAACTGGTCCAGCACCTTCTTCTGGGGCGTGTTTGAGGCTCGAAAAACGAGCCTCAAACACGCCCCCACTATGCGCTGCGACGCCGAAGCAATGTCCGAAGGGCCGCTGCTCCTTCCGGAATGCCGGCAGCGAGGTCGTCATCCGTGATCGTCACTCGGTCCCAGCCAATCGCCTGCATCAGCCTCGTGCGTGACGCGTTCTTCTCGTAGCGCTCCCGATCACCATGGAACTTGTATGGATCGAACTCCGCGCCAACCTTGAGGGTCGGCCATGCGAAGTCCAACCGAATCCATTCGCCATTCGGAAGCCGAAGCCAGAACTGCGCGACAGGTTCGGGGAAATCGTGCTCGCGCAGGAGCTGCAGTAACCGGCTCTCTGCCCGCGTTTCGGTGTTGCGCTCCGGGGGCACGAACCGCTGCAGCGCGGCGAGGAGCACGCCGCCGCCAAGCCGCCATTGGCCTCCGAGCCGCTCCTGCGTGAGCCACAGGCTGCGTACGTCGACCAAATTCCGTCGTACCGCCTCGAGCAGCGCGAGATCGAGTGTGCTTCGATCGAGCTCCCGCAACTCCACGAGGCCGGCCAGGTCGCACAGCGTCCGTGCGGTTCGAGTCACAGGAATCGAATCGATGATCATCGTGTCGAGCTCGGTGAGATGCTGGCTCTCGTGCACGATGACGCCGGGATACTGCCAACGATGATGGCGAAGCGTCGTTATCTCGACGAGCTCGGCCCCGCCGGGTAGGCGGTCCAGCAGTGCAGCCGCGCGGAACGACGCGACGCTCGACTTCCCACCGGCGAGACATGCCGCCAACAGTGACTGCTCCCATGTCACGGGCGCGGATGGAAGCCGATAGACGGAATCGTGGACCCGAACAAGTCTTCCGGCTGCGAGACGTCGACCTATTTGCTGTCGACTTCCTGCGATGCGGAGCTGGTCGCGTGAGACGAGACCGTGCTGGCGAGCGGCGAGTTCGTCAATCCTGGCGTCGATCGCTCTCATGTCGCCAGGTTGTCGCGGCGGTGAGACACCAACCCTAGGGGCGTGTGTGGAGCTCGAATTTCGAGCTCCACACACGCCCCAGGACAGACGCCTACAGGCGGTCGACGATGGCTTGGGCGAACTGGCTGGTCTTGACCTCGGTCGCGCCTTCCATCAGCCGGGCGAAGTCGTACGTCACGACCTTCTCGGCGATCGTGGCTTCGAGCGCGCGCACGATGTCGGCCGCCGCCTTTGTCCACCCGAGGTGCTCGAACATCATCACGCCCGACAGCAGCACCGACGACGGGTTGACCTTGTCCTGGCCCGCGTACTTCGGCGCGGTGCCGTGCGTCGCCTCGAACACGCCGTGCCCGGTGACGTAGTTGATGTTGCCGCCCGGCGCGATCCCGATACCGCCGACCTGCGCGGCGAGGCGTCCGACAGGTAGTCGCCGTTCAGGTTCGTCGTCGCGATCACGTCGAAGTCGTCGGGTCGCGTGAGCACCTGCTGCAACGTGATGTCGGCGATGTTGTCCTTCACGAGGACCTTGTCGCCGGGCTTGCCGTCGCAGTCGTCCCAACCGACCGCGACGTCGGAGAACTCCTCGCGCACGAGCTCGTAGCCCCAGTTGCGGAACGCGCCCTCGGTGAACTTCTGGATGTTGCCCTTGTGCACGAGCGTCACGCTCTTGCGGTCGTGCTCGACCGCGTACTGCGATCGCGGCGCGGATCAACCGCTTCGACCCGGTCTCCGACACCGGCTTGATGCCGATGCCGGAGTCGTCGCGGATGTTCCAGCCGAACTTCTCCTTCAGCAGCTGCGATCAGCTTCGCGCGCCTCGGGCGTGCCCTCCTCGACCTCGAGCCCCGCGTAGATGTCCTCGGTGTTCTCCCGGAAGATCACCATGTCGACGGCTTCGGGGTGCTTCACCGGCGACGGCACGCCCGGGAACCAGCGCACCGGGCGCAGGCACACGTAGAGATCCATGCATCTGACGCAGCGCGACGTTCAGCGAACGGATGCCGCCGCCGACCGGCGTCGTCAGCGGGCCCTTGATCCCGATCAGGTACTCGCGGAACGCGGCGACCGTCTCGTCGGGCAGCCACGAGCCGGTGGCGTTGAACGCCTTCTCGCCCGCGAGCACCTCTTTCCACGCGATCCGCTTGCCGTGCTTGGCGGCCGCCGCGTCCATCACCAGCTGCGCGGCCGGCCAGATGTCGACGCCGGTGCCGTCGCCTTCGACGTACGGGATGATCGGCTCGTCGGGTACCGACAGCGTGCCGTCGGCCTGCATCGTGATCTTCTCGGCCATGGCAGCACGACGCTAGTGGCCGCCGAGACCCGGGTTGAGCTCCGGAGTCGGCGCCGTTGGTCGACCGGCAACGGGCGGCGACGATCGGCTTGGTCGTCGGCGTCGTCGGTCTGGTCGTTCGAGGCCGGCTCGCTCGAGCGTCCGTTTCACGAGCTTCGACTGCGACGATGATCTCGACCCGCCGGTTCTTTGCCCGTCCTTCGGCGGTGTCGTTCGACGCCGACCGGGTCGCAACGCGCCCTGCCCGGACGGATGCAACCGGTCTGGGTCCACGCCTTGCCCGACGAAGTACTCGGCGACGGCCGCCGCCCGCGACGACGACAGATACAAGTTCGACGGGAACTGCGATGACGCGATCGGCTCGATCGTCGGTGTAGCCGTTGATCAGGATCGGGTTGTCGATCGTCGTTCAGCACCCGACTGACCCGATCGAGCAGCGGCTGGCCCCCGGCCGCGAGCGTCGGCCGTGCCCGCTGCCGAACAGCACCTTGTCGGTGAGCAGCGTCACCTCGAGCCCGTCGTTGCGCTGCCGGGTCGAGACCTTGCCGCCCAGACCCAGACTCTTGGCCGCTTCCTTGATCTCCTTGCTGCGACCTGTCGAGCGTCTGCTCGCTGGCTCTGCTTCGCCTGCTTCTGATTCGCGAGCGCAGAGAGGATCGACGCGATCTGCTTGGCGTCGATCGTTGCCGTCGTTCGGCACGAGCGTGCCGCCGCGAGAACGGACCGTCGCCGTTGACCCGGCGCCGACCTGGTCGACGTTGCCTTCCCGGAGCCACCGATGCCCGCGTCGAGCTTGCCGCCACCCAACGCTTCGTTGAAGCCGATCGCGAACGCCTTGAACTTCGTCACGTCGACCGTCGACATCGCGAACAACGCGATGAACATCGCCATGAGCAACGTGAGCAAGTCGGCGTAGGGAATGACCCACGCCTCGTGGTTCACGTGCTCTTCGTGCTCCTCGGGGAGCTCGCCGTCGCCTCCGTGCGACATGTCATGGCCTTCGGCTACGCGGCCTCGGCCGCGGCCGGCGACATCACCGGAGGACGCCGCCGGCTGCACCGGCTGCTCGCGCTCCGACGGCGGCACGTGCGACTTCAGCAGCTCCTCGACGACGCGGGGGCTCACACCGGCCTGGATCGCCATGATCCCTTCGACGATCAGCTGCTTGTGCGCCACCTCCTCTTGGCGAGAGCTCTTCAGCTTGTTCGCGAACGGCAGCCAGACGCCGTTGGCGAGGAACACGCCCCAGAACGTCGCGACGAACGCGCCGGCGATGCCTTCACCGACCTTCTCGGGCGCGTCGAGGTGCGCCATCGTCGCCATCAGGCCGAACACGGCGCCGATGATGCCGAACGTCGGCGCGAACACGCCGGCCTGCGTGCACCAGCCCTGGCCGACCTTGTGCCGCTCCTTCATCGCGGCGATCTCGGAGTTCAGCGTCTTCTTCACGCGTCTCGGGGTCGGTACCGTCGACCGCGAGCTCGATGCCCTTGCGGAAGAACGGGTCTTCGATGCCCTTGGCCTCTTCCTCGAGGGCGAGCAGGCCCTCGGCGCGGGCCCGGTTGGTGAGCACGACGATCTGGCTGATCGTCGTCGGTCGCCGAGTGCTCCTCGCCGCCCTTCATCGCCTTCTTGATGTACTTGCCGGAGGTTCTGGGTCGCCTCGAACGGGAACGAGGTGATCGTCGCGCCGATCGAGCCGAACACCACGATGATGATCGACCCGAACTCCATGAACAGGAACACGGGTTGGATCCCGTGCATGACCGCGCTGCCGAAGACGCCGGCCAGGCACAGGCCGAGCCCGACCATCGAGCCCTTTTCCATAACCCCTCCCTGGGTCGCGCGCGGTTCCGCCGGACCAGGTATCGACCGCGCTCCGCGTCCTCTGTAGGACGATTGTCACACCGGAGCCGCTCGGGGACCGCCTGGGAGGCGGGCCCCCGGCCGAGCAACCGCCCAGGTCAGCAGCGGCCGTCGAGAGCCCGCCGCAGGGACGCGACGAACGCGGCCGCCTCGTCCGGTCCGCCGCCGTCGAGCAGCCGGCGCACGAGCGCGCTGCCGACGATGACCCCGTCGGCGCTCGCCGCCGCCTCGGCGGCCTGTCCGGGCGTCGAGATGCCGACGCCGAGCAGCACGGGCTTGTCGGTCACGGCCTTGCACCGTCGACCCATCTCGCCCGGCCTGGGTGGCGAGCTGTTCGCGCTCGCCCGTCACCCCCATCAGCGACACGCCGTAGACGAAACCGTGCGACCGCTCGCAGATCGCCACCAGCCGGTCGTCGGGTGTGGTCGGCGCCGCGAGCAGCACGGTCTCGACCCCGGCCGCATCGGCGGCGTCGCCCCAGCCGTCGAGCTCGTCGAGCGGAAGGTCGGGCACGATCGCGCCGTCGACCCCGGAAGCGCGCAGGCTTTGCGCGCAACGTTCGTGCCCGAGCCGGTAGACGAGGTTGTAGTAGGTCATGACGACGGTCGGCACCGCGACGTCGAGGCCCGCCATCGCGTCGATCACGCCGATCGGGTGTCGCGCCGAGATCGAGGGCGCGCTGGCTCGCTTCTTGGATCGTGCGCCCGTCCATGATCGGGTCGGAGAACGGGATCCCGACCTCGACCGCGTCGGCGCCGGCGCTCGACGACGGCACGTACGACCTCGCACCACTCGCGCCCGAGCCCGCCGGTGACGTACGGGACGAGCAGCTTCGCGCCCTTCGGCGCGCCGGGCGCGCAGGTGTGATTCGAGCTTCATGACGAGAGCTCGCCCAGTCGCTCCGCGACCTGCGCGGCGTCCTTGTCGCCCCGGCCCGACAACGTCACGAGGACGGTCGCGCCGCGCGGGACGGTGTTGCCGGCCTCGCGCGCGAGCCAGCCGATCGCGTGCGCGGGCTCGAGCGCGGGCACGATCCCCTCGGTCGCCGACAACAGCTGAAAGCCGGCGAGGGCTTCTTCGTCGGTCGCGGAGTGAGTACTCGGCCCGTCCCTGGGCCGCAAGCATCGCGTGCTCAGGGCCGACGCCCGGATAGTCGAGTCCGGCGCTGATCGATGTCGCTTCGAGCACCTGGCCGAACTCGTCCTGCAGGAACAGCGAACGCATCCCGTGCACGACGCCGGGCACGCCGCGCTCGACGGCCGCGCCGTGGTGCCCCGATTCGAGGCCGAGGCCGCCGGCTTCCACGCCGACGAGCCGGGCGTTGGTGTCGACGAAGCCGGCGAACGTGCCGATCGCGTTCGACCCGCCGCCGACACACGCGACGACGACGTCGGGATCGGCGTCGCCGAGCACCGCGCGGCATTGCCGGCGCGCTTCGTCGCCGACGACGCGTTGGAACTCGCGCACCATCCAGGGAAACGGATGCGGCCCCATCGCCGAACCGAGGCAGTAGTGCGTGTCCTCCACGCTCGCGACCCACGCGCGCATCGCTTCGTTGACCGCGTCCTTCAGCGTCGCGCTGCCCGACTGCACGGTGACGACGTCGGCGCCGAGCAACTTCATCCGCCACACGTTGAGCGCTTGGCGTTCGACATCGACGGCGCCCATGTACACCGTGCACCCGAGACCGAACAGCGCGGCCGCGGTCGCGGTGGCGACACCGTGTTGCCCGGCGCCGGTTTCGGCGATGACGCGGTTCTTGCCCATGCGTCGTGTCAGCAGCGCCTGGCCGAGCACGTTGTTGATCTTGTGCGAGCCGGTGTGCGTGAGGTCCTCGCGCTTCGAGCAGCACGCGGACACCGAGTCGCTCCGACAGCCGATGGCACTCGGTGACCGGGGTTGGGCGTCCGGCGTAGCTCGCGAGCAGCGACGAATACTCGGCGCGGAACGCGTCGTCGTGCCAGGCGCCCCGGAACTCACGCTCGAGCTGCTGGAGCGCCGGGACGAGCGTCTCGGGCGCGAAGCGGCCGCCGAACTCCCCGAAACGGCCGAGACCGGCGGGCTCGGGACCGGGTGGTTCGAGGCGGACGGGCGCGCCCCGCTCGACAGCTGCCATCCAGGGATCTTCAGGAGGCCCGTCTTGACCTACTCGTCGAGTTGCCAGTCCCACGGTCTGGTGATCCCGGCGACGTCATCGGTCTGCGTCAGATCGATCGCCCGGTCGGCGACCGCTTCACCCGCCGCACGCGCGGCGATGACGAACTCGCGGAGCTTTCGTGCGTCTTTGCGACCGGGCTTCTCCTCGACGCCGCTCGACACGTCGACGCCCCACGGCCGCACGAGCCGGATCGCCTCACCGACGTTCGCGGGCGTGAGCCCGCCGGCAAGCAACAAGCGAATGCCGCTCGGCGCACCTTCCGCGAGACGCCAGTCGAAAACCTTGCCCGAACCAGGATCGGGCGAGTCGACGAGGATGACATCGGCCGCGCTCTTGGCGGCATCCGCGAGCGCGGGATCACCGGCCGCGAATGCCTGAATCACGAACTGCACGCGTTCCCGGATCCACGCAACCTCGGACGCAGGCTCGGCGCCGTGCAGCTGCACGCCGTGCAAGCCCGTACGGCCGACGATCTCCACGACGCGCTCCGGCCGCTCGTTGCGGAACACGCCCACGGTGTGCACCTCGCGCGGCAGTCGCTTGAGAATGTCGCGCACGGTCTCGGGATGCACCTGGCGCCCGCTCGGCGCGAACACGAACCCGATCGCGTCGGCGTCGAGCGCGGTCGCGAGCAGCGCGTCGTCTTCATTGGTGATGCCGCAGATCTTCACGAACACCCGCGACTCACTCCTGCTTGCCGGGTCGACTCCACGCTCCGCTCCCCTCCGGTCGCTTCGCTGTCGTCTCCCTATTGGTGATGCCGCAGATCTTCACGAACAACGAGTTGGTCCTAAGCGTCGATGAGGCGGCCGTGGTTGAAGTCGTCGTACGCCTGGAGGTCGAGGAAACCGTGACCCGAGTAATTGAACAGGATGACCGGTGCCTCGCCGGTTTCCTTCGCGGCCAACGCTTCGTCGATGACGGCGCGGATGGCGTGGCCGGTCTCGGGCGCGGCGACCTTCCCCTCCGTACGAGCGAACTGGACCGCAGCCTCGAAGGTCTTGCCCTGCGGATACGCGACCGCCTCCATACGTCCGTGCTTCACCAACGTCGAGATGATCGGCGCGTCGCCGTGATACCGGAGTCCACCGGCATGGATCGACGGCGGGACGAACTCGTGGCCGAGCGTGAACATCGGCAGCAGCGGCGTCATCCCGGCGGTGTCGCCGAAGTCGTACTCGAACGCGCCCTTGGTCAGCGTCGGGCACGAGGATGGCTCCACCGCGAGGAGCCGCACACTCGGATCGGTCATGAACGGCAACGCGATCCCGCCGTAGTTCGAGCCGCCCCCGACACAGCCGATGACGACGTCGGGACGCTCCTCGCCGGCGGCAGCCAGCTGCTCCTTGGCTTCGAGACCGATCACGGTCTGGTGCAACAACACGTGGTTGAGCACCGAGCCCAGTGAGTAGTGCGAGTCATCGCGCGTCGCCGCGTCACGCACCGCATCACTGATCGCGGCTCCCAGCGAGCCCGGATGATCGGGTTGGTCAACGGGCGACGGCACGACTTCGGCGCCCCACGTTTCCATGAGGACGCGTCGGTACGGCTTCTGCTCGTAGGACGCGCGCACCATGTACACCTTGCATGCAAGGTCGAACTGGGCACATGCGAACGCCAGCGCACTCCCCCATTGCCCGGCGCCCGTCTCGGTCGCCAGACGACGCGTGCCGTCTTGTTGGTTGTAGTACGCCTGCGCCACCGCGGTGTTCGGCTTGTGCGAACCCGCGGGCGACACGGACTCGTCCTTGAAGTAGATGCGCGCGGGCGTGCCGAGTGCTTGTTCGAGACGGCGGGCGCGCACGAGCGGCGTCGGTCGCCACAGACGCAGGATGTCGATCACCGCGCCCGGAATGTCGACCGTGGGCGCCTGCGTCATTTCCTGCTCGATCAACGCCATCGGAAACAACGGCGCCAGGTCGTCCGGCCCGACCGGTTGATTCGTCGCGGGGTGCAGCGGCGGCTGCAACGGCTCGGGGAGATCGGGCAGCGCGTTGTACCACGCGGTCGGGAGGCGGTCCTGCGGCAGCTCGAAACGTGTCGCCTCGGTCGTCATGAGCACTACCTCCGTTTCACAGTTTCGGCCCCGAGCGCGCGCACGAGCGCGGTCGGGTCGTCAGCGCGTACGAGCGCCTCACCCACGAGCACGGCGTCGAAGCCGGCGTCAGCCATGCGGTGCGCGTCTGCGGGCGAGCGGATCGCGCTCTCGGCCACCGCGAGCACGCCGGCCGGAATCGCGGATGCCAGCGTGCCCGCAACGTCGAGATCCTCCGAGAACGTCGCGAGGTCGCGGCTGTTCACACCGACGATCTCGGCGCCCGCGCCCAACGCCCGCTCGATCTCCTCGGCGTTGTGCGTCTCGACGAGCACCGCCATCCCCAACTCCCGGGCGAGGGCGTGCAGATCGGCGAGCAGCGCGTCGTCCGGGACCGCCGCACAAATCAGCAGCACCGCGTCGGCGCCGATCGCGCGCGCCTCGTAGACCTGGATCTCGTCGATCGTGAAGTCCTTGCGGAGCACAGGAAGCGCGGTGGCCTCGTGCGCCGCCTGCAGATCGGCTACCGAGCCACCGAAGTACGTGTGATCAGTGAGCACCGACAGCGCGACCGCGCCTCCCACCTCGTAGGCCTTGGCCGTCGGCGCGGGGTCGAGGTCGAGCGCGAGGTCGCCCTTCGACGGCGAGCGGCGCTTCAGCTCGCCGATCACCGCGAGCATGCCGTCATCGCGGCGGAGCCCGGCCGCGAAGTCCCGGGCCCGCGGCGCATCGATCGCGTGGTCGCGCAGCAGGTCGCGCGTCTGTGGCTGCCGCAGCAGCGTCACCTCGTCGATCTTCGTGGCGAGGATCTCGTCCAGGACCGTCAAGCGCCGCGGAGTCTACGCTCCGGCCCCATGACCGTGACCTTCCCGCAGGGGTTCGTGTGGGGTGCGGCCGCGGCTGCGCACCAGATCGAAGGCGGCAACTGGAACAACGACTGGTGGGCATTCGAGCACCAGGCGGGCACGCCGTGCATCGAGCCGTCCGGTGACTGCTGCGACAGCTACCACCGTTACGCCGAGGACATCAGCCTGGTGCGCGATCTCGGTCTCGGCGCGTACCGCTTCTCAATCGAGTGGTCACGCATCGAACCCGAGGACGGCGAATTCTCACGAGCCTCGCTCGACTACTACCGGCGCGTCCTTGCCGAGTGCCATTCCCAGGGTGTGCAACCGGTGGTGACGTTCCACCACTTCTCGACCCCGCGGTGGATGACCGCGCTCGGCGGCTGGGAGTCGAACGAGGTCGTTGATCGCTTCGCCCGGTTCTGCGAGCGGACCACGGCGCACCTCGGCGACCTCATCACGATCGGCTGCACGATCAACGAACCCAACATCGTCTCGTTGATGGGCTACATCGTCGGCGTGTTCCCGCCCGGCCGGCGCGACCTCGACGCGTTCGCGAAGGTGAACGAACACTTGAAGGCCGCGCACCGCAAGTCGTACGACGCGTTGAAATCGGGTCCGGGTGACTTCCCGGTCGGCTTGTGCGTCGCCATGGGCGATTGGTGGGCACCGGCAGGAGCCGAGGAGGCGCTCGACCGCACGCGCCACATGCATGAAGGGCAGTTCCTCGAAGCGACCCGGGGCGACGATTTCCTCGGCGTGCAGGCCTACTCGCGCACCCGTCTCGATGAAGGCGGCCGCCCGATGGGACCTGAGGAGGGTGTCGAAGTCGTGGCGTCGATGGGCTACGAGTTCTGGCCTCAGGCGCTCGAAGTCGCGGTTCGGCATGCGGCCGAGATCGCGCAGACACCGCTGTACGTCACCGAGAACGGCCTGGGGCACGACAATGACGAGCGCCGCATCGCGTATGTGCACGACGCGCTCGAAGGGGTCGGCCGCTGTCTTGATGATGGCATCGACGTGCGCGGCTACTTCTACTGGTCGTTGCTCGACAATTTCGAGTGGGCGCTCGGGTACGGGCCGAAGTTCGGCTTGATCGCTGTCGATCGCGAGTCGTTCGTCCGCACGCCCAAGCCGAGCGCGAAATGGTTCGGCGACATCGCCCGAGCAAACCGCCTCGACTGATCGACTGAGCTGAACGGCCTATTGCCGGAGGCGTCGTTCCCGGCAAACATTTCCACTCACGGGTGCCGTGGACGGGGCACCCGAGGGGGATGGGAAACGTGCGTACGCCACGGATGGCGATTTCCTTGTTCAGCGCGGCGTGCATGCTCGCGGTCGGCGCCACCATTGCGCCTGCAACGGCGGCACCGGCTTCCTCGACGAAGGCGTCGGCCGCGCCATCGGCGCCAACCGTCGAGCTGCGGGGCCGGCTCCAGGTCGTGTCGCGCATGAGCACGAGTGGCCGTTTCTCGACCGAGACCTCTCTCAAGACGAAGTCCGAGACCGTCACCCTCGTCGTCCCCGGTCCCGACCAGAAGCGGGTCGCCGCGATGGGCGGCCGCCAGGTGCGCGTGCGGGGCACGCGTGCCGGCTCGCGGGTACGGCCGCAGACGGTTGTTGCGCTCGACGCCGCGCCGCCGCCCGCGCCGCTCAACCAGACGCGCCGCATCGCGGTGGTGTTGATCAACGCTCGCGGACAGCACCAGTACTTCAATCCGACCGGGCTCGAGCAGGAATTCTTCGGGACCGGGCCGATGACCGTGGCCTCGTGGTTCAAGGAAGCCTCGGACAACCAAGTGAAGATCACCGGACGCGTCTACGGGGTCTACGACACCAGCCTCGACCCGAACGACTGCGACATGGGCCACTGGATCGCGGCCGCCGAAGGCGCGGCCGCGCGCGACGGATACCGGCCCGAGAACTACGAGCACATCGTCATGCCGCTGGCGCAGAACTGCTACTTCTCGGGTGCGCTCGCCCAGATGCCCGGCCGCGCCGTCGCGCTCCTCGGCCTCGGTGACGTCGACACGCTGGCACACGAGTTGGGTCACAACCTCGGCTTGCCGCACTCATCGACGTGGGAGTGCGGTGGCACGACGCTGCTCGGCCCGACGACGCCGAACGGCGCGTGCACGAGAGACGAATACGGCGACCCGAACGACGTCATGGGTGCCCGCCGCCTGCACCACTATCACGCGTACAACAAGTGGCGCATCGGCTGGATGTCCAACGACAAGGTTGCGACCGTCTCGGCGACCGGACAGCGCGACATCGACCTGACGTCGAGCGAGCGCGTCGTCGCCGGCAGCACGCAGCTCATCATGGTGCCGCTACCCGATGGTTCGGCCTACGCGATCGAACGGCGCGAACTCTACGGCCAGTTCGACCAGGGTTCGGACCTCGCGGGTGTCTGGGTGCGGATGATCCCGGCCGGGTTCAACAACTCGCTCTTGCTCGACATGACGCCCAACTCGCAGAAGATGGACTTCCTCGACGCGAACCTGACGGCGGGCAGGTGGTTCACCGACACCGCAAACAATGTGAGCATCACGACGATCTCCGATTCGGGTCCGACGGCCCGGATTCGGATCTGCCGTCCCGCGTCCGCGCCGGCCACACCGCCCCCGCTCCCGCCGGTGGTGAATGCCTCGCTCGTCGGTTCGACGGTCGTCGTCACCGGCACCGCCGCAAACGACGGTGTGCAGCTGCAGAAGTACCGGAAAACGCTGATCGTGCGCTCCGGCAACTACCAGCGGATGACGGCCGGCCCCGGTTGCACGTACGCCAACTACGCAGTGACGTGTGCCGGACGCAAGCTGAGCTTCGTCGTCAACCTCGGCGCGGGTGACGACACGTCAGTGACGCCGAACGACAAGGTCACGACGGTGATCAACGCCGGCGACGGGAACGACACGATCTACGACTTCGCCGGCACCGACGTGATCCACGGCGGCAACGGCACCGACACCGTCGACTACTCCTACCGGCGGGGCGAGCGGATCAACGGCACCCCGGGAACGGGTCCGGACGACGGGACCACCCGCGAACACGACGACATCGGCGCCGATGTCGAGCGGGTGATCCTGCCCACGAGCTGAGCGGAACCGTGAAGGTGGTCCGCCCACTGCCTTCACGGTTCCCTCACAAAGGGTTCATGCTCTCCCGGTCGTCGAGTGCGACGATGAAGGGAGCATGGAACGCGGGACGATCCTCGTCGTCGACGACGAGCCCAATATCGCTGACCTGGTGGAGCTGTACCTCCGCCGGGACGGCTACCGGGTCGTGAAGGCCGGCAACGGTGAGGACGGCCTCAAGGCAGTCGCCGACCACCGGCCTCGGCTCGTCGTCCTCGACGTCGGTCTGCCGGACATCGATGGTCTCGAGGTGTGCCGGCGCCTGCGTACGACGTCGACGATGCCGGTGATCTTCCTCACCGCCCGCGACACCGAAGTCGATCGCGTGCTCGGCCTCGAGCTCGGAGCGGACGACTATGTGACCAAGCCGTTCTCGCCGGCCGAGCTCGTCGCCCGCGTCAAGGCCGTCCTGCGCCGGGCCGAAGGTGGCGTGGCCGCCGCCGAGATCGTGCAAGTCGGCGACGTCACGATCGACGCCGGACGGCGCGAGGTACGCGTCGGCGGTGAGCCCGTCGCGTTCACCACGAAGGAGTTCGACCTCCTACGCTTTCTCGCCGACCGCTCGGGTCGCGCGCTGAGCCGTCAGCAAATCCTCGACGGTGTATGGGGCCATGACTGGTTCGGTGACATGCGAACCGTGGACGTGCACATCGCGCAGGTGCGCAAGAAGGTCGACGCGGGTGTGCGTATCGCGACCGTTCGCGGTCTCGGCTACCGGCTCGACGCCAAATGACACCGTGACCGGTCACCGCATCTCGCTGCGCACCCGCCTCGTCATCGCGATGCTCGTTGTCGCGCTCGGCGTGCTCGGACTCTCCTACATCGCGACGTACGGGCTCGTGCGCCAGCGCGCTGCAGGACAACGCACTGTCGGCGCTCCAGAAGCGCGCCACCGAGCTGAAAGACATCGCGCAGGACACCAGCGTTGCCGCCCTCCCCCGCAAACGGTTGCAGCTCGCACTGCGGCTCACCGACATCCGGGTCGTCGGCGTGCGCCCCGACGGCGCCGTGATCGACAAGGCGCCGGCGGCCGCGGCCGGGCTTCCAGAACCCCTCACCGCGTCCGACCTCCATCCCGAGCGCCTGGCCGCAGGAGCACAGGTGAGCGGGCGGCGAGGGAGCACCGTCTACCTCGCGGTGCCGACCGAGACCGCCGGGCCTCGGGGCGGCCGGCTCGTGGTGGTCGCGACCGACACCGTCGACCTGTCGGTGCTGCGGAAGCTGTTCCCGCTGCTCCTCCTCGCCGGGCTCGTCGTGCTCGGCCTCGCGTTCGCGGTGGCCGCGTGGCTCGCGCGCCGGCTCACCCGGCCGATCAGCGAGATCGAACCACGCGGCGCGCAGGCTCGCGACCGGCGACCTGTCGGCGCGCAGCGACATCGCACCGTCGACCGACGACGAACTTGCGGCTCTTCCGCGCACACTCAATGACATGGCCGCCCAGCTCGAGCACCGCGCGGGAGCGAGCGCGCGTTCTTGTTGTCGATCTCGCACGACCTGCGAACCCCACTGACTTCGATTCGCGGGTATGCCGAAGCACTCGCCGACGGAACGCTCGACGACGCCGACCCCGAGGACCGCAAGCGCGCGGCCTCGGTCATCGGCGCCGAGGCGCGCCGCTTGGAACGGTTGGTCCGCGATCTGCTCGACCTCTCTCGTCTCGACAGCCATCAGTTCTCGCTCAATGCCCGTCCCTGCGATGCGAACGAAGTGGTCCGCGATGCCGCCGAGGCATTCGCACCGAAAGCCCACGAGCTCGGAGTGCGTCTCACGGTCGTGCCGGGCGAACCACTGCCGGTGGATCTCGATCCCGAACGGCTCGCGCAGATCGTTGCGAACCTCGTCGAGAATGCGTTGAAATACGCGGACACGAGCGTCGGGGTATACGTCGCGCCCCATGGTGCAGGCCACGTCGCGGTGGTCGTGACCGACGACGGTCCGGGCATACCTCACGACAAGCTCGCGCTCGTGTTCGAGCGGCTCTACACGGTTCGCGACAAGCCGGGCCGTGCGGTGGGTACCGGTCTCGGGCTCGCGATCGTCCGCGAGCTGGCCGCCCGCATGGGCGGCCAGGCGTGGGTCGATGCGGTCGGCATCGGGGGCAGCCAGTTCGTGGTCTCGTTGCCGAGCAACGTCACCCAGCCCGTCTGATGCGTCGCGCGCAACTCGTGCTCGCCGTCACGGCGTTGACCCTCATCGGCGCGGCGTGCAGCAGCTCGTCACGTCAGTCGACCACGCCGTCCTCGGTGTCCACGACCGCGCCAACCACGACGATCGCGCCGACCACCACGACGGCTCCCGCGTGTGCGCGCCCGCACCAGCCGGGACAATCCGCGCAGTCGTTCACCTTCGAAGGGCAAACGCGCACCTACCAGCTCTTCGTGCCGCGCCGCTATGACGGCCACACAAAGGTCCCGGTCGTCTTCAACTTCCACGGTTACGGCTCGGGATCCGTACAGCAGATGCTCTACGGCGACTTCAAACCGCAGGCTGAACGCGACGACTTCCTCATCGTTGCGCCCGACGGTCAGGGCACGACGGGCCGCCACTTCAACATCGGCATCGAACCAGGACTGCAGAACGACGTACAGATGGTCGGCGCATTGCTCGACCACCTCGAAGCAACGCTCTGCATCGACAAGAACCGCGTGTACTCGGCGGGCATGTCGAACGGCGGCGCGATGACGACCGCGCTTGCGTGCGCGATGGGCGATCGCTTCGCCGCGTTCGGCGCCGTCACGGTGACGTTCTACCGTGCTGGCTGTGGGGGCTCACGGCCGATCGCGATCATGGCGTTCGCGGGCACTGCGGATCCCGTCGTGCCGTTCAACGGCGGGCGCGTGAACTGCTGCGGCGGCGCGACCATCCGCGCCTCTCGGGACGCCATGGCCGACTGGGCCGCGCATGACGATTGCGATGCAAGCTTCACGCAAACGCGCCTTGCCTCAGAGATTCAGCGCCGGACATGGTCGGGCTGCGATGCCGGCGGCGCCGTCGTGTACTACATCATCGACGGCGGCGGACACACGTGGCCCGGTGCCATCCCCGTTGCGAGGCTCGGCAAGACCACGAACCAGATCAACGCCAGCGAAACGCTCTGGAACTTCTTCGAACGGCACCCACTGCGCGCCGCGTGAGGCGTGGGCGCGCCTACCTCGAAACGTGGACGCGCACGACGGTGCGCTGGTCGTTCGAACGGACCTGCACGAGATCGACGAGCTGATTCGCGAGCCAGAGGCCGTGGCCGCCGATCTGTCCGGGCGCGGGTCGGACGCGACCGACCATGGGCTCCAAGATGTGTCCCCGGTCGGTGATCTCGCAGACGAACCGGTCGTCCTCGAACCAGCAGCGGAACGAGCCGCAACCGCCGCCGTAGAGCAGGCTGTTGGTAGCGATCTCGCTGACGGCGAGCACGCACTCCCGCCGGCGCTCGAGATCGAGACCGAACGCTGCGGCGCGATCGTCGACGAGCTTGCGCACGATGTGCAGCCGGCTCAGATCGAACTCGACCCACTGGGTTGCAACCGCGGGCTCGGGGAGCTCGCCGACGAACCATTCGACCGCTGCTCCGAAGCGAGCGTTGTCTTGCGCGCGCCCGTGTACGTGAAGATACGGATGATTGTTGACGGCCGTCTCGATGTCGTGCGCGGGCAGGGCTTGCGTGTCGTAGGGGCAGAGCAAAGACAACGGCGCGTCGGCCAGCGCGACATTGAGCAACGCCTCGTGGAGATGACACTCGCTGCGCTCGTCCGCGCTCCGCTGGACGTAGAGCGGTTCACCAACGCCTCGGATGCGGCGTTCATCACCGGCGTGCTCCGCGACGAACTCGCGCCACGCAGGAATGATGCGGGCCGGGTTCTGGCCGACGGCAGCCATATCGGCGAATTGCACCCCGTCGGGCACCCCGCCGAGCGCGGCTCGCAGCATGTCAATCTTGTGCGCCTGCACGACGACCAGCACCGGCTCAGCCGCCTCGACCCCGGCCCGGACAAACGACGTGACGCCGTCGACGAAACCTTCGTCGCCGCCGTACAGCATTGCCTCATGGCGGTAAGCGCGGTCGAGATCGGTCTGCATCATCAGGCCAGAAACTCCGGCAGAACAACAGTCTTGCCCGCGTGCCCGGTCACCGGGGCGATGACACAAACCGCCCGCGAGGTGCGCTGGGGGGCCGCGAAGACGCGGGGAGTTCGGTGGGCCGGGGCAAGCACGCGGGGTTCCTTACCCCGATATGGCGCGAACGTCCCTACAGGGCGGCAATCGCTCCCGTTTCGACAGCCGCATTGACTGACCCGGCCCGAACCTCGGCCCCAGGCTCCACTTCGCGGCGGAGCATCGCGAGGGCGACGTCGTCCACGGCACTCGTGACGAACCCCACAACCTTGTCGCCGTAGGAGACCTCGGCGCCGAGCTCGAGAGGCTCGGTGGCACGAAGCCGCCGGAGCAGCCGGTTCACATGGCCACGGGTATCGATCCGGCACACGAGCTCTTGGCCGACGAAGCATCCCTTGGTAAACGACACCGCGTCGCGCTCGAGGCCGGCTTCCTGGGGGATCGTCCGCTCGTCGAGATCCGCGCCCATGCGGGGGATCCCGGCCTCGATCCGGGCCCGCTCGTATGCGGCCCGGTCGACGACGGCCAGACCGAGCGAGTCACGGAGCGCGTCGACGGCACCGGCGCTGCCGATCGCGTCGAACGCCGGCACCCCGCCCCATGCGACGGGAACGACGGCGACGCCCTGCGCATCGTCGGGCGGCTCCTGGCCGCGTACGGCGATGGCGGCGACCGGTCGCCGCTCGACCTCGGCCTTGACGCGGATCTTGAAGCGGTTGAGCCCCTCGGCGAGGACGTCGCCAAACCCGCCCTCGGTCACGCACCACCACTCGTCGTCGGTCGCGTGGCGAACGTAGAAGTCGACGACGAGCTTGCCCTGCGGCGCCAGCAGCAACGAGTGCCCGGACGCGTCGACGGGCAGGGCGTCGAGATCCTGGGAGACGAGGCTCTGCAGGAACGACGTTGCGTCGGGGCCGTGCACGACGACGAGGTCACGGTCGACGGGGGCGCAAAATGCGGTGGTCATCTCCGCTCGATCATTGGTCGAAGAGCCGCCGGGCGGCGGCGGCTGCCGTGAGCAACGCCCGGGCCTTGTTCCGGCATTCCAGCTCCTCGTCGGAGGGTATCGAGTCGGCCACGATGCCGGCGCCTGCCTGCAACGTGGCGCGCCCCTCCCGCCAGAACATCGTGCGGATGGCGATCGCAGTGTCCAGGTTGCCGGAGAAGTCGACGTAGCCGACGACACCGGCATAGGGCCCTCGCTTGGTCGGTTCGAGCTCGTCGATGATCTCCATCGCGCGGACCTTGGGTGCGCCGCTCACCGTTCCGGCCGGGAACGTCGCCCGGAGCACGTCGATCGGGCCCTTGCCATCGCTGAGGTCGCCGGCGACCTGGCTGGTCATGTGCATCACGTGCGAGTAGCGCTCGAGCGTCATCAGCTCCTCGACCTGTTCGGTGCCGTAGCGCACGACGCGCCCGAGGTCGTTGCGCGCCAAATCCAGCAACATCACGTGCTCGGCCCGTTCCTTCGGATGCTCGACCAGCTCGGCTTCCATCCGACGATCGTGCTCCTCGTTCCGGCCCCGCCGCCGCGTGCCCGCGATCGGGCGGCTGATCACGCGCGCATCGCGCACTTGGACGAGTGCCTCGGGCGACGACCCGACGACCGTGGCCTCGGGGTGTTGCAACAGGTACATGTACGGCGACGGGTTCACGAGCCGGAGCACCCGGTACATCGCGAGCGGGTCGACGGGCTCGACGAGATCGAAGCGCTGGGAGAGCACCACCTGGAAGATGTCACCCTCGAGGATGTGCTCCTTGGCCGCTTCCACCGCGCCCGCCCACTCGTCGATCGTGAAGTTGCGTCGCACCTCGGGCAGCTCGCCGAGATCCTCGGCCGGGGGCAACGCGGGCAGATACGGAAGCGGCTTCCCCAGCTCCTCAACCGCGGTCGCCAAGCGCGCCGACGCGCCGTCGTAGAGCGCATCGAGCTCGCGCGCGCTCGCGCCGGGCGGTGGATACACGTTCTCGATGAGGTACAGACGCTGACGGAAGTGATCGAACGCGGCGACCTGGCCGGCGAGCGAACACACCGCATCGGGAAAACCCGAGTCGTCGGGAGGCACCGCCGGCAACCGCTCGATCTCGCGGACCGTGTCGTAGCCCATCCAGCCGACGATGCCGCCATGGAACGGCGGCAGCTCTGAGAGCTTGGGTGCGCGATAGCGCGCGCACAGCCCTTCGAGCGTGGCGAGTGTGCCCTCCTCGGTGGGAACGCCTTCGGGGGGCGCGTTGCCGTCGAGCCATTCGACATGACGGCCGCGCGTCACGAACGTACGTGCCGGATCGCGCCCGAGGAACGAGAACCGGCCCCAGCGTTCAGCGTGCTCGACCGACTCGAGGAGGAAGCCTTCACGCGTGCCGACGAGCTTGACGAACGCAGACAGCGGCGTCTCGAAGTCGGCGAGCACCTCGCGCCAGACGGGCACCACCGTGTGCTCGCGCGCGAGCTCACGGAACGCTTCAGGCGAAGGCCGAACAGGAGTGCTCACACGGGGCCAGGCACCGCGCCGCTGCCGAACGCGCGGAAGAAGCAGCTCCGCTCGCCCGTGTGACACGCGCCGCGACCCTCCTGCTCGACGACGAACAACAGCACGTCCATGTCGCAGTCGTAGTAGGCCTCGCGGACGTACTGGCGGTCGCCCGACGTCTCCCCCTTGCACCAGTACTCCTGGCGGCTGCGGCTCCAGAACCACGTGCGTCCCGTCGACAGCGTGCGTTCGAGCGCGTCCCGGTTCATCCAGCCGACCATCAGCACCTGGGCGGTGTCCGCCTCCTGCACGATCGCGGGGACGAGTCCCTGGGCGTCGTACTGGACCGCGTCCAGCTCCGCGTCGGTATACGGAATCGGCGTCTCAACCGGTGATGCCATGTACTCCGCTCTTGGCGACTTCGTCGCCGGGCCGCTCGGGCCGCGCTCACTGCTCGGCGGGATACCCGCCTCGCGACGTTCACTCATGGAGTGAAAGATGTTACCCAACGATTTCTGCGCCCTTCTTGTTTATGCTGCGCCGCCGATGGCCGCGCCCACTCCACCCCGCGCATCCCGCCAGCCGCGCACGCTGTCGATCCACGGCGACGATCGGGTCGACGACTGGTACTGGCTCCGGGAACGCGACAATCCGGATGTCGTCACGTATCTCGCAGCCGAGAACTCCTACGCCGACGCCGTCCTGGAGCCGGCGAACGCGTTACGGGATCGCATCTTCGACGAGATCCGCGGCCGCATCCAAGAGACCGACGAGTCGGCACCGGTCCCGAACGGTCCGTGGGAGTACACGTCGCGCACGGTGGAGGGACTGCAGTACGCGATGCATTACCGGCGCTGGCGAGGGGCGCCGCCCGACGAGGCCGTGTTACTGCTCGACGAGAACGTGCTCGCCGCCGACCACGATTATTTCGCGCTCGGCGGCTTCGAGATCACACCGGACCACGACGTGCTCGCCTACTCAACCGATGTCACCGGCGGCGAGCGCTACACGTTGCGCTTCCGCGATCTCACGACCGGCGCCGACCTTCCCGATGTCGTCGAGGACGTCACGTACGGTCTCGCGTGGGCGGACGACGCGCGCACGTGCTTCTACATCCGGCCGGACGAGGCGATGCGCCCGCACGAGGTGTGGCGCCACACGTTGGGAACACCGGCGAGCGACGACGTGCGCGTCTTCCAGGAAGAAGACGAACGCTTCTTTCTCGGGATGGAGCGGACGAGGAGCGGACGCTTCGTGCTGATCGAAACCGCGTCGAAGACGACGTCCGAAGCGTGGTTCGTTCCTGTCGAAACCCCGGAGGTACCGCCGCGCCTGATCGCGCCCCGCGAGGCGGGACATGAGTACAGCGTCGAGCACCACTGGAGCGAGGAACGCGGCGATCGCTTCTTGATCGTCACCAATCAAAGCGGCAATGCACGCAACTTCGAGCTGGTCACGGCACCGTGCGTCGACCCCGCCCGCCAATACTGGACGCCGCTCGTCCCGCACCGCGAAGACGTGAAGCTCGACGCGGTCACCGCGTTCGCTGAGCACATTGTGCTGAGTGAGCGCGCCGAGGGACTCGACCGCCTGTCGGTGATGCGCGTCGAGGACGGCGACCTCTACCAGATCGAGTTCCCCGATCCCGTGTACACCGCGTGGGTCGGCCCGAACGAGGAGTACGACAGCCGATCCGTCCGCTACGGATATACCTCGCTGGTCGCGCCTTCGACCGACATCGACTTCGACATGGAGGCGCGCAAGGGCGCGATCGTCAAGACCCAGCCGGTGCTCGGCGGCTACGACGCATCGCTGTACACCTCGGCGCGGGAGTGGGCGACCGCGAGCGACGGGACACGCATCCCGATCTCGATCGTGCACCGCAAGGAGACGCCGCTCGACGGTTCGGCGCCAGCCGTGCTCTACGGCTACGGCTCCTACGAACACTCCACCGACCCGGCGTTTCGCGCCTCCCGGCTTTCGCTCCTCGACCGCGGTTTCGTGTTCGCGATCGCGCACGTGCGCGGCGGCGGTGAGATGGGTCGTGCCTGGTACGAGCAAGGAAGGTTGGAACACAAGCCGAATACGTTTACGGACTTCATCGCCTGCGCCGAGCATCTGGTCGCGCGGAAGTACACGTCGCCCGCGCGTCTCGCGGCGCGTGGCGGCAGCGCGGGCGGACTGCTGATGGGCGCGGTCACCAACATGCGACCGGATTTGTTCGCGGCTGTCGTCGCCGAGGTGCCGTTCGTCGACGTCGTGACGACCATGCTCGATCCGTCGCTGCCATTGACGATCACCGAGTGGGAGGAGTGGGGCGATCCGCGTGAGCCGGACGCGTACGCACGGATGAAGGCGTACTCGCCCTACGACAACGTGCGCGCCCAGGCGTACCCGGCGATGCTCGTCACGACCGGCTTGAACGATCCACGCGTGCAGTACTGGGAACCGGCGAAATGGGTCGCGAAGCTGCGTACGCAGTCGACATCGGGAAAGCCGATCGTGCTTCGCACCGAGATGGGCGTGGGCCACGCCGGGCCCTCCGGTCGGTACCACGCGTGGAAGGAAGAAGCGATCGTGCTCGCGTTCGTGTGCAACGCGGTTGGCGTGGACACATGATCACCAAACTGCACACCGACGACGGGCTCGCGCTCGAGGCGGAGTGGTCGACCCCCGACGATGTCCGGGCGACCGCCGTTCTGTGCCACCCGCACCCGCAGTACGGCGGGACGATGCGCAGCCTTGTGACCTCGGCGTTGTTCGAGGGGCTGCCGCGCCATGGCATCGTGTGCCTCCGGTTCAACTTCCGGGGCGTCGAAGGCAGCGACGGCACCTATGGCGAGGGCCGCGAGGAGCCGCGCGACGTGCTCGCCGCGATCGACGCCGCTGTGGAAGTACAACCGCGGGCACCGCTCGTCCTCGTCGGCTGGTCGTTCGGCGCGGACATGGCGCTCATGATCGACGACCCACGGGTTGCCGCATGGGTCGGGATCGCGCCGCCGCTGCGGTTCCGCTCCCCCGCCGACTACGAGAAGATCGGTGCCGACGAGCGCCCGAAGCTGCTCGTGCTCGCGGCCCACGACGAGTTCCGCGTTCCGGCCGAAGTCGAAGCCGACGTCGCGGGCTGGAAACACACGCGCGTCGACATCGTTCCGGGCGCGAGCCATTTCTTCGTGGGCCGCACCGACCGGGTCGTCGACCTGACGACCCGGTTCGTCGGTGAGCTTGCCGGTCGGGAGTTAGACCGGTAACGCGTTGGCCGAGAGGCCGTGGTTCTCGAGGAAGGATTCTCGGCGCAAAATTGCCGAGCGCCACGCAACGAGATCGATCTCGAAGGTGGCGCGGTCCCCGTCCTCGTAGGCGTGCTCGAGTTCGTCGAACGCATTGTCCTCTGCGTCGAGGAGCTCTCGGTACCGGCGGAAGAAGTGGTCGTCGACTCCGTCGACTCCGGGCCTTCCTCCGCCCGCCAAGTGGTGCGTCTCGGCCATGGCACCTCCTGCACGCGTGCCCGGCCCAAGCCCGGCACTTGGTATCGAGCAGGGTAGCCGCCGCTCAGGACCGCGGGAACGATCCGGGGTCGGTCCCGGTCAGGGCCTCGTGACCAGGCCCCGGTCGGCGAGATACGCCTTCGCCTCCCGGACCGAGTGTTGGCCGAAGTGGAAGATCGACGCCGCGAGCACCGCGCTCGTGCCGCCCGCAGCCACGCCTTCGTACAGGTGCTCGAGCGTGCCGACACCGCCGCTCGCGATCACCGGCACGTCGACGGTCGCGCCCATCGCCTGGAGCAGCTCGATGTCGTAGCCGGCCTTCGTGCCGTCGCGATCCATCGAGGTGATCAGGATCTCGCCGGCGCCGAGCGCGCACACCCGCTCGGCCCACGCGAGCGCGTCGATGCCGGTTGGCGTGCGCCCGCCGTGCGTGACGATTTCCCACCCGCCCCTCCCGTCTGGTGCGCGTCGGCGCGCGTCGATCGCGACGACGATGCACTGCGCGCCGTACTCGAGCGCACCTCTGCGGATGAGTCGCGGGTCGTTGACTGCGGCCGTATTGAACGACACCTTGTCGGCCCCCGCGCGCAGCAGGCGTCTGGCGTCGTCGACGCTGCGCACGCCACCACCGACGGTGAACGGGATGAACACCTGATCGGCGACGCGCTCGACGACGTGCACCATCGTGTCGCGCTCGTCGCTGGACGCGGTGATGTCGAGGAACACGAGCTCGTCGGCGCCCTCGGCGTCGTAGCGCGCGGCCAGCTCGACGGGATCGCCGGCGTCGCGGATGCCGACGAAGTTCACGCCCTTCACGACCCGTCCTGCGTCGACATCGAGGCACGGGATCACACGGACAGCGAGCACGCGGCAATTCCCTCCTCGACAGTGAACCGCCCCTCGTAGATCGACGTGCCCGCGATCGCGCCAGTGAGGCGCCGACCATCGACTTCGAGCCGCGCGAGTCGGCGCAGATCATCCGCACTCGACACGCCGCCGCTCGCGATCACAGGCGTGTCGACCGCGCCGAGTACGGGCCGGAGCTGGTCGATGCCGGGTCCGCCCATCATGCCGTCGCGACCGATGTCGGTCACCACGAGCGCACCGACGCCAGGACGGTCGAAGCGCTTCGCCAGTGTGACCAGATCGGCGCCGGTGGACTCGGCCCACCCGTGAATCGCCACGTCTCGTCCGCGCGCGATCGAGGCCCACCGCGATTCGGTCCGGGTGTGACGCCGCGAGCTCGTCGACGAGCTCGGGCCGTTCGACTGCCGCGCTGCCAATCACCACTCGCGAGACGCCCGCTTGGAAACGCGGCGAGCGCTTCCTCGAGCGAACGGACACCACCACCGGTTTGCACTTTCGCGGTGACGGCGGCGCAGATCGCGGCAACCGCTTCGATGTTCGGATTGCCGCCGTGCCGTGCGGCGTCGAGATCGACAACGTGGATCCAGGCCGCGCCCGCGGCGTCGAAGTCGCGCGCGATCCGCGATCGGATCGTTGTTGTAGACGGTTTCCCGGTCGTAGTCGCCTTGCTGCAGCTGCACGACCTTGCCGTTGCGCACATCAATCGCGGGATAGAGGTCCATCACTGCTCGATGAAGTTTTGGAGCAGCCGCATCCCTACGTCGCCCGACTTCTCCGGGTGGAACTGCGTGGCCCAAAGCGGTCCGTGCTCGATGACGGCCGCGAACCGGCGGCCGTAGTCACACCACGCAGTTACAACGGCGTCGTCCGTGGGTTCGGGCGCGAACGAGTGCACGAAGTACAGCCACGCGGGATCGGGCAAGTGCGCGCAGCACTTCGACCCCGGCGCGATGTCGAGCGTGTTCCAGCCCATCTGCGGGAGACGCACGGTGTCGGGCAAGCGCGTCACGCGCCCGGGCACGATGCCGAGCCCGGTGACGTCCGGTGTTTCCTCGCTGCCGTCGAACAGCATTTGCATCCCGACGCAGACGCCGAGGAACGGCCGGCCGTCGGTCGCCGCTTCTTTGCAGACGCCTTCGAGCCCACTTCCTCGGAGGGCACGCATGCACGCGCCGAACGCGCCCACGCCAGGGAGTACAACGGCGCGCGCTCCGCCGATCTCGGTGGGATCGCCGGTGAGCCGGGCATCGGCGCCGAGGTGTTGCAACGCCTTCTCCGCCGAGCGCAGGTTTCCGATCCCGTAGTCGACGACCGCGATGCGCGTCACGACGACAGCGTGCCCTTCGTCGAGGGGACATTGCCGCCTTCGATCTTCACCGCGTCGCGGAACGCGCGTGCGACACCCTTGAACGACGCCTCGATCACGTGGTGGCCGTTCTTGCCGGACACGCTGCGCACGTGCAGCGTGAGTCGGGCGCCGTCCACGAAGCCCTTCCAGAACTCTTCGGCGAGCTGCGGGTCGAAGGTTCCGATCCATTCCGAGATCGGATCGACGTCGTACACGAGGAACGGTCGACCCGACAGGTCGACCGCAACCTGCACGAGCGCTTCGTCCAGCGGTACGAGCGCGTTGGCGAACCGGCGCACGCCCCGCTTGTCGCCGAGCGCCTCACGCAGCACGCCACCCAGCACGATACCGACATCTTCGACCGTGTGGTGCAGGTCGACGGCGAGGTCGCCCTTGGCGTCGACGACGAGGTCGAAGCCGGCGTGCTTGCCGAGCTGCTCGAGCATGTGGTCGAAGAACGGGATGCCCGTATCCGCCTTGACCGCGCCGTCGCCGTCGACGACGAGCGCGACCGCGACCGTCGTCTCCTTGGTCTCCCTGCGTTGGTTCGCTTGTCGCTTGTTCGCAGTCACGTCAGCTCCTCCTGGAGCGCAGCGAGGAATGCGTCGTTCTCGGCCGGCGTGCCGATCGTGACGCGCAGACAACCCTCGACCCGGGGCCACGACGAGAAGTCTCGCACCAGCACGTCGTGGGTCAGGAGCCGTTTCCAGAGGGCATGGGCATCGCCGTCGACCCGGAACAGCAGGAAGTTCGCGCCCGACGGGCACACGTCGATCCCGTCGGTCTCTGCCAGCGCCGCGAACACGCGGCCGCGTTCCTCGACAAGTGACGCGACGCGCTGTTCCATCTCGGCACGGAAGTCCAGAGCGATCGTGCCCGCGAGCTGGGTCGGCACCGAGAGGTTGTACGGGAGCAGCACCTTTTCGAGCTCCGCAACCATCCATGTCGGTGCGACCGCAAAGCCGAGCCGTACCGCGGCCAGCGACCACACCTTCGAGTATGTGCGTACGACGACGAGCGATCGTGACTCGTCGACGAGCTCGATCGCGCTCCACGCAGAGAACTCGCCGTACGCCTCGTCGACCACGAGCAACGCACCGTGCTCGTCGGCGGCAGCAACGAGCCGCTCGACGGTTGCGCGGGGTTCGACCGTGCCGGTCGGGTTGTTGGGGCTGCAGACGAACACGACGGAAGGTTCGGTGCGTGCGATCAGTGCGACCGCATCATCGGGATCGATCGCGTAGTCGGGACCGCGCTCACCCGCGACGATCTCCGTGCCGGTACCGCGGGCGATCTGCGCGTGCAGCGCGTAGGTCGGCTCGAACATCAACGCGCGCCGGCCCGGACCGCCGTACGCGAGCAGCAGGGTCTGCAGGATCTCGTTGCTCCCATTGCCGCACAGCAAACGGGCGGGCGGCTGGTCGAGGAAGCGGCCGAGCGCGGCGCGCAATTCGGTGGCGCCGCGGTCGGGATACCGGTTCCAGCCGACATCGCGCATGGCGTCGAGCCAGCGCTCCACGAAGCCTGGCGGCGGCGGATAGGGGCTCTCGTTGGTGTTGAGCCGCACGTCGACGTCGGCCTGCGGCGAGTGGTATCCCTCGAGGCCTTGCAGATCGTCACGCGGCAGCGGCCGCGAGGCTCTTCGAGCCGTCACGAGGATTCCTGCCGGAGGCGGATCGCGTCCGCGTGGGCTGACAACCCCTCTTCCTCGGCGATGACGCGCGTCGCATCACCGACTCGCGACAACGCGTTCGCGTCGGCGTGTACGACGTGGACGTGCTTTTGGAAGTCCGAGACGCGCAGCGCGCTCGCGAAGCGGGCCGTGCCGCCAGTCGGAAGGACGTGATTGGTGCCCGCGACGTAGTCGCCGAGAACCGCGGGCGTGTACGTGCCGACGAAGACCGCGCCCGCGTTACGGACCAGCGGCACCAACAACGAAGCGTCGGCGCACATCAGCTCGAGATGCTCGGGTGCGATGGCATTGGCGGCGTCAATCGCGCGCGGCGCGTCCTCGACGACGATGATGCGACCGCCGGCGTCCAGTGTCGATGCCGCTTCGTCGCGTCTGCTCGCGGTCAGCAACAGCGTTTCGAGTGCGAGCTCCACGCGCTCCGCCACTGCTTCGTCCCACACGATGACCGCGACCGCGCCACCCGGACCGTGCTCGGCCTGCGCGAGGAGGTCGGCGGCCACCCACATGGGGTCGACGGTGTCGTCGGCGACGATTGCGACCTCCGAGGGTCCGGCCAGGCCGTCGATGCCGACAACGCCGACGACCTGGCGTTTGGCCTCGGCGACGTACACGTTCCCCGGACCGACGATCACGTCGACCGGGCGCATCGTTTCGGTGCCGTACGCGAGGGCGGCGATCGCCTGGGCACCGCCGACCCGGTACACCTCGTCGACTCCGGCGAGTTCGGCCGCGGCGAGGATCGAGTCCGCGACCGTTCCGTCGGGACCGGGCGGGACGCACAGCACCACCTCGGGCACGCCCGCGACGCGGGCGGTGAGCGCGGTCATGAGGACCGACGACGGGTAGCGGGCGCGCCCGCCGGGCACGTAGCACCCGGCCCGATCGACAGCGATGACGCGCTCGTGCACTTCGATCCCGAGCCGCTCGTGGCGCGCTTCCTTCTCCCGCTGCGCCTCGTGCCAGGCGACGATCTGGTCCCGGGCGAGCTCGAGCGCGGCCCGCAGCTGGGGCGATACCCTCGCCAGCGCTTCGGTGAGCCGCTCGCTCGGGACTTCGAACATGTCGAGCTCGACGCCATCGAAGCGGGCGGTCAGCTCCCGGAGCGCGGCGTCGCCGCGCGCCCGTACCGCGGCGATGATCTCGGTGACCGCCGGGCCGACCGCGTCGTCAGCAGCGGCGGCCGGGCGCGAGCGCGGCGCGCAGATCGCCGGGAATGCCGCGGAGGTCGACACTGGTCAACATCGGGCCCAACGGTACTGGCCGACCAGTGGAGCGCCCGCCCGATTCGGCCGCCGCAGCCTGTGGCACACTCCCTGGCCGTGAGCACGTCCAGCGACCTCGCGACGCTGTCGAGCATCCAGACCCAGGTCGACGAGCTCTCCCGCCGGGTGACCGATCTCGCCGAGCGCTACGGCCAATCGCCGGACTCGGCGGTGGCGAGCGAGCTGTTCTCGACCGAACGGGCGCTCGCCAGCGCCCGCCGCTCGCTCGACCGCGCGTCCGTCCTCCTCGACCAACTCCCCGACTGACGACGCTTCGCGCTACGGGACCTTGCCCGCAGAGGGGCAGATGCCGGCGAGCACGCACTCGCCGCAACGGGGGCGGCGGGCGTCGCAGACCTTGCGGCCGTGTTCGATGAGCCGCAACGAGAGGTCGCCCCACTCCTCGGGCGGCACGATCGCGCCGAGGTCGCGTTCGATCTTCACGGGGTCGGTCTCGTTGGTCAGCTTGAGTCGCGCGGCGAGACGGGTGACGTGCGTGTCGACCGGGAGCCCGGGCTCGTGGTACCAGACCGAGCGCACGACGTTGGCCGTCTTGCGACCGACCCCGGGCAGCGTGACGAAGTCGGCGATATCGACGGGGATCTTCCCGCCGAAGCGCGACTCCACCCCCTGCGCCATCCCGATGAGGTTCTTCGCCTTCGACCGGAAGAAACCCGTCGATTGAATGATCGTCTCGAGCTCGGCCGGATCGGCGTTCGCGAGATCGGCCGGCGTCGGGTACTTCGCGAACAGCGCGGGCGTCACCATGTTGACGCGTTCGTCGGTGGTCTGCGCCGACAGGATCGTCGCGACGAGCAACTCGTACGCGTTGGAATGCACGAGCGCGCAGCGCGCGACGAGATACAGCTCCTTCAACAGCGCGACGACGGCAGTAGCGCGCGCCTTCGCGCCACGGGGACGGGCCATGGCGCCACGGTACCCTCCTCGGTGTGACGTCCCCGCCCGTGTCCGCGGTCGCTCCCGACCAGTTCGCCGCGATTCGCGACCGTGTCGCGCGCATCGAGGATGCGGCGCAAGCGATTGACGGCCACCCGTCGCTCGGCGAAGCGGTGTGGCGTGATCTCGACGGCGTTCACCCCGATGCCGCGGGCTTCTTCGTCGACGACGTCGCGTACGCGCATGTCGCCGCGCAGCGACAACTTCTCGCCGCAGCATTGGGCGCTCGGCGTCACCGTCGCTCCGAGCGCGCGCGACACGCCGGCCCGGCGATCGGTGCTCGAGGCCGCGCTCGCGCACGCAGCCGCGCACGGCGGCGGACGCGTGGTGCTGTGGCTGCTCGGCGCCCAACCCAACGACGACCGCGAGCTGGTCGCTCTCGGTCTGCACCCGGCCCGCGACCTGTACGAGATGCGCGTGCCGCTGCCACTCGCCGAACAACCGAAGTGGCCGCCGGGCGTCGACGTGCGGCCCTTCGAACCGGGCCGAGACGAACAAGCGTGGCTCGACGTCAACAACAGGGCGTTCGCGAACCACGCCGAGCAGGGTGGCTGGGTCGCAGAGACGCTCGCGCGGCGCATGGCCGAACCGTGGTTCGATCCGACGCTGTTCCTCCTCGCGTTCGACGGCGAGGGGCTCGCCGGCTTCAACTGGATGAAGATGCACGATGCGCACGGCCGCGACCCCCGCCTCGGCGAGATCTTCGTGATCGGTGTCGACCCGCGCATGCAGGGCACCGGCCTCGGGCGCGCCCTCGCTATCGCCGGGCTCGACGCCGTGCACCACCGCGGCGTCGACACCGGCTCACTGTTCTGCGCCGCCGACAACACCGGCGCGCTTCATCTGTACGAGTCGCTCGGGTTCACCGTGCACCGCACCGACCGGGCCTACGAATGCGAGGTAAGCGGCACGTGACGTCCCGATACGCGGCATCTCGCGCCGAGCTGGGCCGGCTGCTGGCCGGCCTCGGCGAGCCCGGCTACCGCGCCCGTCAGCTGCACGAAGGGCTGTACACGCAGCGCCGCCCGCTCGAGCTGCTCACCAACGTCCCGCTCGCCCTGCGCACCCGGCTCGCTGACGATCTGCCGCTCGCGTTCGAGGTCGAGACCCTGCAGCACAGCGATCGGGGAACGACGACGAAGTGGTTGTGGCGCGCGGCCGACGGCGCGCAGGTGGAGACCGTGCTGATGCGCTATCCGGAGCGGGCGACCGTATGCGTGTCGTCGCAAGCCGGGTGTGCGATGGGCTGTACGTTTTGTGCCACCGGCCAAGCCGGCTTCGAGCGCCACCTCGACGTGGGCGAGATCCTCGAGCAGGTGCTCCGGGCCCAGCATGCGTCGCCGCAACGGGTCTCGAACGTCGTGTTCATGGGCATGGGCGAGCCGCTTGCCAACGTCGACGCCGTGCTCGACGCCTGCACCCGGTTGCACGAGGACGTCGGCCTCTCGGCCCGCCACCTCACGGTCTCGACGGTGGGCGTCGTCCCGGGGATGGAACGGCTGACCGCATTCGACCTCCCGGTCACGCTCGCGGTGTCACTCCACGCGCCCGATGACGCGCTCCGGGAGCAGCTCGTACCGCTGAACCGCCGGTACCCGATTGCCGACGTGCTGGACGCGGCACGCGCGTACGCAGATCGGAAAGGGCGCCGGGTCACCTTCGAGTACGCGTGCATCGACGGGGTGAACGACGACCCTGACCAGGCCGACCTGCTCGCGGCGCGCCTCGCCGGCATGCGGGGCGGAGCGCATGTGAACCTGATCCCCCTCAACGCGACGACCGGCTACGGCGGCCGGGCGGCCGGTCGCGAGCGCATCGAGGCATTCGCGCGCCGCCTGCGTGAGCGGGGTGTCGAGGCGAGCGTTCGTCGCAATCGCGGCGTGAGTATCGACGCCGCGTGTGGTCAGCTGCGAGCCCGATCCGACCGGGGTCCGACACGCACCGAAAGATCCGCGAGAATGACGCCGTGAACGAGCACCGGTGGTTCAACCCGCATCAGCCTCAGACCCTCCAATCGGCCGTGATCTTGTGTTACATCGAGGCCGTCATGGGGCTTCTCTTCGGTGTCGCCTCGCGATCTTTGATCGTGGCGTTGTTCATCATCGTCGGCCTCGCGGCCGGCGGCTACGGCATCGCGAACGAGAAGAAGTGGGGCTATGGGCTTGCCGTCGCAGCCGCGGTCGCCCAGGTACTTGCGCTCCTTGCGCTCTTCGGCTCCACGACGTTCACCGCGTTCGGTCCGTTGGTGTCGTTCATGTTCGACGCCGCGCTCGTCGCGCTGCTCCTGCATCCCATGAGTCGCGATTACCAGCGCATCTGGTTCCGCTGAGAAGCTGACAACGGACAGCGGGCGCGGATCCCGGGAGACGGATAATGTCCGGCCGCGTGACGCCCGACGCGCTCGTCGAGGCATGCGACGCTCGCCTGCAACCACTCGAGACCGCAGCGAATCGAGCATGGTGGAATGCGAACGTCGAGGCGTCGGAGGAGACGCAACGCCAGCGCGCCGAAGCTGACGTCGCGGTCTCCGACGCGCTCGCGGACGCCGAGACGTTCGCCGCAATCCGCGCCGCCGCGCGGCGGAAGATGTCGACGAGGCCACCGCCCGCGCCCTCGCCGTGCTCGAGCAGGCGCACATTCCGCACCAGGTGGAGCCGGAGCTGCGACGCCGCATCATCGAGGCACAGTCTTCGATCGAGTCGCGCTTCGCCCGGCACCGAGGCACGATCGACGGACAGCCGGCCGATGACAACGCGATCCTCGCGGTGCTGCGAACGAGCGACGACACCGCGCATCGGAAAGCCGCATGGGAAGCGTCGAAGACCGTCGGTGCCGAGATCGCGTCGGATGTGCGCCAGCTCGCCCGGCTCCGCAACGACGCGGCCCGCCAACTCGGCTACCGCGATCACTTCGCGATGGCACTCGCCACGACCGAGTACGACGAGCGACGACTGTTCGCAACCCTCGACGAGGTCGACGCCATCACACGCGAGCCGTTCCGCGTGATGAAAGGCGAGCTCGACGAGGTGCTCGCCGCCCGGTTCGGCGTGTCCACCGACGAGCTCCGCGCGTGGCACTACGACGATCCGTTCTTCCAGGACGTGCCGCAGGCCGCCGGCGTCGACCTCGACCCGTATCTGCGAGGCGCGAGCCTGGACGAGCTCACCGTTCGGACGTTCGACGGCATGGGACTCGATGTGCGCGACGTGCTCGCCCGGAGCGACCTCGTGCCGCGCGACCGGAAGAACCAACACGCGTTTTGCGTCGACCTGGACCGCGCCGGCGACGTGCGAGTGCTCAGCAACAACGTGCCGGGCGCGCGCTGGGCGGAGACGATGCTGCACGAGTTCGGTCACGCGGTGTACTTCGAAGGTGTCGACCGGGAGCTCCCCTGGCTGCTCCGGACCATGCACCTGTGCCTCACTGAAGGCATCGCGATGCGCTGCGGTCGCATGGTGCACGAGCCCGAGTGGCTCCGCGAGGTCGCGCAGCTCCCGGAGACGACCATCGAGGAGCTCGCGCCGCGATTGCGGGCCGGACGCCGCGCCGCACTCTTGATCTTCGCCCGCTGGGTCCTGGTGATGACGCACTTCGAGCGCGGCCTCTACGCGAATCCCGACGGCCCGCACGACAAACACTGGTGGGACCTCGTCGAACGCTTCCAGCTCGTGCGCCGGCCCGATGGGCGGTACGCGCCCGACTGGGCGGCCAAGATCCACGTGACGGTCGCGCCCGTCTACTACCACAACTACCTCTTCGGGGAGCTGATCGCCTCGCAGCTGTCCGCGACCGTCGGAAGCCTCGTGAATCGCAAGGACGCGGGCGTGTTCCTTGCCGAGCGCGTCTTCGCGCCGGGTGCATCGCTCCGCTGGGACCGCTTGATCGAACGCGCCACCGGCACGCCGCTCACGCCGGCTGCCCTCGCGCGTGAGCTCGCGCTCTGAGCCTCTGAGCCTCTGAGCCCACCGTGTGCGACACCCTCTGCGTCCGGCATGGAAGCGGCATGTGGTTCGCGAAGAACTCCGACCGCCATCCGGCCGAGGTGCAAGTCCTCGAGTGGCACCCACCCCGAGCCGCCGCCGCGACGTTGGAGACGCAATACCTCACGCTCGCCGACGCCGATGCGAACGCATTCCTCGGCTCGCGGCCGACGTGGCTCTGGGGCTGCGAGCACGGCGTCAACGAGTACGGCGTCGCGATCGGGAACGAGAAGATCTTCACCACCGACACTCCACGCACACTTGCGCCCGCGTTGCTCGGGATGGATGTCGTGCGGCTCGTGCTCGAGCGGGCGCGCACCGCCGATGCTGCGCTCGAGCTGTGCACGTCGCTGATCGAGCGGCACGGGCAGGGCGGCTCCGGCGAGCCGCACGACGACGAGCCCTACTTCTCCTCGTTCCTCCTCGCCGATGCACACGGCGGCTGGGTCATCGAGACCAGCAACCGCACCTGGGTTGCGAAGCCCGCCGGCGACGGCACGTCGATCTCGAACCGGATCAGCCTGACGACGGATTGGACGCGCTCCTCACCCGACATCGCGTCCGGGACCGACTTCGACGCGCGCCGGCTCTCCCAAGTGCCAACCGTGCGGGCCGATCACCGCCTCGCCGTCACACGTGCGTGCGTGGCTCGCGGTCCGGTCGTCAACGCTCGCGATCTCGCCGCGACCATGCGCGACCACACCGACGCGAACGGGAGCGGCTTCTCGGTCTGCCTGCACCGGCCCGACTTCCACGCGCAGACGACGGCGTCGATGATCGTCGATCTGCGCGCCGACGGCGGCCCGACGCGTGTCTGGGCGTGCCTCGGCAATCCGTGCGTGAGCGTGTACGTCCCGATGTTCCCGCCCGCGGCCGTCCCCGAGCTGGCCGACGAGAAGCAGTGGCACCGCTTCGCGCGGCTCCGCGATCGCGTGGAAACCGATCCGGACGCATTCGAAGAAGTCCGCGCCACGCTCGCACCGGTCGAAGCGGAGCTGTGGGCGGCGGCGGACGACGCCTACGCGACTGGCCGGCCCGGCGCTCTCGAGGCGAACGTCGCCGCCGCCTTCGCACCGGTCGACGCCGCGATGCAACGGCTGGGGGCTTGACGGGCGGCGACTACATACTTAACATGCATACATGACATGCACGGCGGAGTGCGGGCCCAATGCGGGTTCGTGACGCGCTTTTGGCGCTGCTCGCACGTCGGCCGGCGCACGGCTACCAGCTGAAGCTCGACTACGAGCGCTTCACGCGCAACGGACCGGTGAACGTCGGCCAGATCTACCAAACCCTCGAGCGGTTGCAGCGCGACGGCTTGGTCGAACGTGAGGAAGGCGGAGACGAGCGCCGAATCACATACCGAGTGACGAAAGCCGGGCGCGCCAGTGCCCGAGAGCTTCTCCTCGATGTCGGCGATATGCCGACTGCCGGACGCTCCAGCGTCGCCGCCAAGGTGCTGCTCGCGACCGAAATACCGGGCGTCGACCCGATCGACGTGCTCGACGCGCAGCGCGCCGCGCTGCTGGAGACCGTGCAAACGGCGCGTCGACACGCCCGTTCGCAGCAGCTGACGCGCACCGAGCGCCTCGTGCTCGAAGCCGAGCTGGCGTTCATCGACGCGGAGCTGCGATGGCTCGATTTGTGTGAAGCGGAGTTGAGGGGGGGCCGCTGATGCTGCGGCTACAGGGTGTCACGAAGATGTACCGGGACGGACCGAGCGAGCTGACCGCGCTGAACTCCCTCGATCTCGTCGTAGGAGACGGAGCGTTCGTCGCGGTGATGGGCCCGAGCGGCTCGGGCAAGACGACGCTCGCGCTGATCGCGGCGGCGGTCGAGAGGCCAACGAGTGGCACCGTGCACCTCGACAGCCTCGACATCTCACACGCGAGCGCAGGTCAGCGCGCGATGCTGCGCCGGCGGGAGATCGGGATCGTTTTCCAGCGCGACGAGCTTGACCCATTGCTGACGGCCGAGGAGAACGTCGCCCTTCCCCTCCAGCTCGACGGCATGTCGACGCGCCAGGCCAGGGGCGCCGCCCGCAAGGCGCTGGACCGCTGCGGGGTCGCGGAGCTGGCGGCGCGCGTCCCCGCCCAGCTCAGTGGCGGGCAACGTCAGCGTGTCGCGATCGCCCGTGCGGTAGTCGGTGATCGCCGATTGATCGTCGCCGATGAACCAACTGCATCGGTCGATACAGCGACTGCCCGAGCAATCGTGGAACTGCTCGCGGATCTTGCAAGCGATGGCGTGGGCGTACTGATGACGACGCACGACTCACGCCTCGCCGGTTTCGCCGACGAAGTCGTGTTCTTACGCGACGGCGTGCGGACACGAAGCGAGATCGATCGACAGGGGGTCGAACGATGAGCACCGCCGCATTGGCAACCCGCGAAGGAGCACGCCTCGCGCGCGCGTCGCACGCTCGCACGCTCCTGATCGCAGGCACGATTGCGGGCGCGACCGCGCTCGCGCTGTCGTCGCCGACCGCGGCATGGGGCTGTGGTGCCTTGGTCTTCGTCGTGCTCGCAGTCGCGCGCCGCTCACCTCGGCCCGAGAGACTCGAGCAGGTGCAGGCGTGGTCGCGCGCCGGCGCCAACCGTGCGGAGATCTGGGCGGCGGGAACAATGGAAGCCCTGCTCCTCGGATGGACGGCAACGCTCGTCGGCGCCACGGTCGGCCTGACGGTGCTCGTTGCGGGCTCGACCGCGCTGGACTGGCAGCCCGCCTACGTCCTCGGGCAACTCGGCCTTGTTGCGGTCGCCGCGTGTCTCCCGACCCGCCGCGCCCAAAGACGCGCGTCCGCAACGAGAAACGTCGTCGAACGATCGCTGAGCATCGTCATTCGCGTGTTCCTCGTCGCTCTGTTGTTGGCGCAGGCTTTCGCCGTTGCCGCCTCCATCGAGAGCGGGTGGACACTTGCACTCGGTGGTGCGTTGATCGTGGCTTCCGTCACGCTCGTCGGCCTCGTGGTCTCGGGCCCGCTCGCCGAGGGTCTCGTGCGTGTGCTCGCACGTCTCCGGCCGTTCCAGCCCGTGGGTGCGATCGCGATCCGATACCGCACACCCGGCACCGTTCGCTTGGTGATTGCCGCGGCAGTGGTGGTCGCGACCGGGGTGGCGGTGCTCGGCGCGTCCGTCGAGGCTCGACCCGAGACGGAGCGGCTGCTCGACGAGCGACTGGCACAGTTGCCGGTGCTGCCGCCCAACGTCGCGCTTGTGCGACTGGAGCTCGAACAGAGTCCGCTCTTCGGCGGCGACCGGAACGCGGCGCGCGCCGAGCTCAGTCCGCAGGTGCGGGCCGCGATCGCCTCGGCGGTACCCGGCGCCGACGTGATCGAGCTTCACCACCTCGAGGCGCAGACGTTCGCCTTGTTCTGCCGCGACTGCGGCCACGCCGTCGTCGTGGCGGAACCTCGACTTCACAAGATCTACGGGAGCGGGCCGATCTACGCGGCACCAGGAATCGTGCCGCTCGCTCCGGTCAGTGTGTCGTTCGACCTGCAGGGGCACACGCGATTCCCACCGCGAGAGACGCTGCTCCACGCAGTCAATGACGGCACCCCGCTTCCGGCGGCGTCATTCAACAACGCGGTCTACGACGAGGTGACGGCCGAGACCGTGCTGCGGGCCGGAATCGAGACGCATGTGCAGAGCGTCTTCCTCGAGGCGCCACGGGCGCTCACGAACGCGGACATCCTTCGGCTCGCGGCGATTGTGAAAGACGCGTCCGCACCGAGCGGCACCCGGCTGACGTTCACCGCGCCAACCGGCCAGATCGTGCCTCCCGGAGGCGGAGGCGGCGAACTCCACAGGTCACTGCGCGACCAGCCGTGGTCGGCGACCAGCGCGTCATGGCGGTGGTCAGCGGCGCTCATCGGCGGACTCCTTGCGCTCGCGGCACTTCTCGCGACGCTCGCGATCGACACTCTCGATCGCCGGCGCGACGTGCAGCGCCTCGAACGGATCGGCGCGACGCCCACGCAGGTTCGCGGCGCGGCGGCGCTGCACGCCGGCGTACTGATGGCGGTCGTCGCCTGGTCGAGCATCATCGTTATGTCGCTCATCGTGCGAAGCGGCACACGCGCCTTCAACCACGGTCATCCCGAGATCCCGATTCCATTCGTCATGCCGTGGGGGGTCGTGCTGTTTCTCGCGATTGGTCTCCCGCTGATCGGGGCGGGTCTCGCGGCGCTCGTCGCTCGACCGGCAAAGGCGGGTACGGTCGACGGAGACGACAGCGCAGCGACCGGAGGGAGCGGAGCGTGGAGTCGACCCAAGGGTTGAGGTGAGCAACAAACTCGCCGACGAGACCAGCCCCTACCTGCGCCAGCACGCCGACAATCCCGTCGAGTGGATGACGTGGAGCGAAGCGGCCTTCGCGCTCGCGCGCCGAGCGCGACGTCCCGGTGTTTCTGTCCGTCGGTTATTCGTCCTGCCACTGGTGTCACGTGATGGCGCACGAGTCGTTCGAAGACGAGGCGACTGCCGCGGTCATGAACGAGTTGTTCGTGAACGTCAAGGTCGATCGCGAGGAACGGCCCGACGTCGACGCGATCTATATGCAATCCGTGCAAGCGCTGACCGGGCGGGGTGGCTGGCCAATGAGCGTGTGGTGCACGCCCGACGGCCGGCCGTTCTACGCGGGCACGTACTTCCCTTCCGAGGAGCGCCACGGCATGGCGTCGTTCCGCCGCGTCTGCGAGGCGGTGTCCGAGGCTTGGCGTGACCGGCGGGAGGAGGTGCTGCAGCAGAGCGAGCAGCTGACCGCTGCCATCGCCGAGGACGTGTTGCGTCCGGAGGCCCGCGCGACGCTGACGCCCGAGCTCCTCACCGCGGCCTACGCAGGCGTGAAGTCCCAGTTCGAGCCACGCTATGGCGGCTTCGGACGGGCGCCGAAGTTCCCGCAGGCGATGACCATCGACTTCTTGTGCCGGGTGTATGTCCGCAACGGCGCCGACGAGACGCGCGAGATGATCACGACGACGCTCGACGGGATGGCCGCGGGCGGCATCCACGACCAGCTCGGTGGCGGCTTCGCTCGATACTCGACTGACGACTTCTGGCTGGTGCCCCACTTCGAGAAGATGCTCTACGACAACGCGCTGCTGACCCGTGCGTATCTCCACGGCTATCTCGTGACCGGTGAGGCGCGGTACCGCCTGATCGTCGAGGACATCGTCGAATACGTGCTGCGCGACCTGCGTCACGAGGAGGGCGGGTTCTTCTCGGCCGAGGACGCGGACTCCGAGGGCGTCGAGGGAAAGTTCTACTGCTGGTCGATCGAGGAGATCCGCGAGGTCTGCGGCGACGACGCCGATGCCGTCATCCGGTACTTCGGCGTGACCGAGCAGGGAAACTTCGTGGATCCTCATACCGGTTTCCGGGGCAACATCTTGCACGTTGTCGACCCTTTGACGGAGATGCCGACCGCAGTCGAACGGGCGAAGGCGAAGTTGCTCGAACGACACGCGCAACGGGTGCGACCCGGCCTCGACGACAAGATCCTGCTCGCGTGGAACGCGCTGATGCTCGGTGGGCTCGCCGAGGCGGCCGCCGCGTTCGAGCGCGACGACTGGATGGAAGCCGCGCGCACGAACGCTCGCTTCCTCCTCGGCCAACTCCGGCGCGACGACGGTCGCTTCCTGCGGTCATGGCGAGCGCCGTACCTCGCGTACGCCGAGGACTACGCCGCGTTGCTCGAGGCGCTCCTCACCATGGCCGAGGTCGACGACGTCGCGTGGTTTGCCGAGGCGCGCACCGTCGCCGACGAGCTGCTCCGCTTGTTCCACGATCCCGACGGTCGCGGCTTCTTCACGACGGGCCACGATGCCGAAGCGCTCGTCGTTCGGCCCAAGGACGTCTTCGACGACGCGACCCCGTCGGCCAACTCGCTCGCCGCGAACGGGCTGCTCCGCCTCGCCGCGCTCACCGGCGACGCGCGCTACGAGGCTCCTGCGATCGACATCGCCGAGATGCTCGCCCGGCCGATGGCGTCGCATCCGGCCGCGTTCGCCCACATGCTCGAGGCGTGCGAGCGGGTGCTCACTCCCCCGCTCGAGGTCGCGATCATCGGAGCCGCCACCGATCCACGCGTGCGTGCGCTCCAACGTGAGGTTCATCGGCGTCTGTTGCCGGCAACGGTGACACTCACCGGACAGTCGTCCGATCTCAGTCCCTTGCTCGAGGGTCGCGAGGCGCGCGACGGCGTTCCGACCGCGTACGTCTGCGAGCACTACACGTGCAAACAACCCGTCACGTCACCGGACGAGCTGCGTGAGCAACTCGAGGACGCGCTCGCGAGCCGTCAGCGAGCGGCGACGTAAGAGCCGGCCGCCAGCTCTTCGGCGACGGCCCACCCGAACGCGATCATCGCCTGGCCCCGGGTGGCATCCAGGGTCCCGACGAGCGACGCGATCTTCGCCCCGCCCGACGCCTTGACCGGACTGGTGTCCAGCACCGGCAGGCACGGCGGCTTGCGTCCCTTCACCGCGACCTTGAAGGCACGATCGTCGAAGTGCGGCTCCACGCCGTAGCGCTTGGCCAGACGTCGTCCCCACGCCCGATCCTCACCATTCGCCGTGTACCCCGGGCGCGGCACGACGTTCGCGTAGCTCTGGAGCAGCACGTAACAGCTCGGTTGCGCGAAGCGCGTCGCGACGAGCACGTCTTCGTCCGGGAAGGAGATCGCGGCACGGCGCGTCAACTCGCCCGTCATCACCTTGAGGGTGTTGGCCGCGTTCTTGCCTTTGCGCGCGACGCCGAGTCCCCACAGGATCGACGGCGTTCCGCCAATGCGTTCGAGCGACCCGAGCATGACGCCTTGCAGCCCGCCGTCGAGGACGGCGACGACCGCAAGCGGGAACGCTTCCACCTGGCGATCGAGCTCTTCGTCGCTGATTGGTAAGCCGTTGGCAAGGAGAAGTTGACCGAACTCATCGAGTTCGGCGGGCTTTAGCGAGACGGAATCACGGGACTCGACATTCATCGCCAATACATTGTGGCCGAAGTGGACCACCGAGACAAAGTCGGGGTGTCGCGTACTCGCGAGCCCGCTGACGCAAAACGGTCAAACTACGCGCGAGAACGCGCGCGCGTCATGTCCCAGTACGCCTTCATACCGATGATCTTGCCGTCGTCGTTGATCTCGAATGTCTCGACCGCGTCCATCACCATGCCGCCGTCGCCGATCGTCACGTGGATCTCGAACACCATCGCAGCCTCGTTGCCGCACACGATGATGTCTGCGGGCTTCATTTCGATGCGATCGGCCATCGTGCGGGTCTGGTCGTAGAACGCGCCGATGGCGTCCACGCCGACGTGGGGCGGTTGACCGACGGGGTCGTGCCACACGGCGTCGGGCGCGAACAGCGCAAGGACGGCCACGCGATCACTGGCGTTGTTGGCGGCGACGTACTGGTCGACAACTGACCGGACGATTTCGGGTGTCGGCATACAGCCGAAGGTAGTTAGTCGACCACCAGGCCGTCGAGGTCCTCGGTGGGTTTCGGGATCTGCGGGTCCATCTCCTCGAGCGCGTCGAGGAGGAACCGTCCGACCGCCAGACCCGACACCCACTTGTGGTCGGCAGGCACGATGTACCAGGGCGCCCACTTGGTCGACGTCGCCGTGATCGCGGCGTCATACAGGCGCACGTACTGATCCCACTTCGCCCGCGTGTCGAGGTCCTCGCGACGGAATTTCCAGCGTCGCTCGGGGTCGTCGAGTCGGCGCTGAAGACGCTCGCGCTGCTCGTCCTTGCCGACGTGCAGGAAGACTTTGATGATCCGCGTGCCCTCTTCGTGCAGCATCCGCTCGAAGTTGTTGATCTGGACGTAGCGCCGCTTCCGTTCGCGGTCACCGATGATGCCGAGGATCTGGACCGTGGTGACGTCTTCGTAGTGGGACCGGTTGAAGATGCCGATCTCGCCGTGCCGCGGCAGCGCGTTGTGAATCCGCCACAAGTAGTCGTGGTCGAGCTCGAGGTGCGATGGCGCCTTGAACGACTCGACCTGGCATCCCTGCGGGTTCAGCCCGGTGAAGACCCGGCGGATCGTGCCGTCCTTGCCCGACGCGTCGAGACCTTGCAGCACGAGCAATACCGAGCGCGCGTGCTCCGCGTACAAGCGGTTGTGCAGCACCGCGAGCCGCTCGGTGAGCTTCGCCATCTCGAGCTCGGCGTCTGGCTTGGCGAGCCCGAGCTTCGCGTCGGTCGGGCGTGCGCTCAGCTCCGCCGCAGTTCCCGGCTCGATGTAGCACTCGTGTCGCACGCGGGCGACGCTATCGGTCGCAGATCACGCGCCGCGATTGCCGAGCAACGGCACCTTGGGTGTGCGGGCGCCTTCCGCGCACGTCACGCACCACAGCTCGGCTTCGGCCGGCATGTAGACCAGGCAGTCGACGCATGCGCCGCGTGCGCACTGGGCGCACGAAGCGGCGGCGACCTTGGTCGAGTGGTGATCACACATCGGAACGATCGCCACCGTCTCGACCGGAGCCGCGGGCTCGAGAGGAGAGGTGCGCGCGGACGCTTCCTGCTGTTCCCACTCGTACATCGGCGGTGCGTCGTACTGCATCACACCATTGCCGTCGACCGGCCACACGCGGGTGGCAGCACCGACGATCGAGAACGCGTCGGCCACGTCATCGTCGCTTGTCACGACGATCACCTGCACGTCGTCGACCGCGGCGAGGTGATTCGCCACAACCGTCGAGCCGAGCACACCGAGATCGTCGAACGCGCCGTCGAGCACCACCGGCAACCGCCCGGCGAGCAGCTCGGCCGAGCGGTAGCAGTCGAGCATGGTCGCAACGGCGAGCGTGACCGTCTCGGCGTCGAGCTGTTCCGAGAACGGCAAGCCGCCCTGCCGGTCGAGGTTCTCGAGCTCGTTCTCCATCGCGGCGAGCGCGGCGTCGTGCGCACCACGTTCGTCGAGCAAGGACTGCATCTCCGCCTCGAGCACGCGTCGCTCTTCCTCGTCGGCCGGGTCGACGACGGGAAGAACCGGTGGCGCCGGTTCCGGTCGCGGCGGCGGGATTGGCGCGGGCGCGGGTGTTGCGAGGCGCGTGGCGATGGTTTCCATCGCGGTCGCAACGAGGTCGGGACCGGGCACGACACCGATTGCATCGAGCTCGCGTCGCAGTGCAAAGCGGATGTCGGCGGCATCGGGATGCTCGACCCGATGGGCGCGGAGCTCGGCTGCGGGGTCGACGCCCGGGAAACGGCCGAGGACCTGCGCTGCACGTGCTCGAAGATCCAGCTCCTGTTCGCCGGGCACGTCCTTGGTCGTCGCGTCGAGCATTTCGTGCGCTTGGCGAAGCGCGGCCTCGGCCTGCCCGAGCTCGAGCTGAGCGCGCAGGCGCGCTTCGAGGTCGACGGGCGCGGAACCGGCCGCGATTGCGAGCAGGAACGACGCGTACGAATCAACGCCGGCCTCGGCGAGCGCGTCGCGCTCGGCGCCCAGCGCTTCTTGGTAATGGGCCAGCACGTCGGGGCGTTCCTTGCGATCCGCCTCGAACAGCGTGCGCTCGGTGTCGACGACCACGCGATGGCACTGCTCGATGAGGGTCCGAGCGGCGGGCAGCACGCCTCCCGCGGCCTGCGCGACCGCCACGCGCCCCTCGGCGACTCGCTGTTCGAGCGCGGGGAGATCGATGTCGAGAGGCTCGGGCGGCGGCGGAGGCGGCGCGGCGGCGAGTTCCTCGAACGCAGTCGCCAAGCCGAGCGCGTCCGCAGACGGCACCGGGAGCAGCTCGCCGAGCCAGGCGACCAGCGTCTCGAGGCGCGGCGTCACTTCGTCGGTCACGATGACTTCGGGCTCGGGCTCGGGTTCGGGCTCGGGCGGCGGCGGTGCCGGCGCGATCGCTGCCATGCGAGCCGCGAAGTTTTCGGCGCGGTCGTGTGCTCGTTCGATCGCCGCTTCCGTGCGGTGTCGCTCGAGGCGGCGCGCGGAGTGCGCGGCTTGGAGATCGGCGCGGTACTGCGCACGCGCGCGACGCCACAGCTCGTCGAGCATCGAACGATCCACGGTGGATGCGGCGCTCGGGCTGAGCAGCGGCGCCGGCAGGCTTCGCAGCGCGACGAAGCGCCCGGCGATGTCGAGCGTGCCGTCGATGTCGGCAGGGCGGGGTCCGATCACGGCCCGGGCGATCGTCTCGGCGACCGCGCTCCGCGAGTCCGGCCGCGTGTGCACGCAGGCCAGCCCGCCCCCGAACTCGAACGGTCCGCCCGGCGTCGTGAGCGACAACAGCCGCAGACGCGTGGCCGCGTCCGGGCCTCGGTGCTCCGGTCGGTTCCCGCCAGCCTGCATCCCTGCGCCCCGTCCTATTTATCCCGGCCGTCGCTTTCGCGCTGGTAGCACCAGGATACTCCGAGCGTCCAATTTGTGCACGCTCCGTGGCAATTTTCACCAAATGCGGACTCCGCAGCCACCCGAGGGGCGCGATCGGCCAAATCGCCCGCAACTTTTTCCTCACCAACAACACTGGTCCCCCGACCCTCACGACCCTCGTCCTGACAGGGTTCGAGAGGAACGCGAACCGACATCCGCGGTACGCTGAGGGACCGAACGGATTTCGTGTCGGGAATTGCTCAACGGGGGACAACACGGATGGCCGACGTCGGACGCACCGCCGCACCTCGTGTGCTGCGGCTTGTGGCTGCTGGAGGACCCGGCGCGTTCGACGGTGAGATTCGGTTTCATCGTCGGCTCACGGTGCTCGCCGACACGCGTCCCACGCTCGCAGACTGGGTGATGTCGCTGCTGAGCGTGCACGCGCCGCCCGACACGCTGCTCGAGATCGACAACACTCCGGCGCGTACCTACGACTTGCCACGCGCGCTGCGCGCGCTTCCGGCCGGCGAACCGCTGCGCGTCGAGTTGCTGCACGAGCTCGCGTCGGGTCGCGACACTGCCGGCCGTCCCGGCGGGCGGCGCCGCAGCCGCGCAACAGATCGCTGACGAGTTGGGGCGTTGGGAACGCGTGCTGGGCGAAGCAAAAGTCCGACTCGTACGTGCACATGAAGCTGCCCCACGCGTCGACCCCGTCGACTTGGCCGAGGCGTCCCGCCTCCTGAACGAGTGGCGATACTCCGTGCATGTCGACGAGTGGGAGCGCCGGCGACGCACGCGTCGTGAAGCACAGGCGAAGCGAGGCCGCTACGACGACTTCCTCGGGGAGTTCGGCGCGTCGTCCTACGAAGACCTCTCAATGGTCGGTACCGGCTTCGGCGACACCAGATACGACGTTGCGATTCGCGAAGCAGCGACCGTCGTGTCGATGGCCGAGCAACGCTGTCACAAGCTGACGATGGAGTTGGAGGAAGCACGCCGCAACGAGTCGCTCACCGACGACGAGCGGACCGCCAAGGAACGCGAGAAGATTCGCAAGCCGAATCTCGGCGCGCTGGACGCGGATCACGCCGATCGCCTCATTGCCCGCGCCCTCGCCGAGTTCGACGACACCGCGTACGTACGGCCGCTGGTCATCGACTGCGTGCTCGACGCCCTCGGGCCCGAGGCACGCCGCCGTGCGTACGACCGGCTCGTCACGCACGCCCGGCGCCGGCAGATCGTGCTCGTGACCGCGGACGACGAGATCGCTCGCTGGGCGGCGCACGGCTCGCCGGCGGACGTCGCACTGCGACTCGACTTCGCCACCGTCTCGCACACCGACTGAGGTACTCCGCCAACGGCGTCAGTGCACGTGTTCGGTCCAGGTGGCGCCGTCCCAGTACCGCAAGCGGCCGGCCTGCCCCGGATCGGGATACCAGCCGGCAGCCGCGAGCATGGAAGAGGCGTACATCTGGCGTTGCCGTTTACGACGCGACGCACCGACGATCCACATGATGATCCCGGCGATCGCCGTCCCACCGCCGAGCACGGTGACACCCCACCACGGAATGCTGGAGCGCACAGTGTCGATCAGTGAACGCGCGACGATGACACGGCCGGTCCCGGTCGCTTGGACGCGCACGGTGTAGTAGCCGGCGGAGGGCACCGAGAACCTCACCGCGCCGACGAAGTCCGAACCGTTCCGCGTGATGCGTTCCGTCACGTTGCTGCGGTCCAGCACCTCGACCGGTTCGCCGCTGTCTGATGTGACCGTCACCGCCGCGGGCGTGAGGGTCGTACGGTCATTGCCCGACAGACCGAAGCCGCTGTCGCCGGTGCGCTCGTAGACGACGTACTTGCCACTCGACAGGTGCAGCCGCGCCTCCCCCGGCGTGTCGAACGACGGTGACGACGCAAGCGGGCCGACCAACGGTGCGATGGCCTTGACGAGACCCACGACCACGATGACGACGCCGACGAGCAGCACGACGACGGAGGCTCGCGTGCTGGGACCGGGCGCCCTCGCCACCGACGCACTTGTCACGAGGTCCAAACCTTAGTGCGCGTCCGAGTGGGCGGTAGAGGACTCGAACCTCCGACCTCGTCGGTGTGAACGACGCGCTCTAACCAGCTGAGCTAACCGCCCTGGCGGATTAGCGAGGTTAGCGCGTGTCGTCGATGGTGCTTTGCGAGAGGAACTCGATCGCCAGTGCCGCATACATAGCGGTGCCGGCACGGAGCGCGTCCTCGTCGAGCATCATCCGGTTCGAGTGGCAGGAGTGCGCTCGCGCCGGATTCTCACCCGGCGGACACACACCGAGGAACGACATCGCGCCCGGCGTTTGCTGCAACACGTACGAGAAGTCCTCGGCACCCATCACCGGCGCCGGCATGCGGCCGGCGGCATCGGCACCGAGCAACTCTCCCGCGACACGCAGCGCGAACGATGCGCTCTCGTCGTCATTGGTGGTCACCGGATAGCCGCGCTTGACGTACAACTCGGCGTGCATGTCATGCGCGGCTGCAATGCCCTCGATGAGTCGGCTCATCGCATCGGTCGCCTGCTTGCGGCCGCCCTCGGAGACGCCGCGCAACGTGCCAACCATCTCGACGGTCTCGGGAATGACGTTGTTCGTCGTACCCGCGTTCATCTGCGTGATCGTGACGACCACCGGATCGAACGTGTTGATCCGTCTGGTCACCAGCACCTGCAGCGCCTGCACGATCTCAGCCGCGATCGGCATCGGATCATTCGCGAGGTACGGCGTCGACGCGTGCCCGCCCTTGCCGGTGACGGTGATGTAGAGCTCGTCGGCCGACGCCATCAGCGGGCCGCCCCTGGTCCAGATCGTGCCCGACGGCAGATTCGGGGACACGTGCAGCGCGAACGACGCGCCGACGTCCGCCAGCGCGCCTTCGTCGATCATGTAGCGCGCGCCGTGAAAGCCTTCCTCCCCCGGCTGGAACATGAAGCGGACGGTTCCCGGCAATGACGCGCGGCGGTCGGCGAGCAGTCGTGCCGCGCCGACGAGCATGGCGGTGTGCGCGTCGTGCCCGCATGCGTGCATCGCACCGTCGATCTCGCTCGCGAATTCGAGGCCGGTGTCCTCCGGCATCGGCAGCGCGTCCATATCGGCGCGCAGGAGCACCGTCGGGCCCTCGCGGTCACCCGACAGATCGGCGATGACCGAGGTGACGGCATCGCCGGTGCGCACGGTGAGACCGAGCCCGTCGATGGCCTCGAGCACGCGTTCCTGCGTGTTGGGGAGCTGCAAGCCGAGCTCGGGGCTGCGGTGGATCCGCCGCCGGAGATCGACGACGTCGGGAAGGACGCGCGCGGCGTCGGCGAGCAGGTCGTGAGGAGCGGTGACCGTCACGAACGGAGACTAGGCGTCCGCGCGGAACCATGCCCGCAGCGCGCCCGAGAACTCGGCCTCGTATGCGCGGTAGGCGGTGCGGAGCGCGTCGCCCGCCTCACTGCTCGGCCCCAGCTGTGCCGGGAACAGCGGGTCGGCGCGCACGTGCGCGAGGGCGGCGGCGCCGGCCACGAACGCGTCCGCAAGGCGACGCTCGCGTGCACCGTCGAGTCCCGCGGTGACGCGCTCGAGCTGTGTCCGCAGCCGGTTCGCCCGCGCGGCCCAACCGGCCGGGTCGAAGAGTTCGGCCGCGAGCACCTCGGGATCGTCGTCGGGCCGGCCCGTCCACCAGGAGCACTGCGTGTCGGCAACCTCCCATGCGTCGGCCGGCGCAGATGCGCGTGGAAGGTTGTCGGGCCGCGTCCATGTGCCCTCGCGGACCTCCGCCATCCGGAGGCGTCGCATCGCGTCGCGCAACGCACCCCGCTCCGCGGGTGCCCGGGTGGTGCTGATCACTGCCGCGAGCCGCCACTGCCCGTTCCATCGGGAGACGCCTCGAGGATCGATGGCCCAGTCCTGCGCGGGACGGCGCCCACCGACGCGTCCAGAGAGCTCGTACATCCCGCTCGACGACGTCAGCTCTCCGCGGTCGACCATGCGGCTCAGCGCGACCCGCGCCGCGCCCTCGGAGACGCCGAACAGGCGGCACCACTGCACAAGACGCCCGGCTCGCATGCGCGGCGGCTGCGAACGCAACAACAGGCTGGCGATCAGTGACCGGGGGCCCAGGGGGCGCTCGAGGTCGGCCCTCTTACGATCTTTCGACATCCGTCGGAGAAGTGTAATATAGGCACGTGACGGTAACCGCGACGATGCTTCCCGAGCCGGCGGCGCTCGAGAAGTTCCACCCCACCGACCGCATCACCGCCGCAGCCCGCGCAACCCCCGAATTGCGGGAGCAACTTCGCCGCATCCCGAACGTGCGCAACGCCTTCGCCGTCGCGCTGCTGTACGTGCAGACGATCGGCATTGTCGTCCTCGCGGTGTGGCTCGACAACTGGTTCGCGTGGGTGGCCGCGTTCATCCTCATGGGCCGCGCCCATGCCCAATTCGCGGCGCTGATGCACGAGGCCGCGCACCGCTTGTTGTTCCGCAACCGCAAGCTCAACGACTTCGTCGGCCGATGGCTGCTCGGCTTCCCCTCGTTCACCCCGACCGACGCGTACCGGCGGGGTCACATGGCCCATCACCGCGACGAGTTCGGGCCCGACGAGCCCGACATCCCGCTCTACCGCGGCTACCCGATCAGCAAGGACTCACTGCGCCGCAAGCTCGTGCGCGACGCGACCGGGCGGACCGGCTGGAAGCTCTTCAAAGGGCTGCTCCGCGCGGTGCGCGCCGAGAACGCGTCGCTCCGTTTCCAGGCGCGCGCCATCGTCGGCACGCAACTCGTGCTCATCGCCATCGGCATCGCGCTCGGCCACCCGTTCGTCTACTTCATCCTGTGGCTGGCGCCGTATCTGACCGTGTGGCGCGTGATCAACCGCCTTCGTTCGATCGCCGAACACGGCGGGATGCAACGTTCGAAGGACCGGCGGCTCACGACGCACTCTGTACGGCAATTGCCGATCGCTCGATTCTTCGTTGTGCCGTACCACATCGGCTGGCATCTCGCCCACCACGTCGACGCCGGGGTGCCGATGGCGAACCTGCCGAAGTTGCACGCGGAGCTTGCCCGCGCTGGATACGTGAGTGACACGCTCGAGTACCGGAGCTACCCGGCGCTCTGGCGCAAGCTCGCGAGCGGGACAACGACGCGGTGAGCGGAGTCGGAGGCGAAGCGAACTCGCCGGAGCAGGCGAGCGGCCGCGAGGCGGGTATCCCGCCGAGCAGCGAGCGCGACCAGAGGTACGCATGACGACCTTCGACGACCTCGCGTCCGTGATGCGCGCCCAGGCCGCCGGACGCCGGTTGCGCCCCGAACACATTGACGACGCGACCGTGCTGTCGCTGCTCGAGCTCGCGGGCCACGCGACCGCGGACCGGCGCCGGCGCTGCGAGTTCGTCGTCGTGCGCGACCCTGACATCCGGCATCAGTTGGCGCGCACGTACCGTCAAGGCTGGTCGATCTATAAGCGCGTCCTCCGCACGAGCAGCCAGGACGACGCCGTCCTCGAGGCGCGCCAGTGGGAGTCGGACCACTTCGAAGACGTGCCGGTGCTCGTCGTCGCGTGTGCCTACGGCCGCCGTCCACTGTTCCCGGCCGCCATCGCCGCGGCGTTCTACGCGTCGGTCTTCCCCGCCGTCCAGAATCTGTTGCTGGCCGCCGGCGCCCACGGCCTCGGCGCCTCCGCGACGACGCTGCCGCTGTGGTCCGCGTGGGAGGCGCGGCGGACGCTCGGACTCCCCCGCCGGGTCACGCCGGTCGCCGTGGTCGCGCTGGGATGGCCGCGAGGCGGCGCCGCCCCCCACCCCATCCCGCCCGTCGGCAACATCGTCCACCTCGACCGCTTTGGCCACCAGCCCTTTCGGGCCCGGCCACGACCGGTGGGGCCGGACACGGCATAATGGCGTCCACGACTTCGAGGCAGGTGACGACGTGCCCAGAAAAGGACGAGCGCGCCGCTTCCGGGAAGCGCGAAAGCTCAAGCAGGGGTACGACGACGGGCTGTTCCGGGAAGGCTCGGGCACCCTCGCGGACGTGGGGGACGACGAGAAATCGGACGATGACGACGACGAATTCGATGACGAATTCGACGACGAAGAAGAAGACTGGGACCCGGACCACCACCTGAACGACCGCTAACGCTCCAACATGCGTGGCCTCCTCGGTCGTGGGCCGAGTTCGCCACGCAAGTTCGTTCTAGGTGAGGCGGGGGTCGGGGGCGTCGGCGTCGATCTCGTAGCGCTCGATCGCCTCGGCCACGATCTCGGCCTTGAGGTCGCCGGTCTGCGCCAGGCCGTCGAGCACCGCGACCGCGACGTGGGCGCTGTCGACTTCGAAGTGCCGGCGCAGCGCGGGGCGGACGTCGGAGAACCCGTAGCCATCGGTCCCGAGCACGACGAACGGCTGCGGTACGAAGCGGGCGATCGAATCAGGGACGGCCCGCACCCAATCGGTGACGGCCACGATCGGCCCCGCGGTGTCGGCGAGTTGTTCGGTGACATACGGCGTGCGCGGCGGCTCACCGGGATGCAGCCGGTTCCAGCGCTCGCACGCGAGCGCGTCGTCGCGCAACTGCTTCCAACCGGGCACGCTCCACACGTCGGCACCGACGTCGTGTTGGTCCGCGAGCAGCTTCTGCGCGTCGAGCGCCTGCAGCACCATCGGGCCGCTCGCCAAGATCTGGGCGCGGTGCGCGTGCTCACCAACTGCTCGGCGCAGCAGGTACATGCCGCGCACGATGCCCTCCTCGACGCCTTCGGGCATCGGGGGCTGCACGTAGTTCTCGTTGTACAGACTGAGGTAGTAGAAGCAATCCTCGGGTTCGGGGCCGTACATGCGCCGGATGCCATCGCGCACGAGCACACCAACCTCGTACGCGTACGCGGGGTCGTACGCCCGGCAGTTGGGATACGCGAGCGCGTACATCTGCGACTGACCATCGCAGTGCTGTAGCCCCTCCCCCGTCAACGTCGTGCGGCCGGCGGTCGCGCCGAGAAGGAAACCGCGTCCGCGCTGGTCGCCGAATGACCAGATGAGATCGCCGATGCGCTGGAAACCGAACATCGAATAGAAGATGAGGAACGGGATCATCGGCTGACCCCATGTCGCGTACGACGTGCCGGCGGCAGTGAGCGCCGACATCGCGCCCGCCTCGGTGATGCCCTCCTCGAGGATCTGGCCCTTCATGTCCTCGCGGTACGACAGCATCAGCCCGGCGTCGACCGGCTCGTACTTCTGGCCGAACGGCGCGTAGATCTTGAACTCCGAGAACAACGCGTCCATGCCGAACGTACGCGCCTCATCGGGAATGATCGGCACGACGCGCGCGCCGACGTCCGGGTCCTTGAGCAGTGCGCGTAGCAAGCGCGTAAACGCGGTCGTGGTCGACGCTTGCACCTTCTCGCCGGTGCCGGCAGTGAGTTGGTCGATGATGCCGTCGCGCGGCGCAAGCGTGATCTTCGACCGTTCGACGCGTTCGGGCAGGTAGCCGTCGAGCGCGCGCCGCCGCTCCATCATGTACTCGTACTCGGGTGAGCGGAAGCCGGGATGGAAGTACGGCGCCATCCCATCCTCGAGCGCGTCGTCCGGGATCTCCATGTAGAGCCGGTCGCGGAGCTTCTTCAGCTGGTCCGGCGTCATCTTCTTGATCTGGTGCGTGGCGTTGCGCGCTTCGAAGTCGCTGCCGAGCGTCCAGCCCTTGATCGTCTTGGCGAGGATCACCGTGGGCGTGCCTTCGTGCTCGACCGCGGTCTTGTAGGCGGCGTAGACCTTGCGATAGTCGTGGCCACCCCGGGGCAACCGTTGCAACTGCTCGTCGGTGAGGTGCTCGACCATCTTTCGCAGCCGGGGATCGGGCCCGAAGAAGTGCTCACGGATGTACGCGCCCGACTCGACCGCGTACTTCTGGAACTCGCCGTCGACGGTCGTGTTCATCTTGTTGACGAGCACGCCATCGATGTCGCGGGCGAGCAGCTCGTCCCACTCGCGGCCCCACACCACCTTGATGACGTTCCAGCCCATACCGCGGAACGTCGACTCGAACTCCTGGATCACCTTGCCGTTGCCGCGTACCGGGCCATCGAGCCGCTGCAGGTTGCAGTTCACAACGAAGATCAAGTTGTCGAGCCGCTCCCGCCAGGCGAGATCGAGCGCGGCGGTGGACTCGGGCTCGTCCATCTCGCCGTCGCCGACGAAGCACCACACCCGTGCGTTGGACGTATCAACGAGCTGACGGTTGTACAGGTAGCGGTTGAAGCGCGCCTGGTAGACGGCGTTCAGGGGGCCAAGCCCCATCGACACCGTCGGGAATTCCCAGAACGTCGGCAGGCGGCGTGGGTGCGGGTACGACGGCAGACCGTGTCCCGTCGTCTCGCGGCGGAAGTGGTCGAGCTGCTCCTCGGTGAGCCGGCCCTCGAGGAACGCCCGGGCGTACATCCCGGGTGCAGCGTGGCCTTGGATGAACACCTGGTCGCCGTAGCCACCATCGCCTTTACCGCGGAAGAAATGGTTGAAGCCGACCTCGTACAAGGAAGCCGCGGACGTGTACGTCGACAGGTGGCCGCCGAGGCCATCGAAGCGACGATTGGCACGATCGACCATCGCGACGGCGTTCCATCGCACGAACGCGCGAATGCGCCGCTCGAGGAACTCGTTGCCGGGGAACCACGGCTCTTGCTCGGGCGGGATCGTGTTGATGTAGTCGGTCGTCACCATCGCCGGCACCGACGCGCCCTTGTCGCGCGCGCGTTCCATCAGGCGCGCGAGGAGATAGTGCGCGCGCGCCTTGCCCTTGACGTCGATGACGCTGTCGAGTGATTCGAGCCACTCGGAGGTTTCTTGCGGATCGATGTCGGGGAGCTGGTGAATCGAACCGTCGCTGAACATGCGCTCTTCAGCGTACGGCGCGTGGAGACCACCCCAAGACCTTCTCGCGCTGTTGTCGACGGGCTCGGCGGGGCCTCAATCCGACTGCGTGCACCCTCCGCCGGGCAGGTCCTCACCGAGGAATTTGCACGGGCAACCACGCTTGTCGCAGTGGTCGAGCTCTTGGCGGTAGTGCATCAAGCCGAAGACGGCCGCGCCGAGCATCACCACGGCGACGAGGCGAGTGCCGACCGACCGGACCGTGGTGATGATGACCACCACGAGGATGAGCGATGCGATTGCCAGCACCCCGGTTGCGGCGCGGACGAAGGAAAGGTCCAGCCATGTTGGCAACGAGCCCAGCACCCCTACCGGCACATTGCGAGGGTACTCCCGTTTCGGGCGTAATACAGCGTAAGTTCCGAAATTACCATTATTTGCCGAGCTCGACGAGGTACCCCCCGGCAAGGGGCACGACCGCGCGCGCCGCGCCGGCCGGGAGGCGGTCGAGCATCGACCGCGCGGTGGCGTCGGTGTAGATGCCGGCGCGGTCGGCCGTCATCGCCGGCGTGAGGACCGCGGGAGAGAGGGGCCCGACCAGGGCCGTACGCAGTACGACGTAGCGGACCCCGAGCCGGCGCGCTTCGATCAGCGCTTGTTGGGTGGGGAAGGTGTTGAGCTTGGCGGTCTCGACGTCGAACGCCTTGGGCTGGAACCCCGAGTAGCCGTTCACACGCGGGTATCCGTCGCGGAACGCGAGGTACTGGCGGGGCGATTCGACGTAGGGCCAAACCGCACCCCGTGCGATCGACCCGATCGGCAGCTCGAGGACGACGCCCCGCGGACGGGCACGCAGCGCGACGTCGACACCGCCGTCGTCGCGGGACGTCGGCACACGTACGGACACGAGGCCGAGGGCGGCTTCTGCGCAGACCAAGACCGCGAGGGCGGCTGCCAACAGCACACGTACCACGCCGCGCCCGTGGGCGAGCAGGGCGTCCACACCGACAGCCGCGAACAATGCGAGCGCCAGCTCGGCGGCCAGTGCCAGCCGGGACACGGCCCGCACACCCGCAAAGCCCGGCACGAAGTGGCGGAACGCAGCGAACGGTAGGAACACGCGCCGGTGTCCGAGCTTGAACCAGTCACCGAACGACAAAACCAGGGACGCCGCTCCCGCGAGTCCGATGAGTACCAGCTCGCGCGCGCGTCCCTCGCGCATCCCCCGGCGTCGAATCTCTCGCGCCACAATCACGGCGCCCGCGACACCAAAGCCGAAGGCGATGAGGCCGGGAAACAAGCGGTTTTCGATCCCGCGTGAGGTCGAGTGCGAACGAGGCGCGATCTGCGGCACGTGCCGGAGCACGTAGCTGTCGTAGCCGGTGGCGAGGAAGTCGTCGACGTGCGTGGCCGCCGCGGGATCGAACCCGCGCCGGAACTCGGGATGCTGTTGGAGGCGGAGGTACTGGATCCCGAACGGCGCGACGAGCACGCCGGCAACGACCACCGAGGTCACCAACGGGCCCACGAACCGGCGGCGCGCACTGCGAGGCTGGGTCACGAGCCAACCAGTCGTGACGATCACGACGACCACCGCCATCATGCCGCCGTAGTACGCGGCCGTCAGCGTCAACGTGGCGAACGCCACTCCGAACTCGATGCCGCGGCGACGGGTTGGCGCATCGAGCAACCGCAGGAGCAACAACAACACGAGCGGGACGAGGGCGCCCCCGACGACCAACTGGAAGTGCTGCTGGTGCACAAGGCGAATGCCGGCGTAGGTGTACGCCAAGCCGGCGACGAACGCGGCGCCCCAGTGCACGACCACCCGCCGGGCGAGGCGGTAGGTGCACCACGACGCCAGCACCCACGCACCGAGCCCGATGAGGTTGAAGGCGGCTGCGTCGCCGATCACCAGCCGCAACGGCCAGTGCACGAGCGCGACCGGAAAGAGGGTCTCGCTGTACGCGAGCGTGTCGGCGGCCGGATGAAAGATCGGCGGGTTCCAAAACGTGTGCCAGCCATGCGGCAAGCCCGCCTGCACTGCGCGCATGATCCAGAGGTTCAGCAGCGAGTCGCCGGAGTCGCCGGGAATGAACGTGCGGAACCGCGAAAGGTTCGGGAACGTGAGCACGATCGCGACGGCTGTGAACACCGCGAGCAGCAAGACAGCCGGCGGATCACGGCGCTCGGCGTCGGTGACCGCCCCCGGCTGCACCGCGAGACGGTAGCCCGGTGAGCGCGCGTCCTTGTTGCTACTTGACCAGGCGCACCGGATTGCCGGAGAGCGTGGCGAACCACGTCGTGGTGTCGAGGTAGCTCGCTCCGGGATCGCTGAGCGCGAACTGGAGCTTGACCCAGCACTTCGTGAAGTCGGCCTCGTCGCAGGTGTAGTCACCCGGGATCGGGATGTGGAACACGACCCAGCTTCCGTTCCACTTCGGCTGACTCGATTTCGTCACGGTGACGTTGCAATCGCCGCCGGTGCTCGACAGGGAACCCCAATCGGTGTCCGTCGCGCCGGGCTTCCACGGCGACGGCTGTCCCGACAAGTACGGGCGACTGGTCGGATCCGACGACTTGCAATCCTGGAACTCTCCGATCGGCGAGCCCGAGGCGTCGGTCCCGTCGGCCGAAAGCATCTTCAGATTGAGCGTGCCGCTGCCATAGTCGACGTCACCGATGTCGAAGAACTCCACGGTGAGGGTTTGGCCGGCCGCCCATGCCGGAACACGCGCCAGATAGAAGTTCGGCGCGCTGCCCGCGGCGTGTGAGTAGAGCGACATCTTGGTGATCGCCGAGACCGCCACTTGTGCATCATTGGTCGGCACCGCGCCGCTGCAGAGCTGGCACGCCGCAACCGAGTAGTTGTTGCTGCCGACGGTGCCGTCGGGGTCGTCGATGCCGCCGCCGCTCAGGCTTGCGGTGCCTCGCCCGGTCTGTACCTGGAGCACGTACCGGCGACCGTTGAGCGACGGGCATCCGGCGCGTTGGGTGAGGTTGTCCCACCGATGGAACGACTCCTCCGACGCATCGGGCACGCGTGGCATGTTGGCCGGACCCCAATATCCCTTGTACGTGAACGCGCACATGAAGGGGCCGCCGAGGGGGTTGAGCGGATCGGTGAGCTCGTAGATCGAGTACGCGGTGTTCGTTGCGATCGCCGGATCCTGGTACACGCTGTTGCCCGCGTCGGCTCCCGCGGTCGGGTTGGCGTTCGGGTTGTAGTGCAAGAAGTTCGTGCCGGCGGTGTTGTCGCCCGTGCAGTAGTCCGACGGCGGTACCGCGCTCTCGGGATTGTCCCGGGGATCGAGATGATTCGGAATCCAGTCCTTGCCCCACACGTCCGGCGGGAAGTAACTGTCGTCGACACCGAAGCCGTACAACTGCGCGTTCTCGCACTGGTCGTGCGTGTCGATCCACGCCGGGTCGAACAGGTGGATCTGCAGCGATCCACCACCGAGATTGTCGATCTGGAACAGCTCACCGGCAGTGTCGCGGTCGGTGTTGTTGACGCCTCCGTGCGAGCAGTTGTCGGCGTCCTGGTTGCACCACGTCATCGTGAGCGTGTCGCCGTTGCCCTTGTCGTCGTATTGCGCGGAGATGTTCGCCGACATGTTGGCCGGGAAGCATCCGCCGCAGTCGGGGGCCGTGCCGAAGTTGCTCCATGGGCTCCCGAGATTCACCGGCGGGTCGTACTCGGCGACGCCGGTTCCGTGCACCGTCATGCTGTTGAACCCAATCGCACGGGCGAAGAAGGTGTCGATGTGGCGCGTGACGGTGACCGAGAGCTGGTTCGGCCGCAGCGACGAGAACCCAGGGTCGGTCTTGACGGACGGCACCACGGTGACCGTGCCGTCGTGCGGGATGTTCTTGTCGGCGACGATCATCGCTTCGTTCTTGGCCGCGGCGACCTGAGCCGCATCGAGGTCGGAGAGGTGGACGACGCCACTCAGCGCCGCGGTGTCTGCGGCGTTCTGCGCCTGCTGCTGCGCGAAGTATGCGTGCCCCAGATCGACTGCAAGGGCGGCAATGCCGAGCAACATGAACAGCATGAGCACAAACCACACGAGCACGAAGCCGCTCTCGCGTGGCGTCTCGCGCTTGACGCGCAGCCGTATCCATTCCAGGACGGTACGCATCAAACTAACTCGTGGGTGCCGCGCCGGCACCAGCGCAGGAGAACGAACCTTGCGGTTCGAGATCGAGGATCGTCGTCTCCTTCAATGTTCGATCACCGCCGAACAGACCCGTGATGAAGCTGAAGTTCGCGATCACGGTGACACCGATGCGATCGCTGTGGCCCGGACACGTCCACTGCGTCGACGGATCCCACGCCCATCCCCCCGCCGGCGTCGACGTCGGGAACGACTTCGATCCCGGATCCCACAGGATCGTGGTGCAGCTGGCGCTCGCGGCACACGATGCCGGCCCGCCTTCGGGTACACCGCTCGCGTTGTAGATCCAGAGCTGTTGCGGTACCGCCGTGCTCACGCCCGCGACCGCGCGGTTCACCGCGCTGACGACCGACGAGTACTGCGTCGCTTGTTTCGACTGTGCGGCGCCGATGCGCGCACCCGAACGTGTCGAGCTCCGCAACGTCGCGCCGTCGCTGAACGCAAGTCCGTAGTTGATGACACCGAACACGAGCAGCAGGAGAAGCGGGAAGATCAGCACCGCTTCCACGACCGCTGCGCCCCGTTCGCGCAACACATTGCGTCGATCCCGCCAACGTTGCAATGCCCGCTCCTTCGCCCTGAGTGCCCAACATGGGGTGAAAGGCCCTCGAGCCGCATCCTTCTCGATCTAGACGAAGCACGCAACACTTACAAAGTTTGCCAACACGTCAGAACCTGCCTAAGCGTGGCGTTCACGTGCGTCGCGCGTACTTTTCGCCCGGGCAGGTGCCGCGCTTGGGAGGGATTGGTTGCGAACGTCGCACGGCGCGCGTGCGTGAAAAGCTGACGCGATGGACCTTCGGTCGATCATCGATGTCGAGCCCGAGGTCGAGCACAACGGCACGGTGCCGGTCTGGTATCTCGTACATCCCCGCGAGATGAAAAAGCTCACCGACGGCGGCTATCTCGAGCTCGTCAATGAGTTCGAAGTTGCGGCCGGCGGTGCGGTGTTTCCCCACTCGCACCCGACCCACGAGTTCTACTTCGTGATGTCGGGTCGAGGCGTCATGACCGTCGACGGCGAAGACCGCGACATCGGACCCGGTGATCTCGTGTACATCCCGCCCGACAAGGTGCACAGCCTGGCGCCAACCGGCGGCGGCGCGATCCACTGCTTCTGCTTCGCGGTCGCGGTCAAGGGCGCGCCCGACATCGATTACACGTCACACTGAAGCACGATCAAGATCACATTGGCTCGATGAGCCCGACCACGACCGCAACCCGAGCCTCGTCACTCAAGCTGATCGTGCGCGATGCCTTGGTCTCGCGCCGACGTCAGCTCCTGGTGCTGGCGCCCGTGTTCGCCCTCGCCGTCTGGGCGTCGGGATGGGTAACCGTCAGCACCGCGCACAACGTCCAGGCCGGTGTCGATAGCGCCTCATATCTCGGTACCGCGAACGAGATCCGCAGCGGGCACGGACCGACGGTTCCGTCCACGTACTGGTGGGACGGGTATTCGCCGCAGAAGGCCGTCGACTTCAAGGGCCATGTTCCGTCGAGTCATTTTCCGCCGGGATATTCCGTCTCGCTTGCGGCGGTGTCGGCCGCAACTGGGCAGACGCGCAGTGCCGCACGCGTCATCGACATCGTGTGCATCTTCGTGAACGTGGTCCTGCTCGGCGTCCTGACCGCGCGCATGACTGCGTACCGTTCTGCGTTCATCGCGGCGGTCCCCGCCATACTGGTGCTCTTTGTGCCCGACCGGGACTTGCTCGAGGATCCCGGCTGGCTCACCCTGCACATCGGTGTCTTCAGCGAGCCGTTGTTCATGGTCTTCGCGACGGGAGCATTGCTCGCAACGTGCTCTGCGCTCGGCCCTCCTTCCGCTCGCGCCCGGCGCGCGGTCGTGGTAGCCGCCGCGCTGGCGGCCGCCGCGCTTTTCACGTGCTATGTCGGCGCCGCGGTCGTCTTCACCGTCGCCATTGCGCTCGTTGCTTTCGGCGTGCACGAACGGATCGGTCGCCGCCTCCGGCGAGCGATCGTTGTCGGCAGCGTCGCGCTCCTGCCCCTCTACCTGTTCCTCTTCTGGAGCATCGGTGTCGGCGGAAGAAGTGCGCGACTGATGTCCATGCATGCCGCGAAGGGAAATGGACAGCTGGTCGACCGTCTCGAGCGCTACTTCTTCCCCGTCGGGTGGCCGAGCCCGCTCGCCACGGCCGGCGTGGCGCTCATCGCGGTCCTGGCTGCCGTCGTCGCACTCTGGCTGCCGCCGCGCGCACGCGCGTTCTGGAGCAGTGACACGCGTGGTCAAATCCAGTATCGCATCGCAGTGCTGTTCATTGTCTGCTTCATCATCGTCGTCTTCATCTCGCGCACGTACTTCGACGCGCTCCCGTTCAGCGCAAGACTGCTCGCCCCGATGCGCGGCGTCGGCTATGCGGTCGCCGCCGCGGCCATCTACCGCGCGCTCACGCCCTACGTGCGGCCACACGTGCCTGCATTGCTCGTGGGACTGGCCGTCGCGGGTCTCGTCTTTGCCGAGTGGTCGACCGAGCGTTTCTGGCTCGACCAAGGCGCGGGCCGGCGGGCGGCGCGCACGACCGTCGAGCAGATGCTCAGCGAGCTTCCCGCCGACGCGGTCGTCGTCACCAACGTTCCCGACATCGCGTACCTCAACGCGGAACGAGCCACGATCACGCTGCCCGCGCCCTTTTCGTATCTCACGAGAAAGGTGAACCCCTCCTGGGAGAACGAGCTCGAGGCATGGGTCCCGATCCTCGCCGCGCACAACAGCTATGCGTTCTTGTCGTGGACGATGTTTCCTTTCTCCGGCCCGGATGATCTCAGACGGCACATGCCGATCCAATTGCCCGCGAAGTCCGGCGACGAGGAGCTCTACAAGATCGGGGCCGCGGTTCCATGAGGTCGACGAGGGGCGCGACGCCGGTCAGCGCCCGAGCGACGTCGTGAGACCGCGCGCCAGCTCGTCGCGTTCTGTGGCAGTCAACCGAGCGCGGCTGTGCAGCCCGAACCACGTGTAATACCCAGGCGGCATTGAGCCGTCGCGCACGGTCTCCGCCGCCTCGCGTGCGCCGTCTCCGCGCGGACCCTTCCAGTCGGAGAAGTTCAGCGCGGCTCGTCCCTCGTCCACGTGGTGCGTGACCCACCAAGAAACCGGTGCGATCTTGCCGTACCACGGCGTGTGCACCTCGTTGCTGTGACAGTCGTAGCAGGCTCGTACGGCGAGCTCCCGTGTGCGCGGCCTATCCCACTGCGGCTCATTGCGAGTTGCCGCATTCGACACTCGATACGGAACGAGTTGCATGAGGAGGAAGGCGATGACGCCAGCCGAGCCGACGATGAACAAGATCTTCCTCATGAAACGTCGTCGACGTAGATGCACGCGACCGGGTAGATCTCGGCGCAAATGCCGTTGCCAACACACTGAGCTTGGTCGATCCAGACTCGCACGCGGGCAACCGTAGAGATCCGATACTTAACGAAAGGCCAAGAGAAGGACATCCGTCGTTCAGCCCCGATGAGTTGTGGGCGGTAGACGACTCGAACGCCTGACCGGCGCTGCGGTACGTATACGACGACGACGGCAATCCGCTCACCTCGACATTTACGCAGACATTTTCGGCCAAGGCGCGACGAGAATGCGCGCGTACCGCTCGCTGGATGCGTCGGGGCTGAACCCTTTGCACACGCGTGTGGGGCAACCACAATGGGACGGCCCCCAAGGGCGGAGTAACCGGTGACGTTTCGCCGCGGTTTCTTACTAGGAAGGTGATGTGGCGCCCGAAGATCTGGACGATCTCGTTGTCGCGGCGCGCACTCGCGACCCGGGGACATGGACGGAGATATACCGAAGCGCGTACCCGCGCTTGTACGCGTACGCGCGGCGTCGTCTGCCGAGTACCGAGACGGCAGAGGACGCGGTGAGCGAGACGATGAGCCGGGCGGTCGCAGGTATCGGTCGCTATCGTGGCGAAGGCGGCGGCCTCATGGCATGGCTGCACGGGATCCTTCGCAACGTTGTGCTCGACGCGCAAAACGCGGGCCGGCGATTTTCGCGAGAAACGGCGCCCGACGTGGTCGCGGACGGTGCCGATCCCGTCGATCACCTGCTGCGCGACGAAGACGCCGTTCGCGTGCGCCAGGCGTTCGCAACACTGAGTCCCGCGGAACAGGAAATCGTCGAACTGCGCGTTGTGAGCGGCTTGCGCGCGGATGCTGTCGGCAGCATCGTCGGTCGGCGGAGCGGCGCGATACGCATGGTGCAGAACCGTGCGCTCGCCAAGATGCGCACGCTTCTCGACGGCGAGGTCCACCGTGCAGGATGACCGGGCGCTTTCCGAGGCGCTCGGCCGGGCCCTCGAGCCCGCGCCGCGCGAGCCGTCTGCCGAGCGCATCGCTGCCCTGCAACGACAGGTCAGGCGCCAGCGGCTGCAGCGACCACTGCGCCGCGCCGCCGTGGCCGTGGCCGCGGCACTCATCGCGCTGATGGGCGCGGCGATTGCCGCCGAGACCGACGGCCATCACGATCAAGGGTCGGCCGATGCGGTGGCGATCACCAGCACCCGTGCGGCGATCGAGCAAGTTCGATCCGCGATCGCGGCTGGCAACCCGGCACAGATCGCGCAGTCAGCAAACGCGTTGGAATCGCAGCTCCGTCGTCTCGAGCCCGCCGAGAAGGCCGCGGTCGATGACGATGCGAGCGACGTGCTCGACCAGGCCCATCGCGCACTCACGCCGCGGCAGGCGTTGACGTCGACCGTTCCGACGACCGCGTCGTCGTCGACATCCACGACAACGACATCCACGTCGACAACAACGTCGACGTCGACGTCGACGTCGACGACAACATCGACGCCGACGACGATCCCGGGAACAGGGACAACGACGCCGGCGCCCTAGCGCCCGTCGTAACCGACGTCCGCGCGAAGCGGAGAAACACTCCCATTCGGCGTGCTGGTCAGATGACGAACAACAGCGCGTCCGACTGGTGTGACAAACGGCGTCGCCGTCCTACAAGAAGACAGATCACCTCGTCTGCAGGGCTCATCCAGGGCGGGCATGGGCAGCATGGAGGCGACGGTGGTGATCGACGATGAGGGTGTCTGCGGACGAGCGTACGATCGGTGGGGTTCGTACGATCGAATCGCTGACGATTCGCAATGCTGCGATCGCGGGCCACATCGACGAGTCACCATCGTCGCCTCCCCTGTCGCAAGAGGGGCCGGCAGCGAGGGAGTGTGGTGGGCGGTAGGCGACTCGAACGCCTGACCTCATCCGCGTCAAGGATGCGCTCTAGCCAACTGAGCTAACCGCCCCTGCCGAGCCCGTCACACTAGTCGGGTAGCCGGTTGGCCCCTGCGCAACGCTGGTCCGAGCCTGGTCGCGGCTTCACGAACTCCTCACAAACCGGGGCGATGCTGGATGCATGAAACTCACCCAGCTCATCGCCACCGCCACGACCGCCGCCGTGCTCGGCACGGCCGGTATCTCGATCGCGGGCGCGACCAGTGGTGGCGGAAGCGTCCCGAAGTCGAGCACCGCCGCCGTGGAGACGTCAGGCGCGAACCGCTCGACGCGCCGGGCCCAGCACCGCCGCCAGGTCGTCCGCAAGGCGCTCGACGTCGCGGCCGAGACGATCGGCATCGACAAGAGCGATCTCGTCAAGGCGCTGCGCGCGGGCAAGACCGTCGCCGACGTGGCGACCGCCCACAACGTCGATCCACAGACGGTGATCGACGCGCTCGTGCACGCCGCGACCGAGAAGATCGAAGCCGCCAAGGCGGACGGCAAGATCAGCGCGGAGCGGGCCGCCAAGATCGAGGCCCGCCTTCCCGAAGCGGTCGGCAAGCTTGTGAACAACAAGCACGAGGGCAAGGCCGGAAAGCGCCGCGGCGTCGTGCGCAAGGCCGCCCGCAACGGCGCCAAGTTGGCCGCCGACACGATCGGGATCAGCCCGGCCGACCTGGTGAAGGAACTGCGGGCCGGCAACACGATCGCCGAGGTTGCCACGGCACACAACGTGGACCCGCAAGCGGTCGTCGACGCGCTCGTACACGCCGCGACCGAGAAGATCGAAGCCGCCAAGACCGCGGGCAAGCTCTCGGCCGAGCGTGCCGCCAAGGTCGAGGCGCGGGTCGGCGAGCGCATCACGAAGTTCGTCAACGAATGGCACCCCCGGACGGGCTCCGAGGGCGCGAAGCGCCCCGGCGCCTAGGCAAACGAACGGCGGGAGCATCCCGCGCCGTGTCGGGCACCGAATACCGAGTGAACGTAGACGCACACTCGGGAGGAGGCGATCATGGCGCGCCGGATGCTTCCGCCGTCGTCGGCTGGTGCCGACGATTCTCTGCGCGTCTTCCTCGACCAGGCCGGTGCGCACCGCCTGCTCGACCGGGCCGGTGAGACGCTGCTCGCGCAGGCCATCGAACGGGGCCGGACCGCTGGGCACGCTCTCGAGCAGGCGACCGATGCTGCCGAACGCGCTCGTCTCGAACGGATCGTCGAAGACGGCGCGGCGGGCCCGTCGGCGTTTCGTCGAAGCAAACCTGCGTCTCGTCGTCTCGGTCGCGCACACCTTCGAAGGCCGCGGCGTCGCGCTGCCGGACCTCGTGCAGGAAGGCAACGCGGGCCTGATGCGTGCGGTCGACGGCTTCGAGTGGCGGCGCGGCTTCAAGTTCTCGACGTACGCGGTGTGGTGGATCCGCCAGGCGATCCAGCGGGCGCTTTCGGAGCAAGGACATCCCCTCCGCCTCTCGTCGAGCGGCGCCGACGATCTCGCCGCGCGTTGGGCGGGTGCTCGACGCGATCACTCCGTTGGTCTCGCTCGACGCGCCGAGCGGCACCGGCGATGGCACCGAGGGTGATGCGCTCGGCAATCTGGTCGCGGACCAGGAACCCTCGGTCGCCGAGCTCGCGGAACGAGCAACGTTCCGTTCGGTGCTCGACCGCATGTTGAGCGTTCTCGACCGACGCGAACGCAGGATTCTGACGCTGCGCTTCGGGCTCGACGGTCGCGAACCGGCGACGAGCGGCGCGATCGCGGCGGAGCTGCACCTCTCCGGTGAACGAGTGCGCCAGATCGAGGCGCGTGCACTTTCGAAGCTTCGTCACCCGTCGGTTGAGCCCGAAGCGCGCGACCTGCTTGCGGGTTAACGGATCGTCGTCAGCACACGAAGAAGTTGTCGCTGAATCCTGGCTCGGCGAGCACGTTGCACGGTGTCGCGAGGTTCTTGTCGATCCACTTCCGGGTCGCGGCGACGTCGGTGTAGACGCCCGGGTAGTGCGTGGCGCACCCGGCGCCGCGGCTCGTGACACCGACCTGAACCTGGTTCCCGTGTGCGTCCTTCGCGAGCATCGGGCCGCCGCTGTCGCCGAAGCATGCGTCCCTGCCGACCTCACCGGCGCAGATATCCGTACGCGGCACCACGAATCCCTTCTGGATGTCGTCGTCGTACAGCTTCTTGCACTCGCGATCGCCGACCACCGGGACAACAGCGGCGTTGGCACGGGTCGGAATCGTGCCCGTCGGGAACTCGAAGATGCCGACCTTCTCCCGCAGCCCCCAGCCCGCGATCGTGACCTTCGAGCCGGCCTTCGTGAGTGCCTTGTCTCCCCCGCCCGCGAGGTGCGCGGTGTACCAGAGCACGGGCTTCGCGAGTGTGTAGATCGAAAGATCCTGGGAGATGTTCCCGTTCCAGAACGACTTGTTGACCGTCACGGACTTCACCGGAACAGTCTGGGCCTTCGGGTCGCCCAGATCGCGGCTCGCGACCTGCACTTCGATGCCGAGGATGAATTCCCCGTCGACGAACGTGATCAGGTCCGCGCAATGCCCGGCAGTGAGCACGTGGGTGGTGTCGAGCACCGTTGCGCTGCACGCGAAGCGCTCCTCCGGTGACAATCCCGGGATCTGCACCATGATCGCGGCGAGCTCGCGCACCTCACCCGACTTGATCGGCTTGCCGCCGACGATACGTGGCCCCGCCGCGCCCCCCACCGGTCCGGCGAACGCAGTGGTCGCGACCACAATGACGAGCGCGATGAACAGACACCTGCGGTTGCGCACGACGACTCCCATCCAGTCCGACCGTTCGAACAACGCGGTCCCGATGACAACCTACGTTGCGATCGGGACGTCGACTGGGCAATCAGCACGCACACCAAAGAAATGAAAGAGGTGCGCGCACAAGCCTGGCAAAGTGTGCAGTGCGCAATTGTGAAGCGTCATACGACGCGTTGGCGCGAAAGGTGGAACTCGGGTGCCGACGCTGTTGATCGTCCACCACACGCCCTCGCCGGCGATGCATACGTTGTTCGAGGCCGTCCGCTCGGGCGCGACCGACGCTCGGATCACTGGCGTCGACGTGGTCACGCGCCCCGCACTCGGCGCGACGGCGGTTGACGTGCTCGCGGCCGACGGCGTCATCCTCGGCACGCCCGCGAACCTGGGCTACATCTCCGGCGCGCTCAAGCACTTCTTCGATCAGATCTACTACCCGTGCCTCGACGCGACGATTGGGCGCCCCTACGGCCTGTACGTGCACGGAAACAACGACACTGTGGGCGCGGTGAAAGCGGTGGAGATGATCACGACCGGCTTGCAGTGGCGGCCTGCGCAGCGCCCGGTCTCAGTGATCGGTGACCCGAGCCGGCAGGACATCGACGCGTGTTGGGAGCTCGGCGCGTCCCTCGGCGCCATGCTCGCCGAAGGCCTCACCTGAGACGCACGCAACATCGGTCGCAGGTGGCCTGCGTTTCGTTACGGTTGTTGCCGTGGTGTCGTTGCCGCCGGCGGGCTGGTACCCGGATCCCCAAAACGCGGGACGGTCGTGGCGTTGGTGGGATGGCGTGCAGTGGGCGGCTCCGGGGCTCCCGTTCGACTCGTCGCGTGCGGCAGCGGCCCGTGAGCAAAGCAGTCGCTACGGACAATGGCTTCGCTACGGCCTGGTCGGCAACGCCGCGACCGCGCTCTTCTGGTACGGGGCGATCGGGATGGTGCTCGGCGACCTGCATGATCGTTGGATCACGACGTCATCCGATGGGAATGTGCACCTGTCTGGGTGGATCGTCTCGTTGCAGTTCTTGTCGATGCCGTTGAGCTTGGTCGCATTCGCGTACCTGGCGCTTCTCATCGCGTGGATCTATCAAGTCGGTCAGTTCGCCGAGGCGATGCGCTGGCCGGCCACGCGTAATCGCGTGCTCGGCGCGTTCAGCATCCTGATTCCAATCGTCAACCTGTGGTGGCCGTACGAAGCGATTCGTGATGCGTACCCGCCCGGCACCAATCACGGCGCTGCGTTGCGCTGGTGGCTGAGCAATTTGATCATTCCGTTCGTGACGTCAGCAGTCGTGATCGTTGTCGCGCTGGTCGGATCAACGACGACGTTGTGGATCACGATCGCGATTGCGGTGGTGCCACTGAGCGTGCCTGTCATTCTCGGTTGGAAGCTCATCGACGATCTCGACCGCGCCCAACGAGCCCTACAGCTCTAGGAAACCGGCCGGCGGACGAGCACGCCGTCGAGCTCCAATCGATCGATGTCGGCGTCGCTCAGGCCGAGCAGCTCGTGGAGCACCTCGCGGTTGTGCTGTCCTTGCCAGGCGGGACGGCCGGTAGTGCCGGCCGCGGCCTCCGAGAAGCGGAACGGCGAACGGGGCAACCGCAGGGGTCCGGTGTACTCGTCACCGACGTCGACGAGTGCTTCCCGGTCGCGCGCCCAGTCGTCAGTGCCCACGTCTTTGAGCGGTCGCATCGCCCCGACGGCGAGACGCGCCTTTCCGAGCGCGGCCTCGAAGTCATCGAAGCGCGAGAACGTCGCGGCGAACTCCTGGAACAGCGCGAGCATCGCGGCGCGGTTGGTGTTCCGGGCCGCGCGCGTCACGAAACGCTCGTCCTCCATGAGATCGGTTCGCCGCATGGCGACGCACCATGCCGGGAAGCTCGACACGGGATCACCGGGTACGTGCACGACGGTGCCGTCGCCGAGGCGCAGCACGGGCGCATTGAAGCTGCCGAAGATGTGCAAGAGATCTCCGCCACCGCCGGCCAGCTCGACCGCGGTCCATTCGGTGGCTTGCAACATCACTTCAGCCATCGAGACGTCGATGTGCTGGCCGGTACCGGTGCGCTCGCGTTGCACCAGCGCGGCAAGGATGCCGACGGTCGCTTGCATGCCCGCGTACAAGTCGGCGTGCGAGACCGCTTCAGCTCGGGGTTCGCCATGCAGCCGCCGCGCGCTGAACTCCATCAATCCGAGTTCGGCATGCATCACCGGCGCGTACGCGCGTCGACTCGCCATCGGGCCGTCTTGCCCGTACCCGCTGATCGAGCAGTAGACGACGGTCGGGTTGCGGCCGCGCACTGCGGCGTAGCCGAGGCCGAGCCGGTCGAGCACTCCCGGCCGGAAGTTCTCGAGCACGACATCAACGGCCGCGGCCAACCCGGCGACGATGTCACGACCGGCGTCGAGCCGCAGGTCGACCGAGACGCACCGCTTTCCGCAGTTCTGTTGGGCGAAGTACACCGGCAACCCGCCGACGCGCGGCTGGGCGGTGCGGGTGAGGTCACCCTCGGGTGGCTCGACCTTGATCACGTCGGCACCGAGATCAACGAGCGCCTTGCCGCACGACGGTCCCGACAGCACGCGGGACAGATCCAAGACGCGCACGCCGGCGAGTGGTCGCGGCGCGGTCACGTCATGAGTGCGTGACACGCGGCTTGTTGGCGCGGGGCCGAGTGATCTCGAAGAACCCGGGCTCTTGCGCGAGCACCTGGATGGCGTCCCAGAGCCGGACCGCGGCCGCGCCGGTCGGGGCGGGCGCCATCACCGGACCCTTGAAGCCGTAGGGCGTTTCGGCGCGCACCACGATCGTCGGCGTCTGCGTCTTCACGCCGCCGAACGCGTAGGCAACGTCCATCGACTCGACGATCGGCGCGTCCCACTTCTCGTCGTCCGCGGCGTCGACGAGATCCGCGTCGAGCCCGCACGCCTCAACGCACTTCGCGAGCAGCAGATCGTCGGGTGGCCGTTCGCGCACGAAGAACAGCGGACCCCATGCGGCGAACAGCGCGTCGACGGCGTCTTCCCCGGCGCGGCTGCGGGCCGCTTCGAAGATCCGCAGCATCCGGTGCGCGACGGCATGCGCGGCGATCGCGATCTCACGACGCTCGGGCGCCATCGTGGGCGCCACGCCATAGTCGTCGCGGATCTCCATGCAGTAGGACCGCCACGTCACGCCCAGATCTCGCTCCGGCGCGATCTCTCGGAGCCATTGACACGTGATCCATGCCCACGGGCAACTGGGATCCACGAACACCTCGACATCAGTCACAGCACCCATCATGCACCCAGATGACGTGGGAACATCGCGTGGTGCCGCGAGATGACGAACCCTCGGGCGACATGCGCCAAATCGTCACCGAAACAGGCATCGAGGAGCTGGCCGTCACCGATCTCTCCGCCGCCGACCTCAAAATGATCGCCTGGTCCGGCCCGCCAGCACACCTCCGCGCCGTCGCCAGAGAACTCGACCGCGTGCCGGCCGGCGACGCCGAATATCTCGCCGTCCGCGCTCCCGACGGAACGCCGATCGCGACGGGCGGCATCGACTACGCGCAAGAGCCGGGGGTCGGCACGATCTGGCAACTGGCGACGCGCGCCGATGTGCAGGGACTCGGCATCGGCACCCGACTGATCCGCGCCGCCGAGAGCCGGATCCGCGCCCGCGGTCTCGCCAGAGCAAGGCTCAGCGTCGAGCCCGACAATCCGCGGGCACGCGCGTTGTACGAGCGGCTCGGCTACATCCCGCACGGCGAGCGTCCAGCCTCGTGGCAGGCCGAACGCGAAGACGGCTCGTTGTTCACCTACGAGACGGTTCTCACCGACATGGAGAAGAGCCTCTAGCAGCTGAGACAGGCCCGTCGCGATCCTGAGAGCGAGCGCACGATCACTTGCTCTTGATCGGCGTCTGCAAGACGCGGAACTTGCGAGAGTGGACGACGGGACCCGAGCGCCTCCCTCGTCCGTCGTTCGTTGTGTGTCGGCGCGCACACGCCGTACGTCGGGAGGCGCACCGACGCCTGCGCCCTCCGGGCCGACGATGAGCACGTCAGATCAAAGGATCCGACGTATCCACAAAGGCCCACATCGGAGGCACAAATGATGCAGCGAATCACCCGCAAGGTCGCAGTGGCGTTTAGCGCGGCGGCCGTCGTCGTCGCTCTGACTGCCGCCGCGGCCAGTGCCGGACCGACCGTGAAGCTCGTGAGCTCTTCGAACAGCCCGGGGACAATTGTCATCGGCACAACGAGTTGTGTCACCGACCACCACCCCGACCCATGGATTGGCATGACGAACGTGCTCACGATCAACGCCGACTTTCCACGGGTCTACGCCCGCAACGTGACGAACGCCGTCGACCGCCAGTACGTGACAGCGCGGACCAAGCTGGTCGACCTCACACTCAACAAGATCGTCCAGACGAGCAACTGGGCACCGTGGACGCTCGCCGCCGACAACGCTCCGGCCAACTTCGGTCTTGCGACGAAGTACTCAGCCGCCAACGTCGCCGGTTGGGACGTGCGTCACGACTACGCAACCCAGCAAGAGATTTGGTGGTACAACGCGAACACCACCTACAGCACCGTGGTGTACCAGCTGACGTCGTACAACCAGTTCGTGTATTACAACGGCGGGCTGTACAGCAACACGAACCAGTCGACGTGCCACGCCTCGGCATAGCAGTGTGCGTCAACCGTCTGTATGAGTGCGGTACTGACCCGGCACGTCACGCGCCGGGTCAGCCGCGTCATTGCTTCCATGCGACGAGGCGGCATCGCGGCAGCCGTACACTCGACACACCGAGCTGTCGACCGCGGGGCCGTGCGGCGAGGCGGGATCACAGGGTACGAACTTGGAGCGGACGACGGGCCGTCGCGCAGCTCCACGTCGACCCATCGGGAACGCACGTAATGGTCGTGGGCTATCGAGGGATCCATTGGCTCGATCCCGACGGCTCGACAGGCCTGCTCGTCGAAACCCGAAATCCCGACGACTACTGGTGGGCCGCCTGGTAGCCCGTCAGTCATTCCGCACATCACACTGCCTTTCGGCGGTCTCGATTTGCGTGCTGTCGGCGGCGCGCCGGGCCTACGGAGCCAGCCCACCTACTGCAAAACATATCAATATTGATACAGTATGCAGCGGTTCACTTCATAAGATACTGCAAACTATATCGAAATTGATATAGAATGCAGGGTTATGGCAACCAAATCGACTCGGGCCCGTCTCGCCGAGATCGCCGAGGATCAGTGGGGTCTGGTGACGCGCCGTCAGGCGGAACATGCGGGCGTCTCTTCAGCGACGATGGGGCGACTGGCCGCCGACGGCGACGTGCTGGAGCGAGTGGCCCACAGCGTCTACCGGCTCGCAGGCAGTCCGATCCCCGATCATCTCGACCTCAGAGCTGCGTGGCTGCAGCTCGCGCCGGCCACGTTCGCCTGGGAACGCACCGTCGACCAAGGCGTCGTCTCACACCGATCAGCTGCAGCGCTCTACGCGCTGGGCCATCTGCCGGCAGACCATCACGATTTCACCGTGACGACGCGTCGCCAGACGCGTCGTTCGGACGTTCGACTTCACAAGCGCCCTCTCGAGAATGGCGAGTGGATCACACTCCGCGGACTTCCCGTGACGCGGCCTTCCAGGATCGCGTCGGACCTTCTTCAGGATCAGGAGGATCCGGAGAGCGTCGCTCAAATCATCGCCGATGCGATTCGTGGCGCCTTCGACGATCCCGGAACCTTCGCAGACGCGCTGGCACCTCACGCCGCGCGGTTCGGTCTGCGAAAGGGGGACGGCGTTGCACTTCTTCGCTGGCTTCTTGGTCTCCTCAACGATCCGGAGACGCCGAAGTGGATCGATGAGGCTCATTCGCATGTTGAGCGGGCTATCGAGCGCGACGCGACCGCGAACGACGAGCCGCCGGTCGCGCCAGGCGCAACGCCATGACGCAAGGGCGTTCGTACGAAACTCCAGCGGCGTTTCGCCGCGCGCTCACCGATCGGCTGAGAACCAAGGCAAAGACGAGCAGGTGGTCGCTTTCTCAGCTGCGGCGGCAGATGGCCTATGACCGACTGCTGGAACGTCTCTATCTGAGAGATCGTGGTTGGATCGTCAAGGGAGCTACCGCCTTGCTCGCACGCGACCTCGGCGTCAGAGGCACGATCGACATCGATCTGTATCGAGAACAAGTGTGTGAGGTGGCGGAACGAGAGTTGCGCGGCGCTGCCGAGCGGGACATCGGCGACTGGTTCCGGTTTGAAATCGGTCCGAGCCGCCAGGCCGCGGATCGTGCTCTTGGAGCCCGCGTACCGGTAACTGCATACATCGCCGAGACTATCTGGGCGCAGTTTCACGTTGATCTCTTCGGCACCGATCTGAGAATGACGGGCGAACCTGATGACGTTCCGCCGCTCGCCGGCATCGACATGCCAGACGTAGAACAACATGGGTACCGCGCGTATCCATTGGTAGATCACGTCGCTGACAAGATCGCCGCAATCCTCGAGCGCTCCGCAGACGGCCGCATGCCATCGACGCGCTTCAAGGATCTCGTCGACCTCGTCGCGATCCTCACAGGAGCCTCTGTGCCCGCTGACGATCAGCGCGCCGCGCTCGCTTCCGAGGCCGAACGTCGCGGGATCACACTGCCGAGGCAGTTTCGCGTGCCCGATCGGGACATGTGGGCAAAGGGATACGCAGCCGAGGCTCGCCGTGCCGCAGTGCCGATCGCTCGAAACCTCGACGAGGCTCTGCAAATCGTCGGGCCCTTCGTCGATCCGATCCTCAACGGCTCGGCTGAAGGCAGTTGGGATCCCGTCCGTCGGGACTGGACGGCGTAGGAAGGACGCCCGCCAGATGTCGACGCCTGTACCTATGGTTCACGGGTGTCGGTGATTTGCCGTGCGAACTCGCGCCGTTTGAGGGCTGCGATCACACGCACACGGATGTCAGGGTCGTCCCGTGCGAGCTCGTCGATGAAGGTGTCGAGATCGTCACGGCTTGCCATGACGTCAAGATAACTCACAACTGGAATCATCAGTGTCTGGCTCGCGGTTCCCCGCGAGAACCCGACGCCCGTCTTGCTACAGATCGATCTCGATGCCTTGATCGAGATCCGCGCCTTGGTCGCGTCCGCTCCGACGATCTGACGCGAGGTCCTTCTCCCGCTCGAACGTTCGAGCGCCCGTCGCACGGCGTCGTGAATGATGTCGGGGTCGATACCGACGTGGGATTCGTCGTCGGGTTCGGGCTCGACCGCGTACAGCCGGTTCTCTTTCCGACCGCGTGAAAGGGCGGTGTAGCCGTCGGCGAGATATGAGCCCCAGACGCGCGTGATGTCGCGGCGCTGATCGAATCTACGATCACATCGCCCAGTAGCGGCGTGACTGCGAGGACAGTGCCACGCTCGCCGTTGATGAGCCCGATTCGTCGATCGTTGTGCACGCGGCCTCACCGCGGCCTGAGCTCGAAATTGCAACATTGCAGAACGCGAATCAGCCGCCTCGAAAGGCCGCTGACCTGCGCTTGCGTAGAGAGCGGACGACGGGGTTCGAACCCGCGACCTCAACCTTGGCAAGGTTGCGCTCTACCAACTGAGCCACGTCCGCGTGGAGCCGACATTATACAAGCCGGCCCTCGTCTCCGGACGGCTCCGCCGGTAGCCTCCGCGCCGGCGAAGGGAGCCGGGATGCGCATCGGGATCTTTGGCGGCGATACCGCCAGACGGACCATCGACTACGTCGTCGCCGACGCCAAGCTGGCCGAAGCGGGCGGCTTCGCGTCGTACGTGATCCCCCAGATCTTCGCCCTGGACGCGATGGGTGTGCTTGCGGTCGTGGGGCGCGAAGTACCCCGGATCGAGCTCGCGACGGGCGTGGTACCGACGTACCCTCGGCACCCGGTCACCATGGCGCAACAGGCGCTCACCGTGCAGATGGCGAGTGGCGGCCGCTTCACCCTCGGCATCGGACTGTCGCATCAGATGGTGATCGAGAACATGTTCGGCATGTCGTTCGACAAGCCGGTGCGACACATGCGCGAATACCTCTCGGTGCTGATGCCGCTGCTCCACGAGGGAGCAGTCTCGTTCAAAGGTGAGACGATCAGTGCCGAGATGACACTCGGCGTCGAGCCGCGTATACGACCGCCCGTGTTGATTGCCGCGCTCGGCGAGCAGATGCTGAAGCTTGCGGGAACGGTGGCCGACGGCACGATGACATGGATGACCGGCCCCGCGACGCTCGCGTCCCACGTCGTGCCGACGATCACCGCCGCCGCGGAGCGAGCCGGACGGCCCGCACCTCGCGTCGCGGCCGCCTTACCCATCTGCGTCACCGAGGACATCGACCGCGCCCGGGAGCGCGCCGCACGCGAGCTCCAGGTCTACGGCTTCTTGCCGTCGTATCGCGCGATGCTCGACCGCGAGGGCGCAGCGGGACCGGGCGACGTTGCGATCGTCGGCGACGAGGCGGCCGTCGAGAAGCAGGTGCAGGCGCTCGCCGACGTGGGCGTCACCGACTTCATTGCGGCGGACTTCGGAAGTCGCGAGGAGCTCGTCCGCACTCGCGACACCCTGAAGTCGATGTTGCCCGGTTAGCGCTCGGCGTACCGCAGGTGCCCGCGCAACGTCGGCGCGTCCACCGTTTCGCAGTGCTGCACGAAGTCGACGTCGAGCTTCGTGACGTGTCCGTCGCTCGCGCGAACCAGCCGGTGAACGTTGAACTCGCCGAACAGCCGGTTGCACCCGCGTCCGTCGCCGCTGAAGTCCAGCCCGGGGTGACCGGCGTCCTTGAACGGCTCGCGCATCGCGCTGGTGTAGCGGCCCGCAGTGAGCACTTTCCCGTCGGCGGCTGCGAGGTCGAGATACCACCAGTGGTCGTACGCGCCCTGCACGACCGTAACGGTGATGCTGTTGTCCCACGCGTACAGCGTCTTGACGGTCATCGTCGTCGTGACGCCGCGACGCGTGCCGACCGAGTAGTGCCCGCGCGTCCCGCCGCCGACCCAGTCCCCCGCCGCGCTCGTGAACGTCAGCGACCCACGAGTGTGATGGCCGCCCGGCGCGGCAATGGCGGGCGTCGCGAGAAGCCCCGCCGCCAGCACGCCGCATGCGGCCGCTCCCCAAAACTTCTTCATGACGCCTCCGCCCCGTATCGTCCCATTTGGGACATATTAGGACAGGACCGGACGGCCCGCAATCGGCGGTCGGGCGGGTTGACATCAGCCACATCTCTCACGCTCGATGCCGGGCGTGCCCGACGAGTCGCTGGAACCGCGTTCGCCGCTCGAGCTGCTCGAGGCGCTCGCGGTCGAGGAGGTCGAGATCGCTCCTGGTCTCGCCCACCTCGAGGTCTACACGATGCGCGGATTGCTCACGTTGTTGTGGCACGGCGCGGCGTGACGCGCGCGACGTCATCGTGACGTGTGGCGGCGGGATGGGAAGCCTGCTCGGGCCGGCCGAAGGTCTGTACCACTGGCTCGGTCGGGAGCTCGCGCCCGAGGGAATCGGCACGGTACGCGTCGGCTATCGCAAGCCCAACGATCTCTCGCGCTGTGTGCACGACGTCGCGGCCGCGTGCGACCTGGCGAGCCGCGCGGGCGGACGGCGGTTCGTCGTGATCGGTCATTCCTTCGGTGGCGCGGTCGCGGTGCAGGCGGGGGTCGTGCTCGGCGAGCACTGCGCGGGCATCATCGGCCTCGCGACCCAGTCCGCCGGATGCGAGCTCGCGTCAGAACTCGGTGACACACCGTTGCTGTTGCTGCACGGCACCGACGACGAAATCTTGCCGCCGGAAACGAGCGGCGTCGTCCAGATGCTCGCCGGTCACGGCGAAGTCGTGTTGCTCCCGGGCACCGGGCATCTGCTGACGCAATCGAAGGACGAGGTCCGCGACCGCGTCCGCACGTGGATCACCGAGCGCTTCGCGACCTGACGGCGGGACATAGCTCAGGGGTTGAACGCGGACACTCGACGTGGACGAGCGCGATCGCGCCGACGTCAGAACCGCCAACGCGTTGAACCGGGCGTCTCTTCGGCGGTACCGACTGCGGTGGCGGTGTGCGGCTTGACTTCGTAGACGAACCACGGTGGCGGACCGAGCGTCGGCGCGTTGAACGGCGCGGTGATGCCGGTTCCCGAGTCGTCGGGCTGAGCGGGCCATCCGCTCTTCGCCCACAACGCCGCGATCTCGGCCACGATCTTCGGGTCGGTCACGCGCCGGGCTTCGCCTGCGACCATCACGTCGAAGCCTTTCGTGGCGACGCTGATCGAACAGCGCGGGTCGCGTGCAAGATTCTTCGCCTTGCGGGTGCGTTCGCCGGTCTGGAACCAGCATGAGCCGGCGTGCCAGAGCGCGCCCACGCTCGTCACGTGCGGGCTTCCGTCGACGTTCAGGGTCGTCAGCCAGAACGTCGAGCGGTTCGGCGAGCGCGGGTCGTCGTGCGTCAGAAGGTCGGCGAGCTGCGTCTCAACTTGGGACCACTCGATCGTGGGCAGCCCATCGGCCTCACCAAGGTTTGTTGTTTTCATGGTTCTTGAGACTGCACCCCTTCCCGAAACTCATCGCGACAAGACACCGTCGCCCCGGTGTTGAGTTGACGCGCGTACACGGCCCATGTCCCCGCACGGCCGTTGATCATCGTCCGTAGCTGCTCATCCTCTCCTGCCACGAGTCAAGTATCGCGTCACAGATCTGCTGCGGTCAGGTACCGGCGAGCTTGGCGACGATCGGAGCGAACTCGTCGACGTTGTCGTAACCCACGACCACGAACGACAAACCCCACTCCTCGCGCCGGCGGTGCAACTGCTCGGCAATCTCGTCTTCGGTGCCGACGAGCACGGCACCCGACTCCAGCGCCTCCTCTGGCGACACGCCGAACGCGGGCGCGAGGGCTTCGGCCATCGCCATGCGGTCGGGCCGCACACTGGTGACGAAGAAGCGCATCTGGATCTCGAGGTCGTTCCAACGGGCGCCCGCCGCGTCGCGGACCCACTGCACTTTGAGATCGGTCTTCTCCTTCAGCGAATCGAGCGACGCTTCGCGCCCGATCGCGCCCGCGCGCAGGTTCGGGTTGATGCCGACGATGTCGGCCTCGCGCGCCGCGATCGACAGCACCCGCTTGCCGCCGCCGCCGATGAGCAGCGGTGGGCGCGGCTTCTGCACGGGCTGCGGAAACGACTCGTAGTCGGTGATGCGGTAGTGCTCGCCGTGATACGTGAACTTCTCGCCCGCGAAGCACTGCTTGATGATGTGCAGCGCCTCTTCGAAACGGTCGACGCGGACGGCCGGCGGGTCGTACGGCAGACCGAGCTGGTCGTAGTCGGTGCGCATCCATCCCGCGCCGAGGCCGAGCTCGAGACGACCGTCCGACAGCAGGTCAATTGTCGCGGCTTCCTTGGCGAGGATCGCCGGATGCTTGTAGTCATTGTCGAAGACCAGTGAGCCGATGCGCAGTGTCGTCGTGTGGGCGGCGGCCATCGCGATCGCGGGGAGCGGTGCGAGCTCCTCGCCGAAGTGGTCGGGCATGAACAGCGTCGAGAAGCCGAGGTCTTCGAGTTTGCGGGCCTTGTCGCGCCACTCCGACGCGGAGCCCGCTTGCGAGACCTGCACTCCGAACCGGAATGGTTTCATCGCTTCCTACTTTCCCGCCAGCCGGGCGACGATCGGCGCGAACGCGTCGATCGCCTGCTCGTCGACGACGTGATAGGAGAACTGCCAGCGCTCGCGCCGTTCTTCCAGCGACGCAACGATGTCGTCAACGCTTCCGACCAAGCACGGCGGCGCCAGCCGTGCCTCCTCCGTGGTGATGCCGAACGAGCTCGCGATGCCATCGAGGATCTTCGACGCGTCATCGCGCACATAGACAAAGCCGACCAGCGATTGGATCTCGAGCTCAGCAAAGCGATCGCCTGCGGCATCGCGCACCCACGCGAGCTTTTGATCCGTTGCAGCCGGCGTCATCGACATCGCGGTGTCGTGCGTCGTGCCGTCACCCGAGCGCAGGTTGGCGTTGATGCCGACGATCTGCGCTTCGCGTGCCGCCAAGCCGAGGATCTTCGGCGCGCCACCGCCGATCAGGAACGGCACCGGCTGCTGCACCGGCTTGGGCTGACCGTCGAGCTCGGTGATCTGATAGTGCTCGCCCTGGAACGTGAACGGCCCGTCCGCGAACAGCCCCTTCATGATCGTGATCGATTCGGCCAGCCGTGCGATGCGCACACCGGGCCGGTCGAGGGGCATCCCCGCCTTCTCGTAGTCGGCAGTCATCCAACCCGCACCGATGCCGAGCTCGAGGCGACCGTCGGACAACAAGTCGAGTGACGCCATCTCTCGCGCGACACACGACGGGATGCTTGTAGTCGTTGCCCAATACGAACGAGCCGACGCGCAGCCGGTCGGTAACCGCGGCGGCATGGGCGAGCGCGATCGTGGGCGCGAGATCGTGCTCGACGAAGTGGTCGGGCACGAACATCGTCGAGTACCCGAGCCCTTCGATCTTGCGCGCGAGCGCGGTGAACTCCTTGCGCGACCGAGCCTTGCTACACCCGACCCCGAAGCGGAAACGGCGATCGTGACTCATCGGGTGCGGACCCTAGTGGGCGTCAGCGGCGGCCGGTCGAGCCCCAGCCGCCGGTGCCGCGGGCGGTGTCGTCCAGCGACGCGACCTCGTCCCACTCGACTTCGTGCACACGCTGAATGACCAACTGCGCGATGCGGTCGCCGGGCTGCACGTCGAACGCAAGCCGCGGATCGAAGTTGACCAGCAGCACGCTGATCTCATCGCGATAGCCGGCGTCGATCAGGCCCGGGGTGTTCAGGCACGTCACGCCGTGACGGAGTGCGAGACCCGATCGGGGCTGGACGAAGCCGGCGTACCCTTCCGGGATCGCGATCGCGACGCCCGTCGGTACGAGCGCGCGCCCGCCGGCGGGCGTCAAGCGCGCCGGCGAGCGTGCGTACAGGTCGTAACCCGCGTCACCGGGATGGCGGCGTTCCGGGAGCTTGACGTCGGGGTCGAGGCGTTGGATCCTGATGCGCACTAGCCCGCAGGCTAAGACGGCGAGGACTCGTCGCGCAGATCGGCGAGGAGCGCGGCGTGCTGCACTTCGTCGAGCGTCACATCCTGGTCGTACTCGGGATGGTCGACGACGATGTGCACCGGCCCGCTCGCGAACATGTCGATGTCAGCGGGCGTGAACGGAAACTTCAGGAAGTGGACTGCCGCGGTGGTGTCCGGGCGGGTGAGCCGAGCCTCGTCGTCTTCGGAAGGCACGCCCCGCACGTCGCTGCCGTCGGGTAACACGATCCGCACGTGGTGTTCGATGCCGACGAGGCGCGGCAGCCATTCGCGCAACGCGACTTCGGAGGTCAGTTCGAGCAACAAGGTGCCCGACAGTTCGTCGGCGTCCGGGATGATCTGGTTGTAGGTGTCGATCTCATGCGCGATCTGCTCGTCGCGCAGCATGCGCTCGGCGCGTGCCATCTCTTGCACTTGCCACCGCATCGTCTCGGTGTTCTCGAAGACGATCGTCAGGATCGGGCCGAGCTGTACTCGACGCGTGCGCTTGAGGTCGATGATCCGCCGCCGGATCTCGTCGCGCTCGCGTTCGTAGGCACGGGAGTCTTGAATGTCGTCGACAGTGAGCTTCTTCATGTGTCGTCCTCGACCAGCCCCGGGGAAGGTGCCCCGGGGCTGTCAGTGCGATCCGGCCGCGGGTGCGGTCAGGTGATGTTCTCGAGGCCGGCTTGGAACCGACCGGCGTGGCTCTTCTCGGCGCGGGCGAGCGTCTCGAGCCACTCCGCAACCTCTTCGAAACCCTCGTCACGAGCGGTGCGCGCGAAGCCCGGGTACATCTCGGTGTACTCGTACGTCTCACCCGCGATCGCGGACTTGAGGTTGTCGTCGGTCGCGCCCACGGTCACACCCGTCACCGGGTCGCCGACCTCGGCAAGGAAGTCGAAGTGGCCGAACGCATGGCCGGTCTCACCCTCGGCCACCGAGCGGAACAGCGCGGCGACGTCGGGGTAACCCTCGACGTCCGCCTTCTGCGCGAAGTAGAGGTAGCGGCGGTTCGCCTGGCTTTCACCCGCGAACGCCTCCTTGAGGTTCTCGTGGGTCTTGCTTCCATTGAGGTCGGGCATCTGCTGGGCTCCTTGAACGATCAGTTGTGCTTCGAACATTCCTCACAACGGCCACGGAAGATCACCTGGATGTCGTCGACGGTGAACCCGTGGCGGTAGCGACTTGGCACGCGCAGCCCGGCGAACTCCACGGGGAGATCGCGCACCCGCCCGCAGGTCGTGCACACGAGGTGGTGGTGATCGTCCTCGACGTTCGGGTCGACCCGCAAGCTGCCGGTGCCGAGGTCGAGCACCTGCACCTCACCGAGCGCCTCGAGGTCGTGGACCGTCTGGTACACGGTCTTCAACGAGATCGTCGGCATGTCGGCCCGGGCGCGCTCGAACAGCGATTCGACAGTGGGATGCGCGTCGTTGTCCTGGAGCAGGCGGAAGATCGCCTGTCGTTGCGGCGTGACGCGGAACCCCTGTTCGCGGAACAAGGTGGTGAGCTGGGCGCTGCTCTTCATGACAAAGAAACACTATCAACAATCGTTGTTGAGAAGCAAGTCGCTCGGCACCGCGCGATGCTGCGCCGGTGTTGTTGATCGGCGAGATGCTCGCGAACGCGGCGCGCGTCGTTCCGACGGCGATCGCCGCGACGCTCGATGACGACGTGCTGACGTTCGGCGAGATCGACGCCCGCGCCGACCGCATCGCCAACGGGTTGCGTGCAGTGTCGGTCGGACGCGGCGACCGAGTGCTCTGGTGGAGCGACACGGCGCTCGAGGCGGTCCCGCTGTTCGCGGCGCTCGCGAAGGTTGGCGCGGTCTTCGCGCCGCTCAACGCGCGTTCATCGGTGGCGGAGCTCGTGCCGGTCGCGCAATACGCGCGGCCTCGCCTCCTCCTCGCGGGCGCTTCGCACGTCGACGCCGCGGCCGAGCTGGCACGCGTGGCGGACATCCCGTTCGAGCCCGTCGTGCCGCAGGGTGATGCGGGTGCGGGACCGCCGGCCGAGCCGCCGGCGCTCGACGAGCGCGACCCGCACGTCATCTTCTTCACGAGTGGGAGCACGGGCCGGCCCAAGGGTGTCGTATTGTCGCATCGCGCCAACTGGTTGCGAACCTTCGTCGGCGCGACCACGAGCGTGGGCGGCGCGGGCACCGTGTGCATGTTTCCGTTGTTCCACATGGCGGGTTGGACGATCGCGATGGGTGCGTGGCAAGGACGGCGCCCGATCCACTTCGTGCGCACGCCCGATGCGGAAACGCTCCTGCATACCGTGGTGCGGCACCGGGCGGCGCGCCTGTATTGCATCCCCGCCGTGTGGTCCCGCATCTTGGAGCACGGCGTCGACCGCTACGATCTCTCATCGCTTTCGGAGGCCGACACGGGCACGTCGGTGACACCGCCGGAATTGTTGCGGGCGATCAAGGATGCGCTGCCGCACACCGTGACGCGCGTGTTCTACGGGTCGACCGAGGCCGGGCCGGGCGTGCAACTGAGCGACGTAGATCTGTTCCGTAAGCCCGGCAGCGTCGGCGTGGCCCAGCCCGGCGTCGAAGTGCGGCTCGATCCCACCGGCGAGGTCTGCATGCGCAGCCCGTTTCTCATGGACGGGTACTTCGACGATCCCGACGCGACTGCAACCGCGCTGCGAGACGGCTGGTACTACACCGGCGATCTGGGAGCCTTCGATGACGAGGGGTATCTGTCGATCGTCGGTCGCGCGCGAGACGTGATCCGCACCGGTGGCGAGACGGTCGCGCCGGTCGAGATCGAACAGGTGCTCGCGTCGCACCCGGCGATCGCCGAGGTCGCGGTCGTCGGCGTGCCTGATCCGGAGTGGGGCGAGGTCGTCACCGCGGTCGTCGTGGTGCGCGCCGGCACCGCGCCCCCCGATACCGACGCCCTGCGCAGCTTCTGTGACGGCCGGCTGGCTGCGTTCAAGCAGCCCCGGCGCGTCGCCGTCGTCGAGGCGCTGCCCCGCACCCCAGCCACCGGCCAGGTCCAGCGGCCGCTGATCGTGGAGCGGCTCCTGGCCGGAGGTTGACCATCCCGATCGTCGGGAATACTGTTCTCGAAGTGCAGAACGTTGTTCCGGTCGAGGCGGCGCTGGCCGATCGCACGCTCGCGGAGCGTCGCGACGCCTACACGGCCGAGGTGCGGCGCCTCATCGACGCTGCGTTCACCGTGATGCGGGAGACCGGCGACATCGACCCATCGGTGCGCGACATCGTCAAGACCGCGGGCCTGTCCAATCAGGCCTTCTACCGCCACTTCGCTTCCAAGGACGCGCTGCTGCTCGCGGTTCTCGCCGACGGCCACCGGCAACTCGTTGAATACCTCGAGCGGCGACTCACGTCGACCAACGATCCCAAGGACCGCGTCCGCCGGTGGATCGAGGGAGTGATGGCGCAAGCGCGCGACCCGCGCGCCGCCGATGCGACGCGCCCGTTCGCCCTCAACGGCGCGCGCCTCGCCGACCGCTTCCCCGATGACCTCGCCGCGTCGCGAACCGAGCTGCTCGAAACGCTCTCACCGTCGGTGCGCGCACTCGGCGGCACACATCAGGACGCGGCGTTCGTGTGCGAGCTCGTGCTCGCCCGGATGAACGACGCCATCGCCCACCGCCGGCGGCCGCACCCGCAAGAGGTGCAGCGCCTCGTCGGTTTCTGTCTCGGGGGAATTCGCAATGGAACGTGAACTGTTGATCACCGGCATCGGAGGGCAGGGCGTGCAGCTCGCCGCCCAGGTGCTCGCCCGCGCCGCGACGCTCGAAGGTCGCGAAGTGATGTTCCTCGGCCTGTACGGCGGGATGATGCGGGGCGGGAACACCGACAGCACCGTGGTGATCGCCGACGCGCCGATCGCGGCACCGCCTGTCGTGTCACGCGCCTGGTCAGCGATCGCCATGCACGACGATTACTGGGCTCCGGTCGAGGCAAAGTTGCGGCCGGGCGGCCTGGTGCTCGTGAACGACGCGACGTTTACCAGCAACGTCCGCGCCGACGTCACACTGCACCGCGTCCCCGCGACCACAGTCGCGACCGACCTCGGCAATGCCATGGGCGGTTCGATGGTGATGCTCGGCGCCTTCGTCACGACGACGGGCATCGTGAGCATGGACGCGCTCGTCGACGCGATGCGCGCGTCGATCCCGTCCTACCGAACGCAGCACATCGAAGCCAATGAACGGGCACTGCGAGCGGGTGGCGAGTTGTTGCCGGCGAACGAGTTCCCCGCATGGGAGACCGCGAATGTCTGAGCCTGAGATGACCAAGATCAAGAGCCGCGGGACGGTCACGATCGATGTCGAGCACTGCAAGGGATGCGAGCTGTGCATCCCTGCGTGCCCGCCGGACGTGCTGACGATGTCGACGCCGACGAATCACATGGGCTTCCGCTATCCCGAGTTGCATCCTGGATGCACCGGCTGTGCCGCCTGCCTGCTCGTATGCCCCGACTTCGTGTTCGAAGTCTTTCGCTTCGAGCAGCCCATGATCACGGAGGTGCCGGCATGACATCGACCGTCACCTCCGAACGTGTCCTGATGGAAGGATCCGAAGCCCTGGCGCGTGCTGCGATCGTCGCCGGGTGCCGCTTCTTTGCGGGCTACCCGATGACACCGTTCACCGAAGTCCTCGAACACTTCGCGCGGCTGCTTCCCGACGTCGGCGGTGCGTGCATCAACGCCGAGTCCGAGCTCGAAGCGGTCGGGATGGCGTGGGGCGCGCTGGCGACCGGCGCGCGTGCCGCGACCGGCTCGACCGGCCAGGGTCTGTCGTTGATGCAGGAATCGTTCTCCGAGATGACGCTGGCCGAGCTCCCGCTCGTCATCTTCAACATGGCGCGCGGCCAGCAGGACTACTACCAGGCAACGCGCGGCGGTGGTCACGGCGACTACCGGCACATCGTGCTCGCACCCCAAGACGTGCGGGAGGGTGTCGAGCACGTGCAGCTCGCGTTCCACCTCGCCGACAAATGGCGCAACCCGGTGCTCGTATATGGCGACTACTTGCTCGCGCACACCCAAGAGGCGATCGCGATCGAGCCGATGGAGTTCCCGGCGCTGCCGGCGAAAGAGTGGGCGGTCAATGGTTCGCGGTCGGGTACCGGGCGCAGTGGCGCCGTCACGTCGCTCGGTGTCGGCAAGGTCGGCCAGCGCGCGCTCGGCCAGGAGGGCAAGGCGCAGTACATCGCGACGAAGATCCCGTACATGGAGCGCGAGGTGCGGGTCGAGACCGGCTTCCTCGACGACGCCGAGACCGTCGTGGTGTCGTTCGGCTCCCCCGCCAAGTTCGTCAAGTACGCGATCACCCAGCTGCGCGCGGCCGGGCACCGCATCGGGTTCGTGCGACCGATCACCCTCTGGCCGTTCCCGTACGAAGCGGTCGCGGACGCCGCCGCGCGACCATCGGTAGCGCGCGTCGGCAGCTTCGAGCTCGCGGCCGGGCAGATGATCGACGACGTACGCATCGGTGTTGCCGGCCGGGCGCCGGTGACGTTCATCGGCGGCGTGTCGACTGACCACTCCGGCTTCGGCGTCGGCCGGATCCTCGACGTCGAGGTGATTGCCGACCGCATTCTCGCGTTGCACGAAGATCGTGAGCTCCCGGTGGTCCCCGGATACGAGAGCTGCGCGTACGAGCTGCAGGAGCACCAGGCATGAGTGAGCGTCAGAAGAACGTGCGCGCAGCGCACCAGTCGGGGTGGCGGGCGGGGTCGGGGGGCGGGGGTATCCCGCCGAGCAGCGAGCGGGGCCCGAGCGGCCCGGCGGCGCAGCCGCCGAGAGCGGAAAACATGAGCACACCCAGCACACCGATTGTCGACACGTCGAGTGCACCGACGGTGCCCGCACGCAAGGTCGAGGAGCTGAAGCCGGCCCTCTTGCTCACCCAGGAGCACCACATGTGCCCAGGGTGCGGCGAGCCGCTCGCCGTCCGCCAGTTCCTCGAGACGATCGAGGACCTCGACGTTGTGGCGCGGGCCGTCGCCGTCGCCGGCATCGGCTGCTACACGTCGTTCTCGGGCTCGATGGACATCGACTTGGTGCAAGCGCTGCACGGACGCGCGCCGTCGGTCGCGACCGGCGTCAAGCGCATGTTGCCGGACGCGCTGGTGTTCACGCTGCAGGGCGACGGCGACATGGTGAACGAAGGCCTGCAAGAGGTGATTCACACCGCGGCCCGGGGCGAGAACGTCACGTGCATCCTGTTGAACAACGGGGTGTTCGGTGAGACCGGGGGCCATATGACCGCGACCAGCGTGATCGGCCAGCGCACGAAGAATTCACTCGACGGCCGCGACGCCGACTACCACGGCTACCCCATCCTCATCGGCGACCTGATCGCCCAGCTCCAAGGCGCGGCGTACGTCGCGCGCGGCTCGGTTCACAACGCGGGCGGCGTCGCTCGCACCCGCAAGATGTTCAAGCGCGCGTTCGAGACGCAGCTTCGGGGCGAGGGCTTCACGTTCGTCGAAGTCCTCACGATGTGCCCGACCGGCTGGTTCATCCCGACCGCCGAAGGCCCCACGTACATGAACGAGACGCTCGGCGAGGTGCACATCATGGGCGAGCTCAAGGTCGACGGCCGCGTCCGCACGACCGACGAGCTGCACGCCGAGAACGTCGCCAAGCAACGCGAGCTCGACGACCAGCTCGCCCGCGGCGGCATCCACGAAACCTAACCATCTGTTGGCAGCGAAAACCGCGCTATGCGCGGGAAACGCTGCCATCTGTTGGAGCATCTGACTATGGACTTTCGGTATCCGGCCGAGGCCGAGGCGTTTCGCAAAGAGTTTCGGGAGTGGCTCGACGCGCACTTCACCGACGACCTGCGGGGCGACGGCCTGGGCGGTTCGCTCGAGCTGGACGGTGAGCACCTCGCTCGCCTCCGCGACTGGAATCGCATCCTTGCCGACGCGCGCTACGCAGCCATTGCGTGGCCCGAGGAGTGGGGTGGGCGCGGCGCCGGGGTCATGGAGCAAGTCGTGTACGCCGAGGAAATGCACCGCGCGAAGGCGCCGGGCACGCTGAACCCGCTGGGCCTGTCGAACATTGCGCCTGCGATCATCGAGCACGGCACCGAGGACCAGAAACGCACGCTGCTCCCCCGCATGTTGCGCGGCGACGACATCTGGTGCCAGGGCTTCTCGGAACCGAACGCCGGCTCCGACCTCGCGTCGTTGCGCACGTCGGCCGTGCGCGACGGCGACGACTGGATCGTGAACGGGCAGAAGACGTGGAACACGCTCGGCCACCTTGCGAACTGGTGCGAGCTGCTCGTTCGCACCGACTCGAACGCCCCCAAGCACCGCGGCATCACGTGCCTGCTCGTCGACATGACGTCGCCCGGCGTCGAGGTGCGCCCGCTCGTCACGATCACCGGCGAGAAGGAGTTCAACGAGATCTTCTTCACCGACGTCCGCGTCCCGGTCGCGAACACGCTCGGCCCGGTGAACGAAGGATGGCGCGTCGCGATGACGACGCTCGCGTACGAGCGCGGCACCGTCGCCAAGCTGCACCTCGGGAGCCGGGCGAAGATCCAGCGGCTCATCGAGACCGCCAAGGAAACGCCGATCGGTGACGGCCGCACCGCTGCCGACGACCCGGTGCTCCGCCAGCGTCTCGCGCGCGTCTACATGGAGGGCGAGCTGTTGAAGCTCATCTCCGAGCGGGCGATCTCCGCCGAGCTGCACGGCCGGGCGATGGGTCCCGAAGGCAGCATCGCGAAGCTGCTCTGGAGCGAGCTCGAACAACACGTTGCCGAAGCGGCATCCGATGTGCTCGGCCCGGACGCGATGCAGGGACCCTGGGCACGCGACCGCGTCTACAGCCGCGCCCTCACGATCGCGGGCGGCACGACGCAGGTGAACAAGAACATCGTCGCGACCAGGATTCTCGGGCTACCCCGTCATTGACGCGGTCTGCCCGTTGCGCGTCGGCAGCGTCTCGCCGGCCGCCAACGGGAAGTGGCACGCGACGAACTGCCCCGGCCGGAGCTCCGCGATCTGCGGCTCCTCCTGGGCGCACTTGTCCTGCGCCTTGGGGCAACGGGTGCGGAACCGGCAACCCGACGGCGGTGCAACCGGCGACGGGATCTCTCCCCCGACCTGCGTGCGCTCGTCGGGCCGGATGTTGGGATCGGGTACCGGGATCGCGGCGAGGAGCGCGGCGGTGTACGGATGCGCGGGCTGCTTGTAGATGTCGTCGGGGGCGCCAACCTCGCAGATCTTGCCGAGGTACATCACGACGACACGGTCGCTCACGTTCTTCACGACTGCGAGGTCGTGCGCGATGAAGATCAGCGTCAAGCCGTAGCGCGCCTTCATGTCCTCGAGGAGGTTGAGGATCTGCGCCTGCACCGACACGTCCAGCGCCGACACCGGCTCGTCGCAGATGATCAGCTTGGGATCGGTGATCACCGCGCGGGCGATCGAGATGCGCTGGCACTGGCCACCCGAGAACTGGTGCGGGCGCCGCCCGCGTTGCAACGACGGGTCGAGCCCGACCGTCGCCATCATCTCGTCGACTTCGTTGTCAAGGTCGTCCGGAGGATTCGGCAGGGCACGCCGCGAGGACGGAGCGAGGAGTGCGCCGATGAGCACAAGGTCAAGGACAACGTTGATCCACGCCAGGGGGAAGCCGGCCAACCCGGCAATCACGCCGATGCCGCCAAGGACCAGCGCCAAAGCGAGCGCCCCGGTCCACGCGGAACGCTTCGCGTTTCGCAATCCGTCCCCCGCGAGGTACCACAAGAAGACCACACCGGTGCCGGGAGAAAGCGCGAGGACGAGGATCAGATAGCCGAGCCACGAGAGATCCGCGAAGAGCCCGGCGATCAGCGACGCAACGATGCCGAACACAGCCAGCCCCGCGAGTGCGAATGACAGCATCGAGGCGAATCGCAACGACGTGGGAACGGACGACGGGGCGGGCTGCAGGTCCACGGCGACGCGCAGACCTTCGGCGATGATGTCTTCCACTTTGCGGCGCGGGTTGAGCGACGAGATCGGGTCCTGGAAGATCATCTTCATGCGCGTGCGTGTGCGGCGGAGCTCCTCCCCCGACAGTCGCGTCATCTCGTGACCTTCGAACGTCACACGTCCCGCTGTCGGTTGCGGGAGCTGCATGATTGCCTTGCCGGTCGTCGATTTGCCACAGCCCGACTCACCGACGAGCCCGACGGTCTCGCCTTCCAGGACGTCGAAGCTGACGTTCGAGACTGCGTGCACCTTGAGTCCGCTGCGCCCGACGGGGAACTCCACGACGAGCTCTTCGACACGCAACAGCGTCTCAGCTGCCGGACGAAGGTGCGCGGTACCGCTGCCCGCCATCAGACAACGATCCCTGTGGTCAGCGCTTCGCCTTCCTTGCGGACGGGCATGCCCGTCGCGGTTTCGCCGGCCGCGAGGTTGCGCGCGAGCGCTCCCCGGCCGGCCTCAGTGCCCACCGGGAAGTGGCAACGGAAGGCGTGACCCGGTACCTCGGCGTCGACGAGCGCCGGCTCCTCCTGCACGCACTTGTCCTGCGCGTACGGGCAGCGGGGCGCGAATTTGCATCCCGGCGGCGGGTCGACGAGGTCGGGCGGACGGCCTGCAATCGCCTCGAGCCGCGTGTGGCTCGCCTGCGCGAGCTTCGGGATCGATTTGAGGAGCGCCTCGGTGTACGGATGGCGCGTCTCGGAGAACAGCGCGCGCGTCGGCGCCTTCTCAACGATGCGACCGGCGTACATCACGGCGATGTCGTCGGTGCGGCCCGCGACGACGCCGAGGTCGTGGGTGACGAGCACCATCGCCATGAAGCGCTCGCGCTGCTGAGCTTGGAGCAAGTCGAGGATCTGGGCCTGCACGGTGACGTCGAGCGCCGTGGTCGGCTCGTCCGCGAAGAGCAGCTTGGGACCACACGCGAGCGCGATCGCGATCATCACCCTCTGGCGCATTCCACCCGAGAGCTGATGCGGGTACTCCCGCAGCCGGCGCTCGGCCTCCGGGATCCCGACCGATCGCAACAGCGCGAGTGCGGTCTCCTCCGCGTAGTCCTTCGTGACGTCGAGGTGGAAGCGCAGCGACTCCATGATCTGCTGGCCGATGCGCATCACAGGGTTCAGCGATGTCATCGGGTCCTGGAACACCATCGACATCTGGGTGCCCCAGTACTGCTTCATGACGTTGCCGGCCGCGTCGCCGATCTCGCGACCTTCGAACGTGATGCTGCCGTGGCGCACTGCGTTGCTCGGCAGGAGGCCCATGATCGAGCGAGACAACACCGACTTGCCGCAACCCGACTCCCCGACGATACCGATCGTCTTGCCGCGTTCGAGCGTGAACGACACCCCGTCGACCGCACGCACGAGGCCTCGTTCGCTCTTGAAGTGCGTTTGCACGTTGTCGACATCGAGCAGGGGACCGTCGAGGGGCGCGTCCGTGAACCGGTCGGACCGGCCGCGGCGCCTCCCGAACTTCGGGCGGGAAGGGCTCACAGGGCGCCCTCGCGCACGTCGAAGCGACTGCGTACGACGTCACCGAGATAGTTGAACGAGAGCACCGACAGGAAGATCAGCACCGACGGCACCAACCAGACGGTCGGCGCCTCGTCGAGCGCGCTCAGCTGCGAGTAGATCATGTTCCCCCACGAGGGGTTGGGCGCGGGAACACTCAAGCCGAAGAGTGCCAACGCGCCCTCGAGCGTGATCACGACCGCGACGCCGAGCAACGAGATCGAGAGCATTGCGGGCAGCACGTTCGGCAAGACTTCGCGGAACATGACGCGCGTGCTCGAGGCGCCCTGTGCCCGCGCCGCCATCACGAACTCGCGTTGCGACCACGCCAGCGCGTTCGCGCGCGTGATGCGCGCCAGGATCGGCACCGACACGATGCCGACCGCGAGGATCACGACGAATACTCGCCGGCCCCAGGTTGGGCCACCACCTCCGCCCGATGCGCTCGGCGCGAGTACCGCGACGAGCGTGAGTGCCAACACCAGCTGCGGGAATGCCAGGAAGATGTTGAAGAAGGAGCTGAGCACGGTGTCGGTCTTGCCGCCGCGGTAACCGGCGAGCAAGCCGAAGAACCCGCCGATGATCAGCCCGAACACGATCGAGCCGATCGCGATCAGCATCGACGCTTGTGCTCCCCACACCACGCGGCTGAGCACGTCATTGCCGGTGTCGTCGGTGCCGAAGATATGGCCGGGGCTGAACATCCCCGCCTTGGTGTGCGCGTAGTCGAATCCGTTGATCGGGTCCTTGAGCGGCAAGACCGGCGCGAGGATCGCGGAGAGTATGACGATGGAGAGCCACGCGATTGCGAGCCACGCCATGATGCCGATCTTCCGCTTGTGGAAGACCTCTTCCGGCGGCTCGTCGACAGCGATGGCCACCATTCCGCCGGCAGGGCCGGCAACGATTTCGGTGTTCGACATGTTGTCCTTCGCCGTTTGCCGTTAGCCGTTAGCCGTTAGCCGATTCGAGCGCCGCGGATCCGCGGGTCCAGGACGCGGTAGAGGAAGTCCACGCCGAAGTTGACGAGCACGTACACGATCGCGACAACCGCGATGTAGTCCTGCAACGCGATGTACTGCCGGCGGTTGATGGCGTCGTTGATCAGGAAACCCATGCCGTTGATGCCGAAGATCACTTCGACGATCAGCGCGCCACTGATCAACGCTCCGACGTTCAACCCCGCGACGGTGAGCAGCGTCAAGCTCGACGGGCGCAGCGCGTGCCGCCACAAGATGCGGCCGTCACTGATGCCTTTGCTCTTCGCCATCAAGATGTAGTCCTCCTGCAGCGTGGCGACCATGTCGCTCCGCAGGAGGCGGGCATAGACGGCGATCTGGCCGATCGCGATCGCGATGACAGGCATCGCGATGTGCTTGAAATGTTCGGTGGGATTGTTTCCGAGCGCGACCCAGCCTCGGGACGGGAGGATGTGGTTGTTGACGCTGAAGAACAGGATCATCAGCGTGCCCGCGACGTACACGGGGACGCTCAAGAGCAAGAACGCGAAACCGTTGGCGAATTGATCGACGGCCTTTCCCGCTCTGTATGCCGTATACACTCCTAACGGCACGGCAATCAGCAGCGTGAAGATCTGGACGTAGAGCATCAGCGTCAATGAGCGCGGTAACGCGTCCTTGATTCGCTCCGAGATCGACGCGCCGCGGATGTCGGTGCCCGCGTACTCGCGCCCCATGTCACCCGTGACGAAATGGCCGAGCCACTTCGAATAGCGGACGACGATGTTCTCGTTCAACCCGAGCTGGTCACGGATCTCCGCGCGCGTCTCCGCGGACGAGAACGGAGCGATCGTCGTCACCGGGTCGCCGGGCAGGAGCGATGTCAGGATCGACGTGAAGAACGTGACCACGACGAGTACGACGATCAACTGGATCAGTCGCCGTACGATCGTACGCACGTACCGTCGTCTCCTTCACTCCTGCCCGGATCAAGCGTTCGTCAGCACTTCCCGCCGTCGCACCACAGGCCCGAAACCGGGTGGCCGGTCGGCAGACCCTCGAATGCACCGGTGCCGTCCGGAAGGGGCGGGCCGAGTACCCCGTGCGCGCCGGGCTTGTACGCGACCGTCCACAGTGTGTACTGCGCCCAGAGGTTCCAGAGCTCCTTCGTGAACTCGCGGTTGATGTCCTCGTAGAGCTTTGTCCGCTCTGCCGGGTCGCTGCTCACGCGAGCGTCGTCGAACGCCTTGTTGATCACCGGGTCGTTGAACCCGCCGAAGTTCACCGGGTTGTCGCACGGCTGCGGCGGCTTGTTCGAGCAGTGCCACCACACGTACTGGGTGTCGTCGTCAGCACCCGGGTGGTTCCGCCACAACGTCGCGTCGTACTTACGGCCGATCGCGATGTTGATCAACGTGCTCTGGTCCGACACCGGGTTGAGGCTGATGTCGATGCCCGCGTTCGTCTTGAGCATCTGCTTGATCAGAATCGCGTCCTGGGTTGTGTCCGGGTCGGAAGTGTGGTTCAGCGTGAACGTCAAGTCCTTGCCGGTCTTCTGCTTGTACTCGGCCGCCGCGGCCTTGGCCCGGGTCGGGTCGACGTCCGGCGCCCCCGGAATCTCGGCGAGATAGCCGTCGACACCCGGCGCGAACGGACCGGTGGCCTGCTGGAGGATGTCGTCGTTCCGAAGCTTGTTGAAGATCTTGCGGTCGACGCCGTACGCGAACGCCTCGCGAGCCGACTTCTCGGCGAACGGCGAGGCCTGGCCGCACAGCGGGTAGGCGTCACCAACGCCGCCACAGACGTTGAGCATCACGTATCCGACCTCGGTGAACTTGTCGGATTCGGTGTCCTGCAACGTGCCCGCTTCCTTGTCCTTGCGGATCTTCACGATCTGCTTCGGACCGGACGTGTGCATCATCGTGAAGTCGCCGGCTTCGAGCGACGACAGTCGCTTGGGGCCGTCCTCCTGTGGCACGAACGTGATCTGATCCAGGTACGGCAGCGCGTTGCCGTCCTTGTCCTTCTCCCAGTAGCTCGGGTTCTTCTTGGCGACGAACTTCTCGCCGAACTTCCACGACACGTACTGGAACGGGCCAGTGCCGATCAGCTTCGTGTTGCAGTCCGGCGAGTCCATCTGCGCCTTCGCCATGATCCCGAGGCGAGCGCTGCTCCAGAGGAACCACGGGAACGCCGACCACGACACCTTCGAGGTCACTTTCACCGTGAGGTTGTCGACCACGTCGACCGCGGTGATGTCATCGAAGACGAAGATGAAGAGCGGGTTGTCCTTGCGGTAGTGGTCGAGGTTCTCCTTGACAACCTCTGCGGTCAGCGGCGAGCCGTCGTGGAACTTGATGTTCGGCTGCAGCTTGATCGTCCACGTCTTGTTGTTGTTCGTACCGGTCACCGACTCGGCGAGGAACGGGTGGATCTTGCCGTCCTTCCCCGGCGCGGTGAGGGTGTCGTAGATCGCGCGGGCGACCTGGATGCCGCCGATCGCGAGCTGGGCCTTGTAGAGGCACCAGCCTCCACTCGTGTCAGCCTCGAGGCCGTAGATGAGCGACCCGCCGGGCACCGGCTTCAGGTTGGCGTCGTCAGGAGCCACGACGCCGCCGGTGGTTGCCGGGCTGTTGTTTTCGCTGCCCTTCTTGCTGCTGCTGCCGCAGGCGGTTGCCACCATCACCAGCAGCAGGACGAGCGCAAAAGCGCGCAGCCCACGCGAGAAGTTCCTCCGACGCACGGTTCCCCCCGGTTCACGACGGGGCCCTCGCCCCGTTTCGTCCGACACGACTGGGCCTACATTCCTAATGTGACGCACGTCACAGGCGGACTGTAACGCGGGAACCTACGAAGAGGCCCGCGGGCCTGTCAATGTTTCTGGGTCGGGACTCACCTCCGAGCGGCGGCTTCGCCGCTGCGGGGAGGGTTCCCTCCTCCCAGCGAGTTCGCTTCGCACCCTCCGGGCTGCTCCGCTCACCGCGTCGTTGTGTCGCTTTGCTCACGGCCTCATTGCGCGGAACTACACGCTTGCAATGTTGCGCGTTGCCTTTCCCATGGGGCCGTCGACTTCTTGCGGCGTGAGGCGTACCTTCTTGCCCACCAACTCTTCTTGTTCGGCGCGGGCGATGGACTCCGGGTCGCGAAGCTGTGCGTACGTGCGCGTTCCGCCGTCGAGGTCGCACACCAGCACGGCCCATTCGGGCGCGCCGTCGCGGCCGTGTACCACCGAGTAGGCGGCGACCTCGGCATCGCCCTCATGGGTCGCAACGACGGTGCGCGCCGCGGCCGGTGGCACCGAGCCCGGCGGCTCGACGGAACCGGGCGCCGACGAATAGCAGCCGAAGACATGCTTGGTCATATGCATACCGACGCCCGACACGAGCCCGAACGCTCCGGGATCGGCGCGAAGGCGTTCGACGATCGCGGCGATCGAGTGCGTCAGGTACCCGCTCGCGGGTCCGCCGTGATACGGCAATCCGCCCGTCACCGTGAGCCCGCGCGGATCAACCGGCGACAAGCCGAGCGCGTCGCACGCGAAATGGAGCGAGCTCGCGAAGCACGAGTAGAGATCGAAGAACCGGATGTCGTCGACGCTCACTCCCGCGACGCGCAGCGTCTCGGCGCTCGCGGCCTCGATCGCCGGCGACCGCCACATGTCGGGATGCTCGGCCACGAGCACCGGATCGGTCGCGTAACACCAACCGCGGAGATACACGCGCCGATCGGACGGGATGCCGAGTGCATCGGCCCGCTCGTGCGTCGCGACGACCAGCGCGCCGGCCATGTCCACGTCCATCACTGCGACCGCGTACTTCGTGTACGGGTAGCCGACCATGCGGTTCTGCGCGTCCGGCGTGATGATCTCCATCGGATCACGTGCAACGCGGAACCACGCATGCGGGTTCGCGGCAGCCACCTCAGTCATCGGCGCCAGCATGCGGCCGATGCCGTCGCGATACGCGTCGAGACCCGCGCCGGCGTGGGCGCGGCGTGCGTTGTCGAACACCGCGAACGTGAGCCACGCCTGGAACACTTCGTGGGCGATCTCGGCGGGGTCGGGCGGCGATTCCCAAGGAAACGGCCGCTTCTCGGCGGGCTTGAACGAGTATGGATACCGAATGCCTCGCTTCTTGAACGACCGCTGCGTCGCAAGCGCTTCCGAACTGGTGATGAGCGCCACGTCGAGCTCGCCGGCGAGCATCCGTTCCGCGGTCGCGTTCACGAGCTGCTGGGTCGTCGTGCCGCCGATCCCCGAGTAGTGCCGGTGCTTCGGGTCGATGCCGAGGCGATCCACCAAGCGCGCCACCGCGTCGTCGTATTGCCACGTCTGGCAGTAGACGATCTGCAGACTGTCGAGCTGTTGCAGCACCTCGGGCCGCGTGGTGTCCGCCGCGGCCGCGCGCGCGACTTCTTCCCACATCGACAGTGGTTCGGGTGCCCCCTGCTCCCCCACTTCTTCGGGATGCCACGTCCGCGCGGCAACTCCGATGATGCACGGAGCCCTGGGATCGACGGCGCTCACTTCGCTTGCCAGACGGGCGGGCGCTTCTCGGCAAACGCCTTCGGCCCCTCCTTGGCGTCCTCGGTCTGGAAGATGTAGCTCGAGAGTTTCGACTCCTTCTCGAACGGTGTACGCAGTTCCTTGCCGAGCCGCTCGAGGATCGCCGCCGCGCTGGTGGGATCGGCGCCGTCGGCCACCGCATTGCGCAGCTCACGAATCGCCGCCCGGAGTTGCTTGGTGACGTCTTCGTCGAAGTAGAGGCCTTGCAGCGCGCTCTGCTTGGTGGCCTGCACCGCGAGCGGAGCATTCGCGATCATCCGCTGCGCGAACTCGCGAGCGGCGTCGAGCAACCGTTCGCGAGGGACGATCGCGTTCAGCAAGCCCATTTCGAACGCGCGCGCGGCTGGAATCAGGTCGGCGCACAGCAAGAACTCCATCGCCAGCGGCCACGGAATCTGTCGAGGAAGGCGCACCGTCGTACCGCCACCGGCGAACAGCCCCCGCTTGGGCTCCATCACCGCGAACTTCGCCTCCGGACAAGCGACGCGGATGTCGCAGCCACCGAGCATCTCCATGCCGCCCGCGGTGCAGAAGCCGTTCACGGCCGCGATCACGGGCTTGTACAGCGGCCAGTTCCGCAGCACCGACCGGGTGCCGTCGTCGAGCCGGTACCCGTTCAGTTCCGTGATTCCCTTCTCGGCGATCTCCTTTTGGAACTTCGTGATCTCGGGCACGTACTTCTTGAGGTCGGCGCCGGCGAAGAACGCCTCGCCCACGCCGGTGACGATCGCGACCCAAGCCTGGTCGTCGGCGGCGAACCGTTCCCACGCCTCGCGGAACAGTTTGAAGTGCTCCATGTCGGCCGCGTTGCGCGCCTCGGGCCGGTCGATCGTGATCACGACGACGTGCTCGGAGTCCTGGTCGTAGTGAATGGGCATGCGTCCTCCGGACCTGACGTACGCGTCAGCGACGTGCGAGGATAAGCGGTCCCCGCGAAGGAGTGCACGTGGTAGGCGAAAGGCCCAAAGCGTTGGTGACCGCGCCGTTTCGGGGCGAGGGTATGGACACGCTCAAGTCGGTCGCCGACGTCGTGTATGACCCGTGGATCGAGCAGATCCCGCTGCGGCTCTACGACGGCGAGAGGCTCGCGGCGCGCCTGCGCGAAGAGGGCGCTGACGTCCTGATCGTCGAGTCGGATTTCGTCAACGGGCCGGTCTTCGACCTGCCGCTGCGCGTCATCGGCTCGTGCCGGGGTGACCCCAACAACGTGGATGTCGAGGGTGCGACCAAGGCCGGGATCCCGGTGCTGCGCGCACCGGGCCGAAACGCGAACGCGGTCGCCGAGCTGACGGTCGTGTTGCTGTTCGCCGTCAATCGGTTCGTCGTGCCCGCCGACGGCGACGTGCGCGCCGGCAAGGTGTACAGCGGCGGCAAGATCCCATACCAGCGGTACCGGGCGTGGGAGCTCGCGGGCCGCACGGCCGGCGTCGTCGGGCTCGGCGCGGTCGGGCGCGCGACCAAGTGGCGCTTCGAAGGCCTGGGCCTACGCGTGCTGTCCTTCGATCCGTATAACGCCGACGCGACCCACCGAGACTCCGTCGACGAGATGCTCGCCGAGTGCGATGTCGTCTCGATGCACGCGGTCGTGACGCCGGAGACCGAAGGACTCATCGGCGAGCAACAGTTCGCGGCGATGAAGCAGGGCGCGATCTACCTGAACACTGCGCGGGCGATGCTGCACGACACCGACGCCCTCGTCGCGGCGCTGCAGTCCGGCCACCTCGGCGGCGCGGGCCTCGACCACTTCAAAGGCGAGAACCTGCCGACCGACCACCCGTTGGTCGCCATGTCGAACGTCGTGCTGACGCCGCACATCGGCGGCGCAACGTACGACACCGAGTCGAATCACTCGAAGCTGATCGCGGACGACGTCGTGCGAATCTTGCGCGGCGAGAAACCCGCGAACTGCGTGAACCCGGAGGTGCTGAGCTGACATGGCTGGCGTGAAAGGCACGGCCCAGGAGATCAAAGAAGAGCTGCTCTGGGTCGCCAAAGAATCGCTGCGCACCAACCTGGTGCACGGCACCGCCGGCAACTTCTCCGCCCGGCTGCCCGACGGCAATGTGGTGCTCACCCCGTCGACGCTGCCGTACGACACGATGACGCTCGACGATCTCGTCGTCACCGACCTCGACGCCAACGTGCTCGAGGGGAAGAACGGGCCGACCACCGAAAAGGCGTTGCACCTCGCGTGCCTCAAGGCGTACGACGACATCCACGCGGTGATCCATTGCCACGCCAAGTTCTGCACGATGTTCGCGCTCACGCACCAGCCGATCCCGTGCGTGATCGAGGAAGTCGAAGTGTTCGTCGGCGGCGACGTACCGGTCGCGGGTTACCAGTTCACCGGGTCACAAGAGCTCGCCGACGAAGTGTCGAAGTGGGTCGGCGACCGCGCCGCCGTGCTCATGGCGAACCACGGCCTGCTGACCGTCGGGAAGACACCCAAGGATGCGTTGAAGATCGCCAACTTGGTGGAGCTGACTGCCGAGATCATCTGGGGGGCGAAGCAACTCGGCTCGATCGTCCCGTTGCCCGACTCGACCCGCGAGAAGATGGCTCCGTACTACAAGATGCTTCGGGGGATGTAGGTCCGCGGCTCCGTGGGTGGTCGGCGGCGGCGGGGCCTTCCGGTCGCCGTCCCGCCTCCGCTGCGCTCCGGCGGGCCCCACCCGCCCCCCAGGCTCCCTCCAGGCCCCACGACCGCCGTCCTTCTCGCATTCTCTTCTTCAGCGCGATTACTTCTTCCTTGCGATTGTTAGGCCGTCGCTTACGGGGAGCATCACTGCTTCTACTCGCTCGTCGCTCGCGAGTTTGTCGTTGAACTGTTTGATGGCTTTGGTGTTGTCGTCGTTCGCCTCTTGGTTGATGACGTTGCCGCTCCATAGGACGTTGTCGACGAGGATCAAACCGTTGGACTTGATTCTGGGCAACAGCGCATCGAAGTAGTTCCAGTAGTTCGGCTTGTCGGCGTCGATGAACGCTAAGTCGAAGACCGCTTCGTTGCCGAGCTTCTGAATCGTTTCCAGGGCTGGCGCGATCTTGAGGTCGATGCGGTCGGCGACGCCGGCCTTTTCCCAGTAACGACGACCGATCGCCGTCCACTCGTCGGAGACGTCGCAGGCGAGGAGCTTGCCGTCAGCCGGGAGCCCGCGTGCGATGCACAGCGCCGAGTAGCCGGTGAACGTGCCGACTTCGATCGTGTGCCGAGCACCGATCGCGCGGGTGAGGATCGTGAGGAACGCGCCCTGCTCGGGAGCGACCTGCATGCCGGCGACCGGGCCCAACGCGGCGGTCTCGGCGATGAGCTCCTTCTGCACGTCATCGGGTGGCGTGCCGTGTGCGACGAGATAGTCGCCGAGCTCCGCGGTGAGCAGGAAGGATTTCGGGTCGGCCATCGCCGGGACGTTACCGCTGCCTCGATCATCTCCATTCGATTGGTCGACTCCACGCTCCGCTCCCCTCCGGTCGCTCTGCTGTCGTCTCCTGCGCTGACACGCGTGTCAGGCACGGCGTACGATCCTGCGACCGAGGGCGGACGGAAGCCGGCGGTCCGGGGGGACGCGGTGACTACGAACGAGGAGACCGGGGACCGCACCAACGCCGCGTCGCTCGCGGCCGCGGTCCTCGACGAGGAAGCCGCGCGACAGGAGGCGCAGGCCCGGGCCAAAGAGCAGATCATCTTCCCCGACGACCTGCTGCCGGGCGTGAACTCGGACCCGGTGAGCTTCCGCCAGGCGTTCGCCAAGGGCGGCGTCATGATGTTCGTCATCCTCGGGCTGCTCTATGCCTTCGACGAGCTCGAGGGCGCGGCGATCCAGGTGTTCGAGCCCGAGATCGCGCGCACGTTCCACATCAGCAAGGGCACGGTCGTCTTCATCGGCGGCGCATCAGCAGCGTTCTTCGTGCTCGGCGCGGTGCCGATGGGCTGGCTCGCCGACCGCGTCAAGCGCGTGCCCATCGTCGGCATCTCGAGCTTGGTGTTCGCGGGCTTCGTGTTCCTCTCCGGCCTCGCCACCAGTGCCTTCATGCTGTTCTGGGTGCGCTTCGGCGCGGGGATCTCAAAGGCCAACACGATCCCGGTACACCAGTCGCTGATAGCCGACAACTATCCAATCGGCATACGCGTGCGCATGTCCGCGGCTATCAACCTCGGCGCGCACGGCGTCGGGATCATCAGCCCGATCCTCGTCGCGGCGATCGCCGTCTGGGCGGGCGGTCCGGAAGGCTGGCGCTGGGCGTGGCTCCTCTTGGGCATCCCCGTCGCGATCGTCGCGCTGTTCGCCTTCATGCTGAAGGAACCGCCGCGCGGTCAGTTCGAGAAGGACGACGTCCTCGGCGAGGTGTTCGAAGACTCGAACCCGGCGCCGATCTCCATGGACGCCGCGTTCACGCGTCTGAAGAAGATCGCAACGTTTCGAACGGTCATCGTGGGCTTCTGCGCTCTGGGGTTCGGCTTGTTCAGTCAGCCCGGCCTCGAGTCGCTGTATCTGGATGACACCCTGAAGGTGCACGATCTCCTGCACCGCGGCTGGCTGCTCGCGCTGCCTGGTGTCGCGGCGTTGCCACTGCTGCCAATCGTCGGTCGCTACTTCGACCGCACCTACCGGCAGAACCCGGCCAAGGCGCTCGCGCTGGTCGGCGCGCTCATCCTGCCGTCGGCACTCTTCGCGCCGTTGCAATTTTCAACCCAGAGCGAAGTGATGTTCGTCATCTGGAAGATTCCGCAGTCGGTCTTCACCGTGTGCGCGTTCGCGATGGTCACGCCCGTGCTCCAAGCAGTGTGCCCCTACCGGCTCCGCGGCATGGGCGCGGCCATGGGAACGATGTACATCTTCTTTATCGGTGGCTTCGGGGGCAACATCGTCGCGGGGTTCTTGACCGACGCAATCGGCATTCGCGGAACCGTCATCGCGCTCGGCGTCCCCTCTGCCATCATCGGCGGGTTGCTCCTCATGAACGGCGCGCGGTACATCCGCAACGACCTGTCGCTCGTCGTGGAGGAACTCCTCGAAGAGCAAGAGGAACACCGCAAGCGAAATGTCGAATCCGAAGAGACGCCCGTACTCCAAGTCGTGAACGTCGACTTCTCGTACGGCTCGGTGCAAGTGCTCTTCGACGTGAACTTCGAGGTGTTCAGCGGTGAGTGCGTCGCGCTGCTCGGTACGAACGGTGCGGGGAAGTCCACGATCCTGCGCGTGATCAGCGGGCTGGAGGTGCCGGAGCGCGGTGTCGTACGCCTGGGCGGCCGCAACATCACCTACGTCGCCCCCGAGCAACGCGTCCGGCTGGGCATCGTGCAGCTGCCGGGCGGAAAGGGAACGTTCCCGAGTCTCACCGTGCAACAGAACCTTGCGGTCAGCGCCCGTCTCATCGCCAAGACCAACTCCGAGGTGGACGAGCGGATCGACGGCGTGCTCGAGCTCTTCCCCGAGCTCGCCGAGCGACGCAAGCAGGCGGCGCGCAGCCTCTCCGGCGGACAGCAACAGATGCTCGCATTGGCCCGCGTGCTGATCCATCAACCCGAGGTCTTGTTGATCGACGAACTCTCACTCGGGCTCGCACCAGTCGTCGTGCAACGCATGCTCGAGATCGTCGACCAGTTGAAGGCGCGGGGCCAGACGATGCTCATCGTCGAACAGTCGTTGAATGTCGCGCTCTCGATCTCCGATCGTGCGATCTTCCTCGAGAAGGGCGAGGTCAAGTTCGAAGGGACGGCGAGCGAACTCGTCCAGCGTGACGACCTTGCCCGGGCGGTGTTCTTCGGAACCGAGGGCGGTTGATGGCAGGTTCGCTCCTCGCGCTCCACATCATGACCGCGAACATCGTGTTCAAGGGCTTTGTCGCGGGCCTCAGCTTTGCGCTGGTCGCGATGGGCATCGTGCTCGTCTACCGATCGTCCCGGGTGATCAACTTCGCGGTCGGCGACCTCGGTGTCCCGGCAACAGCCCTGCTCGGGCTCTACGTGGCCAAGTCCGACTGGCCGTACTTCCCGGCGCTGATCTTCGCGTTGATCGTCGGCACACTCTCGGGAACCATCGTCGAGCTCACGATCATTCGCCGCCTGTTCAAGGCACCTCGTGTCATCGTGCTCGTCGCAACCATCGGGATCGCCGAGCTCGCGCGGCGATCACGCTGACGATTCCGCAATATCGCACCGGGAAATTCCAGAGCCAGTTCCCGACGCCGATCAGCAGCGAATGGAAGGTCGGCAGCATCACGGTCACCGGACCACAGCTCGTCGTGCTGATCGTCGTACCCATCGTTGCGCTGTTCCTGTGGTGGTTGCTCGGTCACACGCGCTTCGCCGACGCGGTGCGCGCTTCGGCAACGAACTCCGATCTCGCCCGGCTCACGGGCATCAGCCCCAAGATGATGTCGACGGCCATCTGGACGATCGCCGGGTTCCTCTCGACGATGTCGGTGATCCTCTACGCAACCCAGCAGGGCTCGACCGAGCTGGTCACGATCGGGCCCGACACGCTGCTCGCCGGCCTGACCGCGGCGTTGATCGGGCGAATGCAATCGTTCCCGCTCGCCGCGCTCGGCGGCATCGCGATCGGTATCGCCCGTCAGGTGTTGTTCTTCAACTTCTTCTCGCCCACCGAGGCCGGGCTCACGCAGTTCCTGCTGTTCATCCTGGTGCTCGTGCTCGTCGCGCGCATGAGTCGCGCCGACGAGACCGGCGGCGAGAGCTTTGCCTTCGCGCCACGGGTGCCGCCCGTACCGGAACGGCTCCGCGAAATCTGGTGGGTGCGGCGCATGCCGCAACTCCTCGCCGGGTTCGGGCTCGTTGTCGCGATCGTGGTGCCGTTCTTCATCACCCAGTCCGAACACCACCAGACGTACGCGCAGATCCTGGCGTTCGCCATTTGCGCGGTGTCCGTCACCGTCCTCACCGGATGGGGCGGACAGCTCTCACTCGGCCAGATGGCGTTCGCGGGGATCGGCGCCTTGAGCGCAGCCGCGTTCACGCGCGGCGTGACACTCAACATCGGATACCGGTCGAATCGACTGATCAGCGGTGCGGTCCGGCCGGTCCCGTTCTTTCTCGCACTCGTCTGTCTGATCCTTGGCGCCACGGCCATCGGCTTCGCCTTCCAGCGTGGCGTCCGGGGCCGAAGGCGCGTCGCGATTGTCGCGGCCGCGGTGCTGTTCGTCGTCGCCGCCTCGGTGCTGTTTCCCGCAGGTACCGACCGGTCGGGCACGCCGCACCCGCTCCCGTTCGTCCTCTCGTTGCTCCTGGGTGCCGTCATCGCGTGCATAACCGCGGTCGCGGTCGGCATCGGCGCCCTGCGCGTGAAGGGCCTCCTGCTCGCGATCAGCACGATGGCATTCGCGATCGCCGCGCAGCTCTACATCTTCCCCCGGCCGATCTTCGACCCGGATGGCATCAATCTCGTCGAGCTCGATCGCGGCAAGCTCGGACCGATCGATCTCGCGTTCCGGAACCGTGCGTACTACTGGTTCGTGCTCGCGATCCTCGTCGTCGTGCTGGTTCTTGTCGGCCACCTCCGGCGGACCGGCATCGGGCGCGCGATTATCGGTGTGCGCGAGAACGAGGCCGCGGCCGCCGCGCTCACCGTCTCCCCGACTCGCACCAAGCTCACCGCGTTCGCGCTCGCCGGATTCGTTGCTGGCATCGGCGGCGCGCTGCTCGGCGGCCTCATCGTGAACATCGGCTACACGAACCAGTACTTCCGCGTCGAGGATTCACTGAAGCTCGTGTCGATGGCGGTGATCGGAGGCCTCGGAAGCCTCGCCGGCGCCGTCACCGGCGCGCTCTGGGTCATCGGGCTGCCTGCGTTCTGGCCCAAGAACACAACCGTGCCGTTGTTCACGTCGAGCATCGGGCTGCTGATCATCCTGCTCTACATCCCCGGCGGGTTCGCGCAGATCGGCTTCTGGCTGCGGGGCGAGATCTTGAAGTGGCTCGAACGACGTCTTCCCGAGATGCCGACGAAGACGATCACGGCACCACCCGCATCCCTGCGGCGTGTGTCCGAGGCCGAGTTCGTGACCAATGCCGACGGGAGCGTGCTGGCGACGCAGAGCCTGACGGTCCGGTTCGGCGGCATCGTCGCCGTCGACGAAGTCGACTTCCAGGCCAACGCCGGCGAAGTCGTCGGACTGATCGGTACCAACGGTGCGGGGAAGTCCACGTTGCTGAATGCGATCGGTGGATATGTGCCGAGTAACGGGGTCGTTTCGCTGCTCGGCACCGACATCTCCGGCCTGGCGGCGCACCAACGCGCGCGCACGGGGCTGGGCCGGACGTTCCAAGCCGCGACGCTGTTCCCCGAGCTCACGGTGCGGGAGACCGTGCAGCTCGCCCTCGAGGCGAGGGAACGGACCTCGTTCTGGGGGTCGTTGCTCTGGATCCCGTCGATCAGGCCGGAGCGGCGCAAACGCGCGGAGGCGGCGGAGTTGATCGACTTCCTCGGCCTCGGCCGCTACGCCGACCGGTTCATCGCCGAGCTCTCGACCGGCACCCGTCGCATCGTCGAGCTGGCGTCGGTCCTCGCGGTCGCACCGCGGGTGCTCTGTCTCGACGAACCGACCGCCGGCGTCGCCCAGCGCGAAGCCGAAGCGTTCGGGCCGCTCATCAAACGCGTGCAACAGGAGCTCGACGCCACGTTGATCGTCGTCGAGCACGACCTCCCACTGATCCTGTCGATCAGCGACCGCGTCTACTGCCTCGAAGCCGGCACGGTCATCGCAGTCGGCGCGCCCGAAGAGGTACGCGCCGACCCGCGCGTGATCGCGTCCTACCTCGGCACTGACGACCGCGCCATCCAACGCTCGAACGCGTAACCGGTTACGGGACGACCTTCCAGTCGCCGCTGGTGCCGGCGGCCGGGTCGAACTCGACCAGTTGCGCGCCGTCGGATGCGTCGTACTTGTCCGTGCCCAACGTCGCCTTCGGTGTCGCGACGATCGTGATCTCGCCGAAGTTGTTGACCGCGTCGACCCAGTTGGCGTTGTTCAAGTACTTGCCGACCTTGTCGGCGATCGTCTTGAAGAACTTCAGGTCGCTGCACACGTCGCGGACGGTGATCCAGATCTCGGCCCGCTTGCCGTCGGCGCCCTTCTTCAGGTCCTTCGGGGCAACGACCTTCGTCCCGCTGGCGGTCTCCCAGACCTTCACGCACTCCTGCATCGACGGCGTCTCGAACTGCTCCTGTTCGGTGAGCCCGACCCAAGCGAACATGCCGTCGTACGGATTGGGATTCACTCCGGCATTCGCAGCGTCCTGACCGGCGGCCTTCGCGCTCGAATCGCCATCGGTCATGATCAAGATGTCGCCCAGTTCCTTGCGGATCTTCTGGATGTACACCTTCGAGACTGCCGCCAGACCCGACACGAACAGTGCGGTGATGTTTTCGCCCTTCCACCGCTCAATGAAGCTGTCGAGCTGCGCCTGAGATTGCGTCGTGTCGCCGGAAGGGTCGAGCGTGAGCACGCCGGCGGTACCGACCGGGATGTTGAGCTTCTTCAGCTCGGGCTTGATGACATCGTTGATCCGCGACTTGTTGGTGGTCTCCGCGAGGATGCCGAACTTCTTCCCGGTCAAGAGCCCCTTGGTGTTCGCGGCTTCGAGCATGTCGCGTGTCGAACGCTCGGCGAGTGTGTCAGTGGTGAGGAGCGTGCCGCCCGGCGCCTTGTCCATGACGTCTTGCGACAGCTCGTGGGTGATGAGGATCGTCTTGTGCTGCTTCGTGAAGCACAGCTGCGCGGCGCCGGCGAAGTCGATCAACACACCGACGGTCGCGAAGACCTTGGCGTCGTCGGTGAGCTTGGTGCAGGCCCGAAGCGGCGGGTCGCTTCCGAGCGGGGCGTAGACGTCGTACACCGGATCGACCTTCAGGCCGCCCGCGACGCCACCGTTGTTGTTCATGTCATCGACGAACGCCTGGTAAATCTTCTGCTGCGGGCCGCGCGTGAAATCGACGTTCGCGGAGATGACCGCGTTGTCGTAGTCGACGATGACGATGCCCAGCTTCACGCTGTCCGCGGTGACGCCCTGGCCGAGCTCGGTCGACTGGGGTGCGGTGCCGCCCGCGGCCGGGGCGGTGGTGTTCGTCGTGGCCTTCGGCTTGCTGCTACTCCCACACGCGGCGAGCGCCACGACGGTCGCCAGCACCCCGGCGAGGTACACGAACGAACGCGATCGATGCCGCCTGGCCTCCTGCACCCGCATGTGGATCCCCCCTGGTCATGCGAACAACGAGAACAATATGACGCCTGCGTCAGTTTGTCCCGCACCCCCGCTCGGGAGGACGCCGAATCTCAGCCGCCAACGTTCTGGACGGGGGTGACGTCCCTCCAGTCGCCAATCTCGGGGATCGTCGGGTCGTACGCCTTGAGCCCGTAGGTGTCATCGGCGTCGTACTTGCCCTCGTGGATCGAGGCGTAGATCGTCGAGGTCACATCGATTGCGCCGAAGGTGTTCACCGTACGGATCCAGTTGTCGTTGTTGAGGTACGGGCCGACGCGCTTGGCGATCGTGGCGAACATGTTCGTGAACAAGCACGCCTCCTCGACCTCTGAGTAGATGTCGTCCTGCTTGCCGTTCGGCAGCTTGACCACGACGTTCGGCGATGGCACCTTCCGGTCGGTCGCCTTCTCCCAGATGTCACGGCAGAACGCGAAGTGCGGCGTCTTCGTGTGCTCGACGCCGGTCTGACCCTCGGCGGTGATCGCGCCGTCGTATGGATTCGGCGAGATGTGCGCCTTCTGTTCTTCGCGTCCGCTGCTCAGGATGCTCGTGGTGTCCGCGACCAGCTGCATGTCGGGGATCGCCTTCTTGACCTTGTCGACGAACTGCTTGTTCGCGACGTCCTCGCCGACGAGGATCAGCGCGTTCGTGCCTTCGCTCTTCCACCGCTCGACGAAGCTGTCGAGCTGGGCTTGGGCCTCGGTCGTGTCGCCACCGGTAATCGTCAGTGTCGCGTCCGTACCACGTTCGACATCGAGGTCGCGTAGCCCCGGCACCACGACTTTCGTGACGCGTGATCGGTTCGCCGCGTTGCTGATCGTGCCGACCTTCTTTCCGTTCAGCGTCCCCTCCGATTTGAGCAACGACATGATGACGTTGAGGCGTCGCTCGGGGATGATGTCGGGCGTCACCATCAGGCCCTTGGGTCCCTTGTCGATCAGTCCCTGCGTGAGCGCATTGGCGACGATGACCGTGTGGTGGCGCTTGGAGAAACAGAGTTGAGCATCGCCGCTCGGGTCGTAGAAGGTACCGATCGCGGCGAAGACTTTGTGATCCTCGGTGAGCGAAGTGCACGCTGCGAGCTCGGTGGCGAAGTTGATCGGGCAGTACGTCTTGAACACCGGCACGAGTTTGCGGCCGTTGATTCCGCCCTTGTTGTTGATGTCGTCGATGAAGATCTGGAACGCCTGTTGCTGATCGGGACGGAGCTCGTCGACGTACTCCTTGACGCAGTCGAAGTCGATCATCATGACGCCGATCTTGATGGCGTCGGCCGTCACTCCTGTGCCGAGCTCCGTCGACACTGATCCCGATGCGGGCGTCGACGACGATTGCTTCTTGCTGCTGCTCCCGCACGCCGCCAGAACGACAGCGAGGAGGACCACTCCGAGAGCTCTTCGGCCACACATGTTCGCGGACTGTACGACAGGTACGGTTCGGCATGACCTCGTGGACGCTCGAACGTTTCGACACGGTCGCACTGGCGACGTTCCGCCGGCCCCCGCGCAACCTCATGTCGATGGCCGCGATGACCGAGCTCGAACAGCTCGTGGGTGAGGTCGCCGCCGACGCCGGCGTGCAGGTGCTCGTCCTCACCGGCGGTGTGCCCGGGTATTTCGTCGCCCACGCCGACCTCGACGATCTCGCTGCGATGGGTCGGGGCGAGCCGGTCGAGGGCGATCCGGGCTCGTGGGGGCGCACGTTCGCGCAACTCGAGACGATGCCGCAGCCCGTGGTCGCCGCCGTCGACGGCCAGGCATGGGGAGGCGGCTGTGAACTGTGCCTCGCGTCCACGCTGCGGGTCGCGAGTGATCGCGCCCACTTCGGTCAGCCCGAGGTTTCGGTCGGCATCATCCCGGGCGGGGGCGGCACCCAAAGGCTTCCCCGGCTCGTCGGCGCGGGTCGCGCCGCGGAGCTGATCCTGTCGGGCCGCATCGTCGAGGCCGACGAGGCGATGCGGATCGGCCTCGTCGAGGCGGTGCTCCCCCACGACGGCTTCGTCGAGCGGATGCTCGAGTGGGTCAGGCCGATTGCGACCAAGCCACCGGCCGCGATCCGCGCCGCCAAGCGCGCGATCTTCGACGGGTTGCGCGTGCCGCTCGACGAAGGCCTCCGCATCGAGGGCCGCCTGTTCATCGAGTGTCAGATGCGTCCCGACACCGTCGTGATCCAGGAGCGCGTCGCCAACGCCGAACGCAATGCACCTGCAGACCAACGCGTCGAACTTGCGTGACGTGCTCGGCTGTGCGCCGAGTTCGCCACGCATGTTCGTGTTCTTTTACGCGAGCTCGACGAGGTCCAGGAGGTCGTCGGACCAGTGGTCGATGACGCCTTCCGGCATGAGCAGCACGCGGTCGGGGGCGAGCTCGGTGACGAACTCCGTGTCGTGGCTCACGAGCAGCATGGCGCCCTTCCACTCGCGCAACGCGCCGCCGATCGCGGCGCGTGACGGCGGGTCGAGGTTGTTCGTGGGTTCGTCGAGCAGCAGCAGGTTGTGGCGGTGCGCCACCAGCATCGTGAGCGCGAGCTTCGTCTTCTCGCCGCCCGACAACGTGCTCGCGTCCTGGAACGCGAGGTCGCCCCGGAGGCCGAACATGCCGAGCAGGCCGCGGAGGTATTGATCGGCGAGGTCAGACTCGTCGCGCACGTGCGCGAGCACGTTGCGGCCGGCCGTGATGCCTTCGTGCTCCTGGGCGTAGTACCCGAGCGACACCTGGTGCCCGAGCCGCACGTCACCGAGGTCGGCCTCGAGCTCGCCGACGATGCTGCGCAGCAATGTCGTCTTGCCCGCACCGTTCAGACCGAGCACGAGGACCCGCTCGCCGCGGCCGACGTCGAACGTGACGTCCTCGAACACGACCTTGGGGCCGAATGCTTTCGCGAGGTCAACGACCTCGAGCACCGTGCGCCCCGCCCGGGGCGGTTCCGGCAGCTTGACGCGTAGGTTGCGCTCGCTTTTCCGCACGTCGACCTTGTCCGCGGCGATGCGTTCGACGCGATGGTCGAAGGTCTTGGCGATGCGCGCTCGCTTCGCGCTCTGGTGCCGCATCGAGTCGGCGAGCGCCCGGAGCCGCTTCATCTCCGACTCTTGACGGCCGGCGATCTTGGTCCGCCGCTCTTCGTCCGCCTTGCGCGCGACGAGATACTGCGAATAGGTGCCACGGTACTCGATGAGCTCACCTTCGTCGAGATGCAGGACTCGGGTCATGGCCTGGTCGAGTAGTGCGAGGTCGTGACTGATCACGAGCAGCGCGCCGCGGAACGAGCGGAGGAACGTCATCAACCACTGCTTCGCGTCGACGTCGAGGTGGTTGGTCGGCTCGTCGAGCAGCAGGAGGTCACTCCCGGCGAACAGGATCCGCGCGAGCTCCACCCGGCGGCGCTCACCACCCGACAGCGCGCGGGCCGGGAGATCGAGACGATCCGACGCAAGCCCGAGTCCCGCGCAGATGCGCCGGATCTCGGCTTCGGCCGCGTAGCCGCCGTCGGCGCGGAATGCATCTTCGGCGTTCGAGAACGCGCGCACGTTGCGCGCCGACGGGTCGCGGTCGACTCGGGCGCGGAGCTCTTCCAGACGCTGGGCCGCCGCGTCCAGGCCGCGTCCCGAGAGCACGTGCGCGAGCGCAGTGCCGTCGACGCCGGCGCCGCGCGGGGGCGGGTCCTGCGGCAGGTATCCGACGGACTCCGGACGCAGCACCACGCCGCGCGCCGCCGGCGCGGCGCCCGCGAGGACTTTCAGCATCGAGGTCTTGCCGGCGCCGTTGCGGCCAACGAGCCCGACCTTGTCGCCGGCGTGCAGCGAGAACGACGCGTCGGTGAGCGTGTACCGCCCACCAACCTCGACTGCGAGCTCGCGCACTTGCAACATGGCCGTCAAGGGTAGCGGCGCCGACTAGAAATTCCCGTCGGCGGCGCCGTAGCCAGGCCGGCCCGCGTCGGTCCATTCGGTCATGAAGTCGAAGAACGTCTGGCCGAACGGATCGTCGCCGACGAGCGGGAGCGTGCCGCGGCGGATCGTCCAGTCCATCGGCGCGAGCTCGGCGGCGCGGGCGAAGTGTACCGCGGCGCGATTGTCATGCCCGTCTCGATGCAAGTACGCGCCCAGGCGCCGCTCCGCGCGCGCCAACTGTTCATCGGGCGACGGACCGTGTACCTCGCGGACCGCGGGTGCGATGCCGTCACGCACCCACGCGCGCAGTTGCTCGTGATGTATCGACGAGTCGACGCCGGTGAAGTCGCGGAAGAGATCGTCGACGGGTGCAATGACCGGCGCGGCGAACGACGTGGTCGTCTTCGTCGATCCACACCGAAGACGGCACGTTGGTGATACCGAGCCGGTCGGCAACCAGGTGTTCCGGGTCGACCAGCGACGGGTGTGTCGGCGCCGCGGCCGTGATCCATTCACGTGCGGCATCGGCCTCGTCGAGCGCGACGGTCACGATCGTGCAGCCCAGCGGCTCGAGCTCGAGATGCAGTGCCTGCCAGCCTGGCAGGTCGTAACGGCATCCTCACCAAGAAGCCCAGGTGACCAGCACCTTCTTCTTGCGGCCGATCGCCGACCACGCGAATGCATCGCCATCGACGTCGTACAGCTCGAGATCGCCGACGCGGCCCGACGCGAGCTCCGCCGCGCGCGTCGCAGCCGACTCCCCGACTGCCGCGACCCCGGTTTCTTCGTCGATCACCAACGGCCGGCCGAGCAGCTCGGCGACGACGTGCAGGTCGACACGACCATCGACCTGCACGTCCGGACGTTTGCGCGTCGGCACGCACACGTCGTCGCGGCAAAGCCCCTCCGGCTGCAGCTCCCAGCCGGTGACCGCGGCGAGCGCGGACGGCGTGAGCAGCAGCGTTCCGGGCCGTGCCTCCGCGTCGACGTCGTAGATCGCTTCACCGGTCAGGATCGTGGCCATGAACGGACTTCGTACCACAGCCGGCGCCGGATCAGATCACGGCGAGAGCCTGACGACGAAGATGTCCTCCAGGCTCTCGTCTTTGGGTCCGAGCGGGCCGATCTGCTTGGTCCACGACCCGACCGCGGTCACATCCCCGGCGGCATTCACGGCGACACCTTTGGTGCGATCCTCATACGGCCACGTCCCAAAACGCCGTGACCATCGGTGCGCCCCGGTCGCCGTGAACCGCGCGACGAACGCGTCGTCGTTGGCAGCCTCACCGGACCAGTTGAGCGGACCGCCGCCGAAATCGACGTCCCGCTGGACCGAACCACCGAGCAGGAGGTCGCCGTTGGGGGCGACCGTGAGCGCTTGCGGGAGAGCGCTGTTGTTCGCGAAGCCGGTAGGAACGAAGTGCTTCGACCACTGATGCGCACCGGAACCTGAGTACTGCACCAGGAAGATGTCACTCTCCCAACTCGCGCCGTAGTTGAGACCGCCGGGGAGCTGCTCTTGGAAGCGGTTCGTCAACGGTCCGCCGCCGAAGTCCACCGTGCCGGTGAAGAGGCCGGCCGCGACGAGCGCACCGTTCGGCTCGAACGCGACCGCATAGCTGCGGTCCTCGGCCGGGCCGCCGAACGCCTTGGACCAGACGTGCCCACCCGAGCCGGTGTATTCGGCGATGAAGGCGTCGTTGCTGTCCTTGCGCTGGCTCGGATCCTTCTTCGCGCAGTCGGCGACGTGGTCGGGCGCGACGCATTCTTTGGCACTGGTGAACGTGTTGCCTCCGAAGCTCATCGTGCCCTTGTAGAAGCCCGCGACACCGATGTTGCCCTGCTCGTCGATGGCAACCGAGTAGGCGCCGGCATCGCCGAGACGGCCGTTGCTCGCATGCGGCGAGTACGCCTTCGACCAGTTGGGTGTTCCGGTCGCGCTCCACGAAGCCAGGAACAGGTCGCGCTGCCCGGTGATGCTGGGATCGTTCGCGCTCCGCGCCGGCGGCTGAGCGCCGAAATCGAACGTGCCGACCATGTAGCCGGTGAGGACGACCTCACCGGCGGGACCGACCGCCACCGCGGTGGGGTTCGCCCACGACTGCGCGCCGCCGTGATACGCGGCGACACGCACGAGCGCGTTGTCCTTCGTGTACCGCGCGACGTACACGTTGGTGAGGTCCGCGGGCTGGGACGTGATGAGGCCGGCGCCGAAGTCGACCGAGCCGATGAACGTGCCGGCGATGACGATGTCACCGTTGCGGCGGTCGACCGCGATGTTCGCGCTCTGGACCTTCATCGTCCGCTGCCACACCGCGGTGCCGTTGGCCGTCTCGTGCACGATTGCGATCGAGCTGCTGTACGGGATGCCCGCGCACAACGGCGGCCGGGGCGGATTCGTGTTCCGCGGCGGCGTGACGCAGTGCGGGTCGGCCGGCCCGAAGTTGACGATCGAGCTGATGCCGGACGAGAACGTGATCCCGCCGTCGGGCGTGCTCACGACGTTGAACGGGATGTCGCGGCTGCGCTGGTCGTCGCCGAAACCTTGCCACCACTGGGGCTGCCCGCCGGTGTTCGGCGGCGGCGCGATCGTTGTCGGCGTGGTACCGGTCGTCGGCGGTGCCACACCGACCTGCCAGGGCAAGACCTCGCTGTACACCGTTCCGGTGCTCGTCGCACCCGCGACCCGGTAGTAGTACCGCGTTCCCCACGTCACGGCCTTGTCATGGTAACTCCCGCGCGCGCCGGCGCGACGCACGCGCTTCGCGGGCGCGAGCGGCGCAAACCCGTGATCGGGTTGCAGGCTGCGCTCGACGGTGTCGGCCGTCTCGAGACCCGTCGTCCACTTCAGGTTGACCGGCATGCCGTTGCGTCCGACGGTCGCCGTCAACGCGGTCGGTCCCGGCGTCGGTGTCGCATGCCCACCCGGCGCCGCGTACGCGAGCCCCACGCCTCCGAGCATCGCGACCGATGTTCCCACGACCAAGAGAAGCTTGGTCAGCCGCCCCTTCCCCACGATTTCCCTCCCTGGGATGTTGTTGCGTTTGCCTGGCTCGTTACGAAGAGAGCTTGACGACGAACCCGTCCTCGAGCCCCTGCGGCGTGCCGTCACTGTTGAGCACCGGCTTGCCGTTGGCATCCAGCTTCGGATGGATGAACAGGTGCCCGTCGTTCCCGCCGAAGTCGATCTCCTTGCCGAACTTGCCGACGGCGAGCACCTCGCCGGCGCCGTTCACCGCCACGCCGTTGACCATGTCGTCGTACGGGTAGGTGCCCCAGCGGTGCGACCACCGGTGGGTCCCGGAGGCCGTGAACTTGGCGACGAACGCGTCGTTGTCGGGATTGATGTGACACGCGGAGAGCACACCGCCGCCGAAGTCGATCGAGTTGAATATCTGGCCGCCGACCACGATGTCGCCGTTCGGCGCGGTCGCGAGACCGGTCGCCATCGTGACCAATCCGTGCGGGTCCGACGGCACGAAGTTTTTCGACCATTGGTGCACGCCGGTCGGCGAGTATTGCACGAGGTACATGTCGCCTTCGGGAAATGTGCCGTAGCCGTTGACGATGGTCGGGTTGGTCAAGGTTTGCCCGCCGAAGTTCACCGAGCCACTGAAGTAGCCGCCGCCTACAAGCGAACCGTCCGGCTCGAAGGCGACGCTGAGCCCCCGGTCGGCGGAGGAGAAGCGAAGCGGTGCCGCCGACGCAGATGGTCCGATGTCTCCGCCCAACGGCTTCGCCCACATCACGGCGCCCGCATTCGAAAGTTCGGCGATGAAGAGGTCGTCGCTATAGGGAATCTTGGGGTTTCGGGATTCCTTCTTCGCCTTGGCCTGCTCCGCCGTCCGGTCCGCGCCGCACGCGACCGGCTCTTCGGGGTCGGGCAGTCGTCGGTGCTCGCCTTGTCGATGCCGGGCAGATTGAATACACCCTTGAAGAATCCCGTGATGCCGACGTTCCCGTGGAGATCAACCGCGACGGCGGTGCTCCCGGAGTCGGCAAAGGCGTCTCGATCGGATGCCACGACGGGCCAGAACGCCTTCGTCCAGTTTGCCGTTCCCGCCGCGCTGTACGACGCGACGAACACTCCGCGTCCGCCATTCAGGGGGGCGCTGGTGAGCGTGCCCGATCCGAGGTTGACCGAGTCGGTGAACTGTCCGGTCACGACCGCGTTCCCGGACGGGTCGACCGCGATCGCATTCGGCGCCGCCCATCCGCGCGTCGTGGCCGGCGCGACCCCGTAGCTGCGCGCCCAGACGAGCGCGCCGTTCTTGGTGTAACGCGCCACGAACATGTCCGTGTAGCCGTTGCCGCCCGCTTGACGTGTACAGCCACTTTCTCCGTGCCAGGTCACGGGCGCGTGGGCCGTGACACACCCCGCGCCGAAGTCCGTGAAGGACGTAAAGGAACCCGTGACCACGATGTCGCCGTTGCGGGGATCGACGGCAATGCCTGACGGGAGCGCGCGGCAGGGCGTGTCCCCACCGCGCGGTGCCGTCGGCGGCGTAGTGCACGACGCCTCCGTTTGCGAATCCTGCAAACCCGATACAGAGGGGCAGATTCGCGGGCGGCACATCATCGGGGCCGGCGGTCGCCGGGGGTGTGCACTTTTGGTCGTCGGACGGCGGACCGAAGTTCGACCAGCCGTACCCGATCGAGATGAGCGTCGCTTCGCCGGAACCGTCGACTGCGACGCGGCTTCCGGATTGGATGCTCGGATTGCCGAAGCCGTGCGCCCACAACTCCTGGCCACCGGTGTTGCCGGGCGGCGGAGTCGTGGTCGTGGTCGCCGTCCCGATCGTCGATGGCGCGGCACCGATCCGCCACGGCAGGACCTCGCTGTACACCGTGCCGGTGCTCGTGGCACCTGCCACCCTGTAGTAATACGTCGATCCCAGGGTCACGAACTTGTCGCGGAAGCGGCCATGCGTGCCCGGCCGTCGCACCTTCTTGGGAGTACCGATCGGTGCGAACCCGCGGTCGGGCAGCGCACTTCGCTCGACCGTGTCGGTCGCCTCGAGGCCCGTCGTCCACGACAGATTGACCGGCATGAGATTTCGTCCGACGGTCGCGGTCAGCGCCGTCGGTCCCGGCGTCGGTGTTGGCTTCGGACCCGGCGCGGCCTGCGCGAGCCCGACGCCGGCGAGCAGTGCCACCGACGTCCCCACGACCAAGATCAGCTTGGTCAGCCGCCCATTCCGCACGATGCGCCCTCCATGGCAGTGTGCATTTCCTTGCCGTAGTTGTCAGGACGAGAGCTTGAGCACGAACCCGTCGTCGAGCCCGTTGCCTTTGTCGTCCTTGTGGACCGTGAGCGGCCCGATCTGCTTCGCGAACTGCCCGACGGCGAGCACCTCGCCGTTCGGGTACACCGCCACGCCGTTCACGCCGTCGTCGAAGGGATAGGTGCCCCATCGGTGCGACCACTTGTGCGTCCCCGCAGCCGTGAACTTCGCAACGAACGCGTCGTTGTTCGGCTGGACGTCGGGATAACTCAGTGGTCCGCCGCCGAAGTCGATCGAGGCTTGGAGCCAGCCACCGAGCACGATGTCACCGCTTGCACCGATCCTCAGCGCGTTTGGCAGCGTGGCGTTGCCGTTGGGCTGCGGTGGCAGGAAGTGCTTCGACCACTGGTGCGCGCCGCTCGGCGAGAACTGCACGAGAAACGCGTCGTGCTCGTAGAAGGTGCCGTAGCCGTTCACGATGATCGGGTTGCTCAAGTTCCCGCCGCCGAAGTTCACGGTGCCCCCGAAATAGCCCGTCGCAACGAGCGACCCGTTCGGCTCGAAGGCCACGTCGAAGCCGCGGTCGGGCGAAGTGTCTCCGAAGGATTTCGACCACGTGACGGCGCCCGAGCTGGTCAACTCGGCGATGAAGATGTCGTCGTCGCCCTTGTTGGGAAGCGCGTGGCCAAGGTTGAGGCTGTTGCCCTTGAAGAATCCGGTCACGGCGACGTTGCCTTGCGGATCGGCTGCGACGCCCACGCCGCTCGCGTCGACCGCGGCGCCCGAGCTCCCCGCGGGCGAGAATCCCTTCGCCCAGTTCGGCGTCCCCGCCGTGTTGTACGACGCGAGGAAGACTCCCCGCCCGCCGTTGGGGGCGCTGTCGGTGACGGTGCCGGACCCGAAGTCGACGGAGTCGTCGAAGGCGCCGGTGACAACGGAGTTGCCCGCGCCGTCGACCGCAATGGCACTCGGCCCCGCCCAGCCGCGCGCGGCGCTCGCCGCGACGCCGTAGTTGCGTGACCACACGAGGGCGTTGTTCTTCGTGTAGCGAGCGACGAACATGTCGGTGTAGCCGTTGGTGCCCTCGGCCCGCGTGCAGCCGTTACTTCCGTGATACGTCGAGGGAACGTGGGCCTTCACGCATCCGGCGCCGAAGTCCGTGAAGCCGGTGAAGGCTCCGGTGACGAGGACGTCGCCGTTGCGGCGGTCGACGTCGATCCCAAGCGCTTGGGCGCGCAGCGCGCGTGCCCAACGTACGGTGCCATCGGCCGACATGTGCACGATGCCCGCGGACGCGAAACCGGCGAACCCGATGCACAACGGCAGACTCGAGGGCGGCTGGTCATCGCCAGTGGCCGATTGCGGTGGTACGCATTTCTTGTCGTCCGACGCGGGGCCGAAGTTCACCCAGCCGTAGAAGGTCGCGATGAACGTCGCTTCACCGGAACCGTCGACGGCAACCTTTCTTCCGAGCTGAATGCTCGGGTTGCCGAACCCCTTCCACCACTGCGCGTTCCCGCCGTTGTTTCCGCCCGGATTCCCGGGTGTCGTCGTGGTGGTCGTGGTGGGGCCGGGCGGATTCGTCGCGCCGGCTTGTGCCGAGACCACTGAGGTGTAGAGCGTGCCGCCGCTCGTCGTCCCCGCGACCCGGTAGTAGTAGAGCGTTCCCAGGACGACGGTGCTGTCCCGCCAGCTCGCCTTGCCGCCGGCGCGGCGCACCTTCTTGGCCGGGCTGATCGCCGCGAAGTCACGGTCAGGCTTGAGGCTGCGCTCGACGACGTCGGTGGTCTCGAGACCGGTCTTCCACGAGAGGCGGACCGGGTTGCCGTCTCGGTCGACGGTCGCGGTCAGGCTCGTCGGGCCCGGGCTGGGCGCGCTGTGACTCGGGGCCGCGTGCGCGAGGCCGACCCCTCCGAGCATTGCGATCGACGTGGCAACGACAAGCACGAGCTTCGACAGCCGTCGAGTCCCCACGAATCCCCCCTCCATGGCCGGGACCCCTCGAGCGGATCCCGTCGCCGATGACGTACCCGTCTGTATCGGCGATTCCGTCCAAGAACCTTCGTGTGAGCTGCCGTCCAGGCGGTACCCGGGCTTTCGACCGGACACCCACCCGGACGGCGGTTCTCACAGCTTCTTGAAATTTAGCACATAACCGTACGAATTTACGAAATAACCTGTTTCGTCGAAGGCACGCACAGCATGTTCACGTGGCCGTCGAGGGTGATCTTCTTGGACTCGAACTGGTTGGTCACGAACACGTCCCGACCCTGGAACTTGGTCGTCGGCTCGGTGTCGTAGCACACCAGGTGGTTCGCATGGTTCGGCGCGTCGGGCTGGCCGTTCCTGACGTTCACGGGAGCGCAGAACTGCCGGATCCCGGTGAGGTCGACGAAGAGCGTGCCGAACTGGTCGTCCACCTTGACATTCTTGATCTTGGTGAACGGCTTGTCCTTGACGTTGTAACAGACGAAGTTGTCGGTCTGCGGGTTCACGAGCGGCGCCGGCGGACCCACAAGGCTCTTGGACGCGACGACCATCAGCTGTTGCACATTCTTGAGCTGGAACTGGCGAGTGCCGAACTGGTTCGTCGCGGCAACCACGTGATCCTTGGCCGGACCGCCCGACGAGTCCGCGTCGTATCCCGTCAGGTGCTCCGGTGAGTTCGGCGCGTTCTGGTCCTCGTCGTTCTTGTCAGCCGGGTTGCAGAGGTGGTGCATCTGATCGACGCTCAACGTGTTCGCGCCGAACTGATCGACGATGGCAACGCTTCCGACCTTCGGTGGCGTGCGCTTCAGCTCGTAGCACAAGAAGTGCAACGGCTTGGCCGACACCGGCCCGGACACTTGCTTGATGACCGTGAACGGGTCGTCTTGTGCCGGGTCGTCGTGCAGGATGCCCGTCGCCTTCGCGCTCGCGACGATCACCGGGCACACCGCGATGTTGCCGCATGCACCTGCGACGGCATCGTTGAGGTTCACGACGTACGGCGCGCTCCCGACATCGTTCACGTTGAACACCGACGAGAACGGATAGACGCCGTTCGTTTGCAACGTGACGACGTTCCCGTTGGGCAACGTCAACGTCACCGTGACGCCGTCGATGTCGCAACCGGCCGCGCTCGGATCTGTGTTCCCCGTACGCACCGTGTACGTGACAGTGCTTCCGACCACGAAGCCGGGCACGCTCGCCGGCGGGTCTTGCTTGATCTGAAGAATGAAGTCGTTCTCGTTGCAGTTCAACGGACTCTGCGTCGCTTGCGCGAACGACATACCGCCAAATGCAAACATTGCGATGAGCGCGACGCCTACAGCGAGAAAGCGCAGATATCGCGCGCGAGTGTTCCTTCGGTGAATCATGAGGTCCCCTCCCCAAGCACAGCCCCCCGCGGGTGCTTTAGGACTAGCCGCGCAGCGCGCGCATTGTCAATGCATACGCGCGAGTTGCCAAATGATGGTCCACGCCAATTTTTTCACGGTTGGGGTTCACGCGGGCGCGACGCGCGCGCACGACGCGCGTGCGCAATCGCGTCACCGGCGAGGAGCATCACCGCAATCCACGCAGGAGTACCGCGCGCGCGAACAACGTCGGCCATTCGAACACCGCTGGATAGTGGTGACGCGCCTGTTGCACCACGATGTAGATGCCGCACACCAGCAAGATCGTTGCCGGCAACGCGAGCACGTAGCGGCGCCAGGTCGGCTTCCATTCTGTGAGTGCGATGAGCGCGGCGACTGCCAAGCCCGCCCAGGGCGCGACGGTGATCGCGGCGAGCGTCCCTGCGAGCAATGGTGCGACCCAAGCCTTGCCAACACTCGGAGCCGCCCAGGTCCAGGCGACGTCGATGTCGGCGTCCTCGGCATCAGCGGTGCTGTTCGCAGCAGCCAGGTACCGACGACGCGCGGTGAGGCCGATGATGACGAGGCACCCGATCGCGGCGAGCAATGAGATCCACAGCGAGGCCCAGACCTGCTTTTGTGGTGTCCATTCCATCGCGATGTCGAACTCGTCCGCCGTCGGCGTGACGAGCCAGCCGTTCGCGTAGCCGTCCACGAGCTGCGGTTTGCCGAGCCCGTGCCCGCCGACGACGTTCGCGTGCCAGCCGGGACTGTGCGATTGGCCCAGAACCATCCAGAACGGAGCCGTCGCGCCCGACACGTGCACGCGAACCGACGTGCGACCGCTGCGCACGACGTCGATGCGCGGACCGGGGGGCGCAGGCGCGCCGATCTCGGTCACGAGCCCGGCCTTGGCCGTCACGGGCGCAGCCGCGGTACCGGACGCGAGCACGAGTCGATCGAGCAGGAACCCGACGTCCTTGCCGCGCGCCGTCGTGAGCGTGTGCGGGCCGGGCCCGAGCGTGAGCTCCGGCACACGCGCCGGGTCGAGGGGATCGCACGGGGTCACCGTGAGTGCCATCAACTGATCGGCTGACGCAGCCTCTCCCGTGATCCGGATCGGCGCCGGCGTGCCGTCGATCGAGACGAGGTCCGTACGGCACCCACTGTCGACTTGCGGTGGCGACGCCGGCAGTTGCAGACCCGGGATGCCGAGCTCGGCGATGCCGGCCGGCATGAGGTCAGTGGCGCTCGTGGCAAAGCGCCGGGACCGTTCCTCCCGGACATCGACGATCGTGACGCGCACGGTGTGGCCGGTGAGGGGCGGGAACGTCAGGTGCACGGGCGTCGACGCGTTCTCACTCGGCTGGTCCACGATCGGCGGCAGCGAGAGCGTACGGCCCTGACCGTCCACGTCGAGCTGCAACACCGTCGGTACCGAGTGGCGCCCGTCGGCAAGAACACGCAGATCCATGTGATCGAACGACAGTGGCGCTGCGCTCTTGAACTCGGCCCATGCACCGCGCACACCGATGAACGGCGTTTGCCATGCGGTCTCGGGATCGCCGTCGATCGCGTTGTTGGCCCGGCACTTCATGCAGCCGAACAGGAACTCGCTCCACGACGTCGACACTCCGCCGTGGTCGGCATCGGGGACGCGGTACACCGCTTGGAGCGCAGCCGCGGGCGCGTCGGGCGTGATCTCGGCGTTGCCGGTGAGCACGAACGTGCGGGCGCCGGCCAGTGTGAACCCGCGGTCGATACCCAGTTCGGGTTGTGAGCGCGGCGGCACGGGCCGCACCGCTTGGCGCCGCATGACGAGCACGATCGGGTGAGCGGCGGCATCGCCGCCGAGCGCGTCCACGAGATCGGAAGGCATCTGCACGACTTCGTGCATCGTGATGTCTTGCGCGGCCTGCTCATCGCGCAAGCGGATCTCGGCGAAGCCGACCGCGTCGTCCTTGCCGAACAAGTTCGTGCGCGGGTCGCTCGTCTGCTTCACGACGATGTCGAGGTGCTGGAAGGTGCGGCGCCCGAAGTTGACCGTCTGGCCCCCGACGGTGCGCGACGACCCGGGGTCGAGCGGGATGCGCATCGCGGCACCGCCGTCCGTCCGCAGCTCGATCTCCGTGATCCACCGGTTCCGGCCACCGGTGAGTGGTTGCACGAGGTTCACGTGGTCGGTGGTGATCGGGCGCTCGAGATCGATGCGGATTTCCTGCCCGCGTGCATCGCCGAACGCGTTGGCGCGCCAGGACGTGAGCGGATCACCGTCGAGTGCCCGGGCCGCGCGGTCCTCAGGCGTGTACGTGATCGTGTTGCCATACGCCGAAGCCACCGCGCGCTGTACGCCGGAGTCAACGGTCGTCGTATACGCACTGGGCTGCTGGTTCGGAAACAGCGGCAGCCTCGCATCCGCGTTGTCATGATCGAGTGGCTTGTCGGCCTCCCCCGCTTGCTCGGTGTAACCAAGGTTGTCCTTCACCGACGTCCAGCGGCGAGCCCGCAACCGGTTGTTATCGGTGATGACGAGAATCGCGCCGTCGTTCGTCGCCGCGCGCAACGCATTCGGCGACGTGTACGACGCCGAATACCGAACGACGCCGGCCTGGTCGAGCAGGCCCACATCCGCGACGTCGACGAGGCCCTCGCCGTCGCCACTCACCATCAATGCGTGATCGTTTGATTCGGCGCGGACGATCGGCGATGGGTTTTCGACGTGGTAGATCGCGACCGGCGCGGGCAACGGCTCGTTTGGTGGTGCGCCGAGACTGATCTCGTCTTGCACGCCGATCGGCACCGCGCTCACCGGTGGCCCATAGTTCTTCGGCGCATCCAGTCCTGGGGTCTCGGCGAGCACGCGCGCGAGCTCGCGCGGCGGCACGAGGTCATAGCGCTCGTACTGCACGTCGTTGCGTGCGAGGACGTCACCGACGCCCATACGCCGTAGCAGCGGAACGATCCCGCGTACGTCGGCGACACCTTCTTGGAACCGGTGGTCGAGCGCATTCAGGAGGTCGGCAGTGCCGGCCGTGCCGTACGGGATGAGCTCACGCGCGACATACGGCCGCTCGGTGAGACCGGGCGTGATCGGGTCGACGGTGTTGCCCCACCGGTACGACGCGAAGTCGGAGCCGGGCGCCTCCAAGACCCGGGTGTCGTTCCCACTGCCGAGCGACGCGATCGCCTGTGTCCAATACGTCGGGATGTCCTCGGGGCGCTGCAGGTTCTTGCCGTAGTACGTGCCGTCGTACAGCGCGGGGAAGTTGACAACGAGCAACAGGATCACGACTGCCGGTGCGGTCAGACCCAACGCGACCCGTCCGCCACGGCCGAGGCGCCGGCTCACGACGTTCGTCGTCAACCCGAGGAACACCGCGAGCCCGAGGACCACGAGTGGTACCGCTCGCCCGGTGCTGCGCATCGCGAGGGCGGCCGTCGAGCTCGACGCCACCGACTTGAAGAGCGCACCAAGCGGCGTCGGGCTGTTGTACGGGTGGGCACCGACGGAGATGACGACGCCGATTGTCAGCAGTCCGATGAAGTAGATGCGATGACGCCACGTCACGAAGGCAGCACCGAACAGCGCGAGGGCTGCGAGCACGTACCCCGCGAGAATGACGCGGAGCACCTGCGTGTAGTTGCTCGACGCTTCGATCCACGGCCCGAGGCGATCCTGCCCGTAGAAGAACCAATATCCGAGACCGCGCAGCACTTCGTTCGGCGACGAGGTGCGCGCGACGGCGTCTACCGTCTCGGTGTACCGCAGGATGTCGAGGCCGTATGCGGCCTGCATGCGGAGCCCGGAGATCCACCACAGCGACGCGAACAGCGTCAGCACACCGGTGCGCACGGTGACCGCGAGCGCCCGCCGGAACGTCACGTCGCGGGCGATCAACCACGCGTAGACGATCCACAACACCGGCCCGAGACCGGCAAACAGCAGCGCGGTGGCGTTGACGCCACCGATGATCTGCACGATCAACGCGAAGATCGCCGGATAGCGCCAACTCGCGAGCCCGCGCGCGGCACGCGCAGCGCCTTGCGGATGACACCGATCATCCACGGCAGCGCGGCCCACGGCAACAGCAACACCGAGATACGCGCCGCATAGTCGAGCACGTACGGCGACAACATGTACGCGAGCGCGGCGACCACGACACCCGGACCGCGGAGACCGAACGTGCGGAGGAGATACAACATGCCCGCCGCCGCGAAGAACAGCAACGACCCGAGCCACAGGCGTTGCGCGACCCAATCGGGGAGACCGAGCTTGTCGAGGATCCAGTAGTACGGACCCATCGGGAACACGTAGCCGATCGTCTGGTGGGTCACCGTGCCCATGCCGACGTTGGGGTCCCACATCGACACCGCGCGGGACATCAGGCGACCGGGATCGAGATACAGGTACTGCTTCGTGTCCGCGGCTACCTTCCCGCGCGGTGAGCAGCGGCGGCACGTACGCGAGCAGCGCAAGTAATCCGTACCCGATGATCGACCGGGAGCGAGGCTCGACAGCGGGCGCCTCTTCGGGCGTCGCCTGGACGCGCTCGAGGAGGGTGCTCACGCGCGCTGGCGGCGGAGCGCTTCGGCCGCGAGAACTTCCAGCGTGCCGCACGCGGTCGCGCCCCATGTGAAGCGCGCGGCGTGATCGCGCGCTTCGCTTGACATGCGTGCACGGAGATCGTCGGCGCCGAGCAAACGGTCGAGCGCGGCGGCGAACGTCGGCGCGTCGTCGACGAGGAACCCGGTACGCCCTTCGACGATGGCGTCGGCGTGGCCGGCGATGCGCGTCGCGACTGCGGGCGTGCCGCAGGCCGCCGCCTCGGTGATCGTCATGCCCCAGCCTTCGTGGGCGGACGCGGCAGCGAGCACCCACGCGTGCCGGTAGAGCGAGAGCAGGTCCGCGTCCTCGACGCGGCCGGGCAGCGTGATCCAGTCGGCGGCATCCAGCTCGGCGATTTGGCCCTCGAGCGTGTCGCGCTCGTAACCCTCGCCGACGATCACAGCCCGCAGCCCGGGATGGCGCGACTTGACCGCGACCAGCGCGTCGATCAAACGATCGAAGCGCTTCACCGGCACGAGTCGCCCGACGGCAACGACCAGCGGTGTCGCTTCCTTCTGACCATCACCGGGCGAGAACGACGGATCGATGCCCGGCGTCACAACCGTGATGTTGCCCGGACGGATCCGCAACTTGTCGACGATCTCGTCCTTCGACGACTGCGACAACGTCACGATCGGCGTGCCCCGGTACAGCGGCGGCGCGACCTGGAACTCGACCGTGCGACCGAGGCGAGCGAGCCGGGGCGGAAGCGTCATCTCCCACATCGTGTCGTGGACGTGGTGCAGCCACACGACGCGCGGCCGGCGCGCCCACATGGGCGAGAAGAAGGGCATTCCGTTCCAGATCTCGATGAGCCCGTCGCTCGCGCCGTGCCAGCCCATCATCTCGCTGAACGCGGCACGCGGGAACACCATGTACCGGCCGGCCTTGCGGATCACCCGGTAGCCGTCGCGCCAGCTCACCTGCGCCGTTCCCGGCGCGTAGGAGGTGCGCATCGTCACCTCGATGCCCGCTCGCCCCCAGAGCTCGGCGACACGTGACGCGTGGATCTCCGAGCCGCCGGCTTCCGGGTCATCGAGATCGCGCCACGCGAGCATCGTGATGCGGCGGAGCCCGGCGCCGGCGGCGATATCTCCCAGCTTCGTGACGACGTCGTCGACGCGTCGGGGATCGGTCACGAGGTCGCAGCCTTCATCCAGGGTGCGCGTACCCGTATGCAATGGTCATGTGCAATGGAGTCGCGTGTCACGAGCGGGACGGGAGTCTACGCAAACGCCTTCGCAAAAGCGCTGTCGGGGCCCGATATGGGTAGTGTCCCGCCGTGCCGGAACTCACGGGCGAGCGGCCCATGCAGGGTGCAACGCCGGATGCGCTGCTCGCCCTGCACGACGCGGGCTACCGGGAAGTTGTGACCCGGCTGGGTGCCGGTGTCGTGCTCGACATCGGCTGCGGGGTGGGCGACGAGACCGCGACCCTCACCGCGCCCGACCGCCACGTCGTGGGCGCCGACTACAGCGCGGCGACGGTCGTCGACGCGGGGCGCCGGCACGGGAACGATCGCCTCCGGTTCGCGGGCATGGACGGTGCACGCCTCGGCGTGCGGGACCACAGCATCGACGCCGTCGTGTCGTCGCACATCATCGAGCACTTCACCGACCCGGTCGTGCACGTCGCCGAGCTCGCGGGGTGTTGGGCCCGGATGGCACCGCGTTCGTGATCACACCCAACGCGCCCGCCGACTTCGAGAACCCTTTCCACGTGTATCTGTTCGAACCTGATCACCTCGTGTCGATGCTGTCGTTGTTCTTCGACGACGTGGAGTGCCTCGGCCTCGAAGGCGACGAAATGCTCCAGGCGGACTTCGCGGCTCGGCGCGCGAGCGGAGAACGGATCTTGCGGCTCGATGTGCTCCGGCTGCGCCATCGCCTCCCCCGCCGCGCGTACGTCTGGTCGTACGAGCACGCGCTGCCCGTGGTGTACCGGATGCTCGGGAGCAAGAAATCCGGTGTCGGGTCGGGCATCGACGCGTCGCATCTCTACATCACGCAAAAGATCCTGACGACCACGCCGGTGTTGTTCGCGATCGCACGGCGGCCCAAGGCGCGGGTCAATCACCTCGCCGTCGGGACGACGAACACCTCGTAAGCGAGCCCTGGCTTGCGCAGCCGGCGCAACGCCTCGATGCTCGCGTCATCGACACCGGCCTGCCGCAGCAGCGCGCGCCCGAAGACTGACTCGACCTCCGAAGGTTCCAGCGGGCCATTCGGACCGGAGCGGCTGCGAATGTCTCGTTCAATGTCCTGCGCGCGTTGCCGATCGTCCGCGCGCAACGGGTCGTAATGGCCGGCTGGTACCGCGTCGACCGGTCGCTGAAAGCTTGCGGAGCTGTCGCTCGAGACGACGATGATCGTGCCGTCCAAATGATCGGCTTCATTGGCGCGCACGGCGCGCCACGATCCGAACCCCGGTCCGTACTCGGGCGACACGCGGACGTCGAAGCCGCGATCGACGAGATCGAGATAGGTCCCGACGCCAACTGCGCCCAGCGCGTCGGAGTTGAACCACTTCAACAGATAGCGCCGATCTCGCGAGAGCTGACCGATCGTGCCGCTCATGAGCTTGCCCACCGCAGTGGAGTACTGGGCCTGCGGCACGCGGGCGGGAACCGCGTCGTACGCGACGACGGCGGCGAGCACCACGACGACCGCAGTCCCGATTGGAACCAGGACGCGAGAAAGCCGTGCCTCGCCAATCACCGACCACAATGACCAGACGAGCGAACACCACAGCAGCGCGGCGATCACCCACCACCACCGCAGGAGGTACGGGCCGGGCGGGCCGGTGATGCGCCCACCCGCGAGCACACCGAACCACGCGGTCGCCACCACCAGACACGCGAACCGGGTCGCGCTGCTGCGTCCGCGCCGCCACGCGAGTGCGGCGAGCACCAGCGCGGCGGCGAGCAACAGCAGCGCGGGGATCGTGCCGGCGGTGAACACAAAGCCGAGCGCGCCTTCGTCGTTGCCGGTCACCCACGGCCCGGGCGGACGAAGCTCCTTGCCCATGAGGCCGAAGCCATACGCGATGCCGAGCGTCTTCTCGGTGGGATGACGGAAGTAGTCGATGATCTCGCCGAGATTGCCGGGGCTGCCCGTGAACTGCTGGATGAGCGGCGCGAGCCACACCAGCACCCCCACGCCGGCGGAGATACCGGCCCACTTGCGGACGTCGGCGCGCGCGAGCCGCGGCTCGTCGGCGCGTCGGAGGAACATCAGCGCGACCGCGGTCGCGCCCGCGCCGGCGACCAGCGGCACGTATCCCACGTGGGTCTGCACGAGGAACGATCCGACCGCGACAAGCAGCGGCAGCGCGACGAGATCGCGGTCCGCGACGGACCACGCGAGCAGCATGTACAACAGAAACGGCAACACCGCGATCCACGGGTTCCACGGATCGATCAGCAACGTCGACCCCAGCGCGCGGGTCAGCACGAGGATCGCGACCCAGAGCACGATGACGAACGACAATCCGGCGCGCCGGCGCGCCACCAGGAGCGCGCCCACGATCGCCGCTCCGTTGATGCACGCGACGCCGAAGAGCACGCCGTTGTTGCCTGCAATCCAGCGGAACGGCGCAAGCAGCCAGAACAGCGCAGGTCCCGGGTGGTCCCATCCGAAGCGGGAGTGCACACCGGTCAGCGGCGTGTGCCGGCCGCCGACCTCGCGGATGCGGAGGACGATGAGGGCATCGTCGGATGACGGGTGCCAGTGCGTGCCGAGCAGTGAGAGCAGCGTCGCGACGAGCGGGACCAACACCAGGACGATCAGTCCGTACACGCCCACACGGGAAGGGCGAGGGGCATGCCGCACGGGCGCGGGCTCATCCGTCGCGGGAGCTGATGTGCGGACCGTGTCCATGATCGAGACCAGATGCTACGAGCCCGCAGGCCGTCCAGCGGTGCGTGCCGTATAGCATCGCCCGCCATGATCGAGGCGAGTGGCGACGACCGCTCGCGACTCCGGTTCGCAATCGCGCTGGCCGCCATCGCGATCGCCGCCCTTTCCATACGGATCGCGTTCGTCGTCATCGTGGATCCGTCGGTACCGAAGATCGGCGATGCCAGCGCCTATCACCTTCTCGGCGAGCATCTCGCGCGTGGCGATGGCTATATCCGTCCCTTCGATGAGCTGCTGCTGCATCGCACGCGCGCGACCGCCGAGTATCCGCCACTGTTTCCGGCGCTGCTCGCGGTCCCCGCGCGCATCGGGCTGCACAGCGTCGAGCAGCAGCGCCTCTTCCTCGCCCTCGTCGGGACGGGCACGGTGGTGCTCATCGGCCTGCTCGGGCGACGCGTCGGCGGAACGGCAGTCGGCCTCATTGCCGCCGCGCTTGCTGCCTGTTCTCCCATGCTCTTCCAGAGTGAAGGGATCTTGATGGCGGAAGCGCTCTATGCGCCGCTCGTCGTCATCGCGTTGTTGCTGACGTACCGCGCGTACGACAAGCCGACGATGGGCCGCTTCATCGCGCTCGGCGCCGTCATCGGACTCGCCATGCTGACGCGAGCCGAGGGCGCGCTGGTCGGCCTCTTGCTGGTGATCGGATTGTGTTGGCGCGGCGTCCGGCTGCCAGCTCGCGACCGGCTCGTACGGGGCGCGGCCGCGCTCGGCGTCGCACTCGCGGTGCTCGCGCCCTGGACCATCCGCAACGCGGCAAAGTTCCACACCGTCGTGCCCGTGTCCAACAACGCCGCGACGCTCATCGATGGTGCGAACTGCGACTCGACCTACGCGGGCGCGACGCTCGGTCTGTGGCGAGAGACGTTCTCGCAGTTCGGCGACCGCGCCCGCGAGCTCCCCCAGGCGTCGGCCTGCTTCGAGGGATTCGACATCGCCGATCCGAACTTCGACGAGGCAAAAGTCGCAAGCATGCACCGGCGGGACGGCGTGGACTACGCGCGCGATCACCTGGGATCGCTCCCCAAAGTGATGGTGACGCGAGTGTTGCGTACGTGGGCGCTGTACGCGCCGCGCCAGCAGGTGAATTTCGAAGCACTCGAGGGACGGCCACGCGAGTGGCAGATGCGCGGCACAGTCATGTATTGGTTCGTTCTGCCGCTCGCGATCGTGGGCGTCGTGATCAGCCGGCGCCGGCGGTCCGTCATCTGGCCGCTGGTGACCACCGCACTCGCGGTCTCGGTCGTCAGTGCGCTCACCTACGGGCAGCAGCGCTTCCGCGTGGGCGCCGAGCCGGCGCTGCTCGTGCTCGCAGCCGTGACGCTGGCGGCCATCTGGCGCGCCCTCACGCAGAGACACAGCGATGACGTACTTCCGGCAACCCCTGGGTAGGCTCCTCGCTCGATGCTGTGGCTCGAGCGTCAGGTGGTGGCCAGCTTCGCGAACCCCGCGCTCGATGAGCGCACGCGTCACAGCGTCGAAGCGTACGTCGAGAACACCTTGCGCTCGATGCCCGAGTACCTGCGCGCCGGCGTCGCGGCCGAGTCTTTGCTGTTCGGCGCGTGGCCGCGGATCGCGTCCTCGCTCGGCCGCCTCGACGCCGACGGCATCAAACGGCGGATCGAGCGCTGGAGCACAAGCCGTCTCGACCCGCTGCGTCAGTACGTGCGTCTGCTCCACTCGCTCGTGCTGTTCGCGGAGAACGAGTTGGTTCCGGACGCGGCATGAACGCAACGCTCGACACGGAAGTCCTCATCATCGGTTCCGGTGCCGGCGGTGCGGTCACGGGCGCAACGCTCGCCCGCGCCGGTCGCGCAGTCATCATCGTGGAAGAGGGTCCGTGGATCGACCCCGACGCGATGGAGCCGTTCTCGCTCGAGGAGATGGTGGCCAAGTACCGCTACGGCGGTCCGTCGGCGGCGCTCGGCCGGCCCGCGATTGCGTTTGCCGAAGGCCGCTGCGTCGGCGGCAGCACGGAGATCAACAGCGGGCTGTATCACCGCTTGCCCACCGATCTCGCCGAGGAGTGGCAACGCAAGTACGCGATCGATGAGTTCGGCCCGGACGCGCTCGACCGGTACGCGGCGCGCATCGAAGACGAGCTGGCAGTTTCGCGGCTCCCGGGCGCGCCGCCCACGTCTTCGGCCGTACTGGAGCGCGGCGCGGCGAAGCTCGGCTGGCAAGCGGTGGAGTTCTCACGCGTCTTCCGCTACGAACCGAACGGGCGCGCCGTCAAGCAGACGATGGCGCGTACGATGCTGCCCCGGGCGATCGAAGCGGGCGCCGATCTGATCGCCGATTGCCGCGTGATTCGTCTGCTCCGGAGCGGCAACCGCATCACTGGCGCGCGTTGCGCCCGGCAGCTACCCGATGGATCGGTCGAGCCGCTCGTGATCCGGGCCGAGCACGTCTTCGTGTGCGCCGGCGCGACCCAGACACCGATGCTCCTGCAACGGTGCGGGATTCGCAGGAACATCGGTCACGGCCTGAAGATGCACCCGACGGTGAAGATTGCCGCGCGCTTCACGCACCCCATCGACCACGGCGAAGTCCCCATGCACCGGGTGACGGAGTTCGCGCCCACGCTCACGATTGGCGGATCCGCCAGCCGGCGCGGACACGTCGCGCTCGCGCTCGCCGACTCCGGAGCGGATTATGCCGACGCGCTCGCCAATTGGGAGAACGTCGCCGTGTACTACGCCGCGATCCGCAGCGACGGCGGCGGCCGCGTACTTGCGCTCCCGGGGCTGCGGGCGCCACTGCTGACGTACAACCTCACCGAGGGCGACATGAGCCGGCTGGCGCGCGCGCTCATACACCTCGGCGAAGTGCTGCTGGCGTCCGGCGCGACCGAGTTGTATCCGTCGGTGACCGGCGGCGTGACCGCGCGCTCGACCAAGGACCTCGTGCAGTGGTGGGACGCGATGCACGCGCAACCGCGCCAACTTGATGACCGTGCACCTCACGTCGAGCGTCCGCATCGGCGAAGACCGGAACCTCACCGGCACCGACAGCTTCGGGCGCGTGTGGGGCTTCACAAACCTCCGCGTGAATGACGCGTCGCTGATCCCGGACGCACCTGGTGTCAACCCACAAGGTCCGGTGATGGCGATCGCAGCTCGGAATAGCGATCACTTCCTCGCCGGGTCCTGAACACCGCGCGCAATATGGCATCGATTGCGACCGCCGTCAGGACGGCGAGCGAAGGTTCTGCGATTGCTCGGAAGCGAGTGCTCGCGTACGTCAACAACACCGTGACGATCACCGCACCGATCGGTGCGAGCAGTGGATACAGCGGAACGCGACCGTCCCGGCGGCGGACGAGCACCACCGCGCCCACGATCGACAGCAACGCGAGGCCATAGAAGCTCCAGAGCGCGGCCCACGACACCCACAGCTCGCGTCCCTCGAGGAGCGCGTCCTGGTGGACGTACAACGACGGGTGGTACAGCCCGACGAGTCGTTGTAGCCGCACCCGCTCGACCGTCGGGAGCCGGCTGAGGTGCCCGCGGATGTACTCGATCGCCTCCCGCCGATTGACCTTGTCCTCGACGGATTCGTCGTCCTTCTCCGTGATGCCTTCCCGTCGGTCGACCTCCATGGTGCACCGGATGTCGAAGTAGCCCTGGAAGCCTCCGTAATAGGTCGAATCGCAGTTCGCGGCCGAGAGCAGGGGCCCGGCCTGGGCACTCAAGATGATCGGGTGATCGAATCGGGTCGCGTTGTAGATGCTCCACGGCGCGATCACGAACAGTGCGGCCAACGTCGCCGCGCCGAGCCACCGGAGCCGTTCTCCCATCGGACGATCGCGCGTTCCCAACGCGAGCGGCAGCACGAGCATCGGCACCAGCAAGATGAGCTCGGACCGGGTGAGCGCGCCGGCGCCACAGCGGCGCCGAGCCATGCGAGACGGGGCCAGCTGGGCCGGCGCCAGTAGCGGTACGCGAGGAACACTGCGAGCGTCGCGAAGAACATTGCGAGCGATTCGGCTTCGAGCATCCCGTCCGGCGCCCAGATGTTCGGATACAGCGCGGCGATCGAGCGCGGCGATGATGCCGAGGCGCGGGCCGCCGACTTCACGACCGACGAGCCCGACGAACACGACGGTGGCGGTGCCGAGCAGGCACGTCCACAACACGTGGGTCAACACGCTCTTCATGCCGAGGACCGACGGCACCCAGAGAAAGATCAGGTACAGCGGCGGGTGCTCGGCGGCTTGGCGATGCACGAGCGGATACAGGTGCGGCTGGATGAAGCCCTTGCCGTCGGCGAGCAGGTTCGCGCCCACGTGGTAGAAGAACGCGTCACCACCCGGGTCGAAGTCGCGCCGTTCGACGAGAACGTACGTGACGCGCACTGCGAGCGCGATCACTGCAACGCCCGCGAGCGTCCAGCCGAACCACCGCGCCGGGCGGCCCATCTCCTGCGTCACGTGGGATTCGGGGGCTCGCCGGGAGGACCGATGAACACCGCGGCCGGCAGACCGAACGCAAGCATGCGCGAGACCAAGCGGCGAGTGGCCTCCGGCACCTCGCGCGCGAGCGCAAGCATGAACAAGTTGTCGTCCACTCGTGGGATGAGCTCGTTCAGGCCCGCGCGCTGGAGGTCGTCGACGACCTGCGCGTGCAAGAGATCAAACTCGCCGCGCTCCGCATCCGACCGCGGATCGAAGGCGGCAACTTCGCGAAAGCGGGTGTCGGCGCGCCAGCGCGCGATGTCGACGCCGGTCGCGAGGTGGACCTGCAGTGTCGCTCGGCCCGGCAGTATCACGTGGTACCGGGTCGCCCCCGGTTGGAAGACGTCGGCGGCATACGCATCGAACCCGTGACGGAGGAGCTCGTTGAGCAGGCCGTAGCCCTCCGAACCGATCGCTTGTGCCTCCGGGAGCCACGTCACGAGATAGGGCCCGCGCTGGCCGTTGTCGCGCGCCTCGGCGAGTGCCGCCACGGTTGGCGACGTGAGTGCGCCGAGCTCGGCGTTCAAGCGCGGCGACATGACGTTGACGTGCGATGCCGACAACGCGAACACGGCGGTCGCGATGACGACCGCGGCCGCGAGCGCCGCGATACCGGCTCTCGCCGCATTGGGAGCGCGGGCGTCGCCGAGGCGGGTGCGAACGAACGCCACGACCGTCCATCCGATCGCGAATAACAACAGAGCCGCCAAGGCCCACGCCCACAACAGCAGGTAGAACCACACGTCGCCGAAGATGCGCGCCGCCGAAATGAGCCCGAGGACGAGTGCCACCGCAAGCACGAGGTCGAGCCGGAGCAGCGATCGCACGCGCAGGCGCCACGCACCCGCGACCGACGCCATCCACACGAGGACGAGCAGCACACCCGGCAGGCGCGCGCCGCTGACCGGACGCTGGTTCCCGTCGCGAACGAGCTGCGCACCGAAGAGCTTGAACGGATTGAGCTGCGTCAGCAGCGCGTTCACACCGTCGCCGAGGCCGATGGGCGGATCGGGCGGACTGCTGAAGTGATCGCGGATCACTCGCAGGTTGCCCGGCGAGTGCACGATCTGATCGATCACCGGCGGTACCCAGAGCACGATGAACAGGCCGACACCGAACAGGCCCCACCGCCAGAGCTTCTTCCGAACAGCCGCGTCGTGCCGGCGGCGAATCGCTGTGTACGCGATCGCGCCGATGAGAAAGATGCCGAGGCCGCCGATCAACCCGAGGTACGAGATGTGTGTCTGCATGCAGAACGACCCGGCAAACACCGCGACCGGCAGCATCGCGAAATCGTCCTCGAGGAGCGACCACGCCGCGAGCAGGAACACGAACCACCAGAGGACCGGGAGGTACGGGTTCCACGGCGAGGTGAGCATGAACGGGCCGTACGCGCGCATCAATACCGCGAGCACGGCCGCGATCGACAACGCCAGCGACGCGCCACCGCGCCGGTACGCGATCCACAGCGAGAGCGAGATCGCGGCGATGTCGAGGACGACGTTGGCGACCTGCAATCCGTACGCCGACGCGCCGAAGAGCTCCCAGACCGGCCAGAGCGCGTAGAAGCTCAACGGGCCCGGGTGGCTGCCGCCGTTCACGCCGAACGGCCCGATGCGCCCCGCGAGGCCGATCAGCGGCGGGTGGCTGCTGACGATGTCGCGCACGCGGATCTCGGTCTGCGCCCAGTCGAGCAGCGGATACCAGCGAGGTTGATGCAGGACGACGAGCGCGATGACCAGCGGGATCGACAAGAACGCGGCGAGGGCAGCAACCAAGAGCCGTGCTCCTGGGTCGCGCTCACTGCGGGCCGGGGTACCCGGCCCGCGGTCGTTCGCTGCTCCCGCCAGTTCGCTACGGCTCTGCCTCCGCTCACGGCCGCGTACGACTGCGACGGCAGCCGGTTCCTCACTACCGATCACGGGAGCATCTTCAGCACACGCAACAGGCCCGGCCGTACCGGCGACTGATGATGCGACCCGCTCGTCGTGTCGAGCTGTTCTCGATGAGCGAGGAACCACTCGTACGACTCGATCAACATCGACGCGTTCGAGTGCTTCGGCTCCCAACCAAGCTCGGTCCGTGCCTTGGTGATGTCGAAATACAAAGACTCGCCGTACAACAGCCAGTGGTACGGGGCGAACGGGGCCTGACCCAGGCGCGCCAGCCCGCGCATGGCGATGCGCGCGGGGGCGATCGGCAGGGTTCGCACGCGCGATCCGGTGCGCGCGTGCTCGACGAGCGACTGCAGCGTCTCGCGCATCGTGCCGAACTCGGCGGCCCCGATGTTGTACACCGAGGATCCCGCCCGATCCGCCGCGCGCATGCACGCATCGGCGAGATCGTTCGCGTGCACGAACTGATAGCGATTGGCACCGCCGCCCAGGACGAACACCGGCGCGCCATCGGCGACGAACTCGAACAGCAACGCGATGATGCCGAGCCGGCCGTGACCGAGGATCGTGCGGGGCCGGATGATCGTGACGTCGAGGCCGCTGGCGGCCGCGTCCCGGCAGAGCAGCTCGGCCTGCAGCTTGGCGCGCCCGTAGGCCTCCAACGGATGACCGGGCGTGTCCTCGGTGACCGGGTTGTGCTCGGGAATCCCGAAGATCGCGCTCGACGACGTGTGCACGACCTTCGCCACGCCGGCATCACGCGCCGCGACGAGCATCTGCGCGGTGCCGGTCACGTTCACGGCGTCAAAGAGCGCGCGATCCTTTGCGAGCGGCACCTGCGCGACGTTGTGGAACACGACGTTGATCCCCTCGCACGCGGCCCGCAGCGCGGCCCGGTCGCGGACGTCGCCTTGTACGTACTCGGCCGCGGTACTTGCTCCCGGCGGGTTCACGTCGAAGATGCGGACGGCGTCTCCCTGCTCGAGCGCGCGCTCGGCGAGCAGGCTGCCGAAGTAGCCACTGCCGCCAGTGACGAGCACCGAACGAGCCATCAGAGCTTCCAGCCCCGTTCCAGACAGAAGCGCACGCTCGCACGCATGCCCTCGAAGAGCGAGACGGCCGGCTCATAGCCGAGCTCTTTCCGCGCCGCGAAATGTCGCACGCGATCGTGTCCTTCAGCTCGCCGAGCACGTGGACTGCCTGTACGTAGCGCCCGCTTGCCTGAAGCGCGCCGTCAACCTTCTCCGCGAGCACGCCGGCGGCGCGGGGAATGCGTATCGGCGTCCGGCGTGAGACCGTTAAGCCTTCGGCAGCCAACGCGTCGCGCACGGTTGCCAAGACCGCTTGGAGCTCGTACGGCTCGGCGTCTGCGATCCAGTACGCGTGGCCGGGCGCGGCGTCGGCGACTTCGGCGCGCAGCATTCCCTGCACCAGGTTGCCGGTGTAGACCATCGACCGGCGTTGCGTACCGGGCGCCAGCAACGGGAACGTGCCACGCCGCACCGATGCGAAGAACGTGGTCTGCCGTTCCGGCTGGAACGGTCCGTAGAACCACGGCGGCCGGACGATGACGGTCGCCAGGTCGCCGCGTTCGGAGCTCCGCCGCACGAGCTGTTCCGCTTCGAGCTTCGACTGCCCGTAGCCCATGTACGGCGCGTACGGCGAGTCCTCGTCGAAGACGTCGTGCGCCGACGGATTGGCACCGAACGGTGAGTTCGACGAGACGTGCACGAAGCGAGCCGCCCCAACCCGGCGGGCGCGATCGAGCACGAGCTGCGTGCCGCCGACGTTCACATCGAAGAACTCACGCACGAAGCGCGCCGGATGGATGACGGCGGCCGCGTGAAACACCGACGCGCGCCCCACGCCGTCGAAGAGCTCGTCAATCACCGCGGGATCGCGCACGTCGCCGGGCATTGCCTCGATCCGCGGTGACACCACCTCGAGCAACGCGGCGTCTTCGGGGCTGCGAACAAGGCACCGTATGCGCTGCCGCCTCGGATCCTCGGCGAGCGCACGTACCAGGTTTTGCCCGAGCCATCCCGCCGCGCCGGTGACGACCGCCGTCGGCGCGACCGTGGCGTCACCGTTGTTCATGACCACAACTCCTCGGTACCCGATGAACGGCCCGTGACGCTACCGCTTGCCCGTCAGGCGTTCGGAACGGCTGACCGCCCCTCGCCTACTGTCTCGGCGTGCCCGACGCCCCGCCCGACGCTCCGCCGGTCGCGCCTGCGTCGGTGCCGCCCGTCGCGCGGGAGGAGGAGCCGAAGGCACGGAGCTGGAAACGCGAAGCAATCGCGCTCGGGATCGTCGCGGTGGTGTTCGCCATTCCGTTGCGCGGGCTGCTCCGCGCCCCCGGCCCGCCAATGGAAGAGGGCTTCATGCTCGTCTTCCCCGAGCGGGTGTTGAAGGGTGACATCCCGAATCGCGATTTCCTTCATCTCTACGGCCCGGGAAGCGTGTGGGCGCTCGCGGGCGCGTTCAAGGTGTTCGGCGTCTCGCTGCTCACCGAGCGAATCTTCGGGCTGTTCCAGCAACTCGCGATCGTCTTCGGCGTGTACCTCCTCGCGCGTCGCTGGAATCGCACGCTGGCCGTCGCGGGTGCGGTGATCTCGGGACTGATCATCATCCCGTTCGGTCTCACCGCACTGGCGTGGGTCGGCGCGGCCGGGCTCGGCCTGCTCGGTCTCGCGGCAGGGATCGAGGCGCGGGCGCGTTCCGACGAACGCATCGCCCGCCGGTTCGCGATCGCCGCGGGGGTGCTGCTGGGGCTCGCTGTCCTGTTCCGGCTCGACCTGATCATCGCGGTCGGCCTGTCGATCGTGGCGTTGGTCTGGGGCATCGACCAGGCCCGTCGGAAGCGACTGCTCGTCGCGTTCGCCGTCGCGGTGTCGCCGTACCTGATCCACATCGCGACCGCCGGGCTCGGCCACGTGGTGCAGGGGATGGTGATCGATCCGGTCTTCAACCTCCGGGGCGGGCGCAGCCTCCCGGTCCCCCCGTCGTGGTCGCACTACGACGGGTTCTTGCAGAAGGCCGGTTCGTTGCAACAGCTCTCGTGGCCGATCCCGGATGCGACCGGTCCGCAGCAACTGTTCATCTGGTTCTTCCTGCTGATCGCAGTGGTCGTGTTCCTGCTCGTCATGGCCTGGCGGCTCATGCGCGCCGAGCCTGCATCGATCCGGTCGCGGACCTTGTTGGTCGTCGCGCTGTTCAGCGCCGGCATCCTTCCGCAAGCGCTGCAACGCGTCGACTCCGCCCACTTCGCGTGGGTCGGTTGCGTGCCGTTCGGTTTCCTGCCGGTCGCGCTCTACGAGTTCGTGCGCCGGCTCGCGCCCCGCGTGCGGGAGTCGCGGCTCACGATCGTTGCGAGCGCGGCCTCGCTCGCGGTCATCGTGTTCGTGATCCCGGCTTACACGCTCACGCGCTATACCGACTACTCGCTGCAAACGTTCAACGTGCACCGGCATGCGTACAAGATCGAGAACGACGGCCGCATCTTCTATTACGGCAAGCAAGACCGCGCCGACGCCGCGAACCTCGTCATCGCCGAGGCGGCGCGCATCACGCAGCCCGGCCAGAAGCTGTTCGTCGGGCCGGTCAACCTCCGTAAGACGCCGTACAGCGATGCATACCTCTATTACATGCTGCCGGAGCTCAACCCCGGGACGTACTACATCGAGATGGATCCCGGTGTCGCCAACACCGACGATTCCGGCCTCGACCGGCAACTCGCGACGTCGGACATTGCGATCCTGGAACGGATCTGGGCCGACTGGGAAGAGCCGAACGATTCTCGCAAGACCGGCTCCGACAAGGCGGAGAGGGTCCTTGCCGAGCACTTCTGCCACGTCGGCTCGTACCTCGACATCTACGAGCTGTACCAAAGGTGCCGTTAGCACCACTCCGGGAGCCTGTAGCTTTTCCCTCTTGTGCGGCCGCTCATCGTGACGCCTACCTACCTCGAGGTCGAGAACATCGTCGAGTTCCTGCGGCGCGTGCGCCACGCCGTGCCCGACGCCGACGTCCTGGTCGTCGACGACAACAGCCCGGACGGCACCGCCGATGCCGCCGACGAGGTCGCGACCGAGCTCGGCCGCATCGAGGTGCTGCGCCGGCCGAAGAAGATCGGGCTCGGCGACGCGTACCGCGCCGGATTCTCGGTCGGTATCGAACGCGGCTACGACGTGCTGGTGCAGATCGATGCCGACCTGTCGCACGACCCGTCGGCGCTGCCGATCATGTTCCGCGAGGTCGACAACGGCGCCGACGCCGTCATCGGCTCCCGCTACGTGCCGGGCGGATCGATCCCCCACTGGCCCTGGCACCGGCGCGGGCTGTCGAAGTGGGGCAACCGCTACACGTCGTTCGTGCTCGGGCTGCCGATTCACGACGCGACTTCGGGCTACCGCGCGTACCGCGCCGACATGCTGAAGGCCGTCGACTATGCCAGCACACGCGCGAAGGGCTACGGCTTCCAGATGGAGCTCGCGTACCGGGTGAAGCGCCAAGGCGGCCGGATCGTCGAGGTGCCGATCACGTTCACCGACCGCGTGCGCGGCCAGTCGAAGCTCACGTTGAGCGTGGCGGCCGAGGAGCTCACGCTCGTGACGTGGTGGGGCGTACGCGACCGCGTGCTGAAGCGCGGCGCGGCGCGGGCCTAACTGGCCTCTTCGTCGACGCGTTCCTCGTGATATTCGGCTTCGACGTTGACCGACCAGATGTCGTGGTGGGCCCCGAAGATGTTCTCGACCGAGAGCATCGCGGTGTACATGGAGTGGTCCTGGTTGTTGTACCGGTGCATGCCGTTGCGGCCGACCGGATACACGTTCGGCGCGTGCTCCTCGATCCACCGCGCGAGCGTGGCGACGTTCTCCTTGTATTCCGCGTCGTAGAAGGGATACGCCTTCGGCATCCGGACGACGTAGCCCGACTCGACATGCGACGCATCGACCAGGCCGATCTGTTCGAGCTCACGCTTCCCGTTCTCGATGAGGTCGGCGTCGGCCATCGTCCACCACTCGTCACCCTCGTTGACGAACAGCTCGAGACCGAGGCAGGTGCGCCCGTCCTTCACCAGGTAGGGCGACCACCGGCCGAAGTTCTGGATCCGGCCGACCTTGACGCTCGCATCGTTGATGTAGATCCAGTTGTCGGGGAAGCCATCCTCTTCGGGCACGACGAGCGCGACCGTGATGAAGTCACGGTAACGCAGCGAATCCGCGGCCTTGAGCACGTCGTCGGGCACCGGCGGATCCATCGACCGCAGCAGCTCGCTGATCGGCATCGACGAGATCACGTGCGTGCCCTCGTACCGGGTCGGCACGCCATCGGTGAGTGCGGTCACTGCGGTCGCGCGACCGTCGGCGTGCTCGATCTTCGTCACGCGCGAGTCGAACACCACCTTCGTGCCCTTGGCGGTGATGAGCTCGGTGCACCGCTCCCACATCATCCCCGGGCCGTACTTGGGATAGTTGAACTCCTCGATGAGGCTCGTGACCTGCTTCGCCTTGCCCTGTCGCGCTTTCAGCTTCTTGGGCTTGAGCGCTTCCCACACGGCACGGAACAACGACAGGTTCTTGATGCGTTGCGCGCCCCAGTCCGCCTGGATCTCGGTGCAGGGAACGCCCCACACCTTCTCGCTCTGGGTCTTGAAGAAGTGGCGGTAGAGACGCCACCCGAAACGGGACGCCACGAACCCCTCGAGCGTCGCCTTGTCCTTGGGCGGATGAATACGCACCCACAGATACGAAAGCACACACCGGACCGCCTCGATGAAGCCGAGGTTCCTCAGCGCGTTCATCGGTACCAGCGGGTAGTCGTAGAACTTGCCGCGGTAGTAGACGCGGCTCAGGCGCGGGCGGCGGAGGAAGTCGTCGGGACCGAGGATCTCGAACCACAGTTCCTCGACCGGCTTCACCTTGGTGAAGAAGCGGTGACCGCCGATGTCGAAGCGCCAGCCGTCGCGCTCCGCGGTACGGCTGATGCCACCGACGATGGTGTCGGACTCGAGCACCGTCGACGTGACGCCCTTCTTGGTGAGCACGTACGCAGCAGTCAGTCCGGCCGGTCCGGCGCCGATGACGACGACCTTGGGTGCGGTCGTCTGTTCGTTCCCTGGTTCGTCGATGGAGCTCACGCGTTCGTCTTCAGGTGTTGGGGACGTGACTTAGCCGCACGCTTGGTCGAATTTCCCGCGCCGCAGTGTATGGCGCCGGCGCAGGCGCGTGGCACTCGGGCACGCTGGGTGGTCTTGGCGCGGATGCACTCGTTCCCCACGCTTCGCGCCCACGGAGCCATTCCACCCGAGAAGCGCGGATTCGAAACGTCTCGCGTCGCGCGAAGCTCCGTATTGTGATCGATCCCGAACTCGCCCGTACGGCTCCGGTCATGCCGGAGGAGCCTCGGGAAGATTCGACACGGCCCGCGTGGCAGAGCTGCTGGCCGGCGATCGCGATCGTGACGCTCGTTGCGGTGTTGCTCCCCCTCCGGGCCTTGATGCACGCCGCGGGCCCGGCGATGGAAGAGGGTTTCATGCTCGTGCTGCCCGACCGGGTGGTGCACGGCGCGATCCCGAACAAGGATTTCCTCTGGCTCTACGGGCCCGGTGGGCTGTGGGTGCTCGCCGCGGTTTACAAGGTCTTTGCAACCCATCTTGTGGTGGAACGGCTCGTCGGCCTGACGCAGATCGTCGGCATGGCGATCGGCGCGGCGGCCCTCGTGCGATGGTGGGGCCGCTGGGTCGCGGTGTCGGCCGTGCTGTTGAGCGTCATGTTCGTGATGCCGACGCTGTTGCTCACCGCGATCCCTTGGACGGGTGGCGCCGCGCTCGCGCTCGCGTCCGTTGTCGCGCTCGTGCAGGCGCGCTCCCACAGCGGCGCGGACGATCTGCGCCGCGCGAACCGGTGGGCGTTCGCCGGCGGCGTCCTGGCCGCGTGCGCGCTGCTGTACCGCATCGATCTCGCGCTCGCGCTGGTCCTCGCCGGTTCCGCGGCATTGTGGGGCTTGCCGCGCGTGCCGGTGAAGCGAGCGCTCATCGGGCTGGGCATCGGGCTCGTCCCGTATCTCGTGCACATCGTGGTTGCGGGCCCCGGCACGGTCTGGCGCGGGATGCTGATCGACCCGATCTTCCACTTGCGGTCCGGTCGCGGCCTTCCGGTGCCGCCGAACCCGGATCACCTCGAGGGGATCGCCAAGGTCATCGTCTTCGTCGACCGGTGGTGGCCGCTGCCGCGGCTCTCGATCCCGCAGCAGTTGTTCGCGTGGTTCGTGCTGCTCGCGTTGCTCGCGGTCGCGCTCGTGGGCGCCGGCATCTGGGCAGTGCGCCGGGCACCGAACGCGTTCCGGCCGCGCGTGCTCCTCGCGGGTGCGCTCTTCGGGCTGGGGATGTTCCCGCAGGCGGTGCAACGGGCCGATTCCGCGCATCTCGCGTGGGTGAGTGCCGTCGTCGTCATCCTCGTGCCCGCCGCGATCGCCGAAGTCGCCATCATGTTGCGACCGTCGTGGTCCCTGGCGCGCGTCGGGGTCGTGGCCGGCGTGTCGGTGATCGTCGTGACGTCCCTGTTGTTGCCGACGTTCACCGCCCGGCGGTACATCGCGCTCGTCCAGGACTCGTTCGACTTGCCGAAGACGATCGCCATCACTCGGCACGGCCGCACGTTCTATGTCGGTGATGATCCTTCGTTCGCGCACAGCATCGAATCGCTGCTCGATGCGGTCGAGCGGGACGTGAAACCCGGGAGCCGCGTGATCGTGGGCAACACCGACCTGCGCCGCGTGCCGAACGTCGACAGCTTTCTCTATTACCTCCTGCCGCGGTACGAGCCGGGCACAGCCTTCGTCGAGTTCGAACCCGGGCTCACGAACCGCCGGGGCACGCCACTTACCGGCGAGATGCGGCGCGCCGATGCGTTCATCGCGTCCGACCGCTGGCTCGTCGGGTGGGAGGAGCCGAACACCTCGATGAAGCCCGGCGATCCGGGCCCGGGCGAGGTGCTGCGCGACGAGTTCTGCCTGAAGGAAGACTTCGGCAACGGCTACAAGCTCTTCCTCCGCTGTACGGCCACCGGGTGAGCCGCGCTCACGACCCGGCGGCCACCGATAGGTCCAACACCTCGTAGCGATCGTCGCCACCGAGCAGGCGATGTTGCTCGAGGAACGGAAGCGATGCGCTCACGTTGTTACACCCGAACGTCAGCGCTTTCCGATCGACGACCACGAACCGAACACCGAAGTCTGTGCGCGCCTGCGCGAGGTCTTGGGCACCGAAGGGCGAAACGGATTCGTCGTTGGTCTCGAGGTTGCCGTAGTGCGTGGGGTCGCAGCGAAGCTTGGCGATCGGCTCGGAGCTCGCGAACGTTGCGAGCTTCGACCAGGGGTTCGCTGCGAACGAACCGGCACAGCCAACAACCGGCGTGTGATGAAACACCTGGAAGCGCACGAACGCCGGATCACAGTCAGCCGGCACGCTCAGAACGGTGTCGCCGGCGCGCGCCCGCTTTGCGATCGCCCGAAAGGCGTCCTCGCTCGCCGCGGTTGCGCCCATTGTCATCGTCGGGAGCGGCACCATCAGGTTCGGCGCGAGCAACGCGGCGCACACGACCGCCACCAGCCCGCCACGCACTCGGCCGCTCGAGACGACGCCATGGAGTGCAATCGCGGTCGCCGCGGCGAGCAGCGCGACGAGCACCAAGCCGGCCCGAGCCGGTCCCCGCAACGCGCCCAGGCCGGGAATGGCGAGCAACAGACGATACGGCAGCCAGATGACCGGCTTGCCGCCGTGCTTCCACACGAAGTCGCCGCCGTACCTCAGCGACGGTCCGAGCGCGAGGATCAACGTGAGCAGCGCGGCCAAGGAGACCGGCAACCGGCGCGCGTCCCGCATGAACAGGAACACGACGAAGCCCGCGAGGAGCAAAAGCCCGGGGAAGAGCGTTGCCTCGAGGACGTGGGTCGGATCAGGGAGCCTCACGAGGGTCCGCTCGACGATGTCGGGTCTCGGGAGCAGGAAGGTCGAGCGGGTCGGTTGCGCGACGATCGAGAGCGCGTCGGCCGAGAACAACTCGCTGTCGGCAATGAGCGCGGTGTTCACGCCGTGGTCGTTCTCGCGTCGGTCGAAGCTGAAGCGGGGCACGATGAACGGCAGCAACGCCAGCATCGTGATCGCAATCACACCTGCCGTTGCGATCGGGATACGCCAGCTATGGCGCCGGATCGCGGCGACGACGACGATCACGCCGTAGGCAAGCCCGCCGAAGACGAGGAAGTACACGCTGCACAGGTATGCGACAACCAGGAGCGCCGCGAGGCGGAACGGTCTGACATCGCGGTTGCCGGCGACGACATCCAGGGCGTCGCCGACGAGCAACGGCACGGTGAACGCCCAGAACAGCGGGAGGAGGCCGGACTGGACGCACAGGACGAGCGGAGGCGCAGTCAGGAACGCCACCGCGGTCACCGTGTGGACGAGACGCGACGAGCTCAATCTCCGGGCGAGAGATCGCGCGCACACGATGTTCAACACCGCGCCGGTGAGGAACGCGAGGTTGTACGCGAGCGTCGGCCCACTGACGAGGTTGTACAACCCCGCCACATACGACGGGAGGTAGCCGTCGAGCAATCGCAGGTCGAGCCCGAACGGTGAGATCACGTCGCTGATGTGCGCGGGCAGGAGATGGCCGTGCGCGATGAGTCGGCCGATGCGCCAACCGAGCCACGTGTAGTAGCGGCCGTCGTCCGAGCGACCGAGCATCTCTGTGCGCCCGTACAGCAGTCCCGGCCAGAGCACGACCACGACCGCCACCGCGTACGTGCCCGTTTCTGCCAACGCGCCGACGGACCACCGCGTGCGCGCCGGGAGCGTTTCCTCCGCGGTGCTCAAGTCCGCGGGCGGGCGATCCCCGCCACGGGGCCCCGGCGGCGAATCGAGTGCGCAATGCGCAGGATCGGTCGCTCGAGCAGGTACCAACTCGCCGTGGCCGCTCCGATGATGACGGGGAGCGCGAGGACCAGCAGCGTGAACCAGTTTCCCTTCTGGAGTCCCCATCCGAGCCAGTTGTCGAGGACGATCGTGAGCAAGAACCAGTGCCAGAGGTAGAGCCCGTAGCTGATCAGACCGAGAAACACGAGCGGCCGCGAACGCAACGTTGTGCGAATCGCACCGTGCTGCTGCGGCCCGAACACGGCCGGGAGCACGATGACGAAGCCGAGCAGCGTCTCGAGGACGTTCACGCCGATCACTTCCGCGGTGCTCATCGGCTCGAACGGTTCGACCCGGAACACGAGTGGGATGGCAACGAATGCGACAAGGGCGAGCGACCACCAGATCCACGTTGGTCGTCCAATCCGCTCGAGCCTCGCAGCGGTGGGTGCGCTCCACTTCTGCACACTCACGACTGCGAGCAGCATGCCCAGCGCGAACGCGGCCATGTGTTGCGGCAGGACCGACAGCCAGGGTGCGTCGGTTCCGGTCGCGATCGCGATGATCGCCGCGATCCCGATCGCGCCCAGCACCGCGACGCCGATGAACTCGACCGACAGCGGTCGCCCCCGGCGCGCCAAGGCCCCGATCGCCGCGGCGTAGAACGGAAGGAACACGTAGAACGACACTTCTACGACGAGGCTCCACGCCGGCGGCAGACCGATCAGGAACGGGTTTGGTTCGTGCACGTACGTCTTGGTCAGCGTCACGCTCAACAACGCACTGCCGGTGCCGTCGAAGCTGGCACGCGCCACGACGAACGTGAAGAACGCGAGCACGGCCCAGTAGGCGGGATAGATACGTGCGAAGCGTCGGATCGCATAGCCCCGTACGTCAACCGGCGGCCGGTTGTCGAGGTGCGACGCCGCGAACGGCCGGTACAGGAGGAAGCCCGACGTCACGAAGAAGATCCAGACACCGGCATTCAGGTTCCAGAAGAGTGAGCCGCCCGGTGTACGGAACCACGCGGCGAAGAACACCGCGTGATACACGATCACCATCAAGGCGGCGATCGCGCGTATGCCGTCGAAGCACGGGAATCGCTCGAGGGCGCGACCGGTCGATCCGCCCGCGTCAGGTGATACCGAGAGCTCGGCGCTCACCGCTCGACCTTGGCACGAACGGCCATGAGCGGCAAGGCACGACCGGCGACGCCCTGACGAGGCTTCATCGTGTTCCGCGTACCTGGGGAAGGAACCACTTCCACACGACGACGGCGCCCTTCTCGGTGAGGTGCACCTCGTCGGGCTCCCAGAGGTGCACACCGTCGATGTCCTCGGCGCGTTTTCCGCCCGGACACACGAGGTCGCGCCAGTGGACGATCTTCACCCGGGGCATCTCGCCGCGAGCTTGTCGTAGATCGCGTTGAGGGCTGCGATCCGCTTCGGATCCCCCCGCTCCGGCAATGGTGTCGCCGGGTCGCCGGCTCCGAAGCACGGCACCTCGAACACGTGGACAGTGCGACCGTTGTCCGTCAGTACTTCCAGCGCGCGGCGATATGCGGTCGTCACGAGCTCGGTCCACTGCGGCGTACCGAACCGCACGCGTTCGCCGTTGACTTGGTGGTCGAGCAGGTCCCATGCGCCGGCCATCAGCACCACGATCGCGTGCGGATCGGCGGCCAGCTTTACCTGCCAGCGTTCCTCCCACCCCGTGCACTTCGCGGGATCGCGGAAGACAACATCGCCGCTGTAGTGCTCGGCCTCGACGATCGCGCAGCCCAAGTCGGCGTCCCCCCGACCGCGAGGTCGAGCTCTTTGCCGTGGACCGCGCCGTTGTACCCGAACACCAATGCCGTCGAGTCGCCGAACGTGTCGACGAGCGTCGCGTTGGGATCGGTGCCGAAGGCGCGCAGGTTGGACTTGTCAGGAAGCGGCTTCGGCGCGGCGACAGTTCCGACGAGCACGCTGGTGAGCACGACAAGCACGGCGAAGTACGCGACCGATGGCCGGCTCCCGAAGCGGCGGGCGAGCGCGCCGGTGCGGAACGGTCGCTCGACGAGGCGGAAGGAGAGCTCGGCGAGCACCACCGACACGAGCAACCGCACGACGAACAGCGAAAAGCCATGCAAGGTGCTCGTCGGAGCGATGAACACGCGCACGGGCCAATGCCAGAGATATAGCGAGTACGACCGCAGCCCGATGGCAACCAGCCACGGGGTGCTCAGCAGTCTGGCCAGCGGCGTGTTCGGCGTGAGCACAACACTTGCGATCAGCACACCGCACGCGAGCGAGAACGCCAAGAACCCGCCGCGATAGAGACCGTACGTGCGGTCACTGGCGAACCACATCGTGTACAAGATCCCTACCAGCGCCGCGGCACCGAGCCCGAACGACCAGCGGACGGCCGTCGTGTTCGCGCGCAGTCGCGCGCCGAGCTCCTCCCATGGATGCCGGGCACCCGCGAGCACGCCGAGTGCGACACCGACGAGCAGGCCCATTGCGTGGGAACCGCTGCCGAGGTACGCGCGCGACGGATCCTCTCCGGGCGAGACCGAGCGCGTACATCCACAGCGTGGATGCCACCGCGCCGAGCAATGCGACGATCGCGTACGCGCACCGGCCGTCGGACGAGAGCACCGCGCACGCAGAAGAACACGAGCGGCAACACGACGTAGAACTGCTCCTCGACCGCCAGCGACCACATGTGGAGGAACGGTGACGGCCGGCCGATAGTTGCGAAGTAGCTCCCGTTCCCTCTGATGAACACCCAGTTGGCGCAGTAGAACAGCGTCCCCAAGGCGTGCGATCGCACGTCGTGCATCTCGGTGTCGGAGAACTTGATCGCAGCGACGATGCAGACGATGACCGTCATCGTCGCCAGTGCCGGCAAGAGGCGGCGGGCCCGTCTTCCCCAAAAGTTGGCGAATGAAACCTGGCCGTCCCTCGCGACACCGCTGACGAGTAACCGCGAGATCAGGAAGCCCGACACGACGAAGAACACGTCGACGCCGAGAAATCCCGCAGGCAACGTGGACGGTGAGAAGTGAAACACGATGACCGCCGCGACCGCGATGGCGCGCAAGCCGTCGAGTCCGCCGATGTAGGCGGTGTCGCGTACGCTCGGTGCCTGTTGTTCGGCGACGGTCATCCGCTCGTGGGGCGCAGTCGGGCCCGCAGGCCGTTGCAGTACCATCCGCCTGCCATCCAGGCGGGATCCATCGCTCGCATACCGGTTGGGGGAAACTGACGATGACTGCGGTTCGCGGCGACACGATTCGCATGCCCCGCTGGCTCGCGATCTTCCTCGTCAGTCTCGCAGGCCTCCTTCTCGAGGTCGGCTACACCAGGATCGTCTCGTACAAGCTTTGGTACTACTACACCTACCTGGTGATCGGGCTCGCGCTGCTCGGTATCGGGTCGGGAGGTGTGCTGGTCGCCATCTCCTCCCGGATGCGGCAAGTCTCGACCGAGCGCATCATCGCCGTGACTGCGATCTGGGGTGCGATCAGCATCGCGATCGGCTACCTCGTGGTCGCGAAAATTCATGTCAACACGGTCGCGATCTGGGACTACGGGTCCCGCTCCTCGTTCAGCAACCTCTTCGCCCTGGTAACAATATGCTTCGCGATCTTCGCGACGTTCATCGCCTTCGGCGTGATCGTCTCGGTCCTGCTCGGGCGAGCGGGCGATGGCGTCGGCCGCATGTACTTCTCCGATCTCATCGGCGCCGCGCTCGGTTGTCTGCTCGCGATCCCGCTGATCACGCGCCTCGGTCCGCCGCGCGTGATCATGCTCGCCGCGCTCATCTTCGCGGCTGTGGGCTTGGCCTACTCCGTGCCGAGGTCGCTGCTCTTCGGCCTCGCCGCGATCACCGCCGTCGTGCTGATCTTCCCCGTGCAAGGCGGCAGCGTCCTGAAGCTCCCCGACGTACGCACCGAGGACACGAAGCTGCACGTGGTGAACGCGAAGTACTCGGCGTGGGGGCCGGTGTTCCGCGTCGACGTCGTGCAGATCGGGCCCGACGACTCGAACTACCTGTTGGTGCACGACGGAACGTTCGGTTCGGGCATTCGCCGCTTCAACGGTGACGCCTCGTCGCTGACGAAATACGAGAAGGATTCACGTTCGATTCCGTTCCACGTGATCGGCGACAAGCCCGGACGCGAGCTGATCATCGGTTCCGCGGGCGGCCAGGAGATCTTGTCGTCGTTGTACTTCAAAGCGCCGAACATCGAGGCAGTGGAGTTGAACCCGGTCACCACTTCGCTGCTGACCGATCACTTCAAGGACTACACCGGCCATCTCGCCGAGCGACCGGACGTGCATCTGCACCAGGGTGACGGCCGTTCGTACCTCGCCCGCAGCAGCGGCAAGTACGACCTCGTGTGGTACGTCGCACCCGACAGCTACGCCGCGACCAATGCAGCGTCGTCCGGTGCCTTCGTGCTGTCGGAGAGCTATCTGTACACGAAGCAGATGATCAAGGAAACGCTGAAGCACCTCAGCGACAACGGCATCATGGCGGTGCAGTTCGGCGAGCTGAACTTCACCGCGGCGCCCAATCGGACGAGCCGCTACGTGGTCACCGCCCGGAAGGCGCTCGAGGAGCTCGGCATCCGCGACGCGAACAATCACCTCATGGTCGCAGCCGAGCTCACCAACCACGGTGACCTCTCGACGATCATCGTGAAGCGCTCGCCGATCACGCCGGCCGAGGCCGACGGGTTCGTCAAGGGCGTCGCCAACCTGCCGGACGAGCACGTGGTCGCGGCGCCGGGCCGCCCGTCCGACGGCAGCATCGTGAGCCGGCTCGCCACCGGAACCCCGGAAGAAGTCGATTCGATCGTCGACCACGCGGATCGCGCGATCGGCCCGATCTCCGACGACGCCCCGTACTTCTGGCACTTCTCCCGCTTCCGCGACGTCATCGCGCACATCGCCGAGCCGCTCGACGTCACCAATCCCGAGGACGTCATCGGTGAACGGGTCCTGTTGCTGCTGCTCGGGATCTCGCTGGTGTACGCGGCCGTCTTCCTGCTCGCGCCGTTCTTCTTCGTCCGGCGCAAGTGGCGCGCGCTCCCGGCCAAAGGTACGTCCGCCGTGTACTTCGCCGCGTTGGGTCTCGGCTTCATGTTCTTCGAGATCACGACGATCCAGCGGCTGGTGCTGTTCCTCGGCTATCCGACGTACTCGCTGACGGTGACCCTGGCCGCGATCCTGGTGTCGACGGGTATCGGCGCGCTCCTGAGCCGGCGGTTCGCGGGCGATCCTGCGCGCGTCATGCCGTACGTGCTCGGCGTGCTCACCGTACTGACGATGTTCTATCTGTTCGCGCTCCCACCACTGCTGACAGGGCCACTGCTCTCTACCGGCCTCGCGTTCCGCGTGCTGTTCGCAGTGATCATCCTGTTCCCGCTCGGCCTCTGCCTCGGCATGTTCATGCCGCTCGGACTCGGCCGCGTTGCCGGGCTGAGCGAGCACGGCGAGGAGTACGTCGCGTGGGCGTGGGCAGTCAACGGTTTCTTTTCGGTGGTCGGTTCGGTGCTGACGACGATCCTGTCGATGGCGCTGGGCTTCCGCATCGTGCAGTTCTCCGCGCTGTTGGTCTACGCCGTCGCCGCGTTCGCGTTCTCGCGGCTGCCGACCGCCGTGCACCGCAGCGTGTCACTCGCCGAAGAAAGCCCGGCCGAGACCGTCACGGTGTAACAACAGGGGCCGGTTCCGGCTCCGGCGGCTGCTCCGGTTCGTCGTCTCGTCGTTCTTCCCGGCCGCCAGACAACGCGCGGACCGCCGCGATGACCCCGACGGCTGCCAGCAACGCGAGCGATGGTTCGGCCGCGGCGCGGAACCGCGTTTGCCCGTAGGTCACAGCAACACCGATCGTCACGACGATCGCGGGTACGAGGAGCACCCACAACACGCGTCGCCGGTGGCGGCGCCACATTTCGATCGCGCCAACGATCGCCAGGAGCAGCTCCGGGTAATAGGAGATCAGGCCGAGCCGCGTGACCCAGCGGTCGCGATCCTCACCGACGTTGAAGTCGATCATGTCGCCGGGCCGGAACACGCTCCACGTGCGCCCGATGCGCGCCAGCATCACGAGCGGCACGCGGCCTTTGTGATCGCTGACGTAATCGAACGCCTTCTTGCGGTAGTGGCTCGCAACCTGAGATTGATCTCCCGGCGGGGGCGGATACTCGAGACATTCGCCGAGTGACGTCAGGCCGATGCCGTCACCGGAGTACACCGGATCGCAGTTCGATCCGAGCAGGGCGATGCCGTCGTTGGTTGAGATGAACGTGCGGTCGTGGAAGCGCGCGAGGTTGAACCCAACCCACGGCGCAATGACGAGCACCGACATGACGATCGCCGCGACAGCAAGCGCGCTGCGATCGGACCACGGTTTTGCCACCGTGCACACGATGACGATCGCGAGCAACGGCACGAACAGGATCAGCTCCGCGCGCGAGGGCCGCGAGCCCGCACATGAGGCCGAGCGCGGCCACGCGCAACAGCGTTGGTCGCTCCCAGAGTGCGATTGCCGCCCACATCGCACCGACAACGGTGAGCGCGGTGACGGTCTCGGAGAAGATGAGCCCGTCGTTCACCCAGATGTTCGGATTGATCGCCGCGATCCCCGCCGCGATCAGCCCGACCGCGTCTCCGCCGATACGCCGGCCCAGAAGACCGATCAGGAACACGAGCAACGTCCCCAACACGACCATCGTGTAACGGTGCTCGCGCACGTGGTCGCGTAACGGCTCGTCGATGACCCACGACAACGGCGGGTGCTCGACGAGCCAGGAGACCGGCGTGAGCACGAAGACCGTGAGCGGCGGATGATCGGCCGCGGGTGGCGCCTTCTCGCCGGGATGGGTCACCGACCAGAACGGCTCGTTGAAGCCATGACCTTCGGCCACGGTGTTCGCCTGGGCGTTGTAATAGACCTGGTCGTTCGGCCCCGTGCACTTGCTCGGCGAGCTGCCGACGACCACGCCATTGGGGAGCGCGATGCGACACGGTCCCGACTTCGTACCCGCGACGTACGCGATGCGAATGCCGAGCGCGACGAGAACGATGAGGAGCAACACCCGTCCGAACCGGTTGCCCTTCACGGAACCATCACTCCGGTGAAGGCGAGGACGCTGGCGACCACCAGCCCGGCGCTCACGAGCACGAGGGCAACCCGTTCCCATAGGGGATCGGCCACGACGTCGGCGGCGGCGAGCACGAACGGAATCGTCGCAAGGCCGTAGCGCTCGAGCGAATCGAGGTTCTTACTGCTGAGCGCGGCGATCAGCGCAACGGTCGCATACAGCGAAAACGACAGCGGCCAGCGCCGCCACAGCACCACGAGCAAGCCGAACAACAGCACGGCCGCAACCGCATGGACGCCCGCGCTCAGATGATCACCCGAGAACAGCTCACGCACCGAATGGGCCACCGCCCGAAACGGATCGAGCCACCGGCCGCGCCGCGTGGGGTCCTGCTGGACCCGCAGCGGATACCAGAAGTCGTGCGTACGGCTCGCGGCCCACCAGAGATACGAGAACGTTCCGACGACAGGAGCCACGACCGCCGCGATCGCGGCCCGGTCACGCGTACGAACGGCTTCGACGAGCGTGGGCACGGCGAGCAGTATGCCAACCGGACGGGTCAGACCCGCGGCGATGCCGGCGATCGCGGCGAGCCACCACTGCTGCCGCCGGAGCGCGAGCAGCGCGACCGCCGCGGCGGTCATGAACAGGGCCTCGGCGTAGCCCATCACAAGGACGAACGCAGGCGGCAGCAGGTAGACGAGCCATACCGCGCGTCGGGCCAGGTCTTCGTCGGCGCGCTCCTGGAGCACGAGCGCGCGCACTGCGAACCCGAGCGCGAGCGCAGCGACATTCGCAACCACCACCACGGCCACGCCCGCGTTGACGCCGGGGAACCATGCAACGACCCGGCCGGCCAACGGGAACAGCGGGAAGAACCGCAATCCCTCGCGTGCCACGGCGTCGTAGCCGCCGCGCGCGATGTCGCGGTACCAGCCCCCGTCCCACCCGAGCAGACTTGCCTGGACGCGATATCGGTCGGCGACGTGCACGGTCGTCAGGACATGCCTGGTGACCACCAACGTCACGACGACGATCAACCGCGAGAGCGCGTAGGGAACGAGCACCGCGGCGCGCGGTGCCGGCGCGGGTCGGCACTCAGCTGCTCGCCGGTCGGGCGAGAAACTCCTCGAGCGACGGCTTCTCGAAGATCTTCGGATCCGGCGCGGTGCGCGGCACCCGGCGTCGAGCAGCGGCGAACGCGTTCTTGAGCGTCTCACACACGACCTTGTGCGTGTGGTACCCCGGGGCACTCACGTACCACAGCGTGCGTGATCCCGCCCGCGCGAGTGCGGTGCGCACAAACGCCCGGGTGTCCGCGCGCTTGAGCCGTTGCTTGTAGTCGACCCAATCGATTCTTTCCGGACCAGCGAAGCTCGGATACACGACCTCGTCGAGGCCCTTCGGGGCCAGACGGTGCACCGCCGGCCCAACCTGGTCGGGGCAGTACACGACGAGATCGCCGGCATGGGCGTCGGTGCGAAGCACCGCCGCGACCTCGCCGGCCTGCGTTCGTTGCGTTATCACGTTGCGGACGCCGCCCGCGAACCCGAGCAGAACCGCGAGCACCGCCGCGCCGGCAAGCACGCGGCGATCGCACAACGTCGTGAACCCGCGTGCGACGAGGAGCACGAAGAACGGAAACACCAGCGCGCTGTATCGCGACTGGAACGCACCGCCGGCGAGGTAGTTCAGCGACAGCGCGACTGCGAGCCCGACCCCGCCGACGAACGCGATCGGCCGCACCTCGCGCTGCGGCAAGATGTCGACCTCGATACGCCGGTTGTCGATCCCGCGCCCGAAGATGCCCAGGAGCAGCAGCGGGAACAGCGTGAGGAACAGGAGCCATCCCTCCTGCACCTCGATGCCGTAGTTCGCGCCACCCGCGAAATCGCGGATCGTGTAGCCAAACGGCAACGCCGGCAGCACCGGCGTGCCCCACGGCGTGCCGGTATGCGTTCCCTGGTAGAGGAATGTCGACAGCCACGGCAGGAACGCGATGACTGCGCCGCCCAGCGCGATCAATAGGCGGCGCGCCGCGGTGCGATCGGTGCCGTGCCGCAGCATCCACAGCAACACGACGGTGACGACCGGCAGCAGATAGAACGCCCAGTACTGCGTGTACAGCGCGAGCGCCACGATGAGCCCGAACACCGCCGCGCGCCCGTACGTCGGGCGCTCGACGACGCGCTGGAATGCCACGATGCCGCACGCGACCAACAGGATCTCGAGCGTGTACATCCGCGTTTCCGTCGCGTAGCGGATCGCGTACGGGCTCGCGAGCATGACCATCGCCGACAACCACGCGAGGCGCCGGCCACCAAGGCGCCGCGCTGCAAACCAGATTGCAACCACCGCGCCGAGCATGCAGACGCCGGACAGCGACCGCGCCGCGACACCGCTGGTACCGAACGCCGCCGTCCAGAAATGCAGCAAGAAGTAGTAAAGCGGCGGTGCGCCGTCGTGGCGCAATGCCTCACGAAGATCGGACACCGGAAGCCGGGCGATGTTGACCGACAGTGTCTCGTCAAGCCACAGATCGGAACGCGTGTAGAAGTAGAAGAACAGCGCACCGATCGCGACGAACGCACCGGCACCGAGCAACAGGCGCGGTCGGGGCTGTGGAAGGGGCGACGACTGTGTGGGCTCCCGTGCAGGCGCGTCGGAGAGTGCCGTCACGGTCGAGAACGGTAGCGTCCGTTGCTCCCTAAGGCCGGATCATCGGCGTGACGTCGCGTGCGAACGCCTCGAGACTCTCGGACGACGGGAAGTCACGGAACCAGAGCACGAACTCCCGGCACCCCGCGTCGACGTACGCCTGAACCTTCCCTGCGACCTGTTCCACCGTGCCGACCAAGTTGTCGCGCACGTACTCGGCGTGCGGTGTGCCGCCGCGCCGGAGCGACCCGCCCGTGGGTGAGTCGAGCCACTTCTGCAGATCGGCCTCGGTGTCGAAGATGCGGCAGTCGGGACCGTGCGTGCGGACGATCGAGGCGAAGTCGCGACCGATCTCGTCGCAGTACCGGCGGAGCAGTTCGGACTTGCGAATGAATCCCTCGAGTCCGACTTGCCAGTTGGTCTTGTCGGCATGACGCGCTTCGATGCGCAGCGTCACCTTCTCGCCGCCTCCGCCGATCCACAGCTCCGGCAATTGCTGCAGCGGTTTGGGATCGCAGTACGCACCGTCGAACGTCAGGTGCTTGCCCTGATACGTCACCGTCTCCTCGCTCCACAGGCGCTTCACAACCTCGACGGTCTCTTCGAGGATCTGCAGCCGCACGCCCGGACGCGGGAACGTGAACCCGTACGCCTGGTACTCGCGCTCGTACCATCCCGCGCCGAGCCCGAGGATGAGGCGTCCACCCGAGAACACGTCGACGCACGCGGCTTCCTTGGCGAGCAGACCCGCGTTGCGGTATGCCGCGCACGTCACCATCTGACCGAGCTTGATCGTCGACGTGTGCTGCGCGAGCGCCGAGAGCGTCGTGAACGCTTCGAACACGTGCGTCGGCTCGCGCGTGGGCACCGTCTCGAAGTGGTCGTAGACCCAGAGGTGGTGATAGCCGAGCTGCTCGGTGAGCTGCGCAAGCTCCTTGGTGCGCGCCCACGCGTCGGCAGCAGACCAGCCGTTGTACTCGAGCTTCCAGCCTTGCGGCGCGAACGCGCCGTAACGAAGCTCGGTCACGCGTTCACCTTGTCCGAGCGATCCTCATGGGTCGACTCCACGCTCCGCTCCCCTCCGGTCGCTGCGCTGTCGTCTCCCTTGTAATCCCACCATTGGATCTCGACCATCATCGGCAGGAGATACCGCACGTAGATGCTCGTGATCGCGAGCATGCCGTGATCTTCGGTCTTCTTATCGATGATGTCGACCCGGTCGTCACGCTCTTGCCACTTCTTCGCCCGAGCGAGAATGTCGTCGAGCTCCGACTCCGCGGCGACCGACAAGCCGAAGTGGTCGAGACGCGGGCAACTCATCGACGACCCGTCGTCTTCCGCGATCAGGAACAGGAACTGCTCGATGTTGTGGACCTGGAACACCTGGCGCTTGCGGTCGATCGTCATCATCGGGATGTCGAAGAACCCGAAGACGTCCTCGTAGAAGTCGGCGCGCAGCTTGCGGTGCGCTTCGTCGAGGTTCTCGGCGGTCAGGCTCATCGCCACGTGATTGAAACGCGGCTTGCGCGAGGTGAATGTCGGACCGGCCATCGTCGCTCCTTTCTCCATTGGGTCGACTCCACGCTCCGCTCCCCTGATGATTGGTCGACTCTCGGCTTCGCCTCCCCTCCGGTCGGCTACGCCTTCGTCTCCCCGGTCGCTTCGCTGTCGTCTCCCTTACTCCGTTCTCGGGACGATCATTGCTTTGGCGGCGAGCTCGCCCTCGTGCAAGCCGACCGCCGCGTCGAGCAGGCGGTTCAGCGGGAAATCGTCTTGTTCGACGAGCAGGTCGTTCGGCATCTTGCCCGATGCCAGCAGCTCCAGCGCGCGCGGGAAGCCGTCGAAGTCGTACACGAACGCGCCGGTGATCACGAGCTCGTTCAGCAGGATGCGATTGGGATCGAACTTCGGGCGCGCCATCCCGGCGCCGACGAGCACAAGAGTTCCCGCGCGCTTCAGCTGCGCGAGCGCCGACTCCTGGGCGCGGCCGTTGCCCGAGCACTCGAGCGCGACATCGAACGGTTCGTCGACCATGTCGTGCGGCCATTGCGGCGTGGTCAGGTCATCGGGTGCAACCGTGCGCGCTCCGAGCTTCTCGCACAGCTTGCGGCGACGTTCCTTGGGTTCGCTCACGACGATGTCCTCGACACCCAGCGCTCGTAGCGCGGCCACGCTGAGGAACCCGATCGGGCCACCGCCGGTCACGAGCCAGCGCGTTCCGGGCCGCGCGCCGCCGCCCTGGGTGATGCCGTGCAGTGCAACCGCGAGTGGCTCGGTGAGCGCGGCGTGTTTCAGCGACAACTGGTCGGGCACCCGAAGCGCTTCGGCCGCGCTCACCGTCTTGTATCCGGCGAACGCGCCCTGCCAGGTGCTCTCCCCCACGCCGCTGCGTCCGCGTTCGACGCACAGCGATGTGCGGTGCGCGAGGCAGTACTCGCACCGGCCGCACTTGGGCGACGGGCCGCCGACGACGCGGTCACCAACCTGCCACCCGTCGACACCATCACCGGTCGCGGCAACCGTGCCCGAGAACTCATGCCCTTCGATCACCCCGCTGCGCCCGCCCCAGTCGAGCAGGAAATGCAGATCAGAGCCGCAGATGCCGCAATGGCTGACCTCGAGCAGCAGCTCACCGGGTCCCGGCGACGGTGTCGGCCGGTCCTCGACCGCAACGTCGCGCAGGCCCATGAACACAGCAGCGGGCATCGTCGTGGGGAGAACATGATCATGGGTCGACTCCACGCTCCGCTCCCCTCCGGTCGCTGCGCTGTCGTCTCCCGGCATGGAGGTCAGCGTCGCCCGAACCTGACACGCACGTCAACTGTAGGATCGGTCGCCCGAGGTCGACGACGTGTGAGGAGTCCCGATGGGTGCAGACGTGGTCATTCGCGGGGGCACGGTCGTCGACGGAACCGGCGCGCCCGCGCGCGCAGCCGACGTCGCGATCACCGGCGGCGTGATCACCGAGATCGGTGAGGGGCTCGACGGCGCGCACGAGCTCGACGCCGGCGGCCACGTCGTCACGCCCGGCTTCATCGACATTCACACGCACTACGACGCCCAGGTGTTCTGGGACCCGGCGCTCACGCCGTCGTCCTGGCACGGGGTGACGAGCGTCGTCGCCGGCAACTGCGGCTTCTCGATCGCTCCCGTGCAACCGCGGCACCGCGAGCTGCTCGTCCGCACGCTCCAGCACGTCGAGGACATGGCGCCCGACACGCTCTTCGAAGGCGTGCCGTGGGACGACTTCGAGACGTTCCCGCAGTATCTCGATGCGATCGACCGGCGCGGCACGCTGCTCAACTTCGCGTGCTACGTCGGTCACACCGCAGTACGTATCTTCGTCATGGGCGAAGAGGGCTACGAACGCGCGGCCACCGACGACGAGATCCGCGGGATGCAGCGCGTGATCGGCGAAGCGATGGACGCCGGCGCGGCCGGGTTCGCGACGAGCTCGTCACCGACGCACAGCGGCGCCAACGGGAGGCCCGTGCCGTCGCGCGTCGCCGATCTCGCGGAAGTTCGGTCGCTGCTCGAACCGGTGCGCGACTCACACAAGGGCGTGATCGCATTGCTGCCGGGTGAGACGGTCAAGCACGATGACGTGTACGACCTGCAGCGGCACGCGCACCGACCGGTCACATGGACGGCCTTGCTCACCGTCAAGGGCTATCCGTGGCACGTGAAGATCATGGCCGCGAACAAAGCGGCGCGCGCCGAGGGCGTCGAAGTGTGGCCACAAGTATCGTGCCGCCCGCTGACGTTCCAGATGAACATGCGCGAGCCGTTCACGTTGAACATGCGCGCCGCGTTCCAGGAGCTGATGGACCGCTCCGTCGAGGAACGCATGGCCGCGTACCGCGATCCCGCATGGCGAGCGAAGGCATGGGAGGAGCTGTCCGGCCGCAAGGGCGCGCTGCCGCTAAACTTCGACGCTCTCCTCGTCGCCGAGTCGAACGCGCATCCCGAGCTGATCAACCGCAAGGTCACGGATCTCGCCGAGGAGCGCGGCGCCACCCCGCTTGACGTGATGCTCGATCTCTCACTCGACGAAAACCTCGAGACTCGTTTCCTCAGCGTGCTCGCGAACAACGACCCGGAAGCGATCGCCGAGCTGCTCCCCCAGGACACCGTGTTGCTCGGCCTCGCCGACTCGGGCGCGCACATCAGCCAGTTGTGCGACGCCTGCTTCGCCACCGATCTGCTCGGCAACTGGGTGCGCGACAAGCACGTCATGCCCATGGAGCACGCGATCTACAAGCTCACCGGCGAGCCCGCGTCCGTGTTCGGCCTGCACGACCGCGGCACGCTCGAAGTCGGCAAGGCCGCCGACGTCGTGGTGTTCGACGACCAGACCGTCGCGCCCGGCCCGCTCCGCCGCATCCGCGATTTCCCCGCGAACGGAGAACGGCTCGTGGCCGACCGCCCCGTGGGCGTCCGTCATGTTGTCGTGAACGGCACGGTGATCCGCGAGGACGGCGCAGTGAACGACGACGCGCTGGCGACGCGACCGGGGAAGTTGCTCCGCTCTTAGGGCGGCGCGCGGCCGCCTTCGTGCACGAGCCGGTGGTGGTAGCGGCAGTAGAGGCACAGATTGTCGAGGTCGGTCGGTCCGCCGGCGCTCCAGTGCCAGATGTGGTGGGCCTGACACCAGCCAGGCGGCCGATCGCATCCCCGCCAGGTGCAGCCCTTGTCGCGAGCGACAAGCGCACGGAATTGTGCGTCGGTCACGTCGCGCGACGCTCGGCCGATGTCGAGCACGAGCGACGGTCCGTCGGTGATCACACGTGAGATCCGGCAGTCGCACGTCAATCGCTGCAACGTCGATGTCGGGAGCGGGCCACGGGCCGCTCGGATCGCGGCCGCGACATCGGCGCCGCCCCGCGCTTCAATGTCAGGCAAGTCCACGTGCACGGCGACATCGGTGATCGTCTCTCGCCCCGCGCCCACATCGGCGTGCGCGGTACCGATCTCGCACAACTCAACCAGCGCGTCGGCGCGTAGCTGGGCCGGGGTGCGGTCGGGATCCTGGCCCTTGAGGCTGCGAGCCATGGCATTGACTTGGGCGCGGAGCCGTTGTCCCAACTCGGGATCCAACAGTCCGTCGATCTTCACCATCCCGTCGAGCATCTCCGACATGTGCAGGCGCCGCCGCGCGTACTTCTCGTTCGCAGCCCCGACACCGTCATCACCATCGAGCGCGCCCGTGACGCGCGCCACGATCTCGCCGAGCACTTTGGGTGTGGTGGCTTTGGCCGCGTCGACGAGCGGCTGCTCGAGCTCCGTGATCGCGGCGGCCCGGTCCGGCGTGTAGGCGTCGGCGATCACCGCTGCGTGTTGGCGGGAGATCTCCCCGGCCGCGAACGCCTCCGACACCACCGGCAGCCGCCGCAGCTTCGACGCGAGCTTCAACGCCGCGTTCGCGCCACCCTGGGTCAGCCCGCACTTGACCCGCAGCGCCGACGCCGCGACCGCGAAGCCCTCCTCCACCCATTCCTCCGACCGGGCGTAATCATCGATCGCGCGCAGCCACGCAAACTCCAACTGGTTGGTCAGCGCGCGTAGCTCGACGACATCGACCGGTTGTTCGCTGGCGAGGAGTTTTTCGATCTCCTGCTTGAGTGGCGACAGTGCAAACATACGTTCGTAGCGTACGCGAGGGGTGTGACAACTACGCCTGGCGGATCAGCTGGAAAAATCAGGTAATCGCGACGTGCGTCAACGCGCGTCGGGTATCGAACCGATCAGCGTTTCGCGGGAAGAGCCCTCAGCGGAAGAGAGTGACCGCGGAGCCGATGACAGCGATCGCGAGCACTGCTGCGAACAGCACCCAGAGCACGTAGCCGACGATCGTCCACGGATCGCGGCCGCGTCGCCGGCGGAGTTGCCTCCAGAAGAAGCCGTTTCGTTCGAGGTTCCCCGCAGGCGAGTACGCGCCCCATGTGAATCGGCCGAAGACACGGTCGGCGTCGCCCGGCGGCAGCACTTCGGGCTCGGGAAGCTTGTGGTGCTTCTTCCTACGTCGTATGCCCGCCGCGCCCATGACTGCATTGTCGCGCACCCTGAGGCGGTGCCTACCCGCGATTTGCGCGGTCGCGCCGTCGCCGGCGTCACGAATCACGAGTTACGGCCAGATGTCGCCGCGCGCCCTCGCGGACTTCATGGTCCACATGCCCTCATATCCCAAGCGAAATGGACCAGGAATCGGTACGGACCCGAGGCGGCCCGGGCGTCAGTGGGTTTTGGTGCTGGCGTTCTTGCGGCTCATGACCAAGAAGACCACGAGGGCCGCGACGACGAGCACACCGAGGATCTGAAGAAACACTGGTCCCTCCACCGGAGACAGGAGCGGACGAGGTGCCCGCTCCCGCACAAGATCGGCCGCGCAGCGCCTTCGACTTGAGCGACCGAGCGTTCAAGTTTCGGCGCGGAGCTGCTGGCGCAGGACGAACTTCTGCACCTTGCCGCTCGGCGTGCGCGGGAACTCCTCGACAGGGCGGACGTGCTCCGGCCATTTCTGCTTGGCGAGACCCGCCCGGTCGAGCAGCTCACGCACTTCCGGCAGCGTCGGCGCCTGCTTGCCGGGCTGCATGCGGAAGAACGCGCAGCCGACCTCACCGAGTCGGGCGTCGGGCGCGCCCACGACCGCGACCTCCGCGACGTCGGGCATGCGCATCAGCACTTCTTCGACCTCGGCGGCGCTGACGTTCTCACCGCCGCGGATGATGATGTCCTTCTTCCGGTCGGTGATCGTGAGGAACCCGTCCGCGTCGAGCACGCCGATATCGCCAGTCATGAACCAGCCGTCGGCGGTAAACGCGGTCGCGGTCTCGGCCGCGTCGGTGTAGCCGACGAAGCACTCCGGCCCCTTCGACCAGATCTCGCCGGCCTCACCCACCGGAACGTCGGCACCGTTGTCGTCGACCAACCGCAGCTCCACGCCGGGCAACGGCCGGCCATCGGTGGCAACGCGCTTCTCATGTGGCGTGTCGGGATAGCTGCCGGTGATCGACGGGTGCTCGGTCGACCCGAAGCTCCGTGACGTCTCGATGCCCAGCCGCGCGCACCGTTCGCCGACCGCGGCCGGTACTGCGGAACCACCGAGCCCGATGAACGGCATCAGCTTGGTGTGCCGCTCCGGATCGAACGACGGATGGTCGAGCAGGCTCGTGAGGAAGTACGTCGAACCTTGCCCGGCCGAAACGTTGTCGTCGAGCATCGCTTGCAGGACACGCGCCGGATCCCACACGTCGATGAGGTGGATCGCGCCCCGGCGCCACACCGGGATGAGCAGCGCGGCCAACATGCCAATGCCGTGGCCGACGGGCGCGCCCGTCAACATTGGCGGTGTGCCTCGGTCGGCCTGCATGCCGCCGAGCTGGTGGATCTCGGCGGTGATCGTGCGATGCGAATGCACGACACCTTTCGGATTCGACGTCGTGCCCGACGTGTACGCAACGAGCGCGGGCGTACGCGGGTCCACCGCCGCGGGTGCGTCGATCGGATCATCGGCGACCAGGTCATCGAACCGTTCGAGGTCACGGCCCGCGGGATCGCCGACAACGGCCGCCCATTCGAGATCGGGAAGGTTGGCGCGCAAGCCGTCCAGGTTCGCGAGGAAGTCCTGGTGGCCGAAGCGGTCGGCGGTGACAAGCGCCTTCACGCGCGTCTTGCGGAGGATGTAGCCGACCTCCTTGGGTCCGTAGAAGTGCACGATCGGCACTACGACCGCGCCGAGGAACGTCGTGGCATAGAACGTGGCCGCGGCTTCGACCCAGTTCGGGAGCTGGAACGCGATCACGTCACCAGGTTGCACACCGCGTTCCCGCAGGCCCGTCGCGACCCGGCGCGCGAGCGCGTCGACCGAGCCGAGCGTGCCGCGGTACGGATTGCGATCCGACCGCACGGTGAACGGTTCGGCGGACGCATCGTGCAGACCAGCCGCGAGCAGCGCGCCGAGGCTCTCGTCGCGCCAGAAGCCCTCCCGCACGTAGCGCTGCGCGTGCTCCTCGTCGGTCTCCCGGGGCGTGAACTCCATGCCTCGGCAACGCTAGCTTCCGCGGATGACCTTGCGACTGTGGACCATCGACGTCGATGCCGCCGACCCGCGTACGTTGGGTCACTGGTGGGCCGACGCGCTCGGGTGGAAGATCTTCTTCGAGGACGACGACGAAGTCGTGGTCACGACCGAGGACGAACGGTTCCCCGGCATCGTCTTCCTACGGGTCTCCGATGGCAAGGCGGTGAAGAACCGCGTGCACCTCGATTTCGTGCCCGACGACCGCGACGCCGAGGTCGACCGGCTGATCGCGAAAGGCGCGACCCGCGCGGACGTCGGTCAGACCGGCGAGGAGTCGTGGGTCGTGCTCGCCGATCCCGAGGGCAACGAGTTCTGCGTGCTCAGCGCGCGTGAAGGCGGGATGTGACGCCGCGGATGAGCTTGCGGCTGTGGACCATCGTCGTCGATGCCGCCGACCCGCGTACGCTGGGTCACTGGTGGGCCGACGCGCTCGGGTGGAAGATCCTTGCCGAGGACGACGACGAAGTCATGGTCACGACCGAGGACGAGCGGTTCCCCGCCATCCTCTTTGGGCGGGCCGCCGACGGCAAGGTCGTGAAGAATCGCGTGCACCTCGATTTCGTGCCCGACGACCGCGACGCCGAGGTCGACCGGCTGATCGCGAAGGGGGCGACGCGCGTCGACATCGGCCAGACCGGCGAGGAGTCGTGGGTTGTGCTCGCCGATCCCGAGGGCAACGAGTTCTGCGTGCTCCGCCCTCGTGAAGGCGGGATGTGACACGCGTGCCGCTGAGGTTGTGCGTCTTGCTCTCGGGCATGCCCGGGAACGAGCAGCTGCTCATCGACTACGAAGACCAAGTGCTCACGCGGCTCGCCATGTACGGAGCGCGCGTGCTGCAGCGGGTGCGCGCCACCGACCCGAAGAGCGCGCCCTTCGAGGTGCATATCCTCGAGTTTCCGTCCGAAGAAGCCCTCGAGCAGTACATGGAAGATCCGGTGCGGCGGTCGTTGTCAGAGTTGCGTGAGCAAGCGATCGCGCACACCGACATCTTGCGCGTCGACATCGTCACGAGCGTGGAAGGCCCAGCACCCGCTCCGCAATGATGTTGCGCTGGATCTCGCTCGTGCCACCCGGGATCGTCGCGCCGAAGCTCCGCAGGTACTGCGTCGGCCAGGATCCGTCGCGCCACAGCCTCGGGCCGAGCCGGTCGACGTCGAGCCCCTCGACACCGAGCGCTTCGGAACCGAAAAGCAACGCTTTCTGCAACGATTCGCTGCCGTAGAGCTTGAGGAGCGAGTGCTCGGGCGCGGCCTTGCCGTGCAAGAACTTCGAGAACCCGCGGTAGCCCATCGTCATCAGTGCCTGGGCGTCGACGTAGAAGCCGGCGACCGCGTCGCGGTAACGGGAGTCGTCGCCGAGGCGCGTGCCGTCGGCCGTTTCGGTGTCACCAAGCTCGACGAGCATTCTCACCGCCCGCTGCACCTCGTACGCGTAGTTGATCCAGAGCATCGCGCGCTCGTGCGCGAGCGACCCCTGGGTGATGGGCCACCCGCCGTGGAGGGGGCCCATCAAATTCTCCTTGGGCACGCGCACGTCGGTGAAGAACACCTCGTTGAAATCGCAGAGGTGGCGTTCGGTGAGCTCGGGGAAGGGCCGGCGTTCGACGCCGGGCGAACTGGTGTCGATGATCAGCGCGCTGATGCCCTTGTGCTTGCGAGCCTCCGGGTCGGTGCGCACGAAGCACAGGCACCAGTCGGCGTGGTGCGCGCCCGACGTCCAGACCTTCTGGCCATTGACGACGAACTCGTCGCCCTGCAGCTCGGCTCTCGTCTTGAGGCTCGCGAGGTCGCTGCCTGCCCCTGGTTCGCTCATGCCGAGGCACCACGAGATCTCCGCGCGCAGCGTCGGCAGCAGGAACCGTTCCTTCTGCTCGGGAGTGCCGTAGTCGTTGATTGACGGTGCGATGATGCCGAGACCCTGCGGGTTCGCGCTGCGCAAGATCTCCCGGCGACTCAGCTCTTCGAAGTAGATCATCTGCTGCGTAGGTGTCGCGTTGCGCCCGCCGAGCTCCGGCGGCCATCCGGGCACGAGCCAGCCCGCGTCGAACAGCGCGCGCTGCCATGCGCGTGCCCACTGCGGCATGTGCGCGCTCGAGAGCTTCGGTTCCGTGAACCGGTCTTCGGACGGCCGGTGCTCGTCGAGCCAGGCGTCGAGCTCGGCGCGGAACGCTTCGTCCTCGGTTGCATACTGCAGGCGCACTTACGTGGCTCCCTGGCTGCGCCGCCCCTGGCTCCGCTGCGTCCGCACGGTACGGCAGGCTAGTTTCCGGCCGTCATGGACTTCGAGTTCACCGACGAGCAGGAAATGTTACGCGCGTCCGTGCGCGCGTTCCTCGCGGACAAAGCGCCGCTGAGCGCGGTGCGCGCGGCATACAACGCCGAGACGTTCGATCGTTCCGTGTGGGACGGACTCGCCGAGCTCGGTGTGCTCGACCTCGGCATGGTCGACGCCGCGGTTGTGCTCGAAGAGCTCGGACGCGCGGTGTGTCCCGCGCCGTACGCGTCCTCGGTTGTCGGCGCCCGCTCGCTGCTCGGCGAGTTCGACGGCATCGGCACGATCGCCGTGTTCGAACACGGCTCCCGGTACGGCTGGCACCACCCCGCGACCCGGGCCTGGCCCGATGGCGACGGCTGGCGGCTCGAGGGCCAGAAGGAGCACGTCCCGGACGCGTTGGCTGCGAACGTGTTCGTGATCACCGCGCGCGACCCCGACGGACAGCTCGGAGTCTTCGCCACCGACGACGATGCAATACCGGTGCTCGCGTCGCCGAGTGTCGACGGTTCCCGCAAATACGGCTCGCTCGTCCTGGACGGCGCCCCCGCGTGGCGGCTCGATGGTGGAGAGCAGGACGTCGCGGCGGCATGCTCGACCGGCTCGGCGTCGCGTACGTCGTCGACGGGGTGGGCGCGGCGCAGCGGGCACTCGAGCTTGCGGTCGAGTACGCGAAGGAGCGCGTGCAGTTCGACAAACCGATCGGCGCGTTCCAGGCCGTGCAACATCTCTGCGCCGACATGCTCCGCACGGTCGAGCTCGGGCGCGCCGCTGCGTACTACGCGTGCTGGGCGCTCGACGAGGCATCGCCCGAGGAAGCGCATCGCGCCGCGACCCTCGCCCGCGCGTTCGCCGCTGACGCCTTCCCGCAGGTGGGAGGCACCGCGATCCAAGTCTTCGGCGGCATCGGCTTCACGTGGGAGCACGACATCCACCTGTACTTCAAGCGGCTGCTCACGTTGTCGGTCGCGCTCGGCACCGCCGAGGACCACCTCGAAGAGCTCGCGGCAATCGCGATCGACTAGGCGAGATGCCGAGCCCGCGCCGTCGCCTGCTCGTGCTTGCTCCGTCGATCGCGCTGGCGGTGTGGTCGGCGTTTCTGGTCGCGCACGCCACGCGTCACGACCTCAACACGACGCCCGATTCGGCGGCCTACGTCGGCACGGCCGACAACCTGCGCCACGGCCACGGGCCGACCGTGCCCTTCACGCTCTCATGGGATGCCTATTCAACTCGCGACGCGGTGCGTGATCGCGCGCACATCTGGTCGTCGCATTTCCCGCCCGGGTACCCGGCGACGCTCGCCGTCGCATCCATCGTGGGGGGCGATGCGCGCGATGGCGCCCGAACCGTCAACATCCTCTGTATCGCGCTAAACGTCATACTCGTCGCGCTGCTCACCGCCAAGATGACGAAGTATCGGTCGGTGATCATCGCGACGATCGCTCCGGCGGTGATGCTGTTCGTCGCCGACGCAGTACCCGTGCCGCTCGCCGGGGTCGGCTGGTTCCGGAGCCACGCCGCGATCGCGAGTGAACCGCTGTTCGCGGTGTGCTTCACGGCCGCCATCATCGTTGCCGGCACTGCGATCACGGCTGAAGGCCGGCGCGGCACCCACGCGCTGGCCGGCGCGGCCGCGCTGGCCGCCGGCGCATTGCTCACGCGTTACAACGGCGTGGGCGTCATCGCCACGATCGCGATCGCGCTCGTGTGGTTCGACCGTGTTCGTCCGCTTGCCGACCGGTTGCGGCGCGCCGGCATCTTCACGGCAGCCGGGTTCGCCCCGGCGTTGCTGTTCGTGCTCGCGGTCGCGATCAACGGCGGCGGGGGCGCACGCGTGCTCTCGTATCACAACCTCGGTGGCGTGACGCGCGGATCGTTGCGGCTGATCGGTTCCAGCCTCGTTCCCGCGTTGTGGCCCGAAGCGGTCCAGATCGCGATCACGGTGCTCCTCATCGGCGTCGCCGTCGTCGCCGCCACGTGGTTGCCGCGCGTCGAAGGATGCTGGCAGCGGGACGTGGAAGGCACGGTGTTGGTGCGTTGCTGCCTACTCAGCCTCCCGATCTACGTCTTCGTGATCTGGTTCGCGCGCACCTTTCTCGACCGGGCGGTCAGCGTGGCGCCGCGCTACTACGTCGGCCTGCGCGGGATCTGGACGGCGTTGTTCGTCGCCGCGCTCTACCGCGTCGCATCGACGTACGTCGCACCCTGGCTCGTCGCGACCGCGCTGGTGGTGGCCGTCGCGCTCGTCGCCCACACCGGCTGGAGCTACACGCGCTTCTGGTGGCGCACCGCTCCCCCGCCCACCACGACCGCGGTCGAGCAGGCGGTCAAGGCGTTGCCGCGTGACACGTTGCTCGTCAGCAGCGTGCCCGACCGGGTGTACATGTCCACAACCCGGTCGTCGGTGCTCGTACCGTCGCGTACCGTGTACCTCACGGGGAAGGCCAACCACGACTTTGCGCGCCAGGTCGACGAGTTCGTCGGGATCATGCGGACGCGTCCCACGTACGTGGTCTGGGTGCCGTCGTTCGATCCGTTCGTCACGCCCGAGGAACTCGCCGCGCGCGTGCCGCTGGAGCTCGTCGCCAGGGACGGCGACGAGACGCTCTACCGCGTCACGCCCGGATAGCTCTACTCACGCACGAGGAGCAGGCAGCCGCAGGTGTTGCCGCCGCCGGCGGCGATGACGCCGACCTCGGGCGGCGTCGCGATCTGACGCTCCCCCGCCTGGCCCCACATTTGCGTCGCGCCTTCGTGCAAGAAGCCGTAGCCGTGCAGCCGTCCGGACGACAGCTGGCCGCCGTGCGTGTTGAGCGGCAGCCGCCCATCCCGCGCGATGTTCTGCCCACCTTCGATGAACGGGCCGCTCTCGCCGAGGCCGCAGAGCCCGAGCGCCTCGAGCCACGACATCGTGATCCACGAGAAGCCGTCGTAGAGCTGCGCCATCTGCACGTCCGCCGGCTTCAGCTCGGTGCGCTCCCAGATCTGCTTGCCGGCCGCGCGGTTCGCCATCGTCGACAAGTCGTCGAACTGGTCCCATGAAGGCCGGCCGTCGATCCGCGTGCCGACCGCCTCGACGCGCAACGGCGCGTTCGGCATGTCCTTCGCCCGCTCCCGCCGCGACACGATCACCGCGGTCGCGCCGTCGCACGGCACGTCGCAGTCGTACAGGCAGAACGGCGTCGTGATCATCCGGACCGACATGTAATCGTCCAACGTCATCGGGTCGCGGTAGATCGCCTTCGGATTGACCTCGGCATTGCGACGGCCATTCAGCGCGATCCATGCGAGCTGCTCGCGCGTCGTGCCGTACTGGTGGAAGTGCCGCTGCGCGAACATCGCGATCCAGATCGCAGCCGACGGCGCGCTCGAACGGCAGGAACCCCTCGGTGTAGCCCTGGGCCTTGAAGCTGCTGCCACCACCACCGCCGCCGGGCATCACCGACGAGCGGCCCTTGTCACCTTGGGCCGTGCCCTCGTACACCGAGCGGAAACACAGCACGTGATTCGCGAGCCCGGCTGCTACCGCCAAGCACGCGTTGATCACCGAGCCGAGCTGCCCGGACGTCTCGAGACCGCTGCCGTACCAGCCGCACTTCAGCCGCAACGCGTCCATGACCTCGTACGCGCCCGCGCCGCTGAAGCCCGGAGGGGTTCCCATCGGGCCCGGATAGGTGGAGAGGCCGTCGATGTCCGCGGTCGTGAGTCCGGCGTGCTCGATCGCGGCGAGGCAACCGTCGAGCGTCAACTCCAGCGGATCGCGGAACAGGCGCCGGCCGATCTCGGACTGGCCGACGCCGGTAATGCACGCCCGCCGTTCGATGATGTCGTTGACGTCCATCACGTCCTCATGCGCTCGGGTCTGGCTCGAACAGCGGAAGGTACACGTCGCCGTCGGGATCGGGATGATGCTCGAACGTCACGCGCACCGGCATGCCGATCTGTGCCGCGTCGGGCGCGCAGTTCACAAGATTCGTCGTGAGCCGGAGCGACGGCTGCTCGACGATCTCGACGATCGCAACGATGTACGGAAGGTCGGGGCCCGGCATCCACGCTTGGTGGTTCACCGAGAACGTCGCGAGCGTGGCCCGGCCGGAGACGGCCTCGGTCTTCATGCGCTTCGAGTGGCACTGCGGGCACAGCGGCGCGGGCGGGTGAATGTAGAACCCGCACTCCTGGCATCGCCAGAAGCGCAGCTCACCTCGGGCACCACCGGTCCAGAAGTCACGGTTCTTGTCCGTGAGCTTGGGCAAGACCCGAAACGGTACGGTCACTGTCACTCCTGTTCGGCCTCGCGCGCATCTTCGTAGCCGCGGCGCGCGTGCGGCATGGCTTCGACTGCAGGCAAGAGCCCGTGGCCGGGCACGGTGAGCATGATCGAGCCGAGGATCTCCTCCCAAGTCGCGCCGACCTCGCGGGCCAGACGGGCGTGCCGCTGTATGCCCTGGGGATTGCGCAGCCCAACGGTGACGACGAGACGGATGAGCTCGTGGGTCTTGCGATCGGGTGCCTTCAGCGAATCGATCTGCGCCATCCACGCGTTCTGCGCCGCGTGGAGCTGTGGGAACACTTCGTGGAGCGGTTCTTCGAACGGGAAGTTCCAATCCTGTTCGTGACCGTTCACGACGCCGCACGGAAGACGGGGATCGTTACGTCGTCGGAGATCGGCTTGAAATCGACGACGAGCGCCATGTCGACGCGCAGGTCTTCGAACCCGACGCCTTCGACGTTCGTCATCACACGTGGTCCTTCGTCGAGCTCGACAACAGCCGCGACGTACGGCACGCGCTCGTTGAACGGCGGGAGATCGTTCACATGGACGATCGAGTACGTGTACAGCGTGGCGCGCCCCGAGGCTTCCTTCCATGCCACGTCGTCGCTCCAGCACGTCGGGCAGAACGGCCGGGGATAGAAGTGGTCACGGCCGCAGGCGTTGCAATGCCGGATCAGGAACTTTCCCTCTTTGCACCCGTCCCAGAACGGCTTGGTCTCGAAGTCGGGCGTCGGGAGGTCGAACCGCATGGCCGTCATCGCCGTCCGCTCTCGGCCCTACGGGCCGGGCCGCTCGGGCCCCGCCTCGCTGCTCGCCGGGGTACCCGGCTCGCGGACGCTCGGCTCACGACAGGCTCACGGCAGGACCGCCACGACTTCGCCTCGAATCTTCGTCTCGCCCTGCTCGTTCACGACCGCGCAGTCGAGCACGACCTCATTGCCGGCGCGCTTCTCGCGCACCGTGACGTTCGTCGTCAGCACCTCGCCGGGCCAGGTCTGGCGCGTGAAGCGCACCCGGTACGAGCGCAGGTTGCCGATCCCGACGTAGTTCGTCACCGCGGTCGCGAGCAGTCCGGCGGTGTACATGCCGTGCCCGAACACCGACGGCAGGCCGGCGGCCTGGGCCGCGACTTCGTCGTGGTGCACGGGGTTGAAGTCGCCGCTCGCGCCCGCGTACATGACGAGATCGGTACGCGTCAGCGGATGCGCAGTCGCGGGCGCGGCATCTCCGACCGCGACGTCGTCGTAAGCGAGGGTGCGCGCTCCCATGGAGCGCGAAGGACTAGCGGTTTGCGCAGGTGACGTGCAAACCGTCAGCCACCCTCAGTGCCGCGTGAGCGGAGCAGCAGAGTGCAGGAGCTCGTTGAGCAACCGCTCCTGCTCGCGCAGCTGCGCGCGCGCATTCTCGAGGTGCTGCATGCGTTCCTCGACGCGCCGCAGGTCGTCTTGCACCCACTCGAGCCAGGTGTACAGCTGCTCGGGTGGCAGGCCGGCGGCGGTCTTGGCGGTCATGTCGCCGGCGCCGGTCGGCATCTGGCTGATGGCCATCGGTCGTACTCCTCGTGTTTCGCCATCCGTGGCCGTCTCGTCGTATGGCAGGCTTTCGCGCACCAGGTCCAGGTCGATCGGGCGCCGCCGGATTCGGCCGCCCGACGGGCGCCAGCGGGCCACCGCGACGGCCGCGACCGCGGACGCGCCGCCCAGGTTCAGGAGCGCGGCAGCTTCCACGTGTTCTCTTTCGGCGCGAAATTCGGCCGTGTTCAGGGATCGCGAGGGAGGCCGAGGAGTCTTTCGGCGATCACGTTGCGCTGGATGTCGCTGGTGCCGCCCGCGATCGGTGAGGCACCGGTTGAACAGGAACGACGAGGCCCACGCCGCTGCCTCGCCCTCGGCGGCCATCGCCTCGAGCCCGGCGAGCGTCATCCCGACCTCCTGGACGTGCTGGTCGTGCTGGACACCGAGCAGCTTGCGGACCGCCGCTTCCGAGCCCGAGGGGTCCGCACCGCGCAGTGCCAGCAGCGTGAGCCGGAACCCGAGCGCGGTCAGGGCGTGGCCGGTGGCCACAAGCTCGCCGGCCGATGCCATCGCGAGCCGGTCGTCCGACTGGCCGCGGGCCTCGATCAGCTTCAGCACCCCGACGACGCCGCCGCCGATCGTGTTGCTCGAGCCCATGTAGACGCGTTCGTTCGCGAGCGTCGTGCGCGCACAGCGCCAGCCGTCGTGCTCGCGACCGACGAGGCAGTCCTCGGGGACGAAGACGTCGTCGAAGAACACCTCGTTGAACATCGACTGGCCGGTGAGCTCGCGGAGTGGCCGCACTTCGATGCCGGGCGTGCGCATGTCGACCATGAAGCACGAGATGCCGTCGTGCTTGGGCGCGTCGGCATTGGTGCGCGCGAGGCAGATCCCCCAGTCCGCGTCCTGCGCCATCGACGTCCACACCTTCTGGCCGTTCAGCACCCACCCGCCCTCGACGCGTGCCGCGCGCGTCGACAGCGACGCGAGGTCGGAACCCGCACCCGGTTCGCTGAACAGCTGGCACCAACCGATCTCGCCGCGCAACGTCGGCAGGATCCAGCGCTTCTGTTGCGCCTCGGTGCCATGCACGATGAGATTCGGCAAGGCCCATCCGCCGACGCCGATGTTCGGACGCGCCACCTTCGCGCTGCGGAACTCGTCTTCGATGACGAGCAGCTGCAGCGCGTCGGCATCGCGGCCCCACGGTGCCGGCCAGCTGGGTGTGATGTAGCCCTCGTCGGCGAGACGCGTCAGCCGTTCCGCGCGTGGAAGCTCCTTGATCTCGCTCACGAACGCGCGCACTTCGTCGCGGTACGCCTCGGCTTCCGGCGGCAGGTCGACCGCCAGCCGGCGCCGGGCTCCTCCGGCCGCCGCCTCGGCCGCGCGGACGCGCCACTCGTCGGTGGTGCCGGTCACCTGATGCAGGGTCATCGCGCGGCGCAAGTACATGTGCGCGTCGTGCTCCCACGTGAACCCGATCCCGCCGAGCGTCTGCACGCAGTCCTTGGCGTTCTGGAGTGCGGCGTCGAAGGCGAGCGCGGCCGCGGCCGCGATTGCGAGCGGGGTTCCCTCGTCGTCGTAGTCGTCGGCGGCACGAGCCGCGTCCCACACCGCCGCGCGCGCGAGCTCAGTGCGGGCCAGCATTTCCGCGCAGCGGTGCTTGACCCCTTGGAACTGCCCGATCGGTCGGCCGAACTGCACGCGTACCTTGGCGTAGCCGGCGGCGGTGTCGACACACCACTGGGCGAGACCGATTGCCTCGGCGCCGAACATCACCGCCGCGACCGCCCGCACGCGGTCGGAGGTGAGTGCCGGCAGACGGCGCGCGGCGGGTGAGACATGCTCGAGCTCGATGCGAGCGAGGCGACGCGTCAAGTCGATGCTCTTGACCTCGACGGGTCGCACCGCGCTCGCGTCCAGCGCGTACCACGCGCCGCCGATCTCGCAGACGACGATGTCGGCGACCGCTCCCCCTACCACGAGCGATGCGCCGTCGACGGCTACGGCTGCGGTGAGCTCGCCGCTCGCCACGCGTGGAGGAGCTCGGCCGCGGCCGGGCCGCCGTCGGCATGGAGCAGCGCGGCCACGATTGCGGTCGGCACGTACGGGCCGGGCGCGCACGCACGCCCGAGCTCCTCGACGACGACGGCCTGCTCGACAAAGCCGGCGCCGTGACTGTGCATGTCGACCCACCCCGGCTCCGCGAGCGCGCTCCAGAAAACGGGCCGCGTCTCAGTGGGTGCGTCGAGCGCGGTGCGCAGTGCTTCCGCCGGGATGCGCGTCTCGGCGAAGCGGCGGACGGCCTGGCGCAGGTGTTCGTGTTCCTCGGTGATCCCGATCGGCATGGGGGGATGCTCGCGCGCGTGCCGCTAGGCGTGCGGGCCGGGCGCCGGCGCGAACGGGCGCACCCGCACACCAAGACGAGTGAGCGCGTCGGTTCCGACGAGCCCGGGCGCCGGTCGCACCAGGCCCAGCAGCGAGTCGGCCCGGAACGCCAACCGCACGCCGGCGAGCTCACCGGCCCGCAAACCTGCGTACACCGCCCGCCACGGCACCGGCAGGAACCGGCAGCGGCGGCCCTCGGCCGCGGCCAGGCCGGTAAGGAACGCCCGCATCGACACCGGCGTCGGATGCGCAACGCTGATCGCCTCGGGCCCGACGTCGGGCGCCCCGGCGAGCGCGGAGATCGCGGACGCGAGGTCGTGTTCGTGCACGAGATACTGCTTGTACTTGTCGGCAACCACCGGCACGACCGGCAGCGCGGTCAGCTTCCGCAGCGCGCCGGCCATGCCGCGCGACTGTTCGCCGTAGACGACGCCGGGCCGGACGCAATATCCCCCGATCTCCTGCGCGGCGGCTTCGATCGCGAGCTTGGCGCGGCCGTAGACCTGCGTCGTTCCCGGATACGCCGACATGCTCGACACGACGATCAGCCGACGCACCTCCGCATCGTGTGCCGCGCTGGAAGAGGCGGCGGGACCCTTCGACATTGACCCGCTCGATATCGGCCGGGCGCACGAGCGACGGGTCGTACGCGCAGTGCACGAGCACGTCGACCGACTGCAGCGAAGACGCCGGCGTTTCCGCGGCGAGGTCGAAGCGCTCGGCCGACCGATCATCGGACCGCGGCGCGGTACCAAGGCGTGCGTGTGCCAGCCGTCGGCGTCGAGCGTCCGCCGGATGAGTGCGCCCAAGTATCCGTACGCACCGGTGATCGCGACCGTGCGACCGTCGCTCACGGCGTCGCGGCGAACGATCCGAGCGTCCCGCTCGCGATCCGATGCGCGTTCGCCATGATCGTGAGCATGTACGTGGTTGCGGCGACGTTCGGGAACACGGCTGCGTCGATCAGGTGCACGCGCTGCCACGGTCCGACGCGTCCCAGCTCGTCGCTCGTGCCCAACGACCGCGGCTGATCGCTGTGCGGGAAGCTGCCGCCCCAGTGGTAGCTCTTGCCGCCGCCGGCGAGCCGCATCATCGGCAGAAGCGGCCAGAGGTCGAGGTGCCGGCCCGCCCGCGATTCTCGTGAGCACCTTGCGCAGCATCACGTTGCGGTGCCAGTGCGGATTATCACGCGACAGCACGATCTCGGAGATCTCCTCACCTCGCCGCGGCGCGTGTGCCGTGACGTGCATGCGCGGCGACACCCACGAAGGGAGGTATCCCACGGTGACACACAGGCGCCGCAACAACTGATCGACCACCGGCGCGGCATACCGCGAGTGCAGAACGCGTGGGAGCGCGTCGATGAACGCCGGGTTGTAGGTATAGAAGTGGAGCTGCGAGATGTCGCGGCCGGCATCGTCGAGCGCGACGACCATGTTGAACTGGTTGAGCGTGAACTGCGGTTCGGTCTTGGGGTCGGGTGTCGGGCGGCCACTGATGAACGGAATGATGAATTGGGCGGGCTCCTGCACTGCCACCGGTTCGTCGAAGCGTTGCAGCGATTGCATTGCGAGCCGAGTCGTGCCGATCGCGCCGCACGCGACGAACACTCGGTCGGCTTCGAAACGGCAGACCCGCCCCGATTGCATGTCCTTCGCCTGCACGAATGCCTGGTCGCCGTGCTCCCCCACCTCCACAGCCATGAGCCCGCCGTGATACTTCACGCGACCGGTCCGGCGCAGCGCGTCGAACGTGTGCGACGACGAATAAATCAGCGAGTACGGGCAGCCGGTCATGCACAGACCGCAGCGCACACAGTTCGGCGCGTCGAACGCGAGCCGGGCGCGCCCGAGCGTCACGCCGAGGCGGTGCAACGCAGGCCGGTGGCGGTTGTACGCGTCGAGCACGAGCGCCGTGCGCGCCGACGGCGGCGGAAGCGGCGAGGGCGAAGCGAACAGCGGGAGCAACGCGTCGAGGTCGTCGTGTTCGGCGGCGAACGGAATCTCAGAGAGGATCGCCCGGTAGTCCGCTTCGGTCGGGCGGCTGCGCGCCGGCCACAGTGCGAGCGCGGCGCTCGTGAACGGCGTGATCTGCGCGCCCCAGGTATTGCTGAATCCCCCGTACGCCGCCGAGATCACTGCGCGATGCACGTTTGTATCCGTGCTCATCCCGTGCAGCTGGCCGGCATCGTGGAACGGAAAGTCCGATCCGTACGCGTGCTTCTCGGGAAGGCCGCGCACCGACTGGGCGACGGGCTGGGCGGTGATCACCGCGAGGTCATCTGCGGTCCATTCGCTGGCATCGGCGGTCCGCAGGTCCTCGAGCACTCGACGGTTGCGCGCCTCGAGCTCGAGACCCATGTCGATGACCGTGATCTCGAGATCCGGACGTCCCGCCAGCGCGAGCGCGGCACCCGCGGCCGCCGGACCTGATCCGACGATGAGCGCGTGCTCGCCATCAGTGTGCGGGAGAACGGAACGTCATTCGAGGTACAGGTCCGCCATGCTGCGGAGGCTCACACGGCGGCGGGGAATCAGCTCACCGAGGATCGCGCGGAGGATCCGCCATCCGTCGAGGGCGGCATGGAGCTTCGATTCGCCGCCGACGCGGGGCTCTTCGAAGCACGCAACCTCGGCGGTGCGCAGGCCGGCACGCACGGCCCGGATCGCAGCTTGCACCTCGAACTGAAAACCGTCGGAGAATTCCGTGGTGTCGACCATGACGGCGCGCCAGTACGCGTTGAAGCCGTAGGTGATGTCGGTGTACGCCGTGCCGTAGATGAGCGTGGCGACCTTGGTGAGCCCCCAGCTGCCGAGCCTGTGGGCCGGTGTGAAGTCGGCGCTCCCGCCACCCGGCAATGCGCGTGATCCCTTGACGAAGTCGAAGCCCTCAACCAGCTTGTCGACGAGGCGCCCGGCGTCGGTGAGGCTCATCGACAAGTCGGCGTCCATGGTGACGATGATGTCGCCGGTCGCGGCGGCGAGCCCTTCCTTGATCGCGTCGCCCTTCCCGACGCCGCGTTGCGTCAATCGCAGTGCGTGCGGGCACACCTCGGCGACCGCGTCCAGCGTGCCGTCGGTCGACGGACCGTCGACGACGACGACCTCGTCGACCCAGGACGGCACGTTGATCAGCAGTGCGCGTGCACCGACCGCTTCGTTCAACGTCGGAATGACGAGGGAAACGCGGAAGCGGCGAGCCGGCGATCGCTCAGCACCCACGGCTTCGACAGGCTCGAGCGACGCCCGCTGGCGGGCTGTGACCACCCTGATCTCCGTTCGCCCACACGCTCCGGCGTCCCCACTTCTTGCCGCACGCTACCCCGTGCGGCAGCGGTAGATTCTCGCGCTCGTGGATAAACAGGCACTCGAGGTGCCGACCGATCCTCCTCGCAAACTTCGGCGGGAAGGTCGGGAGGTCGTTCGCTCCCGGAGCGAGCGGCGAGCGTGGTGGCTCTGGTTCCTTCCGCTGCTCGGACTCTCCGTCGCGTGGGCCCTCGTTGTTCCGCTGTTTGCACCTGCCGACGAAGGCCAGCACGTCGTGCGCGTGGTCGCGATCACACGCGGCGAGTTCCGGGGCAAGACTGTTTCCACTGATGTCGGTGAGATCAGCGAGGTTCGCGTTCCCGCGTCGTTCCAGCTCTACTCGGATGCAAGCCAGTGCTTCTGGGGACTTCCGAAGACCACCCCGGATTGTGCGGACGGCGTCGTCGAAGACTCGACCATCGTCGGAGCCTTCACGATTGCGGGTCGCTATCCGCCGCTCTATTCAATGCTCGTCGCGCCACCTGCGTACTTTTTCGGTCCCGAGAGCACCGTGTACGCGATGCGCCTCATCGCCGCGGTCGTGTGTGCCGCGTTCTTCGCTTCGGCCTTCGTCGCCGCGCAATCGCTCGGACGATACGCCGTCCTCGGCGTCGCAGCGTCGGTCACGCCGATCACGTTGCATCTCTCCGGCGCGGTGAATCCCAGCGGCCTCGAAATCGCGAGCGCGACGGCGCTTTGGAGCTCGTCTGCAGCGCTTGCGCTCGGCCCGACGGTCAGCGCCCGTGCGATCGCGCGCGTCACGGTGGCGTACGTCTTCCTCGCGAATACCCGCTCGTTGTCGATTCCGATCGCGCTCATCGCACTGCTCCTGCCGCTCTGCCTCGCAGATCCGGGGCGACTCCGCTCGATGATGGATCGGCGCGTCGCGCGCGTGTCCGCGTGGATCATCGCGGGCTCGACCGCGGTCGCGGTGGGCTGGATTGTGTTCCTGGGCCGGGTGCCGGCGTTGAAAGAGCCACCCGGAGCCTCGTTCACGGTGGCGAAAGGCTTCGGCCGTACGCCGCGACTGTTCGAAGAGAGCGTCGCCGCGTTCGGCTTCAACTTCCGGGAGATGCACATCATCGTTGCCATCGTGATCTGGCTGTTGCTGTGGTGCGTCCTCTTTGTTCTCGGATTTCGCGACACCACGGACTTCGCAAGGATCGTCTTGAGCGCGCTGTTGGTCGCGTCGGTCGCGTTCCCGATCGTCATTTCGCTCATCGGTCCCGCTCCGATCTACGACGGATGGCAAGGCCGCTACAGCCTGCCGCTGTGGATCGGCCTCCCGACACTCGGCGGCTTCCTCGCGGCGGCCTCATCGCGGGATGCAGCACGGGCCCGGCCCATAGCCATCGCGTTCGCGACCGTCTTCGGCGTGGCTCAGCTCGCCGCGTTCGTCGTCGTCGCGCGGCGGTACACCGTCGGGACCGCGGGAGAGCTTCTTTACGTCTTCGATGCCCGCTGGTCGGGCCCAGTCGCTTCGCTGGTGCTGCTCGAGGTTGCAATCGTCGCCACGGTGTTCATGGCGTTGCGCATCGGTGGCTTTCGCGGTTCGGGCGCGGCCTTACCGGTCACACAATCTTCTCGCCGTCACGCAGCACCGTGATCGCTTGCGTCGGGCAGCCCTGCGCCGCCAGCACGATCTTGTCCTCCGGTTGTGCGTTCGGGTCGAGAACCACCGCAATTCCGTCGTCGTCGAGATCGAACACGGCCGGCGCCCAGAAGCTGCAGTTCCCCGACCCCATGCAGGCATCGCGGTCGATCCGAATATCGAGCGGCACGATGCGACGCTAGCGCGCGAGGCTCCCTGTTGTGACCAGCCTCATCCCCCGTCTTGGCCTTGCCTACCTCGCGGTGACGAACCTCTTGCTCGGCGCGTACGCGTCGATTGCACCGCGCCACTTCTTCGAGCACTTCCCGGGTGCTGGTCGCGCTTGGGTCGCGCTCGATGGTCCGTACAACGAGCATCTGGTGCGCGACTTCGGTGCGCTCAATCTCGCGCTCGGCGTCGTTGCAGTGTGCGCGCTCGTGTTCCTCACGCGACAGTTGATCGTCGCGACCGCCCTCGCCGAGATCGTGTACTCGGTTCCTCACGTCCTGTACCACCTCTCGCATCCGTCTCGGATCGGCGAGACGAGCGACCAAGTTGGCGCGATCGGCGGCCTGATCCTGAGCATCGTCATCGGCATCGTGCTGCTCGTGTACGCGGCCAAAGAACCTCAGCGCGCGACCTCGCAGAACCGCGGTAGCGGTCCTCGACTGCTGTCGCCCACTTCGGGTCGGGGTCGACGACGCGCGCCGTCCGCGCCCAGCGGGCGGCGTCGGCCATCGAGGTCTCGAGGCCCGCGGCGAGCCGCGCGAGATACGCGGCGCCGAGCGCACCGCCTTCGGGCACTGCGCACACGTGCACGGGCAACCCGGTGCAGTCGGCGAGCGCGGTGATCCACGTGTCGACGCGCGTTCCGCCGCCGGTGGCGACGATGCGTTGAGCGCGCGACTGGCGACGCGTCGATCATGCGCCGAGCGACGAACGCCGATGCTTCGAACGCCGCCCGCCGTACCGACGCCGCGTCATGGGTGAGGTCAAGATCGACGAGCTGGGCGCGGCGCCCCGAATCCTGCAGCGGCACGCGCTCGCCGCGCGGGTACGGCACCCAGACCGGCACGCGACCGGGATCGGCCACACCGTCACCATCGCTGCCGAGCATCCGGTCGACCCAGTTGAGGAAGAGGCCACCCGCGTTGCTCGGGCCGCCGACGACGAACTTGCCGGGAGTGGTGTACGGGATCGTGTAGTGATTCGCGACCTTCGCCGGTTCGTCGATCACCGCCCACACGATCAGCGTCGTGCCGCAGATGACGAGCACGTCGCCGACCTCGCCGCAACCCGCGACGATCTGCTCCGCCATCGCGTCGATCGTGCCGCCTTCGAGCACACAACCCTCACGTCCGCGCACGTCGGCGAGCGGTTGGCCCGACACTCCGATCTCGGGCATCTGGTCGGCGCGCGCACCGCATTCCGCGAGGAGTTGCGCGTCCCACGATTGCCAATCGAACAACGGGTTCGCGGTGGCCGCGACTGTGGTGGAGACGATCGCGCGGCCGCTCAACGTGTGGTTCGCAACGGCTTGCGCCATCCAGTAGCCGCGTGCGTCGGGTTTCTGCTCCGCCTGCCAGCGCAAGAATTGCATGAGCTCGCCCGCCTCGGCGATGGCCGTGACTCGTTTGCTGTGGCCTCGCTCGTCGCCGTACAGCAGTCCCGGCGTCATGGGTACGCCGTCGTCGTCAACGGCGGTCAGCGAGGGCACCATCGCCGCGACCGATACCGCGCGCGGCTTGATCTCGCCGAGATCGGCGAGCGCGCGCTGCGGGCCCGTGTGCCACGCGACCGCGGCGTCGTGCTCGAAGCGCAACGGGCTGGGAACGCGAAACTCGTGAGGAATCCGGGACCGGGCGAGGACATTGCCGTCGGCATCGGCGGCCACCGCCTTCACCGACGACGTCCCGATGTCGATCCCGACGGTTACCTCGGACATGCTTCTCCGCTCGGCTCAGGTGCCGGACACTAGACGGCGAGCGCGTCGATGACTACGTCGTGGAGCACGCCATTGGTGCACACGAAGCTTCCGCCGGCGGCATCGGCGCGGCCGTCGAGTGTGCTCCATGTGCCGCCGGCTTCTTCGAGGATCGGGATGAGCGCGGCGACATCCCACGGTGACACGATCGGGTCGATCGCAATGTCGAAGGCACCTTCGGCGACGAGCAGGTGCTGCCAGAAGTCGCCGATGCCGCGCGTCCGCCAGCAGCGGTGCGACAGCGCGAGCAGGCGATCGCCGACGCCGTCGGCGTGATAGCGGTCGGCGGTGTCCCATGCGAACGACACCTGCGCATCGGCGAGCGATGCCACCGACGACACCGCGAGTCGTTCACCGTCGCGGAACGCGCCCTCGCCCCGGGCCGCCCACCACCGCATCGACAGCGCGGGCGCGGACACCACGCCAACGATCATCTGCCCCGCGTGCTCGAGTCCGATGAGCGTCGCCCAGATCGGCACGCCGCGCACGTAGCTCTTGGTGCCGTCGATCGGGTCGATGATCCAGCGGTACTCGGCGTCGGCGTCCGGGATGTGGTCGTCGAACTCCTCCCCGAGGACGGCATGGTCGGGATAGGCCGCGAGCTGCTCGCGGATCGCCTGCTCGACCGCATGGTCGGCTTCGCTCACCGGAGTGAGGTCGGGCTTGGTCGTGACATGGAGGTCGTGCGCGCGGAAGCGCTTGGTGGTGATGCCGTCGGCCAGATCGGCGAGCTCGAGCGCGAGCGTCAAGGCAGCGGTCACGTCCACTTCTCGAGCATACGAGCAGTGGTCACTACGCCCGTGCGAGGAAGTTCCACTTCGTCGTGGCGGCGCTCGTGAACTCGGCCGAAGACAGGGGCCCCGCTCCTTCGAGGTCGAACAGTCGAAGCCCCGCCTCCTCGACGAGGAGGTGGTGTATCGCTGCGGACGTCGTGCCGTAGATCGCAGAGGGCGAACCGTGCTCGAAGAGCACAAGGGGCTTGTGGCGTCGGAGCGTTTCCAGCGCGCCGGCAAAGAAGAGCTCCTCCGCGCCGTTCACATCCACCTTGATCAAATCCGGCCGGTAACCCGGCGGCAGGTCGTCATCAAGGCGAGCGGTCCGCACCTGGATCGTCTGGAGCTCGGGAGCGTCGGGAGTCTGGATCTCATACGGCCGAAGGGCGCTCCAGCCGGGGGCGTTCGCCACATAGGTAAACGACGCGTCGCCCGCCTCATCGGAGAGCGCGAGTTGCCGCACATCGGCTGCCGGAAACCGACAACGGAGTTGCTGGTACGGCTCTGGCAATGGCTCGTATGCGATGTGGTGGCCCATCGGCGCAATCCCGTAGCACCGCGCGAAGAAGTCGCCCGTGTAGGCGCCCACGTCGACACAATTCGAATCGACGCCCAGGGCAGCCGCCATGGCGACCGACATGCGCTCGTTGTCGCGCTGATCCGCTTCCTCGAGCCAGTGCTGGGACCGCCGTGCAGCCGCGGCCCGGGGACGGAGACGATCTCTTCCCCAGCGCGCCACGCCGATGGTTCCGCTGGATTCGAGCGCCACGCGGGCCACACGACGATGGAGTCGCTCGTCCATTGACCGAGACCATCCCACCATGATCGAGGGGCGCAAACCTGCCGATAAGACAGGTATGGTCGGGATCGTGGCCGATGCCGGGGACACGCGCGAGCGTGTGGCCGCTCGCGTCACCGAGCTGGCGCAGGACACCGACGGCGCCGACGTCGGCGAGTTCGCCGCGCCGCTTCTACACGGGTGTCGACGCCGAGGACCTCGCAGCCCAACCGCTCGACGTCCTCGCCGAGCGTGCGCTCGCGCACTGGCGGCTCGCACGCCGGCGCACGCCCGGTACCGCGATCGTAAGTGTGACCGCGCCTGCGCACGGCCACACGGTGATCGACATCGTGAACGACGACATGCCGTTCATCGTCGACTCGGTGACGATGGCGCTCGAGCGGCACGACCTCGGCATCCATCTCGTCGTCCACCCGATCATGCGCGTGCGACGCACCGCGGCGGGCGAGTTGACCGGCCTCGCGCCCGACGACGCGGCGGAGCTCGGCGAGGATTACGCACTCCTCGAGTCGTGGGTGCACATCGAAGTGGATCGGGAGACGAGCCCGGTCGCGCTCGAAGCCGTACGCGTCGACCTCGAACGGGTCCTCGGCGACGTCCGGGCCGCGACGAGCGACTGGGTGAAGATGTTGCGGGCGTTGCAGCACGTGTGCGGTCAGCTGGAAGTGCATCCGCCGTCGATCGACGCCGACGAGCTCGCCGAGGGCCGGGCGTTGCTGCAGTGGCTCGGCGATCAGCACTTCACATTCCTTGCGTATCGCGCATACGACCTCCTGCCCGACGACACGCTGCGGCCGGTGCCGGGCACCGGCCTCGGGCTGCTGCGGGGCGCGCCCGACGTGCCCTCGGCGAGCTTTGCCCGCCTCCCGCTCGAGATTCGCGCCAAGGCGCGCGAGCGCACGCTGCTCGTGCTGACGAAGACCAACCGGCGTTCCACCGTGCACCGGCCGACCTTCCTCGACTACGTCGGCGTGAAGCGCTACGACGCGGCCGGCAACGTCATCGGCGAGCACCGGTTCCTCGGCCTGTACACCTCGGGCGCGTACACGTCGCGCCCGACGCAGGTGCCGGTGTTGCGGCGCAAGGTCGCGCAGGTGATCGAGCGCGCCGGGTTCCTGCCCGCCAGCCACGATCAGAAGGACCTGGCCCAGATCCTCGATACGTATCCGCGCGACGACCTGTTCCAGCTCGACGTCAACACGCTGTACGACATCGCGACGGGGATCCTGCGGCTGCAAGAGCGTCGGCAGGTGCGCCTGTTCGTGTCGAGAGAACCGTACGGACGCTTCGTTTCGTGCATGGTGTTCCTGCCGCGCGACCGGTACACGACCCAGGTTCGGGAACACATCGCCCAGCTGTTGATGCAGGCGTTCGGAGCATTGAGCTACGAGTGGAACACGCGCCTGCCCGAGTCGGTGCTCGCGCGTCTGCACTACGTGCAGCGCGTCGACCCGACGGTGCCGCACGACGTCGACGTCCGGTCTCTCGAAGCGCGTGTCGCGGCAGCCGCCCGGGCGTGGGTCGACGATCTGCGGGACGCGCTGGTTGCCGCGCGCGGTGAAGAGCAGGGCGTCGAGCAGTACCGGGCGTGGGTGAATGCGTTCCCGGGCGCGTATCAGGACGACTTCGACGCCCAGGAAGCGCTCGCCGATCTTGCCCAGCTCGCTCGCTTGGGCGACGCGATGCCGCTCGGCGTGCGCATCGTCGCCGACGCCACGTGCCTCGACCTCAAGCTCTACGGCATCGGCGCCCAGCCCTCGCTCTCGGAGGTACTCCCCCGCCTCGGGAACATGGGCGTCATCGTCGAGGACGAGCACCCGTACACGCTCATGCCCGCCGGTTCGGATCTGCGCTGGATCAAGTGGTTCCGACTGCGCCTCCCCCCGGGAATGAAGGTGGACCGGGGCGCGCTGCGGTTGTTCGAAGACGCGTTCCTCGCGATCGTCGACGGTCGCGCCGAGGACGACGGCTTCAACCGGCTGGTCCTGGGTGCCGGCCTCGCGTGGCGAGAGGTCGCGCTCGTGCGTGCGTACGGGCGCTACCTCCGCCAGACCGGCACCCCGTTCAGCCAGGCGTACATGGAGGACACGCTTTCGGCACACCCGCAGCTCGCGCGGCGGCTCGTCGAGTTGTTCGTCGCCCGGCTCGACCCGTGGACCGAGGCGACCAGCGAGGGTGACGATCCCGCGGCGCTGATCGAGGACATCCGCGCCCAGCTCGACGCGGTCACGAGCCTCGACGAGGACCGGATCCTGCGCGCGTTCCTGCACCTCGTGCTCGCGACGCTGCGCACGAACTGGTTCGAGGAGCCTGAGCGAGCGTCGCGAGGCGGGTATCCCGCCGAGCAGCAAGCGGGGCCCGAGCGGCCCGGCGGCGAAGCCGCCAGGAGCGGAGCAATCGTGTTGAAGCTCGATCCGGCGCAGATCCCGGATCTGCCGTTGCCGCGCCCGATGTTCGAGGTGTTCGTGTACACGCCGCGTGTCGAAGGCGTGCACTTGCGGGCGGGCAAGGTCGCTCGAGGCGGCATTCGCTGGTCGGATCGCCGGGAGGACTTCCGCACCGAGGTCCTCGGCTTGATGAAGGCCCAGCGGGTGAAGAACGCCGTGATCGTGCCCGCGGGCGCCAAGGGCGGCTTCGTGCTGAAGCGGCCGCCGGCCGATCCCGCGGCCCTGCGCGCCGAGGTGGAGGCGTGCTACCGGATCTTCATCGGCGGCCTCCTCGACATCACCGACAACATGGTCGCCGACGGCACCGGCGAGCTGGTCGTGGTGCCGCCGCGTCAAGTCGTGCGCTATGACAGTGACGACCCCTACTTCGTCGTCGCCGCCGACAAGGGCACCGCGACGTTCTCCGACGTCGCGAACGAGATCGCGTTGGCACGCGCCTTCTGGCTGGGTGACGCGTTCGCGTCGGGGGGCGCGCACGGCTACGACCACAAGGCGATGGGCATCACCGCGCGCGGCGCGTGGGAGTCGGTGCGCCGCCACTTCCGTCACTTGAACCTGGACCCGGACCGCGACGACTTCACCGTGGTCGGGATCGGCGACATGTCCGGCGACGTGTTCGGCAACGGCATGCTGCTGTCGCATCACATCAAGCTCGTTGCCGCGTTCGATCACCGGCACGTGTTCCTCGACCCGAGCCCCGATCCCGAGAAGTCGTTCGAGGAGCGGCACCGGCTCTTCGAGCTGCCCCGTTCGTCGTGGGGCGACTACGACCCGGCGCTGATCTCGCCCGGCGGCGGTGTGTACCCGCGCACGGCGAAGTCCGTCGCGATCACACCGGAAGTGCGCCTCGTGCTCGGACTCGACGAAGGAGTAGAGGCGCTCCCTCCCAACGAATTGATCCGGGCTGCGCTGAGCGCAGCGGTCGATCTGCTCTACAACGGCGGCATCGGCACGTACGTGAAGGCGCACACCGAGACGCACGCGGACGTCGGTGACAAGGCGAGCGACGCAGTGCGCGTCGACGGCAAAGAGCTCCGGGCCCGCAGCGTCGCCGAAGGCGGCAACCTCGGCTTCACCCAGCTCGGCCGCGTCGAGTACGCGCTCGGCGGCGGCCGCATCAACACCGACGCGATCGACAACAGCGCGGGCGTCGACACAAGCGACCGCGAGGTCAACCTCAAGATCCTGCTCGACGGCGCGGTGCGCGCGGGCGAGCTGAGCGAGGACGACCGCAACACGCTGCTCGACAGCATGACCGACGAGGTCGCCACGCTCGTGCTGCGCGACAACTACCGCCAGAACCGCGCCCTCGACAATGCGCGGGCGCAGTCGCCCGAAATGGAGGAGGTGCACGCGCGCTTCATCCGCACGCTCGAGGCGAGCAAGCATCTCGACCGAACCGTCGAACGGCTCCCAACCGACGAGCAGCTCGCGGACCGCCATAACGCGGGCCTGGGGTTGACCGTTCCCGAGCTCGCAGTGCTGCTCGCGTACGCCAAGATCGAGCTCGAAGAGGCGCTCCTCGAATCGAACCTGCCCGAAGACTCCGACTTCACGCCCGAGCTGGTGCGCTCGTTCCCGACGGCCGTGCGCGAGCGGTTCCTCGGCCGCATCCGCACGCACGCGCTGCGGCGGGAGATCACCGCGACCGCGCTGGTGAACGGCCTCGTCAACCGGGCGGGCATGACGTTCACGTTCCGCCTGCGCGAGGAGACGGGCGCCACCGTGCCCGACGTCGTCCGCGCCCACGAGGCGGCCCGGGCGATCCTCGACCAGGACGCCCTGTGGCGCGAGATCGAGGCGCTCGACGACGCGGTGGGTGTCGACGTGCAGACCGAGATGTATCTGGCGAGCCGTCGTCTGGTAGAGCGCGCGACCCGCTGGTTGCTGCGCAACCGCCGCCAGCCGTTGCCGGTCGCCGAGACGGTCGCGTTCTTCGCGGTGCCGGTCGCTCGCCTCGCCGCGATCGCAGTGGTGTCGGAGCGCTGCGAGGCGACCGCGGCGAAGTACGCGTCGGAGGGCGTGCCACGCGTGCTCGCATTGCGGGTGGCGGCCCTCGATCGGCTGCCGCGCGCGCTCGACATCGTCGAGCTCGCCGACACCCACCACGTCGAGGTCGAGGAAGTCGCCGCGTTCTACGACGAGGTCGGCGAGCAGCTGCGGCTGGAATGGCTGGTCGACCGCATCGTCGAGCTGCCACGCGAGGACCGTTGGGACGCACTGGCGCGCAACGCGCTCCGGGAGGACGCGGCGGCCCAACACCGGCGGATCGTCGACGCGGTGCTGAAGGCCGGCTCGTACGAGGGATGGGCGTCAACGTCCGCGACGGTCGTCGCGCGGGTGCTGACGTTGCTGGACGACATACCGCGCCCACGGCGTCTTCGACCTCGCAACCCTGTCGGTCGCCTTACGAGAGCTCCGCGCCCTTCGCGTAGTGGGGCGTGTTTGAGGCTCGTATTTCGAGCTCCACACACGCCCCAGAGCGGCTAGCCGGGGAAGACTTCGAAGACCGTGGCGCTGCCCATGCCGCCGCCCGCGCACATGCTGGCGAGGCCGAGGCCACCGCCGCGGCGGCGGAGCTCGTACATCGTCGTGATGATCATGCGGGCGCCGGTTGCCGCGACCGGGTGCCCGAGCGAGCAGCCCGAGCCGCTCACGTTGGTGATGTCCTCTCTCAAGCCGAGCTGACGGCATGCCGCGACCGGGACCGACGCGAACGCCTCGTTGATCTCGGCGAGGTCGACGTCGTCGATGGTCAGGCCCGCGCGCTGGAGCGCTTTCGGGATCGCGAGGATCGGTCCGAGCCCGGTGTCGGCCGGGTTCGTCCCCGTGGACGCCCAGGACACGATCTTGCCGAGCGGCTTCAGGCCGTGGGCTTGCGCGTACTCCGAGCTCACGAGCACCAGTGCCGCGCCCGCGTCGTTCAGCCCGCTCGAGTTGCCGGCCGTGATCGGGAAGTCCTCGATCTCCGGGTGCAGCGGCTTCAACGATGCCATCTTCTCCATCGAGCTGTCGCGGCGCGGGTGCTCGTCGGTGTCGAAGAACTTCTTCGTACCGTCGCGCAGCTTCACCTCGATGGGCACGATCTCTTCTTGCAGACGGCCCTCGTCGATCGCTTGCACGGCCCGTTGATGCGACCGCAAGGCCCACGCGTCGCAGTCTGCACGGTTGAGGCCGGCGGACTTCGCGGTGTTGTACCCGACGGTGATCGACATGTCGAAGGCAGGCGCGTCCGGCGTCGCGGGGTGCGACGGCGACATCCACTGCTCCCAGTCGTCGGTCCCGAGCGTGCGCTTCATCGTCTGCGGCGACGTGGAGATCGACTCGGCGCCACCGGCGATCACCACGCGGTCCATACCGGCCATGATCCCGGCCGCCGCGCCCTGCACCGACGCCATGCCCGACGCGCAGTGCCGGTTCAGCGCGACACCGGGCACGTTGACGATGCCGAGCTCGATGGCGGCGTAGCGGGCGATGTCGCCGCCGCCTTGGAGCGACTCGCCCATCTGGAGGTCGTCGACGTCGCCGGCGTCGATTCCGGAGCGCTGCAGCGCCTCGCCCGCCGCGTATTTCGCGAGGTCGAACGCGCTCACGTCGAGCAACGTGCCCTTGCGAGCGGTGCCGATCGGGGTGCGAGCGGCGGCAACGATGACGGCGTCCGGCATGACAACTCCTTCGGAGCGGGTGGCGGGCAGAGAATAATCGACTGCCAAATTCTGGTAACTCCCAGGCCCAACGGCCTATATGGACTGGTTTACCAGACGTCTATTCTCAAGCCTCGGGCCGGCGCTGGTCGAAAGAAACCAGTGCACGTGGGGGGAATCAAGGATGAATGCCCGGTTGCAGGGATTGCGCACGCCTCGGCTGGTGCCGGGGACGCTCGCGCTCCGGCAGACCGTTCTCGTTGCGACAACGCCGTCGCGGCGCGTCTTCGCACACCCCCACAAGGAGCTCGTGCACGAAGAGCAGTGATTGATGTCGCGCCCGCTCGACGTGTCCGCACGCCGGCCGGTGAGGCAAAGAATCCCGGGGGGGACTGTGAACGGATTCGGCGGAGTGCGCTTGCACGGCAAGCGCATCGGGAAGTTGGCGTTGGGCGTGATCGCGCTCGGCGCAATTACGGTGCAAGGGTTGGGGCCGGCGCTCGGCGCCACAGTGCAGCTCAACGCACCGGTGCTGGGTGGCACTCCCACGACGACGACGAGCTCCGTCGCGCTGAAGTGGTCCGACCCGAACACCCGCGAGTCCGGATACGTCGTCGAGCGCAGTGCCGCCGCGGCTGGGCCCTTCACGCAGATCAAGAACTTGAACCACAACAAGACGAGCTACACCGACACCGGTCGGGCGGCCGGAACGACGTACTACTACCGGGTCTACGCGCGCGGAAAGAAGAAGGCCGTCTCCCCGATGAGCAACGTCGTGTCCGCCCGCACCCAAGGCGGCACGCCGGTCGACAACATCGCACCCGGCGTTCCCGGCGGCGTCAACGCGCACGCGACGGGCTGCAACAGCATCACCGTCGGCTGGTCGGCGGTCACGGACACCGGCGGCTCCGGCCTACGCGGCTACTTCGTCTGGCGTAACGGCGCCCGGATCACGCCGCTCAACGCGCCGCTCTCCGGCACGTCGTACACCGACGGCACGCCTGCGGGCAGCAGCACCTACTCGTACAAGGTCAGCGCGATCGACAACGCCGGCAACGAGTCGTCCCAGAGCGCCAACGCCGCGAGCGCGACCACGCCCGCGTGCCCGGACACCATCGCACCCGGCGTCCCGCAGAACGTGCACGCAACTCCGAACTCTTGCTCGTCCGTGAGCGTGACCTGGTCGGCGGTCACCGACACCGGCGGCTCGGGCCTGCGCGGCTACTACGTGTGGCGTGACAGCACGCGCCTCACCCCGGCCGGCGCGCCACTGACCGGCACGTCCTACACCGACACCGCCGCGTCGCCCTCGAGCGATCCGGTATACCGGGTCAGCGCGATCGACAACGCCGGCAACGAGTCGGCGCAAGGTTTTGGGCAGGCGGTCACACCCGCGTGCCCCGACACCACCGCTCCCGGCATTCCGGGCGGCGTGTCGGCGAACGCGACGTCGTGCGGCAACGTGCTCGTCAGCTGGTCGGCCGTGACCGACACCGGCGGCTCGGGCCTGCGCGGCTACAAACTCTGGCGCAACGGAGCCCTGATCGCCGGGCCGATGACGTCGACGTCCTACCAGGACGACAACAACACCGCACCCAGTACCGCGTACAGCTACAAGGTCAGCGCGGTCGACAACGCCGGCAACGAATCGGCCCAGAGCGGGGCCGCCAACGCGACGACACCCGCGTGCCCCGACATGACTGCGCCCGGGATCCCGACCGGCGTCAACGCCGACTATTTGTCGTGCAGCACGACGATCGTGCAGTGGAACGCCGTCACCGACACCGGCGGCTCGGGGTTGCGCGGCTACTACGTGTGGCGCAACGGCACCCGCATCACGCCGGCCAATGCCCCGATCACCGGCACCCGCTTCGACGACAGCGGGCTCAGCCAAGGAGTGCAGTACACGTACAAGGTCAGTGCCATCGACAATGCCGGCAATGAGTCGAACCAGAGCGCCGCGTCGAACACGCTGACGATGTATCCGTGCCCCGACACGGTGGCGCCCGCCGTACCCGGTGGGGTGACGGCGAGCGCGACATCCTGCAACAGCGTGAACGTCGGCTGGTCGGCCACGACCGACACCGGCGGCTCCGGCCTGCGCGGCTACTACGTGTGGCGCAACGGTACGCGTGTGACGCCCGTAAACGCGCCTGTGACCGGCACGTCGATCGTCGACAACACGGTCGCGGGGAACACGACATACACCTACAAGGTGAGCGCGGTCGACAACGCGAACAACGAATCGTCGCAGAGTCCGGCCGGTGCCAGCTCGACGACGCCCGCGTGCCCCGACACGATCGCACCCGGCGTGCCGGGTGGCGTGACCGCATCGTCGACGTCGTGCAGCACTGTCAACGTCGGCTGGAACGCAGTGAGCGACACCGGCGGCTCCGGCCTGCGCGGCTACTACGTATGGCGCAACGGCACGCGCATCACGCCGGTGAACGCACCGTTGACCGGAACGTCGTTCACCGACACCGGCCTCGCCCAGACGACGGCGTACAGCTACAAGGTGAGCGCGATCGACAACGCCAACCCGGGCAACGAGTCGGCCCAGAGCACGGCGGCCGCGAGCGCGACCACCCAGACGTGTCCCACGCAACCGCCGGGCGCGTACGTGAGCGCGAAGCGGTTCGGCGGCACCGGCATCGACAACGGCTACGCGATCGGCAGTGGTTCCGACGGCTCGTACGCGATCACCGGTGAGTTCACCGGCAGCGTGAGCTTCGGCGGCACGCCGCTCACGTCGGTCGGCCAAACCGATATCCCCGTCGCCAAGTTCGCTGCGAACGGCACGCCGATGTGGTCGAAGCGCTTGGGTGGCGCGATCTACGACCGCGGTCAGGCGATCGTCATCGCACCGGACGGCGACGTGATCGTCGCCGGCACCTTCCAGGGCACGGCCGACTTCGGCAACGGCCTGGTAACGGTTCCCGCCAACTCGACCCACGCGTTCATCGCCCGCTACGACTCGCAGACGGGCGCCCCGGTGTGGTCACGGACGTTCGTCGGCAACCAGTCAGGTGACTACGCCTACGGGCTCGCGATGGCACCCAACGGTGACGTCGTCGTGACCGGCTCGTACCAAGGCACGCTCGACTTCGGTTCGGTCGTACTGTCGTCGAACCGCTCGAGCTCCGACGTCTTCGTCGCCCGCTACACGCCGACCGGTGTGAACGTGTGGGCGAGGTCGTACGGCAACTCGGCGAACGACGCCGGCAAGGGCGTCGCGGTCGACAGCAACGACAGTGTCATCGTCGTCGGCGAGTTCATGGGCGGCGTGGACTTCGCCGGTGGCAACAGCGACGCGTGCATCGGGTCGAACCAGCCACCGTCTTGCGTGCGCAGTGTCGACGCATCGACCGACGGATTCATCGTGAAATACAACCCGAACGGCACGACTGCGTGGGTGAAGAGCTTCGGCTCGACGTTCGGCGACAACGCGTTCGCCGTCGGTGTCGACGCCGCGAACAATGTGATCGCGACCGGCGTCTGGCAGCTGCAGGTCGACTTCGGCGCCGGTCTGGTGTGGAGCAACGGCAGCGCGGACATCTGGATTCAGAAGTGGACGCCCGCGGGCACTCGCATCTGGGCCAAGACCATGGGTGGCGCGGGCTACGACGCCGCCTACGGCCTCGCGGTCGACTCAACCGGCGGGTTCGCGATCACCGGCAACTTCCAGAAGCCCACCTCGGCGCCGAGCAACATCGACTTCGGCGGCGGTGCCCGTCCCGGCTTCGGTGGGTACGACGGCTTCGTCGCCAAGTACAACGCCAACGGCCAGTACAGGTGGGACAAGGTCTGGGGTGACCCGTTCGACTCCGACTGGGGTCTCGACGTCGCCATCGGCGCTCAGGATCACGTGCTTGCGATCGGTGGGTTCGCCGGTACCGCCAACTTCGGCGGCGGCAACATCACCAGCGCCGGCGGCCGCGACATCATCGTCGCCGAGCTCGCATCGTAAGCAACCGACGTGCGTGACGTACCGGCGCGGGGGCCGGTACGTCACGCAGCTTCGGAAGTTGACTGTGCACGGCTGCCCGAAGCGTGTGGGCACTTGCCGGGGCTCTCGCAACGGGGAAGTGCCCAAACGGTCTCTCCCTTGCAGCTGCCACTCCCCCGTCAATAATCTCTGCTCCGACGCGGGGGAGCTGCTCGTTGCAGACGCGGGAATCATGTGGGGAAGCGCTCGACGTCTCGGCGGTCCCGCTCGACGCGCCTGACCGACGACTCCGGTGGTTGCGAGTCGTCGGGCTCCTCGGCTTCATTGCGGGTGCGGCGCTGTTGCTCACCGGGTGCCCGGGAGGAAACCCGCCCTCGAACACGTCGCCGCCAACGATCAGCGGAACGCCCGGCGTGTTCCTGACGCTCACGATCGGCAACGGCACATGGGACGGCGACCCGACGTCGTATGCCTACTCCTGGCAACGCTGCAACAGCTCGGGTGGGAACTGCACAACGATCAGCGGCGTCACCACCAAGACCTACGTGGTCTCGGGCAGCGACGTGGGCTCGACGTTCCGCGGGGTTGTACTGGCCACGAACGCGAACGGATCGACCTCGGCCAACTCCGCGGCGACCGGCGTGGTCCCGCCCGCGGGCAGCTGCCCGATCGCCGGTGCGACGAACACATGGACGGGCGGCGCCGGCACATCGAATTGGTCCACGGCCGCGAACTGGTCTCGGAACGCGGTGCCGTCGACGACCGACTTTGCGTGTCTCCCGATCGACACGCCCGGCGGGACGATCGCGGTACCAGGCACTACCGTTCGGCGGATCGTCGCGTACAAGTCGCTCACGCTCGCGGCGACGGTCACGGCGAGCGAAGGCGTCGACGTCGAGCTTCCGGTGACGTGGCAGAACGGGAGCATTCAAGGCCCGATGATCATCGGTCCTTCATCTACGGTCACGGTGACCGGCCCGGTGGACGTCGCGCAGCAACTGACCAACACGGGCACGATCCGCATACCCGACAACGGCGGCCTGAGTGTGTGCGGCTTGTGGTGGAACGGAGGCCGCCTCGAGCTCACCGGCAATACCTTCTCCGCCGCCGGAACGTGCAGCGCGGGCCGTTTCGTCAACGCGCGCGAAGGCACGGTCATCAAGACCGGGAACGCGCCGACGAGCACCCTCAACGGCTCCGGACAGTTCGAGAACGACGGCACGATCACGTCCCAGAAGGGCGTGCTCCAGCTTTCGAATTCCGGCACGCCGCCCACACAAACATTCCCGGGCGACAACATCTCGACCGGAAGCTTCTCGGGGACTGGCACCGGCGAGGTGCGATTCATGGGCACTGGCGTGCAGAACATGAGCCCGCAAGTTGTGTTCGGCAACAACGTCGTCGACACCGGAAACCTCAAGGGCGACATCACGATCCCCACCGGTGTGACGTTCAGCGTCGGCAAGACCGGCGAGACCGGCGGGCAAGGCGCCGGCAAGCTCGCTGGCAACGTCGGCGGCGGTGGCACGCTGCGTGCCATGAGCTCCGGCGAGATCACGACGCTGACTGGCGATCTGAACGTCGCATTCGTTCAGCTCCAGAGCAATGTGACGCTCGAGGCGAAGGCGGATGGCAGCTCGACGGTCATCGGGAGCGGCACAACCGTGTCGGTGACGGGATATGCGTCGCTGGGCAACGCGACCACGGTGCGGAACACCGGTACCGTGCGCCTCCTCGACCAGGGATCGGTACAAGCCGGCGCGTGCAACGCGACCTGGATCAACGCAGGTTGGCTCGAGTTCGCGGAGCCGACGTCCGCCAGCTTCCAAATGGTCTGCCAGAGCGCGGCAGTCGGGCCGCGCTTCATCAACACGAGCGCGGGAACCGTCGTCAAGAGTGGCACCGCACCGGAGTCCAACCTTTGGGTGTCCGGGCAGCTCGAGAACGACGGCACCGTGACCTCCCTCACGAACACGCTGCGGATGTGGAAGATGGATGGTCTCGCGCCGGCATCGTTCGCGCCCGGCGACAACGTGTCGAATGGGAGCTTCTCCGGCACCGGGAGCGGAGAGGTCGACCTCGAGGGGCCACACAAGCTCAACACCCAGACGACCCTCGCGAACAACGTCTACGTGCTCGGAACCATCACCGGCAACATCACGATTCCCGCGGGCGTGACGTTCAACGTCGGCAAACCCAACCTGACGGGAGGCAGAGGCGCCGGCAACGTCATCGGCAACGTGGGTGGCGCGGGAACCCTTCGCGTCAGCTCGTTCCCGCAGACAAGCACCCTCACCGGCGACCTGAACGTCGCAACCGTGCAGCTCCAGAGCTACACAACCCTCGACCGCAAAGCCAACGGCACGCCGACCGTCATCGGGCCGAGCACCACCGTGCTTGTGTCGGGTGGAGTGACGCAGGGCGATGCGATCACCGTGTCGAACACGGGCACCGTACGAATGCTCGAGAACGGGCTTGTGAACGCCGATTGCGACGCGACGTGGTTGAACTCGGGTCGTCTCGAGTTCGCGGAGACTTCGTTCGCCGTCTTCGGGATGGTGTGCGACAGTCGAGTCGTCGGTCCACGGTTCATCAACCGCCCCGGCGGCGTTGTCGTCAAGACGGGCGCCGCACCGATATCGAACTTCTACGCTTCCGGCCAACTCGAGAACGACGGCGCAATCAACTCGCTGAATGGGCGACTCGAGGTCAGGAAGTTCGACGGACTTGCGCCCTCGAGCTTTGCACCCGGCGACAACGTGTCGAACGGCAGCTTTGCCGGTTCCGCCACTGGAACGCTCGTGCTCACCGACCCATATGCAGTCAACACGCAGACGATCTTTGGCAACAAGGTGTACGTCCTTGGCACGATGACCGGCAATATCACGATTCCCGCGGGTGTCACGCTCAACATCGGCAAAGCCGGGGAGACGGGCGGGTTCGGGCCGGGCAAGCTCACCGGAAACGTGAACGGCGCGGGAACGCTCCGGGTCGAGACGACGGGAGCGCCGAGCGTTCTTACCGGCGACCTCAACGTCGCCAACGTCGACCTCCAGAGCGGCGTGATGATCGCTCGCAAGGCGAACAACGGCGCCACGGTGATCGGTCCGACCACGACCGTCACGTTGTTCGCAACGCCGCAACTGGCCGACAGTCTCGTGCTCGACAATCAGGGCACGATCGACTTCGGTACCAGGGACTACTTCTATTGCGAGACGTGCTCGGTCATCAACCACGGCTCGTTCAAGCTGTACAACCCGGATGGAACGTTCTTGCACGCGTTCAACATCCAGGTCGGGACGTTCGACAACTTGGGCCTGATCCGAATGACGGGTCTGCTTCCGGGAACGACCATTGCCTTCTGGCCGGGCGCGAACGTGGTGCACAAGGGCAAGGCCGTGAGCGAGGGGTTGACGCATCCGCAGTGGATCCAAGACCTGCAGAGCAACCAGACCGTGATCGCCGCGTCCGACGCGCTTCGGCTCACGTGGTGGGCAACCCTGATACGCAACGCCGGCTTGGCCGCAGCCGCGAATTTCGGCAACATCGGTGCAGCAAGTTGCGCCAACATCAACCTCAACTTCCCGGCTTTGGGTGCATCGGGAGGCGCGTGCGTGGTCGTCGATCCCGATGGCGACCAATCGGTCGTGTTCACGCTCACGGCCAACATCGGCGCGAGCGTCTCGTGGCCTAGTTCGGGCGGTTGGAATGGCGAAATCATTCCGGGAGTCAGTTGGGGATTCGACGTTGGAGGCATGATCCTCTGGCGGAATACGCCCGACGGCCGTTCGTTCAACCTGCCCGACGACAACAGTCCGTCGAGCGACACCGACGGACCGTTCATCTGTGAGACCGGCAGCGTGTCGTTCAAGGTAGGAGCGACCGGTCAGCACTGTTGGGGTCCGGCCGATGGTGTGCCCTACGAGATGAACACGTTCCCGATCACCAACACGGGCGTACACACCGCGTACCTCGGCGCCACACTTGGTTACGGCGCCAGCGTGTCGTTTGGCGTGAGCTATTCCGTTGCGATCAGCTGCGGCCGCTGGTACACGATCACGCTGCACCGGTGCCCGGGCGCGAACGTCGGGCCGCCGACGATCTCCGGCAACCCGGTGGCCGGCAACACGTTGCACGTGTCAAACGGTCAATGGACGCTGGCCGGCACGCTGAACTACACGTACCAATGGCAGCGGTGCGACGCCAACGGCACGAACTGCGGGACGATCTCGGGCGCAACGACCAACAACTACATGGTCACGACCGCCGACAAGACCAAGAAGATCAAGGCCATCGTCACCGGCAGCAACGAGGGCGGATCCGTCGACGCCACCAGCGCCCTCGTCGGCCCCGTGCCGTAGCGCGTTTGGGCAGTTTGGCTCGGGAGGCCGCTCCGAAGTGTCCAAACGCTACGGCCGTTCTTCCGGCTCCGCGGTTGCGTGCACTTCGACGTCGAAGTGGTCGCCGCCCATGAAGATGCCGAGCAGTGAGAAGTCGACGTGGTCGCGCAACGTCACCGTGACGCGATTGCCGGCCACGTCGAGGCGCGCCGCGTCGAGCGACGGCGTGCGCGGATACTCGCCGAGTGTCTGTGACGCGAGGCCACGCGCGCGATCGGCATCGAGCTGTACGACACCGGCCCGGAGCGCGGATTCGTCCACGCCGTTCGCGCCCGCGGTCGCGGCCGCGTCCGCCATCGCCGACATCTCGCGACGGACGGCGACGGCTCGCCACAGATCAAGCGAAAGCCCACCGAGGAACATCAGCGCGATGCACAACCCGAGCACCCACAGCGTGACGGTCCCGCGCTCCCGGTCCATCACCGGCTCCGATAGTCATCGATGCGGCGCACCTCGACCGCGGTGTAGTGCCACTCGCCCGCGGACATCCCGGCCACCGAAATCGCGGGCATCGTGACCGTCACCGAAACCCGAGCCACATCTCCCCGCGCGACGCCGGCCGACAGCACCCGCACCGCAACATCTCCCACCTCGACACCATGGTCGGCCGCAACCTCGCGAGCCACGCGCGCCGCCTGCTCCGGATCAGCCGACGGCCACTCGCGCACCAGATCACGCGCGGCTTCGCGAGCTGCGACCGTTGCCGCGTGTCGACGCTCTGCCCACTCCGGCAATGTGGCAACGAGCACGACGATGGGGAGCAGCAAGAGCGCGACCGCCGCGACCCACTCGATCGCCACGAATCCACGCTCGGAACGTGGCTGTGTACTCATTGCTCCTGCAGCGCGGAGGCGCGGAGATGCACTCGCCAATCGGGCACCATCATCGGAAGCCACGACCGCAAGGAGATCTCGGCTCGGGCAACGACGAACTGGCCGTCGCGCTCGCAACGCAACTCATCGACGCGGAGCAGCGACCCCCCGGCGATCGACCGAATGACTTCTCCGACGCGTGCCTCACAATCGTCGGGCGTTGTCCGCAGAGGAACCGCGGCGCGCACGCCTTCGTCGAGCGCATCGCGAACGGCGCCGCGCGTGTAAAGGTCGACAAGCAGGTTCGCGACGAGCACGAAGAGCACCAACGAGAAACCGGTGGCAACGACGTACTGCAGTGTCGTGAAACCGCCCTGATCGCGCCGCAAGACGGATGTCAGTGGATCAGCGAGTCGCGAATCATGTTGATGATGTCGACACCGAGCGCCTGGAGCGCCCCCCAGATGACGACGAGCGCGAGCACGCCGAGGGCGGCATTCCCGAGCAGCTCTGCAGTCGTCATTCCGGCTTCGTCACGGTTTGCAAGCTTCATTGGTATCTCCCGTCAGGGCTGGTGGCGGTCGTCAGTGATGTCCGAGCACGATCGAGGGAAGGGGCGCCGCAATGAACAGCAGCATGATCGGCGCAAGAACGGCGATCGTCGGCACGAGCATCGCGGCCCGGCGTCGTACCGCGTCCTTGTGAAGTTGTTCGCGGCGCGCATCGCGGATGTCAGCGCTCAGCGCAAGGAGCCCGCCGCCGAGGTCGACACCGCGTTCGACGCCCGCCGCGAGCAACTGGTACGTGCGCGCGGCGCTCGGCTCGGGCGTGAGCTCGGCCGCACGGCGGAACGCGTCCGGTTCGGCCATGCCGCTGCGCGTCCAGGTCAGCACGTCGCCGAGCTCCTCGACGACTGCGCCGCGGCCGCGGTCGACGACCCGCTGGACCGCTTGCATCGCTCCCGCGCCAGTACGTGCGTGCATCGCCAACAAGTGATTGACGGTGTAGAGCTCGAGGCGGATGCGTGCCGCGCGGTTCGCGATCGCGCGCTCGAGCCGGCGTCGGATGCGCGTCGCGCCATAGAGGAATCCGGCGAGCGCCGCGACGAGCACGATGATCGGCGTTCGTAGCGTCAGGGCGGCCGCGGTGCCTCCGAGCAGTGCTCCGATGCCCGCGGCCGCGACTTGTCGTACGCGATATTGGTCGGGCGTGACCGAGGAATCGCCTGCTTGACGAAGCATGCCAGCCAGGTGCTCGTCACCGCGCGACTCGATGATCCGGCTCGTACGGCGGAACGCGGCGAGAACCACCGGACCGAAGAGGCGCGGGAGTGTGGCGGTCGAAGTGGGCGAACGGCCGGCGTTGTCGGGCGCGGCCTCCGGTGCGTGGCCGAGCGCAGTACGAGCGACGACCGCGTACGGCCGCACGCGTGGCGCCAACCGGCGCGTCGGCGGAAGGCAGACGGCCGCGAGACCCGCGAGCCCGGTGCCAACCGCCCCGGCCGCGATGAGCGGCAGCGCGCTCACCGGACCACCTTCGGGCCGAAGACGCGCTCCTCGGCCGGCTCCCGCCCCAGACGTCCGAGCGCGAAGACACCCAGCGCCGTGAGCAGACCCGCAAGAACGAGGGTCACGACGCCGCCACTGGAGCGGTAGAAGTCGCGGAACGGTCCGGGACGTACCGTGAGCGCGACGAGAACGAGCCAGGGCAACACGACGACGGCTCGGGCGTTGATGCGCATCTCGAGGCCCTCGGTCTCGAGCTCGTCGAGCAGCTTCAAGTCGCGCGTCGTCGCGTCGACGAGATCTTCGAGAATGCTCCGAACGATCGACCCACCGCGTTCGTGCGCGAGCAGGAGAACCTCGATGACGCGATCGCTCGTCGGATCTGCGAGCTCCTCCTTGACGATCTCCAATGCCGGACCAGTGCCGAGGACGCGTGCGAGCTCGGGGAACCGTGCGAATGCGGCTCGCAGCGGGAGTGGACCGTGTGTTGCCAGCGCGCTGACCGCCTGCGTGAGCGAGCGTCCGGCCGAGATCGACGCGACGAGGTCTCGGAGTCCATCGGGCCATGCCGCCTGCAGCTCGCGCATGCGAAGCCGGCGCCGGCGGGCGAAGTAGGCGCGGGGCAGGAGCGACACCGCCACCGCCGGCACGAGCGCGACAAAGACGGAGCCCGTCAACGCCGTGAGCAGCAGCAGGGCCAGCAGCCCGGCACACACGCTGCCTGTCCAAAAGCGCGTCGACGTGAGGCCGACGCCGGCCTGTTGCAACCAAGCGCCCGAACGCAAGCGGCGCGACTCATGTGCCGGTCGCGCACGCCGGCTCCAGATGCGGAACTCCGGCAACGTCCCCATCAACGCGCCAGCCAAGAGCGCGCAGAACGCGCCGACACAGAGTGCCCCGAAGACCTTCATGCCGGGATCCGCCCGCGCTCGATGAGCTTGCGCACAAGCAAGCCTCGTGGCAGCCCGCGATCGAGTCGCTGCTCGAGCCGCGGCGGCAGCGCGCCTGTCCACTCGAGCGGCGAACCGAGACCCTCGCGCACGAAGATGGGTTCGCAGGTCTCGCCGTCAGAGAGGCTCGGCACAACCGCGGTGATCTCGGTGACCTGGCGCCGCACTCGTCCTTCACCGCGGACGAGATCGTCGCGGTCAACGTGCACGACGAGATCGAGCGCCTCGACGAAGATCTTGCGCACGATGCGCTCACTCACGTTTTCGCCCGCCATCAGCGCCGCGTTCACCAACGCATTCACTGCATCGCGCGCAGTATTCGCGTGGATCGTGCAAAGGAACCCGCACCCGGCGTTGACCGCGCGCGTGAGCTCGAAGGCCTCCGCCCCTCGCACCTCCCCGACCACGATGCGATCGGGCCTCATGGCGAGCACGAACTTGACGAGGTCGCGCAGCGAAATCTCACCCGTGCCGTCGAGGCCGGGCGGGCGCACCTCGTAGTAGCTGCCGTGCAAGAGCGGCACCGCGAGCTCGCGGATCTCCTCGCAACTCCGCACGCAGTGCGCGGCGGGCACCGCGGACAAGAGCGCAGCACCAAGCGTCGTCTTGCCCGCGCCGGGCTCCCCCGAGATCGTGATTCGGCTCCGGAGCTGCATGACCGCCCAGAGGAATGCAGCCGCTTCCTCGCTGAGCGCTTCACGCGCGACGAGAGCTTCGAGCGTGACGTCGCGCACCGTGTACCGGCGCACAGTTGCGGACAAGCGGTCGGCGATCGGCGAGATCGCCGCCGTGAGACGCGCCGTGCCGTCCAGGACCCGCGCCTGCACGATGGGATGCTTGGCGTTGAGTTGTCGCTCGGTTGCCGCGAGCAGTCGGTCGAGGATCTGGCGGTTCTCTTCCTCGGTCGTGGGCTCGGCAAGACCGCGCAGACGACCTTCGGCGTCGAGGTACGTCACGCGCGCGCCTTCAACGAAGATCTCCTCGACGTCACGACGCGCAAGGAGCTCGCTCAGCGGCCCCAGCTCGGTGATCGACCGCAGAACTCGGTGCACCATGGCGCGCGGATCGCCGAGCGGGACTTCGTCACCCATGCGCGCCCGTCGTTGATAGTCGTCGACAGCACGCTCGATCTCGGCGCGAACGTCGCCGAGTTGACGGTCCGGAGCGAGTCGCCGGCGTTCAACACCAGCGAGCGCGTCACGGCGAATGACGTCATAGGCGTCGGTCCGTGTATTCACGAGGCCACATCCAAGACCGACGGGTCGGACACACGTCGCGGCAACGTGGGAATCGAGCGCGGCGACCGCGGCAATTGCACGCGTGAATGCGCAACCGCCAACGGTTGTGCCGTTCCACGCGGCGTCGCCCACACGCGTTTCCCACGGCGTGAAGACGACTTCATTGGCGCCGAGACTCGTCGTGATCTCTTCGTAGAGCTCGCCGCGCTGGAAGCGCGCGCCCGGAGCCCGATTGACCACGACGATCATCGGCGCCTGCGCGGCAAGACCGCGCGCCTCAACTGCCCAGGCGAGCAAGCGCGTGATCCCATGGGGCGAGGCATCGCAGACTGCGACGAGCACGTCCGCTTCGGCAACCAACGCGCGCCCGGTCGCAAAGCGCCCTCGGCTCGCTGAGCCCCCGACGTCCTCGAGCGAACCCGCACCGTCGGCAATGACGAGGTCCACGGCATCCGCCACGCGGTCGATCACGCGGACGACTTCGCCGGGACGCACCTGGGCCCAGGCACCCGGATTCGGCACGCCGGGAATGATCGAGAACGCCCAACGGCGGTCTGCGATCACGCAGGCGTCGAGTTCACCCCGGCCGTGCTCGACGGCGTCGATCGCGGTCCGCAGATTCGGTTCAATCGGCAGATGGAGACGTTGCGCGATCGCAGGCGCGACATCGTCGGCGTCAACCAGTGCGACGGAATGGTCTCGCGCACACGCAACCGCGAGCTCGATCGCGACTTCGGTACGGCCGACTCCAGGCGCACCTCCAACGACAACGAGCCGGCCGACCCGGAGGTCAGGGAGATCCGCCGAGTCGACGGGGTGCTCCTGCCGGTGCCCCGCGGTCGTGATGATTGCGCGGACGAAGCCATCAGGTCCGGCGTCGGACTCGACGATCGAGTCGACACCCAACGCGAGCAGGTGCTTGCGGCTTGCGGGTTCCTCGCGGTCGTGCACACCCAGCACTGCACGCCCGCGAGCATGGAGGTCGCCGACGAGCGCACGCGTCAGCGGCGGCCATCGGTGGCCCACGACGAGGACGTCATAGGACTCTTCGAGCAGGATCCCCGGCTCGACCACGACGCTGCGCACGCGCGCGCCGCCGTGGTCGGAGAGATGGCGGTGCAACTCCTCGACCCAGGGGTCGGCGGTGAAGGCCAACGCCACTTCCGGTTCGCTCATCCGGTTTTCTCCGTGGGCGTGAAGGGTGGAGCGTCCGGCAGTGGGGCGGCACCCGTCGCTCGCACGAGCGTGACGGTTCCGGCGTCGAGTGCAGCCGCAAGCCGCGGCGCACTTTCCGCGTCGACAACGAGGGAAACCGTGACCTCGTCCGACGCGCCCGCGAGCGGGCCGCCGCTCCGACTCTCGACGGCGATGACCTCGGCGTCCGCGAGCACGTACCCAGAGCGCGCGGTATTGCGCTCGACCGCGACGACGTCGACACGATCCCCACTGGCGAGCTTGCCCCCGACGGCCCGCGCGCGGCAGCGGAAAGCTCATCACGCGCGTCGCCGCGTGCGCGTCGAGCGCCCGCACATCTCCCCGTGGGACGAGCGCGCCCTCGTGAATCGTGTTGGTCACGACTTGTCCGCGCAGCGTGGCGACGTCGGTGCCGGCGAAGAGCGTCGCAAGCACACTTCCGTCGACGTGCACGTTGGCGACCCGAACGTCGCCGTCGGCGACGACCGTGCCGGGCGACAGGTCCTTGGCCGCGACGAGCACCGGCTGGGTGTCGTCCGCCGCGCGCAGCACGCTCAGCGTCAGCAACACGCCGAGCGCGCCCGCCAGCAGCATGACGACATGGCCCGACGACAGGCGCGTCGCGAGCGCTCGACGAGTGCGTCCACGGAGCGCTGGTTGCGCGATTCCCAAGGCCTGCCCCCCACGGCAGTCGTCTCAGGCCCCCCGGAGCGGGAATCGAATCACCGACGGGTTGTCTCGACAAGCGGAATGTTCTGCCAATTCTTGTCTAGGGCTGCGGAGAACCATGTGACGTTGTCGCACCGCGCGGCTAGCGTGCCCCGGCGTGGGCGCAACGTCCGATATGCCGGAGCCGAATGCTGCAAACGGCTCGAACTACCCCGAAATCCTCACCACGGCCATGGCCGCCGAGATGCTGCACGTGCACGTCGAGTACTTGCGGCGGATGGTGCGCGAAGACCGCGTCCCCGCCCACCGCTTCCCCGGCGGTCGGGAGATCCGCTTCTTGCGTGACGAGCTGATCCAGTGGGTCGCCGACCAACCCGGCCACGACCGTTCGCCGTCATCCGAAGATCGGGCCGACGCCTGAGCGCGGTGCGCGTGTCGTCGTAACCTCCGTCCCCGTGGCAGAGCTCGACGGCAAGGTCGCCGTGATCACCGGCGGCAACAGCGGTATCGGCAAGGAGACGGCCGTGGAGCTCGCGCGCATGGGCGCACACGTCGTCATCGCGGCGCGCAACCCGTCGAAGGCAGCCGCGGCGGTGAAGGAAGTGCAGGAGCGCACGAGTGCCGGTGACCGCGCCGAGACGATGCCGCTCGACCTGGCGTCATTCGCAAGCGTGCACGCGTTCGTCGATGCATTCACGAACACGCACGACCGCCTCGACATGCTCATCAACAATGCGGGCGGCGTGCTCGCCAAGCGGATCCTCACCGAAGACGGCCACGAGTCGCAGTTCCAGGTCAATCACCTCTCGCACTTCCTGTTGACGAACCTTCTGCGCGACACGTTGGTGCAGAGCGCGCCGGCCCGCGTTGTCAACGTCGCGTCGGACGCGCACAAGGGCGCCAAGCATGGCCTCGACTTCGACGACCTCGAGTGGGAACGGCGCCGCTACCGCGGGCTCAAGGTGTATTACGAGACCAAGCTGATGAATATCTTGTTCACGCGTGAGCTCGCCAAGCGATGGGACGACATCCCGGTGACGTCGAACTGCGTCCACCCCGGGTTCGTCGCCAGCAAGTTCGGCAAGGAAGGCGACCTCGGCTGGTGGGGCAACATCGGCATGCCACTCACCCGGCCGTTCCAGATCTCCGAACAACAGGGCGCGGTCACGCAGGTGTACGTCGCGACATCACCAGATGTCGAGGGCATCAACGGCCAGTACTTCGTGAAGTGCAAGGCCACGGCCCCCGAGCCACCCGCGCGCGACGACGACGCGGCCGCGCGCTTGTGGGAGATCAGCGCCAAGCTGACCGACGTCAACTGACGGCTACGAGCGGCGGGCCGCGGCCCACACGACGGACTGCAGCGGCACCACGGTCTCGGCGCCGAGCTTGGCGACGACCGAGACGAAGTCCTTGCCGACGTAGACGGTCCCGTCGAGGCCCTCAAAGTCGTGGAAGCAACCGATCGACTGGTCGTCGCGGCCGTCGCGCTCGAGCAGTGCATCGCGGAACGTGCGCCGGCTGCGGGCCCGGCTGCCGCCCGAGGTCGCGTGGTCGTAGATCTCGACGAAGATCGGCAACCCGGGGACGAGGTGCACGTCCACCCGGCCGTACGCGGCCCGGATCGCGAGCAGGTCGTCGCTGGTCTCCTCGACGTACCCGGCGAAGCGCTGGTCGCCGACGATCACCGCCACCCGGTCGCCGGCGTGCATGCGCTCGCCCAGCCAGTCCTCCATCGTGCGGCCGTGCCGCCACTGGGCAGCCGCGTCCACGGTCGCGTCCTCCTGCTCGGCACGCCACTCGGCCCGCATCTCGGCGCCGACGCCCGTCAGGTCGGGATGATTGAGTTCATCCATCACCTGGCAGATTGTAGGACAAATCGGGCGAACCGTCACCCCCCGTCGGGGGCTACTTCCGGGCGGCCGCCTGGGCCCGGTACCGGGACGTCGAGTGCTCGGGATCGGTGTCGAACCGGGGGATGACCTCGTCGCCGAACAGCTTCACCGTGCGCTCGAGCACGTCGTGGCCGTAGGTGCTGCCCGACGGCCCCATGATCAGCTGGTCGACCCCGATGCTGTTCCAGCGCTCGATCCCCTGGGCGCACTCGTCGGGCGTGCCGACGATCGCGGCGCCCGACTGGAAGCCCTTCTCGATCTGCTCGGGTGAGGGGTCGGGAATCTCCTGCGGCCAATCGGGCACGAACGGCGGCTTCGGGAAGGTATCGAGGTAGTGGAAGATCAGCGTCTGCTGGCGGCCGTTGCCGGAGTGCGCCATGAGGTTGCGCGCCTCGTCGCGATCTTCGAGGCACATGAAGCTCGTCGTGATCGCGATGTTGTCGTTCACGTATTCGCCGACCGGCTCGCAGTTCACGATGTGCTTCTTGTAGGTCTCCACGAGCGGCGCCATCTTCTCGGGCGTGCCGCCGGTGAAGCAGATGACACCGAGCCCCATACGCGCTGCCTTTTCGAACGTTTCGGGGTTGCCGGCCGCGACCCAGAGCGGCGGGTGCGGCTTCACGTAGGGCTTCGGGATCACGTTGCGCTCGGGCATCGAAAAGTACTTGCCGTTATGCGAATACGGCTCGTCGCGCCACATGCGCACGATCTCGCGGATCGCCTCGTCGTACATCCACGCGTGTCTTCGGGGTCGGTGATCCCGAAGCCGCCCATCTCGGTGGTGGACGACCCGCGCCCGGTGCCGAACTCGAACCGGCCGTTCGACACGTGATCCATCATCGCCACTCGCTCGGCGACGCGCGCGGGGTGGTTCACCGGCGGCGTGATGTTGATGATGCCCGACGCTGCGTGCAGCCGTTCCGTCCGCGCGAGCACCCACGCCATCAATGTCTCGTTCGCCGAGATGTGCGAGTACTCCTTGAGGAAGTGGTGTTCGGTGAACCACGCGTACTTCCAGTGGTGCTGGTCGGCGACCTCGCACAGTCCCACCTCGCTCATGAGGCGGTCGTGCTCGGCGTTCGGGTTGGCGGCCGCCACGTCTTTGTGGACGAAGCCGCCGAGGAAGAGGCCGAATTCCATGGGCGCGGACCCTCCGGTCGAGAGCGGAAGCAAACACGTTTTTAGAACGTGTTCTAAATCCTAGAGGACGGCCGCTTCGGTGTCCAGCGTTCGCCTCGCGCCGAGGTCAGCTGTGGTGTTGCAGGTGCTGGTTGAGTCGCGCGGCTTGGCGCGGTCTGATGGTCGCGTTCTGCGAGGTTGGGTGCGTTGCGAGCTGCGTTGGCATAAAGGCGGGCCGCGAGCTCGAGATCGCCGTTCTTCTCGTGAAGGTACGCGGCGACCGCTTCGCGCCGCGGGACGTGTTCGTCGACCGAGGCCAGGGCCGCCAGCCCTGCGGGCGCGCCGTCGGCCTCGCCGACTGCGACCGCACGGTTGAGCCGGACGATCGGAGTGTCGGCGAACCGGAGGAGCTCGTCGTACCACTCCACGATCTGGACCCAGTCGGTCTCCTCGACACGCGGCGCGTCGGCATGGAGCGCGGCGATCGCCGCTTGCGCCTGGTATTCGCCGAGCTGATCGCGCGCGAGCGCCGCGTGGGCGATGGCGACGCCCTCGGCGATGAGCCCGGTGTCCCACTGGCTGCGGTCCTGCTCGGCGAGCGGCACGATGCTTCCGTCCGGTCGGGTGCGGCTGCGACGGCGGGCATGGTGCAGGAGCATCAGCGCGAGCAACCCGTGGACCTCGGGGTCGTCCACCAAGGCAGCCAGCTGCCGGGTCAGCCGGATCGCCTCGGCCGCGAGATCGACGTCGCCGGAATAGCCCTCGTTGAAGACGAGGTACAGCACCCGCATCACCGTCCGCACGTCGCCGGGCCGCCCATCAACGGAGTCGGCGACACCGGCCTCACTGACCGTGCGCTTGGCCCGGCTGATGCGCTGCGCCATGGTGGCCTCGGGCACGAGGTAGGCCTGCGCGATCTGCCGCGTCGTGAGGCCACCCACGGCTCGGAGGGTCAACGCAACCGCCGACGACGACGTCAGGTCGGGATGCGCGCACAGGAAGTAGAGGCGCAGCGTGTCGTCGGCGCTCGGGATCGCCCCGGCGGGCGGTTCGGTGTCGAATCGCAGCTCTCGGTCGCGGCGTGCGGCGTCTGAACGCGTCATGTCGAGGAAGGCTCGCCACGCGACGGTGATGAGCCAGCCCGTGGGGTCGGCGGGCGACTCGTCTCCCCACACGGAATGCGCCCGGATGAGCGCCTCTTGCACGGCGTCCTCGGCCGTCGCGAACTCTGCACCGCGACGGACGAGGACGCTCAAGACCCGTGGAACGAGCTCGCGGAGCTCGACGTCATCCACGGTCAGTGCGTGAAGGTGGAGGGCGCGCCCATGAAGGGTCGGACTTCGAGCCATTCGTGGATCGGTTCGCCACCGGCCCCCGGCGCGGCCGACAGCTCAGCGGCAAGCTCGATCGCGCGCTCGTAGCTGTCGACGTCGATGATCATCCAGCCCGCGATCAAGTCCTTCGTCTCGGCGAACGGGCCGTCGGTCACCGGCGGCCGCCCCTCGCCGTCGGAGCGGACCCACATGCCGTCGGGCGACAGCGCCTGTCCGTCGATGAACTCACCGCTGCTCTCGAGCCGAGCTGCGAAGTCATTCATGAACTTGATGTGGGCCTCGACCTCGTCGGGCTTCCACTGGTCCATCGGGATGTTGTTTACCGCCGCCGGTGCGCCTCGGTAGTGCTTGAGCAACAGATACTTCGCCATGGTGTTCTCCTGGGTGACGCCGGCCCTGCCGGCTGGATACACCCTGGGACGGAGCAGCCCCCGAATTCTCGACATCCTCCGCCAAAAAAATCGGCGCTACGTCGGTGTGGTCACGAGTTCCGCAACATCTTGCGGCTTCCGTGCCCACGCCTCGGGCACGGTGGTGGTCGTCTGGGGCCCGCGCCGGGCCATCTCGTGCGCCGACCACAGGACGACCCCGCCGAGGGCAGCGGTCATCGCCGAGGACATCGCGAGCGACCAGTGAGCCGTCGCCATCGCGAAGTGCGTGTAGAGCGTCACGAGCATGCCCCGGCCGATGATCGCGATCGCCGCGATCAACGCCTCGTCGCGCCGCGGATTGGTCGAGCGAGCGAGCGCCCGCAGGAGGCCCAGCGTGACGCCGAGGAACGCGAGATAGACGAGGCCGAGCGCGAGCGACAGGTCACGCACGAACGGCAGGACCGCGACGCCGAGCACGAGGAAGACGGCGCTCAATGCACACGTCGCCCGGCGGCCGTGACGCACCAAGAACGTGCGCTTGCCGAACAGCGCGTCACCGCGCACGTCACGGAAGTCCTTCAAGAGGATGCGGCCGATGAATCCCGCGTAGAGCCCGGCGAGCAGGAGGACGTCGCCGAGGTGCAGCGAGCCGCGCACCGCGAGGATGCCGAGGAGGTACGGCACCGCCACGTAACCGGCGGGCAGCAGCATCGGCGCGACCACGCCCCGCTCGGCGATCCGCACCGGACGCAACGAATAGGCCGCGGTGAACCCGAGCCCGGCGAGCACGACGAGCGGCGCCGGCCAGTTGAGCAGCGCGCTCGCGGCGAGCGCGAGCACCGCCGAGGTGCATGCGACGACGATCATCTCGCGGCGCGTGCTGCTCCCCGAGACCAACGGCCGGCGGGTATCGGCCGGCAAGTTCACGCGATCGATGCGCTCGTCGGCGATGTCGTTGACGGCGACTGCGAACAGGAGGCATCCGAAGACTGCGAGCAACGCCTTGGCGAGCAGGCCGGCGTCGTTCGCGTGGCCGGCTTGCGCGAGCCCGACCGCGGTGAAAAGCGCGACGAGCATGACGACGGCGGGCCGGGCGAGCACGATGACGAGGCGGATACGGCTTCGCATGGTCTCCCTCACTTGTTCGGGAACAGCTTGAAGTTGCCGAAGGCGCTGACCACCACCGACACCGCGAACGCGGCCAGGAGGAGCCCTCCGACAACCAATCCGATGGCAAGGGCGAAGCCGAGCAGCGCAGGCTTCCACGGCTTCTCCTCGGGCGGTTGCCAACCGGGCATCCCCGGAAGCGGCGGCGGAGTGGGATCACTCACGGGCATTCACCTTCCTGTGGTACGGACGGTCGCGGCGTCGGTCTGCAGCTTCTTGGTGACCGCGTCGACCAGATCGTCGAGCGAGGCGTCGTTGATGAACACGCGTTGCGCAAGGGCGCGACCGGCACGCGCTTCCTCGGCGTAACAGCCGAGGCGTGCCACGAGCTCGGACGGGTCACACCCGCGCTCGAGCAGACGAGCCTTCGCGTGTTGAGGCGTGTCTTCGATTTGGTACACGACTTGGTACGGGAAGTACTGCCGCAACGCGTCGACGAACGGCGCGCGCGCCATGATCGTGTCGACCGGTCCGTCGTCGGTCAGTTCGAGGCGCGGCAACGCATAGCGATACGGCAATCCCGGCAACGTCACCGTGCCGAGGAAGAAGTTGTCGGCGTCGCGCGCGTCGAACTCCGTGTCGCTCACGAAGTGGTGTTCGATCTCGCCGTCGTGCTCGTCGGCGCGCCCGCGGCCGCGTCGTCCAGGTGGGGTGCACGCGGCAGGATCTCTCGCCGGGCGAGCTCCCGGACGACGCTGGACTTCCCGCTGGCCGACGGCCCGATGACGACGAGGATGGGGCGGGGCACAAGGAGGTCCGTCGGCATGCCCTGAGCGTGCCTTGACGGCGGAACCGCCGGAATCCGGAGAAGCCCCTATTCCCTGCTGGGGGGCGGCCCGCGGCCCCGCGCGCTCAGCCCGGTACGAGCGTGAAGTGCCCGTATCCCTTCCAGGACGACCAGACGTTCCAGGTATTCGGAGCGTGCACCCAGCCGCTGCCGTAGACCAGGTCGTAGGCAGCCGGCGGCGCCTTCGCGGTGTCGAGGTTGTAGTAGTTGAGATTGAGCAGCCACCGCAGCACGGGCCCGGCCTCGTCGATGCGATCGTCGATGAGCGGCGTGGCGTATCGCTGATCCGAGAACGAGTCGACGACGTTGCAGTTGCAATAGAACGCGAGCGCGCCGAGCTCGCCGGGAGACGTCACCGTCTTGTCGCCGACGATCGCGTGCAGCTCGCGTCCCATGACCCGGTAGTAGTCAGGCTCGGCCCAGTTCGTGTGGAAGAGCGCGGCGTACCGCCACGGCAACCCGTGGTGCTTGATCACCAGTGCTTGTGCACCCACCAACACGACGAGCGGCACGAAGCATGCGAAGGCCCACTGCCGATAGCGGCGAACGCGTCGCAGACGTCGCACGACGTCACCGGCGACGAATCCCAACACGATCGCCGCCGCGATCATCACCGGGCAGTAGTACCAGTGGTACGGCGGCACCTTCAGGAACGCGTACACCGTGTAGTACGCGAAGCCGCCTATGCCGAGCGCCGGGATGGGATACAGACGCCGCTCGAGACCGTGCTCGAAGATCACGCTGTAGAGCAGCCACGCGACGAGTGCGATCCCTCCGACGAGGACGGGAAGGAATGCCCAGCGGGCGGCTTCGCTCGAACCCGACGTATAGCGGAACGGCCCGTTGGCGAACGTGATGTCGCCGAAGCGGTGCTGCAGCGTCTTGATGACGAACGTGTCGGGAATCGCCGAGCCGGCGATGAACCAGCGCAGCACGAACCACGGCAGTGAGATCGCGGCCACGATGCCGGTCGTGCGCAGGATGTTGCGGCGGAGTGCCGGCACCCACAGCACGAGCGGGACGATGAAGACAATCATGTCGAGCCGGCAGAGGAGACCAACGCCGGCGACGATCGCGAACAACACCGGTCGGGCCTCGACGGCACAGCACAACAGCGACGCGAGCAACGCGGCGTACACGACGGATTCGAGACCGGTTGACGACAGCACCCACGGATTGAGGAACACGAGCGCGACCGCGAGCACCGCCGACGTCAGCGGGAGCCGCAACGCGCGCGCGGCGCGAGCGAGGGTCCACGCGAGGACCGTGTACGACGCCACGTACACGATGCCCAGCGCGAGGAACGGACGGCGCGTTAGGAACGTGCCGGCCGCAAGCAACATCACGTTGAGCGGCGATGTCGCCGAGTTCGCCGACGAGCCGGGCACCATGCCCCAGTTGCCGTGGAACGCGAGCTGCTTCGCGTAGCCGAGCGTGATGTAGGCGTCGTCGACGAGGTTGTAGTGGATCGCCCAGAACATCACCGCGGCCGCGAGCCCGACCGCTTCGTAGAAGAAGAGGACCGGCAGATCCACCGTGGAGCGACTCACGACGTGCGGCGCGATGTCGATCGCGATCGGCTCGGAGGTGATCGAAGTGGTCATGGGTTCGATGATTCGTCGTCGAGCCCCGCAGCTCGACCACCTTGGGCGCGCACGCTAGCCCTGCTGTGGGGTTGGAACTTTGAGCATCTCGGCAAGTTTTATGCGGCTGGGGTGAGGCGGGCGTGGTGGACGTAGTTGGCGATGGTGCGGTCGATGGTCGCCAGGGCGTGTCGGAGTTCGGGTGGTGCGGGTGGTTGGTTGCCGGCGGCGATGAGGGGTCGTAGGAGTCGGCTGTGGATCTTGGTGTAGAAGACGGCGACTCTGATGCCTTCGGGTGTGACGGTGTAGGTGTTGGTGTGGGGGATGCGTTCGATGAGCCCGTGGACGCGGAGGCGTCGGAGGTAGTAGGTCATTTGGTTCGTGGTGTAGTCGGTGCCGAGGAGTCCGGCGACGAGCCCGCGAAGGCTTCGGTTGGTGAAGCCGGTGACGGCGTGGACGACACAGCAGAGTGCACCGGTCAGGGCCATGGCGCGTGAGTCCCCGAAGCGCAAGGCTCCGGTTCGTTGGCCCTCTCTTATGTAGGGCTGGTGGATGCGCTCGAAGAGCGCAGAGCCGATGGCACAGCCCTGACCGGCACGCTCGATGATAAGCAGGCGATGGTTGACGGCGCGGGCCTTGGCGACGAGTTCGGGCAGGTGTTCGAGGCGGGCGAGGACGCCGAGGTCGGATGGCTTGTTGATCACGGTCTCGATCCGCAGTGCTTTGCCTTCTTTGAGGTATTGCTTGACACGTGAGTGCTTGTAGCGGAAGTCCATCTTGACTTCGGTGCCGGGTGTGAACACGCGGGTGACGAACGGTTCCTTGGTGGTCTTGCGGACTTGGCGGGCGAACACGACCGCGACGGCTTCGGGACGTCCGACGCCGATGTTGTCGGTGACGAGCGCTTCGAAGAACCCGCGGGCCCGCCGAGGATCGTCGAACACGAGCGTGCGCGATACCTCGACTTGGCGCATCGACAACTCCCACCAGTAGCCGGCGCGGCGATCCGTGGCAGTGAACGGCGTCGGGATCACACGTGTCCACCGGTCGAAGAACGCCTGCACATCGTCAGGACCGAACCGGTCGCAGATCGCCTGCAGGCCGGCGCGGTCGGCGCAGGCCGCGAACCCGTTCGCCAACGCGCTGAACGAGATCCCTTCATGTTCGGCTTGACGTTTGGCCCATTCGTGGCCGTTCACCCAGACCTTCGCCGGATAGGGAAAGTAGGTGCAGATCTTGATGAACCCGGCACCGAAATCGGGGTCGAGCACGTAGAAGTAGTAGGTGCCGACCCGCCGTTCGGTCTTCGTGTAATCGAACCAGATCCCACCGCCGGCACCGACGCGTTTCGTCGCGCTGAACACCCACTGGAACTCTTGCGCGGTGACGATCGCGACCACCCCGAATCGGCCGTCGCGCTCGGCACGTTCCAGATAGGGGCGAACGTGATCGAGTTTGCGATCATCCCAACGGGACCGGTCCGGTTTCTTCAACGCCAGGATCGGGATGCCGTTGGTCTGGGCGAACGCTTTCACGTTGCGGCGGAACCGGTTGCCGATCCGTTCGATGATCACCGGCGACGGGACAGGGTTGCCGAGATGCTGCTCCAAGAAGCGCTTCACCTGCCCGCCCACCTGCAGGATCGGGACATACGCGTTGAGATAGAGCCGATCGACGCACTCGATCTCCAACGCGACATGACCGTCGAGGACATCGTTGATGTTCACCACGCACGTCACACGACACAGGCTGCCGCGTCAGGGGCGGCTTTGCCGCCCCGGTCCCGACGTCACACGCCCGCGCGTTGGGGGGATGCCGGAAGGGGGGCCCGCCCCCCTTCCGCTAATGCGCCGTCCCGGATCTCGTCCCGCGGCGCGGCGGCGCGCGGTCGACGCGTTCGTCCGCGGTTAGCCCTTGATCGCTCGCACCTCGGTCACCGAGGCGCGCTGGGTGACCTGGGGCTCGGCATCAATCGTTTCGAGCTTCGGCACACCGGTCCCGGAGGTGTTGCCGTTGAGGATCGCGGCGATTCCTCCGCTGAAGGGCAGCGAGTCGAGGTCGATGTCGCACGGGTCGGTCGGCTCGGCAAACGGAGTGACGCTGCCCTGTGGCTCCGAAAGCCCGACGAGCGCGCCGCTCTTCACCTTGGCCGCCTTCGCCAAGGCGGTCAGTCGCTTGTCGGCGTCGGTAATCGCGCTGCGCCTGGGCCTGCGCGACGAGGTCGTGACACGCCGACGACATGAACAACACGCCCGACGCTGACTCCGCGCCCGCGACGTCCTTCACGGCGTCGACGATCTTGGTGCCGTTCTTGTGCAGCACGTCGACCGAGACCTGCGCGCTCACATAGAGCAAGTGCCCAGCCTGCGTCTCGATCTCGAGTGCGTCCTTGGGCACGCCGAGCGCCGTCACCGCGCTGGTGATCCGGTCGCGGTCCTCGGTGCTGAATGATTGCGGACCGGTCGGTGTGCCGAACGATTCCTGGCCGAACGGCGACGGTGCCACGACGATCTCGGCCCGGTCGGCTTTGCCGCTCGCCTCTCCGGAACCGGTGGCCGTGAGCGTGCGATCAGCGGTGTCGGGCAGGCCAAAGGTCGCCGACACCGAGAACGTCAACTCGACTTCGGGCTTGGCGTCGAGCGCTTGGGGCGGCGCCTCGTAGCTCGTGAAGATCGACAGGTCCTCCACGGCGGAACGTCCGCACGGTTGGCCGGTGCCCAACGCCGCGAAGTACGCCGCACTGATCGGATCGCTCGGGCCTTCGCTGACGTCGCGCAAATCGCCGAGGTCGACGTCGGCGGCTCGTGCGAGCGCTTCGGCGTGACCGCGCGCATCCTTCACGGCGTCCGCGCGCGCCGTTGAGAGAGTGCCAACGCAGTCCTCGACCGCAAAGCGGAGCCCAGCGACGTCCGTCGTTCCAAAAACGGCGTCGATCGCTTTCGACACGTCGGTCGCGATCTTGGGCAACTTGGCGACCGGCACCTCGACGCTGACCCGCGTCTCTCCGTCGCTCCCGAACGACGACCCCGTACCTCCGTCCATGTGTAACGCGGTCTCGGGAAGGCCGAGCGCGGGAGCTTGGCGAGCAGGTCGGCGCGGCTGGGCGTGGCGTGAGGCACCGACGACCCCGGGAAGCTGAACGAGCTGCCGTTGCTGTCGGGCTCGACGACGACGAACGCGAGATCGGCGGGCACCGTCTGCTTGGCGGACCCGACCGCGACCAGTCCTCGGAGTACCGCGGCGCTTCCGGCCCCGGCGGACGTGGCGCTCGTCTTGCTCGACCCGCTCGACCCACACGCCGCGAGCGCGAGCACCAGCGCCACCAGCCCGAACCGTTTGCCCCGCATGGCCCGCTCCTGCTGCCCGTGCGCAGCCCGCAGGCGCACGCATCCACCGAAAGTGTCTCACCCCCCCAGTACCGTCGCACCAGTGAAATCGACGCCTGATCGACCATCTGAAGCGACTCCTGTGGCGCCCCCCGAAGGTGCTGGTCCGGGGCCTGTGGGGCGGGTTCTGGGCACCGACGACGCCACCCCGCTCGCGTATTGGGTCGCGATCGGGCCCGACCAATACCTCCAGCTGGACGACGTCGTGGTCTGCGACCGGCAGCTGCCCGGGCACGACGAGCCGGTCCGGCTGTCCGGTGTCGTCACCCAGGTCCGCGCCCGTCACGAAGGCGCCCGCTTCGACTCCGACGTCTTCCTCATCGAAGACGGTGTGCTCCCCGCGGGCGCGGTCGAGGCCGCCGAAGTCCTCACCACTCGGGTCGAGCCCGAGATCTTCGTGCCGCCCCGCCCGGGGAGCGAGGTGCGTCGGGCCGCGGGCCAGGAGCGTGACGAAGCCCTGTACTTCGACCGGATGCCGCACAAGTTGCCGATCGGTCTCGGCCGCGACGGCCGTCCGTTGTACGCCAACCTCGAGTTCCTCGACGGTACGCGTGGCGCCCACGTCAACATCTCGGGGATCTCGGGCGTCGCGACCAAGACGACGTACGCCACGTTCTTGTTGTACTCGCTGTTCAACTCGGGCGCGCTCGGCGAGGACGCGTTGAACACGCGTGCGTTGGTGTTCAACGTGAAGGGCGAGGATCTCTTGTTCCTCGACCATGACAACACGATGCTGTCCGATACCGACCGCGACAAGTACCGCGAGCTCGGCCTCATGCCGGGCGCGTTCAAGTCGGTGTCGGTGTTCGCGCCCGCCCGCAAGGGTGACGTGAACGCCCGCCCCGACGTCGCGACCCGCACCCAGGGCATCCACGCGTTCTACTGGACGCTCGCCGACTTCGTCACCGAGGAGCTGTTGCCGTTCGCGTTCGCGGACGCCGAAGACGACCGCCAGCAGTACACGATGGTCGTGCACAACGTGACGGCGGCCCTGCGGCGCGAAGGCGAGCCCGCGCCCGATGGCGCCTGGCGCGTGGGCGACCGCACGCTGCGTACCTACCGCGATCTCGTGGACTTCGTCGTCGCCAAGGTGCAGAGCGACGACGAGCTCGAACGGCGCGAGTGGGCGGGCCCCGCAACGGGCATGGGCACGATCAACGTGTTCGTGCGCCGGTTCTTGTCGTCCCAACGCGCGCTCGACCGGCTCGTGCGCGCCGACGTCGCCGAACGCGATCAACATCGCATCGACACCGACGACGCGGAACTCACCGTCGTCGATCTCCACAACCTGCCCGACCGCGCCAAGCGATTCGTCGTGGGCGTGACCTTGCGAACCGCGTTCGAACGCAAGGAGCAGACCGGCAGCGCCAAGCCGTTGCTGTTCGTCGTGCTCGACGAGCTCAACAAGTACGCGCCGCGCGACGGTGACTCCCCGATCAAGGAGATCCTGCTCGACGTCGCCGAGCGTGGGCGTTCGCTCGGCATCGTGCTGGTCGGCGCCCAACAGACCGCGAGCGAGGTCGAACGGCGGATCATCTCCAACTCGTCGATCCGAGTCGTCGGTCGTCTCGATGCCGCGGAAGCCGCGTGCGCCGAGTACGGGTTCTTGCCGCCGAGCCATCAGAAGCGCGCAACGATCGCCAAGCCGGGCACGATGTTCGTGAGCCAGCCCGAGATCCCGGTGCCGCTCGTCGCCGAGTTCCCGTTCCCGGCGTGGGCGACCCGGCCCGCCGAACGCGGTGCGAACCCGAGCGCCACCGGCGCGGCCGCGGTGCCCGACGATCCGTACGCCGGTCTGCCCGGCGAGAGCTGAGCGCCGGTGCGGATCCTGCACACCTCCGACTGGCACGTCGGCAAGATGCTGCGCGGCATCTCGCGTCTGGACGAGCACCGCGCCGTGCTCGCCGAGATCGCCGAGCTCGCCGCGAGCGAACAGGTCGACTGCGTGCTCGTCACCGGCGATCTGTTCGAGTCGGCGGCACCGCCGCCCGACGCCCAGCGCGTGGTGTGGGACGCGTTGCTCGCGCTGCGCGCCACCGGCGCGCGCGTCGTCGTGATCGGCGGCAACCACGACAACCAGCACGCGTTCGATGCGTGGTCACCGCTGTTTGCGGCAGCCGGCATTACGCTGCTCGGGCACGCGGCCCGGGCCGATCAGGGCGGCGTCGTCGAGTGGGAGACGGCGGCGGGCGAGCCCGTGGTGTCCGCGCTGGTGCCGTTCGTGTCGCAACGGTTCGCGGTGAAGACCGAGCAGCTGCTCGAGCTCGACGGCGCCCAGGCCGTCGGCCGATACGCGGAGCGCATGCGCCTGCTGATCGACGCGTTGAGTCGCTCGTTCCGGCCCGATGCCGTGAACCTCCTGGCCGCCCATTGTTTCGTGCCCGGTGGCCGGCTCGGTGGTGGCGAACGCGACGCGCAGATCGCGAACGAATACGGCGTCGAAGCCGTGCACTTCCCCACGGGTGCGAACTACATCGCGCTCGGGCATTTGCATCGGGCGCAGCGCATCGACGCGCCCGTGCCGGCGTGGTACGCAGGTTCGCCGGTCCAAGTCGATTTCGGTGAGGAGCTCGACGCCAAGCACGCGCTCGTCGTCGAGACCGCGCCCGGCGTACCGGCGCGTGTCAACAAGCATCAACTGCACAGTGGTTGGACGCTGCGCACGCTGACCGGCACGATCGACGAGCTGCGCGCCGCGGCCGGCGACACCGGTGACGCGTGGCTGCGGGTCGTCGTGCGCGAGCCGGCCCGGGCCGGGCTCGCCGATGAGGTGCGCGCGTTGTTGCCGCGCGCGGTCGACGTGCGGGTCGACCGACCGGTCGCGGCGGATGCTGCACCGGAGTTGACGGCGCGGCGCGGGCGCAGTGCGCACGATCTGTTCGCCGAGTACCTCACGGTCGAGGGCGTCGAGGACGCGCGCGTCCTGCACCTGTTCGAGCGCCTGCACGACGACGTGCTCGCCGAGGTGCCCTGATGCGTCCCGTGCGCCTGCACGTCGAGGGGTTCGGTGTGTTCCGCGCGCCCGTCGACCTCGACTTCGACGACGTCGACTACTTCGCGATGGTGGGCCCGACGGGTGCGGGCAAGTCGACGATCATCGACGCGCTCTGCTTCGCGTTGTACGGGAGCATCCCCCGCTACGGCGACGAGCGGCTCGTCGGCCGGGCGGTCAGCGTCGGCGGCCGCGAAGCCAAGGTGTCGTTGACGTTCGACGTGGCCGGAGTGCGCTATCACGCCACCCGCGTGGTGCGGCTCGGCAAGGGCAAGGCCGACGCGATCCTCGAACGCGACATCGTGGGCGGCACCGAGGTGCTCGCTTCGGGCGCCCGCGAGATGAAGACCGCGGTCGAGCAATTGCTCGGGCTGCCGTTCGCGCACTTCACCAAGTGCGTCGTGCTGCCGCAGGGCGAGTTCGCGAAGTTCCTGCACGACGAGCCCGCCAAGCGGCGGGAGCTGTTGACCCGCCTGCTCGACCTCGGCGTCTACCAACGCATCGGCCAGCGTGCGCGCGAGGCCGCCAAGGATGCGGCCCGGGCCGTCGAGCTCCATGAACGTCAGCTCGAGGAGCTCGCTTTCGCCACTGACGACGCGCGCGAGCAGGCCGCCGCTCGAGTCGAGCAGCTGCTCGACCTCTGTCGCGCCGTCGACGAAGCCCGACCCGACGACGAACGCGACACGCAGGCGCGCGACGCCGTGGACGCGACTGCACGCGCCGCCGATGCGCTCGCGACCCTGCTCGCCGGCGTCGTCGTGCCCGAACCTGTCGACGCCCTCGGCCGGGAGCTCACCGGCGCGTCCGCGGCGCGCGACCGTGCTCGGGTGAAGAGCATCAAGGCCGCGGAGGCGCTTGGTGACGCGGAAGCGGCCTGCGAAGCGCTCGGGGAACGCGACGAGCTGGCCCGGGCCCATGACGCGCACGTCGCGCTCGGCGATCTCGACGCGACCCTCGCCGCTGCGGCGGCGGAGGTCACGCGCCTCGCTGGCGAGGAACAGCGTGCGGGCGACCTCGTTGCCCGGGCGCGCACCCACGTCACCGATCAGCAGGCGGCGGTCGAAGACGCGACCGCGGCGCACGCGGCGCATGAGCTCCGCGCCCACCTCGTGGCGGGCGAGCCGTGTCCGGTGTGCACGACGGTGGTACGCGAGGTCCCGAAGCGGCGGCGGCCGGCGGCGATCACCAAGGCCGAGCAGGCGCTGGCCGAAGCGCGCACGATGCTGGAACAGGCCGAGGGTGCGCACGCCGAGCTCGCCAAGCTGCACGCGGGGGCGGAGGCGAAGCACGCCCAGCTCGCCGGCCGGCGGGCCGAGCTGCACACCGCGGTCGTTTCGCATCCTGATGCGACCGACGTCGTCGCCGCGCTCGTGCGGTTCGACGCCGCGCAGCAACAGCTCACCGCGGCGCGTACAGCCGACAAGCAGGCACGCGTGGCCGAGGCGCGCGCCGCCGAGCAACTCGTCGAGGCCGAGCAACGGGCGGCCGAGGCGCGCACGGCGTACGCCGAGCGCCGCGATCAGCTGTTGCGCGGTGGTTGCGAGCCGCCACCGCCGACCGATGACCTCGCGGCCGGGTGGCATGCACTCGCGGCGTGGGCCACAGGTGAGGCAGACGTGCAGCAGTCGACCGCGGCAACGATTCGCCGAGAACGAGACGCGCTCGAGGCGGCGCGCGCGGCCCGCGTCGCCGGCCTCATCGAACGGGCGCGAACAATGGGCCTGGGCGCGAAGACCACGAACCTCGGCGCCGTGCGCGACGAAGTGTTCGAGCACGGCACCGCGGCCCGCCACGAACTGCGTCGCATCGAGGAATCGCTCGAACGGGCCGGGAAGCTGCGCGAGGAAGTGGACGCGGCCCGGGTGGAGCAGCGCGTCGCGCACACGCTCGGCGAGCTGCTGAAGTCCGACCGGTTCGAGAAGTGGGTGCTCGCCGAGGCGCTGGCCGTGCTCGTTGATGCCGCGTCTCGCACGCTGTTCTCACTGACCCAGGGCCGCTACTCGTTGCGGTACAGCAGCGACGAGGAGTTCGTCGTCGTCGACCACGGCAACGCCGACGAGACCCGATCGGTGCGGACGCTCTCCGGGGGCGAGACGTTCCAGGCGTCGCTGGCGCTGGCACTCGCCCTCTCCGACCAGCTGGCCGAGCTCTCGGCCGCGGGCGGCGCCAAGCTCGACGCAATCTTCTGCGACGAGGGCTTCGGCAGCCTCGATGCCGACACGCTCGACGCGGTGGCGACGACGATCGAGTCGCTCGCGACGAGCGGCCGCGTCGTCGGCCTCGTCACGCACGTGCCCGCCCTCGCCGAACGGGTCCCCGTGCGCTTCCGTGTGCACGACGGCACCGTCACCCGTGAGGAGACCTGACCGCTGTGCGGTTCACTGTCGATCCCTGGGATCCCGCGTACGGCGCATCGCTCGACACCGAGATGCAGGCCTCGGAGGCCCCGGTCGTCATCGACGTTGAGTGCGCGCCGGCGGCGTGGGCGCCCCGCACACCGCCCCCTGACACCCCCGTCCCGGACGCGATCGTGTTCGTCGACGGCGTGCGGCGTCTGGAAGCGCGCACGTGGATCGAAGACCCCGGGCCGATCGGCTTCTCAGCCGAGGCCGGGATCTTCGCGTCGTACGCGGCGGGCGCGGTGCGCTGCGACGGTCGCGCCGAGATCGTCGATGTGGAAGTCGGCCGCGGCCTCTACTCCCCCGCGGCGCGGATGGCTGATGTCGAGACGAGCGCCGGCCGCTTCGTCGCCCATCGCACCGACGACGCCACCCCCGAGTCGCTCATGTACGCCGTGCACTCCGACATGGCCGACGCCGAGGTGCGTATTGCGGAACAGGCGCGCCGGCGTGGCGACGAGCTGCTCCTGCTCGACGGCCCGCTGCGCAAGCGCGCGCACGTGCCGGACGCGGTCGGGATCGTGAAGACGCATCACGTGCGCTACCTCCCGCCCGACCTCGACCGGATCGTCGGGTCGTTGCAGCACGGCGACCGCACGCCGGTATTCCGCGTCGACGCCCAGCCGTTCAGCCGCTACTCGTGGTACGTGCGCCTGCCCGGTCCGCAGGGCGGTCCGTGGGCGGGGATCGTGCGCTGCGAGGCAACCGGCGCGCTCCCGGTGGAGGCCGTCGCGGATCTGGCCGACCGGGTCACCGCCGCCCTCGGGCCGTTCGCGTCCGAACCACACAAGGACGCGCGCGCGCCGCAGAACCTGTACCCGATCGCCGGGCTGGAACGGCAGCTCCGGCACCGCCTCGGGGATTCCGGCGTGCTGTACCGGGCGCTGCGCCGGGCCAGCGCCATGGTGTCAGCCTGACCGTTTCGTCACGAGCGCGCACCGGGTAAAACCGCGCTCATGACCAGTACCGCCAAGAACGTCATCACCAAGGCCGCCGTCGAGCACGCGGTCGGTCAGGCAAAAGATGCGGCCGGAACCGCGCTCGAGGATCTGTCCGAGCTGGTGAAGGACGTCGAGGTCGTGCAGCAGCTCCGCCGGAAGGCGCGCGAAGGAGCTCAAGAAGGCGGCCAAGCAAGTCAAGCAGGCGAAGAAGTCGCGGAAGAGTTCTCGGCGTGGGCCGCCGCGACCCCTCGTGCTACTCGCGACGGTTGGCGTCATCGTGTGCGTGGTGTACATGGTGCAGAAGCGTCGGAACACGGCGGCCGTCTATACCGCGCCGGATCCGTTCGGCGAAGCAGTCGACGAAGAGCGGCGCGCCGGCGTGTTCGGGCAGCGCCCGATCGCAACACCCGGCGCCTGATCACGCGTCGAGGTCGATGTTGCACTTGTCCTTGGTGTAGGTCCGCACGCACGCTTCGGCTGCGACGAAGTCCTTGTTGGCTTTCAGTTTCTCGCTCTGCTGCGGGTCGTCCGCGACGTCGTTGATCGAGTCGCGGATCGTCCTGACCGCGGGCTTGACGTCCGACGGCGAGTTGGACGCGATCTCATCGAACATCGTGACGATCTCTTTGTCGCCGGTACTCTCGTCCGCGGTTTGCGATTGAAACTTCTTGATCGACGCGCAGAAGTCCTTGACCGTGGCGCCCGCGCTGCTCGAGCAGGCCGCCGAGCACGCAATGAACACGAGCGCGAGTGCCAATCCGAGTCGTGAGCGCGTCATGAAGTGTCTACTTTCGGCAGAAGGCTGGGACCGGGACTCATCGGTTGTCGTCAGCAGTTCTTGAGCGCGCACAAAGTTGACCAGACGTTGACGCGAAGGATGGCCGCTGAAAGGCTCGCAGCATGCGCAGGGTGCTCGTGCTTGTGCTCGCGGTCGGCCTCCTTGTTCTCGCCGGTGCGCATCCCGTAGGTGCGGCACCGAGGTCCATCAACCGGAGGATCAGCGGACCCTTTGCCGGTGCAACCCACTACGAGTTCACGACGGCGGGATGTTCATTCGTGCATCAGTTGCACGACGCGACGTACACCATCGCGAAGGGAACGTCGGGATCGTTCCACCTCGACGGCTGTGTCGACATCGGACCGACCGGGTTCGAGTACACGGGCACGTTCACGCTCACGACGCCGAAGGGTGCGGTCCTCACCGGCACCGTCACGGGGACCGTGCTCTCCGGCGAGCCGACGAGCAACCCGTGCGCACCGAATGAGAGTCCGGGACCCCTCGACTTCACGCTCACGGTGACGCACGGCACCGCCGGCTTCAAACGGGCGAGCGGCTCGATACATCTCGTGGGTGTCTGGTGCCCGCAGGCCATTGGTTCGGGCGGCCCCATCAGCGGTGTCCTCGCTGGCGACGTCCGGCACTAGGAGGCACTCGTGCGGCGATTGCTCGCACTCGTTCTGGTCGCCTGCTCATTGGACTCGCGGGAGCCCACACCGCGGGCGCGGCGCCGCCGTCGATCAACCGACGCGTCAGCGGCCCGTTCACTGGCGGAAGCATCTTCGGGTTCGACATCCCTCGCTGTTCCTTCGTGCAACAGATCTTTGACGGCACCTACACGACCGCGAAGGGCGAAACGGGCACCTTCCATCTCGTCGGCTGCATCGAGTTCCGAACCACTTCCGACTACACGTACCGAGCACAGTTCTCGCTCACCACGCCCAAGGGTGCGGTCCTGGCGGGCAACGTCAACGGGATCGTGTCATTCGCGGGTCCAGGCTCGTGCCAACCAAGCGGGTTCCCGGTGCCCATCGATTTCACGCTCACGGTCACCTGCACCGCCGGCTTCAAGCACGCAACGGGAACGATCCACCTGGCCGACGTGTGGTGCTGCGTCCAAGACATGTTCGGTGGCCCCATAAGCGGAACGCTCACCGGTGACGTCGTGCACTAACGACGGCGTCGCGCAGATGCGCAATCGACGCGTTCCCTTGTACAGTCCGGCACGACATCGCAACCGGGGGGTGGGATGTCCGACCGACCGAACTGGTACCACGAGACCGGTCCCGAACGGCGCGCGAAGCGCCATCACCGGTTCCGCGCCATGTGGATCTGGATTTTCGTGATCGCGGTGGGCTTGGTGGTGCTGTCGCAAGGTGGCGGCCCGTTCCGGCACGGCACGAAGTGCGAGACGATCACCCGGATCAATTCGGTGGACGCGACGCAGGCCGTGCAGTTCCGCTGCCACGAAGACCGCAGCTGGATCCCATAGCCCGATTCGTCGATCGTCACTCCTGGAGGAAATTGACGGCCAGCGTGTTGTCATTCCGTTGTGCGAAGAGTGCGATCTCGCCGGCACTCGCAGACGCCGCGACGGGGCCGACGGTAGCGCTGCCGCCCAGCGACTCGAACGTCAACGACCAAGCACCCGCGTATGCCGCGTGAGTGACCGTGTTGTCAGCCTTCCGTGCGAACACGTCGAGCCGGTTGACGCCGGTGCTCACGATCGACGGGTCGCCGGTCACGCTGCCGCCGAGGTTCACGACCGCGCTCCACGTGGTCGCGTAGGCAATCGCGTAGAGCGCGCCGTCGGCTCCTCGCCATGCGACGTCGAGCCGCCCCGGGCCCCATGACGCGACCCGCGGGTGTACCTGCATCGTTCTTGGCAAGGGTCTCGACGCTGCGCCACCGGCCTTGGTCGAACGCGCGGTGCCGCAGCTTGTCCTTTGTCCCCCGCCAGAACACGTCGACGCGTCCGCCTCCCCACGAAACGGCCACCGGGTCGGATCGCATCCCCGATCCAAGACTCTTGACCGTCGACCACTTCGACCCGTCGAAGGTCGCGTGGCGCAACGAGCTCGACGACTTGCGCCAGTAGACATCGAGCAAGTTGGGGCTGGGTCGTACCGCGGTCGGGGTGCCTTGGATCTTGTCCTTGCCCACGGTCTCCCACGCCGTCCAGGCCGAACCGGTCCAGGCACGGTGCTTCAAGAGATTGTCGGTGCCGCGCGCGAACACGTCGAGCCGGCCACCCGACCCGCTAACGACGGCAGGATCGCCCGCGATTGCTCCGCCGAGGTTCTCCCACGAGCACGGTTGTTCGGAGATCATCGTGCAATGCTGCAGCGTGTTGTCACTCCCACGCGCGAACACCTCGTAGCTCCCGGGTCCGACCGCGACGGCGGCCGGGATCCCCGCGACGGATCCGCCATCAGCACGCCAACCCGACCAACCCAAACGGGTGTACCGGAATTCGACCTTGCGCACTCGCCCGGCCAGAACCGGCACATCGAGCGCGCAATTGCCGTTCGCGCAATTCGCCGGCGCGAACGACGTCACGTTGCAGTTGGCAATGCCGTTTCCGAAGTCGCATTGCCCAACCTCGACGACGTAACCCGCGAGCGCAGACGCGTTGGCACTGTGCGTCCCGGGAGGACGAGTCACGAAGTAGGCCGGGTTGTAGGAGAGCGCGCCCGGTTGCGTCACGGACGCGTCGATGTTGGCAACCGTGCCGTCGATGGACAGGCCCGGCGCGGCGGTGCGTGTGATCCACAGATCGCCGGTCGTCGGGGCGGCGACGTTGACGGTGCACTGCGCGCTTTCATCTTCGACGCTGGTGACGGTGATCGTCTTGACGCCGGGAGTCGCATATCTCGTGAGGAAGTTCCGCCCTGTCCCGCTCGACGGCGCACCGCCGGGCGCCGACCACGCCATGGGATCGGCCCCACCCACCGCGGAGACGCCGACGTCTTGGTACATCGCCACGGTTTGCGACGCGGGTGTGCAGCTGAGCGGGACCTGCGTGTAGAGGAACACGACCTTGCGTACGACGCCCGCGGACACCGCAACGTTCAACGCGCAGTTGCGGTTCGTGCAGGTCGCGGTCGTGAACGAAGTGACGTTGCAGCCGTTGCCGCCGAACGAGAATTGGCATTGCCCGACCTGCACGGAGTAGTCGGCCAGCGCGGTGGCGTTGGCGCTGTGCGTGCCCGGGCTCACGCTGGTGAAGAACGCGGGCTCGAAGCCGACGGTCGGCGGCTGCGTGACCGGGTGGTCGAGGGCTGCGCTCGCGCCCTGCACCCCACCGAAGATCGTCGTGCGCGAGATCCACACCTCACCAGTGGTTGGCGCGACGGCATTGACCGTGCACTGCGCGGTCACCGGAATGTCGGGCGACGACACGGTCACCGTCTTGGTTCCGCCGGTCGAATCAGCGCGTCGTGAACGTCGAGCCCGCACCCGAAGACGGTGCGCCAGCCGGCGCGCTCCATGTATACGGTCCGGTGCCACCCGAGACCTCGAACGAGACCGGCAGGTTCGTGTTCGTTGTCTGCTCGACCGGCCCACAAGTCAACGGCGGTCGGAACTCGACCTTGCGCACGAACCCGGCGCGCACGTCGGCATCGAACGCGCAGTTCCCTGCACTACACGTCGCGTTAGAGAACGACGGCACCGTGCATTCGGGGAACCCGTCCTCGTACTCGCACTGGCCGACCTGCATCGTGTGACCGTTGACGGCGGTCGCGTTCGCAGCGTGGGTTCCCGGATTCAGGTTCGTGAAGAATGCCGGCTGCGCAGAGGATGTGCCCGGTTGGCCGACCGCGGCGTCGACGTTGGCCTGAGTTGCGACGAACGGCTGTCCCGCGGACGTCGTCCGACTCACTTGCAGCGTCCCGGTCGTCGGGATTGGCAACGACGTGACCGTGCACGTGCCGGGCGCGACCGACGTTGGCGACGACACCGTGACCGTGTGTGTGCCGGTCGTGCTGTAGCGGGTGACGAACGACGTGCCGGAACCCGAGAAGGGTGTGCCGCCCGGCGCCGACCACGTGAACGGCGCAACCCCGCCCGACATCGTGAAGAGAACGTCGCGGTCGACCGGCCGCTGCGCCGGGGTGGCGGCGCACGCGAGCGGGCGGCCTTGTTCGATGCGGACGGTCGCGGTCGTCGCGGTGCGACCGACGAGTGTGATCGACCAGTTCGACACCGGATCGAAGATCGTGCGGTTCAGCTCGATCGCAGGATCGCCCGAACCGGCGGCCGCCGACGGGCTCCCGTCGACGATCAACGTGTCGCGCGGCCGGACGGGAATCATGTTGTCGATGTGCACGAGCACGCCGTCGAGCTTGGTCGGGTCCATCTCGCCGTCGACGCCGATCGGCTGGCGATACTCGACCCACAGCTTCTCGGGGCCGTTCGGGCCGGTGCGGCGCGGAATCCGCAACGCCTTCGTGCCCGGGCTCGCAGTCTCGAGCACGTCGATGGTGTAGGTCCCGGGCGCGGTCACATCTTGCAATCGCTGCGTGTCGGTGAAGAAGCCGAGTTGGTACTTGTGGGGCGCGTCGTAGTGACCCGACGTCCAATACGAACCCATCCGGTCGAAGATGTCGCCGTATTCACCCCATGAGCAGCCGCCGGGATTCGGGGTTTGCGGCGAGCCCGGAAGCTCGCTGACCTTGAGCGCCTCGCTGCCGCAGTCGAGGAAATCGGCGTGCCCGAGGCCCATGTTGTGGCCGAGCTCGTGGCCCGCAATGCGCCAGATCGCCTCGGGGCTCGCCACGTTGTTCTCGGCCCAGCCCATGTGCACGATGCCGCCCGGGCCATCGGGCGATTGCCACTCGTCGTTCGTGCCGACCGAGCCCGCCGCGCCGGTGCACCCGTCGGTCGTCAGCACGAAGAAGGTGTCGTAACGCGTGTAGTCGACGAGCGGATCGGCGGCCGCGAACGCATCGAGGACAATGTTCCTGCCCGTGCAACTGTTATAGGGCGACGCGGCGTCCACGATGGTGGTCGCGATGTGCTTGCGCCCGTACGAGACTTCGTCCAACCAGCTGTTGAACGTATCCATCGAAGACTGCACCTGGCTGTGCGTATAAGGGAACGGGTCGCGATCCGGGAACTGGAAGATCACGACGAGCACGTCGAGCGTCGGGTCGAACGGCCCCGGCGATGGTTCCGAGGTGAACTCGTTGGGCGACGCCAGCATCGCGAGCTTCGAACCGATCGGCGCGCGCGTCGGCCGTACGACACGTGGCGGAAGCTCGGCCGCCACCTTCGGGGTTGCCGTCTTCGTGACGGCCTTCGACGGTGGTGGCGACACCGGTGACGCCTCGGCCGCGGTGGCGATGGCCATGCCGCTCGTCGTCAGCGCGAGCAGACAGAACGTGACAATGAATGATCCTGCCCGTCGCACCGACTTCCCCCACAAGTCAAGAACGTTCCGATCAGCGTATGCGCGCGAACCGCGGCGCAGCACATGGCAGTCATTGACGTGAAGTACAGCCGAGCTCGTCGGACTTCGATGGAGGCGGCGGCGGGAATCGAACCCGCGTAAAAGGTTTTGCAGGGCGTCGGGAAGCGTCTACCGCGTCCGATGAGTCGCCCTGTGCCTTGTCAGAGCCGTTCCACGGGTCTACCGCGTCTGTCGTGTGGGGATGGCACCGCGCAGTCCGTGATCATTTCTGTGATCTCGCTCGTCCGCAGGAATGCGTCGTCCGTTGTTCCGCCGATACTTGAAGCGAAGAGTGTCTCCGTATCACTACGCAATCACAACAGCCGCGCGCTGCTAGCGCGGCATGGGTCAGTTTGTGCGCGCGGTCCGAGGTCGATGCGGTTTCTACTTCACGCGTTCGCGAATTGTTTTCGAAGTTGTCGTCGACAGCGGTCGCGTCGCGTCATATTGTCCCGCGCCGACGACGAGCCGGGGGGCACATATGCGAGCGGGGCGCTACTTCGGAACGTTGGGTGTTGTCGCGGTTCTCGTTGCGGGTGTCGTTGTAGGCATCGCGCCAAGCGCAAGCGCGGCGAGCTCTGCGGTGTTTACGTATACCGGCGCGTCGCAGTCGTGGCAGGTGCCGACGGGGATCACGTCGATTGACGTCGAGCTGTTGGGCGGACAGGGCGGCGGAACGTTCGGTGGGCTCGGCGCGCGCGTGCGCGCGACGCTTCCGGTAACCGCGGGCGAGACGCTGCAGATTTACGTCGGTGGCGCGGGCAGTACGTCGGCGGGTTTCAACGGTGGCGGTACCGGTGGAACGAACGGTCGTGGTGGTGCGGGCGCGTCCGACATCCGTCAGGGCGGAAGTGCGTTAACGAACCGCGTCGCAACCGCGGCAGGCGGTGGCGGCTCGAAAGATGGCGATCCGGGTTCGGCGCAGTACGGCGGTTCGGGCGGCGTAACAACAGGTGAAGCAGGCGGCGGCAACACGTGCGGGTCGGGCGGCGGCGGCGCAACCCAGAGCGCGGGCGGCGCGGCCGCGGGCTCGGGCGCCACCGCGGGAAGTCTCGGTACGGGCGGCACCGCAACCGGATTCGCAGGCGGCGGAGGCGGAGGCTTCTACGGCGGCGGCGGAGGTTCACCGAGTTGCAACACCGGTGGCGGCGCCGGATCCAGCAACACCACCGCTGGCGCGACCGGCGTGCAGATGTGGCAGGGCTGGAATCTCGGGAACGGCAAGGTGACGATCTCTTGGCCGGCTGGAGGTTGGACCGATCCGACGCCGCCGGCGCAGCCGCACGAGTTCTCGACGACGTCTTCGCCGCAGGTGTACTTGGCCACCGGCGTCAGCGCGGATGTCGATGTGTATGGCGGCGAAGGCGACGGCGTGTTCGCCGGCCTGGGCGCGCGCGTGCGCGCAACCATTCCAACCGCGCTCGGGCAACCGTTGCTGTTGGTCGTCGGCGGGAAGGGAACCAACGTCCAGGGCGGATACAACGGGGGCGCATCGTCGAGCCCATCGCCTCCCGACCCGGGCCATGGTGGTGGCGGCGGCGCGACCGACGTCCGCATCGGCGGGTGGGCGCTCCAAGATCGGGTCGTGGTCGCGGGCGCGGGTGGTGGCTCGTGGCTGGGCGTGTGGACCGCGGCGGGTGGCTCGGGTGGTGTCGTTGGTGAAACGGGCGACCCGGGCAAGGCCGCCGGGTGTAACGGCGGGGGTGGCGGGACCGCGTCAGCGGGCGGCGCGGCTGGCGGCAACGGCGCATTCGTGGGGACGTTTGGGCGCGGTGGCGACTCGCAGCATCTCGGCGGCGCCGGTGGTGGTGGCTGGTATGGCGGTGGTGGTGGCGCGGTCTGTAATTCGCCGTCCGCTGGTGGTGGCGGCGGTTCGAGCTACACGACACCGGGCGCCACGAATGTGCAGACCTGGCAGGGCTACCGGCTCGGCGACGGCTACGCCCGCGTCGACTCCGGCGCGACCGAAGGCGTGATCGTCACGTTGCCGAACCCGGAGACGAGGTTCAATGTGACGGGCGGACCGCAGACCTATGTGGTGCCTTCGGGGAAAACCTCCGTCGGGGTCGTGCTCGCGGGCGCATCTGGTGAGCTGGGCGGAGGGGCCGGCGTTGCTCTGGCCAACGTCAGCGCGGCGGCCGGGACACCGATCACAGTCGTCGTCGGCGCGACAGCCAGCAACGGCTTAGGCGGATACAACGGCGGCGGCAGCTCGACCGGTCCTCCCGCGGGCGGCGGCGGAGGCGGCGCGACCGACATCCGCGTCGGGGGCCGGCTACTCGCCGATCGCATGCTCGTCGGTGGTGGAGGCGGCGGCGGATCGACACTCGGGCCGGCACGAGGCGGCGCGGGCGGGGGCGACGCTGGCGTCGCTGGCGATAACGGCAACGGCGTCTGTCAGTGGCCCGGAGGTGGCGGCGGTACCCAGACCGGCCCCGGTACCGGCGCCGCCAGCCCCGGCGTCGCCGATCGAGGAGGAGACGCCATCGCTCGGGCGGGCGCAGGCGGTGGCGGCTGGTTCGGCGGCGGGGGCGGTGCGGCGGGCTACTCCTGTCCCGGCCACATCGGCGATGCGTCACCCTCAGGGGGCGGTGGCGGTTCCGGTCACGCGGGCAGCCTGGCATCGAACGTCTTGCTCCTCGGCGGCGGAAGCTTCGGTGATGGTTGGGCTGTCATCGGCCAGCCGCTACCACCAGTCGGCGGACTATTGACGAAAGCCGAGCGAGCAGCCGGGTGCAACACGGCCGAGCGGTGCGTCGGACATCAGACCCGTGAGGGCTCGTGGCCGATCAACACGCCCGATGGGGCGTTCTGGCACACCTTTAGCGACTTCGCGTTCCCTGGGCGCGGACCGTCATTGAACTTTTCGCACACTTACGACTCAGTCTTCGCGTCGCAGTCCGGTCCGTTGGGTTTCGGGTGGAGCCATCCGTACATGATGAACGTCACCGTTGCAGGCACCGTCGCGACGGTGACGCAAGAGAACGGCGCGCAGGTCACGTTCAATCAATCGGGATCGAACTGGGTGCCCGCCGCACCTCGGGTCTTCGCCACGCTCGTGCACAACGGTGACAGCACGTGGACGTTCAAACGAGCAGGCGGACGGCAGATCTTTGGCTTTGATACGCAGGGACGGTTGGCAACCCAGTCGGACCTGAACGGGAACACGCTGTCCCTGACGTGGACGAGTGGCCGGCTCACCGCGGTCACCGATCCGCAAGGCCGGGCGCTCACCTTCCTGTATGACGCGAGTGGTCAGATCAGTTCGGTGACCGATCAGTCGAGCCACGCGGTCGCCTTCACCTACGACGGCGCCGGCAACCTGGCGACGGCGACGGAACCGAACGGCGGCGTCTGGTCCTTCACCTACGACAGCGCGCATCTGCTGTTGACGATGCTGGATCCGAACCAGCAGAGCCTTCCGGTGAATCAGCAACACCCGGTCACGAACCACTACAACGCGCAAGGGCAGGTTGACTCGCAGACCGACCAACTCTCCCGCCAGACCACGTTCGCGTACGCGCTGGACGCGAACGAGAACGGCACGGTCACGATCACCGACCCGAAAGGCAACCAGGTCCAAGACCAATACACCTACGGGCAAAAGACCGCCGTCATCGTCGGGTACGGCACCTCGAGCGCCGCGACCACGACATACTCCTACGACCCGAGCACGTTGTTGCCGACCGCGATCACCAATCCGAACCAGCACACAACGCTGTACACCTACGACGCGCAAGGCAACCTGACCAGCAGCCGGGACCCGGCGCTCGGTCGGCTGAGCACGGCGACGTTCAACAGCATGAATGAGCCGCTGACCGTCACTGATGCGATTGGCAACACTCCCGGCAAGGTCGCGGCGAACTACACGACGACCTACAGCTACGACAGCCGCGGTGACCTCACGCAAATCTCGACGCCATGTGTACTCGCGGACGGAACGACCAGTTGCGGCACCAGAACCTCCGCCTTCCACCGCGACAACGTCGCTCATCCCGATGACGTGACGTCGATCACCGACCCTCGGAACAAGACCTCGACCTTCAGTTACGACGGCTCCGGGAACTTGAATGCGGCGACTGATCCGCTCGGCAACCAGACCACGAGCTGCTTCGACGCGCTCGGCCGCATGACCGCGCAGATCAGCCCATCGGGTGTTGCCGCTGGCGTGACGTGCACGACCACGCCACCGGCCGCGCACACCACATATTTCACCTACGACGCCGTCAACGCGCCGTTGACAGTGACTGATCCGCTCGGACACCAAACCGTCAGCACCTATGACCTGAACGGCAACCTCAAGACCTTCAAAGACCCGAAACTTCACCTCACGCAATATGGCTACGACGCCGCCGGCCAAATGCAATCCATCACGCGACCCGACACGACGGTGATGAGCTACGACTACTGGCCCGACGGCACGCTCCATACCCAATACGACGCCCAGAACCATGCCACGATCTACACCTACGACCCGCTCGGGCGCCTGAGTTCGGTGACCGATCCCAACAACCGCACGACCTCATACGGCTACGACCTTGCTGGAAACCTACTTACCAAACAAGATCCGGGCGGGAACTGCAACGCCGTACCCAAGACCGGCTGCACCACCTCGAGCTACGACGTCGCGAACGAGCTGACCTCAGTTGTGTACTCCGACGGTGTCACACCGAACATTTCGAACGTCATCTACGACCCCGACGGGCAACGAACTTCACTCACCGACGGCACCGGCACGTCGACCTGGACGCGGGACTCGCTGCACCGCGTCACCGCGCACACCGACGGCGCCGGCCAAACGATGTCCTACGGCTATGACCTGAACAGCAACCTCACCTCGATCGTCTACCCCGGAACCACCGGCACCGTCAGCCGCGGCTATGACGACGCCAACCGTCTACACACGATCACCGACTGGAACACGAACCAGACCACGTTCAACTACAACGCGGACTCGTTCCTGACCAGCCAGGTGTATCCCAACGGCACCACCGCCACCCACAACCCCGACGGCGCCGAACAACTCGCGAGCATCAGCGACGCCCCGACCGCGACGCCGAACTCGCCGTTCGCGACGTTCGGCTACACCCGCGACGACAACGGCCAGATCACGGCAGCGAACCCGACCGGGGTCGGCCAAGCGAACCAGACCTACACCTACACGTCACTGAATCAACTTCAGAGCTTGAACGGTGCCAACTACACCTACGACAGCGCCGACAACCTCACCGGCACCCCGGCCGGCACCAAACTCGCATACGACAGCGCCAACCAGCTGTGTTGGACCGCGACGACGACTGCTGCGTGCGCCAGTCCACCATCCGGTGCGACGACCTATACCTATGAGGGGCGCGGCAACCGCAGCGCCATGACCCCACCAACGGGCAACCCGACCGTCAACTACACCTACGACCAAGCCAACCGACTCAGCGAACTGCGCGGCGCCGAATACCGCACCGCCGTACTCTCCTCCAACCCGATCGGCTACTGGAGACTCGGCGAACCGAGCGGCACGACCGCCAGCGATAGCTCCGGCAACGCGCACACCGGCACGACGACCGGCACGACATGGGGTGCCACGTCCGCGCTGACGACCGATGCCAATACCGCCGCGACGTTCAACGGCACGTCCGGTTATGTGAATGTCGGTGACCTATCGGTCGGAGAATCGTCCACGTTCACGACGGAAGGGTGGGTCAAGACAACCACCACCGCGAACGCGCCTTGGATCGTGAGCGAAGCGTCCACGACGTCGAACACGCCGTTGGCCGGTATCTCGCTCGATTCGACCGGGACCAAAGCCCGGTTCTTCGTGCGCGACAACGCCAACGTCGATGCCACCATCATCGGCGCCAAGACCGTCAACGACGGTGCCTGGCATCACGTCGTCGGTGTCCGCAACGGCACCAGCTTCAAGCTCTACGTCGACGGACAACCCGACGGCACCGTCACCGCGACCCTCGGCACGATCTCGTTGAACACCACCGCGCTCGGTGCGCTCAAACGCGCCGCGCTCGGCAACTACCTCAACGGCACCATCGACGAAGCCGCCCTCTACCCCCGCAGCCTCAGCGTCGCAGAAGTCAACAGCCACTACCAGTCCGGCAAATCCAACTACGCCGGTACCGCGACCGCGAACGCGCCCACCGCATACTGGCGGCTCGGCGAAACCTCAGGCACCACCGCCGCCGACGCCTCACCCAACACACACCCCGGCACCTTCACCGGTGGCTTCACCCTCAACGTCACCGGCGCGCTCACCAGCGACACCAACAAAGCCGTCACCTTCAACGGCACGACCGGCTATGTGAATGCCGGTGACCTGTCAGTCGGAGAATCGTCCACGTTCACGACGGAAGGGTGGGTCAAGACAACCACCACCGCCAACGCGCCGTGGATCGTGAGCGAAGCGTCCACGACGTCGAACACGCCGTTGGCCGGTATCTCGCTCGATTCGACCGGGACCAAAGCCCGGTTCTTCGTGCGCGACAACGCCAACGTCGATGCCACCATCATCGGCGCCAAGACCGTCAACGACGGTGCCTGGCATCACGTCGTCGGTGTCCGCAACGGCACCAGCTTCAAGCTCTACGTCGACGGACAACCCGACGGCACCGCCACCGCGACCCTCGGCACCATCTCGTTGAACACCACCGCGCTCGGTGCGCTCAAACGCGCCGCGCTCGGCAACTACCTCAACGGCACCATCGACGAAGCCGCCCTCTATGCCACCGCGCTCGACCCGGCCACGATTGGCCGCCACTACCGCAACGGCACCAACGCCACACCGACCGTCGCCGCCTACACCTACGACGGCAGCGGGCTACGCACCAGCAAAACCGTCACCGGCACAACCAACCCCTACACCTGGGACACCGCCCAAGGACCCCCGCTCCTCGCTTCCGACGGCACGAACCAATACATCTACGGGCCCGGAGGCCTCCCCCTCGAACAAATCAACAACGCCGGCACCGTCTACTTCCATCACGACCAACAAGGTTCTACGCGCGCGCTCACAAGCCAATCTGGCACCGTCGTCGCTACCCAGAGCACCGACCCCCACGGCAACCCGACTGCCAGCAGCGGTACAACCCAAACATCGTTCGCATATGACGGCGAATATCGCGACCGCGAAACCGGCTTCACCTACCTCCGCGGCCGCTACTACGACCCCACCACCACACAATTCCTCACTCGCGACCCCGCCAACGCCATCACCCAAAGCGCCTACAACTACGTCAACGGCGACCCGCTCAACGAGACGGACCCGCTGGGCCTCTACCCGTGGGACGGGTACTGCATCACCTACTTCAGCGACAACTGCGTCAGCTACGCCGACACACATCCGGTGGGAGCCCAGCGATGGGCGAATCTCTTCGGCGGCATCTGGAACGGCATGACCCTCGGTCACGGTCGAGGATTACTCGACAACTTCGGCCCAACCAAAGGCAAAGTCGACTACTGCTCCAAGGAATACAGAGTTGGGACCGCCATCGGCATCTCAATCGACATCCTCACCGCCACCGCGGCGGTGGGCGAACTCGGCGTCGCGGCCGAAGGAGCAGGTGTCGCAGCCGCGGGCACAGAAGCCCCGACGGTTGTGAACCTCGGCGGGGAAGGCGAGGTCGCCGACGCCATCAACGTTCAGCCAGCTCGCATTGCTGGCAGAAGTGACATCGCGGTCCAGAATGCCGAGCGGGTTGCCGCGAAGAGTGCGCAGCCAGTAGTGCTTGCGGCGGGAGATGAACTTCCATTTGCGACCGGCTCTGTCGATCAAGTTTGGACTAACAACGTGCCCATAGGCACGGGTTCGGGCTACTTCGGGCCTGATTTCGACCCGAACGAGATACTCCGGATACTCAAGCCTGGCGGCACTTGGCTCGGAAGTTCCGCGCCGTGACCGCGTCCTTCGACTTCCGTGCGCGAATCTCCGTCGCCAAGAGCGAGGTCGACTCGCCCGCGGGCAAGGCGGCGGTTGAACGACGCATTCGGGAACGCCTTCTCGCTGAGACGTTGGCGTCCCTCGGCTGGAACCGCCTTCGCCCCGGCACGACCTTTGATGTTGAGTCGAGATCGCGCGTGATCATCATCGGTGTTGCCTCCTGGAGTCACAACGATCTCGACGTTCTCGAAGCGCTGCGGCAGGCAGATCTCCGAAGCCCTGACATCGTCGTCTTCGACATTGACGAGTTCCCCAACGCCGAGGCCATCGCAGAGGTGCTTCCGGGTGCGCTCATACCGAGCCAGTCTCCGGTGATCGCCGAGTATCGGAATGGAAAGTTGGTTGGACAAGTCGAAGGCCGAGCCGCGGATGACTACTTCAAGACCCTTTAGAACACCCTTGCCACAGAAGGGCGTGGTGGAGAGCACGGACTTACACAAAGTTCTGGACACGCTCCGTCGTCGCGGGATTGTCAGAAACTTTGTGTAAACGGCGTGATCTGAGGATCAGCTGCTCTTGCGCGCCATCAACTCCCGCGCCCAAACCCGGCGCCGCTCGTCGACGTGCGCGTCGATCTCGCGGGGAGCGGGACTGCACAAACACCCGGGCCACTCGACCACATTCCCTGTCCTTCCCACCACATTTTCCCGCTCATCCCTTTCCTCATCACGGCTGACCTCCGAAATGCCCCCACCTCTCCCACTGCGATCCCTCGCAATCCCCACCTCGAAAACCGGACACGCCCTTGCACTCATTCGAGTGCGACACGCGCACCGGGGAACGTTCAGGTCTTGACGTGATGCCACCGCGCCGCGACACGTTCGCGAGTCCCAGGGCAAGGATCGGTACTCCGTAGGCGCCTGAGCGGGCGCGGAGCGAGTCCCGCGCTCAAACCGCGATATCTACGTGGTTCGCCCCTTGCATCAACTCGGTACGGATGGCAGTCGTGGCCTCCCTGGACCGGAGATCTCCGCGACGCTGCGGAGTCGTGTCAGGCGTCTGTACAGACGCCTGGCGAGGGTCGTCTCTCATGCTCCTCCTGTCACCGACAACGAGGAGAAGCATTCGTGGCCGACGCGCCGAACGACCAGCGGCTCGTATTGTCCGTCGAGGAAACCGCTGGGCTCTTGGGGATCTCGCGGGCGTTTGCCTATGAGCTCGTGGCGCGGGGAGACATCCCATCGCTGCGACTCGGACGTCGCGTCGTCGTGCCACGAGTCAGCGTCGAGGAGCTCGTCGAGCACGCCGCGGAACTCGGGAGATGACTGCGACGTCGGCAATCACCCTCGATGAGGCCTGTACGCGCGTCTGTACGGTCGTACGGTCAAGACCTCAACGGGTGCGGGCGTCCCGCTAATGCTGGGGATTGGCGCACTGGGAGCGAGCAGCGCGGCGTACTACCTCGACACGGTCGCGTCCGGCCGGGAGGACTATTACCTCGGCTCGGGCGAAGCGCCCGGATACTGGCTGGGCCGACACGCGATGACTGTGGGCGATCACGGAAAGTCGCGGTTGGCGATCATTGAAAGTCGCGTCGCGGGATCAGGGTTCCTCGGTGTGTGAGCCTATCGGTGCCTCCGGGGTTCGGGTTCGGGAGCGGCGGTTTCGGCGAGTGCTTGGTGTTCGCGTAGCCGCCAGCTCGGGCCTTTGATGTTAAAGACGATGGCGTCGTGCATGAGCCGGTCGAGGATCGCGGCGGCGACGACGGGGTCACCGAAGACGTTGCCCCAGTCGGGCAGCCCGCGGTTGGTCGTGACGATTGTGGGATGCCGGTTCTGGTAGCGGTGGTTCACGACGTGAAAGAAGGCGGAGGCGCCACGGCCGGCTTCGATGGGTAACAAGCCGACGTCGTCGATCACCAAGATGGTGGGGGCGGTGTAGGCCTTGAGCTTGTGCGCGAACGTCCCTTCGATGATCGCGTGGGCAAGGCTGCGGACCATGTCGTCGGCGCTGGTGAAGTAGCCGCGGTAGCCGGCTTCGACCGCCTGCGTCGCGAGCGCAACCGCTAAATGTGTCTTGCCGCAACCGGGCTGACCGAGAAACAGGATCGGTCGGGCGTCGGTGATGAACCGCAACGACGCGAGGTCTTCGATGAGTTTGCGGTCCACGGAGGGCTGGAACTCGAAGTCGAAGTCCTCGATCGTTTTGCGGAACGGGAACCGTGCGAACCGCAGCCGGGCCGCGAGCCGTCGGTTCTTGGTGGCGCCGGTCTGTTCGGCGACGAGTCGGGCGAGGAACTCGACGTGCGACCAACGCTGCTTGCGTGCTTGTTCAGCCAACGTCGCGAAGCACTCGGCGGCGCGTCCGAGCTGGAGGTAGCCGAGATCGTCTTTGAGCTGTTCATAGAGGCCGGGGCCGGTCGTGCTGGTCACGCGAGCGACCTGTTGTCGTTGTCGTCGATCGATGCGTAACGGGCGAGGTCCGGGACGTCGACATCGAAATCGCATGCGGGAAGCGCGATCCTCATCTCCTCAGATGCGTTCTGAACGATTTCGTCGTTCGTTGACGCGCCCACGACCCGCAGATGAGTTCTGGCATGACGTGCGAGCGCGCCGTGTTCGGCCAGGCTGCGATGTTCGGGATCCCACACCTCCCGCACGCCGATGTCGGCGAGACGGTGCGTCGCGACGATGGTGCCGGCACACCGCACGATGATCCGGTCTTCGCCGATGTTCTGGCGAACTTCGACGCGCTGACCCAAACAGGTCGGTGGCACCGAGTAGCGCACACCGCGCCACTCGATCAACGGCAACGCGACGTGCACTCGGCGCGGCTCGACGTACGCGGTGTCGAAACGCGCACGTGGCAACGGCTTGAGGAACGGCCGCTCGATCGCGAACCGCTGCGATGGCGGTTCACCGGTCGTGCGATGCGTCACCGCCCACACCCGCCGGGCCAGCCACTGCTGCGCCCGGACATTCAACTCATCAACGTTCGCCGGCGGACGCAACACGTCGAGCTCTTCGAGGAACGCCTCCTTCAGCGGCCGGAACGGCCGTTCGATCTTGCCTTTGCGTTTCGCGTCGCCGGCTTGACAGGTCGTGATCACGACGCCGTGATGGCGGGCGAACTCGAGCGCCGGTGGATGCAACGTGAAGCGTTTGCCTTGCGAGCGGCCCAGCGCTCCCATCCGGTCGGTGCGCATCGCCGCGGGCACACCACCGACGTGTTCGAAGAACCGGACGATGCCCTCGAAGGTGTGCTCGCGGTCGATGCAATCGGTGAACCACCACCACGACAGCCGCGACCAGCACAAGATCGCGCCGAAGCAATGAAGCTCGTGATCCCAACCCCAACGGGCGGCCCAGTCGTTGCAATCTGACCAGTCGAACTGTCCCTCCTCGGCGGGTGCGGTCTCAATCGGCACGCTCACCACCGGCGCGGCACGGAATCGCGGGCCGCGCACCCGATTCACATAACGCGACACCGTCGGATACGAACCCGAGAACTGCTCGGCCTCGAGGATCGCGAAGATGCTCGTCGCCAACAGGCGCGGCTTCGCCGCCAACAACTCGTCGATGCGGTCCCGCCAACGCTGATCGAGCACACGCTGCTCATCGGGCGTGACCCGCGCCGGTGGCGGACCGCCGTTCTTGTGCCACTGGGCGACCGTGGCCGGGTGATAGCCGAGCTCGGCGCCGATCTCCGTGTAGGTGAACCCCTCGTCGAGCAGACGAACCAGGTCCATGTACTCCTCCTGCGACATCATCGCGACGGTCCCTCCAGCTGTCGGTGCTTGGCAGCTCGACACGCTGGAGGGGCCACCGCCCCAACTGGTGGATCCGTCAGAAGGAACCCAAACCCACCGCGAATTTCAGTGATCGCAGAACGCGAGATTCAGTGATCGCGCACAATGACTCTCGGTCTCGAAGGCGCGGCGGAGGCCGAGGATCTTCACGCGGTACTCGAAGGTCTTGACCCGAGCGACGGGACGCGGCTCGACCGGCACCGGGCGAACCGCGTACCGGGTTTCGACCTGACGTTCTCGGCACCGAAGTCGGTCTCGATCCTGCACGCGCTCGCCGACCCCCAGGTGAGCGCGGCCGTGCGCGATTCCCACGACGACGCGGTCGCTGCCGCATTCGGCTGGCTTGAGCGCAACGCGTGCGTGGTGAGACGCGGGGCCGGAGGCGCTCGCACGGACATAGGTGACGGGTTCGTCGCTGCCGCCTTTCGTCATCGCACGAGCCGCGCCGGTGATCCCCATCTGCACACCCATCTCTTGGTCGCGAATCTCACCCGGGGCCCGGATGGACATTGGAGCGCGCCGGACGCGTGCCACCTCTTCGCATTGTCCAAGACTGCGGGCCATCTGTACGAAGCCCACCTCCGCCACGAGCTGACCACTCGACTCGGCGTGGAGTGGACAACCGTACGCAACGGCATCGCCGATCTCGCCGGCGTTCCGCGGGCGCTCATTGAGGATCTTTCACAACGACGACATGAGATCGTCGATCGTCTCGACGACCTCGGCCTGAGCTCCGCGCGTGCTGCGCAAATCGCTGCGCTCGACACACGTGCGTCCAAGGATCTGGACCTCGACGTCGACACATTGTGTGTCGACTGGCGCGAAATCGCGGCCGACCATGGCATCGACAGTGCCGCACTCCAGAACCTGCTCGGCCGGGTTCCGGCTGGGCTCAACGTGGAGCCTCTCGCCGCGGACGTGCAAGCCGCGATGGTCGGACCAGAAGGGCTGACCGCGCACGCGTCGACGTTCGATCGCCGGCACGTGCTCCAAGCCTGGTGCAACGCCCTTCCCTACGGCGCTCGGATCGCCGACGTCGAACGCCTCGCGGACGAGTTGCTCTCGAGGCCGGAGATCGCAACGCTCGCCGGGGAGCCGGCATCCGTCACGATGCGACGCCACGACCAGCGTCGCATGGAGCCTCCACACCTCGGCAACCGTTACTCCACCGTCGAACTCCTCGCTCTCGAACGGCGCCTGCTCGCGGAGGCTGCAAACCGCGCCTCCGAAACCGTCGGAGCAGTAACCCGCGACACGGTCGAAGCATCATTGCGCGCCCGGCTGTTCCTCACATACGAACAAGAGCGGATGGTGTTGGCGCTGACGAGCTCGGGCCGCGGCGTGGACGTCGTGATTGCTCCGGCGGGTACGGGCAAGACGACCGCGCTCGCCGCGGCGTGTGAAGCATGGGAGCAGACCGGCTACCGGGTGATCGGCTGCGCGGTCGCGGCCAAGGCGGCCCGCCAACTCGAAGCCGCCGCAGGCATCCCCGCGACCACGATCGCGGCCCTCACGTGTGACCTCGAGCGCGGCGCGCGCTTTCGGAACGGCACAGTGCTGATCGTCGACGAAGCGGGCATGGCCGGCACCCGAACTCTCGCACCCCTTCTGGACGTCGCAAGAGTGAGCGGCGCGAAAATCGTGCTCGTCGGTGATACCAAACAACTCCCCGAGATCGACGCAGGAGGTCTGTTGCGCGGCCTCGATCATCGCATCGGCGGCACCGACCTCCGCCACAACCGCCGACAAAAGGACGCGTGGGAACGCCTCGCGCTCGACAACTCCGCGACGGACAGCCGGAGAAGGCGCTCACCGCATATCAGCATCATGACAGGATCACGATTGCGCCGACCGCTGCTGGAGTCCGCGCCCGTATCGCCGAGGACTATGCCGCCGCGCACCGACGCGGAGAACGCGCACTCATGCTGGCAATGCGCTGGCGGGACGTGCACGACCTCAACCGTCTCGCTCGCGCACGCCTCGTCGAAGCCCAACTCGTCAATGGCCCCGTCCTGGACATCGGCGGACGCTCATATCAGCGCGGCGACCGCGTCATGACCCTTCGCAACGCGCGACGGCTCGGCGTCACGAACGGCACTACGGGCACCGTCACCTTGGTCGATCGTGACTCGCGAACACTCACCATGCGCAGCGACGAGGGCGCGATCGTTGAGCTTCCCGCGACCTATGTCGACTCTGGAGCAATCGTCCATGCCTATGCGACGACGGTTCACAAGGCGCAGGGCATCACGGTCGACCGGTCCTTCCTGTATGCCGACGACCGCCTCGCCCGCGAGAGCGGCTACACGGCCTTGTCGCGCGGTGTCACCGAGAACCACATCTACCTCGTCGCCACACGCAGTCTCGAACGAGATCACGGCCATCTCCAGCCGCGCGACCCGTACGACGACCTGGGCCGGAACCTCGAACGCAGCCAGGCGCAACACCTCGCCGTCGACCACGACATGGGTGTCGAGATCGATTGAGGCGGCTCAGCGCGCCTCGCCCGCCATCAGCCGCGCCAGGACGTCTGCGGCGTGACGATCGGCATCGGCGACGGCATGGCCGTAGACGTCGACGGTCATCTTGGTCGATGCATGGCCGAGGCGTTCGCTAACTGTCGTCACGGGTACTCCCGCCGCGATCAGCTGGGTCGCGGCAAAGTGACGCAGGTCGTGGAACCTGCACTTCACGCCGACGCTTTCCATGAAACGCGCCCACCGCATCGTGAGGAGGAGCGGTCGAAGTGGCCGTCCCCCATCGACCTCATCCGAGAACACATACGCGTCTGGCCCCAGCCGATGACCACACGCCAGGGCACGCTCGATCGCACGGACCTTGCGCGCCCTCAACATCGCAACCGTGCTCGCGTCGAACGCGATGATTCGGCGCGATCGAGGCGTCTTCGGCGTCTTCACCGTGCACTCTGGATTGTCCGCGATCGAACGAACGATGCGCACGACGCCGCCGTCAAGATCAATATCGCTCCATTGCAGCGCGGCAGAGCTCACCCCGCCGCGCGCCTGTGATCACCGCGAGCTGCGCGATCTCACCGAGATCAGGTTCGTCGCGCTGCGCAGTCGCGAGGATTGCTGTCAGCTCGGCCGGCGTCGTGAGCTCGAGTTCCCGGTGTTCGGCGCGTGGGGCTTGCGCGAGCGTCGCGGGATTGCGCGGCGAGCCATCCCCACCGAACAGCCTGCGCACAGGCGCGGTGAAGAATCGCGTGCGTGCTGCGCACCGTGTTCGCCGCGAGCGGCCGCCCGTTCTTTCCGCCGCGCTCCCGAAGCGATCGATAGAACTCATCGAGGCGATGGTTGGTGAGTTTGCGCAGCGGCATCGACGCAAAGGCGGGCAGCAGGTAGCGATCGATCTTCTGGCGGTATCCCCGAGCGGTGTTCGGCGAGAGGTTCGGCTGGGCGTGCTTCCACCATTGTTCGATCAGTTCGCCCACGGTTGTCGTGGGCATGCCCGGCACGCCTTCGCTGCTGACGTCGACCACGAACGCCGCGCAGGCACGCTCGGCCTCGCGACGCGTTCCGCGGAACGTGCGCGTCAGCTGGAGACGCCGGCCGGTGAGTGGGTCACGGCCGGCGTCGATGACCAACTGCCAGACGCCTTTGCCTCGGGAGCGGATGTGACCGCGCACGTCGCGACGATACGGCGCGTCCGGCGAGATTTGGTGATCATTTTGTGATCATCGGCTGTGGGGGTGCGGCGTGCTCGCGCGCACTTCAACGTGCTGACGAGCACTTTCGATGGAGGCGGCGGCGGGAATCGAACCCGCGTGAAAGGTTTTGCAGACCTCTGCCTGGGCCACTCGGCTACGCCGCCGGAGCGCACGATGGTATCGGAGCGGCGTCCCTTGGCGTGTGTCTTAGGCGCGTGCTCGCAGCGGCACCACAACGCCTTGGCGCGCGCCGCCTTCGGGCATGAACCCGGCATCGGCGAGCGGCTCGAGCTGCTCGGCCGGTACCGCACGCGCCCACAACCAGCCCATCGCCGAGTCGCAGCCGAGTTCGCGCAGCCGAATCGCTTGCTCGCTCCGCTCGACGCCTTCGGCGGTGACCTTCACGCCGAGTGCGTGACCCATCGTGACGATCGCCTGCACGATCGCGAGGTCGGCCGGCGCGCTGTCGAGCCCATCGACGAACGACTTGTCGAGCTTCAGCACGTCGATCGGGAGCTGCTTGAGATACGAGAGCGCCGAGTAGCCCGTGCCGAAGTCGTCGACCGCGACGCGCACGCCGGTCGCACGCAGCTGATGGAGCTGGCTGCACGTGGTGTCGAGATCGGTGAGCGCGCTGCGCTCGGTGATCTCGATCTGGATGCAACGGGGATCGACGCCGGTCTCCCGCAGCACCGAGGTGATGTCGCCGACGACGTCGGCCTGGCGCATGAAGCGGGGTGAGAGATTCACGCTGACGGTCAACGAGCTCGCGGCGTTGCGGGTCGTCGCCCACCGGTGCGCCCACATGCACGCGTTGCGGAGCACGAAGCGATCGATCGCGACGATGAGGCTCGACTCTTCGGCGATCGGCACGAACGCGGCCGGCTCGAGCACGCCTCTGGTCGGGTGCACCCAGCGCAGCAGCGCCTCGGCCGCGATCACGTCGCCGCTCTTCAACGAGATCTCGGGTTGGAACAGCACCACGAACTCGCCGTGCTCGATCGCCCGGCGCATGTCGCTCTCGAGCTCGAGGCGCTCCATCACCTGCGGCGCAAACGACGGGTCGAACAGTTCCCAGCGCGCGCGGCCCTTTTCCTTTGCCACGTACATCGCGAGGTCGGCTTGGCGCAGCAGGTCCCCCGCCGCCTCGGCGCCGGCATGCGAAAGCGCGATGCCGACGCTCGCCGACGCGAACAGCTCGTGGCCGTCGATCACAAGCGGCTCGCGCATCGCCGCCATCATGCGGTCGGCGACCCGGAGCGCAACGTCGGCGTCCGCGAGGTCGCGGAGCAGCACGGTGAACTCGTCACCACCGAAGCGCGCCACGCTGTCGCGCGGTCGCAGACACGCGGCCAAGCGTTCCGCGACCGCGATCAGCATGCGGTCGCCGATCTCGTGGCCGAGGCTGTCGTTCACGAGCTTGAAGCGGTCGACGTCGAGGAACAGCACGGCGACATAACGCTGATTCTCCTTCGCCTCATTCTGCGCGTGCTCGAGTTGATCGAGGAACGACCACCGGTTCGGGAGATGGGTGAGCGCGTCGTGATAGGCCTGGAACGTCAGCTGCTGCTGCGCCGAACGGCGCTCGGTGACGTCCCGCATGTTGCAGACGAGCCCGCCGACCGCGGGGTCGTCGAGCATGTTCGTCGCGCCGATTTCGAACCACCGGTACTCGCCGTCGGCGTGCTTGAACGGGATCTCGATCCAACGGACCGCGCGCGGACTCGTCAGCACCTCCTGAAAGAGCGCTTGGGCGTGCCCAAGGTGATCCTCGTGGACGAGCTCGCGGTCGAACCGGGGCACGTCGCCGGGTGCGTGTCCGAGCAGCCGCTCGATCGCGGGACTCGCGTACAGCACTTCACCGCTGGTCTCGATGACGACGATCGCGTCGGACGCGTGCCGTACCAGTGCCTGCAGTCGCTGCTCGCTGTGCCGGAGTGAAGCCTCGAACTTCTCCTTCTCGGCGTAGGCCAGGCCGAGGTACGCGATGATCAGGCATGCACCGAGTGTGTTGAGGACCGCGAGACCGTGGCCCTGCACCTCGCCGACATTCGAGTGCACCCACCCGAACGTGACTGCACCTTCGCCGACTGCCGTCATCAGCGCGACGACCGCGATCGCGGGGCGGGCGGCCTTCGAGCCCGAGACACGGAACTCCTCGATCGCCCCGAACACGTACCCGACCCCGAGGACCGCGCCCCACCCGATGAGGTAGATGACGACGGCGATGGCCGTGAACGAGCACAGCATCCGCAGGGCGATGGTGTTCGTGCTCCCACCGGGCGGCCACACCAACGCCGCGACCGCCGTGACGACGACACCGCCGAAGACCGCGGCCGACAGCACAATCGGCGACACGTCGGCGACGAACCCGAGGCTGCGGCCGGCGAGCAGGATCGGCAGCACGAAAACGGACGCGATGAACCCCGGGATCACATGCCCGAGGCGCGAGAGAGCACCCGGGCGGGCCGGCGCGGCATCCGCGCGCAGCACGCTCATGCTTCGCGTATCGACGAACCCCGAGGCCTGCTTGACGACGGCCGGCGGACGGTGAACTCCGAGACGACCCCCGCTAACCTCCGGATCCCTCCCCCTACGGCTTTGCAGGAGCGTGGATGACCGTTCGTCTGCTCGGTGTCGGCGCGGCGGCGCCCGCCCTCCGGCTCGCCGCGGCCGACGTCGGGGCCGCCTGGGGCCGCTCGGGCCGGGGTCAGGCGGGTGTGTGCGCCCCCGACGAGGACATGCTGACGCTCGGGTGGGACGCCGCGACCCGGGCCCTTACCGCCGCCGGCATCGAGCCGGACCGGGTCGACACCCTGTGCTGGGGCACGAGCCGGCCGCCGTTCGCCGAGGGTCCGAGCCTGGCGTTCCTGGCCGCGGCAATCGGTTGTTCGTCTTCGATCGGCGGCGTGCTGTGTGCAGGTTCTGCGCACGCCGGCATGGAAGCGCTGGCGGCCGCGGCAGACGCGATCGCGGCCGGCTCGGCGCGCATCGCAGTGGTCGTCGCCAGCGACGCGGTTCGGCCTGGCCCGGGCACCGGCTTCGAGGCCCGGTGCGGTGCCGGCGCGGCGGCGTTCGTGCTGGGCGTCGAGGGCGGCACCGCCGCGCTCGGCACGCGGGTGACGCGCACGCGGCCGTTCCTCGATCGCTACCGCGGCGACGGCGAGCAGGACAACCGTGATCTCTACGACGCGCGGCTGTTCCGTGAGGAGATGTTCCTCCCCGTCGTCACCGAAGTCGTCGACGCGCTCGCATCGTTCGACGTGCGCGCGTGGTCGCTGCCGGATCCCGACGGCCGGCTCGGCGCGACCGTCGCCAAGCGCATCGGCGCGCACGCGCCGACGTCCGCATCGGTATACGCGGCGATCGGCGACGCGGGCGCCGCGACCCCCCTCCTCGGTGGCGCCCTCGACATGGACGCGCCCGGCATCATCGCGATCGTGGGCACCGGCGGCGGCCGCACCACCGGAACGTTGGTACACGTCGACGAGCCGGTTGCCGGAGCGGCTGTCGTCGCCGACGCGCTCGCCGAGGGCCGGCCCGCGTCCTACGCCGAGGCCTTGCGGGCGCGCGGCCAGCTCGTCCCGACGGGAGAGACGATCCCGATGGGTGTGCCGCCCGAGAGCGCGATGTTCGCGCGCGGTGCCGACGAGATGCTCGGCCTCCTCGGCGGCCGCTGTGTCGATTGCGGCACGATCAGCACACCGCCGTCGATCCACGCGCACTGCATCAACTGCGGCGGCCCCAAGCTCGAGCCCACCCAGATCGCGCGCGGCGGCCAGGTGCACACGTTCGTCGTGAACTACACGATGCCGGCGCCGTTCGTCGCGCCGCTGCCGCTGGCCGTCCTCGACATGGACGACGGCGCCCGGCTCATGCTCCAGGTCGTCGGCGACGGCAGCGACGTCGCGATCGGACGCCGGGTCGAGCTGATCTTGCGCAAGTACGCGCACGAGCGCGGTGTGCCCGTGTACGGATTCAAAGCCCGCTGCCGGGTGGGAAGCGGACCGGAGGCGGCAACGCCGAAGGCCGCTCCGCCGCAGGGAGCGGGCGGGAGAGACAGGAAGGACGATGCTTCGTGAGCTGGAACAAGGTCGCCGTGGTCGGTGCCGGCCTCATCAAGATGGGCGAGCTGTTCGAGCAGAGCTACGAGCAGATGGCCGCGGGCGCGTTCGACGCCGCGGTCGCGAGCGTCGACAAGGGCTTCGAGCCCCGGCAGGTTGAGGCGGCGTTCGTCGCAACCCAGCGGGGCACGCTCTGGGGCCAAGAAGGGATCGGCGGGAACACGATCCCCACCGCGATCGGCCTCACCGGCATCCCGTGCACGCGCATCGAGAACGCATGCCCGTCGGGGAGCGACGCGTTTCGCGTCGGCGCGATGGCCGTCGCGAGCGGCGTCCACGACGTCGTGTTGGTCATCGGCGTCGAGAAGATGCGCGACAAGTCGAGCGAGGAAGGGCTGCTGTCGCGCGCCGCGGCCGGGCATCCCATCTTCACGAGAGGCGAGACGGCACCCGTGCTGTTCGCGCCGTTCGCAACCCGGCACATGCATGAGTTCGGCACCACCCGCGAGATGTTGGCGTCGATCGCCGTGAAGAACCACTACAACGGCGCGCGCGATCCGTACGCCCACTTCCAGAACGAGATCACCGTCGAGGACGTGCTGAAGTCGGTGCCGGTGTGCCACCCGCTGCATCTCCTCGACTGCTGCCCGCAGACCGACGGTGCGGCGGCCACGATCCTCGTGAACGCGGATCGGGCACGCGAGTTCACCGATTCGCCCGTGTTCGTCGCGGGCTTCGGTGTCGCGACCGACCATCCGTATCTCCACGAGAAGGACAGCTTCACCGAGATCAAGGCCACCAGGCTCGCGGCCGAGCGCGCGTACGCGATGGCCGGCGTCGAGCCGACCGGCATCGACTGCGCCGAAGTGCACGACTGTTTCACGATCACCGAGATCCTCGACATCGAAGACCTCGGCTTCGTCGAGAAAGGGCGGGGCGGCGTCGCGAGTCTCGAAGGCGAGACGGCGCTCCAGGGACGCATCCCGGTGAACACCAGCGGCGGGCTCCTCGCCAAGGGGCACCCGATCGGCGCGACCGGCGTGGCTCAGCTGACCGAGTGCTGGTGGCAGCTGCGCGGCGAAGCCGGCGAGCGGCAGGTCGACATCCGCAACGGTTACGCGCTGCAACACAACGCCGGCGGCCGCGGGTCGGGTGTCTCCGTCGTGAACATCTTGACGAACCGCGCGTCGTGACGGTCACGGAGCTGCGCGTCGAGATCGACACCAGCGGCGTCGCTCGCATCGTGCTCGACCGTCCGCACGCGAAGAACGCGCTGACCGTCGAGATGCGCGACGCGCTCGTGCAGGCCATTCGGGACGTGCGTGCCGACACCTCCGTGCGAGTGGTCGTGATCACCGGTGAAGGTGACGCGTTCTGCGCGGGCATGGACCTCTCGGCGTCAACCGTGGCCCAGGCGGGCCGGCCCGGGTTCACGACCCGCTCGACATCCGAAGCGTTGCGTGCGGGTGTGCAGACGTTCATCCGCGAGCTCTGGGAGCTCGACAAGCCGACGATCGCCGCCGTGAACGGCGCCGCCGTCGGTCCGGGCGCGCACCTCGCGCTTGCATGCGACTTCGTGCTCGTACACCCCGGCACGCGGTTCATCTGGTCGTTCGCCAAGTGGGGGCTCGTCGTCGACGCGGGCGGCGCGTACCTGCTCCCTCGCCTCGTCGGTCTGCCGCGCGCCAAGGCGATGGTCATGCTTGGCGAGGGCGCGACCGGAGCCGACGCCGTCGCGCTCGGTCTCGCCTACAAGTGTGTCGATGATCCGGCGCAGCTGATGCCGGTCGCGCACGAGCTCGCACACCGGCTCGCGGCCGGGCCGACCCGCTCGCTCGGGTTGTCGAAGATGCTGTTGAACCGCTCGTTCGAGACCGACCTGTCGTTGTCGCTCGAGCTCGAAGGACACTTCCAGTCGCTCGCGACCACATCGCCCGATCTCGTCGAAGGCATGCAGGCATTCCGCGAGAAACGCGACGCGCGCTTCGACGGCACCTGAACTCGTGCGCCGGGTCCAGCGGGTCGCCGCGTACAACGTGTGTGTCGACGCGCAACACCGTCTGCTCGTGTGCCGGCTGTCCTCGATCACCGAGGCCGCCGGTTCGTGGACACTGCCGGGTGGCGGCGTCGAGTTCGGCGAGCACCCGGAACAGACCGCGCTCCGGGAGCTGCGAGAGGAAACTGGTCTCCACGGCCACATCGTCGAGCTGCTCACCGTCGATTCGATCCGACGGCGCGCGACGGACGCGGACGGCGAGCACGACTACCACGCGGTGCGGATCGTTTACCGCACCGACGCCGATGCCGGTGAGCTGAAACACGAAGCTTTCGGATCGACGGATCTCGCAGCATGGTGCACGCGCGCCGAGCTCGATGCGCTGCAGCTCGTCGAGATGGGCAAGCTCGGCGTGCGGCTCGCGTACGGTGAAGAGCCATGACGCGCATCCCGATCAAGTACGCGCGGCCGTTCACGGCAATACTTCGGATCACGGGCGCGCCGCCGAGCACGGCCTACCTCGACGTCGACGGCGAGCGCGTGCGCGCACGCATGGGACGATCCTTTCGCGCCGAGTTTCCGCGTGACGCGATCACCTCGGTGGACGAGTTCCGGCACGTCGTGAGCGTCGGCGTACACGGCTGGCGCGGCCGGTGGATCGTCAACGGCGCGCACGCGCCGATGGCCTGCATCGTGCTCAAGACGCCAGTGCGGGCACGCGTGCTCGGCGTACCGGTGCGGCTGCGCGAACTCTGCGTGAGCGTCGACGACATTGCCGAGCTCAAACGCGTCCTCCTAGGGTGAGCCGCATGGCTCTCTTCGACAACAAAGTTGCAATCGTCACCGGCGCCGGGCGCGGCATTGGCCGGAGTCACGCGCTCCTGCTTGCCGCCGAAGGCGCTGCCGTCGTGGTGAACGACCTCGGCGGGTCGGCCGGCGGCGAAGGCGCCGACGCGTCACCCGCCCAGCAGGTCGTCGACGAAATCACCGCCAAGGGCGGCCGCGCCGCCGCGAACTACGACAGCGTGTCGTCGTGGCAAGGCGCGGAAGCGATGGTGCAGCAAGCGGTCAACGAGTTCGGCGGACTCGACGTGCTCGTGAACAACGCGGGCATCTTGCGCGACAAGATGAGCTTCAACATGGACGAGGCGGAGTGGGACGCCGTGATCGACGTTCACCTGAAGGGTCACTTCGCGCCCTCGCGCTTCGCGGCCTCGTACTGGCGCGCCCGCTCGAAGGAAACCGGCGAACCCGCAAACGGCAAGATCGTCAACACCGCGTCGGAATCGGGGCTCTACGGCAACGCCGGCCAGGCGAACTATGCCGCCGCGAAAGCAGGCATCGCGTCGCTCACGATCGTCATGGCGCGCGAGCTCGAGCGCATCGGCGTGCGCGTGAACGCGATCTGCCCGGTCGCGCGCACGCGCCTCACGGAGGCAGTGACCGGCGACTTCATGAACGCCAAGGAAGGCGAGTTCGATCGCTTCGCGCCCGAGAACATCTCGGCGGTCGCGGGCTGGCTCGGGTCGGATCTCTCGGCCGGTGTCACCGGCCAGGTCGTCAAGGTCATGGGCGGCCAGGTGCAGATCCTCCGCGGGTGGCGTCCGGTCACCGAGAGCACCGACGACAAGCCGTGGACGATCGAAGCGATCGACGCGGCCGCGCCGACCCTCTTCGCGCAGCGCGACAAGGGTGTGCCGCCGTTCCTGCCGAACATCGGCGACGACTGAACGACACATGAGTCACGAGTGGCGGGGCGTAGGCTCGCCGGCGTGACGCAGACTGTTCCCCTTCCCAGTACCGACCTGACCCTCGACGAGATCCGGCTCGGCGATATCGAGCAATGGATGCGCCCCGATCGCGAGGGCATCTTCGCCAAGCTGCGCGCCGAGCGGCCGGTGTCGTTTCACGAGGAGCCCGAACCGCCGCCCGACCTCGGCTTCGACCTTCCGCAAGGTCCGGGATTCTGGGCCGTGACGCGCTACGCCGACGTCATGCAGGTGTCGCGCGATCCCGACACGTTCCACTCCGCACCGACGATCTCGATCACCGACATGATCCCCGAGGTCGCCGAGTGGCTGGGCAGCATGATCAATATGGACGCTCCCAAGCACACGAAGCTGCGGCTGATCGTCAATCGCGGGTTCACACCGCGGCAGGTCGCGCGCATCGAGAAAAGCGTGCGCGTGCAAGCGAAGGAGATCGTCGATCGCGTTGCACCGATGGGTGAATGCGACTTCGTCTCGGAGATCGCGGCCGCGCTGCCGCTGCAAATCATCTGCGACATGATGGGTATTCCGCGCGAGGACACGAAGATGATCTTCGAGCACACGAACGTCATCCTCGGTGTCGGCGACCCCGAGTACGTACAGACGATTGAGGATTTGATGGCGGCGGGCATGGGACTGTTCCAGTACGGCCTCGCGCTCGCCCAGGATCGCCTCGACAACCCGCGCGACGACATCACCACCACGCTGATGCAGGCGGAAGTCGAAGACGAGAACGGCGTGCACAAGCTGACGACAAGCGAGCTCGGTTCGTTCTTCCTGCTGCTCGTTGCGGCAGGGAACGAGACGACGCGCAACGCGATCAGCCACGGGATGAAGGCGTTCACCGACTACCCGGACCAACGCAAGATCTGGGTCGACAACTTCGAGGGCGTCTCCCCCACCGCGGTCGAGGAGATCGTGCGGTGGGCGACACCGGTGATCAACTTCCGGCGGACGGCGACGAGCGATACGCGCGTCGGCGACCAGAACATCAAGGAAGGCCAGAAGGTCGTGATGTTCTACAACTCGGCCAACCGCGACGAGCGCGCGTTCGCCGACCCGTTCAAGTTCGACGTGACCCGCACACCGAACGAACACGTCGGCTTTGGCGCGGGCGGCCCGCACTTCTGCCTCGGCGCGAACCTCGCCCGGCGCGAGATCAAGGTGATGTTCGAGGAGCTGCTGCGCCGCCTCCCCGACATCCAGATCACCGGCCAGCCCGACATGCTCCAGAGCGGCTTCATCCACGGCATCAAGCGCATGCCCTGCGCCTGGACGACGGTCAAGCCATAGCGTTTCCGCTATAATACCTGCATGATCGGTACGCGGCGTCTTCGGCTCGATGAGGGGGCGATCGGCGACCTGATCCGTGAGGTGCGGCAGGAGGCCGGGCTCAGCCAGGGGCAGCTTGCCGCCGCGCTCGGCACGACGCAGTCGGCAGTCTCCCGGTGGGAGCGCGGCCACGACACCCCTCGCGCCGACACGCTCGCCGCGATCATGCGGGCGTGCGGCTACGAAGCCGACGTGGTGTTGCGTCCGCGCGACACCGGCGTCGATCGCGCGCAGATCCGCTCGATGCTGCGCCGGTCGCCGACCGACCGATTGCGCGAGGCGGAGGCGATGCACGACTTCGTGCGTCGAATGCGTCGTGCTTCCTGACCTTCCGAGGTTCCGCGCTATCGAGATGTTGCGCGTACTCGCGCGCCACGAGGTCGAGTACGTCCTCATCGGAGGCTTGGCAGCAATACTTCACGGGTCACCGACGTATACCAACGACGCCGACATCTGTCCGCGTCAGACACAAGAGAACTTGGAGCGTTTGGCTGCCGCGTTGCGCGACATGGGGGCGCGCATCCGCACGGATGCCGAACCAGACGGTCTGCCTTTCGCTTGCGACGCCGAGTTCCTCGAGCGGATGAAGATGGTGAACCTGCAGACGGAATACGGCTGGTTCGACATCTCGTTCGCGCCCGGCGGCTTCGACGGCGGCTACGAACAACTGGCGCCCAACGCCGTCGAGTATGAAGCCGACGGCTTCAGGGTGTGTGTAGCGGCACTTCGCGACGTGATCCACAGCAAGGAGGTCGCGAATCGCACGAAGGATCAGGCAATGTTGCCCCACCTGTACGCGCTGGAGGACGAGATCGCGGCGCTCGAGCGCGAGCAGCGCAAGTGATCCGCTAGTTTCCCTGACATGAGCGTCAGGTCCGGGGAAGCACGTCGATGAAGCTTGCGTGGAGCGACGAGGACGAGGCGTTTCGCGCCGAGCTCATCGCGTTTCTCGATGCGAAGACGCCGCCCGAGCTGCACAAGGGCTTCGACTTCGCGGGAGACGCGGAGGACCCGCGCGAGCTTGTGCCTCAGTACATGCGCTACTGGCAGGCGATGCTGTTCGACAACGGGTGGATGATCCCGGGCTATCCGCCCGAGCTCGGCGGTCGGAACTGCACGCCTGTGCAGACGCTGATCTTTCTCGAGACGCTCGCGAAGCGACGGCTCATCCGCTCCGGTCACTTCCCCGGCTACGCGATCGTCGCACCGAGCTTGCTCGAGTACGGCAACGACGAGCAGAAGTCGCTCGCGCCGGCCGCGATCCGCGGCGACACGATCTGGTGCATCGGCATGAGCGAACCGAACGCGGGATCGGACCTCGCCGGTCTGCAGACGCGTGCCGAGCTGCGCGACGACCACTTCGTCGTCAACGGTCAGAAGGTGTGGACGAGCTACGCGACGATCGCGCAGAAGTGCTTCTGCTATGTGCGCAGTGACCCGACGCTGCCGAAGCACAAGGGCATCTCGCTGTTGATCCTCGACATGGACACGCCAGGCATCGACATCCGTCCGCTGCGTCACATCAGCGGCACGGCCGGCTTCGCCGAAGTGTTCTTCACCGACGTCATCGTGCCGCGCGAGAACCTCATGGGCCAGCTGCACGGCGGGTGGACAATCACGCAGGGATCGCTCGCCCACGAGCGGGCCGGCTTGTGGGTCGAAGGCGTGGCCCGGTTCGAGCAGACGATCGACGGATTGGTGACGCTCGCGCGCGAGATGGGGCGCGCTGATGACGCGATCATCCGGCGCAAGATCGCGTCACAGTACGAGCGCGCCTCGTCGCTCCGCGCGCTCGGCTACAAGGGATTCGCATCCTTTGCGCAGGGCTCGAGCGCGCCCGAGCACAGCTACATGAAGATGGCGACCTCGGAGGCCGGCAAGGAAGCATTCGAGCTCGGCATGGAGATCGCCGGCACCGCGGCACCGCTCACTGGAACACCGACCGAACGGTTCGTGCACGGTTTCTTCATGTCGTTCGCGAACACGATCGCGGGCGGCAGCTCCGAGATCCAGCGCAACATCATCGCCCAGCGGGTGCTGGGCCTTCCGAGGCGCTGAACAAGCTGCATGGATTTCTCGCTCACCGACGACCAACAGCTGCTCCAAGACACCGCGCGCAAGTTGCTCGAGCGCGAGTGCCCGCCCGCCCTCGTGCGGACCCACATCGACGATCCGACCGCGTACGAGCCCTTGTGGAGACACCTCGCGGAGTACACCGGCCTCGGCACCGGTGAGTGCTCGGACACGTGTTTGTTCCTCGAAGAAACGGGCTACGTCGCGGCGCCGGGACCGTTCCTCGCAACGATGTTGTACGCGTCGCTCGCCGGGGACGAAAACACCGCCACCGGCACGGTCGCGCTCGTCGGCGACGCCACGCATCCGTACGTGCTCGAAGCCGACCGTGTCGAACACCTCGCAATCGTGTTGCCCGGCCCACAACTCGCGATCGTCGAGTCCGTGCCGGTCACGTTCGTGCCCACCGTCGACACGTCACGCCGCCTGTTCACGATCGACGCGAGCAACGTCGCCGGTCAGCCCCTCGAGAGCGGCACGCTCGCCGCGTGGCGCGATCGGGCGCACGCCCTCCTCGCGGCGGAGATGGTCGGCACCGCCCGTCGCATCTTCGACATGTCGCTCGCGTACGCCAAGGAGCGCGAGCAGTTCGACGTGCCGATCGGCTCGTTCCAGGCGATCCAACACAAGCTCGCCGACATGTCACTCGCGCTCGAGCGCGCAACCGCCGCCGTGCACTACGCGGCGATGACCGTCGACGCCGCCGCCGACGACCGGGCCAAGGCATGCCACGTCGCCCAAGCCGCCGCCGGCGAAGCCGCCCGCCGCATCCTCAAGGACGGCATCCAGATCCACGGTGGCATCGGCTACACGTGGGAGCACGACCTGCACCTGTTCCTGCGGCGTGCAACCGCGGACGAGTACCTGCTCGGCACGACCGGCTGGCATCACGACCGGCTCGCGGACTTGTTGTTCGCCTAGGTCGGTGGCGTCAACGTGCGCCGGTCGCCGCGGAACGAGACCGTCCGCTCCGCCTCGGTGGTACTCGGGAGCAGCTTCAAGTCAAGCGAGTAGCTGTCCGCCGTCGCGTTGACCAGCATCGTGTTGCTGTAGCGGCTATCAGGGAACCGGGGGCAGTACCCGGTCAGCATCGTCGTCGACTGCGAGTCTGTGCTGAGCCGACGGAACACCAGCACCTTGTAGACGGTCGCGGGAGTCCCCGACGGATTGCTGATCGTGGCCCACCAATGCGCAGTGCCGGTCGGCAACGGGAACGTCCCGAGCTCGTTCGTCCGCGTGGTGTTTCCGGTATCGAGCTCGCAGTTCGGGTACACAGCAACGCTCGTTGGTTGCGCGGTCGCGTTGGCGACGTCGTCGGAGAGCGCGTCGACGTAAAACGTGGTGTCGGTCGCGAACTTGTTGCGGGCAGTCGTCTCGGGGCCCAGCTTCAGCGTGAGCAGGAGTGCCTGGGAAACCACGACCCCGATGATCGCCGAGATGGTGAGCGTGACGAGCAGCTCCGTGAGCGTGTAGCCGGATTCATCCCGACCCGACGGACGGACGGTCATCACGGGCCGCGCTTCCAGGAGATGATCGTGATCTTCTTGGCGGCTTGTCCGGGCGTGCCGTCGCCGTCATCAACGCTGATCTTCACGGTGTCGAGCAGCTTGCCGGTCGCAGTCGCTCGGGCCGTGAACGTCATGATGCGCGGATCGCGGCCCGCAGTGTTGCAACACCCATAGGCGGGAATGGGTTCGGCGTTGGGGTCGTCGGTCCAACGCAGCGTGGTGAGGTGGCGGGCAACCACACCGTCGGTGACGAACGATGCCTGGTTCTGCTTTCCGGAGAAGTCGAACGCGGCCGTCGGTGCATAGATGTCGCCGACGATGTGCAACTTTGCCCCCTGATCGGAAGACTTGCTGCCGAACAACAGTAGGGCGCAGTCTGTGGTCAACGATGTGCCGGTGCCGTCGTCGTATGCGGCGTCGTCGTCCGTCACCCACTTGCCGCCGGCCGCGCTGATGTTGCCGTTGTGGATCCACGACGAGCCGCGGTAGTTGACGTTGCCGGCAACGTCGAGGGTGCGGATCGTGGTGCAGCCCCGCAAGGGCCGGAGTTGCCCGGGCGGGCGGTACGCGACCGTGACCTCGATGCCGTCGAAGATCGTGAGTCCGCTGGTGCCGAACGCGGTGATCTTGATCACTGCACCATTGAGTGAGGACGCCGTGCGGAGCGTCGACGTGAGCGTTGCTTGCTCGGATTTCTCGGTCGCGGTGAGCGTGCTCGGGTCGCCGACTGCGCCGTAGGTGTACATGCCGCTCGCGGCCGGGATCGCGTAGGTCGCCGCGCCCGAGTAGGCACCGTTGGCGTCCGTCGCGAACCACCCCAACGGCGCGATGAAGGGCTGGTAGACCGCCGGGTGTTGGGTCGGGAATGTAGTCGTCCCGCTGTCGGGATCGCTCTGGTCGGGCGCGGCCGTCGGCGAGACATCGAGGTTCAAGCTGCTGATCGTGCCTCCCGCTGCCGTCCGCGGTTCCGCGTGATGGATCCTGATGCGCACGCCTTCGACGCGCGACCCCGCGGGAATGAAGTTCGTCGGCACCGTGAAGTTCGTGATCGAGCTCGAACCGATCATGTCGGCATACGCGTTCACCCCGTCGCCGATTTTCTCCCACTGGTCGACCACGTTGTCGCGTGCGTTCGGGATTTGGTAGTTCCCCACCCAGGTCGTCGAGCCTGCAAGACCCGTTCGGACCGACACGCACGAGCCCGGCTGGCCGTTGCAGAGGTCGTCGTTGACGGAGCTTGCCTGCTGGCGCGGCGGCGGTGTGTCGGTGATGTACGCGGTGGGGTCGGTGCCGTTGCCGGACAGGTGCGGCCCGGCGAGCCCGTAGATCCCGATGCCGTGCTGGCCGGGATCCTTCATCTCCGCGGACGTGCAGAGCTCGGCGTACACGTTGTTGGTGTCGAAGCGCATGCGGCTCAGGTCGCCGAAGATCCACTCGACGCCCTGGCCTCTTGCGTCACAACCGTTCGGGTATGCGGGCGCGGGCTGCCCCTTGTAGGCCACTCGGAACTCGATGCCGTCGAGTACTACGTGCGGCGGCGGCGCCGGTGCCGCCCAACCTGCGACGCGCTGCACCTGGTATTCGGTGTTCAGCCCGTTGACCGCGTCGGGGTTCCATTTCTTGTTGTCCTGCGGCCCGCTCGGGTCATTGACGCCGGCCGGGAATCCCGACCCCACGCCGATGCGCTCGGGACCGGAGGGACAACCGTTGGTGAGGTCGAAGTGGCGGATCGTCGCGTCGACGGCATCTGGTGTGCCGTACTGGCTGTCGATCCGCAGCTCACACCACGCACTACTGAGCCCGTTGACCTGGATCCGTAGCCGCGGATAGTCGGCCTTGAAGCTGCCGTCGTGGGTCTCTTTGAACGCGAGGTCGACTTTCGTGACGCCGTCCTGTACCGGAATCTGCGTCTGCAGCTTCCCGGCCGGCTGCGTGAGATTGGCGCTGTTGTTCGAGCCGGTGAGGCTGATCTCGCTGACCTTGCCGTCGATGACGTTGCCGTTTGCCGCGACGGTTGCGTTGATCGCTGCAGTCGTCCACGGCGTGTCGGGGGTGAGCTGGAGCGGCACCATCGTCTTTTCGGGCTGCACGCACGGGTTCGTCGCGCACTTGCTCGGTACCGGCGGCACCCAGCCGAGCGGCGTGCCTCCGATCATCTGCGAGAACTGGGTCGGGACGCGCCAGTACCGCAGCGAACCCGAGAGCGCGCTGTCAATGTCGTTGAAGTCGAAGTAGTAGATCCCGGGCTCGAACCAGTACGTGGTCGTGGCCGGGCAGGAGGTCATGAGCTTGTTCAACGGCTGGAGCGACCGGTACCAGCCGGGCTTGAAGTCGACGAAGTGGTCGTTGCAGATCCGGGTCACGGTCGCCAGTTCCGTGAGCGTCGGCTGCAGGTAGTTCACGGCGGCGGGCCGGGACGCGGTGTCCTCGGGGTCCCAACGCGTCCAGTCCGAAGGGTCCCACGCGTTCGCGGCGAGGGGGGACGGGGGGACGATCGCGGGGGGCACCTCGCACACCGCCGTCGTCGACGAGGTAATCGGGCAGGTGAATCCGCCCGGCCCACCGGGCGTTGACGCTGCCGCGGTCTGCAAGCCGCGGCTGTCGCGCGGCGACTTTGCCGGATCAACCGCGTCCCAGAGTCCGTGCCGCCACGCCGGATCCGCATTGAACGCGTTGTTGACGGCGGCGCCGCCCGCGCACCCGCTCGGCGCGTTGCCGGCCGATCCGCCCACGACGAAATTTTCGAACACGTTGACACACGCGCGCCGCGCGGACACCGTACCAACCACGTTGAGGTTGTTCGTCTTGGCGCCGTCCTTGGCGATGATCGAACTGTTCGAGATCACCGAGGCCTGGCCGCCACCTTGGTTGTTGTTCGACACGACGAGCAGACCGCCGGTCGCCGACTGGCCGGCGCCTTGACCGATGAAGATCCCGGATTCGCACTGGCCGCTCTTCGACTCCCAGTCGTCGCAGAACGGTATGTGGGGATTCGGGGACTCGCCGCTGTCGTTGCCGTCGCCGTACACACCGCCGAGCGCGAGGATCACCGAGTTCGCGGGGTTGCCTGCGGAGCCGCCCGGCGTGCCGCTCTCGCGGTCGGCACTGCACGTCACCGTCACGTCGTTGTCATCGGTGGGGTTGCCGTTGTTGTTGCTGTCGAGCGCGAGGTTCGCATCGTGGGGAAGCGCCGTGAACTTCTTGCAGGGCCCGTCGGCGTTCGACTCCGGGTTGGGCGCATTCGCCATGTCGTAGACGCCGACGTCGGGGTCGGTCGTCACCTTGGCGATCGCGGCGTCGATCGCGCCGTCCCCGGCGAGGTCGTACGTGCGCTTGCCGGCCAGCGCACCCTGGGCCCGCGAGGTCGCGTTCTCGAAGCTCAGCAGCGAGGTGAACGTCAGCGCGACGACCGTGATCGTGACGCATGCCATGACAAGCGTCGAACCGCTCTCGGCGGGGTTCCGCAGTCGCGTCCATCCAAGCAGCTTCCGCATCGGGCTATCCCTTGGTCAGGTTGCGCTTGACGACGGTGACGCTGGCACTCACGCTCGGCGCCCCGGAGGTGACGACCTTCACCGTGATGCGCTCGAACTTCGGCGTCGCGCCTTGGCACTGCTGCGACCCGCTCCAGTTCGCCGTGTCACCGGTGAAGGACTCTCCCCAGTCGACGTCGGTCACGGTGGCGGGGCTCACGACTCCGGCCGGGAGCGTGATGTGGTTGACGTCCTTACCGTCGGTGTTGTTCTGGTAACTCACGATGAGGTCGCCGTCGCACCTGAGGGGCACTGCGCTCGACCGCAAGTACTCCGCGACCCGACGCGCCGCGCTCTCCGCCTGCGCTTGCTTCACGCCGAGGTCGGACATGCGCGAAGACGCCGACACCGCGCCGAGCATCACCGTCATGACGCCGCCGAGCAGCGCGACCGTGACGAGAACCTCGACCAGGGTGAACCCGGCTTCGGGCGCGCGCCGGCGGCGATGCACTGCGGTCCGCGCCGCAACCACCTCGCGCCGGCCCCACCGACTGCCCTTGCCCACGTTTGGTGCTTCGGCGCGTCGCGGGTTCGCCCTTAGCCGGACAAACCGTCCCGGCAGCGATTTGGGCGCCGGTGTGACGAACGTCAAGTTCGCGGAATTGCGGATTCATCCGCCCCCCAAAACGCCCGACAAGAAGAGGTGGCCGCTGGGGTGGCACGACCTCGAATTAAGCGGACCCTCTGTCGGGTCCGGCCGCGTCAGCGCGCGTCCGAACGCGGCCTGACGCTCGTGGAGATGCTCATCGCCGTCACGCTGCTGAGCGCCATCGTGCTCGCGATGTCGGGGGCGATGTTCACCACGATCAGCGTCTCCGGCCGCCAGCAGAGCACCAGCAATAGCGAAGCGGCGGCTCGGCGATCCGCGGAGATGGTGCGGGCTGCGGCGTACCAGGCGTGCGGCACGGTTGCCAGCTACAACACCGCGCTTCGTGCCGCCGACGCGACAATCGGGAACCCGGTCACGAGGGTCCGGTGGTGGAACGGCGCCACCGCGCTCGGCACCGCGACACCGCTGACGTGGAACGCGCCGCCGACACCTTGTGTCGACCACTGCATGCAGCTCATCGACGTGCAAGCCACCGTGCAAGGCATCGTCGCCAACATCAGCGTCGTCAAGCGCGGTGACTCATGTTGAGCACCTCGGTGCTTGCACGAGCGCGCGACGAGCGGGGCGGCGCCCTGGTCATGGTGCTGGTGCTGATCATCGTCGTCAGCGTCACGTGCGTGGCTGCGCTGAAATTTCAAAACACCGGTTCGAGGGCGCAATCGATCGCGAGCGAATCACTGCGCGCGCCGAGCGTGGGTGCCGACTCCGCGCTCGACGCGGTCATCGCGCAGATGCGCCGTGCCGACGGTTACGGCGCCGCCAACAAGGACGGCAATCCGTGCACCAATCCGCACAACAGCTCGTACAACCCGTCAGCGGTGACAAGTGGGCCCGAGCTCGTGTACAGCGTCCCACGCGACAACACGACGACGCCGCCAACACCGGCGATCAAAGTCGTGTGCGTGCCGGACAGCGCGAGCGGCCAGCCCACCGGCAGCACCCCGGCGTTGTACTCATCGGTGCTGACGACGATGGGCGGCATCAACTCGGCCGGGAGCCCGAGCGCGTCCAACGTTCCGTTCTGCGACGATCGGCAGGGGCCGGGCGTCACGTGTGAGGCGGGGATCTACGCGGGACGAGCCCGACCGAACGGCGACGCCAGCGTCGTGATCGCGGGCAGCAACCGGCGGGGGCCGCTGGTGCAGTCGAACTCCTCGGTCATCGTGAACGACTACCAGTTCCCGACCAGCGCGCGGTACTTGCAGATGGACAGTGCGCCGAACGGCAGCATCTCCGCTCGCCGCGAGTGCAAGCCGGCCGGTCAGTTCATCACGAACTTCGACAAGGGACCGCCGTGGTCGATTGCCGCGAACGCCGACCTGTCGAAGTGCAATCGAAACGGGCAACTGCTCAACGATCCGATCGCCGATTTTCATCACTCGCTCTGGGATCAGATCGATCCCGCGACGGTGTGCGCGACCACGACCGGCGACGTTCCGGCCTCGTCGAGTTGCGGCACGCTCCCGGCGTCGGTCCCGAAGCAGACGCTCAACATCAACACCTTGCGCAACCAATGCCAGAACGGGTTCGTCCGCTTGTATCCCGGCTACTACGACGACGCGACACCTTTCAACACGCTGGTCTCCGACTCGGTGTGCGAGAACGCGGTGGTGTGGCTGTCACCCGGCACCGGCAATGGACCGTGGTCGGGCCCACCCGGCGTCTACTACTTCGACTTCCAGGCGCCGAACAACGTCTGGGGCGGCCAGGGCGGCGTCACGAACCATCCGCTGTGGATCGTCGGTGGCACCCCGCCGTCGGCGACAGATCCCGATCCCGACGTCGCGGCCAACGCGTGGCTCCCGGGATCGAGTTCGACACTCGTACAGCCGACCAAGCACATGTGGGCCCACGATGTCTCGCTCGCATCGGCGAGCAACTGGTCCGCGACCGGATCGGCGGAGATCGCCGCGCAGCACATTGACGGCACGTCCGCCACCGCGAACCTGCCGAACTCGGGAACGACGGTGACCGTCGATGCCGAGGAGTTCGGCACCGCGGTCAACGGCAACGTCAACAACGGGATCACGAAGGTCGGGCTTACGGTCGCGTACGCAACCGGAACGACGACCGGCTCCAACGCGTGGACCAAGCGCGACCTGACCGTGACCGCCGGCACGAGGCAGTGCACGTACACGCTTCCCGAAGGCCCCTATCCGGTCGCCACCCCCCTTGCCATCGATCTCACCAACGGCTGTCCGACGAACAACCGGTTCCCGGGCGGCTCGGCCGGCACGTCGTGGAGCGCGGCGATCGTGAACGGCCTCCAGGTCAAGATCCAGTTTCAGGAACGGACGAACGCCAATCTGAAACCGACCGTCGACGGTATCGACGTGAGCGTCGACACAAGGGGTCCTCCCTCACCGTCGTTCCCGCACGCGTGTGACGGGTCGAAAACCGGTGTGCAGCTGATCTTCGGCGGCGCCAGCAGCATGTACTTCGATCAGGGCGGCGGTGGCACGCTTCCGGACGGGACGCACAACGACAGCATGTGGGTCGACCTTTGCGGGAGCCGGGACGACTACAGCCGGTACGGCCCCACCATCTACGGGCTCACCGATCACCCTTCGGAACAGAACCAGGCTGCTGTGTGTTGCGGCACCGTCGGTCCGCCGAACTACGTCGACGGCCTCGCACCTTCTCCGCCGGCCTTCACGTGGTTCACCGGCCTTTCCAACTTCACGTACGACGCCAACCCCGGGAGCCTGATTGCAGCTCCAAACGACGGCAAGTTCCTTCGGGCGGCACCCCAACCCAGCGGGAGCTGGACGAGCGTGGACCCGAACCCGGCGAAGGTGACGTACACGCTGCCTGCGAATCTGGTGCCTTCGGGCTCGACCATCGAACGCGTCGAGTTCGACGTGGTCCACCGTGAAGGCTCGGCGATCAACTACATCAACCTCGACGTCGCGCCCACGAGCGGCGTCGGCAGCCACTGGGACACCTCGAAGTTCAAAGGTGGCGCATGGGGTTTCGACAACACGCGCACGCCATCGATCCAGGGCGGCATTCCGACGTCGCCCAGCTGGACGACCTTCAAGTACGGGCTCTACATCGATCCCGCCGACCCGTCGGGCACGAAGATCAACTCGAACTGGAAAAACGAACGGTGGCCTACGGACCCGTCCTATCTCGGCTCCGCCGCGTCACTCAACGGCGCGCGCGTCACGTACTCGGTCAACGGAACACTCGGCAGTGCGAATCGTTGGGCCGAGCTCGACTACCTGAGCGTGCACGTCGTGTACCGGCCTCCGGGCACGCTCCGTCCGCTCGGCGGCCGGGCAGGGTCCTGCGGGCGCCTGACGCTGCGCCCGGCAAGTCCGTGGCAGTACGACGACACCAAGGATCCGTGGGTCGCAGGCAAGAACACTGCGTACATGACGGGCACCGATCGCGATTTCGCGGCCAACTCGGTCGGGAGCTCACTCGCGCCCGACGATGCGTACAGCACGACGACCCCGTCGACCTCATGCCCGCTGTTGCTCGTCGATGGACCGATGTTCTCGGTCGAGGGCGCGGTCTATGCGCCGACCGCGGTCATCGACGTCTCGGGCCGCACGAATCACGCTCCGATCGTCACGAACTCGGTCGTCGCTCGACAGTTCACCGAGACGCGGTATGTGACGAACGACGACAAGCCGTTACTCGGAACCGACGGGAGCGGCGTACGACTCAACGACCGGTCATACACGCTGTGGGTCTACGACAACAGCGACACGACCAAACCGATATTGCTCGGCGAGACCAAAGTGAAGGTCGACGACGGGGCCGGTTTCGAACCTGGCAAGGGCGTCAGGGTATTGCTGTGGATCAAGCGGCCCGGTCGCTGAGCGCGCGCGTGCGCGGGCGTAATGAGCACGAGGGTGGCTTCACGCTGCCCGAGCTCATCGTCACCGTCGTGATCATGGGAGTCGTCGTCGCGGCGATCTCGACCGCGCTCGTCCAGGCGCTGAAGCTTCCGGGCGTGTCGCAGAACCGCTCGGCGATCGCGGTGCAGCGTTCGTTCCTCATACAACAGTTCTCGGACGACGTCGGCAACGCGACGCAGATCTTTCCGAAGCTGCTGGTGGCGTCAACGTGCCCGGTGACCGCGCCGCCGGCAGCCGGGACGACGATCGCCATCGTGCAGTTGAAGTGGGACGAGCCGAGCGACATCCCCGGCTACGGACCTCAGACGATCGACTACAACCTCGTGTACAAGCCGTACAACGCGACGGTGAGACTCGTCGAGATCCATCGGGTGTCGACTCGCGGCGGCGATGAGAAAGTGCTCACCGGATACTGCGTGAAATCCGACGCGAGTGTGGTCGGTCTCTACACCGATTCGCTCGGCAACTACGGAGGCAGCGGGTTCCCCGCGCGCGTCGAGAAGGTTGCGTTGCGGATCCGCGACACCGTGGCCGACCCTCAAATCACGGTCACGCTCGAGGCGGCGGCGCGCGCGACCTGTGCGGGCGACACGACCCCCGGTTGGTGCTGACCCCGGTCGAACGGCCTATTGCCAATATGCGGCAGTAAAGGTACAAATCGTCCTGGGCAATGGGGGCGTTTTCAGGGGGAAGGGCTGTGGGGGGCACGCGGGAGATGGCTTCGTCTCGTGCGCGTCTGGCTCTTGGCGTTCTCGTCGCCGTACTGGTTGGGAGCGGCGCGCCAACGACGGCTGCGCCGCCCCTTCCGGGGCCACCGGCCGGCACTCTGCTGGGCGCCGCGCCGAACCTGGTGACGGCTCCGGCCACCGCCGCCGCCGTACCGGCGCCGCGGCTGGGCGTGCACCGGCTCGCAGTCGTGCTCTTGCGCGCGAAGAACTCGATCATCCGCGACCCGTTCACCGCCGAGGACGCGCAACGCGTCGTGTTCGGCGCCCACAACTCGGTCGCGAGCTTCTACAACGAAGTGTCGGGCGGCGCTTTGACGATGAGCGGCCGCGTCTTCGGCATGTACGACAGCAACGTCGCGGGCAACGAGTGCGCGTACACCACGTGGGGCCCGGAAGCCGAGCAACGCGCGGCGGTCGATGGGTACCGCGCCGCTGACTTCGATCATCTCGTTGTCGTCGTGTCCCGGAGCGTGTGCGGTTTCGCCGGGCAGAACACGATCGGGACCCGCGTCGCGAACATCAAGGTATTGCGAGCGGACGTGATCGCGCACGAGCTCGGTCACAGCCTCGGGCTCGCGCACGCGCAGAGTCAGACATGCGAGCAGTCCCCGATCGCCGGCAACTGTTACTACAACGACTACGGCGACCCGTACGACACGATGGGTACGAACTTCCGTCAGTTCCAGGCATGGTCGAAGTCGCAGCTCGGCTTCCTGCCACAGTCGAACGTCAAGACGATCACGGCTTCGTCGAATACCGTGATCCAGCTCACGCCGAGCGAGACCGTGGCGGGCGGTACGACGCAACTCGTCGTCGTACCTCGCGCCGACGGCACGAAGTACGCGATCGAAACCCGCGCCTCGATCGGCGAATACGACGACGGAGTGCGGCCGGCGGTGTGGGTGCGGACCGTGACCGGGCCGGGCCAGACCACGCAGCTGCTCGACATGACACCTGATGCCGGTCACAGCGTCGGGGATGGTGACCTCGCGCCCGGTATCACCTTCAGCGATCCCGCGAACCAGATCACGATGCGAACCTTGTCCGTCGACGGGAACGGCGCGGAGCTCCAGGTGTGCGTCCGCGTGACGCGCTGCGACTCCGCATCGCCGACGCCGCGGACGCGCGTCGAAATGCGCGGCTCGACGCTGACGTTCCGCGACGGCGCCGGCAGTGCCGACCACGTTTCCATTCGCAAACTGCGGAAAGGCACCTACGAAGTCAGCGATCCCGGCGTGGTGCTCTCGCCCGCGGGCGGGACGTGCCGGGCTGTTGGTGCGACGGTCCAGTGCACGGGCGTGTCGGCGATCGACATCGACCTCGGCGCCGGCAACGACACCGCAACAGTGTTCGACAAGATCAAAACCACGTACCACGGCGGCGCGGGCGACGACACCGTGGTGTTCACGAACCGCACCGCGGCTCGGATCTCCATCATCGGCGCGGACGTCGAGCACGTCACGACCAGGAAGAAGTGACATGGATGTGCGAGTGAAACTCGGCGTGATCGCCTTGGCGTGCGTGACCATCGCCATCGGGCTCGTCAACAGCGGTGCGTCGGCGGCACCGAGCTCGGACACCCTCGAAGGCTCGCTGTCGATCGCGGTCGCCAACGATTACGCGACCGGAAAAGCGACAGCAGCTTTCTTCCTCGAGGTCGGAACCGACGCGCACATGGTGCAGCTGGACGCACGCCCCGTGCAGCAACTCGAGCTGAGCAAGCTGGCATATCGACGCGTTCGCGTGCGCGGCCAGCACGTCGGTGACCACTTTCAAGTAGGGAGCGTCCGTCCCATCGGGCGCGCAGCAAGCGCACCGGCGGCACAGATCGCGAGCGGGCCTGTGCAACCGGAGATGAAGCTCGCCATCATCGTGTTGCGCAACAAGGGTGGCGTCGGCGCGCAGCCACCACCGGTGAGCGACTTCACGAACCTGCTGTTCGGACAACAACAGTCGGTCGCGGCCTACTTCCGGGAAGTGTCGGGCGGCGCCGTAACGGTGACCGGTCGCGTGTTCGGACCGTACGACAGTCAGCTCGACGCGACTTCTTGCGACGTCGACACCTGGTTCGGCGAGGCGAGGCGGCTCGCGCCGCTCAACGGCTACAACCCCGACGACTACAACCACGAGATCGTCTGGGCGCCAGGCCGCTCCTGCCCGTTCGCCGGCATCGGTTGGTCGCCGCAATGGGGCGGACCACCGGTGAAGCCGGTTCTCATCAATGGCGGCATGTCGCTCCCGCCGTTCTTGCACGAGCTCGGCCACAACTTCGGTCTCGCCCATGCCGGAACGTACGTCTGCGACCGACCCGGCGCCGACGACCTGTCGTGCCAATACGACGACCCGCTCGACCCCATGAGCCTGTACAGCTCACGGCACTACCAGGCGTACAACAAGGTGCACCTCGGCTTCCTGCCGGCCGAGAACGTTCGCACGCTCAGCGCGCCGGGCACGTATCCCGTCGCACTCGCGCCGAGCGAAACGCCGATCGCCGGTGCCACGCAGCTTCTCATGCTGCCGCGTAGGGACGGCAAGCAATACGCCATCGAGACGCGCGGGTCGATCGGAACGTTCGACCAGGGCATGTGTGCATGCGTCTGGCTGCGTGTGATCAGCCCGGTCCAACCGTACGAATTCGCGAAGTTCACGGGTCTGATGGATCTGGTGCCGCCGCGCGGTCCGGGGGATCTCCTGGACGGCCACCTCGCCGTTGGTGCCACCTACCGTGACGCCGAGAGCGGCATCACGATCAAGAACGCGGGCATCTCGAACGGCGTCGCCCAGCTCCAGGTAACGATCGACGGAGTGCCGCCGACCACAACGACGTCGACATCGACGTCGACAACTACCTCGAGCACAACGACCACGACGGTGCCGAAGCCGTCGGCGCGAGTGGAGCTCCAGGGCTCGACGTTGAAGTTCGTGGATCCCGTAGGTCGCGACGACCACGTGACGGTCACCTCGCCCAAGTACCACGTGTACCAGGTCGCAGACCCGGGCGTGCCGCTTGCGGCCGGCCCCGGTTGTTCGCTCGTGGGCGCGGCCGTACAGTGCAAGGCGACAGTGAAGCTCGTCGACCTCGACCTGGGCGCCGGGAACGACACCGCACGAGTGGACGAACGGCTCACCACGATCTACCGGGGCGGCGCCGGCGACGACACGTTCGTCGTGACCAACACCGCGAAGAACGACCAGTTCCTCGGCGGTACCGGGATCGACACGGTTGATTACAGCGACCGTTCGACGACCCACGCGTCCATCGACGGCCTGGCCAACGACGGCGGCACGATCGAACACGACAACATCGCGACCGACGTCGAGAATCTCGTGACCGGTCGAGGGGTGGACACGATCACCGGTGGTCCCGGCCACAACGTCATCTCGTCGGGCGCCGGCAACGACAAGATCAACGTCAAAGACGGCGTCGCCGACGATGTCGACTGTGGCGCCGGAACCAGCGACAAAGTCACCGCCGATCTCGCCGACCGGCTCGTCAACTGCGAGAAGGTCACCCACTGAAGTGATGCGTCTGTGAGCAGCGAAGAACGCTGCTCACAGACGCATAGGAAACGTGTTACGGCGTCAGGACGAAGTCGACGTTGTATTCGACCTTGCCGCCCTTGATGCGCACGCGGTGTGCGCCTGCCGGGCCCGCCTTCTTGACGGTGGTCGGGATCGTTCCCGCGCAGAGCGCTTCACCGCTGGCGTTCGCGGTCGTCCTGCACAGCAGGACCTTCTTCTTCGTCGACGTGTAGTAGTGCGCCGTCACCTTGGCCTTGGGCTTGAACCCGAAGCCGTCGGCAGTGACGTTCGTGCCCATCGGTCCGACCGACGGGGTGACCGAGCCGCCCGGCTCGAAGTCGATGATGTGCGTGTCGGACGCGGTCGAGAGCCGGATGTTGTCGACATACGCCGTGGCGCCGCCCGAGATCGGCCCGCCGAGGCGAGCGAGGAACGCACCCTTCTGGATCGAGTCGTTGCGGATCCCGGCGTTCGGGAACGCGAGCAGCACCTGCGCCCACGTGCACGGCGTACCTTGGTTGCACGTCGCGTTGCCAGGTGCCTGGCTCGCGAACCAGGTGCCATCGGTGAACGTGTTCAGGTTCCGCCACGCGTCGGGAGGCGGGTTCGTCGCCGGGACGAACACCAGCCGGCCTTGATACGCGGTGCTCGCGTCGGTCGCGTCATAGTCGACGTCGAACCCGAGCACGAGTTGGTTCGTCGTACCGCCGACGACGTAACCCTCGAACTCGAGGTCGGTGATCGAGGCGAGGGGCGTCCCCGCGAACTCGTTCGTACCGACCGTGGCGCGGCCAGTCGAGTCGACGGTGAGCTGCGCGCTTCCGGTGCCGACCGGCGGGATCGCCGGGCCGGGAACGAGCTTGACGTCGCCCACGGATCCGCCGGGGCCTTCGTTGCCGCCGAACCACGTATTGACGTCGAGCTGGCGGATCACCTCGGTCGTGGTCGCAGCCCCGCTCGGCGCGGCTCCGACCAGGAGAGCGCTTGCCGCGACCACGATCGCGACGATTCCAACCTTCAACTTGCGCATGAGTCTCCCCCACACTTAGGCCCGATCGGCCCGATCGGCGTCCGAACACTTGACACTACACACCCGAGACCCGTCCCGCTCGCACCACTACACTCTCTGACGGTCACGTCAGGTCGAGGAGATCCGCATGACGAACGTTGATCTCGTCCGGCTCGCCGGGAGCCGTGGGCGCATCTCGGACGCACCGACCGTCGATCCGGTCACCGCCGAGGTCATCCGGGGTGGCATGGAGACCGTCTGCTTCGAGATGGCCGAGTACGTGTCGCGTACAGCGACCACTCCCATTCTCAACCAGTCCAACGAACGCAACGCCACGGTGCTCGACGCGCACGGACGACTCGCCGCACTGAGCGTCGGGATTCCGCAGTTCATGCTCACGTCGACACTGCCGGTGCGCTTCGCGCTCGAGTTCCTCGGCGTCGAGGAATTCCGCGAAGGCGACGTGTTCGCCGCGAACGATCCGTATCACGGTGGCGGACATCTCCCCGACTACAACGTGTTCGCTCCCGTGTTCGCCGATGACCCGAGCACACCCGGGCGCCGGCGCATGGTGTTGATCGCGAGCATTCAATGTCACCACGGCGACACCGGTGGCGGCGTCCCCGGCGGTTACAACATCACCGCCGGCGACATCTGGGGCGAAGGCGTGCGCTGGCCGGTCGTCAAGGTGATCGACCGCGGCATCGAGCGACGCGATGTGCTCTACGCGCTTCAAGCGAATAACCGCATCCCGAGCTACATCGGCGACTTGCGCGCGCAGATCGGTGCCGCCCAGCTCGCGGCGCGACGCCTCGGCGACATGATCGACCGGTATGGCGCGAACGCGGTCGAAGAATCCGTCGACTACATGATCGACTACGCAGCCCGCCGCTTCCGCGAGGAAGTCGCGCAATGGCCCGACGGCGAGTACGAGGCCGACGCGTACGTCGACCACGACCCGCTCGGCAACCCCGACGTGCACTTGCACGTGAAGGTCACGGTCGCGGGTGATCAGCTCACCATCGACTACACCGGCTCGGACGCGCGTCCGGAGCTGCAGGCGTGGTCGACGTACGGCAACACGCGTGGCTACACCGTCGGCCAGATCGCGGCGATGATGGATCCCGAGATCCCGAAGAACGAGGGGTTCTTCGAACAGATCAAGCTCGTCGTGCCCAAGGGCTGCGTGCTCAACCCCGACCCGGGCAAGCCGGTGTCGGCCGGCACGCACCATCCGGGAGCCGACGTCGGCGAGGTCATTGCGGTGGCGATGCAGCACGTCTTGCCCGAGCGGGCCGTGCCGCAGACGTACAAGACCGGTATCCCGACGATCATCGTCGGCGTCGATCCGCGCACGGGCGCGTCGTTCACCGACCACTCGGCTGAGGTGTACGCGGGCTGGTGCAACGCGTCGAAGGGCATGGACGCGTGGGGCGCGCTCAACGCCAGCTTCGGCAACCTGTGGAAGGCGACGGCCGAGATCAACGAGTCGCTTTACCCGCACGTGCAGTGGAGCCGGGACTATCGCACCGACTCCGGTGGTCCCGGGCAATGGCGCGGCATCTGCGGTTCGCACTACGAGAAGGAAGTGCGCGTCGACGCGAAGGTGTACACGTATGTGGTCGGCATGAAATACCCGATGCCGGGGATCTGCGGCGGTGTCGGCGGTGCGCCGAACGAGATGATCATCCGCTACGGCAGCGACAACCCGTTCAAGGTGAAGCACACCGCCGAGTGGGAGCCGATTCACGCCGGCGAACGCATCATGTACGACTACGGCGGTGGCGGCGGGTGGGGCGATCCGATGGAACGCGACCCGCAAGCGGTACTCGACGACGTCCTCGACGAATACGTGTCGATGGAAGGTGCGCAACGCGACTACGGCGTCGTGCTCACGGGCTCGCTCGAGGAGCTCACGCTCGCCGTCGACGAGAACGCCACGGCGCGCGAGCGCGCCTCACGCCGGTAAGTCGTGGGCTTTCGAGTTGGCGTTGACGTCGGCGGGACGTTCACCGATCTCCTCTGCATCACGCCCGACGGCGAGGTAGTCATCGACAAGACGCCGACCACACTCGACGACCAGTCGACGGGTGTGATGAACGGCTTGCAACAGCTGGCCGAACGCTTCGACAGCGAGCTCACGACGTTCTGTGGCGAGCTCGAGATCCTCGTGCACGGCACGACCACCGCCGACAACACGATGATCGAGATGAACGGTGCACCGACGGGGCTGCTCGTCACCGAAGGGCATCGCGACGAGATCGAGCTCCGCCGATGTCACAAGGAAGAGATCTGGGATCCGAACTATCCGGGACCGGAACCCATCGCCCGCCGGCGGGCGCGCATCCCGATCCGCGAGCGCATGGACTTCGAAGGCAATGTGCTCCTCCCGCTCGACGAGGACGCGGTCCGGCGCGGCGTGCAACGCTTGAAGAAGCTCGGCGTGCGTTCGATCGCCGTCATGTACCTGTTCTCGTTCGTCAATGCGGATCACGAACGCCGCACGCGCGAGATCATCCTCGAGGAGTTTCCCGACGTCGAGCACATCTCGTTGTCACACGAGGTCATGCCGCGTGGCCCGGAGTTCGAACGCGTGTCGACGACGCTCGTGAACGCCTATGTCGCGCCGCGCATCGCCGGCTATACGGCGAGCCTGCAGGAGAAGTTGCGGCGGGCGGGTTACACCGGTCCGCTGCTGATCATGCAGTCGACCGGCGGCGTGATGCCGCCTGACTATGTCGCTCGGCGCGCGGTCACGTTGCTGGCGAGCGGTCCGACCGGTGGCGTGATGGGCGCCACGCTTGCCTCCCGCGCGGCCCAGGCCGGCGACTTCATCGCCGTCGACATGGGTGGCACGAGCTTCGACATCTGCCTCGTCCGCAACGGCCGGCCTGAGATCAAGACCGACTGGAATTGGCGGTACCGCTACTACATCGGGCTCCCGATGGTCGACGTGCAGAGCGTCGGTGCGGGTGGCGGCTCGATCGCGCGCGTCCGCCAGGGCGCGTTGCTCGTCGGTCCCGAGTCGGCCGGGTCCGTGCCCGGACCCGTCTGCTACCAGCGGGGCGGCACGCACCCGACGGTGACCGACGCCGACGCGGTGCTCGGATACCTCCCGGCCGACGCGTTCGCGGGTGGTCGCATGCATCTCGATGTCGAGGCGGCGCGTGCTGCGATCAACCGGGACGTCGCCGAGCCGCTCGGCCTCGACGTGACGGAGGCCGCATGGGGCATCGAACGAATCGTCAACGCCAACATGGCGAACGCGACGCGCAAGGTACTGGCCGGTCATGGGGCCGACCCTCGTGACCTGTCGCTGATCGCGTACGGCGGCAACGGCGCGGTGCACGCCGCCGCGATAGCGCGCGAGCTGGGCGTGAACCGCATCATGGTCCCGAAGGCGGCCCCGGCCTTCAGTGCGCTGGGTGTGCTGGTCGCGGACTACGTCGTCGATCTCGTGCGCTCGTACGTCACACCGCTGTCGCAGGTCGACCTCGGCCGCGTGCACGACCTGATGACCGACCTGTTGCAGGAAGTCGGCAAGGAGCTCGAGCCGACCGGCCTTGCGGTCGCCGACCTCGACCGATCCCTCTACGCGCAGATGTGTTATCCGGGCCAGAATTTTGACATGAGCGTGCCAGTGCCGGAAGGCGTCACCCTCGACGAACCGGGATTGCTCGATCTCGCCGAGCGATTCCACGATCAGCACGAGGCTCAGCGCGGCTTCTGCTTCCGCTCGCAACAGCCTGTGCTCCGCGGTGTCCGAGCGATCGCGCGCGGGCACACCCCCAAGCCGGACCACTTTGCGGAGACCGGCGCGACCGCCGACGCGAGCAAGGCTCGTAAGGGCACGCGCGACGCGTACTTGGGCGACGGCTTCGTCGCGACACCCGTGTACGACGGCGGCGCATTCGCCGCAGGCGCGCGCATCGAGGGGCCGGCGCTCGTCGAGGAACCGTTCACGGTCATCGTCATACCGCCCGGCGCGAGCGCCGAGCTCGACGGATTCGGCAACTACGTCATCGCGGTGTGACGGCAGAAATCTTCCTCGTCTCCCATTTCCATTGGGACCGCGAGTGGTACCGGTCGTTCGAGGTGTTCCGCGGGCGCCTGGTCGACGCGATCGATGCGGTGCTCGATCAACTCGATGCGGATCCCGGATTCCGCTTCGTGCTCGACGGCCAAACGATCGTGCTCGACGACTACCTGGAGATACGTCCGGCGCGCCGCGACGCGATCACTGCGGGCGTACGTACGCGGCGACTGGCCGCCGGGCCGTGGTACGTCCAGCCCGACTCGTTGCTCCCCGCGGGCGAGACGCACGTGCGCAACCTGCTTCACGGACGCGCGATGGCCGACGCGTTCGGCGGCTCCTCGCGAGTTGCGTACGTGCCCGACTCGTTCGGGCACCCGGCGCAGTTCCCGCAGCTGTTTGCCGGCTTCGGTCTCGACCCGTTCATCTACTGGCGCGGCAACGGGAGCGAGATCGACACGCTCGCGCCGCTCTATCGATGGCGAGCGCCCGACGGCAGCGTCGTGCGCGCCTGGTATCTGGGCGAGGGCTACTTCGGCGCCGCCGGCCTCGATGCGGACGCGGATGTCGCCGCCACCGTGCAACGACTCGAGGGAGTCATCGACCGGCTCGCGCGTGCGGGCGTCGGGCCCGTGCTGTTGATGAACGGTTTCGATCACCTGCCGGCGGATACGACAACTGCCACGTTCGCCGAGAAGGTGGGCGCGCAACGGGCGCTGCTCGACGACGCGGCTGCAGCACTGCCTGCGCCCGACACGCTCCCGGAATGGCGCGGCGATCTGGCCGGCGCGCGCACCACGAACTTGTTGCCGGGCGTGTGGTCGTCGCGCATGCCGCTCAAACTGCGAAACCGGGCCGTCGAGCAACTCCTGACCGGCTGGGCCGAGCCGTGGGCCGCCTTCGGGCACGTGCTCGGGCTGGCGGACGAACGGCCGGCGCTCGCCCGGGCGTGGCAGGCACTGCTCCAGAACCAGGCGCACGACTCGATCGGTGGCTGCTCGCTCGATCGCGTGCACGAGCGGATGGTTGCGCGCTTTGACGACGCCGAAGGCGTCGGCCGGGCGACCGTAATCCGCGTGCTGGAACGACTCAGCGGACGCAACGCAACACGCGACACGCCGTGGCGCGAGGGCCAGGACGTCGTCGTCTTCAACGCCTCCGCGGAGACGCGCACGGACGTTGTGCTCGTGCCGCTCGAACCGTTTCCGCCGTGGCGCATGAGCGTGAGCCGCTTCGACATGCACCCGCTCTCGATGCCGGGCTTCGGTGGGCTCACCGTGGATGGTTCGCCGGTGCGGGTCGTGGCGAGCGATGATCCGACGCGTGTGCGCTTCCTTCCCGGTGTCGGCGGGCTCGACGTCGAGCTCATCGCGCGCGACGTTCCGGCGTTCGGCTGCCGGCGCTACTCGCTCGTGCCGGCCGATCCGTCGCCCGATCACCAGGACGACGGCCGTGACATCGAAGGCGGCGGCATCGCGATAACAGCCGCCGACGACGGCACGCTCTCGTGCACGATCGCCGGACGTACATACAACGGCCTGTTCGGCATCGAGGACTGCATCGACCGGGGTGACTCGTACGACGCCGATCCCGATCCGCCGCGCACGGTGGCGGCGACGACCGCGGTGCAAAGAATGCAGCACGCGTCGGGGATCTCGCGCTTGCGGGTCACGCGGGAGCTCGAAGGCATCGGGACGCTGCTCGTCGAAGCGCTCGTCGCACCGGGCGTGCCGTTCGTCCGCTGCGCAGTCACGCTCGACAATCGGGCGAAGGATCATCGCCTGCGGCTGCGCTTCCCTACCGGTGCGCCCGTCCACACGCACGACGCGGCGACGACGTTCGACACTGCGCGCCGAACGACCGACGCTGTCGACGATGCGGATTGGGTCCACGGCGCGCCGCCCACGTTCCCGCACCAGGGGTGGATCAGCGCGAACGGCCTCACGATTGGCGCGCCCGGGCTGCCCGAGGCCGAGGTCACGCCCGCCGGCGACATCCTGGTCACGCTCGTGCGCAGCGTCGGCGCGCTCGCGCGACTCGAGCTGCGGACCCGTCCGATGCCTGCCGGGCCCGAGATGCCGGCGCCCGGCGCCCAGGTGAAGGGCAAGATCCGCGCGACGATCACCATCGCCGCGACGCCAGCTGACGCGCGCGCCGCCGAGACCGGCATGTGGGGTGTGCTCGGCGACGACGGTCCGCTGCTCGCAGATGGTCTGTCGCTCCTGCAACTCGATGCGACCGCGTCGATCCTCTCGGCCTGCAAACCGGCAGCGGACGGCAACGGGATCGTGGTGCGCGTGTTGAACCCGAGCGACGACCCCGACGAGATCGCGCTCCGGTTCGGCTTCGACATCGCGGACGCGACCGCCGTCCGGCTCGACGAGACACCGGATGGCAATCGCATCGCGCACGACAGGCGCACCATCTCGATGACGGTGGCACCCCACGCGTTGCGGTCAGTGCGCGTTCACACCTTGCGGCGATACATCGACACCGCGACGGGCGCGGCGACTGCGATGATGCCCACGCTCCACGCGAGCGACGCGAGCACCTTGCCGGTCGAGGCAAACTGGCCGCCGTAGGTCAGCGACCGCACCGCGTCGATCACAATCGAGACCGGCTGGTGCTCCGCGAACCATTGGAGCGGAGGGGGCATCGATGCTGCCGACACGAACGCCGTCGAGGCAAACACGAGCGGCGCCAGGATCGGGAACGACGCCGCTTGCGCCGCTTCGGCGCTCGACGAGTTCAGGCCCACGATCGCGAACACCCACGCGAGGGAATGCGAGAACAACAGCATCAGCGCGAGACCCGCCACCACGTCGAGCACGCTGGTGTGGACGCGCCAGCCGACTGCGAAGCCGATCACAACCATCACCAACACGACGAACACGTTGCGAACCAGGTCCGCGAGTGTTCGGCCCGCGAGTACCGCGGACCGCGCCATCGGCAGCGACTGAAACCGCTCGAGAAGGCCCTTGTGCAAGTCCTCGGCCATGGCAATGCCGGTCTGGATGGAACCGAAGACGACGGTCTGCGCGAACACGCCGGGCATGAGGTAGTCCACGTAGTGGTTCACGCCCGGTATGCGGATCGCGCCGCCGAACACGTACCGGAACAGCAACACGAAGATGATCGGCTGGATCGTCGAGAACACGAGGACCTGCGGGGTGCGGGTCATCCCGACGAGGTTGCGCCACGCGATCGTCATCGCGTCGCTGATCGCGTACGACCGGCGGCGCGACTGTACGGCCGTGGGAGCGGGCATCGTGGTGGCGGTCATGCGGCGCCTCGCTCGGCTCGGCGACGGTCTTGCCCGTCGGCAGGAATCTCTTCGGGTTCGGCGTCTTCGGCGGCATGGCCGGTCAACGTCAGGAAGACGTCGTCGAGCGTCGGCTCTCGCACGTTCAAACGTGTCGGTTCCAAGCGCTCGGCGTCCAGTGCCCGCACGACGTCGAGCACGACGCGTGGCCCGTCATCGACCTTCAGCTGCACGAGGTGCTGGGTCGTTTCGACGTCGCAGAGCCCGATCTTGCACAACACGACCTGAGCCCGCTGTGCGGTCTCGTCGTCGTCGAAGCCGACTTCGATGATCGTCGCACCGAGGCGCGCCTTGAGCTCGGTCGACGTGCCTTCCGCGATGACGCGACCGTGGTCGATGACGACGATGCGGTCGGCCAGCCGGTCGGCTTCCTCGAGATACTGCGTCGTCAGCAGGACCGTCGTGCCGTCGCTCACCAGCTCTTCGATCACGCCCCAGAGGCCGGTTCGGCCCTGCGGATCGAGCCCGGTCGTCGGCTCGTCGAGAAACAGCACCGGAGGACGATGCACGAGCGCGGCCGCCAGGTCGAGCCGGCGCCGCATCCCGCCGCTGTACGTCCGGACCGGACGGTGCGCGGCGTCGACGAGGTCGAACTGCGCGAGCAGTTCGTCGGCCCGCGGGCGGATGGTTTCCTTGGGTATGTGCGTGAGCCGGCCGACCATTCGGAGGTTCTCGTGGCCGGTGAGGTTCTCGTCGACGGCCGCGTACTGGCCGGCGAGCCCGATGTGCTCGCGCGCGCCCTGTGGATCGCGCGTGACGTCGATGCCGAGCACTTCCGCCCGGCCCGCGTCGGGCCGCAGGATTGTCGTCAGGATCCGTACGGCAGTGGTCTTGCCGGCGCCGTTCGGACCGAGCAGCCCGAGCACCGTGCCGGTCGGCACCGAGAAGTCCACACCGTCGAGAGCGACGACATCTCCGAAGCGCTTCCGGAGACCTTCGACGACGATCGCGTTCGTGGTCATGAGATTGAGCCTCGCGCAGATGCTTGAATGAAGTCAAGTATTTAGTTCTTCAATCTTCTGGGTACTTGAAGGATCGATCACTTCGTCGTAGGTTGTACCCGTGGCTCAGGCGCACTCAGACGAAGATGCCGCGACTCGCGTGTGGCGGTCGCTGATGGCGGTCTTCCTCGCGCGTAAAGAGTCGTTCCCGCAGATCGCGGCCTCGTTCGGCCTGAACCCCGGCTCCATGCACGCGTTGCTCTCGCTCGATCCCGACGTGCCGCAATCGATGAGTGTGCTGGCCGGCTCCTGGAAGTGCGACGCCTCGAACGTGACCTGGCTCGTCGACCGGTTGGAGGAGCACGGGCTCGCCGAACGGCGCGCCCATCCAACCGATCGCCGCGTCCGGACGGTCGGGCTGACGAAGAAGGGCGCCCGCGTCCGCGCCCAGGTCGAAGCCAAGTTATTCGAAGCGCCGGAATACATGCATGACCTGTCGCCCCGCGACTTGGAAACGCTGTGCCGGATCCTCGACAAGATCGCGCCCGAAGGTGGCCCGCACTTCTAGTGCGTTTTCTCACGCTGCATGAGCACGCTGTCGTCGCGGCGGCCGCCGATGTGGTGATTCCTCCGATCGAGCCGCATCCGGGTGGCGGCGCGCTCGGTGTCGCGGACTACGTCGACAACCTGCTCGCGGCGTTCACCGTTGACCCTCCGTTGATCTACGCCGGCGGACCGTTCAGCGGACGCTTCGGCGGCGATCCCTCGTTCGCTCGGTTCTTGCCGCTTTCGCGGAACGAAGAGCTTGCATGGCGGACGCGTATCGAGGGCTCGCAGGGCATCCCGGAACGGGAGTTCAACGGACCGGTGCGCGGCTGGCAGGAGATCTATCGGGCGGGCATTGCCGCGCTCGGCGAGGACTTCTGCGACATCGACGCCATTGCCCAGGAGCAGCGGCTGCGCGCCCAGCCCGAGCTGCGCCGGGTGTTGTACGCGCATGCATGTGAAGGCGCCTACGGCGCGCCCGAATATGGCGGCAACCGCGACCTGACGGGCTGGCAGGCGATCGGCTTCGTGGGCGATGTCCAGCCGCGCGGTTATACGGATGACGAGGTCAGCGGTCGTGAGTGAGCCGAGCGCCGGCGGCTCGGGTATCCCGAGCCGCAGCGAGGCGGGGCCCGAGCGGCCCCGCAGAGCGGGAAGCAGTGACGCCGACGCCGTCATCGTCGGGACGGGGCCGGCGGGAGCCACTGCCGCCGATGTGCTCACCGCCGCCGGGTGGTCGGTGATCATGCTCGAGAAGGGCCGGAATCACCTGCTCGCACTCGAGCCGCCCTATGCAGCGCTTGGTCACGTGTCGAACGACGAGATCAAGTTCTTCCGCCGCCACTTCCTCGGGCCCGACCCGTTCCTCGAACCGCGCACGTACCGGCGGGACGAGCGCGACGGCGAGCGGCTGTTCGCGGGCGAGGTCAACAACCTGCCGTCGACGGTCGGCGGCGGCGGCTTTCACGCCGACGGAAAGCTCCCCCGTTTTCGCACGGTCGACTTCCGCGCCCGCTCGGAGCTCGGCCCGATCGAAGGCGCGGACGTCGTCGACTGGCCCGTCGACTACGACGAGATGGAGCCGTACTACGCCGAGGCGGAGCGGCTCATCGGTGTGGCCGGTCTCGCGGGTGCGAATCCCTTCGCGGAGTGGCGCAGCGGCGCGTATCCGATGCCTCCGGGCGCGGACATGTACGGCGCGGTACTCACGACCGAAGCCGCGACCCGGCTCGGCTATCACCCGTATCCCGCACCGACCGGCGTGAACTCGGTGCCGTACGACGGCCGGCCCGCGTGCAACAACTGCGGATTCTGCGGCTTCTACGGCTGCCCGATCGAGGCCAAGGGCGATCCGGTCGCGCCCCTGCGGAATGCATTGCGCACCGGGCGGTGCGAGATCCGCCCCGAGTCGATCGTCGAGCGGATCCTGCTCGACCCGTCGAGCCGTCGCGCACGCGGGGTGCGCTACCTCGACGCGAACGGCCTCGCCCACGAGGTGACCGCGGGCGCGGTGGTCGTGGCGGGTGGCGCGTGGGAAACGCCCCGTCTGCTGCTGCGCTCGGAGGTCGCCAACTCGTCGGGGCTGATCGGGCGGTTCCTCATGTATCACTTCCAGACGTTCGTCATCGGCTCCTTTCCTCATCGTTTGCACGGGCATCGCGGCCGTTCGGTGACGCACCTGCACGACGACCACATGATCGTCGACGACGACGTGCGCGCGTTCGCCAAGGAGCACGACCTTCCGTACTTCCGCGCCGGCATCGTCGAGCACGGCGGTGGTGGCGGCCCGATCGTCGAAGCGATGTTCACGCCGCCCGGGGTCGCGCATACGCGCGAGATGCTCGAGTCGAAGATCCGCGACCGCATGTGGGCGTTCACGATCCAGGGTGAGGACCTCCCGCAGATCACGAACCGCATCGATCTCGACCCGACCGTGCGCGACGTGCACGGCTTCCCCGCAGGCCGCGCGACGTACGACGTGCACCGCCACGAGGTCGTGGCGTCGCGCTACTACGCACCGAAGCTCGAGGAGATCATGCGAGAGGCGGGCGCGGAGTGGACATTCGCCGCCACGTCGCCACCGCTCGACGGTGTTCGGGCCGGCACCCGCAGCGCATCGGTCTCCCGACACATCGTCGGAACGTGCCGCATGGGCGACGACCCCGGCACCAGCGTCGTCGACCGCTGGCAGCGTTTCCACGACATTGACAACATGGTCTGTACCGACTCGTCGGTGTTCCCCACATCCACCGGCTACGGACCGACGCTCACGATCGTCGCGCTCGCGATACGGGCGTGCCGCAACCTCGCCGGTCTGCCCGAACTCAGGAGCACGCGTCCATGATCGTGATCACGTTCCTGCTCCGGCGGCGACCCGACATGTCCGCCGATGAGTTCCATCGTTACTGGCGGGAGCAGCACGGGCCGCTCGTCGCGTCGCACGCACACACGCTCGGTATCCGTCGTTACTCGCAGTTGCACGCGACCGACTCACCGATCGGTTCGGCGATCGCGCACTCGCGCGACTGCGAGCCGTCGGATTGGGACGGCGTCGCGCTCGTGTGGTTCGACAGCGAGGAGGCACTTGTTTCGGCGGGCGCCACGCCCGAAGGTCAGGCCGCGGGCTCCGCGCTGCTCGAAGACGAACGCCGCTTCATTGATCTCCCCCGCTGCCAGCTCTTTCTGAGCGACGATCACAGCGTCGTACACTGACCGCGAATGGATCTCACGAAGCTCGCCGACCTCAAGCTCGCTGATCACACCGGCACGTCCCACCGTCTCGGCGATCTCTGGCGCGACCAGCCCGTTGTGTTGGTCTTCCTCCGACATTTCGGCTGAATCCACTGCCGCGAGCATGCCGCGCAGTTGCGTGAGCGCTACGGAGAGATCACGGCACTCGGCGCCGACGTGGTCGCGATCGGGACCGGGAATCAGCGCTACGCCGCGACCTTTGTACGCGAGGAACACATCCCGTTCACCGTGCTCGTCGACGACGATGCACAGGCCGCGGGCGCCGCATCGCTGCGGAGCGTGGGGTGGGGCGAACTGCTGCACCCGCGTACATGGCGAGCATCGGTCGAGGCGTGGCGACAGGGCAATCGTGTGCACAAGTCCGGCGCCCGCGTCACGCAACTCGGCGCCACGTTCGTCGTCGGGCCGGGAGATCGTGTGCGATACGAACATCCCGATCGTGACAGTACGGACCATGCGCCGGTTGCGGAGGTACTCGCCGTCTTCCGCGAGAATTGATCGTGCGGACGCAGCGGAGCCAAGGACGGCGCAGCGAGGGAGCCATGCGACGGTGCTGAAGGCCGTCATCTTCGACTTCTACGGGACGCTCGCCGAGACGACCGACTGGGGCCCGTCGTGGGAGCAGCTCGTCGCGGAGATGGGCTACGAGCTCGATCCGGAAATCAGGGAGCGCTGGTGGAACGACGGCATCGACGGGATCGAGCACGACGAACATTCGCGTTCGCGTGACCACTACGTCGCCTGGCAGCAGGCGCGGGTGCGCGGCATGCTCGACGAATGCGGCGTCGCCGCGTGCGACCAGGACATCCTCATCGCGCGCGTCCGTGAGATCAGCGGCCACCGGCACATCGACGCGTACGAAGAGGTGGCCGGGGTACTTGCGCTACTCCGCGGTCGCGGGCTCGCGCTCGCGATCTGCTCGAACTGGGACTGGGACCTGCTCGAGGCGATCGAAAGCGCGGGCTTGGGCGGCGCGGTCGACGTCACGGTGTCGTCGGCGTGGGTGGGTGCACGCAAGCCGCACCCGCGCATCTTCCAGCACACCGTCGAGCGCCTCGGCATCGCGGCCGAGGATGCGTTGTTCGTGGGCGACACCTGGAGCTGCGACGTCGACGGCCCGCGAGCGACCGGTCTCCGCCCCGTGTACCTCCGCCGCTCCCACGTCGGCCCTGATCGCACCGCCCCGTCCGACCACGAAGATCAAGACGTCCACCGCGCCGAAGACCTCCACGCGGTGGTCGGTCTCGTCAGTTGACGGCGCGTTCGCGACCTTCCCAGTGCGGCGCGCGCAGTTCGCGCTTGAGCACCTTCATCGCCCCCGACAACGGCAGCGGCTCGGCGCGGAACTCGACCGACTTCGGCACCTTGTAGCCCGCGATCCACTCGCGGCAGTGCTCGACGATCTCGACGTCCGTGACCTGCGTGCCCTCGCGCAGCACGACGATCGTGTGCACCGCCTCACCCCACTTCTCCGACGGGATGCCGATCACCGCGACCTGCGCAACCGCCGGATGTGACGCGATGGCATTCTCGACCTCGACCGAGTACACGTTCTCGCCGCCGGTAACGATCATGTCCTTGACGCGGTCGACGAGGAACAGGTAACCGTCCTTGTCGACGTAACCGGCGTCGCCCGAGTGATACCAGCCGTTGCGGAACGCATCGGCGGTTGCCTCGGGTTTGTTCCAGTACTCATTCATGAAGTTCCCGGCCCGCGCGCACACCTCGCCGGTCTCGCCCGGCGGCACCGGGTTGCCCTCGGGATCTTGAATCGACACCACGACGCCCTGCAGCGGTCGGCCCGCCGAACGCAAACGGGGACCACCGGCGCGATGCTCGTCCGGCCCCAGGCACGTCAGCACCGCGGCCGATTCGGTCATGCCGTAACCCTGATAGATGTCGATATCGGGGAACAGCGACAGCAGCTTCTCGAGCAAGGCGCTCGGCATCGGTGACGCACCGTAGGTGAGCGTGGTCAAGCTCGCGAGCCGCTCGGCCTTGAACTCCGGGTGATTCACCAGCATGCCGATCATCGTCGGCACCATCACCGTCGTCGTGACGTTGTGTTGCTCAACGAGCGCCATGGCCTTGGCGGGATCGAAGAGCGACAGGAACACCGATCCGCCACCCATCGCCGGCACACCGAGTATTCCGCCCATCGACGCCGCGTGGAACATCGGCGTCTGATGCAGGAAGACGTCTCGCTCCGTGAACCGCCATGTGGCCAGCACGTGATACAGGTTGAGCATCTCGGCGCGTTGGTCGAGCAGCACACCCTTCGGGAGCCCCGTCGTGCCGCCGGTGTACATCAGTACGACCGGATCATCTTCCTCGGGTTCGTCGGGGATCGTCGGACTCGCGCCCGCGAGGAGCTCCTCATAGGTCACGTCGTGCGGCGCGTCGCCGGAGCCGATCATCACGACGTGCTTCAGGCCAACCGCGGCTCGCACCTTGTCGATGATCGGAGCGAAGAACGGGTCGGTGAAGCAGACGGTCGTGCCGGAGTCGCCGAGGATGTACTCGAGCTCCTTGGGCGCGAGTCGCAGGTTCAACGGATTGATCACACCCGCGCCGAGGAATGCGGCGTGGTAGCACTCGAGGAACTGATGGCTGTTGAGTGCCATCACAGCAAAACGGTCGCCCCGCGACACGCCGATGCCGGCAAGCGCCGTCGACAGGCGTCCGACCCGGTCGAAGTGCTCGCCGAACGTCGCTGTGTAGTCGCCGTCGAAGAACGCCGCTCGGTCGGCGTTGCGCTCAACTGCGGGCAGCAGCTGGCGGTGGTACACGAGCTCCTTCACGCGATTCCCCCTTCGTCGTGGCTCGACGCTAGCTCGCGGCGACGCAAGACTGAACAGCGTGACCGACGACGTAGCGCTCGAATCGGGATACGGGCCGCAGGCTCCGCCCGGCGACAACCTCTGCAATGACTTCGTGCAGGAGTCAGCCCGGTCGTTCGTGGCGTTCGGTTCGGCGCGCGGCGATCGGGTGACACGGCTCGACAGCATCGTGACGATGGTGGACGCCGGCTCGCCCGTGCCGTTCTTCAATCGGGCGATCCTCGAGCGCCCGATCGCCGAGCTCGACGGCCTGCTGCGCGAGCTCCGCACCTTCTATGGCGGCACGGGCGGCGAGACGATGTTCCTGCTCGACAGTGCGTGGCCGACGCCGGATCTTCGGCCGCATGGGTTTGCGCTGATGGGCCACCCGCCGTTGATGCGCCGTCCGGAGAATACGCCGCTGCCCGCGGCGCCTCCCGAACTGCTCATCGTTCCCGTCGGCGACGATCGCACCGCGCTTGACTACGAATACGTGCTGGCGTACGGCTATCCGGCGCCGCAGATGCATCCGGTGCACGACGTTTCGATCCTCACGCTCGGGGCACGAACCGCGCCCGACTGGCATCACTTCGTCGGCTACGTTCACCAGCGTGCGGTGACCGCGGGATCGGCGTACGTCGGCGATCGGCTGCTGCGCGTCGACAACATTGCAACGCTCGAGGAAGCGCGCGGTCACGGGTACGGTGCCGCGATCACCGCCGCCGCGGCGGCGGTCGAACTCTCGAAACCGGCAACGCTGATCGCGAGTGATCTCGGGCGGCCCGTATACGAACGGCTCGGATTCGTCGCCATGCTGCGCGTCGCGTATTGGGTGGGGACGCGGAACCGCGGCTGAAGCTAGCTGCCGAAATCGGCGGCGAGCACGATCGCGTAGGCGGCCGCGTCTCCCTCGTGGGTCACCTCGGCCGCTTCCTTGCGCCCCGACATGAACAGCGTCAGCTCACCGGGGGATCCCTTGAGTGTCACTGGCGCGCCGTCCTTCGAGACGACGCGCTCGCGCCCATCGGGGGTACGCAAGACCAGAGCCACACCCTTGACCCGCCGGCGTGCCATGCGGGAACCCAGGCCGAGCACTCGCCACAGGATGTCCTCGAACTCGCGATCGAGGGGGCGCGGCCCTTCACCGGCGGCGCGACGCACGTCCTCGTGGTGCACGAAGTCCTCATGCACGTTGGCCGTCGCGAGCGGCCCCTTGCGGTGCATGACCGGTGGGCCGGTACGCAACATGCCGACGAGCGTGTCGTAGCCCTTGGCCTTGTACTGGTCCATGACGTGCTGCAAGTGGCGCGCGAACGGACCGGGGAGCACGAGCCCGAGCGCCGCGTCGGATCGCGCCTCACGCGCGACCATGTGCGCGGCGAGATCCAGCGTGAGCCAACCCTCGCAGAGCGTCGGCGCCGCGGGTCCGAACTTGTCGAACGTGTCGCAGAGCTCCGCCCGCTCGCGCAACAGCACCTCGGTGGCGCTCACGACGGATACGTCTTCAGCTCGATGGTGTTGCCGTCGGGATCGTGCACGTAGAGGCTCGCGCCGTAACCTTGGGCGCCGAAGTTGCCGTCGACGCGATGTCCGTCGGGGAACTGGTCGGCGAGCGCGTCGAGATCGGCATCCTCGACGAAGAGGCACACGTGATTCACGTTCTCGCCAGTCCGTTCGGCTGGGAAGATGTCGATGATCGTCATCGCGTTCAGCCGCACGGACGGGAAGAAAACATCACCTCGCCGCCACTTGTCGGCGTTCATCGGTTCGAGACCGAGCACGTCGCTGTACCACGCGAGCGATCGCTCGACATCGGCGCTGTTGACGACCACATGATCGAGTCCGACGACCTTCATGGGCCGCACGCTACCGCGGAAGCCCCAAGATCCGGTCGCCGATGATCGTCTTTTGGACCTCGGAGGTGCCCCCCGCGATCGACGCCGCCTTGGACCACAGCCATTGCCGTTGCCAGAAGCCGACGCCGGGGTTGTCGTGCGCGCCCCACCACAACGGCGCGGCCCCGCCGACGACGGCGAGTGCCCGCGCCGACAGCGCCTGCGTCATGTCCGTCCACGCGAGCTTCGTCACGCTCGACTCCGGGCCCGGCTCGACACCCTTGGCGAGGCGCGACAGCGTCCGCCAGTTGTGCAGGCGGAGCACGCGGAGCTCCACGAACGACTGCGCCAGCGCGTCAGCGACCTCGACGTCGTCGAGCAGACCCCGTGTCGACGCGAGGTGCCACAGCTCGTCGAGGTAGACCTCGTGGACGACCTGTTCCTTGAAGGGGAACGCCGTGCCGCGCTCGTGCGCAAGCGTCGTGTTCGCGACCGCCCAGCCGTTGTGAAGCGCGCCGACGAGATGGTCGTCCGGCACGAAGACCTCGTCGAAGAACACTTCGTTGAACTCGGCGTCGCCGGTGATCTGTACGAGTGGCCGCACCTCGATACCCGGCGCCTGCATGTCGACGACGAGGTACGAGATGCCCTTGTGCTTGGGCGCGTCGGGGTCCGTGCGCGCCAGGCAGATTCCCCACCGAGCGAACTGTGCGTACGACGTCCACACCTTCTGGCCGGAGAGCAGCCAGCCGTCGTCGACGCGCACCGCGCGCGTCTGCAGGGAGGCGAGATCCGACCCGGCGTTCGGCTCGCTGAACAGCTGACACCAGATCTCATCGGCGGTGAGGATTGTCGGCAGCCACCGCTGCTTCTGGGCCTCGTTCCCGTGCGCGAGCAGGGTCGGGCCCGCGAGGTTGATGCCGACGCGGTTGATCGGCTGGAGCGCCCGCGAACGCGCGTACTCCATGTTGAAGATTGCGACCTGTACCGGTGAAGCGCCGCGGCCGCCGTACTCGGCAGGCCAGTGGATGCCGACCCAGCGACCGGCGGCGAGCTCGGCCTGCCAGCGCCGGCCGAACTCGACTTCGTCGGCGATCGTCTCGAAACGAGGGGGTACCTCGACGTGCGCCGCGAGCCAGTCGCGGACCTCCTCGGCGAACAACACTTCTTCAGGCGTGAACGCGAGATCCATCACAGATCCCAGAAGCGCTCGCGCTGGTACTGCACAAACGAGTCGTACAACGCGCGCTCGTCGCCGGTGTCGAAGGTGCGGTAGACGGCCGCGCCACGCTCCCGCACGAAGAGCTCGTCGGCGCCGACGCGGTCGCGGCGAAACTTCTGATGGACAAAGGTGCGCTTGACGATCTTGTTCGTTCCCGTCGTCGGCGGATCGCGCAGGATGCGAACGTAGCGAGGACGCCATTTCGGCCCGATGGCGTCCTGGCCGTCGAGCCACTGTGTGAAGCGCGCGGGGTCGAAGACCACGTTTTCGGCGAGCACGAGCCCCGCCATCACCTGGTCGCCGGCTTGGTCGTCGGGCACGCCGTATGCGGCGGCGAGCACGACACCCGGCGCTTTGCGCAAGGCTTCTTCGATCGGCGCGGCCGGAAAGTTCTCGCCGTCGACGCGTATCCAATCAGCATTGCAACCCGCGAAGTAGAAGACGGCGGCGAAGCGGCACGACTCCTCGAAGAACTCGCGGTGCGTCCACGACCGGTCGCCGAACTTGATCGCCACCCGATCGCCGAACTCGTCGGCATTGCGGCGCAACAACGCGGCGGCATTCGGCGCGACCAGCGGCGCTTGTCCGGGCGCGGGCACCGATCGCGAGCGCAACTCTGACATCGGCGCCGGATCCTAGGCTCGATGACGTCCTTGCGACCCCCGCCGCATGGTTTGCAGCAGGGGGATCGCCGCGATCTTCTCGTCGGCGAGGACGCGCCAATCGAGCTTCGGAAGCCGGTGCCGGACCGCACGCCGCGGCCGGAGCACCTGCGTCGGCGTGACGATCAGGTCGACCGGGAAATCATGTGCCGTCACCGGGATCGTGCCCGCGGGCTGGACCTGTACATCGTGCACCGTCGTGGCGATGACGGTTCGGGTGTCGACGAGGCCGGCGGCGGCCGCGACGGCGAGCTCGAGGTCGCTGAAGCCGCCACCTTTGCCGAGCCGGTGCCCGTCCTCCCCCACCGCGACCGAACCGGCGACCACGAGATCGACCGGCTCCATCTCGTCGAGGCCGACCGTGCGGGCGGAGCGGCCTGCGCCCTTGATCGTCGCCGCTTTGTGCGGCGGGTCGGCGAGCTGGGCCGGATCGAGCACGTAGAACGGATCGCGTTCCGCGAGCCGAGGCACGGCCATGTAGAGCAGCTTTCCGTCGCGCAGCGCCCGGACGCGCACCGGCAGTTGGGGCGCGTCGGGATTCGCCTTGATGGTGTGCGCCCGTTCCCATTCGGGCGTTGCCGCGAGTGCTGCAGCCGCGGCTTCGGCGCCGACGAAGTTCGGGATCCGGCCGTCAGGAGACGGGAAGCGCGCGATGCCCTTCTTGTGCATCGCTTGCCACACCCGCTCGCGCAGCGCCGCCTTCGCCGCGAGCACGTCTTCTGGGCCGGCGGCATCGTGATCGTGACGGCGCGGCACGCCGCGACGGTAGCCTCGGCCTGAGCCGAGGATCAGCGGCGCACGTATCGTGCGCCGCCCGAGGCGTGGCCCAGCGGCCCGGCGCGAAGCGCCAAGAGCGGAGGAACGTGAGCGTCGACTTGACGGGTGCGGCCGATCTGCATTGTCACTTCGGTCCCGACCCGCATCGCGAGCGATCGGTCGATGCGTTCGAGGCCGCGCGTGAGGCCGGGATCGCACAGCACCGTGCGGTCGTGTTGAAGTCGCACGACTTCCCCACTGCGTCACTCGCGTGGGCGGTGCAGCGCGACGTCGGTGATGCCATTTCGGTCTTCGGTGGCGTCTGCTGTGACCGCGAGGTTGGCGGCGTGAATCCCGCCGCGGTCGAGGTGGCCCTCGGCTTGGGCGCGCGCATCGTGTGGCTGCCGACGCTGAGCAGTCGCCAGGACGTCGAGAACGGCGTCGCGGCGATGCTCGGCATTCCCGGTCCCGGGCTCGTGGTGACCGATACCGACGACGCGTTGTTGCCGGAGACGCGTGAGGTGCTTGCCTTGGTGCGTGAGCACGACGCGGTGCTCGCAACCGGCCACGTGAGCGCGGCCGAGCACTATGCGGTCGTCAAAGACTTCGCGCGCGACGGCAAGGTCTTGCTCACGCACGCCACCGAGGATCTCGCGGGGCCGAAGCTCACTGCCCAACAGTGTCGCGAGCTCGCGGAGCTGGGCGCGTGGGTGGAGTTGTGCGCGATGACGTGCATCGGCGCGCTCGCGACGAAGACGGTCGCGGAGATGGTTGCCACGATCCGGGCGGTCGGCGTCGACCGCGTGACGCTGGGCACCGACTTCGGCCAGAAGGTCAACCCGCATCCGGCCGCGGGCTTGCAGACCTACGCCGACGCGTTGTACGCCGAGGGCCTCACCGACGACGAAATCCGACGAATGGCGTGCACGAACCCGTGTGCGTTGTTGGGCATCGAGGAGAAGTAGCTGTGCCGCACATCGAGATTCCTGAAGGCCATGCCGGTCCGGAGGTGCGCGTCTGGGCGCTGCGGCCGGAGATGGGAATCGGCGCGGCCACGCTCAGCCACGCGATCTACGAGCAGAGCATCTTGCCGGTACGCGAACGCGAACTGGCACGAATGCGCATTGCCCAGATCAACGGCTGTGCGATCTGTCAGCAGTGGCGGTCGACTCCGGGTGCCGAAGGAAAACTCACCGAGGACGACTACGCCCACGTGGGCGAGTGGCAGGTGCATCGCGGCTACTCCGAACGCGAGCGCTGCGCGATCGAGTACGCCGAACGGTTCGCGCTCGACCACCACACGATCGACGAGGCATTCTTCGCGCGCTTGCGATCGGCCGGCTTCTCCGACCCCGAGATCCTCGACCTCACCGTGTGTGTCGGCGGGTGGCTGGCGCTCGGTCGCACGCTCCACGTGCTCGGCATCGATGACGCCTGCCGGCTCCCGCAGTAATTCCCCGCCTCGACCCGGCGCGCTCGCGTAGCGTCTCTGCGATGGGCGATCTCGCGGCCGACACCCACGTCGAAGGCGACAACGGCGAGTACCAAGCGGAGCTCTCGCGCGACTGGGAGATCTGGGGACCGAACGGCGGCTATGTCGCGTCGATCGCGCTGCGGGGCGCCGGCGCGCACTCGCGCTTCGACCGGCCCGCGACCATCGTCGGCCACTTTCTCGGTGTCGCGTCCTTCGACGCGCCGCTTGAGGTGCGCGTCACGACCTTGCGCTCGGCCAAACGCGCGGAATCGATGCGCGTCTCGTTGACGCAGGGCGACCAGGCCATCTTCGATGCGTTGGTGTGGGCCGTCGGCGACGTCGCCGGGCTCGAGCACGACCTCACGACGATGCCGAACGCGCCCGCGCCGGAAAGCTTGCCGGCGATTGCCGAGCGGCTCGGCGACCGGATCAGCGAGAACCCGTACCACCGGTTCTGGGCAAACTTCGACGAACGTGTGACCGACGAGGAGTGGATCGACGACTGGGAGAACCGGGAACCACGCGCGCCCGTGCACGGCCACTGGTACCGATTCGTGCCGGCATCGACGTTCGATGATCCGTGGGTCGACGCGTGTCGCTCGGTAATTCTCGTCGACACGTTGGGTTGGCCGGCCGTGTGCCAGTTGCATCCCCGCAACTCCTACATGGCGCCGAGCATCGACTTGTCGTGCGCCTTCCACCGCGCCCGCGCCCAAGAACCGTGGCTGTTCGCGCAGGCCACCGCGCAGAGTGCAGCGAACGGTCTCATCGGCTGCGACAGCCGGGTATGGGCGCAGGACGGCACGCTGCTCGCGGTCGGCACGACACAGCTGCTGTGCCGCCCGATGCCCAACCCCTAGTGTCCCGGGCGTGGAGGACCGCCTGACCTCCGGGTTGTATCTCGAGATGACCGACCGGCCGCTGGACGACTACGCGGACGCGCGGGTTCCCGAAGTGCTCGCCCTCCCGGGCGTCCATCGGGCGACGTGGTGGCGGAACCTCGTGCGCGACCGCGACGATCTGCCACGCGTGCTCCCGGAGTTCGATCACCTCGGTGTGTACGAGGTCGACGACACGTTCCTCGCCCATGCGACGCCGCCCGACATCGGCAGCCATCACTTCCTGCGCACGCCTCGCCCGGGCCAGGGAATCATCACCGGTCGCCCGACGATCGGCCTGTCGCTCGTGCTGATCTCGCCCCGGGAGCCGGACCGCGCGCAAGAGCTCCGCGACTGGGCGGACTTCGTGCACATCCGCCACATCGCCGAGGTTGGCGTGCCTGGCTACTGCATGATCACGCCGTATGAGAACGCGATCGGCGGTGATCCGCTCTTCATGCACTTCTACGAGATGGACACCGATGATCCTGAGGGTGCGTTCAAGGCGATGACGCCCCGGGTGATGGAGCGCATCGGTGACCACAAGACCAATGCCTTCAAGGAATGGGCGTGGGGCCCGAGCCTGCGCATCATGTACGTCAACTCATTTGCGCGTGTTGGTGCACGCGACGCCGAATGAGCGACTTCTTCGAAGTTGTCAGCCACCAGCGCGCGTGCCGCCTGTTCGCCGACGCCCCCGTGACCGACGACGAGGTCGCGCGCCTGCTCACCGCCGCGACGTTCGCACCGAGCGCGGAGAACAAGCAGCCGTGGGAGTTCGTCGTCGTACGCGACCCGCAGTCACGCGAGGAGATCGGCGAACTGACCCAGCGCGTGTGGGAAGCAGGTGGTCACGCGTTCTCCGAGCAACGATTGCCGCCCGCGTTGCTCGCCGACGTCGATCGGGGCGCAATGGGAGGCGTCGCGACCGCGCCCGTGCAGATCGTCGTGTGCGCAGACACGCAGCGCGGGCTCGAGATGACCGTGGGGTCGTCGATCTTCCCGGCGGTGCAGAACCTGTTGCTCGCCGCAACGTCGCTTGGTCTCGGGAGCGCGCTCACGACGATCGCGACCGGGTTCCGCGCCGAGCTGCAGGCGCTGCTGGACCTCCCCGCGCACGTCTGGCCGGTCGCCGTCGTCCCGATCGGGCGGCCCGCTCGTCCCCTCGGCGCGCCGCGCCGAGACCCGTTCGTCGCCCACACCCACCGGGAGCGCTACGGCACCCGTTGGTGATGCGTCTCCCGGACCACCAGGACGGGGCACGGCGCGTGGCGGACGACGTGCTCGCTCACCGAGCCGAGGAACAAGCGCTCGAGCCCGGTGCGGCCGTGCGAGCCGACCACGATGACGTCGACGTGCACTTCTTCGGCGATGCGACAGATCGTCTTGGCGACGTCGCCGACTTCGATCCGCTTTTCGACGGGCGCGGTCGTGAGCGCGGCGGCGGTGCGTTCGAGCTCCTCGCGCGCCTCGGCCAGTTCCGCGTTCCACATCCGCTCCATCTCCTCGGGCGAGTACACCGAGCCCTCGAAGCCACCGGCGTCGTCGCCCGGCACCTCGGTGACGACGGTGAGCAGCGTCACCTGATCGGCGCTGCGGAGGAGCTCGGCGGCGCGCTGTGCCGCCCGGAGTGAATGTTCGGAGCCGTCGGTTGCGAGGAGTGCATGCACGGCGACGTTCTACCCTTCCACGGCGGTCACCGCGCCGCCGTTCGCGCTCGACGCCCGAATGGCATCGAGGACGCGCATCTCGGCCAGCCCGTCGGCGAATGTCGGCACGGCAACGGCAGCCTCGCGCGTCGAGCCGTCGATACCGCTGCGCAGCGCCTCGCACAAGCGGGTGTACGGGCCCAGTTCGAGGTGAGTGAACCGCTCCCGAGGATCATCGACGGATGCCGGCGGCGCGGGCAGCGCGAGGTCGTCGGGCACGTCAAGCGCCCGCCGTCCGGCGTGATCCGAGAGCCACACGGTGTCCGCGCTGATCTCGAGCGTGCCCGCCGTACCGGCGACGATTGCGATACCGACAACGTTCTGCGTCCACGATGCTGCAGTTTGCTGGAGCACGCCGTGCGCGCCGTTGACCATCGTCATGCGCACGACGAACGAATCCTCGGCACCGTCACTGCGCGCGCTCACGGTCGGCAGGACAGCCGACACGGTATCGATCTCGCCGAGCCACGTGCGCACCTGGTCGACGACGTGCGAGCCCGACGCGCCGAGCCATCCGCCACCGCGCGTGACGTCGAACCACCATCGCGGCAGGTTGCGCACCGAGGGATCGGCGACGAGCGGCACGTACTGCACAAGCGAAAACATCCGCGGGTCGCCGATCGCACCGTCGCGAATGGCCCGTTCGGCCACGGCGCGATCAGTTGCCCACCGGAACTCGTGACCGACGAGATGTGTCACGCGGGCACGGTTCGCAACTTCGAGCATGCGCGCCGCCTCGTGCCGATCGAGCGCGAACGGCTTCTCGCAAATCACGTGCCGTCCGGCTTCGCACACCGCGATCGCTAACGACGCATGCGTGTCCGGCGGCGTCGCGATCGTGACCGCATCGGCATCGGGCAGCGCCAGGGCCTCGGCCAGCGTGGTGCAGGCGTTGGGCACGTCGAGCCGGAGCGCGCGACGCGCGGTGCGTTCGGCATCGCGACCGACGAGCGCGACCACGTCGAAGCCGGCATTGCGCAACGCCGGCACGTGGACCCGGGCACCGAAGCCGGTGCCGACGACAACCGCACCAGCACCCGGCACTCAGTACCCTTCGTCGGCATCGACGACGTAGAGCAGCGGCTCGCCGCGCTCGTAGCGCCCGATGTTCTCCACCAGGATCTCGACCGCGCTCAGGATGAGCTGCGGGGTGTACCACGAGATGTGCGCGGTGAGCAGGACCTTGGGATGCGCATACAACCAGTGCCCGGCGGGCAGTGGCTCCGGGTCGACGGTGTCGAGCGACGCCCTCGCAACCCTGCCATCGTCGAGCGCGACCCGCAACGCGTCCTGGTCGATCAGCGCGCCGCGAGCGATGTTGATGATGTGTACGCCCTCCTTCATGAGCGCGAACGCGTCGGCGTCGATGAGGTGACGGGTGCGTGCGGTCGCAGGTGCCGCCAGTGCCACATGGTCCGCACCGGGAAGGAGCGCATCGAGCGAACGGACGAGTTCGACGCCTTCGATCGGGCTCGGTGCATCGGTGCGACGCATCGCTCGCACACGCATCCCAAAGGCGAGCGCACGCGTCGCGATCGCGGTGCCGATACCGCCCAGGCCGACGAGCGCGAGCGTCGCGCCTTCGACGCGATCGAGCGTGGGATTGGGAAAGTTCCAGTACTTCGGCGGCTCGGACAGGTTCGTCTCTTGAAAGCGCTTGGCATGAGCCAGGATCGCAGCCATCACCCATTCGGAGATCGGTACCGCGCTCGCGCCGCGAGCGCACGTCACGACCCGGCCCTCGAAGACCTGCTTCGGCACGCCGTCAACACCCGTTCCCGACAGCTGCACCCACCGCACACCCGCAGCATCGAGCCAGCGGATGATGTCGTCCCACCCGAGGTAACCGCCGAAGAACGCTTCTGCTTGCAGTCCCGACGGCGGCTCGCCGGCCTTGAATTCGATCAGTTCGACGTCGGGATACGCACCGCGAACGAGGTCTGCGTGCTCCGACAGCAGCCCCAGCTGGGCGATGATCCGCACGGCGTCAGAAGCTACGCGTCACTGCCCGCGTCGGACCAAAGCTGTGCAACGCGAGCGCATGGAGGTTGCCCAGGCCGCCGTTCACGATCACCAACATGTGCTCGGGCGACGCGACGAGGTGCACGTCGCCGCGCGCGTCGACCCGGTCGTTCTCCTCGGCACGATCCCGGTGGGTCTCGGGCCACCAAGAGATCGGCAGCTTCGCGTGTTCGAAGAGCCGCTCCTGGACATCGGCAATGTCGGGATACGCCTGGGCGATCAGCTCGGCCCAGGGCGGCGCGATCGCCACCATGATCTCGGCGCCGTGATGCGTGCCGATGAACGCGTTCGTACCGACGAACGCGAGCGACTTGCCGATGATCTCGAGCAGGTCGACGCCGTTGTCGGCCACGATGTCGGCGATGTCGATGGTTCCGGTCGCTCCGTGCACGGTCACCCCGTTGGTGTCGGGCGCGATTCCCCGTCGCACCGCGAGCGGTGCCCACGGCGATCGCTCTTCCCACTCCCCCACGCAGATGCCGCTCACCCGACCCGGTTGACCGAACACGCTCTTCGAGTTCAGCCCGACCTTCTGCCCGCCGACGTTGCGCGTGATCAACCGCGAGGCACGACCGATCGATGCGCCGGCGCCTGCGTCACCGCCGAAGCATCCCGGGCCCATCGGAAGCTTCAGCGCGTGACGCACGGGACCATTCACGATCAGCGCCGGCACGACACAACACGTCGTGGTGTTCAGCGCGAAGAGGTTGAACAGCGGATCGGCCATTGCCTCGACGGCGGCGATCAACAACGGCATCGCATCCGAGGGCGCTCCCGCCATGACGGCGTTGATTGCGAGCTTCTCGACGGTGCCTCGTCCGTTGCGGGGCGGGATCTCGGCGACCACCTCGTCGGGGAACCGGCCCGACGCGGCGACGAACGCGCGCACGCGCTCTTCGGTCGGCGGGATCAACGGCAAGCCGTCGCCCCATCCCGCGTCGGTTGCGAGTTTCATGAACTCCGCCGGGTCGTCGTCGACCTCGACCCGTTCGCTCACCAGCCAGTCGAGCGTGCATCCTTCCGGGCCACAATCGACCCGCGACGCGAGCTCGGACGGTTCAGCGGTCACGCTTCCATCCTCACACGATTGCGCCGAGGGTCTGCAACACCAGCGGCCATTGGTCGCGTGCGATCGCGCGCACGTCCTCTTCGGGCAGCGACTCGAGCGGGTACGGGAGCACGTGCACGCGCAATCCCGGGCGTCCCGCGTTCGCAGCCATCGTGTGCGCCAGCACCTCGAACTCCGCTGTTACGACGGCGACCGCCGCCTTCCCCCCGCCGGCCACGGCGACCGTGTCGTGCACCGTCCAGGAGGTACAACTGCCTCAATTGCCGAGGCCGACGAGTGCGGCGTCGACATCGGCGGCGAACACACCGAGCTGCGCGAACGTGTCGCCGCCATCGACGCCGATCCGGTTGCCGGCTTCCCATCGGTGCACCCGCGCGCCTGCCGCGTGCAGACGCGGCTCCCACTCGTCCAGCACCCACAGCCACGAGCGCCACGCGCGATCGAAGCGCAACCCGATGGTCTTGTCGCGCAGCGCCCCGGCGTCCGGTCCCGGATCCGGGTCGGTCGCAGGCGGCGCGGCGGTGGGATCGAGCACTCGGACCCGGCTCATCTGCACCTCCATATCGAAGGAAAGCGTAATGTGCGTCGCACAATGCAATCGGTAGTCGTGGGAACCGGCATCCCGTTTGCCGAGGGCCGGTGCCCGGATGGAACGGTGGTCGCGACGAGCGTCGCGGCCGGCGCCTTGTACCGCGTGTGGCCCGAGCAGCAGAAGACGAAGCTGCCGGGAGTCTTCGGATCGCTGCCCGACTCCGTGCCCGCAACGCCCGGGCTCCAGCTGGCCCGCGCCGACGGGGCCGTGACCTATCTCGCGGACCAAGATCTGCACGGGCCGAATGACCTCGCGGTGACGCCTGACGGGGACGTGTTCTTCACCGACCCGGGCCACTATCCCCCGTCCGCGGACGATGTTGGACGCGTATTGATCTATGGACGCGACGGGCAGGTGCAGACGTTCGCGTCCGGATTCTTCTACTGCAATGGCATCGCATTCGACCGGGACGGCAACGTCGTGGTCGTGGAACGGCGTGGACTGCAACGTGTATACGACGACGACCATCGTGAGTGGGTGATCGAGACGCTCGGCCGGGGCGGCGGTGACGGCTTCTGCCTCGACGCCGACGGTCGCTTCTACGTGGCATCGACGATCGAGCACGGGGTTCGAGTCGTGGACGCCGACGGCTCGGTCGTCGACTTCCTGGAGATCGACGGCAAGGGGTTGACGACGAACTGCTGCTTCGGCGGCGACGACCTCCGGACGCTGTTCGTGACCGACGCCATCCCCGGTAACCTGGTTGCCTTCGAGCACATGCCGACCCCAGGTCTGCCGCTGCCGACCTGGATCCCCCCGGAGGCCGTGCGATGACCGACGCCGAGGCACGCGTGGAGGTGTCCTTCGTCGAACTGCTCGAAACCCTGCCTGATGGCGTGCTCGTGACCGACCGCACCGGCCACATTGTGCTCGTCAACGCGCAGCTGTGCGTGCTGTCGGGCTATCTGCGCGACGAGCTCATCGGCAAGCCGGTCGACGCGCTCGTGCCACCGTCACGTCGCGCCAAGCACGTCGCACTCCGGTCCACGTACGTGTCCGAGGGCGCGACGGTGCGCGCCATGTCGTCGCGCCGCGACATCGTGCTCCGCCGCTCCGACGGCACCGACGTGCCGGTCGATGTCGCGCTCAGCCCGCTCCGAATGGGCGACACGCACACGGTGCTCGCAACTGTTCGTGATGCTTCGGTGCGTCGTCGAGCGGAGATCGCCGACGAACAAGAGCGAGCGTTGCTCGCCGCAATGCACGACATCACCAGCGGATTCCTCGCCGGAGACGACCTCGATCATGCGCTCCGCACGATCACACGGCACGCGCGTACGCTGCTGCCGCGCCGACTACGCCTTGCTCAGTCTCCCGAGCGAGGACGGAGATCATCTGGTTGTCCGCGTCGCGGAGGGCGCGCCCGGTCTCGTTGGTCAGACCGTGCCGATCGAGGGTTCGGTGTCCGGCGCGGTCTTTCGTGATGCGGTGCCACTCTTGCTCGAAGATGCCGCGCGCGACCGGCGCGTGCACCGGCCGGCCGAGATGCCTTCCGAGATGGGGCCGGCGTTGATCGTGCCGCTGGTGGCTCGCTCGCAGACCCTCGGCAACATCGCGGTGCTGAATCGCCGGTCCCAGGCCATGTTCTCGGCCGTGGATGTCACCGTGCTCACGACGTTCGGGGCCGCGGCCGCGATGGCCCTCGTGGATGCCCGCAAGCAGGAGCGGTTGCGTCGCCTCAGCATGTTGGAAGAGCGCGAGCGGGTCGCGTGGGAAGTCGCCGATCAGGTCATGAAGCGGATGTCGAGTGTCGGCTTGACGATCCATGCCGCGCTCCAGCGCGACTTGCCCGCCGACGTCGACGGCCGGCTCTGGGGAGCCGTCGAGGAGCTCGACGCCGCGATCGCGGCGCTCCGTAGCGTCGTCTTCCCTGCCTAGATATTTCGTCGACGAACCAGAGGTTCGTTCACGAGGTTCACAAGATCTCGCGCAGCCGGGCCGCCAGGTCACGCGCCCATGCTTCCGGATCGTCCAGCGGCCAGCCGCGTTCGGGGAGATCGAAATACTCGACGCTGAGCTTGCCCCGGTAGTCGAGGTGATCGAGGCGGCGGAACAGCGCGTCGAAATCCACGACGCCCGAAGGATCGTCGGCGTGCACTTGTGTGTTCCCGGGCTTGCCCTGGCGCAACTGCAGGTGATCGGCGAACTCGAGGAGCTCGCACGGGTCGCCGCCCCAGCACGCGACGTGCCCGGTGTCGACGAGCAGCCGCACGGTCGGGACCTCGGCGCGGAACGCGCGCACACTTTCCAACGAGTTCACGACCGCGCCCGTCCACGGCTCCAACAGTGCATGCGGTGCGGCGCGCCACCAGCGAACCGCCCGTTCCCATGCGCCGTCGAGCTCGGCGCTCGGCGCGGGCGTGGAGCACCACGTGTCGACCGGCTTCGGATACGCGGTCGGGCATCCGACCGGAATCGCCAGCGTGGACGGATCGACGTCAAGGAGCGGATCGATGTGCGCGAACCCATCGGCCTTCGCAGCTCGGGCGCGCTCCTCGATCTCGCCGCGCCCCCAGTACACGACGTCGACGACGCCCAGCGGCCACCGCGTCACTTCTGCATCGACTGCGGCATCACCATGCCGACCTGCTGCATGTGTTGACCCAGGCCGTTGTCGAAGCGTTCGGCGACGTCGGCCGCGGTCCAGCCGCCGTCCTTCCACATCCACGCGATCTGCTTCGGATGCTGGAACAACGTGTACGCGTACTCGGTACGGCCGAGGATCTGCCCATTCACATGGCCGGCTGCTTCCGACGCGAGATACGCGACCAGCGGAGCGTTCAGCGCCGGGTTCTCCTCGGGCGGCGGTTCCTTCCCCGACCGCTCGTACAGCCCGGCGGTCATGCGCGTCGCACCCGCGGGCGCGACCGCGTTCACCGTGATGCCGGAGCGGCCGAGCTCCATCGACCACACGAACGTCATGCCCATAATGCCGGCCTTGGCCGCGCCGTAGTTCGTCTGTCCGAAGTTGCCGCGCAGACCAGCTGACGACGTGATGTTGATGATGCGGCCGTAGCCCTTGTCCTTCATCACCGCGGCCGCGTGACGTGTGCAGTTGAACGTTCCTTTCAAGTGCACGGCGATCACGGCATCGAAGTCGGCTTCGTCCATCTTGACCAGCGTCTTGTCGCGCACGATGCCGGCGTTGTTGACGAGGATGTCGATCGTGCCGAACGCGTCGACGGCGGTCTGCACGATCCGGCGCGCACCCTCGAAGTCGCTGACCGAGTCGTAGTTGGGCACGCCCTGCGAACCGAGCGCCTCGATCTCCTTGCACACTTCCGCCGCAGAATCCTCTTCGGACCCGCGCCCGTCGAGCGACACGCCGACGTCGTTGACGACCACGCGGGCGCCCTCACGCGCGAAGCACAACGCGAACTCACGACCGATGCCGCGGCCCGAGCCCGTCACAACGGCAACACGCCCGTCGAGCAAACCCATCTACCGAACCGCCGCGGTGGCGGACCCGGTGATCGCCTTGTCGCCGTTCTGGTTCTCGACGACGAGATCGAGATCGACGAGGTGCTCGCCGCCCTCGTCGCGCTTGCCGGTGATCGTCGCCTTGCACGTGAGCACGTCGCCGGGCCACACCTGCTTGGCGAATCGCACCTGGAGGCGACGGATCGCCTCGGGCCCGAACCAATCCTTCACGACGCGCGCGGCGAGACCCATCGTCAGCATGCCGTGACCGAAGACCGAAGGATTGCCGACCTGAGCGGCGATCGTGTCGTCGTGGTGCATCGGGTTGAAGTCCCCGCTCGCGCCCGCATACTTCACGAACATCGTTCGGGTGAGCGGCGGGAACTCGTCGCGCGCGCTCTTCACCAATCGTTACGGCGTCATTCGTGATGGCGGTCAAGCGGGCCTCCAGCGCAAGGGTTTTCGGCGTCCGACCTTACCCAAAAGGTGACAGGGGCGTCAGGTCCGCATACCCTGCACCGATGCCGCGACCAGCCGCTCGGGCAGGCACCGCGCGCGTCCGGGCCGGTGCCCCGGCGCAGACCCGCGAGCTGCGTGCCCGCGGCAAGATCACCATGCGAAAGCTGCTGGATGCCGGCGCGCAGGTGTTCGCGACCAAGGGCTACTACGCCACCCGCGTTGACGACATCGTCAAGCTCGCGAAGACGTCGCACGGCACGTTCTACCTGTACTTCGCCAACAAAGAGGACCTGTTTCGTGCCCTCGCCGGCGAGGTCGCGGCCGCCATGCACGAGCTCGCCGAGAGCCTGGCACCGCTTCAACCCGGACCGACCGGCCGGGCCGAGCTGCGGGCATGGATCGCGCAGCTCAGCGACCTGTACGACCACTACGGCGCCATCATCCACGCGTGGACCGAAGCCGAGATCGGAGGGAGCGAGTTCGGCCGGCTCGGCACCGATGTGCTCAGCCAGTTCACCCGCGTGCTCTACCAGCGCATCGCCGAGGTAGCACCCGCCGACCTCGACGCATCGGTCGCGTCGCTCGCACTGGTCGCGATGCTCGAACGATTGAACTACTACGTGCTCGCACGTCAGGTGCGCATCGACCGCGATGCGATGATCGAGACGCTGGCACACGTCATGCACGCGTCACTGTTCGGTTCCTAGGCGACCTGGTCACGCGCCGTCGCCACGCGGTACTCCGTGAGATCCCTCCCTAAGCCGGGGGCAACCCGTCGCCGAGGACCCGGGCCTGGAGATCACCCAGCTCCGACACCGGCCCGGAGTACGCGACATCGCCCTTCACGAGCACGATCGCGTCGTCGGCGATCGCGAGTGCGTGGTGCACGTGTTGCTCGACGAGCAGCAGCGTCGTGCCCGCGTCGCGAATGTGCTCGAGCGTGCGGTAGACCTCGTCGACGATGATCGGCGCCAAGCCCAACGACAGCTCGTCGGCGATGAGCAGTCGCGGCTGTTCAACGAGCACATGGGCGAGGGAGAGCATGCGCTGTTCGCCACCCGAGAGCGTGCCCGCGATTTGCCGCCGTCGTTCGCCGAGGCGGGGAAACAGCGTGTACGCCTGGTCGAGTGCGCCACCGACCTCGGAACGGCTGCGTGTGCGCTGGAACGTCAACGCCAGGTTTTCTTCGACGGTGAGCGACGCGAAGACCGAGCGACCTTCAGGGGCGTGGACAATGCCGAGGCGCGCGAAGCGATACGTGCGCAAGCCGCTGACGATGTCCCCCGCGAAGAGCACCTTGCCGGCGGTGGGTGCAAGCAAACCCGAAGCGACGCGCGCAATCGTGGTCTTCCCCGCGCCGTTCGATCCCAACAGCGCGAGGACCCGGCCCGGATACAACGTGAACGACACGCCGAAGATCGCGCGGAAGGGACCGTACGACGCGTCGACGTCCCTCAGCTCCAAGAGCGGGACCACGCTCGGTTCCGGCGCAGCCGCCATCAGACGACGTCTCCGAGATACGCCCGGCGTACGGCGCTGTCGGCAAACACCGCCGACGTGTCTCCGGAAGCGATCAGCGTGCCGAAATCGAGCACGAAGACGCGCTCGACGAGATTGCGGACCATCTCGACGTCGTGCTCGACGAGCAGGATCGAGATTCCCTGTTCTCGTTGCACTTCGCGCAGCGTCGCCGCGAGCGATTCCGTCTCGGCGCGATCGAGCCCCGATGACGGTTCGTCGAGCAGGACCAACCTCGGCTGTGTCATCAACGCCCGGCCGATCTCGACGAGGCGGCCCACGCCGAGGCTCAGCGACTCAACCGCGCGGTCGCCCACCGGCGTCAGGTGGAGGAGGTCCAGCATCGCTTGCGCCCGCTCGTTCTCGTCGGCGTTGGGGCGACCAAGGAACAGCACGTCTTTCCACAACGCACCACGGCCGTCGCGGACGCGTTCGGCGACGATGAAGTGCTGACGCGGGGTCATCCCGGTGAACAGCTCGATCCGCTGGAACGTTCGCGCGATCCCGAGGCGGGCACGCTTGTGCGTGGGCACGCCCGTGAGCTCTCGACCTTCGAACCGCACCGATCCCGCGTCGGGTTTCAGGAGGCCCAGGAGGCAGTTGAAGAACGTCGTCTTGCCGGCGCCGTTCGGCCCGATGAGTCCGACGACCTCACGCTCGCCGACGTCGAGGTTGACATCGTCGAGGGCGGTGATGCCCGCGAACTTCTTGGTGACGCCGTGCGCTGCGAGCAGCGCGGTCACGATCCTCGTCCTCCCGTGGCGGCGGGAAGCCCGAAGAGCTCATGCTCGTCAATGGGTTCCTCTGTCGTCGCGACCCCGCCCATGCCCTTCGACGAGTGCCGATTGATGAAGCGCTGTATGGCCTCGAGTGACTTGCGCTTGTTGTATTCGAGGATGCCTTCGGGATGCTTGGCGTATGTGAATGCACCAAGGCTCAAGAGAATGATCGCCAGCGTGCCGGGCGGCTTGCCCATGTAGTACCAGGGCTGTACGTGGTTGACGACCCACGGGAGCGTGCCCTCGAGGATCACCGCCTGAAAGAAATAGAAGCCAATAGCGGCTTGGATCGCGCCCTCGATCGTGCGGGAACCAAGGGAGACGACCAGCACGACCCAGAAGAGGCCCTGGAACGAGACGAAGTTCGGCTCATAGCTCACCGAGCGGTCATACATCGTCAGGAGCCCGCCGCCGATCGCGGCGATTGCAGCCGACAGCGCGAACGCGGTGACGCGCAACCGCGCCCCATTGATGCCGATTGCCGATGCCGCGGTCTCGCTGCCGCGTAGCGCGTCGAGGTATCGGCCTGTGCTGCCGCTTCGTACGGCGATGACGACCAGTGACACGATCACTAAGACGATGAGGCACAACACGAGGAATGCCTTGTCGCTGCGGTCGAAGTCGATCGAGCCGATCGTGGGTCGCGGTGCCTCCTCGGGAAGCACGCCCCCGCCGACCCAGTCGAACTTCAGCATCACGCTGTCGAAGAACAGTGCGAACGCGAAGGTCGCGAGCGCGAGAAAATTCCACCCAGGCGCAGCGCGGGAACTGCAACGAGGATACCGACGGCAGCCGCGATGGCGGCTCCGATGAGCATCGCGACGAGCACGGAAACGCCGAAACGCGTCGCGAGTTGCGCGGTTGCGCACCCCCCGATGCCTGCGAACGTGGCCTGGCACAGTGAGATCTGGCCGGCCATCCCCGTGATGACGGTGATCGACAAGAAGATCGTCGAGTAGATCGTGGCCCGGATGGCGAGGTCGAGCCATTGCCCGCTCGCGTGGAAGAAGATGTAGTAGCCGACGACCAGCAAGAACGCGGCGCCCAGCGCGCAGGTGAAATTCGTCAGCAAGGGGCTGCGCTGCGTCGCCGCCAGCGCGGGTGGCGGCGGATCGACCCCGGCGAGCGGATCGGCAAGTTCCCGGCGGCCGCGCAACGCGGGCGAGAAGATCAATACGAGGAAAAGAACGATGAACGGGAGGGCGGGGCGGATGTTCGCCGCGAGGATGCTGTTGGTGGGCAGATAGCGGTCAAGGACCTGTTGCAGGATGCCTAAACCGAGCCCGCCCGCAAACGCGACTGGAATGCTGTTGAGCGACGCCAAGCCCGCCGCCGAGATCGCGACAACAACCAACGTGGTGTAGTTGAGATCGGAGATCGTGGCGAAGAGCGGCGCCAGCAGCACTCCGGCCAAGCCCGCGAGGAAGCTGCACAGCATCCATGACAACGTGCTCACGCGGTCGGCGTTGACGCCCGCGAGCTCGGTGAGGCGCGCACTCTCGACAACCGCGCGCATGCGCAGGCCGAACGCGGTGTACCGGAAGAGCAACGTCAGCGCGACTGCCACGACCAGCGTCGTGAGGATCGTCGCGAAGTCGTTGCGGCTGAGGAAGACGTCACCGAACGGGTTGTAGGCAGTATCGCCCTTCGGCACGATGCCTTGCGTTCCGGCCGCGACCTTTTGGCCGAACCAGAGTTTGGTGACTTGTGGGATCGCGACGAGTAAGGCCAACGAGACGACGAGCTTCGCGAGCGGGGCCGCGTTCCTCAGGTACCGGAAGATCCCACGATCGAGGAGGAACCCGAGGAGCGGTGCGACCAGCACCACGGCGACGATGAACGCGACTGGGATCGGAAGATCGTGACGCACCCGCATGTCGTAATAGACCGCGGCCGAAACGAACGCCTGCGCGCCGTACGCAAGGTTGAAGACTCCAGAGGTCTTGTACGTGAGTACGAGTCCGACGGCGAGCAGCGCATAGATCGAGCCGTAGCTCATTCCCACGAGGATCCGGCTGATCAACTCCTGCACGTCGGCGGGCTCCAGAGAGGTCGAGACTCGAGGTGCGCGTTCGGACGGGACCTATCCGGACTCGGCGATATTCACGAACTGCGGGTTGTCGACGTTGGGATCCTTCTCGTTGAAGCAGATCCACGGCTTGCCCGGCTGCCCGAGGGTCGAGACGAATTTTCCACCTTCAATCTTCACGTAGTTGAAGCATTCCTTGTCGGCGCGGGCTTCGGGGTGCGTGAACGGGTCCTGGTGCTGCTTCGTCCAGTCGATCGGCTGTACCAGTCCGTTCGCGGTGTAGTGGGTCAGCGTGTTGAGCGCGTCGATCACCTTCTGTTGCGAGAACTCGGGACCGGCCATCTTCAAGCCGGTCACCAACTCGTCGGCGAGGACCCACCCGGCGACACCGATCTCGCTCGGCTTCTTGCCGATCTTTCCGAACCACTCGAGCAGCTTTGTGATCTCGGGAATTTGCGGCTCGTGCTCGAAGGCCTGGAACGAAGGCGAGACGAGGTCACCCTCGAGCGCATCGGCGTTCTTCGCCACGAAGTCGGCGTCGTAGGCGTTTGGCAGACCCAGAACCGCCTTTACGCCCTGCCGTTTCATCTCCTTGCCCAGCGCGAACGACTCGTTCAGGTCGACGCACGTGCCGACCATCTGCACACCGGCGTTCTTCATCTGCGTGACTTGCGAGGACACCACAGGAGCAAAGATCGCAAGGTTTTGGTCCGTGAACGCGACCGTGGCGGTCGGGAACTTCTTGAAGGAATTCAGCATGCCAGTGGCGCAGTCCGTCGACTGCGCGACCGAGTACGCGATGACGCCGACCTTGGTGAGGCCGAGCTGCTTGGCGATCCAGGGCAAGATGTGACCCGCGCATTTGAAGCACAGCGCACCCTTGTCGGCAAAGAAGTTGTTGTGTCCGGCGAACTCGGCATTGATGTTCCAGATGAACGTCGGCTGATTCGCTGGGCGAGGGCCTTGGCGCCGGTGAAGAACGTGGTGGCTCCGAACGTCGCGAAGGCATTGTCGTTCGCGAGGCTGGCCTGGACCTGAGGCGCGTTGTTCCCGAACTGGTCGTCGCGAACGTTGGTGAGCTTGAGCTGCCGGCCGTAGAGCCCGCCGCCGTCGTTGACCATGCGGAAGTAGGCGTTCATGCCGTCGGCAAGCACCGACCAGTCACCGCCGGTCGGGTTTTGGGTCTTCGTGACCACCGCGGCGACATGGATTTCGCTGTCGGTCACGCCCTTGGCACTCACGTGCACGTTCTTCTTGAGGTCCTCGGGGTTGATGGAGATCGGCGTGTTGCCGCCGCCCTTCGGGATCGTCGACGCCGACTTGCCGCTGGACCCGGCATTCCCGCACGCGGCCGCGAGCAGAGCCATCGACACACCGACTACCAGGAACCGCGCACGCATGCTTCCCCCCTGGGAGACCTTCGAAGTGATCGAAGGCTGACGCTAACGTCATGCTTACCCTCCCACAAGGCAACCCTGAACGGAGGTCGCCCGTGACTTACACGCTCGTGACGTTTCATGCGCATCCGGACGACGAGTCGATCGCCACCGCCGGAACGATGGCGCGTGCAAAGGCCGAGGGGCATCGCGTCGTGCTCGTCGTCGCGACGAGGGAGAACTCGGCGAACATGCACCCGAGGCCCTCGGGCCCGGCGAGACCCTCACCGAGCGGCGCGTCGCCGAGCAGCTGGAAGCGGCGCAGCACCTCGGGATCGACCGCGTCGAGTTCCTCGGATACCACGACTCGGGGATGGCCGGCGAGACGACCAACGACGCGCCGGAAGCGTTCGCGCGGGCCGACCTCGAGGAAGCCGCGGAGCGGCTCGCGAAGTTGCTCGCCGAAGAGCGCGCCGACGTGCTCACGATCTACGACGACCACGGCGGCTACGGCCATCCCGATCACGTGCAAGTGCACCGCGTCGGGGCCCGGGCCGCGGAGATCGCCGGCACGCCTCGGGTCTACGAGTCGACGATGAATCGCGACTACATCAAGCGGCTGCTCGAGAACCGGGATCAGATGCCCGACGTGCCGGATGCTCCGGACGCCGCGGAGATGGATGATTTCGGTTCGCCCGAGGCGTTGATTACGACGACCGTCGACGTCCGCGACTACGTGGACCGCAAGCGCGCGGCGATGGCTGCGCACGCGAGCCAGATCCCGGCCGACTCGTTTTTCTTGGCGATGCCGCCAGAGGCGTTCCGCGAAGCGTTCGGGTACGAGTGGTTCATCCGTCGCGACAAGCGCGACACGCGCGAGACCTGGCTGTTCGACGAACTCTGAGCTGTTGGCTAAGTACCTGGGCAGAAGCCGGCTGCGTCGCCCGTGTGCGCGCCGTTGGCACAAAGCAGGTTGGTGTGGTTGTGCGCGAACACGCCGTCGGGGTTCTCCCATCCCGGCACGACCCAGGCGTGCACCATCCAGATCGTTCGGCGCATGAACGTGCCCTTGACGCCGTCGCATTGCGCCTTCGTGACGCTGGAGTCGGCTGCGAACGGCACCTTGATCCCGCCGTTGAAGATCACGCAGGTGTTCGAGTGACGGTGCCAGTGATCGTTCGGGCCTGCGAATCCTTCGGGCGGGTTCGTCTCCGAGCCCAGATACATCAGACCGGCGAGCTTCGAGTCTGGGCTGATGCCGTCATAGATATACGAGCCGGGGTTGGAGGGATCAAACGCTCCCAACGCACCGAGGTTCATGTAGTGCGCGCCGGTCTCGGGTGAGAACTTTCCGGCGCGGATCATGCCGGCGTTGACCGCGTCGGCCACCGTCGGATACTTGAGTGCTGCCCGCGCGCGGCGACGAGCTGTTGCGCAAGGACCGCCCGGGTCGCGGCGTCAAGCCGCTTGTCGGGGACCTCGGCAGCCTCATCGGTGTTGCACGATCCGGGGGCGGCACCCGGAACGCAATTGGGCGCGGCGGCGGCCGGCGCCTTGGGTGCCTCGGGCACCGCGACTCTGACGGTCTTCGTCACCGTACGCGAGGACGCAAGACCGTATGACACCGCGGCGGTGACGACGACCACGGCTGCAACGATGAGGCCAAACCCAAGCCCTCGCCGGGGAGCCTTCTTGCGGGTCTCGACCGAGCTGAGTTCCTCTGTCCGTTCCAGCGTCTGCATGTGTCCCCCAAGCTGCGCCTGACGTCGCGTGGACGCTACGACGCGTGCGAACCCGCTGCAACGATCGTCCCCGTCTGGACGGACGGTCAGATACCCGCGGCCTTCTTGAGCTCGTTGAGAGCTTCAGGCACGCAGTTGGCGAGGACGTCGATGTCGGGGAGCAGCTCCCGGCAGCCGAGGAACCCGAAGTCCATATGGTCGAGGTACGAGATGACGGTGGCGTTGAGGCCACAGTCGTCGAAGATCGGACCCAGCGGATGGATCGCCACGAGCTGGGCGCCGGCGAAGTACAGCGGCCACGGCGGCCCAGGAACGTTCGAGACGACGAGGTTGATCACGGGGCGGAGGCGCTCGGCGAAGCGCATGCGCGAGTACGCGCGCGACGCGCGCGAGAACAGCGCCGGACCCGCGACCTCGGCCCAGTCCTGGAGTGTCGACGCGCCGACCTCCTCGTGCACGCCTTTGGCCCCGGACATGGAACGAGCGACACTCTGCACACGCTCCACCGGATCGGCGATCTCGACCGGCAGGGACGCGAACATCGACGAGACCCGGTTGCCGAACTTGTCGGCGTCATCGTCGCTGCGCGCCGACGCCGGAATCGACGCGATCAGCGGCTTGTCGGGCAACTCCTCACGCCGTTCGAGGTAGCTCCGCAAGGCGCCGGCGGTCACCGCGAGAACGACGTCGTTGACGCTCACGCCCAAGGCGTTCTTCACCGCCTTCACGTCGGCCAACGACACTGACGAGAACGCGATGACGCGGTGCGCGGTGATCGTTCGGTTCATCGACAGACGCGGGGCGGTGAGCGGCAGCGCGACGTCGAGTGACTCGTCGCGTGCGCGCCGGACCGCCCGCACGAGCCCGGGGACCGAGTTCATCACGGCACGCGCCATCTTCACCGGACGCTCGGCGGCGGCGACGATCGCGCGCCCGAACATCTCGGCCTCGGTCGGCAGGTGATCGGGCTCCCATTCGTCGGGCTGCTCCAACGGTTCGAGCGGCGCGTCGCGCGCCATGTCGAACAGCGCGGCCAAGATCGCGACGCCCGCCACGCCGTCGATCAACGAATGGTGGATCTTGGTGACGAACGCCTGATGGCCGTGCTCGAGGCCCTCGACGACGTACGCCTCCCAGAGGGGTTTGCGCCGGTCGAGCGGGCGACCGGCGACGTCGGCTGCGAACGCCGCGAGCTCCTGGGGGCCGCCCGGCGCCGGGAGCGCTGCTCGCCGCAGGTGGTAGTCGAGGTCGAAGTCGGGGTCTTCGATCCAGGTCGGCACGTTCAGCCCGAACGGCACTTCGACGAGACGCCGGCGCAGCGGCGGCACGAGTCCCAAGCGGGCCTCCAACAGGGCGCGCACGCGTTCGTGGAACGAGTCGTACCGGTCGTCCGGGACCGTCGACGGGTCCACGACCGCCACGCCCATCACGTGCATGTGCGCGGACGGCGTCTCGAGGGCGAGAAAGGCCGCGTCGAGTCCGGTGAGGCGTTGCATTGCTGCTCCTTCTCGCCCGGCTTCCGGTCAATGCTAGGCCGAGCGCGAGACTGAACCCGCATGGTGTCGTGGATCTTCTTGATGCTCGCAATTTGGGGCGCGTCGTGGACGCTGGTGTCCTTCCGTCCCCCACATCGCCCCGGATGGCTGATGGTCGTCGGTTTCTTCGCGGCGTGGTCGACCACCGAGCTCGCGCCCTGGCATCTGCTGTGGCAGCTCGTCGTCGTGGTCGTGTTCGTCCTCCTCGGTGCGCTGGATTCGTGGCCCGGTTGGGTGGCACTCGCGATCACGCTCCTGTCGTGGATCGGGCTGGCGTCGAGTGTGAAGGGTGCGCTGGAGACTGATCGCGCGTTCGCCGACGCGATGCAGGACGCGTTGGGATCGGAGTGGAACGCGAATCTCGACCCGGAGTTGCGGGAGTCGGCCGGGCACATCAACTGGCGACGCATCGGGTTCCCGTTCTGGTTCCGGCGGCGCGGCGTGACGCGGCTGCGCAACATCCAGTACGTCGACGACGGCAGGAAGCGGCACCGGCTCGACGTGTACCGGAGTGTCGAGGTGCGCGAGAACGCGCCCGTGCTGTTGCAGATCCATGGTGGCGCGTGGATGATCGGCAACAAGGATCAGCAGGGGCTCCCGCTGATGTATCACCTCGCCGCGCGCGGTTGGGTGTGCGTCGCGATCAATTACCGGCTTTCACCGCGGCGTCTGGCCCGACCATCTCGTCGACTGCAAGCGCGCACTCGAGTGGGTTCGCGCGCACATTGCCGAGTACGGCGGCGACCCGGCCTACGTCGTCGTGACGGGCGGTTCCGCCGGCGGGCATCTCGCGGCGCTGATGGGGCTCACCGCCAACGACCCGCAGTATCAACCGGGTTTCGAAGACGTCGACACGTCGGTGCGGGCGATGGTGCCCTTCTACGGTGTCTACGACTGGACGGGCACGGCCGCCCAGCGACGCGACGAAGGGCTCCGCGACGTCCTGGAGCGGCACATCGTGAAGCGCCCATTCGATGAGGTGCCCGACGTGTACGAAGCGGCCTCGCCGCTGTATCGCATCCATCCCGGCGCGCCGCCCGCGCTCGTCATCCACGGTGACCTCGACACGCTCGCGCCCGTCGAAGAGGCACGCGCGTTCGTCGAGAAGCTGCGCGCGACGAGCCGCAAGCCCGTGGTCTACGTCGAACTGAGGGGCGCGCACCACGCGTTCGAGATCTTCAACTCGATTCGAGCCATGCATGTGATCGCGGGCGTCGACCTGTTCCTCGCCTGGCTCGTCAAAGCCGAACCGCCCCGCCGCGTGCCAGCTGCCGCCGCCGGCGACCAAATCGATATCGACGAGCAGGCCGAGCCGGCGAGCGATCCGACACCCAGGGTGTATACGGAGCCTCGACCAGCGCCGCCAACGCGTGCAGCACCTGGTCGTAGTTGACGCGCCACCCCGCGAACGAACGCCAGGCCGCGTCGCGGTCACCGTGCACCGGCACTCCTGCCGCTTGCAAGCGGTCGTAGACCTCGTCGAACTCGTCGCGGGCGATGCTGATCGGGTCGTCGGGCTTGGGATCGTCGATGTACTCGTAACCAAAGAAGCCGGCGACCTCGCGGAGCGCGACGTAGCCGGAGCGGATGCACAGTGGCGCGGCCGGCGACCACGGGATGTCGCACACCGCGAGCCGGATAGCGGCCGTGTCGAGCACAACGCCGGCCGCTGTCACCCAGTTGCGATGCTGGTTCGGTGACCGGAAGAACACCAGCGCCCCGTACGACGTGTGCGTCTCCTGCACCTCCGTGAACCAGTTCATCCACGACTCCCAGTAGCGGTCCATCTCGGTCAGGAAGCCCGTGAGTTGCGCCCGTACGAGCCACTCCCTCGGCGTGGGCGGCGTTCCGGCGCGAATCGCAAGATCGGTGACCGCGACCTCGCGCCTCGAGAACGTGTTGTAGATCGTCGGCAAGTACGCGATGAGGAGGGCGAGCAAGCCGAGACCGATCGCCGCTTCGAGCAACGCAAGGAACACCGACGGCAAGTCGGTCGGCCGCTCGAATCCCAACGTCATCAGTGACGACCCGCTCGTCACGAACGCGCTCCGCCATCCGTGATGCTCGAGGCCGGCGAACATGAACGCGAACGCGACGAAGATCAACACGATCGAGACCGCAGGAAGCGCGAGCAGTGAGAGCGGCCCGTATAACGCCAAAGCTCTATCGCGCCGCTCGTAGCTCGCGTCTGCCGGCGCAAACGGCCGGAACAGCTGTCGCATGCCGAGGAAGACGACGGCGGTCAAACTTACGACGCTGCCGCGCGGCACGACGAACGTGCGGATCGCGGCGTCGAGCACGACGATCGCGACGATGACGCCAACGATGACGAGCACGACATGGACGGCGGTATTCATGCTCAGCTGTCGTCGTCGGCGGCGGGGCGACGGCGGCGCTGCTTGATCTTGCCGTGGTAGCGCTTCTGCTCGACGCGTCGTTTCTTCTCGGCCCGCGAGGGCGCGCTCGGCACCCGCGTCGGGTTCACGTGGAGGGCGTCGGCGAGCTTCGACCGCAGCCGCTCGAGCGCCAGCTCCCGGTTCTGGTGCTGCGAGCGCCGTTCCGAGGCGGTCACCCGCACGACGGGTCCGACGCGTTCGAGCAAGCGTGCCCGTTGCCGCGGGCCGAGTGACGGCGACTCGCCGACGTCGAAGCGCACCTCGACCTTCGTGTTCGACGTGTTCGCGTGCTGGCCGCCCGGGCCGCCCGAACCCGTGAACCGCCATTCCAGCTCGTCAAAGGGAATCGCACAGTTCCGCGACACCCGGAGAACTTCCACGGCCCGGGAGACTAGGGGCGTGTGAGCGGCTTGTACTTGATGCGGTGGGGTTGGTCGGCGTCACCGCCGAGGCGCTGGCGACGGTCCTTCTCGTAGTCGGAGAAGTTGCCTTCGAACCACACCACCTCGCTGTCGCCCTCGAATGCGAGCACGTGCGTCGCGATGCGGTCGAGGAACCAACGGTCGTGGCTGATGACGACGGCGCAACCCGGGAACTGCAACAGCGCTTCCTCCAGCGTGCGCAGCGTATCGACGTCGAGATCGTTGGTCGGTTCGTCCAGCAGGAGCACGTTGCCGCCCATCAGCAACGCCTTGGCGAGGTGCAAGCGGTTGCGTTCACCACCCGAGAGGTCGCCGACGTTCTTCTGCTGGTCGCTCCCCTTGAAGTTGAAGCCGGCGACGTATGCACGACCGTGCACCTCGCGGTCGCCGACCTTCAAATGGTCGACCCCACCGGTGATCTCCTCGTAGACGGTCTTGGTGCCGTCGAGGGATTCCCGCGACTGGTCGACGTACGCGAACTGCACGGTCGGCCCGACCTTCAACGACCCACCGTCAGGCTCCTCGTGACCGACCAGCATGCGGAACAGCGTCGTCTTGCCGGCGCCGTTCGCGCCGATGACACCCACGATCCCACCGGGCGGCAATGAGAACGACAGGTCGTCGACGAGGAGCCGGTCGCCGTAGCCCTTGCGGAGGTGCTCGGCCTCGACCACGAGGTCACCGAGCCGTGGGCCCGGGGGGATCGAAATCTGCAGCTTGTCCTGGCGTTGCTCGGCCGCCTCGGCCTCGGCGACGAGCTTGTCGTACGCGGTGATACGAGCCTTGCCTTTGGCCTGCCGCGCACGCGGCGCCATGCGCACCCACTCGAGCTCGCGCTGCCAACGTGCGGCGGCGCGTCTCGTCGACCTTCTCTTCCTGCGCGAGCCGCTGCTCCTTCTGTTCGAGCCAACCCGTGTAGTTCCCCTCCCACGGGATGCCGAGGCCGCGGTCGAGCTCGAGGATCCAGCCCGCCACGTTGTCGAGGAAGTAACGGTCGTGCGTCACCGCGACGACGGTGCCGTGGTACTCCTGCAAGTGCCGTTCGAGCCAGGCCACCGACTCGGCGTCCAGGTGGTTCGTGGGCTCGTCGAGCAGCAACAGATCGGGCTTGCCGAGCAGGAGCCGGCAGAGCGCGACACGTCGCCGCTCACCACCCGACAAAGGGGCGACCGCAGCATCGGGCGGTGGGAGCCGCAGCGCGTCCATCGCGATCTCGAGCTGGCGGTCGAGGTCCCAGCCGTTGACCGCGTCGATCTTGTCTTGGAGCTCGGCCTGTTCGGCGAGCAACTTGTCGAAGTCGGCATCGGGCTCACCCATCGCATTGCACACCTCCTCGAACCGGTCGAGGAGTCCTTTGGTGTGGGCGACGCCGTCGACGACATTGCCGAGCACGTCCTTGTCGGCATCGAGGCGCGGCTCCTGGGGGAGGTACCCGACGGAGAAGCCGGGCGTGACGCGGCATTCGCCCTGGTAGCCGTCGTCTTCTCCGGCGATGATCCGCAACAATGTCGACTTGCCCGAACCGTTCAGACCGAGCACACCGATCTTCGCAGCGGGGTACATCGAAATGTTGATGCCGCGCAGAACTTCCTTGTCGGGCGGGTGGACGCGCCGAAGATCGTGCATCGTGAGAATGAATTGATGCGCCATACTTCGCCCACGCTACCGGGCGCCTGACGCCCAGGAGGTTCCCTTGGCACGCACTCACCAATCGCCTGTGTACGACATCTCCGATCAGTACGTCGACCGGTACGCGGAGGCTGATCCGTGCGGCGCGACGTTTCTCGGCATTGCCGGACATGAGCACGAAATGACGGACTACTCGCCCGGTGGCCTCAGCGAGCGCGTGCAACTCGCACGCGACACGATCACCGCCCTCGACGCCGCACCGCAGGACGACGACGCCGACCGGGTTGCGGCCGCGGTGATGCGCGACCGTCTGCAACGTGACATCGACTTCTTCGACACCGAAGAAGACCTTCGTCCGCTGCGCGTCATCGGCAGCCCGGTGCAAGCGGTGCGACAGTGCTTCGACCTCATGAGCTACGACACCGTCGACGACTGGGCGACGGTCACGGAACGCATGACCCGCGTGCCAGAGGCGCTCGCCGGTATCGAGGCGACGCTGCGTGAGGGTGTCACCCGGGGTGTTGTCGCGGCGCGCCGGCAGGCCCTCGCCTGCGCGGAGCAAGCCGACGCGTGGGGCGGTGACGCGCCCTACTTCCGCAATCTGGCGGCGCGCCGCGTGGACGACACCGCGCTCGCAGACGCAGCCGAGGCTGCGACCCTGGCCTACGCTGACTTGAGCGCTTACCTGCGCGACGAGTACGCACCCGTCGCGGACCCACACGATCCCGTCGGCCGGGACCGGTACAAGCTCTTCGCGGCTGCGTTCAACGGCATCGACCTCAACCTCGAAGAGACCTACGCCTGGGGCGTCGAAGAACTGCACAGAATCGAGCACCAGATGCAGCTCGTCGGCGAGCGCATCCTGCCCGGCGAGTCAGTCGACCAGGTCATCGAGCACCTCGATCACGACCCGACGCGCACGATCGACGGTGTCGACGAGTTCCAACGATGGAACCAGGAGCTCATCGATCGAACGATTTCGGAAATGAACGGTGTGCACTTCCAAATCGCCGAGCCGCTACAGCGCTGTGAAGCAATGATCGCGCCGCCCGGCGGCGCGGCCGCGATGTACTACACCGGCCCGAGCGAAGACTGGTCGCGTCCCGGCCGTACGTGGTACCCGACGCTCGGCACCACACGGTTCCCGCTGTGGAAGGAAGTGAGCACCTGTTACCACGAGGCCGTCCCCGGTCATCACCTGCAGGTCGGGCAGGTGAAGTACCTCGCCGACAAGCTGTCACGCTTTCAACGGCTGATGAGCTTCGTGTCCGGCCACGGTGAAGGGTGGGCGCTGTACGCCGAACGCCTGATGGGCGAGCTCGGTTACCTCGATGACCCCGCATGGGAGATGGGCATGCTCGCCGCCCAGGCGATGCGCGCCGTGCGCGTCGTGGTCGACATCGGCATGCACCTCGAGCTGCCGATCCCGGCGCACGAGCGCTATCACCCCGGCGAGACGTGGACACCGGAGCTGGCGCTGCCGTTCGTGATCGAGCGCAGCCGCTTCCCGGAGAAGTTCATGCGCAGCGAGGTCGACCGCTACCTCGGATGGCCGGGCCAGGCGATCAGCTACAAGGTCGGCGAACGGGTCTGGCTGGAGTGCCGGGACGAGGCGCGGCAACGTATGGGCGCCGACTTCGACCTGAAGGCGTTCCACACCTACGCGCTGGATCTTGGCGGCATGGGCCTCGGTCTGCTGCGGGAGGAACTCGCCCGGTTCTGAGCCGAGGAAAGCGGCGCAGGTATCCCGCGCCGCCCGAGGCGGGGCCAAGCGGCCCGGCGCGCAGCGCCGAGAGCGGAGAAATAGTCTGCGGCGATGGCTGACGCTCTCGCCGCCTTCACCGAGGACACGTTCACGTACGGCGGCACGACGCGCACTGTGTATCGCGCGGGCAGCGGGCCGGGTGTCGTCGTGATCAGCGAGATGCCGGGCATCACGCCGAACGTCGTGGCGTTCGCCCAGCGCGTCGTCGACGCCGGTTTCACGGTCGCGATGCCGCAGCTGTTCGGAACGCCGGGGCGCGAGATCTCGGTGCCGTACGTCGCGAAGTCGGCGATGCAGGGATGCGTCTCGCGCGAGTTCGCGACCTGGGCGCTCAACCGCACCTCGCCGGTCATCGACTGGCTCCGCGCGCTTGCTCGCGACTTGCACGAGAAGTGTGGCGGTCCTGGCGTCGGTGCGATCGGCATGTGCTTCACCGGCGGCTTCGCGCTCGGCGATGGCTGTGGACGAGACAATGCTCGCACCGGTAATGAGCCAGCCGTCGCTGCCGTTCGGCGTCGGCAAGGCCCGCAGACGTTCTCTGGGTCTCTCCGATGCCGACCTCGCGGCGCGTCGTCGACCGCACCGAGCTGTGCGTGCTCGCGATGCGCTTCACCAACGACAAGCTCGTGCCGGCCGAACGGTTCGAGCACCTCCGCGAGGCGCTCGGCGACCGGCTGATCGCGATCGAGATCGAGAACCGGCCCGGGCAGAACCCGCACAACATCACGAAGGCTGCGCACTCGGTCGTCACCGAGCATCTCGTCGACGAGCCGGGCCACCCGACGCAGGACGCGCTCAATCGCGTGCTCGATTTTTTCAAGCAACGCCTGACCGGTTAACGGCAGACGAAGCAGCCCGCAGCGGTGCCCACGCGGAACGCGCCGTTCATTGCGATCTCGTCGGTGAGCCGGCGGCGCAGCTCGTCGAGGATGGGCTCGAGCTCGGCATCCGTCACGAACGCGCGCATGCTCTGTACGTACGCGATGATCGGCTCGACCTCGGTGATGACGAGCTCACTCGGCATGTCGTGCCGCTCGACGCGCTCGAAGCAATCCTGAAGCTCCGCCTCCCCGGACTCCAACGTGAACGTGAGCCGGTTGCTCGGAAGCGACCGCCCCGCTACTGCAACAACGATGTCGTCGAGCTCGCGCAAGTGTCGGTTGGAGTTCGTCACGACAAGTGTCACGCCACCGGGACGCACGACGCGTTGCAACTCCCGGATCCCGACCGCCCGGTCGGGCACGTGGTACAGCATGTGCATCGCGAGCACGACATCGAACGCGTCGTCGGCGAACGGCAGCATCTGCGCGTCGCCAATCATCAGCTGCGCGTGTGACGACCGGGTGCGTGCGGCGTCGAGCATCCCGGGCGAGAGATCCATGCCGGCGACGAGACCGCGATGCTGCCGTTGCTCCAATGCCCAGAGGTAGGTGCCGTTGCCACACCCGACATCGAGGACGGTCTCGTCACCCCGCACCACCGCGAGATCGAGCGTCTCGTTCCACACCACCCGTCGGGGTTGCTGGAACCTGTAGATCGCTTGCCGCGCCGCGAGGTTGGCGTCCGTGGCGTACTGCAGTTTGGTGATGTAGTGCCGAGTGCTCGAAGGAAAATGCGTCACGCCAGCTCGCACACGATCTTGCCGTAGGTCCCTCGACTCCCAAGGCGGGCCAGCGCGGCGGGAACGTCGGGCAAGGTCACCGTCTGGGAGATCAGCGGGTCGATCTGGCCGGCTTCGAACAGGCGGATCAGGTCGTCGTGTGTGTCGCGTACGACCTGCGGGTTCATGAGGTTGTACAAGCCCCAGTGCACACCGACCACCGAGTAGTTCTTGATCAGCACGTGGTTCGTTCGCGCCTCGGCGAAGCGGCCGCCGGTGAAGCCGATGATGAGGATGCGACCTTCGAACGCGATGCATTTGGTCGAGCGGTCGTAGGTGTCGCCGCCGACCGGGTCGTAGACGACATCGGCGCCGCGACCGTCGGTGAATTCCTTCACGGCGTCGACAAAGTCGTGCGCGCGATAGTCGAGCGCGAGATGGGCACCGAGCTTGCGACACACCTCCACCTTTTCCGGACCGCCCGCGGTTGCGATGACGCGCGCGCCGGCGGCCAGGCCGAGTTGGATGGCGGCGCTGCCGACACCGCCCGCGCCGGCGTGTACCAACAGCGTCTCGCCGGGTCGAATGTTGGCGCGTCGGTGCAACGCGAGGTGCCCGGTCTGGTACACGACGTGCAGCGCCGAGGCGGCCGCGAACGACATGCGGTCCGGGATCGGAAACACACCACCGGCGACCCGTGCGGTCGTGAACTCGCCGAACGCGCCTGGTCCGAAGTTGGGGATCGCCAGGACGCGATCGCCGGGCTGAAACTCGCCGGCGTCCGCTCCGAGTTCGTCAATGACGCCCGCGACCTCGGCACCCGGAGTGAACGGCAATGACGGCTTCACCTGGTACTCGCCGCGGCACATCAGCACGTCGGGGAAGTTCAATGAGGCCGCGTGAACACGCAACCGCACCTCGCCCATACCGGGCTCGGGGACGTCGACGTCCTCGAGCCTCATCACCGATTCCGGTTCGCCGAGCTCGTGCACTCGCAACGCCTGCATGCCAGGGAGTCTCGCGCGAAACGTTGAGTCGCCCGAAGGCGAAGCCGCGCGGGCGACGTGGCCCGAGCGGCCCCGTAGAGCGGAAATAGTGTCTACTGGCTCTTGTGGAGCTCGCGACCGAACGGATGGTTGCCGGCGGCGATGCGCTTGCGCACGCCGACGACGGGCGCGTCGTGCTGGTCGATGGTGCGCTGCCGGGAGAGCGCGTGCGTGTGGCGATCACGTCGGATCGGCCGGATCATCTGCGGGCGCAGGTCGTCGAGATACTGGAGCCGGCACCGGAACGGATCGAGCCACCGTGCGTACACGCCCGAGAGGGTTGCGGCGGCTGTGGTTGGCAGCACATCACCGTGGACGCACAACGCGCGTACAAGCGCGACATCATCGCCGATGCCCTGCGCCGGATCGCGGACATCGAGGACACCCCGATGCGCGACACGATCGAGCTCCCTCCTACCGGCTACCGCACGACTGTGCGCGCGCTTGTCGTCGACGGCCGAGCCGCGTTCCGGCGCCACCGCGCGCACGACCCGGTGACGGTCGACAGCTGCTTGATCGCGCATCCTCTGGTCGAGGACATGCTCCAGCACGGACGTTTTCCCGGTGCCCACGAAGTCACGCTGCGGGCGGGCGTGAGAACCGGCGAACGGTGCGCGTATACCGATCCGAAGGGCGCACCGATCGAAGTCGCGGCCGATGTCCGCACCGGCCCGCGCGCACACGTGCACGAGCTCGTCGACGGGATGCCCTTCCGCATTTCGGCTCGATCGTTCTTCCAGACGCGAGTCGACGGTGCCGAAGCGCTCGCCCACCTCGTGCGCGATGCGGTCGGCCCCGACCGGATCGTGGCCGACCTTTACTGCGGTGTCGGGCTCTTCGCCGGACTCGTGGAATCCCCGCGCCGACTGTTCGCTATCGAACGCGACCGCCACGCGTTCGCCGACGCGCGACACAACTTGCGGGCACGGCCGGCGCGTGTCGTACGCGGTGACGTGGGCGCGTGGCGTGGGGAACCCGTAGACGTCGTGATCGCCGATCCCAGCCGCGCCGGGCTGGGCCGCACCGGCGTGCGGACGGTGTTCCGATGCGACGCGCCGCGTGTGGTGCTCGTGTCATGTGACGCGGCCGCGTTCGCTCGCGACGTCTCGTTGCTCCGCGACGGCGGCTACGACCTGACCGCTATCACACCGGTCGACCTGTTCCCGCACACGCCGCACGTAGAGTGCGTGTCAGTGCTGGATCGCGAGCCGTAGATCGGTTCAGGTGAGCTGCTGCTCGAGCTTGGCGAGCGCTTCTTCCTCGGAAACGTTCAACGCGAAGCTGAGCTCCGAGACCAGGATGCCGCGGGCCCGCACGAGCATCGCCTTCTCCCCCGCGGAAAGCCCCTTGGTGACCTCGCGAAGTGCGAGGTTCCGCACGACCTCGGCCACCTGGTACACGTCGCCGCTCTTCAGCTTCTCCTGGTGATTCTTGAAGCGCCGGCTCCAGTTGGTGGGCTCGCGCACGTCCTTCTTCGAGAGCAGCTGGAACAGGTCGTCGATGTCTTCAACCGAGATCGGCGGCCGCATTCCGACGTCCTCGGCCTTGTCGGAGGGCACTGCCAGCGTCAGGTCGCCGTGCGCAACCTTCAGCACGAGATATTCCTTCTTCTCACCGAAGACCTCGCGCATCTCCTTGCGTTCGATCACAGCGGCCCCGTGGTGGGGATACACAACACGGTCACCGACTTTGAACGCCATGCCACTCCATGAGGTATCGCGAGATCTCGCGCGCGTAAGACCTCACATTGTACCAGGAGAACTTGCAGCATCGGGCAGCGGCGCTGCGACGGTTCACTCCTTCGATTCCGCCGCCCGCTTCGCCTTGATCCACGCCTTGACCACCGGCGCGAAGTTCGCGGGGTTGTACGCATCCTCTTCGGAGGAGAACTGCATGTTCCCGCCGTACTTCAGCACCGTGAGGTTGTACGCCTCATAGACGCGACCGTCACCGGGGTCGGCGAAGCGGTTCTCGATCTGGCAAATCCACCATCCCCGCGCTTCGTCACACACGCACCAGTCGTGCGGGAACTCCTTCATTTCCGAGTTCGGCCACTCGGCCATCGTCTTCGAGATCCATGCATAGATCGCCTCGCGGCCGTGAAACGTGCCGTAGTGGTGCTCGACGTACGTTGCGTCGTCGGTGAAGAGATCTGCCCACGGACGCCAGTCGCCGGTTCGTCCAGCCTCCTCCGCCGTCGCGACGAAGTGATCGTGCGCACGTTGCAGCTCTTCGCGTGTCCAGTTCGCCATGACGTCAGCATCCCGCATCGCGCGGCCTCGTGTCACCCGCCAGCCACGTCGTGCAGGTGGTGGATCGGATCGTGGATCATGTATCGAGCGAACGACTCGACGGTGAAGTGGGCGCCGTCGCTCCGGGTGCCAGGCCGCTCCCATTGGTCGCCCGCGACCTGCTCGAACCGGTGCGCGAGACGGTGGGCCGTCGCGTCGAGATCGAGCGCGACGGCAACCGGGTCCTGGAAGTTGTATCGCTCCTCGATCGCGGCCGCGTCCTGGTCCCAGTTGGGATACAGCGGATCGTCTTCAGTAAGCATCAACGCGAGGCGCGTGTCGTAGATGCGGAACACATCTCGGACGTGGCACGCGTACTCCAGGGGCGACCACACATCGTCCGAAGGACGGCGCTCGAGGTTCGGCCGGAGAAGCACACGCTGCCACGCGGCCCGTTGTCCCGGATCAATTGGCTCACGTTCTCACGCGGGAACGCGGCTGCCTCGAACCCGCACTCGTCGCACCGACGCTCGAGCACCCACGTCCAGTTCTTCGTGTCGGGCACGATCGGCATGCCGACAGGCTAGGTGGGAACGCGCCCGGCGATGCGGGTCACTGCGGCTGTGATTGCACTGTTGATCTTGGGCGCGACGTTCTTCTTCGACGACACGTCGATACCGATCGAGACGATGACGCGCCCGAACCGGTACGCACTCCGAGTCGCGGTCGCCACCGCGACCTCCGGCTTGCCCTTCCCGGGCTTGGACATCACGGTGAACACGGAGTACGCGACGAGGCGTCCGGTGCCGACCGCGGGCGTGGTCTGCCGGGTCGTTACCACGGAGAGCCGCGGGTCAGCCTTCTTCTGGTCGGCGTCGAGCTGTTTCCGACGGCAGTCGTGCCATTGCGAGCTGTTGCGTATGGCGAGGTACGCGTCGACGTCAGCATCGTCGGCGAACACGAGCGTCGACGAATACATCAACACGAACTTGTTGCCCTTGAGCCGCAACGATGACCCGAGTTGGGACGCGCCGGCGCCGATTCTTGCCAGTGGCCCGTCCGGCCGTTGCGCGCAGTCGTCGGCTCGCGGTGGCGAGTTTCCGGTCGCCGCCGCACGCTGCACCCAATCGTTCCCGACGTCACTGCGCTTGATGAGTGCCTTGGCGGCGAGGGCCGCGGTCTCGGCGTCGACCGCAGACGTCGTCGGCGTCGGCTGCGTCGTCGTCGTGCTCTTCCCGCCCGATCCCACGCCGCACCCCGCGAGCGTGACGACGAGCACCGCCACCGCGGCCCACGTCACATGTGCTCGCGCGCGTACCGGTGCGCGCACCCGCGCGCGTACCAGTGCGCGCATCGTGCGCGCGTGACCAGTGCGCGCACCCGCGCGCGTACCAGTGCGCGCGATACATCTCAGAGACCCGCGACAACTTCGGCTTCCACAAGCGGCGGCCCGCCGTCGACAGCGGGGCGCCGAACAACGAAGCGGCGAGGCCTCCGCATGGCGACGAAGTCGTGCGCATACCGGAAACCCCGTCCTTCGGTGCCGCCACTCCGGCCCAGCGCAATCGTGGTCGTGCCATCGAAGTCGAGCTCCAGGTAGTGCAGGTAGAGCGGTGAATACATACGCGCGCCGGATTGTCGCCAATGATGATGCAGTTGCCATATGCCGCCCCAGCGTTCGAGAGAAACGAACGTGAGTGCGCCGCCTACGACCTCGCCCGCGACAGCGCCCAGCGGAACGATCTCCTCCGGCAACGTTGCATACGAGATGTCTGGTTCGTCGGCGACGGCTGGCTTCCACTCCCGCGTCCCAGCGAGTGGAAGGCCACTGCTCGTGCCGCAAAAGTTCCGCGGTCGCCCGGCGTTCCGGCTGGCGTACAGGAATCACGGCCTCGACATGCGCGCCGGACATGCGCGCGGTCGAGGTGGAGCGAAGTCGCATCTGCCGGCAGCGCGGGCTTCAGTTGCCAGTTGTACGTCCTCCACTCGTCGGTTCCACCCCCACCGCCGCCCGCATCTGCATAGGCGCGACCCTGCGCGTCAGTCACGGTTGTCGGCCGCGGGGCGTGCTCGTGGGGATCGAAGCCGCGGATGGCATATCGCAGGGTGAACTCGTCGGGGTACACGTGAAGGGCGATCCACCCGATCTCCAAACCGTCGACAGTCGTCGATTCGAGGATCGGGATCGACGTCGGGGCGTCCACTACGACTCGGCCGGGACCGCTCCCGCGTGCAGCGGACGGTGCAGCGAGCGCGGTGCCGACGCGTCCGGCACCGCGTGTACGGGCTCCACGGCCGCACCGGGAACGACCTGCGGGTGCACGTCCGCCTCACCTTGCCCATCGGCCGGCCATGCCTCGCTCACGCCGCAGATCGTCGTCAGCGACGCGTATCCCTGAGTGATCAAGCCCGTGTCGGAATCGGGCGGGAGCTTGACGCCGGTCGCGCGGAGCTCGAACTGGATGCGGGCGTCGGTTGATTCCGCGATCGCGGCCCGCACCGACCCGAACGGCGCGAGCCGGGCCCACCGGACTCCGAGGATGTCGTCGTATACGCGCGCCGGGACGTTGAGGTTCAGCACGCTGCGCGCCGGCGCCTCGAGCAGCATTGGCAGGACGTCGAGCGCGACGCGCGCGGCGGAGTCGTAGCGCCATGGATCGGAGACGTCGACGCTGACCGCGAGCGCCGAACAGCCAAACCCCTGCGCGGTGAGCGCAGCGCCGACCGTCCCCGAGTGAAGGATCGCCCGGCCGGTGTTGCAGCCGGAGTTGATACCCGACACGACGATCTCCGGCGGATCACCGAACGCGCCGAGACGCGCCGACATCACGCACAACGCCGGCGGTCCGTCCAGCGCGTAGGCGGCCACGCCTTCGCATCCCGGCATCTCGACCCGCTTCACGTCGAGGTGTTGGTCGGCGTGCACCAGGCCGATCGCCGCACCGGCTCCACTGCGGTCGCTGTCGGGCGCGACGACCACAACGTCGTAACCCTTGTCGCACAGCGCGGCCGCGAGCACGTGGATGCCCGTGGCCTCCACGCCGTCGTCATTCGTGACAAGGACTCGGGTCATGACTCGCAATGCTCCGACGGTGGGACGTCCAGCGCCGGGTTGCGATCGAAGAAACCGAACGGCGTGAGCAGGAAGCCGCAGTACTCGACCGGCGTGACCGGCCAGTCCTCGGGGCGAACGAAGTGCGTCATCCCGAAGCTGTACCAAACGACGAGATCGGTGTTCACGAGCGGGCGGTCGGCGGATGTCCACATGGGCAGCCCGTCGCCGCCCGGATGCTGGTTCGGGTACTCGCCCGCGGCGCGCCGCTCGTGCGGCGAATACGGCGTGACCCAGAGGTTGTGCTGCGCGAAGGCGGCTCGCTTGCCAACCGGTGACTGCGGATGGGCGAACATCGTCGGCGTCGTCATCGTCGGCACCAGCTTGTACGACGTCGGCTGGCCGAGACCGTTGCGCACGTTGGGGTTCACGATCCGCCACGTTCGCGAGACGGAGGAGTCGGTCTCGCGCTGCGCCGCCTGCTCCGATTCCAGCCGCGTCGCCTTGGGCCGGAATGCGTTCCACCACGGGTTGTCCGGGCCGGGCGGGATCCGTTCCGCGTCGACCTCGTAGATCTCGTTGGCATCGCCGTCGACGTCGAAATCCAAGCGCGCGTTGAAGATGTGCTGGTGATGCGGTGCCGCGACTCCTTCGGCAATCACGTTCGCGAACGGCGGCGGCGGCGCATTGGGGTCGATTGCCATCGGCGACACGATGCCGGTCAGCTTGACCTCCAGCTGGATGTTGCCATCGAGGTAGAAGTACCAGAAGAAGCCGTACTCGTAGTTGCCGACGGTTGAAATGAAGCTGACGACCAGGCGACGACTACGCCGGACCTCGCCCCTCCCGGTCCACCCGTCCACGTGCTTCCACGCGATCCCGTAATCCTCCTCGTGCATGCAGATCGCGTTCTTGATCACCCACGGCTTCCCGTGCTCGGTCGCGAGCGTGGCGTCGAAATACGTGATCTCCCCGACGCAATCGCAACCCATCGTCAACGGCTGCGTCATGCGGCCGAGGCCCCACTCCCCTGCGTCGAACGCGTTCTTCCAGCCGTGCACCGGACTCGGGTCGCCGTACGGGACGACCATCTCCGAGATCGACGCACGATGCAGGATCGGCCGCAGCCGCCCGTCATCGTCGTTGTACGCGATCTGGTGGAGGACGAGTCCTTCGAACGGGTCGAAGGCCAGCCGCAGCTGCCACTTCTGCCACTGCACGAAATTGCCGTCGACGGTGAAGCTCGGTCCTTCCGGCTGCGTGATCGAGATCGGCTTCAGGTCGGTGCGCAGGCGGGGCTGGTCTTCGGCGAAGTAGCTCGGCGATTCGGTGGCAGGGGCGTGACCCCGTGGTCGATCACTTCGATGACCTGGTTGCGGCCGTTGTCGAAGTGCACGACGAGACCTTCGATCGGACGGGCGTAGCCGTTGTCTTCCGCGTTTTCGCGCAGGAACGATATGCATCGCGAGATCCGGCGGTTGTCTTCGGCTTCGTATCCGAACACGCCCGCGGGCCATGGATCGATTTGCACGCGGTCGATCATGTCCGGCGTGATCCCGCGACGCGTGAGCGCCGCCAGGAATTCGGGATGTTGACGGGTGGTCAGTACCGCGTTACTCGCTTCGTGGACGAGCAGCGTGGGACGCACGTCGTCGATCTCCGTCCACGCCTCGATGGTGCCGGAACCAACGTGCACCACTGCTTCGATGACGCGGTTCTCGGGGCCGGGCACGATGACCGCACGCACCCGGCGCTCGACGTGGTCGCCCGCATTCCATTGCGCGAGCGCGTCCTTGTCCGGCTCATGGAGCACGATGCTCGCGAACAGTGCGTTCTCGTCGACTCGCCCGGAGTCGCGCAGCACCTCGACCGTCCGCGCGATCTCGGCGCCGGTGAGCATCTCGAGCGGATGCCGCACGGTCATGTCCGTCGTGTCCTTCGAGCTGGTTGTCATCGTGTGTTCACCACCCGCAACGCTTCCGCGTACCGTCCCTCGGGCAGCCCCGCCGCCTGCGCGATCGCACTCGTCCACCCTCGCACCATCGTCTCCGTCCCGTCGGGATCCGGCAGCTGACTCTTGTGACATCGCAGCGCTTCGATCTTGCGGTCGACCGCGCTCGTGATGTCGACGTAGTGGGTCGGCCCGGCGGTACCCGCGCCGAGCCAGATTTCGTCGACCGTCCAGGGCTCGAGGCCCTCGCCACCGAGCTCGGGATGGGCCCAGCGATTCCGTGCGTCTGGATACACCGCGCACGTTGCACCTTCGCCGACCGCGAGATGATCGGGATGACTTGCGTAGATCCGATCCCAGTTGCGGTCCGGCGATTGCGTCATCACGCGGTGCGGCCGCACCTGCCGGATCACGCGGGTGAGATCTCGGCGGAGCTCCAGCGTCGCCTCGACGCGGCCGTCGGCATATCCGAGGAAGTGCACGTCGTGCACGCCGACGATCGCTGCCGCATCCCGCTGCTCGTCTCGCCGCCGCTGCGCCATCTCCTCACGGGGGATGCCGGTCTCGGAACCGCCCGCGTCGCCGTCGGTCACGATGCAGTACGCGACCTCGATCCCGGCGTCGGTCATCACCGCGACCGAACCGGCCCAACCGAAATCGACGTCGTCGGGATGGGCCGTCACCACGAGCACCCGCTCGACGCCGGAGAAGGAAACCGGTTCCATCACATGGCTCCTTCGCTGCGCCATCCTGGCTCCGCTCCATCCGCACGCATACCGCGCGACGCTAGTGCGCGTGACGACTTCACCGTTCAGTCCGCGGGAGCTCGTCGGGCTCCTTGCCGAGGATGACCGCCGCCGGGTGTTCGCCGCGCTCGTGCTGGGCGCAACGACTGCGGACGCCGTTCGGCACGCGGCCGGAATCGACCCGCGAGCGGCTGGTCGCGCCCTCCAGCGGCTGGTCGACGCCGGGCTCGTGCTACGCAGCGACGACGGCGACGTGCACCTGCTCGGAGAGGCGTTCGCGCTCGCCGCCCGCGCCGAAGCGGAACGGGAACCTCAACCGGACGAACACGGTGACGAGCCCGCCGATGTGGCGCGTGTCCTGCGCGCGTTCGTACGCGATGGCCGCCTGCTCTCGATCCCTGCCGTTCACGCGAAACGGCTCGTGGTGCTCGACTGGCTCGTGCAGCGGTTCGAGCCCGGCCGCCGGTATTCCGAGCAGATGGTGAACCTCATCCTCGGTCAGGTACATGCCGACACGGCGGCACTGCGCCGCTACCTCGTCGATGAAGGACTGCTCTCACGCGCGCGTGGTGAGTACTGGCGCACGGGCGGCACGTTCGAGCCCGAGTGACGCGGTCAGCGCATCAGCTCGGGATGCAATGCGGCGACCATGCGCCGCATGCCGTCCTTCCACCCGACCGACGTCGGACCGGCGAGGTCCTGTCGTTTCGCGTTGTCGGTTGGGATCCCGCCGATCGTGTTGGTCGTGCGGTCGAACTGCGCCTCTCGGCCGACGAGCTCACCGAGATACGTGCACCACTCCTCGACGCTGGTCTCCGCGTCGCCGCCCCAGTTCACGATCGTCGCGGGTACCGACGCCGCCGCGAGCATGCCGGGCAGCGTTGCGATGACGTCGTCTTCGTGAATGGGATTGAACCGACTCGGTCCGTTCGGATGTACCGGAACGGCCCGGCCCGCGAGGATCAGCGCGAGGTGGAAGGCCGGCCAGCCGCCTTCGTCTCCGTAGGGCACGTTGAGACGCGCGATCGTCGTCGGCACCTCGAAGATCCGACAGGTCGACCGCACGACCGCTTCGGCCGCAATCTTGCTGATGCTGTACGTCGGCATCATCACGCGGTGGTTGTCTCCGAGCGGGTCGGTTTCCAGCTGTGGCGTGCCGCCGGCCGCTTCGTACACACCCGTCGAGGAGCAGTGCAGAAACGCACGCGCGTCACGGCAGTGCGACATCAGCAGACCCGCCGCTTCGGCATTTCCTGCGATGTCCACATCCCAGCGGTTGCTCTTCACGACCGCGAAGTTGCACACATAATCGACATCGTGCGGAACGGCATCGAGCGTGCCCCGGGCCAGGTCGACGCTCACGCATTGCACCCCGGCGAGCTCCAGTCGCGCTCGCTTCTCGGCATCCTTGAACCGAGCGACCGCAATGACCTCGTTCTCAGCTGCCAGCGCAAGGGCGACGGGAAGCGCGACCTGACCGGTGGCGCCGGTGACGAGAATCCACGCGCGTCGCGCATGGTCACGGTGTTGCCGAGAGCGCGGCCGCAGTCTCGCCGTCCAGCCCGCTGTCCTCGGGAAGCCGCGCGGCCACTGCCTGCACGAACTGTTCGTCGGTGAGGTCGATGTCGACATCACCGGAACGGACATGGGTGCGGCCGTCGTGCGCGTCGATCGCGATGTCGGGCTTCAGCTCCTTGAGTGCGAAGCGGCCGAACCGAGCTTGCCACGCGTTGCGGGACGCGGCTTCGTCGCTCGTCACCGGAACCGCCACGTCGTCCGCGTGCGTCGCGAGCTCAAACGCGAGGTGGAAGGCCTGCCACCGCGCCGGATAGTCCCCCACGCTGCTGTCGACGTTGCCTCCGTCGCGCGCGCGGAACTCCTCACGATGCGCAGCCGCTCTTGTACGCCACGTCTCGATGACCTGTTGCGTGGGCTGGTCGTCGAACGCGCGAATGCCGATCTCGTTCGCAGTCGCAAGATCGGTCGCGCCCTTGGCACCAAGCTCGCCGAGGAACTGCTGCACGGTGCCGTCGAGGCACGCTCGGTTGTAGTCCTCGGTCGACGCAAGATGTGCGAGCACATCGCGCACGCTCCACCCCTCACACCGTGAGGGCTTCTGCCATTCCGCGTCGCCGAGGCCAGCGAAGAAACGATCGAGACGTGCCGCCTCGGTCCCCATGAGGTCGTAGGGATCGAGGCCCTGAAGATCCTGGTCGTCCACCATGGCGCGACCGTAACCCGAAGGTTGGCGTCCCGTCTCGGTTGGGAACAACAAGGGGATCACCCGCGAGGAGGAACCAACCATGGCCGGAGCATTGCAAGGCAAGCGCATCGCGTTCCTGATGGCGAACGAGGGCGTCGAGCAGGTCGAGCTCACCGAGCCATGGAAGGCCGTGCAGACCGCGGGCGGCGAGCCGGTGCTGCTTGCACCGAAATCAGGTGAGGTTCAGGCGTTCAACCATCTGGACAAGGCCGACCGGTTTCCCGTCGACATGACCGTGGGTGATGCTGATCCCGCGCAGTTCGACGGGCTCGTGCTGCCGGGTGGTGTCGCCAACCCGGATCAGTTGCGCATACAGCCGCCCGCGGTGCACTTCGTGCACCAGATGGCAGAGACGGGCCGCCCGATTGCGGTGATCTGCCATGGTCCGTGGACATTGATCGACGCCGGCGTGGTGCCCGGTCGCCGGCTCACGAGCTGGCCGAGCCTGAGCACCGACCTCACCAACGCGGGCGCGGAGTGGGTCGACGAGGTGGTCGTCGTGGACAGCAACGGGCCCAACACGATTGTGAGCAGCCGCAAGCCCGACGACCTTCCCCGATTCTGCGCAGAGCTGGTGGATTCGTTCTCGGAAGCGTTCGCCCGCACCTAGCGAGCGTCTCGTTAGCATCGGACGGATGTTCGATCCATTCGACGCTGCGCAATCGCGCGACGCGTGGGAGACCTTGCGACGGCTCCGCGAGGAAGCACCTGTGGTCTCCATCGCGCATGGCATGCGCTACGTGACGCGCCACGACGAAGCCCGCTCGGTCTTGCGCGACACGAATCACTTCTCGAACGCGTCCGGCATGAAGGCCCCGGGGGTTGAGATCCCCTTCGAGGACCGGTTGCTCGGCGAGCTCGACCCGCCCCGCCACACGGCGGTCCGGCGCGTCATGGTGACGGCGATGACGCCGAAGGTGGTCCACCAGGCGGAACCGTTCATCGTCGACACGGCACGCTCGCTGCTCGCGGCCGCGCCCGCCGGCGCGTTCGACCTCGTCGCCGCGTTCACCGTCGTACTCCCAAACCGCGTCACCGTGTACTTGCTCGGCTTCGACCCCGACGACGCCGATCAGCTGGCGCGCTGGGCCAAGGGGCTCATGGAGAGCACGTTTCCGGCGATGAACCGAACGGATCGCGGTGAAGGCTTCGCGGCCGCGTTCCCCGAGTTCGCCGGCTACATCGACGAGCGCATCGCGGAGAGAACGGCCCAGCTCCGCGCGGGCGAGCAACGAACCGACGTGCTCGCCCGCCTCATCGAGCTCGATGTTGACGGTGAACCCCTGCCGCATCGCCAGGTGCGCGCCCTCGTCCGCAACCTCATCACCGGCGGCCTGACGACGACAAGCCAGCTCCTCGGCAACCTCTTGCACGAGTTGCTCGCGCATCCCGATGTCGAACATGCGATTCGCGCCGATCGCCGCCTGCTCGAGCACGCGATCGAGGAGAGCCTGCGCCTCGCGCCACCACTCTTGTTCCTGGCGCGCTCGTGCGTGGAGGAAGTCTCCGTCGGCGGCTGCCCGATACACCCTGGTGAGCGCGTGATCATCGGCGCGGCGTCGGCGAACCGCGATGAGCGCGTGTTCGAGGACGCGGCGGCGTTCCGGCTCGACCGCCCGAACTCCGACGCGCACCTCACGTTCGGGTTCGGCAGCCACGTTTGCCCGGGCGCAACACTCGCACACGTCGTCGCGCGTCTCGGCGTCGAAGCGTTCCTCGATCACTTCTCCGAGGGTGCGGTCCGGCTCGCACCGGGGTTCACGTTCGAACAGGTGCCGACGTACTTCGAGCACGGACCTCGGCGGCTCCCGGTTGTTGTCGACGAGGTGCGACCGTCCTAACCATTGCCGAAGAACCCGGCGTCGCCGAACGCCGCAACGGTTCCGTCCGCGCGCTGGAGCCAGTAGCCGCGGCCCGTCTTCGTCCGCAGCATGCCCACGACCGGCGAGCCGGATGCACTCCCGCCGAGGGAGCCGTGGAACTTCGCGTCGCCGAAGCTGAACACACCGCCGTCGGACGCGACGAGCCAATAGCCCTTGCCGCTCCGGGTGTGCGCGATGCCGACAACCGGCGACACGAGCGGTTTGCCGCCCATCGAACCGCGGAACTTGGCGTCGCCGAAGCTGAACACGCCGCCATCCGACGCAACGAGCCAGTAGCCCTTGCCGCTGGGCGTGCGGGTCATGCCGTCGACCGGTGCAACGAGGCGCTTGCCGCCCATCGAGCCGCGGAAGTGCGCGTCCCCAAAGCTGAAGATGCCGCCGTCCCACGCGACGAGCCAGTACCCCTTGCCGGAGTGTGTCGGCACGATGCCATGAACCGGTGCCACGAGCGGCAGTCCGCCGGTCGAGCCGTGGAACTTCGCGTTGCCGTAGGTGAACACGCCGCCGTCGGCACCGACGAGCCAGTAGCCGCCCCGACGCGGTGTCGGGGCCGCGCCGATGACCACCCACGCGAGCGGAAGGTTTGCGGCCGACCCGCGACTGATGAAGTTGCCGTGCTTCGTGACCGCGCCGAGACCGGTCACCGTCGCGTACCCGTGGTCGTTCGCGCTCGGGAGTAACGAGACCGCGTCGCCCCGAACCGTCGACGCGCCGAGCGAACCGCCGTCACCGACCCACTCCCAGTGCCACGGCTCGGGGCACGCACTGCCGCCCGGTTCCGCGAACGCGGGATGGTTCCAGCCCAACGATCCCGCGACCCGCTTCATGAAGGCGTAGCCCGCGGCACCGAACGTGAGCGAACCCCCGGCGTCGGTGAGATCCGCGGCCTTGCCCCACCCGTGGTACGAGTTGCCGACTGGGGCGCCGCTCGACGTGTGGGAGACGGTGGCGACGCACGCCGGGTTGTTGCCCGGCTGATTGGCGATGTTCCCGACGCGCACCTGCTCGGCCAACACTCGGTAGCACTCTTCCGCGCCCAGCGGGATGTTCACTTCGCGCGCCATCGCGAAAAGCCGCGACAGGCTCGGCGCGGCTTCGCGTACAGCGATGCAGTGCGGTGCGACATTGATCAGCCGAGACGGTGACACGACGCCGTTGACTTGGCCTGCGAGGGGCGTCGGCCGGTTGGCGGGAACGATCGGGCTCCCACCGGCCGCGTGTGCAGCCGGTGTGAGACCGACGACCAGCAGCGCGGCGAGCGCGAACACGAGAGCGCATCGAGTGAACAGCGTCATGGGCGGCATTCAACCACGACGTGTGGGAAGAATGCAGTCGTGAAGTCGAACACGCTCACCCGCCTTGCGCACGACGGCATCTACGTCGGCATCACCGCGTGGACCGAGCCCACCTTGGTAGCCGCCGGGTACTACCCCGATGGCGTCGACAATGCGGACGAGCGGCTGCGGTACTACGCGTCGGAGTTCCCGATCACCGAGGTGGACGCGACGTACTACGCGCCGCCGAGCGAGCGAGTCGCCCAACTGTGGGCCGAGCGCACACCACCGGACTTCGTGTTCGACGTCAAGGCATTCCGATTGCTGACCGAGCATCCGACACCACCGAAGTCGTTGTGGAAGGACATGCGGGAGGCACTGTCGCCGGAGGTGCGGGAAAAGCGGAACATCTATCCCAAGGATGTCGGCGCGGACGTCATGGACGACGCGCTCGACCGATTCGTGCGCGCGCTTGAGCCATTGCGCGCCGCCGGCAAGCTCGGCGTCGTGTTGTTCCAGTTTCCCGAGTACGTGCACCCGGTGAAGCGGTCGTATGCACACCTCGATTGGCTCGCGCGCGCACTGTCGGCGCACGGTGTCGTCGGTGCGGTGGAGTTCCGCCAGCGAGCGTGGATGGACGACGAACACACCGCGAGCACGCTCTCGTTCCTCGAGGAACGAAACCTCGCGTACGTGTCCGTCGACGAACCTCAAGGTTTTCGGAGCTCGGTGCCGCCGATCGCGGCCGCGACCGCTGATGTTCGCGATCGTGCGCTTCCACGGCCGGAACGCCGAGACATGGACCAAGAAGGGACTCACCGCGGCCGAACGCTTCGCGTACGACTACACCGAGGATCCCGAGGCCCTGGCGGAGTGGGTGCCACACGTCGAGGCCTTGCACGAGGCCGATCGGCCGGTGCACGCGCTGATGAACAACTGCTACGGGGACTACGCCGTGAAGAGTGGCCACGCGCTGGCGCAGCTCCTCGATCCCGACGCCGGCTGAGGACTAGGCGCGGGCGTCGATCCAGACGGTCTTGATGTTGCAGAACTCGCGAATGCCGTGGCCGTCGAGCTCGCGCCCGTACCCGGACTCCTTGACACCCCCGAACGCCAGCTCGGGATAGGAGGTGGTCATGCCGTTCACGAAAACGGCGCCCGCTTCGACGTCTCTGACGAATCGTTCCTGCTCGGCAGGTTCGCGTGTCCAGACATTCGAACCGAGACCGAACACCGTCGCGTTCGAGAGCTCGATCGCTTCGTCGAGATCGCGCACGCGGAACAACTCGGCGACCGGTCCGAACAACTCTTCGTGGAACATCCGCATCTCGGCGGTAATCCCGGTGACAACCGTGGGCGGATAGAACCAGCCCGGCCGGTCCGGCCGTTCTCCCCCGCACAGCACGGTCGCACCCTTGGCGCACGCGTCGGCGACGAGCTCTTCCACGTCGCGGAGTCCTTGCTCGAGTGCGAGCGGCCCGACGTCGATCGCGTCGTCCATAGGATCGCCGACTCGGAGTGCGCGCATATTGGCGACGAATCGCTCTGTGAACGGTTCGAACACGTCCGCGTGCACGATGAACCGCTTCGCCGCGATGCAACTCTGCCCGTTGTTCTGGCAGCGCGCCGTGACTCCCACGCGAGCGGCGGCGTCGAGATCTGCCGACGGCAGCACGACGAAGGGGTCGCTGCCGCCGAGCTCGAGCACGGTCTTCTTGATCTCACTGCCCGCGGTCTGTGCGATCGACTTGCCGGCCGCGGTGCTGCCGGTGAGCGTCGCCGCCCTGACTCGCGGATCGCGCAGGACGCGCTCTACCGCGTCGGCACCGATGAGCAGCGTTTGGAACGCTCCGTCGGGGAACCCGGCGCGCCGGAACACGTCCTCGAGGAACAGCGCGGTCTGGGGAACATTCGACGCGTGCTTCAGCACGCCGACGTTGCCCGCCATCAACGCGGGCGCCGCGAACCGCACGACCTGCCACAGCGGGAAGTTCCAGGGCATCACCGCGAGCACGGGACCCAACGGCTGGTAGCGCGTGAAGGCTCGCGTCGCACCAACCGCACCCGGGTCGGCAGGCTCGTCGGCGAGCAGCTGTTCGGCGTGCGCCGCAAAGAACCGGCATGCACGCCCGCACTTCTGCGCCTCCGCACGCGCGGAACCAATCGTCTTGCCCATCTCGGTGGTCATCACGCCGCGATGTCATCCGACTCGGCCTCGAAGATGTCGGCAGCCGCGAGCATCCACACGGCGCGCGACGCAAAGGTCGTGAATCGATAGTCGCGAAACGTGTCGACGGCGCGCCCAATCCGCGCGTCCACTTCTGCATTCGAAAGCGGCTCGAAGTTCTTCACCATCTCGCCGGTAGCCGGATTGATCGTCGCAATGGGCATCCGCGCCTCCGATCTTGCAAGTGAGCTGCGCGTCCTCAACGCCGCGCAGCCAACAGTCTGCCCCGCTCGCCCCGCCCACGGCGCTGGTGCCAGGATTGGGGTGTGAGCGACGCCGTGTACACCTCGAGCCCGTTCGTCGACCCGATCGAGCCGATCACCGAGTCCGATGACGAGATCCGGGCCGCGATTGCAGAGGCCGAGGTTCCTCCGTTGTTGCCCGCGCTCGCGTACTTGACCGGCGACCTCTCGCTGTTGCGCGACAACCTGCGGCCCGACCCAATGCTCATCGGGATGCCCCAAGGTGGCCTGACCGATGATCAGCTCGCCGAAGCACGTGAGCTCGCGCTGCGCGCGCTCATCGACTACCGCGACAACGGCTGCCACCCCGCGCCGCTGCCGTCGGACGACGTCTTGCTGCAGATCATGGAGTTCGCAGTCGGCGGCGCCGACATGGCCGAGTATCTCCCGCTGCTGGAAGAAGAGCTCGCGTATCGCGGCGAGGACCGGCGGGCGCCGGCTTGGCGGAAGGCGGACGTCGCGCCCGACACGGACTTTCGCGTCATCATCGTCGGCGCGGGCATGTCAGGGTTGCTCGCCGGCCACCGGCTGAAGCAAGCGGGCGTGGACTTCGTCATCGTCGACAAGAACGACGACGTCGGCGGGACGTGGTTCGAGAACACGTATCCCGGATGCCGCGTCGACAACCCGAATCACAACTACAGCTACTCGTTTGCTCAGCGCCACGACTGGCCATTCCATTTCTCGACCCAGGACGTGCTTCACGGTTACTTTCAGCAGTGCGCCGACACGTTCGGGCTCCGTCCCCACATTCGTCTGCGCACCGAAGTTGTGTCGACAACGTGGTCCGACGACGACGCGCGCGTTGGACGGTGTGTATCCGAACACCGGGAGGAACCGAGGAATCGCTCGACGCCAATGCGGTGATCAGTGCCGTCGGGCAGCTGAACCGCCCGAGCTTTCCCGACATCCCCGGGCGCGAGTCGTTCGCCGGCCCCTCGTTCCATTCCGCGGAGTGGGACCACAAGCTCAACCTCGCCGGCAAGCGCGTGGCGGTCATCGGTACGGGCGCGAGCGCGGTGCAGTTCGTACCCGAGATCGCTCCCGTCGTCGGCGAGCTCTTGGTGTTCCAGCGCACGCCACCGTGGTTCGGCCCGACACCCGACTATCACGACGTCGTCTCGTCCGGGCTGCAATGGCTGTACGCGCATGTTCCGTCGTACAGCGAGTGGAATCGCTTCTGGATCTTCTGGCGAATGGGCGATGCCGTGCTTCCGGGTGTCACGGTCGACCCCGAATGGGACACGAGCTCCGGTTCGGTGAGTCTGATGAACGAGATGGTGCGGCTGATGCTCGGCGAGTACATCAAGGCCGAGTTCGCCGACCGTCCCGACCTGCTCGAGAAGGTCATGCCGACGTACCCGCCGGGCGGCAAGCGCATGCTCCGTGACAACGGCGTGTGGGCGGGCGCGCTCAAACGCGACAACGTGCAGTTGATCACCGACGGAATCCGAGAGATCACGCCGCACGGCATCGTGACCGAAGACGGGCAGGAGCACACCGTCGACGTCATCATCTACGGCACCGGGTTCCACGCTTCGAAGTTCCTCACTCCGATGAAGATCATCGGGCGCCATGGCGCCGATCTCCACGAGGTTTGGAACGGTGACGCCCGCGCGTACCTCGGCATCACGGTGCCAGGATTTCCGAACCTCTTCTGTCTCTACGGGCCGAACACGAACATCGTGATCAACGGCAGCATTGTGTACTTCTCAGAGTGTGAAGTGCGTTACGTGCTCGGCTGCATCGAGATGCTGCTGGCCGGCGGTCATCGAGCACTCGACGTACGCAAGGACGTGCACGACGCGTTCAACGAAGAGGTCGACGCCGAGAACAAGCGCATGGCGTGGGGTTGGTCGGATGTGAACAGCTGGTACAAGAACGAGCACGGCCGTGTCGCGCAGAACTGGCCGTTCACGCTGCTCTCCTATTGGCAACGTACCCAGCGCCCAGAACCTGACGACTACGAGTTCGTCGACTAGCGATCGCTCCCCACCGGTCCAGACGGCCAAACCGTTTACCAGCGCACGATCGGCGCCTCGGCCTTGTTCCTCGCGATGTCCGCCGGCGTCCACGCACCGCAGCAGTAGTCACTGTGCTCGATGATCTTGTCGCCGGCCAAGCGGAAAATGCTCACGGCTCGGGACAGTTGCTCACCTTCGGGGCCGTCCCAGCGCAGTTCGTACTCCGCCACCACCGTGTCCGGAGTGGTTGTCGCCCGAATCCAGGTCGTGCGCAGGTTCGGCAACACTTCGAGCTGCTCTTCGAGTACCTGCGACGCGGCATCGCGGCCTTGCAGCTGCACCCGCCACATCGGCATGTCGAGGTCGAGCAGCACATCACCTGAATATCGCTGCGCGAGCTGCGCGATTTCGGCATCACGCAGGCAGTCGACCACCCATTCTGTTGTCGGAACCGTCGTCGTCATCGGAACGCTCCTCAACCCTCGAGCCGGTAGAAGCGAAAGAAGTCGTGCTCGATCGGGAGAACCTCGACGGTTGTGAAGCCTGCGTCGGATGCGTACCCACGCACGGTGTCGATGCGCATCACAGTTCCGGTCGCGGCCGACGGCTGCTCGGCCATGCCGGCCGGGAGGCAGTGCAACACGCTCGCGGCGTACATGAACCGCTCGACCGGATCGCCGATCGCACCGAAGCTGTCGGCGACGCGCTCGTCCATCACGATCACCGTGCCGCCGTCGGCCCGCGCGTTCCGCATCGCGGTGAGCACGTCGACCGGTCGCGAGAGGTCGTGGAGTGCTTCCATGATGAACACCGCGTCGAACCGCCCCTGGAAGGCCGGGTCGGCTGCGTCCGCCACAATGAACGTGACGCGATCGTCGACGCCGTGCTCTTTGGCATTGCGTCGGGCAGCATCGATCGACGGCTCGTCGAGATCGACACCGACGACGGTCGCATTCGGGTACGCGCTCGCGAGCGCGATCGTCGACCATCCGAGACCGCACCCGACGTCGAGCACGGCGGCCTCCGGCTTCGTCGCGAGCCGTTCGTGGACATCCGGCACGCCGTTCGCGAGCCACTCGCTTGCAAGCAACGATTGGAACCCCGGCCGGTTGAACGCGGCTTGGGCCTCTCGCATCTCGGTGCCGTAGTCGCCGTAGGCCACACCGCCGCCCGAGCGGTACGCGTCGAGCAACTGTGGCATGACGTTCGCGAAGCTGATGAGGAAGCCACCGGCCGGTGCGAGATACGCCAGGCTGGTCTCGTCGACGAGTACGGCTGCTTGCGCATCCGAGACCGCGTAGCGCCGGACGTCGGCGGGTCCCGTCGGGTCGTCGACGCCGATCAGCTCGGCGACCGCCTGCTGCTCGAGCCATTCCTGCGCGTAGCGCTCGTGGATGCCCGCGGCCCGTGCGACCTCGGCCGTGGTGCTCGGGCCCAGCTCGTACAGCAACCGGTAGAGGCCGAGTTGGGTGCCGACGTAGATCGACAACGCTTCCATCGCGGCCACGCCGCCGCTGAACAGGCGCTCCGCAAGGGCGCCGACCTGGGCCTCGATGTCGTCTTGGGTCGGAGTGGTTGTCATCGTCGGTCTCCTCACGTCGCGGGCGTCACCCGGGAGGCGTGAGGACGCGCCTTACGGCTGTGAGACGACCTCCCACTCCACGGGTCCATCGGGCGCATAGACACAGAAGAGGCCGGTCCGCACCGCGCGGCGCAGGTGTGCTCCAAGCACCGCATGCTCGGCCTCGATGCGTGTTATCGCGTCCCGTATGCGCTGGGTCACCGCCGACCGCGCCCGCTCGGACGGATCCCCCGACCGGCGCGGACGTCCGCCGAGACCGTACGCACCGGAGAGCTCTGCGAGCACTGCCTCGCGTTCGGCATGGAGGCGCTCGGATGTCCCGGCGTCGGCGGCGGTGTCGGCGTCGTCGATCTCGCGCTCGAGCTCGACGAGCCGTCGCTTGTAGATGTCGCGCGCCGTGGCGTCGAGGCGAGGCCCGGTGTCGCCCTGGGTCACGACCTGGCCGTCGCTTGCCAGGTCGAGCACCGGAATTTCTCGGCCGGGCTGGGCGAGCAGGCGGGCAATGTCGCCGATGCCCTTCGTGTGCCGGAGCCGCACGGTGCGCCCCTCGTACGAAAGCGCCCAAACCTCGCCCTCCCGCCGCAATGCGCCGGCCCGGGCCCGAGGTGCGGGATCCGTTGCGCCGAAGAGCGCTTCGAGATCGACGCGGGTGAGCTCCACGAGTACCGGCGTGCGGACAGCGCGGTGGCTCGTCAGCGCGGCTCGAAGGTGCGCGCGGGCCGCGTCTCGGCGTCCGAGCGCGGCCGCGAGCAAGCCCAACGGCCGCTCGACCGATCCGTAGTTCGCAGCCGCGATCCCATCCATCGCGTAGAGGTGACGGAACGGGAGCAGATCGTCGTACAACCGCGGCGCGAGGGCGTGCGCACAGCGCGCCGCGGCCTCTGCCGCCATGGCGACCGCCGGTAACCACTCCGCTCCGTACGCCGACCGACTGCTCACGTCGATGCTGTCGAGCAGGGCGTGTGCGTCATCGACGCGACCGGCGCGCGCCGCGGCCATCGCGATGCCGGGCCGCGCCATGAACGCAATGTCGTGCCAGCGTTCCGCCATGGCGAGAGAGCGCCTGTATGCCTCGTCCGGCAACCCTGCGTGCATCAGCCACCACAGTTGCTGTGAGACCGTCAACATCGCGGCGTTCTCGCTGTGCGCGCTCACGCCGATCGCCTCGGCCTCGGCGCACAACGTGGCCGCGTCGTCGAACCTTCCGTCCATCAGCGCGCGCATGCCTCGCCACAGCGGCACATACCAGGCGTAGAGCGGCTGGCGAATCGCGTCGGCCACGCGGCGCGTAGGCGTCGACCTCGACGTCCATGTCCGCGAAGCGACCGAGCTCGGCGAACGCGAGCACGCGCAACCGGCGACCGAGGAGCTCGGCCCGCGCATCGCCGTGCTGCCGCGCGAGTGCCACGATCTCACCGGCCTCCGCGACGCGTGCCTTGCAGAACTCGGGCCCCGGGATCGCGTCACAGTGCGCGGCGAGCGCGTACGCGAGTGCTCGATCATCGGCCGCGAAGCGTGCGAGCGCGACCGCCTCGTCGCTGAGGGCGAGCCGCTCGACATCCGATCCCTCGATCGACATGGCGACCGACGAACGCGCGAGCAGCCACGCCCGGATCGCCGGATCGGAGTCACCGAGCGCGTCGAGCGCTTCTCGCAGGAGCTCGATCTGCGCGGCGTCGAACGGTGGAACCTCGAACCCGCCGGCGCCGGACCCACAACCCAGCGCGGCCCGGGCCAGGCGATCGGCCCAGTGGTGCTCCCGAGCCAGCTCTGCAGCCTCGTCGAATGCACGTCGAGCCCGCGGGAGATCGCCGGCCGCGACATGGGCGTCGCCGAGTTGCAGCAAGAGATCAGTCTGGTGCGCGGGATCGGATGGACAGAGCGTGAGCGTCTCCAACGCATGCTCGAGATGGTCCACTGCCGCTTCGTACGCGAGCATCGCCATCGCGCGGCGGCCCGCTTCTTCGGCGTACGCGACCGCCTTGGCCGCGTTGCCTCCCGCCGAGGCCTTGCGGAAGTGATGCGCGAGCTCGGCGGCATCAACTTGGCCACCCCGCTCGCCAACCCGTTCGAGCGCCTTCGCGACCTCTTCGTGCAGCCGCACGCGCCGTGCGAGACCGAGCTCGCGATAGGCCGTTTCACGTATCAACGGATGGGTGAATGCGAACCGTCCGCGTCCCGCTTCGCGCACGAGTCGCGCCGCCTCGGCTTCGTCGAGCACCTTCAGCAGCGCGACCTCGTCGAAAGCCGTCGTCTCGTTCACGAGCTCCACGCCGAACTCCACACCGATGACCGACGCAACGCCGAGCGTGTCACGGCATGGCGTGGAAACGGTGTCGAGACGCCGGGTGAGCGTCGCACGGACGCTCTCGGGAAGCGGCAGCTCGGTGACCGAATCGCCGTCGAGCGATCCCTGGGCATCGAGGAGGCTGACGACTTCACGCGCAAAGAACGGGTTACCGGTCGTCAGCACATGCAGCCGCGCAACAAGCTCGTCGGAGACCGTGCTGCCGACAAGATCGGCAACGAACACGCCGAGCTGACCGCGCTCCAACGGCGGGACGGCGAGCTGCTGTCCGTGCCGGACAAGATCGGGCAACGCCGCTGCGAGATCCGTCGCGCCCGATACCTCGTTGTCGCGGTACGTCGCGAGAACGATGATCGCGGCATCGCGCAAGAACGGTGCGAGAAACGCGAGCAACCGGATCGAGGGCGGATCGGCCCAGTGCAAGTCGTCGACGACCAAGAGTCGGGGTTGCTGCGCGGCGAGTATGCGGAGGGTGTCCGCCAGCGTCGAGAACAAACGGAAGCGCGCCAGCTCGTGATCCGAGTCCTCGGTCGTGCCGTCGGCGGGAATGTCGAGCGGGTCGGCGCCGAGCTCGACGAGCAGCTGCGACCAGGGCCAAAACGGGGGCGCGCCGGCTTCGGCCCAACACGTGACTCGGTGTGCGTCGACGCCGCCCGCGGTCGCGAGTGCGATCGCTTCTTCGGCAAGGCGCGTCTTCCCGGCACCCGCCTCGCCGACGACGAGCAGCAATCCTCCGCGTCCGACCGCAAGGGCTTCAATGTGCGAGCGCAGTTGTCGCACCTGACGCTCACGGCCGACGAGCACGCCGCGAGTGTAGAAGCGCCTCTCAGGGCCGTCGTGTCCGGAAATGTCGCGCGTTCGAGCGAACTCGTTCGCTAGCTTCGATGCTCATGACGACAGCAAGCGAGAAGGCAGAACACTTCGCGGCGTTGCACCACGGCCGGTCCCCGTTGTTGCTGCCGAATCCCTGGGATGCGGGGTCGGCGCGGGTGTTCGCGGCGCTCGGGTTCGACGCGCTGGCGACAACGTCCTCCGGGTTCGCGGGCACGCTCGGCCGCTTGGACGGCTCCACCACCCGCGACGAAGCCCTCGAGCATGCCCGGGCAATCGTCGCCGCGACCGAACTGCCGGTCAGCGCTGACCTCGAGAACGGCTTTGCCGACGATCCGGCCGGCGCCGCCGAGACGATCGCTCGTGCGCGCACGACGGGTCTCGCGGGCGGATCGATCGAGGACTACGCCGGCCGCGAAACCGACGACATCTACGACATCGGGCTCGCGACCGAACGGGTCGCAGCGGCCGCCGAGGCCGCGCACCGCGACGGCGGACGCTTCGTGTTGACCGCACGGTCGGAGAACTTCATCCGCCAGCGGCCCGATCTCGCCGACACGATCAAACGCCTGCAGGCGTACCAAGCCGCGGGCGCCGACGTCGTGTACGCGCCGGGCGTCAGCAGCGCAGGAGACATCCGCGCGATCGTCGAGTCCGTCGACGTGCCTGTGAACGTGTTGGCCTTTCCCGGTGTGCCAACGGTTGCCGAGCTCGGCGCCCTCGGCGTCGCCGCGCATCTCGATCGGCGGTGCGTTCAGCTACGTCGCGCTCGGCGCGGTCGCTGAGGCCGCTCGGGAATTTCTCGAGCAGGGAACCTACGACTTCTGGAGCGTCGCCGGCGCGGGAGCAAAGATCGCGCACAAGGCTTTCACGCCGTAGAGGCGTCTGTGGGGGGTGGAACCGACCCCCCACAGACGCTTCTCCCCCGGCTACGCGTGCAGCTGCACGAGGTATGCGTCGTCACCGCCGACGCTTGTGAGCGTCGAGCCATCGAAGTCGGCTGAAAGTCCGAATGAGCCGGTGGCGACCACGTGGTCGGCGCCGGCGCCGGTGACGGCCCAGCCAACGTCGATGCTCTTGCCGCCAAAGCGCTTCGCCCAACGGTAGGCGCCGTCCTTGCTGTAGTTCGCTACGAAGGCGTCGCTGTACACCGAACTGCTGCCGGCTGCGGTGAGTGCACCGCCACCGAAGTCGACCGAGCCGTCGAACAGGCCAGTCACGGTGACGTTGTCGTAGCCATCGACGGTTACCGCGCTCCCGCTCGCGTTGTGGAAGCTCCCCGGCACATCAGGGTTGCCGATGCGCTTCGCCCACATGGGTGCGCCCGCGGCCGCCGACAACTTCGCCATGAAGCCCACCTGCTGGTAGCCGGAGGTGATCTGATCGCTGCCGAAGGTGGCGGTCCCGTTGTAGATGCTGCCGGTCACGAACACGTTGCCGCTGTGATCGAACGCGATGCCGTAGCCGCGGTCGACGTCCTGGCCACCGAAGCTCTTGGCCCAGAGAGCGTGGCCGTCGGCGCCCGACAGCTTGGCAACGAAGATGTTCTCTCGGCTGCCCGCGTTCATCTGACCCGTGCCGAAGTCGATCGACCCGAAGAACATGCCGGTGATCGCGACGTCGCCGTTGGCGTCGATCGCGATGGCGTTCGCCCAGTCGCGACTGGTGTTCCACCAGTTCTTCGCCCAGACGTACGCGCCCGTCGATGAGAACTTGGCGACGATCGCGTCCTGGTCGTAGAACATGCCGCGCAGCTCGCCACCGCCGAAGTCGGTCAGGTAGGCGACACCTGCGAGATACACGTTGCCGTTCTGGTCGACCGCGACGCCCTGACCAATGTCGTCACTCGTGTTGCCGAACCGCTTCGACCACACGTGCGCACCCGATGCCGAGTACTTCGCCAAGAAGATGTCATACGAACCGGCGCTGGTGACTGGCCCGCCACCAAAGTCGGCCGTCCCGCCGAACATGCCCGTGATCACAATGCAGTTCGTCCCGCCCGCCTCGTCGCAGTTCGCGCTGCGATCGATCGCGACCGCGTAGGCAGCATCGATGCCACTCCCGCCGAACCGCTTCGACCACATCGGCGCACCGGCCGCCGTGTATTTCGCCACGAAGACGTCGCTCTGCGATCCGTTGGCGGTAAGCGAACCGGTACCAAAATCGGCAGTCCCTGTGAAACTCCCAGCCATGACGATGCCGCCGCCACTGTCAACCGCAACCGCATGCCCGCCATCCGAGCCGGTCCCACCATGTGATTGCGCCCACGGGAAGGCGCCGGGATCGTCGGTCGATTGCGGCACCGTGGTCGTGGTTGGCACAGTCGTCGGAGTCGTCGTCGTCGGTGTCGCGCTCGGTTCGGTCGTCGGCGTCGGTGCCGGCGACTCGCCCGGGTCGGACCGTGCGCCGCCCGTTGTGCGAACTTCCAATGGCTGCGCGGTCGCCGAGAAGCGCTGTTGTCGGCCACGCGCGCGAACCGTGAAGTAGTAGGTCGTGCCCGGCGTCAGCCCGCCGATCGTCACCGTCGTGCGGTTGCGGCGCGGCCGCGCCACGACGACGAAACCACTGTTGGGATCCTGGCTGCGCGCCACCTCGTAGCCCGACTCACGGTTGTTGCTATCGCCCCACGCCAGCGTGACCGACGTGTCGGTGACTGCCAGGGCCCGCACCGCAGCGGGTGGCCGCAACGAGTCGACCGACCTGGCTGATGCAACGCCCAGACCGAGCGCCATGACGATGGCGGTGGTCCCGGTGATCCAGAGGCCCTTGCGCATCCGTGTTCCCCCCACGAAATTCGTCAGATGAGCGCGAGAGTCATCGGCACCGGGCGACGAATTCTGGAGGAGGTCGCCGTGCGTGACGGTGCGCGCCCGGTTGTGCAGAGATCTGGTGCTACCCCGCGACGCTCCGTGTCAGACGAAGGAGCGGGGGTCGTCCTCGAACGTGCGCAGGCATCCGGCCGAGCAGAACCAATATTCGACCTGGTGAGACACGGTGTGATGTCTTGCGTCGTCGACGTACACGGTCATGCCGCAGACCGGATCGCGAGCCTCTCGCCGCGGTGATTGGCGCCCGACGCCGCGCAGCTCACCGTGCGCCCGCCGGGCGACGAGGTCGGCGAGTACCGCGATCCCGATCTCGGCGTTCTCGATCGGGCCCAGGTCGAGGCCGGCCGGCGCGTGGATGCGAGCGAGTTGCGCATCATCGATGCCGTCATCGTGGAGGAGCTGAATCAACGATGATGCACGCTTCTCAGCGGCAACAACGCCGATGTACCCCGCCTCGGTCGCGAGCGCGGCGCGCAACGCGAGATCGTCGTAGTGGCCCTGCGTCGCGACGATGATCGCGGTCGACGGACCGATACCGAGCCCAGCAAGGTCGAGCGACGTACGCACGCTCTCGGGAAATGGATGATCCGCGGCCGAGCCTCCATCGTCGATGACAACAACGTCCCACTCGATGGCGTGGGCTTGCACCGCGAGCCGCGCGCACTCCCGGCGACCGCCCCACGACGATCAGCTGCGGCTTCGGAAGGAACGGCTCCACGTACACCTCCAGCGCACCTTCGCTCTCGCAAGCCATCGGGACGACCAGCATGCCTTCGCGACGGTGCGTCGCGATCTCGTCGGGTTGCCCGAGGAACAAAAGCCGGGAGCGACCGTCATCCAACGCAGCCAGCGCTTCGCGGACGACGGTCGGTTCGGCGCACGCGCCACCGAGCCAGCCGTGAATGCGGCCGTCGGGCATGACGATCGACTTCGAGCCCACATGCCCCGAGCTCGGCGCGCGGCGCCAGACGACGGTCGCGAGCGCGAAGGCGCGGCGCGCGTCGACGAGCGCAGCGGCTTCCGCGAGCACGCCGCGTCCATCAGCCTCCCGAGGCGCCGGCCGACTGGATCGCGGACCAGACGCGGTCGGGCAACAGCGGCATGTCGATGTTCCGCACACCCAGGTGCGCGATCGCGTCGATCACCGCGTTGACGTACGCGGCCGGTGAACCGACGGTCGCCGACTCGCCGACGCCTTTGGCGCCGATCGGATGGTGCGGCGACGGCGTGCACGTCTCCAGCAACTCGAAGCGAGGCGTCTCCCACGCGGTGGGGACCAGATAGTCCATGAAGTTCGAGCCGATGCAGTTTCCGTCGTCGTCGAACGTGATCCACTGCGTCGACGACATCGCGAAGCCTTCGGTGAGCCCACCGTGAATCTGACCCTCGACGATCATCGGATTGATGCGTACGCCGCAATCGTCCAGGGCGACCATGCGCCGGACCTTCCATACCCCCGTTTCGGCGTCGACGTCGACCACCACGATGTAGCTGCCGTAGGGATAGGTGAGGTTGGGAGGGTCGTAGTAGTGCACGCCCTCGAGTCCGTACTCCATCCCGTCGGGCAGGTTCGTGTACGCGGCGAGCGAGACCTCGCCGATCGTCACCGATTGCGTGGGCGTGCCGCGTACCGAGAACACGCCGTTTTCGAGCTCGATGTCGTCGTCCGCGGCTTCGAGCAGGTGCGCCGCGATCCGCTTGGCTTTGTCGGCGAGCTTGCGCGCCACCACCGCCGTCGCCGCGCCCGCAACCGGGGTGGAACGCGACGCGTAAGTACCCAGCCCGTACGGCGTGTTGTCGGTGTCGCCCTCCATCACCTTGATGTCGGTCACCGGGATGCCGAGCTCGTCGGCGACGATCTGGGCGAACGTCGTCTCGTGCCCCTGACCCTGCGACTTCACTCCGAGCTTCAAGATGGCCTTGCCGGTCGGGTGAACGCGCAGCTCGGCCGAGTCGATCATCTTCAGGCCGAGGATGTCGTACTTCTTCGACGGTCCGGCGCCGACTGCCTCGGTGAAGTGCGCAATGCCGATGCCCATCAGACGGCCCTCGGAGCGAGCTTGCGCTTGCTCGGCGCGCAGCTTCTCGTAGCCCACCTCGTCGAGTGCCTTGCGCAGGGCGGTCGGATAGTCGCCCGAGTCGTAGACGAACCCGGTCGGGGTCGTGTAGGGGAACTGCTCGGGCTTGATGAAGTTCTTGAACCGGATGTCGGCCGGGTCGATGTCGAGCTCGTACGCGGCACTCTGCACAAGCCGTTCGATCAAGTAGGACGCTTCGGTGATGCGGAACGAGCACCGATACGCAACGCCGCCGGGGGCTTTGTTGGTGTACGCGCCGCGGCATTGCACGTGCGCGGCCGGGAAGTCGTAGCTCCCGGTGACGACGTGAAAGAGGCCGGCGCGGAACTGGGTGGGCTGCGCGTCGGAGAAGAACGCGCCCTGGTCGGAAAGCATCTGTACGCGCAGCGCGAGGATGCGACCCTCGTTCGTGAGCGCGAGCTCGCCCTTCATGTGGTAGTCGCGCGCGAAGCCGGTGGAGATGAGATTCTCGGTGCGAGATTCGATCCACTTCACCGGGCGCCCGATCACGAGCGACGCCGCGGTGGCGACCACGTACCCGGGATACACCGGCACCTTGTTGCCGAACCCGCCCCCGAGGTCGGGGCTGATGATCCGGATGTTCTGCTCGGGCAGGCCCGCGACCATCGCGAACACCGTGCGAATGGCGTGCGGCGCTTGGGACGTGAGATAGATCGTGGCCTGGCCCGTCGTCCCGTTGACGTCAGCCAGGCAGCCGCACGTCTCGAGCGGCGCGGGGTGCGAGCGCGGGTAGTGGGTCTCGAGCGATACGACGCGATCCGCGCGACGAACGCGGCTTCGGTCGCCGTCGCGTCGCCCGATTCCCACTCGTAGACGAGGTTCGACGTCTGGCCCTCTTTGTCATCGCGGATCAGGACTGCGCCGTCGGCCAGCGACTGCTGCGGTGACGTGATCGCCGGCAGCACGTCGTAGTCAACGTCGATCAGCTCGAGTGCGTCTTCGGCGATGTACGGATCGACGGCGACGACCGCCGCGACCTCCTGGCCTTGAAACCGCACCTTGTCGGTGGCGAGCACCGCTTGCGTGTCGCCCGACATCGTCGGCATCCACGCGAGGTCGTACTGCGCGAGCAACTCGCCGGTCACAACCGCGACAACACCATCGAGTGCCGAGGCCGCGGAGGTGTCGATGCTGTTGATGCGGGCGTGCGGTACCGGTGACCGCAAGATCGCCATGTGCAACATGCCGGGCAGCGAGTGGTCATCCAGGAAGTTGCCCTGGCCGGCAACCAGTCGGTCGTCCTCGTGCCGGCGCACCGAGTGCCCGATGCCGCCGATCTCCAGCGGGGTTGAGGGCTTGTGCGTGACGGTCATGCCTGCTCCCTCACGTCGTTGCCATGACGGAACCCGCGGCGCGGATCGCCTTGACGATGTTCATGTATCCGGTGCAGCGACAGATGTTCCCGGAGATCGCCCAGCGCACGTCGTCGTCGCTGGGGTTCGCGTTCTCTTCGAGCAGCGCGACCGCGACGAGCATCATGCCGGGCGTGCAGAAACCGCATTGCAGGCCGTGCTCTTCCTTGAACGCGGCCTGGATTCCGTGCGCACCATCGGCGCCCTTCAACCCCTCGACGGTGGTCACCGAACGGCCGTCGGCTTGCACCGCGAGCACCGTGCAGGACTTCACCGGTATGCCGTCGAGAAGCACCGTGCACGCACCGCAACTCGTCGTGTCGCAACCGATGTGTGTGCCGGTGAGCTCGGCCTTGGTGCGCACGAAATCGACGAGCAACATCCGGGGCTCGACGTCATGGCTGTGTTCGTTCCCGTTGATCGTGACCGTCGTGTCCACGGGTGTCTCCTTCGTTGTTCAGCTGCGCTGCGCCTGTTCCGCGGCGGCGGAAAGGGCGCGGCGCGTGAAGACGCGAACCACGTTGCGCTTCCATTCGGCCGAGCCGCGCACGTCGTCGCGCGGCTCCGACGCCTGGGCCGCGAGCTCCCCCGCCTCGGCGAAGAGCTGGTCGCTCGGCGGCTTGCCGGCGAGGAGCGCTTCGGCGGCGGTCACCTTCGTGTTCTTCGGCGCGACCGCGGTGAGCGCCACGCCGGCGCGGGCAATCGTGCCGTCACCGCCGAGCTCCAGGTGCGCGGCGACAGCCACCGTCGCGTAGTCACCGACCTTGCGCTCCAGCTTGTGATACGCACCGCCGGACCGACCAGTCGGCACAGGGATGTGCACCTCGGTGACCATCTCGTCGGGCTGCAGCGAGCTCGTGAAGAAGTCGACGATGAACTCAGTGATCGGGATCGTGCGCTCTCCCGACGGACCGCGCGCGATCACGTCGGCGCCGGTCGCGAGCAGCACCGAGTTCCAGTCACCTTCCGGATCGCAGTGCGCGACCGAACCACACAACGTGCCGAGGTTGCGCACGAGTGGATCGGAGATCCACGGCGCCGCGGCCGCGACCGCGCCGAACGCAAGCTCGGACCGCGCAATATCGGCGTGACGCACGAGCGCGCCCACCCGGAGGTGGCCGTTGCTCCGCTCGAACGCGTTCAGCCCGGGGATGCGGTTGATGTCGACGAGCCTCGCCGGCGACGCGAGCCGCGTCTTCATCATCGGGATGAGACTCTGACCGCCGGCAAGGAACCGGGTCTCTTCACCCCCCGCGGCCTTTGCGGCAACTGCTTCCTCGACGGAACCCGCTCTGACGTACTCGAACGAGGACGGAAACACCGCGGTCTCCCTTTGTTCAGGGGCGTTCTCGGACGCTACACGGGCGGCTGCAAGGACGCATCCGCGCGTTGCGCCACGCGCCCAGCGACGGGGCGGGTATCAGTCGAGAGTACGAACGGATGCGCGATTCCGTTCACGACCGAGCACGGTCCCCGACGGCATCGCCGTGCGCGCTTGGTCAGCTGCGGATTCGGCGGACTTCAGCGCGCATCTCGCTGATCGCCGAGATGATGGCGACGACTGCGGCAAGCGTCCCTACGGCAAACATCCCTACGAGGATCGGCCACGCACGTTGCCGTTCGGCAGCATCGAGGTGGCGACGAGGTGCATTCCTGGTGTCGCGCCTGGTCAGGTGCCCGCGATGGCAGGCGTCTCGTCGACGCTCGACCCATCGCGCCCGTGCACGTCGATCGTGGCTTGTGGTCCCGGGGCCGGCTGGCTGCGACCGAGAAGGATGCTCGCGGCCACGGCGCCGGCCGTCGCGGTGCCGGCCGTGGTTGCCGCGATGGTCCAACCGAGGGGGCCGAGCGGCCGGCAGCCGAAGAACTGGCTGACGCCCGGAATCTGAACGATCCCGACGAGTGCGCCGACGGACACGACGCCACTTCCGAGCACGAGCGGGCTGCGATGACCGATGACGAGCGTCTGGCCGAGCTGTGCGCCGACGAGCGCGGCGAGCGCGACGGTGCGGGCCCGTGTCGGCGTTCCCGTGAAGCGAGCGATCGTCCACGCGGCGCCGGCAGCGCCGGCAGTTGCGACCGCCCGCACGGCGACATCACGGGCGAGTGCCGAACCGAGTGAGGTGTCGGGGCCTTCGCGCCGAAGATCGACGTCGCGTGTGAGCGGAGGTTGGAGCGCGATCGCCATTGCAGGTGCGAGGTCGGTGAGGAGGTTGACCGCGAGGAGCTGCCGGGCGTTGAGTGGCGATCGTCCGGTGATGAGGCCGACGCCTGCGGTGAAGATGACCTCGCCGAGATTGCCGCCGAGGAGAAGCGCGAGGGCGTCTCGCACCGACGCCCACATGGCCCTTCCCTCGATGATGGCGGTGATGAGCGTCTCGACGCGATCGTCGACGACCACGAGGTCGGCAGCAGCCCGAGCCGCGGGTGTCGCGCGTGGTCCGAACGCAACCCCGATGTCGGCGAGGCGGATTGCCTGCGCGTCGTTGGCGCCGTCACCGGTCATCGCCACGACGCGCCCGCACCGCTGGAAGGCTTGGACGATGCGAACCTTGTGCGCAGGCGTGACGCGCGCGAAAGACAGTTGCCTCGTCGACGAGCGCGTCGATTTCCGTATCGGTGAGCTGGTCGAGCTGGGGTCCGGAGACCACGTCACCGTCGAGGAGTCCGAGTTCCGACGCGATCGCCTCCGCGTGCTCGGGTGGTCACCGGTGAGCATCACCACTGAGATGCCGGCGCGTTGAAGTTGCGCGATGGGCGTGATGGCCGACGGCCGCGCGGCGTCGGCGACCATCACGAATCCGAGCAGTTCGAGCCGGCTGATACGCGCGTCGTCGAGGTCGGCGCGACCCGAGGCACGCCGCTCGGCGACGGCAAGCACGCGAAGTCCTTGTTGGGCGAAGCGCTCGACACGCCGTTCCAATCGGACGCGTGTGTCGTCGTCGAGGTCCACGACGGCCTCCCCTCGCCGCCATCTCTCACAGCGAGGGAGCACGACCTCCGGCGCTCCCTTCACGCTCAGCCGCGATCCCGCGTCGGCCGCGCCGAGTACCGCGTGGTACCCGCGGCTGGGTGCGAACGGCAACGATGCAATCTTGCGCCAGCCCTGGGCGCCGAGCTCGGCACCGAGCTCGACCGCGGCGGCAGCATCGACAACCGCTTGGTCCGTCGGGTGCGGCAACTCCCGTTGACGCGCAGTGGGCGTGGCGCGCAGCGCAGCGGCGAGTGCCAGACGCCGTCGCGCGTCGATCGTGGGCATCGTCTCGACGAATTCACCGTCGGAGACCAATCGCAGTTGGAGCCGGCCTTCGGTGAGAGTGCCGGTCTTGTCGAAGCACAGCACGTCGACCCGCCCGAGCGCCTCCAGGACTCGCGCATTGCGAACGAGCACTCCTTGACGTGACAGTCGTCGCGCTGCGCCCGACTGGGCAACCGTCGCGAGGAACGGGAGACCTTCCGGCACGGCCGCGGCCGCGAGACTGACACCCGTCGACACCGCTTCCCGCATCGGCACGCCGCGAAGCAGGGCCGATCCGGTGAGCACACCTCCTGCAGCGACGACCAATGGGACCGTCTTGCGGGTCAGGTTCTCCAAGCGCGTTTCGACGCCACTCGCTGGCGCGCGTGCACCCTCGATCAAGCCGCGTCGGGCCTCGGTGCGGGCTCCGGTTGCCACCACGATGGCCTCGCCGCGCCCCGCGGCAATCGCGGTGCCCGAATACACCATCGATCGTCGGTCCGCGACGGCGGTATCGAACGCGACCGCATCGACGGCCTTGGCGACGGGCAACGACTCGCCCGTCAACGCGGACCCGTCCGCTTCGAGGCCGACAGCTGTGACGACCCGACAGTCGGCGGCAACCACGTCACCGGCCTGAAGAACCACGAGGTCGCCGTCAACGAGCTCGCCAGGCGGCACGGAGTGCTCGGTCCCATCGCGGCGAATCCGTACGAGCCTCCTCGATACGGACGCGCCGAGTCGGCTGATCGCCTGCTCGGTTCGCAGACGCTGGGTGGCTCCGACCATTGCGTTGACGCCGAGTACGCCGGTGATCAGGACGCCGTCGGTCACCGAGCCCGCCGCTGTCAACAGCGCACCGCCGGCCGCGAGCAGCAACGTCAATGGATTGGAGAGCTCTTCGGTCAACAGCGTCGGGAAGCTCGCACCTTTCTGTTGATGGTCCTCGGAGCGCCGTGCTTCGATCGCGGCCGACGACAGCCCGGCCCGGCCCGTCCCGAGCAACGCGGTCACGTCGTCCGGGCCAAGCGCGTGCCAGGCGACGTCGGGGTCGTCGTCGATCGGCAACGGGCGACGCATCGACATGGCTGCCGTCCATGCGCCGGTTCCGAGCGCAACGAGGGCCGCGCTGTTGGTCGCGAGCACCGCCCGCCGCCCGGAACCGGGAACGGGACCGAACGCGAGTCCGGTCGCCAGGGTCGACCCCGCGGCTGCGACCGCCACCGCGCGCCGGCTCGCCGTGCGCGCCGTCGCGGTCGCGTCGACCACGAGCGCGGCCGCAAAGAGGTTCGGGCACAGGACGTCGGCGCCCCAAGGGGGGTACGCATCCGCCGTGAAGACCCCGATGCCACAGTCCGCTGCCGCAAGACCGAGACCCGGGTTGGACGACACGACGGCCACGACGCGGCCTTCGTCTTGAAGCCGCCGTACGGACGCGCCGAGCTCGTCCTCGCCCGCGGCCACTGCATCGGGTTCGAGCCGTTCCCATCCGTCAGGCCCGCCACCGGCCAGGACGAAGTCCTGCGCGGCGGCGCGGATCGACGCGAGCAACGCGCGGCCGCCTGCCGAGGGATGCTCGAGAAGGTGCTCGTCGACGACGACCGTGTCGATACGGTCGAGCCGTCGCAGCGCCGACGGATCCATGACCAACACGTCACGGCCCGCGAGTCGAGAGCCAAGCTCGGCCGCGAAGCCGTCACGACCCAACCGAGCCGCTCGCGGAATCGCAGCGAGCACGACATCGGCGAGCGCCCGCGGATTACGTGTCACGGCAACGGCGACGACACCGAGCCCGAGCGATCCCAGCGACACCCGTTGCGCGTACTTTTCGAGGACACCGTCGGGCAGCGGTTTTGGCCGGGGCGATCGTGCGAACGGCGCAACGTGGGAGCCGCGAGGCCTTTGATGCAGCGTGGGCTCGATTCGTTCCCATACCGCCCGCCGCGCCGCTGCCTCTCGGAACAGCAGCACGCGGTGGCCGGCGTCGACCACGAGCCCGGCGGGACCTTGACCGAGCCCCTGCAACAGGGCACTGACCGAGATCACACCGGCCTCGAGGCCCCTTCGGCGCTCGAGCACGCGCCGGACCGGTGGCAAGTTGTCGAGCGCAGGAAGCGCGGCGGCGATCTCGATCGGGAGCCGCGGAAGCCGCGCGGCGCGTGCGACGACTCCGAGGACCATTCCGGCGGCGTCGGCACCGAACTCGACCGCGCCCCACCACAGCGGATCGGTATCGCCGGGGTGCACCCAACTCTCGTCCAGCGCATCGTCCCGAGCGACTCCGTGGGCCGCCTCGACGTCCTCGACGACCGCGATGAGATCATCGAGCTCGATTGAATCTTCGTCGAACGCGACGACGACGCGCCGCGAGGAACGGATTCACGTCCACCCAATCGACACCCTCGACCGGACGTCGCCCACACGTGACGACCGCGCGTCCGTCCACGGGATCCATCGACGTGTCACACCGCAATGCCCGGCAAACTCACGATCGCGCGATGACGACGGGAAGCGCGCTCACCGGCGCACGGGTCGGGCGATCACGGCATGCATGGGTCTTCCCCTCAGGTCGACCGGACGGTGAACGCGCAGTCATCCGTTCCGGATGCGTTCGCATCGAACAGTGTCGCGTTCGCTGGTTGCTGCCGAAACAGGGAGGGAAGCCGAACGGCGTCAGCGCCGAGAATTTACCGGTTCGTAACCCAGGGTGCTGCACCGTCGTGCCATCCGGCCCTGTGAAGAGCCCCGCCGGTCGCGAAGACTGCACGTATGCGCCCCATGACAGAGGAAGACGAGGTCGAGGCGCTTGCCGGCACCCTGCAAAAGGATCCCGACCGGGGATCCGGACCGTGACATATCTCCTCGGCGTTGTCATCGCCTTCGCGATCTTGTGGTCGATCACGGTGCTCGCGCTCATCGCCGTACGGCCAAAGGGAATGCGAGCCGCTGACGCGGCGCGGCTGATGCCCGACCTCGTGCTCCTCGTCCGCGACCTCGCGCGCGACCGCTCCATTCCACGGCACGTTCGCGCGCGAATCTGGATCCTGTTGGCGTGGATGGCATCGCCCATCGACGTGATCCCCGACATCATTCCGGTGATCGGCGTCGCCGACGACATCATCCTCGCCTACTTCGTGCTTCGCAGCGTCGCACGCGCCGCGGGGAACGAAAAGCTCGCGCAGCATTGGCACGGAAGTCCCGATGGCCTCGCCGCGCTCGAGCGTCTCCTCGGCATCGATCAGGACCCGCGGGCTCGCGCACACGAACGCCGCGAACGCTGAGCGCCGGCCTTCACCAGGTGTCGATGTGGGGCCGCTTCTTGCCCTTGCGTTCTTGTGGCGTTCCCGCGGTCATGATCATCGTGACGATCCACCGGCGCGACTCGGCAGGGTCGATGACGTCGTCGATCTCGAAGTGACTCGCGGTGTTGAGCGCTTTACCGTGCTGGTACATGCGCTCGACCATCGCGTCGAACTCGCGCGCTCGCTCCTCGGGGTCTTCGATCGCGTCCAATTCCCTTCGCATCCCGAGGCGCACAGCGCCCTCGAGGTTCATGCCGCCGAACTCGCCCGTCGGCCACGCGATGCAGAACGCCGGCGCCTTGAACGAGCCGCCGGCCATCGCCTGCGCGCCGAGGCCGTAGCCCTTGCGCAAGATGATCGTCGCGAATGGCACCGACATGTTGGCGCCGGTCACGAACAGCCGCGACATGTGCCGGACCGCGCCCGTCGTCTCGGATTCGGGGCCGACCATGAACCCCGGCGTGTCGCACAGGAAGACGACCGGTACGTCGAACGCGTCGCACAGCTGCAGGAACCGAGCGGCCTTGTCGGCACCGGGCGTATCGATCGCGCCGCCGAGGTGAGACGGGTTGTTGGCGACGATGCCAATCGGGTGGCCCTCGACGCGCGCGAGCGCAGTGATCATCCCGTGCCCGAACCCGCGCCGGAGCTCGAGCACCGAACCGGTATCGCAGAGCGCGTCGACGACCTTCCGGACGTCGTACGCGCGGAGGCGGTTCTCGGGGATCAGGTGCCGCAGCGTGCGTAGGTCGACACACTCCCAATCGTCAATGCGTCCCCGAAAGTACGCGAGGTACTGCTTGGCGACGCGTACGGCGTCGGCCTCGTCGGGGACGAGCACGTCGATCACCCCGGACCTGGTTTGCACATCGGCGGGTCCGATGGCGGTCGGCTCGTACACACCGAGGGCACCGCCCTCGATCATCGTGGGACCGCCCATGCCGATGTTCGAACCTTCGGTGGCGATAATGACGTCGCAGCAGCCGAGGAGCGCGGCGTTGCCGGCGAAGCAGTAGCCCGAGGTGATGCCGACGAGCGGCACGAGCGCGCTGAGCCGCGCGAAATAGTTGAACGCGAGGCAATCGAGGCCGGAGACGCCGGACCCGTCGGTGTCACCCGGACGTCCGCCGCCCCCTTCGGTGAAGAACACGACCGGCACGCGCAGTCGCTCCGCGAGCTCGAAGAGGCGGTCTTTCTTCTCGTGGTTCCACAGACCCTGGGTCCCGGCGAGCACGGTGTAGTCGTAGGACATCGCGATCACCGGCCGGCCGTCGACCGTCCCGATGCCGCCGACGAGACCATCGGCCGGCGTACGCGCGATGAGCTCCTCCAACGAGCGGCGACGGCGCTGGGCCGCGACCACGAGCGGCGCGTACTCGACGAAGCTGCCCTCGTCGACCAGGTCCGCGACGTTCTCGCGGGCGGTGCGCTGGCCGGTGGCGCGTCGCCGGGCGACCGCGTCCGGGCGGCGATCGTCGAGACCGACGTCGTGGCGCTCGATCACCTCGCCCAGGTCGGCGCGCACGTGCTCGAGATCGACGGCGTCGGCCACGACATCTGCCGCACCCGGGGCGGCGTCGTCTGCTTCGACGAAAGCGAGCGGGTCGCCGGGCATGACCGTGTCGCCGACCGCGATCGGTACCGCGGACACAACTCCCGACCACTCGGTCGCGATGACGTGCTCCATCTTCATCGACTCCAGAACCATGAGCTGCTGACCGACGCGCACGACATCTCCCGCGGCGACGTCGATCGACACGACGGTTCCCTGCATCGGTGAAGCGACAGGCTGCACGGCCACTGTTTAGCGTCTCGCCCACGTCGAGTCGCCGGGAGGCCGCGTGGAACGCTTCAGTGGAAAGGTCGCCATCGTCACCGGTGGCGGTTCGGGCATCGGCCGGGCGACCGCGTTGCTGCTTGCGGCCGAAGGAGCCAGGGTCACGGTCGCCGACATCTCGACCGATGCCGCGAGCGCGGTAGCGAGCACGGCACGAGATTCCGGCGGCGTCGCCCGGGCGCAGACGGTCGACGTCGCCGATGTGGACGCCGTCGGCGCGATGGTGGCCGACACCGTGCGCGAGTTCGGCGGCCTCGACATCCTGCACAACAACGCGGCGGCCCTCGATCAGAACCGCCTCGACCAGGACGTCGCGACGATGGACCTCGCGACCTGGGAACGCGTGATGGCCGTGAATCTCACGGGCCCGATGTTGGGCTGCCGGCACGCGATTCCGGTGATGCTCGAACGCGGCGGTGGCGCGATTGTCAACACCGCGTCGGCCGCGGCGTTCTACGGAAGCCGCAGCCTCCTAGCGTACGGCACGTCGAAAGCGGGCGTCGTCGCGCTGACGCAATATGTCGCGACCGTGTACGCCGACCGCGGGATCCGCTGCAATGCCATCGCGCCCGGTGTCGTGGTGGCGAGCGATGCCCAGGACGCGCTCGGCGGACCGATGGGCGACCGCTTGCGGCGCTACACCGTGAACCATCCCATCGGCCGGCTCGGCTTTCCCGAAGACATCGCCGAGGCCGTCGCCTATCTCGCGTCCGACGCGGCCGCGTTCGTCACCGGCACGGTGCTGCGGATCGACGGAGGCTTCACGGCCCACGATCCCGGCTACGCGCTCGACCACGCGTGGTGAAATCACGCGTTGTTGTTTGCAGCGGTCCGTCTGAGTCGTAGGGTCGCAAGCACCACCTGGCGGAAAGGGCTGTCATGCGTCACTCCCACCGGTTCCTCGCACGCATCGGCACGGCGGCACTCGCGGTCGCGGCCCTCGCCGGCATGACCCTGTTCGCGGCGCCGGCCAGTGCGGCGAGTTTCTCTCCGGGCTACTGGCTCCTCGCCGGTGACGGTGGCGTGTTCTCGTTCCACGCGCCGTTCCACGGAAACGCCACGTCTCCTCTGAGTCGCTGCGCACCGAACACCACCGACCGCTCGCTCCCCGACGGCACGTGCTTCTCCATCGCGGCCACTCCCGGCGGCGGTGGCTACTGGATCTTGAACGGCGACAAGGGAACGATCTACCACTTCGGCAACGCGGGCTCGTTCGGTCAGCCCGCGACCGCCTTCGTGGGCGTGCCGCGCGAGGAGGTGCCGGCCGGCGTGGCCATCGTGTCGACACCTACCGGCCGCGGTTACTGGGTGTTGGAAGTCGGCGGCAGCGGCGCCGGCACCGTGGCCCACTTCGGGGACGCGAAATTCTTCGGCGACTCACTACACATTGCGGCACAGACGGGCAGGGGATTCGACGGCACGCCGGTCGGCATGGCGAGAACGCCCAACGGCAAGGGCTATTGGGAAGTCCATTCCGATGGCGGCGTGTTCGCGTTCGGCAATGCCAAGTTCTTCGGTTCGAAGGGCGGCACGCACCTCGCGCATCCGATCGTCGGCATGGCGAAGACGCACGACGGGATGGGCTACTGGCTCGTCAGCTCGGCCGGCAACGTGTACCCCTTCGGCAACGCGCCGCACGCAGGCTCGTTGGCGGGTGTCACACTGAACGCGCCGATCGTCGCCATTGCTGCAAACCCGAGCGGCGGCGGCTACTGGCTCGTCGGTGCCGACGGTGGCGTGTTCGCCTTCGGTGGCGCGCCGTTCCGAGGATCGACCGGCAACGTGCAACTGGCTCGTCCCGTGTTCGGAATCGCGGCAGCCTGAATCAGGCTTGAGACGTCGCGGCGACGATCTGGTCGAGGATCGACTGGTCCGGCAACGGCGGACACTCGACGTTCGGCAGGCCCCGGATGATGCGGAACGCCTCGTCGATGTTCTGCCCGCGCAGCACCGGACTGTGACAGCAGGCAACCGTCTCGATGTCCAGGTTCTGAATGCGGTCGACGTGCTTTTGGAACTTCTTGTCGTCGACCAAGCTGAGCCACGGGCTGACGCCGCCGAGGGCGAACAACGTGAGGCCGAACTGCCAGAACTCGGGGTCGAGACCGTCGAGCTCTTGCATCGGGACCTCGGGAACCGGCGTGGCGAAGGTGTCGATCGCCCAGTAGACGCGCGTGCTCGGGTCCCAGAGGCCCCGCGTCGTGGGTGAATCGAACAACGGCGGGCGGAGCGCAGTGAGCACCCGATCGCCGACGTCGAACGACTCGCCGTCGTTGATCCAACGGCAGCGCTCGAGCGGGAACTCGAAGCAGTTGCTGTGACGCTCCACGATCGGCCAACTCACGACCAGCGTGGCGTTCGGGCATGCCTCCATGACCTGTTCGAGGTTCCCGCTGTGGTCGACGTCGTCGTGCGAGACGTACACCCACTTCACGTCGACCGGGTCGACGAGCGAGAACACGTCCTCGAGCCACTGCTTTCTGTTCGCAGGAGTGCCGGTGTCGACAATCACCGGCTCGCGCCCACGGATGACCAGCGAGTTCAAATACACGAACAACGGCTGACCGCACGCCGGCTGCACCTGCGTGATCAAGAACGTCTCGGGTGCGATCTCGAGCGGCGGAAAGTTCACGGTAGGTGCAAGAGGCGTGAACGTCATTCGCGGTTCCCTTCGCCGACGCGGCGAGGCCCGACCGGCCCCCCACAGACCGGTCGGAGACTATAGGAGCGAGTCTCAGCCGCGCCGTCCTCGTGAAGGTCAATCGCGTGTGTGGTAGAGCGCAACGTCGATATCAGGCATCGCGCATCGACATCGGGCTCACGCGACCGAGCAGGCGCGTTCAGCACTCTCCCCCGGTCGCGGTATCAACATCCCGCTCGTGGTCGAGGCGCGCTTGCGCGACAGCCCAGGTGACCGTCTCTCCGGCGCGGGCATCTGGGCCCTTTGACTGCGGGCCCTCGGGAGGAGCACCTGATCCGATGCCTGGCTGCAGTTGTGCACCGTCTTCTGCTCTTCCGGCTCCCGCGAGCACAGGCTCAGGCAGCGGCGCGTCGGGCGGAGCCTCACCCAGAACTGACGGTTCAGCTTGCTCGAGCAGGTCTCGGATAGGCGGCTCGATGTCGATGCCGGCTTCTTCGGCCGCCGTCTTCCCGCCGCTGGGAAGCTGCGGTGCCTTTGTACTCCATGGTCGCAGTTGTTGGACTACCGCCTCGTAGAAGCCATCTATCGCGGCAAGCACGCTGTCGATGAAACCGCCGCGACCGACTCCGCGCTTCACACCCGCACGCGACGTCGCCGCGATTCGGAACGAGCGCAGATCTCGCTTCGGATCCAGGATGAGGACCCCGGCATCCTCGCGGACGGCGTGCAGCAGCTCGCTGGTCGACGTCCGTGCTCCGTTGGCGAATGCATCGACTCGCAAGTCGTCCGGCGCGTCTCGGAGTTGGCGAATCAACCAATTGACTCGGGTCGCGGCGCGTCCTTCCCGCGGCGCGCCGACATCGATGGAGACGATCACGCGTTCCGCGCGCAGGTCGACTGAGATGTCAATGGGTGCTATGGCATCGGGGATGCAGAGGGTCCCGGTCAGCGTCCCGCTTGTCACCAGTGATTGCGCTTGTGAAGCGATCCGGGACGCCGGGTCTGCCGACTCCCTTCGGGAGACCTGGACTTCCACCTTCCTACCGAGTTCGCGTCCAAGGCGCAGTGCTGCGAACCGCAGGAGCTGCTCCCAACGCGAGACGACGCTGGGCAGTCCTTTGTCGTTCGTCCTCAGTGTCCCGGCCGCAACGGCTTCACGGACAGACACCCATCCGCCGCCCATGTCAGAGAAGTCGAGCGCGCCCGACCGCGGGTGCTCGAGGTACCGAATGAGCTCCCCGAGGATCCACGCTTGGTCGGGGTCGGCAATGCCGCGGTGCACGCGCTGCTGCACCGCGACTGTGAGCACCTCGGCCCAGGAAAGGTGGTGCAATGCGACGCGCTTGAGCTTGCGTCGGTCAACATCGACTGGGTGCACGCCCGGTGCGGGTGCGAGTTGATTCGAGATCGTCAAGACGACGTCGACCTCGTTGTCGCGCGTGACGTCAAGGTATGTCTCGATCTGCGCGTGGCTCGAGTTCCGCGCTCCCCGTCTTGACTTCGACTAACGCGGTCCAAGTTGTACCGGCGCGTGACACTTGCACATGACGGCGAGCAAAGCCGATGTGGCCCGACGCTCAGCTTCCTGCTGTCCATTGATCCCGCTCGTGGGGATGAGTCGTGCCTGCTGCCAGTGATCCTCGGCCATCTCGTTCCCGACTGCCGCCAGTATCGACTTCATGCGATCTGATCGACACGGAGCCGGGAACCGCCAGGCAGCTGGCAGATCTCATGGTCACTGCGAGCGCGACCGACCGTCTTAAGGGGGCGACAGAGCGCGCACCGAGATGATCTTGTGTTTCGCAACACGCGTTCGAATCACGTAGCCGCAGCATCGCTGCAGATGGCGGCTGTTACCACTGAGCATCGACGCAACCCGGAAGTTTCACCGGGCCATTTGAGATTCGTTGCGGCTGACGGGCCGCGCGGCAGCGCGCTATGAACAGCCGCTGGTGCTGCCGCAGCTCGGGCATGCGTAACAGGAACCGGCGCGCTGCATGATGTCGCCGCACACGTGGCACAACACGAGCTCTCGTTCGCGCTCGTGTGATTGCGGCGGCTCCGCACGGTTTGAACCGGCGGGGTGCGCCTGCATCGCCGCCGACGGCGCCCGATCCTCGGGCGGCAGGTCGAGTGACGGCGCCATCGGTGTGGTCGCTTCCTCCACGCCGGGCAGTGTCGGCTGCAACCGCTCCCCGACCGTCATGATCCCCATCGCCTCACGCTTTTCGATCGGCAGGTACTGCACTGCGAGGCGCCGGAAGATGTAGTCGATGAGGCTCGACGCGAACCGGATGTCGGGGTCGTCGGTCATGCCCGCCGGTTCGAAACGCATGTTGGTGAACATGTCGACGAACGCCTCGAGCGGCACGCCGTACTGCAAGCCGTGACTCACCGAGATCGCGAACGCGTCCATGATGCCTGCGAGCGTCGAGCCCTGCTTCGCCACTTGCAGGAACAGCTCACCAGGACGGCCGTCCTCGTACTCGCCCACCGTCACGTAGCCGTGGCAATCGGCAACCCGGAACGAGAACGTCTTTGCGGAGCGCACCTTCGGCAGCTTCTGCCGCACCGGCTCCTGGACGATGACGGTCTCGACAATCCGCTCGACCTCTTGCGTAACCGCGGCGCCGGCCTTCTTCTGCGTCGCGAGCGGCTGGCCCACTTTGCAGTTGTCTCGGTACAGGGCGACAGCCTTCAAGCCGAGCCGCCACGACTCGATGTAGACCTGCTCGACCTCCTCGACACTCACGTCTTCTGGAAGATTCGCGGTCTTCGAGATCGCGCCGCTGATCCACGGCTGGGCGGCCGCCATCATCCGGATGTGACCCATGTAGTGGATCGTGTTGTCGCCCATCGAGCACGCGAACACCGGCAGGTGCTCGTCCTTGAACGCGGGCGCGCCGGCGATCGTCTTGTGCTCGTCGATGTACGCGACGATCTTGTCGACCTGCTCGTCGGTGTATCCGAGCGTCCGCAACGCGCGCGGGACGGTCTGATTGACGATGTACATCGTGCCGCCACCGACGAGCTTCTTCGCCTTCGTCAATGCGAGATCGGGCTCGATCCCCGTTGTGTCGCAGTCCATCATGAGCCCAATTGTCCCGGTTGGTGCTAAAACTGTGGATTGCGAATTTCGTACCCCATGACGCTCCCCAAGCTCGACGGCCTCGTCCCACGACTCCTGCGCGGCGCACAGAAGTTCCGGCGGCACGAGGTCTTCGTTGATCTTGGCGGCCTCGGCGCGGTGCATCCGCAGCACGTTCAACATCGGCTCTTCGTTCTCGGCGAAGCCCGCGAACGGACCCATGCGCGCCGCGGTACGCGCACTTGTTGCGTAGGCGTGACCGGTCATCGAGCGCGGTGATGGCCGACGCCCATGCCCGACCGTCATCGGAGTCGTAGGGCAGGCCCTGCGCCATCAACAGCGCGCCGAGGTTCGCGTAACCCAACCCGAGCTGGCGGAACGTGCGACTCGTCTCCGCGATGCGCTCGGTCGGGTAGTCGGCGTTCCCGACGAGGATCTCCTGCGCGGTGAACATCACCTCCACCGTGCGGGTGAAGCCGCCGACGTCGAACGCGCCGTCATCCTGCAGGAACGTCAGCAAGTTGATGCTGGCGAGGTTGCAAGCCGAATTATCCAAATGCATGTATTCACTACAGTTTGCAACTATTGTTCCATTCACGACGTAGGAGTGGTTGCGCGGCTCGCACAAGTTGTACGTGAGCGCGACGCCGTCCTCGACGCACTCCACGAGCCTCACCGTTTCCTTGGTTTCGTTCAGACGACGCGTCGCGATGAGGTGCGCGAGCTTCGTGCTCTTCGACGACAGCGCGAATCCGATGTGCTCGGCGAAGCGTGCAATTGAGCGGTTCGACACACGAAGATCGAACAAAGGATGTCCCTCGTATGTCACGTGCGTTCCATCTTTGCGGGTGTAGTCGAACGCACGACCCGATGCTCTGGTCGCGTAGATGCGGCTGAAGATGCCGAAGGTCGTAAGGAGGCGCTGCACGCCGACGAGCAGTTCGCGTGACGCGGAGCCGAGACCGACGTAGCGCGAGTTCTCGCCGTCGTACACGCAGCCGTCGGAGTCGAACAGCCCGCGGAGGAACGCGGCGAGCACTTCAGGCGGTGCCTCGTGGATCGCCTTCGGAACAACCTTCTCGGCCGCCTTCTTCGGCGACACGCCAAGGAACTCCAGGAACCGTCGAATCGCGCGCCGGCTCTGCCGCAACTGCACCGTGCCGTTGGTCTGCACCGACGGCGTCGGCGCGACCCCGTCGTTCCATTCGGTTGCGAGCGCGCGATGCAACGGCAGGATCTCGCGTTGCTCCTCTTCGCTGCCGTAGATCGTCGACACGAGGTCGCCCGACATGCAGCCGTCGCCGACGAGCCAACCGAGGTAGTGGCCGAGCTCGATGCTCCACTTCTCGGGAAGCGTGAACGTGCGCGACACCTTGTCGCCCCGCGCGGCGAGGGCGGCGAGTTTGGCCGTGACCGGCAACTTCCACTCTGCCTGCGTTGCGGGCGCGGGCAACGTGAGCACCTTGATTTCGTCGTCGGCAGTGAGATCCTTCGCCTCGACGTAGCCGCGGTTCTCGGTGAAGATCCGGTGCGCGGGCGTGCAACGCAGCTCCATGCCGTTGGAGAAGCGGAGCTTCACGATCTCGTTCCAACCTGTCACCATGATCGCTTCGGGCCGCGTGATCTCGAGCCGTTCGGCGGGCGCGTCTGGGTTCGTTGCGTCGTGCGTGTACACGCCGAACGTTTCGCCGGCTTGCGCGCGCTTCAGCAGCGCGTCGAAACGGACCAAGCCCTTGTCGGTGTGCACAAGGGTGTCGCCCGGGAAGCATGGGTTGCTTGCATTGATGCGACCGGTGTTCGAGGCCGTGTGCCAACGGTTGATCGTGGTGTCGAACTGCATGCCGGGGTCGGCACACTCCCACGCGGACTGGCCGATCTGACGCATGAGATCGCGCGCCTTCATCGTCTTCACCGGCTGGCCGTCGGTGACGGCGCGCAACGCCCAATCACGATCGTCAATGACGGCCTGCATGAACTCGTCGGTGACGCGCACCGAGTTGTTCGCGTTCTGATACTGGATCGAGTGGCTGTCGCGACCGTCGAGGTCCATGTCGAAGCCGGCCTCGGCGAGGGCGCGGGCCTTGCGCTCCTCGATGGCCTTGCACCAGATGAAGTCTTCGACGTCGGGATGGTCGGCGTCGAGAATGACCATCTTCGCTGCCCTGCGGGTCTTGCCACCCGACTTGATTGTTCCCGCCGACGCATCCGCGCCGCGCATGAAGCTCACCGGACCGGAAGCCGTGCCACCGCCGTTCAAGTGCTCTCGCGACGAACGGATCCGCGACAGGTTCACGCCCGCGCCCGAACCGCCCTTGAAGATGACTCCCTCTTCCCGGTACCAGTTGAGGATCGAGTCCATCGTGTCGTCGACCGACAGGATGAAGCAGTTGTGCACTCGCAGATGGTCGCTGAGGTACTCGCCGCTCTCGGTCTGAATGTCATAGACCGGAAGCTCACCGATGACCTGGACGCGCGCGATCTCGAGGACGCGGATTTCACCCGTCGGCACGAGGGCGTTGCCCAACCCGTCCAGACCGTGCCACTGCAGGCGATCGCCCGGACGGAGCTGCGCGGCCTCCACCCATCCCGATGTTCCACGCCGCGTCCGCCACACGAGATGATCGGGTGTGACCTCGAGCTTGGTGCCATCCTTCGTGTGCACACGGAGCACTGTCTTCACGCCGTTCGCCTTGACCGCGACGATGCGCGTGATCCCCTGCGCGTCGAAGACCTTGGTGCCGATCGCGTTGTCTTCGACGAGCTTGCCGATCTGGACGAACCCGTCGGTGGTCGCGACAAGCGAGTCGTACGGCTGGCACGCCGACGCCTGCTGCGGGACGCCCTTCACGCCGATGTTGAACCAGACCGGGGAGTTGAACGCGGCGCGCTGGTGCACGAGCACGTACTTGAGCTCGTCACGGAAGGTCTCGGCCTCGTTGCCGTCAACGAAGTAGCCGTCGCGGATGCCCCAGTCGGTGATCGTGTCGGCCACGCGGTCGATCACCTGGCGCAGCGACCATTCGCGCTCGGCAGTGCCCAGCGTGCCGCGGAAGTACTTCTGGGCGACGATGTTGGTGGCGTTCAGCGACCAGCTCGTGGGGAACTCGACGTCGGGCTGGAAGAACGCGTCGCCGCCGTCTTTGAAGTTCGGAATCCGCGCATCGCGCCGCTCCCACTCGACCGTGTCGTACGGGTCGACACCCGGGCGCGTGAAGTGCCGGCGGATCCCGATTCCGAGCTGTTGCGGCGCCATCGCCATCCTGTCGCTTCCCCCTCCCGGGCCCGATCGGGCCCGTCCTCCCAGACAATATGAAACCACTACATGTTGTGGTTGCTTCCCATCCCGACCGCGAGATGGAGGTGCATTACATCACTGTAGTTTCAGCCGTGTCAATGGTTTCGCACCGCTCCGCGACCCTTCCGGGCCTGGTCAGCAGGTGCTCGCGAAGATTCGCATTCGTGCCCTGACGCACGAGTGTCGGGACCGCTCAGCGGCGCTTCGGCGCGGTGGTTTTCTGGAGCTCGCCGACCTCGCGTTCGAAGTCCGCGAGCTCCTCGAAGCCCTTGTAGACCGACGCGAATCGCAGGTACGCCACCGGGTCCAGCGCCCGCAACCGCTCGAGCACGGCCAGCCCGACCCGGTCGCTGGCGACCTCACCACCCTCGGCCCGCAGCTCCTCTTCGACCGCGAGCACAACGGCGTCGATCGTGGCGTCGTCGAGCCGGCCGGTCGCGGCCCGTTCGATGCCGGCCCGGAGCTTCACCCGGTCGAACGGCTCAGTTGAACCCGATCGCTTGCGCACGACGACCGCTACGTCTTCGACGCGCTCGTAGGTGGTATAGCGGCGGCCACAGGCGAGGCACTCCCGCCGCCGCCGAATCGCGGTCGCCTCGTCCGCCACGCGCGAGTCGACGACCTTGTCGTCGTTCGCGCGGCAGAACGGGCAACGCACGGACCCACGGTAACGGGTACCCAGCCGCGACGCGCATGCTGGTGCTCACGAGTCGCGCCAGGTGATCGTCTCGCCGGGGTTCACGGTCGTCGTGCCGCGCGCGTCGACGATCGCATCGACGACCGGGCGCGGGTCGCGGCCCGGCGCGAGGCGCCCGGCCAGAGACCACAACGAATCGCCGGGCTCGACAACGACCGTCCGCACGTGCGGGAGGCGCTCGGGGGAAGCGAGGGACGACCCCTCGAGCGCCGCACCCGCACGCGCCACCGTCAGCACGAGACCCAAGCCGGCCAGCGCAGCAAGGAAGCGCCGCCGCCGAAAGACGGCGCGCCCTCGGCGTCGGTCGACCCGCCGGGGGCGGGGCTGACGGTGGGGCTCGACCGGGTGGTGGTACGGCCGAGCGGGATCGATCGGGAAAGGTTCGAGGAGTGCGGCTGCCATCGGTGCTCCTGGGGTGATTCCGTGTCTGTGCGGATCCAACCAGAGGGGTGAGACAACTACCCTGGCCGAACGGATGTTCGAATGTCAAGGAGAAATCGAACGGATGTTTGCCCCGAACGTGTGATCGTGTTAGCGTGACTCCATGGCTGCATCCCCCCGCCCCCAAGCCGATCGACAGAGCGCCCGACCCGCCGATCGGCTCACCGAGCGCCAGCGCCAGGTTCTCGAATTCATCGACGCCGAAGTGCAGCGGCGGGGCTACCCGCCGAGCGTGCGCGAGATCGGCGAAGCGGTCGGCTTGTCCTCCCCGTCGACAGTGCATGCGCACCTCGCGGCCCTGCAGGACAAGGGCTATCTCCGCCGCGACGCGACCAAGCCGCGGGCGATGGAGGTCGCGCTCGAGATGACGACGGGCGCGGCGGTGGAACGTGGGCGCGTGAAGCACGTGCCGCTGCTGGGCGACGTCGCGGCCGGCACGGGTGTGATTGCGGCCGAGAACATCGAGGAGCTCCTGCCGTTGCCCGCAGATCTCACCGGCGAGGGTGAGCTGTTCATGTTGCGCGTCCGGGGTGAGTCGATGATCGACGCCGGCATCTTCGATGGTGACTACGTCGTCGCGCGTGCCCAAGCCGATGCCGACAACGGCGACGTCGTGATCGCGGGCATCCCCGGCGAAGAGGCCACGGTGAAGACCTTCTTGCGCAAGCGGAGCAAGATCGTGCTGCGCCCGGCGAATGAATCGATGGACGACCTCGTGTTCGACGCGGCCGACGTGCAGATCTACGGCAAGGTCGTCACGCTGTTGCGCCGTCTCTGATCCAGCATCACGACAGACCGAGGAACGACGCGAGCACCGCCGCGCACCCATTGAGGTCGGCGCGCTCGACCTTCTCGTCCGCGGTGTGCGCGAGCTCGGGATCGCCAGGTCCGAGATTCAGTGCCGGGATGCCGTGGGCGGCGAAGCGGGCAACGTCGGTCCACCCCAGCTTCGGGCGCACCGGCAGGTTGTAGACGCCGACGAGCTCGGCGACGAGCGGGTCCCACAGGTTCGGGGGCGCGGCCGGTGAGGCGTTCAGCACCTCGACGGCGTCGGCGTCGTCGCACAACGAGCGGAGCTCGGCGATCGCCTCGTCGAGCGACCGGCTGGGGGCGTAGCGCCGGTTGACCACAACCGCGCAGCGGTCGGGAACCACGTTGTTCGCGATCCCACCTTCCACGCCCACGACTTGCAACGACTCGCGGTACCCGAGGCCGTCGACGTCCACGGTCGCGGCTTGGAACGTCGCGATCCGTTCCAACAACGGTGCGGCCCGGTGAATCGCGTTCGTCCCCATCCACGGACGCGCCGAATGGGCGCGCACGCCGTCGAACGTCGCGCGCACGCTGATCGTGCCCTGGCATCCAGCCTCGACCCAGCCGGCAGTCGGCTCGAGGAGCACTGCGAGATCACCCTCGACAAGATCACGCCGCTCGGCGAACAGCCGGCGCAAGCCGTTGTGCTCATCGGCGATCTCCTCGCCTTCGTAGAACACGAACGTCGCGTCGTGTCGCGGCGGTTGCGCCGACGCGCGCCCGGCGAGGTCGAGCAGCACCGCCAGGCCGCCCTTCATGTCGGCGGTACCGAGACCGTGCAGCACATCACCCTTGCGGCGGGGTTCGCTGTTGCCGTTGGGCGGCACCGTATCGAGGTGCCCACCGAGCACGATGCGCCGATCGAGTCCCCGTTCGGTGCGAGCGACCACGTTGTTGCCAATACGCTCCACACGCAGCGCCGGCGCATCGTCGCGGAGTCGCCCCTCGACCACCTTGGCGAGCGCGGACTCGTCCCCACTCACCGATGGGATCGCGCACAGCTCCTCGGTGAGCGCCAGCAGATCTGTCACGGATACTCGCTCACGACACCACGCCGTGCTCGCGCAGGATCGCGTTGAGCTGCAGCTTGTCGTGGCCCTCGCCCTCGGCAAGGTAACGGAGCACGAGCACGCACGGCAGCCCGAACGTGCCGCCGGGGAAGTCGCGAAGTCGCGAGCCTTGAATCGCGACCCGCGCTCGGGGATGACGCCGCGCGGCAGCTCCTCGCCGGTCTCGGCATCGATCACGTGCGTCGAGGAGGTGAGGATCACACCCGCGCCGAGCTTGGCGCCCTTTCGGACGCGAGCTCCGTCGACGATCATGCATCGCGATCCGATGAAACAGTCGTCCTCGACGATGACGGGAACCGCTTGCGGGGGTTCGAGCACGCCGCCGATACCTACACCGCCCGACAGGTGCACGTTCTGACCGATCTGCGCGCACGAACCGACGGTCGCCCACGTGTCGACCATCGTGCCGCTCTCCACGTGGGCGCCGATGTTGACGTACGACGGCATCATGATCACGCCGGGAGCGAGGTACGCGCCGAAGCGTGCCGACGCGCCCGGGACGACGCGGACACCAGCGGCCGAGTAGTCGTGCTTCAGCGGCAGCTTGTCGACGTATTCGAATGGCCCGGCCTCGAGCACCTGCATCTCCTGCACGCGGAACCACATGAGGATCGCGTGCTTCGCCCACTCGTTGACCGCAACCGTGCCGTCGACGATCTCGGCAACGCGGACCTCACCCCGATCGAGCATGGCGATGGCGCTGCGCACGGCGTCGCGGGCCTGCGACTGGGGCATGACCTCGCGCCAGTCATCGCCTGCTTCCCACAACTGCGTCATCTGCTTGGCGATGTCGTTCACGATCTTCCTCTCACGCGTTCGCGCGGACCATTACATGGCTCCCTCGCTGTGCCATCCGTGGCTTCGCTCCGTCCGCACGATCCGGTCGAGCGCGAGCTCCAAACGATCGCGCGGCTGCACTAGTGCGAGCCGCACGTGGTCGGCACCGGCCGCGCCGTAGAGGTCGCCGGGCGCGACGAGCATTCCCGCGCCGTGCGCGAGGCGCGCCGCGATCTCCCAGCCGTCGTCCGCGGTCCCCTCGGCGCGCAACCACAGGTAGAACAACGCGTCACCGCCGTCGTGCACCAGCCCGTGCGAGGAGAGCGTGTTGCGAACCAACTCCCGGCGCTCGGCGTACCGGGCGCGCTGCACGTCGACGTGCTCGTCGTCGTCGAGTGCGGCTGCCGCCGCGGCTTGCACCGCGGTTGGCGCCATGAGGCCGGCGTGCTTGCGGGTCTCGATCAGGTACGTGACCAGGTCTTGGTCGCCGGCGTAGAAGCCGACGCGCATGCCCGCCAGGTTCGAGCGCTTGGACACGCTGTGGACCGCGAGCATGCCGTCGACCGCACTCGAAAGGATCGTTGCCGGTGTCGGCGCGAACTCGACGTAGCACTCGTCGCTCGCGACTAGGACCTCGTGGGCACGTCCCCACGCGGCGACACGTGCGAAGGAGTCGTTATCCGCAACTTGAGACGCGGGATTCCCGGGTTCGTTCAGCCACAACACGAGTGCACGATCGGCGTCGTCGTCATCGATCGCGTCGAGATCCAAATGCCACTGGGTATCGACCGGCACCGGAACTGCCCGCAGCCCGGCAAGCGTCGCGCCCATCTCGTAGGTCGGATACACGATCGCCGGATACAACACCGTGTCGCGGCGCGGATTGCGCAGGTGCAACAGATGTGGGAGCGACGCAACCAGCTCCTTGGTACCGACGCAGGCCCCGATATGGTCGGCATCGATCGGAACTCCGAAGCGCCGCGTTACCCACCGCGCCGCTGCGGATCGCAATGCAGCGCTGCCGGCCGACATGGGATAGCCGTTGGACGACGCGAGCGCCTCAGCGGCCGCGCGCCGCGCAACCTCCGGAACGGGATCACACGGCGTGCCGATCGAGCAGTCGACAATGCCGCCCGGGAGCGAATCAGCGAGTCGCTTCAGTGCGTCGAGACGCTCATACGGATACGGCGGCGGAACGAACCCGCTGGGTGCGCTCATCTCGTTCGAGACTACTCAGCGGCCACAGTGAACTCGGCGAAGCGGCCGTTCGCGCTGGCCGGGAGCCGCGCCCGAATGCGCGTGCCCTCGTCCACATGCATTTCGACGAGCACCTCGCCGGTGCGGTGCAATGCCGCGAGCACGTCACCGCGGTCGTACGGCACGACGAGCTCGACGACCCGGGCGAGCGCGCGCAAGCGGTCGCCGATCGTCGTGAGCAACTCGGGCACGCCCTCACCGGTCGCCGCTGACAGCGCGACCGATCCGGGATGCGTTGCGAGCAACCCTTTCAGGTCGTCGGGATCGGCGATGTCGGCCTTGTTCCATGCGAGCAGGCGCGGTACGGCGTCGGCACCAATCTCCCGCAACACCGCGTCGACTGCGGCAATGCGCTCATCGGCGTCCGGAGCGCTCGCGTCAACGGCGTGCAGCAGGAGATCGGCGTCGCGCACCTCTTCGAGCGTCGATTGGAACGCCTCCACGAGCTGGTGCGGCAAGCGGCGCACGAAGCCGACAGTGTCGGACAGGAGCACGGTCTCTCCACCGGGCAGGTGCAGGCGGCGCACGGTCGGGTCGAGGGTGGAGAACAACTGGTTCTGCACGAGCACACCAGCGTGCGTCAGACGGTTGAGCAGCGTCGACTTGCCGGCGTTCGTGTACCCGACGAGTGCGACCTGCAGGAGATCACGCCGCTTGCGCGCCTTGCGCTGTGTCGCGCGCGTGCCGGCGAGTGCTTTCAGGTCGCGGTCGAGCTTCTGCATGCGGCGCAGCAGGCGGCGGCGGTCGACCTCGAGCTGGGTCTCACCCGGACCGCGGGTGCCGATGCCCGCGCCCTGCTGGCTCAGTTGCGTGCCGCGGCCCCGCAACCGCGGCAACCGGTAGCGCAACTGGGCGAGCTCGACCTGCAGTGCGCCCTCCTGGCTCGTCGCATGCTGGGCGAAGATGTCGAGGATCAGCGCGACGCGATCGACGACGTCGACCGAGAACAGCTTCTCCAAGTTGCGCTGTTGGGCAGGCGTGAGCTCGTCGTCGAAGATCACGACGTCGACGTCGAGCACCTCCGCGACCCCACGAAGCTCCTCGGCCTTGCCCTTGCCGATGTACCGCGCCGGGTCGGGCGTCGACCGGCGTTGGAGCTCCCGATGCGCCACGTCCGCGCCGGCAGTATCGGCGAGGAGCGCGAGCTCGTCGAGCGACTCATCGGTTATCGTGCCCACGAGCAGCGCGCGCTGCCGGACGCGCGTGAAGTCCGTCTCGGTCGCGGTCAGCCGCGGACGCTGACGATTGGTATGTGTGCGCGGTTGCGCCATCAGTTCCCCACTTCCACATCCATGTCGAAGATGTGCACCACCGGCCCGCCCAGCCGAACCGTTTCGCCCACCGTGATGTCGAGCTCACCGCCGCGTACCCGCATGCAGACCCGGTCCTCGACGAGGCCACGACGATTCGCCACCGCGGCCGCGGCACACGCGCCCGTGCCGCACGACAACGTCTCTCCCGCGCCCCGTTCCCACACCCGCATAGTGAGCGCGTCGCGCGCGTCGACCCGCACGAACTCGACGTTCGTACGCTGCGGTTGGAAGCGCTCGTTGCGTTCGATCACCGGGCCGTGCGTGGTCACGCGTACGGTCTCCGGGGCATCGACGAAACACACGAAGTGCGGGTTGCCGATGTCCGCCACGTCGCCGCGGTACTCGGTGCCGTGCACGGTGATGCTGACGTCTTTGTCATCGATGGTGACGGCTCCCATGTCGACCTCGGCCGCGATGACCTCGCCGTCAGGCGCGCGGACGAGTGTGACCACGCGCCGGCCTGCGGACGTGTCGACGATCAGCTGCTCGTCGGTGCCGAGGTCGTGCCGAGCCGCGACCCACGCGAGACAGCGGATGCCGTTCCCGCTCATCTCCGCCGCGCCGCCGTCGGCGTTCTGCAACGCCATCGTGCAATCGGCGCCGTTCGAGCCCGGACCGATCGTGATGAGACCGTCGGCACCGATGCCGCGGTGCCGGTCGCACAGGGCAACGACGGTCGCAATGTCGAGCGCGCGCGTGTGATCCTCGAGCGCGAGGCGGACGAGGAAGTCGTTGCCGGTGGCGTGCAGTTTGGAGACGTTGAACTTCATCACGAGGTGGCTCGGGCGGGAAGTGCCGGCCGCCAGCGTGCCAGAACCGCGCGCGCCAGGTGCTCTGATTTTTCGGGGGCCGGGAACCAGGCGATCCGCGGGTCGCGCCGGAACCACACGCGCTGGCGGCGGGCAAACTTGCGGGTGCGCCCGATCGCAAGCTCGAGCGCGTCGTCGAGCGTCGCAATCTCACCACTGAGGTGCGCCAGCACTTCCCGGTAACCGATCGCCTGCCGGGCGGTGCGCGAGAGGCCGCCTGGGCGCGCGGCGAGCGTCCGCACCTCGTCGACGAGCCCGGCCGCACGCATGCCCGCGAAGCGACGGGCAATGCGCGCCGCGACGTCGTCACGAGACAACGCGATTCCGACGAGCGTGACATCCAGTGCCGGTGGTCCGTACTCGGTGAGGCCGGCGCCGAATGACGAGAACGGCTTGCCGGTCAGTTCGATCACTTCGAGCGCGCGCACGATACGCCGGCGATTCAAAGGTTCGATGCGTGCGGCTGCGTGTGCGTCCTGCGCTTCGAGCTCGGCGTATGCGCGCGCAAGCCCCTCATCGGTCGCGGTCTGCGCTTCCAACGCGGCGCGCACCCCGGCGTCGGTCCCCGGCACCGCAAACGCGTCGACGACCGCGCGCACGTACAGTCCCGTGCCCCCGACCAACACCGCGCGGCGGCCGCGCGCCTCGATGTCGGCGACCGCAGCCCGCGCCGCGTCTTCGGGTCGCGCGTACCGACCATTCGTCGGATGGGTCAGCGATGTCGAGGAGGTGATGCGGAATCGCGGCGCGCTCAGCGGCATTCGGCTTCGCGGTGCCGATGTCCATGCCGCGATACACCTGCATCGAGTCGAGCGACACGATCTCGGCGTCACCGGCTTGCTTTGCGATTGTTAGGCCCAACGCGGACTTGCCCGACGCCGTTGCACCGACGATCGCGAGATGGCGCGTCACACGACCTCGAGCGGGAGCAGGACGCGCCGGCGCGCGGCGCGTGCCGACCGTAGCCGCGCGATGGCTTCGCCGCGCAGCCAGTGGGGCGCGGCATCGGTGACCCGGACTTCGATCGTGTCGCCCGGGCGCGTGCCGTCGAGGGGGGCGAAGTGCAGCAGCTTGTTCTGGCGCGTGCGCCCGGACCAGATCGCGGCATCTTTCTTCGACGGACCCTCCGCCAGGACCTGCTCGGTCCGACCGACGCGCGCTTCGTGCTTGCGCCGGCCGTTGCGCTCGACCACTTCGACGAGTCGCTGCATGCGCTCCTGCGCGACTTCGGGCGCGACGAACTCGTTGACCATTGCCGCGGCTTCGGTGCCGGGGCGAGGCGAGAAGACGAACGTGTACGCGGCGTCGTACTCGGCGGCACCGACGACCTCGAGCGTGCGGTCGAAGTCATTGTCGGTTTCGCCGGGGAAGCCGACGATGATGTCGGTCGTGACCGCGAGATCGTCGATCGCGGCGCGCGCGGCCGCCAGCCGTTCGAGATACCGCTTGGCGGTATAGCCGCGGTGCATGCGTGCGAGTGTGCGGTCGCTGCCGGCCTGGAGCGGAAGGTGCAGGTGCTCGCAGACGGTCGTGCACTCGGACATCGCCGCGATCGTTTCGGGGCGCAGGTCCTTGGGGTGCGGTGAGGTAAAGCGGATGCGCTGGATGCCCGGAACAGCGTCGAGCGTGCGCAGCAGATCGGCGAACTGCGGGCGGTATTGCCCGGCGCCGAGATCGCGGCCGTACGAGTTGACGTTCTGGCCGAGGAGCGTGATCTCGACAACACCGTCGGCCGCGAGCTCCTCGACCTCGCGCACGATGTCGCCCATCCGCCGGGACACTTCCTTGCCACGAACGGCCGGCACGATGCAGAACGCACAGCTGTTGTCGCAACCGATCTGGATCGTGATCCACGCCGCGTGCTCGACCTCCCGCCGGGCCGGCAGCGCGGACGGATACGCCTCGTGCTCCTCGAGGATCTCGACGATCGGCCCCTCGAGGGCGGCCCGCTCCAACAGCGCAGGCGCGTGGGCGAGGTTGTGCGTGCCGAACACGACGTCGACGTGCCCGGCGCGCTCGCGGACGAGCTCCCGGTCCTTCTGCGCCAGGCAGCCCCCGACCGCGATCTGGAGGTCGGGCCGCTGCTGCTTCAGCGCCTTCAGGTCGCCGAGGTGGCCGTACAGCTTGTTGTCGGCGTTCTCGCGGATACAGCACGTGTTGAGCACGACGACATCGGCGGCTTCGAGGTCGTCGGTCGCCTCCATGCCCTCGGCCGCGAGCAGGCCGGCGATGCGTTCCGAGTCGTGTTCGTTCATCTGGCACCCGTAGGTGCGCACATAGAACCGCCGTGCCATGCCGCCCTCCAGTGTACGGGCGACGCTCCCAGGGCCGGCCCGAGACCCCTGGTCTCTCACGCAGATCGCCGAACTGCTGGACTGACCGACGTGAAGGATGTTCGGTGTCGCCCGGCCGGGCCTGAGGACTTCGCCTTTCTCGCGACGATGCTTGGCGAGTCCGCAGTCTGGCGCCCCGACAAGCCGACACCCACGCCGCTCGCTCAAACTGAGCCACTACCGGCCCGAGGCCCCCTCCCCCGTAGGCTCCTCGCCTCGTGGATGTCACCGTGGGCGCTGTGGTCGCCGTTGCCGCCGCAACGTTGGTAGGTGCATCAATCCAGGGCTCGATCGGGTTCGGCATGAACCTGGTCACCGTGCCGGTGCTGGCGCTCGTCTTGCCCGACGCGCTGCCGGCCACCGTTGTGCTGCTCGGGATCCCGATCTCGATCGCGATGGCGCGCCACGAGCGTCACGCCGTCGATGGCAAAGGGCTGGTGTGGATCCTCGGCGGCCGCGTCCCGGGCACGGTGGCCGGCGCGGTGATCGTCGCCAGCGTGAGCACCGACGCGTTGAAGATCGTGATCGGCGTGTCGGTGCTGCTCGCGGTCGCGTTGAGCGTTGCCGCGCCCCCGGTGCCCTTGTTACCCGCCACGCAGTTCGCGGGCGGAGTCGTGTCGGGTACCACGGGGACGGCAGCCGGCATCGGCGGACCACCGATCGCCCTCCTCTACCAACACTCCCCTGGTGCGACAATGCGCGCCACGCTCGCGGCGTCGTTCTTGTTCGGCACGTTCTTGTCGATCACGTCGCTCTCGGTTGCAGGCGAGGTCACGGTCGCCGACTGCGTCCTCGCCGCCGCGCTGATTCCGCTCGTCATCGCCGGCACCTGGATCGGACGCCAAGCCCACGACGTGCTCGACCGCCGGTGGCTCCGGCCCGCGGTGCTGGCGTTCGCGGCGGTTTCAGCCGTCGTTGTTCTGGTCGATGCCGTCCGTTGACCGGGAAGCGCCCTGCCCGGTCGCTTCCCGGTCAATGAACGATCTGCAGCGAGCTACGCGTCGACGTCTTCGTCTTCCTCGACGCCTGCGGCTTCTTCGGCCGGAAGATCCACCTCATCGGCGATACCGACCTCGGTCTTGATCTTTTCGGAGATCTCCACCATCAGGTCGACATTCTCAGCAAGGAAGCTCTTCACGTTCTCGCGACCCTGACCGAGCTGCTCACCCTCGTAGGTGAACCACGCCCCCGACTTCTTGATGATGCCGAGATCGACGCCGACGTCGAGCAGCGAGCCTTCGCGGCTGACGCCCTTGCCGTACATGATGTCGAACTCGGCCTGCCTGAACGGGGGTGCGCAGTTGTGAACGACAACACCATCCGCAACAAAGTTGTGTAGCTCGTCGACTTCGATGTCGTACGTGCGCCGCCACTGCGGCGGCATTACCTCAGCGATGCGCGCATAGTGCACTTCCTCATCGAGCAACTCGGACAAGAACTCGCTCTCTAGCGCATCGGCAAGAACCGCGACCCGATCACGACGGAGCCGCGACGGGCCGAGCACTTGCTTGAGTCCCGCCTTCCCCTCCGACCGTCCAATCAACTGGGCAGCCAGCACTGCGGTCACACCCTTGCTGCGCAAGTACGCGAGCACGGGTTCGGTCGCGGTAGCCGCGAGGTAGTTGCTCTGCGAACCCCGGTGCACGGCGCGGTCGAGACGGTCGAGCTCTGTCCGCAGGACGAGACCACGCGGGCCCCACGTCGGGATGGCATCGGCGAACCGGCTGACGCTGTCGATCCCGCTGATGCGTACTTCCCAGCACGGCCGAGTACCGAGCACTTTGCGACCCTTGATGAAGCTCGCCCGCTGCGATGTCGGGTCGTACACCCGGACCGAGCTCCAGACACCGAACCGGAGGAGCAGCCAATGGACCTGACGCGCGAAGCTGCTCCGAGGTCGTCGTGTAACCACACCGGATTGCACCGGTCTGTTCGGCACTGACGTAGCCGTCTGTTTCCAAGAGCCCAAACAAAAGATTGGCGACGACGTCGCGAGAAACGTCGGGAGCGAAGAAGTACGACGGCAGATACTTCTCGTAGGCGAGCTTGCCCCAGATCCCTGCGGCACGCGCGGTTTCCAACACGCCGTTGCGTTCTCCGGGCCGGTGCGAGAACGCGGTCTCGATACCACGGCGTCGAGCGTTGCAGCCAAGCTGCGCAGCCAATGCGATCGCGTCTTCTTGGAGCGGTTCTGCCACGTTGATGAACGTGATCGGCGTCTTGCCGCCCACGTAGCCGTCCCCGACGAGGTAGCCGATGAGCCGAGCCTCATCGGGTGAGACAGGCTGCGCCTCGCCAAACGAACCGAGCCGGCGTGGACGCGCGACTCGATCGCCAACCGCGAGCTGCCCAGCCTCGCGCCAGCCGTCCTCGGTCAACACGCGATGATCGGGAGTGACCCACAATTCGGTGTTGTCGCGCAGCCGCAGGCCGATGACTTCCTGTTCGCCTTGGTCCATGCGGTCGCGGATCGGCTGCACGTGCAGTTGACCGGTCTTGTCAGCTGCGACAACGGCATGACCGACACCATGCTCGACGATGTCCTCGATGCGATGCGTGAGACCAGTCGTCGGGTCGAAGACCGTTGTGCCGGCTGCAACGCACTTGTTCTTCACGACTTTCACCCGCGTCCGGTTGCCGACGACTTCGGGACCGTCCTTGATCGACTCAATGCGCCGGATGTCGAGCCGCACCGACGAATAGAACTTCAACGCCCGCCCACCCGGGGTGGTCTCTGGACTGCCGAACATGACACCTATTTTTTCTCGCAACTGGTTGATGAAGATGGCGATCGTGCGCGACTTGTTGAGGTTGCCGGTGAGCTTGCGCAACGCCTGACTCATCAGCCGCGCCTGCAACCCCATGTGGCTGTCGCCCATCTCGCCTTCGATCTCGGCGCGCGGTACGAGCGCGGCCACCGAGTCGATGACCAGCACGTCGAGCGCGCCCGAGCGAATCAGCATGTCGGCAATCTCGAGCGCTTGCTCACCCGTGTCGGGCTGGCTGATCAGCAACTCGTCGACGTTCACACCGATCGCGGCCGCGTACACCGGATCCATCGCGTGCTCGGCGTCGATGTACGCGCACACGCCACCGTTGCGTTGCGCCTCGGCGACAACATGTGTGGCGAGCGTCGACTTGCCCGACGACTCCGGACCGAAGATCTCGACGATCCTTCCCCGCGGCAAGCCCCCGATCCCCAGCGCGAGGTCGAGCGCGAGCGCCCCCGTAGGGATCGCCGCGATCCCCACGTTTCCCCGCTCCCCCAGCTTCATGATCGAGCCCTTGCCGAACTGCTTGTCGATCTGGCTCAACGCCATCTCGAGTGCCTTGTCGCGGTCCACCGTGAACCCCTCTCTGCCCTGTGGCCTCGTTGTGCGGTCGGGGGAAGTCGTGTGTGCCGTGACCCTAAGGAGAGGGTGTGACATCAACGTGCGTGCCACTCACTCCGCCACCACCGAGTGGCACCCCGAGTGAATCACACGCGTGTGATGCAGCCTAGAGCGAACAGCTGTTCGGGGCAAGGATCCCCGAGCACACCACCGACCGGTACGCTGCGACCGAGGTCGTGACTGGCGTATCTGAGGTGGAATCGACCACCGGGGAGCGACCTCCGAAGCGGAGCCGAACGCCTGGGCCACTGGATTGCAAGGAGTGCCCCATGGCCACAGGCTCGCCCTCGCTCGAGACGACCGCCTTCCGCGCTGCCATCGAGGTCGTCGCCAAGATCGAACCGACGGTCGCCCGGGCGATCGTCCAGGAGCTCGCGGATCAGCGCTCACATCTGAAGCTCATCGCCAGCGAGAACTTCGCGAGTCCCGCGGTCCTGCTCGCAATGGGCAACTGGCTGAGCGACAAGTACGCGGAAGGCGCGCCCGGGCACCGGCTCTACGCCGGCTGTGACAACGTCGACACGATCGAGACGCGCGCCGACGAGCTCGCGTGCACACTCTTCGGCGCCGCCCATGCGTACGCGCAACCGCACAGCGGTATCGACGCCAACCTCGTCGCGTTCTGGGCCGTGCTCTCGCAACGCGTCGAGGCACCGGCACTCGCGCGGCTCGACGCGAACCACGTCAACGACCTCACCGACGATGATTGGGAAGCTCTCAGACAACAGCTCGGCAACCAAACGCTGCTTGGCATGTCGCTGCAATCGGGCGGTCACCTCACGCATGGCTTCCGCCCGAACATCTCCGGAAAGTTGTTCCGCCACCGGTCGTACGGCGTCGACCCGCAGACATTCCTGATCGATTACGACGACGTCCGGCGCCGGGCGCACGAGCACAAGCCGCTCATCCTGATCGCCGGTTACAGCTCCTACCCCCGGCTCGTGAACTTCCGCGTGCTGCGCGAGATCGCCGACGAGGTGGGCGCCACGTTCATGGTCGACATGGCGCACTTCGCCGGGCTCGTCGCAGGCAAGGTGCTTACCGGCGACTTCGACCCGGTACCGCACGCGCACATCGTCACGACCACCACGCACAAGACGTTGCGCGGTCCGCGCGGTGGGCTCGTCCTGTGCGAAGACGCGCTCGCCGAGTTCGTCGACCGCGGGTGCCCGCTCGTGCTCGGCGGCCCGCTCCCGCACGTCATGGCCGCAAAGGCGGTCGCACTCGCCGAGGCGTCGCAACCCTCGTTCCGCGACTACGCAGCCGCGGTCGTCGACAACGCGCGCACGCTGGCCGACGGGCTTCTGAACAAGGGCGTGCCGGTGGTCACCAGCGGCACCGATAACCATCTCGTGCTCGTCGACGTGCGGCCGTTCGGCCTCAACGGCCGGCAAGCCGAAGCGGCACTGCGCGTGGCCGGCATCACGTTGAACCGCAACGTCGTGCCCGACGAGACCAACGGCGCGTGGTACACGAGCGGCCTCCGCATGGGCACACCTGCGATCACGACCCTCGGCATGGGCGCCGACGAGATGCGCGAAGTCGCCGACGTCGTCGCGACCGTGCTGCACGCAACGTCGGCGGGCGTCGTCCCGTCCGGGCCGAACGCGGGCAAGCCATCGCTCGTACAGTTCCGTTTGGACGACAAGATCGCGGATGCCGCTCGAAGCCGCGTGGCCGACCTGCTCGCTCGCCACCCGTTGTATCCAGAGATCGATCTCTGACGGAACGACCAACGGTAGCGAAAACGTCTGGTCGACGTGCGGCGCAACAGAGTGCTCATCGGCGGGTGCGTCGCGCTCGCGCTGTTCGGTTGCGCCGCGCGTTCGCGGTCGGACGCGCCTGCGCCGTCCACTGCGGCACCGGGGTCGACACACGTAGAGCGCACGACGACCTCGACGTCGATCGCGACGCGATCCCGCTGCACTCGGGCCTCGTCTCCCGCACGCGAAGCGTCCGGGTCGATCAAGGCGATCGCGGCCCGGTGGCTCGAAGCGCCGATTCTCCGCCGGGTCGCAGTCGGGGCCTCGGTCTGGGTCGCGGGGTACGGCGAGATCCTTGCGCTCGAACCGGATCTCGCGCTGCTGCCCGCCTCCAACCAGAAGATCTTCACGGCGATGGGATCGCTCGCGTTGTTCCCGCGTGCGACCGTGTTGACGACGTCGGTGGCGGCGACGGCGCCGGTCATCTCCGGCAGCATCGACGGCGACCTCGTGCTCGTGGGCGGCGGTGATCCGACGCTCACCGCTCGCGGGCCGCATTCCCTCGACACACTCGCGGCGCGCGTCCGCGCCGCCGGCATCACGACGGTCCGCGGCGCGCTGATCGCCGACGAATCCAGGTACGAACCAGCGCGCCGCGCGCCGGGCTGGCAAACCTGGCACATCCCCGCGTACGCAGGTCCGCTGTCCGCGTTGATGGTCGACGACAACCGCTCTCGCACCGATGACGCATACATCGAAGATCCGGCACTCGGCAACGGCCAGATGTTCCTCGATGCGCTCCACCGTGCGGGGATCGAAGTCACCGGCCCGGTGAAGACCGGAGTTGCGCCGGCGCACGCGAGGGTCGTCGCATCACTTGCATCACCGACGGTGACTGATCTGATCGGTGACATGTTGTTGCGAAGCGACAACGAGATCGCCGAGATGCTGACGCGCGAGGCGGGCCTCAGGACCACCGGCCTGGGTTCGACCGGTGCGGGCACGATCGCGTTCGATCAAGCAATCGCGCGATTCTGTGCCGAGCTCCGGGGCGTCAGCACAGACGGTTCCGGGCTCAGCCGCCTTGATCGTCGCTCGACCAGGGAGTGGCGCAGCCTTTTGCAGGCAGCCAAGCGCGAGCCGTGGTGGTCTCAGTTCGTCGCGAGCCTTCCCGAGGCCGGACGCTCGGGAACGCTTTCCGGACGCTTCCGTGGAACCGCGGCCGAGGGGAACCTGCACGCCAAGACCGGGACGATCATCGGCGGCCGAGCGCTCTCCGGCTACATGACGACCGCGGGCGGCCGCGACGTCGTGTTCTCGATCGTCGCCAACGGTGACGCCGCGGGCGACGTGCAGCCTGCGATCGACAGCCTCCTCGCGGCCCTCGCCGCGGACACCTCATAGCTCGTCGGAGCTGCGCAATCGCACCGCAGCCCGCGGCTCGTACTCGGCGCCGGACTGCCGAAGCCGGCTCTCGTACAGCGTGACCTCATCGACGAGCCACGGGTCACCCACGGCGACCGCGTCGTGGGCGAGCGCAACGCGAACGTCGCCGGGTGTCTTCAGCCGCGCCAGCGTCAGATGCGCGTGATACGCGCGAGCCTCGGGTGCGTGCCCGAGCAGCGTCATTCGCTCACCGACTTCCTGCGCCAAGGCAACGAACAGTTCGGCGCCCTCCGCGAGGCCGAGCCAGACGACGCGCGCCCGCTTCGCGTTGGGGAACGCACCCAGCCCGCCCAACTGCGCGGTCCCGGCGGGCACACGCAGACCAGTCAATGCCGCGGCAACCGCGTCCACGTCCGCGCGGTTCCCCAGGAATTGCAGCGTGAGATGCCATTGGTCGTGTGCCGTGCGGCGAGCGTCGCCGAGATCAAGCGATGCCGCGAGCGCTTCGACCTCGTCGAGCATCGCGTCAGGCGGACGCACTGCAACGAACGCGCGCGTCACGCCCTTATCCGTCGCAGAGGCAGATCTCGTTGCCTTCCGGGTCGCGCATCACGATCCAGTTGAGACCGAACTCGCCGATCTTCTCGCCGCGCGTCCCGCCGAGCGCGACGAACCGCTCGGCCTCGGCTTCGATGTCGTCGACGATCAGGTCGAGGTGCATTCGGTTCTTCACGACCTTGCCCTCGGGGACGCGCTGGAACACGATCTTCGGCCGGCCGTCGGAAGCCGTGATCGAGCTGTACTGCTCGCCGGCTGCGCCGTGTGGTTCGTAGCCCAGCGCCGCGACGTAGAAGTCCGCGAGCGCATTCGGATCCGCGCAATCGATGTTGATCTGGATCTCCATCAGCCCGCCAGCGCGTCGAGCCGTTGCCGCAAGAGGTTCAGCAGCGAGATCGTCGAGAACTGACGCAGCCGCTCGCGGTCGCCGGGCAGGCGCGTGCTCACCGCTTCGGTCGGTACGCCCGGGAGTGCCAAACCGAAGCACACGGTGCCAACCGCGACGCCGTCCTGCTCGGTTGGCCCCGCAACACCGGTGACGGCGATACCGACGTCGGCGCCGAGCGCGCGCCGGGCGCCTTCGGCCATCTGGCGCGCCGCGTCCTCGCTCACCACGACCGGCGCGTCGACGCCCAACAACGATCGCTTCACGTCGGTCGCATATCCGACGACCGCACCGCGGAAGACCTCGCTCGCGCCCGGCACGTTCACGATCCGGGCGCCGATCAAGCCGCCGGTCAACGACTCGGCGACGCCGAGCGTCCAGCCCCGCGCCCGCAAGCGCGTCAACACTGCGTGCTCCATCGTCTCGTCGTCGACGCCGAACACGAGAGCACCGAGGATGGCGCGCAGCTCCTTCTCCTCCGCCTCCACCAACGCGCGCGCTTCGTCCTCGGAGGCGGCCTTGCCAGTGATGCGGACGACGAGCCCCTCGATCCCGCGTGCCAAGAACGCGATCGTCGGGTTGCCGCCGCGTGCATCCAACGCTTCGAGCCGGTGCGCAACCATCTCGGCCAGCGCCGACTCCGACGTTCCCCATGTCTTCAACGAGCGCGACACAATCGCCGCCGCTTCACCCGAGCGGCGCAGCAGGTCGGGCAGCACATGCTGCTGCACCATCAGTTGCATCTCGTACGGCACGCCGGGCACGGCGTACACGACCTTGCTGCCCGGCAGCTCGCACAACAAGCCGGGCGCGGTCCCGATCGGGTTCGGGATTGGCTCGCCGCCTTCGGGGATGTCGGCCTGGCGCAGGTTGTTCTGCGGCATGTCGCGGAGTCGCGTGCGGAACATCGAAGCGATGTGCTCGGCCAGCTCCATCTGCCGCACCAGTGGCACGCCCATCACGTCGGCGATCGCGTCGCGCGTCAGGTCATCTTGGGTCGGGCCCAGGCCGCCACAGATCAGCACCGCATCCGACCGCGAAAGCAGGTCCTGCAACGCGGCGACGATCCGCGCCTGGTTGTCACCGACGACCCGGTGTTCGTAGGAGTCGATGCCCGACGCCGCGAGCTGCTCGCCGATCCAGGCGCTATTGGTGTCGACGATCTGACCGAGCAGCAGCTCGGTCCCGATCGCCAGGACCTCACATCTCACGCGAGGGCTCCCTCGCTGCGCCATCCTGGCTCCGCTGCGTCCGCACGGTCATGCGGAGCTATCGGCTCGCTGCCAGTCGATGTATCCGCGCCGCACGATCTGCAGCCCCGAGACGACGGTCAGTATCACCGCAATCGCGAGGACGACTCGCTGGAACCCGAGGTTGTCGGCGGTCCACGGGAGCAACACGAATCCAACCGCGCAGTACTGCGTGAACGCCTTGTACTTGCCGAGCTGCTGCGCGGGCAACACGATGCCACGGCGGCCGGCGATCGATCGGTACGCAGAGATCCCGAGCTCGCGCGCGGCGATCAGCAATACCGGCCACCACGGGAACACGCCGCGATCGGCGAGGACCGCGAGGCCGCCAAGCACGATGAGCTTGTCGGCGACCGGGTCGAGGAACGCCCCCGAGCGCGTTGCGCCTTCTCGGCGTGCGAGCCAACCGTCGACGCTGTCGGTCGCGGTGATCGCGAACCAGAGCGCGACGGTTCTCCAGCTCGACCCTTCGTCGCGGATGAGGGCGAACGTGGGAATGGCGACGAGGATGCGCGCGACCGTCACGAAGTTCGCGGGCGTGGCGAGCGCGCCTTGTCCGAAGCGCTTGGTCGCCCGGCTCGGCGGCGCGCGGCCGCAGCGGTCACGTTCCTACCTTCGCCTCGAGGTCGGGGCCCTCCACGCCGCACACGGTCGCCTTCACCCGCACGCCAGGGCGCGCGAACACGTCGCCGACCAGGCGGACGACGCCATCGATCTCGGGCGCTTCTCGATACGTCCGCCCGATGATTTCGCCGTCTTCGCCCACGCCGTCGACGAGCACGTCGACAGTCTCCCCCACGAGCGCAGCCCGCGCGCCGGCGGTGATCGGATCTTGCACCTCGGCACATTCGCGCAACCGCTCGTGCACGAGCACATCCGCGATCCCGCCGTCCATGGTCGCGGCGGGCGTGCCGTCCTCCTTCGAGAACGCGAAGAAACCCGCCCAGTCGAGGCCGACGTCGGCGAGAAAGGCGAGGAGCGCTTCGTGGTCGGCCTCGGTCTCGCCCGGAAACCCGACGATGAACGACGACCGGAAGGCGGCGTGCGGCTCCTCGACACGAATACTGGTGATGATCTCACGGAAGCGGTCGCCGCTCCCCCAGCGTTTCATGCGGCGCAACAACTCCGGGGCGGCGTGCTGCAGCGACAGGTCGAAGTACGGCACGACCGACGCCAGCTCGAGCATCGTCGCAATCAGCGGGTCGCGTACTTCGGACGGATAGAGATAGAGGAGGCGAACGCGCGCGAGCCCGTGTTCGCCCAGCGCGTCCAACCGGCGGAGTAGCGGCGCGAGGGATCCCGGCTCGCCCGCATCACGGCCGTACCACGCGAGGTCCTGGGCGACGAGCACGATTTCGGCAACGCCCTGCTCGACGAGTGTGCGTACCTCGGCTTCGATCGCCTCGGGCGCCCGCGACCGTTGCTTGCCGCGAAACGACGGGATCGCACAGAAGGCGCACGCGCGATCGCATCCCTCGGCGATCTTCACGTAGGCCCACGGCGTTTCCGACGGCCGGCGCGGAAGCTCGAGGAGATCGCGCACGCCGGTGGGCTTGTGGCCCCGCAACGCCACGTCGGCCAACGAGCCTTCGCCGGCAAACCCGACGACCGCATCCGCCTCCGGCAACGCGCCGGCAAGTTCCTCGCCGTAGCGCTCGGCCATGCAGCCGGTGAGCACCAGCCGCGCGCCCGGCTTGCGAGCCTCCGAGAGCGCGAGCGAGACGTCGATCGACTCCTGGCGCGCCGACTCGATGAACGCGCACGTGTTCACCACGACCAGATCGGCGTCCTCAGGCCGGCTCGCGGGCGCGAGCCCGTCGGCAAGCAGCGATGCGACGACCTTCTCGGAATCGACAGCATTCTTCGGGCAGCCGAGCGTCTCGAGGTAGAAGCGTCGTCCGGGCGGTTCGGTCGACATCGCCAACATGGTAGTGAGCCTCCCTCCTACACTCGCCGCCCGTGGATGAACCGACGGTGTGGTGCCCCTCGTGTGGCGCCGAATACCAAGTTGGGTCAACCAGCTGCGCCGACTGCCGGGTCGCTCTGGTCGCCCAGCGGCCCGAGCATCTCGACGATCCTGACGACTTCGATGACGAGGACGCCGGTGGTCTCGTCGAGATCGGCGAGTGGCCGAAGCTCCAGGCGCAGGTGTTGCGCCGTCGGCTCGAGACTGCGGGCGTACCCGTGATGATCGAGTGGACCGGTATTGCCGATGATCGCCGGGGCGTGCTGTTGGTGCCCGATGAGCAGGGTGACTTCGCGGCCGCGGTCGTGAACGAGATCGACGTCGAGGACGAGGTCTCCGACGACTCACCACACGCGTATGTCGCGCGTATCGAAGAGCACCTCTCTGCCGCCGCCGGGCTTCTGGACGAGCTGCGCACACGCCTCGACGCGTTGGAGGCGGACGGCCGTCTCTGAACCAACCTTTGGCCCTCTTCGACGCGCCGCCCGCGGCGCAATGCTGACGCCATGAGTTCGTTCCGCAGTTGGATGGACCGCCGGGGTGCGACCGAGAGCGAGTTCGCCGCGACGTTGGCCGGCGACGAGCTTGTCCCCGATGCGCGCAATGTCGCCACGCGCGCGATCACCGTGCGTGCACCCGCCGAGGCGGTCTGGCCGTGGCTACAACAGATCGACCAGCAGCGCGGCGGCTTCTACAGCTACCGAGTGCTCGAGAACCTGATGGGCTGCGAGATGCCAAAAGTCGAGCGCCTAGTTCCGGCGTGGGGAGACCGCATCGTTGGCGAGCGGGTGTGGATGGCACCGCCCCGCCGCTTCCGTGGCAAGGGCCACGTCGTCGTCGCACGCGTCGACCCTCAGCGGGCACTCGTACTGCTCTCGCCGGACCTTTGGGCAGGCAGGGAGGCAGAGGTCGCGATGTCGGGGAGTTGGGCGTTCGTGCTGCAGCCGATCGACGACCGCTCGTGCCGCTTGGTCGTGCGCTCGCGCTACGCCCGCCCCAACCTCGCGTACGACGTCATCCATTTTCTGATGGAGCGCAAGATGATGAGGACCATTGCTCGCCTGGCGGAGCGGCACGAAGCGGAGGAATGTCACCTTTCGGAAGCTCAGCAGGTCTGAGCGGTCGACGGTGGGCACAGAGCCCGCCGCGACCACCCAGGAGGTGGCACATGTACGACTTCGCGATCGTCGCGCTCCTCGCGCTCGCAACGCTGAAGCTCGTCGACTTTCTCACCGACGCCGTGCCGCAGCTGCGCAACATGCGCACGCTCGCCACGTTCGTGATCGGCGTCGGCGCCACGGTGCTGATCGACTACTCGGTGTTCCGAGGCTGGGGCATCGAGATCCGCAATGACACCGTTGGTATGTGGGTCACGGGCTTCGTCGTAGCCGGCATGACCGTGCCGTGGCGGGCGCTGTTCGCGTACCTCACGCACGACCGGGCCCGGGCGGACGAGACACTCGGCGAGCAAACTCCGAGCGTGCGCGCCGCGTAGACGCAAGGGGCTCCTGAAAGGGCAGGGTCAGCGCAATGATGCGCAGGCCCTGCCCTTCTTCGCGGTTTCCGCGATCGCTGCATTTTCAGCGATCGCGGAATTCGGTTATTCGCGGGCGTGCAGCTCCTCGAGCTCCTCGGCGCTCATCAGCACCGCCCGGGCCTTGGACCCCTCGGACGGACCGACGACGCCCCGCCGTTCGAGCAGGTCCATCAAGCGGCCGGCCCGAGCGAACCCGACCCGCAATTTTCTCTGAAGCATGGAAGTCGACCCGAGACCGCTCGCGACAACGAGTTCCATCGCCTCGGCGAGCAACTCGTCGCCTTCGTCGTCGTCGGCGCGGGAACGACCGCCGGCCGAGTCGTCGCCCTGGATGCCTTCGATGTAGTTCGGCTGGATCGCCTGCCGCCGCCAGTGCGCGACAACCTTGCGCACACACTCCTCATCGACCCACGCACCCTGGACGCGTTCCGCCCGGCCCGACGACGCACCGAGCATCAGCATGTCGCCCTTGCCGATCAGTTTCTCCGCGCCCATCTGGTCGAGGATCACGCGTGAGTCGGCGAGCGTGCTCACGCTGAACGCGAGCCGGCTCGGAATGTTGGCCTTGATGACGCCGGTGATCACGTCGACCGACGGCCGCTGCGTCGCGATCACGAGGTGGATACCGACGGCACGCGCCATCTGCGCGAGCCGGCAGATGCTCGACTCGACGTCGCGCGCGGCGACCATCATGAGGTCGGAGAGCTCGTCGACCACGACAACGATGAACGGCAGCCGCTCGTAGGACTTCCCGGTATCCGGGTCGGGGTCGTCGGGTGTGGGGAGCTCGTCGCGGTCGTACATCGCGTTGAACCCTGCAATGTCGCGCACGCCGACGTCGGCGAGGACGTCGTAGCGCATCTCCATCTCGCGCACGGCCCACTCGAGTGCGTTTGCCGCCTTCTTGGGATTGGTGACGACTTCGGTGAGCAAATGGGGCACGCCGTTGTACTGATTGAGCTCGACGCGTTTCGGGTCGACGAGGATGAGGCGCACCTCCGCGGGTGTCGTCCGCATCAGCAATGACGTCACGATGCTGTTGATACAGCTCGACTTGCCCGCACCGGTCTGTCCGGCGATCAGCACGTGCGGGAACGTCGTGAGGTTCGCGAACACCGAACGGCCGGCAATGTCGCGACCCATCGCGACATCGAGTGGGTGCTTGGCCTTCTTCGCCTCGCTGGTCGACAGGACATCGCCGAGCGTGACGAGGGGGCGCATCTTGTTCGGCACCTCGACGCCGATCGCGCTCCGGCCGGGGATCGGCGCGAGGATGCGAACGTCGTGGCTCGCCATCGCGTACGCGATCTCTTTGGTGAGCCCGGTCACTCGGTTGACCTTGACGCCGGCCGCGAGCTCGAGCTCGTAGCGCGTCACCGTCGGACCCACCGTCGCGCCGATAAGGCGGGCGTCCACGCCGAACTCGCGCATCGTCGCTTCGAGGACTTCGCCGCCCTGTTCCACCATGCGAGGGTCGACTTCGCGCGCCTCGCTTTTCTTCAGCAGTGAGAGCGCCGGGAGCTTCCACGCGATCGCGGGCGCGGCGGTGACGTGCTCGCTGTCTTCGACCTCTTCGTCGTCGTCTTCTTCGTATTCCTCGTCGTCTTCTTCGTATTCCTCGTCGTCTTCTTCGTACTCCTCCTCGTCTTCGTCGTACTCCTCGTACTCCTCCCCGGCGTACTCGCCCTCTTCTTCGTCTTCGTCTTCGTATTCCTCTTCGTCCTCGAACTCTTCGGCGTCGTCGTCATCTTGTTCGGCGGCCACCAGATCGAGGTCGATGGTCGACGCGCCCTGGAACTGGCCGGGCGGTGTGGTCGGCGCGGGAGTCGGCGGCTCTTCGTCGTCGGCGTGCTCCGACGGCAGCGTGAGCATCTCTTTGGCGTGGCGCGACGACGAAACGCGCCACGACCGCGCTCCCGTGCACGACCTGATGGATGCCGGTGCCGACCACCAGCAACAGGCCGAGCAGGCCCGCGGCAACGAGAACAATCACCGCGCCGGTCGTTCCCAGCCCACTTCGCAACGGTGCGCCGATCGCTTCACCGAGGACGCCGCCCGCGTCCTTGACCGGCCCGGCGTCCTTCCCGAGCGAGAACAGGCCAACGGTCGTCGCGCACACGAGCGCCAGGCCGAGTCCGAGCCGCAGCCCGCCGCGTGCCGGAGCCTCCTCGTCGTCGTCGGCGTACCGAGGTACGAGCATGAAGCCCGCGCCGACGAGCAGGCCCATCGGCACGAGGAACTTGCCCCGGCCGAGCAAGGCCGCAAGAGCGGCGTCGATGCCGCTGCCGACCGGACCGACGACGTCGGAGAAGATCGCGAGCAGCGTCAGGAGCCCCGCGACCCCCAAACCGATCGCGAGCATGTCAGCCCGGTGCCCACCGAGCTGTTCCGAGAGCTCGTCACGCCACTGAGGCCGGACCCGAGAAGGTCGACCCGGCCGCTTCTTGGCGCGCGAGGACTTCGACGATCGGCGCGAAGCCATCACCCAACGCTAACACCAGCCCCAGGAGCCACACCGGCATGGGGCCCGGTCTCGCGACCGCTCAGGTGGTCCGGACCCTGTCGACCTCGAAGGTTGTCTCTTCGGGCGGACCCTGGAACCCGTTCTCGACCTGTCCGAGACCGGGGAGCAGCGTCCCGTCCCGGAAGCGCTCCCACGATTCCTTCGATTCATGCACCGCGACGACGACCCAGCCGTCCTCGGTGGGGCCCGCGAGGTGCAGCGTTTGCCCGGGCGGCAACCCCTTGCCGCCGTCGGGATGTACGACCTTCAGCCCGTTTTCGTACTGCTCACGGGTCCCGCCTTTGAACCGGTGGATGATGCCGAACGCGGCCATAACCGCCCCCTGTGTCGTGATGGAACCCGCCGGACGCTACCGTCCGGCTCGTCCACGACGAACTCCAACGCAGCATCAATGACGCATCATTGACCCGACGGACCACTAGAGCGTCGGGGCGTAGCCGCCGTCGACGGGATACACCTGGCCGGTGATCCAGGCGGCGGCGTCGCTGCACAACAGCGCAACGAGCGGGGCGACGTCCTCGGGGCGGCCCAGCCGCCGGATCGCGTAGCCCTTCGACAGGCGGCGCTCGAGTTCGGGATCGCGCTCGACCGCCTCTGCCGTCGGGCCCGATCGCATCGTGCCGAGCGCGACGCAGTTGGCCGTCACACCGTGGGCGCCGACTTCGGCGGCAATCCCGCGCGTGAACCCCATCGCACCGGCCTTGGCCGAGCCGTAGATCGCCTGGTATCGCTCACCCCGACGACCGGCATCGGAGACGATCGTGACGACTCTGCCCCATCCCTGATCAACCATCGCGCCGAGATACGCGTGCGTGACGTGGAGCACCGCGCCGAGGTTCAGGCGCATCATCGCTTCCCAGTCCTCGGGACTCGTTTCGACGAACGCCTTGAGCTCACCGAATCCCTGCGTCGGGATCCCTGCGTTGTTGACGAGGATGTCGACGGGACCGGTTGCCTCGCGCATCCGCGTGATCTTGAGCGGGCTCGTCACGTCGGCCTTCATCGGTTTCGCGTGCGCGTCGCCGCCGAGGTCAGCCGCGACTTTCGCCGCACGCTCCTCGTAGATGTCGTTGACCCACACGAACACGCCGTTGTCGACGAGCGCGCGACAGATCGCAGCGCCAATACCGTTGCCGCCGCCGGTGACGAGCGCCCTGCGCCCGCTCATCGCGCTCGCTCAGACTTCCATGACAACCGGGATCACCGCGGGCCGCCGGCGTGTGCGCTCGTCGATGAAGCGGGCCAACGATTTGCGTGCGTGGCGTCGCATCGTGTCGAAGTCGGTCGCGCCTTCGTTGGCGGCGTCGGCGATCGACGCGCGTACGACCTGCTTGGCGTCCTCGAGCAGTCCTTCGGCCTCGGGCGCGTACACCCATCCCCGCGTGACGATCTCGGGACCGGTCACGATGTCGCCCGTCACCTTGTCGACGGTCACGATGACAACGACCACACCTTCTTCGGACAACATGCGCCGGTCGCGCAACACCCCATGGCTGATGTCGCCGACGATGCCGTCGACGTACATGTAACCCGCGGGAACCGCACGCCGCTCGACCTCAGCGCCCTCGTCGGTGAGCGTGACGGCGTCACCGTCCTCGCACACCAGCACGTGATCCGCCGCGACCCCGACCTCTTCGGCCAGGCGGGCGTGATGCACGAGATGCCGGTACTCGCCGTGCACCGGGACGAACCACTCGGGCGACACGAGGTTGAGCATGAATTTCAGCTCTTCCTGGGACGCGTGGCCCGACACATGCACGGGTGACGTTCGATCGTGCACGACCTCGGCCCCCGCGCGATGCAACGCATCGATCACGCGGGACACGTTCGATTCGTTTCCCGGAATGGCGTGCGCACTGATCACGACGACGTCGTCGGGCGAGACCTTCACGTGTTTGTGCTCGTGGGCGGCCATCAACGAGAGGGCGCTCATCGGCTCGCCTTGTGAGCCCGTGCAGATGATGCAGACGTCGCCGGGCGCGTACCGCGAGGTTTCCTCGATGTCGAGCACTGCGTACGCCGGGATGTCGAGGAAGCCGCGCTCGCGCGCCAGCGCCACGTTCTGTTCCATCGAGCGACCGACGAACGCGACCCGGCGGCCGTGCGCCACCGCCGCCTGCACCACCTGTTCGACGCGGTGCAAGTGCGACGCGAAGCTCGTCACGATGAACCGCTTGTCGGAGTGCTCGCGGAACAGCGCCCGCATCGCGGTGCCGACTGTCGACTCCGAAGGTGTGAACCCGGGCCGCTCGGCGTTGGTGGAGTCCGAGAGCAGCAAGCGCACACCACCGTCGCGTCGCGACAACTCGCCGAGGAGTGCGAGATCGGTACGGCGGCCGTCAACCGGTGTGAGGTCGAGCTTGAAGTCGCCGGTGTGGATGATGGTGCCGACCGGCGTGAAGAACGCGACTGCGAAGCCGTGCGGCACCGAGTGGGTGACCGGGACGAACTGACACTCGATCGGACCGATGCGCCGGCGTTCGCCGTCGCCGACTTCGATCAGCTCGGTGCGGCTGAGCACGCCCGCTTCTTCGATGCGGTTGCGAGCGAGCGCCAGCGACAGCGCCGAGCCGTAGATCGGCACCTCGATTTCGCGGAGCAAGAACGCGAGGCCGCCCGCGTGGTCCTCGTGCGCGTGGGTCAACAGCACTGCTTCGACACGCGCCGCGTTGTCGCGCAGATATGTGAAATCCGGCAGGACGAGGTCGATGCCCGGCATGTCGGCATCCGGAAACATGAGCCCGCAGTCGACGACGAGGACGCGGTCGTCGACTTCGATGCAGAAGCAGTTCCGACCAATCTCGCCCAGCCCGCCGAGGAAAACGATGCGAACCGGCTGAGTCATTCGGAACGCAAACGTATCACCGGGGCTGGCGGGCCTCGTCGATCACTCTTCGCGGTACCGGACGCAGGTCGTGGACGATGCCGACTCGTGCGAGGACCCACAGGACGTAGTAGCTCGTGTCGATCTGCCACCACCGGAAGCCTTGACGTGCTGCGCTCTGGTAGCGGTGATGGTTGTTGTGCCACCCCTCGCCGGCAGTGAGGAGCGCGATCAGCAACGAGTTGCGGCTGGTGTCGTCGGTCTCGTAGCGGCGACGCCCGAAGACGTGCGCGAGCGAGTTGACGAGGAACGTCGAGTGCCACAGCAATACGGTGGAAGCGAAGAAGCCGACGACGAGACCGCTCCAACCGCCGATCAGGAAGCACACCACGGCGAGCGACCAGGGACCGACCCAGTCGTGCGCGTTCATCCATCGCAGTTCGGGATAGCGCGCGAAGTCCTTGATGTCGTCGATCGGCGTCTCGCCGTACTTGTCGCACAGGATCCATCCGACGTGACTCCACCAGAATCCGTCTTTGGGCGAGTGGATGTCGCGGTCGGTGTCGGAGAACTTGTGGTGGTTGCGATGATGCCCGGCCCACCACAGCGGGCCCTTCTGCGCGCACGTCAAGCCCGCGAAGGCAAAGACGAACTGGGCGACCCGGCCGAGGCGGTAGCTCCGGTGCGCGAAGTAGCGGTGATAGCCGGCGGTGATGAAGAACATGCGCCCGAAGTAGGTGCATGCCAACAGGATCAGCGCCGTCCGGCTCACGCCGGTGAAGATCGCGAGCAGCGGCACGGCTTGCAGGGCGAGGAACGGGATCGACGTGCGCCAGTTGATATGGCGCTCGTGACGGGGTGTCACGACGGGCCGCACGCGATCGGGCTGGGGGGCTTCGAGCAGATTTGTGGCCACGCGGCCCCTCTCGGTCGCGGCGAGAGCGGTCCGCCCTACCGACTGGTCGGTAGCCTATACCGCACCGCGCCGAGTTCTGACCGCGGAACCCTCAGTCGTCGGACTGGCTGTCAGGCGCCGGCGACGGCCTGGCGGTCCTTGGCGACCTCGTCGAGCTCGGTGTATTCCTCGCCGGTGTCGACCCAGTCCTCGAACTGGATCACGCCCAGCTCGGTGAACCGCTTGCGGAGCCACGCGTCGTTGCGCTCGAGCAGTCCGAGCTTCTTGCAGTTCGGGACGATCTTCGAGAACAAGATGTTCTGGAACATCGCCCGACCCTCGTCGGCCATCACGAGCTGCAGTGCATCTTTCACCGGGACACCCATGCGGTCCCAGACTTCCTGCTGCAGGAACCGGTCGCGCATGCGTACGGCCGCCTCGAACGCGAACTCTTGGCGGTCCTTCATCTCCGCGTCGGTGAGCTCCTTGTAGTACTCCTGCAACGAAAGGACACCGAACGCGACGTGACGCGCTTCGTCGCTCATCACGTAGCGCAGCAGCTTCTTGAGCAACGGCTCGGTCGTCATCTGATGGATGAAGCCGAACGCGGCGAGCGCGAGCCCTTCGACCATGATCTGCATGCCGAGGTACGTCATGTCCCAGCGGCTGTCGGCGAGGATGTCGTCGAGCAGCATTCGAAGGTGCGCGTTGATCGGGTAGTGACCGGAGAGCTTCTCGTCGAGGTACTTCGCAAAGACTTCGACATGGCGGGCCTCGTCGACGACCTGCGTCGCGGCGTAGTACTTGGCGTCGATCCACGGCACGGTCTCGACGATGCGCGCCGTGCACACGAGCGCGCCCTGCTCACCGTGCATGAACTGCGAAAGCGTCCAGTTCTGGCCTTCGATCGCGAGCTCGACCCATTGCTTCTCCGTCCACTTCTCGAACGGGGTGCCGGACAGGTCGACGGCGTCACTGAAGAACTGCACGTCCTCGCGCGCCATGTTGTTCAGCGCCAATCGTTCTTGGTCGACGTCGATCGACCAGTCGAGATCGGTGGTGACGTTCCACTGTGAGGTCTTCGCCTTCTCGTAGAGCTTCCCGAGCGCGGGCCGGCTCCGCTCGTAGTCCCACGTGAAGATCGTGTCGAGGCTCGCGCCCACGGCGTGCAACTTCGCGTCGACGTCGGTGTTGGTCACCGACATGATCGCTTCGAGATCGTTGATCTCGTCGCGACCCAGGATCTCTTGGTTGGTACTCATGGCGTAACCCCTTCGAGAGCGTCGGCGGGACGCAAGAAGCCCGGTAAGACGAAATCGTCAACAAGTGCGCGCACCTGGAGGGCGTCGTTCACGTCAACGTGGTCCGACGGACAACACAGGTACGACAAGGTGATGCGTGCGACCCACTCGGCGAGCCGGGTGGCGCGATCGATCGGAAGGAACGGCGCGAAGGCAGGAGCGACGAACTCGGCGGCAGCACCGAGCACCGCGCTCTCGCGCTCGAACGCGAGATACGGGAGCAGCACCTCGGGCTCGTAGGCCGCGAGGAAGGTGAGCGCCGGATGACCCAACAACGCACCCGCCGCGGTGGTGATGACCTTGGTGACCGCGTCGCCGAGCGATTCGGCGCCACCCGCTGCGGTCAGCAGCTGGCGCTCGAACGCGGCGACCTCCCGCTCGACGAGAGCCGCGATCAATTGCTGTTTGCCGGGGAAGTAGCGGTACACGGTGGCTCGGGCGCACCCGGCTTCGCGGGCGACATCGTCGAGCGTCGTCTTGGCCAGGCCCACGCGCCCGATGCAGGTCAGGGCAGCGTCGAGAACCCGGGGGGCAACATCCATGCAATGAGACAATCATCCATTGAACGTCTCATTGTCAATGTGTCGCTGGTCACAGCCGCGCTCGCGATCGCGAGCACTCGGCGGTGCATCAGGCGGAGATGCCGCCGAGGAGCTCGGTGGCGACGAGGTCGCGGACCTGATCCGGGTCCTCGAGGTCCCAGCGACCGGGCGCGCCGATCAACGAGAGGATCGCGCGGGCCAGGTACTCGGCGGCGCGGTCCAGGTCGATGCCCGGTCGCAGCCGGCCCGCTTCGGCCTCGCGCCGTAGGTACGGCTGGAGGAAGTCGGCGATGAACGGGAGCGTCTTGGCCGACTCCGTCGTGAGGAGTGGCAGCAACCGCTCCGGTTCGGTGTCCATGATCTTGCGGAGCAGCGCGTGCTCGGCAATCGAGCGGTGCGCGAACCACAGGCCAGTGCGCAGCAACTCGGCGAGGTCCGGGGCATCCCGGACCTGGTCGGCCAGCCGCGTGAAGTAGTTCGAAAGTTCCCATCCCACCGTCTCGAGGAACAGCTCGTCGCGTCCGCCCGGGAACTGGCGATAGATCGTGGCTCGTGAGACCCCCGACTCCTTCACGACATCCTCGATCGTCGTCTTCCCGAGCCCGAACCGCTCAACGCAGCGGTATGTCGCCGCGAACAGGCGATCGCGCTGCGTCAGAGGATCGGCTTGGGTCACGCCCCACATTGTGGGCCAGAATCCGCGTCGTGCCGTCACACGACGCGGTGAGCGAAGCGAAGCGCAGCGAACTCGCCGGAGCGGCGAGCGTCCGCGGGCCGGGTATCCCGGCCCGCAGCGAGTGCGACAAAGACGCGTGGGTGAAGAGGGACACGGCTGTCGTGTGGCACGGGTTCACGCAAATGGGCGCGTACGCGAGCAACGCGCCGATCATCGTGGACCGCGCCGAGGGTCACGAGCTGATCGGCGTCGACGGGCGGCACTATCTCGACGCGATCTCGTCGCTATGGGTCACGACGCTCGGACATTGCGTTCCCGAGCTCGACGACGCCGTGCGCGAGCAACTCGGCCGGGGCGCGCATACGACGATGCTCGGCAACGGCAACCGCGTCGTCATCGAGCTTTCCGAGGCACTGGCCGCGGTCGTGCCGGTCGACGACGCGCACTTTCTCTACGCGTCGGACGGCGCCTCGGCCGTTGAGCAAGCGCTGAAGATCGCGTTCCAGTACTGGGTGAATCGCGGTGTCGCCGGCCGCACGTCGTTCCTCGCGTTCGGCGGGGCCTACCACGGCGACACGATCGGCGCGCTCTCGCTCGGTGACGGCGGCTTCGGCACCGCCGTGTTCGACCCGTTGCGCTTCCCGGTGTTGCGCGCCCCCAACTTCGCCGAGGCCGATTGCATCGGTACCGCGTGCCGAATGATCGAAGCGCACGCAACCGAACTTGCCGCAGTGATCATCGAGCCGCTCGTGCAGGGCGCTGCGGGCATGCAGCTCTCCGACCCCGAAGGTCTGACCCAGCTCGCCGAAGCGTGCCGCGCCAACGACGTCTTGCTCATCTGCGACGAGGTCGCGACCGGGTTCGGCCGAACCGGCACGCTGTTCGCGAGTGAGCAGGCCGGCATCCGTCCCGACCTCATGTGCCTCGGCAAGGGGCTCACGGCCGGCTACCTGCCGATGTCGGCCACGGTCGCGCAACGGGCGAGTCTTCGATGCCTTTCTCGGCCCCGACCTTGGGGCGAACACGCTGTATCACGGGCATTCCTACAGCGGGAACGCGCTCGCGGCCGCTGTCGCGCTTCGTCATCTGGAGCTGATCGACGCGTGGAATGTGCTCGCCAACGTGCAGGCGCGCTCGGACGAGCTGCGCGCGCTCCTCGACGATCGCATCGCGTCCAAACCCGCGGTCAAGGAGATCCGGCTGCGCGGTTTGATGGGTGGGATCGAGCTGGCGCCACCGCGCGACGGTCTGCGCTAGGGACGCAGGGTGTCCGCGGCGACCGTCGAGCGCGGCGTCCTTGCTCGCCCGCTCGGCGACGTCGTCGTGTTGATGCCGCCGCTCACGATCACGTCCGAGGAGCTGCATCGCATCGTCGCACACGCTCGGCGCCGCGATCGACGAAGTGTGCACGACGTGACGTGGGCCGCATGGGCCGATGCCGAAGCCCGCGCCATCCGCGGCCGGGGGCCGGTGGCGTCGCGCCTCGACGCGACGTCACGACCGACGACGGACCGGTCGCGTTCGCGTCGAACGACTACCTCGGCCTCACGCACCATCCGGCGCGTCGTCGCCGCCGCGCCGCGACGCGCTCGAACGCTACGGGGCCGGCAGCGGCTCGGCGCGGCTCATCGTCGGCTCCCGGCCTGTGCACTCGGAGCTCGAGCACGCGCTCGCCGACGTGGAAGCGCATGCCGCGCGCCGCGCTGTTCCCCACGGGATTCGCGACGAACCTCGGCGTGCTGACGACGTTCGGCACCCGAGGTGTGCTCGTGTGCTCGCGACGAGCTGAACCACGCGTCGATCATCGACGGCTGCCGGCTCGCGCGCGGCGACGTCGCGGTGCTACGGCCACGCAGACCTCGACCAGCTCGCGTCGCTGCTGCGAGACCGTGGTGCGCCGGCGCGCGCTCGTCGTCACCGACACCGTGTTCTCGATGGACGGCGACGTCGCCGACGTCGACGCGCTCGTCGAGCTGTGCGCGCGCGAGCACGCGCTGCTGCGTCCTCGACGAGGCCCACGCCGTGCTCGGCCCCGACGTCGACATCGCGGACCCGACGCCGACGTGCTGCGCGTCGGCACGCTGTCGAAGACGCTCGGCTCGCTCGGCGGCTTCGTCGCCGGGCCCGCGCGCTACGTCGAGCTGATCGAGAACCTCGCCCGGCCGTACATCTTCACGACCGCGCCGACGCCGGCCGACACCGCGGCGGCGCTCGCCGCGCTCGCGGTGCTGCGCTCGCCCGAGGGCGACGCGCTGGTCGCAGCGCCTGCGCGCGCTCGTCGACCGCGTCCGCGCCGGGCCACCCGTCGCCGATCGTGCCGTTCGTCATCGGCGACGAACAGCGCGACGCTCGACGCCGCCGCCGCACTGCTCGACCGCGGCGTGCTCGTGCCGGCCATCCGGCCGCCAACGGTCGCGCCCGGCACCTCGCGGCTGCGCGTCACGCTGTCCGCCGCGCACACCGACGCCGCAGGTTGACGCTGCTCCAGCGCGCGCTCGCCGACGTGCTCGGCGAGATCCGCCCGCGTGACGCTCGTCGTCGTCGACCGGGACGGGCACCGAAGTCGGCAAGACGTTCGTCGCGGCCGCCCTCGCACGCGCACTGCGGGCCCGCGGTGCGATGACGCCGCAAACCCGTGCAGTCGTTCGACCCCGCGCGACACGGCGACCGACGCCGACGTGCTCGCGGCGGCGACCGGCGAGCCGGTCGAGCGGTCGTGTGCCCTCGCCACCGCTGGCTGCCCCTTCCGATGGCGCCGCCGATGGCCGCCGATGCGCTTGGCCTCCCCGCGTTCACGCATCGCCGATCTCGTCGACGAGCTCGACGCCCCGGCGTCCGGCATCACGCTCGTTGAGGGCGCCGGCGGTTTGCTCTCGCCGCTCGCGCACGACGGCGACAGCCGCTCGCTGATCGACGCGTGCGCGCCGAGTCCGTCGTGCTCGTCGCCGACGCGGGCCTGGGCACGATCAATGTGGTCCGACTGTGCATCGCCGCCCTGGAGCGTCCCCCGATCGTGTACCTGAATCGGTTCGACGTGGACAACGATCTGCATCAACGCAACGCCGAATGGCTGCGCACGCGAGACGGCCTCGAGGTCGTGACCGACCCCGAGGCCCTCGCACAACGACTTGCCGACTAAGAGTTCAACAGGTCCTGCGGCGACAGCTCGGCGGTCTTGCCGTTGTCGTCGATGAGCGGACCCACCGGGTTCGTGTGCCCCTCGTTGGCGTCGTACGTGATCATCTGGAATGTTTCACCGATGAACGCGTCCTGGGCCGACGTCGTCCACTTGGACTTCGGGAGCTGGAGGCCGATGTCCGTGACACCCGGCAAGGTATGGATCGCATTCATCACGGTGCCGCGGTCGAGCTTGGTCGACAGCTCGAGTGTCTTGGCGAACAAGGCCGCCGTCGTCCACCCGTACGCCACGATCCCGTCGTCGGTGTCGGCGCCGGATGCGTACTTCTTCACCTGCGCCTTGTAGAGCTGCATCGCAGCGTTCGAGGCATTGGTCGGATCGGCGGGATCCAGGAGCGGCGTCACGCTCAACACCTTGTCCGCCGCCTGACCGGCCAGAGTGAAGAGCACCTTCGACACGCAGGTACCGGACATGTACGTGATCGGCTTCCAGCCGGCGTCCGCCGCGGCGACAAGCGCGTTCGGGCACGCGAGCAGGGCGGCCGCGAGCAGGAACGCGTCCGCGTGCGTATTGGCGAGGCTGGTGACCTGTGTCTTCACCTCGGAGCTCTCGGGGTCGTAGCTCTGGGTCTGCACGACCTTCAAGTCCGTGCCCTTGACCAATTCGTTCAGCGTGTCGACATACGACTGACCGAAGTCGTCGTTCTGCTTGAGCACCGCAATCGTCGCGTTCGGCTTGTTCTTCTTCAGATAGTCGACGAACGTCTGCACCTCGAGCGGGTACGGCACGAGCTCGGAACCGATCATCCACGGGAACTCGGGATTGCCCCACTGCACGGCGCCCGACGCAATCAGCATGTTCGGAATGCAGTCGGTGCTCACCGTGTCGCGGATGCCGAGGTTGTTCTTGGTTCCGACGACGTTGAACAACCCGAACACCTTGGTGTCGTTGATCAACGAGTTGGCATTCGCGATCGTTCTGGCCGCGTCGTACGCGTCGTCCTTGTCGACGAGCTTGATCTGGTACTTCTGCCCGGCGACGGTGACGCCACCCTGGGCATTGATGTACTTGAAGTACGAGTTCTCGCCGTCGAGGATCGCCTTGAACGGCGCGTACGTTCCCGACTGGGGAAGGCTCGTGCCGATCGTGATCGTGTTCCCACTGATCCCGGTGGTCTCACCGCCCTGCGGGCAGTCCGCGGTGTTGACGACGCCGCCGTTGTTGCCCGACGAGTTGCCGGGGGTGGTGCTGTTCGTCTCGGCCTTGCGGCTGCTGCCGCACGCCGCTCCGATGAGCGCGAGCGCGCTGCATAACGCGAGGACACGCAGCCCCCGGGACGCCGCCCGGCGTTCACGACGAGCATGGTTCATGAGCAGGGGTCCTTTCACGTTGTCAGTGGTGCGGGAGTTGGGGGCGGCGCGCCGGAGCGGCCGCGCGTGAGACGGGCCCAGAAGCGTCGCAGGCCGCCGACAATGCCGTCCGGCAGCACGAACACGAACAGGATCAGCAGAATGCCGAAGATCGCGGGCGCCGCTGCGGGATCTCCGAGCGCGCGCTCGAGCGGTCCGAACGAAGACACGTGCTTCGGCAGGATGTCCTGGATCCCGTGTTGCAGAAACACGACGATCCAGGAACCGATCAACGGACCGATCACGGTCGCGGTGCCGCCGATCACGACCGCGACGAGGAACTCGATCGACAGCTGGAACGTCTTCACGCTCGTCGCGTCGGCGGCGTGATCGACGAGCACGGAGCACGCCCCGGCGATGCCGGCATACAGCGCACTCACGGCAAACGCGAGCACCTTCACCTGCGCCACGTTAATGCCGACGGTCTCAGCAGCGGCTTCGTGATCGCGCACTGCGATCAGGGCCCGACCGAAACGACTGCGGACGATGAGAAAGGTTGCAACAACGAAGAGGACGGCCGCGCCCAGGCAGACGTAGTACGCCCACTGATCGTCACGTCCGATCGTCGACACCGAGGTCGACACCCAGGCGGGCGGCGCGAGCTCGGCTCGCGTGAGTGAGACGAGATTCGTGCCGCACGTCGAACACAGATCATGGGGGACGTAGCGATTCACCAGTTGCGGGAAGACGACCGCGAGCCCGAGCGTGACGAGCGCGAGATACAAACCCTTGAGGCGCAACGCGGGAAACCCGACCAGCACGCCGACGAAGGCGCACAAGGGTCCCGCGATCAGCAACGTCGGGAGAAACTGCCACCCGTGGCTGTGCACGAGGATCGCGCTCGTGTACGCGCCGATCCCGAAGAACGCGCCGTGACCGATCGACACCTGCCCGTTGTACCCCGTGAGCAGGTTCAAACCCATCGCCGCGATCCCGACGTAGAGCACGGTCGCCCACCGCCCGGTCTGGGACGCGCTGGCATGGTGCGGCAACACGATCAGGAAGGCAAGAACGATGATCGCAGCTACGAACCCGATGATCTGGAGCTGGCGGCGAGACACCATCACACTCGCTCCACACGCTTGGTACCGAACAACCCCTGTGGTCGCACCATCAGCACGGCGAGGATGATGCCGAAGGGTACGACGAGCACGATGTCGCTCGAGCGCGGAGATGTACCGCTGCGTCAGCGCTTGGGCCACGCCGACGATCATGCCGCCGACAACCGCGCCGACCGGGCTGTCGAAGCCGCCGAGCGCGGCGGCGGCGAACGAATAGACGAGGATCGACTGCATCACCGAAGCCTGCAGACCCAGCTGCGGGATCACGAGCGCGCCGGCCAGGGCGCCGAGCGCCGCAGCCAAACCCCAGCCGAGCATCAGCATCCGGCCGACCGGCACACCCGCGAGGCTGGTCGACTCGGAATTGGATGCGACCGAGCGCATCGCGAGCCCGACCTTGGTGTGCTGGAACAAGAGGTATAGCAAGAAGCACACCAACGCGAGCACGGCGACGAGCACGAGCGTGTCGGCGGAGATCAGCACATTGGCCGGCCGCCACGTCTTGTTGGAGTAGAAGCGGGGCAAGCCCGGCTTGATGTCAGAGCCGAACTGCACCTGCACGATCGAGTTCAGTGCGAGGAACAAGCCGATCGTCACGATGACGATGACGAGCGGCGACGAATGTTCCACCGGGCGGATGATGACGCGTTCGATCAGTGCACCGCCGATGAACGAAAGTGCCATCGAGAGCAGGATCGAGACCAGTACCGGCAACCCGTGGTCGTTGAAGTACCAGAACAAGTACGTGGAGTACAGCGCCATCTCGCCCTGGGCGAAGTTCAGGATACCGGTGGTGCGAAAGATCAGGACGAGTGCCAGCGCGAGCGACGCATACACCGCACCGTTGCCGATGCCGATCATCACGTACGTCAGAAATTCAGACATGACGCGCTAACTCCCAAGGTACGCGCGGCGTACGTCGTCGTTGCCGAGGAGCTCATCGGCGGTTCCCGAGGTCACGATCGCTCCCGTCTCGAGCACGTACCCGCGTGCCGCGATACCGAGCGCGAGGTTGGCGTTCTGTTCGACGACGAGCATCGAGACCCCCTGCTCGCGGTTGAGATCGCCGAGCGTCCGGAACAGCATCTGGGTGACGATCGGCGCGAGACCGAGCGACGGCTCGTCGAGCAGCACGAGCCTCGGACGCGACATGAGTGCACGGGCGATCGCGAGCATCTGCTGTTCGCCGCCGCTCATGCTGCCGGCTTGCTGATCGTGCCGCTCCCCCAACCGCGGAAACGTTTGGTACCACCGGTCGATGTCCGCCGCGACCTCGCGGTCTTTTCGGCAGTACGCACCCACGCGCAAGTTGTCGTCGACGGTGAGGTCGACGATCGTGCCGCGGCCTTGCGGCACGTGGGCGATCCCCCCGCTCGCGACCTGGTCGGGCCGGCAGCCGGAGATCGACCGACCGGCGAAGTCGATGCCGCCGCTCGAGTCGATCATCCCCGAGATCGCTCGGAGCGTGGTGGTCTTCCCCGCGCCGTTCGCGCCGAGGACCACGACGACCTCGCCCTCGTTCACCGAGAAGCCGACGCCGTGCAGCACACGCACCGCGCCGTAGCCGGCCCGGAGCTCGGAGACCTCCAGCAGCGCCGTCATGTCGCGGGCGCTCCGAGATATGCCTCGATGACGCGCGGGTCGTCGCGGATGGCAGCCGGCGGCCCTTCTGCGATCTTCGAGCCGAAGTCGAGCACGACGATCTTGTCGGAGATCGACATCACCATCGCCATGTGGTGCTCGACGAGCAGGACGGTGAGCGAGAACTCGTCGCGGATCGACCGGATGAGCTCGCCCAGCTCGTCGACCTCCGAGTGGGTGAGGCCGGCGGCGGGCTCGTCGAGGAACAGCAGCTTCGGACGCGCCGCGAGCGCGCGGGCGATCTCGATGCGCTTCAACGTGCCGTACGGGAGGCCGATCGCGGGTCGGTCAGCGAGATGCCCGAGCGACAGACGGTCGAGAATGTTGCGGGCCTCGTGGCGCCGGGCCGCGGTGACACGGCCCCGGCAGTACCCACCGACCAGCACGTTCTCGGCGACCGACAAGGCGGGGAACAACGCGAGGTTCTGGAACGTCCGCGCGATGCCGACGCGCGCGATGCGATGCGACGGCAGCGACAACAGATCCTTGCCGTCGAACACAATCTGGCCGCTCGTCGGGTTATAGAGGCGGCTGACGACATTGAACAATGTCGTCTTGCCGGCGCCGTTTGGCCCGATCAGGGCGCAGATCTGGCCCTGGTCGATCGTGAACGTCAAATCGGCGAGCGCGACGATGCCGCCGAACTCGACCCGCACGTCCTCGACCGACAACAACGCCATGCCGCATCCCCCCGGATCAAGGCGGGCGAGAACCTAGTCGCGTTCGCGCGAAAAGACCCAGAGTTCGTTTGGTCTCAGAGACCAAGCAGCCGATCGAGGCCCACGGTGAGCCCCGGCGTATCGCCCACTTTGCGGATCGCGAGCAGCACTCCGGGCATGAACGACGAGCGGTCGATGGTGTCGTGACGAATCGTCAGCGTCTGACCGGTGGTGCCGAGCACGACCTCTTGATGTGCAACGAGGCCCCGGAGCCGCACTGCGTGGATGGGGATCCCTTCGACGATCCCGCCCCGTGCGCCTTCCGTGACAACCTTCGTCGTCGGGTCGTCGAGCCACTCCTTCGATGCCGCGGCCATCCGTTGAGCGGTATGGACAGCGGTCCCCGAAGGCGCGTCGACCTTGTTCTCGTGGTGGAGCTCGATGATTTCGGCGCTTTCGAAGAACGGGGCGGCGAGCTCCGCGAAGCGGGTCATCAGCACCGCTCCGATCGCAAAATTCGGCACGATGACTGCATTCGCGTCCGAAGTCGCGAACAGCTCGGCGAAATCGACCAACTCTTCGTCGCCGAAGCCGGAGGTGCCGACGACGGCGTTGACGCCGTGCGCCGCACACCACCGCAGGTTCTCGCGTGCCGCCTCGGCGACGGTGAAGTCGACCGTCACATCGGCGCCGGCGGTCTGCATGGCGTCGGGATCGGCCGCGACCGGGACGCCCTGGCGCTCGGCGCCCTCGTGAAAGGGGTCGACGGCCGCGACGAGCTCCATATCGGAGGCCGCGTGCACCGCCTCGCACACGGTGGAGCCCATTCGGCCACCCGCACCGAACACCCCGACCTTGATCATGGAGCCATGCTATGAGGATGACGACACCGTTCGATGCTGCCCGGGACGCGCTCGCCGCGTGGCGAGCCGACGTCCCGTCCGATCCGTACGTCGCCGATGGTCCGCTGCGCGCGCTCGTCGGTGCTTCGGTTGTCGACACCGAACGCCGGCAGGCGCTCGAGGCGCGGGCGGGCGCGTTCGCACGCGCCGTCGTCGCCCAGATCGCGCCGGCAGTCGAGCAGTTCGAGCGCCGCGGCCGCGGGCCCGAGCTCCGGCGTTGGGACGGCATCGGCCGCCGGGTCGAGCGGGTCGAGTTCGACGGTGCGTACCACGAAGCCGGCGCCGCGATCTGGGCGTCGGGTTTGGTGGCCGACAGTGGGACACCGGGACGCGCGTTCGAACAAGCAACGCTCCTCTACCTGCTCTCCTCCGAGGGCGAGGCCGGTCACGCGTGCCCGGCGGTGTGCACGATCGGCATGGCGCGCGCCCTTCGGCGCCGAGCCGGGACAGCCGTACGCGATCGCTTCCTGCCGCCGCTGCTCGCGGGGACTACGACCGTTGCAATCGCGCGTCGCAGTTCATGACTGAGGTGCAGGGCGGCAGCGACGTGGGCGCCAACGCGACGCTCGCGACGCCTGCCGGAGACAGCACCTATCGAGTGTCGGGCGAGAAGTGGTTCTGCTCCGTCGCCGACGCCGATCAATTCCTGATGACCGCCCGCGTGCCTGGTGGTGGCGACGGGACACGTGGCCTCGGATGCTTCGCGATCCCGCGCGAGATCGATGGTGCGCCCAACGGCTTCGCGCTCCGGCGGCTGAAGGACAAGCTCGGAACCAGAGGTATGGCGTCGGGCGAGATCGACTTCGACGGCGCGGTTGCGTATCCGATCGGACCCGTCGAAGAAGGCTTCAAGACCGCGGTTGGGGTCGTCCTCAACACGTCGCGCTGGCTGACCGCGGTGGGCTCGACGGGACTGATGCGGCGCGCGGTCATGGAGGCCCGCGCGTACGCGAGGCACCGCCGGGCGTTCGGTCAACCCATCGAGAGCTTCCCGCTCGTTCGGCAGACGCTCGCATCGATGACGTGCGAGTGGCTCGCCGCGCTCCACCTGTCATGGATGCTGACCGAGCTCGAGGACGCGATCGACGCCGACTCGGCTGACGAGGAAACGGCGCGGTTCCATCGGTTCCTGGTGAACGTCGCGAAATACCGCGGCGAGCAGCGCCGCGACGCGCGTCGTGCGCGACGGCATCGAGATTCTGGGCGGCAATGGCACGATCGAGGACTTCTCAGTGCTCCCCCGCCTCTACCGCGACGCGATCGTGTACGAGTCGTGGGAGGGCACGCACAACGTGATTGCGCAACAGGTGCTGAACGACTGTCGCGCGGCTTCAGCTGCTCGACGTCATCGGCGCGCGTCTCGAGGCACTGTGCAGCAACGACCGGGTTGCCGATGCCGCCAAAGCCGCGTTGGTCGATGCCCAACGAGGCGTCGACGACCCCGCATGGGGCGCGTTGCACTTCCGCCGTGTGCTCGACCGCCTCGCGCGAGTGCTCGCCGTCGCGTCCCTGACCGCGCGGGGCGAAGACGCCGCCGGCGCGTACCTCGGGGCGCAACTCGACCCGTCGTACCACGCCGAAGACGACCCCGAGTTACCCAACCGCATCGACGCCGTTTTGTCGTAGGCGTCTACGCGAACTCCGAGGCTTCGTGGGGGCCGACGACCGCGAGGCTGCGCGGGGTGTCGCGGAAGACTCGGTCGATCACCCGGGATACGTCATCGGGAGTCACGCGATCGATCCGCGCGACGAGCTCATCGAGACTCGGCACCTCACGTTCCACCGTCTCGGCGCGGCCGATGCGGCGCATCCGGCTCGCGGACGTCTCCAACGACATCGCGAGTGATCCGGTGAGGTGGCCCTTGGCGGCGTCGAGCTCGGCGCCCGACAGACCATCCGCGCACAGCCGCGCGATCTCGCCGTCGATCACGCCGAGCGTCTCACGCAACCGTTCGGGGGCCGTGCCCGCGTAGATCGCCAGGTAGCCGGCGTCGTCGAAGCTCGCTTGGTACGAGTACACGGAATACGCGAGGCCGCGCGACTCCCGGATCTCCTGGAACAGTCGCGACGACATGCCACCGCCGAGCACCTGGTTCACGATCGTGAGCGCGTATCGGTCGGGATCGAGTGCAGGAAGTGCCCGCACCCCGACGACGACATGCGCCTGCTCGGTATCGCGCGTGACGACCGCCACGGGTTGCGGCACCGGCGGCTCGGGCCACGGACGCGGGGGTCGGGCGGAACCGTCGGCGGGGAAACGCGACGTAACCAGCGTCATGAGCGTGTCGTGGGTGAGGTTCCCGGCCGCTGCAAACACGATGTTCGACGGCCGGTAGTGAAGCGCGTGGTAAGCCGCGATGTCGTCGCGTGCCATCCGCGTGATCGACTCGTCGCTCCCGAGGACCTCCCGTCCGAGCGGGTGCTCGGGGAACAAGGCGGCCGCGAACAGCTCGTGCACGATGTCGTCGGGCGTGTCGTCGCGCATCCCGATCTCTTCGAGGATCACCTGCCGCTCCGACTCGACGTCGGCGAGGCGGAAGGCGGGCGCCCACAGGACATCGGCGAGCACGTCGAACGCGGTGTCGAGCTGCACGTCGGGGACGCGCACGTAGAACACCGTCTGCTCGTGCGTGGTGAACGCGTTCATCTCGCCGCCGACGGACTCGATCGCCTCGGCGATGTCGCGTGCGCTGCGGTCCTCCGTGCCCTTGAACAGCAGGTGCTCGAGGAAGTGACTCGCGCCCCACTCGTCCGCCGATTCGTCGCGGGCGCCGCTCCCGACCCATGCGCCGAGCGTCACCGACCGCAACCCGGGCAGCGACTCGGTGACGACCCGCAGACCGGAATCGAGCAGGCTCCGGCGGATCCCTTCCGTCGTCACTCCGTCGCGCTCAGGAACGCCGCGGCCCACCGCGACCGCGACCTCCGCCGCCGCCCCGGCCGCCTCGCCCACCGCGCCGGTCGCCTCCACGATCGCGCCCACCGGCCGGCGTCGGCGCGGGCTCTTCGCCGGGACCGAGATCGCCGAACTCGTCGCGTGCTTGCTCTTCCCAGAACGCCTCGAACGATGCCGTTTCCGGACGCGGGCCTCGGGATTCGCGGGACTCACGCGGCTCACGATCGCGGGACTCGCGCGGCGCACGCTCGCGGGGAGCAACCTCGCCGGCACCGTTGCCGCTTTCGCCGTCGCCGTCGGTCTCTCCGTCCTCGCCGACGATCGAGAGCGACAGCTTGCCGTTCTGGTCGATGTCGTCGACGCGCACGCTGAGCTCGTCGCCAAGTGACAGCACGTCCTCGACGCGGTCGATGCGCTTGCCGCGACCGAGCTTCGAGATGTGCACGAGTCCGTCGCGCCCCGGCAGGATGTTGACGAACGCGCCGAACTTCGTGATGTTCACGACGCGGCCGTCGTAGATCGCGCCCACCTCGGCGGTCGGCGGGTCGAGGATCAGCTCGATGCGCCGCTGCGCTTCCTCGACCGCGGCACCATCCTTGGAACCGATCGAGACGACACCGACGCCGTCGGCGTCCTGCACCGAGATGTCCGCTCCGGTTTCTTGCTGGATCGTGTTGATGACCTTGCCCTTGGGGCCGATGACTTCGCCGATCTTGTCGACCGGGATCTCGAAGCTCACGATCTTCGGCGCGGTGTCGCGCACCTGGGATCGCGGCTCCGCGATCGTGTTGTGCATCACCTCAAGGATCTTCAGACGCGCGTCCTTGGCCTGACGCAACGCTTGGGCGAGCACGTCGGCAGGTATGCCGCTGATCTTGGTGTCGAGCTGGAGCGCGGTGACGAACTCCTCGGTGCCTGCGACCTTGAAGTCCATGTCGCCGAACGCGTCTTCGGCGCCGAGGATGTCGGTGAGCGTCGTGTACTTGCCCTCGGCGTAGACGAGGCCCATCGCGATACCGGCGACCGGCGCCTTGATCGGGACGCCCGCGTCCATGAGCGACAACGTCGAGCCGCAGACCGACGCCATCGACGTTGAGCCGTTCGACGCGAGCACGTCGGAGACGACGCGCATCGTGTACGGCCACTCCAGCGCGGTCGGGAGCACCGGCACCAGCGCGCGCTCGGCGAGCACACCGTGGCCGATCTCGCGCCGCTTCGGTGAGCCCACCCGGCCGGTCTCACCAGTCGAGAACGGCGGGAAGTTGTAGTGGTGCATGTAGCGCTTGCGATCCTCGAGCGTGATCGTGTCGAGCATCTGCTCCATGCGCGGCATGCCGAGCGTGGTGACCGAGAGCACCTGGGTCTCGCCCCGCTGGAACAGGCCAGTGCCGTGCGCGGTGGGGACGACGCCGATCTCCGCCGACAACGGCCGGATGTCGGCCGGGCCCCGACCGTCGATGCGCACGCCTTCGTTCACGATACGACTACGGGTGACTTCCTTTTGCAACGAGCGGAACGCCCGCTTCACCGCGGTGCTCGATTCCGGATAGCGAGCCGGCGCGTCGATTGTGCCGACGAGATTTGCCAGCGTTCCGGCCTCGATCTCGGCGAGCTTCGCGTTGCGATCGTGCTTGTCCGCGATCGCCATCGCTGCCGCGGTCTCGGCCTCCGCGTGCTGCTTCACCGCGTCGAAGATCTCGGGTGCGTAGTCGATCGCCGGCAGGTACTCGATCGGTTCTATCGGGCCACGCGCCTTTTCGTAGGCCTCGCGCAGCTGGGTCTGGAGGTCGATCGACGCCTTGATCCAGCGCTTCGACTCCTGAAGGCCGTCCGCAATGATCTCCTCGGTGACCTTGGTCGCGCCTTCTTCGTAGAGCGCCCACGACGCTTCGGTCCCGCCCGCTTCGACCATCATGATCGCGACGTCGCCGTCGTCGAGGGCGCGACCGGCGACCACGATCTCGAACGTCGCTTGGTCACCCTCCTGGAATGTCGGGTGCGCGATCCATTCGCCTTCGCGGTGCGCGAGGCGCACGGCGCCGATCGGGCCGTTGAACGGGATGCCCGACACCGTGAGCGCGGCCGACGCGCCGTTGATCGACGCGACATCGTGCGGGTTCTCGAGGTCGACGCCGAGGATCGTGGCGATGACCTGCACCTCGTTGCGGAAGTCGTCAGGGAACGACGGGCGCAGCGGACGGTCGGTGAGACGGGCGGTCAGGATTGCCTGCTCACCCGGACGCCCCTCCCGTCGGAAGAACGAACCGGGGATCTTCCCGGCCGCGTACATGCGCTCTTCGACGTCGACGGTAAGCGGGAAGAAGTCGATGCCTTCCCGCGGCTTGGACGTGGTGACGGTCGAGAGCACCGTCGTGCCCCCGACTCTTGTCACGACGGCGCCGTCGGCGAGCTGGGCCAGCTTGCCCGTCTCGAGCGACATCTCCAGGCCGGCGGCATTGATGGGACCGGATACGCGGATTGCGTCGTCAGTCATGACGCGCTTCCTCTCATGTCAAGCGAGAGGATCCGGTTCCCAGTTGTCAGCGTCCGGCGGCGTACGGCCCGGGCGCTCGCGACTGACAACCGACGTGCTCTCGCGATGGTTATGGGTCGACTCCACGCTCCGCTCCCCTACGGTCGCTTCGCTGTCGTCTCCCCTGTCTTCGTATGTGAAACGAGGAGCGGACGCTCCGCACCTCGGGTTCCCTATCGGCGAATGCCCAGCTTCGCGATGAGCGCTCGATACCGCTCGACGTCATTGCGCCGGAGATAGTCGAGCATCCGACGGCGGCGACCGACGAGCATCAGCAGACCGCGCTGGCTATGAAAATCCTTCTTGTGGATCTTCATGTGCTCCGTCAGGTGGCGGATGCGCTCGGTGAGAAGCGCAATCTGGACCTCGGGAGAACCGGTGTCGGAGTCGTGCTGCTTGTTGTCAGCGATCGTTGCGGCCTTGTCGGGCATGCCGCGTGAGGACCTTCTTTTGATGGGGATTTCGACCACCAAAGCTACCAGACACACGCGACGGGCCGTGACGAAGGCGTCACCGCACCGCTCGGGCGAGTGCGTAACCACTCCACGCGGCGGCCACTCCCCCGACCACGGACACCGCGACGTAGACGGTGGCCTCCACCGCTCGCTCGGTCCGGCCCATCACGAACGACTCCCACGCGAACGTCGAGAACGTCGTGTAGGCGCCGAGGAAGCCGACCGCTATCGCCGTCGACGCGTCGGTCGACAGGTGACCTTCGGTCGCCCACGTGAGGACGAACCCCAAGAGGAACGAACCGGTGATGTTGATGGCGAGTGTCGCCCACGGGAACCGCTGCGGACCGATGGCAAGGCCAATGCCGTAGCGACTGAGCGCCCCGGCGGCACCTGCGATCCCGACCCAAAGCGCGCGCATCGGCGCGAGACTTTACGGCGTGCAGCTCGACCATCTCGCGATCTTCGTGGCAGACCGCAAGCGCTCCGCCGAGTGGTACACCAGGGTGCTCGGCCTCGAGATCGAGTTCGAAGTCCCCGAGGCGGGCGTGACCGCCGTACGCGACGACGTCGGCCTGACGATCTTCCTCACCGAACGCGAGCCCGCCATCCCCACACCGGCGTGCATCCTCACGTTTCGCGTCGACGACGTGGATGTGATGCACGACGCGCTCGCGGGACAAGGAGTTACGTTTCGCAGAGCCCCGCAGGGCCTGTCATGGGGCTATGGCGCCGAGCTCGTCGATCCCGACGGCCATGTCGTGTGCCTCTGGGACGAGGCGTCGATGCAGAAGCACATGGAGAGCAACGGCTAGGGGAGGAAATCGCGAACCTGCTCGACATCGCGACCCATCTGTGCGACGAGGTCGTCGACGCTGTCAAAACGCTCCTGCGCGCGCAGCCGTCGATGGAAGCGAACTCGTGCTTGCTGTCCGTAGAGATCGCCGTCGAAATCGAGGACGTGCGCCTCGAGCAGCAGCAACCCGTGCTCCGCATAGAACGTCGGGCGGCGGCCAAACGAGAGTGCGGCCGGTCGCTCGATCCCGTCATCGGCAGAAAAGGTGCCCGCGTACACGGCGTCGGCCGGCAGGCAGGTTCCTTCCGGCACACTGACGTTCGCGGTCGGGAAGCCGAGCATGCGACCGCGGCCGTCGCCGCGCTCGACCGGGCCGCGCACCTCGTGAGGCCGTCCGAGGATCATGGCCGCGCCCGCGACGTCTCCGCCGGCGAGCAGCATCCGCACACGCGTCGACGAGTAGGGCGCGGCATCGGAAGGCACGCTCATGCCGTCGGGAGAGGCGACGAGTCCGAGCCCGATCGTCTCGAAGCCGAGCTCGGCCCCCATGCGTTGCAGCAACGGGACGTCCCCGTGCCGGCGATATCCGAAGTGGAAGTCCGCACCCACGACCACGAGTCGCGCGCAACACGCTCGCGAGCAACTCCTCGACGAACTGCTCGGCCGGTTCCTTGCTGCGCGCGATGTCGAACGTCAGCACGAGGCATTCATCGACGGCGCCGGTGGCCTCGAGCAAGTCGAGTTTCTGCTGCAGCGTGGTCAGCCGGCAGGGCGCCGACTCGGGCCGCACGATCTCCGCCGGATGGCGGTCGAACGTGAGCACCGTCGCGCTGAGGCCGCGGGCCCGCGCCAGATCGTGCACGAGCCGGAGCACAGCTTGATGGCCGAGGTGCACGCCGTCGAACGCACCGATCGTCACCGCGCGCTCTCGGGGTTCGCCGACGATCTCGGAAGGATCGCGGTAGATCCTCACGACGCACCCTCGGTCGCGAGCACCACGGCGGGCTTCACTCCCGCGCCCCGCCGCTCGTAGACCGCAAGCAACGCTTCGGAATGAACGTCGACGACCGCGAACGGTCCGGGACCGGCACCGGCCGGCACGATCGCGCTCGCCGCGAAGGTGGCGCCGTGCGCGACGGCGTGTGCCTGCTCGGTGTCGACCGTGATCGCTTCGAGGTCGCGCATCGCGACCGTGGGCAACAGGCATGCGGTGTCGGGATCGGACTCGATGGCTTCGACGGACCGCGCCTCCTCGACGGTGAACGATCCGACGGCCAGGCGCCTGAGCGTCGCGAGGTGCGCGCACCCGCCGAGTGCGGAGCCGAGGTCGGCCGCGATTGATCGCACATAGGTACCGCTCGAACAGTCGACGCGCACGATCGCCTCGGGGTACGGGCCGGCCTCGAACTCCTCGATCTCGAGCGCGTTGATGCGTACCGGCCGGGCCACCCGTTCTATTTCTTCACCTCGGCGCGCCAGTTCGTAAAGCTTGCGACCACCGACCTTCAACGCAGACACCATCGGAGGCACTTGTTCGATGTCGCCGGTGAATGCGCACGCGGCCGCCTCGAGCTGCGCGCTCGTGATCGGCATCTCCGCCCGTTCCAGTACTGCGCCCGACGCATCCAGGGTGTCGGTCGCGACGCCGAACACGACGCTGTCCACGGTACGACTTGCCGGCAACTTGCAAAAAGCGCAACAACCTGGTGACGCGTCCGAGGCCGACGAGGAGTACGCCGGTTGCATCGGGATCGAGCGTGCCCGCGTGGCCGACGCGCCGCTGGCCGTAGATCTTGCGCAACTTGCCGACGACGTCGTGGCTCGTCCACCCAGCCGCCTTGTCGACGACAACGAGCCCGTCCTTCACGCCAGCCAACCTACCGTTTGGGCAGTTGTACGCGGCCGTCCGCGAAGAAGTGCCCAAACGCTGTGTCAGAGCGCAGTGAGGATCTTGGCGATGATGGCTTCGGGGAGCTCGTCACTCGTGAAGCCGGCCGCGAAGCGATGCCCGCCGCCGCCCTGCTGTTCCGCAATGAGGCGCACGTCGACGGTCCCGAGGGAGCGGAGGCTGATGCGCCAGGTGCCGTCCGGGGCTTCCTTGACCACGCACGACACCTCGGCTTCTCGCGTTCGCCGCACGACGTCGATGAGGCCCTCGACCTCCTCGAACGTCACGCCATGACGCGCAAGGTCGGCCTGCGTCACCTTGGTCCACACGAACTGCTTGTCGGCGATGAGCACCGCGTGGGCAAGGACGTCGGCGAGCAGCTGAAGGTACGCGAAGCGGTGCTCCTCGAACAGCGTGCGCGACAGTTCGGGGATCGGGAGATCGAACGCGGCGAGCTCTCGTGCGAGGTCGAAAACCGCCGGTGTCGTCGACTCGTATTGGAACCGCCCCGTGTCGCACACAAGCGCCGTGTACAGGCAGAGGGCGGCGTCGCGCGGTGAGCGCGAGCTGCAAGTGATCGATGAGGCGACGCACGAGCACGCCGCTCGCCGCGGCGTCCGGATCGATGATGTTGATCGTGCCGTAGCGCTGGTTCGACACGTGATGGTCGATCACGATCAGCTCACCAGCGGCCTTGGCCGGCGCCTCGAGATCACCGAGGCGCGCCAGCGAACCCGAATCGAACGTGAGCATGACCGCCGGCTCGCGTGGAAACCGGTCGGGCGGCGTCAACAGGTCCAGACCGGGCAGCCCGCGGTAGTGCGGTGCAACAACGAACGGCTCCGAGAACGACGCGACGCTTGGCATCTTCGCCGCGCGGAGTGCGTGATGCAGCCCGAGCATCGACCCCAAGGCGTCACCGTCGGGGTTGATGTGACATACGAGCGCGACCTCGGGCGCGCGCCGGATCACGTCGGCCGCGCGCGCGAGTGCGACGTCAACCGGGAGGTCTGCCGGTCCTTTCCGCTCGCCCGTCGCGCCCGTACCCGTCACCAGTCCTCGCTCTCACTTGCATGCCCGCCCGTGACGTCAGCCTCGTCCTTGGAGACTTCGTCGTGGTGGATCTCCCGCAAGATCTCCTCGATACGCTGGCCCGACACGATGCCGGGATCGACCTTGAACCCGAGTTTCGGCACCTGCCGGATACGCATTTGTCGGCCGACGACGCCGCGGAGATGAGGCGTAGCTGCGACGAGCGCCGCGGCCGCGTCGTCCGCGAAGGATTCGGGCGCACCCCCCGTGGTGGCGGCGAGCGTCGAGTAGAAGACGGTCGTGTGCGCCAGGTCTCGACTCACATTGACGCCGGTGAACGTGACCATCTCGAGGCGCGGGTCGTTCATTCGTTCCAGCTCGTCGGCGAGCACCTCGAGCATCGACTCGTTGACACGCGGGTGCGCGGATAGTTCCGGCGCTCGCTCATGACTCCTCGCTCATGAGTCCTCGCTCTCGAGCCACGCCGTTTCGATATCGATCAGCTCGATGTCGGGTGCGTTGGCGACGAAGCGCTCGACCGATGCGAGCACGTCCCGCACTTGCGCGTCGGTGCCGCCGACGACCGCGACCGCAATCGCGGCGCGCTGCCACTGGTTCTGATGGTCGACCTCGGCCACCGACACGCGATAGCGGTGCCGCAAGCCATCGACGATCGGCCGGATCGTGGCGCGCTTGGTCTTCAACGATCGGCTCTGCGGGACATGCAGATCGAAGCAGACGGCGGCGGCGTGCATCACACCCATCTTCGCGCCGTACGCATCCGTACTTTCACCCGGCCGCCCGAAGGACGATCGCCGCCGCGAGCATCGCCGGGACGCCGACGGTCACGCCGACCCGGCTGTACGTGGCGGCTCGGATGTCCACACCGACCCGCCGGGCGCTCGCGTGCCACAGGAGCCCCGCCAGGGACCCGGTGAGCAGGATCGTCAGGCCGAGATTGACGCCCAGCAAGAGGGGCCACACACCTGACGATTGGCTGACACGCGGGAGGGCGACGAGGACGGCCGGAAGGTTGTTGAAGGCGTTGGCGGCGACCACGCCCGTGGCAAACCCGCGGCGTGCCGTCCGCCCCCAACGACGGAAAGGCATTCGGGAGGGCTGCCACCACTCCGGCCGCGAGCACCCTCAGCGCGGCTGCGAGGCCGACCGTCCCGGCCGGCACCTCGCGGAGCGGAAGCTTGCGCGTCGCGCCGATGAGCAGCACCTCGGTCGCGAGCGCGGCGGCCCACGCGTCGATGCCCAAGCGCTCGCCGACCACGAGCAACACGCAGAACAATCCAATCGCACCGAGCCCGATCGTGAGCGCCCGCCGATCGGGAACGTGGTCGCTGTCCATCGCGTGCGCCCGCCGCGGAAACACCAACCGGTACACGCACCAACCGACGGCGCACGCCGCGATCGACGGCAGGGCGAGATGGCGCAGGAAGTCGGCGTTGGTCAGCGACAGACGGGACGCGGCGAGAAGATTCGTGAGATTCGACACCGGGAGCACGCCACTTGCGAGCGATGCGAGAAGGATCGGCTGGAACGCGAGCGCAACCGGATCGACATCGACGAGCAATGCGGTGCGGATGTACAGCGGCGTCAACAGAACAACCGCCGCGTCGAGGTTCAACAGCGCGACGACAACCGCGGCCAGGATCCAAAGGCGGCCGACGACCCAGCGGCTACGCGTGGCGAGCGCCGCGAGCTCGTCGAACACGCCGACGTCGTCGAGCGACGCCGCCAGCGGAACCGCGACCGCAACGAACGCGAGTGGCGCCCAGAGCGGACGGAGCGCGCTTCGCACGTCGTGCGCGCTGACGACGCCGAACGCGAGCGCGCCAACGGCCGCGCATACCGGCGTCACCCATGCCGGCAAGCCCTTCGGGCGCGCGAGCGCTCCGACGATGCCAAGACCGAGGAGTCCGACGGCGAGCACACTCACCGAATGGCTCTACCCGAAGGCAGCCGCCGCGCGCGCGACCGTCAGACCCGCGCGATCTCGCGTTCCTCGAAGGTCTCGATGAGGTCGCCCTGCTTGAGGTCTTGGTAGTTCTCGAGGCCGATGCCACACTCGAAGCCCTCCCGGACCTCGCGCACGTCGTCCTTGAACCGTCGCAGCGATGCGATCTGGCCCTTCCAGATGATCGTGCCGTCGCGCAGGAACCGGACCTTCGATCCGCGCGTGATCACGCCGTTCGTGACGTAGCAACCCGCGACCCGGCCGACGCGCGGTACCGAGAACACCTCGCGCACTTCGGCGTCGCCGGTGACGACCTCTTCGAACTCGGGCTTGAGCATCCCGACGAGCGCGTTGTTCACGTCGGCGAGCAGGTTGTAGATGACCTCGTAAAGGCGCATCTCCACGCCCTCACGCTCGGCGACCTCGCGTGCCTTGCGGTCGGGTCGCACGTTGAAGCCGATGACCGTGGCATTCGAGACGGCCGCCAGCGTCAGGTCGGACTCGGTGATGCCGCCGACGCCACGGTGCACGAACGAGAGCCGTACTTCGTCGTGCTCTTGGTCGAGCTTGCGGAGCGCGTCAGTGATCGCTTCGAGCGAGCCCTGGGCATCAGCCTTCACGATGAGGTTCAGGGTGGCGACCTCGCCGCGCTGCACCATGTCGAAGATGTCCTCGAGACGGGCACCGCCGCCGAGCATCATCGGGTTGCGTTGCGCCGCGACCTTGCGCCGATGCTCGCGTGCTTCGGCAACAGTGCGCGCCACCTTGTCGGACGGTGCGACGCGCAACTCGTCGCCGGCGAGCGGCACGTCGTCGAGGCCGAGGACCTCGACCGGCACGGACGGGCCGGCTTCGGTGACCGCGTTGCCGTTCTCGTCGAACATCGCGCGGACGCGGCCCCACGCGGGACCGGCGACGATGATGTCGCCGACGCCGAGCGTGCCTTCCTTGACCAGTGCGGTGACGACCGGCCCTCGGCCCTGGTCGAGGTGCGACTCGAGCACGTCGGCGCTGCGCAAGCTTCTTCGGGTTCGCGTACAGGTACTGCGAGATCTCACTGGCGTCGGCAACGAGCAGCAATGCGTCGAGCAGCTCATCGATGCCCTGATCAGTGGGTGCCGAGACGTCGACGACGATCGTGTCGCCACCCCACTCCTCGGGCACGAGCTCCTGTTCGGTGAGCTGCTGGCGCACGCGGGTCGGGTCGGCGTCCTCGCGGTCGACCTTGGTGACCGCGACGACGATCGGCACCGAAGGCTCGGTCTGGGCGCGGGCGTGACTGATCGCCTCGACCGTCTGCGGCATCACGCCGTCGTCGGCCGCGACGACGAGAATCGCGATGTCGGTGACGTCGGCGCCACGCGAGCGCATCGCCGTGAACGCCTCGTGGCCCGGGGTGTCGATGAACGTGATGCGTCGCCCGTCGCGCTCGACCTGATACGCACCGATCGCTTGGGTGATACCGCCGGCCTCACCCGCGACGACGTTCGCGTGGCGAATGCGGTCGAGCAGCGTGGTCTTGCCGTGGTCGACGTGGCCCATGACGGTGACGACCGGCGGGCGCGGTTCGAGCAGCGCCTCGTCGTCTTCTTCGTCGTCATCGGCGGTGAGCATCGCGATGAGCTCGACCTCTTGCTCGCTGCCCGGCTCGACGATCAACACCTGGGCGCCGAGCGACTCGGCGATCAGCTCGATCATCTCGTCGGCGAGCGACGCGGTGGCGGTCACCATCTCGCCCGCCTCGAACAGGATGCGTACGAGGTCGGCCGCGGTCCGGTTCAGCTTGGGCGCGTACTCCTGAATCGTGCTGCCGCGCGCCACGACGATTTCGCCTTCGGGAACCGGGGCATCCGCCGGCGTGAGCCGCTGCGACGCGGGCTCGAGCTCGGCGCGGTCGCGACGCCGCTTCTTGCGCCGCCGCTGCGGCGGCCCACCGGGCCGGCCGCGCCCTCCGTAGCCACCGGGACCACCGCCCGGGCCACCACGCCCGCCGCCGGGACCACCGCCACCGGGACCACCGCCCGGGCCACCACGGCCGCCGCCGGGACCTCCCCCGGGACCGCCGCGACTGCCGGGTCCACCACTCGGACCGCCGCCGTAGCCGCCGCCACCACCGCCGGGACTCGTACGCGGACCGCCGGCGCCGCCGTATCCGCCGCCGCGCGCGCCACCGGGCCCACTGCCGGGGCCGGGTCCACCACCCGAGCTGGTGCGCGGCCCACCGGGCCGGCTGCCAAAGCTGCCGGGTCCACCACGCGGACCGGGAGGCGGCGGTGCCTTCCCGCCGCCGGGCGGCGGCGGGATCGGCTTGCCGGTCGCCGAGGTCGGGCGCGGCGGCTGCGGGGGCGCAGCATGGGCTGCGGGACGTTCGATTTCGGGTGCCGGCGGCGTCGGGCGCGCCGGCGCGGGAGGAGCCGGGGTTGCGGCAGCCGGACGCTCGATTGGGGTTGGCGGCGCCGGCATCGGCGGCGTCGGCGATGAGCGCACGACCCGGTGGGTCGAGCGGACGACCGCCGGCTTCGGCTCTTCGACCTCGGGGGTGAGCGGCGGGGCCGGCTCCAGCACGGGTTCGGCCGCCGGTTCGGGCTCGGGTGCCGGCTTGGCCTTGGCGGCGGGCTTGGCCTTGGGCTTCGGGTCGGCGGCGGGTGCGGGCGCGGGTTCCGGTGCGGGCGCCGGCTCCTGCTCGGGTTCTTTCTTCAGGCCACGGCTGTCGGCCAGTCGCCGGACGCGATCGGCCGAGGGCTCGTCGATGCTCGACGAGTGGCTCTTCACCCCGATCTTGAGCTCGTTCGCGAGCTCGACAACGAGGTGGTTGTCGACACCCAGTTCTCGAGCCAGCTCGTAGACCCGGATCTTCTTCGTGGCCAAACCTGTTCCGTTCCCTAGAAAATCTCGCTGGTTAGTCTCGCGCGGAGCGCTCCCGCTTCGGTGCTCGTTACCTCTCGTCGTAGCGCCCGCCGCAGTGTTGCCGGGCGGCAGGCCGCTTCGACCCACTCCGGCGAGCACACCCATGCTCCCCGGCCGGGTGCAGCCCGGCCCACTCCGAGCGGCGCACCCTCCGCGGCGGCGATCCGCGCCCACCCGGCAGGCGTTCCCCGTCGCCGGCACCCGACGCACGAGCGGATTGGTGCGCTCAGGCGTCGTCTCCCGCCGTGGTGGCGCTCGCCTCCTCGATCTCCAACTCCTCTTCCGCGCGCACGTCCGGATCTTCGTCGTCGAGATCCGCGTCGGACGCAAGCTCGTCGGCCGCGGTGTCTGCGACGTCATCGTCGACGTGCACCGCCGCAACTTCGGCCGCCGGGGTCGTGTCGACGGTGTCGTCGACGCCGATCACTGCGTCGTCCCGCTCGGCCGTGTCACCGTTCGCGGCCTTCTCCGGAGGGGTGACGGTGCCGTAGCCGGCCTCGGCCGCGCTGATGGCCTCGCCACCGCCCGCCGGCTGCCACATCAACTGACCGTCGGTGCCCTCGACCCATTCGCCTTCCGCGTAGCCGCTCCCCGACTCCTCGTCCGCGAGCTGCGTCTCGCTCTTGATGTCCACGCGCCAGCCGGTCAGTCGGGCGGCAAGACGCGCGTTTTGACCTTCCTTGCCGATCGCGAGCGAGAGCTGGAAGTCGGGAACGATGACCTCGGCGATCCCGGTGTCCTCGTGAATCCGAACCTCGCGCACCTTGGCCGGCGCGAGCGCGCGCATCACGAACTCCTGCGCGTCGTCGCTGTACGGCACGATGTCAACTTTCTCGCCCTTCAGCTCGTTCACCACCTGACGAACCCGCATGCCACGCGCGCCGACACACGCGCCCACAGGGTCGACGTTCTGGTCGTTCGACGCAACCGCGATCTTCGTGCGGTGACCGGGCTCCCGCGCGACGGCTTTGATCTCGACGAGGCCGTCGAGCAGCTCGGGGACTTCGAGCTCGAACAAGCGCTTCACGAGACCGGGATGCGTGCGCGAGACGACGATCTGCGGACCCTTCGCGGTCTTGCGTACCTCCACGATGTACGCCTTCATACGCGAGCCGTGGTCGTACCGATCGCCGGGAACCTGCTCGGCCTGCGGCAGCAACGCCTCCACCCGCCCGAGGTCGAGCAGCGTGTAGCGGGCGTCCGTCTGCTGGATGATGCCGGTGACGATGTCGCCCTCGCGACCGGCGTATTCCTCGTACTTCATCTCGCGCTCGGCTTCGCGGATGCGTTGGAGGATCACCTGCTTGGCGGTCTGCGCGGCGATGCGACCGAAGTCCGCCGGGGTGTCGTCCCACTCGCGGGTGACGTTGCCGTCCTCGTCGAGCTCTTGGGCGATCACGCGGATCTCACCGGTCTCGACGTCGATTTCGACGAGGGCTTCCTCCGCCGCTTCCGGCATTCGTTTGTAGGCCGTGACGAGCGCGTTGGCGAGCGCTTCGAGCATCACGTCCTCCGAGATGCCCTTCTCCTGCGCCAGCGCGGAAAGCGCCTCGAGCATTTCGGGGTTCTTCATCGGCTCTCCTTCGCGCGCGCTCGCGGCTTGGGCGCCTTCGGGGCCTTGCCGGGACGCGGCTGCGGACCCCACTCGAAAACGGTGCGCGCTTGGGTGACGTCGGCTACAGGGACCTCGACCCTCAGGCCGTCCTCCTCGACTGCGCAGTGCTCGCCGTCGAACGCGGCGAGGAGGCCACGCACACGGCGGGGACCCGCCTCGGTGTGGTACTTGATCGATACCTGTTCGCCCACCGCGCCCGCGTAGTGCTCTGGCCGCCGCAGGGACCGCTCGACACCGGGGCTGCTCACCTCGAGGAGGTAGGAGCCGCTCACGGCATCGGCGCTGTCGAGGCGCGGTGACACCGCCTGGGTCACTGCGGTGATCGCTTCGAGGTCGACGCCCCCGTCGCGTGTGACCGTGAGCCGCAGCGTGCGGGCACCCGCGCCGCCAAGCAGCTCGAGGTCGTACACGGCGAGTCCGAGCGCGTGGACAGCAGGCTCGACGGCGGCGCGTACCGCTTCGAGTTGTGTCTCCGTCGCGCTCACCGTCTGCCTCCTCTTACATGGCTCCCTCGCTTCGCCATCCGTGGCTGCGCTGCGTCCGCACGGAGCCAAGAAAAAACGTGGGCCATGGCCCACGTTCCCCGCCCGACGAAGGGCGCCCGATACAACCGAGTCAGTGTAGCGCGCCGCGTGACCAACGGACTGGGCAGAAACGGGATGATTCGCTCACGTGAACATCTCGCGGAGCTCGGCCGGCGGCACGGTCTCGAGCTGGTCGTACGTGCAGTCGTCCGGGTCCTTGTCGGGCCTCCAGCGCCGGAAGCGCGCGTTGTGGCGGAACCGGCCGTTCAGCAGCCCTTCGAATTCCACTTCGGCGACACGTTCGATGCGCACCGGTTCCCACGACAGGTCCTTCTTGGCATTCCACCGGCTCGGGCCGCCCGGCATGCGCTGCCCAAGGCTTGCCGCATCGTGCATCGCCTCGGCCCAGTCCTTCCACGGATGGTTCGCGAGGGCGTTCTTGCGCAGCGGCTCGACGTCGCGCAGGAGTTCGGTACGCAGCTTCGCGGCCATGCCGCTTGCCACACCGACGAGATGCAGCGAGCCGCCGTCGTCATATAGGCCGACGAGCAACGAGCCGACGCCGTTGCCGTCCTTGTGCACGCGATAGCCGGCAACGACACAGTCGCACGTGCGCTCGTGCTTGACCTTCACCATCGCGCGCTGCCCGGGGTGATAGGTGTCGGCGAGCGGCTTGGCGACGACGCCGTCGAAACCGGCGCCTTCGAAGCGCTTGAACCAATCGGCGGCAACATCTCGGCTCTTCGTGCCGGGCGTGACGAACAGCGGCGGCTTTGCCTTGCCGAGCATCTTTTCGAGCGCGGCGCGGCGTTCGGAGAACGGCACATCGAGCATTGACGCGTCGCCGAGTGCCAGCACGTCGAACGCGACGTACGACGCGGGAATCTCCACCGCCAGCTTCTTCACTCTGGATTCGGCCGGGTGCTGGCGGAGTTGCAACGCGTCGAAATCGAGGCCGCGCTCGTTGGAAACGACGAGCTCGCCGTCGAGGACGACGCGCTCGGGCAACTGGTCGAGCATCGGTTCGCGTAACTCGGGGAAGTAGCGCAGCAGCGGCTTTTGGTTGCGCGATTGCAGATCGAGGTCGTCGCCGTCGCGAAACACGATGCAGCGGAACCCGTCCCACTTCGGCTCGAAGAGCACCTCGCCGCCCGCCGGCAACTCGCGCGTCAGCTTGGCGAGCATCGGTTCGAACGGCGGCTTCACCGGCAAGGCCATCGAACGCAAGCTAATCCCTCCAACAGTTGGCAGCGTTTTCCGCGCTATGCCGCGGGTTTTGCTGCCAACTGTTGTGGCGTATTTCAGATGAGGCGGCGGTCGCTGGCCCAGCGGGCGAGCTGGTGGCGGCTGGAGAGCTGCAGTTTCCGCAAGACCGACGACACATGGGTCTCGACGGTCTTCACCGAGATACCGAGGTCGCGTGCGACCTCTTTGTACGCGTAGCCCCGGGCGATCAATCGCAGTACCTCCCGTTCGCGCGGCGTGAGCTGCTCGAGCTCGGGATCGGCCGCCGGAGGCGCGGCGCCCGCGAACGCATCGAGCACGAATCCCGCCAGCCTTGGCGAGAACACCGCATCGCCCTCGCGCACGCGCACGATCGCGTCGACGAGCTCGGCGGGGCCGATCGTCTTCGTCACGTAACCGCGCGCGCCTGCGCGGATCGTCGCGATGACATCCTCGGGCGCGTCGCTCACGGACAACGCGAGGAACCGCACATCGGGATGGGAGGCACCCACCTCGCGGATCACGCGTGCCCCTCCGCCGGCCGGCATGTGCACATCGACGAGCACGACGTCCGGGACTCGCTCGCGGATCATGTCGATGGCGGCGTCGACCTCGGACGCGGCGCCGACGACGTCGACCGCGTCACCGAGCTCGGCCCGCACGCCGGACAGGAACAACTGGTGATCGTCGACGAGGAACACGCTCGGCCGGCTCACGTCGATTCCACCACTCGCGCCCGCGGCAACATGAGCTCGACCTCCGTGCCCTCGCCCGGCGTCGACCGCACCGTCGCTTGCCCGCCGGCGCGCGCCATGCGACCGACAATGGAGTTCGTGATGCCGCCCCGGTCATCGGGCACGGCGGCCGGATCGAAGCCGGCACCGCGATCGCGCACGAAGATCGTCGCCCGATCGGTCTCGACCTCGAGATACACCGACACGCTCGGCGCACCTGCGTGTTGCGCGGCGTTGACGATCGCCTCGCGGGCCGCGAGCAACAGCGCGTCCATACCGTCGACCGGGCAGTCGCGCACGCGCACCACTTCGACGGGCACGCCGCGTTCGCCTTCGACGGAGGCGGCAACTTCTTCCAAGGCCACACCCAACGACGTGGAACCGTTGGTGTCGGGCGGCGCGCCCCCACCGAGCAACCAGCTTCGCAGCTCCCGTTCTTGCAAGCGCGCGAGGCGTACGACCTCACGAGGATCGTTGGCTCGACGCTGCACGAGCGCGAGGGTTTGCAGCACGGAGTCGTGAAGGTCCGCGGCAACCTCGGCGCGCTCGTCAGCACGAATTCGTTCGCGTCGCTCCACCACGAGCGCGTGCGCGAGCCGGGACAGTCCGGGCCCGATCACCAGTGCGATGCCGACGATCACGGCGATCGACGCGACGAAGGCGCCGCGCAATGCGCTCCACGAGTCCGCGGTGATCACGAACGCGACGACACCGGTTGCCACGCAGGCACCGCCCGCGATCAGCCGGGCCAGTGCGCCCCGCCGCGTGCCGATGAGCACCGCGAGGGCGTCGGCCGCGTCCGGCGGGAGCCGCCGCAGGATCGGCCAGGCCGGGAGCTCGGTGCCGGGTGCCGCGGTGCCCGTGCGCATCGCGAGCAGCGCCAGGCCGGCGATCGCGGCGGCAAGGGGCCACACGATCACGTCGCCCGGCCACAAGCCCACCGCGCGCACGAGCAAGAGCCCTCCGAACACCACCGCGCCGAAAGCGATCGTCGCCACGACGTCGGCGTCGCGCCGGGGTGCCGGTTCGACCGGCCCTTCGGCGTCGGGCATCAGCGCCCAGGCCACGAGGTAGCAGAAGACACCGAAGCCGCTCGCGATCGTCAGGACGACGAAGCCGCACCGGACGACGTTGGCCTCCAGCCCGAACGTGTTCGCCAGCCCGGCGGCGACGCCCGCGACGACGCGGCCCTCGACAGGTCGCGTCACGTCCGCGCGAGAGGTGCAGGTGTTCGGGCACGAAACGATGATCGCGCCGGGGTCGGGTCGGGGACATCCGGGCGCGCCTCGGGGTCATTCCCGATGGCGGCATGCGTGGCGTTGGCGCACCCTCATGTCATGGATGCGCCCGCTCCCCCCGCACCTCCCGGTTCCCCCCCGCCCCCCGGTCCGCCGCAGCCGCCCGCTCCCCCACGGCCGCAGCTGCGGCGTGACCGGGCAAACCGCGTACTCGGCGGTGTTGCGTCCGGCATCGCCCGTACCTATGGCATCGACGTCACGCTCGTGCGGGTGCTCTGGATCATCGCGGCGATCGTGTGGATCGGCATTCCCGCGTACGTCGTCGCGTGGATCGCGATCCCGCCCGACGACGGAAGCTCTCCCGATGAGCGTCCGCGCGACATCGGCTTGCTTGCCGGTCTCGCGCTCGTCGGCATCGGCGTGCTCATCGCGGCCAACCATCTTCTGCCGGGCGGGCTTCGCATCGGCGGCCGCTTCGTCGCGCCACTGTTCCTGATCGCCGGCGGCGTTGCGATCCTCGTGCTCCGGCGGCCCGGGCGCCCGACCGGCGAGGAGCCCGCGATGGCCGAGCCCGATGAGCTGCCAACCGAAGGCGTCGCGATGCCTCACGAACCGGCGCCCGAAGTTGTGACGACGCAGGAGTTCGCAGCCGCCGCTTCGGCACCATCAGCGACATCGACCCCGGCATCGACGGAAGAACCGGTCAGCGCGTGGACGCAGACCGCGCCCTGGCCGACGATCCACGACGCCCGTCGTGCCCGTCGTGCGCATCGGCGGGAACGCCGGGCCCGCAAGCCGCGGCCGTTCCTCACGCCGCTGACGTTGAGCCTGTTGCTCATCGCGGCCGGCGTCACGAGCTTTCTCCAAGCGATCGAAGCGATCGAAGTCAACCTCACGGTCGCGTTCGCGATCGCGACGTGCGCCGTCGGCGCCGTGCTCGTGCTCTCGACGTGGGTCGGCCGCGCGCGGGGCTTGATCTTCCTCGGCGTGCTGCTCGTCGCCGCGACCGCGGTCTCGAGCACGATCGACGTGCCGCTCCGGGGCGGGATCGGCGAGCACCGCTACCACCCGATGCAGGTTGCAGAGGTACGCCAGAAGTACGAGCTCGCGATCGGGCACATGTACCTCGATCTGCGGGACGTGACGCTCGACGGTGACACCGTCAATGTGGACGCGTCGGTCGGGATGGGCCGGCTCGAGGTGAAGGTTCCGAGCTCGGCGCGCATCGAGATCGACGCGCACGCCGGCGCCGGTTCATTGGTGCTCTTCGGACGCCATTACGACGGCTGGCATCGCGATGCCGATCGCGTGGTCGACGGCGACGCGCCGACCGGCGGTGTGCTGCATCTGAAGCTGCGGGTCGGCGCAGGAGAGATCGACGTGCATCGCTTCCAACCGGGCAACATCGAGACACTGATCGGAGCGTCCGGATGAAACGGCACTCGACCGACATGCTGGCGTTGCTCTTCGGCCTTGCGTTCGGCGCCACCGGCGCCACGTTCTTGGTCAGCGAGGCGACGGGGAACGACGTCGATCCCGCGTGGGTGAGCGCGATTGGCTTCGTCGTGCTGGGGCTCATCGCCCTCACCGCGACGCTGCTGCGCCGGCCGCAAGAGCACGACAACGACGAACTCGAATTCGTGACCGAGCCCGGGATCGACGAGTCGTGACCGGCCCGAGCACGTTCGTGTGCACGGACGACACCATGCTCGAGTTCCCCGACGTGAGGACCGCGGTCGACGCCGCGCTCGACCTCGCCGCCGCGCATGCACGTGTCGGCGTCGACGTGGAGCCCGACGGCGCCCGTCGGGCATGCGCACGCGCCCTTCCCGGCATGGTGTGTTGCCCGCGCACGAGCGCGTTGGGCGGCGTCGAGTGCTATCCGCTCACGGCGACGACGGCGCTGATCACCGCGACGAGTCGTGCAGCGGAAGTTCGTCCCGCTCACCCGTTGCACGAACCTTGCGTTCTATGACACCGCGCGCCACGCCCTTCGCCCCGACGATGAGTTGCTCGGGCACGCCGAGCAGGTCAGCGTCGGCGAACTTCACGCCCGGGCTGACATCACGGTCGTCATAAAGCACGTCGCGGCCCGAGGCTCGCAGCGCGTCGTACACGCGGTCAGCTTCCTCGATCACGGCCGCAGCTTGCTCGCCGCGACCGGGCACGACGATCAGGTGCACGTCGTAGGGCGCGACCACAGGCGGCCACGACAGCCCGTGTTCGTCGTGGCTCTCCTCGGCGATCGCCGCTACCGTGCGCGTGATGCCGAGGCCGTAGCAGCCCATCACCATCGCGTGTTGCTCGCCGTGCTCGTCGGTGTAGCGCGCGTCGAGCACTTCGCTGTACTTGGTGCCGAGTTGGAAGACGTGGCCGACTTCGATCCCGCGGTCGACCGACAGCTCGTGCCCGCACTTCGGGCAGCGGTCGCCGGTGACGATCGCCACGATGTCGGCCCAGACGTCGACGTCGAAGTCACGCCCGAGGACCGCGTTGCGTACGTGATGGTCGACTCGGTTCGCGCCGGTGACCCAGCCATGATCGGCGCGCACGGACGGGTCGGCGATGACGACGTCGGCACCGGGGAAGTGCGGGCCGATATAACCCTTCGGGAGCTCCGGATGGGCGTCGAAGTCCTCGTCGGAGAACATGCGCACAGGCTTGGGTGCGACCGCGGCTGCCAGCGCGAACTCGTTGACCTCTCGATCGCCGGGGACGAGTGCGAACCCGAGCTTGCCGCCGACCTCGACGACCATCGTCTTCAGCATCTGTGACGGCTCGACATGCAAGAACTCGGCGACGCCGGCGATTCCCGGCAAGTCAGGCGTGTGCACTTCCGCCATCGCCGGAATCTCGTCGACCGCCGGTACCTCGGTGTGATGCCAGGAGTGGTCGCGCCGCCGCGGCTTCGACATTGGCGGCGTAGTCGCAGTTGGTGCACCACACGAAGTCGTCTTCGCCGACCGCGGCGACCGCCATGAACTCGCGGCTCTCGGAGCCGCCCATCTCGCCCGACTGCGCTTCCACGGCGCGGAACGTCAGCCCGCAGCGCTCGAACACGCGACAGTACGCGTCGTACATCGCGCGGTAGCTCTGCTTGAGGCCGTCGAGGTCGGCGTCGAACGAGTACGCGTCCTTCATCAAGAACTCGCGGCCGCGCAGCAATCCGAAACGTGGGCGCAGCTCGTCGCGGTACTTCCAGTTGATCTGGTAGAGGTTGACCGGCAGGTCGCGGTACGAGCCGTACTCCTGCGCGACGAGGGTGGTGATGACTTCCTCGGCGGTCGGTGACAGGCAGTAGCCCGTCTCTTTGCGGTCCAGCAGCTTGAACATCAGCGGCCCGTACGCCTGCTCGCGTCCCGTGCGCTGCCACAGCTCGAGCGGTTGGATGATCGGGAGCAGCACCTCTTGCGCACCGGCCGCGTCCATCTCCTCCCGCACGATCTGCTCGACCTTGCGGAGGACGCGGTATCCGAGCGGGAGCCACGAGTAAATGCCGGCCGCCACCCTCCGGATGTAGCCCGCGCGCACCAGCAGCCGGTGGCTGTCGACCTCGGCGTCAGCCGGGTCGTCGCGCAACGTGCGCAGGAACAGGGAGGTCATCCGCATCCGCGCCGAGCGTACGTGGCGGGAATCGTCGGAGCCGGGCCCATTTGGCCGGGCGCGGGGCACCGATGTTCACCGGATCGGTTGACATTCCCGACTCGTCGTGTCAGAAATTATTCCTGACCCCGGCGCTGGCATTTGGCGGGATCCGGCGTATGATGACGGCGTGATTTTGGCCCGCGGCGCGGCGAGCATCTCGATGGGGCGTACCGCCCACGAGAACTACGACGAGCTCTGTCGCGCCCTTGCCATCTGACGGCCCGGCCCACCGCCGCCCGCCGTCCCATCCCACCCCTCCCCGCTTGGGAGCCGCCGTATGGCGATCGACGTCCGTGATCTTGCAACCCGCCCGCTCGAGCCGGTCATCGCCGATGAGCTCGACATCTTCGAACGCACCACCGCCGAGTACCTCGACGGCCGCGTCGACGAGGACACCTTCCGGGTGTTCCGGCTCAACCACGGTGTCTACGGCCAGCGCCAAGGCGGCCGGAATCAGATGCTGCGCGTCAAGATCCCGCACGGTCGGGTCACGCCCGAGCAGCTCGACACGTTCGCGTACATCTCCGAGACGTACTCCCGCGGCTGGGGCCACCTCACAACCCGCCAGAACGTGCAGTTCCACTTCATCCAGCTCGAGCAGACCCCCGAGATTTTGCGCCTGATGGCATCGGTCGGCCTGACGTCGCGCGAAGCGTGCGGCGACACCGTGCGCAACGTCATGGGTTGCCACCTTGCCGGCGCATGCCCGCAAGAGGTGCTCGACATCACGCCCTGGGCGCAGGCAACCACAGACTTCTTGTTGCGCCACCCCTACGCGCAGCGCCTGCCCCGCAAGTTCAAGATCAACTTCTCGGGTTGCGCGACCGACTGCGGCCAGGCGATGTTCAACGACATCGGCGTCGTCGCTTCTACGCGCACGTTGCCCGATGGCACGACGGAGGCGGGCTTCCGGGTGTTCATCGCCGGTGGTCTGGGTGCCAACCCGCACCCGGCGCAGGCGCTCGAGGACTTCACGCCTCGTGAGGAGCTGATGCCGACGATCTACGCCTGCTTGCGGACGTTCGATCACTACGGCAACCGCGACAACAAGATCCGCGCCCGCATGAAGTGGCTGGTCGACACTATGGGTGTGGAAGAGCTGCGCGAACGCATCTTCAAGGAGCGCAAGTTCCTGCGCGGCGCGCGCGACTGGCCGGGAGGCATCCCCGACATCGTGCGCGAGCGCGGCGACGCCCCGGCGGGCGGTTCGCCCGAGGCGACGAAGGTCGGCCAGGCCTTCGCGCCGGTGAAGCTGCTCGCCACCGACCCGTTCGACCGGTGGGTCGAATGCAACGTCGTGCGCGGCGTCGCGCGCGGCACGATCAGCGCGGTCGCGTACTCCCGACTCGGCGACATCACTGCCGATCAGTTCCGCGCCCTCGCCGATCTCCAGCGTGACTTCGGGCTCGACATCAGGATCACGAACCGGCAGAACCTCGCGCTGCGCGACCTCAACGAAGCCGACCTGCGCGGGTTGTACGACCGCCTCACCGACATTGGGATGGCCGAAGCTGGTGCGGAGCTTGCCCGCGACGTCGTCAGCTGCCCGGGTGCTGACACCTGCAACCTCGCGGTCACGCAGTCGCGCGGCCTCGCGGCCGCGGTGGGCGATGCGTTGGAGGACGCGGGCCTGGCCGAGGTGCCCGGCGTGCGCGTGAACATCTCGGGCTGCACGAACAGTTGTGGTCAGCACCACGCCAGCGACATCGGGTTCTTCGGACTCGAGCGGCGTGCGCACGGTCGCGCCGCGCCCGGCTATCAGATGCTGCTCGGCGGTCACCTCGGCGAGACCGAGGTGGAGTTCGGCGACAAGGCAATGAAGGTGCCGGCCAAGACCGCGCCCGAGGCCGTCGTGCGCGTCGTGCGGCAGTTCAATGACGAGCGGCAGGCCGGCGAGTCGTTCGCCACGTGGCTCGCGCGCTCCGGTGGTGCGAAGGGCGTCGGCGACTCGCTGAAGGAGCTCGACTTCTTCCCGACACCGGACGTCGGCCCCGAGTTCTACGTCGACTACGACGAGACCGGCCCGTACGTCGCGGAGGTCGGCGACGGGGAGTGCGCAGCCACATGAGTGAGCGTAGGGAGGCGGGTATCCCGCCGAGCAGCGAACGGGGCCCGAGCGGCCCGGCGCGAAGCGCCGAGAGCGGGGAAGCATGAGCTTGCTGGACCCCACCAAAATGGACCGTCCGCTGGTCGACATCGATCTCGCCGAGCTGGCCGAGGTGTCGGCCGAGCTCGAGCACAAGCCCGCGTCGGCTGCGATCAAGTGGGCGTGGGAGCGGTTCGGGACCGGCATCGTGCTCGCCGCGTCGTTCCAGGACTGCGTGCTCGTCGACGTCGCGTCGAAGGTCGTCCCGGACATCGAGGTTGTCTTCCTCGACACGCAGTACCACTTTGCCGAGACGCTCTGGTACGTCGACCGGATCAAGGAGCGGTACGACCTGAACCTCACGGTGATGGAACCGCTCGTCCAGCCCGACGATCTGTGGGAGACCGATCCCGACGAGTGCTGCGCGATGCGCAAAGTCGAGCCGCTGGCGCGTGCCCTCGCCGGGAAGCAGGCGTGGATGACCGGCCTGCGACGGGTCGAGGCGCCGACGCGTGCAACCACGCCGATCGCGCACCTCGACATCGGGCGCGGCATCGTGAAGGTGAACCCGCTCGCGCCGTGGACCGACGACGACATCGCGAGGTACAAGCGCGATCATCGTCTGCTCGATCACCCGCTCGCGTCCGCGGGGCTACCCTTCGATCGGCTGCTGGCCGTGCACGCGCCAGGTGAAGGACGGCGACGACCCTCGCTCGGGTCGCTGGACCGGACGCGGCAAGATGGAATGCGGCCTGCACGGCTGGTCGGACTCGTAACCCAGGAACTCGCCAACCGATGAACCGGCTGATCTCGCATCTGGACGCGCTCGAGGCCGAGTCGATGCACTTGCTGCGTGAGGTCGCGGCCGAATTCGAGCGTCCGGTGCTGTTGTTCTCCGGCGGCAAGGACAGCGTCGTGATGCTGCACGTCGCGAACAAGGCGTTCTGGCCGGCGAAGCTGCCCTTCACCGTGATGCACGTGGACACCGGCCACAACTTCCGCGAGGTCCTCGAGTTCCGCGATTCCGCCATCGAACACATCGGCGCGCGCCTCGTCGTCGCGTCGGTGCAGGACGACATCGATGCCGGACGCGTCACTGATGATCCACGCCCCGGCGCGTCACGGAACCGCTTGCAGACCACCACATTGCTGCGCGCGATCGAGGAGAACGGGTTCGATGCGGTGTTGGGTGGTGCCCGGCGCGACGAAGAGAAGGCGCGGGCCAAGGAACGGTTCTTCTCGTTCCGGGATGACTTCGGGCAGTGGGACCCGAAGAATCAGCGGCCCGAGCTCTGGAACATCTACAACGGCCGCCACCGCAAGGGTGAACACATCCGCGTGTTCCCGCTGTCGAACTGGACCGAGCTCGACATCTGGCAGTACATCGCCGAGGAGAAGATCGACCTGCCGTCGATCTACTTCGCGCACAAGCGTGCGGTCTTCCGCCGCGAAGGCATGCTGATGGCCGTGACGGAGTTCCTGCAGCCGTCGCCGGACGAGGAAGTGTTCGAGGTGATGGTGCGGTACCGCACGGTGGGAGACGCCACGTGCACGGCTGCGGTCGAGTCGATCGCAGTGCACATCGACGACGTCATCGCCGAAGTCGCCGCGTCTCGCATCACCGAACGAGGCGCGACCAGAGCCGATGACAAGTTCTCCGAGGCTGCGATGGAAGACCGCAAGCGCGAGGGCTACTTCTGATGTTGCCGCCGCGGAAGGCGAGGATTGCGGGGCCTTCGGAGGCGACCTGGGGGGCGGGTGGGGGCCGCCGGAGCGAAGCGGAGGCGGACGGTCGCCGGAGAAGGCCCTGCAACCGCAGCCACCACCGTGCCGAGGACAACGACTGATGGAGCTGCTTCGCTTTGCGACTGCGGGGTCTGTTGACGACGGGAAGTCGACGCTCATTGGGCGGTTGCTCTATGACTCGAAGCAAATCTTCGAGGACACGCTCGAGGCGCTCGAGCACTCGACGAAGCTGCGCGGCGAAGAAGGCATGAACCTCGCGTTGCTGACCGACGGCTTACGTGCCGAACGCGAACAAGGCATCACGATCGACGTTGCGTACCGCTACTTCGCCACGCCGCGCCGCAAGTTCATCATCGCCGACACGCCCGGACACGTGCAGTACACGCGCAATATGATCACCGGCGCGTCGACGGCGGATCTTGCATTGATCCTCGTGGACGCCCGCAAAGGCATCCTCGAACAGTCGCGGCGGCACGCGTTCCTCGCCTCGCTGCTCGGTGTGCCGCACCTCGTGCTGTGTGTCAACAAGATGGACCTCGTCGACTACGACCAGACGCGGTTCGAGGAGATCAAGCAGGAGTTCCGGGACTTCGCGGCCAAGCTTGACGTGCACGACCTCGCGTTCATCCCGATCTCGGCATTGCACGGCGACAATGTCGTCGAGCGCTCGGCGAATACGCCGTGGTACGAGGGCTCGTCGTTGTTGCACCAGCTCGAAGAGGTGCACATCGCCTCCGACCGCAACCTGATCGACTGCCGGTTCCCGGTGCAGTACGTCATCCGCCCGCGCGACGACCGGTACCACGACTACCGGGGCTACGCCGGCCAGGTCGCGAGTGGTACCTACAAGGTCGGCGACGAGGTTGTGGTGCTGCCGTCGGGCTTCACGTCGACGATCGCGTCGATCGACACCGCCGACGGCCCGCTCGACGAGGCGGCGCCGCCGATGTCGGTCACGCTCCGGCTGACCGACGATCTCGACGTCAGCCGGGGCGACATGATCTGCCGTCCGAACAACCGGCCGCAGGAAGGTCAGGACGTCGACGCGATGCTTTGCTGGTTCAGCGAGCGCGCAACGCTGCGGCCCGGCGCCAAGTACGCGCTCAAGCACACGTCGAAATGGGCGCGGGCAATGGTGAAGGACCTGCACTACCGGCTCGACGTGAACACGCTGCATCGCGACGAATCGGCCGACGCACTGGGACTCAACGAGATCGGCCGGGTCACGCTTCGTACCACGCAGCCGCTGTTCTTCGACGAGTACCGCCGCAACCGCGCGACCGGCTCGTTCATCCTCGTCGACGAGACCACCAACGACACGCTTGCGGGCGGAATGATCCTGTGAAGAGTCGCCCGGAGCGGTGAGCGAAGCGCAGCGGAGCGAACTCGCCGGAGCGGTGAGCGAAGCGCAGCGGAGCGAACTCGCCGGAGCGGCGAGCGTCCGCGGGCCGGGTATCCCGGCCCGCAGCGAGTGCGACAATGGAAGCGTGGTACACGAAGTCGCGGCGGCGGGGTTCAACCACCCGGGCGACTACGAGGCGGCGCGGCCGTCGTATCCGCCGGACGCGGTGGCGTGGCTCGTCGAGCAGCTCGGCATCCGCGCCGGCGCGCGCGTGTGCGACCTTGCGGCCGGGACCGGCAAGCTCACGCGGTTGCTCGTCCCGACCGGCGCGGCACTCCTCGCGATCGAACCGGTTCCCGGGATGCGGGCGACCTTCCGCGAGGTGCTCCCCGACGTATCCGTCGTCGCGGGCACCGCCGAAGCGCTCCCGCTGCGCGCCGCCTCGCTCGCCGCGCTGGTCGCCGCGCAGGCCTGGCACTGGTTCGACCACGACCGCGCGATCGCCGAAGTCCGCCGGGTGCTGCAACCCGGAGGTGGGCTCGGCCTCGCCTGGAACGCCCGCGATCGCGGCGAGCCCTGGGTCGACGCCGTGTGGACGATCATGGACCGGGTCGAAAAGCACGCGCCGTGGCGTGACCACGAGAACTGGCGCGACAGCGCGTTCGGCGCGATGCCCGGCTTTGGCGAGCTCCGGCGCGCCGAGTTCCGGCACACACAGGCGACCACCCCCGAGGGCGTCGTCCGGCGCATCGCGTCAGTCAGCCACGTCGCGGTCCTGCCCGAGGCCGAACGGGCGGCCGTCCTGGAGGAGGTGCGGGCCGTCCTCGCGGCGCACCCTGACGTCGCGGGCCGGGAAATGGTCGAAATTCCCTACCGAGTGGACTGCCTCGCAGTGTGGCGTGTCTGACATCCAGGGCTCTACGGGTACATCCGCGCTGGATTCTGACGATCGTGTCAGAGTATGAACATGACGTCTGCAGGGATGACGTCAAGGAGGAGTGCCATGGCAGCAGCGGTCTCGCAACCGCTGCCGGGTGTCGGCCGACCGCCGGTCCCGTACGGACGGCGCCTCGAGTTGCCGCGCCGGGGCACGACGTTCCTCCGGGAACTCCCCGGGCCACCGGGAGCGCCGACCTTGCTCCTGCTCCACGGATGGGTGGCGACGGGCGGCCTCAACTGGTTCCACGCCATGGAACCGCTGTCGGGGCACTTCCGGGTGATCGCCCCTGACCTCCGGGGCCACGGACGCGGGTTGCGCGACCGCAGCGTGTTCCGCCTGGCCGAATGCGCCGACGATTGCGCCGCGACGCTCGTCGAGCTCGACACCGGCCCGGTCATCGCCGTGGGCTACTCGATGGGCGGACCGGTCGCCCAACTGCTCTGGCGCCGGCACCGCGACCTCGTTGACGGGCTCGTCCTCTGCGCGACGTCGGCCGGCTTCTTCCCCGACCGGCGCTCCCGGCTTCTGTTCCAGGCGGCGATGCTGGCGACGGTCGGCGCGGCTCGCGCCGGCGTGCGGAGCCGCGTCCTCGGCGCGTTGCCGCTCGTCCCGTTGCCAAGCGGCGGGTTGTCGATGTGGGCCGCCGGTGAGATGCGCCGCCATGACTGGCGGATGATCATCGAGGCCGGGCACTCGATCTCCACGTACCACGCCGGGCGCTGGGTCGGTGAGATCGATGTGCCGACCGCAGTGGTCTGCACGACCGAAGATCGCGGTGTCGCTCCCTCGCTACAGGTCGCGACCGCCGAGGCCATCCCGCGTGCGCGCCTCTACCCCGTCGCCGACGGGCACCTCGCCTGCGCCAGCGCTCGATTCAACACTCCGCTGCTCACCGCCTGCACCGACGTCGCCGATCGCGCCTGCTGACGCGCGGCTTTCGGCTCGCGCCGCCAGGATCTCCGCCCACCACAGCGGCCGTTCGCGTCGGGCCCACGACTCGGGCACCCAACCTCGCACCATCGACCGCATCGAATCGGGGTCGCGGACCGCGATCACGATGTGCCCGGTGATCACGATCATCAACGCGAGCCACGTCGAGTCGTGGACGAACGTCGCGCCGGTTCGCCAGCTGTCGGAGAAGGGATCGGGCCAGCGCATGATCAGCCCGGTCATCAGCATCACGATGATCGCCGCACCCGTGAACACGGCATTGAGCTTCTGGCCGGGATTGAACTTCCCGAGCTGTGCGTCGTCATGCGTGCGCGGCGACCACCAGCGCCGGTCGTCGCGGGTCCAGCGATTGAACCGGGCGAGATCCCGCCGCAGTTGACGGCCGGCGGGGGCGATGATGCCGAAGAGCAGCGGCACCGGCAACAGCAACCCGGCGTACACGTGAATGTTCTTCACCAACGCGCGGTTCGCGACCGTCGTCGACAGGAATTCCACCTTCAGCGACGCGCCGGTGGCGACGAGCACCAAGAACAGTGTCGCGTTCGACCAGTGCACGGCGCGTTCGAGACGGTCGAACCGTGGAAACGGGGCGGCCCGTTTCACGCGGACGTGGCCGGGTCGTCCCGACCGTTCGACCGGCCGACCCACGCGTCGACGTCGTACCCCTCGTTCTCCCAGTAACCGGGAACGACGCGGTCGACGACCTCGATGCCGTCGAGCCACTTGCACGACTTGTAGCCGTACATCGGCGCGACATAGAGCCGCACCGGACCACCGTGGTCGCTCGAGAGCGGCTTGTTCTCGAGGTCGTACGCGACGATCACGTCGTGGCGACGCGCCTGTTCGAGCGTAAGGCTCTCGGTGTACTCGCCGTCGAATGACGTGAAGCGCAATGCCTGCGCGGTCGATTGCACACCGGCTTGGTCGAGCAAGTCGCGCAGCAACACGCCGGTCCAGTGCGTGTCCCTGACGCGCCAGCCCGTCACGCACTGGAAGTCCTTCGTCAGCCGGGTTGCGGGAAGCGCGCGGATCTCGTCGTACGTCAGCGTGAGCGGCTTGTCCACGAGGCCCTTCACCGTGAGCCGGTAGTCGGTCGGCGCCTTCTTCGGAAAGCCACCCGTGACCGTGTAGAAGCGGAACCCCTCCACCGGGAGGACGGAGGAGAGCCCGGTCGGATCGTTCGACACGATCGGCGAGGCGAGATCCGACAACCACGCCGACGCCTTGTCGCCGAACAGCACGCCCGCAGCGCCGACACCGATCAAGCTCAAGAACACACGCCGCCCGATCGGCGTGCCCGTATCACTCACACAGTCGAGGATAGGCCGATGGCGTAGACCGGCAGCACTCGCCCCGGGATCGATGCCGACAGCGCTTCGCCGATCAGTCGTGCGCCCATCCGCTCGTAGAAGCCGCCGGCGTGCGGGTCGGCTTGGATGCGCAGTTCGTTGAGTCCGGACGTACGCGCGATCTCGAGCGCGTCGGTCAACAACGCCGCGCCGACACCGCGCCCCATCGCCGGCGGGGCGACGAAAAGCCATTCCAATTCCGCATTCAGAACGCCATGGAAGCCCACGATCTCGGAGTCGACGGCGACACGGACGCGCCCACGCTGAAGGTCGTTGGGTGTCACGGTGAGCTCTTCGCGACACGCTTCCATGAACGTGTCGTCGTAGCCCCAATGCGCCTTCGACACGAACGCAAGCGCGCTCAGTGTCTCGCAGTCATCGACCTTTGCGTCGCGAATTTTCACTCCGCAATTTCGCGAATCTTCAGAATTTTCTCGCCGGTGTGGTTCGCGTCGAGGCCCTGGATCTGCAGCAACTCGTCGCGCGTCGCTTCCGCGATCGCGGCCGCACCCTCGTCCGCGGCAGCGAGCCGTGCCTCGATGCCCTCGGCCATGATGCGCTCGGCCTCGTCGACGAGTGCGTCGACCATCTCCGCTTCTGGCACGACGCGCACGACTTGACCCTTCACGAACAAGTGGCCCTTGCCCCGACCCGCCGCGATGCCGAGGTCGGCTTCCCTCGCTTCGCCCGGGCCGTTCACCACGCATCCCATCACCGCGACCTGCAACGGGATGTTGCGCGACTCGAGCGCGGCCTGCGCCTCGGACGCGACCCGGATGACATCCACCTCGGCGCGGCCGCACGACGGGCACGCGATCAGGTCGAGGCCCTTGCGCTCGCGCAACCCGAGCGCTTCGAGCAGCGTGCGTCCGGCCTTTGCTTCTTCGACGGGGTCGGCCGTCAACGAGAACCGAATCGTGTCGCCGATACCCTCCGCAAGCAGCGTGCCGATCCCCGCCACACCCTTGATGAGTCCTTGTGGAAGTGGCCCCGCCTCGGTGACACCGAGGTGCAATGGATGATCGGTCGTCTCCGACAGCAACCGGTACGCGTCGATCATGAGTGGCACGTTCGATGCCTTCACCGAGATCTTGACGTCGTCGAAGTCGACTTCCCGGAACAGGTCGAGCTCGTGCATCGCCGACGCGACGAGTGCCTCGGGCGTGATGCCGCCGTGCTGCTCCGCCATCGCCGGATCGAGCGATCCCGCGTTCACCCCGATGCGAATGGGGATGCCGCGCGCCTTGGCCTCGGTCGCAACTGCCTTGATGTGATCGGCCTTGCGGATGTTGCCCGGGTTCAAGCGGAGTGCCTGCACGCCGGCTTCCATTGCTCCCAGCGCGAGCTTGTACTGGAAGTGGATGTCGGCGACGATCGGCACCGGCGACCGTGGCACGATCTGCGCGAGACCTTCCGCCGCTTCTTCTTCATTGCACGTGCACCGCACGATGTCGCACCCCGCCGCCGCGAGCGCATAGATCTGCGCGAGCGTGCCTTCGACATCGGCCGTCTTCGTGGTCGTCATCGACTGCACGCTCACCGGCGCGTCCCCGCCGACGGGAACGCTGCCGACCATCACCTGCCGGGTCTTGCGGCGCGGGTTCACCACGCCAGCCTACGACGACCCGGGTCTGTCACCCGCCTCGGCGTCAGAAGGGATTCGCGACGGGGTGGGTGATGTCGAGGAACAGGCTCGAGAGGAAGATGAAGCCGAGCACCGCCAGCACGCCGACGGTGAGGGGCATCAGCTTGGCCATGTCGACCTGCACCCGCCGTCGACGAATTCTCGACGCGATCTGCTCGTACGTGGCAACCGCAATGTGGCCACCGTCGAACGGCAGCAGCGGGAGAAGATTGAACAAGCCGACGAAGATGTTGATCGCGATCAGCAGACCGAACGCGGTGACCCATCCCGACTTGACCGCGTTGTTCGCGAGCTGGCCGAAGCCGACCGGCGACACGAAACGCTTCGACTGGTCGGTGCTCTTGCTCTCGTCACCCGAAAGGATGCGGAAGTAGTTCGAGATGCCCGACGGCGAGAACATGCTGCCGAGCGCCTTGACCGACTCCCAACCGACCTGGCCGACCTCACGCGGCGCGGCCGCCGCGGACGCGAGAAGCCCGGGCTGGGGCACCGCGACGTGGGAGACAATGCCGGCGACGACGCGCTTCGGGCCCTGGTCAGCGCTCGCGGCCAGCGTGACGGTGTAGTCGAGCGGCTGGTCGCCGCGCCGAACAACGAAGCGCACTTGATCGCCCGGGACGCGCTTGTGGCCCTCGGGGCCCGTGATGAGTCCCGACACCTGGGACCACTCGCGCACCTGCGTTCCGTCGATCGCGATGAGCACGTCGCCGGCGCGTAACCCCGCAGCTTCGGCACCCTGGCCAACCGACCGCAGCGTCGTGGTCTGACGCTGGTTTCGATAGTCGCCCGCGAAGAACAGCACGCAGAACATCAACACGATCGCAATGATGAAATGCACCGCCGGACCGGCGGCTGCCATCACGACCTTCGGGCCCCACCGCTTCGAGCGATACGCGCGTGGCTCGTCCTCCGGCGCGACCTCTTCGAGGTTCGACATGCCGATGACCTTGCAGTAGCCGCCGAGCGGGATCGCCTTGACGCCGTACTCCGTCTCGCCTCGTGTGACCGACCACAGCCGCGGGCCGAACCCCACGAAGAACTCGGTGACCTTCATGTCCGCACGCTTCGCCATGATGAAGTGGCCGAACTCGTGCAACATGATCATCACGATGAACGCGAAGATCATCGCGACGAGCGCGACTTGTGTCGGGAACACCAACGTGTACGCGACGATCAGCAGCACGCCGCACGTCGAATAGAGCACGGCCTTGCGCTTGGCGACATCGATCTCGTCGAAGGGGTCTCGGACCCTCACGTGTTACTCCTCCGGTCGACGATGGCCGACGCCCGCTCGCGCGCGGCGGTCGGCATCCAGAACGTCAGCAACCTCATCGGCGTTCCCAGCACCGGCGTGGAGCGTTTCCTCGACGATTGCCGCTATCTGGAGCCACCCGATGCGGCCTGCGAGGAATGCTGTCACAGCAACCTCATTGGCAGCTGAGAGAATCGCCGGCGCAGTGCCGCCGGTGCGGCCCGCCTCGTAGGCGAGGGCCAGACACTGGAAGGTGTCGAGGTCGGGTACCTCGAACGTGAGGTCTCGGAGCTGCGTCCAGTCGATCGCGCCGTATGCCTCGGGCAGGCGGTCGGGGGCCGCGAGTGCGAGTCCGATCGGCAACCGCATATCCGGTTCCGACAGCTGCGCCAGTGTGGCGCCGTCAACAAATTCCACCATGCTGTGCACGATTGATTGCGGATGTACCACAACATCGACGCGATCGAATCCAACATCGAAGAGCTCGTGCGCCTCGATCACTTCGAGACCCTTGTTCATCAACGTCGAACTGTCGATGGTGATCTTCGCACCCATGTTCCACGTCGGATGCGCGAGCGTGTCCGCGCGCGTGACATGTTGCAACTCGTCACGTGTACGACCGCGAAACGGTCCGCCGCTCGCGGTGAGGATGATGCGCCGCACTTCAGACGCGCGGCCACCGCGCAGACATTGGTAGATCGCGGAGTGCTCCGAATCGACGGGCACGATCTCACCGCCGCCTGCGGCGCGCGCCTTGGCAACAACTGGACCCGCGGCGATCAGGCTCTCTTTGTTCGCGAGGGCGAGACGCTTGCCGGCTTGGAGCGCGGCGAGCGTCGCCGGCAGTCCCGCGAAACCGACGACGGCGTTCAACACGACGTCGGCATCGGGATGGGCGGCGAGCTCCGCGAGCGTGGCCGGATCGTTCGCGCACGCGCGCGCGAGATCCGCCGGGACGTCGAACTCCTCGGCCTGACGTGCGAGCAGTTCGGTGTTGTTGCCGGCCGCGAGCGCGATCACGCGGTAGGCGTCACGATGGCGCGATAGCACGTCGAGTGCTTGAGTGCCGATGGAACCGGTTGATCCGAGGATCACGACGCCGCGCGTCATGACGCGAGGTTACGGCCCTGGTGAGCCCCGTCCCGTCTCAGCCGATCAAATGAGGCCGCGGTTGAGGGCGAGGTAGTACGCGATCGGGAGGCAGAACAGCAGGCCGTCGAAGCGGTCCAGCACCCCGCCGTGGCCGGGCAACAGAGAGCCGAAGTCCTTCACGCCGAGGTCGCGCTTGATCATCGACGCGCACAGGTCGCCGAGGAACGCGCCGCCGGCGACGAGCAGGCCCAGGACCAAGCCGGTCTTGTGGTTCCACGGCGAGATGGCGCCGGCAACTGCCGCACCGAAGACCACAGCCGCGACCATGCCGCCGACGGTGCCCGCCACCGTCTTGTTGGGTGACACGTTCGGTGCGACGCGGCTGCGCCCGAATTGAGAGCCGACGAAGAAGCCGACAACGTCATAGGCGACCGTGCAGAACGCGAGGCCGAGGAGAAGTCCAACGCCGTCGGATGAGCCGAGCAACAAGCCCGCGAAGCCGCCGAGGCCGCCGACGTAGGCAAACGAGAACACTGTCGTTGCGACACCGATGAGTGGCCGTCCCGGCGTGACCTGCCACAGGAACCAGAGCATCGTGAAGACAACGGTCAACGCGAAAAAGGCCGGGTACACGGCGGGCCCGTAGTGCTCGGCGGCCAATGGCATCGTGAGGCTGGCCGTGAGCGCGAGCAGCGTCGCCGGGCGCATGCCCTTGGTCTGCAGCGTGTTGCACAGCTCGAGGGTCGCGAAGCCGATGACGGCACACGCGAGGAGTGCGGTTGCCGTGGTCCCGATGCTGAAGCACACGAGCGCCACGACAACGACGATCGCGGCCGTCATGATCGCCGTCGGAAGGTCGCGGGTTGCCGCCGGTCCGGGCGGCGTGACGTCGCCCTCCGGCGCCCGGGCCCGGCTGGGACGCAGGGCGCGACCAGAGCGAGCGGGGCGACGGCGCCGTTCGGCGAGGGCTTCGGCGAACGCGGCTTCCTCGTCGACCGGGCCGCCTTCGTCGAGGGCGCCCAACCGCTCGTGCTCGCCGCTGAAGTCGTCCTCGAAGTCGACTTCGGCCCAGTCGCCACCTTCGGCACGGAACCGCGCCTGGCCGCCGCCGATCGCCGACCACGCCTCGAGGTCCTCCTCGGCCGGATCCTCGCTGTCGTCGGCGAAGATCGCCGGCACTGCGCCCGTCGGCGGTTCGGTCCAGTGCGGCAACGGCGGCACCTCGCCCGACGACGGCTCGACGGGCCCAGGCCCGGTGACCGGCGCCTCGCCCGCCTCGGCCGCGCTCCAACTCGGTCCCGCGTCGGGATAACCGGCCGCGCGCCGGCGCTCCGCGGCCTCGACGTCTGGGAGGTCCAGCGACGGCTGGGTACTGCTGGGGCGGTCGTCTCGGTCGCCCGCCAGCGCGGCGTGGGCCTCCTCGGCGCCGAGGATGCGCACGCCCTCCGCCGGCGTCACCGCTTGATCGGAGTCGTTGCCGTCGTGCACGTTCGTCCTCCCGGGGGGCCGAGTCAGGCTAGGTGCTGCACACTTCTCTTGGCGACCGGCTTGCGCCGATCGCGGCGAGCTCGCTGCGCACCCCTCTCATTGGTCGACTTGGGCTGCGCCTCCCCTCCGGTCGGCTACGCCTGCGTCTCCCTCCGGGCCGCTCCGCTCGCCGCCCCCACGCCCTAGTCCTCGAGGAGTTCCTTTTCCTTGTGGCCGACCATCGTGTCGATCTCCGCGACCACGTCGTGGGTCAGCTTCTCCAGCTCTTTCTCCAAGCGGCTCACTTCGTCCTCGGAGATCTCGCTGTCACGCTCCAGATCCTGGCGAATATGCCGGCGCACGTTGCGAACCGCGACCCGGCCTTCCTCCGCCTGCTTCTTCACGACCTTCACGAGGCTCTTGCGGCGCTCGCCGGTGAGCTCGGGGAACGTGACCCGGATGATCGTGCCGTCGTTGCTCGGGTTCACACCGAGGTCGCTCGCCTGAATCGCCTTCTCGATCGCCTTCATCGCGCCTTTGTCGTACGGCGCGATGACCAGCACCCGAGCTTCGGGCACCGTGACCCCGGCGAGCTGCTGCAACGGCACCTCGCTGCCGTAGTAGTCGACCTTCAGCTTCTCGACGAGCGTGGGCGACGCCCGGCCGGTACGAATCGCGCCGAACTCATCCTGTAAGTGGAGCACGGCTTTGTGCATCTTGTCGCGTGCTTCGTCGACCTTGGGGTGCGTCACGTGCCCTCCCGCGAGCTGACCAGCGTGCCGATCGGCTCACCCGTCAGCGCCTTGATGATGTTGCCGGACTGCGTCACGTCGAAGACGATGATCGGCAGCGAGTTGTCCATGCAGAACGTGATCGCAGTCGAGTCCATCACTTGCAGTCCGCGGCTCAGCACCTCGAAGTGGCTGAGGGTCTCGAGCTTCACCGCATCCGGATTCGTGCGGGGGTCGGCGCTGTACACGCCGTCGACACCAGAGTGGGTGCCCTTCAGCACCGCCTCCGCGCCGACCTCGGCGGCGCGCAACGCCGCGGTCGTGTCAGTGGTGAAGTACGGGTTCCCGGTGCCGGCCGCGAAGATCACGAGGCGGCCCTTTTCGAGGTGGCGGATCGCACGCAAGGGGATGTACGGCTCGGCGACTTGCGACATCGTGATCGCAGTCTGTACCCGCGTCGGCTGGCCGAGCTGTTCGAGCGCATCCTGAAGGGCGAGCGCGTTGATCACCGTTGCGAGCATCCCCATGTAGTCCGCGGTGGCGCGGTCCATGCCCCGCGTCGACGCGGTGAGACCCCGGAAGATGTTGCCGCCCCCGACGACGATCGCGATCTCGACGCCGAGATCGGCGCGTGCCTTGGTGACCTCTTCGGCAATCCGCTGCACGACGTCGGAGTCGATGCCATAACCGGTCGAACGGTCGGCGAACGCCTCACCCGAGAGCTTGAGCACCACTCGCCGGTACCGGCTCCCTGTCATCGGCAGCTCCCCTTTCTGGTCCTGCGGCCTATTCCTCGCCGATCTTCACACGCGCGAAGCGGCGCACGCTCGCGTTCGGACCGAGTGTCTTCACGAGGGCGTCGATCGTCTGCTTGTTGTCCTTGACGAAGGGCTGCTCGACCAACGCGACCGTCTTGAAGAACCCGTTGAGCTTGCCCTCGATGATCTTGGGCCACGCCTGCTCGGGCTTGCCCTCTTCGTGGGTCTGGGCCTCGAGAACGCCGCGTTCGCGCTCGACCTCGTCCTTCGGCACGTCGTCGCGCGTGACGTAGCGGGGAGCCGCGCTCGCGATGTGCAAGGCGATGTCGTGGGCGACCTCACGGGCCTTGGCGTCGCCGGCGTCGACCCCGGCCATCTCGACGAGCACGCCGACCGTGCCCCGCTCGTTCTGGACGTGCTTGTAGCCGTCGAGGAGACCGTCGGTGGCCTCGAAGCGGTGCACGCGGCCAAGCTCGATCTTCTCGCCGAGCGATCCCGACAATCCCTTGACGAACTCATCGACGCTCTGGCCCTCGATCGTTTTCGCCCCGACGTCGCCGTCGCCCTGCTCGACCACGAGCTTCGTGAGATCCGTCAGCGCGCGTTTGAAGACGTCGCCCTTGGCGACGAAGTCGGTCTCGCAGTTCAGCTCGACGAGCGCACCAACCGGGCCCTGCACGATCACTTCGACGGCACCTTGGTCGGCGTCGCGTCCCGCGCGCTTGGCGGCGCCGGCAATGCCCTTCTCGCGCAGCCAGTCCTTGGCGCGGTCGAAGTCGCCGTCGTTCTCCATGAGCGCCTTCTTGCAATCCATCATCCCGGCGCCGGTGGACTTGCGCAGCGCCGCGACGTCCTTTGCCGAGATCTCAGCCATTGCCTGTCTCACTTGCCTCGGGGAGTGTTTCGTCTACGTCGGTGGGGGTAGCAGCCGCCGCCTGGAGCGTCGCCTCGGTCGCCGGCTCGAGCGGGCTGTCCGGCCCGGTCTTCGCCGCGCGCCGCTGCTCCTCGAGACGCGCCTCGCGCTCTTGCTGCGCGGCCTTGGCGGCGCGTGCAGCCGCGGCCTGGTCGGCCTCGAACTTCGCCTGTTCCTCGGGCGTGCGCTGCGGCGCCTTGGGCGGCTCGGCCGGTTGCACCACCGCGTCGTCCGCGCGCGTTCCGCGCGGGAACCGCGCCGGCGCCCCAGCTCGCGCCCCTCGTTCACCGCGTCGGAGATCACGCGGCACATCAGCTGGGCGGAGCGGATCGCGTCGTCATTGCCCGGGATGACGTAGTCGATGATGTCGGGGTCGCAGTTCGTGTCGACGACCGCGACGACCGGGATGTGCAAGCGATTGGCCTCGGTGACCGCGATGTGTTCCTTCTTGGTATCGATGATGAACACCGCGCTCGGGATCTTCTCCAGGTTCTTGATGCCGCCGAGGTTGCGCTCGAGCTTGGCAAGGTCGCGGCGAATCTTGAGGCCTTCCTTCTTTGGCATCTGATCGATGTCACCGGAGTCGACGGTGCGCTGCAGCTCGCGCAGCTTGGCAACGCGCGAGTGCACCGTCTGGAAGTTCGTCAGCATGCCGCCGAGCCAGCGGAAGTTGACGTACGGCATGCCACACGCGGCCGCCTGGCGTTCGACCGGCTCTTGGGCCTGCTTCTTCGTACCGACAAACAGCACGGTGCCGCCGTTGGCGACGGTGTCACGCACGAAGCGATACGCGCCGTCGATTCGGTCGAGCGTCTGGTGCAGGTCGACGATGTAGATCCCGTTGCGCTCGCCGAAGATGAATCGCTTCATCTTCGGGTTCCAGCGCCGGGTTTGGTGGCCGAAGTGCACTCCGGCCTCCAACAGCTGTTTCATACTCACGACGGCCACGGCCGCGCCTCCCTCGGTTCCGTCAACCACTCGCGCGAGCATCGATCGGACGAGCCGTCGAAGCCACCTTGGGATCCGCGAGCAGCGGGGTGTGTGTGCGTGCGAGACCCGGGATCGTCCCGGGAATCGCGGCCATTGTAGCGGTCGACCCTGATGCCAAGGCTGGGCGAATTGCGTAGTTCACGTGCGGTCGACCGGCGCGAGGTGGACCCGGGTCGTCAGGTCGCCCTCGCCGAACAACTGCATCGGGTCGACGTAGGAGTCGCCGATGCGAAGCCCGAAATGAAGCACCGTGCCGTCGTGGTCGGGACCGCGTCCGCCGGTCGTGCCGATCACCTCGCCCTCGCGTACGTGCTCGCCCTTGTGCACGCGTATGGACGCGACGAACGAGTACGTCGTGCGCCAGCCGTTCCCATGACGGACGACGATGTGTTGCGAGTACGCGACCTTGCCCGCGAACGTGACGACCCCGTCGCCGGCAGCGCGTACGAACGTGCCGGGGGCGGCGCGCAGGTGCACGCCGACCTGCCCCGGTCCGTAGCGCGTCAACGGCGGTGCGAACGGTGTGACGACCGGCCCATCGACCGGACGCACCCACGCGTCCGCGGACGCGTGGGCTGGTGCCAAGAACGCAATGAAGATGACAACGAACACGACACGTCGCACGGACAACCTCCCCGGGAGCGCGGAACATCAACGGGGAAGGTCAGGGAGAAGTGCGGTGAACCTAGCGCACCGCGGCGACACCGCTTAGGAGACTGCTGAGCAAGGCGCTTCTGCGGGAGGGTGTCGGGCCGTAGCGTTGGTTCGGGTCGGTGGGTCCGGGATGGCCGATCCGAACAGCTGGCGTGGAAGGGTGTGAGCTGGCGGCGCTGGATGGCTCTTGGCCGTAGAGACGCCCCTCATTGCCTGCCGGGACCCATCGGCGTTCAGGTCGCGAGCACCCAGTGGTTGTCGTCGTGCGCGAGGCCGAGGTTCAAGAGACGTCGGAGATTGACCGCGGCGCAGCGGTGCGCGAAGCCGATGCGGTTACGCGCGATTCCGCGGAATCGCACTTTGCGATGACCACGGGCGACGAGCCATGCGATGGTGCGTTCGACCATCGGCCGATGCTGTCGGTAGCTCTCGATGAACTCGTCGGTGTGGGCGTGTGCGCGTGCGGCGGCGAGCAGCGCGTGGTGCTCATGGATCTTGAGTTTCTTGCCGTCGGCGGCGCAGGTGCAGCGTTCCCTGAGCGCACAGCCGCCACATTTGACACCGAACGTCGCGTTGCGTTTCGCGGTGATCGCCACGGTCACACCAGCTGGGCAGGTCACCGTGCGGGCGTCGAGATCGATCGTGAAGTCGTCGATCGTGAACCCACCCTCGATGTGACCCCGCAACGGGATCGGCTTGATCTGGGCCGTATGTTCGGCCGCGGCCAGCGTGGCCCGTAACTCGCCGGCGCCGTAGGCGGAATCGGCGAGCACCTCGAGCTGCTCGGTCTCGGACGCAAGAAGCTCAGAAGCGGCTTGGGCGTCGCCGACGTTGCCGGCCGTGAGGTCACACGCGGTCACGATCCCCGTTTCGGGCTCGACCGCGATGTGGGCTTTGAAGCCGTCGCGGTAGTTGTGGTTCGTCTTGTGCACATGGCGTGACTCGGGATCAACGACCGACACCATCCGGTCCGGTGCCGTGCGCGCTGCGATCCGCCAGGTCCCATCACCGTCGCCAGGTTCCACGTCCTGACCGGCAACCAATGCGAGGAGACCGACCGCCTCGGCTTGTTGTCCGTCGAGCTCGATGCCGTCCACGACGTCGAGGACTGTGAGCGCGTCGTTCACCAGCGCGGTGACGACCGCGTCGATCGCCGCTCGGTCGTCCCACGCGCACGCAGGCTTGCCCGGATCGTTGTCGTAATCGTGGCCGGTGAGCGTGAGCGCCTTCGCTTCGGGCACCAGCCGCCGCACCCGACGGATCTGCGCGACCAACTGCATGATCGCGTCCTGGCGGATCACCGCATCATCCAACACCGTCGAATCGAGCGCCCGGCGCGTCTTGCCCGCCAGCACCCCCGTCTCGGCCACCACCGCACGGACCGCGTCGAAGATCCGTTCCGGCCGATCGCTCTCACGCAACCGGTTCCGCCACAACGTCAACACCGTCGGATGGAAGCCCTCATCAGCCAACGACACCCCGGCCGCGACCTTCCAAGAAATATTCGTGCGCAACTGGCCGATCGCGTCACGATCCGACAAGCCCTCCAACGCCTGAAGCACCATCACCGTCGCGATCACATCCGCGGGCACCGACGGCCGACCCCGACCCGACGCAAACAGATCCCTGAACATCTCGTCGGTGAACAACCGTCGCCGATGCTCAGCCAAGAACGTGTGCACCGACCCTGCTGGCACCAAATGCCCGCACAACGCCGCCGCGTCCAACAACTCACGATTCGGATCGCTCGATCCCTGCACACCCGCAGTCTGAACGAGCACCAGCCTGATCGCGAGCACCGCGACCCGGATTACTCAGCAGTCTCTTAGGTGACGATGCCTCGTTCGGGCAACGGCTCGCTCAGGCGGGAGCGGAGCTGGAAGATCGCCTTGGTGTGGATCTGGCAGACGCGGCTCTCGGTGACCCCGAGCACGTTGCCGATCTCGGCGAGCGTCAGGCCCTCGTAGTAGTAGAGCGTGAGCACGAGGCGCTCGCGGTCGGGCATGCGGTTGATCGCGTCGGCGAGCACCTGGCGCATCTCTTCGGACTCGAACGCCTCGACGGGATCGTGGCCGCCACCCGCAATCGTGTCGCCGACGGTCGCGCCGCTCCCCCGTTCCGAGCCTGCTGACAGCAGCTCGTCGAGCGCAACGACGCCGACAAAGCTGATCTGGCCGAGCGTCGTCGCCAGCTCGTCCTCGGTCACGCCCAGTTCGGCCGCTACTTCTTTGTCGTCGGGGCTGCGGCGGAGCTCGTTCTCGAGCTTGGAGTACGCCCGCTCGATCGCCCGGGCCTTCGCCCGCACGGACCGCGGCACCCAGTCGATCGAGCGCAGCTCGTCGATGATCGCGCCCTTGATGCGGGAGATCGCGTACGTCTCGAACTTGTAGCCGCGGCCGGGATCGAACTTGTCGATGGCGTCGATGAGCCCGAAGATCCCGTAGCTGACGAGGTCGGACTGCTCGATGTTCTGCGGGAGCCCAGCGGCGACGCGGCCGGCGACGAACTTCACGAGCGGCGAGTAATGGAGGATCAAACGCTCGCGCGCGTCGAGCGTGCCGCCATCCTTGTAGTCCCGCCAGAGCTCCGCGATGTCCGCGGCGGACTCGTCCACGTCTTTGCCCCGTCCCTAGGCCCTTGGATGCGTCCGTGAATACACAGATCGAAGTCGCTCACGGGTGACGTGAGTGTAAATCTGCGTCGTTCCCACATCGGCGTGTCCGAGCAGCTCCTGAACAGCTCTGAGATCGGCGCCGCCCTCGAGCAGGTGCGTGGCGTACGCATGCCGCAGAGAGTGAGGATGGAGGACCCGCCCGTCGGGCAGCGGATGCCGCTGGAGGACCCGGCGGACGTCGCGTGGCGTCATGCGGCGGCCGCGGGAGTTCACGAAGAGAGCATCGGCCGCCCCCTCCGGTGCAAGAAGGGTCGAACGTCCTTCCGTGACGTACCGCTCAACCGCAGCCAGGGCGGGTTTTCCCAGAGGGAGCCGCCGCACCTTGGCGCCTTTGCCGAGCACGGTCACGGTTGCCCGCCGCTGGTCGATGTCGCCGACGTCCAGGCCGCAGCATTCGCTCACGCGCAGGCCTGCGCCGTACAACAGCTCGAGGATCGCGGCGTCACGGAGCGCGCGCGGCATCCGGGACGTCTGCGTCCTCGATGCCGTCGAGCAGGGCGCCCGTCTCGCCCGGTTTCGGCATGCGGGGCAGGCGGCGGGGCTCCTTGGGGGCCTGAATCGCGGCCGCGACATCCCGGTGCAACACGCCCCGGCGCCGCAAGAATCGGGCATAGGAACGCACCGCCGCGGCCTTGCGGGCGACCGTCGGGCGGGCGAACCCTCGGGTCTGAAGGTACGCCAGGTAGCGGCGGACGACCCGGTGGTCGAGGGCCGCCGGGTCGGGGCAGCCACCCCGCTCGCACCACGCGACGAACTCCCGCGCGTCGTGCGCATACGCGTGCCGGGTGTGTTCGCTGAGGGCCGTGAGCGACGCCTCGAAACCGCTGGGGTCATGCGGCACGGGCGCCAACGCTACTGCCCCTGGGGAAGCCCTCGAACCATGTCTCTGGGTCGCACTCGCTGCGGGCCGGGATACCCGGCCCGCGGACGCTCGCTGCTCCCGCCAGTTCACTGCGCTCCCTTTCGGTCGCTTCGCTCACGGCCTCGTGCGTCCATGTCTCACCCCCTGCGTAGGGTCGGGTTCGCCGTCGTGGTCGCGGTCAACGACCTGCTCGAAGAGGTTTTTCGAGGAGGTTGGGAAATGCTCGCTTCGGTTCGCAGTGCGGTGCTCGAGGGCGTCGACGGCCGCCTGGTCCGGGTAGAGGTGTGCGTCTCCCGGGGCCTTCCCGGCTACACGGTCGTCGGCCTGCCCGACGCGGCCGGCCGGGAGAGCCGGGAACGGGTCCGGGCCGCGCTGCTCTCGTCGAACCTCGCCTACCCGCAGACCCGGGTGACGGTAAATCTGGCGCCCGCCGCAGTCCGCAAGTCGGGTGCCGGGCTCGAGCTCGCGATCGCCCTCGGGATCCTGGCCGCCGCCGACGAGCTCCCGGCCGGCGCACTCGACGACGTCGCGGTGCTGGGCGAGCTCGGGCTCGACGGCCGGGTCCGGCCGGTGGTGGGTGCCCTCGGCATCGTGCACGCGCTGGTGCAGACGGGCGTGTCGCACGTGATCGTGCCGGCCGCAAACGCGCACGAGGCCGCGCTCGTGCCAGGTGCGCATGTGCGCGTCGCCCGCAGTCTCGGGGAGCTGCACGAGTGCCTGAAGGGCGAGGTGCCGTGGCCGGATCCGCCCGATCCCCCGCCGCTGCTGCCCGATCCCGCCGATACCGACGAACCGCTCGACCTCATCGACGTGCGCGGCCTCGAGCCGGCGCGCCACGCCTTGTCGGTCGCGGCTGCGGGCGCGCATCACGCACTGTTCGTCGGACCACCCGGCGTCGGCAAGACGATGCTCGCCCGCCGCCTGCCGACGATCATGGCTCCGCTGCTGCCCGAAGAAGCGCTCGAGGTCGCCAAGGTCCACTCGGCTGCCGGCAGCGGGCGCGGCTCGGCACTACGCACCGACCCGCCGTTCCGGGCGCCGCATCACAGCGCGTCGGCCGTGTCGTTGATCGGCGGTGGCAGCCCCCGGCCCCGGCCCGGCGAAATCACGCTCGCGCACCGTGGATCACTCTTTCTCGACGAGCTGCCGGAGTTTCCGGTCTCAGTGCTCGAGTCGCTGCGCCAACCGCTCGAGGAACGCGTCGTGCGCATCAGCCGGGCGTCGGGCACGACGACGTTCCCCGCGGACTTCTTGCTGGTCGCGTGCGCGAACCCGTGCCCGTGCGGACGGACATCCGAGCAATGCCGTTGCAACGACGCCCAGCGGGCCCGATACGCACGGCGATTGTCGGCACCGCTGCTCGACCGCTTCGACGTCCGGCTCGAGATCCAGGCGGCGGGCAGCACGCGGGGCGAGTTCTCGGCCGATGCCGCAGCGCGGGTCGCCGCCGCCGTCGACCGACAACGGGCGCGTTTGTGCGGCACCCCCTGGCGCCGCAACGGCCACGTCCCTGCCGGTGCGCTCGACCGGTACGTGGCGCTGCCGCCCGATGCTCGCGCCGCGTGGCATGCGTGGTGCGAGACACGCCGGCTGACCGGCCGGGGCGCGGCGCGTATCCGCCGGGTGGCACGCACGGTCGCCGATCTCGCCGACCGAGCCGACATCACGGTGCCCGACATCGACCGGGCGGTCTACCTGCGGGAGGACCTGTGGTGAGCCGCCGGACGCATCGATGGCGTCGGGCGGACGACGATTTCCCGATTCGCGACGCGGACTGGCTCGACGTGTCCGCGGACGCGCGCATGCCAGAGGTCCTGCTCGGAGAAGGCGACCGGCCCGACGCATTCGATGCCCCTCGCATTGCGATTGTGGGCACGCGCGCGGCGACGCCGGCAGGCATCGTCGATGCACACGAGCTGGGCGCGTTCTGCGCCCGCGCCGGCATCACAGTGGTCAGCGGGCTCGCGATCGGGATCGACGCAGCCGCGCACGAGGGTGCGCTCGACGCAGGCGGGCTCACCGTCGGCGTCGTCGCGACCGGCCTCGACGTGGTGTACCCCCGCCGACACGCTCGCCTGTACGAACGCGTGCGCGCACAGGGGCTGATCGTCGGCGAGCATCCCTACGGCACGCAACCGCTGCCGTGGCGGTTCCCGATCCGCAATCGGATCATCGCCGCGCTCGCGCAAGGCATCGTCGTGGTCGAAGCGGGCCGCACCGGCGGAGCGACGATCACGGCGAGGATCGGCATCGATTACTCGCGTGACGTGTGGGCGCTTCCCGGCTCGCGCCGTAACCCCGCCGCGGCCGGATGCAACGCGCTGTTGCTCGAGGGCGCGAAGCCGCTGCTCGATCCGGGCGACATGCTCTTCGCGATCGGTCAGGGCGGCACGCTCCCCGGAGGGTGGATACCGGCGCCGAAGCCGCCGACCGACCGCGACCAACGAGCCGTGCTGCGCGCGTTGGCGGGCGACGGCGCAACGATCGACGAGATCGAACGGCGTTGCCGGCTTCCCGCCGAACGTCTCGGCACCGCGCTGCGGGAGCTCGAGCGCACCGGCCGTCTGCAGCGGCGCCGCGGCATGTGGTGGCCCTGAGAACATCAAGTCCCCCGAGAACGGGCCGAGCGAGATGTCGTGGAGATGACTCATTGCCCCCACGACGGAGCCCTGCTGGAGGCAGAGATCTGTTCGGGCGGTTCGCTGCTGGTGACCTGCCCCGCCTGTGAGGCGGTATGGGAGTGGCACGGGGCGTGGGTGCGGCGCGTACGGGAGCCCGCTATTCGCCGGTGAAGCGCGGCTCGCGTTTCTCCATGAACGCGAGCACGGCCTCGGCGGTGTCGCGGGACGAGAACATCAGCGACTGCGCGACATCTTCGAACTCGATCGCCTCGGCCATCGACCGATTCAGTCCGTCGTTCAGCTGCCGCTTGATGACCGCGAGCTGAAGGGGCGGCAGATCGGTGAGACGGGCCGCGAGCGTGGCGACTTCATCGGCAAGCTGGTCGTGCGGAACGACGCGATTGACGAGGCCGATGCGCTCGGCCTCGGCCGCGTCGATGATGTCCGCGAGGAATGCGAGCTCCTTGGCGCGGTGAAGGCCGACGAGGCGGGGCAACAACCACGAACCGCCGAAGTCCAGTGCGAGTCCGCGCTTGGCGAAGATCTCGGTGAAGCGGGCACGGTCAGACGCGATGATGAGGTCGCAGCCGAGCGCGAGGTTGCATCCGGCACCGGCGGCGACGCCGTTCACGGCCGCGATCGTGGGGATCGGGAGTTCGTGCAGCCGCAGGGCCGCTCGCCCGACGATGCGCATCGACGCCATCGAAGTTCCCGCGCCCGACGGTGCCTCGCCGCCCGCGGCGGCCGAAAGGTCGGCGCCCGAGCAGAACGCGTCACCCGCGCCGGTGATCACGAGCACACGGTCGTCACGGCGGCTCGCAAGATCACCGAAGAACTCGCTCAGCCCCACCCACATGTCGCCGGTGATCGCGTTCTTCCGCTGCGGCCGGTCGATCGTGAGGGTCACGATCCCGTCGGTTCGTTCCACGACCAGTCCATCCGTCACGGCTCGGTACCGTACCGGGGACCATGTTCGACGACGTCGACGACATTCAGGTGCGCCACGTCCAGCCGTACGAGGCCGTGAAGGAGTACCGCTGTCCGGGGTGCGACCACGAGATTCGCGCGGGCGAGGGGCACGAGGTCGTCGTGCCCCGCGCTGCGCCCGCGGATCGCCGGCACTGGCACACGGGCTGCTGGTTTCGCGCGGCGTGCGCTAGAAAGCGGCCTCGATGACGTCGACGGTCCAGCCGCGGCCGCCGGGATGTACCGAAGCCACGTCGAATCGCAGCACGTCGGCGTGCACGCGATTTGCGGCCAACCAGCGCGCGGCGAGCCCTCGAATGCGCGCCTGCTTGCGCGCGGTCACCGCTTCAGCCGGCGAACCGAAGGCACTCCCGCGACGCGTCTTCACCTCGCAGAACACCAGCACCGAGCCGCGGCGTGCGATGACGTCGAGCTCGCCTTCGCGGACGCGCCAGTTGCGGGCAACGATCGAATAGCCCGCGGCTTCGTACCACGCGGCAACGGCATCTTCACCGGCGTCCCCCACGATGCGCCGGGTGTCCAAAGCTCTCCCCTTGTGGGCTAGAGGTCCTTGCCGGGAAGCTCCTCGACGTTCACGTCTTTGAACGTCACCACGTGTACGTCGGCGACGAAGCGCGTCGGCCGGTACATGTCCCACACCCACGCGTCGCGCAACACCAAATCGAAATACGTCCGGCCGTTCTCGGTCTTCACATCGAGCTTGACGTCGTTCGCCAAATAGAAGCGACGTTCGGTCTCGACGACGAACTGGAACATCGGGAGCACGTCGCGATACTCGCGATACAGCTGGAGCTCGATTTCGGTCTCGTATCGCTCCAGGTCCTCGGCGCTCACCGCCCCAGTCTACGACCGCCGGGGGTCAGGCTCGGCCGTTCCCGAGCACCGTTTTCAGCGCGAAACTCCTGGTCAGGTGCGCTTTTCCTTGATCTTCGCTCGCTTTCCAATGCGGTCGCGGAGGTAGTAAAGCTTTGCGCGCCGTACGTCACCCCGGGTGATCACTTCGATCCGGGCGATGATCGGAGAGTGCACGGGGAAGGTGCGCTCGACCCCCACCCCGAAGCTCACCTTGCGCACGGTGAAGGTCTCCCGGGCCCCGCTGCCCTGGCGCCGGATGACGACCCCTTGGAACATCTGGACCCGCTGTCGGTTGCCCTCGACCACGCGGACGTGGACCTTCAGGGTGTCGCCCGGCCCGAAGTCGGGGATGTCGTCGCGCAGCTGGGCGCGGTCGACGAGGTCGGTGCGGTTCATTGCTGACTCCCGGGGGACGGCAGACGGGAGATGCTAGCCGGGTGCCGAGTCGTCGGGGAACTCGTCGAGCAGCGCCTGTTCCTCCCCGGTCGGCACCGGCCCGAGGAGGTCCGGGCGGCGGGCGGCCGTGCGCCGCAACGCCTGCGCTCGTCGCCAGCGGGCGATGCGGGCGTGGTCACCCGACCGCAGGACCTCAGGGACCTGCCACTCCCGGAAGGTCGCCGGCCGGGTGTACTGCGGATACTCGAGGAGACCGTCGGCGAACGACTCGTCGGCAGCGGACGCGTCGTTCCCGAGCACTCCGGTGCGGAGCCGCACCACCGCCTCGATGACCACGAGTGCCGCCGCTTCGCCGCCGGCCAACACGAAATCCCCGACGGACAACTCGCCGTCGCAGAGATGGTCGGCGACGCGCTGATCGACGCCTTCGTACCGCCCGCAGATCAGCGAAAAGCCGTCGCCGCCGGCGAGTTCTCGGGCGACGTCGTGGTCGAAGCGCCGGCCGCTCGCCGACAGCAGGAACAACGGCCGCGGCGGTTGCGCGGCCTCGACGGCATCGAAGAGTGGCCCCGGCATCATCACCATGCCCGCGCCGCCGCCAAACGGCTCGTCATCGACGCTGCGATGCCGGTCGGTTGTCACCTCGCGCGGGTCGTGCAGCCGGACATCGAGCAGTCCCGACTCGCGTGCGTGCCCGACGATCGAAATGCCCAACGGCGTCTCGAGGTATTCGGGGAAGATCGTGAACACATTGACCCTGAATGTCACAGGTCGAACAATCCCTCGGGCGGGTCGATCACGACGGTGCCGGCTTCGTTCGACACCACGAACACCATGGGAACGAGCGCGCCGTTCTCGAGTACCAGGAGGTCGTGGGCGGGGTTCGCCTCGACGGCGACAACGTGCCCCAGCTCGTGGCCAGTTCGGTCGCGTACCTCGGCGCCGATCAGCTCGTGGACCCAGAGCTGATCTTCGGGCATCTCTGGGAGCGCGTCGCCGACGAGCACGAGGTTTCGGAGGGCTTCGGCGCTGTCACGGTCGTCGATTCCTTCGAAGCGCACGAGCCAACGATCTTGATGAGGGCGCGAGGAAACGATGCGCAACGTACGGTCGCCGACGAACAGCACGGAACCGGCTTCGAACCGCTCGGGACGATTGCTGATCGGCGTGACGCTCACCTCGCCCTGCAAGCCGTGCGCGCGACCGATGCGCCCGACTTCGAGCCGCAAGCGCTACTCCGCGACGTCCACGGTGACGCGTATGCCTTCGGTCGATCCGGACGCCCGCGCGAGCTGACGCATCGCCTGGATGACGCGTCCGCGCTTGCCGATGATGCGGCCCAGGTCGCCCGGGCTGGCATGGATCAGCAACGCGACGGTGTCACGGCGTTCGTTGGCGTCGACGAACACGCCATCCGGGTCGTCGACGAGGTGACGGGCAATGTGTTCGACCGCGGTGCGCGCTCGCGCACCGACGACACGGTTGCCAACGGCGCCGACCTCATCATCGTCGTCGTCCTCGAACTCGTCGTCGTCCTCGAAGCCGTCGTCGTCCATGTCGCTCACGATTCGGCCGTTTCCTCGGCCGGCGCTTCGTCGGCTGCAGCCGCCGGCGCCTCTTCGGCAGCCGCGGGGGCTTCGGCAGGCGGGGCCACGGCGGGCGGCGCTTCCTTCACCGTCTTGGCCTTGGGCGTCTTGGCCTTCGGCTTGGCTGCGGGCGCTTTGCCGGTCGCCTGGGTGTAGGCGTCCCACACGCCGGTGATCTCCAGCAATTTCGCCGCTTCCTCGGTGGGTTGGGCGCCGTTGCGGAGCCAGTGCAATGCCCGGTCACTGTCGATCGTGACGAGCGACGGCTCTTGGCGGGGTGCGTACTGCCCGATGATCTCGATGAACCGGCCGTCACGAGGACTGCGCGCATCGGCGACAACGACGCGATATGTCGGCTGCTTCTTCTTGCCGACGCGCATCAGGCGGATCTTGACGGCCAAAGGAAAAAACTCCTGCGTAGGGAACGGCGAGCGAGTCTAGGTCAGAGCTCGGGGAGGCCGGGGAAACCCGCAGGGATACCGCCGCCCGTCGGCAACCTCGGCCCGCCGCCTGCCTTTCCGCCCTTGCCTTTCTTGCCCTTCTTGCCTTTCATCTTGCGCGCCATGCCGGGCATGCCGCGCATCATCTGTTGCACCTGCTTGAACTGCTTCAACAGGTTGTTGACCTCGGTCGTCGTGGTGCCGCTGCCCTTCGCAATGCGCGTGCGGCGCGATCCGTTGATGAGCTCGGGCTTGCGTCGCTCCTCCGGAGTCATCGAGCGGATGATCGCCTCGACGCGACCGATCTCTTTGTCGTCGATCTCCGCGTTGCGGATCTCCTTCGGCATGCCGGGCAACATGCCGAGCACGTTTTGCAGCGGGCCCATCCGCTTCACCTGCTGCATCTGATCGAGGAAGTCCTCGAGTGTGAGCCGGCCACTCTCCAGGATCTCCTCGGCCTTGCGCTTCTCGTCCTCCTCGAACGTCGACTCGACCTTCTCGATGAGCGTCAGCACGTCGCCCATGCCGAGGATGCGACTCGCCATCCGGTCGGGGTGGAACGCCTCGAACTCGTCAAGCTTCTCGCCGGTACCGGCGAAGAGGATCGGCTTCCCGACGACCTCTTTCACCGACAGCGCGGCACCGCCGCGCGCGTCACCGTCGATCTTGGTGAGGATCACGCCGTCGAGCCCGACCGCCTCGTTGAAGGCCTCGGCGACGTTGACGGCCTCCTGGCCGGTCATCGCGTCGACGACGAGCAGCGTGTTCTGCGGCTCGACCGCGGCGTCGATCGCGCGCAGCTCGTCCATCAGGTCGGTGTCGATCTGCAAGCGGCCCGCGGTGTCGACGATGACGATGTTGCGCCCGAGGCGCTGCGCCTCTTCGATCGCGCCGCGCGCGACGTTCACCGGATCGGTCGCCTCGCTGTAGAACGGCACGTCGACGCGACTCGCGAGCACGCGCAGCTGCTCGACCGCGGCCGGGCGTTGCAGGTCCGCGCCGACGAGCAGCGGTTGCAGCCCTTGCGACTTCAACAGGCGGGCGAGCTTGCCGGCGGCGGTTGTTTTTCCCGAACCCTGGAGACCGGCGAGCATCACGACCGTCGGCGGCTTGGGGCTCATCGTGAGCTTGCCGGTCGTGCCACCGAGCGTCTCGACGAGTTGCTCGTGCACGATCTTGATGAACTGCTGGCCCGGCGTGAGGCTCTTCGACAGTTCCTCGCCGACCGCGCGTTCCTTCACACGGTTGACAAAGGTGCGCGCGACACGGACGTTGACGTCGGCTTCGAGGAGCGCGACGCGAATCTCGCGTGACACCTCGTCGACATCGCGTTCGGTCATGCGCCCGCGGTTGCGGACCCGGGAGAAGATTCCGTCGAGGCGGTCGCTCAGTGCGTCGAACACAGGAGAGTCAGGCTACCGGCTGGTCCGTCGCTAGGAATCGCCTTCGAAGAGAGCGGCGGCGAACTCTTTGGGGTCGAAGGTGATGAGATCGCCGACTCCCTCGCCGACGCCGACGACCTTCACCGGGATGCCGAGCTCGGACTGGATCGCGAGGACGATGCCGCCTTTGGCGGTGCCGTCAAGCTTGGTGAGCACGATGCCGGTGACGTCGACGGCTTCGGCAAACTGTTTCGCCTGCACGAGACCGTTCTGGCCGGTCGACGCGTCGATGACCAGCAGCACTTCCTTGCACGCACCCGGCGTCCGGTCAACGATGCGGCGGAGCTTCTTCAGCTCTTCCATGAGGTTGACCTTCGTGTGCAGACGACCGGCAGTGTCTACGAGCACAAGGTCGGCACCACGACTCGCGGCGGCCGCCATCGCGTCGAACACCACTGAACCGGGATCGGCACCCTCCTGCCCACGCACGATCTCGCTGCCGGTGCGCTCTGCCCACAACTGCAACTGGTCAGCGGCCGCGGCGCGGAACGTGTCGGCGGCTGCCAGCACGACGCGGTGGCCGTCGACAATGCGTTGCGACGCGAGCTTGCCGATCGTTGTGGTCTTGCCGACGCCGTTGACACCGACGAACACCCACACGTTCGACTCGCCCGGAACCGCGTGCAGCGTGCGATCCGTGGTGTCGTCGTCGAGCAACGCCGTGACTTCGTCGCGAATGAGACCGACCAGGTCGTCGGGCTCGCTGATTGCTTCCTCCTTGGCGCGCGAGCGCACCGCGTCGAGCAATCGAGTGGTGGTGCTCATGCCGACGTCAGCGAGCAGCAACGCCTCTTCGAGCTCGTCCCAGGTCTCGTCATCGATCTTGCGGCCGCGCACACGCCCGAACGCGCCTGCGAACGCGCTCCGGGTGCGACCGAGGCGGTCGCGCAGCCGCGGCTTCTCGATGACCTCCGGCTCTTCGAGAACGGGTGCGGGCTCTTCGAGAACCGGTGCCGGCGCCTCGAGGAGCGCCTCGAGCTCTTCGACGGTCGGCGTCGGGATGTCGAGATCGGTGGCGGTTGTCGTGGGCGTGGGCGGTTCGACCGCCGGTTCGCCGTCAACGCCGGGCAGCTCGCGCCGCCGGGAGATGACGAGCGCCGCGCTACCCGCGACGAGGAGCAGCGCAACCACGATGATGACGATCACGAGGGCCACGTCCCGGAGGCTACCCAGGCGCCCCCGGTGACGGACCATCGGTTTCCGCGACAGGCGGCAATGCAATGCCCGCGGCGCGGAGGGCTTGGCTGATCCGGCTTCGAAGCTCGCGCGCGACTGCGAACTGTTCGCCGGGCGCGGTCTTGACGACCAGGCGGATCGTCACCGAGTCGAGGGTGAACGACTCGACGCCCCAGATCTCCGGCGCCTCGATCAACCGGTCCCGCCACGTGGGATCGTGCGTGAGCTCGTCGGCCGTGGTCTTGATCAGTTCGCGCGCGCGGCCGAGATCCACGCGCGATGAGATCGGTACGTCGATCACCGCGCGCGACCACTGCTGCGACTTGTTGCCGACGCGGTGGATCTCGCCGTTGGGGACGTGCCACACGACGCCTTCGAGGTCGCGCAGCTGCGTCCGGCGCAGTGTCACTTCTTCGACGGTGCCCGACGCGACGCCGAGGTCGACCGAGTCACCGACGCCGAGCTGATCCTCGAAGATGATGAACGTTCCCGCGATCAGGTCGCGCAACAGGTTCTGCGCGCCGAACGCGAGCGCCACGCCGATCAGCCCGGCGCTCGTCAGCAACGTGGCGGCTTCGACGCCGAGCACCGCGAGCATCCAGACGATCGCGATGATCCACACGAAGATCGTGACGAAGCTCGACAGGCCGGACCCGATCGTCTCCGCGCGCTGGCGCCGCCGTTCCGCCGCGGTTGGTGTCAGCGGTTCGAGAACCCTGAGCGGTGTGCGCCGGCGGACGGCCGCGAAACGGCCGCCCTGCTCCCATCGGCGCACGGCCCGCCTGAGCACACGCCGGGCGATCCGGTTCGCGACCACGGCCAGGAGCGCGATGAGGAGGATGCTCAGCCACGGCGAGACGTGACGCGCGACGTCCTGCGCGGTGCGATTGTCGGTCCAGTCTCCGACCCAATGACACAACCAGGCGCGCCGTTCCTGACCGCACGCATCGGCTGCCAGCATGTTCAGGCGGAGGTGTCCTCGAACTGCAGGTCGCTGATCCGCTGGCTGACGACGCGGCTCGAACCGCCCGGCGGCATCGAGACGCCGTAAAGCACGTCGGCCGCCTCCATCGTGCGCTTCTGGTGCGAGACGACAAGCAGCTGCGCCTCATTGCGGAACTCGTGCAGCAGATCAAGGAACCGGTGCAGGTTCACGTCGTCGAGTGCGGCCTCGACCTCGTCCATCAAATAGAAGGGCGACGGCCGCGCACGGAACACGCCGAAGAGATACGCGAGGGCCGCGAGCGAGCGCTCACCACCGGAAAGCAACGACAATCGCCGCACCATCTTCCCCGACGGACGCGCTTCCATCTCGATGCCGGTATTCAACATGTCATCGGGATTCGTCAGCACCAGGCGTCCCGAACCGCCCGGGAAAAGCATCGAGAACAGTTCGGAGAAGTTGCGGGCCACGTCCGCGAACGCGATCTCGAAGACGCGCACGATCTCCTCGTCGACGGTCTTGATGACGCGTGTCAGCTCGCGCCGTGTGTTCTTCACGTCGTCGAGCTGTTGTTGCAGGAACTCGTGACGCTCGAGCAGCGCTTCGTATTCGGAAAGCGCCAGCGGATTGATCGGCCCCATGAGCCGCAGCTCACGCTCGAGCTCTCGGGCCCGGGCCGGCAGGGACGCCCCGTCGGGCACCTCCGGGGGTGGTGCCGCGATCGCGACGTCGGGCTCGCAGTCGTACTCGCGCCGAACGTTCTCGATCGCCTGCTCCAGACGGAGCCGAATCTCGGCCTCCTCGACCTCGAGCCGGCTCGCTCGCTCGCGCAGCTCGGCAAGTTGCTTTTCCGCCTCGGCCCGCTGGACGCGCAATCCGTCGAGCCGCCGGCCCGCCTCCCGTGCGGCCTCCGACTGCTCCCGCCGACGCGTGCGAAGCCGCTCGGCGAGCGCCTCGATCTCGGTCGCGCGGTCGCGCAGCCGGATCGTGAGCTCGGCGATCGCGCCCCGCCGGTCCTCGAGCCGCCCGCGTCGGGCGCGAGCCTTCGCCTCTTCGTCGGGCCTCGCCGCGAGCCGCGCCTCGACCTCGGTCAGGCGCGCGCCGAGTACCGAACGTCGTTCTTCGACCGCCGCGCCGCGCATGTCGAAGTCCCTCCGCAGCGCCGCAGACTGCGACCGCAGGCGCTCGTACTCAGTGCGGCGCGTCCGCGCGTCGTCACGCACCTGTTCCGCCTGTGCGAGCCGGCCCCGGGCCGCGACCTCGGCGTCCGGCAGTGAGGCGATCTCTCCTTCGAGATCGGTCAGGCGCGCAACCAGTGCGGCGCGCCGTTCGTCGAGCGAGGCGGCGCGAACTTCGACGTCGCGACGAAGCTCGGCCGCGCGCGCCACGAGGTTCTCGAGCTCCGCTCGGCGCCGCCGCTCCTCCTCGGCCGCCCTCAGCTCGGCGCGTCGCGCCGCGGCCAGGCGCAGCCGCGCCTCTTCGACCTGGGCGGCCGCCGCGTCGCGCTTTGCCTCCGCGTCATCTGCGTGCGCTGACGCGTCGGCAAGCGCGGCCGGCGTGACGACGGACGAGCCGGGCGGGCCTGCTCGCCACGGGCTCGGGCCACCGAAACGGTCGCCCTCGCGCGTCACCGCGATCACGCCGGGGTTCGCAAGCGCGACGTCGAGTGCCTGCTCCCACCCGCCGTCCACCAGCACGAACGGCGCGAACAGTCGCGCCAGCACGGGATCGAGGCCCTCGCGCAACCCGCGTACGCACGCGCCCAGCGGGCGCGTCTGCGCCGGTGCGAACGAGATCTGCACGCCCCGCGAGCGACCTTCGGCAACGAGCATCAGCGCCTGGCGGTCACCGCGCTTCAAGCGTTCGACAGCGGCGCGGGCCGCAGCATCACCGTCGACCACGATCGCTTTGAGCGCGTCACCGAGCGCGGCCGCGACCGCGACCTCGACGCCGTCGTCGATCTCGAGCAGGTCGACGAGCGGGCCGAGCACACCGTCGAGGTCGGCGAGGTGCTCGCCGCCCGCCGCGGCGTGGGCCTCGTCGAGCGCCAACGCCAGCATCTCGGCGCGCGCCCGCCGAGCGCGACGCGTCGGCCTCGGCGTCGCGCCACTCCACGTCGGCCGTCTGCACTGCGTCCTCGGCGGCGCGCAGCTCCCGACCTTCCGACGTCAGCTCGCGCGCGACTGCGGCTTGCGTCTCGATCTCGTTGCGGACCCGCCCCGCTTCGGCCTCGGCGACGTCAGCCTCCGCGGCCGCCGGCGCCAGCGCGTCGCGCTCCTCATCGGTGCGGGCCAGCGTGTCGCGTGTCTGGAGCAGCTCGCGCTCGACGCTCGCGTTCCGCTCGGTGAGCTCGTCGACGTCGCGGCGCGCGCCTTGGTATGCGGCTTCGGCATCGCCGAGCGGCGGACCGCTGACGAGCGAGGCAACGCGCGCCTCGGCGGCATCGACCTCCGCCCGGGTCGGCGCGAGGGCGTCGAAGTCGGCGTCGACCGCCGCAAGCTGCTCGCGCAGCTGCGCGGCTTCCGCGACCAACGACTCGACCACACCTTCGTCGGCGACGGCGGCGAGCTCACGCTCGAGTCCGCGCGTGCGTTCGGCCACGAGGTTGACGAGCCCGCGGCTGCGCTCCCGAAGTGCTTCGGTGCGAGCCAGCAAGTCGGCGACGTCGTCGTCACCCGGGATCGCCAGCGCGTGCTCGGCTTCGATCACTTCGGTGTCGAGCGCCCGCAACCGAACTCGCACATCCTGTTCTTGTTGTGCGAGGTCGCGACGAGCATCAGATCGTTTGCTCTCGCGTCCGCGCAACTGGTCGATCTCACGCCCGGCGAGATGGATGCGCACCGCGTTGAGCTCGGCCACGATGCCGTCGTGCCGGCGCGCCGCGTCGGCCTGACGCTCGAGGGGCCGGAGCTGCCGGCGCACTTCGCGGAGCAGGTCGGTGAGCCGCAGCAGATTGCCTTCGGTGGCGTCGAGCCGGCGCTCCGCCTTTTCCTTGCGCTTGCGGAACTTGAGAATGCCCGCCGCCTCCTCGATGATCGCCCGGCGATCCTCGGGACGAGCGTTGAGCACGGCGTCGAGCTGACCCTGTCCGACGATGACGTGCTGTTGGCGGCCGATGCCGGTATCGGAGAGCAGCTCTTGGATGTCGAGCAACCGGCACGGCGCGCCGTTGATCATGTACTCCGACTCGCCGGTGCGGAACAGCATCCGGGTGATCGTCACTTCGGAGAACTCGATCGGCAGCAGGTGAGCGCTGTTGTCGATGGTGAGCGAGACCTCGGCGCGTCCGAGGGCGGGACGATCAGCCGTGCCCGCGAAGATGACGTCGTCCATCTTCCCGCCGCGCAGCGCCCGGGCCCCTTGTGCACCGAGCACCCACGCCACCGAGTCCACGATGTTCGACTTGCCCGAGCCGTTCGGGCCGACGACGACGCAGACGCCAGGCTCGAAGTCGAGCGTGGTCTTGTCCGCGAACGACTTGAAGCCCTTCAGCGTCAGCGCTTTGAGGAACAAAGGGGGCCCCCTCTCCGCCCGAGATCGTAGGGGGCGCGTCGTCCGCCGCAGCGGACCCGCCCGGGTTCCGCCCGGTTCAGCCCGTCAGGAGAAGTTGGCAGATTCGACATTGACCTCGGTGTGCGGAACCACCATCGAAAGCTCGGCGGTGAAGAGGTCGGGCGGCTCGGATGCGCCCCAGTTCTTGAGCAGCGAACGCCCGTGGCCCCGGCAGCCCTCGGACACGCCGCTGTGGCGCACCGTGAACTTGCAGACGCGCACGTTCGTGCCGCCCTCGGGCACGCCGTCGTGGTTGCTGTCCTCGTATACGCCGATCCGGTACTGGTAGGTGCCGGGCGCCAAGCCGCTCACCTGAATGTTCGACTGGTACCCGTGCGGCCGCACGACGAGCGTCGCGGTGCCCGGTGCCGGCGCATTCTTTCCGAACGTCGTGTGCGTCGTCGTCGCCGCACCCGCAGGCATTGCCATTGCCACCACACCCGCGACAACTGCCGCGCCACCCATGAACTTGGTGAACATTTTTCTGCCTTCCCATCCCCCACAGCGCGGTTCGCTGTTTCGCACATGAGATGCCGAGCCCGATCCAAAGGTTGCGTCGTGCGGAAGAAAATGTTTCTTGGGTCGACTCCGCGCTCCGCTCCCCTCCGGTCGCTGCGCTGTCGTCTCCCTCTTCAGCGGATGCGAAACGCGCGCTCGCCGACCTCCGGGATCGGGGTCACGTCGACGTGTTCGACGCGCGCTCGCGGCGGGCCGTCGTGACACCAGGCGACGACGCGGTCGATTGCCGGCTTCGGACCTTCGAACTCGGCCTCGACGGCACCGTCCCCGCGATTGCGCACCCAGCCCGCAAGCGCTTCGGCGCGTGCCACCTCGCGGCACGCGTCCCGAAAGAACACGCCCTGCACGCGCCCCGTGATCACGACGCGAACACGTTGCTTGCCCGCTCTGCAGGGCCGCTCGGGCCGCACCGCCCGCGCGCCTCCGGCTTCGGGCGGCTCGGTCACACCTGGCACGCCTCGCAGAAGAACGTCGAGCGGTTCGAGAAACGGGCGCGCCGTAGCGGACGGCGGCAGCGCTGACACGGCGCGCCTTCCTTGTCGTAGACCTGGTGGTAGTGCTGGTACTCGCCCTGCTGGCCGAACAGGTCGACGTACTGCTCGTCGGCAAGTGACGAGCCGCGGTACTTCACCGCGTCCTGCAACGTCTCGGAGATCGCGCGGTACAGGCGCCGTACCTCTTGTTGCGACAGCGAGTCGCTCATGCGGTCCCACCTCAGGCCCGCGTTGAACAGGATCTCATCGCTGTACACGTTGCCGATCCCGGCGATGAACTTCTGATCCATCAGCAGGTTCTTCAGGCGTGCCTTCTTCTCCGCGAGCAGCCGGCCGAAGAGGTCCCACGACATCGCGGTCTCGAGCGGATCGAGACCGAGGTGCGCGAGCTCCTCGACCTGCTCTTCGAGGTCGTCGTACTTGGTCACGAACATCTCGCCGAACGTGCGTGGGTCGACGAAACGCAACAGTCCGCCTTGGGTGAACGTGATCACGACGTGCGTGTGTTTCGGTGGCTTCTCCCGCGCGGTCTTCGCACGCAGCAGCTGGCCCGACATGCCGAGGTGAACCACGAGCGCCTCGGCGCCGTCGAGACGGATAACGAGGTACTTGCCGCGCCGTTGGACCGACGTGATCTTGCGACCTTCGAGCAGGCCGATGAACTCCTTCTTGTTGCGGTGACGGCGAACCGAGCGCGTGCCGGTGACCTCCACCGACTTGATCTTCTTGCCGACGATCTCCTTGTCGAGGTCGCGGCGCAACACCTCGACCTCAGGCAGCTCCGGCATCGTCGTCTCCCTGCTCGCCCGTCTCGTCTTGGAGACGCGTCCACGCCACCCACGCTGCCGCCTGTTCGGCCTGCTTCTTCGAGCGTCCTTCGCCTTCTCCGTACAGGCGGTCCGTCACGTAGACGGCCGCGAAGAAGTGCTTGGCGTGATCGGGGCCTTCGTCGCGCACGACGTAGCGCGGACGGCCGAGGGCGCGCGCGGCGGTGATCTCCTGGAGCCGGGTCTTGTAGTCGCGGCCACCGGGGCCGGCCGCGGCCTCCGCGATCCGGTCCTGCAAGCACCGGAGGACGACGTCGCGCGCGATCGCGAAGCCCAGGTCGAGGTACACCGCCGCGACGACGGCTTCGAACGCGTCCGCAAGGATCGATTGTTTCGAGCGACCGCCCGCCGCGTCCTCGCCCTTGCCGAGCAAGAGGTGGGCACCGAGGTCGAGCTCGAGCGCGATCTCGGCGAGCACCTGTGCGTTGACGACGCCGGCGCGCACCTCCGACAGTTGGCCCTCGGGCAGGCTCGGGAAATGCTCGAAGACGTAATGCGTCACGACGAGACCGAGCACGGAGTCACCGAGGAACTCGAGCCGTTCGTTCGACTCCGGCTCTCCGTTCTCCGCACACCACGATCGGTGCGCGAGCGATCGCAGCAACAACTCGCGATTCGTGAACTCGACGCCGAGACGCGCTTCGAGCTCGGCCAGCCGCTCGTACGACACCAGCGCGCTCATGTCGGAGGCTCCAGACGCGAGAGCACGCATTCCACGGCGTCGCCGACCGTGCGCATTTCCACGAGGTCGTCGTCGTCGATCGAGAGCCCGATGCTGCGCTCGCCGAGCTCGGTCTCGACGGCTTCGACGACGTCGATCAGCGCGAAGTCGTCGGCGTCGAGGTCCTCGCGCAGCCGGGTGTCGCGCGCGATGGAGTCGGGGTCGACGCCGAGGATCTCGACGAGCTGCTCGCGCACGAGACGCTCGACTTCCTCGGCACTGATCGGGCCGCGATGGCTGTGCGTCTCAGCAGGCACGATGCACTCTCCCGCCCGCTCCCTGCGCTGCGCGGCCTTCGGCTGGAGTGCTCCGGTCCGCTTCCCGCCCAACCACCGCCTCGGTCAGCCGCTCGACGACGCCCGCGTCGACACAGTCGCGCGCAACCCGCACCGCGTTGACGATTGCGGTCGCACTGGACGAGCCGTGCGAGATCACGCACACACCCTTGACGCCGAGCAGCATGCCGCCGCCGGTGTTGTCGGGTACGAGCCCGGCCGCCGCATCGAGCAGGCGCAGTTTCAGCGCTTCGGCCGCATCGGCCCACGGTGCCCCGGGCTCGTCGACGACACCGAAGACGAGCCCCGCGAGTCCCATCAACGCGCCTTCGAGCGCCTTGAGCACGACGTTGCCGGTGAACCCGTCGGTCACGACGACATCGGCGCTCGGCGCCATGAGGTCGCGACCCTCGACGTTGCCGACGAAGCCCTTGGTCTGCGCCAAGCGCTCGAACGCCCGCTTGCGCAGCGCGTCGCCCTTCCCGGCCTCCTCGCCGTTCGATAACAACCCGACGGTCGGCTCGTCGATGCCGAGCCGCACGCGGGCGTATTCGCGTGCGAGCACCGCCCACTCGACGAGCCACTCGGGGTCAGGATCGACGGTCGCTCCCCCGTCGACGAGCAACTGCATCCGGTCGGTGCCGATGATCGGCATCGGCAGCGCGATTGCCGGTCGGTGCACGCCTTTGATGCGTCCCCAGCGGAGGAGCGCGGCAGCCATCGTCGCGCCCGTGTTCCCGGCACCGACCAAAGCGGTCGCGCGGCCGTCGCGCACCGCTTCCGCGGCGCGTACGAGTGACGAATCGGTGCGGGTGCGCACGACATTGGCCGGATCCTCGTGCATGCCGACGACTTCGGACGCGGCGAGGACCTCGACGCGCCGCGGTGGCGCACCGCCGGGCAGATGGGCGGCAATCGCTTCCGGTTGGCCGACGAGCAGGATGTCCACGTCGCACGCCTCGACGGCGCGAAGCGCGCCCGCGACGATCTCACCCGGCGCGCGGTCGCCCCCCATCGTGTCAATCGCGATCACGGCCGACAAGGACGCGCCCTTCGCGCTACTCGACGTCGAGGACCTGGCGGCCTCGGTACCAACCGCAGTTGCTGCACACGGTGTGCGGGAGCCGGGACGCGCCGCAGTTCGGGCACAGCGAATGCGCCGGCGCGGCGATTCGCATGTTCGCCGATTTGCGCGAACGAGTCGCCGAGCGGCTCATCTTGCGCTTCGGGACGGCCATCGATTGGCTCCTCGGAGATCTAGAGGTCGAGCGACCGCAAGGCCGCCCACCGGGGGTCGAGTTCTTCGGTGGTGCAGTCGCACGACGCAACATTGCGATCGGCTCCGCACTCGGGACAAAGGCCCGCACAGTCCTCGCCGCACAGCGGCGCGACGGGCAGCTCGAGCAACAAGGCGTCACGAACCAACGGCTCGAGGTCGATGACGTCGTGGTCGAGGAGATAGGTCTCTCCGGCCAGCGGATGGTTCTCGAAAAGCTCGTCCACGTGCACCGAGACGTCGCCCTCAACCGAAGCGAGACAACGGCTGCACGCTGCTTGCCAGTGCGCCTGGACGGCGCCACGCACGACGATTCCCTCCGAGACCCGCTCCAACGTGAGGTCGAGCTCGACCGGCCGGTCCGGGGGCACCTCGGCGCCGGGGGCGCTCAGCGCGGGCAACGGGGCCGAGACGTATTCCGGGCGCGCCGCGCCATGCCGCTTGAGCAGGTCGGCGACGGGAATGCGGAACGGGTTCGAGGTGGCCATCAGGCTCGATCGGCACGGGCGCCCGGGGCGCAGGGACGGGCTGTGCGGGAATGTACCGCCGCGGCAGCCGGAACGCACCGATTCTACCAGCTGACCAGCAGTTTCCAGGCCGTCAGGGCCTCGATCGCTCAGCCGAGGGTGATCTGGCCGACGCCGATGTGGAGCAGCTTGGCGCCCGTCGTCCCACAGCCGGCAAGGACGACACCGACGTCCTCGTTGGTGATGATGCTCGCCGTTCCTCCGCCGGCGAACGACAGATTGGTCGTCCCGGTGAAGTCGAAGCGCGGGTACGCCCCACCCCACTGCGCCCCGAAGATGCCTGGGGTGAGCGACGTCGGGAGGTACACGGAGTGGTCGTTGACCAGCCGCGGTGTCGATCTCCAGTCGATCGTCAACCTGCCAGTGACGGGCACGGTGTCGAGGAGGTTCGCGCAGTCCCGCGAGGGCGTGCTGATCGAGCCGGTAATCCTGCCGTCGATCGAGATCGAAACGGGGTCATTCGACGCGTCGGTGACCGAGCAGCCGTTCACCTTGCCGTTGAACGTGGTCGTCAACGACCCAGTCCCGCCGTTGATCAACGGCGGCTTGAGCCTCAACGTCGCGCTGTTGGTGTTGCAGACGATGTTGTCATCGTGCGCGTTGTGCTTCGGTGCGGCGGCGCCGGCACCGTTCGCGACAACAGCGCCAAGCGCCAACGCCGCAGCGGCCGCGACGCATCCAATCAATCGAATCATGTGTTTCCCCCATGCGTCTGCGGACCGTACCTGCACACACAGAAACGAGCAAGCTGCTTCTAGAATAGAAACGCTAGAGATCGTCCTGGTCGAAGAAGGCGCCGTCGTCGTCGACGACCTCGGCTTCGGGTGGGACGTCGGGGGTCGTGTGCACCTGGAGGCGCGCCCGCCCCTTTTGCACCGCTTGCATCGTGCGGTCGAGCACGACCTCGAACGACGCAAGCTTGCGGTCGACGTAGTCCTCGGCTTCGTGTCGCATGGCGCCCGCTTGGCGCTCGGCGTCTTCGAGGATCTCCTCGGAGGTGCGGCGCGCCTCACGGACGAGCTCGTTCTTCTCCACCATGCGCTCGGCGCGGACGCGCGCCGCTTCGAGCAAACGGTCGGCCTCGTGCTGGGCGCGCTCGACGACCTGCTCACGCTCCTTGAGCAACCAGCGTGCCTCGCGCAGCTCGTCAGGCAAGCCGTCGACTGCGTCCTGGAGCACCGCGCCGAACTCTTCCCGGTTGATGGAAACCGAGGCCGACATCGGCAGCTTCCGCGCGTTCTCCAACATCTCTTGCAGACGGTGCAACAGCAACGCCGTGTCGGGAACCTTGTCGGGTTGGTCCTCGAACACGCTTACCTCTCCTTGTCGCGGAAGCGCTCGATGAGCCGGTCGTTGACGTGCTTCGGCACCATCGCCGACACGTCACCACCGAAGCGCGCGACTTCGCGCACCAAGCTCGACGAAAGGAAGGAGTACTGCGGGCTTGTCGACAAGAAGAAGGTGTCGATGTCCGAGAGCTTCTGGTTCATCTGCGCCATCTGCAACTCGTAGTCGAAGTCGGAGACGGCCCGGAGGCCTTTGACGATCGCGTCCGCACCATGTTCTTTCGCGAACTCGACCAACAGGCCCTTGAAGAATTCGATCCGCACGTTACCGACGTGCGACAGCCCTTCTTTGAGCATCTCCTGACGCTCTTCGAGGGTGAACAACGACTGGGTCTTCTGTGGATTGCCCATCACCGCGACGATCACTTCGTCGAAGTGGCGCGCCGAGCGTTCGATGATGTCCAGGTGGCCGAGTGTGACCGGGTCAAACGAGCCCGGACAAAGGGCGATCGCCACGCAGATCTCCTGTTATCTCCAGCAGAACGAGAGCAGCGTATCGCCGAAGGCTCGTTCCCAGCCGGTTCGCCACCCGAGAGGGACGACAATCGGGTGACGTGCGGGGCGCTCGATGCTGACAATGGCATCGGACGCGAGCCAACCCGGGACCCCTAACGCGTCGAGCAACGCGGTCACGTCCTCGTCGGCCATGTCGTACGGCGGGTCGACGACGGCGAGGTCGAACGGCGCCGCCGACGGCGGCGAAGTGCGGAGAAAGCGTTGCACGTCGGCGGTCACGACTCGCGCACGGTCATCGAATCGCAACGTGGCAACGTTGGTGGAGATTGCGTCGAGCGCGGCGCCGCTCGCGCTCCACGAACACTGCGCGTGCCGCGCCTCGCGACAGCGCCTCGATCCCGAGCGCGCCGGTTCCCGCGAAGAGGTCGAGCACGCTCGCGTCCACGAGCGCGCCCCGCGCGTCGAGCGCCGAGAACATGGCTTCGCGGACCATGTCCTTCGTCGGCCGGACGCGGTCGCCCGGAGGTGCGACGAGCTTGCGACCACGAGCTGTGCCCGCGATCACGCGCAAACCCTTCGGCCGGCTCACGACTTGAACAGGAACTCCACGTCGTCGCCCAGGAGGTCCTCGACCTCCTCGCGCAACTGGGCGTGACCGGTCAGGTCCGGGTCGTCGTCGAGGATCTCTTCCGCGGCCCGCCGGGCCTCGATCACGATTGCCTCGTCACGTGGGATGCGACCCAGCTTGAGGTCGCTGAACCCGGACTGCCGCTCGCCGAAGACTTCGCCCGCGCCGCGGATCTCCAAGTCCTTCTCGGCGAGGTCGAAGCCGTCGATGGACGCCGCCATCGCAAGCACGCGCTCCTCGCCCTCGGGTGTCGTCGGGTCGGAGAACAAGAAGCAGTGCGAGGCCGCCGTGCCCCGGCCCACCCGTCCTCGCAGCTGGTGCAACTGCGAGAGGCCGAACCGGTCGGCGTCCTCCACGACCATGACGGTCGCGTTCGCCACGTCGACGCCGACCTCGATGACCGTCGTCGCGACCAGCACCTGCACGGTGCCCGCGCGGAACGCGGCCATCATCTCCTCTTTCTCCTTGGACTTCATCTGGCCGTGTATCAAACCGACGCGCAAGCCCCGCAGCTCTTCGGCCTGCAAGCGCTCGTACTCGGCGGTCGCGGCCTTCGCCTCGACCTTCCCCTTGTCCTCCACCAGCGGGCACACGACATAGGCCTGGTGCCCCGCGTCCACCTCGGCCCGGAGGTGCTCCCACGCCGCCGCGTGCTCCAGCGGGCTGGGCCCGACCACGGTCGTCGCGATCGGCGTACGGCCGGGCGGCATCTCGCGCAGCTCGGACCGGTCGAGATCGCCGTACACGAGCATCGCCGCCGTGCGCGGAATCGGCGTCGCGGTCATCACGAGCACGTCGGGCTCATCACCCTTGCCCCGCAACAAAGCACGTTGCTCGACACCGAACCGGTGCTGTTCGTCGACGACCGCAAGGCCGAGACGTGAGAACTGCGCGTCGCCGTACAGCAACGCGTGGGTACCGACCAGGATGTCGACGTCGCCGGCATCGAGGCCGGCCGCGATCCGGCGCCGTTCGGCGGCCGTCGTGCGGTTCGTCAACAACTCGACGCGCACCGGGCGTTCGGCGAGCAACGAGCCGTCGGCGGGCACGTGGAGACCCTCGAGCATGCGCAGAGAACCGAGGTAGTGCTGCTCGGCGAGCACCTCCGTCGGGGCCATGAACGCGCCCTGATATCCACCCTGCACGGCGATCAGCAGGGCCGCCAGCGCGACCACGGTCTTGCCCGAACCGACGTCGCCCTGCAGCAGGCGGTGCATCGGTGCCGCGCCGGCCATGTCGCGGGTGATCTCCTCGATCGTGCGTTGTTGATCGCCGGTGAGTGCGAACGGCAACTGCGCGACGAACGACTCCACGAGCGTTCCGTCGATCCGGTGGCGGATGCCTGATTGCTCGGCCGCCAGTGCGCGCTTGCGCGCGACGAGTCCCACCTGCATGCGCAGGAACTCGTCGAACTTCAGGCGACGTTCGGCGGCGCGCAACTCCGTCATGTCATCCGGTGCGTGGATCCCTCGATAGGCAGTAGCGCGAGTCACGAGGTCGAGCCGGTCGAGCACTGCCTCGTCGAGCGGATCGTCGAGCCCGCGTTTCGCGCACCGTCGGAGTGCCTCGTTGACGACCTTGCGCAGCTGCCACGTGAACACTTCGGCCTTGCCCGACTGTGGGTACACGGGCACGATCACACCGGTCTTCTCGTCCGCTTCGCCGGCGCGGCCGACGACGTCGACCACCGGGTTCGTCATCTGGCGCTTGCCGCGATACACGTCGAGCTTGCCGAAGAAGGAAGCCTCGGTGCCGACGCTCAGCTGTTTCTCGCGCCACGCCTGGTTGAAGAACGTGATGTTGAGCACCGACGTGCCGTCGTAGACGACCGCCTCGACGAGCGCACGCCCCTGACGCGTGCGCCGGCCGCGGATCGTGCGGACCTCGGCGAAGACGGTCGCTTCCTCGCCAACGGCGAGGGTTGCGATATCCGCCTTCCTCGTGCGGTCGACCCAGCGCCGGGGGTAGTGCTGCAGCACGTCGAGCACCGTCTCGATGCCCATGTCTGCGAGGCGCGGCTCGAGTTTCGGACCCACGCTCGCAAGCTCGCTGACCGGCAAGCCCGCGAGCTCGCGCAAGGAGATGTGATTACTCAACCCCGACAAGATACGGGTAGAGCGGCTGGCCGCCGTCGTGGAACTCGACCTCGACGTGCGGGAACCGGAACTCGATGTGTTCGCGGATGCGATCCGTCTCGTTCGCGGGCGCGTCGCTGCCGACGAGCACGGTGATGATCTCACTGTCGTCGTCGACGAGCTCCTCGAGCAGCTTGGACACCGCGTCGGCGGGTGAGGCGGTCGCGGCGACGAGCCCGTCGCGCGTCGAACGCGATCCAGTCGCCCGCGCGCACGTTCGCGCCGTCGATTGCGGCGTCGCGCACGGCCTGGGTGATTTCGCCCGTGCGGACGCGCTCGAGTGCCGCGTCCATCGCTTGCGCGTTCGCTTCGCACGACGCGTTGGGGTCGTACTCGACGAGCGCGGCGAGCGCTTCGGGGATGCTGTGGGTCGCGATCACTTGCACGGCCTTCTCGGTGAGATCGTCGACCTGCTTCGCGACGGCCACGATGTTCTTGTTGTTCGGCAGTACGACGACCGCGTTCGCGTTGCACGCCTCCACGGCTTCGAGAATCTGGGCCGTCGAGGGATTCATCGACTGGCCGCCTGCGATCACCTGCTGCACGCCGAGGCTGGTCAACAACCTCCGCACGCCCTCACCGACGCCGACCGCGACCACCGCCGTGGTAACTGTGACCGCACCGGTCAGGTCGGCGACTACTTCCGCTTCGTGCACCCAGCGCTCCTCGCCGACCTGTTCGAACAAGTCGGTGACGCGGACGTTGCGAGGGCGGCCGGCATCGAGACCGGCTTCGATCGAACCGCCGATGTTGTTGGTGTGTATGTGGCAGTTCCACAGGCCGTCGCCCCCGACGACCACGATCGAGTCACCGATCGCGCTCCATGCATCGCGAAACGCGGGAATCGTCGCGTCGTCGGCGTCGAGCAGATACATGACCTCGTAGCGCAAGCCGGCGACGTCCTCGCCCGCGAGGTGGGCAGAGACCGCGGCCGGTGTCGTGACGATCTCCGGTTCGGGGATCGGGCGCCCGGCCACCACTTCGAGCAGCGCGGCGAGCAGCAGCGTGAACCCCTTGCCGCCCGCATCGACGACGCCGGCGTCACGCAAGACCGGAAGTAGCTCGGGCGTGTTGTCGACCGCGACGCACGCGGCGTCGAAGCCGCGCTCGAGCAGCTCGCCGAGCGCGCCACCACTCGCGGCCTCGACCGCTTCGGCGGCCTCGCGTACGACGGTGAGGATCGTGCCCTCGACCGGGCGCATCACCGCCTGGTATGCGGCGTCGGCGCCGACGCGGAGCCCGGCCGCAAAGGCCGGGCCGTCGATCGCGTCCAGGGTGCCGAATCCTTCGACGAGCCCACGCAGGATCTGCGAAGTGATCACGCCCGAGTTGCCGCGCGCGCCCATCAACGATCCGCGGCTGATCGCGTGGCACACCTCGCTCATCGAGCTGGCGGTGGCCAGCTCACTGCTCACGGACTCGAGCGTGAGCGCCATATTCGTGCCCGTGTCGCCGTCCGGCACCGGATAGACGTTCAGCCGGTTGAGCTCTTCTTGGTGCGCGCGCAGCGCGTCCCGGAACCGCAGCACGGCTTGGCGCAGGTCGGCCGCCGACAGCGAGGTGAGCATTAGCACTGATCGTAGCTAGTCGAGCACCGGTGCTAGCCTCTCCGGGTTCGGTTCCCCGTGGCTCGACCCTTCCTACCCCGAGGTGTGTTCGTAATGGCATCCGTTTGCGACGTGTGCGGCAAGAAGCCGATCTTCGGCATGCGTCTCAGCCACTCGCACCGACGCACGAAGCGGCGGTGGAATCCGAACGTGCAGCGCGTCGCGCGCGGTCGTGAACGGCACGCCCAAGCGACTGAACGTCTGCACGTCGTGCCTCAAGGCCGGCAAGGTCGTCAAGGGCTAGGCGTCGGTCCCCCTGAGGCGAGGGAGCGCGTCGCACGTATCGTGCGGCGCCCGAGCCGGGGCCCGAGCGGCCCGGTGCGAAGCACCAAGAGCGGAGAAGAAGAATGCAGGGCACCGTAAAGATGTTCGACCCGGCGACGCGCGAGGGCATCGTCGTGCGCGACACCGACCGGGCCGAGATCGTGCTGGCAGCCAACGCGCTCGAAGGTTCGATCTTCCGCATGTTGCGTCAGGGCCAGCGGGTGGTCTTCGAGCTCGACGGCGACGAACGCGCGACGCGCGTGCGCGCTGGTTCCGAGCCGGATCTCGGGCTCCCGACCGCCGAGGTCTAGTACCCGCGGGTGCGCCGGTTGCGGCCGGTCGCGAGGCCGACGATCAGCAACAACACCACCGCGCCGACGAACGCGACGAACATCGATCGTAAGCCGAAGTCGCCGATGCCTTCGTCGCCGGCGAGGTTGAACAGCATCCCGCCGATGAGGCCGCCCACGATGCCGACGACGATCGTGCCGAGGCAGCCGAGATTCCATCCGCCACCGGTAACCGCGCGCGCCAGCGCGCCGGCCACGAACCCCACGACGATCCAACCGATGATGCCCATCGGCCGTGGACGCTAACGCAGACGCGCGAAGACGACCACGTTGGCGCGGTAGGTGTGGTGCAGGAAGTCGAAGTCGCCACCGCACGTCAAGAGCCGGAGCTCGGGCGCGCTCGTCGGACCGAACACGTCGACGGTGGGGAACGTCTTCTTGTCGAACCGGCTGACACGCGTGACGACAAACGTGCTGCGCCTCCCGTCGGCGCGCGGGATGTGCACCTCGTCTCCGGGCTGGAGCACATCCAGATGGAAGAACACCGCCGGACCGGTCTTGGAGTCGACGTGGCCGGCGATGACGGCCGGGCCGTTCTCACCTGGTCGTGGCGCGCCCGTGTACCACCCCGGGGTGTCGTAGTCGGCGGGCACCTCCATCGCGCCGTCGGACTGCAGTCCGAGCCGCACGAGGGGCGCGTCGACGCCGATCGCCGGGATCTGCACGCGCGTGGGATCAGCGACCCGCAGCACGATTGGCGTTGGGCGATACTCGGGAAGCGAGGGTGTCACGGCCCACGGGTCGTGCGTTTCCGTGGCGGTGACGCGTGCGTTCACCAACGGCGCCTCGCGCGGCACCCACTCATACGTCCGGCCGCCGGACAGGTACAAGACCGCGGCCACGAACGTGATGACGATGCCGCGGGTCGGCGTCACACGACGCGATTCCTACGCCGTGCCAGGATCCCCCCGCCCACGATGAGCACCGCCGCCCCACCGAAGACGAACGGAAGTGCGAGGTTCGGCGTATGCGCGCGCACCGCCGTGCCACCCCCGCCGGTTGCCACCCCGCCCTCGGGCATCGTCGCGGCTGCGCGTTCGTCGACCACGGGAAGGATGTTCTCCGGCGAGTCGCCGCCGCCGATCGCGGCGAGGGTGTACGTGAGACCCGGAGCGAACTCGACAGCGGTCGGCTTCAGCAACGACGCACCACTCGTGTCCTTCAGCGAGATCTGATAGCTGCCCGGAGGCAGAGACCGGTAGTCCGTTGCCTCGCCGAACGGGACATCGCTAAACGGCGGCTCGCCACCGCCGAGCGCCACGTCGACCGCCTTCGTGCCCACGACCGCCTGCACGACGCGTACGTTGGCTTGCCCGGCCGGAGGTGGTTGCACGTCGTCGACGAAAACCCCGGCGTGCAGCGTTGCGCGCGAACCAAGCCCCGCAACCGTGTACGCCTTGCCGCCGTCGAGCGTGGCAGCACCGCTGAGCACTGGCTTCGACGTCGCCGGTGCTCCACTCGGCCGCAGCGCGAGCTGGTGGTCCCCGCCCGGCACCGTCAAGTAGTCGGTGACCGTGCGGAACCCCATGTTGCCGACCGCCTTCTTGCCGTCGAGGTACACGTCGACACCCGGCGTGTCGGGAGAGAAATGCGCCACGCGAAGCTTCGCGGTGGCGCGCGTCTGCGCGATGGCCGGAGCGGTCATGACCGCCAACAGCGCCACGATCCCCACGACCGCGCCCAGCAGACGCGGCATCGCTTGTCTGTTCATCACTACTCCTGTTGGTGCTGCACGTTGGTCGCTGGGGCTCCCCCGGCATTGCGCAGCTGTATTCCGCGCAGTCCACCCTCGCGGTCCAAGAGGTGCACTTCGATGTTCGGCAGATCGAGTGGTGACGCCGCGACCCGTTCACGCCGGCGGCGCGGGTACCTGCGCCGGTTCGGCACCGCGGTCGTGACGGGCTCCGGCACGTACGCCGGGACCGGCTCGGGCCGAGGTGGCGGCGCGGGGACAGGAACCGGCGCCAGCAGGACGTCGGGGTCGGGCACCGCGAACTTCACGCGGGTCAGGAACAACGCGTCGGCCGCAGCGATCGCGATCACCAGCATGATCGCGGCGAGCGACAGGCGTCCCGCAGTACGACCCTCGACGAGGGTCTCTTCTTGGATCGGCGACACGTTGACGGCGGGAGTCGACGACTTCGGTGTTTGGCTGAGGGCGAACCGAGCCTGGTCGCGCGTGTTCTGCGCTTCGCCCACCGCGGTCGTCTCCGCGGCGACCTTGGCTTGCAGACCGGTGTACTGCGTGTTCAGCGCTTTGATCGCGATGAGGCCGTCGTACGCGGTCTTGATCGAAGTCGCGTTGCCCGTGTTGACGGCGGCGTCGTAGACGTCTTCCGCGGCGTTGAGCTCATCGGCAGGATCAGCTGCTCCGTTCTTCGCCCGCCATTCCGCGAGCTTGCCCTTGATCGTGTCGAGCTTCGCTTGCTCGGCCTTGAGCGCGGCGTCAGCCTCTTTGAGCGTGGTCTTCGCGTGGCTTTGCGAGCCGGGACGCAATGTCGCGGCGCTCGCCGCCGTGGTGCGCACTTTCTCGGCGGCGTCGCGTACGTGACGTATCGCCGCGTCGAGGCTCGATGACGTCGCGGTCAGGTGCACCCGCACTACGGCGGAGCTCAAGACGTTGTCGATGATGCTCTTGACGGTCTCGTCGTGATTGAGCTTCTTTGCGTCGTACTCGAGCGTCGAGACTGGTAATCCCTGGGTATTCGCGGCGCCGACCTCCACGACCGCGCTCGCTCGGTACCGATCGCTGGCGGGCCAGATCGCAATGACGCCCGCCGCGAGCGCCAGCAGCGCGGTCGCGGCCCAGAAAAATCGCCGGCGACGAGCGCGCTGAAGCGCGCGAACGTCGGCGACGCTGTCAGAATCTTCCCGCGAGGTTTGCAAAGCCGTGCCCGCAACCTACCCGTACGCGCCCTCCAAAGAACAGGGGCATTCGTACGTTCAGCGTTCAGTGAGACGCTTTGCGAGCGCGTCGAGCTCGTCGTGCAACGCGGTCGGGAGGCGATCACCGAAGACCGCGTAGTGCTCTTCGATCAGCGGGAGCTCCGCGCGCCAGTCGTCTTCGTCGACCGACACGAGGTCGTCGAGCGCGCCCGGCGCCAACGCCAAGCCGTCAACCGGAAGGCTGCCGGGTGCGGGGAGCCGGCCGATCGCAGTGTCCTTGGCCGCGGCGCGACCGGCCGAGCGGTCGAAAATCCACGCCAGCACACGGCTGTTCTCGCCGTAGCCGGGCCAGAGGAACTTGCCGTCGGCGTCCTTGCGGAACCAGTTGACGTAGAACAATTTCGGCAGCTTTGTCTCGTCGGCCGATGCACCAATGCGGATCCAATGCGCGAAGTAGTCGCCCATGTGATAACCACAAAATGGCAGCATCGCGAACGGGTCTCGCCGCAAGTTGCCGACCGCGCCGGCGGCAGCCGCGGTCGTCTCGGATCCCATGATCGAGCCCAGGAACACTCCGTGGCGCCAGTTGTACGCCTCGGTCACGAGCGGCACGGTCCCGCGGCGCCGGCCCCCGAAAAGGATCGCCGAGATCGGCACGCCTTCGGGGTCCTCCCACTCGGGCGCGACGCACGGCACCTGTGACAGGGGCGCGGTGAACCGGCTGTTCGGATGGGCGGCGGGCGTCTCCGAAGCCGGCGTCCAGTCGTTGCCCTTCCAGTCGGTCAGGTGCGCGGGCTTCGTCTTGGTCAACCCTTCCCACCACACGTCGCCGTCGTCGGTGCGCGCGACGTTCGTGAACACGGTGTTGCGCGTCAACGCGGCGATCGCGTTGGCGTTCGTGTCCGGACCGGTGCCGGGCGCGACGCCGAACATCCCGTATTCCGGGTTGATCGCGTAGAGGCGACCGTCGCCACCGAACTTCATCCAGCAGATGTCGTCACCAATTGTCTCGGCCTTCCAGCCCGGCAACGTCGGCATGAGCATCGCGAGGTTGGTCTTGCCGCACGCACTCGGGAATGCTCCCGCGACGTAGCGCACCTCGCCCTGCGGATTCGTGAGCTTCAGGATCAGCATGTGCTCGGCGAGCCAGCCCTCGTCGCGCGCCATCACGCTCGCGATGCGCAAGGCGAAGCACTTCTTGCCGAGCAGCGCGTTCCCCCCGTAGCCCGAGCCATACGACCAGATCTCGCGCTTCTCCGGAAAGTGCACGATGTACTTCTGCGTGTTGCACGGCCACGGGACGTCCTGCCGGCCGGACTCGAGCGGCATGCCCACCGAGTGGACGCACGGCACGAACTCTCCGTCGCTGCCGAGCACCTCGAGCGCGCCTTTCCCCATGCGCGTCATCGTGCGCATGCTCGCGGCGACGTAGGCAGAGTCGGTGAGCTCCACGCCGATGTGCGCGATACGAGAGCCGAGCGGTCCCATCGAGAACGGGACGACGTACAGGGTGCGGCCGCGCATCGCGCCCGTGTAGAGCGGCGTGAGTTCGGCGCGCATCTCGTCGGGTGCCCGCCAGTTGTTGGTCGGCCCGGCGTCCTCCTCACGCTCGCTGCAGATGAACGTACGGTCCTCGACGCGGGCGACGTCGCTGGGGTCGCTGCGGGCGTAGAAGCTGTTCGGGCGCTTGCGGGGATCGAGGGCGGTGAACGTTCCGCTGCCGACCAGCCGCCGGCACAGCTCGGCGTACTCCCCGTCGGACCCGTCACACCAATGGACCTGATCCGGCTGGAGGACCGCCGTCCACTGCTCGACCCATGCTCGCAACTTCGCGTGGGTGGTGGGCGGCGTCGATGAGCTGGTCATGAGCACGTAAGGATATTCCGGCTGCGGCGGACGCATCGAACCCGTGATTCCAGGCCAGGGCTACGATGCCGCCGCCATCACCCCGCAGGAGCGGCCCCATGAGCGTGAGCGCGTACATCCTCATCCAGACCGAGGTCGGCAAGGCGTCGGCGGTCGTGGAGGCCTGCCGCAAGTTGCCGGGCGTCGTCCAGGCCGACGACGTCACCGGTCCGTATGACGTGATCTTGCGCACCGAAGCCGGATCGATCGACGAGCTCGGCCGGATGGTCGTGTCGCAGGTACAGCTGGTCGACGGCATCACCCGCACGCTGACGTGTCCCGTCGTGCACCTGTAGCACGCGCATCAGCACATCGTCGACGTCGGCTTCGACAGCGGGCTCGTCGACATCGCGTTCCCCACACGGTCGGTGACCGTCCCGCTCGGGGTCCACACCACAGTCGAGGTGCCGCCCGCCTGCGTGACGTTCCGGTTAGGCGCCCCGAGCGTGATCGACAGCACTGAGCCGCTCAACGACATCGACGAGCTGTCAAACGTGACGTCTTGGCCCGTGTAGCCGCCGCTACCGTTGTCGATGCTGCCGAGGGGCAGCGGGGTCCCGGTGCCGGCGCCGTCGAAGAACGTGACGGGGTCGTGGCCGGCCTGGTCGGTGATCTTCACGGTGACGGTTCGGGCCGAGCCGTTCCAGCCGCTCGCGATCGACGCCGGATCGACGGCCTCGCTGAACGTGAGCGTGATGACCTCGTTGACCTCGTACTTGCGCACCACGCCGGTGTTTGCGCACGCCACGTCAGAGGCGGTCGGCGCGGTCGTGTCGCTCGTGAACGTGATCGTGGACGTGGCGGTGTTCCCCACGTTGTCGTAGAGGGTGACGACATAGCTGTCCCCGGCCCCGACCGAAGACCAACTGATCGACGACGACACGTGCGGCGAACCACCCGTCACATCCTGGTTCGAATGCGTGAAGTTCGACCAGGTCCCACCCGACGTCGCCGGATAGTTCGTCTTCTGCACACCCGACGCCCCATCCGACACCGTCGAAGAGAACGTGAAGCTCCCCGACGTATTCCCCTTGAAGTACAACGTGGTGCCCGACAAATACTCCTTGCCGTCCGTCGAACCCGTCGCCACCGTCAACGACGGCGCAGTCACGTCGCTCGTGAACGTGATCGTCGACGTGGCGGTGTTCCCGACGTTGTCGTAGAGGGTGACGACATAGCTGTCCCCGGCCCCGACCGACGACCAACTGATCGACGACGACACGTGCGGCGAACCACCCGTCACATCCTGGTTCGAATGCGTGAAGTTCGACCAGGTCCCACCCGACGTCGCCGGATAGTTCGTCTTCTGCACACCCGACGCCCCATCCGACACCGTCGAAGAGAACGTGAAGCTCCCCGACGTATTCCCCTTGAAGTACAACGTGGAGCCCGACAAATACTCCTTGCCGTCCGTCGAACCCGTCGCCACCGTCAACGACGGCGCAGTCACGTCGCTCGTGAAGGTGATCGTCGACGTGGCGGTGTTCCCCACGTTGTCGTAGAGGGTGACGACATAGCTGTCCCCGGCCCCGACCGACGACCAACTGATCGACGACGACACGTGCGGCGAACCACCCGTCACATCCTGGTTCGAATGCGTGAAGTTCGACCAGGTCCCACCCGACGTCGCCGGATAGTTCGTCTTCTGCACACCCGACGCCCCATCCGACACCGTCGAAGAGAACGTGAAGCTCCCCGACGTATTCCCCTTGAAGTACAACGTGGTGCCCGACAAATACTCCTTGCCGTCCGTCGAACCCGTCGCCACCGTCAACGACGGCGCAGTCACGTCGCTCGTGAACGTGATCGTGGACGTGGCGGTGTTGCCCACGTTGTCGTAGAGGGTGACGACATAGCTGTCCCCGGCCCCGACCGAAGACCAACTGATCGACGACGACACGTGCGGCGAACCACCCGTCACATCCTGGTTCGAATGCGTGAAGTTCGACCAGGTCCCACCCGACGTCGCCGGATAGTTCGTCTTCTGCACACCCGACGCCCCATCCGACACCGTCGAAGAGAACGTGAAGCTCCCCGACGTATTCCCCTTGAAGTACAACGTGGAGCCCGACAAATACTCCTTGCCGTCCGTCGAACCCGTCGCCACCGTCAACGACGGCGCAGTCACGTCGCTCGTGAAGGTGATCGTCGACGTGGCGGTGTTCCCCACGTTGTCGTAGAGGGTGACGACATAGCTGTCCCCGGCCCCGACCGACGACCAACTGATCGACGACGACACGTGCGGCGAACCACCCGTCACATCCTGGTTCGAATGCGTGAAGTTCGACCAGGTCCCACCCGACGTCGCCGGATAGTTCGTCTTCTGCACACCCGACGCCCCATCCGACACCGTCGAAGAGAACGTGAAGCTCCCCGACGTATTCCCCTTGAAGTACAACGTGGTGCCCGACAAATACTCCTTGCCGTCCGTCGAACCCGTCGCCACCGTCAACGACGGCGCAGTCACGTCCCTCGAGAAGCTGATCGCAGTTGCGGACACCGAGTTCCCGACCTGGTCGACCGCCGTCACCGTGTAACTGCCCGGAACGTTCGTCGTCGACGTCCAACTGAAGCTCGCCGACGTATACGGCGACGAACCGGTCACCGTCTCCGCACCATGGGTCCAGTCCGTCGTCGCAATCGCCGGATACGTCGTCGACTTCGCACCCGACGCCGCATCCGACACCGTCGCCGCCAACGTGAAGTCACCGGTCGTGTCACCCTTGAAATACAACGTATTCGTGCCCGTATCCAGATACGCCTTATTCGTCGACGCCGTCGCAATCGAGATCGACGGGGCGGTGACGTCCCTCGAGAAGCTGATCGCAGTTGCGGACACCGAGTTCCCGACCTGGTCGACCGCGGTCACCGTGTAACTGCCCGGAACGTTCGTCGTCGACGTCCAACTGAAGCTCGCCGACGTATACGGCGACGAACCGGTCACCGTCTCCGCACCATGGGTCCAGTCCGTCGTCGCAATCGCCGGATACGTCGTCGACTTCGCACCCGACGCCGCATCCGTCACCGTCGCCGCCAACGTGAAGTCACCCGTCGTGTCACCCTTGAAATACAACGTATTCGTACCCGTATCCAGATACGCCTTGTTCGTCGACGCCGTCGCGATCGAAATCGACGGCGCCGTATTGTCGATGGTCACGCTGAAGGTGTCTGATCCGTCGTTGGAGAACGTGTCCGTCGCGTCGATGTCATAGCTCTTCGCGCCCTCCGCCAACGGGTTGTCGCTGGTCTTCGACGCACTTCGGTAGGCGTACGAGTCCCCGCCGATCGTCCACGGGCCGCCGCTGGTCGACAGCGCGACCCGCGGTCTCACCTGCGGTCACAGTCGACACATCGGCGGTCACGCTGGCGACTCCGCTGTCGTCGGTCACCTCGGCGTAGATGTAGTACGCCTGGTTCTGCGCGAGGTAGCCGGCACCGCTTCCAGCAGTGCGTTCGATCACCGCGTGATCGATCGTCGGCGGGTCGGTGTCGTGGGACGCGACGGTCACGGTGAAGCTGGAGTCGGTCGTGCTATTCGTGACGTTGTCGGTGGCGGTGACCGAGTACGACTTCGAGCCCGCGCTCAGGCCGCTGTCGACCGTCTTCGATGCGCTGCGGTAGTTGTACGACTGTCCACCGACGGTCCAGGGTCCCCCGGCCGTCGACAGCGCCACTGCCGTCTGGCCCGCCGTCACGTTGTCGACGTTGGCGGTCACGGTGTCGATCCCACTCGACGCGTCGGCCGATTCGGCGTAGACGTAGTACGTGTCGTCCGGGTAGACGGTTCCCGGGCCGCCGCCGCCGGTCACCTCAATCACACTTCGGCTGATCGGCGGCGCGGTGTTGTCCACGGTCACGCTGAGGCTCGAGTTGGTCGCACTGTTGGCGGCACCGTCGACCGCTGTGACGCTGTAGGACTTCGCGCCCTCGGACAAGGGGTTGTCCGCGGTCTTCGATGCGCTCCGGTAGTTGTACGCGAGACCGTTGATCGTCCAGGGTCCGCCGGCGGTGGTGAGGGCCACGGCCGTCTGGCCCGCGGTCACGTTGTCAACGTCGGCAGTCGCCGTCGACACGCCGCTCGCCGGGTTCCCAGTGTCGGTGATCTGCGCGTAGATGTAGTAGTTCCCGCCCTGCTTCACGTAACCGGCACCTTTGTCGGTGTCGGTCCGCTCGATGACGGCGCGCGTGATCGTCGGTGCCGTCCAGTCATCCGCGGCGGCCAGCGAGTTACTCGTGTTCGACACCGTCGCGGTGAACGCCGCGAAGACCCCCGCCATCGGCGACATGCCGGCGAGCCCCAACGCTCCCAGAGTGAAGAGCGTCTGCAGTCGCCGCCGGCTGTCCTCGCGGCGGCGCATCCGCAGCAGCCGAGAGGCCACGAGCCACAACACGGGCACGACGAGCAACAGCACGCCGAGGGGCGTGCGCACCCACGCCCCGGCGTACCCGAGCTTTGGGATGCGCATGACGACGCGCTGGACGGCGCGATCGTCGGGCACCGACCAGCGCTCCGCGGTCGCATTGGCGTCGCCCTTGGTGACGATCTCGACACCACCATCGCGTTCGTGCACGGACTGCACGCGGTGCGTCACGAGTCGGGTCCCACCCGGCGCGGTGAACGCCACGACGTTTCGCGGATGCACATGCAGCGGCGAGACGGTGTCGGTGACGACGACGTCGCCGGGCGCGATCGCCGGGCGCATGCTTCCGCTCAACACCGTGTACGTGCGATACCCGAACATGCCGGGCACGAGGATCAGCAACGCGAGCGTGCACGAGACACCGAGCAGGATCCGGAAGAGGAGGGTGCGGGCGCGCCTCACAGGTTGCGCGCTTCCCACGTAAATGTCGGGCTCGAGGTGAGCCCCTGCGCCAGCGGGTTGTTCGCGAGCGACACCGTGAACTGGTATGAGTGAGCTTCGTTGTGCGACCAGGTCTCGGGCGTGGCGGACTTGGGATCGATGATGCCACCGGCGTATGTCGTCGGATAGTTCGACAGCAGGCCGGAGTAGACGACCCCGTCGCCGTCGCCGTTGTAGTCAGTCGTGTCGGCCGTGAAGTTGGTGCAGGAGGCGAACGACGGCGACGAGTCCGTGCCCCGGGTCACGACGAGGTTCACATATGGATCGAGCGTTCCGGACAGGGACCCGTACAGATGCACGGTGGAGTCCCGGCTGCCCGTCATCGTCACGGTGATGCATTGACTGACCGGGCTGTCGGCCGGTTTCATGTCGGCGAGGCTGAACAGCGCGGAGCCGGTGTCGTTCGAGCCGATCGTCACCGTGCCCGTCGAGATCTGCTGAGTGTCGGTCGCCGTCGAAATGAAGCTCGCGTAGAGCGCGCGCGCACCAATCGCCGCGACCGCGACGATCACAACGGTCAACCAGACCGTCCTCGGCGCTCGACCGAGCAGCTTGATGTTGCCTACCTCCATGACGTTCACCGACGCGACGGGCCGCCCCCGAAGGCGTCATCACGCCGGATCGGGGTTTGCCCACTAAGAGAAAGGTCGACCGCTGGCGGGTCCGTCTGAACTTGCCGCCCGCCTCAGCCGCGGAATGTGGGCTCTGAGGGGCCCCGGACACCGCCGAAGGTGTCGAATGTCACATATCGCGGTCAGCGCTGGCGGCCGCGGCGCCGGCGGCGGCGCTCGTCCCGGTCGAGCGCGAGCTCGACGAGACGGTCGAGCAGCTTCGCGTAGGGCAGCCCGGAGGCCTCCCACATCACCGGATACATCGAGCCCGGCGTGAAGCCCGGGATGGTGTTCAGCTCGTTGACGACGAACACGCCGTCGTCGCGCAGGAAGAAATCGACGCGGGCCATCGCCTCACAGCGGCACGCTTCGAACGCGCGCGCGGCGAGATGACGGACCTCCGCAGTCTCCGCGTCCGGAAGTGGCGCCGGCACGATCAGCTGCACTTTCCCGTCTTCGTATTTGTCCGCGTAGTCGTAGAAGTCGGCGGCCGGGATCACCTCGCCGGGCAGCGACACCTCGGGCGGATCGTCACCGAGCACCGCGACTTCGATCTCGCGGCCTCGCACGAATTCCTCGGCCAGCACCCACTCGTCGTACGTCAGCGCGAGCGCGAGGGCGGCGTCGAGCTCGCTTCGGTCACGCGCCTTGCTGACGCCGATCGACGAACCCATATTCGCGGGCTTGACGAAACACGGGAAGCCGAGCTCACGTTCGACGTGCGTGGCGAATGCGTTGATGTCGTGACCGTCTCGGTGCGCGAGATGCCGCGGCGTCAAGAGGTGCGCGGCCGTGAACATGCGTTTCATCGCGATCTTGTCCGTGCCGATCGCGGACCCCAACACACCCGCGCCGACGTACGGAAGGCCCGCGAGCTCGAGCAGGCCCTGCACGGTGCCGTCCTCGCCGTATGGACCATGCAAGAGCGGGATGACGACGTCGACTGCGAGCTCGCCCCGGCTCGACATCGTCGGAATGGGGACGAGGTCACCTTGCACCGCGAACGCGGACGGAAGAGCGTCGCGTTTGCCCTCGACGAGCATGCGCTGGGCGTCGGACGCAAGGAGCCAGTGACCGTCGGTCGTGATGCCAACCGGCACGATCTCGTACTTGTGCGGGTCAAGGGCCCTGGCAACCGCGACCGCGGTCACACGGGACACGTCGTGTTCGGCGGATTGCCCGCCGAACAACAACATCACGCGGAGGCGTCGCCCGTGCGGGCGCGGGTCGCTCACGTCACCATTCTGGTCGACACGGTGGGCATGGTCGTGGTCCGGGCGTTCCAGGTGTAGGTGTCTCAGGTCAGTGAGAACATGCGACGCATGTCCTCAACTGAGAAGCACACTGCGCCGGAGATACGGCGTCTGCCCCGGAGGCCGCGGCGCCGGCCCTACGACGTCGAGCGTCCACTCCGCCGGGAGGAACCACGACAAGCCCCCGACCCCGACGATCCCGCGCAGGCAGCTGCCAATCTGCTCACGGCGGCCGGCACGCTGCTCTCCGCGCTGCGCAAACCGCTTCGTGACAAGGGCGTTGATCTGCCGCTCGCTCGCCTGCTGCTCACGTTCCCCGTCAATCGCGTGCCGTTGCGGATCGGCCAGATCGCGTGGCGGCTCGGCATCACTACGGGCGCTACGACGCGGCTCGTCGACCGCGCCGACGAGCGCTTCCTCGTCGACCGGCACGATGGCTGCACCGATCGGCGGGGTACCTGGGTCATACTCACCCGCGAAGGCTGGGCCCTTCGCAGCGAGGTCGACGAAATACTCGGGGTTCAAGCCGCCTGCAAGACCGCACGTATCCCGAGTCCCATGATGAACAGGCCGCCGAGCCCGTACGCGAGCTCGAGCCAACCGCGCGCCTTCCAGACGTAGCGGTACGAGTAGAGAAGGCCGACGGTGATGAAGGCGACGAAGCCATAGAACATGTGAAAGCGCGGCGGCTTGAAGTTCTGCACGCTCACCAAGAGCACGCCGAGCACGACCTGCACCATCATCATCGCTTCGGCGATGATCGTCGGCCACCACAACCATCGGGTGCGGAAGCGCTGCCATCGCCACGCCGCGAGCGTGTACGCGCCCCGCGAGGAAATTGGCGCCGATGGCGGAATACCCCCACCACTTGTGGAACTCCAGGAGCACTAGGCCACTACAGCGCTTGATCGTCGGCCGCGGCGAACGACGAGTCTCCGCCGCGCAGCAAATTCTTCAAGACCTTGCCGGCCGGGTTGCGCGGCAGTGGCTCGTCGCGGATCTCGACGTACTCGGGCACCTTGAAGTCTGCAAGGTGCTCGCGACAGAACGCTCGCAGCTCCTCCTCGTGCGCCGACGCGCCCGCCTTGAGCTGCACCACCGCTTTGACCTCTTCTCCCAACGTCTTGTGCGGCACACCGACGACGGCGGCGTCGATCACATCGGGATGGTCGAACAGCACGTTCTCGACCTCGACGCAATAGACGTTCTCGCCGGCGCGGATGATCATGTCCTTGGCGCGGTCGACGAGATAGAGGAAGCCATCGGGATCGAGGTATCCGATGTCGCCAGTGTGGAACCAGCCATCAGTGAAGGACGCGGCGTTCGCATCGGGACGGTTCCAGTAGCCGCGGTTCATCAGCGTGGGTCCCTTGAGCCAGATCTCGCCTCGCTCCCCTACCGGCAGGTCGACACCGGCGTCATCAACGACGCGGAGCTCGACCGTCGGTGCCGCCCGGCCCACGGATCCCGGGTGCGCGAAGTACTCGTCGCCGCCATGTGCCGTCGCGACCGACGCGGTCTCGGTCAGGCCGTACGCAGTGCTGAGCGTCTTGCGCAAGTGCGGGAACACTTGCTCGATGCGCTCGACCAGCTCCGGTGCAGCCGGTGCGCCGCCATATGACGCACGCTTCACAGACGACAGGTCGTACTTGCCGAGGTTCGGCGACTCGAGAATGCGCCACATGACCGTCGGCACGCCGCCGATCGACGTCACCTTCTCGCGCTCGATGACCTGCATCGCGACGTCCGGATCGAAGCGTCCCACCGGCATCAACACGAGCTTCCCGCCGGTCGCGTAGTTGAGCGTCATCGTCGACAGGCAGCCGGTGACGTGGAACAACGGCACGACGAGGAGCGCGGCCGGCCGCATGCCGGCGTCGAGTTGAGGCGTGCGCGTCGGCGTCGCCGCGTTCAAGGCGAGGATGTTCTGCATGTTGGCAATCGTCTGCCGATGCGTGAGCGTCGCGCCCTTGGGCTGACCGGTCGTGCCCGACGTGTAACAGATCGCGAGGAGGTCGTCCTCGTCGATCGGCGCGTCGGGCATTCCGGGATCGTCACCGGCAAGCAACTTCGCGAACGGCTCGCTGCCGATCTCGAAGACGTGCGCCAACGCGGGGATCTCCGCGAGCCGATCCGCCACGACCGCCAGGCGCCGCGCGTCGGCGATCAAGACCTTGGCGCCCGAGTCGCCGAGCCCGAACTCCAGCTCCTCTGCCTTCCACCACGCGTTGAGCGGTACGAGCGTGGCACCGAGAATCGCGACCGCCCAGAACGTGATCACCCACTCGGGGACATTGGCCGACACCGAGCGCGACGCGGTCGCCGCGCTCGACGCCGAGATCGGCGAGTGAGCGGGCGAGGGCGCGGGCCTGCCGGTCGTGCTCACCGAACGTCAAGCGACAATCGCCTTGCACCAACCAATCCACATCCGCACGAGACGCGTTCCGCGCCATCAGTTCCCGCAACGACTTCATGCGCCGCTTGTAGACCTGTGTGGGATGGCCGAGCACGTCCTCGATGACGATCTCGAACGGATCGTCCGCGGTCACATGCGCTCCTCTTGCACCACGTCGAACGCGAGCACGTCGCTGCCGGTGCCCACCGGCCCCTTCTCCGAATGGGCACGGTGACCGTGCTGGAACGCGGAGCTGTTCAGCCAGTTCTCGAAGTCCTCGGTGGAACGCCAGCGCGTGTACACGTAGAAGACGTCGCGGCCGTCGGTGGGACGCAGCAGCTCGAACGCCTCGAACCCCGGCATCTTGGAGACCTCACCGGCCCGGTTGGCGAACCGCTCGACGAGCTCGTCGGCGCGCTCGGCCGGCACCGTGATCGCATTGATCCGTACAACAGACATGGCGCCCATTCTGGCGGGCGCCACTCCCCGGCGCCCAGCCGGGCCGTCACAACTACTTGTTCGTCGCCGAACGCTGCACGCCGGTGAACGTGTAGGTGAAGGTCGCCGACGCGTTTTGATAGTTGTTGCCGGTGGCTGTCGGCAGGCACATGAAGACCACGAGGTAGTTGTGGGCGCTCGCCGTCAGGGTGATATTGCTCATTGCGGTGACGCTTTCGACGGCGTTCACAGACGACACACCGGCGTACGGGCACGTGCCCGCGGTTGGCAGCGCGGTCGCCGCGCCGTAACTGCCGATGACATCGGCACGGACGCCGCCACAGGCCGTGTACGTATACGGCGCCACATCGGTCGTCGTCCAGGGCACCGAGCACGACTGAACCCAGAACCGCAGGCTGTCCGACGTGTTGTCGTCGAGCTTGTAGGAACCGCCGCCATCGCCCGCAGTTGAGGACGCACTCACCTGCAGGTCCACGCGCTGCATGATGCCCGCGGACGTCGTGCCGTCGATCTGCAGGTCGATCGAGCGCTCGATCAGGTCACCGGTCGCGATCGTCGACGCACCGGTTTCCAAGCGGTACGTCCCGCCCGCCGCGGGCAGCGTGAAGCCCATGTGCCCGGCACCGATCGCGGTCTGGTTCGTCGTCGCCGTCGCGGTGAAGTTCGCGGACGCGGTCATCGCCAGGATGCCGACCAGCGACAATGCGACGGTTGCCATGCGGATCCACCACCGGCCGCCGAAGCGACGCCGGGGCGGGACTTTGGTGTCGGGCCGCTCGGCCGCGGCCACGAGTGCTGCGAGGAGCCGGATGCGTTCGGGCCTCGCTCCGGCGGGAATCGCCGCCAGCGCCAAGCCGAGGTCGAGCCGTTCCCGCCGGTCCGCCGCGGCGACGTCCTTCCGGCGCCGCCGCCGCTGCCATGCGGCCCTCGCGACGAGCAATGCGCTCAGCAACACGAGGACGATGCCCTGCGTCGTGCCGGTCAGGAGCCGGAACGGTGTGGCCGCGTGGGGGATGACGCGGCTGACGCGTCCCGCCTGGTGGCCGAGCTTCAGCTCGACGACCTTGTCGTGGCCGTCCCGCGCGTAGACGGCGTGGGTCCACGAGTCGACGGCCTGGACGCGGAACAACCCGGAGTGGGTCGCCGGCGCAACCCGGGCCACGACGGTGTCACCTTCGCGAAGTTGCGACGGGCGCACCGGGACAACGACCGCGACCGCGTCCCGAGGCACACGTACACCCGCTCCGCGCCCGTCGACGGCCGTCGCGCCGAAGCGACCGACGGCCGTGCCGGCCGCGAGCACGCCCAACAACAACACGACGATCGCCAACAGCGCCGCGCCACACCGCGCCGCGATCCGCACGAGCAGCCGGTTGGGCACCGGCCGGCGGCGCGCCGAAGTCGCGGACCGTGCCGCGGAAAGGAAGTGCGCGAGCCTCGTCGGTCGTTCCATAGGGATGAGGCCGCCCCGAAATGGGACGGATATCCCTGTATCGGTGCCCGAAGAAGCGGAAGTGAGGGCCGCCTCGGCCGCGATGCCAAGTGTCACGAGCCGCGGGTCAGGCGGCGGCAGCTTCCCGATGTGGTGCCGGCTGGGCCTGGTCCCGGTTCTTGCGGACCTCGGTCCACACGACGAGCAGTAAGCCGATCGTCACCTGCAAGATCGCCTGCACGGGACCGGCAAAGAGTCGCATCACGGCGCCCGCGCCCGGGACCCCTTTGCTGACCCGCCACGCCGTGCCCCCGAGGCGGCGCACCCGCTCGGGCGGGTCGCCCGCGAAGTGCACCTGCGGCCCCATCGAGTCGACGATCTGCTCGAGCCGCAGCAAAGCCTGTTCCTTGGAGTTGTGGACGATGATCACGTCATTGACCCGGAGCTTCTGGACGGGGACCGGAGTGACGTACACCAGGTCGTTCGACGAGTAGGGCGTTCCCTGCGTGTGTGACGGCGCCGGCACGACCTTGAACCGGCCCACTGCGCCGCCCACCGCCAGCACGACGAGACCGCCGACGGCGAGGAACGACACGCCCTTCGCCACGGCGCGGACGATGGCCCGGCCGATACGCCGGGCCGCTCCTCGTCCGGGCTCGACAGTCGTCGCCAACGGGGCTCCCAAAGGTCTCCCCTAACTGTTCGGCAGATCGGCAGCGGGCCCAAAGGGACGGATACGCGAAAGCAGCGGCCGGGAGACCCGGCCGCTGCTTTTCGTGCTCTGTGCAGGCGGATGGGAGGCGGAACCGCCCCTCCCGTCCGGACTGCAGGGTTACTTGTCGGTACCCGCTCGCTGGTTCGTGGTGAAGGTCACCGCGATCGTGCTGTTCAGGTTCTGGAACGTGTTGCCAGCGCTGGAGGGCAGGGCCCAGGTGACCCGCAAGTGGTTGGCACCACTGAGGTTCAGCCCGGTCGTCAGGGTCGCGTTGCCCGTCCCGATCAGGTCTGCCACCGGCTCCTCGGCGACCACTGAGGTCTCGTTTCCGGCACAGTCGTACGTCGGGATGCCGCCGCTCACCGTTTCGTCATACTTCTGGTCACAGCTGTCGACCGTGAACGTCAAGCCGTCCGTACCGTCAGTGTCGAGGAGGCTCGAGACGCTCGCGGTGGCCGTGATCGAGATCGACTGGGTCGCCACCGTGCCGCCGACGGTGAGCAGCAGTCCACGCTGCATCGTGTCGCCGGGAGCGATCGCCGTGCCCGAGAGGTTGTAGGCGATGGTCGCGCTCGTCTCGTTGGCGAGGTTGAGCGTCATCGTGCCGGATCCAATGGCCTGGTTGTACGACGCCGTGGCGCTGAAGTTCGCGTAGGCGTTGAACGACAGGACGCCGACAGCGATGAGGCTGATGCCGCTGAGCAGCGTCCATCTGCCCGGCCGGCGTCGAAGAGTTCGTTTGGTTGCTTCCACTGCGCTTCTCCTGGTTCCTGGGGAGGCGCACAGTGCACCGCCCACAGTGGGGGTTCCATTGAGGAACAGTTGTTTTTCGGCTTGAAATTCGCCCGACCAAAGGGCAAGAACCTCTCTTTTCCGGTGGCTTCGGTCACGCTGACCCCGCCGGAAGGGCCTCGCAACGCCGCCCGAGTGGCGGCGGTCACCGTTGCGCCGTGAATGTGAAGCGCAACGAGGAGCTGACCCGCTGCAGGCTGTTGCCCGCCGACGCCGGCAGGCTGAACGTCATGCGGAGGTGCGTACCAGGGCTCGGCACGACGCCGGTCAGGGCCAGCGCCCGCTCCTTGACCTGTGCAACCGGCCGCGGTGCCAACGCCCGCTTGACGGCGCCCGCGCACGTGAAGTCGCCGTCGGTGCCAGGCCGCCATCCCCGTGGGGATACGCAGCGATCGATCCCAACCCGGAGGCCGGTGCGCGCGTCGGAATCGAGCAGCGAGGAGTGCAATGCCTTGATGACCAGAGTCACGCGGGATCCGGCCTTCGGCACGATGTTCATGTCGAACGTGCGCTCCAAGGTCTCGCCGGGCGCGAGTTGGCCGGACTCGAGATCGCGCGGGGCCGCCGTGCCGAGGCCGATCGTCGTCTGAGCCTGCGACGTCAGCGTGTCCGCCGAGGCGCTGGAGGAGGGTGGAATGGCCAGCGCGAGAAGAAAGGCGGTTGCGGGGACGACGACGAGCAAGATTCTGAAAGTCGGCCGAAGCTCCGGCAACACCGGTCGCACGTCTTCCGTCTCCTCAGCCGAAACATCCCGAGCAGCTCACGCTGCAATAGGTCGATCGGCCTGAAGAAGGGCCCGAGTGCAGTTCCTCGATGGATTTATGCCGTAGGTCACTCGATCGCGAAAAAACTCCAGCGCGCTCAGTCGTCCTGGGAGCGCAGGAACTGCTCGATCTCGGTGACGAGGTCGTCGGGGGACGTGGTCTGCTCGCGGTCGATGCGATCGACGACTTCCCGAACGTCGGGTCGGGTCGCGAGGCCGTCGTCGACGCGCGCGAGATACGCATCGCAGCGCGCGTCCAGCGGACGGAGGTCGATCTCGAGCCGGGCGAGCTCGGCGAGCCGCCGCAATACGGCCCGCACGGCCGGCGGCGACGGCGAACCGGCGACGTACTGCGGAACTTGCGCCCAGAGCCCCGCGCACTGCACGTCCGCGTCGCCGAGCGCGCGCTGCACGATGGTCTGCATCCCGGTCGGGCCGACGTACGCGTGGCGCAGGGGTGCGAGCTCTTGCGCGAGCGACCGGTGCGTCGCGGTTGCGAGGACCGGGATCGGTCGTCGGTGCGACACGAGCGCCGGCATCCCCGCGAGCGTGTACGCCTGCCGCACACGCAAGTGCCGCGCGGTCTCGACGATGTCGCCCGCGACCTCGGGCCACCGCAACGAGGACTCGGGTCCGGACACGACCACGAGGTCGCGCCCGAGACGGCCTGCAACGAACGACAGCTTCGGCCACTCGATGACGCGTGTCCCGTCGGTGGACCAGCGCGCAGTGGGACGCGTCTGTTGCAGATCCATGAGGTCGGTGAGATCGAGCGATGCAAACTCGCGCGCGTCCTCGAGCTGCTCGGCAAGCACCGCGATCGCGCCCGAACCGGCGAGCCCCGCGTCGATCCAGCCGGACAGCGCAACGACCATCACCGGGTCGTGCAGCTCGGGCCATTGCTCGACGGAGAGCACGTCGGGCAGGTTATGTCGTGCTCCCACTAGCGTCCGTCGGCATGCGCTGTCGCATCTTCACCGAACCACAGCAGGGCGCGACCTATGACGAGCTGCTCGCCGTCGCGCTCCTCGCCGAAGATCTGGGATTCGACGCCTTCTTCCGCTCCGATCACTATCAGCGCATCGGCGACGGCCCGCCCGGACCGGGCTCCACTGACGCGTGGGTCACGCTCGCCGCGATCGGCCGCGAAACGTCACGCATCCGGCTGGGCACGCTCGTCACGCCGGTCACGTTCCGCTTCCCCGGGCCGCTCGCGATCCAGGTCGCGCAAGCCGACGCGATGAGCGGCGGGCGCGTCGAGCTCGGTCTCGGCGCGGGCTGGTACGACACCGAGCACGCGTCGTACGCGATTCCGTTCCCGCCGACAGGCACGCGCTTCGAGATGCTCGAAGAGCAGCTCGAGATCATGACCGGCCTCTGGAACACGCCAGTCGGCGAGACGTTCTCGTTCACGGGCCGGCACCATCACGTCGTCGACTCGCCCGCGCTGCCGAAGCCCGCGCAGCAGCCGCGGCCGCCGCTGATCCTCGGCGGCTGGGGAACGAAGCGAACACCGCGCCTCGCGGCGCGCTTCGCCGACGAGTTCAACATGCCGTTCTCACCGGTGACGTACTACCGGGAGGGCTGCGATCACGTACGCCGCGCGTGTGACGCAATCGGACGCGACCCGGAGTCGATGCGCTTCACCGCCGCGGTCGTCGTCGCCGTTGGTCGCAACGATGCCGAGTTCCGCCGCCGGGCGGAGGTGAGCGGGCAGGACCCCGACCAAGCCCGCGCCAACGCGGCGGCCGGGACACCGGCCGAGGTCGTCGAGCGCATCAAGGAATACGAGAAGGCCGGCGCCGAGACCGTGTACCTCCAGTACCACACGCTCGACGAGCCCGAGCACATGCAGTTGATCGCAGCCGAAGTGCTGCCCCACCTCTAGCGGAAGCGAGGCCGACGTGAACGTGAAGTTCGGAGTGCACGCGGGCTTGCAGCATACGTCGATCGCGGAGCTGCGCGAAGTGTGGACGCGCATCGAGGAGCTCGGCTTCGACTGGATCTCGATCTGGGATCACTTCTACGCGGCCGACGCCAGCGGTGATCCCCATTGCCTCGAAGCGATCACGTCGCACACCGCGCTTGCGGCAGCGACGAGCCGCGTGACGTGCGGATCGCTCGTGTACTCCGCGGGGTATCGCCATCCGGCGGTGCTCGCGAACGCGATCGCAACGTTGGACCAAGTCGCGAACGGCCGCGTGGTGCTCGGTCTCGGCGGTGGGTGGCTGCAGAACGAGTACGACGCGTACGGCCTCCACTTCGGACCGCCCGGAGAGCGGCTCCGTATGCTCGAGGAGTACGTGCAGTGCGTGCGGGGTCTTCTCACGCAAGAACGCACGACCTTCGACGGCGAGTTCTTCCACCTGCGCGACGCGGAATGCGAGCCGAAGCCGGTGCAGGAGCGCCTTCCGATCTGGATCGGCGGTGGAGGCGAGAAGGTGACGCTGCGGATCGCGGCGCAGCATGCCGACGGCTGGAACGTGCCGTTCATCCCGCCCGACGTGTGGGCGCACAAGGCGCAGGTGCTCGACACGCACTGCCACAAGGTCGGCCGCGACCCCGCCTCGATCACGCGGTCGGTCAACGTCGGCGTGGCGTTCACCGACGAGGAGCTGCGACGGCAGTTCGGCCCGATGTCCGACTACGTGAAGCCCGGCGTGTTGTCCGGCAGCGTGCAGGAGATGGTCGACAAGGTCGGCGGCTATGTCGAGGCCGGCGCGGCCCAAGTCAACCTGGCGATGCGCGCGCCATTCGACCGCGACGGCCTGGAGCGCTTTGCGGCCGAGGTGATGCCCGCGATTTCCTTCTGACGCGGCCAAGATGGCCCCATGACCGCGCCCGAAGGAGAGCTGCGCTTCGATCCGCTCACCCGTGAGTGGGTCAACATCGTCGGCCACCGTCAGACGCGTCCGAACCTCCCCGGCACCGAGTGCCCGTTCTGCGTCGGCGGCCTCGAAGCACCGGAGCCATACGACGTCCGCTGGTTCCGCAATCGCTGGCCTCCGTACGCGCCCGGCGAACGCGCCGATCTCGCCGCCGCCGAAGCCGCGGGCGTCACATGTCTCCCGGCGACGGGAGCTTCGGAGGTCGTGTTGTTCTCGCCCGAACACGACCAGTCGCTCGCCACGCTGCCCGCCGACCAGTTGCGACGGGTCGTCGATCTGTGGGCGGAGCGGACGCAGGCACTCTTGGATCATCCCGGCATCGAGTACGTGCTCGTGTTCGAGAACCGGGGTCGCGAGGTTGGCGCGACCATCGATCATCCGCACGGGCAGATCTACGCGTACTCCTTCGTTCCTCCGACGCCGGCGCGCGAGGGCGAGGTCGCACGGCAGAGCGGTAGGTGCCCCATGTGTCACGAGGTCGAGGCCGAGGTCGCGGACGGCACACGCGTCGTGACCCAAGCCGGAGACTGGGTGGCATGGGTTCCGTACGCGTCCGAGTACGCATACGGCATGCGCCTTGCGCCGCGCTCGCACCTCGGCTCGCTGCCTGCCCTCGACGCCCAGGAGAGAGACGATCTCGCGCGGCTGCTTGCCGACGCGCTCCAGCGCTACGACCGGCTCTGGCCCCCGCCGCGGCCCGGCTACCTGTTTCCGTACCTGTTGTGGTTCCACCAGGCACCCGCCGAAGGCGGGGACGAGTGGCACGTCCACGCCCACGTCGCGCCACCGTTGCGTGCGCCAGGGGTCACGCGGTACGTCGCGTCGGGCGAGCTGGGCGGCGGCACGTTGTCGAACACGGTTGCACCCGAGGCTGCGGCCGCAGCGCTGCGAGACGCGTGATGCACGCCTATCGCGCGCCGGGACGGGTGAACTTGATCGGCGGCCAGGTCGACTACCACGAGGGCTGGGTCGTTTCGATGGCGATCGATCGCGACGTGCAGATCGTCGCAGCGCGCCGCTCCGATGCGCGCATCACGGCCCGTTCGGGCGAGCTCGACGGTAACGTCGACGTCGCCGCCGACGGCAGTGACGAGCCGGCAACCATCAACCCGACGTGGGGCCGCACGGTCGCCGGCGTTGCGCGCGTGCTCTCCGAGCTCGGCCGTCCACCAGTCGGCGTGTCGCTCGAGATCGCGTCCGCGGTCCCGATCGGCGCCGGCTTGTCGTCGAGCGCCGCCTTCGAGGTCGCGTGTGCGCTCGCGCTGTGCGACGTCGCGCACTTCCCACTCGCCGGCCACGACCTCGCGCTTGCCGCCCAGCGCGCCGAGCACGTGGCGACCGGCGTGCCGTGCGGCATCCAGGACCAGATGGCGTCGGTGCACGGGCGGGCCGGGCACGCGCTGTTCCTCGACTGCCGCACACTCGAGATCGAGCACGTACCGCTCCCGCCGGACCTCCGCGTGCTCGTCGTGCACTCAGGCGTGCCACGAGTGCTCGAGGACACGCCGTATGCCGAGCGGCGCGCCGATAGCCTCGAGGCCGCGACGAACCTCGGCCTGCGCGTCCTGCGCGACGCAACACCGGAGCAGGTACGCGATGTCCCGCGCGGCCGTCATGCCGTGACCGAGATGCAGCGGGTGCGGGCCTTCGCCGACGCGTTGCGGGCGGGCGACGTCGACGCGCTCGGGCCGTTGATGCTCGCGAGCCACGCGTCATCGCGCGACGACATGGGCGTGTCGACGCCCGAGCTCGACACGCTGGTCGAAGCCCTCTGCGACGCGGGCGCGCTCGGCGCCCGGCTCACCGGCGCCGGCTTCGGCGGGTGCGTGGTCGCCCTCGTGCCCGACGCGCTCGCGGAGAAGGTCGCGTCCCAGGCGACAGCCGCGTACCGCGAGCAGACCGAACGGGAACCGACCGCCTGGCTCATGAACGCGGCCGACGGCGCGGCCCGCGTCAGCTGATCAGTTCCACAACCCGCGGCGATTGCGCTCGCGGAACGTTCCTCGCAACTGGTCGGCGTCGAAGCCGGGCGCCTGGGCTCCGGTGGCGAACCGGTAGAGCGCCACCTGCAAGATGCCGGTAAGCGTGGCCGAGACCAACGAAACCGCGATCACCCAGAGCACGAGGGCGGCGATGCCGACGACCATGACGGGACCGCCGACCATGATCAACAGCACGAGCGGGATCGCGCCGGCGAACATCGCAAGCATGGCGACGATCCCGATGCCGGCGTTCGCCATCAGGTTCTCGCCCCACGTGCGCTTGAACAGCTCGCCGGAGCGCTTCACTGCGGCGATCGGCCCGATCCCCTCGATGACGAGGATCGGCAGGACGAGGAACGTGACCACCGACCACGCGACCCCGGCAATCGTGCCGACGATCTGGCCGATGATGCCGAAGCGTTCCTCGAGCGCGCGCAGGAGGATCGACACGGTCGCGCTCACCACAACCCACGGCAGCAGCACGTGCGAGCGGGCACCGGCCGCGTGGATGGCCTCGCCGACCGTCACGCGCTCGCCGGCCAGGTGCCGGTCGGCGGCGTACACGAGCGCGGCGTTGAAGAAGACGACCACATAGGTGAGTACCAGGTAAGCGCAGAACCCGAGCACCCACACGAGCGGCTTGGATGCCGAGTATCCGTCGGTCCCGTTGCTGGCGATGAGACCGATCGGCAACAAGAACGACACGCCGACCACTACGGTCGCGACCATCGACAGCAAGGGCAGCAACGTGAGGCGCTTGTCCTCGCGCAGCACCTGCCACGAGGCCTTCGCGAGCGCCAACGAGTTGTTGAACCGTCCCATCGGGACCTCCTGGAGCGTTACCGGCACTCAGGGTATCGGCACGGACCCGTAGATTCCTTCACGTGCCAGTGGTACGCGCGCCCGGCCGAGTGAACCTGATCGGGGATCACACCGACTACCAAGACGGGTTGTGCCTCCCGATGGCGATCGACCGAGATGTGCGCGTGCGCTTCGGCCGCCGGGACGACGGCATCGTTACCGTCCGTTCGTCCGCGTTCGATGGCGTCGTGGAACTTCCCGCGGACGCCACCGCGGAAGTGCGCGCGGTCATTCCTGCATGGGGCCGGACCGTCGCCGCCACACTGCAGGTGCTCGCGGAGCGCGGGCGGCAGCCGGTCGGCTTCGACGCGGTCGTCGACTCCGACGTGCCGGTCGGGTCCGGGCTGTCGTCGAGTGCCGCGATCGAAGTCGCGCTGGCACTCGCGTGCGCGCACGTCGCCCACATGCCGCTCGCCGGTCTCGAACTCGCGCTCGCCGCTCGCGACGCCGAACATGCGGCGAGCGGGGTGCCGTGCGGCGTGATGGATCAGATGGCGTCGGTGTTCGGACAGTCCGGCCACGCATTGCTCCTCGACTGCCGCACGCTCGAGATCACGCCCGTGGCGCTTCCCGAAGGCGTCGCGGTCGTCGTCGTACACAGCGGTGTCGCGCGCCGGCTCGAGGAGAGTGCGTACGCGCAACGACGTGCGGCCTGTGAGGCGGCCGCAACCGCGCTCGGGCTCGTGAGCTTGCGCGACGCGCGTCCGCAGCAAGTGTCCGGAGATCCAATCGCACGGCACGTCGTCTCGGAGAACGCAAGAGTTTGCGCGTTCGCCGAAGCCCTGACCCGAGGCGATGTGGAACGATGCGGGTCCCTCATGCTCGAGAGTCACGCCTCACTGCGCGACGACTTCGGCGTGTCGACGATCGAACTCGACACGCTCGTCGACACGCTTGTTGGTGCGGGCGCGTTCGGTGCCCGGCTGACCGGTGCCGGTTTCGGTGGTTGCGCGGTGGCACTCTGCCGGGCCGAGCGCGCCGTCGCCATCGCACAACAAACGAACGGCTGGATCGTGCACGCCGCCGACGGCGCGCGTATCACCGAATGAAGGGAACCTCATGCCCAGCATCTTCAGTCGGATCATTGCGGGCGAGCTGCCAGGGCGTTTCGTGTGGAAGGACGATCGGGTCGTGGCGTTCTTGTCGATCGCGCCGATGATGCCCGGTCACGCGCTCGTCGTCCCCGCGAGGAGGTCGACCACTGGATCGACCTCGAACCGACGTTGGCGGCGCAATTGTTCACGGTCGCCCAAGAGATCGGGCGCGCCCAGCAAGCCGAATGGGAGCCCCGGCGGATCGGCATGCTGATCGTCGGCGAGGAGGTGCCGCACACGCACCTGCACGTCGTGCCGATCAACACGCCGGACGAGCTCTCGTTCGCGCACGTCGACCCCGCACCCGACCCCGCCGCGCTCGACGACGCCGCGACGCGGATCCGCGCCCGCTTGCGCGCTCAGGGAGCGGCGCACGTCAGCGATTGAACGGGGCGGTCACATGCGTTCGAGGAGCTGCGCCTTCTTGGCGTCGAACTCGGCCGCGGAGATCACACCCCGATCACGCAACTCGGCGAGTTGGTGCAGCTGTTCGGGGATGCTGGCGCCGGGCGCGACCGTCGTCGTCGTGGTAGGCGCGGCGGGGTTCGACCACCCTGCTCGCTTCTTCCCGTAGGCCTCCATCTGGCGGTAGAGCTCCTGTTGCACGCCGTCCGGATGCCACACGTCTTCGAACTGCGACTGCCCGTCCTTGCCTGCCGACTCGATTTCGAGGTCGCCCGCGCCGATGACCCGCTCCCAGATGCCCTGGTTGAAGTTGATGTTGTTGATGCGGTCCATTGGGATCTCGACGCCGTGCTTCGACAACACGCCCGTCCGGTAGATGACCCGGTCGGAAGTCACCACGAAGTGCGTGAAGTTCCACTCGAGGTACTTGAACGCGAGCCAGACCGCCCAGGCGAGAGCGAGGATGCCCCAGGCGTACATCAGGTACTTCTCCGTGTCGCCCGACGCCTTGGCAACGATGACGGCCAACACGATGAACAGTGGGACACCCGTCAGGATGTGCTTGGAGAAGTACCACCAGTGCGGGCGCAGGTCGAGTGCGAGATCCTCGCCCTCGTTGAGCAGCCTTTTCGGATACGGCACGGGTGAGATGTTACGCGGCGAGCGGAGCAGCCCGGAGGGTGCGCAGCTCGCTCGCCGCGGAGCCGTAGGCGGAGCCAGAAATCAGGGCCGGACGTCACCCGCCGAGAGCGGCCAGGCGTCGGCATCGCCCTCGTCAGGGTCGAGGTCCAGCGCGATCAAGAAGCCCCGGGCTCGTTCGGCGTAGGGGTAGCGGTCGACCAGCGCGTCATGGGCCGGGCCGTGATTCGCGACGCTCAGGTGCGCGAGCTCGTGCACCAACACGTAGTCGAGCGTCCAGGCCGGATAGGCCGCGAGTCGAGACGACACGCGAATCGCGCCGTCGTCGGGTGTGCATGAGCCCCACCGCTGTCGCATGTTGTCGACCCAGCGAACCGTCTTCGGGCGGGGCAAGCCGTATTGCTTGGCCAGCTTGCGGGCCCGAGCCGCGATGTCGATCGAGCCGGGATCGACCCGGCGGCGCATACGCTCGGCGAGCTCCTCCGCCGTCTGTTGCGCTTCGGCGAGCGACATCCATCGAGGGAACGACACCCGAAGGCGGTCCCCGACCAACACGGCCTCGACATGCTTGCGACGGCGCGTCCCGCGCACGAACTCGATCTCCATCCCAAATTCATATCGCGTTCGAGCGACATGTTGAACAGGCTGTTCGTGAAGACCTGTCACAGTGGTGTGAACGCTTGACGATCAACGAGCGCGGTCGTAATGTCCGGAGGCCGGTTCGCCGATGCGTCGGACTCCGAGCGACATCCCACCCGGGGTACGCACGGAACGGATGCACGAGCTTGCCGGTCGCACGCCGGCTCTCGGGTCGGAGTGTGAACTGACGAAGCCGGTGTAGGGCGCTCGCAAGGGCCGCCTTCAGCGGTACGTCGGAACGGAGAGGGCCCCGAGAAGATCGGAGCTGCGACGCAGCGAAGACTACTCGGGGCCTTTCCGCGTGCCCCTTGTCGCGTGCATCGTGGGCGCTTCCCGCGAAATGGCGCAGGTGTTCGGTACCGTCGCCATCGTGCGCGACTCCCTGCTCGACGACCTGGACCCGCAGCAGCGGGCGGCCGTCGTCGCGCCGCATCCGCTGCTCGCAATCATCGCCCCAGCCGGCTCGGGCAAGACACGCGTGCTGACCCGCCGCGTGGCGTTCCGGATACGCGAGCACGCGGCCGAGCCCAAGCACGTACTGGCGCTGACGTTCACGCGCAGAGCGGCCGCCGAGCTCGTGCGGCGCCTGCGCCGGCTCGGTGTCGAGGGCACGCTGACCGGCGGCACCTTCCACGCGGTCGCGCTCGCCCAGCTGCGCCGGCAGGCGACCGAACGAGGGTGGGAACAACCTCGGGTGCTCGACCGCAAGGCCCGCTTGCTGGGGCCGCTGCTCGGCGGACGGGGCCCGGCGGCCGCGGTTGCAATCAACGAGGTTGCAGCGGAGATCGAATGGGCGAAGGCCCGGCTGGTGACCCCCGACGAGTTCGCCGATGCCGCGCGGGCTGTTTCCCGGCGTCTCTCGCGATCGGGCACCGAGCTCGCCGAGCTGTACGCCCGCTACGAGTCCGAGAAGCGCAAGCGACGATTGCTCGACTTCGACGACGTGCTCAGCCGCTGCGCCGACGGCATCGCGCGCAACGACGAGTTCGCCGCCGGCCAGCGCTGGCGCTTCCGCCACCTCTTCGTTGACGAGTTCCAGGACGCAACGCCGTTGCAGGTCCGCCTTCTCCGGTCGTGGCTGGGCGATCGGCGCGACCTCACCGTCGTGGGCGATCCCGCCCAGGCGATCTACGGGTTCGCGGGGGCGGACGCCTCGCCCCTCGGCGAGTTCGGCGAGGTCTTTCCCGGCGGAGAAACCATCGCGTTGGCCCACAACTACCGCAGCACGCCGACGATTGTTGCGCTCGCCGAGGACGCGCTGGGCCCGGCGGCGCACGCGGCTCGGGTGCCGCCCCGCGCCGTGCGCCTCGCCGGCGACCGGCCGACGATCGTCGCGTACGAAACGGGCGAGGCGGAAGCGTCCGCAATCGCCGATGCCTGCTGGAGGTCGTTCACGACCGGCGTGCCCTGGCACGGCATGGCGGTGCTGTTCCGCACGAACGCACAGTCATCTCTGTTCGAAGCGGCGTTCACGCGGCGCGGCGTACCGTTCCGCGTCGCCGAGGGTCAGCGGTTCGCCGCCCAACCGGCGGTGCGCGCCCTGCTCGAACAGTTGCGCGAGTCCGAGCGCGAGGCGCCGGGCCGGCGGTTCGCCGACCACCTCGCGGAGCTCACGATCGAAGGCGATGATGCCGATAGCACTGGTCACGACGATGAGGACGATCGCGCCCCGCGCCGGTATCCGACGAGACCCGTGCACATCGTGACGCGCTCGTGGAGCTCGGTCGCGAGTATCTCGCGGCCGAAGCGGGCTTCGGCAGCGTTGCCGGCTTCGTCGGTTGGCTCGACGCGTCAACACGCGGTGAGGACGCGGCGGGCGCGGGTGTGGACCTCGCGACGTTTCACCGCGCAAAAGGTCTCGAGTGGCCGGTTGTGTTCGTCACCGGGCTCGAACGCGGGTTGGTCCCGGTGTCGTGGGCAGCCTCCGACGACTCGATCGCCGAAGAAAGAAGACTCTTTCACGTTGCCCTCAGCCGCGCGCAGGACGAGCTGCATTATTCCTGGGCTCGCGCGCGCTCGGTGGGCGCGCGCCGTTCGGCGCGAGAGCCCTCGCCGTGGTTGGGAGCGCTGGAAACCGCTTTGCACGCGACGTCGGGCCCGCCGCGCGACCCCGCGCGCTACGTCACCGAACTTCGAAACGCACTCGCGTCCGCATCACCACCAGCGCCGATACCACGTTCCGCGCGCCGCCGCATCCGTTGACGGTTGCGAAACGCGGGACCAGGATGAGACCACACAAGGCGGAGGTCATGATGAGCTCAACGCTCCCGCTCTTCCCCACCGACGACGGTTGGCCCTACCCCGACGCCACCGCGGCCGAGTTCATCGCCGACGCCCCCGACTTCGACGCCCTGGAGCTTCTCGGTCCGCACGTGTTCGACGGTCTCACGTCGGAGGAACGGGAAGCGTTGTTCTTGCACTTCGGCTTGCGCGGTCGCGAGCCACTGCCGATGAAGCTGCTCGCGCCGGCACTCGGTTGCACACGCGCAGAAGCTGCGTCGTTGATCGGCAGCGCGGTCGACAAGATGCGCGTCCAACTCCTGCGCGAGTAGCAGCGGGTCAGTCGTTGCCTAGGTGGTCAGGATCTCAATGACCTGCTCGGTGGTTGTGAGATCTTCGAGGACCGCGTCGGCATCGAGCGAGCGAAGCTCGGACATCGGGATCTGGCCGGTGGCGACCAGGAGACATCGCACACCAGCGGCACGAGCGCACGCGAAATCTCCGGGCGTGTCGCCGATCACCCACACGTCTTCGGCTCGGTAGTACTCACCACGCAGTCGTTCAACGCGTTCAAGCGCGATCGGAACGAGTGCTCTGCGATCAGCGTGATCGCTGCCGTATGCGCCGACCTCGACATCGAAGTAAGCCGTGAGATCGAACGCGGCGAGCTTGACGGCGGCGTTCCCGACCAGGTTTCCAGTCACCAAGGTCTGGCGGACGCCCGAAATGGCTGCCAACCAACTGAGGGCCTCGATCACGCCGCCGATCACTTCACCACGGTGTCGCAGGTCTTCTTCGGCAAGCGCGAGCAGACGTTCCGTTTCGGCCATCGCCGCGGGGAGGAGTCGCGAGATTTCGTGTTCTGCGATTTCGGCGGCTCGGAAGATCTCAGCCAAGATCTCCGGGTCGGTCTTGCCGTGCATCATGACCGACCCGCCAACGATCGACGTGCCGGAGACGGTGGCCGCAGCCCGATGGATCGCGTCCGACCCGACACCGCCGCCGCGCACCAACGTTCCGTCTATGTCCCAGAGGAGGAACCGTCGCACGTCACTGCTTAGCGCGCCGCCCTGCGCGACGCCCCTTCGGGCCGTGTGAGGTCCTGGGCGTGGACCGGTCGTGCGTATGCACGCTCGTCCCGTCAGCGCGGGCATACCCCCGGACACGTATGAACTTCTTTCCCTTCGATGTCTCCGCCATTGTTAAGCACCTCCTCTCACTCGTTTCGACCGACCACGGGCCTATGCCGCGGATCAGGTCCTCTGCCTTACCGGTTTTCACGGCGCCTTGCGCGGCGTGGGACGAGGTTCCGGGCCGTCCTTGTCAACCCTTCGTCTTGTCGATCATCTCCTCGACCTTGTCCTTGGTCTTGTCGATCACTTCTTCGACCTTGTCCGTGGCGTCGCCGAGTTTCTCTTTGGCCTCACCGGTGCGCCGATCGCCCTTGCCTTCGGCCTCAAGGTCCTTGTCGCCAGTGAGCTTTCCGACGAGCTCTTTCGTTTGGCCTTTCACCTGACCACTCTTTGCACCCATCGTGCACCACCCCATCGTTGCTGGGTCGCGAAACGCCTTTACGACACGTCCCATCGTCGGTGAGCTGCTCGCGTCTCGCCAGAGGCGATGGTCCTCGTGAGGTAGGACCAACTTCTGTCGTCTGTTCAGATGATCGTCGTCAGGATCGGGGCGGTCGCGATCGCGACTCAGGGTCCGCGCCAGATCACCCGTTTTGGCGCTGAAGAGCGCTCAACACGCGCCCCACAGGCCGCGGTGCGCACGTCGGGCATCCAATTCGGCTTCGAGCAACCCACGCGGTAGCGACCGTTGGGCGGGATGATCAACAGACGCGCGTACCCGAGTCGCAAGAGCTCGTCGTCGTAGCGCTTGCCGTCGACATAGACGTACGCGAGCAGACGACCGTACTTGTCGCGCACCTCGGCGTCGGTTTCGAGTGACACCTTCCGGCCCGCAAGCCGCGCGTGCGTGTACGCGCTCGCTTCGGGACCGAAACACTGCACGGGCTTGCGCAGATCCTTGGTTTCCGGAGTATCTGCACCGAGGATGCGTACCCGCTCGACGCGCCCGCCGATGCCGACGTCGATCGTGTCGCCGTCGATCGTGGCGACCACCGTTGCATCGAATCTCGCCGCGGCGCGATTGCCCGACCACCAACCCCACCCGGCGCTCCCGAGCAGGGCGACGGCCAGCGTCGCGCACGCGGCCCGGGAGCGGGCCATGGGCCGGAAGGTATCAGCGAGGTGAGACGAGACGCTCGATGCGGTCGAGGAACCCGGGCCATCCACCGCCAGCGGCGTCGCGGTGCTCGCGGCTCGGGAAGTTCTCGTGCACGAGCACGAGACGCGTCTTCCCGTCTTCTTCCTCGAGCACGACGGTGACCTTGGTATCGATCCACGGCGAATCGACGCCCTCGAGCGTCTCGCTCATCACGAGGCGGTGCGGCGCGTCGATCTCCAGGTACGTGCCGGTCTCGACGTACGGCGGTTCACCTTTCGGTCCGAACTCGATGTGGTAACGCCCACCGACGCGCAGATCGAGCTCGACGACGCGGCGACGAAGTCGTCGCCGTCGCGGTACCACTGCTCCATCGCCTCGGACGTTGTCCACGCGTGGAACACAACCTCGGGCGGCGCATCGATGAGCCGTTCGATCCGCAGCGTCGTGTCGTCGGTCATCGGTCCTCCCGGGTTCGTGCGTACTGCTCCAGCCGGTCCAGCCGGCGTTCCCACCGGCGCCGGAGTTGTTCGATCCACCGGGCGGTCTCCTCGATGCGTCGCTCGTCGAGTTCGCACCGTCGCACGCGCCCCTCCTTCACCGTGCGCACGAGGCCGGCGTCTTCGAGCACCTGCACGTGCTTCAACACCGCACGCAACGACATGCCGTACGGCTCGGCGAGCTCGCTCACCGATGCCGAGCCGCGACTCAACCGCATCACGATCTCGACGCGAGTGGGATCGGCAAGCGCTGCAAACGTCTGGTCAATCGTTGTCGTCATACTGAACTGATTGGTTCAGTATCTACGGACGCTGTGGCGTGGTCAAGCGAAAGTTCGGGAGATCAACGAGGCAAGAAGTCGAGCAGCAGTGCGTTCACCTTGTCGGGTGCTTCCCATTGCATCCAGTGACCCGGGCCGTCGATGCGCTCGTAGCGGAACATGTTCGAGACGAACTTCGCCGAGTCCATCATCTGCTGTTCGAGCAACGCGAAGTCGCCGCTGCTCCAGATGCCCATCGTCGGCGCCGTGATCGGCGGCAACTCGAGCGGCGGACCGGTGAGTGCCTCGGGTGTGATGGTTGCGCGGTAGTAGTTCAAGCCCGGCGTCAATGAGCCGGTGCGCTCGAGATCGGCGATCACGCCGTCGGCGTCGGGATGCTGCGACCACTCGCGGAAGTTCGCCCAGTTGTCCTTCGTCAACCACTCCTCGGCGACGGCGAACTGGAACAGCAGCATGTACCACGACTTCTCGCGCTGCAGCATGCTCATGTTCGCGAACGCGGTGGGATGCCCGACCGACATTGGCACAAGGTGATCGACGCGCTCGGGCGCGAACGCGGCGGTCGCCCACACGGTTGCGGCGCCCCAGTCGTGGCCGACGAGGTGCGCGCGCTCGGCGCCGAGATGGTCGAGGATGCCGACGATGTCGATCGCGAGCATCGGGATCGAGTACGCGTCGACCTCGGGCGGCTTGCTGCTCTCGCCGTAGCCGCGCATGTCGGGCACGATCACCTGGAAGCCCGCGTCGCGCAACGCGGGCACCATCTTCGACCACAGCCGCTTCGTGTCGGGGAAACCGTGCACCAACACAAGGGGACGGCCTTCGCCCTCAACCTGCACATCGAGCGTCACACCGTTGGTGTCGATCTTCATCGGGTTTCCTCTCAGGCCGCGACGATCGCCACGAGCTCCTCGCGCGTCGGTGCCGGCACCTCGGCGTCGCGCCAGCCCGCACCGCGCTCGATCACCTTTTCGAACATGCCCGGGGCGGCCATCACCTCGGCCGGGAGCTCGAGCACGCCGGCAACCTTGAGGAACGCACGGAGGATGTCGACATCCTGTCCCGCTGCGAATTGCAGCGCCTGCGTCATCTCCCATTCGGGATCGCCGGGGTCGTACACCTTGCCTTCGATGCCGGCCTCGATCTCCGCCAAACGGTGACGGTCGAACTCGAGCGTCGACCGGTACCACGGCTCGACGGTCTCCTGGGTGACCTCGTGCCAGCGCGTCGCGAGGCCGACCGCGTCGTCGATCGACCCAACCTGCAGCATGTCGCGCAGGGCGACCGCGTGCATGAAACCGATCGAGCAGCCGCGTCCGAGCGACGGGTTCGTACACGCCCACGAGTCGGCAACCGGGAGCACACCCGTTGCGATCGGCACACCATCGACAACGAACGTGCGAATGCGGTCCTCGATCTTCGCCATGATCGCGACCTTGTTGCCATCCACCGGTTCGCCTTCGAGCCAATGGGCGACCAACGGGTACGAACCCCACGTGCGCATCCACGTGTCGACGTCCTTCAACGGTCGTAGCGCCGCGTCCTTGGCGCTCGCGATGATGCCGAGGCCCCACGTGCCGTTGTCTGCGGGAAGCGTCAGCGTCGACACCGTTCCCCATGGCGAGAGGAGGCCGGTCATCACCGGGGGGATCTTGCCGTCGCGTCCGCGGAAGTGGCGGCCGTAGTAGACGAAGCCGCTGTCCTCGAGATCCTCTTCGGGCGCGCGCGCACCGATCGCCGCGAGCAGCGCCGGCAGCTGCGACCGCCGGCCAGTTGCGTCGACGACAAGATCGGCGTCGATGTCCTCACCGGCGTCGGTGTGCACACCGGTGATGTGCGGGACACCGTCACGAATGCTCGTCCCCGTCAGCAACCCGGCGACCGCGACCGCGCGCCGGATCTCCACTCCGCTCGATTGCGTAGCGCGAACGAGCGCGGTCTCGGCGACAGGCCGGCGCGCCGTCAACGCCTCGTACTTTTCGTCACCGGGTTTCATGCCACCAGTGATTTCAGCGGGGATCTCGGCGAACGCGTTGTACCGGATCGCGCCGAGGTTCTCGAACTCACGCGCCGCGTCCGGAAGCTCGGCTTCGAGAATCTGCCGGAACCGCGGCAAGAACATGTGGATCATGCGGAACTGGTTCACACCGCGCCGTTCCCAGTCTTCCCACGCGCCGTCAGCCGAATCCGGCGGCGGCGACGGATCGCGCTCCAACACGGTGACGTCATGGCCGTCACGCGGCGAGCAGCATTGCGGTGGTAAGCCCACCCACACCGGCACCCGTCACGATGATGCGAGCCATGTTCGTTCTCCTCCCGGCGGCCGCCGCGACCCTAGCGTGCAGTGCGACTAGGGTGGACGGGTCATGCGTGCATGGCGCGTGGTGCGCTTACTTCTCCCCCTGGTGATCGTGCTCGTCGTCGTCGCCGGCGTCGTGGCTGTGCTGACCGCGCGACCGGACCAGCAGGACGCCAAGCGCAGCGTCGACCGAGCGTGGACGCCGCTCGCGCATGACTTGCAGCAGCGCTACTTCCTGCTGACCGCCGCCGACGAGAAGCTGCTCGGCCTGTCCGGTCCCGTTCGCGAGCTCGCGGACGACGTGCACGACGCGCTCGACCGATGGCAGTCCGCCGCGTCCCACAAGAACGTGGAGCCGCAGGTGCGCGCTGCGAACACGCTCGAGGCACTCGGCCGGCGCCTGGTCGCCGCCGCGCGCGTTTCCGATCGGGTAAAGGCAAACGCCGATTCGACGAACGCCGTCAACGCGTTCGCCGGCGACTCCATGTCGGGCGACCGCGTGAAGGCCTATAACGACGCTGTCCGCAAATACGCGCGGGAGCGACGAGGCCCGGTACGCGGGATCGTCGCGTCGGTGCTCGGCAACCCCGAGATTCCGGCATTCGAGCCCGCTGCGGCGTAGCTGTCTCACCTCACCGTTACGGTCATCGCATGATGCTCGGAATCGTGGTGGGTGTGGTGCTGTGTGGCGCGGCCGCTGCCGTCGTCTCCTTGTTGCTCCGGTGGCAGCATGCGCCCGAACCTGATCCCGGCGACCTGCTGACGCGGGTGCTCGATCATCAGCTCGGGTCGATGACCAACGAGTTGGGGAAGGTCGGCGATCTCGTGCGGAGTCTCGAGCGCGACCGGCACCGGGCGTTCGGCGAGCTCGCCAACGAGCTCCGCCGCCAGCACGAGGGCCTGAACACACTCTCGGAGCACACGCAGCAGTTGCGCGAGGTGCTCTCGAGCTCTCAGGCGCGTGGCCAGTGGGGCGAGCGGATGGCCGAAGATGTGTTGCGGCTCGCGGGCTTTCTCGAAGGCGTCAACTACCGCAAGCAAACGACACTGGCGGGCACGGGCCGGCCCGACTACACGTTCTTGATGCCGAACGGGCTTCTGCTGCACATGGACGTGAAGTTTCCGCTCGACAACTACGTGCGCTTTCTCGAAGCCGGCAACGACATCGAGCGGGTGGCACGGCGCGACCAGTTCCTGCGCGATGTGCGCGATCGAGTGAAGGAGTTGACCACGCGGGGTTATCTCGACGCGACCGACGAGACCGTCGACTGCTTGCTGCTGTTCATCCCGAACGAAGCGGTGTACGCGTTCGTGCAGGAGCACGACCGCGAGATCCTCGATGACGCGCTGCGCAACAAGGTCGTTCTGTGCTCGCCCCTCACGCTGTACGCGGTGCTTGCCGTGGTGCGCCAAGCGGTTGACAACTTCCGGTTGGAACGCACCTCGAACGAGATCCTGTCACTGCTCGGTGAGTTCGCCGGGCAGTGGGAGAAGTACGCGACCCAGCTCGACAAGGTGCAGCAGCGGTTCGAAGGTGTCGCCAAGGAGTACGCGGCGCTGATGACGACGCGGCACCGCGCGCTGCAACGTCCCCTCGACAAGATCGAATCGTTGCGCCGGGAGGACGACGCACTGGTCGACGCCGAGATCCCCCCGTTCGCACTTGACGCGTAGCTCGCCGCATAGCCTGCGCGCCGTGACCCATGTTGCGGTGTTGGGCGGTGGACAGCTCGGGCGGATGCTCGGTCTGGCCGGGATACCCCTCGGCTGTTCGTTCACCTTCCTCGACCCGGTCGAGGGTGCGCCTGCCGGCGCGGTCGGCGAGCTGGTCGTGGGCGCGCTCGACGATGTGAGCGCGGCCGAGCGCGCCGCCAAGGGCGCGGCAGTCGTCACCTACGAGTGGGAAGGCGTCCCGGCGGCAACGGCTCGCGCCTTGGAGCCGATGGCGCCCGTACGGCCCGGCCCCCGCGCGCTCGTCGTGTCGCAGGACCGGCTCATCGAAAAGGAGATGCTGCGGGCACTCGGCGTCGCGACCGCCCGCTTTCGACCGGTCGATGATCTCGACGGACTGCATGACGCGGTCGCCGCGCTCGGGCTGCCCGCCGTACTGAAGACGCGTCAGGGCGGCTACGACGGCAAAGGGCAAGCCGTGCTGCGCGAGGCCGCCGACGTCGACGGCGCGTGGGGCCGTCTGGGCGGGGGGCCCTTGCTCCTCGAAGCGTTCGTTCCGTTCGACCGCGAACTGTCGATCGTCGGCGTACGGGGCCGTGACGGTGACGTGCGCTGCTGGCCCGCCGTGCAGAACGAACACCGCGACGGCATCCTGCGCGTGACGCGCGTTCCCGCGACCGGCCTGGACGATGCGCTCCAGGCGCGCGCCGAGGCCTGCATCCGGCCTTTGCTCGACGACCTCTCCTACGTCGGGGTCGCGTGTGTGGAGCTGTTCGACGTCGCGGGCGAGCTGCTCGCCAACGAGATCGCGCCGCGTGTTCACAACTCCGGGCACTGGACGATCGAAGGCGCCGAGACGAGCCAGTTCGAGAACCACATCCGCGCGGTCGTGGGCATGCCGCTGGGATCGACGGCCGCACGCGGGCCCGCGGCGATGGTCAATTGCATCGGGACGATGCCCGATGTCGATGCGGTCCTCCGCGTCCCCGGCGCGCACCTGCACGACTACGGCAAGGAACCGCGCCCGGGCCGCAAGCTCGGTCACGTCACGATCACCGCGCCGGATGCGCGCACGCTCGAAGAGCGGCTCGCGCAGCTGCAGTCGTCAGGCGATGGCGCCGGCCTCGCGTAGCTTCGTGACATCGCTGTCAGCTACGCCCCAGTCGCGCAGCGCCTCGTCGGTGTGCTGGCCGGGCCAGGGCGCGTCGCGCTCCACCTCGGGTGCCGTCCGCGAGAAGCGGGGCGCGGGAGCCGGTTGCTCCACACCGCCCCGTTCGATGATCGTGTTACGCGCCTTGATGTGCTCGTCGTTGACGGCCTCGCTCATCGTCAGTACGGGCGCGTAGCACGCGTCGCTGCCGCGCAGGATCTCGTCCCACTCGTCGCGGGTCTTGGTCTTGAACAGCTTGGTGAAGCGCTCGCGCAACGTGTCCCAGCCCGCGCGGTCCATCTGGCCGGCCAACCCTTCATCAGCCAAGCCCAGGCGCTGCACCAGCTCCGCGTAGAACTGCGGCTCGAGTGACCCGAGCGCGACGAACTTGCCGTCGGCGGTCTCATACGTGTCGTAGAACGGTGCACCTGTGTCAAGGAAGTTCACGCCGAGCGCTTCGTCCCATGCGCCGATCTTCTTCAGGCCCCACATCATCGACATGAGAATCGCGCTGCCGTCGACCATCGCGACGTCGATCACCTGGCCCTTCCCCGACGCGCGCGCTTCCAGGATCCCGCACACCACACCGAACGCCATGAACATGCCGCCGCCGCCGAAGTCGCCGACGAGGTTGATCGGCGGGGTCGGCTTGCCGCCCGCTCGACCGAAGTGAGCGAGCGCGCCTGCGAGGCCGATGTAGTTGATGTCGTGTCCCGCGGCTTGCGCCATCGGGCCGTCCTGTCCCCATCCCGTCATGCGGCCGTACACGAGCTTCGGGTTGCGCGCCAGGCACACGTCGGGCCCGAGCCCGAGCCGCTCTGTCACACCGGGGCGGAAGCCCTCGAACAATGCGTCGGCCTGTTCGACCAACCGCAACACCAACTCGACGCCTTCGGGATTCTTCAGGTCGACGCCAATCGACCGGCGGCCGCGATACAACGGCTCGAGGTTGGGCTTGTCGAACGTCGCGGGGTTCACCTGCTGCGCACGGTCGATGCGCACGATGTCGGCGCCCATGTCCGAGAGCAGCATGCCCGCGAACGGACCCGGCCCGATACCCGCAAGCTCGACGATCTTTACACCCGAAAGCGGTCCCATAGGACGGTCAACCTACCGCGCGCCGGTCCTGCGCGCGCACGCTGGAGCGTGGGACACTCTTACTGGAAGTTCAGCTTCAGCCCCGGTCGCGGCCACGGCATCGAGATCAGCCGACCGGTTCCGGAGCACGTCACGTACGCGGTGCGTAGGTCGTCGCCGCCGAACGCGACGTTGGTGGTGAGTGGGTCACCCGTGATCGCCTGATCGAGCACCTCGCCCGAAGGCGAAATGACTGTCAACGCGCCCGTGACGAGGGTCGCGACCACGACATTGCCGTCGCCGTCGATCGCAAGCGAGTCGAAAAGTTGCATGCCAGGCAGTCCGCACAGGAGCCCACCTGTCGCACCGGCGACGTTCGTCTCGACCTCACCTTGGCCGGTGATATTCCATGCGTAGACGCGACCGGTGTGCGTCTCGGCTGCGTAGAGGCGAGTCCCGTCGGGTGAGAGGCCGATGCCATTGGGGTCGTGGCTCGGAAAGACGACCTCGCGAATCGATGAGCCGTCGGGTTGCGCGTAGTAGATGGCTCCAAGGTGCTGCACGCGGCCTTGCCGTCGCGCATGGTCGGTGAACCACATGCCGCCCTGGGCGTCGAACACGAGGTCGTTGGGTCCGATGAGCTTGTGGCCGTCGCATTCGGTGTAGAGCACCTTGACGTCGCCGCTGTCGATATCCACCCGTTCGATGCGACCGCCACTGTGATCAGGCGGCAGCTCGGTGTCGGGAACCTTCATGCCCAACAGGTCACGGAACGACCAGCCGCCGCTGTTGCAGATGTACATCGCGCCGTCGGGCCCGATCGCGGCGCCGTTGGGACTCCCGCCCGGTGTGGCGACCTTCTCCTTCTTGCCGTCGGGATGCACGCGTGTGATGCATCCACCCATCAGCTCGACGACGATCACCGAGCCGTCGGGCATCACGACCGGCCCCTCGGGGAACTGCAAACCGTCGGTGATCTCGGTGATTTGCGGTGTGCTCATGAGGGCGGAGTCGAGCACCGAGTTGACCGCCGGTCAAGCATGCGGTCGGATGGCGTCATGGTGCGGACGCAGCGAAGCCAAGGATGGCGCAGCGAGGGAGCGATGTAGTGGTGAAGATTCGGATGGAGCCGCACGACGAGTACATGCACGCGTTGGAGGAGGCGTCGAACTTCAACGAGTCGATGTACTTCAACGTGTACGACCCGGCCGAGCGCGTCGGCGGGTTCCTGCGCCTCGGCAACCGCGCCAACGAGGGCTATGCCGAGCTCACGACCTGCCTGTACCTGCCGGACGGCCGCGTCGCGTTCATGTTCAACCGACCGAAGATCTCCCACAACGACGCGTTCGACGCCGGCGGCACGCGCTTCGAGGTGATCACGCCCTTCGAAGAGCTGCACACCACGTACGACGGCAAGGTCGCGCTGCTCACCGAACCGTTGCAGATGGCGAACCCGCGCCAGGCGTTTACCGAGAACCCGTGGGTCGAGGCCCACGTCGACCTCACTCACCGGGGTGTGTCACCGATGTACGGCGGCGAGCCTGTCAACGACGACGGCTCACCACTGACGAAGGACTACTCGGGCGGGTTCGCCCGCGGCCACTACGAACAGCACATGGCCGTCAGCGGCACGATCCGAGTCGGCGACGAAGAATGGCCGGTGAACGGCTTCGGGTTGCGCGATCACTCGTGGGGACCGCGCTTCTGGTCGGCACCGTGGTGGTATCGCTGGCTCACCGCGAACTTCGGCGGCGACTTCGGTTTCGTGGTGTCGATCATTGCGTCACGCGACGGCGGTCGCCGGTACGGCGGCATGGTGTTGCGCGACGGCGAGTACGAGCACATCACGGCGGCGACCATCGACACCGACTGGGAGGGCGACGACCAGTACCACCGCGAGGTACGCGCGACCGCGACGACCGCGAACGACACCTACAAGATCACGGGACGGGTGATCAACCTGATCCCGTTGCGCAACCGGCGCGAGACCCCGGAAGGCGAGCAGCTGGTGACGCGTATCTCCGAGGGCATGACCGAGTGGTCATGCGACGGCCGCACCGGCTACGGACTCTCGGAGTACCTCGACCAGATCGTCGACGGCCACCCCGTCGGCGCCGCCGAGGAGTGATCTACAGCAGGAGCGTGCGGCGGGCGCCGACAGCCGTGCCGGCATGCTCGCGGTACTCGACGAGTTGCGCGACCGACACCATCGCGATGCGGTGCTCCTGGGCGAACATCTCGAGATAGGGGAACCGCGCCGGCGAGCCGTCGTCGTGCAGCACCTCGCAGATGACGGCGACAGGCGCGCAGCCCGCGAGGCGCGCGAGGTCGACGGCGGCTTCGGTGTGCCCGCGCCGCTCGAGCACGCCGCCGTCGCGTGCGCACAGCGGGAACACGTGGCCCGGGCGCACGAAGTGCTCGGGCTGGGAGTCGGCGGCGAGCACGCGCCGGATCGTGAGCGCCCGGTCGTGGGCGCCGATGCCGCTGCCGGCGTCGCGGTGATCGATCGTCACCGTGAACGCGGTATCGCACCCCGCGTGACCGGCAGGGACCATCGGACCGATCTCGAGCTCGCGCAAGCGCTCGGCCTCACACGGCATACAGACGAGGCCCCGCGCCCAGCGCAACATGAAGTTGATCGCCTCCGGCGTCACCCATTCGGCAGCGAGCGTGAGGTCGCCCTCGTTCTCGCGGTCCTCGTCGTCCACAACAAGCACCATCTCACCCCGCCGGATACGGCGCAGCGCGTCGTCGATCAAGGTCAAGGACACCGTTACCGTCCTTCGTTGATGAGTTGGGGAACATGGGGCCGGAGGTCGACCCGGCCCGGGATCGTCGCGACCATGCGGCAACCGTGCGGCTCGTTCTGTTCGACGTGAATCTCGCCGCCGTGGAGCTCCACGATCCACCGTGCGATCGCGAGGCCGAGTCCGGCGCCGCCGGCCGTCGAGGAGCGCGCGGTGTCGGACCGGTAGAACCGCTCGAACACGCGCTTGGTCTCGGCGTCGGCGATTCCCGGGCCCTCGTCGACGACCTCGAGCCGCGCGCCACCCGAAGCCGCGACCACACGCACGAGCACCGTGCCCTGAGGCGGCGAGTGCCGCACGGCGTTCTCAACAAGATTGGCGACGACCTGATGCAGGCGCTCGGCGTCGGCTTCGAGCCCGAAACCGTGCGGGACCGCTTCGATCTCGAAGCGCACCGCGTCGGTGTGCAGACGCGACTCGCGGATCGCGTGCTCGAGCATCGGCTCGACGTCGAACACGCGCCGGTCGAGGGGAAGTGTCCCCGACTCGAGGCGGGACAGGTCGAGCAGCTGCTGCACCAGGCGGCCGAGCCGCTCGACCTGGGCGAGCATCGTGCGCATCATCTCGGGATCCGGCGGAGCGACGCCGTCGACGAGGTTCTCGAGCACCGCTTGGAGTGCGGTGATCGGTGTGCGGAGCTCGTGACTGACGTTGGCGACGAGATCGCGGCGCAACCGGTCGGTCTCGGCGAGCTCGGCGGCCATCTCGTTGAAGGAACGGGCGAGGGTCCCGATCTCGTCGTGCGACGTGTCCCGCACACGCTTGGAGAAGTCACCGCGCGCCATTGCTTCGGTGGCCTCGACCATCTCGCGCAACGGATGGGTCAAGCCGCGAGCGAGCACGAACACGACGCCGAGCGCAACAATCCCCGCGATCACTCCCGCGACCGACGGCCACAGCCGCGCGTGCACGCCGATGTAGAAGACGATGACGGTCACCGCGACCGCGGCGAGGATCACCACACTCAGCTTCAGCTTGAGCGTCGGGAGCGGATCCAGCGGTCGCTCGGGGGGCGCGGTCGCTTCAGCTCCACGCGGGTGTCTCCTCGACCGAGTAGCCCACGCCGTGCACGGTGCGGACGAGATCGGCACCGAGCTTGCGCCGGATCGAGCGAATGTGCGAGTCGACGGTGCGCGCGCCGGACGGCACGTCGTAGCCCCACACTTCCGCGAGCAGCTCCTCGCGCGTCGCGACCCGTCCCGGATGGGTGGCGAGGTAATGCACGAGATCGAACTCGGTTGGCGTGAGGTGCACGAGCTCGCCGTCGCGTCGCACGCGTCGCGACTCGGCATCGAGCTCGATCCGACCAATCCGCACGGGCGCGAGTTCTGTTTCGGTCGCGTTGCGGTCCTCGCGCCGCAGCAACGCGTGCACGCGGGCGATCAGCTCGCGCATGCTGAACGGCTTCGTCATGTAGTCGTCGGCACCGACGGCCAGCCCGACAAGGAGGTCGGCCTCACTGTCGCGTGCGGTCAGCATGAGGATGGGCACCGGCCGGTCGTGCTGGACCCGCTTGCACACCTCGATGCCATCGAGTCCGGGGAGCATGAGATCAAGCACGACGAGGTCGGGCCGCGCGCGCTCGCAGAGGTCGACACCGCTGGGACCGTCACCCGCCACCTCGACGTCATACCCCTCGCTGCGCAGCCGAGTCGCAACGGCTTGAGCGATCGACGACTCGTCCTCGATGACCACCACCGTGCGCGCCGACCCTTCTCACGCGGGGTGCCAGCGACGTCACACCTGGAGCCTACGGATCAGGCGTGCACGAGTCCGCACCCGCCTGTGGAGAAATCGTGCAGATGACCGCGGCCGGCCCTTCGCACGGGTGGTTAGCGTTCCTCGTGTGACTCATGGTGCGCCCGATCCCGACGCTCTCGCGCGCGTCGTGGCGCCTGCATGCGGGCCTGGAAGCGTGGAAGGGCTACGCCGGCTCTCCGGTGGCGCATCGCGCGAGACATGGATGTTCGACCTCGTCGCACCCGACGGCAGCCGCCACGGATTGGTGCTCCGACGCGATCCCGCGAGCCATACCGGGTGGTCCGAACGGGCAACCGAGTATCAGGTGCTCGAAGCCGCAGCCGCGGCCGGCGTCCCCGTGCCGCGCTTCCGCGTGCTTCTCGGGCCCGGCGACGAGCTCGGCCACGGCTTCGTGATGGACCGCGTCGAAGGCGAGACGATCGCGCGCCGCATCCTGCGCGACGACGCGTACGCGACCGCCCGACCGCTGATGGCGGCGCAATGCGGCGAGATCGCGGCGCGCATTCACGCGACTGACGTCGCAACGCTGCCCGAGCTCCCGGTGCAGGGTCGCCGCCGCTCAGATCGCGCAATACCGCGAGAACCTCGACACCTTCGGCGAGCCGCACCCCGCGTTCGAGTTGGGCTTGCGATGGCTGACCGAGCAGCGCGCCGCCGGACGCGGCGACACCGACGCTCGTACACGGCGACTTTCGCAACGGCAACCTGATCGTTGGCCCGGTGGGCGTACGTGCGGTGCTCGACTGGGAGCTCGCGCATCTCGGCGATCCGGCCGAGGACCTCGGCTGGCTGTGCGTGAAGTCATGGCGCTTCGGCGTGGCCGACAAGCTCGTCGGCGGGTTCGGCGACGTGCCACAGCTCCTCGACGCATACGAACGTGCGGGTGGGCACCGAATCGACGAGGACATGCTGCGGTGGTGGGTCGCGCTCGGCACGCTCAAGTGGGGCGTGATCTGCATCGCGCAGTCGTTCACACACCTGACCGGCGTGGTGCGTTCGGTGGAGCTCGCCACGCTCGGCCGCCGCGTCGCCGAGATGGAGTGGGACCTCCTGAACATCCTCGACGGCGGCTGGTGAGAGTGCGATTGCGTCCACCAACTGATGATGAGCTCGCCGTTCTGCTCGAGCGTTGCCGAGTCGACGCACTCACGTACCAACCCACTGGCGGATCACTCGACGGCACAACGCCGGCAGGGTTGCAGAGGCGGCGGTGGAGCACAGCGTTGCCCGGGGTCGGTGCGTTCGATCGCGCCACCGAAACCATTCATGCATGGGCGATACATCGCGGTGCAGGGGCAACTGACGGGCCGATCGCTATAGGCACAAACGTCCGCGTTGAGCGCCCCATTGCCGATCGGATATGTCGACATGACGTGTCGCATCGTGGGAATGGTGCATGAGCCCGACCGCTTCGGCTTCGCGTACGGAACGTTGCCGGTACATCCCGAGCAGGGCGAGGAAGCATTCCTCATCGTTCGCAATGAGGATGGGGAGACGCACTTCAATGTTGACGCGCTCTCGCGGCCGACTCAGCCCGCACTCACCCAAGACGGCTGCCACTTGAAATCGTTGGTACCGATCACGGGTCTCAAGTCGGTGCCATCGGCCTTGAGAACGGAGAGGCTGTTCGCGGGGTGGGTGAACGGGATCGTGACCGGCTCGTTGGCAAACATGATCTCGGAGCCGTCGGGAGACCACGTCGGGGTGTATCCGTAGTGACCTTCCTTGCCTTTGAAGATCTCGGTGAGACGTTTTCCGTCAGGACCGATGAGCCAGAGCGAGCCGCCAAAGTCTGCGAACAGGATGCGAGTGCCATCACGCGACCAGCGGTAGTTATTGCAGCACTCGACCTTGAGATCGCCCGGCGTGAGTTGGTGCAGACCGGTTCCGTCGCGGTTCACGACGAACAATGAGCCGGGAGACGGGAAGACGCCCTCATACTCTTCGACGTCTTTGAAAGGGCGAAACACCACGAGCTGCGATCCGTCCGGAGAGAAGTCGCCCGGAGTGTAATGCACCTTGCCACTTTGGACGATGCGAACGCGGCCAGTGCCGTCGGAGGCGCTCCCGATGTAAATGCCGTCGCGCGTGGGGTGCGCCTCGTCGGAGACATCGAACGCCATGTGCGTGCCGTCGGGCGAGAACGGACCGGCCCCGACTTGCAGTGTCTTGTCGGGGAGCGGGATGAGGACGCGGTCGGACCCGTCGAGGTTCATGATCACTGTGGTCGAGCGGTCGTCCTCGGACGGCGTGGTCATCGCCAGGCGCCTGCCGTCACGGCTCACGAACGGGCAACACACCACCCCGAGGTCGCCCACCTGTTGCTCGTCGGTTCCATCGGCATTTGCCACGAACACCGTCTCGTCCTTGAAACGGCCGCCGGCTCGGGCGAACACGATCTTGCCGTCGAGCTTCGGCGGGACGAACGACGGTTCGGTCGACTGCGACACGCGAGATGTTCCTGAACTCCGCCCCGACGAACTTGATCCGCACGCGGCCGCCACGACGACGAGCGCCATCGTCAACGCGAAGTACAAGGGAGACCTCGGAAGCATGCGGCGAGAGCATGTCACAGGCCACATCAGCGAGGGCCGACCTTGGCGCGCCCGCCCCCGGACCGAGTCCGCGGGTTGAGCAGGAATTCGCCATCGAGTCTGTGCCAGCGGGGCCGATATCTGGTTGGTGAAGCTGTGCGAGGCGTGCAACGAGTGGGCTCCGCAAACCGCAACGTCGTGCCCGAAGTGCGGAGCGACGCCGCTCGTGGACTCGGGTACGCGCCGTGTGGAGCCGGTGCTTCACACGGCCGAGGAGCCGAGCGCGGTCGGGTTCGATCCGGCCTGGCCCGTCGGCGTCGCTCCGGCTCCCGTCCTCGGCCGCGCGCGCCGAGCTCCTTCGGAGCGGTTGCTCGCGGTTGTCGCAATGCTGGTCGTTGTCGTCGTCGGAAGTGTCGGCGTCTTCGCGTTCACGCGCGGGAAGAGCTTTCCCACGAATTGGGACGATGGAGTCGAACCGATCGCGAGCCGGGTCGAAGCGCTGCGCGGGTTGACGTTCAAGCACTCGGTCAAGGTGAACTACTTGCCCGCGCCGGCGTTCGAGCAGCGGTTCGCGGTCAACGAGTCCCAACTCATCAAGGAACGAAAGCAGATCGACCAGGCCGGCGCACTCTTGCGGTCGACCGGGTTGTTGGGTCCGGGCGTCGATCTTGCCGACGCAGTCTCAACCACCACCGCCGCGGACACGCTTGCGCTCTATGACCCGGGCACGAAGCAGATTTACGTGCGGGGTACCGGACCGTTGACGATCGAGACGCGTGTCACGCTCGCTCATGAGTTGACCCACGTCCTGCAAGATCAGAACTTCGATCTGACGAAGCTCCAAAAGCGAGCGCTGGCGTCGAAATCGGGATCGTCGGACGCGTTGCGCGCGTTGATCGAGGGTGACGCGACGCGCATCCAGGAGCGGTATCTCGCAGAACAATCACCGGCTGCCCAACGCGCCTACCGCGAGCTCTCGGCCCGGACGGGTACCGAAGCACGACGGCGAACGGCGCACATTCCCGCGGTCGTGGAGACGCTCTTCAGCGCTCCGTACATCTTCGGGCCGCAGGTCATTCGCGTGCTCGAAGCCACGGACGGGGATTCCGCGATCGACGCCGCCCTGACGGGACCGACACCGTCGACAAGGATCTACCTCGATCCCACTGCCGTCGGCGACGCAGCGACAATCCCACCGGTTCCGGCACTCGGCGCGGGCGAGAGCAAAGTCACGACTGCATTGGGCAACGAGGATGCGTTCGACAACTTCACGCTCTACCTGATACTCGCCGCTCGTCTCGGCCCGAGTACCGCGCTGCGGGCGGCCGACGCGTACTCAGCCGGGTCAGAGGTGATCTACGAGGTCGGTGACCGCACGTGCCTCCGGGCGTCGATCGCGGGACGCAATGCCCGCGCCGACTCCTATCTTGCCGCGGTGCTCCGACGCTGGACGCAAACGATGCCCAACGCCAAGATCGACGACGCCGCCGACACGACGGTGTTCGAGTCGTGCGATCCAGGCTCGCAAGCCGAAGCGCCCAACGACGCGAACATTCGCGAGGCGATCTCGCTCGCCGCCGGCCGCGACGCGCTCACCGCCGCGTTCGCCAAGCAAGACGTCTCGAGTGCGTTCGCCGCATGCGCGGCACGACTGCTCGTCCGACAACCAGACTTCCGCAAGGCGCTCCTCGAGGGCGACGCCGACATCCTGCGAAAACCGACCCAACAGACGCTGCGAGAGAGCATCGACGCGGGCACCCGTTGCCGCGCGAACAGCCGCGCGGGAATTCCTTGAACGACTACGACTTCCCGCCTTGTGGGTCGTCGGGCACGGTGCCTCCCCGTGCTTTGATGTCTGCGAAGCGCTCACCGAAGTGCCACCGGTGGCCTTCGAGGTCGGTGGCCTCGTATCGACGCTCGCCGTAGAACGCGTCCTGGACCGGCATCGTGATCTCGGCGCCTTCCGCGACTGCGTGTGCGTAATGCGCGTCGATGTCGTGCACGTACACCATCATCTGCACGGTGGTGTTGCCGATCGTGTGCGGGCTGTGGATCCGGTGCACTTCGGCGTTGGCGTGTCCGATCATCACTACACCGTCACCGACACGAAGCCAGCACAGCATGCTCTCGTCGGTCTCGGTGCGGGCCTCGCGAATCTCTGCGAGTTGGAAGACGCGCACGAGATATTCGAGCGCGGCGCGCTCGTCCTCGTACGCAAGGCGCGGATAGATGTCGGGCATGCGGAGTACGCCTGACGCGTCGGGCGCGGTCTCACCGATCGTCGACATCAGTCGCTCCTTCTCGCGCGCGAAGATCGTCGGCTCGGCGGGATCGTCGGGCCGGACCCGGTCGGGCCGTAGCGCCCGCAGCGGATCGAAGTCGTCGCTCACTGTTGTCTCCCGATCGACGCCCGAAGTTCGCGCAAACTCAGCCGGGCCCGGTTCAATCGCGACCGCACGGTACCCACCGGCACGTCGAGCGCGCTCGCGATCTCCTCGTAGCTGAGCTCCTCCCACACGTACAGGATCAGCGCGTCTCGTTCCTCCTCGGGGAGCCGGGCGACGGCATCGGCGACGTGGGGCCAGAGCTCCACGGCGTCGAGCGATGCCACCAGCTGCTCCGTTGGATCGTCGGCGGGTTGTTCTCGGGCAAGCAGACGTGCGGTGGCGTGCATCCGGCGCGCCTCGCTGCGCCGGTGCCGCGCCAGCAGATTGGTCGCGATCCCGTAGAGCCACGGCCGAGCGTTGGGCCGTTCGCAGTCGTAGGTCGCGCGCTTCTCGAAGGCGATGCGGAACACCTCGCCGAGAAGCGCTTCGGCGTCGTCAACCGCCACGCGCCGCACCAGATACCGGAACAGCACGGTTGCGTGCCGGTCGAAGAGCGCGCCAAAACGGGCCGGCTCGTCGAGTGACGCCCGGATGACCGCCGCGTCCGACTCCGAAGCCATCACATAATCTTCGCCGTTCGCCGGCCGCGGTTCGCGACAGCATCCGGTGAGACCAGCCACAACAGCCACCGAGGAGCGATCGCATGCAGGACCGTCCGACTGCCGCCGAGCTCGTACAGGCGGTGCGTGAGTTCCTCGAGCGGGACGTGATGTCCGCGACCGAGGGCCGCGTGCAGTTCCACACCCGCGTCGCGATCAACGCGCTCGGGATGGTCGAGCGTGAGTTGCAGCAGGGGCCCGTCGTCGAGACGTTCGAACGAGACCGTGCGTCGGAGCGGGAGCTGGCGGCGCGCATTCGGGACGGATCGCTCGACGACCGGCTCGACGAGATTGGCGCCCAAGTCGCGCGCATCCGTGCGCGCGAAACTCCTGGTCGCGAACCCCGGCTATGTGGGTGAAGCGGGCGGGTAGGGTGCGCGGCGCATGCGCATCGCTACGTGGAATGTCAACTCGCTGAAGATGCGGCTGCCGCGGATCGAGGAGTTCCTCGGCTACGCCGACGTCGACGTGTTGTGCCTCCAGGAGACGAAGACCGCAGACAAGAATTTCCCGGCGCTGTCGTTCTCCTCCCTCGGCTACGAATCGGTGCACCACAGTCAGGGACAGTGGAACGGCGTCGCGATCCTGTCGCGCGTCGGCATCGATGCACCTTCGCACGGGTTCGGACCGGAAGTTGCCGATCCGTACGAGGGCGACGCGCGTGTCCTCGCCGCGACGTGCGGCGGCATTCGGTTCATCACGGTGTACGTGCCAAACGGGCGCGAGGTCGGCACCGACTTCTACGAGCGCAAGCTGCGTGTGGCTCTCGACGATGGACGAGTGGCTCACCAGTCAGTACTCCCCCAGTGATCCACTCGTCGTGTGCGGCGACTTCAACGTTGCGCCGGCGGATCGCGACGTGTGGGACCCGAAGGCGTTCGTCGGCTCGACGCACGTCACCGAGCCCGAGCGCAAGGCGGTCACGCGGTTACAGGAATGGGGATTCGAAGACACGTTCCGCCGCGTGTATCCCGACCAGGACCGGCTCTACACGTACTGGGACTACCGCGCCGGCGACTTCCACCAGCACCGCGGCATGCGTATCGACCACGTGCTCGCGACGCCTCCGGTGGCCGAGCGCGTGACGTGGGCCGTCGTCGACCGCAATGCGCGCAAGGGCACCGGACCCTCAGACCACGCGCCGCTGATCGTCGACCTCAAGGATTGACCGGCGCGCCGCGCGCGGTCGACGCCGCAGAGCTCCTGCCAGCCCTTCGGGATGCGCTTGCCGCGCACCGCACCGACATCAACGAGTGTCTCGAGGATCGGCCGGGTCGCCGCGTACCGGAGCGCGAGTCGGTGCGGGGTCTTGTTGACGGCGCGCCAGGTCTCGAACCCCGGGAGCCCGACCGAGCGGTACACGCCGGGGTGCACCATGATGCCGAACAGCATCTTGATCTGACGCGGCGCGACGTAGCGCACGCGTGCGCGTTCGATCTTCCCGGCGCGGTCCCAGTACTCCGGCAGCACCATCCGCGCGCGAACGCGAGGTGGCGGGCTTCTTCGGCGCGGTGGTACTTGTTCACTGCGCGCAATACGGGATCGGTCTCGGGATCCTCGGCCGCGAGCTTCTGGAACAGGTCGGGGATCTCTTCACCGGCGAGCAGCATCACGCAGAACAACGCCGGGCTCCGCACGAGGATGCGGATCATGAAGTTGATGAAGAACCGCACGCGCGGGTCGTCGAAGGGATTCTCGGCGGTGGGCGCGATCTGCTCGCGCAGCCGTAAGAACGCGCGCTGGTGGCGCGTCTCCTCGCCGATCTCGTGGAGCATGTACACGTGGCGGGGATCGTCGAGCTTCTGCGCGAACGCGAGCTGCAGCGAGAACGCGGCGTCGAGCACGGCCTCGAACCGGATCCCGACGGCCAGCATCGACGCGACCTCCTCGCGCGACAGCTTCACCTTCTGCTCGTCGGTGAGCTCGAGGTCGAGTCCCGCCACCGAGAGCAGGTCGTCACTCAACAGGCGGCCGCGTCCGAGCGAAGCCCAGTCGAACTCGGCTTCGGGTTCGCGGAGCTGGCGGGCGGAGACGTCGTTGAGGCGGTTGACGCGAGTGTCGACGGTGGTCATGGCCACTCCCTCGGAATCAACGATTCTTCGTATTCTTTCATATCGTCGAATACCCATCCAGGCCCTTCTACAATCCGGGCCGTGGCAATGGCGCTGACCAAAGGCGAACGCACCCGGGGCCGGCTGCTGGAGACCGCCGTGCGCCGGTTCGCGGCCGAGGGCTACCGCCGGACCTCGGTCTCCGATATCGCCCGCGAGGCCGGACTCACCCCCGCCGCGGTCTACGCGTACTTCCCGAACAAGGAAGCCCTGTTCCGAGCCGCCGTCGACGACGACGCCGCCGCGCTGATCGAGCGGGCCCGGCCGCCGCGCGACGGCAGCGGCCCGCTCGGCGAGCGGTGGCTCTCGATGCCGTCCCGTCTGTTTGCGCTCTTGCCCGAGTACCCGCTGGCCCGGCGGGTGCTCGCCGCCCAGGAGCCCGAAGTCCTCCCGCAACTGCTCGAGCTGCCGTCGCTGGCCGACCTCCGTGATCAGCTCGCGAGCGAGCTCGCGGCGGCGCAGCGCGAGGGCAACGCGCGCGCCGATGTGGACCCCACGACCCTCGCGCTTGGTCTGGAGACCATCGTGCTCGCGTTACTGCAATCCGGTATCCACGTGCCGCCGGACGAGGCGCGGGCGCGTGGCGTGGTCGCAGTGCTCGACGCCGCGACGCGCGCGCCCTGATCAGTCGTCGACGCGTCGCAGGCGAGCGTCGAGGTGGAAGCCGCGCGCCAACCCCATCGCCGCCATATCGACGGTGACGTGCAGCACATCGCCGTCGAGCTCATACACGCGCCACAAGCCGGCGACGGGTTTCGCACTCGGCGCCTGCGCGATCGCATGGGGTTGCAGCTCGAGCCGGTGCCCGTGCGCGGAACCAATCGCAGCCTCCGCCGTGCGGGTGGTCTGCGTGATGACGGCCTCGACCTGGCCGTCCGCGTAACCGCGCAGCATGCCGAGCTCGGTATGCGACGGCATTTCGGTGCCGTCAGGACCCGTCCGCCAGGTTCGTTGTTCGTAGAAGAGAAACGGGCGGCCGTCGTGGGTGAACGCAGTGCGGTCGCGGTATCGGAACGGCTGCACGGTCGGGTAGTCGCCCTCGCCATCGCCTTCCCACACGCCGAGAAGAAACGCGAGTGGCACCAGTTCGGCATGGACCTCGTTCACAGGCGGCCGTGCGCGAACTCGAGGGCGCGATGCGCGAGCCCGGGGACGCCGTGTTCGAGCGCGGCGAAGTACGCGTCGTCGCTCGTTCCGGCTTTGAAGCGCGGCGTACGAGCCCTCCATCACGCACGCGAGCTTGAACAGTCCGAGCACGCAGTAGAACGCGAGGTGCGTGAGGTCGCGATCGGCCGAGTCGCCGTAGCGCTTGATCAACTCCGCGCGCGTCGGCACATCGGCGTTCGCGTCGAACGGCGACGCGCCCGACGGCCCCGGCGCCTCCCCTGCTTCGACCCACAGCCCGATCACCCAGCCGACGTCGACGAGCGGGTCGCCGATCGTGGACTGCTCCCAGTCGACAACTGCGACGAGCTCGACCGGCAGGCGCGGTGCGAACATCACGTTGTCGAGCTTGTAGTCGCCGTGGATCACTGCCGGTGGCTGCATCGGCGGCGTATGCGCTTCCAACCAGCGGCCGGCTTCGTCGACCTCGGGCAGCGCTCGTGTCTTGTAGCGCTCGAGCTGACCGAGCCACCGCGGCACTTGTCGCTCGAGATACCCCTCGGGCTTGCCGAAGCCGTCGAGGCCGCCGTGCTTCCAGTCGAAGGCGTGAATGCCGGCGAGCGCATCCATGAGTGCATACGCGCAGGCACGGGGCGCGCCCGGATCGGCGTCGAGCGGCGGCGGGATGCGCTCGCGCACGACAACGCCGTCCACCGGATCCATGAGATAGAAGGGCGCGCCGATCACCTCGCGATCGGTGCAGAGCGCTACGGGACGGGGCACCGGAACCGGCGAACGGCCGTCAAACGCGTGCAACAACCGGAACTCGCGTGCCATGTCGTGGGCGGTCGGCGACAGCGGCGTGCGGGGCGGGCGCCGCAACACGAACACGCTGCTCCCGCGCGTCACACGGAAGACCTCGTTCGAGTGACCAGTGGTGATGCGTTCGACGTCGATGCCCGCGCCGGACTCGAGTTCCTGCTCGATCCATCCAAGCCGCCAGGCGTTCGGCATCGACGAGCGGCGGCTGGGTCACGTTCCCGAGTCTTTCATCTTCCGCTCTTGTCGCCTTCGGCGACGGGCCGCTCGGCCCCGCCTCGCTGCTCGCCGGGATACCGGCTCGCGTTCGCTCGGCTCAGTCATCCAACTGCGGCGGCCGCTTCGAAGAACCCCCGACCGTTCAAAAGTAGTGGGATTCAACGAGACGAAGGCGGAGCCGACCGAAGGGGAGGCGCAGCCGGAGTCGACCAATCGTTAAGGAGATCATCGTGTCGCTCGTGCGTGTGCTTCCGGCGTGGTTCCACGCCATCGCCGACTACGCAGTCGGCTTCGCTCTGATCATCGTGGCGATCGCCTCCGGCGCGAGCGGCAAGGCCGTCGCCGTCGGTGTGGTCGTCGGCGCCGTCGTCTTGCTCGTCAGCATGCTGACGAAGTACCCGCTCGGCGTGAAGAAGGTGTTGCCGTTCACCGTGCACAGCGGTGGCGACTACCTGGCCGCAGCTCTGCTGATCATCTCGCCGTTCGCGCTCGACTTCCGCGACAGCGACACTGGTCTGGCCGTGTTCTACATCGTGGCCGGCATCGCGGTGCTCGCGGTGAGCCTGATCACGAACTACCAGTACAGCGAGAAGCGGACCTGGAACAACGCCGTTCCCGCGGCCGCTTGACAAGTTCCCCCCAATCGAAAGAGGCCCTCGGTTGCGACCGGGGGCTTCTTTCGCGTCACACGTGTGGCCGCGCCACGCCGAGGCCGGGCACGAACCGGCCCGCCCGGCGGGCCCAACGTGTGTACGCCGGTTCGTGGCGCTCGCGCAGCCACGGTTCCTCGACCCGTCGCACGACGACTTCGACACCGATGAGCAGCGCCGCCGCGCTCACAGCCATCGCGGGCCCAGGCAACAGCGCGCACAACGCGCCGGTGAACAGCGCCATCGACGTGTAGATCGGATTCCGCACATACTGGAAGGGGCCGCCCGTCACGAGCTCGGTCTGCTCGGTGCGGTCGAGGCCGATGCGCCACGATGCACCCATCGCGAGCTGCGCCCAGAACGTCGAGGCGATCGCGATCAGGGCCGCCGCGATCGCCGCCGCGACGATCGCGCCGTTGACAGGTTCCGCGCCGCCGAGCGGGTTGCCCGCGAGCCCGGCGCCGATCGCAACCGCGATGCCTCCTGCGCTCATCGCCATCATCAGGGCGACGAGGCGCTCGGCCGGCGTCTTCCCGAAGCGACCGAGCACGAACCCGGTCGATCCTGTCCAGCGTCGCTGCAACACCATGCGCCAGCCGCAGGCGATCACGAGGAACGCGACCGCTGCCCCGAGGGCGATCCCTGCTCGCAGCGCCACACCCATGGCCGTAACTTAGGTTAAAAACCTAACCTTAGTTGTCAACCTAGGTGTAGCGCGTGACGTAACCCCGCTTGCGGAAGATGCGCAGCATCGTCACGAGGAACCACATCGACAGCGCGAGCAACACGAGGGACCCGACGGCCGCGATCGCGAGCTGGCCCCAGTCGTTGCCGTTGCCGTCGACGAGCGAGCGCAGCGCGGTGAACGCGTGTGTGGTTGGCAAGGCGAGCGCGATCGGTTGGAGCACCGTCGGGAGCGCCTCGGTCGGATAGAAGACGCCCGAGAGCGGCAACAGCACGAACATCACGCCCCACGCGAGCGCCTCGGCGCCGGTGCCGAAGCGCAGCACGAGGCCGATAACGAGCAGCGAGATCGCCCAGCCGACCACCAAAAGGACGATGCCGACCGGGATGAGCCCGAGCCCGAGCGACCACGTGGAGAACGAGAAGAACACGAGCGCGCCCAGCACCATCACGCCGACGCCCATCACGAGCTTCACCATGCCGAACAGCGCGACGCCGCCGACGTACTCGATCTCGCGCAGCGGCGTAACCATGATGTTCAGCAGGTTCCGAGTCCATGTCTCTTCGAGGAAGCCTGTGCTCAAGGCGATCTGCGACTGGTAGATCACGTGCCACAACACGATGCCGGCGAGCAGATACGCGGAAGCCTTCGCCGGCGCCGACGTCCCCGATGTGCCGACGAACGTCGCGAGCGAACCGAACAGCAGCACGTCGACCAACGGCCACAGCGTCACGTCGAACAGCCGGTGCGGGCTCCGCCAGAGCACGTACGCATGCCGCCGGGCGATCGCGCGCATACGCAGCCAGGTCTTCGCCCGCTCGCTCATGGATGGTCGCTCTGTTGGGAGCCGGACGACTCGTGCCGCTCGGCGAGGTGCAGGAACACGCCTTCGAGATCGCCCCGGCCGTAGCTTGCCGCGACCTGATCGGGCGTCCCGTCGGCGACGATGCGGCCGTGCGAGAGGAACACGACCCGCTCGCACACCTGCTGCACGTCGCTCATGTCATGACTTGTCATCAACATCGCAGCACCGTCGCGCTCGCAGAGTTCGAGCAGACCGCGCCGCACCCGCTGGGCGACGTCGGGATCGAGGGATGCGGTGGGCTCGTCGAGGACGAGCAGCTGCGGCCGGTGCAACGTTGCGCGGACGATGCCAATCAGCGTGCGCTGGCCCGACGACAGCTCGTTACCCATCGCGTCGGCGAGATTCGTGATCCGAAAGCGCGCGAGCCCCTCGTCGATCAGCGTCGTCGGATCCGCGATGCCATACAGCTGCGCGTAGAGCTTCAGGTACTCGCTCACGCGCATGCGCTCGGTGAGCGGGAGGTAGCCCGCGGCAAAGCCAACGTGTTCAGCGGCGCGGCTCCGATGGTGGGCGAGATCGAACCCGCAGATCGTCACGTCGCCCTCGTCGGGTGACACCGCGCCGAGGATCATGAGCAGCGTCGTGGTCTTGCCCGCGCCGTTCGGGCCGAGCAGCGCGACGCGCTCGCCTTTGCGCACCACGAGATCGACGCCGTCGACGGCGCGGTCGCGGCTGTAGTCCTTTACCAGGCCGCGAGCTTCGAGCACGACGTCAGCGGGCATGCGCGCAACGTACTCTCTCGGGCATGCCGGCCCCGACGGTTATTGCGGTCGACTGGTCGGGTGCCAAGCGGGCCAAAGGCATCTGGCTCGCGGTCGTACGCGACGGCAGTCTCGTCGAGAGCAGGCCGCTTGCCACGCGCGAGGAGGCGATCGATTGCGTGCTGGCGGCGCCCGCACCAGTGATCGCCGGTTTCGACTTTTCGTTCTCGGTGCCGGAATGGTTCGCGCGGGAACACGGCTGTGGAACGGTCGACGAAGTGTGGGCGCTTGCCGCTCGCGCCGGTGAGGAATGGTTGCGCCCGACCCCGCCGTTCTGGCGCACGCGCTGCGGCGTGCTGCCCCACCAACGGTTCCGCCGGTGCGAGGAGCGATTCCCATTCGCGAAATCGATCTTCCAGCTCGTCGGCAACGGTCAGGTCGGCGCGGGCTCGGTGCGCGGCATGCCGTTCCTCGCCAAGCTGCGCGCGGACGGGTTCGCGATCTGGCCGTTCGACGCCGCAGGTGCGCGCACCGCGCTCGAGATCTATCCGAGCGCGCTCCGGCCCCTCGCGCCCAACGCCGGGCCATTCACCACCAACGACGAGCGCGACGCCGTCTGCTCCGCGCATGTCATCTGGGCGCACCGCGACGAGTTTGCGCGCCTACCGGCCGCGACCGACGCGCGCACGCGCCTCGAAGGCGATGTGCGGATGCCTGCTACTGCTTCGACTTGAGCAGCTCGATCAGCTGGGGCACGACCTTGTGCACGTCGCCGACGATGCCGAGGTCGGCCACCGAGAAGATCGGTGCCTCGCCGTCCTTGTTGACCGCGACGATGTTGTCGCTGTTCTTCATGCCGACGAGGTGCTGGGTCGCGCCGGAGATGCCGAGCGCGATGTACACCTTGGGCTTCACGGTCTTGCCGGTCTGGCCGACCTGCAACGCGTACGGCACCCAGCCGGCGTCGACGATCGCACGCGACGCTCCCCATGCGCCCTTCAGCAACTTCGCGAGCTCCTCGACGAGCGGGCCGTAGTTGTCGGCCGAGCCGATACCGCGGCCGCCCGACACGACGACCGAGGCTTCTTCCAGCTTCGGACCTTGCTGCTCCTCGACGTGGTGATCGAGCACCTTGGCCTCGGCCGCGCGTCCGGCGTCGGGCGTGCCGACGTTCTGCACCTCCGCCGCGCCGCCACCCGACGGCTCCGCCGCGAACGACTTCGGGCGAACCGCAATCAATGCGGGCCCGCCGTCGGTCAGCTTGACGTCCACGAGCGTCACGCCACCGAAGATCGCGGTGCCGAACGTGAGGCCACCTTCGTCCGACAGCGACATGCCGTTCGTGAGCACCGGCTTGTCGAGCTTCACCGACAGGCGAGCGATGGCATCGCGGCCGTCGTACGTCTGCGCGAACAAGATGACGTCGGGATTCTGCTCACCCGCGAGCTGCGCAATACCGGCTGCCGCAACCTGGCCCGGCAGCCCGTCGCCGGGATCGATGACGTACAGCTTGGTCGCGCCGTGCGAACCGACGGTCGTCGCGATCGCCTCGGTGTTTCCCTTGCCGGCGTAGATCGCCTCGACCGTGTCGCCGACCTCACGCGCCTTCGTCAACATCTCGAGTGTCGCGGTCGTGACCTTGTCCTCGTCGGCCTCCGCGAAGACCCAAACCTTGCTTGCCATGACCTCAATACCTTCCGCTCTCGGCGCCTTCGGCGCCGGGCCGCTCGGGCCCCGGTTCGCTGCTCGGCGGGATACCCCCGCCCCCCGACCCCGCCCGCCACCCCGCTTGGTGCGCGCCTGCGGCGCGCACTCTTCCTGGGACGCTCACCTCAGACCACCTTCAACTGCTCGAGGAACGCAACGACCTTCTCGGCGCCGGTGCCGTCGTCTTCGAACTTCTCGCCGGCTTCGCGCGGGGAGCCTGCTCGACGTTCGTGATCTCCTGACGCGCACCCGACCATCCCACCTGCGAGCCGTCGAGCCCGAGATCGGACGCGGTTACCTGGTCGACCGGCTTGTTCTTGGCCGCCATGATCCCCTTGAACGAGGGGTAACGCGGCTCGACGACACCCGCCGTCACCGACACGACCGCGGGCAATGGTGCCTCAACCATGTCGTAACCGGCTTCGGTCTGGCGCTGCACGTTCACCTTGCCGTCGGCGATCTCGACGTGCTTGGCGAACGTCACCGTGGGCCAGCCGAGCAGCTCGGCAACCTGGGCGGGCACGGTGCCCGTGTAGCCGTCGGACGATTCGGTCGCGGTGAGCACGAGGTCGACCTCGCCCGCGCGCTCGATCGATTTCGCGAGCACCTTGGCGGTCGACAGCGCGTCGGAGCCTTCGAGTGCGGGGTCGGACACGAGGATCGCCTTGGCCGCACCCATCGCGAGCGCGGTGCGCAGTCCCGACACCTCGTTGTTCGGGGCCATCGACACCAGCGTGACCTCGCCACCGCCGGCGGTGTCGACGAGCTGCAGCGCCATCTCGACGCCGTAACTGTCGGACTCGTCGAGGATCAGCTTGCCGCTGCGGTTGAGGGTGTGGTCGGCATCGAGCGACCCGGGCACTGCCGGATCGGGGATCTGCTTCACGCAGACGACGACGTTCATGCGACTCCTGTTCAGGCGGGGAAGACCCACGATTCTGGCAATCCGCCCCGGCAACCGTCGAAACGACGACCATTGTCGGACTCGCCACCGCCCTGGGCGGCGTTCGCCGCCGTCCGAGGCCGCGACTCCTCGCAACATCCGGGACGTCCCGAACGTCGTACCCGCCAAAGGGGGGACAATGGCGGCGATCGAATTCGACGACGTGCGTGTGAGCTACCGCACGCGTCGCGGTGTCGTGACCGCGCTCGCCGGCCTCGACCTCACGGTCCCCGAGGGCGGCGTATTCGGCTTCCTGGGCGCCAACGGTGCCGGCAAGACGACGGCGATCCGGGCTGCCGTCGGGCTCTTGCGGGGAGCGCGGGGCCGCATCCAAGTGCTGGGTGCGGACGCGCCCCGAGGTCTCGGCCGTGTGATGGATCAGGTCGGGGCGATCGTCGAGCAACCCTCGTTCTTTCCCAATTTCTCCGGTCGCCGCAATCTCGAGCTGCTGGCCCGCTCGCGCGGCCTCAACGACGACGTTGACGGCGTCCTCGATCACGTCGATCTGCTGGAACGCGTGGACTCTCGTTACGCCACGTACTCCCTGGGCATGAAGCAACGGCTCGCGATGGCCGCCGCACTGTTGAAGGATCCCAGGCTGCTGATCTTCGACGAGCCCGCGAACGGCCTCGATCCCGCGGGCATGCTCGAGGTGCGCACGCTGATGCGGAGCCTCGCCGCCGAGGGGCGCACGGTGTTCGTGTCGAGTCACATCCTCTCCGAGGTCGAACAGACCTGCGACCGCGTCGCGATCGTGGCGAAAGGCCGGTGCATCGCCGAAGGCAAGGTTGACGAACTTCTGCGCGCGAAGACCGGCCGCTATCGCGTAAAGGTGGCCGGCGATCTGAACGGCCACGTGGCCGGCGTGCTCGGCGGTGCCGGCTGGACCGCGACGAGCGACGGCGACGACGCGCTGATCGTCGACATCGGCGACACCGAGAGCCACGAGATCACGCGCTGCCTGGCAGCTGCCGGCATGTACGTGTCGGAGCTCACGCCAGTGTCGCGTTCACTCGAAGACGTCTTTCTCGAGCTCACCGAAACGGCGGAGCCGCAATGAATCTCTTGAGCGCAGACCTCCGGCGTTTCGCCGCCCGCCGGCTCGTGCGCGGCACGCTGGCGTTCGCACTGCTCCTGACCCTCGTGATCGTCGGCGTGCAGACCGCCCGGGGACATGTCTATACATCCCACGAGCAGCAGTACGTCTTCAATGCCACCGACACCAAGCCCACCATCGAACTCGTCCCCAGGCTCCACGACACACGCATCGACATTGCCGGCAACCTCTCGGTCGTCCTCGCTGCGGTCGGCGTGATCATGGTCTGCGCAGCATTCGTGCTCGGCGCCTCGTTCGTGGGTGCGGACTATGGCGGCTCGTCGTTGAGTACCCAGCTGCTGTACGAGCCGCGACGATGGCGCGTGCACGCGTCGAAGGCGGCCGCCGCCGCCATCAGCTGCGCAGCGGTCACCTTGTGCGTGTTGTGCACGGTCGCATTAACGATGTTCCTCGGCTCGAAGCTCCACGGCATTGCGCCCGATGTCGACAGCGAGTGGTGGCAGCATCGGGCCCGCGAGATGGGACGAGGCGTCGTGGGAGTCGGTGTCGCGGGTGCGATGGCATACGCGGTGACCCTCGCGTTCCGGCGCACGGCCGTCGGCGCGATCGCGTTCCTGATCCAAGTGCCGTTGGCGGGAGCGCTCGCGACCAACCGCGGGCTCCTTGGCGCGATCGGCCGGTCGCTCCCCTACTACGCCCTGCAAACGTTCGTGCTCGGCCGGGACCACCTGATCGACCCACAGACACTCCGCGGCGTGACGACGACCGCGGCCGCGTTCGCACTCGCCGCCGTGTGGCTGGTGGGCCTGATCGCGGCTGCCGGTGCTGTATTCGGACGGGCCGAGGTGCGCTGAGTACCGTCATTCCTTGATGGAGCGCATCGACGTGGCGGTGGTGGGCGCGGGTCCCGCGGGCGTTGCGGCTGCGATCACCGCGGCTGAGCACGGGCTGCGCGTGGCGTGCGTCGACAAGGCGATATTTCCGCGCGACAAGACCTGTGGCGACGGCCTCACCGCGAACGCGTTGCGTCTGCTCGAGCGGCTCGGGGTGGCGTGCGACGCGATCGCACCGATGCCCGTGTACGAGACCGTGATCGTCTCGCCGAGCGGGCGGCACGCGGTGTTGCCGATGGGGCGCGACGGACTGCACGGCGCGGTCGTGCCGCGCCGGGAGTTGGATGCGTCGTTGGTCGCGGTCGCGCGTGAGCGGGGCGTCGAGGTGCGCGAGGGGTGCGACGTCGAGAAGGTCGTCGTCCACGACGACCATGTGCAGGTCGACGACCTCGAGGCGCGTTACGTGATCGCCGCCGACGGGCACTGGTCACCGGTCCGGAGAGCTTTGGAACCGGATGCGCCGCGCGACCTGGGCGAGTGGCACGCGGTGCGGCAGTACTTCGAAGGTGTCACCGACTCGCGCTTGTGGGTGCTGTTCGAGCGCGACCTGCTACCGGGGTACGCGTGGGTGTTCCCGCTCCCGGGCGGACGCGCGAATGTTGGCTACGGCGTGTTGCGGTCGGACGGACGCAGCGGCCGCGCGTTGAAAGCATTGTGGCCGGATCTGTTGTCGCGTCCGGTGCTGACCGAAATCCTCGGTCCGGAAGCGAGGCCGTGCGAACAGGTACATGCGTGGCCGATCCCGACGCGCTACTCCCCTGCTCGGTTGATGCACGGACCACGTGTGTTCTTCGTGGGTGACGCGGCTGGTGTCGTCGACCCGATGACCGGTGAAGGCATCGCGCAGGCGATGGAGACCGGCATGCTTGCGGCGGAGTCGATCGCGACTGGTGCCGACTATCCGCGTCTCGTGCATCGCACGCTGGGCCGCGATCTGAAGTTCGCCGGCATGTTGCAGCGCGTGCTCCGCTCGCCGTTCGGCGCTCGTGCCGCTATCCGCGCCGCCGACCTCACACCCTGGACGCGGCGCAACTTCGCGCGCTGGATGTGGGAGGACTATCCGCGTGCGATTCTCGGCACACCCGATCGCTGGCGACGTGGCGTGTTTCGTGCGCCCGGCGCGTACCGCATGTCATGATGCCGCGATGGCCAGCGGAAAAGCAGAAGTCTCGATCGATCGCAGCCCCGACGACGTGTGGAAGCTCCTGCGCGAGTTCGGCGGCATCGCAGACTGGATGCCCGGCGTCGAGACGTGCACGGTCGACGGCGACGTCCGCACACTCGGGATGATGGGCATGCAGGTCAAGGAGCAGCTCCGCGGCCTCGATGAGGACGCGCGCGCGATCTCGTACAGCCTCATCGAGTCACCGATCGGCAACCTCGAGTCCCACCTCGTCACGATCGCCGTCGCGCCCGAAGGCGCAGGCTCGCACGTCACCTGGTCGGTCGACGTCAAGCCCGACGAACTTCTCGGCCTCTTCCTCCCGATCTACGAAGGCTCGGTCGTCGAGATCAAGAAGAAACTCGAAAGCTGACGCTGGTCAGAGCGCGGTGGGCTCGGTCGGGCCGCCGGGTTCGACGAGGATCTTGACGTGATCGTCGGGGTGGCCGAGCGCGTCGAACGCGGCGGGCACACCGTCGATGCCGCATGTGCCAGTGATCATCGGGGTCACGTCGATCTCACCTTCTGCGATGGCGCGCAGCGTGTCGGCGAACTCGAACGGGTCGTACGCGAACGAGAACACGATCGTGAGCTGCTTGGCCTGCGCGAGCACAGGCCGAAGGGTGTCGGTCTGCATGCACGAACCGACGATGCACACGCGTCCGTTCGCGGGCGCGGCGAGCAACGCCGTCCCGAGCGTGCCCGGCACACCGATGGCGTCGAACACCACGGGTGTGCGGCGACCGTCTTCGCGTTGCCACGCGTCCATCGGCTGCTCCTGCGCGGGATCGACGGCGATCGTCGCTCCCATCGCGACCGCGACCTCCCGCCGGCGCGGTGAGTAGTCGGACACAACGATCGTCTCGATGCTCGTGCGTCGCAGTTCGGCGACGACCGCGAGGCCGACCGGCCCCGCGCCGAGCACAACCGCGGCTTCGGCAGGAGTGATCGCGGCGCGCGCAACTGCATGCCGCCCAACAGCCATGGGTTCGGTGAGCGCGGCGCGGCGATAGTCGAGGCCGTTCGGCACCTTCAGGCACATGCCCGCGGTCAGCCGCATCAACTCCGCGTAGCCGCCGTTGTACGTGTTCGAGTACGCGCCGACGGGCTCGACACCCGTCGCTGTGAGCGCGATCGGCAACGACGTCACGAGGTCGCCCGGCTGCACGGGCACGCCCGCAGTCTCCGGGCCAAGCTCCAGCACCTCGGCCGCGAACTCGTGGCCCATGATGTAGTCGCGCGTAGGGTCGAAGACCGCCGGCATACCGATCTCGCGCGCCGCGCCAATCAACTCGTCGGCGTACACGAGCGCGTGGAGGTCGGAGCCGCAGATGCCGCACGCCTTCACGCCGACGAGCGCCTCGCCGGGGCCGGGCTGCGGGTCGGCAACGTCGTCAATCCGCAACTTGCCGTCTCGAGCGATCGCGGCGCGCACAGAGCGAGGCTACCGTCCCGCGCATGATCGCCTACACGTCGACGATGCACGCACAGCCCGGCCGTCGTGACGAGCTGCTCGCCATCCTGCAAGAGCTCGTTGCGACGGCCGAGGCGGACGAGCCCGGAACCCTCGTGTACACGTTTCACACCGTCGACGACGACCCCGACCTCGTCGTGTCGTACGAGCTGTTCGCCGACGACGCCGCGCTCGCGGTGCACCGCGATTCGGCGACGGTCGCGCGCGTCCTCCCCGAGCTCCGGGCCGTGACCCTGCCCGGTTCAGTGCAGCGGCTCGTCCCCGCGATCGGCAAGGGACTCGTGTAAGAGCACGTTCGTGCGCGCGACCGCGCGTGCGATCGCAGCTTCGTAGCCCTCCTCCTCGATCCGCGGACCCACGAGCTCGAGCTCGAACGCACCGCGGTATCCCGCTGCGTCGAGCTGCCGCAGGATCGCGGCGAGGGGAATGTCACCGTCGCCCGGGACGGACCGATCGGGTGTGCTCAGGCTCCCGATACGGAAGTCGCTGAGCTGGACGTGCACAACCTCGCCCGAGCCGAGCCGTCCGAAAGTTCGGGCGAGATCACGTTCGGCCCAGCACGAGTTGACTTCGACACAAACACCAGTGCCCGCCAGCTGCGCGAGGTCGATGGTGTCGCGCAGCGTCGTGACGAACGAGAGATCGACGCGCAAGGCGCTGGTGTTCTCGACCGCCAGACGTGCTGCGTCGAGCGGCGCCACGAGCGCACAAAAGGCGTCGGCAGCCGCGTCCCATTCGAGCGCGCCCGCGGGGGAGGTCGTCACGACGGTGACAACGCCGAACGTACTGAGTGCCGCCCGGAGACGGTCGCGGTGCGCGGGCCACGTGCTGCGATCGTCGAGTGCACACCATCCGCATTCCACGATGTTGCTGACACGCAGGCCCGCCTCGCGCACGCGCCGAGCTGCACGATCGAGCCCGACCTCCTCGCACTTGCGCAGCGAGAGGCCGACGTGATCGATCCCGAGGCGCTCCCACATCGCGAGGTCGTCGTCGAACGAAGCGCGCCACGACGACACCGCGCTCACCGAGAGCCGAGGGTGCATCACGCGCTCAATCCAGTTGCAGGTCGGCGGCCGAGATGTCGGGCACCGCCATCTTGGCGAGGAGTCCGCCGTCGGCCGGCAGGTTGACCCCGGTGACGTAGGCAGCTTCGTCGGACGCGAGGAACAGCGCGACGTTGGCGATGTCCTCCGGGAGGCCGAGCCGCGTGAGATGCAGCGCGCGAGTCGCAGGCCCGATCACGGGGTGCTCCATCATCTTGAACGCGCCCTCGCTCGTGAGCACCATGCCGCACACGATCGTGTTCACGCGGACGCCTGGTGCGAGCTCGACCGCGAGCGATCGCGTGAGCGCGTTGATCGCACCTTTGGCGGCCGTGTACGCATCGATGCCGGGCGTGCCGCGCATCGATGCCGCCGAGGAGATGTTCACGATCGACGCGCCGCCATCAGCGGCCAACAGGTGTGGGACCGCGTGCCGCGCGCACCACACCATTTGCTTGAGGGCGACCGTCATGATGCCGTCCCACGCGTCGTCGGTGATCTCTGCGAGTGAACGATCACCCCGACCGGGACCGACGAGATCGGTTGGCGCAACGTTGTTGACGAGCGTGGTCAGGCCGCCGTAGCGATCGGCCGCGACCTGCACGGCGCGAGCGACGTCCTCCTCGCGACCGAGATCGCTCTGCACGTACGTCGCTTCGCCGCCGGCGTCCCGAATCGCTTGCTCGACTGCGGTTCCCGCGGACTCGGTGCGGCCGGTCACGACAACCTTTGCCCCCTCGAGCGCGAACCGTTCGGCGATCGCGCGGCCGATGCCCCGGGTCGAGCCCGTGATGAGCGCAACTTTGCCGGCGAGGCGGGCAGCCACCCGCCGATGCTGCCATCCAACGCCGACCGGGGCCAACGCTTGACCGGGTCGTCAAGCGGCCGGTGAACTGCCCGCATGGCTATCGACTTCAGTCTCTCCCCCGAGCTCGAAGACATCCGCGACCGCGTACGCGCCCTCGTCGACGAGGTCGTGAAACCCATCGAAGAACGCTGGGACCCCAACGACCACAAGCAGCTCATCGACGGCATCATCGAGATGCGCAAGGCCGCCCAAGAGCGCGGCTTGTGGCTTCCGCACATGCCGAAGGAGTGGGGCGGCATGGGGCTCGGCCACGTCGAGCTCGCGATGGTGCAAGCCGAGGCTGCGAAGACGAGCTTCGGTCCGTTCGCGATCAACGCCCAGGCGCCCGACGAGGGCAACATGCACACGCTGTTGCACTGGGGCACCGAGGAGCAGAAGCAGAAGTACTTGAAGCCGCTGTGCGACGGCGTCAGCGCGTCGTGCTTCGCGATGACCGAGCCCGAGGTCGCCGGCTCCGACCCCACACTCATCAAGACGTGGGGCTACAAGGACGGCGACGAGTGGGTCATCAACGGCCACAAGTGGTTCATCACCAACGCGCACCGCGCCCGTTTCGCGATCCTGATTGCGCGCACCGAAGAGGACCCCGACGTCCCGCAGGCGGCGAACACCGCGTTCATCGTCGACCTGCCATCCGAGGGTTGGACGGAGGTGCGCGAGGTCGAGACCATGCACGGGCCCGGCGGGCACAGCGAGATCCTCATCGAGGACCTGCGCGTGCACGACGACCAGATGCTCGGCGGCCGCGGGCAGGGACACCTGCTCGGCCAGTACCGGCTCGGCCCCGCCCGTCTCGCGCACTGCATGCGGTGGATCGCGCAAGCCGAGATGGCGCTCGACATGATGGTCGACCGTTCGCTCAACCGCTTCTCGCACGGGTCACTGCTCGCCGAGAAGCAGGGCATCCAGTGGATGATCGCGGAGTCCACGATCGAGCTGTACCAGTGCAAGCTCATGGTGCTGCACGCCGCGTACAAGATCGACCGCAAGGAAGACTTCAAGAGTGAGGTGTCGATGACGAAGCACTTCGTCGCCAACTCGCTGAACCGCATCATCGACCGCGCGATCCAGGTGCACGGCGCGCTCGGGTACTCGAAGGACACGCCGCTCGCCGACATGTTCTTACATGCCCGGTGGGCGCGGTTCGCCGACGGCGCCGACGAGATCCACCTGATGCGCACCGCCGAGCGCGCGATCTCGGCGTTCCGCGACCACGGTTCAACGAAGGCCGCCACGGGCAACCTCCCGCTGTAGTCGCAGCGTTTGGACGGTTCGGATCGGTAGGCCGATCCGTAGTGCCCAAACGGTCGGGGCTGCGGCCGTAAACTCACAGCACATGTCGACCACGTTCTGGCCCACGACCGATCACTGGTCGTGTGAGATTCCCTTGCACACCCGGCACCCGCGGCCGGAGGCGCTCGCGGCACGCGGGTTCGTGCAGCTGACCGACCTGCCGTTCGAGGTGCCGGCCCACGAGTATCTCGACCTCGAATACATGGACTGGAAGAGCGGCGGCGACACGAACTTCGCGCCGATCGCGACCGCCGACGGCAATCTCGACTGCCGCGGCTTCTGGAACAAGGGCGACGAGCGGCCCGACAAGGGCGCGCGGTTCACGAGCAACGCCGAGAAGTGCCCGACGCTGAAGCGCTACGTCGAGAGCGTCGGTGCTGATTACGGGCGGGTGCGGACGATCAAGCTCGAGCCCCAGGATCACGACACCGCGTTCCGCAGCTTTCACCGCGACGACAACAACCGCTTCAATCCCGACGACCAGGGCTGGGTCGTGCGCACGTGGCTCGAGCTCACCGACTTCCCCGACAGCTACATGCTCCTGATGGACACCGGTCCCGACGGTCTGCCCGACCCGTCCACCGAGGCACGGCTTCCGCTCCACAAGGGCGCACGGTTCGTGCTCGACACGCAACGCCTCTGGCACGTCGTGGTGCACACCGGCAACGCGCCGCGCTACGCGCTGATCTGCAGCTACGAGAGCGGCCCCGCGCTCGACGCCTGGATTACGTCGCAGCTGCCGTCAGCGGTCTAACGCAGCTCACGTCACCGGCGTCGTTCGGCTACAGCTCACCAGTGGTCTGCACGCCGCTCGCGGCGCACTGCGCGACACCCGCGGGATCGATCTGCGCATCGGGAAGGTTCGCGTGCGGGATCGACATCTGCGAGAAGTCGAACATGTCGAGCATCGGATCCGCGGCCGCATCTCGGCGCGTCAACGGCGGCAACCCGAAGCGCGTCTCGATGAACTTCAGGATCGACGTGTGGTCATACACGGTGTGCGATACGTGATGCGGCTTCGCCCACGGTGAGATGACGATGGTCGGCACGCGCACGCCGTACAGGTTGAATGCCTGACCCGGACGGCCCATCGGCGGAATGTCGTCGGGCGGGACAGCGGCTGGTGGCTTCACGTGGTCGTAGTAGCCGCCGTGCTCGTCGTAGGTCAGGAAGAACGCCGACGACGGCCAGTCCGGGCCGTCGGCGAGCGCCTTGATGACGTCGTGCGAGAACTTCTGGCCGACCTGCTCGTTCGCAGGCGGGTGCTCGTCGCTTTCGTGGTTCACATCGCCCGACGGATCCGACTCGACGAACGTAACCTGCGGCAGGTCACCGTTCGCGGCGTCGGTGAAGTACTGCGACAGCGGGAACACGTGTCCCGCGGAATGGTCGCCCACGTACTTGAACAACAACTCGACCTGCGCCGACGCCAAGTAGATCTTCCAGCTCACCGGCGGCTGCGCCTCGTCGAGCTGCTGGAAGATGGTCCGTTGGTTGTAGATCTGGATCGTATTGCTGATGTGACCGAACGACGTGCCGGTCAACAGGTAAAAGCGGTTCGGGAACGTGGGGCCCGGCACCGACGCGAAGTAGTGGTCGGCGACCGAGAACTGATACGCGAGCGTGTAATAGAACGGCAGCTGCCCCGCGTCGTAGCGACCCATCGCGCGACTGCCCGTCGGGTCCCGCGGATGCACGTTCTCGGCGGTGAAGCCGTTCATCTTGCCGCCGTTGATCTCGTTGTGGGTCGCGTCCCGACCCGTGGTCGAGGTCGCCGACCTCACATGTTCTCTGCTGGATGAACGGACGTATCCGCTGGCTGGGATGCAACGGATTCGGGTTGCCGGTCTTCGGCTCCTTCGCCGATGCCTTCTGGCCCTCTTCGTGCAACAGCCCGAAGTAGTGGTCGTAGGAGCGGTTCTCCTGCATCAGCACGACGACGTGTTCGATCTTCGAGATGTCGCCGCTGCCGGGCACCGCCTTCTTGGCACCCGCGGTCGTCGTAGGTGAGAAAGCGATCCCGCCGCCGACGATCGCCGCCACGGTCAACACGAAAAGGGCCCGGAGCCACAGCCGACTTCCCACGAGTCGTCCCTCCCTGTCAGGCACGCCCTCCGCAAGCTACGCATCCCCAGTTGCACTGATCAAGGATGATCCGCGCCCGAAGTTGACCGAGCGGTCAAGCCGGGAGTCGAATGGGCGGATGCGATTCGGCCTTTTCATGGCGCCGTTCCATCCGACCGGACAGAACCCGACACTCGCGCTCGAACGCGACCTCGAGTTGCTCGAGCACCTCGACCGGCTCGGCTTCCACGAGGCGTGGATCGGCGAGCACCACTCCGGCGGCTACGAGATCATCGCTTCGCCCGAGGTGTTCATCGCCGCGGCCGCGCAGCGCACCAAGCACCTTCGTCTCGGCAGCGGCGTGAACTCGCTGCCCTATCACCACCCCCTCCTGCTCGCCGACCGCTTCGTACTCCTCGACCACCTCACGCGTGGCCGCGTGATGCTCGGTTGCGGTCCCGGGCAACTGACGTCGGACGCGCACATGCTCGGCATCCCCGCCGAGCTGCAACGTCCGCGCATGGACGAAGCGCTCGACGCGATCATGGCGCTCCTGCACGGCGAGATCGTGACGATGCACACGGATTGGTTCACGTTGGAAGACGCGCGCCTGCAGCTGCGCCCGTACAGCGAGCCGATGTTGGAGGTCGCGGTCGCCGCGTCGATCTCGCCGACCGGCGCCAAGGCCGCCGGCAAGCATGGTGCGGGTCTGCTCTCGATCGCGGCGACGACCAAGCAGGGCTTCGACGCGATCGGCACGCACTGGAAGACGTGGAACGAGGTCGCGGACAAGCACGGACACACCGCCGACCGGGCGAAGTGGCGGCTCGTCGGCCCCATGCACCTTGCCGAGACGAAGGAGCAGGCGCGCAAGGACGTGGAGTACGGCATCGTGCCGTTCTCGCACTACTTCACGCACGTGCTCCCGGCGGGACCGACGCGGGGTGACACTGCAGAAGAGATCGTCGCGAACGTCGACGAGGACGGCTTCGCAGTGATCGGCACGCCCGACGACGCAATCGAGAAGATCCAATCACTCGTCGACGAGTCCGGGGGCTTCGGCACGTTCTTGCTGTTCGGTCACGACTGGGCCTCACCCGAGGCGACCAAGCGCAGCTTCGATCTGTTCGCGCAATACGTGATGCCTCGCTTCACGGGCCAGCTCGATGCACCGGCCGCGTCGTGCGACTGGGTGACCGGAAGCGGCGGCGAGTTCGTGAACCGCGCGATCAACGCGATCACCAAGGCGATCGTCGACCACGCAGCCGAGCAAGAGCAGCAACAGCCCGCGGGTTGAGCTGCGGGTCAGCCGGTCCAGACGTCGAACATCTGCGCGTCGGTGCCGCTCGTGCAGGTCACCACGGAGAAGTTCGGCGCGGCGTTCTTCAACACCACGTGGATCGTCGAACGATGATTGCGCCGGATGACCGGGACGCGATCACCGCTGGGTACCGCGCAGCTGATCGAGTGACCCGTCTTGTTGCGCACGACGAGCGCGGTTGAACCGGCCACGACCGTCGTCCACGGACGGGTGTCCGGCGGCGTGATGTCGCCGAACGCAAAGAGGGGCTGTTCGAAGCGCGCCTCGCGGTACGGCGTCGAGATGCCACCCGGCCGAACGTCGAGGGTCACCGTGTGCAGCGGCTCGCGCGGTGAAGCGAGCTGCGGCACGATGATTTGCATGTCGCTCGGTGCGCCCTGCTGGACGTTGCCGGAGTACGGCACCAAGTCGTAGCGACGAAGCACACGCAGCGTGCGCAACTGCGTGCCGGCGCTGAACACGAACGGCGCCTGCACGCCTTTCACCGTCAACGCCTCCGTCTTCTGCGTGCGGTTGTCGACCAGCGTGACCTCGACCTCGCCGGCCGGCACATCCCTTGGCTGCACGTGCAGCCCCCCGTCGTCGACCACCATGTCGACATGGGTGAACGTGTCGGCCGGCGGCGCGCCCGGCGCCGGCGCGGCAGGCCCGATGATTTCGAGCGCGATGAACGAAGCCACGGCCAGCCCCATCACCACGTCGAATCCCCGCCCGCGTCGCCGCACGCCCACCTCACCGCCTTCCGCACCATCGTGACGGACGGGCTGCGCGGATCACATGGGCCAACGGACCCATTCAGCGCGGCGCGTGCGCGAAATCAGCGCGCGAGGTGGTGCAACGCCGGCAGGTCGTGGACCGCGATGCGACCGCGGGCGATGCTGAGCACACCGTGCTCTTCTGCCTCGCGGAGGATCCGGTTCGCGGTCTGGCGAGTCGTGCCCGCGAGCTGGGCCAGATCCTCCTGGGTCAGAGGAATCTCGACGGGTGCCACGCTGCCGTACATGTCAGTCAGCTCGCGCAGGCGGCGCCACAAGCGCTTTTCAACGGGAAGGTAGAGCGCCTCGACCAACGCCGCCGAGACCCGTCGCAGCTCCGCGACGAGCGCTTCGATGAGCAACCCGTCGATGTGTGCATGTTGGGCGCGCAGCATCTCGAAGTGACTCACATGCAAGGCGAGCGTCTCCACCGGTTCCAGCGCAATGATCGTTGCGCTTCGCGGTCCCGGGGCCAAGAGCGCGAGCTCGCCGAAGAATTCGCCGGGCCGCAACACGCGCAGCATCGCGACGTCGCCGAGCGGCGTTGCGGCGCGCACCGCGACATGGCCCTTGGCGACGAGATGAAGCGAATCGGCGGGGTCGCCCTCGTGGAAGAGCACCTCGCCTTTTGCATACTTGCGGCGGACCGCGAGCGACAGCACCTTGCGCCGGTCGTCTTCCGGTACCCGATCGAGCAACGCCCAGCGCACACCCGAGTCTCGCAGATTCGTTGCGCCGCTCACGTCGGCCGCGCCGGGCGGACCCATCTGCTCAGTCGAGCTCAGGGAGGTCGACCGGCGCGGAACGTGGCGTGCACACGCCGCAGAACAGCGCGTCTTCGACAACCAGCGCGCGCGCCGGCTCGCGGTTGGTAATGACGTCGAGGATGAACGGGCGGGTCTGGACGTGGTTCTCGCACACCGCCCGACCGCAGAAGCGACAGATGCCTACTGCGTTGCGCTTGCAGTGCCAGCAATCCAAGACATGTCTCCCGGGTCTGGCTAATGGTCCCAGATTTGGTGGATGTCGACGTTCGGGCTGATCCGCTTACGCCCGAACGCGTCCTTGAGCAGCGCGTCGAAGCCCGCTCGTTCGAGACGATAGATCCGGGTGGGCGTGAGCGTTCGCACGGTTGCGATGCGGGGCAGGTCGGTCAGGAGGGCAATTTCGCCGAAGTGGTCGCCCGGTTGAAGCGTTCGCACGCGCTCACCGTCCTGGATGACTTCGAGCTGGCCCGAGCCAACCGCATAGAACGCGTCGCCGGCATCGCCTTGTTCGATGATGCGCTCGCCGGGCCCCGGGGTTTGCCAAGCCCCGTACGTGATGACGTACTGGAGCTCGTTGCTTCCGAGGTGCGCGAACGGGCGAAGGCTTTGCAGTTCCGCGAGTGCCTGCAGCGTCGGTGCAAAGTCCGGGAGGTGCACCCGATCGGCCAGGTGACGCGCGAACGAGCCCTTGTCGATGGCGAACAACTGGACCGGCGTCACCGACCGAACCGTCGCCGTGCGAGGCGAACCGGTCGCGACGCCGAGCTCACCGAATCCGTCACCGGGCTGCAGAGCTTGCAACAAGTGTCCGTCGCGCCCCGCGTCTTCCTCGATCGTCTCGAGCCGGCCCCGGCGCACGAGGTAGTAGGCGTCGGACGGTTCGCCTTGGCGGATGACCGCGACTTGCGCTCCGACCCGACGAAGCGTGACGCGACCGGCCAGCTCGTTGAGCGTCTCGACCGGGAGGTCATCGAAGATCCGCTGCTGGTCGAGCAGCTCCATGGCCTCGACCCGCCATCGTCGTTGAGTTCGGAATCGTATTTGCCGCCATACGTTCGCGAGGCCGCGACCGAACACGCGCAGCAGCGCGAATCCGGCCCGCAGCAACGGCCCCGTAAGGAACAACACGAGGAGGGCGAGTAGGACGCGACCACCGAGTCCCGCGTCCCACATCTTCGAGATCAGGTCGCCGAAGGTCTTTCGCCAGAAGAAATATGACGTGTAGAGGCAGCCGATCGTGAAGAGCACCCCGACGATGCCGTACAACGCGAAGCCGAGCTCCGACCGCGACCAGCGTTCGCGGTGCGCAAGCTTGTACCACATGTCATGGCGGACGAACGCGAGCGACCTCGGGCGCAGCTCTGGGAGTGAGATCGCGTCCGAGAGAATCCAGTAGCCGTCGAGCTCGAGGAGCGGGACGAGGTTGAGAAACAGCACGAAGTAATTCAGCACAACGAAGATGTACAGCGTCGGTGCGAGCCCGATGTTTGGGAACGCCCACAGTGCGATCGCCGCGATGCCGGACGCGACCATCTCGAAGTACGGGCCGGCGAACGACACCGCAATGCGCTTTCCACGGTCGAGCGTGAGCGCATCGGACGAGTCGATGAAGAACGTCGGCGCGCCAAAGTAGATGCGAAACCCGGCGCCACGGACGCGTTTGCCGTAGTGCACGAGCGTGCTGGCATGGCCGAGCTCGTGGATGAAAATGATTGCGAAGTTCAACGCCATCAGCACGAGGAAGCCGACGCCGACCGATTGCGTCGTCAGTTCGAAATCGTGTGACGCAACCACCGCGCCGAACGCGACGAAGCCGGCGATCGCGAGCGCAGTCGCGATGACGCGACCGATCCGGTTGAACGCGTACCGGAGCACGTGACGGTACAGCCACACGACCAGACGCTCGGCGCCCGACCACTCGACGGAAAGCGTACGAAGGAACGTGTTCCACGTCCGGCGCCGCGGCGCCACCGGATGCAACGCGTGTTCCAGCCCGGCGTCGACGTCGAGGTGCGCGACCGTGAGGAAGTTGCCTTGTTGCAGTGCCCCGGCGAGCTCGACGACGGCCGCCGGATCGAGATCACCGGAATCAGACAAGTGCTGCACGACGAGGGCGCCCACCGAGCGGGTGCCGTCCATCTGGTCGAGGAGGTCGGCCTCCGCGGGCTCCAGCCGGAAGTAGACGAGGTCGCGCCGATTCGCGGCGATGGCGTAGTCGTTGCCCCACGGCATCGCGAACCGCGTGATTTCGACGTAGGGCGCGAGCTGGGGCTGGAACTGGGCGGGGTCGACCCGTTCGCCGAGGGCGTGCCACAACCCGTCAGGCACCGGTGCAGTCTGCGCATCCGTCGCAAGGCGGTCTGCGAGCCCAGCCCACACGCCCGTGACGTCGGCCACGGCCGCACCCTAGACCGGGGCTCTGGCCGTCGGTCGAGATGGCTGCCGAGTGTCGGCGAGAAGACACTTCCAGTGTCGCCTCCAAAACAGACCGCCGCGGGATCGCGCGCCAGACTGTGCGCAACACGAACTCGCTGGGAGGCGCAGTCATGGCCAAGAAGATCACCCCGAAGAACCCGGAGACCGAGAGCGCGACCGCGGCCAGCAAGGTCGACCCCAAGGCCGCGGCCGAGCGCAAGACCGCGAGCGTCAGGATCAAGCGCAAGACCAGCAGTCGGCGGGTCAAGTAACAACAACGGGCGACACGTGTCTGGTCGGACCCGCAACAGAGCGGGGACGACCAGACTCTTCGCGTCCCGGTCAGGCGGACTTCAGGTCGTCGACCACGCGTGACCAACGCTCGGGATCGCTTCGGTAGGGCGCGTAGAACGAGCAGCGGTCGACGACGCCGCCGTAGCGCCGCTTCAGTTCGGCGCCAACGCCTTCGGGCTCGGCCACGACCGCGAACGTGCGTAGCACTTCGTCGTCGATGAGTTCGCCCATCTGCACCCACTCGCCCCGCTTGGAGAGCGTGTTGAGCTCGGGCTGGAGATCGCCCCACCCGTGGAGGTCGAGGACGCCGCGGTACGCGGGCGTCGAACCGTAGAACGCGATCTGCTGCTTCACGCCGCGCTCGGCCTCCGCGAGCTCCTTGTCGTTCGTCCCGGTGACGATGAACAGCGGTCCGGAGATCTGGAACGTCGACCGATCGCGGCCGGCCGCTTTGAGGCCGCGCTCGATCGCGGGGATCGTGACCTCTTTGACGTACCGCTCGGTGGTGAAGCCGTGGATGATGATGCCGTCGGCAACTTCGCCCGCGACCTCGGACATCTTCTCACCGACCGCGGCCAGGAAGACCTGGGGCGGGCCGTACGGGTTGGGCGGCGGTGCAAAGAACGGCGTCATCAACGTGTGGCGGTAGAACTCGCCGTCGAAGTTCAGTGGCGTCTGCTCGTTCCACGAGCTCCAGATCGCCTGCAGCGCGAGGATGTACTCACGCATCCGGCGGGCCGGATGCGACCACGGCATCGAGAACCGCTTCTCGATATGCGGCTTGATCTGCGACCCCAGGCCGAGAATGAACCGGCCCTTCGACATCTGCTGCAAGTCGTTGGCGGTGTACGCGAGCACCATCGGGGTGCGCGGCGAACGCGACCGCGATACCGGTCGCCAGCTCGATGCGTTCGGTGTGCTCGGCCGCGAGAGCGAGCGGCAAGAACGCGTCGTGGCCGGTCTCGGCGGTGAGCAGACCGTCGTAGCCCATCTCCTCGAGCTCCCGGGCCCGGGGGCCGATGTCTGCCAGCGACGGTGCCATGACTCCAGTGTCGACCTTCACGACCCAGACCGTAGGTCATCCACCGTAAGTGGCACACCCCGGCGGTATCGTCGAGTCATGACGGCGGAGACCAGTTCGGAGGAGGCGCGAGAGTCTGCGCACCCCTTCCCGCGATCTCTTTCGCCGAGTTCGATGGGCACCTTCACGAGCTGCCCGCTCTCCTTCCGGTTCTCTTACATCGAGCGGCTGCCGGAAGAGCCGTCGGCGCCCGCGAGCAAGGGCACGCTCGTACACCTCGCGCTCCAGCACCTGTTGTGGCGCCCACCCGAACAGCGCACGCTCGACAACGCGCTCGTCGACCTCGGCCAGGCCGCCTCGGAGCTCGCGGCTCATCCGGAGTTCGCCGAGCTCGCGCTGACCGACGAGGAGTGGGCAACCTTCCACAGTGACGCCGAGAAGCTCGTGCGGCGCTACTTCGAAATCGAAGATCCACGCGCGGTCAAGGTTCTCGGCCTCGAGCTGCGCGTCACCGCCGAAACGACCACCGGCGTCGTCATCCGCGGCGTGATCGACCGGCTCGAGCTCGACGAGGACGGTGAGCTGGTCGTCACTGACTACAAGACCGGCAGCGCACCGAGCGAGGGCTGGGAGCAGAAGAGCCTGGCCGGCGTACACATCTATTCGCTGTTGTGCGAGCGCATGTTCGGTCGGCGCCCGGCGCGCGTGCAGCTTCTGTACCTGTCGAAGCCCGAACGGATCATCACCTGCCCGTCGGATCAGTCGCTGCGCGGCGTCGAGGTGAAGTCGGGCGCGGTGATGAAGGCGATCCGTATCGCGTGTGCGCGTGACGACTTCCGGCCCCGGCCGTCGGCCTTGTGCGCCTTCTGCTCGTTCCGGGAGTTCTGTCCGGAGTACGGCGGCCGTCCCGACCTTGCCCGGCCGACGCTGCTCGCCCGGCAGTCGGAGCGCGACGGCCGGCCGCAGCTCCCGCTCGTCTTCGTGTGAGCTTTGCGGAACGCGTCATCGCGTTCGACGAAGCGGCCGACAAAGCAGTCGACCAAGTGCGCTCACCGGCGCTCGACAAGATTGTCTATCCGTTGTCGAGCGCAGCCGACCACGGGTTGTTGTGGCACGCGTGCGGTGTGACGCGCGCGCTCCTGCGCGGCGGTGACCTCGAAGGCGCGGCCCGATTCGCCGTCGCGATGGGTATCGAGGCGGCGGTCACCAACGGGCCCGTGAAGTCACTGTTCAACCGCGTGCGGCCGTTCGACTACGCCGACGTTGTGTTCCGGCACGGGCTGCGCCGGCCGATCACGAGCTCGTTCCCGTCCGGGCACGCCACCGCCGGGTTCTGCGCGGCGACCCTGTTCGGCGGCGGCGCGTGGTACGCAGCCGCGGCGGCCGTCGCCGCGACCCGGGTGTACGTGCGGCTGCATCACGCGTCGGACGTCATCGCCGGCGCCGCGCTCGGCCTGGCCCTCGGGGTGGCGATGCGCCCCTTTGTAAGGGGAAGGGAATGAGGGTCATGCTGGCCGGGTTGGCCGGAGAACCGCCGTCGGATCAGGGAGGCCCGCCGTGGCCCGTCAGTTTGCCGTGAGCTTCGACTACCGCTGCCCGTTCGCCCGCAACGCCCACGAGTCGGTGGTCGCCGGACTCGAGGCCGGCCGCGACTGGGACGTCACCTTCGTGCCGTTCTCGCTCGATCAGGTTCACGTGGAAGAGGGCGAACCGGCGGTGTGGGAACGCGACCCGTCGGCATGGGGCACCGGCGTGAACGCGCTGCTCTGGGGCATCGCGGTGCGTGACGAATTCCCCGACACGTTCAACGACGTGGCACATCGCCGCGTTCGCGGCGCGGCACGACGAAGGCCAAAAGATCGCCAAACCGGAAGTCCTGCGCGACATCGCAGCATCCGTCGGACTCGACGACGACGCCGTCGAAGCGGAGGTGGCGTCGGGCCGTCCGCTCGAAAAGCTGGCCCAGGAGCACACCGAGGCCGTGAAACGGCATTCGATGTTCGGGGTGCCGACGTTCATCGTCGACGATCGTGCCGTATTCGTGCGCTTCATGGACCGCAAGAATCCCGAGGACATCGACCGCACCCTCGACCTCTTCGAGTGGGCCGACCTCAACGAGTTCAAGCAAACCAGCGTCCCCAGGTAGAAGTCGCCCGAGCGCTCGCCCTACGGTGACCGCCATGCGCATGTCGGACGCCGAAGCAATCATGTGGGCGGTCGAGAAGGATCCCGCGCTCCGCTCCGACTTCTGCAACCTCACGATCCTCGACCGGCGGCCGAGCAATGAGCGCCTGCGCGCCACGCTGGAACGCGCGCTGGCCGCGATTCCTCGCCTTCGTCAGCGCGTCGATCGGCGCGCCGTTGCGCATGGTGCCGCCGGAGTTCGCCGACGACCCGACCCTCGACGTTGAAACCCACGTGCGCGTGGTCGGCGTGCCGCCGCCCGCCGACGAGCGTGCGTTCCTCGACCTGTGCGGTTCGCTGTCCGAGCAGTCGCTCGACCGCGCCCGTCCGTTGTGGGAGTTCACGATCATCGACGGGCTGGCCGATGGCCGGGCCGCGTTGCTGCAGAAGGTGCACCACGCGATCACCGACGGGGTCGGCGGCCTTCGGCTCTCGCTTGCCCTCGTCGACTTCGAACGCGACCCCGATCCGGCGGATCAGCCGGAAGCGGCGGAGCCGGATCCGATGCGGCACGACACACCCTTGGACGTCACCCGGCAGGCGATCACCGATGCAGCCGCCCGCCAGTTCGGGGCGGTTCGGAGTGCGTTGGGAACTGCGGGGCAGGCGCTCACCCATCCGCTCGAGTTGCCGTCGCGCGCAGGCGACGCAGTGCGTTTCGCCGGCTCGCTGCAGCGCCAGATGCTCGTCTCCGACCCGGCCCGCTCCGATGTGCTGGCCGAGCGTTCGCTGCGTCGCCGCTTCGAGGTGCACAAGCTGTCGCTCGGCGCGATGCGCGCCGCGGCTCGGAGTCTTGGCGGCAGCGTCAACGATGCGTTCGTCACCGGTCTCGCAAGCGCACTCGGTCGATATCACGAACGCGCCGGCTCCGACGTCGAGGAGTTGCGCGTGGCGATGCCGATCAGCACCCGCCAACGCGGTGACACGGAAACGACGAACGCGTTTGCGCCCGTGCGGCTGCTCGTGCCGATCCAACCGGCACACGACGTCGTCGCGTTGTTCAAAGACATGCACGAGCGGCTGCAGGCCGCGAAGGGTGAGAGCGCGGTGACCGCGGCGGCGGGCCTCGCGGGCTTGGTCTCAGGTCTGCCGACGTCGTTGCTCGTTGCCTTCACCCGCTCACAGACACGCACCATCGACTTTGCGGCGTCGAACCTGCGTGGCAGCCCGGTACCTCTCTACCTCGCGGGCGCGCGCATCCTTGCGAACTATCCATTCGGTCCGCGTACCGGCTGCGCGCTCAACGTCACGATGCTGAGCTACTGCGACGAGTTGCACCTGGGCGCCAACATCGACCCGACCGCGCTCGCCCACCCTGACGTGTTCCTCGCCGACCTGCGCGACGCCTATAACGAGCTGGTCAGCTACGCCTGACGCCTGACGGGTCTACTGGCGGGCGTGCGGGCCGGCGGCCTCGGCGACGTCGCACCACTCGTCGAACAACGGATCGCGCCAGCCCACGTGCTCGCACTCAGTGCCGAGATCGACGACGTAGAGATGCAGTGTCGGAGCGTCGTCGGCAAGCTCGACCAGATCGCTGCCGCGTGAGTGCGGAGGTGACGCGTCGAGCAGGTCGATGAGCGCAACGGTGGCGAGCACGCGCGACCGGCAGTCGGGACACGCCGAGACCGTTGCGGCATCGAGGCGGCACGTGACCGCGAGCAGGCTGTCGGCCTCGCAGTCGTCGAGCACGACCTCGTTGCCATCGTCGTCCATGAGCGAGAGCCCTCCGGCCATGCCACGAGGGTACCGACGGCGGAGAATGCCCCGAACCGGCGCCTTTCCCGCCTCGGGGCTAGCGTCCGCGCGGTGCGCGCGCTGGTCATTGTCGACGGCGATTTGGAGGTCGGCGAGCGGCCGGTGCCCGACTCCCGAGGCCGATCAGGCCCTCGTTCGGGTCCACGGCGCGGGCCTGAACCGGGCCGACCTCTTCCAGCGGGCCGGCGGGTATCCGGCGCCGCCGGGCGTGCCCGCCGACATCCCGGGCCTGGAGTTCGCCGGCGAGGTCGAGGCGGTCGGGTCGGCGGCGTCCGGGATCTCACTCCGGGCGACCGCGTCTTCGGGATCACCGGGGGCGGCGCGCAAGCCGAATACCTGGCGGTCCACGCGCCGCACTGCGCCGCGCGTGCCGCCCGGCCTCGATCTCGTCGAGATGGGCGGCGTGCCCGAGGCGTTCATCACCGCACACGACGCGATGGTCACCCAGGCCCATGTCGCGCGCCGGCGAGTGGGTGCTCGTGCACGCCGTCGGTTCGGGTGTCGGTACCGCCGCCGCTGCAGCTCGCGAAGGCGCTCGGCGCGCCATGTCGTCGGCACCGCGCGCACGGCCGACAAGCTCGAACGGTGCCGCGCCGCTCGGACTCGACGCCGGAATCGTCCCCCCGACGAAGGACGGCAACGCGCTCGACGTCGACGCCCTCGCGTGGTCGATCGTCGAAGCGACGGGCGGCGGCGTTCACGTTACCCTCGACCTCGTCGGCGGCGCGTACGTCGAAGCCAACGTCGCGGCGGCCGCGCTCAAGGCTCGTCATCGTGTGCATCGGCACAGTCGCGGGAGCACGCGCCTCCGCTGCCCGTCGTCGGACTCATGGCCAAGCGGCTCCACCTGATCGGCACCATGTTGCGGGCGCGCGACGTCGAAGAGAAGGCCGCCGCGACCGACGCGTTCGTCCGCGACGTCGTGCCCGTTGCTCGCCGACGGCCGGGTCGCGCCCGTCGTGCACGCGATCCTGCCGCTCGAGCGCAGCCGCGGAGGCCTACGACCTGATCGCGTCCGACGCGACGTTCGGCAAGGTCATCCTCGACTGCCGTTGAGCGCGTACCGTCGCTACGCGACGTGACGACGAGCTGGGTTTGCGGCTTGCCGGTGGCCTGCACCGTGAACGGCCGCTTGCTGTCGAGACCGATCACCCACGTGAGCACGCCCTCGAAGTCGCCGGTCTCGACGATCTCCTTCACGTGGTTCGCGGCGGGTGTGATCCGCTTCGGCCCCGTGTACGTCGGTGTGCCGGTCTCGAAGTCGTAGCCGTAGCCGGGCGACACCTTCACGACGATGAACGCGCTCCCGCTGACCGTCACCGGCTTGCCGGAACCGTCCTGGACGAACGGCGGCTTGCCGTACGTGATCGAGTAAGCGGGCGGGTCCGACCCCTTGCTGGTGAACTCGAACACGACGTGGTCGACGCAGCTGTCGCCCTTGCGTTCGACCTTGGTCAGCAGGACCGATCCCGAAGGCGCCGGGCTCGTGACGGGCGTCGCCGGCACCGGCACCGACTGGCATGGCAGCGGCTCGGTCGGGAACACGTCGGTGACCACTGGCGTGCTCGAACTGGTCGCCGACGAATCGACGGTGGTGGTCGACGCGTTCACGTCCACCGTCGTCGTCGACTTGGTGTCCTTGTTGTCGCCACCGCAGCTCGCAAGCGAGCACACGACACAACACGCGGCAGCAACAGTCATAGAGAAGCGCACGGTCCCATCCTTCCACCCCAGGCGTGACCGGCTCGGTCACCACTACGATCGCTCCGACAACAAAGCGATCGAAGGAGTTACGTTGGCCGCTCTCGCCGACCACGATGTCGTCATCGTCGAAGCGGTGCGTTCGCCGCTCGGCCGCCGCAACGCGGGTTTGTCGACAGTGCATCCGGCCGAACTGCTGGCTGCATTACAGCGCGCAGCCATCGAGCGATCCGGCGTCGACCCGCGCGACGTCGGACAAGTCGTCGGCGGATGCGTCAGCCAGGTCGGCGAGCAGACGTTCAACATCGCGCGCACAGCGTGGCTCAGCGCCGGCCTGCCGCTCGAGGTCGCGGCCACGACCGTCGACAGCCAGTGCGGCTCGTCACAGCAGGCGACGAATCTCGCCGCGTCCATGGTGCGAGCCGGTGTCGTCGACGTTGCGCTGTCCTGCGGGATCGAGTCGATGAGCCGCGTGCCGCTCGGCGCGGCGATCCGCGGCGAGTTCGGACGCCCGACACCGAAGTCGTACTTCGAGCACTACGAAGTGACCAGCCAGTTCGAAGGGGCCGAGCGCATCGCCGAGAAGTGGGGCGTCACTCGCGACGACTGCGATCGGTTCGGCCTCGAATCGCAACAGCGCGCGCAACGCGCATGGGCGGAAGGGCGTTTCGAGCGCGAAGTGCTCCCGATCGACGCGCCCGACGTCGGCGAGGACGGCAAGCCCACCGGCACGACGCATCATGTAGCGCGCGACGAGGGCCTGCGAGAGACGTCACTGGAAGCGCTCGCCAAGCTGAAGCCCGTCGCACGAGAGAACGGCGTGCACACCGCGGGTTCGTCCTCGCAGATCACCGACGGCGCGGCCGCGGTGCTGATGATGACCGCGGCCCGCGCCCGGGAGCTCGGCGCGCTGACCGCGCGCCCGGATCGTCGATCAGTGCCTCGTCGGCGTCGACCCGGTGCTGATGCTCACTGGCCCGATCGACGCCACGCGCCGGATCACCGAGCGCACGGGTCTGTCGGTCGACGACTTCGACGTGATCGAGATCAACGAGGCGTTCGCGTCCGTCGTGCTCGCCTGGGAACGCGAGATCAAGCCCGACATGGCGAAGGTCAATCCCAATGGCGGCGCGATCGCGCTCGGGCATCCTGTCGGCGCGACGGGATCGCGACTGATCACGACCGCGCTGCACGAGTTGGAGCGCATCGACGGTCAGCACGCGCTCGTCACGATGTGTTGTGGCGGTGGTCTCGGGACGGGCACCGTCATCGAGCGCGTCTGAGGTGCGGCTGCCCTCGTTCGAGCTCGAACCGGGCGAGGAGTTGCATGCCGTTACGCACGCGAGCTTCCGGGGCGCCGCCGCCACGAGCTCGAAGGCAACGTTCGCGCTGGGGTCGGCGCGCATGCGCAACCGGGCCTTCGAAGAGTGGCGCCACTATGTCGAGGAGGTCGGCTTCCCGACCGCGGGGCCCGAGATGTTCCTGGCGCTGACCAACCGGCGCATTCTCGTAGGGCGGTTGACGTTCATGATGGGACGTCCGTCGACGGTCGAAGGCGCTATCGAGCTCACGCGCATCTTCGATGCGGTGGCGACCCGGCAGGGTCTGGTGACCAGCCTTGCGTTCGCATTTGTCAACGGTCAGATCGTGGAGGTCGAAGCGATGCGCGGCAGGCGCCTGCGGCGCTTCGCACAGTCGGTACGGGACGCACTCGGGCGCAAGTGATCAGTGCTCCGTCCGGAGCACTAGCGTCCCGGGTCATGACGATCTTCGGGTTCCAGATTCCCGGCTTCCGGCATGCGGGCGTGACCGATGCCGAGATGTTCGACCGCACGTTGGAGCACGCGGAGGCGGCCGAGCGCGGGGGATTCTCGTCGGTGTGGGTGATGGACCACTTTTGGCAGCTGCCGCCGCTCGGCGGTCCTGACGAGCCGATCCTCGAGGCATACACATTGTTGGGCGCGCTCGCCGCCCGTACCGAACGCGTGCAGCTGGGCACGCTCGTGACCGGTGTGACCTATCGAAACCCGGCACTCGTCGCGAAGATCGTCACGACACTCGATGTCATCTCGCATGGGCGCGCGATCCTCGGCATCGGCGCCGCTTGGTACGACGTCGAGCACGAGGGAATGGGCTTCGAATTCCCGGGCGTACGCGAGCGTCTCGATCGGCTCGAAGAGGCCGTGCAGATTTGCCGGGCGTTGTTGCGAGACGAACGGCCGACGTTCAACGGCCGCTACTACCGCACCAAGGATGCACGGAACGTGCCGGCGCCCGTGCAAGCCGGCGGTGTGCCGATCATGATCGGCGGCAGCGGCGAGAAGCGCACGCTCAAACTGGTTGCGCAATATGCGGACATGTGCAACGTCAGCGGCGGTCCCGACCTGTTGCGGCACCGGCTCGACGTGCTGCGCGGCCACTGTGAGACGGTCGGTCGCGATCCGAAGGAGATCACGACGACCCGGCTCGGCACGCTGATGCTCTCCGCCGACGCCGACGAGGCGGCACGTACTCGCGAGTTCGTTGTCGGAATGGCAGGCGACGAGTTCGGCGAGCAGTTCACATTGGGAACGGCCGACGAGGTCGTGCAGCAAGTCGAGCAGCTCGTTGCGACCGGCGTCGATTGCCTGATCTTCAATATGCCGCTCGCGGATCCCGAAACCGTCGAACGCGCCGGCAAGTTGCTCACGTCGAACTTCGCGTAGTCTCGGCCAGGTGAGCTCGACGACGCTTGCGGAGCGACTTGGATACGCACCAGACGCCAAGCTGCTCATCGTCAACTGCGACGATCTCGGGTCCACGCGCTCGGCCAACGTCGCGGTCTACGAAGCGCTGCGGGACGGGCTGGCGACCAGCTCGACGCTCATGGTGCCGTGTCCCTGGGCGAGAGATGCGGCCGCGATGTACCGCGGCGAAGACGTCGGGGTGCACCTCACGCTGAACTCCGAATGGGAGACGTATCGCTGGGGACCGATCACCCATTCGCCGAGCCTGCTCGACGGCGACGGCGGCTTCCCGCGCACGGTCGAAGACGTGTGGGATCACGCCGACCTCGACGAAGTACGCAAGGAGTGCCGGGCCCAGATCGAACGAGCGATCTACTGGGGCTTCGACATCTCGCATCTCGACGCGCACATGGGGACCCTGCAGCTGCGCGCCGAGTTCTTCGACGTGTACCTCGAGATGGCCGTCGACTTCCGCCTGCCCTTGCGGATGGCGGGCGCGAGTGCCGAGCGGCTGATCGGATTCCCATACCGGCAGCTCGCCGCCGCAGAAGGCGTCGTCTTCCCCGACCAGTTCGTCTACACGGGCGTCGGGTCCCGGCGCGCGATCGAAAAGGCACTGTTCGACCTCCGACCCGGGGTCACCGAGATGTACCTGCATCCCGCGCTCGACACCGATGAGTTGCGTGCGTCGCATCCCGACTGGGCGAACCGCGTCGAGGATCACATGATGCTGACGCGCGATCCGGCGTTCGCCGATCTCGTCGAACGCGCCGGAGGGCAGCTGATTGGGTTCCGCGAGCTGCGCGAGCTCCAACGGTCGGCGTGAGCGTCACGCCGGCGGCGCTCGCCGCGCTGTGCGCGAGCACGATGCCGAATGAGCGACTCACGGCGAGCGAGCTCGAGTTCCTGTGCTTCGGCGAGGGGGACGAAGCGCTCGGCGACGAGCGCGGCACCGCGTTGTTGCACACGCAGCGCTTCGGCTCATACCTCGCGGCATGGCTCATGCTCGTCGCGGTCGACAAGGGTGCGCAGGGCAAGGGACTCGGAAAGGAGCTCGTGCACGCGGTCGCAGATCGGGCGCGCGCGCTCGGCGCGCGCGAGTTGCTGTTGGCGAGCGCGGTGCCGCGCTACGTCTGGCCGGGCGTCGATCTCGGCAATACGCGCGCGGGCATGCTTCTCGAGTCGTGCGGCTTCGAGCGCGACTGGCTGGGCATCAACATGGCGATCGCCACGTCGTTTCGCCGTGACGCGCCCGCCGGCTGCACAGTGGAGCGAGAGCAGGGCACCGGCGCGCACGACTTCGCGGCCATCGCGTATCCGAACTGGGTGCCCGAGCTCGACCGCGCGGTCGCGCTCGGTACTGCGTTCGCGGCACGGGATGCAACTGGCGCAACGATCGGGTTCGGCTGCCATTCGGTGAATCGTTCCGGCTGGATCGGGCCGATGGCGACGGATCCGGCATCACAGCACGGCGGCGTGGGGTCCGCGGTCGTGGCGGCGGTGTGCGCCGACCTTGCCGCGCGCGGACACGCGGCCGGAGAGATTTCGTGGGTGAGCAATCTCCGCTTCTACGGCAAGTGCGGCGCCCGGGTGTCGCGCCTGTTCATGGGTGGCAAGCTGCCGCTGTGACGAGTGCGCTCGTAATCGGAGGGACAGGGCCGACGGGCATCCATGTTGTCGGTGGTCTCGTGGCGCGTGGCTTCGACGTGACGATCATGCACCGCGGTTTGCACGAGCGGGCCGAGACGCCCGACACCGTGCGGCACGTGCATGCGGATCCGTACGACGACGACGCCCTACGCGACGCGCTCGACGGCCGATCGCTACGACTTGGTGGTCGCGATGTACGGGCGGCTGCGCCGGATCGCCGAGCTCACCGCCGGCCGCACCGGCCAGTTCGTGTCCGTCGGCGGTGTGCCCGCGTACCGCGGATGGATGCACCCGTGGTTGCACGAGCCGGCCGGACTCCCGGTGCCGGTCGCCGAAGACGCACCGATGGTGACCGAACCGCACGAAGACGAGAAGGGCTACCGCATCGTCCGCACCGAGCAGGCGGTGTTCGATCACCATCCGTCAGCCGCGCACTTCCGCTACCCGTACGTGTACGGGCCGTATCAACTCGTGCCGCGGGAGTGGCTGATCGTGCGACGCATGCTCGACGGCCGCGACCGCATCGTCGTCGCCGACGACGGTCTGACGCTGCACCATCACGGCTACACCGAGAACCTCGCGCACGCGGTGCTGCTCGCCGTCGACGATCCTGCAGCCGCGGGCGGCAACATCTTCAACGTCGGCGACGAGGAGGTGCTGACGATCCGCCAGGTCGATCGAGCTCGATCGCGCGCCGCGCTCGGGCACTCGACTGGAGATCGTGTCGATGCCGTACGAGCTCGCAGTGCCGGCGCGGCCCGCTGCTCGCGCAGCCGCTGCCGACCCACCGCGTGCTCGATCTCACGCGCGTACGCACGGTGCTCGGCTACCACGACGCCGTGCCCGCGCGCGAGGCGATCGGACACACCGCGCGGTGGCTCGCAGCAGCACCCGTGCGAGCGCGGCGGCCAGGAGGAGACGGTGCTCACCGATCCGTTCGACTACCCGGCCGAGGACGACCTCATCGCCGCGTGGCAGCGCGCGCTCGCGACCGTCGACACCGTCCGGCTTCGCGTCGAGCCGGGCTACGGCCTCGCGTACAGCGGACCCGGTGGCCGTTCCCGTACGAGCACGGAGTTCGACGCATGACCGTCACTCCCGGCGTGCCGCTCGCCGGCATCCGGATCGTCGACCTGTCGATCGCGCTGACCGGTCCGTACGCGGTCGCGCTGCTCGGCGACCAAGGCGCCGACGTCATCAAGGTCGAACGCCCGGGCTTCGGCGACATCGGGCGATATGTCGGCGTTTCGGTGAACGGACTCAGCGCGCTCGCGCAGATGTGCAATCGCGGGAAGCGCTCGATCGCGCTCGACGTCCACACCCGCGAGGGTCGCGACATCCTCCTGCAACTCGCGAGCGAGGCGGACGTCGTCGTGCAGAACTTCCGCCCCGGCGTCGTCGAGCGGCTCGGCATCGGCTACGACGATGTGCGCGCCGTGAACGAGGGCGTCGTGTACGCATCGCTCTCCGGCTTCGGGCCGGTGGGCCCGTATGCGCACAAGGGTGCCTACGACACGGTGATCCAGGCCTACGGCGGCTTCGCCGCCAACCAGGCCGAGCGCGGCGACGCGGCGCGCCGCGCTTCCTCAACCAGACAGCGGCCGACAAGGTCACCGCGCTGTACGCCGCGCAGGCGATCACCGCCGCGTTGTTCGCTCGTGAGCGAGGTGCGGGCGGCACCCACATGCAGCTCGCGATGCTCGACGCGGTCGTGTCGTTCCTCTGGGCCGACGCGGCCGGCAACGAGGTGCTGCAGGATGCCGACGGCAGCCAGCCGTCGAGCTTCGTGCACAACTTCCCCCCGTTGCGGTTCCTCGACGGTTGGGGCATCTGCACGCCGACGTCCGACGCCGAACTTCGCGGGCATGTGCAAGGCGTTCGCAGTCGACGGCTACGACGACCCTCGCGTCGCGACGATCGTCCAGCGCTCGCAGCACCGCGACCTGACACGCAGCCTCATGGAGCGTTGCTACGCGGCCGCCGCGCAGATGACCACCGCCGAGGCAATCGGCGCGCTCGAAGCCAACAACGTGCCGTGCGGCGTCGTGTTGTCGCCCGCCGAGCTCGCCGCCGACCCGCACGCGCAGGCGATCGGCTTGCTCGAGGAATCGGTGCACCCGGTGGCGGGCAGGCTGCGTCAGCCGCGCCATCCGGCCGAGTTCGGCACGGTACGGCCGCAGCTGGGCGGTCCCGCACCGATGCTCGGCCAGCACACCGACGAGATCCTGCGCGAGCTCGGCCTCGACGACCACCGCATTACCGAGCTACACACGAAAGGCGTCGTGGGTTAGCCGGGAGACGAGTGCGCTCACGCGTCCGCGGACGCGTGGCGAGTTCGTGGTTGTCGTCTGATCGTGAGTGTCTCACCCCGTCGTTAGGCTGACGAGTACAGCTCTCCGAGCACAGCTCGTCAGCCTGCTGCCGATGGCCGACCACCCAAAAGAGAGTGCGTACGAGATTGGGGTGGAGATGTCGGTCGTTGCTGAGGAGTGGGTCGGAAGTTCGTTGCGGGCGGCGGTGGTCGAGGCGGGCGAGCGGTGGGGTGCGAGCCAGTACCGGCTGGTGCGGCTGGTGGTCGAGCTCGACGCATCGCAGGAGTGGGCGCTCGACGGCGCGGTGACCTGTGCGCATTGGGTTGCCGACGCGCTCGATATCGAGGTGTCGACCGCGCGCGAATGGTTGCGTATCGGCCGGGCGATCGCACAGCTGGACGTCATCGATGAGGCGTTTGCGCAGCGCCGCCTGTCGTATAGCAAGGTGCGGGCCCTCACGCGGGTGGCGACGGCCGAAACTCAAGCCGAGTTGTGCGAGTTGGCGGAGAGGGTGCCGGCGGGCCGACTCCTCTGCGCACTCGCATCGTGGCGGGCGCGGCGGGAGACCCCGGCCGAGACCGAAGCCCGTCAGCACGCGGCGCGTCGTCTGGTGTGGTGGGTCGATCTCGACGGCATGGTTGTGGGGTCGTTCCGGTTGCCGCCCGCCGACGCGGGCGTGGTCATGGCGGCGGTCGATACCGAAGTGCGTACATACCGGCCTGACGCGTCCGCGGACGCGTCACGGCTTGGTGCAGTGCGCTGGCCGTCGCTGGGCCAACAGCGCGCCGACGCGCTCATCGCCCTGATCCGGGGCGGAGGTGCGGCAGTCGCGACCGAGGTGATCATCCACGTCCGGGGCGACGGCTGCACCCTCGACGACGGCACCCCCATCCCAGGCACGATCGTGGAACGGCTCGCACCCCAATCCTTCCTCCGGGCACTCATCCACGACGCCGAACGCCGACCCATCAACGCGTCCGGACGGCACCGTCATCCCTCCACCCGCCAAAAACGCGTCGTCCACGAACGCGACCGCGTCTGCGTCAACTGCGGCGCCACCGACCTCCTCGAATACGACCACGAGCCCGACTACGAACAGACCCACCAAACCATCGTGGACGAACTCAAACCCCGCTGCTGGAACTGCCACTACCGCCGACACGGCAACGGCGGCGGTTAGCCAGGCAGCAGGTCTGCGACGCGGAGCTGCGGCGACTCGCCGTGGGTGAGCGGCAGGAACTGCAGCAGTTTGCCGAAGTCGCCGGCCATCTTCACCTGACCGCGCATGAACCCGACCGACAGGTCGAGCGATCCGTCGTGCAACGACTGCGCGTCCGGAGGTGTCGCGGTGAACGTCACGTCCGCGGGTTCCGCGGGAACACCCTCACCGTGCGCCGTCACCGAACCGCCGTCGACGCGCGCCCACGACCGCGCTTGTTCCTTCTTGCCGGCGGCGACGACGAACTCAACGAGCACGATCGCGTTCCCGGATACCGGCAAACACGTCGTCCTCGAACTCACCGTCGGCCACACCGTTGTCGACCAATGACCGCGCGAGCGTGAACTCCTCCCACGGGAAGACCTCGCGGATCACGTCGTCCGGCAGCCGCATCCAGAAGCCGGTCGGGTCGACTTGCGTGCGGTGCGCGAGCAACGCCTCCCGCCGCTTGTGCAGGAACTCGCCGACGTCGATGAGCGTCGTGAACTCGTCCTTGCGATTCTGGTCGAAGCCGCGCTCGAACCATGAGACGTACGGGCTCTCCTCGCCGCGCTTCGTGTAGGCCTCGTGGAGCGCCTTCACTCGCGCGATCGACCACGACACGTAGTACATCTTGAGCGGCTGCCACGGCTCGCCCCCATCGGGATAGGCCTCGGGGTCGCCGGCAAGATCGAACGCGGGCACCGAGATCTCGTGCACGCGGATGTGGTCGGGATGCGGATAGAAGTTGCGATCGTCGCGGTACGTGATGATCACTTGCGGCCGCTCGGCGCGGATCAGGCGCACCAGCCGGCCGACGGCTTCCTCCAGCGGCGCGTTGGCGAAGTTGTCCGGGCGCGCATTCGTCTCGGTGTCGGGCATGCCACTGTCGTGGTAGCCGAGCATGTGCAGCGCGTCGTACCCGAGCACTCGCACGCTCTCGGCCAGCTCCGCCATGCGCATCTCGTGCATCTTCTCAGCTGACCCGGGATGCTCGACCGCCGGATTCAAGATGTCGCCGGCTTCTCCCCCGGTGCAGCACACGAGCACGTTGTGCACACCCTCGGCGGCGTACTTCGCAGTGGTGCCTGCGCCCTTGGACGCTTCGTCATCCGGATGCGCGTGCACCTGCAAGAGGCAGAGCTGCTGGTTCGGCACCGAGTCAAGCTACTCGAGGGGTTCCGCTACTCCGCTCTTGGCGCCTGCGGCGCCGGGCCGCTAGGCCCCGCTCGCTGCTCGGCGGGTTACCCGCCTCACGACGCTCCCTCAAGTGCGCACGTCTCCACGTTGCCGATCCCACGCAGGAACTGCTCGCCGAGCGGGACGAACGTGAACTCGCCGTCGGGCACCGCGGCCTTCATCGTCGCCGGGACGAGGATCCGGTTCGCCGGAGCGATGGCGGTCAACCGGCTGGCGAGGTTGACGACCGGGCCGTAGAAGTCGCCCTCGCGGGGATCACCGGCCCGGCAGCGATGCCGCCGCGGACCGGCGGCAGTCCCTCGACTGCGACCGCCGTGCGCAACGAGAGCGCGCTCGACAGCACCTCGTGCGGCAGCCCGACGAACATCACCTCGTCGCCGATCGTCTTCACGACTCGGGCGCCATGCGCAACGATCGTGTCGTACGCGACGGCTTCCCAGTGACTGAGCAGCCGAGACAGCGCAATCGAATCGAGCTCGCCGCTCAACGCGGTGTAGCCGGCGAGATCGGCGAAGCCGATGGCCACCACGATGTCGGGATCCGCTTGCAACGCGAGGCGCCGCCACACCGCGGCGCGCAGCTGAATCCGCAACACGTAGTCGACAAGGGCGGCGAGCCGCTCCAAGCGCTCCCCCGAGAGAAACGCGAGCGCAATCTCGTCTTCGGACTCGCCGTCCGCGCGCCGGCGCTGCACGAAGTCCGCGATCACCTCTGCCTCGACTGCAGCGATCCGCGCCGCGGCGCCGCTCGTCACACGGACCTGCTCGAGCAGCGTGTCGGGATCCGTTCGCCATTCCGCGGCTTCCCGCACGACCTCGCGTGCCGCGGCGACGTCGAGATCCGTAAAGGCGGGAACGCCGGGCGGAACGTCCGGGAAACCGACGGCGCGCCACAGACGCTGGGCCCACGCCTCGTCGATGCCCGCCGCGACTGCAAGCTGTGCGATGTCGTAGGTGCGCTCGCCGGGTAACAGACGGCGTTCGAGTGCGAGCAACGGTACGTACTGGAGGGCCTCGGCGTGTTCGAGGTCGCTCTCGGACGCCCCGAGTTCGATGAGCCGGCGACGCAACTCGTCACGCATCGGGTCATTCTCGCTCGGACCACTACCCTTTCGCGGATGTTGAACGGGGGGCGCGTCGGCGTTGACAGCCGACCCGTCGAGCCGGAGATCGGTCGCCGCCGCCTTCGGCTGCGCACCCGCTCCCGCCGGGTGCGCTTCACGATCTATTGGCTGGTGTTCGCGGCGGCCCTATTCGTGCTCGCCGCGCTCGGATCGGTCGTCGAGCACGCGGTCTACTCGGGCCACGTTCTCCCGGGGGTCGAAGTCGACGGCGCGCGCGTGGCGGGCAAGAAGAATGTCGCCGCCGCTGACCTCATCGCCCGCGTCGCCGCCGATCTCGACCGCCAGCCCTTGCGCACCCGAGTCGCGAACCGGCGGTTCCGCATCGAACCGGCGCAGATCGGCTTCGATGTCGACGTCGAGACCACTGCCCGCAACGCGGAGCAAGAGGGCCGGCAAGGAAACGCGTTCGAGCTCGTCGCCGGGACCGTGATCCGCCGGGTCCGGCAAGACCACGTCCCGCTCGTGGTGCGGTATGACGACGCCCGACTCGACCGATTGCTCGACGACTGGGGCCGTGAGGTGAACCAGGGGGTCGTCGAGGGCGGCTTGCGGTTCGAGGGCACGAACGTCCTCGCGATCGCACCGCGCGGCGGGACCGGCCTGCAGCGCGAGAAGGCCCGACGCGAGATCGTGCAGGCACTGGGCCGCGCCGACAGGAGCCGGGAGGTCGTGCTGCCGTTCGGGCAGGTCTCTCCGGACGTCGATCAGGCCGACGTCGATGGTGCCGCGGCCCGGGCTCGGGCGCTGCTGGTGGGGAACCGGGTCATTCGCGGTGGGCAGCACGCGCGTCTCGGTGACACCGGAGCAGCTCGCGCCAACGCTCGGCACACGTATCAACCGGGGCGCGCTGGAGGTCACCATCGACCGCGACAAGCTGCGCGCCACGCTCGGCCCGCGCATCGCGCCCTTCGAGAGCGCGCCCGTAGACGCCACGTTCTCGGTGAGCTCCGCCAACGTCGTTTCCGTCGTGCCGTCACATGCGGGAACGATCCTCGACTTCGACGCCATCGCCAAGGAGATCCTCGGCGGGAAGCGCGTGGTCCGCGCACAGTTGCGGAAAGCGCAGCCCGCGCACGACACCGCCTGGGCGCGCCACCTCGGCATCACAAAGCAAGTCTCGTCGTTCACCACCTACCACGCCCCCGGCGAGGACCGCGTCCACAACATTCATCTCGCGGCTGACGTGTTGAACAACACGGTCGTCGAGCCCGGGCAGCTGTTCTCGCTCAACGAAAAGCTTGGCCCGCGCACGCCGGAGAAGGGCTACGTGAAGGCGCCGATCCTTGTGAGCGACGGGTTCGGTGAGGATTACGGCGGCGGCGTGAGCCAGCTGACGACGACGCTCTTCAACGCGGTGTTCTTCGGCGGCTATCGCGATGTCGAGCACTCGCCGCATCGCTTCTACATCTCCCGATATCCGATGGGCCGGGAAGCGACGATCAACTATCCGTCGGTCGACCTCAAGTTCCGCAACGACACGACCCACGGGCTGCTGATCCGTACCGGCTACTCCGCGACCTCGATCACCGTGACGTTCTACGGCGACAATGACGGACGGACAGTCCGCGAAGAAAATCGGGAACTCATCCATACCGAACCGATCACCGACCAACTGCTGACGTGCCCGGTGAAGAAGCCCACGGATGACCCGAACAACGACTGCGCCGACCTCACCGCGCTCGAGCGGGAGACGGTTCTCACGGGTGAGACCGGCTACGACGTCGAGTTCGAGCGGGTGATCGACCAGCCTGGCCAGCCCGAACGCCGCCAGCGCTACCGGGTCCACTACCCGATGCTTCCGAACAAGGTCCTCGTCGGGGTCAAGCCGGCGACGACGACCACGACGGTGGCCAAGAAGCCGAAGAAACCCAAGACCACCCCAACGCTGCGTCGCCCCTGACCGGTTATCGCCACGCTGCGTTGTCGGGCCGTTGTCGGGCCTGGGGCCGGCCCCCAGTCACTCCGAAATCCGCTCAACCGCCTTGCCGGCGGTGCCGATTCGTTGAGGGATCGAGCGCACCAGCCGGCGCGGGGGAATTCGGGGAGAGACCTTGGAACGGATCCGAACGAGCGCGCATCGGCCGGTGCGCCTCGGCACCGTCCTGACGATGGTGCTCGCCGCGGTGGCGGCGACGATCACAACACCGATCGCGACAACCAGCGCGGCATGCGTCGACCGTCCGGCGGACAAATGCCGTCGTGTCGTCGGGTGCGATCCCCCTTGCGGCGCCCGTCGTCGCTGTCGCCGCCACTCCGACTGGGCGCGGCTACTGGCGCGTCGCACGTGACGGTGGTGTGCTCACCGCCGGCGACGCGCACTATTACGGCTCGGCGGCTCGCTACGCACACGGCCCGATCGTCGGCATGGCAACGACGCGGCAACGGCCGCGGCTACTGGCTCGTCGCCAGCGACGGCGCGGTGTTCAGCTTCGGGAACGCGCGCTTCCACGGCTCGATGGGCGGCAAGCCGCTCGCCAAACCGATCGTCGGTATGGCGGCCACCCCCAGCGGCAAGGGGTACTGGCTCGTCGCCAGCGACGGCGGCATCTTCGCATTCAACGCGCCCTACCACGGCTCGATGGGTGGCCGCCCGCTCGACAAGCCGATCGTCGGCATGTCCTCGACGCCGAGCGGCAAGGGCTACTGGCAGGTCGCGAGCGACGGTGGGATCTTTGCGTTCAACGCGCCGTTCATGGGTTCGATGGGCCGCAAACCGCTCGTGCAACCGGTTGTCGGTATGGCGCCCGTCCCGAGTGGCACCGCGTACACGATGGTCGCGAGCGACGGTGGACTGTTCCGCTTCGGACGCAACGCGCCCTTCTACGGCTCAGCCGCCGGCGCCTGCCCCGGTGCGCCGGCCGTCGGTGTCGCCACCTCACGCGGGGCATCGGGCTATTGGATTGCGTTCGCCAACGCACGGACGTACGCGTTCTCACCGACGAAGCACGCGCCGACGTGCGCGCCGAGCGGCAGCTCCAAGCTCGGTCAGATGGCCGGCGACCTGCTCACGCGACTCAACCAGGAGCGCGCCGCTCGCGGGATCGGCCCCCTCCAGTGGGACGGACGGCTCGCCGGATATGCGTCCATCTGGAGCGCGAACATGAGCGGGCACGGCTTCCGCCACAGCAACATCGGTTCGCTGCTCGGCCCCTACAACTTCGTCGGCGAGAACATCGCGATGGGCAGCCGGGGCGTGACCGCCGGCTCGCTGCACAACGCGTGGATGCACTCGGACGGCCACCGGGCCAACATCCTCAACCGCGGGTTCACGCGCGTCGGCATTGGTGCGTACTGCGCAGGCGATGGCTCGCTGTGGCTCACGCAGGACTTCGGCCGCGACACGGGCTCCGGCGCACCACCCAGCGGTGGCGGCACCCCTCCGGTGAACCCGATCGCCCGGTCGGACGGCGGTTCGCTCAGCTGCTGAGAGCCACCCGTGGGTACACCTGCGAGCGATGGCTTCGCCACTCTCGCCGCAGGCACCCACCGGCGTGTCGCCGAACCGTGATGACGACCGCGCCGGCGTCCGCATCGGCACGATCTTCGGCATCGAGGTGCGCGTCGACTGGAGCCTCGCGATCGTCGTCGTGCTGCTCACCTGGAGTCTGGCCGACGTCTCCTTTCCTTCACTGGTGAAGGGCTACCGCAGCGGCGAGTACTGGGGCGGGGCGTTCGGCACGAGCCTCCTGTTCCTCGCGTCGCTGCTCGCCCACGAGCTGAGTCACTCGGTCGTGGCTCGGCGGCTCGGCATCCAGGTTCGCGACATCACGTTGTGGTTGTTCGGAGGCGTTTCTCGGTTGGAGGGCGAAGCACGCACCCCGCGCGGTGACTTTGCAATCGCGTTCGCGGGGCCGGCGACGAGCATCGCGCTCGGAATCATCGTGTGCGTGCTCGCCATTGCGGTGCGGCTCGCCGATGGATCGCGGCTCGCGGTGGCGGCACTGTTCTGGCTCGGCGGGATCAACATCGTGTTGGCCGCGTTCAACCTCATCCCGGCCGCGCCGCTCGACGGCGGTCGCGTCTTACGTGCGTGGCTGTGGCATCGCCGCGGCGACCACGACCGAGCGGCGATCCAGGCGGCGCGCGCCGGCCGCGTCTTCGGATGGGTACTCATCGGGCTCGGTGTGCTCGAGTTCATCGCGGGCGGGGATGTCGGCGGGCTCTGGCTCGTGTTCCTCGGCTGGTTCCTGCTCGGCGCAGCCCGGGCCGAGGAGCAACAAGTCGTCACCCAGCACGCCTTGCAGGGCGTGCGGGTCAGCGACGTGATGACGCATGCGCCCGTCACGGCGCCTGCCGACATCTCCGTGGCGGAGATGCTCGATCACTACGTCTTCCGCCATCCCTGCTCGGCGTTCCCGCTCATCGACGCGAGCGGGAAGGTGGTGGGCCTGTTGACGCTGACGCACGCAAAGCAGGTGCCGCCCGACCAGCGGGCCGCAACGCCGGCACGCGCGGGTCGCGACACCGATCGACGAGGTGGCAATCGCCGATCCCGACGAGTTGCTCGTGCCGGTGCTGCAGCGGACAACCGGTACTGACGGACGAGTGCTGGTGATGCGAGATGGTGCACTCGTCGGGATCGTGACGCCGACCGACGTCACCCGCGCGGTGCAACGCGCTGCTACGCGGCCGTAGCTATTCCCCGCGAACGCGACCGCGGACGGATTCCGCCACCGTACGCGAGGAATTCGCCGTTCCGGTGGCAACCGCCACTGCACCATCTGCCAGCCCAGCTCGAGAACGACGACCGCCGCGAGTCCGCAGATGATCGCCGAAGCCGTCACCAACGTTCGCGGCAGACCGAGAGCGAACCACTCGCGCAGACTTGTGATGCGCAGGATCACCAAGAAGGCGCCAATCATCGTACCGACCAGCACCGCGCGCATCGGCGTAATGGGACGAGCGAACAGGCAGAGCACCCAGAGCCCCGCGATCATCAGCGTCAGCGTCGCCGCGGTGCGCGCTTCGTCGACGCTCACGTCCTCGGCGAAGTGCGCGATCGCATACGACGTCATCGTCGCGGCCGCGCAGACCGCGCCCGCCGGCCCGGCTGTCCGCGCCACACGGCCGACGAATCCCGGGACGTACCGCTGGATGTTCGGCTCCAACGAGAGGAAGAACGCCGGGATCCCGATCGTCAGGCTGCTCACGATCGTCAGGTGCCGGGGCAGGAACGGATACGGCCAGCGCGCAATGCCGATCGCGATGGCAAGCAACATTGCGTACACGGTCTTCGTGACGAAAAGGTTCGCGACGCGTTCGACGTTCGCGATCACGCGCCGGCCTTCGCCGACCACACCCGGCATGCGCGCGAACTTGCCGTCGAGCAACACGATCTGCGCAACCGCGCGGGACGCGGGCGCGCCGCTGCCCATGGCGACCCCAATGTCGGCGTCCTTCAACGCGAGCGCGTCGTTCACACCGTCACCGGTCATCGCGACGACGTGGTCGCCCTTCTGCAAGGCGCGGACGATGCCACGCTTCTGCTGGGGCGTGACCCGGCCGAACACCGACGCGTCCTCGAGCGCGCGGAGCAGCGGATCCATTTCGTCCGGGAGCTCGCGCGCGTCGACCGGGCGGTCGGCACCGTCGAGCCCGACCCGCGCCGCGACCGCACCAACGGTGCGCGGGTTGTCGCCACTGATGATCATGCACCGAACGCCCTGGCGCTTGAAGTACGCAAGCGTCTCGGCGGCGTCCGGACGAATTTGCTCCTCGAACACGATGAGCGCGGACGCATTGAGTCCGTCGGGGAGACGTTCGCCCTCGAGCGGCGCGTCGGAGCGAGCGAGCAACAACACGCGCTGGCCCTGCGCCGCCAATTCGTCGGCTCGGACGCGCACGGGATCGTCCGGCGGCCGACCCGCCCAGACCAGCTCGGGGGCACCGAGCACCCACGTGCCCTGCGCGCCGAAACTCGCGGCGCTCCACTTCCGGGCCGAAGAGAACGGTGTCGCCGCCGTCCGCTCCCACGGCGGCGGGTCGGGGAACGCGGCACCGAGTGCGCTCGTCGTCGCGTTGCGGTTCGGGTCAGCCGCGAGCGCGCCCAGCGCGTCGGTCACCCGATGGTCCTCGGCGAGGACGTCGATGCGCTGGAACGCGATCACGCCTTCGGTGAGCGTGCCGGTCTTGTCGAGCAACACAACGTCCACCCGCGCCAGGCCTTCTACCGCGGGGAGCTCTTGCACAAGCACCTGGCGGCGGGCGAGCGTGACGGCCGCGACCGCAAACGCCAGGCTCGTCAGCAGCACCAACCCTTCGGGGATCATCGCCACGACGCCGGCGACGACGCCCGCGATGGCTTCCTTGTTGGTTTCCTGCACGTGGAACTGACTGAACGCGAGCAGCACGGCCGTCGGTAACAGCGCCCACTGCACGTAACGCAGGATCGTGTTGATCCCGGCCATCAGCTCCGAATGCACCAGCGTGAACCGGCGCGCTTCGTTCGCGAGGCGCCGGGCGTAGGCGTCGGCGCCGACGCGGGTGGCCTGGAACAGTCCCGAGCCGGCGACGTCGATGGCGCCCGACAGCACCTCGTCGCCCTCGTGCTTGGGAACCGGGTCCGACTCACCGGTGAGCAGCGACTCGTCGATCTCCAAGCCGTCGCTCTTGCGCACGACGCCGTCGGCGGGTACCTGGTCGCCCGCCCGCAGGTCGCAGAGGTCGTCGAGCACGACCTCGTTCACCGGGATCTCCTGCAGCTTGCCGTCGCGCACGACGTGTGCCTTCGGGGCCGACAGCACCGCGAGCTTGTCGAGCGTCCGTTTCGCTCGCCACTCTTGAACGACGCCGATCAGCGTGTTGAACAACAACACGAACCCGAAGAGGGCGTCCTGGCCTTCGCCGAAGACGAGGATGAGGACGAACATCGTGCCGAGGATGGCGTTGAACCGCGTCAACACGTTCGCACGCAGGATCTCACCGAACGTGCGGCTCGTACGCTCGTCGGCGGTGTTCACCTTTCCCTCACGCACGCGCTGGGCGACCTCGTCGGCACTCAGGCCGTTCTCGGGCGTGGTCGACGCCTGGGTCGCCACCGTCGCGTCGCTCATCGGGTCCAAGCTAGTGGCGACCTCTAGGGTTGTCTCGTGACTGAGCACAACGCGCAATGGGAGAGCGACGTCGTGTTGGCCGACGGGGGCACGGTGCGACTCCGGCCGGTCCGTCCGGACGACGACGAGCGAGTGCTGGCCCTGTATGAGCGCTTGAGCGAAGAGTCGATCTATCTGCGCTTCTTCTCTCCCGTTCCGCGTCCCACTGCCGCGGAACTCGAGCGGCTCACGAACGTCGACGACGAGGCTTCGTTCACGCTCGTCGCGGAATTCGGTGACGACCTCCTCGCGATCGCGCGCTGACGACCGCGTCGCGCCCGACGAGGCCGAGGTCGCCTTCACCGTGCAGGACGACCAGCAGGGTCGCGGTCTCGGCACGCTCATGCTCGAGCACCTCGCCGTTGTTGCGCGTGCACATGGCATCCGCACGTTCTCGGCCGACACATTGCCGAACAACATGCGAATGCTGAACGTCTTTCGCGACGCGGGCTGGATCGTGGAACGTCACTTCGTCGAAGGCACAGTGCACGTGCGATTCGCGATCGCGCCGACACCGTCGTCAGTCGCCGCCGTCGAAGCGCGCGAGTCGCACGCGGAGGCGGCGTCGATCGTGCGGATGCTCTCGCCGCGTTCGATCGCGGTGATCGGCGCCAGCCGGGAAGCCGGCACCATCGGCCACGAGGTCTTCCGCAATCTGCTCGCGTTCGAGTTCCAAGGTCCGGTGTATCCGGTCAATCCGTCCGCGCTCTCGGTTGCGGGCGTGCGCGCGTACCCGACAGTGCTCGACGTGCCCGACGCCGTCGACGTCGCCATCGTCGTGGTTCCCGCTGCGTTGGTCCGCGAGATCGTCGATCAGTGTGCGAGGAAGGGTGTGCACGGTCTCGTGATCATCACCGCCGGCTTCGCCGAGGTCGGCGCCGATGGGGCGACGGTGCAACGGGAGATCGTCGCCACCGCGCGCCGGAACGGGATGAGGATCGTCGGGCCGAACTGCCTGGGCGTCGTCAACACCGCGCCCGACGTCCGCATGAATGCCACGTTTGCGCCCGCGCCGCCGGTTCCGGGACCCGTCGGGTTCCTGTCGCAGTCCGGCGGCCTCGGCATCGAGCTGATGGCACGGGCCGGCGCGCTCGGCATCGGCATCTCGGAGTTCGTCTCGGTGGGCAACAAGGCGGACATCAGCGGCAACGACCTGCTGCAGCACTGGGAGACCGACCCGAACACGCAGGTCATCCTCTTGTATCTCGAGTCGTTCGGAAACCCGCGGAAGTTCGCGCGTCTCGCCCGCCGCATCGCGCGGCACAAGCCGATTGTCGCGGTGAAGAGCGGCCGAACGCTCGCGGGGAGCCGCGCCGCGTCCTCGCACACCGCCGCGCTGGCGTCGCCCGATGTGGCAGTCGACGCGCTGTTCCGCCAGACCGGCGTCATCCGGGTGGACACGCTCGAGGAGCTCCTCGGCACCGCGCAGGTGCTCTCGAGCCAGCCGTTGCCGGACGGCGGGCGCGTTGCAATCGTTTCGAATGCCGGCGGTCCCGGGATCCTCGCCGTCGACGCCTGCGCCGGCGCCGACCTCGAGGTGAGCGAGCTGTCGGACGCGACGCAGGCCGCGCTCCGCGAGTTCGTGGCCAGGGATGCGTCGGTGCGCAACCCGATCGACCTCGTCGCGGGCGCGTCGGCACACGACTTCGAGCGCGCGTTGCGAACGGTGCTCGCCGATGACGCGATCGACGCGGTGCTCGTCATCTTCGTCCCCCCGCTTGTCACGCGTGCGGAGGACGTGGCCCGTGCGATCGCGTCCGCGGCGGGAGACGCGGGCACGAAGCCGGTCGTCGCGTGCTTCCTCGGCCGCGACGGCGTTCCCGACGAACTCCGAGGCGACGGCGGGAAGCGCCGGGTGCCGTCGTTCGCGTTCCCGGAGGCCGCGGCGCATGCGTTGGGACGGGTCGCGAAGCTCGCGGAGTGGCGGCGCCAACCGGAAGGCATCGAGCCCGAGCTGAAGGACATCGATGTCGAACGGGCGCGCGCTGCTCGTGCACCAACGGCTCGCGACCGCGCCCGGCGGCCTCTGGCTGGACCTGAACGACGCGCGTGACGTGCTGCAATGCTTCGGCATCCGTATCGCCGAAGGCCAGCTCGTGCGCGACTGCGATGCCGCGGTGCTCGCGGCCGCAGAACTCGGCTACCCGGTCGTCCTGAAGGCGGGCTCGCCCGAGATCGTGCACAAGAGTGACGTCGGCGGGGTGGTGCTGGATCTTGGCGACCGCGACGCCGTGCGCGCCGCGTTCGACGACATGGCCACGCGGCTCGGCGACCGCATGGGCGGCGCGATCGTGCAAGAGACCGTGGGCCGGGGCGTCGAAACGATTGTTGGTCTCACACAGGATCCCTCGTTCGGGCCACTCGTGCTGTTCGGGCTCGGCGGCGTCACGGCCGAGCTGCTCGCCGACCGCGCGCTTCAGACGGTGCCACTCACCGACGCGGACGCGCATCGACTCGTGCGGTCGCTGCGCGGTTCGCCGTTGTTCTTCGGGTATCGCGGACGGCCCGCGGTTGACGTCAATGCGCTCGAGGATCTCGTGCTGCGCGTCGGCCGTCTCGCCGACGAGCTTCCGGAGGTCTTGGAGATGGATCTCAACCCCGTCGTCGTGTCGGAGACCGGCGCGGTCGCGGTCGACCTGAAAATTCGCTGTGCGCCCGCCCCCGATCCGGTGCCCCCCGACTACCGCCGCATGCGCGTCTCGTAACGCCGTCCGTTGACGGTACTTTGAAGACACCATGACGTCCGCGCCGACGACCACGTGCTACCGGCATCCCGATCGCGAGACCGGGCGGCACTGCACACGTTGCGGACGACCCGCGTGTCCCGCCTGCCTGCGCGAGGCCTCGGTCGGTGCGCAGTGTGTCGAGTGCGTGAACGCGGCGGCCCCGAAGCCCACAGAACGTCTGCGGCTGCGCTGGCGCGGCGAACACATGCTCGCGACCAAGGCGATCATCGCGATCACCGTCGGAGCGTTCATCCTGATCAGTGTGCAGGGCGGCGGCATGACGGGCCGCGGCACGCTCAGTCAGGACCTCGCGCTCTTCGGGCCGGCCGTGCACGACGGCGAGTGGTGGCGGCTCGTTACCAGCTCGCTCGTGCACTACGGCTTCATACACATCCTCTTCAACATGCTCATCTTGTGGCAGGTGGGCATGATCCTCGAGCCGGGAGCGGGCCCCGCCCGCTTCGCGACGCTCTACGTCGTGTCGGTGCTCGGCGGATCAGCGGGCGCGCTCGTGCTCACGCCGCACACATTCACTGGTGGCGCGTCGGGTGGAGTCTTCGGTGTCGCCGCCGCGGCAACGCTCGTGATGCACCGCCAAGGCGTGCGGTTCTGGGACACGGGCTTCGGGCCGCTGCTGGTGATCAATCTCGCCCTCGGCTTCTTCGTGCCGGGCATCTCCATCGGCGGTCACATCGGCGGCTTGGTCGCGGGCACACTCGCGGCGGAGGCGATGCTCCAGGCGCGCAAGGCCGGCCAGCCCGCACTCGGCTTCGTCGGCGCCGGGTTCGTCGGTGTCGCGTCCGTGCTGCTCGCGTTCGCGGTCGCTCGCTGAGCGCGTCGACCAACTAGTCGACGCGTACGAGTTCCACAGCGCCGGTGTCGTCGTCTTCGACGAGGCGGAACCCGCACTGTTGGGCGAGCTCACGCCGGCCTTCCCACGGCCCGGCCGCCAGGATCTCGTCGCCGGCCTCGAGGGTGATCCGGCGGGGTTGGTAGAAGTAGCGCCCACCGCGCTTGATCGCAAGCAGGTGGAAGCCGGTGTCGTCGCCGACCTGTTTGCCGACCACAGTCGCGCCGTCGAGCGCACTGCCCTGGGCGATCGGATACTGCACCGACACCTCGTCGGTCTCGCCCAAAGCGACGGCGAGCACCGGGTGCACCTCCTCTTCCTTCTCGACGAGCCACACCAGCTGCTGGGCGGCGTCGCCGACCTCTTCCGACGCGGCCCCCAGGTGCAGGAGGCCGCGGAGCCCCGAGGGATCGACGGTCTCGGCGCCGGCGCGCAGGACCCAGAGCTCGAGCTGCTCCCGCATCTCGTCGAGGCGGTCCTCGAGTTGGACCACCTGCGTGGCGAGACCCTGATCGTTCAGCAACAGCGCGCTGTATGCCAGCCCGACGGCAGTCTCAGAGAGGTTCTTCATCTCGACGAGCACGTCGACGGCGCGATCGAGGTCGGAGATCGCCGGGTTCTCCTCGACCGCGGCGGGTCGCCACACGGGCGCACCCGCGAGCTCCCGTACTTCGCCGATTCCCTCACGTGCGCCGCGCATGATCAGCACGTCGTCGGGAAGGAGCAGCTCGTCGCCGTCGGGATCGATCAGCCATTCGCGTCCGCGCCGGAGTGCGACGACGCGCATGCCAACTTCCATCGGGAGCTCGACGTCTTCGAGCGACCGGTTCGCAAGTGCGGAGTCGGCGCGTACGCGGACGCGATGCGACACCTCTTCGGCTTCGGCGAGGTCGGCGACGAGCGCGGCCGGGATGCCCAGCCGGTGCGTCACCACATGGGAGATGTCGACGGCCGCGTTCCCGAGGCGCTCGATCGCGGAGACGACGTGCAACACGCTCGCAATCTGTTCGGCATCGCGCTTGGACCGGCCCGCGAGCACGCAGATCTCACGCATCTCGTGGATCAGATCAGTGAGGCGTTCCTCGAGGTCTTGCACCTCGTCCGCCATGCGGTCATCGGAGAAGAAGAGTGCCGCGTACCCGAGGTCGACCATGAGCTCGGAGGTGTCCTTTGCCTCCGAGAGCATCGCCTTCAGATTTCTTGGTCGTTCTTCCATCGAATGCCGGCTCGGCTCAGGTGAGCCCGAAGATGACAAGGGACAGGATAAGCGCGACGGCGCCCAGGAGGTCCGAGGTTCCCGAGACCAGCGGGATCCCGAAATTGTCGGGATCGAGCCCGTAGCGGAAGGTCGCCACGGCGCCGTAGTAGCCCACGAAGTTCGTCCAGGTGGTCGCCAACAAGCCGGCGAGCAGCACCACCCCGACCGTCGGGAGGAAGCCGGGCCCCGACAGATCCAACAGCGCGCCGAGCGCCTGGGTCGCACAACCGAGGACCAGGAAGATCGACGTTGCGAGCAGGTATACGAGGGCGAGGTCTTCGACGACACCGCGCCACATGCCGCGGCGCACCTCGACCAGACCAAGATGCAGCTTGGACGACAGACGCGCCGACAAGATGCCCGGCAGCGATCCCGATAGCGACAAGAGCGGCGGGATCACGATCAACAGCGCGGGATTGTGCAGCAGGGGGGTCAGCCGGCCTTGGATCGTCAACCCGGCCAGCATGCTGATGAATCCCGAGAGCAGGAGCACGGCCACCGACTCTCGTACGACGCGGCGCAGCGTCGGGAGATGGGTTCGCCATCCGATCACCAACGCGGCCAGGCAGACGACCGCGCAGAGCGTCGCGAGCACGGGCGTGACGCCCGCGATACCGACGAGACCGGTGGCGAGAAAGAGGCTGGGGAGCGTTACGGAGTCGGCCGCGGCGGTGACCACCGGTGCCGAAACGTTGTCGAGGTCCCACTCGTGGCGCACGCTCAACGCGGCCACCGCAACGGTGATTCCCATCACGACCACGATCGGGATGAGCCCTCCGATCACCGACACGACGATGAAGTCGCCGACCGAGATTGAGTGGTGCACGCCGAACGCGACGGCGAATCCCTTCGCCGACACCGCCAACAAGAACGCAAGGCTCATCGAGAGCAGCACGGCCGACGCCAGGTTCTGACCGACCTCGGTGTCGACCCGCGCGGACAGGCGGAACGTGCCGGCGAGGACCGAGGTTCCCAGGCGGCTCCCGAGGGCGCCGAAGACGTTGCCGCGCATGCCGACGGCCGCTGGGACCAAGATGACGAGGCCGGGGAGTTCCTCGAGGGTGTTGGTGATCTTGCCGAGTGTGATGCCGGCGATGAGCCCGGTGGCGGTCGAGATCAGGAGCGCGACGAAGCCCGCGCGGACTCCCGCGAAGTCCGCGCGGAGGAGCGCGACGAAGCGCGCGCCGACACGACGCGGGAAACGGAGCATGTGGAACTCGGCGGTTCTGACATCTTCAAGTCCTCCGGAACCTGTCCGGAACCGGTCTAGCGTAGCCCGCTCTGCAGGACCGGCGGGCAAACGCCGATGGACAGGTATGAGTCTCGTGCCGGTGCTCGAGAAGGGTCAGTCGGTGCTGGTCGCGCCCGGCGCCGACGACGCACCGTGGCGCATGGTTGTCGACGTCGTGCAGGAAGGTCACTTAACGCTGGCAACACCCGATGACGAAGAGCTGCCGGCGAATTGGAAAGCCCTCACCGAGGTGCACATCACCTCGCTCGACCGCTTCAACGTTCACCTCATCCATGTGCCGGTGCGCCGGGTCGGCGCCACTCGTCTCGTCGTCGGCGAACCCGACGTCACGACTCCGGTGCAACGACGCGCCTACGTGCGTATCTTCAGCCCGGTACCGGCGTCATGCATGCTCCTCGATGCAAACGCGAACCAGTGGATCCCGTTCTCTGCCGAGGTCCGAGATCTCGGCGGGGGTGGCTGTTCCGTCGTTGCGAACGCGCTTGCGCCGGAAGGCGCGACACTCGTCATGTCCTTCGCCCTCGACGACCTCGGACCGATCGTCATCGTCGGACGGGTCCTGCCGCGCGAGGCCGTGCAGACAATCGGACGACTGCTCACGCGGATCGAGTTCGTGCAAGTCCGCGAACCCGAACGCGACCGCATCTTGCGGTACATCCTGTTGACGTTGGGGGCACGGCGCCACGGTCAGCACCTCCAGCCGTCATGAGGTGAATCGCCAGCGCGTTGCGGTCGCGCCGAACAGCGTGGACTCTCGTGCGATGTCGCGACCGATCCAGCCGAGGACAACGCGTGGGCGCACGACATAGAGAACGTCGACGAAGTCGAGCGTCATCGACCAGTTGTACTTGGGTTCGTAGGCCTCGATGAAGGCGAGGCGCTGCTGCTCGTCGGTGACGGCCTCGCCCCGGCCTTCGACGATCACGCAGTCGTCGCCGCTCTCGAGGTTCACGGTGACACGCGGGTCGCGCGCGAGGTTCGTGGCGTGGCGTGCACCGGTACTGAACCGCACGGTGTTGTCGAGCCACACCGCCCATACCGGTCGCACGTGGGGCCGCCCTTGCGGTCCGATCGTCGCCACCCAGTAGTTGCGCGCGTGGGTGAGCTGTTCCTCCGCCCAACGCCACGGCAATGGGGAGCCACCGAGGTAACCGTCGGGCATGTCGGGACGATCGGCAACCGGTTCCGCCATCGCCGAAACTTATCGAGGTTCGATGGGGTCGGAGCGGGCACACTTTGGAGCGTGCGATTCCGGCGCGGTGCGTCGCTCGATACCGGTCAGGTGCGCGACTCGCGCGGTATGCCGATCGGCCCGGTCGGCGGCCTCGTCGGCGGCGGTGGCATCGTCGGGATCATCATCCTCGTATTGCTCACCGTGTTCAACAACGGCGGTGGCGGTGGCGGGCTCGGCATCGGCGGCACCGACGGCGATCTCGCGCAGAACTGCCGCACCGGCGAAGATGCGAACCAGCGACAGGACTGCCGGATCGTCGGCGTGGTCAACAGCGTGCAGGCGTATTGGCAAGGTGCCGTGCCGAAGTATCACGAGGCGGCCACCGAGTTGTTCACGCAGCAGACCTCGACCGGGTGCGGCGTCGCCAGTTCGGCCGTCGGCCCGTTCTACTGCCCCGCCGACGAGACCGTGTACATCGACCTCGGATTCTTCGACGAGTTGCAATCACGGTTCGGCGCGCGCGGCGGGCCGTTCGCGGAGGCGTACGTGGTCGCGCACGAGTACGGGCACCACGTGCAGCACCTCGAAGGCACCGACGAGCGCGTCGGCAACGACCGGCAGGGTCCGAGCAGCGGCTCGGTGCGGCTCGAGCTTCAGGCCGATTGCTACGCAGGCGTGTGGGCGCGCCACGCCCTCGACACCGGTTTCATCGAAGAGCTCACCGCGGGCGACATCGCCGACGGCCTCGACGCCGCCGCCGCGGTAGGTGACGACCGCATCCAGCAGCAAGCGCAAGGACGCGTGTCCCCAGAGGCGTTCACCCACGGCACCGCCGAGCAACGCCAGCGCTGGTTCCGGGTTGGTCACGACACCGGCGACCCGGCCCGCTGCGACACGTTCAACACCGACTCACTCTAAGGTTTTGGCGACACCACACGACCGGATCGGTCGTCGCACGTCGCAAAAACTCTCAGGCGTCGATGTTGTAGAGCTCGGCGACGTTGTCGTGGAGGATGCGGCTGCGCGCATGTTCGTCGAGATGCGCGGCGTGCTCGGCGAGCAGCTGCTGACTGTTCGGCCATGTCGCGTCGCTGTGCGGGAAGTCGTTCGCCCACATCAGCCGTTCGACGTTCATCATGTCGGCGAGCCGGAACGCCACCCAGTCGTCCTGGAACGTCGTGTACACGTTGCCCCAGAACCATTCGCTCGGCCGGCGCGTCAGCTCACCCGCGGTCAGCCAGTTGCGATGACGGTCGTAGCCGTGGTCGGCGCGATACATCCAGTGCGGTGCCCAACCGGCGTCGGCTTCCACGCAGACGACCCGTAGCTCGGGATGGCGTTCGAAGACCGCACCGAAGATCAGTGTGCCGATGATGTCCTGGTTGCCGCGCACGATCGACATGAAGCTGTTGAGCTTCGGGCCGCGCACGTGATCGGCGCCCGGTGTGTCGCTGCGGCTGGTGAGGATGTGGAACGAGGGTGGCATGCCGAGGTCGACGATCGCGTCCCACAACTCGTCGTACATGGGATGGTCGTAGTCCTTCTCGGGGGGAACCCCGGGGAGCATCACGCCGCGCAACCCGAGCGCCTTCATCTCCTCGATGTCGCGGATTGCTTCCTCGGGCGTCCGCACCGCCGTCTGGCCCATGCCGATCAGCCGGTCGGGCGCGGTCGCGCAAAACTCGGCGATCCACTGGTTGTACGCCTGGAAGCACGCGCGCTGATAGTCGACGTCACGCAGGTTGCACAACAACATGCCGACCGAGGGATAGATGACTTCGGCGACGACGCCGTCGGTGTCCTGGTCGTCGAGGCGCGCGACCGGATCCCAACCACCCGGCCACAAGTCCTCCCACCTCTTGTGACTGTCGAGCCGTACCTCGTCGCTCGGGCGACCCGCGGCCGCCACCAACCAGAACGGCACAAGGCTCTTGCCGTTGTCGATCAACATCACGTCGCCGAGCGACTCGTGGTGATGGATCCGCGGTGCGCGATCGCGGAACTTCGGATCGATCCGGTCGATGTACGTGCCGGGCGGCTCCGTCACGTGGGAGTCGGCCGAGATGCAAGGCCCGATGGTCGCAGTCATGCCCGCGAGTCTGCCACTGTCGCGTGTTCAGTCGCCGCGGGCGTCCGCGATCGATCGAGGGAAGCGGGTCGGTGAGAACGACATCGCACCGGCCGGCACCATCCAGGGCACGAACTCGGTACGAAACCGGCCTGCGCGCACGCTCGGATCGTCGTTCATCAGGCGTTCTGCCTCGGCGGGCAGCACGTTGAAGAGCGCGAAGCCGCGGAGTGCGCTCTCGGACGCCGCAATTGCCGGCCCGGCGGCAAGCAATACGCCGGCGTCGTGTAGCTCCGCGAGATCCGCGAGGTGGCCGTCCTGCAGCGTCGCGAGCTCGTGCTCGTCGATGGCGTCGGCTTCGTCGCCTTGCCACAGCAGCAACATGGTGAAGTGATCGAAGTCCACAGCGCGCACCCTATGCCGTGCGTCTTCCCGCGAGGACATACCAGACCGCCGCGACCACCAGCCATGAGCCGTTGATCGCGACCGCACGCCAATCCTCGTCGAGCGCCCAGCCGGTGACGATGATCGCCACCGCGATCTCGTGCGCGACGAACCAACGGATTCTGCGCTCGCGTACCACCGGCAGCCAGCGCACGATGACGACGATCGACACCGGATAGCCGATGGTGAACAGGACACCGCGCAGGATCGACATCTCAGGTGGTCATCGCAAGGTCGGCGAGACGCTCGCCGAGCAACGGCCCGAACTTGAAGCCGTGACCCGATGTCCCCGCGCCGCTCACGACTCGGCCCCGGCGCTCGAGCACGAAATCCTCGTTCGCCGTGTTGTCGTACATGCACGTTTCCACAAGCACCGGCGTCGAATCGAAGCGCGGAAGGAGGCGTTCGGCCGCCCGAACGATTGTGTCGATGTGCTCGGGATGCGGGTCAAGGCTCGTGCGATCGGGATCGACAACGGGGCCCGCATGGTGCAAGGCAAGCTTGAACGCGCCCACGGCCGTCGTCGGTAACCCGTAGACCGCGGGTTCGGCGAACTCGATGAAGATCGGCATCGGCGGCAACGCGCCCTCGGGGGTGCGGAAGTAGGCCGCATGTTCGAGCGTGGCGAACGTGTCGAGGCCGAGCACCTTCGCGGACCACGGTCCCGGACACACGACAGCGACCTCGGCTTCGACTTCTCCTCGCTGCGTCGTGACGCGTACCCGCCGGCCGTCGTCGTTGAGATCCGTGACCGAGCAGTGCTCATGAATTGCGTCATCGACCGCGCCTCGGAGCGCGGCAAGCGTCCCCGCAGCGTCGATCACCGCCGATTCGGGCTCGAAGAGCGCATCGCCGGGCACCGCGAGATCGGGGAACTGCTCATGCACCTCGGCGGCGGGCATCATTCGCACCGGCGCACCGGCTTCCGACATCGCGCGCTGGAGCGAGCTCATGGCGGCGCCGAACGTGAGCTGTCCGGTCGGCGTCAACAGCCGACAAGCTGCCTCTGCTTCGAGCTCCTTCCACAGCGGCCGAGTGTCCATCGCCATGCGCACGTAGCGCGGGTCGACATACCCGAGACGAAAGATGCGCGACGCACCCTTGGATCCACTGCGCGCATGACCGACGGTCTCCCGCTCCAACACCAGCACGTCACGCCCGCGCTTCCGCAGCGCACGCGCCGCCGCGAGACCAAGCAGGCCGGCGCCAACGATGACGACCTCGACTCGTTCTTGCGACATACGGCGACAGTATGTGTCGTCAAACGTCGCAAGAACTGGCTTCAGTGGAAATCGCGGGAGCGGAGGCCTTCCGCCAGGCTGATCGGTAAGCGGGTGATGCGGCCCGCGACCAGGTTGATCACGCCTTGATGCTTCTCGAGGACACCGCGCACGCGGAGCGCGGGCGCGCCTCGGGCGACCGTGCGGAAGCGCTTCCACACGCCCTTGCTGCAGATCACATTGATGAGGCCGGTCTCGTCCTCGAGGTTCAAGAACACCGTGCCCTTCGACGTCGCGGGCTGCTGGCGGTGCGTGACCACGCCCGCGACTTCCACCACCGTGCGGTCGGCAATCTCCCGGAGGTCGGCGCTCGTCACCACCCCTTGACGCTCCAGCTCGGCGCGCACGAACTCCGTGGGGTGCTTGCCGACCGAAATACCCATCGCCCACAAGTCTGCGTGCACGGTCTCCGTCTCGGTCATGCCCGGCAGCGCGGGCGCGTCGGTACCGACGACAACTCCCGGCAACGTCTCCACGACCGTGCCGTCGCGACGAGCACTCGGCCGGGCGGTTCCCAGCGCGCCGGCTGCCCACAATGCGGAACGACGCGACTGGCCGAAGCACTGCTCGAACGCGCCGCGGGTCGCGAGCGCTTCGACCTGGTCGACGGTCGCGCCCGTACGCCGCACGAAGTCTTCGAGGTCGGTGAACACGTGCTCGGCCCGTTCGTCGTCAATGCGGTCGAGCAACGCGTCGTGCAGGCCGCGCACTGATCGGAGGCCTAGCCGCACCGCAAGATGCGACGGCTCGGCGTGGAAGCCACGCAACGGCCGGCCGACCGGCTCGATGTCGAGCGGACGGGGTTCCAACGTGGCGTCGCGGCGGGAGGCATTGAGATCGGGACCGAGCACGTGCACACCGTGACGGCGTGCGTCACGCACGATCGTGTGCGGCGAGTAGAAGCCCATCGGCTGTGCGTTCAACAGCGCGGCCGCGAACTCGGCCGGGTAGTGGTACTTGATCCACGAGCTCGAGTACACGATGTAGGCGAAGCTCACCGAGTGGCTCTCGGGGAAGCCGAACGCCGAGAACGCTTCCAGCTTCGTGTAGATCTCCTCGGCGGTCTCGCCGGTGATGCCGCGCGCGGCCATGCCGTCCATCAGCCGCTCGCGCATCGCGCGCCATGCGCGCCTGTGAGCGCTTCGAACCCATCGCCTGGCGCAGCTGGTCAGCCTCGGCCGCGGTGAATCCCGCACAATCGACCGCGAGCTGCATCAGTTGCTCCTGGAACAGCGGAACGCCAAGCGTCTTCTCCAGCGACGGCTTGGTGAGCGGATGGATATACGTCACCTCCTCTTCGCCGTTCCGCCGCCGCAAGTACGGGTGCACCGAACCGCCCTGGATCGGCCCGGGACGGATCAGCGCGACTTCCACGACCAGGTCGTAGAAGGTGCGTGGTCGCAACCTCGGGAGCGTTGCCATCTGGGCCCGGCTCTCGACCTGGAACACGCCGACCGTGTCGGCGGCGCACAACAGGTCGTACACCTCGGGCTCTTGCGGGATTGTCGCGAGATCGATCTCGACGCCCTGTTCGCGTACGAGGTCGACCGCGAGATGCAGCATCGTGAGCATGCCGAGGCCGAGCAGGTCGAACTTCACGAGACCCGCGGCCGCGCAGTCGTCCTTGTCCCACTGCAGCACCGAACGGCCTTCCATGCGTGCCCACTCGATCGGGCAGAACTCGATCAGCGGACGGTCGGCCATCACCATGCCGCCGGAATGGATGCCGAGGTGACGAGGGAAGTCGAGCACCTCGCTCGCCAGCTCGAGCGCGAGCGGCGGGATTGCGGGCGGCCGCGTGGTCGCGTCGGGTCCGTCGAGCGGCACCCCGTCACGCGTGCGATCGCGCTGTGACCGCTCCATTCTTCTTTGTCGCCGTTCGCTGCGGGCCGGGATACCCGGCCCGCGGGCGCTCACGGACTCCGGCGAGTTCGCTACGGCTCCGCCTCCGCTCACCGCATCGTGTACGAGCTCACCGAAAGCCTCCGGGCCGGCGGCCCAACGGTCGACCCACTTGCCGAGCGCGTCGGCCTGGCCGGGCGCGACGCCGGCGGCCTTCGCCATCTCGCGCAGCGCACTGCGCGGGCGATACGTGATCACGTTCGCGACCTGGGCGGCGCGGTCGCGCCCGTAGCGCTCGTACACGTACTGGATCGCTTCTTCCCGTCGTTGGTGCTCAATGTCGAGATCGATGTCGGGCGGGCCGTCGCGCTCCGGCGAGAGGAACCGCTCGAACAACAACCCGAGCGCGACCGCATCGGCCTTGGTGACCCCGAGCGCGTAACACACCGCGCTGTTCGCCGCGCTCCCCCGCCCCTGGCAGTAGATGTCGGAGCGGCGACAGAACTCGACGATGTCGTGCAGCAACAAGAAGTAACCCGGAAAGCCGAGCTGCTCGACCACGGTGAGCTCGTACTCGATCTGGCACATCGCTTGCTCGTACTGCGGATGCGATGGCGGGTAGTAGACGGCCGCGCCCCGCCGTACGAGCTCGCGCAGCCACGACATCTCGTCGTGCCCGAACGGCACCGGGTAGTCGGGCAGCTGCGGCGCCGCGAGCTTCAAGTCGAACGCACATGCACGCGCGACGTCGACGGTCCGTTCGACTGCGCCGGGCCAGCGCGCGAACCGCCGCAGTTGCTCGCCGGGCGACCGCAAGTGTGCGAACGGCGCCGCCGGCAACCAGCCGTCGATCTCGTCGAGGCTGCGACGTGACCGGATGGCGGCGAGTGCCTGCGCGAGCGGCCGGCGCGCCGGTGTGGCGTAGTGCACGTTGTTCGTGGCGATGACCTCGACGCCGACGCGCATCGCACACTGCGCAAGCGCGTCGTTGCGGTGCCGGTCGAGTGGATCGCCGTGATCCCACAGCTCGACGAGCACCCGATCGCGGCCGAACGCGTCAATGAGCTCGTGCAACGCCCGCTCGGCCGCGGCCGGGCCGTCGCGCTGCAACGCCGCGGGCACGGTGCCCTTGCGACAACCCGTCGACACGAACCAATGGTCGTTGTGCACGCTCGCGCCGTGACCATGCACCGACACTCGAGACACGTTGGCCAACTGCGCGAGCGACGTACGCGGCGCGCCCTTCTCCCCCGCGAGCTGCGCCTCGCTGATCGCCTTGGCCAGTCGGGCGTACCCCACGGTCCCCTGCGCCAGCACGACGAGGTGCTCCCCCGGCGGGTCTGCGATGCCGTTCGGCGGTTCGCGCGCCCCCAGCGTCATCTCCGCGCCGAACACTGTCGGCAATCCCAACGGGCGCGCCGCCTCCGCGAAGCGCACCACGCCGTAGAACCCGTCGTGGTCGGTGCACGCAAGCGCAGCCAGTCCGAGTCGCGCCGCCTCCTCGACCAGCTCCTCCGGATGACTCGCGCCGTCGAGGAACGAGAAGTTCGAATGGCAGTGCAACTCCGCGTACACGCCGGCTCCTACTCCCTGGAATCGCGACCGTACCGAACACTTGTTCGGGGTGCAACCCAGCTTTTGCGCGATTGGCACCCAACCGCCCAAGATCCCGCCGTGGGGGACGAGGCGGCGATCGCGCACCTACTCAGACGGACGTCGTTCGGCCCGTTCCCGGGCCAGGTTGCCGCGCTCGCGCCCGGCGGCATCAACGCGGCGATCAACACCGTGCTCGCGGCACCGCCGGTCAAGTACTCGGCCAAGGGCTCGAACAACAACGCGGACACGAGCGGCCTCGAGCACACTTGGCTCAAGCGCATGGCGCTCACGAAGGCCGGACTGCACGAGAAGATGGTGTGGTTCTGGCACGGCCACTTCACGTCGGCGGGCACCAAGGTTGCGTCCGCGGGGCTGATGGCGCGCCAGCACAACCTCTTGCGCACGTACGCGCTGGGCAACTTCCGCGAGTTCGCATACCAGGCCACGATCGACGGCGCGATGCTGCGCTACCTCGACGGCGCCGGGTCCACTGCCGACAGCCCGAACGAGAACTATGCCCGCGAGCTGCAAGAGCTGTTCACGATCGGCCGGGCAAACGTCACCCAGGCCAACGTCGTCAACGCGGCCAAGGCGTTGTCGGGCTGGTACGTCGACAACCAGGGCGGCCACTTCGACGCTGCGAAGGGCAACAACGCGCCAGTGCCGCTCGTCTTCTCCAACGGTACGGTCAACGTCACGAACGCCCGCAACGTCACCGACGCGCTGTGTAGTCATCCCGAGTGCGCACCGTTCATCGTGAACAAGCTGCACAGCTATCTGGCGGGCGCGCCGCCGACCGCGCAGCGCTTGAGCGATCTCGTCGGCGTCTTCACCGGGGCGAACCTCGAGATTCGCCCGCTCGTCGAGGCGATCATCCGCGACCCGTCGTTCCTCACGCTGCGCATGAACCGGCCGCGCTATCCGGTTGAGTGGATCACCGCGGCGCGGGTCGCGTCCGGCGTCATCAATACCAAGGTGAACGTCAAGGCGTGCGAGGCAATGGGGCAGATCCCGTTCGAGCCGCCAAGCGTCGCGGGCTGGGGCACGGGCACGCGCTGGCTCTCGGCGAGCGTCGCGCTTGCCAAGGCCGCGTTCTTGAAGGACACCAAGACGATGAAGGAGATCCAGGGAGCCGCCGACCCGATCGCCGCCACCCTCACGCGCTGTTCGCTCTACGAGGTGACGAGCGAGACCATGAGTGCGCTGACTGATTTCACAGCGACCATCACCGACAAGAAGTTCCGCGCCATCGGACTGCTCGCCCTCGCGCTCGCCTCACCGGAGTTCGCACTCGCATGACTGACGAGACTCGCGACGACGGGCAGCCGATGATGCCCGGGCCCGACGGCCGGCCCGCGCCGTTCGAGCACGACTGGACCGAGCTCGACCGCCGGCGGTTCTTGAAGCTCATGGGCGGCGCGGCCGCGGTCACCGCGGGCGCGGCTTCCGGCCTCGGCAGCGTGATCAGCTCGGCGCGCCCCGCCGCAGCTGCGCCCAGCGCCGCCCCGGCCGCGACAGCCGCCGCGGCTCCGGTCGCGCAGCGCACGCTCGTCGTGCTTGATTGCGCCGGTGGCATCGACGGCATGTCGAACCTCGTGCCGTTCTCGAGCGTGTACGTGACGAAGCGACCGCTCGCGCACGTCGATCAGTCAACATTGCTTCCGATCGACAGCAACGTCGGCGTGCATCCGGCGCTCGCCAAGCTGCACGCGCGCGGCCTGGCGTGGGTGCAGGGTGTCGGCATCCCGAGCTACGACCTCTCCCACTTCGAGTCGCTGCGCCGCTGGTGGGCAGCCGACATGATCGACGGGTTCCCGACGCTTCCCGGTGGCTTCCTCGCGCGCGTCTGCGACGCGATCGGCGACCCCGACGCGCCCGCGGTGGGCGTCACCATCGGGTTCGGCTCGACTGCCGCCTTCGCCGGGAGCGCCGTGGCGACGGTGCCGTGTGATCCGCGCGGACCGTTCGCGCTCCCGATCCCGCCCGTGAGCCGGAGCTTCGACACCGCGTTCGCCAACGCAATGGAAGCAGCATCGCTCGCGAACGGGAGTGACGCCGCGATGCTGGCCGCAGCCCGCAAGGGTTCGCACGACCTGCTGCATTTTCTCGACCTGCTCCGAAACCTCGGACCCGCGGCGTCGGGATATCCCGCCACGACCCTGGGCGCGCAACTCGCGCTCGCAGCTCGGATCCTCGCGGAGAACGCCGGCGTCAAAGTGGTGCACGTGCCCGTGTACGCGGACTTCGATACGCACAGCAATCACTTGCCGCGTCACTTGAGCAACATGACGATGATGACCAACGCGCTCGACGTGTTCCTCGGCGACATCGCAGCACGGGGCCTCGCAAGCTCAACACTCGTGTTGCAGTACAGCGAGTTCGGCCGGCGCGGTTTCGACAATCTCTCCAAGGGGCTCGACCACGGCGCGTCCAATGCCTTCTTCATCGCCGGACCCGTGAACGCCGGTGTGTACGGGCAGTATCCGTCGTTCGCGGCACTCGACTCCCAGGGCAATCTCCCGCCGACCGTGAAGATGTCGGAGTACTACGCGATTGCCGCCGAGTCGTGGTTCGGCATACCGGCGAACACAGTGCTCACCGGCAACCCGACGCCGCCTCCCGGCATCATCGCCTAGAACGGCGACGTGGAACACGAACGCTGTGGGGAGTGCGGCTTCGACGGTGCGGACTACGACAACGCCGCGCTGCTCGATGCGCTGCGCGCGCTCGGACCGCGGTGGCGGACGCTGCTCGACACCGCGGGCGACGATATGCGCGCTCGCCCGGCACCGGCCGTGTGGTCCGCGCTCGAGTACGCGGCGCACAGCCGTGACATCACCGCGATGCATGTGGTCGGAGTCGAAGCGGCACTGCCCGGTGACGAACCCGTCGTGCCCGCGTTCGACGACAACGTGGTCGACGAGATCGCGAGTGGATACGCGGGCGAAGATCCGGACGCGGTGCTGACCGCGCTCGACACGCAAGCAAGCACGCTGGCGGCAGTTGCCGCCGATGCGGGTGTCGACGCGTGGGGCCGCGGTTTGACTATTGGCGAGAACCGCAGCGACGTCCGCCGGTTGCTCGAGCACGCGCTGCACGACTCGACGCACCACCTGCGCGACGTGGAGCTTGGCCTCGCGCAGCTCCGGGAGGGCAGTTCGTAGGTTTGTGAATCGTCTCGCGGGGAACAAGATCCGGAACGCGGGCGTACCGCGACTCCCCCTCCGCGAGGTGAGCAATGCGCAAGTGTTTCGTCGCGCTCTTTGCAGTCGTCAGCCTTTTCGTCGTCGCTGCAACCACCGCTTCCGCCGCACCGACCCTGCGCGGCGAATACGTCGCCCTCGGCGACTCGTACACCTCGGGCCCCGCAATCCCGAACCAGGACATCGCCGCGGGCCAGTGCTACCGCTCCGACCACAACTATCCGCACCTGATCGCGCCGACGCTCGGCGCGACGGAGTTCCGCGACGCGAGTTGTAGCGGCGCGCAGACGAAGGACATGACGGGGATCCAAGCGGCCGACGTCGGCCCCGACAACCCGCCTCAGTTCGATCGCCTCGACGGCAACACGAAGCTCGTGACGCTCGGCATCAGCGGCAACGACATCGGATTTGTCTCGATCTTCGAGGACTGCGCCAGCCCGGCGCCGACCGGTCATCCGTGCCAGGACAAGTTCGTGGTCAATGGGCACGACGAGCTGCGCGACCGCATCGCCGCGACCGCGCCGAAGGTTGCGGCCGTGCTCAAGGGCATCAAAGCGCGCTCACCGAAGGCAAAGATCTTCGTCGTGGGCTATCCCACGATCTTCTCCGATACCGACAACAACTGCTGGCCGCTGATCCCGATCGCGCCTGACGACGTGCCGTACCTGCGCGGCATCGAGAAGGCATTGAACGGGATGCTCGCGAGCACGGCCGCGGCCAACAAGGCGAAGTACGTCGACACGTACACGCCGAGCATCGGGCACGACGCGTGTCAGCCGCTCACAATCAACCGGTGGGTCGAGCCGCTCGTGCCGAACCAACCCGCCGCGCCCGTGCACCCGAACGCCGCCGGCGAGCAAGGGATGGCGAACGCGGTGCTCGCCGCGCTGAACGGCTAGTTAGTCGTAGATCGCCGCGATCGCGGCCCGGCCGTTTTCGACGACTGCGAGACACGCGAGCTCACCGACAACGAGCTGGTAGTACGCGCACCGGCGACGCGCGCGCGGGTCCCACCAGCGCACGTCGTATGCCCACGGTCCCGCCCACGCGCGCACGCTGCCCTCGACGACACTGCTGCGGAGGCACGCCGGCGCGCGTTGTTGCTCGCCGCGTCCTGAGATCGTGACGGGCAAGCCGTCGGTGTCTGTGAACTCGGCGGGCAGCGGTGGGTCGAACACCCGAGCCGGAAACGGTGGCGGCAGCGCGCCCGGCCACGGGGTCGTCTCCGTGCCGACGTGGAGCGGCCGTACGAGTTCACGCGGCTCACCCCACGGCACCCATCGCACTTGCTCGGCAGGGGTCCGACCGCCTTGGACGACCGCCGTGACAACCGCGTCGTGGTCGAGCATCCCTTGCACACGCGCGAGTGCGCGGTCGGCGCGGTCGTGTGCAGCCTGGTCACCGCCCCAGAAGCCGAGCTGCCGGCCGTCAGCCGGGACGACTTCGTCGGGGACGAGCGTGAGCAACGTGATCCCGGCGGTCGTCGCGCCGGTCGTCACCCATCCGTCGAGCTGCCAGCGCACCCGCTCGGCGAGCGCGCCCGGCGTGAGCCCGCCGTCGTGCCGCCAACAGCGAGCGAGGCGCTCGCCGTGGTCGGTCTCGGCTTCGATCATCACGCGCGTGCATGCGAGCCCGCGGCCCGCGAGCCGTGCGCACAAGCGGTCGGCCAGCTCTTTCGCGGCGAACGCTGCGATGTCGACACGTTCGGCCGGTGGGTCGAGCTCGGTGCGCTCCACGAGATCGGGCGGGGGCACGACGAGGACAGGCGGTCCGGCGTCGATACCCCGCGCGAGCTCGTGGAACCGCCGTCCGTCCGTACCGAAGCGTGCCAAGACTGCATCGGGCGCGAGCGCGGCGACGGCGCCGAGCGTGCGCAGACCGAGGCGCATCAGCAAGTCGGCGAGCTCGTCGTCGCCGAGCGTCGACACCGGCCACGGTGCGAGGAACGCGGCGGACCCGCCGGGCGGTACGACGCATTGTCTGCGAGCTGCGAGGCGTGCAGTGAACACACCATCGGCGATCCCCACCCGCACGTCGGTGCCGTCCGGACCGAGCGCGTCGGCGACCGCATCGCGGACCTTCCCGGCGAACGGTTCGTCGCCCCCGAAGTAACGAGCCGGGCCGCGGGTCGGGAAGTCACAGCGTCCCGGCCGCTCGAGCACGACTCTCGGAGTGAACACCTCGACCGCGCGCGCCACGACCTCGAACGTACGGGCTTCGTTCGTTTCGTCGGCATCAACACACGCCACGCCCGGGCACCGGGCTTCCGCTTCCCGGCGTCCGATCCCGCGCGTCACGCCGTCGGCGCGCGCCTCGGCCGAGGCCGCGCGCACGACGTCGCGACTCCCAATGCGCTCGCGCACAACGACGGGGACGCCGCGGAGTGCGTCGTCACGCCGGCGGGCGGCGATCACCGGCCAGTCGGGACACCACACGCAACCCGTCCGGGTCATGGCGGTACCTGTCATCCCGCCTGCGCGAACGCGCGCATGGCCGATGATGCCGGGTCGACTCCACGCTCCGGCTCCCCTCCGGTCGCCTTTGCTGTCGTCTCCTTTCCCTCGACATGTACGTCGAGATCACGAGCCGCGAGCAGCCCGCTCCCGGCGTCGAGCCCGTGCCACGCGCCGGTACGAACGTGCAGCCGCACCGACGCTTCCGCCGGCCAATGGCCGAGCGCGACGAGCACTGCGGCGCGCTCGCGGGCGCGGGCCGTCAATCGCCGCGCATCACTGGTGCGCACATAGGGCGGGACCGCGGCGATCACCACTGCAACACCGTCGAGCAATGCAGCAACGACCGTTGACCACCGGTTGGCCGGCACCCGCCGCACCACCGCGCACCGCTCGAGCGCGACGCCCGCGTCGGCGGCGGCGCGCCCGCCGAACGTCCCGTCGAGGTCGACGACGGCTGCCCACTCCCCGACGGAAGTAGCGGCTGCGGCCAGCGCGCACGCAACCGTCGTCGACCCCGCACCCGGCGGCCCATCGAGCGCGACCGTGCTGCCGCGCCGAACACCGCCCGCCGGAAGGAACTCCCCGACCGGCCCGTCGACGACGAGCAGCCGATCGCGCGCCAAGACGGCGGGCGCGGCTCGCGCCGCCGCGGCGTGCAGCCGGGTGCGAGCCTCGTGATCACGGCGGGGAAGCGTCGGTAGCGCCGGAGCGCTCATGCATGGGACCCTACCGAACAGGTGTTCGCCCTCGCAAGACACCAACTGTTGGCAGGAAAACCCGCGCTATGCGCGGGAAACGCTGCCAACTGTTGGTGGGAAAACCCGCGCTATTGGACCTTGGAGGCCGGGGTTTCCATGCCGCGGGCCTCGAACGACCAGCCCGCGTCGGCGCCGTAGAACTCGAAGAGGTGCTCGATCGTGTGCACGGCCTTGGGCTCGAGCTCGCCCCACTTCTCGGGCGGAGCCTCGACGGTCACGACGTTCGAATAGATCGTCACCTTTGTCGCACCGAGCGCGAGCAGCCGGCGCGCGAGCACGTCCGGCGGCCGCTCACCGGCTCCCGCCGCGGTGCCCCGGTACACCTCGATCGCCATCCCGGTGATCGACCGGTTGGTGTCGAAGAACCGGATGTCGGACCGCGCCCCCGCCCGCACCGTCACCGTGATCGGCTGTCCCATCACATGGCTCCCTCGCTCCGCCATCCCTGGCTCCGCTGCGTCCGCACGGCTTCCAGGAGCCTACGAGGGGCGCGCCCGGTACCGCCGGATCAGGGCATTGGTCGACGGATCGTGCGCGAGTGGCGGCTCGGCCTCGGCCGCCAGCTCCGCGGCGATGCGTCCCGCGAGCACCTTGCCCAACTCCACACCCCACTGGTCGAACGAGTCGATGCCCCAGATCGTGCCGAGCGTCATCACCTTGTGCTCGTACGCGGCAACCAACGCGCCCAACGCATGCGGCGTCAGCTGCGACGTGAACCAGGTCGAGGACGGTCGGTTGCCGGGCATCACGCGCCAAGGTGGCAACGCGGGGTCATCGGTGCCGAACGCGAGCGCCTCGGCTTGGGCGAGCATGTTGGCAACCAGCAGATCCTGATGATCGCCGAGCTCGTGGCCGGGTTGCGGTCGTTCGAAGCCGATGAAGTCGATCGGCACCAGGACCGTCCCTTGGTGCAGGAGCTGGAAGTACGCGTGCTGGCCGTTCGTCCCGGGTGAGCCCCACACGACCTCGCCCGTCGGCGCATCGACCGGGGCACCGTCTTCGCGCACCGACTTGCCGTTGCTCTCCATCTCCAGCTGCTGCAAGTACGAGGGCAGCTTCGCGAGCGGCTGCGCGTACGGCACGACCGCTTGCGTCGGCGCGTCGAGGAAGTCGCGGTACCAGCATCCGAGCAGGCCCATGAGCACCGGCACGTTGGCGTCGAACGGCGCGGCGCGAAAGTGCTCGTCCATCGCGTGCGCACCGGCGAGCAGCTCCCGAAACGATGCCGGCCCGATCGCGACCATCAGAGACAAGCCGATCGCGGACCACATCGAATAGCGGCCGCCGACCCAGTCCCAGAACTCGAACATGTTCTGCGGATCGATGCCGAACGCCGAGACCTGGTCGGCGTTGGTGGACACCGCAACGAAATGGCGAGCGACCGCCGCGTCGTCTCCGCCGAGCGCGCCCAACAGCCATGCACGCGCGGATCGCGCGTTGGTGAGCGTCTCGAGTGTCGTGAACGTCTTCGACGAAACGACGAACAAGGTCTCCGCTGCGTCAAGGCCGTGCAATGCCTCCACCAAGTCCGCGGCGTCGACGTTGGACACGAAGCGGAACTGCATGTCGCGCCGGCTGTACGCGCGCAGCGCGTCGTACGCCATCGACGGTCCGAGATCGCTGCCGCCGATCCCGATGTTGACCACGTTGCGGACCGGACGTCCGGTGTGGCCGCGCCATTCGCCGCCGCGTACCGCATCCGCGAACGCCGACATCTTGTCCAGTACCCGGTGCACCTCGGCGACGACGTCGACACCATCGACCACGAGCGACGCTCCTTCGGGCATTCGGAGCGCGACGTGCAGAACGGGCCGGTCCTCGGTGACGTTGATGTGCTGCCCGCGGAACATCGCGTCGATGCGGCCCCGGAGGCCGCGGGCATCCGCCAGGTCGACGAGCAGACGCAGCGTCTCGTCCGCCACTCGGTGCTTGGCGAAGTCGAAGTACCAACCGGCTGCCTCACAGTGCAGCTGGTCACCGCGCGCCGGCTCCTCGTCGAAGAGCTCCCGGAGCGTGCGATCCCGCATTGTTGCGGCGTGCGCTCCGAGCGCAGACCGCGCCGGGTCAGGCATCGAAAAGGCTCGGCTGGCACGCGAACCGCGGGATCCCGCCCCACAGGCAGTAATCCATGAAGATCCAGGAGCGCCGGTGAATCGCGGACGGACCGTACGCGGCGAGCGCGCACTTGTGCAGCGGCGCCGGGTAGCCACGATTCGTCTCGAAACCGTAGGCGGGATAGTGCTCTGCCTCTTCGGCCATCAGCGCGTCGCGCGTGGTCTTGGCCACGACCGACGCTGCCGCGACCGACAGCACCGTTTGATCGCCCTTCACAATCGTGCGCACGACGCGCGGCATCGCGAGATAGTCGTGCTTGCCGTCGAGCACGATGCGATCGGGCGCGAACCCTTGTGCAACGAGCTGCTCGAGCGCGCGTTGCGCGGCGCGCCGAAGGGCCTCGGTCATACCCAGGAGGTCGCATTCTTCATGCGTCGAATGGCCGACGCCGATCGCTCGCGCCCACGCGCGCACGCGTCGCGCGGAAACTTCGCGCTCTTCGGGAGTGAGCAGCTTGGAATCTCGCACGCCGGTGCAATGCGCGTCACCTGGGACAACTGCTGCAACCGTGACCGGTCCTGCCCACGATCCGCGACCAACCTCGTCGATGCCGACGACGACACGATCTCCTGCAGCCCAGCATTTCCGCTCGACGCGCAATGTCGGATACGGGCCGCCGGTCACGCGAGGTGACGCTAGTCGTAGGTCGGTGCTCGCGGGAGTTGCCTCTTGTCATGCGTCGTACGATGGAGAGCGTGAAACCGGGCACCCGCGTCGAAGTGCGGTCACGATTCGAATCGCAGTGGTCCCGCGGCTTCGAGGTCGTCGACTGCGACCATGCACAAGACCAAGCTCGCTACCAGGTGCGACGCCGCTCCGACGGTTCGATCCTGCCGGTGATGTTCGCCGAGGACGATCTGCGCGAGGAGCGCCGGCGCCAGACGTGGTGGATCTCGACCTGACCCCGCGGTCTATTCCTTCAACCGATTGATCAGGTCTTCCACCGGAATTGCAGGGAGCGTCGTCGTTCGCATCGTGCCGCGCGCCGCGAGCATGATCGCGGCCTTCGCCATCGTCTGGTCGTCGGGCGCCTCGAGGATGTTCAAGAAGTCGTATTGACCCATCAGCGCGTATTGCGCGTGGACTTTGAGTCCGAGCGCCTCGACTTCGGTGCGCACCTGCATGATGCGCTCCGGCTTCTGGCGGACCGTCTCCCAACCGTCGGGCCCGAGCGTGGAAAGCATGGCGTACATCGGCACGGGCGCGGAGGCTAATCCCCGTCAGCCTCGAGCGCATTTACGTTGTCGGCCTCCGACGGATCGGGTGCGGTCGCGAACCACGCGTCGAGCATCTCGTGCGCGAGCTGCGGGCTCGTCAACCGGAGGCTCATGACCAGGACGTTCGCATCGTTCCACCGGCGCGCCCCGGCCGCAGTGTCGGCGTCCGTGCACAGCGCCGCCCGAACCCCGCGGACCTTGTTCGCCGCGATCGACGCGCCAGTTCCCGTCCAGCAGAACAGCACACCCGAGTCGGCGTCACGCGCGGCAACCTGCTCGCCGACCCGCCGGCCGACTTCTGCCCATTGCAGGTCGTCGCCCGCCGGCGGCCCGATCAGCACGACGTCGGCGCCGCGGCTGCGGAGATCGTCGACGACAGCGTCGGTCAACGCCGTTCGCTCGTCGGAACCCAGCACGATACGCACAGCGGGCGAGACTACGTGCGATGGTTGCGGCGTGAAATTCGGGGTGGGCGTGCGCGTGCTGGAGGCGCTCGGGCTGGTCGCGGTGGTCACGGTCGTTGCCTGGGCGATCGACGTGGACCTCACGGTCGCAGCACTGCTGCTCCTCGTGGCGGTCATCGTCGCCGGGTTCCTCGGTCTCGCGGCCGCGGCCGCCGCGGCGATCGCCGGCTTCTTCGCGCTCAACTGGTTCTTCACGCCGCCGACGGGATCGCTCGCGATCGAGCGGTCCGATGACATCGTTGCCCTCGTCGTGTTCGCGGCGACGGCCATCCTTCTCGGCGTGACCGTGCAGCGACTCGGCGTCTTGGCGACAACGGCCCGGCGCGGAGAACGGGAAGCGCAGTTGCGGCTCGACCTCACGAACCGTCTGCTCGAGGGTGACAGCATCGCCGACGCGCTGGCGTCGACGGTCTCGACGCTGCGCGACGTCTTCGGTTTCGAGGCCTGCTCGCTCCGGATGAACGGTCGGGTGGTCGCGACCGGCGAGCTCGGGCGCGCTCCGGACGTTTCGGTGGTCGTGCGCAACGTCGCGCTCGACGCGACGTCCGACGACGAGCTCGGCCCCGGCGACCGCGCGCTGCTCGAGGCCTTGGTCGCGGGGCTGGCGACCGCCGCCGACCGCGTACGGCTCCAGGACGAGGTGCGCGATGCCCGGCTCGTCGCGGACATCGGGCGCCAGCGGGCGGGGTTCCTGTCCGCGGTGAGTCACAACCTGCGCACGCCGCTCACAGCGGTAAAGGCCGCGGCCGGCACGTTGCTCGCGTCGTGGTCGCGCATCGAGCCCGAGGAGCGGCGCGAGCTGCTCGAGACGATCGCCGACGAAGCCGAACGGCTCGAACGGTTGGTGCGCAACACGCTGGAGTTGAGCCGCATTCGCGCCGGCGCATTGCACGTCGAGCACGAACCCGTCGACATCGCCGATCTCGTGCAGCACGCGGTCCGGCGCCTGCGGCCTATTGCGCGCGCACACCGTGTCCGGCTCGACGTCGCCCACGACCTTCCACCCGTCTCGCTCGACGTCGCGATGACCGAACAGATCCTGCTCAACCTGCTCGAGAACGCGTTGCGGTTCGCACCGCCCGGCTCCGAGATCCTGGTCGGCGCGCGTCTGGCCGATCCCGACCATCTCGAGCTCCGCATCGCGGATCACGGCCCGGGCGTCCCGCCGGGTGCACACGATCAGATCTTCGAGGAGTTCCAGAGCCTCGACCCGCGGCCGGGCAGCCGGAACCGACCGGGCACCGGCCTTGGCCTCGCGATCGTCCGCGCGCTCGTCGTCGCGCACGGCGGTTCGGTCCGCTACGAGGACACTCCCGGCGGCGGCGCAACGTTCGTGTGCATGTTCCCTCTGGAGCCCGCGTGACCACCACGATCCTGCTCGTCGAGGACGATCCCGCGCTGCGGCGCGCACTCCGCACGATGATGCGCACCCGCGATCTCGATGTCGTCGAGGCCGGCACCGGCGAGGACGCGGTTGTGCTCGTGTCGGGCGGCAATGTCGACGTCGTCGTCCTCGACCTCGGCCTTCCCGACGTGGACGGCCTCGAGGTGCTGCGACGAGTACGCACGTTCTCGGGCGTGCCGGTGATCGTCCTCACGGCGCACCACCAGCAAGCGGAGAAGATCCGCGCGCTCGACGCCGGCGCCGACGACTACATCACCAAACCGTTCGACGTCGAGGAGCTGCTCGCGCGAGTGCGCGCGGCGCTGCGCCGCGCACCGCACGCCACTCAGCCCCTTGCGCTCGTGCAGATCGACGACCTCGAGATCGATCTCGCACGCCGGCGCGTGACACGCGGCGGTGAGCAGGTACATCTCACGCGCACCGAGCTGTCGCTCCTGGAGCTGCTCGTACGGAACCCGGGCAAGCTCCTGACCCAGGAGCTGCTGCTCCGCGAAGTCTGGGGCCCGGAGTACGGCACCGAGAGCAACTACCTGCGGGTCTACATCGGCCAGCTGCGCAAGAAGCTCGGCGACGACGCGGCCCACCCGCGCCTCATCCTCACGGAACCAGGCATCGGCTACCGCTGGATCGCCGGCGAGGAAGGCGCGTCCTAGGGTTGTCTGATGCCGACCAGGGTCGCGATCGTTCCGCACACACACTGGGACCGCGAGTGGTACTCGCCGTTCCAGACCTTCCGGCTCCGGCTCGTGAAGCTGCTCGACGTGTTGTTGCCGATGCTCGAAAGCGACCTCTCGTACGCGCGCTTCCTGCTCGACGGCCAGACCGCGGTCCTCGACGACTATCTCGAAGTTCGACCCGAAGCGGAAGCGGCACTGACGCGGCTGGCGGCCGCAGGACGCCTCTCGGTCGGGCCGTGGATGGTCCTCATGGACGAGTTCATGGTCAGCGGCGAGACGATGGTGCGCGACCTGCAGTTCGGCATCGCGCGCGGCGCCCAGCTCGGAGGCGTGATGGATGTCGGGTACTTGCCCGACATGTTCGGTCACATCGCGCAGATGCCGCAGCTCCTCGAGCTCGCGGGCTTCGCGCACGCGGTCGTGTGGCGCGGCGTTCCCGCGAGCGTGGAGCACACGGCGTTCTGGTGGGAAGCACCCAACGGATCGCGCGTGCGGGCCGAATACCTGTACGGCTCGTACTCCAACGGTCGCGACCTCCCCGACGACGCCAAGCGGCTCGTCTTGCGGGCCGTCGATTACGAACAGGAGCTCGGCGCGGCGCGGCTCGGCGACATGCTGTTGATGAACGGCACCGACCACCAGATGCCGCAGCCGTGGCTGGGCCGGGTCGTCGCCGAGGCGAACGCGGTCCAGGACGACTACGAGTTCGTCGTCACGTCGCTGCCCGAATATCTGGCCGAACAACCAACCGCTGCGCTCACCACGGTCTTCGGCGAACTCCGATCGGGGGCGCGCGCGAACCTTCTGATGGGTGTCGGATCGAACCGAGTCGACGTGCACCGCGCGTGCGCGGCGGCCGAACGAGCGATGGAGAAGCGCGCCGAGCCGTTGTCGGCACTCCTGCTACCGGCCGCGCAGTACCCGCACGCGTTCGCGACGATCGCGTGGCGCAACCTGATCCTGAACAGCGCGCACGACTCGTCGTGCGCATGCAGTCACGACGAAGTGGTCGATCAGGTCGTCGTTCGATACGCCGAGGCGCGCCAGATCGGTGAGGGCCTCGCGCGTGATGCCGTGCGCGCGCTCGCAGCCGAGGTCGATGCTCCACGCGGCGCGACGCTCGTCGTCAATCCGACCGCCCGCGCGCGGTCTGGTGTCGTCGTAGCTCGCGTCCCGGGCACCGGACCCTGCACGTTCGTAGGTCCCGACGGGACGGCGCGGCCGACGCAGCTGCTCGAAGCAACCGGTGGTGAGAGCCCCCCGATCCTGGTGACCGGCCAGAAGGTGCGCTGGGTGCTCGACGCGATGCGAGGTACCGAGTTCCAGGGTCGCCAGATCGCGTCCTACGACGTGCGCGACACGGGCGACGGGCACGACGTCGCGCTGCGCGAAGCCGCGCCGGGTGAGGAGCGTTGTGATCTCGCCGAGCTCAAGCAACAGATGCTGACACTCGGCGAGGCGGGACAGCAGCTACGCATCCGCCTGGTCGAGGCGCCCGGCCGCCGGGTGCTGTTCGACACCGGCGATGTCGCCGGTGTCGGGTGGACATGCTTCACGGCGCGGGACGGTGACGGTCCCGCGGGGCCGGTGCGCGCGCTCGCCAACGAGCATCTGGAGGTGGACGTCGACCCTACCGACGGCACGTACACCATCGAGACGTCCGACGGGCGGCGCGTCGCCGGCCTCGGACGGCTCGTCGACGGCGGTGACGGCGGCGATACGTACAACTACTCGCCCCCCGCCGACGATGTCGTGATCGACCGGCCGGATTCGGTCACGATCACCACGACCGAGGACGGACCCGTCCGCGCGCGTGTGCTCATCGACGCGGAATACACGTGGCCGGCCGAGGCGATCGGCGACTGGCGCGCGTGCGCGCGCCGCAGCGACGCGACGGTGTCGTGCCGCGTCAGCACAACCCTCGAGCTGCGAGCTGGCGAGCGGTTCTTGCGCGTCGCGCACGAGATCGACAACCGGGCCCGCGACCATCGACTGCGGGCACACTTCCCATTGCCCGCCGCGGTCACGGGCTCGGATGCCGAGTGCGCGTTCGCGGTCGTCCACCGCGGCTTGACGGCCGAGGGCGGCCCCAGCGAGTTCGGCCTGCCGACGTTTCCGTCGCGGCGTTTCGTCGACGTGTCCGATGGCACCGCCGGCCTCGCGCTCGTGCACGACGGTCTCCTCGAATACGAGGTCGTCGCCGGCGGCCGCGAGCTCGCGCTGACGCTCCTGCGCTCGGTCGGATACCTCTCGCGCACCGAGCCGCAGCTCCGGCCGAACCCGGCCGGCCCGGCTGATCCGCTCGTCGCGCCCCAGCTGCAAGGTATGCAGCGCGCCGAGTACGCGGTGCTGCTACACGCCGGCGACTGGCGCACGGCCGACTGTTACGGCGCGGCCGATGCCTTCACGGTGGCGCTGGAGCGGACGCGCGTCACGACGCGGGGCGAGCCGACGAAGCCGTCGTCGGGCAGCCTGCTCAACGTCGACGGCGCCGAGGTGTCGGCCCTGTTGCGTGTGCGGGGCGGTCTCGTGCTCCGCGTGTTCCGCACCGCGGTCGACGACGGCCCGGTCACGATCGAATACGACGGTGCGCCCGCGCGGGGCTTCGTCGTCGATCTCCGCGGCCGCCCCGTCGCCCCGTTCGAAGGCCGGCTCGTGCTCCGCCCCTGGCAGATCGCAACCGTGCAGCTCACGTAATGGGGCGGTCTACGGGCGGAGGAGTTGGTACGCCTCGACCGACTCGGAGAAACCGGCGAGCGTGAGCCGGCCGACGGGCGCGAACGTATAGCCCAGCCGCACACGCATCAGGCGGTCGTAGAGCGATCGGTCGGTCAGGGCGGTGCCGGGCTCGGCCGACGCGACGAGCCGCGCCGCGAGGTTCACCGTCGGTCCGTAGAAGTCGCCCTGGCGCACCATCACGTCGCCGAACGCGAGACCGACGCGCAACTTCGGCAAACCCGCGGCCGCGCACGCTTCGACGAGGTCGAGCGACAGCGCGCATCCAACCCCGGGCGCGTTCGTGACGTACATGACCGCGTCGCCGATCCGCTTCACGACTGATGCGCCGCGCGCGGTCACGACGTCGCCGGTCGTTGCTTCGAATCGGGCGATCATCAACGCGAGCTCGGACACGTCGAGCTGGCTCGACAGGCCGGTGAAGCCGGCGAGGTCGGCGAAACCTACGGCGAGCTGCACGACATTGAGCGCCGACGGCGGCGCACCGACCTCGCTATAGCGACGGCCGATCGCCAGCAAGTGATGCCGGTGCAAGGTATCGAGCGCCTCGGCGACCCGAGGAAACAGCTCGTCGGCAACCTCGATATAGGTCCGCGCGATGTCGACGTACCGCTGCGAGGGAGCGAGCGGGGCCTCGATGTTCGATCGGAGCAGCGCTACCTCGGCGTCCGCGATCCGGCTCACGGCCTCGCCCATCGTCCGGGCCAGTTGCAGAACCAGCTCGCGCTCGACGAACTCCGAGAGCAACTCGAACAGCCGGAACATCTCCACGTCGGCGTTTCCAAAGCGGCGCTCGAAGGTTCGCGGCTCCGGGAACCCTGTGCATCGCCAGAGCTGGCCCGCGAACTCCTCGTCGATCCCGGCCTTGCGCGCCGCCTCCAACAGCGTGAAGCGGTCGCGACCGGCGCTCAACCGGCGGAACGCGCCGAGACTGAGCTCGCCCGCGTGCTCGCACGCGTGCACGATCTCCGGGAGCGAGGCGCCGACCTCGTCGACGAGGAAATCGAGCAGCTCGAGCCGTGCGTCCGCGTCCGGCGCGTCCGGGTCGTACACGCCGGCGGCGAGGAAATCCTCGAGATGCTCGCTCTTACGCGCGGTCACGAGAACGACTCCGGGGTTGCGACGCGTGCGCCTTCGGCCGGCGCGGCCAGCAGGGTCTCCCCCACGGCTGCCGTCGACGTCCAGGCCGGGTCGATCGCGGACGCTCGCAGCACCGAACCGGTCGGTGCGTCCCACAGCAACGCCGGACGCGCCCCGTGCCAACGCAGCGCGAACGACACGCGACCGCGCCGCAACGGTGCGTCATGCACGGCGATGTTCTCACCGAGCCATTCACTGCGAAACCCGCCAAGGAGGTCCGCGCCGGCACTGTTCTCGCGCACCAGCGCGGCCCGCATCTCGCCGAGCAGGCCGGTGTCGACCGTGCGGCGACGGGACTTCCGGGTTGCGTGCCGGGCGCGCAGGCCGAGTTGCTGCCACATTGCCGCGGCTTCGTCGTCGAAGCCCCAGTCCTCGAGTGCGACGAACGCTTCGGTCGACGGCGGGGCCAGCAGGAGATCGGCACGCGCGGCATCGATGCGCGACTGCCACGGCTCGGGCAGCTCGGTACGCATCCCTCGGTCGAGCAGCGCAACCCACCCCCGCCCAACCACCCGCCAGTCGGGAAGCGTCCGCACGTCGACGGTCGGATCGCCGAGCGCCACGCGCAACACCGTTCGGTGCGGCACCGGGAACACAACCGCGCCGTCGGGCTCGACTGCGCCGGGCCGGCGCGGCAACGCCAGCACGTCGCCCACCGATGCGCCGCTCACAGCGAACGCGACCGCGATCGCCTCGGGCGACGCGTTCTCGACCTCGACGATGACGACACCGCCGTGGTCTCCCACCGCATACACCCGCCCGATCGCGTCGCCGCCCGGTACCCGCAGCGCCGTCTCTGTCATCGGCGCCGAACCCGCGCGCGACGCGCGTACGGACACGTCGGTCGCAGGATCGATCCAGCGATCCCGGGCGCGCACCCGCCACCCGAGCGTCACGTCTCGCCGGGTCACCACGCCTCGCTCGTCGACCGTGGCAATCCTGCCGGTCGTCAGGGCCCCGAGCGCGACGAGGGTCATCACCGCATGCCGTGCAGCTCGGGCTTCGCCTTGCGCAACATGAGCTCCGGAACCAGGTCGGCCGGGCGCGCGCCGTCGTACAACACGCGCCCGACGAACGAGGCGAGCGGCATCTCAACCTGGTGCCGGGTCGCGAGCTTCGAGCACGGCCGCAGTCGTCTTCACGCCTTCGGCCACCATGTTCATCTCGCTGACGATCTCGTCGAGACCGCGCCCTTTGCCGAGCTCCATGCCGACGTGCCGGTTGCGGCTCTGCGGGCTGCTGCACGTCGCGATCAGGTCACCCATCCCGGCCAGCCCCGCGAACGTCAGCGGGTCACCGCCCATCGAGATGCCGAGTCGCGCCAGCTCGGCGAGACCGCGCGTCATGAGTGCGGCCTTGGTGTTGTCGCCGTACCCAAGTCCGTCGGCGATACCGGCGCCGATCGCGAGCACATTCTTCAACGCGCCGGCCATCTCGCAGCCGACGACATCCGGGTTCGTGTACACCCGGAAATTGGGCGAGAAGAACAACTGCTGCAGGTGCTCGGCGACGCGTTCGTCGCCGATCGCGACGACCGACGCCGTTGGTTGCCCCGCCGCGACTTCGCGGGCGAGGTTCGGTCCGGTGAGTACTCCGATGCGCGTGGGGTCGTGGTCGGCGAGTGTCTCGCACGCGACCTCGGTCATCCGCGCGAGGGTGCCCTGCTCGATGCCCTTGGCGAGGCTGACCAACGGAACCTTGGGACCGATGAACGCTTTCGCGTCCGTGAGCACCGTGCGCAAGCCGTGCGATGGCACTCCCAGCACGATGACGTCCGCGTCGGCACATGCCTCCTCGAGCGACGCGGTCGCGCGCAGCCCGTCCGGCAAACGCACGCCGGGAAGATACGCGGCGTTCTCGCGGCTCGCCGAGATGTCGGCCGCGAGCTCGGACCGGCGCGCCCACAGCGTCGTCGCCGCGTTGCCCGCTGTGATCGCGGCGACGGCAGTACCCCACGACCCCGCGCCGATGACCGCGACGCGAGTCACGCCGACCTCTGGTGCGCGCGCACGGTTCCCGGTTCGCGCCACCACCACGCATCGTCGCCCGGCTCCGGCCGTTGCGGATAGATGGTGCGGGCCTGCGCGACGCACACGCTGATCGCGTCCATGATGCGGTCGGTCCCGGTCTTGACGTGTTCGTCGGTGCCGATCCGAACTGGTTCGCCGACGACGGCCGTCTGCGCGACACCCCACTTCCAGTTCGGTTTTCTGCCCTTCATCATCAGGCGGTGCGTGCCCCACAAGCCGACCGGCACAACCGCGACGCCGGACTGTTGTGCCAGTCGCGCCGTACCCGACTTCCCACGCATGGGCTCGAGGTCGAGCGAGATCGTTCCTTCCGGGAACACCGCGACGCATTCACCGCGATGCAGCGCGCCGACGGCGGCGCCAAGCGCGCCCGCGGCATCGGCGGAGCCCCGCAACACCGGAATCTGATGCGCGGCCCGCAGCAACGAGCCGAGTCCGGGCTTCTCGAACAGCTCGGCTTTGGCGAGGAACCGCAGCCGTCGCTGGCGCCGGTCGGCGACCCACGCCAGCGTCAACGGGTCGAGATACGACACGTGATTGCTCGCGAGGATCACCGGATCGTGCTCGGGAATGTGCGCCGCACCTTCGATCGTCCACCGCAACCCGAACCGGAGCCAGGGCCAGAACACGGCTTTGGCAGCCGGATAGATCACGTCCACGGATCGGTAGCATACGCGTGACATGACAGAGCGGTCCGATGCGCGTTCTCACGACGGCGCCGGAATCGTCGTTCCATTGCGTTCATTCGCGCATGGCAAGGCGCGGCTCGCGGGTGTGCTCGACGAGGCCGCACGCGCAACGCTCGCGCGCACGATGGCCGATCGCGTCGTTGACGCCGCGGGAACGCGACCAGTCGTCGTCGTCTCGAGCGCTCCGGACGTCGTGACGTGGGCGAGCGCTCGGCGCCTCCAGATCGTCGACGACCCGGGAACGCTCGACGCTGCCGCCGACGCCGGACGTGTGTGGGCGCGCGCCGCGGGCCTTGCGCGCGTTGTCGTCGTGCATGCGGACTTGCCATTCGCAACATCGCTCGACACCGTCGCCGGCGACGGAGAACCCGCGGTGGCGATCGTCGTCCCCGACCATCGTGATGACGGCACGCCTGTGCTGTCGCTTCCGGTTGCAACGCCGTTCGCGTTCTCCTACGGGCCGGGCTCGGCGGCGCGCCACATTGCCGAGGCCCGGCGCCGAGGGCTCGACGTGCGCGTCTTGCGCGACCCCGCGCTCGGTTTCGACGTCGACGTAGAGGACGACTTGCGTACGCTCGAGGCGCTACGCGAGCAGACCCAACCCACGCGATGACGCTCAGCATCGATCTCCCGGTGCCACCGCGGGTACTGGCGGTCGGTGCCCATCCCGACGACATCGAGTTCGGGTGCGGCGCCACGCTCGCCAAGTGGGCTGACGCCGGCGCTCACGTCACGTTGTGCGTCTGCACCGACGGCGCCAAGGGCACGTGGGACCGTGATGCCGACATCGACGCGCTGGTCGCGCAACGCGAGACCGAACAGCGCGACGCGGGCGCGGCGCTGGGCGCGAATGACGTCGAGATGCTGCGGTTCGTCGACGGCGAACTGGTCGACGACATGAACGCACGCGCTTCGGTCTGCCGGGTGATCCGGCGGACGCGTCCCGATGTCGTGCTCGGCCACGACCCGTGGCGCGAGTATCGCTTGCACCCCGACCACCGCGAGGCAGGGTTCCTCACGATCGCCGCGATCGTCGCCGCGCGCGATCCACATTTCTTTCCCGAGCAGGGTCTCGCACCGCACCGGCCCACGACCCTGCTCTGCTTCGAGCCGGCGCGCGTCACGCACCTGGAGAACGTGCACGGATACGTCGATCGGAAGGCGGACGCGCTGCTCGCGCACCGCAGCCAGTGGCGATCGACGATGGGGATCGACGACCGGCCGGACGCGCAGCGCGCTGCCTTCGTCACGCGCATCTCGACCGAGGCCCGTGTCGAGGGCTTACGCGGCGGATGCCGGGCCGCCGAAGCATTCGCTCGCATCGACGAGCTCTAGCGCGAAGGAAGGCCCGGAGGGCGAACCCCGGGCCTTCCTTCAACTTCTCGCCGTGGAACCGGCTACTTCCTTCTGGTCGTCCGTTTCCGGACGGTCCGCCGGGTCCGCCTTGCAGCCGGCGTGGCCTTCTTCTTCGTCGCCTTGCGACGACGACGCTTCTTCGCCGGCGCCTTCTTGGCGGTCGACTTCTTTGCAGCCTTGCGGCGCTTCTTCGCGGCGGGACGCTTCTTCGCGGCCTTGCGCTTCTTGGCCGGAGCCTTGCGCTTTACAGCACGCTTCTTCGTTGCCCGCTTCTTGGTCGCGCGCTTCTTGGTCGCCTTCTTCGCAGTCGTCTTCCGCTTCTTAGCGGTTGACTTCCGCTTGGCCGGCGCCTTCCGCTTCGCGGCCTTACGCTTGGCGGGCGCCTTCTTTGCGGCCCGCCTCTTCGTTGCCTTCTTCGCCGGAGGCACGGTCACCACCTTTCTCGGAGAGCTCTCACTCGGGGAAGTTCGAACTTCTTCTTCTCACTCGGTACGCGGGGGAGCGACCCACGCCCTACACCACTAGGAGTTGTTCACGAGCTTCTTGAGCTCGGACCCCACGGTGAATTTCACGCTCTTCGACGCCGCGATCTGGATCGGTTCGCGGGTCTGCGGGTTCATACCCGTACGCGCGCTCCGTTGTGAGATCGCGAACGTCCCGAAGCGCGGCAACGTCACCTTGTCACCACTGGCGACAGCTCCGCTGACTGCGTTGATGAACGCGTTCAATGCGTTCTCTGCATCGGTCTTGCTCAAGTTCGCTTCGCTCGCGATCGCATCGACGAGCTCGCCCTTGTTCACGACAACAACCTCCACGCGCTGTGTGCGTTCGTGCAATGAGAACGTATTCACGCGTGAACGTCAAGCATTTCTCACGCATTGCGCGTGACAACCACCACGTGCAGCGCGACTCGTGCAAAAATCGTCGGACGCGCGTTCATACGTGTGAACGCGACGCGACGATGCACTGCAGACGCGCATGACACCGCTCGACGACGGTTCGTACGACGCGTTCATCGTGTGGGCCGAAGCGCGCGATGACGGTGTTGCACTCGAGTTGACGATCACAACCGGTGTGCACCGCGGTGACGTCATCAACATCGTGACCAGCGCATATGCAACGCGCGACGCACTCGATCTCGTTGGTTTGCCGTGCACACTTGTCGTGCGCGGCGATGAACTTCACATCACGCAATGACGCTCAATGCGCGTCGCATGCGTTCCGGAAACGGCGATGCGCACGTGCACACTTCGGTTCGGGTTCCAACTCACCTACGTGCACACGTACGCATCGCCTTCGCTATTCGCGCACAGCGTGACAAGTTTGGAAAAAGGAAAAAAGAAGGCCGGAGCGATGCTCCGGCGACTTTTCTGGCACCTCGTGGCACCCCGTACGGGATTTGAACCCGTGTTACCAGGATGAGAACCTGGCGTCCTAGGCCTCTAGACGAACGGGGCTTGGCTCGGGGGGGAGGACTCGAACCCCCAATAACAGGGCCAGAACCTGTCGTGTTGCCGATTACACCACCCCCGAATGGATGGCTCCGCCACGCCGGCGTACCCGCAGCGGCGGAGCGATCATTGTAGCGAGGCCCGGGACGAGCTTTTCCACCCCACGGTGGCGGTCGAGACGGCCGTAACCGAACACGCGCCCGGCCGCGACGCGGATCGTCTCGGTGAACATGCGGCGCCACACGCCTGCGCCCTTGATCGGACTCGTGCGCGTCGGAGACGTCACTGCTTGGAGGCCGACCTCGTGCGCGATGTCGTCGATTCGTGCGGCGTGGTAAGGGTCGGAGACGAGTACGACCCGCGTGAGATTGCGCTCTTTCAAGAACCGCGCGGCTGACGCGAGCGACTGCCACGAGCTGCGCCCGGTCGTCTCGCGCAAGATTGCGCGCTCGGGGACGTCGTGGCTGTGTAGATATTCCGCGCTCGCGCCTGCTTCGGTGAAACGATCACCCGGCTGCTTCCCGCCGGTCACGACGACGACCGGCGCGATACCGCGCCGGAACAGATTGATCGCGTGATCAAGACGGGCCGCGAGGATCTTCGACGGCCGGCCGTCGAATTGCGCGGCACCGAGTACCACGATCGCGTCCGAGCGCCGCGCGTCATCGCGACGCGACGCGAGCCACACCTGCACGAAGATCACTGATACGTACACGAAGACGACCGCGAAGAGCGCGAGCGCAACACGCAAAGCGATCTTCAGGGCGCGTCTCACAATTTGGCGCGAGCGGCCCGCAGACGGCGCAGCGTCGACTCGCGGCCGAGCAACGCGATCGCATCAAACAGCGGCAGACCCGCGCTGCGCCCTTGGATCGCGGTGTACACGACGTGCATCACCTTGCCGGGCTTGAGGCCCAGCGCCTCGATGGCGAGTCGGGGGTCGATCTGCTCGCCCCAATCGCAGCTCGCGATGAAGTCGGACACCGCGTCGAGGATTTCCGCCGCCTGTTCGACCTTCCGCAGCTTCTCCCAAGACGGCGGATCGGTCTCGAGCTCGTCGTCGGGCGTGAACAAGAACGCCATCTGCTCGGCGATCTGCACGAGCGTCGTCGCCCGCTCCTGCGCCAGCTCGACACCCTTTTCGAATTTCACGATGTCGAGGTGTTCGCCGTAGCGCGCCCGGGCGAACGGCAGGACGGCAGCCCGCAGCTCGGGCAGTGACATCCTTCGGATGTGCTCGGCATTCATCCACTCGAGCTTCTTGGGATCGAAGGTCGCCGCCGATGAGTTCACGCGTTCGAGCTCGAACTCGGCGATCAACTCCTCGATTGACAGCACTTCGCGCCCGTCCTCGGGCCCCCAGCCGAGGAGGGCGAGGTAGTTGAGCAACGCGCTCGGCAGGTAACCCGCATCGCGATACTCCTCGATCGAGATCGCGGCGTGCCGCTTCGACAGCTTGCCGCCGCCCTGGCCGAGAATCAGCGGCAAGTGCGCATACACCGGCTGATCGTCGTGACCCAATGCCCGCCGCAGCGCGAGCACGCGGTGGGTCGAGTCGATGAGATCCTCGCCACGCAGCACGTGGGTGATCCCCATGTCGACGTCGTCGACCGCGTTGGCGAGGAAGAACACCGGCGTGCCGTTCGAGCGGACGATCACGAAGTCGGGGATCGTCGACCACTCGACCGACACCTCGCCGCGGATCACATCCTCGAAGCTGCTGCGGCCGTCGTCGGGCGTGCGGAAGCGCACTGATCTCGGGCGTCCCTCCGCCACGAACGCCGCTCGCTCGTCTGCGGTCAGGTTGCGGCAGCGACCGTCATATCCGGGCGTGCGACCCTCGCGCATTGCCTGCTCGTTGCGCGTCCGCACCTCTTCCTCGGTGCAGAAGCACTCGTACGCCTTGCCCTCCTCGAAGAGCCTGTGCGCGGCCGCGAGGTACACGTCGAAGCGGCCGCTCTGGAGTACCGGTCCTTCATCCCATTCGAGATCGAGCCACCGGAGCACCTGCTGGATCTGATCGATGGACTCCTGCGTCGACCGGGCGACGTCGGTGTCTTCGATACGCAGGATGAATGTGCCGCCGGTGTGCCGGGCGTGCAACCAGTTGTAGAACGCGGTGCGCACGCTCCCGATGTGCAAGAACCCGGTCGGCGCGGGCGAGAACCGCAGACGAATATCGCTCATGGACTGACGAAGTCTACGAGGGCGCCGGTCACGGCTCGACGGCGAAGAGCTGCCACCGTTCGGGCACTCCTTTGAGCTCGTGGTCGCCGCCGTCGACGAAGCGCAGATCGGAGCCACCGGAGAGATCACGCACGGTGCGCGAAACCAGGACCTCACCGGACGCAGCGAGCCCCGCGACCCGCGCCGCGATGTGCACGGCCAGCCCGGCGAGGTCGTTGCCGCGCCGCTCGCATTCGCCGGTGTGGATGCCGACGCGGATGGCGACGCCGCTCGCCGCGGCCGCGGCGACGATTGCTCGTCCCGCGCGCACCGCCTGCGTCGGGCTCTCGAAGGCACCGACGAAACCGTCGCCGGTCGTGTTCACCTCTCGGCCGCCGTAACGCCCGAGCTCCCGTCGCACGATCGTGTCGTGCTCGTCGAGCAGCGAACGCCAGGCCCGGTCGCCGAGCGCGGCCGCCCGTCCGGTGGAGTCCACGATGTCGGTGAAGAGCACGGTCGCGAGCACGCGGTCGACGGTGCCCGAGCGCCGTCCAGTGAGGAACTCCTCGATCTCGTCGACGACCCTGTCGGCGATGTCGCCCCACGGCACGCAGTCGGCACTCGCCAGCTCGACGTACTGCGCGCCGGCGATGCGAGCCGCGAGGTCGCGTCCGAGCGCGACGGGGATGAACAGGTTCTCGCGGGAATGCATGACCAGTGTCCGGAGGGCGAGCCCGGGCAGACGCGGACGCGCGTCAGCTATCGAGGCGGCGCCGACCAATGCCCGGGCGGTTGCGGGACTGGCGCCGCGCCGCGACGAACGCGCCCACCATTCCCGCAGGGTGCCTTCGTGCTGAAGGCTCGGACACATCAGGGCAAGATCATCGGCGCCGTCGAGATCCCATCGTTGGTCGGGATCGGTGTTCTGCGTGAGAAACGATTCGACGAGCTCTCGGGGGATCCCGTTCGGAGAATCCTCATCGGCGATGAGGCAGGCATACCCGTTGATCACGACCAGCGCCGAGAACCGCTCGGGATGTTGGCTCGCCAACTCGATGGCGAGGGGACCGCCGCCGTCCTCGGCGACGAGGACCACCTGCTCGGCGCCGAGTGCGTCGAGCACCGTGTGCGCGTCGCTCGCCATCCGTTCGATCGTCTCGCCTTTCGCGAGGTCGAGCGGGTCCGAGAGACCGACACCCCGCAAGTCGTGGCGGATGACCCGTAGGAACGCGCCGAGCCGACGGTAGAAACGACTGGTATGCGGGTCGTCGTCCCATGAGTCGATCGAGATCGTGCCCGGCGCGAGGTAGAAGGCATCGATCGGACCGGCACCAGTAATCGAGTACGCGAGGTGGGCACCGTCCGGCGCCTTCGCGTATCCGGTGCGCGCGTCCACCCGGTCAGTCTGCCAGCAGGCGCTTGGCGATCACCACGCGCTGGATTTGGTTCGTGCCCTCGTAGATCTGCGTGATCTTCGCGTCCCGCATGAACCGCTCCGCCGGGGTCTCTCGCGTGTAGCCGATCCCGCCGAGCAACTGCACGCAGTCCGTCGTCACTCGCATCGCGGTGTCGGATGCGAACAGCTTCGCCATCGAGGATGGTGCCGCGGTGGTTTCCACGCCCGCGTCCAACCGCGTGCACGCGCGATACACGAGCAGGCGGGCCGCGTCGACCGCGGTGGCCATGTCGGCGAGCGCGAACTGCACGCCCTGGAAATCTGCGATGCGCTGGCCGAACTGGCGCCGTTCTTGCACATACGCGGTCGCGAGCTCGAGTGCACCCTGCGCGATGCCAAGCGCCTGCGCGCCCACGAGCGGTCGCGAGCGGTCGAGCGCGCCCATCGCGTAGTGGAAGCCGCGTCCTTCTTCACCGATGCGATTCGTACCGGGGACAACGCAGTTGTCGAGCAGAATCTCGCCGGTCGGCGAGCCGCGCACACCCATCTTGTGCTCGAGCTTGCCAATCGCGAAGCCGGGAAACGACTTCTCGACAACGAAGCAGCTGATGCCGCGGTGGCCTGCGTCGGGGTCGGTCTTGGCGAACACGGTGTAGAAGTCGCTCACCCCCGCGTTCGTGACCCACATCTTGCGGCCGGTCAGCAGGTAATCGTCGCCGTCGCGCACTGCCCGCGTGCGCATTCCCGCGACATCGCTGCCGGCGTCGGCCTCGGAGAGGCAATAGGAGGCCTGACACTCTCCCGAGGCGACGCGCGGCACGTACGCCTGCTTGAGCTCCTCGCTGCCGTGGTCGAGCAACGCCGTCACGCCGAGCTTGGAGATGAACGTGAACAGCGACGACGACGCGCAGACGCGCGCGACCTCCTCCACGCAGATGGCGTGGGCGAGGAAGCCGCCGTCCTGTCCCCCGTATTCGGCTGGGAAAGCCAGACCGGCGAACCCGGCGGCGCGCCACGCCTCCCAGCTCGCCCACGGATACTCCTCGTGCTCGTCGGCGGCCGCCGCGTGCGGGACAATGCGCTCCTCGGCGAGCCGGCGCACCGACGTGCGGAGCTCCTCGAGCTCGGCCGGAAGGTCGAACGCGCTCGACATGCTCGAGGTGCTCGAGGTGCTCGACGTGCTCACATCGTCGGGAGCTGCCGGAGGTCGGGCAACAGCTTCGAGATGATCGCTGATCGCCACGCCTCGATGCGGTCCTTCAACTCGGTGCCGGTGCCGCGCAGCAGCTCCTCCGAAACGCCATCCACGACCGACCGCCGCCTTTCGTAGTCGTGCGCGGCATCGAGCACCAGCAACGTGCGGGCCTCGGCGAACTCCGGGCTCGCGGAACCGTCGTAGCCGAACACGGTCATCGCGTGCTCGATGTCGTGGATCACCGGCGCGCGCCCGAAGAGCGCCGCCCGTTTGCCGGCGACCTCGGCGACGATCGCCACGACATCGCCGATGTGCTCGTGCAGCCCGGTTCGGAAGCGATCCTTGGCGCGCTCCGCGAGCGTGTACGCGAAGCCGACGTTCGGTCCCGGCGTACCCATCAGGTCACCCTGCCCGACCGCGGGGCCGCTGAGATCGCCGGGCCGATCGGGACGCCAATGGCTTGCCGGCGGCAGCGCGACGCCCGGCGGAAGGTTCTGCTGTTGCCGGGGACGGGCGTCGGGATCGGGTGGAACGAACGGATCGGTCGGCACGCGGTCAGGCTAGTTGTCAGCGGTCATTGACCCGATCGTGCCTCCAGCGGTCGCAATCGAGTCAACGACCTGCTGCAGTTGTCCTTGTCACGCCTCGCCGGTCGGCGGTGTTTGATGAGGTAATGGCCGGCGCGCGCGAAGAGGACGGGGCCCTCTTCGAAGCGCTCTATCCGGCGCTGCGTCGATTTGCCGCCGCAATCCGGCCGGAGGGCATCGATGCCGACGACCTCCTCCAGGAGGCGCTCGCCCGGACACTCGCGGTTCGGTCGTTGGCCAGCATCGAAGAACCGGCTGGCTATCTGCGAACGACCATGATCCGGGTTGCATCAAACCTGACGCGGGGAGCGCGGCGAAGCGACGCGCGCACGCGCAAGGAACGCGTGACCGACGAGGCGGTCGACGTGTACCCGTCCGACCTTGATGATCTGATGCACACGCCACCGCGAGCTCGGGCGGTGCTGTTCCTCACGGTGATCGAGAAGCTGTCATACCGCGAAGCCGCCGAGATCGTTGGATGTTCCGAGCAGGCCGCGCGTCAGATCGCCTCGCGAGCGCTCAAAGCGCTCCGAGCCGAGGTCGGCGCCGACCTGCGGTCAGGAGAGACCACATGAACGACCTCCGAGAACTCTTCGAAGAACTCGAGCGGGCCGACGCTGCACGCGGCGCGGCTCCAGTCTTCGAGGCTGCCACGCAAAGCGCCGTTCGAAAGCGGCGCACGCGCATGCGTCGGCGTCTGCTCTCGGTCTTCGCTGCCGGTGTGGTTCTCGCCGTTGCGGCCGGCGTCATCGCGCAACAAGACACCGCGGGACCGAGCAAGACGCGCGTGCACAACCGCGGCTTGAGCAATGCAACCGCCGCGCAGCTCGCGGCCGGACACTGGGAGATCATTCCGCCCGCCCCGATCACGGAACGCGACGACGCTTCGGTCGTGTGGACCGGGAAGGAGGTCATCGTCTGGAGCACCGGCAGCGAAATGCACAAGGTTGGTGCGGCGTACAACCCGAACACGAGGAGTTGGCGGATGCTGCCATCCGCGCCGGACATACTTCGAGTGTTCCGAGCGGCCGTGTGGACCGGAAACGAGATCGTGCTCACGGGCGACTCGACGTTTGGGTTCCTGGAGTGGCAGTCGGCAGCGGCGTACAACCCGACAACGAACGCGTGGCGAAAGCTCCCCGCCCCATCTTTATGGGCGCGCTCCACGTTCGGCGTCTGGAACGGCGATCGTGCGGTCTTCTTCACCGGCGCGCAGGCCGCGTCGTACGACCCGGTGACCAACCGGTGGCGGCAACTGCCGGCGCCGACGCCGACCCACGAACCGCTTTCCTGGCAACTCGCAGTCGCAGCCGGGCCGGGCCGCGTGCTCGCGTGGTCCGTGTCCAGCTCTCGGACTCAGACCGGGCCGAACTCGTACTTCCTCACCGGCGGCACCGACCTGTTCCGCTATGACGAGGCGACGAACCGCTGGACCGCGCTCGCTTCGGATCCCGACGCGATCTCGATCCCCGAAGAAGCATTTTGGATCGGCAACCGCGCCCTGGTGCGCGGCGACATGCACATGCTCGGTGCACACGGCCCCGGACCACTTCCCGAAGTCAGCGCGTGGTACGACGCCGACACGGGTTCAGTGACGCGCCTTCCCGACGACGCCTTGACCGCGAACGACATCCCCGCGAGTCACTTCTCGTCCGCGTGGACGGGGAAGGCGCTCTGGTCACTGAACGCGCAAGGAGCGGCCGGCCCAATCCGGCCCGGCGATGCCAGCGTGTACGACGCCACCGCGAACACCTGGAGCCGTCTTCCGCGCGCGCCATTCGGCTGCGGCGGTTCGCGGACGACGCCAGTGTGGACGGGCGCGACCATCATTGTGTACTGCTCGAAGCCGTTTCCCAATCAGCAAGCACCGGTGGGTGGCCTTGAGTTCGTGCCCGGCACTACCGGCTAGCTCGCCGCGTTCTCCGCTCTGAGCAGACCGAACTGGATGGAATCGAGGAGAGCCTGCCACGACGCCTCGATGATGTTTTCGTTGACGCCGATCGTTGTCCAGGTGCCGTTGCCGTCAGTCGAGTCGATCAGCACGCGGGTCACCGCACCGGTGCCTTTGTTCGTGTCGAGGACGCGCACCTTGTAGTCGGTGAGGTGCACGCGCTCCAACGCCGGGAACGCGCCGTCGAGTGCGCTTCTCAGCGCGCGGTCGAGCGCGTTCACGGGGCCGTTGCCCTCTTCGGTCGCGATCTTGCGCTGACCGCCGACGTGCACTTTCACGGTCGCCTCGGTCGTCACCGTGGCGCCGGTCTTGTCGGTGAGCGTGGCGACGCCGGTGTTGTCGTCGGTGATCACGCGGAACGATTCGACGGAGAACCAGCTGGGTTCCCATCCCGTGGCGCGCCGCATCAACAGCTCGAGCGAGCCGTCGGCGACCTCGAAGTGATAGCCCTCGTGCTCGAGTCGCTTCAAAATCTCGACGACCTCGGAGAGTTGGGGTCCGTCGAGGTCGAGCCCGAGCTCCTTCGCTTTGAGGCCGAGCGTCGACTTGCCCGCGAGCTCCGACACCACGAAGCGCGTGCCGTTGCCGACGATCTCGGGATCGACGTGCTCGTACGCGTCTGGCCGCTTCGCGATCGCGCTGGTGTGCAATCCCGCCTTGTGCGCGAACGCCGAGTGTCCGACGTACGCGGCCTGCGGATTGAGCGGCATGTTGACGAGCTCGGCGATGTGGTGCGCGACCGGTGTCAGCCGCTCCAGCCGGTCGGCGGGAATCGTCTCGAGACCCATCTTCAGCGTGAGGTTCGGGATGATCGACGTGAGGTTGCAGTTCCCGGTGCGCTCGCCGTAGCCGTTGATCGTGCCCTGTACCTGCGTCGCACCACCCCGCACGCCGGCGAGCGCATTCGCCACGCCCGTGCCGGCGTCGTCGTGCAGATGGACCGCCACGATGACGTCGCCCCGGAAGTACTCGACGACCTCGCGCACGACGTGCTCGACCTCGTGCGGCAACGTGCCGCCATTGGTGTCGCATAGCACCAGGTGCGACGCGCCGTTCGTCGCCGCGGCTTCGAGGACGCGCAGCGAGAACTCGGCGTTGCGCCGGTAGCCATCGAAAAAGTGCTCGGCGTCGAACAGCACCTGCATGCCGGCATTCCGCAGGAACTCGACCGAGTCGCCGACCATCGCGACGCCTTCGTCGAGCGTGGTGCCGAGCGCCTCGGTGACGTGGTAGTCCCAGCACTTGCCGACGATGCAGACGCACCCGACGTTGGCGTCGACGAGGTGGCGCAACGTGTCGTCGCTGTCGACCTTGCCCTTGACCCGGCGCGTCGACCCGAACGCGACCAGCGTGCTCGCGGTCAGCTGGAGCTCCGCCGGCGTGCGGCGGAACAGCTCGTCGTCCTTAGGGTTCGCGCCCGGCCAGCCCGCCTCGATGTAGTGCACGCCGAGCCAGTCGAGCTGCTCGGCAATCCGCAACTTGTCTTCGACGGTCAGCGAGATGCCCTCCAGCTGAGAGCCGTCCCGCAAGGTGGTGTCATAGATCTCGATCTTGTTCGTCATCTCAGTTCCTAACGATGCGGTGAGCGGAGCCGCAGGCGAAGCGAACTCGCCGGAGCGGCGAGCGTCCGCGAGTCGGGTATCCCGTCGAGCAGCGAGTGCGACAAAGCATTATGCGAGCTCGCACCAGTCCTTGTACTTGTCGATCTCACCCCGGACCGCTTTCGCGTACTCGGACGCGATTACCTGCGTCATCGGCCCGGGGCACGGAATGGAGCGGTCGTCGACGGAGTTCACAGCGCTCACCTCGGCGGCCGTGCCACACACGAACATTTCCTCGCACACGTACAGATCGCTGCGCGACAGATCGTCGACGACGATCTCGAAGCCGTGGTCGCGGCCAATCGTCATCACCGAGTCCTGGGTGATGCCGGGGAGCGCGCCCGCAGAAATCGGCGGCGTGATCAGGATCCCGCGGCGGGCGGCGAAGATGTTCTCGCCGGTGCACTCCGACACCAACCCCTCCGGGTTCAACATGATCGCTTCGTCATAACCCGCCTTCAGCGCCTCGACCTTCGCGAGCGAGGAGTTCACGTAGTTGCCGGTGGTCTTCGACAACGGCGGCATCGTGTTGTGGTCGTGGCGGGTCCACGACGAAATCTTCATGCGCACGCCCTGGGTCAACGCGTCGTCGCCGAGGTACGCGCCCCACGGCCAGCACGCGATCGCGACGTCGACCGTGCACGGCAACGTGTTGAGACCCATCTCCCCGTAGCCGTAGTAGGCGATCGGCCGGATGTAACACGAGGGCAGCCCGGTCGCGCGCACCGTGTCCTTGGTGGCCTGCACGATCTCGTCGACCGTGTAGGGAATCTCCATCATCATGATCTTCGCCGAGTTGAAGAGCCGCTCGATGTGCTCGGTCAACCGGAAGACTGCGGGGCCGCGGTCGGTCTCGTACGCGCGCACGCCTTCGAACACACCCGTGCCGTAGTGCAACGTGTGCGTGAGGATGTGGATCTTGGCGTCGGCCCACGGAATGAGCTCGCCGTTGAACCAGATCTTCTCGGTCGGGGTAATCGGCATCGCAGACTCCTCTACAGCGCCCCGCAGATCGACTCGCCGATCTGCGTTGTTGTGCCTTCTTTATCGTCGGTTTGCTCCACGGCTTTGCGGATTCGGCCGGCCGCATCCTCTTCGCCGAGGAAATCACACATCATCGCGGCCGAGATCACCGCCGCCCGGGGGTCGGCTTTGCCCGTGCCGGCGATGTCCGGGGCCGACCCGTGGACCGGCTCGAACAGTGACGGGCCGGTCCGAGCGGGATTGAGGTTGGCCGACGCGGCGCGCCCGATCCCACCCGCGATCGCTCCGCCGAGGTCGGTGAGAATGTCGCCGAACAAGTTGTCGGTGACGATCACGTCGTACCGGCCCGGGTCCTGCACGAAGTAGATGCACGCGGCGTCAACGTGGTTGTACGCGGTCTGCACATGCTCGTAGTCCGCCGCGACCTCGTCGAACGTCCGCTGCCACAAGTCGCCCGCGAACGTCAGCACGTTCGTCTTGTGCACCAGCGTGCAGTGCTTGCGGGCCCGGGCATCGGCGAGATCGAACGCGTAGCGCACGCACCGCTCGACACCCATGCGGGTGTTCACCGAGCCCTGGGTCGCGATCTCCTGCGGGGTTCCCTTGCGCAGGAAGCCGCCCTCCCCCGCGTACGCACCTTCGGTGTTCTCGCGCACGACCAGGAAGTCCACGGTCTTCGATGTGAACGGCCGCAGGTTGATGTAGAGGTCGAGGGCGAACCGCATCTTCAACAGCAATCCGCGTTCGAGCACACCGGGCGGCACGTCCGGTGTGCCGACGGCCCCGAGCAGGATCGCGTCGAGCTCGCGCAGCTCGTCGAGGACGGAATCCGGGAGCACCTCCCCGGTCGCGACATAGCGCCGGCCGCCGAGGTCGTAGTCGATCGTGTCGAGCGCGACACCGGCGGCACGCACGACGTCGAGCGCAACCGCCGTCACCTCCGGGCCGATGCCGTCCCCGCCGATGATCCCGACCCGATGGGCCACGAGATGTCCCTTCACGAAAAAACCGCCCACACAGGCGTGGACGGTGAAGCGAACGCCGGAGCGGCGCCCGCTTACGGAATGACGATTACCGAGAAGTGCAATGACATGAGGTGACCAGGTTAACCCGAATGACACCTGCATCCAAGCGAGATGGGGCGGGGCCCGGGGACCCGCCCCATCTCAGCTCGACGGGGATCAACCCCCCAACACGTTGGCGAGGTTGCCGAAGAGCTTCACGAAGTGAGTGTTGCGACCCGTCCCGAGATCGAGCTTCACGGCACAACCCGTTGGCTTCGACAACGGGTCTCGGACGGCCATCGCTCCTTGGTTCTTGTAGGCCGAGCGAATGATCATCGGAATGACGAGACCTTGCCCACCCTTGAGCGGCTCGGGCACCACACCATTGTTCTGCGAAGCGACGAACCACTGGATCATGTAACGCACACCGGCCGCGGACTCCTTTCGTGAGTACTCGAAACCGGCGTCGCAGGGCCCGACGATGACTTCGCCTCCCGGCGAGTCGTCGAGTGCGTCCTGCAGCCAGGGCGAGACGTCACAGATCGCCTGTTGCAACTTGTCATGGGCCGCCCGGAGGCGACCGACGCCGGGTACGAGACGGTTGTTCGCGACTGCCGTGTCGACCGCGTTCCATGCACTGACCGGCGCGGCATTCGGATCCTGACCGATGGCGTGCGCGATGGCGTCGTACCAGAGCGCGACCCACTCCGACACCTGCGCCGTCTGCACTTTGCCGTATCCGGTCGGCTTTCCCGTTACCCATGGGTCGACGCCCATGAGCATGTCGAAGTCGTCGAAGTACGTGTTGATGTTGATATGACCGGGGAACCATCCGACCTTGAAGTGCTCTTGGAGGTCCCTCTTCTCTATGAACAAGTTCATGTTGTGCCATGACGCGTACCCGAACGGGCCTGCCTGGCCGTAGTTCCAGCGCGGCTGGCGGCATGCTTCGACATTGAGATCCGTCTGCGCAGGAACCTTGGCGCCGACGTCAGCTCGCGCCTGCAGCTGGCACCAACGGTTCGCCCGAAACGTCACCAGATGCGACCCACACACGATGGCCCGCAGTGTCGCGGTATCGCCGCGGCCGTCGAATTGATTGAGCTCGGCACACGACCCGGATCGACCGTACAGATCCGCGTACGCAACGGCGGCTGTTGCCGTCGCCTTTCGGTAGCTCGTCGAGAGGTACCAGCGCATCTTGTTCCAGCGATCGACCTCGACACCGAGCAGGTTGTAATTCACGTACGTATCGACCCAGATCTTTCCGCTCACGGTGATGCCCGACGCGTGCGTACACCCGGGCTCTCCCGAGTTGTCGGGGATATTCGTCCCCGGCGGGAAGTCAAGGAGGACTTGTTCGTGCACCTTGCTCGCGGCGTGCGCAGGGGCTGCGACGAACCCGACCGATCCGATAATGATCATGACGACAAGCAGCGCTCGGCCGCGAACACGTCGCACTCCGCTACTTCGAACCCGCATTACATCCTCCCCCGTATGCCGCGGCGGACGCGCCGTCACGGTCCGGCCGACTGAACCACGCCGGAGCATCAACGGGCATCGGTCCGGCGTAGGACTACTGCGCAGTACGCCTCATACCGGAGACTGACCCTGTCGCCCTCGGCCCGCCTCCGAGGGAGATGTTGAAGACCCGGGAGGAACGGCCGCTACCCTGCGGCCTCATGACGGAGTCTCACCTCTCGCCGCAGGCATTTGAACGGCTGCAGCAGGAGCTCGACGAGCGAAGCGGCTCGCGCCGCCGAGAGATCTCGTTGTGGATCGAGCGTGCGCGTGAGCACGGCGATATCAGCGAGAACGCCGACTACGACGCAGCCAAGAACGAGCAGGGTCACAACGAAGCGCGCATCCGCCAGCTCGAAGCGATGTTGAAGAGCGCGGTCGTGCTCGAGGGTGGGCCATCCGGTGACATCGTCGAACCGGGTTGCCTCGTCGACCTTCGTTATCACGGTGACGACGACGTGACGACGTATCTCGTCGGCTCGATCGAGGAACGGCACGACAAGTACGACGTGCTGTCGACAAACTCGCCACTTGGTCAGGCGATCCTCGGCAAGGCGGCAGGCGACGCGGTGACGTACCAGGGCCCCAACCGCGAGCTCTCGGTCACGGTCGTCGCGTTACGGCCCCTGGACTGAGCGCGCTCCAACCGCCGCCGCCGGGTGTGCGCACGCGCAACACGTCGCCGGCGCGTAGTCGCAGCGTTGTCTTGTCGGCCAGCCGTGTTGCGCGCGCGCCGTCTCCACCCGGGAGCAACCAGTTCTCCCCGGGCGCGCCTGGTGCCCCGCCGCCCAGACCCCACGGCGACGAAACGCGCCGCTCGGTCACGAGCGACACCGTCACGTCTTCGAGGACTTCGATCTCGCGCTCGATCCCGTCGCCGCCCGGTGCGTCACCACTGCCACCGCTGTCGACGCGCAACGCGTACCGGCGCACACGCATTGGATACGCGCGCTCCAACGCCTCGACCGGCGTATCCAGTGTGTTCGTCATTGCGGTGTGCACGCCGTTCATGCCCGCGCGCGGACCGGGACGACCACCTTGCCCGCCGCCGATCGTCTCGTAGTACACCCAGCCGTCACCGCCCAACAGCAGGTTGTTCATCGTGCCTTGTGATGCGGCACCGACGCGACCGGGAGCTGCCTGCGCGAGCGCGCCGAGACACACGTCGGCGACGCGCTGGCTTACTTCCACGTTGCCGGCACCGACGGCGACCGGCGGGCGCGCCGCGACGAGCGAACCGGCCGGCGCGACGACGCGCACGGGCCGCAACGCGCCGCCATTGGCCGGCAGCTCCGGGTCGACGACCGTCCGCAACGCGAATGCAACCGCGCTGATCGTGACCGCCTCGACCGCGTTCACCGATCCGGCGCGCTGAGCATCGGTACCGGTGAAATCGAACGTGATGCCGTCTCCCGCGACGGTGACCTGTACGACGAGACGCGCTGGGCCGCCGTCGACGCCGCCCGTCGAGTCAAGCACGTCGGCGAACTCGTACGTTCCCTCCGCGAGTCCCTGCAGGGCGGCGCGCATGCGGCGCTCGCCGTACGCGACGATCTCGTCCCGCACCGAGGCCCTCGGCGCGAGTTCCCGGAGCCGGGCCGCGCCCAGCCGGTTCGCCCCGCGTTGCGCGTCGAGGTCACCCCGGCGCTCGTCCGGCGTGCGGGACGCGGCAAGGAAGAGCATCTCCACCTCACGCGTCCAGTGCATCGGCGGGATGCGGAAGCCCTCCTGGTAGATCTCGGTCGCGTCGGGAGGCATCGAACCCGGCGCCATGCCGCCGACATCGGCGTGATGCGCGCGATTCGCCGCCCACCCGAGGAGCACGCCGTCGTCGTCGAACACGGGCGCAACGAACGTGACGTCGTTCAGATGCGTGCCGCCGGCGAACGGGTCGTTGACGACGATCTGGTCGTCCGCGGTGACCCCGTCACCAACCGCATCGATCGCGGCGCGGACTGCCGCCGGCATCGAACCCAGGTGCACGGGAATGTGCTCGGCCTGCACGAGCAGCGTGCCGTCAGGAGTGAACAGCGCGCACGAGCAATCGGCGCGCTCCTTGATGTTCGGGCTGTACGCCGCGCGTCGCAACACGGCGCCCATCTCGTCGGCCACTCCCGTCAACCGCGAGATCCACACCTGGAGGGTCGCCGCATCCATCACATGGCTCCCTCGCTCCACCATCCCTGGCTCCGCTGCGTCCGCACAATCATTTCCTTTGCATCACCCACGCGCCGAGCTCACGTGGCTCTGCGCGCCAACCCTCGGGGACCCACACCGTGCAGTCGGGCTCAGCCACCACCGCCGGACCGACCACGCGTCGCCGATCCACGTCGGGAAGATCAGTGATGCTCAAGGGCGCCGGCATCGATGCCCGAGCGCGCACGGCAATGACTTCGATCGGTGCGCCCGGGCGCGCGTGACCGTTGCGGCGTTCGTGCTCGGCCGGGAAGTCCGAAGGCAGCGCCACCGTGAGCTCGTGGCTCTGGCCGACATACCGGCAATCAACCGCCGTGACGACCTCGGCATTCTTCGCGACGAGCGCGCGCGCTTCGTTCGCAACGATCGTGAGCGCGTCGGCCAGCGACTCGCCCGAGAACGTCCGCACCACCTCGCGCGCTTTCGGGGCGCCCAACAAACCCACCGCCGAGCACACACCCGCCGCGGCGGCACGATGACCGCGCCCATCCCCAACGCATCGGCAACCGCGCAGGCGTGCAACGGACCGGCACCGCCGAACGCAACCAGCGCGAGCTCACGCGGATCGACGCCGCGCTCGATCGTCACGACGCGTACCGCCCGTTCCATCGCGGCATCGACGACGCGCACCACACCGTCGGCAGGGACGCCCGCCGCATCCAGCGCGGCGCGGGCCGCCGCGCTGTCCATATGGCCGAGTTCGGCGAACGCCGCGTCGGCAGCGATGCGTCCCAGCACCAGGTCGGCGTCGGTGACCGTAGGCTGCGTGCCGCCTCGCCCGTAGCACGCGGGGCCGGGCACCGCACCGGCGCTGCGCGGGCCGACGACGAGCGCGCCGCCCGCATCGACACGCGCGATCGAGCCACCGCCGGCACCGATCGTGTGTACGTCGAGCGCCGGCAAACGGATCGGCAGCCCGGCGATCGACCGTTGCGGCGTCGGTTCCGGCACACCGCCGCGCACCAAGCACACGTCGGTGCTGGTGCCGCCCATGTCGAAACTGACCGCGTCGGGGAAGCCGCATGCGCGCGCGATCTCGGCGGCCGCGCGCACCCCGCCGGCCGGACCCGAAAGCAAGAGCGAGGCCGCGGCGTGGGCGCCATCGGCCGCTGGGACGAGCCCGCCCGCCGACGTCATCACGAGCGCGTCGGGGGCGAACGTCACGACCCGCTCGAGGTACGGGACACATACCGGTTCGAGAAACGCCTCGACAACCGTCGTCACCATGCGTTCGTACTCTCGGAACTCCGGGCTCACCTCGTGCGAGCAGACGACGTGCGCCCGGTACGCGGCGCGCAGCGCACCGGCGACTGCGCGTTCGTGGGTTGCGTCGAGATCCGCGTGGAGGAGACACACCGCGATCGCGTCGACCGCGTCGGGAATCGCCGGAACGCAACCGTCGAACGACTCGATCTCGTTGCCGCGCCCGTCGAGGCGGCCCGACACCCCGAACCGGAGCGAGCGCGGCACGAGCGGCGCCGGCCGGTCAATGAACGGGTCGTACAAAGACGGCCGGGCTTGTCGGGCGATCTCGATCTCGTCTGCGAAGCCCTCGGTCGCGACCAATGCGACGGTCGCGCCGCGACGTTCGAGCAATGCATTGGTGGCGACCGTCGTGCCATGGGCGAGCACCTCGACGCGACTGCGACCCTCGATCGCGTCGATCGCGCGCTCTACGGCGCGCGCCGGATCATCGGGAGTGGAGGCAACCTTGGCGACGCGCCCGTCGTCGGCGACGACATCGGTGAACGTTCCCCCGCTGTCAATCCCGACGCGCACTCACGTGACGCTATATGCCCCGTGTGGCTAGCCCGTGAGCGCGACCTCGCGGGCTTGCAGCAGGTAACCCCGCGAGCGCACGGTGCGGATCTCGAGGCCGAGTGGCGCGATCCGACGGCGCAGGCGCAGCACGTGCACGTCGAGCGCATTGCGCGTGGGAACGCCACTGGGCCACGCGCGATCGGCAAGCATGTCGCGCGTCACGACCGCGCCGAACCGGTCGAGCATCGCGGATGCGAGCGATTGCTCGACCGGCGACAGCGAGACCCACGAGTCGCGGTGATGCAACAAGCCGTCGTCGTCGAGCGACGGGAGCACGGAATGCTGTTCCGCGCGCATCGCGAGCGCGCGTCGCCGGGCATCTACCTCCCGCTCGGGCGCGCCCGACACCACCCAGTCCTCCAGGCAGTCGAGCGCAAGCGGGAGCTCGACATCGTCCGCGACGACGAGGAGCCGGGGGACCGCCATCTCGCGCAGTTCGGCCAACCGGCGGACATCGGCGGGCCAGCGCAGCACTTCCACGTTCACGAAATGACCGTACGATCGGATTGTTACGCCCTTGTTACTGCGCGATGACAGCCCCGAGGGTTCGTGCCGCCTCGGTCACCGCACCGGCCAGTTGCCGGCCTGGGTGCTGTCCGAGCCGCTCGATGGGCCCGCTGACGCTGATCGCGGCGAGCACGTCCGGGGCCCCTGGCTGTCGTATGGGTGCGCTCACGCTCGCCACGCCGGGCTCGCGCTCACCGACGGTCTCGGCCCAGCCCCGCCGGCGCACGACCGCGAGCGTCTTGGGATCGACGTCGAATCGGTGCGCGTCCGCCGCCCACGCGAGCAGCACCTTGCCCCCGGATCCGCGGGTCAGCGGCATCACTGCGCCGAGCGGCACGGTGTCGCGCAGGCCACTCGACCGTTCGTGCACCGCGACGCAGACGCGCTGGTCGCCCTCGCGCACGTATATCTGCGCGCTCTCACCGGTGACGTCGACGAGGTGCGCGAGCACCGGCCGGGCCGCGTCCACGAGTCGCTTGCTGGCAATGGCGCCCCAGCCCGCGACGCGGCCGCCGAGCACGAACCGGCCGTCCTCGTCGCGTGTGAGCACGCCATGGCGCTCGAGTGCGACCGCCAGACGATGCGCGGTCGGTCGGGTGAGCCCGGTCTCGGCGACGAGCTCGGCGAGCGCGCACGGCCCCGATTGCGCGACGGTGTCGATCAACAGCACGGCCCGGTCGAGGACCTGCACCCCGGTTGCTACACTGTCCACGACGTAATACTACCGTCTCACATCTTGAGACAGAGGGTTCGATATGACAAGCACGCTTTCGGAGAAGATCTGGGACCGGCACGTCGTGCATCACGCCGAGGGTGAGCCCGACCTGCTCTACGTCGATCTGCATCTCGTGCACGAGGTGACCTCCCCGCAGGCGTTCGACGGGCTCCGCATGGCGGGCCGGCGCGTGCGGCGACCCGACCTCACGATCGCAACGATGGACCACAACGTGCCAACGGCCGGCCTGGATCGTCCGCTCACCGATCCGGTCTCCGCCAAGCAGATGGAAGTCCTCGCCCAGAACTGCGACGAGTTCGGGATTCGCTGTTACGCGATGCGCGACCCCGGCCAGGGAATCGTGCACGTGATCGGCCCCGAGCAAGGTCTCACCCAACCGGGCATGACGATTGTGTGCGGCGACAGTCACACGTCGACGCACGGCGCATTCGGCGCACTCGCGGTCGGCATCGGCACGAGCGAGGTCGAGCACGTGCTCGCGACGCAGACGTTGCCGCAGATGAAACCGGGCACGATGGCGATCACCGTCGACGGCGCACTGCCCGCGGGCGTCACTGCCAAGGACGTCGTGCTCGCGATCATCGCTCGCATCGGCACCGGCGGAGGGATCGGCTCCGTGCTCGAGTATCGCGGGTCGGCCATCCGCAGCCTCTCGATGGAGGGGCGCATGACGGTCTGCAACATGTCGATCGAGGCGGGCGCGCGTGCCGGCCTCGTTGCGCCCGACGACACGACGTTCGCGTACCTCGAAGGGCGCCCTTTCGCACCGCAAGGCAAGGCGTGGGAACGGGCGCTCGACGACTGGCGTGCACTCGTGACCGACCCGGGCGCGGCGTTCGACAAGGAAGTGACAATCGACGCGGCGTCACTTTCACCGCAGGTCTCGTGGGGCACGAACCCCGCGCAGACGATCACGATCGACGATGTCGTGCCCGATCCCGGCTCGTTCGCCGAGGCGTCGGCGCGTGAATCCGCGAAGCGCGCGCTTGCCTACATGGGACTGAAAGGCGGCACACCGATACGCGACGTCACGGTCGACACGGTGTTCATCGGTTCGTGCACGAACTCGCGCATCGAGGACCTTCGGGCGGCCGCCGCCGTCGTCCAGGGCCGTCACGTGAAGGCGGGCGTGCGCACGCTGGTGGTTCCCGGCTCCGCGGCGGTCAAGGCACAAGCCGAGGCCGAAGGACTCGATCGAGTGTTCCGGGAGGCGGGCTTCGACTGGCGGGAGCCGGGTTGTTCGATGTGCCTGGCGATGAACCCCGACAAGCTCGCGCCCGGCGAGCGGTGCGCGTCGACGTCGAACCGCAACTTCGAAGGCCGGCAGGGCAAGGGTGGCCGCACGCACCTCGTGTCGCCCGCGGTCGCGGCGGCAACGGCAATCGCCGGTCACTTCGCGACGCCGCAGGACCTGGAGGGCTGATGGATGCGGTGAAGGTCATCACGGGACGCGGGGTGCCGCTGGTGCGCTCCGACGTCGATACCGACCAGATCATCCCGAGCGACTGGCTGAAGCGCGTCGAGCGCACGGGCTTCGGCGAGGGCCTGTTCTCGGAGTGGCGCGAGAACTCCGACTTCGTGCTCAATCAAGAGCGCTACGACGGGGCGAAGATCCTCGTCGCAGGGCCGAACTTCGGTACCGGCTCGTCACGCGAGCACGCGGTGTGGGCGTTGATGGACTACGGCTTCCAGGCGGTGCTGTCACCGCGTTTCGCCGACATCTTCCGGAACAACTCCGGGAAGATGGGCCTCGTCGTCGCCGCCATCCCCGAGGACGCCGTGCACCGGTTTTGGGAAGCAATCGAGGAAGACCCGCACCTCGAGATCGTCGTCGACGTCGAGCACAAGCGCGTCGCCGCACCGGCGATCGGTCTCGACGTGGCGTTCGAGCTCGACGACTTCACGCAGTACCGGCTGCTCAACGGCCTCGACGACATTGGTCTCACGCTGACCCATGACGCCGAGATCGGGAGCTACGAAACACAACGGCCGGCGTGGATGCCGGCCGTTGACGTTCAAGCAGCAGGCTCGTAGACCGAGGCGACCTCGTGCTCGGTCCAGATGTCCGCGAGCTCGTGCGCGAGCTCTGAGGTCTGCCCGTGTGCGGCCAGGTATTCGAAGAAGTCGATGACGCTCATCATGCGCTCCACTTTGGGTGTTCCGCCGTTGGGGGTATCGACGGTCGAGGGACCCGAAAGGTTGCCTTCGGCCGGCGGTCATGTTTCTCGCCGGTTGACTGCGTCACTCCTCAGGCTGCACCGTCAATCGGCTTGGTGCCTGCAACAACCGCGAGCTCCCGCCACTTCCAGAAGCACTCGACGTTCACGAATCCGCAAGAGTTCAGCCACCTGAGGTGCTGTTCGGTGCCGACGAGCTGGTTGGATGGGTCATCGTCATAGGGCTGCCTTCCGAGAGCTGCCAAGAACTCCTCGTGCAGCTGCTGGGTGGGCGACGCCACGTGCTCGGCGTTGATGAACCGTCCTCCCGGCCGGAGCCGGTCGAAGACCTCCTGGTAGAGCGCGTGCTGACGGGACGGGTCGAGATGGTGGATCGCGAAGCTCGAGACCATGAGATCGAATGCCTCGCCGGTAGGCAACGGTTCCGAGAGATCGTGGCGGCCGATGCTGACCCGGGCGTCACCGTCGAATCGCCGGCGCGCCTGCCGAAGCATCTCTTCGCCGAAGTCGAGCCCGACCCCAGCGGCGTCCGGATGGGCCGAGAGCACAAGCGCCAACGTGCTGCCGTCGCCCGTGCCGAGATCGAGCACTCGCTCGACGGCCCGCGGCAAGAGCTCGACCAGCACGCCGAGCGCCTCCACCCGATGCGGGATCGTGTCGCGCGCCTGCAAGTACGCAAGCGCGTGTTCGGGATTGACCCACAGGTTCGTCGTCACGGGCCGACGTCCACCTGCCGTACCTCGTCGCCGCGCTCGCGGAGACGGACGAGCTTGTTGACTGCGTTGAGGTAGGCACGGGCGGACGCTTCGACGACGTCGGTTGCGACGCCGCGTCCGCTCACCTTGCGACCCTCGGCCTCGACGGTGACGGTGACCGCGCCGAGCGCGTCGGACCCGCCCGTGACCGACGAGACCTGGAAATTGCTCAGCGTGCCGTTCACACCGGTTGCCTCGGAGATCGCCGCGATCGCGGCGTCGATCATGCCGTCGCCGGTGCCGCTCGCCTCGACCTTGCCGTCGGCCTGGGTGAGCACGACGCGCGCGGTGGGCTTGGCCGCGGTACCGCCGTGCAGCTCCAGCTCGTGGACGGCAAACCGGTGGACCATGCCGGCGCCCAACTCTTCGGCGACGATCGCCTCGAGATCCGCTTCGGTGATCTCTACCTTCTTGTCGGCGAGCTCCTTGAAGCGCACGAACGCCGCGTTCAAAGCGTCGCCCTGCACGTGGATACCCATCTTGTGCAGCGTGTCCGCGAACGCATGGCGACCCGAGTGCTTGCCGAGGACGATCTGCGCGGCTTCTTGACCAACCGTTGACGCATCGATGATCTCGTACGTCTCGCGGTCCTGAAGCACACCGTGCTGATGGATGCCGGCCTCGTGCGCGAACGCGTTGCGCCCGACGACGGCCTTGTTGTACTGCACGTGGTAGCCGGTCATCCGCGCCACCAACCGAGAGGTGCGCGCGAGCTCCTCGGTACGCACGTTCACGTTGACGGCGCCGAAATAGTCGCGACGGGTCCGGATCGCCATGACGACTTCCTCGAGCGCGGCGTTGCCGGCCCGCTCCCCCAGCCCGTTGATGGCGCACTCCACCTGGCGGGCGCCGTTGCCGACACCGGCGAGCGAGTTCGCGACCGCCAAACCGAGGTCGTTGTGGCAGTGCGTCGACACGATGTAGTCGCCCTTGACCGTGTCGATCACGTACTTGATGAGCTTGCCGTAGTCCTCGGGGACCGCGAACCCGACGGTGTCGGGGATGTTGATCGTCGTGGCGCCGTTGTCGACGGCGATCTGGCACACCTCACACATGAAGTCGGGGTCGGAGCGATAGCCGTCCTCCGGTGAGAACTCGACATCGTCGACGTATCCCCGCGCCCACGCGACAGCGGCTTCTGCTTCGCGTTTCACCTGCTCCGGCGTCATGCGGAGCTTCTTCTCCATGTGGATCTTCGACGTCGCGATGAACACGTGGATGCGCGGGTTGTCGGAGTGGCGCACGGCTTCCCACGCCCGGTCGACGTCCTTGAAACCGGTGCGTGACAGGCCGGTGATGATCGGGCCCTTCACTGCCTTCGCGATCGCCTCGACGGACTCGAAGTCGCCGTCCGACGCGATCGGGAAGCCGGCCTCGATGACGTCGACGCCCAAACGCGCGAGCTGGTCCGCGATCTCGAGCTTCTCGGCGACGTCAAGAGAGATGCCAGGCGACTGTTCGCCGTCCCGCAGCGTCGTGTCGAAGATCTTCACGGTTTCCATCTCGCCCTCCGAGGGGTCGTTTCTTTGCAACGAAAAACCCTCCGGCCGGATCGGCACGGAGGGCGAAGCGCGAGCACCTATGAGTGCCCGCGCTACATAAGGAGGAGGCCCAGTGTTGCGGAAGCCGTGATCTCCTTGCGCATAAGTCCGACCAGTCTGTCAGTTCGGTCGAGTTTGGTCAAACCCTGTTCGGCAACATCCACACCCCGCATGAGAGAATTCACCGATGCGTAAATTCGTGAAGCGAGGGCTCGGTGCCGGTCTCGTCGCCGGAATCGCCTACGCGGCGTGGCGCGCGTGGCGAGCGCAGGTGCCCGAGCGGCCCCGTGAGATCGAATGGCAATCGGCACCCTTCCCCTTCCCGCCGATGCCGCGCCCGGCACAGTCGTCGTGGCAAGAGCCAAGCGACGACGGCACGTGCCCGACGACGCACCCGATCAAGGGCAAGCTCGCGAGCGGCATCTACCACGTGCCCGGCGGGGCGAACTACGACCGCACGCAGGCCGACCGCTGCTACGTCGACGAGGAGGCCGCGTTGCGCGACGGCCTCCGCCGCTCCAAGGTCTGAGTCCGCGCGGCGGTGCGACGTCAGCCGAGGTCGATGGCGCGGGCCGATTGCACGCCGGGTTGCGCGGCGACGTCGGCGACGACATCCGCGGGCACGGGCGTCTCGGTCGCGATGACCATCAGCGCGGCTTCGCCGCTCGGGCTCTGACCGACGTCCATGTCGGAGATGTTGATCGGGACGTTGCCCAGCACCGTCGTCACCTTGGCGATCGTGCCGGGCACGTCCTCGTTGTGGACGACAAGCATGTACCGCGCCGGCGGGAGGTCGACGGAATGGCCGTCGATGCCGACGATGCGCGGCGCCTGCTGCTTGCCAAACAATGTCGCAGCGACATGCGTTCCTTGGTCGCCGCGCACGACGATGAGGTTGACATAGTCACGCGCGTCGGAAGACTTGGTCTCGCGGACCGCGATCCCGCGCTGCTCGGCGATCTGCGGTGCGTTGACGAACGACACCGGCTCGTCGACCACCGGCGCAAGAACTCCCTTCAGCACCGACAGTGTGAGCACGCGACAGTCGTAGTCGGCGATCTCGCCCTCGTATTCGATGTGCAGCGTGCCGGGCGCGCCACCCGCGAGCCCCGTGAACAGACGGCCGACCCGCTCGGCGAGCGGCAGGAACGGCCGCACGCTCTCCGATGCCTCCGACGCGGCCACGTTCACGGCGAACGGTACGAAGTCGCCCCGCAGCGCCAGGATCACCTGCTCGGCGATCGTCTCACCCGCCTTGTCCTGCGCCTCGACGGTCGACGCACCCAGGTGCGGCGTCACGACGACGTTGTCGAGCGCGAACAGCGGCGACTCGGTCGTCGGTTCCTTCGCGAACGTGTCGATCGCGGCACCGCCCACGCGACCGTCCCGCACAGCGGCCGCGAGCGCGTCCTCGTCGACGATCCCGCCCCGCCCGGCGTTGATCAGGCGCATGCCCGGCTTGGCGTGCGCGAGCACCTCCGCGTTCACGAGGCCGACGGTCTCCGGCGTCTTGGTGGCGTGGATCGAGACGAAGTCGCTGATTGCGACGAGCTCTTCGATGGTGGGGGCGAGCTGCACGCCGAGCTGCCGCGCGCGCTCCGGATTGACGAACGGGTCGTACGCGACGAGCCGCATCCCGAACGAGTACGCACGCTGAGCGACAAGCACGCCGACTCGACCAAGCCCGACGATTCCGAGTGTCTTGCCGTGCAGCTCGACGCCTTCCCACTTCGAACGGTTCCACTGGCCGGCCTTGAGATCCGCGTTCGCTTGGGGCACGTTGCGGGCTTGGGCGAGCAACAACGCGAGCGTGTGCTCGGCCGCCGACAAGATGTTCGACTGGGGCGCGTTCACGACCATCACGCCCCGCCGCGTCGCTTCCGCCACGTCGACGTTGTCGAGGCCGATACCCGCCCGTCCGACAACGATCAAGTCCTCGGCCGCCGCCAGCAGCTCGGCCGTCACCTGCGTCGCGCTCCGGATGACGAGCGCCGCCGCGCCCCGGATCGCATCGATCAGCTGCTCGGGCGAGAGGCCGACCTGCACGTCGACGTCGAGGCCGGCCGAGCGCATGGCCTCGAGGCCGCGCTCGGCCAGCGGTTCGGAGACGAGGACCCGGTCAGCCATCAGGACAGGCTAAGTCAGCCCGAAAGGAGATCGGCGATGCGGCGGACGCCTTCGCCCAAGTCGTCGTCACCGAGCGCGAACGAGAGACGCGCGTAGCCGGGGGCGCCGAACGCCTCGCCCGGCACCACTGCGACCTTTGCGACGTCGAGCAAGAGCTCGGACAGCTCGAGGCTCGTGCGCGGTGTGCGGCCTGAGATCTCGTGCCCGAGCACACTCTCGAAGCTCGGAAAGCAATAGAACGCGCCTTCGGGCGGCAGCACGCTGACACCCGGGATCTTCGAAAGCAGCTCGTACATCATCTGGCCCCGCCGGGCGAACGCCTTCCGCATCTCGGCGACCGCAACGAGGTCGCCGCTCACCGCCGCCAGCGTCGCGGCCTGCGCAACGTTCGAGACGTTCGACGTCGAGTGCGACTGCAAGTTGATCGCCGCCGCCGTAACGTCGGCCGGCGCGATCATCCATCCAACGCGCCAGCCGGTCATCGCGTATGTCTTCGCGACGCCGTTGAGGATGACGCACTGCTCCATGAGCTCGGGAACGAGACCGGGCATCGACGAAAACGCGTGCTCGCCGTAGGTGAGGTGCTCGTAGATCTCGTCGGTGATCACCCAGATGCCGTGCTCGACGGCCCACCGCCCGATCGCCTCCACTTCCTCGGGCGGATAGACCGCGCCGGTCGGGTTGCTCGGCGAGACGAACAGCAATGCCTTGGTGCGCGGCGTCCTGGCGGCTTCGAGTTGTTCGATCCCGACGCGGAAACCGCTCGCCTCGGTGGTCGGCAACACAACCGGCACACCACCGCCGAGCGCGATGCACTCGGGGTACGACGTCCAGTAGGGCGCGGGGAGCAGCACTTCGTCGCCCGGGTTGCAGAGCACCTGGAACGTGTTGAAGACCGCGTGCTTCCCGCCGTTCGTGACGACGATCCGGGCGGCCGCGCAGTCCACGCCTGAGTCGCGCTTGGTCTTGTGCGCGATCGCCTCGCGCAGCTCAGGGAGTCCGGGCGTCGGTGAGTAGTGGTGGTAGCGCGGCTCCCGGCACGCGGCCACCGCGGCCTCCACGATGTGCTCGGGCGTCGGGAAGTCCGGCTCCCCTGCCCCGAAGCCGATCACGTTCTCGCCGGCCGCCTTCAGGGCCTTCGCCTTGGCGTCCACGGCGAGCGTGGCCGACTCCTGGATGGCAGCGATGCGACGGGAGATGCGTTCCACGCCTCCATGGTGGCACGCGCCCGGGTGGCCCCCGGCCGTCATTCCCGACGGCCCGTTCCCTCGGTGCGACCTCCGTTCCGCATAGCCTGACCGCCCATGCGCCGCCGCATGCCGCTCGCCACGCTGGTGGCGCTGGCGGCGCTCGTGATGTCCCTGCTCACAGCTGCCGCCCCGGTGGCGGCTGCCCCCGCCGCACCGGCCCCAACCGAGGTGCCGAAGCCGAAGGCGGACATCGTCGTCGACGCCGGGAGCGGGCGTCCGCTGGTCTGCGACAACGTGCACGAGGCGGTCCACCCCGCGAGCACGGCCAAGATCATGACGGCCCTGGTGGCGGTCGAGCGCCTGCCCCCGAACGGGAAGGTGACGGTCGATACGACGGCGGCGGGCGTCGAGGCGAACAAGCTCAACTTCCCGGCGGGCGCGAAGTTGCCGCTCGACCAGATGCTCGCGTCGCTGATGATGGTGTCGGCAAACGACGCGGCCTACGCGATCGCACACACCGCCTCGGGCAACCTCGACAACTTCGCAGTCGCGATGAACGACACCGCCAAGCGGCTCGGCTTGAAGAACAGCACGCTCAACGACCCGGCCGGACTCGACGACACAACATCGTTCAAGGGCGGGCCGATGATGAGCGCGTACGATCTCGCAATCGCGACGCGCAACGCGCTGGCCGTACCGGCGATCGCGAAGTGGACCTCGACACGCTTCTACGACTTCACTGCGCCCGGCGGCCACTACTACCTGAAGAACCACAACCGGATGCTGCCGGGCGGCGGCTACGACTACGCCGGCATTACCGGCTTCAAAACCGGTTTCACCGACCAGGCGCAACACTCACTCGTGGCGACCGCGACGCGCAACGGCCGCACGATGATCGCGGTCGTACTCGGCGCGGTCACACCCGGGTACGTCGAGGCCGCGGCGCTGCTCGACGCGGGATTCGCGGCGGCCGCCGGCACCGCGAAGGTTGCGCCTGCCTGCGGACGAGAGGTGCTCCCGCCGCCCCGGGTCTCGCTGTACGCGAGCCGCGCCGCGGACCAGGACGCGTTCGAGCGTCTCGGCGGTCCGCCGACGGGATCTGCCAGTGCGGGTGCCGTTGCGAGCGCGAGCCCGGCGACCGCCGCGCCTGACACCGTTGTGCCATCGGTCATCGCCCCGCTTGCGCAAGCGCCGCGGGCGGCTGCACCGAAGACCACCACCATCGCAAAGCGGCGCTCAGAAGGTCTGCTCACGGCTCGGAACGGCGTCGTGTTGCTGATCATTGTGTTGTTCGGCGCGCTCGCTCTGCGGCGGCGCGCGGTCAAGCGGCGCCGGGCGCGGCGGGCGGCGCGGGCGCGCCAGCGCGCGGCCGCGATGCGTAGCGGCGGACTCCCGGTGGTCGACGGTCGCTACCGGCCGGGAATGCGGCTCGGGCCGCCGGTCGAGTCACATGTCCGCTTGCGGCGAGTCGACGAACGGCCCGCGGAGCGCACCCGCCTCGGCTGAGGCGCTACCAGGGCATCGCCACGCCACCGTTCGGCCGCTCGATCTGGCCGGTGACGAACGAGGCGGCGTCCGAGACGAGGTACAGGAACGCGCGCGCGACATCCTCGGCCTCGCCCGCCCGGCCGAGCGGCGCCATCGCGCTCGCGCGCTTGTGATACTGCTCGAGCTTTTCGGGCACGACCTCGCCCTTGTCGTCGACGAAGTTGTGTCGCGAGAAGTTCGTCAGGATCATTCCGGGTGCGATCGCGTTCACGCGTATGCCGTGACGGCCGACTTCGGTTGCAAGCGTCTTGGTGAGCATCGCGACTGCAGCTTTGGTCATGCCGTAGCACGCGAGCGTGGGGGCAGGTGTGTCGATCGCACCCGACGAGATGTTCACGATGTTGCCGGAGCCCTGCGGGATCATGTGACGGATGGCGGCCTGGCACCCGTAGAAAACGCTCTTCAAGTTGATGGCGAGGATCCGCTCGAATTCCTCGTCGGTGCAGTCGGCGACCATCTTGTTGTGCGGCACGCCGGCGATGTTGCCCATGATGTCGACGCGGCCGAAGTCGGCTTGGGCCCGGTCGACGAGCGCGTCGATATCGGCGCGTTTGGTGACGTCGACCCGCTGCACGACCGCCCGGCCCCCGTCGCCCACGATCTCTTTGGCGGTTGCTTCCGCGCCCGCGTCGTCGATGTCACCACCGACGATCGTCGCACCGTTGCCCGCGAGCATGAGAGCCGTTGCCCGGCCAATACCGCTGGCGACGCCGGTCACAACGGCGACCTTGCCCGACAGGTCGAAAAGATCCAGTTTCTCCGTCACGAGTCCGGAGCCTACGCGACCATGGCCGAATGCCGCTGTGGCCGGAGACCGTCGAACGCGTCACCGCGATGTGGGAGCGCTGGGCATCGGACGCGGTCGAAGACGAGTTCGTGGGCGTGGCCGTCGTCGTGATCGGTGCGCACCGTTTCCTTCGCGCGCCGCGACATCTCCGCGATCGTCTCGTCGACCCGCCCGTCGAACTCGACGAGCTCGTGGCACGCCTCGAAGGCGACGTCGAACGCGTTGTCGGTGTGGCACGACTCGCGTATGCCGATGGCGGGTCCCTTCAGCTCGCGCCGAGCGACGATCTCATCGCGATCTCGGACGACGACGCTCGCCTCGTCGCGCTTGCGCACGCAGCGGAGCGGGCAGAGTGGCTCGAGGCGTCAGCCGACGAACCGTGTGTCGCGCGCCTCGGTGTCGTCGAAGGCAACGATCTGCTCGCGGTCGCGACGCTTCAGGTCTGGGACGACGCGATCGGGCACTTCGGGGTCTTCACGCGTGCCGACGCCCGGTGTCGAGGTCTCGCAGGCCGCACCGCGACGGGAGTCATCAGGCTCGCGCGTACCCGTGGACTCGTGCCGCAGTGGCGCTCACTCATCGGCAACGACGCGTCGGCGGCTGTCGCCGACCATCTCGGATTCGTACCGCTCGGACGGCAGTTGTTCGTCCGGGTGCGGCGGCCGCCGACCGGATCACGCACAATGGAAGCGTGACGCCGCTCCTCGCGCTCGGGTCGCGCATCAGCGACGTGAATGTGCTCGCGTATCTCGCGGCCTTCGGCGGCGGCGTGGTGTCGTTCCTCTCACCGTGCGTCCTGCCGCTCGTACCGGGCTATCTCTCGATGGTGACGGGGCTCGATCTTGCCGACCTGCAAGAGGGCTCGCGTGTGCACACGCGTCGCATCGTGGCGACAACCGCGTTGTTCGTCGCGGGCTTCGGAACAGTGTTTGTCGCGCTCGGACTTTCGGCATCGAGCTTCGGGCAGCTGCTGCGTGATCACCAGAGTGTGCTCACGCGCATCTCGGGCACGATCATGTTCGCGGGAGCGCTGTTCCTGCTCGGTTCGCTGTTCCTGCGCGCGCCGTGGCTGTACCAGGAGAAGCGTTTCCATCCGCAGATCGGGAGGTTCGGCATCGCAGCCCCCGCCATTGCGGGCGCGGCGTTCGGGTTCGGATGGTCGCCGTGCATCGGTCCGATCCTCGGCTCGATTCTCGGGATCGCCGCGAACCAGGATCGCGTGTGGGCGGGCGGCACCCTGCTGGTCGCGTACTCGCTCGGACTCGGCTTGCCGTTCCTCGTCGCGGGGCTCGCGCTCGGGCGGCTCGGCGGCGCGCTGAGTTGGGTGAAGCGTCACTTCCCACTGATCGTGGGTGCGTCGGCATTGGTACTCGGCGCGTTCGGGGTGCTGTTGATGTTCGACGAGCTCTCGCGCGTCAGCTTGCACCTGCAGCGCTGGCTGACTGACGCGCACCTCGAGTGGCTGGTGAACCTCGGTTAAGAGTCCTGAGGAGCGCTCTCCGGCACTTCCATCAGCGGCTGACGGATCAGCTCGACCTGGATGTTGTCCGGGTCCTTGAAGTACACCGACTCGTGCACGCCCATGTCGGGGCCGAGGTACTGGACGCCCGCGTCCTCGAGCTTGCGCTTCAACACCCCGAAGGTCTCGGGTGTCACCGAGATCGCAACGTGCTGCACGCCGCCGAGACCTTCCGGCACGGGCTCGAGACCGAGCCCCGGAAAATCGAAGAACGCCAGCATGTTGCCCGCGCCGATATCGAAGAAGAAATGCGACGACCCTTCGTAGTCGCGGTTCTCGAACAGCTCGACGAGCGGGAAGCCCAAGAGATCCTGGTAGAACCGAATCGTTCTTTCAGGATCGGCGCAGATCAGCGCGAGGTGATGCACGCCGCCACCGTTCGAAGCAGGTCGCTTCTCTGCCGTGCGGAGAAAGCGCTTGCGCAGGTCTGCTCGTCGTTCTGCCAGAGCCGAAAGATCGCGTGTCGCCATGGGGCGGTCATCGCGCGAGGCTGCGCCCTGATGAACATCGGTGTTTCACTCCGCAGTGGTTATTCACCCATGGACGCGCGGGTCGGCGCGCAATGGATGATCGAGCGAGCCCGCGCGGCAGCGGCTGCGGGGTTGGACAGCTTGTTCGTCGGCGATCATCACAACGTCCCCGTGCCCTACTACCAGAACGTCCCTATGCTGGGCCGCCTGCTCGCCGAGTGGGACGCCCGGCCGGCGGGTGCGTTGTTCCTGCTCCCGCTGTGGCATCCGGTGCTGGTCGCCGAGCAGATCGGGACGCTCGCTTCGATTGCGCGCGGCCCGTTCATCATGCAGTGCGCGATCGGGGGCGGGGACGACCAGTTCCGCGCGTTGGGAGTGCTGCTACGCGAGCGCCCGACACGCTTCGAAACCGGCCTCGACGCAATCCGGCGCTTGTGCGCCGGTGAGGAGGTGTCGCTCGAATCGCCGTGGCGCATCGAGCGGGCGCGCATTGCTCCCGTACCGCCCGAGCCGCTGGAGGTGTGGATCGGAGCCGCAGCACCCAAAGCGATCGATCGTGCGGCGCGGCTCGGCGACGCGTTTCTGATCGGTCCCGAAGCAACGCCCGCAGAAGTCACCGCGCTCGTCGCTGCGTATCGCGACGCGTGCGCCGCGCCACAACCGTCCGGCCACGCGCATCGCGGTGCGTCGCGATATACACGTCGGCAACGATGACGCGGACGCCGAGCGCGTCGCGGGCCCCGTCGTCGCGCGCGGCTATCGCGGGTTCGACACGTCCGCACTCGTCATCGGTGGCGTCGAGAGTGTCGCCGGCGCGTTCGCGGCGTTGGGTACCGCCGGCTGCACCGATGTGATCGTGCGGCACCTCGCCGACGATCATGACGAAGTGCTGCGGTCGTTCGCACGACTCGAAAGTGTGCGCGCACGTGTCGGCGAAGACATGTGAGGGAATCGAGAACAAGTGCCGGGGCGGACGGTGGCGTGGGGACCACCGACCGCCCCGGCGTTTTCCATCTTCTCCCAGCGAGCACGCGTAATCGACAACCCTCGGCAGCATCCGACCGCATTTGTGCTGGTCGGCGTACCGCACGTCCGATGGGCACCGCAGATACGCAACGGTGATGCAAGCTGTCGTGATGGAGGAACCGCGCTTCGTCGACACTGCCGGCGCATTGGAGGCGTGCATCAACGAAGTGCGCGACGAACCGCGCTACGCGCTCGACACCGAATTCCACGGCGAGCGGTCGTACTGGCCCCGGTTGGCGCTGATCCAGCTCGCGTGGCCGGGCGGCGTCGCGCTGATCGATCCGCTCACAGTGGATCCCGCGCCGCTGGGTGCACTCCTGGCGGGTCCGGGCTGCATGGTTGCCCACGCCGCCGATCAGGATCTGGCAATCCTCGAGCGTGCGTGCGGAAAGATGCCAAGTCAGCTGTTCGACACGCAGGTCGCAGCCGGCTTCATCGGACTCGGCACCGCGTCGCTCGCGGCAGCTGTCGAACGGTTGCTCGGCACGCGTCTCGCGAAGGGTGACCGCTTGACCGACTGGACGCGCCGCCCGTTGCGCGCCGAACAGCGTGCATACGCAGCGGCGGACGTCGAGCACTTGCTCGCGCTCCACGACAAAATCGTCGAACGACTCGAGGCGGCCGGTCGGCTGCAGTGGGCGCTCGACGAATGCGAGGAGCGACGCCGCGTGCGCACGCGTCCGGAGCCCGAGATCGCATGGTGGCGCATCAAGGGCGCCCGCCAACTGCGGGGAGCCTCACGGGGCGTCGCCCAAGCGGTCGCGGCCTGGCGTGAGCGCACGGCCGAGTCACTCGACGTTCCACCGCGATACGTGCTGTCGGAGCTCGCGCTCGCCGGTTTGGTGCAACGGCCACCCCGTGATCGCGAAGAGCTGAGCGGCATCCGCGGGATCGACGGCCGTCTGCGCGACACGCAGGCGAACGAGTTGCTCGCTGCGGTCGCGGTCGGCACCGACATGCGGGCGGCAGATCTGCGTCTGCCCGAGACCGGGCGAGTCGACCGCTCGCTCGCCCCGGCGGTCACGGTGCTCGGTGCGTGGCTCGCGCAGCGCGCTTCGGAGCTCGACCTCGATCCGGCGTTGCTCGGAACACGAGCCGAGATGACGCAGCTGCTCCAGGGCGAACCGAGCCGCCTCGGTACCGGCTGGCGCGACGAGATGGTGGGCGCTCCGTTGCGCCGACTCCTGGCGGGCGAGGCCGCGCTCGTCCTGCGCGACGGCGGCCGCCGCATCGAGCTCCACGATATGTAGGGTCGCACTCGCTGCGGGCCGGGATACCCGGCCCGCAGACGCTCGCCGCTCCGGCGAGTTCGATGCGCGCCTTCGCCGCTTCGCTCACCGCCCCGTGTGACTAGGTTCATCCTCCATGGCTCGTGATTTCAAGGTTGGGGTGCAGCTGCATCCACAGGCGACGGCTGTTGACGACCTCCGGGATGCGTGGCGCGCCGCTGACGCACTCGGCGTCGACAGCATCTGGGTGTGGGATCACTTCTTCCCGCTCTACGGCGATCCCGAGGCTGCGCACTTCGAGGCGTACACGCTCCTCGGCGCGATGGCAGCAGACACGTCGAACGCGCAAGTGGGTGCGCTCGTCAGCTGCAACTCGTACCGGAATCCGAATCTCCTGGCCGACATGGCCCGCACGATCGACCACATCAGCGGGGGCCGGTTCGTGCTCGGCATCGGATCGGGATGGTTCGATCGCGACTACCGCGAGTACGGCTACGAGTACGGCACACCCGCCTCCCGCCTGCGTGCACTCGCTCGTGACCTGCCGATCATCATGGACCGGTTCAGCCGCTTGGAACCGCCGCCCCGGGGCCGTTTGCCGATCCTCATCGGAGGCTCGGGCGAAAAGGTGACGTTGCGACTCGTTGCCGAGCACGCCGACATGTGGAACTCGTTCGGCCCGCCCGAGAACTACGCGCGCAAGAACGAGATCCTCGACGAGTGGTGCGTGCGGCTCGATCGCAAGCCGAGCCAGGTCGAGCGGACAGTGGCGATCAACCGCAGTGAGGTCGACAACGTGCAGGCCTACCTCGACGCGAACGCAGAGCACATCATCGTCATGCTCGGCCCGCCGTTCGACCTCGAACCGGTGCGCGCCTTGTTGCAGCACACGGACGCGTAGCTACTTGCCTTCGTGCGATTCGTCGCGCGACTCGTGGTGCGATTCGTCGGGTGCTTCGTACTGATCGCCGTCGTGCGAATCGTTGCGCGAATCGTTGTGCTCGTCGTTCGCCGGCGAGCAATCGGACGAGTCCGGCAGCACGGGGAGGTCCGGAGTCCGCGGCGGTGTGCGGGGCGGCTTCGGCGGCTTCGGCGTGTGGGGCTTGTGCGGGACGTGCGGCGAGTGCAACTTCGGGATATGCACCTTGGGGATGCGCGGGGTGTGCGGCCTGTGAGGGTTGTGCGGCCGATGCGGTTGATTCCCGAGTCCTTCGGTGTCTCGGCCGTCACCGGGCAGGTGCACCGGCGGCCGCGCGATGCGAGGGGTCGTCGTCGTCGTGGTCCTGCTCGGCCGCTCTCCTTCACCACCGACGGTGGGATCGGGCTCGGGCCGTTTGGACACCACGAGTTGGGCGCGTGGCCGCGGCGCAGTTACCGACGTGGACACGTCGCGTGGTGTCGCGGTCGGCGTTGTCGTCGCCGGTGCGGTCGTTGGCTCGCCGGTCGGGACGATCGCGTTGCCGTCGCCCTGATGGTCGACCGTCGGTCCCGGTCCGAGGCTCAAAACCCGCTCGGGGCGCGGGCTGGGGCCGCCGACATCGGCCATCGACATGAGGGTCAACGCGACCGCGAGCGCTGAACCGCTCGCCACGGTCGAGATCCACCCACGCCAAGGGCGCCGAAGCGCCGCCCCCTCCACTACACCGTGCTCCCACTCCCCGCCCGGGAAAGTCCCACACTGCGTGCCTTGGCCTTATCGGAGGGCCGCACGCGGTGCTTGAGCCGAAACGGGAACGATCTCGTGCTCGGACGACGCGTCCGGCGTTGATTTTCAGTCGCCCGAAGGTGTGGTGGGGAGCCCGGCGACGTTCGGTCGATGACCCAGGATTGAGCAAACGTTGTGTTCCGACGCCCAGCTCGTCGACCGGCTGATGGCTGTGTCCGAAGACAACGAGTACGGCATCTGGGAACCGGCGGTGAACACGCGCCGCGCGCCCCGCGCCGGCCCTGCGTCGTGGATCATGGCGACGCGCACGCCGTCGAGATCGAGGGTGAGCGTCTCCGGCAGGACGCCAACGAGGTCATGGTCGTTGTTGCCGAGCACCGCGTGAACCGGCGCGAACCCGGAGAGCTCGTCGAGCAGCGCGCGCGTCACGACGTCACCGGCGTGCAGGACCACATCGACACGTGCCAACTCGTCGTACACGGCGTCCGGAAGCCGACGGTTGCGATATCTACGGGTCGCTTCCGCGCTCCGCTCCCCTCCGGTCGCTGCGCTGTCAGCTCGCGCCGGCCTGACATGGGTGTCAGCAAGAACGAGAACGCGCATCACAAGATGCGGCGAGCGTAGCGAGAGACGCGCGAAGCGAGCTCGCCGGAGTCCCGAGCGTCAAGCGGCCCGGGTATCCCGGGCCGTAGCGAGGGCGACAAACGCTTATGTATCCGCGAGCACTTTGCCGATGCGCAGGAGCTCGGGCGTCGCGGAACCGAGCGTGAACTCGTACCGCTTGAGCCACAGGAAGTAGCGGTGGATCGGGAAGTCGACGTCGATGCTGATGCCGCCGTGGATGTGCAGCGCGGCGTGCGCGATGTGGTTGCCGCCCTCGGCCGACCAGAACTTCGCGGTCGCGACCTCGACCGGGTCGTCGCGCCCCTCGTCGAGATGGGTCGCGGCTTGCAGCATCGTCAGCTCGATCGCCTGGTTGTCGATGTAGCAGTCCGCCATCCGCTGCCCGACCGCTTGGAAGGTGCCGATCTGGCGCTCGAACTGCTTGCGTTCGGTCGTGTAGTGCGCGGTCAGGCGCAACGCCTTGTCGGCGACGCCGGCGACGAGTGCGCAGGTCGCGACGGTCGTGCGATTGAGCGTCCAGCTGAGGATCTCGGATCCCTGGTCGAGCGAACCGAGGAGCGCGTCGGCACCGGCGTGGACACCGTCGAGACGCATCTCGTACTGCGGCTCGTGGTTCATGATCTCCTGGCGCACCAGCGTGATCCCGGGCGCATTGGTGGGCACGAGGAACAGGCCGACCTCATCGCCGGTACGGGCCGGCACCACGACGAGCTCGGCCCCCACCGCGCCGGGAACATTCATCTTCAGCCCGTCGAGTCGCCAACCGTCGCCGTCCGGCGTCGCGGTCGTCTGCGGCTCATCGGGCTCGGCCCCGTACTCGTGCAATGCCGCGGTCAACAGCACGTCGCCGGCAACCACCTTGGAGAGCACGGCCGCCTGGGCGTCGGTGCCGAAGCGCGCGATCGGCAGCGCCGCACTGACGAGCGTCGGGATCATCGGCAGCGGCGCGACATTGCGACCGACTTCCCGCAGCACCATGCAGAGGTCGAGGAATCCCATACCGAGACCGCCCGCCGATTCGGGTAACGCGATGCCGAGCAGGTTCGCCTTCGCGAACTCGCGCCACGTGTCGAGGTCGTACCAGTCCTCGGAACGGTCACGCGCCTTCAGGTGCTGCAGCGTCATCCGGTCCTCGAGGATGCGCGCCGCCAGCCCCGCCAGCTCCTGCTGCTCTTCGCTCAGTGCAAAAGTCCATGGGTCCCTTACCGCTCGGGCTTCCGGGCATGTTGAGGCCGAAGATCGCGATCAGGTCACGTTGCATCTCGTTGGTGCCGCCGCCGAACGTCAGGATGTGCATGCCGCGCAGCATGCGTTCGACGCGGCCGCGAACCACTGCGCCCGGCGAGTTCGCCCGAGATCGGGGCCTGGTCGCGCATGATCTCCATCAGCAGGCGCGCGGCCTCCATGTAGAACTCGGTGCCGTACACCTTGATCGTCGACGCGTCCGCGGGGTTCAGCGCCTCGCCGCTCTGCGCGAGCCACGCGACACTTCCAGTTCGCGAGGCGTAGGAACTCGAGCTTGGCGTGCACGCGTGCGAGATTGACCTGCACCCACTCCTGATCGATCACGCGCCGGCCGTCGGCGAGCTTCGTGTTCTGCGCCCAGCGCCGCACGTCTTCGATCTGCCGTTCGACGACACCTGACGAGCACAGCGTCACGCGTTCGTGGTTCAGCTGATTCGTGATGAGCGACCAACCGTGGTTCTCCTCGCCGACGAGGTTGCCGGCCGGTACCCGCACGTCCTCGTAGTACGTGATGTTCGTGTTGGTGTTGCCGAAGTTGTCGATCGGCTTGTACGAGAAGCCGGGCGTGTCGGTGGGCACGATGATGATCGAGATGCCCTTGTGCTTCTTCGCTTCGGTGTTCGTGCGCACCGCGAGCCAGATGTAGTCGGCGCCGCTCGCGAGCGACGTGAACACCTTCTGGCCGTTGATGATGTACTCGTCGCCGTCGCGCACGGCCTTGGTCTTCAGCGCCGCGAGGTCGGTGCCGGCGTCGGGCTCGGTGTAGCCGATCGCGAAGTGGATCTCACCCTTCAGGATCTTCGGCACGTAGAACTGCTTCTGCTCCTCGGAGCCGTACCGCATGATCGTCGGCGCGACCGAGTTGATCGTCAGCATCGGCACCGGCGCGCCGGCGCGCATCGACTCGTCGAAGAAGACGAACTGTTCGATCGGCGTCATGCCCTTGCCGCCCCACTCCTTGGGCCAGCCGACGCCCGCCCAGCCGTCGGCGCACATCTGCTTCCACGTGTCCTTCGACACCTGGCCGACACCTTCGCCCTTGCGCAGGTCGTCCTCGACCTCGGGCGTGAGCAGGTTGTCGTAATACGCGCGCAGTTCGTCGCGCAGCGCTTCCTGCTCCTTGGACAGTCCTACGTACATGTGTCTCCTTGTCGCGCTCGCTGCGGGCCGGGATTCCCGGCGCGCGGACGCTCGCCGCTCCGGCGAGCTCTCTGGCTCCTTCGTCGCTTCGATCGCCGCGTCCGTGTGGCTAGTAGAACGTGTTCCATCTTCGCCGAGCGACCCCTGCCGTGTCGAACGGTGCGGGAGCGCACACAATGGCGGCCGATGGGATTGACCTTTGGGACCAACCGCCCGCGCCGTTTCTTCCGCTGGCGCACCTTGATCGTCCTGGTCGTGCTGGCCGCGGTCGGCGCCGGCGTCTTCCTGGTGCTGCAGAAGAGCGGTGACACGAAGCCGCCGCTGCCGGCCTCCGAGGTCGACGCGTTCCTTTCGTCATGGACGGCCGGAAACGTGCCGGGCATGGCCGCGGTGCTCGACCTCCCGCCCAAGGACTTGGCCAAAACTGCAACCTCCCTCGTTCGCGCACAACCGGGCAGCCGTGCGTCGTACACGCGTACGGGCCTCGAGCGGGTGCTCAACAACGACAAGGAAGCAACGGCTACGTATCACGCCCGCGTCGACGTCGGTGGCTTCGGACCGGTGGAATGGGACGGCACGCTGCACCTCGTCCGCATGAAGCAAGACAAGAGCGAGGTCTGGCGAATCCAGTACCAGCCCGACACGCTCTATCCCGCGCTGCGACCCGGGCAGCACCTCGACGTCGCGCGAGACGTGGCCGTCGCGTGCATCGATCCTGGCCGCCGACGGTTCGTTGCTCGCGGGCGCGCAGTCGATCGTGACGATCGGCCTCGAACCCGACCGCGTCACGAAGACGCTCCCGCAGATCAAGCGCATGTTGCAGGATCTCGTCGGCACCGATCCCGCGTCGATCGATGCCGCGCTGCACGCGCCGGGTGTCCAACCGAACTTCTTCGTTCCGGTGGCGGTCGTACCGGACGACACGCGTTACTCGACCGTGCTGCGCCCGCAGCTGGCACCGATCGCCGGAGTGTTCTTCCATCGCGAGAAAGGCGTGCTTTCGACGAGCCCGGGCCTGGCTCCGCTCGTCGGGCGCGTCGGCGAGATCACTGCCGAGCGGTTGAAGGATCTTGGCGCGCCGTACCGAGTCGGCGACACGGTTGGGCTCACCGGATTGCAGGCCGCGTACGAGAAGCGACTCGCGGGCACGCCGACCGCCGACGTCGTGATCAAGGCGGGCGCGAAGGTGGTGCGCCGGGTGCAGCGCTTCCGCGGAACGGTTGGGCAGTCTGTACGTCTGACGGTCGACCCGCGCCTCCAGGCCGCGGGCGACAGCGCGCTCACAGGCGTGACGCAACCGGCCGCGCTCGTCGCGATCGACGTGACGAACGGGCAGCTGCGCGCGGTCGTCTCCAAGCCCGACGGCGGGTTCAATCGTGCGCTTGCCGGCACGTACGAACCGGGCTCGACGTTCAAGGTGGTCACGTCAGCAGCACTGCTCGCGAACGGCAACACCGGCGCGACGCCGGCACCGTGCCCGGCCACGCTCCAGGTCTACGGCCGCGTGTTCAAGAACTTCGAGGGTGAGGCATCGGGCGCGCTCGATCTCGCGGAGGCGTTCAAGATCTCGTGCAACAACGCGTTCATCGGTCTTGCCGACAAGCTGCCTGAAGGCGCACTGGCGCGCGCAGCAACGCAGTTCGGTTTCAACGCCCCGTCGGCGCTCCCGCCTCCTGCAGCCGGTGGTTCGTATCCGACACCGAAGGATCGTGCCGAGCTCGCGGCGTCGGCGATCGGTCAGGGACGCGTGCTCGTGAGCCCTGCGCACATGGCGTCGGTCGCGGCCGCGGTCGGCGCCGGGCGATGGCACGCACCGGTGTTGACGACCCAACCCAAACCGAAGGTTCCGAAGGTTGCGCCACTCGACCCCGCGGTGGTGGCGACGCTGCGCGCCTTCATGGCGAGCGTGCCCCAGTCGGGCGGCACCGCCGCGGGCGCCGGCCTGCCGCCCGGCACCTTCGGCAAGACCGGCACCGCCGAGTTCGGCAACGCCAACCCGCCGCAGACCCACGCGTGGTTCATCGGCTACCGCGGCAACCTCGCATTCGCTGTAGTCGTCGAAGGCGGCGGCGTCGGCGGCCGCGTCGCCGCGCCGCTGGCGGCGCGGTTCCTCAACTCGGTGCCGTAACGGCGACACACCCGCCCACGAGTCACCCCAACTGCGCAACGATCTCCGCCGCGAGTTCTTCGGCGGCCCTCGCAGTGGTGTCGACTTCGATGTCATAGCCCGGGTAGCGGTGGGTCACTCTCGCTGTGCCTCGCGCCAACCCGCGATATCGGTCGCCTCGCTGACCCTCTCGCCGCTCGACGACGTCCACATCGCATCGAACGGCGACCCAGCGGACGTCCAACCCCTCCAGCGCGTCAGCCCAGTCCTCCCATTCCCACTCACTCAGCATCACCTCCTCAACGATCACGTTCACGCCAGAACGGGCCAATGCAGCGATAGCCCGGTGATAGCCCTGCAGCATCCGTCGACCGATGGGGCCGACTTCGAGCAGCGCCTCGACGCTCGGGCGCTCGCGGATGATTCGGTATCGACAACCGTCCTCGGCTCGATCGCCGACAGCACCGGGAACGCCATGCCACCGACTCGGCAGCCGGGGAACGAAGTCATCCCAAGAGAAAATGACCCAACAGGAGGTGGAGTCACTCCAAGCGCCTTGAAGCGCATTGGCCAGCGTCGACTTGCCTGCACTCGATGAGCCATTCAGGACGACGACGCGTCCCATCGACGGAGCGGGAGCCATGTGGGCAGCCGTCAAGCGTTCGTTTGCGCCGCGAAGATCGGCCACGTACCCGGAACGCCTTTGAGTTCGTCCCCATCGCGTTCCGCACAGTGAACCTCGGCCTCTCGCACGTCGGTCAGTCTGGCGCGATCCCGGATCGAGGCGCATGACCGGGCGGCCGCACGATTCGTCTGTCAAGGTGGCCGTGTGGCTGAGCAACGGCTCGACGGTGGGATCGCGAACGCGGGCGCGGTCGTCCGCGTCGGTCCGCATGTTCTTCGCCCCTCGAGTCCGCACTCGGGTTCGATCCACGCCTTCCTCCGGGCGGTGAGACACGCCGGCTTCGCGGGCGCCTCGTCACCAGTCGGCATCGACGACGACGGACGCGAGCGCCTCGTGTTCATCGAAGGCGACGTCCCGGTGCCGCCGTACCCGGACTGGAGCCAATCCGACACCGCGCTGGCATCCATCGCCACGCTGCTGCGAGGGCTGCACGACGCCGCCCGCGGGTTCGACCCTCAGGGTCGCACCTGGAACGACAGTCTGGCTGACCCTGCGGGTGGGACACTCGTGTGCCACAACGACGTGGAGCCTTCGAACGTCGTCTTCCGTGACGGCGTCGCCGTAGCGCTGCTCGACTTCGAGTTCGCCGCCCCTGGCCGCCCCACCTATGACCTCGCCCAACTCGCGCGCCTGTGCGTACCGATCGACGACGACTTTGACCAGGCCCGGCTCGGCTGGCGGCCCGCCGACCGGCCGGCACGGCTACGCCTCGTCGCCGACGCCTACGGACTGGATCGCAACGGCCGGGCGGAGCTGCTCACCGCCATGAACGATGCCATCGACCGCGTCGAAGCGGCCGTCCGGCGCCGCGTCGAGGCCGGTGACCCGAACTACATCGCGATGTTGAACCGGACCGGTGGCATCGAGAAATACGACCGCCGGCGCCGCTGGTGGAGCGACAACCACGACCGGTTCGCCGCCGCACTGCTCTGACGCCATCCCTCGCGCTGCACGCACGCCGCGGCCCTCGGCATTTGGCCGGTTATGGACGCTGCGTCAATCCAGCACGTTGCCGACGCCGGCGAACAATCACCACTACGGCCAGCGCTGCTACCGCGGCAGCGAAACCCTCGAAGATCACCATCTCGTTTGCCTTCGTCGCAACTGATGCCCCTTCAAGATGCGCGAGAACGCCGGCCTCCAATAGGGCCATGCTGCCCCTCGACGTGCGGCATCTTCCTTCGTCAGTGAGCCACTGCGCTGAGCGCCTGCTCTGGCGTGTTCTCGCCACCGCCAGTGTGCGGCAATGTCCCTAGAACCGGGCACGGAGAAGTTGCGTCCACGGGAGGCTTCAGGTTCCGAGTGCCGACTCGTAGTGCCCCGAACGCGCTCTCCTCGGCGAGCGCATAGCGGCAGCAGTTCTGGCGCGGTCCTTGCCCAGACTGTGTCGCAAAATGTCCGTCGAACGTGAGCGGGCCCGAGATAGTTGGCTAGGTATGTCTGAAGCTCGATTGATCCTCATCTGCGGTTTGCCGGGTTCGGGCAAGACGACGCTCGCCAAGCAACTCGCACTGAAATTGCGGGCCGTGCGCTTCTGCCCCGATGAGTGGAAACACGATCTTGATATCGATTACTTCGACGAACGCAGGCGCGTACGGCTGGAGGCGCGACTCTGGCGGCTCGGGCAAGAGCTGCTCGGACTCGGCCAGAGCGTCATCTTCGAGAACGGCTTCTGGGCACGCGAGGAGCGGAATGAACTCCGGCTGGCGGCGCGCGCGCTGAGCGTGCCCGTTGAACTGCACTACTTGGAAGTGCCTTTCGATGAGCTTTGGCGGCGGCTTGAGATTCGCAACGAGCTCGCGCTGTCTGGCACCGCGCCGATCAAGCACGAAGATCTTCAGAAATGGGCTCGGCAGTTCGAAGCCCCCGATGCGGCCGAGCTTGCTCTCTTCGACGAGGCCGCAACGTGAGAGAGCGGTACTACCCCGCGGCAGGAGCGCCGTCTTCGATGACGGGCCGGCTCGTCCAGCGCCGTGATCAGGAGACGCCGAGGTGGCGGGCCAGCTTGTTCATCGTCTGCAGACCGAGCTCGACCGCGCCGAAGCCGATACCGGCATCTCGTTGCTCGACGGTCGGGTGGAGCTGCCGGAGTGTGAGCACGGTCTTCCCGTCGTCCTGGGCATCGAAGGTCAGTGTGACGCGAAAGCGGGTTGGGTCGTCGTCGATGTCGTGTCCGTGGTCCATGACGAGTCGCTCACACGGGACGATCTCGAGGTAGTCGAAGCGGTTCGTGAACAGCGTGCCATCACCAGAGACCATGTCGAAGCGAGCACGACCGCCGGGACGGACATCCATCTCTCGAATGGTGCATGTGAAGCCGTCGGGGCCGAACCATTCGCAGAACGCGCCCGGGTCGGTCCACGCCGCGAACATCGATTCGCGTGGGGCATCGAAGACACGGACGAGGACGATCTCGCGGTCGAGCGCCCATGCAGTCGGATCGGTGGTCGTCGGGGTGCGGTTCATGTCTCCTCCGGATCGGGTCGGGGTATCGGCCGGCTGCGGGTGCGTCGAAGGTGGGAATCGAGGCGGTCGAGGCGTTGCTCCCACGCAGCATGTGTGTGCGTGGCCCACGCCGCGATCTCCATCAGCGGCTCCGGTCGCAGCCGACATGGCCGCCGCTGGCCATCGCGGCCACGACTGATGAGCCCTGCCTGTTCGAGCACCTTCAGGTGACGCGAAATCGCTGGAAGGCTGATCGGGAACGGCTCGGCAAGCTCAAGCACCGTCGCCTCGCCGTCGGCGAGTCGACGCACGATGGCTCGCCGCGTCGGATCCGACAGTGCCGAGAAGACGGTGTCGAAGGCCTCGAAGGCCGTCACTGTCATCGGGAGCGCCGCGCTCTCGGTCGATAGTTCACAAGATAGTTATTTAACGGATTGGCTACATATTGTCAAGAGCGGAACGCCCGAGAAGACGGGGCAAGGCCGCGCCCGGCGAAGCGCGCGCTTGCGCTCGCGAACCCGAACAGATTGCTTCGCTCTGGCGTGTCCTCGCCACGGCACCCGAGTGCGGTGTTCCCTGTGTCAGGCGAACGGCATTCGGCGGTCAGTCTTCGCCAAATCCCTCGGGTATCAGCACGGCGGGATCGATCTGGCCGGTGAAGAGGCCGCCCTTGAACCCACCGTCGACGTCGAGCTGGTGACCTGTGAGAAACGACGCGCGCGGGCTGTTGAGGAACACCATCGGCCATGCCTGTTCCTCGGCGACCGCGTGCCGGCCGAGCGGCACCGGGAAGTCGTCCATGTACTGCTTGCCGACCGCCTTTTCGAACTCCGGCATCATCGGCGTGTCGGTGGGGCCGGGATTCACGCAGTTGATGCGAATCCCCTCCTTGGCGAGTGCGAACGACCGGAACGCGGTGTACGCGTTGATCGCTTCCTTGGAGAGGCCGTACGCGTTCGCGAGCTCCTTGGGATGCTCCTCGCACCACGCGCGCGCCGCACCGAAGTCGGGCGTCATGATCAGGCCGAACAGCAGCTCCATGTTCTGCATCCAACCGATGCCCGCGGTGGACGCGATGGACGCGATCGCCGATCCCTCGATCATGTTGGGGATGACCGCTTCGGTGAGCTGCCGAAGGCCGCAGAAGTTCACGAGCATGACGTCGAGCGGCGCGAACGTGTTCGGGAGTCCCGCGCAGTTGAACAACCCGTTGACGATCTTGCCGATCTTCTTGACCGCGTCGTCGATCTGCGCGGGCTCGCGGAGGTCGCACTCCGTGAAACTCGCGAGGCCTGCGAGGTCCGGCTTCTTGATGTCGATCGCGTGCACCTCGACGCCGAGGTCGACGAGGATCTGTGCCGTTGCCGCGCCCATCCCGGAGGCAGCGCCTGTGACGATCACGCGTTTGCCTTCGTACTGCAGGACGTCGACCACTAGTGGTCCTCGATGAAGATCGCGCGTTCGGGGCAGTTCTCGGCGCCGAGTTGGGCTTGCTCGGTCAGCGCGCCCTCCGGCGCGTCGACGAGAATCTCGCAATGGCCGTAGTCGTCCGCGCCGAACACATCGGGCGCCAGCGTGTAGCAACGACCGTGGCCCACACAGAGATCGGGATCGACGCGCACCTTCAACTCAGATGGCTCCCTCGCTGCGCCGTCCCTGGCTCCGCTGCGTCCGCACGCTGTGCCGGCAGATCCTAGGCTCCGGGTGATGCGGCCCCGCATGTCGATCATCCTCCTTCTCGTCGCGCTCGTGGCCGCGTGCTCGAGCAGCTCCAAGAAGAGCGCTCCGACCGAGTCGCCAACGACCACGGTTTCGCCGTATCGGCTCGACGACACGTTGCGCCTCGACCAGGTGCAGGTGCTCGGATCCCATAACAGCTACCACGGCCGTCCGTACCCGGAAGTGCTCGCGGGGTTGACGACAGCCCTTCCCGCCGTCGCCCCGACGCTCGACTACGCGCACGCCCCGCTGCCCGAGCAGTTCGACCTCGGCGTTCGTCAGATCGAGCTCGACGTGTGGGACGACCCCGCCGGCGGCAAGTACGCGTCGCCGTCATACCCGAAGTCAGTCGGTGTGCAGGTCCCCGACCATCCGGAGATGCACCGGCCCGGCTTCAAGGTGATCCATCAGGCGGACGTCGACACGAACTCGACGTGCCTGACATTTGTCGCGTGCCTTCGCCTCGTGAAGACGTGGTCGGACGCGCACCCGGACCACGTGCCGATGAACGTGCAGATCGAGATGAAGGACGAGAACGCAACCGAGCCGATGTTCCGGCGCCTCGAAGAGGAGATCACCTCGGTCTTATCGCGCGACGAATACTTCACCCCCGATGACGTGCGCGGTGATGCCAAGACGCTCGGCGAGGCGGTGCGCACTCGCGGCTGGCCGACGCTGGGCAAGGTGCGCGGCAAGGTGTACTTCACGCTCGACAACGAAGGGTTCCGCGACGCATACCTCGAAGGCCATCCGTCGTTGGAAGGCCGCTTGATCTTCACGCCGTCGTCGCCGGGCGAGGACGACGCCGCGTTCGCAAAGCTGAACGACCCAATCGGCGATGCCGCCAAGATCAAGGCGGCGGTCGCGGCAAACATGATCGTGCGCACCCGCGCCGACGCCGACACGGTGCAGGCCCGTTCGAACGACACGAAGCCCCGCCAAGCCGCGCTGTCCGGCGGCGCCCAGATAGTGAGCACCGACTACGAGAAGCCGGACCCGAAGTGGAAGACCGGCTACATGGTTCGCATTCCCGACGGTACGCCCGCGCGCTGCGACCCGGTGAACGCGCCCCCCGACTGTCAACCGACCGACGTCGAGGACCCCGCGAAGCTCAAAACTCGCTGACCCAATCGCGGGTCGCGACGATCTCCTGCACACGACGCAGGAACGAGCCCGCGTACGTGCCGTCGAGCGCGCGGTGATCGAACGACAGGCACAAATGCCCGAGCGGCGCGATGCGCAGCCGGCCATCGTCGTCGCTGACCACCTGCTTCGACACACCGTCGGTCGCGAGGATGGCGACTTGCGGGCGATTGATCACCGGGAACGAGATCCACGTTCCCGATCCGCCCGGGTTCGTGATCGTGAACGTGCCGCCCGCGAGGTCGTCGGGCGTCAGCTGGCGGTCTCTCGCTCGGGTCGCGACGTCCCGGATCGCAGCCGCGAGCGCACGCAAGCGCAAGCCGTCGGCGTTGTGCACCACCGGCACGACAAGACCCTTGAAGTCGAGATCGACGGCAATCCCGAGGTGCACCGCCCGGTGCGTGACCAGCACACCGTCGCCTTCAAGGGTCGCGTTCAGCATCGGGTACTCGCGCAGCGCGTCGATGACGGCGCGCGCGACAAAGGCCAGCGCGGTGAGCCGAGCGTCGCGCCGGACGCGCTCGATTGCCGAATAGTCCGCGACCGTGAACGTCCCGGCGTGTGCCGCCGTGCGCTTCGACGCGAGCAAACCGGCGGCAGTGCGGCGCCGGATGGTGTCGAACGGCACGACCTCATCGTGTGCGACGGAAGCAGTCAGGACGTCGTCACGCGTCACCCGCCCGCCCGCGCCGTGCCCGGCCACGGCGGCGGGATCGACGCCCGCGTCGTGCGCCGCCCGGCGCACGGCGGGTGACACAAACCCGCTGGTGTCACGCGCCCGTCGCCGCCGCCACGGAAGCGTCTCGGAGTCGTTCACTCAGCCCATAGGCTACGTCTCGGTGCAACTGGCATCGCACGATGTGTCGCTCGACGAGGCGCTGGAAGACTTCAAGCTCGCGCTCGTCTCCCGGTTCTGTGACGACCGCGAGATCGCATTGCGGCAGCAGAACCGTGCGTTCTTCCAGATCTCCGGCGCCGGTCACGAAGCGTTGTTGCTGGGCCTGGCGCGATACCTGCTCCCCGGCTACGACTGGTTCTTCCCGTACTACCGCGACCGTGCGCTGGCCCTTGCCCTCGGCGTCACGCCCACCGAGATGCTGATGCAGGCAGTCGGCGCGGCCGACGATCCCGCATCCGGTGGGCGGCAGATGCCGTGCCACTGGGGATCCGTGCCCCTCAACATCGTGAGCCAGACGTCGTGCACCGGCTCGCAGTGCCTCCCGGCAGTCGGATGCGCGGAAGCCGCGCGCTACATCAGCCGCCGGCCGCAACTCCCCGGCTGCAGTGCGCACGGCGACGAGCTCACCTACGTGTCGCTCGGTGAGGGCGCGACATCCGAAGGCGAGTTCTGGGAGTCGCTCAATACCGCGTGTCGTCTGCACCTCCCCGTGCTCTATGTCGTCGCCGACAACGGGTACGCGATCTCGGTGCGATCGACCGACCAGGCACCCGCGCCGATTTCGGAGATGGTGCGCGGCATCCGTGGATTGCACGTCGTCAAGATGGACGGCCGCGACTACTTCGAGGTCCGGCGCAAGGGTGCGAACGCGATCGCCCACGTGCGGGCGGGCGCGGGTCCGTGCCTCGTCCACGCGCTCGTCACTCGGCCGTACTCGCACTCACTGTCCGACGATCAGAAGAAGTACCGCGGCGCCGAAGAGTTGCAGGACGAACGCGAGCACGACCCCATCGTCGTGCTCGAACAGCAGCTCGTCGCCGCGGGAGTGCTGACGACAGAAGCGGCGGAACAGCTGCGTACCGAAGCGCGCGAGGTCGTGCGCGTGGCGGCCGACACCGCCCTCGCCGCCCGCCGGCCCGCGCCCGAGAGCGTGCTGGAGCACGTCACCGCCCCGATGCCGGTGACCGACGACCCCGGCGAGCCGCACATCCCCGAAGGCGCCGAACCGGTTACGTTCGGAGAGGCGATCCGGCTCACCTTGCACGAGCAGATGGCGCGCGACGAACGCATTCGTGTGTTCGGTGAAGATGTCGCCGACGCCGATCCCCACGTCATCGACGAGGTAGCAGGCAAGGGCGGCGTGTTCGGCATCACGTTCGGCTTGCAGCGCGCGTTCGGCGAGGCCCGTTGCTTCAATACGCCGCTGGCGGAAGCGAACATCATCGGCCGCGCGGGGGGCCAAGCGGTGCGCGGACTCCGTCCGTGCCCGGAGATCCAGTTCTTCGACTATGTGTGGCCGGCGATGCACCAGCTCAAGTCCGAGGTGGCGACGATGCGCTGGCGGTCGAACGGCACGTTCTCGTGCCCGATGGTCGTGCGGATCCCGATCGGCGGCTATCTGCAGGGCGGCGCGATCTGGCACAGCCAGTGCGGCGAGTCGATCTTTGCGCACATCCCCGGTCTGTTGATCGCCTTCCCGTCGCGTGCCCGCGACGCCGCGGGGTTGTTGCGCACCGCGCTGCGCTGCGACGACCCGGTGTTGTTCCTCGAGCACAAACACCTGTACCGGCAGGGCTACAACCGCGACCCGATGCCGCCCGAGGACTGGATGTTGCCGTTCGGACGCGGGACGTACGTGACACGCGGCGACCGCGCCACGGTCGTGACGTGGGGCGCGACCGTACGGCGGGCACAGGTCGCGGCCCATGAGCTCGGCGTCGAGGCCGGCGTCGAGATCATCGACCTCCGCACGATCGCGCCGTGGGACCGCGAGATCGTCGCGGCGTCGGTGCAAAAGACGGGCCGCGTGCTCGTGCTGCACGAGGACACGCTGACGTGCGGCTTCGGTGCCGAGATCGCAGCCTTCGTCGCCGACGAGTGCTTCGAACACCTCGATGCGCCGGTATGGCGCCTCGCCGCGACTGACACGCAATGTGCGTACGAGCCGTCGCTCGAGAACGCGATCCTGCCCCAGGTCCCGGACATCACCCGCGACCTCAAGGCGTTGCTCGCTTACTAACCGAACATGCGTGGCGCACTCGGCTGAGTGCCGAGTCAGCCACGCATGTTCGAGAGGAGTTCCGCGCGGTCCGGGCCGAGCGGTACCGGCGCGGGATGGTTCTCGCGGTCCTGGTACGCGGCCAGCACGTCGCCGACAACCTCCTGGTCCTGCATCAACGCCTCGGGCGTCACCAACAGGTTGAACCATCGGAGAAACGCGCGAAACACGGCGGGCGACGTACGCATCGCCGGGAGCAAGCCCTCACGGAACACGGCCTGCATGAACGCGCGCGGGTCCTCGGCCGACAGCTCCTCGTGCATGGCCCGGGCCTGCGCGTCCTGGAGCACGGCGGAACGGAACCACGGCACGAGCTCGCGTGCGGTGAAATCCGCGAACGTACGCCCGAACGCGGTCGCATCGTCGGGGTGCTCGCGGAGGGCATCCGCGAGCCCGAACGCGTGCACGAACGCCAGACTGCACCCGCGGCCGTAGAGCGGGTTCGTGCACACCGACGCGTCACCCACAGCCGCGAACCCGAGGACGATGGGCTCGCCGTGCTCATCGACGAGCGGGCGGTAGCGGTTGCGGAGCCCGGCCATCACGTGCACGGGAGTCGTCGGTTCGGCCACGCCGTCGGCACGCCAGGGCGCGATGCCCGCGAGCGCTCGTGCGACGATCTCGAACGCATCGGGCTCGACCAGCGCCCGCCGAAATTCTTCGTCGTGACGCTCGATCGCGTACGTCACCGAGAACGTGTTGTTGTCGCCGAGGAAGATCGCGTACTTGAGATACCCGAGATCCGCCGCGACCGGGCCGACGGACGCCGGCAGCACCATGCCCGGATTCACGCGGTAGAAACGGGAGAAGTACACGATGCCGCTCTCGTGCAAGTCTTCGTGCACGGGCGCGGCCCCGATCGCAGACAGCCACTCGTCGGAGGACGACCGCGGGCCTCGCGCGTCGACGACGACATCCGCGGGCCGGCCGTCGACGCCGATCACACGCGGCACCGCGCCGGTCACGGCGTCGAGCGCTCCCGCGGCGTTCCCGTGCTCGAGGGTGACGTGAGGCTCGGCCAGCACGAGACGGCGCAGCACCCACTCGAACGTCGTTCGGCGGCACGCGATCGCCACCAGCTCGTCGTCTCCCGGGCGCGGCTCACGATCGGTCAACGTCTCCGGCAGGTTCTCGGTGAACCGGATCTCGGCCGCGCCCGCGGCAAGCAACGCGTCGAGCACATCGGGAGCGCGCTCCTTCAAGAGCTTGCGCAAACGCGCGAGGAACGCATGCGAGTGCCGTACCTGCGGTGCCCCCGTGCGCTTCCAAGCGAAGGCCGCGTCGGCATCGGCGGGCATCGGCGTGTCATCCCGCTCGAGGATCGTCACCTCGTGCCCATCGCGTGCGCACGCGAGCGCGGTACCGAGTCCCGCGATTCCCCCGCCGACCACGACTACGCGCATCCAAATGGCTCCCTCGCTGCGCCATCCCTGGCTCCGCTACGTCCGCACGCTGGGCGAGGGTACCGTCCTCGCTCGTGACGTCCGGACTCGACGCGATCCACGCGTACTTCGGTGCCATCCGAGCGCGCGACGCGGACGCACTGCGCGGCTTGTTCACCGATGATGCGCAGCTCACGACCGTCACGGGGACCTACACCGGACTCGATGAGATCCTCGGCTTCTACCGCGACCTGGTGTTCAAGGTCGACGACTTATGGCCGGAGCCCGGCGCGCTCATCGTGGACGGCGACCGCGTCGCGGTGGAGATCCGACTGCGCATGGCGGGCAACACGTCGTATGTCGCCGACGTGTTCACACTCGCCGGCGACCGCATTCACCGCCTCGCGATCTACACCGGACCGCCGGTCACCGACACGCGCACGGAGTAGATCCGCAGCGCGGGCAGCCACCGTCGTAGCGGCCCGCGGCGTCGGCGAGCGAAAGCCCGAGCTGCTCGGCGAGCGAGGCGAGCCACGCGAGGACGTCACCGAGCTCGTGCAGCTGATCCTCACGCGTGCCTTTGCGAACGGCGTGCGCGAGCTCCCCCAACTCTTCGGTGAGCCACGCCACCGTCGCTTCGACGCCGCGCGCTCGATCGCGCTCGCCGTACGTGCGCGCCATCAGCTCCTGGAACGCCGCTATCTCCATCTCAGACCACGCTCACGACAACGGAAGATCGCGGAACGGCACGTCCTTGTCGACGCGTGGCTCACCGGGAAGGCCGAGCACGCGTTCGCCGATCACGTTGCGCTGCACTTGCTCGGTGCCGCCGCCGAGCCGGCTGCTCCACTGCATCAGGAACTGTTGCTGCCAGTACCCGTCGGAGATCGCGTCTGCCGCCGAGAGCATCGCCGGCGCACCCTGAAGGCCGAGCACAAGGTTGCCGTCCGCCTCGAGCCGGCGCGACGCCGCGAGCTTCAGCACGGACGCCTCGGGGCCCAAACCCTGATCCTTCCGGCTCCGCGCCCGCCATCCCAACCACTTGATGAGTTGGAGCCGGGTGTAGGAGCGCGCGAGCTCCTGGCGCATGCGCGGGTCGGTATTCGTGCCGCTCACGCGCGCAAGCTCGACGATGTCGCGGAAACCCACGCGCCCGCCGCCGCCGATCAGTGCCCGCTCGTTCGACAGCATCGTGTTGGCGACGCGCCAACCTTCTCCGGCAGGCCCCAACCGGCACGCATCCGGGACGCGCACATCGGTGAGGAACACTTCGTTGAAGTGCGCGGCACCGGTGATCTGGCGCAGCGGCCGTACGTCGATACCGGACGCGTGCATGTCGAGCAGGAACGCCGTGATGCCTCTGTGCTTGGGCGCGTCGAGGTCGGTGCGCGCGAGCAGGAGTCCCCAGTCGCTGTAGTGCGCGCCCGACGTCCATACCTTCTGGCCGTTGACAATCCACTCGTCGCCGTCGCGTTCGGCGCGCGTCCGCAGGCCCGCGAGATCAGAGCCCGCACCCGGCTCCGAGAACAACTGGCACCAGATCTCGTCGCCGGTGAGCATCGGCCGGAGGAACTTCTGCTTCTGCTCGTCGGAGCCCCACGCGATGATCGTCGGGCCGGCCATGCCGATGCCGACCGCGAACGCACCGACCGCGACGTCGAACTTCGCTTGCTCCTCGTTGAAGATGCGCTGCTGCCACGGCTTGCCGCCGCGGCCACCCGCCTCGCGTGTCCACGCGATGCCTGCCCACCCGCCGTCCGACAACGTGCGCTGCCACTCGCGGCACGCCTCTATGTGCTCGAGGTCGGCCTCCGGTGTGCGCTCGCCGGGCACGTACGAGTGATCCGACGGTCCGCCCGGTATCCGCGGCTTCGCATGCTCGGAAAGCCACGCCCGCGCTTCGGCCCGAAACGCGCGCTCCTCGGGCGACTCCTCGAAGTCCACGTCACCCGCCCATCAAGGTGCCGTAGTCGGGGCCGCGGCGGAGTTGGTGGCCGCCGTCAATGCCGATCATCTGGCCGGTGATCCACGTCGACTCGGGGCCCGCGAGAAATACCACGACGGCCGCGACGTCTTCGACAGTACCGACCCGCGAGACGGGCATGTTCGCGTGGTAGCTGTCGAGCACCGGTCCGCCGGCGGTGATGAAGCTCATCAGCTCGGTGTCGACGATTCCGGGCTGCACCGCGTTGACGCGGATGTTGTGCTCGCCGAGCTCGTCGGCGGCGCACTTCACGAGCATCTCGATCGCGGCCTTGCTTGCGCAGTACGCGCTCATGAACCGATGCGTCGTGTGACCGGCGATCGACGACATGGCGATGATCGAGCCGCCGCCCGCGCGCATCATCGCCGGCGCCCCATGCTTGATGCAGAGAAAGGTGCCCACGAGGTTGAGATCGACGGTCGCGCGCCACGCATTCGCGTCCGAGGCCGTGATGGGGCCGCCGTGCAACGAACCGCCCGCGCATGCGAACAGCACGTCGAGCGAACCGTTGGGGCCGGCGGTGTCGACCGCCCGTTCGACGTCGCTCTCGACGGTGACGTCGGCCACCACGTGCTGCACGCGCACGCCGGGAGCTGCGCTCCTCCTGATCTCCTGTGCAGCCTCCTCGAGCCGTTTCTCGGTGCGGCCCGCGATCGTCACGTGCGCCCCTTCGGATGCGAACCGGCGCGCCGTCCCGAGCCCGATGCCGCTCCCGCCCCCCGTGACCAGGGCGGTCAGTCCGTCCAACCCGGCCATCGGGTCAGGCATCGGCGATCGTGATGGCCTGTTTCGGGCACACGCGCGCGGCTTCTTCACATTTCGCCGCGCAGTTCGTCGGGCGGTTCCTCCTGTAACACGTACAAGAAGTCGTCGTCGCGCACCTCGAACACCTCGGGCGCGACACCCATGCACAGCGCGTTGCTCTCGCATTTGTCGAAGTCAACGACGACCCGGAAGCTCATTTCGTCCTCCCGTTTGGGCTGGTGACGGCACGGTAGCGCCCGCGCCGCTGTCGAGGCCGGGCCTGAGCCGCCTGACCGACCCATGAAAGACACAGGAAAACATTGAGGGGTCGATCCCCCGTTGCCCGGGAAAAGGTGTCATCATCAGGGCATTGCCCGGACCCCGCAATGGCTGGTCTTGAGTGACGCGCCTGCGGCGCCGATGAGGGAGCAATGACCTCCGAGCAGATGGAGATCCCGGACCTCCGCACCGTGTTCCGCCACGCAGCGCCGAGGTTCATGGAAGGCACCCTGATTCCGCTGGTCTTGTTCCTCGTGTTCCTGCGCCTGCTCGGCGTGTGGGGCGCGATGACCGCCGGCCTGGTGTGGGTGTACTCGCTCATCCTCGTGCGCGCGTGTACCCGCCGTCGCATCCCCGGCATCCTCATGCTCGGCGCGTTGACGCTCACCGCGCGGACCATCATCGCGATCCTCGCCGACTCGGTCGTTGTGTACTTCCTGCAGCCGTCGCTCGCGACGATGCTCGTTGCGGGTGCGTTCCTGTTCTCGGTGCCGCTCAACCGCCCGCTCGCGGCTCGCCTCGCCGCCGACTTCTGCCCCCTGTCAACCGAAATGCACGCGAACACGCACGTGCGCCGGTTCTTCCGTCAGATCTCGCTGCTCTGGGCGTTCGTGCAAACTGCGAACGCGGGCATCACGATTTGGTTGTTGTTCTCCCAGTCGCTCAGCACCTTCGTGCTGATGCGCAGCGTTGTGTCGGCGAGTGTCACGATCACGGCGATCGTGGCCTCGGCGTTGTGGTTCAAGCGGAGCATGGCGCGCAACGGCATCGTCGTACACCTCCCTGGGTGGCGCCGGGCTGCACGCGTCACACCATCGTCATGACGCGCCGAACGCTCCGCACGACCGACGGCCTCGAGCTCGTCGCCCACTGCCGTCTCGCAGCCGGTACGCCGCGCGCCGCGGTCGTTGTCGTGCACGGGTTCAGCGCCTCCGCGGCCTGCCCCAACGTCGAAGCCCTCGCCGACGCGCTGCACGCCGACGACCTCGACGTGATCACCTACGACGCCCGCGGCCACGGCGATTCGCCGGGCGAGTCGACGCTTGGCGATCACGAGCAGCACGACGTCGAGGCGGCCGTCGGCCTCGCCCGGGAGCGCACGCCGCGCGTCATCCTCGTCGGCGCGTCGATGGGCGCGATCGCGGCGCTCCGGTACGCGGTGACCGATGCCGAGCTCACCGGGGTCGTCACGGTGTCGTGCCCCGCGGCCTGGCGTCTGCCTCGCAACGTCCGCGGCGTCCTCGCCGCGGCGATGACCCGCACGCGCGTCGGCCGGCGCGCCACACACCGCCTCTGCGGCGTGCGCATCGCGGACCAGTGGACCAATCCCGCGCCGCCGATCGAGCTCGCACCCCTGCTGACCGTACCGATCACTTTCATCCACGGCACCGACGATCGGTTCATCGCGGTGCGCGACGCTGCCCGCCTGTGGGACGCGACCCCGAGCCGCGCCAGCTGGTCGTCGTACGCGGGATGGGCCACGCGTTCGAGCCGATCGCGCTCGAAGCGGTGCGAGAAGCGGTCGAGTGGGCCCTCGCCCACGAGCTCAGCTCGGCTTCTTGAGACGCGTCGCGAGCTTCTTCAGCTACTGGTGCTCCGTCGGTTCCCAGCGCCAGGCGAGCCCGACCAGCCCGGGACCGGTGTGGGCGACCATCACCTTGCCGAACGGGCCGACGAACGCCGTCGCCGGGTCGCTCTCCGCTTGCACGCGCACAAGCAAGGCTGACGCGTCGGCCTCAGCTTCGGCGTGCAGCGCCGCGACGTGCAGGCGCGCACCGGGGGTGCGATCACGGCGCCAACGCGACACGATGCGGTCGAGCGCGGCGGGCATGCCGAGGGCAGGGCGCAGTGGGTGTGCGCCGCCGTCGCGGAACTCGAAGAGCGGCGCGATGCCGAGGCGCCGGCCCGCCCACCCGGCGATGTTGGGAACGCGGCCACTGCGTACGAGGTGATCGAGGCTCGGAACGGTCGCGATCAGCCGAACTTGCGCGATCGCCGTGCGGGCTGCGCGCTCGACGTCCTCCAGCGGGGCGCCCCGTTCGGCGGCGTCGGCGGCCGCGAGCACGACGAGCGCCTGCGCGCCGGCCGCGGTTGTCGTGTCGACGACGCGCACCGAACCGCCGGCCGCCCGCGCGCCGACGACTGCTGCTTCGTACGTGCTGCTCATCGTCGACGCGATGGTGAGGACGAGCACCCCGTCGTCGGTCGCCCGCTCTCGCTCTTTGACCGCGGCTTCGAACTCACCCGGTGTCGGCCCCGACGTCGTCACGTCGTCGTGCGCCACGAGGTCCCCGATCGGCACGTCCTCCTCGTGCATGGCGGTACCGCCGACGGTCAGCCACATCGGCACGATCGTGATCGCGTGTTCGCGCGCGATCTCGGGCGGGAGCGCAGCCGCACTATCGGTGACGATCGCGACCGCCATCAGACTCCCTCCGGCTGCGGACCCTCCGCCGCCGGGCGCTCCGGCGCGGACGCCGGCCGTTCCGGCGTGGGCGCGGTGCGAGTGGCGCTCAGCCGGACGCGCGACGCCGCAAGGAACACGAGGATGCCGGAACACAGGAGCACGAGCCGAGACGGCTCCAGTGTTCCCACGACCGGCCAGCGCACCTTGCCGACGAGCTCCCCCGCCGCGCCCGCGCCGATTGCCGCCGCCGCGAGACCGGAGCGGATCACGATGTGGAACACCGCGAATGCGAGGATGCGCTCCTGGCCGTCGAGCTCCGACTGGAGCGCGCCCATGCCCGACGCCAGCGTCCACGCGGCGGCCGCACCGAACATCACGGCACCGACGAACGCGAGTCCGATCGCGGGCGCGAGGCTGAAGAACGCGACGATGCAGCCGAGCGCGGCCACGCCGAGCTGCGTCGAGCGGAGACGGTCGAGATGGGGCAAGCGCTGCATCAACACCAATCCGCCGGCCGCGCCGACACCGAAGAGCGCGACCAGTACTCCGAACTGGGCGTCGCTCGCGTGCAGCACCGTGCGCACGAAGTCGATGCCGAGCGAGAACAGCGCGCCCAACCCGAGCGCGACGGAGATCGTTGCGGGCAACACCGCGCGCACGAGCGGGATCGAGAACGCGTCACGGAACCGCACCTTTGCCTGCTCCTGCACCGCGACCTCGGCGTCACTCGAGCGTCCGACGCCGTGGGCCAGTGTCGTGATGCGCGCGATCATCAACGCCGAGATGACGTACGACAGCCCGTCGAGCCAGAACACGAGTGCCAGCGGACGGCCGAACAGGTCACTGCCCGGCAGCGCGGCGACGAGCGCGAAGACTGCCGCGCCGAGGGGAATCGTGCCGTACGACGAACCGAGCACCAGTCCGTTCGCAAGCTCGAGCTCGTCGTCGCCGACAAGATCCGGGATCGACGCGTCGCGTGCCGGAAGGAACACAAGGCTTCCGACCTCGATCATGAACGCCCACAGATAGATCCACCAGAGGCCGCGCACGAACGGCACGAGCGCAACCATGCCGGCGCGCAGGACGTCCATCGAGACCATCGTGCGGCGCCGGTCCCAGCGAGACGCGGCCCGGGCCGCGAGCGGTCCGCCGATCGCGGCCGGCAGCAGCCGCAGCGCGAGGATGCCGCCGACCGCGGTCGCGGAACCTGACAGCTGGAACACGAGCGCCATGAACGCGAACGTGCCCATCCAGTCGCCGAGCGCCGAGACGCCCTGACCGATCAGCAGCTTGCGGAACCCGCCGGCCCGCAACAACGCGGGCCGGCTCACTGTTCTCCGCTCTCGGCCCTGCGGGCCGGGCCGCTCGGGCCACGCCTCGCTGCTCGCCTCCGGCTCGCGGTCGCTCGGCTCACGCGTCTCCCTCGTCCCGGTCGTCTCCCTCGTCGCGGTCGAACAGCAGGCGGTGCATGACAATGCCGCGCGTCCACTGCTTGGGCCGTCTGTTGCCGAGCACGCGCTTGGCCCACATCGGCGCGACCACGCACGCCCCCACTAGCGCGCCGCGCCGGCCGTGCGTACGCGCGAGCAACGGAACGAGCGCGCACTGCGCCGCGAACCCGCCCAGGCCGGTCTGCTTGGCAGCCTTGCCCGCGACCAAACCGCCCAGCATCAGCGGGATGCCTGGCCACGCGTTCACGCCGAGCGCACCCAGCGCCGGCGCGAATCCGCGGCCGCCGGCGCCGCGGAGGAACGGCGACCAGTTGTGTCCGGCAATCGCCGCGCCGCCTGCTACTGCAGCCAAGACCGGACGGTCGCGACCCGCGAGCAGCGGGCCGGCCGTCGCCTTGGCGATGTCCGCACAACCCGACACTGCGAGCGGCACGAACCCGGCCACGCGGTAGAGGCTCGTGCCCGAGACGGTGCCCGTTCCCACGGCGCGCAGGTCGGTGCCCGCCTTGACCCGGGCGGCGATCTGCGAACTGGGGATCGAACCGGCGGCGAACGACACCGCGAGCACAGCCATGGGCTTCACGTCCATCAGTGTTGTCGCGAACGACCCCCCGAGTCGGAGTGTTCCCACATCTGCCCGAGAGCTAGCGTGCACCGCCGTGACCAGCGGCGACATGACCCTCCAAACCGTAGACGGCCCCATGCGGGCGTACGTTGCCGAGCCCGCGGGCGAGCCCCGGGGCGCGGTGATCGTCGTGCAGGAAGCCTTCGGCGTGAACGGCCACATCGAGGACGTGACTCGCCGCCTCGCGGACGCGGGCTACTCCGCGATTGCACCGGACTTGTTCCACCGCTCCGGCACGGGTTGCGTCGTCGAGTACGGGAATTTCGAGAAGGTGATGGAGTACTTCAAGGACGTTTCCGGTGACGAGTCGGTCCTGAACGACATCGACGCCGCGCTGGACCATCTGCGCGGCGCTGGATTCTCCGATCGGAGCATCGGGATCGTCGGGTTCTGCTTCGGCGGACGAGTGTCGTTCCTGGTCGCGCTGCGTCACGCGCTCGGTGCCGCGGTCGGCTTCTACGGGGGCGGCATCGTGACCGGCCGGTTCCCGCAGTTCCCGCCGCTCGCCGCGGACGCGGCCAAGCTGCAAACGCCGTGGCTCGGCTTGTTCGGCGACCAGGATGCGTCGATTCCCGTCGACGACGTCGAGCAGCTCCGGACCGCGTTCCAGGCCGCGACCGTCGAGACCGACATCGTGCGGTACCCCGAAGCCGGCCACGGTTTTCACTGCGACCAGCGGCCGGACTACCGGTCTGACGCCGCCCAGGACGCGTGGTCGCGCACCCTCTCGTGGTTCGCCGCACATTTGGGCTGAGCCGCGACGTCAGTCCCCCGGGCGCGAGCGATGCGATCCCGTTGCCGCGCGCCGGCGGACGCCGAGCATGCGCCTCGGTGAGCTCGCAGCGCTGACGTCGACGGGCACCGTCTCGTCGACCGCGTCCATGGGCTCGCGCGCAACCGACGAATCCTCGAGCGCGTCCGCGAGCTCCGACGCCGATGAAAAGCGGTCGTCGGGAAGGCGAGCCATCGCGCGTCCGACAACGGCCGCGAGGTCGGCCGGCACGTCGGGCCGCAGCGCACGGATCGGGCGCAGCGTTGCGTGACGCGCCGCGTACGCGACCTCGACCGCGTCACCCTCGAAGGGGCGAGACCCGGTGAGTGCCTCGTAGCACATCACGCCGACGGCGTAGAGCTCGCTGCGAACGGTCGCTGGTTCGCCGTCGAGACACTCAGGTGCGAGATACGCCAGATCGGCGGACGGGGCGGACGACAACACGAGTCCGACTTCGCCGCGATCGTGTGCGGCCGCGAGCGGCTCGAGCAGAGCGCGCATGATCTCGAGCACGCGCTCAACGGGTACGGGACCGCGTTCGATCTCTTCGGCGAGCGTACGAGCGGAAAGCATGGGACGGGTGTACCCAGATTCGAGCTGCGCATCTCCGCAAATCGGACGGCGTAGCCTGACACGGTGACCGACCGGCTGCACCGCGCGCTCGCCGCGATCGACGCCGCGAATGCGGAGGACCCGACGATCGTGACCGTGCGCGATCGCACCGGCCCGAAGGAGATCGTGCACGCCGAGCTCGTGAGTGGGTGGGTACGGCGTCTGCATCCCGAGCCCGACGACGCGCTGGTGCTCGCGGCACGCGGCCATCACTTCCGGCGCTGGACGTCACCGCGCGCAACCTTTCCCGCCGGCCGCGCCGGTTACTTGCGCTGGCGCAAGGCACTGCACGAGCAACATGCACGCGAGCTCGGCGCGCTTCTCGAAGCCGTCGGCTACGAACCCCCCACGATCGCGCGCGTGCAAGCTTTGGTGCGAAAGGACGGTCTGGGCAGCGATGCCGATGCCCAGGTGCTCGAAGATGCGTTGTGCCTCGTGTTCCTCGAGACGCAGCTCGTCGACGTTGCCGCGCGACTCGACGCCGACACTTTGCAGCGTGTGATCGTCAAGACCGCACACAAGATGAGCTCTAACGGGCTCGCGTTGATCGCAGACGTACCGTTGACGCCCGGCGCCCGCCGAATGCTCGACGAGGCACTCGCACGCGACGTCGTGCAGCGCTACCTCGCCGCGCTCGCCGCACACGACTGGTCGGGGCTGGCGAGCACGCTCGCGAGCGACGTGCATCGAATGGGCCCGTACCGCGACGTGTGCGACGGCCGCGAGGCGTACACGGCATTCCTGGAAGCGACGATCACCGCGCTCTCCGGCTACGAGCTGGCGGTCGAACGGATGACCGCGACCGGTGGCACGGTCGCGGTCGAGCTCAGCGAAACCGTGGACGACGGGGCCGACCGCCTCCGTACCGACGAGGTTGTGGTGTTCGACGTCGTGGATGGGCTCATCGGGCAGGTTGGCGTCTATTTGCAGACATCGAGACGACAGCGCAGCGACCGAAGGGGAGCGGAGCGCGGAGTCGACCCATAAATATCGAACGGATGTCCGGTACTTGAACCGGCCGGCGCCGGCGCGACACTGGAGGCCGGCATGACGGACACCTCGGCGTTCCCCACGAAGTATTGGCACCGCCTGCCCGACGGCCGGGTGCAGTGCGACGTCTGTCCGCGCGCGTGCAAGCTCCACGAAGGCCAACGGGGCGTGTGCTTCGTACGCGGCGGCGAGAACGACGAGGTTGTGCTCACCACGTACGGCCGGTCGAGTGGTTTCTGTGTCGATCCGATCGAGAAGAAGCCGCTCAATCACTTCCTGCCCGGCAGCTCGGTGCTTTCGTTCGGCACTGCGGGCTGCAATCTCGCCTGTCGTTTCTGCCAGAACTGGGACATCTCAAAGTCCAAGGAGATCGACACGCTCGCCGACGGCGCATCGCCGGCCACGATCGCCCGCGCCGCCAAGGAGCTCGGCTGCCGCAGCGTCGCGTTCACCTACAACGACCCGACGATCTTCATGGAGTACGCGATCGACGTCGCCGACGCGTGCCGGGCGGCGGACATCGCCGCGGTCGCAGTCACCGCCGGCTACATCTGCCCCGAGCCCCGTCGCGAGATGTACGCGCATATCGATGCCGCCAACGTCGACCTCAAGGGCTTCACCGAGGACTTCTATCGTCACGTGTGTGGCGGACACCTGCAGGACGTGCTCGACACCCTCGAGTATCTCGTTCACGACACCGACGTGTGGGTCGAGACGACAACGCTCCTCATCCCGGGCAAGAACGACGGTGACGACGAACTCGATGCGATGATCAGATGGGTCGTCGACCATCTCGGACCGGACGTGCCGATGCATTTCACGGCCTTCCATCCGGACTTCAAGATGCTCGACGTCGCGCCGACGCCGCCGTCGACGCTCACACGCGCACGCGACATCGCACTCGCGAACGGCGTACACCACGCGTATACGGGCAACGTGCACGACCGCGCCGGCGGGAGCACGTGGTGCCCCGGGTGCGGTGCACTCGTTGTCGAACGCGACTGGTACGTGCTCGGTGCCTATGCGCTCACCGAGAACGGAGATTGCACGTCGTGCGGGACGCGCCTCCCCGGCCGGTTCGACGGTCCCCCGGGAACGTGGGGGGCCCGCCGGCAACCGATACGGCTCGCCGCCTTCGGGTCGGGCCGATGACCACGCGTCCGCCTGCGGTCGCCGGGTTGTTCTATCCCGCCGAACCTGAAGAGCTCGCGGCAACCGTCGACGAGCTCCTCACCGCAGCTGCGCGGGTCGCGACATCGCCCAAGGCGCTCGTCGTGCCCCACGCGGGCTACGTGTACTCGGGCCCGATCGCCGCGACCGCGTACGCGACACTGCTGCCCGCCCGGCACGAGATCACACGCGTCGTGTTGCTCGGACCCGCGCATTACGTCGCCTTCGACGGGTGCGCGCTCCCCCGCGCCGACGCGTTCCGCACACCGCTCGGCGACGTTCCGGTTGATACCGTTGCGCGCACCGTCCTCGCCGAACTGCCCGGGGTCATCGTCGACGACCGGCCTCACGCGGCGAGCACAGCCTCGAGGTCCAGTTGCCGTTCCTGCAACGCGTGTTGCCTTCGTTCACGCTCGTACCGATCGTCGTCGGCCACTGCTCGCCTGCCGTTGTCGCGGGCGTCATCGATGCGGTCTGGGGCGGCCCGGAGACCGTGGTGCTGGTGTCGTCCGATCTCTCGCACTACGAAGAGCACGAGTCCGCGGCCAAGCATGACGCAGGTACAGCAGCCGCGATCGTCGCATGTGCGTCCGACGCGATCGGGCCCTCGGACGCGTGCGGCGCGTACCCGCTGCGCGGTCTGCTCGAAGTCGCGCGCGAACGGGAGCTCGCGCCGGAGTTGCTCGATCTCCGGTCGTCGGGCGACACCGCGGGACCGACCGACCGCGTCGTCGGCTACGGCGCGTTCGCACTCTCCGAGAAGTCGCGGCCCTGGACGGCGGCGGAGCCGCCCTCAGTGGTGGCGAATCCGAGAACCGTCAAGTCGTCATGAGTGCACTCTGCGCAATCGCCGTCGACACAATCGCGGTCGCGCTCACCGACGGCGTCCGCCGTGCGCCTGCGCTCGACGGCCTCGACGGTCCGCTGTGCGAGCTCGCCGCGACCTTCGTCACCCTCGAACGCGACGAGCGGCTGCTCGGGTGTGTCGGCACGCTCCGAGCACGCCAACCACTCGCGATCGATGTTGCCGAGCACGCGCTCGCGGCGGCGTTCGACGATCCGCGCGTCCCTCCCGTGACGCGTGTCGACTTTCCCGAGATGGCGGTGAAAGTGTCGGTGCTGTCGGCGTCGACACCGCTCAACGCGGGTTCGTTCGCGGAACTGCGGGCACGCGTGCAACCGGGTGTCGACGGACTGACCGTCGAGACCGGCAACACATACCGGGCAACCCTGTTGCCGTCGGTGTGGCCGAAGGTGCGCGACCGCGATGAATTCCTCGCCGCGCTCTGGAGCAAAGCCGGTCTCGAGCCGGGCGCCTGGCCGCCGGGTGTGCATATCTCGCGCTACACCACCGTCGAGGAATGCGACACAGGTCCTCGACCCGCGCTGTAAGAGAATTCTCGCCTAGCGTTGGCGCCCGTGACCGCGCCGTTGTGCACGCTGGATCTCGCGCGCATGCGACGTGAGCGCATCGAGAAGCTCCGCACCGCGATGCACGCGGCGGGCGTCGACGTGCTGTTGTGCTGCGCGCAGAACAACGTGTCGTATGCAACCGGCGCGCGGGCACCTGCCGCCGACCACGTTCGCGCCGGCTGGTGGCGACCGGTCATCGTGTTCGAACGCGACGCCGAGTGGCCGCGCCTCCACACCGAGTTTCCCGAAGGCGCACCTCCCGGCTTGCCCGACGATTGCCTGCATCCGGCGATCGAGGTCGAAGCGCGCGACGGCGCCGCCGAGCTCGCCCGGACGCTCCCGAGTGGTGTGCTGGCGCTCGACGACGCGCCGTTCCCGCTCTGGGAAGCCGTGCGCGACCGGAGCCCGGTGGACGCGAGCGCGGTGCTCGCTCCGGCCAAGCTCATGAAGACGCTCGACGAGCTGGAGTGCATCCGTCAGTCGCAGGCACTCAACGAGCGCGCGATCCGCGAGGTCCGACCGCTCGCGATGCCGGGCGCACGCGCGACCGATCTCTCGGGTGCGTTCCTGCGCGCGATCGCCGAGCTCGGCGCCCACGCGAATACGGTCGACCCGGTGTTCCAGGTGATGCCGAAGTCGATCGCCGACGGCCCGCACTCGGTGACCGGCGAACCGGTGTTTCCGCTCCCGACGCGACCCCGAGAGCTCGCAGCCGGCGACGTCATGTGGGTCGACAGCGGCATCAACCTCTATGGCTACGCGTCGGACTTCGGCGCGACGTGGATCATCGGCGGGGAGCCCGACGATCGCGCGCGCGTGCAGTTCGCGCGCTGGAGAGACGTCGTCGATCATGTGCTGCCGATCGTGCGACCGGGCGCGACCGCCGCTGATCTCGTCCGCGCGGCCGGAAAGCACCACGGCGAACGGCCGTGGCTCTCGTACTTCTACCTGGCACACGGGTTGGGGACCGACAGCGCCGAGATGCCGTTCGTCGGCACCGATCTCGGTGACGCGTTCGACGAGTCGCTCGTGCTGGCACCGGGCATGGTGCTGGTCCTCGAGCCCGTCATCTGGGAGGACGGCAACGCCGGGCACCGGTCGGAGGAGATCATCGCGGTCACCGACGACGGTTACGCGTGGCTGTCGTCGCGGGCAGAGCTCGACGGAGCCGGCGCGTGAAGAGATGATGCTCGACCCGGCGCTCGATGCGATGGCGCGACGCGACATCGACGTGATGATGCTCGGACGGGAAGCGAACGCACGCACCGTCGCGGGCGCCAAGCGCCTGTGGGTCGCGGGACGCGCGCGTTCGCTCCTGGTTGTGTCGTCGTGCGCGACCGCGCGGCGGTACACGTGCTCTCGAACAGCGACGACGCCGTGCCCGACGGCTTCCCGGTAGAGCGGCTGTACGGCATCACGTGGAACCCGGAGAGGTTGATCGCAACCCTCGCCGCGATTCCGGGCGTGGCGCAGGCTCGAGCGCGTCGCGGTCGACGGCATGACCCCGATGATGCACACCCTGGTGTCCACGGTCGCACCCGCAGCCGAGCTCGTGGACGCGGCACCGGTGCTCACCGAGCTGTGGTCGATTCCCGATCCCGAGCGGTTGGCGGGAGTACGCGCCGCAGCCGAGGTCGCGACGGCCGGCCTGGCGGCAATGGTCGACGTTCTTCGGCCCGGTGTGCGACCGCGCACCTTGCGCGGTGTGTGCTCGGAAGTCTTCGCGTCCTTCGGTGTGACGACGCCGGCGTACGAGGCGGTGGCAGCACCGCTCGGCAAGAACGCGTCGACGTGGCTCTCACCCGAGCGCATCCTCGCCGAGCGCGAGCTCATTGTGCTGCGCGCCGGCGCGCTGCGAGACGGTTGGGAGGCATCGCTTGCCCGCACGTATCGGATCGGCAGCGGTGACGATGTCGCCGAGCAGCCGCCACCCGAACGCCGGCCCCCGCTCCTCGCCGCGTGCCGGGCCGGGTCAACCGCGGGTGAGCTACGTGCCCGCGAAGCCGTGGTGTACGGCGTCGGACGAGGCGTCGAGCCATGGGAAGACGACTTCGTGCTCGTCGCCGGAACCACGTGCGCGCTGGAGGTTTCCGACACGAGCGCGGTACGCCAGGACGTGATGCTCATCACCGAGCACGAACCCGAACTGCTGACCTAAGGCGCGATTGTCCGACAGCGGTCAAACGCTCCTCGTGGTCCCGCCCGGATAGCCGCCTCCTCCGTAGCGCGCGTCGAGCGCGTCGTAGTCAGGTGTGAAGCCCGCACGCGGAATCGTGTCGGCGAACTCGACCGAGCGAGGCTTCTTGTATGACGCGATGCGCTGCTTGCAATGCGCGATCAGCTCGTCGGGCGTGGCGCGCACCCGGCGCGCAAGACGACGATGGCCTTGACCGCCTGGACCCACGTGTCGTCGGGCACGCCGATCACCGCGCAGTCCTCGACGGCCGGATGCTCCTTCAGGCAGTTCTCGACCTCGATCGGATAGATGTTCTCGGCCGCCGACTTCAGCATGCGCGTCTTCGGACCCACGAATGTGAACGAGCCGTCGGCTTCGAATCGTCCGAGATCGTTGGTGTGATGCCATCCGTTGCGCGCCCGCTGTTCGTTCAGCTCCGGGCGATTCCAGTAGCCGCACATCACCGTCAGTCCGCGGATCGCGATCTCCCCCACCGTGCCCGCCGGCACTTCATCATCGTCGGCATCGACGATGCGCACGTCCACGAGCGGCGACGGACGGCCGTGCGTCCCCGTCGCGCCGACACCGAGCAGGTTGAAGGTTGCCATCCCCATGACTTCGGTCTGGCCGTATCCACCGGCGTGCCGGCCCCACGGGCTCTCGTCGCGCTGCACACACGCATCGAACGCTGGGTTGCCCCGCTTGCCGCGAAACGACGAGAGGTCGTAGGTGTTTTCTGTGTTGGCGTCAACGATCGCGTCGACCATCGGGCCGACGACGAAGCCGCCGGTGCAGTGGTCGCGTTCGATTGCGGCACACAGCGCTTCGCCATCCGAGCGGCGGAGGAACACGTTGGTGCCGCCGCTCACGAACGTCGAGAGGTTCGGCATGAACGTTCCGATGTGGAAAAGCGGGCCCGAGTTCAAGAACACGTAGGTCGCATCGATCCCCGACCACGGCGCCATCAGCAGGCCCTGGGCGACGAGCGCGCGCGACGACAACATCGCTGCGTTCGGCCGTCCGTCGAACGCAGCCGTGTAGATCAACAAGAGCGGCGCCGCGTCGTCGTCCGCGTCGGGGTCAGGTGCGCCGGCCGGAACGTTTTCGAGCCACGCTTCATACTCGCCGGTGTCGTGGCCGATCCAGCGCGCGGCAGCATCCGTTGCGGCGTCGCGACCGGCCTGCACCGTCGCGCCGACCTCTTCGTCTTGCCAGACGACGAGGGTCGGCTGCAGATCGTCGATGACGAACGCGAGCTCGCTCGGTTGCTGCCTCCAGTTCGCAGGGCAGAACATCGCGCCGAGCTTGCAGCACGCGAGCAGCAGCTCCTGCAGGCGAAACGAGTTCTGACCGAGCCACAACACGCGATCGCCCGTTCCGACGCCGGCAGCTCGAAGTGCGTGCGCAACGCGGGCGACGCGTTCGTCGGCGGTGTGCCACGTGAGCCGCACGTCGCCGTCCACGAACGCGAGCGCGTCCGGCCGAGCCCGGGCGTGCGAACGCAACACGTCGGCCAGCGACCGGCGCCGCGTGCTCACAACCGGAAGACCGGGATCGTTGTGCCGTCGCGTACGTCGTACCAGTCGATCGTCACCGGCGCCCCGATGCGCACATCTTCGGGTTCGCAGTCGACGATGTTCGCGACCAGCCGGCACCCGTTCGTCTGCGGGAGCTCGACGACGGCCGCGACGAACGGCAGTGCATCGCGCACCTGCGGGATCACTGCGTGCCGGATCACCGTGTACGAGTACACGGTGCCGTTGCCGTCGTGGTCGACCCAGTCGACATCCTGCGCGCGGCACTTCCAGCAGAACGGCGACGGCGGCATGCGAAACGTGCCGCACGCGGTACAACGCGGCACGACGAGGCGGTGCTCGGCAGCCGCCGCCCAGAACGGCTCGGTCGACGGGCTCGGCGTCAGGTTGATCACGTCGCCCGGCGGCACACCCTTCATCGGGAACTCCGCAACATCAGCGACGACACCGGGATCGATGCCGGTCCACCGGTCACGAGCGCGATCTCCGCGCCGTCGACCTGGTTGACGGCGGTGCCGCGTAGCTGTTCGACGGCTTCCATCACGTGCGTCATCCCGATGATGTACGCCTCGGAGAGGTTGCCCCCGTGCGTGTTCACCGGCAGCGATCCGTCGGGCCAGCGGATGTTGCCGTCGCCGACGAACGGGCCGCCGTCGCCGACCTTGCAGAAGCCGTAGTCCTCGAGTTGCATGATCACCATCGGGCTGAAGTGGTCGTACAGCAACGCCACGTCGACGTCCCGCGGCGTCACTCCCGCCATCTCGTACAGATGTTGCGCGACCGGCCGGTGCCCCGACGACGTGAACTCGTCGTCGGGCATGCCCATCCACGTGATCGCCTGCCCCCACCGCCCGTGGCCGCCGTTGGCCGACGCCATGACATACACCGGCGGGTGCCGAAGATCGCGAGCCCGCTCCGCGCTCGTCGTGACGACCGCGACCGCGCCGTCGCATTCGAGGCAGAAGTCGAAGAGGCAGAGCGGATCGGAGATCATGCGCGCTGCGAAGTACTCGTCGCGCGTGAGCGGTTCCTTCATCAGCGCAGTGGGACGGCGGATGGCGTTGTTCCGCGTCGAGACCGCGACCTCGCACAAGTGCTCACGCGTCGTGCCGTACAAGTGCATGTGACGTTGCGCGAGCACGGCGAACATCTGTCCCGGCGCCATCAGTCCCGACGGCTGTATGAAGTTGCCTTCCGGTGACGGCGGCGCGCTGTACGACCGCGCCCTTCGCACCGCGCGGTGCGAACGACGCACCGAACCGGCTCGCGGCCTGCTGCAACGTCATGACCGAGACCACGCACTCGGCCATGCCGCTCACGATCGCGGCCGCCGCGAGCCCGACCGACCCGGCGGCACCGCCGCCGCCGCCCGTGAGCATCGCGGTGAAGCGCACATCGGGCACACCGAGCCACTGCGCGAACAGCGACGTGTCGAAGCCCATGCTGTAGAGCGCGAACCCGTCGAGGTTGTCCGCGGTGAGACCAGCATCGTCGAGTGCCGCGAGCACTGCCTTGCCGGCGAGCTCCATCGGCAGCTGCGGCAGCGACTCCCCGCGCCGGTAGTAGGGCGTCGCGCCCACCCCCACGATCGCGGTCTTGTCCTTCAACGTCACGAAATCCCTCCAACAGTTGGCAGCAGAAACCGCGCTATGCGCGGGTTTCGCTGCCAACAGATGGCAGCGGAACCTGGTACAACCTCGCGGCGTTGCCGCCGACGATTGCTTGCATCTCGGGTTCGGGCACGCCCGCGAAGATGCGCTCGACGACTTCCTGGCTGTGGGGGAACGTGCCTTCGGGATGCGGGTAGTCGCTCGCCCAGAGCAGCGGCTCGACACCGGTGATCTCGCGCGTGAGCAGCGGCGCCCGGTCCGCGCCGAGCGTCACGTGACATTGCGTCTTGGCGTAGTGACTTGGGGGCGCGGCGAGCTTCGGGTTCACCCACTGCTGGTGCTCCTCGAACGCCTCGTCCATCCGCTCGCAGCAGTACGCGTACCAACCGGCGCCGGTCTCGACGAACACGAGCTTCAGCCGCGGGAACCGCTCGAGCGCGCCCGACGCGCAGAAATAACAGAGCGTTTCGGCCGACAGCAGTCCGACCTTGGCGTAGTTGATGACCGCGCCACCCGGCCCGCGCTCGTGTTGCGGGAGTGCGCCCGTACCGGTGTGCAGCGAGAGTGGCATCGCGGCGTCGCTCGCGATCTGCCACAGCGCGTCGTAGTCGGGGCGGTTGTACGGCAGGTCGACGGGCGGCGACGTCGGGATCATCGCGGCCTTGAACCCGAGCCCCGCAACGCGTGCGACCTCCTCCACGGCCGACGCGACGTCGCGTACCGGGACCACGGCCGCGGGAATGAACACGTCCGGACGGGCCAGGAACGACTCGGCAAGCCAGTCGTTGTAGACCCGCGCACATGCCATCTGGAGGTCGGCGGCCGGGATCATGTCGATGAACAACCCGAACGTGGGATAGATGACTTCCGCCACGACACCGTCAAGCGCCATGTCGCGCAAGCGCTCGTCGAGGTCGGATCCCCCCGCCCGTTCGTGACCCTCGCTGCGGCCACTCGCACCGTTCACCCGGGTGAGCTTGCGATCGGGCATCCCCTCGATCGCCATCACGATCCACTCGTCACGTTGCTCGACGCGCGGGCCCCGGTCGCGAAAACGCGTGGGCAGTCGCTCCTGCCACAACGTGACCGGCTCGAACACATGATTGTCCGCGCTGATCAATGAGCGCTTGGTCACCACGACACTCCTCCGTCCACGATCTCACCGCGCACACCCGTGGGTGTGCGCACGAACTCCTGCGCGCGTGCCCGGCGCGCGCTGCACACAGATCCGGTCGCCGTCGGCCGCCAGCTCCCATTCGTCACTCGCGACGAACGCAGGACCGCCCGGAACGCGACCGATCGCAACGGCCGGGCCGCACAACACAAAGCGCGTGGGCGCGATGCCCGTGGCCACCAACCGCTCGTACGCACCCGGGACGGCGCCGACGAGACGAACACTCGCAAACACGTCGTCGTACCGCCGACCCATCTCGTCGAACCCGTCGAGGATCGCGCCGTTGACCCCGAGGACCGCGTCGTACTCCATCAATCGCAGGAACATCGCGACGCGCACGGCCTCGCCCGTGGTCGCGTCTGCGCACGACAGACGCGCGCCGGCGAGGAACGTGCCGCACACGTACGGCCAGAACTGACCGGCCTGCGACAGCATCGAACACCAGAGCACGCCCTTGCCGCTCACGCTGAGCTCGGACAGCACCTTGGTCGCGGCGCCGATGTCGCGGCCGATCTCGTCGTGCGAGATGCGCCACGGCACGCGCCGGCCCGTCGCGTCGATGTATGAACCCACGCCCCACAGCGCATCCGTCGCCGCGGTCATCGCCGAGCCACGCGCGGGATCTTGTGCGGCGGGCCGAGGCGAAGCAGCGCGGCGTTCGGCACGAGCTCGACGTCGGGTACCACACCGACGGCGTCGCCCACCGCGGCCCGGACCTCGTCGCGCACCCCATCGAGGCGCTGCTCGGCGCCTGCGGCGTATCCGACCCGGAGCTGCAGGCGGTCCACCGCGCGCGGGGCGGATCACTTGGAACAGGCCCATCGCACATGCATCGACGGTCTCCACCGCCGCCCACACGTCGGTGGGCAACACCGACCGCCCCTCGACGATGATCTCGTCGCTCTTCCGGCCGAGCGACCACATGCGCGCGTGCGTGCGGCCGCACGGGCACGGCTCGGTGCTCAACCGCACGATGTCGTCGGAGCGGTAGCGAATGAGCGGCGCGACCTTGTTCGTGAGTGAAGTCGCGACGAGCTCACACCGATCGCCGTCGTCGTCGACGCCCTCGACGAGCACGGTGTCCTCCCAGAAGTGGAGCCCGTCGTGCTCGCGGCACTCGAACGAACCCGTGACGTCGCCGACGTTGCCGTGCTCGAAGAGTTCGATGCCCCAGCTCTCCGCGAGCGCACGGGCGCGTGGCGAGAGCGGCTCGCCCGCGAACGTCACGCCCTTGTAGGACGCGAAGACATCGTGCGGATCGAAGCCGCGTCGGTCGCGCACGCGTCTTTCACCGCGTTGATCAGCACCGACCCGAAGTTGTAGACCGCGGTCGGCCGGTACTCGAGCGACAGCTCGCAGAACCGCTCCATCTCGTCCGCGTCGAAGTCGATGAGGATCGGCGTCGTCCCGAGCGAGCCTTGAAAGAGTCCATACGTCGGCCCGCGAAAGGTGAACAGCACGAGCGCGACGTAGTCACCCGGTCGCACACCCCAGCCCCAGAGGTCACGCGTGATGATCGAAGGCGGACCCGACGCCGCGCCCCACTGCTCGGGCACGAGCGTCGGGTCGCCGGTCGTGCCCGATGTCGAGCTGACGCCGGTCAATGCCGACGGCGGCACGCACAACACACCGCCGAACGGGTCGCGGTGCTCGTCACGGAAGCGGCGCACCGCGTCCTTGTCGATGAACGGTACGCGTTCGCGAAAGTCGTCGAAGCTGCGGATGTCGCGGGGATGGACGCCGGCGGCTTCCCACGTGCTGCGTACCAACGTCGACTTCTCGTACGCGTGCGGCACGATCTCGAGCAATCGCTCGAGCTGCATCGCCTCGATGTCGGCGCGCGGCATCATTTCGATTTCCGGCACGTAGTAGGCCTGGTCGACCGGCGGCAGATTCACGGCGCCTCTCCGACGGCCTGGAGACAGAAGCGAAGGACATGTGCCTTCGCTTCCTCGCGTGTCAGCGTGCCGCCCGCGAACCGCTCTTCGACGAGCGCCCACGCGACCGCGTGAATCGACCGTGCGTCACGCTCGGGATCGGCGCCGGGGAACGCACGCAACACGTCGACGAGCGGATCGATCACCCCCGCTTCCATCTCCGCGAACTCGCGCGGGAACTGCGCCTGCAGCCGCAACCCTTCCTTGGCAAGTGGGCGCGTGCGCCGGGCCCGCCGCGCCTCGAAGCCGAGCGCGAGCGTCTCGTCGATCCACACCTCGAACGCGGCGCGGGGAGACCCAGCCGCAATGAGTCGCTCTCGCAGCCGCGCCTGCGCGGGCTGCGCATCTCGTGCGTAAATCGCGAGTACCAGCTCATCCTTCGATGCGAAGTGCCGGTAGAACGCGCGGGTGGACAGGCCGGCCTCGGCCAGAACGTCAGCGACGGTGCAACCCTCCGACCCGCGGCGCCGCAGTACTGCCAGCCCGGCGTCCATCAGCGCGCGCTTCTCGTCGGTCTGGGTCGGGGCCGCCATGCTCGAGTGAGAATGACGTTTTCAGTAGGCCGCCGTCAACCCTTCACGACTGAATCTGCTGGCGGCCTCGCTCGACGACCTTCATGCGGCGCGCTTCGATCGACGCCGGGTCGAATCCCGGGCCTTCCCATGCGCGACTCACCCGCGCTTCGATCTCCCACCCGTCATCGACGGTTCCGCCGGTGACCTCGTTGTATGTCTGGAGCATGCGGCGCACACCGAGCTGATCGTTCGAGACGATGTCGGCCCCGAGCGCACGGCAGTACGGCAAGAGCTCCTCGTGCGGAACGACCTCGTTCACGAGGCCCCAGTCGTACGCCTTCTGCGCGTCGATGTAGTTGCCGGTGACACTCATCTGCCTCGCCCGTGCCACACCGACGCGCTGGGCGAGCAGCACGGTCAGCCCCCAGCCCGGCATGACGCCGACGCGGGCGTGCGTGTCCGAGAACCGCGCCCGCTCGGATGCGATCAGGAAGTCGCAGTTCAACGCGACTTCGAAGCCGCCGGTCACCGCGACTCCGTTGACCGCGCCGATCAACGGCTTGGTGTGCGGCGGGAGCGCGCCCCGAAAACTCCCACGCCGATTTCGATTGGTCGACTCCGGCTGCACCTCCCCTCCGGTCGGCTCCGCCTGCATCTCCTCTCCGACCTCGGCGAAGCCCTCGCCTTGTTCCACCTCGCCGGCGCCGAACTCCTTCAGGTCGACCCCCGCGCAGAACGCGGGATCCGTGCCGGTGAGGATCATCACGTCGACGGCGTCATCGTCGTCGCACCGGGTGATCGCCGCCGGTAACGCCCGCCGCACCGCCCGGTTCAACGCGTTGCGCTGGTCGGGCCGGTTGAGTGTGATGACCGCGACCCGCTCCGACACATCAACGAGTACGACCTTGCTTGCTGGGTCACGACTCACCATCCGAGCGGCGCCTTCGGCGCGACCAGGGAGGATTCCCGCCCCCCGACCCCACCCGCCGCCCCGCTTGGTGCGCCTTCGGCGCGCTTTCTCATCGCCAGTTCGCTCCACTCGTCCCTCGCTCCGCTCACGGCCTCATGCCTCCTCACGGCCTACACGTCCCGGAACTCAAAGGCCACCTTGATGGCGCCGGACTGGTCCTGGGTGGCGAGGGCGGTGAACGCTTCGCGCCAGTCGTCGAGCCGGAACGTGTGGGTGAGCATGCCATTGAGGTCGACGCGCCCGTCGGCGACCAGGTCGAGGTAATGCGCGATGCCGTGCTTGCGCACGCCGTCGACCTCCTCGAACCCGAACGCGTTCGAGCCGACCATCGAGATCTCTTTGAAGTACAGCGGCGTGTCCTCCCACCAGGTCGGCCCGTGCACCCCAGCCTTTACCAATGTGCCGCGCGCCTTGAGGACTCGCGTCGACACCTCGAACGTCTCCTGCTTGCCCACGGTGTCGTAGACGACATCGATGCCGCCCGGGAACGCCATCGGCAACCCGTCGCTGTCGCGCAGCACGCCGCCCGACCAGGCGGCCGCTTCCTCGATGACGCGCAAGGCGGGGGTGTGCCCGATCACCGTGGCGCCGAGCTTGCGCGCCATGTCGGCCTGGGCGTCGAAGCGCGCTACGACCAGCACCTCGACGTCCGGATACAGCGCGCGCAGCACCGCAACCGCACACGTGCCGAGCGCGCCCGCGCCGTAGACCATGACCTTGCCCGCCGGCGGCGGTGGATGCCGGGTGACCGAGTGCATCGACACGGTGAACGGGTCGGCAAACACTGCCAATTCGTCGGGCACCGCGTCGGGCACTTTGAACAACTGTGAGTCGTGCGCGGGCATCAGCTCGGCGTAGCCCCCGTTGGCATCGCGCGCGGTGCCGATGTGAATGCCGGGCGGAATCGGTCCGACATCGAACGACCAGCACAAGCTGAAGTCGCCTCGCTCGCACGCCGGACACACCGGCGAGACACCTCGCGGCGCGCACGACAACCACGGGTTGAGCACCACGCGATTCCCAACCTCGAGCCCCTCGGCTTCGGGACCGAGCGCGACCACGTCGGCGACGACTTCGTGGCCGAGCACCTGCGGCAACGAGAAGAACGCCTTCATCGGATTGTCGGGCGTGCGCACTTCGCCCCAGTCCATGAAGACCTGCTTGGCGTCCGACCCGCAGATCCCGGTCAGGCGAGGACGGAGCACCACCCAGTCCGGCAGCGGCAACACCGGCTCGTCGATCTCGACGAGTTGCATCGGCGTGTGCGCGAGGTTGCGCAACAGGAAGTTGTCGCTGTCAGGAACTGGAACGGATTCGGGACGGACGCCATACAAGAGCGCTTTCACACGCCGGAATCTACGCGCTCAAAGCACGAGCATGGCTCCCTCGCTTCGCCATCCCTGGCTTCGCTGCGTCCGCACGGTAGGGCTCAGGCCCTGTCGCCCTGCACGCTGCGCAGGTGTGTCGGTCGCCGGTCGGCGCTTCGGCCCTCTCCGTCGCGCGTGTCGTCCGGCTGGGCGAGGCAGAAACCGATCCCGCGCGACGTCAGCAAGAACTTCGGACGCGAAGGCTCGTCTTCGATGCGACTGCGGATCCGGCGGATGTGCGCAACAAGACGCTCACCCGCATCGGGTGGTTCATTGGGCCAAATTGCCTTTTGTAGCTCGACTTTCGAAACGACCGCACCGCCTGCCTGCACAAGCGCGACAAGGATGTCGAACTGCGTCTGGGTCAACGAGCACGTGCTGCCGCGCCAGCGCGCCTCGCGGCGGGCCAGGTCGAGACGCAACGGACCCCAGCTCAACACCTGCGACATGCCCCGATCGCCGCGCAGCGCAAGCAACGTCAGTGCACGTGAAAGCACTTCGTCTGGTGGAAGATCGGCTGAAACGATCGCGTGCACGTCGGCCGGCGCGAGTCGGTGCGGCTCGCTGACGAACACGCGAATCGTGTCTTGCAACGTGCCGGCCTGTTGCAACATCCGCCCGTCGGGATCGACGAAATCGTCCGCTACGACCACTTCCGTCGTGCGCGCGAACTCGACAATCTGATCGCAATCGAACGCTAGTAATGGGGCGAATCCCGCGTTCGCGAACAACTGAGCAAGCGGTAATGGCTCCGATACCGCCAGAAGAACGGCGCGCGCCGAGCCCACCGCGCGAACACGATCCATGTCCCCACTCCCATCGCCGCACTTACAGCACCACGATAGGTGTTCCCGGTACGCGCGCGCTCTGACGCGAAAACGCGCGGAATCCGTTCCGCCGTGTAGGACAACCGTCGCGATGCTGACTCCCCTTTGTACTTCAGTTCCCAGCCACGAGGTGTTTGGGTCTCTCTGCGCTCGATGAGCGCGCCGAGCGCCTTGCGGTCGGTAATCGTGCACGATGACAGGGAGGATGCCTCGGTGAAGGCAACGGGCAAGTGGAAGGCAACCCTCGTGACGGTGGCTGCGGCCTCGTCCGTCGCGATGGCCACAGGCGCAGGGGCGAGCGCGATCGACAACCACGCGAACGCTGACATCGATCAGCACAGCGGCATCGAAACGTGGCAGTTCTCGATCGCGAACAGCGGGTTCAACCACGCGAAGTCGTTCGTGGTGGGTGCGAACCTCAACGACCAGGCGGCTTACGGCAACGCGAGCGACGGCAACATCTCCAACACGGGTTCCGACGGAAACAACACGGCCGGCAACCTCGGCGCTCCGGCGACGAACGACAACTCCGGCACCAACGACGGCACGTCCGAAGCGGCGGTGCACTCCGGCAAGGCCAATGCCGAGAACAAGTCCGCCAACGACGTCAGCCAGAACAACGACGGTGGAGCGAATGCCTCCGCGTCGGCGCATGGTGCGACCATCAGCGGCGGCGGCGGCATCGACAACACCGCGAACCTCGACGTCCGGCAGAAGTCGTGGATCGACACCAAGCAGGTTGCGGTGTCGAACTCCGGCCTCAACTCGGCCAAGTCCGGCGTCATCGGCTTCAACGGCAACTACCAGACCGCTGACGGCTCGGCCAACGGTGGCAACATCGACAACGGCGGTGACCGTGGCACGAACCTCGCCGGCAACTCGGCGGGTGCGGCTTCGAACACCAATGCCGGCGCGAACACCGGCAGCTCGAAGGCTGAGGTCTCGACCGGCGACGCGTCGGCGAGCAACAACAGCTACAACAAGGTGTCGCAGAACAACAGTGGTTCGGTGAACGCCGAAACCAACGCGGACGGTGCGACGCTGAGCGGTTGGAGCGACCACAACAAGGGCTGGTAAGCACAGCAACCAGTTCTGTACGTAGCAAGCGGCGTTCGGGGGAGGGGTGCGGACCCCTCCCCTGGAAGCCATCACCCGGGCGGGGCGATGTGACCCTCGGGGAAGAGAACTGACGGCGGGGGATGTCCGCCGGACTGTGGTCGGTCGTCGCCGAAGGAGCGGTACCCGTGGTCGTGGCTTCCGCGAAGCTTGGACTTCGCATGTTGTTCGCAGCAACGCTGATCCTCTTGGCGCTGCTGTTGTTCGCCGGGCGTGCACATGCGGACGATGCGGTTCCGGGCAACGCACCCACGGCCGAGTCGACACCACCTCCGCAGGCTTCCTCGACACCGCCGCCCGAAGCGGCGACACCGCCGCCCGAATCGTCGACGCCCCCCGCGGGCGCGCCGCCGGCGGACCAGAGTCCTCCGCCCGCCGACAACTCGAACGCGGCCGCGCCGCCCGCTGACTCCCAGAGCGCGCCACCGCCGACGGGCGCCCAGGCCGAGCCGACCCCGTCGACGCCTGCGGGCGCACCCGGGCCGCCGCAGAACAACAACGACCAGGGCGCGACCGTCGACAACAACGGCACCTCGACCGCGAACACCGGTGCGAACGGGTCGGTCGCGACGAGTCCGCAGGGAACGCCCGCCACCGGTCCCAACGATGCGAAGGGCGGGATCACGACCGGGGACTCCACCGCCAAAGGCACCGACAGCACGAGCTCGATCGACCAGAAGGTGCAGGCGACCGCGACCGACAAGGCCTCGATCGACATCCTGCAGATCGCGCTCGTCGTCAACGTCGGCGTCGCGCACTCGAACAGCGGCAACAACGCCGTCGGCGCGGGCGGCACAGGGAACCCCGGCATCGGGACGATCAAGAGCAGCATCAAGACCGGCAACGCCGGCGCCGTCGGTGACAAGGCCAAGACCGGCATCAAGCAAGCCGCCAAGGTCGGTAACGGCGAGCAGAGCAACCAGAACGCGATCGTCGTCAACGTCGGCATCGCGCTCGGCAACAGCGGCCTGAACATCACGATCGGCTCGTTGGGCACCAACGGCTCGACGCAGTCCGGCCAGTCCGTCTCGGTCGGGACGACGAGCGGCCAGGTCTACACCGGCAACGCCAACGCGATCGGCGACCAGTCCAAGTCCCATATCCAGCAACTTGCCGGTGGGAACGCAAGCGGTACCGCAGTCCTGACGATCGACCAGCGCGCGATCATCGTCAACTTCGGCACCGCGCTCGCGAACTCGGGCGGCAACTACGCGTTCGCGTCGTTCGACCCGAGCCAGTTGTCGCCCGAGGAGGCCGAGATCGTCCAGGCGGTGCTGACGGCCCTCGCACCGCTGTTCGGGACGCCACCGACGGGCACGACCCCGACGCTCGGGGGCACCGTCGCCAAGGTGACGACCGGCAACGCGAAGGCGATCGGCAACGCCTCTACCACCGACGTCTCGCAGCTCGCGATGGGCAATGTCACCGGCGACAATTACGCGTCGGCGAAGCAGACGGCGGTGGTCGGCAACCTCGGGCTCGCCCTCGCGAACACCGGCTACAACGGTGCGCTCGCGGGCGTCTCGCTCGACGGCCTCGCGCAGGCGCATCCCGAGCTGATGGCCGCGCAAGGGGCGCTCACACAGTTCCTGAACCTGCTCACGAACCTCGAGTGGATGAATAGCTCGAACCCGTTCGCGCAGTTCACGCAAACGATCGACCTCGGCGGCATCACGCTCGAGCTCGGCGGTTCGCTGCACGGCGAAACGTTCCTGGTCGGTTGGGACAGCGCGTTCGCTCCCGACGGCGGACCGATCCCTGGCGGTGTGCGCGTCCGTCAGATCAGCGGTGTGCTGAACATCGGCTTCGCCACCGCGGACACCGGCGACAACACCGTGGTCGCGCTCGTCACCCAGCACCACGACGAGACGACCAAGGCGGCGAAGTCCGGTACGAAGCTCATGAGCGGGTCACCAGACGTGCTCGCCAAGGTGTTGACCGGCAACGCGGACGCCGTCGGCCTCGACGCGTCCACGCTGGTGTGCCAGACGTTCCACGCCAGCGTCGACTGCAGCTTCCCGAAGGAACACACGAAGCCGCATCCGCACCCGCACCCGCACCCGAAGCCGCACCCCGGCTCCAACCCCACGCCGGAACCGCCGATCCTCGTGGTCTCAGGCGCCGAGCAGCTCCCGCCGGCACCGGCGGCAACCGCCACCGGCGCAGGCGCCGAACTGCCGTTCACCGGTGCGGACCCGGAGGGCCTCGTTGCGCTCGCCGGTGGACTGCTTGCAGCGGGTGCTGCGCTCTCATCGCGTCGCCGCCGCGGATCTCGCGTCTGAGAACATTCAACCGTTTAGATCGTGAAGGCCATGTTGTCGACGATCCGGTTGCCGAGGTCCTGATCGCCCTCGATCCGCACGGTGCCGTGTGTACGGGCGTGGTCGCCCGACCAACGCCCACCGGCGAGGCGGGCGAACGTGCGGCGGTCGAACTCGAGCCACGTCGTCGGCGTCTGGTGCAGATGCGATCGAGCAACGGCCGCCCGGCCGTCGACGACCACGTCTGCGATCAGCCGCGGCTCCGAGACGTCCAAGCGCACGCGCGCGCCCTGAGGCGCGGCAGCCTTCTTGCCGACGACGTACGGCATGCCGCGCTCGATGATCCGCTCGAGCGAAAGGTCGGCGACCGCGCCTTTGAGGAACCCGGGCCGGTCGATCGCCTCACGGATGTCCTGATCGTGGTACCAGCAGTCGAACACTCGAATTGCCATGAACTGCCGGTACGGGCCCGGCCCTTCGGGCGTGAAGCCTTCCCGGTCCCAGTCGGCGTCGGTGAGCGCAACGAGTTGGTCGACGCGCCGCCCGGTCACCGCACGGAATTCGTCCAACAACTTCGGGCCGTCCCACCCGCGGTAGCTGTCGATCCATTGTTCGTTCGCCTTGCCGATGTCGTTGCGGACATACGGCGGGATCGGCTTGTCCCGGTCTTCGGGTCGGGCGCTCGGCTGTTCGCCCATCAGCATGCGCTCGGTGCCGATCATGTGCGCGACGTTGTCTCGCACGGTCCAGCCCGGACAGTCGGTCACCGCGTCCCACTGGGCATCGGTGAGATCAGCACACAGGCCGGCGATGTCGCTCCACACGTCCTGCAGTCGGTCGATCATCGGCTCGGTCATGCTGTGACGGTATCCGGCGGGGCGGACGCCGCGACGACCTCGCGGCACCACGCCAGCAGCGCGTCGTAGTGATCCGAGGTCGAGCGGCCGAATCGGGCGATGACGAGCGCGCGGTTCGGGCACACGACGATGCGCTGGCCCTCGTAGCCGCTCGCGTAGAACGCATCGTCGGCGTCGTTCATGACCCACCAGTGCGCGCCGTACGGGCGGCCGTCTTCGGGATCGATCGAGCGTGCGCGCCGCCCGTGCGCGACCCAACCTTCGGGTACGACGCGCCGGCCGTCACACACACCGTCGTGCAGATAGCACGCGCCGAAGCGCACCCAGTCGCGGGCGGTGGCGTAGACGTACGAGGATCCGATGAAGGTCCCCGCGCTATCGACGCGGGCCGTGGCCGAGTCCATGCCGATCGGATCGAACACCGCGTCGCGCAGGAATCCGAGCGTGGCTTCTCCTTGGCCGACGACGCTGCCGACAATGCGAGCGACGATGTTCGACGTGCCCGACGAGTAGTTGAACACCGCACCCGGCGGATGGGCGAGCGGCCGGTTCGCAGCGAAGCTCGCGACGTCATGTTGCCCGGCGCCGAAGAGCATCTCGATCACGTCCGAGCGGCCGGCGTCGACGTAGTCCTCGACAAAATCGAGGCCGTCACGCATGCAAAGGAGATCCTCGAGCCTGATTGCGTGCCGGGCGTCGTCCGCCCCCGACCATTCGGGCACCGGCGCGGGCGCATCGAGCACCAGCCGCCCTTCGCCGACGAGCACGCCGACGGCCGCATGCAGAACGGACTTCGCGATCGACCACGACAGCAGGTTGGTGTCGGGCCCGACCGGTTCGTCCGGACCGTCGAAGTGTGTGAGCGCACCGCCGTAGCGTTCGGCGAGCCGTTCGCCGTGCTGCACGACGAGGGCCGCATACGTCGTGCCGTACCGCGCCTCGTCCGCGAACAGGTCGTCGACGAGGGATACTGGGTCGGCCACGAGCGGCACCGTAGACCGAGGTGCGAGAATCGCACCATGCCCGAGTCGATCGTCTTCTACTTCGACCCGATGTGTCCGTACGCCTATCAGACCTCGGTGTGGATCCGTGACGTGCGCACGCGCGTCCCGCTCGACATCACCTGGCGGTTCTTCTCGTTGGAGGAAGTGAATCTCGTTGCCGGCAAGCGGCATCCGTGGGAACGGCCGTGGTCGTATGGGTTCGGGCAGATGCGCGTCGGTGTGCTGATCCGCCGCGAGCTCGGCAACGACGCGCTCGACCGCTGGTACGAGACGATCGGGCATTCGTTCTTCTTCGACGGTGTGAAGACCCATGTTCCGGAGACGCACGCTGAGGTGATCGAGGCGGCGGGCTTCGATCCGTCGCTCGTCACGCGTGCGATCGCCGACGACACGACACTCGACGAAGCGCGCGCCGAGCACGAGGACGCGGTCGCGCGCTACGGCGCCCACGGCGTGCCGACGATCGTGTTCGACAGCGGCTACGCCGTGTACGGCCCCGTCGTGGTGCCCGCGCCGACGGGAGCAGAGGCCGACGCGCTCTGGGAGCTGACGCGTTCGATGCAACGGTTCCCGCACCTGTACGAGCTGCGCCACCCCAAGACGATGGACGACCTCCTGCACGTCGGCGAGCAGTTCGAGACCTACCTGACGACGCGCGACTGGCAGACCGTCGAAAACCCCGCCCCCTGACCCATCGACACGACCGTTTGGACGCCTTGGATCGGCCTACCGCTCCGAACTGTCCAAACGGTCGCTCGGCACGACGGGGACGACACGTTGGAGGCCGGCGGGGGACGTCTTGGAGCCGCCACCGTCGCGGCCGGCGGCGCGCACGCCGTGCCCCGGCATCACCAGGCACCCATCCGCGGTGAGGAACGCGACCTCGTCGGCCGCGGTCGCGACTGCAACGAGCTGACCGCGCGCTTTGTCGATCTTGGCGGCCTTGAGTCCCGCGCCACCGCGCGTCTGCACCGGGAATTCGTCGACGCTCGTCCGCTTGGCGTAGCCCTGCGCGCTCGCGAGGACGACGATCTCCTCGTGTGCGACCGCGCACGCGCCCACGACGTGGTCGTCGCCCTTCAACCGGATGCCGCGGATCCCGCCCGCGCTGCGCCCGACCGGGCGCACGTCGTCCTCGACGAAGCGGATCCCCTGCCCGTTGGCGGTGACCATCAGTAGCTCGTAGTCGTCCCAGCCTGGGAAAACGGCGACAATGCGATCATCCCCCGCGAGCTTCATCGCGACGATGCCGTTCTGCCGGCCGGACGCTTCTGCGAACTCCGAGAGACTCGTGCGCTTCACTGCACCCTTGGCGGTTACGAACACGAGGTTCGGATGCTCCTCGTGCAGTCGCGCGTCGAGGACCGCCACAACCTTCTCGCCGTCACCCAGCTGGAACAGGTTCTGCGCGGCGGTGAGCCGCTCCTTGGGCAACTCGTGGACCGTCGCTCGGTACGCGCGCCCCCGGTCAGAGAAGAACAAAACCCCTGCGAGCGCGGTGGTGTCGATGACCTGGGCAATCGCGTCGCGCTCCCCCGGGCTCGCCACCTTCGCCGCGTGCGCCCGTTCGGGCACGGCCTTCACGTAGCCACGTGCGGTGACGGTGACGACATAGGGCTCGTCCTCGACGAGCTCCACGATGTCGATCGTGCCCGCGTCGTCGCTGACGATCTGCGAACGGCGCGGCGCCTTGTGCGCATCGCGTATCGCCGTGAGCTCCTCCCGGATCACACCGAGCAGCACGTCGCGCTTCGCGAGGATCCTCCGCAGCTCCTTGATCGCCGCCTGGAGATCTTTCTGCTCGTTCGCAAGCTCGTCCCGGCCGAGTTGTGTGAGCCGGCCGAGTGGCATGTCGAGGATGTGGTTCGCCTGGATCTCGGAGAAGCCGAACCGATTGCCCATCAGCGCCGTGCGCGCCGCGGCGCGATCTTTCGACGCCCGAATCGCTTTCACCACCGCGTCGATCATGTCGAGGGCCTTCACGAGACCCTCGACGATGTGCAGCCGCGCTTGTGCCTTCTCCAAACGGAACTGCGTCCGCCGGGTCACGACCACAACCTGGTGGTCGAGCCAGCCCCGGAGCGCTTCCGCGAGCGTGATCGTGTGCGGCACACCGTCGACGAGCGCCACCATGTTCACCGGGAACGTCGATTGCGCAGCGGTGTGCTTGAACAGGTTGTTGAGCACGATCTGCGGGTTCGTGTCGGTTCGCAGCTCGATCACGAGGCGCGTCTTGCCCTGCCCCGATTCGTTGCGGATGTCGCGTACACCGTCGATCTTTCCGGACTCGACGAGGTCGGCGAGCTTGCCTGCGATCGCGTCGACGCTCGTCTGAAACGGGATCTCGGTGAGGATGATCGCCTGGCCGCCGCGCTTCACCGATTCGATCTCGTGGACCGCGCGCAGGCGGATCGTGCCGCGGCCGCTGCGGTACGCGTCCTTGATGCCCTCGTCGCCCATGATGAGCCCGCCGGTCGGGAAGTCCGGGCCCTTCACGTGGCGCATGAGCTCCGACAACGTCGCGTCGGGTTTGTCGATCAAGCGCATCGCCGCGTTGCAGATCTCGGCGAGGTTGTGCGGCGGGATATTCGTCGCCATGCCGACCGCGATGCCCTGCGAACCGTTCACGAGCAGGTTGGGGAAACGCGCCGGCAGCACGATCGGTTCGGTGCGCGACGCGTCGTAGTTCGGGTCGAAGTCGACCGTGCCCTCATCGATTGCAGCGAGCATCTCCATCGCGAGCGGCGACAGCCGGCACTCCGTGTACCGAGACGCGGCGGGCGGGTCGGAGGGCGAACCGAAGTTGCCGTGCTTGTCGATGAGGGGCGCGGTGAGCGAGAACGTCTGCCCCATGCGCACCAGCGCCTCGTAGATCGACGAGTCGCCGTGCGGGTGATAGTTGGCCATCACGTCGCCGACCACACGCGCGCACTTCACGAACGGACGGTCGGGGCGCAGGTTCGCGTCGTGCATCGCCCACAGGATCCGCCGCTGCACGGGCTTCAGGCCGTCGCGCACGTCGGGCAGCGCGCGCGACACGATCACGCTCATCGAGTACTCGAGGAACGCGGCCTCGACCTCCTCGGCGAGCGTGCGCAACGGCACGTCAGCGAGGGCCGGGTCGTCGAGCGTCAACTGGTTGCTGGTCTTCTTGCGAGCTGCCATGCGTTCCTCACACGTCCAGGAAGCGGGCGTCTTTGGCGTTCTGCTGGATCCACATCCGGCGGGCGTCGACGTCGTCGCCCATCAACACTGAGAGGATCTCATCCGCGATTGCGGCCTGGTCGACATCGAGTTGCACGAGGTGACGGGTCGCGGGGTCCATACACGTCTCGCGCAACTCGTGCGGGTCCATCTCGCCGAGCCCCTTGAAGCGCGTGAACGCGAGCTGACGGTTGGGGTGCTCCTCCATTAACCGGAGTCGCGCCGCGTCGTCGGCGACGTACACCTTCTGCCCGCCGATCTCGACCGAGTACAGCGGTGGCTGCGCGACGTACAAGCGCCTCGCCTCCACCAGCGGTGTCATGTGCCGGTAGAAGAAGGTGATCAGCAGTGTGCGGATGTGGCCGCCATCGACATCCGCGTCGGCGAGCACGATGACCTTGCCGTAGCGCACCTTGGCGAGATCGAAGTCGGGTCCGATCCCGCCACCGATCGCTGCGATCAACGACTGGATCTCGGTGTTGGCGACGACCTTGTCCATCGATGCCCGCTCGACGTTCAGGATCTTGCCCCGCAACGGCAGGATGGCCTGGTTCTTGGGGTCGCGCGCGTCGCGCGCCGAACCACCTGCCGAGTCGCCCTCGACGAGGAACAGCTCGGCTTCGTCGCGTGTGCGGGATGCGCAGTCGGCGAGCTTGTCGGGCATGCCGACACCGTCGAGCGCGGTCTTGCGCCGGGTGAGATCGCGCGCCTGCTTGGCGGCGCTGCGCGCCCGGGCCGCCGTCGATGCCTTGTTGATGATCGCCTTGGCCGGGTTCGGATGCTCCTCCAGCCAGCGGCCGAGGTGCTCGTTCGTTGCACGTTCGACGAGCGACCGCATCTCGGTATTGCCGAGCTTCGCTTTCGTCTGGCCCTCGAACTGTGGATCGCGGAGTCGCACCGACACGATCGCGGTCAAGCCCTCCCGCACGTCGTCGCCCTGGAATGCGGTGTCCTTGGCCTTCACGAGATTGCGAGCCTTGGCGTACCGGTTGACCGCCTGGGTGAGTGCGCGCTTGAACCCCTCCGCGTGCATCCCGCCCTCGGTTGTCGAGATGCCGTTCGCGAACGAGTGCAGGCCTTCGTGATAGCCGGTGTTCCATTGCCACGCGACCTCGACGTCGCCTTCTTCGGCTTGGTACGAGAAGTAACCAACGTCCTTGAACAGCGGCTCCTTGGACGCGTTCAGGTGCCGAACGAAGTCGACGATCCCACCCTCGAACAAGAACGTCTGCGACTTCTTCCCCCGACCCGCTCCCTCCGGCTCGAGGCCTTCGGCGTCGAGGCCTCCAGTCCGCTGCCCACCCTGCTTGTGACCGGGCCGCTCGTCCTGCAGGTTGATCGCGAGACCGCGGTTCAGGAACGCCATGACCTGCAAGCGTTCGGCGACCGTCGCCCACCGGAACTCGGTTTCCTCGAACACGTCGGGGTCGGGCCAGAACGTCACCGACGTGCCGGTGTGGCCGCGTTTCGACTGCGCAACCGTTTTCAACTTGCCCTGCGGCACACCGGGCTTGAGGGTGCGGCCCTGCTTCACCGCTGCGTACTCCTGACGCCAGGTCTTGCCGTCGCGGTCGACCTCGAGCACGACGCGCGTCGACAGCGCATTGACCACCGACACGCCGACGCCGTGCAGGCCACCCGACACCTTGTAGCCGCCGCCGCCGAACTTGCCGCCCGCGTGCAACGTGGTCATCACGATCTCGGCCGCCGATCGGCCCTTGTACTGCGGGTGCTCGTCGACCGGGATGCCGCGCCCGTTGTCCGACACGCGCACCGAACCGTCGGCGCGCAGCGTCACGTCGATGCGCGTGCAGTGCCCGGCCATCGCCTCGTCGACCGCGTTGTCGACGACTTCCCAGATCAGGTGGTGGAGACCGCTCGGGCCGGTCGAGCCGATGTACATACCCGGCCGCTTGCGCACCGGGTCGAGGCCCTCGAGGACCTGGATGTGCTCGGCCGAGTAGTCGCCGTTGCCGCGGGTACGGGCCATGCGCCTACGGTACGTGACAGCTGCGCCGCCCTGGTGTCTTCTACACCGCCCGAGAGGCCAAAAACCCTGCCACCTCGGCGGGCGGGATCGTCGGTCCGAAGGCACCACCGGAGCCGAACTCGCAGCCGAGCTCGTGGAGACGCGCAGCGTGGACCGCGTCCTCGACACCATTGGCGACGACGATGCGTCCCAACGCGCGCGCGTATTTCACGATCGCTCCGAGCAACGTCGCGCTCACGTCGTCGTACGACGTGTGCAACGCCGCCACGAGCGGGCCGGCGATCGTCATCGTCGGTGTCGGCAGCGTGCGGAGTTGTTCGAGGGACGACACTGCCGACCCGAAGTCCCGCAACGCGACGCCGAGACCGAGCTTGTCGAGGGCGACGACGACGCGTGATGCGGCTTCGAGGTCGTGCGCGACCGCCGACTCGGGAATGCCGATCCAGCACAGCGATGGTCCGACCCGGCTGCGCGCCAGCATGTCGCGCACCAGCTCGGGAAAGAGCGACGACAACGCTCCGGTCTTGGTGAGCACCACGCCGAGACCGGGAACGATCTCGGCCGGCGGCTCGCGCTCCCAATCGGCGAGTTGGGCAAGCAGCGTTCGCACCATTGCGAGGTCCAGCGCGCGCGACAGGCCCGCCTCTTCGACCACGCGGCTGATGGCTTCGCCGTCGTGGAGACCGGTCTCCTCCCAGTCCACCTCACAGTCGAACCCGACGATTGCATTCGTCGCCAGGTGCGCGATCGGCGTGCAGAGGATCGGAAGTCGGGGCTCGTCGAGGAGACGGCCCGCGGTGCGTGCGATCCGCCGGCCCTGCGCGAGCTCGCGCCGCAGGTCTTCGTCGAACAGCTCGACCCGGCCCCGGCCCAGACGCTTGGCCCGGTACGACGCGACGTCGGCGTTCGAAAGAAGTTGATCGGCCGACAACGGATCGTCGCCGCGAGCGGTCGCGATTCCAATGCTCGCACCGATCAGTACCTCGTGACCATGGATGTCGAACGGCTCGCTCACCGTTGCCAGCAGGCGGTCCGCGAGCATCGACGACTGCGTCAGCGAGTCCATGTCGGGACAACACACGACGAACTCGTCGCCGCCGAGGCGCACGCAGACGTCTCCCTCACGGACCGCCTCGCGCAGCCGGCGCGCGACTTGCACGAGCAGCTCGTCGCCGGCGGCATGTCCGAGCATGTCGTTGACGCGCTTGAACCCGTCGAGATCGATGAACAACAGCGCGACCCCGCCGGCACCGCGCCGCGTGCGCGCCGAGCGCGGCGTTGAGCTCCTCAACGAGCAGCGCGCGGCTGCCGAGACCCGTGAGTCGATCGTGCGTCGCGTCGTACTCGAGGCGCTCCTCGAGGCGATGACGCTCGGTGACATCCTCCAGTGAACCGAGAAAGCCTTGGACCGTGCCGTCGGCGCGCCGCAGCGCGACCCATCGAGCGCTCACCCACCGCAACACGCCCGTCGGTGTGGTCAAGCGCACCTCGCACGACCGCGTCTCACCGCCATCGGCCGCGCAGCGCTTTTGCACGCGCAGCGCTTCGACGTCGTCGGGGTGGATCGCGCGGCACCACCCTCCGCCGAGCGCTTCCTCCGCGGATACCTCGGTGAGCCGCTCGAACGCGGGGTTCACGAACACACAGTGGTCTTCGATGTCGACTTCGCAGATGCCGATCGGGCTCTCGGTGACCAGCGTGCGCCAGCGCGCCTCGCGCTCGAACACCGTGTGGTCGATGACCCGGACGATGATCCCCTGCACGTCGGGATGCTCGAGGAGGTTCCGAAACGCGAGTGTCTGGGAGTGCCAACCGTCGAGGTCGTTGCGAATGCGGGCGCGTACCTCGATCTCCCGGCCGCCGGACTTCTGGCACTCCAGGAGGGCGTCGCCGACCGCGGGATGGTCGTCCGGATGCACCCAATCAGCCATGCGGGTCGTGAGGTCCCGAGCGCGGCTGAATCCGGCGCGCAGCCCGAGGTCGCCGAGCACGATGCGGGGCCGGAAGTCGGCGCCGAGGATCGCGACGGCGTCGGCGAGCGCGCCAAGGACGTCCGGGTCCCGGACGTCGAGCGGCAGCGTCGTCGCGCCGACCGCCGCGACGACTTCAGGCACCCCGACCATCCCGCTACATCGGCACCGTGGGCTCCGCCCCTAATAGCGTGCGCCATATGACCACGACGTTTGCCTCGACCAAGGACCTGCTCGACGCGCCGGGCACGCAGCTCGGTCCCACCGGCTGGATCACGATCACCCAGGACCAGATCAACAAGTTCGCCGACGCCACGCTCGACAACCAGTGGATCCACGTGGACACCGAGCGCGCCAAGGCGGGACCGTTCGGCACCCCGATCGCGCACGGGTACCTCACAATGTCGCTTGCGTCACATTTCCTCGGCCAGCTCGTGCGCGTCGAGGGCATCTCGATGGGCATCAACTACGGCGCCGAAAAAGTGCGGTTCCCGTCACCGGTGCCGGTCGGCTCCAAGCTTCGAGGCCGGGGCGAGATCCTCGACGCCAAGGAAGTGCCCGGCGGTGTGCAGGCGACGACGCGGATCACGATCGAGCGTGAGGGCAGTGAGAAGCCCGCGGCGGTCGTCGAAGCCGTTTCCCGGTATCTGACGTGAGCGAGCGTCCGGAAACAGGCGCCGCGCAGCGCACCATCGGGGCGGTGGGCGGGGTCGGGGGGTGGGGGTATCCCGCCGAGCAGCGAGCGTGACCCGAGCGGCCCGGCGGCGAAGCCGCCGAGAGCGGAGAGAGTGGCGGCGCTCGACGCGTTTCGCCTCGACGACAAGGTTGCGATCGTCACCGGCGCCGGCCGCGGTATCGGCGCCTCGATTGCGCGCACCTATGCCGATGCCGGTGCGCATGTGGCGTTAGCTGCGCGTACGAAGGAGCAGCTCGACGAAGTTGCGACCGACGTCCGCGCCGCAGGTCGAGAGGCGCTCGTCATTCCGTGCGACGTGAACGACAACGACGCCGTCGAGCAGATCGTTGCCCAGACCGTTGGCGAGCTCGGCCGGGTCGACGTCGTCGTGAACAACGCCGGGGGCTCGATGCCGCAAGCGTTTCTCGACACGAGCGTCGGCGCATTCGAACGCGCGTTTCACTTCAACGTCACCACGGCGTTCGTCCTCACCAAGGCGGCCACGCCTCACCTGGTGGCGTCGGGCAAAGGTGCGGTCGTCAACATTTCTTCTGCGATGGGGCGCCTGAGCGACCGGGGCTACGTGGCCTACGGCACGGCGAAGGCTGCGCTCGCCCACATGACGCGGCTGCTGGCCGCGGATCTTGCGCCCAAGGTGCGGGTGAACGCCATCGCCGTCGGCTCGGTGGCGACCAGCGCCCTCGAGATCGTGCTCGACAACCCGGCGATCCACGACGAGATGGTCCGCCGCACCCCGCTGAAGCGGCTGGGGCGACCCGAGGACATCGCCCTCTGCGCCCTCTACCTCGCTTCGGACGCCGGCAGCTTCATCACCGGCAAGATCTTCGAAGTCGACGGCGGCATCGAGTACCCCAACCTCGAGCTCGGCCTCCCAGATTTGTAACCCGCGAGTGTTTGGCCAGTTCGGATCGGCCTACCGATCCGAAGCGTCCAAACGGTGGCGAAACGCCGACGTCCCGCACTGGGCGGCGTGCGGGACATCGGTGATTCCCCCCAGAAGCGTGCGGGGCAATGGCGGGTGCCCCACAGTTACTCCTTGGTAATGTCCTTTTTATCCGAGATCAGCCGATTCCGCAACCCCTCTTTTGGGGCCGCTCAGCCGTCCAGGAGGTGGCGGATGTCCTCGGGGAGGACGAAGCCGTCGTCGCCCCGTGACCACCGCACTGCCGCAACCACGGCGGCGGTGGCGACAGGGCCGTAGACGTGGGGGAAGTCGCCCGCGAACTCGTCGGCCGAGGGCTCCCACCGCAACTCGCTGGTGAGCAGGTTCGGATCGATGCACAAGAGCACGAGGTCTGCTACGTCGCGGTAGAACCAGTCCGCGACGTGGGTCACCTGGGGCGGCAGCGAGCAGTGGATGAACCCCTCGCGGTCGAGGCTCGGCGCGCGGTACTCCCCGAACGCCTGCGCCTCGGCCCATTCCGGCGCGGTCGTGATGTGGAGGATCAGTCGCGTCACGGGCGCCAGGCTACGAAGTGCGCGGCTGAGCAAGCGCGAGCCCGTTCTCGCGCATCACGAGCCGCACTTCCTCGTCGGAGAAGCCGGGAAGGTCGTCGACGAACGACTTGGGATCGGCGAGGCCTTCGGCGTGCGGGTAGTCGGAGCCGAAGATCATCTGTCGCGCGCCCAGGTCGTCGCGCAGCTCGGGGAGATCGTCCTCGTAGTACGGCGACACCCACATCTGGGTGCGCACCTGCTCGACGGGGTCCACGTGCTCGTATGCGGCGGGCAGCTGGCCGTATGACTTCTTCAATGCCTTCAGCAGTTGCGGCACCCAGTCCGAACCGCTCTCGATCGTCGCGACGCGCAGGTTCGGATGGCGGCGCAACACGCCGTGGCACACGAGCGCGGCCATCGTGTCGTAGATCGGCCGGTGGCCGGACGTGACGCTGCGGAACGGGTCATTACGGAACGCCTGGAAGTCGCCGCCCCGATGCTCATCAGATTTGGCCCACTCGTCCGAGTACCGGTTGTAGCCCGCGTCACCGGAGTGATACGCGGCGAGGATGCCGGCTTCGGCGATGCGCGCCCACATACCGTCGTAGATGCGGTCGCCGGGCGTGCGCGAGAAGCCCGGACCACGCACGGGGCCGGCCCGGAGCACGACGACGTGAGCGCCGCTCGCCAAGGCGAACTCCACTTCTTGCTCGGCGCGCTGCGGATCCTGCAATGCGATGTACGGCGCCGCGTAGATGCGATCGAGGTAGTTGAACGTCCAGTCGTCGAGCATCCATTCGTTGAACGCGTGGAAGACGTCGTGCAGCGCGTCGGGGTCGTGCAGCAGCGCTTCTTCGACACCGACGCCCAACGTCGGGAAGAGGAAGCATCCGAGCAGTCCCTGGGTGTCCATCAGCTTCACGCGCGCCGCGGGGTCGCGATACGCCGGGTTGATCGGCTCGAGGTCGCCGAACGCGTCGCGGATGTTGTCGCCGGCGCGCTTGCCCCGGAAGTACTCGTCGAGGCAGCCCGGCCGCGCGACCGGATCGAAGGTCGGGTTCGGGATGAACCGGAACAGCTTGTTGTCGACGATCATCCGCTGCTTGCCGTCGACGTTCGCCCACTGCACGAGCTTCGAGCGGTGCTTCGGCAGGTGACGGATGAACGCGTCGGTCGCCTCGTAGTAGTGGTTGTCCGCGTCGAAGACGTCGAAGTCCACCTTCATGACGACTCCCTCGCTACGCCATCCCTGGCTTCGCTGCGTCCGCACGGCCCCATCGTCATCTCCCGAAGTAGAACGGCGTTCTAGTTTACGTCGTTACCCGCTCGGCTCGCAATGCGGACCGGCGGAGCTTGCCGGCGTCGTCCCGGAGGGGCTCGGTGGTGAACTCGAATGTGCGCGGGATCTTGTACCGGACGAGCCGTTCGCCGAGGTGGGCTCGGAGGTCGTCGACGTCGATCTCGGTGCCGTCGTCGGTCTGGACGATGGCGTGCACGCGATTGCCGAGGTCGTCGTCGGGCAGGCCGATCACCGCGGACGACCGCACGCGCGGATGCTCGTCGAGCGCGGCTTCGACCTCGGCGGGATAGATGTTCGCACCGCCCGCGAGGATCATGTCGGTCTGACGGTCGCTCAGGAAGAGGTAGCCGTCGGCGTTGATCATGCCCATGTCGCCGAGGGACTCCCAACCGCCGGGGAGCCGGCGCGCCTCGGCGCCGACGTACCGGTACGTGTGCACGCTCTCGTCGGCGGAGGTCCGCATGAACACTTCGCCGACCTCGCCCGCATCGGCGTCGTCGCCGCCCGCGCGGACGATCTTGAACTGCTCGGGGTTGACCTTGCCGACCGAACCTCGGTGCTCGAGCCATTCAACGCCGGTGATGATCGTCGCCGCCTGCGCCTCGGTGCCCGCGTACAACTCCCAGATCGCTTCCGCGCCGAGCCAGTTGATCCATTCCTCCTTGAGCCACGGCGGACATGGCGCCGCGAGATGCCACACGACCTTCAACGACGAGACGTCGTAGCGGTCGCGTACTTCCTGCGGCAGCTTGGAGATGCGCGCCATCATCGTGGGCACGACATACATCGAGTCGGGGTGATAGCGGTCGATCAGCGCAAGTGTCTTCTCGGCGTCGAACCGGCCGCCGAGCACGACGTGATTGCCTGCGAGGAGCGCCGTCGTGGTCCAGACGAACGGTCCGTTGTGGTACAGCGGGCCGGGCATGAGGTGAATGCCGTCGAGCTTGATCATCAGCAACGGGGGTGCGTCGGGATCGATCTCGCCGGCCTGGTTCGCCTCGATGAGCTTCGGACGCCCGGTCGAACCGCCTGAGGTCATCGCCTTCCACGGGTTCGAGCGCGCGTCGGGCAAGGGACCGTCGTCGTAGCGGTCGGCGGCGAGCGGCTCGTGCAGCACGACACGAGGCCGCGCCAGGTCGATGATCGCGTCGAGCTCGCGCTTGGGCAATCGGGACGACACCGGCTGCGGGATCGCACCGATCTTCCAGCATGCGATCACGGTCGCGACGAACTCGACCGAGTTCGGGAGCGCAATCGTGACGCGCGCGTCCTGCTCGACACCCTCGTGCTGCAAGGCACGCGCCGTGCGATTTGCGAGTTGCTCGAGCTCGCCTCGTGTCACCGTGCGATGCTCGTCGGTAAGCGCGGGCCGGTCCGGGTCGGCCACCGCGTGATCGCGGAGCCGCTGCGCGTACGAGATCAATGCCACAACGGGGATTCTGGCGCAGCGCCGCATCGGCGGACAGCTGCCTTGAGCCAGCGGAGCGTCTCGAGCTCGTCGAGACACTCACAGCAGTGGTCGAGATGCGACGCAATCGCGAGCATGGTCCAGATCCCGCACTCGCCATCGACGTAGCACTGGATGACGGCGAGCACGTCTCGACACGACGGTTCCGTCACAGCCACGTGAAAGGGGAACGGCCGAAGCTGCGGCTGCATTCCCGGTGTCGTAAGGTCGTCCGTCATGTTGAAGAACACAACGGCGATCGTCACCGGCGGCGCCTCCGGCATGGGTGAAGCCACCGCCCGGCTGCTCTCGGAGGCGGGCGCCACGGTCGTCATCCTCGATCGAGACGCCGGCAAGGGCGAAAAGGTGGCCTCGGACCTCGGCGGCCGGTTCGTACAGGCCGACGTCACGAACGAGGACGACGTGAGCGCCGCGGTCGCCGCCGCGACCGCGCTCGCGCCGCTACGCACGTGCATCCACTGCGCCGGCATCGGATGGGCCGAGCGGACGATCAACCGCGAAGGCGGACCGCATTCTCTCGCGTCGTTCCGCACCGTGATCGAGATCAATCTCATCGGCACGTTCAACGTCTTGCGCCTCGCGGCGTCGGGGATGTCGGCCAACGAACCCGACGACCAGGGTCAGCGAGGCGTGATCGTCAATACCGCGTCGATCGCGGCGTACGACGGCCAGATCGGCCAGGCCGCGTACTCGGCATCCAAGGGAGGCGTCGTCGCACTCACGCTCACCGCGGCGCGTGACCTCGCGGCGGCCGGGATCCGCGTCTGCACGATCGCGCCCGGACTCATCGACACCCCGTTGCTCGGTGGGCTTCCGCAAGCGCAGCGGGACGCGCTCGCCCAGTCGGTGCTGTTCCCGAAACGGCTCGGTGTCCCGGACGATTTCGCGTCACTCGCAATGGAGATCGTCCGCAACAGCTACCTCAACGGCGAGGTCATCCGTATGGACGCCGGCATCCGCATGCCACCAAAGTAGGCCCATGCCGAATCACCCGACGCGTGACGACATCGACCTCCTCGACGGCTCGTTTTACGTCGACGGCCCGCGCGAGAAGTACGCGTGGATGCGCGCCAACGCGCCCGTGTACTTCGACGCCGCCAACGGCGTCTGGGCCATCACGACCCACGCCGCGATTCTCGCGGCCGAGAAAGATCCGGCGACATTCTCGAACGCGGGCGGGATCCGGCCCGACACCGGACCGATTCCGATGATGATCGACATGGACGATCCCGAGCACTGGAAGCGGCGCAAACTCGTCAACAAAGGCTTCACGCCGCGTCGCGTGCGCGACAGCGAGCAAGAGATACGTGATGTCTGCGACGCGATCCTCGACCGGGTTTGCGAGCGCGGCGAGTGTGACTTCGTCCGTGACATCGCCGCACCCTTGCCGATGATCCTGATCGGCGACATGCTCGGCGTGCCACCCGAGGAACGCGACGACCTCTTGCGCTGGTCCGACGACATGGTCGGCGCGTTGAGTGGCAAGGCGACCGAGGCGCAGGCGCAAAAGGCGATCGACGCGATGGTTGGCTACACGGCGTTCTGCACGCATGCGGTCGCGCAGCGCCAGTCGCAACCGACCGACGACCTCATGAGCGTGCTCGTGCACGCCGAAGTCGACGGCGATCGGCTCGACCCCCACGACGTGCTGCACGAATCGCTGCTGATCCTCATCGGCGGCGACGAGACGACACGACATGTCATCAGCGGCGGCATGGAACAGCTCCTGCTCCATCCCGAGCAGTGGAAGCTTCTCGTCAACGATCCTGCGAAGATCACTATTGCCGTCGAAGAGATGCTGCGATGGGTGACACCGATCAAGAACATGTGCCGCACAGTGACGCACGACACGGAGTTCATGGGTGAGCAGCTATCGGTGGGCCAGAAGTGCATGCTGATGTTCGAGTCCGCGAACTTCGATGAGGCGAAGTTCAGCGAACCCGATCGCTTCGACGTGGAGCGCAATCCCAACGAGCACGTCGCGTTCGGCTTCGGTACCCACTATTGCCTCGGGCAAGCCCTCGCCCGGCTCGAGCTCAAAGTGATGTTCGAGCAGCTCCTTGCGCGCATGCCCGACCTCGAGCTCGCAGCCGATCCCGCTGGGCTTCCCCGCCGACGCGCCAACTTCATCAGCGGCCTCGAGAAGATGCCGGTGACGTTCTCGCCCTCGCGGCCGCTTGCGCGGAGCTCAGTGTGACGAACCGCGAACTGATCGAGCGGTTCTGGGCCGACCTCTATCGCCGCGACTTCGACGCGGTCGGGGCGTACTTCGCCGACGACGGCGAATACACCGATATGCCGACGCCGGCCGAGGACGTTGCGCGCGGTCCCGAACAGATCGCGGCGCGCCTGCGCGTCGGGCTCGAGCCCTTGTCCGGCATCTCGCACGACGTACGCGTCATCGTGTGCGAGGGTGATACCGCGGTCACCGAACACGTCGAACACTGGGAATGGCCGACCGGCGAACGCGCGAGCCTGCCGTTCGTCTCGGTGCAACAGCTACGAGACGGCAAGATCGTGCGCTGGTGGGACTACTGGGACCTCGCGACACTGATGAACGCTGCACCGGCGTGGTGGGTCGAGCACATCATGAGCGAGTCCACGCGCGTCGGCCTCCGCGACTCGTAGGACGACTGCGCGACTGTTCGCGCTTCGCGATCGCTTGACCGAGCTCCATCTTGGTCATGCGAGAACGTCCGGTGATGTCGAGCTTCTTGGCGCGTGCGAGCAGCTCTTGTCGCGTGTGACCTTCAACATCGACGCCGCCTGCCGATCGACCGCGGTTGCTGCGCCCGCCGACCTTGGCGCGGTCGTCCGACGGTCCCTTGCGCCCGCCCTTCTTGGGCTCCCAGTGGTCGCCGACCTTCTCGAACGAATGCTTGACCGCCGCGAACGCCGCCCGGTGCGCCCGTTCCTCGTTGCCGTCGTAGGTTTTCTCGGCCGATTCGAGCGTCTCGGCGTAGGTCCGCTGCGCTTTCGCGGGCGACTTCTTGAGCGTTCGCGGCATTCGGACTCGGGAAGCAGGCATCGTTATCCTCCGGTTGCGAGTTGCCCGTGCTGTCACGTTTACCCAGGACGCAGCATCGGGTACCCGCCGTCCGAGGGAGGGTCTGCATGGCGAGCGAGGGCTTCCACGAGCCAATCGAGCTGCTGTCGGCGGAGGTTCTCGAGCGACATCGAGCGATCACCTCGCTGAAAGAGGAGCTCGAAGCGGTCGACTGGTACGACCAGCGCGTCGACGCGACCAACGACAACGCGTTGCGCGCGGTGCTCGCGCACAACCGTGACGAAGAGAAGGAACACGCGGCGATGACGCTCGAATGGCTGCGCCGCAACGATCCGAAATGGGATGAGGTGCTGCACACGTATCTCTTCACCGAGGCCCCGATCGTCGAGGTCGAGCACGAGGCCGAAGCCGCCGCGGAGCCGCCAACCGACCTTTCGCTCGGAGACCTGCGCGAGGAGCCGCCCCGATGAACCATCTTCGACGTGAGCTTGCGCCCGTCTCCGACGCGGCGTGGTCACAGATAGACGACGAAGCGGCGCGCACGTTGAAGCACTTCCTCACCGCGCGCCGAGTCGTCGATTTCGCCGGTCCCGACGGGTGGACGAAGGCCGCCGTACCACGTGGCCGCGTCGAGGATGTGACGCAGGCACCGGTCGGGATCCGTGCCCGTATCCGCAACGTCCAACCGCTCGTCGAGTACCGCGCGGAGTTCTGGATGGAACGCGCCGAGCTCGACGCCATCGACCGAGGGGCCCGCGACGCCGACGTCGATCCGGTACGTGACGCGGCCCGGCGGCTCGCGATCGCCGAGGACGAAGCGGTGTTTCTCGGCAATCGCGCCGCGTTGATCACCGGCATCGCCGAGGGAACGCCGAATGCGCAGCTCGCGATCAGCGACGACTACCGCGACTACCCGCAGAGCGTCGCGCGCGGTCGCAACTCTCCAGAACGTCGGCGTGGCCGGACCGTACGCAGTCGCCCTCGGGCCGCGGTGCTACACCGGCGTGATCGAGACCACCGAGATGGGCGGCTACCCCGTGCTCGAGCACCTGCGGCTCATCGCCGGCGGTCCGGTGTTGTGGGCACCCGCAGTAGATGGTGCGTTGGTGGTGTCCTTGCGCGGCGGCGACTACGAGCTCACCGTCGGCCAGGACGTGTCGATCGGATATCTCGATCACGACGAGACGAACGTGCACCTCTATCTGGAGGAGTCGTTCACGTTCCAGATCTTCACCCCGGAAGCAGCCGTTCACCTCGCTTACCAGTAGCGTCCAACGTGTGGCGATACTGATCGACGAGCCGCGATGGCGCGCGCACGAGACGCGTTTCGCACATCTCGTCAGCGACGTGTCCTTCGACGAGTTGCACGCGTTCGCGGCGTCGTTGACGCTTCCGCGCCCACTGCGCTTCCATCGCGATCACTACGACGTCCCAGTGGTGATCTGGCAACAGGTCGTCGACGCCGGCGCCGAAGTCGTCGCCACGCGCGAGATCGTACGGAGGCTCCGCGCCGCGGGCTTGCGCGCTACTTCGGCTGGAAGCGCACCGCCCCGTCCAGGCGGATGACCTCACCGTTGAGGTACGAGTTCTCGACGATGTGCTGGGCGAGTGCGGCGAATTCGTCGGGCTCGCCGAGCCGCTTCGGGAACGGCACGTTGGCGGCGAACATCTCGCGCATCGCCTCCGGCACCATGAGCATCGGCGGCGTCGCGATCGTCCCCGGCGCGATCGTGCACACCCGCACGCCGAGGGCGGCGAGATCGCGCGCCGCGATGATCGTCATGCCGACAACACCGGCCTTCGCCGACCCGTAGGCGATCTGGCCGATCTGGCCCTCGTACGCGGCGATCGACGCCGTCTGGACGCAAACGCCCCGCTCACCACCGTCGTCGGGCTCGTTACGCGCCATCTGCTCGGCGGCCAGCCGCAGCACGTTGAACGTACCGACGAGGTTGAGCTCGACCACGCGCCGGAAGGCATCGAGCGCGTGCGGGGTGCCGCGCGCGCCAGCGTGCGTGCCGCGATCCCGCCACCCGCGCAGTGCACCGAGATCGCGAACCTGCCGAGCGCGGCCGCCTGTTCGGCGGCGGCCCGCACGTCGGGCTCGGAGGTCACGTCGCAACGCACAAACGCGTCGCCTTCGGGCGCGTCCACGTCGGCGACGTCCGCGAGCACGATCCGGGCGCCGGCGGCACGCAGACGCGCCGCGCTCGCCGCGCCGAGGCCCGACGCCGCACCGGTTACGAGCGCGACATTGCCGGCGATCTGCACAGTCCCTCCACCAGCTCGGGCGCCCCCGCGAGGACGACGTATTCGACGTTGCGCACATGCGACACGCGTCCGACCTTCTTGCCGTTCGGGTCGTGGATCCCAATCAGCGCGCCGACATACCGCCGCGAGTCGAACTCGAGCACGCGCACGGCCCCTCCGCCGCGCCGCGCACGCGCCTTCGAGCTCGTCGATCGCGATCCATGCCTCGTTGTTGTAGGAGACCACCACGAGCTCGGCGTCGACGTCACGGATGGCTTGAGCGAGCGCCTCGGGCATCGCGCGCCGATCGTTGAACACGCTCTTCGTGACGGGATCGCGCGCGTCGACGCGCTTGCATGCGACCCCATAGTGCTCCGGCGCATCCCACGCCACGATCGTCTCCCACACGTGGTAGTTGGTGAAGTACCGGTGTTGGTTGTAGGGGGGATCCAGATAGGCGAGGTCGAAGGGTCCGGTCGACTTCACCACCTCGCACACGTCCGCCCGCAGCGCGACACCGTCACCGGCGACGAGGTCGGGAACGCGCAGCGTCAACGGCTGGAACGACCGGGGCGCCCACTGCTTGACGTACGCCATCTGCACGCCGGTCGTCGAGTCAACCCGGTCGGCGGCCTCCAGCAGGCTCGTGAGCAGCACGGGATATAGCCACGAATCGCGATAGTCGCGCTCGATCGCATCGCGGATCGCATCGATGCGCCGGCCGTTGTGCGGCTGGAAGAACCGCGACCGGATGCAAAAGGTCTCGGTCGCATAGCCGTCGACGTCGGGCCGAGCCGCAAGATCCGCGAGCGCGTCAGCCAGCTGATCACGGTCGGCCGCGTCGCCGTCGAGGGCGACGTAGCACTGCGCGAACACTTCCGCGTAGCGGGCGGTGTCGACGGCCGTGACGTGCGCGCCCTGACGCTTGAACTCTTGGGCGACGCGGGTCGTCCCGGTGAACAGGTCGAGGGCCCGCCGTGCTCCCGCGTCCGCGCAGATGGCACCCAAGACCGGCACCAGCCGTCGTTTCGATCCCAGATACTTGATCAGGAGCGGTGACCGTAGTCTGGGCGGCGTGGCAAGAGTGGTATCTCACTCCGACGGCAGGCAGGTTGTGGTTCGGATCGAGCTGGCCGGCATCGACCCCGATGCCGATGTGCGGCTGGAGGTGCGAGACCAGACGCTCGAGATCGAGGTCCACCACGTCGACAACGGCCGCTCCGAGCACCTGTCGCATCGCGTGTCGTTACCGGCCGGAGTCACCCGAGAAGACCTGCGCCTGACCCTGCTCGACGACGTGCTCGAGATACGAGCCGACGCGCAGTAGTCAGGAGGTGGAGAACACCAGCGGCAGGTGATCGGCCTGGCGAATCCCCGGCGAGAAGTGGATGTCTTCGCGCACGAGCTCGTACTCGGGGATACGGCGGTGGAACTCCTCGAGCGCGACCCGCAGTTCGAGGCGGGCCAGGTGCGAGCCCAGGCAGCGGTGCGGACCGCCGCCGAACGCCAGGTGACGGTTGGTCGCCCGGTCGAAGCGCGCGTCGGTGCAGCCGTCGAACTCCTCGGCGTCGACGTTGGCGGCACCGATCATCAGCGTCACGCTGTCGCCGACTTTCAGCTGCACCCCACCCATCTCATGGTCCTGGATGACAGCGCGCGGCACCATCATCACCGGCGTCTGGTGGCGGAGCAGCTCCTCGACCGCGTGCGGGATACACGACGGGTCCGCAACCAGCGCCGCTCGCCGTTCGGGATGACGCGCGAGGTAGACGATCATGCAGTCGAGGGTCGCGGTGACCGTATCGAGGCCACCGAGCAACAAGAGGTGACACGCGCCGAGCATCTCGGCCCGGGTCAGCGGCCGGCCGTCGACTTCGCCGTTCACCATCCGGGTGAACAACCGGTCGTCGGGGTTGCGCCGCTTCTCTTCGAGGGCGGCCTCGAAGTACTCCTCGATCGCCGCGCCCGCTTCCTTCCGGATGCGCTCTTGCTCGTCGAAGTCCGGGGAGTTGGGCCGAATCGTGTCATCGCGCCACTTCAGGAAGTTCGGCAAGTCCTCGTGCGGCAAGCCGGTGAGCGCGAGGAAGAACGTCGACGGTAGCGGCGACGCGAAGTCCTCGTGGAAGTCGCACTCGCCGCGGTCGGCGAACACGTCGATCGCCTCGTTGACGTACTTGCGCATCTCGTCTTCGAGCTCGGCCATCTTCTGCGGTGAGAACTCGGGGTCGAGCAGGCGCCGGTACTTCCTGTGTTCCGGCGGGTCGACCGACAGCGGGATGAGTGGGAACTCACCACCGATGTCGACGACGCCCTTCGACGAGAACACTTCGTGATGCTTGAGCGCCCACAGCACGTCTTCGTACCGGCTGATCAACACTTGGCCGTTACCGAAAATGCTCGTGTTGCGCGCGACGGGGCATTTCTCGAGCATCTCGGTGTACACGGGATGCGGATCGTCCGCACAGCGTTGCGAGAACAAGTTCTCGCCGATATCCGTGCTGTCCTGGGTAGGGGTCTCTTCCGCGTACATCATGCTCCTCGAGTGTGCGCGTGAACGGTTTCAGTGTCGCGACCGGCGCGCAGCACGACGCCGGGCGTCCAGCCTGTGTACGCGCCGTCGCGTACGATCTCGGTTCCGGCGACGAGCACGTGGTGCACGCCACGCGAGTCGGCCACGATCCGGCTCGCGTTGCCGGGCAGGTCGTCGTGCGTGCGCTCGCCGGCGGGACCCACGGTCTCGGGGTCGAACATCACGATGTCGGCGTGCGCGCCAACCGCGACGCAGCCGCGATCGCGTACGCCATAGAGGCGCGCGGGCACATCGGTCAGCAAGTGCACCGCTTCCTCGAGCGTGACATGGCCGTTGCGTACCGCATCCCCGACGACGAATGTCGAGTAGCTCGCGCCCGACATCATGTCGAGGTGGGCACCGGCGTCGGAGCCGCCGATGATCGCGCGCGGGTCGCGCCACACATCGGCGCGCATCTTCCACACGTGCTCCGGTTCGGGACCGCCGAAGTCCGGCCGAAGTCCCGTGCGAAGGCCGTCGGCGATCACGACGTCGCACAGCACGTCGAACGGCTCGGCGTTCCGTTCGCGGGCGATGTCGCCGATCAACGTGCCTTCCAGGCGGCGGGTCTCGTCGGTGAAGCCCTCGACGATCTCGAGGCGCTCCCAGCGGGCGAGTCCGGCGAGCACACCGGCTTCGGGAGAATCGCGCGCCCGCGTCGAGCCGGCGCCTGGTGTCGGGGTCGGAGAGCGCTCGCATTCGTTCTTCGATCGGCAGGGCGAACGTCTCCCGCCAGCCCGGGAGGCCGTCGAGCACGAATCCGGTGTGGAACGACAGGCGAATCCGCATGCCCTGGGGCAGCGTGAGGGCGACGACGCGGGCACCCTTGGCGGCCGCGCGGCTGCCCGCGTCGAGCTGGTGCTCGTGAATGCCACCCGGCGCGACGCCGAGCACGTTCCAGTTGAGGGGCCGGTCGGCCGCGCGCGACATGCCGGCCATCAGGTCGATCTCGTCGTCGCTGAAACCGTTCAGGCAACCCGGAATGATCAGCTCGAGCTGCGTGCCCGGGTGGTCGTGCACAGCGGTCGCGAGCCGCAACAGCTCCTCGCGTGTTGCCGCGCGTGACGGGACAGGATTGCCGTCGCCGTCGTTGTGCGTCGGTGCTTGCGACGTCGAAAAACCCATCGCGCCGGCATCCAGGGCGTCGTGCAGGAGCCGCTCCATCTGCGTGAGCTGCGCGTCGGTCGCCTCGTTCCCAACCGCGTCGTCGCCCATCACGACATGCCGGATCGCGGAGTGACCGCAGAGGAAGCCGGCATTCACCGCGATCCCCCGTTGCTCGACACGATCGAGGTAGTCGCCGAAGCTCTTCCAGTCCCACGGCACGCCCTGCTGCAACGCGGGCAACGGGATGCCTTCGACCCGCGCCATCAACCGCGACAGGTAGTCGACGTGTTCGTCGCCGCCGGGCGCGAGCGTGAAGCCGCAGTTGCCGCCGAACACCGTCGTGACACCATGCAGCGGAGACGGGCTGGCAGTCGCATCCCAGAGCAGCTGGGCGTCGTAGTGCGTGTGCAGGTCGACGAATCCGGGCGCGACGACGAGGCCATCGGCGTCGATCGTGCGCGTCGCCGAATCGTCGACGTCGCCGACCTCGACAACGCGGCCGTCGCGAATCGCGACGTCGGCCCGGCGCGCCTGCGCACCGGTGCCGTCGACGACGGTGCCGTTCCTGATGACGACGTCGACATCGCTCACGGGATGCGGAGCTCCTCGGGTACGGGGTGACGGAACAGCTTCGACGCGTTCTCCCAGGTGACCTTGCGGATGTCGTCGTCGGAGACGTCCTTGAGGCCGTCGGCGGCGAGCAGTTGAGTGTCGGGCCAGGTGGAGTCGGCGTGCGGGTAGTCGCTCTCGATGCAGATGTGGTCGATGCCGATGTGCTCGCGCAACGCGAACGTCGACCCGAGATCGATCGTGCAGAACCAGAAGTTGCGGCGCAGCGCGTCGATCGGAGAGACGTTGGGGTCGTCCCAGCCGTGCGAGCCGACTGCGGAGTGATCGAGCACATACGTGATGCGATCGATCAGCATCGGCACCCAACTGATGCCACCTTCGGAGAATGCGATCTTGATGTCCGGAAACCGGGTCGGCACCTTCGCCCACAGCCAGTCGGCCGCGGTCACGAGCGCGTTCACCGGGAACAGGCTGGTGTACAGCTCGAGCGGCGCGCCCGGCGAGCGCGCTGCCGTCCACGACGACGAACCGTTGTGCAGGCACACCACAGTGCCCGTCTCCTCGCACGCGCGCAGGAACGGGTCCCAGTAGGTGTCACTCATCGGTGGCAGCTTCAGGTCGACGGGGTTCTCGGGGAAGCTCACCGCCTTCGAGCCGCGCTGCGCGTTGTCGTAGACGTCGTCGGCCGCGATCTTCGGGTCCTTCGTCCACGCCAGCTGTAACGGGATGATGCGATCGGGATGTGACCCGGCCCACTCGTCGATGTGCCAGTCGTTCCACGCGTGGAGCGCAGCGAGGCCGAGCTCTTGGTCCTTGCTGTTGGCGAAGATCGTGCCGGCGAAACCCGCGATCAACGACGGGAAGCACAAGCTCGCGTAGACGCCGTCGAGATCCATGTCGGCGATACGGGCATCGATGTCATAGCAACCGCGGCGCATCTCGTCGAAGCGCGCGGGCTCCATGCTCCACTCTTCCTTGGCGCGGCCGGCGACCGCGTTGAGACCGACCTGCGGGTAGAAGCCGTCCTCGTACACCCATGTCTCCCGACCGTCGGGGAGCGTGACCACGCGCGGGGCGCTGTCCTGCAGGTGTTGGGGCATGCGACCCTCGAAGAGGTGCGCAGGTTCGATGAGGTGATCATCGACGGAGATGATCGTGTAGTGCCGCGGCCGCGCTTCCGGATCGGGAAGCAGCGTCGCGCTCATCGGCCTTGAACTCCGTGGGCGCAGAAATTGTAGAGATACTCGGCCATCTCGCGAGAGTCACTTCTCTGTCGGAGCACGACTTCGTGCATGCCGCCGAGGAGCACGGAAAACATCGTCAGCGCGTCACGTTTCGGGTGCTCGCTCTCAATGTGGCTTGCAAGGAGGTCGAGCAACGGCGCGAGCGCGGCGAGCTGTTCCTCGCCGTAGTGCTCGTTCAGTCGCAGGTACTCGCGGACGAGCACACCTGCGTAGCCCATCGCACCGGGCAACGAGAGCATGTCGAAGAGCTCGGTGACGTAGGCGTGCAGCCCGTCGGCGCCGGTGCGATCGCCGATGCGCGATCGGAGCACGTCCGCACCCAGGCGACTGTCGGCCGCCAGCAGCGCGAGCAGCAGCTCGTCCTTGCCGCGGAAGCATCGGTAGAAGCTCTTCAGCGAAAGCTCCGCGTGCGCGGTTACCTGCGCGACGGTGAACGCGGCGCTCCCCATCTCGTTCGCGAGGTCTCGCGCGGCCTGGACCAGACGATCGGGTCGGGCATCGAGCTCGTTCGCGGCCAGTGGGGAGAACGTCATTCTCCAACAGTATTACCTATTCGAAGTCCCAGGACAATGACGTTCTCTCGGTATATCACTGGTGCTTCTTTTGTACGAAAAGAGCGCGCCGACAAGCGGGGGTGTGACTGGGTTCTGCGGTCGCAGCGGATCGAGAATTTTCCTTCTGATTTGCTGATTTCGGGGTTGACGTATTCATCTGCTCGGGTATACTCGAACACACATTCGGGGTGCTTCCGTCGCCCCCGCTTCCCCCACCCGTTCCGCTCCAGCAGGAGAACGTCGCGTGGGAAATGACGTCGTCGCTGATATCCGCGCATCCCTCGACAAGGCGATCGCCTACGAGGGCACGCTCGATGTTGCCGAGGTGTGTCGCGAGGCCGAGCGCTCGGAGTTCCTAAAGCTGCGAACCATGCGCGATTACGAGCGCAGTGAGAAGTGGCGTGCTGACGGGTACTTGAGCGCGGCGGCCGGATTGCGCGCGACCTGCAATATGGCGCACGGCACGGCCTCGGCCGCACTCAAGCTCGGGGCGAAGCTCGAGGATCTCCCCGAGACGTCCGCCGCGTTCGCGGCGGGCGATATCTCGCGTCACCATGCAGCCGCGATCGCTGACGCGTGCACTGTCGAACGTATCGACGCGCTGCGCGAAGTGGAGCCGCAGCTGGTCGAGCTCGCTCGCCAGGCCAAGCCGAACGACTTGCGAGCGGTCGTGCGCCGGTTGGCCGATTCACTCGATGGCGACGGTGGCGCGGTCGAGGACGAAGCCCAACTGGCCCGACGGCGCGTGCATGCCTCGGTCACGATCGGCGGCATGGTGATGTCCGACGCGCTGCTCGACCCCGAAGGCGGCGAGATCTACCTGACCGCGCTGAACGCGGAGATGGAGCGTGACCGTCAGGCCGGCGATGTGCGTACTTCAGCGATGCGCCGAGCGGATGCGCTCGTGAACATCTGCCGGCGGTCACTCGACATGGGTGAGATCTCCGGCACCGGCGTCGTACGGCCGCATGTCACGGTGGTGGTCGACGTCGACGTGCTCAAGGAACGAGGCGGGAGCGATGTCGTGCAGCAGGTTCGCGCCGACGCCGCCAACGTCGGGCGGCTGTCGCGGGCGACGTTGCGACGCATCACGTGCGACTGCAGCCTCTCTCGGGTCATCACCGCCGGAGCCTCAACAGTCCTCGACGTCGGACGCGCGACCCGCACGATCTCTCCGGCGTCGCGACGAGCGCTCATCGTGCGTGATGAACACTGCCAAGCCAAAGGATGTGACCGACCCGGCGTCTGGTGCGACGCCCATCACATCTGGCACTGGGAAGACGGCGGCCCGACCAGCCTCGAGAACACCAAGCTGTACTGCAGGCGTCATCACATCGAGGAACATCTCAAAGACTTACATCGACGCGAATGACTAACTCGGTTGTGACCGCAGCACTCCCATCGCGAAGTATTGGGCGCCTCCGCCGTAGGCCTGGGCGAGCGCGGTGCGCGCGCCGTCGACTTGGTGCTCGCCGGCGAGGCCGCGCACTTGGAGCGCGGCTTCTGCGAACCTGAGCATGCCGGAGGCGCCGATCGGGTTCGACGACAGCACGCCGCCCGACGGGTTGACCGGGAACGAGCCGGTGAGCTCGGTCTCGCCGCTCTCGACCATCTTCCAGCCCTCGCCGGGACCGGCGATGTCGTGGCCTTCGAGCCACATCGGCTCGTACCAGCTGAACGGCACGTACAGCTCGGCGACGTCGATCTCCTGACGGGGCACGCTGATGCCGGCTTGGCGGTAGACATCCTGCGCGCACTCGACGCCCGCTTGCGGGCGCACGGGATTGCGTCCCGGGAAGACGCCGAGCTCGCTGCGGACGGCCGTTGCCTCCACCCACGCGGGCGGCTTCGCGGCGCGACGCCCACCCGCTTCGTCGGTGAGCACGACCGCGCATGCGCCGTCCGACGATGGGCACGACTCGAGGAACCGCAGGGGGTCCCAGAGCATCGCCGATTCCTTGACCTTCTCGATGCTGATATCGGCGATCTTCAAATGGGCGTACGGATTCTTCAGCGCGTTCAGGCGGTCCTTCAGCGCGACCTGCCAACCGATGTATTCGGGCGCGCCGGTCTGCTCGATGTAGGCGCGAATCCACGGCGCGAACGCTCCACCCGCGCCGATGCCGCGCGAACGGCCGCCCGCGAGGCCCCACTGCGCGTTGCCCTCGCTCTGCTTCTCCCACGCGATTGCCAGCACGCGCTCGTGAATACGCGACTCGACGAGGTGCGACCCCACAATGAAGGTCGAGCCACCGACGCTGCCCGCGGTGTGCACGCGCAGCATCGGCTTGCCAGCCGCGCCGAGCGCATCCGCGAGGAACAGCTCCGGCTGCACGATCCCTTCGAATGCATCGGGTGCCTTACCGATGACCAGCGCATCGATGTCCGCGAACGTCATCTCGGCGTCGTCGAGCGCACGCAATGCCGCTTCCCGCAGCAAGCCCGGGATGGACACGTCATCACGGCGCTTCTTGTGGTGCGTCTGCCCGATCCCTACGACCGCACAACGCTCAGCCATAACTATTGCTCCCTCCGCTCCCGCAGGCTCCGCTGCGTCCGCACGGCACCTACTCCCCCTCCATGACGCAAACGAGGTTGTGCTGCAACACCTGGCCGCCGGTCGCATGAGCAAGGCCGCGGTCGGCGGAACCACCGATGATCCGCTGCGCGACCTCGACGATGCGGATCAAACCGGTTGCCATCACCGGGTTCGCGGCCAGGGGACCGCCCGACGGGTTGACACTGGTGCCGGCGGGCAGTCCCAATGACTCGCGCAGGATCAGCTCTTGCGGGCTGAAGGTCGCCGAGAGCTCCGCCACGTCGAGCGGGCCGCCGTCGTATCCAGCCTTGCGCGCCGCGAGCGTCGTCGACGGCGACGTCGCCAGGTCGCGCATCCCGGGTTGATGCACCTCGATGCGATGATCGAGCCCACGTATCCACGCGGGCCGTTCGCACAAGCTTCGCGCCCGATCGCCGCGCGCGAGCACCACCGCGACCGCCGCGTCCGAGATCGGCGGCAGATCGTGACGGCGCAGGGGTGCGCGTACATATGGCTGCTGCAGGAGCTCGTCGACGTTCGTTTCGCCGCGCACCTGCGCATTCGGGTTGCGGAGTGCGTTGCTGCGGCTGCGCGCGACCACTTCCGCGAAGTCGCGCTCGGTCGCCTTGCCCCGGTCGAGCAACACGCGGGCTTGCAGGCCGGCGAGCGACACCGGGTCCACACCCAGCGGCGCGAGGTAGTACGGATCGAGTTGTTGCGCCCACATCTCGGCCGGGTTCGACGGTGACGACTTGCCTGAACCGAACACGAGCGCGGTGTCGATGTCACCGTGTTGCAGCCGTACCCACGCCTCGTACAGCGCCCACGCACCGTCCATCTCGACGTGCGACTCCGAGATCGGCGGCCACGCGCCCGCGGCTTCGAGGTTCGAGACGAACGCGAACGGCCCGCCGGTGAGATAGTCGCAGCTCCCGGCGCAGGTGAAGCCGACCTCGCGCCGATCCAACCCCGCGCGCTCCAACGCGGCGGCGACGGTCGGCACGAGCATTTGCACTTCGCTCTCGCGCACCCGCCGCGCCGACGGCGTCTGCGCGAATCCAACGACGGCGATATCCGATGTCCCACTCAAAAGATGTGCTCCTCGAACTGCTCCCGCGGCATGTCGGGCTCACCCGATGGCTCGAACGCTTCAATCGCAGACCCGAGGCCGCCCCAACCACGGTTCGACACGCCTTCGGCGTTGCGCTTCTCCTTCGCCTTCCACACCGCGCGTACACGCAAGCCGGAGCGAACCTCTTCGCGCGGGATCCCCACGATGTCCTGGCCGCCGAGGTTGCTGTTCGCGCCATCCAGGAGCACCGACGCGTATACGAATGGTTCGGTTTCCTTTTGGCCGTAGTACGCGACCGGCGTGATGATCGTGAAGCCAGTGACCGTACCGGTGTCGGCCACCGTCACCTCGTCCTCGTCACCGGTCGCCACGACACACAATGGGCAGTAGCCCTTGCCGGGGACGTAGACACGCGCGCACGACGGACACTTGTGACCGAGGATGCGACCATCGAGCAGCGCGTCGACGTAGCGCTCGAGGATTGGCGTGAGCTCTTCTTCGTACGTGAGCGAGACGAGGTGCGGCATCACCAGCGTCTCCTTCGGGGCGTCACTCGTCGTCATCTGTCCTCCGCTCTTGGCGCCTGCGGCGCCGGGCCGCTCGGGCCCCGCTCGCTGCTCGGCGGGATACCCGCCTCGCGACGCTCGCTCATGAGGCCGGCTCCCAGGCTTCGAGGTCGTCGATGCGGTTCTGCGGATCGGACCGCCAGCGTGGCGTCACGCGCATGCCGGTTGTCATCTTGTCGATGCTGCCCGCGTCGACCGCGTGCACCATCGCAGTGTCCGCGCCGTCGGGCCGGATCAGCGCGAGCGCGAACGGCCGCGAGAGCGGGTGCTTCGAGGTGGGATCGTCGACCCACGTCCACGACTCGACAGTTCCCGCGGGCCCGACCTCGACCAGTTCGCTGAGCGCCTCGCCGGTCTTCGGGTCGTACTCCAACGGCGGTACGAGCACCTTGCCGTCGCTGGTGCGCGTGCCGACGATGCGGTGCTCACGCAGGCCGGCAAAGAACGCGCCCACGACCGGCCCGACAGTCCGCGAATACGGGAACTCGAGCGTGCTCTTCGTGACCCTGGTCATGGCCCGAAACTAATCACCGACCGGCGAGGAGCGCACGCTTGTCGACTTTGCCCACCGACGTGACCGGCAGCGCGTCCAGGAGCTCGAGTCGGTCCGGCGCCTTGTAGTCGGCGAGCGCGGCACGGCAATGCGCGGCGAACGCATCGAGCTCGGGTGCCGCGCCGGCCGCCGGGACGACGAACGCAAGACCGATCTCGCCGAGCACGGGGTCGGGAACGCCGACGATCGCGACGTCCTCGACGGCCGGATGCCCGGAGAGCACGCGTTCGACCTCGGCGGGGTACACGTTGTAGCCGCCGCGGATGTACATCTCACTCTTGCGACCGACGAGCGTGAGATATCCGCGCTCGTCGAGAAACCCGGCGTCGCCGGTCGAGAGCCACCGTTGGTCGTCGAGCACTTCCGAGGTGCGCTGCGGGTCGCGCCAGTACTCCCGCATCACCGCGCCCGATCGGCATCGCACCCGACCAACGTCACCGGTCGCGCACGGCCGGCCGTCGTCGTCGACGACTTCGAGCTCGACGTTCACCCGCGCCCGACCAACCGTGCGCGCGATCACCTCGGGCGAATCGCCGGGCACGGTGCCGGTGGTGATCGCCGCTTCGGTGCTCGTGTAACCGATCACAACGGGGCAGCCGAGGCGGCGCTCCATCTCGCGTACGAGGTCGGGAGGCACCGTTGCCGCGCCCGTTCCCGCGATCCGCAGCGACGACAGGTCCGTCGTCTCGAATGCGGGATGGTCGAGCATGAGCCGCCACTGCGTCGGCACACCCTGACCGACGGTGACGCGCTCGCTCTCCATCAGTTCTAGCGTCTCGGCCGCCTTCCACGGTGTCGGCGGGATCACGGTGGTGATGACCTTCTCGATCTCCTCCCACGGCCGGGACATGAACGCGACGTGTGCGAAGGGCAGAGGTGACAGTCGCCGGTCGAATCGCTCGCCCATCGCACCGGCACCGAGCGCGACCGCGGCGAGGTTGTCGTGATCGAACACCGCGCCTTTCGGCATTCCGGTCGTGCCGCTCGTCCAGACGATCGCGACGGCGTCATCGGGCCGGACCCGCGGCGTTCTCGACGGAGGATCGTGCACGTACGCCTCGCGAATCTCGTCGAGGTTCTCCGGACGCACGACGACACGCGGTGACGTCCGCTCGAGGATGCTCGCGACTTCAATCGGACCGAGCCGCGGGTTGATACCGGTGGTGATCGCGCGGAGACGCATCGCCGCCTGATAGCAGATGGCGTAGTCGATCGATGACGGCACCATCAGGGCGACGACGTCTCCCGCGACGACACCGGCGTCGGACCAGAACGCCGCGAGGCCGTCCGCGGCTCGGTCCCACGCGCGGAACGTGATCCGCCGCCCGGGTTCCACGAATGCATCGCGATGTCCCTCAGCACCTGCGACGGCACGCAGCAGGTCGACGGTCGTTCGGGGCGCGCGTGCGAACGACGCGTCGATACCGGCCACGGGCGATAGCGTTGTCGGGTGCCCGCGTCGAAGCAAGCAAGGTCTCGTCAGGCGCGCCAGAAGGAACGCCTTGCGGCCGCAGCCGCTCGCCGTCATCAAGCGCAGCGTCGTCGCCGTCGTGCCGCCGCCGGCGTCGCTGCGTTCATGATCATTGTCTTGGTGTTTCTGGTATTCGCGATCGCCGGAACGGGTGGGAACGGCACCAAGAAGGCTGCGACGGATTGCGTCGCGGTGAAAGACCCGTTGCCGAAAGGCGCGCCCGAGGTTGCGGTGCAGGTCGGCGCGCCGCCCACGGAGCTCGTGAAGAAGGATCTGAAGGTCGGTACCGGCGCAGTCGTGAAGCCGGGCGCGACGATCACGGCGAACTACATCGGCGTGGCATGCACCACCGGGAAGATCTTCGACTCGTCATGGAGTCGCGGGAAGCCAACGGAGTTTTCTCTCAACGGCGTCATCCAAGGCTGGAGCGACGGCATCCCGGGGATGAAGGTCGGGGGAAGTCGACTCCTCGGAATACCAGCCGCGCAGGCGTACGGAGCAACGGGGCAGGGTGCGATCGGACCGAACGAGCCGCTCTGGTTCGTCGTCGACGTCGTTTCCGTGAAGTAAGCGTCAGACGGTCGCGAGACGACTGATCGCGGCCCACACCGTCTTGCCTCGACCGCGCGCTTCCGCGCCCCACCTCAACGCGAGTGTGTTGACCAGGTTCAATCCGTAGCCGCCGTTGACATGTGCGGGAGCGCGCGCAAAGACGTCACCGTCACCGGCGTCGGTCACCTCAACCACGGTTTCATCTTCATCGATCTCGATCGTGAGTCGATACGGCGCGGCCGCGTGCATCAAGGCATTCGTCGAGAGCTCGCTCAACAAGAGCGTCACTGTGCGGGCGTGGTCTCGTGTACGCCCGCTCTGCACGAGCGCAGCGGTTGTCTCGGCACGGAGCCGGCACAACTCCGCAGCGTCAGAGAACGACGACTCATACACCCTGCGTAGATTGTGACCATCGCGTGCCGTCGTTGAGGTTTCGACGCGCGGCACCTGCCCGCGATACCCCGACACTTGCGGGCCCAAGCGCTGCTCGTACGCGTTGTCGCGCGCAAAGAGACGCCTCGCCCGACTCGTGCTGGATTGCTCGACCCCTAGGAGGCCGAGCGCCGTCCGTCTTGGAGATCGCAGCGGTGCAGCTCGTTGCGCCCGAGCCGGAGCACGTACACATTCGGCTTGCCCGAGCCGCCCTCTATCTCCGCCCGCGGCTTGGCCGCGCGCTCAATTTCGATCGTGTGCCCGCAATGAGGGCAAATAACGTCCCGCATCTGTCCAAACCCCCCGCCGAGGATGGCGCAGCCCCACCCGGCCTGGAACCTAGATGTGCCGGGACCGCCGGTCAACCTCAGCTGACTGGCTTCGCCGGAAGGATTGCCTCGATGCGCAGGACGTCGTCCGCAGTGGTGCCGTAGAAGTGCGCGAGCTGGTCCGAGAGGCTGCGGATCGTGCGCAACAGCGTGGCCATCAGCGCGAGCGCGTCGCCGTCGAAGGCCTCGTAGGCCAGCCGGCGAACGTATTGGTCATCGATCGGTTCCTCGTCGACGGCATGGAACAACTCCATGAGGCGATCGGTGTGCACCATGCAGTTCCTCCTTCACACGGCGGCGGCAACGGATTCGAGGACAGGGTTTACTCTCTCCCGGCGATTTCGTCGCCTCGGGCGACACCAGCGGTCCGGCAAGGCCCATACTGCCTCGCGGGTGGTCGACACTCGGCGCGCGTTCGTGCACGAAGCGGTACTGGATTTGGCTCCAGCCGACGAAGGCGCGGACCTCCATCGTCCGATAGCTCTGGGCGATGCGGACGACGGCACACGTGGGGACGAGCACCTGCGAGCACGGCTACGAGCATGTCGCGGCCAAGAGCGATTGCCCCCGGTGCGCCGATCGGCCGGAGTCGGCGCGTCCGCTCGACCCGCCCCGCTTCCCCCAGACTCGCTGGCACAAGACCGCCACGACGCTCGGTCCGGCGCTCAAGGTCGCAATCACCGTGGCACTCGTCCTGCCGCTGCTGGTCATGCTGTACGCGCTGCGGTTCGCGCACGAGAACCTTGCGAACGCCTTCCTCGTGGTCCCCGCCGCGGCCCTCCTGATCATCGACGTCCAGCTGTTGCCCGAGCTCTGGGCGAAGGGACGGCAGGAGCGCGCTCTGAGCGGTCAGGCGACGTCGACGACTGGTGACACGAACTGCGAGTTGTAGAGCCGGAAGTAGGGGCCGTCGTGGCCGAGCAGCTCCTTGTGCGACCCCTGCTCGACGATGCGGCCGTCTTCCATCACGAGGATGACGTCGGCGCCGCGGATCGTCGACAGCCGGTGGGCGATCACGAAGCTCGTGCGCTCATGGCGCAGCGCGTTCATCGCCTCTTGGATGAGGACCTCGGTGCGGGTGTCGACCGAGCTCGTCGCCTCGTCGAGGATCAGGATGGCACGGTCGGCGAGGAACGCTCGGGCGATCGTGAGCAACTGCTTCTGGCCGGCGCTGATGTTGTCGCCCTCTTCGTTGATCACCGTGTCGTAGCCGTCGGGCAGGGAGTGCACGAAGCGACCGACGTACGTCGCGCGGGCGGCCTCGAGGATCTGCTCTTCGGTCGCGTCAGGGTTGCCGTAGGCGATGTTTTCGCGGATGGTTCCGCCGAACAGCCACGTGTCCTGCAACACCATGCCGATGTCGGATCGCAGCTCCGAACGAGGGATCGTCGAGATGTCGCGGCCGTCGAGCGTGATCGTCCCGCCGTTGAGCTCGTAGAACCGCATGATGAGGTTGACGAGCGTCGTCTTGCCCGCGCCGGTCGGGCCGACGATGGCGATCGTCTGGCCGGGCTCGGCCACCAGCGAAAGCGACTCGATGAGTGGCCGGTCGGGGTCGTAAGAGAACGTGACGTCGCGGAACTCGACGCGACCGCGCACGGGCGCCGCCTCGCTGCTCGCTGCGGTGTCGGGGCTTTGCTCTTCGGCGTCGAGGAACTCGACGACGCGTTCGAAGGAGGCGATGCCCGACTGGAACACGTTCATCATCGACGCGAGCTGCGTCAACGGCATCGCGAAGTTCCTTGAATACTGGATAAACGCCTGGATGTCGCCGACGGAGATTGCGCCGCTCGACACCTGCAGACCACCGACGACCGCCACGATCACGTACTGGAGGTTGCCCATGAACATCGTGAACGGCTGCATCACGCTCGACATGAACTGGGCGCCAAACGACGATTCGAAGAGCTCGTCGTTCGTGTCCCGAAATCGTTGCTCGACTTCACGCTGCCGGCCGAACGCCTTGACCACGGCGTGACCCGTGAACGTCTCTTCGATCTGGGCGTTGAGGATGCCCGTGCTCTTCCATTGCGACATGAAGCGGGGACGGGCGCGCCGAGCGATCACACGCATCCCCCAGACCGACACCGGCACGGTGGTCAGCGCGACGACCGCCAGCAACGGTGAGATCGTGAACATCATGATCGCGACGCCGACCAGCAACAGCACGGACGTCAGCATCTGGCTCAGCGTCTGCTGCAAGCTCTGCGCGACGTTGTCGATGTCGTTCGTGACCCGGCTCAGGAGATCCCCGCGCGCCTGCTTGTCGATGTAGCTGAGCGGCAGCGCGTTGACCTTGTCCTCGACGTCGGACCGCAGCTTGTACATCAGTCGTTGGATGACGCCCGCAAGGAGATAGGCGGCGACGATCTGCAGCGCGGACGACGCCGCGTACAACGCCAGGGCCTGCAGCAGCACGTGGTGCAACGCCCCGAAGTCGACACCGCGGCCACTCGTCACACCGCGGACGATGATGTCGGTACCGTGCCCAAGGACACGGGGCCCCAAGATGTTGAGGATCACACTGGCGATCGCGACGACCGCGACAATGCCGAGCACGATCCGCATGGGTCCCAGCATCTGGCCCAGGCGCCGGAGGGCACTCGTGAAGTCCTTCGAGCGCTCGCCGGGCACCCCCGCCGAGTTCCAACGTCCGGTGGGGCGGGTATCGGGCGCCGCGAGATCGACTTCCTGGTCTTCGTAGGCGTCGTCGATGATCGTCACGCGGCGCTCTTCTCGCCGATCTGCGACTGGACGATCTCCGCGTACGTCGGGCAGTCGCGGAGCAGCTCGTCGTGCGTACCCCTACCGATGACCACGCCGTCCTCGAGGACCAAGATGTTGTCGGCGGTTGAGATCGTCGACACCCGTTGCGCCACGATGACGACGGCGGAATCCTTCGTGTACGGGCCGAGCGCGGCACGCAACCGCGCGTCGGTCGCGAGGTCGAGTGCCGAGAACGAGTCGTCGAACACGTAGATGTCGGGCCGGCGAATGAGGGCTCGCGCGATCGACAACCGCTGTCGCTGCCCGCCGGACACGTTGGTGCCGCCTTGCTCAATCCGTGCCTGCAGCCCGCCAGGCATCGCCCGGACGAAGTCGGTGGCTTGCGCGACGTCGAGCGCGGCCCACATCTCCTCCTCCGTCGCGTCGGGCTTGCCGAACTGCAGATTGCTGGCAACCGTGCCCGAGAAGAGGTAGGGCCGCTGAGGAACCAGGCCGATCGTGCTCCAGAGCACGTCGGGGTCGAGGTCGTGTACGTCGACACCGCCGACGAGCACCGAGCCCTCGGTGCTGTCGAACAGACGCAGGATGAGATTCACGAGTGTGGACTTGCCCGCGCCGGTACTGCCGACGATGGCCGTGGTCTGGCCGGGCGCGGTGGCGAACGAGACACCAGTGAGTACCGGGTGCTCCGCGCCCGGGTAATGGAAGCCGACGTCGCGGAACTCGAGCGCGCCATGGGTCACGACGTCACGCACCGGGTGGGCCGGCGGGACGACGCTCGGGTCGGTGTCGAGCACCTCCTGCATGCGATCGGCCGACACCGATGCGCGAGGAATCATCGAGATCATGAACGTGGCCATGACTACGGACATGAGGATCTGCACGAGGTACGTGAGGTACGCGACCAGCGTGCCGACCTCAATCTGACCCGAGTTCACTCGGCTCGCGCCCAACCAAAGCACCGCGACGCTCGACGCGTTGATGAGAAAGTTCACGGTCGGGAACATCGACGACATCAACCGGCCGGCCCGCAGCGACACCGCGGTGAGGTCGCGGTTTGCGTCTCCAAACCGGCGCCCTTCTTGCGGCTCGCGCACGAACGCCCGGACGACGCGGACCCCGGTGATCTGCTCACGCAGCACGCGGTTGACCTGGTCGATCCGTTCCTGCATCAAGCGGAAAGCAGGAACCATCCGCGACACCAGCAGCCCGAGCACGATGCCCGCGATCGGCATCGCGAAGACCAACACGATCGACAGGCCGACGTCTTGGCGGAGCGCGATGATCACGCCGACGACGATCGTGATCGGCGCCGCGATGGCCATCGTGCACGCCATCACCACGAGCAACTGCACCTGCTGCACGTCGTTCGTGATCCGCGTGATCAGCGACGGCGCCCCAAACGTGCCGACCTCACGAGCAGAGAAGTCGGTCACCTGGTGGAAGAGGTTCTTGCGCAGGTCGCGACCGAAGCTCATCGCCACCTTGCCGCCGAAGTACACCGCCGCGACCCGCGAAGGTGACCTGGATCAGCGCGACACCGACCATCACGGCGCCCCATGTCCAGATGTAGCCCACATTGCCGGGGATCACACCGTTGTCGATGATGCGGGCGGTGATCGTCGGCAGTGTCAGCGCGGCGGAGGTCTGCACGGTCTGCAGCACGATGATCAGAAGGAGCGTGTTGCGGTACGGACCGAGGTGCGATCGCAGCAACCGGATCAGCACGACGTCTCACTCCCCCCGACGCCGTGCAGGAACAGCTGCACGAGGTCGTCGGGCGATGTCGGCTCGCCGGCCAGCATCGGATGCGTCGTTGACAACGTGAGCGCGCGCAGCAACCGAGCGGCGACGATCGGCTCGACCGTGATGCGCGCACGGTGGGACTCGAACAGACGAACGAGCGCGTCGCTGTCGGCCATCGGGCGCCGGGTCATCTCGTGGAATCGCGTCCCGACGCTCGACACCAACCGCCAAACGTTGATGACGCGCTGCTGGATGATCACGACCGCGGCTGCGAGTCCGTCCTCGAAGGCGAGGTCGGGCGGGATGGCCGACAGCGCGGCTTCGAGCGGCTCGGTGTCGAGCGCGGCCTCGATCACCGCCGCGATGACCTCGTCCTTGTCGGCGAAGACCCGGAAGATCGTGCCCTCGGCGATCCCCGCCGCCTCCGCGATCTGCCTGCTGGTCACCCGATCGCCGTGTTCGAGGAGCAATGGCAGCGTCGCCGCGACGATCATCGACCGGCGCTCCTCGGGCGGCAGGGCGGCCGCCCGAGCCGTCTTGATCGCTGCTCCCGGCTGGGCCATAAGCCGTCAGGCTACCGGAGTGAGCCCTCACTCACATCAGCCGGGCGAAGCTGCAGGTCAGCCCGCCTCGAGATGTCGGACGCGATCGATCACCGGGGCGAAGCTGTCGACATCCCGCACGCTGAAATACGAGATGCCCCATCGCCGGCGGCACTCCAGCAGATGGTCGGCGATCTGTTCGTGGGTTCCGATCGCCAGAAACGGGGTCGACAGCGCGTCGGCTGGAACGAGCCCCTCGACCCGCTCGGCGAGCGTTGCCGCCACGGTGTCTCGCTCGGGAGTGACGACCACGGTCTGGACCAGCGCGTTGAGCTCGACCGCATCCCACCGGGAACCAGCCTCGGCGCGAATGTGCGCGACCGTTCGATCGAGGCGATCGGGTTCCCAGCGCACGGCGTGACGTTGACCGTCAACGAGTGTTCGACCGAGCATCGTCAGTCCGATGGCGTCGGCATGTTGCGCAGCATGAGCAAGCGCGGTCTTGCCGTTCACGCCGACGAGGATCGGCAGCCGATCCTGGCGAGCGCGATCGTGCGGGCGCCGTCGAGCTGGTAGTAGCGCCCGGCGAAGGTGACCTCTTCTCCGTCGAGCAGCCGCCGCAACAGGACCACCGCTTCGGCGAGCCGGGCCTTCCTCGTTGCCGGGGGGTCGAAGGGCAAGCCAATGGCCCGGTACTCGGTGAACGTGTGCCCGGCTCCGATACCGAGCTCGGCCCGGCCGCCACTGAGGTGATCGATCGCTGCGATCTCACGGGCCAGGTGCACCGGATGATGAAAGTCGTTGTTCAGGACCAGCGGACACACGCGAATGTGTTCGGTCGCTTCCGCCATCGCCAGGAGCGGTGCCAGCGGTGACCAGCCGTCAACGACGTGGTCCCACGAGTGCACGACGTCGAATCCCGCGTCTTCCGCGGCCCTCGCTGCCGCCCGCAGGCCGTCGGCATCGACGGGCGCCGCGACCTGAAAGCCGAAGCGAAACCGCCTCACGCCGAGGCGCCGGCCGGGGTGCCCGCGAAGAACAAGGGGTTCATCTCGGCGTGGAGACGTACCGGATTCACGAACATCAGCTCCTCGAATTTCGCGCTCGCCGATCACGCCGTCCTCGACGAGCTCGAACGCCTCCTCGACCGGCTTGGTCATGTCGGGGACGTCCCAATGGGAGATGTCACTGCCGAAGATCGGGCGAAACCGAGCGTGCGCCGGGTTCACCGCTTCGGCGAATGCCCACGCGATCAACCGGTCGTCCGCTTCGCAGCCGAAGTAGAAGTTGGGAACGAAGCGATCGCGCAGGTCCTCGATCGTGCGCAAGCCCGCGGCTGCGAACTCGTCGAGCTGCTCGGGCCGGGCGGCCGGGCGGGAGAAATAGACGCGCAGTGCGTCGATCGAACCGCGCACACCCTCGTCGCCGTAGCGCTCGAACAACTCCATGAGGGCGTCGACGTCGAGCCGGTCAGGGTCGAGGGTGCCGATCGACCCCGCGTTGCGCTTCTCCCAATGTCCGACGAGATCCGAGAACAGCGCGCACGCCCACGCGACGCCACCCTCGAGAAAGCCGAAGCGCAACTCGGGAAAGCGGTGCGTCACTCCCGAGAGGAACAGCGACTTGCACAACGACTCGTGGTTCGCGGCGAGACCACCGACGTGGTTGAACACGTACGACGTTGCCGAACGTGTCACTCGGTGGGATTGCAGCGATGAGTGGAACACGGGCGCGACCCCGAGCGCCACGCACTTCGACCAGAGCGGGTCGTAGTCGAACGCGCTGTCGAGACCGAACGTGTCGAGCCGGTACGCGAGACCATCAGCATCACCTACGGCGCGGCGCGCGTGGCCGGCGAACACGGCCGTCTTGAATCCGAGCTCGCGCACCGCGTACTCGAGCTCGCCAATCGCCATCTTCGGGTCGGTCATCGGCACCAACGCGCCGACGATGCACCGATCCTCCTTCCCCGCGAAGAGCCGCGCGAGATAACGGTTCGCGGCGCGGCAACGGAGTGCCGCGAGATCGTCGTCGTGAATTTCGAGGTACGAGAGCGTCATCGACGGATACAGGATCGTGACGTCGATGCCGAACTCGTCGAGGCGTTCGTACAGGAGTTGCGGCAGATGCGCAGTGGCTCGGTCGAGCGTGTTCTCGGTTTGCCAACCCCACCACGACGGCATCGCCTTCCATCCGGCGTTCGCGCCGGCGGCGGCGTGTTCGGCAAGCACGGTCGATGTGTCGGTGACGCCACTGCGCCGCACGTACGCATCACGAAGTTCGCGGCCGCCCATCTCCTCGATGTATGCGAGCACCTCCTCGTTGAGCATCGGGCCGAGCTCGACAAAGTGCCCGTCGGCGTCGACGATCGGGTGCGACAAGCCGGCGCGGATCTCGGCAGCACGCGTCACGCGACGACTCCGAGGTCGCGTGCCCACTCGAGCAGCTTCCGCGCGGTCGCAACGTGCGCGAGGTGTACCTCGTGGCCTTCGCCTTGGTTCGCGTCACCGTGCATGACTCGCGAGCCGGCCGCCTCGGCCTCGATCGTCAACCGGTCGAGGTCCTGCCAGTACGCGATCTCCTCGGCGGTGGGCGTGAAGGCCTCGTTCACGATCGGCACATGCTCGCGGTTGCCCATCATCATCCCGAAGTAGCCGATGTCGCGCAGCTCCCGCAGCCAAGCGCGCAAGCCGTCGAGATCGTCGTTGGCGCCACCCCACATGCCGCTGATCGGATACTTGATTCCGGCCGCGCGCGCGTCGATCAACACCTTCTCGCGGATGAAGAGAGTCTCCCTCCCCTCGCGCGTCCACCGAAAGCCGATCGACGCCACGATGTCGCCGAAGCGCGACACGGCGCCACCCATATAGGCGACACGCTCGGACGCGGTCGCGATCTCGAACGCCGCGCGAATCGCCGCCGCGTTCTCCAGGATCGGATACAGCATCGTTGACCCAACCACGACGTCGTGCTCGATCTCGAGACACGTGAGGATCGCGTCCGCCGCGTGCACGTCGGCCGGGCTCGTGATCTTGGGCAGCAAGACGCCACTCAGGCGACCACACATCACGGCATCGAGATCCCGCAGAATCATTCCCGATGCGACCGGCTGCACCCGCACGAAGTACTGCGGCGTGCCCGGTCCAGCAGGTGCCGCTTCGAGGAACTCGCGCACCAGCTTTCGGGCGCGGACGCGTGTCTCTTCCGTACACGGCGTACGCGGCTCCTCGAGATCGAGAAACAACGCGTCGGCACCCGAGGTCGCGTTGTCCGCTATGCGCTGCTCTTGATCACCGGGCGTGTAGAGCAAAGATCGGATGGGCCTCGCGTCTTCTCGTGCCACGCTGCAGAACGCTACGCCCGTTCGGTACGGTGCGAGCGATGAGCGGTCCCGGAGCACCCGATGGGCGTGCGGCAGGCAGGGCCTTGCGATCGGTCGTTCCGCGGTCGCGGCACGCAAGCTGGTCGTCCTCCGACACGCGGCTCGATCCGGTCTCGCTCTTGCGCGGGTCGGAGTCGCAACGGCTGCCCGAGCTGCTTGCCGAACGCTACACGCGCATGTCCGCGTCCCCGTTCGGATACCTGCGCGGCACGGCCGCGGTCATGGCGGGCGACCTCGCCACAACTCCAGCTTCGGGGCTGCGAGTGCAGGCGTGCGGCGACGCGCACATCGGCAACTTCCGCTTGCTCGGCACACCGGAGCGAAAGCTCAACTTCGATCTCAACGACTTCGACGAAACGTTGCCGGCGGCCTTCGAATGGGATCTCAAGCGACTCGCGGCCAGCGCCGTCGTTGCCGGGCGGCACAATCGCTTGTCCGCGAGCGAGTGCCGAAACGTCGCGCGCTCCGCGGCCTGCTCTTATCGGCTCCACATGGCCGAGTACGCACAACAACGCGCACTCGACGTTTGGTACTCGCATATCGACAGCGCGCGTCTCATCGAAGTCTTGGCAAGCGCGAAGCTCCCCTCACGGCAACACCGACTCGCCAAGAAAAGCATGCGCCGAGCTCGCGAGAAGGGGCACCGGCGAGCGCTCCGTCGCCTCACCACAACAGTCGATGGAAGGCTGCGTCTTCGTGACGACCGCGGCCTGCTCTTCCACGACGATCATGACGAGGAGCTCGTGCAGCGCGTCGTGCGCTCCTACCGCAGCACCCTTGCGAACCATCTGAAGGTGCTGTTCGATCGGTACACGCTCGTCGATTATGCGATCAGGGTCGTCGGTGTTGGCAGCGTCGGCACCCGGTGCTGGGTCGCGCTGTTTCAGGGTGACGATGCCGCGGCGAGCAATTCCCTCGTGTTGCAGGTGAAGCAGGCGGGACGCTCGGTGCTCGAGCCCTATGCGGGCACGAGTGCGTACAAACATCAAGGACAACGGGTCGTCGAAGGTCAACGACTGATACAAGCAGCCGGGGACATGCTGCTCGGCTGGACGAGAAATGCTATCGAAGGCGTCGACTATTACGTTCGCCAACTTTGGGACATGAAGGGCCGCCTCGACACCGAGGTCATGGGCTCCGACGCGCTCACGCTGTTCGCCGAGCTGTCCGGATGGACGCTTGCGCGCAGCCATGCCCGCAGCGGAAATCCCGCCGCGATCTCCGGGTACGTCGGAGCGAGCGATTCGTTCGACCGCGCGATCACCGACTTCGCAGTCGCGTATGCCGATCAGACCGAGCGAGATCACGAGCGGCTCTGTCGCGCCGTCGAAACTGGCGAGCTGCCCGGATCCGTGTCCCCCGCCCCGGTTGGCGCGGCCGGCTGAGAATCACCCGGAGCGGGCGATGTCCGGACCCGTCGCCGGCGAAAGGCTGCGTCTGTGCCTCCTGCCCTCGAAGCCGTGATCGTCGGCGTCGATGGTTCGGAGGAATCTTTGCACGCCGTCCGCGCGGGATTCGCCGTGGTGCAGCCGGCCTCCCGCGTCGTGATCGTGACCGTGATCGCGCCCGGCGATACGACCCTCGTAACAGGCACGGGTATGGCGGGTGGTGTCATGTCGCCGGAGGAATACCAAGAGACCGAAGACGTGCTCCACGCCGAGGGCCGCGCGTGTGTCGAGGCAGCCGCCGCGGCACTCGGTGCCGACAACAGCGAGACGCTGGTCGCCACCGGCGACCCCGCCCAGACGTTGTGTGAGCTCGCGGCCGAGCGGTCGGCGCGCGCAATCGTTATGGGCTCACGAGGCCGGGGCGGCCTCAAGCGGGCGTTGCTCGGTTCGGTCTCCGACTATGTCGTGCGCAACGCGCCCTGTCCGGTGGTCATCACCGGTCCATCCGACTGAACGACGCTCACCAGCTTCGCCCCCTGCGTCACGCCCCGACGACTTTGGCCTTCATGCGCTGGAACTCGGCGTCATCGATGACTCCCTGCGCCTTCAGGTCCGCGAGTCGACTGATCTCGTCCGCTGGACCCGCGGAGGCCGCAGCATCGCGTATGTACGCGCGGTTCGCGGCGTCGATTGCCTGCGCTTGGCGTGCGGAGTGCTCGGCCATCTTGTGACCCACGCGACGAAGTACACGAAGACGCCGAGGTACGGAAAGATCACAACGAAGGCGACCCACAAGAACTTCGCAACACCGCTCAAGTCAGGACTGCGGAAGATGTCCGCGAACACGGTGATCAACAACCAGATCCAGATGAAGAACAGCGTGAACCAGACGAACGACCAGAACACCTGGCCCACACCCCACTCGTCACCGAGCATTTGCGCCTCCCAGTTCTGACGGCCGCGAGATCGAGCCCGCGCCGTCCGCGACTCGACTCGGTGCAATCTGAACGGAATGTCGACCGGAGAGCGTCACCCGACACGGGTGAAGCGCGCCTGTTGGGTTCGTTGCCACACGCCTCTTCGAGAAGAGCCAGTTAGCATCACGGTCATGGGCAGGTCGGGCCAGAAGCCTCGCAAGGGGAAGAAGAAGCATCCGCAGCACCTCGCCAAGGTCGGCACTCCGGCCGAGAACGAGCGGCTACAGCACGCCGAACGCGAAGCGGTGCTGGAGAACATGGGTATGGGCAGAGCGTCGGGCGGGCTGCGCGTCGTCATCTATGTCGTTCTCGCGCTCCTCGTCGGTGGCGCGATCTACGGTCTGTTGCTCCTCACCGTCTTCCGCTGATCCGGCAGTGAACGTGATTGCAGACGACGGCATTTCGTCGAGCTTCGGAACGCCTCGGTGGCTGTGGTGGTCGAGCATTGCGGCCGGTTTGACCGGTGGAGTCGCAGTGTTGTTCATGACGAGCGTGCGACCGGGCGCACTCGTTCTCCGGTATCTGCTCGAGCGCACGCCGCGGGCAACGAGACCACCGGGCACGCGGACCACCGCAGGAGTCACGTCGATCACCGACGTGCCATACGAACCCGGCGAGGCCGACGCGCTTCTCGACGTGTACTTCCCGTCGCGCATCGCGGCCGGCGAGCGACGGCCCACGATCGTCTGGATCCACGGGGGCGCGTGGATCTCGGGCGCGAAGGAAGTGGCGGCGCACTACTTCGCGATGCTCGCCGGCAGCGGTTTCACGGTGATCGCGGTCGAATATTCGCGAGCTCCGGGCACGCAGTACCCGACGCCAATCCTGCAGATCAACGACGCAATCGCATACACACTGCGTCACGCGGATCGGTTCCACGTCGATGACGAACAGATCGTCGTCGCCGGCGACTCGGCCGGGGCACAGATGGCAAGCCAGATCGCGGCGCTCGTCACGAGTCCCGCGTACGCATCGGAGGTCGGGATCGTTCCGTCGCTGCGGCCCGATCAGCTGCGCGGGGCGATCCTGTTCTGTGGTGCGTACGACGTGGCGGGTGTGGCTCGCCACCCTCGCGTGCTCCCGAACACCGCGCTGCGAGTCTTCACCCGGAGTGTGCTCTGGGCGTACACCGGGAGCCGCGACCGCGACTCCGCGACGCTGCGGCAGATGTCGACGATCGACCACGTGACAGGCGAGTTCCCGCCGACGTTCATCAGCGGAGGGAATGCCGACCCGTTGACGGACGCGCATTCCCGGCCGTTCGCGGCGCGCCTCGTTGACCTCGGCGTCGACGTCACCGCGCGCTTCTACGCGCCCGACCAAATCCCTGCGCTCGGACACGAGTACCAGTTCCGCGTCGAATCTGCCGACGGGCGGGCCGCCCTGCAAGCAGTCCTCGGATTCGTGCAGCAGCGCACGCAGACATCCACATGACCGACTGCATGAACGGAATTGCATGTACCTCGAGCATGTAGCAGCGGGCGCTCGTGCCGGGGACACTGATCGCGCTCGCGACGATGCTTCGGAGCCTCCAACGCCGCGATCGACGTGCAGCACGCCGTCACCCCGGCGCGTGGTCTCGCGCCGACCCATAGTTGAGACGCCGGAGGCAGACGTCATGGCCAAGAAGCACAAGGACAAGTCCAAGCACAAGGACGGGTCGAAGCACGCGAGCAACGGACACGGGCAGATCACGGTCGCCGTCGCCACCGAGCCGCGGCCGAAGATGAAACGGAAGGAATACGAGCTCGAGCTGCGCCGGCTGCACGGCGAGCTCGTGGCCATGCAGGAATGGGTGAAGAGCTCCGGCGCGAAGGTGTGCATCGTGTTCGAGGGGCGCGACACCGCCGGGAAGGGCGGCACGATCAAGACCATCACGGAGCGCGTGAGCCCGCGTGTGTTCCGGATCGCCGCTCTCCCGGCGCCGACCGAGCGCGAGAAGTCGCAGATGTACGTGCAGCGATACCTCTCCCACTTCCCGGCGGCGGGTGAGGTCGTCATCTTCGACCGCAGCTGGTACAACCGCGCCGGCGTCGAGCCGGTCATGGGCTTCTGCACCGAAGACGAATCGCGGCGCTTCCTTTCGATGCTTCCCGGCGTCGAACGAGCGATGGTCGACTCGGGCATTCACCTCGTGAAGTACTGGCTGGAAGTCAGCCCCGACGAGCAGACGCGACGGCTGGAAAGCCGGATCGACGATCCCCGCAAGATCTGGAAGCTGTCCGAGATGGACCTCAAGTCGTACACCCGCTGGGACGAGTACTCCCGCGCGCGCGACGAGATGTTCGCCGCAAGCGACACGTCGTGGGGACCGTGGTACGTCGCGCACTCCGACGACAAGAAGCGCGCCCGCCTCAACATCATCACCCACCTCCTCGACGTGATCCCGTACGAGCCACTCGCCCGGAAGAAGATCACGCTGCCGAAACGCGAGATTCACGACCTCGCACGCGAGCCCGGGACGCCGCCACCACGAGAGATTCCCACGCCGTTCTGACAGCGAATCCGCACGCCCGCGGTGCCAGATCGTAGCTCAGGGGATAGAGCATCGGTTTCCTAACTTGAATCAGGGTCGTCCGCCGAGAGACGCAGACGTCCGTGAGCGTCCGCGACCTGCGCATCGATACTCCCTGAACGTCCGCCATGCACCGCCGTCGTGCCCGCGAATGGCCGTCAACGCAGACGCAACGCTTAGACGGGTGTTGAGTGCCGACGCGTGAGTCGTCACTCCGCCTCAGGAACGCGAGCTCCTGAACACTCATCTGCACGACCCGCGAGGCTCGAGCCGCGTCCCAATCCGTTTCACCCCTCCGCGACCCGGCGATCAGGACACCCGAGGGGCGTTGCTCGGGGACCAGCACACGCGCCCCAAATCACGCGCAAGGACTGCCCCAGGTCGCCGCGTCGCGACACAACTATCTCGCTGGTTGCTTGGCCTGAGCCCGGATGGACGCCTTCCAGGTTTGGTAGCCACCGTCGAGGTTGCGGGCTTTGACTCCGAGCTCGTGCATGAGCGCTGTGGCGGTGTGTCCTCGTTGACCGACCTCGCAGTAGACGACGACGGGGGCGGTGGACAGCGTGTCGAGGTGGTCGCGGAGTGAGTCGATTGGCACGTTGATCGATCCGGGGATCGCGCCGGCCGCGTGCTCCTCTTCCGTGCGCACATCCAAGAGCACCCACCCCTGGCTGACGAGCGCGGCCAGCTCGTTCGGGTCGACGATGTCGCAATCGCCACTCAGCACGTTCTCCGCCATGTAGCCGAGCATGTTGACGGGGTCTTTGGCCGACGAGAAAGGCGGGGCGTACGCCAGTTCGAGATCGGCGAGGCGGTCGGCAGTGATGCCGCCGGCCATCGCCGTCGCGAGCACGTCGATGCGCTTATCGACGCCACTACGGCCGGCGATCTGTGCGCCGAGGATCGTGCCGTCGTTCGGGTCGAAGATCAGCTTCGCGCACATGCGCGTCGCGCCGGGATAGTAGGTGGCGTGGTCGAACGGGTGTGAATGGATCGCTCGGAACGGGCGGCCCGCGGTTCGCAGGCGCCGTTCGTTCCATCCGACGGTGGCCGCGACCAGATCGAACACCTTGACGATCGCCGTTCCCAGCGACGCGACCGGGTGCGAGGGTCGGCCGGCAATATGGTCTGCCACTCGTCGACCCTGGCGGTTCGCAACATTCGCGAGAGCGATGAGTGACGTCGCATGTGAGATCGCGTCGTCCTTCTCAACGGCATCGCCGACCGCATAGATGTCGGGATCGTTCGTCTGGTTGGTATCGCTGACGCATATTCCCCCGCGCGGTCCGAGCGCGACACCGGCCGCTTCCGCCAGCTGTACATCCGGGCGCACCCCGATCGCGCCGATCACGAGGTCTGCCGCCAAGGCCCGCCCGTCGGCGAGCGTGACCGTGCACTCCTCGACCGATGCGACCGTCGCTCCGGTCTCGATATGGACGCCGTGCGTAGCGAGCTCGTCGGCGACGAGGATCGCGAGCTCCGGATCCAGTGGAGGCAGAACCTGCGGAGTCGCCTCGACGATCGTCACGTCAATGCCCTGCCCGACGAGGTTCTCGGCCATCTCGAGCCCGATGAATCCGGCGCCGATCACGACCGCCGTTGTCGGTGCGACATCGACGTCAGAAAGGAGGCGGGCCGCGTCTTCGACCGTCCGTAGTGTGCGAGCCCGGTCATATCCGGGAATCGGAGGCCGCATCGGCGCTGCGCCCATGCTCAGCACGAGCTTGTCGTAGCCGAGAACGGTCTCTTCACCGGTGATCGTCGAACGCGCGGTGACCGTATGCGCTCCGCGATCGATCGCGGTGACGTCGTTATTGACCCTGGCGTCGAGGCGGAAGCGGTCGAAGAGCTGCTCCGGCGTCTGCAGGGTCAGGTCGTCTTCCTCTTCGATCAGTCCACCGACGAAATAGGGCAGGCCACAGTTGGCGAACGACACGTGACCGGATCGTTCGAGAATCGTGATGCTGGCATCGGCATCGAGGCGACGCAGGCGCGTCGCCGTCGACATCCCCCCGGCGACACCACCGACGATCAGAACTCGCATCGCACTCTCCGTTTCCATGCCGCGGTTGCAGCGGCGACCGACCACCGGCGCGTCGGCGGGCTGGTTGCGACGTTCACGGACGGATCTCGTAGAACGCGTTGATCGGATGGTCGATGTCGAGCCGGCGGAATCGGCTGAACCCGGCGGCGCGCGCCATGTCTTCGGCCTTGGCCGCGGAGAGACCCAGGGTGCCGAGCCCGGCACCGTCGGGGGTCGACATTGCCGAGGACATGCACGACAACACACTGATCCCGTACATGAGCGATGCCATCGGGTTCTTCTCGGCGTTCACCGCGAAAGCGTCGTGCGCCTTGATGTCAACGAGCAGCCAGGTGCCGTCCGGCGCAATCGCGCGCCGAATCGCCTGCATCATCTCGAGCGGGTGGGTCATGTCGTGAATGCAGTCGAAGGTCGTCACGAGCCCGACCGACGCGTCTTCGGGGAGCGGCTGGTCGCGCGGATCGTGGAACGAGACATTGGCCGCGCCGGCTTCTTCTCGTTTCTCCGCGGCCCGGCGCAGCGCATACTGACTGATGTCATAGCCGAGGAACTCGCAGTTCGGGTACGCCGCGGCCATCAGTAACAGTGCGCCGCCCGCGCCGCAGCCCACGTCGGCGACGGTGGTGCCGGCGGCCATGCGCTCGGTGACGCCGTCGAGCGCGGGTAGCACGACCGGCAACAAGTTCGCGCGGTTCCACGGCTCGAACGCGCGCTCGATGCCTACGGCGGCCTCGGGCCCATGGCTGTCGTAGTCATGACCGAGCCCGGTGCGGAAGCTCTCTGGCATGTCACGCAAGCTGTCCATCGTGTTGGGAAACCGGTGGAACATGCCCATCCCGTACGCAGGATCGGCCGGCGTGGCGAGCACCGCGGCGGCCTCTTCGGACAGGCTGAATCGTTCGTTGTCGTCGCATTCGATGATGCGCGCCGCCGCCTGGTTGTAGGCCCACTCTCGTACCCAGCGCTCGTGCAGCCCCGTCCGTTCCGCGAGCTCGCTCGATTGCAGCGGGACCGCGGCGTCCTTCATCGCGCGGTACAGCCCGAGCTTGTCACCGAGGTGGATCATCCCCGACGTCACGGCACCTTCGAGCTTCGTGAACACGAGATACGAGAACATCCGGAGCTTGTCTTGATCCATGCGTGCGTCTTCCTTGTCGATTCGTCACGAGCCACGAGCCGAACCGCGCGTCCGGGCCGCCTCCATGCCAGGGCTGGCGTCGGTCATGGTCGCGTCTGCGGTGTGCGCGTGGCCCTCACGAGAACGTCGATCGCGATCTTCTCTCCGTCGTCTGTCGGCACGGGACGTCGGACCCGTTCGGCTTTGACAGTCTCGAGGCCGACCAGGTCCGCGACGACATCATCGGGTCCGTACAGAACAGCGGAATCGCGTGGGCCGCCCCAACCTTCGCTTGGGTTCGTGATGTCGTGACCGACGACGAGAAGGGATCCGCCGGCCGCGACCGCCGCCGCGGCGTGACGGAGCGCGACACGCCGCGCCGCTTCGGGCAGATGCAAGTACATGACGATCACGAGGCCGAAGCTCTCTGGTGCCGGCATGTGCTCAGTGACGTCGGCGAGCTCCCAGTGCACCGACACGCCGCGCCTGTCGGCAAGACGGCGCGCTTTGTCGAGGCCAACCTTCGAGAAGTCGACGCCGGTCACGTCCCAGCCGCGCTCGGCGAGCCAGACTGCGTTGCGACCTTCGCCGCACGCGAGGTCGAGCGCTCGCCCCGGAGGCAACGTCTCAACTTCGGCGACGAGGAATCGATTCGGCACAGCCGACCACACAAGGTCATCACCCGCGTATCGCTCGTCCCAAACGTTGGAGTCCACGACCACACCTTCCTAACGGGCGAGCTTCATGAACATGCGCTCGACGCTCTCGAGCGGATAGCCATCGGCCTCGGCCTCCTCGGGGTTCTCGATGCAGTACGTCAGCCCCGCGGCGATGATCTTGAAACCGGCTTGTTCGAGCGCCTTGGTGGCGGCAGACAGCTGGGTGACGACATCGCGGCACTCCCGCCCTTCAGAAAGCATGCGCTCGACGGCCTGCACCTGACCGGCCGCTCGTCGCAGGCGCTTGCGGACATCATCGACGACATCGCTCGGGAGCTCCATCGCGTCCTCCTCGGGAGAGTTCAACTCTATACCCCCCGGGGTAGACATGATACCCCCGGGGGTATAGATTGACAGAGGTTCGAGGCCACGTCACGTTCCTCGTCTCCCGTCTCCGCTTCCCATAGGAGCGTCCGCAATGAGCGTCACCCACGACATCGCCGCCGGGCACGTTCCGTCGGAGCCGCCTGACCCGAAGGCGCTGTTCTCGCGCCTCGCGGCGTTTTCAGCTCGGCATCGCCGCGGTGTCATCGCCGTGTGGATGCTGGTTGCGTTCGCGGCCGCGCCGCTCGCACTGACGTTGACCGGCGCGTTGTCGGGTGCCGGGTGGGAGGCCCAGGGCTCGACCGCGCAACGTGTCCGCGACGAGATCCGCCGTGACTTCCCGACGCTCGGCGCCGAAGCTCCGGTCGTCGTCTACCACCAGCAGACGCCGATCGCGGCGAACCCGGCTCCACTGAACCGGCTCGTCGCTCATCTGCAGCACGCGCCGCACGCGCGTGCCGTGCCGAACCCGCTCGCGCTCCCCGCGAGCGCCGGCCTCATTTCACGTGACGGCCACACTGCACTGATTCCCGTCGACCAGGTCGTCAAGAACGACGCCGGCCGCCCAGTGGCCGCCGGCGAACTCGGCACCTACGTCGCGAAGCTCAGCCTCGCGTCGGGAGCGCGCGCCACGGTGACCGGCGAGTGGCCGGTGTGGAGTGACTTCAACAAGATCAATGCCGAAGCGCTGCACAAGGCCGAGCTGGTGAGCGGCCTGCCCACCATGATTCTGCTGTTCGTCGCGTTCGGCATGTTGCTCGCCGCCGGATTGCCCCTCGTGCTGGCGTTGGCCGGGATCGCCGTCGGTTTCGCGCTCTTGCACGTGCTCGGTTGGGTTATGCCGATGTCGGTGTGGTCCATGAACTTCTCCATGATGATCGGGCTCGCGGTCGGCATCGACTACAGCCTGTTCATCGTCAGCCGGTACCGAGAGGAACGAGCGGAGGGGAAGGACGCCCTCGCCGCGATCGAGAACACGATGTCAACCGCGGGCAAGGCCGTGTTCCTCTCCGCATTGACCGTCGTGATGGCACTGGCCGCCGTGTTCCTCGTGCCGGTCATGGTGTTCCGGTCCATGGCCCTGGGCATGATCCTGTCAGTCGTTGCCGTCGCCCTCGCGTCGCTCACCCTCCTGCCGGCGCTGCTCGTCGCGCTCGGTGATCGCGTCCTCGTACGCAAGAACACGGAAGACCCCGACATCACCGCCGAGTCGCGCTGGCGGCGATGGACCGGCGTGGCGCTCCGCCGACCGGCCGCCGTGCTGACGCTCGGTCTCGTCGTCATCGGCGCGCTCGATCGTCCCCGCACTAGGCATGCATCTCGGCATGCCCGGCGCGAAGGTCGTCGACAAGGGCAAGACCAGCCGCGACGGCTACGACATGCTCGTGTCCGCGTTCGGCCCCGGCGCCGCCGCACCCGCATTCATCACAACTCCCGCCGCGGACGCCCCCACCGTTGCGCGGATCGCGACCACAGTCCCCGGTGTCGTCGACACACGCGTCGTCACCTCGCCTGCACCCACAGATCGCGTCGTCGTGCGCGTCACGGGTTCGACCGCCGTCGACGACTCCCGCACCGCGACGCTCGTGAACACCTTGCGTTCCCGCATCTCGAGCGCGGTGCCGACTGCGCAAATTGGCGGCCCCGCCGCACAGAACCGCGACCTCACCGCGGTGCTGGTCGGACGCGCCCCTTACGCCATCGGCCTCATTCTCATCGTCGCATTCCTGCTGTTGCTCATCGTGTTCCGGAGCCTCGTCATCGCGCTCACGTCGATCCTGATGAACCTCCTCACCGTCGGCGCAGCGTTCGGTTTCGCGACACTCGTGTTCCAACACGGGTTCGGTACCGGTCTGCTCGGGATCCAGCACCAGCCGTTCGTCGACGCGTGGGCACCGCTCTTCTTCTTCGCACTGCTGTTCGGGCTCTCGATGGACTACCAACTCTTCCTGCTCGCCGCGATCCGAGAACGTTACGAAGCCACCGGCGACACCAAGCGAGCGATCGGTGAGGGCATCGCCCGCACCGGCCGGCCGATCACCAACGCCGCGCTCATCATGATCATCGTGTTCATCGCGTTCGGCATCACCGGACCGATTCCACCCACGGAGCTCGGCCTCACCCTCGCAATAGCAGTACTTCTCGACGCGACCGTCGTCCGAGTGATGCTCGTCCCCGCGACGATGGCGCTCATCGGCGACCGCAACTGGTATCTGCCGAAATGGCTCGAACGCATCCTCCCGCACGTTTACTTCAGCCACTGACGACCAAACACAGGAGGCCCCCACCATGCCTGCAACCACACACGACACCTCGCCCGCAGCGATCACTTCAACGGCCCGAGCCTCATGGCCGCTCGAACGCGTCCTCTTCGCACTCGCGGGAACGATGACCCTGCTCAGCGCGCTCCTCGCGGCAACCGTCAGCCCCGGGTTCCTCCTCCTGACCGCATTCGTCGGGACCAACCAATGGCTCTACGTACGCTTCGGGAACTGCCCCGCATCGCTCGTCCTCGGACGATTCGGCGTGTCGCGAACATGGCGCTGGTGACCGCTGACTCGCGCGCAACCGGTTCCCGCCCCGCTATTGATCGTCGTGAGGATCCCATACGTCTTTCGAACGCGTAAGCGACGGTCGGACCCGATGCCTTCGACACGCTCGCCACCGGCATGTCGACGCACGGGTTCGACACCGTGAGTCACTTAGGCTGTCAATTTGGCAGTCAAACTCGCGCTCCCGCGAACGCGTTTGCCCAGGCCAGCCCTCGTAGCTCAGGGGATAGAGCATCGGTTTCCTAACTCGGGCAACGGTTGTCCGCGGTCGTTCGTGACGGTCCGTCGTGCGCCGCGACCAGCAGATGCGCGCGCGTCGACGTTCGCCGGGCACCGCCATGATCCGTCAGTTTGGCTGTCAGTTTGGCTGTCACGCCCATCGGTCAGCGCGACGCATTCAAGCCCGCTGAGTCGCGACTGTCGACATGAAATGGCCGCTTCACCGGCGCCGACTCAACACATCCCTAAACGCCAACCTGCACGCTCAGGCCAGGCGCTGACTCGCCGGATGAGGTCAACCGCGAGGAGATGTGCGAAGCGCGGCTTTGTCGAAGTCCGCAACCGCGAGTCGTGACGTGCTGCGGTTCAAATCGTACGCGGGGCCCACGAAACACCGCGGCACGCGCTTCACAGGGTCGGGCTGAAGCTCTGCACCAACAAGCCGCTCGGAGTGTGTCGCGACGATCCTGCTTACCCAACGCACCACGAGCCGCTCCTCGCCGAGTCGCCGGCGGACCTCGACGCGCTGACTGATGCACGGCGCACGCCAAACACTTGCGCTCGACACATAACGACTCACGGTCCCGCTATCACTCTTCGCGAACTGTTCAGCTGACCAATGTTTCTGGCCTTTCATCGAGCCCATCCTCGTCGTGGCGGCGAGAAGCAATTCAGCCGCTCCGCGAAATGGCCAGCCGGGCCACCAAACGGCTTCCCGCCAAGCGGAAAGCGCAACTCGAAGGAGCATCGACATGTGGCAGACACAGTTCAAGCAAGGTCGATGCGTCTCGCGGCGCGTCGGCGGCGTCCTGGCCGTGACTGTGGCGATCCTGTGCGGCGTACTCGTCACCGCGGCGTCGGCGAGAGCGACGAGCTCGGCGTCGATCTCGACCGTGGTCTTCGGCGGGACGCTGCCGACGTCGCCGAGGATCACCGTGAACGGCTCGGGGTTCGGCGCCGTAGCTCCGGCACCGAATCCCTCCGAGACGCCCTGTGCGCAGTCGGACAAGGGCTTCGACTACGGCACGTTCTTCTACCTGATGAACTTGACCGAGCACTGGGATGCGGGACGCAACGATCCCGCGGCCGGGGCGTTCGCGTGCATCGGTCTCGTCATCGAGACGTGGACCGACACCCAGGTGGTCTTCCACTTCGACGGGTTCTACACCGAGGGCGGGTACAAACTGCAACAGGGCGACGCCATCCAGATCATCGTTGCGGGAGCACGATTCGGCGTCGTCGTTCCGGATCCCCACGCCGGCGAGCGAGTGAGCGGCGTTGGGAGCCCCGGGACCTCGTTCGACTGGGACTTCCCAAGTGAGCCGTCAGGCGGCTGGTCTCGCGCCCGCCTCGACGTGACCGTGACGCGTGCACCACTAAGGGACGCCGACGCTTTCTACTACTACGCGTCGCAGTGGACGATGGACGTTCCGACGGCACCGGGCGGATCCGTCGTCAGCTACATGGGCATCCAGACGCAGGGGCAGCGCCCCGACGGCACGCTGGGACCGTTCGCGCTCGTCACGCTCTTCAGCGGCGACAACATGACGTTCTTTCCCGGCAAGGGAACCGATGGGCACGCGGCGAAGTGCTACACCGAGTTGGACGGCGCCGAGGGCTCGATCGCGACGTGCCGCATCGCGTACGGGTGGCACCAAGGGCACGTGTACCGATACAAGTTCGCCCGGACCGGACCGCGGCGTTGGACTGCGACGATCACCGACCGGTCGGTGCCCGGCACACCCGTCACGACGTTGGGGACGTTCCTGGTCCCGCCCGCATGGCGAGGGATCCAGAACCTCGCCGCTGGGTTCCTCGAGCAGTACATCACCCCGCCCGAGACCTCACGCGCGACGAACCCTGTATGCCCGTCGCACCGTACGACAGCCCAGTTCGTCAGCCCGCGCCTGGACGACACAACCGCGCCGTTGCACGCGTACCCGCGCGTCTACGACCTCAACAACGGCACGTGGCAGCTTGTCTGCCAGAACGCGACCGTGCGGACGATCCCCGACGGTGTGCGACTCGACACAAACATCCCGACGCCAGCGCCCGCGAAACCCGCACGCCTCGGTCGCCGGCCACACCGTAACGATCCGCTGGACGCCGCCGCGCGATCCGACAACCATCACACGCGGCGAACTCGAGGCAGCGCCGCTCTTCCCCGGACGTCTCGCCGCACTTGCAGCGATCACGGTACCGAGGCCAACGAGCTACGTCGTCACACTGCCGAACGGGACCCGCCGAAGCGTCGCCGCGAGCGTGCACCAGATCGCGGTATCCAACCTGACGCCCGGACACACCTATCACTTCTCGATCACCGCCAACAACGCAAGCTCGGCATCGCTGCCCGTCGAGACGTCGATCGCAATCCCCTAACTCGACAGCGTGAGCGCGTTGCCGGCGCCACATGTGAGAAGCACCTGATACTCGTGGATACCCTGACCTAGGAGTCTGGCGTGAAGACCGTACGGGAAGCCCCGCATGGGGTCTGTCCTGATTGTCGGTGCGGGTCATTCGAATGGGGCGTGTTCGGATCGCACGGATCGAATCGACGTGCGCGAGTTCGGTGCCTTATGGCGGTCGACCATGCTGTCGCGACGGATGCGGGCTGTTGCGTGTGCGTCGGGTTGACGGTCCGCGGCCTATGGCTCCTCGGCGAGCGACCCAAGAGGAAAGCGTTTATATGCAGCGGCAGACGACAGGCTCTGCGGCGTCATTCGCGCGCGCACTGCGCTGCTCCTCGTTGTCGAGGAACTTGTGCAAATAGCAGTGTCGCGGTGAGCCCGCGCAAGCGCGGCCGGTTCTTCAGCCTGCGTCCGACATTTGCTTGCGCGCCGTTGCGCGACCTGTCAGCATCGCGCTTCCGTCGCGACGTGAAGCGATTGCCGCACGACAGCGAACACGGGGGAGTGCGATGCCGCGTTTGAAGCCGGGACGGCTAACGGTCGCGCTGCTCGCCGAGCGCGTTGTTGTTGTCGGGGTGCAACGTTCGGCTGAGTACCGACACGTTCTCAGGCGGCCTTGCTGACGTCCAACATCAGACTGAGGTCGAACCCGACAGTTATTCCTACGGCTCGACGATGGTCTCGACATTTCAGGTGGGCCGGAATTCGTTGGGCGGCTCCCTTGCGATCGGCTGGGCGACCTCGACCGATAGTGGTCATCATTGGTCTCAGGGCTTCTTGCGCGGGATTACGCCCTACGATGGCGGAAACGGTTCATCGACCGCTACATCGAATCCTTCCGTCGCGTTCGACCCGAAACACCGTGTCTGGCTCATCGCAGCACTGGCGGTAGGCGATCCGTACGCGATCATCGTTAGCCGGTCCCTTGACGGCGGACTCTCATGGAGCGCACCGCGAGGGATCGCCGACGGCGCAGGAAGCCAGCTTGACAAGCCGTGGATCGTCTGCGACGACCATCCGGCCAGCCCACACTTCGGCAATTGCTACGCGCACTATGCAAAGTTGTCGGCCGCTGGTGAGCAGATCGCGATGTCGACCTCGACTGATGGCGGACTCAACTGGACCGCGGCGAACGTGCCGGCAGATGTCGGCTTTGCGGGGCAGCCGGTTGTGCTTCCGCACGGCCGCGTCGTCGTGCCCGCCGTCGACTACATCCGAACGACCACCGACCAACATTTCACCTTCTCGCGACTGTTGTCCTACGTGTCAGTCGACGGTGGCGCGACTTACACAGGACCGACGACGATCTCGTCGCTCAGTCGGCATTTCGTAGGAGGATACGGGACGATGCGCGCCGACCCGCTCCCGTCGGCGGAGATCGACGCCAACGGACGGGTGTACGTGGCCGTAGCCGGATGTGTCCCGCGGACAGACGCCTGCGCAAAGAACGATCTCTTTCTCACCACAACGACGGACGGAACGCACTGGACCGCCGTGACGCGCGTTCCCGTCGATGCAGCCGCGAGTACGGTCGATCACTTCAACCCCGGGCTAGGCGTCGACCGCGCAACGGCCGGTGGCGGCGCCCACCTCGCACTCGTCTATTACTACGTCCCCGATGCCAACTGCACAACCGAGACATGCAAGGTCTCAGTTGGTTTCACAACATCAACCAACGGCGGTACGGCCTGGTCTGCAGCCAAGACTCTGGGCGGTCCAATGTCGCTGGCGTGGCTCGCCCAGTCCCAGCAGGGACGCGGCGCGTTCCTGGGCGATTTCCTATCGACGTCGTTCTCCAATGGCACCGCGTTTCCGTTCTTCTCGCTCGCCGGGCCCCGCAAGGACGGAGCATTTGATCAAGCGATCTACACCACGAGCGGAGAAAACGCGAAGTAGTGATCGACGTAAAGCCGACGTCGGACGCGAAGAGGCGACACAGCGCGCAGATTTGGAGCCCCATGCGAGCTCCGAGCCGCGGGCGTCATGCCCACGGGCCAATACGGCGCGAGGACTACTGCGTCGTCGTCGTCTCGGAAATGCTGGGCCACTCGACGATCAGCATCACCCTCGATCTGTACTCGCACGTGACCCCTAGCACGCAAGAGCAGGCAGCACAGGCTCTCGATTCGTTGTTAGGCCGTCAGTTAGGCCATCAATCAAGGACCCGGTAGCGCGTTGCCCAGCTAGGCCCTCGTAGCTCAGGGGATAGAGCATCGGTTTCCTAACTCGGACGGGCGCCGTTCGCGCATGTTCGCGATCGGCCGCCACGTCCATTGACCTCGACGTTCGCGCCGCCAACGTTCGAGGACAACCGCCGCCATGCGCGAGTTTGGCTGTCAACGCTCGGTGTGCAGGTGCGCGTACAGCCCAGCGTCAAGTGCCGGCGGCGACCACGAACGTCACACGCCGAAGACGCGGAGCTTGACGAGGCTCTCAGCACACGTCTGTCCCATCCGACGTGGATCGCGACAGAACAAGCAGGCTCAGACCTGGCCGAGGCAGAGGCAGGCGATAAACACGCGCTCTGGCGCGTACATCACACCGACCCGGCGTTCGGTGATACCCAGGGCGCGTCGTTATGGGTCGCATCCTCTGGGACGTGCGGGAATTGGTCGTCGCTCGTCGAGGGTGTGGCTGGCTGGCCAGCATTCGCTGGACGGCGGCATGCCGGGGGCCAGGAGATGTCGCGACACCTCTTCGAGGATGCACTTACGTTCAGCGGTTCCGCTGACCGGTACGTGCTGGAGATTGATGACCGTTGGGAGGCACAGCCGGGGACTGTCTTCGGCGGGTTTGTTCTCGCGGTCGTCGTGCGGGCCGCCGGCTTGGTGTCAACCGCCTCGCGACCGTTGTCGATGGCTTGCCAGTTCCTGCGACCCGCCAAGGTCGGCGTGCCTATCGAGGCCCGGCAAGATCCAGCATCGCGCCCTACGCGAGCGATGGATCCACAACACGAACTGAGACGTCGCCGACATCCGCCGCATCCAGCGCCGCAGAGCCGGCGATCAGGGACGCCCGATCGGAAGATTTGGAGTCGCGCATTATGGACACGACGCGGTATGGACGCGTCCGTTCGTTGCGAGCGAGTGCTTGCGAGCGGTCGTCAGCTTCGCCGGTGCCAGTCCGGGGCGCTATCGGAGGAGGCTATAGAGGATTTCTCGCGAGCTCACGGAATCGAAACTGACACCCCGCGCGATGGCCTCTTGACGGCGCGATTGCGCTTCGGCGGCCGCGGTCTTCATCGCATCCTGATCCGCCCACACCGTGCCCACGAGTCCGTGCCCCGTCTCTCGGTTCATCATGTTCCGTATCGATTGGAACCCCGCGTTGGCCTTGATCCGCGGCACGACATCGCTCTTGAAGAACGCGAAGTTCTCGTCGATCTTGGCCGGATCCATAGTGATCCGCTGGACCATCAGCGCCGAACCGGGTCCCGGCGGAGTGCTGACCTCCGCGAGTAACTGCTCGTAGTTCTCCACCGTGAGTTCACCGCCGACGATCTCGAGCGCCTCCTGACGTGCATTCGCAAGCACACTGTCGCTCGCTTCCCGGTCGGCCTCGGTCTCCCAAAGCGAAAGGATTCCGAGCAGAGCTCCCGACCGGTCCGCACTCGCGGTAATGCCACGGTGGCCCTTCTGCGCGTCAAGGATGGGAACCACCTTGTGACGGAGATACTCGACACCGCCATCGATGTCCTTGGCACCAGCGAATTCGAGGACGCGGGTATACATCATTGACTCCTCTCTCCGGCAAGCACGCGGATCGGACCAAGCCGATCGTGGCGACCCTATCCCGATCTCGGCAGCGCGGAATTAAAGACCAACGGCAACTCGACCACGCGGCGCCGCGCCACATGCGTCCCGCCATGACCGCGAGCGCCACGTACCCGGCGTTCGGTGATGCCCCCGAGGCGATATTCGGGGGCGCGCGTTCGGGGACAACGCGACCACGTCGTTCTGGGCGGCGGCCTGCATTCGTCGCATAACGCGCCCGGAGCGGACAAGATGCGTGGTCGTGTGGGAGACGACGGATGGCCGTTTCGGGGCGGCGAACCGAAGGAGGCGGCGGATTCCATGACCGTTGACAGCGCACCGAACCTTCCTGGTCGGCTCGGTACGCCGAATATGTTGTTGAAGGACGATCCGCGCGCAGATCCCCGAATGATCGCGGCGTTGCTTGCGGTGGGCTTGGGGGGCGCACCGGCGCTAGCGCCTGTTGACGGTGACTCGTCGCTCGATGAGATCCTCGCGTACGTCGCCGAGGCTGAGCCCGCATACGAGCAGCTGTTCGCGACGCTTGCGATGGAACCCCCGATCAGCGGGGTCACGTCGAGTATCGAGGTGATCGGAGGGATCGACGGCAATGACATCACGTTGTTCGTCCATCGACCCGCCGACGTCGACGGGCCACTCCCGGGCGTCGTGCACCTTCACGGTGGCGGGATGGTGTACCTCGAAGCTGCCGGAGCAGGCTTCCCTCGCTGGCGTGACGAACTCGCCGCGAGCGGGTTGGTCGTCGTGGGCGTGGAGTTCCGTAACGGTGGGGGCAAGCAGGGCACGTATCCCTTCCCAGGCCGGGCTAAACGACTGCACGTCCGCTCTTCGATGGGTGTCCGCCAACAAGGCGAGGCTCGGCATCTCCAAGGTCATCGTCTCGGGCGATTCCGGTGGTGGGAATCTCACGCTCGCGACCACACTCAAAGCGAAGCGCGACTGCCACCTCGACCAGATCGACGGGGTCTACGCGCAGTGCCCGATGATCTCGAACGCGTATGCAGCGAAGACGCGGGACCTTCCTTCGTTGTATGAAAACGACGAGTACTTCACCAGCTGTCGCCGCCTGGCCATGTTCGCGAAGGCCTACGACCCGACAAGGGCGAACGCCACTAATCCTTTGGCGTGGCCCTACTTCGCGAGCGCGACCGACCTCGAGGGCCTGCCACCACACGTCATCTCGGTGAACCAACTCGACCCCCTTCGCGACGAGGGACTCGCGTACTACCGCAAGCTGCTCGACGCAGGAGTCAGTGCCGTCAGCCGTACCGTCAACGGCGCGTGCCATATCGGCGATTGCATCTTCCGAGCCGCCATGCCCGACGTCTACCTTGCGACAGTTCGCGACATCAAAGGCTTCGCAGACTCGCTGTAGGTGAACCTACGGCACATGAACCCCGACGCCGTGCGTTCGGTACTCGTCGCAGAAGGCAGATCCGAGCGAACGGGCGTCCCAATAGCGCGCCGTGCAGATCAGAAACGCGTCACGGATGTGCCGCCACCGACGTAGCCGTAGGCGCTTTGGGGGGACACGGTCGCCGCCGATAGCGACCACGGATATACGTGCGCCGATCTGTCCGTCGACTCATAGCTCGGTCAGGGCGCACTGACCGGGTCGCTCGCACCACGCGGCGAACGACCGTCGCCGCCGAGCCGCGACCTGCGATTGGGGACACCGCTACTCGCATTCCACGCCGGCCACATGCCGTCCGCCACCGTTCGCTTGCATACAGCCGCAAGCGACGAACGAGACGCCGCGACGGGATCTTTGGCTGTCAACATGGCCGTCAGAACAACGTGGTCGACGGCATAATGCCTGGTAGCCCTCGTAGCTCAGGGGATAGAGCATCGGTTTCCTAAACCGTGTGTCGCAGGTTCGAATCCTGCCGAGGGCGCTGCACGAGCCCAGCTCAGAGCACCACATCCCTTTGCCATAGCAAACATTATTGGCCGTGGCCATCGAACGTGCCATAACCGCGGATAGTGTCGCGGCCGTGGTGCTGCCTCTCGCGCATCCACGTGTGCGAGGAGCCGCCCAACGACAGCTCCGTCGTCATCCACGCCGGAGTGATGGCAGCCGACTCGCTGCATCATGACACCGCGCTCGACAGCCTTCGAGGACTACGGCATCCTACACGCTCTCGGTCGAAGGCCGTCATCGACAGCACCGATCGAAGAGACTTGCCTGACCAGCCCTCGTATCGGTGCAGCGCTACCTGCAAGATCCGCCTGTCGACCGTTCGGGCATCTGCACCGCAGCGGGTTCGCGGTGCTCGCCGACCTTCGATCCATCCGCACTTCGACGTCGCTGCTCCCCAATCTTGACGAATCCACCGATCGCACGGTTCGCTCGCCTGCTTCGATCCGCCGATCCCCAATCCCGCTCGACCACCTCACGGAGTAGCCTTGATGTGGAGGTTGCGTCATGATGCTTCGATCTCTGGGTCGACTTTCACACGGATGCGCAACGACGGTCGTCTACGTACTCATCTCCGCAACATGGCCATCCCGACTTCGTGCCCAGTTAGCCGAACAGCCTACATCATCGGTGGGTAACGAAGATGCCGATCCCACGCGTGGCCCAGATCCTGTCGGTCGAGCGCCGACGAGGTGCCATCGAGCTGCTCGTGTCGTCCCCGGCTCCGCTCGAAGCAGCATCGCCACCTTCTCTCCACCGTCGTCTGAGCAGCTCTTTCCTTCACGCTCTTCGGTCTAGTCGATGAAGGGCTCGATCCGCGAGCAGCGGCCCGGCTACTGGCAGCTGAGCGTCGCCGAGGCCCCGATCCGATCACCGGCAAACCAGCGCTATCGGCACGCGGTCATTCAAGGCGACCAAGCGTGAAGCGCAAGCGCACGCTCGCCGCGTTCGTCACCGAGGTCGATCAGGGCCGCATCTACTCCCGTCGTCATCAACGGTTCAGCGAGTTGCTCGACGCGTGGCTCGAATTCATCGAGCACCTCGGTCGTTCTCCCACCACGCTCTACGGCTACCGGCGCCTGGTTGCACAGATCCCCGACGGCTTCCCTCGCGACCTCGCCCTTCAAGAAGGTCACGCCCAAGACCCTCGACGATCTGTACCGCCATCTCGCGACGGCAACCGGTCGCAAGCCGGCGACAGTGCTCCGCTTCCACGCACTGCTACGCGCCGCATTCGAGCAAACCGACGCGATGGGGCTGGCTCGAGCTGAATCCTGCCGAGCGACGGTGCCACACGTGCAGCGCGACGAGATCGAGCCGCCATCGGTCGTCGACGTCATAACGATGATCGGCGCCGCCGCACCGTGCCCCGTGATCCAAAGCACACGGTCGTGCTCCGCCTGCTCGCCGCAACGGGATGTCGCCGCGGCGAGGTCTGCGGCTTCAGTGTCCGATATCGATTCGACCGGTAAGGGGCGACCGGTCAGTGCGATCGGTCATCAGCATCGACCGCGAACTGATTGTGAAAGGCACCAAGACGCATGCGATGCGCACCGTACGTCTCGACGCAGAGACGGCCGCGATGCTGCGGTCGCATCGCAAGGAGGTAACCGAGCTCGGCCTTGCGGCGGGCGCGCCGCTCGAGGAGCACGATTTCGTGTTCGCACGGGGAGCCCGGATCCGACGAACCACTCCCGCCCGACCGGATCAGTCAGGCGTGGATTCGCCTTCCCAGGAGGAGGGTGTCGACACGCGCCTGCACGACCTCCGTCATCTGCAAGCCTCGCTCTTGCTCGACGCGGGCGAGGCCGTGACAACGGTCGCGGCCCCAGGGCTCGGTCACAAGGACACCGCAACAACGCTGAAGATCTACGGCCACTTGATGCCCGGCGCCAACGAACGCGCCGCGTCCCTCGTAGGCGAGGCACTGTCTCTGCGGCAATCGTCGGAACGTTCGCTACCGGGCGGCAGGCGTCGGAAGTGACGGTCTGAAACGCCGTTAGGACGGACGTTCTGTGCGGCATCGCATGCTCGCAAGGTGCGCGATGTCGGCAGATATGGCGTCCTACGCACGCCCGGGCGGGATAAGGGTCATCGAACCCACGAGGCGCTTGACGAGATCGAGATTGACTGTGGTGTGGCCATCCGCGCTGGCGATGTAGTCGATTCCGTCCTCGTTCCCACACGAGCATGAGGTGGTCAAGGTAAACCGCTTCCCCGTGCGTTGCCTGTCGCTGTACCCTCAGCATGTCGTTCGAGCAGTTGTACTCGGTCGTGGTCCACTCACCGGCTGCGATCCTGCGGACTTCTATCGCGCCGACGCAGGGGCTCGGCGGCCTCTGAACATGACGACGAGCTTCGATGAACACGTGCCCCGCGGCCTTACCGTCGATGCCCACATACCCGCCTGGCACGTCGAAGCCGCTGAAGTCCAGACCGAACACCGCATAACCCGGCAGACCTTCGCGCCCCACGCATCGGCTCATGGCTGCGCCGACTGGTTCAGGGCAGGTCAGCCCCCGTCCCTCAATCGCCGGTACCTGCGCCGGGCACGGAACTGCAAACCCAAGCCGCCTCGCTGCCGCGGAGCATTGAGCCCGCATCTCCGCAGGTGCCGCGACGAGGTGCACGGGTCCCGACACTCAGCACGTCGGCGTAGAAGGTGTCGCGTGCGGCGAGCCACTTGAACACGCGGATCCGACGATTGCCAGCATCCCTACTGCAAGGAGTCTTCGCGCCCGCGCGCAAAGTCCCACATCGTGGTGCGAGGCACCCGAGTCATGCTCGCCACGACGTCTAACCGACACCAACACAGACTGCTGCTCCCGAGCACGCAGATCGAGTACCTAACGGCAGCGTTCTGTGCGGTCGTCAGAAGCCCGGCTGCAGCCGCCGCCAGCAGCGCGAGGCCCGTCGCGAGCACCAAGGCGATCCCGATCACGAGGGCCAACACTTCAAGAACAAGCTCGTGGCCCGTCAGCCTCGGCGCTGCGCCGCGCGGCATGTAACGCGGCGTGCGGCTCACTCATCATCAGGCGGCGGGGTTTTGGCCAGTCGGCAAGGCGGTACGCCGTGCAGGCGAGGACTGATACAGAGAGGTGTCCAAATGAAAGCGATTGTGGTGACGGATCAGGCTGCGGGAACGGCCGGGATGACGCTGGTGGAGCGGCCCGAGCCTTACGCAGCGATAAACGATGTCGTCGTTGAGGTTCATGCGTCGGGATTCGTCCCGACTGAGATGGAGTGGCCCTCGACCTGGACCGATCGCGTCGACCGTGACCGAACACCGTCGATTCCCGGGCACGAGCTGGCCGGAGTGGTCACCGCCCGCGGCTATGGCACGACGGGAGTGTCGGTGGGACAGCGGGTGTTCGGCCTCGCGGACTGGCACCGCGACGGCACCCTGGCGGAGTACGTGGCGATCGAGGCACGCAACCTCGCGCCGCTGCCGGGCGACGTCGACTTCACCGTCGGCGCGAGTCTGCCGATCTCGGGACTGACCGCGTGGCAGGGACTGTTCGAGCACGGCCGCGTTCAGGCGGGGCAGAGCGTCCTCGCGCACGGCGCGGCCGGCGCAGTCGGGACGATGGTGACGCAACTCGCACGCGAGGCCGGCGCATACGTCATCGGCACCGGACGCGCCGCCGACCGTCAGAAGGCGCTCGACTTCGGCGCGCAAGAGTTCGTCGACCTCGACAACGACGCACTGGAAGACGTCGGCGGAGTCGATCTGGTGTTCGATGTCATCGGCGGCGACATCCAGACGCGGTCCTCAAGCTTGATTCGCGCCGGAGGAACGCTGGTATCCGTCGTCGGCCCGACCAAGGAGCGGCCCGCCGACGGCCTGGCGATCGACTTCGTCGTCGAGTCTGATCGTGCCCAACTGAGTGAGATCGTCCAGCGGGTGCGTGACGGACGACTGCGGACGAACATCGGCAACGTCGCGACCCTCGACGAGGCCGTCGCCGCCCTCAACCCGACCGAGCGACCCAAGGGGAAAACAATCATCCGCGTTCGTCCGTGACGCGCCGGGAAATGGCCACCCCGCAGCCCAACCGCCCGCACCAGCTCGCACTCATAATGCCCGCTATCGAGCGGGTCCGTCGAGCGCTCAGGCGTCGCGGTGGGCCTCCAGAAACGCGTCGACCGCGATGTGCGCATCCTGCTTGATGTCTCGGTACTCGAACTCGTCGACTTCGGACTCCCAAGGATCGATCGCACCGAGGTGATGCTCGTAGTCGGTGAACCGGTGGCGAATGAAAGCCCGGCCGGCCAGGGCGGCGCGCTCTTCGAGCGTCAACCTCTTGGTTCTCCCGACACGCCCACTGCTCACGGCGACGGCTCTTTCCGCGGCGCCGGCCGCGATCTCGTCGGCGAGCGCCGCATGCCGCTCGGCGAAGTTCAGCCACTCGCGCACCGCGACTTCGAAGTCCTGCCGGTACTTGTCCTCGACGCGGGCACGTTGACGCTCGCCCACGACGCGGTTCTTCGCCGCGCCGTTCCGCAGTGTCAACGGCCTCTGCTCGGACCGCATCGATCGTCGCCACGGGCGCGATTAATCCGAGCTTGCGACGATGTGCCCGCTTGTCGGAGCGAGGTCGCCACATCGTCCAGTACACGCCCGCCGCCTTCACCCGTCGCGTGACGAAGGCGTCACCGGCAGCCAAGAACACCCACCCGTTTGGTAGCTTCGAGCTCACCATGGTCGGGGTTCCACAAGCCCTGCTTGGTGTCGTACACATCGAGATTCAGCCGAACCGGATCGACGGCCTCCACTCGACGAGTCTCGTGCCCGAAAGCTCCAACCCGAACAATTCCCATGTGACAGCCGTCATCGAGTGACGCTCGCGCTAACCGTACAGACCTTGACGCACGCGTCTGTACGCGCCCCGAACAGCCGCTTGTACAGGCCTTCGTGCAGACTCTCGTTGAGAGCTTGCCGTCAGTTTCATCGACGTGACGATGCAACCTCTCGACGACCGCACCAACCCTGCCGGCACCGCGCGGCGACCAAGCCCATGGGTCGACGCCGCGGCCTGCGAACCGGCTCTATCTCGTCACCGACCAAGCAGCACACGCGAGGAACAACACGCTCCCGAATACGACGACCGCGCTCGGGACGAACTCATCCGTCTCGTGCTCGAACGCTCCCTCGCCAAGACCATGGCACTCGAACACGGCACGCCGAAACTCGTACGCACATCCGAGCGTGATCACGGCGTCGACATCGACCTCGGACCGTGAAGTCTGCCAAGCACCAGTCAAGCGCCGCGGCAGGATCGCGCCGGTCAATGATCGTTCGGCGCGGCGCGCGGAGTGCAGGAGCGCCGGGTCACCAAGACACGGGTCGTAGCTGCTCATGGTGCCCGGCAGCCCGCGCGGCCTTGTGGAGCGTCATCGCTCTCTGACTGACCGAGCCCTGCTGCACGCCGAACCATCCGAGCAGATCCTTCGCGCATGCCACCGCCCCGAGGGGTGAAGAGATCATTGGCCTTCCCGACGAGCCAGAGCACCGCAGCCGCCGCGTAGTCGCTACGAGCGCGGCGACGGAACACGCTCGGATCGTTGCGGGCCGCACGCCCGAGGACACGTTCACGCGATCGTGCGGTACTCGACGTCGAGCAGCTCGTCGCAGCACCGGTCAGTGAGGTCCAGGATCTGCGTCAGCCGCGGCACGATGTCCTCGCTGATGTCGGTCCAGTCGAACGGCTCGTCGGGCCGTGGGCGCGCGATCGAGTCGGTCGAGCACGTCGTGACCGCCGACCGCCGCCGCGAGGTGGTCGAGCATCATCTCGTCCCACGAGCGATCGTCCTCGGCGCCATTGAACGCTTGCAACGCCGCGGCGGCGATCGCGTGCGCGCCCTGCAGGCGTGGCGAACGGATGAGTGCTTGGTACTCCGGTTCGAAGCCATCCACCACGCCGAGCGTCTCCGCGTGTCAGCCGCGCCGGCACCTTCCTTACCGCGTGCGCGTAGCGGATCAGTGCACGGAGGACATTGGGCATGCCCGCGAGATGATCGGCCGGTGCGACGATCTTCCGCGGGAACCAGTCAATGAGCAGGATCTCCACTGCGGTCGGGCTCCAGCGGAGTGGATCGCCCGGTCCGTGGTCAGCACCGAACCACAGCATGGAATCGAGCAGCTCGTGGTTCTCGCGCAGCGCGGTTAGCGGCACACCGTACTCGGATGCGAAGAACGCTCGCGCGAGCTCGCGCCGTTGTGCCTCGCTCCACTCTGGTCGCTCGTAGCTCTTCCCGCCTTCGGGGAGCTCACGAACGACCCATTCGATTGCAGAGCGGCAGCTCGGCCATGTCTCGCTTTCGAACGGTGGCATCGTGATCTCGGCGGTGGCGATCGCTTCCGAGATGCGGGCGTACGCGTCCGCGGGATCGATCGGGGCGAACTGCGTGCTCTCCTCGTCTCTCGAGAGACGCCGATAGTGGGCCAACGTCTCGTCGCCGCCGGCGGGGACCACGAACGCGTCCCTGACCAGTGTGCCGACGTTGTGGTCGATGTACACAACGGCGGTCAGCTCGTGACCAGTCGGCCAGCGCACACCGATCATCACGTTGTCGCCGTCGCGCAGGACGTCCAGCATCTCCCACGCACCTGTGATCTCGATGCGGTCGAAGGCGACGAGCCACTCCGGCAGCGAATGTGTGCGCCGCGCGACCTCGCGGCGGATGCGAGCGGCGAGCAGCTCGTCATCGAGCAGTGGCGCCGACCGCGACGAGCAGCGCAGTGGTCTCGAACCGGTCGACCTCGACGAACGACGTCACCAGCTCGCCCAGCGACGGGAGTTCTGCGGTCGCGTGCTTCCAGCGGTCGAGAGGACGCTCGGTCGCGAGTTCGACGAGCTGGCTCACGGTGAACAGCAAGTCGATCGGATGGTTGGCAGCGACGGCCGATCGCACGTCGCGCAGCAAGTCGGGCTCACGGTCTCGCGGGCGATGTCGCCGCCGAGTCGAAACGGGCGGTGTTCCCTTCGGCGTGTACCGCCCGCCGCCGTGCCGCCGCTTCTTCTTCGGCATCGCTTCCGACCGTAGCGCGGCAAATCCCAAGAACCCGCGATCGCACGCTTCTCCCGGAGGACCGATCAACGGGTCCGGTAGACGTCAGCGCGTGTTCGATCCGCACGACCCGCACCACCTGCTCGTCCTCGAGCATCCGGTACACCACCCGGTAGGCGCCTCGCCGCGCGGACCGGTACCCCCCGAGCTCCCGCTGCAGCGGCCTGCCGACTCGTTCGGGCTTCTCGAGCAGCCCGCCGAGGAACTCGACGATGCGACCGCGACCCGCTCCGGTAAACGTCGCAGCGTTCGCTCCGCGGATGGCGCGACCTGCAGGGACCAGCTCACCGCGCGAGATACTCCGCGCAGCTCCTCCGCCGTCAGATACTTCCCGCGCTCGATCTCCGACTCGGCTTTGTGGATCTCACGCATGGCCTTGGGATTTGAAAGGATCTCAAGTGTCTCCTCGAGGGCCTCGAGCTCGTCGGGGCTGAGGAGGACAGCCGCGGGGCGTCCATTGCGGGTCAGTACCACACGGTATGGCGCTCCTCGATCCCGTCCACGATCTCGGAGAGGCGTTTCTTGATCTCGGCCAGCGGCAGCGTCACGTCACTCATATGACTAGAATTATAGTCATATTGGCGGCCACGCATGCCACGCGGCGACGTGCCATGAGAAACCGTTGACGACGCCCGGTCTCGAGAAACCGTTGAAAAACCGTTGACGCGAACGATCCACAAAACATGCCATATTTTCGGCGCAGACAGCGCGCGACGGGCTGTTACCGCGCGGTATCGCACGGACCCGCGAAGGCATCGCGATCAGCGAAGGTGGTCCGTCTCGCACCGCGGCGCACCGGGCCGTACCAATACTGAGAATGATTCCTAAACCGTGTGTCGCAGGTTCGAATCCTGCCGAGGGCGCTCGGGCGCAGCACTTCTCCCGAGTCGACAGACCTCGAGAGACGTCGCTGTCACCTATTCGCCGCGGAACCGTTGCCGCGACGCATCCTCTGCAACACGGCCGCAACTCCCTGCGTGACTCGCCTCTCGCTCGCGGGATTGATTCATTCGCGCAGGAGATCGTCGAGGACGTCGGCGAAGATCGTGCCGACGGTCCGGAGGTCGTCGTCGCTCACCGACGGCCATGTCCGGCGATCCCGTCGCGAGCCACCGTCGGGTCTGACTGGCGTTGGTGTCGAACACGTCGCCGCTCGGGTGATGCACCATGCGCCGAGGCCATCCGGTGCTGCTGCGAGCTCGCGGGCGATGCTCCCGTCGCGATCGTGCGCGGCGAGGAGCCGGTAGACGTCGTACGCGTCGGACGCCCGCTTGTTCAATACGTTCGCCCGCCGTTGTTGCATTGCACGGAGCTTCATGGCGACGAGGGCGGCCGGCGTCGCGACCCGCGCTGTCGCTCGCGTCGCAACGTTGTCGGCGGTGTGCACACGTCTCGATCGTCAACCAAGTCGCCGATGCGAGGCCGTACGCGTGGGTGATCACGAACATCGCCTCGTCGACGCTCGTCAGGAAGTTGGCTCGGTTCGTAGTCGCTCACGGCGATGAGATCGATGTGCACGTCGCCGAGGTCGACGCCGTTGCGACTGCGCGTTGCGCCGTGCTCGACCAGTAACGCGATCGGGGCTTCGGGAGTGCCGTCCTCGGTCCACGTCACCGCGTCGAGGTCTTCGGTGACGCGATGCGCGGTGGCGAGGCGGACCATCACGGCGAATCCGCCGATGACTGCGTGGCGGCCGATCGAGATCTCGGAGAGCTGCTGGAGTGCGCCGTGTAGCGAACCAGATGGTCGTCGGCGCCGGATCGCAGTATGACGGTCGGCTCGCCCTCGGCGTTCACCATGAGCGACGGAATCCCTCGGGCCCCGTCGGCGCCCACGCCGCGAGGATTTCGGGTCCGCGCGAACGGTCGCGCGCGATGGCGAGCGCCGCGTACAGCGGATGTGTCACGAGCCACTCCGTGCCCGGCATCCGGTAGCGACGATCGGTTGCGAACGGCACCGGTGCGACGTGATGGTCGCGGCCCGGCTCGTGAAGTCGTCGGCGGGACCCAAGAGATGGAGCGCACGATCGAGATCTCGCCGAGTCGGGAGCATAGAAGTCGGGGGGATAGTCGGCGGTGACCGTGATGCGCGCGCCCCATGCGATCGCACCGAGCGTGTCGGTGAGTGCCCAGCCGTTCGCCATCGGATCGTCCTGATGCACGCCGAGGATCTCGGCCTGTTCCGGTTGCGGGCGCGAGCGCGACGGCAACGACCTCGGGCGGCCAGGATTCGGCGAGGGCTTCGAAGCTCGACCGTCTCGAGCGGCCGGCCGTCGTCGTCGACGAGTCCCGGCTTCGATGAGGGACGCACGAGCGTTGGACAACGCCACGTGGCTGAGCCCGGCTCGCCGCGCGACCGCGCGCAGCACCGGCGTCTCGTCGGGGCGTTCGAGCGCGGCCGCGAGATACGCGATTCCCGGCCCGGCTGCGGATCGGTCCGCGCGCGCGGTCGCTCGCCGGGCCCCGCACGCGCTGCGACATGGCTGCGGACGAACATAGTTGTCGTCGACGCGCAGGGCCAGTTCGCCGCGGCGGTCGAGCCAACCCCAACCCCGCGGCATCGAGAAGCGCGCGGGCGTCGCGACTGATGCGGTCGGCGACGAGGAACTGCGAGCGACTTCGCCTTCGTTTCCCCGATCAGCGCTCCCACCGACGCCGTCGATGCCACCGCCATCGAGTGGAGTGTCGACCGGCACACCGACGCTTCCCGGCGCGGATCGTGAGTCGCCCCTCGGGCGAGCGGGTGAACGGCACACCCAATTCGCTGCAATGCCGCGTCGAGATCGTCGATCGCCGCCGCGTCCTGCTCGACCCTCGTGGTTCGCATCCCCCGCCTCCTTTGGTAAGTGCTACTGAACACATTACCACTTACCACCGGGCTGGCTGCAAGTCTCCGAAGTTCAGAGACCGAGGGCCTTGCGCAGGCGAGAAGCGTCCATCAGACCGGGACCGTCATCGAAGCTGTCGAGCAGTCGTTCGAGCTCGTGGCATGCCCCCCGGAGACGTGCCATCGGAAACCGTTTACGACACACGGTCTCGAGAAACCGTCGAAAAACCGCTGAGCAATCAGCGGAGAAACCGTTGCACCGTGATCCATAAAACGTGCCACATTTCACCGCAGGATTCCACACGACGGGCCGTTCCCACACGTTATCGCACCAACCCACGAACGCATCGCGACCAGCGAAGGTTGTCCGTCTCGCACCGCGGGCACCGGGCCGTACCAATACTGAGAACCCCGCAGCGGAGCTCCCGGTCGCGGCACCGACGACAACAGCCGTCACGCCGGCACACCAAACGGCTGCCACGACGGTTCTCTGGCACACCCGCACGCCCACGTGGGACGCGTCTCGCGTTCGAATCCTGCCGAGGGCGCTCACGCAGCACGCTCATCCTTTCGGGGTGAGGCGCAGCCTCCACCGAGATGCCACCCTCGACACGAACGACCCGTGTCGAGAGGACTGAGATGAGTGACGACCTGGACGAGATGGGCCCGATCGACTACCTCGTCGTCGAGTTCCCGGAAAGCCGCATGACCGGCGAGGGGCTTCCGATGCTGGTGGACCTGGTCGAGCGAGGCATCATCAGAGTCCTCGACCTGCTCTTCATCACGAGGGAAGAGGATGGGTCTGTGGCCGGTGTCGCCATCGCCGACTTCGACCACGATGGTGTGCTCGATCTCGCCGTCTTCGAGGGTGCGTCATCAGGACTGCTGCACCAAGACGACGTCGATGAAGTCGGTTCAATGCTCAAGCCCGGCAGTTCGGCCGGGATCCTGGTGTACGAGAACGTATGGGCGGCGCCGTTCGCGGCGGCGCTTCGCAGGGGTGGGGGCGAGCTCGTTGCCAGTGGACGAATCCCGATCCAAGACATGGTCGCGGCACTCGATGCGACCGAGCCCGCCTGAGTCGGCCAACCGCAACGAGGAAAGGACGCACAATGCCGGGTCTCCTACGTGGAGTAGCGCGTACCGCGGTAGTCGCCGGGACCGCCACTGCCGTCTCCAACCGCGTCTCGCGGCGCCAGGCCGGCCGGTGGTCCCAGCAGGACCAACAGCAGGCCTACGAGCAACAGCAGGCGTATGAACAGCAAGCCCCGCCGCCCGCGGCCGCGGCGCCGAGCATGGATGACAAGCTCGACCAGCTCAAACAACTCGGCGAGTTGAAGACTCAGGGCGTGCTCACCGACGCGGAGTTCGAGGCGCAGAAGAGCCGGATCCTGAACGGTTGACGGCAACCCACAGCTCTTCGACCGGCCATTGCCGCGCCCAGGACGCGGTCGCGATCTCGTAGTACTCGTGGTCGCGCGCGTCCGCGGGCGCGTAGAGCTCGTGGAGCTCGAGAACCTCGAAGCTGTTGTCGCGCAGGATGCGAATCCAGTCGCCGTGGCCGGGATGGAACTCGACCCCGCCGCCCGGCCATTGCTCGCGATACATCGCTCGTTGCGGGCGCTGCAGCTCGTCGCTCGCGTGACCGCCTGCTTCAGGCACGCACAGCGTGACGAGCACGCTGTTCGTCAGGAACACCAACCGACCATCGGGCCTGAGCAACCGGGCCGCCTCGGCAACCCAACGCCCCGGATCGCACCACACGCTCGCGCCGTACTCGCTCACCGCGAGATCGAAGCTTCCATCGCGCAAGGGAACGTCTTCGGCGCCGGCCGCGACGAGCGGAAACGAGAGCCCGAACTGCTGCATGCACGCGCGCGCCGTGTTGAGCTGAGCGGCGGTCAGATCCACGCCGAGCGGCCGCGCCCCCGCCCGAGCGAGCCATGCAGAGAAATACGCAGTCCCGCAGCCGAGCTCCACCACATCGAGGCCGGCAACATCGCCGAGCGCATGAACCTCGCGCTCCGGGACATCGAACAACCCCCAGGTGATCTCGGTCGCGGCCCATTCACGAGACGCATGCTCATCGGTGAACTGCGCGTTCACCTCCGTCCAGAGCGCACGGTTCAGCGCGAGATCAGCCCGAGGATCATCCATCGCGCGGGAGCAACTCCCCCGGGCACGGCGCCAGGACGCGTGCCATCGCGTCGTGCTCGGCCGGCGTGAGCCACAGTTTCCACTTCGCCTTGGCCGCGATCTGCCGCGCCACGTACGCGCATCTGATGGCGTGATTCGGCGGCAACCACGACGCGGCATCCGAACTGCCCTTCGCCTCGTTCGACGCACCGTCCGCGGCGAGCAGGTTCAGTGGATCGTTGGCAAAGCGCGTGCGACGGCCGTCGTCCCATGACGCGGCGCCGGTCTGCCAGGCGTCGGCGAGTGCAACAACATGATCGATCTGCACGGCGGAGGCGTCCGCCTTGGTGAAGTGAAGCGGTGACCCCGTGTACGGGCTGAGGAGATCACCCTCGATGACGACGCACTGGCGAGTCCGCGGGCGCCACTGCTTGTTCGTCAGATCACGGTTCAACACGTCGTTGCGCGTGTCGCATCCGTTGCGATCCACGTCCGCCCACGCAGGACCGAACCGATCGCGCGTGTATCCCGTTGCGGGCGCGCGGCCCTTCACGACCAGTCGCGCCAATGCCGCATCCGCCCGCGTCGCGGGCGCGCGCCGGTCATCGTGCGCCGCCGCGCACGCGGGGGCGCACAACAACACGACTGCTATGGGAACCGGCAGGGCTGTGCGCCGCACGCGTCGATGAACGTGCCGTTCACCTGGAGGAACTGCGACACCTGGTCGCGCACGAGCGGCACCTGGCGGGCCGCGCCGTGCGGGTCCTGCCCAAACTCAGGCTCCGTAGGTGGCGCACTCACGATGGGGGGCGCGGGTGTCCCGAAGTCCCAGATCTCGAGCACCGATCCGCCGAACGGCGACGTCGGCACGGGCGGCACGTTCCACACGTCCTCCTTGATCGGACTGCGACCGGCGGCGATCGCGGGCCGGTGCACGAACGCGCCGATCGTGCGCGCTTCGGTTTCGGTCCCGATGTTCGCCACTTGGTGGTCGCCAAACGCCTCGATGAGCAACACCTGGTGCTCCGGTGTGCCCGCATACGGGTTCGTCGTCATGTGCTGCGCGTAGCCATCGGGTTCGCCCCGATCCCACAGAATCTGGCTGAACACCACGCCGAGCGTGTGCACCCGCGGGTCGGGATACGCGGCCTTCAGCAAGTCCCGGAAGTCCGGATCGAAGTCGACACTGCGCGGCAGCAACTCGCTGTAGTTGATCGCGGGGACGCCGAGCACCGCACGCGTCCACTCCTTCGAGATCGCGGTGGCCGCGCCGCCGAAAATTCCACCTTGGCTATTGCCGTTGTAGAACACCTGGTTCGGCGCGAGGACCGGCCGGGAGTCACCGGGCGTGCCGGCGCGGAACGCCGCGACGCTGCCGAGCCCACGTGGGTCCTTCAGCAATCGCGCGAGCCACTGCGTGTTCAACAGGCCCTGCTGCAACCGGTCGGGAATCGAACCGAAGGTCGAGTAGTCGGAGATGACGTTGACGACATTGCCGACGTCCTCTTCCGCCATGCCGATCTCGGGCGTCGCGCACAACACGATGTTGGCTTGATTGACGAACGGTGCGAACCCGTTGATCTCATCGGTATCGCCGAGCAGGCCGTGGCCGTACACCACTGCCCGCGCCGGGTTGGCGACGCCACCGGCGCCGACGACCGACGGCGGGATGATGCAATGGAACTTCGCGTGGAACGTGCCCGTGAACACGGGCAGCCCGTCGGAACCAAGCACGAGACGCGAACCCGGCTGACCGGTGCCCGAAAGATACATCGGGACGTCGAACGTGCCGTCGACACGCCGCAAGGTGTCGGCGTTCACGTTGGTCTGGACGTTCGTCACCTCGAAATTCGGAACACCGCTACCGAGCCGCGCGTAGGCGTCGTCGCGCATGTGCAGCATGCGGCCGGCGAGGCCCTGCGCGCTCGCAACGGTGAAGTCCCACGCGAGGTACAGGCTCTTGCGCTCGACACCGGTCGTCGCGAGGTCGCCGATCACACGGTCGATCGCGGGGGCTCGCGCAAGCAAGGAAGGATCGTCGATGTGCTTGTGATCACGGACCAGCTTGAAGCCGCGTGTCGGAGACAACCCTTTGCCCTTCGCGTCCTTCAGATTGCGCAGGCCGACGGCGATGCGGTGTCCCTCGAGGAAGTTGACCGCAGGCCGGACGACCAGCGCGCGCGTGAATGGGTCGGTGTTCCAGGTGTCGAGGTCCGCCCAGTACGGCACGCGCTTGCCGGTGTTGGTGTCGAGCAGCACGATCGGCGAGTTCGGCGCGAGCGAGCCGCCGATGTCCGTGACATCCACGATGCCGGACTTCTTCAGGTTGAGGCGCGGGGCCTGCGCCAGGATCGCGGAGCCGGGGCTGAAGCCGTCGCTCGCGTTCCAGTCACTCGGGTCGAGCGGCACGCCCTTCACGTTCTTCGGCATCGCCGCGGCGAGGAAGTTCAACCGAAGGCCGGTCGGCGAGCTCGCGTCCGACCGGCTGTTGAAGTTGTTCGGGAACGGCATGCCACATTGCCGGTTGTCGATCGGATCACACAACGGCGGGCCGGTTGGGGCCAGCTTCTTTCCCTCAGCCGGCGCAATCGACGCGACCGTCGCCCCCGCGATCAGCACCACTGCGACCGCGAGCCCCACTACTGATCGGCGCACAGAACCCTCCTGGGGAATCGTGCCAGACCCGCCTCCGACCGGGACCCTATGCAAGGATCCGCGCGATGACCAACACGCTCGGGGTAGGCCTGATCGGCGCCGGGATGATCGGCCAGGGTCATGCGTACGCATTGCGTCTTCTTGCCGAGGACGGCGAAGTGCGCCCGGTGGCGGTGACCGACTTTTCCGCAGACGCCGTCGACGCGGCGCGAGCAATCTGTCCGTTCGAGCGCGGTCGCGGCCGACGCGCAGGCCCTCATCGACGATCCCGATGTCGACGCGGTCGTCATCGTCACGCCGACGACGACGCACCGCCAGCTGGTGCATGCGGTCGTGCGCGCCCGCAAGCCACTGTTGTGCGAGAAGCCGCTCGCGACGAGCTTCGACGTCGTACACGAGATGTGCGACACGGTGATGGCGTCGGGCCTCACCGCCCAGGTCGGCTTCCACTCCCGCTTCCATCCGTTGATCAATGAGCTTGTCCGGCTCACTGCCGGCAACGACCTCGGCGCGCCAATGGGCTACACGCTGCGCGACGACCAATACTGGCCGACCGGCGACGTCGTGCCCGGACATAGCTCGTGGCGCTCGCAGCGCGCACACGCAGGCGGCGGCGCGCTCCTCGAGCACTCCATTCACAGCGCCGACATCCTCAGCTGGCTGTTCGGCCCCGCGACCAGTGTCTACGCGCGCACACGCAACGTGTTCGGCTATGACGTCGAGGACACCGCGGTATGCACGATCGAGCACGCATCCGGCGTCGTAGGCACGCTGATCTCGATCTTCAACGGCGTGCGCGGCCGCGAGGAACGCAGACTGGAAGTGTTCTTCGAGCGGGGCGCGGTCGAGGTGACCACCGACTTCCTCGTTGGCGCCCGGGAAGACGGTTTCTTGATCCAACGGCCGGACAAGGAGCCGGAACGGCTCGATGTCGACGCACTGCGCGACCGGTACTTCACGGCCGACGGCATCACCCGCCGCGACTTCTTCGTCTATCTCTACCCCGCGGCACGCGCGTTCGTGCGAGCGGCCCGAGACGGTCAGCCCGCCGCGCCCGGCTTTGCCGACGCGCTCGCCGCCCACGCGCTCGTCGACGCCGCCTACAGATCAGTCGCAATCAACGAACCCGCCGCGGTGACCTAGTCGTCGACCGAGAGCACGCGGCGCAGCACGTCGACGACGGTGGCGTTGATCGTGGTCTGGGCGTCGCCGAGGCGGGCGCGTACGACGACGGCCCGGCCCTTCGCCTCTTGCTGCAGTCGAACCAACGCGCTCACGCCTGCGGAGTCCACGAACGACACGTCGCGCAGGTCGATGATCAGGTCGCGCGTCTTGTCGGGAAGGTTGGCGAGCGCGCGCGTCGCAAGCGTGGGGCTGGAGAACACATCGAGCACGCCGCGGACTCGCGCCAGGCGATCACCGTCCACGGAGTCATCGACGTCGATACGGATTTCGTGATCCACCATCGTCCTTGTTCCTAGCCTCGACTGGTTTGGAAAGCAATGCCTCAACGGGGTGAGTCCGGTGCGGTATCGCGGCAAGCGTTCAGCGGGACGCACCCCGCTGCGCGAGCGAACGCAGCGTGTAGGGCAGGATGCCGCCCTGCACGAACACGTCGCGTTCGAACGGCGTGTCGATGCGCGCCCGCATCGTGAACTCGTGCTCGTCGGCATGCACGGTGACTTCACGCGGAAGCGGCCCTTCGTCGGCGAGCGCTTCGAGGCCCACGATGCGGAATGTCTCGCGCCCGCTGAGGCCCAGCGCCGCGACGGATGCCCCGTCGAGGAACTCGAGCGGGAGGACACCCATGCCGACGAGGTTCGAGCGATGAATGCGCTCGAAGCTCTCGACGAGGACGGCGCGGATCCCGAGGAGTTGTGACCCCTTCGCCGCCCAGTCGCGCGACGAGCCCGAGCCGTACTCCTTGCCGGCGAGCACGACGAGCGGGACACCTGCGCTGCCGTACCGAACGGACGCGTCGAAGATCGTCATCTGCTCGCCGTCAGGAAGGTGCAGCGTGAACCCACCTTCGGTACCTGGCGCGAGTCGGTTGCGGAGGCGCACGTTCGCGAATGTGCCCCTCATCATCACTTCGTGGTTGCCGCGACGCGCTCCGTACGAGTTGAAGTCGCGCGGTTTGACACCGTGCTCGATGAGCCAGTTCCCAGCGGGGCTGTCGGGCCGGATCGAGCCTGCGGGCGAGATGTGGTCGGTGGTGACGCTGTCGCCGAGGAGCGCGAGCACGCCGGCACCGTTCACGTCGTGCAGGGGCGCGGGCTCGGGACCGATCCCTTCGAGGAACGGTGGGCGGCGGATGTACGTCGAGTTCGGATCCCACGCGTAGCGATCGCCGGTGGGAGCATCGAGGGCGCGCCACCGCTCGTCGCCGTCGAGAATCGTCGCGTAGCTCGTGCGGAACATCTCGGTGTCCAGCACGGAGGTGATGACGCTCGCGACCTCGTCTTCGGACGGCCAGATGTCGCGGAGGAACACCGGCTCGCCCTTCTCGTCGTGGCCGAGCGGCTCGTTCACGAGGTCGATGTCCATGGAACCGGCGAGCGCGTACGCGACGACGAGCGGCGGTGACGCCAGGTAGTTCATGCGGCAATCGGGATGGATACGGCCCTCGAAGTTGCGATTCCCCGACAGGACCGATGCGACGGAGAGGTCGCCGTTCGTGACCGCTTCAGAGATCTCAGGGGCCAGCGGACCTGAGTTCCCGATGCACGTCGTGCAGCCGTAGCCCACGACGTCGAAGCCGAGCTTCGAGAGCGGGGCCATCAGGTTCGCGCGCTCGTAGTAATCGGTGACAACGAGCGATCCCGGTGCGAGCGACGTCTTCACCCATGGCGGTACCAGGAGACCGCGCTCGACCGCGTTGCGGGCGAGGAGACCCGCAGCGATCATCACCGACGGGTTCGACGTGTTCGTACACGACGTGATCGCGGCGATCACGACGTGGCCATCGGTGAGCTCGAACTCGCGACCGTCGGCAAGCGTCACCGGACAATGGCGGCGCACGACGAGCACCGGCCGCTCTCCTGCGCCCACGCGTGGCTCGTCGCCCTCGTCGCCGTTGGGGTCGACCGCAGGCGGGTCGCTCGCGGGGAACGACTCGAACGACGCCTCATCCGCGCGCGTCGCGACACCGATCGGCGCACCTCCTTCCTCGCGGCGAAACGCGAGCAACGCCTGCTCGAACTCGATCTTCGCTCGCGCCAACGACACACGGTCCTGCGGCCGCGCCGGACCCGCGAGCGACGGCTCGACGGTCGAAAGGTCGAAGACGAGCGTCTCGTCGTAGACCGGCACCGCACTGGCGTCGTGCCACAGCCCCTGTTCCTTGGCGTAGGTCTCGACGAGCGCGACGAGATCGTCGGGGCGGCCGGTTGCGCGCAGGTAGCGGAGAGTCTCGTCGTCGATCGGGAAGATCGTGCACGTCGAGCCGTACTCCGGCGACATGTTGCCGATCGTGGCGCGGTTCGCGAGCGGGACCCTCGCGACCCCCTCGCCGTAGAACTCGACAAACTTGCCGACGACGCCATGGTGACGCAGCAGCTCGGCGACGGTCAGGACGAGGTCCGTTGCCGTTGACCCGGTCGGCAGCGCGCCGACCAGCTCGATACCGACGACACGGGGCAGCAGCATCGACAGGGGCTGGCCCAGCATCGCGGCCTCGGCCTCGATGCCGCCAACGCCCCAACCCAGCACGCCGAGCCCGTTCACCATCGGTGTGTGGGAGTCGGTGCCGACGAGCGTGTCGGGATACGCGGCGCCCTGGTCGTCCCGGAACACCACCTGGGCGAGGTACTCCAGATTGACCTGGTGGCATATCCCGCGGTTCGGTGGGAAGACCCGCAACGTCTCGAATGCTGACTGCGCCCAGCGCAGGAACGTGTAGCGCTCCCGATTGCGCGCGAACTCAAGCTCGGCATTGCGCGCGAACGCGTCCGGCACTCCGGCGACGTCGGCGATGATCGAGTGGTCGATGACGAGATCGACCGGTATTCCCGGCTCCACGGCTCTGGGATCGCCCCCCAGCGCGATCATTGCGTCCCGCATCGCGGCGAGATCCACGATGGCGGGCACGCCGGTGAAGTCCTGCATCAACACGCGGGCAGGCATGAATTGGAGCTCGCGATGGCCTGCTTCGGCGGCTGCTCGTGAGCGGTCGGCGAGCGCGCTGATGTCGTCGGCCGTCACGTTGAGACCGTCCTCGTGCCGCAGCAGGTTCTCGAGGAGGATGCGGAGCGAATACGGCAGCTGGCGAGGGTCGTCGAGCACCGCATCGAGCCGAAACACGTCGTACGCACGGTCTCCGACGGAGAGCCGCGCCTGGGCGCCGAAGCTGTCTGTCGTCACCCGGGCAACCTACTCTTGCCATCAAACCGTGCCGGGGGGATCGAGATTCGGTACGCTCACGTCTCGTGGCCTCGGAGGACCCGGCGGTGGAACCCACCATCGCACTGTCCGTCGAGCACGGCGAGGCGGGGGCCGTCGTGACTGTCGGCGGAGACCTCGAATTCGGTACGGCGGCGTCGCTACGCAGCGCGCTCATCGATCTCGCGCACCAGGGCTGCGATCCGTTGGTCGTCGACCTTGCGGGCCTCGACTTCATCGACTCGACCGGCCTGAGCCTGCTGGTACAGGCCAAGCAGCGCATCGAGTCGCAGGGTCACCGTTTCGTGCTGCGCAATCCGACCGAGCGCGTGCGCCGCGTGCTCGAGATCTCGGGGCTCGCCGAGCTCTTTACGATCGAATAGGTCCGCGCGCCAAGTCCACTTCCCGCCACTCCTGCCACGGAGTTGGAGGCGCGCCGTCGAGTTGGTACGCCATCTCGTCGAGATACCACCGCTGGAACGCGCGCACGTCGGCCGGCGTCTCGAGCGTAAGGAGCTCGCCGGACCGGCAGTACGCGTCGATCTCGTCGAGCAGCGCCGCGAACTCATGCGCGCCGCGTCCGAGCACCGTCGGCATCACGACCTCGAAGTCGATCGACTCGTCGCCCCGCGCCAAGGCCTCATCGATCGCACGCTCGGCACCGGTATTGAGCCCTCCGGCCCGGATCCGGACCCGTTCGACGACGTGAAGCAATCGCTTCGGCAGCTCGGTGTTGTCGCCGCCACCGTCGACGATGAACGCGAGCTCGCGGAGCAACGCTTCACCGTGCTGGCGAGCCCGTTGCAGCAGCTCGAGTGGACAACCCTGAATCGTCACCGTCTTGAGCTCGACGTTGTCTCCCACGTGATCAGCCCCCGGCATGGACGCGATCTTCACCGGACACGTCCACCTCGAACCATACGCACTTGCCATTGCCGTTCATCTCGACTCCCCAGCGCCGGGCAATCCGATCGACGAGCAACATGCCGCGGCCCGTCACCGCATCCGGCCCGTAGTCGCGAAGCCGCGGCGGCGACGGGCTCGAATCGCAAACCGCGACTCGAAGTCGAGGCGAGTCATGATCGATCGTCACGGTCGCCGGAGACCGGGCGTGCAGGATCGCGTTCGTCACGAGCTCGGACACGAGAAGCTCAGCGTCGTCGATCGCCGCGTCGAGACCCCACCCGCGCAAGGTCGCCGCCACGAACTGGCGGGCGCGCACCGCCGCAGTGTGGTCAGGAGTGAGCTCCATTGAGGCCACGAGCACCGATGCTACCGAGCGCAGCAACGCCGCGAACAGGACGCGCTGCAGCAGCATGAGACGCGCGCGGCCGGCGGTACAGTTCCTCCATGGTCTCGCCGGGTCGAGGCGGCTCGCCTCGACCGCGAGCATGGCTGATCGCGGGCGTCCTCGCGACCAGCGCGATCGCGCTCATCGACGCTCTGCGCGACCGCGAGATCATGCTCACCGCAGTGGTGATCGGGCCGTTGCTCGCTGCAATTGGCGCATCCGCGGTCGGCGTCGCGATCGTCGCCGCCTACGCGATCGGACTTGCGCTGATTCTCGGCGCCGCCCATCACATCTTCCTCGAGAGCGATCACGTCATACGCCTCGCCGTGGTAGTGCTTGGCAGTGCCGCGGCGATCGCGTCTGCGACGCTGCGCCAACGACGCGACGACGAGCTCGAGATCACCCGTCCCCAGGCCGCCGCTGCGCAACGGCTGCGTCTCGCGCTCGAAGCCGGACGGATGGGCACGTGGCGCTGGGACCTGCGAACGGGCCGAATCACCTGGGACGAGCGGCTCGAAGCACTGTACGGCCTCGAACCCGGCAGCTTCGACAGCTCGATGGCGATGTACGAGTCGCTCCTGCATCCCGAAGATCGCGAGATGGTACGGGGCACGGTGCGCAACGGAATGGAACGCAACGTTCCCTGGCGCTTCGACCATCGCGTGGTTTGGCCCGACGGCTCGGTGCACTGGCTCGAGGGTCGCGGCGAACCTGTGCACGATCGCGCGGGGCGCGATCATCGGCGCGTCGGGCGTAACCATCAACATCGACGCCCGCCACGCGCTGCTCGACGCCGAGACGCGCGCGCGAGAAGCCGCCGAACAATCATCGGAGGCGATGCAGAGTTTGGCCGACACGTCGACAGCACTCGCGGCCGCAACAACGGTCGACGTCGTCGGCGAGGTCATCGTCGATCGAGCGGTCCGCACGCTCCAAGCGCGGTCGGGCTATTTCGCCACCGTCGACGACGAGACCAACCAGCTGGTGATGCGGGCGCAGTCGGGCTATCCCGACTGGATCGTCCGCGACTTCGGACGCGTCGATCTCGACGCGTCCGTGCCCGGTGTCGAAGCGATTCGAACCGGCGAGCCGATCTTCATCGAGTCGCCCGCGGACCGCCGGACGCGCTATCCCCAGTATCCCGACGACCCCGCGCACCCGGCATTCGTCGTGCTGCCACTCGCGCCACTTGCGGGCGCCCGAGCCGTGCTGGCGTTCGGGTACGAGGAGCCGCGCCGTTTCGACGATGACGACCGCAGCTACATCGCCGCGGTTGTCGAGGCGTGCGCGCAGGCGCTCCAACGGGCAGCCGCACACGAGGCGCAACAGGCGGCGCTGAGCCGGTTGCGGACACTGCTCGACAGCTCCGAGGAGCTCGGCGCGCACGATGACCCCGACCGAGTCGTCGAAACGATTGCGTCGCTCGCCGCGACCCGCATCGGCGCGTGGGCAACGGTCGTCAGGATCCTGCCCGACAGCACCCTCGAGCGCACGGTCGTCGTGCACCGCGACCCGGCGCTCACACCGCTCACCCGCGACGTCATGACGAGTCTCCCCGAAGACGGCACGTCGCTCCAGCGTGTGATCGACACCGGCCAGCCGATGCTGATGCACGGCCTGCCCGCACGCGCAGCCGGAGCGGTCGCCGACGACGCCGAGCTCGAAGAGAAGGCCCGCAGGATTGGCTTCGACTCGTACCTGCTGGTGCCGATCACTATCGCGGGCCGGCGGCTCGCGGTGTTGACGATTGGCACGTCGGCGCCGGCACGACTCACGCCGAGTGATGTCGAGCTCGCGGTCGACCTCGGGCGACGGGGCGCGTCGGCGCTCGAACGCGCCGAGCTGTGGCAGGCGAGCCAGCGGCAGCTCGAGGCCGAGCAACGCATCGTCGAGCTGCTGCAACGAACGATCATTCCGGACCGGTTGCCCGCGCTGCCCGGCGTACAAGTGGCAGCCGCGTACCGTCCCGCCGAGGTGGAGGTCGACGTCGGTGGCGACTGGTACGACGCGTTCGTCGCGCCCGATGACTCCATCGTCATTGTCGTCGGTGACGTCGCGGGTCACGGCGTCCAGGCCGCGAGCCTCATGGGCCGCGTGCGCAACGCACTGCGCGCGTACGCCGTGGAAGACACGAATCCCGCGTCGATCCTGCTGCGCGTGCACAAGTTGCTGCGCGCCCATGATGCCGCGGAGATGGTCACTGCGTTCGTTGCGCGCCACGATCCCGGGAACCACACGATGACGTGGTCACGAGCCGGGCATCCGCCGCCGCTGCTCGTCGAGGCCGACGGTTCGTCGCGGTTCCTCGATGACGTCAACGGCGCGCCGCTCGGCACGACGGTGACCGAATACCGGGCGGCGATAACAGCTGTGCCGGCTGGTTCGTTGCTCGTTTGCTACACCGACGGGCTGATCGAGCGGCGCGACCGCGTCATCGACGACGGGCTGGACTGGCTGCACCAACGTGTACGCGAGTACGTCCACGACGACATCGACACGCTCTGCAACAAGCTGGTCGACGACCCGTTCGTTCCGCATCCCTCCCCTGATGACATCTGCGTCCTCGCGATGCGCACCAACGCGACGTGACCCACGTCGTCGCCGTCGACATCGGCGGTACGAAGCTGGCAGCAGGTGTCGTGCGCGACGACGGTGCGCTGCTCGTTCGGTGTGATGCACCGACGCCGACAAGCCCCGATGCCGAAGAGCTCTTCGCTGCACTCAGCGGCGTCATCGACCGATTAGGCGACGCGGCGTCGGATGCCATTGCCGTCGGCGTCGGTTGCGGTGGTCCGATGACGCCGGGAGGTGAGGAGGTCTCGCCGCTGAACATCGGGGCGTGGCGCGGGTTCCCGTTGCCGGCGCGTCTGGCTGAACGTTCGCGGTTGCCAGTTTTCGTCGACAATGATGCCAAGGCGCTCGCGCTCGGCGAAGGCTGGACGGGCGCGGCGCGCGGGGTCGACGACTACATCGGCATGGTCGTGTCGACGGGAGTGGGTGGCGGCATCGTGTCGAACGGTCGCCTCCTCGACGGCGCGCTCGGGAATGCCGGCCACATTGGTCACGTCACGATCGAGCCCGATGGGCACCCTTGCGTGTGCGGCGCGCGCGGGTGTCTGGAAGCGGAGGCCTCCGGGTCCGCGATCGCGCGCATCACGGGACAGCATCCGCGCGACGCACCACCCGCCGTGATCGCGCGCACCGGCACGCTCGTCGGGCGCGCAATCGCGGCGGCCGCGAACCTGCTCGACCTTCGGCTCGCGGTCGTGAGCGGTTCGGTCGCGCTCGGCTACGGCGCGCCGTTCTTTGCCGCCGCCCAAGCCGAGATCGACGCGCGTGCGTGCCTGGACTTCTCCCGCGGTACGCGCGTGGTTCCCGGCGCGCTGGGCGCCGACGGCCCCCTAGTGGGCGCGGCAGCCGTCGCGTTCAGGCGCTTGTAAATCTGCCGCCGTCGATAACGACGACGCCGTTCTGATTCACGGTCTGGAAGATCACTTTGCCCTTGCCGTCATCCCACATGCGCACGGTAAGCGTGTCGCCGGGCATGACCGGCTTGGAGAAGCGGGCGTCCATCGAACCGAACTTGGTGACGTCGGAGCCGCAGAGCTCGTGCAACAGCGCGCGACCGGTGAAGCCGTACGTGCACAGGCCGTGCAGGATCGGCTTCTCGAAGCCCGCGAACTTCGCGATCTCGGGATCCGAGTGCAGCGGGTTCCGGTCTCCGTTCAACCGGTAGAGCAACGCCTGATCGGCGCGGCGTCGCGTACGTCACCTCGTGGTCGGGATTGCGATCCGGCATCTTCGGCGGGTCGGGGATCTCCGGTCCGCGGTTCTCGCCGAAGCCGCCTTCGCCCCGGATGAACGCGGCGAAGCGCGTCCTGAAGGCCGGCTTGCCGCTGTCGACGTACGTCGCCTCGTTCTCGAGCCGCACGACCGCGGCCTTGCCCTTGTCGTAGATGCCGACGATCTTGCTCACCGTCGCGACCTCGCCCTCGGGCGGGATCGGGCCGTGGAGCGTCACGCCCTGCTCGCCGTGCAACAGCATGCGGAAGTCGAAGTCACCCCAGCTCGGCAGGCCCGGGCCGCCGCCCATCGCAAGGACGACCGGCATCGTCGGCAGCACCCGCTGAGTGACGTTCTGCGAGTTCTCGGTCGTGAACTCGAGCTCGAAGCCGGTCGGGTCGACCTGACCGGCGCCGACACCGAGCGCGTACAAGAGCGCGTCCTTCGACGTCCACGAGTTCTTTCCGGGCTGCGACACCGCGCCCACTGCGTCCAGATTCATCGGCATTCGCGTTTCCTCCGCTTCTTGGCGCCTTCGACGCCGGGCCGCTCTGGCCCCGGCTCGCTGGTCGGCAGGGTACCTGCCGCCCGATCGCTCGCCTCAGGTCCTTAGGACATCATGTTGGACGGTTCGGCGGCCTTGGCGACGAGGTCGGGGACGACCTTCGTCAGTTGCGCGGGCTCCCAGCGCATCCCGTTGTTCCGCGCCGTCGGGCCGCGCCGCCAGCCCTCCGCAACCGACACGCGGTCGCCGTCGACGAGGAAGATGCGACCGTTGACGTTCTCGTTCTCGTTGGAGCCGAGCCACACGACGAGCGGCGAGATGTTCGCGGGATCGAGCGCGTCGAACGTGCCCTCGGCCGCCGGCCCCATACCGAGGTTCTCGGTCATGCGCGTACGCGCCACCGGTGCGATCGCGTTGGCAGCGACGCCGTACCTGTGCAGCTCCAATCCGCAGATGATCGTGAACGCCGCGATCCCGGCCTTGGCCGCGCCGTAGTTGGTCTGCCCGGCGTTGCCGAACACGCCCGACGGCGATGACGTGTTCACCACCCGCGCCTGGATCGGGGTCCCGGACTTGGCCTGGTCGCGCCAGTACGCGGCGGCGTGCCGGGTGGGAGCGAACGCGCCCTTGAGGTGCACGGCGATCACCGCGTCCCACTCGCTCTCCTCCATGTTCACGAGCATGCGGTCGCGCAAGATGCCGGCGTTGTTGACGAGCGTGTCGAGGTGACCGAACGTGTCGATCGCCCGTTGCACCAAACGACCGGCGCCCGCGAAGTCGGCGACGTTCTCGCCGTCGGCGACGGCCTCGCCGCCCATCGCCTTGATCTCCTCCACGACCTCCATGGCCGGGCTGAGCGATCCACCGTCGCCGTGCATGTCGCCGCCGAGGTCGTTGACGACGACCTTGGCGCCCTCGGCTGCATACGCGAGCGCGTGCTCGCGGCCGATGCCCCGACCCGAGCCCGTCACGATGACCACTCGGCCGTCGCAGATCCCCATAGCTATACCTGCGTTCCTTCAGTTCGGAGCTGCTCGCGCAGCTGGTGCTTGTACAACTTGCCGTTGTCGTGCCTCGGAAGTGTCCCGAGGAACACGACGCGCCGGGGACACTTGTAGTGCGCGATGCGGTCCCGACACCACTCGATGAGCTCGGCTGCGAGGGTGGGCGTCGGTTCCACGCCCGGTTGGGGCTCGATCGCGGCGACCACGATCTCGCCCCAGTCGTCGTCGGGCTGACCGACGACGCCGACGTCGCCGACAGCCGGATGGCCGAGCAGGACCGCTTCGGTCTCCGCCGGGTACACGTTCACGCCGCCGGTGATGATGAGGTGCGCGCTCCGATCCGTGAGGAAGAGGTAGCCGTCGTCGTCGACGTAGCCGACGTCGCCCAGCGTGAAGTGTGTCCCCCGATACGCGCCGGCGGTCTTCTCGGGCGCCTTGAAGTACTCGAAGGGATCGTCAGGAGCCTTGAGGTACACGGTACCCACCGTGCCGCGCGGAACGTCGACGCCCGCGTCGTCGAGGATGCGCACGTGGTCGGCGGGGTTGACCTTGCCGACCGTGCCCGGCCGCGCGAGCCATTCCTCCGAGCCGACGAGCGTTCCCGACCCTTCGGTCGCGGCGTAGTACTCCCACACGATCGGGCCGAGCCATGCGATCAGCCGTTGCTTCACGTCGACCGGGCATGGCGCCGCGCCGTGCAACACGAACGCGAGCGACGAGATGTCGTAGCGGGCCTTGACATCATCCGGTAACGAGAGCAGTCGATGGAACATTGTCGGAACCATGTGCGTGTGCGAGACACCGTGTTGCGCGATCAACGCGAGCGTCTGCTCCGCGGACCAGCCGTCCATGAACACGATCGGCACGCCCATCGCGGCCGGTGCCGCGAGCGAGAACGCAAGTGGCGCGGCGTGGTACAGCGGACCGGTGCACAAGTGGAGATGTCGCTGCGGGCGGTACTCGGTGAGCCGCGCGACGGCGAGCGACGCGCCGCGGGTCGGGCGGCCGGCGCACACCTTTGGGACGACCCGTCGTGCCCGAGGTGTAGAGCATCGTTGATCCGGGTGTCGGGTCGTCGATGTCGGTGCCGTCTTCGGGCTCGAGCACCTTCTCCCACCGGTCGAACCCATCGATTCCTATGGCTCCCTCGCTGCGCCATCCCTGGCTTCGCTGCGTCCGCACGGCGTCACCGCCGACCGCGATGCGCGCGCGCAGCCGGGGCGCAAGATCTGCCGCGCGTCGGGCCGCACCGGCGAACCGCTCATGGGCGATGAACGCGGTCGCCTCGCAGTCGTCGACGATGTATCCCGCTTCGTCGCCGGTGAGATGCCAGTTGATCGTCGTCAGTCGCAGGCCCGCGCGGTTCACGGCGGCGACGGTCTCGACAAACTCGGGCCGGTTGGCACACATGAGTGCGACGCCATCACCCGTGCGCACGCCACGCGCGTGCAGCGCACGCACGAGGCGGTTCGCGTTCGCGTTGACCTCGTCGAACGTGCGTGTGCCGGCCTCGGAGATCAGCGCGACCCCGTCACCACGCTGGGACGCCCAGTACGCCGCGAGCATCCCCCGATCCGCCGCGGCATTGATCGCGTCGAAATCGGGACGGGGTGTCACGCCGTGGATGCTTGCCGGTCTTTCTCGACCTCGTCCAGCGTGCCGTACTCCTCGCCGGTGTCGGCCCAGTCCTCGAACTGGATCACACCGATCTCGGTGAAGCGCTCGCGGAGCCAGCCGTCAGAGGTGTCGAGCAAGCCGAGCTTCTTACAGTTCGGCACGATCTTGCTGAACAACAGCTGCTGGAAGAGTTGCTGCGCGGGCGGGTTCGCCTTGTCGACCCAGCGATACAGCGCCTCGGAATCGACGCCCATGCGCTCCCACATCTCGGAATGCGCGAAGCGGCGCTTGAGCCGGCACGCGACGTCGAACGCGAACTCCTGGCGCTCGCGCATCTCGGCGGCCGAGAGCCCCTTGTAGAACTCCTGCAACGACAGCACACCGAACGCGACGTGCCGCGCCTCGTCGCTCATCACGTAACGCAACATCTTCTTCAGCAACGGTTCGGTCGTGATCCCGTGCATCATGCCGAAGGCGGCGAGCGCGAGCCCCTCGACCATGATCTGCATGCCGAGGTACACGATGTCCCAGCGCGGATCCGCCAGAATGTCGTCGAGAATGCTCTTGAGGTTCGGGTTGATGCCGTATTGGTTGCCGAGCTTCTCGTCGAGGTAGCGCGCGAACACTTCAACGTGGCGCGCTTCGTCGACCACCTGCGTTGCCGCGTAGTACTTGGCGTCGATCCACGGCACGGTCTCTACGATGCGCGCGGTGCACAGCAGTGCGCCCTGTTCGCCGTGCATGAACTGTGAGAGCAGCGAGTTCTGCAGTTCGATGCCGACCTGCCGCCACTCCTTGTCGCCGAAGTGCCGCACCGGCGAGTCTTCCGCCTCCGCGAGCGCCTGGAAACGCATCGGGCCACCTGCGCCGAGCTCCTGGCTCACCTTCTCCGGATCGACGTCGACCGACCAGTCGAGGTCGGTCGACGCGTTCCACTGCGACGTCTTGGCCTTTTCGTAGAGCTTCACGAGCGCGGTGCGGCTGCGCGTGTAGTCCCACGTGAAGATCGCATCGAAATTCGATTCCACGGCGTGGATCGTCTCGAGCTTTGCGTCCATCACTTCTCCTGGCATTGCTCCTCCCGAGAAACGGCGTCGAGCAGACGCGAGATCAGCTGGTGCCACGCGTCGCCATCGGGCGACGGGGCCTGCAGGGTGCGCATCACGAGCGCGCCCATGGCGAGGGTGAGACAGAAGCGGGCGAACGCCTCGGTGTCGAGTGCGGGGTCGATCGACCTGTCGAGCTTGGCGCGCTCCACGAGCTCGGCGATCACGTGCTCGCGGCTGCCGAGCCGGTCGCGCAGCGCGCCCGCCAGCTCGTGGTCGCGACGCGCCGCCGCGACCGCGTCGATCAACAGCGGAACGTCGTCACGCGGCCGCACGAGATGGTCGCCGAGCAGCTCGAGCAGCTCGCGCACGTCGCGCCGGCGAGCTTCGGTGAGCATCTCTTCGATCTCGGCGTCGGCGCGCACGCCGATCGCGTCGAACAGCAGCTCGGACTTCCCGCGGAAGTTCGCATAGATGGCGCCGGTCGTGAGACCGGCGGCCCGGGCAATGTCTTGCACCCGAGCCCCCTCGTAGCCCTGCTCGACGAAGACCTCGACGGCGGCGGCGAGGAGTCGTTCGCGCGACGTTGCGGCCGGGACGGCGGCGGGGATGGCCATCGAGGGCATGATAACGATCATTATCCAGCGAGCAAAGGGGCCGGCGACGAAGATGGCCCCGATGCCGCTGCCGGTGACGCTCGCCGATATCCGGGACGCGGCCGCCGCGATCGGCGACGCCGTCGTCGAGACGCCGATGGCGGAGGCCCGCACGTTGTCGGAGATCTCGGGCGCCGAGCTGTTCTTGAAGTTCGAGAACCTGCAGTTCACGGGCTCGTTCAAGGAGCGCGGCGCCCGCAACTTCCTCAGCCACCTCGACCCCGCGTCCCGGGCGCGCGGTGTGGTCGCGGCATCGGCGGGCAACCACGCGCAGGGCGTCGCGTACCACGCGCACCTGCTCGGCATCCCGGCAACGATCGTGATGCCAGCGGACGCGCCGTTCACCAAGGTCGCGAACACGGCACACCACGGTGCCCAAGTGGTGTTGGAAGGCGAGGGCTACGCGGGCGCGCTCGCGGAGGCGCAGCGGATCGCGCACGACAGCGGCGCGGCGCTCGTCCCCGCGTTCGATGACCCGCTGATCATCGCCGGCCAGGGAACGGTCGGCCTCGAGATCATGGCCCAGGTGGATGATCTCGACGCGATTGTCGTGCCGGTGGGCGGCGGTGGTCTCATCTCGGGGATCGCAGTTGCCGTGAAAGCGCTACGCCCCGGCGTCCGCGTGATTGGCGCACAGGTAGACAGTTACCCCGGGATGCTTCACGCGCTCGGGCGCGCGCCCGCGCCCGCCGGTGGCGTCACGATCGCGGAAGGCATCGCCGTAGCCGAGCCGGGCACGATGACGAGGGAAATCGTCCGCGAGCTCGTGGACGACCTGCTGATCGTCACCGAGCAGCGCATCGAGGAGACGATTGCGCTCGCACTGGAGATCGAGAAGACCGTGCTCGAGGGCGCCGGCGCCGCGGCCCTCGCGGCCGTGTTCGAGCATCGAGAGCTGTTCCGCGCCAAGCGCGTGGGCGTCGTGCTCAGTGGCGGCAATATCGACGCGCGCGTGCTGACCTCGGTCCTTCTCCGGGCACTCGCGCGCTCCGGCCGTCTCGTTCGTCTCCGCATCGAGGTGCCCGACCGGCCCGGCGTGCTCGCCACCGTCGCCCAGCTGATCGCCACGGCGCGTGGCAACATCGTCGACGTCGAGCATCGACGTGACCAGCCCGGTGTTGCGGTGAAGCGCGCACTCTTGGAAGTGTCGATCGAGACGCGTGACCGTGCGCACGCCGACGAGATCGTGAACGGGCTCGAAGCCGAGGGGTTTCGAGTGGATGTCGAGTGATTGGAGAGTGATGGTGCGGAGATGCGCAATCTTCATCGCGATCGTTGCCGTCATCGGACTCGCCGCATGTGGCAGTAGCAGCAAGAAGACCGAGTCGAGCGCCGCAACCACGACCATTGCGGGTGGAACCACGACGACCGCGGCCGGGACCGCTCAAGTTCTCTGTGACGGGAAGAGCCCCTACGAGACCGAGATCGGTAAGGCATCCGATTTCAAGCCGGTCACCCCCGACACGCTCACGATCGTAACGAGCCTTCCCGGCCCGGGATTCTGGGAGGGCAGCGACACCGACCCCGCGAAGGTGACGTCGGGATACGAGTACGACATCGCCAAGGAGCTGCAGCAGGCGTTCGGGTTGAGCAAACTGGTCGTGCGCAACACCAGCTTCGACGCCATCGAGGCCGGCACGATCACCGACTACGACATCGCACTGTCGCAGGTCACGATCAACTGCAAGCGCGCGGCAGTGGTGCGATTCACCCGGCCGTACTTCAAGTCGAACCAGGGAGCGCTGACGAAGAGTGACTTCTCGAAGCCGCTCGCGACAGTGGACGATGCCAAAAAGGTCCGTTGGGGCGTGCAAACCGGCACTACCGCGAATGACCTCCTCGAGAAGATCAAGCCCGACAACAAGACGCTCGTGTACCAGTCACTCTCGGACGCGTACACCGCACTGGAGGCCGGGCAGGTCGATGCTGTGCTGATCGACACCGCGATCAACCTGGGGCAGGCGGCGCGGTCGAAGGGCAAGCTCAAGGTTCCGGCCCAGTTCGCCCAGCCCGGAGGGCCCGACGAGTACGGCGGCCTGCTGCCGAAGGACTCCACGAATGCCGGTGCGTTCAATGCCGTGTTCAAGGACCTCGAGGACAGTGGAAAGCTCGACCAGCTCGTGCAGAAGGATCTCGCGGTGAATCTCGAGACGCTCCCGACGATCCAGGTGATCAACGTGGGATGAGTGACCACGCATGGTTGCCGACGATCTGATTTCCGTTGCACCGCCCGGCGGGCGCCGGGCGGTGCCGTTCCGGGGCAACCTCGCAGCGCGGCGATCGTCTTGGCGCTCGCAGCCGCCGCCGCGACGGCGGTGACGTGGGCGATGCTCTGGAAGTTCGATCAGTCACTGCACGTCGACGCGGGGCTCGTCTACGCCCGGATCATCGAGTTCGTCCTCGCCATGCTCGCGCTCGTCGTGCCGTGGTACGCGCTGCTCTCGCTTCTCGACTCATTCCGCGCGGAACGGCTCGCCGGGGCGGGACAGCGGCACGAGGCTCAAATCGCAGTCGAGGACTCGCGCGAGCGCATGTCAATCGTCATCGGCCTCGGCCTGTCCGCCCTCGTCGTCGCCTTCCTGGCCTTTCTTCTGTCGGCGAACGACGGCCGTGTGCGAGCGGTCATGTTCAACGCATCACTGATTTGGACCAGCCGTACGGCGGTCCTGCGTGGCTTCTGGTTGAACATCAAGATCTTTGTCGTCGCAGAAGCGATCGTTCTGGTCTGGGCGCTGCTCGTCGCGATCGTTCGGCTGCTTCCCGGCCGTGCCTGCGCGCCGATTCGCATCCTCGCGATCGTGTACACCGACGTGTTCCGCGGCATCCCGGCGATCATCACGATCTATCTGATCGGCTTCGGTTTTCCGCTCGCCGGCGTGCAGCCCTACCAACACCTCCGCGGCGAGACCCAACTGTTCTGGCTCGGCGTGACCGCGCTCGTGCTCGTCTACGGCGCGTACGTCGCCGAGGTGTACCGAGCCGGCCTCGACAGCATTCACTGGAGCCAGACGGCGGCCGCCCGATCGCTCGGACTGTCGCAGTGGCAGACCCTGCGTCACGTCGTCGTCCCACAAGCGGTACGCCGCATTCTGCCGCCGCTCCTGAACGACTTCGTGTCGCTCCAGAAGGACACCGCGCTGCTGTCCATCCTCGGCGTTATCGAGGCCCTCGGCGCGGCGAACCTGCTGAAGAGCAAGTACTTCAATCTCTCGCCGGTCACGGGTGCCGCGCTCTGCTTCCTTCTCATCACGATCCCGTTCACCCGCCTCGTCGACTATCTGATCGACCGCGACCGGCGCCGCACGCGCGCGCAATGACGTTCCTCGACCTGCGGGACGTGCACAAGCGCTTCGGCGCAAACGAAGTGCTCAAGGGCATCAACCTCGAGCTCGACGAGCACCAGGTCGCCTGCTTGATCGGGCCGTCCGGCAGCGGAAAGTCGACGCTGCTGCGGTGCATCAACGCACTCGAACCGATCCAGCAGGGCCAGATCCTTCTCGACGGCGAACGCGTGTCGGGTCGGGGTGTGGATGTGAACGCGTTGCGCGCCGATGTCGGCATCGTGTTCCAGAGTTTCAACCTGTTCCCGCACATGAGCGTGACCAAGAACATCACGCTCGGGCCTCGCAAGGTTCTCGGGCTGTCCCACCACGACGCGACCGAACGCGCCCACGCCCTGCTCGAGCGCGTCGGTCTCGCCGACAAGCGCGATGAGTACCCCGACCGGCTCTCGGGTGGTCAGCAGCAACGGGTCGCGATCCTGCGTGCGCTCGCGATGCAGCCACGCCTGCTGCTGCTTGACGAGATCACGAGTGCCCTCGATCCGGAACTCATCGCGGAGGTCCTGACCCTCGTCGGAGAGTTGGCGCGGGAGGGCATGACGATGCTGCTCGCCACGCACGAGATGGGATTCGCGCGCGACGTCTCGAGCAAGGTGGTGTTTCTGTCCGAGGGACGGATCGAGGAGGAAGGCCCGCCCGCGCAGATCTTCTCCGAGCCGCAAAGCGAGCGCACGCGGCAGTTCCTGCGCACGATCATCGAAGCGAAGCGATTGTGATCGTCGTTCGCGCCGCTGAGCCCGACGAGTTCATACGTGTCGGTGAGCTGACGGTTGCGGCGTACCGCGGGTTGGCCGTCGACCATCTGTGGGGCGGTTACGAGGACGAGATCATGGATACCGCGACGCGCGCGAAAGGCGCCGACGTCCTCGTCGCCGACATCGACGGTCGTGTCGTGGGGTCGGTCACGTACGTGAGGGATCACACCTCGCCGTGGAGCGAATGGACGCGGCCCGGAGAGGCGCAGTTCCGGTTGCTCGCGGTCGACGCCGCGGCACGCGGCCAGGGCGTGGGCGAAGCACTCGTGCGCGCGTGCCTGGAACGGGCGCGGGCGTCAGGGCAGCCGCTGATCATCCACACGACGCCGTGGATGGAGAGCGCGCGCCGCATGTACGAACGGCTCGGATTCGTCCGCCGGCCCGACCGCGACGTCCCGTACGAGGAGTGGCACACGGCTTCGATCGACGGCTTGCCCGATCCGTGGATCGGCCAGCCGTTCCTCGCGTACAGCCGCAGCTGACTACGAGATCGGGACGCCGGCGTTGTCGTACTTCGTGCTGACTTTGGTGCCGATCGCCGTGACGGCGATCACGACGATCAAGGCGATCAGCGTGATGAGCAGGACGTACTCAACCAGGTTGGCGCCCCGCTCGTCGTCGACGCCGAGCTTCGCCGTCAGCCACGCGGTGAAGACCCTGAGACTCATGCCGCGATTGTGGCCTAAATGGTACTTTCGGCGCAATCGGGCAGGGGCACTTATCGGGCCGCGACCCCACTGTCGGGCTGGTTGAGCTCGACGAAGTTGCCGGAGGGGTCGTGGAGAAAGGCCTGGTGGCCGGCGCCCTGCATGTGGGGCACGGGGTTGACCTCGACCCCCTGCGCGCGGAGGTCGGCAACCGCGGCCTCGAGATCGTCGACCCGGATCGCGAAGTGGTGGCTCCCGGTCGCGGGGTCGTCGGACTTCATCAGGTGGACCTGCTGGCCGCCGGCGTCGAGCCAGTAGCCACCGAAGCCGAAATCGGGCCGGGGCAGCACCGAGCACCCGAGCGCATCGCGGTAGAACGCGAGCGCCTCGTCTTCATCGCGCACGCAGATCGCGACATGGTGGATCCCGCTGGGTTTCATCGCCGTGCAGAGTAGGTTCCGGCTTCGTGCTGTGGCCAGATCCGTCGCGGATCGACCTCTCGCTCGACAGCCGCGCGGTGACCTTCGAGAACCTGACCGGCGCGCGGCGGCGCGGGCGGCGCGTCGTACGACGGTCGCAAAGGCGCGCCTTCGCGGGGCATCCGCCCCGGCGAACGCGTCACGCTCGCCGACATCGAAGGTCCGGGAACGATTCGGCATTTCTGGTGCACTGTCCCACCCGCGCCGCCGGAAGCCTTGCGAGCGCTCCTGCTCGAAGTGTTCTACGACGATGCCGAAGAGCCGAGCATCTCCGTGCCGCTGCTCGATTTCTTCGGCGCGCCGCTCGGGCGCCCGGTGCCGTACACGTCCGCGCTGGCGGTCGTCGCCGAAGGACGCGGATTCAACGCGTACTTTCCGATGCCGTTCCGAGCGCGCGTGCGCGTCGAGCTCCACAATCATTCGGCGCGACACGTCGAGTGCTACTTCCAACTCGACTACACGCTCGAACCCGCGTTGCCCGACGACGCCGGGCTGTTGCACGTGACGTTCCGGCGCGAGAACCCCACGACGATGCGACGCGATTTCGTCATCGCCGACGGGCTCCACGGTCCGGGACGGTTCCTTGGCTGCGTCGTCGGCATCAGGCCGATCGACGGGGGCATGTGGTACGGCGAGGGCGAGGTGAAGATCTACCGCGACGGCGACCAGGATCTGCCGACGATCTGCGGTACCGGGCTCGAGGACTACGTCGGCAGCGCGTGGGGCATGGGTCCACACGCCGGCCCGTACGCCGGCGCGCCCCTCGAAGTTCGCCCTTCGCCCGATTCCGCGGCCGCGATCCCCGACTTCGTCGGGTTCTACCGCTGGCATCTTCCCGACCCGGTCGTCTTCGCCGCCGATGTGCGGGTGACGATCCAGCAAATTGGTGCCGCGAGCTTCCCGCCGGGCGCGGACGCTCGCGCCGACGAGTACTTCGCCACCAATCCGCCGGCCGGGCGCGGCGTGCTGCGCAACATGTTTGCGGGCGTCGGCACCTTCGCCATCTGCGAACGCGTCGACGACTACTGCGCGACTGGGTTCGTCTACACCCGCGACGCGCAGCCGGTGCCGAGAGTCGACGTGGCGGCCGCGGTCGTGGATCTGGAACGCCGATCCTACGAACGCGCCGACGCCATGGAATCCTTCTTCGGTTCCTGACGACGTACGGAGGTTCTGGTGGGTGCACTCGACGGCAAGGTGATCGCGGTGACGGGCGCGGGACGCGGCATCGGGCGGGCGGTCGCGCTGGCGTGTGCCGCCGAAGGTGCGGCGATTGTCGTCAACGACTACGGCGTCTCGGTCGACGGAAACGAGCCGACGAGTGAGGTTGCGAACGAGGTCGTCGCCGAGATCAGCGCGGCCGGGGGCCGGGCGGTTGCCAATGCGAACTCGGTGACGACGATGGACGGCGGCGCCTCGATCGTGCAACAGGCGATCGACAGCTTCGGTCGCATCGACGGCGTCGTGTGCGTCGCCGGGATCCTCCGGGAGCGCATGCTGTTCAACATGTCCGAGGACGAGTGGGACCCGGTCATCGAGACGCACCTCAAGGGCACGTTCACCGTGTTCCGTGCCGCAGCGCCGGTGTTCCGCGAACAGCGCGGCGGCACGATGATCGGTTTCACGTCGGGCGCGTTCGCCGCAAGCGTCGCCCAGGCGAACTACGCCGCCGCCAAGGGCGGCATCGTGTCGCTCGTGCGCAGCGCCGCGGCCGGCATGAACAAGTACGGCGTCACCGCGAACTGCATCGCACCGGTCGCGAAGTCGCGCATGTCAGGGCAGGTGCCGTTCGGCCTCGAGATGGGTGAGCCCGAGGACGTCGCACCGATGGTGTGCTTCTTGCTGTCCGATCATGCTCGGGAAGTCACCGGCCAGATCTACACGGCGAACGGTGGCCGCATCGCGGTATGGAACCAGCCGATCGAGGTACGCGAGATGCGCAAGGACGGCAGGTGGACGGTCGAGGAGATCGCGGCCCGTTTCGACGAGGTCGGCCAGGAGCCGATGCCGATTCTCGAACGGCTCAAGGCGATGGAGACGGCCGCGCAGACCAAGGAAACACCAAATTCTTGAAACGCTCGTGACGCGCGACCAGCGCGTCGCGCATCGCTGAGGGCTCACCGGGTCGGTACGGCCCGCGCCCTTCTGATGCAATGCGGCGGCGCGCGAGCTCGTCGGCGGCGCGCGCCGACGTGATGCCCTCCTCGCGCGCGATCGCGAACACACGTCGCGTGGTGTCTTCGATGCGCGCCGCTTCCGCATAGGCGCGGTCGGCCGAATAGCCGCCAGGCGCCCACTCCTGCCCGATGTTGATAATGCCGCCGGCGTTTACGACGTAGTCGGGCGCGTACACGAGGCCGCGCGCTTCGAGTGCTTCCGCGGCCGCGTCGTCGAGCAGTTGATTGTTCGCGGCGCCGCACACCACGGCGCAACACAACGCGGCAACCGATGTGCGCGTGAACACACCGCCGAGCGCGCACGGTGCGAGCACATCGCACTCGGTCGTGAAGACCTCGTCCGAAGCGAGGACGGGGACACCCGCGGCGCGCGCCTTGTCGGGGTCGATGTCCGCGATCGACACGTGCGAACCGGCGTCGACGAGCAGCCGGGCGAGGCCCGTACCAACGTGACCGGCGCCCTGCACTACCACCCGGCGGCCCGCGAGCTCGGCGGAACCGAACGCGACCTCGCACGCGGCGCGCATGCCGTGCAGCACGCCGAACGCGGTAACCGGCGAGGGATCGCCCGATCCGCCGCGTCCCGGATCGACGCCCGTCACCCACGGCGTCTCGCGGGCGATGCCGTCCATGTCGCGCTGGCTCGCGCCAACGTCCTCCGCCGCGAGGTAACGGCCGCCCAGCGCGTCGATCCAGCGGCCGAGCGATCGCAGGAACGCGTCGCTACGCACCGCGTGCGGATCATCCCAGAACACGACGGTCTTGCCGCCACCTTGAGACAGACCCGCCACCGCGGCCTTCATCGTCATCGCTTGCGAGAGACGGAGCACGTCGATGCGCGCATCTTCGGCTCGCGCGTAATGCCAGAAGCGCACACCGCCGAGCGCCGGTCCGAGCACGGTGGAGTGGATCGCGACGATGGCGTGCAGGCCGACCACGGGGTCGGCAAAGTACGTCACCTGCTCGTGCTCGGTCGCAATCATGGCTCCCTCGCTTCGCCATCCTTGGCTTCGCTCCGTCCGCACGGCGGTCCTACGCTACGACGCCGTGGTAGGTATCACACTCCGCAGCGGCGACTACGAGGCAACGTTCCGCCCTGACCTCGCGATGCTATGTACCTCGCTGAAGTACACGGGAGACGAGTACGTCGCCTTGCCGCGATCGCTCACCGAGTTCAAGAGCGGTGCCGCGACCGGCGTCCCGCTCGTTCACCCATGGGTCAACCGCCTCGGTCGCTGGGACTACGACGTCGCGGGCCGTTCGGTGTCACTGTCGGGTCTTCCACTGCCGGTTGACGGCAACGGGCTTCCGATCCACGGCAACCTCTTCGCAGTGCCGTTCGATGTCGAGCGTGCCGATGATACGGGCATCGTCGCGCGCCTGGACTACAGCGCGTACCCGGAGAAGTTACGCGCATTCCCGTTCCCGCACGTCGTGACCATCGACGTAACGCTCGACGCCGAGCGAGGCTTGACGATCGTGACCGACGTCCGGGCTGCGAGCGATACGCCGGTACCGATCTCGTTCGGGTGGCACCCGTACTTGCGGTTGCCGCGCGGCGGACGCAACGGCTGGGAGCTGCGCTGGCCCGCGTGCGAGCACGTCGAGGTCGACGAGCACACGATTCCGACCGGCGCGCGCAAGGCGCAGCCCGCTGAGCTCGCGCCGATCGGGCGGCGTACGTTCGACGATCACTATGCGCTCGGGGACGATCGCACGTTCGCCGTGTCGGCGGCGGGCCGGTCGTTGACGCTGCGCTTCGACGACGCGTATCCCTTCGCGCAGCTGTTCGTCCCGCCCCGCCGCCGGATTGTCGCGATCGAGCCGATGACCGCCGAGATCGACGCGCTCGGTCGCAACACCGCTCCCCTGTGCCAACCGGGCGAGCGGTTCCGCGCCGAATTCACGCTCACCGTCACCGGTTAGATTCCCGCCATGCCCGGCGCCCTGGATGGCATCCGCATCCTCGACCTGTCGTGGGGTATCGCCGGTCCGCTCGGCGTGTTGCTGCTCGCCGAACAGGGCGCCGACGTCATCAAGGTGGAACCGCCGGGCGGTGACCCGTTCCGGGCGTACGACGGTGCCCGTGTGTGGAACCGCAGCCGCCGGTCGCTCACCGTCGACCTGAAGTCGGACCGGGGCAAGGAGGTGTTCGACCGCTTGGTTGGCACCGCCGATGTGCTCGTCGAATCGTTCCGCCCGGGCGTGATGGATCGGCTCGGCATCGGCTACGAGGACGTGCACGCCCGCCATCCGCGCGTCGTCTTCTTGTCGTGCCCGGCGTACCCGCCCGGGCACCGCCTCGCGCAACGGCCGGGCTACGACGCGCTCGTGCAGGCGAGCAGCGGACAGATGTGGGAGCAGCCGGGCTGGCGACTCGGGCCGATCTTCTTGCACATGCCGATGCCGTCGATGGGCGCTTTCTATCTCGTGTCGACCGGCGTGCTCGCGGCGTTGCTCGCTCGAGAGGAGACCGGACGCGGCCAGCACGTCACCACCTCGTTGTTCGCGGGCGCCATGCTGTACACGACCCAGATCTGGCAACACGTCGAGAAGTCGAACGCGCAGTTCCACGAGCTGATGGGCAAGTCGTATCCGCCCGGCATCCACCAGCAGATGATCTTCGAGTGCGCCGACGGGTGGGTGCACGCGTCGGTCATGAGCGGACTCACGCCCACGAAGAGCCAGGACGAGATCCTCGGGCTCGAGGAGGCACCCGACGCATTCACGTTCATGGCACTGCCGGCCGAGGAGCGCGAAAAGGTCAACGCCCGCCGTCGAGAGAAGTTCAAGGAGTGGAAGCGCGACGAGGTCGTGGCGGCGTTCCAGGCGCACAATCACGCGATCGAGGCGATCATCACGCCCGACGAGCAGTTCGCGCACCCGCAGCTGATCGCGAACGACATGGTGAAGACCGTCATCGACCCGGTCGTCGGCGAGACGACGCAGATCGGCACACCCTTGCACATGTTCGGCACCCCGACAGCGATCCAAGGCCCGCAGCCGGAGCCCGGCCAGCACAACGACGAGATCCTGAAGGAGCTCGGGTTGTGAAAGCACTTGAGGGAATTCGACTCGTCGACTTCGGGCAATACCTCGCCGGTCCCTTCGGGCCGATGATCATCGGTGATCTCGGCGCCGAGGTGATCAAGGTGGAGCCGGTCACCGGTGACAGCATGCGTATGGCGGGCAAGCCGTTCTTCGGCTGCCAGCGCGGCAAGCGCGACATCGCCCTCAACATCAAGAACGAGCAAGGTCTCGCGATCGCGCGCGAGTTGATCGCAACGGCGGACATCGTCCATCACAACATGACCGCAGGCGTGGCAACGAAGCTCGGCATCGATTACGAGGCATGCTGCGCATTGAAGCCCGACATCGTCTACTGCAACACGTGGGCGTACGGCCTCGAAGGTCCGTTGGCGCGCTTCGGCGGCCTCGACCCGCTGTACCAAGCGTCGTCCGGCCTCGAGAACGAGTCGGGCGCGGTACATCAGGGCAATCCCCCGATCTACTACCGGTTCGGGATGTGCGACGCGTCGAACGCGATGTTGTCGGTCGTCGCGGTGCTCTCAGCGCTGTATCACCGCAAACGAACGGGTGAGGGACAGGAGGTTTGGACGTCGCTGTTCGACGGCGGTGCGATCTTCACGTCCGACGCGCACCTCGTGAACGGCACGCCGGCGCCCCGACCGTATCTCGACAAGGATCTCACCGGGGTCTCTGCGACGTACCGCCTGTATCGCACACAGGACGACGACTGGATCTGCGTCGCCGCGGTGAAGGATCGCGATTTTGAGTCGCTGTGCAAGGCACTTGGTGTGCCGGAGATCGCGGCGGATCCACGCTTCGCGTCCGACGCGGGTCGTCTCGAGCACCGGCGGCAGCTCGAGACGATTCTCGAACCGCGCTTCCGCACGAAGACCGCCCGCTTCTGGACTCGTACGCTCGACGACGCGGGCGTCCCGAACGAGGTGCCGGTGGATACGCAGGGCGGCGAACTGCCGCTCTTCGACGCCGACAACGTCGCGCTCGGGCTCGTCGCGCAGTACGAGCATCCGTTGCTCGGCGACATGCGCCAGTTCGGCGAGCTCATCGAGTTCTCGGAAACCCCCGGGCACATCTTCGGACCGCCGCCGCTCGTCGGCCAGCACACCCGGGAGATCCTGCGCGAGCTCGGACATCAAGACGGCGCGATCGACGCGCTGATCGCGGCCGGCGTCTGCTACGAGCCCGACGAGCACTACGCCGAACGCTTCGCGAACTAGCGCTGGCGTCATGCTGCGGTTGCTGCCGGCGGGCGCGCACACCGGCGACTGGATCGGCGAACTCTGCGTTCCGGACGACCTCTATTGGATCGCCCGCACGCCGACCGCGCTCGCAGGCATGTCGTACCCTGGGCGCGCCGACTGGCCGCTGTTGCACGCGCAGGGAATCGGGCACGTGGTGTGCCTCACGCACGACGTGGCGCCGTACGACCCGGCACCCTGCACCATCACTGCGCTCCGGTTGCAGGACCTCGTGAGTGGCGGTCCACCCGCCGACCCGGCATCCGAACGCGCGCTCGTGCGACGCGCGGCGCAAGACGTCGTCACTCATCTCGACCGCGGCGTCGGCGTCGCCGTCCACTGCATGGGCGGACGGGGCCGCACCGGCACGGTCATCGGCGTCGCGCTCGTGCGCCTCGGTCATGCGCCCGGCGACGTCGTCGAATACCTGCATGCGACCGCGGTGGGGCGCGGGCGTCGGGGATGGCCCGAGAGCCCCTGGCAGGAGGAAACCGTGCGGACCGCTACGGCGTGAGCATGAGGTCGACCGCCCACGAGCCGGTCGCCGAACCGAAGTACTTCGCCGCACCGAACGCGTACACCGCGCCGTTCTGGCCGAGCATGTAGTAGCCGTCGCTCGTCGACAGCGCGCGCATGCGCACGGTCGGGATGTACGGCATGCCGAGCACGCTCCGCACGCCCGGCAGGCTTCCCCGGAACGGGACGTTGAACGCGAAGATCCCGCCGTCGTCGGCGACCATCCAGTAGCCGTGACCGTTGGCGGCCGCAGTCATCGAGCGCACGGGCGCCGCCAGGCGCATCCCGCCGGTCGAGCCGTGGAACTGGGCGTTGCCGAACGAGAACACCCCGCCGTCGGCGGCGACGAACCAGTAGCCGTGACCGCTCTTGGTCATCGTCATGTCGAGCACCGGCGCGTTGAGCTTCCAGCCGCCGGTGGACCCGTAGAAGTGGGAGTCACCGAAGCTGAAGATGCCGCCGTCGGCGCCGAGCAGCACGTACCCGCGGCCGCTCGGCGTGGCGGCCATGCCGACGATCCGGGCGTTGAGGTGCCGGCCGTACAGCGAGCCGTGAGAGTGTGCATCTCCGAACGCGTAGACCGCGCCGTCGGCGCCCACGAGCCAGTAGCCACGGCCGGATGGCGTTCGGGCGCCGGCGACGATCGACGAGGAAAGGTGCCGTCCGCGCAGGTCACCGTGGAACTTCGCGCTGCCGAATGTGCGCACGCGTCCGTCGGCCGTGATGACCCAGTACCCCTTGCCTTTCGTGCCGTTGTTGACACCGGGCAGCGCGGCCGCGACCGAAGCACGCGGGTTGACGAGGCCGTAGCCGAAGGTGTTGTCGCGCCCGGGTGCGCCCAGATCCCGAGCGTGGGCCTGGAGCACCTGCCGGACGCCGGCGGCGGACAGCGACTTATTCTCGGAGACGATGAGCGCGGCGGCGGCCGCCGCGTACGGCGTCGCCATCGACGTGCCGCTCATCCATTGGTAGTCGTGGGCGTTGTCGCCGTACGTCGACAGGATCATCTCGCCCGGGGCAGCGATGTCAACGTAGGAGCCGGTGTTCGAGAACGACGCGTGCCCGAGTTGGTCGTTCACCGCCGCGACCGCGATCGCTTCGGGATACGCGGCCGGGTATGTCGGCGCGTTGCCTGCCTGGTACGCGTTGCCAGCTGCCGCGACGACGACCGCGCGCTTCTCGTTCGCGTATTGCATGGCGGCTTGCATGCCTGCGGACTGGCCACCGCCCAAGCTCACATTGATGACACGCGCACCGTGATCGGCGGCCCAGATGATCCCCTCGGCGACATCCGATGCCACGCCGCTTCCGTGGGCGTCGAGCACGCGGACCGGCATGATCTTCACCGAGGGCGCTCCCCCGGCGATGCCACGACCGTTGTTGGCGCGCGCACCGATGATGCCGGCCACATGGGTGCCGTGCCCGCCCGGGTCGACCATCCCGGTACCCGCGGGATCGACGCTGTGCGCGTCGGAGGCGAGGTCGGTGCCAGGCACCATCGCGGCGGCGAGATCCTCGTGGGAACCGAGCACGCCAGTGTCGACGACCGCGACCGTCACGCCCGCACCGCGGGCCGCGGGCCAGGCGGCCTCGTACGACGTCTTGTCGAGCGCCCACTGCTGGTTCCGCATGGGGTCGCCCAGTTGGTGGACGGGCTGTTCGTCCTCGGTGGTGACGACCTGGGTCTCGGTGCGCCCCAGGCGCATGTCCATGCGGGCGATCGCCGCCCGCACGCCCCGCACGACGCGCATCGTGCCGTCGCTCCGGCGGGTGACCGCCCAGAGCCGGGCGGTTGCGGCGTCGTCGGCGCGGGCCGGGGTGCCGCCGGCCAGCAGGGCCGCCGCGAGGATGCAAATCGGCACCACGTGCCGCGCGAATCGCGCCCAATTCCCGTGCGTTTCTTCGCCTCCCGAACGCATAGGGTGGCATCGGCACGGAGAGTGGCAGCCTCAAGGCCGAAACCCGTCACTTGGTCACGTGTTGTGACGGAATTGAGGAGTCGCGGCCCAGGACGGCGGCGAAGCCCCACAGCGGTGGCGAATCCGACCATTGAACGTGAGGAGTCGCGGGCACAACGGGCCGGCTGCAGATCAGTGCAGGAGCAGCGAGGCCACGAGGCCGACCTGGCCCAAGTGGTACGTGACCATGATCGCGACGTCCGCATGCTCGAAGGGGCGGACGAAGCGGTTCCAGGCGATCATCGTGTCGGAGACCGCAAAGAGGGCCGCCCCCACCCCGGCCGCCACGTTGCCCGTCGCAACTGCGGTCGCGACCATCGCCAAGATCACGCCCATGTACGCCGCGACCGGGATCCCGAGCGACGGTTCGTCCCGGAGGGCGACGAGGATCCGAAGGGCGAACGGGCGGATGAGCGCCACCACGATGACGATCGAGACCGCGAGCGCCCAGACGGATGGGCCGTCGGTCCAGAAACCCACGAGATAACAGATATGCGCCAGGAGGAACGCCGCCAACCCCGGGATGAAGAGATCGCGCAGCTCGTCGTCGAGCATCAGCAACACGTCGCCGGCGAGGGAGAGAACCAGGGCCGCGACGAACCAGCCCCGCCGGGCCACCGCGTCGGCGGCGGGATCGAGGGCGAGGGCGGCAACAATGAGCGCGACGAGGGTCGCGGGCTTGCACAGGTATTCGAGGCGCCGGTCCTGGCGCGCCTTGGCGATCCAGTCACCGCTCGCGAAGATGCCGGCGACGACGAAGGCCACGATCGTGAGGGCGTTCACGGCGCGAGTTGCTCCCGTCGCCACTCGCCGCCGTCTCCCCGGCGGTACCGCACGCGCTCGTGCAGACGATCAGGCCGGCCCTGCCAGCACTCGAGCTCGTCGACGCCCACGACGTAGCCGCCCCAGAACGGCGGCAGGGGTGGGTCGACACCGGCGAACCGTTCCTCGATGTCCGCCAGACGCGCGTCGAGGGTCGCGGCATCGAGGACGCGGCTCTGCGGCGATGCCCATGCGCTCACCCGGTGGCCGCGCGGCCGCGAGGCCCAGTACCGCGCCGCCTCGCCGTGTTCGAGCATCGTCACCGGTCCGGTCACACGCACCTGCCGTTCCAACTCTCGCCAGTGGAACACCAGCGCGGCCCGCGCGTTCGCGGCCAGATCACGGGCCTTGTCGCTCTCGAGATTCGTGTAGAAGGCGATCCCCCGCTCGTCGAGCCCGCGCAGCAACACGGTGCGCGCCGACACCGCGCCGTCGGCGGTCGCCGTGGCGAGTGTCATCGCATCGGGCTGGCGCACACCGGCGGCCACGGCGTCGTCATACCAGCGCCGGAACTGCACGATCGGATCGGGGTCGACGGTCGTGGGAAGGAGCGGCACCGGGAGGAACGGTGCCAGACTGGGGGCATGTCTTTCCACCACGTTGCCATCGCCACCCGGGATCTGGACGCGACCCATCGCTTTTACACCGAGGCCATGGGCTTCGAGCTCGTGAAGGTAGACGCGATCCCGTTCATGGAGAACGGCTGGGCGCGCCACCTGTTCTACGACACCGGGAACGGTCAGATGCTGGCGATCTGGGACCTGCACGACGAGCAGCTTCCCGATTTCGATCCCGCGATCTCGACCGGCCTGGGGCTGCCCAACTTCGTGAACCACATCGCGTTCGGCGGCGCGGACCTCGACGACCTCGACCGCCGCAAGGATCGTTGGCTCGCGAACGGCCACGACGTTGTGCGCATCGATCACGGCTGGTGCACGTCGATCTACACCAACGACCCGAGCGGCATCCTCGTCGAGTTTTGCACGACGACGCGCGTGTTCACTGGCGCCGATCACCGTACCGCCGAGGAGCTGCGCGCGGCTGTCACGCCGGAGGTCGACCGCACCGAGCCGCCCATGGAGTTCTTCGAAGCCGCGAAATCAACGATTCCCGCTCTGTAGGGCTGCTCGGGCCCCGCTCGCTACTCGCGGGGATACCCCGACTCGCGACGCTCACTCAAAGCAAGACGCCGGCGTCTCGTAGCGCCGCGATCTCTTCGTCGGTTGCATCCGCGAGGTCCCGCAGTACCTCGTCGGTATGCACGCCGAGCGCGGGGCCGGCGTGGCGGATCGCTCCCGGAGTCCGTGACAGCTTGGGCACGACGCCGGCCATCGCGACCTTCTCGTCGAAGCCGGCGGCAAGCCGCACGATCATTGCGCGTGCGGCGATGTGCGCGTCGGTGGCGAGCTCGGGCGCGCGGTTGATCGGCCCAACCGGCACTTCATGGGTTCGCAGCAGCGCGAGGAGCTCCCCGGCGGTCATCGTCGCGGTCCAGCTCGCGATCTCGGCGTCGAGCTCGTCCTGCCGAGCTGCGCGCGCCTCATGCGTCGCGAGGTCGCGCGCGAGGTCGGGACGATGCATCGCGTCGCACAACCGGGCGAACACCGCATCGGCGTTGCCCGCGATGACGACGTCGCGCCCGTCCGCCGTCGGGTACGCGTTCGCGGGCGCAACGTCGCGCAGCACACCGCCATTGCGCGTCCGGATCACGCCGCCGATCTCGTAGTCGGCGACCGTGGACTCCATGAGCGCGAGCACTGCTTCGTAGATCGCGACGTCGACCTCTTGGCCCCGACCACTCCTGCTCCGTTCGTGGAGCGCGGTGAGCGTACCGATCACGGCAAACAGCGCCGCGAGCGAGTCGCCGATCGAGATGCCCGTTCGGGCAGGCAAACGGTCCCGCTCGCCGGTCGTATGCCGGATGCCGCCCATCGCCTCACCGATCGAACCGAACCCCGGCTCCGACGCGCGTGGACCACTCTGCCCGAACCCCGAGACGTGCACGAGGATGACGCCGGGATTGTCGACGGCGAGCGTGTCATACGACAGGCCCCATGCATCGAGCGTGCCGGGCTTGAAGTTCTCGAGCACGACATCGCACCTCGCGGCGATCCGACGCACGACCGCGCGTCCGCCGCGCATCGCGCAGGTCGATCGCAACCGAACGCTTGTTGCGCGCGATCGCGGGCCACCACAAGCTCTTGCCGTCTACCCGCACGCCGTAGCGGCGCATGATGTCTCCGGCCGGCGGTTCGATCTTGACGACGTCAGCGCCGAGATCGCCGAGGAGCTGGCCCGCGAACGGGCCCGCGATGAACGCGCCCAGCTCGAGCACACGCAGGCCGGCGAGCGGAGTGTCAGTCACGGCGGGCAAGGTAACCTCCGACAGTCGAGGAGGTTCCAATGGACTTCGCGCCGAGCGCCCGTTCCGACGAGCTGAAGGCGAAGCTGATCGAGTTCGACCAAGAGGTCGTGCGACCGGCCGAGCCGATGTACCGCGCGCAGCGCGAGGAGTCCGGCGATCCGCATTTCCCGCCGCCGGTCATCGAGGAGCTGAAGGTCGAAGCGAGAAAGCGCGACCTGTGGAACATGTTCCTGCCCGAGCCGGTCGACGGCACCGGCGGCCTCACGAACCTCGAGTACGCACCGTTGTGCGAGGTGATGGGCACGTCACCGTTGCTCGGTGAGGCGACGAACTGTTCGGCGCCCGATACCGGGAACATGGAGATCCTGGCGCAGTTCGGCACGCCGCTGCAGCAGGAGCAGTGGCTGCGCCCGCTGCTCGACGGCGAGATCCGCTCGTGCTTCGCAATGACGGAGCCGTGGGTGGCATCGTCGGACGCCACCAACATCTCGTCGCGCATCGAGCGCGACGGCGACGACTACGTGATCAACGGCCACAAGTGGTTCACGAGCGGCGCGCTCGACCCGCGCTGCAAGCTCGCGGTGTTCATGGGCGTGACCGACCCCGAGACGGACACCTACCACCGCCAGTCGATGATCCTCGTGCCGATGGACGCCCCGGGCGTGACCGTTCGGCGCGGGCTCCCGGTGTTCGGTCACTCGGAGGGCGGCGGCCACGGCGAAACGCTGTGGGAGAACGTGCGCGTGCCCAAGGAGAACCTGCTCGGCGAGGAAGGAACCGGCTTCGCGATTGCGCAGGCGCGGCTCGGCCCGGGCCGGATTCACCACTGCATGCGGGCAATCGGCATGGCCGAACGGGCACTCGACCTCATGTGCATGCGCGCGCAGACGCGCGTCGCGTTCAAGAAACCGCTCGCGGACCAGGGCGTCGTCCAGGAACGCATCGCCGAGTCGCGCATGCAGATCGAACAGGCGCGCCTGCTCACGATGAAGGCCGCGTGGATGATGGACACCGTCGGCAAGAAGCACGCGCGCACCGAGATTGCCGCGATCAAGGTGATCGCGGCGCGTGTCGCGACCGACGTCATCGACCGGGCGATTCAGCTGTTCGGCGGCGCCGGCGTCACCGACGACTGGCCACTGGCGGCGATGTACGCCCACGCCCGCACGCTGCACCTGGTCGACGGTCCCGACGAAGTGCACATGCGCCAGATCGCCCGCAACGAGCTCGGCAAGTTCGCCCACCTCCGCCCGGCCGGCTTCTGAGATGAAAGTCAGAGTGGGCTACGGGCTGGGGAACTTGCGGCCGCTCTCGGGCGACGCGCTCGGTGCGATGGCCGAGGGGCTCGAAGGTCACGGGTTCGACTCGCTGTGGTTGTCGGAACGCATCAGCGGTCCCGCGCCCGATCCGGTGCTCGCGCTCACGTACGCCGCGGCGCGCACCCGGCGCATCAAGCTCGGGACGAGTGTCTCGGTGCTGCCCGGCCGCTCTCCCGCGCTCGTCGCCAAGGAGTGGGCCACGCTCGACGTGCTGTCGAATGGTCGCGCGCTGCCGGCCTTCGGCCTCGGTATCGCGCACCCGATCGAACAGCAGGCGTTCGGCGTTGAGCGGGGCGACCGCGCCGAGATCTTCGACGAAGCGCTCCCGCTGCTCCGCCGGTTCTGGGCCGAAGATGCGGTCGACCACGACGGCCGCTGGTTCCAGTACGAGGGCATGTCGGTGCTGCCGAAGCCCGCCCACCCGCTCGACGTTTGGCTCGGTGGCAAGGCGCCGTCCGAGCTGCGGCGCGTCGGCCGGCTCGGCGACGGCTGGCTCGCCAGCTTCACGACGCCCGAGCAGTGCAAGACCGCGCGCGTCGCGATCGAGGACGCCGCCGACGCTGAGAGGCGCGCCATCGACCCCGAGCACTTCGGCGCAATGGTGCTCTACACGCACGACGCAGTCCCGGATCTGATCGCGCAAGTCATCCGCACCCGGAACCCGGACGCCGATGTCGACGACGTGGTCGCGCGCGGCTGGGCGAACCTGCGGACGTTGTGCGAGCGCTACGTCGCGAACGGTTTCTCGAAGCTCGTCCTCGTGCCGCTCAACGAGCCGCGCGATTGGAACGACGAGCTCGCCGCGGGCGCGACCGAGGTCCTCCCGATCCAGACGTAGTGAGTTCTTGCGACGGACGGCGACCGAATCGGTCGTCCTGCGTCGCAAAAACCGTTAGCTCTCGAGGAATCGGCGGAGGCCGATGGCGGAGCCGAGGGTACCGATCGTCGCGCCGATGATCACGATGAGGATGCCGATCCCGATCGCGTCGCTGTCGGTGACGCGGAACGTCGAGAACAGCGTCTGCTGACTGTTCAGCACGTTCGAGATCACGACCTTGAGGATCCAGATGAAGCCGAACGCGAGGCCGGCACCGATCGCGCCCTGGATCAGCCCCTCGGCCATGAACGGCACGCGCACGAACCAGTTGGACGCGCCGACGAGTCTCATGACCTCGATCTCGCGTCGCCGCGCGAACGTCGCCAGCCGGATCGTGTTGACGATGAGGAAGAGCGACGAGAGCAAAAGCGCGGTCGAGATCATGAAGAAGATCAGCCGGATCCAACGGGTCGCATTCAGGAGGTTCTTGATCTGTTGCTGCGCGGTGACGATCTTGTCGACGCCGGGTCGGGTCTTGTAGTTGATCTCGACCTCTTGTGTGAGGCGCGCGGTAACGGGCGCGACCCGGAACGATTCGGGCAGCACGTCGGGTGTGGTGCTCTCGATCAGCGCGGGCTGGTCGTGGAAGAGGCGCTTGAATTCGGTGTACGCCGCGTTGTGATCGAGGTAGCGATAGCTCTTCACCAACGACTTGTCGGCGTCGAGTTGCGCTTTCATCGCGTCGACGTCCGAGCTCGACGCGTTGACCTTCATGAAGATCTCGAGCTCGACGCCGTGTTTCCACTTCTCGGTGCCGTGGTCGACCGCGCTCGAGAGCAGCAGGATCCCACCGAACAGCACGAGCGAGATCAGCACGGTGATGATGCCGGCGATCGTCATCAAGAGATTTCGCCGCAGCGAGATGAGAGTCTCCCGGGCAAAGTAAGCGAGGCGCGACATCAGACTCCTGTTAGCTTCCAACTCCGTACACGCCGCGCGCCTGGTCACGCACGAGTGCACCGTGGTCGAGCTCGAGCACCCGACGCCGCATCGCGTCGACGATGCGCTGGTCGTGCGTCGCCATCACGACCGTCGTGCCGGTCCGGTTGATGCGGTCCAGCAAGCGCATGATGCCGACGGTGGTCGCGGGGTCGAGGTTTCCGGTGGGCTCGTCGGCGAGCAGGATCAGCGGACGGTTGACGAACGCCCGCGCAATGGAGACACGTTGCTGCTCACCGCCGGACAGCTCGGTCGGGAAGTTCTCAGCCTTCTTGCTGAGTCCGACGAGGTCGAGAATCTGCGGCACCTGCGTGCGCACGATGTGCTTGGGCCGGCCGATGACCTCGAGCGCAAACGCGACGTTCTCATAGACCGTCTTGTTGGTGAGCAGCTTGAAGTCTTGGAACACGCAGCCGATGTTGCGACGCAGCGACGGCACCTTCCATGCGCCGAGCCGGCCGATGTCGCGGCCGGCGACGAGCACGCGCCCCGCGGTCGCGACCTCGTCGCGCAAGAGCAGCTTGAGGAACGTCGACTTGCCCGAACCCGACGGGCCGACGAGAAAGACGAACTCGCCCTTCGGGATCTCAACAGAGACGTCTTTCAGGGCGACGACATCGCCCTTGTAGACCTTGTTGACGTTCTCGAATCGAATCATGAGAAACGGCTCATAAGGAGCAAGGCGAGGGTATCAGTCACCACTTCGCCCGCCGCGGAACCCAGACAGGTTATGACGTTTCTCCTTGTCGGCGCCAATGGAGGTACGCCTCGATGAACGCGTCGAGGTCGCCGTCCAGGACTGCTTGCACATTCCCCGTTTCGAAGCGGGTGCGCTCGTCCTTCACCAATTGGTAGGGCGCCAGCGTATAGGTACGGATCTGGCTACCGAACGCGACATCGCGCTTCTCGCCGGACAGTGCTTCCATCTCCTTGCGTCGCTCTTCGCGTTGTCGTTGGGCGAGCCGCGCCGCGAGGATCTGCATCGCCTTGGCGCGGTTCTGCAGCTGCGAACGCTCGTTCTGGCACGACACCACGATCCCCGTCGGAAGGTGCGTGATACGTACGGCGGAGTCGGTGACGTTGACGTGCTGGCCGCCGGCACCCGACGAACGGTAGGTGTCGATGCGGAGATCGTTCGGATCGATCTCGGGGACTTCGGCCTCTTCCAGCGCGGGGACGCAGTCGAGCGACCCGAACGCTGTCTGTCGCCGTGCGTTCGCGTCGAACGGTGAGATGCGGATCAGCCGGTGCACACCGCGCTCGCCTTGCAGCATTCCGTACGCGTAGCGACCCTTCACGATGAACGTCGCCGACGTGATCCCGGCTTCTTGTCCTTCTTGTACCTCGTCGAGCTCGACGTCGAAGCCTCTCGTCTGCGCCCACCGCGTGTACATACGCAGCAGCATCTCGGTCCAGTCCTGGGCATCGGTGCCGCCCGCGCCCGAATGCACCTCGCAGATTGCGTCGCGCTCGTCGTGTTCGTCACTGAACAGCGCGCGGAGTTCCATCTTCTCGAGGTCCGACCGCAAAGCTGCGATCCCGTCATCGATCTCGTGCTCGACCGAGTCATCGTCCTCTTCACGCCCGAGGTCGGACAGCGTCTCGAGATCGGACACGCGGCGCTCGAGATCGTCAACGAGCTGCACGTCGTCGCGCACCCGCGCGAGCTCCGACGTCACTTTGCGCGCGCGTGGTCCGTGTCGTTCCACAGATCAGGCGCGCTGGCCTGCTCCTCGAGCTCACTCAGCCTCTTGCGCGCCTCGTCGACACGCAAGTAGGCGTGCGCGTCGGAAACACGGCGCGCGACATCACCAAGGTCCTCGGAAAAGTCGCGCATTCAGCGGCCTGTTTCTTGGGTCGATTCCGCGCTCCGCTCCCCTACGGTCGCTTCGCTGTCATCTCCCATGACAGAGCTTGTACTTCTTGCCGCTCCCACAGAAGCAAGGGTCGTTGCGACCGGGCGTCTTCTCGACTCGTACGGGCTGCTGCTGAACGGGCTCGGAGGTCATCGGCATCGCCTCTGCGGCGCCGCCGTATTCGCCCGGGTCGGCCGTTTGCAGCTCGGGTTCTGCCGCCATCGCCGCCATGATCGCGCCCTCGCCCTGCACGGGGTCGGTTGGCGCACTGTACGACACATTGCGCATGTTCGGGCGCGGCTCTTCGTCGACCACGACCTGGAGGTGGAACACGTAGCGAACGAAGTCGTCCTCGATCTGACCCATCATGGCTTCGAACATGTCGAAGCCCTCCCGCTGCCACTCGGCGAGTGGGTCCTGCTGGCCCATGGCGCGCAGGTTGATGCCCTCCTGGAGGTAATCCATCTCGTAGAGGTGTTCGCGCCAGTGCTGGTCGAGCACCGAGAGGAGCACGCGGCGTTCGATGTCGCGCAGTACTTCGGTGCCGATTTGCTTCTCTTTTTCGTCGTACAACGCGAGCGCATCCGCGAGCATGAGCTCCTCGAGCGCATCGGCGTTGAACGTCTCGTCCAGCTGCTCCTTGGTCATCCGGATCGGGAAGTAGCTGCGAGCAGCATCGAGGAGCCCGGCCACGTCCCACTCTTCGGAGAACTCGCCCGAGCAGTACTGGTCGACCAGACGGCCGATCGCGGCCGTGATGGCGTCGACGGCCTCTTCGCGCAAGTCCTCGCCGTCGAGGACCTGCTGGCGGCGCCGGTAGATGACCTTGCGCTGCTCGTTCATCACCTCGTCGTACTTCAAGACGTTCTTGCGGATCTCGAAGTTGCGGCCTTCGACCGTGCCCTGCGCCCGCTCAACCGCGCGCGACACCATCTTGGACTCGAGCGGCATGTCGTCGGGGAAGGACGCATTCATCACGCGCGACATCATCCCGGTCGCGAACAGACGCATGAGCTCGTCTTCGAGCGACAGGTAAAAGCGGCTCTCACCGTTGTCGCCCTGCCGGCCGGAACGGCCGCGCAGCTGATTGTCGATGCGGCGCGACTCGTGGCGTTCGGTGCCGAGCACGTACAGGCCGCCGAGGTCGCGCACCTTGTCGCCTTCGGCTTTGCACTCGTCGTTGAAGCGCGGGAGCAACTCCGCGTAGCGGGCGTCGCATTCCGGCGTGCCGACCTGCAACCCCTCCTTGAGGCACTCGCGCCGGGCGAGGCCCTCGGGGTTGCCGCCGAGCAGGATGTCGACGCCGCGGCCGGCCATGTTCGTCGCGACGGTAACCGCGCCGAGCTTGCCGGCCTGGGTAACGATCTCGGCTTCCCGCTCGTGCTGCTTGGCGTTCAGCACTTCGTGCGGAATGCCTTTCTTCTGCAACTCGCGCGACAACTTCTCGGACTTCTCGACGGAGATCGTGCCGACGAGCACCGGCTGGCCCTTGTCGTTGCGCTCCATGATGTCGTCGACGGCCGCGGTGAACTTGGCGTCCTCGCCCTTGTAGATGTAGTCGGAGTTGTCCTCCCGGACCATCGGCTTGTTCGTCGGGATCGACACGACCTGAAGGTTGTAGGTGTGTGCGAACTCGCCCGCCTCGGTGTTCGCCGTGCCGGTCATGCCGGAGAGCTTCTCGTACATGCGGAAGTAGTTCTGCAGCGTGACCGTCGCGAGCGTCTGGTTCTCTTCTTTGATCTTGACGCCCTCTTTGGCTTCGACGGCTTGGTGCAGGCCTTCGCTCCAGCGTCGCCCTTCGAGGATGCGGCCGGTGAACTCGTCGACGATCTTCACCTCGCCAGCTTGAATGATGTAGTCGACGTCGCGCTTGAACAGTTCCTTGCCGCGCAGCGCCTGCTGAAGTTGGTGCACGAAGTTCTGGTGCACGTTCTCGTAGAGGTTCTCGACCCCGAGCGCTTCCTCGACGCGCGCGATGCCCTCTTCGGTGGGTACGACCGTGCGCTTCGCTTCGTCGACTTCGTAGTCGCGGTCGCGCTGCAACCCACGGGCGACGCGCGCGAACTGGTAGTAGAGCTCGGCGGCGTCCGCGGCGCGACCCGAGATGATCAGCGGCGTGCGCGCTTCGTCGATGAGGATCGAATCGACCTCGTCCACGATCGCGTAGTAGTGGGGTGACCAGCCGAGCTCGCGCTGGCCGCGCATCACCTGTTCGTCGACGCTCACGACCATGTTGTCGCGTAGGTAGTCGAAGCCGAACTCGTTGTTCGTGCCGTAGATGATGTCGGCGCTGTATTGCGCGCGCTTCTCGTCGGGCGTGGAGTCATCAGGGATGATCGTGCCCACTGACAGGCCGAGGAAGCGATGGATGCGGCCCATCCATTCGGCGTCGCGCTTTGCGAGATAGTCGTTCACGGTCACGACGTGCACGCCCCGCCCGGCGAGTGCGTTGAGGTATGACGGCAGTGTGGCGACAAGCGTCTTGCCCTCGCCGGTCTTCATCTCGGCGACCCAGCCGAGGTGGAGCGCCGCCCCGCCCATGATCTGTACGTCGAAGTGGCGCTGGCCCAGGATCCGCTTGCCCGCCTCCCGCACGACCGAGAACGCCTCGGGAAGGAGGTCGTCGAGCGCGTCGGCGACCAGCTCCTTCTCGTGATCACGGTCGCGGGCGCCGGACCGGACCCGGTCGACGCGCTGCTTGAATTCGGCCGTCTTCCCGATGAGCTGCTCGTCGGAAAGGCGTGCGATCTCAGGCTCGAGTGCATTGACTTCCGGGACGATCCCCTGGACCGCCTTCAGTCGCTTGCCCTCGCCTGCGTGAAGAATCTTGTTGAACAAACCCATGCGGCGGGCGAGTCTACCGGCGTGTCCGCGAGCCTCCGGCCGCGGGCGTTCCACCGGGAGCGGAGCGTGGATGCGACCCGGGAACACGCCGGCTCGGCATCCCCGTGGGTCGGCGGCTCAGGTGGCGTCGACGAGCTTCTCGCGCACGGCGTAGAGCGCAGCTTCCATACGCGAGCGCAGCTGGAGTTTTTCCAAGATGTTCCGCACGTGGTTCTTGACGGTGTTCTCCGCGATGACGAGGTCGGCTGCGATCTCCTTGTTCGACATGCCCTTCGCGACGAGACGCAGCACTTCGGTCTCGCGCTCGGTGAGCTTCGGCGCGTTGTCGTGTTGCGCATCGACGCGCCGGGACAGCATGTTGAACTCGCCGAGGAGCTTGGTAGCCATCGATGGAGTGATCAGCGCCTGACCACGTGCGACCGCGCGCACCGCGCCCGGAAGCTCTTCGATCGCGGCTTCCTTCAAGAGGTAACCAGTCGCGCCGACGCGTACCGCGGCGAAGAGATCCTCTTCGTCCTCCGACCCGGTCAGCATGACGACCTTCGTCGCAGGCTGCGCGTGACGGATGCGGCGCGCCGCTTCGATGCCTCCGACGCCGGGCATGCGTACGTCCATGACGACGACGTCGGGAAGGAGGTCGGCGGCACGCTCAATTGCCTCGAGTCCGTCGGCGGCTTCGCCGACGATCTCGAGATCCGGCTCGTCCGAGAGCACGAGCTCGAGCCCGCGCCGGAAGACCGCATGATCGTCGACGATCAGCACACGGATCGGAGTGTCGTCGCCCGCCGCGACGTTGACCGTGCTCAGCCTGACACCTCGATGAGGCCGAGCGCGCCGTCCCGCCGGCGATAGAGCACGGCCGCCCGCCCGTTCTCGGTGCTACGGAAGACGAAGAAGTCGTGGCTGAGCAGATCCATCTGGAGCGCTGCCTCTTCGGGAGTCATCGGCTTCACTTCGAACTGCTTGATCTTCACGATCGCCGGCTCGCGGGAATCGGCCGCGCTCTCGTCGTCGGGAGCGGCCTCGCCGTCGACGCGCGGCGCTCGGCCGCGCGAACCGTTGCGACGACGCACGCGACGTTCATGCAGGCGCCGCATCTGGTGCTCGATCTTGTCGACCGCGAGGTCGAGAGCGATCGCGTGCTCGGCGGCCGCCGCGGTGCCCTTCACGAGAAGATGGTTGACGTGCACGAGGATCTCGCATGTGTGCGAGTCACTGGCCTTGCGAGTGAGATGCTCGGCGTAATCGACGTCGACGCGACGCACGTCGTTCGCGTACTTCTCGATCCGATGCAACTTTTCTTGCGTGAGCGCTCGCAGTGCGGCGTCGACTTCCGTGTGCTTTCCGACGACGACGAGGTCCATGCTCCCCCCGTTGTTCAACTCGGAGTGGTGGCAGGAGTATAGGCAACAACCGGACCAGGCCCACCGGGCCGCGGCGTGCGGGCGATCGTGGCCGCAAGCACGCTGGTGGCGCCGCTTGCCCGCAGCACGCGGGCAGCGGCGGCCAGCGTGCCTCCGGTCGTGGCGACGTCGTCGACGACCAGGACAACCAGACCCTGGGGTGAGCGTGTGAGGTGCAGTCGAGGTCCGAGACGACGGCGCGCCGCGTCGCGACCCGTCTGCGGAACGTCACCACTCCTACGGAGAAACGCCGCGCGGGAACGCGCATCTCCCGTGCAACCGCGCGCGAGTACGGCCGCGTGATCGACACCGGAACGCGCGTAGCGAGACCGACTCGCGGGTGCCCACGTGACGACATCGACCGCGTATGGCGCGCGCTCTTTCGTCGCGATCGCGAGGCGACACGCGAGATCGCGCATGGCCGCGCGTTCGCCGCGATACTTCGCGCGCGCCACGACTTCGCGCGCGACTCCTTCGTAGGAGAAGCAAGATGTCCACCAGTCGACGGGCGCGGGCGGCGGCGCGATCGGCGCGGGGCGGAGCCGGACTTCGCAGCGGTGACAGATCGGGTCTTCGGCGACGTCGCCGCACCCCGGGCACCGCACCGGCAGGAGCGCTCCGACCACGTCATGCACGAGTTCTCGCAACATGACAACGACGCTAACTACTGGGTGTGACAGGCTCCTCGGCCGCCCGGCGGACGTGCGCCGGCAGCGAGCGGCGGTACGGCGGCCGCGCGACCCCGACCTCGGTGACGATCGCAGTCACAAGACGCGCGGGCGTGACGTCGAACGCGGGGTTCCGCGCCGCGGCCCCGGGCGGCGCGACCGCGACGCCACCGACATGAGTCACCTCCGCGGCGTCGCGCTCCTCGATCACGATGTCGTCACCGGACGCGGTCGCGAGGTCGATCGTCGCGGTCGGCGCCGCGACATAGAACGGCACACCGTGGTGGCGCGCCGCGAGCGCGATGCCGTACGTCCCGATCTTGTTCGCGATATCACCGTTCGCCGCGACGCGATCCGCGCCGACGATCGCCACGTCGACGTGACCGCGCGCCATCAACGACGCGGCCGCGCTATCGGGACTCAACGTCGCGTCGATACCCTCGCGTTCGAGTTCCCACATCGTGAGGCGCGCACCCTGAAGCAGTGGACGCGTCTCGTCGACGATCACGTGCGGGCGTCGCCGTTGCTGCGACGCCGCGCGGACGATGCCGAGCGCAGTGCCGTAGCCAACACACGCGAGCGCACCCGCGTTGCAATGCGTCAAGACGGTTCCGTCGACCGGGATCAACGCCGCCCCGTGCGCGCCCAATGCTCGGTTGCACGCGACATCGTCGGCTGCGAGGCGTTCCGCACACGCGAGCGCGCCCACGGCTCCTTCGCATTCGTATGCCGCGAGCGCGTGTTGCACACCCCACGAAAGATTCACTGCTGTCGGACGCGTACGCGCGATGCGCGCACTCGCAGCGCGCACCTGGCGCTTCGTCGACATCGTGTGCGCGGCGAGCGCGACGCCGTAGGCACCCGCCGCGCCGAGCGCGGGTGCACCGCGCACCGCGAGGCTCGAGATCGCGTCGCACAACGCGTCGACTGACCGGCAGTTGAGAAAGCGCACGCGCGCGGGCAACGCGCGTTGATCGATGAGACGCACCGCACCCGCGCGCCATTCGATCGTCGGCGGGATCGGCTCGCGCCGCTCGCGCCGCGGCGTCACGCGGGCGGGCCGAACTGCGGATTCGAGCGCGCTTCGAGCGAGCGCAGCCGTCGATCGACCGCGTTGCCCCAGACGTCGGCCTCGTCGTCGTGCGTCAGGATCCAGAACCGCTCGGCCCGGATCGCGTCGAGCACCTTGCCGGCGACGACGTCGGGCGCCATTCCCTGCTGGAGGAACGAGCGCAGCATGTCAGCTGCGCCCGCTTCGGACACTTCGTCCGTTTGCAGATGGGCCGGGCGGTTCCGGGCGCTGTCGGCGATGTTGGTGTTCACCCACCCCGGACAGAGCACGGAGACCTTGACGTGCGGGGCGGTCATCGCAAGCTCGTGATGCAAGGTCTCGGAGATCGCGACGACGGCGTGCTTACTCGCGTTGTAGGGGCCCATGAACGGGCCCGCGACCAGGCCCGCAACCGAGGCGGTGTTCACCATGTGGGCCTCGGGCTGCTGCACCAGCAGCGGGGTGAAGGTGCGGAGGCCGTGAATGACGCCCCACAGGTTGACGCCGAGGACCCACTCCCAGGTCGACAGCGGCATCTCCCACGAGAGCCCACCCCCGCCGACGCCGGCGTTGTTGCAGACGATGTGCACTGCGCCGAACCGCTCGATCGTGGCGTCGGCGAGGCCCTGCACCTGGCCCGCGTCGGTCACGTCGGTGACGACACCTTCGACCTCTGCGCCCTCCGCACCGAGTTCGCCGACCGCGCTCTCGAGCGCGTCTTTCTCGACGTCACCGATCACGACCTTCATGCCCTCCGCCGCGAAGCGGCGGGCGAGCCCGAGACCGATACCACTCGCACCGCCCGTGACGACTGCAACCCTGCCTGCGAACTCCTGCATAGGAGCTGAGCCTAGGGGAGCTATCCCGGGTGGCCCGCGTCGACGTCCTTGACGTTCTGATAGCCGAGCTGCGCGTCGGCCGGAGCGGCGTCGTCCGCGGCGCGGATGTCGAGCACGAAGCCCTCGTGATCACCGAGGTCGTCGTGGTGAGCGACGATGCGTCCCGCGAACCAATCGCAACCGTCGAGCACCGGGACACGGTCGAGGCCTTCGTGCCATTGCACCGACGCGAACTTGTCGACCTCGTCGCCGGTCTCCCCGCCGAACAGTTCCGCGAGATCGTGCTGGTCCTTGCGCAACGCGTGCACGACGAGCGTTCGCGCATCGCGTGCGAGCCGCGTCGTGCGGTTCTTCACACTGAGGCACACGAGGAAGCGCGCCGGATCGATGCCGCACTGCGTCGCAAATCCGACGAGATACCCGTCGCGCTCGCGGCCGTCGAACGCGGTGACCACAAACATCGGCGGGTCGAACGTCGCAACGATCCGCTCGAACGCGTCCGTCATGCGTCATTCCTACCAGGCGTAGGACATTGCGCTCAGTAGCGGTAGTGGTCGGGCTTGAACGGGCCCTCGACCGGCACGCCGATGTACTCGGCTTGTTCCTCGGTCAGCTTGGTGAGCTTGACACCGAGCTTGTCGAGGTGCAGGCGCGCCACCTTCTCGTCGAGGTGCTTCGGCAGCGTGTACACCTTGTGCTCGTAGAAGTCGGTGTGCGTGAAGAGCTCGACCTGGGCGATCACCTGGTTCGCGAAGCTATTCGACATCACGAAGCTCGGATGCCCGGTCGCGCAACCCAGGTTCAGGAGACGGCCCTCGGCGAGCACGATGATCGCGTGTCCGTCGGGGAACACCCACTCGTCGACCTGTGGCTTCACGTTGCGGCGCTCGATGCCGGGGAACTTCGCGAGCCCGGCCATATCGATCTCGGTATCGAAGTGACCGATGTTGCCGACGATCGCGTTGTGCTTCATCTTCGCCATGCTGTCCACGCTGAGCACGTTCGCGTTCCCCGTGCAGGTGACGAAGACGTCGGCGGTCTCGACGACCTCGTCGAGGGTCGTGACCTGATAACCCTCCATCGCGGCCTGGAGCGCGCAGATCGGGTCGATCTCGGTGATGACGACGCGGGCGCCCTGGCCGCGCAGTGACTGCGCGCAGCCTTTGCCCACGTCGCCGTAACCGCATACGACGGCCACCTTGCCCGCGATCATCACGTCGGTCGCGCGGTTGATGCCGTCGATCAGCGAGTGCCGGCATCCGTAGAGGTTGTCGAACTTCGACTTGGTAACGGAGTCGTTCACGTTGATCGCCGGGAACAGCAGCGTGCCGGCCGCCTGCATCTGGTACAGCCGGTGCACGCCGGTCGTCGTCTCCTCGGTGACGCCCTTGATCGCGGCCGCGACCTCGTGCCACAGGTTCGGCGCTTCCTTCTGCAGACGCGCAAGCAACTGCAGCACGACCGCGAACTCCTCGCTGTCCGCCGTCTCCACGCCGGGCACCTTGCCGGCCTTCTCGTACTCGACACCCTTGTGCACGAGCAGCGTCGCGTCCCCGCCGTCGTCGAGGATCATGTTCGGACCCCCAGTTGGATTTCCGTTGGCGTCCGGCCACCGCAGTGCCTGCTCGGTGCACCACCAGTACTCCTCGAGCGTCTCGCCCTTCCACGCATACACGGGGATGTCGCGCGCCGCGATCGCCGCGGCGGCATGGTCCTGGGTCGAGAAGATGTTGCAGCTCGCCCACCGCACCTCGGCGCCGAGCTCGACGAGCGTCTCGATCAGCACCGCGGTCTGGATCGTCATGTGGAGCGAGCCCGTAATGCGTGCGCCCCGCAACGGCTTCTGCGGGCCGTACTCGGCGCGGCACGCCATGAGCCCGGGCATCTCCACCTCGGCGAGCTCGATCTCCTTGCGGCCCCAGTCGGCGAGCGACAGGTCGGCGACCTTGTAGTCGGTGAACGTGCCCGTGTTCGATCGAGCGTCAGTCGTGGTCATGGTCTCGTCCTCCGGTTTGCGGGCGCGCACGCGCCCAACGATATTCACGGAGGCCGGCCCGGATCACCGGATGACAGCCCCAGAACTACGGGTCGACTCCACGCTCCGCTCCCCTGCGGTCGCTTCGCTGTCGTCTCCCTGGGGCCCGACCGAGACTTGATGTTAGCAACCGGCGGCGCGAACGTCTCGACCATGGCCACCACCGTCATCGCCGCGGTACAGGCGGCACCTGTCTTCCTCGACCGAGAGGCCACGATCGACAAGGTCGGCCTGCTCGCCAAGGAAGCGGCCGCCAACAACGCGCACCTCGTCGTCTTTCCGGAGGCGTTCGTGCCCACGTATCCGGATTGGGTCTGGCGCACGACGCCGTGGGCCGACGAGGAGTGGTACGCGCGCTTCGCGGACCAGTCGGTCGACGTGCCCGGCCCGGCCTGCGACGCGCTCGGCGCCATCGCGCGCGAGAACGCGATCTACCTCGCGATCGGCGTGAACGAACGCGACGGCGGCACCATATACAACACGCTGCTGTATTTCGGGCCCGATGGCGGGCTCGCGGCCAAACACCGCAAGCTCATGCCGACCGGTGGCGAACGGCTGGTGTGGGGCCAGGGTGACGGATCGACGCTGGCGGTGATCGACACCGACTTCGGCCGGCTCGGTGGCCTCATCTGCTGGGAGAACTACATGCCGCTCGCCCGGGCGGCGATGTACGAGCAAGGCATCGACGTGTACCTCGCGCCCACGTGGGACAACTCCGACGTGTGGGTCGCGTCGATGCGGCACATCGCCAAGGAAGGCCGCATGTACGTCGTCGGCGTGAACTCGTGCATCCGCGGCTCCGACGTGCCGGCGGACCTTCGCGGCCGCGACGACATCTACAGCGATGACGACGACTGGGCGTCACGCGGCAACACGGTCATCGTCGATCCGTATGGCGACGTCCTCGCCGGACCGATCACCGAACAAGAAGGCATCGTGTACGCGGAGGTCGATACGGAGAAGGTGCGCCAGTCGCGCCGCCAGTTCGATGTCGTCGGGCACTACGCACGCCCGGATGTCTTCAAGCTCGACGTGCGCCGCGACTGACGCGCGTGTCGCTTGACCTCCCGAACGACCGGTCGCTCCGCACGACCTTCAACGAAGTTGCGGAGCACTACGACGGCGTGCGACCGCCGCTTCCGGCCGGACTGTTCGATGGTCTCGTCGCGCTGAGCAGCGTGCCCCCGGGCGGACGCGTGTTGGAGGTCGGCTGCGGCACGGGCCGCGCGACGAAGGAACTCGCGCGCCTCGGATACCGCGTCGTCGCCGTCGAGCTCGGGGAGGCACTTGCGGAGGTCACGCGCCGGAACGTCGCGACATACCCGAACGTCGAGGTGATCACTGCCGCGTTCGAGGAGTGGCCACTTCCGTCAGAGCCGTTCGACCTCGTGACCGCGTTCGACGTGTGGCATTGGCTCGATCCGAAGGTCGCGCTCGACCGGGCGGCCGCGGCACTTCGCCCCGGCGGCGCGATCGCGATCGTGGGTGGTGATCACGTTGCCGGCGGCGACACGAGCTTCTTCAACGAGATGCAGGACTGCTACGAGCGCTTCATGCCGGGAACGCCGAAGGGCCTTCGGTGCAAGAACGCCGACGACATTCCGCCCAAGGATCGCGGACTCGTCGACCACGACGCGTTCGACGCCCCGGTATTCCGCCGCTGGTTGCAGGAGACCGCGTACACCACCGAGACGTACTTCGATCTGCTGCGCTCGTTCTCCGGCCACATCGCGCTTTCGCCCGAGAAACGCGCCGCGCTGTTCGCCTGCCTGGAACAGCTCCTCGAAACCAAATATGGCGGCCGCGTCCGCCGGGCGACGCTCACCGAGCTCTGCGTCGCGCGGCGCCGCTAATTCCTACGCGACGCTCGACCAGAGGACTTCGAGCTCGCGCGCAACCTCGGCCGGCTTCCTCGCGGGCCACCAATGCCCGCTGTCGGCGAACATCACGAGCCGTGCACCGGTCCGTTGCGCGAGTCGTTCGCCGAAGTCCTGCGTGACGTAGGGATCGTCGGCTCCCCAGAACACGACGCCCGGACGCGTGATGCCGTCGACGGCGTCGCCCCACTCGGCGCCGACGTTCACGGCCGAGCGGTACAGCTTGAGAATGCAGTCCTTCATCGTGTCGTCGATGTTCTTGGCGACCTCGATCGCCTGCTCGCGACCGAGTTGATCCTGCAGCGCCTCGACGAGCGCGTCACCCGTCATGGCCTCCATCACTTGCTCGCCGACCTCGGGGTCTGCCACATCTGCGCGAGCTCGTGCCACGTGTACGAGCGATCGACCGCGCCCGCCCCGGCGGCCCAGGTGCGGATGAGCTCGGGCCGGGTGGAGACAACGCGTTGCACGAGCATCGAACCCCAGTCGTGGCCGACGAGGTCGACCGGCACGCCGATTGCCTCGATCTCCGCGGTCAACCAGTCGGCGTATGCCTCCTTGGTCGCGTCGAAGCCTTGCGGCACCGGCGTGCCGAAGCCCGGAAGCGTGGGCGTAACCACGTCGGCGCGCGAGAGGTGCGCACGCACGCCGTCCCACAGCTGCGGCGTGTCAGGAACACCATGTACCAGCACTGCGGGCATGTCGCACTCCTAGATGTTGGCCAACCGTGCCTTCAAGTCGAAGATTGCGTCGATCGGACCGGGATCGACGTCGTTCTGCAACGCCAGATAGCAGCTCACCCAGTCGCCCATGTACATCAAGTCGAGCAACTGCGCGAGCCGGCCCTCGCCTTCCGCTTCCACTGCCAGCACCTGGTGCAGGCACTCGCTGATGATCTCGCGCGTCATGTCGAAGCGCGGAGCGAGCCGGTGATGTTCGAAGCCGTGTCGCAACTCGACGAGCGAGATGAGCTGCCGGGTCACGTCACCGTGCTGACCCCACGCGCAGATCTCATTGTGATCGAGCTCCGGGTACTGGTTCCAGAACGCCGGCGCCTTGGCGTTCTCGTTGACGTCGCACTTCCAGCGATACGCCGCGACCCCACCGAGCGCCCCGCCGCCGTAGATCAACGGAATCGTGCGGTCCAGCTTGCGTGCGAGCTCGCGAGCCGGATTCGCGACACCGTCGACGTCCGGCACACACTTCCCGCGGCGCAGCGCAAGTTGTTGTTGTGCGTACATCAGGTTCGCATGCGCGCCGGGTGCGAGGCCCATGCGAAACAGCGTGACGACCAGCGGCGCGACGAGTGCACCGATCGCCGCACGCGGCAAGTACCCGTCGGGGCACCCGATGTGCAGCGCACCGGCCCGATCAGCGAGGGCGGCGAGCTCGCCGCCGCGGGAGATCGCGACGAGATGGGCGCCGCATTCGACCGCGCTCGTTGCCATTGACACCGTCTCTTCGGTGTCACCCGAGTACGACGCGGCGAACGCAAGCGTCTCCGGACCGACGAACGCTGGGGTTCGTATCTGTTTCAGCACGGTGATCGGCACCGGCAGTTCGTCGTTGAAGGCCGCCGCGACGACGTCGCCGGCGATACCGGAACCGCCCATACCCATCACGATGATGTTGCTGATGTCTTCACCGCGCGGGAATCGATCAGCGTGCACCTTGCCCGCGACTTCGTGGGCGCTCGCCAGCTGCTCCGGCAACCCGGCAACCGCGTCGAGGAAGTTGAGGGTGTCCGTGCTCATCCTTCGAACGTTGGTTTGATCCCGTCCGTGTCGGCCTTTTGCATGAGCCGCTTGTGCTCGGCGTCGTCGACGGTTTCGGCGTCGTCGATGAGCAGATCGGGAATGTCACCGTCGAGCACGCGGTACCGCCGCTTCAGTCGCGGGTTGTACAGCGACTGCTCGTCGACGAAATACAACAATGGGCCCTTGTCCTCGGGGCAAGCGAGGATCTCGAGCAGTTTGGGATCGAGCGCCATGCCGCGCAGGCTAGCGGGCCTCCCCGTCGCGGACGCCTGCTACTCGCGGATGAGGGCCAGCACTTCGCGCGTGTGCCGTTCGCAGGAAGCTGCGTCGGGCGCCTCGAGGTTCAGGCGCAGCAGCGGCTCGGTGTTGCTCGGGCGAAGGTTGAACCACCACTCGCCACAATCGACGGTGAGGCCGTCGAGCCGGTCCTGGGGCTGGTCCGTGAACGCGTGCGCGACGCGTTCGATCACGGCCTGCGGATCGTCCACGCGCGTGTTGATCTCGCCGCTCTGCACGTAGCGCTCGAACGGCTTGCGCAGCTCCGACAACGGCACGCCGGCCCGGCACAGCTGCTCGAGCACGCACAATGCCGCGATCGACCCGGAGTCGGCCCGCCAGTTGTCGCGGAAGTAGTAGTGCGCCGAGTGCTCGCCGCCGAAGATCGCCCCGGTCTCGGCCATCACCTGCTTGATGAACGAGTGGCCCACACGGGCGCGCACCGGGATGCCACCGTGTTCGCGAATGATCTCGGGCACGGCGCGCGAGACGATGAGGTTGTGCACGACGGTCTCGCCCGGATGGCGGTCGAGGATCCCGGCCGCGACGATCGCCGTCGTCGTCGAACCGCTGACCGGCACGCCCTTGTCGTCGACGAGGAACACGCGGTCGGCGTCGCCGTCGAACGCGAGCCCGATGTCCGCGCCGAGGTCGACGACGGCGCGCTGAAGGTCTTTCAAGTTTTCGAGCTGGATCGGATCGGCGGGATGGTTCGGGAACGTGCCGTCGAGCTCGCCGTAGAGCACGGTAAGGGTGAACGGCAGTCCTTCGAACACCTTGGGCACCACGAGGCCGCCCATGCCGTTCGCGGTGTCGGCCACGACCGACCGAGGCGTCAGGACCGACCGGTCGACGAACGACCGCACGTGATCGCCGAACTCCTCGAGCAGGTCGCGGTGCTCGACCTTGCCTGCGACCTCGCCCCTTGAGGTCACGCCCGATTCGACCATCTCTTTGATCTGCTGGAGACCCGTCTGCTCGCCGATCGGCGCCGCGCCCGACCGGCACATCTTGATGCCGTTGTACTGAGCAGGGTTGTGGCTCGCGGTGAACATCGCCCCCGGCACGTCCAGGCGACCGGCCGCGAAGTACACGACATCGGTCGAGCACAGCCCGATGTCGACGACGTCGGCGCCCGCCAGCGTCGCGCCCTCGATGAACGCGTCCGCGAGCGGCTGCGACGAAGGCCGCATGTCGCGCCCCACGATCACGTGCTGCGCGCCGGTGAAGTGCGCGAAGGCATTGCCGATGCGGCGCGCCAACGGCTCGTCGAGCTCGTCGGGGTACAACCCGCGGACGTCGTACGCCTTGAAAATTGCATCGAGCGACGAACTCACGCGACTCCCTCGCTGCGCCTTTCCTGGCCGCCTTCCGGACCCGGAAGGCCGGTCATGGTAGCGCCGGTGCCGGCTCCCACCGGTTTGGGTCGGGTGGTCGCTCCGGGTCCTCGTCCTCGGTGTCCTCATCGGTGTCGTCGTCCGATGCGCCGCCGTTCTCGTCACCCTCGTCGGAGCGGCCCCCTCCGTCGTGATCGTCCTCGCCTTCGGCAGGATGCTGCTCGCCGGCCGCGTAGCGCTGCGCGCCGACCCACAACCCGAGCAACACGAGACCGACCAAGCCGAGGATCGTCAGGACGCGACCGAGCCAGTCGTACTTGGACAGGCCGTATGACAGCGTGACGTCGTTCGAGGTGGGCACGACGACCATCAGGTTCGGGGCAAGCCGGTAGGGGCCCTTCGCGCCCTTGACATGCCAGTTGGGGAAGTACGACTCCTTCACCACGACCGGCTTCCCGATCTCCGACACGTGGAACGCGATCTTCTTGACCGAGCGACGGACGTCGGTGACGGTGACCGGATCGATCACCTTTGGCTGCAAGCTCGCCAGCTCGCTGCTGTCGACATGCCGCCACTCCTTCGGACCCGACTGCGCGAATGCCACATCGAGCTGGTCGCGGCTCGTCCACCACGGCGCAACGGTGCACTCCCACGCGGGCAGGTGCGGCTCGTCGCTGGTCGTGTCGGGGAACGCCGTGCCCCAGCACTTCGAGTAGGAACCCCCGTGCACCTTCGCGACGACCGGCTCCTGGTTCATGCCGACGACGAGGTCGCTGTTCGCGACTTGGTAGACCTTCCAGCCTTTCAGCTGCGTGTTCGGGATCGGACCGGGGATGTCCTTCACCAGCGTGAGGTCCGGGCTCGCCTTCGCTTTGGCCTCCGACTCCGGCGTCCAGAGCATCAGGTAGCGGACGCCGAGCATCTGCAGGTGCCGCACGCAGAGATCGAAGTCCTGCGTCGGGTTGCCGTACTCGAGGCCGCGCACCGGGTTCGACGGGTGCTGCGAGCACTCAGCAACGGTGAGGAAGTGATACGACGTCGTGGCCGACGACTCGAAGTAGATGCCCTCCATCGAACCGATACGCCCATCGGTGAAGTACGGCAGCAACTCGAGCGCGAGGCTCGTGCCGTAGCTGTTGATCGCGTCGGGCTCGCCCGATGACGGCTCCCACAGCGCGCGACCGTTGCCGTTCGTGTGCGCGACCTCGTCCATCTTGGCGATGAGGTCGAAGTACTGGCGCGTCGCCGGCTTGGACTTCGATTCGTAACCCGAGTAGTTCCATCCCGCCCAACCGCTGATCGCGATCGCCGGGTTGCCGTTGCGCGCGTTCCACCCGCGGTTGAGAGCAAGGATGCCCGTCACGGCAACGACGACGGTGAGCGCAATCGCGCCGATGAACCTCGACCGCTGCTTCGTTCGCTCGGGCGAGAGATGCCACGGCGGCTGCCAACCTGCGGGATCAGCGTCGAAGCGGCGCTCGGCGAGCGCCCACGCCGCGTCCTTGCGAACCGCGGGGTCGACGGTGACGTCGTCGTCGGCAGTCGCGAGTTCGGCCCACGCGCGGGCGCGCGCGTCTTGCAGATCGCCATCCCGTATCCAGGAGTACGACCAGCGCACGAGGTTCGCCACCAAGCGGCAGATCTCGGTCGCGCCCATCGCCGCGAGGAAGCCCCACGTCAGTAGCCAGAACGGCAAGAACCGCGTGTTCCAAACCGCGAAGTCCGCGGGCCACTGGACGAACAGCACGCCCATCACCAACGCGAGCACGAGCAATACGAGCGTCGAACGGCGCCGGTACCAACCCGCCGCGACAATGGCGACGGCCGCCAGGAGCCAGATCCACCAAGGCAACCACAACGGCTGCTTGAGGTGCTTGTGCGAGTTGGGGTCGAAGTACGTGCCGAGCGCGCGCACGAAGTCATTGACCGCGCTGCGAAGCGGGCCCGGGAGCGGCAGCCACGACCAGGCCGTGAAGCTTCCCTTCGGCACGAGCTTCGTGTACCGCATGCTCTGCGTGTACGCCGAGTTCCCGAGGAGCGGCACCAACCACACCGCGGGGATCGCGATCGCGACGGCACCGATCCACGCCGCGATGCGCCACGTTCGGAACGGGCGGCGGGTGAGCCAGAGCAAGAGCGCGGCGATACCGATGAACAACGCGACGACGATGTGCGACATCACCGCGCCCGCGATGAGCACCGCCGGCAGCCAGCGGCGCCGGCCGGTATCGAGCGTGTACGCGAGCGCGCCGAGCCCGAAGAGTGCGAGCGCGAGACCGATCGTGAACGAGAACTCTCCGGCGAGGGTGCTCGCGATGTTGCCGCCGTAGATCTGCCAGTCGGTGCGCGTCTGCATCAACATGCCGAGCGCCGCGATCGCAAACGCCGGCGGTGCGGGCCACGGTGCACGCATGCCGCGGGCGAAGTAGTACGCGCCGGCCGGCAGGAGCAGCGGCCCGGAGACCGTGACCAGCTTGAAGGCGACGTTGTACGGCACGAACGGCACCGCGTCGAGCACCCAGATCATCAACGCGGGGAGCGGGAAGTAGTACTGGCCGACGGGGAACCCGGCGTACCAGTCGGGCGCCCAACCCGAGAGCCGCATCTCGAACGGGTTCCAGGAGAACCAGTGCTGCTCGAGGAACTTCGGCCACCAGACATGCGCGCCCATGTCGCCGCCGTTGGTGGTGGTGTTCAGGAACAGGTCGCCGAACTTGAAATGGCTGAGGTGGATCGTCCAGTTGTGGTCGGCGTCGAGCAGACAGAACACCAGCCAGGTCGCGATCGCGACGATGCCCCAGCCGACGGCACGCTCCCAGCGTGCGCGCGGCTGATCGTCCTCGTCGAGGGGCTTGCGCCGCAGCCGCGTGTCGATCTCGGGCCGCGCGGTCGCCTGCATGGTCGTGGGTGCAGCCACCGTGCTCCAGAATGCCAGACCGGGACCGCGTCCCGGTTTCACCCACCGTGAGGAGTCGCGGCCCGCTTCAGCGGCGCCGCCGCTCTCAGCGGTGGCGAATCCGACAGTTTTCGTCGTGGTGAATTGCTCGCCCTACGCCTCAGCGTCCGGCGCGAGCGAGCTCGAGGACTTCGTCCAACGAGAGGTCGCCCGCGTCGTCCTGCCAGACGTTCGACTCACACTTCGAACAACGACGGAAGACGATCTCGCGTCCTGCGACGCGCATACGGATCGTGACCAACGCGACTTTCGCACATCCTGTGCATACAAGCATTCCGTGCCTCCCTGACACACCGCCAGGAGTGTTCCTCGGCACCAACGCGGCCGATCTGAAGCCCACGCCCAGTGACTTCAGACACTTCTCGGCCACCACCCTCAAGACCATTGTCGGACTCGCCACCACTGCGGGCGGCTTCGCCGCCGTCCGGGGCCGCGACTCCTCAAATGGCCGCGAGGGTCGTGATCAGGTTGAAGCCGATGTGCATCAGGATCGATGCCGAGAGATCGCCGTTGGACTCGGCGGCGATGCCCGACGCCACACCGAGCAAGAACAGGGCGGGCACGACGACGAGGTCGCCGAGCGTGGGGCTCAGCAGCGGGTGGGCAAGCGCGAACACCAGCGCCTGGGCGCCGATCGCGACCGCGGGCGAGAACCGGCGGCGCAAGGCCCGGAGCAGCAGCCCCCGGAACAGCAGCTCCTCACTCACCGGGGCAACGAGGGCGGCAACGATCGCGAAGACGGCGAGCTTGGCCCCGGTCGCAGCGTTCAGGTCGTCGACGACCTGCTGGCTCTCGTTGACCATGTCGTGGAGCGGCAGGATCAGCAGCGTCGCCACGACGAACAGCCCCATGCCGGCGAAGACCGCCCACCAGTCGCGGATGTCGAGGCGAAGGCCGAAGTCCTCCTGGAGCGACCGGCCCTTGGCATGCGCGACCCACGCGATGCACGCGACCCATCCACCGAATTGACCGAACGCCGCGAGCGCGGTCGTGAGCGCACCAGCATGACCGGCCGTGTCGCCACTGATCGCAAAGCCGATCGAGGCACCGATGATCGAGATCACGATCCCGGCGGCGTAGACCCACACGAAATCGCCGAGACCCCAGCGCACCGGCGGGTCACCGCCCGGCAGCGTTGCGGGCCGTCCCTCGCCGGGCCCCTGATCCACCGGGTAAGGCTAGAGCGGAACCTGTAACGAGCGGGCGTTTGCGGTCGACAGGAAAGTCCCAGCGCAATTGGGGAACACGCCGGGCCGTACACCGGGTTCACCCCCGGAACGGGACGTCGAAGCCGGTCGCCGTAGCATGGCGATCTACGACCGCAGTGGAGCAACACGCATGAGCGAGCGTCGTGAGCCGGGTATCCCGGTGAGCAGCGAGCGGGGCCTGCGCGGCCCGGCCCGTAGGGCCAAGAGCGGAACAACATGAGTCCACCCGAAGATCAGTGGCGACCCCCGGAGCAGCCGGGCCGACCGCCGCGACCGGGTGGTGGCGGCGGAAACCCGGGGCGTCCGGCGAGCCGGCCCCGCTGGATGCCGTGGGTGATCGTCGGACTGATCGTTGCCATTTTCCTGTTCTGGCAGGCGGCGCCGAGCACGACACCCGAGCGGGCGAAGCTGGACTACGGCACGTTCCTGCAACGCGTCCGCGAGAACAAGGTGTCGAGCATCAAGTACGACTCCTCTAGCGGCAAGATCACCGGCAAGTTCGCGAATGGCGTCAACGAGAACGGCAAATCGGAGTTCACGGCGCAAGGCCCCGAGAACGCGCTGCCGGACGAAGACATCAAGTTGCTCAACGACCACAACGTGTCGCGCAACTACAAGCCTCGTTCGACTGACTGGCTCGCGACGATCCTCGTCTGGGTCGTGCCGTTTGCCTTGCTGGGGTTGATCTGGTGGTTCATCGCGCGCCGAGCCCAGGGACAAATGGGCGCGGTCATGAACATCGGGCGATCGCGCGCCAAGGTCTACAACACCGACAAGCCCAAGACGACCTTCGCCGACGTCGCCGGCTACGGGGCGGTGAAGGAAGAGATCAACGAGGTCGTCGACTTCTTGAAGCTGCCCGGCAAGTTCAAGGAGATCGGCGCGCGCATCCCGAAGGGGGTGCTGCTCGTCGGGCCGCCCGGAACGGGCAAGACGCTGATCGCCCGCGCGGTCGCCGGTGAGGCCGGCGTGCCCTTCATCTCGATCACCGGCTCGGACTTCATGGAGATGTTCGTCGGTGTCGGCGCGGCGCGCGTGCGCGACCTGTTCCAGACCGCGAAGAAGCAGGCACCCGCGATCATCTTCGTGGACGAGATCGACTCGATCGGACGCAAGCGCGGCGCCGGCCTCGGCGGCGGCCACGACGAGCGGGAGCAGACGCTCAACCAGATGCTCGCGGAGATGGACGGCTTCGAGGCGACCGAGGGCATCGTGATGATGGCCGCGACGAACCGGCCCGACATCCTCGACCCCGCACTGTTGCGTCCCGGTCGCTTCGACCGGCAAATCCTCGTGCCGCTGCCGACGCAGGACGAGCGCGTCGAGATCCTCAAGGTCCACATGCGCGACAAGAAGGTCGACCCCGACGTCGACGTGGGAGTCGTCGCGCGCGGCACACCGGGCATGAGTGGCGCCGACCTCGCCAACCTTGTCAACGAGGCCGCGCTGTTCGCAGTCCGGCGCGGCGTACACGAGATTCATCGCCAGGACTTCGACGCGGCGCGCGACCGGGTGCTCATGGGCCTCAAGCGTGAGTCGCTCGCGCTCTCCGAGGAGGAGAAGGAGATCATCGCGTACCACGAGGGTGGCCACGCCGTGTTGTCATACGTGCTCGAGCACGCCGATCCCCTCCACAAGGTCACGATCCTCCCGACGGGCATGGCGCTCGGTGTCACGCATCAGCTGCCCGTCGAGGAACGCCACATCTACAAGCGCGAGTACATCGCCGACTCGTTGGTTGTGCGGCTCGGCGGGCGTGTCGCCGAAGACCTCGTGTTCGGCCACCAGTCGACCGGCGCCCAGAACGACCTCGTCGGCAACACCGAGCTCGCGCGCCGAATGGTGCGGGAGTGGGGCATGTCCGACCGCATCGGACCGATGGCGTGGGGATCGCAAGGTGCCGTGTTCCTCGGCGAGGACCTCATGCACTCGCGCGACTACTCCGACGAGACCGCGCGGGTCATCGACGAGGAAGTCGAACGCATCCTGCGCGACGAAGAGGACCGGTGCCGCAAGGTGCTCACCGAGTACCGCGCCGGCCTCGATTCGGTTGCCAAGGCGTTGCTCGAACGCGAGACCCTCGAGGGCAAAGAGGTCGAGGATCTCGTGGACCAGGCAATGGGCCGCAAGGTCGGCGGGCCCCGCATCATCACACACGCCGACGGCACCGAGGAGATCGCGGACCGCCCACTCCCCGACCCGAACCCGGCCGGCGAGCTCGGCGCCGAGGTCTTCACCCCCGTCGAACCCGACTGATCAAGCGCGGAGCTCGGCCACCGCGTTCCAGAGGTCGGTCGCGCTCGAACGCGCCGAGGAAGCTCGCGCGCACGACGCCCTCGTGATCCGCCACGAGCGTCATCGGTGCTGCCCGCACGTGATAGCGATCGTGGAGCGCGCGGTGCTCGGGGAACTCGATCTCGACCACCGCAACGTCGTCGGACGCGAGCGGCGCCGCCTTGTCGTACAACCCCTCGCAGGATGCGCACGCGTCGGACGTGAAGAGCACGACGAGCCACGGGGCGTCGGGCCGCTCGAAGTCGCGGCGATCGAGTTGCTCGGGCGTGGCCGTCGTTCCCTGCATCGGCGCGTTCGTACGGCGCCGCCGTTCGAGCCACCACGCGACGCCGCTGAGCAGAACGAACAGCGTCAGCGCGATCGCGATGCGAACAGTCATCGCGTCGCCCTCACCCGACCACAATGCCGGGTGAGCGGCTCTCGTCGGTCGCACCGACGATCGTGCGCTCGACCACGACGGCCGACGACGCGTCGACGATCAACGCTCTCGGAGCCGAGGACGGCCGCCGGCCGCCGACGATCCGCACCGTTGCGCGATGACCGGGCGCGACCGTGATGCCCTGCAGGTCGCCGGGATGGTCGACCCGGCCGTCGTGCACGACCGAGATGTCGACGCGTGCGGGCTGCGCGAGCGGGTTCAGGATCGCCAACGTCGTCGATCGCACGCTGTCAACACGATCCCGACCGAACACCCAGCTGCGCGCCGGCTGCGGTGCGCCGAGCGAGGTGGCAGCACCAGGTTGCGCCGAGTCGCCGGAACCGCGCGTGAGCATCTGGGCCACGATCGCGCCGCCGCCTGTGGCTTTCACGTCGACCGCGTACGGCACGTTCGCCGCCGCGGGCACACAGTTGTTGGCGCCGCCCGCGGGCGCGCAGCCACCGAGTTGCGCCCAAACGACCTCGTCCTGCGCGACGGTGAGCGGGACGGCAGCCGATGCCTGATTGTTCCCGGGAAGTATCTGCACGTCGACTTCGACATCGTCGGCGCCGACGTTCGCGATCGCAAGCCGCGTCGTCGCATCGGGAACCGTGGTGCCACCGGCAAACAGCCAATGACTCGATGCGGACGGCGTCCCGAGCGTCGTCGCAACAGCCGGCTGACCGGCGTCGGCGGTGTACACGAGCGATTGTGACGCGACGACTCGACCGACGCGCGCGTCGACCTGCACGGCGAGCCGATCTTCTCGCACCGCAACGTCATGCATCGCAATGACCGCTCGCGAACGCTGCCGCACGTCGAAGCTCTGCAAGAGCTCCGGTTTCCGCACTCCATCGCTCGTGCGGAGCGTCACATCGACCTTGGCATCCGTCGCGAACGGATTCTGGATGATGAGCCACTGCTCTACGCCGCGCGGCGTCGAACCTGCTGCGAAGCTCCACTGCGTAGCGCCTTGTGTCGCACAGGCGGTGACATCGACACCGGCCCGACCGTCGATCCCCTCCTCCACCACGACGCGCCCGCCAAAGCCCTCGACCGTGAGCGCGCCGGGAGGACCGAGCTCGGCGCGCGCCTTCGTCGTCACCGACGACGCACCGACGGTGAAGGTGGCACCGGATCGTTGCCCCTTGTCGGGGAGCACAGTGACCACGACATCGGCCGGTGCATCGCCGACGTTGGCGAACGTCACGCGGTCGGCGGCCGCCGGCAGAGAGCCCGGCAGACCGGGGCAGAACCACACGCTCCCGGCGGGCGAATTCCCCGACGGCAAGCCCGACGCAACCGGCGCGGCCGCGGAAGCTTCCGGCCGCGACTGCTTGGCGTTCCCCACCGCGACGGCGACGGCGACGATCACGACGAGGACGGCGACGAACAGCGCCCGGCGCGGCTTCATGCGGGACGCGGACGCGCACGCCGGCGGGTGACGAACCATGCGACCACGACGCCGGCCCAGCACAGAATCTGGACCCAGCGGAGCAGTCGACCGATGACGCCACCGCGGAAGTACACGGCAACCGGCGCGCGTGCGTCGAGCGCGAACGCGTTCGTCCAGCCGAACGCATCACGACGCGCGAGCGTGTTCCCCTCGGCCCGCGCGCGCCAGTGACTGTTCGCCGCCTCGGACCACAGCAACGTGCCGGGGCCGATCGGTCCCGTGCGCGCACGGGATGTCGGCACGCCGACCACGCCGCCGGGCTCCGTTCGGAGCGCGCTCATGAGCGGACCGCGCCCGTCTACTTGCACGCCTGACGCGCCCGGAGGCGCGACCCCACGCATCGGAAGCCACGCGTCGTTCTCGTAGACAGTGCCGGCCGCTTCGACACGCGACAGGGTGAGGTCGAGTTGGCGGGAAAGCGCGTCGGCCAGTCGCGGCTGCGGCGTGGCGCGCGGCCCCGACGTGGGCGCGGCGCGCGTGACGAACGCGACGTAGCGCACGCCGGCCGGGGCGAGCAGGTGTCCGAGGCGCGAGGTCTGTCCCGAGGTCGCGGCGTCGATGGCGCGCGCAAGCACGCGATCGGCGCGCTCCTCAGGCGCAGCCCATTGCGCGCGCGCATCGCCCGGGCCGTCCCTCGTCAAAGCGAACCCCGTCGTGCCGACTCGCTTGGCGTCCGCGGGCAAGACGTTCGGATCGCCGACCCACAGCACCCGGAAACCTCCCGGGTGCACGTTGGTCTCCATCCACGCGTATGTCGACGCCCAATCTTCGGCATCGAGGCCCCAGCGTCCCGACAGCGTGTCGGCCGTGAGGCCGAGCATCGCCCACGCGATCCCGACGGTCGTGACAACCGTCATTACCTGCCGCCATCCGAAGCCGAAGCTGCGAAGGTCGTCGAGCACAGCCGCGACACCGAGACCACACGCGAACGCCAGCCCAATGGCGGCGCCGACGAGCACGCCTTCGGGAGCCGCCACCGCGCTCCCCGGCGACACCCGACCCGGCAACCACGCCAGCGCGAACGATCCTGCCGCGAGCATCCATGCCCGCGTCGCCCACGCGAGACGGCTGCCCTTTGCGATCGCGAGCGGAACCGCCGCGGCCGCGACGATGCCCCACGGTGCAAGGCCCGCACCCGCTCGGCCGGTCTGAAAATGCAGGACATCGCTGAGCGACAACGGTGCGCGCACTTGCAGGCCGAGCGTCGCGCGGTCGGCACCAAGCAGCGACCACACCCACGGTGTGCAGAGCACGATTGCCACGCCGGTCGCCGCCGCCGCAATCGGAAGCGCTCGAAGGCTCGCGCGCGTCTCGCGTGTAAACGGTGTCGTGATCCAAAACGCGATACCGATCAACAGTGCGAGCGCGATCGCCGGGGGCCACACGGATGCTGCGATGGCAACGAGCAACGCCAGCGTGAGCGTCGGATGCGGACGCGACGCTGCATCCGCGTCGTCGTCCATGGCCCGCACGAACGCTCCCAGGACGAACGGTGCGAGTGCGAAGCACACGAGCGGCCCGAGCTCTCCCCGCCAAATCGCGTTTCGCACGATGGGATTGGCGGCGTAGGCCACCGTTGCCGCCACCGCCGGCAACGCCGACGCTGCGAACGGGCGCACCAGCCGGTACGTGCCCCACGCGCCGACCGGAAGGGCACCGCCGACGACGAGTGATCGCGCGAGGCCGGCGTGCCCCAGAAGCACCGCGTCCAGCACCGAGATCAGACCGAAGCCCGGCGTGGCCGCGTGCTCCGAGCCCATGAACGTCGAGCGCCACGAGCTCGTGAATGTCGCCCACGCCGCCCCGATCCCCGGCCACGACTGGAAGTCGCCGACCTGGGGCACCCGTCCGAACAACAGCGAGCGCGAGCCGAACAGCACCAAGACCGCGAGGACCGCACCGACGACCGCCGGCGCTCGCCGCACTTGACGCGCGGTCGCTTGCATGCGCACGCGCGTGCGACTGGAGACTTCAGACAGCCGTTCACCGGTGTGCAGCCGTTGTGTGATCACGGCGCGAATGCGCGCGCTGCCGCGGATCATGAGGTCGCGGACGTCACCGTCGTCGATACGGCGAAGGCGTTGGGTCTCGTGCCGCGCGTGAACCAGCTCACCGGGATGGGCAAAGGCCGAGAACCAGCCTGCGAGCACCGCAACGCCGCGGCGCATTCTCCCGGTGACGACGAGTCCAAAGAACTCTGCGAGGCCGAGGACGAACGCAGTCGGCAGGACCCAGAGCAACGACAGCGCGGAATACGACTTGCACAACACCCGGACGCGACTGCGCGTTTTCGCGCGCACGTCCTGCGGTTCCAACTCCGCGGGCGGCTTCGCCTCGTTGGTGGTCGACTGCCGGTGTCGCACTCGAGCAGCCGGCGCGACGATCACCCGCGCGCCCGCGAGACGCGCGCGCCAGCACAGGTCGACGTCGTCCGCGCCGGGGAACGTCGCGGGGTCGAATCCCGAGAGCTCATGGAAGAGGTCGGTGCGCACGAGCATCGCGGCGTTCGACACGAAGAACACGTCGCGCACCGCGTCGTGCTGTTGTTGGTCGACTTCGTCGGGCTCGATGCCGGAGAACGGAACGCCGTAGCGGTCAACCGACATCCCGACCTCGAGAAGGATCTCGGGGTGATCGTCATCGACGAACTTGGGCCCGACGATGCCCGCGTTCGATCGGTACGCCTCTTCGACCATCAGCCGCACCGCGTCCCGGTCGGGTGTCACGTCGTCGTGGCAGAAGAGCAGGAACGTGGCGCCTTCGACGGTTTCCAGCGCCTCGTTGGCCGCGGCCGGGAACCCGACGTCGTCAGTCGTCTGCTCGGCCCGCCGCACGAAGGCGCCCGGCATGGCCGCTGCGATCCGCGCCGTGGGATCCTCGAGCGAGCCACTGTCGAGGACCAGCACCGACAGCGACGGATAGTCCTGGCCGGCGAGCGCCGTGAGGGCCTCCTCGAGCCAGGGCCCCGGGTTGCTCGTGACCACGACGGCGACCACCGGCGGCGCAACTTGGGCGGCTTCGGTGCCGTCGTCTTGGTCGAGCAGCTGAGCGCTGATCGCGGGCTCGATGGTGTCCATGAGGCCGAAAGACCATAGCCCGTCCGAAACCCCACCTTGTGCGCGGGATCACGAATGCTTGCAACAGTTAGCACTCTGTGTTAGTGTCGCGAGCATCCCGATCGTGCACCGCACGGCCACGCCCCCCGCGTGAATGACGCGATAAGGAGCCTTTTCGATGGCGACCAGCAACGTCCGCAAGACCCTCACCGATGCCGGCTACATCGCGATCGGCCTCAGTGTCATGGGTATCCAGCAGGCCCAGAACCGCAGCCGCGAGCTGCGCGAGCGCGCACAGAAGGCCGGTGAGTGCGTCCAGACGAGCACCCGTGACGCGCAGAGCATGTTGCAAGAGCAATCGCGTACCGCTCGTTCGCGGTCGCAGGAGCAGGTCCGCACAACCGTCGCCCGTGCCCATGACCTGCGCGAGCAAGTCGGCAAGCGAGTCGAGCCGGTCGTCGGCAAGGTGCAAGCCCAGCTGGGTGAGATTCCCGAGCGCGTTGTCCAGGCAATGGAGCCTGTCGCGGCGCGGCGTGCGCGAGCTCGCCGGCACCGCGGCCTGATCTTCGCCGCCCTTCTGCAGGGATAGCGCGGCCCTTCGGGGCCGCGTTGTCGTGCGATCCGACTAGCTTCACTCCATGTTTGCCGCGCTTGCCGGCGGAGTCGGCGCCGCCCGATTTCTCGCCGGGCTGATGCGCGTCGTTCCCCCGACCGACGTTGTCGTGATCGTCAACACGGCCGACGACGACAAGTTCCACGGCCTACACGTCTCCCCCGACCTGGATTCGGTCACGTACACGCTCGCCGGAGCATCCAACACCGCCCAGGGTTGGGGGCTCGAGGGCGAGACGTTCGCAACGCTCGATGCGCTCGAGCGCTATCGCGTCCCGACGTGGTTCCGCTTGGGCGACAAGGATCTCGCGACGCACTTGTTCCGTACGCAGCGACTCCACGCCGGCGTGCCCCTTTCCGTCGTCACTGGTGAGATCGCACGCGGCATGGGACCTCGACGTGCGGCTCCTCCCGATGACCGACGACCGGGTCAGCACGCGCATCACGGTCTCGCGTGACGCGGGGACCGAGGAGCTGGCGATGCAGGAGTGGTTCGTCGGCGAGCGGGCTGAGCCGCCCGTGGTCGCGGTGCGGTTCGAGGGCGCCGACGCGGCCCGACCAGCTCCTGGTGTCCTCGACGCATTGCGCGACGCCGACACGATCATCATCTGCCCGTCGAACCCGGTGATCTCGATCGGACCGATCCTCGCGGTGCCCGGGATTCGCGAGATCCTTGCGGCCCGGCGCCCGCGGGTGGTCGGCGTCAGCCCGATTGTCGGTGGTGCCCCGGTCAAGGGTCCGGCAGACCGCTTGATGGCACCGCTCGGCATCGAGGTGTCGTGCGTTGGTGTCGCACGCACGTACGCGGACATCTGCTCCTCGCTCGTCATCGATGCGATCGACGCCACGCGCGCGGCGGAGGTCGAAGCTCTGGGCGTGCGCGCCGTCGTCACCGACACGATGATGCGGAGCCCGGAGATCGCGGCCGCGCTCGCCCAGCAGACGCTCGCCGCAGTCGCGTGACGCTTTCGATCATCCCGGTCGCGGGCCTGCCGGAGATCCGTGCGGGCGACGAGCTCGCCGTGCACATCGCGGAATGCGCCCGCGCGCAAGGAACGCCGCTCGCCGACGGGGATTGCGTCGTCGTCACGCAGAAGATCGTCTCGAAGGCCGAAGGGCGGCTCGTGCCGCTCGATCCCGACGACATGGCGGCGCGACGCGCGCTCGTCGAGTCGGAATCGGTGCGTGTCGTGCGGCGACGGGGCGACCTCATCATCAGCGAGACGCGTCACGGCTTCGTGTGCGCGAACGCCGGCGTCGATCTCTCCAACGTCGAGAGCGGTTGGGCGGCGTTGCTCCCTGTCGACGCCGACCGCTCGGCGAAGCACGTCCGCGATGCGCTCCGGGCTCGTGCCGAGGTCGACGTCGCAGTCATCGTCTCCGACACATTCGGGCGTCCGTGGCGCAGGGGGTTGACCGACGTCGCGATCGGAGTGTGCGGCATCGCCGCCGTGTGCGACCTGCGGGACACGGCCGACGCGCTCGGCCGCACGTTGATGGTCACCGAAGTTGCAATCGCAGACGAGATCGCATCGGCCGCCGAACTCGTGATGGGGAAGGCATTGAGTGTTCCGGTTGCGATCGTGCGCGGGTTGTCGCGCGAGTGGTTCCGGGACGCGTCCGTGCGGGAGCTCATCCGACCGGTGAACGAGGACCTGTTCCGTTGAGCGTGCCGGCGTTCGTCGCGGCGCGACGTTCGATCCGTGCGTTCTTGCCCGAGCCCGTGCCGCGCCCGACCCTCGACGCGTTGGTGGAGGCCGCGTGCCTCGCGCCCGCGCCACACCATTCGCGACCGTGGCGGTTCGTCGTGGTCGACGGCGCCGCCGCGAAGGACACGCTCGCGGCCGGAATGGGCGCGCGCTGGCGCACGGATTTGCTCGGTGACAACGTGCCCGCCGAGCGCGTCGACGAGCTGGTCGATGCGTCACATCGGAAGATCATCGGCGCGCCCGCGCTCGTGCTCGGGTGCCTGACGTGGGACGGGCTCGACCGCTACCCCGACGAGGCCCGCCGCCGCGCGGAGTGGGGCATGGCGTTGCTGTCGCTGGGCGCAGCCGTCGAGAACATGATGCTTGCCGCCGCCGATCACGGCCTCGCGTCGTGCTGGATTGCCGCGCCGATCTTCTGTCCCGCCGAGGCACGCGACGCCCTGGCGCTGCCCGACGAGTGGCTCCCACACGCGATGGTGATGGTCGGCGTCCCCGACCCTTCCTACACCGGCCGCACCCGCCCCCCGGTCCCCCTGGAGACCCTGCGCCAGTTCCGCTGAGAGCGAACTTGCGTGGCGAACTCGGCTGTAAGCCGATTCCGTCACGCAGGTTGGGAGCGGAGGGCGCGGATCGCGGCGATGAGGTGGACGCCCTTATTGCGAAGATCACGAGGACGCGCAACGACCGGGAACCAGCCCGCCTTGATGACGTCATTGCGGCGGTCGTTGTCGTTCGCAATCGTTATCTCGTTCGTATGTTCTTGATCGCTGTCGTATTCGACCGTAACCCGCAAGTCCGGAAGCCCGATGTCGACTCGCGCGACGAAGTTGCCGTTCGCGTCTCGGACGACATATTGCGGCATGATGCGGCCAAGCCCGGCTTCGCGGAGCAGCTGGAACAACGTCGTCTCCGGCGGCGTCTCAGGAACCGAAAGCGACGGGTCCCACTTCTTCAGAACCGCGCGCACCACCTGAATTCCTGGGCGGCCGCGCTTCGCGAGGCGTGTGAAAGTCTCGATCGTCGAGTCGACCGTTGCGATCTTCTTCCGCAGCATTGCGTGCAGGACGAGCTCGATGAAGTTCGGCGACTTATAGATCGACGCCAGCTCGATCAGCACCCGCTCGGGTCGCATGACCGGGATCTCGTCGATCTGCACAACGTCGCCAGGATCGATGCACTTGCTCTCGTGTACGACGAGTCCTGGTTCGACCGTGCGCAACCATCGTGGACCCGTCACCTCAGCGATGTCCTGTCGACCACCGGGCACGCCGTGCATCGCGGCACCCGCGCGATGAGAGGCAGCCGCGTGAGGAGCAGCGGCCGCGCAGGCGGCCCGGATCATTGCCCGGTGAGTAAGCGGGGCGCCCCGAATGAGGAATACGCCGCGATACAGGCGCGACCAGGACGTCCCTGTGAGGTGCAAAATCTCGTCGTCAGAGACATTCGCCGCGCGAGCGACCTCAAGTGGAAAAACCCCGTCGTGTGCCTCTGCATACTTGTAGATCGCATCCATGGGCCGGCATGATGCCGCGAGGGTGAGACAGTCCGAATATGCGTGGCGTACTCGGCTGTCAGCCGGTTTCGTCACGCATGTTCGTCCTTAGCGGCTCGCGGCGCGCTGGCCTTTGAAGTGCTCGAGGGTGCGGGCGACGCCCTCCTCGAGAGAGGTGAAGGGCTTCCAGCCGAGGTGAATCGCGGCGCGGCCCGGGTCGAGCGCGCTGCGTTGCACTTCACCGGCACGCGGCGGCGCGTACTGCGCCGGCTCCTTGAAGCCGGTGAGCTTCGCCATCACGTCGAACAGCTGCTGCACGCTCGTCTCGACACCGGTACCGATGTTCAACAACAGCCCGCCACCCTTGTCGACCGAACGGACGAACGCGTCGACGACGTCATCGACGTACACGTAGTCCCTGGTCTGCGAGCCGTCGCCGAAGATCAACGGCCGCTCCCGGTCGAGGAGCTTTCCCGAAAAGATTGCGACGACGCCGGCCTCGCCGTGCGGATCCTGGCGCGGGCCGTACACGTTCGCGAGCGCGGCGATCGTGTACTCGAGGCCGCGCACCTCACGGTAATAGTGGAGATAGTCGCCGACGGCCTTCTTCGCCACGCCGTACGGCGACTCGGGATGCTGCGGTGCGCCCTCGCGCGTCGGGATCTCGTCCGGTGAGCCGTAGAGGGTGCCGCCCGACCCGGCGAACACAACCTTCTGCACGCCGGCCGCGACTGCGCCTTCGCACACGTTGAGCGAGCCAATGATGTTGACCGTCGCATCGAGCACCGGACGGGCGACCGACACGCGCACGTCGATCTGCGCGCCGAGATGAAAGATGACGTCCGGTCGGCGGTGCGTGATCAGATCGACGACGGCCGGCGATGCCACATCGAGACGGTGAAACGAGAACCGCCGGTCCGGCAGCGCACGGGCCGCGGCGAGATTGGTGAGGGTGCCACTCGAGAGGTCGTCGACGACGTCGACCTTCCAGTCCTCTGCGAGGAGACGGTCGACCAACGTCGACCCGATGAAGCCGGCACCACCGGTGACCAGGGCCTGGGGCACAGCGAGGCAACCTACTCCCGGTCGGCCGGCACCCGCCCGCCGGAGATACGCGTGCCTGCCATCACGGTCACCCCCGCCCCGACGACCGTGTCAGCACCGAGGGCAACCTCCGGTGACAGCACGGCACCGCAGCCGACGACCGAATTGCGCACGCTGCTGCCGTGCGATGCGCGCGCACCCGCGTGGAGCACTGCGCCGTCGAGCTCGGCGCCCGCTTCGACGACTGCGCCCGCGCCGACGACGGATCGTCGCACCCGGGCACCTGACTCGATGCGCGCGCCGTCTCCAACGAGCACGGGAGGCTCCACGACGGCGCCCTCTTCGATGGTGCCATTGCCCTGCACCCAGACACCGGGCGACACCTCGCGGGCGCCGACGGCCGGCGATCCGCCGACCCGGCCGTCGAGGAGATCCGCGTTCGCTTGCAGGTACTTCTCGGGCGTCCCGATATCGAGCCAATACGCGTCGCTCTTGTAACCGAACAGCAAACCGGGACGCGCAAGCATGCGCGGGAACGTCTCGCGCTCCACCGACACGTTGAGACGCGGCGGGATGCGATCGAGGAACGCAGGCTCCACTACATACGTGCCCGCGTTGATCCAGTTGCTCGGCGCCTTGCCCGGCGCGGGCTTCTCGACGAACGCGATCACACTGCCGTCCTCGTTCGTCGGCACGACACCGAACGCGCTCGGATCCTCGACCTGGGTGAGTGAGATCGTGGCAACGGCACTGTGCTCGTCGTGGAAGCGCACCATCGCACCGAGATCGAGATCGGTGAGCACGTCGCCGTTGCAAACGATGAACCGTTCCGTGATGCCGTCGGCCGCGAAGCGGATCGCGCCCGCGGTACCGAGGGGCTCGTCCTCGACTGCATAGCGCAGGACGACATCACCGAACACATCGTGACCGAACCGATCGCGAAGGAAGTGCCGGTGAAACGCGTCCGGGAGGTAGCCCATCGACAGCACGACCTCGTTGACGCCGTGGAACGCGAGCCACTCGAGCTGCCGTTCGAGATGCGGCTCGTTCGCGATCGGCAAGAGTGGCTTGGGTGTCGTGAACGTCAGCGGACGCAGTCGTGTCCCTTCTCCACCGACGAGCACGACCGCTTTCACGACATCACGGTTTCGAGGTGGAAGTCGCACCCGTTGTCGGTGGCGCACTACCCGACGCGGGCGTGCTCCCCGACGCGGGCGTGCTCCCCGACGCGGGCGTGCTCCCCGATGCAGGCGTGCTGCCCGAACCCGGTGTCGTCCCTGCCGACGGTGTGGTCGCCGGCATCTCCTCCGCGCCCAACGCCTTCGGAAGGTTGGCGTACGACGGTGGGTTCCCGAGGGTCGTGACGGACTTGCCCGGTGGCAGGAACGCAATAATGATCACGTCGCCCTGGTTGAGCTTGTAGTCCGCGGGGTTGCCGGTGTGAGCCGTGAACGTCAGCGACTTGCTCGTATCCGGGTTCCCGTCCCAGCGCGACGTCGCCCACGACAGCGTTCCCGCGCCCCCGTCGGGGCACTTGTCGCCGTTCTTCACGGTCTTCCCGTCGACGAACGTGAAGCCCGTATCGGAGAGTTTCCACCCGCCGTAGTCGAAGTAGCGGCCGATCGTCGCGTGCTTCCCCGAGTCCTCGCTCACCGTCGGCTCCATGTGGATGATGCCGTCGCGGTGACTGTGCAAGCCCGCGTAGACCGTGGTGTTGTGCCGGTAGAAGCCCTGAGGGTCGCTCGGCCAGCGCCAGAGCCCGTCGCCGGTGCCGTCGCCCACCCAATGGTCACAGGAGTACACACCGAGCGCCGCGTGCCAGTGCGTGTCCTTCTTCGAGGGGTTGTTCTGATCGAGCACGAACGGCCCGACCGCAGTCGGCTGGGTTGCACGTGCATACACGATCAGTGCGATGCCGGTGATAACGATGAGCGCGGTCAGCCCGTACCACCAGTTGTTCTGACGCGAGCGCTTCGCGGACCGTACGGCGGCGCGGCGACGCTTCGTTCGAGATGCCTTGCCCATAGGCCCAGGCTAGCCGCCGCCCAGGGGCCGAAAGGCGCGCCACGCGTGCTCGGTGATCGCCAACGTTGCGCGAAATACCAGGTAGACGGCAGCTAACGGCAGGAGCGCGACACGCGCGCCCGTGAAACGACGGCGGGCGAATCGCCACGCGGAGCGGTGGTGCTCCAGGAGCATGCGGTACGGGTGTCGCGACGTCACCGCGCCCTGCACATGCACGACTTCGCCGGCCGGTTCGTAGGCGACGTCATAGCCACCGCGGCGTAACCGCCAACACAGGTCGACATCCTCCATGTACATGAAGTAGCGCTCGTCCCAGCCGCCGACCGCGTCGAGCGCGTCACGCCGCAACCACACCGCGGAGCCCGACAGCCAGTCAACCGATCGGGCGGTGCCCGGGTCCGCGTCCAGCTGGCGATAGCGCCGCGTGAACGGGTTCGTCGGCCACCAGAGTCCGAGCACGCCGTGCCCGACCGCGACCGCGACCGACGGCAGCCGCCGCGCCGACGCGTAGTCCGAACCATCGAGGTTGCGGACGCGCGGGCCGACCGCACCGAGACGCACATCCTGTTCGAGACGCGCGACGAGCGGACCAGCGGTCCCCGGTGCAATCGTGAGGTCGGGATTGCACACAGCGACGATCGGTGCGTACGCGGCCGCGATACCGAAGTTCGCGCCGCGCGCGGATAGCCGACGTTCCCGGGAGATCGCACGATGCGCACGTCCGGATACGCCGCGCGCAGCGCGTCGGGAGAGCCGTCGCGCGAGCCGTTGTCGACGACGACGACCTCGGCCGGCCCGGCGCTCGTATCCGCGAGCACCGAGCGGACACACTCGATCAGTAGCGGCCCCGTCTCGTAGTTCACGATCACGGCGGCCCAGCGGGCATCGGTCATGTAAAGCGACTAGTCCCGGAAGCGGTACTTGATCAATGTCCAGAGCGCCGCGAAGCCGTCGTGCCACGTGATCTTCTTGCCCTCGTCGAACTCGCGGCCCGCGTACGAGATCGGCACCTCGTAGATGCGGACGCCGCGCTTGAGGATCTTGGCGGTGATCTCCGGCTCGATGTCGAAACGGTCGGACGTCAGCACGATGTCGTCGAGCAGGCCCCGGTCGACGAGCTTGTAGCACGTCTCCATGTCGGAAAGCGTCGTGTTGTACAAGACGTTGGTCACGAGCGACAGGAACCGGTTCCCGACCCAGTGCAGGAACAACATGTTGCGGCGCTCACCCGTGAAACGCGAGCCGTACACGACCCGGGCTCGCCCTCGCAGGATGGGGTTGAGCAGCTTGGGCCAGTCCTCGGGGTCGTACTCGAGGTCGGCGTCCTGCACCAATACATACTCACCGGTGGCACTGGCGAACCCGGTGCGCACCGCCGCACCCTTCCCCCGGTTGTGTTCGTGCATGACGACGCGCACGGTGCTGTCGCCGAGCTGCTTGAGCACGTCGCGCGTGCCGTCGTCGCTGCCGTCGTCGACCACGATGATCTCGCGCTCGATGGTGTCGGGCAGCTCGACCGCGCGGCATGCGACGCACGATCTCGACAAGCGTGTTCCGTTCGTTGAACACCGGGACGACGATCGAAAGCTTCCGCAACTTCGGCGGAGGCGTGTTGTCACGCGCGACCACGGGCTCGCTCCTCCAAATACCAGTCGCGCAAGCGTGCGAGGCCATCGTGTAGCTCGATCACCGGCTCCCAGCCGAGCAGCGAGCGGGCTCGCGTGATGTCGGGCTGCCGGCGCGCGGGATCACCAACCGGCAGCGGCTCGAATACGACCTCCGAGCTCGAGTCGGTCACCCCGCGAACGAGGTCGGCCAGGTCGAGCATCGTGAACTCGTTGGGGTTCCCGATGTTCACGGGTTCGCTGACGTCGGAGTCGTACAGCGCCAGGATTCCACGCACCTCGTCGTCGACGTAACAGAACGATCGCGTCTGCGTGCCCTTGCCGTACACGGTCAGCGGCTTGCCGTCGATCGCCTGGATGACGAAGTTCGACACGACCCGGCCATCGGCGGCGGCGAGGCGCGGGCCGTACGTGTTGAAGATTCGCACGATCGCGGTCGGGAACCCGAACAGACGTTGATACGTCATCGTCAACGTCTCGGCGAATCGCTTCGCTTCGTCGTACACAGCACGCGGACCCGTCGTGTCGACGTTTCCGAAGTAGGTCTCGGACTGCGGATGTTTTTCCGGATCGCCGTACACTTCACTCGTCGACGCGAGAAAGAAGCGGGCGTCGTGTGCGCGCGCCAAGTCGAGCGCATGGCGCGTGCCGAGCGATCCCACGTCGAGGGTCTCCAGCGGGATCGCCAGATATTCGGGCGGGCTCGCGGGGCTCGCGAAGTGCATGACGCCATCGACGTGACCGTCAACGGGAAGCTCGCGACTCACATCGGCACGTACGAACGCGAAGCGTGGGTTGTCGAGGAGGTGTTCGATGTTCGCGATGCGGCCGGTGCAAAGGTTGTCGACCACGATCACCTCGTCGCCGCGCGCGAGGAGTGCGTCGCTGAGGTGCGAACCCAGGAAACCGGCGCCGCCGGTGATCACGATTCGGGCCACTATCGGCGTCCTACCGCGTCGTAGGTGAAGCCGCGCCGGCGCAAGGCCGCGGGGTCGAGCAGGTTGCGACCGTCGACGATCGCCGCGCGCCGCATCAGGCTCGCAACGCGCTCGAAGTCGGTCCAGCGGAATTCATCCCATTCGGTTGCCAGCAACACGACGTCGGCGCCCTGCGCCGCGTCATACGCATCGGCGCGTAGGTCGAGCCCGGGCACCATTCCTTGCGCGTGCTCACCCGCCGCCGGGTCGTACGCCTGCACGGTGGCGCCCTCCTCGACCAGTCGCCGGCAGATGAACAAAGCCGGCGAGTCGCGCAGGTCGTCGGTGTCGGCCTTGAACGTCAACCCCCAGACACCGATGACGGCACCGGTGAGCGTGCCGCCCGCTGCGGATCGGACCTTGTCCACCATGCGCTCGTGCTGAGAGTGGTTGACCTCGACCACTCCTTCGAGCAGGTCGAAGTCATATCCGGCCTCTCGTGCGGTGTAGAGCAATGCAGCGACGTCTTTCGGGAAGCACGAGCCGCCGAAGCCCGGCCCGGGATGGAGGAACTGGAAACCGATACGAGGGTCGTACCCCATCCCGATGGCGACCTCCCGTACGTCGGCATCAACCGCCTCGCACAGGTTGGCGATCGCGTTGATGAACGACACCTTCGTTGCCAGGAACGCGTTCGACGCGTATTTGATCATCTCGGCCGACGCGGGGTCGGTGACGAGTACAGGTGCGTTGACGCCCTTGTACAGCTCGCTCACGCGCACCGCGGCTTCGGGGTGGTCGCACCCGATCACGATGCGATCGGGATTGAGGAAGTCGCGTACCGCTTGACCCTCGCGCAAGAACTCAGGATTTGAAGCAACCTTGACGCCCTCAGCCTTGACACCGGCCTCCGACAGCACGCGCTGCACGTAGCGCGTCGAGCCGACGGGGACGGTCGACTTGTTGACGACGACGGTGTTGGGCCCGAGCACGGGCGCCAGCTCGCGGGCCGCGTTCTCGACGAACGTGAGATCAGCGGAACCGTCTTCGCCCTGTGGTGTTTGCACACACAAGAACACGATGTCGGCCCCGCGCGCCGCGTTCACCGGGCCGACGACGAACCGGAGGCGGCCGGAGGCGAGGCCCTCGGCGAGGAGCTCCGGTAGGCCCGCTTCGAGGATCGGCACTTCGCCCTTCTGCAGGCGGGCGACGCGCTCGGCATCAATATCGGCGCACACGATGTCGTGACCGAGGTGCGCGAAACAGGCAGCAACCGTGAGGCCGACGTACCCGGAACCGACGACGGCGACCCTCACAGCGCGAACGCGGCTTCCGCGAGCGCGAACCTCGGCATGAGCGGCGAGTGTAGAGGGCTAACAGCCGACAGCTGGAAGGGAGTTGGCGGGTGCGGCCGGCGCGGGCGCTGCGGACGACGGCGGTCGCGCGGCGGTACTGCCAGAACGTGGGACACGAGAGGGAGGCGCCGACACCGCCGAGAAATCGCGACCGATCACGAGGATGACATCGGCTCCCCCGGCATCGCCGTCGAACGGAACGACCTTGCCGGCGCCGCCGAGATAGGCCAACACGAGCTGCGCCTGTTTCTGCGCTCCGGCCGCGTACCGCACTTGGGAGACGCCGTAGTCGGTGCGATCGGCGTTGGTGGCGAGACCCAACACCGCGAAGCCCGCACGCCGGAGCGCGTCGAGCGTCGAGCTGCCCGCGCCGGTGCGGCCGCTCCCGTTCTGCACCGCGACACGCACACTGCCGGGTGCGACTCCCGCGGGTGGTGCCGGTGCACGTTTCTTCCCGACGCCACGCAACCGTTCGAGCAGCGGCTGTGCCTTCTCCTCGTCGAGCACGAGCGCGGCTTGACCCTCGATCGTCTGGGGCCGGGTGGGCAGCGTGAGGGTCTCGATGTTCCCAGTCCCACCGTGGAAGGCGTACGCGAGCGCGCGGAACGACGAGAGGCCGAACTTGGGATCGCGCTGAAGGCTCGCGAGCGTCGAGTCGAGGATGTCAAGGCCGCGCCACGGCGCGCGCTCACCCGTGTGCAGTGCTTGTTGCGCGAGTGTTCGCAAGAAGTATTGCTGACGCTTGATCCGTCCGAGATCCGATGTCGGGTCGGGCGCCCAGCGTCCGTTCTCGAAGGTCTCGTAGTACCGCGACCGCACGTACGCGAGCGCGTCTTGCCCCGACAGGCGCCGGCATCCCGCTTGGTTGATGTAGAGGCCGCTGTACGCGGTCGCGTGCGGGAGCGGGAAAGGAGATCGGGATCGCGCCGATCGCGTCGACGATCTTGCGGAAGCCCGAGAAGTCGACCTCCAGGTAGTGACTGATCGGTACGTCGAAATCCTGCTCAATCGTCTCGATCAACCGCTGCGGCCCCGCATTGAACGCGGCGTTGATCTTCGCGTGGCCGATGCGCGGGATGTCGACCCAAAGATCGCGCGGGAACGAGACGAGGAATCCAGTGCCCTTCCCGCCGTCGATGTGCGCCACCATGATCGTGTCCGAGCGTTGTCCGGACTGCGTCTTGCTCCCGAAACGCTGTGCGTCCTGCGGGGTGGCGACGAACGAGCGCGAGTCCGAGCCAACCAGCAGGTAATTCCCGCCGGGCTCGAGCACCGACGTATCGATGTTCACCTTGGGCACCTGCGCGACCTTGCGTGCCGCGACGAAGTACGCCCCGCCGATCGCCACGACCGTGCATACGACCGCGGCGATCAGCGCGTTCCGCAGCCGGAGCAGAAAGGCGCGAGCGTCGACTTGTGTGCGCACGTCAGTGCGGGCAGCCGACCAACGGCCCGTTCGTCTTGGGATCGACCGGCACGTAGCGCGTGTCGGCCGTCGGCTTCGCCAGCGTCGTGGTGGTCGTGGATGTCGAGGTCGTGGTCGAGGTTTCGGTCGTCGGCGACGCCGATTGCGGGCGCGTCGTCGTGGTCTCGTTCACCGGGCGCAACTGGGCGTAGTCGCGTCCGACGACCACGAGGACATCCGCGCCCAAGGTGTTCTCCGCCGAGATCGCCTCGGCGATCTTGAGCGTGCCAACCTCGAGGAGCGTGGTGTAGCCCTGCGCGTACTTGCCGGGTGCGTAGCGCACCTGGGTCTCCTTGTAGTTGCTGCGATCGGCGTCCACCGCGGGGCCCGTGATCTGGAAACCGGCGGCCGCGAGCCGGTTCCGCACGAACTCCGCCGCGTTCGGGATCCCCGAACCGTTCACGACGTGGACGCGTACATGATTCGGCGGGAGCGGCTTCGGCACGGGAGGTGATGGATCGAACTGCATGAGACTGGTGGCGACCACCAAGGCCTCGTCGGTCGCGACGACGTGGGCCTGGTTCGGCGGCGGCGCGCCGACGACCGGCAGCGTCTCCATCTGCACCTTGCGCGGATCGAGGCCGTTGAACGTGCGGATCAACGCCTTCATCTCGCCGAATGTCAGCGTCGTGTCTCGCGTGAAGCTGTCCTTCACCGCGTTGAGCAGTCCGATCAGCTTCGTGGGGTTCGCCGCAGTCTTGTCGATCGCCGCCTGGCTGATCGTGCGCAGGAAGTACTGCTGGCGGGGGATGCGGTCGAGGTCGGCGCGGGGATCTTCGACCCATCCCTGGCCGCCGCGTTGGTCGTCCGGGATTCCGGGCGCGTAGTTCCACTGCCAGGGCGCGGGGTTCTGTTCGTCCTTCGGGATGAAGTAGTGGCGCGAGCGCGCGTAGGCGAGTGCCATCGCGCCGTCGGCAGAGACACACCCCGCCTTATCGACGTGCAGGTTGCTGAAGGGGTCGTGCACCGGCGTCGGGAAGTACAGCTTGATCTTGCCGATGGCGTTCACGATGTCCCGGAACCCGTCGAAGTTGACCTCGATGTAGTGATTGATCTTCAGCGGCAGGAAGTTCCATTCGAGCGTCTGGATGACGAGGGCCGGGCCGCCGAGGCCGTACGCGGAGTTGAGCAGCCCCCGGCCGTGGCCGGGAATCTGCACGAGGAGATCGCGAGGAAACGACACGAGCCGCCCGGTACGGCTCGCGGGATCGACGTGCAACACCATCATCACGTCGGAGTTCTTGCCCGGCGCGTCCGCCACCGAGCCGAACGACGGGTCGAGGTCGCCCAGCTGGCGCGTGTCGGAGCCGATCAGCAGGTAGTTCGCAGGCTCGCCCGGTCGAGCCCGCACGAGGTTCGGGACGTGAATCTTGCGGGAGTCCTCGAAGCTCTTCCGCGCGAACGCCTCGCCGGCGAACACTCCCACCGCCGCGAGAACCGCGACGACAAGGCACGCGATCGCGAAGCGACGAAGGAACGAGAACAGCGACAACGAGGAGACCACGCGACGCGGGAGCCTACCGGCGGCAATCGCTCGCTCTCCGACGCCTTCACGGCTCCTTCACGGTTCTTTCACCAGCACACACGCTCAGGAGGTCCCAAGAATCGCGGCGACCCGACCGGTAGCGTTCCGGCGTGGACCGCGGTAACGCGATCGTGCGCGACGGTGATCGGTGGCTCGTCTGCGACGACGCCGCCGAAGCGGTCGTTGCGAGTGGCGCCGAAGCCTTCGATGCGCTCGACGAGATGGCACGCGGCGGGTTCTGGGTCGGGTTCATCGCGTACGACCTCGGCCGGACGATCGAACGCGTCACGACCCATTCGATCGATGACCTCGGGCTCCCCGACCTCGCCTTCACACGGTTCGATCGCGTGCGCGACATAGCCGAGCTGCCGGCGGCGTCCGGGACAAACACCGTGCATCTGGGTGCGGGCCGGTCGAGCCTCTCTCGTTCCGAGCACGCGGCGCGCGTCGAGACAATCCATAGGTTGCTGCGAGACGGAGAGTGCTACCAGGTAAATCTCACACGACGGCTGGAGTTCGATGCTGCGCCCGATCCGCACGCGTTGTTCGGCGCGCTCTCGCGCGAATCCGGCGCCGCACGCCACCCTGTGCACCTTCGGCGACACGCTGCCCGGTGTGGCGGTCGCTTCGGCATCGCCCGAGCTGTTCCTCCGGGTCGACGGTCGCGATGTGGAAACGCGCCCCATCAAGGGCACGGCCGCTGACCGAGACGCCCTCGCAGCGAGCGGCAAGGACCACGCCGAGAACCTGATGATCGTCGACCTCGCCCGCAACGACCTCGGGCGCGCTTGTGAATACGGCTCGGTGCGCGTGCCTTCGCTCTTCGACATCGAGCCGCACCCGGGCCTCCATCATCTCGTCAGCACCGTGCGGGGACGACTGCGCAAGGACGTTTCGCTCGGCGCGCTCGTGCGGGCGACGTTCCCTCCGGCGTCGGTGACCGGTGCACCAAAGCCCCGCGTGCTGCAAGCGATCGAACAGCTCGAACCGGTACGACGCGGGGTGTACTGCGGCGCGATCGGCTGGATCGACGGCGATCGGGGGCGCGCCGAGCTGGCCGTCGCGATCCGGACGTTCACGATCGCACGGGGACGAACTTCTCTCGGTGTCGGGGGCGGAATTGTCGCCGACTCCGACGCGGCGGCCGAGTGGCAGGAGACCGAGCTCAAGGCGGCCCGGCTGTTGCATGCGGTTGGAGCGTACGAAACCGAGGTAATACCAGCTCGATGATCGCCTGGCTCGACGGCGCGCTCGTCCCGCTCGAACAGGCGCGGGTCTCGGTGCTCGACCATGGCCTCGTTGTCGGGGACGGGGTCTTCGAGACGTTGCGCGTCTACCGGTGCCTCCCCTTCGCGTGGGATCGCCATCTCGGGCGATTGGTTGAATCAGCCAACGGGATGGGCCTTGCCCTGCCCACGACCGACGAGCTGCGCCGAGCGGCCGACTCGGTCATCGAGGCCAACGACCTTCAGGAAGGGCGGCTCCGGATCACCGTGACCGGCGGCGTCGGACCGCCGGGTTCGGGCCGGGGCGACGCGCCGCCAACGGTGTTCCTGCTCGCCTTCCCACTCGTATCGGCGCCGCCGACCTCAGACGTCGTCATCGTGCCGTGGACGCGCAACGAGCACGACGCGCTGACCGGGCTGAAGACCCTTTCCTACGGGTCGAACGTGCGGGCCCTCGCATTCGCGCGGGAGCGAGGCGCGGGCGAGGCGATCTTCGCCAATACCCAAGGCAACCTCTGCGAGGCAACCGGCGCGAACGTGTTCCTCGTGCACGACGGTGTCTTGTGCACACCACCGGCGAGCGCAGGATGCCTCCTCGGCGTGACGCGTGCGCTGCTGTTGGAGTTGTGCGGCGAACTCGGGATCGAGGCCGCCGAGCGCGACGTCGAGGTCGGCGCGCTGGCCCGCGCCGACGAAGCATTCCTGTCGTCGAGTACGCGGGAGGTCCAATCGATCACCCACGTCGACGGCGTCGCGCTGGCGGCCGCGCCCGGGCCCGTCAGTAAGGAGCTGGCGGCCGCGTTCAAGGATCTCGTCGAGCGAGAGCTCAATCCTTAGTCAGCTCGGAGGTGGACGACGTCGCCGGCAGTCACGATGCGGCCGTCGACCACCAGATAGCCCTCGTCGGTGAGCGAACGGGCAGTGCCTTCGAACGTCTCGCGCGCGAGTTCGACGCGCACACGCCGTCCTAACGTCGCCGAACGAGCAATCGCGTCGGGAACCACGTGGTCGAGCAGGTCGAGCCGCGCGTGCAGGCAGCGCAACCATGCGACGAGCAGTTCGAAGCGATCGACGTCGCATGCAGCCGCGATGTCGTGGAGCTCGGGCGCGAGGCCGTCGCTCCGCACGTTCAATCCCATGCCGACGACGATCGCACCGGCACCGTCCGCCTCCGCGAGGATCCCGGCGAGCTTGCGGTCGTCGACCACGACGTCGTTGGGCCACTTCACCCGAGCATCGATACCGGGTAACGCGTCGATCGCGGCCAGCGCGGCGGCCAGCGTCAACAGGTGCACACGTTCGGGGGCAAGCTGCGGTCGCAGGAGCACCGAGACCAGCAGCGCCGCAGCGGGCGGCGCAACGAATGTACGCCCGAGCCGCCCGCGGCCGGCTGTCTGCTCGTCGGCGAACGCCACCATGCCTTCCGGGGCACCGTTGGCCGCGCACTCGAGCACGTACCGGTTGGTGGAGTCGACGGTCTCGAACCACCGCACGTCGTGAAAACGAGTGTCTGCGAGGCGCGGATCGCTCCAGGTGGCGGGCGCGCCATGCATCACTCGTAGGATACGCAGCCGTGCTCTCGAAGATCCTGATCGCCAACCGCGGCGAAATCGCCGTGCGCGTCATGCGGACATGCCGCGAGCTCGGCATCGCGACCGTCGCGGTCTACTCCGAGCTCGACCGCGACGCCGCGCACGTGCGGTATGCCGACGAGGCATACGCGCTCGGCGGGCAGAGCGCGGCCGAGAGCTACCTCAACACCGAAGCGATCCTCGACGCGATCCGCAAGAGTGGTGCCGACGCCGTACACCCGGGATACGGATTCTTCTCGGAGAACGCCGACTTCGCCCGGGCCGTCGCGGGCGCCGGTGTGACGTGGATCGGCCCGCCGCCCGAGGCCATGGAGGTGATGGGCGACAAGATCTCGTCGCGTCTCGCCGCCGAACGCTCGGGCGTCGAGAGCGTGCCGGGAACGACCACACCTCTGACCGCCGCGAGCGAGATCGTGGCGTTCGGCGACGAGTACGGGTATCCGATCGCGATCAAGGCGGCGTTCGGCGGCGGCGGCCGGGGCATGAAGGTTGTCGCGCGGGCCGACGACGCCCAGGCCGCGCTCGACTCCGCCCAGCGAGAAGCGCAGGCGTATTTCGGCCGGCCCGAGTGCTACGTCGAGCGTTATCTCACGCGGCCGCGCCACGTCGAGCTTCAAGTGTTCTGCGACACCCAGGGCAACGGCGTGTACATCTCCGACCGCGACTGTTCCACGCAGCGGCGGCATCAGAAGCTCATCGAGGAGGCACCCGCGCCCGGGATTCCCGACAAGACCCGGCGCTCCATGGGCGAGGCGGCGGTGAAGGTCGCGTTGGGGTGCGGGTACGTGAACGCCGGGACCGTCGAGATGCTCTACCAGGACGGCGACTTCTTTTTCCTCGAGATGAACACGCGCCTCCAAGTCGAGCATTGCGTCACCGAGGAGATCACCGGGCTCGACCTCGTCGCCGAACAACTCCACGTTGCGGATGGCGAGCCACTGCGTTTCACCCAGACATCTATCGAGCGGCGCGGGCATTCGATCGAGTGCCGCATCAACGCCGAGGATCCCACGAAGAAGTTCCTCCCCTCCCCCGGAACGATCACGCACTTGCGTGTGCCGTCCGGACCCGGTGTGCGCTGGGACGGCGGTTACGAAGAGGGCGACACGATCTCGCAGTACTACGACAACCTGCTCGGCAAGTTGGTCGTGTGGGCGCCGGACCGCGACGCGGCGATCGCGCGCATGTTGCGTGCCCTTGACGAGTTCGACATCGCAGGCGTGAAGACGACGATCCCCGCGCACCGCGCGCTGCTCGCCACCGACGACTTTCGCGCCGTCAAACATTCGACCAAGTGGGTCGAGGACGAAGTGGATCCTTCGACGTTCGTCGCCGGCACCGGCGGGCTGGAGGTACCGGCGCCCGCGGATGCGGCTGCGCCACTTGTCGAGCGCACGGTGCCCGTCGAAGTCGACGGCCGCCGCTTCAGCGTCAAGGTCTGGCTGCCGGACACGCCCACGGGCGGCGCCGGCGCGGGCAGCAGGAGCGCGCCGGCCCAAGCTCGGGCTCTCCGCCGGTGGCGGAGGTACCGGCGCGGCGGGAAGCGGCACGGTCATCGCACCGATGCAGGGCACGATCGTGAAGGTGCTCATCGAGGTGGGCGCGACGGTCGAGTCGGGCCAGGCGTTGCTCGTGCTCGAGGCGATGAAAATGGAGAACCACATCAACGCCGAGACATCGGGCACCGTGAAAGAGATCCGCGTGCAACCCGGCGACGGGGTCGGCACCGGCGATGTCCTCGTCGTCATCGAATAGGAACGACGGTGTTCACTTGTCGAACGACGCCGTGAGCGAAGCGGAGCGGAGCGAACTGGCCGGAGCGGCGAGCGGCCCGGAGGGCGGCGGCGGGTACCCCGACGCCGAGCGAGTGCGACAAAGCATTTTCGTCGTTGATGCGTTCACCGCGGAAGCATTTCGCGGGAACCCCGCGGCCGTCGTCCTCGGCCACGGCGAACAAGCATGGATGCAGCGCGTCGCCGCCGAGATGAAGCACTCGGAAACGGCGTTCATCCGGCGGCGGGATGACGGTGACTACGACCTGCGGTGGTTCACACCCGAGGTCGAAGTCGATCTCTGCGGGCACGCGACGCTCGCGAGCGCGCACGTGCTCTGGGAGACCGCCCAGGCCGAGCGACGTCACGTTCCACACGCGCAGCGGCGCACTCCCCGCCGCCCATCGCACAGACGGCGCGATCACGCTGGACTTCCCGGTCGCCGAACCCGTGCCGGAGGAGCCGATCCCCGAGCTCTTCGACGCGCTCGGCATCGAACCCATCGAATTCTTGCGTACCGACGGCGACTTCTTCATGTGCGTGGTCGCCCAAGCCGCGACCGTGCGCAAGCTCGCGCCCGACTTCGGGCGGCTCCGCGGGCTCGTCGACGTCCGCGGGGTCTATGTCACGGCGCGCGCCGATGACGACGCCGCCCATGACATCGTCTCGCGGTGCTTCGCGCCCCGCGTCGGGATCGACGAAGATCCGGTCACGGGGTCCATGCACTGCGTGCTGGTTGCGTACTGGGGACCGCGTCTCGGGAAGGATGAGTTCGCGCGCCTCCCAGGCGTCGGAGCGCGGCGGTGAGCTGACGGTGCTGCGCAAGGGTGACCGGGCACTGCTGACCGGCCGCGCGACGACCGTGTTACGGGGTGAGCTCACCGCGTGAGCGGTGCCACGCGAGCTGGGCGTCGACACCGTCGCGCAAGCTGACACGCGGCTCCCATCCGAGAACCTCCCGCGCGCGGTCGATCGCACCACCGTTGCGAAACGCATCTCCGGCCTGGGCCGCTTGCTCGTCGATCTTCACTGGTGCTCCGCCGAGGTCGCCGACCAGCGCGATGAGCTCGTTCAGCGTGATCTCGGCGCCGCCGGCGAGGTTCAGCGGCGTGCCCGGCGCGATGTCGGCATCGGCCGCAGCAAGGTTGCCGCGCACGATGTCGTCGACGTACGTGAACTCCCGCACCTGGTTGCCGTCGCCGAACCGCGGGAACTCGCCGCCGGAGAGCGCGGCCTCGCACAACCGGAAGATCGACATGTCAGGGCGCTGCCGCGGCCCGAACACCGTGAAGTAACGCAGCGACACCGTGTGCAGGCCCCAGTTCTCGGCATAGAGACCACAGAGGTGCTCGGCCGCGAGCTTGGTGACACCGTAGGGCGAGTACGGCCTCGGCAGGTCCGCCTCGCGTGTGGGATAGCGCGGTTGGTTGCCGTACACGGACGAGGACGACGCGTAGACGACGCGCGCGGACGGCCGGGCCGAATGCACGGCTTCGAGCAGGCGTTGTGTGGCGAGCACGTTGTGGCCGACATAGTCGACGAAGCCGTCCGACCACGAGAGCCGCACTCCCGCTTGCGCGGCCTGGTGGAACACGACATCGACGCCGTCGAGCAGTGGCGCGATCTCGCACGTGCGCAAGTCGGCTTCGACGAGCTCGAACCGTCGATCGGCACTCGCGCCGGCAAGATTGCCTTCCTTCGCAGCGCGCCCGTAGTACGGGGTGAAGCAGTCGACGCCGAGCACACCGTCTCCCCGCGCAAGCAACGAATCGGCGAGATGACTCCCGACGAAGCCCGCTCCTCCAGTGACGAGTGCGCGCATTCGAGAAGTCTCGCGCGGTTCAGCGCCTCGGCAGGCGTTGGAGCGCTCGATCGAGAGTCGAACGCGCCGCGTCGTCGTCGACGCTGAGCTGCCGGGCGAGGATCGCATACTGCTCGGCCGCGACGAGAAGCTGGGCATTGGCCTCGCGCCGCGTGATTTCTGCCGCGCCCCGTTCGGCAATATGCGTCCCGCGCCGGCCGTCGCTCGTGACGACACCCGCCCGAAACAGCTCGTCGTATGCCTTGCTGACCGTCCCCTTGGCGAGCCCGAGGTCCGAGGCGAGCTGGCGGATCGTCGGCAGCTGCGCGCCCGGCGCCAGTGTTCCCGCCGCGGCCATGTTCGTGATCTGCACGCGCAGTTGCTCGTACACGGGCACCGCGGAGCTCGGATCAACTCGCAGGATCAAACCGGCGCTCCGTCCACCTCGAGCTTCCGCGCCGGCCAGACCAGGCGCCGGGCGCGGAACAAGAGCCGGAGCGCCAGCACGAACAGCGCGAGCCAGCAAAAGAACGTCACCGGCTGCACGTCGTGGCTCGTCACGCCGTTACCGATGACGAGGACCGCCGTACTGATGAGCAAGGCCAGGAAGCCGGCGCCGCCCAACGCGAGCGTTTGAACCGAAGTGGCACGGATCGCATCGTCGCCCTCCGCGAGCTCGTCGGGCATCGCCGGGCGCGGACGCTGCACGACCACGCGTTCCGTCCGCTCGACGATGATCCAGACCGCGAGCGCCAATGCGCCCAACACGAGCAACGGGACCCAGAGGCTCCTGGCCTCGCGCACGACGGTCGGCGGAAAGGGCGGGTCCCGGTGGATCTGCGACTCATTGGTCGCGTTCAGCACCAAGCCGACGCCGACGACCGCGGCCATCACCAGGATGAGCGCGCGCAACAGGCGCTGCTGGTGCGCCGGGGCGTAGTCCGCGAGATGCCGCGGCGCCAGCGATGCCGTCCGCACCCCGTGTCCACGACGACGAAGATGATGGAGCTCGGCAACGATCGCTCCCGCGAAATACCCGATCGGGCCCATGATTACGGGGTTGCCGTAGAGAGCTTGGGAATCGCGAAGGCCGAGGGCGAGCACGACGCCACCGAGCCAACCGACCACGCTCCAACTCGTGCGGTAACGGCGCGCCCGGGAGAGGTACGCCGCGAACAACCGGTCGGTCGAGGGCCGGGCCGGCGTCCCGGAGAGCACATGCAGCGCGGCGATGTCGTCGGGATGCACGTCGTCGTACGCCTTGCGCAGGAAGTGCACTGCGAACAGGCTCACGAGCGCCACCGACAAGAACAGCGTCAACAGCATCGCCCGCTCCTCATTCTTCTCTCGTCTCACCTTGCTGATTCCGCTTGACTGTACCAATGTCCTAGGACAATATGACAGACATGGAAGGAACGCAAGAAGCAGTTTCGGCGGCGACAAGCGTCACCGACGACGAGCTCATCAACCTTCTGGTGCCGCCCCGTCGCCCGCGCTGGCAGACCGCGTTGATCGTGCTCGTGATCGCGGTGGTGCTCGTCGGCATCGTGCTGCTCTCCGAAAGCGGCGTCGTCGCCCCGCGCCTGAACGCGGAGCTCTCGCACTGGGGACCGGACAAGCGTGCGTTCACGGTCGCGTTCCGCATTCACAACGAAGGCTGGACGTCAACGCAGGTCCGCGCGGTCGACGCGTCGCAATCAATGTTTGGTGCCACGCACGTACTGACGCCGCTTCCGCAGACGCTCGATCCTGACGAGACAATCGAAGTCACCGTCCGATTCGACAGCTTTGACTGTCAGAACGATTCCACCGGCGACCGCACTCGGGAGATTCGTGTTCGCGCGAGGAACTCGTTCGGTTTGACAGTGACGCGCGCGGTCAAGGTCGACGGCTTCGACGTCGAGCAAGACGGTTGGCCGGCGACGACCACCGCCTACGCTTGCGGCAACGAGAACGGCTGAGCGTCAGTACGCGGCGTCGGCGAGCGACTCGGCAAGCGCGGGATGCACGAGCAGCGAATCGACGATGTCGGAGACCTTCAAGTGGTTGGTGACTCCGATCGCAATCACCGAGATCAGCTCGGCCGCGTTGCGACCGACGATCGCGCCTCCGAGCACCACACCGGTCGCGGGATCGCTGAGGATCTTCACGAAGCCGCGGGTGTCGCCGTTGATCAGCGCCTTGGGATTCGCCGAGAACGGCACCTTGGTCACGCGCAGCTTGCGGCCGGCGGCGAACGCCTCGGCCTCGGCGACGCCCACCTCGGCGATCTCCGGGTCGGTGAAGATCGCCTGGGACGCCTTGTCGTAGTCGAGATGCCGGTGTGCGCGCGCCGTCAGGCCCATGACGTGCTCGGCGATCTTGCGACCTTGCATCGCCGCAACCGACGACAGCGGGAGCCGTCCTGAGACATCGCCGGCCGAATAGATGTGCGGGATGTTGGTCTGGCAGTGGCGATTCCCGGGCACATAGCCGCGGTCGTCGACCTCGACGCCGGCACCCTCGAGACCCAGGCCCTCGACATTGGGAACCGATCCGATGCACAACAGCGCGTGCGAACCGTCGACCGCGCGACCGTCGTCACACGCAATGAACACCTTGTCGTCCTCACGCCCGATCGCCGTGGCGCGCGCACCCTTCAACAGCTTCACCCCTCGACGCAGGAACTCAGCTTCGAGGACGGCCGCGACCTCCGGATCCTTCGCGGGGAGCACCTGCTGACGCGACACGATCAACGACACTTGCGACCCGAGCGCGCTGAACATGTGCGTGAACTCGACGCCGGTGACGCCGGAACCGATCACGACGAGATGCTCGGGGATCTCGGGCGGCGGATACGCCTGGCGCGTGGTGAGCACGCGTTCGCCGTCGATCGCGGCCCACTCGGGAACGCGCGGTCGCGAACCCGTCGACAGCAGGATCGCGTCTGCCTCGAGCTCGACGGTGCCTTCATCAACGTCGGCCGCGACCGTGTACGCGCTGGTGAGCCGCGCGGTGCCCCGCAGCAAACGCACGCCTTGCGATTCGAGCAGGCTGGTGACCCCGTCGCGCAGGGTCGCCTCCATATTGGTGACTCGGTCGCGCAACGCCGGGACGTCGAGGCGACCGGTTGCGTCGAGCCCCATGACATGGGCATGCGCCAGCTCGGTGAGCTCGTTGCCGGTCGCGATCATCGCCTTGCTCGGGATGCAGTCCCAGAGGTGCGCGGCGCCGCCGATGATGTCGCGCTCGATGAGCGTGACTTCGGCGCCGAGGGACGCCGCGACGGTCGCCGCGGTGTTCCCACCGGGGCCGCCACCGATGATCACAAAACGGACCGCCATGCGGTGTCCAGGGTAGGCGGCTGAGAGCCCTACCCTGACCCCTGATGCAGGAGCTGCTCGTCGATGAGCTCACCGGCGATCGCGTGATCCTCGCGCCCGGCCGGGCCCAGCGGCCGGACACGTTCCGCGTTCGAGCGCGACCCAGTGCCGCCCCGGGTCGAGAGCTGCCCGTTCTGTTCAGGCAACGAGCTCGAAACGCCGCCGGAAGTCGCGCGCACCGGCCCGGGGAAGCCCGAGACGAGTGGCTGGCGCGTTCGGGTCGTGCCCAACAAGTACCCGATCGTCGGCGACGGCGTGGCGGGCGCGCACGAAGTCGTGGTCCTCTCCCCGCAACACCACGCCGACCTTGGTGTGCTGTCGGTCGAAGATTGCTACGAGGTGCTGCTCTCGCTCCGTGACCGGGCCCGGTTCCATCTGGAGCGCGGCCTTGCGTACGCGCAGCCGTTCGTGAACCACGGTAAGGCCGCGGGCGCGTCCATCCAGCACCCGCACGCCCAGCTCGTCGCGCTCGACTTCGTGCCGCCGAAGGTCGAGGCAAGAGTGAAGGGGTTCACCGTCGACGCGTTCAGCCGCAATCAAGAGAACCTCGTCGACGACGGCGACGTCAGGGTGTGGTGTCCGCGGGCGTCGATCTCGCCGCTCTTCACGCGAGTTGCCCTCGAGGAGGGCGGACCTCGGTTCGACGAGGCGACCGACGAAGAGACGCATGCGGTCGCGGCCGGATTGCACGGCACGGTCTCGCGGCTCCACCGATTGCTGGGCGACGTCGACTACAACCTCGTGTTCGAGACCGCGCCGCGCGATCACACGGGTCCCTTCCATTGGTGGGTCGATGTGATCCCCCGGCTGACGGTGATCGCGGGCTTCGAGTTCGGGACCGGCATGTGGGTGAACATCGTCCCGCCCGCCGACGCCGCCGCCGCACTCCGCGGGGCATGAGCCGAGCGGCCGCGAGGCCGGTACCCGGCCGAGCAGGGAGGCGGGGCCAGAGCGGCCCGGCGCGCAGCGCCGAGAGCGGACAAGCATGAGGGTTCGCGTCGGCATCACGATCGACGCTCCCCCGGCGCAGGTCTGGCGAACACTCGAACCGATCGAACGACACGTCGACTGGATGGCCGACGCGGTGGCGATCACGTTCACCGGCAAGCAGACCAGAGGTGTCGGCACCGCGTTCGACTGCCGGACGAAAGTTGGGCCGCTGCGGCTCGTCGACCGCATGGTGGTCACCGAGTGGACGCCCGCCAAGACGATGGGCATCGAACACCATGGCGTGGTGTCGGGTCGCGGCCGGTTCACGCTGCGCCGGCGGCCCGGCGGCCGCACACGCTTCACCTGGAGCGAGCAGCTGCACTTCCCGTGGTGGATGGGTGGCCCGGTGGGCGCAGTCGCGGCCTGGCCTGTGCTCCGCGGGATCTGGCGCCGTAACCTCCGCGGCCTGAAGCACCTCGTCGAGACCGGAGAAGCATGACCGAGCTCGGGATGAGCGTTGCCGGGTTGCAGACGCTCGGTGCACCGCTGTCGCTCGACGTCGCGCGCGAAGCCGACGAGCTCGGGTACGCCTCGATTTGGGCGGCCGAAGCCAACGCCGCGGAGAGCATGGCGCTGCTCGGTGCGATCAGCCAGGTGACGAAGCGCGCGGGGCTCGGCACGGGTGTGCTCGCGCTCCAACTGCGCACGCCGCCGTTGCACGCGATGGCCGCGGCAACGTTGCAACAGCTGGCCGGCGACCGCGAGGTCTATCTCGGTGTCGGCATCTCGTCGCCGGCAGTTGCCGGGCAGTGGCACGGTGCCGGCTACACCGAGCGGCCGATCGCACAGGTGCGCGAGTTCCTCACGCTGTTGCGCGAATGCCTCACGGGCGAGACCGTGACGTTCGAAGGCGAGTTCTACTCCGTGAAGCGCTTCCGGCTCGGCGTGAAGCTCGGCGACCGGCAGCCCAAGATCGCGCTCGCCGCGCTCAACAAGCAGATGCTCCGTCTCGGCGGCGAGCTTGCGGATGCAGTACTGCTGAACTACCTGCCCGCAACCCTCGTGCCGTGGTGTGTCGAGCGCGTGCGCGAGGGTGGAGACGCGCGAGTGTTCGCGTACGTGCACTGCGCGGTGACCGACCGCGACCGGTACGCCGACCTCGCACGCCGCGACCTCCTGAACTACGCGGTCGTGCCCGCGTACGCCGCCCAGTTCGAGCGGGGTGGGTACTTCGACGAGGTGCGGACCTTCCAGAACCGCTGGGCGGCACGCGACCGGGACGGCGCGCTGGCGGCGATCAGTGACGAGTGGGTGGACGCCATACAGATCATGGGCGACCCCGACCATGTGCGCGCCGCGGTGCAGGCCTATGTCGACAACGGCGTCGAGGTGCCGATCGTGTTCGCGATTCCGTGGGGCGAGGATCGCCGCGCCACGATCAGCGAAACGCTGCGCGCGCTGGCGCCCTAGTGCCCACTAGCGGCTCAACGGCTGTTCGAGCGCGCGCTCGAAGTCGACTTGGGTGACGACTCGAACCTGCTCGCCGCGCTCCCGTGCAGCCACGAGCGCGAGCAATGCGGCCTCCTGGCAGAGCGCGCGGAGGTCGCCGCCGCTCCAGCCGTCGGTGACGGCAGCCAGACCGGGAAGGTCGGCGTGGTCGAGCGGCATCTTGGCGCTGAACAGACGCAACAACGCGAGCCGGGCCTCCTCGTCGGGGAGGGGAACCGTGATCGTGCGCGAGAGGCGGCCACCGCGCAGCAGCGCGGGATCGATCTGGTCGGCGCGGTTCGTCGCGCCGATCACCAGCACACCTCGCTGGCCGTTCATCCCGTCGATCTCGGAGAGCAACTCTCCGAGCACGCGATCGGTTGCGTCATTCATCTCCCCACGGCGAGGCGCGAGACCGTCGAGCTCGTCGATGAAGATGATCGACGGCCGGTTCTCGCGGGCGCGTTCGAACAGGCGCGCGATATTCTCCTCCGACTCGCCGTACCACTTGCTCGTGATGTCGGCCGCGGACACCGGATAGAACGAACAACGGGCTTGGGCGGCCAGGACCTTCGCGATCGTCGTCTTGCCGTTGCCGGGCGGACCGGTGAGCAGCACACCGCTCGGCGGTTCGATGCCGATGTTGATCGCGGCGTCCGGGTCTTCGAGCAGGTATTGCAGTTCCTGCAGTTGCGCCTTGGTCTGCGCCGGGAGGATCACCGTGTCCCACGTGTGATCCTCAACCGTCGGCCGGTCCTCGCCGCCGCGATGCAGGCTCGCGAGCAGCAGCGCATCGCTGAGCACGACGTGCGCGTCGGTGCGGCGTGCCTGCGAGAACGCCTCGAGGGCGGCCGCGCGCACGGAATGCGCGATCGCGGCAGGGGTCATGCCCTCCGAACGACGCGCGAGCTCACCGATGTCCAGGCCGGGCTCGGCCGGCAGCCCGGCCAGGCAGGTGCGGAAGATCGCCTCCCGCGCGTCCCGGTCGGGAAGGTCAACACGGATGTGTCGATCGAAGTGGCCGGGACGGATCACCGCCCGATCGAGATCGTCGACATCGATGGTCGCAGCCATCACCACCAACCCACGCGCGTCGCGCGTGCGCTCCAAGCCCGCGACCAGCGCACCGACGACAGCTCGCTGTTTCAGGTCCGACGTGTCCTCGCGGCGGCGTGCGATCGCGTCGAACTCGTCGAAGAGCAGCAGCGCCGGTTGGTGCGCGAGTGCGAAGTCGAAGGCCGCGTCCACGTTGCGTGCACTCTCGCCGCGCGTCGCCGCAAGCAGGTCGCCGGCCGTAACGGGCACCAGCGTGAGGCCGAACTCCCCGGCCGTCGCGTGGGCGATCAGCGTCTTGCCGACGCCCGGTGGTCCATAGAGCAGCACGCCGTTCCACGCGACGCGGTACGCGCTCGACTGGTCGGATTGGGCGAGCAGCAACGCGAACGTGTCGCTCAGCTCCGCCTTCAACTCGGTCATGCCGCCGACATCGGCGAACTTCGGGAGCTGCGCGGGCGCGATTGCAGTGAACGGCGACGCGGGAGGCGATGTCGTCGTCGCGGGCGCGGGTTGCGGCGTTGCCGGCGCAATCGCCGGCTCGTCGCGACGCGACCGAGTGCCGAGCCACAGCCCGAGGAGGAAGATGCCCGCGACGACGACCACGCCGAGCACGAGCACAACGATCAGGAAGAGCACGTCTACCGCCCGACGAACTTCGCCTTGCCGGGGCCGTCGGCGAGGAACGATTGCACGCCGGTGCGCGCGTCCTCGGTTCCGAACACCTCGACGAACGCCTCCCGTTCGAGGTCGAGACCGTCGGCGAGCGGACGACCCAAGCCGTCGTCTATGACGCGCTTGGCGAGACCGATCGCAACGACAGGCCCCTTGGCGAGTTCCGTTGCCCAATGGAGCGCGGCGTGGACCTCTTCGCCCGGCGCGACCACGCGATCCACCAGACCGATCGCGTGCGCCTCTTCCGCGCGCACCTGGCGGCCGCTCCAGATGATCTCCTTGGCGCGTGCGGGCCCGACCAGGCGCGTCAGCCGCTGCGTGCCGCCCGCGCCGGGAATGATGCCGAGCAGAATCTCGGGCTGACCGAGTCGCGCGGTCTCCCCCGCCACTCGGAAGTCGCACGTCATGGCGAGCTCCAGCCCGCCGCCGAGCGCGTAGCCCCGGATGGCGGCAATGACGGGACGCGGGATCGCCGCGATCGCGTCGAACGCCTCACGGAAACTTTGCGAGATCGCGCGCGCCGCCTCCTGACCACCGAACTCGGAGATGTCGGCGCCGGCCGCGAAGGCCTTCTCCCCACCCGCCACGACAATCGCCTTCACCGTCTCATCGGCCCCGAGCTTCTGCATGGTGTCTCGCAGTCGTCGGAGCAGCGCTTGCGACAACGCGTTCATCGGCGGGTTCTGCAGACGCACCACCACGACGCCGTCTTCCGGCGGTGCGGTCACGACAAGGTCGGGCATGGGAGAAACCTACTGTGGTCGTGGGAACAGCACTTCGGCCGCGACCGGTACGAAGCCGCCTGCGATCGTCGACCGCATCGACGCGGCGTTGCCCGGTGCGACTTGTGCCCACACCGGCTCGCCGGCGGGTACGAGTCCGCGTGCGGCCCTCACGAGGCGGCGCCCGAGCCCGGCGTCGCGCGCCTCGGGTGCGACCTCGTAGCCGATCTCCCAGCGCCCGCAGATGCCGCGCCCCACGATCAGCACACCGCCGCGATCCTCGGTTGCAAACAAATGCATGTCGGTGCGGTAGCGACTGGCGCGCTCGACGCGCGGATGGTCGAAGCCCTCGACCTCGCGCAGCCAGGACGGTGGACCTTCGTCGGTGCCGATCGCGCACAGCAACGCGTCGAATGTTCCCGGGCGCGAACCGAGCTGCTCGGCGATCCACATCAGGAACGACGCCGACAGCGGCACCGAGAAGTCGCCCTCCGGCACCCGGGCCGCGACCTCGGCCGCGTCGATCGGCGCCGCCAGCACGAAATGGGCGGTGAAGCCGAGCATCACATCGGCCCGCCCGTCGGGCGGAGGCAAGACGTCGAACCCGCCGTCGGCCGGCGGGTAATGGCCGCGCGCCGCCTCGTCGAGCAGCGCGCGCAGCGGGTGCACGACTATCCCCGCAAGAGCGCGTCGGCGGCCGAGTACGGGTCACGCGTGCGCGCCCGCGACCTCGTCGACGACCGCGTCAAAACCCGGGCCACTGCACACCGCGTCGGCGCGCTCCTGCATGTGCGCCGCAACGAGCCCGCGCAGCTCCTCGCGCAGGCGAGCGCGCCGCCGCGCGTCGGCCTCGCCGCTCGATTCCAGGTGCATGCGGTGGGCGGTGATCGCGTCGAACAGCTCGTCGACGCCATCTCCGGTCGTCGCGACCGTCTGCACAATCGGTGGCCGCCAACCGCGATCGCCGGAGAGCTCGAGCATCCCCGCGAGGTCGCGGACCGCGTCGGCCGCGCCCGGGCGGTCGGCCTTGTTCACCACGAAGATGTCGGCGATCTCGAGGAGACCGGCTTTGGCGGCCTGCACGGAATCACCCCAGCCCGGGTTCACGACCACGACGGTCGTGTCGGCGTGCCCGGCGACCTCGACCTCGACCTGGCCCACACCCACGGTCTCGATCACGATCCACGCCTTGCCCACCGCGTCGAGGACACGGACCGCTTGCGGCGTCGCCAGCGCGAGCCCGCCGAGGTGCCCGCGAGTTGCCATCGACCTGATGAAGACACCGGCGTCGTCGGTGTGATGCTGCATACGGACGCGATCGCCCAGGATCGCGCCACCGCTGAACGGGCTGCTGGGGTCGACGGCGAGCACACCGACTTCGCCGCCGTCGGCGCGCAGACGGATCACGAGCTGATCGGTGAGCGTCGACTTGCCCGACCCGGGCGCGCCGGTGATCCCGACCGACCACGCGCGTCCCGTCCGTCCGTGCAACATCGCGAGCGCGACCCGCGCACCCTCACCGCCCTGTTCGACGAGCGACAGCACCTTGGCGATCGCTCGCCGGTCGCCCGCGAGTGCGCTGTCGACGAGCGCTGCCGGGTCCTCGCGCATCGGGTCGGAACCTAGTCCGTCAGGTCCGCGGCGTCGTTGTACCGGTCGAGCAGCCAGCGCGCGTCCGGATCGCCGCCGATCAACACCGTGAGCGACGTGTTCTTCGGTGGGTGCCAGAACTCGCGGCGCGCGTGAATGCCGGGCGCTTCGAGGAGGAACATCGTCGCCGCGAACACGAAGCCGCCATGCGTGAACAGCATCACACTCTGATCGCGGTACTTCTCGACGAGCGCCGTCGTTGCCCGCCGGACGCGCTCGTCGAACGTGCGCGGGCTCTCGCCTCCGGGTGACATCGGCTTCTCGGGATCAAACGCGTCGATGTTGCCGTAGCGGCGTTCGTACTCGTCGACGGTCAGCCCATCGCACTCGCCGACATGCAGCTCGCAATAGTCGCAATCGGTCGTGACCTCGCGGGCCGAGAATGCGCTGCTCACGATCTCGGCAGTCTCGATAGCGCGCGGCAACGTGCTGGCGAGAAGCACGTCGGGAACGACTTCTCCGGTACGGCCGAGCCGGTCGCGCAATTGCTCCGCCTGATGACGTCCGGTGTCGGTCAAACCCTTGCAACCGATCGGACCACCGATCACTCGGTCGACGCCCGCACGCGCCTCACCGTGGCGCACGAGAACAAGCCGGGTCGTCACGGAAACGCCTATTCGGCGGCGATGACCTCGGTCACGCCCGGTACTCGATCCATGATGATGCGCTCGACACCGGCCTTCAGCGTCATCATCGAGACGGGGCACGTACCGCACGCACCGACGAGCGCAACACTGACGACGCCATCCTCGTCGACACCCTGGAAGACGATGTCGCCACCGTCGCTCTGCAGCGCGGGACGGATTGCTTCGATGGCCTCGATGATGCCCTCTTCCATGCTTGCGAGATCCAGTGCCATGCGGCGTGCTCCGTCTCCAGGTAGATCGGTCGACAGGGACGTCAACGCCTTCAGTATCGCGCCTGTTCCCTCACGGGAAGGAAAGCGCTACTCCAGGCGGTCGATATCGGCGCCCAGCGCCCGCAACTGGGCGGGCAGGTCGGAATACCCGCGCTCGACGTGCTCGCCGTCGAAGACCGTGGTCTCGCCCTCGGCCACCAGTCCGGCCAGGACGAGCGCGGCGCCGGCCCGAACGTCCGAGGCGCGTACGGGCGCACCCGAGAGCCGGTCGACACCCCGAACGATCGCGTGGCGTCCTTCGGTACGGACGTCGGCGCCCATACGCGCGAGCTCGTCGACGAACTGGAAACGACCGTCGTACACGTTTTCGGTGACGATTGCGCTGCCGTCGGCGGTCGCCATCAGCGCGACGGCAAGCGGCATGAAGTCGGTGGCGAAGCCGGGATGCGGCAGGGTTGCGATGTCGACGGCGCGCAGGCGCCCGCGCGGGCCCTTGGCCCACAAGCCGTCGCTGGTCGGCGAGATCCGCATGCCCATCTCGCACAGCTTCATCACGACGATCTCGAGGTGCTCGGGGCGGATGCCGACCAGCTCGATCTCGCCGCCCGTCATCCCGCACGCCATCAACAGCGTGCCCGCTTCGACACGGTCGCAGATGATCGCACTGTCGGCCGGTGAGAGCTGCTCGACGCCTTCGATCTCGATCGTCGACGTACCGGCGCCCACGACTTGGGCGCCCATGCGGTCGAGGAACGCCGCGAGATCGGTGACCTCGGGCTCGCGCGCGGCGTTCTCGATCACCGTCGTGCCCTTGGCGAGCACCGCGGCACACATGAGGTTCTCGGTCGCCCCGACGCTCGGGAACTCGAGCACGACCCGGGCGCCGTGCAGCAGGTCAGCGTGTGCGTGCACATAGCCGTGCGCGACCTGGACCTCGGCGCCCATTGCCGCGAGCCCGCGCAGATGCATGTCAACCTTGCGGCTCCCGATGTTGTCGCCGCCGGGCAGCGCGACGCGTGCTTGGCCGCAGCGGGCGAGCATCGGACCGAGCACGTTGAACGACGCCCGCATCCGGGTGACGAGCTCGTACGGCGCCTCCGGAACGAGGTCGGCCGACGCGTCGATCGTCACGACGTCCGGTGCCGGCTGCTCCACCTGTGCGCCGGCCACGCGCAGGAGATCGATCATCACATCGAGATCGCGCACGGCGGGCATGTTGCGCAACGTCGTCTTGCCGGGCGCGAGCAACGCGGCGGCCATCTGCTTGAGGCCCGAGTTCTTCGTCGCGCCAGAAACGTGGACGACGCCCTCGAGCGGTCCGTTTGCACGGACACGGAAACGCGTCATGGCTAAAGAGCTTATTTGCCCGAGTAGTTGGGTTGGCGCTTCTCGACGAACGCGGTGATTGCCTCGCGCATGTCGTCGGAGCGCAGGCACACGGCTTGCTCCTCGGCTTCGACGACCAGACCATCGGCAACGGGCAGGCGGCTGGCCGTCTCCACGGCGCGCTTCGCGCCCTGGACCGCGAGCGGCGGTTGCGCGGCGATTTCCGAAGCAAGCGCGGTGACTTCGCCGTCGAGCGCGTCGTCATCGACGAGGCGTTCGCACAGGCCGATGCGAAAGGCTTCCTCGGCATCGATGCGCGCCGCGGTCCAGATCATTTCCTTCGCCTTGCCGGGACCAACGATGCGCGGGAGCCGCTGCGTCCCGCCAAGGTCGGGAAGGATCCCGTACTTGTGCTCGAGCAATCCAACCGACGTGCCGCGCGCGAACACGCGGATGTCGCACGCGAGTGCGCACTGCAATCCGGCGCCGAGCGCATACCCGCGGACCGCCGCAATCGTGGGGTAGCGCGCCTGCTCGAGCCACGAGTACGCATCCTGCGTGCGCAGAATGCCGTCGACGGTCGGGTCGCGGTGACGCGTGCCGGCGCCGTCACCTTCCTCGATCGAGTCGGCGCCACCCCCGGTGAACACGCTCGTGTCGATCCCGGAGGAGAACGCGTGCCCGTTGCCGATGACCACGAGCGCACGCAGCTCGGGATCGTCGCGCAACTCGTGGCCGATCGCTGCCATCTCGCGCCACATCTGGACCGTGAACGAGTTCAACTTTTCGGGGCGGTTCATTCGCAGCCAGCCGACGTAGCCGTCTCGCTCGAACTGGAGCGTTTCATAGTTCATGCGGGCACGGTATCGCTCGCATGATTGGCGGCGCAGCCGAACCGGATGACCTCCACGGGATCGTGCAGCCCGGCAACCGAGATCATCCCGGCCGCCTCAACCGGCGTGCCGTCAGGCACGTACTGCTCGAGATCGACGGGAGCAAGGATCTCGTGGGCGCGAGCAGTCGTCGCGAGCCGGGCGGCGAGGTTCACGCACCGCCCGGTGTAGTCGTCGCCTTCGAGCAGGATGACTGCACCTCCGGCGCATCCGCCGTGCAACGCCAGCGGGAGCTCGAGATCGTGCGCGAGCGCTTCGAGCTTGCACACCGCGCCGACAAGCTGTCGCGGCTCGACCGACACGAGCATGCAGCCGTCACCGAGCCACTTCGCGATGCGGACACCGAAATCCGTGGCGATCTGGCGCACTGCGCTCCGGAACAACGTGAGGACACGCACCGATGCGTCGTCTCCGAACTCGTCGCCGAATGACGTGAACCCGGAAAGGTCCATGAACGCGAACCAGCGCTCGACCCGCACGACACAAGTCTCTCAGGTGGAGGCTGGAAGGCTCGCAACGAAGTCGACGACGGCGTCGGCCACGCCGGCCAGTGCGACGGCCGGAGTCAGGCCGCTCGCCTTCAGTGGCTTGAACCCGTGGTCGCCGGTTTCGATCCAATGGAAGCTGACCCGGCCCCTGATCTTCTTGGCCTGTCGCTTCAGCTCGTCGGGCGTGCCGAACGCGTCGCGGGTGCCGCTGGCGAACAGCACCGGCATCGTCAGCTTCGGGAAGTGCTCGACGCGCAGCTGGTCGGCCTTCCCCGGCGGATGCAACGGATAGCCGAGCAGCACGACGCCGAGGGCGCCGTCCTGCGCCGCAACCATCGAGCCGATGCGTCCGCCCATTGACCGGCCGCCCAGCACAACCCGGTCGACGGGAAGCTTCGTGTGCGTCGCGAGCTCCGCCGCGGCGGCGCGCACCGCGGCTTCGAGCACGGGCGGCCGATCGGGACTGCGTCGACCCGCTGCCTTGTAGGGGAAGTTGAAGCGCAACGACGGGATCTTCGCCGCGGCGAGCGCGTCCGCCACGGTGGTGAGCGCCGCGGCATGCATGTCGGCGCCGGCGCCGTGCGCGAGCAGCACCGCGCAATCGGCGCGCTTGGGACCTTGGTACGCGAGGTCGGTCATCCCAATCGGCGAGCGAGGAACGAGTCGGTGCGGTCGAGCTCGTCAGCGACGGTTTCCGCGCGACGCCAGCCGTGGCCTTCGCCGTCATAGACGTGTCGCTCCACAGGGGTACCGGCGCGCCGCAACGCGTCTTCGACGTCGGCTGACTGCACCGGCGGCACGGATTTGTCATCGGTGCCGTGGAGCAGCAGCACCGGTGCCGTGATCTTCGACGTGTGCGTGATCGCCGAGTTCGCGATGTACCGATCGTGTGTCTCGGGGAGCGCGCCGACGAGCCGGGAGTTGTAGCCCGACTCGAACCGATGCGTGGTGGCGTCGAGCGCGAGGAGATCGGTGACCGGGTAGAGCGCGACCACTGCCGCGACGAGGTCCGGGTGCCGGGCGGCCACATTCAGCACGGTGAGCCCGCCGGCGCTTCCTCCCATCAGCGCGACGAGGCCCGCGTCGCCCCACCCTTCGCGCACCGTGTGCCGGATCCCGGCCGCGACGTCGTCGGTGTCGAGCTCGCCCCACTTCCCTTCGAGCGCGCGCCGGTAGTCGTCGCCGTAGCCAGTCGACCCGCGGTAGTTCGGTTGCAGCACGGTCCAGCCTCGCTGCACGAAGTACTGCACGCGCGGGTTCCAGTCGGCGAGGGCTTGGCCGGTCGGCCCGCCGTGCACGTGCATCAGGAGCCGTCGGGCCGAACCGGGCGGGGGCGCCGCGGGTCGCCAGAGCAGTCCGTGCACCGTTGCACTTCCTGACTTCCACGAGACCAGCTTGGGCTCGACGAGCGGCGTGCGTTCGAAGCCCCCGACCGGCCCCCGTGCGATGCCGTGCCGCGCAGAACCGTTCGCGGCGAGGACGACGATCTGCGTGGGCGTTACCGCGCCCGATCGTGCGCACACGATTCCCGGCACTCCCCAGTCGAGGCTGCGGTGCCAGCCCTTGGACAGCTCGCGTGCCGACTTGCGACCGGGCGCACCGATCACGAGCCGGCCGAAGCCGTCCTCGTTGCGACACCACGCCAGCTCACTGCCGTCCGGTGACCACGCGAACGATCGCTGCCCGGGACCCCACGACGGTTCTGCATGTTCGCATTGCTCGTCGAGCAAGGGCGCGTCATCGACCCAGAGCTTGTGCTCGCGCACGTATGCGAGATGGGCACCATCGGAGGAGAAGCGCGGCTGCCCGCAGCCGGGCGCTGTCCGCGACCACGCGCGTCTTGCCGTCGTCGTCGCGCACGACGATGCGCGACGCGTCCCATGGCATGTCGGGAAGCGTCCACTCGTGCCATGCGAGCTCGCGGCCGTCGGGCGACCACGACGGATCCCACGTGTAGTCCGTGTGCGACACGCGTTGCGGCCACTCGGTGCCGTCGATCGACACGATGACGACATCGCACGCGTCGTCACGTTCGATGCCGCACGCGATATCGCCGCGCACCGACACCGCCGGTCCGAACGCGCTGGCCATCGCGAGCAAGCACGCGGACCACACCACCGCACGCGTCGACGAGCACGAGCCGGCCGTCGGCGGCCGCCACGACCAACTCGTCATCGGACGCCCAGCAGAATCCGCCGCCCACGCCGCACTCGCCGGTCACGACGACGGGTGGGCCCGTGTCATCGGTCGGGACGACGACGAGGTCGCCGCGGCCGTCGAAGCTGTCGATCCACGCCAGGCGAACGCCCGAGGGGGACCACCGAGGGTCGGTCACGGAATGTGACTGGCTCAGCATCGAAGGTGAGATCGAACTCGACACCACGGCGACCCTCCTTGGGGCGGCTTGCGGCCGGCGCGGCCCTCCCTCCATCCTGGTCCCTTCATGGCCAACACCGCATCCGCCCTCTCGCGCCCGCTTCGTGTCGCGTTCCTCATCTACCGCGGGAACCCGCACTGCGGGGGGCAGGGCGTCTACAGCCGGCACGTCACCCGTGAGCTCACCGAGCTGGGACACCACGTCACGATGCTCGCGGGGCAGCCCTGGCCGGTCGCCGACAGCCCGGTGGTGCTCGAGAAGATCCCGAGCCTCGACCTATACCGGCGCGAGAACCCCTTTCGTGTTCCGTGGCCGCACGAGTTCCGGACCGTCGAGGACGTCCAGGAATTCGGCATCATGGCCGGCGCCGGATTCCCCGAGCCCTATGCGTTCAGTCGCCGCGTCTACAAGCTGCTGCGCGACCGCCGCGCCGAGTTCGACCTGATCCACGACAATCAGTGCCTCGGGCGCGGGCTGCTCGGCTTTCTGCGCGACGGCTGGCCGTTCGTGCACACGCTGCACCACCCGATCACGGTCGACCGCGATCTTCGAGCTCGCGGATGCGACGTCACTCAACCGCCGGCTCACGCTCCGCCGTTGGTACGGCTTCTTAGGCATGCAAATGCACGTTGCGCGCCGGCTGCCGCGCCACCTCACGGTGTCGGAGAACTCGAAGAAGGACATCGTCGCCCAGATGCACGTGCACCCCGACACGCTGCACATCGTGCCGGTCGGTGTCGATCAGCAGCAGTTCCGCCCGCTGCCCCACGTCAAGCGCGTTCCAGGCCGCTTGATGACGACCGCGAGCGCTGACGTACCGCTCAAGGGTTTGACGTACTTGATCGAGGCACTCGCAAAGGTGCGGACCGAGCGCGAGGACGCGCACCTGGTCGTGATCGGCCAACCGCGTCTCAAGTCGCGCGTACCCGCGCAAATCGAACGGCTCGGCTTGCAAGGCGCGATCGAGTTCGTGAGCGGTGTGACCGACGAGCGCATCGTCGAGCTGTACGCGGAGGCCGAGATCGCCGTCGTACCGTCGTTGTACGAAGGCTTCTCGCTGCCGGCGGTCGAGGCCATGGCGTGCGCGGTCCCGCTCATCACGACCACCGGCGGCGCGCTTCCGGAAGTCGTCGGCCCGCACGGCGAATCAGCCATGACTGTCGAACCCGGTGACCCGGGGGCGCTGGCCCAGCAGATCGTCACTGTGCTGAACGACGACGAGCTGCGCGCTCGCCTCGGCGAGCGGGGCCGCAGCCGCGTGCTCGACCGGTTCACGTGGCGGAAGACCGCGGAAGGCACCGCCGAGCACTACTACCTCGAGCTCGAAGCTCACGAACGACGGCGCCACGATCGAGAATGCTGACCGTTGACTTCGAGCGGCTGGGGTTGGTGCGCGGTGAGCGCCTGCTCGACCTCGGCGTGGGCGGCGGCCGCCACGCGTTTGCGGCGATGCGCCGCGGCGCGCGCGTCACCGCGCTCGACTCTTCCGCTGCCGACCTGAAGGACGCGATCGCAGTCGCGGGCGCGATGCTCGACGCGGCGGAGGTCACCGTCGAGCAGTGGGCCGGCGCGGTGAACAGCGACGCGCTCGACCTGCCGTTCCCGGACGGCACGTTCGATCGCGTGGTCGTGTCCGAGGTGCTCGAACACATTTGGGACGACGAACGTGCGCTCACCGAGATCGCCCGCGTGCTCCGGCCCGGCGGGCGCATTGCCGCGACCGTCCCGACCCGTTGGCCCGAGCGAGTGGCGTGGGCGCTCAACTGGCGCTACCACGACACGCCCGGCGGACACGTCCGTATCTACCGCCAGCACGAGCTCGAGCTGAAGCTGGAACGGGCCGGCTTCTTCTTTCGAGGCTCGCACCACGCGCACGCGTTCCACTCGCCCTATTGGTGGCTGAAATGCGCGTACGGCCTCGAGAACACCGACGCACCGGCCGTGAAGCGGTACCACGACTTCTTGTGCATGCTGATCGAACGCAACCCGCGCTGGGCGCAGCTCGGCGAACGCGCCCTCAACCCCGTGCTCGGCAAGAGCGTGGTGCTGTACGGCGAGAAGGTTCCACCGTCGATGTCAAAATGGGGAAAACACAGCCTTGACGAATAGCCTCTTCGAGCTTCCCGAAGTCGAAGGTGTCCTCACGCGGGACCAAGTCGCCCAGACCGTCGACGCCATCGCCAGTGTGCAGCAGCCCGACGGCAACATCCCGTGGGTGCCGGGCGGCCACACCGATCCGTGGAACCTGGTCGAAGCCGCGATGGCCCTCGACGTCGGCGGCCGCTACGCCGAGGCTGAACGCGCGTACGTGTGGCTGACTCGTATGCAGCACGCCGCCGGTTGCTGGCACGCGTACTACGTGGGCGACGACGTAAAGGAGCACACGCTCGACACGAACGTCGCGTGTTACGTCGCGAATGGCGTGTGGCACCACTACCTCTGCACGCGCGACGCCGGCTTCCTCGAAACCATGTTCCCGGTGGTCGAGCGCGCCATCGACTTCGCCCTCGATCATCAGCACCCGACGGGCGAGATCGAATGGGACGCGGATCCTGCCCGCGTCGACGGCAAGGGCGCGCTGCTGACCGGTTCGTCGAGCATCTACTCGTCGTTGCGATGCGCGATCGCGGCCGCCGAACGGCTCGGCCGCGACCGCCCCGACTGGGAGCTGTCGCTCGGTTCTTTGGCGATCGCCATCGCGCACCGCCCCGAACGCTTCCTCGAAAAAGAGCGTTGGGCGATGGACTGGTACTACCCGATCTTGAGCGGAGTGCTGCGTGGTCATGCCGCGCACGCGCGCGTCGCCGCGAAATGGCACTCGTTCGTCGCGCCGAACCGCGGAGTGCGCTGTGTCTCCGATCAGCCGTGGATCACCGCCGCCGAGACGTGCGAGCTCGTGATGGCGCTCGATGCCATCGGGCTCGACGACCGGGCGCGCACGTTGTTCGAGTGGGTGCAATTCCTGCGACACGACGACGGCTCGTACTGGACCGGGATGAACTTCGAAGACGAGCGGTTCGCGGCGTGGGGCGTCTACTTCACTGCCGAGCAGCCGACGTGGAACAGCGCGGCGGTCGTGCTCGCGGCGAACGCGCTCGGCGGACGGGGCCCGACGGCTGGATTGTTCCGCGGTGAGGGTCTGCCCGCCGGCCTCACGGCGGGCGAGCTCATCGAGGCCGGCGCCGCGATCGAGGCCGAACGAGCCGCTTCACGCGACCAGCGCTGACCGAGCATGCGCGCGATCGCGCTGCTTCCGTCGTAAATTCCGCCGGTGCGTGTGCGGAGACGGGCGCGAGCAGTCGAGCAGCCCGCGGCCTGGCCTCCGCCTGACGCGCGGCCACCGTCGCCCGAAGCCTGGGCGCCGCCCCCGATGTGGTCGCAGGCGTGGCCGCCGCCACCCGCCGTATCCCCGCCGCCGTCCGCTCCCCCGGGGCCCGTCGAGGCGCTCGTCGCGGAGCCGCCGCTTCCCTCGCTTCCGCCCGACCCTCCGGCTCCGCCCGCTCCTCTCGCTGCCGACGTCTCCACCGAGCTTGTCCGCGTCCTGGAAGCCGTCACGTCGATGTGTGACCGGGTCATCGAGTTCGTCGAGGCCGATCGCGCCGAGCGCCACCTCATGATCGAGGTGCTCACCAAGCTCTCGCGGTCGGTGACGACGCCCGAACCCACGCCGGCGCCGGCGCCGGCGCCGAACGGAAACGGGAATGGCGAGCGGCTCGTCGGCGGGTCGATGGTGCCCGGACCCGACCCCGCGATCGACCTGCGGGAACGCGAGACCGCGGTCGAAGTGCGCTGCCGCTTCGGCGAGCGCTGGGTCGACGGCTTCGAGATCTTCGAAGTCCTGCGCAACGAGCTCGGCGTCCGCTACCGGCTCCGCCGCCGTATCGATGGGGTCGTCCTCCCCGAGATGTTCGGTGCCGCCGACATCCGGCACGTCGAGACCTTCGAAGAGCTCACCTCGGCGCCGCACACGCGCCACTGGTCGCCGCTCTAAAGACCCCTTGTTGGTGCGGGTGCGGGGGGGCCATCCGGTCGCCGTCCGGCTCCGCTTCGCTCCGCCGGCCCCCACCCGCCCCCCAGGCTCCCTCCTGGCCCCCCGCACTCCTCCCTTCCTTTCTTCCTTGCTCACGGGCGCTGTAGGACGCGCAGTGATCCGGTCGTCGACGCTGGGGTGAAGCCGTCTGCCACCGCTCGTTGCCAGACGTGGAACGGTGCCTGGCCACCATCGGCGGGGTCTTCGAACACGTCGTGGATCGCGAGCGTGCCGTTGCGCATGACGTGCGGTGACCAGTGCTCGTAGTCGGCCATCGCGACGTCTTCGGCATGTCCGCCGTCGATGAAGAGAAACGCGAGCGGCGTGCGCCACGCACGCGCGACCGGCAGGGACTGTCCGACGATCGCGACGACGACGTCTTCGAGGCCGGCTTCCTCAATCGTGCGCCGGAAGAACGGGAGCGTGTCCATGCGTCCCGTCCGCGGGTCGACGACCTCAGCGTCATGATGTTCCCAGCCGGCCTGGTTCTCCTCCGAGCCTCGATGGTGGTCGACGGTGAACAGCACGGTGCCCGCCGCACGCGCGGCGGCGCCGAGGAACACCGCGGACTTTCCGCAGTACGTGCCGATCTCGAGCAGCGGCCCGAGCTCGGCCGCGGCTCGGGCCGCGTCGTGCAGTGCGAGGCCTTCGTCGTCGGGCATGAAGCCCTTCGCGGCCCGCGCGGCCGCGAACAGTTGTGCGTCCATGACGCGGCAGACTAGAGCTTCCGGGCCGGGAGTCGAGGTGACAGATGGGCCCTGTGGTTGATGGTCATGCTGCTCTGTGGTCGCGGTGGCTGTCGAGGACGGCGCGGGGTGTGCGGCCGCGCATGAAGTCGCTGTGGTTGCGGCGACGATTGTTGTAGTGCACGAGCCAACTGTCGATCTCGCCTTGGAGCTGCCGAACGCTGGTGAAGCGTCGACGGTGGAATGCTGGGCGCCAGCATTCTTGGAGTGCGGTGCCTTGGAACCGTTCACACACGGCGTTGTGATTCGGTGAACGGGGTGGGATCCGTTGATGGGTGAGTTCCTTCTTTGCGAGCGCGTCAGTGAACGTCTTGGCGATGTATTCGGGACCGTTGTCGCTGAGCACGCAACGGACCGTGACGCCGAGACGTCGGTAACGGCCGATGACGTGATGCAAGAACCGAGCGGTGATCGTCCCGTTGGGGACGCCGAACACGATCATGATGATCGCCCAGCGGGTCGCGGTGTCGATCGCGGTGAGTTGGTAGACCTTCCCGACACCTTTGAGGTTCCCGATGTAGAAGCTGTCGACAGCGACCAGGTCACCGGGCTGTGCCGCCCAGTGACAGAACCCGAACGGCTCGTCGTCCAGCGCGGCTTCGGTGACCAACCCGCCACACAACGCCGCGATCGCCGCTGCGCGTGCGACGCGTTGGTGACGCCGGCCAAGCCCGTGACGCACAAGGATGTCTTGCACGGTCGACTTGCCGATGCTGTAGCCGCGATCGTCGAGCCGATCTGCGTATTGACGGCACCCAATCGTTGGTTCAGTCACCGCGAAGGTGAGCAGCTCGTTCACGACCCACGTCGGGGTCGCGTTCGGCATCTGCGGCGCCCGACGATCCTTGGGCATCAACGCCTCGAGCCCGTAGAGCTCGACCAGCTTGCGCCACTCATAGAACCGGGTTCGGGACACCCCGAACGTCCGACACGTCGCCGCCACATTCCCGGTCTCATTCGCGTGTGCCAACACGCGGACGCGCCGCTGATAGATGATCTCTGCTGGGGTCACGGTGATGGGCTCCTCTGGATCTTTGGTAGGAACCAAAGGGTCCATCACCGCCCCCACCAAGTGGGGGACGTGCAACCTCAACACCCGGACAGGAAGGACTAGAGGTCGTGATCGGGGGACGCGTGAACACGGGAACGCGGCGCGACGTCGTTTGGGCGCTCGCCATTGTGCTCATCGGCTTCGCACTCGAGGCGGCATATCTCGCCGGCGGCCACCGCCTCGCGCTCGACTACGACGTGTACCGCGCCGCGGGAAATGCAGTTGTGCACGGCACATCGGTCTTCGATCCGGCGCTGAACGCGCAGATGAGGTATCCGTTGCCGTTCACGTATCCGCCGGTCGCCGCGCTCCTCGCGGCACCGTTGGCGCTCGTCGGCAACCACGTGGGCTTTGCCCTCTGGGATGCGGTTTCGGTCATCGTGCTCGTGCTCGTCGTGCGGTCAGCCGGGCAACCGTTTCTCCGTCGCCTTTCGCGGCCGGGTTTCGGGCTCACGCTGGTCGTGCTGGTTGCGCTGGCGCTCGCCCCGGTCGTCGTCGCGCTCGATCTCGGCCAGGTCGGGATCCCGCTGATGGCGATGTGCATGTTCGACTGCACACTCGAGCGAACCCGGTGGCCGCGAGGTCTCATGATCGGGATTGCGACCGCCGTCAAGCTGCTCCCTGCCATCTTCATTCCGTACCTGTGGCTGAGCGGCCGCCGACGCGCGGCGATCACCGCGAGCGCGACCACGGCGGCGCTCTCGGTTGCGGCGCTCGTGCTGCTGCCAAGCGACTCGCATACGTTCTGGACGGATCGCGTGTTCGACAGCAGCCGCGTCGGCAGCAGCTCCTACTTCAGCAATCAGTCGTTGCAGGGCATGCTCCGGCGCGCGCTCGGCGTGTGGGCGTCGCCGCTCTGGCTCGTCCTCTCGGCGTTGGTCATCGTTGGTGGGCTCTGGGTTGCCACGCGGGCAAGCCAACGAGGACAAGAGCTGCTCGGCGTGTCGCTGGTCGCGCTCGCGGGCGTGCTGGCGTCGCCCGTGTCTTGGGTGCACCACCTCGTGTGGATCGTCCCTGTGCTCGTGGTGTTGATCGGCGACGCCACGGATCGGCGGCGCGTCACGATCGCCCTCTGCCTCGCGACCCTGTTCGCGGCGCGCTTGCCGTATCTCGCGTGGAGTCTTCCGCACGGGTGGGGATTCGCATGGCTCGCCGGACCGTTGAAGGACTCGTACGGCTTGGCCTGCCTCGCGCTGCTGTTCGCGTTGCCGAGGCTGGTCGCTCCTACGACACCACGCGCCGAACCGCGGCGACGAGCGCCCGCTGTTCCGTCTTCGTCGTGACCTTCCTGCGGTCAAACACGTCGCCGTCGAGGCGCACGTCGGCGTAGAAGTCGTCGCCATCGATGTGGAAATGCAGAAACGCCTTCGACCGGCGGTAGAACACGCCGGGCTTGCGTTCGACCAGGCCGTCGATCCCGCGGAGCTCTTCGATCACCGGCATCATCGGATCGAGCTCTCCGTCCCGCGGATGACGCATGTCAGATCCTCGGGTCTTCGACCCACCGTCCGAACACGTCGGCCAGCGCGTCGACGACCTCGCCCAGCGTCGCGTACGCGCCGACTGCTTCGAGCAACGCCGGCATGACGTTCGTGTCGTTCTCCGCCGCGTCGGCCCGGACCCGGGCGAGCGCGCGCTCCACCACCTGATCGTCGCGCTCGTGCTTCACTTTCTCGAGCCGGCGCCGTTGCTCGTCTTCGACCTCGGGGCCGATGCGCAGGGTCGGAGGCGGCGGTTCGTCGTTGCCCTCGAGGAACGCGTTGACGCCGACGATCACATCTCGGCCGGCATTGAGCTTGCGCTCGAGGTCGTAGGCGGAATCGGCGATCTCACCCTGATACCAGCCCTCCTCGCACCCACGGATCGCCCCGTCGAGCATCGAGCCGTCGCCACGTTGTTCGATCTCCGCGAACAATTCCTCGGCTTGCCGTTCCAGCTCGTCGGTGAGCGCCTCCACGAACCACGAGCCGCCGAGCGGATCGGCGACGTTCGCGACGCGCGTCTCGTGCGCGATGACCTGCTGGGTGCGGAGCGCGATCCGCGCCGCCCGCTCGCTCGGCAGCGCAAGCGTCTCGTCCATCGAGTTCGTGTGCAGGCTCTGCGTACCGCCGAGAACGCCGGCCAACGCCTCGATCGCCGTGCGCACGATGTTCACCTCGGGCTGCTGCGCGGTGAGCGACACGCCTGCTGTCTGCGTGTGGAACCGCATCTGCAGCGATCGTTCGCTCTGCGCCCCGTAACGCTCCCTCATCCAGCGCGCCCAGATGCGCCGCGCGGCGCGGTACTTGGCGATCTCTTCGAAGAAGTCGATGTGTGCGTTGAAGAAGAACGACAGGCGTGGCGCGAACGCATCGACGTCGAGACCGAGCGCGCTGCCCGAGCTCGACGTATGCGAAGCCGTTCGCGACCGTGAACGCGAGCTCTTGCGCGGCCGTCGAGCCCGCTTCGCGGATGTGGTAGCCGGAGATCGAGATCGGGTGCCATTTCGGCAGCTCGGCCGCGCAGAACGAAATCGTGTCGCGCACCAAACGCATCGACGGCCGGGGCGGGAAGATGAATTCCTTCTGCGCCTGATATTCCTTCAGGATGTCGTTCTGCAGGGTGCCGCCGAGGCGCCACCGTGCGACACCATTGGCTTCGGCGTTCGCAACGAACATCGCAAAGATCACCGCCGCAGGGCCGTTGATCGTCATCGATGTCGTGACCGCGCCGAGGTCGATCCCGCGGTACAGATCCTCGACGTCTGCGAGCGTGTCGACGGCCACGCCGCATTTCCCGACCTCACCCAGCGCGAGCGCGTCGTCGGAGTCGCGGCCCATCAATGTCGGCAGGTCGAACGCGGTCGAGAGTCCGTCGCTCCCGGCCGCGAGCAGTTCATGGAAGCGTCGGTTCGTGTCGATCGCGGTGCCGAAGCCCGCGAACATCCGCATCGTCCAGAGCTTTGACCGGTACATCGATGCATACGGCCCACGCGTGTACGGATACGCACCCGGGCGCTCCGCGTCGGCCGGTCCGTACACCGGCTCGACCGGCACACCGGACATCGTCGTGAAGTCGGTGTCGCGCTGCTCCATCGCCACCAGGCTACAAGCCGAGAAGTTGGGTCACGCCGTGGTCGCGGCCGGCGGTGTAACCGCCGTCGACGGCGATCGCCTGGCCGGTGACGAACGATGCGTCCTTCGATACGAGAAAAAGTGCAACCGACGCGATCTCCTCTGGGCGTCCCAGGCGGCGCAGCTTGTGCTCTTGGCGGATCTCCTCGCGCACGTGCTCCAACCCCGGCATGCCGAACACGCCTTCGAGCAGAGGTGTCTCGATGAACCCCGGACAGATCGAGTTGGCGCGGATGCCGGAGCGGCCGTAGTCGATCGCGAGGTTCTTGGTGAAGATCACGACCGCGCCCTTGGACGCGTTGTACGAGCTGCCACCGGCCGTGCCTTCGAGCCCCTCGACGCTCGCGATCGTGACGACGCTCCCGCGCTCACCATCGACCGGGTCCTGTTGCAGCATGTGCACGATCGCGTGCTTCGCTGAAAGAAACGTGCCGGTGAGGTTCACGTCGAGCACACGTTGCCACTCTTCCCGGTCGAGCATGTGCGCCGGACCGCCACCGGCGACGCCGGCCGCGGTAACGACGGCGTCGACCCGTCCGTGTTCGGAAACGACCGCGTCGAACATGCCGGCGAGCGCGTCTTCGTCGCGCACATCGCCTCGTGTGAACGACACCTCGGCTGCGCCTGACGGCAGCGTCAGCTCGATCTGCGGTTCGGTAACGTCGAGACCCACGACCCGCGCCCCTTCGGACGCGAAGCGCGACACGCACGCGAGCCCAATGCCCGACGCGGCACCGGTGATCACTGCAACCTTGCCATCCAAACGACCCATGCGCCGTTTTCTAGCTGGTCGACTAACGTCGGTCGACTTGGGGAAACAGGAGTCACCGCTATGGATCCGCAACAACGGCCCGACCGCAATCTCGCGATGGATCTCATGCGCGCGACCGAGGCTGCCGCGCTCGCGGGTGGACGGTGGATGGGCCGCGGCGAGAAGAACGCCGCCGACGGCGCCGCGGTCGAAGCAATGCGCGTCGTGCTCAACAGCGTGTCGATGGAGGGCGTCGTCGTCATCGGCGAGGGCGAGAAGGACGAAGCCCCAATGCTCTACAACGGCGAGCAGATCGGCGACGGCTCGCCGCCAAGCATGGACATCGCGGTCGACCCGATCGACGGCACGACACTCACGGCGTTGGGCCGCGGCGGTGCGATCTCGGTCATCGCGATGAGTGAGCGGGGCACGATGTTCGACCCCGGTCCATGCGTGTACATGGAGAAGATCGCGGCCGGTCCCGCCGCCGCGGATGTCATCGACCTCAACGCACCGGTGACGGCCAACCTCGAAGCGGTCGCGAAGGCGCTCGGCGAGAAGGTCAGCGACGTGACCGCGGTCATCCTCGACCGCGACCGTCACACCGACATCATCGCCGAATGTCGCGACGCCGGCGCGCGTATCCGCTTGATTCCCGACGGCGACGTCGCCGGCGCGATCTCAGTCGCGTGGCGCAACTCCGGCAACGACATCCTCTTCGGCATCGGCGGCACGCCCGAAGGCGTCATCGCCGCGTGCGCGCTGCAATGCCTCGGCGGCTCGATCCAAGGGCGGCTGTGGCCGCGCGATGACGATGAGCGCCGCGTCGCACAGGACGCCGGCTACGACGTCGACAAGGTGTTGACCATCGACGACCTCGTGTCCGGCAGCGACGTGTTCTTCGCCGCGACCGGCATCACCGACGGGGAGTTGCTGCGCGGCGTGCGCTACTGGGGCGACGGCGCCGGTACACAGAGTCTGGTGATGCGCTCGAAGTCGGGCACGATCCGCATCATCGAGGCGCAACACCGGTGGACGAAGCTCAGCCAGTACGCGGCCGTCCGTTACACGAGCTGACCGGACCACCGTTCAGTCGCGCATCGGGAACCAGGTTTCCATTGCATCTACTGCGGAGCTGATGTCCAAAGGCTCATACCATCCGGGCTCGATTGTGCGGGCATTGATACCGCGCATCGGTTGGAATGTCTCGAGGCTGCACTCCTCGGGCGCATCGGTGAAGCGCCGTCCGCTCGGACTGACGAAGAGCAGCGTGCCGTCGGCGTCTCCCCACACGCTCCAACCGCCTTCGTGGACCATTCGATGGTGGAACGTGCACAACAAGCAGCAGTTCTTGGTATTCGTAGGACCACCACGTATGCGGTGGGCGAGATGGTGCACGTGGGTGAATCGTTCGTTCGTACATCCGCGGAAACGACAAACACCCTGGTCGTGGTGTTTGATTGCGCGCCTGAGCGCGATCGGAATCGTCGGCTTTCGTTCGCCTACGACGTGTTCATCCCCGCGGCGCACGTCGACGTGCACGCTCGTATCGCACATCATGCGCTCCACGAACGGCGTCAATTCATCCTCGGCGAGTTCATCAGCCTCGACGTGTACGACGACCTCGGTCGGGACTCGGTCTGAGCGACCGGCGAGGAAGGCACGGGCGATCAGCTCCAGTGCGTCAGCGCGTCGCGATTCCGCGGAATCGTCTACGTCTCTGGGGACCTCTTTCTCCGCTTGCTCGAGCGCCCTCTTGAGGACGTCGCTTTGCTCGCGCGTGAGGCGCCCATCGAGGAGATCCATTCCGTCCTCCTCGGCGAAGAATCGCACTCGCCGAGCTGCCAACCGCGCCCGCTCCGTTCCGGTGTCGCCGCGGGTGCGCTCGAAGGCCCGGATGGTCCGCTCGACTTGCGCGGCGGTCGCCACGGTGGCGAACTCGATCAACTCTGCTTCTCGCGCCGGAGTTGCCACCCGGGTCAGCGCGCGCACCTTCGAATAGCTGAAGCGACCGGCAGCGAACTGCTCGGTGATACGTGGAAGCTCCTCCAGCGCCCTGCCGACGCGCACATGTTGACGAGCAGCGACGATGCCGAGGGCGCATCGCCACGAGAGCCAATGTGCCATCGAGCGACAACCCCACTCCGCCCACGCTCCTCGACGGTCGAGCTCCGCGACCAGCAGCACGAACCGGCACGTCGCGGCGGCGATCTGCCCAGCCAACGTGCACACTTCGGCCTCGATCCGCTCGGTCGGCTCCTCAATATCCGCGACCAACGCAGCCATTCGAACCTCCCCACGATGATGCGACGTTGTCGCCATTTTCTCAGAAGGGTGAGACAGTGACGCCTACGACTTGACCGCTCGCACGAACAGAAAGAGCGGAACATCTCGCCAGCGTTCATAGCTCTCCGCGGCACTCGTTGACCGAGGTTCGCGCATGGCTTCGATTCGGAGACCAGCTTGCTCGAACGCCATCGCGTAGTGCTCGAGGGAGTATGTCCAGCCTCGGAAGGTCATCGTGAGTCCCTCGAGTTGCACGGTGTCTTCGACACGCACCGTCTCGAAGTACTGCCGTCGCATCGCGAACCGCGCGTCCGCGTCTTCGCCGAGGAAGCGGCCGAGATCCGTCACGGGATGGGCCACGCAGATACACAGGCATCCGCCCGGATCGAGAACGCGACTCGCCTCGCGCACTGTGGCGGCCATGTCGTCAACCACTTGGAGCGAGTTGTAGGCGACTGCGACGTCGAAGCAGTGATCGGGAAATGGGATTGCCGCGCTCGTCGCCCGGAGATACGCGCCCGCACGGTCGTCCTGTCGCGCATAGCGCAGAAGTGTGCGCGCGGTATCGACCGCCGCGACTCGATGCCCGCGAGCCGCGAGGTCGCGGCTGACTCGGCCCTCACCACAACCGATCTCAAGAGTCCGTCGACCCGGCGCGGGAACGATGTGATCGAAGAAGCTGTCCCGGTAGTGCCAGTAGGCATCGTGGCCCGGCGTCCGCGCCCAGCGAACCCAGTTCTCCGCCTCCGGCTCCCACTCCGCTTCCCCGCTCACGAGACCAAACCTACGGCGCCGCGACCGTTTGGTGAGTTTCTTTCGGCTCCGTGCTACGAGTGGAGTTCTTCTTGAAGGCGTTGGAACCACCATTCACGAACGGCGCGCTCGAGACCAGAGGGATCGGGCGCGCCGCTCAGCACGATCAGTTCGCGGTCCTCGTGCCACGCGTCCGTGACACCGGGATACGTCGGAGCGATTTCGACGGTCTGCTCAACGAGGTCCTCGAAGGTCGAGGCGGCCAGATCGTCGAATGTGATCGCAAATTCACGCGCACCGTCGTCGAATCGTTCGACCGAGACGAAGTCGGGGTCAGAGAGCAGCGCCCTCGCGTCGCTCGGGCGCTCCTGTTGGCGTCGTCGTCGTGCGGTTTCCATCACGGCGCGGCCCTCGGCGAGCGCCTCCTCCGCGGCTGGAGACCGCAGGAAATTTCCGTATCCACTCAGCCGCTGTTCCAGCCATACAGGTGATGCCCTTTCTCGCTCTCGTCGACGTAGCTCTGCCTCCTCGGCATCGGCGATCGCGGCATCCAACTGCTCGACGCGTACTTCAAGGTCCTGGAAATGAGGGTGGTCGAGCCTCAGGCGAAGCTCGTCTCGGATACGCACGGCGTCCCGCTCGTTCTCGACGAACGACGGAGAGTACGAGCGGCTCTCGGACCCGTACCGCCAGAACGCCTGCACTCGCCACCGCCGGGCTTCGGACACGAACACAGAATGCCCTGACGGAGGATCGGGTGCACGCGCAGGTGGTCAGTCTGATCCCGCGCGAGAGTTGAGCCGTGCGGTGGCGCGTCTTGATCTTGGTCGCGGTTATCGCGGCCCTGCTCGCGGCGGGAACGATCCCTACGCGGCTACCCACCACGACGACGGGTGTCAGACGTACCCCAAAGCCAAGGGAGCCGACGGCTACTGGGTCGCATGTCCACCGTGACGGTCCAAACGCTTCAGCCGACGAGGTCGGGCTCGAGTTGACGCGCCGGGTCCTTCGCTCGCGCGCGTACCGCAGCGAGCACAACAGCCGCGGTGACGGTCGCCACGCCGGCGAGGCCCATGCCGGCGCGCGGGTTCCACTGCTGGCAGACCCAGCCGACGAACGGGCCGCCGACGACGGTGCTGCCGAGCGTGAGCAGCATGTAGATCGACATGATGCGACCGCGGATATGCGCAGGTGAGGACACCTGCATGTGCGCGTTCGCGGTCGAGCCGAAGAACGTCGCCAGCGCGCCGACCGGAACGAGCGCGAGCACAACGGTCGCACGCGTCGGCGCGACCGCGGCCGTCACGAGCGCGACGCCGAGCAGGGCAGCTGCCGTCACAACGGTGGCGCGAGTCGGCCGGGCGCGCAGCGCGGCCGCCAGGGCGCCGATGACCGTCCCGACACCGAGCACGGCCATGAGAAAGCCTGCGAGCCCGGCATCACCGTCGAACGTGTTGCGCGCGAGCAGAGTCAGAAACGTTGGGAAGTTGTAGACGAGCGTCCCCACGACGGCGACCAGCATGATCGTCGACCTGATCTCTTTGGTCGCCCACGCGAGCGCGAGGCCCTCGCGGATGTGCGGCCGTCCGTGCGCTCGGTGATACGGCACCAGATCGGCCGCGCGCATCGCGAGCAGGACACCGACGACCGCGAAGAACGACACCGCGTTGACGAAGAACACCCAAGACGTGCCGACCGACGCGATCAACAAGCCCGCGATCGCCGGCCCCGTGATACGGGCGGAGTTATTGACGGCGCTGTTGAGTGCGATCGCGTTCGGCAGCCGTTCCCGCCCGACCATCTCTTCGACGAAGGCTTGCCGCGCCGGTTCGTCGACGACGGTTACGAAGCCCAGGGCGATCGCGAGCGCAAAGACCATCCACACTTGTACGACGTCGGTGAGCACGAGCAACCACAACACGACTGCGAGGAGCGCCGCGACGGTCTGCGTGACGAGCAGGACCTTGCGCCGGTCGAAGCGGTCGGCGATCACGCCTCCCCACAAGCCGAACAGCAAGACCGGCAGGAAGCGGCAGGCGAACGTCGCGCCGACGGCGACGCCGCTGCCGGTCAGCGTGAGCACCAGCCACGCCTCGGCCATGTTCTGCATCCAGGAACCGATGTACGACACGAGGTTGCCGCCGAAGTACAAGCGGTAGTTGTACGTGTCGAGCGATCCGAACGTCCGGCGAAACATCGACGTCAGGCGGTCGGCTGGGAGCATGGCCTCGTCACGCTACCGGCGTCGGCTCGCCGAGATTCGCGGGTTTCCTGTCAGGCGTTTTCGGAGACTTCGAGGCGAGTTTCCGCCCGTTGCAACGCGGACGCGGCTTCCTCGTCGTCCGGGTTCGCGCGCAGCACCTCTTCGGCACGCGCTTTGGCGGCCTGGGCCCGCTCGAGGTCGATCGAAGATGCGAGCTCGGCGACGTCAGAGAGGATGATCACCCGGTTGTTCCCGACCTCCACGAAGCCGCCGTGGACAGCGAAACGCTCCTGGCGGCCGTCGGCAAGGATCAGCCGAACGGGCGAGTCGTCGAGCGCCCCGAGAAACGATGCGTGGTTCTTCAAGAACGCGATCTCACCGCCGCCGAGCGTCCGCGCGATCACCATGTCGGCTTCGCCGGTGTAGAGCACTTCCTCGGGGGACACGAGCTGCACTTCCATCGGACGCTATGAATCCTGGAGCGTCTTCGCCTTGGCGAGTACCGACTCCACGCCACCGACATTGAAGAATGCCTGCTCGGGTATGTGGTCGAGCTCACCGTTGCACAGCGCTTCGAAGCTCTCGACGCTCTCCTCGATCGGCACGAAGATCCCATCGAGCCCCGTGAAGGTCTTGCCGACGAAGAACGGCTGCGAAAGGAACTTCTGAATCTTGCGGGCGTGGGCGACGGCGAGCTTGTCCTCCTCGGAGAGCTCGTCGATGCCGAGGATCGCGATGATGTCCTGGAGCTCCTTGTACCGCTGGAGGATCTCTTGTGTCCGGCGGGCAACGTTGTAGTGACGCTCTCCGACGATCTCGGGCGCGAGGATGTTGCTGGTCGACGCGAGCGGGTCGACGGCCGGGTAGATGCCGAGCGCCGCAATCTCGCGCCGCGAGTTCGGTCGTGGCGTCGAGATGCGTGAACGTGGTGAACGGGGCCGGGTCGGTGTAGTCGTCGGCGGGCACGTACACGGCCTGCAACGACGTGATCGAGTGACCCTTCGTCGACGTGATGCGTTCCTGGAGCTCGCCCATCTCGTCGGCGAGTGTCGGCTGGTAGCCGACCGCTGACGGCATGCGCCCGAGCAGCGTCGAGACTTCCGAACCGGCTTGCACGAAGCGGAAGATGTTGTCGACGAACAGCAGCACGTCCTGGTTCTTCACGTCACGGAAATATTCGGCAACCGTCAACGCGCTCAGCGCGACCCGCAACCGCACGCCCGGCGGCTCGTCCATCTGACCGAAGACGAGGGCGGCTCGCTCGATGACACCGGTCTCCTGCATCTCGAGCAAGAGGTCGGTGCCTTCGCGCGTGCGCTCGCCGACCCCGGCGAACACCGACACACCGCCGTGTTGGGTCGCGACGCGGTTGATCATCTCCATGATGATGATCGTCTTGCCGACGCCGGCGCCGCCGAACAGGCCGATCTTGCCGCCCTGCACGTACGGCTCGAGCAAGTCGACAACCTTGATACCGGTCTCGAACATCTGCGCCTTGGGCTCGAGTTGGTCGAACGCCGGCGCGTCCCGGTGAATCTCCCACCGGTCGCTGATGTTCGTGACTTCCGACTCGTCAATATCGAGCGGCTCGCCGATGACGTTCCACACGTGCCCGAGCGTGCCGTCACCCACCGGCATCGTGATGCCGTGCCCGAGGTTGCGCACAGCCGTGCCGCGCTTCAGGCCGTCGGTCGGCTTCAGGCATACAGCGCGCACACGCCCCTCGCCGATCTGCTGTGCCACCTCGGCGGTCACGGTGATCTTGTCGCCCTCGAGATCGATATCCATCTCGAGCGCGGTGTTGATCTCCGGCAGCGACGCGGGCGGGAACTCGGCGTCGACGACCGGTCCGTAGATCGCGACGACGCGGCCTTCTTTTCGCTCGGTCTTGGGCTCGGTGGTTGCCGTCATCAGGTCAGCGCTCCAAAGGCTCCGGCAGCTTTTTCGAAATACTCTTCTTCTTCGGGTTCGTGGTGGTGATCACTCGCGCCCTTGCTCAACGCCTCCGCCCCGCCGACGATCTCCATGATCTCGGTCGTGATCGAGTCCTGACGGGCCCGGTTCATACGGCGGGTGTATGTGAGGATCAGATCCTCGGCGTTGTCTGTGGCCGCTTTCATCGCGCGCTGGCGCGCCGCGTGCTCCGAGGCCGCCGCGTTCAACAACGCCGCGTACACCCGCGCCTCGGCGTACCGGGGCAATAGCGTCTCCAGGATTGTCTCGGGGTTCGGCTCGAACTCGTAGTCGCCGGCGGCGTCGCCACCTTCGAAGCCCTCTTCGTCGAGCGGCAGCAGCGGCCGCACGACCACCTCCTGCCGACCGGCGGAGACGAAGCGGGTATAGACGAGTTCTACAACGTCGAGCTCCTCGATCTCGAAGCGTTTCACGACTGACGCGGCGACCCGGCGGGCGTCCTCGTAACTGGGATTGTCGCTGAAACCGCTGAACGTCGCGTCGATCGGCTGGCCGCGGAATCGGAAGTAGCTCTCGACCTTGCGACCGACGGCAACGACCGACGAATGGCGACCCTCCGCCTCGCGGACACGCATCTGCGCTTCACCAGCGCGGATCACCGTCGTGTTGTAGCCGCCGCACAAACCCCGGTCGGCCGCGATGATCACCTGCGCGGTGTTGCGGATGTTCGGACGGGGAACGAGGAACGGACTGGTGCTGGAACCACTCGCCGCTTGCAGGTCACGCACGACGTCGGTAATGCCGTCGGCGTACGGCACCGCCGCACGCACGCGCGCTTGCGCTTTCACGATGCGACTCGCCGCGATCAGCTCCATCGCACGCGTGATCTTCTTCGTGGCCTGCACGGACTTGATCCGCCGGCGAAGGATCCGTTCCTGACCGCCTGCCATGCCTATGCGCTCTCTCGCTGCGGGCCGGGATACCCGGCCCGCGGACGCTCGATCGCTGGCGAGCTTCCTTCGCTCGCTCTGCTCGCTGCGGTCGCCGCATCACAACTCATGATGACGATAGCCGTCACTCGGTTTCCAAGGTTTCGGGGGTGGTTTCGGGGCCGACCGCGTCGTCTGCGGTCGTGTCGCTCGCCACGACGGGCGCGGCTTCTTCGCTCGTGCGGAAGCCCGCCTTGAAGTCGGTGATCGCCGCGGTCACTTCGGGCTCGGGCAGCGCTCCCGTCGTTCGGATCGTGTTCAGCACGTCGTTGTGACGCGTGCGGACGAAGTCGAGCAGCTCGGTTTCGAAGCGACGAACGTCGGCAGCAGGAATGTCGTCGAGGAAGCCGTTCGTGCCCGCGAAGATCGACACCACTTGTTCTTCGACCGCCATCGGCGCGTGTAACGGCTGCTTCAGCAGCTCCACGAGCCGTGCGCCCCGCTCGAGCTGGGCCTTTGACACTGCGTCGAGCTCGGAACCAAAGGTCGCGAACGCCTCGAGCTCACGGAACTGGGCGAGGTCGAGCTTCAACGTGCCCGCGACCGATCGCATGGCCTTGACCTGGGCCGCGCCACCGACGCGCGACACCGAGATGCCGACGTCGACGGCTGGGCGTACGCCCGACCGGAAGAGGTCTTCCTGCAGGTAGATCTGCCCGTCGGTGATCGAGATGACGTTCGTGGGAATGTACGCCGAGACGTCGCCGGCCTTGGTCTCGATGACCGGCAACGCGGTGAGCGAACCGGCGCCCCGTTCGTCACTCAACTTCGTGGCGCGCTCCAACAGGCGCGAGTGCAAGTAGAAGACGTCGCCCGGGTACGCCTCTCGACCAGGCGGGCGGCGGAGCAAGAGCGCGAGTTGCCGGTACGCCTCGGCCTGCTTCGAAAGATCGTCGTAGACGACGAGGGCGGCCTGGCCGTTCTCCATCCAGTGCTGGCCCATCGCGCAACCGCCGTACGGCGCGAGATACTTGAACACGGCCTCGTCCGACGCGGGTGCGCTCACGACGACCGTGAACTCGAGCGCGCCGTATTCGCGCAGCGTCTCGACCGTTTGCGCAACGGTCGAGCCCTTCTGCCCGATCGCCACGTAGATGCACTTCACGCCCTGACCCTTCTGGTTCAGGATCGTGTCGATTGCGACCGTCGTCTTGCCGGTCTTGCGGTCGCCGATGATCAGCTCGCGCTGGCCCCGGCCAATCGGCGTCATCGCGTCGATCGCCTTGATGCCGGTCTGCAGCGGTTCGTGCACGGGCTGGCGGCCGGTGATACCAGGGGCCTGGACCTCGAGCCGCCGTTGCTCGTCCTGCGGGATCGGGCCGCGGCCGTCGATCGGGACGCCCAACGCATTCACGACTCGACCGAGCAGCCCGTCACCGACGGGGATCGACAAGATGCGGCCGGTCGCGGTGACCAGCTGTCCCTCCTCGACCTCGTCCGCCTTGCCGAGGACGACCGCGCCGATCGACTCCTCTTCGAGGTTCAGCGCGAGACCCTGGGCCCCACCCTCGAACTCGAGCAGCTCGTTCACCGCCGCGTGCGGCAGGCCTGCGACACGCGCAATGCCGTCGCCGACCTCGAGCACGCGACCAACTTGGGCGCGGTCGACCTCGGGACGGAACCCCTCGACGCTCTTGCGCAGCACCGCCGCGATATCGGATGCATCAATCGTGAGCTCGGCCATGGGCTACATCTGCTCCTTCAGCTTCTCGAGCCGGCGTCGCACGGTGCCGTCGATGACGGTGTCGCCGACCGTTGCGACAATCCCACCCATGACGGACGGGTCGACGACAAGCTTCACTTCGACTTGTTTTCCCGTCGCGCGCGACAGAACGTCAGCGAGCCGCTCCAACTGCGCATCGTCGAGCGGCACTGCAGAACGCACCTCGGCCAGTTCGCGTTCGCGCGACTGCGCCGCAAGCTCGGTGAAGCGCAAGATGATCGCGGGAAGGTCGTGCCCCCGGCCGGCGCCGACCACGAACGAGGCGAGCGCACGCGTCAACGTATGCGCGTGCGACCTTCGAGGAGCTCATCGACGATCGCAGCGCGCCGTTCGGCCGAGAGGCCGGGGCTCGCGAGCGCCATCCGGAGATCGTCGTTGCCCTCGACGATCCGCGCGAAGCGGAAGAGCTCGTCTTCGACGTCGTCGAGCCGGCCCTCCGCCTGCGCGATCTCCAGCAGACCGTGCGCGTACGCCTCGATACGTTCGGCCACGCTTATCCGCTCCAGGCCCTGCGGGCCGGGCCGCTCGGGCCCCGCTCGCTGCTCGGCGGGATACCCCCGCCCCCCGACCCCGCCCACCGCCCCGCTCGGAGCGCTGCGCGCACGCTCTTCTGACGCTCACTCATGTCAGCTCCTCGCAGTCTGCTCGATGAAGCTGTCGACGAGCTGGCGGTTGGTGTCGTTGTCGAGGTTGCGCTCGACGATGCGGCTCGCGAGATCGATCGAGAGTGCCGCGACCTCGTCTCGCAATTGCGCGAGCGCCTGTGCCCGCTGGTTGCCGATGTCGGCCTGTGCGCGCTCGCGGATCTCGCGTGCGTCTTCCTCCGCCCGAGCGATGAGGTCGGCGCGCACACTTTCCGCCGACTGCCGGGCTTCTTCGATGATGCGACCGGCCTCGTTGCGGGAGTTGGCAATCTGCGCCTCGTATTGCACCTTCTCGGCGTCGGCTTCGGCATGGGCGCGTTCGGCCGCCTCGAGGTCGTTGCGGATCCGCTCCTCACGAGCGCGCTCCATGTTCCTCACCGCGGGCACGCCCCACTTCCACATCGCGACGAAGAGCACCAAGAACGCGAGCGTTCCCCAGATGATCTCGTTGTTCTCGGGCTTGAGCGGCGACGGCGCCTTTTGGCAGTCGTCGGGCGTGCTCTTGCCGTCGGCGAGTTTCTTGTAGCACTCCTCCGCCGCCTTGTTTGCAAACTTCGGCTCAGTGCCGCCGGTCTCCTGCGCGAACGTGGGCGCGGCGAGGATCGTCGTGGCGACGACGATGCCCAAGACTGCGACCAGTACACGGATGCGGTTTCGCACCGTTCCTCCTGTCGGATGAGTCACCCGGAGATGATGAACGCGAGGACGAAGCCGAACAGCGCGAGCGCCTCGGTGAACGCAATGCCGAGGAACATCGTGGTTCGGACAGTGCCGGCCGACTCCGGTTGACGCGCCATGGCGGTGATCGCGTTGCCGACGACCAAGCCGATGCCGATCCCGGGGCCAATGGCGGCACCGCCGTAGACGATGCCGCGCCCGATTGCAGTGAGACCTTTGGTGTTGTCGGTCACCGTTTGCGCTTGGGCGAGCAGGAGATGGAGCAGAGCCACGGAGGTTCTCCTTGTGATTGTCAGTGCTCGGGGTGCATGGCACCGCCGATGTACACGGCGGTGAGAATCGTGAAGATGAACGCCTGAAGGAAGCTGACGAGAATCTCGAAGCCGGTCATCGCGACCAGGAGCGCGAACGAGAACGGCGCAATGATGGCCTGGATCTGCCAACCCCACAGCGCTGCGGTCAGCACCGCGAACGTCACCAGGATCAAGTGACCGGCGAGCATGTTGGCGAACAGACGGACCATCAGCGAGAAGGGCCGGACGAGGAACGTTGAGATGAACTCGATCGGGATGACGAGCACCAACAACGCCTTTGGAACACCCGGAGGAATCAGCGCGCCCTTGAAGTAGGTCCATGGGCCCTGCCGCTTGATCCCGATGAAGATGAAGAACACCCACGTCGCCAGCGCGAGCACCATCGGCATCGCGAAGCGGGCGTTGGCGGGGAACTGCACCGCCGGGATGATCTCGGTGATGTTGCTGAAGAAGATGAAGAAGAACATCGCCGTGAGGTACGGAAGCCAGTAGAGGCCGTCGACGCCCATCGTCTGCATGATGATCTGGTTGCGGACAAACCCCACGCCCGACTCGGCGGTGTTCTGCATGAGCCCGGCCGGCACCAGCGCGTCCTTGCGACGCGTGCCGAGCCAGAACAACACGATCGTCGCGAGCGTGGCGAACCCGTAGATGAGGATCGTCTTGTTGATGCCGAGCGGACCGTTGCTCCAGATCGTGACGTGACTGACCGGGGGGACGTCGACCGCGAGCAGAGCGTTCATTTCTCTCCGGAGGGGCCGGGCCGAGCCGGGCGCAACCCGGGCGCGGCGAGCGTGAGGCTCACGTACTTCATTTCCCAGAACAAGAGTCCGAGTTGGGTGCCGACGAGGACGAATCCGAGCGTCGGCAAGTCGATCCAGCTGCGATGCCGGAGCAACACAAGTGCAAGCAACACAACGGCGAGTCGGACGATGTAACCACCGAGCGCCGCGGCGCCGATCGCGGTCGGACCGCTCTGGGCGGCGCGGGTCATGATCGCCGCCGCCGCGAGGAAGTTCAGCAACACGATGCCGACCGCGACACCCGCGCTCGCCGCACCGTTCCATCCGCGCGAGCCCGGCGACGAGCACGATCGCGGGCGCGACCAGGGCACCCCGGCGCACGATGTCGAGCGCGACTTGTCGCTCTACGGGTTCGGGTTGCGCGTCCACGGCTTCCCCTTCTCTTCACGCGCGATGTCAGCCATATACCGGTAGTACGCGCTCGATTCCCTGCCCGATCACGGCGAGAAGGCCGAGCACGACGGTGAACAGTGGTCGCGTCCCGAGGCTGTTGTCGAGCCAGAGGCCCAAGAGGATAAAGATGAGGGTGGTGCCGGCGAGCTGTACTGAGTACGCCAGGGCATCCGAGAACCCCTGCCACATCTTGCGGCCGTCGCGGTGTTCCTCTGCCGGGATCAACCGGAAGCTCCCCTCACGCCCCGGGCACCGTTGCCCGAACCGCTTGTGAATGATTTCCCAATCTATTGGAGCGTCAAGCACCCGTCAAACCGAAGGCCCGCTGCCCGGACTACCTCCTGGGTCACGACTCACCTCCGAGCGGCGCCTTCGGCGCGCCGGGGAGGATTCGCTGCTCCCGGCCAGTTCGCTTCGCACCCTCCGGGCTGCTCCGCTCGCGGCGTCGTGCGATGCCGCGAACGTCAGGCTCGTTGGCGGCGGCGTTCCTCGAGGTCGACGACATCGTCGTCGGGATGGGACGTCGGGTGCCGGGCCCGCTCGGAGCGCTCCCGGCGTAACCGGAAGCCCGGGTGGAACCACGCGAACAGCAGCAGGGCCATCGCGGCGACGACGAACGGCACGAGCGCGTTGCCCTCGTTGGTGTACGTCGGCAGCAGCGCGACGCCCGACAGCAACGCCGTCCACATCCACAGAATCACCACCGTGCGGCGGGGGCCGTGACCGAGGCGGATCAGCCGGTGGTGTAAGTGCCCGGCGTCGGCTTGATGCCAGCGCTGACGGTGCGCGACGCGACGGACGAACGAGAACAGCGTGTCGATGATCGGGACGCCAAGGATCACGACCGGGATCAGCAGCGGACCGAAGAAGAAGAACGTGTTGCCCGAGAACCCGCCCTCGGTGCGGCCCCCGATCGTGATCGTCGGTACCGCGAGCAAGATCCCGAGGAACAGCGCGCCCGCATCACCCATGATGATGCGCGCCGGGTTCCAGTTGAACGGCAGAAAGCCAACGCACACGCCAACCGCGATGATCGCGACCAGCGGCCCGATGTTGCCGGAGTCCAGCGCGTGCGCTTCGGTCAACCGGTCGGCGAACAGGAACAGCGCGCCGCCCGCGATCGCGACGATGCCGGCGGCCAGGCCGTCGAGACCATCGATCAAGTTGATGGCGTTCGTTATCAACACGACCCAGAGCGCGGTGACGAGCGGTGCCCAATCCGAGCCCAGAACGAGGGTGTCGGTGTGGAAGAGGTTGAACGGCATGCGGAAGAAGAACATCGTCACGCCGCACAACGCGAGGAGGCTGGCCGCAAGCACCTGGCCGGCGACCTTGGCCGGTGGTGACACGTCGATCAGGTCATCGAGCGCGCCGACCACGAACATCACACCGGCGCCCAGCAACAAACCAAACGGTTCGGTGTTGAGATCCCCGTTGCCGGCCTGAAAGATGTCTTTGAACTCGCTCATGCGCGACGCGACGGCCATCGCGACCAGGAAGCCGATGAACATCGCGGCCCCGCCCAGCGTCGGGACCGGCTTCGTGTGCACGTGGCGGGCGTCGGTCGACGGTTGCACGACCGCGCCGGACCGAATCGCGAACTTCCGTACGAGCGGCGTGACGAGCAACGTCGTGCCGAGCGCGACGCCAAGGACGATCGCGTACGAGGACGAGATCGGGAAGCTCACGCGTCCGGGTAGGGCGTGAACTTCGAGCACAGGCGATTGGCCTGCTCCCGGACGTCGGACGCAACGCTCTCGTCGTCGATCGCAGCGAGCACGCGGCCGATGAGGGACGCGATCTCGCGCATCTGCTCGGGACCCATGCCGGCAGTGGTACACGACGCGGTGCCGAGCCGCAGGCCACTCGTGACGAACGGCTTCTCCGGATCGTTGGGAATCGCGTTCTTGTTGACCGTGACGCCCGCCCGGTCGAGCGCCTCCTGAGCCGCCTTTCCCGTCACACCGAACGGCCGCAGGTCGACCAGCATGAGGTGGTTGTCGGTCCCGCCCGAGACGATGCGGAACCCCTCCTCCGCCATCGCAGCCGCAAGTGCGCGCGCGTTCACCACGACGTCGGCCGCGTATTCGCGCGAACGACGGCTGGCTCGCCTCGCGGAACGCGACAGCCTTGGCCGCGATCACGTGCATGAGCGGGCCGCCCTGGAGACCTGGGAACACCGCTTTGTCGATCGCCGGCCCGTACTCGCTGCGGCACAGGATCGCGCCCGCCGCCGGGCCGCGCAGCGTCTTGTGCGTGGTGAGCGTCACGATGTCCGCGTGCGGCACCGGTGACGGGTGCGCACCGCCGGCAACCAGCCCCGCGATGTGCGCGGCATCCACGAGCAGCATGGCACCCACGTTGTCGGCGATCGCGGGAACGCCTCGAAGTCGATTGTGCGTGGATACGCGGTTGCGCCCGCGATGATCATTCGCGGCCGCTCGCGTACCGCCAGATCACGGATCTCGTCGTAGTCGAGCATCTCGGTCTCGTCGTCGACGCCGTAGGCGACAAAGTCGTACAGCCGGCCGCTGAAGTTCACCGGCGAGCCGTGCGTCAAGTGGCCGCCTTGATCCAGCCGCATGCCCATGACCTTGTCGCCCGGATCGAGCACCGCCATGTACGCGGCCTGGTTGGCGTTCGCGCCCGAATGCGGTTGCACGTTCGCGTACTCGGCGCCGAAGAGCTCCCGCGCCCGTGCTCGCGCCAGCTCCTCGGCGTCGTCGACCACCGCGTTGCCGCCGTAGTAGCGCTTTCCGGGGTAGCCCTCGGCGTACTTGTTGGTGAGCACCGAGCCCTGAGCCTCGAGCACCGCACGCGACGTGAAGTTCTCGGACGCGATCAGCTGGATCGTGGTGTTCTGCCGCTCGAGCTCGCGATCGATGATGCCGGCGATCTCAGGATCGGTGCGCTCCAACGGCGACGTCATCGCGACTCCTCTTCAATCATTGTCGGATTCGCCTGAGCGAGCGGCCGCCGGCGCGGCCGGAGCGTCTCGCGACTCCTCGGCCTCGATCTCGGTGATCTCTTCGAGACGGCGGACGTGGCGGCCGCCCTCGAACGGTGTCTCGAGGAAGAGCCGGACGATCTCCTCCGCGAGCTGGGCCGCAACGATACGTGCACCGATCGACAACACGTTGGCGTCGTTGTGGGCGCGCGCCATGCGCGCGGTGTACAGCTCGTTGCACAACGCGGCACGCGCACCGTGCACCTTGTTCGCCGAGATCTGTTCGCCCTGTCCGCTCCCGCCGAGGACAATGCCTCGTTCCGCGTCACCGCGCACCACCGCGCGTGCAACCGCCGCGCAGTACGGCGGATAGTCGACGGGGTCCTCGGAGTGAGTGCCGAGATCGTCGACGTCATGGCCCCACTCCTTCAGCACCTGCACGAGATGCTGCTTGAGTGGGTAGCCCGCGTGGTCGCCGCCGATCGCAATCCGCACTGGGGCGAGTGTACTCAGCCGTTGGCACACCCCCGCAGTACGTTCGCGGAGCGTGCGGACACAGCGGAGCCAAGGATGGCGCAGCGAGGGAGTCATGTGATGGGTGCGGGAATTACGGACGAGCTGCCGCGGGTCACGCCCTCGCTGTTGCGCCGGGCGGACGAGATGTGTCGCCGCCGCCTCGCACACGAGCACGAGTCCGGTCGGAAACTCTCGCCGCTCGGCGACGGTCCGTTCGAGGTGTCCAATCGCCTGACCGCAGATGCGATCACATGGCATCGCGGCGCGGTCGCGCCCGAGCATGGCTTCCCTGATCCGATCGACCTCGAGCCCGAGCAACGCGCGGTCTATCGCGCAGCATCGCACGCCTATCTCCGCATGTTCGGTGACGTCGAGATCGCAGTCGACGACCTCGGCTGGTCGACCGACCTCGTCGACGTCGGCGTTCGCCTCCTCGGCCCCGTCGGCATCCCAGTGATCCATACCGGTGGTGAGCACGAGCTGCGAATCTTGCGGGTCGGCGCACGCCTCCCTTTGGTCGACAGCATCGACATCCGCTTCGCGCTCCTGCGCGCGCGACGAGTGGGCGCCTGAACACGTGCGCATTATTGCAGTCGACCTACTCGAAGATCGCTCGGTCGAGTACGACATCGACATGGGTGCGCAACTCGACGACGCGCGCGGCGTGGCTCACGGCGCGCGTCGAGGTGATCCGCGCACGCGCACACCCTCGCTACACCTCTGCTGGTGGCGACTGCCGGAACTGCCCGTGCATCCCCGGCTGCCCGCAGCTCACGAGGCCTTCGTGAGCCCGATCAGGTTGCCCCAGATCGTGCGGCTCACACCTTCGAGCTACGCCGACTTCTTGCGGTGCCGCCGGCTGTACTTCACAAGCGCGTTGCTCCGCGTCCCCGCGAGCGACGCTGGAAAGTCACCCGACCAGGGGCAGCTCGTCCACGACGTGCTCGAGCAACTGCACACGAGCGGCAGCTGCCACGACGATGCGCACGTCGAACAGGTCCTGACCACCGCCCAGGCCGACACTGCCCAGATGCGGGCGTTCGTGGAGCGTCACGCCCGCCGTTGCCCCGCCGAGGTCGACGACGCCGCCCACGAGATCGACCGCGTGCGCTTCCACCGCGAGCCCGTGCCGATGTTCCTGGCCTCGGCGCGCATCGACGTCGTGTGGATCCACGACGGGCTCCTCGACGTGCGCGACTACAAGACCGGTGCACTCCACGATGAGCGCCTGGCCGACGACCCCCGGGCGCGCGTGCAGGCGTGGGTGATGGCCCGCGACGCCCGCCGGAAGAACCTGCGGCTGCAACTGCGCTACGAGTATCTGCAACCCGAGGTCGACGACGACCCCGAGCCGTGGGAGCCGGGCGACGACGATTTGGCAACGATCGAAGACGAGCTGCGCGATGCAGTCGCCGACATGTGGCGCGTCGACGACTGGAAGGGGATTGCCGAAGTCGAAGTGTGTCGCACGTGCCGCTACCGGTCGATCTGTCGCGACAGCGTCGCGGCGGGTGAGCCGGTATGGCCGGTACTCAGCGCCGGCGACGACGATGGCGACCGGTAACGTGCCCGACCGTGCCGTGCGGACGCAGCGGAGGTGCGCCGAAGGGCGCGCCGCAGCGAGGGAGCCATAGTCGTGGTTGATCCGCGATCGCCCGTCGTCGTCGGCGTCGGGCAAGTGAACCAACGCGTGCCCGCCGACCAGGCGCGCCCGCCGATCGAACTGCTCGTGGACGCCGCGGTGCAGCCGGGCGCGACAGTGGCGCATCCCTCCTGCCGCGTGCAGACATCGTCGCCGTCGTTGCGATCGGGTCGTGGCGGTACGCCGACCCCGGCGCGTTCCTCGCGCGTCTCTTGCGCATCGAGCCCCGCGCCACCGCGCTGTCCACGGTCGGCGGAAACAGCCCGCAGCTCTTGGTGAACGAGTTCGGGGCTCGGATTCAGCGAGGCGAATGCGACGTGGTGCTGATCGGCGGCGCGGAGTCGATGCATACCCGTTGGCGCGCCCGTCGCGAACCGCGTGTCCAACTCGAATGGGACGACGGTGGCGACGCGCCGTGCGACTGGGTGATCGGCGACGATCGGCCGGGCGCGAGCGATATCGAGATGGCGCATCTCGCGGTTGCGCCGACGATGGTGTATCCGCTCTTCGAGACCGCGTTACGGGCGCAACTCGGCCACGGCGTCGACGAGCACCAGAAGCACGTGAGCGAGATGTGGGCCGGGTTCGCGGAGGTCGCGGCCGGCAACCCGAACGCGTGGTCGCGCGACGCGTACTCGCCGGAAGAGATCCGCACGGTGTCGCCCGACAATCGCATGGTGTGCTTCCCCTATCCGAAGCGCATGTGCGCGAACATCGACGTCGACCAGGGCGCAGCGCTCTTCCTGTGTTCGTACGAGGCGGCGCGCGACGCGGGTGTATCCGACGACAAGATCGTGTTCCTCCACGGAGCCGCGGAGGCGCACGACCATTGGTTCGTCACCGAACGCGCGTCGCTGGCGGAATCGCCGGCAATAACGGCTGCCGCCGGGAGCGCACTCGCCGCCGCCGGTGTCAGTGTCGACGAGCTCGCGTGCTTCGACCTCTACTCCTGCTTTCCTTCGGCGGTGCAGGTCGCCCGAGCCGCGCTCGGTGTCGCCGACGACGATGTCCGTCCGCTCACGGTCACCGGGGGTCTCGGATTCGCCGGCGGGCCCGTCAACAACTACCCGACGCACGGCATCGCGCGCATGGTCGAGACACTGCGCGCCGCTCCCGACGAGTACGGCCTCACGACCGCGTTGGGCTGGTACATCACCAAGCACGCGGCCGCGGTGTGGTCGGCTCGGCCACCGCGCGATCCGTTCGTGGTCGGCCACGAACAGGCTCGGGTCGACGCACTCCCCCGCCGGGAGCCGGCCGGCCTCGTCGAAGAAACCGCAACTGTCGAGGCGACATCGGTCGCGTTCGAACGTGACGGCACGCCGTCGATCGGCATCCTGACCGCCCTGCTCTCCGACGGCCGGCGCGCCATCGCCAACGTTCGCGACACCGACACGCTGCTCGCCATGACGGTTGAGCCATGGGAAGGCCGCGACGTAGCAATCAAGAACGACGGCGCCACGAACGCGTTGGCGTGACGAGGTGAACGCGACGCAACCGTCTCGCATGCGCATGCTGGGGCGCGGCGCGACACGCCGCTGTCCGCGCTGCGGCGCAGGCAAGCTCTTTCACCGCTGGTTCACGATGGTGCCGAACTGCCCGCGCTGCGGGCTGAAGTTCGAACGCGAGCAGGGCTACTGGACCGGTGCGATCGCGATCAACACGATCATCGTCGGCGCGCTGTTCACAGTCGTGCTCGTCGTCGCGATGATCTTGACCGTCCCGGACATTCCGTGGGTGACAGTGCTGTGCATCGTGATTCCGCTCATGGTCTTCGGACCCTTGTTCTTCTATCCGTTCTCGAAGACGGTGTGGGTCGCGGTCGATCTCGCGTTCCTGCAACGGCTCGGCATCACGTGGGACGAAGGTCGATCGTGAGCGTGAGCACACCGTCGACGAACGTCCATTGCGCGTCGCCGACCAGCGCGTAGTCCTGGAAGTCGAGCTGCGCCTGATCGATGAACTGCTGCCGCTCGGCTCCGGCGACGGGCGGGAGCGGCCGTTTCCGCACCGCCTCCGCCCGGTCGCGAAAACGAGCAAGCATGCCGTCAACATCGAGCTGATCGTCACCAGTCGCCACGAAACCGGAAGCTACCCGGTGCGCGCCACCAGTACCCGCGGCCGGCCCGCGAGGTCCTCGCGCACGAACACCTCGCGGTAGCCGCGGTCGAGCGCCTGGAGCCGCATGTCCTCGGCCTGATGCGGCGCGAGCTCGATCACGAGGGTGCCACCGGGTGCGAGCCACTCCCTCACCTGCGCAAGGAGGGTGTCGATCGCCTCGGTGCCGTGCGGACCCGAAACGAGCGCGGTGCGGGGCTCGTGCAGACGGACGTCGTCGGGCAAGGACGCGACCTCGTGCTCGGCGACATACGGCGGGTTCGACACAACGAGCTGCAACGTTCCCCGCAACGCAGCCGGGAGCGCGTCGAGCCACGAGCCCGCGGCTGCGACCCGCACGCGCGCTGCCGCGCATCCCGCGACGTTTGCGCGTGCGACTGCGAGCGCGTCCTCACTCGCGTCGGTCGCCCAAACTTCGACGTCGGGCAGCTCCGCCTCGAGCGCGAGTGCAATCGCCCCCGAACCGGTGCCGAGGTCGGCGACGACGGCCTTGGGCGCGGCATCAACGAGCGCGAGCCGGCGCCGGGCCCGGTGGAGACCCATCCGCTCGGCCTCTTCGAGTGCGACCTCGACGACGATCTCGGTCTCGGGCCGCGGAATCAGCACGCGCCGGTCGACCATGAGATCGAGGCCGCGGAACGACCACGCACCCAAGACGTACTGCAGCGGCTCGCCCGCAATGCGTCGCTCGACCATGTCGTGCAGATGCGCTTCCGCGCGGGCGGGTGCATGCGCCTCAGCCGCGTCGAACCATTCGTCCGCGCCGTAGCCCGACGCCTGCTCGACCATGAAGCGCGCCTCGGCCTCGGCGGGAACGATGCCGGCGTCCGCCAACCGCTCGGCTGCGCCCGCCCGAAGCGCACGCCACGTCGACGTCATGAATCAGGCCTACTCGCCACCGAGCTGTCGAGCGCGTTCGTCGGCAGCAAGCGCGCTGACGACGTCGTCGAGATCGCCGGCAAGCACACGATCGAGAGAATGCTGCGTGAAGCCGATGCGGTGATCCGTCACACGATTCTCTTTGAAGTTGTACGTGCGGATCTTCTCCGACCGGCCGCCGCCCTTCACCTGCTCGCGTCGTGCCGCACTGACCTCTGCCTGCTGGCGCTCCTGTTCGATCTGCAGCAAGCGCGCCCGCAAGATGCGCATCGCCTTCTCGCGGTTTTGGAGCTGACTCTTCTCGTCCTGGCAGGTGACCACGAGCCCGGTGGGCTTGTGCGTCAGCCGCACCGCGGAGTCGGTCGTGTTGACCGACTGACCACCGGGGCCGGTGGCGCGGTACACGTCGACCTCCAAGTCGTTGGGATCGATCTCGACGTCGACTTCGTCGGCCTCGGGCAACACAGCCACGGTGGCCGCGCTGGTGTGCACGCGCCCCTGGCTCTCCGTGACCGGCACCCGCTGCACACGGTGTGGGCCACCCTCGTACTTGAGCCGGCTCCAGGCCGTGTCACCCTTCACCAGGAATGTCACGTCCCGGTACCCGCCGTGTTCGGACGGCTGGGTCGACAGCACCTCGCTGCGAAGACCGTGACGTTCGGCGAAGCGTTGGTACATGCGGTACAGGTCGCCCGCCCACAGGTTGGCTTCCTCGCCGCCCTCGGTGCCCTGGATCTCGACGATCACGTTGCGGCCCTCGTTCGGGTCGCGGGGCACCAACAGCTCCTTGATCTCGGCTTCGAGCTCGGCGAGCCGGGCCTCCTTCTCGGTGAGCTCCGTGCGCACGAAATCCCGCATGTCCGCGTCGGCCTCGCCTTCGAGCATCTCCTGGGCCTCGGCGACGTCCTGTGACACTTTTCGCCAATCCCGGTACGCCTCGACCACGGCTTTGAGCTCCGCGTGGCGGCGGCCCGCAGTGCGGGCGGCCCGGCGGTCGCCGGAGGCATAGATACGGGGCAGGTCCGCCTCGAGCCGGTCGAACTCGGCTTCGAGGGGCTCGAGGTGCTCGAACATCGAGGTGCGAGGGTACCGGCCGGGGCTCCGCTCGCAGCCCGGAGAAGAGGTGGGCGCTCAAGCCGGGTCGCCGACAGGTCGAACATCCCGGTAGGGACAGGCTGGGAACGAGGATGCTTGCCAGGGACGGCGGAGCATGAGCGTAACCACCATTGGGCAAGGACCCGGAAGCGTCGCAACGCTGCCGGGCCCGCAGACAGGCGGCGGATCCCCGCTGCTGTCGTTGCGCGGCAGTCCGCCAACGGCAGCTGAGGTTCAGCCGACCCAACCCGGGCCCGACCTTTCAGCAGCGTACGCACGTGTTGCCTGGTTCGACGTGAACGGCGATGGCCACATCGACAACCGCAGCCCCATCGCGGGCGGCGACGGCACACTTCTCGTGCCGAAGCACGCGGCCAAAGTGCAGACGTACTCGCGAGAAGTACGCCGGCAGGAGATGCGGTTCGGAGCCGGAATCACGCACGATCAGGTGAAGGTCGAAGCGAAAGCTTCGGCTGATGTGCACACGGCGACGTCCAGCGGGGAACCGACGGAAGCTGCGAGCCCCTCGGGCTCGAGTGACGTCCAGACCCGCCAGGCGATCGACGCGTATCAGCGCTACGGACAGCCTTCGGACAACGCGCAAACGGAACGCGCGGTGGCCTAAAAGCCCCCAGACAACCTGCCGAGTTCCCGCCCGGTACCGCCGGGTGTTTCGTCGCGTCTCGGGACAGTTACCGGTTGTTGATCAGGGTCTCGATGCCGCCGGGGCCCATCGCGCTCTGCTCGGCGAAGGTGTCGAGCATCTGGTGGAACTCGTCGTTGCCGAACCGGTCGGCCATACCCCGCGGGATCGCGGGGAACGCGTAGTCCTCTGACGGCAGCGGCGGGTGGTCCTCGGCCGGCTTGCGGGCCATGACCTCGTCGATCATCGGCGCGAGGCGCCGTTCCTTGTCGCGCGTGAGCTTGCCGTCGCGCTCCTTGAACTCGGGCAGCACCTCCCGGCCGAACAGCTCGAGCGCTTCCATGATGTGATCGTGACGGTTCTTGCCGGCCTGGTAGCAGAAGATCACCTGGTCGACGCCGGCTTCCTCGTACCGCTGGAGGTACTCGCGGAGCTGGTCGGGTGTGCCGACCGCACCGCGCAAGCCGCCGATGCCCTCGCCCACCACCTTGGCGCCCAGCCGGTCCTCGTTCTCGGATGCCGCGATCACCGCTTCGGGGTCGTAGCCGTGCTCGGCCCGGCGCTTCTGGAACTCGTCCCACACGCTCGTGTGGGCGGGGCGGTGCCGCCCGAACACGTAGTAGTGCGCGAGTGAGTAGCCGAAGAAGTTCGCGCCCTCGAGGCCGCGGCGCATGGCCTCTTCCTCGTCGGGGTGGCACATGAACGTGGTGACGCATGCGACGTTGGCGTTCACCGCGTCGCCGATCGGCACGCCTTCCTTCGCCATCGTGTTGTAGTAGTCGTCGACCCACCACTTCGCTTCTTCGGGGTCGACGAACGCGAACGCGAGCGCGCCGATCGCCTTCTGGGCCGCGAGGTGAATGGTGTCGCGCCGGCTGCACGCCACCCACACCGGCGGGTGCGGCTTCTGCCGCGGCTTCGGCAACACGTTGCGGGGGGGCATCGTCACGAACTCGCCGGAGTGGCCGGTGAACGGCTCCTCCGACATGCACCGGATTGCGACGCGCAGCCCTTCCTCCCACATCGCACGCTTTTTCTCGGGCTCGATCATGAAGCCTCCGAGCTCGGCCTCGGACGAGGATTCGCCGGTGCCGAAGTCGACGCGGCCGTTGCTGACCAGGTCGAGCATCGAAATGCGTTCCGCGACGCGCGCGGGATGGTTGAACAGCGGCGGTGTCTGCACGATGCCGTGCCCGAGCCGGATGTCCTTCGTGCGCTGGCTCGCAGCCGCAAGAAACACTTCGGGCGCGCTCGAGTGCGAGTACTCCTCGAGGAAGTGATGCTCGACTTCCCACGCGTACTCGATGCCGAGGCTGTCGGCGTACGCGATCTGCTCGAGCGCATCCTGGATGAGCTGGTACTCGGAATCTTCGGTCCAGGGGCGCGGAAGCTGGTGCTCGTAGAAGATGCCGAACTTCACGCCGCTTGCTCCGCCGTCGCGTGCGCGTGGAACCCTTCGAGCAGCTCCGCCCGTCGGGGGTGCGCCGCGAGGGCGTGTTCGAGCTCGCCGACCACTGTCTTGAGGAACTGGTCGCGGCGCGGGCCGAGCGATTCCGCGAGGCCGTGGTCCCACAGCGCGCCGATCACCTCGGTGCCCGCGAGCTTGCGGCCCGATTCGCCGATGAACGTGCGGTCGCGCATCTCGGTCGAGCGCGGTGCGCAGGTAGTCGACGTGCGGAGTCTCGTCGGTGCGGATGCACCGCACGAGCTGCGCAGCCTTGTCGGCGTCGGCAACCAACATGTCGTCCGAGAGCACGTCCTCCGCCCACGCGAACGTGTGGAACGCCGACACCTCGATGAAGAGGATGCCGAGCATGCGGCGGATCGACATCTCCAACATCAGGTCGAGATCGGGGAACTTGCGCAGCGACTCCGCAGTGGCGCGCATCTGCTCCGGCGTCGGCGCCGCGCCGTTGGGCTGCACGATGCCCATGCGCATCAGCATTGTTTGCGTCTCGTCCTCGGTCGGCGGTGCTTCGAACGCAACGTCGCGCGCCGCGAACCACATCTGTTTGTGACCGGCTTCCTCGTCCCAGCCCGCTTCGTCGCGCGCATGCGCTTCGAACAGACCATGCTGCAGGTGCGCGATCGCGGTACCCGCGATCGACTCGTCGAAGAAGCGCTGCATGTCGCCGAGTTGGACGTGGCGGATCATTGCGCCGAACCCCTCGACGGTGCCGATGCGCGTGAGCTGCGTGATCACCGGCTCGCGCACTCCCTCGCGCAGCAGGTACTTCGTCTGCGCGACGTTCGGATACGGCTCGGGCCACATCTCGATCGGCGCGTCGAGGATCTCGGTACCGAACTGCTCGCGGTTCACTTGCTGCCACGCGTCGATCGCTTGCACGCGGTGCTTGGTGCGAGGCGGCACGTAGGTGCCGTCGGCGAGGAAGCCACCGTGGCAACGCACGCCACCCGCGATGACAGGCTCGTCGACATCGTGCGTCGCGAGCAGCTCGTCGGTGGAGAAGGAGAGCTGAAGGTTGCTCATCCGCGGGAGTGTATACTCGGGAGTTACACCCCGGCAAGGAGTGGAGTGGCAACCGCGGAGCTCAGGCCCAGGCGAGACCCCGTACGGCGGGAGGCGATCCTCCACGCGGCGGCCGAGGTGTTCGCTCACGCGGGGTACGCGGCGACGTCGGTCGACGAGATCGCAGCCGGGGCCGGTATCACCAAGCTGATCGTCTATCGCCACTTCGAGGCGAAAGAGACGCTGTATCGCGCCGTCCTCGAGCAGGTCTTCGAACGCCAGGTCGAGCTGTTCCTTGCCAACGTCGCGCGGGGTCTCCAGGCGGGCGGCACGACCCAGGCCTTGTTGGGGGTGGCCCGCGAGTGGCCCGACGGGTTCCGGCTGCTGTGGCGGCACGCGGCGCGGGAACCGCAGTTCGCGGACTACGCGCTGCATCTGCGCGACGTCGCCGTGAGCGCCGCGCGCGAGGTGGTGACGCCGCTCGTTCGGGCCGAGTTCGCGGAGTGGGCCGCGCAAACGCTGTTCGATCATCTCGTCGACGCGGTCCTGGACTGGCTCGACCACGGCGACGCCGCCCTCGACGACGAGTTCGTCGCACTGGAGACGGCCGCGCTCCGGGCGACGGTCGCCGCGTGGGCCACCTCCTCGAACGTGCGTCAGTGAGGCAGCTCACAGACGCCTGAGTGACGCAGGTTCGGCAAGAATGACCCGGTGAACGCCGCTTTCGTGGTCGCGCGGTCGGCGATCCGGCGCGGATGGCGCAGCATCGCGGTGCTCACCCTGCTCATCGGGTTCGCCGGCACGGTGTGCTCGCGTCGGCCGCTGGGGCGCGCCGCACTGCGACGTCGCTCGAACGGTTCCAGCACTACAGCCGCGCGGCGGACGTCGAAGTCTTCCTGAGCGACGCGACGCCCGCACTGCTGCATACATTTGCGGCATCCGAAGGGGTCGCGGACGTGGTGCGACGGCGCGGGGTCTTTGGTCGCGTGGCAGGTCAGGACTTCCTCCCGACCGCGGCCGCGCTCGATGACCGGTTCGGGAGGGACATCGACCGCGCGCGCATCGTCGACGGCCGCGCGCCCCGCTCGGACGAACCCGACGAGGTCGGAATCGGCGAGGTACTCGCCAAACGCCTTCACATCCGCGCCGGATCCCAGCTGCAGTTCGAAACCTTTTCGGCCCAGCAGCTCGAGCAAGTCATTGCCGGATCGGATCCCGGACCGCCGAAGGGGCCGAAGGTGCAACTCCATGTGGTGGGGATCGTCCGCCGTCCCCTCGACCTTGCGGGCCGCGGCGCGTCCGGCGGCGTTGTGGTGATGACACCGGCATTCGTGGACCGGTACGGCAACGAGATCGGCAGCTTCGGCGACGTCTTGCGCGTTCGTACGCGTCACGGCGCGGCCGACGTGCCGAAGGCCGTCGCCGCCGCCCGGCGCATCTTCGGCAAATCAGCGAGGTTCGACGTGCAGAACCTCGGCATCGAGACCGAGGGCGCACGCGCGGCCATCGATGTGCTCAGTGTCGCGCTCTGGCTGTTCGCCGCAATCGCTGCCTTGGCGGCGTTGGCATTCATCGCGGTAACGGTGAGCCGTCATATCCGATCGTCGGAGAGCGACCAGGCAACCCTCGATGCTCTGGGCATGTCGCGCGTGCATCGGGTACTCGGCACCGCGGCGCCGGCGCTTCCGATCGCGATCGGGGGCGCGGTTTTGGCAGTGCTCGGCGCCGCGCTCGCGTCGCCACTTTCCCGACAGGCGTCGCACGCAAGGCAGAGCCACAGCTCGGGTTTCGACTCGACTGGACCGTGCTCGGGCTCGGGCTCCTCGCGATTTCGATCTGTGTCGTCACCGTCGGGGTGCTGGCCGCCCTACGAACGACGCGCGCCGGAGAGCATCTCCGGGCGCGCCGATCTATTGTCGGTCGGTCGACGGCACGAGCGGCAACTTACGCGCGCCTCACGCCCGCGACCGCGACCGGCGTCGACTGCGCGCTCGAGCCCGGACGAGGGGCCCGCGCCGCGCCGGTGCGGTCGGCGCTGATGGGCGCGACGCTCGGCGCCGCCGGCATTTCGGCCGTACTCATCTTCGCCGCGAGCCTCAACCACCTCGTCACGACGCCGCACGCATACGGATGGTCGTGGGACGTCGTCGCTCTCGGACAGGACAACTTCCAGTTGCCGCAAACGCCGGGATCCCCGTGCGGACAATCCGAGTCGAGCGTGCGAAAGGACACCGCATTCGAGGCGGTTGCTGCGGCATGCGTGCTGAACGTGGACGTCGACGGCCGCACGGTAACGAGCTGGAGCTTCACGCAGCTGCGCGGCGTGATCAACCCGACGACCGTCGAAGGCCGGGCGCCTCGGTCGCCGGACGAGGTCGCGCTCGGGCGCAAGACACTGGACGAGATCCACAAGCAGATCGGCGACCACGTGCTGGTGAGGAGTCCGGCGGCAACCGCGAGCTATCTCATCGTCGGCCAGGTCGTGTTACCCAGCCCGGCCAGCCTCGATCCGCAGCCGCTTGCCGACAACGCGACATTCACGGGCGCGGGCCTCACCCGCGTGCTCGCAATCGGCGAGCCGCCGCCTGACGTCCATCTGCTCGCGCGTCTCGCTCCAGGATCCACCCTTTCGGACATGCCCCGCGACAAGGACGGTCTCGCGCAGTTCGCGAGCGGGAAGGGCGTGCTCCCGACAGTGCCGGTGGAGATCGACCGGCTGCAGCAGGTCGATCAGCTGCCGATGACGTTGGGCGCGTTCCTCGCGCTGCTCGCGACGGTGACGCTCGCGCATGCGCTCACGTCGACGGCCCGTCGGCGCAGTCACGAGCTGGCGGTGCTGCGAGCGCTCGGGTTCAGCCGCGGGCAGGTCCGCGCGACGCTCGCGTCACAGGCGACGACGTGCGCGATCGTCGGGCTGCTCGTGGGCATTCCACTCGGGATCATCGTCGGGAGGCTGGTCTGGCGAGTGATTGCCGAGGGATTGGGTGTGGCGCCGGACTCCCGGCTCTCCGTCGCCGCGCTCTTGCTCACATGCGGCGCCACCTTGTTGGTCGCCAACGCGCTCGGGCTGATCGCGACCAGCCGAGTCGTCCGCACACGCCCGGCGGCGGCACTGGCAACCGAGTAGGCGACGTCAGACAGCAGGAGCGACGGCCGGTACGCGCACGCCGGCGCGGGCGTCGACCTCGGCGAGCTGCTCGGCGCTCATGACCGCGCGGAGCGACGTGATCGCGACCTCGAGCTGGTCGAGTTCGGGCTCACGGGTCGTCAGCTTCTGCAACAACAGGCCGGGGCGCATCAGCACGCGCACCCAACGCCGGTGGATGTTGCGCGCCGACAAGCGGATGACTTCGTAGCTCAAGCCCGCGATCAAGGGGATCAGCACGACACGCGATCCGATGACGAACCAGATGTTCGGCCGGGGAACGAACGAGTACACGAGGATCGCGACGACCATCACGGTCAGTAGGAAGTTCGTGCCGCAACGCACGTGCGCGGTGCTGAACTGCTGCGCGGTTTCCGGCGTGAGCTCGACGCCGTTCTCGTACGCGGCGATCGATTTGTGCTCCGCACCGTGGTACTGGAACACACGCTTGATGTCGCGCATGTGCCCGATGGCGAAGATGTACAGGATGAACAACGCGAGCCGCGCGATGCCCTCGACGAGCGGAAACGAGCCGTGGAAGATGTGCTTCAGCGAGTTGCCCGCGATCGCAGGCAAGACAATGAAGATCGCGCTGAACACGATCATCGCGATGCCGACCGCCCAGCCCATGGCCTTTTCGGAGACCTGCTCCTCTTCGGGGATCTGCTGGTTCGCCGACCACGTGAGCGCGCGGTAGCCGAGGCCGAGCGATTCGCCGAGGCCGGTGACGCCGCGCACGATCGGAATGTTGCGGTAGCGCTCGGCCCAGTCGGGCACCTCGCGCACGTCGGTCTTGATGTTGCCGTCGAGGTCGCGCACCGAGACGGCCCAGTGCGTCGCGCCGCGCATCATCACGCCTTCGAGCACGGCCTGCCCACCCATGTAGCGCGGCTCGTCGCCCGACTTCGCCGTCATTCGCTACGACTTCTTCTTCTGCTTGGCCATGCGGCGCTGGAAGCGCTCGACGCGCCCACCGGTGTCAACGAGCTTCTGCTTGCCCGTGTAGAACGGGTGGCACTCCGAGCAGAGCTCGACGCGCAGGCTCGGGACCGTCGAACGAGTCGTGAACTCGTTGCCGCACGAGCAGTGCACCTTGCATTCGACGTACTCGGGGTGAATTTCGGCCTTCATGATGGGTCCAGTCTAATGGTGGGGTTCAGGCCCCTAACAAGGGGACTTACGTCCCCATTCCCACCGGGGCTTTGGCGATCTCGTTCAGGAACTCGGCGTTGGTCTTGGTGCTGCGGAGCTTGTCGATCAGCAGCTCGAGGCCCTGCGAGCTCCCCTCCAGGGCATTGAGCACGCGCCTCAGCTTCCACACCTGCTGCAGGTCGCGGCGGTCGAAGAGCAGCTCCTCGTGCCGGGTGCTCGACTGCTCGACGTCTATCGCCGGGTAGATGCGGCGGTCGGCCGTCCTCCGGTCGAGACGCAGCTCCATGTTGCCGGTGCCCTTGAACTCCTCGAAGATGTGCTCGTCCATCTTCGAGTTCGTCTCGACGAGCGCGGTCGCGAGAATCGTCAACGATCCGCCCTCTTCGACATTGCGCGCCGCACCGAAGAACTTCTTCGGGGGGTACAGCGCGCCGGCGTCGATACCACCGGACATGATTCGACCCGATGCCGGCGCCGCGAGGTTGTACGCCCGTGCCAGCCGCGTGATGCCGTCGAGGATGATGACGACATCGGTGCCGCCCTCGACGAGGCGCTTGGCGCGCTCGATCGTGAGCTCCGCGATGTGGCAGTGCTCGTCGGAGGGGCGGTCGAACGTCGACGCCACCACGTCGGCACGAAGCACGTGCCGGCGCATGTCGGTGACCTCTTCGGGACGTTCGTCGACAAGCAGCACGATGACGTGCGTCTCGGGGTTGTTGCGCTCGATCGAGTAGACGATCTGCTTGATGATCGTGGTCTTGCCCGCCTTCGGCGGTGACACGATCATGCCGCGCTGACCTTTTCCGATTGGCGAGATGAGGTCGATGATGCGACCGGTGATTTCGCCCGGCTCATCGTCGAGCTCCAACCGCAACCGCGAGTCCGGGAACAGCGGCGTGAGATCTTCGAAACGGACCCGGCCGCGCGCCTCATCGGGTGTCATGCCATTGATGACATCGACACGAACGAGCGCCGGATACTTCTCGCTGCTCGCGGGCGGCGCGTCGCGCCCTTGACGAAGTCGCCCTTGCGCAGGCCGAAGCGGCGCACTTGCGACGCCGAGACGTACGCGTCGTTGCGGCCGGCGAGGTATCCCGAGGTGCGCAGGAAGCCGTAGCCCTCGTCCCGCAAGTCGAGCAGGCCTTCGACGTCGATCAGCTCACCGCTGTAGTCCTCGTTGCGATCGCCGCGGTCCTGGCGGCCCTGTCCGCCCTGGCCACCAAGTCCTCCGCCTTCGCCCGGCCCGCGTTCGCGATCGCGACCGCGCCGCCGCCGGCGCCGGCGATTGCCACTGCCGTCGTCGTCGGGCGCACCCCGCCACTGCTGGTCCGGTTGACCTTGGTGACGCTGCGGCTGCTGGGTGTGCACCTGGGTGCCTTCGGCGGCCAAGCCGTCGTTCGATCGTGCCAGCACGGCGGTCGCCGGACTCTCGGGCGTGGGGTCGGCTTCGGTCGCCGGCGCCGAGGCCGGCGCGTCCTCTTCCGTACCGGCGCCGTTCCCGCCAGTCGTACCGCTGCGCCGCCGGGGCCGAATCAACGCCATCTCGTCGGGCGCGTCCTGGGTCGGGAGCGCGTTCTCCTCGTCGGCGAGCGACGCCAGATCGTCAACCGCCGCGGCGCGCGTCGAACGAACCTTGCGTGTCTTGGGGGCGTCGCCTGCGGCGCCGTTCGAGCTCTTCGCCGCCTTCACGATCGCGTCGACCAGATCGGCCTTCCGCATGCGGCTGATCGACTTGACGCCAAGCGCCGTTGCGATCTCAGAGAGCTGTTCCCGGTCCTTCCCGTCCAGTTGCGAACGGTCGAACGTGTCGCTCATTTCGTCTCCTCCCGGCCGAGCGCAGAACATCGCCCCGCGGCCGGAGTGTGAAAATCCGAAAGACCCTCGGAAGACGTCACACCGGTATCCGCATTGGAAGCGGTGGAGAGATCCGACCCTCGCTACGACATCTGGAAGATCTCGGGCGAGGTCTCGAGGATCGGTGCTCACCCTACACCTTCGCAGGGTGGGAATGCACCTTCCCCAACAGTCGGCCGTACGAACGTATTCCTGAAGGAATTACTGCGCGACCAGCCGCCGCATCAACGAGTGGCCTGGTACCGGAGTGCACGCCGCGGTTGCAGGTTCGGTATACCGACCTCCCGGTCCGGGGCAACGTGTGTCGAACATCAAGTACGGCACCGGATCTGCATTGTGCGTCTTGATGTCGCACGGCGTCGCGTGGTCGGGCATCAGAAGAATCCGGTAAGGCTCACGCGCCGCGTCGAGCGCGGCAACGATCGGACCGATGATGTCGCTGTCCCAGCGTTCGAGCGCGTCGACCTTGATGTCCGCCCGGCCCTGGTGGCCGGCCTCGTCGGTCGCCTCGACGTGAAGTACGAACAGGTCGCGATCCGCGAGCGACTCGAGGCAGGCGTCGCGTTGCGCAACATAGTCGTTGTCGAATCCCGCGGTCGCTCCCGGGACGTCGACGACCTCTATACCCGTGAGTACACCAAGACCCTGCACGAGATCGACTGCTGACGTCATACGGCCCGCGACGCCATACGTGGCTTCGAAGTTCGGGAGCTGGGGCTTGATTCCTTGCCCCCACAGCCATATCTGCGTCGCCTGTGAACCGACTGACTGCGCGGCCGTACGCACCACTTGCTGCGATGCGTCCATCAGCTCGTTGAGTTTGGGCGACGCGTTGCCGGTCGGTCGCGTCGCAGTTCTGCCGGTCAAGTCGTGGGGCGGCGTGCACTCCGCTTGTTCCCAGGCGCGCGGTACCACGCAGAGATGGCGGTACTCGACACCGGGATGGAAACGGACGCCGTCTTTACCATGGCCGAGCGCCTCATCGAGCGCTGCAACGATCGCGTGGCTCTGCTCGTTGGTCGGGTGGCCCGCCGCGAAGTCGACCATTCGCGGCGGATCATCATCCGAGAGGGTGACGAGGTTGCAGCGGTACGCAACCTCGTCCCGTCCGAGCTCGATGCCCATCGCCGCGGCCTCGATCGGTGCGCGACCGGTGTGATAGCGGACCGGATCGAAACCGAGAATCGCCATGTTGCCCACGTCGCTGCCCGGCGGCAGTCCGGGCGGAATGACAGCGGCGCGACCGACCTCACCCCGAGACGCGAGCTTCGCCAGGTTCGGCATGCGCGCCGCTTCGAGCGGCGTACGGCCGTCGAGCTCTTTCAGGGGAACGTCAGCGCAACCGTCGGGCACGAAGACCAGGTACTTCATCGGGCGATGAGTGTACGGGGTGGCTGGGCCATAGCCTGCCGCCGTGCGTCGGCTGGGTGTCTTGCTGGTGGTCGGCGTCTGCGCGTCGCTCTCGCTCGCGGCATGCAGCAGCAGCGGAAAAAAGGCGTCGTCGAACGCGCAACCGTCGGAGTCGCCGCCGACGAGTCCCGCGCCGACAACGTCGACGTCAGTTCGGAGCTCGACCGTGCCGCCGTCGACGGCGGCGCCAAATCTCGACAACGTGCAGGTGCGTCTCGAATCGGTGACGTCGGGCCTCGAGAGCCCGGTTGCGCTCGCGTGGCGGAAGGGCGACCCACGCATGTATGTCGCCGAGCAGGATGGGCGCGTACGTGTGGTCGGCACCGACGGACAAGTTGTTCCGACACCAGTGTTGTCGGTCGCGGTGTCGACCGGCAACGAACAAGGTCTGCTCGGCCTCGACTTCTCTCCCGACGGGAAGAAGCTGTACGTCGACTACACCGACCCCAACGGCGACACGCACGTCGTGGAATACACGATGCGCGGTGACATCGCGAACCCCACGACGCGGCGCGAGCTCATCTTCCAGCCGGACCCGTTTCCGAACCACAACGGCGGCCAGGTCACCTTCGGTCCCGACAAGATGCTGTACATCACGATGGGCGACAGTGGATCAGCCGGAGATCCGAACAACAACGGCCAGAACCTGAACACGTTGTTCGGGAAGATCTGGCGGATCAACCCGAAACCGTCCGGAGGCGCGCCGTACACCGTGCCGGGCGACAACCCGTTCGTCGGTCGTGGTGGCGGTGTACGCACGGAGAACTGGATGTACGGCCTTCGCAACCCGTGGCGCTTCTCGTTCGATCGTGCGAACGGCGACGTGTGGATCGGTGACGTCGGGCAGGGCAAGTACGAGGAGATCGACTACGTCACCGCGGCGCAGGCGCCGGGAGTGAACTGGGGTTGGAGCCTGCGCGAGGGATTCCATGAGTTCAAAGGCGCACGGCCCGCGGGCTCGCGTGATCCGTTGTTGGAGACCACTCACTCCGACGGGAACTGCGCGATCATCGGCGGCTACGTGTACCGGGGACGCGCCTCGCCCGCAATGAACGGCATCTACTTCTTCGGCGACTCGTGCCGCGCACCGTTGGTCGGCGTGGTGCAGCGCGGCGGCAAAGTCGTGCAGCAGCGCGACCTCGGCGTGAGCGTGCCGGACCTCACGTCCTTCGGCGAAGACCCGCAGGGCGAGGTGTACGCGGTCGCCCGCGGCGGCACGGTCTACCGACTCGCCGCGTAAGTCCGTTCGCGGAGGTCAGTGGCTCGGCGCGTTTGAGGACGGCCGCGCTGACGCGGCGTGAGATGCCGTGCGGGACCATGCTGGTGAACATGCCGAGCGTCTTGTTCACGTTGCCAGGGATGATGATCGCCTTGTTCTTGGCGAGACCGTCGAGCCCCGCGGTCGCGACTTCGGGCGCGTCCTGCCACATGAACCCGGGCACGCTGCTCGCGGGTGCGTTGGCGCGCGCTTGGAACTCGGTGTGCGTGAAGCCGGGGCAGAGCACACTGACCGCCACGCCGGTGCCCTTCATTTCCTCGTGCACGGCCTCGGTGAACGACGTGACGAACGCCTTGGTCGCCCCGTAGGTCGCGTTCATCGGACCGGGTTGGAAACCGGCGAGCGACGAGACGTTCAGAATCGCGCCGTTTCCGCGGGCAGCCATGGCAACCGCAGCTGCGTGTGTGAGCCGCATGAGCGCGACCACATTGAGCTGCACTTCGCGGACCTCGACCGCGAGATCGATCTCATAGAAGTTGCCGAACGTGCCGTAGCCGGCGTTGTTGATGAGGATGTCGACATTGCGCGCGCGCTGTTCGACCGCAGCGAGTTGCTCATCGTCCGTGAGGTCAGCCGGGAGCACTTCGGCGTTGGCGCCGTGCGCGTCCGACACCTCTTTCGCGAGCGCCTCGAGACGGGCGCGATCGCGCGCGACGAGGATGAGGTCGTGGCCGCGCGCTGCGAGCTGGCGGGAGAACTCCTCACCGATACCTGCGGACGCGCCGGTGACAAGGGCGACGGGCCGGCTCATTGCTTCGGCCTCGGGATGACGCCGATCAACTTGCCCTTCACGACGATGCGCTCTGCGGCGCTGTGCTTCGGGTGACACGCGATCAGTGTGACGGTGGGCTTCGACGTCGGATCGGTGACCCACACGTCGGTAGGTCGGACGATCTGCGTTCCGGTCACGGCATACACGCAGTCTCTCCCCTTCATTCGAAAGACGATCTGGTCACCGGGTGACAGGAGGTCGAGGTTGAGGAACGGATGCGAGTGCGTCACGCGATGACCGGGGAACACGGAGTTCCCAATCTCGCACGGCATCGCGCTTCCGGGCCAGTGCCCCGGGCCGTGGTCGATCACGGTCAACGTGATGCCTTGGAAGACCGGGTGCACGAGGCCGATCTTCGGGATGTCGATCACACCTACCTGCACGATGGGCGTTGGCGCGTAGGGGTCTGCCGGCGCCGGATCGGGCCGCGGCAACACCTTCAGGTGCTTCTTGGCGTTCTTCTTGTGCCGCGTTGTCGGCGTCGATTTCTCGGCGGGCGCGGTCGACGTCGTGATCAGCGGCGAGTCTTCAGTGCTGCGCTTGTCTCCCCCACCCCGCGTCACGGCCGCGGTCGTCAGCGCGGCTGCGAGCACGATGACGAAGGCTGTGAGCAACGCGATCCATCGCTTTCGTGTCACAACCCCAGTTCCCCCAGCACTTCATCTACACCCGCGTCGACCGCGGGACGTGCCTCGATCTCGGCGATCGCCCGGTTGGGATCCTTCAATCCGTGCCCGGTCACCGTGCACACCACCGTCTCGCCCCGCTCGATCAGCCCCGCCTTCGCGGCCTGCAGCAGTCCGGCGACCGACGCCGCCGACGCCGGCTCGACAAACACACCCTCGAGCGACGCGAGCGCGCGATACGCCTCCAAGATCTGCGCGTCAGTCACCGACTCGATCGCGCCGCCCGATTCGTCGCGTGCGGCGATCGCGCCGTCCCAGCTCGCGGGATTGCCGATGCGGATCGCGGTCGCGATCGTCTCCGGGTGCGGCACGGGCTCACCGTGCACCAGCGGCGCCGCGCCCGCCGCCTGCCAGCCGAGCATGCGGGGCTGACGCGTGGTCACATTGTCGCGTGAGTACTCGACATAGCCGCGCCAGTACGCGGTGATGTTGCCCGCATTGCCGACCGGGATGCAGTGCACGTCGGGTGCCTCGCCGAGCACATCGCAAATCTCGAACGCGGCGGTCTTCTGCCCCTCGATACGAAACGGATTGATCGAGTTCACGATCGTCACGCCGCCGCGCTCGCCCAGCTCGCGCACGACGTGCAACGCATCGTCGAAGCTGCCGCGAATCGACACAACCTTGGCGCCGTGGATCAGCGCCTGCGCGAGCTTGCCGAGCGCAACATGGCCATCAGGGATGATCACGGCCGCGAGCATGCCGGCGTGCGCCGCGTACGCGGCCGCGCTCGCCGATGTGTTGCCCGTCGACGCGCACACCACGACCTTGGCGCCCTCTTCGGCCGCCTTCGAGATCGCGACGGTCATCCCTCGGTCCTTGAACGAACCGGTGGGGTTCGCGCCTTCCACCTTCAACAGGACGCGCGCGTTCACCTGCTCCGAGAGTCGGGGTGCGTCGAGCAACGGGGTGTTGCCCTCGTGCAGCGTGACGACCGGCGTGCGGTCGCTGACCGGCAGACGCGCCCGGTACGCCTCGATGATGCCCGGCCACCGCGTCGTGCTCATTCCTCGCCGCCCACGACCCGCAGCACCGAACCGACCCGCCCGACCACATCCAGCTCACGCACGTCGTGAATCGTCGCCGAGAGCGCCGCTTCCCGCGCGAGGTGCGTCACGAAAATCAGCCGGGCGCCCTCACCCTGACCCTTCTGCTGCATCGATTGAATCGACACGTCGTGCGTTCCGAACACGCCCGCGATCTTCGCCAGCACGCCCGGCCGGTCGACGACATCGAGCGAAACGTAGAACTGGGACGCGGTCTCGTCGATCGGACGGATGCGCTTGCGGGCGAGCCTGCCGATCGTCGCGCCACGCGCACCCGCGTGCAGGTTCTTCGCGGCGTCGATCAGATCGCCGAGCACGGCGCTCGCAGTCGGGTCACCGCCCGCGCCGCGCCCGAGCATCATGAGCTGACCCACCGTCTCGCCCTCGATGAACACGGCGTTGAACGACCCGCGCACCGACGCGAGCGGATGATCGAGCGGCACCATCGCGGGATGCACGCGCGCCGACTCCGCCCTCGTTCTCCTCGGCAACCGCGAGCAGCTTGACGACGTAGCCGAGCTCGCGCGCCGCTGCAATGTCGTCGGCGGTGATCTTCGTGATGCCCTCTCGGTACACGTCACCGGCAACCACACGCGCGCCGAACGCGATCGACGCAATGATCGCCGCCTTCGACGCCGCGTCGAAGCCCTCGACGTCGGCCGTCGGATCGCGCTCCGCATATCCGAGCTCCTGCGCCTCCGCCACCGCTTCGGCGAAGCTCGAGCCCTCCTCGGTCATCTGCGTGAGCACATAGTTGGTCGTGCCGTTCACAATGCCCATGACGCGCAGGATGCGTTCACCCGCAAGCGACTCGCGCAACGGCCGCATCAACGGGATACCGCCGGCAACGGACGCCTCGAACAAAAGGTCAACACCGGCGGTCTCGGCCGCCTCGAAGAGCTCCTCGCCGAAGTTGGCCAGCAGCTCCTTGTTCGCGGTGATGACCGGCTTGGCTGCCTTCAACGCGGTGAGGATGAGGCTGCGCGCCGGCTCGACGCCGCCGATGACCTCGACAACCACATCGACGTGCGGGTCGGTGACGACGGCATCGGCGTCGTTCGTCAAGATGCCGGGTGCGAAGTCGATGTCGCGTTCCTTGGCGAGATTGTGCACCGCCACTCGGGCGACCTCGAGATGCACACCCGCGCGCTGCGTGATCAGGTCGGCATTGGCTTCGAGGGCGCGCACCGAGCGCGGCACCCACGTTGCCGCACCCCAGCACGCCGACCCGCACGAGGCCGTCATGAAACCGGTCTCCCATCCCACCAGTCTCGCGGACGCGGCGAGGGGCGCGGAACAGAATGAGGCGGGTCAGGCCTCGTCGAGGCGCACGAGATCTTCTTCGGACTCGCGCCGGACGACCACACGCGCCTCGCCGTCGCGCACGAAGATCACCGGCGGGCGCGTGACCTTGTTGTAGTTGGACGCCATCGAATGGCCATAGCCGCCGGTGACGGGCGTCGCCAGCACGTCGCCCACTGCGACATCGGCGGGTACCCGGGCGTCCCGCACGATCACGTCGCCCTGCTCGCAGTGCTTGCCGGCAACGGTCACGACGAGTGGTCGTGGGGCCGTTGCCCGCGCCGGAAGGAACGTGTCGTAGCGGGCCCCGTAGGTGACCGGCCGCAGGTTGTCGCTCATGCCGCCGTCGACCGCGACGTACGTGCGCGCACCGGCGGCCTTGATCGTGCCGACCGTGTACAGCGTGAGACCGGCGGGCGCGACGATCGAACGGCCCGGCTCGGTCATCAGCATCGGCCGCGACCGCACACCGCTGTCGGCCAGGGCCTTGGCGACCGACTCGTGCACGACCGATGCATACTCATCGATGGAAGGCGGCGCGTCCTCGGAGAGGTAGCGAACGCCGAGCCCGCCGCCGAGATTCAGCTCTTCCACGGTCGCGCCGGTCTCGTCTTCGACGGCGCGCACGAGCCCGACCATCTTCTCGACGGCGCGTGTGAACGAATCGAGGCGAAAGACATGCGAGCCGATGTGGCAGTGCAGGCCCGCAAACCGCAACGCACCGCGACCGACGACACGTTGTGCCGCCGCAAGTGCCTCGCCGCTTTCGAGACTGAACCCGAACTTCGAGTCCTCGCTACCGGTCTCGATGTACTCATGTGTGTGCGCTTCCACACCCGGTTTCACTCGCACTTGCACGCGTGGCGCGGGCAATCCTCCGGCAACGAGCGTCTCGAGCCGGTGCAGTTCCTCGTCGGAGTCGACGACGACGCGGCCGACACCACCGGCAAGCGCCGCGCGGAGCTCGTCCACCGACTTGTTGTTGCCGTGGAACACGATGCGCGCCGCGGGAAACCCGGCGTGCAACGCGACGAACAGCTCGCCACCGGTGGCGACATCGAGGTGGAGTCCCTCTTCGTCGACCACGCGCGCCATCGCGACGCACAGGAACGCCTTGCTCGCGTAGGCGGCGCCGTCGCCGAACCGTTCGCGGTACGCGCGACACCGAGCGCGGATCTCGGCCTCGTCGTATACATAGCACGGCGTGCCGAACTCCTGCCGCGATCTCGGTCAGGGCGACGCCCACGATCGACACGCGGCCGGCGTCGTCGACGGTGGCCGATGCCGGGAGCAGCGAGAGGTCGAACGCGGTCACTCCGCGTCGTCGTCTTCGTCGTCGTCGTCGAGGCGCGCCATCTCGTCGGGCGCGTGCACACCCAGCAACGTGAGCGCGTTGGCAAGCCCGATGCGACACGCCTCCGTGAGCCACAGGCGCGCTTGGGTGACGTCCGCGTCGGGTGACAGCACCCGGCAGTCGCGGTAGAAGCCGTGGAACGAGCGCGGCGAAGTCGCGGACCCACGTGCTCACCTTCTGCGGCGCGCGCTGTTCGGCGGCTTCGTGCACGGCATCGGGGTACACCGCGAGCGCGCGCAAGAGTTCCTGCTCGCGCTCGTGGCCGAGCACCGAGAGGTCGACGTCGTCGAGCGGCCGGCGGTGGATTTCGGCGAGTGCCGCTTTGCGGCCGATCGACGCGATGCGCGCGTGTGCGTACTGCACGTAGTAGACGGGATTCTCCATCGACTGCTGGGTCACCACGTCGAGGTCGAACGTCTGGGCCGAGTCGATGCTCTGGAGCAAGAACGTCATGCGCGCGACGTCGGGATCGACGCGATCGAGGATGTCGGCCAGCGTGATGATGTTCCCGGCCCGTCGCGACATCCGCACCTCGCGCCCGTCCTCGATGACCTTGACGAGCTGGCCGAGGATGATCTCGGGCTCCCCGGCCGGGAACCCGAGCGCCTCCATGCCGGATTGCAGCGACTTCACCTGGCCGTGGTGGTCGGCGCCCCAGACGTCGATCAGGTGCGTCGAGCCCCGCCGGAACTTGTCGCGGTGGTACGCGAGATCATTGGCGAGATACGTCGTCGTGCCGTCGCTCCGCACGAGCACCCGGTCTCGGGGGTCGCCGAAGTCTGTCGTGCGCAGCCACCGCGCACCGTCACGCTCGTACACGTCTCCGCGGGCCTCCAGTTGTGCGAGCACGTCGACGACTTCGCCCTGCTCGTGCAACGTACGCTCGGAGAACCACGTGTCGAAGAACACTCCGATGCGTGCCAGATCCTCCTGCAACAACTCGACGACCCGCCGGTACCCCCACTCGCGCGCCTCGTCGATCGTGACATCGTCACCGAGCTGGTCACGGAGCTGTTCGGCCAGGTCAACGAGGTACTGGCCTTGGTAGCCGTCCTCGGGTGGTGCCTCTCCCCGATAACGCGCATACAAAGATGTCGCGAAGAGGTCGAGTTGGGTTCCCGCGTCGTTGAGGTAGTACTCCCGGTGTACCTCCGCGCCCTGTGCAGCCAGCAGGTTCGCGATGGCATCGCCGACCGCGACCCATCGTCCGCCTCCCGCATGCAACGGACCTGTCGGATTTGCGGACACGAACTCCAAGTTGATGCGCCGGCCGGCGAGTATCTCCGAGCGACCGAACTGTTCGCCGGCCTCGACGACCTCGCGGAGCACGTCGTGCAGCCAGGCGGGAGCGAGGAACAGGTTGACGAAGCCCGGTCGCGCAACCTCCACCTTGGCCACATGAGGAACGGCCGCCTCATCCAGGGCGTCCTTGATCTGCTGCGCGATGTCGAGCGGCGGGCGCCCCAACGTCTTGGCAAGCGGCATCGCGACCGGCGTGTACCAGTCGCCCTGGTCACGACGCTTCGCGGGCTCCACTGCGACGCCCTGCTCGGGTTCCGGCAACCCAGCTTTTGCCAACGCCTGGGAGATCGCCGTCCAGAGGGTTTCTCGCATATCCATTTCGGGTGCGGACGCAGAGAAGGCTCGCCCGCGAACGCCGCACAGCTGGGAGCGGAGGGAGCCATGTTGACTGCGCAGGATCGTACTCGCGGCAAAAGAAAAACCCTCTGTGCCATTTCACGCGAGGCGCGCGGCTCACTATGCTGAGTGGACAGGGGTCAGGGAATTCAGGAGTTCCAGCAATTCCATGGAGCAGCGCGCCGACATGTGGGGGGCCGTTGCGATGTGCCAGGGAGGGTTGCGGTGTCGCAGCAAAGCGGTGTGGGGCTCGCGGCGCTGCTTCCAGGCACGATTTCGCACGGTGCGCACGGGAACGGCGTCGGAACGCGCGACAGCGGGGTGGTGTTGGTGAACGCTTTGAGCGAGGACCTCGCCGCGAGCGTCGCCACCAGCGACTCGGGAATCGCGCTCATCTACAAGGCTCTCGACGCGCTCGTCGACCAGTTCGAACTCGACGACGCGGCGGTTGTCATCGAGGAGTCGGGGCTCGGCCGCCAGGTGTTCTGCGCGGGTCGCCGGCCGCTCGGGCCGGAGGACGAGGAGCTGTTGGTCTCGCCGCCCGGCCTCTACACGCAGCCCGCGCTCGAGAACCACGGCTTCGACCGGTCGTTGATGCTCTCGTTGTGCGTGTTGGCGTTGCGCCTGGATGTGCTTCGTTACGACGCGTGGCACGATCCGCTCACGCTCTTGTTCGACCGGCGCTCGTTCGACCGCCTTCTCCAGATGGCGATCGCGCGCAGCAACCGCTACGGGTGGCCGTTCACGCTCGTCATGCTCGACCTCGACCACTTCAAGACGGTCAACGACGAGCAGGGTCACCAAGCGGGCGATGCAGTACTCCGCGATCTTGGCGAACGCTTCCGCCGTGCGCTTCGCTTCGGCGACAACGCGGGCCGGGTCGGTGGCGACGAGTTCGCGATGATTCTCCCGAACACCGAGCCCGATCTCGTGCCGACGCTGCTCGACCGCGTGCGCAACGCCGAGGGTGTCGAGCGCGCGTGCCCGGCGTTCTCGTTCGGTGTTGCGCAGTGTCCGCAAGAAGCGACCGAGTTCGACGCGCTTGTACAGCTCGCCGATAGTCGACTCTACGAGGCGAAGGAGCACAAGCAATGAACGCTCGCGCCGGCAGTGAAGCCATCGGCTCCCTCGACGACCTCGAACTCGAGTTGCGCAAGCTCCCGGGTGTACGCGCGGCGGGCTTCGAAGAACGCGACGACATGCTGCTCGTGCAGTTGCACGTCTCCGACAAGGGTGAGCGCGCCGACCAGCCGGTGCCGGTCTCCGCGTCGCGCATCGCCGCGCGCCACTCAGACCGTCCGGTTGCCGTGGAAGTCGTGCGCTGGCGCACGGCTCCGGCCGTCACCGGACCGGTTGCCGTTCCGGCATTGGTCGCGCCCGAGTCGACGGAGATGGAGGCCGGAGAAGACGCGGACGAGGCCCAGGAATCGCGCCGGGCACGATTGCTTGCCGTGCTCGCGTTCCCTGACACCGACGAGCTCGAAGTGCATCTCATTCTCGAAGGAAAGCGCACGATCGGCCGCGCGCCGCGAGCAGCGGGCTCGTCGGCGCGGTCGAGGCGACGATCGACGCGATCCGCGGCCTCGGCGCACCGTTCCAACCGCGCGCGAAGTGGGCCCGTGCACTCGACGACACCTCCGACGACGACCGCGTGATCGTGGCGGTGGCCCTCGAGGACGTCGACGACGACGATCAGCTGCAATACGGCCTCGCGGCCGGTGCGAGTCCGATCGACGCCGCCGCCCGTTCGACGCTCGACGCGTTGAACCGGCGTCTCGCGCGCGTGCTCTGACGAACGCTCAGCCCGAGCAGCGCGGCTGGCGGCACGTCATGCCGCCCCACATCCCCGGTGGCAATCCGGCGAGCGGTCCCGACGGTGGCATCGGCGCGAGTCGCAGGTTGCCGAGCCGCGGCGGCGCGGGCGCGGTGACCGGTGGACTGGTCGCCGGCGGACTGGTCACGGGCGGACTGGTCACGGGTGGACTCGTGACCGGAGGACTCGTGACCGGAGGTGTGGGTACCGGCGGGTTCGTGACGGGTGGATTGGTCACCGGCGGGTTGGTCACAGGCGGCGCCGTGACCGGTGGGTTCGTGCCCGGCGGTGCCGGAGCCGACGGGTTGCCAACGTACGTGAATGCACGCGTCAACACGACGTCGTCATTCATGCGGTGCAGCACGACGTCGTACGTTCCCGGCGTCAGGTGCGGAGCGGTCGCGGCAGTGATCCACCCACTGGTGGCACTCATCACTTGCGCGTACGCGCCGTCGATCTCGATCCCGACACTTCCGTTGAGGCCCGGACCGGTGATCGAGATCACCGTGCCGCCCGCAACCGATCCCGAGCTCGGCGTCAACACATAGCGGCCGCCGTTGGGCGGCTCGACGATACGCGGCACGGTCGTCGGCGGCGTTGTGGCCGGCACCGTGGGCGGTGTTGTCGGCGGCACCGTCGCGGCAACCGTTGTTGGCGCGGCGGTCGTCGACGGACGAGTCGTGGTCGGCGCAGACGGCGTCATCCTGACCGGAGCTGTGCGCGCGCTCTCACCCCACTGGGTGAACGCCGACACCTTGAACTCGTACGGCAGCCCGTTCGTGAGGCCGCTGACTGTGATCCCGGGCGCGCCCGTCTGCGCGATCAGCACGTCGTCGCGGTACACGCGGTACCCGGTGACGGCTTCGCCGTCCGGTGCGTTCCATGTGAGTGTCACCGCGCCGTCGGCTGCGATCGCGGCGAGATCGCGCGGCGTTCCGGGCGGCGCCGGCCGCCAGACGATCGTCGACGGGGTCGTGGGTGTGCCCACCGTTTCCGGCGGTCCCGGCGGCGGCGTGGCTGCGTTCGTCGGCGGCGGGCCGATCGGCGGCGGTGGCGCCGGCGCGCTGGTAACCGGCGTCGTCGGGGTGGGGACGCCCGGAGGCGAGGGCGCGTTCGTGACGGGCGGCGAGGGGTTTGTGGGCGTCGGGCTCGGCGGCGTCGTGCCTGGCGTTGGGCTCGGCGGCGTCGTGCCGGGAGGCGTTGGGCTCGGCGGCGTCGTACCCGGAGGCGTTGGGCTCGGCGGCGTCGTGCCGGGTGTGCCCGGCGAAGGCGGCGCAGGCATCGATGTCGTGGGCGGTGCACTGACGATCGTGGTCGGGGTGGTCGTTGTCGGCGCCGGCGCGACCTGCTCGGTCGCGACCTCGAACACGACACGCGACGGGTCACCGACGGGCTGGCCGGCATCGGTCAGTTGTGTGCCGAGCGCGTACAAACCGGCGGGCAGCTCGACATCGACACGGAAGTCGCCCCCGTCCACCAATGCGTTCGCGGGCACCGCGGGAATCGTCGCCTGACCGCCGTCGTCGGTGGTCACCGTCGCCTGGCCGCCGCCGGGCAGCGTGACCGTGAGCGGCTGATCGGCGACCGCGTAGCCCTGCCCGTCGACGTTCGCGGCGAGCTGCAACGTCAACGACACGTTGGGGTGGGCGGAGGCGGTCGTCGCATCGAGGGATGCCTGCACCCGGGGCTGTTGCGGCTGGGCTGCTTGCAGACCGTTGAAGCCGTCGAAGTTGAAGGAGGTTGGGCCGCCGCGGCGCACGACGGTGCCGACGGCCGCGGTCACGTCGATACGAGCGCCCGATGCTGCCTTGTTCGAGAGCGACGACAGCCTTTTCGCCGTCGCCATGATGCGATCCTTCACCTGTGAGGCGGTCAGCGTGGGGTCAAGGGAGCGCAGCAACGCGACTTCCGCGGTGACCTCGGGCGCGGCCATGGAGGTGCCCGACAGCAATCCGTATCCGCCGTTCACGCTCATCGGCAGCGTCGCGAGCACGTACTGCCCGGGCGCGAACACCGCGACCCTCGTCGCCGAATAGTTCGAGAAGCTCGCCGGGGTGTCGTTCGCGGTCGACGCACCCACGGTGATGACGTTGGAGTTCAGCGCGCCGCCCGGGAAGAACCCACCGTTGGTGATGTCGGCACCGTTGTTCCCGGCGGCCGCGACGAACACGATCCCCGCGGCTTCCGCACGCGCGATCGTGTTGCTCAGGTACGAGGGCATCGCGCCACCGCCGCCCCACGACGCGTTGATGACCGACGCATGGTGATCGACCGCGTAGTTGATCGCCGCCGCCGCAGCCGACAGCGGGATCATGTTGTTCGGGTCGCCGACCGCGAGCGGCATGATCGTCACCTCGGGTGCGATCCCACTGATACCGATGCGGTTGTTCGCGGTTGCGCCGATGATCCCGGCCACGTGCGAGCCGTGATACTGGTTCGACGTCGGGTGCAGCTGGTCGGTCGCGCTGTTCGAAGAGAAGTCCCAGCCGTGGCAGTCGCCGACCAGGCCGTCATGATCGGTGTCCGACGCCGCGCCGCAGGCTTCGTTCGGGTTCGTCCAGAGCCGGTCGACGAGATCGGGATGCGAGAAGTCGACGCGCGTGTCGATCACCGCGACCACGACGCCCGCGCCGCGTGTACGCGCCCACGCCTCCGGCACGTGTGCGTCGGCGCCCGCGGTCATGTCACCCGGCGTCTGCAGGTACGTGTCGCCGCGGTTCTGCAGCGACCACTGCAAGCTCGATAGCGGGTCGTCGCTCACGGGTGCGCTCGTCGCGGCGAAGCCAATGAGCTCGTCGTCGGTCACCGTGGTGATGCCCGTCCGGGCGCGGACCTCCGGGCGCGTCGCCTTCGTACGCACCGCGACCGTTTGCCCGTCGATGCGAGTCACCGTCGTCTCGGGCATCGCATCGAGCGCGGCAACAGCCTTCGCGGATCCGGCCGGCACGATGAAGTGGTGAAACCCGTCGTTGAAGTCCTTCGGCTCGGTGGCCGGTGGCGCGTCGACCGCGGCCGCCACGAGACGCGCCCAGCTCGCTTGGTCGGCAGCAAGCGGCGCCGGCGCCTGGTGATGAGCCAACCGAGGACGAACGACGCCGAAGACCACGACCAGCGCGACGAGCGCGGCGGTCGCGGCAGCAGCGGGAACGAGCGCGCGTCGAGGCGCGCGCGGGATCGGGCTCGTTCGCATGTCCGGTCTGATGTCGACCGATCAGCGGCGGCGGATCGCGTCCTCGAACGCAAACGTGACCGACGTCACGCACCGGGCGGCAGATACGTCAGCCACGGGGTGAGCTCGCGCTCACGGAACTCCTGCAGGAGGACCCGCCTCGACGCGCAGGCGTCGTCGAGGCGTCCCAGGTCTTCGGTGAGCCGGGCGTTGACGGCCTCGGGCAGCATCGCCCCGCTCGGGTAGGTGCGCTGGATCTTGCGGATCGCCGCCATCGACTTCCCGCACGCGCCGGGAGCCCGGACCGGCGCCGGCGGGTGCGCGGGAGCGGGACGGGCAGGGATCGGCGCGCCGCCATCGGTCGTCGCGGCGGCGGGCGCGCTCGAGTCGGATGCCCCGGGTTGGTAAAAGACGAGACCGGCGAGGCCTACACCGACCGCGGCGAATGCGAGCACCCATCCGATCCGGGTCGTGCGCGTCGTCACGGCTTCCCCTCGGACGGCAGGGTCGTCCGCTTGAGGAAGCCGGCACCGCTACGCTCGCCCCCCCGAAGCCCGCGTTTCAGGGCCCCCGTAGCTCAGGGGATAGAGCAGCGGCCTCCGGAGCCGTGCGCGCAGGTTCGAATCCTGCCGGGGGCGCAAGCAACGCAGCGGAGTCCCCATCGTTCGTTCATGCGAGGCTCATCGTCCCGGCCGGAGACTGCACGGCTACCGCGATGCATCCCTCCTACCAAGGAAGCGCTCCAGCTGCGTACGACGGCTTTTGGTTCGAATCCTGCCGGGGGCGCTCGCGCTGACGAGCTTTGGGCACTCACCGGTGCCCTGGCACGTACTACTGCCCAAACGGTGAGCAGAGTTGGGCGGCTTACGACCCCGACCCGACGTCGGGGACTTCGAGGCCTCCATGTGCTGCGAGCCCGTAGATCACCAAGAGCGCGATCCCAACGTAGGTGAACGCCCAGATCGGGTAGAAGGGCATCCACGCCATGGTTCCGATTGCAGCGATAGAAGCGGCGATGATTCCAAACCAACGTCCGATCTGCGATCGCTGCAACACGGCGAATCCGGCGACGATCAACAGCACGCCGATAATCAGCCAGTACCAGCCGTAGTTCTTCACGCTCGAGCCAAGCGTCGCGTTCGGGAGATCCTCGAAGGCTCCCTTGGCACGGAAGGCCCAGATCGAATCGAAGATCTTCATGATGCCCGCGAAGACCAAGATCACCGCAGAAAACGTGAGCCAACCAGAACCCTGATCGTCATCCATTTCACGCCACCTCCGACGTTGCGGCCCCCATGGTCGCTGTGTTGGAAAACTGTCGAGAAAAGCGTAAATCAATCGAGTGTTACCCCGGTGGATGGCAGCTGACCTACACACAACGCGAAGGAAGAGGTCGTGAGCGAGATCTCCGAGCGCTACAAGAAAGTGGCGACGCAGTTCACGCGCCGGGCAAAGGCGGTACCGGAGAACGCCTGGGACAACCCCGCGCCGTGCGACGGCTGGGTCGCGCGCGATGTCGTCCAACACATGGTGGAGTGGATTCCGGCGTTCTTCGAGAGCAACGCCGCCCTCGAGTTGACGAGCGGTCCATCGGTCGACGACGACCCGGCTGGGGCCTGGGAAGCTCTCAGCGACGGGATCAAGGCCGCGCTCGACGACCCTGTGGTCGCGGTGCGCGAGTTCGACATGCAAATGGGGCGTTACACGATCGAGGACGCGGTCGCGACGTTCTGCATCGGCGACATCCTCATCCACACGTGGGATCTCGCGCGGGCGACCGGCCTCGACGAGCGCATCGACGCCGAAGAAGTACACCGGTTGTTCGAAGCCATGGAGCCGATCGACGACGTGCTGCGCGAGAGCGGTCACTACGGTCCGCGCGTCCACGTGCGCGACGACGCCGACGAGCAAACGAAGCTCATCGCGTTTTCCGGTCGTCGGCCCGAGGTGGTCGACCGATGAGCGACGACGGCATGGTTCGGCTCCGCCCGGTCGAGGAACGCGATCTCGTTGTGCTCGAGCGCATGGACACCGATCCCGTGCTGAGCGAGCCGTTCGAGTGGCGGGGATTTCGCGACCCGCGTGCGCGGCGGCGGCGTTGGGAGAAGGACGGGTACCTCGGGACTGACGATTCGCTCCTTGTGGTGGCCATGCCCGACGGCACGATGGCGGGGATCGTCGTGTGGACGTGGATTCCCACGTCCGGACCGCGCGGTTGCGTGCAGATTGGCATTCTCTTGCTGCCCGATTTCCGGGGAAAGGGACTGGGGACTGCCGCGGAGGGACTGTTGACCGACTATCTGTTCGCGACGACGTTGGCGAACCGGGTGGAAGCAGGCACCGAGATCGGCAATGTCGCGGAGCAACGTGCACTGGAGAAGGCGGGATTCGTTCGCGAAGGCGTGCTGCGCGGGCGGGGCTTCGTCCGCGGTCAGTGGAGAGACGGCGTCGTGTACTCGCGCCTGCGCGATGATCCCCCGCCGAACGCGCAGACCGAATGAACGTCAGCGTTGCGACAACACGTAGACGCGATTGCTCAACTTTCCGATCATTCGGTAGATGTGCCAGAAGGCATCTGCGAGCTTGATGTCGTAGGCCGCCTGGCCGAACGCGGCGATGTAGCGCTGGGGATCGCGCAGCAGTCGGGACGCGGCCAGCAACTCGCGTGATGCCTTGCCGTGCTGTTCCTCGGCCCACTCGCCGGTCTCGCTTGCGAGTTCGATGTTCTCTTCGATGTGGAGCCCGGCCGACGCGATCGCCGCTTCCACATACGCACGATCGGTGTTCCGCGGAAAGACGCCTCCGGCGCGGCTCCACAGCCACTCGGCCTCACGCGGCTCGAGCCGATCGGTCGCGAACAGTTGGTAGATGACGAGAGAACCGTTGCGTTTCAGGATCCGCCGGCACTCCGCGAACGCCGCGTCGAGGGCGGCGACGTGATAGAGCACCTCACGACACCACACGAGATCGACGGTCTTGCCTGCGAGCGGAATGGCTTCGGCCGATCCCTCTTCGAAGCGCACCCGGGCGCGCACGTCGTCATCTTCCGTAGCGAGCGCTTCGTTTGCGAGCTCGATGTGGCGATCCAGTGGATCGATGCCGTGCACGGCGAAGCCGAATCGCCGCGCCAACTCCAGCGTGTGTTCGCCTTCGCCGCACCCAAGGTCGACGACGTGCGCAGTGCGCGGGAGCTCGAGTTCGGCGACCACGTCGTAAAGGAGTTCAGGACCACGTGGATGCAAGCTGACGGTCAGCGCGTCCTGGAACGCTTCTTCGATCCTCGGGTAGTCGTCGTAGTACTCCTCGAACGAGAACCGGCCCTGTGGTTCCTCAGGCATCGTGGCATCCTTGCACCGTGTCCTCAGTTGCATCCCGCAATATCAACGCCGCCCTGTCGTAGATGGTCGACACGTGGTCTCCGCTAACGATCGCGGTCGTTAACGACTACGACGTGCGCGTCGTCAAGGCGCAAGGCACCTTCACCCGGCACAGTCATCCCGAGACCGACGAGTTCTTCCTCGTAGCGAGACGGTCAACACGGGAGACACGCCGAGCCCGTTGACGGCGGAGAGAAAACTCGCCTGACACCAACAAGGTGGCATGAGAGACCTCGATGGCGGGGAAACCCATCCGGGAGGATCGCCCATGCCACCGCAGAAATCTTGGAACCGTCGTGTTCGTGGCCGCGTTCGTGCTCGCTACAACCATTGCACTGCTGGCACCTGACCTCGCCGGGGCGGCGCCGACGCAGGCCGTTCCACCCAACACCACGCCCGGCGTGTGTGACCAGTACGCGGGCGACCCGAGCCCGGGCACACCGCAATGGATCGACCGCGACGCCAACAACGTCGGGTGCTCCTATCAGCGGCACCTCGATGCGCAAGCGAGTCCTGCGTTCCTCGCCAAGGACCAGCAGCAAGCCGCGATCGAGGCGACCGAGTTCGCGACCGTGACCGCGCCGAATGGGCCGCGGAGCCGAACCGGGTGCACGCCAACTGCTGCACGAGCCCGCAGGCGAAGGTGGCCGATCCGTTCCGCAACCCCGAGGAGTGGGCAGCCGCGGGACGGGGGCGGCACCTCAAGTTCTCGTTGATCAACCGGAACGGCGCGAAGTTGCGCGCCCGCCTCTACGCGCCGGTCGACACTTCCCGGCGCTATCCCGCGATCACGTTCACGCCCGGACTCCAGTCGTACAACGAGGTGAACTCCTGGTTCGCGCAGGGCATGGCCGAAGCCGGGTACGTCGTGCTGATCATCGATCCGCAAGGACAGGGTGACAGCGAGAACTGCGGACACACACCTGACGGCGCGCAGACGTCGTGCCCGACGACTGATCAACCGATCGACACGCTGTCGGCGATCGACTTCATTCGGTCGACGCCGACGCACCCGTATCCGTGGGCACAAGGGATCAACGCGGTAGGAACGCCGACGTTCAATCCGTTCTGGAAGAACGTCGACGGCAAGCACCTCGGCATCGCCGGGCACTCGCTCGGCGCGATCGCGGTGACACCGATCGGCCAGGAGGACGATCGCGTCGACGCCGTGGTCTCCTACGACAACCTCGACGGAACCTTGGCCGCATCCGTCCCGCGGCGCACGCCGTCGCTGTACTTCTACACCGACTATGCGTTCCCCGCGACCGGCACACCGAAGGCGAGCCCGCCCGATCCGACCCAGCACTTCGGCGCGCTCAACCAGCTCGAGGCCGCCGGTGTCGACACGATGTCGATCACGACTCGCGCGAGCGACCATTACGAGTTCGGCTACCAGCCGTACCCCGCTGACTTCCCGTCGAGCCGTTACGGCGAACGCATCGCCTTCTACTACTCGCTCGCGTGGTTCGACCGGTACCTCAAGGGCGACACCAAGGCGACGAAACGGCTGACGAGCGTCGCGTTCGACGACTCCTCGGACAAGCACTCGATCGGGGCGGGCACGTACGACGCCCAGCAAGCGGCGAGCGATCCGACGAACCCGTTCGCCGGCAACGTGCCGTACACGATCGCGGGCAAGTGCGTTGCGAACCTCCTCTCGTTCTACTACGCGTCCGCGTACTCGCTCCAGGACGGCAAGCTGCATTCGAGCGACATGCGCGCCCGGGGCTGCGGGACCGGATAGGGAACGGCTAGGCGCGCTCTTCTTTGCGGACCTCGACCGGCACCCATGCGGGCGGGCGCTTCTCGACGAACGCCGAGAAGCCTTCGATGACTTCGTCGCCGCGCACCGACTCGTCGAAGGTGATCTTGTCGATCTCGCCGTAACGCGGATTGATCAGCCGCTTCAGCGCGATGCGTGCCCGCGGCGCCGCGTGGAGAAGTTCTCGGACGACGTCATCGGTCGTCGAGACCAAGTGCTCGTGGGCGACGACGCGTGCGACCAAGCCGTGTCGTTCCGCCTCGTGTGCAGTCAGCCGGCGGCCCGTGAACAGCATGTCGCGTGCAAGCGCGATGCCGACGTGCTCGGGCAGGATCGCGGCGTGATACGCGTCGGCGACGCCGCGGCGCAGCTCGGGCGCGCCAAACATGGCGCGCTCGCTGGCGATCGCGACATCCGACAGCATCGCGATCAACAGGCCGCCACCCATACACAGTCCGTTGACGGCCGCGATCACCGGCTTGAGCGAGTTGCGGATCGCGTCGAACGGCACGGCGCCGGTGCCGAGCAGCGCGCCGATGTCGAGGTCACCGTCGTCGTGCTGCCCTCCGAGCTCGCCGCCGGGCGCGAAGACATCGCCGGTACCGGTGATCACCAACGCATGCAGGCTCTCGCTGCCGTTCACGCGGTCGACGGCGCGCCGGATCCCGAAGTACATGTTCGCGGTGAGGGCATTCCGGCGTTCCGGCCGGTCAATCGTCACCCAAGCGACCGCGTCGCGTCGCTCCCAACGCAGAAACCGAGACCCCAGGTCCACGACCCCATTTGTACAGGCGTCTGTGGGGTATCGAAAACCGACGCTCACAGACGCCTCGACCCCGGGAAAATCGCTCGCATCGCGGGCGTCCGGCGCCGTAGCGTGGAAATTCTGCGTGTCAGGAGTTTTCGGTGCGTGAGCGAGCCTTGTGGAGAGTTCTTCCGTATCTCCGCCCTCACAAAAAGCGGCTTGCCTTCATCGCGGTAACGGCCGTGGTGTCGGTCGGTTGCCAGCTGGCCGTCCCGATGATCGCCAAGGCGGCGATCGACGGCCCGATCCACGACGGGAACAAGCGCGGCCTGGTGCCGCTCTTCGCGCTCGCAGTCGCGCTCGCCCTCGTCGAGCTCTCGCTCACGTACCGGCGCCGTTTGGCGCTCTCTCACGTTGCCACGACTGTCGAGACCGAGCTCCGCGACGACTTCTACGCACAGCTGCAGCGGCTCGACGTCGGGTTCCACGACCGCTGGCAATCGGGGCAGCTGCTTTCCCGCGCGAACTCCGACATCGCGCTGATCCGTCGCTTCGCGGCGTTCGGCGCCATCTTCTTGATGATCGTGGTCATCGAGGTGATCGTGATCTTCGCGCTGCTGCTCAGCCTCGACGTACGGCTGGGACTGCTCACGATCGCGACAGCCGTCCCGGTCGTGATCCTGTGCCGGGGGTTCGAACGCCGGTACCACATCGTCGTACGCGACATCCAGGATCAGACCGGCGACCTCACGACGATGATCGAGGAAGCCGCCCGCGGGATCCGCGTGATCAAGGCGTTCGGCCGGAGCGACGAGATGTTCAAGCGCTACGACGCGCGCTGCCAGAAGCTCCGCACCACCGAGCTCGAGCGTGTCCGCGTGCACACGCGCTTCGTCTGGGTGCTCGGCCTGATCCCGAACCTCACGCTCGCGGCGGTGCTCCTTGGGGGCGCCTTCGCAGTCTCGTGGGGAAACCTGTCGGTCGGTGGCCTCGTCGCGTTCGTGTCGTACCTTTTGATCTTGGTCTTCCCGATCGAGGAGCTGGCCTGGATCCTTGCGATGGCCGAAGAAGCCGAGACCGCGGCGGGCCGCGTGTGGGAGGTCTTCGACACTGATCCGCTCATCGCCGACCGGCTCGGCGCGACGACGCTCTCGCGTGCCCGCGGCGAGATCCGGTTCGAGCGGGTGCAGTTCGTGTATCCGGGAACCGAGAAGACCGTGCTGCGCGGCGTCGACCTCGCGATACGGCCCGGCGAGACGCTCGCGCTCGTCGGCGCGACCGGCGTTGGGAAGACGACGGTCGCCACGCTGCTCGCCCGTCTGTACGACCCGTCCGGCGGCCGGGTGACGCTCGACGGCCATGATTTGCGCGACCTCACGCTTCGCAGCCTGCGCGGCCACATCGGCTTCGCGTTCGAGGAGGCGACCCTGTTCTCGGCGAGCGTGCGCGAGAACCTCTTGATCGGCTTCCCGGACGCGACCGACGACGACATCGAAACCGCGCTCGCAATCGCGCAAGCCGCGTTCGCGTACGACCTTCCCTGGGGGCTCGAGACGCGCATCGGGGAACAGGGTTTGTCGCTCTCGGGCGGCCAGCGGCAACGGATCGGTCTTGCGCGCGCGATCATCGGCCGTCCGCGAGTGCTGGTCCTCGACGACCCGCTCTCCGCGCTCGACGTGCACACCGAAGCGCTCGTCGAGCACGCGCTGCGCCCGATCCTCGCCGATCGCACCGCGCTGGTAGTCGTGCACCGGCCGTCGACGGTCGCGCTTGCGGATCGATCCGCGCTGATCGACGGCGGGCGCATCGTCGCGACCGGATCGCATCACGACTTGCTCGAACGCGAGCCGCGCTACGCCGCGATCCTGAGCCAGGCCGCCGAGGAGTTCGGCGAGCCACAAGATCGAGTCGCGTCATGATCGAACCCGACGAGATCCCCGACGTCGACACAGACGTACCGCTCGACCTCACCGGCGACGAGACCGTCGACGCGTGGCGCGGCGTCGCGGCCGAGGAAGTCGACGAGCCCAGTCCTGGCCTCGCGGGCATCCTGCGCAGCCGGAGCCGCCGGCTGCTCGGTTCGTTGATACGCCCGCACCGCCGGTCGCTCGCGCTGGCCGGGCTGCTGATGGTGTTCAACGTGGGCGCGCAACTCTCCGCGCCGTTGCTCGTGAAGGAAGGCATCGACAACGGCATTCCGCCGCTCCTCGAAGGCGGCAGCGGCAGCTTCCGCCCGATCCTCACGGTCGTCGTCGCACTCGTTGCGGTCACGCTGGTGGGGGCGGCGAGCTTCAACGGGTTCCTGATGATCACCGGCCGCGTGGGCCAGGACGTGCTTCTCGACATCCGTCGCCGGGTCTTCCTGCACTTCCAGAGTCTCAGCATGGCGTTCCACGAGAAGTACACGTCGGGCCGCGTGATCTCGCGACAAACGTCGGACGTCGAGGCGCTCGCCGACATGTTGAAGTTCGGCATCGTCGTTCTCGCGACCTCGACGCTGCTCATCGCCGGCATCGCGATCGTGTTGGTCGTGCTCAATGCGCAGCTCGCGATCCCAGTACTGGTCGCGATTCCGGTGTTGTGGGCGCTGACGCGCTGGTTCCGCAATCAATCCGAGCGGGCGTACCGGGCGACGCGCGATGCGATCGCGCTCGTGATCGTGCACTTCGTCGAGAGCCTCGGCGGAATTCAGGCGGTGCACGCGTTCCGGCGCGAGCCGCGCAACCAGGAGATCTTCGAGCACCTCGATGATCGCTACCGGCAGGCGAACATGTGGTCCTGGCGCCTGTCGAGTGCCTACGGGCCCGGCGTGCAGCTCGTCGGGCGGCTCACCACCGCGGTCGTCATCTTTTACGGCGGCTGGCTCGCAATCGACGGCAACGTCAGCGTCGGCGTGCTGGCGGCGTTCCTATTGTACCTGCGGCGCTTCTTCGAGCCGATGCAGGAGCTGAGCCAGTTCTACAACTTGTTCCAGGCCTCGGCCGCGGGCCTCGAGAAGCTGTCGGGCGTGCTCGACGAGCAGCCGACGGTCGCGCCGCCGCGGAATCCCGTCGTCCTCGCGCACGCTCACGGCGCGTTGCACTTCGACGGGGTCGGTTTCGCGTACCGCGAGCGGCCGGTGCTGACCGACTTCGACCTCGACATCCCGGCCGGTGAGACGATTGCGATCGTCGGCGCAACGGGTGCCGGCAAGACGACGGTCGCGCGGCTCGGGGCGCGATTTTGGGATCCGACATCGGGCCGAGTGCTGCTCGACGGCGTCAACCTCCGCGACTTCGACGCGCTGGAGTTGCACCGCATGATTGTCACGGTGACGCAGGAGAACTTCCTGTTCACCGGAAGCGTCGCCGAGAACATCGGTCTCGGCCGCCCCGACGCGCCCCGGGGCAACGTCGAAGCTGCTGCCCGCGCGATCGGCGCGCACGAATTCATCACCGCGCTGCCCGACGGTTACGACACCGACGTCCACCAGAAGGGCGCGCGGCTCTCCGCCGGCCAGCGCCAGCTGGTTGCGTTCGCCGCGTGCGTTCCTGGCCGACCCCGCGGTGTTGGTCCTCGACGAGGCAACATCGTCGCTCGACATTCCGTCCGAGCGCTTGGTGCAACGCGCGCTGCGGACGCTGCTCGCCGACCGCACCGCGGTGATCATTGCGCACCGGCTTACGACGGTGGAGATCGCTGACCGGGTCGTCGTGCTCGAGCGGGGTCGGATCGTCGAGGACGGCCCGCCCGACGAGCTCATCGGCCGCGGCGGCGAGTACGCCGGCCTGCATCAGGCCTGGCTCGAGAGCCTCGTGTAGGCCTCGCATGCCGCGTCGTCGATCCGAGCATCGACATGCGAGCCCTGATCGAGCTCCTCGTCGATCAGTACCGATACCGGGGCGACGAGCTCGAGTTTGCACCGCTCGGCGCGGACAGCTGGTGCTACCGCGCGGGCGCGCTCTGGGTCAGCGTGCGCCGAGATAGCCAAGGGCACGTCCCCGAGGCGTACGAGGCGGCCGCCGCTCTCGTCGAGCAGGGCTGCGAATTCGTGCTGGCGCCGTTGCGCGGCACCGATCGAGCGCGTCGTGCACCTCGCGGGCGTGCATCCCGTGGTCGTCTCGCCGTACGTCTCCGGCGAATGGCTCTACGAGAGTACGGCCGACCAGGACGGAACCGCCGCACTCGTGCAGCAGCTGCATGCCTGCTCGGTCGACATGTCGTTGCCGAGCGAGGACTATCGCTTCTCGTTTGCGCCGCAACTCGACGATGCGTTGTCGATCGCGTGTGGCGACGCCACCAACGCCGGTCCCTACAGCGACGACACCCAACGGCTCGTGCGCAGTCATCGTGATCACCTGGATTCGCTCATTGCCGAAGCCGATCGCGTCGCGGTGGTCTGCCGCCGCGACACCACGCCGTTCGTGCTCACCCATAGCGAGCCGACCGGCAACACGATGCGAACCGCCGACGGCCGGCTCCTGCTCTTTGACTGGGGAACCGCGTTGCTCGGACCGCCCGAGCGCGACTGGTGGGACTTCGATCGCGTCCCTCGGGGTATCGTCATCCGCCCGGCGTTCAAGCGCTTCTACGAGCTCCGGTGGATTCTTGGTGAGTTGGCCGAATTCGTGTCACGCTTCGTTCGACCGCACACGGGAGACGAGGATGACCAGTGGATGTGGCGCGGGCTTCGCAACTACCTTCCGGACCCGTGACAGGAAACACCCGATGAGCGACGGCGATCTGTCCGAGCAGTTGGTGGACGGCATCAATGCGACGTACGGCGTGCACCCCGGCTTCCGCGCGGTACACGCCAAGGGCGTGCTGTGCACGGGGACGTTCACACCGGCATCGGACGCCGCGGCACTCAGCCGAGCGCCCCACTTCGCCGGAGCGCCCGTGCGCACGCATGTGCGCTTCTCGAACGGCAGCGGCGATCCGACGCTCGCCGATTCGGTGCGTGACGCCCGCGGGATGGCGATCAAGTTCTACTTGCCCGACGGCTCGAAGACCGACATCGTCGCGATCTCGCTGCCCGCGTTCTTTGCGCGCACGCCCGAAGACCTCATGGCATTCAACGAAGCTCGCCGGCCGTCGCCGACGACCGGCGAGCTCGACATGGAGAAGGTCGGCGCGTACCTCGCCGAGCACGGCGAATGCATTCCTGCGGTCACGGCCGCGATGTCGCACGTGATTCCTGCGAGCTACGCGACGCTGCGATATCACGCGCTACATTCGTTCGGTTTGGTCGCGTCCGGCGGCACCGTCCGGTACGGCCGTTATCGACTCGAGCCGCGCGGGCGAGGCCGGACTCACCGACGACGAAGCTGCAGCCGCGGTGCCTGACTATCTCGCGACGGAGCTCGAACATCGCCTGACGCAGGGCCCGGCGTCGTTCGACATCGACGTACAGCTCGCGGCCGCCGACGACCCGATCGATGATCCGACCGTGGTCTGGCCCGACGAACGAGCGACGGTCACGCTCGGCCGGCTCGACGTGACCGGGCTTGCACACGACCGCGAGGTCGACGGCGATGTCTTGGTGTTCGACCCGACGCGTGTTCCCGATGGCATCATCCTGAGCGACGACGCGATCCTGCGCGCGCGACCGGGCGCGTACTCAGTGTCAGTCGCCCGCCGTACCCGCTAGCGCGGCGCGCGACAGCCTCGGTCACCGTCGCACCCGCGGCCTCCATGGCTTCGGTGCTCTTCGCCGCCCGGCTCAACACGAACGCGCCCTCGAGCATCGCGATGAACGAGATCGAAAGCGCGCGGGCCTGGGCCGCGTCGAGTCCGGCGTCGACGAACGCATCGGCCAGGCCGCGGATCCAACTCTCGAACACCTCCGCCGTCGCTTCGCGGAGCGGTTCGTTCGAACTTGCCACCTCGAGCGCAACGGTCGCGATCGGGCAGGCGTCGGCGTAGTCGGTCGCGCGGAGCACTTCGGCGGCGGCCGTGAACGCGTCGGCGATGCCGGTCACGACGTCGGGCGCGGCGCCGATCACCGTGGCGACCAGCTCGTAGTACATCCGGCCCGACCGCCGGATCACCTCGGCGCCGAGCTCCTGCTTGCCGCCCGGGAAGTGGTGATAGAGCGAACCGAACGGCGCGTTGGCGTCGGCGACCACCTGCTTCAGCCCGGTCCCGGTGTAGCCGTACCGCCGGAAGAGCTCGGCCGTCACGTCGAGGATGCGATCTTTCGTGGTGGTCGCCATCGGGGCGTTACGGTAGCCGCTAGAGCGATCTATCTAGTCACGCAAAGGGGTGCAAATGCCCAACGACGCCCGCTGGCTCCGGTACGCCGCCCTCTTCTACGCGTTGGGACTCGCCCTCCACACCGCGGACCACTTCCGCCGGGGCACCGACGTCCTCACGTGGCAGGTGTTCTGGGCAGGCAACGTGTCGACACTGCTCGGCGTCGGCACGGTCGTCCTCGTGCTCTTCGGCCACCGCCTCGGCCCGTTCGCGGCGGCCGTGACCGGTCTCCCGGTCGCCATCGGGGTTGCGAGCGTGCACCTCCTTCCGCACTGGAGCGCGTTCAGTGACGCGTTTCCCGGTGCACACGGCACCGGTGTAACCGCGATGTCGTGGACGGTCGTGTTGATCGAGATCACGGGCGCGGCGTTGATGGGCATCATCGGCCTGTCGATCGTCCTCAGGCGCCCGCTCGCCGAACCGTTTGGACGGAATGAATCGGCCTACCGAGCCAAATCCTCCAAACGCTCGGCTTAGTTACTTCGACCTGAAGAACTCGGGGTTCTGAACCGCTGAGCTGTTGCGCGATTCCGCGGAATCGTCCCCACGGGAATGTCTCGCGTGTGAGGGCTGCGTCGCGGTCGGGTCATTCGATGAGCAGGGCGATCTTGGTGAGGTTGTGGGTGAAGATGCCGTGCCCGCACCAGGTTCGGGCGCCATGCAGTCCGTTGATGCGGGTGCGGTTGAGGCCGAAGTCGCGTTTGACGCAGCTGATCCGCCCTTCACAGCCGGTGCGCCATCGGACCATCTTCTTGAACGATCGGCGTTGCTCGATCTCTCGGCGCGCCGCTTTCGGTCTGCCTTTGCGGGGCAGTACGACGTGGCGGACGCCCGCGGCTCGCACGGCGTCTTCGACTCCTTGTTCGCCGTAGCCGCGGTCCGCGGTCACCGCGCGGGGCGCTCGGCCGGTGCGCCGTTTGATGCGTTGGATGGGGTTCGAGCATGGGTGCGTCGGGCGGGTTGCCCTGCTCGACGTTGTGGTCGAGGATCACGCCGTCCTCGTTGTCGACGACCCGGGCCTTGTAGCCGAACTCGACTGGCTTGCCGAGCCGGCCCTTGGCGATCGGCCGCGCGTCGGGATCATGCAACGACACGACGCGGGTCGCGCCGTCGGGTGTCGTGCCCGCGAGCCGTTGCCGGCACTACTCGGCGATCTTGGCGGTGCGTTCGGCGAGCTGTTCGAGCCGACCGACCAGTGCTCGCGCCCGGCCCGACGGCTCGTGGCGCAGACGGCGCCGGGCGTTGCGCACCACCCGAGCGACTTGCCGTGCGACACGCCGAGCGAGCGTTGCGAGCTCACCGTTGATGCGCTTCACCTCAACGAGCTTGTCGTCGCTCCGACGCCGCAGATTCGCGTCGATTGACCGGGCCCGCTTGTGCGCCGAACGGGTTCGGTCTTGGAGTCGCGTGCGGGTCGCGTAGCCCAGCCCCCGCAGTTTCTTCGCCGTGGATGCCATCCGGCTGATGCCCTTGGCGAGCAGCGACGAATCCGACGGGTAGGCCACGTTCGCTTCGACCACCGTGGTGTCGGCCCGCACCCGGTTCGTCTTCAACACCCTGGCTTCGACCGCCTTCGCCAACAACGCCTCGTTCAAATCGTTGATCGCCTGCTCGCCACACCGGGTCGTGATCTTCATCAACGTCGTCGGGTGCGGCACCTTGCCCCCCAGCGGGATCCGCGCGAACCGCGACCAGCTGATCGAGTCCGCGACCTCCCGACACAGCGGCTCGAACCCGATCCGATACCGGTACTTCAAGAACATGAGACGCAGATACGTCTCGATCGGGATCGACGGCCGCCCCAGCGTCGCATGAAAAAACCGCCGATACGGCCCAAAGAACCGGTCGTCATCCAGGAGTCGATCGACCGCCTCGAGCTCGGCCGGCATCCGCAACACCTCGACCGGCAACACCGACTCCCACAACGTGGGCTGATCACTTACCGTTCTCAACACGATGGCCTCGATCCGTACTAGCCCTACGGATCGAGGCCATCATCCGCCTACCGCGCACCGATCGCGAGCACCCAAACCGGCGCCTATTTCAGGTCGAAGTAGTTAAGTTAGGCCGCCGCAGTGGCGATGCCGCGCCGTTCGAGGACCGGACCGAGCAGGTCGACGAAGTTGTCGAAGTAGAAGCGGCGCTGCACAGCCTCGTCGATGCCAGCCGCGTCGAGCGAGCGTTCGAAGCGCGCAACCGGGTTCCGCCCACCTTCGACGTGCGGGAAGTCCGACGAGAACATGCACACGTCGGGACCGGCATTCGCGATCGTCCAGCCCGCGTCTTCGTGCGGATACGGCGTAGCCCGTACCTGGCGCTGCACGTACTCGCTCGGCTTGAGATCCATTTCTTGCAGACGGTCCTCGTTCTTGCGGAACGCTTCGTGCGCGGAATCGAGCATGCGCATCCAGCCGGGCACCCACGTGGCACCGAGCTCGATCACGCCGATGCGCAACGACGGGTGCCGCATGAGCACTCCATCGATGATCAGCGCGTTCAACGTCTGCATGACAGGCAACGGGATCGACAAGTAGTCGATGCTCTTGAAGTTCGTGTCGCCGCCGTGGAAGTCGGGTACCGGCGGCCGGCCGTTGTCGAAGAAGTCGAGCGACATGACGTTGCCGCCCGCGCCTGCAACGTGCAGCACGACAGGAACACCAGCCTCGGCGGCCATCGCCCAGAGGGGTTCGAGTGCGACGTGACTCGGTGAATGGCCGGCCGGATACTGGCCGATCCACAGCGACGCGCTGCCGCCGTCGATCGCCTCGCGGCCGAGCGCGACCGCGGCGCCGGTGTCGCCAACGGGGATCACCGTGACCGGCAGCAGCCTCGGGTCCACCGCGCACCAATCGAGCACCGCGCGGTGTTGGGCGCGCGCCAGCGCGACGGCCATCTCGTAGTCGTGGTCACGATCGAAGCGCAGCACGTGCGGGCTCGTGAACGTGTCGAAGACGAGCTGGCTCGCGAAACCGAGATGATCGAGCGCCGCCGCCCGGTCGGTGTTGAGGAACGAGCCGGTCGCGAAGAAGTTCTTGCGCAGCGTGATCTGCGCGGCGTCGTCGGCGCGGTATTCCGGATCGCGGTGCATCGCGGTGGCCTTTTCGACCGCGTCGATCGGTGTGGTGTCCTCGTCGGCCGCGGTCCACACGAGTGGGAACCGGTCGCGTACCTTCGGATCGAGATACGGGTGCAGCCAGTCGGCCGGCTCCATGATGTGCGAGTCGGCGTCATGCATGGGTCGCGTCGCGTAAGGCACGCCGTAAAGATACGACTAGCTCGGGCTGGAAGCACTCTCGTCGATCTCGACCTGGACGTCCTCTTCGGGCCGGCGTTCCTCAGTCTGCGCATACGCCTCGTACGCACGCTTGTCGCCGTCGGTCAACGGGGGCGGCGCGATGCTGCGCGGCCAGAGGCGCTGGGCACGCACCACGTTGACCTCGGCTGCGTACAAGACGATGCGCGCTTGCAGGAAGATCCATGCGAGCAAGCCGATCACCAACGCGAAGAGGCCGTAGGTCGCGCTCATTCCCTTCAGCTGGTGCGACACGATCGCACCGCCGATGACTTGCAGCACTTGCCATCCGATCGCTGCGATGATCGCACCTGGCCACAGATCGCCCCACTTGACGTCGCGCACGGTCAGCACGCGGAATGCGATCAAGAACAGCCCGACGTTGAACGCGAACGCCACGAAGATGAGCCCGATCCGTGCCCACGCCGGAAAGTTGCCGCTGCCGCCGCCGACGCCGGAAAGCACGGTCGTGATGAGGATCGCCAAACCGAGCGTGCCGATCAGGGCGAGGCTGCGAAGGATCCGAGGGAGGAACCCGGGACGCTCGCGGATCGGCACCTCCCACACCCTGTTCATCGCGTCCTGCGCGGCGTTGCACACGCCGAGCCCGCCGTAGAACGTGATGAGGAGCCCGATGACGAGACCGAAGCCGTTCCCTTTGAGCGACCCGAGACTCTCGTGGATCCTGTCGCCGATGATCGGGAACTGCGCGAGGGCGGAGTTCAAGACGTCATCTTGCAGGTCGGGGTTGTGCTGCAGGACGAACCCGAGGATCGTCACGAGTACCAGCAACAGCGGGAACAGGCTCAAGAACCCGTAGTACGTGATCAGGGCGCAGAGGTTGCCGCCCTGATCGTCGCCGAACTTCTTGATGACGGCGAAAACGAAGGCGAGCGGCCGGTGGCGTTGCTGGAAATTGTCAATGCGCCGCACGACGCGCTGCAGATCCGGCATACGGTCCGGATTACCCCGTTGTTCCGGGGGTCATCCGTTTGCCGGTATCCTGGACTTCCGGGCCCCCTATCTTCGGGCCCGCGGCCGTCCCTCACCTGTTTCCGAACGGAGCCTGCCGAGGATCGGCCTCCGTGACGACGCAACAGGAGTATGAGTGACCACCTTCCGCGAACTCGGCCTCAAGGCCGAGTTCGTCGACGCCCTCGCGGCCCAGGGCATCGACGAACCGTTTCCCATCCAGGCCGCAACCATCGCCGACGCCCTCGCTTCCCATGACGTGTGCGGCAAGGCCAAGACGGGCTCGGGCAAGACGCTCGCGTTCGGTCTCCCGATGCTGCAAACGGTTGAACCCGCGCGCCCGGGGCACCCGCGCGCGCTGGTGCTCGTGCCGACCCGTGAGCTCGCCAAGCAAGTCGTCGACGTGTTGAGTCCGCTCGGCAAGGTCGTCGGCGCGCGCGTCGCCGCCTTCTACGGCGGTACGTCGATGGAACGCCAGATCCGCAACCTGCGTCGCCGCATCGAAGTCGCGGTCGCCACGCCGGGCCGGCTGATCGACCTGCTCGACCGCGGTGAGCTCGACCTCGACGACATCTCGATCCTCGTCGTCGACGAAGCCGACCGCATGGCCGACATGGGATTCCTGCCGCAGGTCGAGTGGATCCTGCGCAAGGTGCCCGACGAGCGTCAGACGCTGCTGTTCTCCGCGACGCTCGACCGCGAGGTCGACGTGCTGGTGCGCCGCTACATGCGCGACCCGGTACGTCACGAAGTGGTGTCCGACACGCAGACCGTCGACGAGTCGATGCACCGGTTCTTGAAGGTGCACGAGCTCGACCGGGTGAAGGTGCTCGCGTCGATTGCGGCGGGCGTCTCGCGCACGATGGTGTTCGTCCGGACCAAGCGCGGTGCCGACAAGCTCGTGTCGCAGCTGAAGCGGGAAGGTGTGCACGCCGCCGCGATCCATGGTGATCTGCGCCAGTCTGCCCGCGAGAAGGCGCTGCGCGACTTCCAGCAAGAGGAGCACGGCATTCTCGTTGCGACCGACGTTGCCGCTCGAGGCATTCATGTCGATGACGTGGATGTCGTCGTGCACTACGACCCGCCGGAAGAGCAAAAGGCGTATGTCCACCGATCGGGCCGCACGGCCCGGGCCGGCAACGCCGGGATCGTCGTCACGTTCGTGCTGTGGAACCAAGAGCTCGACGTCGAGAAGCTGCAGCGGCGCCTCGGCATGCGGGAGCAGATCGTTGAGGTGTTCTCGAACGATCCGAGGCTCGCGGATCTCGCGTCGCTCGACGGCCCGGCGCCTCGCCGCAAGGTCGCTGCGTCCTGAGGGAGATTTCGGCCGAAGGAGCGGGACCACCGGTGGGTACCATGCTTCGCCGTGACACAAATGCAGCCTGAGCGCGAAGCCCCCGTGATGCCCGAGGTCGTGGACATCCCGACCCTACAGGGCAACGAGACGCCGGAAGGCGAACAGGTCGCGCGCCCGACGAAGCTGATCCGTATCGCATCGATGGTCCGTGCCCTGCTCGAGGAGGCGCGCCGGGCGCCGCTCGACGACGCCGGCCGCCGTTCGCTCAAAGAGATCCACGAGCGGTCGATCCATGAGCTCGAAGAGATCTTGTCTCCGGACCTGCGCAAGGAGCTTCAAGAAGTGACGTTGACGTTCTCGATCGAGACGCCCAGCGAATCGGAGCTGCGCATCGCGCAAGCGCAGCTCGTGGGCTGGCTCGAAGGGTTGTTCCACGGCATCCAGGCGACGCTGTTCACCCAACAAATGCAGGCCCAGCGACAGTTCGAAGAGATGCGCCAGCGTCGCGCGCTCGAGATGGGCGACACCCCGGGCCAACAGCCCGGCGTGTACCTCTGAGCTGCGATGAGTGCACCGGTGCCGTTGGGCAACTTCGACTGGGAGCCGGCGAGCTGGCGCCGTCATCGCGCCGCGCAGCAGCCCGAGTGGCCCGATCTCGCCGCCGTCGAGCAAGCGGTCGACGAGCTGCGCCGCATGCCGCCGCTCGTGTTCGCCGGGGAAGCCCGGTCGTTGAAAGCCGGTCTCGCCCGCGTGAGCGAAGGCCAGGGCTTCTTGTTGCACGCGGGCGACTGCGCGGAGTCGTTCGCCGAGTTCTCGGCCGACAACATCCGGGACAAGCTGAAGGTCATCCTCCAGATGTCGGTCGTGCTCACGTACAGCACGGGCGTACCGACGCTGAAGGTCGGTCGTATCGCGGGCCAGTTCGCCAAGCCCCGCTCGTCGCCCACCGAGACGCGCAACGGCCAAACGCTGCCCTCGTTCCTCGGTGACATCGTCAACGACATCACCTTCGACGCCGCCGCCCGGCGGCCCGACCCGGCGCGTATGGTGCGCGGCTACCACCAGTCCGCCGCGACCCTCAACCTGCTCCGCGCATTCACCAAGGGAGGCTTCGCCGACCTCAACCGTGTGCACCAGTGGAACCTCGAGTTCATTGCGAGCGCGCGTGAGGCGCGCCGCTACGAGGAGCTGGCCGACGGGATCGAACGGGCATTGCGCTTCATGGCCGCGTGCGGGATCGACCTCGAAGCCGAGGTCCAGCTGCACGAGGTCGACTTCTACACGTCGCACGAAGCGCTGCTCCTCGGATACGAGGAGGCGTTGACGCGTCGCGACAGCCTCACCGACGAGTGGTACGACTGTTCCGCACACCTCGTGTGGGTCGGCGAACGCACTCGCCAGATCGACGGCGCGCACGTCGAGTTCCTGTCGGGTGTGCACAACCCGATCGGCGTGAAACTCGGTCCGACGGCCACGCCCGACGAGGTGGTCGCGCTCTGCCGGCGCCTCGACCCCGCCGCGAGCCCGGCCGGCTCCTGCTCGTGAGCCGGATGGGCGACGCGCACGTGGCCGAGAAGCTGCCGCCGTTGCTGCGGGCCGTGAAGCGTTCGGAGCACCCAGTCGTGTGGGCGTGCGACCCGATGCACGGCAACACATTCGCGCACGAGAGCGGTTACAAGACGCGCCACTTCGACAACGTCATCCACGAGGTCGAGCAGTTCTTCGACGCATGCATCGCCGCCGACGTCATTCCGGGCGGCGTGCATGTCGAGCTCACCGGCGACGACGTCACCGAGTGCCTCGGTGGCGGCGACGATCTCGTCGGTACCGATCTCGAACGCCGCTACGAGACTCGCTGCGACCCCCGCCTCAACGCGCGTCAGTCGCTCGACCTCGCGTTTCGCGTGTGCGAGCTGGTGCAGCGCTCGCGTTGAGCGCCTCCTACTCCGACGTCGATCGCAGTCCCGACGCGCAACGTTGGGTCGAATGGCAGGAGCGAGTCGACGGCTGGCCGCAGGTGCGCGCGTACAAGCAGCGCAGTTACGAACTGTGCGGCGACCGCCTTCCCCGCCTCGACGTCGGTGCCGGACCGGGCGGCGACGCGCAGATCCTCGGCGCGATCGCGTGCGATCCGTCCATGGCGATGTGTTCGACGATGGCGGCACGAGAAGTTCCCGTTCCGCGAGCAGACGCGCACGCGCTTCCCTTCGCCGACGCGACGTTCGGCGCCGTCCGCACCGACCGGGTACTGCAGCATCTGATGGATCCCGCTCGGGCGTTGGGCGAGCTCACTCGGGTCTGCGCGCCCGGCGGGCGGGTCGTGATCTGTGATCCCGACCAGGAGTCGTTGGTCATCCACGTGAGCGGCGTCCCGCCCGAGCTGATCGAGCAAGTGAAACGGCTGCGGCGCGACGTCGGCTATCGGAACGGCACGCTCGCCCGCCGGCTCCCATCGCTGCTCGCAGGGGCCGGGCTGCGAGATGTGACCGTCGAAGCGTTCCCGCTTGTGCTCACCGATCCCGAGGATGCGTTCGGGCTGCCCGGCTGGCCCCGCTATTGGGCCGATCACTTCTCCGAGGACGCGATCGCCGAGTGGGAACACGCTGTGCGCGAACATCGGGAAGGTGGGTTCGTGTACGCGCTGTTGTACTTCGTGATTGCCGGTACCCGGCCGTGAGCGCTTTCTCAAGTCGCCGCCGTGGTACACGATTGAGAGAAGAACCCTATGGCTGACCGTCCCGCGAGCATCGACGACCTGGGTCCGAACGCGGGCCTCGTCGACGAGATGTATCGCCTCTATCGCGAGAACCCCGAGGCCGTGTCCCCGGGCTGGCGCGACTTCTTCGCCGACTACCAGCCCCGCGCCGAGCTGGCGCCGCCCGAACCGGCCGCTCCGCCGGCACCGGCTCCCGCACCCTCGGCACCGGCTGCCGCCCCCGCTGCCGTGCCCGCCGCGCAGCCGCCTGCCGCGCCCGCGCCTGCCGCGGCGCCCAAGCCCGACGGCCAGGCCGCACCCGTCACGCTCGACGGCGAAGCGCCCGAGCCGTTGCGCGGTGCGTCGGCGCGGGTCGTACAGAACATGGAGGCGAGCCTGTCGGTGCCGACCGCGACGTCGGTGCGCGCCGTGCCCGCCAAGCTGCTCGAGGTCAACCGGCAGATCCTCAACAATCAGCTCGCCCGCGAGCGCGGCGGCAAGGTGAGCTTCACGCACTTGATCGGCTACGCGGTCGTGCGGGCGCTTCAGAAGACGCCGCACATGAACGCCAGCTACGGCGTCGTCGACGGCAAGCCGAGCGTCGTGCGCCACGAGCACGTCAACTTGGGGCTCGCGATCGACCAGCAGAAGAGCGACGGCACGCGCACGCTCCTCGTGCCGAACATCAAGAGTGCCGACACCCTCGACTTCGCGGCATTCCACGCGGCCTACGAGGACCTGATTCGCCGCGCGCGACGAACAAGCTCACGCCCGACGACTTCGCCAACACGACGGTGTCGATCACAAACCCGGGCACGATCGGCACCATGCACTCGGTGCCGCGCCTCATGCCGGGACAAGGACTGATCGTGGGCGTCGGCGCGATCACCTACCCGCCCGAGTACGAGGGAGCTGACCCGCAGACGCTGGCCGAGATCGGCGTGAGCAAAGTTGTCACGCTCACGAGCACCTACGACCACCGCATCATCCAGGGGGCGGAGAGCGGCGAGTTCCTCGCGACTATGCACGACCTGCTGCTCGGCGGTGACGGCTTCTACGACGAGCTGTTCGCGAGCTTCGGAGTGCCGTACGAGCCTGCTCGCTGGTCACCTGACCGCAAACCCCTCGAAGGTTCAGCGGAGGCCGCGCACAAGATCATCGCGGTGCAGCAGCTGATCAATATGTACCGCGTGCGCGGGCACCTGATCGCGAACCTCGACCCGCTCGGGTTGAAGGAGCCGAAGACCCACGAAGAGCTCGACCCGAATCACTGGGGTCTCACGATCTGGGACCTCGACCGCGAGTTCCCCACTGGCGGGCTCGCGGGCCGGGCGACGATGAAGCTGCGCGACATTCTCGGGCTGCTCCGGAACGCGTACGCGCGGACGATCGGCGTCGAGTACATGCACATCCAGGAGCCCGACCAGAAGGCGTGGATCCAACAGCAGGTCGAGGGCGTACACGTCGACGCGACACCCGCAGAGAAGCGCCGCATCCTCGGCGTGCTGAACGACGCCGAAGCCTTCGAGCGCTTCTTGCACACGAAGTTCCTCGGGCAGAAGCGGTTCTCGCTCGAGGGCGCGGAGACGCTGATACCGATGCTCAACTTCTTGCTCGACGCCTCGGCCGACGCGAACGTCGAGGAAGTCGTGATGGGCATGGCGCACCGCGGCCGGCTCAACGTTCTCGCCAACGTCGTCGGCAAGTCGTACGAGCAGATCTTCCGCGAATTCGAAGGCGAGCTCGACCCGAACGTGCCTCAGGGTTCCGGCGACGTGAAGTATCACGTCGGCGCGACCGGCAAATTCACGGCGGCATCGGGCGCGACGATCGGTATCACGCTCGCCGCCAACCCGAGCCACCTGGAAGCAGTCGATCCCGTTGTCGAAGGCATGGCGCGCGCCAAGCAGGACCGGCTCGGTGACGCCAACCACGACCGCGTGCTGTCGGTGCTCATCCACGGCGACGCCGCGTTCGCCGGTCAGGGTGTCGTCGCCGAAACACTCAACCTCTCCGAGCTGCCCGGCTATGACGTCGGTGGCACCGTGCACATCGTCGTGAACAACCAGGTGGGGTTCACGACCCCGGCCGGATTCGCGCGTTCGACGGTGTACGCCACCGACATCGCCAAGGCAGTACAGGCGCCCATCTTCCACGTGAACGGCGACGATCCCGAAGCTGCGGTGCGCGTGATCCGGCTCGCGTACGAGTTCCGCAACGTGTTCAAGAAGGACGTCGTCGTCGACATGGTCTGCTACCGGCGCTACGGCCACAACGAGGGCGACGAGCCGGCGTTCACGCAGCCTCGCATGTACGAGGTCATCGGGAACCGGCGATCGGTGAGAAAGCTGTACACCGAGCTGCTCGTGAACCGCGGCGACCTCACGCTCGAGGAAGCGGAGAAGGCCCTCGAGGACTTCCGCGCCCGTTTGGAGGAGGCGTTCGGCGAGACGCACGCGAGTGAGCGTCCGGAGCCGCGCGTCGAGCGGCCCACACCTGAGCCCGAGACATCACACGTGGACACCGGCGTACCCCGGGAGCGCCTGGAGCGGGTCATCGACGCGCTCACGATCTTCCCGCCCGAGGTCGAACCGCACCCGAAGCTGGCGCGGATCCTCGCGAACCGCCGGAAGGAATTCGACAACGACCAGGTCGACTGGTCGTTGGCCGAGGAGCTCGCGTTCGGCTCGCTCCTGCTCGAGGGCACGCCCGTGCGCCTCGCCGGCCAGGACACGCGCCGGGGCACGTTCTCGCAGCGGCACGCGGTGGTCGTCGATCACCGCAGCGAGCAGGAGTACATCCCGCTCGCGCACCTCGGCGAGGACGCGGCGCCGTTCATGATCTACGACTCGGTGCTTTCGGAGTTCGCGGCACTGGGCTTCGAGTACGGCTACTCGATCGCCGATCACGATGCGTTCGTCGCGTGGGAAGCGCAGTTCGGCGACTTCGCGAACGGCGGCCAGGTGATCATCGACCAGTTCCTCGTCGCCGCCGAGGACAAGTGGGGCCAGCGCAGCGGTCTCGTGTTGTTGCTCCCCCACGGCTTCGAGGGTCAAGGCCCCGAGCACTCCTCGGCGCGCCTCGAACGATTCTTGGTGCTTGCCGCTCAGGACAACATGCGCGTCGTGTACCCGACGACGTCGGCCCAGTACTTCCACGTGCTGCGACGCCAGGTGCACGATCCGAGCCGCAAGCCGCTGATCGTGATGACGCCCAAGCGCTACCTGCGCATGCCGGCCACCGCGTCACCGGTCGACGCGTTGACACACGGCGGTTTCCAGCCACTGCTTCTCGATCCCAACCCGCCCGCGTCGCCGACGCGGATCGTGTTCACGACCGGCAAGTTCGGTCACGAGCTCATCGCCCGGCGCGACGAGCTCGGCACGGCCGTCGAGGTCGTGCGGATCGAGCAGCTGTACCCGTGGCCGGCGCGCGAGATCGAGGCCGTGCTGCAGCGGTCGCCGAACGCGGAAGTGATCTGGGCCCAAGAGGAGCCCGGCAACATGGGCGCTCGGTACTTCACGCGTCGCCGTATCGAGGAGCTGGCGGGCGGCAGGCCCGTAGGCGTCGTCGCCCGGCACGAGAGCCCGAGCCCCGCGACCGGAAGCTCGACGATCCACGACGCCGAACAGCAGGCACTGTTGGCGGAGGCCGTCCCCGGCTAAACCTTTCGTCCTCCTCTACCGTTTCATCCACGATGGGGAGGCGGGACTTCGACGAGTTCTACGCCGCGCACTTCGACGACGTGGCGCGCGCCATCACCCTGGCCGCGGGCGATCGCGAGCTGGCGCAAGATGCAACCCAGGAGGCGTTCGCGCGTGCACTGCGGCGGTGGCGCCGGGTGCAAGACATGGACCGGCCCGACGGATGGGTCTATGTGGTGGCGATGAACCAGCTCCGTGACCACTGGCGCCGGCTGGAACGTCAGCAGCCGGTCGAACCAGTGGAGGCTGACAACAAGGGCTCGGTGGTCATCCGTCTCTCGGTGCGGGAAGCAATTGCGACGTTGCCGCCGCGGCAGCGGCAAGCCGTGGTCCTGAGGTATCTCGCCGACCTTCCGCTCGCGGCGGTCGCCGAAGCAATGGGCTGTGCGCTCGGAACTGCGAAAGCGACGTTGCATCACGCGTTGCGCGCAATGCGCGTCGAGCTCGAAGAGGACGACGATGCGAACTGACGAACTGCGCCGCGGACTCCGTGAGCTTGCCGACGAGGTGGGGCCGTTCGAGAGCGACCTGCCGGGGCTCCGACGCAGTGAACGCAGGCGAGCCGTCCTGCTGCGAGCCGGCGCCGGGTTGGTCGTGATACTCGCGGTCGTGGGCGCGGTCGCGTTCTGGGACCGCGGCGCGAAGCACGCGCGCGTCGAGGTCCCGACGAAGGAATTCCCAGTTGAGTCACTGCACCGCGTGGAGCTCGTCGTCGTACCCGCGAACGGGCGCGTCCAACGTGTACTCGAAGGCTCACCCCTCGTAGCGCGCTATACGCGAGTCACACAGATTCCCATGTCATTCGCCGGACTCGCCGAACCGCCGCCAGGTCTGATCAATGCACTGGTGGTTCCCAAGGAGCTGCAGGACGCCGCATGCGCGCTCCGGCGAACACCCGGTTTTGGTGTGCAATCGACGACACCAGACCTCGACACCGGTCGGAAGCTTGCGGACGCGCTCGGAGATACCGGCCGCGTGTTCACCATCGGGAGACCCGGCACGGACCTCGAGGTATTCATGAAGGTGAACGCAACGCCGGCTCAGGTCAGCACGGTGCGCGCTGCGCTCGACGCCAATACGGCACAGGTCAAGTCCTACCGATTCCTCGACCACGACGCGGCCTTCGACGAGTTCAAGACGATCTTCGTCGATCAGCCCGACCTCATCGGCAGCACTACGCCCGCCGAACTCCCGGAGTCATTCCGAGTCCTCGCGGACGAGGACGCATCGCTCGATGACATCGAGACCGGCCTCAAGTTGCTGTCAGGCGTCGACAAGGTCGTAAGAGTCAATCAGTCGTTCGCGAACGGCGTCTCGAGCAATCAGACTTCCTGTCGGACGCCGTAGCGGGCGAGGAACTCGTCAATCATCTGGTCGATGTATGCGTCGGTGATGCGCGCTCTCGTGACCAGGTGGCGGTAGAAGACCGGCGCGCCGATTCGGTCGGCCGCGAACTCGACGTCGATGTCCGGATCCAACTCGCCGCGTTCGATGCCGCGCCGGAACACCTCGAACATGCCTTGCCGGCGCTCCCGAACGGATTCCGTGTGCATGCGCCCGAGCTGTTCGTTGCGCCGGGCGTCCACGAGGAGCATCCGCTTGGCCGCGCCGACGACCGGATCGTCGAGCAATCGCCGCAGATTCCGCAACGCGGACGTCAGGTCGCCGCGCACTGAACCGGTATCGGGGATCGGCGCCTGCTCGTCGGCGGCCTGGAGCGCGGCGGCCGCCACGAGCTCCGCCTTCGACGGGTAGCGCCGGTAGATCGTGGCCTTGCTCACGCCGGCGCGCGCCGCGACCGCGTCGACGCTCATGCCGTCGAGACCGTTGGCGGCGTACTCGGCAAGCGCCGCGTCGAGGATCGCGTGGTCGCAGACCAGGCTGCGCGGCCGGCCCGCCATCTATGCCTCCGCCAACGCGGCCGCGCGCAGCCGCTTCGACATCCTGGTTGACGAACACCTCGGTATCGGCGGCATGCGCAGGCAACCACCGGGCCGCGATGATCGCGCCGAGAAGCGCAGCCCCTGCGGCAACAAGAAAACCCCGGTGCATGCCGGCGACGAAGGCATCCTTGGCGCCCTGCGCGAGGTCGGCCCGCTGGCCGGGCGCCAGAGGAACACCCGGATTGCCGGCAACGCCGAGCGCTTGACCGAGGCCCTCCTTGGCCTTCGAGACTGGTTCGCCGCTCACACCCACGCGGGTGAACAACTCGACGATGCGCGACCCGTAGAACGACGACATCACGCTTCCGATGATCGCAACGCCGAGGGCGCCACCAACCTGTCGGGTCGTGTCGTTCACCGCGGAACCGACACCGGCCTTGGCGCGGGGCAACGACCCCATGATCGATTCCGTCGCGGGAGCCATCGTCAGGCCCATGCCGGCCGCCATCACCATCATCCGCCAGACGACGTCACCCCAATATGAGATGCCGTGCGACGGCAGCATTGACATCAGCGCGAGGCCGAGGGCCGCGAGCGCGAGGCCGCTGGCCACGACGCGTTTCGTGCCGACCCGCTCGACGATCCGCGCGCTGGTAGGCGCGACGATGAGCATCACGACCGCCATTGGCAACAGCCGCACGCCCGCCTGCAGCGGGTCATAGCTCATCACGAACTGCAAGTACTGCGTGAGCAGGAAGAGCGATCCGAACATGGCGAAGAACAGCAGCGTGATGCCGGCGCTCGCGGCACTGAAGCGCGGGCTGCGCCAGACCGTCATGTCGAGCATCGGGCTCGGCGTGGTGCGCTCCCAGACCGCGAAGCCTGCGAGCACGATCGCCGCGGCCGCGAACATCCCGAGGATCAACGGATCGGTCCAGCCGCGGTCGGGCGCCTGGATGATCGCGTACACCAGCGCGACCAGACCGACGATCGACAAGAGCGCGCCGAACGGATCGAGCTTGGGCTTCGACGGATCACGCGAGGTTGGAATGAGGATCACGCCGGCGATGAGCGCAGTCGCGACGATCGGGAGGTTCACCATGAAGATCGAGCCCCAGTAGAAGTGCTCGAGCAGGAAGCCACCGCTGATCGGCCCGAGCGCCACCGCCACACCGGCGATCGCGGCCCACATCCCGATGGCACGCCCCCGCTCTTCCGGCGGGAACACGTTGGTAATGATCGACAGTGTCGCCGGCATGATGAACGCGCCGCCGATGCCCATGACGCCGCGCGTCAGGATCAGCTGGTTCGGTGTGTGCGCGAGCGCCGACGCGATCGACCCGATCCCGAACACGGCCATGCCGAACTGCAATGCGCCCCGCCGGCCGAAGCGGTCGCCCAGGCTGCCGGCCGTGAGCAGCAAGCCCGCGAACACGAGCGTGTAGGAGTCGACCATCCATTGCAGCTGGCTGTTCGTCGCGCCGAGGCCGATGGGCTTCGGCTTCGACAGTGTGGGCACCGCAACGTTGAGGATCGAGTTGTCGACGACGATCACGAGCAGGCTCAAGCAGAGCACGGCGAGGATCAGCCAGCGCTGCTGATACGAGCGGCTCGTGCGGTCGAAGGGCGCTTGTGCGGCGACGGGGGGCGCAGTCATAAGCGGACTTTCCTGCGGGGAGGCTTACGAAACGAGACCGTATCGTATTGCACGGCCTCGGTGAGATCAACCCTTGATGTGCTTGCAACCGCGCGGCCCGCACAGCAGGGCGTCGAGGTCCTTGCTCAGCTTGTCGTCGGCAGCGCCGGCGGCGGCGAGCGCCGCATTCGACGCATCGATCTTCGCGTTGACGTCCGCCGGACTGGCGTCCGCCGGCAGCGACTGCATCTCCTGGAACGGTGCGGCGACACGGGTCCACGCGTTGACCACGGCGTCGGCGTCACCTTGCAGCGAGGGCGGCCACGCGTGGCCGGCGATGAACTCCCTGTAGACCCCGATCACGTTCGCCCGGGCCAAGGCCTGACTCTTGGATTCCGCCAGGCTTCCCGGGTCCGCCGAGATCGCAGCGAGGGCGCGAACCCGTGCTTCGCGCGCCTTGGCGATGCCGAGCGTGAGCTTCGGGTTGATCCCAGCCGGGAGCGTGCTGGTCGACGTGGGCGCGACGGTCGGAGGTGGTGCGCTCGAGCTCCCGCCGCTGCAGCCGGCGAGCAACGCGACTGCGAACGCTGCGGCGGCGAGCTTGCGCATTGGTCGCTAGATGCTGGGTTCGTGCTCGGCCACGGACGCGCGTTGCCGGAGTGCCCGCCAGCCGATGCGACCCGCCGCGAGACCGAACGCGATCGAGATGAGCGCAAGCGTGACGTGCACGACGACGAACCCGGCCGAATGGTCCTCACCCGCCATGATGAAGATACGCGTGATCCATACATAGAGGGTCCACGCACAAAGGGCGATCAGCAGCCAGGCCGCGCGACGAGACATGTCCGCACGCTACCGAGCGGCTGGCGCCGGTCCCTGATCAGCGGCAGGCGTGGGCGACGGCTTCGAGGCAGCGATCGATCGCGCCGTCCGACGCGTTCGTGAGCGGCAGGCGCACGTCGGCGGTCGAGATGCGGCCCTGTGCGTGCAAGACGCCCTTGAAGACGGCCGGATTCGGCTCGGCGAACAACGCCCGCACGACGGGCAGCAGTACCTCGGCGTGGGCGCGCCCGTCTTCGATCTTGCCCGCGAGGCCGCACTCGATCATCGCCACGAACTGCTCGGTACACACGTGCGACGATGCGCAGATCGTGCCGGCCGCGCCCATGCACATGAGCGGGAACAGCAGCGTGTCCTCGCCGCCGAGCACCGCGAAACCTTCGGGTGCGGTCGCGAGCAGCTCGAGCGTGTCGGCGTCGAGCGCGGCGACGGCCTGCTTGACGCCCGCGATGTTCGGCGTACGCGCGAGCTCGAGCAGTGACGCGGCCCCGAGTCCCCGGCCGGTACGCGACGGGATGTTGTAGGCAACCAGCGGCACCGGACTCGTCTTCGCGACGGCCTTGTAGTGCTCGACGATCCCGGCTTCGGACGGGCGCACGTAGTACGGCACGACGACGAGCGCACCGACTACGGCGGGCAGCCCCTGCAGCGCCTCCGTTGCCTCGATTGTGTGCCGGGTGTTGTTCGAACCCGTGCCGACGATCACGCGGCTGCCCGCCGCGGCACACACGCGTGTGATCGTGTCGATGACGGCGCGCTTCTCGTCGTCTTCGAGGGAAGAAGCCTCACCGGTGGTGCCGAGGGCGACGATGCCCGCCACTCCCGCACCGAGGTACTCGCCGCACAGCCGCTCGATCGCCGCCGTATCCACTGCGCCCGCAGCATCGAACGGCGTGATCAGCGGTACCCATACGCCCCGCAGATCGAGGTCACTCGTCATGCGAAGAGCGTACTCGCCGGTGTGTACAGGCTCCCTGGGTATTGCGTCACCCCCGAGTACCTTCCCCGCGGTGTCGCTGTGGCTGGAGGTGCTCCTCACGGTGCTCGTGGGCTTCGTGACGGGCGTGTTGTCAGGGATGTTCGGCATCGGCGGCGCAGTCGTTTCGACGCCCGCGATTCGTGCGCTCGGGGCCACGGCGTTGCAAGCCGTCGGGTCGACCCTGCCGTCGATCTTGCCCTCGTCGATCTCCGGATCGTTGCGGTACCAGCGCGAGCACCTCATCAACGGACATGTCGTCGTCTGGGTATCGGCCTTCGGCGTGCCTGCATCGGTCGCCGGTTCACGACTGTCGGACGCGGTGCCGGGCAACGGCCACGTCTTGATGTTGTTGACGGCCGCGCTCGTCGCATACACCGCGTACGCCACCGCGTTCCCGACCGCGCGAGCGGTCAAGCTCGGCCAAGGCCGGTTGCGCGACGAGTGGTGGCGGCTCGCGATCATCGGCGTCGCGGCGGGCGGGCTGTCGGGCCTGCTCGGCGTGGGCGGCGGCATCCTGATGGTGCCGGCGTTTTCCGCGTGGGTGGGGATGCCGCTGAAGGAGACGATCGGTACGTCGCTTGCGTGCGTCGGGATCTTCGCGATCCCGGGCACGCTCACGCATTGGTATCTCGGCCACATCGACTGGACGTTCGCGATCGCGCTCGCGTTCGGTGTGATCCCGGGTGCGCAGATCGGCGCGCACTTCACGATCACCGCGAGCGATCGAGTGCTGCGTTACACGGTCGGAGCGGCGCTCGGCACTCTCTCGATCATCTACGCTGTCGGCGAAATCATCGCGCTGAGGTGAGCCGAGGATTGACGGCGCACGTATCGTGCGCCGTCCGAGGCGGGGCCCAGCGGCCCGGCGCGAAGCGCCAAGAGCGGAATTAGCTAGTGAGCTCTCGGGCCCTGGCGAAGATCGCATCGAGCATCTCGGGCGTCAGCTTGCGGGTGAAGGTGTTCTGCTGGCTCGGATGGAACGTGCAGACGATCGTCACCCGGCCGCACGGCACCTCGAGCCCATGCGCAAAGCGGAGGCGACGGGCCGGCAGCTCGAGATGCGGGAGCCCAGCGAGACGGAGCGCGCGCCACGCCGCTTCGTAGCCGAACGCGCCCAGGGCCACGATCACACGCACGCGCGTCGAGCAGCTCCAGCTCGCGGACGAGATACGGCATGCACTCGTCGCGCTCGGCGGGCGTGGGCTTGTTCGCGGGCGGCGCGCACCGGACCGCGGCCGCGACGTACGCGTCCCGCAACCGGAGACCGTCATCGGCCCGTACCGACTCGGGTTGGTTCGCGAACCCCGTGCGAAAGAGCGACGCGAAGAGGAAGTCGCCGGAGCGATCACCTGTGAACGCGCGGCCAGTGCGGTTCCCGCCGTGCGCGGCCGGCGCCAAGCCGACGAGCAACACGCGGCCGCGAGGGTCACCGAAGCCCGGGACCGGCCGCGCCCAGTACGTGTCGGCGCGGAAGGCCGCGCGCTTCTCGCGCGCGACGGTCTCGCGCCACTCGACGAGGCGCGGGCATGCCCGGCAAGCCGCGATCTCGTCCGCGAGCGCGCGGAGATCGGTGGCGCGCGGTATGGGCATGAATGCGAATGATATGGCCGGACGCCGGGTACGATGACTTGGATGCGTGTCCTGCTGCTCGTGAACGCGGCCGCGTCGTCGGTCACAGCGCGCAAGCGGGTGATGATCCGGAAGCTGCTCGCGGCGGAACACGAAGTCGAGGTCGCCGAGACATCGCGACGCGGACACGCGACCCGGCTCGCCCACGCCGCCGCGAACGACGGGTTCGACGTCGTTGCTGTGCTTGGGGGCGACGGCACGCTCAACGAAGCGGCCGACGGCTTGTTGCACAGCAACACCGCGCTCGGCCTCGCTTCCCGGTGGCTCCACGAACGTGTACGCGCGCACGCTCGGCTATCCCAACGACGCTGTGGCGGCGGCGCGGGTGCTGGTCGCGGCGCTGGCGCGCAACTCGATGAAGCGCGTCGGTGTCGGGATGGCGAATCAACGGCCCTTCTTGTTCAACACCGGTGTCGGGTTCGACGCGGCCGTGGTCCGGCGCGTGGAGCGCTACGGGGAGCTCAAGCGGTTCGCGGCGCATCCGCTGCACGTCGTCGCCGCGTTGCAGGTGTTCTTCCGGCACGAGGCGCGGACAGCCTTCGACATCGAGCTCGATAGCGGCGAGACGATCGAGGGTGTTCGCTTCGCGATCGTCTCCAAGTCCGATCCCTATACGTACTTCGAGGCGATCCCGCTCCGCGTCGCGCCTGATGCCGGGCTCGACCGGCCGCTCGTGCTCACGGCCTTTTGCCGGCTGGACTTCGTGACCATCGTCGGCAGTGGTTTGTCCGCGATGCGCAAGGGCAAATTCCTCGCCCGCCGACGCGGCATCGAGCACCGGCGCGACGTGCACCGCATGATCGTGCGTTCGGGTGCGCCGTTTCCGTACCAGGTCGACGGCGACGACGTCGGCGACACCCAACAGCTCGACATCGGCTACGAGCCCGACGCGCTCACAATCGTCGTTCCCTGATCAGCGGAGCGCGACGAGCGCGACGTCGGGGACGTTGGTGACGATCGCGTCGACACCGGCGGCCGCGAGCGTCCTGATCTCTTCGGGCTCGTCGACCGTCCACACATCGACGCGGACCCCGCGGCCGTGCGCCTCGTCGATGTCGGTACTCGACGCCGCGAGCGCGGCCATGCGGTCCGGATGGAGCCAACCGTGGCCGTGCTCGGCGGCAACGGCCGCGGCGGTGGCGACGTCCTGGCCGCTGGTCAGCCACGCGGTCACGAGCTCGGGCGCGAACGTGCGGCACGCGTCGACCGCACCGAGGTCGAACGACGAAACGATTGCGTCCGGCGCGTGGGCGCGCACGGCCGCCGCGACCGCGCGTACGACCGGCCGGTCGGGCGCGTCGGCGTCGGGTTCCCACGGCAGGCATTTGATCTCGACGTTGACGAGCAAACCCGTGCATGCGGCAAGCACTTCGACGAGCGTCGGTACGTCGGGCCGCGCCGCGCGGAGCACGTCGAATGGATGCGCGGTGATCAAACCGAAGCCGACGATTTCGGGATCGTGATGCACGACGAGTACGTCGTCGTCGGTGCGACGCACGTCGAGTTCGACGCCGTCCGCGCCGAGCTCGCGCGCCTTGATGAATGCAGGAATGGTGTTTTCTGGCGCGGCGCGTGACGCGCCACGATGTGCCAGAACCAAGGGGCGATCGGCCATCGGAGCTCAAGCGTACGGAGACGACAGCGAAGCGACCGAAGGGGAGCGAAGCGTGGAGTCGACCCATGGAGACGACCGGAACGTGTTCCACTTATAGGCACGAAAGTCCTGCTCAGACCCCTTGCCAGCCCCGTTACAGGGCCGTTAGCCTCTTTTTGCTCCCGCTCAACCGAGCTGAGCGTGCTCGTGCATGGGCGCACAAGTCCGGCGTGTGGGCAAGGCCGACTGCGCGACCCGCAAGGGGGAAACAGTGGCGTTGACCTGGATCCGGACCCACGACTGGGACGAGGACGCGTGGCGCGATCGCGCCGCGTGTCGCGATACCAGCCCGGAGCTGTTCTTTCCGATCGGAACCACAGGTGTAGCGCTCGATCAGATCGACGCCGCCAAGCGAGTCTGCGGTCAGTGCCCGGTCGCCAGCGAATGTCTCGAGTTCGCCCTCGCGACCAACCAGGAGGCCGGCGTCTGGGGCGGCCTCACCGAAGAGGAGCGCCGCCGACTGCGCAAGGGCATCGACGTCCCCACCGTCGCCCCCCAACTTGCGTGACCTACCCGGCCGTGGGCCGGGCGGCCTCAAGTGGTGACCGCGACATCCTGATCTCGGGGGTGCGTGGTGGCCAATCGTCGGGTGCCGTGGTCGGTGGTCAGGGTCGCGTTGGCGGCGGTGGCGCGGGTGCGACGTATGCCGAGGCGGCGGCGTTGGCTGGGATCTCGGAAAGGACGGTGTGCGCGCGCGTTGCTGAACAGGATGTGGTCGTGCTGCGCGACCGCAAATGTCGGCCTGGTGCGTTGACGCTCGAGGCTCGTGAAGAGATCCGGGTCGGGATCGACCGCGGCGAGTCGGATAGCAACATCGCGAAACGGATCGGTTGTCATCGGGGGACGGTGGGCCGGGACATCGCAGCGAACGGTGGCCGGAAGCGGTATCGCGCGTATCGAGCGCAGGATCGGGCCGATCAAGTCGCACGTCGCCCCAAGCGGCGCTGGTTCGAACAGCGGCCGTGGTTGTGGGAACACGTTGTTGACCTGTTACGGACCGAGGGCTGGTCACCGGAGCAGATCGCGGTGTCATTACGTCTGGAGCATCCGCACGAGCCACAGTGGTGGGTGTCGCATGAAGCGATCTACCAAGCCGTCTACGTGCAGGCCAAAGGCGAGCTACGCAAAGAACTGTTGGCGTGCTTGCCGTCGGGTCGTGTGCGCCGCCACCCACGCCAGGGCACACGCGCCAAGGGTGCGCGCATCAAAGACATGGTGAACATCGCCGCGCGGCCCGCCGAGGCCGCCGACCGAGCCGTGCCCGGCCATTGGGAAGGCGATCTGGTGATCGGCAAAGACGGTCTCAGCGCCGTCGCGACGATCGTGGAACGCAGCACCCGTATGGGGATGCTCGTAAAGATCGAAGAGCGCGCCGCGGCCCATGTCGCCGAACGCCTGACAATCGCGATGCGCCGACTTCCCACCCATCTCGCCCGCTCGTTGACCTGGGACCAGGGCGGCGAGCTCGCGGCACACGTCCAGTTCCGCGTCGCCACCGGCATCGACGTGTTCTTCTGCGATCCGCACTCACCCTGGCAGCGCGGCACCAACGAGAACTGGAACGGCCTCGTGCGACGCTTCCTCCCCAAAGGCACCGACCTGTCGCCCTACAGCCAAGACGACCTCGACGACATCGCCATCAAGCTCAACGGTCGACCCCGCAAGACCCTCGGATGGGATACTCCAGCCCAACGATTCAACGAACTTGTCGCGGCCACCGCGTGAAACCGCCCCGAGTTCGCCACGCATGTTCGTGATCTAGAGCTCGACCCGGGGCATCGCGACCGGAACCCGCACGCGCACGGACGTGCCGTGTTCGTCTTGCATCTCGATCGACCCTTGCAGCTCGCTCGTGACCAGCGCCTGCACGATCGAGAGCCCCAGGCCACGTGACCCGTCGAGCGTGAACTGCTCCGGTAGCCCGGCGCCGTTGTCCCGCACCTCGATTTCGACGTGACCGTCGTTTCGGCCGAGCATCACGTCCACGCGCGCGTCTCGCGTCCCTTCGGGGAAGGCGTGGTCGACGGCGTTCTGCATGAGCTCGTTGAGCACGACCGCGAGCGGAGTCGCCACCTCTCCCGGGAGTTCGCCGGCGTCACCCTCGACGTGGAAGCGGATCGTGTGGTCGTCGGACGACGACGTTTCCTCCACGAGGCGCGCCAGCGGGCGCACGATCTCGTTGAAGGCCACGACGTCGCCGGCCTCGCGTGAGAGCGTCTCGTGCACGATCGCAATCGAACGGATGCGGCGCTCCGATTCCGCGAGCGCACCCCGCGCTTCGGGCGACCGCAGACGGCGGCCCTGGAGCCGCAACAACGAGGCGATCGTCTGGAGGTTGTTCTTCACGCGGTGGTGGATCTCCCGGATCGTCGCGTCTTTCGAGAGGAGCATCCGGTCGCGGCGACGGAGGTCGCTGACGTCGCGGAGCAGCACGAGCGCCCCCGCCGGTTCGTCGCCTTCCAGCAACGGCAGCACCCGCACGAGCACCGAGACCTCCTCGTGCTCCATCTCCTCGGCGACCGGCAGGTGGAGTTGCATGGCACTCCGCGCCGCGCCGTCGTCGAACCCGACGTCGGCCAACCGCTGCGACTGCGCGTACGCGTGAATGCCCATGCGGTGCAAGGAGCTCACCGCGTTCGGGCTCGCGAACTGCACGCGCGTCTCGGCGTCGATCACGATCACGCCGTCGGCCACCCGCGGGCCGCTTTCCATCTCGATCTCGTCGACGTCGTACGGAAACGTGCCATCGGCGATCATGCACGCGAAGCGGTCGAAGGTCTGGAAGTAGATGCGCTCGAGCTCACCCGAACGTCGGGCGAGCGTCATCGGCTCCTCGCGTGACACCAGCCCGATGAGCCGGCCGCCGCGGCGTACGGGTACGCACTGCACGCGCACCCGCTCTTTGGACCCGAGGACGGGCGCGTCGGCGCGCACGATATGACCCGCGCGCCAACACCGTGCGACGAGCGGGCGTTCCACCTCGTCGACGACGGTGCCGACAAGGTCCTGGGGGTAGTTCGTCTGGCCGGTGACCGGCCGCACCTGGGCCAGCACTACGAAGCGATGGCCTTCTTCGCCGGTGATCGGCGCCAGGAGCAGCATGTCCGCGAACGAAAGGTCGGCGAGCGGTCGCCACGTTGCGACGAGCCGGTCCATGTGCGCGAGGTCGCGATCGGCCAGCGCCGTGCGGGCGAGGGCCAGATCGTCGAGCGTGCTCACGGATGAATGCTAATGGCGCCCTCGGTCCGCACGATTTGCATGGCTCCCTCGCTACGCCATCCTTGGCTCCGCTACGTCCGCACCCTGGCTTCGTAGAGGTAGCGGCAGATCGCCGCCAAGCCGTCGACGTCGCCGATGTCGTCCTCGAAGTTCGGGATGCGCGCCACGACCTCGGGGACGCGGGCAAGCTCGGCACGCAGCTCGGCCTCCCGCATGGCAACCACCGAGAAGTTGCGGAACGACTCACCGATCGTGCGCAGGACCCGCGCCGTGCGCGCCGCATCGGTGAGCGTGGGATCACCGGACGTCGCGAGCTCGGCTGCGAGTGGCGCAGCATCGTCGATGCACGCGGTCGCGGCGGTCGCGCCGACCGGATCGAGCAGGTAATCGGGCAGCGTCTTGTTGAGCACGAGCGCGCCGAGGTGGAAGTCGCGCGCCGTCAGCTCCTGACAAAACCGCTCGGCCTCGTGCAATGGTGCCGCTTCGAGCGTGGTGACGACCGCGAACGTTGTGCGCTTGTCGTGCAGCAACCGCTCGACGGCCTGCGCCCGCTTGACGAACCCGTCGTACATCGATTGGAAGTTCAAGAAGAACTCGGCGATGTCCTCGAGGAACTTGCTGCCGAGGATGCGGTCGGCGATTTGGTAGAAGGGCCGGCTCGCGACGCTGAGCACGCGTGAGCCGCGCTTCCCGCCGACGCGATACGGCAGCGTGAGCCAACGCAGCAAGCGGCTGCCGAAGAATTCTGCCATCCTCGCCGGCGCTTCGAGGAAGTCGATCGCGTTCCGCGTGGGCGGCGTGTCGACGACGATGAGGTCGTATTCGCCGCTCGAATGCAGTTCGAACAATCGCTCCATCGCGATGTAGTCGTGGCTCTGCACGAACCGGGCGGTGAGGTTGGTGTAGAGACGGTTTTCGAGGATGCGATACGCCGTCTCCTCGTCCTTGGCGTGGCGGAGCACCAGGTCGTCCCACGACTGCTTGGTGTCGAGCATCGCCGCCCAGAGCTCGCCGCGCGGCTCGATGCCGGCGGCCTTGAGCGCTTCGGGCGGCACGCGGCGCGCCAGGTTGCCGATGCCCTCGAGCCCCAGCGCGGTGGCGAGCCGGCGGGCAGGGTCGACGGTGAGCACGAGCACCTTGCCGCCGAGTCGCACGGTCGCACCGAGGGCCGCGGCCGCCGCGACCGATGTCTTGCCGACACCGCCCGAACCGCAAAACACGACGATCTCCTTGGCGGCGAGCAGCTGCTCGAGCGTCGTGGCCCGGTCGTCGGCGCGGCGTTTCATCGTGTCGCTCGCTTCACAGCCCCAACTCCTGGCCGAGGGCGTCGGCGACCATCCGGGTGACGCGCAACCCGTGCGTCCGCACGAACAAGTACGGCACGTACAGGAGCGGGAGGTCGACCTCCTCCTGGAGGTGCGCGAGGTGCACAGCCCGCGTGCGCCGCAGCGATACCGCGAGCCGAGCCGCATCGAGGACTTGGGTGGCGCCGGCGCCGACCTGCGCCGTCATCAGCTCACGCGCGGGAGGCACCCGCAACGCCTGGAACGTCTCTTCGTCGGTGTGGGTGAACAGCTCCGGCAACACCCGGTTGACGACCACCGAGCCCAGTGGCACCTGCACCTCGCGCCGCAGCCGCTGCACGAGCTCGATCGTTTCGGCGACGGGCATCTCTTCGGGCGTCGTGACGATGTTGACGGCGGTGATCTGCGGATCGGCGATCAGCTCGGAGACCCATTGGGTCTGGCTGCGCAACGGCCCGACGTCGACGAGGTCCTGGATTGCATCGGCTGCGCCCAACTGGGCCACGATGTGGCCGGTCGCGGCCGCGTCGACGACGACGAGGTCGTGGTCGGCACGCCCTTCGATCGACTCGCGCACTTCCCACGCGATCTTGCCGATCGTAAGGATCTCTTTCACGCCGGGCGCGGCTGTCGCAACGAAGTCGAGCACTTTGGCCAGCGGGCCCAAGCGGCCGAGCACTGGCACGCGCAGGTTGAGCCGCAGATATTCCTGGAGCGATGCCTCAGTGTCCATCGCCATCGCGAGCACACCCGGATGGACCTCGCGAGCCTTGAAGCCCACCGGCGACTGCTCGAACTGCGCGGGCACGTCGCCCTTGGCGTCGACCTCGACGAGCAGGACACGCTTGCCGATGTTGGCAGCAAGCAGCGCGGTCGCGGCCGCCATCGTGCTCTTGCCGACCCCGCCCTTCCCCGTGAAGAACAACAGGCGCCGGTCGAGCAGCCCGGGCGCGGGCTGGATCACACGGTGCTCCGCGTCACCGCCCGGTCGAACCGAAGCCGACCTTGCGCCCGCCGGCGTCGGCTGCGACTTCGACGTACGCGATCTTGTCGGTCGGTATGCCCACGCGCCGACCCTTGTTGTCGGTGAGCCAGAGCATGCCGCTGCCGTTCCCGAGCGCACGTTCGATCGTCTGCGTGACCGCGTCAACCGAATCGTCGGTCTCGACGGTCAACTCTCGAGTGGTGTACACGACGCCGATTCGTACTTCCATGCGATGACGCTACTCCGACCCGCTAGACGATTTTGAGTTCGGTGCGGTAAAGGCGTTTCGGTGCCAGCTCGACCTCGATGCGTTCGGCGATGCGAGCGAACACCTGCGAGGCCTCGTTCTCGGGATCGGAAACGACGATCGGCCGGCCCGTATCGGCGCCCTCACGGAGCTCCGGCACGAGCGGCACCTGCCCGAGCAGCGGCACATCGAGCTGTTCGGCCAGCTCGCGTCCGCCGCCTTCACCGAAGAGCGGGTAGGTCGTGCCATGGTCGCACCGGAACCACGACATGTTCTCGATGACGCCCATCACCTCGAGGTTCACCTTGAGCGCCATGTATGCAGCGCGTTGCGCGACCTTCTGCGCGGCCGGTTGCGGCGTGGTGACAACGAGCACTTCGGCACGCGGCAGGAACTGCGCCATCGACAGCGCGATGTCGCCGGTTCCGGGCGGCATGTCAACGATCAGGTAGTCGGGCTCGCCCCAGTGCACGTCGGTGAGGAACTGCTCGAGCGCCTTGTGCAGCATCGGCCCGCGCCAAACGACGGGTTGGTCGTCACGAGCGAAGAAACCCATCGAGATCAGCGTGACGCCGTTCGCGTCGGGCGGCACGATGACGTCGTCGATCACCGTTGGCGGACGGTCGATGCCGAGCATGCGCGGCATCGAGAAGCCCCACACGTCGGCGTCAACCGCAGCGACCTTGCGGCCGCGCTGCGCGAGCGCGACAGCCAGGTTCGTCGTGACCGACGACTTGCCGACACCACCCTTGCCCGACGCGACCGCGAGCACGCGCGTCTTGGCGTCGGTGAAGGGATTCTTCCGGGCCTCGCCCTCGTGACCGCCTTGGAGGCGTTGGGCGAGCGCGGCCCGCTCTTCGTCGCTCATCACGGTGAGGTCGACATCGACGCGGGCGACGCCCGGCATTGCGGCGACGGCATCGGTGACGCGTTTGGTGATCTCGGCCCGGAGGGGGCACCCGGCGACGGTCAGCGCAACCGTGACCCGGACGTCGTCCCCTTTGACGTCGACGCCGCGGACCATGTCGAGCTCGACGATCGAGCGATGAATCTCCGGATCCTCGACCGGCCGCAAGGCCTCCAGGATCTCGGCTTCGGTGGGCATTGGCACTCCTGCGAAAGGTCGCGTTGATGGGTCGACTTCGGCTCCGCCTCCCCTCCGGTCGGCTGCGCCTGCGTCTCCGGGGAATTTCCACTACCGGCGTAGGTACAATATCCCCGTGGATCCTGGGGAACTCACCCCGGACGAGTTTGCGGCGGCCGTTGTCGCTGTCACGACCGCGTTCGGAGACCCGACCCGGCGCGACATCTACCTGTATGTCCGTGCATCGTCGGCCGGCGTGAAAGCGGCCGAGGTCGCAAAGAATTTCGGGGTGCATCCCAACGTGGCGCGCCATCACCTCGAGAAGCTCGCCGCGGGCGGATACCTCGACGTGGAGCTCGTGCGACACGAATCGGCCGGCCGGCCGTCCAAGCGCTACCGCGTGGCCCCGAACGACACGAATCTTTCGTTCCCGCCCCGCCGTGACGACTTGTTGGCGATCCTGCTGGCACGGGCGCTCGACAAGCTGCCGATCGACGAAGCACGCACGTTGGCGGAGGAAGTCGGTTACGAGTACGGGCGCGCGATCGCCGCGCGCATGGAGCCATCCGAAGGTCACCGGTCGGTGAAGGCCGCGGTCGCGACGGTCGCGGACGCGTTGACCGCCCATGGCTTCGCCGCCCACGCGGAGTCGAACGGAAACGCGCTCACGTTGGTGGCCGAGCACTGCCCGTTCGGCGACGCCGCGCGGCAGTACCCCCACGTGCTGTGCGCCGTCGACACCGGCATGGTGAAGGGGATGCTCGAAGGCCTGTACGGCGAGACATCGCCGATGATCACCGAGAGCCGGCCGGGCGGCGACCAGCACTGCGTCACGCGCGTGTGACTCGGGCGTACCTCGACCACGCGTCCACCTCTCAGCTGCGACCCGCGGCCCGCGCCGCGATGATGCCGTTCGTCGAAGCGTCGTTCGGGGACCCGGGCCGGCTGCACGCCGAAGGACGCACCACCCGGGTCGCGCTCGAGCAAGCCCGCGAGCAGGTCGCCGTGTTCTTCGGGGCGCGCCCCGTGAGGTGGTGTTCACCTCGTCCGGCACCGAGGCGGTCAACGCCGCGGTGTTCGGTGCCCACGGTCACGTCGTCACGACTGCAGTCGAACACTCATGCGTGCGCGATGCGATCGCACGCGCCGCATCCGAGGTCACGGTCGTCGGCGTCGATCGCGGGGCCGGTTCTCCGCCGAAGCCGTTCTCGATGCGGTGCGCGACGACACGGTGCTCGTCAGCGTGCAGCTCGCAAATCACGAGGTTGGGACGGTGCAACCGGTCGCCGAGGTGTGCGCCGCGTTGCGCGAGCGTCGGGTACGCGTGCATGTGGACGCGTGCGCAGCGGCGGGCTATCTCCCGGTGCGCTTCGACGCCGATCTGTGCTCGGTCACCGCCCACAAGTTCGGTGGTCCGCTCGGCGCCGGTGCCTTGCTCGTTCGTCGCGGGCTGCGCATCCCGCCGTTGCTGGTCGGTGGTGCGCAGGAGCGCGCCCGACGCGGCGGGATCGAGAACGTGCCGGCGTGGGTCGGGTTCGGCGCCGCGTGCGCGGCCGTTGACCTGGAAGCTGAAGGCGAGGCGCAGCGAGCGTTGATTGCGACGGCCGCGTCCGTCTGCGAGACAGTCCCAGGCGTCGAGCGTTTCGGCGACGGATCGCTGCCGAACGTGTTGTGTCTCGGCGTCGCCGGGGTCGAGGCCGAACCGATCCTGCTCGCCCTCGACCAGCACGGGGTCGCGGTGCACTCGGGGTCGGCGTGCTCGTCGGAAACCTTGGAGCCGTCACCGGTGCTCGCCGCGATGGGCGTGGACGCCGAGCGATCGCTGCGGATCTCGGTGGGCTGGTCGTCAACGGCTGGCGACGTTGCGCGCTTCGTCGAGGTGTTTCCGGGAATCGTCGAACGCATGAGGGGGTTGCGGACCGCATGACGACCACCATTCGGAGGCTCAATCACGCCGTGCTGTACGTGCGTGACGCGCGCCGGTCAGCCGAGTTCTACGAAGCGGCGTTCGGCTTCGAGGTCGTCGCCGAGTTCGGCGACGGCGCCGCCGTGTTCCTGCGCGCGGCCGGGACCGAGAACCATCACGATCTCGGCTTGTTCTCGCTCGGGCCGCAAGCGCCGCCACCCCAACCGGGCCGGGTCGGGTTGTACCACCTTGCCTGGCAGGTCGACTCAATCCAGGACCTCGCCGAGATGCGCGACCGCTTGATGCAGATGGGTGCCCTCGTCGGCGAGAGCGACCACGGCGTGAGCAAGTCGCTCTACGGCAAGGATCCCGACGGCATCGAGTTCGAGGTGATGTGGCCGGTGCCGCGCCCGCAGTGGGGCGACATGGAACATGATGCGATCACCCAGCGGCTCGATCTCGCGGCCGAGCTCGCCAAGCACGGATAGCCGGGAGAACTACGTCCAGGGCGAGAGGTCGATCGACGGCGCGGGGACGTGACCGACGGCGGGCTCGAGCTCGAAGTACGGCTCGGGCGCAAACCCGAACATGTGGGCGATGATCAGCGTCGGGAACGTCTGCACGAGACGGTCGAAGGAGCGCGCAGTGTCGTTGTAGATGCCGCGCAGCTCCTGGATGCGATCCTCGATCTCGTTGAGCTGCTGCTGTACCGCACGAAACTCCTCGTCGCCGCGCAGCTCCGCGTTGCGGCTCCCGGCGGCAACCACCTGTTGCAGCGCATGTTCGAGTGCCTGCTCGGCGAGGGCCTGGGCGTCGGCCTCGCGGTGCACCGCCATCGCGGTCAGGTTGAGCGACGTCGCGGTGTCCAACAGGCGCGGGTCGAAGGGCGGGTAGCGCCGCACGGCGTTGACGAGCGTCGGCACGAGCGTGTGACGGCGGTGCAACTGCGTGTCGACGTCGTCCCACGCGTGTTGCACACGCGCACGCGTGGACGTGAAGTGCCGGTACCCGCCCAGCATCACGACAATCACTGCTCCGGCAACCACACCCGCTATCACAAAGGCCCCCATGTCCCCGATACTACGCATGTCGTACACACGGTAGATAGCTGGTAATACTCCCCTGATTCGTCAGTCGCCCCAGTAACGCTGCTCGAGCCACGGATCTCCCACGTTGTGGTATCCGTTTCGTTCCCAAAAGCCGGGATTGTCGTGATCCAGCAACTCCAACGCGCGCAACCACTTCGACGACTTCCAGAAGTACAGGCGCGGGATCACCATGCGTAACGGACCGCCGTGCTCGGGCGCGAGCGAGGTGCCATCGAACGACCACGCCAGCAATGCCTCGCCGTCGGTCACTTCGGTGAGGGGCGTGTTGGTCGTGTAGCCGTACTCGGCGTGCTGCACGACGTGCGTCGCGCGGTGGTCGACGCCGCACGCGCTCAGCACGTCGCGCACACGCACTCCGGTCCAGCGTGTGTCGAACTTCGACCACTTCGTGACGCAATGGATGTCGGCGACGACATCGACCATTGGGAAGGCGTGCAGCTCGTCCCACGTGAACGACCGCTCGTGTGCGACGAGTCCGAAGACGCGCAACGTCCAGGTCGAGAGGTCGACGCTCGGTACATCGCCGACATGCAGCACGGGATAGCGCTCGGTGTAGTACTGCCCGGGCGGGAGCCGGTCCGGGCTGTAGCCCTTCTCGAGCAGCGAGTTGCGGTTTCGTTCGAAGAATCCCATGGGCTATCCGTTTTCAGTGCGGTCGCCACGCGTCTTTGTGGCGAGCGCTGCTCCCGTACGACGTCGGGGAGACGCCCGCGAGCGATGTCGGCGATCGTCACGTGCTCGAGCACGTCTCGCAAGCTCGCACGGAGCGCAACCCACACCTCGGGCAGCTTCGCCGCGGCGCCGCCGTACTGGAGCTCGTCGGGACGTACGCCCTGCACGGCTGCCAGCGGTCCTTCGACCGCGCGCAAGACATCGGCAACGGTCACCTCGCTGGCCGGCCGCGCGAGCCGGTAGCCACCATCGGCACCCCGCCGCGTCCGCACGATTCCCGCGCGCCGCAGTTCGGTGAGGATGTTCTCCAAGAAGTTGTGCGGGATCCCCTGGCTCCGGGCCAGCTGTTCGCCCTTCACCGGCCTGCCCTCGCCCTCGACCGCGGCCAGCTCCACCGCTGCCCGCACCGCGTAGTCCGCCTTGGCCGTGATCCGCACACTCCGATTCTCGCCGAACCCCACCGGCCTTGACTGCTCTGCACCTTTCCCCTAGATTGTTCATCGGTTTAGTCGACAATGCCCCGAGATCGGCGACAATGCATTTCGACATCGCCCTCGCCGGCCTCGTCGTCGGCTTCGTCATCGGCCTCACGGGCATGGGTGGCGGCGCGCTGATGACGCCCGTCCTCGTGATTTTCTTCCACGTCCCGCCCACGGCGGCGATCTCCTCCGACGTCGTTGCGTCGTTCATCCTCAAGCCGGTCGGCGGCGGCGTGCACATCCGCCGGCGCACGGTGAACTGGACGCTCGTGCGGTGGCTCGCGCTGGGATCGGTGCCGGCCGCGTTCGCGGGTGCCTACGTGATCGACGTCGTCGCGGGCAAGGGCTTTGAGGATCGCGTGAAGTACATCCTCGGCGCGGTGTTGCTCGTCGCCGCGGCCGCGATGCTCGTCAAGGTGGTCGTGCAGGCGCGTCGGAAGGATGCGCCGAACGCGGCGATGATGGATCAGCGGCTCGTCCAGCCGGTTCCCACATTGTTGATCGGCGTCGCCGGGGGCTTCATCGTCGGCATGACATCAGTGGGCAGCGGCTCACTGATGATCGTCATGCTGATGCTGCTCTATCCCACGCTGTCAGCGCGCGAGATGGTTGGAACTGACCTCGTGCAAGCGATCCCGCTCGTAGGAGCTGCCGCACTCGGCCACATTCTTTTCGGCAACCTGCAACTCGACCTCACCGGGTCGGTGTTGCTCGGCGCGATCCCCGGCGTCTATCTCGGGGCGCACGTCTCGTCGCGGGCGAGCGACCGCTACATCCGTCCCGTGCTGGCTGCCGTGCTGGCCATCTCGTCGCTCAAGCTGCTCGATGTTCCGGACCGCGCACTGCTGGGCGCGACGATCGTCGCGGTCGGCGTGCTCGCCGCATCGTTCTTCGCGTCGGTACGGCGCCGGGAAGTGGGCGTACCGGAGCCGCGGCCCGTACTCGTCAGGCCGGCTCCCACGAGTCACCCAACGGCGGCGAGTACACATGAAGACTGAGCGCGGGCGACGTGCCGGCGTTGCGAACCTGGTGACGGTGCCACGGCGGCACCGATGAGCCGTCGCGGGCGCTGAGCACCCGGGTATCCGCCGTGGTGCGCTCGACGAGCAAGCCGCGCACGACGTGGAACGCGGCCGTCGCGCCACCATGGCCGTGCTCGGGGATCCCGGCGCCCGGCGCCCATGCGACGAGCCACGCGTCATACGTCGAAGTGGACGCGACCTTCCGCCACCCTCTCCTACCGGTCGCGCTCCTCGATCTCGACCTTCCGCATCACGTCACCGACCTGGGTCGACTCCGCGATGTCCTGGCCCTCGACCACAAACCCGAACAGGTTGTAGCTCGGTGCCAGCTTGCGCGTGCAGTCGTCGATGCAGATGAAGAACTGCGAGCCGTTCGTGTCGGGGCCGGCGTTCGCCATGGCGACCGCGCCCCGCGTGTACTGCCCCTTCACCGGCTCGTCGGCGAACTTGTATCCGGGACCGCCGCGGCCACTGCCTTCGGGGTCGCCACCCTGGATGACGAACTCCGGCACCACTCGATGCCACGTGAGCCCGTCGTAGTAGCCCTGCCGAGCCAGCCCGATGAAGTTGTTGACGGTGTTGGGCGCCAACTGCGGATCGAGATCCATCACGATCGGACCGCGATCGGTCGTGATCGTGACGCGGTACATCTTCGACTCGTCGGTCTGCGATTCGGGTGGCTTGACCATTGGGGCTCCTAGGGTTTCGATTGGGCAGCGCGCTTGGCGTCGGCGAGCACACCGAGCACCTGTTTGCGCAACGGATGGTCCTGCGGCGCGAGGACGAGGAACCTTTGCAGGGGAGCGACCGCTTCCGCGGGTCTGTTCTCGATCTTGAACAGCATGTACCCCTTGAAGAAGTACGCGTCCAAGTATTTCGGGTCGGTTTTGGTCGCTTGATCCAGATCCTTGGTCGCACGCTCGAGGAGGGTGGCGCGCGCGCGTCCGTGTCGTCGACCTGGCGGGCGACCAGCGCGCTGATCCAACCGCGGTACGCGAGCGGCTCCGGTTGCTGCGGGTCGATGCGGGACGCGGCCGTGTATTCCTCGACCGCGTGCTGGAGGTCCTGCTTGCCGAGAAGGTCGCGTGCCGACCGGATGTGCGCTTCGTAGCTGTTCGGATCGAGCGTCACGGGCGACGCGACGTTGTTGTTCCCGGTGATCGTCTGGCCGGGGTGACGTTCGCCGACGGTGCGGGCGAGCAGGAATGCCAACAGCACACAGAAGCCGACGATGCCCGCGGCGGTCACCGCGCGGAGCCGCTTCGGCCCGGGCCGTTTGCGGGGCACGCCGTCGTCCAGCGAGCGGACCACCGCGGCGGCGCGCGCGGTGTAGTCGTCGTGCAACGACCGGTACGTATCGGGATCGATGTTCCCGGCGAGCAGTTCGGCATCGAGATCGTCGAGCGACCGCAACAGGAAGTCGCGTTCGGCCTCCATCTGTTCGCGCTGCTCGCCGTCCACCGCGTCGCTCATGTCTTCCGCTCGTGCTCCCGCGCCACAGTCACGATGGCTTCGTCCTCCGGCGTCGCCGGGAGCCGCGGCGTACGGCTCCAACGGCGGAGTGCCAGCGCGACGCCGGCGAGGCCCAAGAACAGCGCGAGCGCGGGCACCACCCACGCAACGAGACCGATGCCTGAGTTCGTGGGCGTCCGCAAGACTCGCTCGCCGTACTTCGACACGTACACGGCGCGGATCTGCGCGTCGCTCTCCCCTGCCGCGATACGACGGGGAATGTCGTCACGGATCGCGCGCGCCGACACCGAGCTGCTGTCGGCGACCGACTCGCCCTCGCATTCGGGGCACGCGAGCTGGTGCGCAAGCCGGTCGGCGTGTGCGCGTGGCGAATGGCTCGGTTGCGAACGCGTCACGAGCACCACCAACGTCACGACCACGACCGCAACCAGCAGCAACCAGGGCCACGCCTTGCGGGTCACCCGCATTGCTTTCCCGTGCGCGTGGCCTGGAGCCAGGTGTCGAGCGCCGCTCGCGTCGAGGGCCCCGACGTGCCGCAGACCATCACACCGTCGGGCGCGACTACGAACGTCTCGGGCTGACCCAGCGTGCCGAAGTCCAGCGCGGCCTGTTCCGCGCCACGCAGCGCGACCGGCCACGTGACCTTCTGCGCGTCGACGTAGCCGCGAACCGCCGCCTCTTCGTCCTGGCGCACGATGCCGATCATCGCGAAGTCCCGCTCGCCCTTGTGTGCGTCGTAGAACGACTGCAACGCGGGTGCTTCTTGATGGCACGGGATGCACCAGCTGTTGAAGAAGTTCACGACGTACGTCTTGCCCCGGAGGGACGAAGCATCGATCTTCGTACCGTCGAGCGTCGTCACGCTGAACGCGGGCACGGTCGTGTGCTCTTGCACGAGACGCGGCACCGACGGTTCTTCGCGGTGCTGCACCGCGAGGACGACCCCGAACGCCACGAGCACAACGCCGACCATGAGCGCAATCCAGCGCGCGTGGAGTCGCATCAGGAAGAGACCTCGACGAGTGCGGGCTGCTCGTCATCGTGCGGCAACGTGACCGCCTCTACGTCGCGCACGTGTCGCCGCCGCGAGGGTATGAGCGCGACCGCGGTGCCGAGCACCATGATGAGGCCGCCGATCCACAGCCACATCACCATCGTGCCGACCTGCACACCGATCGTCACCCGGCCCGACGTCGGCGACGACGAGAGCGTGAGGTACCAGTCGCGCCAGGGTGTCGTGTGAATCGACGGCGTACCGATGCCTTCGGCCGCGTTTGGGAACGTCGAGATGGCCGGTGCGAACGATCCGATCCCGGCGATCTGCACACGCGCCTTGATCGTCGTCTTTTGCGGCGACCGTTCGACCTCGCGATTGATGAACGTCACCTTGTGGCCGAGGACTGACGCAGATTCGCCGGGGTTCAGCTGCAGCTCGCGTTTGGTCGTGTAGCCGGCAGTCGTGGCGAGCGCCACCGCGATCACGACGACGCCGAGGTGCACGAGCAGTCCCCCGTACAAGCGGGGGTTGCCGCGTACCGTCTGCGTCGAGGCTCGCGCCCATCCCTCGTCGCGGTGTACACGCCGTCGAGCGCGAACGCCGATCGCCGCCGACCGCCCGATGCTGGCGACCGTGAACGCGCCAAGTGCGAACGCGAGGACATTCGCGATGCCGTGCGCTCCTGCGGCCACTGCGATCACCAGCGTCAGGCCACCCGCCCACGCCGGGATCATCAAACGGCTCCGCAGCAACTCGCCGCTTGCCACGCGCCACGGCAGCACTGGGCCGATTGCCATGAGGAACAGCAGCGCGATGCCAATCGGGACGCCGAGTCGCTCGAAGTACGGCTGACCGACCGTGATCTGCTTGTCCTGCAGAGCCTCGACGAGCAAGGGGAAGACCGTGCCGGTGAGCACTACCAGCGCGAACCCCGCGAACAGCAAGTTGTTGAGGAGGAACGCCGCTTCTCGCGAGACGGGCGAATCGATGCGTCCGGGCGCGCGCAGCTTGTCGCCCCGCCACGCCACGAGCCCGACCGAAGTGAAGGCGCAGATCCCCAGGAACGTGAGCAACCACGGGCCGATCGGCGATTGGGAGAACGCGTGCACCGAATTCACGACGCCCGAGCGAGTGAGGAACGTGCCGAGGATCGTCAGGCAGAACGTCGCGAGCACGAGCGACAGGTTCCAGACCCGCAGCATCCCGCGTCGCTCTTGCACCATCACCGAGTGGATGAACGCCGTGGCGGTGAGCCACGGGAGGAACGACGCGTTCTCGACGGGATCCCAACCCCAGTAGCCGCCCCAACCGAGCACGGCATAGCTCCACCACGCGCCGAGCACGATGCCGGCGGTGAGGAACCCCCACGCGATCAGCGTGGTGCGGCGCACGTCGGCGAGCCACCCCTCACCGAAGCGGCCGGTGACGAGCGCTGCAACCGCGAACGAGAACGGGATCGTGAAGCCGACCAAGCCCGCGTACAGGGTCGGCGGGTGGATCGCGACCAGCGGATGGTTCTGGAGCAGCGGGTTGGGACCGCGACCGTCGAACGGCACGGTGCCGGTCACCTGCTTGAACGGGTTCGCGGCGAACAACATCAGCGCGAAGAAGAACAGCAGGACCGCGAACTGCACGAGCGTTGCCCACGCGACCAGTGGGTCATTCGCACGCGTGCGGAACCGCCAGGTGGTGGCCGCGACGTAGACCGAGAGCGCGAGGCTCCACAGCAAGATCGAGCCTTCGAGCGCGCCCCAAGCGGCAGTGAACGTGTACAGGCCGGGCGTCGCGCGCGCCACGTTGTTCGCGACGTATTGCAGTGAGAAGTCGTGGCCGAACAGCGCGGTCTCCATCACGACGAACGCGCCAACCGCGGCGAGCAGCACGAGCACGACGTAGCGGCGCCCGAGGTCGATCAGGCGCGGCTGCTTGCGTGCGATCCCGCCCGCGGTCGTGACGAGGCCGAGCGCGGCGGCGGCGGTGCCGATCGTCAGGAGGCCGTAGCCCAGCTGCGCCCTCATCTACTTGAGCGGATCATCGGGGCACTTGGCCGTCGCGCTCTTCGGCGGCTCGTAGTTGTTGTCGTGCTTGATCAGCAGGCGCGTCGAGTCGAAGGTCGTCGAGCCGCGCGACTCCAGTGACCCTCGGCAACAACGGGGGCACAGTCCTTGAAGAGCGCCGGCTCACTGCCCGTGTGGTGGACGTGAACCGTCGCGCCGCCTTCGTACAGCTCGAAGTCGACACCGTCGGCGTGCCGCTCGATGCTCGCGGCGACGACCCCGCCGCCGATGCGCATGGAGCGGGTTCCGTCATTGTGCTCGTCGTGCACGGCTTCCGACACGGTCTTGAAGAACACGACGTTGCGCTGGAGCAGGACGACCATCCACACCACCGCGCCGAGACAGAGGAGCGCGATGATGCCGTAGCGGAGCCTCATGCGCGATCGTCGTCGGGCAACGAGCGCCGCAACCGCCGGATCCGGTGCCGCAGCCATATGACATAGGCGCCGAGCGTGCCCGCCGTAATGGCATAGCCGGCGATGACGAAGCCCCAGTTGTCGCTCATGCGACCACGACTTCGTCGGCGCGGATGCGCTCTTCGATCGCGCGCTGCAACTCGCGTTCCTCGCGACCCTCTTCCAGCTGCGCGAGCTGGAACCGCTCCAGCACGAGATAGCCGTACAGCATGGTGAACGCGGTTACGGCCAGCAGCAGGGTGAACGCCATCGACCCGTTCACCTTGACATCGAGCTTGTCGTTGAACACCGTGCCTTCCTGGTGCAGCGTCTGCCACCACGACACCGAGAAGTGCACGATCGGCATGTCGGCGGCCGCGATCAACGCTGCGATCGCGCAGCGCTTCCCGCGTTCGTCCGCGGTCGCGCCCGTCCGGCGCAGCGCGAGATAGCCGAGATACAAGAAGAAGAGAATCGCGGTGCTCGTCAGCCGGGCGTCCCACTCCCACCAGGTGCCCCACGTTGGGCGTCCCCACAGCGACCCGACTACGAGCATCAGCGCGGTGAACAGCACGCCGACCTCCGCCGACGCGCCGGCGAGCAGATCCCAGGATGCGTGTCGCGTGCGCGGGACCAGCCAGAGCACGGACGCGAGCGCGGTGACGCCGAAGGCCAGATATGCGAGCCACGCGGCAGGGAACGTGGAGATACAGCAGACGCACCGCTTCCCCGCCCTGGTTCTCGCGCGGTGGCGAGACGTACAACGCGAAGAACACCGTCGCCGCGAGCGCAATGACGGTCGCCGCGACGAACAGCCGCTTCACGCTTCCTCCAGCAAAGGCCCGAACACGACGACTCCCGCAGCCACCGCGAGCACCGCAAACGCGGCGAGCAGCTGCACCCACGGCCATGCGTCACCAGGTGCATTGTCCAGCGCGGCTTGGAACGCACGTGTGCCGCCGAGCATCACGGGCGTGACCGCCGGCAACACGAGCAGCGGGATGAGCGTCTCGCGCGCGCGCAGTCCTCCGGCCAGCACGCCGTAGACCGTACCGGTGGCTGCGAGGCCGATGGTGGCGGCCAGCGCTGCGCAGAACAGGATCAACGCGTCATGCGGCGCCACGTCGTAGAGCACGACGACAACCACACCGAGGACGACCTCGAGCAGGAGCAGCTCGACCGCGATCGCGGCCGCCTTGCCGAGGAACACCGAGCCGCCGTCGAGCGCGGAAAGCCGCAGGCCGTCGCGCGCCCGGTTGGCTTCTTCGACCGCGAATGACCGGCCGACCGCAAGGAGCGTGGCGAGCAACACCGCGGCCCAAAAGAGCCCGGGCGCGGCACGGGGCAGCAGAGCGCGGTCAGCGTCGAGCGCAAATGCGAAGAGCACGACGACGATGCCGCCAAACGGCAGGATCTGCTGCAACGCGATTCGGGAACGCGACTCGATCCGCAAGTCCTTGCCGGCGACGAGCAGCGCGCCCCGCACGAGCGTCACGCGTGTGCCCCCGCCCCCGCCTGGAGGCGCGGCGGCGCGTGCACCCGCCCGGCGATGAGCTGCACTTCGCGCGTCGCGAGCCGGCGCGCGAGGTCGAGCTCGTGCGACGCCAACAGCACGGTGCAGCCTTCCACGGGCGCGGCGCGCACGACGTCTTCGAGAATGGCGCGGCCGTGCTCGTCGAGGCCCGCGTGCGGTTCGTCGAGGAGCAGAAGCCGGGGACGACGGGCGAGCGCGATCGCGAGCGCGAGCCGGCGCCGCTGACCCTGGGAGAGCCGCCCGTGCGTCACGTCCGCAACCCGGCGGAGACCGACGCGTTCGAGCGCATCGTCGGCGTCGGCCGCGGTGTGACCGGTCGCACGCGCCGCGAACCGCAGGTTTTCGGCGACCGTGAGGTCGTCGTAGCAAAACGTCTCGTGGCCGACGAGCGCGAGCGACGCGCGCGGACTCTTGCGGTCACGCGCGAGGTCGACGCCGAGCACCTCGGCCTGGCCCCGCGCAGCGGGAGCAGTCCCGCGCAGAGCCGAAGCAGCGTGGTCTTGCCGGCCCCGTTCGGCCCGCTCAACAGCACGATCTCCCCGGCGTCGACGTCGAGGTCGGCGCCCGCGAGCGCGGGGAACCGCCCGAGCATGCAGACGGCCGATCGAAGGCGAACGCAGTGCAACCAGACTCCGAGAACAGGGAGTGGTGACGCCGCGAAGTCTACGAACCGGCCGTGACGAGCGGCGAACCGTCTGCTCCCGCCCACTGCGCGAGAACTCGTGGCGACGGCCGGTACCCTCGAACCCGTGCGACGGGCGATTGCGGCGATTGGGCGAACCCTCGTGACGCTCGGGTTGCTGATCCTGCTGTTCGTCGCGTACCAGCTCTGGGGCACCGGGATCATCACCGCCCGGGCCCAGAGCGGCTTGAAGCACGACTTCGCCAAGGCCCAACAGCAGTACGCCGCCGAGCACACGACCACGACCACGTTGCCCGATCCCTCGTCGACCACGATCCCCGGTTCGACGACGACCACGACCCAACCGGTCCGTCCGGCGCCGCCGGTCCCGCCCGAAGGCGAGGTCGAGGGCACGATCAAGATTCCGCGCATCGGCATCAACATGGCGTTCGTCGAAGGCGTGTCGCGCGACGACCTCAAGAAGGGGCCCGGGCACTATCCCGAGACGCCGATGCCGGGCACGCTCGGCAACGCTGCGATCGCAGGTCACCGCACGACGTATCTCCACCCGTTCTACGACGTCGACAAGCTGAAGCCGGGCGACGACATCATCGTCGAGACGTTGGCCGGCAAGTTCACGTACAAAATGACCGAGCAGTTGATCGTCAAACCGACGGATCTGTACGTCGTCGACAACACGTTCGACGCCCAGCTGACGCTCACCAGCTGCAACCCGAAGTACTCGGCGGAGCAGAGAATCGTGATCAAGGCGCGCCTGGCGCCTGACGAGAGCGCCAAGCCGACGCGACCGCAACCCCCGAGGGCCACGCCGCGGGGGCAAGGAGCGGTCGCACCAAGCGGTGCTCGAAGAAGGTCTCTCCGGGCAGGAGCGCAGTGCGACATCGGCCGTGCGCTGGGGCCTCGCCGTCGCGATCATTGGCGGCGCGTGGTGGTGGGCCTTCCGGCGGTGGCGCCACCCGATCACGTGGATCGTCGGTGTGATGCCGTTCCTCGCCGTGCTCTTCGCGTTCTACGTCTACTTCGAACAGGCGCTCCCGGCCGGGTACTGACCCTTTGAGTGTCGAGCGCGCCGACGTCGAGCAGGCTGCGAAGAGAATCGCTCCGTTCGTGGAGCGGACGCCGGTGTTGCAGTCTCCCGCGCTCGACGCGTGGGCCGGCGCGACGGTGTTCGTCAAGGCCGAGCATCTCCAACGCGCAGGCGCGTTCAAGTACCGGGGCGCGACCAACGCGGTGCAGTCGCTCACGCCCGAGGAGGCGTCGCGGGGCGTCGCCGCGCACTCGTCGGGCAATCACGCGGCCGCGCTCGCGCTGGCTGCCCGTGAGCGGGGCATCGCGGCGCACGTCGTCATGCCGGAGGCAACGTCCGCGTTCAAGGCAGCGGCCGTAGAGCGTTACGGCGGGCAGATCACATGGTGTGCGAACTCGCTGGACGCACGCCGGACGGTGCTGGCGGACGTCGTGACGCGCACGGGTGCGGTGGAGATCCACCCGTTCGACGACGCGCGAGTGATCGCGGGCGCGGGCACGGCGGCGTTGGAGCTCTGCGAGGAAGTCAACGGCCTCGACGTGATCGTGACCCCGATCGGTGGCGGCGGCTTGTGCGCGGGAACGTGCGTCGCCGTCGCACCGTTGCGGGTGATCGGCGGTCAGCCGCGCGATCGAGGCGCGACCATGGCCGACGGACTGCGCACGGGCACGTCGGCGCGCACCGAAGGCATTCTGCTGACGCACGGCGTGGAGCGCGTCACGGTCGACGAGGACGCGATCGTCGACGCCATGGATGCGGTACGCGCACACTTGCGTCAGGTGATCGAGCCCAGTGCCGCGGTTGCGTTCGCGGCCGTCCGGACGTCAAAGCTCGACGGTGCCCGCGTCGGCATCATCTGCTCCGGCGGCAACGTCACCCCGTGAACGGTTGCTGAATGGGGCGTGTGTGGAGCTCGAAAATCGAGCTCCACACACGCCCCAGCAACCTGGCGGCGTCAGCGGCCGTTGAAGCGGGGGGTGCGTTTCTCGGCGAACGCGGCCATGCCTTCTTGCAAGTCCTCGCTCGCAAAGGCGCGGGCTTCCAGCACGGCCATCTCCCGTTGTATCGCCGGCGACAACCACTGCTCTTCGGCCACGAGATTCAACGCGCGCTTGTGACCCTGCACCGTCAACGGTGCGTACGACGCGATCTCGCCGGCGAGCGCGAGCGCACCGCCCACCGCGTCGTGACTCACATACTGCACGAGCCCCAACCGCAACGCCTCGTCAGCGTCGACATTGCGCCCCGCGAGCAGGAAGTCGCGCGCCGCGCCCTGGCCGACGATCTGCGCCAGCCGCCAGATGTTGCGCGCGCTCAAGTGGATGCCGAGCTTGCCGCCCGGGATCGCAAGCCGCGCTCCCAACGCCGCGATCCGCACGTCACAGGCGACGGTGAGTTGCATGCCCGCACCGATCGCCGGTCCGTTGATCGCGGCGATCACCGGCGCCGGATACGCGACGATCGCATTGAGCACTTCTTCGAAGGCGGGCCGGAACGTGTCGGTCGCCGCATCGCCGTGGGCGGTGAAGCGCGTCACGAGGTCAGCTCCGGAGCAGAACGCGGACCCCGCGCCGGTGAGCACGAACGCGCGCAGCTCGGACTCGCGCTCGAGATGGCTCTGCAGCTCCGCGCAGAGCTCGGCGTTGAGTGCGTTGCGCCGCTCCTGGCGATCGATGATCGCCAGCCCGACGAACCCGCGCCGCTCGAACCGAATCACGCCACGCTCGCCTCAGTCTCCGCTCTTGGCGCTTCGCGCCGGGCCGCTTGGCCCCGGTTCGCTGCTCGGCGGGATACCCGCCTCCCGGACGCTCACCTCAGGACTCGTCGATCAGCGCGATGAGATCGCCTTCTTGAACGGTCTGTTCGGGCGCAACATGGAGCTCGCGCACGACACCCGGAACCTCGGTGACGACCGGGATCTCCATCTTCATCGACTCGAGGATGCAGATCTCGTCGCCCTCGGCGACCATCTGTCCTTCCTCGACGACGACCTGCCACACGTTCGCAGTGATTTCAGCTCGGATCTCGGCCATAGGGGCGCGATCGTAACGCCACGGCGCCGACGCCACGCCTGCGTAGCGTTCACAAGCTCTTCGTATACCGACGCATACCTTCGTGATGATCGAAGCCAGCGGCGGACCAGAACGCCTGCGCGGTCGGGCGGTCGTCTTCGACGAGCGCACTCGCGCGCTTGACCCCAGCCGCTCGCAACCACCCCTCGGCCCGGTCCACCAGCGCGAGGGCTTGCCCGGCTCGCCGATGATGCGGATCGACCGCGAGGCGGTAGAAGTTGCCGCGCCAGCCGTCGAACGTCGCGATCACTGAGCCGATCACCGCGTCACCGTCATCAAGAGCAACCAGCACGATTGCGGAGGGGGTATCGATGACCCGCGCCACGTCCGCGGCCGTGTCGGTGACGCTGGGCGCGGCATCGGCGCGGCGCCACAGGTCGAGCAGCGCGTCGACGTCGCCAACCGTTGTCGCACGCGTCTTCACACCGGCAGCACACCGTGCTTGCGCCAGGGACGGTCGACACGCTTGTCCGCGGTGATCCGCAAACCACGCGCGATCGCGGCCCTGGTGTCGGCGGGATCGATGACGTCGTCGAGCTGGCCGTGGCCGGCGGCGATGTACGGATCGATGTTGGCGCGAATCTGCTCGGCCAGCTCGAGCCGCTTGGCGACGCGCTCCTGTTCGTCCTCGATCGCTTCCAACGTCTTGCGGTGGATGATGTTCACCGCGCCGTCCGGTCCCATCACCGCGATCTCGGCAGTGGGCCAGGCGACGATGTAGTCGGCTTCGTACGCGAGGCCGTTCATCACGAAGTAACCGGCGCCGTAGCTCTTGCGCAGCACGACCGAAATCTTGGGGACTGTCGCCTCACTGACTGCGAACAACATCTTCGCGCCATGGCGGATGATCCCCTGCTTTTCGACCGCGGAACCGACGATGAATCCCGGAACGTCGTGCAAGAACACCAACGGGATGTTGAACGCGTCGCACAACCACACGAACCGCGCTGCCTTGTCGGCCGCGTTCACATCGAGCGCACCACCGAGCACCATCGGCTGGTTCGCGACAATGCCAACCGGCTGCGCGCCGACCCGTGCCAAACCCGTGAGCACGTTCTTCGCCCACTCCGGCTTCATCCACAGCACGTCGCCGTCATCGACGATCGCGTGCACGACCTTGCGCATGTCGTACGCGCGCCTCGGCGCGGTAGGCACGATGTCGTACAGCTCTTCGGTGCGGCGGTCGATCATGTCGCCGCTGTCGTAGGTTGGCGGCGGCTGCTGGTTGTGCTGCGGAAAGAACGACAAGTACTTGCGCACGATCCGGAGGCACTCCTCATCGTCGGCGACCTCGAGATCGGCGACGCCGCTGATCTTGGTGTGCACCGCCGAGCCGCCCATCTCCTCCTCGGTCACGTCCTCGCCGACCGCCGCCTTCACGAGGTGGCGGCCGCCCAGCGCCATCGACGACGTGCCCTTCACCATCGGCACGAAGTCGGCAAGCGCGGGTATGTACGCCGTACCCGCCGCGCAGTGGCCGAGCATGGCGGCGACCATCGGCACCACGCCGCTCATTGCGACCTGTTCGCGGAACAGCGCGCCCGCGCCGGCGAACGTGGAACCGCTCGTGGATTGGATGCGCGCGCCGGCGGAATCGAGCAGCCAGATGAAGGGGATGCGCTGGCGCACCGCGTGCTCGCGCATGCGCGAGATCTTCGTCTCCCCGACGCCGCCCATCGAGCCCGCCATTACCGTGAAGTCGTACGCGGCGACTGCGACCGGACGGCCCTCGATCTCGCCGACGCCCGTGACCGCACCGTCGGCCGCGAGGTAGCGATCCCCGAGTCCCGCGTCCATGTGATCGGCGAGCAGTCCGTACTCCACCCACGTTCCCCGATCGAGCAACAGGTCGAGGCGTTCGCGCACGGTGAGCTTGCCGAGCGACCGTTGCCGCTCGATCCGGTCGGGACCACCCATGCCGAGCGCGCGCTCCTTGCGCTTCTCGAGATCCTCGACAAGCGGTCCCCAATCGTGCCGCTGATCGCTCATCTACCGTCCCTTCCATTGCGGTGCCCGTTTCTCGGCGAACGCCGCGACTCCTTCGGCGGCATCCTCGGTCTGCGACGTGATCGTCAGCATGCCTTGCAAATACGACAACGCGGGATCGGCATCCATCTCGAGCACGCGGTAGAACGAGTCGCGCCCCCAATGCATGATCAACGGGCTCTTGCTCGCGAGCGACGCGGTGAGCTCGTCGACGGCCGCGTCGAGTTCGGCGACCGGCACGACCCGTTGCACGAACCCGATGCGCGCGCCCTCTTCCGCTGAGACACGCCGGCCGGTCATCATCAAGTCGAGCGCGGTCTTGGGCGGCATCGAGCGCAACAGCGGGACCGTAATCATGTACGGCCACAGACCGACGTTGATCTCCGGAGTACCGAAGATCGCGTCGTCCGAGGCGACGATCATGTCGCACGCGCACGCGAGGCCGAAGCCACCGGCGAGCGCGTAGCCGCGCACGCGAGCGATGATCGGCTTGCCGAGCGACCACATGTCGCGGAACAGATCAGCGAGCAGCCCGCGGCCCTCGTGGGCAGTGGCGGCACTGTCTGCAATCCCGCCGCCTCCGAGGTCGGCGCCCGCGCAGAATGCTTTGTCGCCGGCGCCGGTGAGCACGACCACCCTGGCGTCGTCGTCGGCCTTGGCACACGCCATCGCGTCGCGCAATCCCTGCATCACGCCGAACGACATCGCGTTGCGGCGCTCAGGGCGGTTGATCGTCGTTCGGGCGACACCACCGTCGACCTCGTACAACACCTCGGAGATGGTCACGGATGCGGAGGTTATTCGCCTACCATTGTCAGCGTGCTCGTGCTCTTGATCGCCGTCCTGGTGGCGCTGGCGATTCCGCTCGTGACGCGGGGGTCGTACGCGCGGCTGCTCGGCGTGGAGTGGCATCTCGGCTGGTTGCTGTTCGCCGGCCTCGGGATCCAGGTCCTGCTCGAATACGTGACGATCCCGCGCGAACACTGGCACGACATCGGCTTCGGTCTGCTGGTCGCCTCGTACGTGCTGATTCTCGGCTTTGCGGCGCGCAACTTCGTGCTGCGCGGCATGGGCATCGTGATCATCGGCATCGCCTGCAACGCTCTCGTGATCACGCTGAACCAGGGCATGCCGGTGAAGATCCCGGCCAAGTGGCAGAACGAGACATGGGCCGAGCCGACGGTGAAGCATCACCTGCAACAACCGGATGACAAGCTGCGGTTCCTCTCCGACATCATCGTGCTCGAGCATCCGTGGGACACCGTGCTGAGCTTCGGTGACCTCATCCTCGCGGTCGGTCTGTGCGACCTCGCGTACAACGCGAGTCGGCGGCCCAAGTCGCGCCGCACGCTCACGATCGACTTACGGGGCCACGAGCCGGAGCTCGTGTCCACAGCAAGCACTTCCTCGCAACGGGTGTGAGCACGGCCTGACGTCAGCCTCGTCTCGAACGTGAGACGTCAATCACGACGCGGGACCTTGTGGTGCCTGTCGCCGCCGGTTACCAATTGTGCGGTCTGTGGGGAGGCACATGGGGGCTGGGCGGCCTGACGCGTTGGCTATTGGTCACCTGACCAATAGTTCTTGCGCGATTCATCGCGCACTCTTGCCCGAAGGGCCGCACGCAAGCGGTTCGGGATCGGCAAGGGAGGCCTGAGGATGAGGCAGTCTGCGCGCCGAGGCGCGTTGAGCCTGCTGCTCGCGACGAGCATCGTCGCGGGCGCGCCCGCGACCCGGGTCCTGCCAACGGTGTCCGCGGCCGCCGCGCCGGCAACTACGCCCGCGCCCGACCTCCACCTGTCACACGGCGCACCGCTCGCACCGGCGAACGCGGCGCCGTACTCGGGCCCCGACCCGGACTGGGCGAAGCCGCCGGCACCGGAACCGGTCGAGGCCCCTCCAGGAACGTCCTTTGCGCCGCGCCCCGAACTGCCCGATGGCGACGCGACCGCGAAAGCCGACGCCAAGGGCCGGACGTCACGCCTCACTCGTTCGCCGGCACCGACCACCGACCAACTCGCCGCGCCGCTAACGCCGACCGAGCGCACCGTGGCGACCCCGGGCGGCCATCTCGCGCTCGACGCTCGCTCCCGGCCGACGCGCAAGCGCAACGCCAAGACGAACAACTGGGAGGAGCTCGACGGCACGATCACGAAGCGGCCGGACGGGCGTCTCGGACCGCGAGTGCCCCTCGCCGACGTGTCGTTCGCGAGCGATGCCGCGGCCGGTTCGGTCGCGACGGTCGCGTCGGATGCCGGCACGTTCGCGATTTCGCACCCGAACGCTCGACCTGTCGCCGCGCGCACTGACGGAGCTCGCGTGCAGTACGACAATGCCCTTGCAAACGGTGCGACCCTGGTCGAGGAGCCCAAGCATTCCGGCTTCGAGGAGTCGGTGATCGTTGCTTCTCGTGCAGCCGGGAACGGCTACGACGCGACGATTGCGTTACCGGCCGGTGTGCGCGCTCGGCAAGCGGCCAAGAGCATCGAGTTCGTCAAAGGAGCGAAGACGATCGCCGCGTTCGGCGACGGCTTCGCGTTCGACGCCGCGCCACCCAGCACCGGTCCGGGTCCGGTGGAGACGCCGGTGTCGGTGACACTCATCGCCCAGCAACGCAACATCGCATCGGTTCGGGTCGAGGTGCCTTCGGGATGGTTCGGCGACCCGACGCGGGTCTTCCCGGTGACGATCGACCCCGACTTCTCTCAGGTCAACACCACTGCCCAGGCAGGCGGCGGTGACACGTACCTGGAGAACACCGACCCTTCACCGCACTGGGACCTCGACAAGCTTCGGGTCGGGACCTACGACGGTGGCGTCCATCGGGATCGGGCGCTGCTCAAGTTCCCGGTGGGGAACCTGACCAAGAACCCACACGTGCGCGTCAATGATGCGTCGCTGACCGTGTGGAACTACTTCTCGGGCACGTGCGCGCTCAGCGCGCAGACCCAAGCAAACCTCTACGCGCTGGCGTCGCCCGCGCCCCTCAACGTGAATTGGGACAACCAACCGGGCGCCTACCAGATCACCGGCCAGCCAACGGCGAACTGGACCGGCCGGTACGACCAGACCGGCGCGTGCGCGGAGGGCTACCGCTTCATGGACGCCACGCAGCTCGCGAAGTCGTGGGTCCAACCCAACGGAATCGCCAACAACGGCATGCTGATCGTCGCGGCGGACGAGTCCAGCAATCTCGGTTGGAAGAAGTTCTACTCGAGCAACAGCTACACACCGCCGACGCTGCGGATCAACTACGACTACTACGACGCCGAGTACGGCGCGGCCCGGTCGTGGACGCGGCCCGCGGGCCAGCCGTTCGATGTCGGCGTGTGGGTGCACAACAAGACGCTCACTGACTGGAACGGGTTCCGGTACCAGCTACGGGCGTACACCCAAGTCAACGGAGCGAACGTGCGCGTCGGCACCGGCCTCATCCCGACCGGCGTCGTCAAGGCCGGCGACTGGTACCTCTTCGACATCAAGATGAACGCGATGCCCGTCGGCGCGACCGCGGTGTACTTCACGATGGCCGACGCCAGCGTCGCCGGGACCAACGGGGAGTTCTGGAAGTGGGGCGCGGTCAACGGAGGCGGCTCGCTCGACATCGTGCCGACCTCGACGCTCGGCGTTCCCGCATACACGACGCTCGACGGCGGCTACGTCAACCCGTTCAGCGGCAATTTCCACTACGAGACCACGGACCTCTCGGTGCCGTCGATCGGCCCGGAACTGAAGTTGACCCGCTCCTACAACAGCGAGGACAAGCACGTCGGCTGGTTCGGTCCCGGATGGACGTCGACCTATGAGACCCATCTGGAGTGGAACAGCCTCGCGAACGTCACGCTCGTGCATCCGGACGGGCGCCGAGAGATGTATACGTACGCGCCTGGATACAACGTGTGGGTCGCGCCGCCGGGCTACACGGGGGTCATCACCGAATATCCGTCGCTCGGCATCTCGATCCTGACCGACAAGAAGAACACGCAGTTCATCTTCTCCCATACGAGCAGTCCTACGGGCGCGCTGGTCTCGATCACCGACGAGCACGGCGACCGGCTCGACCTCTCGCTCGGCAGCGACAATCACGTCGACTACGTGCAGAGCCCCATCACGGGCAAGGCCCTGCATTTCACCTGGAACGCCAACCGGTCGCGCATCACATCGGCGTACACATCGAGAGTCGTCGCCGGCGACGACAGCTCCCGCCTCACGTGGACCTACACGTACTACAACGGCGAGCTCCAGTACGCGTGTGACCCACGCCCGATCGCGAACCACTGCTGGCAATACGAGATCACCCAGCCGCAGATGAACTTCGTGCGGCGTCCATCCGGCAAGCAGGAAGTCGCGCTGAGCTACGACACAACGGGCAAGTACCCGGGCCGCGTGACGTCACGGAAGGACGGCCTCAACAAGATCACGTCCTACGCATACAGCGTCTCCGGAACCGGCTTGAGTGCGCAGCAGCGGACGGAGGTCACGGACGCGAACGCGCACAAGACAACGTTCGCGTACAACCTCGACGGCCAAGCGGTGTTCATCAAAGATCCGAAGGGCAACTTCAAACGGTTCACGTACGACACCGACGATCCCAACAATCACGATCCGAAGGGTTTCCTGACCAAGGTCGCGTCCTACGACCCGGTGACAAACAAGTACGCGGACACGATTACCTACGGACGCGACGCCAAGGGCAACGTCACGACCCAGACCGATCAGCTCGGCCGCACGTCGTACGCGAGCTACGACAAGAACAGTCACCTGACAGCCTCCGCGGACGCCCGATCCGCGCACGCGCTCGATACGACCTACCTCGTCGAGAACAAGTACGACAGCGCCGGCCATCTCACCAAACGGACGTACCCGAAACCGTCGTACCTGGCGACAGCGCCGTTCGAGCAGTGGACGTACACCGACGGGACCGAATCCGCGTCCGGCGGCGGGACCGCACCGAAGGGTCTGCTCGAAACCGAGCGGGACCGCAACGGCAATCTCACGCGCTACACGTACACGAGCGAGGACTTCGTCGCGAAGGTGACGACCCCGAGCGGCTTGGTGACCACCTACGAGTACGACGGGATCGGCCGCAAACTCCAAGAACACGAGCAGTGCGACAACTGCAGCGTCACATCGGCCCTCACGACGATCACGACATACGACGCGCTGTCGCAACCGGTGGACATCATCGAACCGGCATTCGACGACCGGTCCGCCGGTGGCCTCGTCCATCAGCGCAAGACCCACAACGTGTACGACGATGACGAGAATTTGATCGAGACTCAGATCTCCGACGTCGGCGGGAGCACAACGCCGGACCCGACCCGCATCACGCGACACACCTACGACGACAACGGAGTCGAGACGGTCACGACCGCACCCGATGGCGGCCAGACGATCAAGACGTTCGACCCGGTCGGCAACGTGTTGACCGTGCAGGACCCCAACGGCAACGTCACCCGCACGTCGTACGACGAGCTGAACCGTCCGATCAAGGGAGAACTGCTCGGCTACCGCGACGACCCCGCGTCGAACACCGCCCCGTACGACCTCGCGCTCTCGACGACCGGCTACGACCCGTTCGGGCGCAAGACCAGCGAAGCCCTCGCGAGCGCTCGCCGCACCAAGTTCGCGTACGACGTCGCCGGACAACTCACGACAACGAGCGTGCTCGACTTCTACGGGCCCGGCCAGCCTTTCGTCGCCGAGTCGGACACCTACGACGACGCGGGCAACGTCACGAAGCAGGTCACCGGCGACGGGAAACTGTCGGTCTCGACGGACTATGACGTCATCGGGCGGCTCCGCCGAACGAAGGAGGATCCATCCGGCCGCAACCGGGTGACCGAGTTCGAGCGCGACGGGAACGGCAACGTCACGGTACGCACGGTCGGCGACGGCAACACCACCCACCCCGTCGATGCGCGAACCGACGACACGTACGACTCGTCTGACCACGTGCTCACCGAAACCGTCGAAAACCAGGGAACGGCGCCGCTCCGCACCGCGTACACCTATGACGAGCGCGGCAACCGCCTGACCGCCAAGGACGCTCGCCAGAACACGACCAGCTACAGCTACGACGCCGCGGACCACCTGACTGCGACGCGCGCACCGGCTGTGACGTTGACAACCGCCGGAGCCGACGGCACGACTTCGTCGGTGAACGGGCAGCCGATCAGTTACAACGCGTACGACACCTTCGACCAAGTCGTGAGCGCGACAGACGCGAACGGGAATGCGACCACGACGACGTTCGACGTGCCCGGTCGCACGAAGACCGTCACTTTCCCGACGTACGCGCCGGTCGATGGGAGCGCGGCGATCACGCCTACTGAGCGCTGGGCGTACGACGCCGACGGCAACCTGCTCTCGCACACTGATCGCGCGGGGCAAACATCGAGCTACGCATACACGCGGCGCAACCAAGTGTTCATGCAGACCGATCCGTTGGTGTCGGGCGCGAGTACGCGCGGCACGGTGCACACGATCTACGACGCGGGTGGTCGGAAGAGCCAAGTCATCGATGAGAACAACCACTCGATGACGTGGAACTACGACACGCTCGATCGCATGACGAGTCAGACCCAGGACGTCTACGTCGCCAGCGCGTGGCGCCACGACACCACGACGTTCGGCTACGACGGGCTGAGCAATCAGACGTCGGTCACGAGCCCGCTCGGTGAGACGACGACGCAGGCATGGTCGCCGGTCGGTGAGCATTCCTCGACCACGGCGCCGCTCGAGGACGGCACGACGGCGACGACGACCTACGGCTATGACCGGTTGAGCCGCCAGATCAAGATGACCGAGCCCGGCGGCCGCACGACCAGAAACGTGTACGACGAAGCCGGCCGGCCGACGAGCACCGGGCAGTACGCGAGCTCGACCGCGACCGCACCGACGACGCAAGTCGTGAACGGCTACGACGCAAACGGGAATCGCACGAGCCAGCAGACGCTGCGCGGTGTGGCGGGCAGCTACTCGACGAAGTATGTCTACGACCCGGCGAACCGCCTGACATCGGTCGAGCGCCCGATCGACGGCACGACGTCGATCACGACGTCGTACGGCTATGACGCGGCGGACAACTTGACGAAGACGACGCAGCCGAAGACGGCGACGGTCGATGAGGTCACGGCGGTGCGGTACAACGCGTGGAACCTGCCGGACATGGTGATCGAGCCGTCGACGGGTGCGGGCCCGGTCACCGATCGTACGTATCGCACGGTGTATGACGGTGCGGGGCGTAGCGTGCGGGACTTGGGACCGGGTGGCGTGACCGTGACCAGTGTCTTCGATGAGCTCGGCCGTCTGAAGTCGCAGCAGGCTTCCGGTGGTGGGGGCGCCAACGCGTCGAAGTCGTTCGGTTATGACCTGGTCGGCAACATGACCTCGGCGTCGGCGCCGGGCGGCCTGCTGGTGTTCGGTTACGACGACAAGAACCTGCTCACCTCGGCGGCAGGCCCCGCGGGTGGCGCGTCGTTCAGCTACAACGAGAACGGCCAACTCGTTGGCCGCACCGATGCGGCGGGTGCCGCGACGTTCGGCTGGACGAAACGCGGACAGCTGAAGACCCTGTCCGATCCGTTGACGGGTGCCACGCTCACGAACAGTTGGGATCGCGACGGTCGCCTGACGAAAACGACGATGCCGAGCGGCGCGCACCGCGACTACACCTACGACCCCGCCGGCCGTCCCGCCACCGACACGTTGACCAGCGCCACCAACGCAGTCACCGCGTCGAGCGCGTACAGCTACGACAGCGACGGCAACCTCGCTACCAAAACCATCGGCCCGGCCGCCGTCGCGGGTGCGGGCACCAACAGCTACGGCTACGACCGCGCCAACCGGTTGGCGACCTGGACCGCACCCAACAACACGACCACCGTGTACGGCTACGACCTGGCCGGCAACCGCACCACCGCCGGCTCGAAGACCTTCACCTACGACACCCGCAACCGCCTCACGGCCGACAACGCGGGCAAGACCTACACCTGGTCCACCGCGGGGTGGCTGACCAACAACGCCGGCACCACCATCACCTACGACGCCTTCGGCCGGCCCCTCAACAACGCCGGCGTCACCGTCACCTACGACGCCCTCGACCGCATCGCCGCACGCAACAACATCCCGTTCACCTACTCCGGCAAAGACCCCGACCCGATCAGCGACGGCACCTTCACCACCACCCACACCCCCGCCGGCGCGCCCATCGCCTACCGCGACCCCACCGGCACCCGCCTCGCACTCACCGACACCCACACCGACGTCACTGGTTTGGCGAACGTCGACGGCACGCTCGCGCAATCGACGAGCTACAACCCCTTCGGCGAGCCCACCGCGACCGTCGGCACCCAACCCCGCGTCGGCTACCAGTCCAACTACACCGACCCCACTTCGAAGCAATCGAAGATGGGCGCCCGCTGGTATGCCCCCAACCTCGACACCTTCACCACCCGCGACACCAACCCCGGCACAGCAAACGACCCCATCTCCACCAACCGCTACACCTACGCCAACAACAACCCACTCACAAACACCGACCCCACCGGCCACTCGATCCTGGACAGCCTCGCGTCATCGATGAACAAGGTCGCGGCCGACATGCGAGCCCAAGCCGCCGTCAACGCCCTACCGCCCCAAGCCCAAATCGAGCTGTTCATGGCCGGACGCGCCGCCCAAATGCGCGAGCTGCTGAAAAGCGCCGGCGCCACCGGACCCGCCCTCGACTACTACAGCCCCAAAAACTTTCCCCGACTCGCACCCGTCCAAATCCTCGACCACATCACCCTCACCGCCGCCGAACCACAAACCATCTCCATCATCGATCTCGACGTCAAGGGCAATGCGGTCGTCCGCGACATCGACATCACGCTCACCGATCCTCTCGTTGCGCTCGCCTACTCGGCCGCGTCCTGCCGCACCGCCTACCGGGGCGAGACGACCTCGTTCGCCGCAGGCGCAGGCGCACCAGGATGGGACCGAGTCGTCGCCAGCCTTCCCGCGATGGAACGCAACTGCATCGGCGTGGAACAAGCCGCCCGACGCGTCTTCCCCAAAGAAAACCTCCTCGACTCACTCAAAGAAGTCGGCCACGGGCTGCTCAAGCTCGGCGTCGCCAGCCTCGGACTCGTCCTGCAAGCAGCATGCGTTCCCGGCGACGGTGCAACCGCCGGACTCGGCGCGGTCGCATGCCACGGCGCCGTCGGCTTCGGCACCTCCTACGCCTGGCACGCCACCGACGGACACTTCACACCAACCCTCGGCGACGCCCTCGCAGGCCTCATCGCCGCCGGCGGCAGCCTCATCGGCGAAGTCGCACCCCAATACCTCAAAACACTCCGCGGAGCGACCGCCACAGAAGAACCAGCCGGGGCGGGGAGCAGTGTGGTGAAGTTCGAGCCTTACCCGTCGAACGGCGGCCTCCTCGGCGAGCCCATCGAAGACACCCTGCAGCCAGGCGCGCGGATTTCGCGCTACGGAGGAGCAGGCGGACGATACGCCTCTCCAGAGGGTGTCCCCTTCGGCGAGCGAGGCCTGCCGCCCGCCGCAGCGAAGTCGTACACCGTCTACGAGGTCGCGAAGCCGGTAGATGTGCAGGGCGGCATCGCCCAGTACTGGATGGGTGGCGGGGGCGGAGTCCAATACCGGTTCGCGCAGCCGATCCAAGAGCTTGTCGATGAGGGTGTGCTCAAGGTGGTCGGGCCGTGAACCGGCGAAGGCTCCAAGAGCTTGCAGCGGCCGAACACGTACGTGACGACGCGTACTCGCTTGAGGGGGGCCTTCCCTTCGAGCGCTATGTCCTTGGCATCGTCGAAGGCGGCTGGGCCGTCTACTACTCCGAACGTGGTGAGCGCACCGGGTTGAGAATCTTCGACACGGAAGACGAAGCCTGCTCGCATTTATTCGAGTTGCTCCTCCGCGACCCAACCACGCGAGAGAACTATGGGAAGGCGTAGCTGGCAACACGGCGGGCTATCCGCGTGGCTGGCCGCGCCGCCGTGCTGATAGCCGTCGTGTTCGCGCTTGTGATCGCCGCAGCTACGACCGATCCGAGTGCCGCAGCACATGCGTACGACGTGAACGCTCGTCACTCGTTTGCGCGTGGGCGTGCCGCGGCCGTCGTGTCATCATCAACCGCCGCCAGCGCACCCTCCGATCACGCCGAATACACAAACTTTCTGACAGTCCCGGTCAACGCTCGTGGGGGGATCGTGTTCGATCCTGGTGGTGGGTGGGTCACCTACTCGCCGGGAGGGTGATGAGCGTGCGTTTGGTTCGTCTTGGCCACTGGTTGGGGGATCGAGCGCCGGGTTGGCCCGATCCTCGGCGGTTCGTGGATCTTGGTTGGGATCCGGATAAGCGCGCCGAGATCGCTTCGTATCTTCGCCGGGGCTTGGTTGCTCGCCGGTATATGGGCCCGTCGATGTCTCGATTCTGTGGCGAGGCGGTCGGCTCGCTGGAGTTGTCCGACGGAGTGTTCATCTGGCCCGAAGGTTTGGCGCACTACGTCGAGGAACATGGCGTGCGACTTCCGGCGCGGTTCGTAAATCATGCGCGCTGTATGACTGAACAGCTCGAGAATGCCGAGATTGACGAGTCGTGGTGGACGAGCCAGACCGAGCTCGATTGAAGTGACGAGCTTCAGCTGATGCACCGGCGTAGGCGAGTGTTCGATCTTCGGTATGAGGCGGGTGCGAAGCCGGGTGACTTCGTGTTCACGTCGCAGTTTGGAACGGGTGAGATCATTCGGGCAGTGGATGGCCGGTTTGTTCTCACGCTAGAGGACTCGGGTCTGGCAAGTGAGTCCGACGTCGTCAACGCCATCGGCCACGAACTCAACCACGCCCGCGCATTCTCAATGGGCTGCCGGAACGTTCATCGACGACGAAGGCCCAGCCATCATGTCCGGCAGATCAGTTCCCGCCCGACGTGCAAGCCGACCCTGGGCCATGGGGTCGATGACGTCTTCGCTCGTCGAACTGGAGTTGGCCAGAACCAACGCGCTTATCACGAACGCTACGACGCGTTGCTGAGGCGGTCGCGCAGGACGCGCTCTAACGCGACGACGACTCGTTCGTCGTAGACGTACGCGGGCGCCGAGCGCAATGACTCGAGCGCGAGGTCGCCGGGGGTGTGATCGCGTGCGGTGAGATCGTCGTACTCGCTCGCGATACGCAGCACTTGCACCGCGAGACGGCGCTTCGGATCGTCGCTCTCGCCCGCGACGATGTCGCCTGCGGCCGCGAGCGGGCGGATCTCGCGCATCATGGCGCTCGTCACCGCGGCGACTTCGGTCTGGCCGGGCTTCCTTGTCGTGTCGGCCGGCTCGTCGAGCGTGACCTCGCCGAGGTGATGCAGGCGCGCGGCCATCTCCAGGTCGCGCACGTCAGCCGGGGAGAGGCCGAGCTGCTCCCCCATCGCCGTCGCGAGCGTCGCGACTCGTTCGGCGTGCCCGGGCGCTACGAGCCCGCCGAGCTCGGGCGCCATCGCGAGCGCCTCGATCGTCTGCTGGTACGAGCGCGTCGCAGAGTCGAGGCGTTCGAACGCGTACCAGGCAGCGAGCAGCGGCGTGGAAAACAACAGCGGCCCCCAGATCCCGACCCGGCCTTCGCCACCCACACCCCGGTAGCCGATCGCCATCAACATGCCCGACGACGCGATCGCGAGCCACGCCAGTCGGCCGCGCGGCGAGAACGGTGTGCCGAGGTGGAACAGCTTGCGCATCGTCACGTCGACCAACACCTGCGCAGCGGCGGCTGCCGCGAGCGACAGCAACACTGGCGCGACCTTCTCCTGGTGATCGAGAAGCTTGGTCGCGGCGCTGTAGGCCCCAAACGTCGCGGCCGCCACCGCGATGCGCTCGATGAACGTCGTGAGCTGCCAACCAGTCGATCGGTCGGCGATCCGCAGCACCATCGAGATGAGCTCGGCGCCGAGCACTGCAAACGCGTATTCGGGAAACGTGAACGACGAGGCAAGCACAACGAGCACGGCGTAGGAGAGCGGGAGTGCGCTGCCGTCTTCCAGGCGCAGCACCAGCAGCTCGCCGAGAACGAGGCCGGTCGCGAGGAAGCAGAGGGCGGAAGCCGCGCTGTCGGGCGAGATGAAATGGGCGACGACGCCCGCGACCAGGCCCGCGATCACCACGAACATCACGCGCCGGCGGCGGGTCATGTCACGCGTCCTCTCCGCGGTGAAACTTGCAGGCCGCACACATTTGCATCGGCATCGCCGCGGCCTCGCTGAGTGCCGTTTCGGAGCCGATGGCGGGCAATTCTGGCCGCTGGCACCACGCGGAACACGTATGCCCGACCGGCGTGGATCAGCCGGCCTCGCTCGGCAGGAGATCGCCGAGCCCGGCCGAGCCCAGACCGACGTCGGGAGCGTCGCGGAACTCGTCGGATTGCTCGTGACCGGCGCCGTGCTTCTCGCCGCGCGTCTCGATGGCGTGGATGAGCGCTTCGACGCACGCGGGATGGAACTGCACGCCGGCCTTGTCGCGGAGCTCCTGGAACGCGACCTCCTGCGAAAGGGCCTTGCGGTACGCGCGCGTCGAGGTCATGGCGTCGTACGCGTCGGCAATCATCACGATGTACGGCTCGATCGGGTGGCTGGTGTCGTCGGGATTGAAACGGGTGTTGTCGCTGTGCGCGGCGCCCGCGATCGGCTGCAGGAAGTCGATGTGACTCAACATCTGCACGCTGACTTTCTCGTGGATGCGCACCTGGGCGAACTCTTCTGCCGTCAGGCGTCCGGGCTTGTTGAGGAGGTGGTTGGGCACAACGAGTTTGCCGATGTCGTGCATGAGTGCGGCGAACCGCAACCGCTCCATACGCGCCGGCATGAAGTTGAGCTCCTCGCCGACGTAGCGCGCGTAGTCGGCAACTCGTTCCGCGTGACCGGCGGTGTAGCGATCTTTCGCCTCGAGCGCGCGGATCAACATCTGCACGGTCTCTTCGTGCGATTCCTTGACGCGCATATACGACGCGAACATCTCGCGGGCGATGAGAATCGGTGCAAAGACCAGCAGCATCACCGCGGGCCCGAGCGACAGATAGAGACGCCCGAGCAGGAAGCCGACGATCGCGAAGGGCATCACCTGCACGAGCACGGCGCCCGCCGAGCTCATGACCTCGCGCGGCACACGTCCCTGTTCCACTGCATACGACAAGACGACTAACGCCCAGCCCGTCAGCGCGTACGCGAGCGCAGGGGCGACACCGCCGACGAGCGCGCCCGGCATGTCCAACCGGACGAACGCCGGGATCGCCGCGTACGTGACCGCGGCGGCGAGGTTCCCGAGGCCGGTGACGCCGGAGTTGAAAGGAATCCAACCCCACGTACGGCGGCTGAGGGCTCGCATCGAAAACCCGGCGACGATGCCGAGGATCAGCGGCCCGGCCAGCGAGTCCTGGGCCTGAAAGACCACGACTCCGGTCATGCCGATCATGAAGCCCGGAGACACATCGGTGCCGTTCGGCAGCCGCACCTTCCGGTGCGTGGAGTAGAGCGTCAAGGCGCCGAGCACCAACAGGGGCGAGAGGCCGGGCCGGTCGCCGGCAATCAACAGGACGACCGCGATTGCCGTCACGGTCGCGGCGAGGCCGCCCGCGTACCACCAGAGCTTCGGAGGAAAGTCGTTCACGTGTCCACTACTTCGGCAAAAGGCTTTCTGCGGGAGAGAGGCGGCAAGGCCGCGGATCGGGACTCGCTAACTGCGGCCGATGTATGCGCCACCGGCGAGCAGGAGAGCTATAAGGCCCCCAGCTGCGGCGGCAGCGCGGACAACAATCCTCTTCACGAGAACTCCCCCTTGCGTCAGGTCCTCCGCCGCTCACCGCTAGGGGCGACAGGGCATCCGCTCCGCTCAGGGACTTGCTGTTAGTGAAGTAAGAAAGCCCGGCCCGAGGCCTTGCCGTCTATCTCCCAGGTCGTTGCGCCGTTGGCCACCCCCAGCTCGCCGCGCGGAACCTGATGCCGCGTTGCCTCATAGATCACAGAGGCAACATTCGGTGCACCGTGCAGTCCACGGCGCACCCGCCCGACCAGGTCTTTCCAGAATTCTCGCGGGATCGCACCAATTGCGCAAGAACCGGCCTACAGCCCGCCCGGGGCCCGGGGATCAGCGCCGCTGCCCCCCGCCCGTGCGTAGTCTCGGGCCGGCGGCAGGCGCAGCATCAGAACGAGAAGAACGGGCGTGACCGAGCTCGACCTCACCGAAGTGGAACGGGAGATCTGCCGGCTGCCCGACGTGTCGATCGCGCGGATGGTCGCCGAGCCCGACGGCCGGGTGTCGGAAGTCCACATCGTCGCCCATCCCGGCAAGCACCCAAAGCAGATCGTGCGCGACGTCCAGTCGATCGCACTCGCGTCGTTTGGCCTCGATCTCGACCGGCGCGTGATCAGCGTCGTGCAGCTCGGCGGCAACGTGCTCGACGACCGGGTCGTGCCCGATGTGCGGCCGTCGATCGTCACCATCACTGCGGAGGTCAATGGCCTCCGTTCGCTCGTGCGCGTCACGCTCGCGCGTGAAGACGACGAGGCGGTCGGCTTCGCCGAAGGCTCGATCGCGACGACTGCCCGTCACCGTCTCGTCGCGACCGCGACCGTGGACGCGTTGCGACAGGTCGAACCCGCGGCGGAGTGCATCGACGTCGACCACGCGGAGGTCGTGCGCATCGGATCGCACGACATCGCGGTTGTCACCGTGGTCTTCGTGACACCACCATCGGAGCAACTCATCTCAGGATCGGCAATCGTGCGTCCGCAGCAGGAAGCGGATGCGGTGGCGCGTGCGGTGCTCGACGCGACCAACCGCCGCCTCGCATACGTGAACGTCCCGTAACTCGCCTACCCTCGACGAAGCATGGGACGGCAGGCCGTGACGATCTCTTACCGCCTTGGCGGTGACGACGGCGTCTCGGTCGAAGCGCGCAAGTGGGAGTGGGCGCTGCATGAGCTCGGGTTCGCGACCCGACGCGTCGCGGGCACGATCGAAGACGACGGGCAGCCTCACGACGTCGTGCTGCCCACGTTGGCGATCGACGCCACCGCAGCACCGGACGAGCAATCGATCGTCGACGCGATCAGTGGCGCCGACCTCCTCGTCGTCGACAACCTTTGCTCGCTCCCGCTCAACCCCGCAGCCGCCCGGGCGGTCGCCCGAGCTACCGCCCGGCACGAGGGGCGCGTCGTCCTCAGGCACCACGACCTGCCCTGGCAGCGCCGCAATTTGCAGCACCTGGAGGCCGAGTTCCCGCCCCGGATCGAAGGCGCTCTGCATGCCACGGTCAATCTGCGCAGCCGGCGCGAGCTCCAGGCTCGCGGCTTCAAGGACGCCACCACGATCCACAACTACTTCGATCTCACGCCGCAGCTGGGCGACCGCGCCAGCACCCGCAAGAGCTTCGGTTTCACCGACGACGACTTCGTGCTCTTCCAGCCCGCGCGCGATCGAGCGAAAGAACGTTCCGGGCGCACTCCGCTTCGCGCAGCGCTTGCATCAGCTCGCACCCGATCGCCCGCTGCAGTATTGGCTGGCTGGTCCCGCCGAGGACGGCTACGCACCAACACTCGAACGCATCCTCGAACGATCACCGGTACCGGTGACGATCGGCCGGGCGGAACACGCGGGCGACGCGTATGCAGCCGCCGATCTCGTGGTGTTCCCGTCGACATGGGAGGGCTTCGGCAATCCAATCATCGAGTCCATTGCGCATCGCCGGCCGTGCGTCGCGTTCCCGTACCCGGTGCTGGCTGAGCTTCTCGCGGCGGGCGTCCGCGTGTTCTCGACCGAGCAACCCGATCAGGTTCTGCGATTCCTCGCCGAACCGACGGACGTGCGCGAGAAATACTTCGACGTCAACGTCCATCGCGCGCAGCTGTCGTTCTCGCTCGCCGATCTGCCGGGCGCGATCGACGAGGCGTTCGCGAACCACGGTTGGCTCGCGTGGTAGAGGATCCCATCGTCGCTCGCCGGGCCCGGATCGCGCGCGCCGCCGCGATCGGCAAGCGGATCGGTTATGCCGCGCTCGCGATCGCGATCGTCGCGTTCTTCGTCGGCGTGGCGACGGGCTTTCCCGAGTGGGCGGTCGCGGTGTCGGTCGCGGGGCTCATCGCCAGCTGCGTCGTGCTACCGCTGCCGATCGTCGTCGCGTACGGCGTGCGAGCCGCGGCCCGGGAGGAGCGGGAGGGCCGGGGCGCCGGCTGAGCCTCCGTCACCGGGTCGGGCAGGAGGCGCCGACCCCGTAGGCCAAAAAGCCTACCTCCCGTACAAACTGGTGTAAATAGTGCCAAATCCGGGTAGGTCAAAAAATCCAGGTCATCAGTACCATGCGGGCCGATGCGCTACCGCCGGCTGGGGAACAGCGACCTGACGGTCTCCGAGGTCGGGTTCGGGACCTGGACGCTGGTCAGCGACTGGTGGGGGCGGACCGACGACCCCCACGAGATGATCAAAGCCGCCCTGGACGCCGGCATCAACTTCATCGACACCGCACCCGTCTATGGGCAGGGCGGGGCGGGCGAGACGATCCTCGCCGGCTACCTGAAGGCGCGCGACGACCTCGTGCTCACCACGAAGGTGGGCTACGACATCAGCGCCGAGCGCAAGTTCCCGGGACAGTCGGAGCGGCCACACGACTGGCGCCCCGAGTCCATTCGCGCGCAGGTCGAGGACTCCCTCACGCGGCTCGGGACCGACCGCATCGACCTCTTGCAGTTGCACAACCCGCGCATCGAACCGATCGTCGACGACAGCGTGTGGGACACGCTCGGCCGGCTCCGCGACGAAGGCAAGGTACGCGAGCTCGGTGTCGCGCTCGGACCCGCGATCGGCTGGGTCGAGGAAGGCAACCGCGCGATCGACGACCGGCCGATCGTTTCCTTGCAGACGGTGTTCAACGTGCTCGAGCGGGAACCGGGGCTCACGTTCGCGCGCCGGCCCCGGGTGCAACAGGGTGAGGTCGGCCTGCTCGCACGCGTCCCCCACGCGTCCGACACGCTCTCCGGCAAGATCACGCCGGACACGGTGTTCGACGCGAAGGATCATCGTTCGCACCGCAATCGCGACAACATGCTCGACAACTTCGAGAAGGCCGAAACACTCGCGTTCTTGTGGGATCCCGCCACCGGCCGCACGATCGGACAAGCAGCCGTCGCGGGCATCCTCGCCAACTCGGCGTTCACCTGTGTGATTCCAACAGTGCTGTCGGTCGACGAAGTGCGCGAGTACGCGGCGGCCTCGGAGCTGTTGCTCTCGCCTGACGAGATACGCGCGCTCGACGATCTGTGGGCGCGCAACTTTGATCACGTCGACCGCTATGTGATGCCGTTGAAATCAAGCGTCTAACCTCGCCTTCGAATGCGACTCCCCGCCGACCAACGACGTCTCCAGCTCCTCGAGGTCGCCCAGGAACGCTTCGCCGAGCAGGGTTTCCATGCGACGTCCATGGATGAGATCGCCGAAGCGGCCGGCGTCACGAAACCCGTGCTGTATCAGCACTTCCCGAGCAAGCGGGCGCTGTACGTCGAGCTGCTCGAGAGTACCGGCGCCCAACTCCTCACCACGCTGGCCGACGCGACCGGTCGCGCGGGAACCGCGCGCGACCGCGTCGAGATGGGCTTTCGCGCGTACTTCGACTTCGCGCTCGGCAATCGCAGCGCGTTCCGGTTGTTGCTGAGCACCGCGATTCGATCTGATCCCGAGTTCGCGCGGATCGTCGAGGAGATCGTCGACGCGACCGCGGAGACGATCTCGTTGTTGATCTTCATCGAAGGATCGCCGGAGCAGCGGCTCGTCCTTGCCAGCGCGCTCGTCGGCATGGGTGAGTCAGTCGGGCGATGGGCGCTCCAGCGGCCCGCCGACCAGATCGACGCCGAGCAGCTCGCGCAATGGATCTCCGAGCTCGTCTGGTTCGGGCTGCGCGGTGTACGGGGCGACGCGACGAGCGGCGGCGAGTAAACGACTAGAGCTTCCGCAGCCTCACGCGCTGCACGGCATGGTCGGCGCGCTTCTCGAGGATCAGATTCGCGCGCCCCCGTGTCGGCGCGATGTTCTCGCGCAGGTTGACGAGGTTCACCTGCGACCAGACCGATCGCGCGAAATCTGCGGTCGCTTCCTCCGTGTACTGGGTCAGGAAATTGAAGAACGAACGGGGATCGTGCAGCGACGTCTCGCGCAGCAGCAACAACCGGTCGACGTACCAGCGTTCCAGGTCATCCTCGGCTGCGTCGACGTAGATCGAGAAATCGAAGAAGTCCGACACGACGACGGTCGCCTCGGCTCGGCCTCGACGCGCGGGAGTCTGCAGCACGTTCACGCCTTCGACGATCACGATGTCGGGTGAGCGCAGGATGATCTCCTCGCCCGGGAGGATGTCATACGTGAGGTGCGAGTACTTGGGCGTATGCACTTCGGTCGCACCGGCCTTCAGCTCCGCGAGAAAACCCATCAACGCGTGGACGTCGTAGCTCTCCGGAAATCCCTTGCGCGACATGAGACCACGCGCTTCCAGCGTGGCGTTCGGGAACAGAAACCCGTCGGTGGTGACGAGATCGACGCGCGGGTGATCCGGCCAGCGTCCGAGCAACGCCTGGAGCATCCGCGCGATCGTGCTCTTCCCTGCCGCGACACTGCCCGCGAGGCCGATGACGTACGGCACGCCCGCGTGCAGGTGACCGAGGAAGGTCTCGGTGACGGCATGCATGTCGCGCGTCGCCGCGATGCGGAGGTTCAACAGGCGCGACAGCGGCAGGTAGACCTCCTCGACCTCGTGCATCGGCATCGGCTCGTCGAGGCCGCGCAGCTGGGCGAGATCCGCCTCGGTCAAGGTGAGCGGCGTCGACGCGCGCAGCTTGCTCCACGCCTCACGGCTGAAGTCGACGTACGGGTCGAGTTCCGACTCGGTCACCGGTTCCACGAAGAACCGACGCTACCGCAGCGCGCTATGCGACCCCGATGGGGCAGCTGACGCCGGTGCCACCGATGCCGCAATAGCCGTTCGGGTTCTTGGCGAGGTACTGCTGGTGGTAGTCCTCGGCGTAATAGAACGTCGTTGCAGGTGCGACTTCGGTCGTGATGTCGTCGAATCCCGATCCCTTCAATCGGTCCTGGAACATCGCGCGCGAGGCCTCTACCGCGCGGGCCTGCTCGTCGTCGAACGTGTAGATCGCCGAGCGGTACTGCGTGCCGACGTCGTTGCCCTGCCGCATCCCCTGCGTCGGGTCGTGGTTCTCCCAGAACAGCCGCAGCATCGCGTCGTACGATGTGACCTTGGGATCGAAGACAACGAGCACGGCCTCGGTGTGACCGGTACGACCCGAGCACACCTCCTCATACGTCGGGTTCGGCGTGATGCCGCCCGCGTAACCGACGGCCGTCGTGTACACGCCCTCGGCCTCCCAGAACTTGCGCTCGGCGCCCCAGAAACAGCCCATCGCGAAGACGGCTTGCTCGAGGCCCTCCGGGAACGGCGGCTCGAGCGGCGTCCCGAGCACGAAGTGTCGCTCGGGCACTGCGAACGCCCGCTGCGGACGGCCCGGCAGCGCCTCCTCGGCAGTGGGCAGGTGGAGCTTGTCGCGACGAAGGAACATCGACGCACCTCTCTCAACAGCCGGTTCGGCCGGTTGCGGATACCGTCAACGCTAACCACCGTTCGGCTCCGAAGGTTCCCGCGGATGCAGATTCCCGTCGAGATGCGCCGCCGGCCCCCGGCCTCGACGCTGGCATGGGCAGCCGCCCAGCTCGGGCCCCACGCGCGGGTGACAAGGGTGCGGCGCCTGCGCAACGCATGGGCCTCTGCCATGCATGCGCTCGACGTGGCCAACGGTGACCGCACGCACCGGCTCGTACTCCGACGCTGGGCGCGCACTGATCTCGCGACCGACGAGGGCGTCGTCGAAAACGAGGCGGCTGCGCTCACGCTCTTGGCCGCGGCCGAAGGAGTCGCAACACCCGAACTCGTCGCGGCAGATCCCGACGGGGACCAAACCGACGTTCCCGCGCTGCTCATGACGCGCTTGCCGGGCCGAGACGTGCTGGCACCGAAGGACCTCGACGCCTTCCTCGACGGACTCGTCGCGACATTGCGAGCCGTCCACGCGGTCCCGATGCCACCCGATGCGCTCCACGTGTACAACAAGTGGATCGACGCCGTGACCGGACCGCCCTCGTGGTCCACGCGAACCGACGTGTGGGAGCGGGCGATCGAGATCGCGAATCGCCCGGTGCCGCGCCACGAAGCCCTGTTCTTGCACCGCGACTACCACCCCGGCAACGTGCTGTGGCAGCGCGGCAAGATCTCCGGTGTCGTTGACTGGCCAAGCGCTTGCCGCGGGCCGTCAGCAGCTGATGTCGCCCATTGCCGCGGCAATCTCGTGCTGCTGTTCGGGATCGACGTCGCGGACGACTTCGCGCGCCGTTACGGGTCCGTACAAGATCTCGCCTGGCACGACATCACTAACACGGTGAGCATGGGCGACATCGCGCTTGCGCCTTGGCGGTGGCACGATGCCGGCCGCACTGACATCACGACCGAGCATCTCATCGCGGTGTTCGACGAATTCCTCGCGCGCGGTCAGCGAGTTCTCGTGACCCGGTAGAGCGGTACCTCCTCCGCGAAGCCCTTGAGCGAGAACACACCGGCTTCCTCGCATCGGAACCCGTCCGCGAGTCCGTCGCGGGTCGCGACATCGACGAGCAGCGAACTCGGCTCGGCGATCTTCACTGCGCGTGCCGCAAGGTTGACGACCGCGCCGGCGTGATCGCCGTCCCGTGTGACGACGTCGCCGGTCGCAACGCCGACCCGCACCGGTGGGAGCACGTCGTGCGTCGCGAACGCATCGATGACGCGCAGCGCAATCTCGGTCGCGGACGTCGCGTCCGGAGCCGTGAACATCACCTCGTCCCCGATGAGCTTCACGAGCCGTCCGCCGCACGATGTGATGATCTCGGCAGTCGTGCCTTCGAACTCCGACAGCACCGCGCCGAGCTCCTGCATGCCGAGCTGTTGCGTCAAGGCAGTGGACCCAACCAGGTCGGCGAATCCGACACTTCTTCGCTGCACCTCGACGCCACTTGCCACGTCGGCACCGATCGGTCGACGCGCCGCCTCGAGACGGTGGCGCAGCAGCACGTTGAAGCCCTGGACGAGGCCCGGCAACATCGCCAGTGACGTGGCGTTCGCACGCGCGAGCTCCAAGCCGGAAGGGTCAGCCTGCAAGCGCGCCGGACCGACGTTGACGACGAACATGGACGTCGCCGCGTCGGCGACCCGCTCAACCGCCGCGCCGAGCACGCGCATGAATTGCACGGCGGCGTCCTCGCCGATGAACTCGATCGCCAGGCGGAGCGTCTCGTACATCTCGACGTCCTCCGTGGTGACGACCCGCGCGTCGTCGGGCGGATTCACGAAGCCGGCCGCGCGCCAAGCCCGCCGCAACAGCTCAGGGTCGAGGCCGGTGCGTTCGGCCGACTCGGCGAGCGTCAAGCGCTCCCGGGTCGCCCACAGGCCCGCGCCGAGGGCAAGGGCCGGCAGCTCGTTGGTCGGTTCGACGAGCATCTCATCGACGGTGACCCCGGCGTCGATCAGGTACTCGAGCAGTGCGAGGTGCTGCTCGGCGTCCGCCGCGTTGGGGTCGTAGAGTCCCGCCGCTTCGAGCTCAGCCGGTCCGGGCCGGTCGCCTGCCGCCACCGCGCCAGCTTCGCACCGTCACTCGGTAGACGGCGGCTCCACGGTCTCCTCGGACGTGCGCCGTTCCTCGGCCTGCGGGGCGTCGGCCCGCTCGTCCGATTCGGCGAGGATCTCCGCGGCCTGCGCCCCGGGATCGTCGCTTCCGGCCGCTTGCTCCTCGGGGAGCAAGCCCTCGGCCCGTCGTTCGACACGGGGGTCGTTTTGCATGCGTTCGTTCCTACCCAGGTCAGGAGCTCCTGGCCCGCGCCAGCTCGACGAACGCCCGGGCGGCGGGCGTCAGCGGGCTGGCCCGGTGCAGCAGCCCGATCGTGCGGGACAAGCCAGGGACGAGCCGGGCGACCACCGCACCCTGTTGACCGAGCGCATCGGCCATCGGCCGGGGCAGGAACGACGTCCCGGCGCCGCCGAGCACAAGTGGCGCGATCGCTTCGCGCTGGGACGTCTCGACCGCGACTGTGGGGGCGACACCGGCGGCCGCGAGCGTGCGATCCAGCAGGTCGCGCGTCGACGTGCCCGGTGGCGTCGTCACCAGCGGCATGTTGGCGAGTTGGGCGACGGGAAGGCGCCCCGGTACCGACAACGTCGTACCGGGCGGGCAGACGGCGACGATCTCTTGGCGCGCGAGCTCGATCGCGACGAGGTCCTCGCGGCGCGGCGGCAACTCGGCGAGGCCGACCTCGCTGCGTCCATCGGCCAGCCGTTCCTCGATCGCGCTCGAATCCTCCGGCTCGGCGATGTGCACGACGATGCCGGGATGCGCGACCCGAAATCGTCCGACGAGAGGGGCCAGCGGATCGACCGCAAGCGTCGGCAACGAAACGATGTCCAGCGTGCCGTGGCCGAGGCCGCGGACCGACCCCACCGCCTCGAGCACGAGCTCGCGCTCGCGCACCAACCGGCGCGCCGGGCCTTCGAAGGCGCGGCCCGCGTCCGTGAGCGCGACCCGGCGGCCGACGCGATGGAACAGGCGCACGCCGAGCTCCTCCTCGAGACGACGGATCGACTCCGACAGCGATGGCTGGGCGACGCCGATCGCGGCGGCACCGGCGGTGAAGCTCCCGTTGTCGACCACGCCGAGGACGTACTCGACCTGGCGCAGTTCCATAGGTAGATCCTATCTTATAGGTAGTTGAAAGAGGGTTGATCTATCGAGAGCGATGCAGTTCTATGGAGCAAGTGAGCCCGAACCTCCTCCTCGGAACGATGCTGATCGGCGCGGGCATCGGCCTGCTCTCCGGCGCGTTCGGTAAGGGCGGCTCGGCGCTCGCCACGCCCTTGCTCCACCTGATCGGCGTGCCGGCAATCGTCGCGGTGGCGTCACCACTGCCCGCGACGATCCCCGCCACGCTGCTCGCGAGCCGCAGCTACGCACGCGAGGATCACCTCGACCGGCGGGTACTTCGCCTTGCGATCCTGGTGGGCGTACCCGCCACGATCATCGGCGCGCTGTGCACGCGGTGGATTCCCGGCGGTCGGCTGATCCTCGTTACTGACGCGTTGGTGCTCGCACTCGGCATCCGCGTCCTCCTCCGCGCGCATGATCCGGCTGCCGAGGCACAACAGGCCAACAGTTCGGCGACGCGCGTGTGCATGGTCGCTGCGATCGTGGGGGTCGTGTCGGGCCTGCTCGGCAACAGCGGTGGGTTCCTTCTCGCCCCGCTGTTCATGTCTGTGCTGCACATGCCGGTGCGGCGCGCGCTCGGCACATCGCTCGCGGTGTCGGCGGCGCTGGCTGTGCCCGGCACCATCGTGCACGCCTGGCTCGGCCACATCGACTGGTCGCTGACGCTCGCGTTCGGACTCGCATCGGTGCCGCTCGCGGCCCTCGGTGCCCGTCTGGCAATGCGCGTCCGCGAGCGGTCGCTCACCTTGACGTATGGCTTCGGCATCACCGCGCTCGCGGGCGGCTTGCTGATCTTCGCCCACTAGAACAGCAACTTGCGTGGCGAATTCGGCTGTGAGCCGGGCGGCCTCAAGTGGTGACCGCGACATCCTGATCTCGGGGGTGCGTGGTGGCCAATCGTCGGGTGCCGTGGTCGGTGGTCAGGGTCGCGTTGGCGGCGGTGGCGCGGGTGCGACGTATGCCGAGGCGGCGGCGTTGGCTGGGATCTCGGAAAGGACGGTGTGCCGCGCGCGTTGCTGAACAGGATGTGGTCGTGCTGCGCGACCGCAAATGTCGGCCTGGTGCGTTGACGCTCGAGGCTCGTGAAGAGATCCGGGTCGGGATCGACCGCGGCGAGTCGGATAGCAACATCGCGAAACGGATCGGTTGTCATCGGGGGACGGTGGGCCGGGACATCGCAGCGAACGGTGGCCGGAAGCGGTATCGCGCGTATCGAGCGCAGGATCGGGCCGATCAAGTCGCACGTCGCCCCAAGCGGCGCTGGTTCGAACAGCGGCCGTGGTTGTGGGAACACGTTGTTGACCTGTTACGGACCGAGGGCTGGTCACCGGAGCAGATCGCGGTGTCATTACGTCTGGAGCATCCGCACGAGCCACAGTGGTGGGTGTCGCATGAAGCGATCTACCAAGCCGTCTACGTGCAGGCCAAAGGCGAGCTACGCAAAGAACTGTTGGCGTGCTTGCCGTCGGGTCGTGTGCGCCGCCACCCACGCCAGGGCACACGCGCCAAGGGTGCGCGCATCAAAGACATGGTGAACATCGCCGCGCGGCCCGCCGAGGCCGCCGACCGAGCCGTGCCCGGCCATTGGGAAGGCGATCTGGTGATCGGCAAAGACGGTCTCAGCGCCGTCGCGACGATCGTGGAACGCAGCACCCGTATGGGGATGCTCGTAAAGATCGAAGAGCGCGCCGCGGCCCATGTCGCCGAACGCCTGACAATCGCGATGCGCCGACTTCCCACCCATCTCGCCCGCTCGTTGACCTGGGACCAGGGCGGCGAGCTCGCGGCACACGTCCAGTTCCGCGTCGCCACCGGCATCGACGTGTTCTTCTGCGATCCGCACTCACCCTGGCAGCGCGGCACCAACGAGAACTGGAACGGCCTCGTGCGACGCTTCCTCCCCAAAGGCACCGACCTGTCGCCCTACAGCCAAGACGACCTCGACGACATCGCCATCAAGCTCAACCGTCGACCCCGCAAGACCCTCGGATGGGATACTCCAGCCCAACGATTCAACGAACTTGTCGCGGCCACCGCGTGAAACCGCCCCGAGTACGTCACGCAAGTTCGAGTGGTCAGCGGCCGTGCCACTCCGGTGAACGACGCTCCGCTGCGGCCCGCAGGCCTTCACGCGCGTCCTCGGTTGCACCGGCGACCTTGCGCATGGTCTCGCCGAAGCGGATGGCTTCCAGCATCGGTAGCTGTTGCGCTCGCATCGCCATTTCCTTGATGACGCGCTGCGCGAGCGGCGCACCCTGCAAGAGTCGGTCCGCGAGCGCGCGGGCTTCGGTCATCAACTCGTCGTGCGGAACCACCCAGCCCGCGAGCCCGATCTCCTTGGCCCGCGTCGCGTCGAAGCGCTCTCCGGTGAGCAACACTTCCATGGCGTACTGCCAGTTCAGTCGCTGCGGCAGCCGGATCGCGCCGACGATCGTCGGCACGCCGATACGCACTTCGGGAAAGCCGAACTGCGCGCGGTCGCTCGCGATGACGAAGTCGCACCATGTCACCAGCGTCAATCCGTAGCCGAGGCAATGGCCGTTCACCGCGGCGATCACCGGCTTGAAGATCTCCCAACCGCTCTCGAAGGAGTTCTGCGTCGGCTTCTCCCAGAACGTGCCCGGGAAGTCACCGGCGGAGTTTCCGTCGCCGCGAATGTCGGCACCGGCACAGAAGGCGCGGCCCGCGCCGGTGACGATCCCGACCCAAGCGTCCTCCTCGTCGCGGAACCGGGCGAACGCCTCATTGAGATCGCGTCGCATCTCGCCGTTGATGGCATTGAGTGCCTCGGGACGGTTGTACGTGATTGTCGCAACGTGACCATCGAGCTCGTAGCGCACGGTGTCGCCCATGGCGCTATTCGTAGTCCCTGCTGCTCCGCTGCGCACGCCTTGTAAAACGTCGGCCGGACGTAACCCTTGAGACACCTTTCGTTCACCCGTTAGCGTCTCCGACCCTGGGCGTGCGCTGTGCGCCGGAAGGGCTGTGGTCATGCGGGGGACGTGGAAGACACGAAGCGCGATCGCGGGGCTCGCCGCCGCGCTCGACGGCATCGGTGCTGGCGGCGACAACCATCCCGGCCGCGGCCGCCGCGGCCGTCGTGGGTGCCGGCACGGTCCACTGCACGGCAACGGGCACCGTCAGGTTCAGCCCCAAGCTGACCGCGACGCCGACCGCGAAGACGAAGATCGTCGTCTCGGCCAAGCTCACGTGCACAGGCGGAACAGGCAGTTCTGCGGTGACCGTCACCGGCGGCAAGCTCACCGCGAAGACGACGCCGGCCACCGCGAGCTGCACGACCACGAACTTCGGTCCCGGGACCGTCACCGTGAACTGGAAGGCGAGCGGCGGTTCGTTGAAGTCGAGCAAGCTCACCCTCGCATCCGCCACCGCGGCGGACGGCAGCAACATCGTGCTGGACCTCAACGGACCCGGCGCACCGGGGACCGGCTCCTACTTTGCCGAGGACACCAAGCTGCACGTCGTCGGTGACACCGTCGCCGGTGGCATGTGTGGCGGCGCCAACCGGGGCTTCAAGTTCACCGGCGCCGGCGGCACGTCGACGTTCGACGTCAAGCCCGCCAACCCCAACAACCTGCCGGTCGATCACATCGTCGTCTTGATGCAAGAGAACCGCTCGGCCGACCACTACCTCGGTCAGCTCAACGGACAAGGACAGCCGGCGTACGAGCCCGAGCCCAACACCGGCAACCCCGACCCGACGAACCTCAGCGGGCCGCCCATCGTGCCGTTCCACAAGACCAGCCTCTGTGAGGTTGCCGACCTCGACCACAGCTGGAACGGCACCCATGCCGAGATCAACGGCGGAGCGATGGACGGGTTCACCGCCGCGAACGTAAACGGGGCCGACCCCAACGGCAGCCGCACGATGGGCTACTACGATCAGACCGACCTGCCCTACTACTACGCGTTGGACAACACGTTTGCGACCGGTGACCGCTACTTCGCTTCTGCGCCGACACAGACGTATCCCAACCGCCTGTACCTGCTCGCAGGTACGTCGTTCGGACACATTCGCAACGACTTCGGGAACTCGACACAGCGGTCTGTCTTCCAGCTGCTCGACGAGCACTCGATCACGTGGCGGATCTACTCGTCGCAGTACCCGATCTCGTACGGTGGCATGTTCTTCAAGTACGTCCAGGACCGCGCTTCCGCCCACATATCGAACATGGCGAGGTACTTCACGGACGCCGCCAACGGCACCTTGCCCGACGTGTCGTTCATAGACCCGGATCTGTTCGACCCGACCGGCCAGAACGACGAGCACCCTCCTGCAAACGTGCAGATCGGCCAGAGGTTCGTGGCCGATGTCGCGAACGCGCTGATGGCGAGCCCGAACTGGTCGACGTCGGCGATGTTCTTCACCTACGACGAGCACGGCGGCTTCTACGACCACGTGCCGCCGCCGGCCGCGGTGCCGCCCGACGGCATTGCCCCGCTCCTTCAGGGCGGCGACACGCCCGGCGCGTTCAACATCTATGGCATCCGCGTGCCGGCGACGGTGATCTCGCCGTACTCGAAGTCGCATTTCGTGTCGCACGTCGTGAACGACCACACGTCGATCCTGTCGTTCCTCGAATACCGGTTCGGACTGCCGCCGCTCACCGCCCGCGACGCCGCGGCCAACCCGATGCTGGAGTTCTTCGACTTCAGTAGCCCGGCCTTCGGGACCCCACCGAGCATTCCCGCACCGTCCGTCGGAACCTGTTGACCCCTTGCCCGCCGGGGCTACGGCACCGGCGGGCAGGTCGACGGCGGCGGTGACTTGGGTGCGGCGACGAAGAGGTTGACGCGATCGTTCGCCGCGGTCGACGGCGGTTTGCCGCTCACTTTCGCGTTTGCGGCCGCGCACCACTCGACGCCGGTGCCGAGCGCGAGGCGCAACGCGATGCGGCCCTGCGCGGGCTCGTTGAGCGTGTACGCCCAGTTCGCCTTGCCACCACCGATGCTGAGCTGGTTCGCGCGGACGTCGATGCTCGCGATCGGGCCATTGGGATCGGCACCCTTGAACTTGTACCCGCGGCTGGATGACGACCAGCCCGGCGCGGGCAGCGCGACGACGACCTTCTCGCCACTGCCCGCCGCGTTGTAGACCGTCAGCGTCGCACCGACGATCGTCGGGTCGCCTGCCGTGCCGCGTACCGGCGGCGCGACCCGATTGACGATCGGATCGGACTTCGTGGACGACTTGAACGTGATCTTGCGCGCCTTGGGAGTGCCGTCCTTCAGAGTGAGCGTGGTGGTTTGAATCGAAACCGTCGACGGCGTTGTGATCGTCGGGCCGCCGCAGCCGTACGGCTCGTTGGTCTCGTCGATGCCGCTCGGCCGTACGCCGAAGAGCAACAGCGGACAGCCGCGCTCGAGCGCACCGAGGTCCGGCGCAGACGCGTTGAAGCGGTCGTTGACGTTCGGGAGCACGAGACCCTTGTCGATCGCGTTCGAACCGGTTGCGAGCGTGGCGTCGGGTGGCAGCATCGTGACCCGCGAGCTGCTCGGTGCCACGAGCCCGGACGCGAACACCGGCGGGGCGAGCAACACGCCGTGCGCCTCGAACACACCCGAGGCGTGCATTGCGGCAAAGCTCGTCCAACGGCCGGCATCGTCGAAATCGAAAACGCCGTCGGGACGCCAGCCGTTGTAGTCGAACGTGCCGTCGTCGATGGCGCCCGACCAGTCGACGACTCGGCTGCCCGCGGTCTCAGGGCCGACGAAGAGGTTGTTGGCAATGACGAAGTGGTGACTGGTCGCCGGTGTCTGCAGATTCAACGCCTGGTCGGGGCTGACGAACGTGTTGTTGTAGACGAACACGCCGTTCGGGTCCTGCGGGGGGACCGTACCGAGCGTGTGGAACTTCATTTGCTCGTTCGCGACATTGACGACGACATTCCGCATTGCATACACCGGTCCGCCGTAGACCGGTTGGAAACTCAATGGCGCGTACGTGTTCGTGAACCGATTGCGGAAGGCGCGCACATTGCCTTCGCTGCCGTCGAACTCCGAGCGCGTTGTCGTACGCGGAGAGCACCTCGTTGCCGTAGAAGTCGTCGGCGCGCGACCCGGCTTCACCGATCTTCATTGCGTCGCCGAAGCCCGAGAGCTGGTTGTGGCACACGACGTGGCCGTTGCCTTCCACGTGAATGCCGTCGTCGTCGGCGTGATTGCCGTTGTCGTCCGCGTAGGCCTGAGGCCATTGCAAGCGGCCCTCGAGCACGTTGTCGCACAGGTAGAAGTCGCGTTGATCTTCCCGGGAGCCGATGCCGAGCCGTACGTTGCGGATGTGCACGCGGCGAAGCACGTTGGCTTCGGCGCCGGCGCCTTGGAATCGGATGCCGCGTTCCCCGTTGGCAATCGTGAGCCGCTCGACGTGTACGAAGCTGCCGTACAGCTCGATGACGTTGCAGCCCGAGCAGCCGCCGCCGTCGAGGACGGCCGTGTCCTGGCTCGCGCCACGGATCACGATCGGGTCGGCGGCGGTGCCACTCGCGGTGATGACGAACTGCCCGCGGTAGGTGCCGGGGTCGAGGTTGATGACGTCGCCGGGCCGCGCGGCATTGAGGGCAGCCTGCAACGTGGCCGCGTCCTGCACGTTTTTCGGTGACGGATGCTGCGGCTCGGATGCCGGCACGGCCCGCGTCGTCGCGTTCAGTACGAGCGTTTGGTCGACCGAGCCATCAGGGTCGGTCGCGTGCAACTCGAGGTCGTATGCGGTCGCGGTTGCGAGATCGAAGATGCTGCCGGCGAACTGATCGGGCACCGTGCGACCGACGACATCATCGGGGTGGACACGGAACAGCGAGAGCGCGGGCTTCCACGTCGTCGTACCGCTCGGCCGGTAGCGAACCGCGACCTGGGCGTCATGATCGTCATCACCGGTGACGAGCAGCTGCACGCCGAGCGAGAGCAGGGTGGGCCGGTCGAGCCGTGCCGCGCCGACGTGCAACACGTTGTCGGCGGCGCCGGCGCGCGTCACCGGCGCCAGCCCTGCGAACACGCAGACTGCGGCGAGCCCAACGAGCAGGCGGAACCGCGACGAAGAATGACGGTGCGACCTCATGCCCCAGTATCGGTGACGGGGCACCGCGGGCACTATGAGCTGGTTGCCCCATGGGCGGTGTCGCACAGGCGGGTCTCGCCCGGCGGGATCTGCCCACCGCCGATGCCCTCCAGTGCAGCGAACGGCCCGCACCGATTCGGCACGATCCACACGTGCAACATTGGCGTGTTGCCGGCCTTCGTCGTTCCCTGCGGACACGACTGGCCCCCGAACGTGAATCCGGCCAGCACCTTCTGGTCCGGGTCGTCGGTGAGGCAGAGGTCGTCGTGGACGTGCCACTGCGTGAGCTTGCCGCCGACGTCAGGCACGTCGGTGAACCGGCTGCCAAACGGCATCATGAACATCGCGGCAACGAGAGTCTTCTTGTTGTTGCGCGTCTCGTACACGAGTGACTCGGGACGGTTCGGGTCGAGGATGTGGCCGTCGTTCACGTACGACCACTTGACGAGGTGCTCGTCGCCGGTGAGCGCGTCGCCGATGCTGTGGAAGCCGTCGAGCTCGGCCTTCGCCGGGTCCGAGTACTTCGGAAGGTCAGCCAGCGTTGCCCTGACCAACTTCTCGGCCCGCGCCTGTTCCGCGTGCGTGACCCCGGGAACACCGCCCAAGTCGATCGGCTTGGTCGGGTCGTACGGCTTCGGCTCCTCGATCGTCGTCGTGGTCGTCGGAGCGACGGTCGTCACCGTCGCTGTCGCCGGTGGCGCCGCCGACCGCGGGTGGGTCGTTCCGCCGCAGCCGGCCGCGATCGCGGCGAGAACGCCGACAAGTGCGCACGTTCGAACCGTGCCGCCCATATGACTCCCTCCAGATCCCGCACCGAGCACGTTACCGTCTCGGCATGCTCACCGATCGGCTGGCCATCGACGGCGGTACGCCTGTGCGGCGCGGCTTCCCGCCGTTGGGCAAAGGCGTCGACCTCATCGGCGACGAGGAGGTCGACGCCGTGGTCGCGGTTCTGCGCGACCGCACACTGTTCCGCTACCACGGCAGTCGCACACCCGCGCGCGTCGCCGGCTTGGAAGCAGCCGCCTGCGACGCGTTCGGGTGCGGCTACGCGCTGGCGACCGCGAACGGCACCGCGGCGCTTCGGTGCGCACTGGCGGCATTGGGTGTCGGATGCGGCGACGAGGTGATCGTCCCCGCGTTCACGTTCATCGCGACCGTTGGTGCCGTCGTCAATGCAGGCGCGGTACCCGTGTTCGCGGAGGTCGACGATTCGCTCACCATCGATGTCGACGATGTCGCCCGCAAGATCGGGCCCCGCACGGCGGCGGTTGTGCCCGTGCACCTCGAGAACGTCGCCTGCGCGATGGACGCGTTGCTCGCGCTCGCGCGGGCGCGTGACGTCCCGATCGTCGAGGATGCCGCCCAAGCCATCGGTGTGACGTACCACGGGCGCGCGGTGGGCACGCTCGGCGAGCTCGGCGCGGTCTCGTTCCAGGAGACGAAGAACATCACCACCGGCGAAGGCGGGATGGTGTTCACCGACGACGAGGATCTGTACGTCCGCGCCGCACGGTTCCACGACCAGGGCGGGCAGTTCGTCACGCAGTACCGCGGCACGCGCGCGGACCCGAGCGCGGTGAGCCCTTCGTCGGCGACAACCTGCGCATGAATGAGCTCGCCGGTGCGATCGGCTGCGTGCAGCTCGCCCGGCTCCCGGCACTTCTCGCCGCGATGCGTGCGAACTGTGCGCGGATCGAGTCGGCGATCGGCCCGATCGCCGGCCTGACGCCGCGGCGACTCCCCGACCCGGAAGGTTCCGGCAGTTCCAGCATCACGTGGTTCGCATCCGACGCCGCGCTCGCGTGCCGGATGGTGGACGCGCTGCGAGCCGAGGGCGTTCCCGCGGCGCGCATGTACGAGGGCCTGCCGGTGTATGCGAGCCCAGCAGTCGCGGCCCGCCGCACCGCATCGAACAAGGGCGGACCGTGGAACTGTGCCGAGCATCCGAGCCAAGCGGAGTACCCGCGGGGGCTGTGCCCGCGCACCGAGGACCTTGTGACCCGCTCGGTCACGGTCGGTATCGGTCCCGCATTCACCGAACGCGACTGCGATGACGTCGCCGAGGGGGTGCGCAAGGTCGCACACCACGTCCTCGGCGCCTAGTGCTACTCGGTGCGGAGGACCGCTGCCGGGCGGAGACGCGCTGCGCTCCAGGCCGGTCGGATCGCGATCGCGAGCGCGATGCCGACCGTGCAGGCGATGGTGAGCCCCCACGCGATCCAGGGCGTCACGGATTCGGGCACGACGCCGAGACCGTCGGCGTAGGCGCGCCACGCAACCCGTCCGACGGCAATGCCGATCGGTGAGCCGATGAGCAGCGCGACGACCGCGTAGATCGTCGACTCGTACGCGACCGTCCGCACCGTTTGGGCTCGTGAGAATCCGAGCCGCGCGCAGCACCGCGAGGTCTCGCCGCCACGCGCGCGTATTGCGGTGACCAGGACGTCCGCGAGGACGGCGGCTGCCATTACGCCCATAACCCCCGCGAAGAACCATGGCACCGAATCGATCTGTTCGAGGTTCAGTGCGGGGTCAGGCACCTGGTCGATGCCGAGAAACTGAATCGAGTCGCGCGGCTCTTCAGGAAAGGCGCGTGCAAGCGCGTCCACGACCGTGTTGGGGTCGGTGCCGGGCGCCACGCGAATGAACAACGCCGAACCGGTCAGACCCGGAGCCAGCCGGGCGAGGCCGTCGAGCGTCATCGCGCTGCCGCGCCCGAGTCGCTCGGCGAGCGGCATGACACCCGTCCCGACAACGCGCACGCGCGTCGAGGTGATCCTCTCCGGCTCGTCCCATGTGCCTTGGCCGACGACCTCGACCTCGTCGCCGATGTCAACCCCCACTGCGGCGAGTGACTCGGGGCCGAGCAAGATTTCATCCACCGCCGACGGCTTGCGCCCCGAGATGACCGTCGGGCCGAAACGCGCGGCGCCGTCGAATGCCATCGGGCTGTCGACTTCCACGCGTTTGGGGCCGACGAGAATGGGCTGACCCTGGAAGAACACCGGCCAGAAGGTTCCCGTCGCGTAGTCGGTCACACCCGGCTGTCCGCGAAGCGCGCGGTCGGCACGCGCGTGCGCGTCTGCTTCCGATACCCGCTCGGCAAACGTCTCGGTATCCGGATACCCGAGCACGATGTCCCAGTTCCAGCCGGTCAGCCGCGGGCTCGATTGCAGATGGGTGAGGCCGGCGCCGAAGGTCAGCGCGCCGACGACCGCGGCGACTGCAATTGTGAGGCCGGCGAAGCTGCTCACGACCGGCACTGCTCTCGCCGCGCTCCCCCGCTCGAACGCGAGCCGCGCCCCGGACACTGCGGCCGGCGACAACCCGGCGCGCGCGGCGGCGTTGGCGATGCGTGCGCGCGTCGCGGCCTCCCACGCGCGACTGCGACCAGTCGAGTTCGCGAGGCGCCACACCGGTATCGCCGACACCGCAAGCACGAAGACGAACGTCGCGACCGCGCCAAGCCCCAGCGCCGCCGCATCGAAGGCCAATCCCGGGCTCGGCTCGACGTCGCGCGCGAGTCCGATCGGCATGATGGGTGACGCTGCGACGGCGAGCCCCGCGGCAAGGAATGCCGCGACGAGACCTACCGACGCGGCGCGGAGGAAACCGAGAAGCATGCGCCGGCTGCGTCCCATGCCGAGCGCGGCAAGTGTGAGCTCGTCAACCGAGTCCGCTGATGCTTGCCGCACGAGTACTTGTCCGAGAACCGCGGCGCCTGCGAACGCGGTGAGCACGGCGAGGACGGCAAGCGAGCCCGCGCTCGGTCGGATCGCGCGATCGACCGCCTCCGAAGTGTCAACCTGCGCGATCGCGACCGATACCGAAACGTTGGCGTCCCGTGCTTGGGCTTGCAACGTCTTGGCATCGACGCCGTCGCGAAGCCGAACAACGAGATGCTCCTGCCGGTCGGGCACCGCACCGGCCGCGGCGGACGAAGGCGGGGGTCACGCCGATCGACTCCAGGTAGAACCCCGATGGCGGACGCACTTCCCCGGGACTGAGCTGCACGCCGACAACGCGCACACGCACCGGTGGACGCCACTTCCTCGGAGCGTCGCCGCAGTCGGCGCCCCCGAACAGACGGATACCGAGCTCACTTCCAGGTCCGAGGTGGAGTCGGCGCGCGGTCTCACGCGAGATCAGGACTTCGTCGATTGCCGAAGGCTCGGCGGGGCGCCCGGTGACGAACCGGTGCCGATTGATCGTCGAGCCGAAGCGCCCGGACGCGTCGTTGACAACCGCGACTTGCCCCGGCCCCGAGTAGCACGGATCGCCGGCGTCCGGCTGCAGCGGCCGGCCGCCGGCCGTCTCTACGAACGCGGGAAAGTCAGTGACGGTTGTCGCGTCGGCGACCGCCGGCAGCTGTGCGATCTTCTCATGACAGGTTGCAATCGATCCCGTCCCTTCCCGGTCCGGTTGGCCCGTGGCCTTGCACTGCGTCTCGATCAGCGTGTCGTACGCTCGCTGCGCCGTCAGGAACCGGTCGTGTGCGGAGTTTGTACGCCGCGCGCCCGCGGCGAGTACGACGACGGTCGCGCCGACCGCGCCCACGAGCATCCCGAGCGCGAACCACGCGCGCCAACGCGTGCGCAGTTCACCGCGGAAGCGATACAGGACCCCGCTCACGTCGTCATCGGAGCGCGAACCCGGTCAAAGCGCAAGGTGGCGCACCGGCCATCACGCGGGAGGCAGGCACCACTACCGTTCGTCCTCGTGGCGGAGACTCCCGATCACGTCGTGTTGCCGTCGCCGTGTCTCGTGCTGCTCGTCGGTCCATCGGGTGCCGGAAAGACAACGTGGGCCGAGGCCCACTTCCGCCCCGAGGAGATCGTTTCGAGTGATCGCTTGCGAGCGATCGTCGGCGAAAGCGAGGACGATCTCGCGGCGAGCGACGACGCGTTCGCAATTCTCGAACAAGTGGTCGCGCATCGTGTGCGCCGTCGCCTCACGACCGTCATCGACACGCTCGGGATGGACGCAACTCGACGGGCGAACTGGTTGGCCATGGCACGCAAGCAAAACCTGTCGACCGTGTGCGTCGCCTTCGAGTTCACGTTGGCGGAGTGCCGCGCTCGCAACCGCGAGGCCGGCAAGTCGGTACCCGATCGTGTGCTCTCGCAACAGGTCCGCGAGTTCCGCGCCCAACGTCCGGAACTCGAGCGGGAGGGATACGACCTGCTCCTCGAGCCGACACCAGTGCGCACCGCTCCCCGCAAGATCGCACAGGCGGCGCCCCTCGTCGCTCGTCAGGCGAACGAGCCGTTGGCCATGCAATTCGGACTGCAGCTCCCGGCCTACTCGTGGCCGGGCGGCGCGGCCGAGATCCGCGGTCGATTGGCAACGATCGCGGCGACCGCCGAGCAGGCGGGATTCACGAGTATCTGGGTGATGGACCACTTCCGGCAGATCCCAATGTTCGGACCGGCGTGGCACGACATGCTCGAGAGCTATACGGCGCTTGCGTACCTTGCCGGCGTCACCCAGCACGCGCGTCTTGGCACGCTCGTCACCAGCGTGACTTACCGGAATGTCGCACACCTCGGCAAGATCATCGCCACGCTCGATGTGCTCTCCGGTGGGCGGGCCGCATGCGGCATCGGGCTCGGATGGTTCGAGAAGGAGTCCCGCGCGTACGGATTGCCGTTCCCGACGGTCGACGACCGCTACGCGGTGCTCGAGGACGCGTTGCAGCTCCTGCCATTGCTCTGGGGCAAGGGAACTCCCGCATTCGAAGGTCGCGTCCTGCACGTACCGGAAGCGCTCTGCTATCCGCGTCCCTTGCAGGAACGCATTCCTCTCCTAGTCGGCGGCAACGGCGAACACCGCACCTTGCGGCTTGCCGCGCAGTACGCCGACGCGTGCAACATCATCGGCGACGTCGATGTTGTCGCACGGAAGGTGCGCGCGCTGCATGAGCACTGTGATGCTCTTGGACGCGAGCGCGCATCGGTTGCCGTGACCCAGCTCTCGACAACCCTCGTGGGACGCGACGCGAGCGAGGTCGGCGCCAATATCGAGCGATTGCGGCCGCGCCGGCAGAGCGCGGATCGCTATGCCGCGAGCGTCAACGCGGGCACGGTCTCCGACCAGATCGGGCGCTTTCGAGCGCTCGGCGACGCCGGCGTACAGACGGCGATCGTCAGCCTTCCGGACCTCGCGGACACCGGACCGATCGAGTGCTTCGCAGGGGTGATCAACGCGTTCGGCGGGTGACGGCTCCGGTCGGGGCTGCACTAGCTTTGCTCGCGCAGGAACAAGGGGTGGTGCGTGAGCGAATTGCCGTCCGGGATGGTGACGTTCCTCTTCACCGATCTCGAAGGCTCCACGCGGATGTGGGAAGAACACCCCGACGCAATGCGGGACGCGTTGGCACGCCATGACGCGATCCTGCGCAAGGCGATCGACGCGCGCGACGGCGTGATCGTCAAATCAACCGGCGACGGCGTCTACGCCGTGTTCACTGAGGCCATCGACGCGGTCGCAGCCGCGGCGGACGCGGTACGGGCGTTCTCCTCGGAGGCGTGGGGTGAGACCGGTCCGCTGCGCGCTCGCATCGGGATCCACACCGGGAGCGCCGAGCAGCGCGACGGCGACTACTTCGGCCCCGCCCTCAACCGTGCGAGCAGACTGATGACCGCCGCCCATGGCGGCCAGGTCGTCTTGTCGCACGTCAGCGCGCAGCTCGTACGCGAAGTGCTTCCGGAAGGTCTCGCGTTGCTGGATCTCGGCGAGCATCGTCTGCGCGGGCTCATGAGCCTCGAGCGCGTGCATGAGCTGGCGATCGCGGGCGTACCGTCGGAGTTCCCGCCGCTTCAGTCGTTGGATGCGTTTCCCGGCGACCTCGTACTTCCCGGACCATCGTTTGCGCTCGACGACGAACAGCTCGCCGGACGCGCGATCGAACTCGAACGCCTCGAGCGCGCGTGGGGGCATGCGGCGACCGGGGTCCGGCAGATTGCGCTCGTCGGCGGGGAGCCCGGCATCGGAAAGACCCGTCTCGCCAACGAGCTGTCGCGACGGGTCTACGCGCAGCGGGGGGCCGTGCTCTACGGGCGCTGCGACGAAGAGGCGATCGTTCCCTACCAGCCATTCGTCGAGGCGTTGCGCCCTTGCATCAACGCCTACGCGCCATCCGTGCTGCGCGAGCGTCTGCATGGTTTGGAATCAGATCTTGCTCGCGTGTTTCCGGAGCTCTTGGGCCGGGTGCTCGAACCCTCTCTGCTGATCTCGGGCGACGCCGAGGCCGAGCGCTACCGCTTCTTCGAAGCGATCACGACGTTGGTGACGGGCATCACCGCGACCCAGCCGATGCTTCTCGTCCTCGACGACCTGCACTGGGCGGACAAGCCGACGCTGCTCCTCCTCCGGCATCTCATCCGGTATGCGCCGCGCGCGTCCCTGATGATCCTCGCGTGTTATCGCAATATCGACCTCGAAGGAGGCGATCCGTTCTCGGACCTGCTCGCGGATCTGCGCCGCGAGCCGGACGTTGCACGCGTGACGCTTGCCGGGCTCTCGGCCGAGGAGAGCGGGGACTTTCTCATGGATCGGGCCGGGCACGAGGTCGGGCGCGCGCTCGTCACGGCGCTCCACCGCGAAACCGACGGGAATCCGTTCTTCCTGGAAGAACTGTTGCGACACCTGATGGAGACCGACGGCTTGTCCCGGATCGAGACCCCGGGCGCACAGCAGGTCGACCTCGGTGAGCTCGACCTGCCGGCGAGCGTGCGCGAGGTCGTGGAGCGCCGGCTGCGCCGGCTGCCGACCTCCGTCAATGACGTCTTGGCCTTCGCCGCGGTCATCGGACGCGAGTTCGACGTTGCGCTGCTGGCGCGCGCCGCTGAACAACCAACCGCGTACGTCCTCGAAGCGCTGGACGAAGCAACGGACGCCGGGATCGTGCGCCACGACCCCGTGCGCATGGGGCGATATACGTTCTCGCACGCGCTCATTCGCCAGACGCTGAACGCTGCCCGCGGAAGGGCCCGGCGCGCGCGACTCCATGCGCGGGCGGGTACCGCGATGGAGGAGTCCGGGGACGCTCCGTACTCGGCCGCGCAGCTCGCTCTGCACTTCACGCACGCCGTTCCATTGGTCGGGGCGAGCAAGGCGATCGAGTACACGACACAGGCCGGCCACGACGCGCTCGCCGACCTGGCGTTTGAGGACGCCGTCGCCCATTTCGAACGCGCCCTTGAGCTCGTCGAGCAATATGCGCCGACCGACACGGGGCGCGCGTGGAGTTGCTCACGGAACTCGCGGGCGCGCTCGTGTATGTCGATGAATTGTCAGGCGTGGAGGCGGCGCTGCGCGCCGTCGACGCCGCCCGGACCAACGGTGCACCTGCGCAGTTCGGGCGCGCGGTCGCCGTGTTCGTCGAGCCCGTCTACGGCGTTGTTGCATTCCCCGAGGAGGTCACGCGACTGTTCGACGACGCGCGGGTGGTGCTCGGCGACGGCGATCGGGCGCTGCGAGCTCGGTTGCTGGCGTTCGAAGCGTTCAAGTACGCAACCAACCAACTCCATGGGAGAGACGCCCGAGCACTCGCCGAACAAGCGGTCGCGCTCGCACGCGAAAGCGCCGATCCGGTAACCCTTGCGGACGCACTCTTTGCGCTCGCGGTCAGTCTCGATGCACCGACCGAACACGCCGTGCGGGTCGTGCTCGGGGAAGAGTTGGTGAGCCTCGGGGAGCACGCGAGTGGTCGGGCGCCGGCGTTCGGGCTTCGAGTCCTCGCCGGCGCACATCTGGAACTCGGCGAGGCCGACGCGTTCGCGTCGACGATCAAGGCACTCGCACGCATCGGCGAGGAGATGCGCTGGCTGCCGGCCCGCGTCTACGCCGCGCAGTGGCGCGCCACGCAGGGGCTGCTCGAAGGACGCTTTGACGACGTTCGCTCGTGTGAGCGCGAGCTCCGCGGGTACGCGCGCGGCGTACCGCGGGGCCGCCGACATGTACAGGATCCAGATGTTCCACCTTCTGCGCGAGGAAGGCCGCCTCCGCGATGTCGGCGGGACCGGACAACTCGCCGAAGGTCAGGTGGATGTTCTCTACGCCTGGGCTTCGCTCTCACTCGCACTGCTCGAGTCCGGGAACGAGGAGGCCGCGTTCCGCAATCTGGATCTTCTCGCCGCGCGAAACTTCCATGCCGGCGAGAGTGAGGGCGCGCGTGGTCCCGCGCTCGCGATGCTCGCCGAGGTTGCCGTGACTGGCGGCTCGCATGCGCACGCGTCCGTGCTGTATGACCATCTCACGCCGTTCGCGGGTTGGCTTTCGGCCGAGGTGCTCGGACTTCCATGCGCCGGCGCGGCCGATCGTTACCTCGGGATGCTCAGCACCGTGCTGGAACAGTGGGACGCGGCGGAAGCGCACTTCGAGCGAGCGTTGTCCCTCGAGGAAAAGATCCGCGGATACGCGCTCCTGCCACGCACGCAGTATTGGCAGGCGCGGTTTCTTCGCGCTCGCGCTCGTCCCGGCGATGACCGCTCGGCGCGTGCACTCCTCACGCGCGTCGTCGAGGAGACGTCTCGCCTCGGGATGTTGCGCCTGCGCGCGCAATCCGAGGAGCTCCTGGCACGCTAGGAAGGCGCGTCAGGTTTCCGAGACCTTGGGACCACTCACCTGGATGCTGACGATGTTCGGCTTCTGCTCATCGAGGACGACTTGTTCGTCGTCGTCCGGGGTACCGACGCGAACAACCCAGCTCCTCGATATCGCGTTCTTCGAGCCGTACTTCCGGGCGAGAGGTACGAACATGAACACGGTGACGGCGTACCGGCCCTCGCAGACGTGCACTTCGAAGTCGTTGACGGCGGCGGTGACGAAGAACGTCTCGATCGGCTTGCCAAGGCTCGTCGCGAGCTCGATTGCCTGCTCGTAGCCGCGCCTCAACACCCTCGCCACTTCCTTTCCGGCGAGCTGGCTCTGAGACCCGAGCCAGTACGCGTCGAACTGTTCGGCGCCCCCGACGTCGACATGATGTTCCTCTTCCAGCTTCTCGACCGTGCGCGAGAACTGCGCAGCCTGCTTGTTCATGAGGTCGAGTCCGTATGCAAAGTTCGCTTCCAGTTGTTCCGCACTGCCGCCGAAGAAGTCGTCGAGTACCTCGATTCCCGTGTTCTTGTAGACGTACGTCATCTGCAGCCCCTTCGATCCGCCGTGTGGCGCGCGCACCGTAGGTCAGCCGCGCGACCACCGCCAGGGTCGCGAGGTGTCGACCGTCAGGCTGCGAGCACGGCGATGACATGTTCGAAGCCGGGGAGCGATCGAAGCGCGGCTCCTTGCGGCGTGATGCTGCCGTCGCGGAACTCGACCGGGACCGGCGAGTTGCCGGGCGTGTGCACGTTTGCGATGTGGATCTCGGCAACCCGCGACGCATGAGTTGACGCCACGATGACCGTGTTCGTCGCGCTCAGCTCGATCACGTCGCCTCCGGCCGGTCCGGTGCCGAACGGCGGCGGAAGATCGGCGCAGTAGGACCAGCCATGTTCGAGGTCGAGGACATGCACGAATGCCGGCTCATCGCCGTCAGCCGGGTTGCGGTACAGGGTCGCGAGAAGCGTGCGGTCGACGCTCATCACGCCCCGAACGGCTGCACCATGCATGTCCTCGGGCGGAAGCGTCTTGTCGCGGTCGCTCGTGTCGTACCGATCTCTGGTCGCCAACTCGATCGTTTGTACGCGGTAGTGGTCGCCGCGGTTGTCGAGCGCGAACAACAACTTGCCGTCGACCGAGAATGCTTCGGGCCGAAGATCACCCTTCAGCGTGAGACGATGGCTCTCGGATCCGGCCTCGGGATCGAAGACGACGAGCTCGGTCGAGGTCTTCGCCGGCCTTTTCGCGTATCCGGCGTGGTCGGTCAGCGCGACCCACCGTCCCTCGGGCGCGACGGCGCTGATCGACAGTCCCGTGCGCAGAGGCCATGAAGACAACAACGCTCCCGTGCGCGGGTTGACACGCACCAACTTTTCAGAGCCGTCGTGCCGGATCGAGAAGACCGCCGACCCGTCGAGCGCCGCGACGGCCTTCGGCTCGGTCCAGATCCGCTCGGAAGAGCGTTGCCCGACGAGACCAACCCCGTCGTCGAACTGCGCGAGCACCAAAACGCCGTTTGAGCTCGCGGGCTTCGCGGCGGGCGGTTCGTTGCGGGGCTCGACGGTAACGCTGTGGTCGTTTCCACATCCGGCTGCGGTCGCGAGTCCGACCACCGCAGCACCGATCAGCACGAGACGTCGCGTCATGACGAACAGACACCGGATCGGCGAGTTCCGTTCCCGGCGTTCGGAAACCGAGGGAACCGACCAATCAGCCGATCGACTCGGCGATTCTCCGAGCGTCGCTCAACGTCTTGATTCCTTCGATGCGGTAGGTGACTCCCGCCCGCTCCCACAGCAGGACCGGGCCCGACCGGCGCACGGTGTCGAGCTGCAAGTCGCCGGCGGGGTCGACGTAGCCGATCTCGTGGTTCCCGCCGACGATCCAGGCCGCCTTCTTGCCCTGCACGGTCACGTACTCGAGATGCGTCTTCGGGCCGAGGGACTTTCCGATCTGCGGCTTCTGGTTCGGGGCCGCCGCGGCTTCGACGAGTGTGAATCGTTCGTAGGTGAGCGCGACCAGGCCGCCGACAGGCCGGTGGTCGACGTTGACGCCGAACAAATCGCCGGCGGCCGGGGCCCGGGGAGTGGCGATCGTGAACTGCACGCTGCCCCGCGCTTTCGCGAGCCGGGCTTGGGCGTCAGGATCGCGCGGCGCACCCGGCTGGCCCGGCACTTGGTTTCCCGATGTGTTGTTTGTGGCGGGTTGGTGTTCGGTGCGGCGGATCTGGACGGTTCCGATGCCGAGCCAGTCGGCGATCGCTTCTCGGGACGGAGGAATCGCGATCACGGCGATCGTGATCAGCACGAACACCGCAGCAACGGCGAGAAGCACACGCGCGCGCGTCGCCCGACGATCGTCAACGCGCGAAGGCACGCTGCATCGGCGGCGCACGTCGTCCGCGAGCTGATCGCCGGCCGGATGATCGAGATGCTCGGCCAGATCGATGAGCGCGCGCTCGAGATCGATCACAAACTCACCTCCTCACCGAGTGTGACCCGCAAGAGGTCGAGCGCTCGCGACAGTCGAGACTTCGCCGTTCCCAATGGACAGGACAACACTTCGGCGGTCTCGCTTTCGCTGAGCGACGCGAAGTAACGCAAGGCAACGATCTCGCGGTAACGGTCGGGCAAGCCGGAGACCGCGTCTACGAGGCGCCGTCGTTGCTCTTGCGCCACCGCCAGCTCGTCGGCACCGGCGCCAACCGGCTGCGCCAGCGCGCCAACCCGGAGCTCGAGTCTTGTCCGGCGCGACATCGACCGGCGGCGGTTACGGGCCTCGTTGGCGATGATCGTGAACAACCACGGTTTGAACGCCGCTTCCGAGCGGAAGCGCCCGAGGTTTCGGTACGCCTTGACGAACGCATCCTGCACTGCATCCTCTGCTTCATCGCCCGCGATGCCGTAGGCGAACCGCAGCGCGGGCAGACGATAACGGTCGACCAGACACGCGAACGCGTCGAGATCGCCCTGCCGGGCGGCGATGACGAGCTCCGCGTCGCTCATCCGATCCATGTCGTCGCAGTGCATACACCGCTCGAAGCCGCGAGGTTCCGACCCCTGCCGCAGCCCGCACGCCGACGGCAATCTGAGCGAGAAACTGCTCGTTCGGCCCCCTGGCCCGACGAGCGCGTATTGCCCGAAGCGCGAGACGTTGCGCAGTACGTGTTCACAGGAAGGTCATGCTGGGCGTTTTTGCCCGCTACCCAGGGTTCCCGCGGCATGACATGTTGTACGCAGCCGAGCCGCCTCCCGCTACGTGGGGGACGAGCGGCAGGTTCATCGTCATCCAAAAATGAACGACGACACGCATGAGGCATGTGGCCGACCCCGGTCGGAAGCGCGCTTCGGGGCCTGGGGAGAGGGTTGGGATGCGGATCGTTTGCGTCGGTGGAGGTCCCGCGGGCCTTTTCTTCGCGATCCTGATGAAGAAGAGCGACCCGGATCACGATGTCGTGGTCCTGGAACGCAATGCGCCCGGATGCGCGGGCGGATGGGGCGTGGTGTTCTGGGACGACCTCCTCGAGGACCTCGGCAACGCCGACCCCGAGACGGCGCAGCGTATCCGCGAGAGCGCATTCGCGTGGCACGGCCAGGTGCTCGACCTGGAGGGTGAGCGATGCGAACATGCCGGCGGCGGCTACGGCATCGGCCGGTCGAAGGTCCTCGAGCTCCTGACCGAGCGTGCCGGCGCCCTCGGCGTCGACATCAGGTTCGATCACGACGTCACGAGCGCGAGCCCGCTGCCCGACGCCGACGTCGTCGTGGCGTGCGACGGAGTCAACAGCGTCCTCCGCCAACGCGAGCCGCACACGTTCCAGACCAATGTGGTCGTCGGCCGGAACAAGTACGTCTGGCTGGGCACGACCAGGGTTTTCAACCTGTTCACGTTCGCGTTCGCGAACACCGATGCCGGGTGGATCTGGTTCCACGCGTATGCGTTCGACGAGGACACCAGTACCTGCATCGTCGAGTGCTCACCGGAGACCTGGGCCGGCCTTGGCCTCGACACGCGGTCGGGGCCGGAGAGCTTGAAGGTCCTCGAAGAGATCTTCGAAGACCAACTCGGTGGCGCGCCCCTGCTCAGCATCGGTCGCGACGACGAAGCGCTGCCGTGGCTCAACTTCCGCACGGTCACGAACGAACACTGGTACTCGGACAACACGGTGCTGATGGGCGACGCCGCCCACACGACGCACTTCGCGATTGGATCGGGAATGCGGCTCGCGTTCCAAGACGCGATTGCGCTCGCCGGCGAGTTCCAGCAGCACGACACACCCCAGGCTGCGTTCGCGGCGTACGAGAAGCGCCGCCGCACTGCAATTACGCGGCTCCAACACGAGGCGCGTTTCAGCGCGCAGTGGTTTGAGAACGTCGCGCGCTACGCACATCTTTCGGCACCGGAGTTCTTCGTGTTGCTCAGGGCGCGCCGAGATCCCGTCCTTCCCCGGATCCCGCCCAAGCTGTACTACCGGCTCTACACGGCGGCAGATCGCGTCGCGTTCTTGCGAACACTGCGGCATCGGCTGGGGCCCAAGGCCCGGGCGTTCTACAGCCGGAGTCGGCAATGGCGGCGCGAAGGCGCGGGCCAACGCGCCGCCAACTGACCAGGCCGCGCCCTCAGCTCACTTGCTCTTCCCGCTCTCGGAAGCCTGCGCGTCGCGCTCGATCTCCTTCATGTCGGCCTTGATCTCCTTCGTTTGGAGCTTCTCGGCCTTCTTCATCGACTGTTCGATCTTTGCTCCCATGTCGGACGCGCCGACGACGATCAGGCCGGCTTGGCCCGCGTCGAGTTGCTCGCCGAGCTCTTTGAGGTCAGAACGGCTCATCCCGCCCGCGGCGTGGCCCGCAACCGCGCCCAACACGGCGCCGCCGCCAGCAGTCGCAGCAAGCAGGCCTCCGCCGATCGCCGCGAACGGGAAGAGCGCGACGGCCAGACCGGTGGCCAACCCGACACCGCCACCGAGTACGCCACCGACGCGCGTCGGCGTCTCGTGCTTCTTGGTGATCTTGACCTTGCCGTCTTCACGGCGTTCGATCACTGCGGCGTCGTATGCATCGATCAGCCCGGCCTGGGTGTGCAAGTCCTTGACCAACTCGTAGTCATCCTCGGCTTCGTCGACGCTCTCGTAGACGCCGACATGGGCGATGAATGTGTCGAGTGCCATTTGCGTTGCCTCCCGGTCTGGATGACTCTCGCGTCGTCAACGATTTTTGCTGCCCGGTCGCACTCCCGCATCACCCTCAAGGGGGGATGCATCTACACAGCACCTACACGTAGTCGTTGCGGCGCAGCCACCGCAGGGCGAACCATCCCCAGATCGGCGGCAGATACGCGGTGAACAGCCGGTGCGTGAACGTGGCGGCCACTGCGGCTTCTTGGGGGACGCCGGCGGCGGTGAGGCCGCCGATCAGCCCCGCCTCGATCACTCCCATTCCACCGGGCACCGGTGCCATGCCGCCAAGCACCGAGGCGAGCGAGTTGATGACGACGATCTGTAGCAGCGGAAGAGAAGCGCCGTACGCATGCAGGGACGCGTCGAGTACGAGCGCGAAGATCAGTTGTGAGGCGAGGTTGCCGCCGAAGAGCATGACGGCCTTGCGGGGCGTCGTCAGGATGCCGCGCAGGTTGTCCTTGGCGGCGTGCAACTGCGGTTGGATCATTCCTCGCGCGGCGCGGCGAAGTCGCGGGATGAGGAGCGCGATCCCAAGGGCGACGCCGATGACGACGATGGCGATCACGATGATACGCCCAATGTTCTTGTCGCCGCCCGTCGACGAAAGACTGAAACTGTCGCTCGTGAAGATCAGCCCGACGATGACGAGCACGACTTGCACCAGCCCGGAGGCCAGCGAGTTCAACACCCCGGAACTGGCCGCGACCGCGACTTTCTGCCCTTGCTTTTGGAAGAACCGAACGACGAGCGCGGTCGTGGCAATGGTCCCGCCGATGAGCCCGGTGAAGTTGTTCGCGAACTGCTCACCGACAACGGGCGCGTAGGGCATTGGGACCGCGACCGATCCCTGGAGGGCGATCGCACCGGTGAATTGCGGCAGCGGTGAGAGCAGTGCTGCGACGAGAACCCACTCCCACTCGGCGGTTTGGAGGGTGTCCCAGAGGTGGATGCCGACGAACTGGCCGAGAATGAGATAGACGCCGAGGAATGTTGCCGCCGCCATCACAACGTTCCCCCACGAGACGCGGCGCAGTTCGGTGAGCTTGGGCACCTCCTCGTTCGTGAGCGCAGCACCTTGCTCGCGGAGCCGAGCAAGCAGTTTCTTGCGGTCGGGAATGGCACGGCGCGCCGCCAGCGTCAACGCGGCGGACTCGAGGAGCGGCAAGAGGTCAGCGAGGCGATCGCGGCCGAGCGCGTGGTAGGCAGCTGCCAGCGCGCGATCGTCGCCGACGAGGACAGCGGTGGACGCGAGGAATTCGACGCGGTCGCGCGCACATCGTTCGGGTGGCGCGCCCGACGACCCGTGCGCAAAGTCCACGAACGCGGTCGTGCCGTCATCGCGCAGCCGCACGTTGTCGGCAGTGAGCTGACCGTGCGTCAGCCGCGCATCGTGCAGCAGCGAGAGATTCCGCCACGCGTCCGCGAGCGCGTCGTCGGTGAGCCGCTCGGCGGCGACGTGCGGGAACGCCGTCCCTCCGGGATCGCGCGACACGAGCAACGCGTCCTCATGGCCGCCGCCGATCCCGGCGATCACGACATCGCTCACGGGAACTCCGGTTCGCGCCGCGAGCAGGAGCAGGTACGCGCGGTGCTCGAGCTGCTGTGGCCGCGTCAACGCGAGAGACGGACCGGAATCCCGGTACAGCAACGACCGACCGATCTTCGCCATCAAGCGCGCGTCGGCCGCGTCGCGCCCCAGCACGTCTACAGAAACCGGTTCGCCATGCGGCCCGGTCGCAACGAAGCGGCTCTCGCCCCACAACTGATTGGGCGCGAGGTGCAATTCGTTCACGGCGACGCCGAGGTCGCGGAGCGCGTCCTCGACTTGGCGAATCGACGGTGTCGCGGCCGGGGTCCCGAAGATCAGGTGCACCACGGCGGCGACTCCCCAACCGAGCGCGACGCTGCCGATGATGTCGCTCGGGAGTCCGACGACGGCCACCGAGGCGCTGATCGCTCCGAGCGAGAGGACAAGGAGGACCAACCTGCGGGCCGGGCGCACGAGAAACGGCGTCGCCACAAGGAGCACCGCGGTCGCGACTGCGAGAGGAACCACCGGGAACTGCGGTATCGCATGGCCGCGGTCGAGGCCGGCCGAAGTCCGTACGGCACTTGCATCGACGACGCCGCGAAGCCCGGCTGCGAGGAGCCACGCTGTGATCCCCGCGGACACCAGCCGGAGTGAGAGACCGAAGCGCCGCGTCAGGAGCAGCGCGACGAGCACGACGCCGGCGGTGCCGATCGTTCCCGCGGTGTACAGCCACTCACAACCGGAGTGCAACCACCCCGGCAGATCTATGAGCAGGTTGTAGAGGCGCTTGTCCTGGGCCGTGAAGGCGCTCGCGTCCAGCGCGGTGAGAAGCACGAGCAGCGCCGCAACAGGAACACGGATGACGTCACCCGGCCGGCGGCGGATCTCGTCCGCGGAAACGACGCCGATGACATTGGGTCCCCACCGGCGGGGCCCGATCGCAGTCAGCAACCCGCCGTGGCCGCTCCCCTGCGCCGGCGCATCCGCCGTAGCCCGTCCACGCTCCACCACTCGGACACTGTTCTAGTGCCTCGTCCGGTGGCGCTGGCGCCGCTGCGATCCTTCCGCGGGCTACAAGACGTGCACTGACGTCCGCATCGCGGGGCGGACTCGCCCTCTCATCCGTCGAGCATTGCGGCCCTCGATCAACTTGTCCGAGGCGAGCAGGGAAAGCCCACCCGTGTGGGCCTCCCCCCGACGGAGCGCGGGCGACGAGCGCAGCAGCCCCTTGTTCTTGGATTGGCGGTAGATCGTGCGGGTCGTTGCCATGACCCCAATCGTATCGCAGTAAGCACATTCTAGAAATAGATTGCTAGTATGAGCTTACAGCGTTAGGCTGCGAGAGAGCTTCGAGAGGTGGCCTTCGTGATCGTGACAGTCTTGGTAATCGCTCTGGTGTTCTGCGTCGTGGCGCTCGCGATGCGTCGCAGTGCTCTACAGCGTCGCCAGACGCAGGCAGATCTGCGCGAGACACAGGCACGAGTCGCGAAACGTTCGCTGCGTTAGTGCTAGTGATGCTGGAACTCAACCTTCGGTAACGCGGGGGTCAGAACCGCTTCCTCACCCTTCGCCCTCGAGAGCACGAGCGCAGCGGCGGCTGAGACCACCAGTGCGATGCCGGGGACGATGAAGAGCCACGGCACGGCGCGGAACGGCAGACCGTCGGCGTTGTGAAACTCATCCGTGCTCGCGACCTGATTGGTGGCGAGTGTGTGCGACGCCAGCGAGATCGTCGACTTCCAGTCCGCAACGAACTTGCCGAACGTCGGGTACTTCTCGAAGACTTCGGCGCGGAACTGTGCCGGTGTTTCTCCAAGACGTTGCGCGACCGTGGGGATGAGGTCGCTTTCGAACTCGCTGACCGTGCTGTCGATGAGGAACGTCGTGTTCATCGCGGTGGTCGCGACCTTGGGCGTGAGGCCGATCCGGGCGGCGCGTGCGAGCTCGTCGCCCGATGCGACCTTGTGCGGAAAGTCCACGGCGAGTGGACCCACGATCATGGCTCCGCCTACGAGCCCGAGCGCGATCACCGCCCACGCTCGATTCGATCGCCACAAGACGACGCCAAGGCCGAGGCACGCGCCGGCGAGACCGAGGCATACCCATGGCGCAACCGTGAGCGGCATGTTCTTCGTTGGGATTGCGTCCGCGTCGCGGAAGCGTTGCTGGTCGGCTTCGAGCATGTCGACGACCGGCTTGACGAACTCCAAGGTGCCGGGACCGACCTTCGCCAAGGTTGCGAGGTTCGGGAAGCGCGCTTGCACGTACGCAGCGAACTCGGCGTCGGTCATGTGCAGCTGACGTTGCAAGTCCGGCATCGTCTTGCCGATCAACTCACCGGCACCGGCGTTGAGGCTGTCGTAACCGGTGCGCAAACCTGCGAGCCCTTGCGTGGACATCAGTGGCCGAAAGCGCCGGGTGAGCCGCTCGGCATCCTCGGTACGGCTGAACAGCGACAGCCCGAACGTCATGGCGATCACACCGAGACCGACCGCAATGGCAATTCCCGCCACGATCCGACGCATCGCGCACCCCCTGGTTGCGAGCTCCTGCTCGGCGCTCGCGGGAAGATTCGCCGAGCCCGACGGAACGGATGACACGGGACTCGCGTCTGGTGAGCACGGACAGAGACAGCCAGCTGCAGACACGACTTTGCCGCGCGGCGGGAGCCTGGGAGACTCCCGCCGTGGGGACGCGCCGGACTCTTTCTCGCCTGGTCATTGCATTTCTGCTTGTCGCGGGTGTGCTCATGCCCGTCGTTGGATCGGCGCCGCGCGCAGATGCCGCGCCCCCGTTCACGGTCTCCGTGGCGGAGCCCGGCCCGTTCGCGCCGGGAACGGCCGTTGCGGTCTCACTCTCCGGCGGCCCGGCGGGAGCGTTCGCCATCGTTCAGCAATGCAGCGCGGACAACAACGCGTGCGGGCCGGCGGAGTCGCTCGACCTCGACGGCGCCGGATCGGGCGCCACGACACTCCGCGTGCACCGCCGCATCGGCTTCCCCGGAAACGTGATCGACTGCGCAACCGCGCCGTGTCAGATCACGGCCCGAGCGCTCGATGGCCAGAACGAAGACACGACGTCGACGCCGATCACCATCGACGGCAGTGTGCCGATCGTCCCGCCCGTCCTCACCCTCGTCGGATCGACACCGCTTCCCGATCGGGCCAGCGTCACGGTGCGGGGCACGGGCTTCGACCCGTCCGCCGGGATCGAGCTCCGAGAATGCGTCGGGACCGACGCGACGAACTGTCTCGAGTCCGACAGCGGGTTTGCGTCGACCGACGCCAGTGGCAATTTCGAAAGCGTCGCGTTGGTCGGCCGCGTGGTCGCGGGCACCGACTGCGCCGGCAGCGCGAACCGGTGCCAACTCTGGGCGCTTCCGGACGGCAACCTCGATGACATCGCCTCGGTCGGGCTCGTCTTCGATGGGAGTCATCCGCCCGTGGTTCCGCACGCAGCGGTTCAGCCGGCAAGCGCCCTTCGGCACCAGCAATCGGTCACCGTCTCGGGAACGCAGTTCTTCCCGAGCACGTTCGGCCAGGTCGAGCAGTGCGTGACGGGCGGCCAACAGGACCAGCCGTGCCGGTATCTCAGCGACCTCTCGACCGGTGCCGACGGCGCATTCACGAAGCCGGTCACCATTGCCCGCCGCGTCGGGCTCGTCGACTGCGCGGTCGCCTCGTGCGTCGTGCGCGTGCGCGTGTATCCCGCCGACCAGGTCGACCTCCCGATCTCGTTCGACCCATCGGTGCCACCACCGCCCGTGCCGTCGGTCTCAGTCGATCCCGACGTCGGGCTCATTGACCGGCAAATCGTCGACGTCAACATCCGAGGCGCGGAACCAGACAGCTTCGTCTCCATGCGACTGTGCACCGCGGACTTCGCCACGTGTCGCGGGTTCGTGTCGGACAATGTCAACGGCGACCCCGCGGTGGTCCCCGTCGCGCTCCCACGCCTGCTCGCGCCCAATGTCGACTGTGCGCTCGTCCAGTGCGTGTTGAGCGTGCAGCTCTACAGCGGAGACTCTTACGAGTTCAACGTGCCGGTCGGCTTCGATCCCGACGCGCCGTTGGCCGGCAGTGCGGGCATCCGTGCCGTCCCGGCGCGCGGCCTCTGGGACCGTCAGCGCGTCGAGGTTCGCGGCGAACGCTTCGATCCGGGCGCGGAGGTGTCGGTGCGGGAGTGCATCACCGCGGAGCCGACTTCGCCCGGGCAGTGCTCCGAGCCGCAAAGCTTGCAGGCGAACAGCATTGGTCACGTGACGGGGCGGCTCACGGTGCACCGCGTGCTCCAGCTTTCCGATGGCGACCACGACTGTGTCGCGACCACCTGCTTCCTCGTCGTCGATGGCGACCCGCCGGTCGCGCTCGCGCTCGACTTCGATCCGCGCGGCCCACTCCACGGAACCGACCTTCCCCCGCAACTGAAGTGCGTGGCATGGCCGACGAACGGGTGGCCAACCGCTCCGCTTCCCGCGGGTGTCGACGCGGCCGCGGTCGAGGCCGCCGGCAATCAGATGATCAAGCCGAGCCCCGGCGGAGGCGACTCCGTGGTGGTCATCCACGGCGGTCGTCTCGTCTACGAGAAGTACGCCCCCGGCATCACCGCGGACTCGATCCTGCCGTCGTTCTCGGTGTCGAAGTCGTTCACGTCGACGATCATCGGACGCCTCGTCGACGACGGGAAACTCTCGCTTGATGCTCGGGCGCCGATCCCGGAATGGTCGGATCCCAACGATCCCCGCCACGCGATCACGCTGCGAAACATCTTGAACATGAGCTCCGGGCTCCAGTGGAACGAGAGCTACACCGACGTCCAAGGCGACGTCATCCAAATGCTCGGGCAGCCCGACGAAGCCGCGTTCGTGATCGCCAAGCCACTCGTGTTCACGCCCGGGACCCGGTTCGACTATTCGACCGGGAACACGCAGGTGCTCAGCCGCATCATCGCCGACACCGCCGGGGTCTCGGGCGCCACGTACGAGTCGTATCTGCACCAGCGACTGCTCGACCCGCTGGGCATCAACCCCGTCGACCCCGACTTCGACCGGGCCGGGAACTGGACGGCCGGCTGGAAGACCAACACCACGACGAGGAACTTCGCCAAGCTCGGGCTCCTCTACCTGCGCAACGGCGTGTGGGAGAACAAGCAATTCCTGTCGTCGAACTGGGTCGACTTCGTCCGCGCACCGAGCCCCGCTTCCAACGGCTACGGCGGTCACTTCTGGCTGAACGGCGACGGAAGCTTCAGCATGATCGGGTTCCTCGGCCAAGAGGTTCACATCATCCCCGACCTCGACCTCATCATCGCGGTGAACAACAACAACACGGGCGACTTCGCGATGGTCGAGGCGTTCCGGCACGCCGAACCATCCTCGTGCGGTGATCCGCCGAAGGCCGTCGACGACGCTGCGACCGTGTCTGCGCTCGGGTCGGTCGACGTCGATGTGCTGGCGAACGACCACGGCGGCGAGGCGGTCCTCGCTCCGGCAACCTTGACGGTCGCCGATGAACCAACGCATGGCACGGCCGAGGTCGTCGGCAACCGCATCCGATACGTTGCAAGCGGTGCATCCACCGGCACCGACACGTTCTCCTATGTCGTCTGCACGAACGACCGGCAGCGGTGCGTCGAAGCGAAGGTCACGATCAACGCTCAACAGCTCGCGTTCAAGTGGCGACCGCCGGTGCGGAACCGGGTCAACATCCGGTCACCGGCGCACAGTGTGATCATTCGCTTCAAGACCGCGGCGGGGAAGACCGGCGTGCAATCGGTGGCGTCGGTCGCCGTCGACTGCAAGAGCGGCGAAGCACTTGGCGAGCACGAACCGGTCGACGCGCAACTGCACGCCAACCCGCGCCGCGGGCTGGTGTGGTTCCGGTGGGCGCCAACACCGACGTGGACCGGTTGTCGCGATCTCGAAGTCGCGACCGCCGACGGCGTGGTCCATACCGCCCACTTCCGCTGGCGCATTCGGCGCTGACGAAGATCAGGTCCGCAAGGGCTTCGCCGAGCGCGCGAACAGTGAGACGCTGCCGTCGTAACTGTTCGCAACGACGACCGAGCCGTCCGGAGCGTTGACCGCGACTCCGTGCGGATTCGCGCCGGTCCGGAGGTTCTCCACGATCTTTCGTGAACGCGGATCGACGACAACAAGCATGCCGTCTCCGGTCGCCACGTAGACAACGCCGCGCGTGCCATCGGCGGCAATTCCCTGCGCGTCGGCGTCGAGCGAGATCGCCTTCTCAATGGCACCGGTTGCGGCATCGACCACGGCGACAGCATGCGCGCCGCTCCGGGCTTCGGTCACGAAGACACGGTTCGTTGTCTCGTCAACCGCGACCGCGGTGGGCTCGTTCCCGATCGCGGTTGCGCTCGCGATCGCATTGCGCGCACCGTCGACGATGTACAGCGTTCCCTCGAGTGGATTCGTCGCGAAGACCGCGTTGGTCTGCGCGTTGACCGCGAGACCCAGCGGATTGTCGTAGTAGCGAGCGAAGGGCCCGATCGGGATCGTCGCCAGCAGCGTGTTGCTCACACCGTCGATCACCGCGAGCGCCTGACCCGAGTCGGTACCACTCTGGCCGGTGACGTAGATCCGATTCGTCCTCGGGTTGACCGCGATCGCCTTCGGTCCGGGGCCAACCGAGATCGTGCGCACGATCCGGTTCGTACGCCCATCGATCACCACAACTGCGCTGTGGTCTTCGATGGCACCGAATGTTGCCGCGGTGACGTATACGAGATGCGTCGCGGGGTTCACCGCTACTGCGCTCGGGGCCCAACGGCCGGTGGGTACCTGGGCGACGAGACGCCGCGAGCGAGCGTCGATCACGCTGACGCCGTTGCTCACTCCGGTCACGGTGCTCGCGTTCCGGGTCACGTAGACGGTGTCGAGTCCCGGGTCGATCGCAGTCGCGACCGGCGAGGTTCCGCCGACGGCGATGCGTTCCGGTGGGGCGAACGCTGTGGCCGCCCCACCTTCGCTGACGGCCGCGGTCGTTGCCGTACCCGCGAGTAATGGTTGGTCACTTGAGTGGCGGTGAGCGCGACGGGATAGACCGCGGCCTCGTCGACCGTGCCGGCGAAGAACTCGTTCCATCCCGACCACGACGCGATGATCAAGGGATTCGCATTCGACGAGATCGCACCCGTCAGCGCTACCGCTCCCGACTGTGCGCCGTCGATGTACAGCCGCTGCGTGGCACCGTCATACGTGCCCACGACGTGGTACACGCGACCCGCCACGATCGCTCCCGCCGGCGCCTGCAACCGCCGGCGCACTCCGCCCGCCTGAATGATCGTGAACTCCAAACGCGGACCGTTGAACTGCAACGAATACGCCTCGGGCTTCGACGTCACCGACCTGAACGCGCCCGCGGCCGGAAGCGAGGCCGGCTTGATCCACGCCTCGACTGAGACCGCTGTCGTCAGCGACAACGACGTCGAGTTCGGCACGATCACACTCTCCGACGTCCCGGGGAATGCGGCCGCCTTGTCGGCGTCACCGGTCAACAACCCCGCCGCGCCCCGCGTCACCGCGCCGTTGTACGACCCCGGATTCGACCCGGCACTATCCGCCGCCGCCGACCCCGACAGCTCACCCAAGCGCCAATACCCCGCCGGCCGATCACCCTTCACCAATGGCGCGTACGACCCCGGCGGCGGCGGCGAAGTGCCGAACGTCGCGGTGACGGTCGTCGCCGCGCTCAACGTGACGACACACGTCGCAGTGCCGCTGCACCCGCCGCCCGACCAACCACCGAACGACGAACCGGACGCGGCGGCCGCGCTCAACGTCACCTGCGATCCGGCCGGGAACGACGCCGCGCACGTCGTCCCACAATTGATCCCCGCCGGCGCGGACGTCACCGTCCCCGAGCCAGCACCACTCTTCGACACCGTCAACTGCACCGGAGGTGGAGGCGAGGTGCCGAACGTCGCGGTGACGGTCGTCGCCGCGTTCAACGTGACGACACACGTCGCAGTCCCGCTGCACCCGCCGCCCGACCAACCACCGAAGGACGAACCCGACGCGGCGGCCGCGCTCAACGTCACCCGCGATCCGGCCGGGAACGACGCCGCGCACGTCGTCGCACAGCTGATTCCCGCCGGCGCGGACGTCACCGTCCCCGAACCAGCACCACTCTTCGACACCGTCAACTGCACCGGGGGCGGAGGCGTCGTCGAGGTTCCGGCCGCGTAGTGGTTGGTCACTTGAGTGGCGGTGAGCGCGACGGGATAGACCGCGGCCTCGTCGACCGTGCCGGCGAAGAACTCGTTCCATCCCGACCACGACGCGATGATCAAGGGATTCGCATTCGACGAGATCGCACCCGTCAGCGCTACCGCTCCCGACTGTGCGCCGTCGATGTACAGCCGCTGCGTGGCACCGTCATACGTGCCCACGACGTGGTACACGCGACCCGCCACGATCGCTCCCGCCGGCGCCTGCAACCGCCGGCGCACTCCGCCCGCCTGAATGATCGTGAACTCCAAACGCGGACCGTTGAACTGCAACGAATACGCCTCGGGCTTCGACGTCACCGACCTGAACGCGCCCGCGGCCGGAAGCGAGGCCGGCTTGATCCACGCCTCGACCGAGACCGCTGTCGTCAGCGACAACGACGTCGAGTTCGGCACGATCACACTCTCCGACGTCCCGGGGAATGCGGCCGCCTTGTCGGCGTCACCGGTCAACAACCCCGCCGCGCCCCGCGTCACCGCGCCGTTGTACGACCCCGGATTCGACCCGGCACTATCCGCCGCCGCCCCGGACACCTCGCCGAGCCGCCAATACCCCGCCGGACGATCACCCTTCACCAATGGCGCGTACGACCCCGGCGGCGGCGGAGGCGGCGGCGGTCCGACTACCTGGAGATCGATCGTGTCGGTGAACGTCGGGCCCCACTTGCCGCTGTAGTCGTGCGCTTGCGCGTAGACGGTGTGCATGCCGTTCGCGGATGTGCCACCGGTAGCGGGATCGGACAAGTTCCACGCGACCTCGGTCGGGACCGAACCGCTCGTCGTGTACGCGAACGTCGTGAAGTGCGTGCCGTCGTTCGACAGCCGGAACTGATTGACGCCACTCACGTCGTCGCGCCCGATCACATCGACGTAGACATTCGGCGTGCTGGTCGACGGCGCGGACTGCGCGATCGAGACGGTGCCGGTTGGTGCACTGCCGTCGACGATCGCGCCGCCTGCGATCGCGAACGTCGTAGTGGCTTCATTGTCCTGGATGCTTTCGCGCGTCGGGTCACCCTTGTTCGCGCTCTCGTACACCATGTTGTTCGGGTCGGCGACTGATCGCAGCACGTACGTGCCGTTGGCGAGCGTGTCTTGATTGAGATCGATCCACTGCTCCTGGCGATACCAGTCGTAGGTGTCGCCCCAGCCGGGCGAGAGTCCCATGTGGATCTGGTTCTGACTGTCGACGTCGCAGGAGCTCGTGCCGTACGCACTGCTGTTCGCGTTCCGGGCGACGAACTCCTCGTCGATGATGCAGCTCGTGGTCTTGGTTCCCGTATAGCTCGGCGCGCCCGTCGTGCGCCCGCTCGCGATCCACGCGTCGTACGCCGACTTCGTCCAGAGCTCGTACCGGCCCCAGTTGTCGAAGTGGTAGTGGTGATGCGCCTCGTGCCAGTAGATGTTCGTGCCCAGCGGATAGTCGGTGAAGGTGCCGTCGCTGTTCGTGACGCGCTGGGTCGCCGGCCCGGAGCGTGTTGTCGGGTTGATCTGCGCGTCGACGATGACCGCGCCTTGTCCGGTGTTGTACGTGGTGTTCGAGAAGCGCAAGACGTTGTGGTAGACGCCGGTCAGGTCGGGCGTCACGTCGGCCCGGTCGAGCTTGAGCTCGCGCGGGCGCAAGCGTGTGCAAATCGGGATACTGCGCCGTGCCCGCCGCGACCGCGGCCGTGACCCCGATGACGACGGTCGACACCGTGAGCGCGGCCAGGACGCTCGCGCTCATCCGCCGTATCAGAATCTTGGAGATCATTGACAGCGCCCCTATGCCGGCCGGTCGACCTTACCGGCGACCGCTCGCGAAACTGATCAACCCAAGCCGACAAATGCGCGACACGACCCGAGGGACTGGTGGGGCGTCGGAGAGTGATTCCGGCAGTTCGCGCCGTTCAGTCCTCCGCGAGTCCCCGCTTCGTCGCTTGCGCCGCGAGTTCGGCGCGCGTCGACACACCGAGCTTCGCGAAGACGTGGCTGAGGTGCACCTTGACGGTGCCGCGGGCGATGAACATGCGCTCGGCGATCTGCGGGTTGGTGAGGCCGACCGCGACCAATGCGACGATTCGTTGCTCGGTCGGGGTCAGGCTCGCCCAGCCCGCGGTCGGACGCTTCCGCTCGCCGCGCGCTCTCGAGACGTACTCGATCATCTCGTCGAGGGAGAGATCCGCGGCTTCGTTCCAGTGCTGGTCGAAGGTCTCCGCGCCGAGCTGGTCGCGTGCGAACGCGATCCGCTGCGCGCGCGATGTCTCTTCGATCGGTCGGGTGGCGAGCCCGATCGCGGATCGCAGCGCATCGGCGGCCGCGAAGCAACGCACCGCCTCGGTGATGCTCTCTGCGTCGAGCGCGATCGCGCCGAGCGCGTCCAGCGTCGGCGCGATCGCCGGCCGCAGGTCATGGCGCGCTTGCCGGCTGAGCGCCGCGTGCAGCAGGTCCTCGGCAAGCGCCGGTTCGCCGCGTGCGTACGCGACGAGCCCACGCTCGTTCTCGATCAGCGCGAGGAGCCACTCATTGCCGACCGGCGACACCAGGGCCTCGGCCTCTTCGAGCGCGGTGTGCGCGCCGTCGAGGTCGCCGGCGATCCGCTTTGCCGCGCCCAAGACTCGGAGGAGCGCCCCCGTCCAGGTCGGGGGCCCGTCTTCGCGACGTGGCTTCGATCACTGGTTCGAGGAGGCGCGCGCGCGGCGGGGTGATCGCCGGTGGCAACCGCGATGTCGGCAAGGAAGGAGACGCCCTCGGGAACCGCGAGGCCACTTCCCGACGCGTTGGCTCGGGCAATCAAGGCTTCGAGCCCGGCTGCGGCGCCCGCGAGATCTCCGGCCGCTGCTCTCGCATTGAGCGACCAGGCCTCGTTCAATCCGCCCGTCGAAGGGTCTCCGACGACTTGGCAGCAATGCGCAGCCCGGTCGAACGCGACATGCGCGGCGGCGTAGTCGCCACGGTGTGCCGCGAAGTAGCCGATCGTTGCGTGGTACCACGCCAGGAAGAATCCGCTTTCGAGGTCCTCGGCGATGCGTCGAAATTCTGCGAGGGCGGGCGCGGCCTTCACCTCGTCGTGCTCGATCAGGTACGAGACCGTCATCATCTTCCAGCCGTCGGCGACAGCCCATTCGTCGCCGATCGCCTGGCCGAGCTCGATACTCCTTGCCAAGCTGGCGCGTCCGCTCTCGGGGTCGAAGAGCACTTCCGCGAAACCGAGCGAGTTCAACGCCCGCGCCGCTGCCCAGTCGTCGCCGACCGTTTCGGCCATCGCCAACGACTGTGGTGCGCGAACCATCATCGTTTCGAAGTCATCGCCGTACAGCGCGACGTGCGCCGCACCCCAGAGCGCTCGCGCCCGTTCGACGGTGGGCGGCTCGTCGTCGCCGCCGAGCACACGCGCGAACCATCGTCCGCCCTTTGCGAGATGCCCTCGCAGCTCCCAGAACAACGTCAGCGCGGCAGTGAATCGCAGCATGTCGACCGTCGCGTCCGCAGTATCACCCCACTCCAGCGCGGTGTCGAGGTTGTCGTGCTCATCTTCGAGGCGTGCGAGGTGCTGCGGGCCTTCACCAAGCGCGAGCCGCGGCGCGTACTGCTCGGCGAGGTCGAGGAAGAACGCGAAGTGTCGGGCGCGCACCGCATCCGCCTCGCCTGACTCCACGAGCAAGGCCTGAAGGAATTGACGTACCGATTCGAGTATCTGGTAACGCGCATCCGCGCGTTCGTGGTCGACGTGGATCAACGACTTGTCGACGAGCCGCGCCAGCACGTCCAGCACACCGAAGCGGTCCGCTTCGTGTTCACAGCCGACGGCTTCCGCCGCGTCCAGCGTGAATCCGCGGAGTACGGAGAGCCGCCGCGCGAGCGCCCGCTCGTCATCATCGAGGAGGTCATAGCTCCACGCGATCGACGCTTCGAGCGTTTGCTGACGCGGCATCGCCGTGCGGCTGCCGCCGGTGAGCAACCGAAAGCGATCGTCGAGTGCCGCCGCTATCCGCGTTGGGTGCATCATGCGCACCCGAGCCGCCGCGAGCTCAAGCGCGAGGGGGATGCCGTCGAGACGGTCGGCGATCTGCTGGATGGCAGCCAATGACTCGGCATCGGGCGTGAAGCCGGGCCGGGCTTGTTGTGCCCGCTCGACGAAGAGTGCGACCGCGGACGAAGCATCCAGAGACGGGACTCGCCACGCGATCTCGCCCTCGACACCGAGCGGTTCGCGGCTGGTGGCAAGGACCCGAAGACGCGGACACGCGTGCAGTAACGCCTCGATCATTTGAGCCGCGGCATCCAGTACCTGCTCGCAGTTGTCCACGATGAGCACGGCGTCGAGATCGCGGAGTTGCTCGGTAAGCGTGTCGATGAGCGGCCGACCGAACTCTTCGCGCAAGCCGAACACGCTCGCGACGGTCTGGGAGATGTCGCTGCCACGCCCGACCGCGGCAAGCTCGGCACACCACACGCCGTCGTCGTGTACGTCGAGCTCGTCGGCGGCTGCGTGCAACGCGAGCCGGGTCTTGCCACATCCGCCAGTGCCAGTGAGTGTCACCAGACGGTGTTCGCGCACGGCCTGACGCACCAGGCCGATCTCGGTTTCCCTCCCGATGAAACTCGAGACTTGTGCAGGCAGGTTCGTCGGCAATGCTCCGAGCGAACGCAACGGCGGAAACTCGTGCGGAAGATCAGGATGCACGAGCTGCCAGACCCGCTCGGCACGCCCAAGATCCTTCAGTCGATGCGGCCCGAGATCACGCAGTTCGGCGTCGTCCGGAAGCGCGTCGACGATCAGGTCGCGTGTCGTGTCCGAGATCAGCGTCTGGCCGCCATGACCGATCGCACGCATCCGCGCGCACCGGATGATCGTCGGGCCGAAGTAGTTCCCCGCGTCGCGCAGCCGAATCTCGCCCGTGTGCACCGCCATCCGCACCCGAATGTCCCCACCCACGGGCCACGCTTCCTGCGCGAACGCACGTTGCACGTCGAGCGCCGCGGCCACGGCGTCGGACGCGTTCGAGAACGCCCCGACCACGCTGTCGCCCTCGCCCTGCTCCACCGGCCGAACACCCGAATGCAGCGCGATCGCCGCGCCGAGCAGCTCGTAGTGGCGAGAGATCGAAGCCGCCGTCTCGTCGGCGCCCGCCTCCCAGAGCTTCGTCGAACCCTCGATGTCGGTGAGGAGGAAGGTGACGGTGCCGGTCGGGAGCTGGGATTCGACCATTTCCGCCACGTCCGAGCTTGCCATGTTGGTCGTGAATTTCGCCATGGACGGATCTTCATGGGGCCGGCCGCGGCGAACATCCCCCACATGGCATATCCGCGCCCGATGCCACTCCTTTCCCGCGGTTTTCGTTCAGCGCTTGCATCCGATGGGCTCGCGATTGCCGAGATAGCGGTCGCGGGCCCGCCGGTCGAGCGACCCCGCGCCGAGCTCGCACGCGCGATCGAGATCCAGTGCGTCGAGCAGCGCGACCGTGCCGTCCCATCCCGCGGTAACGACGACGGAACGATGGGTCACGGCGACCCGCCACACCGCCTGGCCCTTGTGGTATTCGAAGCGGGGTCCGATGCTCTGGCCGGTCTGTGTGTTCCAGAGCGTTACGACGCCTTCGCGGTTCGTGCTCACCAGCGCCTCACCATCGTCCGTGAAGACAACGTCGAGCGGATCGGCCGGTTGCCCGTTGAGCTCACTCCCACGTTTACCGGAATCGACATGCCACAGCGTCACGCCGTCGGTCGCAGTAGCTGCGGCCAGGAACTTGCTGTCTGAGGTGACCGCGACCCCAAACACCGCGTCGCCGTCCGGATCGACCGCGAGCGTGGGACGAGCCTCGGAACCGTCGCGTTTCCAGAAGCGAATCATCCCGTCGCTGTTGGCACTGACGAGCCGGCCAGAACGCATGAACACAACTTCGTTCACGCTCGCTCCCACCGAAGGAGTCTCCGCGAGAGGCCCCGCGAGGTCGGACGCCGACCAGAGGCGCACGACGCCGTTGCTGCTCGACGACGCGACCGACTTCCCGTCGGGACTGATGGCGACGCTTGTGATCCGACCGTCCGCCGCGTGTTCTCGCGTGACGATCGACGCTCCGGACTGCACGTTCCAGAGCCGCAGCGTGCCGTCGTCGCCGCCGCTGACCAGCCGCCCGTCGGGCAGGAAGGCGAGACCCAAGACGCGGCCCGCGTGACCGCGGAACTTGGAGATGATCGAACCATCCCTGAGCGAGTGGACGTGCACAACGCCGTCATCGGTGCTCGTCGCGAAGATCGTGCCGTCGTCATTCACGGCGACCCCGGACAGCGGCGTGCCGATGTCGGGCCCCCGCTTCCAGTCCGCAGCGCGACTCGACGTGTCCCACACCCGTATCTCCTGGTGGCCGAGCGTGACGAGCACTTTGCCGTCGCGCGACGACGCTGCATCTTCGATGGCGTCGTCATGGCCGATCTTCGACGAATCTTCCGCTTTGCCGTGCACGAGGTCCCACTTGTGCACGTGGCCGTCGTCCCCTCCCGCGTACAGCGCCTTCCCGTCCGCCGACCACACGAGCGCCTTGACCTTGGCTCCTCCAGTCGACGAGGCGAACGGACTCGCGACGAGCGTGCGCGACGTCAGCGACCACACGCGGGCGGCGCCGTCGCTGCCGCCGGTCGCGAAACGCACGCCGTCGGGATGGGGCACGATCTCCCACACGTCGTTCGGGGCGTGCGCGCTGATCGGTGGCCCGTCCAGCCGGTGGGTCGCGATATTCCAGATGAACACCCGGCCGTCGCCGGTCCCCGCGAGCACCCGCGTACCGTCGAGCGTGAAGGCGACGCTCAGGAAGTCGATGTTCGCGGTGAACGGCTTGCCGGCCGGTTCCCAGGATGCGGTGTTGTACAACTGCACGGCACCGGCTTCGGACGCGGTCGCAACGCGCGCACCATCGCTCGAGAACGCGACCGACCACAGAGGCCCTTCGGGTTTGTCGACGAGCGCGCCTTCGCGCTGTCCCGCGGCAAGGTCCCAACGCCAGAGACCTCCTTTTCCGGCGGCGACGAGCCAGCGTCCGGTCGGATCGACGGCCGCTTCTTCGACGCCGCCGCTGAGCCCGCTCAGCGTCGCGACCGGCTCGCCGGTTGCCGTGTCCCACAGGCGGATCGTGCCGTCCCGGGCGCCGGTGACGATTCTCGTCCCGTCGGGGGTGAGGACCGCGGTCAACACGTCGCCGACAGGAATCGGCTCGTTGCGCGGAACGATGTCCGAAGCACTCAGCGTGGAGCGTGCCAACACGATGGCGCGTTGTGCCTCGGCATCGGTCGGATGCAGCCGCGCCGCGCTTTCGGCCGCGAGGAGGAGCGCGAGCTTGGGCCGGGTCGTGGCGATCGACTCGGCTTGGGTCGCGAGGCCGCGCGCGAAACGGTCTTCGGCCTCGGCTTCTTTGTCCTGGGAGCGACGCAGCGCGGTGAACGCGATAACCGACGCCGCAACCGCCGCGATCGCGAGCAACGACAGCGTGCTGAACGCGATCCGTCGAACCCGCCTTCGTCGCCGCTCGGCCGTGGCCACGGCGGCCTGTTCGGCGTCACGCGCGGCGCGGCTCGCGTCGAGGAACGCGGCCGGGAGGTCGGCAAGAACGAGATCGGTACGCGATCTCCAATCGAGCGCGGACGCGAGCGGGGCACCGCGATACAGCAGGTCGGGTTCGCGACCTTGCCGATCCCATTCGGTCGACGCCTGCGTAATCCGTTGGCGCGTCCGCAGGTCGTCGCGGCTCTCGTCGATCCACGAGCGCAGCCGCGGCCAGGTACGGATGAGCGTCTCGTGCACGATTTCGATGCCGCGGTCGTCGATCGTCAGGAGTCGTACGTTTGCCAATGCGTCGATCGCGGCGCGCGTCTTCGGATCGTCGCCGATCTCGTCCCAGCTGAGCCGGCGGCGTGTGTCGGGTGTGTTCTCGCCGGGGGTCACCAACCGGAGAAACAGGTTCCGCGCGGTGACGCGGTGCTCGTTGTCGAGCCGGTCGTATGCGTGCTCGGCGGACTGCGCGATCGCTCCGACGACACCGCCGGCGGCGCGGAACGCCTCGAACGTCAGCAGCGTGCCCCGACGTCGCAGCCATGTCTCCATGAGTGCGTGCTCGACGAGTGGAAGTGCGCCGGGCTCGTCTCCCGCCTCGTCCAAGAAGGCTTCGGTGAGCCCGGCCTCCAGCCGCAGACCCGCGCGTTGCGCAGGCCCTTCGATCGCGCGGCGGAGCTCCTGACGCTGCATGGGCCCGACGAGCACCTGGTTCTCACTGATGCACTGCGCGAGCCACGGGAAGTGTGCGGCGATCGAATAGAAGTCGGATCGCATGGCAACCGCGATCCGAACACTCGCGTCTTGTGACCCGGCGAGCGACGCGAGCGCGTCGAGGAACACCTGACGGTCCGGCGCGTTGCCGTCCTGCGTGAAGAGCTCCTCGAACTGGTCGATCGCGACCAACGTGTGCGCGTCGGTAGGAACGAGGCGGCGCGCACGACGCGGGTCGGCGCGCAGGTCATCCGCGGTCGAAGGAGCACGATCGGGCGCGAGCCGGCCGAGCTGATGTGCAAGCTCATCGAGCGCGTCGGCGCCCGGGCTGAACATCAGGATGCTCCAATGCTGGCTTCCCGGAAGCGCGCCGGCCGCGAGAGCCGGAACGAGCCCCGCACGCAGCAGTGACGACTTGCCGCTCCCCGATGGTCCCCCGATCACGAGCGTTCGGGACGCGTGCAACCGCCGCACGAGCTCATCGACCAGCGTTTCGCGCCCGAAGAAAAACGAAGCATCCTCCGGCTGGAACGCGGCGAGTCCCTTGTACGGGCACGTCGTTCCCGGCGCCGCGGCGCGAAAGCCAACGGTGATCGCGGGCACCATTCCCGCGGTGGCGTCCGCGAGCGCCTGATCGGCAGCCGCATGCCACTCGGCCATCGTGGCGTAGCGCTCCTCCGGATCGGCCGCGAGTCCTTTTGCCAGCACGGTTTGCCACGCAACCGGGACGGTCGCGAGCTGGGCGTCCAGCGCGTCGCTCGCAGGCGGCTCACCGGTCAGGACGTTCCACAACACGGCCGTCGCGGCGTATACGTCCGCGGCCGGCCCAATGTCCGCGCCGCGGCGCATCTGCTCGGGCGCGCGGAAGTGGGGCGTGCCGCCGACGATCGTCGGTCCGGCCGCGGTGCGGTCCTGATCCTTCGCCAGGCCGAGATCGCCGAGCACGACGCGCTCGCCATTTGCGAGCAGACCACGCCGTTGCATGGTCGTGGACGCATCGCCGTACGAGGGCGCGGTGTCGCCGATGACGAGCAGGTTGCCGGGCTTGACGTCGCGGTGGATGACCCCGACCGCGTGCAGCGCACCGAGTCCTTCCCCGAGCGTGACGATCAGCTCGTGGACGCCGGGCGCGTCGAGAACCTGTCCGGCCGCGATCCGTTCCGACAGCACGCCACCGCTCGCGAGATCCATGACGAAGTAGGGACGGCCGTCGTCGAGCTCCCCGATGTCGTGCACGGCCACGACGTGCGCACTTCGCACCCGACGGAGGAGCTGCGCTTCCCGCACAAAGCGTTCGCGTATCTCCGGGTCGTGCGCGTGTTCGCCGGCCAAGACCTTGATCGCGACGTAGTTGTCGAGTGCTTCATCGAACGCGGAGACGACCACACCGAACGCGCCGGAACCCAGTACGGAATGCACTCGGTAGCGAGAGATGCGTTCGGGCAGGCCGGACACGACGCGCGCCCTGAAACGGCCGTCAGAGGAGGTCGGAGACGTCGCGGCAGTCGACGATCGACGCGTCGATCACGTTGTGGTCGCGATCACCCGCGGTGACACACACCGTTGTCGACTTCTTCCTTGCTTTCGTCGACACTGGCCCTTCCGTGACGTACTCCGGATAGTCGGCGGTGGGAACCCACTCACCCTGCTTCACGCCGCGCGTGGCCGCGTCGTTGCTCACCTGGTTCGCCGTATAGATGTCCCAGTAGACGTGGATGTGGTTCTTCGAGAAATCCGGCGTGAAGTTCGCGTTCCATGTGATGCGCAGCTCTTTGCCCGCGGGCTTCACATCGGTGATTGTGATCTTGCAGCCATCGACCGGGCAGGCGTTTTGCCCGCGCCGGCCGCAGTCGTCGTCGTAGCACCGTTGCTCGCGGCGTCCTTGGAATTGTCGTCGCTCCCGCACGCGGCGCCAATGAGCGTCAGTGCGAGGATCACGGCTGCGAGGCCGAGGGCGCGTGTGCGGGCCCGCATATCAGGGACGCTACAAGAAAGTGCTACAAACTGCCACACAGACCGCGTGGCACGGACGTCATTGCAGCGCGAATGCCCGCCAATCGATCGACCACACGGTCTCGAGATCACTGATGCCCTGGAGCTCGACCACCCGCGGCTCCACAAAGGCCAAGTCGCCGCGGGGCTCGGCGATCTGGCGCACGAGCGACGAGACCAAGATCTCGCCCCCTGCTGCCAGCGCGCCGATCCGCGACGCGACCACGACGTGCTTGCCGAACAGGTCACCGTCGTTGTCGACCAGCACTTCGCCGGTGTGCAGGCCCATCCGCACGCGCAGCTCGGCTTCGGGAGGGCACCACTCGGTCCGGGTGAGGTCGCGCTGGATCCCGATCGAGGCGAGGATCGCGCTGCGCGCGCGCTGCGGAAGCAGAGCATGTAGCCGTCGCCCTGATGTTTCACCACGCGACCACGATGGGCGCGCACATGCGCGCTGACGAGCTGGTGGTGCTGGCGCAAGACCGAAAGCCATTTGGTATCGCCGAGGGCGACCGCCAGCTGCGTCGATGACTCGATGTCGGTGAACGCGACCGTCAACGTGCCGGGCTCGTCGCTTGCACCGAGGATCTCGGCGCCGAGAGCACGGTCAACCGACTCGGCGACGGCTTCGATCGAGGAGCGACCATCGGTCGAGTCCTGCACGACCTCGGTGCGAAGCCCGGTTCGTCGGCGCTCGGGGCCGGCGCCGCCGATGTCGACGATCGTGTCGCCGAGCTTGACCACCGAGCCCACTCGGGCCGTAGTGGGTGTAGAGAGGCGGAGGCCGTCGAGCGTCGTCCCGTTCGCGCTCCCGAGATCGGTCACGATGACCGTGCCATCGGGGCCGGGCTCGAGGATGAGATGGCGGCGCGACACCCTGGGGTCCATCACGACGATGCCGTCGGCTTCGCGGCCGAGTTCCAGCCGGTCATCGAGCACCACAGTGATGGGCTGCCGGTTCGGTGGCCGCACCGTGACGAGCGTCGCACGCATACGCCACCAGCGTGCCAGGTCGCCGGGGTGAGGCGGTAGACGAGGTCCGACATGCGCCCGACGTGCCCAAATTCAGGTGTCGGCGAGACGCGTGTGCACCCAGTCCATGATGCCGGTCAGATAGTCCGCCGGCGTCGACGGATCGGTGTTGGTGAGCCCGAGCCTCGTCGTGACGACGTGCAGCGAACAGTCCGGCGTGCCGTCACTGTCGACGCACACCGGGAAATTCTTCGACCGGCTCGTTGGTCCGAGCGCCTCGATCGCTCGCCGCATCGGCTCGTGGATGCAGTCGGTCAGCCCGATCGTGACGTGCGAACCATCGCGCAGCGGACAGCTGATCGCAGGCGAGCCGCATGTATTCGAGTCGCCGTGATTCCAGATCTGCAGAAGGGGCACGGTCAGGCGTCCGCTCGCGACGAGCTTGTCGGCTTCGTTGTCCCTGTTCGCGAGATCGGGATTCACGCGTGCAGCAATCGCACCGACGCGGGAGGGGTCGTTGTCGTCGACGCAGAACCCGGCCTCACGCGTGACTGCCATCGCTTCTACGTTCACGATGCTCGCGTCGGCGACGACACCTGCGGGCGGGATGCCTTGCAGCTGCATCGACCACGCGACGCCATACGCACCAGCCGACCCGGCACTCCCGCCGTGGAGGAACGTCTTCGTCGTCGGATAGTGCGCTTGCGCGTATTGGATCGCGGCCTTCGTCGCGTAGTCACCATTCGTCGTGCGGGGTTTGCCATCCGGTGTCGTGTTCGGGTTATGCGGATCAGGCGAGTTGGTACCCGCATACACATCGTGGCTGCAATACGACACGGCCAACGTGCGGAAGCCGGCGGCGTCGCTGCGGATGTTCGCGAGCAAGCCCTTGTTCGTGAGCCTGCTGATCAGCGCGGAGGCGGCTTCCTCAACCTTCTGTCCGTTGCCGGGCACCGGATGACCCTGCGCGTCGAAGTAACCGGCGCCACCGCCATGCATGAACGCCCACAGCGGACGAGCAGCGCTGGCAGACGAACCGACCTTGGTACCGATCACGAACGTCTGGTAGCCGCTCACCGAACACGGATATGCGGTGTTCCGGTAGTAGTCGTACTTCCACCCGCCATTCGTCGTCGTGCTCACGAAAGTGATCGAAGCCGTGTCGCCTGGGAACGCAAGCGGGTTGCACGCCGCGAGCAGCGCGACCGCTCCCAAGATCACGATGAGCATCCGCAGTCTGCGCACGATCTGACCCCCAGTTGGCCGATGCGGTGAGCCGAACAGCCGAACGTAAGCGTTGTGTAAGGGCGCCATCATGACCGCGCCAGGCCGCTTGCTGCGTGCAATCGCAGGGGCGAGGATGTCGGCGTTGAGCGTGCAGGGGGGATCGCGATGACTGAGAGTGTCGGCGAGATCGCGGCGTTGTGGAGATTTCCGGTGAAGTCGATGCGATCCGAGCGCGTCGATGCGGCTGAAGTTGCGGCGGGCGGCCTCGTCGGCGACCGCGGCGTACGCGCTCGTCGACGCGCAAACCGGCAAGGTGCTGAGCGCAAAGACTCCACGCATCGGGTCGGAGCTGCTCGGTTGCCAAGCGGCGTTCGTCGATGCCCCGCGCGCGGGCGAAGAAGCGCCGCCGGTGCGGATCACATTTCCCGACGGCACGTCGGTAACCAGCGATGATGCCGACGCCGACGCCACGCTCTCGAAGTTCTTGGGGTGCGACGTGACACTGTCACGAGCCGCGCCCGACGACTTCACGATCGATCAGTACCACCCGGACATCGAGGGACTCGATCCCGAAGGGCACCGCGACACGGTGACCGAGACGAAGCTCGGCACCGCGTTCTTTGCGCAAGTCGGCCTCCCCTCCGCCGTTCCGGCTGGTTCGTTCTTCGATCTCTTCCCCGTCTCAGTGCTCACGACCTCGACGCTCGACCGATTCAATGAGATCCAGCCCGAGAGTCGCTTCGACGAGCGGCGCTTCCGCATGAACATCGTCATCCACACGCGGAGGACGGGTTTGTCGAGAACAGCTGGCCGGGCCGCTCGCTCGAGATCGGCAACGACCTCCGCCTCGCAGTGATGCTCCCCGATCCCCGATGCGTCATGACGACGCTGGCCCAAGACGACCTGCCGAAGGACAACGAGATCCTTCGCACGATGGCGCGCCACAACAAGATCGATGTCGCCGGTGGCCTGTATCCGTGCGCCGGCGTGTACGCCGTCGTGGATACGCCGGGCACGATGCAAACCGGCGACGAGGTCGCGCTCGCCTGAGCAGGTCGTCACACTGCTCGATTGAAATCCGGCCTACCGCTCCTCGGGCGAGAGCAGCAAAGCCGCGCACGTCAGCGGGCCGAGCTTCGTGAGTGCTGGGTTGCCAAGGCTCGGCGCCAAGGCAAGCCCTGCCTCGCGCCACTCCTCGCCCTGCGCGTCGTGAGCCTCCCCGCCGGCGGGGCGAACTCGCAACGTGCCGTCCGCGGCGTAGAGGAACGATCCGCGATCCATTGCGCGTCAGCTTACCGGCCGGTGTTTTAGCTGTCGGCGAGCTCGGGCGGGAATCCTCCCGTTGCGATCGGTCCCCAGCGTTGGATGCGCACGCGGATGAGGCACTTGCCCTGCTGTTGCATGGCGGTGCGGTACTCGTCCCAGTCGGGATGCTCGCCCGAGATGCAGCGGAAGTACTCCACCAACGGTTCCAGCGCATCAGGGAGGTCGAGCACGGAAGCGGTGCCATCGATCTGCACCCACGGTCCGTTCCACTCGTCCGACAACACACACGCGGATACGACGGGTCGCCGGCGAAGGTTCCGCACCTTCGCGCGCTGCGGGTACGTCGCCACAACAAGCCGCCCCTCGCCATCGATCCCGCACGTGACCGGCGACGACTGCATCGTGCCGTCGGCGCGCGTCGTAGACAGGATCACGCGATGCCTCGGCCGGAGGAAGGCCAACATCTCGTCCCGGTCGACAACGCGGTTCGTTGCGATATGAGGGGGCATGACTCAGCGGTCCTCAAGTGATTGACGCCGGCGTTCGAGGTGCGTGTGTTCGGCGGCGTTGTCGGCGAGTGCGAGCGCTCGATCGAACGCGAGTCGAGCTTCATCGTCGCGATGAAGACGTGCGAGGAGCTCCGCACGCGTGGAGTGGAACCGGTGGTAGGAGTCGAGATCGAGCATGTCGACGGCGGCGAGCGTGGGCTCGGGCCCTTCGAGTTCTGCAATCGCGACCGCGCGGTTGAGGGCAACGACCGGCGTCGGCGCGATCGCGAGGAGCTGGTCGTAGAGCTGGAGAATCTGTCCCCAATCGGTGGCGTCCGCTGTGGCGGCGTCGCTGTGGACAGCGTTGATCGCGGCCTGGATTTGGTACGGGCCGGGCTGGTTGCGTTCCAACAAGCGCCGCACGATCGCTTGTCCTTCGGCGATGAGCTCGTGATCCCAAGCTGCGCGGTCTTGGTCGGGCAACAGCACCAAACTCCCGTCGGGTGTCGTGCGCGCGACGCGGCGCGATTCCGTCAGCAGGAGGAGCGCGAGCAGGCCCCACACCTCGGGCTCGTCGGGCATGAGCTCGGCGAGGATGCGCGCCAGGCGGATCGCTTCGGCGCACAGGTCGGCGCGAATCAGCTCGTCGCCCTCGGTTGCGGTGTAGCCCTCGTTGAACACGAGATAGATGACCGCGAGCACCGGGGGAAGCCGGTCTGGCAGCTCGGCGTCGCTTGGCACGCGATACGGGATCTTCGCGTCGCGGATCTTCCGCTTGGCCCGCACGAGGCGCTTCGCCATCGTCTGCTCGGGCAGGAGGAACGCCCGGGCGATGTACGGCGTCTCGAGCCCACCAAGCAAGCGCAGCGTCAGTGCGATCTGCGCGCTCGGCGCGAGGGCCGGGTGGCAACACGTGAAGATCAGCCGGAGCCGGTCGTCCTTCACCTCGCCCTCCGGTTCGATCGGCTCGGTGCTCTCGTGCACCAGCGCAGCTTGGGCATGACGATCGTGGCGGGAAGCCTCACGACGCAGGCGGTCGATCGCGCGGTTGCGGGCGGTCGTCGTGATCCATCCGCCGGGATTGGGCGGCAAGCCGGTCTCCGGCCACCGCTCGCTCGCAATGAGGAACGACTCGGCCGGACTCTTCACGGAAGATCCGGGCAAGCGTTTCGGTGTCAAGTTCCGGCACTTCGGTTAGTCGTCCTGGAACGGCCGAACCTCGACCGGGCCCATGCAGGCAGCCGATGCCTTCGCCGCCAATGCGAGCGCGGCATCGAGGTCGGGAGCTTCGATGATCCAAAAGCCTCCGAGCTGTTCCTTCGTCTCCGCGAACGGCCCGTCGGTCGTGACGGTCTTGCCGCCTTCGGTGCGGACGACGGTTGCGATTTCCGGCGACTGCAGTCCACCGCCGAAGACCCACGCGCCTTGGCGCTTGAGCTCGTCGTTGAACTTGTCGACCTGGTCGAACGCCTTCTGCATCTGGTCGGGCGGCGGCGGCGGTGCGTCGGGGCTGTGGTGAACGGCCATGAGGTACTGGGTCATGGGAATGGTCCTTTCGGTGAGCCGGGCAAGTTATGCCCGGTGGGTTGGGTGATGTCAGCTGTTGGGGTGGGCGAGGCGGGATGCGAGGGTGGGGATGACGATCGCGGCGGCGACCACGTGGGTCAGGGCGAGCACAACCCGGGTCGCGGTCCGGGCGTCGGCAAGCACGTCCGGGACGATCGACAGCGCCGTGAGCACCAGCGTCGTGACGACGAACGTGTGCTGGGGCCGGCCGGCCCGGCGGGACAACACAGCCGCGAGCACCGTGCCCATGATCGTTCCGACCAACGTCAGTTGCGCGAAGCCGGCCAACGGAATCGTCTCACCACCGACGCTCATTGGCACGTTGACCGCGCTGGCGGTCGCGGCGACCGCAACGGTGGCCGCGGAGGCGGCGAATCCGGCGACGACGCCGGTCTTCCACACGGACTTCGAAGCGCTGATTCGGGGGGCGGTCAGGGCGCGGGCGAAGGTCGTGGTCGCAGTCATCGGGGGCTCCTTTCGTGGTGCCGGCCCGGTGCCGGCTCTCACCCCAGCTACGAAGAGCCCCTCCGCCAAAGGACACCTGCCGCCAGATTTTTTTGCGCGGCGGTCCCGTCTGCTCGGATAGGGACGTGCGCCCGGAGACGCCGTCGTTCACCGCAGCCGGAGTCGCGGTCGCGCGCGATCGCTGTTGACGAGGCGGCCATCGACGCCGACCGGGGACCCGGACGCGGAAACCCGGCTGGCGACGCGGTTGGTCGACCGGATCTCCGCCGAGGACCGGGCCCGGCGCGAGGAGCGCGCCGACTTCCTCGACTACGTGTCGGTCCGCACCCGCTTCTTCGACGATGCCGTGCTGGACGCGATTGCCGACGGCACGGGCCAAATCGTGATCCTGGGCGCGGGATACGACGCGCGAGCGTTACGGTTCCGCAGCCCGGGCGTGCGGTTCTTCGAGGTCGACCACCCGGCGACGCAAGCCGACAAGCGCCGACTCCTCTCGGAGATTCACGCCGCCACCGACGGCCTCACGTTCGTCGCGGCCGACTTCACCCAGCCCGGGCTCGCCGTCGCCCTCACCGATGCCGGCTTCGAGCGCGACGTGCGGTCGATGTTCGTGTGCGAGGGCGTGCTGCGTTATCTCCCCGAGCATTGGTTCTGCGAGCTCTTACGGGTGGCGGCCGAGCTCGCGATACCCGGCGGCGTCTTGAACGCGAGCATCAGCACCGACGATCAGCAGTCCCGTGCGATGGGCCACGGGCGCGAACACCCCGACGAACCCGTATTGACCGTCCCAACGCGCGAGGTGGCGCTCGCGTGGGTCGCGGCCGCGGGCTGGACGGTTGCGCACGTCGACGACGTGGCCGACCTCGCGCCGAACACACGCCGCGGCCGTCTCCTCGTCCGTGCGCGAGCCCGTCCCTAAGAACTGCTGAGGTCGCGGCGGGCGGCTTCGGCGGCCAGTTCGGCACGGGTCCGCACCCCGACCTTCGTGAAGATGCTCGCGAGGTGACTCTTCACCGTGCCGCGCCCGACGAAGAGTTTCTCGGCGATCTCGGGATTGGTCAGCCCTTGCGCGGCGAGCTGCACGACCGCAAGCTCCCTCGGGGTCAGGCTGTCCCAGCCCGCCGACGGCCGCTTGCGCTCGCCCCGAGCCCGCGTGACGTACTCGATCGTCTCGCGGGTGTTGAGACGCGAGCCTTCATCCGATGCCGCCGCGAACGCTTCGTCGCCAATAGCGGTTCGAATTCTGTCGAGGTCAGCAGCGCGCATCGTGACCTCGAACTCGGTCGCGTGGGTACCGGCGCGATCGCCCATCGCAGCCGTCGCGGCGAAGATGCGCAGCGCCTCGGTGTGGTTCCCACTCTCGAGTGCGATCCCAGCGATGAAATCGAGCGCAGGGACCACGACCTGGAAGTGCTCGCCGTCGAGCGATTCGCGCAGCGACCAGTTCGTGGGCCATCCAACTTGGGATATGAAGGCGAACGGACCATGAATGAGCGCGGGAACCAAGCGTGCCGCCGCGGTGTATGTGGAGCGATGCGAAACCGACTCGCGAGGGCCTGTCTTGTGGCGCTGCTCGCAACCCTTGCGGTCGCGTGCACGGACGGCAAGAAGGAGACCTCCGCGCCGACACCCTCGTCGACTCGCGGCAGCGTCGCGGTGCAACACGTCCCGGTTCGTGGCTGTGGGACCTCGGCATACGGTGCCCTCGGGCGCACGCCCGTCAATCGCGCCGGGCCGATTGGTTTCGTCGACTCGTGGGCGCGCTCGCAGCCAGTCGCGCAGCGGCGCGGCGCTCGGGTGCGGGCGACGAAGGTGCTCGTCGTTGTGGACGCCGGCGCGACGGTAACGGTGACGGTGCCCGAGGCGGACCGCGACCGGTTGCGCCTCCTCTACGCGGCACCAATACCGGACACACCCGATGGGTTTTACGACTTCGCCACAGGAGATGTCGCGACCACGTTCGAAGCATGCGAGCGGGGTAAGGGGCCTTTCGGCGACCACTCGCGGACGCAGTTCCCGGGCTATTTCCTCGTGAACGAGCCTGGCTGTTACCGCCTCAACCTCACCGCGCTCGGTTCGACGACTGACACGCACGCCGATCTGTCGCTCGGCAGAGATTGCTAGCCGCGGCTCGATGCCACGGCTTAGTGTTCTCGAGAAGCAGCCCGGGGGGTTCACATATGAGAGCGCTGCGTCTCTTCATCGTCGTCGTCTTGGTTGTCCTCGCCGCGTGCGGGAGCGACAGCAAGAAGAACTCGTCCGACGACGGCGCGTCGACCGCGCCCGCGCAGCAGGACACGTCACTCGGTACCGGCGTCACCGACACGACGGTGAAGATCGGCGTCTCGCTGATCGACTTCAACTGCATCAAGGCGTTCACCGACACGATCCGCAGGGACCAAGAGAGCTACTACCAGGCGTTCGCCGATGACATCAACAAGCATGGTGGGATCGCGGGCCGTCAAGTACAGCTCGTGATGCACTCGTCCTGTCCGATCACGAGCGGGCAGGCATCTGCGGCGTGCACGACCTTCACCGAGGACGACAAGGTGTTCGCGCTGATCGGCCTCATCTTCGACCCGTCGGGCAGCGCGGCAGGCGTGCGTCGCCAAGCAGCACAAGACGCCGTTCATCACGTTCCTCATCTCGCAGTCGATCATCGACAAGGCGCCACCGGGCCTGCTCCTTTTGGCCGGGGCGACCCAAGAGCGCACCGATTCCGTGATGGTAAAGCTGCTCAAGGAGCAGAACACGCTTGCCGGCAAGAAGGTCGCGGTGCTCGGCGGCGCCGCGAACAAGAAGGCGGTGGAGACCGCGCTCGTCCCCGGGCTGAAGTCGCTCGGCGTCGAAATGGGCACAACCGCACTCCTGAACATCAGTACCACCGGCGATACGACGTCGGCACAGGCGCAGCTCGACAGCGTGATCGAGAAGTGGAAGTCCGAGGACGTCACTGCGATCTTCGCGACGGGCGACGAGGCCGTGTCCAAGCAATTCATCGAGAAGATACGCGGCCAGATGCCCACCGTAACCCTGCTCTCCGATACCTACACCGTGCTCCTCTCCGCGCAAGAGGAGACGCAGGCGAAGAAGGACCCCAATCCCTACGAGGGCCTCATCAACGCGTTCGGCCCAACTGCGAAGGAGTTGGAGCAGGGCGAGAACTGGAAGTACTGCGCCGACATCTACAAGGCGGAAACGGGCAAGGACGCCACCCCGCCGACGGCGGTGATCAAGTCCGGCACCAACACGATCGACGTGTACCGGAGCATCAACGACGCATGCACGCTCTTGACGCTCCTCAAGACGATCGGCGAGAAGGCCGGGAAGTATCTCAACATCACGAACTGGGTCAACGCCGTCGACAACCTCGGCCCGTTCGTAGCGCGCGGGAGCGGGCAGTACGCCTCGCTGCACAAAGACAAGTACGACTTCGACGACACCTTCCGCCTTGTCCAATTCGACTCGTCGATTGGTGATTCCGGCGACTACAAGCCGCTCAGCCCATTGGGGAATTACCCCGGCTCGTAGTGAGGATGGGGAAGAGACGCGGCAACCCGGCAGGGAGAGTGGTGCGTGATCTTCATCGTCGCAAAGTTCCCGGCGCAGTCGGAATATGCCGAGGAATGGACGTCTCGCGTCGCGGAGTTCACCGAAGCGACTCGGGCCGAGCCGGGGAACCTCTTCTTCGATTGGTTCCGCAGCGTCGACGACCCCAACGTGTACTTGCTCGTCGAAGCCTTTCGAGACAGCACGGCCGGCGAGCAGCACGTGAACTCGGCGCATTTCAAGAGTGCGATGATGCAGTTGCCGGCTTGGCTCGCGGGAACGCCCGAGATCGTGAACGTCGAAGTGCCCGGCGACGGCTGGTCACGCATGGCGGAGCTCGACCCCGGCTAAACGATCGCTGCTACAGCGCGTAGGTCCGCACGAGGCGGAGCACAGCCGCCGCGTCGGGGCCGTCGCCCACGAGATCGGTTGCGTCAGGGTCGACGCGACGAGCTGCGACTTCGCAGAACTCGGCTGCGGAGCCGCGGATCGTCGTGAGAGCGGGTGCATCGGGATCGAAGCGCCACTGTTCGCCGTTCGGTCCGATCAGATCGAGCGCGACCGGGCCGTTCATCGCCGTGTCGGCCCGTTCGAACGCGTAGGGAAGTGTGCGCCACGCGAGTCGCGCGATGTGACGCAGCCGATCGGTGGGCTGGAGTTCGATACCGAGCGCAGATGCGATGTCGTCGGTGTGGATCCAACATTCCGAGAGTCGTGTCGCCGCGAGCGTCTGCAGCGACAATTGTCCGGCGACCCACGTGACGCGCTGGTGAGGATCGTCTGCGTTGAACGCGGCGCGCATTGTTTGCGACGCGGCGTGCCACCGTTGCCGTATCGCGTCGCCGCCTGCACCTCGGTCGGCATCGACTTGCGCGGCGGCCGCGTCGTCGACCGAAATGGTCTGGTGTTCACGGTCGCCGAGAAACCCGTGGGGGTGGCGATCGAGTTCGCCGTGAGCACTCGCCGTCGCGAACTCGTCGGTTTGCGCGAGGTGCAGGAGTACTGCGGCGACGTCCCACCCAACGCATCGTGTCGGACGTTCCCAGTCATCGGTCGTGCACCGATCGATGAGCTCAGCGAGTTCGGCGTGTTGCGAAGCCAGCGCGATCAGGATGTCATCCACAGGGCCACGCTATTGCGCGTCGACCGGCGGCGAGCTCAGCTGGGTTCGAGAACCACCGGAAGATGTTCGTGGCGGCGGATCCAGACACTGTCGGCCCACTCTTGCGGTGCGTCGGGGTCGAGCGCGAACCACTTCGTGCGCTCGAGCAATTTCGTCAGGACGACGCGCGCTTCGAGCCGTGCGAGCGGTGCTCCGACACAGTGGTGAATGCCGCGGCCGAACCCGAAATGCAGGTGCCCGTTGCGGCGGTCGAGCCTGAGCTCGTCGGGATGCTCGAATACCGCGTCGTCTCGATTCGCCGCGCTCCAGAGCAACATGACGAGCGCCCGCTCGGGGATCTCGACGCCGGCCAGCTCGACCGCGTGAGCCGCGGTGCGCGGGTGGAAGCGAAACGGAGACTCGAACCGAAGGACCTCCTCGATGAACGTTGGCACCGTGGCCGGTTCGGCCCGCAACTCGTCCTGAAGGCCCGGACGCTCCGCGAGCAGCCCGATCGCGTTGCCGATCAGGCTCGTCGTCGTCTCCGCTCCGGCGCCGACCAGAACCATCAGGGTGAACGCGGCTTCCTCGCGCGTCAGGCTGCCATTGCGAACTCCCGCGGCCGCCGCGCTGAGCACGTCGCCGTCGGTTGATGACGCGAGTGCGTCATCGAGCTGCGTCGTCGTCCAGGGCGCCATCGCGGAGACGTCGCCGGCAAGGGATGCCATCTGGTCAAGGGTCAGTCGACCACCGACCAGCCGAGATCCGTCGAACACCCATCGTTGGAGCTGGTTCACGTCGGTATGACGAAATCCGATGACTCGTTCGGCGACCACACGGATCGGGAGCGGGTGCGCCAACCCAACCGCGGCGTCGCAGCGATCGGCACTCAACAGCGGGTCGAGCAACTCGTCGGCCAGTGCAGCTACGTACGGCTCGAGCGCGTCGATCTTCTTCCGCACCAACTCGGAAAAGAAGATCTTGCGTTGTGCCGTGTGCGAGGGCGGGTCGGCGCCCGCGAACACGTCCGGTCCCATCGCGCCGGTCTCGAGCACGCCGAGGGTTCCGTCATCGTGGCTGAAGAGGGTGTGGCGGAAGTGATTGGAGAAGTCCTGCACACGACTGGTCGCCTCGGCGACCACGTCCCAGGTGGACACGAGGTATGCATTCTCACCGGGGAGTCGCCAGACCGGCGCCTCTCGGCGCAGCCGCGCAAACAACGGATACGGGTCGTGCTGGAACTCCAAAGCACGGACTCGATCACCGATCTCGCCCATCCCTCTCCATCACTCCCCTCGCCGCCGGACACACGATAACGGGCTGTCACTTCGTCGTCCGCTTGCGGGGCGTCTTGTTCGTGCAACTGCGACGGTTACTACGCGGCTGTGACGTAGCCGCGTTCGCTGAGCCCGATGCTCACGCAGCGGGCCGCCTCCTCGGGCGCTCGAAGACGGGCGACATCGTCGATGCAGCCGTTGTCGTCCTCGCCGTTGCTCACGCGGTAGAGATCGTTACCGCGGATCGCGCTGAGATCGCGCACCTCCTCGTCGCGGCGCGTGCATCGCTTCCGATCGTCGACACGTAGACGCTCTCCGGCAACGCCGGCCTTGCACCGACATGAACTTCAAGTGTCCAGGCAGCGATGGTCCCCCACTGAAGGAGACATCGGCCGTAGGGTTTTGTGACACTTCATCGCGGGAGGTTCTCGTGAAGGAAGTCTTCGCCCTGGCGCTCGCGGAGCTCGCCATCTTTTTCGTCCAGTGGTTCTGGCGCGAGGTGCTTGGCCCGCGACTCACCGCCACCTGACGCGCGAGTCCGTACCGAGCGTACGACCGGCGCGAGCGCGACCGACGTTGCCGTGCCGATCGCGGCGGCGCCGGTCGCGATCGTCCAGCCCATCGGACCCATCGGCGTGCATCCGAAGAACTGGCTGATGCCGGGCGTCTGCACCACGCCCGCGAGCACGCCCATCGACGCGAGCATGGACGCAAGCACGACCGGGTTGCGCCCACCCATCAGCATCGTCTGTCCGAGCTGGGTCTCGACCAACGCAGCCAGTCCGATCGTGTCGGCGCGCCTGCGCCGTCCCGTGGCACGACCTGTAACCCACGCTCCTGCCGCGCTCGCGCTCGTCGCGATCGCGCGCGTGATGACCTCGTCCGTGAGAGCGACGCCCAGCGCCGAATCGGGACCACCGTCGAGTAAGGCCTCGGGTGTCACCTTGCGCGGGGGCGCGACGCGATCGCCGCCGCGGGAAGCACGTCGGTGAGCAGGTTGACGAGGAGCGTCTGGCGTGCGTTGAGCGGCGAGCGACCGGTCACCCCGCCGATAGCGAGCGCGTAGCTCAACTCACCGAGATTGCCACCGAGCAGGATCGAGAGCGCGTCACGCACCGAGCCCCACATCGCGCGGCCCTCGATGATCGCGGCAACAATCGACTCGAGGCGGTCGTCGGTGACAACAACGTCGGCGGCGTGGCGGGCGGCGGCGGTTGCGCGTCCTCCGAGCGCTACGCCGACATCAGCGAGGCGGATCGCAGCTGCGTCGTTCGTCCCGTCGCCCGTCATCGCAACCACGCGACCGCGTCGCTGCATTGCCTCGACGATACGAGCCTTGTGCGCCGGTGTGACGCGCGCGTACACGGCGGTTCGATCCACCGCTGTATCGAGGGCCTCATCCGCCATGACATCGAGCTCGACGCCGGTGACGACGCCCCGTCCGTCGAGGAGGCGGAGCTCACGTGCAACCGCCTCGGCAGTGCTCGGATGATCTCCGGTGATCATCGCGATGTTGATGCCCGCGCGCTTGAGTGCGTCAACTGCGTGACGAGCCGTGTCACGCACGGCGTCGGCCAGTGCGACAAAGCCCACGAGCTCGAGGTCGCTCACGTCGCTCTCGTTGAGTTCGCGCCGTGACGATGCGACCCGTTGCGCGACGGCGAGCACCCGGTAGCCGCTCGCGGCGAGCTGCTCTACCTGCGCGAACGCCTCTGCGCGAGCAAGAGAATCGAGGGGCACGCTCGGGTCACCGCGCCACGTCGTACAGCGCGGGAGCACGGTCTCGGGCGCGCCCTTCACCGCGAGATGCGTCACAGCATCCTCGACGACGCGTACCGTGTGGAACGCACGGTCGTGCTCGAACGGAAGTTCGGCTGCGACCTCCCACCGCGGCAAGTCGATGTCAACTGCGCGCACCGCCCCGGCGACTGCCTGGTCGGTCGAGTGCGAGTACACCACGCTGTTGCCACCTTCGGCGGCGCGCCCGTTGCCGTTGCCGTCGACGCTCGTCGCTCGCATCGCGACGAGCAGAAGGAAGCGGCCCGCGTCGCTGAGCGCGCCGAGGCTTTCGATCCCGGTCCGCACCGCAACGCTGTGCACCGAGGCCTGCCCCTCGGTGAGCGTCCCGGTTTTGTCGAAGCACAGGACATCGACGCGACCAAGCGCCTCAATCGTGCGCGGCGCACGCACGATCGCGCTCCGCTCCGACAACCGTCGTGCGGCGCCAAGCTGAGCACTGGTCGCGATGAGTGGAAGGCCTTCGGGAATCGCGGCCGCGACCAGACCGACGCCCGTCGTGACCGTCTCTCGCAACGGCCGGCCGCGCAGTAGCGCATTGACGCTCAGGACGGCGGCGCCGCCGAGCGCGATCGGCACCGTCAGGTTCGCGATCTGCGCCAGCCGTCGCTCGACACCCGACGGCGGGGGCGTGCGGTCGCCGACCTCGGCGGCACGCGCCGCTTCCGTGTCGTCACCTGCCGCAACGACCACCGCGACCACGTCTCCCTCGACGAGGGTGGTATCGGCAAACAGCATCGAGTGCCGGTCGGCAACGAACGTGCCAAGCGGGTCCGGCCCGGGCACCTTCTCGACCGGGAACGCCTCGCCCGTCAGCCCCGACTCGTCAAGGATCGCGGCATGCGATTCCAGCACGCGGCAGTCGGCCGGCACGACGTCGCCGCGCGACAGCACAACCACGTCGCCCACGACGAGCCACTCGGCCGGTACAGGGATGTCGAGGCCATCGCGCCGCACGATCACGGGTAAGTCGCTCGCGGTTTCCAGCCTCCGGACCGCGCGTTGCGTCTGTAGTCGCTGCCCAACACCGATCGCCGCATTCCCGACGAGCACTCCCGCGACGAGCACCGCGTCAACAACCGACCCGAGCAGCGCGGACACGACGGCGCTGCCGCCCAGCACGGGCGTGAGCGGCGTCGCGAACTCGGCGCGCAGCAACTCGAGGAGGCCATCGTCCCGCATGCCGCTGCGGTTCACAGGTCGCTTCGCTACTTCCTGCGCGTCGAGCCCCTTCGAGGACGAGCGAAGCTGCTGAAGAACGTCTTCCATACCGAGCGCATGCCACGGCACCACCGCTCCCAACTTCCGAGCAGCGGGATGGACATCCACGAGACGCCGGGCGTCCCAAGTGCCGAGCCCGATCGCCGCGAGCGATGCCACATTGACCGCGCTCGTCGCCGCCCTCGCCGCTCGCCGCGGACCGGCAACCGCCATGAGCGCACCGACACCAGAGCCTCCCGCCGCAAGGGCGAGGCTCCGCCGCGCGGCAGATCGAGCGGCAACAAACGCCTCGACGATCAGTGGCAGGTCGCGTTCGGCGACCATCACGTCGGCATGCCAGGCCACGCCGCCGGCGTTCGCCTGCGTCGCGACACCGCAGTCGGCATGCGCGAGTGCGGCCGCATCATTCGTCATCGCGGCGACGACATGGCCGTCGCGCTGCGCGGTCACGATCGCGTTCAAGGTTGCGGTGCCACCGTGGACACGCGCCGACGACAAGTCGGCGCGGGCAAGCAGGGCCATCGCGAACTCGACGTCTGCGGCCAGAAACGACCTTTCATCGACCACGACGAAATCGATCTGTTCGAAACGGCGTAGCACCCGATGGTCGAGCACTACTGCGTTTCGACGCACCAGGGCGCGGTGCAACTCAGCCGCGAACGCGGCACGGCCGGTCCACGCTGCCTTCGGGACACCTGCAACGAACACCGCTCCCGCCGCGCGTCGCGCGCCCAGCACCGAGAGCCCCACACCTCCTGCAAGCGACCCCAGGGCGACCTGCTGCGCGACGCGGTCAGCCGCGGCCTTCGGGAGCGGAACCGGTCGATCGCGACGTTCGATCGCGACGGCGGTCGCCGCTTCTCGCGTGGCGGCGAGCGTCTCTTCGTGCCCTTCCCATGCGCCCCGCATCGCGAGCTGCTCTGCGAGCAAGTCGGCTCGGTAGGCCACGTCGTTCACCAGGCTGAGCGGGCCCTGGGCGAGGCCTTGCGCGACCGCGTTCGTCAACGCGAACCCGAGGTCGGCGGCCGGCTCCCCGACCCAGCGCGCGAGCGCCGCGCGCATCGGGGTCTGCGATTCGACGAACGAGACCGCCGACGCCAACTCGACCGGAAGTGGCGTCAAGCGGAGCAACGACCCCCAGACCGACATGCCGAGCGCGGCGACGTCGGCGCCGATCTCGACAACGAGGCGCGTGATTGGTTCACCGTCGCCGGGATGCGGACGGCTCTCAATCGGAAACGGCTCGTCTGCGACGCCGAGCTCGCTCTCAACTGTCTCGATCAGACCGACGATCGCGTCCTCGTCGACCGCGTCACCATCGAACGCAACAATCACCCGTGCGATCGCTGGGTTCCACGTCGCCCAGCGCACACCGTGTGCCCGGCCGAGTACCCGCTGCAGCACCTCACGCAGACGGCGGTCCTCGACGCGATCATGGCCCCGCACCTCGATGTGCGCGCGCCCGTTCGCACTCCACCGCCGTCGACGATGACGCGCGACCTCGGGGAGCAACAGACTGAGCCGGCGCGTGACCCCGCCCGGCGTCGGGATGTGCACCGCGCTCAGGGCGAGGTCGTCGTCGTATCGACCGGGACTTCGCGTCCCGGAGGAGTCGCCACACTCGACGGGAGAGCTTCGTCCGACGTGAGGTCGATTTCACGGCGAGGGTCGCCCGCGCCTCCAGCGCGGTCGCGTCGCACGAGACGGGTCGTTTGGTCGCCCACGGTCAACGCCATGTCGATCCCCATCCCGACACCGCGCGCGGCGATCGAACCTGCGAGCGAGACGCCCGCCGCAGACAGCATCAACGCGCGGCTACCGACCGACGCGACACCGAAGGCAGCCCGACGCGACACCTGTGCTCCGATCGCCGCGACGCGCTCGCCGGGATCGGGGCCCCCCTCACGTCGGCTCCGGCTCGACCGACCGAGCGCCCACCCGGCGGCAGCGACCCCCGCCAATCCGAGCACTTCAACCGGCTCCATCGTCCTCCCTCACGAGACGAAGCGGCACCTAGAGACGCAAGGTATGACCTTCGCACACGCCGGGTCTACGCCCATCGCCCGGCCCGGGTGAAGCCCCGCTCTGAGCGTCAAGGTTCGTTCAATCCTTGGGCGCGGTTCATCCGGTTCATCCGCGCTGGGTGAGGCGCCGGGCGGCGATCCGCTCGACAATGTACGAATGACAGCGCTTGGAGCGTCGATCGTCACTGAACACGGTGGTCACCGCGTTTTGATCAGCGTGGACGAAACGACACTAGAGACCCCACCCCTGGAACATCTCGTCTTTTATGCAGGGCTGGGCGTGCTCGTCGCCGTGAACCTGGTCGAGTTGCCGGTCGCGCTGGCGGTCACGGCCGGTCACCTCCTGTTGGAGTTCACGAAGCGGCCCGGCCTCGACGCGTTCGCAGAAGTGCTCGAAGAGGCCTGAGCGCGGCGAGAGTCTGAGCCGCGTCGGAAAGACGCGGACGGGACGAGCTTCCAGCTCGTACCTCGCGACTCCTCCTTCAGGTCGGCCGAGTGCGACAATGCGCAGCGTGAGCGACGCGCAACGGCTTGTCGTGAGCGTGCGCGTCTTGGGCGGAGTGCACGCCGTGGCGACCGATGGATCCCTGATCGACCTCCCGAGCGCGAGCCAGCGCCGGCTGCTCGCGATCCTGGCGCTGCACTCGCCTCGCCGCTTGCGATCGGAATGGCTCGCCGACGTCTTGGAGATCTCTCCCGGCGGGCTGCGTACGTCGGTGTCGCGCGTGCGGGCGACGGTGGGTACTGACATGCTCGAGACGGCGAGCACCGGCTACGCGCTCGTCGGCGACGTCGATGCGGCGCTGTTCTGCCGCGCGGTCGCCGATGCAGCCGGCGCCGACGATCGAGTGCATGCGCTGCAGCAAGCGCTCGCGCTGTGGACCGGTCCTGCGCTGGAGGAATTTCTCGGCGAGGAATGGGCCGATGGTGAGATTGCGCGTCTGACCGAGATCCATGCGGGGACTGTCGACGATCTCGCAGACGCACTGATCGAGGCGCGGCGGCCCGCGGACGCGGTCGCGTTGCTCGAAGGACAGATCGCTCACTATCCCTATCGTGACCGTCCACGCGGGCTCTTGATCCGCGCGCTCGCGAGTGGGGGACGGCAGGCCGACGCGCTCCGCGCGTTCCAGCAGTACCGATCGCTGCTGGTCGACGAGTTCGGCACCGATCCGTCGCCCGACGTCGTCCGTATCGAGCGACGAGTCGCGACGGGCTGGGATGGCATCGAGTCCGCGGCGATCGCGAGCGCCACGCCGGAACCGCGCGACACGAACGATGCCGTCGACATCCCACTCCCCAGCGCGCTGGTGCATCAGGGTGGATTCGTCGGTCGCGTCAAAGAGATGGAGGCACTCGCGAGCGAGCTCACGTTGGTCTCAACCTCGGGTTTGCGCTGCGTGATGCTCGGCGGTGAGGCCGGAATCGGCAAGACTGCCCTCCTCGCCGCGTTCGCCGAGAAGCTTGTGTCGTCGGGGAGCGCGACGGTTGCGTACGGACGTTGCGACGAGACCGGTGCATCGCTTCAACCGTTTCGGAGCATCCTCGCCGCGTGCGTCGAGCACACCCCGGTCAGCATCGTGACCGAGCACGTCGCGCGACACGGCGGTGAGCTGCTCCGCATCTGCCCAGCGCTGTCGACGCGTGTCGCGACGACGCCTGCGCCCACTGACTCCGACGACGCAACCGAGCGGTTTCTTGCGTTCGAAGCGGCCTGCGATCTGTTCGGTCGGATCGCAGTGGCCCGACCCCTTGGTCGTGATGCTCGATGATCTCCAGTGGGCCGAACCGACGACGCTGCTGCTCCTTCGTCATGCCGCGCGCGCACTCGCCGACGCGCCGGTGCTGCTCCTCCTGAGTAGCCGCGACCCGGGCGAGCACGAGTCCGACGTGCTCCGTTCCGCGCTCGCCGACCTCGATCGAGGCGAGACGCGCCGCCTCGGACTGGCCGGACTCGCCGGGAACGAGCTGGACGATTTGGTGACGTCAGGTGGAAGCATCGTCGACCACCCTGAGCCGATACAGATCGCGGACATGTTGCGAGCGCAGACCGCCGGCAACCCGCTGTTTGCGTCGCAACTGATCCGTCACTGGACCGAAGCCGGCTTCGACCGCGACACCGTGCCGCCGAGCCTGCGCGATGTCGTCTGGAGCCGGGTCAACGCGATCGGTGAAGACGCGACCGAGGTGCTCACGGCCGCGGCGGTGCTCGGCGTCGATTTCTACGAAGACGTCCTGCTCGACATGGTCGGGCTGCCCGAGCCGGTCGTGATCGACGCGCTCGATGCCGCGGCGCGAGGCGGTCTCCTGATCGACGCCGGCTCGGTCCGACGTTCGCTGCGCTTCGTGCACGTGCTCGTCGCGAACGCGTTGTACGCCGACGTTGGCCCCTCTCGACGTGCTCGCTTGCACGGGCTCGCGGCACACGCGTTGGAGAAGAGCGTCGACGAGCTGCCCCCGAATGTGGTCGTCCAGCTCGCGCGCCACTGCGCGCTCGCCGGCCGGCCAGCCGACGCCTTGCGCTGGTCGACACGCGCCGGTGACCACGCGCTCGACCACCTTGCACCTGCCGAAGCCGCAACTCACTACCGCGCCGCGCTCGACATCGCGATCGCGCTCGAGCGACCTGGTGCCGAGCAGGCCGACCTGCTGGTCCGACTCGGAGATGCGCAACACCGCTCCGGCGACACGCAAGCACTCGAAACGCTCGAACAAGGCGCGCGCCTCGCGCAACGCACCGGCGCGCACGAGGCGCTTGTTCGCGCCGCACTTCGCGGCTGACCGCGGCTTCATGCGCCTCGACGAGCGGCGCGCCGGAATACCTCGCGACGATCGAGGCGGCGCTCGCGGTCACCGATCCGGCGGATGTTGCGACGTATGCGCGCCTGCGCGCCCTGCTGGCGCGAAGCCTCATGTACACGCCCGATGCCGCGCGGCGAGTTGCCGCCGCGCACGAGGCACTCGAGCTCGCCACTGAGCACCGCGACCCGACACTGCTCGCGGAGGTCGCCCCAGCTGTGCTGCTACGCGCTGTGGGGAACGGGACGGCATGAGCTGCGGTCGCGCGTCGCCGCGAGCGCGATCCGGACCGCGAAAAGCGCCGGCGACCCGAGGCTCGAGTTCAGTGCACACCTCTCTGCGTACAACGTCGCGGTTGAAGTCGCGGACCATGTCGTCGCGGCACGCAGTCTCGCCGGTATGCGCGCGATCGCACACGCAGTCGGCGAACCGCGGTTGCAGTGGACGATGGGTCTCTACGACACCTTCGACGCGACGATGGCCGGGCGGCTCGACGACGCCGAGGCCCTCGCCACCGCGAATCTCGATCTCGGCATGCAGATCGGCGTGCCCGACGCCTTCACGTTCTTCGCCGGGCAACTCTTCGTGATCACATCCGATGGCGGCCGCGCCGAAGAGCTGCTTCCCGTCATCGAACAGGCCGCGATCGACAATCCCGCTGTTCTGCCTTTCAAGCTTGCGTACGGCATCATCTGCGCGACGGTCGGGCGCGACGAAGTCGCGCGCGACATCTTGCGTGAAGGCATGGCGATCGCGCTTCAGCGAGATCTCGGTCGACAACGTCTGGATGACATCGATCATCGGTTATGCGGTGCTCGCGATCGAGCTCGGCGATGCCCAAGCCGCGGCATATCTGCGTCCGATTATCGAACCCTTCGCGGCCGAAGTGGCCTTCAACGGCGTGACGAGCCAAGGCCCGGTGGCCGCGTACGCAGGCAGACTTGCATCGCTGCTCGGCGACCACGACGCTGCCGAGGAGTACCTGCTTGCTGCGCTCGACATCGCGACCGCGTTCGGATGGAAGTACCCCCGGGCCACCACGCTGTTCGCGCTTGCGCAGACGCGGTACCGCCGGAACGGTGAGCTCGACCGCGAAAGCGAGGCCTGGCTTGGTGAGGCATCGGAGCTCTGCCGCGCCGGTCGCTTTCGCACATGGCTGACGCGGATCGAAGAGCTCGCCGCGGTCAGCGCTCGATGAAGACCTGCACCGAGTCCGGCCGCACGCCGTCGTAGGTCATGGCTGCGGCCGCGGCCGGCGAGCCCATCGCCTCCTGAAAGAGCTCCATACTCGCCACTTCCACGATCAGCCCGACGCGGTTCGTCTGCGTGGGGTCGATGAATGTCCGGGCCGTGATGCCGAGCGGGCCGAAGACCTCGTGACGCCTGGGTGACTCGAGCCACCGGTCGACGTCGTCGACCTCGTGGAAGATCAGGATCGTCCTCATCGCAGTGCCTCCTCGGAGCAGCGTCGCGGTTCCCAAACGATGACGGTGCCGCGCGCGTCGTTCGCGCGTCACCTCGGTGAACGGCGGTGACGCGCAAGTGATGCGGCCACTCGGGCACGATCACTTCGGCAAGCCCAAACCGGGCAACAACCCTGCTGCAGAGGAGGACAGAGATGATCCTGGCAACGACGAAGGTCGAAGACTTCGACCGCTTCTTGGACGTGTTCTCGACCAAGGGCGCTGAGAAGCGCAAGGAACACGGCTCCAAGGGCTCGACCGTCTTTCGCGATCCCAGCGAGGACGACCGGGTCTGGGTGCTCTTCGACTGGGATGCAGAGGGCTGGCAGAGCTTCGTGTCCGACCCAGAAGTCCCACCGATCCTGCAAGAAGCCGGACACAAAGGGAAGCCCCAAGCAGCGGAGCTCGGCGGCACGTACGACGCGTAACGCAGACGAACATCGTCAGCGTTGAACAACGACCGGAGGCACGTCATGAACACCCCCGCAACCGAAGCACCCAAGTACCGGAAGTACGTCCTGAGGTGGGAAGAACGCCCGGGAGCCGGCCCCGCCGAGTACGAGGCCGCGCAGACGCGCATCCTCGACGTGTTCCGCAAGTGGGACACGCCCAAAGGCGTCACGTTCCACCAGTTCGTGGTGCGTGTCGGCGACTGGGGCGGCTACGCGGTCCTCGAGGCCGAGAACCTCGCCGACATCCACCTGATCACCACCGCCCTCGCCGCGTTCACGTTCCGGCTCGAGCCGGTCATCGACGTGATGGACGCGGTCGCGGTCGAGCTCCAGGCCATGGAGTGGCGCCAAAAGGTCGCGTAGCGCGGCGCGGGGAGATGCGTGCGATGACGAGAGGACAGGCAAAAACGATTTCCGCTCGCGAGGCGGCTGGGCTAGTGCGGTCGGGCGACTGGCTCGACTACGGAGCGGTACTGGCCCAGCCCGATGCGTTCGACCAGGCGCTGGCGGAGCGAGTGTGCGAGCTTCGCAACGTGAGCGTTCGCGGCTGTTTGAGCGTCCGGCCGCGCGCTGTTGTCGAGGCCGATCCGGGCCGGGAGCACTTCAATTATCTCAACTGGCACTTCAGCGGGTACGACCGCAAGCACGGCGACGGGGGGCTGCAGAACTACATCCCGTGCAACCTCGGCGAGATCAGCGACTACTACCGCCGATTCATCGACCCGCCCGACATGATGGTGATCAAGACCTGCCCGATGGACGCCGACGGGTCCTTCAACCTCGGTCCGTCCAATCTCTGGCATCGCGCGATGGCGTCTCGGGCCAAGGTCGTCGTCGTCGAGGTGAACGACGCGCTGCCGCGCGTACACGGGATTGACAACAGCCTGCACGTGACCGAGGTCGACTACGTCATCGACGGCGATGGCCAGCCAGTCCCCGAGTTGCCGAACGCGGCACCGACGGATGCAGATCGGGCCGTGGCGCGCCTGATCGCGAGCGAGATCGAAGATGGTGCGTGCCTGCAGATCGGTATCGGTGCCATGCCGAATGCCGTGTGCTCGTTATTGATGGAGAGCGGCGTGCGCGACCTCGGCGTGCACACCGAGATGCTCACCGGCGGGATCATCGATCTCTACAAGGCCGGGGTCGCGACGGGCGCGTCGAAGAATGTGCATCCGGGCAAGATCGTGTGCAGCTTCGGCCTCGGGTCGAGAACGATGTACGAAACGATCGATGGCAACCCTGATATTTCATGCCAACCCGTCGAGTTGACGAACCTCCCGCACCTCATCATGCAGAACGATCGTCTCACCGCGATCAACAACACGACCCAGATGGATCTCCAGGGCCAGGCCGCGAGCGAGTCCAGTGGTCATCGCCACATCAGTGGCACCGGTGGTCAGCTGCAGTTCGTTCGGGGTGCCTACGCGTCGAATGGCGGGAAGTCGTTCATTTGCATGTCGTCGACGTACGAACGCAGGGGTGTGCGTCAGAGCCGCGTCGTATTGAGCCTGACGCCGGGCAACATCGCGACCGATCCGCGCAGCGACATGATGTACGTGGTCACCGAGTTCGGCATGGTCAACCTCAAGGGGAAATCAGTCCCGGAGCGAGCCAAGGCGATGATCTCGATCGCCCATCCGGACTTCCGCGACGACCTCGAACGTGAAGCCCGCGAGCACGGACTCATTCCCAAAGCGTTCACGTGAGAGTGAAACCGGTGGTCTGTCCCCTGTTGTGAGGCCGTTCTTTGGCCCGTGGATGCCTTCAGGGGGAATGCGATGGCCAACAAAGGACTGACTCGAATCGCAAAGAGCGCATGGAGTTCTTCGGCGCGACTCCTCGGTGCGTAGTAACAAGGCACCCAGTCGAGCACCGAAGGGGCGCCGCATGAAGTTCGAGTTGCAGGCTGGCACGGCACCAGGGCAGCGGATGGTCGAACTGGCCGAGGAGCACGCGGCCGATTTCGCGACACGCGCCGCCGAACACGACCGCGAGAACACGTTCGTCGCCGAAAACTTCGACCTCATGAAGAAGAGCGGTCTGCTGGCCGCGGCGGCGCCCGAGCAGTTCGGTGGTCTCGGGGTCGAATCGGCGCACGACATCACCGTTGCGATCTCGCGGTTGGCGCGGGGCTGCGGTTCGACGGCGATCGCCGCCAACATGCACATCGGTTCGGTATGGGTGGTAACGCGCAACTGGCAGCAAGGCATCGCCACCGGCGACACCGCGGCGGCGGAGGGTCTCGGCCAGTTCCTGCCCGTCCTCGGCCGGTCACAAGTGGTCGTCTCGGGGGCCGGCACGGAGTCGGGCAGCTCGTTCGTGTTCCCGCAGACGACGGCCACGCCGGTCGACGGCGGCTATGTCATCAACGGCCACAAGATCTTTGCCACGAACTCGGACATCGCCGACTCGGTAACCGTGTTCCTGAAGATCCCGGACGGCGAAGGTTGGTGGCGCGGCGGCATGGCCATCCTGCTGCGCGGCGCCGAGGGCATGGACGTGCGCGGCAACTGGGATGCGATGGGTATGCGCGGCTCGGGGAGTCACGACATCGTGTTCACCGACTGCTTCGTGCCCGCCCCAATGGTGTTCCCGGGCGCGCCCATCGGTGAGTTCGGCACCGACGGATGGCTGGGGATCGCCGTCACCAACTACGCGCTCGTCGGGGCATTCCTCGGTATTGCCGAGGCCGCGCGGCAGCACATCGTCGATCAAGTGACGACGCGGCGGAAGCCGCCGTACGACCACGTGATTGCCGAACGGCCGGCGACCCAGTTCCAGGTAGCCGAGATCGACGTCTCGCTCACCGCGGCGCGGGCCGCGCTCAGCCGCACCGGTCAGATGCTCGATGAACACATCGCGCGTCCGGATAGCGAGCTCACGCGAGATGGCATCCGCGACCTCATGCACCAGTGGCAGTGCACGAAACTCATCGTGAATCGAGCAGCGGCGGACGTCGTCGATCGGGCCTTGGCCTTGAGTGGCGGTGCGGGGTACCTGGCGGGCAGCGTGCTCTCGCGGCTGTATCGCGACGTGCGGGCCGGGCCGTTCATGCAACCGCTCTCACCCAACGAAGCGTTCGAGTACATCGGGCGGGTCGGGCTCGGTCTCGAACCCGACGCCGAGATTCGCTCACTGCTCGAGCGTTTGAAGCGCGAGCCGTAGGCGCGAGACCGCGGGACTTGAGAACCCGAGGCTGCGCTATTACCTCGTGCGGTCGAGTACTGGTACGCAGACTCGGCCCGAACGCTGGCCGAGTATTGCCTTCGGCTCGTATTCGACGTTCGGAGTGTGCGCGATGGCTCACGGCACCTGGGAACACCGGTGGCGCAACGTGGCAGCGTTGGCCGCGCTCTCAGTCGTCGCCCTGACGATGATGTTCGCCCACGTCGAACCTGCCGGCGCGGGCGGCGCGCCCTCCGGGGCTACGTCCACGGCCCTGTCTGCCAAGGAGATTTCTACTGCAGGGGACTCTCTGATCACGAACGTCTATCAGACGCACGTGATCGGCCTCCTGAACGGCAAAGCCCGCGACATGAATTGGGCGACATCGGAGACCGTCTTCGATCAGACGCTCTTCGTGCCTCCGGGATCAGCAGAAGTCCAGAACGCGCTCGAAGCTGCGCGAGTAGCAGCGCAGACGCGTGCGCAAAGTTTGGCGAACGGGATGGGCCTTGTCTTGGAGACGTTCCAATCGACGGTCACCTTGGTTGCGAACTCAACGTCGACCCAGGCCTCTTCGGTGACACATAACGCCACCTACCTGGTGAACGCGAGCGCGACGTACCACAAGAAGCCGTGTACACGGTTTCTCTGGATATGCGTATGACCAGATCTACGGAATGTGCAGGCCGCTGATCATGCGGGCAATCACGAGGCGCTGGATCTCGGATGTCACTTCGAAGATCGTGTAGCTCAACTCGCTACGTGCGAGGAGTGCGCGCACGTCCGCTGAGCAGCCCTTACTGGGTCGTCTGGTCCGTCCAGCACGACGAGTTGCCGTGAGTTGTAGGGATGAAAGTAGGGATGCGAGCAAGCGGTCAGTCAGACGCGGTCGTTGGTGCTGACGTCGTGAGGTACCGCTTCTGCCGCCAGTTCAGCGCGGGACGACGTACGCGCTGCCGTGTTCGACGCGTCCGAGGCAGGTAATCGCCTGCACAGCACAGCCACGCAGAAACCACACGAGCGCCAGCGTCAGGCGGGCGCGCTGGATTCGCGTACGCGGGCCGGGCTAGACAACCCTTGTTGTAGGGGCTCGTGTGCGGACGGCGATGCGGGGTGACATGAAGGCGTTGCGAAATGCGACGGTACTGGTGTCGGTGCTCGGGCTCGGTTTCAGCGCGGCCGCCGTGAACGCGCCGGCGACGTGGGGGGCAGAGCCACGCTTCGACGCCGCAGGCGACTTGTCGTGCACGGCAACCGGTCGGGCGCACTTCTCGCCCGCGCTGAAGTCGGTGCCGCAGTCGGTCGTCGTGAGCTTCCGAGCGACGCTGTCGTGTTCGACCGGCACCACCGGCCGTCCCGACGTCACGGTGTCAGGCGGCACGATCAAGGGCACCGCCGCGGCCGCCGCCCTCTCCTGCGCGAGCGCGACGGTGCCGCCCGTCGACGCCACCGTGAGTTGGAAGGCCCGGGGCGGCCGCGTCAATCGCAGCACGATCGCCTGGTCGGACGGGACGATGAACGTCGGCTCGTCCGCGGTGCTGCACTACCCGGGGAGCGGCACCACCGCGGTCACCGGTTCGTACGCCGGCGCGAGCGCGCTGATGCACATCGTGTCCGATGATGGACCGGGCACCGCGTGCTCGGCGAAGGGTTGGAACGGCTTCGCGTTCCGCGGCCGCACCGGAGTGTCGACGTTCTCGAGCGTGCTGCCGCTCGGGCCCCAACGGTGTGGCGGGAGTGGAACACCCCCGACGCAGTACGACTCCATCGTGGTGTTCTCATTCGAGAACCGGACGTGGAGCAGCGTCGGCGGCGTCGGGTTCGGCACGGCCATGCCGTACCTGCACTCCCTGGGCCGGCAGTCCGCGTTCTTCAGCGATTGGACCGAGACCGATACCGCGCAGAACAGCCTCACGCAGTACACCGGTCAGGTGACGGGCGCCCGCCAGTCCGGAACGGTGAACGACTGCACGCCTTCGGCGACGTGCAGCACTACCGCCGACAACATTTTCCGCCAGGCGCGAGCCGCCGGGAAGACCGCGATCAACTTCGTGGAAGGTGCCACGACCGGATGCAGCGCCGCGGGCAACGCGGCCAAGCACATCCCCGCGCTGTACATGTGGGGCGCCGACGACCAGGCGAACTGCAACGCGCAGGTCCGGCCGTACAGCGAGTTCGATCCGGACAACCTGCCGGACTTCGCGTTCGTGACTCCGACCGAGTGCAACGACGGCCACGACTGCGCGAACGCGATCGTTGACGCGTGGGCGCAGGCGAACATCGACCCCGTGCTCGAGAGCACCGCGTACCAGGAGGGTCGCGTCGCGGTGTTCGTCTGGTACGACGAAGATCGTCCGGTCCCGAACATGTGGATCACACCCACGGCCGTCCCTGGTCCGCTCGCTGTGACTGGCGCCGGGTACAAGGGCACCCTGGCCGCGTGGGAATCGATGCTCGGGTTCCCGTGCCTCGCGAACGCGTGCACCGCGGTCGACATGCGCGGCCCCACGAACTCCTGATCGCGGCGCGGCCACGCTGCGAAACCTCGGTGCGGTCAGACTCGCCCGTGCAGCATTTCGACTCTGATGTCAGAAAGTGGCGCCAGAGCGCACTCTTTCGACTCTGATGACGAAAAGTGGATGCCGCAGGCTCAAATGGAAGCCCGCCAGCTCGCAGGTGCAGTCGTCATAACGAGTGCGGGCCGGAAGATGCGACGAGTCACTGCATGTCAGCGGATGCCGGTGTCGCAGTGAACGTCTGCGCGTGTCGCGCCGTCGGAGGTCACCCTGACCGGGACGTCCTCGCACGTCGGGAACGGTCCCGACGTGACGACGTGCAGCGTGTAGGCGCCGGTCGCGAGGGTGATCCCGAAGTTGCCGTTGGAATCGGTTCTGTCCGAGCCGACAACCTTTCCGGAACTGTCGAGCGCCTGCACCGCGGTCTTGGCGACAGGGCTGGGCGGGCAGCCGTCCGGCGCGGGCTCGACCGGACACGTCGGCCCCGCGGTCACGCTGCCGACGACGCCGGCACGCGAGATCGGCCGCGGCACAGAGGTGGGTGTCGGCTCGGACGTAGTGGTGAACTCGGTCGCGTCCGGTGAGGTCGTGTGAGGCATCGGTCCGGGTACCTCGACGGTTGCGGGCGTCGGCACCGCCGTGGTCGGCGTACCCGACGACGTTGCCGTGGAGCCGGGAACGCTCGTGGCGCGATCCGGGAGAGTCGACTCGTTGCCGCTCGACGTCGTGTCCTCCGGCGAGCCGGCGATCTCGACGTGCGGGCGGGCTCTTTGGCCTGTGCCTGCCGCGACGCCGACTGCAAGGACCAGCAGGGCGATTGCCACCGCGCTGGTTGACGCAACGACCGTCGCTCGCCGACGCCGTCGCCGTGTTGCGCGCTGGGCGAGCACTGCTGCGTCGAGGCCGGCGCGTGGGAACCGTGCGGCCGATCTCAGCAGATCACGCAGATGATTCATCTTCGTCCCTCACGTCCGCCGCGAGTCCAGCGCGGCGTAGGTTTGTGATCGCTTGATGGGTGAGTGCTTTGACCGTGCCCGGCGCGCACTCCATCGCCGACGCGGCGTCGGCGACCGACTGGTCGAGGAAGAACCGCAGCACCACAACTTCGCGCTGGCGCGCCGGCAGACCGGCGACAGCGCGGCGCACCTCGAGGTCGACCGCACCCATCTGCGTGGCGTGCTCGCCGTCCGACGCGAGCTGCGCCTGAGCCCGTCGCTCGATCCGACGCCGCCGCCAGCGCGAGTTCGCGAGGTTGAACGCGGTGCGGAACGCCCACGACTCGGGCGTTGGGTGCACCGAGACCGTCGACCAGCGCTCCCAAGCTCGGCTGAGCGTCTCCTGCGCGAGGTCTTCAGCATCTTCGAGCGTGCCGCAATGGAGGCTCATGGCGGCGACGAGCCGGGGGTACACCGAGCGACACCACGACTCCGCGTCGAGCGGCGGCGCCACCGGCGCCTCTTCGGCCACCATCACCTCCCCAGAACGCTTAGCACCCCCTCGGAGGTTTAGGGCGCGCACCGACAATCGGCAACCACGAGCAACGCGCGTGCGCTGGGGTGTCGTGTCGTGCGTGGCGCCTCAGGCCGAGCGCGGGCATGCTCCTGGCGAAGAGCGAGGTTGGCCAGATCGGCGAAGAGCGTGCCTGCGAGCCGGGACGCAGCCGGTTCGACGTGGACGGGTCGCCAAAGTTCTCGCCGCGCAGGCGAAACGATCGCGCCGATGACAACGGTTGCTCGACGGCGTGCGCAACCGAACATCGAACGGCGTATTGGGAGACGCGCCCAAAGATCTGCGAAATCTTCGGACGGCGTCCAACCGGCGCGCGGGAGTGCGCCGCGGTCCTAGCCAGCGCGTCCCGGGTGACTGCCAGAGCCTCGGATCTACGGAATGTGCAGGCCGGAGATCATGCGCGCGACCACCAACCGCTGGATCTCGCTGGTGCCTTCGAAGATCGTGTAGCTCACCTTGCCCCGTAAGGGCAGTAGTCGCAGGTCTGCTGAGCAGGCCCGATTCGGTGTGCTGGTCCGTTGAATCCGACGAGAAGGCGTGAGTTGTAGGGATGAAAGTAGGGATGGCCATGGTCTCGCATTCGCGCGACGTCGAATGCGATCGCGTGACCGAGGGGTCCCCCACCGGCAATCAACATGCTGCGCGTCTTCTCGTGCGATCAGTCGATGATCTTGCGCAGCTTCTCGAGGGTCGCTTGTTTCTGCGCGAGCGAACCGATGAGGGTCAGTTGGAGGTGGGTTACACCGCTGGCGGCGTAGGCGGCGATGCGGTCCTTGATGTAGCCCTCGGGGCCGACGAGTGACGATGCCGCAAGGAGCTCGGCGGGCACGGCCGCGGCGGCTTCGTCTTTCTTGCCGTCGAGGTACAGGTCTTGGATCTGTTTGGCCTCGGCTTCCCAGCCGTACGCGCTCATGATCTCGTTGTAGAAGTTCTGGCCACGCGCACCCATGCCGCCCACATACAGCGCGGCGGTGCCGCGGCCGAAATCGTTGATCTTCGCCGGCATGTCCGGATCATCGGTGAACATCACCGGTCCGCCCGCGATGGTTTGGAGCGGCCCGAGCAACGGGTCGCGTTTGGTCTTGCCCGCATCGAGTGCGTCGCCCCAGACGCGGTCGGCCCGCTCCGGCATGTAGAAGCTCGGGATCCAGCCATCCGCGAGCTCGGCGGTCGCCTCCACGCTCTTGCTCCGCAGGCTGGCGATCCAGATCGGGATCGCGTCGCGGACGGGCGTGTTGATGAGTTTCAGCGGTTTGGCCAACCCGGTGCCCTGACCTTCGGGGAGCGGGATGTCGATCGTCGCGCCGTGATGCTCGATCACCTCGCGCTTCCACACGCGCCGACACACGTCGATGATTTCCTTGGTGCGGGCGAGTGGCTTTTCGTAGGGAACGCCGTGGAATCCCTCGATCACTTGCGGCCCGCTCGCCCCGAGACCGAGATTGATTCGTCCTCCGCTGACAACGTCGAGGCCCGCGGCAGTCATGGCGAGCAGCGTCGGCGTCCGGCTGTAGATGTTGACGATCGCGCTGCCGATCTCGAGCCGGTTGGAGCGCCCGGCCAGGTAGCCCATCATCGATACGGCATCGAAGCTGTAGGCCTCGGCGACCCATACACAGTCGAGCCCCGCGTGCTCGAGCTCGATGGCCTCATCCGCCGCGGCCATGACATCGCCGGAGTAATTCAGCATCACGCTGAGCTTCACGTCTTGCTCCTCAGGGCCTGGGCCACGGCCGGACGCGGCACGCTTGCATCGGTTGGTACTCGGTCGAGCCGGTCGATGAGCTTGTCGAGGATGCGGTCGAGGCGTTGTCGTTCGGTCGCGCTGAGCTCGCCGAAGAGCGCGTTCTCGGCGGCGACGAGATCCTCGACGGCACGGTCGGCGACCGCGTGTCCGCTCGGGGTGAGCTCCACGTGTGACCCGCGGCGGTCGTCGGGGTCGGGTCGGCGCACGATGAGTCCCGCGGCTTCGAGGCGGTTGAGACGGTTGGTCATGCCGGCCGGGGAGATCATCGCGACGCGCGCAAGGGCCGTCGGCGTCAAGACGGTTCCCGTGCCCCCGCGGCGCAGCGCGGCGAGGACGTCGAACTCGCCGGGCGTGATGCCGTGCGGCGCGAAGAGGGCCTCGGCCCCCCGCAGCGCCGCGTTCATGAACTGGTTGACCCGCAAAACGCTGCCCATGGCGGCGAGGTCGAGGTCGGGGCGTTCCCGCTTCCAGCTCGCAATCGTGTTCTCGAGGAGCTCGCGCAGCGTCATCGCGCCATAGTACTTCGACGCAGAATCTTTTGACAGCGAAACTTCGACGTCGTACTATCTCGCCATGCCTGGTCCGATCATCCGTGCCCACGACGTCGCGTTCCCGCGCTTTCAAGCGCCTGATCTCGACGAGATGGAGACCTTCCTTCGTTCGTTCGGGATGCACGCCGCGTCCCGCACCGACACCGCGTTGTACATGCGCGGCACCGACACCGATCATCACGTACACGTCACCCACCTCGGCGACCCGGCGTTCCTCGGCCTTGCGTTCGAGGCGACGCGCGCCGACCTCGACCACCTCGCCGCGGCACACGGGCACCGCGGTCGAGCAGCTCGACGAGCCGGGCGGCGGATACGTCGTGCACCTCACCGATCCCGACGGACGATCGGTCGATGTCGTCGCAGACATCGACACCGCGGAGCCGATCGAGGTACGCGGCCACGCGCCATGCAACGTCGGCGCCGCAGCGCGTGAGGATCGGCGAATTGCAGCGCGTCCCGACCGGCGCGTCGCAGGTGAAGCGGTTCGGTCACGCCGCGCTGAAGACACCGTCGCTCGCCGCGCTCGCCGGCTGGTACTCCGAAACGCTCGGCCTGCTCGCCTCCGACGACATCTACCTCAGTGCGCCCGACGAACCGATCGGACGCTTCATGCGTTGCGACCGGGGAGACCAGCCCGCCGATCACCACACGTTGTTGATCGTGGAGACGGGTGAGGTGCGGCTCGGGCATTGCGCGTGGGAAGTCGCCGACTTCGACGATCTCATGGCCGGCCACGACCACCTGCTCGCAGCGCAGCGTCAGCACTACTGGGGAATCGGGCGCCATGTGCTCGGCGGCCAGGTCTTCGACTACTGGAAAGACCCGCTGGGCTTCACGGTCGAGCACTGGACCGACTCCGACCTGCTCACGGCCGACACGCCGGGCGGTTTCTACGGCCTCTTCGACCCGATCAACCAGTGGGGCCCGGCCCCGCCGGCGGACCTGGACTTCTGATGGATCTCGGGATCGCGGGACGCCGCGCGATCGTCGCCGCGTCGAGTGCAGGTCTTGGCTTCGCATGCGCGCAGTCACTCGCGCGCGAAGGCGTGCACGTGGTGATCAACGGGCGTGACCGACAACGCCTCGACGACGCCGCGACGAACCTTCGAGCGCAATCCAACGTCACAATCGAGGCCGTCGCCGGCGACATCGCCGAGCCCGCGACGCGCGCCGCGCTCTTGGCCGTGTGCGCGGAGCCCGACATCCTGGTGACCAACAACGGCGGCCCGCCGCCCGGCCAGTTCCGGCAGTGGGGCCGCGACGAGTGGATCGCCGCCGTCGACGCGAACATGCTCGCACCGCTGCTGCTCATCCGTGACGTGCTCGACGGGATGGTCGAACGGCGCTTCGGACGGATCGTCAACATCACCTCGGCGATGGTCACGACTCCTCATGCCGCGATGGGGCTTTCGTCGGCGGCGCGCACGGGTCTTACGTCGGCAACGAAGGGCCTGTCGCGCGAAGTCGCGGCCGCGAACGTCACGATCAACAACCTGCTGCCCGAACGCATCGACACCGGGCGGCAACGCCAGATGGCAGAAATCGCGGTCGCGATCAAGGGCATCACGATCGAAGCGGCCTACGCGGAGATCGCGGCCACGATCGCCGCGGGCCGCCTCGGCCGGCCCGACGAAGTCGGCGACGCGTGCGCGTTCTTGTGCAGCGCGCAGGCCGGGTACATCTCGGGCCAGAACCTGCACCTCGACGGCGGTTCGTACGCCGGGCTGTTCTGATGGAACACCTCGACGTCGACGTGCTGATCGTGGGCGCGGGGCCCGTCGGCCTCACGGCCGCGCTGCTGCTCGAGCGGCTCGGTTGTTCCGTGCTGATCGTGGAACGCCGCGACGGACCACAGCGCGCGCCCGCGGCGCACGCCGTCAACGCGCGCACCTTCGAGATCTGGCGCCAGATCGGTCTCGACGTCGACCACATCCGCGCCCACGCGCAGGACCCGGCCGACGCCGGCGCCGTGCACTGGGTCACCAAGCTCGGCGGCGACGTCATCGCCAGCCTGCCCTACGAACGCCAAGGCGATGAGCAACTCGCGGTGACGCCCACCCCGCTCCGCAATCTCTCGCAACACCACCTCGAACCGTTGCTCGTCGACGCGCTCGGCAAAGCGGGTATCGACGTGCGCTACGAACATTGTTGGGAGTCCGCGACGTCCGACGATGCGGGCGTGATCTCGACGATCGGCGGGCCGGACGGCACGCTGGAGCGTGACGAGCCGATGGGTGCTCGCGTGCGACGGCGCGTCGAGCCCGGTGCGGCGCATGCTGGGCATCGAGCCCGAAGGCCCGCACCGCATCCAGAGCTTCGTGATGGTGCACTTCGCGGCCAACCTGCGCGACCTCGTCGGCGATCATCCCGGCGTGTTGTTCTGGATCTGCGATCCGGCGGCGGGTGGCACGTTCGTCGCGCACGACATCGACCGCGAATGGGTGTACATGCACGCCTACGACCCCGACGCCGAGGACGCGGCGTCGTATACGCCGGCGCGATGTGATCAGCTCGTTCGGCGCGCGCTCGCGGACCCGGACGTCGACCGCATCGACATCGTCACGATCGCGACGTGGACGATGACTGCGCAGGTCGCCGCGCGTTTTCGTGCCGGGCGCTTCTTTCTCGTCGGTGACGCCGCGCACCGGTTCCCCCCGACCGGCGGGCTCGGACTCAACACCGGCGTGCAGGACGCGCACAATCTCGCGTGGAAGCTCGCCGCGGTCGAGCACGGCCGCGCCGAGGTCGACCTGCTCGATTCGTATGAGCAGGAGCGCCGTCCGGTCGCGCAGCGCAACGCCGAGGTCAGCCTCGCCAACGCGTTGAAGCTCATCGAAGTGCCGGTCGCGCTCGGCGCCCACCCCGACCTCGAGGTCTTCCAGGCGAACATGGCCGCGACGCTCGCGGACGCCGACGGTCGCGCCGGCGTCGTCGCCGCCATCGAGAACCAGGCCACGCACTTCGACATGCTCGGACTGCAGCTCGGCTACTGCTACGAATCGTCCGAAGCAGCCGACCTCCGGCGCGCTCGTCGACGGCATCGATCCGGTTCGAACGTACGTCCCGTCGAGCCGACCGGGCGCACGACTCCCCCACGGTTGGATCCGGCGCGCCGGCGCTACCTGCTCGACCCTGGATCTGATCCCGCTCGATCGGCCCGTCCTCATCGCCGGACCGGGATGCGAAACCGGCGAGTGCGATCTACGCGTCGGGGTCGACTTCGACGACCCCGATGGTTGGTGGTCCTCCACCCTCGCGATGCCCGACACCGGCGCGCTGCTCGTTCGTCCCGATCAGCACATCGCAGCCCGATGGACGACGGCGCCACCCCCGAACGAGATCTCCAGTTGCGAGCTCTCACGCTGGTCGTGAGCGCGCCACGTCGGCGCAGAAAGGTACCGATGTTCCGACTTCGTCAACGTCAATGGACGCGCGGCACTCGAACGCGACGGCCAGTGGTACGACCTCGCCGAGCTCTCCGGCGACGCGGCCCTCACCGATCCGCTCGTCGCTCGTTGCCCGCCACCGCGAGCTGCACGCGCTTTCCGAACGCTGTCGATCGGTGACCGCGGGAGGCCTGCTCGCTCACGCCGCGCTGGGCGCGCCGATACCGCGGCCGCGTCAGGTGTTCGGGATCGGCCTGAACTACCGCGACCACGCGGACGAGTCCGGAACTCCGCTGCCACCCGCGCCGCTCACGTTCACGAAGTTCCCGAGCTGTATTGCCGGCCCGACCGTTGACGTTCCGCTGTCGGGCGCAATGGTCGACTGGGAAGTCGAGATCGTCGCCGTGATCGGCGACGAAACAAGGAACGTCGGCGTGGCCGATGCGTGGAGCTTCGTCGCGGGACTCATGCTCGGACAGGACATCTCCGACCGCGCGGTGCAGATGACCGGCGCACCGCCGCAGTTCTGTCTCGGCAAGAGCTTCGCCAACTACGGACCGACGGGCCCGGCGCTGGTGTCGACCGACGCCTTCGATGACCCCGATGACATCGGGCTGTGGTGCGAGGTCGCCGGCGAACGCATGCAAGCCGCACGCACGACCGAGTTGATCTTCTCCATCCCAACACTCGTCGCGTACCTCTCGTCGATCTGTCCGCTCTATCCCGGAGACCTGATCTTCACCGGCACCCCGTCGGGTGTCGGCATGGCACGAGGCCGTTTTCTCACGCCGGGCGAAACGATCGTCTCGGGCGCCGACGTGATCGGCGAGCTCCGCAACACATGCCGGCCCGGCGCGGGCGCCCTGGCCTGTTGAGCACGAGCGACCGCGAACCGACCGGTCGTCGGAGAGGAACTGCGCATGCAACGGGAAACGACTGATGTCCTCGTCGTCGGAGCCGGACCCGCGGGTCTGATCGCCTCGGCGTTGCTGAGCCGGGCCGGGATCTCGTCGCTCACCGTCACGAAATACGGGAGCACCGCGGACTCGCCCCGCGCCCATGTCGTGAACCAACGCTCCAACGAGGTGTTCCGCGATCTCGGCATCGATCAGCGGGTCATGGCCAACGCCATGCCCCAAGCCATGATGGCGATCCAGCCGTTCGCCACCTCGTTCGCGGGTCGAGAGATCTGTCGCATGACTTCCTTCGGTGGAGGCGACCGGGACCACGACTACCGGGCCGCGAGTCCGACCGAGATGTGCAACGCGGGCCAACACGCGCTCGAGCCGATCCTGCTCGACGCGGTGCGCGAGGCCGGCGGCGACGTGCGCTTCGATCACGAAGTGGTCGCCGTGTCCCAGACCGCCACGCACGCGTCGGCGGTCGTGCACGACCGGCGCGCCGGCGACGAGTACGAGATCGAAGCGAAGTACATCATCGGCTGCGACGGCGGACGCAGCCTCGTCGGCGAACAGGGCGGGTTCGCGTTCGAGGGCACCGCCGCGTTGGGCGACGCGATCACGGTGTGGATCGAGGCCGACCTGTCGAAGTACGCCGCGCACCGGTCCGGCGCGCTGTTCTGGGTGTGCGGCCCGGGCAGCGACGACGTGTTCAGCGCGTGGACGTGTGTCCGGCCGTTCACGGAGTGGAGCACGATCTTCATCCAGCACGGGCTGGCCCCGATCGACCGTTCCGAAGCGACGGTGTTGGCGAAGGTTCGGGCCGCGATCGGCGATCCCGATGTGGACGTGCGGATCAAGAAGATCAGCTCGTGGCAGATCCACAACGTTGTTGCCGAGCAGTACCGCCACGGTCGGCTGTTTCTCGCCGGCGACGCCGCGCACCGCCACCCGCCCGCAAACGGGCTCGGCATGAACACTTCGATCCAAGACGCGTACAACCTCGTGTGGAAGCTCGCACTCGTGCTCAACGGGCGCGCCGGCGACGGGCTTCTCGACACCTACCAAGACGAACGCCGGCCGGAAGGGCGCAAGATCGTCGACCGCGCGATCCGAAGTGTCGGCGAGATGCTTCCGTTCATCGAGGCGCTCGGCTTCCGCGGCGACCAGACCTACGACGAGGCGATGGCAATCCTCGACCACCTCCACGGGCCCGATGGCGAAGACCGACGCCAGGCGCTGCTGGCGGCGATGGACTTGCTCAACGGCCAGTTCAACGCCCACGGCGTCGAGATGGGTCAGCGCTACGAATCCGCGGCGGTCATCGACGACGGCACGCCGTACCCGACCGACGACCGGGATCCCGACCTCTACTACGTGCCGACGACACATCCCGGTGCGCACGTTCCGCACGTTTGGCTCGAGCGAGACACGGCACCCGTGTCGACACTCGATCTCTGCGCCTACGACCGTTTCACGCTCATCACCGGCATCGACGGGCAGGCGTGGAACGTCGCGGCGGCGAAGGTCGGGGCGGAGCTGAATGTGCCGATCGACGCGGTCGTCGTCGGTCTCGGACAGCCCGAGAACGACGTGCTCGGAGCATGGACCCGCTCCCGCGAGATCACCGACGGCGGATGCGTGTTTGTGCGCCCCGATCGATTCGTCGCATGGCGCAGCGCGGGCACGGTGACGAACCCGACATCGACGCTCCGCGAGGTCATGGCGCGGATCCTCGACCGGCCGAAGCGAAAGGAAAACCTCGATGACCTATGACTGGGAACCCGAACAGCGCAACTTCCTCGATGCCCACCGCTGGGCCGTGCTGGCCACCGGCCGCAAAGACGGTGCACCGCAACAATCGATGGTCGGCTACTTCGTCGACGACGACGGGCGACTCGTGCTCTCGGTCAAGTCGTACACCGCCAAGTGGCACAACGCGCTGCGGCAACCCAGCGTGAGCCTCACCGTCCCCGACGGCCGCGAACACCTCGTCATCAACGGAGAAGCGGAACCCATCGCGGACGATCCGTTACGAGGCGAGCTGACGGCGATGTTCTTCGGCGTCATGCTCGGAACTCCTCCGGCTGATCCCGTCGACCTTCGTCCCCAGCCTCGACGAGCAGCAGCGAACGGTGCTGCGCATCACGCCGACCCGCACGTTCTTCCACGCCTGACCCGCCTACGCCGACTCGTTGCCGCACGCGTCACGGACCAGGAGCACTTCATGCACAACGATTCATCCCAGCCCGCATCGGAAGAGACCATGGCCGCGGTGTTCGAAGCGCTCGCGCGAGGACGCCGCTGGGAGCTCTGGATCGTCGAAACGGCCCCCACCCCCGACTGGCCGGACCTGGCGCAAGGGTTTCCCGAACGGTTCGCCCAAGCGTTGCGCGCCCATCTGGACTGGCTCGAGCAACTGGAGGCCGACGGCACGCTCTTGCTCTCGGGCCCGGTCGACCAGGACCTCGCGCTCGGACGCGGCCTCACCGTGCTCCGCGCGTCGTCGCGCGCGGCCGCCGAAGCGATCGTCGCCGACGAACCCATGGCGCGCGCCGGCTACCGAAACAACACCGTTCGCTCATGGACCGTCAACGAAGGCTCGATCACCGTCCGCGTGGACTTGATGGCGAACTCGATTCGACTGAGCACGTGACGAGGAGAACTTCATGACCGACACGGCCTTACGCATCGAGCGTCGCGGCGCGGTGCTGATCCTCGAGAATCAGGATCCGCCGCGGAACCGGATGACCTTCGAGTACATGGACGAGCTCGAACGTGCCGTGATCGCGCTGCGCGACGATCGCGAGGCACGCGCGGTCGTGATCACCGCAGCAGGAGAAGAGCATTTCAGTGTCGGGATGGACCTCAAACAGCTCATGTCCGGCGCGCAAGCACGCGGCGGATTCGAGGCGGTCCTCGATCAGCGGCTGCGCGTGCTGTCGCTGATCGAACAGCTCGACAAGCCGGTCATCGCGACAATGTTCGGGTACTGCCTCGGCGGTGGGCTCGAACTTCCACTCGCATGCCACTTCCGCCTCGCCGCGACCGAAGGTGCGCGCATCGGATTACCGGAGCTGGATCTCGGAACCGTCCCCGCGTGGGGTGGCACCGCCCGGCTGACCCGGACGGTCGGGCGGGCGCACGCGCTCGACATGATCCTGCGCGGCGAAGAAGATCGACGGACCCACCGCGCTCGCCATCGGCCTCGTCCACGAGCTCCACCCCATCGCAGAACTCAAAGCAAGAGCGGTCGAGCTCGCCGAGGAACTCGCGGCGCAGCCACCGATCGCCGTAGCCGGCGTCTTGCGCGCCGTGGTCGGTGCCGAACACCTACCGCTCGAGGAAGCGCTGCGCATCGAACGCGACGCCGTCCGCCGGTGCAGCAGCTCGGCCGACCAGATCGAAGGCATGGCCGCGTTTCTCGAGAAGCGACGACCACAATTCCACGGCCGCTGACCGTTGGCAGCCGTGCGTCGTCCCGAACGCGCACCGTAACGACGACGTCCGGGTGTCTCCGATCGCCGGCACCGGGGGCGTTCGCGCGTCGATTGAAGGGACGGAGCACGGTTGAGGGGCCCCGACAGGACCGCGCCACCGGGACTCAGATCAGGGAATGTGCAGGCCAGAGATCCTGCGGGCCACCACCAGCCGCTGGATCTCGGATGTGCCTTCGAAGATCGTGTAGATCTTCGAGTCGCGGTGCCACTGCTCGACCGGGTGGTCCTTCACGTAGCCAGCGCCGCCGAGGATCTGGATCGCTTCCTCGGTCACCCTGACCGCGGTCTCCCCCGCGAACAGCTTCGACATCGAGCCTTCGCCGGCGGTGAACTCCTTGCCGGTCGCGCTCATCCACGATGCACGCCACACGAGCAGCCGCGCCGCGTCGATCTTCATCTTCATGTCGGCGAGCTTGAAGGCGATCGCTTGGTTCATGATGATCGGCCGGCCGAACGCGACGCGATCCTTCGCATACTGGAGCGCGTACTCGTACGCGGCACGAGCGATGCCGATTGCCTGCGCGCCGACGAGCGGGCGGGTCGACTCGAACGTCGCCATCGCCGCCTGCACGCGACTGCTCTTGCCCTCACGCGCACGCGCGAGCCGGGCGTCGAGCTTCTCCTTGCCACCGAGCAAGCAGTGACCCGGAATGCGGACGTCGTCGAGGATGACCTCGGCGGTGTGCGACGCACGGATGCCCATCTTCTTGAACTTCTGGCCCTGGCTCAGCCCCGGCGTTCCCGGCGGGACGATGAACGATGCGTGGCCGCGTCCCTTGAGCTCGGGGTCGACCGTCGCGACCACCACGTGCACCGTCGGGACCTTGGTGATGCCGCCGTTGGTGATCCACGTCTTCGTGCCGTTGAGCACCCACTCGTCCTTGGCTTCGTCGTACACCGCGCGCGTGCGCAGCGATGAGACGTCGGAACCGGCGTCGGCTTCGCTCACCGCGAACGCGGCCATGCGGATGTCGTCCGGTGTGCCGAAACACTGCGGCACCCACTCGACGATCTGTTCTTGGCGTGCCGTTGCCGACGATCCCGGAGACGCCGAGCGTCGTGCCCATGATCGCGAGCGAGATGCCGGCGTCACCCCAACACAGCTCCTCCGACAGCACCGGGAACAGCAAGCCGAGCGGGTCCTGGAACGCGGTGGAGACGAACTCCCACGAGTAGAGGCCGATCTTCGCGGCCTCCTCGATGATCGGCCACGGCGTCTCTTCCCGCTCGTCCCACTCGGGACCGGCGGGACGGATGACATCGGCGGCGAAGTCGTGGACCCACTGCTTGATCTGCAGCTGGTCTTCGTTCAGCTCGAGCGAGAAATCGGCCATGGCCCATCCCTTGTACCGGTCGGCCACGCCCCGGCCGAAGTTACTGGCGAGTAACGCAAGCATACCAACCCGCCAGGCTCTTCCAAACAATGAGGCCTTTTGGCCGGTCAAGAAGTCGGCGCCCGCGGTCGATCGGTATCCACGGCCGAGAGGGGGATGTCGCCGTGCGCCGAAGAGTGCTGCTCGTCGTCGTCGCGCTGCTTGGCGTTGCGGCCGCGTTGGCCGTGATGCCGTCGGGCGCGCAAGCGGCGCGCGACTCCGAACGGCACCGAGTATCACCCGCTGACGTTCCCCGTCCGCGAAGCGGTCAGCTATTTCGACGACTTCGGCGGCGTGCGCAACCACCCGGGCAACGACCTCATGGGAACGCGGCTCGACCACCTGCTGGCCGCGAACGACGGCACGATCACGTTCGCCCGCTCCGACGCGTCCGGGCACTCCGGCAACATGTTGATCCTCACCGGCACCGACGGCTGGAAGTACTGGTACATCCACATCAACAACGACACGCCGGGGACCGACGACGGTGCGAATCCCGCGCGTTGGCGATTCGCACCGGGCATTCACGCGGGTTCGCATGTGAAGCGCGGCCAGTTCATCGGCTACATGGGTGACAGTGGCGAGGCCGAGCCAACCTCGCCGCACCTTCACTTCGAGTTGCACCGGCCCGACGACGCGTTCATCGACCCGTACACGTCGCTGCGGCTCGCGCAAGGCGCCGGCGCGAACGGCTTGTGTTCGTTGCCGCAGAGTCCGACGCCGCATCCGAAGGCGAGCTCGGGACGCGGGTTCTGGACGCTGTCGCGTACCGGCAAGGTGCTGCGGTTCGGCAACGTGCAAACGTTCGGGCAACCGCCCGCACCTGCGTCAGATAACCCGTACGTCGCCCTCGCGCCGACGCCGTCGGGCAACGGATACTGGGTGGTCGACGCGGCGGGCAACGTACGCGCGTACGGCGATGCGCACGGTTACGGCGGCACGGGCGCGCTGCGCCTGAACGCGCCGGTCATCGGGATCACCTCGACACCAAGCGGCCACGGGTACTGGCTGCTCGCCGGCGACGGCGGCATCTTCAGCTTCGGGAACGCGCACTTCCACGGGTCGACCGGCGCACTCCGGCTGAACGCACCGATCATCTCGATGGCCGCGACGCCGGGCGGTCGTGGGTACTGGCTCCTCGGACGCGACGGCGGCATCTTCAGCTTCGGCGACGCGCACTTCTGGGGATCCACCGGCGGGATGAAGCTCACGGCCCCGGTGACTGCGATGACCGCAACCGCAACCGGTCGCGGATACTGGCTGCTCGCGCGGGAGGGCGGGATCTTCGCGTTCGGCGATGCGCGCTACCACGGATCGATCCCGGCGCTCGGCTGGTGTGCGGGACCGGCCGCGATCTCGATCGCCCGCACGACGACGGACGCGGGCTACTGGATCATGCTCGACGACGGCCGCGTCGTTGCATTCGGTGACGCCAAGCCGTGGGGCCAGCCGGCTTCAACCGGCAAGCGCCCGGTCATGCTCGCCGCCGCGCACTGACCCGGCCCGCTAGCTTCCGTTCCTCGTGGACGGATTTGGCAGTCGCGCCGCCATCGTGGGCATCGGTGAAACCGACTACGTGCGGGGCGCACCGCATCTGCCGGTCGAGTTGATGCTCCAGGCGGCCGACGACGCGATCGCCGACGCCGGCCTCACCCCCTCCGAGATCGACGGCATCATCCCGCCACCGGGCTACACGTCGAGCGAAGAGCTCGCCGCCAACCTCGGCATCGACACATTCCGCGTTCGCGACAACCGTGCACATGGGTGGCGCCTCGCCAGTCGCATCGCTCCAGCATGCGGCGCTCGCAGTTGCCGCCGGCATCGCGCAACATGTGCTCGTGGTCGTGGGGTGGAACGGCTATTCCGCGTTCCGTCCGCGCGAAGGTGTGCCTCGGCCGCGCCGCGGTCTCGATGGCAGCTCGGTGGGCGACACGGTGGTCGACTTCTACCTGCCGTACGGCGCGCGATCGGCCGCGCAGTTCTACGGGTGGATCGCGATGCGTCACAAGCAGCTGTACGGCACGCTCGACACCGACACCGGCGAGATTGCGGTGACGTTCCGCGCCCACGCGCAGCACAACCGGCGGGCGTTGATGCGCGGCACGCCGTTGACCATGGACGACTACCTCGCCGCGCGCTGGGTTTCGGAGCCGTTCCGTCTGTACGACTGCTGTCTGGAGACCGACTGCGCGGCGGCGGTCGTCGTCAGCTCGGTCGAGCGGGCTCGTGACCTTGCGCACGCGCCCGCGGTGATCGTCGCCGGTGCCGAAGGCCATCCGTATCCGGCCGATGACATCGCGAACCGGCCCGACTTCTTCCGAATCGGGCTCACCGACGCTGCGCCGCGGGCATTCGCGGCCGCCGGTGTGTCACCGCACGACATGGACTTCCTTCAGATCTACGACTGCTTCACCTACGTCGTACTCCTCCAGCTCGAGGCGCTGGGATTGTGCGGACGGGGCGAGGCCGGCTCGTTCGTACGCGACGGCGCGCTGCGGCTCGACGGCGGCACCCTGCCCACGAACACGCACGGCGGACTGCTGTCCCAGGGACACATGTGGGGCATGAATCACGTCGTCGAGGCCGTCCGCCAGCTCCGCGGCGACGCGGGTGCCGCCCAGGTGCGCGACGCGGAGATCGGCTGCGTCACCGGCTGGGGCGACTTCGGCGACGGCTCGATCGTCGTGCTCGGACGGGACCGGCGATGAGCGATGAGTGACCGGCTGATTCCGGCGCCGGTCGGGCCGAACGCGGAGTTCTATCGGTACCTGGCGCACGGCGAGCTCCGGTTGCAGCGGTGCGCGGCGTGCGGCACCTGGCGGCATCCGCCCCGGCACCGGTGCGCGGGATGCGGGTCGGTGGAGGCCGCGTGGGAGCGGGCGTCGGGCCGCGGACGGGTGTTCTCGTGGACGGTCACCCATCGACCGGTCGATCCCGCGTTCACCCCGCCGTATGCCATCGTCGTGGCCGAGCTCGACGAAGGGCCTCGGCTCGTCGGCAACCTGCGCGGGCTGGAGCCGTCGGAGCTCGCGCTCGACCTGCCGGTGGTCGTCGAGATCGAGCCCGTGTCCGATGCCGTCGGCCTGATTTGGTTCAGGCCGGTGTAGGGCGCGCCGATCAGATGCTGGTGGTCCTGAAGGATTCGGGGCCGGAACCAGCTCAAGGACGAGGTGGCCATGGACGGCCGTCGCGCACGGAACGTGCTGGGCGTCGCCAACGACGCCGGACCCGACGAGATACGCCGCGCATTTCGCGCGCGGGCGCTCGTCACGCACCCCGACCACGGTGGTGACCGCGTCGCGTTTACCGAGCTTCGCGACGCGTTCGAAGCGCTGCAGTCGGTCGAGCCGCGCCGGCCGCTGTTCCGTGCCCTGCCAAAGACTGGTCCGCGGGTCGACGTGTACGACTCCGCGCCGCGTGCGAAGCCCCGCCGTGACTTCGGCGATGTGCTGCGGGCCGCGACCGCGCGCTTGGGCTGACTAGCTTCCGCAGCAATGGAGCTGTGGCAGCTAGCGGCCCGAGAGGCGATCCGGCACACGATTGCGTCGTACACGTATGCCGCGGACCGCGGTCGCTTCGACGATCTCGTCGCGCTGTTCGCACCCGACGGCGTGCTCGAAGTACACGGCATCGGTGGTGCGCGTGCACAAGGGCGGGACGCGATCCGTGAGTTCTTCACGGGCGTGAACACCGATGTGGTCGCGACCGCGCCACCGGGCCGCATGCAACATCACGTGTCGAGCGTCTGGATCGACGTGCGGTCGGAGTCGACGGCGAGTGCGTCGTGCTACTTCATGGTCATGACCGGCGCCGGCGTCGACCACTGGGGCCGCTACCGCGACGAGCTGATACCGGCCGGCGACCGGTGGCTGTTCGCGCACCGCCTCGTCCGCACCGACGGCACAACCCCCGGCGGCTGGGCCGATTCGCGGGGGCGTGTTTGAAGCTCGATTTTCGAGCTTCAAACACGCCCCTAACCACCGACCGGGGGGCAGCTGCAGAAGACGTTGCGGTCGCCGTAGACGCTGTCGATGCGGCCGACCGGGGGCCAGTACTTCGTCTGGCGGAGGGTCGCGACGGGAAACGCCGCGACCTCGCGTGAGTACGCGTGCGGCCACTCGTCGGCGGTGACGTCCTCAGCGGTGTGCGGCGCGTGCCGCGAGCGGGTTGTCGTCCCGGCTCCACTCGCCCGCGCCGACGCGAGCGATCTCGGCTCGGATCGCCACCATCGCGTCGACGAAGCGGTCGAGCTCGGCCCGGTCCTCGGATTCGGTCGGCTCGATCATCAGGGTGCCCGCGACCGGGAACGACATCGTCGGCGCGTGGAACCCGTAGTCGATGAGCCGCTTGGCGACGTCGTCGACACTGACGCCGGTGTCGCGCGTGATCGGACGCAGGTCGATGATGCACTCGTGCGCGACCAAGCCGTGGCCGCCCGTGTACAGCACGGGATAGTGATCTGCGAGCCGGTGCGCGAGATAGTTCGCGTTCAAGATCGCTACCTCGGTTGCGCGCCGCAACCCCTCGTCGCCCATCATCGTGATGTACATCCACGGGATTGGCAGGATGCCGGCCGAGCCCCACGGTGCGGCGCTGATCGGACCGATCCCGGTCGCCGGCCCCGCCTCGGCGCGCAGCGGATGGTTCGGCAGGAACGGCGCGAGGTGGGCGCGCACACCGATGGGGCCGACGCCGGGCCCGCCGCCGCCGTGCGGGATGCAGAACGTCTTGTGCAAGTTCAGGTGCGAGACGTCGGCGCCGAACTTGCCGGGACGGGCGACGCCGACGAGCGCATTGAGGTTGGCGCCGTCGAGGTACACCTGGCCGCCGTGATCGTGCACCACCGCGCAGATCTCGCGGATCTGGTCCTCGAACACGCCGTGCGTGGACGGGTAGGTCACCATCAACGCGCCCAGCCGGTCGGCGTGCTCGACGGCCTTGTGCTTGAGGTCGTCGAGGTCAACGTTGCCGTGGTCGTCGCACGCGATCACGACGACGTGCATGCCGGCCATCGCGGCCGACGCCGCGTTCGTGCCGTGCGCGGACGCGGGAATCAGGCAGACGTCGCGCCACGCGCGCCCCTGCGACTCGTGGTATTTGCGGATCGCGAGCAACCCCGCGTATTCACCCTGCGAGCCCGCGTTCGGTTGGAGCGACACCGCGTCGTAGCCGGTGATGTCCGCGAGCCAATGTTCGAGATCGTCGAAGAGCCGGAGATACCCGGCCGTCTGCTTGACCGGCGCAAACGGGTGGATGCGCGCCCACTCCGGCCACGTGATCGGCACCATCTCCGCGGTCGCGTTGAGCTTCATCGTGCAGGAACCGAGCGGGATCATCGTGCGGTCGAGGGCCAGGTCGCGGTCGGCGAGCCGGCGCAAGTAACGCAACATCTGGTGCTCGGATCGATGCGACGTGAACGCCGGATGGGTGAGGAACTCCGACGTGCGCCGCAGCTCGCTCGGGATCGCGTCCGCCGCGGCCTCGGCAACCGACATGACGCCGAATGCGGCTGCGACATCCCGAACCACATCGTCGGTGGTCGTCTCGTCGAGCGCGATGCCGAGCGTGTCGGCGTCGACTTCTCGCAGGTTGATCCGCCGAGCGCGGGCCGCGGCTGCGATTTCGCCGGCCCAGCCCGGCGCGCGCACCGTGAGCGTGTCGAAGAAGGTGTCGTGCACGACATCGATGCCGCCGGATCGAAGCGTCGCCGCCAACCGCGCCGTCAACGTGTGCACGCGAACTGCGATCGCGCGCAGGCCTTCAGCACCGTGGTACGCGCCGTAGAGGCCGGCGATCACTGCGAGGAGCACTTGGGCCGTGCAAATGTTGCTCGTCGCCTTCTCCCGCCGGATGTGCTGCTCGCGCGTTTGCAGCGCGAGGCGGAACGCCGTGCGGCTCTTGGCATCCACCGACACACCGACGAGACGGCCGGGAAGGGTGCGCCGGTACTCGTCGCGCGTCGCGATGTACGCGGCGTGCGGGCCGCCGAACCCGAGCGGCACGCCGAACCGTTGTGAGGTCCCGACCACGACGTCGGCGCCCATCTCGCCCGGCGGCACCACCAGCGTGAGTGCGAGCAAGTCAGCTGCAACGCAGACGAGCGCACCGTTCGCGTGCGAACGCTCGACGACCGGGCGCACGTCGCGCAGCCGGCCGCTGCTACCGGGATACTGCACGAGCACGCCGAAGCAGCCGTCCACCGACGATTCGCCGTGCGGATCGCCGACGACGACATGGATGCCGAGCGGCTCGCGCGCGTGCGCACGACCTCGATCGTTTGCGGGTGGCAGTCGCGGTCGACAAGGAAAACGTCCTTGCCGCCGGTGCCATTGAGACGGTGCAGCATCGTCATTGCCTCGGCCGCGGCCGTGCCTTCGTCGAGCAACGAAGCGTTCGCGAGCTCCATGCCGGTGAGGTCGCTGACCATCGTCTGGAAGTTGATGAGCGCTTCGAGACGACCCTGGCTGATCTCCGGCTGGTACGGCGTGTACGCCGTGTACCACGCGGGATTCTCCAGCACGTTGCGCTGGATGACCGGCGGCGTGATGGTGTCGTGGTACCCGAGCCCGATCAGCGACGTGTATACCTCGTTGCGATCGGCGAGCCGGCGCAGTCTCGCGAGGGCGTCGCCTTCGCTCGCGGGCGGGTCGAGCGCGAGCGGCTCGCGGTCGTGAATCACCGGCGGCACTGCCGCGTCGACGAGCGCGTCCAGTGATGCGTAGCCGAGCTCGGCGAGCATCGCTGCCTGTTCGTCGTCGTCGGGTCCGATGTGGCGCTCCGCGAAGCCGGCGTCTGTCATCGGGTCTTCCCTCTCGTTCCGCGGTTCGGGGCCCGGGTCGCTTGCGACCCGTCTCCCCCTCTGTCCACGGACCTGAGAGATTCACGCCGGCCAACACGATGGACGACGCTTTCCCCGTCGGTGAGGCCGCGCCTGGCGGACGCGACCTGCTCTCCAGAGTTGCCTCGCTCCAACGGTTCGGGTGCCTGAGAGGTTCCGGGGAGGTTGCTCCTTCGGCGCCCGGCCCCGCCGCCTCAGGGGCAACGACGCCGGATCTCTCCCGTCAGAGGTCGACGGCTATGTCGACTCGACGATAGCCGCTCGCACCGCGCGAAGCTGACGGCGATGGATGACACCGAAGCAGCCCTCGACGAGCACGACCACGACGGACACGATCACGATCATGACGGTCACGACCACGAGCACGATGACGACGCCGAGCAGGAGCTCGCGGAGGCCGACGTTGCCCGCATGACCGAGGCGCTGGCCGCGCTCGACGACGACGCGCTGCGGCATGCGCTCGGCGGGATCAGCGAGAAGTCCCGGGCTGAGATCGCCGGGCAGCTCAACCTTCCGCGAGCGACGATGCACCTCGGCGACGCGCTCGTGCCGCTGGTGCGGCGCAAGCTGCGCGCCGCCAATCCCGAACGGCAACTCCAGGCGACGTTCGCACTCGTCGAGCGCGTCAACGACGCGACAGTTGCGGCGCTGGGGTCGCGGTCCGAGGATCCGAGTCGCGATGACATGCTCGAAGTGTTGCCCGCCGTGGTCGAACAGCACGGCGCGCCGCTCGTGACCGCGCTGCTCGCCGGGTACGCGGCGAGCGACGCGCTCTGCCGGCCGGTGATGCGCGAGTTGCTCGAGACCGACGAACGCTTCGCCGTCGGGCCGCCGGTCCCGGTCGAAGAACCGGCGAGCGCGGGCGTGGGGGCCCAGGCAGTCGTCGACGAAGCAGAGTTGGCCGCGAAGCGGGAACAGCGCCGGGCCGCGAAGGACGCCAAGCGCGCCGCCGAGGCGCGTGAGCGCGAGGCACGCGCGACCGCGGAGGCGAAGCGCCGGGCTGCGCTGCACGAGTCCAAGCGTAAGAGCCGTTGAGGAGGTCGCGATGTTGGATGTCGTGATCCGCGGCGGCAACGTGGTCGATGGCACCGGCGCGCCGGCGCGTCAGGCGGACGTCGGCATTCGTGACGGACGCGTCGTCGAGATCGGGAACGTCAGCGACGACGCGGTCGAGACGATCGACGCCGGCGGGCTCGTCGTCGCACCGGGCTTCGTTGATCCGCACACCCACTACGACGCACAACTGTTCTGGGACCCGGCCGCGACACCGTCGAACCTGCACGGCGTCACGAGCATGGTCGCGGGCAACTGCGGCTTCACGCTGGCGCCCCTGCACGCCGAGGACGCGGACTACTTGCGGCGCATGATGGCCAAGGTCGAGGGCATGCCGTTGCCCGCGCTCGAAGCGGGCGTGCCGTGGTCGTGGCAGTCGTTCGGCGACTATCTCGGCGCACTCGACGGGCGGGTGGGGTTGAACGTGGGCTTCCTCGTCGGTCACTGCGCGCTCCGCCGCAATGTGATGGGGGCCGACGCGGTCGGGAATGAGGCGAGCAACGAACAGCTCGAATCCATGCAGCGTTTGCTGCACGAATCGATTGCGGCCGGCGGGCTCGGTTTCTCCACCACGTTGTCGTTCACGCACTCCGACGGTGACGGCGAACCCGTCGCGTCGCGCTGGGCGTCGAACGACGAATTGCTCGCGCTGTGCCGGACCGTAAGCGAGCACGAAGGCACGATGCTCGAGTACGTGACCAGCGGCTGTCTCCGCGGCTTCAGCGACGAAGAAGTCGAGCAGATGGCCGACATGACGTTGGCCGCACGCCGATCCGTCAACTGGAACGTGCTCACGATCGACTCCCGCGAGCCGCAGCGCTACCACGACCAAGTCGGGGCGTGCGAATACGCGCGCGAGCGCGGCGGCACCGCGATCGCGCTGACGATGCCGACGCTCGTCGAGATGAACATGTCGTTCCGCAACTACTGCGCGCTGTTCATGCTGCCGGGGTGGTCGGACGTCATGAACCTGCCGGTGCCCGAGCGCATCGCCAAGTTGCGCGACCCGGCCGTGCGCCAATGGATGAACGAGCGGGCGCACTCCCCCGAAGCCGGCGTGTTCTCACGTCTGGCGTCGTGGGGTCGTTACCAGATCGGCGACACGTACTCGGCCGCGAACGAACACCTCAAGGGTCACGTCGTTTCGGAGATCGCGGAGCGGGCGAACCGGGGCACGTTCGACACGCTCGTCGACATCGTCATCAACGACGAGCTGCGCACGATTCTCTGGCCGCTGCCGTCCGACAACGACTTGAAGTCGTGGCAGATGCGGGCGGAGGCATGGGACCACCCGCTCGTGCTGATCGGCGGCTCCGACGCCGGTGCGCACCTCGACCGCATGTGCGGCGCGCCGTACACGACGTCCTTCCTCGCCGACACGCTGCGCGGCCGGCAACTCGTGTCACTCGAGCGGTGCGTGCAGCTGATGACCCAAGCTCCCGCGCAGTTCTTCGGGCTGCGCGAGCGGGGCGAGTTGCGGGAGGGCTTCCACGCCGACGTCGTGATGTTCGACCCCGCGACGGTGGCGACCGGTGACGTCCGGTTGCTCGATGATCTTCCCGGGGGCTCGGCCCGGTTGTACGCGGATGCCGTGGGTGTACATCGAGTGATGGTGAACGGCACGACGATCGTGACCGAGGGCAAGGAGACCGGCGCGCGGCCCGGCACCGTGCTCCGCAGCGGCCGCGACACCTCCACCGTCCCGATCCCGGCGGACGTCGGCTGACCGTTTGGGCACTTGTTCGCGGACGTCCGCGTGCAACTGCCCAAACGCTCCGTTGAAGGTCAGCTGAAGGCGGGGATGACGTGCTGGCCCATGAGGTCGATCGTCTGCATGACCTGTTCATGCCCGATCTTGTAGGGGTTCACGAGGCAGAGCAGCAGGTCGACGCCCGCGGCCTCATACCGCTTGCACGCCTCCACGCACTGGTCGGGGGTGCCGAGCACGCACGCGCCGGTGTCGACGAGATACTCCAACGACAACAGGTCGAGTGACCCGTCATCCGAGTGCGCCTTCATGTTGGCGGCGTAGTCGTAGTTGCCGAGCTCTTGCTTTCGTTCGGCCATCCATTCCGCGACCTGGGCGATTTGGCGGGCACCGACCTTCGGGTACCACTCGAACGACTCGCGCGCGATATCCCGCGCCGCTTCCTCGGTCGGCGCACACACTGCCATCGTGAATGTCGCCGCCTGGTTGTTGACGAACTTGCCGATCGGTTCCGTGCACCGGCCGACCGCGGCGCGATAGATATCGATCTTCTTTTTCACTTCCTCCGGTGACACCCCGACCGCGAACGAGCACAGGCCGAGGCCCAGCTCACCGACCTGCGCGTGACCGTCGTCGCTCGTCGTCGCGCCCCAGATCGGAGGATGGGGTTGCTGCAACGGTTTCGGCTGCACCCGCCGATCGGGCAGCGACCAGTGCTTGCCTTCGAACGAGTAGCGATCGTTCGTCCAGCACCCGACGACATGGTCGATTGCCTCGCGCCACATCTCGCGGTGTCGTGCGGGTCGATGCCGAAGCCCTCGAGCTCGATGCGCGTCGCGGATCGCCCGGTGCCGAAGTCGACCCGGCCGTCGCTCAAGAGGTCGAGCACCGCAACGGATTCGGCGGTGCGTACGGGGTGGTTGTACGGCTTCGGCATCAGCCGCACGCCGTAGCCGAGCCGCATCCGCGACGTGCGGCTCGCGATCGCGCCGTACAGCACTTCGGGATTCGAGCAGTGCGAGTACTCCTCGAGGAAGTGGTGCTCGACCGTCCAGAACGTGTGGAAGCCCGCGGCCTCGCCGGCGATCGCTTGCTCGAGTGTGTGCTTGTACGCGAGGTACTCGTCGTTTGGCCCCCACGGGCGAGCGACCGGGATCTCGTAGAACAATGCAAATTTCACGCTGCGCAAACTAGCTTGACCGGCGTGGCGCTTGACGAGCTGATGAAGATGACGGCGCAGCTCGTGAGTCAGGCCGAAGCGCTCGCGGCGCTGGGTGCCAGGCTCCGACTTGACCAGCAGGGCGAGACCGGCGATCCGTTCGTCCGCAAGTACCTCGATCGTGTCATCACCGCGATGGGCGCCGACGAGCTCATCGCCGACCTCACCGACGAGCAACGCGCGATCGCCTCGGGAGTGATCCTCGCGATGCAGCGCCAGTCGCTCGACCTGCTCGAGGACCCGGCGCGTCCTGGCGCATGGACGTATACCGAGACGAGCGTGCTCCAGAGCCAGGGAAACGGGTCTGCGATGCTCGCGTCGCTCATGGCCGGCGCCGGGCTCGGCAAACCCGACGCGCGCATCCTCGACGTCGGCGCCGGCGTTGGTGCACTCTCCATCGCGTTCTGCGGTGCGTTCCCCGCGTCGATGGTCGTCGGGCTCGAGCCGTGGGAGCCATCAATGGCGCTCGCCCGCGCCAACGTCACCGCCGCCGGTCTCGACGACCGCATCAGCCTGCGCGCCCAGCTGATCGAGGAGTGTGACGACACCGACGGTTTCGACCTGCTCTGGCTTCCTTCGCCGTTCCTCCGCGAGGCGATCCTCGACACCGCGATCGCGCGCGCCTTCGAGCTCGCGCGGCCCGGCGCCGAGATCGTGCTCGGCGCGTACGGCGGACCCGAGGAACCACTCACACGTGCCCTCGCCGACCTCCGCGCCGCGCGTGGCGGCGGCACCCCACTCACCGCCGACGACGCGATCAGCCGGCTGCAACGCGGCGGTTTCGTCGAAGTGCGCGAAGTCGGGCGCACCTGGAACGCGCCGATCAGGTTCTTCGTTGGCTGCCGGCCCTGAAACGTGGCCGGAGCCCTCACGCGAGCTCCCGGTCATCGGACGGCCCGACATACTCGTCGTTGGGGCGGGAAGTGCCGGGATCGCGGCGGCGATCGCGGCCACGCGTCGCGGCGCTGACGTGTGGCTCGTCGAGCGGTACGGCTTCGTCGGCGGCCTCGCCACGTTCGGTCTCATCAACCTGTTGCTGACGCTCGACGACGGCTGCGGCACGCAGGTGGTCGCGGGCTTGTGCCAGGAGACGGTCGACCGCCTCGACGTCCGTGGAGACGCGCGTTATCCGCCCGGCGAACAGTGGGGCTCGACCGACAGCGCGGACGTCGAGCGCTGGCGCACATGGGGGCTGATCTGGGGCGCACCGCCCGACGTCGTGCGCTATTCGGTCGCGTTCGACCCGGAAGCCTTCTGCGACGTTTCGTTCGATGCGTTGCGCGACGCAGGTGTGCGCATTCGCATGCACTCCTGGTGCGCGCACGCGTACAAAGCCGATGGCTCCATCGAAGCCGTCGTCCTCGAATCGAAACGCGGGCGGGAGGTGGTGCAGCCGCGCGTCGTGATCGACGCATCCGGCGACGGCGACGTGATGGTCGCGGCAGGCGCGTCGTTCGACACCGTCGCGATCCCGCCGTGGTTGTGGTTCCGCATCGGCGGTATCGACGACCGGGAGAACGTCGGCTTTCGCACGACTGCGGCGGGGCGGCGGCTGATCACGTGGGGTCCGCTCCCCCGCCGGGTCGACGCGACCGATCCCGACGATCTCACCGCCGCCGAGTTGGAATGCCGTGACGAGGTACGCGCCGAGCTGGCGCGCATCCGCGAGCAACACCCCGATGCGTGGCTCGACGACATCGCGAAGATGATCGGCATCACCGAGAGCCGCCGCCTCGTCGGCGACTACGTGCTCGAGAAGTCCGACGGCGACCGCCGGTTCGCGGACGCGATTGCGCGCACGGGGCACTGGACGAAGCGAGAAGTCGTCTACGACATCCCGTACCGGTGCCTCACGACCGCTGCGGTTTCGAACTTGCTGGTCACAGGTCGGTGCATCTCGACGAGTCGCTACGTGCACCAAGCGACGAAGGAGATCCCCGCCGCGATGGCAACCGGCGAAGCGGCGGGTGCGGCCGCCGTGCAAGCGCTCGAACACGACGGCCGCGTCCACGCGATCGACATCGACGCGCTCCGCCGCAACCTCGCAGCAACCGGCGCGATCGTTTAGCGCCGATCCTGCAGGAACGGGTACTCGGCGCGCACTTTCCGCACGCGTTCGGGGTCGACGTCGGCGACGAGGATCGCCTCGCCGTCGCCCGCCTCCGCGCAGATCTCACCGAACGGATCGATGATCATCGAGTCGCCCGAGTACGTGAGCTTGCCGCCCTGCCCGACACGATTCACGCCCACCACGTAGGCCTGGTTCTCGATCGCACGCGCCTGCAGCAGTGTCATCCAATGGTCGCGGCGGGCCGCGGGCCAGTTCGAGGGCAGCACGTAGCAGTCGGTTTCCGGGGCGCGCACCCAGAACTCGTCCGCGAAGCGCAGGTCGTAGCAAACGAAGAACGTGCAGCGGACGCCTTCGATGTCGACGGTGAGGAAGCGGTCGCCCGCGGCGTAGTGCTCGTGCTCGCGCCCGTAGCTGAACGGGTGGATCTTGGCGTAGCGGTGCGCGGTGCTGTCGGGCGCGGCGAGCAACAGCTGGTTGTACGGGAGCGCGTTGCCGGCGACGCGTTCGGGCAGCGAAGCACACATCCACACACCATGCGTGCGTGCCTGCTCGGCGAGAAACTGTGCGCTGGGCCCGTCGGGCGGCTCGGCGATCCGGTCGGTCTTCATCGAGAAACCCGTCGAGTACATCTCGCTGCACACGACGAGACGGGCGTCTTCCGCGGCGGCGTGCTCGATCATCGGCGCCAGGTGTGTGAAGTTGGCCGCCGGGTCCTCCCACGCGATGTCGTGCTGGATCGCGGCGACGATCATGACGCCCGCAAGGCCTTCAGCCGCGTGCATGCTTCGTCGAGCACGTCGGGTTGCTTACAGCACGCGAAGCGCACCAGGGGCGCGCCGGCGTCGAGGTCGTCGTAGAACACGACGTTCGGGACGGCGACCACGCCGCAGCGTTCGGGCAGCGCCCGGCAGAACGCGAGCCCGTCTGCTTCGCCGAACGGGCGGATGTCGGCGGTGACGAAGTACGTGCCCTCCGGCCGGAATACCTCGAAGCCCGCGTCCTCGAGCCCGGCGCACACGCGGTCGCGCTTGTCGCGCATGTCGACGCTCAACGCGCGGAAGTATTCGTCCGGGAGTTGCAGGCCGACCGCGATTGCGGCCTGGAACGGTCCACCACTCACGTACGTGAGGAACTGCTTGGCGGTCTTCACCGCGTTGACCAGCTCCGGCGTCGCGCAGACCCAGCCGACCTTCCAGCCGGTGAAGGAGAACGTCTTGCCGCCCGACGAGATCGTGACCGTGCGGTCGCGCATCCCGGGCAGCATCGCGATCGGCACGTGCTCGCCCTCGAACACGAGGTGTTCATACACCTCGTCGGTGACGACGAGAATGTCGTGCTCCTGCGCGAGGTCGGCGACGAGTTGCAGCTCCGCCCGGTCGAAGACCTTGCCGGTGGGATTGTGGGGCGAGTTCAGGAGGATCACCTTCGTCCGCGAAGTGATCGCGGCGCGCAGCTCATCGGGATCGAACGCATAGTCGGGAGGACGAAGCGTCACGACGCGCCGGTCCGCGCCGGCCATGGCGATACACGCGGCGTAGGAGTCGTAGTACGGCTCGAACGTCACCACCTCGTCGCCCGGTTCGCAGAGCGCAAGGAGTGACGCCGCGATGGCTTCGGTGGCGCCGGTCGTGACGAGCACTTCTGTGTCGGCATCGAAGTCGAGGCCGTAGAACCGCTGCTGGTGTGCGCGCACGGCATGTCGCAACTCGGGGATGCCGATGCCGGGCGGGTACTGGTTGAGGCCGCCCGCGATCGCGTCGATCGCCGCCTGCTTCACGACGTCGGGCCCGTCGGTGTCGGGAAAGCCTTGCCCGAGGTTGATCGAACCGGTCGCAACCGCGAGCGCCGACATCTCGGCGAAGATCGTCGTCCCGAACGGCCGCAACCGCTCGACGAGATACCGGTTCACACCGACCAGCCTACGAACATGCGTGGCGAACTCGGCCCACAGCCCGGTTCGTCACGCATGTTCGCCGTACAGCGCCGTCAGGATCGTGTCGGGCGACAGCGGGGTGCGGTCGATGCGGGCGCCGACGAGCGCGAGGGCGTCGGCGACGGCGTTGAAGACGGCGGGCGGCGAACCGATGGCGCCGCCCTCCCCCATGCCCTTGTGCCCACCGGGTGTCGCGGAGGGCGTCTCGACGTGCCCGTACTCGATGTCGGGCACTTCGGTCGCGGTCGGCAGCAAATAATCCATGAACGTGGTCGTAAGCGGGTTGCCGTCGTCGTCGTACACGACGTGCTCGTACAGCGTGCCGCCGATGCCCTGCACCACGCCGCCAGCAATCTGGCCTTCGACGATCATCGGGTTGATCATCACGCCGCAATCCTCGCTGACGACGTAACGCAGGATGCGCACGACGCCCGTGTCGCGATCGACCTCGACCGTGCACGCGTGGCACGCGTTCGACCACGAGAACGGCGGCGCCTTGAATGTCGCGGTCGCTTCGAGGCCAGACGCCCATACCGTCGGGCAGCCGGGCCGTTTCGAGATGCGCGACGCGCGCGACCTCGGCGAAGGCGATGCTGCGGCTCGGTGTGCCGCGCACCGAGATGTTCCCGTCCGCAAGCTCGAGATCTGCCGGGCGCGGCTTCCATCAGGTGGGCGGCGATCTCGATCGCCTTGGCGCGCACCTCCGCGCACGCGACCCGGCACGAGTTGCCGGCGATCACCGCGGTGCCGCTTCCGCCGGTGCCGCGTCCGAACGGCGGTCGCATTCGTGTCGCCTTGGACAACGGCAACGTCGTCGATGTCGATGCCGAGCTCCTCGGCCACGACCTGCGCCATCGTCGTCTCGATGCCCTGGCCGTGCGAGCCGGTGCCGAGCGCGACCGTCACCGAGCCGGTGGGGTGCACGCGCACGACCGCGGTCTCGGTGGCGAGCGGGTCCATCGTGCCCATGCTCGGGTTCGACGTACAGACCCATGCCGATGCCGAGCAGGCGGCCGTCCTCGGTCAGCGCGCGTTGCTGCTCGCGCCGGAACTCGTCGTACCCGATGAGCTGCGCGGCCTGCTCGAGGGTCTCGGCCGGGCTCGCGTACTCCAGCGGCAGCCCGGTCGGGAGTGTGTACGGCAGCTCGGCGGTCGGCACGACGTTGCGACGCCGCCACTCGAGCGGATCCATCCCGACCGCACGCGCCGCGTCGTCGACCATCTGCTCGCGCGCGACGGTCTCGAACATCCACGGGCCCCGGTACGCGCCCCGGCCGCATGTGTTCGTCCAGACCGAGCGCGTCCGGCACGCGGCCAGCGGCGCCTTGTACGGGCCAGTGAACAGGATCGCGACGAGCTGACCCGCGCCACCCGTCGCGCCGACGGGATACGCGCCGGCATCCTCGAGGTGGTCGATGTACGTGCCGAGCAGACGGCCGTCGCCATCGAGCGCGAACGTGCACTCCGCGACGTCGGCGCGCGCATGGTTCGAGGCGATGAGGTTCTCGCGCCGGTCTTCGATCCACTTCAACGTGCGCCCGAGGTGCCGGGCCGCGAGCGCCACGGTGAGCTCGTCCCGCTGCGTGAAGAACTTCTGCCCGAAGCCGCCGCCGACATCGGGTGCACTCACGCGTACGAGGTGGGCCGCGACACCCGTGATGCGAGAGATCGCGAGCTTCGCCTCGTGCGGATTCTGCGTGCTCAGGTGCGCATGCAGCGAGCCGCCCGCCGGCTCGTACTCCACAACGATGCCGCGCGTCTCCATCGGGACGTTCGTCTGCCGGTTTTGCCGGTACGTCCGCGTCACGACGTGGGCGGCGCCTTCTCCGCGCAGCAACGCCTCCAGCTCGGGCATGATCGGGAACGCCATCTCCGCACCAAGATTCGACGGCAGCTCGGAGTGCACGAGCGACGCGCCCTCTTCGAGCGCCGCCTCCATATCGAGGACCGCCGCGTCGGCGTCGATGTCGACCTCGACGAGATCGGCCGCGTCCTCGGCGATGTAGCGGCTGGCCGCGACGACGAGCGCGATCGGGTCGCCGACGAACCGCACGTCGTCCTCGGCGAGCGGCCGCAGCGGCGCACCGGGAACGTTCAGCAAGAGCGTCGGCTGCATCGGGCCTGCGCGCGCATTGAGATCCGCGGCGGTGAGCACTGCAAGCACTCCCTCGAGTGCGCGTGCCGCTGACACGTCGAGCCGCGTGATGCGGCCCCGTGCGACGTCGCTGCGCACGAACGTGCAGTGCAGCATCCCCGGCAGCATCACGTCGTCGACGTAGCGACCGTGGCCCGTGAGCAGACGTGGGTCCTCCCGCCGCAACACCGATTGCCCGACGAACCGGCCGGCCGCCGACGTGCCCGCGGTCATGATCCCGCCGCGCGCTGCACGGCGCGCACGATCCCTTGATAGCCCGTGCAACGGCACAGGTTGCCCGAGAGGGCCTCGCGGATGTCGGTCTCCGTCGGGTCCGGGTTCTCGCGCAGGAATGCCGTGACCGAGACGACGAACCCGGGCGTGCAGAATCCGCATTGCAATCCGTGCTCGGCGCGAAATGCTTGCTGCACGGGCGAGAGCGCACCATCGTCGCCGCCGAGCCCTTCGACGGTCGTTACCTCCGCGCCGTGCGCTTGCACGGCGAACAGCAAGCACGATCGCACGGCCTCGCCGTCCAGCAAGACTGTGCACGCGCCGCAGACTCCGTGCTCGCAGCCGAGGTGCGTACCGGTGAGCGCGCAGTCCTCGCGCAAGAAGTCGGCGAGCGTTTTGCGGGCCTCCACGAGCATGTGCCGCCGCTCGCCGTTCACGATCATCTCAACCGGCTGCACCAAGCTCCTCCCGGGCACGCGTGACCGCGCGCTCAACGAGATGACGCGCGGTGCGACGGCGCGTCTCGCTGGACGCGTGCACGTCATCGGGCGGCTCGAGGTCGCGCACGGCGAGCTCGGCAACCTCCCGCGCGGGCGCGCCCGCAACGACGGCTGCCTCGGCCTCCGGCACTCGAACCGGTGTCGGCCCGACGCCGAAGAGCGCAAGCGCCGCGTCATCCCGGTCGTGCACTGCGCACACCACCCCGGCGAGCGCGAAGTCACCGTGCCGGCGTGCGACTTCCTCGATTGCGAAGCCGCCGGCCGCCGCCGGGAACGTGATCGACACGAGGAGCTCGTCAGCCTCCAGGGCCGTGGTCCACGTCCCGACGAAGAAGTCGCGCGCATCGACCTGATGGTGGCCCCGCGCGCTCGCGATCTCGAACGTCGCACGCAATGCCAGTGCGACGGCGGGATATTCCGACGCGGGGTCGGCGTGTGCGAGCGAACCGCCGACCGTCCCCCGATTGCGGATCTGGAAATGGCCAATGAGCGGCGTGGCGCGGGCGAGCAGCGGTACCGCCGCGCGCACGTCGGGGTCCCGTTCCATGGCGCGCTGCCGCGCGGTGGCGCCGACGACGAGCGCATCGACCGCCCGAGTGACGTGCGATAGTTCGCGCACCCGGTTGACGTCGACGAGGTGCTCGAAGCGCGCAAGCCGCAACGCGAGCATCGGCACCAAGCTCTGCCCACCCGCGAGCACCTTGGCATCGTCGCCGTACTCTGCGAGCACGGCGCACGCGTCCGCGATTGTTTCAGGCGCGTGATACGTGAAGGGAGCGGGCTTCACCAACTGACGTTAACTCGCGGATGTCGAGGTCGTCAGACGCTCGCCGCCGCGGCCACAGGAGGATCACGGCACCGATCACCGGCAAGGCGAGCGACACCATCAGCCCCACCTTCTCTGCGCCCGCCATGTCCATCGTGAGATGCCGCAGGTGGTACACGAAGTGCGGAAGCGCGTACACCAGCCAGGCCAGCGCTGCGATCCGCACGACGACGATCGACGCCACCACGATCGCAGCGACCGTGACGACCAACAACGCGAGGTTGAGCTCACCGACATCCCGGATCAAGTGCTGGTTGTAACGGCCGTCCATCGCGACCCAGCCGCGGCCCATCGGGAAGTCGTCGTAGAACGAACGAGGGAAGAACGCCGCTTGCACGCCGACGCCGAACGCACTGAACACGAGCGACCACAAGATCAGGCGCGTGAAGCCGCCGAGTGCGGGCTCGACGCCCAACGTGCGCACGAGCTTCGGATATCCGGTCCGCATGCTCGGCGACCCCGGCCGCCAGCCTGTTGCCTCGCGGAACCGCCGGTTGGAGACGCGTTGCGAGGCGACGAGGTATCCCGCGATCTTGGGTCTCATCCACGCCGGGGCGCGCCACAGACGCCGCCGCCCGAGGGCCGCCGCCAGCGCCTGGTCCTGCTCGTGGCGCGTCAGTGGTTCGTCGTCGACGATGTCGTACACGCCGGCGGGCGCGTCGAGGGCTGCAACGACGGCGGTCGCCACGTCGTCGGCGTCGATCATCGGCGCGTAACTACTGCCGGGCCCAATGTCGCCCGCGATCCCGTGGCGCGCGGCCTGCACCAGTGCGCGCATTTGATCGCTGTCGGACGCGTAGAACCGCCCGAAACGCAGCACCACGCCCCGCCCGCCGTGCTCGGTGAACCGCGCGACGTTGGCCTCGGCGGTCTCCATGGCCTCGCTGAACACCGACGGCGTCCAAGGCGTCGACGCGGCATCGACCCACTCGTCGCCGTGCTCGCCGTACAAGAACGCCAGCGACTCCTGCACGAAGACGGTCGCGCCCGCGCCAAGCGCGGCATCGACGAGGTTGCCCGACGCCTCGCGCCGGATCCGCTCGTTCTCCTCCCACGCGCGCAGCTGCGGCATCTTCGCGAGCGGCGGGATCTTCGTCGCCAGGTTGACGACCGCGTCGTGCCCGGCGATCGCGTCGCGCAACGCGTCGGGATCGAACAGGCTCACGCGCACCGAACGTGCGCCGAGCGACGCGAGCAGCGTCTCTTTCTCCGCCGAGCGGGCGATGCCCGTGACTTCGTGACCCGCGGCAACCAGCCGGGCCACCGCCCGCCGTCCGGCCACGCCCGTCGCGCCGGCAACGAACACACGCATGAGGCCTTCCGATCTCTGGTGGCTGATAATCCGGATATTACATATCCGAGTTAGTCGCGTCTAGTCGACCGAGCACAATGAGGCCATGCCGCTCGCGCAAACTCCGGAGCCGCCGTACTACGCGGTCATCTTCACGTCGCACCGCAACGTGCAACCCGACGACCGGTACGACGAGACCGCCAAGCGAATGTTCGAGCTCGCGGCCGGACAGCCCGGCTTCCTCGGCGTCGACAGCGCGCGCGAGGAGGTCGGGATCACGGTCTGCTATTGGAGCGACGAGCAAGCGATCGCGGCGTGGAAGCGCGACGCCGACCATGTCTTCGCGCAATACGAAGGACGCGCCCGCTTCTACGACGCGTACGAGATACGGATTGCCCGGGTCGAGCGTGCGTACGGCTTCGGGCGGGACGGTTGATGACGGCACTGCCCGATCGCATCGAGCTCGAGGACGGCGTCCATCTGCGTTTCTTCGAGATCACCGACGCGGAGGCGGTGGCGCGCGCCGTGGCCGAGAGCCTCGAACACCTGCAGCCGTGGATGCCGTGGGCGACCAAGCAATCGACCGACCCGGACTTCCAGCGCGACCGGATCCGCAAGCAGCCCGCGCTTGCGCAACGAGGCGAGGAATGGCAGTACGGCTTGTTCGCCGGCGACGAGCCGGACGTGCTCGGCTCGTTCGGCTTGATGACTCGACGCGGGCCGGGCACCCTCGAGATCGGTTACTGGGTCCACGTCGATGCCGGCGGTCGCGGGTACGCCAGCCACGCGGCCGCGGCGCTCACCGACGTCGCGCTCGCGACGGACGGCATTCGGCGCGTATTCATCTGCTGCGACGAAGCGAATACGCGCAGCGCGGCGATTCCGCAAAAGCTCGGCTACCGGCTGCTCCGAACCGAGCGGGGTGCGCCGGAGGCACCGGGCGAGGTCGGGCGGCTGATGATGTGGGTTCGCGATCGCGATGACAACACCGACGGGTGAAGTCAGGCGACGCGCCAGACGCCTGTCGACTCGCTGGACGCGAACAGCACATGATCATCCGGGTGATACACGACAAACAGCGGACCCGCGGCCTTCCCGACGTACAGGTACACGTCTCCGTTGAGCGTCTGGCCGCTCTGCATCTTGGTGTACGGGGCGAGCGACTTGGCCGGAACGACGTCGGCTTCGCGCTGACCTTCCGTCGCTGACCAAACCGAGAAGTCGCACGCGCATACGTGCTGTTCCTCCGTGTCGCGATTGAACACGGTGACGCGGACCTTGAGATAGTCGCCCGCGTAGCCGTCCACGAGGGAAGGCGCCGACACGCGCGTCACTGAGCGAACCCAGGTGGTGTAGCCGCTGAAACGCGCTGGGCGGGCGCCGATGGTGCGTTCCTGCGTCTCGGTGTCGCTCGGGAACGCACCGTGAAACACCTCGCCCGGATTGCCCGGATCTCCGCGAGTCCCGATCTCGGCCCGCGTCCCGAACGACGACGGACCGGGCGCCGGCGGGAGTGATGGCGAGGAGAACTTGAACCGCGGCAGCGATGACGTTGGCGTAGTGCCGCTTGACGCCGAGGAATCATGCGAGCGCGACGATCGATGGTGAGTTCCCAGCACGAGCGCGAGGCCGAGCGCGCCGCCGCTCAGCAACGGAATCACGATCAGCAACCACAGCGACCGCGGGGCGGACTTGTCAGGGCTACGCGACATCGATCCTCCACACGCCAGATGCGTCAAGCGGCAGCGAGAGCACCTCGAGACCGCAGCGGGCGTACATCGGCCCGCGCCGGCCGTCGATTGCGACGTACGCGTCGGTCTCCGCTGTCGATGCGACCGTCGTCGTCGTCGACGACAGTCGCTTCGGGGTCTTGAGGCTCAGCGGGGGCGGAAGAAATGGCAGGAATTGTGTGCCGTCCGTCGGATCGGTGAGCGTGCACACAGTCCGGGAGAAGGAAGCGACGCTCGTCGACAATGACGTGCTCGTTCGCAGCACGAGGTGGAGGACCTCGCCGGTCGAGCCTGGATGGGCCACGAATCCGTTCGCCTGATTCGCATGCTCCAGGTCCCTGGCGTCCGCATAGCTCCAACCAGCCGGAACGTCGTCGACGCGCTCGCGCGCCCAGCGCTCGAGCGATACGTCGATCCCCGTCGTCGGCTCTCCGGCAACGATTGGCAGGCGTACTGGTTCGTGCGGACGCGCCTCGATGTCCTCGAACTTTGCGCCCGGGCGACGCGGATACACCGTCAGTGAATTCGGCTCGCTACTGATCGGCGCGGCCGCCGCCACCGTCGTCGCGCCGATCGCGGCGATGACAAGACCGATGTGTGCAATCCAACGCATCCGAACCCCCAACTTTCGGTGCCGCCCGCGCTTCGGTGTACGACGGGGGACGCTCGCGAAGCGTTACACGTAGGTCGCGCGGACCATCCGCGAGGGAACAGAGGCCGCGAAATGATTCGAATGCCTCAGGGACAGGCGGTGCCTTCTACGTAAAATGCCCAGCAGGGGGAAGAGCTCCGCAGGGGACACGGAGGTCGAGGGCAGCCAAGCAGGGATGCGGGCTTGCTTCGCACGGAGGGTCGCGCAGGAGGCGGCCTGACCGGGCGCCGGGGGGACGCCTTCATACGGCAACTGCCGTTGTTCGGGCCGGGTCGCGGGCGCGCGACCCGGCCCGACCTTGTGCTCCCGAACCGCTCACCGCCGGAACGGCACCGCCTCTTCGATGCGGGCCATCACGTCGTCGTCGAGCCGCTGCGCCACGTCGAGCGCTTTCATGTTCTCGCGCACCTGCGACGCGCGACTCGCGCCGGTGATCACGCTCGAGACATGGGGATTCTTGGTACACCACGCGAGCGACAGCTGCGCGAGCGTGCAGCCAAGCTCGTCGGCGATCACTTTGAGCCGGCGGACGCGCTCGTTGGTCTTGGGATCGGTAAGCATGCCCTTCAGCCACTCGTAGCCGGGCAGGTTTCCGCGGGAGTCATCCGGAATGCCGTCGAGGTATTTGCCGGTGAGCAGCCCCGACGCCAGCGGACTCCATGTCGTCAGGCCGAGGCCGATGTCCTCGTAGAGACGGGCGTACTCGAACTCCACACGCATGCGACTCAACAAGTTGTACTGCGGCTGCTCCATCACGGGCTTGTGCAGGTGATGCCGTTCCGCGATCTCCCACGCGGCTCGGATCTCGTCGGCCGTCCACTCCGAGGTGCCCCAGTACAACGCTTTGCCGCTGGTGACGATGTCGGACATCGCTTGCACGGTCTCTTCGATCGGTGTGTGCGGATCGGCGCGGTGGCAGTACAGCAAGTCGACGAAGTCGAGCCCCAATCGATCGAGCGATCCGTCGATCGCCTGCATCAGGTATTTGCGGTTGAGCGTGTTCTTCATGTTGGGGAGGTCGTTCAATCCCCAGAACACCTTCGTCGAGATCACATAGCTGTTGCGTTCCCAGCCAAGCTTGCCGATCGCCTGGCCCATGATGCGCTCCGACTCGCCGCCGGCGTACGACTCGGCGTTGTCGAAGAAGTTGACGCCGGCCTCGCGCGCAGCGTCGAGACATTCGACGGCGGTGTCGACGCCGAGCTGGCTGCCGAACGACACCCACGATCCGAACGAGAGCACACTGAGTTGCAGGCCGCTGCGGCCCAGACGTCGATATTCCATATTCATTGGGTCGACTCCATGCTCCGCTCCCCTTCGGTGGCTGCGCGGTCGTCTCTCATGTTGGGCATGCGGGGACCGTACCCGGGCACAATCTGGCGATGCTTCTTGCCGACGTGGTTGCGACTTCGGCCGCGGTCGCGTCGACGCGATCTCGCAAGGCGAAGATCGAGTCGCTGGCGTCGCTGCTCGTCCGCTGCGATACCGAGGAGATCGTCCCGGTCGTCGGGTTCCTCACGGGCGAACCGTGGCAGGGACGGGTCGGCGTCGGGTGGGCGACGCTCGTCGCAGTGCGGGATGAGCTCGCCGGCCCGGCCGACAGCGCCACGCTGACCGTCGCCGACCTCGACGGCGTCATCAGCGCGGTGGAGGCCACGACCGGCGCGGGATCGTCGGCAGCGCGGCGGCAAGCGCTCGGCGCGCTGTTTGGACGCGCGACCCACGCGGAAGCCGATTTCGTCTTCCGGTTGCTCACCGGTGAGCTCCGCCAAGGAGCACTTGCCGGGCTGATGGCCGACGCGATCGCGCGGTGCAGCCGACCTCCCCGCGGACGACGTGCGGCGGGCGGCGATGCTCGGCGGCAACCTGGCCGACACCGCGTGCCGCGCGCTGACCGGCGGGCAGGGCGCGCTCGACGAGGTCCACCTCGAGGTGCTCCGCCCAGTGCTGCCGATGCTCGCGGCGAGCGTCGCCGACGTGCACGAGGCGATCGCCCAGACCGGTGAAGCGTCGGTCGAGTGGAAGCTCGACGGCGCACGCATCCAGGTGCATCGGCGCGGCGACGACGTTCGGGTGTTCACGCGCAATCTCAACGACGTGACCGAGCGCCTGCCCGAAGTCGTGTCGGCCGTGCGGCAATTCCCGGCCGACGCGTTCGTGCTCGACGGGGAGACGATCGGCGTTGACGATGCCGCGCGTCCCCACCGTTTCCAGGACACGATGAGCCGCTTCGGTCGTGATGACGCGACGACGCACACGATGGTGATGTCGGGCTTCTTCTTCGACGTGCTGCACGTCGACGGCGAGGACCTCCTCGACCGTCCGTTGCACGAACGGGCCGAGGTACTCGCCGGCATCGTGGGCCCGTATCAGGTCCCGGCGGTGCGGACGGATGACCCGGAAGTCGCGAGCGCGTTCCTCGACGACGCGCTCGCAACGGGACACGAGGGTGTGATGGTGAAGGCGCTCGAATCTCGTTACGACGCCGGTCGTCGCGGCGGGGCGTGGCGCAAGGTCAAGCCGGTACGCACGCTGGACCTCATTGTGCTCGCCGCGGAATGGGGCCACGGGCGCCGGCAGGGTTGGCTGTCAAACCTTCACCTCGGCGCCCGCGATCCCGACGGCGGCGAGTTCGTCATGGTCGGCAAGACGTTCAAGGGACTGACCGACGAACTGCTCACCTGGCAGACCGCACAGTTCCAGGAGCTGTCCGTGCGCCAGGAGGGTCACGTCGTGTTCGTTCGGCCCGAGCTCGTCGTCGAGATCGCACTCGACGGCGTGCAGGCCTCGACCCGCTACGCGGGCGGCGTCGCGTTGCGATTCGCGCGCGTGCGCGCGTACCGGCCGGACAAGTCGCCGGCCGACGCGGACACGATCACGACGGTTCGGCAGATGCTTCCGGGCTCGGGCTCGCGTTCGCGTTGACGCCGCGTGCCTCTCGTTCGCGCCGGATGCGCTCGCTGAGGTCGGCGAGATACTCCTCGACGTCACGGCGATGCGACTCGAGCCATTCCAGCCGGTCACGCGCCTCGAAGTGGCGCCGCAGGTGGTAGCGGATGTGGCGACCGTGTCGGTGACGGTGCGTCATTTCTTGTTCCCTTCGTCATAGCGGCGGAGAAAGCCGCGGATCGTTTGTTGGGTGCCGCGCAGACCCTCCGCCCACGCGTCGAGCACGCGCCGGCCCTCGGCGGTCAGGCGGTACGTGCGCTTGGCGCGTCCGGCCAGCTCGTCGCGCCACGTCGATGCGACGAGGCCCTCGTCTTCGAGCGAGCGCAGCAGGCGGTACAGGTTCCCGAGATCGACTCGCTCCTCGACATCCATTGCCTCGATCTCGTCGGCGAGTTCGTAACCGTGCGTCTCGGTGTCCCGCAGCACGAGCAGCAACGCGGGTTCGACGAAGCGCTCGATGCGACCGTGGGCGCGCCAACTGCGTTCGGGTTCGCTCCACCATCGGCACCGGGCGCCACCGCGCAGGTGTCCTCCACGGGGGTGGCCGCGTCCTCGGTGAACCATGTGAAATACTTACTTGTAAAATACAGTCTTGTCAACCAGTGGCTCGTCAGCGCACGGCGCGGGCGGTGACCATCGGCTGGTAGTAGCCCGTCTCTTCGGGCGCGTGCCACTGCACGTCGACGAGCCCGGCGCGTGTCAGCGCGTCGATGAGCTCGGCGCGCGTCAACGCCCGGTACCAGGTCGTGTGCACGTCGGTGTCCCAGCCATCAGTGTTCTCGCGTACGACGAAAAGATGGATGCGGATCTGGTCGCCGTTGTCGCTCCACTCCCACGCCTGCCCGACGATCTCGCGTGTGCCCATGCGTTCGCGGGTTGTCGCGGGCACTCCCGACGGTCGTTCCGCGCGCAGTGCGTCGTAGTCGCGCACGCTGGCGAGGAACACACCGCCCGGCGCGAGGACACGCCGGATCGCACCGATCGCGGCGTCGAGGTCGTCGTCACCGAGCAAGTGCGGCAACGCGTTGTCGCACGCGATCACCGCGTCGAACGTCCGGCGCAGGACGGTGTCGACCTCACGCATGTCGCTGACGACGAGATCGGCCTCGACGCCGTGCGCGATCGCCTCCCGGCGTGCCCGCTCGAGTGCCTCCGAACTCACGTCGGTTCCGGTCACTGCGTAGCCGCGCGCCGCGAGCCCGAGTGCCTGCGTGCCGATCCCGCATGCGCAGTCGAGCAGCTGCGCGCCGCGTGCGACACCGTGCCGCTGCAACATCCGGTCGACGATCGAGGCGTGCCATTGCGCGGCCGTCCACCAGTCGTCGAACAGCACGTCGTAGTCGGCAGCGAGAGCGTCGTAAAACGCGCGCGGCGACTCGTCGCCGGCCGAGTCAGGCACCCTGGAGCTGCGTCATGTATTGGTTGAGGTCGAAGTAGTCGCGCCAGGCCGCGATCCGGCCGTCGCGCAGCTCGAACGTTCCCATCACCGGCAGTTCGATGATCTTGCCGGGGAGCACGAACACATCGAGCCGCTCCGTCAGCACGACGTCACCGACAGCCGCAATGTTGAGGACACGGAACTCGATCCGTTCGACGCCGGTCGTGAACATCGCGATCGTCGCCTTGATCGCGTCGCGGCCCGTCACGGGGTCAACAGGAATGTTGTGGTAGACGGCGTCCTCGGTGAAATAGTCGACCAGCGTGTCGACGCCGCCTCCCTTCCCCCACTCGTCGCAGAACCGCTGCACGAAATCGATCGCGTCGCTCACCACATGGCTCCCTCGCTGCGCCATCCCTGGCTCCGCTGCGTCCGCACGGCGCACCGACGATAATGACCCCTCATGGGCGCGTCACGTTTCGAGCGAACCACGTCGGTCGTGTCTCGGGGCGACGGTCGGTATGTCGGGGAGATCGGTCCGGAGTGGAACTGTCCGATCGTGCCCCAGGGCGGCGCGGTGGTGGCGACGCTTTGTCGTGCAATGGCAGCCGAGCTCGACGACAGCCAACAGCAGCTGCGCAGCATCTCGGCAGTCTTCGCGGGTCAGGTGCGGCACGGGACGGTCGAGATCGACACGCAGATGCTCCGACGCGGTCGCTCGATGTCGCAATGCACTGCAACGTTGCGCAATCCGGGTGCGGAAGCGGGAACGACGGGCGTGGCGGTCTTCGGTGCGCCGCGTCGCGGCTTCGCGTTCACCGACATCACGCCGCCGGAAGTGCCCCCGGCGCTCGAGTGCCCATCGTTCCGCGATCCGCCACCCGTCGAGTTCGAGCAGCGCGCACCCTTCGACTTCTGGAACCAGGTCGAAGGTCGTCCGGCGATCGGCCATGCGCCGTGGGAAGAGTACGAGCCGTCGTCGTCGTTGCGCGCGTACTGGTACCGGTTCGACGAGCCCGCTCGGCTCGACGACGGGCGCTGGGACCCGCTCGCCGTCGTCGCGCTGTGCGACACGATGCCGGGCTCGGTCGGAGAACGGCTCGGTCCGCAGCCCGAGCAATGGCTGCCGCCGAGTGCCGACCTCACCGTGCACGTGCTCGACGACGCGCGTGCCGATTGGCTCCTCGGCGTCAACCGCGCCCGGCATGCGGGTGATGGCTACGCGTCGGTGGACATGGAGGTCTGGGACATGGAAGGTGCCGAACCGACGCTCGTCGCGTACGCCACCCAGATCATGTTCTTCAGCTTCCCGAAGCAGTAGCCGAAGGAGTAGCGCTAGCCCTTCATGAACTCCTCGGCGGCGTACATCTTGTCGCCGACGACCGCGACGCCGACACCGACGAACTGCATCTGGCCGTTCAGCATGTTCTCGGCGTGCGGCGGCGACTGTTCGAACGCGCCTTCCATGGTCGACGCGTTGACCGGCGCCACCATCCCGACGTTCTCTGCCAGCAGCGACCAGTGCACGACGATGCCATCGGCCAGAACCGAGTGACAGATGTTCGGCACACCGCCGTTGCCGAGGCCACAGCCACCGCCGGCCATATGTGCTGCCCAGCCCCGCGCCTTGCTCACCAAGTTCGAGTGCACCGCGAGCGCCGGCAAGCCGTGCGACGCACGGAAGTTGTTGATGCCGGCGACGAGCGCGCCTTCCGCACCGCTTGCCGGTGCCACGCTCGCCACGCCCATTGCAAGCGGGTTCGGCGGCGGGGGCGGCGGCGGAGGCGGCGCGGGAACGGTTTGCGGCGTGACCCTGACCGGGGCGCGCGTCACGGGCGGTGTCGTGACCGGGACCGTTGTCGGCGCGGCAGTTGTGGTCGTCGGCCGCGGTCTTGTGGTGGTCGTGGTGGACCGTGCGACCGACGAAGTCGTGGTCACGACGGGTAGCGCTTCCTGCGCCGCGGGCTTGGCCGTCGATGAACCACAACCCGTCGCAACAACGGTGAACAGCGCTACCCCACTGGCGGCAGCGAGCGAACGCCAGGCGTTCCCCCCTCGCATCGCTTCCTCCCATCCCATGAGAAGCTGGTCGCCAGGCCTTTCGGCGCTGGCGCACCGTCTTCAATCGGCAGATGGGCGCGAGTTCTTTGGGGGCAAAAGGCCTTGATTTTCGCGAGAACGCGGAGGGCGAGAAACGCGGAGCGTGACTACGCGTGGGGTGCGATGACTCCGAGCCGGCCCGCCTCGTAGTCCTCGACCGCGTCGATGATCTCCTGCTTGGTGTTCATCACGAACGGGCCGTACCAGACGATCGGCTCGCGCAGCGGGCGGCCGCCGAGGAGCAACACATCGGACGCTTCGTCGGCCTCGATGACGACGGTGTCGCCGTCGCGAGAGAGCACCGCGAGTTGATGCTCGCCAACCGTGCGGCTGTCGCCGGCGATGCGCACGCGGCCGCGCAGCACATACACGAGCGCGTTGAAGACGTCGGGCCATGCGACCGCGAGGCGACCGCCGCTTTCGATCGACGCGTGCGCATACACGATCGGTGTGTGCGTGTTCCCGGGACCGTGGAAACCGCCGAGCTGCCCCGCGACGAGCCGCACGAGTGCACGGCCGTCGGCGGAACGCAACAGCGTGAGCTTGTCGCCGGTGAGGTCCTGATAACGCGGCGTCGCGAGCTTGTCGGCGCGGGGGAGATTGACCCAGAGCTGGGTGCCGTGCATCAGCCCGCCATCGCGCAGCATCTCCGCGGTGGGCTCCTCGGAGTGCACGAGTCCTGCACCCGCGGTCATCCACTGCGTGTCGCCGCCGCGGAGCAACCCGCCGCCACCGGTCGAGTCGCGGTGCTGCATCTCGCCGTCGAACAGATACGTGACGGTTTCGAAGCCGCGGTGCGGGTGGTCGGGCGCGCCCTTGGCCTCGCCCGGCCCGTAGTGAATGGGCCCCATCTCGTCGAGCATGAGGAACGGATCGGTTGCGCCGAGGTCGGCGCCCGGCTGCGGGAATGGCCGGTGCACGGGGAAGCCGCCGCCCTCGAACGAGGGCTGCGCGGTCACGATCGAGGAGACGGCGCGCGGCGTTCCCGGGGCGTCGGCCAGCTCGGGCAGGTCTTGGAGGTTCGTCGGTGTCACAGCAGGCATGTCGCCTCCAACGTTTGCGGACGCAACTATATGCCCGCCGGGCCGGACTCCTTGAGCTGCTGCAGCACCGAGGGTTCGAACGCGTATGCGTACATGCGCTCGGCGTCGATGCGGGCGTAGGCGGGCTTCGCGTCGGGCGGGTACCACTCGTCCCAGTCCGGATAGATCTCGACGAGGTATTCGTGGAAACCGCCGTCGTCGGCGGTCCGCACGTCGACCTCGCGGGCGACACCGTGAACGATGACCGCGAACGTCTCCCCCACCGTGTGCGACCCGCTGACTTGGGGTCGTTGTCGAAGATGGCGGAAGCGCACCGAGTCCTGCCCGGAGCCGAACCAGAACGCGCCTCGGTAGAACAGCCCGTCGACGGGACCGACACGCGGCTCGCATCTCGCGGTGACCGTCGCAAGGTTCAGCACGCGCACACCGCGCAGGATCGATACGAGATCTGCCGCCTGCACGCGCCGCTCGGGTGTGTGGATCGACCGCATGTGCTCGCCGATGCGTTCGTACGACGCGTCGAGCAGTTGTTGGAGCTCGGTCAGGTCAGCCGCGGTCTCGTACATCGGGCGCAGCGTAGGCACGCCAGACGCGCTCGGGACTGCACGGCATGTCGATGTGCCGAACGCCGAGGTGCGACAGCGCGTCGATCACCGCGTTCTGCACGGCGGGCGTCGAGCCGATCGTCCCTGCCTCGCCGATCCCCTTGGCGCCGATCGGATTGAGCGGCGTCGGCGTCTCCATCGGGATGCGCTCGAACGCCGGGAACTCGGCGGCTGACGGGAACGCATAGTCAGCGAGGTTCGCCGTTCGGGGATTGCCGTCGTCGTCGTACTCGAACCACTCGTACAACGCCTGTGCGACACCCTGCGCGAGCCCGCCGTGCACCTGGCCGTCCACGAGCAACGGGTTGACGATGGTGCCGGCGTCATCACACGCGACGAGCTGGCGGAGTCGTGCGTCACCGGTCTCGGTGTCGACCTCGACGACGGCAACGTGCGCGCCGAACGGGAACGTCGCACCCGTTGGCGTGAAGTCGTACTCGGCCGCGAGCACCGCATTCGTCGATGCCGCCGCGACCTCGGCCCACGAGCGAGCGATCGCGGGCGTGCCGGCGACGTGGAAGCGACCGGCGTTCGTATCGAGCACGACGTCGTCCGGGTTGGCTTCGAGCAGCTCGGCGGCCTGATCGCGCGCTTGTGCGATCAGGACATCGACCGCACCCCGGATCGCGCTGCCACCGGCCTGCAACGACCGCGAGCCACCGGTGCCGTGGCCACGCGGCACATCGTCGGTGTCGCCGTGCCGGACCTCGATGCGGTCGAACGGAATGCCGGTCTGTTCGCTGACGAGCATGGCGAACGCGGTGTCGTGCCCTTGTCCGTGGGCGGACGTGCCGGTGCGGGCGACCGCCGAGCCGTCGGCGCGCACCTCGACGCTGCCGTACTCGGGTTCGGCCTCCGGGTTCGTGATCTCCACGTAGGTGGACACGCCGATGCCGAGGTGCACGACGTCGTTGCGGGTGCGGCGCGCGGCCTGCTCGGCACGCAGCTGCGCGTAGCCGGCGGCGTCCACGGCCCGATCGAGGGCGCCGGCGTAGTTGCCGCTGTCGTACGTCGCGCGCGTCGGTGTCTTGAACGGGAACGCGTCGGGAGGAATGAAGTTACGCCGCCGTAGCTCGACGGGGTCGATGCCGATTTCGGTTGCGAAGTGCTCGATCATCCGCTCGATCGCCGCGGTCGCCTCGGGACGACCGGCGCCGCGATAGGCCTCGATCGGCGTGGTGTTCGTCACCACGTCGACGACGTCAACATCGACCTTGGGGATGTCGTACACGCCGCTCGCCATCATGCGCGTCATGTACGGCAGCAGCGCGGCACCGGTGGGGTACGCACCGACATCGGCGAGCACGCGCAGTTGATACGCGAGCAAGGTGCCGTCACGCGTGCCGCCCAGCCGTGCGTGCTGCACCTGGGCGCGGCCGTGCCCAAGCGAGACCATGCTCTCGCCCCGGGTCTCGACCCATCGCACCGGCCGCTGCAGTCGGCGCGCCAACCACGGCACCAGCCGTTCCTCGGGATAGGCGCCGTGCTTGGCTCCGAAGCCGCCGCCGACGTCGGGTGTGATCACGCGCACCTGTCGCGCGTTCGAGCCCCAGCGTCTCGGCGATGTCGTTGCGCGTGAAGTGCGGGTTCTGGGTGCAGGCCCAGTGCGTGAGCCGGCCGTCGGCTTCCCGAGCGCGACGCGGCGGCGCGCACCTCCAATGGGCACGGAGCGAGACGCTGGTTGACCATGCGCAGCTCGACCACGACCTCGCAGCCGTCGAAGAAATCGTCGCCGGCACGCGTCGGCATGACGAACGCCACGTTGGTGTTCGCTTCCGGGAACAGCAACACGGTGTCGCGCCGCGCGTCCTCGGCATCGACGACGGCGGGCAGCGGGTCGTAGTCGACGACCACCGTCTCGGCCGCGTCGACGGCTTCGCGCGTGTCTCGGCGACAACCGCTGCAACCAATTCGCCGACGAACCGAACGGTGTCGATCGCCAGGATCGGCCGCACCATGGCATCGGGCACGCGCTCGTGCGGCGGGCCGAGCGGCGCGAGATCGAGATCGCGCGCGGTGACAACCTCGACGACACCCGGCATCGCCGCGCGGCGCTCGTGTCGATCTCGGTGATCCGCGCGTGCGCCACCGTCGATTGCACATAGACGACGTGCAGTGCACCGGCAAGGGGAATCGACTCAATGAAGTTGCCGCCGCTCGTCAGAAAGCGCGGGTCTTCGCTGCGCAGAACCCGGGTTCCGAGGATGCTCGTCACGAGCCGGGAGTGCAGATCACCACGGGAATGTCACGCGTGGTGCGTTGCTGATATGTGTCGTAGGACTTGTACATCTCCACGAGTCGCGGCCAGAGCTGGGCCTTCTCCTGCGGGCTCGCGGTGTGCGCGAGCATCGCTTGGGCATCACCGTCGATCTCGACCGTGACCTTCGGGTTGGCGACAACGTTCAGGTACCACTCGGGGTGCTTCGACATCCCGCCCATCGACGCGACAACCACCACGCGCTCGCCGTCCTCGAGGTACAGCAACGGGTTCGTGCGTGCGAGGCCGCTCTTGCGTCCGGTGCTCGTCAGCAAGCAGATCGGTGCATTGGTACCGGGGAGCTTCGCGCCGAGGCGACCGTTGCTCTTGCGGTACAGCCAGATGTTGAACTTCCCCATGACCTTGATGAACCGTCGACCGAATCGCTCCTGTCGCGCGTTCCAAGGCTTCGGGGTGCGGGCCACGGGCGCTCAGGTTAGTTGTGCCGACGCGATGACGCGCTGACCGCGCTTTCGCTGTCGTTCTCGACCTCGTAGGTTTCGCGGAATGAGCTCGCAGCGCGACCCGTCCGCCACGATCGACCTCGGAGACTTCGTCTCCGGGCTTCCCAAATGTGAACTGCACTTGCACCTCGAAGGAACGCTGTCGCCGGAGTTGAAGCTCCAGCTGGCCGAGCGCAACGGCATCGCGCTCGCCGAGAAGACGGTGGCCGAGGTGGAGGCGACGTACAGTTCGACTCGCTCGCCAGCTTTCTCGCCGTCTACTACCCGGCGATGAACGTGCTTGGTGACCGCCGACGACTTCCGCGACCTCGCCTACGCGTATCTCACGAAGGCGGCGTCGTCAGGGCGTGCGGCACGTCGAGATGTTCTTCGACCCGCAGGCGCACACCGGGCGCGGCGATTCCGTTCGACACGGTGATCCAGGGGTACCGGCAGGCGATCGTCGCGGCGCGCGCCGAGCTCGGGATCTCGGCCGAGCTGATCATGTGCTTCCTGCGCGACCTCTCGGCCGAGTTCGCGATGGCCACGTTGATGGAGTCGCTGCCGTACAAGTCGTGGATCATCGGCGTCGGACTCGACTCCGACGAGCGCGGCAATCCGCCGAGCAAGTTCGCGGCGGTGTTCGCACGCGCTCGTGAGGAGGGCTACCTCCTGACGATGCACTGCGACATCGATCAGGAAGGAAGCATCGAGCACATCCGGCAGGCGCTGGAAGACATCAGGGTCGACCGCATCGACCACGGCACGAACATCGTCGAGTCGCAAGCGCTGGTCGAGGAAGTCAAGCGGCGCGGCATCGGATTGACCTGCTGCCCGATCTCCAACCGCTTCGTCACCAACGACATGAAGGCGAAGGAGATCGTCACGCTCTTGCACGACGGCGTGCGCGTCACCGTGAACTCCGACGACCCTGCGTATTTCGCGGGCTACGTGAACGAGAACTTCTGCCGCCCTCGCCGGCGAACGCCGGGCTTACGGCGGTCGACGTCGCGCAGCCTCGCGCGCAACGCGTTCGAGATCGCGTGGCTGACGCCCCGAGCCCGCGACGCCTACCTCGCGGAGCTCGACGCGTACTGCGCCGAGCGTGGGGTTTCCTCTAATTCGACGGGATGAGCGAGAAGAGCGGCTACGTGCCCGGCACGCCCTCGAGCGCATGCGTTCCCGCGTCGGTGAACTCGAGCTGTGAACCGACGACGAGATCGACGACCGGCGGTCGGGGGATCAATCTCACGCGCTCGCCCAGAACGCAGGCTTACGACGACAGCACCGACGCGACCTTTTTCGCCTCGCTTGTTGTGGACTCGGCAAGGCCGCCGACAACGAACACCTGCCTCGCGGTCTGCTCGTCGTCGATCGTCTAGTCAACCAAGACAACTGAGCGTTTGATCTGCGCCAGCGCTATCGCGCTGTGCGGAATGCCGTTCCGAACCTTCGTTTTCGCAAACAGCTTGGACGTCTCGAGACCTTCAATCGGTTGCGGCTCATCGGAGCGCGGGAACTTCTTTGCATACTTGACGACGTCTTCGTAGAACGCGGCCGCATGCTCGGCGTCGGGAACCTGCCAAACGAAGACCTCGTTCCCACCGAGTCGGATCAGGTAGTTGCAACCGCGCTCCACTTCGGTCCCCACCAGTACGTCGAAACACTCGCCCGCATAGGAGACGGCTATGTCTCTGTGTTCGAATGCGGCGACGAGACCTGAAGTGAGGTCGTCAACGGCGTCGTGGCGTTTGCAGCCGTGGATGTCGGGCCGCTCGTCGACGGTGCGTGGCCACCAGAACTGCATGATGCAACGAGCAACGCTGTGCAGAACATGCCCGGCAGAGCTCGCACGGCCGCGATCGTAATGCCGACACTACGTCGCGTCGTCAGAGGTCGCGGCAGGCCCGCTCCCATGCAACGATCAGGCTCGCGTCGAACAGCTCACGTGCTCATCCACGGTCGACGGACACATAACCGTGCCAGCTACGCTTGTTTCCCCTAGTAGGAATCCGGGGAGTGGCGCAGTGGTAGCGCACCAGCTTTGGGAGCTGGCGGTCGGGGGTTCAAATCCCCCCTCCCCGACTGCGGAGGCTGACAGACCATGCGCGACAACACGACGATCAGCGCATGAGAGTGATGGTGACGGGCGGGACCGGCTTCATCGGGGCGCACACCGTTCGCCGCGCTGATCGACGCCGGGCACGACGTGCGGCTGCTCGTACGCCGGCCTGAGATGCTCGACACCGTCCTCAAACCGCTCGGCGTCGAGGGCGTAGAACACGTCGTGGGTGACGCCACCGATCCCGACGCAGTCGGCGACGCGCTCGACGGTTGCGGCGCCGTGGTGCACGCAGCCGCCGTCGTCGCAATCGAACGTCAGCGCGCGGCCGAGGTGCTCGCAACGAACGCGCTCGCCACGCGGGTCGTCCTCGGCGCCGCGCACGAGCGGCGGCTCGACCCGATCGTGTACGTGTCGAGCGTCAGCGCACTCGCGCCAACCGCCGCGCGCACCCTCAGCCCCGAGAGCGACGTCGCGACACCATCCGGCGCGTACGCCCGCTCGAAGTCGGAAGCCGAACGTTACCGCGCGAGGCCTCCAGGCAGAAGGTGCCCCGATCGTGACCACGTATCCGGCGATGGTGCTCGGACCACCGGCGGGCGCCCGCCGCGTTGGAAGCGCGGGCGACGTCCTGGTCTCCATGTTGAAGTCGGGCTTCGCGATCTTGACCGACGGCGTCTGGTCGATCGTCGACGTACGCGACGTCGCCCGCGTGCACGCCGCAGCGATGCGCGCAGGGCTTGGGCCGCGCCGCTACACCGCCGGCGGCCACTTCGTTCGCTACCGAGAGGTCGTGGACATGATCGAACGGCTCACCGGCCGTCGATTCCGGCGCGTCAGCGTGCCGTCGGGCCCACTGCGCCTTGCCGCGACGTTCGGCGACGTCGTCAACCGCGTGGCGCCGGTGATGCCGTTCGTGAGTAAGGAAGCCATCGCGTCGCTGCTTGACGCGGTCCCGGTCGACGACACGCACACGCTCGACGAGCTTGCGGTCAACTTCCGCGATCCGGCCGAGACGATCGCGGCAACGCTGCGCGGTCTCTCCGAGGGCGGCGAGGTTGAGGCGAAACACCTGGGAACACTCGCACCATGAGACGGCCCGGATGGCGGGAGCTTTCCCGGGTCGTCCCGCGGACCGCGGTGTTCGCGTCGAAGGCCGGCCGCGCGTCGGCCAACCGGCCCGTTCCCGGGTTGCGCCGTTCGCCCTGGACGTTGACGCAGGTCCTCGTCGACGACCTCGTCGTCACCGTGATGCAGCTCCGCGGTCGCGACGCGGCACCTGATTTCGAACGGCACCGAGAAGAACAACAACGCGCGGTCGACGTGCTCCGCGGTGCAGGCGCGTTCGATGACGCGTCCGTGTTGTTTCCTACACCGCCGGCTGTCAGCCAGACGCGCCTGACCCGTCGGCGGCGGTACGGGAGCCGCTTCGAACACGTCTCGTTCGAGAGCATGTGGAGCCCGCCCGCCGGCCTCCCCCGGGCGGAGCAGTGGGCCGCCGAAGCAGGGAACTTCACGTCGCACGCGTACTTGCTCCGCCATGATGGCCGCCCCCGCCCGTGGGTCGTTGCGATCCACGGCTATGGGGCCGGTGAACCGTACGACCTGTGGTGGATGGGATCGCTCGCCGTCCATCGGCAGCTGCACGTCAACGTCATGAACGTCGTGCTGCCCCGGCACGGCCCGCGTGGGCGGGTCGCTTCGGACGACCGGTTTCCGGGACTCGACGCGCTCGTGAACCTGTACGGCTTCGTGCAAGCGATCTGGGATATCCGCCGCGGCGTGAGCTGGGCTCGTGCGCAAGGCGCCACCGCGATCGGCGTCCATGGCATATCGCTCGGCGCGTACACGGCGGCATTACTCGCGGGCGTGGAACCGGAGATCGACTGCGTCGTTGCCGGCACACCCGTTGTCGATTTCGCGCAACTGATCGCGCGTCATGCGGCGCGGTACGCCGAGGATCCGGCAATCGTGGAACTCATTCGCGACGGCGCCGCGGCCGAGCTCAATCATCTGGTGTCACCGCTGACGTACGCACCGCTCCTCCCACGAGAGCGCCGCTTCGTGTACGCGGGTGTGGGTGATCGGATGGCAACGCCCGAACAGGCGGTCGCGTTATGGCGTCATTGGGAAGAGCCCAAGACGCAATGGATCCAGGGGTCGCACATCGGTGCCGCGCTCTCCCGCCGTGCGCGCCAGTTCGTGTACGACGCGTTCCGCGCCTGCGGCGTGTCGGGCGTTACCGCGTCGACACCTTGACGAGCTCGCCGTGCGCGTCGTCGACCGCGTGCGCGAGGTCCCATAGCTGTGGCGCGAGCTCGCGGCACGCGATGAAACCCCAGTCGACATGGTCGAGGTAGCTCATCACCGTGATGTTGAGGCCAATGCCGTCGATCGGCGGGCCCATCGGCAGCATCGACACCAGCCGGGCGCCACCGAGATAGAGCGGGAACGGCGGGCCGGGCACATTGGAGATGACGACGTTCACCGCGACCGGACCGCGCGCCGCGAAGCCCGTGAGCAACCGGCTCGCCAAACCGAACAGCCGGGGCGCGGCTGACTCGCCGAGCTGGAGCAGCGTGCGGGCGCCGATGGCGTGATGCTCCTGCTTGGCGCCGGTGGTCGACTGTCTGATCGCGTCGATCCGCGCGGCGACATCGTCCAGCTGGGTCGGAAGCGGCACGAACATCGCGGACACCTTGTTCGCGCTCTCGATGTCCTCGGTCTCTTCGGTGCGTACGGACACGGGACACGCGGCCAGCAACGGCCGGTCGGGCAATGCGTCGAGCGACGACAGGTAGGTGCGGAGCGCACCCGTCGCGGTGGCGAGGACCACGTCGTTGACGGTGCAACCGAAGTGGTTCTTGATCGCCTTGACCTCGGCGAGCGGCACCGAAGTGAATGCGACGCGCCGGTGGGGTGTGATCGGGGCGTTGAACGGGGTCCGTGGCGCGGTGAGCGGCGTCCCGCCCGCGGGCGTGCTCGAATCCTGTCGCGCGCGCATGACGTTGATCGCGCTGCGCACGAGCTGTGGGGTCATCAGCGCGGCGGCGAGCGGGAACGGCCGGCGCAACCGCGAGATGATCGCGTGACGGAGCAGTTCGATGTCGGACGGCTTGTGCTCCGGCTTCCAGTCGTCGTCGGGTGGAGTCTCGTCGACGGCGCGCGGTTCGAGGTCGTAGATCTGGCTCGCCATGTTCGAGCCCGAGACGCCGTCGATCGTCGCGTGATGCATCTTCGCGACGACCGCGACCGCGTCGTTCTCGACACCCTCGATGATCCAGAACTCCCAAAGCGGCCGGGCGCGGTCGAGCGGCCGTCCCGCGAGCTCACCGATGATGTCGGCCAGCTGCTCGATGTCGCCCGGTGGCGGCACCGCGATGTGGCGGACGTGGTAGTCGAGGTCGAAGTCCGGATCGTCGAACCACACCGGGCGGTGCATGTCGAAGGGCACCCGAGCCAGCCGCTGTCGGAATTCCGCGAGTCCCGGCACCCGGCTCGCGATGTGCGCTTTGACCTTCGCAAACGAGTAGCCGCCCGGAACGGTCGACGGGTCGAGCAGCATCAGGGCCTGCACGTGCATGTGCGTCGCCGGCGTCTCGAGGTAGAGAAACGCCGCGTCCATCCCACTCAGTCGCTTCATGCTCGCGCCTCCCTCGTCCCCACCGCCCCAGCTTCCGACGGGTCGTCCACCGCGCGCAATGGCCTCAGATGGAAAAAGGAGCGGGGTTCGACTAGCCATGTCGTCGACGGTTTGGTGGGGGGAGCGCAGTGAGACGATCGACGTTCGGACCAGCGCGGCGTCATGCTGATGTGCGTGGTCGCTCTCGCGATCATGAGCGCGTCCTGTCTCCGAACGAGCGCATCGTTCACCACCCAGGCGCCCGTTGGCGTGCGACGTGGCGAGATCGGGCCGTCGTTGTTGCTGACGGCGAATGGGCGCCGGCTTCGACCCGCCGGACGGCTCACCGAGATCGGCGATTTCCCGACCGGCGGTGCACTGACGCGTGACGGTCGCTTCTACTGGGCGGTCGACTCGGGTCACGGCAAAGACGGTGTGCACGTCGTCGACGTGACGACGGGCGCGGTCGTTCAGGTGCTGCCACTTCCCGGCGCGTACGGCGGTATCGCGTTCAGCCCGGACGGCGCGACCGCTTTCGTCTCCGGGGAGCCGCGCGGCGATATCGAACCGTACGGGCCGACGGTCGCCAACGGCGGCGACGCGGTGCACGTGTTCAGTGTCGACGCCGCGTCCGGGAAGGGCACCGAGCGAACACCAATCCAGCTTCCGCCGACGACGGGCGGCACCATGCAGGGTCAAGGCGGTCGCCTCGGTTGGCCGGAAGGACTCACCGTCACTCCCGACGGCCACAAGCTGCTCGTCGTACTGAACCAAGCCGACAAGGTCGCGATCGTCGACCTCACGCAGCCGGTACCCACAACCCAGTTGGTGAACGTCGGCAAGGTTCCCTATGACGTCGCCGTCGAGCGACACGGCCGAGACGCGTACGTCAGCAACGAGCTCGACGGCACGGTGACGGTCCTCGACCTCGCGACCAACACCGTCGTCGCGAACATCGGTGTGGGTGGTGCGCGCGGTGACCTCGAGGCACACCCGGAGGTCATGCTCGCCGATCCGCAGCGCGATTCCGTCTACGTCGCGGTGACCAACCGCGACACCGTCGTTGCGCTCGACACCACGATACGCAAGCTCGCGCACAGCACCTCGGTGGAGCGGAAAGAAGGCATCGGCGCCGCTCCGCTCGATCTCGCGGAGACTCCCGACGGCGCGACGCTGTTCGTCGCCGACAGCGGCGAGGACGCGGTCGCCGCGATCGCACTCGCGGACGAGCGCGGGCGGCGCGCGCCAGTGTTCGGCGTCGTCGGCAAGATTCCGACCGCCGCCTATCCGGCTGCAGTCGCGGTGACTCCCGACGGGACCCTCGTGTGGCTCGCGGCGAAGGGGCTCGGCACGGGTCCCAACCCCGAATACGGCGAGAACTGGGCGAACAGTGGCGCCGCGCCGTATGGCAGCTACGTCATCGACAAGCTCGACGGATACGTCGGCGTGCTCGCGCGTCCGACGGATCGCAAGATCCGGCACCTGACGCATGTTGCGGATGATCAAGTCGTGCCGGACAATTTCCGACGCGCCCCTCGCGACAGCCCCGTCGTCGGACCGCGTGGTGGCCCGGGCACGCAGATCACGCATGTGTTCTACGTTGTGCGCGAGAACCGTACGTACGACCAGATATTCGGGAGTGAGGCTCGCGGCGACGGCGACCCCCGCCTCGAAGTCGTCGACGACAATGGTGTTGCCGGTCCGGCCGGTGGGGTCACGCCGAACGCACACGCGCTCGCGCGCCGGTTCCCGTTGCTCGACCACTTCTACGCCGACAGCGAAGTGAGCACGGACGGGCACGTGATCACGTCGAGCTCGTACGCGATCGACTTCGTGCAGAAATCCCTGCACGCTGACTACTCAGGTCGGGGCCGAGTGAACAACGCCGGCCTCACGCCGGAGACGTACCCGCCCAACGCGTTCGTGTTCGATCAGGCGGTTCGTGATCGCGTGTCGTTCAACAACTTCGGCGAATTCTCGGCCGGGCTCATCGACGATGGGCGTCCGACGAAGCCGGCGGTGAATGCCGGCCAGGACTTCGGATATCCATTCCGGTTCGGCTGCGACGGCACGTACCCGAACCTGCAATGCAACACCGATTCCGGCCACCCGGGTCAAACAGGTGACCCCGCGAACAGCCGCCTCGACCACTTCCAGCAGAAGTTCAACCAGTGGACGGCCGGCGGCGCGGATCGCGTGCCGTCGTTCGTCTATCTCACGCTCCCGAACGATCACACGAACGGCGTTGCGCCCGGCAAGCCGACGCCGAAAGCGATGATCGCCGACAACGACCTCGCACTCGGGCAGCTCGTGCAGCTCGTGAGCCACGCGCCCAACGTGTGGAAGCACACCGCGATCTTCGTCATCGAAGACGACTCGCAGGACGGCGCCGACCACGTCGACGCGCACCGCATGCCTGCGTTCGTTATTTCTCCGTACGCAAAGACGGGCGCGGTGGTCCACACGCGTTACGACCAGTACAGCGCCCTGCGGACCGTGGAGCTCATTCTCGGACTGCACCCATTGTCGTTGTTCGATGGCCTGGCGACGCCGATGTACGACGCATTCACTCGGCACCCGAACGACGCGCCGTACCAAGCGATTCAACCGCAACAACCGCTCAACGAGCGCAATCCGGTGACGGTCGCGATGCCCTTCGATAGCGGCTTGGCGCCGAGAAGTGAGGCGCAAACACTCGCGCTGCACTTGCCGTTCGAGCACCTCGATCTCGTGCCGCAGGAACTCTCGGATCAGGTGTTGTGGCACAGCGTCTACGGCTGGGACGCGACACCACCTCCAGCCGGTCCCGGTGCGTCGACGCGTGAGCGGGAACGGGCGAGCGTCGCGGTCGAGGCGTTCGATCAGCACCGCAACATCGTCGACGCGCTCGAAGCACTCGGCCCACCCGACGAGGACTGAAGACGAGAAGAACGACGCGTGCGTCGCGGTATCGTGTCGTGACACCGCGGGTGTAGCTCAATGGCAGAGCTCCAGCCTTCCAAGCTGGCTATGCGAGTTCGATCCTCGTCACCCGCTCTTCACGAAGGTGCTGGTCAGACGCGCTGTTGAGGCCTACACCGATGATCTGAGCGCGCGGGATCGAGGTCGTTCGTGCCCTCCGCGTGCCCTAGCGGACGTACGAAATCTTGAGTCCGCCAGCGCTCGAACTGACATCCTGATCACGCGATGGAGAACGGGGAAGCGGGCCGCGAAGGGACATTCGATCGGTGGTACGCCCCGTACGTGCCGCCGCTGAGTCGTACGGAGTTCGTAGCGAACGTCGACGCCGTGGGTTCCCGGTTGCTTGCCGCCCCGCCGACCCAGCTGCGGCGGCACGACGAGCGCATCCGCCGGCGCTGGCTCACGGAGCCCGACGATCTCCACGGTCTGTTCAGTGTGAAGCCGAGCGATGTCGCTGACATGTCGCGGAGGCTGCGGACACAACGGCGGCAGCTGGCGTGCTCTCGATGCACCCGAGCGGGTACGTCCGTGAGGCCTCGGTGGTTCTACTCGATCGAGATGCGTCGCCGCGGGCGCTGCGCTTTCTTCTCGTTCGCTGCGGCGACTGGGTTCCAGAGGTCTGCCGAGCGGCCGAGAACGCGGTCGAGAGGCGCCTCAACAAACCCAACGCGGACGAGCTGCTCAAGTGTCTCGGCCTGCTTGACCGTCTTTCGTCGACGTCGCGGGGGTCGGTCATCGCGCGACGAGCGTTGGATTCGGTCGTGCAGTTCGTCACGATCGAGGCACTCATTCAAGCGCTGCGCGGCCGGGAGGTCGCGTCCCGCCGCCTCGCCGCACAGCTGCTCGTCGAGAATGGTCACACGTTGGACGCGCTCGAGGCCGCGCTGCGTCAAGCCGATCCGCGGACGCTTCACGTAATCGGTGAGGCCGCGTTGTCACAAGTCACGAACGGCGAGCGCGCGGAACTGCTAGGCCGTCTGATGTCGGCACGCTCGCCGTACTTGGCCGAGCTCGCGTTCTGGACGCTGCTCAAGGAGGAGCCCGATAGCGACGTCTTGGCAATGGACGGACTGCGGGACCGCCGTCGCGGAATGCGGTTGTTGGCGAGACACCACCTTCAACGGACCGGATTCGACGCGCCCGCCTTCTACCGCGAACTGTTACACCGGGATCCAGTCCCGGCCTTGCGCGGACTCGGCGACTGCGGAGCCGCCGCCGACGCGGCTCGCGCCGCCGCGTACCTCGTGGAGGCAGACCCGATCGTGCGACGCACTGCGGTTGAGGCAGTAGCCCGACTCGACGCTGCGGGATACGCCGAGAGGCTCGTCGAACGCCTTGCAGACGATGACGTTGGAGTCGCGGCCACCGCCGCGCGCTACCTGTCGAGAGTCGGGCTACCGGCGGCAACGACGGACCAACTGTGGAGCATGATGACATCTGACCGCCGTCCGCATGTCGTACACGCCTGTTCGCGTGCCGCACGAGGCCTGCCGCGTTGGTCGCGATCGCGCATCGCCCTTCGCTCGATCGCGGCGACCGACTCCTCGCTCCGCGAGATCGGGCTCGAACTCGTCGACCACGTTCTCTTCACTTGGAATCGTTCCTACGTCGCACCGGCGCCTGATGAAGTCGAGGAGCTGTCTGCGCTCCTCACCTCCACGCGTGACTCGCTCGGCGAGAGCCGATACGAAGCGCTCGCCTTCGCTACCGCTTCCTACGGCATCGGCCCTGCCGGGTAGGTACAGACCGCCGGTAGGGGCGATGACGCAAGCGCGCGAACAGGTGCCCTCAGTCCGCGACAATCGAGGCGTGTTGGAGATCCCGCCGCTGCCGGACATGACGATCCTCCTCGTCGAAGTCGGTTCGACAGCTCACGGCACTGGGCTACCCGGCGGCGAGGACCATGACGAGCTCGGCGTAGTAATCGAATCGCCGACCGATGTGCTCGGACTCACCGAGCCTGGGTTCCGCACCGTCATGCAGCGAACGCAACCGGAGGGGTCCCGATCGGGGCCAGGTGACACGGACCGCACCCTCTACTCGCTGCGACGATTCTTGCGTCTCGCGACCTCCGGAAATCCGTCGATCATGATGTCGATCTGGGCGCCCGTACTCCATGCGACCCGCGAGGGCCACGAGTTGCGTGCGCTCGGCGAGGCCTTCGTCGGTCGGCACGTCATCGCGCGTTATCGGGGATACATGCAATCGCAGGCCTACCGGCTGCTCGGCTTGCGAGGTGGTGGCCACGGCCGACGGGGCGGCGGAGGGCGCGAGGAACTTATCGCCGAACACGGCTACGACACGAAGTACGCGATGCATTGCGCACGGCTCGGCTTCCAATGCCTTGAGCTACTGGCCACGAGGCGGCTGATGTTGCCGATCGAAGGCGAACCCGCCGATTGGCTGCGCGCGGTACGTCGAGGCGAGGTCTCGTTCGACGATTGGTGGACACGCGTGCTCGATCTCGACACCCGACTCGACAATCTCACTTACGACGAATCCATTCCGGCGGGACCCGACCGAGATCGCATCGAAGCGTGGGCCGTCACCACGCATCTGCGCTATTGGCACACGGGAACATGACATCGCGCGGTCGGTCTTGGTCTCTTCAAGTACTACGCCACCAGTTAGGAAACCAAGATCTGCTGCACACGTTGGTGGGAGATTCCCAGGACGTCGGCGGTGTCGCGGCGACTGAGGCCCATGCGGGCGAGCTTCTTGGCGGCCTTCGCTGTAGTTGCTCCGGCCCTCTCTGCCGATGCCGAAGCGTTGCGACGGTCTTCTGAGACCTCCGACGCAATCGTCTCGAGCTCGCGCGGCCACTCTGGTGTGACCTCCAGGCCGTCGGGCTCACGATCGAGCCAGAGCGCGAGCGCTTCACGAATGCGCGCTTCGGCCTGCCGCAACGTACGACCGTACGTGTGACAGCCCTCGATGCCCTTGATGTGCACCAGCCATGCTTCGCTCTCGGGGTCGCGCTCGTAGACCGCGACGTACTTGTTCGTTCTCGTCATCGCAACCATCCCTCTCCGAGGCACGGTGCCAACAGTCGCTCGATGCTCCTGAGCGTGCCGACCGGCAGTTCTTGGCCTCGGTGAACCGGGATCACGGTCTGACATCCTCCTGGACAACGGACGATAACGTGCGAGCCTTGCTGCCGGACGGGCACGCAGCCGAGCTGCTCGGCCCGGCGAAGAACCTCGCGGCCGGTCATTCGTCTATCTCGCTAGACACTTTAGCAGAAGCGCCGATCAGCTCACTCAGCGCCGCGGCGATCACCTCGTCGCGCTCGCGTGTCGCGTGCTGGTAGCGCAGAGCCGCTCGAGCTGAGGCGTGGCCCATGCGGTGCATCAGCTCCCGCGTGCTCGCACCGGTGGCGGCCGTGAGCGTGTTGCACGTGTGACGCAGGTCGTGCAGCCGTAGGCCTTCGACGCCGACTGCCCTGGTCACTGATCGCCACAACACCGACCAGTTCGGGCGCCGCAAGGGTGAACCCTTGGCGCCGACGAAGACGAGTGCGCCGTCGCCAGGAGCCACATACCGGTCGAGATGATCAGCGAGCTCCGGTATCAGTACAGCCGGGATCGCGAACGTGCGAAGACCGGCTTCGCTCTTCGGCGGGCCGATTGACAATGAACTGTCATCGCGCTCAACGAGTGCCTGAACAATGGTGATCGTTCCGGCTTCGAGGTCGATCGATCCCCTTGTGAGCCCCGCGAGCTCACCGAAGCGCAATCCGGCGAAAGCGGCCGTGAGGACGAGCGCTCGAAAGCGAGGCGGCACCGCGTCGGCGAGCGTCCACACCTGTGCAAGCGTCGCAACGGGCCGCTCGGGACTGCGTTCGACGCCGGCACCGGTGATCGTGCACGGGTTCAGTGCGATCAGCCGGTCGGTGCACGCGGTGTTCAGGATCGTGCGCAGCAACCGATAGCACTTCGCCGGTACAAGCGAGCCAGCGCCGGCCGCAAGCACGAGATCCGCGCGTGCCACCGTCGCACCGTCGCCGGCGTGAGGGTGCCGAGAGTGTGGCTTCCGAGCTTCGGCAGGATGTGCCGCGCGAGGAGACCCTCGTACAGATCGAGCGTTCGAGGCCGAAGATTCGACCGCGCTTTCAGCCACCCACGTGAGTACACGTCGAGCGAAATCCGCGCCGCGTCGGGATCGGTCCACGTCCCGCGTGCGAGGTCGCTCTCCACGGCCGCGAGCCATTGGCTCGCTTCGCTCTTTGTGGCGAAACTGCGCGGCGCACGATGGCGGACACCATCCGGCGACGTGTAGCGCGCTTGATAGCGCCCCGAAGGCAACGTGCGGATGGAGCCGAACGTGCGGCGCCTGCTCATCGTTCGGCTCCCATGCCGGTCGACGTAACGAGGCGCCTCAACGGCGCGATACGGAGCTCTGCTCCGGGGCGATCATACGAAACGGGTGCGACGGCAACGAGGCCGTACTCGCGCCTCGCCGATCCACTCGTCGACGGCGTCCGGATCGAAGCGAACGAACCGGCCGATCTTGACGTACGGAATGCGCTGCTCCGCAACGAACCGGCGTACATGCCGCTCCGTCACTGCCAGGCGCTCCGCAATTGCGAGCACGGCGCGTTTCGTGGGCCCGCGAGCGCGTCTTCGATCCGGTGTGTCCGAGACTCCCGGCGTCGTGGTTTGGGGCGCGTGTGTCTGGGAGCGCCGTCAGCGGACAGCGGTATAGGCGCCAGGTGCCGGGCTGGCCGTAGCGTTCGCGTCGTGCCGCAGCCGCCTTCGGGGACCGTGACGTTCCTCTTCACCGACATCGAGGGCTCGACCCGGCTGTGGGAAGAACGACCTGGCGAGATGCGGGCGCTGGTCGCCGAACACGACGATCGGTTCCGGGCGGCGATCGAGCAACACCGCGGGTACGTGTTCGCGACGAGCGGCGACGGATTCGCGGCCGCGTTCGGCCGCCCCGCGGACGCGGTCGCCGCGGCCCAGCAGTGCCAGGTGGCGATCGCGGATCTTCCCGAGATCAGGGTGCGTATGGGGATCAACACGGGTGAGGCGCACGAGCGGGGTGGTGATTACTTCGGCCCGCCGGTGAACCGCACGGCACGCTTGATGGCCGCGGGTCATGGCGGCCAGGTGTTGCTGTCGGCGGCGACTGCGGAGCTCGTACCCGGCCTCATAGTGCGGAACCTGGGCGCACATCGCCTACGCGATCTCGCTTCGCCGATGCTGGTTTGGCAGCTCGGCATCGACGAGTTCCCGCCGCTCCGCACCCTGGGCGAAATGTCGGGGAACTTGCCGGTGCAACGCACGAGCTTCATCGGCCGGGTCGACGAGGTGAAGCAGCTCGCCGCGCTGGTTGGTGCGGAGCGGTTGGTGACCCTGACCGGAGTCGGTGGGGTCGGCAAGTCGCGTCTGGCCTTGCAGGTAGCGGCCGAGGTCGCGCCGAACGTCAAAGACGGCGCGTGGTTCGCGCCGCTCGGCGCGCTGGAAGAGGGTGCGCTCGTCGCGGCCGACGATGCTGGAGGCGCTGGGAGTGCCCGAACGCCAGGGCGAGTCGGCGCTCGACACGTTGTGTGCCTGGGCAAGCACCCGCGAGGCGCTGGTGCTGATCGACAACTGTGAGCATCTGCTCGCCGACGTCGCCGCGGTCATCGACCGGATGTTGGACGTGTCCACGACGGTGTCGGTGCTGGCGACGAGTCAGGCATTGCTCAGGGTGCGGGGCGAGCGCGCCTGGACGGTGGCTCCGCTGTCGGGTGCTGATGGTGCGTCGCGGGACAGCATCGAGTTGTTCGTCGAACGGGCGCGTATGGCGCGACCAGATTTCGTATTGACGGATGAGAACGAGCCGGCGGTGGTCGAGATTTGCGAGCGGCTTCATCATGTGCCCCTCGCGCTCGAATTGGCGGCCGCACGCGTGCGTGGAATGGCTCCCTCCGACATTGCCCGCCGGCTCGATCAACGCCTGCGGTTGTTCACCTCGAGTGATCACCTCGCGCCCGGCCGACACCGAACCCTCGATGCGGCGGTCCGCTGGTCGTATGAACTCCTGGACGACGCACAACGGCGAGTGTTCGATCGGCTGTCAGTGTTCGCAGGTCCGTTCACGATCGAGGCCGCAGAGGGAATCGTCGCGGGTGACGGTGTCGACGAGTGGGACGTGGTCGACGGAATTCTCGCGCTGGTCGACAAGTCACTCGTCGTCGCCGACGAGGTCTCGGGAGGCACGCGTTATCGGCTGTTGGAGACGATGCGGCAGTTCGGCCACGCCGACCTCACCGACGCGGGAGTGTACGAGCTCTACCGCGATCGCCATGCGGACTTCTACGCCGAGTACGTGTTGTCGCGCCGCCCGCAACTCCACGGCTCAGGCGGCATCGCCGCGCTCCACGAGATCGAATGCGAGCTCGACAACATCCGCGTCGCACTGCGCCAGGCCGCCGACGACCAGACCTCGTCACGCTTCGAAGCGCTGTTCAGCTTGCTGTACGTGCTGTGGACCCGTGGCCGCAACTCGGAGGGCGCGTCGTGGGCAACACAACTCACACGTCGGAGTGTTGATCCCGCCACGCGCATCGAGGCGCTCGGGTTGGCTGCGAATGTGCTGATCAACATCAGTCTGGCCGAAGCCGAGGAGCTGGCCCAAGCGGCGGTCGATCTCGCGGCAGCAACGGGGGCGGCGCCACCGCTCCACGCGATCCTGGCGATGAACATCGGCGCCGTGATGCAAGGCAGGAACGAGACGGCCATCGCTGGCTGTGACCAGGCCATTGCGTGGGCAGCTGAGCAATCAGACCTCTTCGAGCGATGCAACGCGTTGACAGCCTGCTACAGAGTGTTCGGCATCTGCGGTGCGCTCGATCGACTCGATGATCTCCAACGTGACATCACGATGCTGGTCGAGCAGCTCGACAACCAATGGCTCGAGGCGTCGAGCCTGAGCGCGTTCGCCTCGATGATCCATGAGACCGATCCCGAGCGAGCCGGCGAGTATCTCTTCCGCGCGTATGAGCTCAGTGACGAGCTTGGGAGTCGTGGCGCCAATCTTCACAACGCCATGTTCCTGGCCCTGCACGAGTTCGCGCGGGTGACAGCGTCGAGGCCGCGCATTGGGTGACACGGTCGCTCCAGTCGGCCATGGATTTCGGACCCAGCTACATCGCGCAAGTGACCGACGTGATCGTCGCGATCGTTAAACGGCACTCGCCGGCCGATTCGGCCGTGCTCCTCGGCGCGTTGCGCGCCCACCGAGATCGCAAACGCGAAGCTGGCACGCAACGGGAGATCGACGCAGAAGCTCGCCATGAAACCTCGCTCCGCCGAGCACTCGGCGCCGACTTCGACACGCTCTACACCGAAGGCCTCGCCCTCGACGAGACCAACATGATCACCCTCGCGTTAACCCAACTCGACGCCATCACCCAGACGCACGACCGACCAGGCGGTGTCCCATGAGCCTCGTCCTGGCGGCTCGGATGAGTATGACAACAGCGCCGATCATGGTCTCTCGCGACCCCGACCAACGCACCCTCGACGCGCTGGATTCTCAGCGCTGAGCTACCGATCGGCGCTCGCCGAGCGGGCGGCCCGACGCGTCAATCTCCGCGCAGAACAACGTCACCTTGCCGGTATGGGACACCGGCGCCGCGTGGGCACCGCACCTTCGGGGACAGTCAGTCCAGGTCGGCCGGAGCCAGGTGCGGCGCGGCCGCCGCAGACAAGGGCTACGCGCTCGTCGAACGCCGCGCCGCCGCAGCAGTGGCGTGTCAGCCCTCGATCGCGTACAGGCACCGTTCGTCGGGCACTCCTTTGAGAACGTATGTGCCTTGCTCGGTCGTGGTGATGCCCGACCCGTCGAGGAGTGTCTTCACGGTCTCGGATACAAACACTTCTGCGGGACCGGCAAGATCACAGATGCGCTTGGCGATACTGACCGTGAGTCCGACGACATCGTCGGGTCGGACCTCGACCTCACCAGTATGGACGCCCGCCCGCACCTCGAGACCGACGCCCTTCGCGGCGGTCACAATCTCTATCGCCGCGCGCACGGCCCGGCTGGTGGCGTCGAAGGTGGCGAGGAACGCGTCGCCGATGGTCTTGATCTCACGGCCCCGATCAGCGCGCCAAGGTGGCGCGGACCAGGGTGTCGTCCGCGTCGGTCAGTGCAGTCCACTTGCGATGGCCCAGGCGGGCCGACTGTTCTGTCGAGGCCACGATGTCGGTGAACAAGATCGTGGTGGTGACCACGTCGCCTTCGGGTGCTTGACGGCTACCCGTGAGGAACTCTTCGATCTCGTCGAGGAGGGCGTCGGTATCACCGACGAAGAACAGGTGGTCGTCGCCGGGAAGCTCAACGTACTTGGCGTCGGGAATGTGGTTCGCGAGATAGCGACCCGCGCCGACCGTGATGAAGCGGTTCCCGACGCGATGCAGCACGAGCGTGGGGACGGCAAGCGTCGGAAGGAACGCCCGCACATCTTGTTCAATGAAGCTGGCCCGCGAGAGCGCGGCGATCTGATCGACAGCGACGCCAAGTCGTTCGCTTCGTGCCAACCACGCACGGAACGTTTCGTCGCCGGACCTCGTGGGCGCGATGAAATCGACTGTTGCACCGGTTCCCGCGATCTCCGCTATCGCGGCGAGAAATCGTTCGAGGCTTTCGGGCGGCAGGCCCCACGGGTAGTCGTCCTCCCGCAGGTAACGGGCATAGGTGTTGATGAGAATCAGAGCTTTGACGCGGTCCGGATGACGGGCGGCATAGTGGATCGCGCTCGGTCCGCCCATGGCGGTTCCGACGAGCACGGCCCGCTCGCACCCGCTGGCGTCGAGCACCGACGTCAGGTCGGAATCGAAGGTCTCAAAACTGTCGCGGGGATCGCCGCCCGAGGCGCCCGCGCCCCTGGTATCGACCAGCAAGACGCGGCTGAAGCCACCAAGACGCTTCGCGAACCGAACGAAACTGGGCTCATCCCAGAACAGGTCGACGGCCAGGTCCATCCCAGGCGGAAGCAACAGGTCAACTGGTCCGTCGCCAGTTACCTGGTAGGCGATGTTCACCCCATCGGGCGCCTTCGCGAACCTCGTCACCGGCCGTTCGTCCACGCCGAGCCCTTTCGTCTCCCGTCAGTGTTGCGCGAGTCCACGAGGCGCGCCCCTCCACAACCGAGAGGTGCGATCCGCCTCCAGTGCTCCCACGCGTAGCCGAGCGCCTCGGCCGCGGCTTCGTCGCCCGCTCGCGCCCGTACGCGGCCACGAAGGCGCGGTGCAACCTCGCAGCCGCGATACCGGCGAACGACTCGAACGACCTTTCCTGCGGCTCCGTCGCAGTTCCTTCCCTCACCGGAGAAACCATCTCGCGTGCCGCCGTTACGACGACAAGCCCTCTTTTTTTCGCCGCCGGCCTGACAGAAGCTCGACGACTCCTACTTGGAGTAGGATGATCGGATGCCGACCGAGAAGGTGTCGCTGACCCTTGATGATGAGCTCGTCGAACAAGCGCGCCGGCACGCCGGTCAGCGCGGCCTCTCGGGATACGTGAACCAGGCCTTGCGCCGTCAGTTGCAGCGCGATCGGCTCATCGCGTTCCTCGAGGCGGCCGACCAGGCCGCCGGGCCGATCGACGAGACCGTGATGGAAGGGGTCCGCCGCGAGTGGCCCGCCGCCGCACCACCGCGCCGTCGTCGCAACGCCTGATCCTCGACGCCGGCGCGGTGATCGCGCTGGCTCGCAACGATCCGCGCGCTCGCGCCTTCGTTCGACGCGCGGTCGAACTCGACGCCGAAGTGCGGGTACCAGTTGTCGTACTCGCCGAGACGCTTCGAGGAGCTCGAGCGCGATGCCGCAGTGCACCGTGTGCTCAACGCCGTGTCGGACACCGTGCCCATCGGCGAGGCAGTCGGACGTCGCGCAGGCGCACTGCTTGGCCGCGCTCATCGCTCCGACACGGTGGACGCGATCATCGTTGCCGAGGCGATCGAGGCCGGTGGAGCCGAGATACTCACCGGCGATGCCGATGATCTCGCGGCGCTCGCAACCGGGGAGCGAGCCGTCACGATCCACACGTTGTGAACGATGCAAATGGGATCGTTGCCGGTCGCGTGCCCGTCGGCATGCGTGATGCCATTGGTCGAGCCGGCACGCGCGCCTATGGAACGACGTGGAACTCGATGCGGTACACGAGCGTGTCGTCGTCGATCGGCCCCGCGTGCGAGGCGCGCTCTCGAAGCGACTCGCGATCCTTTTCACCAGATCGACGCACGTCTGCCCGCGTCACGCTCGAGAACGGAACCATCTCGATCGAATCGATCTCGATGCCGCCGCTTGTTGCGTATTGACCTCCAACCTTGACCTGCGGGCGCTGCCAGAGCCTGAACGACAACGTGATGCGTCCGGAGACCACCCCGTCGCGCAACTCACAGCTGAACTGCATCGATCCGAGGATACGAGAGCGGCTCCGTGAGCGTGCGAACAACGCGGCGCGCGGATGAGCGTCCTGAGGATGACCATATGAGGATCGTTCGACAGATCGTCGTCTTCGATGCTGCCGACCTAACGGCCGAGAGCACGTTCTGGGCCGGACTGCTGGGTGGCACCGTCGTCGCGGACAAGGATTGGCGCAGCGTCGTTGTCGACGGCGAGTGGCGTCTCGCATCCAGCTTGCTCCGAACCATGAGCCACCCGAGTGGCCCAACGGAACGCCGCAGCAGATCCACCTCGACCTCCACGTCGACGACATCAACGCCGCCCATGATGTAGCCATGTCGCTTGGTGCGAGGCTGTTGAAACCAGCCGATGACCTTGGGTCGTCCGATGGCTTCCAGGTCTACGCGGATCCCGCCGGGCATCCGTTCTGCCTCGGTTGGGGGTGACGCGTCTTGGCTGCGGTCCCAGTTCGCTCCACCCACGAACGACTCCGACGAAAGGCCCCGAGCGCGAACAGAACGCGTTGAGGGCGCGGTGGATACGATTCTGCGGCACGACGACGGAACCGACGTCGGCGGGGATGGCGTGGATTGGCGCCTATGACGTGTTCAGAGTGCGGGGCTGACAATCGCGACGCGGCGCGGTTCTGCGCGGAGTGTGGAATGAGTCTCGCACCGCGCTGCGCCGCGTGCGGTGTCGAACTGCGGCCGGCCGCACGGTTCTGCGACGCGTGCGGAACACCGACGGGCGCGACGGCCGAGACGGCGGCAGCGGCGCAGTCGCGCAAGGACGTCACCATCGTGTTCGGTGATCTCTCGGGATCGACCGCGCTCGCCGAGCGCATGGATCCGGAAGCGGTTCGCTCGGTCATGGACCGCTACTACGCCGCGGTCCGGCGAGTCATCGACGAGCGGCACGGCCGCGTCGTGAAATTCATCGGCGACGGCGTGATGGCTGTGTTCGGTGTTCCGGAGACGAGCGAGGATGATGCCCGGCGCGCGCTCGACGCCGCGCTGGCGATGCACGTTGCGTTCGAGGAATGGGTCAGCCAGATCGCGACCGACCGGCGTATCCCGATGTCGCTGCGCGTCGGCGTGAACACCGGCGAGGTCATCGTCAGCGCGGGTGACGACGACGTTGTCGGCGACGTCGTGAACGTCGCTTCACGCCTCGAGCACGCGGCCGAGCACGGCTCGGTGCTCGTCGGCGAGGCGACCCAGCGCCTCGCGCGCGGCTACGCGCGATTCGGCGACGTCCAGACATTGACCGTCGCGGGCCGGGCCGATCCCGTGCGCGCGTATCGCCTCGTATCGATCGAGGATGCCGCGACCGAAGCGGGACCGGAGTTCGTGGGGCGGTCGAACGAGCTCGATCAGCTGCAGCACGCGTTCGACGACGTGGTCGCAATAGGCGCGGCGCGGCTCGTGACCGTCCTCGGTTCGCCCGGTGTCGGCAAGACCCGGCTCGCCGCTGAGTTCCAACAAGTGGTCGGCGATCGCGCGACGGTGCTCGTCGCGCGGTGCGCGCCCGAGGCCGCCGCGACGCTCGCGCCCGCGGCCGAGCTGCTGCGGGCCGCGGCGGGTGTAACCGACGCGACCGACACCGGGGCCGTCGTCCAGGCGATGCGTGCACTCGTGCCTGACGACGAACCCGAACGGGAGCGCATCGTGGCCAGCGCGGCCGCGCTGCTCGGCGCGGCACCGAGCGGCACGCCCGAAGAGACACTGTGGTCGGTGCGGCGCCTGCTCGAAGTCGCGGCACGGGCCCGTCCTGTCGTCCTCGTCATCGACGACCTGCACTGGGCGGAACCGATGCTGCTCGACCTGGTCGATCACCTGGCCGAATGGACGCGGGCGCCAGTCATGCTCATGGTCGTCGCCCGGCCCGAGCTCCGCGATGTCCGCGCGTCGATGGTCGACGCCGGTCGGCACGTCGTCGTCGCGCTCGAAGGGCTCGACGGCGAGGCCACCGTGCGGCTCGCGTGCGGTCTGCTCGCGACCGACGCGCTCCCGCCCGGCTTGCTCGACCGGCTGCCGGAGTCGACGGGCGGGAATCCGCTGTTCCTGCGCGAGCTGCTGCGGATGCTCGTCGACGACGACGTCCTGCGTTCCGACGACGGCGCGTGGCAGCTCAGCGTCGCGCCCGAAGCGATCGACGTTCCCCCGACGATTCAGTCACTGCTCGCGGCGCGCCTCGATCGGCTCCCCGCCGACGAGCAGGCTCTGCTCGAACACGCGTCGATCGCCGGCAAGGAGTTTCCGGTCGGCGCGCTCCACGAGCTCGCGCCGTCCGGACAGCCCAGGAGCGCGATCGACGCGCTGCTCGAGAGCTTGCGCCGGAAGGAGCTCGTCGAACCCGATGGGTCGTACTGGATCGACGAGCCGGTGTACCGGTTCCATCACGTGCTGATTCGCGATGCTGCGTACCGGCGCGTCCTCCGGCAGACGCGCGCAGACCTGCACGAGCACCTCGCGCGCTGGTTGGAGCACAAGCTCGGCACGCTCGTCGAAGACCACGGCGAGCTCGTCGGCCACCACCTCGAGCAGGCGTACGCACAACGACGCGAGTTGGGCGGGCTCGACGCCCACGGCCGCGACGTCGGTCGCGAGGCCGCCGCGCACCTGTTCACGGCGGCCGAAGGCGCGCTCGATCGCGAAGACCTTCCCGCCGCGGCCACGCTCGCGGCGCGCGCGCTCCGGTGCTTGCCGCTCGACGACCCGACTCGGGCGGACGTGCTCCTCGTCCGTTGCGACGCACTGCTCGCGATGGGAGAAGCGACTGCCGCGGCCGACGCGGTCGCCGATCTCACGCGATTGTCGGGTCTGTCACCGCGCCTCGCCGCCTGGTGCACGTGCTTCACCGCGCAGCTGACGACCATGACCGACCCGAGCCAGCTGCGCGACGCGGAACGGCGCGTCGCCGCGGTCGCCTCGGAGCTCGAACGGCTGGGCGACACCCGCGGAGCCGCCAAGGCGCACACGGTCCACGCGACGACGCTTGCCCGCCTCGGTCGTTTCGCCGACGTCGAGACTGCACTCGATCGCGCGCTGACCCGTGCTCGCGAAGCGAGTGATCGGCGGTTCGCGACCGCGGCGTTGGCGGCCGCGCCGACCGCGCAGGTATGGGGCCCGAACCCGGTACCACGCGCCGGTGGCCGCTGCCTCGACGTCGTGCGGCTCCTGCGCATCACGGCCGGATCGCCGGCCGTCGAGGCGACCTCGCAACGCTGCCAGGGCGTGCTCGAAGCGTTCCGGGGGCGCGCCGATCCCGCGCGCCGGCTCGTCGCGGCGGCTCGCAGCACGCTCGAGGAGCTCGGCCTCGCGCACGGCTTGCTCGAAACCGACCTCTTCGCCGGTGTCGTCGAGCTCGTCAGTGGCGACCTCGACGCGGCGCGCCGACACCTGCGTGTCGCCCACGACGGGCTGCACGCGCTCGGACTCGACGCCGACGCGGCGCGCGCCGCGGCACTATTCGGCGCGCGCGTCGTTCGATCTGGGCGATGTCGTCGACGCCGCCAACTTCGCGGCGGAAGCGAAACGCCTCGCGGGCGACGACCTCCAGAGCGGCATCGCGTGGCGAGGGGTTCAGGCCGAGATCGACGCCCGCGCCGGCCGACACGCGGAAGCGCTTGCGCTCGCGCAGGAGGCCGTCGCGATCGCGGCCGGCACCGACGCGCTCGTGCATCACGCCGATGCCTGTCTCGCTCTCGCGGCCGTGCGACACGCTGCCGGCGACGAGCGCGGCGCCGAGCAAGCCGCACGCGACGCGGCCGAGTTGTACGAGCGGAAGGGCGCGACCGCGTTGGTCAAGAGCGCGCACGTGCTCATCCAGGGCGATGTTCCCGCAGGGCAAGCGGCGTCGAGTGCACGCATGCGGCGACCGTCGAACGAATGCGCTGACGTGTTCCGGCGCTGGGCGGAGCTATTCGCGGCGGGCGACTCGCAAGGAATACAGCACGTCGCGGACGACTTTGTGTTCCGCGATCCGCGACCCGTCGTCGGCCTGGGAGAGCAGGATCGAGCCGGAGTCGCCGAGACGGTGCGCGTCCAGAGGTCGCTGGGTGTTCAGCATTTCGCCATCACGGTTGTCGCGACCCGGGGCGATCGGCTCGCGCTGCTCGTCGTCTCGCCGGAGTCCGAGGTGGAGGATGAGCGCTTCGGCACCCCCTCACTGCTGCTGGTCGAGACGACCGCGGACTCCCGGCTTGCGGCGGCGACGGCGTTCGACCTCTACGACGTCGATTCCGCCATGGACGAGCTCGACGCGCGCTACCTCGAAGGAGAAGGCGCTGCGTGCGCCAACATCCTTCGCGCCGTCTTCGCGACGAACCACGCGTACAACCGGCACGAGTGGGACACGCTGCGTTCGTTCTACGCACCCGGCTCGGTGTCCATCGACCATCGACCCGCGGGCCAGGGAACGCTCGCGGGCGTCGACGCGCAGGTGGATATGGCCCAGGCCTGGAGCGACATCGTCGCCGACGTGCGCATGACGATTGCGGCGATTCACGCCGTTTCCGAGCGAGCGGTCGTGTACTCAATCTCCGGTACCGGCGTGGAAGTCACCGGCGGTCATGTCGAGCTGGCTTTCCATGTGCTGGAGCGGCGCGACGACGACCGCGTCACCGCGATGGAACTCTTCCCGGAGGACATGCTCGACGACGCGATCGCAGAGTTCCGTGGCGACACGCCTGCGCCGATGCTCGACAATCTCTGCCTCCAGATGATGAGGCGAAACTCCGAGCTCTGGAAGCGCGCAGATTGGGACGAGCTCGCTCGCTGCTACGCCGTCGACGTCGCGTTCGATGACCGGCGGCCGGGAATGAGCACTCTCGTGACCGGTCGCGACACAACGCTCGCGAACATGCGCGCCGTCCTCGAGACCGGCACGTTCGAGACCGTCCAAACTCCCATAGCGGTCCGCGGCGAGCGATGCCGCGCTGTTCCGCCACGAGTTCGTGTCGACCGCCTATGAAGTCGATCTCTTGGTCCTCAATGAGATCGACGAGCGTGGAGTCTGCCAAACGACGGTGATCTTTGACGTCGACGACCTCGACGCTGCATTCGCCGAGCTCGACGCGCGCTACCTGGCCGGCGAAGCGGCGCCGCACGCCGACATGTACCGCACGTGGCTGCGTTCGATTGACCTGACCAACGCCCGAGACTGGGACGGCGTGCGCGCCATCTGGTCTGACGATCTCGTCGTCGTCGACCACCGACCGGGAAGCTTCGGCGTCGTCGAGGGCCGCGACGCGTACCAGCGTCTCATGCAAGCACTCCACGACCTCACGCCCGACATCATCGTTCAGCTCGTCGCCGTCCATCAGCTCGACGCACACGGCTGCGTCGCGCTCGCGCGGAACACCGGTACCACCGTCGACGGTGGCGCGGTCGAGTTCCTGATCCTGTTCGTCTGCATCCTTCGCGACGGCCACATCACGCGCGTCGAGTTCTTCCCCGAGCGCGCGCTCGACGAAGCACTCCGGCGGTTCGACGAGCTCGGTCCAACGCCTGTGCTCATGCTCGACAATCTGTGCCTCCAGCTGGTGAGGCGATTGGGCGAGCTCACCGAGCGCCGGGATTGGGAAGCGATCGCGCTCCTGTACGGCGACGACATCGTGTTCGATGATCGGCGGCCGGGCCTGAGCACTCTCGTGACCGGTCGCGAGGCGATGCTCGTCAACGTGCGCGCGGTTCAGGACAGCGGCACCTTTGAGACGGTCGACACTCCCGTCGCGGTCCGCGGCAACCGATGCGCGCTGTTCCGAGTCCAGTTCCTGTCGTCTGCCTACGACGTCCAGACATTGACCGTGACCGAAGTCGACGAGCATGGAGTCTTCCAAGCGACGGTGCTCTTCGACGTCGACGATCTCGACGGCGCCTTCGCCGAACTCGAAGCGCGCTATCTGGCCGGCGAGGCCGCGGCGCACGCGGACGCCTACCGACCGGTCGTCGCGTTCCGCGAGTCCTACAACCAGCGGGATTGGGACGCGCTCGGCGCGCTTCTCCGCGACGACTTCGTCGGAGTCGACCACCGAGCCGCGGGTTGGGGGACCGTCGAAGGTCGCGACCACTTCGTCGAGCTGATGCGCGGGATGGTCGAGCTCGCGCCCGACATGACCGGATACCACGCGGCGATCTACGAGCTCGACGCCCACGGCGCGGTCGGGCTCATGCGCGGCGCGGGCACCTCGCTCGCCGACAGCCCCGTCGAGCGCCTCTTCCTGATGACGATCATCGTCCGCGGCGGCAAGGTCGCACGCATGGAGTTCTTCGCCGCCGATGCGTTGAACGAGGCGCGCGCCCGCTTCCGGGAGCTCGATCCTTCTTCGGCGTTCGTGCTCGACAATCTCTGTCTCCAGCTGGTGAGGCGACAGGTCGAACTCATCGAGCGTCGGGATTGGGAAGCGATCGGCCTCATCTGGGCCGACAACATCGTGTTCGACGATCGCCGGCCGGGGATGCGCACCGTCACGACCGGCCGCGAGGCGATGCTCGTCAACGCGCGCGCGACTTATGACACCGAGACCCTCGTCACGCCCATCGCCGTCCGCGGCGAACGCGTCGCGTTGTACCGGGTCCAGTTCGTGGCTCCCGGCTACGAGGTCGAGTGCTTGGTCGTGAACGACCTCGACGAGCATGGAGTCGTTCGGGCGGTGGTGAACTTCGAGCCCGACGATCTCGACGGCGCGTTCGCCGAGCTCGATGCCCGGTACCTCGCCGGCGAGGGCGCGCGGTTCGCGCCCGTGATCCGGGTCCACGCAGCGGCCGCCGACGCATTCAACCGACGCGACTGGGACGCGCTGCGAGCGTTTGACGCACCCGACATCGCGATCGTCGACCACCGGTCGGGCCAGTTCGGTATGTACGACGGCCGCGACGACTTCATCGCCGACATCCCGGCGATGATCGAGCTCACGCCCGACCTGCGGACGAGGATCGTCGCGGTATACCCGGACCACCACGGCGCGGTGTCGGTCGTGCACAACACCGCGAGAACCGCCGACGGAGGTCCGATCGAGAACACGATGATCAGCGTGTCCGTGATAGAGAACGGCGTCTCGATGCGCGTCGAGTACTTCGCGGAGGACGAGCTCGCGGCCGCCCGCGCCCGGCTTGCCGAACTCGCACCAGAACCTGAGACCGCGGTCCCGTCGAACCGCGCGCACGTCCGCGTGCGCACCAACACCGACGCGATGATTCGCCACGATGCCGCCGCATACCGGGCCGGGTTTGCGCCCGAGTACCGCATCGACGACCGGCGCTCGGGTGTTCGCCTCGAAAGCCAGGGCCACGAGTCGAGCACCGGCGCGGTACTTCGCGAGAACACGCACATCGAGGACACACTGATCGCGACGCGCGGAGAGCGGCTCGCGCTGTTTCGCAGTCTCACCCGCGGTCGGACCCGCGATGGATTCGAATGGGAGATCCAGGTTGTCTGGATTGTGGAAATCAATCACGAGGGGCTCGCGGTCGCGTCCGTCGTGTTCGACGTCGACGATCTCGCGAGCGCGATGGCAGAGCTCAACGCCCGGTACCTCGCAGGCGAAGGAGCGCCGTTCGAGTCAATCATCCGCTTGCATATGGCGGTCGGCGCGGCCGTCAACCGGCGTGACTGGGACGCGCTGCGCGCCTTTCACGCGTCCGACGTCGTTTTCGTCGATCACCGAATCGGAAGGCTCGGCTTATTCGACGGTCGCGACGACTTGCTCGGCGACCTTCCGGGGATCACCGATGTCGTAGCGAACACGTGGACCAGGACGGTCGCCCTCCATCCGGCGCCGCACGGGATCGTGGCGCTCCTTCATACCGGCACGACGACCGACGACGGCGGACATCTCGAGGAGCCACTCGTCTACCTCGCGATCGTCGAACACGGCGTCATCACCCGCGGCGAACTCTTCGACGACGGCAACCTCGACGCCGCCCGCGCTCGGCTTGCCGAGCTCGCCCCGGAACCGGAGACCGGGGTCCCGTCGAACCGCGCGTATGCGGCGTTGGGCCGGTCCGTAGACGCGTTGGTGCGCCACGACGGGCCCGCATTCGATGCGACGCATGCCCCCGAGTGGCGCAACGATGACCGGCGCTCGGGTGTTCGGTTGGAGACCGCCGGCCTCGACTCGATCAAGGCGGTCACGCGCGAGGTCACAGACTCCGAGCGCACGCTGATCGCGACGCGCGGCGATCGGCTCGCTCTCTTCCATCAGGTCGTCCGGGGCGAGACCACCGCGGGCTTCGCGTGGGAGATCGAGACGCTCGCCATCGCCGAGATCAATGACGACGATCTCATCACCGAAACGGTGGTCCTCGACCCCGACGACCTCGACGGCGCGTTGGCCGAGCTCGATGCCCGATTTCTCGCCGGGGAAGGCGCGCCGTTCGAGCCGGTCGTCAGATCGAACATGGCGGTCGTTGCGACGACGGACCAGGGAACCGCGGTCACGCCAAACCGCGCCAGCGAAGTGATGCGCGTCTCGATCGACGCGCTCGTCCGCCAAGATGCGGCTGCCTTCAACGCGACGCATAGGCCCGGGTACCGCACCGATGACCGGCGCTCGGGTGTTCGGCTGGAGAGCGACGGCATGAAGGCGGCGGTGGCGTGGATGCGCGAGTGCACGGATGCCGATGTCACGCTGATCGCGACGCGCGGAGATCTGCTCGTGCTGTATCGCGCCCTCGTCCGCGGCGAGACCAACGTGGGATTCCCGTGGGAGATGGAAAATCTCACGGTCATGGAGCTCAACCCCGACGGCCTCATCTCCGCGACGGTGGTCTTCGACGCCGACGACCTCGACAACGCCATGGCCGAGCTCGACGCCCGGTATCGCGCGGGTGAGCGCGCAAACGCGGTCCCTTCGAACCGAGTTGATGCAGTGGTACGGGTGGCCAATGCCGCGATGGTCCGCAATGACCCGGCCGCGTTCGAGGCACTGCACGCGCCCGGCTGCCGAGTCCAAGACCGGCGCTCGGGGGTTCGCCTCGAGGATCAGAGTGTCGAGTCGACCACGAAAGGGGCCGTGCGTGACGGTACCGGGGTCGACCTCACGCTGCTTGCATCGCGCGGCGATCTGCTCGCGGTGCACCGCAGCGTCTTCCGCGGCCAGACCTGGGAAGGCTTCGAGTGGGAGATCGAGACTCTCGGCGTCACGCAGCTCAACGACGATGGGCTCATCGCCGAGTCCGTCATCCTGGACGGCAACGATCTCGACGCGGCGATGGCCGAGCTCGATGCTCGGTACCTCGCCGGCGAGGGCGCGCCGTTCGAGCACGTGGTCCGGATGAACCTGGCGGCCGTCGACGCATTCAACCGGCGCGACTGGGACGCACTGCGTACGCTCTACGCGCCCTCCATCGAGATGGTCGATCACCGCGTCGTGCAGTTCGCGTCCTACACAAATCGCGACGAGTTCTTCCGCGACGTCGTGACCATGGTCGACGTCACGCCCGACCTCCGGATGATCACTGCCGCGATCTACCCGGATCACCATGGCACCGTCGCGCTCGTACACCACACGGCGACGACTGCCGACGGCGGTGCGATCGAGAGCATGGTCATCGGCGTCTCGGTCGTGCACGACGGTCTCATTACGCGCCTCGAGAACTTCCCGGAGAACGCGCTCAACGCCGCCCGAGCCCGGCTCGCCGAACTCGCGCCCGAACAGGGGCAGACGTAGTGCCGGCCGACCTGCGGAACTCGTCGCACCGCCGCACACTGCGCTGGCCTGCAGGAGGTGCAGAACGGGGTGGTGGTCGGCGGGCCGGTTGTGAATGACGACGGACCTTCCCTGAGATGGTCGAGCCGCGACGACGCGAGGCTGGTCTGAGTGGTCGCTCAAACCTCAACGCGACTCTGGACGACTCCAAGGCGAGGGTTTCGTGCCCTTCACGTGCCGTGAGAGTCACGCCGATTCATCGAGATCGCGCCAACGCTCCCACGCCGCCTGACGAGTGACGCCCAACATCGTCGCGATCGCGGACCAGGACGCGCCGCCGGCACGAGCAGTCTTGACCGCGTTCATCTCGGCCTGCTGCAAGAGTCCGCGGATCAGCCGAATGTCTTGCAGCGCACGCTCGGCAGCATCCAACGTCATCTTGTGACCGGGTGACGCGCTCGGAGTTTGGTGCCAACCGTTCAACCGCTCCCACGCACGCCGACCGTCCTGCCAAACGCTTCGACCAGCCATCTCGTCAGGATAACCTGACAGCGGGTTGGCCGTCAAGGCGCCCTGACAGCGATACTGATCGGTCGGTCAGCCCGCGTTGACAATCACACGCTGTCGCGTTGGCGCGTGTTGCTCGCGGCCTGTTTCGTTCCCACGATGCATCGCGCCACGCCCGGAACCCGCACCTTGCCGTCCTTCTCGAACGCGCTCACCTTCGCAACGGCGGTTTCCCGGATCCGCTCCCGCGCCGGTTCGTCGACCTGCTGGAGCGCCGCAACTGCGAGCGAGACGTGCTCGCTGATCATGTCCCAATACTGCCGCGGGCGATCGCGTCACGAGTTCGACGTCGACGTCCCACTCGGCAACGTCGCGCAGCCCCTCTGCCTCGTACAGGGCACTGACATATCCCGGGGCAGCGCACCGAAACATATTCGGCCCGTCCGGGTCGGGTGGCGGCACCACCGCCTCGGTCGCGATTGCCTGCATGGCGATCGTCGTCCACGGATTTTTCTCGGGCTTGACCCATACCGACGAACAGAGACGTCCGCCCGGCTTGAGCGCGCGCGCGAACTCGGCCGTCGCTTTGGCTACGTCGGGGAAGAACATGTACCCAAAACGCACGGACACGCTGTCGAATGTGGCGTCGTCGAACGGCAGATCATCGGCGCTGCACACCTTCGTCTCGATATTGGCGATCCCTTGCGCCCTCGCTCGTCGCGCGGCAATGTCCAGCATCTCCGCGACGAGGTCGGTCAGCACGACGCGTCCCTCCGGCGACAGTCGCGCGATGGTCAAACCCGGCTCTCCCGTGCCCGAAGCGATGTCGAGATGCTGATGATCGGAAGCGATGTCGAGACGCTCGATCATCGCCGCGCTGACCGGGCCCAGCTGATCCATGATGACCGAGTCCCACTTCTCCCAGCCCGCAGAGAGCCCCGCCCACGTCGCTCGCTGAACGTCTCGGATCTCATCACCGCTCGGCATCGGCACTCCAGCTATCGATGCATGCACCGAACACGAAGACACTCGGTGGCGGGAAACCATGATGCCCGCTCTGGAGCGATATTGCGAGCGTCGGCGCCCTCAGCGACCGTCTGAACCAGCCGCGCACTCTCAGCGGAATCGGGTCGCCTCACATGTTGGTGGAGCGTGAGCTCGAGTCGGTCTGTTGTTGAGGACTGCTGCGCGCGGACCTCGACGACGAAACGCGCGATCGAAGAAGGTCTCCGAGCGATGCCGCGACTCTGGGCATCTGTATCTCTGGTTCATCAGAGACTGACCGGTCGACGCCGTGCGCAATTTGCATTGCGTTGGGCCCCTTGGAGAGCGTGTCGGCAATGACCGAAGCTGGGGCTCGTGATCCGCTCGCTGTGTTCGGCGACGAAGGTTGGCTGCGCAATCACCTCCACACGCCCCGTGGTGCTCGGGTCCTGAACTTCTTCGTGGTCCCGCTGTGGCGCGTCGTCCCGCCGCGCGGGTTCGCCGTGCTGACAACCATCGGCCGAGTGACCGGCAAACGTCGCCAGCAACCCATCCGACTGGTGTTCTCCGACGACACCGCATACGCAGTCGCCATCGTCGGCGAACATTCGGATTGGTTGCGGAACGCATTGCAGGCATCCGACGTGCGGTTGCGTGCTCGCCGCCGAAACGGAACGGGAAAGGCACGAAGACTTCGCGACGAGGCAGAGAACGACGCGGCGAGAACGTTCTACTGCGAGCAGGAGAACCTTGCCGACTTCGTCGAGTGCTTCCTGCATGTGCGCGGGCGACCGTCACGCCGCAGGATTGCAGAGCTTCACCTGCGCTGGTTCCGCATGGGCACTCCCATAGCGATCGACCTGCACCGGCGGACGGTGCTGACGTAAAGGAGCATCGTGGCGGCATACGTGATCTATCAAGGTGAGGTCCTCGATCCCGAGCGCTATGACGAGTACAAGACCAAAGGCGCGGCGAGCATTCTTGCGGCGGGAGGCAAGTACCTCGTGCGCGGTGGTGAGGTCGAGGTGCTCGAAGGTGAACCACCGGCAGGTCGAACCGTGGTGTTGGAGTTCCCGACCCGACAAGCGGCGATCGACTGGTATCGAAGCGACGAGTACACCGAGATCCGCAAGATCCGTGAGGGTGCGGCCCGAGCTCGCATGTACGTGGTCGACGGCGTCGACTGAGTGCGCGTGCCAAGACCTGGGCCGAGTGTCGCCCTCAATGGGCTGTTCGGCCCCTATGGCGGCGAAGTAACCAGTGGCTAATGTTCTGAATGAGGCAATTCGTCGGGACGCGAACTGCCTCGGGGCAGCTCGGAGGAGCTGCTTCGTAAGACCGGACGTGTCCGGGTCGCCAGGGAGGGGTGTGGAGCATGGATGCTCACAAGCGCGGGCGCGGGCGCGGGCTCGGTCGCCGGCGTCGCCTCGTGCGTTCGGTCGGCGTTGCAACCGCCGCGCTGCTCACCATTCCGTGCGTGCTCGCCGTGCAGAGCGGCGGCGCCGCCACCGGATCCGCGGTCGCCTACTTCGGCCTGAAGGGCGGCACGAGCGTCGCCTACCGCAGTGACGGCATCGGCGGCGCGTGGTTCCTTGATCCCGCTTCCAACCTTCCCGACGTCGGAACTTCCGCCGCGCCGACGCTGGTCGACCTCGACGGCAACGGTGTGCTCGACGCGCTGGTCGGTGAAGCCGGCGGCAACGTGCGCGCGCTTCGAAATGGCGGCACTGACCTCGCGCCTGCATGGTCGGCACGCCCCTCGTGGGACGCGCCCAACGTCGGTGCGGACGCCGCGCCTGCGGCCGCCGACCTCGACCACGACGGCGACGTCGACCTTCTCGTCGGCACCGCACAGGGCGACGTCATCGGCGTGCAGAACATCGGAACGCGTACGGCACCCGCGTGGAAACTGAACCCGGCGTGGAACCTCACCGGGCTCGGAACCATCAGCCGTCCCGCCGCGGGCGACGTCAATGCCGACGGTCGCGCCGACGTGATGGTCGGCTTGCGCTCCGGCGACACGCGCGCGTTTATCGGCAACGGCAACGCCGCGCACCCCCTCGATCGCGCTCCCGCGTGGGACGTCGCGAATCTCGGCGTGCGGATCACACCGGCCGCCGCCGACCTCAACGGCGACCGCCGCGCCGATCTCCTCCTCATCAACACGACGGCGCGCGTCGTCTCCGTGCAACGCAGCACGGGTTCCGGCTTCGTCGCCGACACCACGTTCGTCAAGCCCCCCGACGCGGGCTCGGGACCGGGCGGTCTCGCGTTCGCCGTGCTGGGCGGGTCCGCACCACCGCCGCCGACGACCGCGAAGCCAGCGACGCCGACGACACCGACCACGAAGCCCACGACAACCACGAAGCCGACGGTTCCGCCCGCTCCGGGCGTCGTCGCCAGCCTGACCGCAACGCCGGCGACGGGCGCCGCCCCGCTGAACGTCATGCTCGATGCGTCCGGGAGTGTCGCGAACCCGAGCGGGCCGTTGACCTACTCGTGGGACTTCGGCGACGGCACCCCACCACCGCCGCCCGCGGACAACGGCGCTCGCCTGACCCAGGCGCGCGCCGACTACATGTCTGCTGACGCGATGCGCGACGGCGGCGGGCAGGTCGCCTCGGTGCCGTTCTACATGAACACCGTGGCGGAGTTGCTCCCGCTCACGAGCGACAGCTCAACGGCGCCCTTCACAAAGAACGGGCTGACCACGATCGACAAGATCGCGCGCTACTACCTTTCGATCATCGGTCACGACCTCGGCGGGATCTACCGCTTCAATGCGGTTCCCGGCTTCGAGTCGGGATGTCTCCGCTACCAGACCGCGTACCTCTACCTTCTCGAGTCCATCGAGCAAGCTCGCCTCGGCGGCATCTCGAACATCCCGGCCGGCAACGGCACGCTGGACAAGAAGACCGAGGCGCTCGCCAAGCTCAACGCGGATGGGTGCGCGGTACCTCCGTACCGGCCGATGTACGCCGGCATCGCACCGCCCGCCGGCGTGACCGCGACGAACGTCCCGACGCAGACGCACATGTACACGAAGGTCGGCACGTTCACCGCTAAGGTGGCCGTGAGCAATGGCGCTCACACCGCCTCGGCGACGGCGCAGGTCATCGTCACGAACGGCACGCCGCCGACGACCAAGCCGCCCACCACCACGACAGCTCCCACCACCACGCCGCCCGGCACGGTCCCGCCGGGCGGCGGCGGTGGCGGATCCGAGCCGCTGCAGGGCTTCGGGGCGTCGACACGCGGCGGCGAGGGCGGCAACGAGTTCGTGGTCTCGCAGCCGACCGCCGCGGCGGTGAAGAGTGCGATCACAGCCGCGAACTCGAACAGCAATGCGGGACGGAAGTCGAAGATCGTCTTCACCACGCCCGGTCCGATCGCCGTGTCGTCGTCGCTCGTCGTCGCGGCCAACAACCTCACGATCGAGGGCAACGGGGTGACTCTCGACGGTGCCGGCGTCGGCGTGAAAGCCGCACTGCTCGAGATCAATGGTCACGACGTCATCGTGCGGAACATGCGCCTGCGTCACGGAGGCGACAACCTGCGCGCGCAGGACGCGGGCGCGTACAACATCGTCTTCAGCCACGTCTCGGTGACGGGCGGCCGCGACGATGGCATCTCGATCGGGTACGGCGCCCACGACGTCACGGTGCAGTACTCGTTCCTCGCCGGGAACAGTCGGTCGATCTTTATCAAGTACAAGGGAACGACGAACGTCTCCCTCCACCACAACTGGATCCAGAAGCAATGGATCCGCGGCCCGTGGGCCATGGACGCCCGCGTCGACTTCCGGAACAACATCGTCGAGGACTGGGCCGGGTGGGGCGCACGCTGGGAAGGCCTTGCATCCGGGAACGTCGTGAACTCGCTATTCGCGCAGGGCCCGTACGCCACATCGCACTGGGGCGGGACTGGGACCAAGGCGCTGAACATCATCGCCTCACCTGTATTCGTGTCGGGCATCGAATATCGCGGCAACGCGAAGGCGGGCCCGAATGCGCAGGGCAACGTCGGCACTCCCGTGGCAGTGCCGGCCGTCGATACGCAAAGCGTGGCAGCAATGGAACCGGTGGTCCGGTCCAACGCCGGCGCGATGCCTCGCGACGCGACGGACAGGGCCTACATCGCGCTCACCGGCGGCTGGGCATTCAACGGCTACGACCACGCACCGAGCGACTTCGGCCTGTAGCTCGTCGCCCGTCAACCGCAAGGTGCCGTCGACATGATCGAGGCCGCGCGGCGAGACTGACGGCCGTGCCCGGGAGACTGAGCGAGAAGGTCGCGATCGTGACCGGAGGTGCGCGGGGCACAGGAGCCGCGATCGCGCAGCGGTTCGCCCAGGAAGGCGCCCACGTCGTCGTCGCCGACGTCCTCGATGAGCGTGGGCGCGCGGCGGTCGCCGAGATCGGTGCGCGTGCCCGCTACGAGCACTGCGACGTCTCGTCGGAGAACGACTGGGCCGCGCTCGTCGCCGCGACGCTCGATGCGCACGGCGCGGTGCACGTGCTCGTGAACAACGCCGCGATCTTGCGGCTCGCGGCAATCGCCGACACGACGGTCGAGGCCTATCGCCGCATTTTCGAGGTCAACGAGCTCGGTCCCTTCCTCGGCATCCGCGCGGTCACCGCGCCGATGCAGGACGCGGGCGGCGGTTCGATCGTGAACATCTCCTCGATCGACGGTGTGTTCGTCACACCCGGAACGGCCGCGTACGCGGCGACCAAGTTCGCCGTGCGCGGCCTCACCAAGACCGCTGCACTCGAGCTCGGCCGGTTCGGTATTCGCGTGAACGCCATCTGTCCCGCGGCCGGCAATGCCGAAATGGTTGCGGAGGCGCTCCCGAGCGACTTCGACTTCCAGCGCGTGATCGACCGGGGCGGCGCCGAGCGGCACCGCGCACCGCTCAACCGTCGAGGGAAGCCGGCGGACGTCGCGGACGCAGCCGTGTTCTTCGCGTCGGACGACAGCGCGTTCGTGACCGGTGCCGACTTGATGGTCGACGGCGGGATGAGCGTCGGCATGATCGTGCCCGGTCAGCCCGGCACCTGATCGACGCCAATCACGCGTCCCTGCGGGCGGGCAGTCCGTCGAGCGTTGTGAGCGCGCGTGCCACGCCCCACTCATCACCGACGGCGCGCGCGATGTCGGCCGCCTCGGTGAGGAGCGTCGCCGCCTCGTCGGCGTGACCGGCCTCGGCAGCTAACTCACCGAGCATGTGCGTGACCGAGGCGAGGTACGCGCCCGGCACAGCACCGGCGCGCCCGACGCGGCGAGCCTCCTCGAGCGCGGAGACCGCGGCTGCCTCGTCGCCCGTTGCGCGCTCCACACTTGCGACCGCCTCGAGCGCGCACACGATCAACAAGGGGCCCTCGACCACACGCGCCAGAGTGAGACTCTCGTCTGCTTGCTCGCGCGCGCGCTCGAGATTTCCGACCTGTACCGAAGCGATCGCAAGGAGCCACAGGAAGTAGGAGATGAACCACGCATCACCGATCGACCGGCAGATCTCGAGTCCTTCTTCGGCCGCGTCGAGAAGCGTCGCGAGATCGTCCTGGCGGCTCGCCGTCAGCGCGATCCCGAACAGCGCCATGCGAACGCCCTGCTCGTCCCGTGCCTCGCGAGCGATTGCCAATGCCTCGCCCAAGTACTTCTCGGCCAGCTCGAACTCGCCAACCAGCGGCAGGATCGAGCCGAGTGTCCCCGACGCGTCGGCGAGGAACCATCTGTCGTCGATCGCCCGCGCTTCGCGGATGCTCTCCTCGAGCAACCGCCGGGCCAGCGGCAGTTCGTTGCGGAAGAACGCGAGCAGACCGAGCAGGTCAAGGCATCTTGCGATCAGACCTCGATCCGCCGTACGGCGCGCGATGTCGAGTGCTTCGTCGAGGAGAGGTTGGGCCGCTTCCCCGTCGCCGAGCAGGGTGGCCAAGAAGCCGGCTGACCACAGCGCCTTCGCCCGTATGGGATTCGCAGCCGTGTAGAACGTGAGCAACTCGGTGGTCTGATCGAGACCTTCGCGGTAGAGCCCGCGCATGAACCAGAACTGCGCGAGCGCCCCCGCGAGCCGAAGGCCGTGTTCGGAACGCTCCGGCTGCTCGGTCGACCATGTCAACGCGGCACGGAGGTTGTCGACGTCGCCCGTCAACCGTTCGAACCCTTCTCGCGCTCGGGGCCCGAACAGTTGCGCTTCGGTGTGTTCCGCGAGATCGACGTAGTGGTCGCAATGCGTCATGCGGGTCGTGTCGAGTTCGCCCTCCAGGCGGAGGAGTTGGTCAGTGGCGTAATGGCGGACGCTCTCCAGCAGGCGATACCGAGTGCGCCCCAACGCCTCGTCGCGTTGTATGAGGTTCTTGGCGGCCAACGCGGTGATGTGGTCGAGCACGTCCGAGACATCGATCGGCTCGCGGCCACACACTGCCTCCGCGGCATCCAGGTCGAAGCTCCCGGCGAACACCGCACACCGAGCGAGTGTGCGTTGCTCGGCCGGCGAGAGGAGGTCGTACGACCAATCGATCAGTGCCCGGAGCGTTTGATGGCGCGGGAGCGCCGAGCGCGAGCCGCGGGTGAGAAGTTGGAAGCGTTCGTCGAGGCGCTCGCTCAACTCCTCGAGCGTCAGCGCGCCCGCCCGCGCCGCGACGAGTTCGAGCGCCAGCGGGATGCCGTCGAGCCGCCGGCAGATTTCGGCCACCGTGGCCGCATTGCTCGCGTCCACCGCAAATCGAGGCTGGTGCACGCGAACACGGTCCACGAGAAGTTCGACCGCTTCGCACGCCGCCAACTCGCTCGGATCACTCACGCCGGGCTCGGGCACCGTCAGCGACCGCAGCCAGTACACCGACTCACCGTCGACGCCGAGCGGTTCCCGGCTCGTTGCGAGGACCGTTACGCCAACACACGTTCGGAGCAGCGCATCCACCAGCGCCGCGCTGGCATCGAGCACGTGCTCGCAGTTGTCGAGCACAAGCAGCACGTCGCGGTCTCGCAGCGCCGTGATCAGCTCAGCTGGAACGTCGCGCGCACCTTCGGCCCGCACGTCGAGTGCCGCGGCAACGGCGTCGGGGACGAGCTCCGGATCGCGCACCGAAGCCAGTCCGACGAACCAGACCCCGTCGCCGGCGCTGCCAACTCGCTCCGCGACGCGCAACGCGAGGCGTGTCTTGCCACAACCGCCCGCACCCGTGAGGGTGACGAGGCGTTGCCGCGACAAGAGCGCGCGCAGTTCGTTGTCCTCGGACTCACGGCCCACGAAGCTCGTGAGTTGCGCGGGCAGATTGAGGCGCGGTTTTTCGACGGATCGAAGGGGACGAGTGACGTCCTCCAGACCCGGTGCGCACAAGTGGTACACCTGCTCGGGCTCACCGATGTCCTTCAGCCGATGCGCGCCCAAGTCGCGAAGCGAGACACCTGACGGGACGTGCGTACCGATCATTGATCGGGCCGACGACGACACGAGTACCTGGCCGCCGTGTCCGATCGCCAACAACCGTGCAACGCGATTGACCGTCGGACCGAAGAAGTCGTCGTCGCGTCGGGTGCACTCGCCGGTGTGAATCGCCATCCGGGCCTTGATCGTCACCGGTGGCGGCCACGCCTCCTCTTGCAACGCCAGTTGTGCCGCCGCCGCGGCCTGCACGCCATCAGACGCGGCCGTGAACGAGGCACAAAACGCGTCGCCGACGGTCTTGAAGACGACCCCACCGCAACCCTCGATCGCACGATGCAGCAGGGCGTCGTGGCGCGCGAGCGCCACTTCCATCTCGTCAGGATGGTCTTCCCACGAGCGAGTGCTGCCCTCGATGTCGGTGAACAGGAACGTCACGACCGACCGAGTGGCCACGCCAAGATTCTGCACCGGATGCGAACGGCATGCCTCCCTCAGCCGTGGTCGATGGCGCGCTGCACCTCCGCGATGTCGATCTTCCCCATGCCGAGCACCGCCTTCATCGCCCGCTGCGTCTTCTCGGGGTCGGGGTCGCGGAGCACCTCGTCCATGAGCCTGGGGACGATCTGCCACGACACGCCGAACTTGTCCTTCAGCCAGCCGCACGGGCCTTCGGATCCGCCGTCGGAGAGCTTGGCCCAGAACTCATCGATCTCTTGTTGTGAGTCGCAGTTCACCTGGAACGAAATCGCCTCGTCGAACGTGAACTCGGGGCCGCCGTTGAGGGCGACGAACTCCTGCCCGTCGAGCTCGAAGGTCACCATCATGACCATGCCCTCGGGACGGGGGCCGGCCGCGGTGTAGTGCGTCACGTGCAGGATCCGCGAGTTCTTGAAGATGCTCGTATACAGGGCCGCCGCCGCCTCGCCCTCGGTGTCGAACCACAGGCAGGGGGTGATCTTCGTCAGTGCTGCCATCGCATGATCCTCTCGTTAGGAGACCTTGCTGCCTTGTCGTCCTCAGTAGACGAGTCGTCTCGCGCAAACTCATCGATAGTCGTCGAGGTTGACCTCGAGCCCGCGCTCTTGGTCCTCCATGTATCGCCAGATGTCGGGCTGTGAGCCGTCGACGTCAGTGACGCCGTACTCGTGCGCGAGTTGCCCGGAGTTCACCGATTGCTGATTCCACCGCGCCCGGTCGGGATCGGATGCCATGGCCACGACCGCGCGCCCGACGTACCGCGGCGACTCGGAAAGCCCAAAGTCGGGCGGGGCATTCCGATCGACGCTGTCGCGCCAGTTCTCCTCGGAGACACCGAAGTTCTCGAGCATCATCTCGGAGCGAAGCCATCCCGGCGTGATGGCGACCGCGGTTGCTCCGTGCGGTGCCAATTCGTGTCCCTGGGAGAAGGCCAGCCGGTTCACAGTGACCTTGGCCAAGTCGTAGTACACGGAGACCCGGTAGTGCGATGCGTTGTACTCGTTCGTGCCGTCGGTCACCTCGACGAGCAAGCCGCCCGGCTTGTCGATGAGGAGCGGGAGAAGGTGATGCGAGGTGATGAGGTGAGTGTCAACCGCGAGCCGGAGAATCCGCAGACCCGTGTCGAGGTCGAGCTCCCAGATCGGTGTGTTCCATTCTGCGGGGCCGCCTTTCAGCACTTCGGCGCCCCAGATGTCGTTGACGAGGACGTCGATGTGGCCGTGGTCGTTCGCGATCTTCTCGGCAAGCCCTTGCACCTCGTCCGGTTCGAGATGGTCGACCGCCGCCGCGATACCGATACCGCCGAGATCAGTGACGAGTTCGGCGGTCTCTTCAATAGTCTCGGCGCGGTTGTACTCGGATCGGCGTGATCTGGTCGTACGACCCGTGCAAACGACCGTTGCGCCGGCTTCGCCGAAGGCAGCCGCGATGCCGCGCCCGGCACCCCGAGTCGCGCCCGCGACAACAACCACGCGATCGCGCAAAACATTTCGATCCAACGACCATTCCATCGCGCGACTTTGACATCTCGGCGAACGAACTCCAACACAAGGTCCGCACGTGCGTCCGATGGAAGCTTGCGCACGCACACAGCCGGGTAACAAAGAACTTCCGGGCGCGATACGAACCCTTCAGGGATCGATCGGGCCCTTCGTTGTTTTCAAGGAGACTCATGGCAGAGGACATCACGAAAAGCGCGGGCGGATTCGTCGAGCGGGTCAAGGGCAAGGCGAAGCAAGTTGCCGGTTCGGTACTCGGCGACGAGGATCTGAAGTACGAGGGCGAGCTGCACGAGCAGAAGGCCGACGCCGCCAAGGATGCGGCGCGACTGGACGCTCAGGCCGAGCAAGAGCGCACCCGTGCCGAGATCACCGCTCGCGAGCGCGAGCTGGCAGCCGAAGAGCAGCGCCTCGCCGCCGAGGAATCGGCCGAGATCCGCGACGCGAGGCTGGAGCGTGAGCGGCGCGAGAAGGAAGCACGCATCGAACGCGAGCACGCCCAACGCGAAACGGCCGTCGAACGCCAGGAGCGGGCGCAACACGCGGCGCTCAACGCTGACGAAACCCGTGCTGCCGCGGAACGCGCCGAGGCACTCCGCTCGGCTGCGCGCATCGAAGAAGAAGCGAACAAGGCTCGCGTGACTGCCGAGGTTCTCGACAGCGCAACCGATGGGACTGGAAAATGAGGTCACATTCCATGCAGCTCCAACGGCTCCCCCGCACGATCGTGCGCACCTGGTTGCGCACCGCGCGGCTTCCCCTCGACGCGGTCGAGGCCGTCGTGCGGCGCGGCGAACACGATGTCGAGTGGCCGCTTGCGATCGCGTTCGACTCGTTCGAAGCGACGGTGAAGCAGTTCGCCGGATCGATCTTCCACGACGACGAGCTCACCCAGGAAGGCAAGGTCGCGCAGGCACGCGTCGGCCAGCTCCGCAAGGCGGTCGAGCTCGACGCGGTCGCCGAGCAGCGCAGGATGCAGGCCGACGCCGAATTCCAGCAGCGACGCGAAGCTGACGAGGAGCGCCGTCGTCAGGTGGAGCAGCAGGCCGACCAACGCGAGGCCGCACTCGAGCGCGAACGCGCCGAAAAGAAGCAGCGCGTCGCCGAAGAAGACGCGCGCAAACGACAGCAAGTGGCAAAGGTCGAAGCGATCGAGGAAAAGATCGTCGAGCGCGAGGACCGTGCCGCGCGCACGACCCGCATCGCGGCGGAGCGTGAAGCACTCCAGCACCGAGCGCGAGGCCGTCGCCGCCAAGGGCCGCGTTACCGACCTCGACGAAGAGCTCGAAGACACCAAAGCCGCGCGCAAATCCAGCTAGGTCAACGCGATGCGCATTGGACGCAACGTCGAAGTGAGGCCACTCGGCGGAACGGCGGGTTGCCTGGCGATGATCCTGTTCTCGATTATCGCCTCGATTGTGCTCACCCTTGTCATCAATGTCCTCGTGCGTTAGTCGAGAGCGCTACTCCCGCCAGTCGAGCTGCGACTCGGGAACACCGACCGATCGGCCGTGTTCCTCGGCTGCGGCGCGGCCGTCGCGGTCGCCGCGCGGGTAGCGGAAGATGCGGCCGGAGAAGACGACGAACGTGGTGTCTTCATTTCGGAAGTCGCAGTACCAACCGCCGGCGGTCTCGAGCGCATCGCGGAGCGACGCCGCGAGCTGTTCGGTGTCTTGGTCGCCGGCTTCGAACTCGAGGAACGTCCATGTGAGGGGCTGCCCGGCTTCGACGTCACCGACGTCGGCGCGCGAGATCTTCGTGACGGTCAGTGGGACACCCTCGAGGACGCTCCCGATTTGCAAGCTCTCAGCGATGAGCGCACCGGAAACTGGCATGTGCACTACCTCCTCGACGTCATTGCGGGCGTGTCGTCAACGGATGGCGGATCGAGGTCGACGCCGCGCAGTAGTGCGAGCAGCGCGGCAATGCAGACGAGGATCGTGCCGGCGATCGCGCTCGCCGCCGCGACGAACGCGCCACCAAGGTCGACGGTGTCGAGTCGGTCGCGGTGGATCGCAGTCGCGGTGAGGACGAGCCCGATGAACGCGACGACCAGCAGCCCCAGGCCGCCGCCGGCGAACCACGGGCTCGCTCGGGAACCGGCGGACGGACGATCGTCGGCGCCGTCCTCGCGAACCAGTACCGCCGCGACCGCTGCGGCCCACGCAGTGACAACGAGTGCAGCTCCGATCGGATCACTCGGGCGGTGCGCTGCGGTAGCGACCACAGCAACGCCGATCGCCGCCGCGAACACGGCACCGAGCGCGGCGACCCACGCACGCCACCGGATCGGCGCGACGAACATCGCACCGACACCAAGCGACATCGCGACCGTGGTGTGCCCGCTCGGGAAGGTCGGCGCGCGGCCCAACCCATCGAAGACGCCGAAATCGGGACGGGGAAGCAGCACCTTCTTCAGCAACTCCGTCGTGAGGATCGATCCTGCGATCAGCGTGCCGGCGGCTACTGCGAGACGCGGCCGCGCCCGGAGCAACGCAACCAGCACGATTGCAGCGCCGAGCAGCGCGAGCGATGCGACATCGATAGTCGTGAGCAACCGGCCCGCCGCGTGAATGCCACGGTGGTGCAACTCTCCGCGACCCCTGATCGCCGTCGCGTCGAGACGCTGCCCCCACGCGGTCTGAACCCCGACCTCGTATACGAGGACGAGGAGCACCGCGGCGGCGGCCGCGAGCACAAGCAAGGCCCGCCGCGGTTGCCCGCTGACGACGCCCGCGGCGTCAACAACATCGGAGCCCTGCGTCACGAACCTGCGACGGTACTTGCCGTACGTGCCGTCTGCGCAGGCAGGGTCGTAGGCGCGTTCACCATTCGGCGAGCAGGCGGCTAATCGGCCAGGCGCCATCCGTCGTGTTCGAGATCACCGTGTGCGTCGTCACCGATTCCGGGTCGTGCACGCTGCGGAAAGACACGCCGGCATCGCATCCCTCCGACATCAGGACGTTGCTCGATGCGTGCAGCCAGAATCCGAGGCCGTACCGCATCGAGAGCTCGGGCACCTCGCTGCGCGGCCGTATCAGCTCGGCCACCATCGCGGTCGACACGATGCGACCGGCAAAGAACGCGTCCCAGAACGCGCTGACGTCCGCGACCGTGGTCGAGATGCCGCCGTCGCCGCTCCCCTGCACAGGAAGGTGGAGCACATTGGTTCGTGCCTCGCCGTCGATCGAGAGATACCCGACGGCCGCACGCCCCGGAAGCTCGTCGGAGCGAAGGAACGCGGTGTGGTTCATGCCGGCCGGCTCGCACACCCGCTGCCGCACGAGGTCGGGGAACGGAACGCCACTCGTTCGTTCGGCGATCAACGCGAGCACGACGTAACCGCCGTTGCAGTATCCGAACCGTTCGCCGGGTGCGAACTTGGACGGATACCCGTCGAGCACCGCGAGGTAATCCTCGGTCGTTGCGAGCTGGTGCACGGGAACCGGAAGTTGGTAGTCGTCGAAGTCGAGCGCTGCTTCCTCGTCGAAGTAGTCACCGATGCCTGACCGGTGTGACAGCAGGTGTTCGACGGTTACGTCGTCTCCGATGTCCGGCAGGTCGCGGCCGAGCACCGAGCGGGCGGTGGTCGAGAGCTCGAGCGAACCATCCTCGACCAGGCTCGCGATCGTCAGTGCGGTCAAGGCCTTGGTGCCGCTCGCGATCCCGAACTGCGTGTCGAGGGTGTTCGGGATGGCATAGCCGTGGTGCGCGAAGCCGTACGCCTTCGCAAACTCGATCGCACCACCGCGATCGACGCGCACGACGCCCGAGAAATTACTTGCGTCGGCGAGCGAGTCGATCGCGTCTTCCAGGTCGGGCATGCCGCGAACCGTATCGTCACGCGCGGGCGAGTCCGTAGACATTACTTCGAGAGCTTCGTCTGCAACGGCGTCGGGAACCGGGACATGACGCGCACATCACCGAGCCGGGCCTCGAGCTGGGCCGCAGCCGCGCTGATCGCATTCTTGGCGACCCGCCCGACGTCCTCGAGCAGCTCGTACACGACTTCGCCGCTGCGGCGTTGCGTCCAGCCGCCGACGATCCGGCCGTCGACCCACACCGTCGGCCCCGCGTTGCCATTCCGGTCGAACACCGCCGTCCCGTATTCGCCGAGGTACCAACCACGCTGCTGCCACCCCATCGTCGTCGGATCGAGCGCGGGCAACAGCGCGACCCACGGCTTCACCTCCCGCGGCGCGCGCAGGTCCTCCGGCAGGACCCAGCCGGTTCCTTCGTCGAGCTCCACCTCGACCGCTTCGACGTCGGCGAGCGCGCGTTTGGTCTGCGCGACCGTCCAACCCGTCCACCACTTCAGGTCGGTGGTCGTGGCGGGTCCGAACGTCATGAGCCAGCGCCGGGCGAGCATGGCGCGCGCCTCATCCGCACCGATTGACGGCACTGTTCCCCCCAGCCATGCGTCCATCGGCGACCACGCGTACTGGCTGCTCGTCCACGACCCCTTCGGTCGCCCGCGCACAGCGCGCTGTTCGAGTGAGAGCAAGAACAGCACGCGCGTCGTGAGTCCGGCCGTGCCCGCCCACGTCTTGCCCTCGCCGTACGACAGCTTGGCGCGCAGTCCCGGTACAGCCTTCGACAACTCGGCCCCTGTCACCTCACCGCGCGCTTCGATCGCAGCAAGGGTCTCGGCTTCGAGCTTGCGCAAGAACCGACCACCATCGCGCGCAATGCCGTTCGCCTCGATCTCTTGCACGAGGCGCTTTCGCTGACCGGGAACCAGCGCGTCGGTGCACGCCGCCTGCACGACAGGCACAAGATCGACGGGTACGACGAACATTGTCCGCCGCATGCACAGCGTGCGCACGAGCGCGCGGTCCTCGTAGAGCGCCCGTTCGAGTGCGGCGACCGCCTGCGCCGGTTTCTTGACGTGTGCGGCAACCGAGAGGAACACCGTGGCGGGGTCGGTCCCGTGCAAGCCAACGAGGTCGCCTGCGATCTTCGCGACGTCGGTCATCCGCGCCGTTGCCGCGAGGTGGTGACGCAGCGCCAGCCGGGTTCGACGCTCGGCGTTGTTGATGTGCCGCACGCCGAGATCTTGCCGTATCGGACTGATCATCGTCCCGGTCGCGTCGTTTGCTCCTCGTTGGTACACGAACCGTAAGACGGCATCACCAACGACATGAACGCCGTGCCGCGTCCGGCCGTAGTCCCAACTCGACCGCGCGCCGGAGTGGACTGAGCGCGCGGCCCGAGCCAGGAGGAACCCTGTGAAGGGAATTCGCGTCAAGCTCTTCATCGCGATCGCGCTCGCCGGTGTTCTGGGCGTGGCGACCGTCGCCGCGGCCGGCGGCGGCTCGCACCGATTCAATGAAGCACTTACCGGCTACGAGGAAACGCCCGCGCTCTCGACCCCCGGTGTGGGCGAGTTCCACGCCCGGATCAACCACGACGCAACTGCGATCACCTACTCGCTGACCTTCAGCGGACTGGAGTCGGACGCAACCCAGGCCCACATCCACTTCGAGAACAAGACCAACGCGGGTAACGTCGTCGTGTTCCTGTGCACGAACCTCGGAAACAGCCCGGTGCCTACGAAAGCCTGCCCGGCGGCTGGTGGCACCATCACCGGCACACTGACCGCAGCCGACGTCACGGCCGCTGCCACCTCCCAAGGCATCGCCGCCGGTGAGTTCGCCGAGTTCGTCAACGCCATTCGGGCCGGGGCGACCTACGTGAACGTGCACTCGACGACTCACCCGCTCGGCGAGATTCGCGCCCAGCTCGGCGGCGACGGCCACCACTAGCGGTTCGGAGAAGCCCGACCTCCTCGAGTGCGCCCGCGCTCGGGTCGCGCGACAGTTTCTGGTTCGCGCTCGAGGAGGTCGTGCAATGAGCGAAGGTTCGGCCGTCGGACTCGGCCCGCTCCTTTCCGGTCGGGTCGCGGTGATCACCGGCGGCGGCGGGGGCATCGGTGCGGCCGCGGCCCGCCTCTTCGCCGCGCACGGCGCACGCGTGGTTCTCGCCGAGATCGACGAAGCGCGCGGACGCTCGGTCGTCGACGACATCCACGCCGCCGAAGGCGAAGCTCAACTCGTCGTCACCGATGTGCGCGACGCCGAGCAGGTAGTCGCCCTTCGCGACCACGTGCTCGGCGAGCACGGCCGCATCGACGTGCTCGTCAACAACGTTGGCCATTACGTGCGTGCCGCGCGCGACTTCGTCGACACCGACCCGGATCTTTGGCGGGAGCTCTACGACATCAACTTCGGGCACATCCTCGCGGTGACGCACGCGTTCCTGCCCGCGATGGTCGAGCGCAGATCTGGCTCGGTCATCAACGTGTCGTCGATCGAGGGCCTCCGCGGCTATCCACCCGACCCCGTCTACGGCGCGCTCAAGGCCGCGGTCGTGCAGTTCACGCGGTGCCTCGCGGTGCAGGTCGGCCGGCACGGTGTGCGCGTGAACGGTATTGGCCCGGACGTCACCGAGACGCTGCAGGTGCCGTACTCGCGCTGGGTCCCGCCCGAGCAAGCGGAGTTGTGGCCGCTCTGGGTGCCCGTCGGCCGGATGGGTGTGCCCGACGACCAGGCGCGCGTGTTGCTGTTCCTCGCGTCGGACCTCTCCGAGTTCGTGACCGGCCACACGATCCCAACCGATGGCGGCACCGCCGCGGCCGGCGGATGGTTCCGGTCGACGTCACGTCCCGATCGCGGCTGGACCAACCGCCCGGTCGCACCGTGACACGTTCCGTAATGTGGTCTGACTCTCGCGCGTTCCCAAGCGTTCGCACAGCGAGCGGCAGGAGGCTCCGGTCCATGGCATCGAACCCTCGAATCGACCGGCGCGCCGCACTCGGACTCCTCGGAGGCGTCGGCGCGCTCGCGGTGTTGAGCGCGTGCGGCAGTTCGTCGAAAGCGGCGTCGAGCTCGTCGACCACCACTTCGGGCGCCGCAGACACGACAGGCACCTCGGGCACGACTGCGCCGACTACCAACGCCACGCAAGTGGGGTGCGTGCTCACCCCCGAGGCGACCGAAGGTCCGTTCTACCTCGACCTGAACAAGGTGCGCCGCGACATCACCGAGGGCCGTAATGGTGCGCCGCTCGCGTTAACGATCAGTGTCGTCGATGCCACGACGTGCAAGCCGATCAAGGACGCTGCCGTCGACATCTGGCACTGCGACGCCCTGGGCCTGTACTCGGGCTTCGACCAGGCACCCGGTGAGCAATTCTTGCGCGGTACTCAGCTCACGGCCGCGGACGGCGGCGCCACGTTCCAGACGATCTACCCGGGCTGGTATCAGGGCCGGGCCGTGCACATCCACATGAAGGTGCACAACGGTGGCAGCGTCGTGCACACCGGTCAGCTGTTCTTCAACGACGCGCAAACCGAGACGGTGTTCACGCGCAGTCCATACAGCGAGAAGGGTTCGCCGGACACACCGAACGCGAGCGACAGCATCTACCGGGACGCGGGCGCCGCGTCCGCGATCGTCGACCTGAAGGCGAAGGGCGACGGCTACACGGCCACGATCACTGTGGGCGTGCAGCCGTCCTGACCCTTCGCGTCGAGCGCTAGCCCCGTACGCCGGTCTTGTTGCGGCCGGTGACGGCGCGGTACACGAGCAACAGCAAGATCGCACCGACGATCGAGCCGATGATGCCGGACGCTTGCAAGGCTCCCTCGTCGAAGTCCTTGCCGAACAGTGCCCAGCCGAGGAAGCCACCGACGAACGAGCCCAGAATTCCGAGCACGATCGTGCCGCCGATGCTCATCGGATCGCGGCCAGGAACGAGCGCACGCGCAACGAAACCTGCAATGAGACCGACGATCAAGAGAAAGAGAATGAAGCCAATCATGGTCATCGGGTACCCGCCGCGTGTCGACGCGACACAAATGACCGGGGAACCACGCGATCGCGTTGGACGAATATGCAGGTTTAACTGTTGAGCGCGCCCGCGATGATCTCGCCGATCGCTTCGTGCTCGGTGAGGAAGCCGTCGTGTCCTGCAATCGAGTGCACGACTTCCACGCCCTTGTTGCGCGGAATGAGGTCGGCAAGCTCGTGCTGCAAGCGCAACGGATACAAGCGGTCAGTTGAAATCCCCGCGATCGTGACCTCCGCGGTCACGCGGGCGAGGGCTTCGGCCACGCCGCCGCGCCCGCGTCCGACGTCGTGGTGGTTCATCGCTCGCGACAAGACGATGTAGCTGTTGGCGTCGAAGCGTCGCGCCAGTTTGTCGCCGTGGTACTCGAGGTACGACTCGACGGTATAGAGGCCGCCTTCGAACGGGTGCTCGTCGTTCTGGTGCCCGCGGTTGAACCGCTGCTGGAACTCGAGCTCGGAGCGATAGCTCACCTGCCCGATGCCGCGCGCGATCGACATACCGCGCCACGGGCCTTCGACGAGGCCGTAGTAGTCACCGCGATGGAAGTGAGGATCCTCTTCGATTGCTCGGATCTGCAACGAGCACAGCGCAATCTCTTCAGCGGTCGCGGCCGCGCCGCACGCGATGATGACGGCGCGGGGAGCGCGCTCTGGATGCTTCACGACCCACTCGAGCGCGCGTTGGCCGCCCATCGACCCGCCGATCACGCCCGCCCACTGCTCGATACCGAGTGTGTCGGCCAGCGCGGCTTCGGCATCGACCTGATCGCGGATCGTGATGACCGGGAAGCGTGATCCGAAGGGCGTACCGGTCGTGGGATCGAGCGACGACGGCCCGGTCGTGCCCTGACACCCGCCGAGCACGTTCGGGCATACGACGAAGAAGCGCTCGGTGTCGATCGCGCGACCCGGACCGATGAGCGCGTTCCACCAGCCGAGGACCGGATGGCCGGGCTCGACCGGACCGGCCGCGTGGCTATCGCCGGTGAGCGCGTGGCACAGGAGCACCGCGTTGTCGCGCGCCGGCGAGAGCGTTCCCCAGGTTTCGTACGCGACGGTGATCGGCGACAACGTCGCACCCGCGCGCAACGCGAACGGGCGATCGTCGAACAGTGTGACGAATTGCCGACGGCCGGGAGGATCCCCCGGCCGCCAAGCCCCGGTGACCGGGATGGGCTCTTCTTCACTCACGACGACTTGGCGGCGCGCAGTCCGGCGTCGAGGTCGGCGAGGATGTCGTCGACGGTCTCAATGCCGACCGACAGCCGGACAAGACCGGGCGTCACGCCGGTGGCCGCTTGCTCGCTCAGCTCGAGCTGGCTGTGCGTCGTGCTCGCAGGATGGATCGCGAGACTGCGCACGTCGCCGACGTTCGCGAGGTGACTGAACAGCTCGAGGCTGTCGATGAAGTTGCGGCCGGCGTCCACACCGCCCTTCAGCTCGAACGCGATGATCGCGCCCTGCCCGTTCGGCAAGTACTTCTGCGCGTGGTCGTACCACTTGCTGGACTTCAAGCCTGGATACGTCACCCACGCGACCTCGTCGCGGCCCTCGAGCCAGTTCGCGACTGCGAGTGCGTTCTGGGAATGGCGCTCCATGCGGAGGCTGAGTGTCTGCAGACCTTGCAGGAATAGGAACGAGTTGAACGGCGAGATCGCGGCACCGATGTCGCGTTGATACTGCAACCGGCACTTGAGGACGAACATCGCGGGCCGCAGTTCGGGCGGCAGTTGATCGAACACCAGCCCGTGGTAGCTCGGGTCGGGCTCGGTGAAGCCCGGGAACCGGCCGCTCCCGGGATAGTCGAAGTTGCCGCTGTCGACGATGACGCCGCCGATCGACGTGCCGTGGCCGCCGATGAACTTCGTCGCGCTGTGCACGACGACGTCGGTGCCGTAGCGCATCGGCTGCAACAACGCCGGGCTGGCGAGCGTATTGTCGACAACGAGCGGGATGTTGTTGTCGTGCGCGATCTTGGAGATTCCCTCGAAGTCGAGGATGTCGCCCTTCGGGTTGCCGATGCTCTCGCCGTAGAACGCTTTGGTGTTCGGCTTGATCGCCTTCTTCCACGCATCGAGGTCGTCGGGATCATTGATAAAGGTCGTCTCGACACCGAACTTGGGGAACGTGTAGTGCAGCTGGTTGTACGTGCCGCCATAGAGCGAAGCGCTGGACACGATGTGCCCGCCGTTCTCGGCGAGGTTGAGCAGCGCAATCGCCTGCGCGGCCTGGCCACTCCCGGTCGCCAGCGCACCGACGCCGCCTTCGAGTGCAGTCATGCGCTGCTCGAAGGCGTCCTGCGTGGGGTTCATGATCCGGGTGTAGATCATGCCGAGCTCTTCCAGCCCGAACAGCGCCGCTGCGTGCGCGGTGTCACGGAACACGAATGACGTCGTCTGGTAGATCGGCGTGACGCGTGCGCCCGTCGCGGGGTCCGGTTCGGCGCCGGCGTGGACGAGGCGGGTCTCGAGACCCCAGGCATCGTTCGACATGCTTCGCATCCTTTTACGAGGGAAGTGCGGGGCGTGCGCAACGGTAGGACTCGAATCCCGACGAGTCCAGTAAGGATTTTTTCAAGGCCGCGGCGCGATTACGGTCGCCGCGTGCGCTTCCGCACTCGCTCAGTCGTTGCCATCGCCGCCTTCGGGCTCGTGTTCGGTGCGTGTATCGTCCCGCCGCCGCCCGCGCCCGGGCAGTTCGTCGATCGGCAGACCGACCCGGTAGTGCTCACCGGCGCGCAGGTGCCCGCACTCGCCAACGTCCCAGTCCGCGACGTCGTTGCGTTCAACTACGCAGGGGCCAAGTGGTCACAGTTTCCGGTGCAGATCGACGAGCGCAAGACCATCGAGCTCAACACCGTGTACAACAAGCCCGCCAACACGACGAACCCGGTGACCGTGACGGTGTACGCGGACCCGAACACCTGGACGGGCGCGGGTGATGGTGTGCTCGGTCCGGCCGACGAGATCGCGTTCATGGCTGCCGACACGAGCGACGCCGCACCTGCAGGCACAAGTGACCCGTCGAACGTCGTGCGCGGGAGCCGCGTTCGGTTGACCGTGACCGATCCGCGCAACGGGCACGTCGCCTACGCGTATCTGTTCCGTCGCGTCGGAACCAGCCTCGACCCGTCGGCAAACCGCCGCTACGTCGAATACGCCTTCGCGTTGGCGTCGGGCGCGTACAAGACGACCTACAAGCTCGACGACGGTCCGAACCCCGAAACGTCGAAGGTGACGACGAGCTTCTACACGCGCACGTTCCACGACCGATGGCTGGATGACAGCCTCACGATCAACGCGGGCAACGCGACCGGTGCCGACATCCTCGACCGGCACAAGGTGCTCCTCGGCCCCGGGAACTGCGGACGCAGCGAGGACACCTTCGACGACGCCGAGGGCGCGTTCATCGCCAACATCAGCGGCCCCGTGCGCGCGATCCGCAGCTACATCGGCGCGAACAGCGGGCCTTACACGGAGCGTACGCACGTGTTCTACGCGCAGCGCGAGGACATCGTCACCGATCTCCGAGTGCACGCGATCCCCGGCCCCGTCGACTTCTTCGACTACAGCGACGCCGCCCGGTCAATGGGATATTCGAACGATCACAACCCCGGAGATGTCACGATTGACGGCCGGGCCGACACGGTACGAGACGGCACACCGCTGTGGGAGAAGGTTGATGGCGCGTCGGGCGCGCTCACGCACGTGTGGTCGTGGACGACCGACATCTCGCCGGTTCCCACGACCAAGCTCTACTACGAGGACAACGACGTGAACCCGACCACGCAGTGCACCGGCGATGCGCAGGCACTCGGCTCCAGCGGGTTCTGGATCACGGGCAACTTGCCGAATTCCGACCCGCACGGAGGCCCCGCGTCGACACTGCGTGGCACGCGGACCATGTTCTACGAGGCGCCGGGACGATCGCAGTTCGACGCTGTTCGCCACGCCGAACAAGTGCTCACGCCGCTCGTCGCGTCGGCGGGCTGAGCGCCGCGAATGGCGTCGTCGGGGTCGCCCAAAATTTCCCGTCCACTGCGTTTGTTGCTCGCGGACGTCGGGTAGCGCAGGAATGGGTCCGAGGCGCCGCCCCCCGCACGGCGTGCTCGGACCCCCTGCAGCACCGGTTCGGGAACGCCGAGGATCGCCGCCCGGCCTCGGCGTTCCCTCCGGTGCAGCTGCTTTTTCGCAGCTTTCGCACTTTCACCGCTTCGCGCGATTCACCACTCTTCGCACGCGGTCGCGTGCCAATGCGGCCCTTGCCGCGTTCGAGCCACATGCACCGTGCACGCCGCCGCCCGGATGCGCACTCGCCGACGCGAGATAGAGGCTCCGAATCGGCGTGTCCGGACGCCCGAGGCCGGGCGTCGGCCTGAACACCAGTTGCTGGTACAGCTGCGCGGTACCGCCGTTGATGGCGCCACCAATGAGGTTGGGATCGCGCTGTTGCAGGTCGATCGGCGCCATCACGTGCCGACCGCGGATCGTCGAACCGAAGCCGGGGGCGAGCTGTTCGACGCGCGCCTGCACCCGGTCTGCCAATCGCTCCTTGGCCGCGCTGTCCGACACATCGTCGAGCTCTCCCGCGGCATCACCTTTGATCTCGCGCGGCAGGTGGATGTACGCCCAGAGCGTCTCGCACCCGGCCGGGGCGCGGGTCGGGTCGGTCATCGACTGCTGGCCCACGAGCACGAACGGACGGTCCGGGATCAGGCCGCGTGCGATCTGCGCGCGCGACTCGGTGAGGGCGTCCACGCTTTCCACCAGATGCAACGTGCCCGCCCGGCGCGCATCGGGTGCGGACCACGGCACCGGACCGTTCAGCGTCCAGTCGACCTTGAACACCGACTGGTCCCACGCGAAGCGGCGGAGGTCGTCGCGGATACGCGGCGGGAGATGCTCCTTGCCGACGAGGTCGAGGAACAACCGGGGCGCGTCGACATCCGCGAGCACAGCCCGCGTCGCATCGATGTCAACGCCGCGCGCCCGCACACCGACGGCGCGGCCGTTACGCACGATCACGCTGTCGACCGGCGCGTTGCACTCCACCCGCCCGCCCTGCGCTTCGAGAACGCGCGACCAATGCGTCGGTGAGACGGCCCGCGCCGCCTTCGGGCACCGGCCACCCCAGCTCCTGGCCGAGACTGCACAAGATCCAGCCGAAGAACCCGCTCAACACGTCACCTGGTGCGAGGTCGGCGTGCAGCGCGGAGCCGGCAAAGAGGCGGCGGGCTTGCTCGGAGCCGAACTCTTCGGCGACCAGACGGGCCACCGGCAGCAAGGCGAATCGGGCGAAGCGGATCGGACCCTCATGCCGGGTGGCGAGTGCGAGCTTGGCGGTGGCACGCAGCGGCGGGATCGGCGTGAAGAGCCCATCGAGCAGGCCACTGCGCATGCGTTGCCAGCGTGCGAACAGCTGCCGCCACGCGTCGCCGTCGCCAGGGTGGAAGGCGTCGAGCGAGCGCGCCGTTTCATCGAGGTCGGTTGAGATGATCGGACACGTGCCGTCGGGCGCGGGGTGCGCGAGCACGAGTGGTGCGCGACACCAGCGCAACCCGTACCGCTCGAGGCCGAGCCGGTTGATCACTGGTGACGCGGCCGCGAGCGGATAGAACGCGCTGAACACGTCGTTGACGAAGCCGGGCTCGATCAGCTCGGCCGACCGCACTGCTCCGCCCGGCGCCGGGGTGGCTTCGCACACCAGCACGTCCCAACCGCGGTCGGCCAACAGGTTCGCGGCGACAAGACCGTTCGGTCCTGCCCCGATGACGATCGCGTCCGGCATGCGCTTGTCCCAACCGGGAAGCGTGCTCAGCCGCTCCCTGCCCGCGATGCTACGAGCCGTCGCAGGCGCCGCAACGAAATGGTGTTACGACCGGAAATCGCGGCCGTCCTGATCGGTCGGAGGACCCACGACGCGGGCCCACGCGTGAGGTCCTCGGTCATCACGACCTTGGTCTTGCGCCCGCGCCGCTTCGGCTTCAAATCGATCGCGACCTTGCCGACGCCCACGGGCCGGATCCGCACCTCCAGCACGACGCGACGATTCGGCTTCGTGTCGATGATCTTCGTGGAGTCATCGAGCGTCACGGGACCAGCGCCAATCGTGTGGTGGAAGCGGGCGCCCTTGCGCGGCCATTTGCTGTCGACGCCGCGCAGTTGCTTCGCTCCCACAACCCACTTTGGGTACGCGCCCGGGTCCAGCAGAGTCTCGTAAACCTTCTCGGGCGGAGCATCGATCACAATCTCGTTACGAGCCATAGGGTCCCACGGTAACCACCACGGGTACGTTGCTCGTCATAGTGCGGATGTAGCGCAGCCAAGGATGGCGAAGCGAAGGAGCCATGTAGTGGCGCGCAAGCGCGACCTCGAAGAGTACGAACGGAAGCGCGACTTCGCGGCCACGCCCGAGCCGCCCGCGGCGCAAGACGCGATCGACGCGCAAGAAGACCGCGCCGCGATTCGTCGTGCAGGAACACCACGCGCGTGCGCTGCACTGGGACCTCCGTCTCGAACGCGATGGTGTGCTCGTGTCGTGGGCGGTCCCGAAGGGCATCCCGAGCGATCCGAAACGCAACCACCTCGCGGTGCACACCGAAGACCATCCGATGGAGTACCTCACGTTCGAAGGCGAGATCCCGAAAGGCGAGTACGGCGGCGGATCGATGCGCGTGTGGGACACCGGCACGTACGAGACGTCCAAGTGGGACGAGCGCGAGGTGATGATCACGCTGCACGGCGAGCGCGTCGATGGCAGATACGTGCTGTTCCGCACGCGTGGTGACCAGTGGATGATTCACCGCATGGATCCGCCGCAGGATCCCGAAGGCTCGGACCCGCCCGACAACCTCCGTCCGATGGCCGCGACCCTCGCCAAGACACCCCCGCACGCTGACGGCTGGGCGTGGGAGCTCAAGTGGGACGGCATCCGCGCCCTCGGCTATGTCGACGGGGGCCGCATCCGTCTGGTGACGCGCAACGGCAACGAGGTGACGCACCGCTATCCCGAGTTGCGAAAGCTCGGCGAGTCATTCGGCGCGCGCCAAGCCGTGCTGGACGGCGAGATCGTGACGTTCGACGACGCCGGACGTCCGAGCTTCGAACGGTTGCAGCGGCGCATGCACGTCGAGAGCGACGCGTCGATCCGCCGGCTGGTCAACGAGGTACCGGTCGTGTACGTGCTGTTCGATCTTCTGTGGCTGGACCGGCATTCGACAATGGAGCTGCCGTACGAACAACGGCGGGCCCAGCTGATGGGGCTCGGACTCACTGGTCCGTCGTGGCAAACGCCGCCGCACGAAGTGGGCGACGGCAACGCGACGCTCGAAGTGAGCAAGCAGTTCGGCCTCGAAGGTGTGGTCGCCAAACGACTCGACTCGCGCTACGAGCCCGGCCGCCGCTCGACGTCGTGGCTCAAGGTGAAGCACACGCTCCGGCAGGAGTTCGTGGTCGGCGGGTGGCAGCCCGGTGAAGGCGGCCGCACCGGGAGCATCGGCTCGCTGCTCGTCGGCTGCTACGACGACGAGGGCAACTTGCACTACGCCGGCAAGGTCGGCAGCGGGTTGTCGGGCGCGTCGATTGCCGAGCTGACGCGGTTGTTCGAACGGTGTGCCCGCGACACGAGTCCGTTCGACACCGGCAAGCCGCCGAAAGGTGTGCACTTCGTCGAGCCCGTGCTCGTGGTCGAGGTGAAGTTCACCGAATGGACGTCGAGCGGCATGATCCGCCAGCCAACGTTCCTCGGCGTACGGCCGGACAAAGAACCGCGCGAGGTAGTGCGCGAGGTGCCGACGTGAGCTGTTGAGCCGTCAGCCGACGGGCGCCTCTGACCGATCGGGAACCCTCGTCACTGCAAGGCCGGCCTTCGCGGCGAAGCCGGCGAACACCACCGCGTCGCGCACGGCGCAGCCGTTCCCGTCGTTGTTGAAGTAGACGTACCCGTCGGCGTCGGTGCCGTGGAGTTCGCGCAGTCGCGTCGCCCACGACTGCAGTGCAGCCGGTCCGTAACACGACGGCGGCTGGGCGAGCCCGAAGTGCAGGCGCACATAGCACCAGTCCGCCGTACGCCATTCGGGTGTGATGATGCGCGAGCCACGATCGGCCAGACACAGCGCGGCTTGGTGCGTGGTCAAGATGTCACGCACCTCGTCGGTCCACCACGACGGATGGCGCGGTTCGACAGCAACGCGCACACGTCCGCCGAAGGCGCGGAGTGTCTCGTCGAGCCGCTCGGGTGCGGCCTTCATGTCGGGCGGCAACTGCAGCAGCACGACCGACAAGTGCGAACGCAGCGGCGCCGCGTGGCTCAAGAGTCGTTCAACCGGCTCTGCCGGTTCGAGCAACCGCCGGTAATGCGTCAGGTAGTTGCTGGCCTTGATCGCGAAGTCGAAGTCGTCCGGGACGCGCTTGGCCCAGCCCTCGAACGTTTCCCGCTTTGGCAGCCGGTAGAAGGTGTTGTTCACTTCCACCGTCGCGAAGCGCGCCGCGTAGTACTCCAGCCAGCGCGTCGAAGGGAGCTTCGGCGGATAGAAGCGATCGCGCCAATGCTTGTATTGCCAGCCCGAGGTGCCCACCCGGAGCATCGTCGTTCCTACTCCTCCGCGCGCTCCTGGCGCTCGAGCGCCGGCGCTCCCGCGGACTCGGTGCGGAACGTGCTCGCGGCCTTGTCGAGATCGCCGTTGCTGTCCTGTACGAGGCGATCGACGAGTTCTTGGTCCTGATTCACTGCCTGGCCGAACGACTTGTCCTCGTAGCCGGGCTCGGCATACTTCGCGTTCGGGTCGGCCCCGGTCGGCGTGTCGTAGCCGGCCCGCACCTGCTCGCTGCCCGTGGGCGCGGCGTACTTGTCGTACGCCCACTTGGCCGCATACGCCGCGCCGCCGAGCACTGCGAGCTTGGTCATGAATCGCATTGCGGCTCCCTCGTTCTCGGCGTCGTCGAGGCAGTTTCCGCCTGCCGCAGGATGACATCATGGTCAGGTGTCGACGCCTGGTCGTTCGTGAACTCGTACCCCGTTTTCTGCCAGACCGCACCGGGTAGCCCATCCCGATGACCGCGTACGACGGACCGTCCGGTGCGCGACCTTTTCCGACTCCTCCGCGTTTGCCTCGCGCGCAAGACGCCGCGCCGAACGTTGCGAACCTGGCGGTCTGGCCGGGCGAACCGTTCCCGCTCGGCGCGACCTGGGACGGCATCGGCACGAACTTCTCGCTGTTCTCGGAGATCGCCGAGAGCGTGGAGCTCTGCCTCTTCGACGACGCCGGCCACGAGACTCGCCTCCCGATGCGCGAGGCCACGGCCTTCATCAATCACCTCTATGTGCCGGGCGTCGGTCCCGGGCAGCGCTATGGCTTTCGCGTCGCGGGCCAGTGGGCGCCGCAACAGGGCAAGCGTGCGAACGCGCACAAGCTGCTGCTCGATCCGTACGGCAAGGCGGTGACCGGCGACGTCAACTGGGGCCAGCCGGTGTATCCCTACCGATTCGGCGACGAGAACCGCGTGAGCACCAGCGACAGCGCTCGGTTCATGCCGAAGTCAGTCGTGACGAATCCGTACTTCGATTGGGGCAACGATCGCGGGCCGAACATCCCGTTCCACGAATCGGTCGTGTACGAGATGCACGTCAAAGGCTTCACCAAGTTGCATCCCGCGGTGCCTCCGAACTTGCGCGGCACGTACGCCGGTCTCGCGGTCCCTGAGGTCGTCGACTGGCTCGTCGGGCTCGGCGTCACTGCGGTCGAGCTCATGCCGGTCCACCAGTTCGTCCACGATCATCGTCTGGTGCGGACGGGCCTGCGCAACTACTGGGGCTACAACTCGATCTGCTTCCTTGCGCCGCATCACGAGTACAGCGCGAGCGGCAGCCTGGGCCAGCAGGTGCAGGAGTTCAAGCAGATGGTCCGCACGCTGCACGCGGCCGGCATCGAAGTGATCCTCGACGTCGTCTACAACCACACGGCCGAGGGCAACCACCTCGGGCCGATGCTCGGCTTCAAAGGCATCGACAATCCCGCGTACTACCGCTTGTCGGAGCAGGACCCGCGTTACTACGTCGATTACACGGGAACCGGCAACACGTTGAACATGCGACATCCTCACGTGTTGCAGCTGCTGATGGACTCGTTGCGCTATTGGGTGCTCGAGATGCACGTCGACGGCTTCCGCTTCGACCTCGCCGCCACGCTCGCGCGCACGCTGCACGATGTCGACCGCCTGTCGGCGTTCTTCGACGTGATCCAGCAGGACCCGGTGATCTCACAAGTCAAGCTCATCGCGGAGCCATGGGACGTTGGCGAGGGCGGGTATCAGGTCGGCAACTTCCCGCCGCTGTGGTCGGAGTGGAACGGGCGCTACCGCGACACCGTGCGCGATTTCTGGCGCGGGCAAGACCAGACACTCGGCGAGTTCGCCGCCCGGCTCACGGGCTCGTCGGATCTGTACGAGGCGACGGGTCGGCGGCCGAGCGCGTCGATCAACTTCGTCACCTGCCACGACGGCTTCACGCTGAACGATCTCGTGTCGTACAACGAGAAGCACAACGAGAAGAATCGCGAGGACAATCGCGACGGCTCCGACGACAACCGCTCGTGGAACTGTGGCGCCGAGGGCCCGACCGACGATCCGAACGTGCTCGCGCTGCGGAGACGCCAACAGCGCAACAACCTCGCGACCTTGTTCCTGTCGCAGGGCGTGCCGATGTTGCTGCACGGCGACGAGATCGGACGTACCCAGCATGGCAACAACAACGCCTACTGCCAGGACAACGAGATCTCGTGGGTTGACTGGGAGCACGTCGACGAGGAGCTGCTGGCGTTCACCAGCGCGGTCAGCGCGATCCGACGTCAGCACGCCGTGTTCCGGCGCCGGCGGTGGTTCCAGGGCCGGCCGATTCACGGCAGCGGCGTGAGTGACATCGCGTGGTTCGCGCCCGACGGCCGAGAGATGAACGAGGACGACTGGAACGCACCGTCCGCGAAGACGATCGCGGTGTTCCTGAACGGTGACGCCCTCCCATGGCAAGACCCGCGTGGGCATCCGATGCGCAGCGACTCGTTCCTGATGCTGTTCAACGCGCACCACGAAGCGGTCGACTTCGTCGTGCCTGCCGAAGAGTGGGGTCTCGAATGGCGCGTCGTTCTCGACACGTCACACGTCGTGCCGCAGCCCGACCCCACGCCGTACAAGCCCGGCGACCGCGTCCACCTCGTCGACCACGGCTTCGCCCTCCTCCAACGCACTCCGAATTAACCACCAACAGTTGGCAGCGTTTCCCGCGCGATGCGCGGGTTTTGCCACCAACAGTTGGCAGCGTTTCCCGCGCCATGCGCGGATTTTGCCACCAACAGTTGGCAGCGTTTCCCGCGCCATGCGCGGATTTTGCCACCAACAGTTGGCAGGGTTTCCCGCGCCATGCGCGGATTTTGCTGCCGACTGTTCGGTCATTCGCGACCTCCATCGGGGATCCAGCGGCCGGAGTCGCGCCATTCGACGGCGGCGTGGAAGCCTTGTGAGGCGGCGAGGTCCTGGAACCACCGGCCTTCGGGGGAGTGCCGGGTGATGCCGTCGAACAGCGTCGCGAGGATCTGTGTGCCGTGGAGGCCCATGTTGTCGTACGCCTGGTTGATCATCAGCTTCTGCATCACGAGCTGATTGATCGGCACGCCGGCCATCCGGTCGGCGAGCTCTTCGACACGCGTGTCGAGCTGCGCGGCCGGAACGGCTTCGAGCACGAGCCCCCACTCGGCCGCGGTACGTCCGTCGATGGTGTCTCCGGTCAACAGCATGCGCTTCGCGTGCTCGGCGCCGAGCCGGTACACCCACATCGCCGTCGTGGGGCAACCCCACACGCGGGCCGGCATGTAGCCAATGCGCGCGTCGTCGGCCATGACGACGAGATCGCACGACAACGCGATGTCGCTCCCTCCCGCGACCGCATAGCCGTGCACCTTGCAGATCGTCGGCTTGAGCGAACGGAACAACGTGAAGAAGTCGTCGGTGTTGCGCTTCATGCCGCGGAAATCCTTGATCGGGTCCCACACCTCGCCCTGCGTACCGACGCCGGTTTCCGCGAACCGTTTGAGGTCGTAGCCCGCGGAGAACGCGTGCCCCGTGCCTTGCAGCACGATCACATGCACGTCGCCGTCGTCGTTCGCGCGCTCGACGGCGCCCCGGATCTCGGGGGGCATGCGCTCGTCGATCGCGTTCAGCCGCTCGGGTCGATTCAGCGTGACGTACGCCTTGCGGTCGCGCGTCTCGTACGTCAGGGTCGCGAAGGTCTCATCGGTCATGCGGCAAAGCATGCACCAGGGCACTTTGTCTATGCGTCGACCAAGAGGGCGACGGGCAGGTCGTGCAGCACGTCGGCCAGGCGTAGGCCGGCGCGCCACGCCGCGGGCGCTCCCTCGGGGAGCGCGATCGTCGTGTCACCCCATACGTCACCGACCGGCCAACGGCCGCATTCCGTGGTGCGAGTCGGAAGACGGGGCGCGATCGCGATCGCCCACTCGTCGCCGAGCCGGCGGGCGAACGCCAGCACGGTTTCCGGCGTCTCGAGCGGGATGTACTCCCCGTTCGCGAACAGCTCGGGGTGCGCACGGCGGAGGCGGAGACCCGCAGCCGTGATGTGGAGCTTGATGGCGCCCGAACGCCAGTCGTCGAGCGCAGGCTCCACAGTGCTCAGCATGCGCGCCCGGCGCTCGAAGTCGACGGGCCGGCGGTTGTCGGGGTCGACCAGGGACAGATCCCAGAGCTCGCAGCCGCGATAGATGTCGGGCGTGCCGGACATGGCCAGCTTCCACGTGAGCATCGCGATCGAGTTGATGGCGCCGAAGAACGCGACTTCCTCGACGAGATCACCGAACGCATCCACGAGCAGTTGCCCGTCGCCGTCGATCGTGCGACGCGCGGACTCGATCACCGCCTGCTCGTGCGGCTCGTTCGGGCGGATCCAGTTGGTCTGCTGCTTCGCCTCTCGCAACGCCTTGCGCAGGTACTGCTCGATGCGCTCGCCGAACCCTCCGAGCTCCGCACGGGCGAGCGGCCACGCACCGAGCAGCGTCTGGGCGACGAAGCGTTGCTCGACCGGCGTGACCCCCGGCTCCGGGTCGACAAGCTCGCGCCACCGCGCCAGCCCGCGTTCGAACACATCCGCGCGCTCGGACAGCACACAGAGCCGCGCTCGCACGTCTTCGCTGCGCTTGGTGTCGTGCGTGCTCGTGCCGATCAGCCCCCGATACGTCGACGCGAGCGTGTGGAAGCGGGTGACGGCGTCCCGCACGTCCGCGCCGGGATCACCGCCGACCTCGTTCTGGGCGAGCAATGCCGGGTAGCGGTAGCACGCGGTGTCCTCGTGCCCCTTCGCCATCACCGCACCGCTCAGTTGTTGCCACCGCGTGACGAACTCCGCTGGCCCGTCGAGCAGCAGTGCTCGCAGCGGTTCGGCAACCGCAGAGGCGAGCTTCGCGCTCGCCCGATCGATGCGACGCCGGTCCTCCTCGGTGCTGTCGTAGGTGCGGTACACATCGAGCGCGACAGTGATGTCGTGCAGCGCAGGCCCAACGACTGAGTCGTTCAGCAGCGCCATTAGACGTGCCCACTCCCGCGGGAACAACTCGTCAAGGGCGAATGTCTTGCTGTCGTGTTCGACCGCTTCAAAGGCCACGCCGCCGTTCTCGCCCAGCAGGGCAGCCTCGAGTGACGCCCGACCGTCGGGATCGATCAACACCTCGGTGAGCGCGATGCCGGCCTCGTACCCCGTGGTGCCGGCGACCGGCCACGACTCGCGTAGTACTTCGTCGCGCGCCAGGATCTTTTCGACGACGACGTACGCACCGTTGGTCGCGTCACGCAGGCGCCGGAGATACTGCTCGGGATCGACCAGACCGTCGACGTGATCGACACGCAGCCCGTCGACCACCCCGCGCCCAAGCAGCTCGAGCAACAGCGCGTGCGTCTCGCGGAACACGTCTTCCCGCTCCACGCGTACACCGACGAGCTCGCCAATGTCGAAGAACCGGCGGTACTGGAGCTCACCATCGTCGTCGAACCATGCATCGAAAGCGTGCGTGTCGCCCGTTGCCAGCATCTCGCGCCATCGAGGATTCTCGTCGGAGGCGGCCTGGTGGTTCGGCACGATGTCGAGAAGCATGTGCAGGCCGGCGTCGTGCGCGGCCTTCGAGAATCGGTCGAGCGCTTCCCGACCGCCGAGCTCGGGGTTCACCTGCGTTGGATCGGTCACGTCGTAACCGTGGGTGCTCCCCCGCCGCGCCGTGAACACCGGTGACAGATAGATCCAGTCGACGCCGAGGTCGACCAGGTACGGCACGAGCGCGGTCGCGGCGTCGAGATCGAAACCGGCGTTGCACTGGAGCCGGTATGTCGACGCCGGAACGGTCACGTAGCCAAACCGAGGACGAGCGCCGACCGGGCGGGCAGCTTGAGCCGCACGCCGCTGCCGCCATCGCCAGCGCCGTCGCCGTCGCCGGCCCCGTCGGCGGCGAGCGTCGCCGGCAGGTCACGCTCGTCGGCGTGCGTGTCGAGCAGCGTCGTCCAGGTGCCCGCGCCGAGCGCGAGCGCGACGTCGTGCGGGACGTCGTCGAATGCGAGCACGATCACCACCGCGTCGTCGGGCGCGATGCGGGTGACGACGATTGCCTGCTCTTCGTCGAAGATGGCAGTCGTGACGAGCGACGGATCAAGGATCCGCAACGCGGGCCGGCTCACGCGCAGAGCGAGCAACGCTCGATACCACTCGAGCACCGACGCGTGCGGTTCACGATCGCGCTTCGACCAGTCGAGCCGTGCGCTCTCGTACGTCGCCTCGGCTTGGGGATCGGGCGGCGACTGGTCGGCGAGTGACGCGAACTCGGCCCGGCGGCCCCGGCGAACCGCTTCGACGAGCGTGGGATCGGAGTGCGAAACGAAGTACGGGAACGGGTTGGTCTCGCCGTATTCCTCACCCATGAAGAGCAAGGGCACGAACGGCGAGCACAACACGCTCGTTGCGGCCAGGCGGACGCCGTCGCCGCCGACCTGCGTCGCGAGGCGGTCGCCGGTCGCGCAGTTCCCGACCTGGTCGTGGTTCTGGTCGAACACCACGTACCGCTCGCCGGGCGAGCCCAGGCCGTTGCGCGGACGACCGTGACGATGCCCACGGAAGGTCGAATACCGGTTGGCATAGACGAAGCCCTCCCGAAACGCCGTGGCCAGATCGCCGGGTGATCCGTAGTCGACGTAGTAGTCGTGCCGCTCGCCGGTCAGAAGCGCGTGCAACGAATGGTGGAAGTCGTCGTTCCACTGCGCGTCGCAGCCAATGCCTCCGTACTCCTTGGGTGTGATCAGCCGGGCGTCGTTCGCCGCGCTCTCGGCGATCACGTGCACAAGCCGGTCGTGCTCGAGCGCAAAGCGGTGCACCGTGTCGGTGAGCTCCTCGACGAACGCATACGCGCTGGGATCGGCGATCGTGTGCACGGCGTCGAGTCGCAATGCGTCGATGCGGAAATCGTCGATCCATTGGACCGCGTTCTCGATGAAGAACCGTCGGACGTCGTCACTCCCCGGACCATCGAAGTTGAGCGCGTCTCCCCACGGTGTGCGGTATCGATCGGTGAAGTACGGGCCGTAGGCAGCAAGCACGTTGCCCTCGGGCCCGAGATGGTTGTAGACGACGTCGAGCACGACCGCGAGTCCGCGCTGGTGCGCGGCGTCGACGAGACGGCGCAAGCCGTCCGGGCCGCCGTACGCGGATTCGGCCGCGTACGGGAACACACCGTCGTACCCCCAGTTGCGGCCGCCCGGGAACTCGGCGACCGGCATCAGCTCGATGGCGGTGACGCCCAGGTCGCGCAGCACGTCGAGCCGCTCGATCACCGCGTCGAACGTTCCTGCGGGCGTGAACGTGCCGACGTGCAGTTCGTAGATGACGAGATCGGCGAGCGGGAGACCGATCCACTCGACGTCGGACCACGCGAACGCCGGCTCGATTACCGCTGAATCACCATGCACGTCATCGGGCTGCCAGCGGGACGCGGGGTCGGGCCGGGGTTCGTCATCGTCGAGCGCAAAGCGATAGCGGGCACCGGGGCCCAGCCCTTCGACGCGCGCGACGTGGTATCCGGTCTCGGCGCGCGTCATCGGCACGCGCCGCGCCTCAGGCCCGGCGATCACGACCTCGACCCGAGCGCAGTGCGGCGCCCACGTGCAGAACTCGACGGCCCCGTCGACCGCCCACGCGCCCAAGCGCGTCATCAGCCGCGCTCAGGCGCGAGGAACAGTCCGGAAAGCGGCGGCACCGTGATCGTGAGGGACCACGGCTGGTCGTGCAGCGGCGCCGGCTGCGCCTCCACCCCGCCCAGGTTCCCGACCCCCGAGCCTCCGTAGATCTGCGCGTCGCTGTTCAGCACCTCGCGCCAGTAGCCGCCGCGCGGCACCGGCACCCGCACGTTGGTCCACACCTCGGGTGTGAAGTTTCCGACGAACAGCAGCGGGGTGCCGTCCGACGCGTAGCGCAGGAACGCGAGCATGCTGCGGTCACGATCGTCGGCGATCGCCCACGAGAACCCGCCGGGGTCGTTGTCGCGCTCGTGCAACGCGGGGTGCGAACGGAGCACGCGATTGAGGTCTGTCACCCAACGCAGCACTCCGGCGTGCGCCGGATCGTCGAGCAGCCACCAGTCGCACTGCCCGTCGTGATTCCACTCGCCCCACTGGCCGAGCTCGCCGCCCATGAACAGCAGCTTCTTGCCGGGTGACGCCCACTGATATCCGAACAACAGTCGCAGGTTCGCGAGCTGCTGCCACGCATCGCCGGGCATCTTCGACGCGAGCGACCGTTTGCCGTACACGACCTCGTCGTGCGACAACGGCAGCACATAGTTCTCGGTCCATGCGTACACCGCGCGGAAGGTCAGCTCGTCGTGGTGAAAGCGACGGTGGATCGGCTCGCGCTCCATGTACTGCAAGGTGTCGTGCATCCAGCCCATGTCCCACTTGCCCCCGAACCCCAACCCGCCGAGGTACGTCGGGCGCGATACGCCCGGCCATGCGGTCGATTCCTCGGCGTAGGTCTGCACGTCGGGGAACGACCGGTAGACCTCCTCGTTCAGTTCCCGCAGGAACGCGATCGCGCCGAGGTTTTCTCTTCCGCCGTGCTCGTTCGGCACCCATTCGCCGGGCTGGCGTGAGTAGTCGAGATACAGCATGGACGCCACCGCGTCCACCCTGAGCCCGTCCGCGTGATACCGATCGAGCCAGAAGCATCCGCTGCTCACCAGGAACGACCGCACCTCGTGCCGGTCGTAGTTGAACACGAGCGTGTCCCAGTCGGGATGGAATCCCTGCTTGGGATCGGCGTGCTCGAACAGGTGCGTGCCGTCGAAGTACGACAGCGCGAACTCGTCGGCCGGGAAATGCGACGGGACCCAGTCGAGAATGACGCCGACGTCCTCGTGATGCAGCGCGTCCACGAACGCCATGAAGTCGGTCGGGCTGCCGTAGAGGGAGCTCGGCGCGAAATACGAGGTGGTCTGGTACCCCCAGGAGCCGAAGAACGGGTGCTCCATGATCGGGAGCAGCTCGACATGCGTGAAGCCATGGTCACGCGCGTACTCGCCAAGCCGCGCGCCGGCCTCGCGATACGACAAGCTGAACCCACGTTCGTCGCGCCGCCACGACCCGAGATGCGCTTCGTAGATCGAAACCGGCGCGTCGAGCCGTTGGCGTTCGGCGCGCGTGCGCATCCACCCGTCGTCGTTCCACGAGTACGCCAGATCGGCGACGATCGACGCGGTGCCCGGTGGCTGTTCGGTCGCGAATGCGAACGGATCCGCCTTGTCAGCCGTGTAGCCGGAGCGAGACTCGATGTGGAACTTGTACCGGTCGCCGGCCTGCCAGCCGCCGAGCCGCACCGACCACAATCCGCTGGACCCGAGCGGTTCCATGACGTCAGTGCCCGGAACCCACCCGTTGCGATCGCCGACCACCGAGACCGTGGACGCGTTCGGCGCCCACACACCAAATTCCACCGCGTTGTCGACGCAGTGCGCGCCCAGTCGTTCGTACAGCCGGTAGTGCCGGCCTTCGTTGAACAAATAGAGGTCGTCCGCAGTCACCAACGTCATGCGCGAGCCCTCCTCCTCGGGTGCCGGCGGGCACGGTCGAGCCGCTCGAGCGTGATCTTCAGCGCGTCGAGGGAGTCGAGCTCGTCGAGCCCGTGCGCGAAACGCTGCCGGAACCGCGCGTCCTGAGGATCGCCGCCCGGGACGTTCTGCGGATCAGGCTCGAGCCAAAGGTCTTCGAGCGACACCTGCACGAGCGGAGTGCGGCTGCGTCCCAGCCATGCAAGCGTCGCCGCCAGCACCGACTCGGGCACGGAGGCCTCGTCACCCTCGGCATCGAGCTCGCCTGATGCGCGTAACGCCTCGAGCAGCGCACGGCGAGGCGCGGGCGCGAGGCCTTGCCACCACGTCGCGAACGTCGGCAAGTCGTGCGTGTCGATGCACCCGAGGTCCCGAGCGGCCGGCGGCGTCGCGACCGCGCCGTCCTCAGTTGGAAGGTCGAACTCGAGCACCCACATCCCGAGCGCGCGGTGGCGGCGCATCGAACGGTTCGTCTCGACCGGGACCGTACCGAGGTTCTCGCCGACGACAGTCGCATCGTGTTGGGCGGCCTCGATGCACACGACGGCCCACTGCTCCTCGGCCGCGTAGCGCACGTACGCACCTTCGCCGGATGCTGCACCAGGAGCGATCATCCAGAGGCGATGCAGGCCCATCACGTGATCGATGCGCAACGCTCGCGCGTATCGGAAATGCGCCTCCAGACAAGACGCGAGGTACGCGTACCCAGTATCTCGCGCGGCGTGTGGGTGGATCGGTGGGAAGCCCCAGTCCTGGCCACCCGCAAAGAACTTGTCAGGCGGCGCGCCGACCGAGGCATCCCGGATGAACAGCGAACCCCCTGCGGCGACGTCGAACCCGTCGCGATGGGCGCCGATCGGGAGATCGAAGTACAGCAGTTGCTCGCGCGCCGCGAGGTGCTGCGCGAGCGACTCGAGCTGCTGCCCCATCAGCCACTGCACGTACGCATGCAGGCGCGCGCCCAGCTCCCCGCTGCCCTCGACGCGTGCGCGGAACCGCGCGTACTCGAGCGCCAGAGGTGTCGCGGCGAGCCATCGGTCGAACGCGGCGCGCCTGTGCGCCGTGTCGTCGACCCGGCCGAGCGCACGCTCGAGCGCGGGCCGGCGCGCCGCTGCCAGGCGCGGCAGATCGACGAAGCGGCCAGGTGATGGTTCGACCACGGCCGCGTCGCCCGAAAGCTCCGGCACGGCGCGCAGGTCGAGGTACACCTCGTTCCAGAACCGCCGGCTCACCGGTGCGTACGGGCTCGGGTCACAGGGTTCGTCGCCGTGCCCCACGAACGATGCGAGGATCGGAAGGGTGCCGACGACGCTCCCGCCCCGTCCCGACACCCACGACGAGAGCCGAGTGAGCGACGCGAGGTCGCCGGTATTCGTGCGGTCACGGTCGTGGAGGGCGTACACCGGCGCGAACACGCCCCACGCCTGCTGCAGCCCGGCCCGAGCCACCCCATTGTCGGACTCGCCACCGCTGCGGGCGGTTCTACCGCCGCCCCGGGCCGCGACTCCTCCGATGCGGGTCGGTGCCGCGAGCAAGGTCGCTTCCCCGCGCCGGCCCGCGGCTTCCAGCATCACGCGATGGCGTCCGGTATCGAAACCGTGGGGCAATCGCACCTCGAGCTGCACGACATCGTCCGCGGTGCCCGTCGCGTGCACCGCGCAGTCGGCGCGAAGGATTCGGTCCTGCTCGCCGCCATGCTCGATGATCACCTCGAACTGATCGTCGGCCGCCGTCTGCGGCAACCGCACCGTGAGCACCGGTGGCACACCGTCCCATGCCACCGCGACGGGCTCGATCACCCGGTCGGCGCGCTCGTGTGCGAGCCGGTTCCAGGCGACGCGTACGTCCTCCGGGTGCTGCACCGCCACGCCGAGCATCTGCAGCGTGGCGAGCAACGTCTCGTCGGAACACGTGTGGGCTTCGCCACCCTGGCCCCGCCAACGCACCTCGATACCCACCGCGCACGCGAGCGAATGCAGGTCGCGTTGCCCGCGCGGACTCATCCGAGATCCTCGACCGTTCGAGCCGGAAGCGCTCGCCCGAGCAGCCGGCGGAGCCCCGCGATCGGAATACCGATCCAGTCGGGACGGTGATCGAGCTCGTAGCGAACCTCGTACATCGCCTTCTCGACAAGATGGGCGTCGAGTTGCACGCGCCGGGCGTGCATGTCGCTCGGGAGGAGATTGCTCCCACCGATCATGTCGAAATATCCGCGCAGGTACGCAGCCCCGACCCACGCGACCCACTCGTCCGCGTGCGCTTCGAGCAGCTCGTGCGCACGTTCCTCGCTGCGAACCTGACCGCGCGCCGCGGCATCCGGAATCGACGTGCGCGCGGCATAGTCGAACGATCGGAGCATGCCCACGATATCGCGCATCGGCGAGCGCTTCAATCGGCGCTGGCCGAGCGGCAGCGTCGGTTCGCCTTCGAAGTCGATGAACAAGAAGTCCCGACCGGTGGAGAGCACTTGGCCGAGATGGAGGTCGCCGTGTACACGGATGCGCATCCCGCCCGGGGCCGACAACAACCGTCGCAGCCGGTCGAGTAACTCGTCCGCGTGATCGACGACGAAGTGCGCGTCGGCAGCACACCCGCTCGGGAGCTCGGGCTCCGCCTGCTCGAGCGCCCGGAGCGCCCGCGTGATGCCGTTGCGCATCGACTGATACGTCGATCGCAGCGCGAGTGCATTGAACGGTTCGGGTGTGAACGCGGGATCATCGGCCGACGCGAGCGCGAGATGGAGCTCGGCGGTCCGCCTGCCCAGCAGTTCGACCGACGGCAGGATGCCTCCGGCGAGCGTTTCGAACTCGTTCGGCGGCTCGCGGTCGAGCAGGGCCAGCGGGTGTGCGGGCCCAGTGCGCTCGCCGAGCGCGTGATCGTCGGGATGACTGAGCACCCCGTCGTAGAAACGCCCCAACGCGTCTCGATACCGTGAGTACGCATCGCTCTCGTTGGGCTCGTACGCATGCGCCACGGCAATCGTGGCCGGCGGGGACCCCGGTCGTCGGTACTCGATGGTGCCGAGCAGCGCCGGCGAGTTCGGGAACCGGCCAAGGTCTGTCAGCACACGCCCGATCTCGACTTCGGGGCTCACACCCGGCTCGATCCGGCGCACGGTCTTCATGATCACGTCTTCGTCGAACGTCAGCGAGGTGTTTGATTGCTCGCCGCCAAGCACCGACACCGGGAGTTCGGCCTCGAGCGCAACTCGCCGGTGCGCGATCGCCGGGCCGTATGTGACGCCGGCCAGCGTCCCGTCTTCGCCTCGCACGCGGCGCCGCCGCTGCACCAGCTGCAGGAGCGCGCGCCCGTAGCCAGGCAGCCAGTGCGCGTCCACGAGCACTCCCGGCTCCTCGGCGCCGTCGTTCCGGACGCGCGCAAGTGCGGCTGCCGGTTGCTCTTCGGCGAGTCGCTCTCCGGCGGTCCCGGCGACGAATGCCATCGGGAGGAGATACGTGTCCGGCTCGCCCTCGCGATAGTCGACGCGCACGAATGCGACGCGTGCCGGTTCCGGAGCCGGCAACTCCTCGCCTCGCGTCCACAAATGGGGAAGCCGGAGCTCAACCGAGTCGACGACACGCGCGCGCGTCACTGTCCGGCCCTTGGCACCAAACCACCGACGCGTTCGCACCATCCGCGGGAGGGCTTGATCGAGCTGCGAGCCGATGTCGCCGCCGAAGAGCTCCGTCCACGAGCGCGACACATGCAACACCGGCAGCTGGGCGTCGGATGGGTGCTCGGTACGCGCCGGTTCGAGGGCCAGCCAGTAGAACGCGTGGGGACCGAGCGTGAGCAAGTACGGCAGATCGCCGATCGGCGGAAATGCCGTCTGGCCGAACAGCTCGACCGGCCGCATCCCGTGGAACTCATGGAGGTCCAGCTCGACGTACTGCGCGTAACGCGAAAGGTTCGCGACAACCAGCACCTGCTGGCCCGGCGAGTCACCGGACGCCTTCTCGCGCCGCAAGAACGCGAGCACTCGGTGGTTGTCGGGCGTGAGGACCTCGAGCGAGCCATGACCGAGCACCGGATGGCGGCGCCGCAAGGCAATCAACCGCCGTACCCACCACAGCAAAGAGTCCGGATTGTCGAGCTGCGCCTCGACGTTGACCGTCTCGTAGTTGTACTCGGGATCGATGATGACGGGCAGAAACAGGCGCTGCGGGTTGGCGCCGGAGAAGCCGGCGTTCCGGTCGGCGCTCCACTGCATCGGCGTGCGAACGGCGTCGCGATCGCCGAGGTAGACGTTGTCGCCCATCCCGATCTCGTCGCCGTAATACAGCACTGGTGTGCCGGGCAGTGAGCAGAGCAGCGCGTGCATCAGCTCGATCTTGTGCCGGTGGTTCTGGAGCAGCGGGGCGAGTCGTCTGCGGATGCCGAAGTTCACGCGCATCACGGGGTCGTGCGCGTCCACGCGATACATGTAGTCGCGCTCTTCGTCGGTGACCATCTCGAGCGTGAGCTCGTCGTGGTTGCGCAGGAACACCGCCCACTGGCACCCCTCGGGTGGCTGCGGCGTCTGACGCAGAATGTCGACGATCGGGAAGCGATCCTCCATACGCAAGCCCATGAAGAGCCGCGGCATCAGCGGGAAGTGGAACGCCATGTGGCACTCGTCGCCGTCGCCGAAGTACGCGGTCGCGTCCTCGGGCCATTGATTCGCCTCCGCGAGCAACACGCGGTCCGCGAAACGCTCGTCGACGTACCGCCGCAGCTCCTTCAGGAAATCGTGTGTCTCCTTCAGGTTCTCGCACGTGGTGCCTTCGCGCTCGAAGAGGTATGGCACCGCGTCGAGTCGGAGGCCGTCGACGCCGAGATCGAACCAGTACTCGACCGTGCGCAACATCTCGCGCCGCACCTCGGGGTTCTCGAAGTTGAGGTCGGGCTGATGCGAGTAGAAGCGATGCCAGTAGTACTGGTCGGCGACATGGTCCCATGCCCAGTTCGAGTGCTCGAAGTCGTGGAAGATGACGCGCGCGTCGCGGTATTGCGTCGGGTCGTCGCTCCACACGTACCAATCCCGGAACCTGCTCCCGCGCGGAGCGCGTCGTGCGCGCTGGAACCACGGGTGCTGATCCGAGGTGTGGTTGAGCACGAGCTCGGTGATGACGCGCAACCCGCGCCGGTGCGCCTCGTCGAGCAAGCGCCGGAACTGGCGGAGGTTGCCGTAGATGGGGTTGATGCCTCGATAGTCGGAGATGTCGTAGCCCTCGTCCTTCAACGGCGAGGGATAGAACGGCAACAGCCAGACCGCGGTGACACCAAGGTCCTGCAGGTAGTCGAGCCTCTGCGTGAGCCCGGTCAGGTCGCCGATGCCGTCACCGTCGCTGTCGGAGAACGCGCGTACATGCGTCTCATAGACGACCGCGTCGCGATACCAGCTCGGGTCCGGCGGCAGCAGCGAACTGCTCCGCCGGCGAGGTTGATTCACGCCGTGACTCCGCGCCCGATCGTGAAGACATGAGCCGGCACTGATCGTGGGTCGAGCTCGACGAAGTTGCGTGCGCCGCGCCATTCGTACTGCGCGTCGGTCAAGCGGTCGTGCAGGACGAACCACGCGTCATCGGAAACTCCGAGCACACCGAGATCGAGTGACGTCCACCCGGCCTGCGTATTCCATGGGTCGAGATTGACCACACACAGCACGACATCGTCGATCACATGGCTCCCTCGCTGCGCCATCCCTGGCTCCGCTGCGTCCGCACGGCGCACATCCTTCGACCAGCACAGCAGCTGGTCGTTGTCGATGTCGTGGAACCGCAGGGTGTCGTTGCGTTGCAACGCGGGGTGCGCGTGCCGGATCTCGTTGAGACGGGCGAGGAAGTGCCGCAAGCTGTCGGGCCGGTCGAGCTTCCAGTGCCGGATCTCGTACTTCTCGGAGTTCAGGTACTCCTCGCTCCCCTCCTCCCGGGGCGTGCGCTCCATCAACTCGAACGCGGGGCCGTACACCCCGTAGTTCGCGCACAGGCACGCGGCGAGGACGGCGCGGGCGAGGAACGTGCCTCGCGAGCCCTGCTGTAACGTCGCGTGAAGGATGTCCGGGGTGTTCGGCCACACGTTCGGCCGGAAGAACTCCTTGAGCGGCGGCCGCGTGAGCTCCGTGAAGTACTCGATGAGCTCGTGCTTCGTATTGCGCCAGGTGAAGTACGTGTACGAGTGCGAGAACCCGACCTTGGCCAGGCGTTCCATCACGCGCGGGCGTGTGAACGCCTCGGAAAGGAACAGCACGTCGGGGTCCGTCTCGCGCACACGTGCGATCAGCCACTCCCAGAATCCGAAGGGCTTGGTGTGCGGATTGTCGACCCGGAACACTCGCACCCCGCGGTCGGCCCAGAAGCGCACAACATCGAGGAGCGCCTCCCACAATGCGGCGCGGTCTTCGCACTCGAAGTCGAGGGGCACGATGTCCTCGTACTTCTTGGGCGGGTTCTCGGCGTATGCGATCGAGCCGTCGGCGCGGTGACGGAACCAGTCGGGATGCTCGCTCACCCACGGATGATCGGGCGAGCACTGGAACGCCAGGTCGAGCGCAACCTCGAGGCCGCGCCGGCGCGCGCTCTGCATCAGCTGGTCGAAGTCGGCGAACGTGCCGAGCTCGGGTGCGATTGCCGTATGACCGCCCGCTTCACTGCCGATTGCCCACGGACTGCCGGGGTCACCGGCTTCCGCGTTCCGACGATTGTTCGGGCCCTTGCGATGTGTGTGCCCGATCGGATGGATCGGCGGGAGGTACAGCACGTCGAAGCCCATGCCCGCGATGTCGTCGACTCGATCGGCAACATCCGCCAGCGTGCCGGCGCGCGGGATCGGGAGATGCCGAACGCGGGAAGAGCTCGTACCACGCTGAGAAGCCTGCGAGCGGCCGGTCGGCCCAGACCGGTGACGTCGCGTCGAACACGACCGCGTCCGGGCGACACAGATGGGTGCGGGCGAGCGCGACGAGCGCGGACAGCTCCGAACGTGTGCGTGCGTCGATGCCGCCGCGCAGGCGTTGCGCCCAGGCGAGCAGGCTCTCGGTTTCGGGCGTAGCGCGTTCGGCACGCTTGGCCAGCTCCTCGACGAGGCGCGCGCCCTCCTCTGCGTCAACGCGAACGTCTTGACCGGCGTCGAGCTTCGCCTCGACGCCCCGACGCCAGGTCGCGACGTCATCGCGCCACCCGAGGACGCGGAATCGGTACTCCCCGATGCGGTCGATCGCGAACTCGCCTCGCCACCGGTCGTTTCCGAGCGGCGTCATCCACACCGAGCGCCAGCGCCGCTCTTCCCTGCGCCGGTGCTCGAGCCGAACCGCCAGCTCGACGTGGCCGTACGGGAAGACGTCCGCTTCCACGACGACCGGGTCTCCGACGACGCGTTTGGCCGCGAAGCGACCACCGTCGACGTCAGGAGTGACGTGTTCGATCGCAACTGCTTCGGGATCGTCAGGCACCCGCAATCATGCGCTCCATCTCATCCCGCCGGTCCGGTGTACCCGGCTCGCTCGCGGCATATGCGGTCATCTCGGCGGGTAGGGGCGCCCCGTGAGGGCCGAACGCGCGCAGAAACAACTCTCCGACGTCCCGTCCCACCTGACCTGGTGCGACGATACCGAACCCGGCATCCGACGGCGGCGCGCAGGCAAGGGTTTCACGTACCTGACGGGCACCGGCCGGCGCGTGACGAACGCGGCCACCTTGCGTCGCATCAAGGCACTCGCGATCCCACCGGCATGGACCGACGTATGGATCTCCCCGGATGCCAATGGGCACCTCCAGGCGACCGGTCGTGACGCCAAGGGCCGGAAGCAGTACCGGTACCACGCGCAATATCGCGCCCATCGCGACTCGGCGAAGTTCGACCGCCTCTACGACTTCGGCATGGCGCTGCCGGCCATCCGAAAGCAGATCGCACACGACATCGGGCGGCGCGGCATGCCGAAGGAGAAGGTCATCGCGACCGTGATACGACTCCTCGAGTCGACGCTCGTGCGCGTGGGAAACGAGGGGTACGCGCGCGACAACGGCTCGTTCGGGCTGACGACACTGCGCGATCAGCACGCCAAGTTCACAGCGTCGTCGGTGCGCTTGGTGTTCAAGGGCAAGCACGGGATCGCTTCTGACGTGGCGGTGCGAGACAAGCGAGTGCGACGCATCGTCAAGCAGTGTCAGGATCTGCCCGGGCAAGTGTTGTTCCAATACGTCGGTGACGACGGCTCACCACATCCGGTCTCGTCCACCGATGTGAACGAGTATCTGCGCGAGGTAACCGGGTTGCCGGTGACCGCCAAGGACTTCCGTACGTGGATGGGAACTCTGCTCGCGACGTCTGCGTTCGCCGCGTTGTCGCCGCCGCGATCGGAGACTGTTGCGCGCCGAGGTATCGTGCGCGTGTGCGAGACCGTGAGCGCACACCTCGGGAACACGACCGCAGTGACACGTTCGAGCTATGTGCATCCGAACGTCATCGAGTGGTACCGCGATGGGACACTCGCCGAGCGGTGGCGCGCAACGCCGTCACGGGGAAGCGCACGACTGGTCGTCGAAGAGCGCAAGCTGCTCTCACTGTTGCGGCCGAGGAAGTCGACAGTGCGGCGGGCGCCGGTCCGCGCCGCGGCGTGACCCCGTCGAGGTGTGGGTACAACCACAAAATCCGCAACGTCGAGCGGTGAGGCAAGGAAAGGATGATCGTGCCTGACGACGCGAAGCCCACCCGACCGAGCAATACGACGCGCGAGGCGGAGGCCGCCGATGCGCAAGTGCACGCCACCCCGGACGACCTGCCGACGCCAGAAGAAGAAGCAGCGGCCGAGCGGGCCGGGGCCGAGAGCCCGGAGGTCGCGGAGAACTACGAAGAAGCCATCGAGCGAGGCGCACGCCAGAAGGGCGAGGGTCGCTTGCCCTGATGCGGCGCCGAGCCGCGTGGGTGATGCCCGCTTGCGGGTGAGGCGCGCCGTCATCGACGATGTCGTCGTGACGTGGGGTACCGGGTTAGCGAACGTCCGGTTTTCTCTCGGCCGGGAGCTGCCGGGATGAGGACCGCCAAGCTGAACGTCGAGCAGCACGATGTCGGGCCCGTGATGTCCATCAGCGGCGAGATCGATCTCTCGAACTCCGATGCGTTGCGAGGAGAGATCCTTCCCGCGGTGGCGTCGGACGGAAGCGGCATGGTCCTCGATCTCACCGAGGCGACATATCTCGACAGCAGCGGCATCCGGCTGTTGTTCGATCTGGCCGAAGGTTTGCACAGCCGAGGTCAGCGGCTCGTGCTTGTGGTCTCCGAGGCCGCACTCGTTCGGCGCGTCGTCGTGCTGACGAAGCTCGAGGACGCGGTCGCCCTCGTCGATACGGTCGATGACGGGCTCGCGATGCTCGACAACCGCTGAGCACCCACAGCTGCCTCCGTTTCCTGTTTCGATGCACCGGGAAGAGGAGGGTGCGATGAACGAGCTGAGCGGCCGCCTCTCCGAGATCCTCAAGCGTTTGGAGAATCTCTCTGCGCTCGACGTCGCATCACGTGCCATCGAACCCGTCGCCCAACGTCTGACCAAGAGCGACGCCGTGAAGCGCGTGCTGTCGGGCACGCCGATCGGCCATCGCGTGCATCCGTTGCTCACGGATCTTCCAATCGGATGTTGGACCGCGGCGACACTCGCCGACGCGGTCGCGTGGCGGTCCGGCAGCCACGCCGCCCGTCGTCTGGTGGCATTCGGTGTGATCGCATCACTGCCAACCGCGGCGACGGGAATCTCCGACTGGCAGGACACGCACGGCGCCGCCCGACGCATCGGCGTCGTGCACATGGCCGCGAACGGCGTCGCAGTCGCGCTGCAAGTCGCGTCATGGCGCGCGCGGGCCCGGGGCCATCACGTGCGCGGCGCATTGCTCGGGGCGGCCGGCCTCGGCGCGGTGACAGCAGGTGGATATCTCGGCGGGCACATGGTGTACGTGCTGCGCGTCGGTGTCGATGCCGAAGTTCCGATCGTCGAGGACGACACCTGGCAAACCGCGTGCCGCGTCGACGAGCTCGTCGACGCGGAACCGATCGGTGTCACCGTCGAGGGTGCGCGCATCGCCATCGTGCGTCACCACGGCTTCGTGTACGCGCTCGCAGGGGTGTGCTCGCACGCGGGCGGGCCGCTGGATCGCGGGAGTGTGCGCGGCAGCACGCTCGTCTGTCCATGGCACGGCAGCGCATTCTGTCTCTCGGATGGTTCCGTCGAGCGCGGTCCGGCGACGACTCCGGAACCGGTATACGAGACTCGCGTTCGCGGCGATCTTGTCGAGGTGCGCCCGCAGACGCACGAGCACGTCGTCGCACACGCAGTCGTTTGACCACGCGGACCGACGGGTAACCGCGCGTCCTATGGACGCGATCACGCTGATCAAACAAGACCACCGCGCCGTCGAGGCGTTGTTCAAGAAATACGAGAAGCTTGGCGAGCGTGCCGCGAAGAACAAGCGCACGACGGTCGACAAGATCATCCACCTGCTGTCCGTGCACGCGTCCATCGAAGAGACCGTGCTCTATCCCTTCGTTCGCGAGAACCTTCCGAAGCTGAAGAACACGATTCTGGAAGCTCTCGAAGAGCATCTCGTCGCGAAGTGGGAGCTCGCCGCCCTCGCGAAGATGCAGCCGTCCGAAGAGCGCTTCGACGCGAAGGTGAGCGTCCTCATCGAGTCAGTGCGGCACCACGTGAAGGAAGAAGAAAAGGGAGTGCTCGCGAAGATGCGGGAGAAGGTCTCGCGTGCGGAGCTGCAAGAGCTCGGCGAAGCACTCGAGGCCGCGAAGAAGACCGCGCCGACACGACCGCACCCGAGAATCCCCGACGCGCCGCCTGCGAACGTTCCCGCGGCAATGGCCGCCGGCGTCGTCGACCGCGCCCGCGACCTCGGCAAGGAAGCAGTCCACCGCGTGCGCGAGCGCGTCTGAGGTTGTTCAGCTCACGCGGAACGGCGCTGCTCGGACTTCGCGAAGAGCGGCAGGATCTCGCGCTCGTAGAAATGCAAGAACCCTTCTTGGTCGGGACCAACCTGCGTGATGTACACCTCGTCGTAGCCGGCGTCTGCATACTTGCGGATGGCGTCGATGTGCTCGCGGGGATCGGGCCCGCACGGGAACGTGCTCACCACGTCTTCCTTGCGAAGTGCGGACGCTGCTTGCTCGAAGTGCTTCGGCGTCGGCAGCTCTTGGCTCAGCTCGCCTTCGAGGCCCGATGTCGGCCAGCGCTCGAACGCGAGGTCCTTGGCCTGCTCGGCGTTGTCGGCCCACGCGACCTTCAACTGTCCGAGCTTCGGCCCGCGGCCATCGTGCTCGTGGTAGAGGCGCAGCAGGTCGGCGTCAGGTTTGGTGCTCACCAGTCCCTCACCGATACGCGCCGCGAGCTTCATCGACTTCGGACCGAACGCGGAAACGTAGATCGGCGGCAGTGTCGACGGCAGGGTGTAGATGCGCGCGTTCTCGACGGTAAAGAAGGATCCGTAGTGGCTGTGTATGCCGCCTTGCCAGAGCATGCGAATGACATCAATCGCTTCTTCGAGCATCTGCAAGCGCACGTCGGCCTCCGGCCATTTCAATCCGACGATGTGCTCGTTCAACGCTTCCCCGGAGCCGACACCGAACCAGAAGCGGCCGTCACACATGCACTGTGTCGTCGCCGCAGCTTGAGCGAGGATCGCGGGATGGATGCGCATGATCGGGCACGTCACTCCGGTGCCGATCCGGAGCCGCTCGGTGGCATGCGCGATACCGGCGAGCACGGACCAGACGAACGGGCTCTCGCCCTGCGCATCGATCCACGGGTGGTAGTGGTCACTCACCCAGGTCGTCGTGAAGCCAATCTCTTCGGCGAGGGCCGCGGCACGCACGATCTCGTTCGGACCCAGTTCCTCGCTCGAAAACGCGACACCAAGCTCCATGGCTACCTCCTTCAACAGACGTTGCGTGTTCCCGCGGGGGTGTCGGCGCAAACGGCGGATAGGTTCCTCAACCGGCCCCTGCGGTAGCTTGGAGTCGCTGCTGCAACAGAGGGGACGCGGTCGTGGATGAACAGGCGGTGGGCCCGGATCTGGTGTTGACGACCGACCGGGACGGCAATCGCGCCGTCCTCACCGTCCGAGGAGAGCTCGACGCGTACTCCGCGCCGGGGCTCGAGGATCAGATCAGCCGTCTTGTCGCGGAGCAAGTCAATGAAGTCGTGCTCGACCTCTCCCAGACCGGCTTCCTCGACTCGTCGGGCTTGCGCGCGATCCTCACCGCGCAGCGCCGGCTCGGTGAGAGCGGCGGCCAGATGCGGCTCCGGGCACCGAGCGAACCGGTAACGCGCTTGCTCGAGATCACCGGCCTCACCGACCACTTCGCGATCGACTCGTAACGATTCAGAGGCGACGGCGCACCTGCACGACGGCCTCGATCACGAGACCGACCGCGAGCTCGACACCGGCGACCGCCAAGCCGAACACGCGCCCGACGATCGACTGGCCTGACGCCGGCGATTGGGCCGGCTGCGCCGGTCCCGGGACACGCGCTGGCTTGCACGGCCGGCTCGACGTCCTGTTGCACAACGATGTCCTCCTGCCGCGCCGCGGCGGACGCGCGTTCCGCCCCGACGATCGCGGCGGCCCGAGTTTCGTGAGCACCGCCGAGTGCCTCCCACACCGCTTCAACGCTCGGAAACGTTTGCGTTGCGGGGAGTGACCTGAGCCACTCGAGGATGCGGTTGTCGGCGTGTTCCTCTTCGGCAACCGCGAGCAATCGGTCACGATCTCCGGGGAAGGCGCTAGGTCGCAACGAGATCGCGAGTATCGAGCGCAGCTCGATCTCGTCGACGGTCACGCGTGCGTCCGGCAATGGCTCGCCATCGGCGGGTGGTTCCATCTGCCGCCACTCATCGGCACGGGCCTCTATCGGCGAGCCTCGAAGCAGGGACTCGGTTTCCCTATGGAGCTCGTCGTCGACGCGGGGTGAGTGGTGCGTGCTTCCGCGCTCGGCCACGACGTTCCTCCTGACGTTCAAGTTCGGAGCTGCAGCGCGCGCACCGAACGGCTGACGTCGTCATCGAGCGGGACGACGTCGGCGAGCGCGGTCAGGATGAGCACGCGGCGGACGATGCCATCGCCCGGGACGGCAATCCGAAGTTCCTGACGGCGTGAGCGCAACCGGCGAGCCAGCTCGAACAGGATACGAACGCCCGCGCTGTCCAGGTAGCTCGTATGCGTGAGGTCGAGCACCATTCCCGGTGCCTCGTTGGCCACGCTGCCCACTATGTGGTCGAGGACATGGTCGACATTCGAAGCGTCGAGCTCGCCCCTGATCTCGGACACCGGGACAGAACCCTCGTTCCGGTCAATCACTTGGACGAGACCATTCACTTCATTCGCTTCATTCCGTTCATTCACTTCACGTCACTCATGCGGGGCCGCTCGAAGTCATCTCAGTGTTCTTTCCCCCGCCGCGCCCGACGCATCCAGATCTCCGTACCTATCTCTGCGCGTCTCACCTCGAACTCGTCCATCAGACGCCCGATGAGCGCCAATCCCCGCCCGCCTCCACCGCGCGACTTCGGTCGCCATCGCCCACCATCTCGGACAGTGAGACCGACGGACCCGTCTGCATGAATCTGACCCTCGACCTCGAACCAGCCCTCGGCCGGCCCGTAAGCGTGCTCGATCGCGTTCGTCGCGGCTTCGGTCATCGCGACGGCGATCGAGCCGATCTCCTCAGCGCCGAAACCGGCGGTCTCGAGCCAGGCCGACAGGATGCGACGAACTGGTGAGAGCTCAGCGGCGCGCGCCGGGCGGCGAACGCGGAGGTGACCGCGGGAAGTGCCGGCGAACCGCAAGCCAAGGACGGCAACGTCATCGGCAGGGCGCGCGTCGCCGATCAGCTCATCGAGCAGGTGCTCGCACGTTGCATTGAGCAGCATCGGCGACGAACGGGCGGTCTCGACGATGCGTTCCAATCCCGCATCGAGCGGCTCGCGACGCCGCTCGACGAGACCGTCCGTGTAGAACACCAGCGTCGAGCCCGGTTCCAGTTGCACCGACGTCGTCGTGTACCGACTCAGCGAGTCGGCACCGATCGGCGGCGCGGGCGGCAACTCGATCAACTCGGCCGAGCCGTCGGGTCGGACGAGCAAGGGCGGCACGTGCGCAGCGGTCGAGATGTCGATGCGCCCTCGCGTCGGGTCGAGCACGCCGTAACACAGCGTCGCCATGTCCAGGGGTCCCTGCTCGAACAGGAAACGATTCAGGCGGCCGACCACGGCGGCCGGATCGGCACCGTCGGCGGCAAAGGCGCGCAGCACGTGCCGCAGTTGTCCCATCACCGTCGCGGCGTGGACGCCGTGACCGGCGACGTCGCCGATCACGATGCCGCATCGCGCGCCGGCGAGCGGCACGACGTCGTACCAGTCACCGCCGATGTCCACCTTGCCGCCCGCCAGGTACCGAGCGTAAAGACTCACCCCTGGAATGTCGGGCAAGGCATCCGGAAGCAGGCTGCGCTGCAACGCCTCCGCGATCCGCGCGCGTTCCACCGTCCGCGAATCGCTCACGTCGACGGCCGACACGACGGTCGCATCGTCAGCGAGTGGCGCTCCGCACATTGCGAGCCACCGCTCACGACCGTCGGAACGCCGCATGCGCACATCAATGCCGAACGGCTCGGCGCGCGTGAGGGCGAGACGCAACGGTTCGACGTCGTCGGCGTGGACAGCAGCAAGCCACTGACGATCCAGAAGTTGGGAGTCGCGGCGGCCGGCGAACTCCGACCACTTGCGGTTGCACCACGCGAGCCGTCCGGTGTGATCGATGACGGCAAGCAGCGCCGGCGCTCCCTCCGCGACCGTGGCGGCGTCGACCTCCGCCTGGCTGCTCATGCCGTTCCCTTGTTCGCGTCGTCGCGTCTGCAAGGGCGCCGCTACCCGCTCGTGTTCATCGGGAAACAGCCTGGGATACGAGATGCTCCCATCCGATGCGCGCGCGCATCGCCCGTCCCCCTTCGACCTCGCGTACCGCCAGCACGTCGGCGAGGGTCGCGACGACGGCGAGACCACGTCCCCGATCACCGGGATCGGGGCCGCGGGCGTGCGCGTCGAGGCAGCCGCGATCGTCGCTCACTTCGATCGCAACCCCTTGGTCATCCCGCCACGCACACGCCCGCAGCCGATGCCCACCCTCGGATACGTCCTCGATCACAGCCGTTGCGAGCTCCGAGATCGTGAGCACGAGATCGCGCCGGACGTCGTCCGCGACCCCGATCGCGGTGAGCCAACCTGAGAAGCGGGCTCGCAGCGTGGACAGGCTGCGGGTGGTCGCCGGGACCTCGTATTCGAAGCGGGGCTCCGATGGCCCGGGGGCGACGCCGTCGTGCATCCGATCTCCAGATATCACTCATCGTGCTGGCGCGGAAACTCAGCGTATTTTCTTACCCGCTCAAACTGCGGCGGGAACCACGCGCTCCGGCAAGATCGCCCTGTTTCTCCCCTTGCGGCACCGGGTAGCGTGCGGCGAAAGGGGTCTCCGTCGCTCGGGCACGCGGGGCGCATACCACTGCTTCGTTCAATTCCGCATGAAGGGCCGCTGTGGAAGCACAGGACACGATCGGAGAGGTCGTTCGGCTTTCCGTGCCGGCCGCCCTCGAATATGTGCGGATTGTCCGGCTTACGGCGTCGGGTGTCGCCAGTCGCTTGGGCCTCGACGTCGACGAGATCGAGAACCTGCGGGTGGCGGTCGACGAGCTCGCCAGCACGGTCGTGGACGCCGCCGCGCCCGGAGACCTCGAGATCACGTTCTCGAGCGGGGACGGCGAGCTGCGCATGGAAGGCCAGGCTCCGCTCGCGCCGGGCGGCGACGTTGGCATCGACCAACTCAGTGCACAGATCCTCAACGCGGTGTGCGACAAGTACGAGCTACGAGCTGTCGACGGCACCGCGCGTTTCGCTTGTACCCGACGCCTTCCCTCGGTCTAAGCCATGGCTCTCACCGCTGAAGAGCGCCAGAAGCTCCGCGCGAAATTCGTCGAGTACCGCCAAACCGGCAAGCGCGCGTTGCGGAACGAGTTGATCGAAGCCCACAAGTCGCTTGCATCGCATCTCGCTCGCCGGTTCGCCAACCGAGGCGAACCGTTCGACGACCTGTTGCAGGTTGCGTATCTCGGCATGTTGAAAGCGGTCGAGCGGTTCGATCCTGACCGCAACCTCGAGTTCTCGACGTTCGCGACGGCGACCGTCGAGGGCGAGTTGAAGCGTCACTTCCGAGACAAGACGTGGTCGGTCCGCGTGCCCCGACGCCCCCAAGAACTGCATCTGCGACTCGGCAACGTGATCAACGAGCTCTCACAGCGATTGAACCGGCCGCCACGAGTGCCGGAGGTCGCAAGGGAGCTCGGCGTGCGCGAGGAGGAAGTGCTCGAGGCGATGGAGGTCGGCGGGGCCTACCGTTCGTCGTCGCTGGACGCGCGGCCCGCCGAAGGCCACGAGGCCACGTCGCTGGAACGCCGCCTCGGTACTGCCGATCACGGGTTCGACCTGGCCGAGCACCGCGTGCTGCTCGACCGCGTGCTCGCCGATCTCCCCGAACGCGAACGCACGATCGTCGAGCTGCGCTTCTTCCACGACATGACGCAGACCGAGATCGCTCAACACGTCGGCATCAGCCAAATGCACGTCTCGAGGCTCCTCACGCGCACACTGATGCAACTCCGCGAGCGATTGCAGACACTCGACGCGTAGAAGCGATGCGGCGAGCGGAGTGTGCGCAGCTACGCCGGCGACAAAAACAAGTGGTGCGCCGGCCGATTGGCAGCAGCGCACCACTCGCTTGGCTTTTTCTTGCAGGGGATTTCAGTCGGTGAGGTCTTCTACCTTGTCGCGAACCTTGTCGACGGTGTCCTTGACCTTTTCCTTCACCTTCGCCGCGCCTTGATCGATCTTGCCTTCGCGCTTGAGGTCGTCATTGTCGGTGAGGTCACCGGCTGCTTCCTTGGCCCGGCCTTTGAGGTCGTCCATCTTCTCGTTCGCCATTGGGGGAACTCCTGTGGATTGGGGTCCCAAAAACGATGCCCGCGGGCTCTCGCAACGAAACCTGGATGAGCGCGACTGTCCGCCGGTACGAACCGACGAAATCACCGCAGACAGCCGATTCACAGCTGATGCATATGTGAGTGCGTCTCGTCCACGCACGTGTGGCACTCGACCTCGAGCGTGGCGTGGGCGATCCCGAACCGCTCGATCAGCATGCGTTTGAGTTCCTCGGCGCGCAGTTGCGCGTCGTGCAACGACGTCGCTTCGCCGAGTACGACGTGCGCGGAGAGCGCAGGGTGCTCGCTGCCGCTCGTCCACAGATGCAAGTGATGCACCGCTTCGACGCCTGGTTCGGCGCACAGCGCGTCCTGTACTGCGACTGCGTCGAGACCGGCGGGGACGGATTCCAGCAGCACGCTTGTCGAATCCCGGAGCAACTTCCATGCACCCGCGATGACGAGAAGTGCGATCACGATCGACGCAATCGAATCCAGGCGATCTGCACCGAAGACTGCAGCGCCGACGCCGGCAACGATCACCGCGACGGAACCGAGCGCGTCGGCGAGGAGGTGCCAGAGTGCGCCCCGCAAGTTGAGGTTGCCGTGCGCGTGCCGCGCGACGACCGCGGCGCTGCCGATGTTCACGACCAAGCCGAGGACACCGACAACGAGCACACCAGCCGCGTCAATCGAGTGGGGCGCGTCGAGCCGGCGTACCGCTTCGACGATGACGGCAATGGCGCTCGCGAACAACAGCAGCGCGTTGACCTGCGCAACCAGTACTTCGGTACGGCCGAACCCATACGTGTGGCGATCGGTCGGCGGGCGCCGGGCAAACTGCAGCGCCGCGTACACGATCGCGAGGCCGACCACGTCGGACACCATGTGCACGGCGTCGGCCAACAATGCGAGCGATCCGAACGCGAGACCTCCGACGACCTCCACCGCGAGGAACGCGGCGTTGGCGCCGAGGGCAATCAGCAGTGCACGTCGTCGTCCGTCGATAGGTGAATTATCGCGTCCGGAGCCGCTCGGCGCGGGCGGCCTCCCGCCGGAACAGCTCCTCGACGTCGACACGCATCTTGTCCTCGCCCGGCGGCCAGCCGTGGGGGCTGACCGCACCTTCGATCATCGAGGGGTCGACCGGCTGATGTTCGTTCGATCCGCGGTACACGGCGAAGCACAACTGCAGGGCCTTGCGGGCCGTTTCGGGGTCGAGATCGGGCGGGACACCGGAGAGCAGCCCGTCGACGAACGCGGCGGCCGCGCGCCGGAACGAGCCGTCATACGACGCGTCGAGCTCCGCGAACGACGTGCGCCGGCCGTCCTCCTCGTACAACACCAGCGGCGGGAGGTCGACGTGGAGATTTCCGCAGAGGCGCGTGACCCACAGAAAACCGCGGGTGCCTTGCACTTCGAAGAACTCGTCAGCTCCGTAGTGGTCACTTCGGATGAACATGTCGGGCGCGTACGACACTTCCATCATGCCCAGGAGGTCGTCGCGTTCGTACTCGAAGAGCGCGACCGTCGGTGCCTCGAAGAACAGCGGGCCCTGCCGCACGACGGCCTGCACGCTTCGCACGTCGCTGTCGACGAGCCACAGCGCCATCGCATACTTGTGCATGACGTCGTCGAAAAGGTGACCGCCCGGACTCTCCGCGTTGAACCGCCAGGTATAACCCGCGGGATCGAGGTTCGCTTGGAAGCGTGACTCGGTACGGCCGACGACCGTCTTGATGCGTACCACCGTCGGCGTGCCGATCGCGCCGGCGTGAATGAGCTCTCGCGCTTTCACGAGCGGTGGAAAGTGGCAGCAGTTCTCGGTGACGCGCAGCATCGTGCCCGACGCGCGCGCCGCGTCGATCATTCGGCGCGCATCATCGACGGAGTTCGCGATCGGCTTCTGCACCGACACGTGCTTTCCGGCGCGCAACGCCGCGACCGCGTGCTCGGCGTGGAGAGGCGTCGGGCTGAGAACCTCGACCGCGTCGATCTCATCGTCGGCGAGGAGCGCGTCCAGCTCGGTATATCCGCGTCCGACGTTCCACTCCTGCTGTCGACGTTCGAGAACCTCCGGGCGCGGATCGCAGAGCGCGACGACCTCGCACTGCTCATGCTCCAAATAGCCCGGCACATTCAGCGTGGCGATGTTGCCGACGCCGATGATTCCCATCCGCACGCGATCCATGGGCTCGCATTCTCTCATTGGGGTTGGAGCTGGAACAGCGTGCCGCCGGACGGCAACGCGATGCTCGCGACGCAGCGGAGGCGTGCCCGCGGCCACAAGGCATCGAACTGCTCGGCAGTGCGCTCGCGCCCGCCGTTCGTCAGGGCGAGCATCAGGGCGTCGGTCGCCTGCACGAAGGAGCCGAGACGGCCGGGCTCGAGCGCGGTCTCGACCACGCAGATACTGCCCCCCGGTGCGAGGCCGGCTGCGCAGTTGGCGAGGATGCGGACACAGTCGTCGTCGCCCCAGTCGTGGATGATCGCAGTGAGGACGTGGAGGTCGTGGCCGGACGGCACCGCGCGGAAGAAGTCACCCGATTCGAACGTGGCCCGGCCGGTAACGCCCGCCTCGGCGAACGTCGCGCGAGCGCCCGCTTCGGCTTCGGGTCGATCGAGCACGGCACCCGTCAGGGTCGGATGGCCGGCAAGCACATGGGCGAGGAACGTGCCCGTGCTCCCACCGACGTCGAGCACCGAGCGCACACCGTCCAGCGGCAGCGATCCCGCGCACATCACCGCCTGCAGGCGCGCGCCGGCGGCTTGCGCGTCGTGAAAGGCCGCCGCGGCGTCGGGGTGGTCGGCCAGATAGGTGAAGAAATCGACGCCATGGGCGGCGACAACGGGGTCCTTGCCCTCACGCGCCGCCGCGCCCAGCTGCGCGTACGCGGCCAGGGTCCACGGCGCGCCGCCGAAGCGCGCCCATCCCGCCCAATCACCATCGCGCGTCAACAGCTTCGTCACTCGGTTCGCACGGTAACGACCGCGTCGGTCGCGGCGTACGCATCCGCGCGACGCCAGGTACGCAAGGAGACGCTCGAGCGCATCCTCGTTGGCACCGACGCGCGCCGCGACCTCACGCGCTGTACGCGGTTCGTCGAGATGGTCGGGAACGCCGAGCTCGACCAACGTGCAGAGCGCGGGACCGTCGAGCGCGCCGAACAGCCGTTCCAGCAGGACTTGGAACGGAAGGCCCATGCGGTCGTGCATACGAGCAAGCGAGGCCCGCACACGCGTCGTCACTCGAACAGCCGCCGCCGGCGGGACGGCCGGCACGCCACCAACCTCTCGTACGGTGAGCGGCCACGTTCTGGTCATGCGCAGGAGCGTGACACGAAATCCGCTCGCCGGGCGCATTCACCGCACCTACCGTTGTGCGCATGCAACTCGAGCCGACCAACCGCACGCGCCATCGCCGCCTGCCCAAGCGAGGATCCTTCGAGGTCGATGTGATCAACGCGGTCCTCGACGAGGCGCTCATGTGCCATGTGGGATTCGCGGTGGACGGTCGGCCCTCGGTGATCCCAACGATCCATGCGCGCGTCGATGACCAGCTCTATCTGCACGGCGCCGCCGCGAACCACATGCTCCGATCACTCGCGGGCGGCATCGAGGCGTGTGTCACCGTGACCATTGTCGACGGTCTGGTGCTCGCCCGCTCCGCGTTCCATCACTCGATGGACTACCGGTCGGTGATGATCTTCGGCCGGGCGAAGGGCGTCGACGACCAGGACGAGAAACGGCGCGCGATGCACGCGCTCGTCGACCACGTCGTACCGGGCCGCAATGCCGATGCTCGCCCGCCTTCGGACTCGGAGCTGCGCAGCACGCTCGTGATGCGGCTCCCGATCACGGAAGCGTCGGCGAAAATTCGCACCGGCGGTCCGATCGACGACGAGGAGGACATGACGCTCGGCATCTGGGCGGGCGTGCTCCCGTGCACGATGACCTTCGGTACGCCGGTCGCAGAGCCGGACGTGACCGCGCCGCTTCCGGAATACGTGCGCGCGTATTCGCGCTAGTGCTCCGTCGGGCACTAAGCAACCAGGCCGACGACCGGTTCCCGACGCACGTCGTGGTTCATCACGTCGTCGAGCAACGCGAGGAGATCGGACCTCACCGTTTCGTACGCGGGATCGTCGAAGCGGTTGACGAGCTCGCCCGGATCCTCCTGCAGGTCGTATAGCTCGTCGCCCCAGGGCGCTTCGAGATACCGGTGCAGCTTGTAGCGCGTCGTCGTGAGCGTCCGCATCGGCATCGACCGCATGATGCTGAAGTCGTTCTCGGTGAGCACGTGTTCGCGCGGCTCGTCATCGAGCACGCGGCCTTCCATCCACTTGGGCACCTCGAGCCCGGCGGCGGCGAGCATCGTCGGCGCCAGGTCGATCGTGCCGACGGGATCGGCCGCGACTCTCCCGGCCTCGACGCCCGGACCACGGAGCAGCAACGGCACGCGCAGGAGCGAGTCGTAACCGAACGGGCCCTTGAAGATCATCTGGTGCTCGCCGAGGAACTCGCCGTGATCGCTCGAAACGATGACGAGCGTCTCGTCCGCCAGCCCTCGCTCGTCGAGCACGTCGAGCACGCGGCCGATCGCGTGATCGAGCTGCGCGACCATGCCGTAATAGCCGGCCGTCATCTTGGCGAGCTCTTCGCGGTGAGCGTCGCGCCGCCGGGATTCGCCCATTCGAGCGTGCGACCGCGCATTCCCTGCGAGAGGAGTTGGTGAAGCGGCGGCTTGCCCTCGAACTCGTCGGGATGGATCTCGGGCAGCACTTCGAGGGTGTCCTCGGGTGCGTAGCGGTCGCACCACGGTGCGGGCGGGTCCATCGGATGGTGCGGATCGGTGAAGCTGACCCAACCGAAGAACCGGCCATCAACATTGCGCAGCCACTCGCACGCGGATCGGCGACCCAAGTTGTGGGGTGGTCCTCTTCCGGGAGAGCGTTGCGCCACGTTTGGGTGTGATCCCACTGCGCGCCCGCGGCCTCGGGCTGCATGAGCCGCAGTCGTTCGACGCCCCGCTCGAATCCGTCGCGGAAGAGATAGCGGCCGTAGTGCAGACCGAACGGCGGCGGCCCGAAGATCCAGTTCCACTGCCCGACCAGCTCGGCGATCCGCAGGTTGTGCCCGAAGAGCATGAGCTCCGCATGTTCGAAGCCGAAGTACGGACCCTGCCACTCCGGGTCGACCCGCGCTGAGCCGTCGACCGACTCGAGTTGGCCCGTCGGAAAGAACGGGAACGTCGTGGCGAAGTGTGCCTTGCCGATGATCGCCGTGCGGTAGCCCGCGGCGAGAGCAACGTTGCGACCGATCGTTCCGCGGCATCGGCCGGAAGGTCGATCCCGTTGCACGTGACGCCATGGGTTGACGGGTAGGTGCCGGTGAGAATCGACGCCCGGGCCGGCTGGCACAACGGGTTCTGTGTGCGGGCAGTCGAATATCGGGTTCCGGTGGCGGCCAGCGCATCGCATCGAGGGGTCGCGGCCAGCGGACTGCCGGCGACGCCCAGCGTGTCTGCCCGCTGCTGATCCGTCGTGATGAGCAAGATGTTCATGCGTTCCCCTCTAATGCGCCCCGCGCCAGCCGGACGAGGACCCGCGCGGCGGCCGCCGCGGACAACCCTTGCACGCGGCGAAGATGGTCCCAAGTGTCGAAGCATGTCGCGACTTCGAGCGCCGCCAATTGCTCGCGGCGCGCCCGGGTCGCCAACTCCTTGGTAAAAAGAGCGGCAAGCTCCTGGCGGTGCTCCGCCGCAACCTCGGCAAGTGCGCGCTGGAGCACCTGCGAGCCCGGCGCGACGACCAACGTGGCGCGCCGAACGGGCGCGATGCGTTCGTACAGATGGGCACGCTGCGCGACGAGTGCCTCGAGCCGGGCGCGCCGGGGTAACGACTCGTCGATCGTGGTTCGCCACGGCGCCAGCCGTTCGGTCTGGCGGGCAACGCACATCGCGTACAGCGACTCCATGTCGTCGAAGTGCTGGAACACCGACCGCAGCGACACTTCCGCCCGAGCGGCGATCGCTCGCGCCGTCGGTTGGGGGTCTCCCTCTTCGAGGAGCGCGAGCAGCGCGTCGGCGATCGCGTTGCGGGTGCGGGCCCCCCGCTGCACCCTCCCGTCGACCCGGGTTGCGATCGCCATGTGAGCCATGGTAGGAAAGTCGCACTCAGAGTGCAAATACTCCTTCCGAAAGGAAGCTGACGATGGAAGCCCTCCGCACACCGGACGATCGTTTCGCCTCGCTCCCCGACTTCCCATTCGCACCGCACTACGTCGAGGTTGACGATGGCGAGGGCGGACGGCTCCGCGTGCATCATCTCGACGAAGGCAGCCCCGACGCGCCGACGATGCTGCTCATGCACGGCGAGCCGTCATGGAGCTTCCTGTACCGCAAGATGATCCCGATGCTCGTCGACGCGGGATTCCGCTGCGTGGCACCCGATCTCGTCGGCTTCGGACGTTCCGACAAGCCGGTCAAGCGCACCGACTATTCGTTCGCGCGGCATGTGGAGTGGATGCGGGCCACGCTGTTCGATCGTCTCGACCTGCGCGAAGTGACGCTCGTCGGCCAGGACTGGGGCGGGCTCATCGGGTTGCGGCTCGTGGGCGAACACCCCGACCGTTTCGCACGCGTCGTCGCCGCGAATACCTACCTTCCAACCGGCGATACACCGGCCGGAGACGCGTTCAAGCGGTGGCAGCGGTTCTCTCAAACCGTCGAGGATTTCGACGTCGGCTTCATCGTCGGTACTGGTTGCCACACCGAACTCTCGCCGGACGTCGCCGCCGGATACAACGCGCCGTTCCCTGACGATTCGTACAAGGCCGGTGCGCGCCAGTTCCCGCTCCTCGTACCGACCGCACCCGACGATCCCGCATCGGCGCCGAACCGGAAAGCCTGGGAAACGTTGCGGGCGTGGACGAAGCCGTTCCTCACTGCGTTCTCCGATCAGGACCCGATCACGCGAGGCGGAGACCGTGTGTTTCAACGCGACGTGCCGGGATGTGCGGGCCAACCCCATACAACGATCGAAGGCGGGGGTCACTTCCTCCAAGAGGATCGCGGCGAACAGTTGGCACGCGTTATCGCGGATTGGGTGAAGGCGCACTAACTTCCGGCTATCGACGTTTTTTCGCTCCTTGACGAAGTGCGCGCGATCGCGCGTACGGGATTGCACTACAGCCAGGACCCGTTCGATCGCGCGCGTTACGAGCGTCTGCTCGAGCTCGCGGCTCAGGAGTATGCCGATCGCACCGCGCTCGACGCTCCAACGATTCGGGCGCGGTTCGATGCCGAGATCGGCTACCAGACGGCGCGCATCGGCGCCGATGCCGCCGTCTTCGATGACAACGACCGCCTCTTGCTCGTCCGCCGCGTCGACGATGGCAAGTGGGGATTGATCGCAGGCTGGGTAGACCCCAACGAGTCGCCCGCCCAAACGGTCGTTCGCGAGCTCTTCGAGGAGGCAGGCGTGCGCGCATTGGTGGAGCGGCTCGTGGGCGTCTTTTTCCGCGAGGCGCGCGCCGGCGAGCATCCCCACGGCATCGTGTCCATCGTCTACCTCTGCTCCATCATCAGCGGACAGCTGCAACCTCAGCTCCACGAAGTGAGCGAGGTCGCGTGGCGGCACATCGACGACCTGGGTGCCGACGAGTGGCATCTGCATCATGCGACCCTTGCCCGCGCGGCGCTCGACGCGAACTGGCGCTTGCGCGCCGGCCTCTAAACTGACCCCGTGCGGGCGCACTTCGAACGCATCGTGGTCGACGGTGTGCCGGCCTATGTCGGCAACCAAGCGGGCCCTGTCACGGCCGGAATCGTGTTCCGCGTCGGCACCGCTGACGAAACGCTGCTCGAGCACGGCATCACAGCGCTCGTCGCCGAGCTCGCCGCGATCGACGTCGAGGGGATGCACTGGATCGTTCACGAGACGTCGACGATTTTCTTCACGAGCGGCATCGCTCCCGACGTCAAACAGGCCCTGACGTCGGTGTGCGCCGCGCTCCGCGCACTCTCCGAGGACGACCTCATCGACCTCGCGGACACGATCCTGAACGAGCCCAAGACCGGTCCGCTGCAACCGCCGGTCACGATCCTCGGTGTGCGGTTCGGTGCGCAGTCCTACGGCTTGGGCGGATTCCCTCGACTTGGACTCCTGCGGACGACGGGGCCCCGTGTCAATGCTTGGGTGTCGCGCCGGTACAACCGCGCGAACGCGATCCTCTTCTCCACGGCATCACTCGGCCAACCGCGACTCGGGCTCCCGGCGGGCGCGCGCGTCGCGCCGCCCACGCCGTCACCAACCAGGATCGCGTTGCCGGCGTGGTGTCCGCAGGACTGGATCGGCCGGTCGTGGAGACCGTTCGTGTACTTCTCATCGGTCACGCCGGGGAACGACGCGGCGATCGTCGCTGATCGCGTCCTCGAAGCCGACATCCGGCGCCGCGCCGAAGCGACGGGGCTCTCGCTCGCCGATCGCGAAGCGAATATCAACCCGTGGACGCCTGACTTCGACTACACCGACTTCCGCATCGACGTCGGCCCGCGCGTCGACGACGGCGTCGAAGCGCTGTTGGGCAGCATCGACGACCTCGCCGACTATGCCCCCGATTCCGAAGCGCTGGCTGCGGCTATCGCAGAATTCGATCGCTGGACGAGCGATGCGTCTGCAACTCCCGGCGTTGCCGCAATGCTCGCCTGGCACGAGTTGATCACAGGTCGTCCCCGCAATATCGACGAGTTCCTCTCGGGCATTCGCTCGGTTTCGCACATGGCCGTCGCCGAGGTCGTCGACACGATGCGCGAGCAAGCCGTCGTCGTCGTTCCCGAAGGCGCCGAGCTGATCGATCCACGCTTCACGATGCTCACGCCCACGACCGCGCCGCCGATTGTTGGCATCGCCTATAGCCCGGCAACCGCAGGGGAAGACCCGGCCGACAACGCCCGTCTCATCGTCGGGGCGGAGGGCGTCACGTTTGTCGATCTCGATGAACAACTGACCGTACGCTTCGGCGATTGCGTCGCCGCGCTGAGGTTCGCGGACGACGCGTTCATGTTGTACGCCGCCGATGGAACGATGATCTCCGTTGCGGCGAAGGAGTGGGTCGACGGGAAGTCGGCACTGGCGCGAGTACGCAACGGGATCAAACCCGAGCTCGTGGTCGAAGCGAGCCATGAGAAGGGGCTCGGTGCGGTACAGGTCGTCGGGGCCGACGATTACGCGCGCTTCGTCGCAGCCGCCCGCCGCGCTCGCAGCATCGACGTCGACGCTCGAAAGCGCCGACGCGAGGTTCGCAAGTTGCCGCTCGGACAACCGGGAGATGAAGTGATCGCGCACGCCCCGCACGTGGGTCGGCGCGGCCTGGCGCAGCGATTGCGTTCCCTTCTCGGTGATGACCGCGTTGGAGCCGCGGCGATCGGTCGGGCATTGCCGGCGCTCGACGAGGCCGGACCGTACGAGGCCGTCGATCCGGCGCGTGATGCCGCTCGGCGAGAGGTGCAGCCGGCCGGCGAGGTCACTCATCCGGAGTGAGCGATCGGGCGCCTCCGAGAGGTGCACGAGGACCTCGTAGTCCCCCAGTGAGAGGCCGTGCGCGGCCTGCAGCTCGTTGTCCAGAGTCGCGAGCAGGCCGGTCGTCGTCTGGATGAGGGCGCGCCACGCTCGCATTTCGGGATCCGTCAACCAGAGCGCGGCAGTCTCGGTCACCCACCGATATTACCGCTCCCGGAATACTTCTTGCGTCCGCAAGCATTCTCATATATAGTTGCGGAAGCAACGATTGAGCCCGCAAGATCCTCGCAAGGAGCCCCCCATGGCCAGCACCCAGGTTCAGCCCGGAGTCCGCAACATCCCCGACCCCGGTGCGTACGAACTCGACCCCACGCACTCCTACGTTGCGTTCACCGCACGCCACCTCATGGTGACGAAGGTGCGCGGCCGCTTCCCCGTCGTCGACGGCCGGCTGGTCGTGAGCGACGACCCGAGCCAGTCGTCAGTCGAAGCGAACATCGACGTCTCGGCGGTCGAGAGTGGGGACCCGAAGCGCGACGAGCACCTGCGCTCCGCCGATTTCTTCGACTCCGAGAACCACCGCTTTGCCACGTTCCGCTCAACAAGCGTCGAGGACCGCGGCGACGGTGAGTTCACCCTGCACGGCGACCTGACGATTCGTGGGGTCACCCGCCCGGTCACGCTTTCGGGCGAGTACCTCGGCACGCAGGCATCGCCGTGGGGCGACACGCGGATCGGGTTCAGCGCCGAGACCGACGTGAGCCGCAAGGAGTGGGGCCTCGAGTGGAATCTCGCCCTCGAGACGGGCGGCGTGGTCGTCGGCGACAAGATCAAGCTCGTCATCGATGCGGAGTGGATCCGCAAGTAACGAGTAGCGCGTCTTCCCGGCAGCGCGTCAGGATCCGCACATGGATCCGGACGCGCTGCTTGCGCGAATGACGCTCGACGAGAAGCTCGCGCAGCTTGGCTGCGTGTGGTGCAGCGCGCTGATTCGCGACGACGGCTTCTCACTGGATGCGGCCGCTCGCTGGCTCGCGCACGGCATCGGCGAGATCACGAGGATCGGCGCGACGACCGGCTTGCGGGCGCGAGAGCGTGCCGAGTTCGCGAACGCGATCCAGCACTATCTCGTCGAGCACACGCGCCTTGGCATCCCCGCAATCGTTCACGAGGAGAGCACCGCGGGCCTGTGTGCACGCGATGCGACACAGTTCCCCCAGGCGATCGGGCTCGCGTCGACGTGGGATCCGGAGCTGATCGAGCGCATCGGGGTCGTCATCCGAGAGCAGATGATCGCAACCGGTGCCCGGCACACACTGGCACCCGTCCTGGACGTCGCGCGCGATGCGCGCTGGGGTCGGGTGGAGGAGACCTACGGCGAGTCGCCCTACCTCGTGAGCCGCCTTGGCGTCGCGTACGTGCGCGGCGTGCAGGGCAACGTGCGGGATGGTGTGGCGGCGACCGGCAAGCACTTCCTCGGGTACGCGATGTCCGAAGGCGGACTGAACCACGCACCCGTGCACTTCGGCGCGCGCGAACTCCGCGAGGTCTACGCCGAGCCATTCCGCGCGGCGATCGCGGAAGCCGGCCTCGCGACCGTGATGAACTCGTACTCGTCGGTCGACGGCCTCCCGTGCGGAGGGTCCCGCGCGGTGCTCGACGACCTATTGCGCGGCGAACTCGGGTTCCGCGGCACGGTCGTGGCGGACTACTCCACGACCGAGCTGCTGATGAGCCACCACCGGATTGCGGCGACGAAGGGTGACGCGGCCCAGCGCGCACTCGAGGCCGGCCTCGACATGGAGCTCCCGCAGCTCGACTGCTATGGCGCCCCGCTGAAGGCACTCGTCGAAGCCGGTACCGTCGACGTCACCCTCGTCGACCGCTCGGTGCGCCGGGTGCTGGCGCTCAAACAGGAGCTTGGCCTGTTCGACGATCCGTTCGTCGACGAAGGCGCGGCATCGAGCGCGTACGCGCGCCCGGCCGATCGTGAGCTCGCGCGCGAAGCGGCAGTGAAGTCGGTCGTGCTGCTCCGGAACGATGGTGTGCTGCCGCTTGCCTCTGCTGCACGGGTCGCGGTGGTCGGCCCCGTTGCCGACGACGTGCGACTTTTGCAAGGCGACTACTCCTACCCGGCGCACACCGAGATCGTGCAGCCGCGCGACGACGCCGGGAGGCTCGTGGAGACGCGCGGACGATTCGCGGCCGGCCCGTACTACCCGGAATCGGTGACGCCGCTCGCGGGAGTGCAAGCGATCGCGTCGACGGTGACGTACGCGAAGGGCTCCGGGATCCGCAGCACCAACACGAGCGGCATCGCAGAAGCGGTCGCGCTTGCCGGCGCCGCCGACGTCGCGGTGTGCGTCGTCGGGGGCCGGTCGGGCCTCATGCCGGACTGCACGAGCGGCGAATTCCGCGACGTCACCGATCTCGGACTACCCGGCGCGCAGCAACAACTGATCGAAGCAGTCGTGGCGTCGGGGATCCCGACGGTCGTCGTCGTGCTGAGCGGCCGCGCCCACTCCCTCGGTTGGATCGCCGAGCACGCATCGGCGTTGCTCTACGCGTGGCTCCCCGGTGAACAGGGCGGCGCTGCGATCGCCGAGATCCTGTACGGCATCGCGTCGCCGTCGGGCCGGCTGCCGATCTCACTGCCCCGGACCGCCGGCCAGGTGCCGGTGCACCACGACCCACGCGCCGGGGGCGGTCGCAGCATGATCTACGGCGACTACGTCGACGCCCCGACCTCGCCGCTCTATCCGTTCGGCTTCGGCCTCTCGTACACGACGTTCGGCTACAGCGACCTGTACATTGACGAACCCGCGCGCACCGGCGAGGCGTTCGACGTCCGGGTGCGCGTGACGAACACCGGTGCGCGCGCCGGGACGGATGTCGTGCAGTTGTACGTGCGTGACGACATTGCCCGGGTTGCGCGGCCGAACCGGCAACTCGCCGGCTTTGCGCGGGTCGATCTGACGCCGGGCGAGACGTCCACCGTGCGGTTCACGGTCGACCCGACGCTGCTCGCGTACTACGACGAGGACATGCGGCTCGTGATCGAGCCCGGGGCGGTGCGGTTCATGGTTGGTGATCTCACAGCGACCGCGTCCCTCGACGGGCACGAACGCGAGATCGCGCCCAACGACCGGCGTCCGACCGCGGTCAAGATCGAGCCGTGACTTCGACGCTCCCGGCTTCGATGTACACCGATCCGGCTGTGTACGAGCGCGAGCGCCACGCCGTTTTCGCGCGCCAGTGGCAGCTCGCCGGCTTTCGCACGCAACTGCGAGAACCGGGCGACTACGTGCGCCACGACTTCGCGGGCTGGACCATCGTCGTGGCGGTCCAGGACGACGGTGGGCTGCGTGCCTTCCACAACGTCTGTCGCCATCGCGCGGGACCGATCGTCACCGATGATCACGGGCACCGCACGAGCTTCGTGTGCCGCTACCACGGTTGGGCGTACGCGCTCGATGGAGGGCTCCGCGCCGCACGCGACTTCGGCGACGAGCATCTCGATGTCAACTCCTTCGCGCTCGTTCCGGTGCAGGTCGAGGAGTGGCGCGGCCTCGTGTTCGTCAACCTCGACCGCAATGCGCCGCCGCTGGCCGCCGACCACGGCGCGTTCTTCTCCGCGTTCGCTGATCAACCGCTCGAAGAGTTTTCGTACAGCCACCGGCTCGTGCACGCGGTGGCGGCGAACTGGAAGGTCTACACGGACAACTACGGCGAGGGGTACCACATCCCCCTCGTACATCCCGAGCTGAATCGTGAGCTCGTCGCCAAGGAATACCGCGTCGAGGTCGGTGATCACTTCTGTCGACATTCGGCGCCCGCGCGAGACGGCGCGATCACGACCGGCACCTGGTTGTGGCGGTTTCCGAACCTCGCGCTCAATGTGTATCCGGGCGGGATGAACGTCGAACGATTCGTTCCGCTCGGACCGGCGACGACCCGCATCGTGTACGACTACTTCTTCCGTGACGCTGAGGCCATCGCCGAAAACGCGGAGGTGGTGCGCCTGGGTTGCGAGGTCATGGATGAGGACCGGGCAATCTGCGAGTCGGTGCAACGGAACCTGGAGTCGGGCGTCTACGACACTGGCGTGTTGAGTCCGCGGCACGAGAACGGCGTCGCCGCGTTCCAGCAGTGGGTGCGGGAATCGCTCCAGACGTAATCTGAGGAAGATGGCCGACACGATCAAGCTCAACTGGCGCAAGAGCGAGACGCACGGGCTCGAGGACGACCCCGAGCCGCGCCCGATCAACTACACGCTGTTCTCGACCGACGACCACCTTGTCGAGCCGCCCGACATGTTCGAGGGCAGGCTCCCCGGCAACCTGCAGGCGGACGCGCCGCGTGTCGTCGAGACCGAAGAGGGCCACGAGGTGTGGCACTTCGACGGGAAGATCTTCTTCCAGGTCGGGCTGAACGCCGTCGTGGGACGCAAGCGCGAGGACTGGAAGGTCGAGCCGACCCGCTTCAACGAGATGCGGCCCGGCTGTTACGACATCGACGCGCGCGGTCCGCGACATGGACATCAACGGCGTTTGGGCATCGGTCAACTTCCCGTCGCAGATCACCGGGTTCTGCGGCTCGGTGTTCTCGCGCTGCAGCGATCCCGATCTCGGCCTCGCGGTGACACGGGCCTGGAACGATTGGTTCTACGAGGTCTGGCACTCCGCCTATCCCGAACGCATTGTTCCGATGGGGATCACCTATCTGGCTGATCCCGAGGAGGGTGCGAGGGAGATCCGGCGCAACGCGGCACGCGGCTTCACCGCAGTGACGTTGCCCGAGATGCCGCACCGGATCGGGATGGAGCCGATCTTCTCGCCGTGGTGGGATCCGATCATCGAGGCGTGCGCCGACACCGACACGGTGATCTGCCTGCATGTCGGCTCGACCGGTGTCGCGGACATGCCGAAAGGCGCGCCGATGGTGCCCCTCGGCGCGACCTTGTTCGGGCAACTCTCGCTCAGCGTGTGCGCGGAGTGGCTCTGGTCGGGATACGCCGTGAAGCATCCCGATCTCAAGATCATCATGAGCGAGGGTGGCATCGGCTGGGTCGCGATGCTGCACGACCGCCTCGAGAACATCGTCGACCGGTCGGGCTACGGCGACTACTTCCCCGGCGACTTGCGGCCCGCCGAAGTACTGCACCGCAACTTTTGGTTCTCCACGATCGACGACCCGTCGACGTTGTCGACGCGCGACACCATCGGCGTCGACCACATCACCTTCGAGTCGGACTACCCGCACGGCGACGGCACCTGGCCCGAGACGCAGCGCGTGTTCGGCGACGTCTTCGGCGGGCTCACCGACGACGAGGTCGCGCGGATCAGCCACGAGAACGCGGCGAAACTCTTCCGTCACCCGCTGCCACCGCCCGGAAATCCGCACGCCGTAGGAGTACGAACCCGATGAGCGAGTACGACAACTTGTTGCTCGAGGCATACAAAGGCGAGCTCTTCGGCGACGCGTTCTTCGGCGCGCTCGCGGAGATGCAACCCGATCCCGAACGGCGCGAGAAACTGAAGACGTTGCAGACGGTCGAGGCGCGCACCGCGACGTCCCTGCGGCGGCTCGTGGGTAACGCCGGCCTGCACGCGGATCCGGCCGTCTCGCGGCGGGAAGGCGAAAAGGTCGCGGCCGGTCTCGACCCAGAGGACTGGCACGAGCTCATGCGCAACCTCCGGGACGCACTGCCGCACTACCTCGAGAAGTTCGTCCGGCTACGGGAGATCGCGCGTACGCCGACGGATCCCGCGCTCAACGCGCTCGTCAACCACGAGCACGCCATCGAACGCTTCGCCGAGCTGGAGCTCGCCGGTGATGAGAAGTCACTGAAACCGCTGCAGGATCACCTGCGCAATCCCGCGTGATCTACCGCGGCGAGCGCGTGCAGCTCGACCTCCCCGTTGTGGAGGCAGGCACGCGAACGAAGATCGCCGCGCCCGCAGGCGAGGAGGCGGTGCTCGTGCTGCTCGTCGGTGACCTCGAGTGGGACGGTGTACGGGCCGCGCGCGGTGATGTGTTCAGCGAACGCGCGTCGGCGGTGTACATGCCTGCGGGCACCGCCGTCAACGTTGTCGCGCGACGCGCGTTGCGAGCTCGCGCTGGCGGCGACGCGTAATGCCGATCTTCCCGCGACGGACGCCGGGCCGTCATTCGTCGCGCCCGCCGACGTCGTCGTGCACGAGCGCGGTGCACCGGGATGGCAGCGCCAAGTGCACGACATCGCGGCTGACAACGTGCGAGCGCATGCGCTGATCGTCGGCGAGACGTTCAACGAACCGGGCCAATGGTCGTCGTTCCCGCCGCACAAGCATGACGGTGAAGATGGTGAGCCCGCGTTGGAGGAGGTGTACTACTACCGCTTCGACCGACCCGATGGCTTCGGCTTTCAAGGGCTCTACGAGGCGGGCGACGAGCGCGCGGTTTTCTTGCGCCACGGCGCAATCGTCGGCATCCCTCGTGGCTATCACCCCGTCTGCGCCGCGCCCGGCTACCGCCTCTACTACCTGTGGGCGCTGGTCGGGAACCCGCGACAGCTCGCGATGCACGAAGATCCGGCGCACCGGTGGTTGCACGAGCGGGGAGTCAGCACCCGGTGAGCGCCCCCCGCAGCGCGCTCACCGAGACTGCTCGGAACCGCCCCCGCTGACCCGGGTGTATGTAACGGCATTCGCCGGGGCCCGGGCCAGGGCCAAAAGTCCCGAAGGCAGGCCAGATCAGCGACTGACGGGCATGGCCCCTGACCGAGGGATCCCCGCCCTAGTGATCCGCGAAGGGCGGCCGCACGCATGTTGTGACGAGCGACAGCCCTTGCGACAACTCATGTATCAGCGGGCAGCTTTCGAAATGCTTCGGCGTCGAGGACGTTTTGCTGTTGACCATTGCGCGCAGGCTTAAGGCGGAGCGATACAGACTTCCTGAACTTCTTGGGATCGACGTAGTAGCACTGCCGGGTGTCCGGGTTGTAGATGCAAACGACGTCGATATGGTCCTTGTCCAAGGGACGCACGTATGTTCCCCGACTGTCCGACCACGAACTCTTGAACTGCACCTCGAGCGTGCCAGTCGTCGACAGTGTTCGATACTTCACCTGCACGCGATCGCCCTTGTCCTTCGTATGATGCGTCCGCATCTGACTGCCAGTATACCCGTCTGGAGCTGTACGGATCTAAGCTCGTGCCGCAACGCCTCCGTAGCTCAGCTTGGACAGAGCAAGTCACTTCTAATGACGAGGTCGCAGGTTCGAGTCCTGCCGGGGGCGCTCCTCATCAGCACTCCTCAGTCGACAGACCGCGAGTCGCCGCTGTCACCTATTCGCGCGGGACCGCTGCCGCGACGCACCCTGATCCACACGGCCGCGATTACCCACGCGGGACGCGTCTTTGGTTCGAATCCTGCCGGGCGCGCTTAGCTCTCGTCGATGAGATGCAGCGCGTCTTTGGTGTGTGTGATCTCGATGACTCGCCGGACTGCGCTGCGCGCGCCGGTGACGTGCATGTCCGTGCCGTCTTGTGCGCATCGAGCGGCGGCTTGCAGCAGTGCCCCAAGGCCAGTCGAATCGCAGAACGTCAACTCGGACACGTCGAACACGACAGCGACGCAGTCCACGCTGCAGACTTGATCGATTCGCGCGTGCAAGAGGGCGACGCTGCTCACGTCGAGTTCGCCACGCAGTTGTATGCGCGCGCCGTCCGGGCCGAACGACACGACGACCACAAGACTGTCTGCGCTCGTTCCGTATTCGGTCGCAGGCGTCGGTGGTTGGGGCCTATTGGCGCCCGAGAGGTGTGTGGCCATGCGGCTCCCAGGTCATCGCTTCCACGCCGGCTCTGGGGCGTGGGTCTGGGGCCAGGATCTGGGGCCGTGCGCGGACTCTACCTCTGACTGAGGAACGGTTGTATGTTCGCGAGAACAATCCTTTTAGTTTCGAGATTTCTCCGGCGGCGCCGCGTTTGGAACCCGCGGCTCCGCCGCGGGAGCTTCCGACATCTGTCGCGTTGTGACCGCCCCGATCGTTGAGGCGCCGCCGCCCGGCCCTTGCTGGCACTCCGGCATGTCCCCCGACGAATCAGGTGTGTCATGGCCGATCAAGGCCTGCTTCTCCAAGCGTTGTCCGACTTCGCGTGGACTCTCGTCCGCCGTTACGCCGTTTCCGACGTGCTGTTCTCGCTGACCGATCACATCAGTGACGTCCTTAGCGTCGCGGGCGCCGGTGTGTCTTTGGGTGAAGGCGACGCACTGCGGTTCGTGACGGCGTCGAACGAGATGATCACCGAGATCGAACGGGTGCAGGAACTCGCACAAAACGGCGCGTGCGTCGAGGCCTTCCGGACTGGGAACGTCGTGAAGTCGAACGACCTCGGTGCCGATTCTCGTTGGCCCGAACTTGTCCCGGACGCGTTGCGCCTCGGACTCCGTTCGGTCGCGGCGATACCGATGCGGCTGGGCGACGACACGATCGGAAGCGTGAACATCTACGACGTGCGACGCCGGGACTGGCATGACGACGACCTCAAGGTCGCACAACTCCTCGCCGACATGGCCGTCAGCTACGTCTCAAATGCCTCACAGCTCGAGCAATCCGAGCGCATACGCGAACAACTGCTACAGGCGCTCGAAAGCCGCGTCGTCATCGAACAAGCCAAGGGCATGATCGCCGCCGACCAAGGCGTCGGCATCGACGAAGCGTTCAAGCGCCTGCGCGCCTACACACGCGCCCATCACGCAAGCCTCCACGACGTTGCAGCCGCGATCGTGAACCTCGGACTACGCCTGCGCTGAGAGCGGTCGTCGGGACCTCGAAGTTTGCCGGTCTCGGTTTGCGAGCGATATCTTCCGCCCGGCCCTAGCCCTCGGCCATGGTGCGGCCCCAGATCTCGGCCTCAACGATCTCAGTGAGAAGATCCCACGAGTCTGCTGGTAACCGCCATGGCCAAACGCACTGCGCGCTTTACGTCCACACGTCTGGTGCCTTGCCCGACAACTGGCGCGCGCAAGCCCGCTCTGTGTCGCTGAACAAGACCGACCGACTCCAATAGGTCGGCGTGGGTCGGAGGGACGGTCATCACTCGCGTCCCTTGCACCCAACGGACGATGCCCCCCTCAACCCCCGCTTGAGGGGGCATCGTCGCGCGGGCTCGAATCGTGCCGGGCGCGCGCCTCGACACTCATTAGCGTCTCGTTCCCCGGAGAAGGAGGCATCTCGATGGCAGTCAAGCCGATTCCCGACGGATACCCGCGCGTGAGCCCTTACTTGATCGTCGATGGCGCGGCGAAGGCGATCGACTTCTACACAACGGTGCTCGGTGCCACCGAGCGAATGCGGATGGGCGGACCCGACGGCAAGGTTGGCCATGCCGAGCTGATGATCGGCGACGGTCTGATCATGCTTGCCGACGAGTTCCCGGAAATGGGTGCGAACAGCCCGACGAAGATCGGTGGATCGCCCGTCACGATCAACGTCTACGTCGAAAACGTCGACAGCACGTTCAAGCGCGCGATCGACAACGGCGCGAAAGAACTCCGGGCGGTAGAAGACAAGTTCTACGGCGACCGGGGCGGCGAGTTCGAAGATCCGTTCGGCCACAAGTGGAGCGTGCAAACGCACATCGAGGACGTGTCACCCGAAGAGATGCAGAAGCGCGCCGCCGCGATGGGTGGCTGACGCGCTACCGGTGGTTGTGCACCCAGCGGGCGGCTTGCTTGTGTACGAGCTTGACGAAGTCGCCGAGCGCGATGTTGCCGTCAACGAGGTGCAGTCCCCACGTTGCGTCCGGGCTCGGATGCAACGTGGGGGAACTCCCGAGGGGCGTCACCTGTAGCACGTTGGCGCCACCGTCGGACGAGCACCGCGCTCGATACGCATTGCGATATTCGACCCAGTCGGTCGTCGCCGTGATCGGCGGCGCGCCCACGAGCTTCAGGACCGCGCCGATGACCGAACCCGGCGCGAACGGCTCGGTCGGCTGACTCGACGTGACCTTCCCGGAACCACCGCGCAGCGAGGCCGGGTTCGTGCACAGCACCTCGAGGTCGGGATTGCTGGTGCGGCCGAAGAAGCTGCCGGACGGCACGGGTTCGTCGAACGTCGAAAAGGCGATGACACAGCCGAACTGCGAGCGCTTCCGGCACGCGGGAATGTTTTGGAAGTCGCCGCCCGCGTCCTGACCCTTCTTCACCGTGACGTTGCCGCCGAGCAGGATCGCCGACACCAGGAGGTCGCGCACCGCCGGTTTCGGGTCGACTTCCTCGCTGAGCAGCCGGCGCAGTACTCCCGCACCTTGAGAATGTCCGACGAACACGACGCCGCGGCCGAAGTTGTCGTGCGCGAGGTAGTCGAGCCATGCGTTGCGTACGTCTTGGTACGCGGTCTCGCGCATCGCGGGTGTGGTTTCACCGCTGAAGAGACCCGAGATCGTGATCTGGCGGTAGATCGGCGCGAACACGCGGCACTCGCTCGAGAACCGCGCGGCCTGGTAGAGCGCGATCGAACGCAACTCTGGACGGATGTCGAAGCTCGCTTGCGGACCCGGCTGATCGCTCGTCGTCGGGTACACGTAGAAGCAATCGATCTTCGTGAACTTGTTCGGTACTTGCTTCACGGCCGTCACGCGACCGTTCGCGTTGTAACGCGTGATCGAAAAGCCGGGCGCGCACGGATCGTTCGGCAATCCCGGCCGGCACAACCACACCGTCGCGGGCGCCGCCGCGGCGGGCCCCGCAAGCATGCCCAACGTCAAGAGCACGGAAACGAGCGCGATGCATGTGCGACGCAATGCAGTCATGACGCGCCGATACCCGCGCGCACGCGACCACACACCTCTGCCGTTTCTCGCGCGTTCATGGGTGGGTATGCCCTGCGGTTGACGCACGAAGATTGACGCATGAAAGCGAGGAAGCCGTGTACATCAGCGTCGGAGTCATCGTCCTCATTCTCGTCATCCTGCTGCTCGTCGGCGTTCTGCGCTAATTATTGAACTAGTCGCCGGCGGCGGCCAACACAGGCTTGTCCGGGCTCGGGCTTGCCCGCAGCGTGGACGCCGCGTCCTCGTCGCGGATCAGAAGTCCGGCGACCGCGGCGCACATGACGAGGCATGCCGCGCTGAAGAATGCGGCATGGAAGCCCGCGAGGGCCCCCGATTTCCCGTGCGCGGCGTTCGCGCGCGTGAGCAAGACCGTCGTCAGTGCCGCGACTCCGAGCGCGGCGGAAACCTGGCGCACGGTGGAGTAAATCGCCGACGCGCGGCCCGTGTCGGCCGGTGAGATGTTCGCGTACGTCGCGGCTTGCAGCGGCACGAAGGCGAACGCCATACAGATTCCTCGGCCGAACATGATCGTGCGGATCCACCACAAGTCGGTTCCCAGGCCGACGAACGCAAGCAGCATCGTGACCGCAGACATGCCGACCATTCCGAAAAAGATCAGACGTCGAGGCCCGACGCGCTGATACAGCCGGCCGACAAGCTGGCTCGAGATGATCACGCCAATCGCTTGCGGAAACGTCGTGAGGCCCGACTCCAACGCGCTGAGGCCGCGCAACTGTTGCAGAAACAGCGGCAGCAGAAACAGCGTTCCCGCGAAGCTCGCGTAGGTCAGCGTGAGCACGATGTTCGAGTTCCGGAACATTCGCTCACGGAACAGACGCAACGCCAGCATCGGCTCCGGAATGTGCGTCTCGACGACGACGAGCAACACGAAGAACAACGTGCCGGTGATGCCCGTCACGAGCACCGGCGGGGAGCGCCAACCCTTCTCGGGACCCTGCGACAACGCGTAGAGGACCAGCGCGAGGCCCGCGCCCGACAACACGAAGCCGGGAACGTCGAACCGTCCCGCCTTCCCCTCGCGATGTTCTCGCAGGAACAACGCGCCGACGACGAAGCCGAACACGCCGACGGGCAGATTGACGTAGAAGATCCATCGCCACGACACGTCGGTGACAAGCCAGCCGCCGACGACCGGACCGAGCGCGGGGGCGAGCACCGTCGGGATGATCAAGACGGTCGACGCCTTGGCCCGCTCGATGGGTGGAAACGCGCGAAACAGCATCGCCGTGCCGACGGGTACCAACATGCCGCCGCCGACGCCTTGCAACACCCGAAATGCCACGAGCTCGCCAAGGCCGTGCGCCTGGCCACACAGCGCGGAAGCAAGCGTGAACGTCGCGAGCGCGAACAAGAACACCTTCTTCGTGCCGATCCGATCACCGATCCAACCCGACGCAGGAATCCACACGGCGAGCGACAACAAGTAGCCGAGGACGACCCACTCCACCGACGCGGTCGTGGTATGGAACTCACGCTGCAACGTTGGCAGCGCGACGTTCACAATCGTCGTGTCCATGATGTCGAGGAACATGCCGCAGACGAAGACGACGGCAACGACCCACTTGTATTGCATGTTGAACGGCGACCGCGGCATGCGCCTCGCAGGGTATGTGCCTACTCCGCGGTGCCGTCCAGTTCGGCGTATCCGCGGTGCAGTGCATCGTGAAGGACGTGGGTTGGGAACGGCCACTGCTCGGTCGCCGCGTCCAACGCCTGCTCGGGCGGTTCGCCCGCGGTGTGCAGCGCGCGAATCGTGCGGGCGACGATCGCGATCGCGTCCGCCTGGGTGCGCGCGAGCGCGGTCGTCATCGTGTCGCCGTGACCGGGAACGATCGTGGTGGCCTCGTCCGCGGCGTCGAGCATCGCCGTCACCGTGTTCGCCCACGCGATCGGAAAGCAGTCGGCGGCGTACGCGGGCGGCGCCGATTCCTCGAGCAGATCGCCGGCGAGGAGCACGCGGGCGGAGCGAACGTGGGCGACGACATCGTGGCCGGTGTGGCCCCGGCCGTAGTGCACGAGCTCGACCACGCGGTCGCCGAGATCAACGACCTCGTGGCTCGCGACGGCGCGGTTCGGCAGTGTCAGCACGAGGTCCCCGAGCTCACCGGCGAGGTCGACGTCGTAGCGGCATGCCCATTCCAGCGCCATCTCCCGGTGCCGGTCGAACATCTCGTTCAGACCGGGATGACCCCAGCGCGCGGGCTCGACGTGCCCGGTGAAGCACTGATTGCCGAGCACATGGTCGAAATGCCAATGGCTGTTCACGATGTGCCGTACGGGTCGCCGGTCGAGCTCCGCCAGTTCGCGGCGCAACTCGTCTCCTTGCACCGGTGAGCCCCGCGTGTCGAAGAGCAGCAGTCCGTCCGAACCACGCACGACGGCGACGTTCACGTCGTAACGCTCGTAGCGGCGGCGGTAGCACCCGTCGCCAACTTCCTGCCACACGCTCACAGCTGCAACGCTACGCATATGGGTCTGACGCGGAGCGAGCCAGTGGTCCTTGTGCATGGCTTGGGTTCGTCGTTCGAGCACGGATGGCGGACCGCAGGTTGGATCGACCTGCTCGCCGATGCCGGACGGCGCGTCATCCCCGTCGACGTGCTCGGGCACGGGACGGCCGAGGCACCGCACGACCCGGCCGCGTATGCGGATCTGGAGCAATCGGTCGAGTGCGTGCTCCCCGACGAGCCCTGTGACGCGATCGGCTTCTCGCTCGGTGCTCAGCTGTTGTTGCGCGTCGCCGCGCGGACGCATCGCGCTTCGGCCGCCTCGTCGTGATCGGGGTCGGTGCAAACCTTTTCCGCGACGAGGAGTCTCGACCGCTCGCCGACGCCTTCGAGCGTGGCGCTGTGCCCGAGGACCTCACCGCGCGGCTGTTCGTGCAGCTGGCCGTGAGCGCCGGCAACGATCCGCTCGCGATGGCGGCCTGTCTTCGCCGCACGCGCAGCCCGTTCACCGTCGAGGAGCTCGCGCGCGTGACGTGCCCGACACTCGTGATCATCGGGGACCGCGACTTCGCAGGACCACCCGACCCGCTGGTCGACGCGCTCCCAAACGCCGAGCTCCGCGTGCTGCCCGGCATCGATCACTTCCGTGTGACCAGCGAGTTCGCGTGCATCGACGCCGCGCTCGAGTTCATCGACGCCACACTCTGAAGGCCGACGAACCTCTGGTTCGTCGACGAAACCCTAGTTTGGGCTTGGCGCGTACTCGCCGCGCCGCACCTCTTCCGGCACCCGCACCGCGTTCGCAAGAATCCGCGTGACTTCGTCGGGATCCATCGACGAGGCGTAGTAGTACCCCTGCACGAAGTCGCAACCCATGTCAACGAGGTGCGCGTACTGCTCGACGCGCTCGACACCTTCGGCGATCACACGCATCCCAACGACGTGGCCGAGCTCGACGATGCCCCGCACGAACGCGGCGTCCTCGGTGGAGTCACAGATGGAGTCGACGATGGGCTTCGCGATCTTCAGCACATCGATCGGGAGCTGCCGCAGATAGCTGAGCGACGAGAACCCGGTGCCAAAGTCGTCGATCGCGACGCCGACGCCGATTGATTTCAGTGCCTCGAGCGTTGCGGATGCATGGTCGATGTCCTGCACCATCGCCGTCTCCGTGACCTCGAGCTGGAGTTGCTCGGGCCGCAGGCCGGACGTCGCGAGCGCAGAACACACGTCGCCGACGATGTCTGGGTCGGCGAGCTGGCGAGTCGAGAGGTTGACGTACACGCGCAGGTCGGGCTTCAGCTTCGTCCATTGCGCAGCCTGGCGGCACGCCTCGGTGAGCACCATGCGGCCGATCGGAACGATCAACCCGGTGTCCTCGGCCACGCCGACGAACTCCGTCGGTGTCCGGAGGCCGCGCGTCGGGTCCTTCCAGCGGAGCAGGGCTTCCACCGCTGCGAGCTCGCCGGTCGCGACGTCGATCACCGGCTGGTAGTGCACGATGAACTCGTTCGAGTTCAGTGCGCGCTCCAGCCCGACCTTCATGCGGTGCCGGTTCGCGACGCTCAGGCTCATCGTCGGTTCGAACTCGTTGAACCGGCCCTTGCCGTCCCGCTTCGCGGTGTACATCGCGACGTCGGCGTGCTGCATCAGCTCGGCAGCGTCGGCGGCGCCGTCCTGGGACGCGATGCCGATGCTGGCATGGGTGACGACCGGCTGTCCCTCGACGTCGATCGGGTCGCCCAGGGCGACCAGGATCCGTTCCGCAACAGTGCGCGCTTCGACGTCATGGGCGAGGTTCGGCAACAGCACCGCGAACTCGTCGCCGCCGAGGCGCGCCGCTGTGTCGTCGTCACCGATGCAGCCCTGGATGCGGCGCCCGACTTCCCCGAGGAGGGCGTCGCCGGCGGCGTGGCCCATCGTGTCGTTCACGGTCTTGAAGTCGTCGAGGTCGATGAACAGCACGGCGACGCGCGCACCCTCGTCGCCGACTCGTGCGAGCGCCTCGTCGACTCGTTCTGCGAAGAGCGATCGGTTCGCGAGGCCGGTCAGCGAGTCGTGGTACGCCTGGTAGGCGAGCTCCTGCTTGGCCTCGCGCAGCTGCGCGAGCGACGTGTTCAGCCGTGCCTTCTCGAGGGTTGTGCCGAGGTGGTTGGCGAAGGTCTCGAACAGACGCAACTCTTCGCGGCTGAAGGGCTCGGCGGCGGTACCGCGACCGACGAGGACCGCGCCGCGAATGCCGGACTCGTCGGTCAGCGCGCAGACGAGCACCGAGCCGCAGTCGAAGCCGTCCCGCCGCGCGAGCACAGACCCGGCCACGGGTCGCACGATGATTGCGTCGGTTGCGTGGGCAGCAGCTTCGAGCACCGCGGCGCTATCCGTACCTTCGACCGGCGCCAGCGCGCGACGTGTGATCCCCGGACCAGCGCCGGTGCTGTAGTCGGTCCCATCCGGCTCGCCTCTCACGACGATCTCGGCCACTTCGGCGTGGAACGTGTCGCGAGCGAAGTCGAGGAGGTCGAGGAGGCCGGCTTCGAAGTCCCGCGCGCTGTTGAGCACCTCCGACGCCGAGTAGAGGAACTCGAGGCCGGCGCTCTTCGAGCGCTCCGAGAGGTACGCGCGAGTACGCGACGAACACGATGAGCACGGGACCGGCGAGCAACGCCAAACCGTACGCGGAGCGAGCGAGCACGATCACGGCCATGATGCCGAGCAAGGTGTTGACCACCGTGCCGGCGACGCCGAGCACGTACGCACGCGTGAGACCGCGCACCTCGACGCGACCCTCGGTGATCGCGATCGCGGCGCCGATCGCAAGCATCGCGATCGTCGACAAGACCAAGCACGCGACGAGCGCTGCGAGCCAGTTGCGTTCCGACAACGGATGCGCCGGGTCCGCGATCGCCCGGAAGACGATGGTCGCCGCGACCGTTCCCAGCGCGAACTGCGAGAGGTTCACCGCGATCTTCAAGATCGGCAGGCGGTGGTGGATGACGAGCACGAGCAGCGCGCCGACGAGTTGTGCGGCGACGAGATGAGTCGGGGCGAGCACGAAGAACCCGAGCACGAGGAGGATCTCGTCCAGGATCACCGTGTGGGTCTCGCTGCGGAACTGCAGGTTCAGCATGTACCGCGTGGTGAGCACGAAGCCGACGGTGAACACCAGCCACGGCACGTGGACCGAGCGCACGAACGCGCCCTTTCCCGTGAGGTCGGTCGCGAGGGCAAGCCCGACCGCACCCGCGGCCATCGCGCCCGCCATCAGCCACAGGCGGACGAGGCCGCGTGGAGACGGTCGCTGTTCCTCTTGTTCGTCCGCGCTTTCGGTCTCTGCTGCCATCTTGGACTCCTGCCCGCCCGTGGTGTTCATCGGCAGCTAGGACCAGTTGCTGTCGGCCCAGTTGTGGTCTCTCCACCCCCGGCCGGTCCAGGCCCGCCCGAGCCAGGAACTCTCCACCCAGCCTCGGCCCACCCAGCCGCGGCCCACCCACGCCCGGCCCGTCCAGTCGTGGTCCCGCCACGCACGCCCGAGCCAGTCCTTGCCCTGCCAGGGCATCGTGTTCCAGTAGCGGCGACCGAGCTTGACGTCGACCGTGGCGGCGAATCCGGTGCCGGTCCAGACCGTGCCGTTCCACATCTCGCCCGCGATCGTGGACGTCCACGGGCGCGTGCGGACGTGCCCCGCGGCGTCGTGGTGGCTGCACGGCCGGGATGCCGGGTAGTAGTCGTGTGTCACCGGGTTGATCTCTTCGTCGCACGCGTGCATCGCCGCGACGTACGGCTGACCGTGCACGTCCCGCTCGTACGAGGCGTTCTGTTCGCGCAGCCCGAGGTTCGCAACGTCGCTGCAGATGCCGCCGGTCCACTTCCGGGCGCCGCCGGCCCGCTTGTAGTCGCCGCGGTTCTCTTCCATCGAGTCGGAGGACATGCACGGAAGCGCGTCCTTCCAACGGGCGTTGTTGAGCTCGCCGTCGCCCTTGGTCGGGTCGGTCGCCTGGCTCGCGTCGGCCTTCGGCAGCCGGTAGTACGCGCCGCCGTAGCCGTCGAGGTTGACCTCGCCGTGTCCCCGCACACTCTTCTTGTCGGGGCTGCCGCGCTGGGCGGTCGACTTGAGGAGGTCCTTCACCTGATCGGGGGTGAGCGACGGGTTGTCCGACAACATGAGGGCGACGACACCCGAGACCACTGCGGCGGCCTGCGAGGTGCCGCTGCCGCGCACGAAGCGGCCGTCGGTACCGAACACCGGCGACGAATAGTCACCGCCGTGGTCCGTGCCAACCGCGTCGCCGCAGTCGTCGGCGATCATCGTGTCGGCGCCGGAGCCGGGGACGTGCAGGCTCATCACGTGCGCGCCCGGGGCGAGGATGTCGGGGTGGCGGCGCGTGTCCGCGCTCGAGAAGTCGGCGCTGCGGTCGTCGTTCGGGTAGCCCGGCGTGCCGTTGTTGTCGTACGCGCCGACCGCAATGATCCGCGGGTCGTACGCCGGTGACAGCAGACCCTGCGCGTTGCGGATGCGGTCGCCGTGGCCGCTGTTCCCGGCGGCGGCGACAACGACGATGCCGGCGTACCAGGCCTGGCGGACGGCGTGGGCGAGCACATTGCTGATCGCCGCGTCATGCGAGTCGATGCCGTACGAGATATTGAGCACGCGGATGTGCAGCCCGTAGTCATTGCGGTGCTGCACCGCCCAGTCGATTGCGGCGACGACCTGGGTGACGTCGACCGCGCCCACGCTGTCGGCGACCTTCAGGCTGACCACTCGGGCGCCGGGTGCGACACCCGTGTACTTCGTCGCGTCGCCCCAGCTGTAGGGCTCGCGACCGTAGGCGCTTGATCCGTTCGCGTCGTCGCGACCGGCAATGATGCCGGCCATGTGGGTGCCGTGCCCGAACGTGTCGTTGTGCGGCAGGTCCGCGTTCTTCTTGTCGCCGTTCGTCGCCTGGGACTCGAACGAGAGGTCGGGCCCGTCGACGACGTTGCCCCCGTCGATGCCCTTCACGGGAGCAACACCAGTGTCGATCACCGCGACGTCGACACCCTGCCCGAAGTAGCCGTGGCGGTAGTAGATGTCGGCGCCGATGTCGCGGACCTGGTTGTAGAGCGAGTACGCGTCCTGCGCGAAGGTGGGCGCCTGCCCGGCGGCTGCGACCGCTGCGCAACCCGATGTGGACGTCACCGGCGTGTTCGCGACGTACGGCATGGGTGCCGGCGCCGCCGCGGACTTCACCTTGTTCGCGGATGCGGCGTTGATGCCGACGCCACCGACCAACGTCGTGGCAAGGGCGAGGCCGAGGACCCGGCCTGCAACGCTGACGTTCGACCCATTGCGCTTCACGTGCCCTCCCAGGGTGCCCGAAGCAGTGCGGCATGCCCGCAGCTGGAATCGATATCGCCGAACTCAGCGCTGCGATTGAGCGTTCGCGCCACGTGTCACGCGTCACGAAAAACGCTTGACAAACGCCGCTCTAGTTCGAATGGACCACGACGATGTCGCGGTCGATGACCGGCGCCGCGGCGGCAAGAACGCCACCGAGCTCCGCCGGCTCCATCGAGGGGGCGTAGTAGTAGCCCTGCACGAAGTCACAACCCATGTCCACGAGGTGCGCGTACTGCTCGACGTGCTCGACGCCCTCGGCGATCACCTTCAAGCCCACAACGTGGCCCAGTTCGATGATGCCCTTGACGAACGCGGCGTCCTGCTGCGATTCGCAGATCGCGTCGACGATCGGCTTGGCGATCTTCAGCACGTCGATCGGGAGTTCCCGCAGGTAGCTGAGCGACGAGAAGCCGGTACCGAAGTCGTCGATGGCGATGTCGACGCCGAGCTCCTTGAGCGCGTGCAACGTCGCCTTCGCCTCGTCGATGTCCTGCATCATCGCGGTCTCGGTCACTTCGAGCACGAGCTGCGACGGCAGCAAGCCGGCCCCGGTCATCGCGTTGCGCACGTCATCGACGATGTCGGCGTCCGCAAGCTGCTTGGTCGACAGGTTCACGAAGACTCGCAGGCCCGGCGTCGTTTCCGCCCACTGAGCGGCCTGGCGGCATGCCTCTTGCAGCACGAAGCGGCCGATCGGCACGATGAGGCCGGTCTCCTCGGCGACGCCGACGAACTCGGACGGCGGCATGAGGCCGCGCTCCGGGTCCTTCCAGCGCACGAGCGCCTCGGTTCCGATGATGCCGCCCGAGGCGACGTCGATCACCGGCTGGTAGTGCAGCACGAACTCGCCGGCGGCGATCGCGCGCTCCAGGCCGACCTTCAGCTGGTGACGCCGAGCCACGGTCAGGCTCATGTTCGGCTCGAACTCGTCGAACCGGCCCTTACCGTTTCGCTTGGCGGTGTACATGGCGACGTCGGCGTGCTGCATCAGCTCGGCGGCGTCGGCGGCACCCACATGGCTCGCGATACCGATACTCGCTTGAGCGATCACCGACTGACCCTCGATCATCACCGGGTCGCCGAGCGCAACGAGGATGCGGTCGGCGCAGGCGCGTACCTCGGAGTCGTTGGCGACGCGCGGGCATCAGCACGGCGAACTCGTCACCACCGAGGCGGGCTGCGGTACCGAACTCGCCGACACTCGAAGAGATTCGATTGGCGACCGTTTCGAGCAGCGTGTCACCGGCCGCGTGACCCATCGTGTCATTGACGGTCTTGAAGTCGTCGAGGTCGATGAACATCACGGCCGCCTTGCCGCCGTCGCGTGCGGCTTCGACGAGCGCGGTGTCGACGAGGTCGCGGAACTTCAAACGGTTGGCAAGGCCGGTGAGTGAGTCGTGGTACGCCTGGTGCGCGAGCTCTTGCTTGAGGGCACGGAGCTGCGCGAGCGACGTGCTCAAGCGGCTCTTCTCCATCGTGGTGCCCAAGTGGTTCGCGAACGTTTCGAACAGCCGAACTTCGTCCTTGTCGAACGCTTGTGCCGTGCCGCCGTTCGGGCGGGCCACGAGCACACCACCGCGTACGCCGTTCTCATCAGCGAGCGTCGCGACGAGCATGGAGTGGACGGCGATTCCGTCGACGGTTGCGAGCTCGGAGCCGGGAGTGGGGCGGTGCAGCACCACGTCACCGGAGTCGCCGGCAACTGCGAGGATCGCACCAACGTGGTCGAGCGCAACCGGCTCGAGGCGGAACGTCTGGTCGCCGGGGCCCGCGCACGTGCGGTAGCCGATCGCCTCGTCGGCGTCACCGCGCAACACGACTTCGGCGATCTCGGCGTGGAAGGTCTCGCGTGCGAAGTCCAGCAGTGCGACCAAGCCGCCCTCGAGGTCACGCGCGCCGCTCAGGAGCTCGGAGGCCTTGTACAGGAACTGCAGCCCCTCGCTCTTCGAGTGCTCGGAGAGGTATGCGCGGTACGCGACGAACACGATGAGGATGGGGCCTGCGAGCAGCACGCCCGCGAGCATCGACGCGTCGAGCACGATGGCGACGACGAGGCCCAGCATCGTGTTGACCGCGGTGCCGGCCAGACCGAACACGAAGCTGCGGACGATGGAGGCGACCGGAACCCGTCCCTGCGTCACCGCGATCGCGAACGTGATTGCGGCGAGTGCGATCAGCGCAGAGACGCTCAGTGCGAGAACGGCAGCGAGCCAAGTGCGCGGACCGAGCGGATGCGCCGGATCGGCGATCGCACGGAACACCATCGTCGCGGCGACGATCGCGAGCGCCGACTGGCCGATGTTGAATGCGAGCTTGAGCGGCGGCAGCCGCCGGTATCCGAGCACCAGCCCCGAGCCGATGAGCTCCGCGACCAAGAGGTGCCACGGAGAGATGACGAGCAGGCCAACGACCAGCGCGATCTCGTTGAGGTTGAAGGTGTGGGTCTCGCCCCGGAACCGGAGATTGAGCGAGTGCATCTCGAAGAGGGCGAACGCCAGCGCCAGGACGATCCACGGCATGTGTACGGCGTTGTCGAAGATCTTGTCGGAGCCGACGCCGAAGCGCAGGAGCGCGACCGCACCGATTGCCATCCCGGCGGCCAGCAGCCAGAGCGCCAGCGGCCGGAGCGAGAGGCTCCGCCCGGACTCCATGCCTTCTGTTTCGGTCGTCGCGGCGGTCATCTTCAGTCACCGATCCCCACGACGGGCACCGAGATGTCCGTTCCAGCCCAGCAGTTCACGTAGGGGGTATCGCCCCTTGGCAACCCCCTGCTTGATGCTTTGAGATGGAAGTCACGATTCGGCCGGACGCGGCCTGGGCCGGAACAGAAGAAGGCGGCGCCTGCATGGTGCAGGCGCCGCCACGAGAAGTCACCCCTCGGGAAAGAACCGCCGCGAAGATCCCGCGGACCTACTTCTGGGTAGCCTCGGAGAATGCGCTTTCCTCGCCTGAAGTCTGCTTTCTGCCTGCTCGCGGTCGGTGCCCTCGCGCTGACCGCATGCAGCGGCAGCGGCGGCAAGACCACGGCCACCCAGGCACCCAAAGACGATGCGAAACCGACGGCTCCGGTCGTCACACCGGCGACGCAGGTCATTGCCGACACCGTGCCCGAGGGAGCCGAGCGGCTGAAGTTCAAGGTGCCGATGGACATCGTTCCGGGTCAGAACAACATCGGCTACACGCGGACGATCCCGCAACCGAAAGAAGACGGCTACATCATCGGGATGTCGACGAACCTGCGCTTCGCCGACGGCACCGTGCCACCGGTCGACGTGATCCACTTGCACCACGGCGTGTGGCTCAACCTCGCCGCCAAGGACCTCACGCAGCCGGGCTTGCCCGAACGGTTCTTCGCGGCGGGCGAAGAGAAGACGCGGATGCTCGCGACAAGCGGCTACGGCTACAAGTACGACGCGAGCAAAGACAAGTGGCTCCTCAACTACATGCTGCACAACCAGCTGTCGAAGCCGGACAAGGTCTGGGTGACCTACGACCTCGACTTCGTGCCGATGTCCTCGCCACTCGCCAAGACGCTCAAGCCCGCCAAGCCCGTGTGGATGGACGTGCAGAACGGCAGCATCTATCCGGTGTTCGACGTGCTCCAAGGCAGCGGCAAGAACGGCACCTATACCTACCCGGACGACGCCGGCGACCCGTATGCGTGCAAGCACGGGGAACAGGGCTACCGCCGCCGGAGTTGCGGCACGCCGAAGAACCAGTGGACCGTCGACGGCGACGGCGTGCTGCTGCTCGCAGGCGGTCACATGCATCCCGGAGGCCTCCACGACGACCTCTGGCTCACGCGCAAGGGCGCAACCGGCCTTCCCGGTCACACCAAGCCCGGCAAGCCCGATACCGCACATCTCTTCACCTCGGTGGCAACGTTCTTCGAGCCGGCCGGTCCGGTGTCATGGGACGTCGCGATGTCGGTGACCCCCGACCCCTGGCATGTGGCGTTGAAGAAGGGCGATGTGCTCTCGATGAGCACGACCTACGACAGCGCGCGCGCCTCCTGGTACGAGTCGATGGGCATCATGGTGCTCTGGATGGCGTACGACCGCGACGGCGCATCCGGCGGCGACGACCCGTTCACGAAACCGGTCGACGTGCAGGGCGTGTTGACGCACGGTCACGTTTCCGAGAACGACAATCACGGTGGCGCGCCAGATCCCGACCACTTCCAGGACACCACGAAGCTGCCATCACGCGAGGTGCCGTCGGGAACCGTGCTGCCGATCGCGGACTTCGCCTATCAGGGCGACATGGCCGACGCGTCGACGATCCCCACGGTCAAGCAAGGTGGATCGCTGACGTACCGCAACGACGACGCCAAGCAGGGCATCCCGCACACGCTCACGTCGTGCAAGGCGCCGTGCGACTTGTCGACCGGCATCGCGTATCCGCTCGCGGACGGTGTGCCGCGGTTCGACTCGGGTGAGCTCGCCGACTACGGCGCGCCCGCGAACGGCCAGATCACGTGGGAGACGCCGAAGGATCTGCCGCCCGGCACGTACACCTACTTCTGCCGGATCCACCCGCTGATGCGAGGCGCGTTCCGCGTCGAGGCCAAGTCCTAAGCCGCCGTGAAAGACCCCATCCGATGGTTGCTCGGCGGCATCGCCGTCGTGCTCATCGCGGCCGTCGCGTTCGGTGCGTGGTACGTCTTCGGCGATAGCGCGCCACCCAAGCCGAAGTTGAGCGAGTCGGCCCCGGTCGATTCCGGCGGGCCCGCGACGCCCGACGGCCAATGGAAGGTTGCGCGGGGCGAGACCGTGTACGTCGGCTACCGCATGACCGAAGTGTTCGCGGGCGACATCGTGCACAAGGAGGCTGTGGGCCGTACACCGGTCGTTGACGGCACCACAACGATCGCGGGTAACAAGGTGACCGCGGCCCGGGTGACGGCGGACCTGCGCGAGCTCTCAAGCAACCGCGACCGGCGCGACAACTACATCCACACGCATGGCATCGAGAGCGACACGTTCCCGATGGCAACGTTCAAGCTCACGAAGCCGATCGTGCTGCCGGCCCCGTTGCAGAAGGGCGTGAAGCTCGAACAGTTGGCGGCGACGGGTGCGCTGACGCTGCACGGCGTCACGCGGACGATCACGATCCCGCTCGAGGCTCGTTGGGATGGCCCCAAGATCGAGGTCGTGGGCAACGCGCCGATCGTGCTCGCCGACTACAAGATCGAGAGCCCTGACACCAGCGTGGTGAAGGTCGACGACCACGGCTCGCTCGACCTGTCGCTCACGTTCGTACCGCAGTAGCGAAACGCAGTGGGCCGCCGCCCGAAGGCGACGGCCCACCAAAGAGCTGTTCTTTTTGGTGCTCAGGACCAGTTGAAGTCGACCCACGACTGGCCGGCCCACTTGTGACCCTCCCACTTGTGGCCCGCCCACTTGTGCCCGTCGAAGTTCGACGACAGCCAGCTGTCGGTCGCCCATTTGTGTCCGGCCCACTTGTGACCGTCCCAGTCGGCCGTCACCCACTTGTGGCCGGCCCACTTGTGACCGTCCCAGTTGTGGGGCGTCCACGGGTGCCCGGCCCAGTCGGCGTTCGTCGTCCAGCCCGGGCTGCCGAGCACGAGCTGACGGTCCGCCTGGTCGTTCCCGAGCAGCTTCACGTTGTCGAACTGCGTGTTCACCCGGAACGAGCCGCCCCGCCAGACCTCGGTCGCCTGCGGCTTCGGGAAGCCGCTGCCGGTGCTCACGAAGTCCTTGCACATGAAGATCGGCGTGAGCCCGTTGCTGCACCATCCCTGGCCCGAACTCTCGGCGCCTTGGAGCTGCGCGAGGTTGAACTGCTCGCCGCCGATGCTGGCATTGCCGGTGAGCGTCATCGGCACGCACGCCTCGGGGTTCAGCGAGTTCGCGGCGCACGCACCCGGCTTCGTCGCCACCATCCTGTCCGACGCCTCGAGCACGTTCGCGGCCCCGGTGACTGCATCGTGACCGCGAGCGGCGTCCATCGTCCCGCCACCGATGACCTTGTCGTTCTTCTGGTCCATCGAGTTCTTGCCCTCGCGCTTGACGAGGCCCTCGAGGTTGACCTTGCCTTCGCCCTGGTTGTTCTTGCCGCTCGCACCCGGGATCGGCGTCGCGGTACCGCGCAGCAGGAACTTCACCTGGTCGGGCGTGAGCGACGGGTCCTTCGACAGCATCAACGCGACCGCGCCCGACACCATCGCCGCCGCCTGCGACGTCCCGCTGCCCTTCACGAACCGCAAGTCACCGTTCACCGGCGACTTCCACGGCAGGTTCAGTGCCCGGGCGTCCGCGCAGTCCTGGCTGATCTCCTCTTCGGCCATCGACCCCGGTACGAAGAAGCTCCGGATCGACGCACCCGGCGCGACCACGTCCGGCGTCCGAGTGTTGGCCGCACTCGCCGTGCTCGAGAAGTCGGCCAAACCGCCCGGCTGGTTCGGGTCGTACGCGCCGACCGCGAGGATGTTCTTGTTGTACGACGGCGACGAAAGCCCGTTCGCATTGATCGACTTGACCTGCGTGCCGTAGGCGCCGAGCCGGCCGCCGTTCCCGGCCGAGGCCACCACCACGATGCCGGCCTTCCAGGCCTGGTCGACCGCGTAGCTCAGCGCATCGACGCGCCAGTCGTCGTCCGCGGTCACACCGTAGGAGAGGTTGATCACCTTGATGTTCAGGCCGTTGTCGTTGCGGTGCCGCACCGCCCAGTCGATCGCCGCGATCACCTGGGTCACGTCGGTGGCGCCGGTCGAGTCGGCAACCTTCAGGCTGACCGTACGCGAGAGCGGCGCGACGCCCCGGAACTTCCACTCGGTCATGCCCCAGTTGTACGGCAAGACCGCGAAGCTCGACACGGACTTGCCGGCCTCGAGGTTCGACGGCACCGCGCCGTCGACACCCGAGATGATCCCCGCGAGGTGCGTACCGTGACCGAACGTGTCGAGGTGGGCGAGCGACGACTGACCCTCGAGCGAGAGGTCAGGACCGTGCACCACGTTGGTGCCATCGAGACCGGGGACCGGCTGCACACCCGAGTCGATCAACGCCACATCCACGCCCTGGCCGTAGAAGCCGTAGCTGTAAAAACTCGGAGCACCCATGCTCCACGCCGCGATGTTCACCGAGCCGGTGTTGCCGATGTAGTCCTGCTCGATGTCCTTCCGGTTCAATCCGTAGTACGGATTGGCGTTGATCTGGCACTCGGGGTACATCGCCGGGTCCGCGTCCTCGGCGGCGGCGAGGTGCGCGGTCGTGGCGGCGATGACCGGCGCCATCGTGGCGAGCGCAGCAATGAGGCTGACGGCGCGCTTCCACTGGCGGCGGGGTGCTTCTTCACGGGCAACGTGGCTGAGCAGTTTCACGGAGTTGGTATCGCCATACGTGCAAGTTCCGTTGATGCGTTGGGGCGCCGTTGAGATCGAAGTCACAACGCAAGTGGGCCGTCGCACGAATGCGACGGCCCACCGAGAACTCGTTCTGTGACGCAGGTCACGACCAGGTGAAGTCGACCCACGCCTGGCCGGCCCACTTGTGACCCTCCCACTTGTGTCCCGCCCACTTGTGGCCGTCGAAGTTCGACGACAGCCAGCTGTCGGTCGCCCACTTGTGGCCGGCCCACTTGTGGCCGTCCCAGTCGGCGGTCACCCATTTGTGACCGGCCCACTTGTGGCCGTCCCAGTTGTGAGGGGTCCAGGCGTGACCGGCCCAGTCGGCCGCAGTCGTCCACGCCGGACTCTGGATGACGAGCTGGCGTTCTTGCTGTTCGTTTCCGAGCAGCTTGATGTTGTCGAACTTCGTGTTCACGCGGAACGTGCCGCCCCGCCAGACCTCGGTCGCCTGCGGCTTGGGGAACCCCTTCCCCGTGGAGATGAAGTCGTTGCACATTCCGATTGGCGTGAGGCCGTTGCTGCACCACGCCTGTCCGGTGCCCTCGGCGCCCTGGAGCTTCGGAAGATCGAAGCTCTCGCCGCCGATGCTGGCGTCGCCGGTGAGCGTCATCGGCACGCACGCCTCGGGAATCGTCGAGTCGGGCGCGCAGGCACCGGGTTTGGTCTCGACCATCTTGTCGGAGGCCTCGAGCACGTTCGGCGTCTTCGTTACGGGGTCATAGCCCCGAGCGGCATCCATGTTGTTGCCGCCGACGACCTTGTCGTTCTTCTGGGCCATCGAGTTCTTGCCCTCGCGCTTGTACAAGCCGTCGAGGTTGACCTTGCCTTCACCCTGGTTGTTCTTGCCGCTCGCACCCGGAATCGGCGTCGCGGTCCCCCGCAGGAGGAACTTCACCTGGTCGGGCGTGAGCGTCGGGTCCTTCGACAGCATCAGCGCCACCGCACCCGACACCATGGCGGCGGCCTGCGAGGTGCCGCTGCCCTTCACGAACCGCAAGTCACCGTTGACCGGCGACGTCCAGGCCTGGCCGAGCGCCTTGGCGTTGGCGCAGTCCTGGCTGATCTCCTCTTCGGCCGTCGAACCGGGCACGAAGAAGCTGCGGATCGACGCGCCCGGTGCGACCACGTCCGGCGTCCGGGTGTTGACCGCACTGGCTGTGCTCGAGAAGTCAGCCAAACCCGTGCCCGGGTCGAACGCGCCGACCGCGATGATGTTCTTGTTGTAGGCCGGCGACGACAGACCGTTGGCCTGGGTCGACTTGGCGGTGGTGCCATAGGCGCCCAACCTGCCGCCGTTGCCGGTCGAAGCGACGACGACGATGCCGGCCTTCCAGGCCTGATCGACTGCGTAGCTCAACGCGTCGACCCTCCAGTCGTCATCCACAGTCAACCCGTACGACAAATTGATGACCCGGATGTTCAGGCCGTTGTCGTTGCGGTGCCGTACAGCCCAGTCGATCGCGGCGATCACCTGGGTCACGTCGGTCGCGCCCGTCGAGTCGGCAACCTTCAGGCTGACCGTGCGCGAGAGCGGCGCGACACCGCGGAATTTCCACTCCGTCATGCCCCAGTTGTACGGAAGCACAGCGAACGTCGTGGGACTGCCGGCCTCGAGCTTCGACGGAACGGGGCCGTCCACGCCCGAGATGATGCCGGCCAGGTGCGTGCCGTGACCGAACGTGTCGAGGTGCGCGAGTGGCGACTGGCCCTCCAGCGACAGGTCCGGGCCGTGCACCACGTTGCTGCCGTCGAGCCCGGGCACCGGCTGCACACCCGAGTCGATCAACGCGACATCCACACCCTGGCCGTAGAAGCCGCCGCCGTAGAACGTCGGCGCGTTCATCTCCCACGCGGCCCGGTTCACCGACCCCGTCGGGCCGATGTAGTCGTTCTGGACATCCCGCTGGTTCAAGCCGTAGTACGGGTTCGCCTGGATCTGGCACTCCGGGTACATGGCCGGGTCGGCCTCGTCCGCGGCGGCGAAGTGCGCCGAGGCAGCCGCGACCACGGGGGTGAGGGTGCCGAGCGCGGCGATCAGGCTGACCGCGCGAGTCCACTGCCGGCGAGGAACGTCATGACGTGCGCGAGAGCTGTGCAGTTTCACGAAGGTCGTATCGCCAACACAGCGCCTGGCGTTGATGCGTCGTGCTCGTGTTGAGATCGAAGTCACAACGCAGTGGGCCGTCGCAATCGTGCGACGGCCCACCAAGAAACGCTTATGTGACGTCGGTCACGACCAGGTGAAGTCGACCCAGGCGTTGCCGGCCCACTTGTGGCCGACCCACTTGTGGCCTGCCCACTTGTGACCGTCGAAGTTCGCCGAGAGCCAGCTGTCCGCGGCCCACTTGTGACCCGCCCACTTGTGACCGTCCCAATCCTCGGTGACCCACTTGTGGCCGGCCCACTTGTGGCCCTCCCACACGTGCGGCACCCATGTGTGCCCGGCCCAGTCGGCCGCGGTCGTCCACCCCGGGCTTCCGAGCACGAGCTGGCGTTCCGCCTGCTCCGGGCCCAAGAGTTTGACGTTGTCGAAATTGGTGTTCACCCGGAACGTGCCGCCCCGCCACACCTCGGTCCGCCCCGGAGTCGGGAGGCCCCTGCCCGTGACGTTGACGTTGTCGATGCAGAATCCCCAACCGTTCCAGCCCAGGCTGCACCACGCCGACCCCTTGGCCTCGGCCGTGCCACCCGACTCGGCACCCTGCAACGCTTTCATGTCGATCTTCTCGCCGGCGATGTTGGTGTCGCCGGTCAGCGCGAGGGGCACGCAGAAGGGCAGCGCGTCATCCGTTCCTCGCGACGGGTCGCACCCGTTGGGCAGGAGCGCCACCATCTTGTCGGAGGCTTCGAGCACATTGGGGTGACCCGTGACCGGGTCGTGGCCCCGGGCCGCGTCCAAGCTGCCGCCGGCGACAACGAGGCCCGTCTTCTGGGCCATCGAGTTCTTGCCCTCGCGCTTGACGAGGCCCGCGAGGTTGACCTTGCCCTCGCCGTTGTTGTCCTTGCCGGCCGCGCCCGGGATCGGGATCGCGGTGCCGCGGAGGAGGAACTTCACCTGGTCGGGGGTGAGCGACGGGTCCTTCGACAGCATCAGCGCCACTGCGCCCGACACCATCGCCGCGGCCTGCGACGTGCCGCTGCCCTTCACGAACCGCAGGTCACCGGTGACCGGCTGCGTCCAGGGCTGGTTCACGGCACGCGTGTTCGCGCAGTCCTGGAGGATCTCCGCTTCCTGGGTCGAGCCGGGGTCGTACAGGCTCAAAATCGAGTGGCCGGGGGCGACCACATCCGGCGCCCGGGTGTTGGCCACGCTGGCGGTGCTCGAGAAGTCGGCCAGGCCGGTCGCCACGTCGTAGGCGCCAACCGCGAGGATGTCACGGTTGTAGGCGGGCGAGGCGAGCCCGCCTGCCTGACTCGACTTGATCTGGGCGCCGTAGGCACCGGTCTTGCCGCCGTTGCCGGCCGAGGCCACCACGACGATGCCCTTCAACCATGCCTGCTCAACCGCGTAGCTCAGCGCGTCAACTTTCCAGTCGTCATCGGCGTTCAGCCCGTACGACAAGTTGATCACCCGGATGTTCAAGCCGTTGTCGTTCTTGTGGCGGACCACCCAGTCGATGCCGGCGATCACCTGGGTCACATCGGTGGCGCCAGTGGAGTCGGCCACCTTGACGCTGACGGTCCGCGAGAACGGCGCGACACCCCGGAACTTGAGCGTGGGGTTGTCCAAATCGACCGGCGAGACCCGATATCCAAAGACCGGCGTGCCGGCCGCGAGGTTCGCAGGCGCTGTGCCATCTCGGCCCGAGATGATGCCCGCAAGGTGCGTGCCGTGCCCGTAGGTGTCGAGGTGGGCGTAGGGCGACTGTGCTTCGAAGGACAGGTCCGGACCGTGCACGACGTTCGTGCCGTCGAGACCTTTCACCGGCTGCACACCCGAGTCGATCAGCGCCACATCGACGCCCTGGCCGTAAAAGCCGCGCGCGGTAGAACTCCTGCGCGCCCATCGCGGTGGCGGACTGGTACACCGACGACCGATTGTTGATGTGATCGGCGATTGCCTGCTGCGTGTTCGGGTACCCGGGCGTCTCGACGATCTGGCACTCCGGGTAGGCGGCCGGGTCGGTGTCCTCGGCGGCCGCGAAGTGGGCCGAGGTCGCGGCGATCACCGGTGTGATCGTTGCGAGGGCGGCGATGAGGCTGACCGCGCGCGGCCACTGCCGGCGGGGAGCTCCATGACGGGCGCGATGGCTCTGCAGTTTCACGAAGGTCGTATCGCCTTCGTCCCCCCGAAACTCGATGCGTTGTGGCGGCGTTGAGATCCAAGTCACAACGCGAACGGCATACGAGTGTGACGGCCGTCACCTTCAACGTATGAGACTCAGATGCCGAGAAGCTTCTGACGCACCGGCGGCGGTACGAAGTACCAGTCGTGGGCGTCGACGTCATAGAGCCGCGTCGAAACTTCCGGGCGCCGTCGTACGACGCGCGGGTCGTGCATCTTCGACGCGATGCTGAACGTCCAGAACGCGCCGGGATACGTGGCGATCGCCGTCCACAGGAGATCGGTGTGCGGGAATCGTCGGGCAAGAGTCGTGAAGCAGTTGCGCACCACTTCGGGATGGAAGTGGATCGATTCCGTTTGGGCAACGAGGAAGCCGTCGTCGCGCAGTGACGATTGGCACACGGCATAGAACTCGTCTTCGAACAGCCGAGCCGCCGGGCCGATCGGGTCGGTGAGGTCGACCATGATCACGTCGAGCTCGCCTTGCAACTCGCCAACCGACTCGAACGCGTCGCTCGGCCGCACTTCGACACGCGGATCGGCGAGCGCGACGCGCGCGACTTCGTAGTGCTTACGGGCGACCTGCACGACCTCTTCGTCGAGCTCCAGCAGGAAGACGCGCTCGATCTCTGGATGCTTGAGCACCTCGGCGACGAGGTGCACATCGCCACCGCCCACGATCGCCACATCACGGGGGCTGGGGTGTGAGAACAGCGCGGGGTGCGCCAGCATCTCGTGGTACACGTACGTGTCGAGGTCGGTCATCTGCACGATGCCGTCGAGCGCGAGCACGCGGCCCAGACGGGGCGCCTCGAACAGCATGATCTCCTGGAACTCGGTACGGCGTTGCTCGAGTACTTGCATCACGTCGTACGCGGCGTGCGATGCGCTTCCGGGCTCGTGCTCCTCGAAACGGCGGGTGAGATCCGGCGGCACGCCGCGGGCGAGGTACCGGCACTCGACATGCTCGGCCTCGAACGCGGCTCGCAGCACCTCGAGTGCGGCATCGACGTCGGCGTTCTCCCCGCACGTGAAGAAGTCGGCCGCCAGGTAGCCGTACTCCGGCCAGGTGTGGATGGCGAGGTGGCTCTCGGCGATCATCGTGATGCCCGAGACGCCATGCGGCGCGAACTGATGCACGAACACGTCGATGAGCGTGACCCTCCCCGCGACCGCCGCGTCCCGCAGCGCCTGGTCGGCCTTCTCAACGGAGTTGAGGTGCCGCGCACCCCAGAACTCACAGATGGCGTGCCGTCCGACTCCGGATGCGTCCACTCCCACCTCCTAGCCGAGGGCGTGCGGAAGTCGGTCACGGTACTGCCCAGGCGCGAGCGGGCGGGTACCAGGTGGCGTTCGTTCCGGAAGTGTTCACAAGCGCCGGCCCTCTACAATGAGCGCCCTGCGTGGCTCGGCTGCGCAGAGCCTGGTGGCTGTAGCTCAGTTGGTTAGAGCGTCGGGTTGTGGTCCCGAAGGCCGGGGGTTCGAATCCCCTCAGTCACCCTTTTGATGCGAGCGCGCGCACGCGCTGCGTGTCGCGTCTGCGTCAATATGGGCGACGACGTGCTGGAGAGGGCCGGCGATCGACGCGTGCATGGTTCCGTCGGGGAGGACCTGCAGACGCCGGCTCTCCGTACGGGCGATCCGCTCGCCGAGTCCGATCATCACTGTCGCCGGATCGTGGAGGACGAGGGGCAAGTCGCCGTGCTCCGCCCGCCATGCCTCGAGTTGCTCGCCAAGATGCGGGATGTGTTCGACGAGCACACGCTCGTCCTTGGGGTGCGCGTGCAAGTGCGCGGTCGCGTCGAGCGGCACGACGATGAGGCTGCCAACGGTCGCGAGGAGGCGCGTGCTGCCGACTTCGGATCGCGAGACACGTTGCTTTCAACGGTCTGCCACCTTCCTCGGTGCCGGACTCGACCGAGAGCACCTCCCATCAACACCACGCGCCGAGGGAGCGTGTGCGCATCGGCAAGGCTCGCGATGTGCGTCCACGGCCCGATGCCGACCAGGACGTCAGCGAGGGCGAGCTGCGCGACAGACGGTGGTCCCGCGCAGACCTCGACGCCGGGGAGGAGTTCGGCGGCGAACGCGGCGCGACGGGCGACGTCGCCGTCGACGGTACTCACACCGACGAGTTGGGCGTCGGACGATCGCGCTGCACACCAAAGGGCCACTGTGTCGTCCGGATCGTCGCCAACATCGGTGTCGATCCAGAGGCGCATCAGTGACGCAGGATCATCTCGAGCGCCGGCTCCAGCACGGGGTAACGGAAACCGAAGCCGTTCGCTTCGAGCTCCGCGGGAAGCACCCGCTGGCTCACGAGCAGCAGCGTCTCGACGAGCTCGGGCCCATAACGGAGCTTGAGCGGCAGCATCGGCGTCGGCAGAATCGTCGGGCGGTGCAAGACGCGCCCGAGCGTCTGCGCAAACTCATGATTCGTCACCGGATTCGGCGCGGTGAGGTTGACGGGTCCGCGGAAGCGTTCGTCGTCGATGGTGGCGCGTATGGCCGCGACTTCGTCGTCGAGGGTGATCCAACTCATCCATTGCTTGCCCGAACCTTGCTTCCCCCCGATGCCGAGCTTGAACGGCAAGAGCATGCGCGTGAGTACGCCACCATCGCCGTCGAGAACAATGCCGCTGCGGATCTTCACCGTACGCACGCCGGCGTCGATCGCGGGTTGCGTCTCGCCTTCCCATGCCTGACAAACCTCAGCGAGGAAGTCGTCGCCGGGGTCGCTCTTCTCGGTGAGGAGCTCGTCCCCCGGTTGCCGTAGTAACCGATCGCCGACGCGGACACGAACACGCGCGGCTTGTGCTCGCGACTTGCAACTGCGGCCGCGAGCACGGACGTGCCGCGCGACGCGACTGTCGCGGATGCGTTGCTTCTGCTCGTCGGTCCACCGGTGTTCACCGATACCTTCACCGGCGAGATGCACAACGGCGTCGACGCCTTCGAGCGCAGGCGCGTCGATGCGCCCGGCCTCGGGGTCCCAGCCGATCTCGTCGTCGTCGGTGACTCCGCCGCGGCGGAGGCGCAAGACCCGATGTCCATCCGCTCGCAGCGATGTCCACAAGGCCGAGCCGATGAGCCCATGCGCACCGCTGATCACCACGTCCACACGGGAAAGATACGAGGTGGTCAGCTACGATGTGCGATTCCCGCGCCCCTAGCTCAACTGGTTAGAGCATCAGACTCTTAATCTGCAGGTTCCGGGTTCGAGTCCCGGGGGGCGTACTCAACCTCGCACCTTCCCCCAACCGCCGGCCCGTTCTTTGGGCCGTGAGTTCCCAATAGGGGAAGCCAATGCCCAAAGAAGCTCTCGGTCGGCTGTCAAAGGTGCGCATCTTTCGCGGTCAGGAAGCCGTACATCTCGGCATCTCGCGAAAGGAGCTCACGGCCCTCGTCAAAGCAGGTGTTGTCGTTCGCGAACTTCCGGATACGTACCGCATGGCCGCGCTCCCCCGGACGAACGAGATCGCGCTCCGCGCCGCCCTCTTATGGGCCGGTGACGATGCTGCGGGTGCGGGCGAGTCGGCCGGCGAGGTCTACCGACTCGAGGGAGTACGAGCCGCGAGGCCGGAGATCGCGTCTTCTCGAGACCTTCGATCACCGGATGTCATAACGCACCGCTGCGACCCCGCGGCGATAATGATCAGAACGGTGCGTGGGATACGCGTGACTGGCGTCGAGCCCACCCTCGTTGCGCTGGCTGCGTCCCTTGATGCCGAAGCATTCGAAATCGCGTGTGAGGACGCGCGGCGGCGGCAGCTCACGTCGGTACCTGCGTTGCGCGCGTACTTGCGGCGCTACGGAAAGGCGGGCCGTCCGGGTGTCGGGTCATTGCGATCGTTGCTCGACGAACTCGATCCGGTACATCCCTCACGCTCGACGCTGGAGGTCAAGACCCGCCGATTGCTCGTGGCGAACGGCATCACCGACTTCGTGCGTGAGTTCCCCCTCCAGTGGAACGGCAAGACGTACTTCTTCGACTTCACCTTCCAACGGACCCGCACGATCCTCGAAACCAACGGCCGCCGCTGGCACGACGACGCGAGCGATTTCGAGCACGACAACGAGAAGTGGAGCGTCCCCGCTCGGCACGGCTACCGGATTGTCTTCGCGACGTGGAACAAGGTCACGCGCTGCCCGCAGGATCTGATCACCGAACTCCGAGCCGCGTTGACGGCCGAGGGCGGCGGCGCGGCTTGACACGCCGCCGCCCTCGCACCTGGTCCTGCGATGACGTCGTGCTGCACGGCCCAAAGCGCCGCTCTCAGTCTGGCATCAACACACAGAAGCCGCGCCGTGGGAAGATGCACGTCGATGGTTGCTGACCCGCTCAATGCTTCCGCGGGCGTGCCTTATGAGGTTCTCGCTGAGCTGCGCGACGCATGCCCGGTCGCACGGACGCCATCGGGCGCCTACTTCCTCGCCCGTCACGACGATGTGCTCGCGGCCACGAAGAACATCGAGGTGTTCCAGGCGAGTTTCCGCGCCGCCGGCGTAGTGGTCCCTTCCGAGGAACAACTCATCAGCGAGATTCCCGAACCGCGGCACGGCAAGATCCGTCGGATCATCAACTCGGCGATCGCGCAACATCGCATCACCCGAGTGGAGCCATTCGTCCGAGCGTTGTGCAACGAACTGCTCGGCCGGATCGTCGCGTGCGGCGGAGGCGATCTTGTGGCCGACTACGTCACACCGATCCCCGCCACCGTGATCGCGCATCTCCTCGGCGTCGATCCGGCGGATCACGCTCGCTTCGCCGAGTGGTCCGACATCGTCGTGCAGTCCGCGTACGCAACGAAGAACCGCCGCGAGGACGGAGCCGACGGCGAGGGCCTGGCCGGCGTCGCGCCCGACTTTACGGCCTACCTCGACGCGATGATCGCCGAACGCAAAGCCTCGGCCGATCCACCGGACGACTTCGTCACTCGGCTCATCAACACCAGTGTGGATGGCGAGCATCTCACTGATCTCGAGATGCGCACACAACTCGCCTTCTTACTCATGTCCGGGAACGAGACCACGCGGCATTTGATCGCGAACATGCTCGAGACGGTGTGCACCGACGAAGCCCTTTTTGCGCGATTGCACGCCGAGCAGGACCTCGTGGCGACCGTCGTCGAGGAGTCACTTCGCCACGATCCACCGATCCACGTGCTGATGCGCGATTGTCTCAAGGACGCCGTGATCGACGGGGTCACGATCCCCGCCGGAGTCAAGGTCGGCTTCGGACTCGCCTCCGCTAACCGCGACGAGCGAACCTACGACGACCCCAACGAGTTCCGCCTCGATCGCCCAAGCGCGAAGGACCACCTTGCCTTCGGTGGCGGCCCTCATGTCTGCCCCGGCGCGTCGCTCGCGCGGCTCGAAGGCCGAGTCGCGCTCGAGGTTTTCTTGGATCGTGTCGGTTCAGCGCGTATCGACGACGGGTACCGACGCGAACCCGTCCCCGTGTTCTGGGCCAACGGCCCCCGGCGACTGCCCGTCAACCTCACCGGAGCCCGCCTTTAGGCGTCGACGCCGCGGGTTCGCGGCTCAGAGCCGCGCGGTCATGCCACCGTCCACAATGAATTCCGAGCCCGTCGAGTAGATGCTGTCGTCGGAAGCGAGATAGAGCACGAGACGGGCGACATCTTCGGCGGTCCCGAGCTTCCCATTCGGAACCGATGCCCGAGCTGCATCAAGAGTCGCGTCGCCGCCAATTGCGAAGGCGTCCCGCGTCATCGGCGTGTCGATGAAGCCGGGATGGACGGAGTTGACCCGCACCCCGAACGGGGCAAGCTCGACCGCCGCCACCTTCGTCATCCCTCTGACGGCGAACTTGCTGGCGGTGTACGCGATTGTTCCAGCCGTTCCGGTGAGTCCAGCCACCGAGGAGATGTTGACAATCGAGCCCGACCCCTGGGCGATCATCGTCTCGGTGACGGCTTTCATCCCGAGGAACGTGCCGACCTGATTGATCGTCACGATCCGCATGTACTCCTCGAGCGTTGTCACGGTCATGCCGAGGATCCTGAAGACACCAGCGTTGTTGACGAGCACGTCAACGCGACCGAACTGTGACCGTGCCGCGGCCACGATCGTGTCCCAGTCGTCCTCGCTCGTGACGTCGTGATGGCGGTACGCGGCGCGGTCGCCGAGCTCCTTGGCGACAACCTCGCCGTCGTCGTCGAGCACATCGCCCAACATGACGTTCGCCCCCTCGGCGACAAACAGCCGCGCCTCGGCTGCTCCCTGCCCGCGCGCCGCGCCCGTGATCAGTGCAACCTTGCCGTCGAGTCGTCCCATCGCCGGATCCTACGGTGAAGCGCTTGATGCTCAAACCTGTCGTTCTTTGGCCAGTGGATTCCTTCAGGGGGCATTGCTGTCGCGCTTGACGATCATGAGGCAGGCGTCGTCGTGCACGGCGTCGAGGCCGGTGAAGCACAGGTCCAGCACTTGCGTGACGTCACTGCCGCTCGCGACGAGTGCCTTCTCGAGGCGCTCAATCCCCGCGTCCAGCCGCTCGAAGCGGCGCTCGATGACACCGTCCGAATACAACGCGATCGTGGATCCGGGCGCGAGCACGTCGGTCGCATCCTGATACTCGAACGTGTCGGTGATCCCGAGCGGTGGCCCGACCAGGTCGGTGAGCAGACGTGCGCGCCCGTCCTCGACGACGACACTCGGCGGATGTCCCGCGACCGCGTATCGCAACCGACCGGACGACGGCTCGAGCTGCACGACGAGCGCAGTTGCGAAGAGGTCGTACTGGCCGGCCGCCAGGCGGCTGACGAGCGACAGCACGCGCCCGGGCGAGTGACCTTCCCAACCGTACGCCCACGCCGCGAAGCGCAGCTGGTTCATCGCCTCGGCGGCGCGGCATGCCGCGACCCGCGACGTCACCGACGACGAGGTAGAGCCCGTGGTCGGGAACGTCGAACGCGGCGTACCAGTCACCGCCGACGGGTGCGTCGGCCGGTCGATACGACGCCGCGAAGCGGTAGCCGGGCACCCGCGGAAGTGCGTGGGGCAGGAATCCATGCTGCAGTGCGAGCGCGTCTTCCTCCGCCCGCTGGAGCTCTTGCGCCCGATCGAGGGCCTGGCCGAGCTGGTAGCCGAGATGATGCAGCGCCTCTTGGTCCGCGTGGTCGAACACCTGCGGCTCCGCGAACGAGAACCCGACGACACCTCGCACACCGGAGGACCCGGCGACCGGAACGATCACCCACGCGTGGTCGTGCACTTGCTCTTGCACCGCGAGCATGTCCGGGTAGTGGAGGGCCATCTCTTCCCGAGATCCGATGAAGACGCCATCGCCCGTCCTCGCGACCATCGTCGCGGGCATGTCGACGGACAACGGCACGTTGAGATACTCATCGGCCTGCGCGGCGGGCCAGCCGATGTGCCCGCGCATCACCAGTTCGTCGCCGATGAGGAGATGGAACGCGCCGGCGGTCGCGCCCATGCTCGGGAGCGCCTCGTCGAGAAAGATGCGCACGACATCGTCCGTGTGAGACGCGCGCACCAACCGCGTTGTGAGCTCGTACAACGTTCGAAAGCGCGTACCGCTGCCGTAACGAATCGGCGGCACGTCCGCGCCGGGTTGCACACTCGTCACTTGCGTCGCCCTGACTGCAGCTTCGGTTCTGCCCGGCACCGAAATTATTGCGCCCGGTCACGCAGCACAACCGCATAGCGTGGCGCCGTGCGCGAATGTGAGACCGGCGTGGTAACTGCCGTGAGCTCCAATGCCGCGCACACCTTCACGAAGCACGAGCGCAACCACGTGCGGCTCATCGCGGGCATTGGTGTGGAGGGCGACGCGCACGCCGGCCCGACCGTGAAGCACCGGTCGCGGGTTGCGCGCGACCCCACGCAACCGAACCTGCGCCAGGTCCACTTCATCCACGCCGAGCTGCACGAGGAGCTGCGCGTGGCCGGATTCGACGTCTTACCAGGACAGATGGGCGAGAACATCACGACGCGCGGCGTGCGACTGCCCGCCCTACCGACCGGTACCCGGCTCCATCTTGGCGACACCGCGATCGTCGAGATCACCGGGTTACGCAATCCCTGCGGCCAGCTCGACGGCCTTCAGGCCGGGCTGAAATCGGCCGTCGTCGAGCACGACGAGCGGGGCGACTTGGTCCGCAAGTCCGGCGTGATGAGCGTGGTGATCGCGAGCGGCGACGTCCGGCCCGGTGACCGCATCGCGGTCGAGCTGCCGGCCGGGCCGCACCGCCCACTCGAACCGGTATGACCGTCAGCGTTCTCGTACGGCTCGGGCCGCCGCGCTCGCCGCGGCGTTCGCCGCCTGGACTGACTCCTTGGCAAGCCGGACGAGCTTCGGGATCCGCCACGGCTTGGTGACGAGATAGCGGATCGACGCGCCAACGTTCGGCGTCCCATCCGGGTTTGCCAGACCGATGACGTCTCCGGGTGTGACACCGACGAGGTCACTGATCACCCGTACCGCGGACCACGAGACCCCGCGTTGCTCGCACACTTCGGCGACCGCCGCGGTCTCCATGTCGACTGCAATGAAGCCTTCGTCGACGTATCGCCGATGCGCGTCGGGACCCATGTCGAAGTCGTCGTGTGACATGAGCTTCCCGCGCGACGTGATGCCACCAAGCGGCGTCGGCTTGAACTCCGCGCCCGTGTGCTTGTTGACGACGACTTCGGGAAACAAGAGGTCACCGACCTTGCTCGGCCCCATTCCCCCGGCAATACCGACAACCATCACGTGATCGACGTCGACGGTGTCGAGCAAACGCGCGGTCGCTTCCCGGGCAAGGCTCAGGCCCATGCCGGTACGGCCGGAGACAACCTCGGCGCCACCGACGTTGCCGCGATAGAGATGTTCCTTGTCGGCGCGCTGCAAGGACATCGCCTTGACCACGGGCCGCTGCTCGGAAGGCATCGGCGTCAACACACCCACGCGGAACGGATGCTCGCCGCTGCTCATTCCGACATCCTTGCTCGCTCAGCCGTTGGAATACACACGGGAAGGCGTCACGAGCACGACTGTGCGACGATCCTCGGCCATGACGCGGTCGTACTCGTCCCAATCGTCATGCGTGCCGCCCGCCGCGCGGAAGGCCTCGCGCAGGAGGCGGCGCAGCGTCTCGGCGTCGACACCGGCGTAGGAGTCGTCGGGGCCGATCAGCTCGGCCTCACCTTCGACCGCGACCCACTCCCAGCCGGCCCGCGCGACCACCGTCATCGCCGGGCGCGCGCGCGCATGTTCGCGAGTTTGCGAGTTCGGCCACGAGCAACGAACACCGCGACGTCGGCGTCGCGCGCCGGGTGCCGCATCGTGCCGGCGTTCACCAGCGACGCCTGCACCGTGCCATTTGCGCGGGCGGTGGCGACGATGCAGAGGCCCTGATCGGCACCCGCGACCCGGGCGAAGTCCGCGAGATCCGTCATATGTGTGTCGTTTTACTGCACGAATGCCCAACGGTGCTTCGGATCCCTCAAGAACGCCCCTCGGGCTGACGAGAGGAGGCGAACGACGCAGGAGATGACGATGGACCACAAGATCATTGGGACGACGATGCCGGTGCTCGAAATCGGCCTCGAACCGGGCGAGTCGGTGGTGGCCGAGGGTGGCGAGCTGTCGTGGATGACGAACTCCGTCGAGCTCCACACCGCGACCGGCAAGGCGGGGGCCAAGGGTGTGTTCGGCGCCTTGAAACGGAGCTTGGGCGGCGGGTCGCTGTTCATGACCGAGTACACCGCGCAAGCAGCGCGGGGCATGGTCGCGTTCGCGACGAAGGTGCCCGGCCACATCATGCCGTTGCAACTCGACGGCAACACCACGTACATGGTGCACAAGCACGGCTACCTGTGCGGCGTGCCGAGCGTGAACCTCGACATCGGCTTTCAGCAGAAGCTCGGCGCCGGCATCTTCGGTGGCGAAGGCTTCATCCTCCAGCGCGTGACGGGCACCGGCGATGCGTGGATCGAGATCGACGGCGAGATCGTCGAGTACGACCTGCCGCCCGGCGAGGTGATGAAGGTGCACCCCGGGCACGTCGCCTTGTTCGAAGGGTCGGTGTCATTCGAGATCGAACGCGTGAAGGGCATCAAGAACATGTTGTTCGGTGCCGACGCGCTCTTCCTCGCCAAGCTCACCGGGCCCGGCAAGATCTGGCTGCAGACGTTGCCACTCCAGAACCTCGCCGGCGCGCTCGCGCCGTACATGCCAAGCAACGGCGAGAGCAGCAGCGGAACCAAGCTCAACATCGGTGGCCTCAGCTTCGGCGACTCGTAACGTCCACCCTGTAAGCCGCGCCGTGTGCTGAAATCTGCGCTCGTGCTTGCCTTCGGTGGCGTGAACTCAGGTATCTACAAGTTCCTGCTCGTGCTGCACATCCTCAGCGCGATCGTCGGGTTGGGCGGGGTCATGCTGAATGGGCTCTACGGAGCTCAAACGCGGCAGCGTCCGGGCCCCTCCGGGCGGGCGGTGCTCGAAGCGAACACGTTCGTTTCGGAGATCGCCACGTACGTGATCTACGCGATGGGTGTCTTCGGCATCCTGCTCGTCGTCGCGAGCGACGAGGTGTGGAAGTTCTCCCAGACGTGGCTCTGGCTCGCCCTCGTGCTGTACGCGGCTGCGATCGGGATCTCGCACGCGGTGATGCGTCCGTCCGCGGCGCGCATCCGCGAGCTCATGGTCGAGATGGAGCAGGGTCCGCCGCCCACCGGTGGCCCACCGCCGCAAGTCGCCGAGATCCAAGAGATGGGCAGGCGCCTCGCGATCGGTGGGCCGATCCTCAGCATCAACGTCGTAGTGATCCTGTTCCTGATGATCTGGAAACCAGGCGTGTAACGCTTCTTAGCGCGCGCCGCGTAGCAACTTGCCCGGTCGCGCACCCTGGTCGTCGCCGTCGCAGAGCACGACCTCACCTGACTTGACCGTCGTGACGTAGCCGCGCGCCCGCTGAACGAACCGCCGTCCGTCTCCGGGCAGGTCGTGCACCATCACCGGCCGTTCCAACTGCAGGTGCGCGTAGTCGATGACGTTCACGTCGCCGACCTTCCCCGGCACGAGCTCACCACGATCGCCGAGTCCGTACATCGACGCGGTGTCGGCAGTCATCTTCTTGACGATCCATTCGAGCGGCAGGAGTTCGTGATCTCTGTCTCGGGTCCAGTGGGCGAGCATGAACGTCGGCGTGCTGGCATCGCAGGTGGTGCCGCAGTGAGCGCCGCCGTCACCCAGTCCCCACGCACTCGTCGGGTGCAGCAGCATCTCGCGCACGGGATCGAGCGAGAAGTTGGTGTAGTTGAGCAAGGGCCGCAACACGAGCGCGAAGCCATCGTCCTCTGTGAGCACGTCGTAGTACAGCTCCATCACATCCTGGCCGTGTGCGCGTGCAAGTACGGCGATGCTGTGATCGGGCTTGGGCTCGTAGTCGGGTGTCGCTCCCATCGGGAACGCACGCTCGGGGTCGAGGAATTGCCGCATCGGCGCGATCGCGGCGTCGACCTCGGCGAGCAGCTTGGCCCGCAATGCCGGGTCGTGCATCGCCCGCGCTTTGTCGGCGGGTGACAGCCCGTGCAGCGGCGCCCATGACGGGCAGTACGCGAACGGGTGGAACGTCTGGAGTCCGAGCAGCAAGCTGACCGGCCGGCCCGCGACCTGCGGCCGGACCGGCGCGCCTTCGGTCGCGGCCTGCGCGCACAGCTCGAGCATGAGCCGCCACGATTCCGGATCGTGGTCGTTCTGTGTGAGCGCGAACGTCACGGGCCGCTTGATCGCGCCCGCGAGCTTGCGCATCCACGCCATCTCGCGCTCCGGTGCGGCCAGGTCCTCGCCGAGTGCACCCGCCGGCGCGAGCTCGAACACGCCGGTGCCGAGCTCGCCGAGCACACGGCCGATGCCGAACAGCTCGTCCTCGGCCGCAAACGTTCCAGGCACTGGCTCGCCGTCGATCGCCATGTGCGCGATCGTGCGGCTCGTCGAGAAACCGAGTGCGCCGGCCTCCATGCCCTGGCGCACGATGCGCGCCATTGCTTCGATGTCGTCGGGTGTCGCGGGTTCGTTCTTCGCGCCCCGCTCCCCCATCACGTACGCACGCACCGCGCCGTGCGGCACCTGCGCGCCGACGTCGAGCATCTTGTCGACGCCGTCGACCGCGTCGAGGTATTCGGGATAGTGCTCCCAACACCAGTCGATGCCCTCGGACAACGCAGCTCCGGGGATGTCCTCGACGCCCTCCATGAGGCCGATGAGCCATTCGTGCTTGTCGGGCTTGGCGGGCGCGAAGCCGACGCCACAGTTGCCCATCACGATCGTGGTCACGCCGTGCCAGCAACTCGGCGTCAGCAACGGATCCCAGGTCACCTGTCCGTCGAAGTGGGTATGCACGTCGACGAAGCCCGGCGTGACGAGCGCGCCATCCGCGTCGATCTTGGTGTGGGCGCGGCCACCGACCTTGCCGACGTCGGTGACGACGCCGTCGGTGATCGCGACGTCGGCCGTGCGCGCGGGTGCGCCGGTCCCGTCGACGACCGTCCCACCCTTGATCACCAGATCATGCATCAGGCCACCTCATCTGAGACCGGCGAAGAACTCTTTGACATCTTGCACGAGTAAGTCTGGCTCTTCGAGCGCGGCGAAGTGGCCGCCGCGGTCGAAGCGGGTGTATCGCACCAGGTTGTAGCGGGCGGCGGCGTACGCCTCCGGAATCCGGAAGATCTCCTTCGGGAACACCGCGGCCGCGGTCGGCACGCTGACGAACTCGTCGTTCGGCCCGAAGTTCCGGCCGCGCTGCGATTCGCAGTAGAGGCGGATCGACGAATTGATCGTCTTCGTCACCCAATAGACGGTGAGGTTCGTGAGCAGTTGTTCGCGGGTGACCGCGTCTTCGGGGCTGCCGTCATTGTCGGTCCACGCCCAGAACTTCTCGATGATCCAGCCCGCGAGCCCCGCCGGTGAGTCGGTGAGGCCATAGCCGAGCGTCTGCGGGTTCTTCCCCTGAATCTCTTGGTAGGCGGCACCGCGCGTCATGAACTCGCCCGCGGCCGCAAGGTCGGCGGTCTCCTGTTCGTTCAACTGCACCTTGCTCGCGTCGGCCGGGAACGCGAGCAACATGTTCGAGTGGAGGCCGACCATGTGCTCGGCGTCGATCGCCGCGAGGCGCGCGCTCACCATTGCACCCCAGTCGCCTCCTTGCGCGCCGTATCGTTCGTAGCCCAGGCGTGCCATCAACGTCTTCCATGCCTCCGCAACCCGCTGCGCGTCCCAGCCGGGTTCGGTCGTCACGCCCGACCAGCCGTATCCCGGCAGCGAGGGCGCGACGACATGGAACGTCTCGCGGAGTGGTTCGATGACGTCCAAGAACTCGGCGACCGAACCGGGCCAGCCGTGCGTGATGATCAACGGCAACGCATTCGGGTTGTCGGAGCGCGCGTGGATGAAGTGGATCTGCTGGCCATCGATGTCGGTGAGGAAATGCGGCCAGCGGTTGAAGCGCTCTTCTTGAGCACGCCAATCGAACTTCGAAGCCCAGTGGTCACAGAGATCTTGCAAATACGCCAGTTCGGTGCCGTATCCCCAGCCGCTGTCGGGGATCTGGTCGGGCCAGCGGGTGCGGACGAGGCGCTCGCGCAAGTCGTCGAGCACCGCGTCGGGAACCTCGATGCGGAAAGGTCGAATGTCGTCGCTCACGCGGTGGACGCTACGCGGCTCGCGCAGCCGCCACCACCCGGGGCTTGACCGACGAGTACCAGACGATCGCGGCCACGATCGTGATCAGCCCGCACACGAAGAAGCCGACGAGCGGCAACACGATCCACAGGGTCTTGCTCGTGCCCGCACGTTCAAAGGCCCACTCGGGCTGTCCCGCGGCATCGACCGCCGTCATGATCCCGAGGATCAACGGAATCAGCCCGACAAAGACCAAGACGATCAGGAGTTCCGGTGCTCCAAGTCCCATGTCCGCCTCTTCCCCCTCGTCCGGAGCAACGACGCTCGGCGGATCAACAATGTTGCATAGATTCTGGCGCCGTGGCACTTGACCCGATCTCGCCGTTCCGGCTCGACGGCAAAGTTGCGATCGTCACCGGAGCGAGCGCGGGGCTCGGCGCTCGATTTGCTCGCGTGCTCGACGCGGCCGGTGCACGCGTCGTCGTCGCGGCACGGAGGGTCGAGCGACTCGAGGAGCTTGCAGGCGAGCTGCGGGACGCGCTCCCCATCGCGTGCGACCTCGCAGAGGTCGGCGCGCCGGCGGCGCTCGTGACGGCTGCACTCGCGCACTACGACCGCGTCGACATCCTTGTCAACAACGCCGGCACCAGTGATCCGACGCCGGCGTTCGACGAGACCACCGAGAAGTTCACGGCAACACTGCGCGTCAACCTCGTCGCTCCTTTCGAGCTCGCACGGGAGTGCGCACGAGCGATGGTCGGGTCGGGCGACGGCGGAACGATCGTGAACGTCGCGTCACTATGGGGCCTCGTCGGGGTCGGCCAGATCCCCGAGGCGGGCTACGCGGCGTCCAAGGGTGGGCTCGTGAATCTCACGCGCGAGCTCGCCGCGGAGTGGGCGCGCAAAGGAGTGCGGGTGAATTGTCTCGCCCCCGGATGGTTTCGCAGCGAGATGACCGAAGGCGTCATGTTCGGTGACGAGCGCTCGGAACGCTGGCTCGAACAGCGAACGCCGATGGGCCGCGGCGGTGAAGCCCACGAGCTCGACGGCGCGCTGCTCTTCCTCGCGAGCGACGCGAGCAGCTTCATGACCGGCCAGGTCGTCTGCATCGACGGCGGCTGGACGTCGGTGTGAAGGTTTTTGCGACACCCGGCGACCGGATCGGTCGTCCTGTGTCGCAAGAACTTGCCGCTCAGCTCTGCAGCTGCCGTAGATCCGCGAGCACCTCGCCGGCGAACGTGTTGACGTCTCCGACCCTGTACGCCTTGCGGATCTCGCCGTCGGGATCGATGAGGTACGCGATCCGTTTGGCAAAGTGAACCTTGTCGGTCCCGGGATCGCGCGTGCCGTACTCGACACCGACCTGTTCGTCGTGGTCTGCGAGCAGACGGAACGGGAAGTCGAACTTGTCGCGGAACGCCTTGTTCTCCGCCGGTGTGTCGAAGCTGATGCCGAGAATCTCGCACCCGAGCGCTTCGAATTCTTGGGCCTGGTCACGCAGGCCCTTGCCTTGAATCGTTCAGCCGGGGGTGTCGGCCTTTGGGTACCACCACAACAGCACCCAGCGGCCGCGCTGCTCCGAGAGCCGAACCGGATTGCCATCCTGATCGGGAACGTCGAAGTCAGGGGCAGCGGCGCCTTCCGCGAGCATCACACGGCGGCCTTCTCGAGGATGTGGACGCCGCACGCCGAGCCGAGCCCGATGACGTGCGTGAGCCCAACCTTGGCGTTCTCGATCTGACGGTCGCCGGCCTCGCCGCGCAAGTGCGTCGTCACCTCGAACACGTTGGCAATGCCCGTTGCACCGATCGGGTGGCCCTTGGAAATCAGGCCGCCACTCACGTTCACCGGGATCTTGCCGTCGTGCCACGGGCCGCGCTCGTCGATGAATTTGCCGGCCTCACCCGGCGCGCAAAGCTGCAAGTTGTCGTAGTGGATCAGCTCGGCGGTCGCGAAGCAGTCGTGCAGCTCGACGAGATCGAGATCCTGAGGATCGACGCCCGCGGTCTCGTACGCCTGCTTTGCGGCATTGCGGGTCAATGTGTTGACGTCGGGCTGCACCTGGGCGCGTTCGGTCCACGGGTCGGTCGTGAGGACGGACGCGCTGATCTTCACTGCGCGGTCCTGTTGCTCCTTCGACAGCGTGCGCAGCTTCTCCTCGCTCACGAGTACGACCGCCGCGGCGCCGTCGGTGTTCGGGCAGCACATCAGCAGCGTGTTCGGATACGACATCATCTCGGCGTCCATCACTTCTTCGAGCGTGAACGGCTTTTGGTAGTGCGCGAGCGGATTGAGCGTCGAGTGCATGTGGTTCTTCTCGGCGACCTTGGCGAACTGCTCGAAGTCGACACCATCGTGCTCGTACGCATACTCCATGCCCGCCTGCGCGAACACTCCTGGCATGAGCCCGGTTCCGAGCAAGCCTTCGACCTGCATCACCGAGCCATAGCGGCCACTGGGCTCGTAGACCTTCCGGCCGCGCTCGCCCTTGCCGCCGGCACCCAACAGACCGCCCTTGCCCATCTGTTCGACGCCGACCGCGAGACCCATGTCGGCCTCGCCGGCCTTGATCGTGAGCAGCACCGTGCGGATCGCGGTCGCGCCCGTCGCGCACGCGTTCGCGACGTTGTACACGGGGATGCCGGTCTGGCCGATCTGCTTCTGCAGCTGTTGCCCGACGCCGGCTTGGGCGTTGAAGAGGCTGCCGCAACCCAGCACGTCCATGTCCTGGATCGTGACGCCGCCGTCTTTCATCGCGGCGAGCGCAGCTTCGCTCGCAAGGTCGATCAGGTCCTTGTCGGTATGCCGACCGAACTTCGTCATGTGCGCGCCGAGGATCCATACGTTGTCTTGGCTCATTGTTGTTCCTTCTCTTCCGCTCTCTGGCGCTTCGCGCCGGGCCGCTCGGGCCCCGGTTCGTTGCTCGGCCGGTTACCGGCCTCGCGGGCACTCACCTCAGGTCAGCTTGCGGGCTCGAACGCGAATGCGATTGCTTCGGTGCCATCGTCGTCGGTGCCGGCGACGAACGTCGTCATCCGCACCGGCATGCCGAGCTTCACGTGCTCGGGATCGGGCGGAACGTTGGTGAGGTTCGCTTTGACCGCGCCGCCGCCATCGAGATCGATCAACGCCGACACGTACGGCGCGGGAACACCGGGCACGGTGCGGTGCACGATCGTGAAGGATCGAACCTTTCCGGTACCGGCGAGCTTCGTACGCCGGAACTCGGTGCCTCCGCCCTTCGCGTCGGCGTTGCGGCGATCGAAGTACAGCGCGCCGGAATCAGTCGCCTCCCACGCGGCGAGATGCGGTTCACCGTCGCCCACGACGAGATAGTCGACGATCGGGATCTGCTTGCCCATGCGCACCTCCACAACTGGTGCGGGCAGGCTAGCCCTCGACGTGGCGAAGCGGCTCGGCCGGTCAGGTTGATTGGCCGAGCGCCGAGCGGAGGTCCTCCATCCGCAGCTGGAGCTCGTGCAAGTCGCGCCCGGACGCGGCGTCGTCCCATGGCCGGAGCGCCGGATCGGTCGGTCGCACTTCGTTCTCGTACCGCTCGCGCACATGGTCGAGCGACGGCGTGCCGCTCGCGGGGTTGAGGTACTCCCCGGCGCTCAGGATGCCGAGGACATACGTCTCTCGCTCTGCAACCCGCGCGAGCCGCAACGTGTCCGCGACGCGACCTCGTAGCCCGGAGGACACCTCGGGCGCCCGGACCCCCAACACCCGAACCAACTCGTGGAGTCGGTCGAGGTCGGGTTGGCTCAGCCGGGGCGGCTCTTGGGCCTGCACACTGTCGCTGAGCTCGCGCGCGACGACGTCGGCGGCATCGCCGGTGTGCGCCAGCGTGTGGACCAGCGACTGGCGGGCGTGTTGCTCGGTCTGGTGCCGCCACGCCAGGGCACCGATGCCGACGACCAGCGCCGCGACCACGAGGATGATGAAGCTCGCACGGCCTCGCATCGCGCGCTCGCGCGGTGATTCGCTGTTGGGCTCCGTCCGACGGTCGAGGAGCCACGCAATCGCCACACCGGCTCCGACCGCAGCCGACGCGTCGAACACCGACCGCAACCTCGGCACCGCGATGCTGAAGGCACATACAACCGTGAAGTAGACGCCCGCGATCATGAGGAGCTGCGCGCCCGCAGAACGTCTGGCTCGAATGAGACCGAAGATGCCGAGCGCGGTGACGGGGAAGAACAAGAACCAGGTCGCGTCGCGAACATCGAGATTGTGCCCGTCAAGACGCTCGGCCTCGCGGTTCAGCGAAGGGCGAAGCTCGAACCAGCGCGCGGCGTTGTCACCGACGACATGCGCGAGCTGCGATGGGTGCTCTCTCAAGTCGTGCAGCGCATGTCGACGCAGCATGCCGTCGAGATCGACCTCGTCGGTCGCGGCAACGCGCATCGCGGCAAACCGCGGATCAAAGTACGCGTCGACGAAGCGGTCGTCCTGGCGCGCCTCGGACGAGTACTTCGCATTGAGATTGAACCCGTTCGTCGCGACGATGACCGGCCCACCGACATGCACCCAGTTGCGTATGACCCAGGGCGACACGACAAGCACCGCGACCGCGGCGAAGCGCAAAGCATTCCGCCATCCGAAGCGCCACACAACCCACCCGCCGAACACGAGCACGAGCCACTGCGCGCTTGCGCGGTCGAGCATCATCAGCCCGAGCGCAGCACCCGCGAGGACCGTACGACCGTCGAGGAGTGCCAGCACACATGCGAACAGGAGCAGCACCGCGAAGGATTCGACGAGCGTTGTCGCGTCGTTCGCAACGAGCGGCGGATACAGCGCAAGGACGATTCCCGCGCCGATGCCCGCTCGCGGGCCGGCAATACGGTTCCCGATCAGCGCACCCAGCACCGCGGCGCCCGTGCCCGCGACGATGTTGACGGCCTGCGCGACGCCAAGGTGCGCTCCGAACACGTGCATCGCGGCGGCCGCCACGGTGGGAAAAAGTGGCGGCCGGATCGCAGTCGCGTGCACGAACTCGAAGGGCAGGGTGAACACGTAGCCGTCGCCTCTCGACACTGCGAGGGCGATCGTGAAGTAGCTGTGAGCGTCGCTGTTGGGCGCGTAGTGACGCATGAACACCACGACGTAGAGGACGCGGGCAGCGAGCGCGAGCGCGGCAACACCCAGGACGCTTCGCAGTTTCACGGGTGGGACAATATGCGTCGCGAGCAGACGCGAGTTGTCGGACGAACGCCCTTTTCTGCGAGACGATCTCTCCGAAGCCGCCCTCTAGAGTGTCGCCGATGGCCCGTCAATCCGGGGCGGTTCTGGAGCGCTCCCCTGCCACCGAGCAGCCCGCGGCGCAAATCGCGGCGTGCCAACGCTTGCGCAACTCGGGGGCTGTGTCTTCGTCGCGAGTGCGATCGCGCTCATCTCGAAGGCAACGTTGTTCCCACTGATGAGTACGGATCAGGACGAGGCCGTCTACCGGTATCAGGGTCGAATGCTGACGCAGGGCCACACGACGCTCTCGGCTCGGATCCACGCAGAGTTCTTCCACCCTTGGCTCTTCGGAATCCACGGCGATCGCCTGATCCCGAAATACCAACCCGGGTGGCCGGCTGTGATCGCGGTCGCGCACTTCCTCGGAAACGAGCAGGTTGCACTCGTGATCGCGGCCGCGGGCGTAACGGTCGCAACGTGGTTCCTTGCGCAAGAGGTCGAGCCGGGCTCGGCGATCTTTGCGGTTGGTGTTCTCCTGATCTCGCCGATCTTCATCGTCCACTCTGGGCTGTATCTCTCGTATCTGTTCACGACCGCGCTGGTGACCGGCGGGTGTGCCGCGGTGCTGGCCGGCTTGCGCACCAGGCGGCGATGGGCGTACGGGCTGGCCGGTGGGCTCTTCGGTGTCGCCCAGCTCACGCGACCGGCGGATGCACTCATCGTCGGCGTTGTCACTGTGGCCTATCTCGCGTTCATCCTCCGACGCGATCTGCAGTCACTCCGCACCGCCGTGACCTGGATCGGTCTTGGGCTCCTGCCGTTCCTCGTCGTGAACGGCATCTACAACGCGCATATCACCGGAAGTCCCGTGCGGTTTCCGTTTCAGGCCGCGGAACCACTCGATTCGTTTGGGTTCGGCCGGCACCGGCTGCTGCCCGAAACACTCGAGTTGGACTACACCCGAGCGATCGCGGTCAGGGCGCTGACCGACAATCTCAGCGCGGTGCCGCGCTGGATCGCGGGGGGCGGTATCGGTGTCGTGCTCGCGGCGTCGGCCGTTGTCCTGTACCGGCGGCGACCCGTGACGTGGTTGCTGTTCACCGTCGTGATTGCTTTCCCGTTGGTGTACACCTTCTGGTGGGGCACCGCCCTCGAGGCACTTGGTTCTCGCATCGGCCTTGGCCCGTACTACTACGTGCCCGCATTCGCGCCGCTCGCAGTTCTCGCAGGGTGCACGCTCCACCAGCTTGCGCAACGGTCGCGCCGGATCGTCGCGCTCGTCATCGTTGCCCTCATCGCGGGGTCGGTGACCGTGACCCCGACGATCTGGGACGACAAGCACCGCGTGACCGAGGCTTCCCGCGCCAAGCGCGACGCAGTGACCGAGACGGGGTTGCACAACGCGGTCGTCATCATGCGCGCCGATCGTCAGCCGTACAGCTTCTACACCCATCCGTTCCTCGTCGGTGACCCCGAGCTCACCGACGACGTGCTGTACGCCAACGACGGCGGCCCTCGCTCGTATGCGCTCGCGGACCAGTTCCCGTCGCGCGGGCTGTACCAGTGGGTGGAACGGGCCAAGCCTGGTTCTCAGCAACTGGTCAGCCTTCTCGAACCACTGAAACTCAAGACCGGGAGGACCGTCACCCTCGACTTCGACCTCAGCGATCCCGACGGTCGCCACGTCGTGGTGGCGTATTTGAAGGTCAACGGCCTGCTGGTTGCAACGCGCACACTGACCCACACGCTGCAACGCGGACGCGTCGTGCATCTCACCGTGGTACTCGCGGCGACCGGCACCAAGCCGCCGGCCTCACGCGGACGGGTGTTGGCAACTCCGGTCGGACAAGACGGAGACATCATCGTTGGCGCCGCGTACGGCTCCGACGCCAACCTCGACAAAGCCGATATATACGAGCGGCGTTACTTCATCGCCTACCGACCGGGCCACCCCAATCAGCTGAGCCTGCAGACGCCCGGACTCCACTTCCATCTCGATCGTCTCGACCACACCGTCGCGAATCCCGAGGACGTCGGAACTCACCTCGTCGAACATCCGTAACGGCGCGCCCGAGTACATTCGTTGGGCGCGAGCGTGGCGGAACTGGCAGACGCGCCGGGTTTAGGTCCCGGTCTCGAAAGAGGTGGGAGTTCGAGTCTCCCCGCTCGCACGACTCTGTGATCAGGACTTTCGTTGGACTGAGCGGACCGCGCAGCACGCGACGGACCACGGAAAAGGCGATTGCTAACGGATTGCTAACGGAGCTACGTTGCGCGCACTGTGAAGGGTCACTTCAAGAAGCGCGGCGCTTCTTGGTACTTCTGGATCGAGCTCGAGCCTGGCCCTGACGGTGCGCGCGAAGCAGAAGTCGCGCGGTGGTTTCAAAACGCGTAAGGAAGCCGAGCGCGCGTTCGCCGAGTTGCGCGACGAGGTGCGGCGTGGCGCGTACGTTGAGCCATCGAAGCTGACACTCAACCGCTTCCACGAGGAGGAGTGGTCCCCCGGCATCCGCGCGAGTGTCCGTCCGACGACGTGGGAGCACTACCACCGCTTGTTCCGCGACTACGTACGGCCGTCGTTGGGTCGGTCGCTTCTCCCGAACGTGACGCCGCCTCGGCTCAACGCCTTGTACGCCGACCTTCTCGAATCGGGCCGATGCAACGGCGACCTGGCAAGACCGGGCCTCGCGCCGAAGACCGTTCGGCACGTGCACACGATGTTGCACAAGGCGCTCCAAGACGCTGTGCGATGGGGCAGCCTCGCGCTGAATCCGGCTTCCCTCGCGACACCGCCGACGCCCCGGACCCCTGAGATGAAGGTCTGGACGCCTGAGGAGCTGCGCGTGTTCCTTGAACACGCCCGCTTGCATCGCTTGTACGCCGCGTGGCTCCTCTGCGTCACGACCGGCATGCGACGCGGTGAGGTCCTCGGCCTGTCGTGGGATCACGTCGATCTCCGGCGTGGACGCGTGTCCGTGACGCGCAACCTGACGGTCGTCAACTATCGACGGGTCGAGTTCTCGGAACGGAAGACCGCGAAGGGCCGACGGTCGATTGCGCTCGATCCCGCGACCATTGCTGCGCTCAAGGCGCATCGCAAGCAACAGCAAGAGGAACGGCTCGCGGCCGGGCCACTGTGGCAGGAACATGGACTCGTGTTCGCGAACAAGGACGGTTCGCTGATACATCCGCAACGCTTCACGAGCTGGTTCGAACACCTCGCTCACGATGCCGAGTTACCGAAGATCCGCCTGCACGACCTGCGCCACAGCTACGCGACGGCGGCTCTTACTGCCGGTATTGCGGCGAAGGTCGTGAGCGAGCGGCTCGGCCATGCAAGCGTGGCAATCACACTCGATACCTATTCCCATGTGCATCCTGCGCTGCAGGAAGAGGCGGCGCACACAGTGGCGAAGCTGATCCTCGGCGATCAGTCGCGGCGCGGTGCCTAACGAGCTACGGCAGGTCGACTCAGATCCACACAATCCCATCTGCGCCGGGCTGACACTCCTCGAGCGTCGGGAGCCGGCTTGACTCGATGTCCTCGCTGAGGTGCATGTCCGCGAGTTCAAGGTCAGCCGCGTTGCCAAGCTCGTCGTACAGGTTCCATCGGCGTGCGAACCTAATCCCGGGCCGGTCATGCGCGCGGAAACGCACAACGACATGCGACTCTGGAAACGCGCCGAGCAGCTCGACGGACTCAATCTCGATACCGTCGATGAACGCACCCAACCGACCCGACGCGTCGCGTGGATCGTCGACGAGCGCCGTGCGAAGGCGGTTGAACTCCCTTTGTTCGAACGCGTCGAGATCGAGACCCGGAGGCGGTACCGCCTCGGGCGCGCTTAGCGCGACATCGATCGTCTGCGCGATAGCACCGGTCGCGCGCGTCCGCGGGTCGAGCCATACGAGTTGGTTGCCTTCAGCACCGAGGAACCACACCTGTCGACCGCACACAACGATGCCGTCGTAGGTATCGACGTCTGTTGGCAGCGGCACGCGCCACGACTCACCGTCGCGGGCGAGGTCGAAGCAAACGGCCTCGCACCGCGCGGCTCGACTTCCGAACATCGACCGATAGTGCCGATCGAGCGTCACCGCAACGTCGTCGACCACAGTGTCGGGCACCGGTGCAACCACCGCCGAAATCACACCGCCGGTCGCGACGTCGACCTCGTAGAGCGGCGCGAGGGGAAGATCGAACGATGAGACTCCGCTTCCCGGGGACGGGTGCCCCGGAAGATCTACTCCCGCGAGCCAATACCGACCACCGTCGACGAAGACCGACCCGCGCATGTCGGCGAGCTCGGTCAGGACGACCGTTTCGCCGCTGACTTCACTTCGCGCGAGTACCCCGGGGTACGAGTATCCGATGCTGTGGCGCCCAAGCGTCTCCACGACCGGATCATCGGGACGCCGCAGGACGAGAAGTAGCGCACCGTCATCAAGAGCGACGGCCCGATATACATCCCCTCCGAGCTCAACGCGAGCTGGGCTGCTTCCCGTGACGCGCCACGCCGGTCGAGGCCGGTCCCAATCGAAATCGTCAACCGACTCGTCAACCGCGACATCGTCGCCGTAGTCAGCCCAATTCGCGTCGGCGACAACCCACAACGCTTCACCTGCCGATGTGAGCGGTCCCGGCGCTTCCTCGAGAGCGATGGTTGACACAACGCCCGTTGAGAGATCAACCCGAACGAGGCCACCGGCACTTGGCGCACTCACCCACAACTCGTCTCCACGTACAAGAACAGCGTTGCTAGCAGGGCGAGCCCGATGGTCGGCTGACAACTCCCACCAGAACAGTCGCTCGGCGTTGCCCGTCGCTCGATCCACTTGCGCGACGACGGGAAGGATCGCGTCGGACACGAATACCCGACGGTCTTCGATCGCGAAGTGCGCGGCCCGGAGCGCGCGCGTGACGGACACGCGCCAACACTAGGAGGACCGATGTTTGCTCGAGACCGTATTGATGTTGCGCAACCCTGAGGAGCCTGAGCCGAGCATTCAGCGCTCGAGGATTCTGATGACCTCCTCGGACGCGAACGAGCGTGCGTAGCGGCCTCCAGTCGTCTCGCGCAGCAAGCCGACCTCGACGAGCCGCTCGATTGCGGCGTTGGCCGCCGGGTACGTCACGCCGTAGTGGTGCGCCGCCCAGGACGGCGTCACGATTGGCCGACCGATCAGATCCTCGGCGATCTGTGCGCCGATACCGCGGATCCGCTCGTCGCGGATCCGCGATCGAGTTCGGTCCTGCAACTCGAGGAGCTGATCGACCTTCCTCGCGGTCTCAATCGCCTGGGCGCGTATTGCCTCGGCAAAGAACGCGACCCACGGGTCCCACTCGCCCGACTCGCTGACGGCCCGCAACGCGTCCTGGTAGTCGCGACGACGTGCCTCGAACCACGGCGACACCGTCAACAAGGGCTCACGGATCAGACGCGATTGCAGAAGTTGCACGACGATGAGTAGGCGCCCGATGCGGCCGTTACCGTCATTGAACGGATGCAGCGTCTCGAACTGGTAGTGCGCGAGCGCGGCTTGCACGACGGATGCTCGGTCGTCGGTGTTCATCCAATCGACCAAAGCGCGGAACGCCACGTCGAGGTCCGGGCCCGCAGGCATCGGTACGAAGCGGGCGTCTTCCACGCGAGTACCAGGTGGGCCGATCACGACTTGATGCGATCGCACCCGCCCGGCGTCGGCACCATCGGCGCGCGTGCCGCGTACGAGCAGACGATGCAGATCACAGAGGAGCCTGACGCTCACCGGGCGGTCCGGCACGACCGTGAAGGCGTGTTCGGCTGCGAGCACATAGTTGAGAATCTCGACGATCTCCGGTGATTTCGGTGATTCGCCCTCGAGGTCGGCCTCGAGCACCTCGGCAAGCGGCGCGTACGTCCCTTCGAGAGCCGAGGTGCTCTGCGCCTCGCGGCGTAGGGTCGGGCGTCGGAGCAGGATCGGGTTCGGAACCTGTTGGCCCGCCTGGTCGAGACGGCCGAGCGCGTGCATCGCTTCAGCCACCAGTGCCCATGTTCGTGGCGCGAGGTCAGGGAGATCGGGGAGCGGATCAGGGACAAAAGCCCAATGGTCGAAGTCGTCCCCGAAGCGGGGGTCGTGACCGCGGATCGCGACGAGGTGGCCGACGGGACTGTCGCGGAAGCGCTCGGCCTGCACAAATGTAAAGTGTACCGGTCGTCGACTTTATATTCGGCCGCCGATTGGAAAGTCGCCACCACAAGTCGGAGCCACATATTTTGTGAAGCGCCAGGCGCATTGAATCTCACGACTGTGATTCAAGGCGTCTGGCGGGTACTGCCGTCAGGCATGGTCTGAGCGCTTCCCAAGCGCCTGCCTCCAACAGGGACGAATGACGCGGCCTGTCCACCCATCTCACCCTGCCGGACAGCCGCGCCTGCGACTCCACGGAGTCGCCGCGACATCACCGGTGTCAGCATCGCTGCTTCGTCCGCTTGCGCCTTTCGCGGCAGCACTGCGAGCACCGAGCTACGGCAAGTCGACCTCGACCCCGTGATCGGCCGCGAGTTCCTGTCGCTCGCTGCGTTGCACGGTTCTGCGCAGGCTGTCGACAGCGTTCGCTCGCTGAAGGTGCCGGTGATCGTGCTCGAGCTGCGATGTGACGAGATAGAGCCGGTTCTCGATACGGCCGCGTGAGAGGGCGGTGTAGGCACGCTCTTGGCTGAGGTCGTCACTGGCGAGCACCAGCGCCCGGTCGACGGTGACGCCTTGCGCCTTATGGATGGTCGTCGCGTACGCGTGGACGATGCCGCCGGCGTCGAGGTATTCAGACGGGAGGACGGCGCGCTTGATACCCGTTGCGATCGTGATCGTCCGCGCGTCGAGGTCGACGTCGTCGATCACGCCGATTGTGCCGTTCGTGACACCGAGATTCCGGGCATTGCGCAGTGTCATGATCCGGTCGCCCGCCTGGTAGTCGCGGTGGGCGATCGTGAGCGTCGGTCCGCCGAGATACCCCGTTGTTGTGAGATGCCGCCGGGCGCGAGCGTTGAGGTCGTGGACGTCGCGCCAGCGCGTCACGATCATGAGCACGTCCTCGCCCCGTGTGTGCGAGGTGGCGAAGTCGGCAGCCATCCGCATGCGCCGCGCCGACGCGGTGGAGTCGATCGCGACCCGGTTCTGGCGCTCATACGTAGCAATCGCCGCGTCCGTTCGACCGATCCGCAATGACGCAAGCGCGCATTGCTCCCAGGCCAGGCGTTGGCGACGGTTGCGGGAAAGCCGAATCGCGCCGAGGTGGTGATCGAGACCGCGGACGAGACCCCCGGCATCGATCTCCGGAAGCTGGCGGTGGTCGCCGACGAGGACGACCTTCGCTCGATCGCGCTCGGCGGCGTCGAGCAGTGGCGCGAGTGTGCGCGTGCCGGCCATCGCCGCTTCGTCGACAACGAGGATGGATCCGGGCGCGAAGCGTTGGTCGGGCTGCGTGAGTTCATGGGTGAGTGCGGCGATGGTGGTCGATGGCATGCCTGTCGCTTCTTGTAGCTGTCGCGCGGCACGGGCCGCTACCGCGCAGCCGACAAGTCGGTAGCCCGAGCGTGCCCACGCCTCGCAGGCAGCTTCGAGGGCGTACGTCTTGCCGGTGCCTGCGGGCGCAATGACGACGTCGACGCCACGGCCCGATGAGGTGAGCGCGACGACCATGGCGCGTTGGTCGTCGCCGAGTGTCGGCCTTGACGTGAGGGCGTGGTCGATCAGCCATCGCTCCGTAACGCCGGTGCGCTCGTTCGCACGCGAGAGCGCGTTGCGGACAAGCCGCAGTTCGAGGGTCAGCAGCTCATCCGTGGTGTACGCGCATCCGATGTTCGGCGGGTCGATGCGACGACGGTCGTTGCGGCGCATCGCGGCGTCTGCAGGTGCGGATTCGAGCGGCACGACCTCGGCACGCGCCAGGGTGTGGGCGGCGAGTGCCTCGATCTCGTCGATCGGCGCGCCGTTGCGCAGCGTGCCGCACCAGCTTTGCAAGACGTGGCGCCGATCGAAGGTCGACGTTTGTGCGGTGAGTCCGAGCGGCCCCAGCATCACCCTTTCGGCGCCTTCGAGGTCCACCTCCCTCGATATCGCCCGCTGCGTCAACGTCAAGAGCTCCTCGCGGTCGATGCCGTGGTCAGCGGCGACGGACCGCCAATCGACACGGAGTTCGTCGACGTCAAGCTCTACGTCCTTGGCATCACGCGTGTCGAGCGTGGCGATCTGGGCCGCCCGGGCGGAGTGGAAGCCGAGCGCGTCCAGCCGCTCGACGATCTGCTCGCGGCGCCGCGAGAGCTCGTCGATCAACGCTCGCGGAATGCCAGTGAGATCCGACCGGCCATTTTGGCAGCTCCCATTCGAGGCCGAGACGCTGTGTGAGCTCGTGCCGCAGCTGGGCGCGGTACAGCTGCCCGGCGGTCTTGGACATTGTGAACAGGTGCCGGCCGTCAAGCGCGGACCAGGCTCCATCGGGACCGCGTGTCACGTTCGCAACGAGAACGTGAGTGTGCAGGTGCGGGTCGCCGGCGCGGCTCGTCCGATGAAGAAACGCCGCGGCCACAAACCCGTCGCCTCGGAGCTCCCGCGCGCCGCCCGCACCACGGCGGACGACGCACGCCTCCTGCTCCAGCCATCCGAGTGCAGCCGCGACCGCGTGGTCGTGACCGGCCCGCACTCGCGCCGCGGACTCGCCGTCGGCGAGCGCGAAGAAGATCGAGACCGACTTGGGCGCGGAGAAAGTGAGATCGAAGCCGGGGGTCCGATTGCTCCGGGCGCGGTCGAGGCGATCACCCTCCTGTGGATGGAGGCCCTCGAGCACCGCGAACAGATCGGCGCCCTCCACGACGTCGGGGAGATCGAGGGTGTCGGCGTGTTGTCCGAGCCACCGTCCCGGCGCTTCACCCGCGCCCAGGTAGTAGTCCTCGCGGCCCTCGGCAACGCTGTCGAGGTAGTAGGCAGCCCGGCCGGCACAAAGCACACCGATGCCGAGCATCACACATCCCTTGCGGGCTGGTACAGACGCGCGTACAGACGAGTGTTGCGGTGACCCTCGGTCAACTGAGGCCTCAACGCGACAACCGCGTGCGCACAACGGCCTGCGCCAGCAGCGCGTCAAGCGCAGCGAACGGAACGACGATGCGCCGACCCAAGCGCAACGCCGGCAGCTCGCCTTGCGCTACGAGCTCGTATGCGAGCGTGCGTGAGATCCCGAGTAGCCGACCCGCCTCCTCGACCGTGCACACCAAGGGAACGTCCTTCTGGATGCTGTCCGTCATGTCCTCCTCCGTTTCGTCCCGCCGAAAGAGGAATAGCGCTGCGAATGCCGCGCGCGCGACGAAGAATTTCAGTTGCTGCAGATACTCATCGGAGGCGACGTCACCTGACGGTGTTCGAAGTAACCGGCGCGTCCCCGACGCGCGGCTGTTCAGGTCTCACCAGCGCTCGCTTGACACGCAGCACTCGAACGAGTGCAAGGGTGTGGCTGGTTGACGGGAGGTGCGGAGGTTCACGGGAGGTTCAAGGGAAGGATCGGGAGCGTGATCGAAGGGAGTAGGGGATTGGCGTTGGTGATAGGCGGTGAGACGAGAGCGAGGAGGTTCGAGGTTGGGAGTTGGTTTCGGTGTGAACGGGTTCGGTCGTAAGAGGTCAGCCCGGGGCGTCTGCGACATGCGCGGCCGGCCGGCAATGGCCAACGATCCATCCGACGTCAACTGCCAGCGCGTAGATCGACGCCGTAGCGAGCTGCGATTCGTTCGCAGACGACGCCGACAGGATCGCCCGTGTGGTCCGGGCGACGCGCCGTAGATCACGAGTTCGCCGTGACACGATCTTCGAGTGTCGGGCGCTTCGGGGCCGCCCATCCGCGACGGTAGGCCGTCAACGCTCGCCGCCCATCCTGTGCCGCCTATCTACTCGCCTTGTCCGCCCAGCGCTGACTGCAGATCGGCAGTCCGGGCGTTCAGCCCACGCTGCCTATGTTGTCGCCAGTACAGGTGTTGCGATACGTCTTCGGATCGAACTCCTCGCCGTGCTGCGGGAAGTACCACTCGACGGCGTTGTACGACCGCATCCCCTTGCAGGTGCCGAGATTGAACGCGACGACAGTCGCCTGCTCGGGGATGGCGTCCGCCACGATCTTGCCGGGCGGTACGTAGGAACTCGTGCCGACGCCAATTGCGCGATCTTTGCCCCATGACTGCCAACGCACGCCTTCGACGATGCCCGTCGGATCGCCCCCATTGTCGACGGCGGACGGTCGCAGGTTGCCGTAACCGCGCTGGTAAGGACCCCACGCGCGCCCGAGCACAGGCGTTGCTCCGGTCGTTGTGGAAGGGACGGTCGACGCGGCGCTCGTTGCCGTTGAGGCTGGCGCGGCGGCATCGTGTATCGAACTTGACGAGCACGCGGCGGCGAAAATGGCGAGGATGACGGCGCACGTAATCGGAGGAGCCCGCACGCACGCACGCACGATGCCCGCTCTGGCGCTGTCATGGAAGTTCGTTGTCCGATCACCCGCGTCGCCGAGGGACGCACCGCGTCGGGCCGCGACCTCTTCGCAGATGGACCGTACCGAGAATTCGTCGAGTGAGGTTGGCTGTACGGGTTCAACAAGTGTTCCATTCAGGTCTAGGAACACTGCCGCGTGTCCTGTGCTCACACCTCGATCACGCACTTATACCGGAGGCGCGCACCAGCATTCCGCGTGTCTCCCCGCCGCCCTGGCCGCCGCGGCGACGAACCCAAGTGGCAACAGAACCGCCGATCGGCGAACTTTCGTTGCGCTACGGGTCTCGCGAAACCTCAACGCCGCGCGTCTCAATTGCCTGCATGATCTTCTCAGCTTTCGACACGGTCGAAATCGACCACCATTCGTGGGCGTCGAGGTAGAGAATGACGAGCGTGCCGCGCAAGCGCGCAGACCGGATTGCGTCGAATCGGAGTTCGCGATGCTGAAGCAATGCACGCAACGGCTTCCATCGACCTTCGATGCAGAGGTGGGTGTCGGTGATCGCGATGCGCCAGAGGCCTACCGCTCCGAACGCTATGGCCGCGTACAGCGGGGCTCTCTTCGAGAACTCGGCGATTCGTAGCCCACCGTCAGTGTTCGCGCCAGAGCTGCTGCTATGCATCGCCAAGCGAGGCCAGGCGTAGGACGTGGATTCAGGACCTCAGCGTGATCGCCATTGGTTGAGTAAGACGCTGCATGGCCGCTGCTACGTCGCCCTCGAACCAGCCCGCCCTGGTTCGGCTCGCGTCGCGAAGCTGGAGCTGGAACTCGCAGAACGCCTCGACAGACCGTAGAGCAAACCTGGTCCGATCCCACTCGGCGTGCAATCGAAGACGCTGCTTCGAGAGGTGCATCAGCCGCTTGTTGAGATCGACGCGCTCGTCCCCGGAAAGGATTGGCGTCGGTGTCCAAGTGTCGAGATAGTGCAGCGCGATCACGTCATCGTCCACAGCCTCGCTTGCTCCGAGAAAGGTGTCGAGGTTGCGCACGTGCAGCATCGACGATTCGAGCAACGCCGATGCAAGTGACTGGAGCTCAACCGGCGATGCCATCGGACCGACCTCGGCGACCATCTTCACCTCATAGCCGATATCAACGGACAGCTCGCGCAGCTCGTGTTCTGTGAAGCTCACTCGCGCAGGGTACAGATCTGTCGATTTGCGTTAGTGGCGCGTGCCACGAGCGCCTGTCACGCACGCGACGAGTAGAGGCGGTAGGTCAGCCTCGAGTGACAGTCACCACCGATCTCGCGGCGAGCCTCGCGACCGATGACGGCCACGTTGACGCCGAAATTCGCGAACAACTGCGGTCGATGAACGGCGACGGAGCGCTCGCCCCAGGCGGTCGCTGATGCGCACGAGCGCGAACGTTGGCGAACCATCATCGCCGGAGTCAGGAACTCGATCGCGTCACGCCCACCGGTCCGGAGGGATGACGCAGCGCTCAGGCGGCCGTGCGGTCGTCCGGCTGGTCGTAGTGGCGCGTCGCGACCTCGACGTCGCCGGCGAGCATTGCCGCCAGCATCTCGTCAAGGCGAGCTGCAACGTCCCATGCGAGCCAGCGTTCGCCGCACGCCGGGCACTCTTCCATCGGGACACCGAGAACGACCGCGACTCGGCCGGCGCGCTCGGCAATCTTTGCCCGTCGGACGGGCACCCGGTCGGCTTGGTCGCACCGTTCGCAGCGCATCAGCGCCTCCTACGATAATCGCTCGACCATTGATCGGGATCTGGCTCATAGATGGTCACGATCCGCTCCTCCTCGTGCGCGTCGTCGACGACAACGACCACGTGCAGGGGCCGCACCCAGTCGAGGACGAAAACGAGCTCCTTGAGATCAGAGGGGCCGAGGTCATGTTGCTCGATCACCTCGGCGGCGCCGAGTGCGGTGTCGAACTCGGCGAACGTGCAGTCGAGGAGCCGCAGCTTGTCGAACGTGTGCTCGCTCATGAGACGGCGATGCCGCCATATCTTCGGGCGCGAGAACCCTTCGTCCACGTCACGATCATTGCGCCAGCCACCTCGGTGGCCGTGGATCCAAGCCGCGCGTCGTGCTAACGGATTGCTAACGGGACGCCGCGAAACTGGGCATCACATCACGACACGCCATTGACGCCGGATCGCGAAACCGCAGATCAGAACGCACTCGCCGGACGCGCCGACAGACCATGAACGTAATCCTGGCGGTTTAGGTCCCGGTCTCGAAAGAGGTGGGAGTTCGAGTCTCCCCGCTCGCACGAGCGGTTCACGGAGCTACCGTCCGCGCGTTGTGAAGGGCCTTTCAAGAAGCGCGGGGCGTCCTGGTACTTCTGGGCCGAGCTCGAAGCCGCCCCCGATGGCGCGGCGGAGAAAGAAGTCGCGCGGCGGCTTCAAGACCTGCCGATATGCGGAGCGGGCGTTCGCCGAGTTGCGGGATGAAGTTCGCCGCGGCCTTCGTCGAGCCGTCGAAGTTGACACTGCGTCGCTTCGTGGAAGAGGAGTGGTTCCCGGGGATCCGCGCCAGCGTGCGCCCGACGACGTGGGAGCACTACAACCGCTCGTTCCGCAACTTACGTGCGGCTAGGGCGGCGCGTCACCGATTGACGTCGCACCGCCGTCGTCGTCTTCAAGCACACTCGCCCGCTGATAGATGGTGACGGAGCTGTCGCTCATGACGAGTTCGGCGACGACGGCGGCGAGGAGTCCGGGGACGATGAAGCCAGGTCGGCCGGTGGCTTCGGCGACGAAGACGACGGCAGCGAGTGGGACGCGGTAGCCGGCGCCCAGGAACGCGGCGACGCCGATCACGGTGAACAACGAAGTGTCGACTGCGTTGATGGTTCCTCCGACGATCCGACCTACGAGCGCTCCGGCGACGACGAGGGGGATGAACAGTCCGCCCACGCCGCCGCCGGTGACGGTGGCGGAGGTCGCGATGCAGCGCAGCACGAGGATGGCGGCGACGACCCAAACGCTGTGTTGGGGTTCGAGCGCCCAGGTGATGGTGTTGTAGCCGGGACCGATGGTGAGGTTTTGGCCCGTGAGGAGCCGGGCGGCCACGAAGATTCCCGCGAGCGTGGCCCCGGCGATCGGAACGTGTATCCAAACGGATACGGAAGCGGTCAGTCGCTTTGCGGCGCGCAGCATCCAGGCAAAGATGCGTGCACCAAAGCCCGCAACAAGCCCGAGTGCAACGGCGCCCGCGAGGTCCTTGAACGAAAACGGCGGTGCGCCGGTGACGGGCAGGAGCGGTGCGGTTCCGTGGACCGCGACGAAGACCAGATAGCTGCTCGCGGATGCCACGAGCGCGGGCCCGAGCATTCGTCGGGCGAGGTCGTTTTGGTAGGGGACCTCGAGGGCGAAGACGGCGCCCGTAGCCGGTGCTTTGAAGATCGCGGCAACGCCGGCAGCTGCGCCCGCCACGAGGAGCAGGCGTTGTTGTTGTGCGGAAAAGAGTCGCGGAAAGCGGTGCTGCAGCGTGTCTCCCGCCGTGGCGCCGAGGTACTGCGACGGTCCCTCGAGCCCCATCGCGCCACCTAGGCCCAATGTCGCGATGCCGCCGATCATGCGGGCGGCCAATGCACGGAGCCCGAGGCGGCGGTTGGGATCGTGAAAGGCCTGGATGTATTCGTCCGAGGTTGCGGGCGAAAGGGTGGGGCCGAACGATCGTAACGCCACGGCGGCGATGATCAGGCCGGCGAATGGTGCGAGCGCGATTCCCCAGAGCGGAAGACGGTTGGTCCACTCGAGACCCTTCGTCACGGCACTGTCGAAGAGGGCGACGCCGAGGCCGGTAATCGCGCCGACGACTGCTGAGAGCACGACGACTTCACGTGAGCGCCGACCCAGTTCGCGCGAGTGCTCCGCCATGGAACGCATCCGAAACGAGCGGGACCTGCGCGCTCGTGGTGTGTTCTCCGCGTTTGTCACTCGGTCCAGCCCAACTTCCACGCTTCGTCGGGGACTTCTCCCGCTGCGTCGGCGAACTTCGTGAAGGCCTCCACGAGCATCGAGCGCTCGTTCGGCCGCAGACGGGCCATGATGTCGCCGATATCTTTTCGCCGGCGTGCGGTTACTGCCCGGATCAATGCGCGGCCGTCGGGGGTCAGAGCGACGAACACCTCGCGACGATTCTCCAATGACGGCGCCCGGTCTACAAGGCCCTTCGTCACGAGCCGGTCACACAAACGCGTCGCGGTGGACTGGTGGATGTCGAGCGCCTCGGCCAGCGTTCCGACGTTCAGGTCTCCGCGCGAAGCGAGCAATACCAGTGCGCGGTACTGCACGAGCGTGATGGCGTCCTCGGTGACCGCCAAGGAACGGGCCGCGATGCCGACCAAGGCGCGAGAAGCCACGACAACTGCGTCGGTCTGGTCATCGCGCCGGTGTCTTCCGCTCGTTTCGCGGCCCGGCCTGCCTCCCGTCACGCATGTAATGTAGCATAGAATGTACAGCTACATTCTACCGGGGGGTGGGTGTGAACCGCGTTGTGCGCTGCGCGTTCAGAGCGCCGGCAGCCTTGTATCGCCATCGGCTCGGATGGCTCTTGGGCCATCGATTCCTGTTGTTGACCCACGTCGGACGACGGACCGGGGCGACCCACCAAACCGTGCTCGAGGTCCTGCAATACGAACCCGCGCACATGGAGTCCGTCGTGATGTGCGGCTTCGGTAGATCTTCGGACTGGTATCGCAACCTGCACAGCGGTTCGCCGATCGCGATCGCGATCGGCCGACAACAGTTCATCGCGTCACATCGAGTGCTCGACGAGGATGAGTCCATCGCGGTGCTCTCCCGGTATGAGCAACGCAGCCGTTGGATGCGTCCATTGGTGCGCCGCGTGATCAGCCTGCTGGTCGGGTGGCGGTACGACGGATCCGACGAGAGCCGTCGCCGTGTCGTCCGTGAGCGTCCGCTGCTCGCGTTCCGCCCGTACAGGCCCGAGATCGAAGAGCGCGACACGTCGTAGTGATGGAGCGTTCTGTCAACCTGCCTCCAAGATGACTGCGTCCGAGTACTGGCCGAGCTTCACATCGCTCGGCGACAACGGACGGCGCAACAACGCGTTGTCGGACAGGTAGATCTGTCCCGACGGGCAGGTATTTCGCGGCGCGCCAATACGCCTCGGTCCGTCGGACCTCCTCATTGCTCAACGGCTCGACATCGACCCGACGCATCATGACCGGCTCTGTCCAAATCCGCTCGCCGTCTGTACGTGGCGGCGGTTCACAGCGCGATGCGGCCTACCTCGGCGCCCCGCCGCTGGTCGTCTTTCGCGTTGCCGCGGCCTTCTTCGCGGGTGCCGGCACCGGAACGAGTACGACGGGGATGGCGGCGCGGTTAATGACCTTGTGCACGGTACCGCCGACGATGAGGTCGGCGATGGTGCCGTGGCTCTTTGTGCCGAGCACGAGCATCGACGCTCCTGCTCGTTTCGCGACCCGCAGGAGTTCGATCGCGGGATCGCCGTGTACCACCTGTGTCGTGTACTCGACGCCGGCCTTGCGCAGTGGCGCGACCCAGGGTCCGTCGAGATCTCTGCCGAGCTCGGCGAGAACCTTGTCGATGTTGACCTGGATCGCCGACAACGACCAGAGCTCACTGCGAGGTACCGCGTGCACGGCGATCACACGCGCGCCGCTTTGCTGCGCTTGTGTGGCCGCCCATCGTGTGGCGGCCTGCGCGGACTTGGATCCGTCGGTTCCAATAACGATGGTGTCCATCTCGCGACCTCCAATAGCACGACCCACGTCGCATCGTGTCCCAGGCGCCGGTGAAGTGGCAGATCACGAAGTCACGAAACGTTACCGGCGAACGACCCTAGCCATCCTCGAGGTGTGTCGAGGTTCCTCCGGTGCGTCTACGCCGCCGGGAGCGGACGAAGGCGAGTCGGAGCAGGATCAGGCCGACTACGAAGACCGCGATCAGCGCGAGTGCCGCTCGATCCTGCTTGAAGAGTTCGTAGCCGAGCGCGATGAGCGCGACGATGCATGCTGCGCTGCCGGTCTGCGCAACGATCCGTGCGACTGGGGTTGGCGTGGCCCGAGCGGCGAGATAGTTGACCAAGGCGAAGACGGCGAGAAATGTCGCGGAGCCGAATGCGAGAACTTCGAGGATGCCTGGCAGCATCGCGAATGCGCTGGCAAGAATCGTGAGGAGTGCGAGCGCAGCGACCGGCAAGCCGTTCACCTGTCGGTCGAGGCGTACGGGTAGTTCGTTCGCGTCGGCGAGGTCGCGCATCTGACGTGCACTCGAGAAGAGGGTGGCGTTGATCGCCGAGCATGTCGCGAGGAGCGCACCGAGCGTGGCGATCCAGCGCCCCGCGGACCCGAGCGCCTCGCCGCCAACGGTCGTGAACGCGACCTCCTTCTGGCTCACGATCACCGCGTCGGAGACGAGCATCTGCGCGCCGAGGGTCACGACGACGTAGACGGCGATCACAACGATGACCGAGAGATACAGCGCTCGCGGCAGTGTCCGCTTGGGGTTCTCGATGTCGTCGTAGTCGTACGCCAGGAGCTCAAATCCTTCGTAGGCGACGAAAATCGATGCAGCGCCCAGTACGAGTCCACCGATACCGCGGTCGCCGAGCGGTGCGAGTCGATGTGCCGAGAAGTGCCAGACGCCGATCGCGGCGATGCCGCACAGCACGGCCAATTTGGTGAACACGACGGCATCTTCGGTCAACGCGGAGGCGCCGACCCCGCGCAGGTTGACCGCGAAGAACAACAACAGCACGCCGACCGACGCGACGCGGGCGATGACCTCGGAGGTGCCGAGTATGTTCCCGAAATAGTGCCCGAAGGTGAACGCGTACACCGCGAGCGCGATGACGTAGCCGAGAATCAGCAGCCAGGCAGTGAGCGCGCCGAGTTCGGCGGAGCCGACCTCGCGGAGATACAGGAACGGACCGCCCGATCGGCCGGCGCGTAAGGACAACACGGCGTACGAGTGTGCGGTGATGAGAGCGACAACACCGCCGAGGATGAAACAGCCGACCGCGAGGTGGCCGGCCAGATCGACGGTCACGCCCAAGACGCTGAAGATGCCGCCGCCGATCATCCCGCCGATCGCCATCGCGCACGCATCGCGCAGTCGCAGCCGGCCACGCCCATGAGTCTGATGACGCAGGGTGCGCGGGTGGTACGGCACCGGTGGGGCCATTCGCCCATTGTGCATGCTCGGTCGAGTCACGTACGCCGACTGTCATCTGTTTCCCGAAGGAAACGGGATGTCGAAGGGAAGGGGCTTTCGTCTCTCACGTTCGGCGGTCGGAGGTGTGACAATCGACGAGTGTTCTGGAGGGATGGGTCGTGAAACGGATCTTGGTGGGAGTCGACCGGTCCGGGAACGCCGCATGCGCGCTGCGCTGGGCTGCGGGTATCACGGCGTCGTTGGGCTGTGAGCGTGTCGCGGTGTTGGCCTGGTCGCCGACGCAAGCCGAGCTTCCGCCTGATGAGTGGGAACGCGATCACTGCGAGGTCCGCCAGCTGTTGGACGGATATCTTGCCGAGCTGCCGGATTCTGCGGGGTCGACGCGCGCGGAGATCATCGACGGCGAGCCTGCGACGGTCTTGTTGGATCGTGCCGAAGCTGAAGGCGCCGAGCTGGTCGTAGTCGGCATGCGCGGCGATGGCGGCTTTCCGATGTTGCGGGTTGGCAGTGTCGCCGACAGCACGGCCCATGAAACTTCCACGCCGGTTGCGTTCATCCCCGACGGTGCTCGGACCAAAGTGGAGCGGATCGTGTTGGGTGTCGACGGATCGGAGGGCGCGCGGGCAGCCGCCGTGTGGTGCGCCTCGTTCGCCCGCGAGTTGGACGCCGAGGTCGTGGCAGTGTGCGCATATCGGCCTATGGTCAACTGGTTGCACGAAGGCGACGCCGAGCAGATACGCGATCAGGTCGGCGACGACCTGCACAGAGACTGGACGGCCCCGTTGCGCGAGCCGGGCGTGCGGGTTCGCGAGGAGCTCCTCTCCGAGCCGCACATCGCGGACGCGTTGTTGGCATCAGCCGAAGCGACCGACGCGGACGGCCTCGCTCCGGTGATCAGAGTGCGCATCGGAGGCGTCGAGATGAAGTTGCTACACGCTGCTCCGCTTCCGCTTGTTCTCGTCCCGCCGCGATGAACGTTCCGACAGGACCCCTTGTCGACCAGGGGGCATTCGACGCGCTGTGCGCCTTGCCGCTCGATGCGCTCGAGGAGCAACTGCACGCTTCCGGCGGGGGCCTGTCGAGCAGTGATGCGGCCGACCGACTCGCCCGGGTCGGCCCGAACGAGCTTTCCGAGCATCGCCGTTCGATTCTTCTGACCTTCCTTGGCTACTACTGGGCGCCGATTCCGTGGATGATCGAGGTCGCGCTCGTGCTGTCAGCGGTCGCGCGGCATTGGGCCGATGCGATCATCATCGGCGTCTTGTTGGTGATGAACGGGGTCGTCGCGTTCTGGGAAGAGCATCAAGCCGCGAACGCGGTCGCGGCACTGCAAAGTCGGCTGGCCAGAACGGTGACGGTCCGGCGCGATGGCGTGTGGCGCCAGGTCCTGGCCCGCGAGCTCGTGCCCGGCGATGTGGTGCACGTGCATATCGGCGATGTGATTCCCGCCGACGGGCGTGTGCTCGGCGACGACACCGTCGAGCTCGACCAGTCCGCGCTCACCGGGGAGTCCCTGCCCGTCAGTGCCGGCGGCGGGGGCGTCGCCTACTCGGGCTCGGTCCTCGCCGCGGCGAAGCCGATCTCCTCGTGTTCGCGACCGGCCCGAGCAGTTTCTACGGTCGCACCGCCGCGCTCGTCGCGCAGGCGGGAACGACGAGCCATTTCCAGCAAGCCGTGCTGCGGATCGGCAACTACCTGATCTTCCTCGCGCTCGTGCTGCTCACCATCGTGATCGCGGTCTCGTTGGCCCGCGGCAACGGCACAATCGAGACGCTGACCTTCGCGCTCGTCGTCGCGGTCGCTGCGATCCCGGTGGCGTTGCCCGCGGTGTTGTCGGTGACAATGGCCGTCGGCGCGGCCGGGCTCGCCCGTCGCGAGGCGGTCGTGACCCATCTCCCGGCGGTCGAGGAGCTCGGCGGCATGGATGTGCTGTGCTCGGACAAGACCGGCACGCTCACGCGCAACGTCCTGACCGCCGGCACGCCCGTCGTGCTCGACCGCTCGCTCACTCTCGAAGTCGTATTTGATGCCGCCGCGTTCGCATCCCGCGCCGAAGATCACGACCCGATCGACGATGCCGTCCTCGCCGCGGCACGGGTGCCTGATTCCGCCGTCCGTGTCACCGGTTATCGGCCGTTCGATCCCACCTCCAAGCGCAGCGAGGCGACGCTCGAGGACGCCGTCGGCCGGCGATCGACGGTCACGAAAGGAGCACCGCAAGTCGTCGTGGCGTTGTGTCCGCGCGCCGACGAAACGATGCTCGACGAAGCGGTAGCACGGTTTGCACACACCGGATCACGATCGATCGCAGTCGCACGCGACGACGGCGACGGTTGGAATCTGCTGGGCGTGATCCCGCTCTTCGATCCACCACGCGACGACTCGGCCGCAACGGTTGCGGAAGCGCAACGACTCGGCGTCGACGTGAAGATGATCACCGGCGACCAGCTCGCGATCGCACGCGAGGTCGCATCCAACGTCGGGATCGGCGCCAACGTCATCGACGCCCGTGAACTCGAGGACGGAACTCGACACCTCGACGACGGCGAGGTCGTCACGCTGGTCGCGAACGCCGACGGGTTCGCACAGGTGCTGCCCGAACACAAGTACCGCATCGTGCGCGCCCTGCAGGCCGCCGGACACATCGTCGGGATGACGGGCGATGGTGTCAACGATGCACCCGCCCTCAAACAGGCCGACGCCGGCATCGCGGTCGCCGGCGCAACCGACGCCGCCCGCGCCGCCGCCGACGTCGTACTCCTCAGCGCCGGTCTGTCCGTGATCGTCGAAGCCATCCGCCAATCGCGCCAGATCTTCGAACGCATGACCAGCTACGCGATCTACCGGATCGCCGAAACCATCCGCGTGCTGCTGCTCATCAGCATCTCCATTGTCGTGTTCAATTTCTTTCCCGTCACGCCTGTCATGATCGTGCTGCTGGCGCTTCTCAACGACGGCGCGATCCTGTCCATCGCCTACGACCGCGCCGACGTCGCTCCCGAGCCCGTCCGCTGGCAGATGCGCGACGTCCTCACGATCGCAAACGCGCTCGGCGTCATCGGCGTCGTCGCGTCGTTCGGTTTGTTCGTCTTCACGCACCACATCCTCGGGCTGAACGACGACGTCGTCCGCACGACCATGTACCTCAAGTTGTCGATCGCCGGTCACCTCACCATCTTCGTTGCCCGAACCCGCGGTCGTTTCTGGCGATCCAAGCCCGCACCAGTCCTCGTCGGTGCCGTTGTCGGTACGCAGCTCATCGCGACGTTCCTCGCGGTTTTCGGCATCTTCATGACGCCCATCGGCTGGGCCAGTGCTGCGCTCGTGTGGTGCTACGCCATCGCTTGGCTCTTCATCAACGACGAAGTGAAGATCCTCACCGTGCGTTGGCTCGACCGCTATCACCACCATCCGGCTCTCAAGCTCGAAGACAACGAGGTGGCCGCGAGATGAACATCGCCCCCGTCTCCCGGTCCAAGGCCCAAGCGCGCGCTACCTACGACCGCCGCAGCCGGAGCTACGAACGCATCGAAGGTCGCTTCGAACGCCATGCCCGCATGACGGGGGAACAACTCCTCGCCGTCATGCCGAACGAGGACATTCTCGAGGTTGGATCAGGCCCCGGCGCCAGCCTCGCGGAGTTCGCGCGCGCCGTCGGCCCCGGCGGTCACGTCATCGGTCTCGACATCGCACCCGAGATGCACCATGTCGCCGCGGCCCGGCTCCGAGACGCCGGCGTTTCCGCGCGGACTTCACTCGTCGTGGGCGACGCCGCGTGCTTGCCGCTTCGCGACGCCTCGGTCGACGTCGTATTCGCGTCGTTTACGCTCGAGCTCTTCGACACCCCCGAGCTCCCCGTCGTGCTCCGAGAAGCACATCGCGTGCTGCGCCCCGCAGGCAGACTCGGCATCATCTCGCTCATCACCACGGACCCACCGGCGAACATGGAACGCGTCTACCTCCTGGCCCACAAACTCATGCCCCGCCTCGCCGACTGTCGTCCCATTCCCCTCACCACGCTCATCTCCGATGTCGGCTTCACCGTCGTCGACCAGCGTCGCTGCGACATCGTCGGCCTCCCCACGATCGCCGTGACCGCACGCAAGGCCGGGCCGTCTTGACCTCGAAAGGGCACACCTTGCATCTCGATCTCACCGACGATGAAGCCGAGCTGTTGCGCGAGGTCCTCGACATCACTCTCCACGATCTCAGCTACGAGATCGCGTCAGCAGATCTGCCGTCCTACCGAGAAATGCTCCGCAAGCGACGGCAGACCTTGGAGCATCTCCTCAACGCGGTTGGCGGCCCCATCCCCAACTCCGAACGGCTTGAGAGTTGAGTCATTGGCGCGCCGCGCGCAACTCGTCAACGCCGCTGATATGCCGACCAATCGGTTCTCAGGTGTGCCGCATAAGACGCGCCGATCGGCAGCGGTGCCTGTCACAAATGTGGATCGGGGACGCTCAAACACACCATTCCTTCTCGCAGACGGGCTCGCGACAAATCATGAAGTTCCTTGATGCTCCTATTTGTCAACGGGCGATCGTTGAGGTCGCCGAGCGTGTCAATTCAAGGTCGAGGCGTCCGCTCAGACGCGTTGTGAGCCGATCCGTTCGCGTTGGTCGCGACCACGGCCAACGGATTCGCTGTCACGACATGTCATGGGGGCGCGCGCGGTCAACGCACGTCCGATGCGGTCGAGCCGGCGATGGGTGCCAGGCGTGTCAGCGGTCGATGAGCACGCGGTAGATCTCGCGGGCGACGTAGCGCTTCAGGCAGCGCATGATCTCTTGGGTGCTGAGCCCTTCGGCGCGGCGGCGGGCGACGTAGGCGCGGGTGCGCGGGTCGCAGTGCATGCGGACCAACACGATCCGCCACAGCGCATGGTTGGCTTGGCGGTCACCACCCCGGTTGAGGCGGTGACGGCGCACACGTCCCGACGATGCTTCGAGTGGCGCGACACCGCAGAGCTTCGCGAACGATGCTTCGCTGCCGAGGCGTCGGCTGTTGTCGCCGGCGGTGACCAACAAGATCGCGGCGCTGTCGGGCCCGACCCCGCGCAGTGCGAGCAGCTGCGGACATGCACGAGCAACCAGCGGCGCCAGTTGGGTGTCGAGGCGGGCGAGCTCGTCTTCGAACACACCGATGCGACGCCCAGTTCCCGCAATGCGAACTTGGCTGCGGTCGAAGGCGTCGCCGCGTCCGCGACCCGCATTCTCATGCAGGTCTGCACCAGTTCGTTGCGGCCCAGGCCACGGAGCTGGTCGCGCAGTTCTTGGGGTGCGGTCGAGCACAGCGCCCGCAGCTGGTGCAGTGCCTGGATACGGCCCCGCATGGCGGAACGGCGCACGACCCGCAACGCCCGGATCGCTTCGACATCACCATCACCGGACTTCGGCGCACCCGACGCGCTGCCATTGAGCGCAGCTCGAGCCGCGGCTTCGGCATCGATCGTGTCGGACTTGCCACGCCGACGGCGGTCCTGACGGTTGGGACGGTCGACCTCGACGACGCCGACACCTTCACCAACGAGATAGCGGCACAGGCCCGCGCCCCACGACCCCGTTCCTTCAACGCCGACCCGTGCGACCTCGCCGTATCCGCGCAGCCAGCCGAGCAGCTGACGGTTCCCCGCCGCAGTCGTCGCGAAGCTCGCGGTCGCCAACAGTCGTCCCCGCTCGTCCAACACCGCGGCGACGTGGACCTCGCCGTGGGTGTCGACACCGCCGACGACATCAGTGCGCAGATCTGTCAAGGTGGTCATGTCATCTCCTTGGGGAAGTGGCACGTGCCCACCGGTGAGCGCGGACAGGACTCGGTCGAGGCCCCAGGCAAGGCTCCTATCAGGTCACAGTGCCCGCCGGTGGGTACGTTCGTTTTCGGACTCGCTTGAGGCTCCCCGCCGCGGTCGACGCCTCACAAGAAGGACACCAAGGTCGGTCGCGTAAGCGGGTCACACCCCGACGGGAAGCCCGGCCCATCCAAACCCGCACCAACCCGAACGGCGCGGATCCCGACGAACCCTGCGAGGCGACACCCTCGTGGACAACGACGAGCAAGACACACACGGTCACCCGCGCTCAGCAGTCACACGAAGAAATCGCACCACCAAATCAAATACCGAGTCGCGTTCGCGCTTCCGGTCGCGCCATTCACAAGGTATGAGCACAACTCCGTCCGCACGGTCTCGTGCTAACGGATTGCTGACGGGACGCCTCGAAACTGTGTCTGACCGCGCGATACGCCGCGGGCGCCGCCATCGCGAAACCGCAGATAGGAACTCATCTTGCGAACACGCCGACACGCGACGAACGCCCATCCTGCGATTTAGGTCCCGGTCTCGAAAGAGGTGGGAGTTCGAGTCTCCCCGCTCGCACCGGGTGGCGTTCACCGTTGAAGCGACCACTGGCTCGATGAGTACGACCGACGCCGCGGCGAGCGCGGCGGGATGACGGTCCTCGCCGTGGCAGAGCCGCTCCAGAACGGCACTACGCGCTCGTCCTCTCGTCGGCTTCGACTGGGACTTTCGGCTCTGTCGGCTGCACCGCATGGGAACGCACTCTGAGGCCGATCGGAATGAACAAATGGCGCGGCTCCGAGACCTCCACAGGAGGCGACAATGATCTTCGTCTACATGCTCTTCTTCGCCGACAGAGGCGAACGCGCCGTCGTCCAAGCGCTCATGATGGGAACTGTGGTCGCGGTGATCGTGTCCCTGATGCTCCTGTTGCAGTTTCTCGACGATCCGTTCCACAAGGGCATCGGTGGCCTGCAGCCCGACGCGATGCGGCGAACGTTGAAGGTCATCGACCAGGAGATCAGCGCCATCGAGCGTCGAGTGCCGCTCCCGTGTGACGCTAGAGGCAACGCCTTGTAGGTCCCGCTCGCACCAGCCTTCCGGAATCTCCCTGGATGAACAGACCGGACGCGGACCGTCGGAACGTGTGACGCAATAGCATCTCCCGACCGCTGAGACGATCCGCGTCTCGCACAGAAGTCGTAACCGCCAAGGGCCCTCGTGACCGACGTTCTCAACAATGATCTCGAGACCGAGCCCGAGGCATCGCTCGGCTGGCGCGACTCCTGGCGTCGGTTCCTTTCCTGGGCGCGTACGCCCGACGGCGTCACCCAGGAGCGTGTCCGGCCGGCGGCGTGGGCCGCGATACTCCTCGTCCCGATCGCCTGGACGGTGTTGCGGTGGGGATGGGTCAGCGACGACTCGCTGATCACGGCGCGCGTCGTACTCAACTTCCTGCACGGCAATGGGCCTGTCTACAACGTGGGCGAGCACGTGCAAGCCTTTACGCACCCGCTGTGGTTCTTCACGTGGTCGGCGCTCTCTGGGATCACCGGCGAGGTCATCCTCATGCCCGTGTTCATGGGTGTGGTCTGCTCCGCCGGCGCGGCGTATTGCGTTTGGCGCGGCGCGAGCAGTGCGACGGCGGCGTTCATTGCGCTCTTTGGTCTCCTGGTGAGCACGACGTTCGTGACCTGGTCGACGGCCGGCCTGGAAGCGCCGCTGGCGATGCTGCTGATCGGCATCCTCTGGTGCACGTACCGACAGGGCGATCAGAGACGTCTCCTGATCGCGGCATTTCTCGTCGCGCTCGTCGGTTTGACGCGCCTCGATCTGCTCGTCCTGGTGGCGCCCGTCGCGGCCGTCATGGTGCTGCAGGCTCGTCGTAACACGGAGCGCTTCTGGTTCCTCGGTGCGGCCCTCGTGCCGATCTTCGCGTACATGATCTGGTCGAGGGCCTACTACGGCTATGCGCTGCCCGCGACCTTCTACGCCAAGACGAACGTGGAGATCCCGCGCTTCGACCTGATCTTCCAAGGGTGGCGCTACGTGACGTTCTGGGTTCGGTTCGAGCCCGAGAGCGCCGTCTTGTTCGCCGTCGGCCTCGCGTTGCTGGTGCGGGCGCGCTCGGCGTACGCCGCGGCATGGGCGCTGGGTGTCGCCGGCTACATCCTCTACGTCGTGTGGATTGGCGGCGACTTCATGGAGGGGCGCTTCATCGTCGTCCCGCTGTACGTCTGTGCCCTCGGCATCGCGCGGTATTTCCCGTCGCTCCCCAACCTCAGGTTGCACCCCGCGGTTCTCATCTTCGGGTGCTGCTTCGCCCTGTGGCTCCTGGCCGGGACGCAGAACCCGGCGATCGCCTCGGACAACTCAGGTGAGCGATGGTTCATCAGCAACGATGTCACGGTGAACGCCGGCATCGCCGACGAGCGAGGCGTGTGGGTCACCAAGGGCTTTGGCCTTTCTGATTGGTTCTACGACCAGAACCAACGCGAGCCGAACCCGGTATTGTCGCTCACGAGTCATGACGCGACGTTGGGAGATCCCTCGATCGAGGTCGCGGTGGAAGAACGCGCAGCACTGGCATCGCGCGTCGACCGACCCGGGTCCCCGAAGCGTGCTCGTGCGGTGTGCGCTGCTCGGCTATATCGGCGTCCGGGCCGGCCCCGATGTACACGTGATCGATTCGTGCGGCCTCGCCGACATGTACATGGCGCAGATTCCGTTCGAGCTGCCGGACGACGGGACCTGGCGCATCGGCCACTTCTCACGCGACGTTCCCGACGGCTACGAGGAGTCCGTGAGCACGGGCGTCAACCAGGTTGTCGATCCCGACCTCCACCGCAAGCTCGATCACGTCTGGTCGCGCATTCGCCGTTAGCTAGGTCGCCGGGCCGCGGTGCTACTTCGCGATCGGCATCTGAAGCTCGGTGACGCTGCGCGTCGGCTCGTCGTCATGCCATTCGTGGTACAGCTCGCGGCTGCGCCCGTTCAGGCGATACCCGCTGTCGGCGATCCACTGGACGAGCGCGACATACACGGGTTCGATGTCCTCCATCGATCCCTTGTGCATCACCGATGCGACGAGGACCTGCGGGAGCTCGACGACCTGCACGTCGTCGCCACTCTCCACGTCCTGGCCCGCAATGTCGAAGCCGGCATGCACCACGACCCGGCCGTCGTCTGCCGGCTCCTCGTACCAGCCGATCATGATGCCGGGTTGCGCGCCGGCTTGCTCGAGATGCGCCAACACCTTCGGCACCAGCCGGCCGAAGACGGGCCCGATGTTCTGATGACCGAAGCCATCCGCCGTACCGGTGGCTTCGGCGATTCGGACCGGGTCTGATTGCTTCAACACGATGTTCTGAGTCTGCATCTGAGTGCTCCCTTCCAGTGCCCGGAGGTGCGCTTCGACCCGCCGCAAGCGGTCCTGGTCCTCGGCCAGCCCCTGTTCCAGCTCGGCGCGGCGGAGACGCAACATGCCGCGCAGCTGATCGAGCGGCGGCTCGTCGTCGAGCACGCTGCCGATCTGTTCGAGGCCGAAACCGAGATCACGCAATGCCAGCAGTCGATGCAGACGGCCGAGCTGCGCCACGGTGTACGAGCGGTATCCCGTTGTTTTGTCCACTCGTTCCGGACGCAGCAGGCCGACCTCGTCATAGTGGCGCAGCATGCGCGGTGACACGTGGCCCAGGCGGGCGAAGTCCCCGATGCTCAACATGACCCCACCATCAATAGGGCCTCACACCGTGTGAAGGTCAAGCAGTTGTTCAGGATGCCGGAACGGCGACCGGATCAGGCTCATCGCTCAGTGACACGGCCGGCGCCGGCTCGCCGGCCGGTGGAAGCATCCGGGTCATCGCGCCGAACGCGACCGCGTACGCGAGCAGACCGACCCAGAACGAGGTCGAGATCCCGAAGAACAACGCAATGACCAGTCCGAACACTGAGCCACACACCGACATCGCGCCGTTGATGCCCCACATGAAAGCCGTCGTCGCTCCCGGTCGCGTCGCCGCCATGCGCATACCCAACGCGAACGGCATCCCCATCATCAAGCTGAGTGGCGCGAGGAGAGCGACCGCGACCGCGATCCGCGCCGGCGTCGTCATATGCACGCTCGCCCGCAACACGCCCGGACTGATGAGTCCGAAGGCGACGACGGTTCCCAACAGCACGCCGAGCGCGACGAGCGCCTGGCGGGGCTGAGATCGTGAGACGACACGTTCGGTCAACATGCTGCCGATGCCGCTGAACAGCAGCACCGAGAACAACACGACCGTGAGCCCGTACGTGGGATGACCGAGAAACACCGCGAGTCGCTGCAGCTGCGAGACCTCGATGAGGAGGAAGGCGAGGCCAATGCCCGCGAAGTACACGTAGAACGGTGCCATACCGCGATGCTGCTCGCGTCGTGTCGTCCGCAGGAGCGGGAACAAGATGAAGATCGCCGTCAGCGCGAGCACGGTGAGCGACAACACCGCGAGCACCAGCACGGGTTGGAAGATTTGGTCGTTCGAGCTCGAAAACACGTCGCCGAGCGAACTGATGTCGGCCATCTGGAAGAAGAACGGACGGTTGTCGGTGGGCGGCGAGATGTCGGCGCTCACCTCATTGATGCCCTTCTGTGGGCCGCCGGGACCGGTCAGATCCGCGAACACCGGATCGCTGACATGCGTCGGGGTGAGCGCCGGCGTGAAGTGCAGTTGGTCGGCGACGTCTTGGAGTGTCGTCCACGTCGACTGTGGCAGCGGATCCGGACTGATCAACAGCGTGCCGTAGCTCGCGCCGAAGAAGCGAGGCGGCCCTTGATAGATCGCGATGTTGGCGCGCGGATACTGCACGCCGCGGTCCTTCAGGGCTTGGGCCGCGAGGCTCGTCGTGCGATACATCTCCAGGGGTCGGCCGGCAAACGGGCGTTGGTACCAGCGAGTGACCGACAGGATGCCGCCGGGCTTGAGCCGGTTGAGGAAGACCTTCCATGCGTCGGTCGTATAGAGCGAGTTCTCGCTCAGCGCGAAAGCACCCGACGATGTCGCGGCCCACGTGTCGATGAGCGAAATCTGGATGATGTCGTACTTGCTGTTCGTTCGCGTGAGATAGGCGTGTGCCTCATCGTTCACGAAGCTGACGCGCGGGTCGTGGTCGAGGTGGCCGGTGAAGTCGCCGTACACGCCATTCGTGACGTGCAGGATGTCCTTGTTGATCTCGACACCCTTGACCGAGTGCTGCTTGTACAGAAGGGCGGAGAGCACGTCCCGTCCGCCGCCGACGCCGATCACCAACACGTCGGCGTTCTGTCGGACGTGATGCACCAGGTTCGTGACGTCATCGCGGAGTTCCGGGGAGACCTTGCTCGTGTCGCCGTCGTAACGGTAGAGCCCGGTACCCGCCGTGCTGTCGATCACCATACCGAGCGTCTTCGACGCCGGGTCATCAGGGTTGCCGTCGACGGTGACGCGTGAGAAAGCGTTCCATTTCTCGTACGTGTGCCGGTGATCTTGGCTGCCCTTCACGTACCTGAGACGCAGCGGGTCGTGGTTGCTGCTGTGGAGCGCGGCGTTGCCGATCGCGATTCCACCGATCACGACGACGCCGATGACGGCCGCGATCTTGGGTCCGGCGACGGCAAGGTCGTATGCGAAGAACAGCGCGCCAAGCGTTGCAAGCGCGCCGGTTGCGACGACGACGCTGGACGCGTCGAAGCGGCCGACGAGGAAGACGAACAGCACGCAGCCGAGTGCGGCGCCGATCAGGTCGGCGGCATAGAGCCGGTTCACGCGGACCGGGAACCGGGTCAATACGAGGCATACGACGACGCCACTGAACACGAACGGGATCGACACCGTGATGCACGTCACGACGACCGAGAAGATGCCGCCCCACGTGACCTTCGGATCGACCGGGATGAACAGCTGGACGATGAAGCACACCGGAATCGACACGCCGAAGAGCAGCGAGAAGAACCAGAGACGCCGAACCACCAACTCGTCCGGGAACCGCTCGGGATGCAGGTGCACGATGAGCGCACCGGCCGTCATCCCGAACAGCGCGAGCGAGATCACGCCGAACGCGAAGTGGTACCACATCGTCACGCTGAAGATGCGCGTCAATGCGATCTCGTACATCAATGTGGCAAGCGTGACCATGAACACGCCGCCATAGGTCCCGGCCCGTGCCCGAAGTCCAGACCCTGTCAAGGTCAAGTGTCCTGTCCCCCTCGGTCCGGCCCGGCGGTGCAGGAGGTTACCGCGCCGCTTCAACACCGCTAAGTCGGCGGCGCGGGATCGGGTGCCTCGTTCTCGGCGTGCTCGAGCTCGGGACTGCGCACCACGCCCCATAGCGACGCCACGACGACCGCGGAACCGACGATCTCGATCGGACTCAACGACTCGCCGAAGCACACCCAGGCGCCCGCCGCGACCAGCGGTGGCTCGGCCAAGAGCAGCGGCGACGACACCGACGTCGGCACGTACCGGTGCGCCCACACCATCAGCACGTGCGCGGTCGTTCCCGACACCATCGTGCACGCCGCAAAGAACATCCCCCGGCCGCTGATCGCAAGAGTCCCGTGCACGATGAGCGTGAAGGGCGTCAGGAGAATCGCCCCGCATGTCAACGTGCCGAGCATGAACGCGAACGGGTCGACCTCGAAGTTGGTGCGCAACACGCGCCCGTAGAGGAACCAGCCCGCATTCAACACGAGACTCACGACTGCGACGATGTCGCCCGCCAGGCTCCACGATCCACCGCTCGACGCCGCCGCCGCGACCACGATCGTTCCGAGGATGGCAACGATTGCTCGCGTGAGGTGCGACCGATGCACGGTCTCGCCGAGGAACGCGACCGCGAATCCGATGATCAACACCGGCTGCAGTGCACCGATCAGTGTCACGTCGAGCAGACGCGTCATCCCCAACGCCGCGAACGCGGTCGCGGCGCCCGACACGAACGACGCGCCCGCACCGAACATCAACGCGAGCCACCGGCCGCGCGAGACGTCCGGCGGCCAGAGCGCGACCCCGCGCGGACCGCGAGATCGCAGCGCGACGATCAGCGCGAGCGGCGGCAACGCGAACCACAGCCGCCACGTCGTGAAGACGAGGGCATCCGAGTGGCCCGCGCGTACGAACAGCGACGAGGCCGACCACAGCACGATCGCAATGGCGACGGCAAAGATCGCGCGCCGCTCCACCGAGAGCGACCGCGAACGTGCGACGACGTCGACCACCCGCGCACGCTAGTGGTACTAACTGGCGAGGCGAGAAACCACCTTGCGATATTGGTCGAGCGTCATCGCGCCCTGGAGGAGATATTCGTCGTCGACGACAACTGTCGGTACCGCCGAGATGCCCTGCGCGAGTGCGGCGCGATGATCGGCGATCACTTCCGCCTCGAGTGGCGCGCCATCGCCATCCAATGTTGCTTCGAGCTTGGCGGCGTCGAGACCTACCGACCGGGCAACGTCGAGAATGACCGTCCGCTCCGAGATCGTGCGGTTTTCCGCGAAGTAGGCCCGCATCAGCGCGAGATGGAAGCGGTCGAAGGCTGCGTCACCGAACGAGCGCAGAACAGCCTTGCCCGCGATCGCACTCGGCATTGAGTGACTGGGTGGTGGATGTTCGCCGGTCCACGTGCGAAACGTCGTCGCCGGTTCCATGCTCGCGGGACGTGCCCAGCGCTCGGTGTAGTGCGTGAACTGTTCGAGCGACCGCTCCTCCGGAAAGGGTCGCAAGAGGAACGCGCGCCACTCCAAAAGGAGCGTGTCGCCGACCTCACGCTGTAACTCGGCGAGGCGCACGGCCGCGACGTAGCACCACGGTCAGAGGAAGTCGGACCAGACCGTGAAGCGAACGGCCGACGGAGCCGACACGCGTCTCAGCGCTTCTTGCGCTTGCGGAACAGCTTCTTCCGCGACGCCTTGCGCTGCCGCTCGTCCAGGAGGTCGGCCCCCGCGGCGTTGACGATGTCTTCGGCCTCGTCGAGGAGCGCAGCGACGTCGGCGTTCATCGGCACGTCCGGCTCGGGAGGAGGCGGCTCCATCGGCTTCGCCATCGAGCCGTACGTCCAGCCGGCGTCGATCATCCGCCGTTCGTACCGCGGGCAATCGACCGGGCATCGCCACGGCGCCTCGGGCGCGAGATCGAGGGCGCACTTGCGGACGGCCTCGCCGGACGCGTAGGTGCGGCTCTCGTAGTGCCGGCAGTCGGTCCGCATGGCCATCGCACCATTGTCGCGGATTCGCGTGGCCCCGCGCGTCCCCCGGAGCGGACTGCTCAGCGAGCGCTCAGCAGCCCGTCGAGGAGGTCGGTCTCCTCGGCGGTGCGCTGCACGAGCGTGTCGATCGACACACCCCTCAGACCGAGCGCCGCGAAGGCCTCGCCGGGATCTGCGGCGGGCTCGTGGGTGAAAAGCGGCGTGTCGAACGCGGCCCGCGCCAGCGCCTCGCCCTGCGATCACGACCCGTCCGAGTTTTTCGGCGACATCGAGCGGGTTCGTGTGATGGAGCCGCAGGGCGTCGATGATCGACGTCGGCAACTTCCACGCGTCGAGCGCGAACGCGCCGATCATGGCGTGATCACCGCCGTACGCGTCAGCCTCTTCCTCGCACAACGTGTGCGGGTCGCCTTCGTCCAACCGCGGCGCATAGCCCTCACGGTCGAAACGGAAGATGAGCGCCGCACCGAGATCGTGCAGCAGCCCCGCGCACATCGCATCTCCTGCGGTGACCGAGCACATGCGCGCCGCGATCGAGGCGCCGGCGGCGACTGAGACCGAGTGTCGCCAGAAGCCCGCAGGCATGTCTTCGGGCCGTTCCGCGAACATGCCGGCCGCCGTGCTCACCGCGAGCGAGCGAACCACCGATGCACCGAGCGCGACCACCGCGCGGTCGACGCTCGAGACCTTGCCCGACAGGCCGAAGTACGGCGAGTTCGCGAGGTGGAGGATGCGGGCGCACAGGGAGGGGTCGGACTGCAGCGCGGCCGCGATCTCCTGCGCGCTCGAGTCGGGATTGTCGAGCACGATGAGCACCTGCGAGACGGCCGTGGGCCGCATCGGCAGTCGTCGCAGTTGTTCCAGGACGTCGGTCGTCCGCACGGAGGGCACCCCCGCCTTCCCAGATAGCTCCCCTCCCAATCGGTTGGAGGGGGGCGGGAGTTGAGGTGCCGAGACGCCCGCCGGTCGGTCTAGGCGTGAAAGCCGAACCCGAGACCCTGGGCGTTCGTGAGGGTCAGGCGGCTGGCGTCGATCTCGAAGCGGACCGTGCCTGGGAGCACGGGTCCGAAGCCGATGGCCGGCGGGCTCGCGCACTTGGCGAGCGTGGTTCCCACCAGATCGCGGACGGTGAACGACCGGGTGTGCATCTGGACGGCGCCCGAGGTGTGGTTGCAACCGTCGTAGACCTCGATGCGATCGCTGCTGACGAGCCGCGAAGCGTCAGCGTTGTTGCCCCCGACGTCAACGTGATCTGGTCAGTCGCGGCAACGATCTCCGGCTTCGACTGCACGAGGTCGGCGACCCAACGGTCCTGCGCATGTCGAGCGGGATCACAGCCCATCTCGGTGCCGCCAAGGTGGTCGGCGACCAAGCGACCGCCATCAATCCTGTAGTTGCCGCCGAGGGTGTTGCAGCCGGCGCCGACTGAGATCGTGCCGTCGGAACCGAACGCGATCGTGATTCGGGTGCCGGCGACGAGCTTGCGACCGGTGACCGACGTCGAAATGTACGTGTGCCCCGCGATCTGCGGTCCTTTGCGCGGCACTGCCTGCTGCCTGCTCGTTGTTGCTCCGCCGCAACTGGCCGCGATCAGCACGATCGCTGTCGTCGCCGTCGCCATCGCCCGGGTTCGCACGGCGGTCAGACGGCGGGAGCGGCGGTCGGGTTCCCGCGTCAGTCGAGCCAGTTGGTGGCCCGGTCGAGCAGGTAACGGCTGACGGCCAGGCAGGACTCCAGGGTGTCGCACGGCACCTCTTCACCCCGGCGAATGCCGAGCAGCGAGACCCGTTGATGGGCGACGATCCGCAGGCTCCGTTCCGGGGCGTCGGTGGCGGACGGGAACGAGTCGGTGGCCGACACCTCGAGCGGGAGATCGGGACCGCCGATCCCCGCGAGCTCGGTGGCGAGCACGAGGAGGTCGGGTCCGTGCGGCAGGGGCGGCAGAGCCCACGTGAAGCTCAGGGGAAAGTGGAAGCTGTCGGGTGGCTCGTCGTCCTCGGCCAGCTCGATGACCTTGTCCTCGAAGCCGAGCAGCACGCGTGGATCGATCTCGAGCGACAGGTACAGGTCGACGGGACCTTCGCATCCCTCTTCGGGATGCACGTCGACCTCCCACGTCTGGCGGAGCGAATAGCTCTCGACGAAGTGCCGCTCGTCGTGCACGTGGAAGCCGTGCTCGACGGCATGGTCCTTGAGATCGGCTACGAAGCCCGCGACGTCGAGTACGGCCATGTCAAGTGTCGAGCGTACCGAATGCCCGGCGCAGGGCAGTCCCGGCGCGGTCGAGCGCGTCGCGACTGGCGTCGATCGCCCCCGAGAGCACGAAGAAGGCGTGGATCATCCCGTCGTATCGATGCTTCTGCACGTGCACGCCGGCTTCGGCGAGCCGGCGCGCGTACGCCTCGCCTTCGTCGCGGAGCGGGTCGTATTCAGCCGTGAGCACCAACGCCGGCGCGACCCCGGCGACGTTGCGAGCGCGGCAGCGGGCAGATACGCCAGTCAGTCGGGTCGACGTCGCCACGCGTATAGCAATGGAAGAACCAGCGCATCTCGCCTTCGGTCAGCAAATAGCCGTCGCGGTTCTCGACGTACGATGGCGTGGTGAAGTCGCAGTCGGTCACGGGATACACGAGCACTTGCATCGCGAGTTCGGGACGGCCCGCGTCACGTGCCTGCAGCGCACATACTGCGGACAGATTGCCGCCCGCGCTGTCGCCCATTACCGCGAGGCGCGTGCTGTCGCCTCCGAACGTGGGAGCGTTCTTGGCGGTCCAGCAGAGCGCGTGCCAGCAGTCGTCGAGCGCCGCCGGGAACGGGTGCTCGGGCGCGAGGCGGTACTCGGGCGCGACGACGATCGCGTGGGCGGCGTTGGCGACCTGACGCATGACGGGGTCGTATTGCTCGACGCTGCCGATCGTCCACCCGCCGCCATGCAGGTACACCACGATCGGTAAATCGGCATCGGGCGACGGGCGGTAGATCCGCACCGGCACGCCCTCGGCGTCGCGATCCTCGACGGCGTACACAGTCTCGGGCTCACCGGCGAGCAACATCAACATGCCATAGCCTTGGCGCTGCATTTGCAAGTTCTCGTCAGCAAGCGGCGGACGCTCCACCGCGTTGGCGCTGTCGCAAATGATCTGCGCTTGCGGGTGTAGCGGCATCAGGCAGTGGTTCCCAACGCGTCCCGCAGGGCGCGTACCGATGTGTCCCACGCGTCTTGGCCCGGTGGCATGAACGCGTGCATGCCGAAGAAGCCGTGGATCAGGCCGTCGGCCCGCACGATCTCGGTCGGCACGCCTGCTTGTTGCAGACGCTTGCCGTAGTACTCGCCCTGGTCGCGGAGCGGGTCGAATTCGGCGGTGATGACGACGGCCGGTGCCGTCCCTGACACATCGGGGGCGCGCATCGGCGAGAAGCGCCACTCGTCGAAGTCGGCGGGAGTGTTGGCGTAGTGGTTGTAGAACCAGCGCATGCTCTCGAGCTCGAGGAAATAGCCCTTGGCGTTGTCGATCATCGACGGGCTCTCGAGCTCGTAGTCGGTCACCGGATACACGAGCAGCTGGAGCTTGGGTTGCGGCAGGCGTTCATGGCGCGCACACAGCGCGACGACCGCCGCGAGGTTGCCGCCCGCGCTATCGCCACCGATCGCGATCCGCTTGGGGTCGGCATTCACTTCGCCGGCATGCGCGAGCGCCCATTCATACGCGCTCATGCAGTCATCCGCCGCGGCGGGAAACTTCGCTTCCGGCGCCAAGCGGTAGTCGACCGATACGACGATGGCCTCCACCGCGTCGCACAACAACCGGCAGACCTGATCGTGCGTGTCGAGGTTGCCGGTGACCCATCCACCGCCGTGGAACCACAGGAGCATCGGCAGCGCGGGCTGCTCGCTCGGCCGGTAGAAGCGCACTGGAATCGGACCGACCGGGCCGGGAATCGTCCGGTCGCTGACTTCGTGGACGGGATGCTTCGGGAACGCGGGGTTGGTAGTGAGCGCGATCATCGCGGCGCGGCGACCCTTGGGCGTCGCTTCGGGTGTGAACGTGAGCCCCGCGTCGTTCAGCACCTGGACCATCAGTTCTGCGGTCGGATGCAGCGGCATTGGTCACCCTCCGTCGGTCAGCGCCGCGACGAGCGCTCGAAAGGCGCGCCCGCGATGTGAGACCGCATGTTTCTCGTCCGGAGCCATCTCTGCAAACGTGCGGCCGTCGCCTTCGAAGGGCACGAACACGGGGTCGTAGCCGAAGCCGTCGTCGCCGCGTGCCGCATCGGTGATGACACCCTCGACCTCACCCCGCGCACTGGCTTCCCGTCCGTCGGGCCAACGCGCCATGGCCACAGTTGCGAACCGCGCCGTTCGCGACGACCGGGGAACGCCATGGAGGTCGCGCAGGAGCTTGGCGACGTTGTCCGCGTAGCTCGCGTCGCGCGCCCGCGTAGCGCGCGCTGTGCACGCCCGGCGCACCGCCAAGCGCGTCGACCTCGAGCCCGGTGTCGTCGCCGATGGCGAGCATGCCCAAGGCATCGGCGACCGCGGCTCGCCTTGATGCGCGCGTTCTCTTCGAGGGTCGCGCCGGTCTCGGTAACGTCGGGCGGCTCGGTGACCGACGGCAGCGCGCCGACCGACGCCGCGACGCGCTCGGGTGTGTCGACCAGGAACGCCACGCCCTCGACCGAGTACGCGGCCAGCGGGGCATCGGCGTAGGTGACGAAGATCTCGACGATCTCCCGCGCCTTGTCAGGATTCTTCGTCGCGAGGACGAGCGGAAGCGGGAGCGCCATTACTGCTTGCGGGCGCGGGTGCGAGCCGGCGGCGGCTCGGACACCATCTCGCCCTGCGCGGTGATGATCTCGCCGATGCCCAACTCGGCGAGGCCGAGCAGCGCATCGAGATCGCCGCGGGTGAACGCCATGCCTTCGGCGGTGCCCTGCACCTCGACGAAGCGGCCGTCGCCGGTCATGACGACGTTCATGTCCACCTCGGCGCCTACGTCCTCGGAGTACTCGAGGTCGAGCATCGGGGTGCCGTCGATGACACCCACCGAAATCGCCGCGCACGGCTGCAGCACCGGGTGCTTCGAGAGGGTGCCGGCCTCGACGAGACGGCTGCACGCGTCGTGCAGCGCGATCCACCCGCCGCAGATCGACGCCGTGCGCGTGCCGCCGTCGGCTTGCAGCACGTCGCAGTCGACCGTGATCTGGACGTCGGGCATCAATCGCAAGTCGGTGACGGCCCGCAGCGACCGCCCGATCAGGCGCTGTATCTCTTGCGTTCGGCCGCTCTGCTTGCCGCGCGCGGCTTCGCGGTCGACCCGCTCCGGCGAGGAACCAGGGAGCATCGAGTACTCGGCCGTCACCCAGCCCCGGCCCGTTCCCTTCAGCCACGGCGGGATGCGCTCCTCGACCGACGCCGTGCACAGCACACGCGTGCGGCCGAACTCGACGAGCACCGAGCCGTCTGCCATCTCGGTGAAGTCCCGCGTGAACACGACGGGTCGCAACTCGTCGGCCGCGCGCCCCGATGCCCGTTCCGTCACGATCCCTCCATGCAACTTGCGTGGCGTACTCGGCTCCCGGCCGAATTCGCCACGCAAGTTCGTCAGATGTGGGTGACGAGGTGCGGAGCGGCGAGTGACACTGCGTGCCCGAACGCCTCCGAGCCCTCTTCGACGGAGGCTACCGGGTCGAGCGTCGGCCACAAGTGCGTGAGCATCAGCCGGCGCGCCTTCGCTTCGCGTGCGAGCTCACCGGCCTGGCGGGCCGAATAGTGGATCGGCGTGCGGATGTCGTCGTGCTGGTACGTCGCCTCCGAAAGCACGAAGTCCGCGCCGGGCCCGAAGACGTCGACACTCCAGCCCGGGCCCGTGTCGGCGGTGTACGCAAGGCGCTTGCCGCCGTGCGCGATCTCGAGGCCGACTGTCGGCAGGGGATGGTCCGTACGCGAGAAGCGCAGGTTCGCATCGCCGATCGACGCGCGATCGCCGTCGCCAACGAGCTTCCAATCGAACGTGTCGGTCCACTCCCCCACGAGACCCTCGAGTGTCTTCTCGAGTCCTTCGGGTGCGTAGACCGGAAGGCAGTTCATCTCCAGCCCGTACTTGTACATGATGTGCAAGCTGTAGATGTCGACGCAATGGTCGGGATGACCGTGCGTGATGACGACGGCAGTGAGGTCGGCCGGGTTTACGTGCTGTTGGAGATTCGCGAACGTGCCGTTGCCACAGTCCATCCAGATGACCGCGTCGCCCGCCCGCACGATGTAGCCACTGCACGCGCCACCGGCCGGCGCGCCGTAGCTCCCCGAGCAGCCGAGCACTGTCAGCTCCATGACCACGCCTCCACCTGCTCGACCTCGGGTCCGAGGAAGCGCATACCCAGCTGGCGGAAGACCGTGATGTCGCCGCTCGTCATGAACCTCACGCGCCGCGGCGCGAGAAGGTCCGCGCCTGGTGTCACGCCGAGGAGCGCGCGCACTTCGAACGCGGTCTCATCCGCGCTCGAGACGAGCACCACGTCGGGTCCCATTACGTCGCCGATCGTGCGCGCGAGGAGTGGGTAGTGGGTGCAACCCAGGACCAGGGCGTCAACATGCGCCTTTTTCATCGGCGCGAGCAGTCGCTCGGCGAGTACATGTACCTGATCGGACTCGATGTCGCCGCTCTCGACGAACTCCACGAAGCCCGGGCAGGCGGCACAGGTCAGGCCGAGGCCGGGCGCGAGCCGCTCTGCGACCCGCTGGTACGCGCCGGATGCGATCGTGCCGACGGTGCCGATGACTCCGACGCGGCCGTTGTCAGTCACGCGAATCGCAGCCCGCAAGCCCGGCTCGATCACGCCGACGACGGGTACCTCGACGTAGTCACGAAGGTGGTCGAGCGCGGCCGCCGACGCGTCTGTTGCACGCGACGACGATCATCTTCACCTTCCGCTCGAGCAGCAGATCCGTGATCTCGAGCGAATACTTCAATACGTCTTCGGCCGGCTTCGGTCCGTACGGGAACCGGCCGGTATCTCCGAAGTACACGAGATGCTCGTTGGGCAGCAGATCGAGCAGCGCCCGCACCACTGTCAGCCCGCCGAGCCCGCTGTCGAATACCCCGATCGGGCGGTCGTCGTGGGCCATCTGCGGAAACGCTACCCGCGGGCAGCTCGTTCCAGGCGATCCCGCACTGCAGCGCCGATCGAGCCGTCATCGTCGGGGGCACTGGCAAGAATTACATCGACACGCTGCGCGTCCGCTTCGCGCAGTCGCGCGTAGAGCACGCGCGCGTACTCGGTGACGTCTTGCGGCGCGTCGAGTACGGCGACTCGGAGGCCGGAAGCGCGCAAGGACTCGACGCGCGCGGTGATGTCACTCGCATGCGCAAGTTCGACGCGCGCATTGGGCGCGTAGTGCGATCGCAGTGTGCCGGGTGCGGCAATCTCGCCTTCGTTGCGTCGGGTCAGCGGCGCGGCGACGAGCTCGGCCAACCGTGCCTCACTGATGCCGCCGACGCGCAACACGACGGGCACGTCGCTGGTCACGTCGACGATCGTCGACTCCACCCCGATGTCGGATGGTCCTCCATCGAGTACAACGTCAACATCACCGCCGAGATCATCGCGAACGTGTTGGGCCGTGGTCGGGCTCACCTTGCCGAAACGGTTCGCCGATGGTGCCGCGATCGCACCCCCGAACGCGTCGAGCAACGCCTGCGCGACCGGATGGCCCGGAACGCGAACGCCAACGGTCTCCCGCCCGCCGGTTGCCTCGTCGGCGACGGCACCCGCGCGGCGCCGCACGACGAGCGTGAGCGGACCGGGCCAGCACGCGCGCGCGAGCACCCGAGCGACCGCGGGAATGTCGTGGGCGAGATCGTCGAGTTGTTTTGCGTTCCCCACATGCACGATCACCGGATGATCGACCGGCCGTCGCTTCACCGAATACAAGCGGCGCAACGCGGACGGGTTCGCCGCATCGGCACCGAGGCCGTAAACCGTCTCGGTCGGAAACGCCACGAGGCCACCGGCGCGCAATACGTCAGCCGCGCGTGCGATGTCGTCGCTCACCAGTAGTTGATGCGCGTGGCGCGCTCGACGACCTCGTCGATGGGATCGGTCCACGCTCCCGACGACAGGTACTTCCACCCCCCGTCGGGCAGCAGCGTGACGACCGTACCGTGTTCCATCTGCTGCGCGGTCTTGACCGCGCCCGCGATCGCCGCGCCTGACGAGATCCCTGCGAACACACCGCAGTCCTCGAGCAAGCGGCGTGTCCACTCGATCGAGTCGCGCGGGCGCACGATGAGTTTCCGATCCAAGACCGCCGGGTCGAAGATCGGCGGCACGAACCCGTCGTCGAGGTTGCGCAGACCCTGCACGAGCTCACCGGCGGGCGGCTCGACGGCAACCACACGCACCTCGGGTTTCTGTTCCTTCAGGTACTTCCCCGCGCCCATCAGCGTTCCGCTGGTGCCCAGGCCGGCGACGAACACGTCGATCTCCGGGCAGTCGCGCAGGATCTCGGGTCCCGTTCCCTCGTAGTGCGCGAGCGGGTTCGCGGGGTTGCCGTACTGGAACAAGAAGACGTAACGCTCGGGCTTGTCGGCGTGGATCTTCTCCGCCATGCGGATCGCGCCGTTGCTGCCTTCCTCGCCCGGCGACAGCGTGATCTCGGCGCCGAAGATCTCGAGCAGCTGGCGGCGTTCGATCGACACGTTCTCGGGCATGACGACGCGCAGCTTGTAGCCGCGCAACTTGGCGACGAGCGCGAGCCCGATACCGGTGTTGCCCGACGACGGCTCGAGAATCGTCGCACCCTTTGCCAGCGCGCCGTCGCGCTCGGCGAGCTCAACCATCTTGAGCGCGATGCGATCCTTCGACGAGCCGCCGGGGTTCTGTCCTTCGAGCTTCGCCCAGATCCTCACGTCCGGGTTCGGCGAAAGCGCGTGCACTCCGACGAGCGGCGTGTTGCCGATCAGCCCAAGGACATCGTCGTAGCGCGCCATCAGCTGTTGTGCCGGGTCGACTCCACGCTCTGCTCCCCTCCGGTCGCTCCGCTGTCGTCTCCTCCGGCGACGGCGGGCAGGATCGAGAGCACGTCGCCGTTGCCGACCTTGGTGTCGAGGCCATCGAGGTAACGGATGTCGTCGTCGTCCTTGTAGACGTTCACGAACTTGTGCAGCCCGCCCCCGTCATCGAGCAGGTTGCCGCGCAACCCCGGGAAGCGCTCGATGAGTGCGGTGAACACCTCGCCCACGGTCGATCCGTCGACTGCCACGGTCGCCTGCCCGTCGGCCTGAGCACGCAGCACGGTGGGAAGCTTGATCTCGACGGCCATACCCGGCAGGTTACAACCCGACTCGATCAGTCGGGATTCCCGGCGTTGCGAACCTGCGTCAGTGAACCGCGCGTGGGGCGGTTGAGTAACGCGGGTTCGGCGCGAGTGGGCGTTAGCCGCGCTGGAGGGCGACGGCCACCTCGGCGATCTCGCCGTTTCGGATGCGGTAGGCGCGCAGCACGGGCGCCTGGTCGCGCAGTGACACGATCACGTACAGCCAGGCCGGGTCGACGGCCTGCCGCACGTCGGTGGGCGACGGGTACGCGTCGGTGTGGGTATGCGAGTGCCACACGCCGATGAGCTCGTTTCCTCCGGCCTCGGCCGCGCGCATTGCGGCGAGCATGTCCTTGGGGTCCACCGTGTACGTGCGCGCCGACGCATCGGCGTTGCGTGCAGGACACGCGTCGGTCACGACACCTGTGGGCTCACCGGCCGGCCCCAACGGTCCGATCAGCAAGCCGCACGCTTCGTCGGGATAATCGTCGTAGCAGTTCCCGATGATCGTCTCGTACTGCGACGTCGTAAGTTGCAGCACCGGCGTCGCGAACGGGCTCCTCATGTTTCCGCTCTCGGCCCTTCGGGCCGGGCCGCTGCGCCCCGCCTCGCTACTCGCCGGGATACCCGGCTCGCGGTCGCTCGGCTCATGTCTGGAGCGCGCGCCACACTCGCTCGGCGGTGCACGGCATGTCGATGTGGCGCACGCCGAGGTGCGACACGGCATCGATGATCGCGTTGTGCACCGCCGGCGTGGAGCCGAGCGTCGCGGATTCGCCGATGCCCTTCGCGCCGAGCGGGTTCAGCGGCGTCGGCGTCACCGTGTTGTACGTCTCGTACGAGGGGAACTCCGCGGCGGACGGCATCGCGTAGTCCAACAGGTTTGCAGTCTTTGGGTTGGCGTCGGCGTCGTACTGCACCTCTTCCCACAGCACCTGGGCGACCCCTTGCCCAATGCCGCCGTGCTGCTGGCCCGCAACGATCATCGGGTTGATGATGTTGCCGCAGTCGTCGACCGCGACGTGACGCATGAGCTCGACGCGACCGGTATCGCGATCGACCTCGACGACCGAGAGGTGCGCGCCGAACGGGAACGACGAACCATCGGATTGGAAGTCGAGCTCGTACTGGAGCCGCTCGGCGACACCCTCCGGGCGCTTGGCCGGATCCTTCACGGCCTGCGCGAGGTCGGCCCAGGACATGCGGCTCGCGGGTACTCCCGCGACTTCCAAGCCACCATCACCGACGACGATGTCGTCGGGGTTGGCTTCGAGCAGGTGCGCAGCCAGCCGCTTGGCCTGGGCGAGTACCTCTTGACTTGCCACCAGCAATGCGCTGCCTCCGATCTGCGCGGAACGCGAACCGCCGGTGCCCATGCCTGTCGGCACGAGGGCGGTGTCGGAGTGCAACACGCGCACGTTCTCGAACGACACGCCCAACGTCGACGCGATGATCTGCGAGAAGGCCGTCTCGTGGCCCTGACCGTGCGCGCTCGTGCCGACCCGTGCGGTCACCGTGCCGTCGTCTTCCACCTCGACCGCGCCGAACTCTCGATTGAGCACCATCGGCGCGCTGATCTCGAGGTACGACGCGATGCCGATCCCCATCAACATGCGGTCGCCGCGGTCGCGCCGCTGCTTCTGCTCGGCACGCAGCGCGTGGTACCCGGCGTGCTCGAGCACCGCGTCGAGCGCCCTGTTGTACTCACCGGTGTCGTACGTCGCGCCGAGCCCGGTGTTCGGCATGTACGGGAACGCCTCGGGTGGAATGAAGTTCTTGCGGCGGATCTCGACGGGATCGATGTCGAGCTCGTCGGCGGCCATGTCGAGGATGCGCTCCATCATGTGGATCGCTTCGGGACGCCCCGCGCCGCGGTACGCCGCAATAGGCGTGGTGTTGGTGAGGACGGCCTCCCAGTTGTATTCGACCTTCGGCACGATGTACACGTTCGCGGCCATCATCTGCGTGAAGAACGCGAGGAACGCACCGATGGCCGCGTACGCGCCGGCGTCGGCGATCGTGTGCACGCGCAGCCCGGTGATCGTGCCGTCGCGCTTCAGCCCGAGCTCGACATCGTGCACGTGGCCGCGGCCGTGCCACATCGCGACCATGTTCTCCGACCGGGTCTCGGTCCACTTCACCGGCCGGCCGAGCACGAGCGCAGCCTTGGCCGTGAGCAGGTGCTCGACGGTCATGCCCTGCTTGGCGCCGAAACCGCCGCCGACCGCTCCCTGGCGCGCGTGGATCAGCGCGGGATCGATGCCGAGCAACATCGCGATCTCGTCGCGCACACCGTGCGGTCCTTGCGATGCGACCCAGATCGTCAGGCCGCCGGCCGGATCTCCGGGCACGGCGACGATGCCGCCCGGCTCCATCGGTACCGGCGCGACGCGCTGGTTGACGATGTGTTGGCGCACGACGACGTCGGCGTCGTCGAGCACACCCTCGACCGGGCCCGTGCCCATCGCGTTGGCGACGTTCGAACCCTGCGCCTCGTGCAGCACCGGTGCGCCGTCAGCGAGCGCGGCTTGCACGGTCGCGAGCGCCGGCAGCTCGTCGTAGTCGACGATGACGACCTCGGCCGCGTCCATCGCTTGGCCTTTGGTCTCGGCGACGACCATCGCCACGATGTCGCCGACGAACCGAACCTTCTCCTTGGCGATCGGCGGGCGGTTCATCGTCGGCGGCAGCATGACGAATCCGTGGACGTCGGGCACTTCGAGATCGGCGGCCGTATAAGCAGCGACGACGCCCGGCATCGACTTCGCCTCGTCGGTGTCGATCGAAGTGACGTTCGCGTGCGCAACCGTGGCGCGCACGAACGCGACGTGCAGCAGGCCGTCGACCTTCAGGTCGTCGTAGTACTGCGTCTCACCGGTGAGGATCCCCGGGTCCTCCTTGCGGAGCACCGGATTGCCGAGAATCGAGCCGGACGTCGCCATTTGTGTTCCTCCTGCCGCAAGACGCGGCGAACACTAGTTGTCCGCTCTCGGCGGCTTCGCCGCCGGGCCGCTCGAGCCACGGCTCGCTGCGAGCCGGGGTACCCGGCTCGCGGCGGCTCGCCTCATGCGAATGAAAGAATGAGGCCATGCGGGCCGTGCGCAACACAGAAGACGGTGTACGCGTGGTCGACGTGCCGGTGCCCGACGGTCCGGGCGTGCGCGTACGTGTCCGCAGCGCGGGGATCTGCGGCTCGGACCTCGAGATGGTGCGCACCGGGCTCTCGGTCGCGACGATCGGCCACGAGTTCGCCGGCGAGCTCGACGACGGGACGGAAGTGGCGGTGCACCCTTTCGTGGCGTGCGGCGCGTGCGCGTTCTGCCGCGCCGGACGGCAACAGATGTGTCGCGGGTTCACGACGACGGCCGTGGGCATCTTCGTCGACGGCGGGATGACCGATGAACTCGCGCGTCGATGCCTCCTGCCTGGCTTCGTTGCCGCCCGGATTGCCGATCGAGGACGCGTCGCTCGTCGAGCCGATCGCCGTCGCGCTGCACGCGTGCAACCGGGCGTCGATCGCACCGGATATGACGGTTGCGGTGATCGGCGCCGGGACGATTGGGTTGTTGTGCGGTGCAGTGGCCCGTGCACCTCGGTGCGGCCGTCGGCATTTCGGCTCGGCACGACGTGCAGCGACAGGCGGCCGAGACACTCGGCCTCGCGCTCGAGGTGCCGCGCAGTGCCGACGTCGTGTTCGAGGCGTCGGGCACACCGAGCGGCTTCGACGACGCGGTGAAGCATTGCCGGCGCGGCGGCACCTTGGTGCTCGTGTCCACCACGTGGGAGCCGATCTCGATCTCGTTCCTCAACGCCCAGATGCGCGAGATCACGATCGTGCCCGCGTTCGTCTACGGCGAGGCGCACGGCGAGCGCGAGTTCGACACCGCCGTCAAGATCCTCGCCGCCCATCCCGAGATCGCGGCGGCGTTGATCACCCACCGCTTCGGCCTCGACGACGCAACCGCACGCCTTCGACGTCGCCGCCGACCGCGCCCACGGCGCGATCAAGGTCGTCCTCCACCCGTAGTTCTCAACCGGGGCGCACGCGCACCGATGGAGACCGAGATGGACGGCATCGCGGCGGTTCAAGCGCGCATCCAGGAGATCGAGAGTCAGTTCGGCACCCAGGCGGCGCGGGCGGCCGGCTGGGCAGCGGAGCGGCGGCCGATCCCACGGCGACCACCGACCCGACCAGCTTCGCCGACGTGCTGAACCAGGCCCAGAGCGCGCAGGCCGTCGACACGTCGGTGCCGGCGAGCTCGGGCACCCTCAACAAGGCCGGGCGTCGACCCGGTGCAGTGGGCCCGCGACTTCCTCACGAAGCTCGGCATGCCAGTGACCGGCGAGAACATGCGCTTGATGCAGGCGTGGCAGCAGGCCGAAGGAACCGCGGCCCGGTTCAACCCGCTCGCGACCACGCAATCGGGCTTCCCCGGCGAAGACGCGCTTCAACAGCGTCGGCGTGAAGAACTACGCGTCGTACCAAGACGGGCTGAACGCGAACGTCAAGGTGATCACGAACGGCCTCTACAAGAACATCCTCGCCGCGCTGCAGGCCGGCAACAGCGCCGAGACCACCGCCCAGGCGATCAAGAACTCGCCGTGGGGCACCGGCGGCGCTCGTGTCACGCATCCTCGCGCAGGGTTAGCTGTAGCGCGCGCTTGCTTCGCGCAGCACTGCCTCGCACTCGGCAACCGTCTCCCGCAGGATCTCGGCGACGGGCCGCACTTCGTCGATGCGCCCCGCGACCTGTCCGCTGAACGCGAACGACGCCTCCATGTTGCCGCCGAAGTAGAGGTCGTGCACCGCTTGCAGGCTCGGGATCACCGCTCGGTCCTCCTGCTCCGCCGCTTCGCTGAAGCCCGTGCGCAACACGCGGAACGCGGGCGGCGCGTGCCGGTTCAACAGCAACGTGTCACCTTCGGTCGACGAACAGATCAACTGCTTCCAGTTGTCGTGCACCGGTGATTCGGCCGCGCTCGACCATCCGCGTGCCCATCTGCGCTCCCTCCGCGCCCAGCACGAACGCGGCGGCCATCGACCGCCCGTCGCAGATGCCGCCGGCCGCGATGATCGGCACGTCGACCCGCGACGCGATGAGCGGCAACAGCACCATGGTCGACGCGCCCGCCGGGGCCTTGAAACCACCACCCTCGTTGCCTTCGACGACCAGCCCGTCGACGCCCGCGCTCGACCGCCTTCAGCGCACCGCGCAGCGACGGTACGACGTGGAACACCGTCAGGCCCGCGTCCTTCAACGCCTTCGTGTATTTCGTCGGGTCGCCGGCCGAGGTGGTCACGAACGTCACACCGTTCTCGGCGACGAAGTCGACGATCGACGGATCGCGCACGAACAGCTGGGCGATGTTCACGCCGAACGGCTTGTCGGTGAGATCGCGCATCTTGGCGATCTCGACCCGCACCTCGTCGAGCCGCCCCGAGGACGTCTCGATGATGCCGAGCCCGCCCGCGTTCGAGACCGCCGAAGCGAGCTGGGCCCGGGCGATGAAACCCATCGGTGCCTGCACGATCGGGTGCTCGATCCCCAACATCTCCGTGATCCGAGTGCGCATGGTGTGGGACGCTAACGGTCGATGGGCACTGCGGAACAGAACAAAGCGCTGGTCATGCGATTCATCGATTGTCTCGACAGCGGTGACGTCGCGGGAGCAGCCGCGTGCTTCGACCCCGACCGCTACTACTCGCACGCGTTTGGGGCCGACCTCGCCGGTACGTGGGAGCAAATGAAGGCGCGGCGCCGCGCGGAAGCTTTCACCGACGTCTCGGCGGAGCGCGTGACGCTCGCCGCGGACGGCGATCGAGTCGTGCATCACGGGCGGGTGACGTCGACACACAGCGGCACGTTCCTCGGGGTTCCCGCGAGCGGAAGACGCGTCTCGTTCGATCAGATCGAGATCTGGCGGATCGACGGCGACAAGATCGTCGAGCATTGGGGCGGCCTCGCCGAGGTGGAACGCCTCTACCGCGAGCTCGGAGGAAATGACTAATGAGCGATCCGGTGATCATCGAAGCAGCGATGAACGGCGTCACTGGTCGTCGCCGCAACCCCCACGTGCCGATCACACCCGAGGAGCAGGCCAAGGACGCGCTGGCATGTGTCGAGGCGGGCGCGACCGTCATCCACACGCACGCCGCGGATCTCGCCGCGCCCCCGAGGACGCGGCCGCGCAGTATGCAGCTGCGTACCGGCCGGTGATCGAACAGCATCCAGGCCTGATCTGCTATCCGACGACCGGCATTGGGCCGACGATCGAAGACCGGTACCGGCACGTCGAACTGCTCGACGACATGGGCGTCATCCGCGCCGGCTTCGTCGACACCGGCTCGGTCAACCTCGGAGGCACCGGCGCTGACGGTCTGCCCGTTGAGCCGGGCTACGTCTATACGAATACGTTCGCAGACGTCGCGCACAAGATGCGCGTGTGTCGCGAGCGCGGACTGGGGCCGAGCGTCGCAGTGTTCGAGCCCGGCTTCCTGCGCGTCGTACTCGCCTACCACGCGGCCGGTGCGCTGCCGCCCGGCACGCTCGTCAAGTTCTACTTCTCTGCCGGTGGTTACCTCGGTGGCGGTGCTCCGCTGTGGGGCGCGCCGCCGATCATCGAGTCCCTCGACATGTATCTCGCGATGCTGGGCGACGCGCCGATTCCGTGGGCGGTCGCGGTGCTGGGCGGCAGCGTGTGCGACGAACCCGTCGCACGCGCCGCCGTGGAACGGGGCGGGCATCTGCGCGTCGGCATCGAGGACTGGGACGGCGGTCCGCCGAATGCCGAGCAGGTCGCAGCCGCGGCCGCGCTGTGCGCCGGCACCGGCCGGCCGGTTGCCACGATCGCCGACGCGGCTGAGACCCTCGGTCTGCCGTAGCGTCAACGTCCATTGACGCACGAGCGTTCGTCAACTACGGTTGACGACATGACACCGCCGCCTACCCGCCAGGAACTGATCGAGCTGGTCGAGCGCGAGGCCTCGGGCAGCACGCCACTCGAGCAGCTCGGCGCGGCCGCCTCGACCGTGGCCGAGCTCGAATCCGTCGGTGATGCGGTCCTGTCGCACTTCGTCGACCAGGCCCGGCACAACGGGCACTCGTGGTCCGAGATCAGTGGGGCTCTGGGTGTCACCAAGCAGGCCGCGCACAAGCGGTATTCGCTCACGGATCGCTTCACACCGCGCGCCCGACGAGTGATCGAGCAAGCGGAGTCGGTCGCGCGAGCGCTGGGACACAACTTCGTCGGCACCGAGCACCTCCTCTTGGCCCAGTTCGAAGAAGCGGAATCCGTGGCGGCCAAGGTGCTCGCCGGCTTGGGCGCGACCCGCGAGGCGGTGGCGCGTGAGGTGTTGGAGCGCGTTCCGCGCGGCACGTTGGCGGCGGGGGGCGCGTTGCCGTTCACGCCTCGGGCAGCGGAGATGCTCGCGGCGACTGCGGGACTGGCCATCGAGCTCGGGCACAACTACATCGGGACCGAGCATCTGCTGCTGGCGACGTTCGTTGATGCCGAAGGCGTCGCGGCGCAAGTGCTCGCCGCGCTCGGCATCGACCGCGACCAGGTTCGCGCGCGCATCGTCGAAATCCTTTCGGGCTTTGGAGCACCGAAGCGCTGAGAGGAACCTGAGCGCTTCGTCAAGACTCCGCAGCCCGCTCATGTCGCATTCCAAGAACGCCGATCTCTTGCGTGTTGGCAGGCAGACGCGAAAGGGCGAGGCAAATGGACGTGACAGGTATCGGCGGCGCGTCACAGCAACACAGCGGGAGTGCCGGAGTCTTGGAAGCGCGGCGCGCGCAAGCGCTCGCTCCGGTGGCGACGCTGTTCAAAGAGTCAACCGACGAGCTCGAGTCGGAACTCAAGACGAAGGGCGTGAGCCTCGGCACCCTCGCCGAGCAAAAGGGCGTTTCGAAGACTGATCTGGTCGACGCGATCAAGCAGTCGCTGCAACAGAAATTCGCCGGAGATGGCGCGAACCTCTCGGACACGCAGCTGACGAATATGGCGAATCGCATTGCGGACCACAAGCGCGGTCAGCACGGCCACCACCGTCACGAGGCGGAGTCAACCAGCCCGCAGGGGTAGCTCGTGCATGAGCGCGGCCTGCCCGCTCGGACGTGCGATGAACTGTTGCACGTCTCGGCGGATGATGTCGCGGCCTTCGTCGGAATCATAGAAACGCTGCTCGAAGTCGTCGCGATCGCGGAACCGCAGCTCCGCGACTCCATCAACGCCGGCGCCCCCGGGCGTGTATGCGCGCCGCACCACGTTCTGGGTGTAGTCGATGAGCCCGGCGTGGTGCCGGCGCGCGAGTGGCACGTGCACCTCCGTCCAGTGGCGGACGAACTGCTCGTGCGACAGATGCTCCGCACGAGCGACGAACGACACCATCTTGATGGTCGTCGCTTCGTTCGAGACGATCGCCCGCCGCGGGTCGACGCGCCACACGTTGACTTCGCGGGCGATGCCGTACAGCATGCCGCGCTCGGGCACGTCGTCGAGATCGTGCGCGTGCTGCAAGCCGAGCGCGATCAGCACGTCGACGGGATCGCCGCCCGCGAAACGTCCTTGATCCGCAACCGCCAGGCTCAGCGTGCACGACTGGACGTTCCCGACGCCCAGCGCGGCGGGCGCCCAGGTTTCCTGCACGACCGCGACATCCGCGCCTGGCGCGCGCCAGACCGCGATCAGCAAGTGCTCCATGCTCAGCGCGTCCAGACGTCGCCGTCGAGCTGGTTGGCGTCGAGCTCGAGCCGCTGATCGCTGACAACTGCGTGATCCCGTGGTGCGCTGACCGCGATCCCGCGCACCGCACAGTCGCCGGCGCCCCAGACGAGCAGACCGAGCCGGCAGTCGTGCAGCCACGAGTCGGCGAGCACCGTCGCCGCCGCGCCGCCCTCGACGACGATGCCCGAGTCGCAGTGCTCGGCCAGCTGCTTTTCGACGTGATTCCCACTGCCTCCTTCGACGTCCACCGCGCGCATCGTGTGCCAGGCGTTGTTACGCGACACCCGCGTGTTGCGCGCGTCGAGGAGATGGATACCGAACCACCGGGTCTCGTACCGGTTCGACGTGATCTCGACGCCCTCGGTCGCGGTGCACCGGATCGCGCTGAGATCGTCGCGACACTCGTTGTGCTCGATCACGTGACCGGCGCCGCCGTTGCACTCGATTCCAGCGCCCCACCGCAAGCCGTGCTGATAGTTCCCGCGCACCGTGACTCGGTTCGTACCCATGCACCACACCTTGCCGCCCGCGATGACGTTGTTCGTCACGAGATGATCGTTGCCGCCGCTCAACAGGATCGACTGCACCAGGCATTCCGCGATCGTGATGCCGTCGCCGCTGCCGGTCACGCACGTCGGCGGCAGCATCATGTACCCGGGTGCGCCGCCGGTGACCGTTACCAGCTCGAGCCGGGCTCCGGCCCCGAGCACGATTGCGGTCGAGCCGCCCGCGTCGATCACCGTGGCGCGCGCACCTGCACCGCGCAGCGTCACGCCGGCCGGCACCGTCAGCGGGAAGTGCTCGTCGGCGTAGCGACCGGGCCCGAGTTCGACCACGTCTCCCGGTTGCGTATCAGCGAGCCTCGGCCCGATCCCGGCGGTTTTGGCGACGGGAGACACCCCGATCGGTCGTCTGGGGTCGCAAGAAACCTCATAGCGCATGCCGAGGGGGTGGCGGTCGACGGCGCGGGCGTCGACCGTGACGCTGCGATCGTTCTCACGGAAGGGAAGTTCCTCCCCCGCCGTCGTCGTCACCCGGGTCACGCCGTGCAAACCGTCGAAGCGGGGCTCGGGTGCCGACGACAGATCGAACGCGTGCACGACATCACCCGTGCGCGTGTACCACTGCTTCCCGTCGCCGGGGATATCGAACGGAGTCGAGCCGTGGATCGCATCCGCGTGCGCTCGCACCCACGCACCCGAATCGCGCAAGACCTTCTCCTGGATCTCGGGCAGCGTGCCGTCGGCGTTCGGCCCAACGTTGAGGAGCAGGTTGCCACCCTTGGCAACGGTCTCGACGAGCATCGCCACGATCTCACGCGCGCTCAGATGATCCTCCACCCGTTCATTGCGGTTCACGCAGAACGAGTAGCCGAGCCCGCGACACAGCTCCCACGGTTGGTCGGGCCCAACGGCCGGCACGTCGTACTCGAACGTCACGAAATCGGGGTTCGATGCAAAGAACCGGTCGTTGCACACGAGCTCGAAGCCGTGCTCGGTCGCGTACGCCCGGGCGTCGGCGAGAATCTCGTCCACGCGCCAATCGCGCGCCGGGATGACCCCAGTGACCGTCGCCCCACAGGAGCGCCGGCTCGTACCGCTCGACGAGCTCGCGGATCTGAGGGCGCATGAACGCGTCGACGTACCGTGCCTGGTCGGGATACTCGGCGTGGGCCCAGTCGAGCAGCGAGTAGTAGCAACCGAACACGTGATCTCGGCGGCGCACGGCGTCCGCGAGCTCGGCCACGACGTCGCGCTTGGGCCCGAGCTGCATTGAGTTGCGCGTCGTGAGCGCGGTATCCCACCAGCAGAAGCCGTCGTGGTGCTTGGTGACGAGCACGAGATAGCGCATGCCGGCGTCGTCGAGGAGGTCGGCGTACCAGTCGGCATCGAATGCGCCGTACGTGAGCTCCGGAATGAAGTCGTCGAACGGGCGGGCGCCGAACTGCTCCTCGTGCCACGCGACGACCTCGGGGAGCGGGCACGTCGGGTGCAGCACGACGTCCGGCTTGGGCTCGAGGAACGCCCAGTACCAGTCCGCGTACTCGTGCACGGGTGCGAACGCGGGCACGGTCGCGATGTTGGAGTGCACGAACATGCCGTAGCGGCACTGGCCGAACCAGCCGGGAGCAGTCACGGCCGACAGTCTGCACTACCGTCGGCGAGGGCTGTGCGGACGGAGCGGTGCCAGGGATGGCGCAAGCGAGGGAGCCATGTAATTGTCTCGCCGCGGCGACCAGAACGTCATCACCAACCGCAAGGCGCGCCACGAGTACTTCGTGCTCGAGAGCTACGAGTGCGGCATGGTGCTGCGCGGCGCCGAGGTGAAGTCGATCCGGCACAGCCGCGCCAACTTGCAGGACTCGTACCGCGCGCGTCGAAGACGGCGAGGTCTGGCTGTACGGCATGCACATCTCGCCGTACGAGTTCTCACGCGGCGACCTCGACCCCTTGCGCCGACGGAAGCTCCTGTTGCATCACAAGGAGATCGTCGAGCTGACACGGGCGACCGAGGAAAAAGGCGTCACGCTCGTGCCGCTCCGCGTCTACTTCAAGGACGGCCGCTGCAAGGTCGAGATCGCCGTCGCGCGAGGCAAGGCGCGCTACGACAAGCGTCAGGCGATCGCGGCGCGAGACGAGCAGCGGGAGACCGATCGCATCCTCAAGGACATGCGCCGCCGCTAGCCGCTACTCGCCGCCGACGGGCACGGGCTCGGGCGGCGCGGGCTCGAGTTCGAGGGGACGACCCTCGATGTGGACTCGCGGCAACCATTCCAACGCCTTGGGGAACCACCAGTTGCGGTCGCCGAGCAGTTCCATCGTGGCCGGCACCAACACGAGCCGCACGACGGTCGCGTCGATGAACACCGCGAAGGCAAGGCCGAACCCGACGAGCTTGAGTACGCGCAGGTCGGAGAGCACGAAGCTGCCGAACACGCAGATCATGATCGCGGCCGCGGCCGTGATGAGCCGCGCCGTCTTGGCGAGCCCGTTGGCGACTGCAGTTGCGTTGTCGTGCGTGCGGTCGTACTCCTCCTTGATGCGCGAGAGGAGGAACACCTCGTAGTCCATTGACAGTCCGAACACGATCGCGAACAGCATCATCGGCACCCAGGCCTCGATCGGACCTTCCTTGCCGATACCGATGAGGTTGCCGAACCAGCCGTTCTGGAAGATCGCGACGATCACGCCGTACGCGGCGCCGATCGAGAGCAGGTTCATGATGACCGCCTTGAGCGGTACCAGGATCGACCGGAACACGAGCATCAGCAACACGAAGCTGAGCACGAGGATGGCGACGAACATGAACGGCAGGCGTGTCCCCATCGTGTCAGCCAAGTCGACTCCGAGCGCGGTCTGGCCACCGACCTGCACGTCGAGCCCCGACCCTTGCGTCGCACGCGGGACGACGTCATCGCGCAGGCGGTGCACGAGCTGGGTGGTGCTCTCGTCCTGCGGCGAGCCGGCCGGTTGCACCTGGATCAGCGCCGCCCGACCGTCGGTACTCGGGATGACCGGGCTCACCTGCGCCACCTCGGGAGTCGCGCGGATCGCGTCGACCAGACCCTCCATCGCGGCGAGATCGTTCTGCGACTGCAGCTCGCTCACGACCAAAAGCGGGCCGTTCGCGCCGGGCCCGAAGCCCTCACTGATCAAGTCGTACGCGCGTCGCGTCGTGTCCTTCGTCGGGTCGTTCCCCTGGTCGGCCACGCCGAGCCGCAAGCCGAGCGCGGGAATTGTGAGCACGAGCAGGATGATGAGACCGAGGGCCGCAGCCGGGCCCGGACGCTTCTGCAACGTGCGACTCCAGCGCGCCCAGAACGTGCCCTCGACCGAACCACGGTGGCGTTTCGCGCCCGGCAACGCGAAGCGGTCGATCGTGTGGCCGACGAAGCCGAGCACAGCCGGCAGCAAGGTGACGGCCGCCGCCATGACGAACAAGACCGCGAGCGACGCACCGACCGCGAGCCCGCGAATGAACGAGATCCCGATGAGGAACAAACCGAGCAGCGAGATCACGACGGTGCCGCCCGCGAACAGCACGGCCCGGCCGCTGGTGTCGATCGAGTGCACCACGGCTTGCTTGGGTTCGGCGCCCTCGTGCAGCGCTTCGCGGTACCGGGTACTGATGAACAGCGCGTAGTCGATCCCGACACCGATGCCGATCATCGCCGTCACTTGCGGCGCGAACGACGGGATGTCCATCACCCGGGCGAGGAGCTGCACCAGCGCGAGCCCGACGCCGATGCCGAACAGCGCGGTCAGGATCGGCAACCCCATCGCCAGCAAGGAACCGAACGCGATCAACAGGATCAGGACCGCGGCCAGGACGCCGATCAGCTCGCTCGCGGGTTGCGTCTGATCGGTGAACATCCAGCCGCCGAGCTCGATCTGCAGGTCGGGCGTGTTGGCGCGCTTGACGATGCTGCGCATCTTCGTGCCGACGTCGACGGGGACGTCGTTCGCCTGCACGTCGAACTGGATTTCGGCACGCCCGATCTTCGGGTCGGTAGGCGAGACGAATCGCTCGCCGCCCTGCTCGTACGGCGTCGTGATCGAGACGACGTGGAACTTCTTGTTGTTCAGCTGGCCGACGACCGCTTCGATCTGGCGTTCCACGTCGGGCGAACGGACGTCGCCGTCGCCGCGTACGCGGAAGACAAGATCGCCGGTGTCGCCTGCACGCGCGAAGTGTTCCTTCATCACGTCGAACGCGTGTTGCGACTCCGTTCCCGGCAACGAGAACGTCTTCAGCAGATCCCCGCCGGCCGTCTGGCTCAAGACACTGATGCCGATGAGCGCGACGACCCACACGATGAGCACGCGCCAACGGCGTCGATAACAAAATTCGGCCAAGCGAGCGAGCATGCTCGCAGGCTACGCGATCAGATTTTGCGCCCCGTAAACGCGACGAGCTTCTCGATCGGCGTTGCAGATGACGGCGGTGTCACCTCGGCCGCGAAGGTGTCGCCGTCGCGGGCCTCGGGAGCGATGATCTGGTGTGCCGTCTCGAGACCTTTCTCGGCGAGCTCGGCGGGCGGATCGAACGTCTGACCTGTTGCTTGCGCGACGTCCCAGCAGTGCACGAGGAGGTCGAACTTCAGGATCTCGAGAACGACTGGGCCCGGGATCTGACCGAACGGCAAACCAATGATCTTGTCCATCGCGCCCGGTGCGTCAACCGCGGCAGAGAAGTCTGCGATTGCAGCATCGAAGGACGCGACCGGGTTGTCGCCGACAAGGTCCGGCATCGGCGCGTCGGGATCGATGTGCACTTCCTCGCCACGGAACGCGGCGGCGAACATGTGACCGCCGCCCACGAAGTGATTGACGAGGCCGTGCACGTCCCAGTTCACGCACGGGGTCGGCGCGCTCATCTGCTCCGGCTTGGTGCCTGCGATCAGCGAACGGAGTGTCTGAACCTGGTACGTGAGCTGCTCGGACGGAGCCATTGCGAATTGCCTCCCGGTCGGGTGGTGTCGGGAGGAGTTTCGCCGCGCTCGCCGCTTTGGATCAATGCTCGTGGGCGTGATCGTGGTCGTGGTCGTGGTGGTGCTCGTGGTCGTGCTCGGCGAGCGCCTGGCGCACCTCACCCATATCGAGGGCCTGGACCTGCTCGATCAGGCTCTCCAGCGACGCCTCGGGGAGCGCCCCCGGCTGCGAGAACACCGCGATGCCCTCGCGGAAGATCATCAGCGTGGGGATCGACATGATGCCGAAGGCACCGGCGAGCTCGGGCTGGTCCTCGGTGTCGACCTTCCCGAAGGTGATCTCAGCGTGGCGCTCGGACGACTGCTCGAACACGGGTGCGAACATCTTGCAGGGGCCGCACCAGGTTGCCCAGAAGTCGATGAGCACGATGTCGTTGCCGGTGACGGTTTCCTCGAAGGTGTCTTTGGTCAGGGTGACGGTGGCCATAGTGAAGTGGAACGGGTCAGCCCGACGCCGCATTCCCATGCGGCGGATCGGCCCGGAGGATCGCCCGGGCCGGGCGGTCCAGCCGGATGTAGTACCAGGCCCAGCGCAGCATCACCTGGAGCCGGTTCTCGAAACCGATCAGGTAGTACAGGTGGACGACGAGCCACGCGATCCAGCCGAGAAAGCCGCGGAACTTGAAGCGCCACACCTGCCCGACCGCGGACTGACGGCCGATGGTGGCGAGCGTGCCTTTGTCGCGGTAGCGGAACGGTCGCTGGGCACTGCCTTCGACGATGTGACGCGCGACATACCGTCCGGCTTGCATCGCCGGTGGTGACACCATCGGCAGGACATTGCCGTGCCGGTCGCGCGCGGCCGCGACATCACCGATCGCGAATGCGCCGTCGGCACCGACGACGCGTAAGTTGTCGTCGACCTCGATGCGGCGCGGAGTGTCGTGCACGACGTCGTTCGGCCGGACTCCAGCGGTCCAGACCATTGTCGCCGTCGGCACCTCCGTACCGTCGTGCAGCACGACCCCCTTGTCGTCCGCCGTCGCGACGAGTGTGTTGGTCCGCACGTCGATGTCGCGCCGCTCCAGTTCCTTGCGCGTGTAGTTCGACAGCCGAGGTACGAACATCGTCAACAATCGATCCGCGCCTTCGAGTAACAAGATCGACACCTCGGAGCGCGAGATCTCCGGGTACTCGTACGGCAGCACGAGCCGCACGAGCTCGGCGAGCGCGCCCGCGTACTCGACACCGGTCGGTCCGCCGCCGACGATGCAAAACGTGAGCAGTCGCCGGCGCTCGCTGGGGTCGGTGCTCACAGTCGCGTACTCGAGACACTCGAGCACGTGATTGCGCAACCGCAGCGCTTCGCCGAGATCTTTCAGCCCGTAGGAGTGTTGGGCGATCGAGTCGCTGCCGTAGTAGTTCGTCACGCTGCCCGTCGCGACGACGACATAGTCGTAGTCGAGCACGGTGCCATCCGCGAAGTGCACGCGCTTGCCCGCGAAGTCCACCCGTGACACCTCTCCCATGCGATAGCGCACGTTTCTCGCGCCGCGCAGCACCTTGCGCAACGGCGCCGCGATCTCAGAGGGATTCAAGAGGCAACTGGCAACTTGATACAGGAGCGGGGTGAAGAGGTGGTAGTTGTGCCGGTCGACGAGCACGGCGTCGACAGGTTCGTCGCGCAGTGCCTTTGCGCATTGGAGACCGCCGAAGCCCCCACCGACGATCACGACGCGCGGAACTGAGTTCGTCAACATCGCGACATTGTCGCGAATCGCACCCGGTGTCCCCGTACGGGCGTAACACACGCTGGATGCGACTCAGGTGTTCGCGGTACAACACGAAAGGGAATCGCATCAATCGTCAAGAAGGGGTCAACATGCTGCGCGCCTTAGGCCGGACGTTCGCCATGGGAGGTACGGCTCTCGCGGTGCTGTTCGGGTTTGCACTTCCTGCGTCCGCCGCCAGCCACATCGTGCATTCCGGCCAGTCGATTCAGGCCGCGATCGACGCCGCCGGGCCAGGCGACACGATCATCGTGCGGCCCGGCGTTTACCACGAGAATCTCTCGATCACCACGGACGGGATCACGATCATCGGGAATGGCGCGACCTTGGAGCCGCCGGCAACCCCTGGCCCTTCGACCTTGTGCGACGCGCTCTTCGCCGACGACCCCGAGAATCCGGGGCCGGCGACGAACGGCATCTGCATCGCGGGTGAGGTCGACTTCGATACCTCCACGGTGACCGACCCGGTGAGCAACACCCGCATCCTGGGGCTGAACATCAACGGCTTCCCGGGCACGGGAATCATTCAGGTCGCGGGCGAGAACACGCGCTTCATCAACAACAAGGCGACCGACAACGGGGCGTATGGCCTCGCCGCCTTCATCTCGACCGGTACGCAGATGATTGCGAACCGCGCGTCGGGGAGCGAGGAAGCCGGCTTCTACATCGGTGACTCGCCGGACGCGAACGCGAAACTCTTTGCCAACGATGCGTCCGGCAACCTCTTTGGCGTCTTCATTCGCGACGCCCAGAAGGTGACGGTCAGCGGCAACCGCCTCCACGACAACTGTGTCGGCGTGTTCGTGCTCGCCGACGCGCCCGGGCCGGCTGGTGACGCGACCGTGAACGGCAATCTGATCAAGAACAACAACCAGCTGTGCGAGATCCCCGCTGACGAAGGTGGCGGATCGATCGGCGGGATCGGCATCGGTCTGTCGGGCGCGCACAATGTCAGCATTCGGGGCAACATCGTTACCGGGAACACCGGGCCGGCTGGGGTCGAAGAACACGCTGGCATCGGAATCACAGCCGGCGACAGCGGCACGGTTGCGACGGGGAACAGCGTGGTCGGCAACATCGTGAAGCACAACGACCCGGACATCTTCTGGGACGGTGCCGGCGACAACACGTTCCGGGCCAACAGCTGCCAGACCAGCGTGCCGGACGGGCTCTGCTGACCGAACCGGTAGAATGAGTGTTCCGCCGCGGGCCACCGCACACGCACCGGCCCGCGGCGGCACCTCTTTACGAGGTGATTGACAAGGGGGTGCGTGGCTTCGATCTCGAGGATCGCGGTGGGAGAAGCGAGCCGACGTCGCCGGAACGTCGCAAAAGAGCCGGCAACACCAATACACGCCAATGACAACCACATGGCGATGGCTGCCTGACATAGTCAGTAGCCCGCCCGCATCGGATTCGTCATTCGTCTGAGCGAGGCGTCATCCAGGATGGCTCACCGATCGGCAAGGCCTCGGGGCCGACCGGGACATCAAAACGAGGCTGGCTCGCCGACACGATGCCGTTGGCGTGTCGGCGGGTGAGACCTTTCAGCGGCTGCGCTCGGAGAAGTCCCATCAACAGCTCGGGAGACGGGGGTTCGACTCCCCCCACCTCCACGACAAATGACGTGGTCAGCATGTCGCTGAGAGCGCCGTGGTCACGGGTTGGTCACAGAATTCGCGCCGGCACTGGCAATCGCGGCGGCGTACGCGTCGGCTGCGACTCGGTCGTGACCGGGCAGCACGTGGCTGTACGTGCCGAGGGTGATCGACGGATTTGCGTGTCCGAGGCGCTGCGCGACCAACTTCGGACTGACACCCGCACTGACCATAAAGGTGGCCGCCGAGTGACGAAGCCCGTGCACACCAATGCGCGGCAACTTGAGCTCGTCGCACAGTTGGCCGAACATCGCGGTCACGCGATTGGGCCACAGACCTCTACCGTTCTCCGCGGTGAACACGAGATCGTGGTCACGTCGGATACCAAGGCGCAGGTACTCGGTGCGCTGATCGGTCCGCCACGTCCGCAAAACGCCGAGGCTTGTGTCGTCGAGCGCGATCGTCCGCGCGCCAGCCGCCGTTTTGGTCGATCCTTCGGCGATACCGCCGACGACGATCACCCGGGTCTCGGTGATGGTGACCGTACTCGCCGCGAAGTCGACGCTTCGCCAGCGGAGCCCGAGTGCCTCACCTCGTCGCGCACCGGTCGCGACGAGAAACCGCCACAGCGGAGCAAGCCGATCACCGTCGGCGTGCGCAAGGAACCGCGCCGTCTGATCGGGGCTCCATGCTCGCGGCGGCCGCCGCTCGAGTGCCGGGAGCATCGCACCGGTCGCGGCGTTGCGGTTCACGAGCTTCCACCGCAGCGCATCGACAAGAGCGGCAGACAGCACGCCATGGATGTTCCGCACCGTCTTCGCGCTTCGGCCAATCGAGAGATCGTTCAATACACGTTCCACAGTCGCGATGTCGAGTGCTTGCAACCGCACCATCCCGAAGTTGGGAACAAGATAGGACCGTACGACCTTCCGATAGCCGTCGAGGGTCGTCCGTCGCAGGTTGCGTCCTACGAGCGCGGGAAGCCACTGCTCGGTCAGATACTCGCCGACCGCGAGCCTCGACGGGTCGACGAGCGTTCCGTGCTCGGCACGCGCGAGTAACGCACGGCGGGCGCGTTCAGCAGCCTTCTTGGTCGGGAACCCGCGACGCTTGACTTGGCGCCGCTTCGCGTTCGGCGACGGCAGGTCCTCGACGAAGTACCACGTGCCACGTTTCAGATCCTTGCGAGGCGCACTCATCGCAGACCTCCGTCTCTCGCACGGTTGAGTAGCCGGCGCGCACGATGCGTTCCGGTTTGTTTAAGGACCTACCCCGCCCACCCAGCGGGGCCGTCGTTATACGCGTCCGCCGCTACCTCTTCTCTCGCCCGCGGTTGCGCGATCGTTTCTTGCCCGTGCCGCCTCGTGTCATCTCGATCGTGCTGTCGCCTCGTACCGTCTCGTCCCCGCCGCGGACGTAGTCGTCGTCGTTTGTGTGTTCGGCGATGAAGCCGCGGATGCCGATTTGGCGGAGGTGGTCGACCCACTTGCCGAGCTCTTCGACGGCGTTGTCGAGGGAGTCGGCGTGTTCGTTGAGCAGCGCGAGCAGCAGCTCTTTGCGCCGTTCGCGATAGCTCCACTCGCGCGCGCTGCTGGGCGCGCCGGTGATCTTTTCGACAGTCTTGTCGGCGGCGGTCGGGTCGGTGGCACCGATTTCGCGTAGGCGGGCGTATAGGGGTGCGAGCTGGTCGGGACGACCGAGGAGGTACATGTAGAGCTCGTCGACGGGCCGGGTGGTGGCTCGCATCAACCGGTGGTCGCCCGGTGGGGGCAGTAGGAACCACAGGATCGGCAGGTCGAACACCATCGCGAAGATCAGCAGTTCGTGGGCGTCGAACTCGCGCCGGCGGTCGCCGTCCCAGGCCCGTTCGATGGAGGAGACGCCGGCTTGGGTCAGGCGCTGGCCGAGGTAGGGCTCGAGCCGCTCGGCCATCTCGTCCTGCGTCCAACCCCGCAGCTCCCGCGCGCTACGAAAGTTGAAGGCGACGACCTGGTTGAGGTCGACGTCGGCCGGCACGGCCGCGGGCGGGGGAGACGGTTGGGGGCGTGTGCGTGTGCGGCGGGCCACCAGCGGCAGGCTACACCGCTCGGTGCTTGTTGTCCCAGGGCGCACGGACATTGTCGGTGATACAATCCGGAACCCGTATAGAGACGGGTTGGAGGTTGTATTGGTGGATAGCCGCCTGCCGGCGTTGTTGACGGTGGAGGAAGCCGCCGGGCTGCTGCGCATCGGCCGCACCAAGGCCTACGCGATGGCGCAGGAGTGGCGCGACACCGGCGGCAAGTCGGGCCTGCCGGTGGTGGACCTCGGCCATGTGCTGCGTGTCCCGCTCCACCAGCTGGAGGCGATGGTCGGGGGTCCTCTGCTCGCCGAGGTCGGGGCATCGACAGCGACGGTCGGGACGAAGACGCCGCGGCGGACCGGCGAGTCACATGCGGCGTCGGCTGCGCGTCCGACAACCCCGACTGCGGAAACCACCTCCACCGCATCACCAAAACCATCCCGACACAACAACCGCCAACCCACCAATCAACTCGACCTCTTCAACCCTCGCACCCCTCCGCGCTAACCCCTCATGCACTTCATCCACCTCCTCAACGAACCCATCACAACAACGGCAGGCACTTGCCAGCCCTGCGGGCAGGCTCCTCCGGCCGCGCTCGCGGTGACCGTCACGCGGGGAATGCGCCGATGTTGACGATCACGAAGTTGAAGGGCGCCGAGTACCTGATCGCGTCGGTCGCTGCTGGCATGGAGGACTACTACATGGGCGCCGGCGAGGCGCCCGGCGTGTGGCGCGGCGCGTGGGCGGCCGAACTCGACCTGCACGGCGTCGTCGGTGCCGATGAGCTGCGGGCGCTGGTCAACGGCCTCGACCCACGCACGGGCGCCGATCTGCTGACGGGTCATCGCGACCGCAAGGTCCGCGCGATCGACGTCACGCTGTCGGTGCCGAAGTCGGTGTCGTTGCTGTGGGCGTTCGGCACGCCCGAGGTCGCGGCGACGGTGTCGATCGCGGTGGTCGAAGCGACCGATGTCGCGCTCGGCTTCTTGGAGGAACGCGCCGCGTTCGCCCGTCAACAACAACACGGCGCGCGCCGGCGGGTCGCGACCGCCGGTTTCGCGATCGCGACGTTCTCGCATCGCACCAGTCGGGCCGGGGATCCGCAGCTGCACACTCATTGTCTGATCCCCAACGTCGTGTGCCGTGTCGATGGGGAGCATGTCGCGTTCGATGCCAACCCGCTGCACGTGTGGGGCAAGGCCACCGGCACGATCTTTCTCAACCACCTCCAACGCATACTGACCGAGCAGCTGGGCGTGGCGTGGGGACCGGAACGCAACGGCTGTCGAGAGATTGTCGGGTTCACACGCGAGCAGTTGCGGGCGTTCTCGAAGCGCACCGTCGCGATCGAGACCCATCTGGAGGCTGCGGGCGAGTTGGCATTCGATTCGAAGGCGGATCGGATGCGCGCCGACGATCGCGCCTCGCTAGCGACGCGTGCTCGCAAGGACAAGACCGTCACGCCGGAACGGTTACGGGACCGCTGGCGCGCCGAAGCCGAGCACGTCGGGCTCCGCCCTGGCCGCGCAGTCGACGACCTGGTCGTAGGCCGACAGGTGGCGCGCGTCGCCCGCCCGGCCGAGGCCGAGATGTTCGCGGCGCTGGTCGACCCCACGACCGGGTTGTGCGCGACAGAGTCCCGGTTCTGCGAGGCCCACGTCGTCGAGCGGATCGCCGCGATCTCCGGCGGGCGGCTCACCCTCGAACAGATCCTCACGGTGACCGAGCACTTCCTCGGCTCTGCACATGTCGTGCGCCTCGCGTGCGATGCCCCGCGGCGCCGCCCGCCGCAGTGGTCCACGGTCGAGCTGCGCGCGGTGGAGGACCGCCTGCTCGCGCACCTCGACGCGATCGCGACAACAAACGGCGACGCCGTCGAACCATCGGTGATCGACCGCACCATCGCAGCCGAACCGAACCAGCTCGGGCAAGATCAGATCGACGCAGTGCGCGTGTTGTGCGGAGCGGGACCGTGTGTGCGGACACTCGTCGCACCGGCCGGGTACGGCAAAACCACCGCCCTGCACGCGGCCGCCACGGCCGCGCGGTCCGTCGGTCGCCACGTTGTCCTAGTGGCGCCAACTCACAAGGCTGTCGCCGAGCTACGCGCCGCCGGCCTCGACGCCCAGACGATCGCCCGCGTCCGTCATCGTCTCGACGACGGTCCGCTCGCGCCGCACACGACCCTGATCGTCGACGAAATGTCACAGATCGGCACCCGCGACGCCGCCGCGCTTCTCGAGGCGGTCGCCGCGATGCCGGGCGCACAGGTGTGGTTCGTCGGTGACGCCCGCCAAGCCCAATCAGTCGCAGCGGGTGGACTCGCCGCCGAGATTGATCGACTCGCTACAGACGGCGTGATCCCCGCGGTGGGACTGCGCCAGAACCGTCGCCAGAAGGATCCGGCCGAGCGCGCCGCGCTCACCAAGTACCGGGCCGGTGACGTCGAGGCCAGCCAGACCATCCGCACCGAACGGGGCTGGGAACACGAACTGGCGAGCCCAACCGACACCCGCCAAGCACTCGCCGCGGCCGCGGTCGCCGATAGCGACCGTCACGGCGCCGAACACGTCGCGGTGCTCGCCGTCAGCCACGTCGACTGCGAAGACCTCACCGACGGCATCCGCGCCATACGCGCCGCACGCGGCGAGCTCCGCGGCCCCACCCTCCAAGGACCAGGCTGGAACGCCAACCCGCGCGGTACGCGACCGGCGACCGGATGCTCGTGCACACCAACCTCGGTGCCGGGCGGGACCGGCGCGTGTGCAACGGCTCGACCGGCACCGTGCTCGGCGTCAGCCGCCACGGCCTCGACCTGTTGACCGATGACGGCGACCGCGTCCAGATCGGCGCCGACATTGTCGCCGGCCATCGGGCCGACGGCACCCCGAACGTCTCTCACGCGTGGGCCCGCACCGTCGACGGCGCCCAGGGCGGCACCTGGTGCCAAGTGCACCTGCTCGGCACCCCCGCTCTCGACCGCTTCAGCGGCTATGTGGGTCAGAGCCGCGGGCAACTCCCGACCCACACCTGGAACACGCGCCCCGACTGCGACCACCCGCTCAGCCTCCTGGCCGACGACCGCAGCCCGGGCCAGGCCGTGCTCGACGCCATGCGCCGCGACCAACCCAAGACCTTCGCCGCCGTCGACGACCCCTGGGTGCTCGACCGCGAGCTTGGTGCCGAACGCGCCGCACACACGGCCGTCATCGCCACGCGTCCCGCCGACCGACGCGCCGAGCTCGAACGCGCCCGAGACCACCTCGAGCGCGCCGCCCAGGAGCGGCACTGGGCAACCCAAGGCCTCATCGAACGCGAGGACGAACGGGCACGCCTCGGACCGCGCCCCCGCCTCCGTCGTGGCGGACGAGACAACATCATCAGACACGACCAAGCCGTCGCCGACGCCCACGACCGGCTGGCGCGAGCCGAACGCGCACTCCACGACGCGCGTCTCAACGCGACACGCGCCGAAGCTGCAGTCGCCAATCGAGCCACGTGGGATCGCCGACATCGGTGGCGGCTCGAACGCGTCGCCGAGATCGACGATCAGCTCTCCCACCACTGGGCCGACGTCGTCCTCCGAGCCGCGCGCGCCGACGACCCCCTCGCCTTCGGCATCGACCACTTGCGCGACGCCCACGCCGTCTACCGCGCCGACCTACACGACATCCACGACGCGCTGCCGAGCGATCGACGCGACGCATTGCAACAAGCCGAAGCTGACCTGCACCATCACAAGCACCGCCTGCGGGACGCCGAACGAGAGATCACACGCGCACAGTCCGCGCTCGACGCTGCCCACCAACGACGATGGGGAAGACGCGACAACGATGCGATCGCGCGCGCCGCAGCAGAAGTCACAACCGCGAAACGAAACCACGAACGCACCGCCGAGACGGTCACCCACGCGAAGGCCCGCATCGATCAGGAGCACGACGCGGTCCGGGCATGGCAAACAGCGACCCGTGACACCGCACACGACCGGGCCGCCCTGACCAATTCCATCAACGACCTCGACGCCGCCCTCGCCGCGACCCGGCCAGAACGCGTCGCAGCCGCCGCGCTCAATCCCACCCACAAGCTGTGGCAGCTGCTCGGTCCCCCACCGGCGACACGCGGCGGGCTCGCGGCGTGGTGCGGCATCGCCGAACGCATCGAAGACTTGAGAGATCGAGGGGCCAGTCCAGACGGCTGGATCGACCACGTTCCCGACGCCTGCGCGCATCCGATGCTCGGTCTGCGCCCCGCGCTTGGCCGCGAATCGGACGACCTCGCTCGCGTCCTATCGAGTGCACGCGAGCTCGTAGACGCGGCGAGCCGACTCGACTCGTCGCCGACGACGACGCATGGCTTCGTCGACAGATCGAAGTGGCAGGCGACCCTTCGCGCTGCGGACGACGCGCTCGCCACGAAGCAGCGCGCGGTCGACTACAGCCTCGGACTCGAGTTGTGACGCGGGAGCCGCACATGTACTCAGGAGTCGGTCCGCCCGCCGAGTACGGGCCTCCGTCCGCGGAACCCGTCCGCCTTCGCAAACCAATGGGCGTTCTGCTCAACGTCGAACAGCGAGGGCGGCCGGGCGTTCTGCGACCAACGACGCGCCTCCGGCGACCTCCACCACCAAGCACTACGCGCGTTCGGCAACCGGCTCGTCGGCATCCTCCACGGGTGCCTGCGACACCACGTTCGCTACGACGAGCACACCGCCTGGGCACACCGACAGACGACAAGCAACGAAGTCGCCGCATGACACCTACCGCGCCTGGGGTGTCTAACCGCTGTCCAATAGCTTGACCCGGGAAACGTACGCTTCATATACGTCACGAATCGCGAGCAGGGTCGGAAAGTCTTCCTCATTAAGAACCGCGCCAAGTTCCTCGAGTAACACGTCGAGTTCCAGGAAGGAGAGCGAGTCAAAACCGACATCTGCTAGGGATTCTGCCCGTAAGCTGTCACCATCGAAGTCCAATTCGCGCGCTACCAGTTCTACGAATGCATCGAAGGCAAGTATCTCAATCGTCAACGGTTGACACCATCTCGGCGACGGGGAATTGCTTGCGTAAAGCCGACAGGCATACTTTTCCCGTGGATGTACGCGGCAACTCGTCGAGAATGACTATCCGATAAGGAACTGACGTCACGGCCGAAACAATTTCATCGGCCAATGCCTGAATGGCTGGCCCGTCGTGACCGCCGGGCTCGACGAATAGCAATATGCCCTCCAAAGACGGCTCGACATTGCCGAACAGAGCTACGCAACAGCCGCTGCCGATGGCTTCTTCAACCAGCGTTACAGCTCTGAATACCTCCGCGCTTGTTGCGGGCCCTTGACTCAGGCGATGACTGAAGTCCAATCCGCTTCCCCGAGGGACAAATACGTCACCAGTGGAATACCAGCCCTGTGGGTCGACATACTCAAGCGGACGAGTCGTTGTCCCCGCCCAATATCCTCGCGGCCTAACGTCAGTTTGGACCTGCAGCTCGCCTGGCGCGCCAAGATGACCACCATCGTCGAGACGCACCAAGACCGATGGCAGCGCCTCGAAGGCCGCCCCCGCACCGAGTGCAATGAGTACCGGCCCACCGAGCTCCGTCGAGCCATACGAATTCACAAGTAAGACCCCAAGTCGCAATTCAAGTTCACGCGTGACTCTCCTGTCGAGCACCGAACCGCCTGACCCTATGATGCGTACGGACGTGAAAGAAGCCGGGTGCAGGGTGATGTGGCGAAGCACGGCAGCTGCGGCTTCCGGAAACAGCGCGAGGCCGCTCACCTCCAGCTGCGCACAGATCTGGCTGAGTTCGCGTACGCGACTTTGCGCCGGAAGAATGACGCAGTCACCGGACGCAATGTACCGAAGGAGAATGACGAGACCGCCAATAGTGCTCAGGGGAAAGACGGATAGCCATCGAGTCGGCTTTCCGCTTAACGGCTGCGCGTTGTCCTCGAGCGCGCGAATGCTGCGAAAAAGGCTGTCCTGGTCGTGAATAACCCAGCGGGACGGACCGGATGAACCCGATGTCTGAATAAGAAGGGTCGCGTGGTGCGCATTCTCCTGCACTAAGTCGACAGAGCCCGCCTCGCGCCGCCACCCATCCTTCGAAACAACCTTCGGATGCTTCATTGAGTAGAGCGCTGTGTGCTTCGGCGCGACTAGCAGAACACTGGGCTCCGGGAGCGGAACCGATTCTTGCTGTAACGCTACGGCAGATACGACTGCGAACGGGTTGCGTGAACGCAGTGCGGCTAGTAGCAGAACGACATCATCGATCTCGCGATTCTCAACCAGCACGACACACGATCTGGTGGGGACCGTAACGCGAGATAGCCACTTGTACGCCCGCGCGACAGCGTCGCCCAACTCTGAGAAGGTAAGGGATTCTCGCTCAGTCGCGATCGCCGGATAGTCGCCATGCGTCCTCGAGAGCAGGGCGAGTCTCTCAGTCAGTGGCGAGCTCATGGCGTGTCCACCGGGGGCACAACGTTGTGCGGCGTACCTAGCGGCCAATCTTCACGGTGGAGCGCGACGATGACAAGGTCACGGTATTCACCGTCTACGAAAGCGTGCCTTTGAAGACGGCCCTCTTCGTGTAACGGACCGCGTAGTGCATTGCCGTACTGCTGCAGGTCTACGTCGAGAGTTTCGCCATATAGCTTTCTAAACTCCGTCGTTTGGAACAAGTGAGTGATGAATAGGACCGTACTCTCGAGGTGCCACCCTACGCGATGAAGCGCGGGATCAACGACGGCTGCAATATAGGCGAATCGGTTTACGAAATCGGCGTTGTACGCGACTACTAATCCGAGTGGTGTATTTCGTTCGCGGTGTAACACAACGAACTGTGTGAAAACCTGGCGCCATAGATATTCACCGAAGTTGTCGGGGTTTAGGGACCCGGGTCTGACGCGCCAGCGAAACGTGCTCGGGTTGGCGTACGTGAGTTCAAGCAGCCACGGGTAATCCGCAGGCTTGATCGGACGAAGTAGAACTCGGCGGCCCACAAGAGAATTTCCCTGAGGTTGACTGCGGACTAGCCGGCTCAGCGTGTGAGACAGCTTGAGTTCCATGCACTCGATGTTTCGTGAACTGCCGTCCACACTCTCACGGGCAACTCCAGGACCCCATGGTGCGCGTGTAGGTCGCCTGAATATTTGGACTGGTGCCTTGGTTACTATCGGCGGCAAATTTCCAGATGTCCGCAGCGCCTCCGCCCCAATAGAAATCGTCCGAGTAGGCGCTTCCGCCGTAGTAGTCGTAGTGGCCGCCGCCACTTGCGGAGAGGCGCTTGTACGTGTGACCAACCCTCTCATAAGAGGCGTATTGAGTGTCGTCCCACGTTCGCCAGCCCACAATGCCGTCGACCTGAGCGCCGGTGTAATGGAGCAAATTTTGCTGGAAATCCTTGGTAGTATTCTTGGTAAGAGTTCCGTAGATCCCGTCTAAAGGACCGAAGCACGGGGCCATGGAAAATAGCAGTTGCTGCCAGAAACCGACCTCGTTTGAAGAGAAGCCCGAGTTCAAGGTGGTCGCGGCCGCCGACCAGCGACTGCCCTGGACGTTTGCAAAAGCAGAGTTTGCAGGTCCAGCAAGCACTGCGGCTCCGGACAGACCGGTCGCTGCGAGGGTCGCATATAGGCGATTCATGACGTCACCTGCGGATCAGTAATCTCAACATCTCTTGCGATGTCGAGCGTCGCCTCTCGGGTCATCTCGTAGCTTGTGACCCACCCCATCACGTCAGGCGCGATCACCCAGCCGTATTGCAACTGCTTAGTCACGTTGGTCAGATCGAAGAAGTAAGTTGGATAGTTGCCAACACGTTCGGTGGACTCCGTCCCGAGGCGGGTACCGTCACTAGCCTTTAGGCTAAGTTCGCTTGGCTTCCCGCGTGTCACCGCAATCGTGAGCTGTTGGCCGGTCGCGTCGCTCCGGAACGCTTGATAGGCGTGGACCCAGTTGGGGCCAGGGCCGTTAACGACCCGGGTGTCCCGCCATTCCGCGAAACCTTCAGGGACTGGCTCCAGGCCGAGCCCATATTTGGGAGCCGAGAAGCGTCCCGACTTAGCCTGAGCCGTGCTGTCTGTCGTCGCTGCGGTTGCGAGAGTCGAATTTGGGGCCTGCGCAACAGTGCGTTGCTGAGTTGTGCCTCCACACGCTGCCGCCACGAGCGAGACAATGAGCACTACCCAGAGACGATGTCCCATCCGGGTCTCCTTTGAGAGTCCTCTCTCGCCAGTGACGAGGTTAATCTAGGGAGGCTCGGCGTCAACACTGGAGTTGACCCGGATCGCTGGACACCTCGACGCTGGGAAGCAACCCTTCTCGGGGAGAGTCCTTGTGCCGCTCGAACGCGTCCCCGTGCCGTATCGGCAGGAGTTCGGGGTCACGTCTGGGGACGTGGTGTATGACGACGACCACGTCAACCTCGTAGGGAATTCTGAACTGGCGCGCTCGTGAGTGCCTCCTCCCCTCGAGTTCGGGTTTCTTGTTCGCCGTCGATGATGCACATGCGCGCTTTGGTGAGCACCTCGGCGCTCCTGTAGCGACGGGCGACGGCCCACTCGTCGAGGTGTTCGGCGAGCACCGCACCGACGAGCCGGACGGTGGCGGGCCGGTTCGGGAAGATCCCGACGACGGCGGCGGCGGCGCCGCAGTGCTTTGTTGAGCCGCTCTTGAGGGTTGTTGGATCGGATCTGGCGCCAGTGCTCTTTCGGGAACGGTGTGAACGCGAGAATGTCGGGCGCGGCGTCGGCGAGCATTTCCGCTGCGCCGCGCAACTCCTTGGTTGCAACACCGAGCAGGGAAACCGACGCTCAGGCGATGCTCTCATTCGCACGCGACGATGCGCCGAACTCGTGACGGATCAAGAACGCGAAGTCGCTCTTCAGTTCCGCTTCGATCGTCAATGTTGCGTCGTGACCGCGCGCGTCGTAGCGCCGCGTACAGGTTCGTCTCGGCATCGTGACCTAACCGTGACCTAGCGAAGCGTCATCTGGGGTCACGGCGTGGCATCAGATGGCATGGGAAGAACGGCTTTGACCAGCATGTTCGTGAACTCGGGCTGGCGGCGAGAGCCGCGCACCACAGCTTGGGAAACTGATGGCCCACAACCTCGGTTGCGAGCGCTCGCGACTGACGCACCCGCTCCGTGGCGTCCAACGTGCCGACGAAGTCCGCCGGCACCTTCCCCCGTGGTCACATCGTGGTCACAGATCCCGCAGCACGGAGCAACACCAGGCGTCAGCGTGTGGCACGCGCGTTGGCTCTGACCAGGCACTTCAGGATGAGCCAGCACTCGTTGACACCGCCCGACACGCGTCGGCGCGGGTTCGACTCCCCCCACCTCCACGAACGAAAGAGTGCTCTGGGTTTGCCGTGCGCACCGTTCGAGGTGCGCCGGCACCTCATAAACGATCACACAACAACCACCAGCTCACTCAGCCGGCCGCTGACTCCTCGACGGCGCCTGGGGGGCGGGTGCCGGTGACGGCTTGCCAGCCGAAGGCGGCGAGGCGGTCGCCCACCATGGGCGACGAGTCGGTCTCGCCGGACCGCGTCTAGAGTCTCGGCTTCTTCCGTCACAAGCCCGCTCCAGATCGGGCATCATCCATGCGTGGCGGGGGACGCGCTGGTTCGGTATCGATCGACGGTGTGGGACAGCAACCGTTGGCAGCGGTTTTCGCTGCGCGCGGGCGACATCTTCATCAGCACCCCGGCGAAGTGCGGCACGACCTGGATGCAGATGATCTGCGCGCTGCTCATCTTTCAGCGCACGACGTTTGATCAATCACTCGATCGCATCTCGCCGTGGCTCGAGATGCAAACCCGTGACATCGGCGACGTGATCGCTGACCTCGAAGCCCAGAAACATCGACGCTTCATCAAGTCTCATACGCCGCTCGACGGGTTGCACTTCGACCCGGCGGTCACGTACATCTGCGTGGGACGAGACCCCCGCGATGTTGCCATCTCGTGGGCGCACCATCAGGACAACCTCAATCTCCAAGCGCTCTTCACAGCTCGTGATCGCGCCGTCGGGAACGAGGACCTCGCCGAGATGCTTCGCGGCTCGGAACCGGCGCCGACTGATCCGCTCGCGCGCTTCTGGCGCTGGGTCGACGGCTCGAGCGAAGGCGACGTCACCCACGTCAACCTCGCCTTGACGATGCATCACCTCGCCACGTTTTGGGAGGTGCGCGAGCAACCGAACGTTGTCCTCGTCCACTATGCGGATCTGCAAAGCGATCTCGAAGGCGAGATGCGACGCATCGCGCAACGGCTCGACATCGACATCGACGAAGACCGACTCCCCGAGCTCGTCGCCGCTGCGAGTTTCGACACGATGCGAGAACGAGCGGACGAGATCGCGCCCGACTCCACCGAGGGCGTCTTGCAGAGCAATCGAGCGTTCTTCCGCAGCGGCGGCAACGGCCAATGGCAAGAACTGCTCGATGAGGCAGGGCGGCGTCGATACGCCGAGCGAGTCAAGCAGCTCGCACCGACCGACCTCATCGAGTGGGCACACCACGAACCCGTCGGCAATCTCTCGACGGAGGACTGAGACGGACGGGGCTCTACAACCATTCGTGAGCCTTCAGTTCCGCCGGTTCTCACGACGCCGGCGCTCGTACCGAGCTTCCTACGCGTTGGCGTTCGGGCGCGTGAGGGTGAAACCGCTGAACTGATTGGGTGCGGTCGGCACGGTGAGCTGGACCACGCCGACGTCCGCGGGTATCGGAACGACCGCGACGTGCCACTCCCCGACGGTTGCGCGTTGCGTGGGAATGGGTGCCGGGTTCGGGGTCGGAAGCGCGCCGGCCACCGTTGCGATCACGTCCACGTCGGGCGCGCCGCCGAAGATGTACCAGTGGCCGTCGAGCAGCGCAGACCCGGCGATAGCGTTCGACGTTTCCGCATGCCCAACGTCGGACGCACAGACTGGCAATCCCTCGGCGCCGCGGAGACAGATCCCGATGCGTTGGCCGGTGCGGTGCACCTCCAGCGTCCCGCTCGGTAGCGAGGCGGTGTCGAGCACTGGAAGCGCCGCGAGGCGTGCATTGACGTCCTCCGCGAGCGATTGCGCCTGGGTACGCGAGATGAGTTGGACACTTCGAGCGATCCGCTCGAGCGCGCTCGCGTCGGTGCTGATCGTCTGCACCCGAACGCTCCGACCATCGGGCCACGCAAGCGTCACGAGGTGGTACACGCTGTAGGCATCGGGCTGCACGACAACGCCGCCCGCACCAATGTGTCCGCCAAGCCGAGCACGGAAGTAGCCCGGATAGGTGTCATGCGTAAACGTTGCGACCTCGATGTCGGGCGCGCCATCGGCGGGCGCATAACGGAACACGGCGTCCGCGCTTGCGTCGGTGCGCTCGCTGCCGTTGCGCTCGCCGAGCAGGCCAAACTCCGGCGGCGCGCTCGCGGGATCGAATCCGGCCGAGAGGTCGCTGCCGCGTGGCTGCAACGCGTTCAGTACCGCGACCGCCCCATCGTTCGACACTCCCCGGAAGATCGCGGTGACCTGGGTGCTCCCTTCGATCCAGCGGATCTCCGCGTCGGCGCCCGCCGCGTCCTTCGGTTCGCCAACCGCGGCGGGGGCACCGCGAACGGTTGCGTTTGCGCCGCCGATCGACTCACCCGGCGACGCGGATTGATACTCGAGCACGAGTCCGGGCGTGAGCGTGCCGTCTGCCGAAGCAGTCCCGAAGAGTTGCGACGGAAAGCCACTCTCCCGTGCGCCGCCCGTCGAGCTGACAGACCACAACTGTTCGCCATCCGGCGCCCATGTCGGCGCGAGCAACGGTGCCGCATCGATCGACGTGTCACGCAACTTCGGTGCAGACGCCGAGGGAGGGGGTGTGGTCGATGGTGTGACGACTCGCAGCTGCCGGGGCGATCCGTTCGTGTGGACGGCGACCGCGACGACGACGGCCGCGATCGCGACGACCGCAAGAGCCGCGACAGCGACCGTTGCCGTCTTGATGCGGTGGTGCGCTCGCTCTGGCAGGTCGGGCACTGCGACATGCTCGAAACGCGTACGGTGCTCTTCAGCGGCGCGTCGGAGTTCGCTGTCGATGCTCATCGCACGTCCTCGGTCTCGTCCTGGGGTTGGATCGCGGAGCGAGCGCGGCTCTTCCTCGCTGGAGATGCGTCTTCGCGGTCTCGACGCCGATACCGAGGATCGTCGCGACGTCGTCGAGCGGTCGATTCTCCAGATACGTCAGCGCGATGACTTGTGCCTGGCGGGCGGGCAGCAAGCGCACGAGGCTCCAAATGTCGGCTGACTCATGATGTGCGGCCGCGTCACGGAAGGGCTCTTGCTGCGCCGCCCACCGGCGCGCCCGACGTTCGTCGCTTCCGAGTCGGCGCCACCTCGACACCGAGCGGTTCGCGACGACACGGCGAACCCAGAGCTCCGGTCGCTCGAAGTGCTGCACGACCTTCCATTTGCGTTGCGCAGCGATGAACGCGTCCTGGGTCAGGTCCTCCGCGGCGTGCAAATCGCGGCAGAGCGACGTGGCAAAGGCCAGCACTCCCCGGTATTCCTCCGCGTAGAACGCGGCGAACGACCGAGCATCAGTTGTGCCGTCGTCCGCCAACGGAGCCTCCCCGCGGTCTGTCGCGACATGGATCAGCGGTGCCACATGGTCTACTCGCACCACCACAGACCCTCGGGGGACACAGAGGCGCGATTTTCTTGCGATCGAGGCTCGCGATACGAGTGGGTGTGGAACTTCGATGGCCACTCGGCAACCAGGAGCGCCTGCGGGAAATCAGGCGTCGGTTTCGTTGTTGTGCGTCAGACTGCGCCGGTGTCGAGAATGCACGACGCTGAAGTAGATACGGACGCCGAACTTGTGCGTCGCTTGCTCACTTCCCAGCATCCTCAGTGGGCTGATCTCCGCATCGAGCGAGTCGCTTCGGCCGGTACCGACAACGCGATGTACCGGCTCGGCGACGAGTTGGCGGTGCGCCTTCCTCGTATCGACTGGGCGGTCGAGACGGTCGCCAAAGAACAGAGGTGGCTCCCGGCGCTCGCGCCGCATTTGCCGCTCGCCGTTCCGCTGCCAGTTGCCTTCGGCGAGCCCGACCCGTTGTTTCCGTATCCGTGGAGCGTCGTGCAATGGCTGCCCGGCGAACTGGCGACGCTTGACCGTCTCGACGATCCCGTCAGACGCGGCACTCGACCTCGATGCTTTCGTGCGGGCCCTGCAAGCCATCGATCCCACTGACGGGCCGACCCCCCGTCGCGGAATGCCGATTCGCCGGAGCGACGGGATGGTGCGGTACGGCATCGAAAACCTACGCGGAGAAGTCGACGCCGATGCCGTGACGGACGCGTGGGACGCGTGCTGGCGGCTCCCGACCATGACGGCGCGCCCGTGTGGTTTCACGGCGATCTCTCGTATCTCAATCTGCTTGCCCGCGACGGCGCACTCACTGGAGTCATCGACTGGGGCACGTGCGGTGTCGGTGACCCTGCTATCGAAGCCTTGATCGCCTGGAGCCTCTTTCCTGCCGACGCCCGCAACGCGTACCGAGCAGCGCTGCGGATTGACGACGCAGCCTGGGCCCGCGGGAAGGGTTGGGTGCTGGAAGGCGTGTACGGCATCTCCTACTACCGCGGGACGAATCCCACTCTTGTCGCCAACTGTGTCGCCGCGATCGAGAACGTGCTCGCCGACCCCCGGTGAGAGGAACGCACGTCACTGCCGATCTGGTCGCCCCCAGGGTCAGGTGCCGACGTAGGCCGCGAGGTGCTTGCCGGTGAGAGTGGAGTGGGCGGCGACGAGGTCGGCGGGTGTGCCCTCGAAAACGATGCGGCCGCCGTCCTGGCCGGCGCCAGGGCCGAGGTCGATGATCCAGTCGGCGTGGGCCATGACCGCCTGGTGGTGCGCGATGACGATGAGCGACTTGCCCGAGTCGACGAGCCGGTCGAGCAGATCGAGCAGCTGCTCGACGTCGGCGAGGTGGAGGCCGGTCGTCGGCTCGTCGAGCACGTAGACGTCGCCCTTCTCGCCCATGTGGGTGGCCAGCTTCAGCCGCTGCCGCTCACCGCCGGACAGTGTGGTGAGCGGTTGCCCGATGGTGAGGTAGCCGAGCCCGACGTCGGCAAGCCGGTCGAGGATGGTGTGCGCCGGCCGACGAGCTTCGCGCGTGTGCGCCTTGCCCGCGCCGAAGAACGCTTCGGCCTCGGTCACCGACATTGCGAGCACATCGGCGATGTTGCGCCCGCCGAGCTTGTAGTTCAGCACCGCGGCCTGGAACCGTTTCCCCTCGCACTCGTCGCAGATGGTGGCGACGCCGGCCATCATCGCCAGGTCGGTGTAGATGACGCCGGCGCCGTTGCAGTTCGGGCACGCGCCCTCGGAGTTGGAGCTGAACAGCGCCGGCTTCACGCCGTTGGCTTTCGCAAACTCCTTGCGGATCGGGTCGAGCATTCCCGTGTACGTCGCCGGGTTGCTGCGCCGCGACCCGCGGATCGGGGTCTGGTCGACCGACACCACACCGTCGCGCCCCGACACCGAGCTGTTGATCAGTGAGCTCTTGCCCGATCCGGCCACACCGGTCACCACGACCAGCACACCGAGCGGGATGTCGACGTCGACTTTCTGCAGGTTGTGGAGGCTGGCACCGCGCACCTCGAGCGCTCCTGACGGAGTCCGCACCGACGGCTTCAACGACGCCCGGTCGTCGAGATGCCGCCCGGTGAGCGTCTTACTCTTCCGCAGCCCGTCGACCGTGCCCTCGAACACCACTTCGCCGCCCTCGGCGCCGGCGCGCGGGCCGAGGTCGACGACGTGATCAGCGATGGCGATCGACTCCGGCTTGTGCTCGACGACGAGCACGGTGTTGCCCTTGTCGCGCAGCCGCAGCAGCAGGTCGTTCATCCGTTGGATGTCGTGCGGGTGCAGCCCGACCGTCGGCTCGTCGAACACGTAGGTCGTGTCGGTGAGCGACGACCCGAGTTGACGGATCATCTTGGTGCGCTGCGCTTCGCCGCCCGACAGCGTGCCCGACGGCCGATCGAGCGAGAGGTAACCGAGCCCGATCTCGACGAACGAGTCGAGGGTCTGCTGGAGCGCTTCGAGCAGCGGCGCCGCCGACGGCTCGTGGAGACCCCGCACCCACTCGGCCAGGTCGCTGATCTGCATCGCACACGCGTCGGCAATGCTGATCTTGTTGATCTTGGAGGACCGGGCGGCCTCGTTGAGCCGGGTGCCGTCGCAGTCGGGGCACGTGGTGAACGTCACCACCCGTTCCACAAACGCGCGTACGTGCGGCTGCAGCGCGTCGACGTCCTTGGACAGCATCGACCTCTGGATCGTCGGGATAATCCCCGCGTACGTCAGGTTGATGCCGTCGACCTTGATCTTGGTCGGCTCCTTGTAGAGCAAGTCGTCGAGCTGCTTCTTGGTGAACTTGCGGATCGGCTTGTCCGGGTCGAAGTAGCCGCAGCCGCGGAAGATACGGCCATACCAACCGTCCATGCTGTAGCCGGGGATCGTGAGCGCACCCTCGTTGAGCGACTTGGTGTCGTCGTACAACGCCGACAGGTCGAAGTCGGTGACCGATCCCATGCCCTCGCAGCGCGCGCACATGCCGCCCGCGCGCGTGAACGAGCGCTTCTCCCTTGTTGTCCTGCCACCCTTCTCGAACGTGACCGCCCCGGACCCGCTGATGGTTGCGACGTTGAACGAGAACGCGGTGGGCGGGCCGATGTGCGGTTTCCCGAGCCGGCTGAACAGGATGCGCAGCATCGCGTTGGCGTCGGTGGCGGTGCCGACGGTGGAGCGGGCGTCGCCACCCATCCGCTGCTGGTCGACGAGGATCGCGGTCGTGAGCCCGGAGAGCGCGTCGACCTCGGGCCGCGCCAGCGTCGGCATGAAGCCCTGCACGAACGCGCTGTAGGTCTCGTTGATCAACCGCTGCGACTCAGCGGCGATCGTGCCGAACACCAGCGAGCTCTTGCCTGAGCCGGAGACGCCGGTGAACACCGTGAGCCGGCGCTTCGGGAGCTCGACGCTGACGTCTTTGAGGTTGTTGACGCGCGCGCCGTGCACGCGGATCAGGTCGTGCGTGTCGGCCGCGTGCAGCGCAGGCGACTGCGGCTTCGTCCTCGTGGTCTTGCTCATCGTGTCTCCGGGTGATCGGCGCGCCACCGTCGACGCGCGGGCAGCGTGACGTCGCCGTAGCCGTTGGCGCGCACCTCGGTCGGTCGCAGCTCGAACAGCACGTAACGCTCGTCCGGGCTGTAGCTCGCAGCGGCGACGACGGCCGCCCGCACGGTCGCCACGTACGACGGACCCGGGGCGCGCCGCTCGCCCGCACGGTCGCCACGTACGACGGCGCCGCGCGAAGCCGTTCCGACACGAACGCGGCCAGCTCCGGTTCGGCTGTGGCGAAGTCACCCCAAGTCGTCATCGGCCCATGATGGACGCGGCAACCTCGCCGATGCCCGACCGTCAGGCTTGGGCGATGCGGACCATGTTCCCGGAGGGGTCGCGGAACGCACAGTCGCGCGCGCCCCAGGGCTGGGACACTGGCTCCTGGAGCACTTCGGCGCCCGACGCCCGGACCTTCTCGAACGTGGTGTCGAGGTCCTCGGCGCGGAAGATCGCAGCTTGGAGCGAACCCTTGGTGACGAGCGCGAGGAGCGCGTCGCCCTCGGTCTGCGAAAGGCCGCCGTGCGGCTGGAACAGGACGATGTCGACGTCCTGTCCGGGAGCGCCGATGGTGACCCAGCGGAACCCATTGGACGCGACGTCATTGCGGACCTCGAGGCCGAGCGCGTCACGGTAGAAGCCGAGCGCGTCGTCGGGGTCGTGGACGGGGATGAACATTGCGGAGACGGTGACTGTCATGCGACGACCATAAGAGCAACGACCCGTCGCGTGCTTCTCCGATCCTGCTCGGTGCCGGGTCCTGCCCTACTTCGCTCGCTTTGGCCGTGCTTTTGCGCCGGAAGTATTGAGGGCGACCGCGGCACGGACGAGCGCCTTGAACGCGCCCGCGTCGACCTTCTCCCCCTCATGGATGTCGATCGCACGCCTGGTGTTTCCCTCGAGACTCGAGTTGAAGAGCTTGGCCGGGTCCGGAAGCGATGCCCCCTTGGCGAACGTGAGCTTCACGACGGACTTGTACGACTCGCCAGTGCAGATGATGCCGTCGTGCTCCCAAGTGGGAGTGCCCGGGTTCGTCGCCTTCACCCACTTCACTTCCTCGACGACGTCCGGGTCTGCCTGCTTGATGAGCTTGCGCATCCTGCTCAAGGTCTCCCCGCGCCAGTCCCCGAGCTCGGCGATCCTCTTGTCAATCCGCTCAGATGCCGACTGGCCCTCGTTGGAATCCGACTTCTTCATGTTCTCCTCCCGAAGGCTCCCGGCCCAGGTCGCCAGCGCTCAGACCGTGACCGGCGGACGCCGCGGTCGCGTGGCGACCATGCTCACACACGACGGAAAGACCTCGAGCTCGCGGTGGTCGCGCGCGCGGTACTGCGACGGCGTCTCGCCGACAATCTCGGTGAAGCGCGAACTGAACGAGCCGAGCGACGTGCAACCGACGGCCATGCAGGTATCGGTGACCGACGTCCCCTGACGCAGAAGCGCCTGCGCGCGCTCGATGCGCCGCGTCATGAGATAGGAGTAGGGCGTCTCGCCATACGCGGCACGGAACTTGCGCGAGAAGTGCGAGGGCGACATGAGCGCGGCGCGTGCCATGGCCGGGACATCGAGAGGCTGCGCGTAGTCCCGGTCCATGAGGTCGCGCGCTCGGCGCAGATGCACGAGGTCGGCGATCTCCTCCGGCGTCACGCCGACGAGAGTACGCGACCGGTCGCCACGATCCAGAACACGGGTCGAGGCCGCCCCGAAGTGGGCCGATTTGGCGGGTGAAGCACAATCATTGCCTTAGGGTCTTCTCGCAAGCGTGTAACTGAAGCTGATCTCCTCGCGGAAGACTCCTGCGGGCTCCACCGCCAACAGCCGCGCGTGGACGTCGCGTTCAAACGCCTGAACGCTTCGCCCGAGCGCCGGTTGCGACAACACCGAGGTCGAGTACATGAACCCCGTCAGCTTCTCGACACTCCACTCATAGGGGATCGCGAAGTCGAACGCGCCGACGATCGTGAATCCCGCGGCCGCGAGGACGGTCGTGTCGGGTTCCTCCGCCAGGTGCTGGTCGAGGTTTGCCGGCACCCTCTCGGTCGTCGCCGCTTCTCGCGTCCAACGGTGCATCGTGTCCGCCAGCACTTGTTGCCACTGTTGGCTCCCGTTCCAAGGTGGGTTGCCCCACAGCAGCGCAAGGTGCCCACCCGGCACGAGCCAGCGCATCGCCGACTCCGCGATCACTCGTCGCTGCAGGCGGTGAATTGCGTTCCCGATGGCCACGAGCTCGAACAAGCCGTCCGCTTCGACGTCCTCGGCGCGCCCCGCGATCCAGCGAACGTTGTCGACACCATCTCGGCGCGCTTTCGCACGAGCGAACTCGACGGCTTCCGGCTCCTGATCAACGGCCCAGATCTCGACAAAGTTCGCCGCGAGACCGAACGTGATCTGGCCGGTCCCGCACGCGAGATCCAACAGCCTGCCCGCGCCCGTGATCCGCGCTCGCACGATCAAGTCGTCGAGCAGAGGCTGGGGATAGGCGGGTCTGAATTCGTCGTAGAAACGAGCTGTCCCGCGGTACAGATCAGCACGGAACTCGGGGCCGCTCGCCACTCGGTCATTATCGTTACTTAGAAAACCTGGCGAGAGCGAGGAGTCGTGGACGGGGATCTCACGAAAGAGGAGCTCGAGGCCGCGCACTGCTGGGAAGCGGTCGACCGGGTGCCGAAGCGACCCGACATGACCGACTTCCGTCGAAGGCTGCGCTACCACCAGGCGCAGTGGCGTGAGGCCCACAGGCACCCCATCGGTTCGCAGCCAATCGCGCCGAGACCCGACGGCAGAGCAGGGCGGCTCGTCGGGAGTCGCCTCCCGCTCGCCTACGCGCGAGAGACCGGCGCGAATTTCCTCACCGCAGGCGCGCGCGACGCGGCGAACGCTCGATTGTCGTCGAAGGAGCCGCATCAGAGTTTGGACGCGCAGGGGCTGTGGGCGGACCTCATTTCATCGCTGGCGATGGGCTTCAACCTGTTCGGCGATCTGGCCGCCGACCTCGTGTTCGCCGACCGAGCCGTCCACACATGGTGGCCGGACGCGCCCGGCGCAGTGTGCGACGTCCGCTTCGAGCACTCGCCGGGGTGGCTCGATCCGGCCTACCTCGGAAACCTCAGTTCGTTCGATGTCGCGTTCGTGCTCGACCGCGGCGACGAGACGCAAGGGATCCTCGGCGTCGAGACCAAGTATTTCGAGCGGATCAAGCGGGAGATACCGAAGCCGAGCCGGATTACGCGGTATCTGGAGATCGCCGAGAAGTCGGGCGTCTTCGCGTCGGGCGCGATCGACGCGGTCAACGGAACGGATCTCCTCGTGATGTGGCTCGACCACTTGCTGGTGCTGTCGATGCTCCAGCATCCGAGCGGCACATGGAGTTGGGGTCGATTGGTCGTCGTTCACCCCGCCGGCAATGTGGTCTTCACGGAGGCGTGCGCCCGCTATCGAGACCTCCTCGTGGACCACTCGACCTTCTCGTCCGTGACCGTCGAGGAGCTCCTTGACAGCGGCGCGCTCCCGGAGGAGACGGCCGCGGCCCTGCGCGAGCGGTACATCCTCGGCTGAGACCGACGTCGTTGCTTATCTACCGGTCATGACGCAATCATGCGGGACGCGCGAGACGCGAGTGTCGTAAATCCGTATGCGTTCGCAATGTCGAGGGCGGCGTCGAGTTCGCCACGTGTGCGCTCAGCATCGGCGTGGCCGTCAGCGGAGCGCGCGCGATCAGCATGCGAGCCATGCCGAGGTGCGCCTGGGCGTACCAGAACGGCGCCTCGACCCGGTGCGCAACATCTTGCGCGGTGGCAAAGTGCTGCTCCGCCTCGCCGTACCGGCCAAGGAGCGTTGCGAGAAGTCCGAGATAGTACGCAACGCTGCCCGTACAGGTGCCGATCAACACGACGCGGCGGTGCCACGGGGCGAGGAGCTCGTAGAGCGGTTCCGCGTGCGTGGTGTCGCCGAGATCCGCGCCGATCGTCGCCCACGCGTTGAGCACGCTGAGACGACTCTGATCGTGCGGTACGTCGGCGAATCCCTTGCTCCCGGCAGCCGCGAGAAGGGGCGCCGCACGTTCGGGCTGATCGACCTCGCAGTGAATGAGTGCAAGCGCGGCACCGATGCCGGGATGGTCCGCCGTCTCTGCGATCGCGGTGAACAACTCGAGCATCTCACCGAGGCGGCCCTGGCAGCGCCGGATGGCCAGCAGCTGCGCTCCCCAAATCGCGTAGATGCCTGGATAGTCGGCACGTTCGGCGCGCTCGCGTACGAGGTCGGCCTCGGCTTCCGCGCCCGTGAGGTTGCCGCTGCCGAGCATGCGGAACACGCGCATGTGTCCGATGCCCATCTGGTAGTAGGAAAACGCCAGCTCGTCGGCGAGCGCCGACGCCGCCTCGAGGTCGCGATCAGCCGTGGCGAAATCGCCGAGCTCGTAGCGCGCCCACGCGAGGAAGAGGTTCGAGCGGCATTCCATGTGCCGGTCGCCGTCGGTCCGTGCGAGCTCGAGCGCCTCACTCGCGTACGCGAACCTGCGATCAAGCGTTTCGGGGAAACTGTGTGCAGTGTCGGCGCCTTGTACAAGTGTGCGTATCAACGCGCTCGTGTTTCCCTGCCGGCGCGCCATACCCACCGCTTGTATCGCGAGCTGTTCCGCCTCTTCCCAATCGGCGCCCGGCGCACGCTCGCGCGCATACAGCGCCAGGAGCTGGGCACGAACTGGACTGTCGTGCTCACTCGCGGCGAGCGCATCGTTGATGACACCGAGCCGCGTGGCCGTGACGTCATCCAGCGGGTTCCGGCTCCCCAAGTCCGTCTCGAGCGCGGCCCGGGTCAGCCGATCGGTGTCGCCTCGGCGTTTGGCGAGCGCCGCCGCCTCCAGGAGCGGGTCGATGTAGGTACGATCGCCCGACTGCCGCTTCGCGGTCCCCAAGCCAATGAGCGCATCGCAGCGAAGCTCGGAATCGGTCGTCTTGCTCTGGTCGAGCAAACTGAGCACCTGGCCGTACCAGCGCACAGCTTCGTCGGGTGCGAGCTGGCCGAGTGCCCGGTCCGCCGCGAGCTGCGCGTAGCGGATCGCCTTGGCACGGTCGGCGGTTGATCGGCTTCCCGCGCGTCCAATGAGATGCGAGCGCTGCGACCTGGTCGGGTGCGCGTTCCTCGATCGCGAGCGCGACATCGCGATGCACGCGCGCCGCCGCGTCGCGCCAAGATTCTCATACAGCGTCTGCACGATGAGGCCGTGCGCGAACGCGAAGTGTCCAGCACGACCGTCGGTCGTCGCGACGAGGGCCGCCCGCTCCGAGCGGTCGAGAATGTCGATCAGTTCGTTGTCATCAGCATTGACGCTCGCCGCGAGCACGTCGAGCTCGAAGTCATGACCGATCACCGCGGCTGCGCTGAGCATCTCGAGCGTCCGCCCGCCGAGTCGCGAGACGCGCTGAAGCACGACGTCTCGGACGCTCTGGGGGAGTTCCATGAGCGGAAGTTGCTCGGCCCCGGGCGCGCGAGCTCCGTCGAGATCGATCGCGCCCCGTTCTGCCAGATGCCGCACGAGCTCGACGGTGAAAAATGGGTTGCCGCCAGCCTCTCGGTAGAGCAGCTCCGCGAACGGAGTTGCGCGCACCGCCGATATGGCGAATCCCGATTTGGCGACGAACTCCACGATCTCGTTCGCGTCGAGCCCACGAAGCGCGATGAGCTCGGTGCCTTGTTCCGCGTGCATGGAGGCCACGAATCTGGCGAGCGGCTCTTCGGGGGTGACGTGTTCACTGCGGTAGGTCGCGATGACGAGAAGCGGAAAGTCGTGAGACGACACGACAAGATGCTTGAGCATCGTGATCGTTGGCTTGTCGGCCCAATGGATGTCGTCAAGCAGCAGGACGACGGGCGCAGCCGTCGAAGCGCTGGCGACGAGCTGGACGACCTGCTGGAGGAGGGCGTAGCGCGCCGTATCGGGATCCGAGTTCTCGAGGGGAACCGCGCCGACTCGCTCCCTGAGGACGGGCACCAGTCGCGCCAACTCTGTATTGCGATCGCCCAACGCTTGAAGAAGATCGTTCGGCACATGCTCCACGAGGTGATGAAGCGCTTCTGCGACGGGTTGATACGGGATGCCAAGGTCTTCATCGCAACGCCCGTACAGCACGATCGCGCCGTCTTCGTACGCGCTCATTGCCACCTCACGAGCGAGGCGCGTCTTGCCGACGCCTGGTTCGCCCGAGATCAGCGCGACGCGACGCCGGCTGCGAGCGGCATCGCGGTATGCGGCAACGAGCCGGCGCCGTTCGTCGTCTCGACCCACGAAGTTGGTGCCGGTGAGCGCCGCGAGGCGAGGTGGCACTGGCACCGCGCGCGGGGCGCCTCCTCCGCATTGGCAACGGTGACTGACAACGAGAGGTCGGGAGTCACCGGTCGCATGGATGCGTCGGCGACCGTCGCGAGCGCGACCGCCATCGCACTCGCCGAGGGAAATCGTCGGGAAGGATCCACGGCACACGCGCGATCGATGAGCTCCCACATGCGGACCGGCACGTCGGGTCGCTCGTCGGCCCAGCTCGGATCAGTGCTCGGTCCGTTCGGCTCGCCCACGACGGCCGAGTGTCCGACCAGGCATTCCAACATGACGCGCCCGACCGCATACACGTCGGCACGCGGAGACGGGGCGGTCCCCGCGGCCTGTTCGGGCGCCATGTATGCAGCCGAGCCCGACGTGTCCGCCGCTCCCGGCTCGAAGAGCGCGGTCGAGATCCCGAAGTCGGTGACCTTCACCAGCTCACCGGAGCCACTCGGTCGGGTCAACAAGATGTTCTCGGGCTTGATGTCGCGGTGGACGATCCCCCGTTCGTGCGCGTGCTGCAACGCGGCGAGCAGCTGCCGGATCAGATCTCGGGTCTGCGAGAGCGACAGACGTCCGAGTTGACGCAACCGGCCCCGGAGGCTCGATCCGTCGACGAGCTCCATCACAAGAAACGGACTGGTGTGATCGATCCCCCAGTCGAACAGCGTGACGATGTTCGGATGGGAGAGCGCCGCGGTGTGCTGCGCCTCGATACGAAGACGGTCGCGGAACGAAGCGTCGTCGCTGAGCTGCTCGAGGACGACCTTGATCGCGACTGACCGCGCCAGCACGGTGTCGCGTGCACGCCAGACCGACGCCATCCCTCCGGCGCCGATCCGATCGAGTACCTCGTATCTTCCTGCCAGCAACCCGTTCTCGCTCACGCGCTAGCTGCTCTCCAGTGCGTCGAGCGCGACCGCACCGCGGCGTATCGCTTCTCGCGCGAGCCGCACGCGCCGCCGGGACCCTTCGTCGGTGCCGATGCCAAACTTGTCATACAACGCGAGAAGGTGTTGGCGCACCGCAGCGTCGCTGACGACGAGTTGCTTCGAGATCTCCTTCGTCGTCGCCGGCTCGGGGAACGCTTCGGTAGATCGAAGCGGCCGACATAGCGCCTGGAGTACGTCGCGCTCGCGCCGGGTCAGCTCCGGGAGCCGATGCTTGTTGGTCGGGGTCGTGCGCTGCTCCACCTGCGGCGATGCAGCGCGGTAAACGATTCGCGTGTCACCCAGACGAATCTCGTCGCCGTTGTGTAACGGCTGGGCCGCGTTCACGCGGGAACCGTTGCGAAACGTGCCGTTGCTGCTCGACAGGTCGCGGACACACCACACATCGCCGACGCGCTCGCACATCGCGTGGACACGCGAGACCTTCGGGTCATTGAGCACGACGGTGTTGCCGGCGCCGCGCCCCAGACTCACCGGCTCGCGTTCGAGCGCGAGCGGCTCCATCGTCCCGTCGATCCAGATCTCGAGATAGTCGGTCAGCGAGGTCCCCGCTCGTGCACAACGCTGCGTCAGCAGCCCCCAAGCTTACGCCCGCGTAAGGGTGGGCTCGCGCGGAGGTCAGCGAAGAGTCACCGCGGCGGCATTCCGAAGGGGGCCGGGGTCAGGCACGCTGCCAAACGTAGACAGATGGCGGTCGAACTTCGGTTCGAGGAATGTGGGGGTTCCGGATATGGGGCGGGTTCGCACGGGCAGGCGCGGGTGGTTTCGCCACGCGGCGCTGGTGATCGTTGTGACGTTGGGATGGAGCGGATTGGCAGTGCAGCCCGCGTCCGCCGATTCCAAGATCTACGAGGAGGTTCGGCTGCACACCGTCGAAGCGCAGATCCCAAAGATCACCTCGTACGCGTCCGACGGTACGCCGCAGCCGCCAGATCCGAGCTGCCCGACTTATCCGGGCGTGTATCGAAGCGGGAAGGTCTATGTCGACGCGTACGTCGGTTCGAGTGGTGTGTACGCGGACGTTCGCATGCGGTTCGTCACGACCTACGACGACGCGATCGCGACAGCGATGGTTGCGATTCGGCAGACCCAGGGCCGCGAGCCTGCGTGCGGCGAGCTCTACGGCAGCAGGCATGCGGGAGAGAACAACACGCTCGCCGCGATCGCGTGTCTGCCCGGCGCCACCAACCGCCCGAACCGCTGGTGCGACCTGATGGATCTTTCGCCGCGACCGCCCTCGGTCAACGCGCACCTGAACGAGGAGTGCCGCAGCACCTACCCGAGCGAGTACCGCGCGTGGGCCGACGTGAAAGACCAACCCGGCGTGAACGGACTGTTCTACAAGGCGACGGCGCTCTACGGGTACGTCAACGTTCCCGTATTCCTCGACGACTTCGGTTGGATCGGAGGCACCTCGAACTTCGATGACGAGACCGGTCAGCCCGCGTGGGGCGATCACTTCTACGGCTACGGCAACGTGCAAACCGCGACGTGGGCCGAGGCGAACGTCGCGTTCTACGACGACGTCGCTCGCCGGATCGGCGCCGATCCCGAACGGCATCCCGGCTCGGCGCACCAACAGGTGCAGGACGCGATCGACAACAACGCCTTCGTCCGCGGTATCGGCCGCGTCGGTACCGCGCACGCCGACCTCGTGAAGGAGATGTGCCACAACACGCCAAAGATCCGCAGCGTCGTCGACGCGAACAAGACGGCGACATACGCGGGCTGGGAAGCAGACATGTCGGAATGGGTCAAGGCGGAGACGGGCAAGACCCTCTGCCAGAACCTCCAGGGCGACCCGAAGACCACGGCGTTCGCGTCGGCCGGGTGCAATTCCGCCGTGATCATGGCGTTCCTGGGACTTATCGACAACAACGACTGCTTGAACCGCAAGCCGACGACGCGCAATGGCACGAAGTACGGGGCGAGCGTCATCGCGAACGCGTTCGAGACCGACCTCGGCTGCGATCGGTTCTCGCATCTGGTCGCGTTCTTCAGCAAGCTCAAGGAAGTGCTCGGCGGAGGTGCCGGCGGAAAGGCGGGGAAATCTTCGTCGCCGAGCGTGACAAGCATCGTGCCAACCAGCGCGTCGTGGTGTGTGCCGACATCGGTGACGATCGTCGGCACGGGACTCGGCGACGCGCTGTCCGTCAGCGTCGACGGAGACGACGCGCCGATCACCAAGAAATCGGCGACGAAGCTCACCGTGACGCTGCCGCCGCATCCGCCCGGCAGAGTCGACATCGTGGTGACGACCGCGCACGGCGTCAGCAAGACCGTTCCGGTGGACCAGTTCGTTCATCTCCCCGTTCCGGGCGTGACCGCGTCCGTCGGGGGCGGCATGCTTTCGCTCAACGCGGGCCCGTGCGGTGCGCACGCGTCACAGGCGATATCGATCAGGCAAGCCGGCGGGATCATCGTCGTCCAGGAGACCGATCAGTCTCCGGGCGACCTCGTCCCGCCGTTCGGGTGGACAAAGGTCACGACCCCCAACGTGAAGCCTGCAGTCAATGCCATTCAAGGTCCGTCGGCGGGCATCTCCCAGCTGAAGGTCGCAACGGCATCGCCGCCGGGCTCGACGAACAACCTCGACATCGACACGCCGGGACTCACCGTGAACGTGAACGCCGGTGACGGTGACAACAACGTCGCCCTCCGAAACGCGTCGACATCTGCGATCGTCACAACCGGCAGCGGCAACGACTGGATCGGCGCCACCCCCGGCAGTGCCAGCGTGACCGTCAACGCCGGCGACGGCGAGAACCACGTCGAGCTCACCCGGGCGACCGGCGCGGCGTCGGTCAAGACCGGCGGCGGCAACGACTTCGTGACGGTCGACGCACCCGATACGAGCCCGATCGTTCAAACCGGCGGCGGAAACGACTCGGTGGTTACCGGCGACGCGCACTCGGGCCGCACCATGACGCTCGACGCCGGTGACGGCGACGACGTCGTCACGCCGGGCCGCGGCGCCGCGTCACTGAACGGTGGTACCGGCACCGACACCGTCGCATACAGCAACGCGACCGGCTTCGTTTCGGTGCAGCTGCCCGAAGGTTCGCAGGTCACGACGGGCAACGGCCAGATCGGCGACAGTCATACGCTCGCGAGCTTCGAATCCGCGGTCGCCGGCAACTTCGGCAGCCGGCTCGTCGGCAACTCGGGCCCGAACCCCTTGCAAGGCGGCGCGGGTGACGACACGTTCGAAGGGCGCGGCGGCGCGGACGCGTTGAATGGCGGCGGCGGCAACGACACCGCGAGCTACGCGGATCACGCCGCGGCGGTTGCCGTGACGTTGCCCGAGCCGGGCGAGACTGCCCGCGCTCAGGGTGCCAGCGGCGAAGGTGACGCGCTCACTGCGATCTCCAACGTGATCGGCGGGAGTGCGACCGACGTGTTGCGCGGGAACTCGCAAGCCAACGTGCTCACCGGCGGCGCCGGGAGCGACGTGTTGGTGGGTGGCGGCGGAGCTGACACGGTCAGCTATGCCGACCACACGGACGCGGTTTCGGTTGCGTTGCCTGACGGCACGCAGACTGCCGGCTTCCAGGGTGGGGCGGGTGAGTACGACACGATCTCGCAGTTCGCGAACGTTGTCGGTGGTGCGGGCAACGACGTGTTGTCGGGGAATGCCGCCGACAACGTATTGACGGGTGGTCCGGGGAGCGACCAGCTCAACGGCCGCGGTGGCAACGACACCGCGAGCTACGCCGATCATGCGGCGCCGGTGACGGTGACGCTCAACGACGGTCAGGCCGGAAGTGGCGGCAGTGCAAGCGCGGGTGAGGTCGACGCGCTCGCGGCGGACATCCGAAACGCGGCGGGCGGGTCTGGTGCCGACACGCTGGTTGGGAATGCCGACACGAATGTGTTGTCGGGTGGGGCCGGCAATGACGTGGTTGTCGGCAACGGCGGGAACGACGTGGTGCGTGGCGACGCCGGCGACGACAGTGTGTACGGCGATGCCGGTCCGAGCGCGCAGGTCGCGTCGAACGGCATGCTCAGGTTGGCGGCCGGGACCTACGGCATCGACACGCTCGACGGCGGCGACGGCAACGACTTCGTCGACGCCCCCGACGGGAACAGCGACTCGATTCGTTGCGGCCCGGGCACCGACAAGGCGTTCTACGACTTCAGCGAATACGCGGCGGACACGTTCGTCGCAAGCGACTGTGAGGACGGCCAGCGGGTGGGCTGGGGTCGGTGGCGGGAGTCGCTGAGCCCGCCGGTCAAGGCGACCAACGTTTCGGTGGCCGGCGCCGACATGTTCTACCGAACAATGGGCCACGAGCGAGACGGCATCGTGCACCAGCACTACGACGGCACCCGCTGGAATGTGGTGGAGACGATCCCGAACCCGACCGAAGGTGTGTGGGCGCCGCGCGCGATCGGCGGGATCAGTCAGTACGAGGTCGATCCATTGTCGCTGGGCGCTCCGGCGTCGACGTGGCTCGGCGGCGCGAACATCGTGTTGGTGGCAACAGGCCCGAAGGAGGGTGCGCCGAACGGCACTGCCGCGCCGGCGTATGCGGTGTGGGTCAAGCAGTACGTGGACACCGCAGAGATGTGGGGCAGTTGGCGGTCGCTCGGTGCGCCGCCAGGCGGGTTCTTGGGTCAAGCGGCCGTCGCGCCGATGCTCGGCGGGTTCGTGGTGTTCGTCGGCGGCTTCGACGCGCACGTTTGGGCGAAGGTGTATGCGCCGGGGCGTGTGGGTGCGTGGACACAGATGCCGATCGGCCCGGGTAACGGCGGCAGCGTCAACCTGTGGTTGGGCAACACCGTCTCGGCCACCGGTGCGGGTCCCAACGCGGCAGTCGTGGTCGCGAACAACGCGTCATGGGGCGCCGCGTACACGAACCTGTTCACCTGCGATGCGTCGTCGTGTGGGTTCCGGCCGACCTGGGCCCCAGCCGGCAGCCCCGGCGGCACCGGTCCCATCCCGGCCGTGGTCGGTGCGACAGGCGTCGCGTCAACGAGCCCGTGTTGGATCACGTTGTTCCAGGCGAACACCTCATACACCGATCTGTACGAGCGTCCGAACAACAACTGCGGCGCCAGTTGGTCGACGCCGTGGAGCAAGGTCGCGCCGATCGAACGCGCCGCGGATCCGTCGAACCAAGTGTTCTTCGTGTGGCAACCCGCTGCGACGTCCCAGCGCCCGACAACGCTCCAGCTGTTCGCCCTGAGAGGGAACGCGGCCACCGGCTACTCGATCAAGGAGATCGACTTCGATCCACGGCCATAGCGCACCCCGGCCCGGCCACGACCGCACGGTTCCATGCGAGACTGCGGATCGTGGCCGAGGTCGGTGAGGTCCAGTACGCGAAGAGCGGCGATCTCAGTATTGCCTATCAGGTGATCGGAGACGGACCTCGCGATCTGATCTTCGTGCCCGGGATCATCTCGCACGTTGAGTTCTTTCATCAGCTTCCCGGATACACCGAGTTCCTGAATGGCCTGGCGCGGTTCGCACGTGTCGTCGTTCTCGACAAGCGTGGCAATGGCCTCTCCGATCGCGTGATCGGCGCCGCGAGCCTCGAGGAGCGGATGGATGACATCCGTGCGGTGATGGACGCCGTCGGCAGCGAGCGGGCCACGCTGTTCGGCGTCTCCGAAGGTGGACCGATCAGCCTCCTCTTCGCGGCGACATACCCGTCGCGCGTTGAAGCGATCGTCTTGTACGAGACGTTCGTGCGCTACGGAGGCGTGCCGGGCGAACTGGAGACCCATCACGCGGAACCGGATGCCCACACAGAGTTCACCGACTGGCTGCGCGAGCGGTATGGCACTGGTGAATCCCTGCTCGGCTTCGGGACGTCGAGGATCGAAGAGCCTCGTGTTGTCACGCTGTGGGGCCAGGCGGAACGTCTCTCGAACAGTCCCGGCGGGTTTGCCGCGATGTACGAGGCGCTCGAAGAAACCGACGTGCGCGGGGCGCTGCCGAGCGTGCAGGCACCGTGTCTCGTCGTCCACGGGACCACCATGTCGATGTTCGAGCAGCAGAGCAGGTACTTAGCCGATCACCTTCCGAACGCGCGCCTGGTCAAGCTCGACGGCGTTGATCACTTTCCATGGTTCGCCGGCGCCGAGCAGGTCGTGGCCGAGGTCGAGGAGTTCGTGACGGGCGCGCGTTCCGCCGTCGTCGACGAGCGCGTGCTCGCAACACTGCTCTTCACCGACATCGTGGGCTCAACCGAGAAAGCGGCCGCGATGGGCGATCGTCGCTGGCACGACGTCATCGAGAACTACTACGGGCTCGTACGTCGATCCGTCGACCGCTTCCGCGGGCGTGAAGTGAGCACCGAGGGCGACGGGTTCATCGCGCGCTTCGACGGCCCGGCGCGGGCCGTGTCGTGTGCTCGCGTCATTCGCGAGGGCGTGCAGGGTCTCGGCGTCGAGATCCGCGCCGGGGTGCACACCGGCGAGATCGAGCTCCGCGGCGACGAGGTAACCGGACTCGCCGTTCACATCGGCGCCCGTGTCGTCGCACTCGCCGACGGCGGCGAGGTGCTCGTGTCGCGCACGGTGAAGGATCTGGTCGTCGGCTCGGGGATCGAGTTCAATGATCGCGGAACCCACGAGCTCAAAGGTGTCCCGGATGTCTGGCAGCTGTTTGCGGTGACCGGAGAGTTGTCGCGTCAGCCGGTCGTCCGGTAGTCACCAAACGGCGCGTCGCGTTCCTGCAACGCGCGCGTGAGCCCCTTCTCGCGGGCCGCGCCAATGAAGTCGCGCATGGCACCGGTGTGCGTGCCCAGCGCGCAGAGTTCCGTGCCGGCACGGATCCCGGCACGCAATCCCATGACATCCATCTGGCGGTGCACCACGCGCTTGTTGAGTTGCAGGAGCTCGAGTGGAACCAGTGCGATGCGCTCCGCGACCTCGAGCACACGCTCGTCGAGCTCACCCGCGGGGAACGCGTCGTTCGCCCAGCCGAGCTCGACAGCCTGCACACCCGAGATTGAGTCACCGGTGAGCATCATCTCCATCGCCTTGCGCATGCCCAGGAACCACGGGTGGAAGTGCATATCGGGAACGCCGAAGCGCACCGCCGGATACCCCATCTGCGCGTCCTCGGCCATGTAGACGAGGTCGCAACCCGTGGCGAGCTCGCTCGCGCCGGCCAGGCAATAGCCGTGCACTTCCGCGATCACGGGCTTCGCAAGATCCCAGATGCTCATCCACCCCTCGGTGACGTGGCGCGGCCACGCACCCTCGCCCCCGGGCGTGTAGTAGGGCATGTCGTGGCCGGCGTTGCCACCGCCGAGGTCATAGCCCGCCGAGAACGACGGCCCTGCGCCGCGAATGATCGTCACCGAGACCGCGCGGTCCTGGTCGTGTGCGCGCAGCGTCTCCAAGATCGCGCCCCGGAGTGGGTGGATGAGGCTGTTGCGCTTCTCGGGCCGGTTCATCGTGATGCGCCGCACCCGAGGCGCGGGCTCGTCCACGAGGATCACGTCGTCGGTCATCGGGGCTCCTTGGGTTGGTCACTGAGCTGGTACCACGGCGACACGCAGTAGAACAGGCGAATCACGATGCGTACAAGCCATACAAGCGAGGCGGAACCCATGGAACTTCAGGATCTGCGATACGAGGTTGTCGACCATGTCGCGACGATCACGTTCTCGCGACCGGAGAAGCTGAACACGTTTCGCGCCGAGACCATGCCGCGAGTTCCTCGCCGTGCTCGATGAAGTCGACGCGGACGACGACGTGCGAGCTGTCGTCGTCACCGGCGAAGGTCGGGCGTTCTGCGCCGGCGCCGACATCTCGGGTGGCGCGCGAGCGTTCGAGCCCACCCGGGCCACTGATGACCGCGAGCCACCTCGTGACGGCGGCGGAATCCTCGCGCTTCGCATCCACGCCTTGAAGAAACCCATCATCGCGGCAATCAACGGCGCCTCGGTGGGAATGGGCGCGACGATGACGTTGCCGATGGACGTGCGTCTGGCGTCCACCACCGCTCGGTTCGGTTTTGTCTTCACTCGACGCGGCATCATCCCCGAGGGGTGCAGTAGTTGGTTCCTCCCGCGCGTCGTTGGTATCGGTACCGCGGCCGAGTGGATGCTCACAGGTCGCCTCATCGACGCCCAGGAAGCGTTCGACGCCGGCCTCGTGCGCTCGATGCACGAGCCCGCCGCGTTACTGCCTGCTGCCTGCGAGCTGGCTCGCGAGATCAGTGAGCATGCGGCTCCCGTTTCGGCGGCGATGACCAGACAGCTGCTCTGGCGCATGCTGGCCACCGAAGATCCTTACGTCGCGCACCGCGCTGAATCGCGTGGTCTTGCGCATCGATCACATGCAGGAGACGCACACGAAGGCGTCGCGTCGTTCCTGGCGAAGCGAGCGCCAGAGTTCACCGATCGGGTCAGCAGCGACTACGTGAACATGTTCGACGACTGAGAACCACGCGAGACTCGCCCCGTGACGGACTGGGTCGAGATCACGCGGCGGAATGCCGCGTTCGGTGCAGACCACGATTGGGTGGATCTTCTGGGATCCGGGCGCAGTGGCGCGCTACGAACAGCTCGGGTTGCCGGGACCGCTCGGGTACATCGCATCGAGGGCGGCACCGCTGGGTCCCGCGGGCGCCGACGCGACCATCGCGGCATTCGGCTCGATCAGCCCGGTCGGGATCCGTCTCGCGTTCGATCTCGTCGCGCAACACACCACGTTCGACGACCTGTGGAAGGCACGCGACGAGGCCGTGCTCGATGGACTCCGCGAGCACGCACCGGCGATCCTCGGTCCACTTGCCGCACTCGCGCCCGACCTCTGGCCGGTCATCGACGAGCTCCCGACGGTCGGGCGGGTGCTGTTCGCCGCGCACCTCCGCATGCCGCGGCCCGACGACCCCGTACTGTCAGGGTGGCATGCCGTGAACTGCCTGCGCGAGTGGCGCGGCGATCTGCATTGGGCGCTCGTCGCCGCAGCCGGCCTCGATGGTGTCGAGGTCTCGGTCCTGCACAATGCGTGGCTCGGTTATGAACGCGATTGGCTTCCCAAGTCGCGCGGGTCGACGCCGGAAGACCTCGAACGGGCATGGGCCTCGCTGCAAGAACGGGGACTCGTGGAGGCCGGCGCCGTGACGGGCGAGGGCGTCGCCCTCCGTCAACACATCGAAGACGACACCGACAGGCTCACCACGTTGCCGTGGCGACGGCTCGGCGAAGAACGCGCGCGCCGCTTCGCCGCAGACTTCGAGGCGCCGTGCGAAGCGCTCTTGCGTCGAGTGGATCTCACCGCCGGCCCCAACTACCAACCGGCCTCGCGACTCCTTAGGCGTCGGGAGCGAGCTCCGCGAGACCCTGTGTAACGAACGCCCGGAGATCGTCCATGCCGGCGAACGGCGCGGCGTCGGCATCAGCGCGCGCGAGCACTTCCTCAGCTGATGCACCGGCGCGGAGACCCGCGTAGAGGTACACGACCGCCGAGGAACGAGGCCCGGCCCGGCACGTGACCAGCGTCGGACGCGGCAATTGATCGAGCGCAGCCATGTGCTGTCGCGCCATCTCGATGTCGAGCACGCGCGGCGGATCGGAGATGATGTTCACTGACTCCGGGACCGCGGCCTGCACCTGTTCATACGACATGCCCCCGTCCATTGCCGCGAACTCGTCGCCACAAAGGAACAGCCACGACGCGGCGCCCGCGTCACGAGCAAAGTTCTCGGGGTCGGCAATAGGTCCGCGGTTGAAGCTGAGATCTGCGGGCACCTGGAAGTCGGTCATCGCCGTACGGTAACGCCGTTCACACCCAGCTCGCAGCGCCCAGCGCTTCGATCTCTGGCGCATCCGCCGGGAGCAGGAATCCGGCCGCGACCGCAGCTCCCGTCGCAGCCCGGAAGCGTTCGACGTATTCGGCGCGACCGCCTGGGTAGCGCGCTGCGACTGTCTCGTCATCGAGCGCGCGCGTCGTGCCGAACAACGCGTTCATGTCCCCGGGCTGGCCGAGTCCCGAGAACACTGCCAGCGGCGCGTCGACCCACGGCGTGCGGGCGCCGCCGCGCGCGATCCCGAGGTCATCGCGTGCAAGCCCGCTGTCGCCGTCGGTGTCGAGCCGCGCGGCCGAAGGCGGCGCGGTGCCCTCGCGTATCCATCGGTTGAGCGCGTCGAACGCGCGCTGCAGCACGAAGTGCATCTGCGGCCCCGCGTTGATCGGCATATCGGTCGGAATGCCCGACGAGTCCGAGCGGGCGATGAGCGCCGCGAGCTCCTCGACCGGAAGCGATCCGGAATCGAGGGCCGACGCGCACAAGAAGTACGTGTCGCAGTGCGCGGCACCCGCGACCTCCCACAGACGGAACCGTTCACCATCCGGTTGTCGGGCAAGGAGATAGCCCAGCGTGCCGTACACGTCGGTTTCGCTCTGGACGACGATCACCGGGACGCGCGCGTCGGCGCGAATGTGATCGCGACCCGCGAGGCGGCGGCGACGCGCCTCCGCGTTGGTGGGGTCGATGTGATCGGGTGTCCACCCTTGGAGTGGCGCACCTGCGCCGGCCCGCCCTTGGATCAGGAACGCGTCGACCGCGGCCGCGTGGACGTCGACCGCGTTCACGTAGGTCGTGAGGTGAAACGCCGACTGCGACGCGCCCGTGGCGATCACGTGGTCGACGCGGATGCCGTAGCGCTCGGGCAAGAGGTCGCGCACCGCACGCGCAACCTGCGTGAAGATGTCGAACGAGAACGCGTCGCCGGGATGTTCGAGCGTGCCGTACCGCTCGGGCGCGGTCTGACGCAGGCCGAGGCCCGGCATGAGGCCGCCGCCTTCGATGCCGACGCGCTGCGCGGTCACGCCGACCCACGTGTAGCCGTCGCGCACGAGATGGCGGTGCGTCGGCATCCACAACGCGGGGATGTCGAGGCCGCCGGTGACGTTCAGCCACTCGACGATCACCGTGCCGTTGGCACGGGCGGGGTCGGCCGGCCGGTACACGACGAACCGGGTCGTGAACGCCGCGCTCCCCGACTCCTCGACGTCCCACCGACCGTCGGGCTCGCGCGGTCCCGCTTCCGAGTACGAGGCCGCCGTCCCCGTCACCAGGTGCTCGTGCACCGCGTAACCGACCGACGTGAGATCGAACGCGACGGAGAAGAGCGACGGCGTACCGTCGAGTTCAGGCCCGATCGTCGCCGCTGGGGTTCCCATGTTCGCCAACGTTACAGATCCAGGCCGGAGGCGTACCCTGGCTCGAACCGCAACAACGGGGGACGCCATGCAAGAACAGCGGCCGGTCATCATCTCGTGCGACGGACACGCCACGGGGCGTCCCGAGGACTACGTCCCGTACATCGAGCCCGCGTACCGCGCGCAGTACGACGAGTTCGTGCGCGTGCTCGCCGCCGCGCGTGAAGCGCGCGCCAAGGCGACCGAAGAGAATCGTTCGTTGTTCTCCAAGGAGGGCGCCGGCCGCGTTCGCGGCCGAGACCGGCAACGCGCGCGACGGCGAGTGGAACTCACCGCTGCGCACCGAAGTCCTCGAGGGCGAAGGCGTCGTCGCCGAGGTGCTGTTCCCCAACGCCGGGGTGCCGTTCGGCAAGTTCGGCGAGTCCGCGGAACACGAGTTGCGCGGTGCGGGCAACCGGGCGTACGACCGCTGGCTCGTCGACTTCGCAAACGACACACCGGGCCGGCGCGCCGCCCTCGCGATGCTCACGGTGCACGATCTCGACGCGACCGTCGCCGAGATCACGTGGGCGCGCGAGCACGGGATGAAGGGCGTGATCATCCCGACGGTGCCGGGTGACGGACTGCCGCCGTACTACGACCAGTGCTACGACCCGATGTGGGCCGCGTGCCAGGACCTCGAGCTGCCAGTGCACGTGCACGGCGGCAGCGGCACACCTGACTACGGCGACTACGGCGCGGTCGAGCATGCTGATCTACGCGACCGAGACCGTGTACTTCGCGCATCGCCCGCTGTGGTTCCTGATCTGGGGCGGCGTGCTCGAACGGTTCCCGCGGATGAAGCTCGTGTTCACCGAGTCGCGCGCCGATTGGATCCCGAGCACGCTCACGTATCTCGACGCGATCTACGCGCAGCGCTTCTTCAGTCACATCCGCGACACCGTGAAGTTGAAGCCGAGCGAGTACTGGGAACGGCAGTGCTACGTGGCCGCGTCGTTCATGGGCCCCGACGAATCGGCGATGCGCTACGACATCGGGCTCGAGAAGTTGATGTGGGGCGCCGACTACCCGCACCCCGAAGGCACGTGGCCGCGCACGCGCAAGTCGCTCGCCCGCTGCTTCCAGCGGCATCCCACCTGACGAGGTGCGCGCGATCCTCACCGACAACCCGGCGCGTCTCTACGGATTCGACGTCGACGCGCTGCAACCGGTCGCCGACCGCGTCGGCCCGACTGTGCAGGAGCTCACCGGCGTCGGCTGATCACGCACCACGTGCACGGCTGTCGCGGGCGAGCGCGGCCATGCCCAGGCGATCGGCGGCGGAGAACGGCTCTTCGATCACCTCGACGTTGGCGCGGCTGGCTACGAGGGCATGGAGTTCGTCAGCTCGCCCGCGGTCGCCGATTGACAGGTGACCATATGGTCACCTATTCTGCGGGCGTGGATGCGGTGTTCAGAGCCCTGGCGGATCCCACCCGGCGCAGCCTGCTCGACGAGTTGTTCCGCGAAGACGGCCAGACGCTCAGCTCGCTCGAGGAGCGCTTCCCGATGACGCGCTTCGGCGTGATGAAGCACCTGAAGCAACTCGAGGAGGCCGGGCTCGTCGTCACCAAGCGGCGCGGCCGCGAGAAGTTGCACTTCCTGAACCCCGTCCCGATCCGGCTCGTCCACGACCGGTGGGTGAGCAAGTACGCCGAACCGTGGGCGGCTGCGCTCAGCGGTCTCAAGCACGACTTGGAGAGAACCATGGAAAAGGTGTTCGAGATCTACATCCGCACGACGCCCGACCGCCTCTGGGAGGCGATCACCGATCCCGAGATCCGGGCCAAGTACAACTTCGGCGCCCAGGTGCGCTCCGACTGGACGCCGGGAGCGCCCATCGAGATGGGCGCGCCGAAGGCGGACGGACTCCTCGGCGACGGCGAGGTCCTCGAGGTCGACCGACCGCGTCGGCTCGTCCATACGCTGCGCGCGCTTTGGAGCGACGAAGTGAAAGACGAAGGCTTCTCCCGCGTGACGTGGGACATCGAACCGGTTGGCGACTCGTGCCGCCTGACCGTCACGCACGACCAGCTGCGCGAGGGCGCGAACGAGCAGCTCTACGGCGGCTGGCCGATGATCCTCTCCGGTCTGAAGACGTGGCTCGAGACGGGTGAGCTGCTCACGACACCCGGATCGCTCATGTACAGCTGAGTCGCGTCACTCCGTTGCGAGTGCGACGGCCGGCCGTGTACGCGCGGCAGTCCGGCCGGGGAAGAAGCCAATGAGGTTGACGATGAGGAGTGCGGCCGGGATGGTCAGCACGAAACCCAGCGCGGGCATGTACGCGCTCGTCGAGACACCGAGACCGTTCGCGACGACGCGCCACACGAGGCTGCCGACGAGCAGTCCGGCCGGGATGCCGACAATCAGGCCAACGGTCGCGAGGGTCATCGCCTGCCACGCGACCGTCGCGCGCACTTGCCGGCGGTCGAAGCCGAGCGTCTTGAGCAGGGCGAGCTCGCGGCGCCGGCGCTGCGCGCCGGTAAGGAGCGTATGCGCAACCGCGACGATCGCAAGCGTTGCGAGCAACGCCCCGAGCGTCAGCGGGAACCAGTCGATCTGACGGAGTCGGTCCAGCTCGGGAGGAAGCGTCGGTCCGGCGACACCGTGGTCCTCGCCGAAATAGTCCTTGCCCGGCGGTGGCTGGATCTGCGGGATCGCGTTGATCCGACGATCGACCGTTGCTCGGTTGGCCCCCGACGCGAAGCGCCCGACGAGATAGCGCGTGGAGTTCTCAGGGTCGGCGATCAACGCCAGGCCCTCGCCGCTGAACGCCGCGCCGTCGGCGAGCGCCTGCACGTCGCCGGGTTGAAGCGTCGGAAGCACGACGCGCCCGACCACTCGATACTCGTGCGTTGTGTTCGGACCCGCGGCATGCACGGTGTCACCGACGTGCTTGTGCAACCCGTCCAGCGTCACCGATCCGAGTGCGACCTCGGCCGGGCCGCGCGGCGCGCGGCCCGCAACGATTTCGGGATCGATCGTGCCACGCACTTGCGTGAATCCCCATCCGGTCACGGGCCGGCCGTCGATCTGCACGCCCTGGTAACAGACCGCCGCGACATCCGCGACTCCGGGTACCGCGGTGAGCCCGAAGTCCGTCCGGTCGCACGGCGTGTTGACCGTTCGGTCGGGAGCTTTGAAGTCCCACGTCCAGCCGTAGAGCCGAGGGGTCGTGACAACATGATTGAGGCTCGCCGCGAACACGAGGACCGCGGCAACTCCCGCGACGCCGAAGATCGCGCCGAGGAACGCCGAACGCACGGGCACCGCCGTCTCGCCTCTGCCGGGCTGGAGCGCCATGCGCAGGCCGTTGGTTACCGGCGGGCCGAGACCCATTCCGCCCGCCATCTCCGCGATCGACGGCCCCCGCCGGCGCGCTTCGCGCGCGCGCCCGTGTGGCAGCGATTGCGTCGCGCGCAAGGCGGCAAGAAACGCGACCAGAAGCACGAACGCGGCGACGGCAATCACGCCCAGCGCAAGGACCAGCCAGTCGACGTGTAGGCCGGGGTCGAGATCGGCGCGGCGCGCGATCCCAACTGGGAAGAGTGGCGACGCGGCCACCGCGCCAATGATCGCGATGAGCACGCCCCCGGCCGCCACGACCAACGCCTGGGGTCCGCTCATCGCGAGGAGTTGGCGGTGGCTGAAGCCGAGCGACCGCAAGGTTGCCTGGTCGACGCTCACGGATTCGATCTCGCGGGACAGCACGATCGCGATCGCAACGGCACCCGCGAGAGCAGTCACACCGGCGAAGATCCACAACGCCAGCGTGAGCACGTTGATCGCGCCGGCCGCGCCGTGGCTCTCCGTGGACACGTCTTTCACCGAGTAGAGCGACCGACCCCACAGCTGGCGCGCGGCCGCCGTGACGTTTCGCACATCAGCCGCGCCGTGCCGCGTCTGGACACGCAACACCGAGCTCCACAGCCCAATACGGTTGTTGTACGCGCGGTCGAAGGCGGGCGTCATCACGACCACGCCGCCCGAGGCCGCTCGATCACCGAGGTCGAGCGGCCTCCGTACGATCCCGATGATCCGCAGCTGCAGCCGCGGCCCGGTCGGCGCACCCGGATCGCGACCATCAAAAGCCTCCTGGAGTTGCGCAGGCGAGAGCGACGTCGCATCGAGGTGGCCGCCCAGCCCGAGGTGGGCCTGGGCGGCGAGGCCCTCGCCGATCGTGATCTCATCGTCCACCGCCGGATCAGCTCGGCGTCCTGCGACGAGCCGAGCCCGGTCGATCACGGTGCCGAGCTTCCCGTCGACGGACGCGGCGATTGCCAAATTCGGGCGGCCTTCAGCATTCAGCGCGTACGCGTGCAGGACAGCGAAATTCTTGACTTCCGGTACACGACCAAACGCGTCGAGCTGCGCCGGTGTGGGGTCTTGGACGTCGAGCTCCAAACTCGACGCCCGGCTGTACGCGATGAACCGTCCGAGCGCGTCGTCGCTTCGACGCGCGCCGGCGACGGTTGCGAACACGATGGCGCCGACGATGCCGACCAGCAGTGTCAGCGCGACCGTGCTGCGCCAGCGTCGCCGCAGCTCGGACGTCGCTACGAGCCAGACCGCGCCCACCTCAGATGTTCCCCACGACGGTCACTCCTGGCATTTCACCCTCACCGCGTCCCCCGTCACAAGGCGGTCAGGCTCCCCTTCTTGGGGGGTGGTAGCCCCCCGGTAGGACACCGCGCCGAGGGCCACGAGTGCCGCGAGCAGGACGCCGGTCGCGAGGACGGGTTCGGGCGTCGCGCTCGAGCCCAGAATGAGGATCGCCGTCGCGGGAACGGCCGCGTTGCCAACTGCGCTCGGCTCCTTCTGGCGAACGTGGAGCGCCCACACCACGAGCACGAAAACGGTCACCGGCACCGTGACCGCGAAGCCGGCTTGCGGGTCGCTGAGATCGGAGTGACGTGTCGCTTGGTCGACAGCAACCGCGAGGCCCGCCCCGGCTGCCGCCGCGCTCGCGAAGACGATGTAGTGGCCATAGCCCCATGCGAACGCGGCGGTGGCTCGGTCGGCAAAAGCTTCCCGTGCTCGTTCGACGACCTGGCCCGCGGGCATGTCGAAATAGAACCACCACATCGAGAAGACGATGAGGAGCCCGCCGACAACGACGGTCAAGAGATCGCCAAATTTCGTACCGGTGTCGAGCGCCGCCTGCACACCGACCGTCGGGCCCAGAATCGCCTCCCCGAGCACGATGATCGTGAACAAGCCGTAGCGCTCGGCGATGTGACGCGGGTGCCACGGAGTTCGGGCCGCGGACTCAGCCCAGAGCGGCACGGCGAGCTCCGCAGCGCCGAGCACGACAAAGCCGGGAAGAAACAGCGCTTCGGGCAAAGCGAGCCACGCCAGCCACCCGCATTGCACGACGGTGATACCGACCGCGTATCGCAAGGCGGTTACGCGCCCTTCGGCGTGCGACGCGGCCGCACGCAGCCACAGCGCCACAAGGACGAGCCGCATCACCACGTAGCCCGAAGCGATGACCGCGAAGTCCTGATCGTCGAACGCACGGGGAACGCGACGAGTGCATCGTGAGCGTTCCCCTCGACGAGCCCGTGGTGCAGGCTCGACGCGGCTTGGCCGACGGCGACGACGAACGTCAGGTCGAGGAACAGCTCGAGGGGCGTGACCGCACGATGCGGTTCGTTCGGGTCTCGAGCGGACATGCGCATGTGCAGCGGCATCCCTCCATCGTGCTCCGCGCGCCCGACCCGGGAGTGAATTCACACGAATCGGGTGATCCGCGATCCACTCGAGCGGCTGAGGCTGTGTCCGCTCGCTCTGGAGGTGTGCGATGACCGAGTTGGGACGCCGGCTCATAGCGGAATTCCTCGGCACCTTCTGGCTCGTGCTCGGTGGTTGCGGCGCCGCGGTGCTTGCCTCCGGATTCAAGCCGGAGACGAATCTCGGTATCGGGTTCGTCGGCGTGTCGTTCGCGTTCGGCCTCACCGTCCTGACCGGCGCGTACGCGCTCGGGGCGGTGTCCGGCGGACACTTCAACCCGGCAGTGACCCTCGGCCTTTGGATGTCCAGGCGAGTCGAGACGGCCGCAGTGTTGCCGTACGTCGTCGTGCAGGTCGCCGGTGCGATCGCGGCGTCCGGTGTGCTCGCGATCATCGCGAACGGCGCGCCGGGCTTCCACCTGAAGGCGAGCGGGTTCGCGGCCAACGGGTACGACGCGCACTCCCCGGGCCACTACTTGCTGGGCGCGGCATTGACTGCGGAGATCGTGCTGACGGCGTTCTTCGTTCTCGTGATCCTCGGGACCACGGCGCGCACCGCGCCCACAACCTTCGCACCGCTCGCGATCGGCCTGTCGCTCACGCTGATTCACTTGATCTCGATCCCGGTCACCAACACGTCGGTGAACCCGGCGCGTTCGACCGGACCCGCGCTGTTCGTCGGCGACTGGGCGCTGCGCCAACTTTGGCTGTTCTGGGTCGCCCCGCTCGCGGGCGCGGTGATCGGCGCCGGTATCTACCGATTGCTCGCACCCGAGGAACCGCCCGTCACGACCGAGGCCCGTCCGGTCGAGTGACGACGTCGGGAACCTAGTGTGACCGGATGCCGCTCGAGCCGCCGGAGCTGAGACGACGCGCGGACGCAATCAACTGGTTCCACACCATGGATCTCTCGCGCGAGGTGCGGACGTCCGGTGTCTACGACCCGAGCCGCACGCTCCCGCGTCTCAAGCTTCCGACGCGCGTGGACGGGTTGCATGTGCTCGATATCGGCGCGTGGGACGGGTTCTATTCGTTCGAGATGGAACGGCGCGGCGCCGAGGTGCTCGCGACCGACCACTACTCGTGGGGTGGAGGCGGGTGGGGCACCCGAGACGGATTCGATCTGGCGCGGGAAGCCTTCGACTCGAACGTCAAAGACCTGCGCATCGATCCGCTCGAACTCGGTCCCGAGGCGGTCGGTGGAACGTTCGACATCGTGTTGCTGCTCGGCGTCCTCTACCACTTGCCCGATCCGCTGCGGGTCCTCGAGCGCGTGCGTTCGGTGACCAAGGGTCTGCTCGTGCTCGAGACCGAGGTCGGGATGTTGCTCACCCGCCGCCCGGCCGCGGAGTTCCTCCGCGCAACCGAGTTCAACAACGACCCGACGAACTGGTGGGCCCCCAATGTGCCGGCGATGGTCGGCATGCTGCGAGTGTCGGGCTTCAGCGCGGTAGACGTCGTGTGGCGCCGCAGCCTGCCGTTGCGGTTCGCGAAATGGGTCTCTCGTCGGCGGGGCCCCGCCCCTCTCTCGCTCGCCCATGCGCTGACGACCGACCGGTTCGTGTTCCACGCTCACGTGTAGCGCATCAGTCGGGGAGTAGCGGCACCGACATGCCCTGCTCGCGGCCGAGCAGCGCGGCGCGCGTGACCGCGGCCGATCCGAAACGATCTCGTACGCCGTCGAGTGCCACATCGAGCGCATCGCCCGAGTGCTTTTCGAACGGCAACGGCAGCTGGATCGTGCCATCATCGTCGAGATTGCCGACCGCCACGCCGACCAGCGTGATCCCTTGCCGCTCGATCATCGGAGTTGCTGTCGCAAGCAGCTCCCGTGCGGTGTCGAGGATCGGCCGGGTGTCGGAGGTCGCGCGGGCGAGCGTGTGCGACCGCGTCGCGCGGGAGAAGTCGTCGAAGCGGAACCGCAACACGATGGTGCGCCCGGTGCGGACCGCGGCACGCATCCGGCGAGTGACGCGGTCGACGAGCTCGACGAGGGCGGCGTCGACGTCGTCGGGCGAATGCGGGCCCCGGCCGAGCGCGCGCTGCGCTCCCATCGAGCGTCGACGGCGGCCCACCTGCACCGGCCGCGGATCGCGATTGTGCGCGAGCGCGTGAAGGTGACGGCCCGACGCGCGGCCGAGCATCGCAATGAGTGCCCCTTCGGCGAGGAGCGCGACCTCGCCGACGCTCCTGATCCCGCGTGCGCGGAGCTTGTCAGCGGTGACAGGCCCGACGCCCCAGAGACGTTCGATGGGAAGCGGATGGAGGAAATCGAGCTCCCCATCCGGCGGTACCACGAGCAAACCATCGGGCTTGGCGACACCACTCGCCACCTTGGCGAGGAACTTCGTCCGAGCGACCCCGACGGTGATCGGCAAGCCGACGCGCTCGAGGACCTCACGCCGCAAGCGCGCCGCGATCTCGGTGGGCGTGCCGGCGACGCGCCACAGGCCGCCGACGTCGAGGAATGCCTCGTCGATCGACAATCCCTCGACCAACGGGGTCGTGTCGTCGAAGACCCCGAAGACCGCCTTGCTCGCCGCGGAGTACGCCGACATGCGTGGCTCGACGACAACCGCATGCGGGCACAGGCGTTGGGCTTGCCGGCCGCCCATCGCGGTGCGGACGCCGTAGGCCTTGGCCTCATAGCTGGCGGCGAGCACGACTCCCCCGCCGACGATGACCGGACGGCCCCGGAGCCGCGCGTCGTCGCGCTGCTCGACCGAGGCGTAGAACGCGTCGAGGTCGGCGTGCAGGATTGTCGCGTCACCGGACACGAACACATGTTCGCATACGGGTACCCGCGGCCGCCAGGGCGCAGCTAGCCTCCGGCTCGTGCGAGGTGTGGGGCGCATCGGCGTTGCGGCGGTCGCCGCCCTGGCGCTCACGAATGCAACCGCGGTTCCCGCGCCGGCGGCACCGCGGGAGCAGACCGTTCGGCAGTGGTCGCGCTTCGAAGCGAGCTATGCACCAAGCACAACGCCGGTGAACCCGTTCGACCCGGACGAGATCGACGTGCGTGCGCTGTTCGTGCCGCCCAGCCGCGCGCCATTCGAGGTCCTCGCGTTCTGGTACCAGGACTACACGCGCAGCCTGGTCGACGGTCGCGAGCAATTGACGCCGACCGGGACACCGAGCTTCCGCGTACGCATGACGCCGGAGTTCCCCGGCCGGTGGCGGTGGCGCTGGGTCGTGCGCCAGCGCGGGCAAACGACATACGGGCGCGAGCAGTACTTGCGCGTCGGCCGCGCCAAGAACCACGGGTTCGTTCGAGTGAGCGACGCGATCCCCGGTACCTCGCATTCGACGACGGTGAACCCTACTTCGCCGTCGGGGAGAACACCGGCTGGTACGACGCGCGCGGCACGTATGCGTACGACGACTGGTTCGGCGCGCTCGCCAAGCAGAAGGCGAACTTCGGACGTATCTGGATGTCGTCCTGGGCGTTCGGCCTCGAATGGAACGACACGGGCTTGGGCAACTACACGAAGCGGCTCGATCGCGCGTGGCAGCTCGACCGGGTGTTGGACGAGGCGGACCGGCGCGGCATCTACGTGATGCTTTCGCTCCTGAACCACGGCGCCTTCTCGACCGCATTCAACAGCGAGTGGGCAAGCAACCCTTACAACGCCGCGAACGGCGGCCCACTCGCGACACCGGCCGAGTTCTTCACCAATACCGAAGCGCGCAAGCTCTTCGAGCGTCGGCTGCGCTACGTCGTCGCCCGTTGGGGATGGTCGACCCACGTGCAGTCGTGGGAGCTGTGGAACGAAGTCGACCTGACCGACGGTTACAACTCGGCGGCCATTGCGGCGTGGCATGCCGACATGGCTTCACAGTTGCGCGCGCTCGACCCGTACGACCACCTGATCACGTCCAGCCATGCGATCTTCGCGCTCTGACCCGCGTGTGTGGAACGTCGCCGGCATCGACTTCACCCAGCTCCATTTCTACGCGGACACCATTCCGCCGTTCGGGAATCTCGCGCAGACCGTCGGCAAATGGACCGCCGATCGCGCCGCCGCGACCGGCAAGCCCGTGCTGTTCGGCGAGCTCGGCGTCGACTCCCGGGGACCGGCCGAGACAAAGGCGAACGACCCGCAGGGCATCGGCGTGCACGACGGATTGTGGGCCGGTGTCGTATCGGGCGGCTTCGGCACCGCGATGCCGTGGTGGTGGGACAACCTGATCGCCGTGGAACCTGACCGCTACTACCCGATGTTCGGCAGCGTGGCGCGCTTCGTCGCGGTGGGTGCCGTGGGATCGCGAGGGATTCCGTGCCGCAGCCGGCACCGTTGCCGCGCCGAGCCGCCCGTTGAAGTTGTACGGCCGGCAGGGTACCGACACGCTGCTGGTCTGGGTGAAGGACGACGCGTTCCAATGGAACGCACCGTCGGCAATACAGATCAACGACGCCACGCTCACCGTCGACGGGCAATGGTGCGGCCGCTGGTACGACCCGTGGACCGGCAAGTGGCTGCAGCGCGTCAAGCTGCACGGGACGGTACGCGTGCCGCCGTTCTCGCGTGATCTCGCGCTCCGTGCCCACACGTGTTCGAGGCGTCCATGAGCACGACCGAGAGCGCTCCATTCTCGGTTGACGACTTCGAACAACTCAGCCGGCTGGTGATCGACGCGTGGAGTTCCGGGATCGATCGCGACTGGTCGGTTCCCGCGGGCACACTCGAATGGAGCTGTCTGAACACCGCGGACCACACCATCGACTGTGTGTTCTCTTACGCGCTCTTCCTCGCTTCTCGAAGACAGGACGCGTACCCGCCGTTCGGCGAGTTGCACGCGCTTGCGGACGCGACGCCGGCCGACCTGGTCAACGGCCTCCAGGCGGTCACCACGATGCTGGCAGCGGTGATCGCCACCGCCGATCCGGACGTCCGCGCGGTACTCCTCCGGTGGCCCGCACAAACCGGAAGCCCGAGCGACTTCGCAGCGCGGGGCGCACTCGAGATGGTTCTGCACGCGCACGACGTGTGCAGCGGGCTCGGCATCACGTTCCTCCCGCCCCCGGACCTCTGCCGAAGGCTGCGCGACCACACTCGTGACTGGCCTCATACAGCAACGATCGAACCGACGGCCGATGCGTGGGGAGATCTGCTCGAGCGCTCGGGCCGACCCCGCGGGGCCTCCTAGCACGAAGTCGCACGTCGCAATGCAGCGGCGAGGGTGCCTTTGCGCGCGACCGCGACGTCCTCCAGCAGTAACCACTCCCGGAGCGCGTCGAGTTCGGCGGCCGCGGCGGCCGCGACCGCGTCTTCATCAGCGCCGGGTTCGATGAACGCGGCGCCAACTCGGAGCGTGGACGTCTTTCGATCGGCCTTGAGGTCCAGACGCGCCACGAGTTGATCGCCGAGCAGAAGCGGCAGCACGAAGTAGCCATATTTGCGATCGGGCTCGGGCGTGTAGACCTCGATGCGGTAGTCGAAGCCGAACAGGCGCCGGGTTCGGCTCCGCTCCCAGATCAGCGAGTCGAACGGCGACAACAGCGTGGCGTGCTCTCGCGTCGGTCGCCGGAGCTTGGTACCCGCCGCGACGTAGCCGGCGTCGCGCCATCCCTCGACGGTGACCTCGATGAGCTCGCCCGCGTCGAGCAGCTCCGCGACCCTTAGCTTCGCGGCCTTGATCTTGATGCGGTAGTACCCCGCGAGCTCGCCGACCGTTGCAACACCAAGTGACTGGGCCGCGAGACCGAGCAGTCGCCGGTGCGCCTCGTCCACCGATGGCGTCGGCTGCGACAAGATCGTCTCGGGGATCACGCGCTCGGGCAGGTCGTAGACGCGCTCGAAGCCGGCGGTGCGCCACGCCGCGAGCTCGCCGTTGGTGAAGAGGAACTCCAGCGCCTGGCGACCGACGCTGCGTCGATCCCACCATTCGCCGTCGCGGCGGCGTGGGTCGCTGAGTTGCGACGCCGCCAATGGGCCCCGGTCGCGCACTTCTCGGAGAATCGACGCGATGTAGTCGGCGTGCGCTGCCTCCCACGCCTGCCGCCGGGCGACATGTATCGATCCGTCGCTGTACGACCCGTGCTCCATTCGCCATCGGAACAGCGGCTGGTGGGCCATCGGCAGCAGTGATGCCATCCGTCCCCAGTATTCAAAGAGCTCGCCGTCCGGTCCCGTCATCTCGTGCAACCGCGCGATGTCGTATGAGCCCAGGCGGCTGAACGGCACGAGGAACTGCGTGCGCGCGAGCACGTTGATGGCGTCGAGCTGCAGGAGCCCGACCGCACTCATCACAGTCCGCAGATGACGCCGCCCGACCGGGCCCTTCGGACGCGGCCGTCCGAGACCCTGGGCGTCGATCGCGAGCCACCGCGCTTCTTCAGATGACAGCTCGGACCCACGACGCACGGCGTCAGATCCTAAGAGCGATCGCCGGGCTGCGAAGCTGCACGCATGCGCTATCGACGGATGCCGATCGAGATCGAGTCGCCCGAGCAGCTCGGCTACGACACGATCACCAACAACCTGTCGGAGAGCTCGGTCGCTGATCGTCGCCTCGCCGACTTGGGGATCGATCTCGCATCTGACGGGCTTGGCCTCGACGAGTTGCTGCTCTGTTACGGCGACCACTTGGGCGACCCGCCCTTGAGGGAAGCCGTTGCCGCACAAGGCGACGGCCTCAATGCCGACGACGTCATCGTGACGCCGGGCGCGGCGGCCGCGCTGTTCGCGACGGCGACGTCGCTGCTGGAGCCGGGCGATCACGCGGTCGTCGTGCGCACGAACTACGCCACGAACCTTGAGACACCGCGGCGATCGGTGCAGAGCTCGACATCGTCGATCTTGCATACGACGACGCATGGCAAATGGATCCCGCACGAGTTGCGTCGCGCGTCCGCCCGGGTGTGACCCGTCTGATCTCGGTCACATGCCCGCACAACCCGACCGGCACATTGTGTGACCTCGAGCAGTTGCGCGCGCTCGTCGAAACGGCCGAAGCAAGCGGCGCGGTTTTGCTCGTCGACGAGACCTATCGCGACCTTACGCATGGTTCCCCGTTGCCGATGGCGGCCACACTGTCGCCGCGAGCGATCAGCGTCTCGTCGATGTCGAAGGCGTACGGGCTGCCGGGTCTGCGCGTCGGCTGGGCGGTGTGTCGCGATCGGCAGCTCGCGGAGACGCTCTTGGCGGCGAAGGAACAGATGGTCATCTGCGGCGCGACCATCGACGAAGCCGTCGCCGGTCGCGTCCTTGCCGACCGGGCGCGGATCCTGCCTCCGATCCTCGACGACGTTCGGACGCGCCTCGGCATCGTGCGGGAGTGGATGCACCAGCAGGACACGTTCGAGTGGGTCGAGCCGGCGGGCGGGGTCGTGGGCCTCGTGCGCTTCGCAACGGATATCACCGTAGATACCGACCGGTTTTACGAAGTGCTGTTGAAAGAGCACGGCACGTATGTCGGCCCCGGCCATTGGTTCGAAGTCGACGACCGGCACTTCCGGCTCGGATTCGGCTGGCCGACCGAACCGGAGCTGCGCGCGGGCCTCGCCGTGTGTTCGGCTGCTGCGGCTAGGGCGACTGCGTACACGCCCTGATCGTGGCCGCGGCGGCTGTCTCGGTCGCGTGCTTGACGTCCTCGGAGATGCGCGCCATCTGCGGCAAACGCTCGGGATACTTCGCGAAGTAATTCGCGATCGCCTCGCGGTTCGGTGTGCCGTCTTGATTGCTGAGGCGGAAGACCTCTTCGTCGACGCTGCCATCGTTCGCGCGGTCGGAGATGACACGAAACACCGACCACGGGATCCCGCGCGCCTCGCACACGGCCGCGATCGCCGCGGTCTCCATATCGAGCGAAACGACGCCTCGGGTGCGCAGCGCGACGAGCGCGTCGGCACCCGTGATGAGCGCGTCGGTGGTCCACATTGTGCCGTGCGGAGCCTGGTCGCCGAACGGCTCGGGGCGGAACTCGGCGCCGGTCGCGCTGTTCACCACCACTTCGGGCCGGATCAGCGTGCCGATCGGCGTCTCGCTCTCCAATGCGCCCGTGATGCCCACGACCACGACCCGCTCGACCGGCACGGCATCGAGGACCCGTTCAGTACCTTCTCGCGCGAACGTCGTTCCCATCCCGGTCACAATCGCGACCACGTCGCGATCGCCAAGTGTCCCTATGTGCGCGGTGAGGTCACCCAGCTTGGCCTCTTCGAGCGAAAGTTTCTGCGCGATTGGCACCAGCTCGATCGGCATCGCGGAGATGAACGCGATGTAACCGTCTCTCGATGAGGACTCCACCCACGAAGCCTATGCGTCGCATTGCGCGTCGATCAGTAGCGGCTCTGCTCGGGTTGCCGATCGAGCGTGCGCTTGATGACAGCCGCGCCTTCCTCCATGAAGCCGTCGATCGTCGGAGCGAGCTCGTCGGGCAAGAGGTCCGCAGTCCACACGAGCTCGGAACCCGAGTCGCGGCCGGTGAACACCTGGACCGACGTGTGGTGATGCGTCAGCTGTCCTCCCACCGCCGCGTACGCGAGCCGGCGCGCGTCGTCGTCGAGATCGACGATGAGTTCACGGAGCACCATCCCGTTTCCGAAGGTGACGATCCGCGCGCCCTCTACCAGTTCGGTGTCGACAACGAAACCGGGAACGAGCACCTCGTGCAGTGCGCCGACCTGCCGGACCGCCGCCCAGACCGATTCCGGCGGAGCGTCAATGGTGATTGCCTTACGAATGGAAGCCATAGGAAGAAATCCTCTCAGTTCGTCCCTTGGAGTTGCCGTGAGATCGGCCAGCACACTTCGGTCCGATGCTGTGCGACGTCGTCGGTCTCGGCATCGGTGATGAGGTAGTACTCACGGATCGGTCCGCCGACCCCGAGGGCGCGCTCCGCGACAAACGTGCCGAGCGCGCCGTAGGTCTGGTCGATGTCGCCGAACGGTCCGCTGTGCACCATGACCGCCAGCTCGGCCGGCGCGACTTCGAGGTGCTGCACTCGTCCCGTCGGTTCTGCGTCGCCTGCGATCGGCACAAATGCGGTGACTTCGCCGGCCTCTGCTTCGAAGAACTCTGGTGGGTAGAGGGCGGCGCCCGGGCCTGCCGGCACAAGCCGCGCCCCGTCGAGCGCTGCGTACAGCTCGGCGTACGCGACTGGGAGCCATGCCTCGCAGTTGTCGAACGTCACGTGTTCGCGAATTGCAAACGACCGTGTGGCACCGACTGACCGGAACTCCACGGCCGCGGGCGACCACGTGTCCTCGAGCAGGGTCCGCAGTGACGCGACCGTCGCTTGGGTCTCTTCCAGTCGTTGCTCCATGCGTGAGAGATGATCGGAGATCGCGGCGTTGCGCGCTCGAGAGGTCGGGCGCGTCGAGGACCGCTCGCACCTGATCCAGCGGCATCTCGAGGTCCCGGAACCGGCGGATGAGCTGCGCGGTAGGAACCTGGTTGGCCGCGTACAGGCGGTACCCGCTCGTTGGATCGACCGCGGCCGGCTCGAGCAGACCGACGTCGTGGTAGTGCCGCAGCGCCTTCACGCTGAGGTGCGTCATGCGAGAGAACTCGCCGATCGTCAGCAAGACCGTCATGCCGCCAGCATGGGGTCTCCTGTTGCGGGAGGGTCAAGCCCAACATCGGTGGAGTTGGGTGTCGATCCGGAGAATTCCCGTTCGTCGTAGTGGTGAACTGTCACCACGAGGAGGAACCATGCGATACGTCCTGATGATCTGCACCGACGAGCACACCGAGCAGGCACTCAGCCCCAAAGAGGGGGAAGCCACGCTCGCTGAGTACGGGGCATTCGGTGAGGAGATGGGACGGCGGGGCGTCCTGGAGGGCGGCGCGCGCCTGCGGCCCACGACCGACGCCACAACTGTCCGTGTACGCAACGACGAGGTTGTCACCTCCGACGGTCCCTTCGCGGAGACCAAGGAGCAGATCGGCGGCTACTTCGTCGTCAACTGCAAGGATCTCGACGAGGCGATCGAGGTCGCCTCGAAGATCCCCGGCGCGCGCCACGGGAGCATCGAGGTCAGGCCCGTCTGGGAGATGTAATGCCCAGCGTGCGCGAGGCCGTCGCCGGTGCCTACCGCGACGAATGGGGTCGCGTCGTCGCGACCCTCATCCGGATGACCGGCGACTGGAACCTTGCCGAGGAGTGCGCGCAGGACGCCTTCGCCAGAGCGCTCGAGCGCTGGCCAAGCGATGGCGTCCCGCGCAATCCCGGTGCCTGGCTCACCACCACGGCACGCAATCGCGCGCTCGACCAGGTGCGCCGAACCGCGACCGGCGCGGCCAAGCTGCAGGAGGCGGCAATGCTGTCGACGCCTGACGACCCGAACCAAGGTGATGACAGCGGGATCGAAGACGACCGCCTCCGGTTGATCTTCACCTGCTGCCATCCCGCGCTCTCGGTCGAGGCGCAAGTCGCGCTCACGCTGCGCACGCTGGCCGGTCTCACGACGGCCGAGATCGCGCGGGCGTTCCTCGTTCCCGAGCCGACGATGGCGCAACGGCTGGTGCGCGCCAAGCAGAAGATCCGCAACGCGGGCATCCCCTATCGCGTGCCACCCGCGCACCTCTTGCCGGAACGCACGGGCGCCGTGCTCGGGGTGCTGTATCTGTTGTTCAACGAGGGCTACGCCGCGACTGCGGGTGCCGACCTGGTTCGCACCGGCCTCTGCGCGGAAGCGATCCGCCTCGCTCGTACGCTCACCACGCTGATGCCCGACGAGCCGGAAGCGGTTGGTTTGCTTGCGCTCATGTTGCTGCACGACGTGCGCCGGGCAGGTCGCGTCGACGACGTGGGCGATCTCATTCCCCTCGAAGCGCAGGACCGCACGCGTTGGAATCGCGCCACGATCGACGAAGGTGTCGAACTGCTCGAGGCCGCGCTTCGACGGGGCGAGCCGGGGCCGTATCAGGTGCAGGCCGCGATTGCGGCGTGCCACGCGACTGCTGAGGACGCGGCCGCGACCGACTGGACGGAGATCGCCGCGCTCTACCGCGAGCTCGCGCGCAGGGTGCCGTCGCCGGTCGTCGAGCTCAACCGCGCCGTGGCCGTCGCGATGGCCGATGGTCCCGAAGCCGGACTCGAGCTCGTGAACGCGCTGGAAGCGTCGGGAGCGTTGCGCGGCTATCACTTGCTCCCCGCCACTCGCGCCGATCTGCTCCGCCGACTCGCGCGCAATGACGAGGCAACGCTCGCGTACCGCGACGCGCTCGAACTGGCCAGCACCGATGCCGAGCGCGCTATCTCACGCGCCGCATTGCTGAGCTCAGCCGACTCACCCGATCTGACGATCGGCGCCTTCCCAATATGGAGCGCGGATCTCGCGCTTCAGCAACTTGCCGGACGGGTTGCGGGGCAGCACGTCCGTGAAATCGACTGACTTGGGAAGCTTGAAGCCCGCGAGATGCTCGCGGGTGAACGTGATGAGGTCCTGCGCGGTCGGATCGCTTCCTTCACGCGGGACCACGACCGCCTTCACGGCTTCACCCCACTTGGGGTCGGGCACGCCGATCACCGCCACGTCGGCAACATCGGGATGCTTGGCCAGCACGTTCTCGACTTCGGCGGGATAGATGTTCTCACCGCCCGAAACAATCATGTCTTTCACGCGGTCGTGGAGATACAAGAAGCCGTTCTCGTCGCGGTAACCGGCGTCGCCGGTCTTGAACCAACCATCGTCGGTGACTGCCGAACGTGTTGCGGTCTCGTTTCCCCAGTAACCCTTCATGTTCTGGGACGATCGCGTCCAGAGCTCGCCGACAACGCCGATCGGCGCGTCGGTGTTCGTCTCGGGGTCGACGATGCGCACCTCGACCCACGGGAACGGCTTACCGCACGACCGCAACAGTTCGGGCCGACCGGCCGGATCATGATCTTCGGCATCAAGTTGCGTGATCGCGCCGGTTGTCTCGGTCAACCCGTACACCTGAATGAATGCACACCCGAAGACCTCCATGGCTTTCGTAAGGACCGCGTCGGTGATCGGCGACGCGCCGTAAACGATGGCGTGGAGCGAAGAGAGATCGGCGTCAGCGACACCGGGGATCTGCAGCATGAACTGAATGACGGCCGGCACGATGAACGCGTTGGTCACACCGAACTCGGAGATCAGGTGCAGGATGCGCGGCGGGGTCGACGTCGCGCAACAGCACGGTCTGGCAGCCGTGGAACAAACCCACCATCGCCCACCCAGAGCCCCCGATGTGGAACATCGGCATAACTGCGAGGTTCACCGAGTCCGGCGTGAAGCGCCACGATTCGGTCACGTTGATGACGCCCTTGAAGAAGTTGTCGTTGGTGAGCATCACGCCTTTGGGCAATCCCGTTGTGCCCGACGTGTACAGCTGGAACGCGACGTCGGCGCCATCGGCCTGCACGCCCGGATCGGTCGTGGAGTTCGCGCCGATCAATGCTTCGTAGTCGTGCCAGCGGGGATGACCGCCGATGGCGATGATCGTCGAGACGGTTGCCGTCTCGGGTTCGATCTTCTCGATGTGCGCCACGAATTCCCGACCGACGATCACGACCTTCGCGCCCGCGTCGTCGATGATCTGCGCGATCTCGGCCGGCGCGAGCCGCCAGTTCACGGCGACGGTCACCGCGTTCAGCTTCGCGAGCGCGAACGTGGTCTCGAAGTACTCAACCCCGTTCTTGTCGAGGAACGCAACCCGGTCGCCGCTCACGACACCCACATCGGCCAATGCATTCGCCAACTGGCTCGAGCGCGCGTCCATCTCGCCGAACGTCAGCGTGCGGCCGTCGAACTCGATTGCCGGCTTGTCTGGCCGCTCCTTGCCATGCGTGCGAACGATTTCGGCAATCGTGGTGATCGTCATCGACCTATCCCTCTTCTTGCGTCCTACCCGGGGCGATCTTCGCGCACCAGCCGGCGGTTTGCTCGAGGAGGCTTGCTCGTGTGACCGTCTGCGTTGGTGGGGCCGAAAACAGGGGTTGCGATCGTTGCCGTGCTGTCGGCGCTGACGAGCGTCGTCTGGGTCGCGGCCACGCCCGGTTCGGCTGCTCCCGGGAGCTCGGGCCGCGGGGGACGCGCGGAGATCGACAATGTGCTCGACCTCGACCTCGCCCGCCCGCGGATCCTGTTGCGCGCCGCCGATGCTGCAACCGTACGCGCCCGGCTCAGCCGCGCGCCGTACAGCACGCTGATGCAAAGGATGGAAAGCCAGATCGCGAGTGCGCCGCCGCCGTCGGCCGCCGATCGACCCGATTGTGGGCTCACTCCCAATATCGGACGCGAGGAAGCCAAGGCGCGCGCCGCCAAGGACCTCTCGTTCATCTACGCAATCAATGGCGAGCAGGCGATCGGAGACCTCGCCCGGGACTACCTCGTCAACACTTGTACGACGAGTCGCACCCACATCCAGGCCGATCGCGACATCAACACCTCCAACGAGCTGATCCAGATGGCGACGGCGTACGACACACTCGCCGGCGCCGGCTACGACTTCGGCGCGACCGAGGCCACGATCGTGACCAACCTCGTGACGTGGACAACGCAGTTCTACGACGACTACCAGCCCCTCCTGAATTTCCTGACGAACAACCACGGCGCCAAGGGCGCGGCGTCTATCGGCACGGCCGCGATTGCATTGGCGGGCGCGCCCGGGACGAATTCGGCGCAGCTGGACACGTGGCTCGACTTCGCCATGCAGAAGGTGGAGCAGATCGTGCGCTACACCGAAGGTTCGGGTGACGGCACCTACGGCGAGGGAGCCTTCTATTGGAGATACACCTCGCAGAATGTCATTCCGTTCGCACGCGCGTACGACGCGGTTTCCAACGGACGCCCGTGGAGAGCTCCAGCCGGCGTCGTCGTCAGCAGCATGTGGCGCGCCCGGTGGTTCACAGAAATCGCGCGCTGGGAACTCGACATGACACGTCCCGACGGCACACTGGTACCCATCGACGACGGCAACCCCGACGACGCGTACTACTTCGGTGCATTGCCGTCGACGTCGCCGGACGCTTCGGCGTATGCGTGGCGGTGGGCCAACGCGGCCGACGCGAGTGATTCGGTGCCCTTCGAGAGCAACGGCAGCGTCGATATGGCGGCCGACGAGATCGTGACCTATGACGACGCGGTGAAGCCCGCACCGCCGAAGGGGTCGCCGAACCGACTGCGCGGTAGGGGCGGCAACCTCGTGTTCCGCAGCGATTGGGGCGCCGAAGCGGTCGCCGCCTTTGTGCAAGCCGAGCACGACGGCTCACGCGGTTTCGGGCGCGCGCCGCGCCGAGCGGGCATCCAATGGGCGGCAGTGCACGACCACGCCGACCCGGGGTCGTTCCAGCTCGACGCGTATGGCGAACGGTTGCTGCTCGACCCCGGCTACGTGAGCTACTCGTGGACGCTGCACGGGACGTTCGCCGACCCGTCCGCGCACAATCTCGTGCTGGTTGGTCCCCCGGAAGACCCCGAATCGCCGGGGAACTCCAACTCCGCGTCGACAGTGGCGAGCCCGCAGCTCTCCGCTTTCACGACCGACCCGCATGCACCCGTGCCCGTCGACGGTGAAGCGTTCGTCAGCAAGACGATCAACAGACGCGAGCTGGCCGCGGCCACCGTCAGCTCCCGCTATGGCCGCGATCCGGCGATCGTGCCGACATTCCCGCTCACCGGCACCGACTTCCTGGAGATGCCGAGCGAACACTCGGCGACGGTGGAACGGCGTTTCGTGTTCGTCGATCGGCGCTACCTCGTGATCGCCGACTCGGTCCATTCAGCCGACCCGCGCCTCTATACCTGGCCGCTCCACGGCAACGGTGGCGGCACCGCGGGCATGACCGACCCGTTGCCGGCGATCGGCTTGTTGCAGCGCCAGTTCGAACCCGCACCGGCCATCCCCGCGACCCCGTACTCAGCGAGCGGCGGCTCGTTCACCGAGACCGGAAGCGGCGGCGAGTGGACGCGTTCGAAGGCCCGCGTGACAACTGGCATGGCGTTCAATACGACGACTGCGCCGACGACGACCGTGTCACAAGGCCTCTACGAGCAACAGCATGGCCGGCTGGGTTCGAACGCTGTGCTCTCGACGAGCGTGCGCGGCACCGATGTCGCGCGCCGCGTCGGTGATCTATCCGACGCCGACGACGCCTCCATCGAAGCCGACGATCACCCGGCTCGAGATCGACGACGTCGCCGCGCTGCGCGTCGACGATCCGGCGCGCGACCACTACATCCTCGTCGTCGTCCGAGCGCCGGGAGGAGGAAAGCTGTCGTTGCCGGCAACCCAGACCGGCATGCCGGTGTCGGTCACGAGCGACGGTGCGACGCTCCTGGTCGTCGACGTGCACGCCGACGGCACGAGGTGGTCAATCCACGAAGAGCACGCGAACCATCGGGCGACGATCTCCCGGCGCTGAACGTGCACGTTCGGCGCGTGGCAGCGCCGGACCCCGACGTCGACGACGTCATCGCCAAGGAGCTTGCGCTCCTGCGACCCGAAGTCCGCGGGGATTCGGCGACGGTCACGGGCCTGCTACACGATGACTTCCGCGAGTTCGGCGCGTCGGGGCGGATCTGGGACCGCGATTCGATGACGAAGGCACTCGCGGCCGAACCCGGCGCGGGCGCCGAAGCGAAGGACGTCGATGCGGTTCGGATCGCCGATGACGCCGTGCTGCTGACCTACGCGGTGACCACGCCTGCGCGCACCTCGCTCCGGAGCTCGCTCTGGGTGCGAACCGACCGAGGGTGGCGGCTCCTGTTCCATCAAGGAACACCCGCGCCAGCGCTCGCGCCGTCGCACATCCGGCATGGCACCGAGGCGGACGCAGCCGCGCTCACAGAGTTGATGTTCGTCGACCCGAGCGCCGAGGCCGTCGCGATGGCCGGCGATGCCGAGCGGGCCGCGCGGTTTCAGCTCGCGCTCCTGCGTCGCACACTTGCGTCGGACAGCAGCGCCGTGTTCGTCCTCGAGCGCGAACGCAGACCCATCGGATTCGCGGAGGTGACGAGCGGCGGCGACCTCCCGCCGCTCCGTGTCCTCGCCCGAACGGCGGTGCGGGCGTTCGGCGTCCTTGGCACCGTTCGCTCTGCGTGGAAGTCGTCGGCGCGGGCACGCGTCGACATGAAGGCACCGGCCGACTGCTTGCACCTCGTCGAGCTGCACGTGCATCCCGATGCCCGGAACCAGGGTGCCGGGGGCGAGCTTCTCGCGGTCGTGGCCGACGTTGCCCGCACGCGTGGGCTTGGACACGTGTCGCTCACGACAGGGATCAACAACCCCGCGCGCCGGCTCTATGAGCGCAACGGTTATGCAGTCGTCGCGGAGAAGCGCGACGCGCGCTACGAGCGCTTGGCGGGCAGCCCCGGCCGGGTGCTCATGGTCAAACCGCTTGCCACTACCCCGCGGTGAGCGCCCAGCCCCATTCCTCGCTGCGGCGGAAGGAGCGCGTCGCATACCAGACCGACCACGCCATCATCACGGCGGTGAGCGGAATGCCAGTTGCGGCGCTCACGACGACGAAGGCATCGATCGATGACGTGCCCAAAGTCGCGAGCCGGATGCCGCTGCGCAACAACAGCAACGCTCCCCATCCGAGCGAGACGACCGAGAAGACGCGCATGAAGGTGGCTGACGCCCGCACCTCGGGCGGGAACGGATACATCTCCCCCGCGAAGAGGCCGGCGAGCGGGCGGCCAATGAGCACCGAACCGACGAAAGCAAGGCCCCACGCAAGCGTCGTGAGCACCGCGGGCGCGAAGTACGCCGCGCGTCGTTCGCCGCGAGTCCGATCAACGCCTGGACAACGATGACGAGCAACGTGAGGCGCGCGAGCAGCCCCGGGCGGTCGCAGCGGCGTTCGTACAACCATGCGCCGAGCGCGAGCACCGTCGCGGCCGCGATACCGACGACGAGACCGCCGAGCTTGTAGCCGACGTAGAAGAGCAGCACCGGGCCGAACGCGTCTCGAGCGAACCGCGGACCGGATCCCATAAGGATGCCGCGCGCCGAGATCTTGATGGGCTCGGCGACGGCATCGACGATCGGCTCGTCGGTCTCGATCGGAACGTCGCTCATGTTGGCGTGTCTTCCCAGATCCCGAAGGCTTTCCACATTCGCTTCGACATGGGCGTCACGAGCCCGAGCTCGGTGAGTAGGGTGCGCACCTTGCGCAGTGAGGCGCGGACCTCGTCGCGCGACGGCGTGCCCGGGCCGTACGCCTCGGTGAGCACGTCCTTGGGGATGCCGTACGTCCGAACGATGCTTCGGGGGGGACGCATCATCACCGACGCCATCGTCGCGAGGATGAACGGCGCCTGGATCGCGATCCGGCGACGCTGCCGGCGCGACAACTTCGGCACGTTCGTGCGCAGGTACTGGCGAGCAAACGAGAGGTGGCGCGCTTCCTCGGTGACATGGATGCGCATGATCCGCTCGAGCAGCGGATGCAGATCACGGCCGGACCGCAGTGCGGTGCGCTGCACATGATCGATCGGGTCCTCACCCCCGAGCACGAAGACGAAGAACAACGCCGGGAAGCGGCGCGCCATGCCGATGACCCGGCGCGCGCCGAACTTGACGTCCCACGTGAGCCCCGGCACGTCGAGGCCGGACCGGTTCACGAACTCCTGGAACATCAGTGAGTGCTGGGCTTCCTCGATCACCTCGTGATAGGCGTAGCGGAACTCCGGGCTGTGGTCGGGCAGGTTGAACGCGTACTCGAGCAGCCCGCGCTTGAGGATGCTCTCGAACTGCAAACCCGCCTTCATGTTTCCGACGATTCCGTGGAGCCCCATGCGCGCGCGCACTTCGGCGGGCTGACTCCGATACCACTCGGTCGCACCGAGCGCGCGGTCAGGAGGAAGCTCCCAACGCGGATCGACGACGTCGATGGCATAGTCAGGGTCATCCCACGCCACGTCGGCGTACGCGTCGAAGTGCTTCACGACGGACTGGTGCGACAGGCGCTCGACCAGCTCGGTGAAGCGGTCGGCGTGCTGTTCTTCTTCGAGGACGATGGTGCCGGTCACGATGAACCTCCGGGGGCGTGAGGAAAGTAGGGAGCGGTGATGGCGTTGAACGCTTCCAGCACCATCTCGAGCTCTGACGTCTCGACGTCGATGAATCGGTTGAGGGCGAGGCCGTCGAGCACGCAGAACGCGAGCCGCAGCGCGACTCTCGCAAAGCTCTGATCGCCGGCGGCGTCGGGGAACATGCCGCGGAAGGTCGTGAGCGCCATGTCGAAGAATCGCTCCTCGACCTGCAGGAACCGCTCGTGCAACGCGGGATCCGCACGGGCCGCGACGACGAGCTCGAGCCACGCCGCAAAGGTCTCGCGGAAGCACTGCTCATACAGGAGCCGCATCGCGGCAGCCGGTGAGCGCTGATCGGCGGGGAGGTCCGCGAACGTCGCCTCGAACTCACGGGTCCGCCGCTCCAGCAGGTGCTCGAGCGCGGCCAGCACCAGATCTTCCTTGGTCGGGAAATGGTGCACCTGGGCACCACGAGAAACGCCCGCCCGCCGCACCACCTCGGTCGTGCTGGTCGCCGCCCAGCCCAGCTCCACCAAGCACTCGATCGTCGCGTCGAGCAGCCGGGACTGAGTGGCGGCGCTTCGCTCGGCGTTGGTGCGACGGGCGGGCGGTGCGGGGGGCACGCCCCGCATCATGACCCGGGCACGCACATACAGTCAAGCCTGTATGTAAATGAGTCCGCCGAAAGTTGGGCGCCCGTTGCTGGACCCGCTCGCCGGTCCCGTCGATGGTCCGAGCAGCCGAGGAGAGGAAGGGACCGTGATCGCCGACCTGGCCCGCCGACTGGACCTGGTTTCGGACGTCGACATCGATTCGCATCTGAGCGAACACGTCGAGCAGTCGATCGACGACGCTCGCATCCTGATCGTCGACGACGACCCGTCCGCCGCGTGCTTGATGCTGCGACTCCTCGAACGGGACGGGTTCCGCCGCGTCGTCAGCGTCGGCGACGCCCGGCGCGCGCTCGTCACGATGCTCGAGCACCCGCCCGAAGTCCTCGTGCTCGACGTGCACATGCCGCACGTCGACGGCTACACGATGTTGCGTGAGATGCTCAGCAGCGAGGAGCGCGTCAACTGCGTGACGGGCGTGCTCGCCGTGAGCGGTGACCACTCCCCCGCGACGTGCCGAGCGATGCTGTGCGGCGGAGCCGACGACTACCTCCCGCGTCCCTTCGACGGTACGGAGTTCGCGCTGCGCGTGCGCAGACTCGCGCATGTCACGCGCGAGCTGCGCCGCGCGCTGCGCTACGTCGGCGTGCTCGAGAGCCGGATCCGCGACCTCACCGCCAACGTGACCGGAATTCGCAACTAGGCAAGCAAGCCCAGCGCCGCCCACGTGGGCCGGCGCTCGTCGTCGATCACGCCGATCTCCGACAGGAAGCCCGTGAGCTTCGACAACCCGGCAACGATGAGCGCGCGGTGATGGGGATTCACACGGGCATTCAGTGCGCCGTCCTCGATGCCGAGGTGCTCGTAGACGGCGGGGTCGATGCTGAACTCGGCAACGGCGGCCACGAGCGACGGTGCCGCATCCGCGATTGCTCCGCGCTCGTCGTCGGAAAGTTGCGGCCATACCTCGCTGAGATACGTCTTGGCGTAGCTGACGTGACGCGCTTCCTCGAGCACGTGCACTTTGGCGATCTGGCGCGACACGGGATGCACGCGCTCGTCGCGCATCGTCTTGCGGTTGATGTGGTCGAGCAACTCTTCGACGGCGAGGATCAACAAGTAAGACGTCGCGCGCCGGCCGGGCAGGTCGTCGACATCGAGTGACGCGTACGCGGGACGGTACGCGGGCGTTCCCGCGCGGCGGATGAACTCGCCGAACATCATCGAATGACGGCACTCGTCCGCGACTTCGACGAGCAGATAGCGATGCGCGGGGTCGGTCACCGGGAGTTCTGCGAGGTGGCGAAGCACCGCTTGCATGAGCACGTTCTCGAACCAGATCCCGGCCCCGCACAGCGCGGCGCACTCGTGCCGGCTGTATGCGATGCGTCCCTCGTCGCTCATCGAGTCCCAGGCCGCGGTGCCGTACAGCGGCAGGACCTCGGGCGGGAGGTGGAACGCCGAGTCATCGATCGGGAGTGACCAGTCGACCTCGCGAAACGGGTCGAGCGTGGTCCGTTCCGATGCGGCAACGAGCTGATGCGAGCGGGCGGCGGTCCGGGGGAGATCGGTCGTCGTTGTCATTGCTCCACCCAAACACTTGCAGTGTCTACTGTCAAGATATTCTTACAGTAAACACTGTAAAGATTCGGGCAGCTGTGCTTCACTGGGACCGTGAGCGCCGAACCGTCGACCGCCCCCGATCCGGACGGAACGGGCGAATACGGCCTGGGGGAGCTCGTCGACCGCAGCGGAGTGCCGGCCCGCACGATCCGCTGGTATCAGTCCGAAGGGCTGCTGCCGAAGCCGACCAAGCGCGGCCGCGACGCCGTCTATACCGACGATCACCTGCAGCGCCTCCAGCTGATCGCCGAACTGCGGGACCGCGGCCTCACGCTCACCGCGATACGTGACCTGGTCGGCCGCGAGCGGCCGGCCCGCACCGTCGCCGAGTGGCTCGGTATCGACGCGACACTCAGCGCACCGTGGTCCGAGGACCGTCCGCGCATCGTCCAACGCGAGGAGCTGGCCCAGCTGACCGGCGAGCGCCGGGCCGGATTGCTCGCAGAGCTCCAGGACGCCGGCTACGTGCAACCCGGCGACGGTGGCACGTGGCTCGTGCCGAGTCCCGCACTGCTCGACCTCGCACTCCAGCTCCACGACGCCGGCGTCGACGTCGATCTCACGGGCCAGCTGCGCGATCTGCTGCGGCGCCGCCTCTCCAAAGCGGTCGACGACGCGGTCAAGCTCGTCGTCGGCCGCACCGGCACCGGCTTCGCGGGAAACGCAACACCGGATGAAGTCGCGACCGCGATCGGCGCACTGCGGCCGATCGCACGCGAGACGACGAGCCTCATCCTGGCGCAGGAAGTCGAGCGGGCGCTGCGTGAGCTCGTCGACGCCGGACCGGCCGCCATCGAGCGCAAACGGCGCTAGTCCTCGGGCCGGAGCACGTCGCGCGAAGCCCTGGGTATGTTGCAGCCGGAATGGCAGGTCAGCCGCTCGAAGTGATCCTGATGCGTGAGCTCGCCGCGCATCTGTCGACGCCGATTTTCGTGGTCGACCCTGACGGCAACCTGTTGTTCTACAACGAGCCCGCCGAACAGCTGCTCGGAAGCCGCTTCGAGGAGACCGGCGCGATCTCGTTCGAGGCGTTTGCCGCCGCGTTCACGCCGACCAATGGTCGGGGCGCGCCGCTCCCGCTCGCGGAGCTCCCGCTTTCGATCGCGATCGCCGAGCAGCGACCTGCGCAAGGGCGCATCTGGATCAGCGCGCTCGACGGCAAGCGGCGCCGGCTCGATGTCACAGCAGTGCCACTCAGGGGGCAGTGGGGCCAGCACCTCGGCGCGGCCGCGATCTTCTGGGAAGCCTGATGCGAGTGACGTTCTGGGGAACGCGTGGATCGCAGGCGACACCCGGTCAGGACACGGTGCGCTACGGCGGTAATACGTCGTGTGTGGGCGTGGGCGTGTGCACCGACAGCGTCGTCGTGCTCGACGCGGGCACCGGCATCCGCCCCCTCGGCAAGTCACTCGGATCCGACGTGCGTCGGGTCGACGTGCTGCTCAGCCACTTGCACATGGACCACATTCAGGGTCTCGGGTTCTTCGACTGTCTGTACCGTCCGGGTCTCGAGGTACATCTGTGGGGGCCCGGCTCCGCGACCGCGGATCTTCGGCACCGGCTGACGAAGTACATGTCGCCGCCGCTGTTTCCGGTGCGGCTGCACGACTTACCGTGCGACCTTCACGTCCATGACATCAACGAAGCCGACTTCGACGTGCCGGGCTGCACGGTGCGCACCGCGCTCGTGTGCCATCCCGGGCCGACGGTGGGCTACCGACTCGAGAGCACGACCGGAACCCTCGCCTACCTACCCGACCACGAGCCTTTGCTCGCGTGCAGTCACTTCGCCGACTCGCCCGAGTGGTGCTCGGGTCTCGATCTCGTCAAGGGCGTCGACCTCCTCGTGCACGACGCGGAGTACACCGACGTCGAGTACGAAGCGCGCGTCGGCTGGGGCCACAGCACGCTCCAACACGCGCTCGCGGTTGCCCGGCTTGGCGACGTGAAGTGCCTGATGCCCTTTCACCACGATCCCGCGCACGACGACGAGATGCTCGACGACTTCTTCGCGGCCGCCGCACAGTCGACACACGAGGCCTTCGAGTTCGTCGCCGCGCGCGAAGGTGCGTTTGTCGACGTGGGCACCTAGTGCCCGAGCCGAGGAGCCAGCTCAGGCCGCGAGGCCTTCAGCTACCAGCTCCTTGCGTAGCCGCGTCAGCCCGGATCGAATGCGGCTCTTGACGGTGCCTTCGGGCGCGCCGAGAAGTGCGGCAACCTCGCGATACGAGTTCCCGCCGAAGTACGCGAGCTCGATCGCGGCCCGCTGCATGTCGGTCAGCGCCGTCAGCGCGTGCCGACGGGTTCACGGCGTCGCGACAAGTCGACAGCGCACGCGGCAGCGGGTTCGTGGGGGTCACCCTTGGAGGGAACCCCGTCGCCGGATCGTTTGCGCCCGGGAAGGTTCACGTCTTCGCGCGACGCGCGAACGGAGCGCTGTCGATGCTCGTGTTCCCGTAGGGCTACCGGCGAGCCCGGCGGCCGAACACCGCCCACAACTGTTCTTCGCCCTCCGGCGCCTGGTTCGCGGCGGTGATGCGCGTGATGATCCACCGGCCGCTCACGTGTTCGAACACCGACCGGGCGGCGCGCATCGCGTGGAGCTTGCGCAGAAGCGAAGCATCCGCCGTCTCCATGATCAGCTTCTCTTGGGTAACCCCGACCGAGGGAACTGCCTCGCGCACTAGGGGGCTCCAGTCCCGCACCGACATGACCTTGTATTGAATCGGCACGAGCCAGCCGCGTCTGACTGTGCTGATGGTCACACTGGGACGTCAACCAGTTCGGCACCCTCAGTGGTCGTGCTCGCCACAGCGTCGAGGAGCTCAGACCGGTTCAGCCTCTGTGAGTGCGTGCTCGCGCCGGCGGTGCCACGCGGTCCAGGCGAGCCCGATGCCGGCCGCGGCGGCGACGATCAACAACAGCCACCAGAGCCAACCGATGCCCGAGCTACCGCCGCCGTTCGCCGACGCGTTGTTCCCGAGCCCCACTCCGAGCGCGTCGACGACGCCTTCGGCTGAGGTCTTCGGCGTCTTTGCTTTCGCCGAGAGCGCGACCTTGCCCGATCCCGCCGCGCCCGAGCCGGTGCCCGCGCCTGCGTCGCCGTTCGCGCCGGCGCCGCCATTCGCGTCCGCGCCGTTCGACCCGTCAGTGCCGGCGCCGCCACCGCCACCATTGGCTCCGCCGCCGTTGCTCCCGCCGCCGCCGTTGTTGCCGCCACCCGGCTTGGTCGTCGGCGTGGTGCCGGGCGCCGTCGTCGGCGTCGCCGAGCCGCTGGTGACCGTGAACACCGCGGGGTTGTACTGCGTTTCCTGAGACGGAGCGCCGTCCGTGACGCACGTCGCCGTGATCGGTGCCGGACCCGGCACGGGCAAGCCTCCGACGATCGCTGTGGTGTGCCACGAGCCATCGGCGCGCACTCCGACCTGGACCGTGAACAGTGTCGACACCAAGCGCACGTAGTCGTTGTTCGCATCGACGCTCACGCCCGGCGAACAACCCGCTCCGCTGATCGATACGGCGGTGCCGGCCGGGCCGGAGGACGGACTGATGTTGATGTTCAGCTGCGCGGCGCCCGCCGCGTCGCACAGGGCGAACGATGTGGCGGTGACGAGTAGGGCGAGCGTCGCGGGTCGCAACGCGGCGAAGAACGTTCATGTTGCTCCTAGAGGCAGATCGGGGGGTGATGGCGGTGCCCGTCGTGTCCGCTGCGTCCAGGAATGAAACGTTGCGCGCAGTCGCGAGGTGTATGCCGTCGAGACAGGTCAGATGTGGCAGCGATGCCGTCGCTCACATGTGATGTCGACGAACCGGCGACAGAGCTTGAATTCCAACAGCGTTCCCTTGTGGGTTGGGCGTTCATAGCGATGGCGTTGTGACGCCGTTGATTGTCGTGCGGCACGTGGCATCGACCGCGCGGACAGCGAGCGCGCGGCGCGCACAAACGCAGCGACGGGGCGCCGCGCCTGACAGAATCGTGCTTGCCGGTGGCAGCCATCTGCCGGCACTCGACCAGTTCTTCAAAAGGAGCATTGATCTTCCATCGTTCCGAAGCACGTCCTCGTGCTGCGGAGCGGTTGGGCAAGGCACCGCGTCGACTGCCGAGCCCCGCCCGGAGGCGGTGACGATGACGGCAAACGTGGTGCTTATCGCGCATCACGACGAGCGAACGCGGTCAGCGGCAGGAGGCGTCCTGGCCGCCGAAGGGCTCCTCGTCGACGAGGCGTCCGACTGGCCTGACGCCTTACGTCAGGTCGCGCGAGCGCGGCCGACGCTGTTGATCGTCGCGGCGCGCCTCGCCGGCACCGACGTGCTGGAACGGCTCGCGGAACCGCGCGAGGCCGGCGTGCTCGGTGTGGTCGTGTTGACCGAAAATCAAGACGAAGGCGCGGTCGCGCTCGCGCTCGACGCCGGGGCCGACGACTGCGTGAGTGAGGGAAAGATCGAACGTGACCTCGCGCCGCGCGTGCGCGCCTTGATCCGTCGCATTGCGCCTCGGCCCTTGAAACAGCTCAACTTCGGCGACCTCGTCATCGATATCACCGCGCACGAGGTGTACGTGGGTGACGCACTCATCGACCTCACTTCTCGCGAGTTCGAGTTGCTTGCCTTCCTGGCGTCGCAGCCGCGGACGGTCTTCACGCGGGCGGAGCTTCTCGAAAGTGTGTGGGGGGTGTCACCCGAATGGCAGAGCGTGGCGACGGTGACCGAGCACGTGCGGCGGCTGCGCCTCAAGCTCGAGGGCGACGAACACGGCGTTCGCTGGCTGCGCACGGTGCGCGGGGTGGGTTACGCGTTTCGTCCGTGACGCCTGCTACGGCTCGCCCTGCGTCACAGGCGCGTGGGGATCCGTGATTGCCGTGATCACGACTTTGCGAGCGGAGGTGTCAATGCTGACGCTTGCACACGGTTCAGCGTCACTGATCGGGTGATCGGGAGCCACCGACACCTCCCAGTCCGAGAAGTTGTGCGCGGCGAGCCGGTCGCGGATGACCGCGCGGGCGCCGGCCTCGTCGAAGCATTTCTGCTCGATCGCGCGAGCGAGTTCGTTGGAGAACACGGCCTCTTCGTGCCTACCCGAGCCCGCCACGTCGAGGCCAAGCCGCTCGCACGTCGTCCCGGACTCGCCGGGGAAGACCGCCTGGGTCCCGTTCGGCAACACACAGACGGCGAAATCGGGCGGCGGCCCGGGACCAAGATCGCCCAAGCGCCAGTACTCGGCGCACGTGGCCCGCGGATCGGCGCCGGCCGAACCGCCCACAACAAGCTTCGGGTCGACCTTCGCGGTGGGATAACACGCCACTGCGCCCGGTGTATCCGGGTCCCGCGTGTGACGGAGGAAGAACCCCGCGAGCGCAGCAAGGATCAGGAGCGCGATCAGGATCGCGGCCGCGATCAGCACAGCTCGTCGCGGTCGCGGTCGCGCCCGCACGATGTCGGCGAGCAGTGTGTCGGCATCCGGTGCCTGCCGGCGACCGGCGGTCGTTCCCGCGGGCACAGGATTGGCACGCCGGAGCCGCTCGAGAAGGTCGTCGTCGCGTTCGTCGTTCACGACGGCCCCCTTCCTGACACCTGAGCGTCGTACGTGCGGCGGAGCGCGTCGCGCGCGCGATGCAGCCGCACCGCAACCGCGTTCTCGCTGCAACCAACGACGTGCGCGATCTGGGCGTGGGTGAGATCGTCCCAGTGCGCGAGCTGCAACACCTCCCGGTGCCGTCGGGGGAGCTGCGCAAGCGCGAGCAGCAACTCGTCGGGCGCATCGGGCGCGCCCGGGATGGCCTCCCGGTGCTGGTGCTGAGCAAAGAGCCGCTCGGCGAGCCGGCCCCGGCGCCGTTCGGCGCGCACGTGATTCGCGATTGCTCGCCGCGCGGTCCCGAATGCCCACGCGTCGGCGAGCACCGGATCGTCAGGTACGTCGCGAATGCGCCGCCACAGGCTCATATAGGCGTCGGCAACCACATCGCGGGCTTCGTGCTCGGAGGGCAGTCGCCGCATGACGAACGCGTAGACGCGGTCGTAGGTGCGGTCGTAGAGCGCTTGGAATTCTTTTTCGAGATCTGCCGCTGCTCGTCCGACCATCCGTATCGTCGCAGTCGCCGCGCAGGGCGTACGCCGGTCGCACGCGCGGTATCGAGAGGGTATCGTCTCGCCCGCGTCGACCGTTGTTACCGAACCATTCGATGAAACAACGGGAGGTACGCCGTGCGAGAAGCTTTGACCGCGCTCGCAGGAGCTGGAGTTCTTGCAATACCGGTCGTGGCCGCGTCGGCGGCTGGCGCCGCGCCGGCTCCCGGCGTGCGCGCGACCTACAACGGACGGACGATCAACCTCGCGGAAGGATGGCAAGGCGCCCATGGCTGCGTGGTGTTCAGCGCGACCGACGTGCGTTGCTTCGACACGCGCGCGCAACTGGCCGACGTCGTCGCGGACGCGGCCAAGAAGGGAACCGGCGCCGCGGCGAAGGACGTGGGCTGTGGCGGTCCCTCGACCAAAGTCCAGCTGTTCAGCGGCGCCGACTGGGGCGGCAACGAGCTCGACTTCGCCAGTACGACGGGCTGGGAGAGCCTCGCCGCGTACGGCTTCGACAACGACATGGAGTCGTGGGCGAGCTCGAAGGACTGCAGCTCGACGCTTGCCGACGGTACGGGTGGTGGCGGTGACCGACTCGCGTTGGCGGCAAACAGCTATTCGCTGAACGTGGGCTCGTCGTGGAAGAACCGGGCCTCGTCGGCGAACGTCACGCTCTGATCGCTCGCAATCGACTGAACGCATGCCACACCGGTGCGACAAAGATTTCTAGCGAAAATTTCGGGATGGGCGACAGGTTTCGGGCTCGGCCGGACACTTCAGTAGCGGGATGGCGGTACGTGACGGGTCGACGCCGGTGCTCGACGGGGTACCCGGCCTGCAGGTCGGGTTGTCTGTCGCGCACAGTCACGTACCGCGTGTCCCGCTCTCCGGTCGCAGGGTGCGCCTGCGTGCGGTCGTCGCAAGCGACTACGACTTCCTGTTCGTGCTCGCGGCCGACGAGCGCACGGGCCCACACTGGCGCTATCGCGGGTTGCCCCCGCGACCGGAGGAGTTCGTACGCGACCTGTGGCAGGGCGTGCTCGTGCAGTTCCTCGTCGAGCGCATCGACACGAACGAGCGCGTTGGTCTCGTTGTGGCCTACGAGGCGAACCTGCGCGACGGCTACTGCCATCTCGGCGCGCTGTTTCGCGCCGAGATGCGCGTCTGGCCCCTCGAGGCCATGCTCCTGTTCGTCAACTTCCTCTTCGAGGAATTCGGCTTCATCAAGCTCTACAGCCACGTGATCGACTACAACCTCGACACGTTCCGCAGCGTCGTCGGGCGATGGATGGAATGCGAAGGCGTGTTGCGTGATCACGAACGTCACGGTGGCCGCCGTTGCGATCTCCACATCCTCGCGTTGTGGCGGGATCGGTTCGAGCGCGACCGCGAGCGCCTGCTCATGCGTGTCACGGAGGAGCTTCCACCCTGAAACGGCAACCGATCGCCTTCGAAGAATTCTGCAACGTTCTCGCCGTCGAGCTCGACCTCCCGGCCATCCCCGCGCTCGACGAGACGCGCCTCGTCGAGGATCTCGCGTTCGACTCGGTGCTCGCGTTCGAAATGCTGCTGGTCGTCGAGGCGCGCGCCGGTGTGATGCTTCCGGATGCGCTCATCGGACAGCTGAAGACACTCGGTGACGTCTACGACGTCTACCGCACCCGCGTCACTCAGTGACGCCGCGTTCGAGGAAGTCGACGTAGCTGACCGTACGGCGAAGCTCCCGGCTCGCGTGCGCCAGCCGGCGCACGCGGAGGGCGAACTCGGTGCCGGCGAACGGCCGGAGGACGAAGTCATCCGCACCCGCCTTCAGCATCGCTTCACACGTTGCCGACGAATGATCCCCGCTCACCGCGAGCACGCCAGTGACGGTGTGCGTGCGCCGTTCGACCTGCTGCATCTCGCGCAGCACCTGGATCCCGTCGAGATCGGGCATGTGGACGTCGAGGATCATGACGTCGGGGGGATGCTGCAGCATCATCGCCAACGCCCGCCATCCGCCGCCAATGCTCACGACGCGCCAGAAGCCGTCGCGTTCGAGCAGGCGCATCATGAGGTGGGCGGCGGTCGGATCGTCGTCGACGATCAGGATTCGTGCATCCTCGACCGACCGATCGGTGTGGTGTTCGCGCGCACGGTCGACGTCGATCTCAGGGAGGAGATCCGCCGGCTCGGCGAGGGCCGCAATCGTCATCGCCACTCCTCGTTCATGTCAGTGGTGATGTCGCGCATCGACCGTCGCGAGGCGCGGGTTCAACAACGCAGTCTCAATTCAGCACGGACGGATTTGTCGCAACGTTGGGTCGCCGTCGCTTGGGATCGCGGACACGGCGGACCGAAGATCAACCCGGAACATCCGAGGAGGATCCCGATGAGCGAGACGGCGCTCAGAAGTTGCGAGCAACCAGACCCCCCCTTTCTGCCGGAGCTTCGCCGCCGTCAAGAGTCCAAGCCGGTCGGGACGGACATGCCCCGTCGTCGTAACCGGCCGCGTTCAAGGCTCGAACGCGTAGCCCTTGGCTCGAACCGTCCGGATCCACCTCGGGTGTTCACTCTCGGCTTCGAGCTTGGCCCTGAGTCGGCGAATGTGCTCCGTAACAGTCGCCGGGTCCTGCCACGCTTCGGTCGAATGCCAGACCTGCTCGAGCAGGAACGAGCGGGAGAAAACTCGACTCGGCGAGGACGCGAGAAACGTGAGGAGGTCGAACTCGCGAGCCGTCAGTTCTACAAGGTCCCCATCCAAGAACACTCGTCGTGCGTCGAGATCGACGCGAAGAGCACCGAAGTCGAGAACACGAGTCGCGGTTCGTGCCGTGCGCCGCAGCACGGCACGAACGCGCGACGCCAGCTCGCGGGGCGAGAACGGTTTGAGGACGTAGTCGTCCGCACCGAGCTCGAGCCCTACCACGCGGTCGGTCTCCGAGACGCGACCGGTCAACAGGATCACGGGAACGTCCGAAGACGCCCGGATCTTCGAAAGCACGTCGAACCCACCAACCGCACCGAGGTTCACGTCGAGAATCACGAGGCTCGCCGGGCAGCGTTGCAGATCTTCGAGCGCGGCATCACCATCCGGCGCGTCGCGCACCGCGAAGCCCTCACGTTCGAGCCCGGCGCGCACGAGCCTCCGGATGGCCTCATCGTCGTCCACGATCAGCACCTGCCGTACGTCGCCGCGGGGCCGTCGGGCGAGCTGTTCGGTGAGCCGGAGCCCTCCGCATCAACCTCGTCGAGTTCTTTCACCCATTCATCCACCGTCGGCACCACCTGTTCTCCCGTGGTCTCATCGGCGGAGCAGGTAGGCAGTGTGAAGGCGACGGGCCGAAAGTCGGCGGTCGTTTCCCCTTCGACGCCGCGCAGGACGGTCCTGCTCCGCCGGTATGCCCCCCTTCCGGGGGCGGGGCCGCCACCGGCCGGGCCGCCCGTTTCGATCGGACAGCCAGGCTGCAAAAGCGCCCTCGCAACGTCCACACAACTCCTTCAGTTTCGGTGCCCGTTTGGTCGATGAGGCGGCAATGCCCGCGGATGGTCGACGACCAAAGAGCCCGGAGGTTCCCCGTGGGAGAAGTGCGCCAGGTCCGCTCAATCGGTGAGCGGGCGCTCAGCGTCGCCGCTCTTGCACTCGCGCTGACGATCGGCGCGTTCGCACCCGTTGCGGCCGGTGCAATCGGAGCCACGTCGTTCAACATGTCGCCGAGTTCGGGACCGGCAGGAACCGTCGCCAGCGTCAGCGGGAGCGGTTGCTCGCCGGGCCTGCTTCTACAGTCAAACGACCGCGTTACCGTCGCCGTCGCGACCGTCCCGCCGACCAGCGTGCAGTTGTCGGTACAGGCCAATGGTTCGTGGAGCGGTTCCTTCACGATTCCCGCTAACGCAGCTGCGGCGCCGGCCGCCGTCACCGTCCTCTGTGTGACCGACGGTTTGAGCTCGCTGCTCACGATCTACACGCCGAAGACGTTCACGGTGACCGGAAGCATCGTCCCGACGACGCTTCCCGTGTTGGCGCTCCCGACGCTGCCGCCGGTGACGTTGCCTCCCGTGACGCTGCCGGGGCTCCCGAGCGTGACGTTGCCGAGCGTGACCTTGCCGGGCTCGACGCCCACGACCCAGCCGTCCAACCCGAGCGACCCGAGCGACCCGAGCCCGGGAACGTCGGTGTCGACGCCGAACGATCGCATCGATGACGGAACGCCCGGCGGTGGTGGCGGGAGCGGTGGGAGCGGCGGCAGCGACATTGGCGACGGCATCAGCTCCGCTGCGGGCGGCGGAGGGTCGGGCGCGACCGCCGGCGCCGACGGCAAGGGCGGCAAGAAGTCCGCGGCAGGTACGCGTGCTGCCGAGCTCGACTCGCCCGAGCTTTCGGCCGCGAAAAGCGGCAAGGGCTCGGCGCTGGGCTGGCTGCTCTGGATGCTCGCGCTGAGCATCCCCGCCGGAGGGGCGGGGTTCTACCTCTGGATGCGTCACGCGCGCCGGCACAACACTCCCGACCTGGAGGCAGACGCCACGTGAGTCGCGCTCGCCCGCTCCGCGCCCGCGCCGCGCGCTCGTGTGCCGCGGTCTTGGTCGTTGGCATCGCGCTGACGTCGGCCGCGTTCGTTGTCGTGCGTGGCGATGTGAATCGCCTCTCTCGACAGCGCATCGATCGACCGGCCGGACAGGCGCTGCTCAGCGTGCAGCACCTGACGGCGGCGGTGGATCAGGTACTCGCGACCGCGAACGGCGTGTACGCAACGAGCGGCGGCGATCCCGCACGATTTGCCGAAGTCCTCGGCCCGGACGTGCAGGCAAGCCCGACGATCGCGGGACTGGCGCTCGTGGTCAATGACGGGCGCGGCGTACGGAGAGCAGCGACGGTCGGCACCACCGCGTTGCTGGCGGGCCATGAGCGCGCCGCCCTCGCCGCGACGACGACGTCGACGCTCCTCGCCAATCGGCGTGACCGGGGTGGATTCAATCTCGGCTTCGCCTCTCGTGTCGCCCACGGCAGCGCGGCGGTGTACCTCGAGGTCCGCCTCCCGCTGACGCAGGCGACGACGCTGCCGTTCGCGCTGACCTCGACCGCGGCCCGTCACACGAACGACATCGTGCTCGGCAACGTCTCGAACCTGTCCGGACTCGAGCGTTGGAACCAGGCGGTGACCGTCGGCGGCCAGGAGTTCGCGCTGATGGTCCGGGCCGGCGCCGCGCCGAGCGGATGGCTCGGTCTGACGCTTCCGCAACTCGTCTTGCTCGTCGGGCTCGCGCTGACGGTCTTCGCGGCCGCGATCGCGGTCGTGGTCGCCCGCCGTAGCCATGCGGTTGAACACTTGAGCGTCGAGAACCGGGCGCTCGACGAGGCCCTCGAACGCCAACGCGTCGTCGAATCCGAGCTGCGGGCTTGGCAAGCGCGCTTCCGCACGATCTTGCGCGATTCACCAGACATCATCGCGTTGGTCGACCTCGATGCCGGCAGTTGCGAGATTCTCAACCGCACCGACTTCCTCGGTCATCCTCTGGAAACACTCGCGGCGCGGGACGGCCTCTATGGGCTCGTGCATCCCGAAGACCGGGCGGACGCCGACGCGCATTGGGAACGGCTGCGCGAGTTGGAGCCCGAACAAGTCTGCGAGACCACGCTCCGCTTGCGCGATGTCGACGGTGAGGACCGCTACGCCCGGCTCAGATTCTCGCCGCTCAACGTCGAGGGCGACTCCTCGCACACGCTGCTCGGCGCGATCGGCGACGTCACCGACGAATGGGCGAATCAGCTGCGCGAGGCCGAGCTCCGCGAGGCGCTCCGCCGGTCGCAGCGGTTGGAGGCCGTCGGTCAGCTTGCAGGCGGTGTCGCTCACGACTTCAACAACGTGCTTGCCGCAGTGCAAGCCTCGGTCGAGTTGTTGATGGACGACGTCCCGGAGGGACGGCCGCGCGAATACGCAGACGAGATTCATCGCGCCGCGGGGCGGGGCGCGGCCCTCGTGCGCCAGCTGTTGACATTCGCGCAGCAAGATCGTGCCGAACCGCGAATCGTGGATCTGAACGAGATCGTCGCGGGCATGGAGCCGCTGCTTCGGCGCAGCCTCGGCGAGCAAGTGCAGCTGCAGGTCAGCCCGACGGAATGCTCGTGCCTGGTCGAAGCCGACCCGACCCATCTCGAGCAGGTGATCCTCAACCTGGCGGTGAACGCGCGCGACGCGATGCCGGCCGGCGGTGTGCTCTGGATGGCAACGACCATCGAGTTTGACGGCACCGGCGGCACGAACGACCGGGTCGTGCTGTCGGTCACCGACACCGGCACCGGCATTGCGCCCGACGTACGCGAGCGGATGTTCGAACCGTTCGTCACGACGAAGGACCCTGGAAAGGGCACCGGGCTCGGCCTGGCAACCGTGATGTCGATCGTGCGAGAAGTCGCGGGCGAGATCAACGTCATCACCGAGGTCGATCAAGGCACGACGTTCGAGGTCTCCTTTGCTCGCCGCACTGGTGTGGCGCACACCGCTGGAGAAGTGCCGGTCGCCCCGCAGTTCGACGGTACGGGCCTGCGGATCCTCCTCGTCGAGGACGATGTCGCAGTTCGAGCCGCCCTCGCGCATACATTGGAGCGCAAGCACTTCACGGTGGTGGCCGTGCCCGACGCGTTGCAAGCGCTGCGCGTCGTCGAGCAACAGTCGTTCGATCTGGTGCTGACGGACGCCGTCATGCCGGGGATGTCGGGCACCGCGCTCGTCGAACATCTCCATGTCGCCCACCCCGAACTGCGCGTGATCCTGATGTCGGGCTACTCGCGCGAGCTCGTAGATGCGTCGTCGGTCGCAGGCACCCGGCAGCAGCTGCGCAAGCCGTTCACGACTGCGGACATGATGCGCGCGCTGAAGGCGGCGTTCGAGCAACCGGTCGTCGAGGAGAACATCGCCTGACCAGTTTGTCTATGCGTCACGTCAGGGGGTTTTCGGCGCCATCACGAGCACCGTGCCCTGCGCCGCGCAAACGAGCCGGCCCTCGTTCTCGACGTCGATGCGCACGACCGCGGTTCGCTTCGTGAGTGAGACGATCCGGGCGCGTGCGTCGAGGACTCCCTGCGTGACGGGCGCGAGCAAGTTCAGCTTGAACTCAGTCGTCGCTGCCCACGCACCACGAGGGATGACCGGATAGCACACCGTTCCCAAGACGTGATCGCACAGGGCGGAGAGCACACCGCCGTGCAGATTTCCGAAGGGCGTCTTCAGTTCGTCTCGCACCGCAACGCGCGCATGCAGGAGGCCGGGCCCAACCTCGACGTGTTCGATGCCGAGGAACCCGGCAAGGCCTGACGCGAGATCGGCCGCACCTTCGAGCGCACGCGCGGCCTTCTCGCTGTAGAGAGGAAAATCGAGCTCGGCCATCGGCGTCAGCTTGTCATCTCGGGAACGACGACGCCGTGAACGGGCGGCGTCTCGCCCTCCCCGGCCATGTCGCGCAAGAGCTCGCCGACGTCGTCGAGCCCGACGGCGCGGCGCGGCAAAGCTGCGAACGGGAACTGGCCGGCGGCCAAGAGCTCGAGGGCCTGTTGGTACGCGACCGCGTCGACACCGAGCGCGCCGAGCACACGCAGTTCCTTGTAGACAATGAGATCCGGGTCGAAACCGGGAGTCTCCGCGCTGCCGCGCGTGCCCGCCAGCACGATCGTGCCACCCCGCCGGGCGAGCTGCACCGACTGCCCGAGCGCGGTCGGTGCCTTCGCGGTGACATCCACGACGACGTCGGCGAGGCCGCCCGCTGCTTCACGAAGGGCGACGACCGGGTCGGCGGCGTCGACGTCGACCGCAAGATCCGCGCCGAACTGTGCGGCGATCGCGAGGCGCGGTGCATCGCGCGCGCCGCGACCTGTGACCATTACGAACGATGCGCCCGCGTGTTTCGCAGCCGCGGACGCGGACAGCCCGCGCACTCCCGGTCCGAGAACCGCAACCACGTCGCCGGCTCGCGTCTGGGGACGGTGACCGCCCAACGGATGCCGGCCCCTAACGGGTTGAACATCGTCGCAGTCACCGGATCGAGCGACGATGGCACGCGGCACAACATGGAGTCGGGCGCGAGGTACTGGTACTGCGCGTAACCACCCCAGAGGCCAGGGACGCGGTCGACAGGGATCATGCCGTACATATCTCCGAGGCCATGTCGCTTGCACCGGCGATACACGCCACTGCGGCACGCCTCGCACTCGCCGCACGACAAGAACACCTCGACCGCAACGCGATCACCGACAGCGACACCCCAGCGGGCCGCGGCCCGGTCGCCCACACGCTCGAGGACGCCCACCGACTCGTGGCCGGGAACGAACGCGAACCCCGGAAACAGCTCGCCGGTGAACTGCTCATGGTCGGTGCCACACAGTCCGCATGCCTCGATGCGCAACAGCGCGTCGTCGTCGCCGATCGGCGGAAGCGCGAGCTCGCGTGCGGTCAGCTGTCGAGGCGCTTCGAGCACCAGCGCACGCGCTGCTCCGGTCACGAGTTGCATCGTTGCACGTCAGCGACGGCGACTTGACCTGGGAATGAGAATCGTTTTCAATACAGGCGGTGCAGCGCTCGCACCGCTTGTGGATCAGCACCGCCCTTGTGACCGTCGTCCTCGCGGCGTGCGGGAGCGCGCAGACCTCGTCGAAGAGTTCGGGCACCGGGAACGTCCGGGTCGTCGCGGCCGAGAACTTCTGGGGCAACATCGCGGCGCAGCTCGGCGGCGAGCACGTCCATGTCACGTCGATCATCAGCGACCCCGAAGCTGATCCGCATCTCTACGAGTCGAACGCCGAGGACGCGTCGGCCCTGGCCGATGCCGACCTCGTGATCCTCAACGGGCTCGGCTACGACGACGCCATCGACAAGCTGCTGTCGGGCACGTCCAACGGGGGCCACACGAAGCTGTCGGTCGCCGAGGTGCTGCACGTCGTTGGTGACGACGCCAACCCTCACCTCTGGTACGACGTACCGCGCATTCCCGAAGTCGCGGCGCGCGATCGTCGCGCGCCTCTCGGCCGCCGATCCGGCGGGCCGGGCAACCTTCGAAGCCAACCTCACCAAGTTCGACGCATCGATGCAACCGCTGCGTGCGGCAATCGACGAGATCAAGGCGAAGTACCCGCAGGCGCCGGTCGCGTACACCGAGCGGGTCCCCGAGTATTTGCTCGCGGCGGCCGGCCTCACCGTGAAAACACCCGCCGGGTTCGCGGGCGCGATCGAGGAAGGCAACGAGCCCAGCGCACGCGACACCCAAGCGATGAACGATCTCATGACCGGCCACGGGGTGAAGGTGCTCCTGTACAACTCCCAGGCCACGAGCCCGGTCACCGAGAATGTTCGAGGTCTCGCGCAGCGCAACGACGTTCCGGTCGTCGGCGTGACCGAGACCCTTCCCAAGGACGAACCCGACTATCAGTCGTGGCAACTGCACCAACTGCAAGCGCTCCTCGCCGCGTTGGGGGGCTGACCGGTGTCCGTCGTTCGGCTTCGCGAACGCGACCGTGCGGTTTGGCGACCGGACGGTGTTCGAGCACCTCGATCTCGACGTACCGCCCGGTGAGTTCCTCGCGATCCTCGGCCCGAACGGCTCCGGGAAGACCACGATGTTGCGGGTCTTGCTCGGCCTCGTCCGCCTGTCCGACGGCGTCGCGGAGGTCGGCGGCGAGCCACCGGGTCGACGCAACGGCGAGATCGGCTACATCCCCCAGCAGCACGCATTCGACCGCGACCTCCCGATCCGAGGACGTGACCTCGTGCAGTTCGGCATCGACGGACACCGGCGCGGCCTTCCGGTTCCCAGCCGTCGCGTCCGTGCGCGCGTGTCCGACGCGATTGACGCCGTCGGCGCCGGCGCGTACGCCGATGCTCCGATCGGCACGCTGTCCGGGGGTGAACAACAACGATTGCGCGTCGCGCAAGCACTCGTCACCGATCCGGAATTGCTCCTGTGTGACGAGCCGCTGCTCTCACTCGACTTGGCGCAGCAGGGCGTGGTGAGCGGGCTGATCAACGCCCGGCGCGTCGACGCGGGAACTGCCGTGCTGTTCGTCACCCACGACATCAATCCGATCCTGCCGTACGTGGATCGCGTGCTGTACCTGGTCGATGGTCGATGGGCGATTGGTGCGCCCGACGAAGTGCTGACCGGCGAACGCCTCAGCGAGCTGTACGGCACCGAGGTGGACGTGCTCAAGGTGCGCGGCCGCATCGTCGTCGTCGGCTCCGACGAGCTCGCCGTCACCGAACCCCACAGCCATCATCATCACCACCACTCCGAGCAGTAATGGGCCTCGACTTCTACCTCTCCCAGCCGTTCGCGCAGCACGCACTGCTTGCCGGTGCGCTGGTCGCGATCACGTGCGGGCTCATCGGTCCGTTCGTCGTGACTCGCCGCATGGCCTTCGCGGTACATGGCACCAGTGAGCTCGCATTTACGGGCGCGGCCGCCGGCTTGGTGATCGCCGACAACGCACTTGCGGGTGCCTTGATCGGCGCGCTCGTGGTTGCCGCATTGATCGGTGTGCTCGGGGTGCGCGAACAAGAACGGGATGCGACGATCGGCGTGATCCTGGCGTTCGGGCTCGGCCTGGGCGTACTGCTGTTGAGCCACTACCACGGCTTCGCGACCGCGGCAACGAACATCCTCTTCGGCAACATCTTCGGTGTCAGCAACAACCAGTTGCTCGGACTGCTCGGCATCGGCTTCGTCGTGATCCTGGTCATGATCCCGATGTATCGGCCATTGCTCTTCGCGTCGGTTGATCCCGAGGTCGCGGCCGCGCGCGGCGTACGCGTGCGGTTGCTTGGCACGATCTTCTTACTGGTGCTCGCGTTCACAGTGACCGAAGCCGCCCAGGTCGTCGGCACGCTGCTCGTCCTCAGCCTCGCGATCACACCGGCCGCGGCCGCACAACGGCTGTCCGCCAACCCCCTCGCAGTGACTGCGATGTCCGTCGCATTCGCGTTCGTCGCCTCGGTCGGCGGGATCCTCGCGAGCCTTGCGAGCTCCACGGTGAAACCGAGCGTGTTCGTCACCAGCTTCAGCTTCGCGATCTACCTGATGGCACGAATGCTCGGACCGATACTCATCCGGCGGTGATGAAAACAGCCCTATGCCGTGTGACCATTCGGGCAGTACCCTTTTTCGAGCGACGGGGGCAGCGTGGCACGGGGGTGGGGGAAGTGATTCTGTTTGAAGCCGAAGGCGTTGTCCTTCTGTTGTTGCTCGGCTTTTGGATCTGGGCGATCTTCGACTGCATCTCGACCGACGGCGCGCTGTGCCGCAACCTTCCCAAGGGCGTGTGGCTGATCCTCGTGCTGATCCTCCCCGATATTGGATCGCTCGCGTGGCTGCTGCTCGGCCGGCCCCAGAACGCGAGCTGGCGGCCCGGGTCCACCGACTACTCCGCACCGCGCCGGCCGATCGCGCTGGAGGATCACCCGCGCTACAGCGCGACGCCGTCGGTCACCGACCGCCGTTCGGCCGAGCTCGACCGTCAGCTCGACTCTTGGGAAGCCCAGCAGCGCGCCAAGGCCGCCGAACTCGACCGGCGGGAGGCGGAGCTCCGCCAACGCGAGCTCGAGCTCCGCGAGCGCGACATCGAACGTCGCGAACGCGAGATCGGCGACTCCTAGGCGGCGGGTGACGATGCCCCGACGCGCTTGAGCGCTTCGTTGGCGTTTTCGGGAAGCTTCTCCAACGGCTGTCTGAGCTCGGCGACCGTCGGTCCGACCTTCTCCGCGAGCGGTGCCAGCGCGTCGAGATCGAAGTCGTACAGGCGCGCGCAGTTCTCGCCGAGGATCTTGCGCATCTCGGGTTCGCTCCAGTCGCAGAACACCTGGCGCAGGTGCTCGCGGGAGAACGGATGCGTGCCCTCGTCGTGCGGGAAGTCCGAGCCCCACATGAACTTGTCGATACCGACGGTCTCCTTGGCGGCGCGCGCGTCGGCCGGGCCGGGGAAGCTCACGCCGAGCCACACGTTCTGTTGGAAGTACTCGCTCGCTGACTTCGGCAAGATGTGCTCCGGCTTGAACCGCAGCTCACCGATCGCGCCGGCGTTGCGGACCGCCGCGAGCGAATGGTCGAGTTGCGCGAGGAACGAGGGGATCCAGGCGCATCCCTGCTCGGTGATCACGAACTTGAGGTTCGGGAACCGTTCGAACACGCCCGACAGCAACATGAAGATCAGCGGCCGGCGGGAGTAATGACCGAGCTCGGCGATCTGAATGAGCGCCGACGACGGATGGCGCAGGTATTCGGGGCCGCCGACTCCCCCGTGGCAGTTCACCGGCACGCCGAGGTCTTCGCACACTGCCCACAGACGGTCGTAGTCCGGGTGGTTGTACGGCTTCAGCCATGTCGCATCCGGTGGCACGGCGGGCAGCAACGCGCCACCGCGAAGGTTGTGTTCCTTGATCCACTTGACGTCTTCGATCGCGTCGTCGATGTCGTTCACGAAGATCTGGCCGATCCCGGCGCGTCGCTCCGGGAAGCGGCTGCAGAAGTCCTCGAGCCAGCGGTTGTGGGTGCGGATGCCGGCGAGGCGGTGCTCGTAGTCCTCGGCGGTAGGCGGCGGCGCGAACAAGACGAAGGTCGGGAAGAACGGCGGCACGGTATTTGGGAAGATCACCTCGCCGACCACGCCGTCGGCATCCTGTTGGCCGTTGCGCATCTCGTCGTCCCAGTTGCGGTACCGCCGCTGATCGCCGAGGTCCTTGAACGGGTTCTTGTACTTCTCGCGCCAGGCGTCGAAGTCGTCGAGGTACTTCTTGTCGAGGAACTCGCGGTACTGCGCGTGGCTGCCGCCGGCGTGGGTGTCGGACGAGATGATCGTGTAGTGCTCGCTGGGCGCCACGAGGGTCCTCCTGGGGAGTGCGCAGAAAACTAGAAGCAGGTTCTAGTATACCTCCATGCCCAAGAACGCCACCACCGAGGCGCAGCGGGCCCGCCGCCAGCGGGTGATCGACGCCGGTCTGGCGCTCCTGCGGAGCCGGGACTACGACAAGATCCAGGTCAAAGACGTCGCCGAGGAGGCGAACGTCGCGCTCGGCACCGTCTACAACTACTTCTCGTCGAAGGACCACCTGTTCGCGGAAGTCCTGATCGCGTGGGCGGCAACACTCGGGCCGAACATCTCACGCAACCCGCTGCGCGGCAACACCGACATCGAACGGCTCACCGAGGTCTTTCACCGCTCGGTGCGCGCGTTCCAGCGCCAGCCCAACTTCGCGCGTCTCGTCGCGACACTTCGAGACGTCGTCGGACCCGTTCGCCAGCGAGATCCTCGGCAGGCTCGGCGAGACGACGACCAAGGTCTACATGGGGGCAATGCACGACGTGGATCCTGATCGCGCGCGTGCGATCGTCCGCGTCGTCGATGCGGTGCTGGCGTCCGGGCTCCGGTCGTGGGTCGCCGGCCACATGCCGATCAGCGAGCTCAACGACCGACTCAGCGAAGCAATCGCGTTGTTACTGCTTACTCCTCGATGAAGTCCTTCTTCGCCGCGGTCTTGCCGAGCAAGTGCTTGAGCACCTTGCCGGTCGCGTTGTGCGGGAGGTCTGCAACGAACTCCACGTGCGTCGGCACCTTGTACGCGGCCAGCGATCGCGCCGCGAACTCGCGCACCTCGTCTTCGATGAGCGCGCCCGCCGCGTGCGGGACGACGTACGCCTTCACTTCTTGTCCGAGCGTCGGGTGGTCGACACCGACGACCGCGACCTCGGCGATGCCCGGGTGCTCGATGAGGCGGGTCTCGATCTCGGCCGGGTAGATGTTCTCGCCGCCGCGGATGATGAGGTCCTGGCGCCGCCCCTCGAGATAGACGAACTCGTCGACGACGTGGCCGTAGTCGCCGGTCCGGTACCAGCGTTCGTCGTCGAGGACCTCGCGCGTCGCTTCGTCGTTGTTCCAGTAGCCGAGGAATAACGCGCCCAAGCGCACGCAGATCTCGCCGACCTCACCCTCGGGCAACGCTTCCCCGGTCGCGGGGTCGCGGATCTCGAGCTCGACGGTCGGTGACACGTTGCCGATGCTGTCGGGGTGCGCGTATGTGGAGTCCGAACGCAACGACGTGCCGGCTCCGTTCGACTCGGTCATCCCCCACCCGGTGCCGAGGCCCGGCCGCACGTGCGGCAACTTCGCTTCGAGCGTCCGCAACAACTCGGGGGCCCACACCGACGAACCGCCGCCGACGGTCTTCAACGACGAGAGGTCGTAGCGATCGAGGTCGGGCCATTCGAGCAGCCGCCAGAGTTGCGTCGGCACGAGCGACCACATCGTGGCGCCGTGCCGTTGTGTGAGCTCGAGGTGCACGTCTTCCCGCCACTTGCCGGTGGGCGGATACACGATCGTCATCCCGCCCGCGAGTGCCATCACGAGTTGGCAGTTCAGACCCGACACGTGAAAGTACGGCGACGCCGAGATCGTGCACGGGGTCGACGAGGGCAACGACGGTTCCTTGCCCGCGTATATCGCACGCGCGATCGACTCGGCGCCGCGCAGCATTGCCGACCAGACGAAATGGATGTTGCTGCGGTGTGAGAGCAACGCACCCTTGGGCCGGCCGGTCGTGCCGCTCGTGAACAGGATGAGGAACGGGTCGTCCTCGTCGATCGGCTGGTCGGGCATAGCCGCATCGGCGCCGGCGGCCTCCAGTTGCGCAAACTCGTCTTCGAACACCACGACCGGTGCGTCGGGCGCCACCGTGACCTCGGCGAGCCGGTCGATGCGCCGACGATCGCCGAGCAGCACGGTGGGCGTCGTGAGATCGAGGGCGTATGCCATCTCGCTTCCGGTCCACCAGCCGTTCATCGCGACCGTGATTCCACCAAGCGCCGTCGTTGCCCAGAAGGTGATGGCATATTCGACGCAGTTCGCAGCCGCGATCGCGACGCGGTCGCCCTTGCCGACGCCGTACTTCTCGGCGAGCGTGTGCGCGACCGCCGCGACCGGCCCGAGCATTGATTCGTACGACAGGCTGCGGTCAGGAAAGACGACGTACGGACGATCGCCGAATCGCTCCGCCGCCGCGAGGAGCATCGCGCGCAGGTCACGCGGCCGGTTCACGAAGACCTGCATCGGGACGCCGAGAACGTCCTCGGTGGCGAGCTCGAACGGCGCGCCCGGTCTGGTCAGACCGTCACGAACCTCGGCGGGAAGCGTCCGATCGGGCCACGTCAGTCTCACGGGCCCGCATCGTACGCGGACGGCTAATGGGCGCGTTCGTAGTAGAGGGGCTCGTCAGTCTCGCTCGCGAAGTACACGCGGCCGCGCCGGTACGCGAGTGGTTGGCCGGAACGCGCGGAGACGAGAACGTCATCATGTTCGACGGCCCAGACGCCATGGTCACGCATACGCACGAACTCGTTTCCTCGAGCCACGTACGCGAAGACCTCGTCGTCTTCGATCCTGCACAGGCACCGAGTGCGATCCTCGACCTGCGCATCCGCATCCTGCTCGTCGCCGACATACAGCGTCATGTTCGGCCCCCTACCCACCAGTGCTTGCCAGGCAACCTAGGGCGGCGCCGACGCTGGCACCAGGATCTCATCGCCCCGATTCGGGAGATACGTACCGGACACTTCGTACGAACCGGCACGACCTTCCGCCCGGGACGGCGCTAAAGGGACGGGGTCATGAGAGCGTCAGCTTCGAAGGACCGTTCACCCCGCTGAAGTGGAGGCCCTGCAGGCCCTTCTTCGGCGTGGCGCAGCCCTCGGCGATCTGGGCTGCGTTCTCGTCGATCACGATGTTGAACGTCGCGTCCTTGCCGAGGAACTTGCTCTTCTTGCCGGCGAATCCAAACGTCAGCATCGTGAACCCCCGCGGGCCCTGCTGCTCGCTCACGCTGGCGAGCGTCGTGGCGTCACTTGCGACGGTCGAGAGCTTGCCGTTCTTCGGATTCACGCCCTGCCACTTGATCTTGACCTTGGACTTGAGCGGTGAGCCGTGGACAAGCGAGTCACAGGTGCTGCCGGCCCGAACTGAATCGACATCTTGAACATCCCGGCGGTGATCGGGAACTTCGCGTCGACGTGCTCGAACCCCGTGCAGGCTCCGCCGGCAAGGGTGCCGAGGGCGCCCTGGAACTTCAGCGTCGTCTTCTTCTTGGTCGAGGGTGTCGAGGTCGCGCCGGGCGCGATCTTCAGGTTCCCGCCAATGGTGCACGTCGGCTTGCCGTTCGTCGGGATGCTGGTGGTCGTTGAGCTGCTCGTCGTGGGAGCGCTCGTCGAGGTCGTTGCCTTGATCGTGGTGGACGTCGTGGTCGTCGGCCGGGTCGTCGACGTGGTCGACGTGGACGTCGTCGTCGGCCGCGTCGTGGAAGTCGTCGACGTGGAGGTCGTCGTCGGCTTCGTCGTCGAGGTCGTCGACGTCGAGCTGGATGTGGTCGTCGGCCGCGTCGTCGACGTTGTCGACGTGCTCGTCGAGGTCGCGGCCGGCACGTTGGGAAGCACGATCGCAAGAAACGCCTGGTCGCTCGTCGAGGTTGTGAGGCTCGACGCGACGCGGACCTGGCAGTTCGTGAAGTCGGCCAATCCGTTGTTCGGTGACGGGTCGTTCGGCGCCAAGCAGTTGAACAGTCCCTGCGGACTCGGGCCCTTGAACGGATGGAACGAGAGGTTCGGATCGTTCGCGGGGAACGTCGCGTTCCCGCTCGGGTCGACGACCGCCGAAGCCGGCGCCGACCCGAGGTCGCAGTTGATCGTCGGGGACCAGCCGACGGCGGTCGGCGGTGTGCCGTCACATTGTTCGACGCTCACGAGCGTTCCTGGTGTGTAGCCGCCGCCGACGATCGTGAACGATTGCGGGTCGCCCGACGCGTTCCCAGGAACGTTGAACGGGCTGGTGTTCGGCGTCGTGATCGTGCCCGCGAACGCGATGCCGGAAATGACGAGCAGCGCGGGTACGGCGCACAGCCCGACAACAACACGGCGAGAAAGCCTGCGCATGAGTGTGTCCCCAAGGTGTCGCGGACGGCGGAACGGCTGCGGGCTATTCACGCACGGGCGACGACACGGAAGCGACGCCTCAGGCCGGTCTTCGACGCGCTTTCAGCTGGCGTTCACCCCATCGGGGCGGTCGTTCACCCGCTGGTCGTCTGGGCCCGGCGGTGCAGCGCGGCGGCGGTCGCGTCGTCGGCGGGCAGGAACGTCTCGATCGCGAGCTCCGACAACGTGATGTCGAGCGCGGTGCCGAAGGTGGCGATCATTGTGACGAACGCAAGCTCGCCCTGGTCAGTGTGCAACCGCATCGGGATCGCAACCATGCGCGGCGATTCGAACGCAGCATCGGTCGCGACGCCCATCGCGGTTGCGTAACCCGCGAGCTCGTCCTCCAGCGCCCGCAACTCGTCGTCGCCGGTCAGGGCGACCGTTCGCCGCAGGCTTCCGAGAATGTGATCGACCCACTGCGAGAGGTTCGCGATGCGTGGCGCCAGGCCCTGAGGGTGCAACGTCGCGCGCAGCACATTGCACGGTGGTGCAAGGAGCTCGGGCGCGACGCCCTCGATCAGCACCGCGGCCGCGGTATTGGCGGCAACCAATTCCCAGCGACGGTCGACGAGGATCGCCGGGTACGGCTCGTGACCGACGAGCAGCCGGTCGATCGCCGCCCGCACCGACTGCATCTCGGGCGCATCCAGATCCGTGGCGTGATACGTCGGCGCGTACCCCGCCGCGATCAGCAACGGGTTGCGCTCTCGCAACGGCACGTCGAGGTTCTCGGCGAGATGCAACACCATTTCGCGGCTCGGGCGCGCCCGTCCGGTCTCGACGAAGCTCAGGTGCCGGGCCGAGATGCCGGCCTCGCTCGCGAGCTCGAGCTGGCTCATCCGGCGGCGGAGCCGCCAGTCCCGCAGCATCTGGCCGACCGACGTCGATGTGGCTGTCGCGAGCATCACGGCCACCGTACCGACGGGCCACGCGCCTCGGCCATTACCTCGGAGGGAATCGACCGGCGTCGTTCCGGGGCCGACGATGCCGTCATGACAACCACCACCGCTCTCCCCCGCCCCTTCGTCGCCAACGGCGCCGTCAAGGAGTACGAAGCCTTCGCCGCGCTCGTCGCGTCGCTTTCGGAAGACGACTGGCGCACGGCCTCGCGCTGTGAAGGATTCGAAGTGCGCGACGTCGCCGGCCACGTGATCGGGCTCGCCGAAGACGTCGCGGCCGGCAAGCCTGGCAGCCGCAACGCGGAACAGGAAGCGGCGTCGGTGCGCGACGACACGCCCGCCCAGGCCGCGGCGCGATTGCGGGCCGCGCTCGTCTCCATCGCCGCGTTGGCCGAGGCGGCCGACGACGAGATGTGGAACGGACCGAGTGGCGTTCCCGACCTGACACTCGGCGAGGGCGTGCTCACGCTGTGGTTCGACACGTACGTGCACGCCGACGACATCCGTGCGGCACTCACGCACCCGTCCAACCGAGGCGACGGGTTGCACACGAGCGTCGCATATCTCGCGGCAGAGCTGACCAAGCGCGGGTGGGGCCCCGCGACGGTCGCGCTCGAAGGCGTGCCGCGCTACGACGTCGGAGGCGGCGGCCGCGGGATCACCGGAGACCCACTGCAGTTCGTGCTGGTCGCCACCGGCCGGGCCGACGCATCGACCTTGGACCTCGACCCAACGGTGAACATCTACGGGTAGTCGGCTTCGTTATCGGATCTGATAACATAGCGGCATGAACGCCGCTGGGGCAATCCGGCTCGCCCGCATCCGGGCGCGACTCTCGAAGCGAGAGCTCGCCCGGCGAGCCCATACGTCACCCGCCGCGATCGTCCACTACGAGTCCGGCGCGCAAGCGCCGACGTACCCAACGCTCGAGCGGATTGTCGGCGCCGCCGGCTGTCGAGCCGCGATCAGGCTCGAACCCTTGCCGGTCAGTCGTGAGATCGCGGGCCAACGACTGCTCCAGGTGCTGGAGTTCGCCGAGCACTTCCCACGCCGTCCCGCCGCGCGCCGCCTCGCCTATCCACCGCTGCGTCGATGACATCGCTCGCCGACATGGTGGTCGCGATCGAGGCGGCGCTCCGGAAGGCCGGCGTGCCGCATGCGTTCGGAGGCGCGATCGCGCTCGGCTTCCACATCGTCGAACCGCGAGCGACGCGCGACATCGATCTCAACTGCTTTGTTCCGGCGGAGCGCACGCGTCGCGCATTCGAGGCGCTGCCGTCGCAGATCACGTGGGCCGATCGCGACGTGAAAACCGTTGAGGAGACCGGTCAGGTACGAGTGTTCTGGGATGACACACCGGTCGACCTCTTCTTCACGAACCATCCGTTCCACGATCGCGCGGCCGCCAATGCCGAGCATGTGCCGTTTGCGGGCACGACCATTCCGATTCTCGGGGCAGACGAGCTTGCGGTCTTCAAGGCGTTCTTCAATCGCACACGCGATTGGGCGGACATCGAAGCGATGGTCGATGCGACATCTCTCGACCTGCATGTCGTCATCGGTTGGATCGTCGATCTCCTCGGCCCGGACGATCCGAGAGTCGATCGGCTCAAAGAACTCTTGGAACGGCCTCCGCCGGGCGACGAACCGCGCTTTGCACCTTGAGGACTACCGTGCGGCCGTGGCGCGCAGCGAGGACGCGGTCGAGCTCGAGGTCGACGGTCACGAACTGCGGCTCACGAGCCCGGCCAAGGTGCTGTTTCCCGAGCGGGGCGAAACCAAGCTCGACTTGCTGCACTACTACCTCGCGGTGGCCGAGCCGATCATGCGCACGATGGGCGGGAGGCCGGTGCTCATGGAGCGCTACCCGCACGGCGCGACGGGGTCGTCGTTCTTCCAAAAGCGCGTCCCCGAGAACGCGCCGGATTGGTTGCGCACGACGATCGTGAGCACACCGAACGGCACGACCTCGAGAGCCCTGGTGGTCGACGATCTCGCGCACATTGCGTGGGCGGTCAATCTGGGCTGCTTGGGCTTTCACGTGTGGCCGTCGCTCGCGGACGATCCGGAGCACGCCGACGAGCTGCGCATCGACCTCGACCCCCAACCGGGCGTCGGTTTCGACGAGGTGCGCGTCGCCGCCCGCGACGTCAAGGCACTCCTCGACGAGCTCGGCCTCGTGGCGTGGCCGAAGACAACCGGCAACCGCGGCGTCCACGTCTACGTGCGTCTGTTACCGCATTGGGACTCGTACCAGGTTCGGGCAGCGGCGATTGCGTTGGCGCGCGAGCTCGCACGCCGCCACCCCGACCGCATCACCGACGCGTGGTGGAAGGAAGAGCGCGGCGAGCGTGTGTTCGTCGACTTCAATCAGAACGCGCCGCACAAGACGGTGTTCGGCGCGTGGTGCGTACGGGCGCGGGCCGGCGCGCAGGTCTCGAAACCATTTGCGTGGCACGACCTCGACACGATCGACGCCGATGCGATGACGATCGCAACGGTGCCGGCGCTCGTCGCGGCTGACGGCGACCCGTGGGAGCAGGCGCCGGCGGAGCCGCAGTCGCTGGAGCCGTTGCTCGCGCTCGCCGAACGCGACAGGTCGAACGGCTTGCAGGACGCGCCCTGGCCGCCCGTCTACCCGAAGATGCCCGGCGAACCGCCCCGCGTCGCGCCGAGCCGCGCCCGGAAGAAGACGTAGCCGAAGATTCCCTTGGACTCGAGTCCAAAGGAGTTTAGACTCGGGTCCAATGCCGGAGATCGACGCCCGCGATGAGCAACAGCGGCGGGTGCTCGACGCCGCCGCCCGGCTGTTCGCCGAGCACGGCTTCGACGACGTCACGATGGCCGAGATCGCCGCGGAAGCCGAGGTCGCCCGGGCCACAGTCTTCAACTACTTCGGGTCGAAGCACGCGCTGATCGAAGCGATCACCGAGGGCGTGCTCGACTTTTACCGCGTGATGCTCGACGACGCGCTCGCCGACGAAGCCACGCCGACCCCGATGTTGATGCGGAAGCTGTGCGACGACATGGCGAAGGGCATCGAGTCGCAACGCCGCCTCTTCCGGAGTGTGTTCCGCGAGATTGCGCGCATTCAGCTCGGCCTCGATGCCGGCGAAGTCTCGCAGCGCGCCAATGAAGAGGCACGCCGGCGGTTGCTGCGGCTGGTCGAGCGCGGCCAGGAGCGCGGCGAACTGAACCAGACGCTCTCGGCTGACGCGCTCGCGCAAGCGTTCCATTCCTTGACCAACGGCACGATCACAAGCTGGCTCTACGACGACCCGACCCGTCCACTCAGCGTGCGACTGCATGACGCAGCCGAAGTCTTCCTTTCGCCGATCGAGCTCTCGCAACGTCGTTCCCGCCCGAAGGGAGCAGGCCGATGACCAACGTCACCTCATTGCACTACGACCCGCTCGCACCCGCCGTTCAAGCCGACCCGTATCCGTTCTATGCCGCGCTGCGCCGCGAGGCGCCAGTGCACTACCTGGAAACATGGCAGGCATTCGCCGTCAGTCGACACGAGGACGTGCGGCGCGTCATGCACGACCATGTGACGTTCTCCTCCGAAGCGATGGCCAAGCTCGTGGCGCGGCCGGCGGAGTATGCCGCCGACGCGAACCTCCTCGAGGCCGAGGAAATCGACTCGTCGGCGATCTCGATCGTCGGCGCAGACGGCGAAACGCATGCGCGCCTCCGTCGCATCGTCAACCGCGGCTTCACGCCAAAGCGGATCGCGCTGCTCGAGCAGGAGGTGCGCAGTATCGCCCGGGCGTTCGTCGACGAGCTCGTCGAGCGGGAGGTCGGCGACCTGCAAGCCGGCCTCGCCGTACCGCTGCCGACCATCGTCATCGCGGAGATGCTCGGCGTCCCCACTGATCGCCGCGACGACTTCCGCCGCTGGTCCGAGCACATGGTGCGCGCGGTCTTCGAGCCGCTTGACGGGGCCGAACAGGCCGAGGCGGCCCGCAATGGTGAGGAGATGGGCAAATGGCTCGACGCGGTGATCGCGGAACGCGCGGGAAAGGAAGGCGACGACCTGATTTCTGTGCTCTTGCGCGCGGAGTTCGAGGACGGCGCGCTCACGGCCGGGGAGCTGCAGGGATTCGCGTTCACGCTGCTCGTCGCGGGAAGCATCACGACCGCCTATCTGATCGGGACCGCCGCCCATGCCCTCGCGTCCGCGCCATCCTGGCTGGACGCCGTCCGCGAAGACGCCGCGCGCATCCCCGCTGTCGTCGAGGAAGCTTTGCGGTACGACACGCCGACCCAGCTGATGTTCCGCACCGCGACGACCGACGTCGACCTGGCGGGTACGACGATCCCTTGTGGTGCGACGGTGTTCGCGCTCCTCGGCTCCGCAAACCGCGACGAGCTGGTGTTCGACGAGCCCGACCGGTTCGACCCCGGTCGTGATGCCTCCGAGCATCTTGCGTTCGGGCACGGCGTCCATTACTGCCTCGGCGCGGCGCTGGCGCGCTCGGAAGCGCGCGTCGCGCTCGAGGAACTGGTCGCCCGCGCTCCGAAGCTCGAGATCGCCGGTGACGTCGAGCCCGTCACGTCGATCGTGTTCCGCGGTCCGACCCGCCTGCCGCTGCGCTTCGCCTGACCGATCGCTATTGTCCGGCGTCGTGGACTTCAAGGGTTGGCCCGACGCTGCGTTGAAGTTCTACGTCGGTCTGGAAGCCGACAACTCGAAAGCGTTCTGGACCGCGCACAAAGACGAGTACGAGGCGTCGGTGAAAGCGCCGTTCCTTGCCCTTTCGGAAGAGGTCGAGCGGGAATTTGGTCCACTGCGCTTGTTCCGGCCGTACCGCGACACGCGCTTCTCGAAGGACAAGAGCCCGTACAAGACCGCAGCCGCGGCCGTCACGGAGAGTCAAGGCGGTGCCGCGTACTACGTGATGATCAATGCTGAGGGCCTGTACGCCGGGAGCGGCTACTACCACCTCATGCCCGATCAACTCGAGCGCTATCGCGGCGCAGTCGCAGATCCCCGCAAGGGGCCGAAGCTGGCGACCGCGGTTGACGCGCTCCGGAAGAAGAAGTACGACGTCGACGCGCGCGAGTCATTGAAGCGCGTTCCCCGCGGGTTCGACGCCGAGCATCCGCTCGCCGACCTGCTCAAGATGAAGGGCATGCACGTCGGTCGCACGTTCGGGGCGCCGAAATGGCTCCATTCCCGTGGCGCGCTCGAACGCATCGTCACCGCGTGGCGCGACGCGGCCCCCGTGAATCGCTGGCTGGACCGCTACGTCGGCCCGAGCACCGCTCCGCCGCCGGAACCCGACTAGCTCCCCGTAACCTGAACGGTCATGTGTGGCATCGCCGGGTTCGCCGGTTCCGACCGCGAGCGGCTGGACGCGATGCTGCGTTCGATCGTGCATCGAGGGCCTGACGGGCAGGGCGTCGACGTCGGTGAACACTTCTCGATCGGCATGCGACGCCTTGCGATCGTCGACCTCGCAACCGGCGACCAGCCCCTGTACAGCGAGGACCGGAACCTCGCGCTTGTCTTCAATGGCGAGATCTACAATGCTCCGGAGCTGCGGCGAGCGCTCGTCGCGCGGGGCCGCCGGTTCGTCACCGACCACTCCGACACCGAAGTCATCCTCCGCGGGTTCGAGGAGTGGGGCCCGCAGGTCGTCGACCATCTCACCGGCATGTTCGCGTTCGCGATCTCGGACGCGAAACGCGCGGAGCTGTTCCTCGCGCGCGACCGTCTCGGCATCAAGCCGCTGTACTACGTGGACGGGCCCGACGGTTTCGCGTTCGCGTCCGAGTTGAAGGCGATCTTCCAGGACGCCCGCGTCTCGCGGCAGCCGGACCTCGACGCGGTGCGTCGCTTCATCTTGTTCCGGTTGCACGACGACGGCGAGGACACCTTCTTCGACGGCGTGAAGCGCTTGCTGCCCGGCCACACGATGCTCGTACGTCCCGATGGCATCGTGAAGATCGAGCGGTACTGGAACCCGGCCGTGAATCCCGAGTTCTCGTCGAGCCGGTCGGACGACGACTACGCGGAGGAATTCGCGCAGACTTGGGACCGCGTGGTCGCCCGCCATCTCATCTCCGACGTCCCGGTCGGCGTGCCACTGTCGGGGGGCCTCGACTCGACCGGGGTCGTGTCCACGATGGCACGACTGATGGCGGGCGGCACCGACCTGCACACCGAAGGTCTCTACACGTTCTCGGCCTTGTATCCCGGGCAGAGCATCGACGAGAGCGAGTACATCCACGAGGTGGAGCGGGTGGTCAGCAGTATTCCGCACTACGCGTATCCGCAAGCCGACGACTTCTGGAACGAGATCATGGAGTGGATCTGGTTCCAGGAAGAGCCGACGATCGCATCGGCGCCGTACGCGTACTACTCCGTGTACCGGATCGCGAGCGAGCACGTGAAGGTGATGGTGAGCGGGAACGGCGGCGACGAGCTGCTCGCCGGCTACATCCCGTACTTCCGCGCCTACCTCACGTCCGCGATCGCGCAGCGTCATTACTTCTCCGGCGCCCGCGAGCTCGTGAAGGGTTGGGATCTGTACAAGAAGTACTTCGGCGAGGTCGTGCGCACTCGCATGCCGGGCCGCCGCACGAACGCGGTGACGGCGCGCGAGCTCTTGCGGGAAGGCGCAACGGTAGATTTCCGGGCGCACAAGAACCTCAATGAACGCCTGGCGAGCGACGTGCTCCAGTATTCGACGCCCGACCTGCTGCGATACGAGGACAAGAACTCGATGGCGTTCTCGATCGAGGCGCGCGTGCCGTTCCTCGACCACGAGATGGTGGAGTACATCTTCGCGCTCCCCATCGATCAGAAGATCAAGGGCGGTTGGAATCGCGCGGTGTACCGCAACGCGATGAAGGGCCGCATGCCGGAGAAGAACCGCCTCCGCCGCTCCAAGATCGGCTTCACGAACCCCGACATCACATGGATGAAGATGAGAGCCGACTTCATCCGAACCCTCTTCTCCTCGCGTGAGCTGGCCGGCCGCGAGCTGTACGACCAACCGCAGCTCGTCCGCGCGTGGGACGACTACCTCGCGGGCCGGCCCGGCGACGGTTTGATCTTTTGGCGGGTACTCGTGACCGAGCTCTGGATGCGCCGGTACATCGACCAAGCAGTGGTGGTTGCGGCGTGACCATCGTGACGGTCCGCGGGATCGAGTACGAGCGCATTCCGGTGAAGACGCACCTGATCCACATCAAGGAGCCTCTGCCGCCGGTGTTCGACGAATACGTGAAGCCTGTCGTGCAACCCGACGACTGGCTCGCCGTCTCGGAGAAGTTCGTGACGATCTCGCAGGGCCGTGTGATTCATCACTCGGTGGTGCGTCCCGGTCGGCTCGCGAAGCTGCTCGTGAAGGGCGTGACCAAACACGTCGACGACGTCGGCTACTCCGACCCCCGCAAGATGCAGGTCGCAATCATGCAAGCGGGTTGGTGGCGGATGTTCTTCGCGATGGTGCTCGGCGGCGCGTCGCGCGTGCTCCTGCGCCGCCGGGGCGACTTCTACCGCCTCGCTGGACACCGCATCTCCGAGATCGACGGGTTCAGCCCGGCCACCGTCAAGCCCTTCGACGAGTTCGCAATGCTCGGGCCCGCCGACCCGGATGCGGCGTGCGCAGAACTTGCAGCCCACGTCGGCATGCCGGTCACGATCGTCGACGCCAACAACATCAACGTCGAAGTGCTCGGTACGAGCCCCGGATTCCCCGTTGATCGCGGCACGGTCCGAGAGGTGCTGCTCGACAACCCGCTCGGCCAACACGACGAGCGCACTCCGATCATCGTCGTCAGGCGCAGCGGGCGGCGTTGATACCCAACACAACATGCGCGCAATCGACGTCGGTCATTCGACATGCAGCGTGACGTTGCTGGGTCGTGGGTAACACTCAGCCATGTATATCGGCATAGGTACCGTCGTCCTCATCCTCGTCGTCGTGCTCCTCATCATGCTTCTGCGAGGACGCACGGTCTGAGCGACCGGGAACCGAGCGCTTCACGAATCCGTCTTCGCTGCGGATGTCGCGTGTGAGCTAAGTCCTGAGCCCCGATCGGCCGATGCATTGAGCGGACGCCGACGGGGGGACGGATGTATCGCCGACAGTCTGCCTTTGGGCATCGCCGCCGCCATCCGGCGGCGGGGAGCCGCGTCCTGGCAGCTGGTCTGAGCACGTCATCGTTCCTCGCGATCGTCGGGGCCCTCGGCACGTACGCCCCGGCCGCGGCGGCATCCTCGCCCGTCGTCATCAGCGCCACTGCGCCGCCTCCCGCCGCGACGACCACATCGACGATCGAGCGTTCGATCTCGAGGAGCGCGTCGACCACGACGACCACAAGACGTTCGCGCCCGACCAGCACGACCGCGCCGGCGCCTCCCGGCGCGAGCCCGCCGCCGACCCGCGCACCCCAGACCGGCACACTGGCGGCGCCGGCCGCAACTGCGCCGCCGACGCTGACCGCGCCCGCACCCGCGACGACGCCCGTTGCGGCGACCCCTCCGCCGCACCCGCAGCCTGCACCGGCCGCCACGACGCCGAAGACCCCGGCCCCGGCGCCGACGCACCCGGCACCGCCGACCACAGTGTTCACGCCGCCTCCGCCGCCGGGACCACCGCCGTGCACGGGATCCAAGTGTCACTGAGGCTCGAACTCGGCGGCGACTACTGGACCGAGCGACGCGTGCACGCAATGGGAAGCAGAGCGCATCTCGTGCTCGGCGACGCACCCCCGGGCCTCGCGGAGTGGGCCCTCGGCGAGCTCGAACGGCTCGAGCAATGCTGGAGCCGCTTCCGCCCCGACAGCGAGCTCGCCCATCTCCATCGCCAGGCGGGGACGTGGACGAAGGTCAGTGAAACGCTGCTGCGAGCGCTGACGTGTGCAGCCGAATTGCATCGCGTCACCGACGGCCGCTTCGATCCGACGATCCTCGTCGTGCTCGAGGACGCGGGCTATGACCGCTCGTTCGAGCTCGTCGTGCCGCGGGACGACGACGCACGCGTCATTCCGCAGCGCGTGGCACCGGGATTCGCGCGCGTCGACATTGACGTCGACGCGTCGTGCGTGCGACTCCCGCGTGGGGTCCGCCTCGACCTCGGTGGTGTCGGGAAAGGCCTCGCCGCCGACCTCGTCGCACGCGGACTCATCGATCGCGGCGCACGGACCGTCTTGATCAGCGTCGGTGGTGACCTCCGCGCGCGTGGCGAGCCTCCACCCGACGGCGCGTGGGACGTGCCGGTCGAGGATCCGCGCGACGAACGTCGCATCGCGTTCCGATATCCCCTTGCCGCGGGCGCGCTCGTGACGAGCACGACCGCATTCCGCACGTGGACGCGCAACGGCCGTCGCTATCACCACATCATCGATCCCGCTACGGGTGACTCGGCGCGCACCGGTGTGTCCGGCGTTGTGGCGGCGGCAACCAACGCATGGTTCGCCGAGGGGATCGCGAAATCGATGCTGATCGCCGGACGCCAACAAGGCGTCGCGCTCGCGCGTGCGACCGGCGTGCACGCGTGGCTGTTCACGGATGACGGAGACGTCCTCGAGGTACAACCGTGAACGCGGTCCTCAACACGAAGCTGACGTGGTATGCAGCACGCGCATCCGGAATTGTCGCGTGGGCACTGGTCACTGCGAGCATCCTGTGGGGCCTCGCGCTCTCGACCCGTCTGATTCGCCGCCGCGGCGCGCCCGCCTGGCTGCTCGACCTCCACAAGTTCCTGGGCACGCTCTCAGTGGTGTTCGTCGCGGTCCACGTATTTGCCTTGTGGGCCGACAGCTACGTGCACTTCGGTCCGCGCGAGCTCTTCGTGCCGATGACGTCGGAGTGGCGGCCCGGCGCGGTCGCGTGGGGAATCGTCGCGATGTACCTGCTCGTCGCGATCGAGTTGACGTCGTGGGCGATGCGCAGACTGCCGCGTCGCCTGTGGCGTGCCGTGCACCTCGTGAGCTTCCCGCTCTTCGGCGCCGCGACCGTGCACGGCTTCACTGCCGGCGCGGACAACACAAATGTCCTCGTGCAATGGGCCGCGTTGACCGGGGGCCTGCTCGTGTTCTTCCTCGTCACGTTGCGCCTGCTCGCTCGGCGCGGACACGTCAGTAACGCAACCACGTCCCCTCGAGCGGCACGTGACCCACACCCGGCTTTGTCCAGTCACACACACCCTGCGGAAAGATCTGCGCCAGCCGAGCCTGCTGGGCGGCGGTGAACTGCACCCTGTAGTCGGCGAGCGTGACCGGCTTCAGCTCGCATTTCAAGATGTCGTTGCGGCGCGGCGCGCCCGAAGCAGTACGCGGATCACCGTGCAGCGGATAGTTGTCGCGACACGGCCCGGGTTTGTCGTAGATCTTGGGCCCGGTGATCAGCGTTCCGTTCGCGCCCGGGCAGTTGTCGCCGGCCGCCGCCGGCATCTTGCCGGTGTCGAGCCACTTGTCAAGGATCGCAACCGCGTCACTCCCGGCGCCGCCGCCACCGGACGTGATGTTGCCGATCACGTCGTTGATGCTGGAGATTGCGCTGCCTCGTGTCCAGATGACGTGATTCGCCGACTCCAGGCGATCTCGCAATGAGAACGCGCGGAACCGGTCGTGGATGTCGCCCGCCTGGTCGTCGTAGACGTTGAGGTCGATGATCGGCACGACTTTCTGATCGCCGCCGCCCTCGGAGATCCGGCCCTTGCTGTACACGACCTTCAGCGCGTCCTCCGTCGCGGTCGAGCGATTCGCCACGACGTTGCCGTCGATGTCGTAGCCGCCGATCGACGCGTTCACGTCGAGGAACTGGTCGACGGTGATGGTCTTGTCACCGAGAGCCTTCAGGCCGTATTGCACGCCGATGTTGTCGAGCGGTTGCTGCGCGAATCCCGTCTCGGGATCACGACCGAGCTCATTGACGTTGGAGTCAACGAGGTCACAGCGCAAGCCCTTCGGGTTGGACTTCGGGTCGTAGATCTTCGACTTCGGGATCTGGGAATCGCACCCGTCGCTCGGACGGATGCCTTCGAGGAAGCTGTTCTCCCACACCACGCAGGTCAGCGGCACTGCATGACCGTTGATCGCCGCCCGTTGATCGGCGGTGAGCGTCGCGCCGGCGGCGGAGCCGTAGTAGTGACTGAGGAGCCCGCAGTCCGCCACGCCGGGCGAGATCGAGAGCGCGTCGGGGAACGGCAGGATCGCCAGGCTCGCGTCGAGGATGCCGGGATAGTTCTGGAGAATGAGGTGCTGTTGAATCGCGCCGCCCGACGCACCTTCGCCGATCGTGTGCACGGGCACGCCGAACTCGTTGATGAAGTGGGACTTCACCATCATCGCGGTCTCTGCCGAGAGCACGTCGTTGCACTGCGTCTGGAACGTGTTGAACGTCGCGGTTGCGACCGCGTACCCCTCACCGAGGAAGTCCTCGGCTTCGGCGCTGGTCATCGAAGAGCCCTGCCCGTAGCTCGTACCGCAGCCGCCGCCGAACCGGTACACGAGCCGTCCGTTCCACGCCGTGTTCGTGCTCGGATTCGTCGATCGCTCGGGGTCGAGCACGTCGATCCAGTACACGGATCGGTTGATGACGCCCCGCTCGCGCCGCACGACGAACGGCACCGCTTTGCCGTCGCGTGTCGCCTGTCGCACATCATGCGGCAGCGCCTTGGGATTCGCGAGCGGCTTCAGCCCATCCGCGTCGCGATAGAGATAGTCCACCTTGGTCGGCGCCGAGCAGTCGTTGTCGGTCGCCGCGCCGAGACCGTTCTGGGCGGTCGAGCACACGAGCAGCGGCAGGTGTGGGCCGGAGAACACCGGTCCGCTGATCGGGAAGTCCGTGATCTGTACTGAGCCGGTGAGATCTCCTTGGCGGACGCTCAGCGTCGACGCACCCTTCGGCAGGTCGGAGACGCGCCACCACTTCTTCACAGGCTCGACGCGCAGCGCCCGGCCGTCAATCGTCACTTGGGGCGATCCTGTGCCGCTCAGCTCGAGCACCGCGGTCTCCCCCGTGACCATGTCCGGCCGCGACGAGACCACCTTCACGCCGAGCTGATCGCGCGTCGGGTTCTTGGCCTTCGAGCTGGAGCTCGAACACGCGGCGATGAGCACCACGATCGCAACGACTGCTGCCAAAGCGCGCGTCCGCACGGCATCCCCTTATGATCCTGCGGCATCGGTTGGCGAAACCCTATTGCCAAATCGAGGCGGGAGGAGTGCAGATGACGCTGCGAGTCGTAGGCGCAGGGTTGGGTCGCACCGGCACTCATTCTCTGAAGATCGCGCTTGAACAACTCCTTGGCGGGCCCTGCTACCACATGGTCGAGGTGATGGGGCATCCGGAGTACGTGCGCTACTGGCAGGACGCGATCGATGGCAAACCCGTCGATTGGAGCGTCGTGATGGACGGCTATGTCGCCGCCGTCGACTGGCCGGCTGCCGCGTGGTGGCGCGAGCTTGCCGACGCGAACCCCGGCGCGATCGTGCTGCTGTCGACACGGTCGAGCGCCGACGCGTGGTGGAAGAGCGCGAACGAGACGATCTTCGAGATCTCGCGTCTCCCCGCGCCACCCGACCACGAGCTCACCGACATGATGGAAATGCCGCGGGCGATGCTCGCCCAGGCGTTCACGGCGAACTGGTCGAACGAAGACGAAGCCAAGCGTGCGTACGAGGCGCACAACGCGAACGTGCGCGCGTCGCTGCCATCCGACCGCCTTGTCGACTGGAAGCCCGGCGACGGTTGGGAACCCATCTGTCGCGCGCTCGGAGTACCGGTTCCCGATGAGCCGTTCCCGCACGTGAACACCACCGACGAGTTCCGTGCGATGCTCGGCCTCGACGAGTAGGTGCGTCTAGACAAACTGCTCAGCCGTAGGCGGCGACCGCGACGATCGGCACCGACGGGGGCTTGTTGCCGAGCGAGCCGTAGAACGGCTTGCTCGAGAAGTTGAAGATGCCGCCGTCGGAGCCGACCATCAGATAGCCGTTACCGAATGCCACCATGCCGACAATCGGCTTGTTCAAGTGCTTGCCGGCCATGGAGCCGTGGGATACCGCTTTGAACGAATAGACCGCGCCGTCGCGACCGACGAGCCAGTAGCCGACACCGTCGGGATCGGGCACGAGCGTGCGGATCGGCGCGCTGACGTGCCGGCCCCCGGTCGAGCCGTAGAACTTGGCGTCGCCGAAGCTGAACACGCCGCCGTCGGAACCGACCATGTAGTAGCCGTGGCCCGACGGTGTCCGCACGGAATCGAGCACCGGGCCCGTGAGTGTGATCTTGCGCAGGTCGCCGTAGGAATGCGCGTCGCCGAACGACATCACACGTCCGCGCGAGGTGAACAGCCAATAGCCCTTGCCGGACGAGGTCCGGCTGATGCTCGTCACTGATTCGTTGGGCAACAGGCTTCCCGCGTTGCCATATCGATGCGCATCACCGAACGCGTACACGCGGCCGCGCACGTCGACGACCCAGTAGCCGTAGCCGCTGGGTGACGCGGCCAGGTCGGTGACGAACGTCGGGGGCGCGCTCCCGAGCGCGGGCGCGGTGCCGAAGGGGTAGATCTTTCCCGAGCCACCTGCCATCCAGTAGCCGTGCGGCGGCAGGCGGTAGGTCCACGACGCGACGTGCGGTGCGCTCTCGTTGCCCGTCGCATCGCGCGCGATCACACGGAACTTGTCCGCGCCCACCGACACGTTGAACGACGGCACCGGCGACGAGCACGGCGTGTACGGCGCGGTGTCGCGACTGCACTCGAACGTCGCACCGCCGTCGTGCGAGCTGAACCCGATCGACACGCCCGCCGATGTCCGGTAGCCCGACGGCGCGTTACGGAACGTCACGTCGGGCGCGGTTTGGTCAGGTGTTGGTCCGACGACGAACGGCGTCGAGAATCCGTCGAGCTGGTCACCCGGCCCGTCGATGAGCCCGTCGACCCGCAGCGCATAGGAACCGTTTGCCAGCGCGGCCGTGGGAGTCACGGTGATCGTCGTCGTGCCGTTGCCGGTGACCGCGGCCGGCACGGTGGTGCCATGCGCGTCGACGAGCTCCACCGTTGAGGAGCTCGCGTTGGTCGCCGCGCTCGTGAGCGAGAGGGACGGGTGTACGCCGGTCGCCACGCCGGTTTGGCGGGGCGCCGGGGTCACGTCGGCAACGAGGTGCTTGCCGTACGTCGCCGGCAGCGAGTCACTCCGGTGCATCAACAGCGAGATACCGAACGACGTGGCCGCGACGACGTCGGGCAGTCCGTCGCCGTCGATGTCGTCGACCGCGAGCGCACGCGCGTCGTAGTGCGACGACGGCTGGTCGTCCGCGAAGTAGAGCTCCTCCGTGGTCCCGCCGCCCCGGACGACTCCAACGTGGCCGGTGTCGTCGTGCCTGACCGCGAAGTCGTTGCCGCCCCCGTCGACGTCGGCGAAGACCACCGGCTCCGGCCGGCTCGAGAGGTGGATCGACGACCCGACGGTTTCCAAATCGCTCCCGGTGTCGCGGAAGACCTGTGCGAAGCCGGAGCGCGCCGTGATCACGAGATGGCGATTCGACGGATCGATCGCGACATTGCTGCCGCTGATCACGCCGTAAACGTGCACCGCGGCAAAGTTGCGCCCCCCGCTGTACACGAACGTCGCGAGCGAGTCGGTGCGCCTCGTGGCGAGATCGGGATGCGCGTCTCCTGCGAGGTCGCCGGCCGCGATGGAGAACGTCGCCGTCGTGGTCACGACCTTGCTCGTCGTGAACGACGGCCCCCAGAACACCTTCACGCCCGCGGATCCCGCGGTGGCGAGGTCGGGGTTGCCGTCGCCGTCAATGTCGGCGATCGCGAGCTGCGACACGCCGCTCGTCCCGACGAAGAGCTCGAGATCGAGGCCGCCGGAGTCTTGGAGGAAGACTTCCACGCCTCCACTCGTCGGGAACGCGACGTCGGCCTTGCCATCTCCGTTGACGTCACCGATCACCATTCCGCCACCGGAAGTCCCCGGCGGTGTCGCGAGCACGTCGCCGACCGTGAACGACCGTTGGGCCGTTTGCGACAGGACGACCAACGTGTCGCCGAACGAGGACGTGTCGCCCATGAGGAACGCGACGTCCTTGCGGCCGTCGCCGTCGAGATCGCCGACGCCAACCGACTGCGCGGTCGACGCGACGTCGACGGCGAGGGGCGAGCCGAACAGCGGCGGTTGACTGACGGCCGACACCGTCAGTTGATAGGGCGCGGTATCGCCGCCGCGGTTGCGGACGCGGACGAGGTAGTTGCCGGGCGTGTCGATGTTGAACACGAGGTCGCCGCCCGCGAATTCCTGGGACATGAGGAAACGCTCATTCGCGTCGTAGAGCTGCAGCATCGGTTGCATGTCGTGGTCGAGCGCACCCGTACCGCTGGGCACGCGCACCTTGTACCAACCGGTGCCCAGCGACACCGTGTACCAGTCCTCGTCGGTCTCGGGCGCGATCTGGGCGCTGCGCGAGCTGCCGACGGTCAGCGCCGTCGCGGTGTCCGCGGTGTCGTTCGGCTCGCCAGTACCCGTCGAGAACGCAACCCGCGGCGCGAGCGCCGGCCGGCCGAGCGCCGCCAACGGGTCGACGATCCCATGCCCGTACGCCGCGGTCGACGCTCGGCGGCCCTACGTCGCGCGCGGTGGACAGGATCTGCTGCATGACCTCGGACTCGCTCGCCCCCGGATCATGAGATCGCACAAGTGCCGCGACGCCCGCGACGATCGGCGTAGAGAACGAGGTCCCCGATTCGGTCGCGTAGCTGTCCGCTGACGGGTTCTGTGACAGCGCGGTCGACGTGATGTCGAGACCGGGCGCGGCGACGTCGACCCGCCATCCGAAGCTGGAGAACGCGGTCGAGCGCGCCGCTGTGGTTCGTCGCGGCAACAGCAATCACACCTGGGCATGCGGCCGGGTACCCAACCGTTTCGAAGCCGTCGTTTCCCGCGGCCGCCACGACGACGACGTCGGCGGCGAGGGCGGTGCTCACTGCTGCACACAGCACGTCTGCCTCGCCGGGACCACCGAGCGACAAGTTGATGACCTGTGCGCCGTGATCCACGGCCCACGTGATGCCGGCAGCGATGTCGTCGTCGGTGCCGCCCCCATTTCCGTCGAGCACCTTCACCGGCAGGATCTGCGCTTGCGGCGCGATCCCAACGACGCCGCGCCCGTTGTTGAGGTTCGCCGCGATCACGCCCGCAACCATCGTGCCGTGGCCGTTGTCGTCCTGCACCGAGTTCGTCGTCGGCACGATGCTCCGACCCGCGAGAACGCGACCCGAAAGATCGGGGTGCTGCGCGTCGACGCCCGTGTCGACGACCGCGACCTTCACGTTCGCGCCCTTGCTGACATCCCACGCGCGATCCATACGCAATGGCGAGAGGTAGTCGCGCTGCGCGCTGGAATACCTCGGGTCGTTCGGCACGGTCAACGCGCGCCGGACGTACGAAAACTTGACCTGCGCCACCGTCGGCTCGTGCTCCAGTCGCTCCTTCACCGCGACCGCGTCGCCATCGGTCGACAACGACGTCCAGCTGGTGCGCCCGACCGCGCCTTCGACGCGGGCGCCCGCGCGCGCCAGCCGCGACGTGAGGTCGCTCGGCCGCGAGCGCAGGCGCACGAAGACGTGGTCGTGATCGATCTCCGGCACCTGACCGCGGAGCGCCTGGCGCGCAGGAGCATGCTGGGTGCCCGGCGGCGCCGGCGACAGCGACGGGCGGGCATCGGCGAGCGGCAGGGGCGCGGCCGGCGCCGTCGCGGCAACCAGCAACGTGGCGCCGAAGACGAGGACGGCCGCGCACACGACGGCGCGCCGGTGAGCGCGCGTTCGTCGGCTCCGGTCCGCCCGGGCCCGCCCTGGCACCATCGGTCTCCTCACAACCCCAGTCCCCTGATTCTGGCACGGTTCGCGCAGCAGGCGATCACGCGACTACTGCTCGCGGTCTTCCCCGTCCCCCAATTGGCCTGGAGCCCATCCGCCCGGATGCGGTCCCGCGAGTATCTCCCGCTCGTCCCGCTTTGCCGGGGACCTCCGGAGGCACCAGGCCCGGGCACCCGGGATGGGAGACGCGTCGGGCGCGCGGACCGCGCGAGCCGCAAGAATCCCGCGATGGACGCGATCGACCGCCGAACGCTGCTGCGACTCGGCGCGTACACGGCTGCCGGTGCCGCGGCCGGGCACGTGCTCGCCGCGTGCGGCGCCAGTGGGAGCACTCATCGGGCCGCGTCCCGATCGACGGTCGGACCCGCGCCGACAAAGGTCGTCGACCCAACCGTTCCCTGGTGGCTCCGCGGCGATTTCGCACCTGTCGAACGCGAGGTCGAAGCGTTCGATCTGAACGTCGTCGGCGCGTTGCCTCGAGAGCTGTCAGGTCTCTACGTGCGCAACGGATCGAACCCGAAGCCCGGCTGGTCGTCGCACTGGTTCCTCGGCGACGGCATGGTGCACGGCGTCATGCTCGCCGACGGCAAGGCAACGTGGTATCGCAATCGCTACGTGCGCACGACCTTGCTCGCGGCAGGCGGTGGGCTCACGGCGAAGGGCGCGCCCGGCGGCGCGTCGAGCTTGAGCAACGTCTCACTCGTTCATCACGCTGGCAAGTTGCTGAGCCTCGGCGAGGTCGGCTTCCCGTACGAAGTTCAGCCGCGCGATCTCTCGACGGTCGGCCCGTACGACTTCGGCGGTCGCCTGAAGGGGAACATGACCGCGCACCCGAAGATCGATCCCGCCACGCAGAAGATGCACTTCTTCGGCTACAACTTCACCGAGCCCTACCTCGTGTATCACGTCGCTGATCGCGATGGCACGTTGGTGTCGAGCCAGCCAGTTGCGGTGAAGGCCTCCACGATGATCCACGACTTCGCGATCACCGATCGCGACGTGATCTTCTGGGAGATGCCGGTCCTGTTCGATCTGCAACTCGCAATCAAGATGGTGAACGAGAAGCGCTCGCGCATCATGCCGTACGTGTGGAAGCCCGCCTACGGCGCACGCCTTGGCGTGATGCCGCTCGGCGGACCGACGTCGTCCATCCGTTGGGTGGAGATTGAGCCGTGCTACGTGTTCCACGGAATGAACGCCTGGCGCGAAGGAGACGACGTGCTGCTCGACGTGAGCCGGCTCGAGAGCGTGTTCCAGAAGGGCTCCGCGCTCGGGTCGACGCCGCGATTGCATCGCTGGCGGATCAACACCGCGGGTTCGCACCTCACGTTCCACGACGAGCTTCGCTCGGATCTCGATGCGGAGCTGCCGTCGATCGATCGCCGCCGGACCGGGCGCTCCTACCAACACGGGTGGCGGGTCGAGACCCGCACCGAAGCCGACGACATCGTCTTCGCGGGAGCAGTACACGTCGACGCGCGCACCGGGACCGAGACGCGCTGGGACGCGGGGCCGCAGTCTTCATCCGGTGAGTGGCTGTTCGTGGCAACCGGGCCGAACGAAGGCGAAGGCGTGGTGATGAGCTTCGTGTACGACCGAGCGCGCGATGCGTCGGAGCTCGTGCTGCTCGACGCCCGTGACGTCGGCGCCGGACCGATCGCCCGGGTCACACTCCCGCAGCGGGTGCCCTATGGATTTCACGCCACGTGGGTGCCCACGGTCATTTGACCGTGCGGACGCAGCGGAGCCAGGGATGGCGCAGCGAGGGAGCCATTTGATGCCTTCTTGACGCCGCCGGGCGAGACTTTTCCCGCCAACAACGGTTTGCTGTGAGGGACGCGCGCGCCGGGCTGGGGCGCGCACAACCCTTTATGGAGACGAGCGGGTGCTGACCGAGCCGAGGCCGACGACTGATACCACGGCGCCGAAGACACCGCCTGCGGCCCCCATGCCGGTGCGTCCCGACGTAGAGATGCCGCCCGACACACGCGGCTACCGCGTGAAGAACGCGTTGCTGGGCCCTCCCTTGCACACCGAGCAGCTCGAGCACGAACGGCTCGGCAAACCAACCGCACTCGCGGTGTTCGCCTCCGACAACCTCTCGTCGTCGGCGTACGCCACCGAAGAGATGTTGCGCGTTCTCATTCCGATCATCGGTATCGGCGCGTTCGCGCTCGTCGTGCCGATCACCACCGCGCTGCTCGTGGTGTTGTTCTTCTTGATCCTCTCGTACCGCCAGACGATCAAGGCGTATCCGACAGCCGGCGGCGCGTACATGGTGACGCGCGACAACTTCGGTCTCCTCCCCGCGCAGGTTGCCGGCGTCGCCCTCCTCACCGACTACGTCCTGACTGTCTCGGTGTCGGTCGCGGCGGGTACCGCGGCGCTGGCGTCCGCGTTCTCGATCTTCGAGCCGTACATCCTCTGGATCTCCATCGCGTTCGTTGCCTTGATCGCGTTCGGCAATCTGCGCGGCGTCAAGGAATCCGGCCGGATCTTCGCCACGCCGACCTACTTCTTCATCGCGAACATGGCAGTGCTGATCGGCTTCGGCGTCTTCAAGGCCTTCCATGGCGGTCTCGGCAAGGCGAACTACGCGCACACACCCGGCGTGATGACTTTCGGCACCCAGGGCGCCGGCCTCTTGGCGGGAGCGTCGATCGCGCTGGTACTCCACTCGTTCGCGTCGGGCGGTGCCGCAGTCACGGGCGTGGAGGCGATCTCCAACGGCGTGCCCGCGTTCCGTAAGCCGGAGTGGAAGAACGCGCGCACGACGCTCGTGATCATGGGCTCGCTGCTCGGGCTCATGTTCCTCGGCCTGTCGATCATGGACAGCAAGATGCACGTGGCGCCGTTCGAGAACGGGACGCCGACAGTCATCTCGCAGATCGGCAAACTCACGTACGGCGGCGGACTCGGGGGCAACATTCTCTTCTACTGCCTGCAGGCGGGAACCATGTTGATTCTCGTGCTGGCCGCCAACACGAGCTTCGCCGACTTTCCACGGCTCGCGTCGTTCCACGCGGGCGACAACTTCATGCCGCGCCAACTCACCAAGCGCGGCCATCGTCTCGTGTTCTCGAACGGCATCATCTTCTTGTCGGTGGCCGCGATCGTCCTGTTGCTCGTGACCAACGCCCGGGTCGACCGGCTGATCCCGTTGTACGCGATCGGCGTCTTCACGTCGTTCACGCTGTCGCAGGCCGGCATGGCCAAGCACCACATCCGAGAGAAGGAACCCGGGTGGCGGTGGGGCCTGTTCGTCAATGGCGTCGGCGCGTTCCTCTCACTCGTGGTCGACCTCGTGATCGCTCGCTACAAGTTCATGGAAGGCGCATGGGTGATCGTCTTGCTCGTGCCGGTGATGGTGTTCTTTCTCGTGCGCCTGGCCAAGCAGTACGAGCGCGAAGACAACGCACTCGAGCATGACGTCCCCAAGGCCGTCGCGGCACCTGTTCGCCGACGACTCGTCGTGATGGTGTTCGTCGACCGCCTCGATCTCGCCGTCGCGCGCGCTATGCAGTTCGGACGCGCGTTGCGGCCGGACGAGCTGCGAGCCGTGCACTTTGTCATCGACCAGCAGCGCGCCGACGAGCTCGCGGCCCAATGGCGTGAACATGGGCTCGCCAATCTGAGCTTGGAGTTGATCGATTGCCCCGATCGTCGATTGACCCGTGTCGCGGTGGAAACAGTCGCGCGCGAGCTGAGCGACGGCGACGCCGAGGTGTGCGTGCTCTTGCCGGAGCGGATGTTCAACGGCGTCTGGCACCGAATTCTCCATGACCAGACCGCCGAGGCCTTGGCACGCGAGATCTCGCGGTTGCCGCATGCAAACGTCACCACCGTTCCTTTCCACTTCGATGACCGTCACGGCACGGCCGCGCCGTGCTCGAGTCGCCCGCCGTCGTCCAACGGACGGGGCAACGGACGGGGCAACGGTCGTGGGAAGGTCGCGTCGGTGTGCGTCACGGCACCGGCCCTCGGACGCGATGGAATGACACGAATCGCCGACGTGCGGTGGCGGCAGTACGTGCGGGTAGCGGGAAGGGTCCGGGCGGTGCGCGTCGAGTCCCTCGCCGGGAGCCCGAGTCTCGAATGCACCGTGGGCGACGAAACCGGCGGCGTGTGCGTGGTGTTCTACGGTCGCCGCCACGTCGAGGGAGTGCAGATCGGCGCCTCGGTGATGGTCGAGGGGATGGCGATCGAGCACCGGGGCCGGCTTGCGATCGTGAACCCCGTGTACGAGCTCTTGTAGCTCGCGCGAGCATGAGCTCGTGAACACGTTCAACGACGACCACCGGTACTGGCAGGATCGGTTCGAGACCCGGCGTATCGCGGACCGGATCGACGAGCTGCTCGTCAGTGACACGATCGACGATCACACCAAGCAGTTCATCGAGTCACGTGACATGTTCTTCCTCGCCACGTGTGACGACGAGGGCAACCCCCAGTGCTCGTACAAGGGCGGTGATCCCGGCTTCGTGCGTGTCGTCGACGAGCACACGATCGCCTTTCCCGTGTACGACGGCAACGGCATGTTCCTCTCGCTCGGCAACATCCGCGCCCACGCGTCGGTTGGCATGCTGTTCATCGACTTCGAGCATCCGAACCGGGTGCGGGTGAACGGTGTCGCGACCGTGGACGAGCACGACCCGTTGCTCGTGACCATGCCCGGCGCCAAGCTCGTCGTCCGCGTGCAGACCGCCAAGGTCTTTCCGAACTGCTCCCGTTACATCCACAAGATGCAGCTCGTCGAGCGTTCGAAATTCGTGCCCCATGCAGACACCGACGCGCCGATCCCCGACTGGAAGCGCATGAGCTGGGCGCAGGACTACCTGCCCGAGCACGATCCGGCGCGCACCGCCGAGACCCTGGGCTGATCAGGTTGACGCGGGGTCACACAGGCCCCAAACTTGGCCTCTATGGATGGTGATCAGTCCACGGAGTGGACGCTGCAGGCGGGCCGAATTCGCGAGCAGCCGGCAGTACTGCGACTGCGTACCGGCGCGTTCGAGCGTGAGCTCGGCAACCCCGAATACTCGACGGCGGTCGTGGTTCAGATCGCGTTGAACGAGCCGACCGACGAGGGACTCACGACCCCCGAAGAGGGCGACGAGCTCGGCAATGTCGAGGACTCGCTCGGCGCGCTCGTTGACGAACACGCGTTGCTCGTCTCGGTGATCACGGGACTCGGCTTGCGTCAGTACACGTGGTACAGCGCGTCACCCGATTGGGCGCCGGAGCTGCTCGCGCGTATCGACGAGACGATCACGAGTCACGGCATGCGCGTGCTCGCGCGACCTGATCCCGAATGGCGCGTCGCGCGCCAGCTTCTCGATTAACGACGGCACGGTCGCGTCGCCGCGTCGTGCATTGCGCGCGTTGATCGCGCGTTCATCGCGTCGTGCATGCGAGGGTCGCTCGGGTCGCCGGGCGGCGGCGGGCGGTCCGACCGGCCGGCGACCCGAGCCAGCCACACCGGCGCGGGGCGCCACGGGCCGGTGCGGCAGAACAGGGGACAGTCTTGCCGGATTTGGGAGGAAGTCAAGCGGGATGTCCGGAACCGACAGACGCGCCGGCGGTCGGACCTCTTCCTGGATGGCGTTACCGGATGGCCTCGCCCGCGACGTCGGGGAACAGCACGTGCGGGTTCAAGATGTGTCTTGGATCGAGTGCGGTTTTGATCGCGCGGTAGGTGGCTATCTCGTTGTCACTCCGCACCAGACGCACATACGCACGTTTGGCCGTGCCAATGCCGTGCTCGGCACTGATCGAACCGTGAAGCTCGGCGACAAAGCCAAGTACTGCCTCGGTGACGCGCTCGTCGTCGGCTGCAACACCGGTGACGTTGACGTGGACGTTCCCGTCGCCGGCATGGCCGAACAGCCATACCGCCGCGCCCGGCGCGACGCTCGCGACACGCGACGCGACATCGCGCACGAACAAGGCGAGATGGTCGGCCGGCAACGAGACGTCGAGCTTGTGGGGCGCGCCTTCCAGGTTGATGGCCTCGGTGTGGGCCTCGCGATAGCGCCACAACGCGCGTGCGCTCGCGCTGTCGGTTGCGACCGCGACATCGGCAGCGTCGAGTGCGGCGACTGCGCTGCCGAGCGCCTCGGTCGGATCCGCCTGGGCGGCCGCTTCCACGAGGACGTAGGCCTCGTGACGCGCGGCGAACGGACGTGGCAACCGGAAGCGCTCGCACACGAGGTCGAGGCCGTTCTGCAAGAAGAATTCCAGGGCCTGCACGCAGTCGAGCGTTCGTCGCAACTCTCCGACCGCGTCCAACGCGGCATCGACGTTGCCAAATGCAAGCAGAGCGACGACAGTGAACGCCGGCCGCGGCACGAGCCGTAAGCGCGCAGCAGTGATGATCGCGAGCGTGCCCTCACTGCCGCAGAGCAAGCTCGCGATGTCGTAACCGGTGTTGTCCTTCTCGAGGCCGTCGAGGCGACGCACGACCCGGCCGTCCGCGAAGACGGCTTCGATCCCGACGAGCTGGCGGCGCGTCGGGCCGTAGCGCAACACATGGACGCCGCCGGCATTGGTTGCGATCGTCCCGCCAACCGTGGCCGCGTCGCGCACGCCGAGATCGATGCCGTACTGCCAGCCGGCGGCGCGGGCACGCCGCTGGAGATCCGCGATCGTGACGCCGGCCTGGGCGGTGACTTGACCGGTGCGCTTGTCGACGGCTCCGAGCGCATCGAGGCGCCGCAGGTCGAGCACGATTTCTCCGCGCAATGGAACCGAACCGCCGACCAGGCCGGTATTGCCGCCTTGCGGCACGACGGCCGCTCCCGCGGCATTGCAGGCGTGCAATACGGCGGCGACCTCTTCGACACTGCCCGGACGCACCACCGCGGGCGTCGCGCCGTGAAACCGTCCGGTCCAGTCCACGACCTGCCCGGCCACAACTTCCGGATCGGTCTGTACGTACCTGTCGCCAACCGCGCCGCACAACGCGGCGAGCAAGGGCACGCTATTCATGGGTCGAGCCTACGGGCGCCTCATGGGAAGATCGCGTCCGTGGACGACGACGGGAAGCAGACGCTGCGCGGGCGATTGCTCGTCGCGACGCCGCCACTGGTCGATCCCAACTTCGATCGCACGGTTGTGCTCATGCTCGAGCACAACGACGAGGGTGCGCTCGGGATCATCCTGAACCGGCCGAGCGACATCACGCTGGACGACGTGCTTCCGGAGTGGCGTGTCTTCGCAACACCCCCGACGGTCATCTTCACCGGCGGTCCCGTGTCGCCCGATGCGGTGATCGCACTCGGCCGCGCCCGTCCCGCCTCGAGCTCCGGATGGGTCCCGATCGTCGATGACCTCGGTACCGTCGACCTCGGCTGCGACCCGCTCGACCTGGGCGTCCCTCTCGACGAGTTGCGCGTCTTCGTCGGCTACGCGGGATGGGGCCCGGGGCAGCTCGAGAGCGAGCTCGACGCGCACGCGTGGTTCGTTGTCGACCTGCGGCGCGACGACCCGTTCGCACCAACACCTGAACGGTTGTGGCGAGACGTGCTCAAGCGTCAGCGCGGGCACCCGGCGATGTTCGCCCAGTACCCGGACGACGTCACCGCCAACTGAAAGACGTGGCGAGGTAGTTGAGACGCTCACGGGCCGGTGCCGCCCGTGAGCGTCCCAACTTGGGTTGGGGATCTTGTTTTATGGCTCCCTCGCTGCGCCGTCCCTGGCTGCGCTGCGTCCGCACGGTCAGAAGCGCAACGGACGCGACTCGCCAAGCGACCAGCCGCTGTCCATGTTGATGTACTGGTTGTCGATCGCGTCGCGCGGCATCGCGCCCGCGTTGGCCCGCACGTTCTTCTCCATGTCGGCAACCGACTGGGTCGTCACGTGCGCGACCGGGAGCTCCGTCGCCGATGATGCCTTGCCCTCGGGCTGGGCGTGGCCCTGGAAGACGTTGCCGGAGAAGTACACCGCGTTGTCGCTGATGTTGTTGAGCGCGTTGCGCTGGTTGCCGAATTGCTTCGTTGCGTAGTCACCCTCGCCGAAGATCGAGTTGATGACGTTGCCCGAGGCGTTGCTCTCGAAGCGCACACCCCACAGCTGCCAGTCCTCGACGATGTTGTTGCGGAAGTCGACGAGCGCCGACTGTGAGGCGAGCGGCCCGCGGATCCACTGCTTCATCACCCATGTGTGGTGGATCGAGATGTTGTTGGTGTCGTTGTACTTGATGAAGATCGATCGCGTGTTGCCCGCCAGGAAGCTGTACTGGACGGTGACATCGTGGGCGCCGTAGCCGATCGAAATGCCGTCGTCGTGGGAACCGGTCGACGAGATGTGATCGAACACGATGTTGTACGCGGTTCGCTGCGCCCGCAGGTTGTCGCCTCCGTTGCGCAGTCGCATGTTGTGCACGATGACGTCGTGGCCGCGGAAGTCGAGCATGCCGCCGACACCCGCACCCAACGACGAGTTGCCGATCAGCGACACGCCGTTCCCCTCAACGGTGAGGTTGGACGCGTTCACCAGGATGAAGCTGTTCACCGTGATCGGACCCTGTACGTCGAAGCGCACGATCGACGGTGAGGGCGAGATGTCGTTGGCACGGTTGAACGCAGCGTGCACCGCGGCGTCGGTCGGCTGGCTCACGTGGATGACCTCGCCGCCGGCACCGCCCTTGGTCTGGGCGCCGAACCCTTCGAGCGGCTGGCCCGACCCACCACCACCGGGCGGCGGCGGGGGCGGAGGAGGCGGCGGCGGCGGAGGAGGCGGCGGGCCGGCCGGATCGGCGACGACGATCGTCACCGTTGCCGATGCGCTGGTGGCGCCGTCGCTCACGGTGACGCGTGCGGTGTAGTCACCCGCCGTCATGAACGTGTGCGCTTGCGTCGCGGCCGGACCCGTCGGCGGTGTCGGCGGAGTCGGCGGCGTCGGAGGTGTGGGAGGCGTCGGCGGGGGCGATCCCGTACTCGGCCACATCGGCTTGGCCGCGGGCACGCTGCAGCCGCTGCTCTGTAGCTTGACCTTCAAGTCTGCGAACCGGGCGGACGTGCCCTGGGCATCGGGAAGACCTGGGAACCCGCCGAGGGCGGACACCCGGAACGAGTCGTTGAAGTACAGGTAGGCCTGCTGGAGTCGCGCACAAGTGGTGGCGAACCCGGGAACGTCGTTGAACATGTAGAGCGCGCCGAGGTCGTGATCGATCGACGTCAGGTAGAAGTACGAGATCGTGTCGATCGTCGAATGTCCGTGCACCGTGAACCCGGCCGGGCCCTTCTCACCGGTGAGCTCCACAAACGCGTTGCCGGCAGCTATATAGCCCGCGACCGAGCCGAGTTTGTCGCCACTCTCGCGCTGTGAATCGGCCTGCTGGTACATCTTTCGCGCCTCGGTCACCCGCGCGACGGGGTCGGCAACCACGGCCGCCGCTCGCACGGCCAAGGGTTTGCTGCCGTCCCCGAAGTCCCACGTGTACGTCAGCGGACGCGGTCCTGCGATCGGGTCGACCGACTTCGATGCGTCGAGCATGACCGGCAGCGGCGCCTTGCCCGATGCCGGCGTCGCGCTCAACTTGGCAACGACACCCCCCGGCGTCGTGCTCGGCGTCGTCGTCGTCACGGTGTTGGGACGCGTGGTTGGCGGCGCCGTTGTTGGCGGCGGAGGCGGTGTGCCACCGCCACCCCCGACACGCACCGCGATGCCCCCGGCGCCCGAGCCGGCATCGAGCGGGCTCACCCAACCTTGCTCCGGCACGAATCCCGCGCCGGTGTTGCGCAGCGCGGCGACGAGCTTGGCGCCGCTGTCGACCACCAGGAGGTCAGGACGGCCGTCGCCGTCGAGGTCGGCCGCGGCGGGCGCGAGCCCATTCCCGTACACCGCGCTGTCCCACGCTGCTGCCCGCGCGAGCGGACGGGCGTTGTCTCCCGTGCCGGTGAACGCGAGCAGCACGTCGTGCGAGTTCCCGACGACAAGGTCGGCGCGCCCGTCGCCGTTGATGTCGGCGCTCGCCGGGTGCGCGTAGCCGCCGGCGTCGAGGTCCCACGCGGCGTTGCGGGACCACACCGGTGCCTGCTTGGTACCGACGTTCTGCACGGCGATGACGTCGCCGTTCGAGTTGCCGATCATGAGGTCGCGCACGCCGTCGCGGTTGAGGTCGATCGCGGCGGGCGCGGCGGTGCTGCCGACGTCCACGCCGGGGTCCCACGCGGGCTGCGACTGCCACACCGGCGAGGTGTCGCTGCCGGTGTTGCGGAACGCGCGCACGTTGCCGTCGGAGGAGCCGACGAGCATGTCCTGCGTGCCGTCGCCGTCGAGGTCGACGAGGTTCGGGAACGCGCTCGCCCCGACGTCGCCGGTATCGATCGATGAGGCGCGCGTCCACGTGCTGCCGATGCCGGTGCTGCGATAGCCGTAGCTCACGCCATTCGACAGCCCGACGTACGCGGTGATCGTGAGTGGCGCGGAGCTGCCAACGGCGAGGCTGATCGCCGGGATCGCGAGCGCGATCGCCGAGCACACCGAGACGAGCATCAGCGCGCGCCGGTTGCGCACCCGATAGCGCGTCCGAACATCCATGTCCTGAACCCCCTCCATGGGAAGACGTCCGGGGCGAGCAGCCCAGAGCTGGCCGAGCCAACCTGGGCGTTTCGCGTCAAACGTCCAAGTTCGGACATTAACAGCAGGATCGGGGGGGCCGTCAAACCGCTCCCCGCGCAACGGCCATGACATCTTGGATTTCCCCCTGGGCGACCCCCCGGCGCGCCTGCCGATGTCATCGACCCCGGGCGGTCCGCCGCTTGAGAATCCCACCGGTGTGGCCCAAGCAAAATGCCGGGATGGATTGGCTCACGGAGACGACCTTGCAGCTGGCGCAGGCCACCGGGCTCGACCCGGCCGACCTCCTGGTCGACGCCAGTGCCGCCGAGACGTTGCTCGACCTCGCCGGAGCCGCCGCGCACGCGACCGGACAGCGGACGAACGCGCCGCTCCTGTGCCACGTGCTCGGTCGCGCGGTCGCCCGCGGCACGTCGTTGGACGAGTGCGCGCGCGTCGTGCGCGAGCTCACGGGAGAGAAGTGAATGCGCATCGCTTGCACGGCGGTCGTCGCCGGCCGCGTGATTGCAGTCGACGTCGAGGGCGAGGAGTTCGTCGTGTGGCGCGGACACGACGGACGAGTGCGCAGTGCGCCGCGGTGGTGCCCGCACCTCGATCACGACCTCAGTGAGGGCTACGTCGTCGGCGACGAGCTGGTTTGTGCCGGCCATGCGTGGTCGTTCGACGGCGATGGCCACGCCTATAAGCGCAACGAGTTCGGACGCGTCGACCCCAAAGGAACCGTCGTAATGCTCGACGTCGACGAGCGCGACGACGAGATCGACGTCGAGCTGTCGGGACCATCGTCGCCATGAGCATGTATCCGCCCGACGAACACGTGCTGCGCGACATGCGGTTCACGTTCGAGCATTCCGCGGACGGTCGAAGCAGCCGGGCGTGGCTTCCGATCGTTCCCGAGCTCTGCACCGACCGGGGTGGGGCGCGGGCCGGCGCGCTTGCGACGCTCGTCGACGTGATCGGAGGAGGTCTGGCTGCAACCGCCGCGCAACCGAACTGGATCGCGACCGCCGATCTCACGTTGCACGTCGTGGCAGCCGCCCGCCCCGGGTCGGTCGTCGAAGCCCGCGCCGGCGTCTTACGGGCCGGTCGCACAACCGTGGTCATCGAGGTCGCGCTCGTCGACGACAGCGAACGCGATATCGGCGTCGCAACGATGAGCTTCTCGGTGCTCCCCCGCCGTGTCATCAATCCCGACATGACTGAAGTGCGGGGCTCCGGTCCGTCGACGATGGCGATCGACAGCTCGCGGCTGAGGGCACCGTTGCTCGACGCACTGGGAGTACGGGTGCGCGACGCACGCGCGGGCGTCGTCGAGGTGCCGGTAACGGACTGGGCTCGCAACTCGATGGGCGCAATGCAGGGCGGGATCGTCGCAACCGTCGCCGGCGCCGCCGCCGAGGCCGCGCTCCGGGCCGCGAGCGGCAAAGACCTGATCGTGAGCGACCTTCAGGTCACCTACCTCGGCTTCGGCCGGGTCGGGCCGGTGCGCACCCAGGTGGACGTGCTCGACATCGCACCCGGCCACGGTCGCGCCCGCGTGCAGATCGTCGATGCCGGCGCCGAGCACCGGCTGATGACGCTGACCAGCGTGGTCGCGACCGACGGGCCCCCGGCGTGAACTTTTACGACGGCCGGGACGTGTCGCGCTACGTCCGTGTCGATCTTCGCGAAGGCGAGGACGGACGCATGGTCGGGCGCGCGCCCGCGTTGGAACACCTGCGCGCCCCCCACGGCGGCGTCCACGCCGGCGCGCTGTTCACGCTCCTCGACAACGTCGGCGGGATCTGCGCCGGCCTCGCCGCCCTGCCCGACGGTTGGGTCGTGTCGACAAATCTCACGGCCCGAACGATCGCGCTCGCGCAGACTGGACCGTTGCGGATCGAGGCCGACGTGCTGCGGCGCGGCCGCAACAACGTCGTAACCGCCGTGCGGATGCACGACGAAGGCGCGGCGGGCGCGCTCGTCGCCGACGGCGTGCTCACGTCCGCGATCCTCGTGCCGGAGGGCGGGCCGCCACACCACCGCCGCCCGTTCGTCATGGAATCGGGCGCGCCCCCGCCCGGGCTCGCGCACCTGGAGGAATGGCTCGGCGTGCGCACGGTCGGGCCCGACGCGGTCCAGATCGACATCGGCGAGGAGCTCCGCAATCCGTGGGGCATCGTGCACGGCGGGGTGGTCGCAACGCTGGTGGACATGGCTGCGGCGCACGCAACCGGAGGCGTCACAACCGACGTCGTGCTGCACTTCCTCGCGCCCAACCGGGTCGGCCCGGTGCGCGCCACGCGCGCGTGCTCGGGACCCGTTCCGACGGTCACGTCTGCCGGGTCGAGGTACGCGACGAAGGCGGCGACCGAGTGACTGCCGTCGCAATCCTTACCTCAAGAACGGTCGGATTCGCCACCGCCGAGGGCGGCTTCGCCGCATCCCGGGCCGCGACTCCTAGGCGGGGGTGAACACGACCGGGAGGTGCTGGATCGTCGTCACCAGCGAGTTCGGTCCGCGTTGCGCACTGGCGCCATCGGCGACACGCACGTCCGGCAGGCGGGTGAACAGCTCCTCGAGGAGGATCCGGATCTCGGTGCGGGCAAGGTTCGCGCCCAGGCAGAAGTGCGGTCCGGTCCCGAAGGCGAGGTGCAGGTTCGGCTCGCGGTCGATGCGAAGCGTGTTGGGATCGTCGAACACGTCGGCGTCCCGGTTGGCCGACGGGTACACGTTGAGCAGCACGTCGCCTTCGCGCAGCTTCCGTCCTCGCAGCACGGTGTCCGCGCAGACCGTGCGCGAGAAGCTGATCACCGGCGACACGTAGCGCAGGATCTCTTCGGTCGCGCTGTTCACGAGCGACAGATCAGCGGAGAGCCGGGCTCGCTGCTCGGGGAACGTCGTCAGGGCGAGCATGCCGCCCGAGAGTGCATTGCGCGTGGTCTCGTTGCCGGCGACCAACAGCAACACCAGGAACGACATCACCTCTTCGCCGGTCAGTTCGTCGGCGTCGGCGGACGAGAGCAGGACCGAGATGAGGTCGTCGCGAGGGTGGGCGCGCCGGTCTTCGAGCAAGGCATCCAGGTACGTCACGTACTCAGACCACGCTTCCGCCGCAACCTGGATGCGGGGCTCGTCCTCCTCCGCACCTTCGGCCGCCATCATCGTGTCCGACCAGTCCGCGAGGCGCTCGCGATCCTCGACCGGCAGTCCGAGCATCTCGGCGATCACGATCAACGGCAACGGTCGGGCGATGTCGATAACGAAGTCGCACTCGCCGCGCGCCGCCACGTTGTCGATCAGTTCGCGCGCGAGCTCGCGGATGTGCTGCATGAGCTGATTGATCCGCGAAGGCGTGAAGCCGCGGCTGACCATGCGTCGCTGCCGGGCGTGCTCGGGATCGTCCATGGAGACGATCGAGAGCGAATCCGCACCACCGCCCTTCGGCCGCACACCCTTCTCGCTGCAGAACAGCTCGGGATGCCGCTCGACGTAAGAAACGTCTTCGTACTTGGTGATGACCCACAAGTTGTTCTTCTCGTCGCGATACACCGGATCGTGCTCGCGCATCCATGCGTAGACGTCGTGCGCGACGCCCCGCACGTACAACGTGGGGTCGAGCGCGTCGATCTCGAACGGCGGCGCCGGCGTTGTCGTCATGCGTCGTCCTCGCTTCCGGATCGGGCGGCGACGCGCGCGAACACGCTCGCCAGCTCTCTCGCCCGCGCCTCCAGCGCGGCACGGCGGTGATCGGGTTGGGGCAGATGCTCGACGAGCACGCCGATCACGGCGTTGCGAATCGCGCGCACGACTGCGTCGTCGTGCAGTGCCGGCGTTTCCGGACACAAGTCGCGGAGCCAACCGGCGAGCGCGAGCTCGAACGCGGCTGCGGTCTCGAGTAGCGGCTCGAGCACGTCGTCATCGCCATGGATCGCTTCGGCGAGCAACGCGCGCCACAGGTCGGCGTCGGCGGTCATCCCGACGAACAGATGGTCGAGCAGCGCGGCGAGGCGGTCCTCGACGCTGCCCGCGAGGCCCTCGGGGAACGGGTGGGTGAGGAGGTCGTCGGCGCGCCGATGGGCGATCGCGTCCTGGAGCAGGTCGTGCTTCGATGGAAAATAGTGGTAGAGCGTCGCCACATTGCAGTCGCAGGCCGCGGCGACTGCACGCATGCTGGTGCCGCTCCCGCCGTAGTCGGCCATCAGCCCGAGCGTCGCTTCGAGAATGCGTTTGCGCTGGTCCGCCATGGTATCGAGGCACCCTATCAAACGTTCGTTTGGGAGGCGCCCGCTCGAGGGGTGACCGAAACGGGGCACCGCCTTATACTCAACCCGAGCAGAAGGGACCGCTCGTGGAGAGCACCGCCCTGCGCACCGATCACTACGAGCTGACGATGCTCGACGCGGCGCGCCGGTCCGGAGTCGCGGCCCATCGGGCGGTCTTCGAGGTCTTCGCCCGCGCGTTGCCCGTGGGCCGTCGGTACGGCGTCGTGGCGGGGACCGGCCGGCTCGGCGCCGCGATCGAACGCTTCTGGTTCGACACCGAGGCGCTCGCCCATCTCGCGACCGCGCGGATCGTCAGTGACGACACACGCGCGTGGCTCGCCGACTACCGATTCGAGGGCGACGTCATCGGTTACGCCGAAGGCGATACGTACTTCCCCGGCTCGCCGGTGGTGCGGGTCGAAGGAACGTTCGGCGAAGCCGTGCTGCTCGAGACCGTCGTGCTCTCGATCCTCAATCACGACTGTGCGATCGCATCCGCGGCGGCACGCATGTCGGTCGCGGCGCGCAACGCACAACTCGTCGACATGGGCGGACGCCGCACGCACGAGGATGCCGCGGTGGATGCCGCGCGGGCGGCATACCTCGCCGGCTTCCACGGCACGTCGAACCTCGAAGCCGGCCGCCGCTACGGCATACCTACCACGGGTACTGCCGCGCACGCGTTCGTGCTCGCGCACCGCGACGAGACCACGGCGTTCCTCGCCCAACTCCGCGCGCTCGGCGGCGACACGACCCTGCTCGTCGACACGTTCGATCTCGAAACGGGGATACGCAACGCGGTTGCCGCCGCGCGCGAGCTCGGCTTCGAGGGCCCGGGCGCGATACGCATCGACTCCGGCAACCTTCCCGAGGAAGCGCGGCGAGCCGCGCTCGTTGCTCGACGCGCTGGACGCACGGCGCACTCGCATCGTGGTGTCCGGGGATCTCGACGAGTACGCGATCGACGCCCTCGAGGGTGACCCGGCGGGCCGGGCCCCGATCGACGCGTACGGCGTCGGCACGAGGCTCGTGACCGGATCGGGTCATCCCACAGCCGGTTTCGTGTACAAGCTCGTCGCCGTTGCGGATGCGCCCGGTGCCGATGCTCCCCTCCACGCGGTTTCCAAACGCAGCCCGGGCAAGGCAACGCAGGGACACCGCAAGACGGCGTTTCGCGTGCTCGGCTCGGACGGACACGCGACCGCCGAGCTGCTGACGATCGGCGAGGTCGCACAGCCGGGCGCCCGGCCGTTGCAACATCCGATCGTGTGGCAGGGCGAGGCGTCCCCCTCGTCACTCGTTGCCGCGCACGTCCATCACCGCGCCGCACACGCCGAACTGCCGCCGTCCGCGCTGGACCTGGGTCCCGGAGAACCTGCGTTGCGCGCCGTCTTGCAAGAAGGGAGCCTGCGATGACACACGCGTTGGTCGTCGTGGATGTGCAAAACGACTTCTGCGAGGGTGGGAGCCTCGCCGTCGATGGGGGCGCGGCGGCCGCGGCGCGCATCAACGAGCTCACCGATGGGTTCGATGTCGTCGTTGCGACCAAGGACTTCCACGTCAATCCCGGATCGCACTTCTCCGATGAGCCCGACTATGTCGACACGTGGCCGCGCCACTGTGTTGCGAATACGCCGGGAGCCGAGTGGCATCCGGCGTTGCATACCAAGCTGATACAAGCGGTGTTCTACAAGGGTGCCCACGCCGCCGCGTATTCGGGGTTCGAGGGCCGCGCCGATCCCGCGCAAGAACGCGGGAAGACCCTCGAGCAATACCTGCGCGCACACGACGTCACCGAAGTCACCATCGTCGGGATCGCGACCGACCATTGCGTGTTGGCAACCGCGCTCGATGCCCACAGGGCGGGCTTCCAAACGACGGTCGACACTCGCTTTTGCGCGGGTGTGGCCGCCGACACGACCGCTGACGCACTGGAGCGGATGCGCGCCGCGGGTATCGATGTCCGATGACCGGCGAGCGCCAGGGCGAGGCCCAGTTCCTCGCCTCGTACGACCCTGCCAAGTACCCGCACGTCGCGGTCACGGTTGACGTCGTGCTGTTGACCGTGCGCGCCGGTCGCCTGTCGGTGCTGCTCGTCCAGCGCGACGGCCACCCGTACCGCGGGCACTGGGCCTTGCCGGGCGGCTTTGTCGAGCCCGGCGACGACCTCGACAATGCCGCGCGCCGCGAGCTCGCCGAGGAGACAGGGGTGCTCGTCGCCGGCGGGGGCCATGGGCTCGGCCACATCGAGCAGCTCCGTTCCTACGGCGCGCCCGACCGCGACCCGCGCATGCCGCGTCGTCTCGGTCGCCTACGTCGGGTTCACCGCGCACAACGAGCTCGCGGTCGCCGGCTCGGACGCGGCCGACCGCGCGCTTCTGGGCGGTCGACGACCTCGCGATCGAAGGCATCGGCGGTGACGACGGCGTAGCGCTCGCTTTCGACCATGCTCACATCGTCGCTGACGGTGTCGAACGGGCGCGCGCCAAGCTCGAGTACACAACGCTCGCCACCGCGTTCCTCGACGAGCCGTTCACCCTCGGCGAGCTGCGGCGCGTGTACGAAGCCGTGTGGGGGCAGGCACTGCACGAAGGCAACTTCCGGCGCAAGGTGCTGTCGACGCCGGGATTCGTCGATCCGACCGGCCGGACCGCCCCCACCGACGGCCGCCCCGCCGCCCTATACCGCCGAGGCCCCGCCATGCAGCTGCACCCGCCGATCCTCCGGCCGTGACTGCGCGCCATCTCACGGGGGTCTATCCCGGCTCGTTCGACCCGTTGACGATCGCGCACCTCGCGATCGCGGAAGCAGCCGTGCACCGCGCGTCGCTCGATCGCGTCGATCTCGTCCTGTCGCGGTCGGCGCTCGGGAAGGAACGCGGCGCACATCTTCCGCTTGCGGAGCGTGTCGCCGCGATCGAGCGCGCCGCGCGCGCCCGCCCGTGGCTCGCGGTGGCCGTCACCGACGATCAGTTCATCGCCGACATTGCGCGTGGTTCCGACGCGGTCGTGATGGGGGCCGACAAGTGGGCGCAGGTGCGCGACCCGGCGTGGTACGGCGGCGACGTCTCCGCACGCGACGCCGCCGTCGCCGCTCTGCCACGAGTGCTCGTGGTACCGCGTCCGGGTTTCGACGTCGAGGACGCCGAGCTGCTGGACATCGACGAGGATCTGACTCACGTTTCGTCCACACGGGCGCGCGCGGGCGAACATCACCTCGTGGCACCGGAGGCCCGGCGGCGGCTCATCGTCGACGGCAACAACGTGATCGGCAGCCGCCCCGACGGTTGGTGGCGCGACCTCGAGGGCGCGGCGCGGCGCTTGGTGGACGACCTGCAGGCCCGGGCTGCGCAAACCGGCGACCAGATCGCCGTCGTCCTCGACGGCCGCGCGATCCCCGGCCTTCCCGAAGGCGTGCACGACGGCGTGCTCGTCGCGTACGCGCAACGCGCCGGAAGGGACGCAGCCGACGACCGCATCGTCGAAGAGGTCGGGCGCGATCGCGATCCCGCGTCGCTCACCGTCGTGACCTCGGATCGCACGCTCGCGCAGCGCGTCCGCGAACTCGGGGCGAATGTCGAGGGCGCTATGACGGTACGGGGAACGGAACGCCGGTAACACCGTCATCCCGTTCGACGCCGAACGCGTTGAGCGCCATCGACACGAGGTGGTACTGGCCGACGGTGAAGACGATGTCGAGCAACTCGCGCTCGTCGTAGTGCTCGGCGAGCGATCCGAACGTCGCGTCCGACAGCGTCTGGTCGCGGTGCAGTTCGTCGGCTGCCTTCACGAGGAGCGCGTCGCGCGGTGCCCACCCGGCCGCACCCGGACCTTCGGTGACGCGCGTGATCTCGTCGTCGGTGACGCCGACCATGCGCGCGACAGCGACGTGCTGGCCCCATTCGTAGGGCGCGCGACAGTTCCAGCCGGTGCGTAGGATCAACAACTCGCGATCGCGCGGCGCCAACGTGTTCTTGGCGAGCACGTGATTGCCGAAGACGAGCCACCGCTTCATCAACTTCGGATGGTGCGCGAGCGTCGCGAAGATGTTGAGCGTCGGATCGCCATCACCGAGGATGGCGCGCGTCTCGTCGTCCCACTTCTCGCGAGGGAGCGGCTTCAGTCGAGGTTCCACGGCGGCAGCGTAGGCTGATTCGATGCCCCACGACCTGCGTGCGGACACGACGCTGACGCCCGATCCCGCCCGGCCCGGGCGTTTTCACGCCAACCTTCCCGACGCCTGGAAGGTGGGGTACGTCTTCGGCGGCGTCTCGATGTACGCCGCGCTGCGCGCCATGCAGGAGGCACTCGACCGCTCCGACCTCGACCTCGTCACCGCGAACGCGATCTTTCTCGCCCCAGTTCCACCCGGTCCCATCACGATCGACGTCGACGTACTCCGCGACGGCCGCCGCGCATCGCAGGTCGCCGCCGATCTGCGCGTGGACGGCGTCGACGGGCCCGCCCTGCGCGTGCACGGGGTGTTCGGCACGGCGCACGACACCGATCTCGCTCATCAAGAGGTGCGGTTCCCCGAGGTGCCGATGCCGGCCGACGCACCGTTGCCGCCCGACCCCGAACGCCCGAACCCGTTCGGCCGCATCAACTTCCACGAGCAGACGGCATGGCGGCCGGTCAGCCCGCTCGACGACCCCGGCAAGGGTCAGTTCCTCTCGTGGGTCCGTCTCCTCGAAGGCGAACCGGACCGGCTGACGCTCGCGGTACACGGTGACGTGCTCGGGCCCGCGGTCGGCCGCGCGCTCGGGCCACACGACGCGCACGGCCATTTCATGTCGCTCTCACTGGAGATCGGGATCCGGTTCGTTCGCACACCCGCGACGCCGTGGGTGTTGCAAGAGATCGAGGCGTGGCACATCGGCGACGGCTACGCGACCGGACCTGCACGTCTGTGGGATGAACGCGGCCAGCTGTGCGCGATCGCGACGCAGACCGCGCACCTCCGCCGCCGATGACCACACAGGGACTTAGGCCGGGCGCTCCACCTTCAGGACGTTGCGTTCCCGGGGAAGACTGTCGTAGAGATCCGCGACCAGGTCTTCTTTCAACGCTTTTGACGCAGCGTCGTCCCAGCGGTTCTCCCACTGATACGGGTCGTCGTCGACGTTGTAGAGCTCGCCTTCGGTGCCGTCATAGGCGACCGAGCTGCGCGGGCCGATGCCACCGCCGAACATCCCGGTCGCGGCGAAGAACTCCTCGAGACCGTTCGGTTCGCCGATCGTCGAAGGCTCATACGCGGTGCAGAGCCAGCCGTCGCGATAGATGGTTCGCAGGTGCATGCCGTAGCCGGGGAACTGCGAGTCCCATTCGCACAGCACACGTTCGCGACCGCTGCCCGGGGCAACAGGCAACGGCGCGCCCTGCATCCACTCCGGCTGCTTGACGCCCGCGATCTCGCAGAAGGTCGGTGCAAGATCCAGCTGTCCGACCGGTTCGCGGACCTCTGCTGTGCTGACACCCGCGGTTGGCGCCGGCCGCCACACCATTGGCAACCGCATCAGCGCATCGGTGTGGAAGGGGCCCTTGAAGATCAGGCCGTAGTCGCCTTGCAGCTCGCCGTGATCGGTCGTGAAGAAGACGTCGGTGTCCGCGTCCCACCCGCGCTCACCGATGCGACGCATCACGCGCCCGCACGCGTCGTCGATCATCTCGTTCATGATGTGGACCATCGCGTTGATCTCGCGCAACGAGTCGTCGCTCACGTTCTGCGGACGGTACGAACCAGGTCCGCCTTCGGCGTTGACGAACGAGCCCTCCCACAATGCGAGCCAGTGCGCGGGCTTCTGGGCGAGGACGCGCTCGATGTTTTCTTTCGAGCCGGGATGCCCGGGCGGCAGATCAAGGTCGCGCCAGTCGCAACGGTGTCGTTCTGATGCGGGCGGATCCCACGGGTGATGCGGGTCCGGGAACGACATCCACACGAACCAGTCGGCGTCGTCCGGAAGCGAGTCGAGGTACGCGATCGTGCGATCGGCGACCCAATCGGTGTGGTACCAGTCGCGAGGAATCGGGTTGACGCGGGTCTCGGGTGCATTGGTGTCACCGCCGGGCTCGGCGGCGAGCAACGGCGAGAAGCCCTTGGCCGCCTCGATGCCGTGGGTGTCGACGAGCCACCTCCCGTAATGCTGCAGCGCGCGCTTGCCGACGGTCGGCACGTGTACCGCGAGCTCCGCATGTTCGAACCCTCGGTAGGGGCCGGTGAGCCCGCGTTCGGACATGAAGTTCTCGGGCCACTCGAGCTTCATGTCGAAGCCGGGCTCGAAGTGCGCCTTGCCGAGCAACGCGGTGTGGTAGCCGGCCTTCTCCTTGAGGTACGCGGCGACGCTCGGCGCGTCGGCCGGGAGGGGCACGCCGTTGGCGACCACGCCATGCGTACGCACGTACTGGCCGGTGAGCATCGTCGACCGGGCCGGCATGCACACGGTGTTCTGGTTGTACGCGCGCTTGTAGTTGATGCCGGTTGCCGCGAGCCCGTCGACAACCGGTGTGCGCGCGATCGTGCCGCCGTTGCACCCCAGCGAGTCGTGGCGCTGCTGGTCTGTTGTGATGAAGAGGATCTTGCGCCCCACTACAGCGTCCCGGCTCGTTGCGTGCACGCGAGCAGGAGTGTGCGTTCGAGCCCGGCTTCGCGGTGCTCGTGTGCGGCGTCGTAGTCCTTGGTCGACGTCATCTCGATGAACGCCTTGCGGCTCGGGTACTGCACGAGTGCGATCGCATCCCAGTCCTCGTCGACGGGGCCGATCAGCGTCTGGTCGACCTTGCCCATCCAGAGCACCTTGCCACCCGTCGCCTCGACCATTCGTACGACGGAATCGCCGTACTTGTTGTATTCACCGGCGCCCTCGCGTGGCTTGAACTTCAACAGATTGAGCATCACGACCGGGCCTTCGTCGGGCGCGTTGATCAGCTCGAAGATCTGTTCCTTCGTTGGACGAATGGCACTCACCAGGCGATCCCTTCGGTCAGTGTGCGGATTGTTCGTTCGACGACGCGGCGAGCGCGCGCCACCGTGCAGCCCTGCGCAGTCCGCAGACGGTTCCACGCGTCCCAACTCGTGGCGAGCTCGAGAGCGTCGAGCGTTTCCGCATCGGCATCAGGAAAGACGACCTCGAGCTGACGCCGCAGGAGCCGGTCGAGCCGAGCCAGGTTGCGCGCGATCGTCGGCGAGTCGTGCACGGACAAGAGCGCGGCTCGCCGCACCGGTGTCACTGCTTCGAAGAAGATGACGCGGTTGGCGACGAGTTCGCTGATCGTCGCGACCTCCCCGACGAGCGGCGCGTACCGCTCCCACTGCCGTTCGGAGACCTCGGCGCGCAGAGCTTCGACGTCGGCAAAGTGGTTGTGCACCGAGCGCGCCGAGACACCCGCGCGGGCCGCGACCTCGGGCACGCTCGGACGGAGATCGCCGGCCTCGTAGCACGCGAGCAACGCGTCGACGATCGCCTCGCGATTGCGCGTCCCGCGCTGCACTCGACCGTCGATTGCCGTCATGTCAGCAGTCTGACACTAGTTGCAGGATCACTGCAAGTATTTGTTGTGGTGTGACCGATGTCACGTCGTGCCGCCGCGTGCCGCAGGCGTACGGTGGTCGGCGTGACCACGAGCGAGACGCCTGCCCAGGACACCGGTTACCTCCCGCCGATGCTCAATCCGTTCGAGCCCGGGTTCTTCGACAACCCGTACGCCCAGTACCAGGTGGTGCGCGAGCAGGATCCGGTGCACCTCAGCCCGATCGGCTCCTGGGCGCTGTTCCGCTATGAGGACGTGCACCGCGTGCTTCGCGATCCGCACCTCAGCGTGGAGGAGCGCAACGCCACGCCGCTGCCCTTCGAGATGGACGCCGACATCCAGGCGATGATGGAGGAGCGGCGCGAGGGCGGCACCCACACCATGCTGAACATGGACCCGCCCGGCCATCATCGTCTGCGCCGGCTGGTCTCGAAGGTGTTCACGCCGCGCGTGATCGAAGAGCTCCGCCCGCGCGTGCAGCAGCTCGTCGACGAGCACCTCGATGCCGCGCCGACGGGCGAGGAGTTCGACCTCATTGCCGGGCTCGCGTTCCCACTCCCATTCATCGTGATCTCGGAGATGCTTGGGATTCCCGAAGGCCGCGACCGTCTCCAGCTCCGCGCGTGGTCGGGCGCGGTCGTCAAGACCTTCGACCCGATCATCACGCGTGAAGAAACGCTGGCGGCGTTCGACGCGATCGACAACATCATCGCGTACACGAACGAGGCGATCGCGTGGAAGCGAGAGCATCCCAGCGACGACCTGTTGACCGCGCTCGTCGCAGCCGAGGACGAAGGTGACCGGCTCAGCGAGGACGAGCTCGTCGAGCAGGTGATGCTGCTGTACGTCGCCGGGCACGAGACTACGCTGAACCTGATCGGCAACGGCACGCTGGCGTTGCTGCGCAATCGCGACCAGTTCGAGCTGCTCGTGCGCGACCCGTCAGTCGACACGACGTTCGTCGACGAGTTGTTGCGCTACGACTCGCCGGTGCAGATGTCGCGGCGGATCAACCTCGTGCCCTACGAGCTCGACGGCAAGACGATCGAACCCGGCTCGATGATGATGACCTGCCTCGGTTCTGCGAACCGCGACCCGCTGAAGTGGGGACCAACCGCCGACCAGCTCGACCTGCGGCGCGCCGACGCGCGCTGACCACATGTCGTTCGGCGGCGGCGTGCATTCGTGCCTCGGCGCGCACCTGGCGCGGCTCGAAGGTCAGGTTGCCGTGACGACGCTGGTTCGGCGTTTCCCCGCCATGGAGCTGGCCACCGACTCGCCCGAATGGAACGGCCGCATCGTCCTCCGCGGCCTGTCCCGCCTCCCCGTGACGCTCTGAGGGGCGTGTGTGAGGTGCGAATATCGCACCTCACACACGCCCCCGCCACGCCGTCGTCACCACCAGCGGGCGTGGCCGAGGGCGAACATGTCCATCGTGAGCGCGATCGTGATGTGCAACGCGGCGCCGGGCCAGATCGAGCGGAACTTCAGGCTGAGCGTGCCGAGCACGATGCCGCCGACGATCGCCGCAAGCGCCTCAGGCATCGGCTTGCCGTAGTGAAGCATGTTGTACGGCACGACCATGGCGAAGATCGCGGCCCAACCGAGGCGCGGCGCGAGACCGTGCACCATGAAGCCGCGGAAGAAGAACTCCAACGCGCAGAACTGGAGCCAGTACAGCGCCCACCATGCATAGAGATACGGCCACAGCGAGCCACCGGCGGGCGGATGGTAGAAGGGGTACTTCTCCTGGAACGCGGCTGTGAACGAGAACGCGACAATCAACGGTGCCGCGATCGCATAGAGCGCCGCGTATGTGCGCAGGTGGTGGCCGATTCCGCGGATGCGAAGGCCGTAATCGCGAACGCGCTCGTGGAAGAGGAAGTGGATGCACAACACGGCCGGGACGACATAGCTCGCGATGACAACGACGGCCCAGAACGCGAGTTGATTGAAGTCGCGATGGGCGGAGACGAGCATCGCGTCGTCCAAGCGCTGGGCGACGCCGTCGAGCCCGACCGCGCGCAGCAACGACTCCAGCCACTGGGGATGCGAGCCGTCCGAGAGGAAGTTGTTGCACGTCAGCGCCACGGCCGCGACGACGAAGACGAGCACCATCTTGCGATCGGTCGAACGCGAGACGACAGCCCGCGCGTTGGCTTCCGCGCGAACGTCGGTGACGTATGTCCGCCACACGCGCCGGTGCCAAGCTTCGACGGGCGCGTCCGCCAACTCCGGGGCGGTGAGCGTCCGCATAGGGCGGGAGCCTAGGTGGCTCCCGCCCTTGGGACTTACGTGAGCGCGATCGGCGAGTACCTCGCGCACGTCCCGCACCGGGTGGACGTGCAGGACCTCGCGCACCTGCTCGGGCACGTCGTCGAGATCCGCCTCGTTGTCGATCGGGATCACCACGTCGGTGAGCCCGGCCCGGTGTGCAGCAAGCAGCTTCTGCTTGAGCCCACCGATCGGCAACACGCGACCCTGCAACGTCACCTCGCCGGTCATGCCGACGCCCGGCTTCACCGGGCGGCCGGTCACGAGCGACGCGAGCGCGGTGGTCATCGTGATGCCGGCCGACGGTCCGTCCTTGGGGATCGCACCCGAGGGCACGTGCAAGTGGAACCGCCGGTGTTCGAAGGCACCCGGCAACACACCGAGCTCGTTCGCGTTCGCACGCACGAACGACAGCGCGATCTGCGCCGACTCCGACATGACGTCGCCGAGCTGACCCGTGACCTGCATCGCCGGCTCGCCCTCCATCGCGGTGACCTCGATGGTGAGCACGTCACCACCGGCACCGGTGACCGCAAGACCGGTCGCCAGGCCGGGGATCGGCGCACGCGTCGCGTCCTCGGGACGGAAGCGCGCCCGACCGACGTACTCCTTGAGGTCGGGCTCGTCGACGACGACCGTGGTCATTTCACCCGCGGCAATCTTGCGGACGGCCTTGCGCGTGATCTTGCCGAGCTGGCGCTCGAGACCGCGCACGCCCGCCTCTCGTGTCCATCCGGACACGAGCGTGTGGAACGCGGCGTCGGTGACCTCCAACTCGTCCTCGCGCAGCCCCGCCTTCTCGCGCTGGCGCGGGAACAGATGGTGCTTGGCGATCGACACCTTCTCGTCCTCGGTGTAACCGTCGAGCTGCACGAGCTCCATCCGGTCCAACAAGGGCGCCGGGATCGTCTCCAGCATGTTCGCCGTCGTGAGGAACAACACGTCGGACAGATCGAGGTCGAGCTCCAGGTAGTGGTCGCGGAATGTGTGGTTCTGCGCCGGGTCGAGCACCTCGAGCAACGCGCTTGCGGGATCGCCCGACCAACCGCCGGCCTGCAACTTGTCGACCTCGTCGATCAGCACGACGGGGTTCATCGCCTTGGCTTCGGTCAGGGCACGCACGATGCGTCCCGGGCGCGCGCCGACGTAGGTACGCCGGTGCCCACGGATCTCGGCCTCGTCGCGCACACCGCCAACGGCGACGCGCACAAACGGACGGCCGAGCGCACGCGCGACCGACTCACCGAGTGACGTCTTGCCGACGCCGGGGGGACCGACGAGCCCGAGGATCGCGCCGCTGCCGCGTCCGCTGACGGTGCCCAGGCCACGCTCCTTGCGCAGCACGCGCACCGCGAGGAACTCGAGGATGCGGTCCTTCACGTCGGCAAGGCCTTCGTGGTCCGCGTCCAGCACGCCGCGCGCCTCGCCGAGGTCGGTGTGCTCCTCGGCGAACTCGCCCCATGGCAGGTCGAGCACGGCGTCGAGCCAGTTGCGGACCCACGCCTGCTCGGGATTCTGCGGACCCATGCGCTCGAACCGATCGAGCTCCTTGTCGACCGCGACACGCACCGCGTCCGGCAGCTGCTTCTCAGCCACCTTCGTGCGGTACTCGGCCACGGCGTCTTCCTCGGAGTCGCCGAGCTCCTTGCGGATGGCGTCCATTTGCCGGCGTAACAGCAGCTCGCGCTGCTGCTTGTCGAGGTCGTCACTGACCTCGGTGCGGATCTTCTCCTTCAGCTCGAGGTCCGCGAGCACCTCGCGGGCCCATCCGAGCGCGAGCGTCAATCGCTGCTCGACGTCGATGGTCTCGAGCAGCTCGACCCGCTGTTCGATTGTGAGGTCGGGCGAGTACGCGGCAGTGTCCGCGAGCTGGCCCGGGTCGTCGACGCCCGCGAGCACGTCGGCGATCCGCCGCGCGCCGCGGTGCTCGAGGATGGTCTCGATGACTGCCCGGTATTCCCGCGCGAGCTCCTTCGCCCGAGGCGTCGGCGCCGGCTCTTCGATCTCCTCGGTCCGCACGTGCAGCGCGCCGTGCGCGCCCGACTCGCCGGTGCCGATGCGGGCCCGGCCGGTCCCGCGGATGACCAGCGCCAACGTGCCGTTGGGGAGCTCGCCCGAGCTCTCGACGGTTGCGATCGTGCCGACGCGCGCGAAGCGGCCCTCGACCCTGGGAACGAGCACGATGCGGTTGCCGGCCTGTTCGGCGGCGGCACCCGCCCGCTTGGCCTCGTCGGTCTCGAGCGCGATGGTCACGACCATCTGCGGGAGCACGACCCCCTGCGTAAGCGGCAACAGGGGAAGAAGTTGGGTCTGGGTGTCTGGCATAGTGCCCGTATAACGACCGGGGGGCATTGCCGATTCCCTCGGTCAGCTTTGGGGAAGCTGTGAGCGTGCGGCCCAACGTCCTGTTCATCACCGCGGACCAGTTCCGGAGCGACTGCCTGAGCGGGGCCGGGCACCCGGTCGTCCGGACGCCGAACCTCGACCGCCTCGCCGCCGGCGGGGTGTCGTTCCGCCGCCACTTCGCCAATGCGGTGCCGTGCGCGCCAAGCCGGGCGTCGATCTACACCGGCATGTACATGATGAACCACCGGGCGACCACCAACGGCACCCCGCTCGACGCCCGCCACGACAACGTCGCGTTGGTGGCGCGCCGCCTCGGGTACGAGCCCGCGCTGTTCGGCTACACCGACTCCGGCGTCGACCCCCGCACTGTGGCCGCCGACGACCCCCGCCTCTTCTCGTACGAGGGGGTGCTCCCCGGCTTCGACCCCGCCTGCCACCTCGCCGAGGGCGCGCCCGACGACTGGCTCGCGTGGATGCGCAAGACCGGCATTGGGGTGCCCGACGAGTGGCGATCGTTCGTGAACGAGCCCGCGCCCGGCACCACATCTCGCACGAACTACGGGGCCGAGCATTCCCAAACGGCGTACCTCACCGACCGGGTGCTCGACTTCGTCGAGGACGGGACGGCCACGGGCCGCCCGTGGTTCGCGCACCTCTCGTACCTGCGCCCGCATCCGCCGTACCTCGCACCGGCGCCCTACGACACGATGTACGACCCGGCGTCGGTGCCGGCGCCGGTGCGCGCACCGACGATGGCGGAAGAGGGTGCGCAGCATCCGCTGCTCGGCGTCATGCTCGTGCACCCGCTGATCTCGTCACCCGCCGGCGAGCAGGAGCAGCGCGAGTTCCAAGCGACGTACTACGGGATGATCACCGAGGTCGACGACCAGCTCGGCCGCTTGTTCGGTTGGCTCGACGAGAGCGGGCAGGCAGAGAACACAATCGTGATCTTCACGTCCGACCATGGGGAGCTGCTCGGCGACCACTGGCTGCTGCAGAAGATCGGTTGGTTCGACACCGCGTTCCACGTGCCGTTGATCCTCCGGGGGCCGGGCGTGCCGGCTGCGGGACGGGTGGTCGACGTCATGACCGAGCACGTCGACGTGCTGCCGACGATCTGTTCACTGCTCGACGCCGACGTGCCGTTGCAGTGCGACGGCCGCACGCTCGCGCCGTGGTTGCGCGGCGAGAACGTCGACGGGTGGCGCAACGAGGTGCACTTCGAGCTCGACCTGCGCGATCCCGCGAGCACGTATCTCGAAGAGGCGTTCGGTGTGTCGCTCGAGGAGTGCTCGTTGGCTGTGCTGCGCGACGAGCACGGCAAGTACGTGCAGTTCGCGGGCCATCACGCGTTCCCCGCGATCTACTTCGACATCGACGAGGATCCCGCCCAACTCGTCAACCGAGCCGGCGACCCCGCGTACGCGCCGAAGGTCTTGGAGTACGCGCAGCGCATGCTCGCCTGGCGCATGCGTCATTCCGAGCGCACGCTCACCGGCATGAAGCTCACCGGCCACGCCGGCCTCGTCGAACGCAACGCCGCGCGCGGCTAAAACCCACAACAGTTGGCAGCAAAAACCGCGCTATGCGCGGGAAACGCTGCCAACAGTTGGTGGCAAAAACCGCGCTATGCGCGGGAAACGCTGCCAACAGTTGGTGGCAAAAACCGCGCTATGCGCGGGAAACGCTGCCAACAGTTGGTGGCAAAAACCGCGCTATGCGCGGGAAACGCTGCCAACAGTTGGTGGCAAAAACCGCGCTATGCGCGGGAAACGCTGCCAACAGTTGGTGGCAAAAACCGCGCTATGCGCGGGAAACGCTGCCAACAGTTGGTGGCAAAAACCGCGCTATGCGCGGGAAACGCTGCCAACTGTTGGTGGCATAGCCTCCACGGCCGATGGATGCCCGGACGTTCTTCGGTCTCGAACCGACCGCTGATCGCACGAAGTGGACGATGGAAGTCGTCCGTGGTCTCACCTCGGGCACGGGCGCGCTGTTCGGCGGATGCGGGCTCGGCGCGTGCATCGAGGTGATGGAGCAAGTCACCGGGCGGCCGTGCATCTGGGCGACCGCGGAATTCCTTTCGTACGCGCGCCCGCCGTCGATCGTCGAGCTCGACGTGTACGAAGTCGTGAGAGGCCATCAGATGAGCCAGACGCGCGTGATCGCGCACGTCGGCGACACCGAGATCCTCACCGTGGTCGGCGCACTCGGGCAACGCCCCTTGCCGCTCGAAGGTCAGTGGGCCGCGCGTCCCGACGTGCCCGCGCCCGAGACGTGCGCGCCGCGTCCGATGATGAACCACCACGAGGGGACGATCAGCGCACGCCTCGACGCGCGCCTCGCCGACGCGCGGCCGTTCTGGGAGTTCCCCGGCCCGGAAGGCTCGGGGAACGCGTCGCTGTGGGTCCGCATGCCCGAGGTCCTCGACATGTCGGCCGCCGCGCTCGCGATCATCGGTGACTTCGTGCCGTTCGGGATCGGCCAGGCCCTGGGCCGGCGCGCCGGCGGCAACAGCCTCGACAACACCCTGCGCGTCGCCCATCGCGTCGCCACCGATTGGGTGCTTGCCGACGTACGGGTGCACGCGGTCGCCGACGGCTTCGGCCACGGGCTCGTGCATCTCTGGGCCGACGACGGCACACTGCTCGGCACGGCCAGCCAGTCGACGATCGTCCGGGCCCACCGCGACGCACCGCTCACCGAGCTCGAAGGCGACATCCGGCGATGAACGAGCGAAGCGAGGCAGGTACCCTGCCGAGCAGCGAGCGTGGCCCAACGGCCCGGCGGCGCAGCCGCCAGGAGTGGAAAGCATGACGGCATCGGTTCCCCAGCGTTACGGCATCACGTTCCCGTTCGACGGCATCCCACTCGTCGACCAACGCGAGGTCGTGCGCCAGCTCGTCGACCTCGGCTACACCGACCTGTGGTCGGCCGAGTCAGGCGGTTACGACGCGTTCATCCCACTGGCGGTTGCCGCCCAGTGGGCGCCGGAGCTCCGGTTCGGCACTGCGATCGTTCCCGCGTACACCCGCGGCGCGCACACGCTGGCGTCGACGGTCGCGTCCATGTGCCAGGCCGCGCCCGGACGCTTCGCGCTCGGCATCGGCACGTCCTCGGACGTCATCGTCGAGCGGTGGAACGGCCTGACGTTCGACAAGCCGTACCAGCGTGTGCGCGACACGTTGCGCTTCTTGCGCACGGCGCTCACCGGCGAGAAGGTCGACGAGGAATACGAGACGTTTCGCGTGCGCGGCTTCCGGCTCGGGATCCCTGTAGCCGAGCAGCCGCCGATCCTCGTCGCCGCGTTGCGTGAAGGCATGTTGCGCCTCGCGGGACGCGAAGGCGACGGCGCGATCATCAACTGGCTGTCGGCCGACGACGTGAAGACCGTCGTGCCGCACGTCGGTGAAGGCAAAGAGATCGTGGCGCGCATCTTCGTGCTTCCGGTCGACGACGCCGGGATGGCGCGCGCCGTCGGCAAGCGCGCGATCGTGTCGTATTTGACGGTGCCGGTGTACGCGGCCTTCCACGAGTGGCTCGGACGCGGCGAGGAACTCAAGGACCTGTGGCGACTGTGGAAGGAAGGTGACCGCAAAGCGGCATCGGAATCGATCCCCGATCACGTCGTCGACGAATTGCTCGTGTGGGGCAAGCCCGAAGCGTGCCGCGAGCACATCCTCCGCTACATGGAGAACGGTGTCACCACACCGGCCCCCGCGCTGTTCTGCGGCCCCGAACAACTCCCGGACGTCATCCGCGGGCTGGCGCGGCTGAGAGCTACGCGGCGGACTTGAGGTGCACGTCCTCGTGACGGACGTGCGCGAGGCGCAGCGTTACCAGCAGCCGTACTAACCACCATCCCGGATCGAGCTCGCCGCGTCCAAGTGAGAAGCGCGCCGAGGTCGGCGCTGCGTGGTGGTTGTTGTGCAGCCCTTCGCCCCCGGTCACGAGTGCGAGCGACTGCATGTTCGTTGCCGAGTTCTTGTACGGCTGCGCGCCGTACTTGTGGCCGACCGCGTTGATTGCACCCGAGAGCATCACGTACGTGACGGCGTGGATCCCCGCGGCGAGGAAACCGACTGCGAGACCGAAGCCGAGCGCCCACGTCGTTACCACGAGGATCGCGATGCCGATCGAGAGTCCCAACAGGCTGTAGTCGAATGCCACCCGGTCGAGCCGGTCGGTACGGATGTCGCGCGCGTACTTGCGCACGTTTGCCGGGTCGGAGGCTGCGCGCTTGTACAGACCGACGTTGCCGAGCTGTACCCGCCAAAAACCTACGACTGCCGGGCTGTGCGGATCATCGGCGGTGTCGGTCGCCGCGTGATGCTTTCGATGCACCGCGACCCACTCTCGCGGTCGCATACCCGTCGTGATCCAGATGACGAAACGGAACGGCGTCGCGACGATCGGGTGCACCGTCAGGGCACGGTGCGCGAGGGCGCGATGCAGATATACCGTCGTGATGACGATCGAGAGCTCCGTCACGACGAACGCCGCTGCGACCGCCGCAAGCAAATGCGATATCGGCACGGGACCAATGGTACTACCGACCAGTCGGTAGACTGTCGTCGTGCTCCCAGCTGGCTCGACACTGACTACGCGCGATCTCATCCTCGAAGTCGCCTCCCAGCGGTTTGCTGAGCATGGCTACTCGGGCACGAGCCTGAACGAGATCGCCGACGAGGTGGGCATTCGGCGGCCGAGCGTGCTGCATCACTTCCCGTCGAAGGAAGCGCTCTACCGCGCGGTGTTGATCGAGTCGCTGGCCGGCTGGACCGCGCTCGTCGAGCAGGCGATCGAAGGAACACGCGAGGGCTGGCCTCAGGTCGAACGAATGCTGCGCGCGGCGTTCCAGTTTTTCGAGGACCGCCCCGACTTCGTGCGCCTTGTTCGCTGGGCCGCGCTCGAAGGCGGACCGATCCTGCGCGAAGAGCTGAACGTCTTGCTGAAGCCGTTGTTCGAACGCGGCGCCGCGTTCCTCGAACGCGAGATGGACGCAGGCCGGCTGCGACGTTACGACGCGCGCCAGCTGTTGCTCACGGGATACGGAGCGGTGTTGTCCTACCTGTCGGACGGCCAGTTGATGAGCGGCTTGCTCGACACCGATCCGCTAGCACCCGAAGCACTCGACGTGCGCCGCGAGCACGTGCTGGACGTGCTCCGCGCCGCGATCGCGGTCACCAACTGACGAGCTCGCGCCAGCGCGCGAGCAGCGACGCGTCGCCGAACACCTCGAGGTCCTCGGCCGGCACGCGCCCGTAGAGGAACAGCAACAAGTCCGAGGCCGAGCCGCGCGCGGCGACGTCGCCTTTCGCGTGCTCGGCCGTGATGACCACCCCGTCGCGGTGAAGACGCGCGAGCCACTCGCCGTCGCCGTCGGTGCAATGGAAATGCAGCGTCTCACCGTTCCCGCGCACACGATCAGCCCACGGCCAGAACGGGATGAGCCCGAAGAACTCGTCGATGCCGTCGAGGGCGAGATCGCGGACGACGGGCTGGGGCGCACGGCCCGCCAGTTGCGCATCCCAGCGGTGCACCGCCGTCTCGTTGGCCTGCCGCCGGGCCCAGAATCCCGAGGTCTTGTCGGGGGTCCAGGACCAGAGCTCGACGGCCGGTCCGGCGGTGACGAGCGCATCCGTGAGCGGCGCAACCCCTTGCTCATACCAGTCGAGCAGCTGCTCCACGGGAGGTGGCTCCGCCTCCGACCAGTGCTTCCCGCGGTCGGTCGACCGGTCGACAAGGATGCGCGTCACCCACCGGTGTATCCGCCCGACGTGGCCGAGGAGATCGGCGACCTTCCACTCGGGACACGACGGCACGTCGGCGTCGACACCCGCCGCTGCGCGCGGCCGCCGCGAGTGCGAGTCCCTCGCGCCGGATGGCGTGCGCGTACTCTTTGTGTTCCATCAAGACGTCGACACTACCGGCGCGGGCTCGACGAGCTCGGGGCCATTGTTCTCCGGCTTGTTCACGAGCTTGGTGACCGGCCACGCCTCGAGGTCGTCCACCGGAGCGGGCACCAACAACCGTTGCAACCTCTCGACGTCGTGGTTGTCGCGATCAAGCCACTCGGCCCACGCCGACTCCGGCAACACGACTGGCATGCGTTCGTGGACCGGCTGCACGAGCGCGTTCGCTTCGGTCGTGATGATGACGCACGAGCGAACGCGCGGCGCGTCGTCGCCCTGCGCGCGGTCGTGCCAGATTTCCCACAGCCCCGCGAACGCGAGCGGCTCACCATCCCGCCGGCGGAAGAACCACGGTTGCTTGACCTTCCTCTGTGCGTCGGATTCGATCGCCTGCCATTCGTAGAAGCCGTCGGCGGGGATGATGCAGCGGCGCTTCGCGAACGCCCGCTTGTACGCGTTGGCGGTCTGGATTCGCTCGGCGCGGCGTTGATCTGACGGTCACCGATCTTCAGGTCCTTCGCCCAGGAGGGCACGAGCCCCCAGCGCACAACGTCCAGCACCCGCCGACCCTGGCTGACCGCGACGACCGGCACCTCGGCCCGGGGCGTCACGTTGTAGCTGGGCTCGGTGACCTCGACGCGCACCTCTTCCACGCGGAACCGCTCGGCGAGGATCGTCGGCGATGACACCGAGACATAGCGACCGCACATCGACCCGACCCTAAGCCGAACCTGCGTCAGTGAGGCGTCCGACAGCCAGCGGAGTGACGCAGGTTCGAAGGGAAACTCCCTTGACACTTGCTGCCGGGATCCCCATAATCAGACCGACCGGTCGGTTTTTTCGACTGGCGAGCGACGGAAGGCGGGAACGTGGTCGGCACCGGCACCAAGGGCGAGCGCACCCGGCAGCGGATCGTCGAGCTGGCCGCGCCGGTGTTCAACCGCCAGGGCTATGTCGGTGCCTCGCTCCGTGACCTCATCGACGCCACCGGCCTCGAAAAGGGCGGGATCTACAACCACTTCGGCTCCAAGGAGCAGCTGGCACTCGAGGCCTACGACTTCGCGATGACGTGCGTGACCGAGCACCTCGCCCGTTCCCAGGACGGCGCCACCGACGCGATCGACCGCTTGATCCGCATGATCCGGGCGTTCAGCAAGTCCGCCCGAACCCCGGCGATCGAAGGCGGCTGCCCGATCATGAACACCGCGATCGAGGCCGACGACACCCACCCCGACCTCCGCGACCGCGCCCGGCAGTCAATGACGCTGTGGCACCGGCTTGTCGGTCGCATCGTCAAGGACGGCAAGGCCGACGGCACGCTGCGCGACGACATCGACCCGTACGCGCTCGCGTCGACGATCACGGCCGCGTTGGAGGGCGCGCTGATGCTGGCTCGCCTGTACGACGACCCGGCACACATGGACCACGTGGTCGACCACCTGGTCGCCCACGTCGAAACACTCCGCATTGTTCAGGAGGCGAGCGCCCGCGAGGCGGGTATCCCGCCGAGCAGCGAGCCGGGGCCTAGCGGCGCGACGCGGAGCGCCAAGAGCAACAACAAGGAGGCGACGCAATGACGGCTCTCGAAACCCCCCTCTCCGAAGGCACCCGTTCCCGGACGATCACCTGGACCGATCCCGCACGCGGACGATTCCGGTTGCGCGGGCTCGACGGTTACGAGCGACTCGCGGCGATCAAGCGGGGCGAAGTCGCGCCTCCGCCCGCGGCCGCGATGCTCGGTCTCTCGCTGGACGAGTTGGAGCGCGGTCGCACGGTGTTCTCGATGATCGCAGACGAACTGCACGAAAACCCGATGGGCACGATGCACGGCGGGATCGTCGCGACGCTCGTCGACACGGCAATGGGCTGCGCGGTGTCATCGACACTCGACGCCGACGCGAACTTCACCACACTCGAGCTCAAGACGAACTACGTGCGCCCGATCACGCTCGCAACCGGGCGCATCCACGCGGAAGGTCGCGTCGTGTACAGCGGCGGCCGCGTTGCAACAACGGACGCGCGTGTCTACGACGACGCCGGCACCCTGTACGCGCACGCGACGTCGACGTGCATGATCACGAGGAATCGGTCATGAGCGACGCACGGGCTCGCCCGGCGATCGACACGATGTGCATCGACGGCACGACATTGACCGTGCGGCCGATCGCGATCACCGACGTGGCCGGGCTCGAGCGCCTGTTCACGCAGTTGTCGCCCCGAAGCGTGCACTACCGGTTCTTCTCGCCGATCACACGGCCGCCGCAGGCCGCGTTGCTCCGGCTCGCCGACGTGGACCACGCTCGTCGTGACGCCTTGGTGGCACTCGACGGCGATGAGATCGTCGGCGTCGCGCGCTACGACGCCAAACCGGGAGCCACCGAAGCTGAGATCGCGTTGACCGTCGTAGACGCGTGGCAACACCGTGGCCTCGGCTCGCTCTTGGCGCGCCGGCTCGGAATGGTCGCCAAGGCTCGGGGGTACGAACGCTTCGTCGCGACAATGCTCCCCGACAACCGCGCCGCACTTGCTCTGCTCCGCAAGGTCTCACCCGACGCGACAGTGCAGTTCGCCGGCGGCGAGTACGCGGCCTCAGTCCCGCTCACCCGCGCCAGCTGAACCCACAGCGGGAGCTCGTTCCCGCATCACGGCAACTTGCAGCGGCGTCCAGGCTTCGGCCTCGGCAAACGCGTGCGCTGCTTCGTGCTCGCGACCCAACGCCACGAGTGCGCGCCCTCGCGTCAGCGCCCGCGCCGCGCGGGTCGCGCGGGACTGATCGCCGTCACCGATGGAGTCGAGCATTGCCAGCGCAGCCGCGGGATCACCGCGCACGACGAGCGCCTCCGCCCACGTCCCGCGTACGAAGCCCGCCTCCGGAGCCAGTTCGAACACAACGCGCGCCTCTTTGCACCCCTCTTGCTCCAACTCGGGAGCACCTGACCGTAGTTTCGCGTACGCACGGTTGTTCAGCACCGGAACCCGAAGTTCGGGGTACGCATGCAGATCGACGGACGCCAGCGTCGCAAGCGCTCGTTCGGTTTCGCCAGCCGCGATGAACACGGCGCTCAGCGGCAGCGAGAGCTGAGCGCGTTGCATGGGCGCTCGCTTCATTGTCTCGACCACCGCACCGTACGCCCGCGGAATGTTGCCATCCTGGTATGCGCGTCGGAACTCGGCCATCAGCGGGGCGACGTCGCGCGCGGAACGCTCGCAGAAGCTGAAGTCCGTCGGTCGCGAGGGGCGCGCCGTATCCCTTCGTGGTGTACGGGAGCAGATTCATGACGAGTACGAGCCCGTTGATGATCAGCAGGCGCGTGCCAAAGGCGGTGCCGGCCCAGCACGCGAGCGTGACCGCGACGAGGACCGCTTGCGCGCACGCGCCGCCCGCCAGCACGAACATCGTCCGCGCGGTACTCGGCTCGCGATCTCCCGGCGTGCAACGGGTGAAGCCTCCGAGCGGCAAGAGGCCGATGCGGATGACCGTCTGTCCGACGCGGTGCGAGGCGGACGGCCCGATCCCGATCGTGACCGCCTGTACGTGGTAGCCGACCCAACGCCCGGCAAGGGCGTGCCCGAACTCGTGGACGGCGACGATCGCAAACCACGTCACCACGTTGGCGACGGCGAGGTCGGGACGCAGCAACGCCAGCACCAGGATCGATGTGACCCACGCCAGGTCGCCGATCGCCCCTTTTCCTCCCCCGCGCATCCCACTAGTGTATAAAACGGACGAAAGGGGCGGAAGACCCTGCGACTGGCCGCGGGCAGGTGAGCTGCTCGCGCCGGTGTTCGCGCTCGATCACGCCGCGCTCGACGACCGTTGTATACATCCGCGAGCTCTTGCAAGTGTGTTTGTCGCGCTACAACAACTTGGCGTCGGTAACAACGACGCAGCTCTCACGTGGGCGGCGAGCCGAGTCCGGCGTGCCGCACAACGCCCATCAGACTCAGAGTGTCGTCGCACCGCGTTGCTCAACATGGGCGATCACAGATCGGCACGGGCCGATCTCGAGCGTGAGCCGCCGGGAGTCATGACGACGCGCGTGCAGCTCCAGCGGTGGGCTTTGCACGCCGCGGCATGGGCGCGCATGCACGACTTCGAGGATGCCTTGACGAGCCTCGCGTGCGCCCGAGGATGGGCGCCTGAACACGAACGTATCGCGGACGTGAGCGAGCGGGTGCGCTTCAGGAAGCGTTGACGGTTGGATCCGACGCCTGCAGGGCCGGTCCGTTCGAGCTCGCGCTCGATCTGGCTGAAGAGTTGTCTGCGCAGTTTTCGGACGGATCCGCGTGTGCAGTGCTTCTCCATGCATGCGCGCTCGCGGCCGTCGAGTCGCGAGTCGCGCCCGTGGAGCTGGAACCACAGTTCGAGCGCGCCGACATCGGTGAAGCGTGGCGCGAGTGGTACGCGCTGATGCGGCGGCCGCCGCGGCTCGGATTGCGTGGACTTTCCTGGTCAACGATGACGACGCCACCCGTTGCACTGGGCGCACCACGCCCTTGCGGTGCCGACCGAACCCGAAGCGTTTCGCGGACTCCACGCGTGGATGCTCGCGGAACAGGGCGACTCCGCGGGCGCCCGGAAGCCGCGCGCGCTACCGAGCTGTCGCGTTTCGCGCGCCTCTTCGAGAATGCGCAGGCACGCGGCGAACAGGAACGCACGCGCACGGTCCACCCCGATTGCCCCCTGCTCGATAACGCCTCGCTGGTGCTCGATCTGTACGAGAGACTCAGCGCGCGCGCCCGTTTCGGCTCGGGCGATCCTTGAGCCGGACGACGAACCGAAGCCCCGACCACACCTCGTCGACCGCGCAGACCTTGTTGTCGACGAGGCCGTGCGCGAGGCCCAGTTCTCGCACGACGCTCTCGCGGAAGTCGGTGGCAACGTTGGCCGTTCGCTTGGGCCACGCGATCCACAGGCCGCCATTGGGCGCGATCGCGTTCGCAAGTCCGTCGAAGCGTCGTTCGAGCTCGGCGACGCGCGTCGCGAAGAACAACACAACGTCCTGCTCTGCGCGCGCTTGCGTTCGCACGCGCACGCCGTCCGGCAAAGGCTCGAGCGTCTCTTCGAAGCCGTCGGGCGCACGCACAAGGGCAACACGCGCGCCGGGTTTGATTCCGAGCTTCCTTGCGAGAGGCGTCCCCGAATACCCCGCCATTAACCGCAGTCAATCGCGCTTGGCTCGCGTGGTCAATCAGGGCGGATCGCCGATATGCCAGCGTGCGAAGCGTGGAACGGTCAGCGCGATTACCGCGACACCCGCGAGGCACAACAAGCCGCCCGACACGACCGAGACGGTGGGCGTGAACGCGCTCGCGACGAGCCCACCCTCGAGGTCGCCGAGGCGTGGTCCGCCGGCGACGATGAAGATGTTGAAGGCCGACAGTCGACCGCGCAGCGCGTCAGGAACGACGAGCGCCTGCAGCGTTGAGCGGAAAACTGCCGAGATGACATCGGCACCTCCTGCGACCGCCAAACACACGAGCGCGAGCCACAGACGGTCACCGCTCAGGCCGAACGCAGTGATCGCCGCGCCCCACACCATCACCGCGACCAGGATCGCAAGGCCGTGACGACGGATGCGGCCGACCCAGCCCGAGCTCAGCGCTCCGATCAGGGCTCCGAGCGCAACGGCGCTGAACAGCCAGCCCACCGCCTCAGGTCCGCGATGGAATTGCTTGTCGGCGAGCACCGGGAACAGCACGCGCGGCATGCCGAACACCATCGCAACAATGTCGACGGTGAAGGTTGATTGCAGAACTCGCTTTCCTTTCAAATAACGCAGCCCGTTGCGCACTGCCGCCCAACCGCGGTCGTCGTCGTCGACGGGACCGTCGCGCTTTGGACGCTGCGAACGCAGGGCCAAGGCGAAGCCCACCGCGACCACGTAGGTCACGACGTCGATCCCATACGCCCAGGGCAGGCCGAACTGTCCGACGACGACGCCGCCGAGCGCGGGTCCGACGACACCGGCGCCGTTCCACATCACCTGATTGAGCGCGGCCGCCTGGGCGAACATGTTGGACGGGACGAGGTTCGGCGTCATCGCCGCGTGGGTCGGCATCGAGATTGACACGAACGCCGCGTTCAGCGCGGCCGCGCCGTACACGAGTGCGAGCGGGGGCTGGCCCGCGATCGCACCGGCGAGCAGCAGGACCGACGACAGCATCAGGCCCAGCTGGGCCGCGATGAGCAGCAACCGCCGGTCCCGGAGGTCGATCTGCGGGCCGAAACCGATCGACACCAGCACCATCGGCGCCAGCTGCACGACGCCGATCAGGCCCACTGCCGCCGAGGAGTGCGTGAGCTCGTACACCTGGACGAACAAGGCGACGAGCGTCACCTGGCTGCCGATCTGCGAGATCATCTCGCCGGTCCACAGCAGCCGGAAGTCGCGTGACGTGCGCAGCGGTTGCGTGTCGACCGCGAGCCGGCGCACCCGGCCGGCGAGCACGCGGCGGCGGGTGGGTGGCGGGGACGACACGGGCCTGGAACATTACCGACGCGTACGCGGTTGGGAATCCCGACTTGCGCACTCGCTTTTCACGGCGTGCGGGATCTAGCCTGCGCGTCTTCCGACACGACGAAGAAGAGGTATCACGATGGCGCTGCAGCTGGGCGACGAAGCCCCGAATTTCACGGCCGAGACCACTGAGGGCAAGATCAACTTTCACAACTGGCTCGGCGACAGCTGGGGCGTCTTGTTCTCGCACCCGAAGGACTTCACGCCGATCTGCACCACCGAGCTCGGCTACGTCGCCAAGATCAAGCCCGAGTTCGACCGCCGCGGTGTCAAGGTCATCGGCCTCTCCGTGGACGCCACCGGCGATCACGAGGCCTGGGCCCGTGACATCGAGGAGACGCAGGGCACTGCGCCCAACTTCCCGATCATCGGCGACGCCGACTTCAACGTGTCGAAGCTCTACGGAATGTTGCCGGCCAGTACGTCGGGTGACGCCAAGACGCGCACGCCCGCCGACAACCAGACGGTTCGCAACGTGTTTGTGATCGGCCCGGACAAGAAGATCAAGCTGATCCTCGTCTATCCGATGACCACCGGTCGGAACTTCGACGAGGTGTTGCGGGTCATCGACTCACTCCAGCTCACCGCCAAGCACCGCGTCGCGACGCCGGTGAACTGGAACCAGGGTGAGGACGTCATTATCGCCGGTTCGGTGTCCAACGACGAGGCGAAAGAGGTCTTCGGTGACTGGAAGTCGCCCAAGCCCTACATTCGCATCGTGCCGCAACCCAGCTGATTACTGACAGTCTCGGACATAGTCCCAGGTGTCGTCCCGGAGATAGAGGCGATGCCTGGGACCTTCCGCGTCGAGGAGGCCGAGGTCGTGGTAGGCCACGTCGTCGGTGTACACGCACACCGCACCACCGCCGTCGATGAAATGGAAGCGCGGCGTGTAGTCGACGATTGGCGCCGCGGCCATCGCCTCCATTGCGTCGTCCACACTGCGGTGCCGCCGAAGCTCAAGCAGCGTCACGTACTGGGGCGGCGCAAGCTCGATCTCGCCCGCCGCGCGCGCCGAGAGCGCCTCGTCGGCACCGAACCATTGCAATGCTTCGGTCTCGGCACCGTCGGCAACTTCGTCACCGCCCGCGACCGGCCCGGCGAAGAACCACGTCGCGAACCGCTTGGGTGAGATCTCCGGCGTCGTCCAGTTCGAGACGTGGACGAGTGTCGACCCGTCCACGTCGACACCGGCTTCTTCCTTGGCCTCGCGCACCGCGGCCCGGCGCGCGGCGGCTTCCAGATCCGCGGGCGAGTCGCCATAATCCTCGGGGTCGATACGGCCGCCGGGGAAGACCCACGCACCGCCATGAAACGCAAGGTTCGACGATCGGCGCGCGAGCAACACCTCGAGCCCGGCAACACCGTCGCGCAACAACACCACGGTTGCCGCGGGCGCGGCCTCGACCGTTGGTTGCTCAGCCGATGGACTCAACCTCCATGGCTCCCTCGTTGCGCCATCCCTGGCTTCACTGCGTCCGCACGATCTCCATGGCTCCCTCGTTGCGCCATCCCTGGCTTCACTGCGTCCGCACGACCGTGAGGTCACCCTTCTCGTGGCGGGCGCGCAGCACCTTCTTGTCGAACTTGCCCACGGATGTCTTCGGCACCTCGTCGATAAAGCTCCAGCGCTCCGGCACTTGCCACTTCGCGACCTTCGTCGCAAGGAACTGGGCGAGCTCTTCGCACCCGACGGTCGTGCCGTCCCTGCGGACAACGCAGGCGAGCGGCCGCTCGTCCCAGCGCGGGTCGGGCACGCCGATGACGCTGGCTTCGATCACGTCGGGGTGCGCCATCAGGTGGTTCTCGAGCTCGACCGAGCTGATCCACTCACCGCCGGACTTGATGACGTCCTTGGCGCGGTCGGTGAGCCGGACAAACCCCTTGGCGTTTACCGCACCGACGTCGCCCGTACGCAACCAGCCGTTGTCGAACTTCTCGGGTGCGGGATCCTTGTAGTAGCTCGCGGTGATCCACGGGCCCCGGACTTCGACTTCGCCGACCGCTTCGTCGTCCCACGGCAACGGCTCGCCCTGATCGTCCACGATACGCAGCTCGACACCGCCGAGGATGCGCCCGGCAGTCGCGCGCCAGTCCATCTCGTCGGACGCGCCGATCTCGCAGGACGCGGGCGGGTGCGCGACGGTCGCGAGCGGCGACGTCTCGGTCATGCCCCACCCTTGGATGATGCGCAAGCCGTACTTGTTCTCGAAGTTCTCCATCAAGGAGCGTGGTACCGTGGAGCCGCCGCAGACGATCATGCGCAGCGACGACACGTCGATCTCGTGCTCCTCGCCGTACCTGTAGATGTCGGCCCAGATCGTCGGCACCGCGCCGGAGCAGGTGGGCCGCAGCTCTTTGGTCATGCGCATGAGCGGCTCGGCTTGCAGATAGCGCTCGGGCATGATCAGCGACGCGCCACAGATGAACGCGGCGTACGGCAGGCCCCACGTGTTGGCATGGAACATCGGCACGATCGTGAGCACGCGATCGCGTTCCGAAAGTCCGAGCCCGTTCGGCGTCGTTACGACGAGCGAATGCAGGAACGCGTCTGCGGTGGGAGTACGCCACGCCCTTGGGGTTGCCCGTGGTGCCGGACGTGTAGCACATCGCCGCCGCTTGGCGTTCGTCGACCTCCGGGTACTCGAACCCGGGTTGCTCGGCGGCGAGGAGCTCGCTCCAGCGCAGCACGTGCACGTCGCCCAGCGGCGACGCGTCGCCGTCGCCGATCACGATGAAATGCTCGACGGTCTTCAACTCGGACGCGACCTTGGCGAGCACGGGAATGAGCGAGTCGTCGAGGATGATGACCTTGTCTTCGGCGTGGTTGATGACGTACGCGAGCTGCTCGGCGAACAGGCGGATGTTGAGCGTGTGGAGCACCGCGCCCATTGCCGGGATCGCGAGGTACGCCGAGAGGTGCTCGGAGGTGTTCCAGCAGAAGGTGCCGACACGGTCGCCGGACTGCACGCCGAGCTTCGTGAGCCCGGCGGCCAGGCGGTCGGCGTCGTCGGCGACGTGCGCGTATGTAGCGGTGCGGCTGCCGTCGCCTGTCCACGTCATGCACTCGCTCTCGGCGTAGACGCGGCGCCCATGCCTCAAGATCGCCGCGATCGTGAGCGGGAAGTCCTGCATCGTGCTCGGAATCACCATGGCCTCCTCGGTCCCCACGTTGTTCGCTGCGCAGCGTAACTCCGTATCACTACGGCGGCGACGCCGTCTCTTGCAGCTCGACCGAGGCTGGAGTAGAGAGCGCGGCAAGCACGACGCCGGTGACCGCCTCGAGGGCCATGCAGATCCCGGTTCGGGTCGGGCCGAGGCGGTTGAGCACGACGAACCAGAGTGTGAACGCACTCGCGGTCGCGAACCCGTTGGCGATGATCGCGGTCATCGCGTGGGCCGTTGGCGCTTCGAGCTGTCCCCGGACCGCGCCGAACGACAACACACCGATGGACGCGCCGATCGCCGTCCATGTCGCGGCCGTTAGCGAATCCGTTCGCCGCAACAGCCGGTCGCTCGCAATCGCGTACGTGGAGAACATGAGATGATCCGCAGACGCACAGCACGCCGGTGGCGCTGATCGCCACTCGGCCGCCCCCGACCGCGACGATCGCACTGCCCGAGATCGCGAGCACGAGCGCAACGAGCGTTTGCGCGGCGCAGTCGAGTCGCGCCCATCAGAGTTTCCGCGAGCGCGACAACTGCGGGGTACGCGTAGAAGATGAGCGCGACCGCGGCCGCGGTTCCCCGCTCGAGTCCCATGTAGAAGAACGTCGACTCCGTGGCGTACAGGAAGAAACCGAGTCCGATCGCGCGGAACCGTTCACCGAGCGGCGGCAACGGGGGTCGCCTGAGCGCGGTGAGCACGCCGAGCAGGAGCACGCCTGCGCATGCGAACCGGATGCCGAGCGCAACGCTCGGGGCCAGGCCGTCGCGTGCAACGGTCCGGCTGAACAGAATCGTGCACCCGAACGAGAACGCACCGAGCGCGGCGAGGGCGAGGTCGCGGCCTCTACGAATGGGTCGGCTCCGCGCTCCGCGTCCCTTCGGTCTCTTCGCTGTCGCCTCCGCTGCGGGAGCTCACCAGCCGAGAATCGCGCCGATGATCAGCCCGAGCACGAACAGCCCGCCCGCGCGTCGCGTCACGAGGAACGAGATTGCCGCGAAGTACAGCGGCCACACCGGGTTCGGCATCGGGGACTTCTCAGGCTTGGGCTTGTTGTAGGCCTGGAACGCGCGGCGTTGCACGGGCAGCGCGAGGACGACCAGTAGCGACGCCACCGGCAGCACCCGGGCGATCACGAGCGCGACGATCGACACGTAGAAGGTGACGAACATGGCTTGGGTGAGGCGGCGCGCCGCGGCCTCACCCATGATGACCGGCAACGTGTGCGTGCCGTCGGCTGCGTCCCACGGGATCTTGTCGATGTGCTTGCCCATCAGCACGGTCGTGCACAGGAGCGCGTACGGCAGCGACGCGAGGTACACCGCCGCCGGAATGTGGCCGGTCGCGGCGTAGTACGTGCCGCCGACCATCAGCGGCCCCCACACGACGAGGACTGTCGGCTCTCCGAGCCCGTGCTTCTTGAGCCGCAACGGCGGTGCGGTGTACGCAGCCGACAGCAGAAAACCGCCGAGGGCGAACGCGACGATCGGCCAGCCCCGCGCGACAGTGAGCACGATCATGATCGCGAGGCAGATCGCGTTCACCACCAACGCACACGCGGCGAGACCCTTGCGAGTGATAACGCCCGACAGCACCGGATGCGGCGAGTAGAGGTTGCGCGGATAGTCCTCGCGGTCGGTGCCGACCTCGAGGTCGAACAGGTCGTTCATCAAGTTGTTCGCCATGTGGGCGCCGACGATGCCGAGCGCCGCCAGTGCGAACCATCCCCACGACACGTTGTCATCGCGATAGACGGCAAGGAGACCGGCGACGGCCGCCGCAACGAGCGTCATCGGCAGCACCCCGGCCCGGGTCAGGTACAGCCACTTCGAGACCGGGTCGAGACGGCCCTTGGGCGGGTTGGTCGTCGCGAGGACGTACCGCCAGTTGTGAAATAGGCCACGGGGCGGTGCCTGATCGAGCTGGTGACCTGCGGTGATGTCGGCCATGCGCCGAAGCCTACGACGCGACAGAAGAACGCGCCCTCTCGAGGAAAGTAGGTCGGCCTATGACGAACCCGACACCGGCGAGCCACGTTCGCATCGTCCCGCTGACGCGGAGCACGGTCGAGGTGCGCCTCGAGTTCGACGGCTCAAGCGTGAGCATCGGGAAGGTCGCCACCGCGTACGGCCGCTGGTACTGGCAGCACCGCGACGGGGAGCAGAGCTCGCCGGTCGCGAACAGCCGCGCCGAGGCGGTGACCCAGCTCGCCGCATATCACCGGAAGTTCAAGGGGCAACCCGTCGCCGCTCCCGGGAAACGACTCCCGTTGGGCTAACCGCCATAGTTCATTCTCGTGTCCTCCATGCGGAGGACGGGCGTCTCCTCGTCCTTGAGGAACGCGGCGTTCACGATCTCGCCGAGGAACAACGTGTGGTTGCCGACCGGCACCGGCTGGCGGACCTCGCATTCCACATACGCGACGGCTTGCGACAGGACGGGCGCGCTCGTGACCGGGCCGTCGATGTACGGGAAGTCGTTCAAGGTGCGGGCCTCGAGATCGACGTCGACGGGCTTGGTGAACTTGCGGACAATCGCGCGGTCCTCGCGGTCGATGAGGGACAGGCTGAACACTCCGGACGCCTCGACCAACTCGTGCGTAACCGCCGTACGCTCGACGCTGATGCCGAGCCACTTCGGATCGAACGACAGCTGGGTCGCCCAATTCAATGTCATGCCGTTGCGGCGCGTGCCCTTGTCGGTGCTGCCGACGACGTAGAGCCCCGACGGCATCGTCCACAACACCCGCCGGCGCAAGCGGTCGTACTCGTCGGGATCGGCGCCGTCGGGAAACGGCGGGATTGGGCCTTCCTTTGTGGGCATGGGCGCAGGTTACGGGCCTGCCCCAGACCAAGCTGGGGGCAGACCCGGATATCGCGACCGGAGGTTCCGGTCGAGCATCCGATCATGACAAGAACGAAACAGTGGTTCGTACCGGCGCTCGTCCTGGCCGCCGGGATCGGCGTCGCGGTGGTGCTCGCGACGATCGGCAGCGCCCTTCAGACGAAGCTTTGCTTCGGCGGCGGCAGCGAGTGCAAGGGGGTCCAGCCGATCTCGGGCACAGCAGGCGCGCTCTTCACGCTCGCCGGCAATGTGGTGCTTGTCGCCTCACCCTTCATTGCGGCGCTCGTTGCCTGGCGACGGTCATGACTCGACTGCGACCGTCCGTTGCTCGGCGGCGGAGCGGCGCATGGCGTCGGTTGTCATCGCTCGGCCATTCCATTCCGACATCATCGCGTAGGCGCCGACCGATACGGATGCATTATTTCCGCCAGCGCGCCACGTATGGCAGTCATATGCGCGGCCGAGGTTGTCCTCGGCTTGTCAGCCGTCGTTGAGCGACTCGTCCGTCTCGTCCAGTTCGATTTCCGTGGCGTCGCCGCAGTCCATGCAAATGGCGTACGCACCGAACATGGCCAAATCGCAGTGCTTACGACTCTCGCAGATCGAGCTTGCGAGGTACCCATCTCGCATTGGAGGCGCGGGGTCTACAACGCCCCATGTCCCGTTGCGCCACGCCCAGAACTCGCCACCGACCCAACACCATGGCTCAAGGTGCTCGGCGTCGGCCGGAACTGGCGAAGACGGCCGGAGTCGGAGCATCGGCATCCAGCCTCGGTCACGAGCCACAGCCATGTCGGCGCGCCAACGCACAAAGGCAGCTTGATCGCGGTCGATGTTGCCGGCCTCGTCGGCGCTGATGCCGAGGTACTCGTGCAGGCGAGGTTCGCTTCCGACCAGAAACCCGTCGATCCATGCACGCGCGAGCGGGGACGCATCGACGACGTCGTGCTTCGCAACGGTCACGAGATCCCCGAGGTCTTCGCTCCAGGCATGAAAATGGCCGTAGTGCGTGTGCATGTTGCCGCCCAGAAAACATCGGCCCGGAATGTTCATCGTGCGTGACAGCACCACCCAGCGATCTGGGTCAAAGCCCTCCGGTACCACACCGCAAGTGTAGAGACGAGTACATCCGCACACGGAGCCCGCGCTGGCACCGTCATGGCTCATGCGCGCCTCTTCGACACGCGTACCTCGGTGGACGCCGAGGCGCGTGACAGGCGCGGGCCACAGGCATCGGCGGCAATCGAAAACTCGGCGCGGTACGTGCCGTTCTTCTCATAGGTGTGTTCGACCGCGTAGGTCACGTCACTCGGCCGCGGCTGCGGCGGATCCCACGCGCCATATCGATCGCCTGTGCCCGCGCAAGATGGTCCGCAGCCGCTCGAGCGGCCGTCGCCAAACGACGCCGACCCGCAGAAGCCGCCCGACACGAAGAAGCTGTCGGGGTCACTCGCCCGCAGCATGAAGGTGACGCGCTGCCCTACAGCGGGTGTACTCGGTTGCACTGCCGTGACTTGCAGCGACGCGGCCTCGTTCCTTAGCGGTGGGTCGTAGTAGAAGGGACCACACGCGGGATCGCGACTGTTCCTGCACGAGACAAGGACCGTCGTGGGTGTTGACGCCCGCACCGTCGTTCGTGTTGTTGTGCTCGAACTCGTGGTTGACGGAGTTGTCGAGGTTGTCGGGGCGCTCACCGTGGTCGGCGGCCGCGTCGTCGAATCGGACGAATGTGCAACGCGGACGGTTCGATCCGAGTCCCCGGTGGTCAGCGCGAATGCCGTGAGCGGCACGGCAACAACGGCGATCGTGACGACGATCTGTGCGATAAGACGACGCCGCCTCAAGACACGACCACGTTTCTTCACTCGCGCGAAGATGTACGCCGTGCGCGGATCCATCTCGGATTGATCGTTGTTCATCACACGTCCTCGAAGCGGGTGTCGAAGGCCGGCCCGAGCAGCTGCCGTAGCCGCGCGACTGCTCGATGAAGGTGAGATTTCACGGTGCCTTGAGCAACTCCGAGTGCCAGCGCAACGTCAGCCTCGGTCATGTCGACCAGATACCGAAGGACGACGGCGTCACGCTGCCGGCGCGGCAAGGCCTTCAGTGCCTGGGCGAGCGCGACACGCAGAACGGCGGCGTCCTCACCCGTGACGGCCGTTTGAACCTCGAGAGGGATTCGCCGTTTCGCAAGTGTGTCGATGGCGAGATTCGTGACGACCCTGAGAACCCACGCATCAAGATGGTCGTAGGCATGAACTCGAGGCCAGTGCGCGTACGTGCGGGCAAGCGCCTCCGCGGCCAGGTCCTCCGCGACGGCAGCATCGCCAACAAGCCGATTCGCGTGTCGACGGCAACGCTCGAGGAGCCGGGGGAACGCCGCCTCGAACTCGTCAGCCCCGCGCATATATCTGGATAACCGCTGGCAACGGCATCCGGTTTACACGCAAGAGACCGTCCGGCCCTGAGCGGCGGAGCGGCGCATGGCGTCGAGTACTGCCATGTCGGCGACGCCGTCGGCGAACGTTGCCGGATCGGGTCCTGGCGGCGGCGGCGCGTCGGTGATGCGGGCCAGGAAGTGCTCGGCGAGGCGCGTGTACGGGCCGAGGTCAAGCCCGTGGCCGACCATCTGCTCGTACGTCGTCTCGAGCACGTGCGCAGGCGGCGCAGCAGGAGGCGCGGTGCGGAGATCGTCGGGCACCGGGAGCCGACGCGTCCCGTGCGCGTCGGCGACGTGCACCGCGTCGCCGACACCGTCGATCCACGCCGATCCCGTCGAACCGATCACACGGGTCTCGACCAGCATTCGCCCGCGGTCGGCCGCCGTGCTCTGCATGACACCCGAGACGCCCGAGTGCAACCGGAAGTGGACAACAAAGCCGTCGTCGGCTGTCGTGCTCCGATCGGCGAGGTTAACGACTGACGCGGTGACAGATTCGAACTCGCCGACGGTGACGCGTATTTGGTCGATGACTTGCGAGCCGTGCGCGCCGAGCCACCCACCGCCCTGCTCGGCGTCTGCCCACCAGGCCGGGAGCACGGCATCGGCATCGGCCAGCACCGGCACGTGCATCAGGAACATCGCCAGACGTGGTTCACCGATCGCGCCGTCGCTCACTGCACGCGCGAGGAGTGCCTGCCCGGTGTCGAACCGGAACTCGGTGCCGAGCAGATGCACAATGCCCGCCGCCTGGGCCGTCTCCAGCAACGCGCGCGCTTCCGACGTGTCGCGTGCAAACGGCTTCTCGCACAACACGTGCTTCCCCGCTGCGATCGCCTCGCGTACAAGTGTCGCGTGCGTGTGGGGCGGCGTCGCGATCGTCACCGCATCGACGCCCGGCAACGTGAGTGCATCCGTGAACGACGTGCTTCCGAGCGGCACGTCGAAGGCTTCGGCGCGCGCGGCGGTCTTGTCGGGATCGCGTCCGACGACCGCATGGACATCGAAACCGGCGGCGCGCAGGGCACGCACATGCGTGAAGCACCCGAAGCCCGTTCCCGCGACGACGACGCCCGTCACCCGGGCAACTCCACGGAGACGCCTTCCGCGGCTGAACGCCGGATCGCGTCGATGACGTCCATCGTCGCGACGCCGTCGTGGAACGTGGCGGGCGCGGGGTCGGCGGGCACGTCGTTGCCGAGAATCAGGTCGCGGAACGTCTCGGCGAGACGCGTGTACGGGCCGAAGTCGATCCCCATTGCGTGCAGCAAGTCGTACGCGGTCACCATCAGGTCCGCGGGCGGAGGATCGGGAGCGGGCACCGCCACGTCGGGCGGGCACGGGATGTCGCGCGTGCCGTCGGCATCGGTGAGACGAACGCGATCGCCTTCCGCCCACGCAGTGCCGCGCGTTCCTGCGATGCGCGTCGCGAACAGCATCGGCCCGCGATCGCAGGCGACACTCTGCATGATGCCGACCACGCCACTACGCAACCGGAACTGCACGAGATAGCCGTCCTCGACAGCCCACGGATGTTCCGCGACGCGCGGCAGGCTCGCGCTCACGCTCGCAAACTCGCCGAGCGTCGTGCGCACCTGATCGATGTCGTGTGATGCCTGGGCGGCGAGCCATCCACCGCCGCCGGCCGGATCGGCCCACCACTCGGGAACCTCGGCCGCGGAATCGGCGAGCATCGGAATGTGCAACAAGAACGTGGCGAGGCGCGGCTCGCCGATCGCACCGCTGCGTACGGCACGCGCGAGCAGCACCCGTCCCGGCGCGAACCGGAACTCGGTGCCGAGCACATGCACGACACCTGCCGCCTCGGCCGCGGCGAGCAGCTCACGCGCCTCGGCCGCGTCGCGGGTGAACGGCTTCTCGCACAGCACGTGCTTCCCGGCAGCGATCGCCGCGAGCGCGATCGGTGCATGCGTGTGCGGTGGCGTCGCGATCGTGATCGCGTCGATACCGGCGAGGTTCAATGCCTCAGTGAGCGACGTGCAGGCGTGCGGGATCTCGAAGCGCTTCGCACGCGCCCCGGTCTTCTCGGGATCGCGACCGACGAGCGCGCGCACGTCGAACCCCGCCGCGCGGAACACCCGCACGTGCGTGAGGCACCCGAATCCGGTGCCGACAACCGCGACGCCGGGCCCGCTCACGCGGGGATCCCGGCCGCGTTCGCGACCATCGACAGCATCGTGTACTGACCGACCACGAACAGGATCTCCACGAGTGCGGGCGGCTCGTAGTGTCCGGCGAGCGCGGTCCAGGTCGCGTCGGAGATGTCGCAATCGATGTTCAGCTCGTCAGCCGCTCGCAACAACGCGCGCTCGGCATCGGTCCAGTTCCCGTCGTCAAGAGGTTTGGCGGCCAGCGCGATCTCCTCATCGCTCAGCCCGGCGTACCGCGCGTACTCCGTGTGCTCGACCCACTCGAACTCCGACCCGCAGTTCGACGCGACGCGGAGCGCGAGCAGCTCGTGATCACGGTGTGCGAGCACACCGTTCAGCGCGAGCGCGGCGGCCCAGCCGAGGAACGGGGTGAGCAATTCCGGTTGCCGGGCGAGCACGGCCATCGTGCGTGCCGGCTCTCGCCCGGGCGGCGCGATCAGCGGCAGCAGCTGCGCCACGTCATCGCGCAGCTCCGATGCGTCGGGCACCTCGATTCGCCCGTCGTGGTTTGTCATCCGATCACTCCTCGATCCCGAACAGCGTGCGGGCGTTGTCGCGCACGATCTTGCGCACCGTGTCATGGTCCAGGCCGTCGAACAGTTGCTCGGCAACGGCCTTGCTATGTGGCCACGTGCCGTCGGCATGGGGGTAGTCCGTCTCGAACGTCACCTGGTCGGCACCGATCCGGTCGAGCTGGGCGAGACCGGCCGCGTCGTCGAAGAAGCACCCGTACACGCGGCCCCAGTAGTACGTGCTCGGCGGCTCCGGCACGAGCGCGCGCACGTCGGCCCAGCCGCGGTTGTGCTCCCAGATGCGATCCGCGCGGGCGAGGATGTACGGGATCCAGCCGATCTGACCTTCCGAATAGGTGACCTTCACGTCGGTGAAGCGCGCGAGCAAGCCGGAGAACAGCCAGTCGGCGAGCGATCCCTCGGCGAGCTCGTGCGTCAGCGTCGACCCGACTGCCGGAGGCGCGTCGGCCGACGTCGACGGCATCTTCGAGCCGGAGCCGCTGTGCATGCAGATGACGGTGCCGGTCTCGTCACACGCCGCCACGAACGGATCCCAGTGCCGGTTCGCGTCGTGAATCGACGGGAGGGCGAGATTCGCAGGCAGCTCGCTAAAGCACACGGCGCGCACGCCGCGCGCGGCGTTGCGTCGCACCTCGGCGGCGGCGAGCTGCGGATCCCACAATGGAATCAGGCACAGCGGGAGCAGGCGGCCGGTCGAATCGGCACACCACTCCTCGACCATCCAGTCGTTGTAGGCCTGTACGCACAGCAAGGCGAGATCCCTGTCGTGAGCCTCGAGGAACGTTTGCCCGCAGAAGCGAGGGAACGTGGGGAAGCACAACGACGCCTCGACCCAGTTGAGATCCATGTCGGCGAGTCGCGCATCGCGCTCGTAGCAACCGGGACGCATCTCGTCGTACGTGATCGGCACCACCTGCACGTCGTCGGGCGCGAATCCCGCGCACGCCCCGAGCCGCGTGTGCGGCCATTGCAGGTCTTCGTACAACCACCAGTCGGCTTCCGGCCCGCCGTCACCCATGCGGTACGAGAACTTGCCGCCGTAGAACGTCATCTCGGCGACCGGGGCGCGCACGATGCGCGGTCCCGCGTCGCGGTACTTCGCCGGCAATCGGTCGACCCAAACGTTGGCGGGCTCGACGACGTGGTCGTCAGCCGAAACGATCTTCGGAAGCACGTTCACGAATACGGCGTCTCCCAGTCGTTGAGGTGCGCGACCTCGAAGAGCGGCTTCCGGCGCGGCTTGCCGAGCGCTTCGGCGCCGTACCCGAGGAACACGCACGATTCGAGGAAGAGGCGCGGCGGCACGTGGAGCCGCTCCTTCACTCCCGGCTCGACGAGCCCGAAGAACGTCGTGAACAACGAAGAGACTCCGAGCGCATGCGCGGCCAGCATCATGTTCTGGCAGGCAGGAAAGAGGCTGGCGCCGCGGCCGCCCGGCATCGGGCGTGTCTGGCGCAGCGTGCCGTCGGGACGCGCCTCGTACTCGCCTTGCATCCGGATGCCCCGGTCGGGATTCCAGAACACGAACACGAGTGCGCCGGCGTTGTGCACGTTCTCGACCGCGGCATGACCTGTGACCGGCCGGCCCGCGCCGTCGATGAGCTGATCGGCTGACTGTGCGCGCTGCGCGTCGACGGCCGCGAACGCGTCGCGCAACATCGATTGCAGCTGCTCCTTGCGATCGGGATCCGTGACGACGACGAACTCCCACGGTTGCGTGTTCCCCGAACTGCACGCGCGGGTCGCAGCTTCGAGAATGCGAGTGAGGCTCTCAGCCGGTACCGGCCGGCCGTCATAGATGCGTGTCGCGCGCAAGCCGGAGATCGCATCGAAGACGTTCACGTCGTTCATGTCGGGCGGACCACCTGGCCCGGGAGCGCGTCACAGAGCACCCCGTCGAGCACGATCGGCACGCCGTTGACGACGGTTGCCTGCACGCCCTGGCCCCACGCCTTGAACCGGCCGACGCCGCCGGGGAGATCGTGCACGAACTCCTTCCGCCACGGTCCGATCGTGCTCGGGTCGAACACGAACAGGTCGGCGGGTCCGCCGGGAGTGAGCGTGCCGCGATCGTGCAGCCCCGCGAGCGCGGCCGGCACCTGCGTGATCTGGCGGATGCCGTCTTCGAGCGTCCATACCTTGCGGTCGAGCACCCACGAGCGCAGGAAGTACGAGCTCCAGTCGGCGCCGTCGTCGCGGGCAAGATGCGCGCCGCCGTCCGATACTCCGATCAGCATGCGCGCGTCGCGCTGGGCCTCGCCGACCGCGGCAGTCCATTCGGGACTCTCCGTACGCCAGCGGAACTGCGTCGCCAGATCTTCGGCGAGGGCGAGGTCGAGCATGGCGTCCGCAGGCGCGACACCGCGTTCATCCGCGATGTCACGTATGGACCGCCCTTGGAACTGCTGGTGCTCGGGCTTGGCAACGACGTCAACGAACACGGCGCTCCACAGCGGCGGCGGCACGGTTGTGCCGCGTGCGGGGTCGCGGTTGTAGTTCTCGACCGCATTCCGCATCTCCTCACGCGTCGCCTGATCATTGAGCACGCGCACGCGCTCGGCATGCGGCAGCTTCAACATGCGTTCCCACGACGACACCGCGAGGTAGTGATGGTTGGTCTCGTCGAGCACAACGGGCCGGTCGAACGGACGCGTGATCAGCAGCGAATACACCGGCGCGCCCTGCGCGGTGGCGCGGTCGAGGAACGTTTGCGCCGCGTCCCACGTCGCGGTCGGTGCGTCGACCTTGTTGCGGCCGCCGAGACCCTGGATGATCACCGGCAAGCCGCTCACGCGCGAGAGCGCGATCAGGTACTCCTCGTCGTCGTGGTCGAGGCCGCCGATCGCGCTCGCGGGTAAGAACGCGATCGAACCGGCACCGGCCCGGCCCGCCTCCTCGGCGAGGGCGAGGAGCTCGCGCCGGTCGGCGAGACGCGACGGCACCGGGCGATCATCGAGGTCGAGGTGCGTCGGCGCCGCGCTCGACGACAGTCCCGCCGCGCCCGCCGCCATCGCGTCGCGCACCATGACACGCATCGCCGCGATCTCGGCGTCGGTCGCGGCGCGCCGTGACGCGTCCTCGCCCATCACCCACCGCCGCAGATTCGAATGGCCGACATAGCAGCCAAAGTTCACGCCCAACTTGCCGCGCCGGGACGCGAGGAAGTCACCGAACGATTCGAATTCATCCCACGTGATCGCGCTCAACGCGATCGGATCCATGTTCTCGACCCGAGCGAAGATTCCCGAGAGGAACGGGCGGTCGTCGACCCGGCACGGCGCGACCGAAAACCCGCAGTTGCCGGCGATCACCGTGGTGACACCGTGGAAGCACGAGACGGTCGCATACGGATCGAAGGTGATCTGCGGGTCGTAGTGCGTGTGCACGTCGACGATGCCCGGCGCGACGATCAAGCCGGAGGCATCGATCTGCCGGTCGGCGGTCGCGCCGTCGAGACGCGCAAGAGCGGCGATCCTGCCGCCGCGCACGCCGACGTCGACCCGGCGGCGCGGCAGCCCGATGCCGTCGACGACCAGGCCGTCGCGGACGACCAAGTCGAAGTCGGTCACGCGGACGCGCCTTGGAACGCGGCCTTCCCGGTGCGCACGACGAGGAAGGTAAGTCCCTCCGACCCGGCGGTGAAGCCGTACCTCTCGTTGGCCTCCACGACCGTCGAGTCGTGTCGCGTCATCGGCTCGCTGTCGAACATGCAGCTGCCTTCCAACACCACGAAAACCTCGGCATGGTCGTGGCTGTGCGCGGGCGCTTCGAAGTTCGCGGGAAACCGCACGACTTGCGCGAAGAAACCGGCATCGCCTTGCGCGAGGAACTTGCGACCGACACCCCGGTCGGCCGCCGCTCGGGCGACGCCCGGATCGGTGCCCGGGCCGAGCGGCACGTGCCAGTCAATGTCGTCGAAGCGGTAGATGTGTCGGGTCATCGCAAGCTCTCCTTCACGAGCGGCAGCACCGCGTCGCCGACGCTCGCGATCTGTTCGCGCGCGGCCTCGACACTGACACCCGGCACGTGCACGCGAACGTTCAGCGCATCGGCGCCCGCGGTCTGCATTGCGTCAACAAGTTGCTTGGCGACGAGGTCGGCCGACTCGCCTGTCGCCATCTCGTTCGCACCCCAATGCGACGGCGCGTTCGAGGGGGCATAGCTGCGGTAGACGTCCACCTGACGATCGACGTCGGCCTGCGGCGGGTCACCGAGCCACACGCGCCGGATCAGCACGCAGGTACTGCTCCCGCCCGCGGCCCGGTACGCGTCGACCAGTTCGCGCGCGCGAGCCGGCGTGACGAGCGAGTCGAACAGCAATCCCGTGCCCGTACGCGCGGCCCGGCGCGCCGCGGTGAGGCTCGCGCCCGCACTCAGCACTGGTATCGGTCGGGCTGCGCACCGTGCGATCGCGGGATCGGCTGCGAGCGGACCGTCGACCACACCGCGCAGGGCGCTCGTGACGATGTCGAGCGCCCGGCCGAAGCGCGCGGCGAGGTCGTCCATCGTCACGTCCATGATCTCGAAATCCACTGGCAGCGCGCCCGCTGCGACACCGAGACCTACGCGACCCGGAAAACGTGCAGCGAGCCACGCTGTCTCTTCTGCCACGAGCGCGGCCGGACGCAGGGGCAGCAGCAACGGACACGGCGCGGCCCAGCCGGCCGGCATCGCGTCGAGCAGGAAGCCGGCGAGTTGCAGTGGATTCGGGAGGTAGCCAGGGAAGCCGCCGTGATGTTCGCTGGTCATCACGCCGTCGAAACCGTGGGCAACTGCCATTGCCGCTTGCCCGCGCAGCTCGTCGACGATCGCGGTCGCGTCGAGCCCGTCGTGCGGGTAACTGCGGAATGAGACAGTGCCGCGCGCGAACGGAGCCGACACGGTCAGCTCCGCGTATCCTGGATCCAGTCGGGCATGTCGATCGGAGGGTTCGGCATCTGTTCGGCGCCGCGGTCGGCGAGGAACTTCGCGTATCCCTCGGGATCGGCCGGGAACGACCGCGGGTCGCCCATCATCACTTCGAAGAGCTCGACCCCTTCGGCGCCCGCAACGAACGGCCCGAACGTGTCACCTTGATCGAGCGCGATGTGCGTGCCCTTGCGACACACAACGTCGCCGCACGTCATTTCGCCGTCGAGCACGAACACGACGTGATTGCTGTTGTGGCCGTGCGGCTGCACGATCATGCCCGGATCCCACTTCGCGTAGAGCGACAGGAATGCCGGCGAGAAGTCGAGCCACTTCTCGCGCACCGACATCGTGCGATCGTCCTGGCGCATCCTCCGCACTTCCTGCCACGTGAGGTCGTCGAGGTGGGCAAAGCGCGGGCTGGCGGCCATCTGCGCAGATCTCCCTTGTGCAAGAATCTTAGGAGCGAGACAATAACCGGGAGCCGCCCGTCAGGCCAGAGGGCGGAAAGGAGTCCCGTGACGATCGACATTCGGCCCGTGACCGCCACCATCGGCGCCGAGGTGCACGGCGTCGACCTGCGCGACGAGCTCGACGACGGCACGGTCGACGCGATCCGCAAGGCCTTGCTCGACCATCTCGTGCTGTTCTTCCGCGACCAGCACATCGACGACGCGCAGCATCTCGCATTCGCTCTCCGGTTCGGTCCCCTGCATGTCTCGCCGCTCGCCACCAAGTATCAGGACAGCGACGCGGTCGTCGTCCTGGATCAGGTCAACCCCAAAGGTGAAGGCGCCGACGTGTGGCACAGTGACAACACGTTCCTCGCCGAACCGCCGATGGGCTCGCTGCTGCGCGCGGTTCAGTTGCCGGCGGTCGGCGGCGACACATGCTTCGCAAGCATGTACGCGGCGTACGAAGCCTTGTCGGAACCGATGCGCGCGTTCGTCGACACCCTTACTGCTGTCCACGACATCACCAAGGTGCTGCACAAGGCCATTCGCGACGGCCACAGCACGCTCGACATCGCGGAGACGCAACAGAAGTGCCCACCGGTCGAGCACCGCGTCGCAGTGACCCATCCCGAGACCGGCCGCAAGGCGCTGTTCGTGAATCGCAACTCCACGTCGCATCTCGTCGGGGTGTCCGAGCGCGAGAACGAGCTGTTGCTGCCGTGGCTGTGCGACTTCGTGCGCGCGCCCGAGTTCCAGTGCCGCTTCCGGTGGGAACCGGGGTCGCTCGCCTTCTGGGACAACCGGGCGGTACAGCACAATGCCGTCCCCGACTATCACGAGCGCCGAATGATGCGCCGGGTGACGATCGCAGGACCGCCCGCCCGGTGAGCATCGAAGCGCGGTATCTCTCCGAGCCCGGGCCGATGGGCTTGTTCACTCGACTGACGCGTGTCGGCCTGCTGCTCGATGCGTTCCAGCACCAATGCCTCGACGAGTTCGGCCTGAGATTCATCGACTATTCGGTGTTGCGCGTGCTCCAGCTCGCGGGCCCTCCGTACGAGATGACGCCCGGCGAGTTGAGCGACATCGTGTTGCGGTCGAGCGGTGGGATGACCCAGATCCTCGACCGGCTGGAACGCGACGCGCTCGTCGAGCGGGGTTCCGACCGCGGCGACCGGCGCAAGGTCGTCGTCCGCCTCACCGACACCGGATTGCAGACGGCCAAGCGCGCCGAGCGCGGCCTACGCCCGCGCTCGCAAGCGCATCATCAAGGCATTGTCAACTGATGAGGTCGCACAGGTCGACGAGGCGATCCGCCTGTTGCTCGACGTCTTCACCGCCGACGCCCGCGCCTGATCACTGGGGCGTGTTTGAGGTGCGTTTTTCGCACCTCAAACACGCCCCCGCGTGGCCGTTGCGTGCTGCGAGGCCAGGGCGGTGAACTCGTCGGCGATCAGCTTGGACGCCGCGAGCTGACGGCCGGCGTGCCACTCGCGCATCGGGAAGATCGGCTCCCATCGGTGCAGCTTCTCGAAGCTCAGCGTCGCGCTCACCAACTCCTCGGTGTCTCCCGCCTCGACGAGGATCTGACTGAAGCGCGGGAACGCGGGGCCTGCGATCACGCTGTGACCCAAGTAGTCGTCGGCTCGCTGCTCATCGAGGTGCTCGGCCGAGTAGTCCGCGCGCTCGCGGCCACCGACAAGGTTGGCGCTCGCCGCGTACACAAGGTTCTCCTGAGCACGCACGGCCGTGGTCTGCACCATGTAGTCGCGCTTGCCCGGGCCCTTGAACGTGCCGCACGTGTTCAGGAGGAGCCGCGCGCCTTTCAACGCGAGAATGCGGCTCAGCTCGGGGTTGAACCAGAAGTCGTAACAGATCAGGACGCCGATCGGGCCGAAACGCGTCGGGAACACCGGCAGCGACGACCCCGGCCGGTACGTGATGCCTTCGGTCACCCACGGCAGCGTGCCGAGGTGCACCTTGCGGTACGTGCCGAGGATGCCTTCGGGCCCGACGACCGCCGACGCGTTGTAGAGCACGCTCGCGTCGTCGGCATCGCGCTCCGCGAGCCCGAAGACCACGTACACATCGAGCTCGCGCGCCAAAGCCGCCACGTGTTCGCTCGCGGGCCCGGGCACGGTCTCGGCGAGCTCGCGATGGCTCGAGCACGCGCCGCCGTCGAAACGGCACGAACAGTCGACCGGACCGGTCAGCGCGCCTTCGGGGAAGACGACGATGTCGATGCCCTGGGCTGCGGCCTCACGAATGTTCGCGTCGACCTTCGCGAGCGTGAGCTCCTTCGAAGCGCCCCGCGCGAAGTTCACGCATCCGACGCTGACAACTTGCTCGAACTCGGCATACTGCGCAGGAATCATGACGATGATTTCTGGGTCGACTCCACGCTCCGCTCCCCTCCGGTCGCTGCGCTGTCGTCTCGCTAGAGTCCCATGAAGCGGCCGCCGTCGACAACCACCGTTTGGCCGGTGATGTATCCGGCGGCGTCGCTGCACAGGAACGCGACGACCGGTCCGATGTCCGCGGTCGGATCACCGAAGCGCTGGAGCGGGATGCGGCTTGTCAGGCGCGCTTCGAGTGTGGCGTCGGCGAGCATCGCGTTCGCCATTGCGTCAGTCGCGGCGAGCGGCGACACCATCGCGACGCGCACACCGAGTGGCCCCCACTCCTGCGCCAGGCTCTTGCCGAAGCCTCGCAACGCGCCTTTCACGATCGAGTACGCAGGGCGCGTCGGGCTGGCTTCGATCCCAGCCGCCGACGTCAGCAACACGAAGCGGCCGTGCGTGGCCTGCAACCCCGGGAGCGCGGCCTGGGCGGCGAAGTACGCGCCGCGCAGCGACACGCTCGCATGCTCTTCCCAGAGCGCATCGTCGACGTCTTCCAATCGCACCGACTCGCTCGAACGCCGGCTCGCCGCGTTGTGCACGAACGTGTGCAGGTCGCCAGCCTCGGCGACCGCGCGCTCGATATCGGCGCGCACGGTCACGTCGCACGGCACCCACACCGCGCGACCGCCGCCCGCCTCGATGAGCTCGACCGTCTGCGCGCCGTTGTCGCGCGGTGACGCCACCACGACGAACATGCCCTCGGCCGCACAAGCCAGTGCGATTCCCCGGCCGACACCCGCGCCCGCACCCGTGACGACGACGCCCCTCACGGCGCCATCACCCGCCCCCCGTCCACGGTGATCGTCGTCCCGGTCACTGCCGCGCCCATGTCGCCGAGCAGCGCCACGATGACTGCAACGAGGTCGGCCATCGTCGCGGCCCGGCCCAGCGCAGGGGCCGCGGTCGATGCGAGGTCGGCGCCGCCGCCGAGCACGTCGAGCGACGGCGCGACGCAGTTCACCGTGATGCCTGCGCTCCCCCATTGCCGAGCGGCGGCCTTGGCGAGCGTGCGCATGCCCTCGACGGCCATCGCGAACGGCGCGACGCCTGCCCCGCCGACGAGGCCGACCGTCGGCGTGACCAGCACGATGCGGCCACCTCGCCCGCGCATCGCGGCGTACGCGGCCTGGCATGCGTGCAACGCGTCGCGCAGTACGACTTCGCCGCGACGATCCCACTCGCTGTTGTCGATGTCCGCGATCGGCGTCGGCTCCACCGCGCTCACGTCCGGCACGTGCACCAGCGCGTCGAAAACGTCCGGGAACGCCGGAATCACGTCGAAGCCCACTCGTTGCAAGGCTTCTGCGATTCCATTGTTGTCCACGACAACCAGCACGAGCGCATGGTAACGATGCGTCCATGCCAGGCATTGAGGTCGATCTCAGCGGCCGAACGATCGTCGTCGCCGGTGCCGGCGGCGGTGGAATCGGCACTGCCACCGCACGGATGCTCACCGCGTCGGGGGCGAGCGTCGTCGGCCTCGACATCGATGCCGAGCGTCTGGCGCACGTCGACGTGGCCATTCCGCGAGTCGTCGATGTCCGCGACCCTGACGCACTCGAAGCCGCGCTCGCGGATGTCGGACCGCTGGACGGTCTCGTGCACGTCGCCGGCGGCCTCCGCGTCGACCAGTGGGCTCCGACCGAGAGGATTCCGCTCGAGACGTTCGACGCGGTCCTCGGCCTCAACCTCCGTGCCGCCCTCTCGACCTCGCAGTCAGTCGCGCGGCGCATGCTTGCCGCCGAGCGCCCAGGCAGCATCGTCTACATCGCGTCGATCGCAGGACTCAGCGCGATGCCCTACGGCGCGGCCTACGCCGTCGCCAAAGCCGGACCGCTCGCGCTGGCACGCAGCCAAGCGGTCGAGTGGGGCCGCGCCGGTATTCGCGTGAACGCAGTCGCGGGCGGCACCGTGCGCACCCCCAAGAGCGAATCCGAACACGCCAGCAATCGACCCGAGGACATGGCCACGATCCCGTTGCGTCGCCGGGGCACCCCGGAGGACACCGCGAGCGCGGCACTCTTCTTGTGTTCCGATCTCGCCAGCTTCGTGACGGGGCATACGCTCGCCGTGGACGGCGGGGCGTCGGTCAAGCCCTCGTTCGTCGGCGCGGACGACTTACCGGTCTTCGTTCTTGATGCCGAAATGCGCAGCCGGATGCGCGGGGAGGTCCACGAGTGAACGCGAGTGTGAACGCCGACCAGACCCGAGCGTGGAACGCGAACGAGGGCGACAGCTGGATAAAGAACGAGGAGCACTTCAACGCGACGTCTCGGCGGCACACGAAGCAACTGAAGGCAGGCGCGGCTGTGGCTGCCGATGACAACGTCCTCGACATCGGCTGTGGATGCGGAGAAACGACGCGTGACTTCGCGCGTCTTGCGTCGTCCGGCGCCACGCTCGGTATCGACCTCTCGAACCAGATGGTCGAGCGGGCACGCGAACGCAGCCGCGCCGAGGGCCTCACCAATGTCACGTTCGAAGTCGCGGACGCCCAGGTGCACCCGTTCGACCCGGAAGGTTTTTCCGTCGCCACGAGCCGGTTCGGCGTGATGTTCTTCGACGACCCCGTCGCCGCCTTCGTCAACATCCGGCGCGGCCTCCGCAGGGACGCGCGACTCGCCCTCCTCGTATGGCAGGAGCTTGCGCGCAACGAGTGGCTGTTGGCGATCCGGAAGGCGCTCGCGGCTGGCCGGGACTTGCCGGCTCCGCCGGCCGGCGCGCCGGGGCCATTCGGCCTCGCCGATCCTGCACGTGTCCGGACGATCCTCACCGAAGCCGGCTTCCGCGACATCGATCTCGCCGACGTCGACGAACCGGTGGAGCTCGGCTCCGATGCCGACGACGCCTACAACTTCTTCAGTACCACCGCGATTGCGCAAGGCATGACCGCCGACCTCGATGACGACACCAAAGCCGGCGCGCTCGCTGCGCTCAAGCAGACGATGACGGAGCACGACACTGGAGAAGGCGTGCTCTTCGATTCGCGCGCGTGGCTGATTACTGCGACGAACCCGTGAGCTTGGTGTCGGCCTTGCCCGTGCGGATCGTCACGAACCGCATGCCGTCGTCACCCGCGCGGAACCCGTATTCGTAGCCGCCGATCAGCACCATCGAGTCGCCGGCGTGCAGCGTCGGGTGCCCGTCGCCGAGGCCATCGCTCGCCAGCATCGTGCAGCTGCCGGCAAGCAGCAGGATCACTTCGTTGTGATCGTGGCTGTGCATCGGCACTGTGAAGCCCGCCGGGAACTCTGAGTACTGCGAGAAGAATCCGCCCTCACCGTGGGCAAGGAACTTGCGCCGTGCACCCGACCGCTGCGCCTGCTCGACGAGCTCGCGTGGCGCGGTCGGAGCCTTCCGTTCGTCGGGCCACTCGATTTCATCGAGGACGAAGAAGTGCGGGCCGGTCGTGTCGCTCACGGCGTGAGCGTAGTGTTCGGTCATGCGCGACGGCCTGCGAGTGTTCGACGCCGATGCCCATGTGATCTATCCGCCGGATCTCTGGCCGCGGTTCCTCGACGCGGGTTTCCGCGACCGCGTCGGCCGCCGCAGCCCTCCCGGCTTCGACCATTACAACCCGGTCACCGTCGACGGCCGCTGGAGCCAGCACTCCACGAGCATCTACGGCAACTTTCAGAAGGCGATCAACTGGACCACCGACGACATGGTCGCCAAGTACGGCGAGGACCTCGTGCTGAAGGGATTCACCGGCGACCGCGTTGCTACTGCCCTCGAGGCCGAAGGCGTCGACGTGATGGTGATCTACGGACCCGAGTACGACATGTGGCTGGACGGCATCGACCCCGAGCTGCAAGCCGCGATGGCACGGGCCTACAACCTCTGGGGCGCGGAGATGCGCGAGCAATCGGGCGGTCGAGTGCTCGCTTCGGGTCCCGTGCCGTTGAATGACGTCGCACGCGCGGTCGACGAGATCCGCTATGCCTACGACGAGCTCGGCGTGCGGTGCTTCTGGGCCCGGCCCGATCAGTTCAACCATCGCAGCCTTGGTGACCGCTACTACGACCCGGTATACGAGCTCTTGCAGGACCTCGATTGCGCGTTCGCGACGCACGAGTACATGGGGCTGAACGCGCAGACCGCGGGTTCTGACCGCTTCACGACGTTCACCGAGTGGCACACCGTTGTGCATCCGCACGAAGCGCAGTCCGCGATGCTGTCGATGATCGTGCAAGGCGTCTACGAACGGTTCCCGCGCTTGCGGTGCGCGTACATGGAGGCCGGATGCGGCTGGCTGCCGTCGTGGCTGCACCGCATCGACGAGCACCTGGAGCTCGCGGGTGCCGCGGAAGCACCCGAGCTGACGATGACCGCCACGGAGTACTTCGCACGCAACTGCTGGATCTCCACGGAGTGCGAGGACAAGTTCGTCGCCGATGTCGTCCGTTGGATGGGCAACGACCACATCGTGTTCGAGACCGACTTCCCGCACCCGGACTCGAAGTACCCGAGGGCGACCGAACACTTCCTCGGCCTCGACGTGATCGACGACGACGCCAAGCGCAAGATCCTCTGGGACAACGCCGTCGACCTGTACCGGTTCCCGCCAGGGTACTTGCCCGAATGATTCGCGCGTTCGAGGCCGTCGACTATGACGCGCTCGATGCGCGCGTATCCGCCGCCGCCGGAGTATTTCGAGAGCGCGTGGCTCGCTCCACCCGAAGAGATCGAGCGCGTGCAACTCGAGCGGTTGCAAGCCAGGGCGGCTTCTGCCGCGCGGGTGCCGTTCTTCGCGCGGCGCTGGGCGGCCGCGGGCTTCGACGCCTCCGAACTGCGCACCCTCGAGGATCTGTGGCGCGCGCCGTGCTACACGGTCGACGACATTCGCCAGAGCATCGACGCGCACCCGCCGTGGGGCGACTACCAGGCGGTGACGCCGGCCGACGCGGCGACCGGACCCATGCGCGTGTACATGTCCGGCGGCACGACGGGAAAGTCGCGGCCGACGTTCTACACACAGTGGGATCGCGATGTGGGCGCGTTGCTGACCGCACGCGCGCTCTATATGCAAGGGATCCGGCCGGGCGATGTCGTGATGAACTCGTGGCTCTACGGCACGCACAACGGAGCATGGATCTTCGACGAAGCGCTCCACCGTTGGTTGAACTGTGTCGTGCTGACGGCAAGCGCGGGCACCGTCACGAGCTCGGAGCGGCAGGTCGAGCTCGCGATCGAGTACGGCGCAACCGCCATCCTCACAACCGGCGACTATCTCCTGCGCCTCGCCGACGTCGCGGCACGATGGGCTACGACCCGAAGAACGACTTCAACATCAAGGCGCTGCCAAACATCGGCGACCGCGACCTACTCGAGTCCGACCTTCGGCGTCGAGTGCTTCAACTCCTACGGCTTCCACGAAGTGCAGTGGGTATCGGTCGAGTGCCCGGAACACGACGGACTCCACATCTTCGAGGACGCGTTCATTGTGCAGATCGTCGACCCCGAGACCGGCGAACGATTGCCCGACGGCGAGCTCGGCTCCCTCTGCATCACCGAGCTGTACAAGACCGGCAGCCCGCAATTCCGGTACAACATCATGGATCTCTCGTACCTGTACCCGCGCGAGCAGTGCGCGTGTGGCAGCTGGCTGCGCAAGATGGCGCCGTTCGCGGGCCGGGCCGACAACATGGTCAAGCTGCGCGGGATCAACGTGTGGCCCGAAGCCGTAGGCGACGTCGCGACAGCAGTCGAAGGCATCGCACCGGACTACTTCGTACGCGCGATACGCGAGGACAACCGCGACGAGATGGTGGTCGCCGTCGTCAGCGACCAAGCTGCTTCCGAGTTCCCAGGGCTGCAACGTGTGGTCGAGGCGCGGATCAAGGACCGCCTCGGCGTACGCATGCGCGTCGAAGTCGTGCCACCTGGTGCGCTCGACGGCCTGACCGGCGTCGGGACGAGCCCGAAGTTGAAGAGATTCCGCGATGATCGTTGACTCCTTGTGCAACGCGTTCTGGCCCGACCGCACGGCGGTCTGGGATGCCGCGACCGAAGGCCTGTCGCTCAAGATCCGGCGCGACGAGTTTCTCGAACCGGAGGCAATGGTCGCGCGCATGGACGAGCTCGGCATCGACACGTTGGTGCTGCCGACCGGCGATCTCGACGAGCACGACTTCACTCCCGTCGCCGCGCGATGGGAAGAAACCGCGCAACTCGCCAAGCAATGGCCCGGCCGCTTCGTGGCGCTCGCGCTCGTTGACCCTCGCGACGGCATCAACGCCGTTCGGGAGATGAACCGGCGCTTCGACGATCAATGGGTCGTGGGCTGCTACTTGCACACGCACAGCTTCGACCGACCCTTCGATGCCGCCGAGTACTACCCCTTCTACGCGCTCGCGGGCGCACGCGATGTCCCCGTCGTCATGCAAGCCGGCGTCTCCGGCGGCATGACGCCGAGCGAGTGCGGTCGCCCGATCGGCATCGACCGGCCGGCCCTGTTCTTCACCGACACGCGCTTCGTGCTGTCCCATACGGGCTACCCGTGGGTCGACGAGGCAATCGCGATGTCGCGCAAGTTCCCGAATGTGTTCCTCGGAACCGCGTCCTACCCGCCGCGTCGATGGCCCACCCCGCTCGTCGACTACCTGCCGAGCCACAAGGTTCTGTTCGGAACAAACTTCCCGACGGTCGGCCACGCGCAGGCGGTGACGCAGCTGGCCGAGCTCGGACTCGACAATGACCACGCGCTGCTCGGTGACACGGCGCGGCGTGTGTTCACTCGCTTGGAGGCCCGATGACCGGAGCGGAAGCCCTGGGCCCGAACCTCATCGGCAAGGTGTACAACATCTCGCCGCAGCCGCCGGTGCCGGCGCACAACCACCTCATACCGCGCCGGTGCGGTGACGTTCGGCGTCGAGTATCGCGATGTCGACCCGGAATCGCTGCGCGCGACCTACGCCGGTGACGCCGCGCAACTCGCCGAGCTCGAGGAACGGTCGCCCGAGGGTGGTTTCTTCGACGCGGGCGTGTCGATACACGTGTGCGGGACCGACGACGGACACGAGTATCTGCGCTTCGATGTCTTCGAGGACGAACCGCACTACCACTACGTGCACCGGACCGGGGACGGCGGCGTCATCAATCAGGTCATCGACTTCGACACGATCGCGCACGGCGACATGCTCCTGTGGGTTATCGAACGTCTGCGCACGCGTCTTCCGGAGATGCTCACCGCGGCCGGCGGTGCCGAAGTCGCGGCCCAGGTCGACATGGACGCGGTCCGTCCAGTCGTCGACTCGGTACGGGAGATGGCCGAACGCGCCGGCGCCGAGTATCGCGGTATCCAGACCTAGTGCTCCGCGCTCGGGTTCCCGCGGCCCCCGAGTGGGAACACTGAGAGCATCGAAGCCGCACTTCAACCCCTTGGTATGTCGCGCACCGCGACCGGACCGACGCTGCCGAACGCCCGCGGGCCGGTCGGCGCCTGCCTGCTCGCGCATCTGCAGCACCCTCCGCACGAGCTGCCGCTGCTGCCCGCGTTTGTCGGCCCCGTCTGCCGCGACGACGACGCGATGCTCGCGTTGTACATCGCGTACGAGTTGCACTACCGGGGCTTTGCCGGTGTCGACGAAGGCTGGGAGTGGGAACCGTCACTCCTCCGGGAACGCGCCCGCCTCGAGCGGGCATTTGAACGCGAGCTGCGCGCTGGCGATCGTCATTCCCGACGTCGAACCGGCGGAGGTCGCAAACGAGCTCCGCGCCCTCACATCCGGTGGCGGACCTTCGCTCTCGCAATGGTTCTGCGAGCACGGCTCGCTCCAACAGATGCGAGAGTTCGCAATCCACCGGTCGGCCTACCAGCTGAAGGAAGCTGATCCGCATACGTGGGCGATTCCGCGTCTGGACGGCAGAGCGAAGGCTGCGCTCGTCGAGATTCAGCACGGCGAGTACGGAGATGGTCGCGGCGAGCTGATGCACGCGACGTTGTTCGCGAACACGATGCACGCGTTGGAGCTCGACCCCACGTACGGCGCGTACCTCGATCGGATTCCGGCAGTGACGCTCGCCACGGTCAACCTGATCTCGATGTTCGGGTTGCACCGGAGATGGCGAGGCGCCCTGGTCGGACACCTCGCGCTGTTTGAGATGTGCTCCGTGCAGCCCATGGGACGGTACGCAGACACCCTGCGCCGCCTGGGGATCCCGGAAGGCGCACCGTTCTACGACGCGCACGTTGAAGCCGATGTCGACCACGGGCGCATCGCGCTGCACGACATGGCGAGCGGCCTCGCGCGCGACGAGCCCGCGCTGGCGCGCGACATCGTGTTCGGCGCCCGCGCACTTGAGAAGACCGAAGCCGCCTTCTCGGAACACCTGCTGCACGCCTGGTCGGCGGGCCGCTCCTCGCTGCTCCCTTGAGGGAGGCGGCGCGGGTTCTCAGACGCGCTCGAGCACGACGACCGGGATCTGGCGCTCGGTCTTCTTCTGGTACTCGTCGAAGTTCGGCATCACATCTGCTTGCGCGCGGAACAGCCGCTCGCGCTCATCGCCCGTCGCAGTGCGGGCCCGGGCGTCGAACTTCTCGTTCGGGAGCTCCACGGTGACCTCAGGATGCGCGACGAGGTTGTGGTACCAGTCCGGGTGCGTCGGCGCGCCGCCCTTCGATGCGATCACCACGATGTTGTCGCCGTCGCGGGTGTAGACGACCGGTGAGGTCCGTTGCTTGCCGGACTTCGCCCCGGTGTGGGTGAGCAGCACAAGCGGAGCACCGGCGAACATGCCGGTCACCTGGCCACCGTTGTCACGAAATTCGTCGACGACGGCCTGGTTGTAGGCGCGGAAGTCGCCGGCGAAGTCTTCAAGGTTGGGCATGGTGGGGGTTAACGTCCGGATCTTGGCGGACATTCCCGACCTCACCGATCTGGATCTCTTCGCGCACGGCTTCCCGCACGGTGTTTTCACCGAGCTGCGACGCGCCGCGCCGGTCATGTGGCACGAGCCCACCGACCACACGCCTGATGCCGAAGGCTTCTGGTCGGTGCACACGCACGCCGAATGCATGGCGGTTGTGCACGATCCCGGCTCGTTCTCGTCCGAGACCGGCGGAACGCGTCCGTACGGCGGCACGACGCTCAACGACCTGCCGATGGCAGGCCAGATGCTGAACATGATGGACGACCCGCGCCACCAGCGCGTCCGGCTGCTCGTGAGCAAAGGCTTGACGCCGCGCACGATCGCCCGGCTCGACACCGATCTCCGCCAGCGCGTGTCCGCGCTCGTGGAGACTGCTTTGACAAAGGGCGAGTGCGACTTCGTGAACGAGGTCGCGGGCGAGCTGCCGATGCAAGCGATCTGCATTCTGATGGGCATACCGGAAGAAGACCGACACCAGCTGTTCGAATGGATCGAGCACTCGTTCGACTTCCGGGGCCGCCGGGAGGCGTTCGAGGCCACCGACGACGCCGCGCGTGCCGCCACGTCGATGTTCGCGTACGGCTCGGAGCTGATCGCCGCCAAACGCGCCCACCCAGCCGACGACATGCTGTCGGTCGTGTGCCACGCGCGCCTCGAAGGGGAAGACCCACCCCAGCTCACCGACCCCGAGCTGCAGTTCTTCTTCTCTCTGCTGTGGGCGGCGGGCGCGGATACAACGCGCAACGCGATCGCTGGTGCAATCGTTGCGATGATCGAGGCTCCCGATCAGCTCGCGTTGCTGCGCGACGATCGATCGGTCATGCCGACCGCGGTCGAGGAGATCGTACGGTGGACGCATCCCGCGTCGTACAACCGGCGAACCGCAACGCGTACCGTCGAGCTGGGCGGCCAGACGATTGGGGCCGGTGACAAGGTCGTGTTCTGGGAGGCGTCCGCGAATCGCGACGAGTTGGTGTTCGCAGATCCGTTCCGGTTCGACCTTCGACGCGATCCGAACCCGCACCTCGGCTTCGGTCACGGGATCCACCACTGCCTCGGTGCGAACCTGGCCCGCCTCGAGATCCGCGTCGTGCTCGATGAGCTCTTCGATCGCGTGCATGACGTTGCCCTCACCGGTGACGTCGAGTGGACACGGAGCAACAAACACACTGGTATCCGGCATATGCCGGTGCGGTTACACCCCCGCTAACACGGTCTTCGCGAATTCGAGATTGTCGCGAGTTCGCTCCAACAACGGTTGCGCGGTCGAGAAGTCCTCGAACGAGATCCAGCCGTCGTAGCCGACTGCTGCGAGCGCTTCGAACAAGGCCCGCACGTCAACCGCGCCGTCCCGAAGCGGTGCGAACTCCGGATGCCAGCCGGCGCGATCGTCGTGTACCCATCGCGCACTCTTCAAGTGCACGTGCGCGAGGTACGGGCCCAGCAACTCCAGACCCATGCGGTACGCCTCGTGACCTTCGAACACCATGTTGCCGGCGTCATGGATCACACCGACGTGCAACGGATCGAACTCGCCGAGAAACGCGGCGGCCGCACTCGCGCTGGGCACGATCGTCTGCATGTGAATCTCAACGAGCGCGCACACACCATGGCGTTGCGCGGTGCGAACAACGCCGTCGAAGTCGCGCAGGGCCGCATCGCGCACGGGGAGATACGGCGCCTTGCCGTCGTATTGCGGCACGGTGATGCGCACACTCGGCGAACCGGCGCGCGCTGCACCTCGCATCGCGCGCTCGACCGCGTCGCGGTCACTGCACGCGGCGTACGTGCCGACATTCGGCAACGCGAGACCGGCGTCGTCACTCAGCGCCCGGATAGCGCGAGCGTCCTCGACGAACGAGGCGAATGGCCACGTGCAACGGTTCGCCCACCAGAAGCCGGGAGTCGCGGTCTCGTCGAACGGTGGCTGATCGGTGACACGCCACTCGACGCCGTCGTATCCGAGCTCGCGCAACCGCGTCACCGCTTCGGGAGGCGACCACTCCGGCAGGCTGACGGTGAAGACCGCGAACCGCATGCCGGAACTCTTACCGATCAGGGCGTCTTCGTGCCTGGGCCCGAATCGATCGGCCTCGTGATGTCGCCCGGCTGCCCGGACGCGGGCGGCGGCACGCCGATCTTCGCCGGCGGCAGCGGGGGCACGAGCTTGGCGAAGCTCACCATGCGTTGGTAGATGTCGTAGACGCGTTGGCCGTAGATCGCGCCCGTGGCCCACGTCCCCCACAGGTCCCACCACGTCTGCACGTTGCCGCGGAAGCCGAGTCGCAGGGTGCCGCGCAACAGGATCGGATCGGTATAGCCCGGCTCCGGGAACTTCGGGTCGACGTAGGTGCGCAGGAGCTGGAGCTGGGCGCGCACACCTGTGCGCGCATCGGGGAAGTTGTAGCCATGGGCGCAGGAGTCGCACCAGCCGATCCCCGCGAAGTTGTTGTCGGTCGCGGCACTCCCCGGGTTCCGGAAACCGGCCGTCTCGAGGATCGACTGCGCAAACGCGACGTCGCCTCGTACGCCCGTCCGCGTGCCTTCATCGAGGTACAACTGTGCGAGTTCGCGCAACGGCACCGTGATGCGTGGCTTGTACTTCTGCGCCGTGACGAACGCCGCCATCTGGTTCGCGTGCAGACGGGACGGCCCGAGGATCGGGCTGGACGCACTCGTCGCCGCCGCCTCGAACTTCGCGATGCCGACCACTGTGTCGGCGATCCGGTGGGCGGCGTCGTCGATCGTGTGCTTCACATTGTTGAGATTCTGCGTCGCCGCGAGCAACAGACGGCTCGTGCGTTCGCGCAGTTGGCTGATCGCATCGACCTGCCGGTCGAGACGTGCCTTCAAATCGAGGTATTCCTCGAGCGCGTCGCGCTGGTTGCTGTCGTAGGTCGAGATCATGTGCAGCTTGCTCGCGACGTCGACCGCCGAGTTCGCATCCGTGAACGTCGAGATCGCGGCCGCCAGCCCGGCACTGTCTGCGTGGATGTACGCCTGCGCGGCGGCGACGCGCAGGTGCTGGCGTGTCGCGTCGAGCTTGCGCGAGGTCCTCCGTGCGCTCGCGGTCAACTGCTTCAGCTGTTTGCGGGCGAGCACGTCCGCGCGTTTCGCTCGCGTCGCGACCCGCTTGGCGCCCGGCAGTTTCGCCCGGGCCGCGGCGAGCTCAACCTTCGCTTGCGCCTGGGCCTGAATGAGCTGCAACCCGTAGTCGGTCGGCAGCGCGAACGCCGGCGGCGGATCCGGCCTGGTGGTCGTGGTCGTCGTCGACGGGACCGTGTCACTCGTCGGCGTCGCACCCGCCGCGGTGAGCGCGCAGAACGGCGCGAGCGCGACACACAACGTGATCGTGACCCGCCGCCCGCTCATCACTATCCAGGTCGGCATCCTGCCCCCAGAACTTCAGGTCTGGGCCCCCGTCCTTGCCAAACGAGCTACTGCGCTGACGCGCGGACCGTGTCAGCTTCGTGGCACCTGGCTCCAGGGCACATCCTTGTCGGCTCTCGGCTCACCGGGCAGGCCGAGCACCCGCTCGCCAAGAATGTTCTTCATGATATTGGTTGTCCCGCCTTCGATCGAATTGGCCTGTACGCGCAGGAAGGCCTTTTGCGGGTTCGAGAGGTCCATTGCGCTGCGGGGCCGCTCCTTCGTGTATCCGCTCGGGTAGAGCAGGGCCTCAGGACCCATCAGGTCCATCACGAAGCTCATGATCCGCTGGTTGAGGCCGGCCATCGCCAGCTTTCCGACCGATCCTTCGGGCCCGGGCGTGCCCATCGCCCGCTTCTGTGACGCCCGGATATTCGTGAGCCGGTTGACCTCCGCGTCGATCCACAGCCGCGTGAGGGTGTCGCGAGCGACGGCATCATCCTTGTTGCCGTGCTTATGGGTCGACTCCGCGCTCCGCTCCCCTCCGGTCGCTGCGCTGTCGTCTCTCATGCGCTTCCACTGGTTCACGGCGACGGCGATGACGCCGGCACCCCGTGGGTGCACCTGGCCGCCGATCGAGACGCGCTCGTTCATCAGCGTCGTCAGCGAGACGTGCCAGCCCTCACCGATGTCACCGAGACGCTCGGCGTCGGGAATGCGGGCGTCGGTGTAATAGACCTCGTTGAATTCGGCATCGCCGGTCGCCTGCACGAGCGGTCGAACCTCGACGCCGGGCGCGTGCATGTCGACGACGAACATCGTGAGGCCCTTGTGCTTCACCTTTTCGGGATCGGTGCGCGCGAGCACGATGCCGAATCGAGCAACGTGCGCGAGCGTCGTCCACACCTTTTGGCCATTGACGATCCACTCTTCGCCGTCGCGCACCGCACGCATCGAAAGGCTCGCGACGTCGGAGCCGGCGCCCGGTTCGCTGAACAGCTGGCACCAGATCTCTTCGCCGGTGAACAGCGGTCGCAAGTAGCGCTGCTTCTGGGCGTCACTTCCGTGCGCGACGATCGTCGGCGCGCGACATGCCGTAGCCAATTGGATTGCGCGCATACGGGATCGGCGCGCCGGCTGCGAACAACTTCGTGTTGATGGTGTTCTGCAGCTTTGGCGAGAGGCCGAGTCCACCCGCACCCTCCGGGAAGTGCACCCACCCGAGACCGAGGTCGAACTGGGCGCCGAGGAACTCGGCGGGTGGCGTCGTCTTGGGATCGAGCTTCCGCAACAGGTCGTCGCACAACTCGATGACGCGAGCTTCGGTGGCTGGCATGGAGGCTCCTCGGCGAACTTGACCGGTCGGTCAAGTGTAGTGATCGCAGGCTACGGTCGCCAGGTGAGACGAGCCATCGCGGCGATTGGGGCAATCGGCGCGCTCCTGCTGATCGCGCGGATCCTCGGCCGGCGCCGAGACGCGTTCGTCACCACTTCAGCTGCCGCGCGCAACGCCCGTCTGGCGGGCCTCGGTGCTCGCACGGGTGCCCGGCACGCGATGCATCGCGCGCGCGTGGCAACGGCACCGGCCGAACGGCGCGCCGAGCTCGACGCCGCCCATCAGATGCGCACCGCGGCCGACGTCGCGAGCGCGCTCGGCGAGATGAAGGGCGCGCTGATGAAGCTCGGGCAGATGGCGAGCTACCTCGACGACGGCGTGCCGGAACCCGTGCGTCAGGCGCTCGCGAGCCTGCAGCAGGACGCGCCGCCGATGACCCCAGAGCTATGCGCGTCCGTCGTGCGTACCGAGCTCGGGGACATACCCGAGCGCGTGTTCGCGCAGTGGGACCCGGTCCCGATCGCGGCGGCATCGATCGGCCAGGTGCACCGAGCCGTCACGTGTGCGGGGCTCGCCGTCGCGGTGAAGGTGCAGTATCCGGGCGTCGACGAGGCGATCCGCGCCGATCTTGTCAACACCGACTTCCTGTTTCGGGCGATGGGCTTGATGTTTCCGGGTCTCGATCCGAAGCCGCTGGTCGAAGAGCTGCGCACCCGTTTGCTCGAAGAACTCGACTACTGCGTCGAGGCCGGGAATCAGCGCCTCTTTGCCGACTACTACGCGGGTCACCCGAACATCCGCGTGCCCGCGGTCGTGGACGAGTTGTCGACGGCACGCGTGTTGACGACCGAGCTCGCGACCGGCGCGCGGTTTGCCGAGGTCGAGTCGTGGTCGCAGGCCGAGCGCGACGCGGCCGCCGAAGCGATCTTCCGTTTCGTGTTCCGCGGTATCTATCGCATCCATGCGTTCAACGGCGATCCGCATCCCGGCAACTATCTCTTCCACGGCGACGGACGGGTGACGTTCCTCGACTTCGGTCTCGTCAAGCGCTACACGGCCGCCGAGGTCAAGCTCTTCGCCGAGCTCATCCAGGCGATGGTCATCGATCACGACATCCCGCACTTCCGGCGCGTGCTCGAAGCGCACGACGTGCTGCGACCATCGGAGCTGTCCGACGACGACGTGCGCGAGTACTTCGGCCATTTCTACGAGTTCGTGTTGGAAGACCGGGAAGTGGCGTTCACTCCGGAGTACGCATCGGAAACCGTGCGCCGCATGTTCGATGCGTCGAGCCCGTATGCGCATGTGGCGAAAGCATCGAACGTGCCGCCTGCGTTCGTCATCACCCAGCGCATCAATCTCGGTCTGCACGCCGTGCTCGGCCGATTGCGCGCCCGCGCGAACTGGCGCCGCATCGCCGAGGAGATCTGGCCATTTGTCGACCGGCCGCCGTCGACACACATGGGCCACGCCGAAGCCGAATGGCTCGCGCACGTGGACAGGCGTCTGTGACCCATCGTTTCCGACGTTCACAGACGCCCCGATGCCCTGACCGGCATGCGTTGGGGCGCGTGGGCGAACTCTCGCATGCCGTCGGCGAAGTCGATCTCGGCGCGGAACTGCAGCACGTCGGCCGCGAGGTCCGGCGACGCGAACACGTGGCGCACGTCACCGAGCCGGTAACCGCCCACGATGACCGGCCGCGGCGCGCTGGTGCCGAACGCGTCAGCGAGCGCGACCGCCATGTCCAGGACGGATCGAGGACTGCCGCTGGCGATGTTGCATGCGCCGTCGTACGGCTCGTCGAGCGTGAGCGCGCAAACGTTCGCGCGAGCGACATCGCGGACGTGGACGAAGTCGCGTCGCTGCCCGCCGTCTTCGAACACTCGGGGTGCGACCCCGCGTGCCACCGCGCTGCGGAAGATGCTCGCAACCCCCGCGTAGGGCGTGTCGCGCGGCATGCGCGGCCCGTAGACGTTGTGGTACCGCAGCGCGGTGACGGTCACGCCGTGGTGCTCGCGTGCAAATGCCCGGCAGAGGTGCTCCTGGTGGAGCTTCGTCGCGGCGTACACGTTGCGCGGATCCGGCGCAGCCGACTCGGGTACCGCGACCGGTACGAGTGGTGCGTCGCAGCGAGGGCACGGCGGCTCGTATTCGCCCCGTTCGAGCGCGGCCACCGTTCGCACGCCAGGAGGAGTGACACCATGCGAGCGGCATACATACTGACCTTCGCCGTAGACGACCATGCTGCTCGCAAGCACGAACTGGCCGGTAAACCCTGCACGGTGGAGCGCGCGCAGAAGCGCCGCCGTACCCGAGTCGTTGTGGTGCACGTAGTCGAGAACATCATCGAAGTTCACGCCGACACCGACCAGCGCGGACTGATGCGAGACCGCATCGACGCCGGAAACGGCCGCTGCGGCGGTCTCGTGGTCGGTCACGTCGCCCCACACGTATTCGGCACGGTCGTTGCACCACTCTGGCTGCGAAGCGTGCGCCGTGGGCAACAAAGCGTCGAGCACGCGTACCTCATGACCTGCGTCGATGAGCGCGTCGACGATGTGCGAGCCGATGAATCCGGCACCGCCGGTGACCAGCACCCGCATCAGGTGGGCTGCCGTTTCCGGGGGAGGCGGATCGTGAATCGGGCTCCACCGTTCTCGTTGTCGACGTGCAACTCACCGCGGTGTGCCTCCACGAAACCTTTCGCGATTGCAAGGCCGAGACCGGAGCTTGCGCCCGGCGTGCGCGCGCGATCGCGCAGGAACGCCACATCGAAGATGCGCGGGAGGTCGTCCTCCGGCACACCGCCCCCGCTGTCTTGCACCGCGACGTAGGCCCAGTCGGGCAGCTCGTCGTCGACGCCCGCCTCGACGACGACGCTGCCGTCCGCCGGGGTGTGGCGGATCGCGTTCTCGAGCAGGTTCCGCAACGCGCGCAGCACCTCGGGCGACGAGGCGTCGAGTTCGGGCGGCGGCCCGACCATGCGGCCTTCGAGTTTCACGCGCTTGGCGGCCGCGACCGGTGCCGAGCCGGCGAGGACGTCGGAGACCAGATCGCCGAGCGAGACCCGCTCGAATTGCAGGCGCAAGGCGCCCGCCTGCGTGCGGCTGAGCTCGAACAGGTCGTCCACGAGCGCGGAGAGGTGATCGACCTCCTCACGCATCGTCCGCAGGTACCGCGTGACGGTCGGCGGATCCGCAATGACGCCGTCCTCGAGCGCTTCGACGATTGCGCGCATGCCGGCGAGCGGCGTCCGAAGATCGTGCGACACCCACGCAACGAGCTCGCGTCGAGATGACTCGAGCGTCTGTTGCCGGGCCCGCGCCTCTTCGAGACGGGCTTGGGTCGCGGCGAGCTCGGTCGCGAGATCTGCGAGCTCGGTCGGCGCGTTGCGTTGCAGCGCAACAGCCGAGCCATTGCCTTCCCCGCCGATCTCGCGCGCGGTCTGTAGCAGCGAACGGCTCGCCGCGCCGATGCGCGCCCCGAGCACGAGGGCGATGACGATCGCAACGGTTCCGGCTGCGACAAGCACGACGACGAGCGCTGTGAGGTCGTGCTCTGAGATGAACATCGCGCGCGACGCGGCATACGCGCCTCCGGTAACGGCGACGACGGTGCTGCACGTCGAGCGCGACAATCTGCGCCGCGATCGACCGGCCACGGAGCACCTGCAGAGCAACCGCGCCGCCGGCCAGGCCGAGCACAGTCACGCCGCCGGCAATACCGGCGAGCTCGAGGGCGTCGGGAGCGTTCACGGATCCCACCGGTAACCGACACCCCACACCGTCAGGAGGTGCTTCGGCTCGCTGGGATTGGCTTCGACCTTCTCACGGATCCGGCGCACGTGCACAGTCACCGTGGACGTGTCGCCGTAGGTGTAACCCCACACGTGCTCGAGGAGCTCCTCACGCCGGAACGCGTGTCGCGGCCTCGACGCGACGAACACGAGCAACTCGAACTCCCGCGCGGTGAGCGTCAAGCGCGCTTCGCGGAGGAAGACTTCGCGCGCCACGATGTCGATGCGGAGGTCGCCGGTCTCGATGGAGTCGGGGAGCTGCTCGGCCGGCGCGATCGTGCCGTTGGCGCGGCGCAGTACGGCCTTCACGCGTGCGGTGAGTTCGCGAGGAGAGAACGGCTTCGCCACGTAGTCGTCGGCGCCGAGCTCGAGGCCGAGGACGCGATCGTCTTCGTCGCCGCGCGCCGTCAACATGATGACCGGCACCGGTGCCTGCGCACGCAGCCGCCGGCAGACTTCGAAGCCGTCGAGGCGCGGCAACATGAGATCGAGCACGACGAGATCCGGCCAGCGCTCGCCGGCACACGCAAGCGCGCCCTCTCCGTCGCCGACGGCGTCTACCTCGAGGCCTTCTCGCTCGAGGTAGCGAACGACGACCTCCCGAATCGTGGGGTCATCCTCGACGACGAGGACGTGCGCATCCATGCCGGCGTTCACCACTGCGACCATACCGCCACCGCGACGACCAGCGTGCTCGCCGCTTGCACCATCAGCCACATCCGCACCACGCGCGGGTTCCATTGCCGAGCCGCGAAGGTACCTGTGGCGAGCACGATCCAGGGCACGAACGGCAACCAGATGCGTTCGACTTCCGCTTTCGACATCCCGCTCACATCTGCAAAGGCCACGACCGCGAGGATGCTTCCGACGAGCAGCCATGCGTTGCGATCGTGCAGCCGCGGCAGCGCGATCGCAATAGCAGGGCCCACTGCAACGGCGAGCAGCGCCAGATCTGCGACGAGGAAGTACGAGTACGGCCGGTGTATTGCCACACCTATCCAATACTGATGCCGGGTCGCGGCGAAACCCGTGAACCATGAGAAACCCATCGCGGCGAAAACCACGAACACCGGCAGCGCGCCGAGCACGGCGAGCACCAACGGCCGTAGCCGATGCCGCGCCACACACACGACGGCCGGGATCACTGCGAGCAAAATCAGGCCGTACGACAAGAACACAGTGACACCAAACAGCAGACCGCCGCCGAGTGCATATGCGTCGCCGCGGCGGCGGCAACAGCGGGCGTGCCCGCTCGCGAGCACCACCAGTGTGACGGCCCATGCCGAGACGCCCGCGAAGAACGCGTCAGCCGTCTGCCACCAGATCACGGCCGGCACCAGCACCATGAACGGCGAAGCCGCGCGCGCCATGGCCTCGCCCGCGACCTCGCGCATCGCCACCAGCGCGGCAAGGGCGGCCGCCACGCCGCCCGCAAGCACCAGCGCCGCGGTCCACCCCGCGCTCGCGAGCCCGACCTTCAGCAGCAGCCACTCGATCACGACCATGCCGGGCGGGTGGCCCTTCGTGTGCTGGTTGTAGATCGCGATGTTGTCGACGAAATGCGAAAGGAACGCGGGGAGCGATCCGACCTCGTGCGCGGTTTGGAGATAGTCGTTGCGCCGGAACGTGAGCGGGTCGGTGAGCGCGTGAGCGCCGTCAACATACGCGAGCGCGATCGCCCAGAGCCCAGCGGCCGCTGCGGTAACGCCGAGCAGCCGCCGCCACGGAAGCGTTCCCGCGAGCGTCGGACCGAGCCCAACGACGAGAGCCGCGAGCGCGACCGCTGGCACGACGGCCGGCCCGACATGGGGCTCGAAGGGGCTCCAGAACGGCGGCGCCGCAACGTCGAGCCGATAACCCGCAGCTGTGAGGACCCGGCCCCACACCACTGCGACCGCGATCAGGCTGAACCACGCCACCAATGCGCGCGTGCTGCGCACGGTGTCCGAACGTGCGGGCGCGCGGACGTCGAGCATCGGACGAATGGTACGAGCGATGTCGCGGCGCGGCCGCGTGCGACTGCGCCGAGTTTCGCGAATCGTAAGCTTGCGAAAGGGTGCGCGGCCACGAGCGGTCGTTACCGTCGACTTCGATGCCGGACGTCATCCTGCCCGCGCTGAACGAAGCGGGCGCGCTTCGCATGGTCATCACCGGCCTGCCTCCCGAGTTCGCGCCGATCGTCGTCGACAACGGATCGACCGACGCGACCGCGCAAATCGCACGCCGGGCCGGGGCCCGCGTCATTGCCGAGCCGCAGCGCGGCTTCGGCGCGGCGTGCTTCGCCGGCCTGCGGGCCGCGACTGCCGACGTCGTGTGCTTTATGGATTGCGACGGCTCATTCGACGGGCGCGACCTGACGGGGATCGCCGCGCCGGTACTCGAGGGGCGCGCCGACCTCGTCCTCGGCGCGCGCCGCGCGACCGGCGGGGCGTGGCCCATCCACGCGCGGGCCGCGAATCGCGTGCTCGCTATCGAGCTTCGGCGACGGACGTCTCTCCGGCTGCGCGACCTCGGCCCGATGCGCGCCGCCCGGCGACAAGATCTGCTCGATCTCAATCTTGTCGACCGGCGGTTCGGCTGGCCCCTCGAGATGGTGTTGCGCGCCGCAGACGCGGGCTGGCGGATCGAGGAAGTGCCGGTGCGCTACGCGCCCCGTATCGGCCGGTCGAAGGTCACCGGCACGATCGGCGGAACGACCCGAGCGGTATGGGACATGGCGCGGTTGCTGCGATGATCGCCACGAGCATCGTCGTCATCGCCAAGTCGCCGGTCGCCGGCCGCGTGAAGACGCGGCTCTGCCCACCCTGCTCTCCCGTGGAGGCTGCGGTGCTGGCGCGCGCGGCGCTCGCCGACACGCTCGAGACCGTCGCGCAGACGCCGGCGGGTGCGCGCGTGCTCGCGCTCGATGGGCCGCCCGGAGCGTGGATCCCCGACGGTTTCGTGATCGTGCCCCAGCTGGGACGCGATCTCAGTGAGCGCCTCGCAAACGCGTTCTCGGCGGTCACGGGTCCTGCGGTGCTGATCGGGATGGATACGCCGCAAGTGTCTCCCGCGTTGCTCGTCGCGGCCACGCGAGCGTTGCACGAGCCCGGGGTCGATGCGGTGCTCGGCTCGGCCGTCGATGGTGGCTGGTGGACTGTCGGCTTGCACCGCGCCGACCCGCGCGTGTTCGTCGGCGTCCCGATGAGTACTTCCCACACCTTCTCCGACCAGTGCACGCGACTCGCACAACTCGGCTTGCGCACGCGTGTGTTGCCGGAGCTGCGCGACGTCGACACGTTCCAGGATGCGCTCGCGGTCGCCGGCGAGATCCCCGAATCCCGGTTCGCCGGCGCGCTCGCGCAACTTGCCGGCGAAACCGCGAACTCGGCGGGATGAACGTCTTCACCAGCCCGGTGCACGACGAGCGGGTCGCGGCGCGGCTCGGTCTCGCGCTGGGCGTGGCGTTCACCACGTGCTTCCTCACCGGCCTGTACTCGCATTTCGCCCAGCACCCGTCGTTCGGGTTTGTGCTCCCCTCACGCCCGGTCGGGCTCTACCGGGTCACGCAGGGCTTGCACATTGCGACCGGGATCGCGTCGATCCCGCTGCTGCTCGCGAAGCTTTGGAGCGTGTACCCGCAACTGTTCCGGTGGCCACCGTTCACCAGCATCTCGCACGTAATCGAACGCCTCGCGATTTTCCCGCTGGTCGCGGGGAGCATCTTCATGCTGTTCACCGGGCTCGCGAACATCAACCTGTGGTACCCGTGGCGGTTCAACTTCCCCGACACACACTTCCGAACGGCGTGGATCGTAATGGGTGCCTTGGTGGTGCACATCGGCGCCAAGATCGACGTGAGCAGGCGCGCGCTCCGCCGCGGATCGCTCGCACCGGTCGCGCCGGAAGACTCGGAAGCGTCGACGGATCGGCGCCGGTTTCTCTACACGGCTTTCGGCGCGAGTGCGCTCGTCACCGTGTTCAGCGTCGGTCAAACGTTCCGCCCGCTGGCGCGGCTCGCGCTCCTCGCGCCCCGCCGTCCCGACGTCGGCCCGCAAGGCTTTCCGGTGAACGCGACCGCCCTCGAGGCAGGAGTGGCGCAGCTGGCGCGCTCGACCGAGTACCGCCTGCAGGTCACGGGCACGACCCGATCGTTGTCACTCACGCTCGACGACCTTCGTGCGCTCCCTCATCACTCGGCCGAGCTTCCGATCACGTGCGTCGAGGGTTGGAGCACGTCGCAACGCTGGACGGGCGTTCGTGTGCGTGATCTTCTCGCGATGGTCGACGCGCCCAAGGGCGCAAGTGCGCGCGTCGAGTCGTTCCAGCCGTTCGGAAGCTACCGAGTCTCGGAGCTGAATCATTGGCAGGCGCACGACGCCGACACCCTGCTCGCGTACGAGGTGAACGGCGAACCGCTGGCGCTCGACCACGGCTACCCAATCCGGCTGATCGCACCCAACCGTCCCGGCGTGATGCAAACGAAGTGGGTCGCCAAGCTGGACGTGCTGTGAACCGCCCATCCCGCGTCGGGCTGGCGATCGGACTCGTGGTCGGTGGACCGATGATGCTGGTCGGCATCGTCGGACTCGCGCAGCACATGGACGCCACGCCGCCCTCGAGCTATCTGCGGTTCTTCGTCGGGAGTGACCTCGTGCACGACGCGATCGTCGCGCCAATCGCAGGCGTCATCGCCTTCTTGGTCCTTCGCCGTTTGCCGCCGACGACCCGCAGTCCGATCCGCGCCGCGCTGTTCGGTTCGGCCATTGTGATCGCAATCGCATGGCCCGCCCTGCGGAGTTACGGCCGCATGCGCGCTCCCGACAACAAGACCGTGCAGCCATTGAACTACGCAACCGCGGTCGCTACCACCGTCGTCGTGGTCTGGGCTGCGTGCGCACTGTGGCTCATCATTCTCGTCGTTCGAGAGCGTGCTCGGCGTACTCGGAACATCCCGCGATAGAAGTCGCTGCAGGCGCGACGGTACGGTCGCGGGCGTGGCCGCGCCCGCACACCGCATGAACGAGGCACCGACACCGGACGTGGCTGTGCGAGTTCATGCGCTCGGCTTCCACTACGACACGCCGAGCGGGCGGCTCACCGTGCTCGACGACGTGGGCTTCGAAGTTGACGTCGGTACGACGGTCGCGATCACAGGCGTATCGGGTTCGGGAAAGACGACGTTGCTTTCGGTCATCGGCGGACTCGATCGTCCGCCCGAGGGAGAAGTGGTCGTCGCCGGGCGTGACCTCACCCGACTCGATCGGAATGAGATCGCGCGGTATAGGCGCGAAGTCGTGGGTTTCGTGTTCCAGGACTTTGGCCTGCTCGGGCAGCTCACCGCGCTCGAGAATGTCGAGCTCGCGCTCACGTTCGCGCGGGTCCCGCGGCGACGACGCCGGACACGGGCAAGAGATCTGTTGAGTGCCGTCGGGCTCGGCGACCGGCTCGGTCACCGGCCCCGAGCGCTGAGCGGCGGCGAGAAGCAACGCGTCGCGATCGCGCGCGCCCTCGCGAACGAACCGCAGTTGGTGCTCGCCGACGAACCGACCGGCAATCTCGACGCGGCTTCGACCGAAACCGTGCTCGACATGCTGATGCGCGTACCTGCCGAGCATGGCTCGACGGTCGTTGTCGTCACCCATGACGACACGGTCGCCGCCGCCGCCGACCGTCGCCTGCATCTCGTCAACGGCCGGACCGAGCCCGCGTGACATGGCGGGATGCGATCGCACTCGCTCGCCGCAGCGTCGGCCGGCGGGGCGGACGCGCTGTGTTGACCGTGCTCGCGGTCGCGCTCGGCGCCGCGCTCCTCTCGTCGCTCCTGATCGCCGGGGATGCCGCGCGCCAGCGCGTCCTCGATCAGGTCAGCGTGGGCGGGCCGCTCGCGGGCATCAAAGTCGTCGCCGCCGCGCCGAGCCCGGTCGCGCTCGACAGCGACAATCCGCGACCGGGGCCGCCACGCGCGATCGACGACGAAGCTCTCGACCGCATCTCGAAACTTCCCGACGTCGCATCCGTGGTGCCCGTGCTCGCGACGCCGATGCTCGTCCTCCCACCCCCCTCGCTCGCGACAGATTCCCGCTCGGGCGAAGGCGCAGGAGAACCACTGTTCAGCTCGGTGGTTGGCGTCGATCTCACACGAGTCGGCGACGTGCCGGTCAGCGTCGTCGCGGGACGGCTCCCCGCGCCGGAGTCGCGTACCGAAGTCACGGTCACGCTCGAGTTCCTCCGTCGGGTCGGCGTCTCGAAGGCGAACGCCGAGCGTGTGATCGGTACCGAGCTCACGTTGGGCGCACCGCGCGTGTTCAACGAGGTCGGCGGGCGCCGCTTCCGCGCCCGGTGGACGCGCGCCCAGATCGTCGGTGTGGTCTCCCAAGAAGTTGGTGACGGGCTGTTGCTGGTGCCGTTCGACATGGCCCGCGACGCGTGGACGTGGTCGCTCTCGGGAGGCGTCATCGACGCGATCGGTACGAGCCCGTCGCCGTATTCTGCGCTCTTCGTCGTCGCGCGCGGTCTCCAGCGCGTCACCGACGTCCGCAGTGAGATCAACCAAGTCGGTTACTCGACGAGCGCACCCGAGACGCTGATCACCCAGGTGCAGCGCTACGTACACGTCGTGGAACTCGTGCTGGCGGGGATCGGTCTGATCGGCCTCTCCATCGCCGCGCTCGGGATCTCGAACGCGATGCTCGCCGCGATCCGTGAACGTCGTCGGGAGATCGGCGTGCTGAAGGCTGTCGGCGCGGCCGATCGCGACGTGCGACGCGTCTTCCTCGTCGAAGCGGGAACGCTCGGGTTCGTCGGTGGCCTCGCGGGCGCGGCGACCGGACTCTTGATCGCGGCGCGTGCTCGCCGGTGTGGTGAACCGCTATCTCGCGAGTCAGGGGTTGGAGTCGGTACATCTCGGCGTGCCGGTCATGTTGCTCGCCATCGTCGTCGGCGGCGCGACGCTGCTCGCATTGGCGGCGGGCACGCTGCCGGCGATCCGAGCGGCACGCATGCCGGCTCGCCAGGCGATCGGAGACGAGTGAGCCACGCGTGTGGGTGGCGCGCGCATCATTGCCCTGCTCGCGCTGTGTGCATGTGCGTGCAGCGCGCACCGTGCCGCGAGCGGACCACCGATCGATGCCGACGCGAACACACCGACGAAGACCGTGCTTGCCATCGGCGGGAGTGCGACCGAAGGCGACGGCCTCACGGATCGTCTTCGCGACGCATGGCCCTACCGCGTGTTCGAGGCGCAACCTCGCAAGACCGTCTTCGTCAACGGCGCGCTTGACGACGCCACCGTCGCCCGCGCGCTCGCCACCCAGGTGCCGCTCGCGCGCGAACTGAGACCCGACATCGTCGAGGTGTGGCTCGGCGCCGACGACCTCCGCTCCGGCACATCGATCCAGGTCTTCCGCGGTCTGTTTTCCCAGCTCCTCGACCAGCTTCAGGCGACGGGCTCGCCGCGTGTCCTCGTTGCCGACCTGCCGGCCGCGTACGGAGTGACAACCGCCCGGTACAACGACGCGATCCATCGCGTTGTTCGCGACGCGGGTGCACAACTCGTGTCGCTCGCCGACGTGCGCGTCAACCTCGTGGCCGTCGCCGGTGTCATTCGGCAGCCCGACGCCGCGAGCCAGGAGGTCATCGCCGACGCGTTCGCGACCGCGATCACCGCAGGTCCGTAACTCAGTCGGAAGGCGGCGCGAGCTGGTGCGTCGTGACGGACGACGTGGCCATCGCAAGCTCCGCAACAACTGCGGCGATAAGACCGGGCACGATGAACCCGGGGCGGCCCGTCGCTTCGGCGACGAACATCACCGCCGCGAGCTGTACCCGGTATCCGGCGCCGAGGAACGCGGCGATGCCGACGACCAGAAACAGCGAGTCGTCATGCCCGATGACCACGCCGAACATGCGCCCCAGCAGCGCGCCCGCAACAACGAGCGGCACGAAGAGTCCACCGACGCCGCCGCCGGCAACCGCGGCGCTCGTCGCAAGACACCGGAGCACGAGGATCGCGGCGAGGAGCGCGAAGCTGCGTTTCGGATCGAGCGCCCACGTCACCACGCCGTAGCCGGGAGTAAGTACGAGCGATTCTCCCGTGAGGCCGCGGCCGATCGCGAAGAGGCCGGCGATCATGCCGCCGGCCGCGACCACACGCGCGGCCGGCCGGTTCCGATCGGAGATCCGCTTGGCCAGCCGCAACAACCACGCGAACACGTGCCGACTCCGGCCGCGAGGCCGACGCCCGCCGCACCCGCGAGGTCAACAAACGACAGGGGCGGACTGCCCTGGATCGGGAACAGCGGATCGGTGCCGTTCACGGCGACGAGCGCCAGATAACCCGTCGCGGCCGCGACGAGCGCCGGGAGCAGCATGCGGCGTGCCAGGTCGTCCTGATAAGGGACCTCGAGCGCGAACACCGCGCCCGTCGCCGGCGCTTTGAAGATCGCGGCGATGCCGGCGGCCGCGCCCGCGACGAGCAGCAGGTTGATGTCGGCGCCCGCGAGCACGCGCCGGAAGCGGCGTTGCGATGCCTGGCCGAGCGTCGCGCCGAGAGAGATCGACGGTCCTTCGAGGCCGAGCGCATTGCCACTCGCGAGTGTCGCCACCGCGGCAACGAGCCGGTGCACGAGGTCGCGCGACACGCAACGCGCTGCCCCGTGTGGAAGGCATCGAGATACTCGTCGGCGGTGGCCGGCGAGACGCCGCGGCCTGGTCCGCGCAGCCACATCGTGGCGATGGCGAGCCCGACGCCGGGCATGAACGCCAGCACGGCAATGGGTAACTTCGCGACCGTGCGGTCGAAAACGAGGTCGACCGTCAGCCGCTCGAAACCGGCTACCGCGAAGCCGGTCGCGGCTCCGACGAGCGCAGCTGCGAGCACGTACTGGTGCGTGCGTGCCACAGCGTGCGCAGCTCGTCGCGTCGAGACATTAAAAGAGGATGCAATCACTTCCAGCGCCCGGGCGCACGCTCGCCCGGGCCGCGTAACCTTCGCGCATGAATCGGGTGCGCATTGCAACATGGGCGGAGGTTCCCGATCGGGTACCGACCGCGGCCAGTGTCGAGGGTGTCGACCTCGTCGTCATCCGCCAGGGAGATGACCACTCCGTGCTGTACGGCCGGTGTTTGCACCGGGGCGCGTTGCTCGCGGACGGCGAGGTGGTCGGCGACGATCTGATCTGCGGCTTGCACGGTTGGGACTACCGCATCGAGTCGGGCGTCAGCGCGTACAACAACGCCGAAGTGCTCGAGAAGTTCACGTCGGTCCTCGACGGCGACAGCCTGTACGTCGATCGCGACGAGGTCATCGGGTGGAAGCTCCGGCATCCGCAGCCATACTCCCCCGACGTCTATCAAGGCCTCTACAAGGATCCGCACGGCGTGATCGAAGAGCCGTACGTCATGCGCATTCACGAGCTCGCCGCGCACGGGCTCTCGAAGGTCGGCCACCACGGCTTCGTCGCGGCAATGGGCGTGCCCCGCCAACAGTTGCCGAGCTGGGACTCGATCAACTTCGTCACCGCGCAGCTCGCACGCCTTCCCTTGCTCGACGACGTGGCGGTAGGCACGGAGGTCTGCATCGGACCCAACGCGTCGAACCCGCTGTTCCTCGACATCCCGTTGTTCGTCTCCGACATGTCGTTCGGCGCACTTTCGCAAGAAGCAAAAACCGCGTTGGCGCGGGGCGCACAGCTTGCAGGCACCGGTATCTGCTCGGGTGAGGGCGGGATGCTGCCGGAAGAGCAGGCCGAGAACTCCCGGTACTTCTACGAGCTCGCGTCGGCGCGTTTCGGATGGAGCTGGGACGTGCTCACGAAGGTGCAAGCGTTCCATTTCAAGCTTGGTCAGGGCGCGAAGACCGGAACTGGCGGTCACTTGCCGGGCCCGAAGGTCAAAGGACGCATCGCCGAGGTGCGCGGCCTGCCCGAAGGGACACCGGCGGTGTCACCCGCGACGTTCCCGGACTGGAAGGGTGTCGATGACTTCCGGCGCTTCGCCGACGAAGTTCGAGAACGCAGCGGTGGGATCCCGATCGGCGTAAAGTTGTCCGCCCAGCGCATCGAAGCCGATATCGATGCCGCGCTCGAGATCGGCATCGACTACATCATCCTCGACGGCCGCGGCGGTGGCACCGGTGCGGCACCGCTGTTGTTCCGCGACAACATCTCGGTGCCGACGATCCCCGCGCTCGCGCGCGCTCGCCGTCATCTCGACGCGCGCAAGCGACGCGACATCACGCTCGTCGTCACCGGCGGGCTGCGAGACGCGTCCGACTTCGCCAAGGCCCTCGCGCTCGGGGCCGATGCCGTCGCGATCGCCAACAGCGCGATCCAGGCGATCGGCTGCCTCGGCATGCGCGCCTGTCACACGAACAACTGCCCGGTCGGGATCGCGACCCAGAAGCCGCACCTGCGCGCCCGTCTACCGGTCGACGAGGCCTCACAACGGCTGCAACGGTTCCTCGGCGCGACCGTCGAGCTGATGCAGGTACTCGCCCGCGCGTGCGGGCACGACCATCTCTCACACTTCGCGCTCTCCGACCTCACGACGTTCGATCGCGACATGGCCGCGCTCACCGGCATCGAGTACGGAGGCGTCCGATGACCGACGAACTGGTGTGGCATCGGGTAGCCGCAGCCGATGACCTCGGCGAGGGTCGCGTCACCACGGTGACCGCGGGCCGCACGTCACTCGCGCTGACGCACTTCAACGGAGCGTGGGGCGCGCTCGACAATCACTGCCCGCATCAAGGTGGCCCGCTGGGCGAGGGCTCGATCGAGAAGGGTTGGCTGCGGTGCCCGTGGCACGGTTACGACTACGACCCGATCAGCGGTACACCACCACCGGGCTTCACGGACGCGCCCGGGCACCATCCCGTCGAGGTGCGCGCCGACGGCGTATACGTGGGGCTACCGCCGGAACGGGCGCGCGCCCGCACGATCTCGGACGTGATGGTCGAGACGATGTGCGCGTGGGGCGTGACGCACGTGTTCGGCATGGTCGGCCACTCGAACCTCGGCTTTGCCGACGCCATGCGCGCCGCCGAGGAGCGCGGCGAACTCACGTTCATCGGGATCCGCCACGAAGGCGCGGCCGCGTTTGCCGCGAGCGCGTACGGCAAGCTGACCGGGCGGATCGGAGCGTGCTTCGCGATCGCGGGGCCCGGCTCCACGAATCTGCTCACCGGTTTGTACGACGCCAAGGTGGATCGGTCGCCGGTGCTCGCGATCAGCGGTCAGGTTCCGTCGAAGGTTCGAGGCCGGGGCGCGTTCCAAGATCTCGACCTCGGTGCCGCGTTCTCCGATGTCGCGGTCTCGACCCAAACCGTGACACGCGACGCCGACTACGTCGAGCTCATGAATCTTGCGTGCAAGCACGCGCTCAACCAACGCGGCGTCGCGCACCTCGTACTGCCCGATGAGGTGCAGGTCCTGCCCGCAGCGGCTGACGCGCGCGCCGGCGGTCCGAGCGGACGCCTCGCCGACCCGGCGATCTCGCCCGCCGATGAACCGCTGGCGCGCGCCGGCGCGCTGATTGCCGGCGCCAAGCGACCGGTGGTCGTCGTCGGGCATGGCGCACGCACCGGCATCAACGATGTCGTACATCTCGCGGAACGTCTGAATGCGCCGATCCTCACGACGTTCAAGGCGAAAGGAATCGTGCCCGACGATCATCCGCTTGCGTGCGGCGTGCTCGGCCGCAGTGGAACGCCGGTGGCGAGCTGGCACATGAACGAGGCCGATCTGTTGCTCGTGTTCGGTGCGTCGTTCGCCAATCACACCGGGATCGCGTCCTACAAGCCGATCGTGCAGGTCGATGCCGAGCCCGAGGCTCTTGGCCGCTTCCATGCGGTCACGGTGCCCCTGCTCGGCGACGTCGCGGTGACCGCGCGCCGCTTGCTCGCGGAAGCACAGGCGAGCAACGTGGAAACCATCGATCAACGCGACGACGTTGCGGCCCGGCGAACCATCTGGCTCGAGGAGAAGTCGCGCCGGCTCACCGACGACCGCGGTCGCGGGGTGGCATCGGCGCCGGTGTTCGATGCGCTCGCCCGTCACGTCCCCCGTGACGCCGTCATCGCCGTCGACGTCGGCAACAACACGTATTCGTTCGGCCGCTACTTCGAGTGCAAGCCCGGCCAGCACGTCCTGATGTCGGGCTACCTCGGTTCTATCGGCTTCGGCTTCCCGGCTGCGATGGGCGCGTGGGCAGCTGCGCCCGAACGACCGATCGTCGCGGTCACCGGCGACGGTGGCTTCGGCCAATACCTCGCCGAGATCACCACCGCGGTGAAGTACGGCATGAACATCACGCATGTCTTGCTCAACAACAGTCAGCTTGGAAAGATCAGTAAGGAACAACGGGCCGCGGAGTGGGATGTCTGGCAGACGTCGCTCCACAATCCCGAGTTCGCGGCGTATGCACAGTTGTGCGGTGCCCATGGTGAGCGAGTCACGAGTCGCGAGCAGCTCGACGGCGCGCTGGGGGCCGCGTTCGCCTACGAGGGCCCCGCGCTCGTCGAAGTGGTCACCGACGCCGACCTGGTGTGAGAGTGCGGCATCTGCGCACTGTCGGCGGCTACGCAGTAGCGTCTCGCAGGTCATCTCGCAGGGAGGCCCGATGCAACCCGACAGCGCTGCGTATCCGGCAAGCTTCACGTTCGATCCACCCGAGAAGATCGCCAACTGGCGACCACTCGTGCAGTGGTTCCTCGCGATCCCTCATTTCATCGTGTTGTACGCCCTGCAGCTCGTCTCCGAAGTCGTCGTACTCATCTCGTGGTTCGCCATCCTGTTCACCGGCAAGCTGCCCGACGGCCTGGCGAACATCCAAGCGCTGTACGTGCGGTACTCGATGCGCACGTCGTTCTACGCGGCGTTCCTGCAGGAGGAGTACCCGCCGTTCGCGTTCGCGACGACGCCCACGGATGGGGGCGAGTATCCGCGGCTGCAGGTCAACTTCCAACCCGAGCTGGAGAACCGCAATCGACTCACGGTGGGATTCCGGTTCATTCTCATCATCCCGCACGTCATCGCGCTCGCGTTCCTCTATCTCGCGGCGTCGGTCGTCGTGTTCATCGCCTTCTTCGCGGTGCTGTTCACAGGCAAGTGGCCGGAAGGAATGCGCAACTTCGTGCTCGGCGTCACGCGCTGGTCGCTACGGTTCCAGGCGTACTGCTTCCTGCTGACCGACGTATACCCGCCGTTCAACCTGGACTGAGCCGAGGATCAGCGGCGCACGTATCGTGCGCCGCCCGAGGCGGGGCCCAGCGGCCCGGCGCGCAGCGCCATGAGCGGCAACGTGAAGGAAGCGCTACGGCGCGAGCTTCAGCACGAATCCGTCGATGCCCCATGCGCTGGTCAACACATGGCCGTCGAATTCGGCGAGTCCGGTGAAGCTGCCTGCCACGCGCACCGCGCCAGTTCGCGTCGATCGCGACGCTCCAACCGATATCGGCGTCGGCGCCCCCGAACCGCTTCGACCACACGTGCGCGCCCTGGCTCGTGTACTTGGCGACGAACGCGTCCCGCTCTCCCGAACTCGTCAGTGGCGGCCCGCCGAAGTTCATGCCCCAGTCGGGCTTCGTCGTCCCGGAGAAGTAGCCGGTGACGACGACGGCATCCGCGCTGTCGACCGCGACACCGTGCGCAGCGTCCATGCTGCCCCAGCCACCGACCGTGCGGGACCACATGTGCGCGCCACTCGCGGCGGCGTACTTCGCGATGAACCCCTGCCCGCGCCGTCGGCCTGCAATACCGGACCACCGGCGCTGACCGGTCCGCCGATCTCGCCGGCAAGCACCACGTTGCCGGCGTGGTCGAACGCGACGCTGCGGCCGTAATCGCCGCTGAAGTCGGTGCCGAACACACACGACCAACGGTGCGCGCCCGTTGCCGAGAGCCGGACGACAAACACCGCTCGATCGTCGAACAGCGAGCCGCTTCCGGCGCCGAGGTCGATGGCCCCGGCGCCGTAGCCAGTCGAGCGCGACGTCGCCGCCGCGGTCGACGGCGAGGCCCAACACCATGCCGTTGCCGGTTGCGAAACTCTTCGACCAGCGGTGCACTCCGGCCGGCGTGAACGACGCGACGAACGGATCCATCATGGACGTCCACGTCGTGACTTTCGTCGAGACCAGCGGCGCACCGCCGAAGCTCACGGTTTCGATGAAGCCGCCGCCGATCATGATGTTGTCGCTCGCGTCCACCGCAATCGCGTCGCCGAGATCGTCGCCGGCCGCGCCGAAACGCTTGGACCACACGTGCGCGCCGCCGGCCGTGAACTTGGCGACGAAGATGTCCCAGCCGCCGGCGCTCGTGAGGTTGCCGCCGCCGAAGTTCACGGTGTCCATGAACTGGCCGACGACGACCACGTTGCCCTGCCCGTCGATCGCGACGTCCTTGGCCGAGTCGCCACGGCCGGTCGGGCTCCCCAACTGTTTCGCCCAGGCGAGTGAGCCATCAGGCGCGTACTTGGCGACGAACGCGTCGCCGTCAGCGAGGCCGGTGGTCGTGAGCGTCGTGCCGCCGAAGTCGGCGGTACCGGTGAACGATCCGACGATGACCTCGCTGCCGTCCGGCGCAACCGTGTTGCGGCTCGCGATGTCGTGGCCGCTGCCGCCGAAGCGCCGCACGACGGTGCTCGGACTCGGGCAGGTGAACGTCGTGCCGGTCCCAGCCGTGCTGGGCACCGACTCGTTCCCGGCATTGTCGATCGCGCTGACCGTGTACGAGTAGGCCGTCGACGGCGCGAGGGACACGTCGCTTGTGGACGTCGCCGGTGCGGCGATCTCTTTCACGAACGCGCCGTTGCGAAACAGCTTGTAGCCGCGCAACCCCGATCCGCCGGCATCGGTCGACGAACCCCAACGCACATCGATCTGGCTACAGCTCATCGTCGTCGTCTGGATGCCAACCGGCACTGTCGGCCTGGTCCGGTCGGTCGCCGATCCCAAGGTCTTTCCACTCGCGACAGGCGAGTACGGCGAGAACACGTTGCGCTTGCCACGCGCCCGCACCCGATAGAAGTAGGTCGTGTTGGCGGTCAACGGCGCATCGGTGAACGACGTCTTGTTCCGCCGCAGCTTCGCAACCTCGCTGAAGGGACCGCTCGCGCTCGCACCGCGCTCGACCGAGTAGCCGGCCTCCTTGGTGTTCGTGTCGGTCCAGTCGACTTGGATGAGCATCGACGACAACGCGGTCGCCCGCACCGACGCCGGTGCGTTCAGCACGACCGGCGTGCGCGTGGGCGCTGCGAATGCCGGCGCGCCGGCCGTTAACGCAAACGCCCAAGCGAAGACCGCGAGGCCGAGCGTCATCCATGACATGCGAGCGTGCATTCCTTGCTGTCCCTACGAGTCGATTTTCACGATGCACACGTCGAGGCCGCCAGCGGTTGTGAGCGTCCGACCGGCGAAGCGCACCGAGGTGCTGAAGTCGCCGGCCTTCGGCGTGGTCGCGCTCACGGTTGTCGAATACGGCGAGTACACGTTGCGCTTGCCCTTCGCCCGCACGCGATAGAAGTACGTCGAATTGGCGGCTACGAGATCCCCGATCGCATCGACAATGCGGCGAGTTGTGGCGACCTCGCTGAATGGGCCGCTCGCGTTCATTGCTCGCTCGACCACGTAGCCGGTTTCTTTGGTGTTCGTGTCGGTCCAGCTGACCTGCACGAAATCCGACGACAAGGCCGTCGCCCGCGCCGAGCCGGGCGCGTTCAGCACCACCGTCGTCCGCGTCGGCGCCGCTCCCGCGGGTAACGCCGACGCGCAAGCGGCGACGGCGAGGCCCGGTGTCATCCATGACATACGAGCGTGCATTCCTTGCACTCCTTACGGGTCGAGTCTCATGAGAAATCCGTCGAGGCCGCCAGCACTCGTGAGCGTCGTGCCGGGGAAACGCAACGTCGTCGAGAAGCCGCCCGCGACGAACGCACGCCCCGCGGGGTCAACCGCAACACCCGTCGCGTCATCGCTGCCCGTGCCGTTCGGACCACCGAAGACGTACGACCACACGTGCGCACCACCGGGTGTGTATTTGGCGACGAACGCATCTCGCCCCGCGTTGTAAGGAGCCGCGCCGGTGAACTGCGGGCCCCCGAACGTTGCGGGCCACGCCACCGAGGCGTATATCGATCCCGCGATGACGATGTTGTTGGCGTCGTCGATCGCCACGCTCTTCGCGTCGTCGGTGTCCAGCTTGCTGCCCCAGACATGGGCCCATCGGTAGGCCCCGCTGTTGGAGTACTTGGCGACGAACACGTCGCCCGCCCCGCCGCCCGTCCATTTGTCGCCGCCGCCGAAGTCGGCCGCAACCGCGATCTTTCCGGTGACCACGACGTCGCCGACCTTGTCGATCGCGACGCCCGCGCCCCAGTCGTCGAAGCTGTCACCGAACGAACGCGACCACCGGTGCTGACCAGCGGGCGAAAGCATGAGGATGTATGGGTCCGCCGACGTGTTGTGGCTATAGATGGGACCAGCACCAAGATCGGCGCCCCCGTCGATGGATCCGGTCACCGCGATGTTGCCGGTGGCATCGGTCGCCACGCCCGCAACGTCGCCCTGATAATTGTCGTGCAGCTGTCGCGACCACGAGCGCTTACCGGCCGCGTCGTACTTGACGACGAAGCCGTCGACGACGAGGGAGTGCGGGCCGCCGTACGCCACCAACGCGGGGCTGCTGAAGTTCACCGTGCCCTGGAACGTGCCGCCGAGAATCACGTTGTCTTGGCGGTCGACGGCCACTGCGTGCGCCTGCGCCGAGGCGCCGAAATGGTCGGACGACAGGTACGCGCCGGCCGGCGAGAACTTCGCGACAAACGCGTCCTGGCCCGCACTGGTGTAGGTGTCACTGCCGAAGCTGACCTTTCCCCGGAACGCTCCGACGACGATCGCATTCCCGTGGCTGTCGACTGCGACCGCGTTTGCGATGTCGGAGTCTGTCCCACCAATGTTCTTCGCCCACAACGGGGAGCCGTCGCTTGCGAACTTGGCGAGGAACGCATCGTCTTGTCCCGCGTTGTGCAGCGTGGTTCCACCGAAGTTGGCGTCACCGTAGAACCGGCCCACGACATACACGTTTCCCGACGCATCCGCGGCCGTCCCGCGCACGACCTCGTGGCCGGTGCCGCCAAAACGCAGTGCCCACGATCCCGGTCCGGGGCACGGCGGCGGCGTGATCGAGACCGGTGCGCTCGGTGCCGATTCGTTGTCGTAGATGTCGATCGACGTCACGGTGTACGTCGACGTTCCCGCCGGCACCGTGTCGGTCAGGGAGACCGCGTACTGACCCGAGAGGAACTGTGTCATCGTTCCGCGCCGTACGTTATAGCCCTTCACGCCGGAGCTGTCGGTCGACGCCGTCCACTGCACGAACACCTGGTCGCATGCAGTAGCTTGCACCGTCACGTCTTTGGGAACCGTCGGCGGATAGCGGTCGCCTCCCTTGGGCGTCGTCGCGCTCACAACCGGCGACCACGGCGACACCGCCTTGCCGCTGCCGCGCGCGAGCACTCGATAGAAGTACGTCGTGCTCGGCGCGACGGTGTCGAACGCGCGGAGCTCCTTGCGGCCGGGCCGCGCGATCTCGGTGAACGGCCCGTTTGCGCTCAGGCCGCGCTCAACCGTGTAGCCGCGCTCCTTGGTGTTCGTGTCGGTCCAACTGATCTGCACCCAGTTCGACGACAACGCGCTGGCGGTGACCGAACCGGGCGCGTTCAACGGTGCGGCCGGCTTGCGCGTTGGTGCGGCGACGGCCGGCGCGGCGGCTCCGACCACCGCCACCACGACGATCATTGCGAGTCTTCCGTGCCGCACTGCTTCTCCCCTACCGCTCGAGCTTCATGAGAAAGACGTCGACGCCACCGGCACTGGTCAAGGAGCGCCCGTTGAAGGTGGCGGGCTCACTGAGGCCACCGACGACGACGACCGCGCCGGCGGCGTCGAGCGCGATCCCCGATGCGTTTTCGTTGCCGGCCCCTCCGTACATCTCGGACCACACGTGCGCACCCGCGGCTGTGTACTTGGCGACGAACACATCGCGGCCGCCGAGCCCCGAGAACGACGGACCGCCGAAGCTCGCCGGCCACGCGTCGGTCGCACCGAAGTACCCGGTGATGGCCACGGCGTCGCCGCTGCCGAGCGCGACGTCGGTCGCACTGTCGTTCGTGAGCTTCCCACCGAGCGCACGCGACCAGAGATGACGACCGGTGTTCGTGTACTTCGCGACGAATCCGTTGCCACCGCCGTCCCCGGCGAGCGGCCCGCCGCCGAAGTCGACCGCGGACGCGAATCCACCGACCACCACGACGTTGCCGGCACTGTCGAAGGTAATGCCGTCGCCCGAATCGGCAGAGCTTCCGCCGAACGATCGGGACCAGCGGTGCACACCTGTGGGGGCAAGCATCGCCACGAAACCGTCCACCGATGCTTGGTTGCTCCAGACCTCACCGCCGCCGAAGTCGGCGGCACCGACGAAGTCGCCGGTGATCGCGATGTTCCCGGTCGCATCGGCGGCCACTGCGTTGATCTTTCCGAGCACACCCGAGGTGAGGAACTCCTTGGACCACACGTGGTCGCCGTTCGGCGTGTACTTGGCAAGGAAGACGTCGTCGGTTGCGTTCGACGTGGGGTACGGCGTCGACAACGGTGCGCCGCCGAAGCTGGCCGTCATCGTGAAGACTCCGCCGACGACGATGTTTCCGGCGCCATCGATCGCAACGGTCAACGCTTGGTCATAATCGGCGCCGCCGAAGGTCTTCGACCACAGGTGCGACCCGTCGGGCGCATATTTGGCGATGAAGATGTCGCCCGAGCCCATGCTCGTGCGCGCGCCGCCCCCGAAGTTCACGGTCTGGGCGAAGCCACCGACGACGACGAGATTGCCGGACGCGTCGATCGCGACGTCCTCGGCGGAATCATTGGCGCCGCTCCCGAACCGCTTGGACCAGAGATGCGTGCCGTCGGGCGCGTACTTTGCGACGAACGCATCGCCCGAACCGGCGCTGGCGAACGTCGCGCCGCCGAGGTTCGTCGTGCCCGTGAAGTTCCCGACGACGTAGATGTTGCCGCTCGCGTCGACGGCAGTTCTTCTCGCAACCTCGTTCCCGGTTCCGCCCTCACGCTGGGCCCAACCGCCGGGGAGCGGGCAAGCGGGCGTGGTCGTGCTCGCGGCGCTGCTCTGGGCTGACTCGTTGTTGGCACTGTCGATCGCGGAGACGCGGTAGGTGTACGCGGTCGACGCCGACCGACCGGCATCAGTGGTCGACGTCGCCGGCACCGCAATCTCTTTCACGAGTGTTGTGCCGCGGTAAAGCTTGTAGCCCCGCAGCCCAGCGCCGCCACTGTCGCTCGACGCGCTCCACGTCAACGCGACCATGTCGCACGCCGGTGCAGTTGCGGCGAGGTTCGCGGGCACCGTCGGCTTGGTGGTGTCTACAGTCGAGCCTTGCGTCGTGACCGACCGCTCTGCCGAAAACGCAGAAAACGTCTTCCGCTTCCCGCGTGCACGTGCCCGGTACGTGTAGGTCGTGCCCGCCGCCAACCCCTTGTCGGTGAAGAACGTCTTGTTGCGTCCCGGCCGCGCCACCTCGGCGAACGCGCCCGTCGTGCGGCGCTCGACTGCGTATCCCGACTCGCTCTTGTTCGGATCGGTCCACGTGAGCGTGATCGAGCTCGCTGTCGCCGACGACGAGACCCACGTTGGGGCGAGCAACATCACCGGGGTATGCGTTGGCGCGGCAAGGGCCGGCGCGGCAGATGCGCCGATGAGTGTCACTGCCGCGATGACCAAGCTCGCTCCCCCACGCATGCGAGCCGTCCCCCTACGACGCGAGCTTCATCACGAAGCCGTCCAGTGATCCGGAAGCCGTGAGCGTGCGTCCGTTGAACTGACCGCTCCCGCTGAACGTCCCCGCGACGAATGGCGCGCCGGACGCGTCGGCCGCGACCGCGTTCGCATTCTCTGAACCGGCGCCGCCGTGCGGGCTCGACCAGACGTGCGCGCCGCTCGCGCTGTATTTGGCGACGAACACATCGGCGCCACCCGCGCCCGAGAACGACGCGCCCCCGAAGTTGGCCGGGGTGCTCGCGTTGGCGTTGAACGTGCCGGTGACCACGAGTGCATCTCCGGGCGCGATCGCCACGCTCGCGGCGACGTCGAAATCCCGCTTGCCGCCGTACCCGTTCACCCAGGACAGCGCGCCGGTGCTGGTGTACTTCGCGACGAACGCGTTCCCGGCCGCGTCGCCGCCGAGCGTACGGCCGCCGAAGTCGACCGATCCGCCGTACTCGCCGACGAGCACGACGTTGCCCCCGCCGTCGAACGCGACGTCGCGCGCCTCGTCCTGGTTGGTGCTGTTGCCGAAGTGATGGGACCAGCGGTGGGTGCCGGCCGCCGTCCACACCGCGACGAATCCGTCGCCGGACCACTCGGCGCTCGTCATCGTGCCGCCGCCGGCGTCGGCGTGACCGTCGAAGTACCCGGCCAGTGCGATGTCGCCGGCCGCGTTGGTCGCGACCGCGTTGACGCGTCCGAGGTAGTCGGCATGCAATTGCTTCGACCACACATGTTGACCGGCGGATGAGTACTTCGCGACGAAGCCGTCGTACGACTGGTTCGGCACCGTGAACACTGCACCGCCGAAGCTGACGCCCCGCTGTCCGTTTTGAAACGTGCCGCCGACGATGATGTTGTCGGACGCGTCGACGGCAACGGTGTTCGCAGTGTCGTACTGTGTGTCGCCGTAGCGGTTCGACCAGAGATGATCACCGTTCGGCGAGAGCTTCGCGACGAACACGTCGGCCGCGCCCTTGCTCGCGAGCGTCGCGCCACCGAAGCTCGCGTCGGCCGAGAAGCTGCCGACGACGATGATGTTGCCGGCGCTGTCGATCGCGACGCCGTTCGCCATGTCGTACGTGTCGGTGCCGCCGAAACGCTTCGACCACAGGTGCGTGCCGTCGCTCGCGTACTTGGCGACGAACGCATCGAAGCCGCCCGCGCTGTGCAAGGTCGCGCCGCCGAGGTTCGTGTCGCCGGTGAACCGGCCGACGACGACGAGGTTTCCGGCCCGGTCGACGGCATTTGCCGACGCGATGTCGACGCCCGGACCGCCGATGCCCTTTGCCCAGGTGCCGTTCTGCGCGCAGGGCGGCGTGGTCGCGACCTTCGCCGCGCTCGGCGCCGACTCGTTGAGGTTCCGGTCGACCGCGGTGACGGTGTACGAATACGTGCTCGCGCCCATCACCGATGCGTCGCTCATCGACGTCGAGGGGGCATCGACTTGCGCGCGGAACGCGCCATTGCGAAACACGCGGTAGTAGAAGAGGCCCGCGCCCCCGGTGTCGGTCGATGCGCTCCAGCTGAGGTCGACGCGTGTGCACTGTGGGGCGGTCGCGCTGAGGCCGGTCGGGACCGACGGTGGCGTGTGGTCTGCCGGCTGCGTGGTTGTCGCGCTCGCCACGGACGAGTACGGCGAGAAGGTGTTGCGCTTCCCTTTGGCGCGCACCCGGTAGAAGTATGTGGTGCCTGTGGCGAGCGACGAATCCGTGAACGACGTCTTGTTCCGCTTCGTCGTGCCGACATTCGTGAACGGCCCACTCCCGCTCGCACCGCGCTCGACGCTGTAGCCGGTCTCCTTGGTGTTCGTGTCCGTCCAGTCCACTTGGATGACGCTCGACGAGGTGGCCGTCGCACGCACATTCCCCGGCGCGGTCAACGGCACCGTCGAATGATTCGGCGCGGCGACGACGGGCTGGGCGCCGATCGCGGACGCGACAACGAGAAACACGATCGTGAATGTGAGCGCGGCCGCAAGGCCGCGCTGACGACGCTCGTCCATGTGCGTCTTCTCCCCCCGCAGGTCTCTCCCCCAAGACCGACCTGCAACGGTAGCGGTATCGGCCCCGGACGATCCAGACCTAACCAGAAGTCGGGCCATTCGGCCTACGATCGGCTGGCATGGGTCGTGAGCACGTGGAAATCCGGCGCGCCGGGCCGATCGCACGGGTCGTGCTCAACCGTCCCGAGCGCCGAAATGCGCTGTCGCTGGCGCTGATGCAAGAGGTGATCGAGACCCTGGACGACGTAGCCGCCGACCCCGCGGCCCGGGTCGTGATCGTGGAGGGGAACGGCCCCGCGTTCTCGGCCGGCCACGACCTCGCGGAGATGACCGAGACTCGTGACGCCGACTTCTACGAGGAGCTCTTCGGGACGTGCGTCCGCATGATGACGCAGCTGCACGAGCTTCCACAGCCGGTGATCGCCAAGGTCCACGGGGTCGCGACCGCCGCCGGCTGCCAGCTCGTCGCGGCATGCGATCTCGCAGTGGCGTCGGAAGACGCCCGCTTCGCGACACCGGGCGTGAACATCGGCTTGTTCTGCTCGACGCCGATGGTGCCCGTCGCCCGATCGGTCGGACGCAAGCGCGCGCTGGAAATGCTCCTCACCGGTGAATTGATCGACGCCCGCACCGCGCTCGAGTGGGGTCTCGTCAACCGCGTCGTCCCCGCTGATCGCCTCGACGCCGAAGTTCTCGAGCTCGCCGATCGGATCGCGCAGGCCAGCCCGTATGTGCTGGCGCTCGGCAAGCGGGCGTTCTACGGCCAGGACCAGCTGACCGAAGGCGCGGCCTACGACGTCGCGTGCCCGGTGATGATCGACAACGCGCAGGCCGAAGACGCGCACGAAGGCATGCGTGCGTTCCTCGAGAAGCGCAAGCCGAAGTGGTCGAACCAGTAGCCGAGCCCGCAACCCGGCGTCGCACCCAGGCCCTCGCGCCGTTCCGGCATGGTCCCTACGCGCGCCTGTGGTTCGGCGCGTTCGTGTCGAACATCGGCACGTGGATGGAGTCGATCGCGCTCGGCATCTACGTCACCGAACTTACCCACCAGGCCGCCTGGACAGGAGCGGTCGCGGCGGCCGCCTTCTTGCCGATCGCGTTCTTCGGGCCGCTCGGCGGCACGCTCGCCGACCGGTTCCCACGCAAGACGTTGCTGACGATCACGTCGCTCATACAGATGGCCCTTGCTGCATTGCTCGCGGTGCTGTTCGCCGTCGGTGATCCATCCGCACCGGTCGTCACGCTGATCGCCTTGGGGAACGGCACCTGCGCCGCCCTCGGATTCCCCGCGTTCTCGGCCCTGCTTCCCGACCTCGTTCCCGTTGAAGACCTGCCGGGCGCCATCGCGCTCTCGTCGGCGCAATACAACCTGGGGCGCGTCGTCGGACCGGCGCTGGCCGGTGTGGTGATCGCGATCGGCGGTTACGCGTGGGCCGAGGCTGCGAACGCCGTCAGCTTTCTCGCCGTTGTCGGCGTGCTGCTGACGCTCACCCTTCCGGCACCACGCCCCGACGCCAGGGACAGCAAGATCTGGCGGTCGATCGTCGACGGCTTTCAGTTCGTACGCCGCGAGCCGGGTTTGCGCATCACCGCGATCGCGATGTGTGTGAACACCCTGCTGGTGGCGCCGTTCATCGCACTCGTGCCCGCGATGGCCGAGAACGTGTTGGACAGCGGCAAGGCCGGGACGTCCGTACTGGTGACCGCGCAAGGCATTGGTGCGGTCGCAATGGCGCTCTCGCTCGGTGACCTGATGCAGCGCTTCGGTCCGCGGCGCGTGCTGGTCACGATGATGGGTGCGATGCCGCTCCCACTCGCCGCGTACGCGTCGGCACCGAATCTGGCGACATCGGCCGTCGCGATCCTCGTCGTCGGCGCGGTGTACCTCGGTGCGCTGTCGACGTTCACGTCGATCGCGCAGCTGCGCGCGCCGGCGAACATACGAGGCCGGGTCCTCTCCCTCTATACGGTGATCCTCGGCGCGCTCTATCCGCTCGGCGCCGTGATCCAGGGCAAGATCGCCGACCACGTCGGCTTGCGGGCAACGACGTTCAGCGCCGCCGCGGTGATGGCCGGCGTGCTGCTCATCGTGCGCGTCACTCGGCCCGGCATCACCGAGGCGATCGACGAGCCGGTGGAGGTAGGGTCCGCGCCATGACGCTTGTGGAGCTCGAACGGCGCGACCACATCGCGCTCGTGACGTTGAACCGGCCCGAGGCGCGCAACGCGATCAGCCCGGAAGTCAGCCGCACGATGGCCGCGGTCCTCGACGAGATCGAAGCCGACGAGGGCCTGCGCGCGGTCGTGGTCACCGGCAAGGGCGAGGTGTTCTCGGCCGGCGCCGATTTGAAGGTCGTCGCCTCCGGCCGCGCGAACGACATCGCACGCGGGAAGGGCGGCTTCGCCGGCATCGTCAACCGGGACTTCCCGAAGCCGATCATCGCCGCCGTCAACGGACCCGCGCTCGCCGGCGGCTTCGAGATCGTCTTGTCGTGCGACCTGGTCGTCGCGGCTGACACCGCCCGGTTCGGGATCCCCGAAGTCAAACGAGGGCTGATGGCGGCGGCCGGCGGGCTCATCCGTCTCCCCAAGCGCGTGCCCCTCGCGATCGCGCTCGAGCTCGCGATGACCGGCGATCCGATCGACGCCGACCGGGCACTGCAGCTCGGGCTGGTCAACCGCGTCGTGCCGGCCGCGCAGGTGGTGGACGAGGCGATCGCGCTGGCCGAGCGGATCGGCGAGAACTCCCCCATGGCCGTACGGATGTCGCGGCAGCTGGTACGCGAGGCCGTCGAGCTCAGCGAGGCCGACGGCTGGGCCCGGACGCTCGAGTTGATGATGCAGGTCTTCGAGAGCGGCGACGCCATCGAAGGCGCGACGGCCTTCGCCGAGAAGCGCAAGCCGGTCTGGCACAGCACCTGACGGCGCGTTCTGATTCTGGGAGCAAACACTCCTAGAATCAGACTCGTGAGGTCGGCTACCAACCAACGTGCCGTCAGGCCGTGAGCGAGCGTCGCGAGCGAACTGGCGGGAGCGACGAGCGCCCGCGGGCCGGGTATCCCGGCCCGCAGCGAGTGCGACCCGGAAAGGTGGAAGAGCGCCTCCGCGTCGAGGACCTCGCCCGCCGGGCCGAGATTTCGGTCGACACGATTCGCTTCTACCAAAAGCGCCGACTGCTGGCTCCGCCCGAGCGGGAGGGCCGGATCGGCTGGTACGGCGCCGAGCACCTCGAACGCCTGCAACGCATCCGAGAGCTGCGCGGCCGCGGGCTCACGCTGGCGCTGATCGGCCGGATGCTCGACGGGCAACTCGACGAAACCGACGTGCCGCTCGCGGCCGCGGTTGCCGCCGCCGACGCCGAGGCGCCGGAGGAGTTCCTGACGCTCGCCGAGCTTGCCGAACGCTCGGGTGTGCCGGACGCGCTCCTCGAAGCCGTCGCGCGTGAGCACCTGCTCGTCGCGCGTATCCACGACGGCGTACCCCGCTACACGAGCGCCGACGTTGCGGTCGTGCAACAGGGCCTGCGGTTGCTCGAGCAGGGGCTGCCGCTCCCCGACCTCTTGACGCTCGCGCACGAGCACCACGACATGACTCGCGACATCGCCGAAGCCGCGGTCGCACTGTTCGATCAGTACGTGCGCACGCCGTTACGCGCGTCGGATCTTCCCGACGACGAGAAGGCGGAACGGCTCGTCGAGGCGTTCCGAACCCTGCTGCCGGCAGTGACCGCCATCGTCGCCCACCACTTCCGGCGTGTCTTGCTCGAGGTCGCCCAGGAGCACCTCGAATCCGTCGGCGAGGCAACCGAGCTCGCGGCGGTGAATGCCGAGGCCGCGCGCCGGCTTGAATCGGGATGGCCGACGTGACGCGGCCCGATGCCGCGACGTTCTTGCCCGCCGACGAGGACAAGCCGCGCGTCGTCGAAGCAATGTTCGATCGCATTGCCCCGCGCTACGACCTCCTCAACCGCGCTGCTCACCTTCCGCATGGACGTGCACTGGCGCCGGGTCGCCGTCGAAACGCTGGAACTGCAGCTGGGTGCGCGCGTCCTCGACCTCGCATGCGGCACCGGCGATCTGTGTCGCACGTTGCACGCGAGCGCGTTGGATGCTGTCGGCGTCGACTTCTCGCTCGGCATGTTGCATGCGGCCCATACCACCGCGCCGCTCGTTCGCGCCGACGCGCTCCGCCTGCCGTTCCCGGCGCAGGCGTTCGACGGGTTGACGTGCGGCTTCGCGCTCCGCAACTTCTCGGCATTGCCGCCCACGTTCGCGGAGTGCGCGCGCGTGCTGCGGCCCGGCGGGCGGCTGGCGCTCCTCGACGTCGCCGAACCAGAGAGCGGGGCGGCGCGTGCGATACACCGCGCGTGGTTCCGTCGGCTCGTGCCGTTCGTCGGCGGGCTCGTGTCCGACCGAGACGCCTACCGGTATCTCCCCGCCTCGACGTCGTATCTCCCGCCGGTCGTGGCGCTGTGCGACATGCTCTCCGACGCCGGCATCGTGGCGGTGAGCCGCCGCACCCTTGGATTCGGCGCGGCCCAGCTCTTCACCGGAACCCGCGCATGACCCACGTCACGCTGCCCGCCTCGTCCCATCTCGTTGCCCGGACGCGCGCGTTCGATCCGCGCGACGAGTCGTTCGATCTGCTCGATCGGCTCGGGCGCGAAGGGTTCGCGTGGCTCGACGACGACGCCGGCTTCGTCACCGCCGGCGTCGCGGCAACGGTGGCGCCCGCCGACGCGCCCGCCTTCCTCCGCGCGCTGGTACACGACCGCGACGCCGATACGCCCGCGTGGGCCGGCCCCCGTGCCGTTGGCGCGCTTCCGTTCGCGGGCGCCGGCCGCCTCACGGTGCCGTCGCTGATCACCGCCCGCGACGCAGACGGGCGCGGCTGGTGCACGACGGTGGGGCGCGCCGACGAGCCCCCGCCCTTGCGCGTCGCGTCACCCCGTCCGTCGCGCTTCACGATCGAACCGTGCACCACGGCCGACGCGTGGCGCGACGCCGTCGAGCGCGCGCTGCAGCTCATCGACACGCATCAGCTGGAGAAGGTCGTGCTCGCGCGTGCGGTGCGCGTCGAGGCCGACCCGCCGTTCGAGGCGCGTTCCGTGCTCGCCGAGCTCCGGCGAACACAGCCCGGATGCACGGTGTACGCGGCAGGTGGCTTCGTGGGTGCCAGCCCGGAGCTGCTCCTGCGCAAGCGCGGAGACGACGTGTTGTCGCGACCTCTTGCGGGCACGGGGACCGATGCCGGGCGGCTGCTCGCTTCCCAGAAGGACGCGCACGAGCACGCGGTTGCGGTGGACGCCGTCGTGCAAGGGCTCATGGGTGCGTGCGGCGCGGTTCGAACCGAAGGCCCCGCGCCGCTCGTCCTGGCCGACGTGACGCATCTCGCGACGTCGGTCTCGGCCCGTTGCGCCGACTCTCGTACGTCGGCGATCGACCTCGTTGCGGTGCTCCACCCCACCCCGGCCGTCGCGGGCACACCGCGCCCGATCGCGCTGGACGCGATCCAGCGCCTCGAAACGACGGGCCGCGGGAACTATGCGGGACCGTGCGGGTGGGTCGACGCCCGTGGTGATGGTGACTTCGTCGTCGCGTTGCGATGTGGTGCGCTCGACGGCGCGACCGCGCTGCTGCACGCTGGTGCCGGCATCGTCGCAGGATCGGACCCGGACGCAGAGTGGTACGAGACGCAGCAGAAGCTCGAACCGATGCTGCGCGCGCTCATCCGCCCGTAACGAATCGTGGCCCGTCCGGTGCACTAGGCAGTCATGCTCGCGAGCGCGAGTTCGTCATCCTGGGCCGGGGCGGAAACATCCCGGGCTCGCGGGCGCAACACGATCGCAGCGACGCACGCGATGCACGCGAGCACGGGAACCGCGGTTTGGTAGAAGTGATGCGTGAGGCTGCCGACGACTTGGGGCGAGAGCGACGGAAACTGGTCACTCATCAGGATGAACGCGCTGTAGATCGCAACTGCCCACGTCAACATGTTCGGCCTGCGCAGGGCGAGGAACGGGAACGCCGCGAACGCATACCAGGGCATAACCCAAGGACTCGTTACCAGGAACGCGGCAAGTGCCGCCGCGATCGCGACCTCCGGGGTGCGCCGGCCGGTAAACCGGATCAGGACGAAGACCAGCAACAGGCCGGCCATCAACGTCGTGCCGTTGGGCATGACCGAACGAAGCTCACGCGCCGACAGCGACACGAACGGGAACGGACCCGAGTCGGTGAGCAGGCTCGCCAGTGGGTTCCATATCGACAACCGGCTGATCAGCTGCTGGTGCTCCTTGGCGTTGTCCAGCCAGCCGGAGAGGAAGAGATACGGCACCGCGCCGACGCCGAGCGTGATCGCCGCGAGCTTCACGACTTCCGGGCGGGTCCATCGGCGCGCGGCCCAGACACCGAGCGCGGCGGCGGCCGCGATCACGCTGAAGTTGATCGCCACGCCGAATGCGAGCGCGAGGCCGCACAAGACAACCCGACGTTCCAACGCGAGGAGGAACGCAATCATGAACGCGAGCGCGATGAGCGCGTCGGGATGTCCACCGTTGACCACACTCACCGAAACGAGCGGGTGCAACCCGACGAACGCCAGCGCGGTTGGACTCCGCGTGCGCTTCCACAACAACCACAACAAGGCGCCAACCGCGGCCACTGCGATGAGCTGGTATACGAAACGTGCCAGGAACGTCGACTCACCGATCACGGGCGCGACCCCCGCCATGAGGACCGTGAACGCGGGACCGTAGATATCCGGCGTGCGTTGCCACAGCGCGCTGACATGGCGGCGCATCGGGTCGCCTTCGAAATGCATCGGATAGGTGTTGTACGGGTTGTGGTGGTGCTCGGTGACGATGCGTCCGTACATCGCGTAGGAGAACACGTCCTTGGACTGGTGCGAGGGCGTCGCGACCGCCAAGAACAGCGTTATCACGATGGCGACGAGCACTGGGCGCAGCGGCAGCGTGCCGCGTGCCCAGCCCAGCGCGATCAGCAGGATCCACGCGGTGAGCCCGACGACGATCAGCGTCGCCCGCTCCGTCGGCGTGATCCACTCGACAGTGATCAACAGGATGGAGCTCGCGAGCGTCGAGATCACAAGCGCTCCGTACACCAGCAGTCTGCCGAGTGGCTCCGAGCGCGCCACGCGCCCCCACTCGTCTCGCAGATCGCCCGCTCTTACACGCGCTCGCATTCGCGCTCGTCTCCACACAATTCGTGACTCGACCGGACGATGCTACGCGCGCTCAGCGTGTGATCGCGGGTCGCGGCCGCCTCCCACATCCGGCGATGGTGCTCGACGCTCGCCTCCCGGTCGACTGGAATTACCACTACGTCGGGCCCTCCGGGTGCGATGAGCTCGTGCCACTTCGGTCGGCCGTCGATTCGCTCCGCTGTGACGTTGTGCGCGCGGGCGACCGCGACCAGGTCGACGCCGGAAGGCGTCGCGAACAACGGCTCGAACTCCGGGAGGTCGTGCTGCGGCAGGAACGAGAAGATGCCGCCGCCGTCGTTGTCGATCACCACAAACGTCGTGGCTGCGTTCTTGTCCATGTGCAACAGCCCGTTCGTGTCGTGCAGGAAGCACAGATCACCGCTCAGCGCAACGGTCGGCGTCGCGTCGGATCTCGCCGATGCCACGCCCGCGACGGTGGACACGAAACCGTCGATGCCGTTCGCGCCTCGGTTGGCGACCACCTGCAGGCCCGTACGCGGAGCCATGCACCACTCCAGCGCGCGCACCGGCAAGCTCGACGCCACCACGAGCGTGCCGCCGTCTGGAATCGCCGCGGCAAGGTCGCGCGCAATCTGTCCGTCGATCGTCGCGTCGCAATCGTCGAGCACCTGATCGATCGCCGCCCGCGCACTGCGCTCGGCGGCGCACCAACTCGCGAGCCACGGCGACGGCTCTCGTTGCGGCCCGAGCGCGCCCGTGAGCGCCGCCAGGAATCCGTCCGCGTCGGCCGCGACATGACGCGCAGTCGCGCGCTGAGGGTCGAGCCACGCCCGGTGCGGATCGACGACCACATGAGGGACGTCGGCATCGAGCCATGAGTTTGCGATCTTGCTCGTCAGCGGCGCGCCCACGCGGACCACCAATTCCGGGCGGTGTGCGTGCGAGAACTGTTCGGAGCGAAGCAACGCTTCGTACGTCGACACGGCGTGCGGGCCTGTGCGCAACTGCGAGACGGCGTCGGCGAGCACCGGCCATCCGGCGGCCGACGCGAACGCGTTCACTACATCCGCGTCGGAGTGCGCGCCCCAACCGGCAATGACGAGACCGCGCGGGTGGGCGCGCACGAGCTCGGCGAGGTCTGCAACGTCACGCGGTTCCACCTCGGCGCGCACGCCCGCGGACCGTGTCCACGGTTCGTCGCCGATGCGCGCGTGCGTATCGAGGAGCGGCGCGCCCGTGGGGACGAGTGGTTCTCGGAACGGCAGATTGAGATGTACCGGCCCCGGCGGCGACCCAAGCGCCTCGGCGACCGCGGGGCGGCGAGCGCGCGCCACTGTGTGCCGACCGCGGGTCCGTCGACGGGAGGTCCGGGATCGTGGAACCACCGCACTGCCCCGCCGAACAGACGGGTCTGGTCAATCGTCTGTCCCGCGCCCCAGTCACGCAGCTCGGGCGGCCGGTCAGCGGTGCAGACGAGCATCGGTACCCGCGCGTAATGCGCTTCGATCACTGCCGGATGCATATTCGCGGCCGCCGTCCCTGACGTGCAGCACACGACCGCCGGCCGTCCGGTCGCGAGGCCGACGCCGAGCGCCCGGAACGCGGCGGACCGCTCGTCGAGGACGACGTCGACGCGGAGTCGACCGTCGCGCGCGAGGGCCAAGACGAGCGGCGTGTTGCGGGAGCCGGGCGACACCACCGCGTGGGTGACGCCCGATCGCGCCCATTCGTCGACGAGCGCCCCGACGAACGAGGTGGTGACGTCCCGCCCGGTCATCGCGCCACAATGCTCTCGTGCCGAGAGTGGTGTTGGTGCCGGGCTTCACCCAGACCGCGAGCTCGTGGAACGGTGTCCGCGAGGTCGTCGACGCGAGCTGCGACGTCGTCGCGCTCGACGTTCCCGTACGCGACTCGTTCGAGGCGACCGCCGAGGTGATCGCCGCGCGTGGGCGCCGGGGGGTGTACGTCGGCTATTCCATGGGCGGGCGGCTCTGCCTGCGGATCGCGCTCGACTATCCGCAGATGGTGCGCGGGCTGGTGCTCGTGAGTGCGACGCCCGGTATCGCCGACGATGACGCACGCGCCGCACGCGTGGCATCCGACGAGGAGCTCGCGCGATCGGTGGAACGCGACGGCGTCGAGGCCTTTCTGGCACGCTGGCTGGATCAGCCGATGTTCGCAACGGTTCCGCCCGACGCGCCGGGCCTCGCAGAACGCTCGCTGCTGCCGCCCGTGCACCTCACACATTGCTTGCGCGTGCTCGGCACGGGCGTGATGGAGCCGATGTGGACGCGGTTGGCCGAGCTCGAGATGCCGGTCGCGCTTGTGACGGGAACGCTCGACCAGAAGTACGACACGATCGCGTTGCAAATGCTCGAGCGGATCGGTGCCCCGGTCGGACACGTACGCCTCGAGGGTGGCCACGCGCTTCCGCTCGAGCAGCCCGCGGTGCTCGGCGGGTTCATCGCGGCGTTCGCGGCGGAGCACGGTTAGCTCACCCACAGGCCGGTCGCGAGGAGCAGCGCGAGCGCGAGCTGGAATCGAACAGTGCCGACGAGCGCGGCGATCAACGACGGTGGATCGGATCGCGTCCGCACATTGCGAATGGGCACGATCAGGAGTGGCGCCGCGAGCAGCGCGAGCAGCGCGTACGGCTCGAAGATTGCAACCGCGGCGACGGCGACGAGCGCGCCGATGAGACAGCCGGCGAACAGCGTCCGCGCTGGGGCGACGCCGATGCGGACAGCGATCGTGCGTTTGCCGGCCGTGCGGTCGGTCTCGGTGTCACGGATGTTGTTGGCGAGCAGGATGCCGCACGCCGGGAGCCCGACGGCAAGCGCGGCGAACCACGTCGCGCCCGGCACGGACTCGTGCTGGACGTACGCGCTGCCCACCGTCGCGACGAAGCCGAAGAACACGAGCACCATCACTTCGCCGAGCCCGATGTAGCCGTACGGCTTCGGACCGCCGGTGTACGTCACTGCCGCGGCGATCGCCGCGACACCGAGCAGCAACAGCCAGGGGTTGACGACGAGCGACAGCACTCCCCCGACGAGCGCCGCTACCGCGAAGGAACACATCGCGGCGGTGCGCACCGCGGTCGGTGTCGCCAGACCGGTTGCGGTCAGACGAACGGGCCCGCGCCGGTTCGCGTCGGTACCGCGAACACCGTCGGAGTAGTCGTTCGCGTAGTTGACGCCGACTTGCAGGGCGACGGCAACAACGAGCGCGGCGCCGGCGCGTGGCCAGTTCGTGGGGCCGGCGAGCGACCCGGCGGCGGTGCCCACGAGCACCGGCGAGACCGCAGCACCCAACGTCTTCGGTCGGGCCCCCTCGTACCAGAGCTTCACCGCGGTCATGCGGGGCCACCCGACGCGGTGAGCGAGCAGTGCGAGCGAACTCGCCGGAGCGGCGAGCGTCCGCGGGCCGGGTATCCCGGCCCGCAGCGAGGGCGACAAAGCATCACGGGCGCTTCGGATACTGGTCGAACGCGGGGGTGCGCTTCTCCAGGTAGGCGTTCTTGCCCTCCTGGGCTTCCTCGCTCATGTAGTAGAGGAGCGTCGCGTCACCGGCGAGTTGCTGGATGCCGGCGAGACCGTCGTCCGCCGCGTTCAGCGATGCCTTCAGCATGCGCAGCGCGAGCGGCGAGTGCTGCAGCATGCGACGTGCCCACGCGACCGTCTCGGTTTCCAGGTCCGCGAGGGGAACGACCTTGTTGACCAGCCCCATGTCAGCCGCGGCCTGCGCGTCGTACTGCTCGCACAGGTACCAGATCTCGCGCGCCTTCTTCTGGCCGACGATGCGCGCGAGCAGCCCGGACCCGTAGCCACCGTCGAAACTGCCGACGCGGGGACCGGTCTGGCCGAAGCGGGCATTGTCCGCAGCGATCGTGAGGTCACACACCACGTGCAGCACGTGGCCACCACCGATCGCATAGCCCGCAACCATCGCGATGATCGGTTTGGGCAAGCGGCGCATCTGCACCTGGAGATCGAGCACGTTCAAGCGGCCGATGCCTTTGTCGTCGCGGTAGCCGTCATCGCCGCGCACGCGTTGGTCGCCACCCGAACAGAACGCGTCCGGTCCCTCGCCGGTGAGGATGATCACCCCGATCTCGGGATCGTCGCGCGCGATCTCGAACGCGTCGCGGAGCTCGAACAGCGTGCGGGGGCGGAATGCGTTGCGCACCTCGGGCCGGCAGATCGTGATCTTGGCGATGCCGTCGGCCGTGTCGTAGGCGACGTCACTGAAGCCGTCGGGCGTCTGCGGCTTCCAGTCGGCGCCGGGCCGGATCTCGGTGCTGGTCCCCATGAGACCTCCTACGCGGGAGCAGTCATTCTGGGAGCGATCACTCCTACGGTTAGGGTACCGACGATGCCGGCCGCGGACGAAACCGAGCTCGTTGCGGTCGTCGGCGCGGGCCGGGAGCTCGCCGACGCAGTCGGGCGCGCGTGGGACGACGGCAAGGCGATCCTCCCGCTCAATCCGAAGCTGGCCCGTCCCGAACTCGACCTCCTCGTCGAGCAGTTGCAGCCGGGCCGCGTGCCGGTGCCCGCGGACACCGCGGCCGTCGTCGTCACCAGCGGGACCGCGGGCGAGCCGAAAGGCGCCGAGCTGACACGCACCGGCATGGAGGTCATGGGCCGCGGCTACTCGGAAGGCGTCGGCGCCGGTCCGGGAGACCGCTGGCTCGCGTGCCTTCCGCTCCATCACGTCGCCAGCCTCGGCATCCTGGCGCGCTCGTACGTCACCGGCGTGCCGTACACCGTGCACGAGACGTTCGACCTCGAACGCGTTGCGGCATCGCCGCGCGCCGAGGGCACGACGATCGTGTCACTCGTGCCGACCGCGCTGCGCCGGCTGCTCGACGCGCGTGCGCCGCTCCAGGAGTTCCGGCGCGTGATCGTCGGCGGCGCGCCGTGCCCGCCCGCACTTCGACAAGAGGCCGAAGCACGCGGCGTCACGATCGTTGACGCGTATGGCTTGTCGGAGACGTGGAGTGGCGTCGCGCTCAACGGCGTCCCGATCGAAGGTGCTGACGTGCGACTTGCGGCCGACGGCGAGATCCTCGTGCGGGGCGAGATGGTGATGCGCGGCTACCGCCTTGACGCGGCGCGCACCGCCGAGGTGCTCGACGCCGACCGCTGGTTTCATACCGGCGATGTCGGGGCCTTCGACGACGGCCGGCTGCTCGTCATCGACCGCTTGAAGGATTTCGTGATCACGGGAGGGGTGAACGTGAGCCCGACCGAGGTCGAAGCTGTCCTCGCGGCCCACCCCGATATCAACGATGTTTGCGTCGTCGGTACGCCCGATGACGAGTGGGGTGAGCGCGTGGTCGCGTTCGTCGTGCCGGCCGCCGGCGCGACCGCGCCTTCGGTCGAGATCCTGCGGGACTTTGCCCGGGTCCGGCTCAGCGCGCCGAAGCTGCCGCGTGAGGTCCGGGTGCTGGATGCGATCCCGCGGACGGGCAGTGGGAAGCCGTTGCGACGGCTGCTACGTGGGTCGTAGGCAGGTGATCGAACCCAGGAAGCGCAAGACGCGTGTGGTCGCGCCCTCGAACAGCGGCGCGGTCGATTCGAGCACCCACGCACGCAGCTCGGTTCGGGGCGTGCCGCGTTCCGCGGCGGCCACGAAGTTGCTGATCGTCAGCTGATAGTCGGCGAACCCGTCGTGGGTCATCTCGATGTCGTCGCCGAAGAACTCGTCACCGATCTTCTCGAAGCCATCAGGCGTCAACGACCGCGGGTCACCGACCTGCAGATTGCGGTCCGGCAGCGGATACGTCTCGAAGGCCGCGCGCGTCCACTCCGTGAAGGCCGGGACGTCGACCATCTCGCCGAGGAAGTAGTGGTCGTAGAGGCCGACCCAGCCGTCGTGGTGCAAGACGCGCCGCAACTCGGTGAAGAAACGCTGCTGGTCGAACCAGTGCACACCCGAGCAACACGTCACCGCGTCGACGGTGTCGTCCGCGAACGGCAACCGCTCCGCGCTCGCAAGCATGTAGCACACGCCTTCCGCGGGCCGAGCGGCGCGCAGCATCTCCGGGGACGCGTCGATGCCGGCGACTACCGGCGCATGCGCGGCGAGAGCAACCGTCGACATCCCGGTGCCGCACGCCACATCGAGCGCGCGCTGCAACGGGTCGTCGCCGACAATCGCGCGGATCCGTGCGAGCGATCGCGGATGATGGAACGGACGGCCCCGGGCGTACAGCACACCGACGTCGGTTGCCGCGAACGGATTGTCAGGCATCGTCACGAAGAGATTCCTTCCAGGTACGGAAGCGCGCTGTGAACCTGGCCGTCGGGCGCGGCGCCTTCGCCTGTGCCGTCGGGAAACAGCCGAAACGTGAAGCGCCGGTCGAGATCGTCGCTTGCGATTGCCATGTACCGCGCATCGGCATGGCTCGCCGGACCGGCGCGCCACAGCAGGTACCGGCCGATGCGCCGCTTGTACGCGACGAGCTCGATGCCGAGGTCCGCACCGAGGGATCGCAGCTCGCCCGGCGCCTCGACCCACCGATGGGCGGGGATGAGGAAGTCGCGCTGCGGCGTCGGAGGCAACTCCTGCGTGTGCCAATCGCGATCGGTCGGCGTGCGGGCTTCGGCAGGCGTCGGGGACACGTGCCATCCTCGCGCAATGCCGCTGACCGACGACCTCCGCTCGCTGTTCGAAGCACGGAAGGGGACGTTCGGGGTGTACGCGAGGAAACTCGAGACGAACGAGGTCGCCGGCGTCGGCGCCGATCGTGTGATGGACACCGCGAGCGCGGCCAAGACGTTCGTCTTGGTGCACTACTCGCGCCTGGTCGAAGCCGGCACATGCGATCCTGCACGTCGGGTCACGATCGAGCCGGAGGATCTCGCAAGGGGCAGCGGCGTGTTGCGCTATCTCGAACCCGGACTACAGCCGACGCTCGACGACCTTGCGTTCTTGATGATCATCGTCTCCGACAACACCGCCACAGATCTCCTCGTCCGCGCGGTCGGTGGGCCCGAGGCCGTGAACGAAACGATGACGGCACTCGGCATGCCGTCGGCCCGAATGAACCCGTCGTTCAGCAGACAGACCGAGACTCCCGACGACTGGCAGCCGTTCGCCACGTCGACGCCGCGCGATCTCGCGACCGTCTACGCGCACCTGGACGAACGTTGCCGGAAGATCCTCTTTCGTCAACAGTTCGTCGAAGGCCTGCCGCGCTCGTTGCCCCACGCGAATATCACCGTCGACTGGGGCTTCGCGATGCCCGTGCGGATCTACAACAAGACCGGCTGGGATCCCGGCATCTACATCGACTCAGGGCTGTTCGAGACCGACAACGCGGCGTGGGTCGCCGCGTTCATGGCAAGTGACTTGAGCGACCTGCTGAGCCCCGACGGTGTCGGACCACAGACTGCCGGCGCCGTCGGCAATCTGCTCTACGAGGCATGGGGCTCGTAATGCGGGTTGCCGACCTCCCGACTCCCGCGCTGGTCGTCGACAGCCACGGCTTGACATACAACCTCGACACGATGACCGGCGCGCTGCCCGGATCGCGGTTGCGCCCGCACGTGAAGGCCCACAAATGCACCGCGCTCGCACGCGAGCAAGCCGCGCGCGGCCACATGGGGTTCACGTGCGCGACGCCGCACGAAGTCGTCGGGATGAGTCGCGCGGGGCTGGGCGCCGATCTCCTGCTGGCGAACGAGACCGTCGACGCGTCCCGGCTGCGGGCGATGGCTGATTGCGGGGCCCGCGTCACCGTTGCGGTCGACAGCGACGAGACGGTGCGCGCGGCTGCCGCCAATGGCATCCGCGAAGTGCTCATCGATGTCAACGTCGGTATGCCGCGCTGCGGTTGTTCGCCCGGCGGCGCCGCGGCTCTCGCCGAACGCGCGCGCGACGCAGGTCTCACGGTGCGCGGCGTCATGGGATACGAGGGCCACGTCGTCGGACTCGAGGACCGCAAGGAGCGGGTCGAGCAGACCGACGCCGCAATGAAGCAGCTGCTCGCCGCGCACGCGGACGTCGGCGGCGACATCGTCTCGGCCGGCGGCACCGGCACGTACGACATCAACACCGTCGCAACCGAGATCCAAGCCGGCTCCTACGCGCTCATGGACACCGCGTACTCGAAGCTCGAGCTCCCGTTCGTTCCCGCGTTGGTGATCGTGGCAACGGTGATTCACGCCGGCGACCAATGGGCCGTGGCCGATTGCGGCATCAAGGCGCACAGCATGGACCACGGCAATCCAACCGTTGAAGACGGCACCGTGTGGTTCTGCTCGGACGAGCACCTCACGTTCGCGCCGAACACGACCGTGCGCGCCGGTGACCGCGTCGTCGTATGGCCCGCGCACGTCGACCCGACGATTGCGCTGCACGAGCGCATGCACATCGCCGCCGGGCCCGGCCTCGATGCCGAGGTCGTCGACGAATGGCCGGTCGATCTGCGCGGGTGGGGTTACTGAGAGGCCAGGCGCCGAAGGTGCGCGAGGATCTTCTCGCCGACGGCAGCGGTGACGAACGCACCCGCACCGACGACGAGGAACATCAACGCGAGCAGCACCACGGTCGACGGACGCGGCACCCGGAGGACCGAGGCCGCGACCGCGCCAGGAGCGAGCACCGCGTCCCAGCTGTTGAGCCGCACGACGCGACCGACGTACATCGCGACCACGCAGAGGCCGTGTAGCGCCAGCATCACCGGTGCGACGATCCGCGACGGTGCGACGCGGTGCATGAACCAGCGGAAGAGCTGGAGCGAGATCACATAGGACGCGAGCCCGGCCGCGAAGAACGCGCCGTACACACCGAGGATCTCGTACGCGCGCGAGTCGCGACGGTGCCGCTTGCACGTCGTCGACCAGATGCACGACGTCGGTGAGCACGTACGGCGCGTTCGGCAGGAACAACACCCATGCGCCGAGTCCGCACCACCACACGAACGACCGGCGACCGCGCCGCCGGAACAACACGAGGGCGAGCGCAACCGGAACCGCGGCGAGCAACAGGTTCCACACCATGAAGCCGTGCACCGGCCCGTACAGCAACGCCCCCACGAGCCGAGAGCGTAGGTGTCGCGGTACCGTTCCGCCATGGCTGATCTCGCCGCGCTCGACGCAACTGCCCAAGCCGATCTCGTCCGGAGCGGCACCGCATCGCCGCTGGAGCTTGTCGACGCCGCGATCGCGCGCATCGAGAAGCTCAACGGCGACCTAAATGCGGTGATCCATCCGCTGTTCGACCGGGCGCGCGCGGCCGCGAGTGGGAAGTTGCCGGACGGCCCATTCGCCGGCGTGCCGATCGTCGTGAAGGATCTCGACGGCACGCTCGCCGGCGCGCCGTACCACGCCGGCAACAAGTTGTTGAAGGCGCGCAACTACATCGCGCCGACGACGAGCTTCCTCTTCGAGAAGCTGGAGCAGGCCGGATTCGTCATCGTCGGTAAGACGAACACGCCCGAGCTCGGGTTGATGACGACGACCGAACCGGAGGCGTACGGGCCGACGCACAACCCGTGGAACACCGCGCACAGCCCGGGCGGCTCGAGCGGCGGATCCGCGGCCGCAGTCGCGAGCGGCATGGTTCCGGTCGCGCACGCGGGCGATGGCGGTGGATCGATTCGCGTTCCCGCGAGCCACTGCGCGCTCTTCGGCCTGAAGCCGACCCGTGGGCGCGTGTCGCTTGGCCCCAACGAATCCGAAGGATGGGCGGGCCTCGTCAGCCGCCACGTCGTGACGCGTACCGTGCGCGACAGCGCTGCGGTACTCGACGTGTTGCAGGGCTACATGACCGGCGACTGGTACACCGCGCCTCCGCCGGCACGCGCGTACGCCGGGGAAGTCGGCGCCGAGCCCGGCAAGCTGCGCATCGGCGTGCGGACGAGTGCGCCGCTCGGCCTCGCCGAGGTCGACGCCGACTGCATCACCGCAGTCGAACGGGCCGCCTCGCTGTTGCAATCGCTCGGCCATTCGGTTGAGCAGGCAGTCGTGCCGGCACTCGATGACACAGCCATCCTCGAGACGTTCTTCGCGGCCATGTCGGCCGCGACCCACGCCGACCTCCTCGAGATCGAAGCCTTGGCCGGGAAGCCCGTGACGGAGGAAGACGTGGAGCCAGGCACATGGGCAAATGCCCAAGCGGGCACCGCGATCGACGCCGCGCATTACCTGCGCGCCCTCTCGAAGATGCACGCATGGACGCGCCGCGCGATCTCATGGTGGCCCGACGAAGGCTTCGACATGCTGCTCACGCCGACGTGCGCGGAGCCGCCGCCCGAGCTCGGCGACCTCATCCGGCCCGAGACCGGCGGCACGCGCTTGTTACCGTTCGCGATCTTCACCGCGCCGTTCAACATCACGGGCCAGCCCGCGATGTCGGTGCCGGTCCACTGGACGCCGGCGGGACTCCCGGTCGGCGTGCAACTCGTTGGGGCGCCGCACCGGGAAGACCTGATGATCCGATTGGCAGCTCAGCTCGAACAAGCGCTGCCGTGGGCCGAGCGCCGTCCACCGCTGCACGCATAGGAAGCCGCGTACGAACGCAGGGAATCAGTATCGGTTCAGCCGACGGTGACCGTGCACGTCGCCGACTGGCCGCCCCTGGTCACGGTGATGGTCTTGGTGCCGCGTGAGCCGGAGGCTGCCATCAGGACCGCCATGCCGAAAATAAGTCGTAGGCGTGTCCGCCTCATTTCTGCCTCCTCCATGCAACGCCGCGTCGATGCGGCAGACCTGCCCCTGTACGAATCTGTGCGGACACGAGGATTGGTCGTCCGGCGTGCAAATCACGTTGGCCGCTCGCCGCGGGTCAGGACGCAGTACCGTTCGGCGGCATGTCCGAGCCGGTCACCGTCGCAGGGGGCCAGGGGTTCTACGGCGACACGCCGGCGGCCGTCGACGCGTTGCTCGCCGACGGTGTCGACTACCTGTGCCTGGAAGCGTTAGCCGAGTTGACGCTTGCGATCCTGCAGAAGGACCGGCAGCGCGACGAAGCCCGCGGCTACACCCGCGACCTTCCTCTGTACCTCGCGCGCGCGTTGCCGTTCGTCGCGGATGGCAGAACGAAGGTGATCACCAACGCAGGTGGGATCAACCCCACGGCGGCAGGCCGGGTCGCGATCGAGACTGCTCGCCAGCTCAGCGTCACCGGCATCAAGATCGCGACGGTCGTCGGCGACGACCTGTTGGCGCGCCTGGCGAAGTTGCACGACCAGGGTCAAGCGTTCGCGCACCTCGACACGGCCGAGCCGTTCTCCGCGTTCCCCGCTCCTGCGTTGTTCGCGTCGGCGTACCTGGGCGCGCGACCGATCGCGGACGCGCTCGCCGAGGGTGCTGATGTGGTGATCACCGGCCGCGTCGCCGACGCATCGTTGTTCCTTGCCGCCTGCGCCCACGCGCACGGTTGGGCGTGGGACGACTGGGATCGGCTGGCAGCCGGCATCGTCGTCGGACACTTGTTGGAGTGCTCGGGCCAGAGCCTGGGCGGCAACTATTCGGGCGACTGGTGGGCGCTGCCGCATCCGTGGGACCTGCCGTATCCGATCGCGACCGTCGACGCCGACGGCACGGCGGTGATCTCGAAGCCGGCCGGATCCGGCGGTCGCGTGAGTACCGACACGTTGCGCCATCAACTGCTGTACGAGGTGCACGACCCCGCTCGCTACATCGCCCCGGACGTCGTCGCCGACTTCACGTCCGCCCATTTCGAAGACTTGCCCGACGATCGGGTCCGCATCACGGAGGTGCGCGGACGTCCCGCGACCGACACGTACAAGTTGCTGCTCGCGTCGCACGCGGGCTGGGCGGGCGAGGCGCGCGTCGCGTTCTCGTGGCCGGACGCACCCGAGAAGGCGAAGGCCACCGCCGCGATTCTCATGAAACGCGTCGAGATGGCGGGCTTGCACGTCGACGAGTGGTGCGTCGAGTACTGGGGTGTCGACGCACTCGGCGGCCCGACCGTTCCGGCGCCGGCGCCGGCGAGCGAGGGCGATTGCGAGCCACCGGAGTGCGTGCTGCGCGTGGCGTGGCGGTGCGACGATCAGCGAACGGCGGGGCTCGTGGGGCGCGAGCTGGTGCCGCTCACACTGTCGGCGCCCCCGGCGGGCATGACCGGCGCGGGACGCGGTGGCGGCGGGAGTGCGACCGAGCTGTTGTCGATCTGGCCGACCCTCGTCGACAAACAGCTGGTCGATGCCGAGGTCCGCGTCGTGGTCGAGGAGGTCAAGTAACCGTGGCTCGCCTCGCGCTTCGTGAGCTGTGCGGCTATCGGGCGGGCGACAAGGGCGACATCGCGAACGTGGCGCTGTTCGCCGACGACGACGAGACCTTCGAGCTCATCCGCCGGGAAGCGACCGCCGAGCGCGTGAAGCAACACTTCGGCGAGATGGTGAAAGGCCGCGTCGACCGCTACGAGGCCGCCAACGTTCGGGCGCTGAACTTCGTGATGCAGGGCGCGCTGGGCGGCGGCGGCCCGAGGTCATTGCGCGCCGACAGCCTCGGCAAGACCCTCGGTGGCGCGCTCGTCCGGATGGAGATCGACGTCCCCGATGCGATGGCAGGGCGTAGGCGCGCCCGCCCCGACGTCACCTGGGCCGACGCCATCGTCGCCGAAGCGTTTGGGCACTAGATCGCGGGCGTCCGCGATCAACTGCCCAAACGGTGGGGCGTCAGCGCACCGTGAGGAAGCCGGCGAGGTTCTCCTGGTCCTTGCGGACCTCCTCGAGCAACGCCTCGGCGGCGGAGCCCGGGATGTCGAGCGCCTCGAGCGCGTCGACGATCGGAGCATTCTCCTCGGACTTCACGTGATCGACCTCGATGGCGACCGAGTCGGCTGCCACGAGCACCCGACCCATGTGCGACGTCACCTGCGCGGGCGGCGTGTGGTGCGAGCCGATGGCCTCGACCATGTCCGCCGGGAAACGCATGACGCTCAGTGCCGCGGCGCCGACGTCGGCGTGGGTCATCCCGAACTCGCGCAGCTCGGCGTCGAGGCGGCCCATCGTGGGGTCGGTCTGCAACAGTTCGAGCACCGCGTCGTAGCGGCGGGGCGCCCGGCGGAACACGAGCGCCGAACCGAGGTCGTGCAACAGACCCGAGCTGAACGCGTCGTTCGGCTGGATGCCGACGCGCCGCGCAATCGCGGCCGCCGCGGCAGCAGTCGTGACCGAGTGCGGCCAGAAGTCGTCGGGGACCGAGCGGCCCTTCTCGGAGAACAAGTCGAACGCCGCGGTCGTTGCGATCGCACGCACGGTCGCGAGCCCCAAGACGGTGACGGCTCGCCATGCGGACGAGACCTTGCCGGAGAGTCCGTAGAACGCGGTGTTCGCGAGCCGGATGACCTGTGCCGACAGCGCCGGGTCGGATTCGATGAGGCGTCCGAGGTCAGCCGCGGACGTGCGCGGGTCCTCGAGCATCCAGAGGAGTCGCATCGCCGCGCCGGGTTGCACCGGCAGCTGCGTCACCTCGGTGATCAGATCGTTTGCTTCCGCAGTAGGCATTTGGTCGCCCCCGTAAAGGCCCGTCCCGGACCCCATCCATGGTTCCGGACTTTCCATATATCGGACGCGATCGGCGAGCCCTGAGCACGATCTCGTCCCCCTTTCCATTCGGGCCCGTACGCTGCCGGTTCGTGAGCGACGCCTTCCGCCTCCCGCGCCACGTCCAGCCCCAGCGATACGACCTCACGATCGCCCCTGACCTGGACTCGAGCACGTTCTCGGGCTCGGTCGCCATCGCCGTGGACGTCGTCGAACCCACCGACACGATCGTGCTGAACGCCAAGGATCTTGTTCTCGGGATCGAGGATGTCGCGCAGCGTGGCGTGGTCCTCAAGGCGACCCTCGAGATGCAGCGTGATCTCGAGCGGATCGTGATCACGACTGAGCGGCCGCTCGAGACCGGGCAGGCAACACTCGAGGTGTCGTTCGCGGGCGAGATCAGCTCCGGGCTCCTCGGCTTCTACCGAAGCACGTTCGTCGATGACGACGGCAACCAGCGGGTGCTCGCGGCCACGCAATTCGAGGCGCCGCACGCCCGCGCCGCCTTTCCGTGCTTCGACGAGCCCGAGTTCAAGGCCGTGTTCGGCATCACGCTGGTCGTCGACGCGACGCTCCTGGCGCTCTCGAACGGGCCGGAGGTGGCCCGGACCGAGCAGGACGGCATCGCACGCATCACCTTCGCCGACACGATCGCGATGTCGACGTACCTCGTGGCATGGGTCGTCGGCCCGCTGGAACTGACCGCGCCGGTCGACGCCGGCGGGGTGGCCGTGCGCGTCGCCCACGTACCGGGTCGTGCGCACCTCACGCACTTCGCGCTCGACGTCGGCTCGTTCGCGCTTCGGTTCTTCACCGACTACTACGGCATCCCCTATCCGGGCGAGAAGTGCGACCTGGTCGCCCTCCCCGACTTCTCCTTCGGGGCGATGGAGAACCTCGGCTGCGTGACGTTCCGCGAGAACCGGCTGCTCCTCGATCCCGACGCGGTCACGCTCGACGAGATGACCTCCGTCGCGCTCACGATCGTCCACGAGATCGCGCATATGTGGTTCGGCGACCTCGTGACGATGAAGTGGTGGAACGGCATCTGGCTCAACGAAGCGTTCGCCACGTTCATGGAGCACCTCGGCACCGACGCGTACCAGCCCGAGTGGCGGACCTGGGACGACTTTGCAGTCGGCCGGGCTGCTGCTCTCGGCGTGGACGCGCTCCCGAGCACCCGTACCGTCGAGTACGAGGTCCGCACGCCCGAGGATGCGGACGGCATGTTCGACACGCTCACCTATCAAAAGGGCGGGTCAGTCCTGCGCATGCTAGAACGCTGGCTCGGCGGTGACGCGTTCCGTGCCGGCGTCCGCCTCTACCTGGAGCGGTACAAGTTCTCGAACACCGAGACCACCGACCTCTGGGATGCGCTCGAGGACGCGACCGGCCAGCCCGTGCGCCGGATCATGGACTCGTGGATCTTCCAGCCCGGCTTCCCGCTGGTGACCGCCGGCGCCGGCCGCCTCGTGCAGCAACGCTTCGCGTACGCGCCCATCGAACAGGACGAGCGCTACGTCGTGCCGGTCCTGACGCGTGTGCACGACGGCGAGCGGATCGACACGCGCTCGGTGCTGCTCTCCGGTGACGCGGTGGCGCTCGACGTGCCCGACGGCGCCGTCGTCGTGCTCAACGCGGGCGGCGAAGGCTTCTATCGCGTCGCGTACCCGAGCGATTGGCGCGACCGGCTGTTGGACGCCGGCGTGCTGCACGCCCGCGAACGCTTCGCGCTGGTCGACGACCTCTGGGCCGCGGTCCTCGCCGGTGTGAGCACGGCGTCGGAGTTCGTGGAGACCGCGTTCCGTTTCGTCGGGGAAGAGGACCTCGTCGTTTGGCGGGGTCTCGGCTCGCACCTGCGGGCGGCGGCGCGCCTCGTCGAGGAGGACGCCCTCGAGAGGTACATGGCGGTGCTCGGTCAGATCGTGCGGCCGTCGATGGAGCACCTGGGGTGGGCGCCGCGGACAGACGACGACGATCGCACCCGCCAGCTGCGCGGGCTCGTCATCAACCTTCTCGGGTCGTGCGTCGGCGACGCCGAGACGATTGGCCGCGCCCGCGAGGTCGTCGCCCATCCCACCGGTGTCGACGCCGACGTCGCCGCGGCATCCGTGAGCGTCGTCGCGAGCAACGGGTCCGAAGACGACTTCGAGGAGTATGTCCGGCGGGCAACCCTCGGTTCGAGCGACTCGAGCCCCCAAGAGCAACTCCGCTATCTGTACGCGCTCGGCGATTTTCCGGCCGAGGAGCTCGTCATCGGGGCCGACGAGGTGGCGCTCTCGGAGACGGTGAAGGCCCAGAACACGCCGTTCCTCCTCCAGCGGACGCTGCGCAATCGCGAGCACGGCCCCGCGGCCTGGGCCTTCGTGCGAGACAACTGGAGCGCCGTTCGCGAGCGGTGCAGCGGCTCGCTGGTCGCGAGGATGCTCGAAGGTGCGACCTGGCTGGTCGACGACGCCACGTTCGCCGATCTGACGTCGTTCGTGGCCGCGCATCCGGTGCCGGAAGCGGCCCGCATGATCGAACAGCACGTCGATCGCCTCCGCATGCACCGCCGGGCGGTGGAGCGGGAGCGCGAGCGGTTCGCGGCGGCCCTCGCGACCCTCCCCTCTCGCTAGACGAGTGTCAAATCCCGACAATCTGGTTGAAACTGGGCCGTCGGTCGCCTACCGTTCTCACCAGACCAAGGGGGGTCTGGCGTGGGGGGCCAGTGGGGGGCTTTCCGGCGGCGCGCGCGCGTCGTCCGGCGTGGGGTCGCGTCGATCGGCGCGATCGTCGCGCTCGGGCTCGTGCTCGGCGCATGCGACTTCACCACCCTCAGCGCGGCGCGCTGGGGCTGCGGCTCGCACCCGTACGTCATCAACCCCGCACGCGCGCCCGCGGGTGGCGTGGCCGCGGTCCACGAGGCATTCCGTCAGCTGAACGCGTCGTCCGCGGGCCGGGTCCGGTGGACGTACGCGGGCACGACGACGGCAACCGGCGCCAAGGCCGGCCTCGTCGTGGTCGCCTGGCGCCCGCAGTATGAGGTGCCCGAGGTCATGCGGATGGGCGCGTGGGCAGCGAGTGCACCGCAACCCTGGCCGAACCAGACGAAGTGGACCGGCGGGGTCGTCTTCATCGACCCGCGGTACGAGACCGACCTCGGCGTCGTGCTGCACGAGCTCGGCCACATCGCCGGCTTGGGTCACGTCCGCGACCCCAAGGAAGTGATGTATCCCAACCCGCGCGGCAAGACGCACTACATGCCGGGCGACACCAGTGGACTGTTCGCGCTGGCGATGCAATGCAAGTGACTTTCGGCCGTTCCCGGTAACGCCATCGTGTGCGTAGCATTCGCTTCGTGAGCGGGGGCTTGACGGTGGATCGGCATGTGGCCGCGCCGCTGGATCGGGTGAGCGGCAGTCTCGTCGATCTCGGCGTCGTCGCATTGGTCGGAGCGGTTTCGGTTGTCGCGCTCGGCGGTTTCACGGGCAAGGTCGTCGCCGGGGTCGGGGCGTTCGTCTACCTCACGGCGCCGGTCGCGCTCTGGGGCCGCACGCTCGGCAAGGTCGTCGCCCGAACCCGCGTCGTGCGCGCCCGCGACGGCAAACGGCCGACGCTCGGGCAGGCATTCGAACGCACCGCGCTCTTGGTGACGCCGACGATCCTCACGCTCGTCTCGTTGCCGTACGTGCATCCCTACGCGCGCCTGTACATCTTCCTGATGACAACGGTGGCCGCAGGCATCTACACGTCGGCACTGACGCGAGAAGACCTCGCGGGCTGGCACGACGTCTACGCAAAAACCGTCGTCGTCAGGTCGCCACCGAATCGCTGAGCGACCGCACGAACGCGCACGCCCGGCGCAGATCCCCGACACGCACCTCGTCGAGCTCGCCGCGACGACTCGACATCGCGAGCTCGATGACGTCGTGCCACTCGGAATCGAGCTCGGCGCGGGCGTAGGCGCCACCTTCGAGCTTGGAAACGACTTGACCCGTCATCGCGGCGCAGTACACGCGCGCCACGCCGAGCACGCCCCACTCGAGCATCCGCGCCTCGAGCGTGTCGAAGTCGACGGCGTCGTCGAGCAGAGACGCGATCGTGCGCGCCCAACCGGCCCAGTAGCCCGCCAGGTTCGCCGCACTGAAGGCGCGCACCGCGTCGGGATTCGCACGCACACCGAGCGCGGAAGGCGCGTCCCCGCGCACGGTGATCGCGTGCTCGGCGAGGATCGCCCACGTGATCGGGCTCACCTCGTGGCACACGTCGTACTCGAACCGGCCGTCGACGTGGAACGGCACTGGGCCGATGTCGGCGGGCTCCTTGCCCATCTCGGCAGCGGTCAGGTACGGACCGTCGACGCGCGTGGCGACGACGCGGTGGACCTCCGCGAGCAGCGAGCGTTGCGCCGCATCGGGCCCGCACGCGACGACGGCCACGACGTCGATGTCGCTGCGCTCGGGACGGTAGTCGCCGAGCGCGAGAGACCCGGAGACGTGCAGCCCCACCACCAAGCCCGGGACCGTTGCGTCAACCGCGTCGAGGTAGCGGTCGATCGCGCCGGCGGCGCCGTTCGGCAACGAAAATCCCACGACTGAAGTGTCACAGGCGCCAGGTACCTTGGTCGAAGCGTGGCTTCGCTCGATCGTTTCTCCGCGCCCGTTCGGGCCTGGTTCGAGACAAGCTTCGCCGCGCCGACGGACGCGCAGGAGCAAGGATGGCCGGCGATCGCCGACGGCGATCACACGTTGCTGCTCGCGCCCACCGGCTCGGGCAAGACGCTCGCCGCGTTCATGTGGGCGATCGACCGCCTCGGGAACTCGCCTGCACCCTCCAAAAACGATCGCACCCGTGTGCTGTACGTCTCACCGTTGCGGGCGCTGGCCTTCGACGTCGAGAAGAACCTCCGGGCGCCGCTCGCCGGCATCACGTTGGCAGCCGAGCGGCTCGGCACCACGTTCGATGCGCCCACGGTCGCGATGCGCACGGGCGACACGCCTGGCAAGGAACGCCAGCAGCTCGTGCGGAACCCGCCCGACATTCTGATCACAACGCCGGAATCGCTCTACCTGATGCTCACGTCGCGCGCCCGGGAGACACTGCGCGGCGTGGAGACGGTGATCGTCGACGAGATTCACGCGCTCGCGCCGACGAAGCGCGGCGCACATTTGATGCTGTCACTGGAACGACTCGACGAGATCGCGGATTTTCAAAGGATCGCCCTCTCCGCCACACAACGCCCGCTCGACGAGATGGCCCGCTTCCTCGGCGGTCAGCGACCGGACGGTTCGGCCCGTCCCGTGACGATCGTGGACGCCGGATCGCGCAAGGCGCTCGACGTCGAGGTGATCGTGCCCGTCGACAACATGAACGAGCCGTCGATGGGCCACGCGGGCATCGGGCTCGACGGTCCGGAACCGAACATCAGCATCTGGCCGTATATGCACCCGCGCATTCTCGAGCTCATCCGCGCGCACCGCACCACGATCGTGTTCTGCAACGCGCTGTCGCACGGCCGAACGGCTCGCTGCACATTTGAACGACCTCGCCGGTGAGGAACTGGTGCGAGCGCACCACGGTTCGCTTGCGCGCGAGCAACGCGTGCAGGTCGAGTCCGAGCTGAAGGATGGCCGGCTCAAAGCGATCGTCGCGACGTCGAGCCTCGAGCTCGGCATCGACATGGGCACCGTCGACCTCGTCGTGCTCGTCGAGTCGCCGGGGTCAGTGGCGCGCGGTCTCCAACGCGTCGGGCGCGCCGGTCACCAGGTTGGCGAGCCGAGCACCGGCAAGATCTTCCCGAAGTATCGCGGCGACCTGCTCGAAGCGGCGATCGTCGTGCAACGCATGCGCGACGGATTGGTCGAGGAGATGCGTTACCCGCGCAACCCGCTCGACGTGCTCGCCCAGCAGATCGTCGCGGCGTGCGCGGTCGACGAATGGAGCGTCGACGATCTGTACGCGCTCGTGCGGCGCTGCGCGAACTTCGCCGAGCTCTCCGAGGATGCGTTCCGGGAAACGCTGGACTTGCTCGCCGGGCGCTACCCATCCGATCGGTTCAGCGGTCTGCGGCCGCGCATCGTGTGGGATCGCGTGCAAGGCCGGGTACGGGCACGCGAGGGCGCGCAACGGGTCGCCGTGCAAAGCGGCGGCACGATTCCCGACCGCGGTCTGTTCGGCGTCTTCCTGCCCGACGGCGTCCGCGTCGGCGAGCTCGACGAGGAGATGGTGTACGAGAGCCGCGTCGGCGAGTGCTTCGTGCTCGGCGCGTCGACATGGCGCATCGAGGAGATCACCGTCGACCGGGTCGTCGTCACGCCCGCGCCCGGTGAACCGGCCAAGACGCCGTTCTGGAAGGGAGACCGCCCCGGTCGGCCACTCGAGCTCGGACGCGCGCTCGGCAAAATGTCGCGCGAGTTGCGAGCGCTGCCGGGTGCGCAAGCAGAAGCGCGCCTGCAGGACTCGGGCCTCGACGCGCGAGCCGCGTCGAACCTGCGCCAATACCTCGCGGAACAAACTGAAGCCACCGGCGCGGTTCCCGACGACCGCACGATCGTGATCGAGCGGTTCCCTGACGAGATCGGCGACTGGCGCGTGTGCATCCTCACGCCGTTCGGCTCGCGCGTGCACGCGCCCTGGGCACTCGCCATCGAGGAACGCCTGGAGCGCAACGACCTACCGGTCCAGGTGCTGTGGAGCGACGACGGCATCATCTTGCGGCTCCCGGAGTCGATCGACGACGTCGCGACCCAGCTCCTGCTGCCCGACCCCGACGAGCTCGACGACCTCGTGATCAGCCGGTTGCCGAGCACGTCGCTGTTCGCGTCCAAGTTCCGCGAGAACGCAGCGCGGGCGCTGCTGCTGCCCCGCCGCCGCCCGGGCGAGCGCACACCGTTGTGGCAACAACGCCAGCGGGCCGCCGATCTGCTCGAAGTTGCGAGCGGCTATACCTCGTTCCCGATGTTGTTGGAGACGACGCGCGAGTGCGTCCGCGACATCTTCGACGTACCCGCCCTGCGCGAGGTGCTCGGCGACATCCGGTCGCGCAAGGTACGCGTGGTTCCCGTCGAGACGCGACGCGCGTCACCGTTCGCGCAGTCGCTGCTCTTCGGCTGGATCGCGGTGTACATGTACGAGGGCGATGCACCGCTCGCCGAGCGGCGTGCGGCCGCGCTCGCATTGGACCGCGATTTGTTGCGCGACCTCATGGGTGCGGAGGAACTGCGCGAGCTCCTCGACCCGGAGGTCATCGCCGAGCTCGAGCTCGAGCTCCAACGCCTGGTGCCGTCCCGGCAGGCCCGCAACGCCGACGACTTGCACGATCTGCTCGCCGACCTCGGACCGTTGACGATCGACGAGCTCCGAGCCCGTTGCGCGATCGCTGATGTGCAACCCTGGCTGGAGGCAGTGCTCGCCGAGCGACGCGTCATCGAGATCGCCGGACACTACGCAGCCGCGGACGATGCCGGGCGCTTGCGCGACGCGCTCGGCTGGGCGACGCCACAAGGCCTGCCGGCCGCGTTCACGGATCCAGTCGAACGTCCGCTCGATGATCTCGTCGCTCGCTACGCGCGCACGCACGTGCCGTTCATAGCCGACGATGTGCACCGACGGCTCGACGTGTCGGTCGACCGCGTGCGCGACGCGCTTTCCCGGTTGGAGGCCGACGGCCGCGTCGTGCTCGGAGAGTTCCGGCCGGGCGGCGTGGAACGGGAGTGGTGCGACGCCAACGTGTTGCGCACCCTGCGGCGCCGCTCGCTCGCCGCGCTCCGGCACGAGATCGAGCCCGTCGAAGCGTCCACGTTCGCTCGGTTCCTGCCCGCCTGGCAGGGCGTCGGACGCGGGCGGCGTGGCGTCGACGCGCTCGTCGAGGCGCTCGAGCAGTTGCAAGGCGTTGCCGTACCGGCGTCCGTGCTCGAGCGCGACGTGCTGCCCGCGCGCGTCGACGGGTACCGACCCGCGATGCTCGACGAGCTATGCGCGGCGGGCGAGATCGTGTGGATCGGCGCGGGACCGCTCGGCGCCGACGACGGCCGGGTGCGGCTGTTCTTCCGCGACCGCGTGCGGCTCCTCGCCGTACGCATACCTGTCGGCCGTGCGGACGCAGCGGAGCCAGGGATGGCGCAGCGAGGGAGCCATGTGGAGGGCGCGCCAGACGGCGAGATCCACGATGCGATTCGCGATCGCTTGTTGCGCGCGGGCGCGAGCTTCTGGCCGGATCTCGTGCAGGCCGCGGGCACGGCCGACGACACGGTGCTCCTCACCGCGCTGTGGGATCTCGTGTGGGCCGGCGAAGTCACCAACGACACGTTCGGTCCGTTGCGCGTGCCCCGGCGCGCGGCGGCGCGGCGTACGAGTGGGCGCGGCCGTCCGCATCCGGGGCGTCTCACCCGGCTCGGCCCGCCGGCCGGTGCCGGCCGCTGGTCGCTCGTCGTGCCGTTGCTCGACCCGGAGCCGTCACCGACGGAGGCTGCGCACGCGACTGCCTTGCAGATGCTCGAACGGCACGGCGTCGTGACGCGCGAAGGAGCACGCGCCGAGGGCGTGCCCGGCGGATTCGCGGCGGTGTATCCGGTGCTCCGCGCGCTGGAGGAAGCGGGGCGGGCGCGCCGCGGATGGTTCGTCGCGGGGCTCGGTGCCGCCCAGTTCGCGTCGCCGGGCGCGGTGGACCGGTTGCGGGCCCATCGCAACATCGACGACGACGATCCGGCGCGCGTGTTGGTGCTGGCTGCGCCTGACCCCGCACAGCCGTACGGCGCTGCGCTCGCGTGGCCCGAGCACAGCTCGCGACCGTCGAGAGCTGCAGGCGCAGTCGTCGTACTGGTCGACGGCGCGTGCGCCGCGTACGTGGAGCGCGGCGGCAAGAGCCTGCTGACGTTCCCGGGCGTCGAGGTCGAACGGTGGGCGGAAGCACTGGTGGAGGCACACAAGGAAGGACGAGTGCCGCGCCTCACGATCGAGCGCATCGACGACGAGCCCGCCCGCACGTCACCGCATGCCGCCGTATTGCGCGACGCGGGATTCGCCGACGGCTACAAGGGACTGACGCTGCGGGACTAGCGTTCGCATTCCGGTCGCCGCACCAGAAGGCAGGTTTTCATGGGTTTCCTCGACAAGATGAAGGAAACGGCAGGCAAGGCTGCGGAGCAAGCGAAGCACGCGACCAACGTCGGCAAGGAAAAGATCGAGGACGTGCGCCTCCAGAAGAAGATCAACGAGTTGTGCGAGGAGATCGGCGTGCTCGTCGTCGCGCAGAAGCGCAGCGAGGCACCGGCCGACGCCGAGGCTCAGATCGACGCCAAGGTCGCGGAGATCGCGGAACTCGAAAAGCAGCCGGAAGCGAACACGGCGGCTTCAGGCGGTGCGGCCGAAGCGGCTTCCTGACGTCGTTGCCCGGGGGCGACACCCTTCACACGACGGCCCGGCGGCCGAGACCCTCCCCGCCCGGTATCGGCACTGTACGAACCGGACTTGAGCGACTTTTTCCGGTCATTTCTCCTACCGGTTTTCGACCGTTTTCGGACAGCCGCAGTCTGCTTACAGTCCGGCGAAGGCGTTGGCGGCGCTGACCAGCTCGCGTGCGAGGTCGGCGTCGCCGTCGACCTCCATCGGCAGCTCGTCGGGCTCGAGCCGGTCGGCGAAGCGCCGGCACCAGTCGATGACCGAGGCGCGGATCACGACGTCGGCCGCCCCACTCGTCGGTTCGCCGGGTCCGCAGGCGATCGTCCATTCACCACCGCCGGCGCCCGTGAGCACCAGCCGGGCCGTTCGGTGCGGCTGGGCCGTACCGCGCACTGACATGGCGAGCGGCATCGAGCGCATCGCCAGTTCCGCCATGGCGCGCATTACCGCAGGGGCCGGAACAGTCTCATCCCGCCCCAGTGCGTGGCAAATGTCGTCGTGGTGCGTCCACGTCTCGAACGCTCGGATCACGAGTGTGTCGTCGCGCCCATAGCCGGCGACGCGCTTGTCGAGCGGGACCCGGTCGGCAACGTCGACGAGGTCTGCGCGCGTGCGGCGGAACCGGGTGACGGTCTCGGCGAACGGCTCGCCTTCGTGTTCCGGCAGCGTCGCCGCCGTGATCGTTTCAACCTCGGCCGGCCCGATGAACGCGTACTCAGCGCGATCGGCCGCGGCGACGAACGCCCGGTCGATGGCCTCCACGTGCGACACGAGTTCGTGCACGGACAAGCCGTTGTGGGTGATCTCGTTCAGCTCGCCCTCGGCAATCGTGCCGAGCAATGCGTCGAAGCGTTCGGTCTCGGCCTGCAGGGCCTCCTGCGCGCTGACCGGGGACACACGCTCGCCCGCCACATGCAACAGGCGATCGCGAAGGTCTGCGGGCGGACGCACCGCACCGGCCGCGCCGAGCGCGGCCGCGGCCTCGCGCAACCGCTCCACCTCGGGAGCCACGTCGGGGTGGCCGTCGAGATATGCGTCCAGCGCCGCGACCTCGTCGGGTTCGCACGCGTCGAGCGCGTACGCCCCGATCAAGTCCTCGAACTGCTTCGCGGTCAGGTCCATGCTTGCTCCACACCAATCGCGCCCAGTGCGTCGGCAATTCGACGCAACCCCAGCCGCATGCGCGACTTGGCCGTACCTTCCGGAATTCCAAGTTCGTCGGCGACTTGGCGATACGTGCGGCCGCCGAAGTACGCCAGCTCGATCGCCTCCCGCTGTTCGGCCGGCAAACGCTCGACCTCCGCCCGCACTTGCTCGGCGGTGACGATCGCCATCGCGAGCTCGTCGACGTCCGGGATCGGGAGCATCGCAGCCGCGTCCCGTGCCGAGCGCCGGCGGCGGGCTTCTTCCCGGCGGACGTAGTCGATCGCGCGCCGGTGCGCGAGCGTCCCCACGAACGTCCGCAGCCGACCCCGGTCGGGGTCGAACGCGTCGGGGCGCTCCCACAGCGACAAGAAGACGTCCTGGGTGATGTCCTCGGCGGCGCGCCGGTCGCCGATCACACGCGCCGCCAGTCCGTAGACGTATGAGCCGAACTGGTCGTAGAGCTCGGTGAGCGCGGCGTGATCACGGTCGATGAGACGCGCCTTCACGTCGTGCTCCCATGCCGTGCCTTCCGCGACTGCCATCACCCTCCCCCGGCTTTTGCGTGTTGTTCGCCGCAGCCTGCAGCTTGGATCACGCGGGATTGAGTATCCCGCAACTTTTTCGGAGGAGGCACATGTGGGCGATTTGTTCGACATCGCGGGGAAAGCGGCGCTGGTCACCGGCGGCAGCCGCGGGATCGGCCTGATGATCGCCCGGGCGTACGTGGACGCCGGCGCCACCGTCTACATCTCGTCCCGCAAGGCCGAGGTGTGCGACGAGGTCGCGGCCGAGCTCTCCGCTGGCAGTGCGGGAACCTGCGTGAGCCTGCCCGCGGACCTCTCCGACGACGCCGAGATCACACGGCTGGCCGCGGAGCTGGGCGGCCGGGAGCAGCGTCTTCATGTGCTGGTGAACAACGCCGGCGCGACGTGGGGCGCGCCGCTCGCCGACTATCCGTCGTCGGCCTTCGACAAGGTGCTGCATCTCAACGTGAAGGCGCCGTTCCTGCTCGTCCAGGCGCTGGTAACGATGCTGGAGGCAGCCGCGACGGCGGATGACCCGGCGCGGATCATCAACATCGGTTCGATCGACGCCATCCAGGTGCCGATACTCGAGACCTACGCGTACTCATCGAGCAAGGCGGCGATCCACCAGCTCACGCGCCACCTCGCCCGCCAGCTCGGTCCGCGCAACATCACGGTGAATGCGATTGCGCCCGGACCGTTCGAGTCCAAGATGATGGCCGAGACGCTGCGCAACTTCGGCGACGCGATCGCCCGCACGTCACCGCTCGGTCGTATCGGACGGCCCGACGACATGGCCGGGGTCGCGATCTACCTCGCCAGTCGCGCGAGCGCGTACGTCACCGGCGCTGTGATTCCCGTCGACGGCGGCATCGCAACGACGAAGTGAGGCGCGTGTGTGGGGTGTCGTAGAGACACCCCCACACACGCCCGTCTACCCTCGACCCATGGCCGATTCCGATCTCAGCCGCGTCGATGCCCTCGTCGACGACCTCCTTGCCGCGCATGATCCCAAGACCACCGATCAAACGACGTTCCGGGGTGCGCAATACGACCTCGGGCTCGCGTGGGTGCACTTCCCCGACGGATTCGGCGGGCTTGGGTTGCAGCCGCGCGCGCAACGTCACGTCGACCGGCGCTTGCGGGAAGCAGGCGTACCGTCGCCGCACGGCACGCTGTTCTTCGGATTGTCGCTCGCGGGCCCGACCGTGGTGACGCACGGCAGCGACGAACTGCGCAAGCGCCGCGTTGCGGCCGATGTTCACCGGCGAGGAGATCTGGTGCCAGTTGTTCTCCGAGCCCGGTGCCGGCTCCGATCTCGCGGGCCTTGCCACCCGAGCCGTGCGTGACGGCGACGAGTGGGTGGTCAACGGTCAGAAGGTGTGGAACACGCTTGCACACGTTGCAGACCGCGGGATGCTGGTCGCGCGGACCGACCCGGACATCCCCAAGCACAAGGGCCTGACGTACTTCATGCTCGACATGCACGCGCCTGGCGTCGAAGTGCGGCCGTTGCGACAGATCACGGGCGAGGCCGAGTTCAACGAGGTCTACATGACCGACGCGCGGATCGCGGACGCCGACCGCATCGGCGATATCGGCGACGGATGGCGCGTCTCGATGACAACCCTCATGAACGAGCGCACGACGATCGGCGGCGCGACGGGGAGCGGCGGCGGCCGCCGCGCCACCGCGATCCAAGAAGCCATCGATCTCTGGAGGAAACGCGCTGAGCACGCAAACACGGGTCGACTCCACGCTCCGCTCCCCTCCGGTCGCTCCGCTGTCGTCTCCGATGCGGTGTACCGCGACAAGCTCGCCAGGCTTTGGATCGAGAACGAGGTGTTGCGCTACACGAACCTGCGCGCGGCCGAGAAAGCACGCAAGGGCAACCCGGGCCCGGAGGGATCGATCGCGAAGCTCGCCCTCGCGAACCTCAACAAGGCCACGTACGACTTCTGCATCGACCTGCTCGGCCCTGCGGGGCTCGTCGACTACGACTTCACCTTCAAGCGCCCCGAGGAAGCCGGCCTCGAAGCGCCGCTCGGGTCGGCGCGCAAGATGTTCCTCCGCGCCCGGGCCAACTCGATCGAGGGCGGCACATCGGAGATCATGCGCAACATCCTCGGCGAACGCATGCTCGGGCTCCCGGGCGAGCCGCGCTTGGATCGCGAGCTGCCGTGGTCGCAGGTGCCGCGCAGTTGAACGCAGCCGCTCGCGACGTACTCGCCGGCTGGGTGCAACAGTACGAACGGGCGTGGCGAACCGCGGGCACCGACACGCTGCGCGCACTCTTCACCGATGATGCGACGTACTCCATGGCACCGTACGCCGAGCCGTACCGCGGTATCGGCGCGATCGCAGCGATGTGGGAGGACGAGCGCGACGGGCCCGATGAACTGTTCACGATGACGAGTGAGATCGTCGCGTGCGATGGCGACACCGGCGTTGTGCGCGTCGAGGTTCGCTACGGGGATCCCGTGCACGAGCAGTACCGCGATATCTGGATCGCGCGATTCGCGCCCGACGGTCGCTGCCGCCATTTCGAGGAGTGGCCCTTCTGGCCGGAGAAGGAGTGAGCACTGCCGCGCGTCGTGATATTCACCGGCGTGCCCGGCACCGGAAAGTCGACACTTGCCGACGAGATTGCGCGCGATCTCGGCGCGCCCGCGGTCGCGTGGGACTGGCTCGTCGCGGGACTCACCGGCTTCCCCGACGTGCAACGCACCTTCGAGAACATGGAACGCGACACGTATCGCGACCTCGGCTACGCGCTCATGACACAGCTCGTCGAGAAACAGCTACGCAACCACCAATCGGTCGTCCTCGATTGCGTCGTGCGAGAACGCGCCCGCGCCCGCTGGGCCGAGATCGCGGACGACCACGCCGTGCCGATGTTCGTGATCGAGTGCGTGTGCTCCGACATTGACGTGCACCGATCGCGCGTTGACGGACGGATCCGGGCGATTCCGGGATGGAACGAGCTCGAGTGGGAGTGGGTCGAGAATTCCCGCCGAACCTACGAACCGCTGCAATGCGACAAGCTCGTCCTCGACGCGGTCGACCCGCTCGCCGATAACCTGGCCCGCGCACGCGTCTACGTTGGGGAGAGAGATGAGCGAGCTGGCGGTCCAAGGCTTCCGAGCCGAGCGCGACGCGATCCTTACGGTCGCGAAGAGCTTGAGCGAAGATGAGTGGAACATGCCGTCGGATTGCCGAGGTTGGGCGGTCCGCGACGTGTTCGGCCACATGGCGTGCACGCTGCACGGCGTGAGCGACCCCGCATTCCTTCCCGACACGTCGAGCGGTACCGAGAACGCGATGGAGCCGCCGGTCGCCGAGCGGCGCACCTGGCCGATCGAGCAAGTGATCGACGAGTACGAGACGTACAGCGCGCAGGCCGCCGAAGCGTTCGCTTCCGTACAGGCACCTGGCATCGCCGAGACCCAGCTGCCCATGGGTGAGCTCGGAACGCACAGCATGTCGATCCTGCCGAGCACGTTCTTGTTCGACGCCTACTGCCACCTGCGTCACGACCTCCTCGCACCGACCGGTCCGGTCGACCGCCCGGAACCGCCGCGTGACGAACAGCGACTCCGGCCGACAGTGGAGTGGATGCTCGCCGGTCTGCCGTGGATGTGCGCGGACGCGCTCGCGCCGGTCGTGGAGCGGCCGCTCACCCTGGAGCTCACCGGTCCCGGCGGTGGCGCGTGGACGATCGCACCCGGGGTGGAGCGGGTGTCGGTGACCGAGGGAGCGAGCCCGGACGCGGCCGCGACCGTCCGCTCGACCAGCCACGACTTTGTGGTCTGGGGCACCAAACGGCGCCCCTGGCGGGATTTCGTCGCGATCGAAGGCGACGAGGCGTATGCCGCCCGCGTCCTGGACGCGGTGAAGATCATCTGAACTGGGGTAGCGGGTCATTTTGATGACCCTCCACAGGTCTGAGCCTGTTGGGCCCTACCGGCCCGGAGAATGTTGATGGCGGCGTTGATGTCGGCGTTGGTGTGATGGCCGCACGCCTGACAATGGAACGTCGCCTGGGTGACGCGATTCGTCGCCGCGGTGTGTCCGCATTGGGCGCACCGTTGCGACGTGTGGCGGGGCTCGACTGTGATCACCTCGCGACCAGCTTCTTCCGCTTTGTACGCGATGAACGACAACAGCTGGCCCCACCCCGCGTCGTGGATGGAACGATTCAGTCCGGCCTTCGCAGCCGCACCGGTCCGCAGATACGACCCGTCCTCGGCGGGCTTGGCTTTGGGACGGCGGACCAGACTGGCGATCTTCAAGTCTTCGTGGACGATCAGGTCGAAGTCGTTGACCAGCGAACGGGAGAGCTTGTGGGCGAGGTCTCTGCGTTGGTTGCGGACCTTGCGATGCGCGGCCGCGATACGTTCGACGGCACGCTGTCGGCGATGCGAGCCGCGACGTTTGCGGCTCAGATCCTGTTGCGAGGCGGCGAGCCGCGCGCCGGCTTGGCGTCCGTAGCGGCCGTCGGTGCGCACCGTCCCCTCGCTGGTCGCGACGACCGCGCAGACCCCGACGTCGATACCCACCGCGCGGCCAGTACGCGGCAAGGGTTCGGCGGGGACGTCCACGCACCGGACGCTCACCCACCAACGGCGTCCCTCCCGCGCCACGGTGATCGCCTTCGCGGTGCCACGCAACGGGCGGTGCTGGCGGACCTTGACATCACCCAGCCCGTGAAGAACCAGACGACGCCGGTGCGTGTCGAGTCGCCAGCCGTTGCGATCTTCCCATTGCACCGAGTCCCACCGACTGAGGGACCGGAACCGTGGGAAGCCCGGCGTTTGACCGGTCCGGCACCGCCGGTAGAAGGCGCTGAACGCCCCGGTCGAGGCGCTTGAGTGTGCCGCGACACACAGTCACACCCTGAGCGAGGATCTCGGGTCGGACCTCGCGAAGTTCGGTGAGGGTCCGGCACTGATCGACATAGGACACCGATCGGTGTTCCCATTTCCATGCCCCCCGCCGTTCCTCCAACGCCGCGTTGTACAGCTCACACTGCCTGCGAAGAAGATTCTCCAGTGCGGCCCGTTGACGGACCGTCGGCTGTAACAGGTACCGGAACGTGCGACAACACCCAGCCACAAGCGGATCGTCGCACCCAGGTGCGCCACTGGACCTGGCCCACGACCCAAATTGGCGCCCACCGCCGTACCCATATAGGGTAAATCGGATATATACGCCCTTTCCCGGACAAGGATGTCCGGAGGCGAGCTCACTGGAGGAGCGATGAAGCGGGCATGGGTTGGTTGCATTGGTCTCGTCGTTCTCGCAACGGCGCTGGTGCCAACGACGGCGTGGGCCAAGAAGTCCACCACTCCCAAGTCGCCGTGCACGAGCGCGTACGTGGACATGGATAACAACGGCACGTGCACCGCGGGCGACCTCCCGCTGGACCCGCTGCTGCGCATACAGCCGTACTTCGACGAGAGCCAGGCCGTCGGCGCGTACACGCCGCCCGGGCATGCGGTGTCGATCGTGCTCGACAACTATCGGCCGAACCGTCGTCAGAGCCTGGACCTCAGGGTCAGCGGCAATCTCTGGATCCGCGGCAACAACGTGATCCAGACCTCGCTCTACGGCCGCATCAAGGGCGACATCAATATCGCCGACGGGGCGCGAGTGTTCGCCCGTTACTACCTCGACCTCAACAACTCCTGGTACTGGGTACCCGCCCACTCGTTGAACATCGGGAACGGCGTGACGATCAACATGCCGCACAACCTCGGCACCATGGTGTTGTACGCGGAGCAAATCAACATCGGTACGGGCTTCCGCTTCACCGGCCAGAACAAGTACGTCACGGAGACAGGCGCCCATTGAGGCGAGTGCAAGAGCAGCAAGTTCCATGGATGGAGGAATGAAATGAACACACGACGTGCAATCGCATGCATCGCGAGTGCGGCAATCGCCGGATCACTCGCACTTGCCGTCCCGGTGGCCGGCGCGGCATCTGGACACGGCGGTGCCCGGCACCGCCAGAAGCACCAGAAGAAGGCGAAGGTCGTTGAGTGCGTGCAGCAGCGACCCAGTGTCGTGATGACGGATACCGGGGGCGACATGCACCAGGTGACGGTCACGAACATGGACAGCGAGGCTTGCGGCGCGACCATGTTCCTCATTCAAGGGTGGTTCAGCAGCAGTCCCGGACACAGCGGCGGGTACGAGATCCTGCCCGGCAACTACGAGTGGCGAACGCTCAAGCCGGGTGAGAGCGCGACGCTCGCTGCGAGGGGCGGAGGCGAGGCCGGCGGCGTCGGTGCCACCGACTGGGGCAACCCCGCGCACTCGGGCACCGCTTCGTAGGTTCGGCGCTCACGGCGACACACCTGCGCGCAACCGGCGACGCCGGTTGCGCGCAGGTTCACGTTCCACGGATGGAGGATGAAGTTGAGAACACGACGTTCGATCGCATGCATCGCGAGCCTGGCGCTCGCCGGATCGCTTGCGCTTGCTGTTCCGCAAGTCGCGGGTGCGGCAGGTTGCACGCAGCGGCGCGCGAAGGTCACAGTGGACAAGGCGTCGAAGGCGATCCAACCGGGCGGCACGGCGTACTTCACCCTGAAGGTGAAGAACATGGACAGTCGTGGCTGTGCAGCCACGCGCTTCCTGATGCAGTCCGGCGCCTACCAGGACCAGGTGATGTACATGGTCATGCCTGGGAACGACGTGTGGGCGACACTTGGTCCGCAGCAGACCGGGTGGTTCACCATCCAGGCCAAGGCCGCAGCCGGCAGCGCCCCGGGCGTGTACAAGGGCGGCGTGAGTGCCTACGAATGGGAAAACATGCCGTGGCACGGTGGCAAGGCTGACATCCAAACCGTCATTCGATAGCCACATTGCCGGTTGGTTTGCACCCGAACACCTCGCGTAGAGTTGTTTCGGTGCAAACACGGATCGTGACCACCACGCTCGTTGCCGCAATGTTCGTCGGGGGGACGCTCGCGGCGGCGACGCCCGCGGGCGCGGCCAAAGTCCCGAGCGTGTCGTGCGTCGACCTCAACAACAATGGCGCGTGCGACGCGGCTGATCCCGCGCTCGGACCGTTGGTCGATGGCGGCTTCTTCGACACGACCGAGCCGCAGCCCGGGTACACGCCGACGAGTCGCACCGGCATCGTGCTCAACGGCTTCAGCGGCACCGAAGACGGGCTCACGCTGTTCGCGACCGGCGACATCCACGTCAACGGCAAGCTCAAGGTACCGTCCGACGTCGACCTCGAGACCGAGAAGGGCGACGTCATCATCGGTCCGAAGGCGGGCGTGACCATCAGCAAGAGTGGTGGCCTCAGCGTGTTCTCCAAGGGCCTCGTGATCGGTGACGGTGCGAAGATCAAGGCCAGCGGTTCGGATTCCTTCTCCGATGTCGAGGTGGAGAAACTCAAGATCGGCGACAAGGTTCAGCTGAGCACTGCGGGACGCGACACCGAGCTCGACATCTTCGCGACCGGCGACGTCTCGCTCGGTGACGCGATCCAGGTGAAGCTGCCGGCGAGCGGCTTCTTCGTCTTCAACGTGAACACGAACATCGCCGCGACCGGCCTCAAGGTGAAGGCCGGCGACATCGACATCGAGGCGCTACCGCGCGAGAACGCGACGTCGCCGCCGACGCGAAAGGTCGAGCTCACCGACGCGCAGATCGATCAGCGCTCGAAGGACGGTTCGCTGATCATCTACGCGGGCGACCCCGGCGATCATTCCGACCGCGACGCGGTCACGCTCACCAACACCAAGATCACAGCCAAGGGCGACACCGACATCGACCCGGCACCAACCGTGATCGGTTGACCGTGCTAGCCGCCTGAGACGTCCTGCACGCGCTGCTTGCCGGCGGCGATCCACGGCATCATCGATCGCAATTCCTTGCCGACCGTTTCGATCGGGTGCTTCGCCCCTTGCTCGCGCATGCGATCGAAGTTCGGGCGGCCTTGCTCGTTCTCCGCGATCCACTCCTTCGCAAACGCGCCGCTCTTGATCTCGCCCAGGATCTTCTTCATCTCGGCTTTGGTCTGCGGCGTCACGATGCGCGGTCCGCGTGACATCTCGCCGTACTCGGCGGTGTCGGAGATCGAGTAGTTCATCGCGGCGATCCCACCTTCGTAGATGAGGTCGACGATCAACTTCACCTCGTGCAGGGTCTCGAAGTACGCGCTCTCGGGTTGGTATCCGGCTTCGACGAGCGTCTCGTATCCATTGCGGATGAGCTCGACGAGCCCGCCGCACAGCACCACCTGCTCGCCGAAGAGATCCGTCTCCGTCTCTTCCTCGAACGTGGTGTCGAGCACACCCGCGCGCGTGCCGCCGATTCCCTTGGCGTACGCGAGTGCCGTCTGCTTTGCCTTGCCGGTCGCGTCGTTCGCGACCGCGACAAGACACGGCACGCCGCCGCCTTCGTCGTACGTGCGGCGCACGAGATGACCGGGGCCCTTGGGTGCGATCATCCACACGTCGACGCCGGCCGGCGGTGAGATCTGATCGAAGTGGATGTTGAAGCCGTGCGCGAACGCGAGCGAGTTCCCGTCGACGAGGTTCGGCGCGATGTCCGCCTCGTACACCTTCTTCTGCTCGGTGTCGGGCAACAGCACCATCACGATGTCGGCCTGGCGCACTGCCTCACCAGTCGGCAGCACCGTCAGCCCCGCGGCTTCCGCCTTCGCCTTGGACTTCGAGCCCTCGCGCAGCCCGACGATGACGTCGATGCCGGAGTCCTTGAGATTCAGCGCATGCGCGTGGCCTTGCGAGCCGTAACCGAGGATCGCCACCTTCTTGTCGGCGATCAGGCCGAGGTCGGCGTCGTTCTCGTAGTAGACGTTGGCGGGCATCAGGTCCTCCTGAAGTCGAGCACGAAGAGGCTAGGCGCGCGAGCGGGCCCCGCGTTCACACGCGGGGCCCGTCGAGTTGTTGGAATGGATGTTGTTCGTCAGGCGGCTTCGGCCGGTTGGCCGGCAAGCACGTGCACGAGCTGCTCCGCGTCGTCGCGGTGCATACGGTGCACGTTGAGCCTCAGCACGCCGTCCGGGCGCTGAACCCGCAACGTGCTCCACAACGCCGACGACTTCCAGTCGGTGACGTGCACGTCGTCCAGCGGAAAGATCGCTTCGATGCCCTTCACCTTGTTCGTAAACACCCCGCGCTTCACGAAGAACACGCGCTTGTTGGTGACGACGACGCCGAGCTGCCGGATCACGAAGGCGATCAGGTAGGTCAGCGCGTAGAACCACGGGCTGGGCCCGGTCTGTGTCGATGGCAGGTTCGCGTGGATCTCCTCGCCCTGCTCGAGTTGCGGCTGCACAGCATCGACCATCTGCTGGCGCCGCCGGTCTGCGATTCCCATTGCTAACTCCACGTTCGATGGACAATCGGACGTGGATTTCTCGGCTGTTCAACACGACCCCTGAAGAGCTTCGCCGGTCACCCGCGTGCGGACTTGACCGCACGGAGCCGGGTCTGTTGGCGCGAGAGCTTGGGGAGCGCGATCCGGCCGGTGCGCTGGAGCTCGACGATGCCGAACTGCTTGACGAGGTCACTGAACGCGTCCAGCTTGTCGGGCTCACCTGCGACCATGATCGTCATCGCCTCGTAGCCGACGTCGACGATCCTCGCCTCGAAGATCGCGGTGAGCTCGGTGACCTGGCTGCGCGCATCGGCGGACGCCCGTACCGTCACCATCATCAGCTCGCGTTCGACGCCCTCGGTGGGCGCCACCTCGGTGATCTTGATCACCGGCACGAGCTTGTTGAGCTGCTTGACGACCTGTTCGAGCGGCGCTGACTCGGCGTCGACGACGATCGTCATGCGCGAGAACCGCTCGTCGTCGGTTGGGCTGACCGCGAGCGAAACGATGTTGAACCCGCGCCGGGAGAACAGTCCTGCGACGCGCGACAGCACGCCCGGCTTGTTCTCGACGGTGACCGTGAGGATGTGATGGAGCACGGTGCCGTTCACGTCTATCGCCCACCCTCACCGAATTCGGGGCCGAGGATGATGTCGTCGTTCGACGAGCCCGCAGGCACCATCGGGTACACCTTCTCGCGCCAGTCGGTTCGGAAGTCGACGACGACGGGCCGGTCGTCGATCTCGTTGGCCTTTTCGATCGTGGTGACGACGTCGTCGGCGTTGTCGACCCGCATGCCAACGCACCCCATCGCCTCGGCCCATTTCACGTAGTCCGGCAAGTCGGGCGAGAGATACACCTCGCTGTAGCGCTCCTCGTAGAAGAGCTCCTGCCACTGACGAACCATCCCGAGATACGCGTTGTTGAGGATCGCGATCTTCACGGGAATGCGCTCGGCGGCCGCGGTGACCAGCTCCTGCGCGGTCATTTGGAAGCAACCGTCGCCGTCGACCGCCCACACCATCCGGTCGGGCCGGCCGACTTTGGCGCCAACCGAAGCGGGCACCGCGTAGCCCATCGTGCCCAGGCCACCAGAGTTGATCCACGTGTTCGGGTGCTTGAACTTCCAGAGCTGGCTCGCCCACATCTGATGCTGGCCGACACCGGCGACCAGGATGCAGTCGTCGGGCGTGTTCTCACGCAGCCGTTCGATCACGTACTGCGGCTTCAGCGGGCCGCCTTCCTCCTGCTTGTACTTGAGCGGATAGTCCGCCTGCCACGCGTGGATCTGCGCCATCCATTGCGAGATGTCGGGCCGCTCGTGCTTGGCGTGCTCGGCCTTGACCGCCTTGGTGAGCTCCTCGATGACCGACCGCACGTCGCCGACGATCGGCACCTCCGCGTGGCGCACCTTGCCGAGCTCGGCCGGGTCGATGTCGACGTGGATCACCTTGGCGTGCGGTGCGAACGTCGCAACCTTGCCGGTGACACGGTCGTCGAAACGTGCGCCCAGCGCGATCAGCAGATCCGAGCGCTGCATCGACGTCACCGCGGTGTAGTTGCCGTGCATGCCGGGCATGCCGAGGCAGAGCGGGTGCTCGTCGGGGATCCCGCCCCGGCCCATCAACGTGGTGACGACCGGGATCCCGGTGACCTCGGCGAGCTCGCGCAACGCCTTCGACGCGCCGGACTTCAAGATGCCGCCGCCTGCGTAGATCACCGGTCGCTGCGACTCCTGGATGACACGCGCGGCGTCCTTGATCTGCTTGGGATGACCCTTCACGTTCGGCTTGTAGCCCGGCAGGTCGACCTTCTCGGGCCAGTACCAGTCCATCGGCGTATTGGCGATGTCCTTCGGCAAGTCGACGAGTACCGGGCCGGGGCGACCGGTCGTCGCGACGTGGAATGCCTCCCGCACGATGCGGGGGATGTCCTGGGCGTCGCTGATCAGCCAGTTGTGCTTGGTGACCGGCATCGTGATGCCCACCGTGTCGCATTCCTGGAACGCGTCGGAGCCGATCGCCGCGTACGGCACCTGACCGGTGATGACGACCATCGGCACGGAGTCCATGTACGCGTCGCACAGGGGCGTGACGATATTGGTGGCAGCGGGCCCGCTCGTGACCATCGCGACGCCGGGCCGGCCGGTGGCGTGCGCGTAGCCGCTCGCCATGTGGCCCGCGCCTTGCTCGTGGCGCACGAGGATGTGTCTGATCGAGCTGTCGATGAGCGGGTCGTAGACGGGCAGGATCGCCCCACCGGGAAGGCCGAACATGACCTCCACCTGCTCCATCTCGAGGCTCTTGATGAGGGCCTGGGCTCCGGTCAGCTTCATGATTCCTCTTCGGCTAGAGGTGCTGGATGTGCTGGCGATTGCGGACGTGAAAAACCCCTCGCTGCTGGCGAGGGGCGGAGGTGCGCTCGGCGCGCGTCAGGGCGAGCCGGGCGCTACGTAACTACTACGATCAGGCTGAAAAGTCGGCGTGCGAACGACATCGGCCGACAGCGTACCACGACCGACGCGCTGTGTCGCCAGGTAACCTTGCCGGGTGGGGAAGGCGGGGGTGGGGCTCGCGCGGAGCCGTGGAGCGCAGGTGTTGTCGCTGCTGCTCGTGGCGGCGCTGTTCTGGTGGACGCAGACGCATCGGTCGAGCGCGACCCCGCACATCGGCGTCGGTCACCCCGACCGCGTGCGGGTGGCATACGTGCTGCCGCTCGACGCCATCGAGGACCCGGCGGCCGAGGAGTCGCTCCACATCCAGATCGACGTCGCGAACTCTTGGTTCGCGGCGCAGAGCGGCAATCGGCTGCGGTTCGAGGACGATCCAGTGGTCTTCGAGCGTGTGTACCTCACAGAGACCGTGGCCGAGCTTTCGGAGAAGAAGAGCGCGTACCGCACCGTGCACGACGAGGTGCGTCGCAAGCTGAAGCCCGACGGACACGAGCTGGTCCTTGCGCTCGTTGCCGGGTCCGGTTCCGCGCAGAACGTCTGTGGCCAGGCGTCGGACATGGCGATCGTGTGGATCGAGCGGTGCGCGACGTCGGTGTTTGCGGGCGGCGTACCGAGCGAGTTGTCGCGCACGATCGCGCACGAGATCGTGCACGTGCTCGGCGCGGTACCGAAGTGTGCGCCGCATTTCGACGGGCACTGGCACGTGAACGACAGTCCACAGGACATCGTCTACAGCGGCCCCGGCGCTTCGCCCCGGATCGCCGACCGGGTTCTCGACGCCGGCCACGACGATTACTTCGACACCGGCCGCGACGACTGCCCGGACATCGCCGACCAGCCCATTTGGGTCAAGTGACGTTGGGCCGGGAGCGGCTTTCCCACCTCAGGTCGGGGCGCGGCGGCGCCGATGCACGAACGTGGGCGAACGAGTAGGTCACACCCCCGGGACGTCTGCCGATGACACGCGTCTGCGGCGGATGCTGGCGCTGCGCCAGACGTACCTGCCCGGGTCGCCGTCTCCGCTCAGCGGGATGCGCGACGCGCTCGCGATCCTCACGACGTGCGCGGCCGTCGGGGCCGTCGTCGCCCGCGCCATCGATCCGCATCTCTCGCCACTCTGGACCGCGGCGGTCGTGTTCGCTGCGCTCATGCTCATCGGGAGCCCGCTCCTGTGGATCCGGATCGCGAAACCGATCGTGCGCGGGGTCGAGGCCGAACGCCGGCGCGTGAATCGTCGTGACGCGGAGCAACGCGCCGTGCGAAGGCAACAGGAGTTCGACGCCAGCTTGGCGCGTGCCCTCGACATCGCCGACAACGAAGAAGACGTGTTCGAGGTTGTCCGGCGGGCGCTCGACGGCCAGGCGCCCGGTATGCGCAGCGAGTTCCTGCTCGCGGACTCGAGCCACGCGCACTTCACGCGCGTCGCGGTCGTGAGCGTCGAGGGCGAACCGGCCGGATGCACGGTCGACTCGCCGCGTTACTGCCCGGCGGTGAAGCGCGGCCAGACGACGCTGTTCGCACGCGACGACGCGCTCGACGCATGCCCCCGCCTCGCAAACCGCTCGTACGGTGCGTGCTCCGCGACGTGCGTGCCCGTCACGGTGATGGGCCGCGCGGTCGGCGTGCTGCACGTCGTCGGCGAACAGGATGTCCTCCAGCCCGACCGGGACGTCGAAGGCCTCGAGACCCTGGCGCGCGTCAGTGGCGCCAAGCTCGGTTTGCTCCGCGCCATGCACAAGACGAGCTTGCAAGCCGCGACCGACGCGCTCACCGGGCTGGCGAACCGGCGAACGCTCGAGGAGGCCGTCCGCGGCCTGTTCGATCGCGGGGAGGACTTCGCGCTCGCGATCGCAGACCTCGACCACTTCAAGTTGTTGAACGACGCGTACGGCCACGAAGTCGGCGACCGGGCGCTGCGCTTGTTCGCCCGGACGATGCGTGACGCAATGCGTCCCGAAGACGTTGTTGCCCGGTACGGCGGTGAGGAGTTCGTCCTCATCTTGCGGGGCGCGAGCATGATCGATGCCGTGCACGCGCTCGAACGCGTACGGCGCCGCCTGGCAGATCGGTGCGCGGCGGGAACGATCCCCGAGTACACCGCGAGCTTCGGTCTCGCCCACTCGTCGGTGGCCGATCGCTTCGATGAACTGTTCTCGCTCGCCGACCAAGCGCTGCTGTCGGCCAAGCGTGCCGGCCGCAACCGCATCGCGGTCCCAGGCGACGAGTCCGGCTACGAATCGCCGGAAGTCGCACAGCTCTTGGCAGAGCTCGAACCGAGCTGACGAACCTCTGGTTCGGCGCCGACCGACTAGATCTGGTGGGCGGGGCACGTGTAGGTCGTGCGGCCCGCGACCTTGCGCCGGTGCAGCGGCGTTCCGTCGCGTGGACACGGCACGTCGAGCTCACGCGGCATGTCACCAGTGTGTGACCCTCCCCGCCGGCCGAGCGTTCGCACCGTGCTGCGGATCTCCTTGTGCAGCCGCCGACGCTCCTCGGCGTCGAGCTCGTCGGCGCGGCGCGCGGGATCGATGCCGGCTCGCCACAACGACTCGTCGACCAGCAGGTTGCCAAGCCCGGCGACCCGCGCTTGGTCCATGAGCACGGCCTTCACCGGCGCGGTGCGCCGGCCGAGCGCGGCGTCGAGCTGCTTCAACGTCAGCGTGAGGGCATCGGGACCGAGGCGCGACTCGTCCGGGTCGAGCTCGACCGCACCGAGCCGGCGCGGGTCGCGCAGCATGAAGTCGCCGCCGTCGCCGAAGTGCACGCCGAAGCGGTGCCACTTCGGCGTGCGTAGGTTCGACGCGTAGATCAGCGGGTCGCCCGCCTCCTCGTCGTCGACGAGCACACGCCCGCTCATGCCGAGATGCACGCCGAGCCGCACATCAGGGTCGCGCGTGTCGAGCACGATCTGCTTGCCGCGCCGGCGCGCCGCCGTGAATGCGTTGCCGACGAGCGTGTGCCGCAGCGCGGCAGGTGTCGTACCGCGCTTCAGGAACCAAAGGTCGGGCGCGTGGACCTGGGCGATCTCGCGCTCGAGCGCCCGAGCCTCGAGCACCTTCCGCGCCGCCTCCACTTCGAGAATTTCCGGCATGTGATCTCGTTTTTGCGACAGGAGACGACCGATCGGTCGTCTCCTGTCGCCAAAACCTTCTCAGACGTTGGTGATGGCGCCCTTTTCGGCGCCTTGCGCGAGCTTGGCGTACTTGGCGAGGAAGCCACTCGGGTAGCGCGGCTCGGGGAGCTTCCAGTCAGCCTTGCGCTTCGCAAGCTCGGCGGCCTCGATATCGACGTCGATCGTGTGCGCCGTCGCGTCGATCACGATGCGGTCGCCGTCGGCCACGAACGCGATCGGCCCGCCGTCGACGGCTTCGGGCGCGACATGCCCGACGCAGAAGCCGTGCGTGCCGCCGCTGAAGCGGCCGTCGGTGACGAGCGCGGCGTCCGCGCCGCGGCCCATGCCCTTCATCGCGCCGGTCACCGCGAGCATCTCGCGCATGCCGGGTCCGCCTTTCGGCCCTTCGTACCGGATCACGACGACATCGCCGGGCTTGATCTTCCCGGCGAGGATCTCGGCCATCGCCGCGTCCTCGCCGTCGAACACCCGGGCCGTGCCTTCGAACCGCATCGTGTCGATGCCGGCAACCTTCACAACCGCGCCCTTCGGCGCAAGCGTTCCCTGGATGACCGCGATCCCGCCGATCGGGTGGATCGGCGACGACAACGGATGCACGACATCGGCGTCGGGGCTGGGCGGATCGAGCGCCTCGAGGTTCTCGGCCATCGTCTTGCCCGTCACTGTGAGGCAGTCGCCGTGCAGCAACCCGGCGTCGAGCAGCTGCTTCAACACCATCTGCACGCCACCGACCCGGTCGAGGTCGACCATGTGGTACTTCCCATGCGGCTTCATGTCGGCGACGTGGGGCACGCGCGCCGCCACTCGGTTGAAGTCTTCGAGCTCGAGCTCGATGCGTGCTTCGTGCGCGATCGCGAGCAGGTGCAGCACCGCGTTCGTCGACCCACCCAGTGCCATCGTGATCGCGATCGCGTTCTCGAACGCTTCCTTGGTCATGATCTGCCGGGGCCGCAAGTCCATCTCGAGGAGGCCCATGACGGCGCGACCGCTCTCGTACGCGAAGTCGTCGCGGCGACGGTCGACCGCGGGCGGCGCCGCCGAACCGGGCAAAGCCATTCCGATCGCTTCGCTGATGGCCGCCATCGTGTTCGCGGTGAACATTCCCGCGCACGACCCTTCGGTCGGACACGCGCGCCGCTCGATCTCACCGAGTTCGTTCTCGGAAAGCGTGCCCGCCGCGCACGCGCCCACAGCTTCGAAGACGCTGACGATGTCGAGCGCCTGATCCTTGTAGCGGCCCGGAAGGATCGAGCCCCCGTAGAGGAACACCGACGGGAGGTTGAGCCGGGCCGCGGCCATCAGCATGCCGGGCAGGCTCTTGTCGCACCCGGCGAACGTCACCAGTGCGTCGAGCCGCTCCGAGTGCATAACGCACTCCACCGAGTCGGCGATGATCTCACGCGACACCAGCGAGCCGCGCATGCCTTCGTGCCCCATCGAGATGCCGTCGCTGATCGCGATCGTCACGAACTCGAGCGGGAAACCACCCGCGTCACGCACGCCGACCTTGGCCCGCTTGGCGAGACGGTCGAGCGGCATGTTGCAGGGCGTAACCTCGTTCCAGCTCGACGCCACGCCGACTTGGGCCTTGCCCCAATCGGCGTCGGTCATACCGACGGCCCGCAACATCGCTCGTGCCCCAGCTCGCTCCCTGCCGTCGGTGACGTCGCGGCTGCGCGGCTTCATGTCGCTCATGAGGGAGCAGCGTACAGTTCGCCCCGATGCCTCATCCCCTGAATGTCGGCGTGATCGGTGCCGGCCCGTGGCCGCGCATGGTGACCGGACCGGTGCTGGCGGCCGGCCCGCAGACATGTGTCACTGGTGTGTGGTCGCGCACGGCCGCGCATGCAGCGGAGCTCGCGGCGCATCTCGACGTCACCGCGTACGAAGACGTCGACGAGTTACTCGCCGGCTGCGATGCCGTCGCGATCCGCGGTCGCGCCCACCGCCCAGCCCGAGTTCGCCGTGCGCGCGGCGCGGGCGGGCAAGGCGCTGCTGCTCGAGAAACCGCTCGGGGAAGACGTCGCGGGGGCCCAGGCGATTGCCGACGCGGTCAAGGCCGCGGGCATCGGCGCGCTCGTCATGCTGTCGAACCGTTTCAACCCGGCGCTCGACGACTTCATCACGAGCGTCAACGCCGTGGATCCGATCGGCGCGCGGCTGGCTGTTTCATCTCCGGCGTGTTTCTCGGCGGCGCGTTCGCCTACGGCTGGAGGCTCGAACGGGGTGCGGTACTCGACGTCGGCCCGCACCTGCTCGATCTCCTCGAAGCGGCGCTCGGCGAGATCGTGGACGTGCGCGCATCCGGCGACGCGCTCGGATGGGCGTCCCTGATCTGCGCCCATGCGTCGGGCGCAACGAGCAGCGCCTCGCTGTGTTGCTCCGTTCCCGGTGACAGCCGCACCGAGATCGAGGTCTTCGGCCGCGGCGGCACGGTCACGTTCAACGGCCGCACCACGGACTACGACGCGTGGGCCAATCGGTTGCGCGATGCGTTCGCGTCGGTCGCGCGTGGTGGGTCACATCCGGCGAACGTCGAGCGCGCGCTGCACCTGCAGCAGTTGATCGCGGAGATCGAGGCGCAGCTCGCCGCCAGCAGCGCGGCCTAGCTACGCGTCGATCAACTCGTTGCCCGCGCTCCACGCTTGCTCGATTGCGTCCAGCCGTGCGGTCGCGCTGCGACGAAGCCCGGCCGCGACTCCCGCGGCGAGGGCATGAACGAGGGCCATCGTCGCGGTGTGACTGTCGAACGGCCCCACACCGCGGGCCGCGACCACGAAGACATGACGGGCATCGGTCGCGACCGGCGACAGCGATCGGTCCGTGAGCGCGAGCACTTCGGCGCCGCCCTGGCGCGCTCGCACGAGCGCGTCGAGGAGCCAGCGTTCGTAGCGCCGGTGCTCGATCGCGACCACGACATCGCCGGGCGCGATTTCCGCCAGCTGACGCGCGACCCGCACCGGCGAGCCCCCGAGCACAACTACCCCCTCGCGCAACAGGTCGAGCTGCGTGCCCAACGCGATCCCTGCACCACGAGCGATCTCGCCGGCGAGCACGAACACCCGCCGCCGGCGATCGCCCAGGAAGCGCACCGCACCGTTGAACGCCTCCACGTCGACGGCTTCGAGCGTGGCGCGCACGTTGTCGAGGTCGGCCGCGAGCACCTGCCCCACGACGTCGCTCGGGGGCCGCTCCCGGATCCGCGTCGTTGCCGGGCGGAGCGCGTCGGTGATCTCGGTCTGGGCGGCGGCCTGGAGCTCGGCGAAGCCCTGGAGGCCGAGCTTGCCTGCGAACCGCACAACCGTCGGACCACTCGTGCCTGAGCGCTGCGCGAGCTCGGCAACGGTGCCGAACGCGACAGCATGCGGATCGGCCGCGACAACGTCTGCCACCCGCCGCTCGGCAGTGGTGAGGCGGGGGGCGGCGTCGGCGATCAGCTCGGCAATCGTCATTGGAATGAATGTTACACTCAGGTCTCCGAGTGGAATGGACGATCCAGAGGGGAACGCCCCGGAAAGGGATGTCATGGCCACCGAGGTCGTCTCCGTCAATCCCGCCCGGCCCGGTGAGATCGTCGCAACGTTCGCCGCGGCCGCTGAAGCCGACGTGGACGCCGCCGTCGCGCGCGCGGCGCGGACCCAGGTCGAGTGGGCCGACGTGCCGGTCCCGGCCCGCGCCGAGCTGATCGCGCGGATCGCAGAGCTGCTCGCGGCCCGCAAAGGTGAGCTCGCGACGCTCGTCAGCCGGGAAGCCGGCAAGGTGCTCACCGAAGCCGCGGGAGACGTGCAAGAGGCCATCGACATGGCCGCCTTCGTCGCGGGTCAGGGACGCGCCGCGTGGGGAGAGACCGTGCCGTGCGAGATGCCGAACAAGATCGCGTTCACGACCCGCCACCCGGTCGGCGTGGTCGGGATGATCACGCCGTGGAACTTCCCGGTCGCGATTCCGTCGTGGAAGACGTTGCCCGCGCTGCTCGCGGGCAACGGCATGGTGCTGAAGCCGTCGGAGCATGCGCCCGCGTGTTGCGAGGCGTACGTCGCCGCGTGTCGTGACGCGGGAGTACCGGAGGATCTCGTGCAGGTGGTGCACGGCTACGGCGACGCGGGCGCGGCGTTGACCGTGCACCCCCGCGTCGCGCGCGGTCTCCTTCACCGGCTCGGTGCCGACCGGCCGCGCAGTCGCAGCCGCGGCGATGCAATACGGTCCGAAGCTGGTTTCGCTCGAGCTCGGCGGCAAGAACGCGATGGTCGTGATGCCCGACGCCGATCTCGAGCTCGTCGTCGATGGCGCGCTGTTCGGCGCGTTCGGCACGTCGGGTCAGCGGTGCACGTCCACGTCACGGTTGATCGCACACCGCGACGTGCGCGAAGAGATTGTGGCTCGGGTCGCGGCGCGTGCCGAGAAACTCGTGCTCGGCGATCCGACGTTGCCGGCGACCGACGTCGGTCCGGTCATCGACGCCCGCGCCCGGGACCGCATTGACGGCATGGTCCGCGCCGCGATCGACGAGGGCGCGACCGTCGTGACCGGCGGCCGTCCGCTCGAGGTGGACGGGTGCGATAGGGGCGCGTTCTACGCGCCGACGATCCTCACCGGTGTCGAGCGGACGCACCGGATCGCTCGCGAGGAAGTCTTCGGGCCCGTGCTGTCGGTCATCGACGTCGACGGCTTCGACGAAGCTATCGAGGTCGTCAACGAGTCCGCGTACGGCCTCTCGGCCGCGATCTACACCCGCGACATCAATCTCGCGATGCGTGCCACCCAGCGCATCGATACCGGCATCGTGTACGTGAACGCGCCGACGATCGGCGCCGAGATCCAGCTGCCGTTCGGCGGCACGAAGCACACCGGCAACGGCTACCGCGAGGCCGGGCGCCGCGGGCTCGAACAGTTCAGCGAGACCAAGACCGTCTACATCGATTTCTCGGGCCGGCTGCAGCGCGCCCAGATCGACAACCGCCCACCGGTCGAGGGTGCGTGATGAACGGCACCGATGCGATCGCACGCGCCCTGCGCGACGCGGGCGTTGACGTCGCGTTCGGCCTGCCCGGCGCGCACAACCTCGCGTTGTGGCCCGCGTGCGAGACCGTGGGCGTGCGCATCGTCGGCATGCGGACGGAACAAGCATGCGCGTACGCAGCCGACGGTTACGCACGTGCGACCGGCGAGATCGGCATCGCGCTGGTGACGACCGGCCCGGGCGCCGCCAACACGGTGGGCGCGGCTGGCGAGGCGTGGGCGTCGCGTTCGCCGGTCGTCGTCATCGCGACCGACATCCCGTCGACGTTGCGGCGGCCGGGCGAGTACCGCGGCGTCTTGCACGAGTGCACCGACCAAGCGGGGCTGTTCGCGCCCGTAACCAAGGCGCAGACCACCAGCGTGGCGGAAGCACTGCGCGTCGCCGCGACTCCGCCGGTGCGACCGGTGTACGTCGGGATTCCAAGCGATCTGCTCGGCACCGAGGCGGTCTCCGAGCCGGCGCCGGCCGCATGGAAGGCAACCACCGCCTCCGCCGCACCGCTGCTCGACGCGCTTGTCGCGGCCGAGCGGCCGTTGCTCTGGGTCGGCGGCGGCGCGCGCAACGTGGGCGACGAGATCGACGCCTTCGCCCGCCGTATCGGCGCGCCTGTCGTTGTCACGTACCAGGCACGCGGGATCCTTGCGCCCGAGCATCCGCTGCTCGTGCCGGCGCCGCCGCACGAACCCGAAGTCACCGAGCTGATCGCGCGCGCCGATCTCGCGATCGTGGTGGGCTCGGACCTTGACCAGATGAACACGATGCAGTGGCGCCTGCCGCTTCCCGCCCGTCGGGTCGCGGTCAACATCGATGAGGCGGACGCCACCAAGAACTACGCAATGGACGGAACGGTCGTCGCCGACGCGCGGATCCTCGGAGCATTCGCCGAGCAGGTCACGCGGCGCGATCCGTGGGCGGGCGACGTACAGGCGCTCGGTACCGCCATCCGCGCCCGCATCGCACGTGACAGGGTCACGAGCGAGGCAATGGCATTCCTCGAACACACCGAGACCGCGCTCCCCGCCGATGCAACGGTCTTCGCCGATATGTGCGTCGCCGGTTACTGGCTCGCGGGGCACCTGCGCGTCGCACACCGCCGCGGGCTCCACTACCCGATGGGTTGGGGAACGCTCGGCTTTGCACCCGCGGCCGCGATGGGCGCCGCGGCCGCGCAATCAGCCGCACCCGCCGTCGCGTTTGTCGGTGACGGCGGCTTGCTGTTCGCGCTCGGGGAGCTCTCGGCGCTCGCCGAGCACCGAACACCGTGCACGATCGTCGTCGTCGACGATGCCGGCTACGGCATGTTGCGCTTCGGCGCTCATGCCACCGCGGCCAACGAGCTGCCGGCCGTCGATTTCGTCCAGGCTGCGCAGGCCTTCGGAATCGCGGCCACCGCGGTCGACGGCGTCGGCGGCGACTACGCCAAGGCGCTCGCCCAAGCCGTCGAACGGGCCGAGCCGCACCTGCTCCACGTTCGGGCCCGGTTGCATCCACCCGTCACAACCACGCCGTTCTGGCCGATCAAGGAAGAGCCTCGATGAGCACGACGCCGCTCCCCGCATCGGACAACCTGGCCGCCGGGCCGGTGCCGCTGCTGTGCACCGACCTGCCGGGCCCGCGGGCGCGGGACCACATCACACGCGACCGTCGGGTGACGAGCCCGTCGATCGCGCGCGTGCATCCGTTGGTTCCCGCGCGCGTGTCGGGCTGCGTGATCGAGGACGTCGACGGCAACCGCTTCCTCGACTTCAACGCAGGCATCGCGGTGACCGCAACCGGCCACTGTCACCCGTACGTCGTGGACGCGATCGAGCAGCAAGCGCGCTCGCTCCTTCACTACTGCTCGAGCGATTGGTACGTCCCGGCGTACACCGAAGTCTGCGAACGGCTCGCCGCGCTCGCGCCGATGCGAGGCCCCGCGCGCGTCTTCCTGGGCAACTCGGGCACCGAGGCGGTCGAAGCGGCGATCAAGCTCGCGCGTCATGCCACGGGCCGGCCGAACCTGATCGCGTTCCATGGCGCGTTTCACGGCCGCTCGCTGGGCAGCCTGTCGCTCACGGCAAGCAAGGCGCGTTACCGCAGCGAGTTCGGCCCGTTGCTGCCCGGCGTCTTCCACGCGCCGTACGGCGAGTCCGGGTACATCGAGGACGTCATTTTCGAACGCCTCACTCGACCCCAGGAGGTCGCGGCGATCTTCGTCGAGCCGATCCAGGGCGAAGGCGGGTACATCGTGCCGCCGGCGGGCTGGCTCGCAGAGTTGCGCGAGCTGTGCGATGCGTACGACATCCTGCTCGTCGCGGACGAAGTGCAGACCGGTGTCGGTCGCACCGGTCGCATGTGGGCGGTTGAGCACGAAGGCGTCGAGCCCGACGTGTTGCTCGCGGGCAAAGGCTTGGCGTCGGGACTGCCGCTGTCGGCGGCGATCGCGCGCGACCAGTGCATGACGTGGGACAAGGGCATGCACGGCTCGACGTTCGGCGGGAACCCGGTCGTGTGCGCGGCCGCGCTTGCGACCCTCGACCTCGTCGAGGGAAGCCTCGTGGAACGGGCCGCGGAGTTGGGCGCGTACCTGATGGAGCGTCTCCGCGCGCTCCCGGCGCAGGTACGCGGCCGCGGCCTGATGGTCGGGATCGATCTCGCCGATCACGATGCCGCGCTGCATGTCGAGCAAGAGGCGTTCCGGCGCGGGCTCGTCCTGCTGACTGCGGGCACCGGCGTCGTGCGCTTGTCCCCGCCGCTGGTCGTGACCCGCGAGCAGATCGACGTCGCGGTCGACATCATCGACGCCGTTCTCGCGACAATGGCGGCGTGACGACTCTCGCGACCGTCGACGATCTCCTCGCCTTGCTCGGGCAGGGTGACCGGGCCTTCGATGAACCCCGCCTCGACGCGCTTTCCCACGCGCTGCAGTGCGGCGCGCTGCTCCGGGCGGAACATCCGTCGGATCCCGAGCTCGCGGTCGCCGGCCTCGTGCACGACATCTCCGACATCGCCGATCCCGCTGACCACCGCGATCACGACGGGCGCGGTGCCAAGCTCGTGGCGCCACTCCTCGGCGAGCGAGTTGCCCGACTCGTGGGCGCGCACGTCGTCGCCAAGCGATACCTCGTCGCGACCGATCCCGCCTATCGCTCGCAGTTGAGCGTGCGCAGTGTCGAGACGCTCGCCGACCAGGGTGACCACCTCGACGAGACGGCATGCGCCGCGCTCGAGGCTGACCCCGACCTCGACGCGATTCTCGCGTTGCGCCGCGCCGACGAGCGCGCCAAGGATCCCCACGCGTCGGTTCCCGGCCTCGACAGCTGGCGCGCGTTGCTGGAACAGGTTGCGCGGTGAGCCGAGCGTCCGCGAGCCCGACGCGAGCAGCGAGGCGGGGCCCGAGCGGCCCGGCCCGCAGGGCCGAGAGCGGGAAACGGTGACCGAGACGTTCGACGTCGTCGTCGTCGGTGGCGGCCACAACGGCCTGGTTGCGGCGGGACTGCTCGCGCGCCAGGGCGCGCACGTGACGGTACTCGAACGCCGCTCACAGGTTGGTGGCGCCGCGATCACCGAGCAGCCGTTCGGCCCCGCGTACAAGGTGACCGCGCTCTCGTACGTCGTGAGCCTCATGCCGCCCACAATCGTGCGTGACCTCGAGCTCGCCCGGCACGGCTACAAGGTGTATCCACAACACGGCTACTTCGTGCCGTACCGCGACGGTCGCAGTCTGCAGATGCCCGAGGACGCGGCTCGACGGCGGCAGCAGATCGAACAGTTCTCCGAAACCGATGCCGACGCGTACGAACGGTGGGACGCGTGGCTCGGCGGGCTCGCCGACGTGCTCGGCCCGCTGCTCAACACGATCCCGCCGCGCGTCGGCTCCCGCCGGCCGAAGGACCTGCTCGAACAGCTCCGCCTTGCGTGGCGTTTACGCGGGCTCGACGTACGCGGCACCGCCGACGTCACTCGCCTCTTCACGATGAGCATCGCCGACCTGCTCGACGAGCACTTCGAATCACCGCAGATGAAGGGCGTGCTGTCGGTGAGCGGCGTGATCGGCACATGGGCAGGCCCGCGCTCGGCCGGCACCGCGTACGTCATGGCGCACCACAAGATCGGTGATGTCGGCGACGGCGAGCTCGGTTCCTGGGGCTTTCCCGAAGGGGGCATGGGAGGCGTCACTCAGGCGCTCCGCCGCGCCGCAGAAGCCAACGGCGTCGTCGTGCGCACCGACGCGCCTGTCGCGCGGATCGACGTGCGCGGCGGACGTGTACGCGGCGTCACACTCGTTTCGGGCGACGAGCTGCGCGCCGACGTCGTCGTTGCTGCGACGCATCCGAAGATCACGTTCGGCGAGCACGTCGATCGAGCGGAGCTTCCCGACGAGTTCATCGAGCGGATCGATCGTTGGAAGACGCGCAGTGGAACGGTGAAGGTCAACGTCGCGGTCGATCGCCTCCCTGACTTCACCGCCAAGCCGGGCTTCGATCCCGAGGTGCACGGCGGCACGATCGTGCTCGCCGAATCGCTCGACGATGTCGAAGGGGCATTCCAGGACGCGGTCGCCGGCCGCGCCGCGGCGCTGCCGTTCGCCGATATCTGCATTCCTTCGGTGTTCGATCCCACGCTTGCGCCGGACGGCCACCACATCGTGTCGATGTTCACGCAGTGGGTCCCGCACACGTGGTCGTCGAAACCGAACCAGGCGGAGCTCGACGCGTATGCCGATCGCGTGATCGCTCGTGTCGACGCGGTCGCGCCCGGGTTCACCGAATCGATCCTGCACCGGCAGGTCATCGGGCCCTACGAGATGGAGCACGAATACGGGCTCGTCGGCGGGAACATCTTCCACGGCGAGCTCTCGCCCGACCAGCTGTTCCACATGCGGCCCGCGCCGGGTTACGCGGACTTCCGGACGCCGATCGTGGGCCTCTACCAGGCGAGCAGCGCGACGCACGGCGGCGGCGGCGTGACCGGGATCCCCGGTCTGCAGGCCACCGGTCAGATCATGCGCGATAGACGGAGACGTGGAAGGCGCTCGCGTCCGTGAACGGCTGCTTGTCGCACGTCGCGTAGCGCGCTTCGAGTGTCAGACCGGCGAGCTGCGCCATCAGATCGAGCTCGGGCGGCCACGCATACCGCAGCTTGGTGTGCACGAAACGGTTGCCGTGCTCGGTCATCCGAACCTGCGTCGCATCGAGCCGTTGCTCGAGCCGGTCGTAGGTCGTCATGTCGAGCCGCACGCGATCGAGGCCCGCTTCCCGCACGCTCACGTGCTGTCCGGCTTCGATGAGCGAGAGGTCAGGCACGAACGCGTGCAAGAGGAACCGTCCCGCCGGCTGCAAGTGCGCCGCGATATTACGGAAGCAACGCACCTGTGCCTCTTGGCTCGTCAGCATGAAGAACGTGTTGAAGACGATGAACACGAGCGCGAACTCACCGTCGACCGGCACATCAGACATGTCGCCGATCGTGACCGGAATCTTGTCGCCGCCGGGCTTCGCCCGCAGCTTCTCCACGATTGCCGGTGAGGCATCGATGCCGTGCACATCGACGCCCAGCGCGGCCAACGGGAGCGCGACGCGTCCGGTACCGATGCCGAGCTCCAACGCCCGTCCGCCCGCGGCGAGCTCGGCGAGTAACGGGGGCTCGGGTGCGGTCTCGCCCAGCTTGTACCACTCGTCGTAGACGTCGGCGACGCGCTCGCCGTAGGTTTCCGGTCCGTAGTCCACCGCGACATGGTAGGGAGACGACAGCGCAGCGACCGGATGGGAGCGGAGCGTGGAGTCGACCCAAACAACGGGGAGCGGCGAATGTTCGTCGACGCTGCATTACGCACGACCGACCTGCTGAAGGTGCCGGAGGACGCGCGCGCAATCGAAGCGGCGGGTTACGACGGCATCTACTCGTTCGAGGGCCAGCACGATGCGATGTTCCCGTTGCTGTTGGCCGCCGAGCACACCGAGCGCGTGCAGCTCACGACCGCGGTTGTGATCGCGTTCGGGCGTACGCCGATGACACTCGCGCAGGGTGCGTACGACCTCCAGCTCGCGTCGCGCGGGCGCTTCAATCTCGGCCTCGGCACCCAGATCCGCCCGCACATCGAGAAGCGATACTCGATGCCCTGGTCGAAGCCCGCGGCGCGTATCGCGCGAGCTCGTCCTCGCCATTCGCCGCGATCTGGGCGTCGTGGCACGAGGGTGCCAAGCTCGACTTCCGGGGCGACTTCTACACGCACACTTTGATGACGCCGTTCTTCAACCCGGGGCCGTCACCATACGGAGTGCCGCGCATCTTCCTCGGTGGTGTCGGGCCCCGCATGACCGAGGTCGCGGGCGAGGTCGCCGACGGCTTCATGGTGCACCCGTTCTCGACAGAGAAGTTCATGCGAGAGACGACGATTCCGGCGTTGGAACGCGGTTTGGCATTGCGCGGCCGGTCGCTCGCCGATCTCGAGATCGCGTTCCCGCTCATGGCGATCGCGGCCGATACCGAGGAACAGCTCACACGTGGGCGAGATGCGATGCGGCCGCGCCTTGCCTTCTATGGCTCCACCCCTGCGTACAAAGTCGTACTCGACGCGCACGGATGGGGCGATCTGCAACCGGAGTTGAACCGGTTGTCGAAGACGGGAGACTGGGCAACGATGGCGTCGTTGATCACGGACGAAATCGTCGACACGTTCGTGGTGTCCGGGCGGCCGGAAGACATCGGCGCACTCGTGCGGAAGCGCTTCCGGGAGATGGTGCAGCGGATCTCGTTCGACACGCCCGACCGCCAAGATCCCGATCGCGTCGCCCGCGTGCTGGAGGGATTTCGATGACGGAGTTGATGGTGGACGAGCGCGGATCAGCGTTGCGGGCGACCTGGCACGACGACGAAGCCGTGCTCGTACTCTCGGTTTGGCACGACGGTGAATGCGCCGGCTCGGTACGACTCCCGCGTGACGAGGTCGCGCGCCTTGGCCGGTTCGTGATCACGTCGCTCGCGGCCGGCCGGGCATAGAACCATGGCCGACGCCCGGCACACGGTGCAGCGACTCTACGAAGAGGTCGTAAACGACGGAAAGCTCGATCGCACTCCAGAACTGCTCGCGCCCGGGTTCATTTTCTACACGTCCATCGGCGATCTCAAAAGTCGGGAGAGCTTCCGGAGCTACGTCGAGGCGTGGCGCGTGGCATTTCCCGACGTCCACTGCGAGCTGATCGACATCATCCAGGACGGTGAACGGATCGCGTGGCGAGTGCACACCACGGGGACGCACAAGGGTGATTCCTTCGGCATCGCCGCGACCGGGCGTTCCGTCGAGTTCGAGAGCATGCATCACGCGCGCGTGCGGGACGGCAAGCTCATCGAACACTGGATGGTGATGGATCTCGGAGGAGTCTTCGACCAGCTACGCGACGGCACGTAGCGCCAGCGCGAGACGGTCGAGCGTCTCCACGGGATGCTTCGTCACGTCGTCCCACGTCACGTGGACGATTCTCCATCCTTGCGCTTCGATCTCCGCGACGCGCCGGCGATCGCGCTTCCATTGCAATCGGTTGCCGTGCCATTCGAAACCGTCGCATTCGCAGATCGCCCACAATCGCTGCCACGCAAAGTCCACCCGGTAGGCGCCGACCCGGAGTTGCGTCACCGGCTTCGGCAAGTTGCTCGCCCGGATGAGCCGCGCCGTCTTCACCTCGAGCCGCGACTCCTTCGGCCGCGCCTCGACTGCGGTCAACAACTGACGCATCTGGCCAGTGCCTGCGCGACCCTTCACGAGCGCCTTCTCCACGGCGCGCACCGACGTCAGACCCATACGCCGGGCGTGCTCGAACGCCGTCGCCAAGGACTCGCCGTCCACAGATGTCGCGCAATCGGTCAGCGTCCGAGTCGCTGACGTGCATGGAATCCCGTCGATCACAATTCTTTCGAATCGTTGGACAGGCGACCTATGAACCTGCACGCCCTTGATACGCCCACCTGCACTCGGTTGCAGTGTGAGGTGCACGCCATTGAAGGGAATTCCGTTGAGGCGCAACAGCCGTGCCGCGGTTGAATGCGAAATAGCGGCGGTGTTTCCACCCCACAGCGTTGCCGCCATCGCTCGCTGCCGGCCACTCACCGGCGCGCCCGCTATTCGGTACACGCGCGGAAAGACGGCGATCCACCGGCCCGGACGCGAGTCGGCGATCGATCGAAGACTCGGACATGTTCTCGAGCGCCTGCTCGCGAGTGATCAGTCCGTATTGCTCCTCCGCCCGCGCTTCGACATCCATTGTGCGGATACCCCCGGAAATCGACGGTAACGGTCAACTCGACGGGGAAGCGCAAAGGGAAGGTGCTACGAACTTAGCCGTTCCTCCAGCAGCGCTTTCAAGCGCTGCGGGTTGGCCTTGCCCTCGAGCAGCTTCATGGCTTCGCCGAAGGCGAAGCCAAACTTCTTCTTCTTGCCCTTGTCGTCGGCCGCGCGGTACTCGTCGACCAATCCGGGATTCGCGGCGAGAACATCGTCCACGGCTTGCGCGAGCACGCCTTCGTCGCTGACCTGTGACAAGCCCTTCGCTTCGACGATGTCGCGCGGCCACTTCTGTTCGCGCAACGACTCGTCGAGCACGTCGCGTGCCTGCGGGCGGGAGATCGCACCCGAGGCGAAGAGACCCACGAGTTCGGCGAGCATCTCGGGCGTGAGCTCGGCAGGGGACGCGCCGGAATCGTTCAGGTATCCCAGCACTTCCTGACGCACCCAGTTCACGATGTCTTTGGGCGAGCCGCCGCCGTTCAGAGCCGCGACCGCTTTCTCCGCGTACGCGCCCAGCCCGGGCACGTCGACGAGGATGCGCGCGTCCTCTTCCTTGATCCCCCACTCCTCGATGTACCGTGCGCGCCGCTCCGACGGGAGCTCCGGCATCGTGGCCCGCACGTGTGCGCGCATCTCGTCGGTCGGCGCGACCGGCACGAGGTCGGGTTCCGGGAAGTAGCGGTAGTCGTGCGCCTCTTCTTTGGAACGACCGGACAGTGTGCGGCCGCCTTCCTCATCCCAGTGGCGCGTTTCCTGCACCACCCGCTCGCCGGCCTGCACGAGCGCCCACTGTCGATCGGCCTCGTACTCGATTGCCCGCACCAAGGATCGCAACGAGTTCAGGTTCTTGATCTCGCAGCGCGTGGTGAGCTCATGCGTACCCGGAGGGCGCACCGAGACGTTGGCGTCGACGCGCATCGACCCCTCTTCCATCTTGACGTCGCTCACGCCGATCCCCAGCAGCGCGCCGCGGAGTTCTTCGACGTACCGCTTCGCCTGCTCCGCTGATCGGATATCCGGCTCGGAAACGATCTCGAGCAACGGCACGCCGGCCCGGTTGTAGTCAACGAGCGAGTAGTCGGCGTCGTGGATGCGTCCGCCGCCACCCATGTGCAACGTCTTACCGGTGTCCTCTTCGAGGTGGGCCCGCGTGATGCCGACGCGTTCACCGTCGATCTCGAGGTAGCCGTCGATCGTGATCGGCATGTCGTACTGCGAGACCTGATAGTCCTTTGGCATGTCGGGATAGAAGTAGTTCTTCGCGCGCGAACACCGAACGCTCGGGAACCTTCAGATGCAGCGCCTCGGCCACGCGCAACGCGTACTCGACAGCCTTCTCGTTGAGCACCGGGAGCGAACCGGGAAGCCCGAGACACACCGGGCAAATGTTCGTGTTCGGTTCGTCGCCGAACTCGTTCGGACAGCCGCAGAACAGCTTGCTCGCGGTGGCCAGCTCGGCGTGTACCTCCAACCCGACCACGATCTCGTAGGCCACCATGGGTGCCAGACTACGAGACGTGACGCAGGCGCCCGACCCTCATCAGTTCACGACGCACGCGGCCGACGTTCGCAACGGCGTGACCATCGCTTACGTGCGGGAAGGTGCCGGTGGCGTGCCGCTGCTGTTGCTCCACGGCTTCCCCGAGACCAAGCGCATCTGGTGGCGCAACATCGGCCCCCTCGCGGCGGCGGGCTTCGAGGTGATCGCTCCCGACTTCCGGGGCCACGGCGATTCGAGCCTGGCGCCCGACGACTTCTACGACATCGCCGCATACTCCATTGACTGCTACTCGCTCGTGCACGACGTCCTCGGTCACGAGCGGTGCGCGGTCGCGGGCGGCGACGTCGGTGGCGTCGTGCTGTACGACCTCGGACTGCGATACCCGGGATTCGTGACGCGGCAGGTGCTGTTCAACACCGTGCCGCCGCCGCTCAACGACGTGTACACGGCCGCCGGCCTGCCGCTCGACGACGTGCGCGAGCGGCGAGCCCAAGCCGACTACTTCATCCGCCAGGCAAACGACCCTGATGGTTTGCTCGCCGAGCTCGATACGCCCGAGCGCCGGAGCCGGTACGTCGCCGGGATGTACACGCACCGGCTCTGGGGCACGCCGAACGCGTTCACACCGGAGGACGTCGCGTTCCACACCGAGCCGTACGCAGACGCCGCCAAGCTCCGGGCCAGCTGGGGTGTGTACGAGCAGTCCGCCGGCGAACGTCCGATGGAAGACGTGCCGCGGTTGTTCGAGCAGACGCCGGTGCCGACGCTCGTGCTGTACGGCCCGGAAGACCACGTCGTGCTGCCGTCGTTCCCGTGGAAGGCCGCGGCCGCGTGCAGGGATTGCACCGGACCGGTGATCGTGCCGAACGCCGGCCACTTCCTCCAGTGGGAGTCGGCCGACACGTTCAACAAGCTGACGTCACTGTTCTGTCGATGAGCGTCGCGACCGACGACTTCGTTCGCCGACTCCCGAAGTGCGAGCAACACCTGCACCTCGAAGGCTCGCTCCGGCTGCCGACGATTGAGCTGCTCGCCGCCCGGCACGGCATCGACGTCGGCGATCGTCCGAACCTCGCGGAGCGGTATCGAATTCTCCGGCTTCCAGGAGTTCCTGACGCTGTTCATGCTCGGCCTCGACGTGATGCGTACCGGCGAAGACTTCGTCGACGTCATCGACGCGCTTGCGATCGAGCTCGCCGCACAACACGTACGCTACGCCGAGGTCACGACGACCGCGTACTCGCACATGTATCGGGGCATCCCGATCGAGGACTACTCCGCGGGACTCGCCGAAGGCCGGCGCCGCGCGCGGCCTGCACGATGTCGAACTCGCATGGATCGTCGACATCCCACCGCGAGTTCGAGCCACCCGACGAGCACTTCACCGCTCGGTTCGTCACCGGTCCGAACGCCCCCGAAGGCCTGGTCGCAATCGGCTTGGGCGGGCCGGAGCTGGGCTCGGATCCGCGCAAGTACGCCGACTCGTTCGCGATCGCTCGTGCCGAGGGGCTCGGAAGCGTTCCGCACGCGGGCGAGATGGACGGACCCGACAGTGTGCGGGGCGCGCTTGATGCACTGCACGCCGACCGCATCGGTCACGGCATTCGGGCGGTCGAGGATGACGCCTTGGTACGACGCCTCGTCGACAGCGCCGTCCCGCTGGAGGTCTCGCTGTCGAGCAATGTGCTGTTGGGCGCATGCCGCGTCGCTCGCCGCGCATCAGGCTCGCGAGCTCGTGCACTGCGGCGTGATCGTCACCTTCAACACCGACGACCCGGCGTACTTCTCGACGACGCTCACCGACGAGTTGCGGCTGGCGCGCGACCTTCTCGACCTCGACGAGCGTGCCCTCCGCGGGCTCCAAAGCATCGCAGTCGAGACGTCGTTCGCGCCGACCGAGCTGAAGCGAAAGCTCCGAGCCGAGATCGAGGAATACTCAGGCTGACGATGCTTCTTTGTCGCACTCGCTGCGGGCCGGGATACCCGGCCCGCGGGCGCTCGCCGCTCCGGCCAGTTCGCTCCGCTCCGCTGCGCTCACGGCGCCGTGCTGCTACTGACCCGCGTGCTCTATTGCTCTTGCGACCCGGAACATGACCGGCTCGCCGAGCGCGGGCCCGAGCACCTGCACGCCGATCGGCAGGCCGCCCGCGGCGCCGAACGGCACGGAGATCGCGCACTGCCCGGACAGGTTCACCGGCACCGTGCACACGTCGCACAGGTACATCGCGAGCGGGTCGGCCGTCTTGGCACCGAGCTCGAACGCGACCGTCGGCGATGTCGGCGACAACAACACGTCGAACTGTTCATAGGCACGGTCGAAATCGCGCACGATCAGCGTGCGCACGCGCTGAGCCTGCCCGTAGTACGCGTCGTAGTAGCCGGCCGACAGCGCGTACGTGCCGAGCATGATTCTGCGCTTGACCTCGGGGCCGAATCCGGCGTCGCGTGTCTTCGCGTTCATTTCGGCGACGTCGTTCCCCGGCACCCGGAGCCCGTAGCGCACGCCGTCGTACCGAGCGAGATTCGATGACGCCTCCGCCGGTGCAATCAGGTAGTACGCCGAGATGCCGTACTTCGTCGACGGCAACGACACCGAATCGACCTGCGCACCCGCGCCCGCGAGCACGTCCGCCGCGCGCGCAACTGCATCCCGAACGGCGGGCTCGATACCGTCGGCGGCCACCATTTCCTCGATCAAGCCCACGCGCAGACCGCGGACATCGCTTCCGGTGTCGAGCGAGGGCCGGGCGCCGCTGCTCGACGTCGAGTCGCACGGGTCGTGATCCCAGATGGTTTCGAGCAGCAGGGCGGAGTCGTCGATGTTCGTCGCGAAGGGGCCGATCTGATCGAGCGACGACGCGAACGCGATAAGGCCATAGCGGGAGACGGTGCCGTACGTCGGCTTGGCGCCGACGACCCCGCACAACGCGGCCGGCTGCCGGATCGAACCGCCGGTGTCCGAACCGAGGGCGAGCGGCGCGAACTCGGCCGCAACCGCGGCGGCGGAGCCGCCACTCGAGCCACCAGGAACGCGTGTCACATCGTGTGGGTTGCGGGTCGGGCCGAACGCCGAGTTCTCGGTCGACGAGCCCATCGCGAACTCGTCCAAATTGGTCTTGCCGACGATCACCGCACCCGCGCCCCGCACCCGCTGGATGACGGTCGCGTCGTACGGCGGCTTCCACTGCCCGAGAATGCGCGACGAGCACGTCGTGGGGATGCCCCGCGTGCACATGTTGTCCTTGACCGCGATCGGTACGCCCGCCAGCGGACCCTTGTCATCGGAGGCGTCAACCGCGTCCGCCGCCGCACGCGCCTCGTTCGCCAAGACGAGGTTGAACGCGTGAATCTCGGATTCACGCTGATCGACGCGTGCGAGGTGCTCTTCCAGCACATCGCGCGCGGAGCGACGTCCGGCGCGCACGTCGGCCGCAATCTCGAGCGCGGTACTCATGCGGCTACTCACGGCGCCTCGCCGAGGATGCGCGGCACACGAAATCGCCCGTCTTCGGCTTCCGGGGCCTCGGCGAGCACCTCGTCACGCGGCACACCCGGGCGCGCCTCGTCGGGCCTGAGCACGTTCACAAGCGGCAGCGGATGCGCGGTTGGCGGAACGTCGGCTGTGTCGAGCGCGGAGACGTCGGCGGCGTGATCGAGGATCGCACCGAGGTCGTGCGTCAGCGCCTCGACTTCTTCGTCGGTCAGCGCCAGGCGGGCCAGGCGCGCGACGTGCTCGACGTCCTGCCGGGTGATGCGAGCCGCCATCCGGAGAAATCTACTTGTACGGGTCGAGCTTGCTGAGCGGCAGCGACCACCACTCGTCGGGTGCCGGGTCCCATTCCGGATCGGGATAGATGCAGTTCACCGGGCACGCCGGCAGGCACTTGTCGCACCCGCTGCACAACTCCGGGACGATCACGACGTCGGCGCCGTGGTTGAAGATGGCACCGAATTGCGGCGGGCAGTGGCGGAGGCACGCGTCGCAGTTGATGCACTCCGACATCTCGATGCGCAGCGGCATGTTCTTCCACTTCGGATTCCGCTCGTGCGCATCAATGCGTTCGTGCCGAGTTCCTGCGGCCACCTCCGCAGGCTAATGGCAGCCCCTCTCGTCTCGACCTTCTCCTGGCTCGTCCCCTACGATGCACGCCGCATCGATCAGGAGGCATTCGTGGCCGACAAGCACAAGTTTCTCTCGGACAGCTGGTTCGACGCGGCCGAAAAGCTGATCGAGGAGCACGGCACGGGCGCACCGCCGAGCACGAACCTCGTGATGAATCTCGAGGTCACCGACGGCGGAACCCCGATCGAGTTCTTCATGGGCTCGAAGGACGGCGAGACCCTGTTCGGCAAAGGCAAGACCGACGCCGCCGACCTCACGCTCGCCACCGACATCGATACCGCCCGTGCGGTGTTCGTCTCGGGCGATCAACAGGCGGGCATGCAGGCGTTCATGGCCGGCAAGGTCCGCGTGCAAGGCGACATGACCAAGCTGATGATGGCCCAGGCCGGCGGTGGCGGCGGCGGGAACCCGGCGCTCACCCAGGCGCTGCAGGACATCACCGAATAACGCGCCGAAGCTCGCTTCGCGAGGCGCAGACCGCCGATCCCGTCAGATCGAGATCGAGATGTCGTCGACGGTCGTCGTGGTCGTCGCGGTTGCCGCCGCGGTCTTGGTCGCGTCGGCCGCCTGCAACAGCTGGATCGGATCCCACGCGGAGGTCGTCGCGAGCACTTCGACGTCGCGCCACCGAGCGGGCGGGCCCGGGCGCAGTGGGCGTCCGAAACCACTCCCCGGACGCTCGAACGGCGGACGCCGAGTGGCACCGTGAGCAGGTCGGCGCATCATGCCGACCATCCTGAATGAAACCGCCCTCGAACCATTGGATTACCCCCACATACTGCCGCCCGGCAGGGGATCAACTTCACCAGTTCTAACCACTTTCACGCTGCGCTGCCGCGCTGCGTGCATGCTTCGCTGGAAGATACGACAGAGCGCGCGCGCTGACAAGAGCGCAAAGTGTCACACTCTCCCAGGCTCGACTTGGAAAGAACACTTTACGCGGCTTTCGCCGAGAAAGGTCTAGGGCGCCAGACTCATTTTGCGAATGTGGCAGGAGTCATAAAGAGTCATTTGGCCGATGGTGGCGCGAGCTTCGACGCTTCCGCTTCGAGTTCCTTCACCGTCCAGCGATCGCCCTTGTCGATCACTTCCGCGCCGCGCCACGACTCGCGCGCGCTGCACCTTGCCGCCTTGCACCATGAAGCATTCTCCCGTAATCGGACAATCGGCGGTCGCGAGATACGCGACGAACGGCGAGACGTTGGCCGGGTCCCACACGTCGAAGCCCTCTTCGGGTGCTTTGACCGCTTCGGATAGCCCGGGCGTCGCTTCGGTGAGGCGCGTGCGTGCTCCCGGCGCGATCGCGTTCGACCGCACGCCATAGCGCGTGAGCTCCTTCGCGCACACCTGCGAAAGCGTCGCGATCCCGCTCTTCGCCGAGTCGTAGTTCGCCTGGCCGGGGTTCGCGAACAGTCCGGAGGTCGACGTCGTGTGGATGATCGACGCCTTCACCTCCTTGCCGGCCTTGGTCTGCTCGCGCCAGTAGACGGCGGCATGCCGGGTCGGTGCGAAGTGGCCCTTCAAGTGCACGTTGATGATCGCGTCCCACTCGGCCTCGGTCATGTTGATGATCACGCGGTCGCGCAGGATCCCGGCGTTGTTCACGAGCACGTGCAGGTCGCCGTACGTCTCGACCGCCTGCTGCACGAGCCGCTGCGCGCCGTCCCAGTCGGCGACGTTCTCGCCGTTGACGACCGCCTCGCCTCCCATCGCCTTGATCTCCTCGACAACTTGCATCGCGGCACTCGGGTCGCCCCCCTCGCCGTGCATGTCCCCGCCGAGGTCGTTGACCACGACCTTGGCGCCCTCTTGTGCGAAGAGCAGCGCGTGCTCGCGGCCCAGGCCGCGGGCCGCGCCCGTAATGATCGCGACGCGTCCGTCGAGTGCACCCATGGATCGCCTCCGACGTCAGGGAACGGGCGCCGCATCGTAGGCAGCATCCCGATATCACGGCGAACGTGCCTCAGCAGCTGCCGTCGAAGATGCAGCCGGGGAAGCTGCGGTTGCGGAAGTCGAGATCGACCTCGCTGCCCCGCTTCACCTTCCCATGGTCGGGATTTTGCGATCTGACCTTGGACTTGTCGTTGCGCCAGCCGTAGAGGTTGCCGGGCACCAAGCCCTTCGCCTCGAGCACCGATTTGGCGTCGTCCAGCGTCAGGCCGGTGACGTCGGGAACACTCACGAGGTCGGGACCCTTGCTCACGCGCACCGTGACCGCGGACTCGTACGGCGCCTGCGTGCCCGCGACCGGCTCGGTCGCGATGACCTTGCCCTTGGCCACCTTGTTGTCGAACGCCTCGACCGCGGGCGGAACCGTGAAGTGCTGCGCTTCCAAGTCACCGCGGGCTGCGTCGTACGACTTGCCGCTCACGTCGGGGACCTGCACCGGCGCGTGACCATTGCTGAGCGTGACGACAATCGTGCCGTCGGGTGACGACGGTTGCCCGGGCCCGGGGGTGGTGCTCAGCACCTCATCCTTCGGCTGCACTTCGTTGTAGACCCGCTTCGTCCGGTACAGCCAGTTGGCGCCGATGAGCGTTGCCTTCGCCTTGCTCCACGGTTGGCCGACGATGTTCGGAACGTCGACCGGCGCCGGGCCGCTCGACACCGTCAGCTTCACGTGCCGACCGGTGGTGAGCGCGCCCTGGTCGGGTGACTGGTCGATCACGGTTCCGGGGGGATCCGGCGCCGGCTCATTCTTCGCGACGGTTGCGATCAGGCCCCGCTGCTGCGCGCTCGCGATCGCTTCCTGCTTGGCCATCCCGATGAGCGTCGGCACCGAGATCGGCGTCGCGCCGCTCACTCGCGCGAGCGCGGCAGTGGCGATCGCAACGGTGATCAGCAGGACGAGCGCGACGACGAACGGCACCAGCCGGCGCTGCGTGCTGATGCCGCCATGGTCTTCGTTGCGGCGGGGCGACTTCCCCGGCTTCGGCGCCTTGGTGAGCGAACGCGGCTCGGGCACGACCACGGGAATCGGCTGGGTTTCGGCGACCGTCGGCGCGTCGGCCGCGTCCTGGTCGAACAGCTCGATGCCCCCCGAGCGCTTCTTGGGCGCGGGCGGCGGCCGTGAGCCCGCGGCCCGCGTCGGGTGCGGGTCGGCACGATCCGTCATTCCCGCGAGCGCGAGCGGCCCCGGGGGCGGAAGGTTGTCGGCCGCGTCGGCGAGCGCGCCGCGCATCGTTCCCGCGTTTGGATAACGGTCCTCGGGATCGATCGCGCCCGCCCGGTCGATCGCGGGCGCGAGCACGCCCAGTTCCTCGGGCGCGATGAGCGGCTGTTGGGTGCGTGCAGTCAGCATGCCGAGCGTGGTGTCGGCGGTGAACGGCAACGCACCCGTGACGGCTTCGACGAGTACCAGCGCGAGCGAGTAGAGGTCGGACCGGCCGTCGAGCTGCACACCCTGCGCCTGCTCGGGTGACGCGTAACGCGCGGTGCCGAACACGGCGCCCGCGGGCTCGGTCCAACTCGCCTCGGCGAGCGCGCGCGCGAGACCGAAGTCGGCGACGCGCACGATGCCGTGCTCGTCGAACAGCAAATTGGCGGGCTTGATGTCGCGGTGGAGCACGCCGCGGGCGTGCGCGTACTCGAGCGCGGACGCGACATCCCGGCTGACGTGTGCGGCCTGCGGGACCGTGAGCTCCGTGCCGTGGTCGAGCATCCCGCGCAGGCTCCCGCCTTCGAGCAGCTCGAGCACCATGAACGGCACTTCGTCCTCACCCCAATCGTGCACCGTCACGATGTGCGGGTGATGCAGCGACGCCGCGAGTTGCGCCTCGGCGCGGAAGCGTCGAAGGAACGCCGAGTCCTCGGCGAGCGCGGCATGCAGCACCTTCACCGCGACCCGGCGCCGCAGACGGGTGTCCTCGGCGACGTAGACGCGGCCGCTCGCACCGGTGCCGATCGCGCCATGGAGGAGGTAGCGACCAGCCAGTACGCGGCCCGCGAGGTCGCTCACCGCGCTGCCGGGCATAGGTACAACGCTACTTGTCGGCTCCCGCCGCGGCCGAGCACCCACCGTGAGTCCGCATTCCCGCCCGCTCGGACCACGACGGTAGGTTCGCATCGTGTCGCTCACCCGGCCGGCTCACCCTGCGCGCGTCGCAATCGTCGCGGTCGTCGTGCTGGCGGGCATCAACGTCGCAATCTGGGGCGCGCAGTCGCAGGAGAACGGTCCGGCCGCGCCGCAGCGCCCGGTCGCGATCGTGGATCTCGTACCGGAGGAAGGTCAGTTGTCGCTGCCGCAGGGCCAGGTCGGCGCGCAACTGCGTACGCCTGATCTCACCGCGCAACTGCTGATCGACAACCAGGTGATCCCCCAAGACCAGATCAGCGGCGACCCGAACCTCGCCGAGTTCTTCTTCGACCCCGGGCCCGGCAAGGAGTTCCGCGAGTTGAGCAAGGGCTCTCACATCGCGGTCGTGCAATGGTGGCCGCGCGCGATCTCCACACCCGAGTCCGCGAAGGCACAAGGCAAGCTCGCGAGCTACAGCTGGACCTTCAAAGTCGGCTGAACCGCTCCAACAGTTGGCAGCGTTTCCCGCGCATAGCGCGGGTTTTGCTGCCAACTGTTGGTGGTATTTACGGGCCCTTTTCGAGGAGCTGGTCGAAGGCGGGTTCGTCGAGGATCGTGACGCCGAGCTCCTCGGCCTTGGCGAGCTTGGAACCGGGGCTCTCGCCGGCGACCACGTAACTGGTCTTCTTCGACACGCTGCCGGTCACCTTGCCGGCCCGCGCAACGATCTCCGCTGCCGCTTCGTCGCGCGTGTGTCCCTCGAGCGTCCCGGTGAGCACGAACGTCATACCGGCCAGCGTCGCGTCGTGCGCCGACACGACCGGCGCGGGCTCGCCTTCGAAGTTGACGCCCGCCGCGCCGAGCCGTTGCAGCAGTCGCCGGTTCCGGTCGATCGAGAACCATTTGCGAATGCTCTGCGCGATCGTCGGTCCGACACCGTCGATCGCGGTCAGCTCCTCCTCGCTCGCAGCCATGATCGCGTCGAGGTCCGCGAAGGCGCGCGCGAGCGCCTGCGCCGCGGTGGGCCCAACATGGTTGATGCCGAGACCGACGAGCACGCGCCACAGCGGTCGGGTCTTGGAGTTCTCGATCGCCTCGACGAGCAGCTGCGCCGATCGCTCGCCGATGCGGTCGAGCGGTACGAGCTTGTCGACGGTGAGCGCGTACACGTCCGCCGCATCCTCGAGGAGCCCGGCGTCGACGAACTGGCGCACACGCTCCTCACCCAGGCCTTCGATGTCCAGAGCGCCCCGGCTCGCCCAGTGGACGAGACGTTGGACGCGCTGGGCGGGGCAGTCGACGTTCACGCAGTGGTGGTTCGCCTCGCCCTCGACCCGCACCAGGGGCTGGCCGCACTCGGGGCACTTCTTCGGAAACTTCCACGGCTTGGTCTTCGGCGGCCGCTTGGCGAGCACCGGTCCGACAACTTCGGGGATCACGTCGCCGGCGCGACGCACAATGACCGTGTCGCCCGGCCGAACGTCCTTGCGCTTGACGTCGTCCTCGTTGTGCAGCGTGGCGAGGCCAACGTTCGCGCCGCCCACGAACACCGGCTCGAGCTGCGCGAACGGCGTCGCCCGGCCCGTGCGACCGATCGACACCATGATCCCCCGCAGGACGGTGGTCTTTTCCTCGGGCGGGAACTTCAACGCGATCGCCCAGCGCGGCGCGCGTGACGTGAATCCCATCTCCTCGCGCTGTCCCAGGTCGTCGACCTTCACGACGACGCCGTCGATGTCGTATCCCAGCGAGTGCCGGTTGGCTTCCATGCGGTTCGCGAACTCGTGCACCGCGTCGAGATCGTCGAACGCCTCGATGTGCGGGTTCACGGGGAAGCCGAGCTTGGCGAGCCACGCGAGCGTCTGTTCGTGAGTCCGCAGTCGCGGACCGCCCTCCTTCGCGCCGATGTGGTAACAGAAGATCTCGAGGTCGCGCGTGGCAGTAATTGAGGGATCCTTTTGCCGCAAGCTGCCGGCCGCGGAATTGCGCGCCGCAGTGAACAGCCGTTCGCCCGCCTCTCCCTGCCGCCGGTTCAGCGCCTCGAACGATGCGAGCGGCATGAACACTTCCCCGCGCACCTCGAGCAAGCTGGGCACGTCCTTGCCCTTCAGCTTCTCGGGAATCTGCGCGATCGTGCGGAGGTTCTCGGTGACGTCTTCGCCGGTGACGCCGTCACCCCGCGTCGCGCCAATCGTGAACCGGCCGTCCTCGTACTGCAGCGACACCGCGAGGCCGTCGAGCTTCGGTTCCGCGACGAACCGCACCGGATTCGGCACGAGCCGTTCGACCCGCGTGCCCCACGCCAGCAGTTCGTCGCGCGAGAACGCGTTGTCGAGCGACAGCATCGGCACGCGATGCCGCACGGGCGCGAACGTGGACGCCGGACGCCCGCCGGGCCGCTGCGTGGGTGAGTCGGCGACGGCGAGCAACGGGTACTTGGCCTCGAGCTCGCGCAGCTCCCGCACGAGCGCGTCGAACTCCGCGTCGGCGACCTCGGGTTCGTCGAACACGAAGTAGCGCTCGGTGTGGTACTCGATGAGCCCGCGCAGCGTCTCGACGCGTTCGACGGCTTCGGCGGGCGGCTTGGCAGCCATCGCCCGCAGGCTATCGAGGGCCTGCGCGGTTGCTTAGGCCCCGACGGCGAGCTTGCATGCCGCCGCGTGATGGTGCACGTGGCCGCCGATCTCTCGCGCAAGCAGCATCGCCCGCTCCGCCTGGCTCTCTCCGTGTCCCGCGAGCCCGCACGCGGGCGCGACCAGCGCCTGATGCTGCAAGCGCGCCGGATCGCACCCCCGGCGCGTCAGCTCGCACCACGCGTCGAGCAAAGCCTTCCACAACGGCTGGGCATGCTCACCAACGGGTCGATGCGTCGGCACAACGCCCCACGCGAACCAGCCACCGCCCTCGAGGAAACGCGACATCGCGACCGCGTCGTCGAGGTCGAGCGCTCCAATGTCGCAATGCAATACGTTGGGACCGGCGTCGAGCGCGAGCCGCACGTCACCGCTGCCGCAGACGTGCACGCCGGTGATCGCGCGGGTCGCGGCGAGCGAGCCCGACAAGAGGTCGATCGCGATCTCGCGCTCGACCGGTCCCTCGGCGCCGCGCCACAGCACGAGCGACGGCTCGTCGAAGAACAGCACGAGCCGCACACCGGGAAGCGTCCGCGCGACCAAGTCCTCGATCGCGAGCGCCCACGCGCGCGCGACTCGTGCCGCGAGCGGGAAGGCGATCGCCGCGGACACTCCGGCGCCGACGAGTGCAACGCCGAGCGTCAGCGGGCCCGTGACCTGCACTTTCACCCGCCGCAGCGGAGGCGTCTGCGCCGCCGCGACCTCGAGGAACGTCAACAGCGCGCCGTGCGCCGCGGGCGAGAAAACCGGCTCGACCGCCATCGCCGCGTAGAGCAACGCGTGCTCGCCGATCGAGATCGTGCCATCGGGGTGCACGTCGAGGCCAGGCACTGCACCCGCCCACTGCGCGATCACACCTTCGAGCGGCGAACGACACGGCAACTGCGGCGCGGCGGGAAGCTCGGGCATGCACCGAAGCACCAGCGAGGCGGCAGCACGCGGATCGCGATGCGGAAGGCTTCCGATCGCGGTCGCCATTCCTGCCACGAGCCCGATATCCCGCATGAAGATTCCTAGGATACGGCGTCAGCAGTTCATCCCACGAAGCGGAGCACGCGAGCGTGGAGTTGATGAGTCGCACACTCATGTTGTGGTGCGCGCGCGTTGCCTGGGCCGTGCTGCCGGCAACGACCGGTGGAGCGATCGCCGATGCCATCGACGGATGGCCAAAGGGGCCCGCGCGTCTCGCTACCGTGCTGTTGTGGACGGCGTGGGCGGCGGGCCTGCTCGCGCTGCTTGCTCCCCGGCCGTGGGGCCTCACGCTGCTCCGCATCGTTGCACCGCTCGCGGTCGTGTGCACATTCGGCTCGATCACGTCGACGAGCGCTGCGTCGGCGGCGATTGCCGTCGCGTCGAGCGTGTTGGCGGCCGCGCTCGTCTTGGCGGATCCCTTCGCCGCAGCCGCGGCGAATGCGCTCGCGTACGGCGACGAGGTGCGCTTCCCGATGCGTATCCCGACGCCCTTGCTCGTCGGGCCCGTGCCCGTCGCGATCGCGCTCGTTGCCGCGGGTGCCGCTGTGGGTCCGCTGTTGCTCGCGGACGCGAACATCATCGCCGGCATCGTGCTCGCCATCGTCGGCCTGCCGCTCGCGTGGCTGGTCGCGCGTTCGCTGGACGCGCTGTCGCGTCGCTGGGTCGTGCTCGTGCCCGCAGGTATCGCGATCGTCGACCCGCTGACGCTGGTCGATCCCGTGCTCGTGCGGCGTGAAGTCGTCACACGCGTGCATCGGGTGCCCGGCACATCGCGACCTGACGCCATACTCGATCTCCGCCTGGGCACGCTCGCGGGCGGCATCGAGATCCTGCTCGACCCACCGGTGACGTTCGGCCGGCGGCGCGGCCGCGCTGATGCTCAACTCCTCGACCCCGATGGCGTCGTCGTCGCGACGACGCGTCCCGATGCGTTCCTCGCGCTCGCTGCGAAGAGGCGTCTGTCAACGTCGGAAAACGATAGGTGACAGACGCTTCAACCGCTACGAGACGTCGTCGAGGACGATCATCTCGCGACTGTCCGCGCTGCGCACACTCAGATCGACGTCGAGCATCGTCAGACCTTCGACGTGACGGGCGTACAGACCCCACGCGGGAAGCGTTCCGAACATCGTGTTCTGCGGATACGCGTCGGGCAACTCCGGCACTGCACTTCCGTCATGGCTCCCGCCTCCGAGCATCTCGGCGCGCACGCGTTCCAACGTCACACGCTGCACCGGGAACCCGGGCAGACCGACGATCGACGACGGCTCACGCGCGTTCGTCACCTCGATGTCTCGCAGCACGACATCGCGCAGCAGGCCCGGCCGCGGCGTCGTCTGACCGCGGCCCCGTGCGCCGCGCCGGATCGAGAACGCGCCCCGGGCGTGACGGATGCGCACCCGTTCGATGGTGACGTCCTCGAGGTCCGAGCCGTCGACGGTGGAGATCGACACGCCGCCGGCCTCGTGCAGGCCGTGCAGATCGGCGGCCATGCGATCGTCACGACCCTCTCGCGGTCGCGGATCGAACTCACAGTCCTGGACGCGGACACGCCGCACCGCGCCGCTCGTCTCCGTGCCGATCTTGAAGCCATTCGTGCCAGAGCGCGTGCGGCAGCGCACGACCTCGATGTCCTCGCACGCCCGCGGCGAGCCGAGGAACAGGCTCGCCTTGACGCAGATCGCATCGTCGTCGCTCTCGACGTCGCAGTCGGCAATACGCACACGCCGGCAGGAGTCGGGGTCGATGCCATCGGAGAGCGCGTCGCGGATCGTGACGCCTTGCACGACGACACCGTCGCACGCGCCGAGGCTCACGCAGTAGTTCGGTGACCGCCGGATCGTGATTCCCTCGATGCGAACGTCCCGGCACTGCCGCAGAGCGATCGGCTTCGGCCCCCACCGCACGGTACGCGCCATGTCGATCGTCCCGCCGCCGACGATCTCGACGCCGTCGACGCTGCGGCCGACGAACATGCCGTGCGCGAAGTCGGACGTCTCCATGTCGGCGTGCGGGTCGTACGACAGCTTTTCCTGAAGATCGAACGCGTTGTTCTCCGGATGAGCGAGGAGCGTGGTACCGGCAGGAATCTCGAGGGTCAGACCGCTCCGCAGTTGCAGCGTGCGTACCACGTAGGTGCCAGCGTCGAGTCGCACATGACCGCCGCCGTCGATCTCGCGCTGGATCGCACGCGTCGCGTCGGTCGCCGTTTGCCCTGTCACGCCGCGATTCCTCCGCCGCAGCACACGTCGCCGTCATAACACGCCACAACCTGGCCGGGCGCAACACGCGGCTGCGGCGTCGCGAACACGATGTCGTCACCTACCAACCGAGCGAGCGTGACCCGACCGTGCGCGCGCGTCTGCACGAGCATGTCCGCCGGCGGCGTGCGCGAGAAGTGGACGTCCTGCAGGTGCACGCGGTCGCGCAGCAGCGCTTCCCGGGGTCCGACGGTGATCGTCGCCTCTGGCACGGACAGATCGACGACGTACCGCCTCTCTCCGACCGCAACGCCGACACCCCGGCGCTGGCCGATCGTGAACGCATCGACACCGTCATGAGAACCGACGCGCGTTCCACCGACATCGACGATGGCGCCCGCTCGCCGCGGGATGCGCGCACCGAGGAAGGCCTCGCGTCCGCCGCGCGTGATGAAGCACACGTCCATGCTCTCGCGCTTGGCGGCCGTGCGAAGCCCGAAGGTTCGGGCCTGCTCCCGTACCGCGGCCTTCGTCAGCTCGCCGATCGGCAGCAGCGTGCGGGCGAGTTCAGTGGGTCCGAGCATGTAGAGGACGTACGACTGATCCTTGGCGGCGTCGACGCCGCGCGCGAGCGCGGGGCCGTTGTCGGTCTGGACGATGCGGGCGTGATGGCCGGTCGCGACAAAGTCAAAGCCGAGCTGTCGCGCGCGCTCGAATGCGCGCCCCCACTTCATCGTGCGGTTGCAATCGACACACGGGTTCGGTGTCCTGCCCTGTGCGTAGGCGGCGACATACGGCTCGACGACATGGGAGTTGAAGTCGTCGCCGAAATTGAACACGTAGTGCGGGATGCCGAGCTGCGCCGCGACCCGCCGCGCGTCCTCGACGTCGCCGACGCTGCAACAACCGCTGTCGCTCTCGCCGCCCCAAAGCTTGAGCGTGACACCGGTGACGTCGTAGCCCTCGTCGCGGAGCAGCGCAGCCGCGACCGACGAGTCCACGCCACCGCTCATCATCACCATCACGCGCCGCCCGGCCACTACGTGGTCCGCAACTTCTTGACGACTTCCGGAATGACGGCGAGCGCTTCGTCGACGTCGGTTGCCGTTGACGCGTAGCCGAACGAGAACCGGACCGATGAGAGCGCGCGGTCGCGCGGCATACCCATCGCGAGCAGCACGTGCGACGGATCGATCGCGCCCGAGCTGCACGCCGAGCCCGACGCGGCATAGACGCCTTGCTGGTCGAGGGCAACGAGCAGCGTCTCGGCCTCGACGCCGGGGATCGCCGTGTGCAGGAGCCCGGCAACCCGGTGTTCGGGATCGCCGTTCGCTGCGAAGCCGTCGATGTCCGCGGCGAGTGCGTCCGCAAATCGGTCGCGCAATGCTCGAATGCGCGCGATTTCGTCGGCGCGCCGCTCGTCGGTGATGCGCAGTGCCGTCGCGAACGCGACGATGCCGGCCACGTTCTGAGTGCCGGCACGCAAGTCGCGCTCGTGTCCGCCGCCTTCGATGAGCGGAACGAGTGGCACGCCGTCGCGAACGACGAGTGCGCCCACGCCCTTCGGGCCGCCGAACTTGTGACCCGAGATGGCGACGAGGTCCGCCGGCGCCGCTCCGTCCCGGAGGTCCCACCATTGCGGCGCTTGCACCGCATCGGTGTGCAGCGCGGCCTGGGGTGCGCGCTCGCGCACCAGCGCCGCGACCTCGGCAAGGGGCTGGCGCACGCCGGTCTCGTTGTTGACGAGCATCACCGAGACCACCGCGGTGCGCTCGTCGAGGGCGCCGGCCAGCGCGTCGAGATCAAGAACACCCGAGGCCGTCGCTGCAACCCGAGTGACGTGGTACCCGTCCCGCTCCAAGCGGGTGCAGGCGCCGAGCACGGCCTTGTGCTCGATGCCGGTCGTGACGACGGCGTTCAGCCGGGCATCACGCGTGCGGGCCGCCCAGGCTGCGCCCTTGATCGCAAGGTTGTCGCCCTCGCTGCCGCCGCCGGTGAAGACGATCTCGTGGGGGTTGGCACCACACGCAGCTGCAACCGTCTCCCGGGCCTCTTCCAGCGCCGTCTTGGCCGCCCGCGACGCCGCGTGCGCGCCCGATGGATTGGCAGCATGCTCGGCGAGGAACGGCAACATCGCCTCGATCGCCTCGGGCCGCATCGGCGTCGACGCCGCATGATCGAGGTATACGGACACATCAAAAGGCTACGTCCTCGATTCGTGCACTCGACGCGGTGAGCGGAGGCAGCGCCGGAGCGAACTCGCCGGAGCCTGAGCGTCATGAGAACGTGCGCCGAAGGCGCGCCAAGCGGGGCGGTGGGTGGGGTCGGGGGGCGGGTATCCCCGGCCGTAGCGAAGGCGACAAGGAAACAGAGCCCTTTGCCCCGGTTGTTGGGCCCTCCGGCGGGCGTTGTTGTCTCACCTCTCGGGGATACTCGAACCATGAGCGAGCGGAGCGAACACGGGGAGGCGACCCAACTGCGGCTGCTCCCGGGCCGAGACCGCGCCCCGCGCAAGAGCGCGGGCCGGAGTGGCGGCTCGACGAGCGGACTCGGCGTACCGGCCGCCAGGGTGTGGCCGAAGCGCGCGAGATTCTGCGCAGAGCGCGGCCACCCGAACCGAAGAGCCCGGCGCCGGCGCGCAAGGCGAGCTGAGGATTCTTCCCCAGAGACGGAGCAGCGTTACGGCGCGATGCTCCGACGCGTCTCGACAACGCGATTTGGGGAGTGGGAACCATGCGCAGCGCACCTGTTCGGCGGCTGATCGTCGGATCGATCATCGCGATCGCCATGCTCGCGAGCGGCGCGCTCGCGTACGCGTTGCCGCCCGGCGGCCCCGGAGCGACGACCGGCGGCGTGATCGGACCCGACGATCCCACGACCACGACGACACGCCGGCACATCCGGCCGCCCGAGGTGGCGCCAGTGGTCGGCGAGAACGGTGTGCTCGATCCGGGAACGGGCGACACGGTGCCGCCCGCGACCAGTACGCCCACCACAGCGTCGACGGCCACCACTTCGCCCGGCGACACGACGCCCGGTGCAACGAACCCCGACGGCACGCCCGCCACGAACGCGGACGGCACACCTGTTGCCGGCAGCGGCGGTGGGAGCGGAGGAACACCGGCGACCGACGCGAACGGCAACCCGATCGCGGTCTCGTCCGAGAACGCGGGCCCGACTATCGACAAGAACGACGACGACAGCAACCCCTTGCCGATCATTCTCATCGTGGTCGTCGTTGTCGCGCTGGCCGGGGGCGGCGTGTTCTGGTACCTGCGCCGGCGCGGCGCCGCGACCTGACCGCGGGGTCACGCTTCGAGCAGGCGGCGGGCGGCCGCCGCCGGTGAGATACGACCGGCGACGACGTCGGCTTCGAGCGCGTCGACGTCGCTCGTGCGCGCACCCGCGCGCACGCGGTCCACCAGTGTCTCGGTGACCTCCGACCACATCCATTCGCGCGCTTGCTCGGCACGGCGGTCGGTGAGCGCGCCGGACGCGCGAGCGGCGCGTGCGTGTTCCTCGACTGCTGCCCATACCTCGTCGATTCCCATGCCCTCGAGTGCCGACGCGAGGAGCACCTGCGCGGGCCCGACGAGATGCAGCGCGTGCGCATAGTCGGACGCTGTGTGCCGCGCGAGATCGAGCAGCGCCCCATCGGCCTTGTTGACGACCACGAGGTCGGCGAGCTCGACGATGCCGCGCTTCACGCCCTGCAGCTCGTCGCCGGCCCCGGGCGCGAGCAGCAACAGGAACAAGTCGACCATGCTCGCGACCGCGACCTCCGATTGCCCGACGCCCACAGTTTCCACGAGCACGACGTCGAAGCCCGCGGCCTCGCACACCAGCATCGCCTCCCGCGTGCGACGGGCGACACCGCCGAGCGTCCCGCCCGACGGCGACGGGCGAATGAACGCCTCCGACCGGCGCGACAGCTGCTCCATGCGCGTCTTGTCACCGAGGATCGATCCGCCCGTGCGTGTGCTCGACGGATCGACCGCGAGGACCGCGACGGAGTGGCCCGCGTCGACAAGGTGCAATCCGAGTGTCTCGATGAACGTCGACTTGCCCGCACCCGGCGCGCCGCTGATCCCGACGCGCGTCGCGGCACCGGTTGCGGGCATGAGGTCATCGAGCAGCGCGATCGCGTCGGCGCGGTGGTCATCCCGGGTTGACTCGACGAGCGTGATGGCGCGGGCGAGGGCGCGCCGGTCGCCGGCGCGCACCGCGTCGGCGAGTTCCGTCACGCGGCAGCGCGGCGTTCGCGTACCAACGAGAGGATCTCCGAAGCCGCTCGCGGGATGTTGCTGCCCGGGCCGAACACCGCGCCCACTCCCGCGGCGCGCAGGAACTCGTAGTCGCCGGCCGGGATCACGCCGCCGACCACGACGACGATGTCGCGCGCGCCCTGCGTGTGCAACGCCTCGATCAACTGCGGCACGAGCGTCTTGTGGCCGGCGGCCTGGCTCGAGATGCCGACCACGTGTACGTCGTTCTCGATCGCTTCGCGGGCCGCTTCCTCGGGCGTTTGAAACAGCGGTCCGATGTCGACGTCGAAACCGAGGTCCGCGAAAGCCGTCGCGATCACCTTGGCACCCCGGTCGTGGCCGTCCTGGCCGAGCTTGGCAACGAGGATGCGCGGACGCCGGCCCTCAACCTGGGCGAACTCGTCAACTTCCTTGCGAATGGCCTGGAACTCCTCGTCGCCGGCATACGCGCCGCCGTAGACGCCGGAGATCGTCCGCACGTTGGCGCGGTAGCGCCCGAACACCTTCTCGAGCGCGTCGGAGATCTCGCCGACGGTCGCCCGGGCCCGCGTCGCTTCGATCGAGAGCTCCAGCAGGTTCCCCTCCCCTCCTGCCGCATTTGTCGAGCGCGTCGAGCGCGGACTGCACGCGCGCGCCGTCGCGAGTCGCCTTGATGTGTGCGAGCCGCGCGAGCTGCTGGCGGCGCACCTCGCTGTTGTCGATCTGGCGCGCGTCGACCGGGGACTCGCTGTCGAGCCGGTACTTGTTCACGCCCACAATCGCTTCTTCGCCGCGGTCGACGCGCGCTTGACGCCGCGCCGCGGCCTCCTCGATGCGCAGCTTCGGCATCCCCGACTCCACGGCCTTCGTCATCCCGCCGAGCTGCTCGACCTCCTCGATGAGCTTCCATGCTTCATTTGCGAGCGACTGTGTGAGCGCTTCGACGTAGTACGACCCGCCGAGCGGGTCGATCACATGGGGAACACCGGTTTCCTCGGCGAGGATCAGTTGGGTGTTCCGCGCAATGCGCGCCGCGAAGTCGGACGGCAAGGCGATGGCTTCGTCGAAGCTGTTCGTGTGGAGGCTCTGCGTACCGCCGAGCACTGCCGCCAATGCTTCGTACGCGGTACGCACGATGTTGTTGTACGGGTCCTGTTCGGTGAGCGAGACTCCCGAGGTTTGGCAGTGCGTGCGGAGCATCTTCGAACCCGGTCGCTCGGCGCCGAGGTCGGTCATGATGCGCGACCACAACAAGCGAGCGGCGCGCAGCTTGGCGATCTCCATGAAGAAGTTCATGCCGATCGCGAAGAAGAACGACAGCCGGCCCGCGAACTCGTCGACGGACAGGCCGCGTGACGCGGCGTAGCGCGCGTACTCGAGACCGTCCGCGAGTGTGAAGCCGAGCTCCTGAACTGCAGTCGCGCCTGCTTCTTGCATGTGGTAGCCGGAGATCGAGATCGAGTTGAACTTCGGCATCCGCTTCGCGGTGTACTCGATGATGTCGGCGACAATCCGCATACTCGGCGCGGGCGGAAAGATGTAGGTGTTGCGGACCATGAACTCTTTGAGAATGTCGTTCTGGATCGTTCCCGTGAGCTGTTCCTGCGCGACACCTTGTTCCTCGGCCGCGATGACATAGCCCGCCAAGACCGGCAGGACCGCGCCGTTCATCGTCATCGACACCGACATCTTCTCGAGCGGGATGCCGTCGAAGAGGATCTTCATGTCCTCGACGGAGTCGATCGCAACGCCCGCGTTGCCGACATCGCCGACGACGCGCGGGTGGTCGCTGTCGTACCCGCGGTGGGTCGCGAGGTCGAACGCGACCGACAGACCCATCTGCCCGGCCGCGAGGTTCTGACGGTAGAACGCGTTCGACTCTTCGGCCGTCGAGAAGCCCGCGTACTGACGGATCGTCCACGGCCGGTTCGCGTACATCGTTGCGCGCGGCCCGCGGACGAACGGCTCGATCCCGGGCAACCCCCCGACGGCCTCGAGGCCTTCGAGGTCCTCGGCGGTGTACAGCGGCTTGACGTCGATGCCTTCGGGCGTCTCCCACGTGAGCGTCTCGGGATCCGCGCCCTTCAACTCTTTCGCCGCCAGCTCCCGCCATTTTTCGACGTCGCTCATGTTCACAAGTGAAGCACGCTTGCTTTGCGTTCGGCTTGCTGAGCAGCTCGCCTCTGGCTCGCGGTGGAGACTGCGCCAAACGCGCGAGCGACCTGCAGCGCCCTCCGGGCCGCTCCGGTCGCCGCATCACGCATCCACGCGTGCGATCGCTCAAACAAACACGCCGGGCTATCTGGGCCCGGCGCGTTCGTGGGGGGTTGTTGCCCGGCGGGCAGGAGGGACCGCCAAGCTGATGACCGCAGGAGCGCTGTCAGCAGATCTATCGGTCGCCCCCGGACCCCCTTGAGGCCTATGTCCCGAAGTGGGACGTAGGTCACATTGGGGAGGCCGCCAGCTTCCAGGATTTACCGGTTGTCTGGCGCACGGTGTCGTGTTATCCATTCTCAGACAACTTGACGTGATCTGAGGTGCGAACATGCCGGTCGCCATCCGAGTGACGCCCTGGCCCGACCCCGTCCTCGACGTGATTGGGCACGACCCCCGGAGCTGGTACGCGGAGACGTTCTGGTTGCCGACGCTGGGGCCGACCGCGTTGCTGCTCCTGCGGCACCTCGCGGACCGGTTCGAGGTCGACCCCGCGGGCGTCGAGCTCCCGGTCGCCGACACGGCCGCGGCATTGGGGCTGGGTCCGCGTGACGGCCAGCACTCGCCGCTGATGCGCAGCCTCGTCCGGCTGCAACAGTTCGAGCTCGCGTGCCGGGAGACCGATGCCGCGATCGCGGTTCGCCGCACGCTGCCGCCCGTCCACCGGCGTCACGTACGGCGACTCCCGGCCGCGCTACAAGCCCGCCACGCCGAATGGACCGCCGATCAGGCGACGGCGCCGGTCGACCTCGCCCGCCGGCGCGCCCGCCGCTTCGCGCTCACCCTTCGGGCCCAGGGCGAGCAGTTCGACGCGATCGAGCGGGCGTTGCACACCGGCGGCTTTCACCCTGCGCTCGCGAACGAGGCGATCCGCTGGGCGCGTGAACAAGAAGCAGCGAGCGACGCGCCCAAGGACCCCGAAGCAACTCCCACCGAGCAGTCACCGCCGGCCGCTGTCCCCCGCCGGTAGTGGCGACGCCGGGGCGGGACGCACGGAGAGCGCGTCCCGCCCCGCTGCGCCGTTGATCGGCCGGCCTCGCCTTACGCGGGAGCGTCGAGCCCCAACACGTCATCGACGCCGGCGAGTTCGAGCACCCGGCGGCTGATGCGGCTGGCACTGGTGACCTGCACGCGCTTGCCGCGGTCGTGCGCGATGGCGGCAGCACGGAGCAACGCACGCACCGACGACGAGTCGAGGTACGTGACTTCGCTGAGATCGATGCAGAGCCGCTCGTCTGCACGCCGCAGCGCGTTCAGCAGTTGTTGCTCGAGCTCCTCGGCCACCGACAGGTCAAGCTCGCCTTCGAGATGCAAGACCGGGCGGCCGTTTTCGGGCTGGTCGTCGTCCCGCCACAGGGCGCTCATGACGCGCTCGCGAGGACGTTCCCGGAGGACCGCGGTTCGAGCCCGTATTGCCGACGTTCCCGCGGTCGGAGTGTTGCAACGAGTCCCATGCGCCCTGCCGTCCCCGCCACCCTGGCCCGAAGCGTTGGTCCGACATCGCCGAACATAGACCCAAGTCGGCCCGGTTGCCATAGGTCGCGCAGATCGGGAAAGAAAACCTGCTCGTCGTCGTCGCTACCCTCACCGCCGTGGATCCGGTGGATCTCGATCTGATCGCGAGCTGGTTGCGCGACGCGAGCTTCGTTGTCGGGCTGACGGGCGCCGGCATCTCGACCGAGTCGGGGATCCCTGACTTTCGGGGCCCGCAGGGCGTGTGGACGAAGAACCCCGCCGCCGAGAAAACCGCGACCCTCGAGTACTACATGGGGGATCCGCGAAGTGCGCCGCCGCGCGTGGCAGAACCGCGTCAACAGCGAGATGTGGACGGCGACGCCCAACGCCGCCCATCGGGCGTTGGTGGATTTGGAGCGCAAGGACGGCCTGCACGCGTTGGTGACGCAGAACGTCGACGGATTGCACCACGCCGCCGGGCAGTCACCCGAGCTGGTCGTCGAGATCCATGGCAATGTGCGGGAAGCCAAGTGCATGTCCTGCGGCTGGCGGGGCCCGATGCACGAGACGCTCGAGCGCGTGCGCGCCGGTGAGGAAGATCCCCGCTGCACGGGATGTGGCGGGATCTTGAAGTCCGCGACGATCAGCTTCGGCGAGAACCTCGTCCCGGAGGACCTGCAACGATCGCAAGTCGCCGCTGCGCGAGCTGACGTCTTCCTCGCCCTCGGTACGTCGCTCGCGGTCTATCCGGCGGCCGGCCTCCCGGAGATCGCCCTGCGCAGCGGCGCCCGGCTGATCGTGATGAACGCCGAGGAGACCCCGTTCGATGCGGTCGCCGACGCCGTCGTCCGCGAGAAGCTCGGCGAGGTCCTCCCGGCGATCGTCGGCCTCGTCTAACCCCGGGAACATCGGGGCTGGCCCGCCCGTTCAGTATTTCCGACTATCGCGGTAGCATTTCGCGACCGAAACTCGGCCGGGAGAACCCCATGTCCAGCTTCCGAGAGCTGCTCAAGCAGACGAAGCAGCAAATTCGTGAGATCGATCCTGCCGAGGCCGAAGACCGGCTCGGCGAGGCCACCTTCCTCGACGTGCGCGAGCTCGACGAGTTCGAGCAGGGGACGATTCCGGGCGCCGTATTCATCCCGCGCGGACATCTCGAGAGCAAGGTCGAGAATCAAATCGCCAACCACGACGCTCCGGTCATCGTGTACTGCGCCGGCGGCACCCGATCGGCCTTCGCCGCCAAGACGCTCTCCGAGCTCGGCTACACCGACGTCGTGTCGATGACCGGTGGGTTCGGTCGCTGGAAGGACCAAGGCCGTCCGTGGATCACGCCCGCGACGCTCAGCCCCGAGCAGCGCAACCGTTACCACCGCCACATCCTGTTGCCCGAGGTCGGCGAAGAGGGCCAGCAGAAACTGCTCGAAGCGAAGGTGCTGTTGCTCGGCGCGGGCGGGCTCGGCTCACCGGCCGCGCTCTACCTCGCGGCGGCCGGTGTCGGCACGCTCGGCATCGTCGACATGGACGTCGTCGACGCGTCGAACTTGCAGCGCCAGATCCTCCACAACATGGAGCGCATCGGCGACCGCAAGGTCGACAGTGCGAAGAAGACGATCACCGCGATCAACCCGGACGTCAACGTCGTCACCTACGACGTGCGGTTCGGCGCCGACAACATCCTCGACATCATCGACGGCTACGACGTGATCGTCGACGGCACCGATAACTTCCCGACGCGTTACCTGTTGAACGACGCGTCATTGCTCAAGCGCATCCCGGTCGTGCACGGCTCGATCTTCCGGTTCGAGGGTCAGGTCACGGTGTTCGACCCGTACAACGGGCCGTGCTACCGCTGCTTGTTGCCGGAGCCGCCGCCGCCCGAGCTCGCGCCGTCGTGCGCGGAGGCCGGCGTGCTCGGCGTGCTGCCCGGCATCATCGGTTCGATCCAGGCGCTCGAGGCGATCAAGCTGATCCTCAACCTCGGCGACCCGTTGCGGGGCCGGCTCCTCGCGTACGACGCGCTGGACCAGAGCTTCCGTGCGTTCAAGGTGCGGCGCGACCCGAAGTGCCCGGCGTGCGGTGACGAACGCGCACATCGTGATCGCCGAATACGACGATCTGTGCATGCCCCACGCGGTACTTCCGGGGTCGGCTTAGGCGCTCCGCTCCCATCCGGTCGCTGCGCTGGCGCCTCCCTGCTCGCGGACGGCACCAGCACCACCCACTAGGGCACCGTCGTCGCCGGGGTTCCGGCCTGCACCTGTATGCGTCCGGTCATGCCGGTGTGGATCGTGCAGACGTAGAAGTAGTTCGCGCCGAGCTTCTTGAACGTGAACGAGTACGACTCCCCGGGGCCGAATCCCGCCAGGTCGACCCCGAAGTTGCCGCCGAAGTCGATGAGGCCCGCTCCCGGCCTGATGTCATGGGAGACCGTGTCGCGGTTGTGCCACGTCACCTTGGTGCCGGGGCTGATGTAAATCTCCGGAGGCGTGAACAGGTTGGACTCGGCATCAACGTCGACGTGCGTGCGGCCGCGCCAGTCGAGGGGCCCTTGCTGCGGCCGAGTCTTGTTCGACGAGCTTCCGCACGCGGTGACGCCGAGGACGCAGACGACGACGCAAACGACGGCGAGGACGCGCTTCACCGCCGCGGCGCTTTGAACGTGCGGGCGAGCTCGAGCAGTGTCCGCACGCCGAAGCCGGTTCCACCCTTCGCCACCTCGCCGTCCTCCGTCGACGAACGCGCGGTGCCCGCAATGTCGAGGTGCGCCCACGGCCGCGTCCCCGCGAACTCCTTCAAGAACAGCCCCGCGGTCAACGTGCCGGCGCCGCTCCCCGACGAGATGTTGCGCAGGTCCGCGACCTCGGAGTCGAGGTTGCGCCGGTACTCCTCGGGTAATGGCAGGTGCCAGACGCGTTCGCCCGCCCGGTCCGCGGCGTCGCTCACCTGTGCGATCCACGCGTCGTCGGTGCCCATCAGACCCGCGACCTTTTCGCCGAGCGCGGTGACGACCGCTCCGGTAAGCGTTGCGAGGTCGATGACGGCATCGGCCGCCTCATCGTCGGCGAACGCCAACGCGTCGGCGAGGATCAATCGGCCTTCGGCGTCGGTGTTGAGCACCTCAACGGTCTTGCCGTTACGCATCGTCAGCACATCGCCGGGCCGCATCGCGTGCCCACTCGGCATGTTCTCCACGAGCGGCACGTAGCCGACGACACGCGCCTTCACGCCGAGGTCGCGCGAGCGCGGACATCGCCGCGATGACCGCCGCCGCGCCCGACATGTCGGTCTTCATCGTCTCCATGCCGCCCGCGGTCTTCAACGAGAGGCCGCCCGAGTCGAATACCACACCCTTGCCGACGAGGGCGAGGGTGGCGCGAGCGCCCGACGGCGCGTACTCGAGGCGGACGAAGCGCGGCGGGCGCTGCGAGCCGTTGCCGACACCGAGCACGCCACCCATCCGTTCGCGCTCGAGTTGCTCGCCGGCCAGGACCTTCACCTTCAAGCCCGACGCACGAGCAATCTTGCGTGCCAACTCGGCGACGTCTTCGGGCGACTTCGCGGCCGCGGGCTCGTTGATGAGGTCGCGGGCCCATGCGACCGCGTCAGCGATCCGGGCACCCCGTTCGAGTCCGGCGCGCGCCTTGGCGCCGCCCCGTCCCACAACGAGCACGCGCTCCAAGCGCGACGGCTTGGCGTCCGACTTGTAGCGCAGGAACTGATAGCTGCCGAGACCGACACCCTCGGCGAGCGCCTGGGCAGCAGCACCGCGATCGACGTCGGATGCGACCGCGTCGAGAAGCGTCGTCGCGACGCTCGTCACCTTCGACGCGCGTCGGGCGAGCACCGCCGCGGCGCGCCGAACTGCAGCGAGGTCGAAGGAATCCTGGTCGCCGGCGCCCAGCAACAGTGCGGCGCTCGCGGCGAGACGGCCACGTGTCGGGACGGCAAGCACGTCACCGCGCTTGCCGTCGAAGTCGGCTTCCGCCATGAAATCCGCGAGCGTGCCGTCGAATGCGTCATCGACCGCCGCCGCACCCGGCCCCAGCTGCCGGCCCGAAAAGACCGGCACGACGAGCAGATCGACATCGGGAACGGTTGCGACGAGCTCGAGGATGGGTGACATGCAGCGGCAGTCTAGGAACGGCTGCCGCCGCATGTTCACCGACGATGTTCAGTGTTTGCGCACCGCGCGGAATTGGCCTTCTTGCCAGCGCGCGAGCGTGTACACGAGATCGGCGAGGCGATTGAGGTACGGCACGACCTGACTGTCGGCGGGCAGCCAGCCCGTACGCGTTGCCGCGACGCTCGCCCGTTCGGCCCGGCGCACGATCGCACGCGCAAGGTCGAGAGAAGCAGCGACGCGGTTCTGACCTGGAAGCACGAACTCCGTGGGCGCGTCGAAGCGTTCGGTCACCTCGTCGATCACGGGTTCGAGGCGCGCGACCATCTCGGCCGTCACGAGCGAAACCTCGGCTTGCAGTTTGCGACGATTGTCGATCGCCGTTGCGAGCTCCGCGCCAACGACGAAGAGCTCGCGTTGCAACCGCACGAGAAGCTCGTGCAGAGACGACTCCGGGTCGAGTTCCACGCGGGCGAGCCCGAGTGCACTTACCGCTTCGTCGACGGCGCCGTACGCATCGGGACCGGCATCGTCCTTGTGCGCCCGGCCGCCGAACAACAGCCCGGTCGTGCCGTCGTCACCCTTGCGCGTATAGACCTTCACCGGGCCGGGAGTCTACGAACATCCCGGCCCGCTGAAGCCTCCTACTCGATAATGAGTGTTGCGCCGGCCGCGGACGAAACGGTGACCGTGGCGAGATCGGGACCACCGAACGCGCACGCTCCCATACCCCGCAGCGACGGCAGGTCGAGGATCATGTCGACGATCGCGTCACCGTCCGGGAACGGAGCGCTCGCCCTCTCACTCGGGAAGGAGTCGCTGCTCAGTTCCCAGCCCTTGTTGATGCCGCTCGGCGTCGAACACGGTCGTCTTGAGGCTCGCGACCTTGGTGTGCTTGCCGTTTGCGGCGGTGCCCTTGAGGTTGATCGTGAGCTTCGTCTTCTCTTCGGAGGTGAAGTCGGGTGCGCCGAAGAACAGCAGGTCGTTGCAGCCGCTCTCCTCCGGGAGGACGGCCTGGAAATCCACGGTGCCGTCCGTGATCGGCGCCTTGCCGCCGGTGACGCCGCTGCTGTCGCAGTTGGTCAACGTGCCCTTGAACTTGAACTTGCCCTTGCGGATCGCGCCGTCCTCGTTGGACGCCGTCAGCAACGGAGGCTTGAACGTGCCCTTCCCGTCGAGCGCGCACGTCAACGTGCCCTCCGGCGGTGCGGTACCGCCGCTCGGCGCGGCACCGGCCGGTACGGCCGTGACCGCGACCGCGGCGAACGTGACTCCAAGAATTGCCCTGACCCCGCGACGCATGTGTCCCCCTACAGCCCGAATGTTCCCGCCGCCCAGCGGCGACAGTGTAGGGGAGGGTCTCGGCGATGTCATGGCGGCAAGACCTGGCCGGTGGTCGCCAATCTCGGGCTGGTCGAATCACTCGGGACCGAGCGGGGCGGCCACGTAGCCTGGGGGGATGGCCGACCCGAGGAGCACCGAGCGACCTGTTGCGAGCGGCGCCACCCACCCGTTCCTCGACGCACTCCGGGAACGAGTCCTCGTGTTCGACGGTGCGTTCGGGACCTTCATGCAGGCCCAGGATCTGGGCCCCGACGACTTCGGCGGTGAGGCACTCGAGGGATGCAACGAGCATCTGGTACTCACGCGTCCCGACGTCGTCGCACAGATGCACGACGAGTTCTTCGCAGCGGGCGTCGACGCGGTCGAGACCGCGACGTTCGGCGCGTTCCCGTTGGTCCTGAACGAGTACGGCATCGCCGAGGCGACCTTCGAGATCAACCGGCGTGCCGCGGAGATCGCGCGTGAGGTCGCGGCCTCCCACGCCGCCGATGGCCGTCCGCGCTTCGTTGTCGGCTCGATCGGGCCGGGCACGCGCCTCCCGTCGCTCGGCCAGATCCGCTACGCGGACCTGCGCGATGGCTATCAGGCGCAGGTGGAGGGCTTGCTCGCCGGCGGCCTCGACGTGTTGCTGGTCGAGACCGTCTACGACCTGCTGCAGGGCAAAGCGGCAATCAACGGTGCGCGCCGCGCGATGGCGAAAGCCGGTGTCCTGCTCCCACTGATGGTGCAGGTGACGGTGGAGACGACCGGCCGGATGCTCGTCGGCAGCGAGATCGGCGCCGCGCTCACCGCGCTGGAGGCGATGCATCCCGACGTCATCGGCATGAACTGCGCGACCGGCCCGCCCGAGATGACCGAGCACTTGCGCCACCTCGCGCAACACGCGCGTACGTACCTCTCGGCGTTGCCCAACGCGGGCCTGCCGTCGGTCGTCGACGGCCACACGCACTACGACCTGACCGCAGACGGATTGGCCGAAGCCCACGCGCGGTTCGTGAAGGAGTTCGGGCTCAACATCGTCGGCGGTTGTTGCGGTACGACACCCGAGCACTTCCGCGCGGTCGTCGACCGCCTCGGGCCGGATCGCACGCCGGTGGTTCGCACGCCGGAGTTCGAGCCGGGCTGCTCGTCGATCTATTCGCACGTGCCGTTCCATCAGGAACTCGCGTACCTCGCGGTCGGCGAGCGCACGAACGCCAACGGTTCCAAGAAGTTCCGTGAGGCGATGCTGGAATCGGACTGGGACACCTGCGTGCAGATGGCGCGTGAGCAAGTCAAGGAAGGTGCCCACGTGCTCGACGTGTGCGTCGACTACGTCGGCCGCGACGGCACCGTCGACATGGACGAAATATCGTCCCGGTTCGCGACCCAGGCGTCGTTGCCGCTCGTGTTCGACTCCACCGAGCCGCAAGTGGTGGAGGCCGGTCTCGAGCACCACGGTGGCAAGGCCATTCTCAACTCGGCGAACCTGGAGGAAGGCGAGGAGCCGGGCAAGCGGATGGACCGCGTGTTCCGGCTCGCGCGGGAGTACGGCGCGGCCGTCATCTGCCTGACGATCGACGAAGAGGGCCAGGCACGAGACGTCGAGTGGAAACTGCGAGTCGCGAAGCGGCTGTACGACATCGCGATCGAGCGCTACGGCCTCGAACCGACCGATCTCATCTTCGACTTCCTGACGTTCCCGCTGTCGACGGGCGACGAGGATCTTCGCCGCGACGCGATGGAGACGATCGAGGCGATCCGGCGCTGCACAACCGAGCTCCCGGGTGCGTCGACGATCCTCGGCCTGTCGAACGTGTCGTTCGGGTTGAAGCCGGCGGCGCGCCACGTGCTCAACAGCGTGTTCCTGCACGAGTGCCGCGAGGCCGGTCTGGACGCCGCGATCGTGCACGCGGCGCGCATCATGCCGCTGAACCGCATCGATGACCGCCAGCAGGAGGTCGCGCTCGATCTGATCTATGACCGGCGCCGGGAGAACTACGACCCGTTGCAGGAGTTCATGGCGCTGTTCGAGAACGTGGAAGCGGGCGCGGTCGAGCGCGAGGACCGGTCGGGATGGCCGGTCGCCGAGCGGTTGAAGCACCGCATCATCGACGGCGATCGTGACGGCTTGGTCGCCGACCTCGACGAGCAGCTCGCGTCGATGCCCGCACTGTCGATCGTCAACGACGTGCTGCTCGACGGCATGAAGGTGGTCGGCGAGCTGTTCGGCAGCGGCCAGATGCAGCTGCCGTTCGTGCTGCAGTCGGCCGAGACGATGAAGACAGCGGTTGCGTACCTCGAGCCGCACATGGAGAAGGCGGACTCCGGGGGCAAGGGCACCGTTGTGCTCGCCACCGTGAAGGGCGACGTGCACGACATCGGCAAGAACCTTGTCGACATCATCCTGACGAACAACGGCTACATGGTCTACAACCTCGGCATCAAGGTCGCGATCAACGAGATGATCGAGAAGGCGTTGGAAGTCGAGGCCGACGCCATCGGCATGAGCGGGCTGCTCGTGAAGTCGACGCTCATCATGCGCGAGAACCTGGAGGAGCTGAACACCCGCGGGCTCGCCGATCGCGTGCCGGTGTTGCTCGGCGGCGCTGCGCTCACGCGTACGTACGTCGAGCGCGACCTGCGCGGGGTGTACGACGGGCGGGTGTTCTACGGCAAGGACGCGTTCGAGGGCCTGCGTACGATGGACACGCTCGTCAAGGGCGCGCGCGAGGGTTCCCTGGATCCTGCGTTCGGGCGCGAGGCGGGCGGCCGCAACTTGCCGCCCCGGAAGAGCGAACAGGAAACCGGTGCCGTCGAGGTCCCCGCGCGTTCGGACGTCGCGACCAACGCCGAGGTCTTCACGCCACCGTTCCTCGGTTCGCGCGTCGCCAAGGGCATCTCGCTCGACGAGATCGCGGGCTTCGTCAACGAGACGGCGCTGTTCCGCAACCAGTGGCAGTTCCGGCCGCAGTCGGGAGAGCCGGACGCCGAGTTCAAGGCGCGCATCCGGCCGGTCTTGCGCGAGCAGCTCGACGTTGCCAAGCAGGAAGGCTTGCTGGTTCCCGCGGTGGCGTGGGGCTACTTCGCCGTCAACGCCGAAGGCAACGACCTCGTGGTGTGGAAGGACGACACGCGCACACAGGAGTGGTTGCGCTTCGCGTTCCCGCGCCAACGCAAGGCGCCATTCCTCTGCATCTCCGATTTCTTCCGCGCCGCGTCGGCGGCCGAGCCGGACTATGCGGCGTTCCATGTCGTGACGATGGGCCCGGTTGCGAGTGCGCACGAGAAGGAGCTGTTCGCGGCGAACAAGTACCAGGACTATCTGTTCCTGCACGGTTTGTCGGTAGAGATGGCCGAGGCGCTCGCCGAGCTCTGGCACAAGCGAATCCGCCAGGAGTGGGGCTATGTCGCCGAGGACGGCCCGACGCTCGCCGGGTTGTTCAAGCAGCAGTACCGGGGGTCGCGCTACTCATGGGGTTATCCCGCGTGTCCCGATCTGGAAGACCAGGCCAAGCTCGCCGAGCTTCTCGCGATCGATCGCATCGGCGTGACGATCACCGAGGAGTCGCACCTCGTTCCCGAGCAGTCAACGTCGGCGATCATCGTTCCCCACCCCGAAGCCAAGTACTTCATCGTCTGACCCGTGCCGCCAACGCGCTGCGGATCTCGGCGGCGAGCAGGCGGCTGAGCGGCCCGGCGCTGTACTCGTGCACATAGCGCTCGTGCGCGGCGCGTGCCATTGCTTCACGCGTGGGCGCGTCAGCGATGAGACGTTTGATCTCCTTGGCAAGCGCTTCGGGATCACCCGCCGGTACCAACGCGACTTCGTCTTCTGAGAATGCGCTTCGGACACCCTCGGTGTCGGCGGTGACGACCGGCCGCCCGACGGCCACGCACTCATACAGCTTGTTCGGTACCACGCGTCGCGCGCCTTGTCGGACGTTCCGAAGATTCCGAGGCAGAGGGTCGCGACGGCGATCTCGTCGGGAAGCTGCTCGAGCGGCACCCGATCGACCCGCTCGACGTTGGACGGCTGCAGTTCCTGCATCAGTTGATCGACGTTCTCCTGCTCCTGGCCGGTGCCGACAATACGGAACGCGATGCGGTCGTCCTCCAAGAGCTTGGCCGCGGCGATGATCGTGGGAATGCCGTGGAGCGCGATGTACGTGCCGTAGAAGAGCACGAGGTCGGGCCGCGGCTCGGTGCCGGGTCGCGGGACGAACACGTCTTGGGCGCCGACCCAGACAGTGCCGATGCGTTCCTGCGCGACGCCCGCGAGCGTCGCAAAGAACTCGGCGTGGCTCGGCGTATCCGCGATCACTCGTTGCGCACTCCGGATGCTGCGGCGGTCAACGAGCCGGCACATGCGGCCGAGGAGCGAACGTGGGGACGCGAGCTTTCGGTCCGACACCACGGTGTCGTACAGCGAGATGAAGATGTCGAACACGACCGGCATACGCCGCACTCGTGCGATCACCGAGAGCACGAGCATGTCGAACCACCCGGGATACATCACGAGCACGACGTCGCCTCGGGGTGCGCGGAGGAAGCGCCAGACGAGGCGCGGGTATGCCGCGAGCGCTCGGAGGAGCGCTCCCAGCTTGCGCTGATTCGGGATCTCGTGCCGGTCGCCGCCCCAGAGACCGACATGGCACATCACGACCTCGTAGCCCGCTCGCTCGAGGAGCGCGAGCAGTGTGCGGTTCCGGGGGAGGTTCGGGTCGAACGTGCCGGCCGCGATGACGTGTTGCCTCACACGCGCCGACAGTAGCGGCTCGTACCATGTCGCTATGGCGGTTCGGCACGTTCTCGTCGTGAACCAACACGGGGACAATCGCGGCGACGAAGCGGCGATGATCGCGATGCTCGACGCGCTCGCCGACCGGCTCGATGGGGTCCGGTTCACGGTGCTGCACCAGTTCAACGATCCGGAAGTGAGTTCGGTCGCGGGCGGCCACGACGTGCAGTTCCTGCCGCTGGCGCCGCGCGGGCTCGCATTTCCGCGGCTGGTGACCGCTGTCGTGCTGCACGTGCTCCATCTCCCCTGGCGCGGCGTGGCCGGACCGGTCGGACGCGGCGTGCTGGACGCGTACGAGTCCGCCGACCTCGTCGTGTCGGCGCCGGGCGGTCCGTACTTCGGCGACATCTACGCGTGGCACGAGCCGCTGCACTGGTTCTACATCGTTCTCGGATGGCTCTTCCGGCGTCCGCTGTTCTTGTACGCGCCGTCGGCCGGACCGTTCGAGAAACGATGGATGAATCCGGCCCGGCGATTCGTCGTGCACCGGTTCGCGAAGCTCGCGGTACGCGAGGACGTGTCGGCACGCCACCTGCGCGCGCTCGTTCGGCGCGCGCTCCATCGATCTCGAGGTGACGATCGACGCCGCGCTCGGCGCCGACGTCTCACCCCTGAGCCCCGACGAGTGGCCCGGCATGCGACCCGCCGATGCTCGTCACATCGTCGCGGTGTCGGTGATCGACCACAAGTATCGGGATCATCCCGATCCCGAGGCAGCCAGACGTCGGCACGACGACGCCGTCGTGCGCGCGCTCTCACACCTCGCGGCGCGGCTCGAGGCTGCGCATCTCGTCTTCCTTCCGCAAGTTCACGGGCGTCACGACGACGCGCCGTATTTACAGCGACTCGCGGCGCAGCTTCCTGCGCATGTGTCGCGCGAAGTGCTGTCGGATCGCGTCCCGAGCCGCGTGCAGCAACGCGTCTTCGCTACCGCCGACGTCGTCCTCGCCGGTCGCTACCACCCCGCGGTGTTCTCGGTGCTCGGTGCCGTTCCAGTCGCCTGCATCGCGTATGAGCACAAGAGCATCGGGTTGATGGAAGCGGCCGGCCTCGGCCATCTGGTGCTGCCGATCGACACGGTCACTGCCGAGAGCCTGATCGCGCTCGTCGACAAAGTCGTCGATGCTGCGCCGGCGATCCGCGAGCAGCTTCGGACGGTACGGCCCGTGCTGCGCGAGCGCGCACTGCGGACGGCCGACCTTGCGATCAGTGCGATGGGTCAGGATGGAAGCGGGACAACCGCTTCGCGTTGAGGCGGCGCTCCCTCATCTTCCGGAGCCGCAGCGGCGCGAACCGGTTCCATGCCGCTCGCGTCACGAGCGGCGGGAGACACCGAGCGGCCGACCAGGCGCGGACGGGTGCTCGACGTTCCGGCGTCAGCAGGTAGTCCGATCGCAATCTCCGGTCGAGCGCGGAGTCCGCTCGCGAAGGCGAAGCGAAGCACGTCGATCGAGCTCGTGCCGCGTCCGCGGTCGCCCCACCACGAGACTTCCGTCAAGAAGGTGGCGTTGCCCGACGTGATGAGCTTCTTCGCACCCTGCAGCACACGGAGCTCAACGCCTTCGACGTCGATCTTCACGGTCGTCGGCGTGTTGGGGCGATACAAGTCATCGAGTTGCATCACCGGAACCTTGGTTGGCGCATAGTCGTCCGAGCGTTCGGGCACGGAGAACAGCCCACCCGAGATCTGCGTGCCGGTCACGAAGAACTCGATGCCTTCCCCGGATTGCGCGTCGGTCGGGTCGCTCACTGCCGCGTTGATGCAGGTGATCCGGTTCGACGATCCCGCCGACCACTTCGCGACATTGTCCTGCAGGACTTGGAAGCGTTGCGGATCCGCCTCGATCGCGATGATGTCGGCGTCATGCAAGTAGCGGTTCGCGTGGTACGTGTACACGCCGTGAGACGCGCCGACGTCGATGAACAGCTTCGTGCCGAAGAGAAGCGCACCAAGCCGTTCGAATTCCGGCTTGTCGAGCGCGTCCTCGCTGAAATACGTCCACGCCAGGTATTCCTGGTGCCGGTCGAGCATCGCGTGAGTCTAAGCAGGGTCCGGGGGTTGCTCGTGACTGGCGCGCAGTGTGCGCAAGCGGGGGTAGGTCACGAGGAACCCCGCCGCACCGAGGACGATCGAAGCGGCGAGCAACACCGCACGATCCGCGGTCGCCGCAAGTAAGCCCGAGTTGAGGCCCGCTCCCATGGCGGCGGCCGCCGCCGCTACGAACGCCTCGCGGAAGCCGAGTGCGCCGGGCGTGATCGCAATGAAGGCCGCGACCCCCGCGGCCGGCGCGAGCACGAGATACAGCCAGAACGGCTCGTGGACACCCAGGAGGCTGAACGCGATGGAGAACCGCAACGCGTAGACAACGTACTTGGCGATCTCGATGAGCACGACGCTGAACGCGGTCACGGGGTCGCGCCGCATCTGCTCGAAGCCGGCGTGGAACGAGCGCCAGACGCGCGCGATGCGGCCCTTGCCTGCGAGAAAGCGCGGCAGCGGCAACAGCGCAATGATGACCGCGAGTGCAGCGACCCCGAGGGAGATGCACAGCATCACCCAGGACAGACCGTCGCCGGCGATCCCCGCGCCAATGACACCGACGAGCGCGACAACCGCGGCGCCGCCGAGCGTCGCGACGAAATCGGCGCCGTACACGGCGGCACTGCGCGTGTACGGCACGTCGTGCACCGCACGCATATAGCGGAGCCGGTACACGGTGCCCGCCTGCCCGGGGATGAGGTTGCCGAGCTGGCTGGCGAGGAACAGAAACCAGTTCTCGAACAGCCCGGATTGCGAGCCGTGCGACCGGTACAGCAGCCAGAATTCACTTGAGTTGAGGAAGTGCGTGAGCGCCACGAGGAGCGCGAGCGCCAGCAGCTTGCCGACCGACGCATGCCACAGTGGGTCGAGGCGGTCGCGTTCCCGCCATACGAACAGGGCGAGCAACGCGATGAACGCGATTGGCAGTACGATGTCACCGATCACACGCCGGACCGGCCCGCGACGCGTCGGCGTACCTTCGATCACGCCGGACGCGTCGTCGCTCGTTGTGGTTTCGGTCGGCCTCATCGGGTGCGGCGGGTGAACGCCGCGTAGGAGCACAAGAGCCCGATGGCTTGGAAGGCGTGATGCGAGATCGACACGCGCCGGCGGAACTGCTCCTCGACCCACTTGGGGGCAAGGACTTCGTTCACCCACGCGCGGTCGTATTCAAACGGCAAGGCTGCCAACATCTCGTCGACCAAGCCGCGGAGTGGCCCGGTGTACCAACGGTCGATCGGCGAGTCGCTCGGCGACTGCTTCGGCATCGCGATCACCGCTTCCGGAAGAAGCCTGTGCTCGCGCACCATCTCGACGAGCACTGCCTTCCCCGGGGCTCCCGCGTCGATCCCGGTGGCCGCAGCAGCTCGGCCGGGAGCCCGGCCGCGAGTGACTTCAACCGGGGATGCAGGAACGGCGAGAACTGCGCGAGCCCCGACACGGCGACCGAACCCTCCACCTTCGCCTTGCTCTGTCCGGTGAGCGTGTTGCCGTTGAATGCGAGTCGTGTGCGGTCGAGGCCTGCGACCGCGGCGGCCAAACGTTCGCGGGTCTCGGCGACCGGCTCCGCTTGCGGTGGCGCGACGCCGCGACGCACGCGCTGCAGCGAGATGTCGTCGAGGTAGCGGGTTGCGAGGTGACCCCGCGCGTCCGGAGAAAGGTCGAGGCTGCCAAGGAAGGACCGACCGAGCCGGGCGACATGGCCGAGCCGGCGCTCGACGGCGGGGCGCGCCAGGCCAGCGAAGAGCGCGTGGTGCACCGGCGCGGGGACCGACCCGAGACGCGCGACCAATCGTGCCCGCTGGTTCACCGTGGGATAGCCGAGGAAGACCGCGTCGCAACCGTCACCGTTGAAGATGTGGGTGTGCCCGTCGGCCGCGATCACATTGCTCGCGTGCACCGTGTGCAACTGATAGTGCGGCTGCGCGCCCGGCTGGTTGATCAGCTCGTCGAACCGGCCGAGCAGCCCGCCGACCACATCGGGTGTGAACAGGACCCATTGGTGCTGCGCGCCGATACTCGACGCCATGAGCTCCGCATTGCGCTGTTCGTACGTCGGGTCGCCGAAACCGAACGTGTAGCAGTCGACGTCGTGACCGAGCCGGCGGAGCCCGGCCGCGACAAGCGCGGAGTCGAAACCTCCGAGCAGCACCGCGTGCCGGCGGCGCGACCCGGCCTGTGCTTCCAACGCCGAGAAGAACGCCTCGTGCAGCGCCTTCCGCACCGCGGCTCGGTCGCTGACATCGACGTCGGTCGGTTCCGAGGCGGCCTGAACGCGACCATGTTCGTCGCCGGGGACGACGCGTACGGTGCCCGCCCCGAGCGCGCGCACACCGGCATACACCGTGCGCGCGTCCGGCAAGAACCCGAAGCCGAGCAGGAAGTCTTCATACGTTCGGTCGAGCGCGAGCTCACGGCCGAGCGCGGCCGCGAGCGGCGCAAGTTGCGACGCAACCAGCACACCGCCGTCGATCTCCGCGGTGAACAGCCGATGGTTTCCCGCACCGGCCGCCAGCGTGAGTGTGCCCGCAGCCTCGTCGGCGCCGACCGCCACGAGGTCATCGCCGAGACCGTCGAGCAAAGTGTGCGGGGCGTGCGCGAAACGGTCGAGCACCGTGCCCGCAATCGCGGGCCCGGACGCGAATACGTCCGAGCCGAGTACCGCGACCGCGTGGCCGTCACCTGCCGCCGCCGCGACGACGTTGTGACCGACGATCCCGACGCGGACGCGCGCGTCGGCGACCGTGACCTCACGCCATTCACCATCGTCTGAGGCCGCGGCCGCGAGAGCGTCGAATCGCGAGACCGCGGTTCCGACCGCGGCGATGAGCACGTGCACGTGCGGAGACGGTAGTCGAGGGCTCGGTCCGTATACGTTGCATCGGTGCTGCGTGACGAACGTCGATGGTGGGCGGATCACCATCGAATCGTGTACCTGATCGTTGCGCTGAAGCTGGCGTTTGGGCTTGCGTTCAGCCTTCTGGCGCCCGCGTACCACGGCCCCGACGAGGCGGAACACGTCGACATGATCCGTCACTACCGCAGTCACGGGTTACCGGACCCGCGAGTGCGCCCATTGCGAACGATCGAGGTCCGCCGATCGCAAGCACTCGTAAGCCGCGATTCCCGTCCCCGCCCGCGGCAGCGCATCGAGGCCGCCACGCCGCGCCGCGACCGCCCGACGTTCGCCGAGCTCGCTGCGCAGGACAGCGCACCCGCATGGACGTCGAATCCGAAGAATCAGATGGTGCAGCATCCGCCGCTGTACTACGTGCTCGGCGCCGCAGTCTCCGTCGGCGCCGACGCGCTGGTTCCGGACGACCTCTGGTCTTGGGATCGCGAGGTGTATCTCTACCGCCTGCTCTCGATACTGGCCTGCTTTGCGCTTCCGTTGCTCGCGTCGACGGCCGCGCTCGCGATCGGCTTGTCGCGTGGCCACGCCGCGATCGCGGCGGCGTTCACACTTCTCGTGCCGATGCAAACCTTCATCGGCTCGGTCGCGAATAACGACGCGTTGCTGATCCCTCTCGGCGGCATCGCCACAATCGGCGCAGTTGCTTACCTGCACGGCCGCGATCGAAGATGGGCGTTCGTCGGCGCGGCCGGGGCCGCCGGCGCAATGCTCACGAAGTCGACGGGAGCCATCCTTTCGCCGTGGGTTGCACTCGTGGTCTGCCTCGCCGCGTGGCAGCAACGTCGGGACGGAGACAACCACGACAAGCCCGTGCAGACGCTGGTCGTAACGCTCGCAATTCTCGCGGCCGGTTCGTGGTGGCACACGCTGAACTTCATTCGCTTCCACGATCCACAGCCGGGCGGTTCACTCCCGCGCGCCCGATTGCCGACGTCCTGGGGCGACTTCGTACCGGATTGGGCGTCGCGTTTGACCGCGTCGTTCTGGGGTCAGCCCGGTCTCCGCCGGGGCGTGACCTTGCCCTGGCTCGTGACGCACGGACTCACCGCGTTGCTGATCGCAGCCGTGCTCGCCGCAATCCTCGTCAAGCCTTGGCGCCGCACGGTGCTGTTGTTGCAACTGCTGATCGTGGTGCAACTCTGCCTGTTGACGCGCGCGAACGTGAAGCAGTACCTGCGGAGCGGCCAACTCCTCGGCGTGCAAGGGCGCTACCTGTTCGTGCTGATGATTCCGCTCGCATTGCTCGTCGCCGTGGCCGGCGCGGGACTCACTCGCAGGTTCACTCGTGTCTCGTCGCTCACGATCGCGATCACAATGGCGCTCGTTGGTGTCGCGCTGCACCTCATGCTTGGGTGGTCGATGCTCGGCGGGTACTGGGCCGGCGCATCGCCCGGGAAACGCCTCGATGCGGTGCTCGCGTGGAGCCCGCTCCCGGTACGCGATCAGCATCGCTGTTCTCCTCAGCCCCCTCATCGTGTGCATCGTGTGGGGAGCCGCGACCGTGCGCCGAAGCTCCCGGCCGCCGCGCAGCCACGTTCCGCCTCGCGAACCCGTGGCGAGCAGTGCCTAAGGCGCGAGGACGGCGCGGGCGATGAGATCCGTCCCGAACGCGGTGAGGATCGCGAGGTAAAGCAGGCCGGTCGCGGCCATCACCGCCGAGTACGAGCGCTCGCGCAACGCGGCCCACGTGAGCGCGACGAGCCCGATCGTCGTGACGGCGCACGCGATCCAGATCCAGCCGAGCAGGCCGTCATAGCCGTCGTCGATGACGCCGTTGATCACCTGCACCATGCCCACCCGCCACAAGAACACCGCGATCTCGAGCGGCCAGATCGCGGCCGTCCACAACACCAGCTCCTTCACGGGATCACGCCGCAGCCCCGGCTGCACGAGATACCAGTGGCCGAGCAGCATCGCATCGCTCACGCTGCCGAGGAACGCGGCGCCGACCAACAGACGGATGGCGGCCAGCGGGTACGGACCGCCCGCGAAGCGGGCCGCGAGGAGCAAGCCCGCCGCGCCGGCCACCGGCGCGAGCAGATCGAGCACCGGCGGGAACTCCGCGCCGCGTGCGGACCCATCATCGTCAGCGGTTTTGCCGATCATCGCCGCGACACGCGCCTTTCGAGCGGCGCGCAACTCCTCCCGGCCGCGCGCGCGCCGCGTGGCGCTGTACCGAGACCGCGAGTGCGACGCCGGCCGCGCCCGCACACAGCAACGAGGCGATCGCAGCATCGGGATGGTCGTTGGCCATGAACAGCCCGAACGCGCCCAGTGCCATCACACCGAACGTGATGCGGATCAGCCACCCGTAGCCGAGGCTGACTTCGCGACGCCGCGTCGTCACCCATCCGAACATGAGGCCGCCCGCCGCCCATTGCAAGAGAAACGTCGCGCCGTCGAGCTTCACGCAACTACAGCAAGGTCACGCGCGGCATTGTTCAGGCGCAACGGTCCGTCGTTCGTCGCGACGACGATGTCTTCGAGTCGCATGCCATACCGGTCCGGGAGATAGATGCCGGGCTCCACGCTGAACGCGTGTCCCGGCTGGAGCGCGAGCACGTTGCCGGCAACCATGTATGGGTCCTCGTGTGCTTCGGTACCGATGCCATGGCCGACTCTGTGCACGAAGTACTCGCCGTATCCGGCGCCCGCGATCACACGGCGCGCGGCCGCGTCGACGGCCTCGCACGGCGTCCCGACCGTCGCCGCGCGACTCCGGCTTCCTGCGCCTCGGCGAGCACCTCGTACACCTCGCGCAGCTCGGCGGGAGGCTCGCCGACATGGAACATGCGCGTGATGTCGGAGCAGTAGCCCCGCATCGTGCCGCCGAAATCACACAACACGACCTCGCCTTCCCGGATCACCCGATCCGGTGAGGGTTCGTGATGCGGACTCGCCGCATGCTCGGCCGCCGCGACGATCGCGAAGTTCGCCCGCTCGTGACCGAGGGCGAGCATGCGCTCGACGAGCTCGCGGTGCACGTCGAGCTCGGTACGGCCTGCGAACGGACGCGTCCGCATCTCGGCCGCGATTGCATCAACGGCATTGGCGGCGCGCTGCAGCGCCGCGATCTCACCCGGGTCCTTCACCATGCGGATCGGTGCCGTCACCTCCGACGCGCGCACGAACGCGGTTGCCGGCAACGCGCGCTGGAGTTCGAGCACGAAGCGCGCCCACGTGTGGTCACCGATCGCGACGCGGGCTGTGGTGGTCCCGACAACGCTCGCCACGAGGGCGATCGGGTCGTCGGTCTCGTCCCACGGCACGACCTCGAAGAGGTCCGGGCGGGGCGTGACGCGCGGCGCCTCGAGTTTCGGCACCACGAGCCGGGCGTCGCCGGTGCTCGGCAGCACGAGTATCGTGAGCCGTTCCAGCGGCATCGCCTCGTACCCCGTGAGGTACGGCAGGTCCGGCCCGACCGACAGCAGCAGCGCGTCGATATCGAGCTCGACCATACGGGCGCGGACGCGCGCGATCCGCTCCGCGTGATTCACGACGAAGGTCCCGCAAGACCCGGAAGGCCGTCAATGCTGGCGCGGTTCTTCGACGCCCAGTAGTCCACGATCCCGTCGTCGCCCTTCTTCTCGGCCCACGCGATCAGCCGATCACGGTCGTCGACGAGATGCATGAGCGGCACCGCGTACCCACATGAAGTCGTGACCCGCTCGACGTCCACCTCGATGATCGAGCGCTGCCCGGGCAGGGTCGGGAACTCCGGCGCAAGCGCGTCGAAGCCGGGCGTGCCGATCTCGTGCACCGTGCCCCGCCCGTAGATGCGGGAGATGCGCGGGTTGCCGGCGAACGCGCACGCCATCAGCGTGATGCGGCCGTTCTCGCGCAGGTGCGCGATCGTCTCGACGCCGCTGCCGGTCAGATCGAGGTACGCGACCCGCTGCGGCCCGAGCACGCGCAGCGTGTCGTATCCCTTCGGGGAGAGGTTGACGTGCCCGCCATCACCCGCCGGTGCGGTTGCAACGAAGAACACCGGCTGCTCGCGCCACCACTGCGCCAGGTCGGGAGAGAGCTCGGCGAACCGATCGGCCACAGGTGCATTCTGTCAGCGGGTGTCACGCATGAACGCAAGCAAGTCGCGGTTCAGCCGTTCCTTCTCGGTGATCAGCAACCCGTGCCCGGTCTCGTAGATCTCGAGCCGGCTCCCCGGAATCGCCGCCGCGGTCGGGCGGCCGGTGAGCTCGATCGGCGCACCCTGGTCGGCCTGTCCGTGGATCACCAGGGCCGGGACATCGATGGCCTTGAGGCCCGTGCGGAAGTCGCTCTCGGACATCGCACGGAGCATCTCGGTCGTTGCGATCGGCGACGCGTGGAGTGCGAGCCCGACGCCCCACTGCACCAGGTCGTCGGAGACCGACCCGCCCCCGAAGAATCCGGGCGCGGCCTGCGTCAGATACCGCGGGCGATCGTCGAGGAGCCCCGCGATCATCTCGTCGAAGTATTGCTTCGGCACCCCGGCCGGATTGTCGGCGGTCTGCAAGAGGAACGGTGTGGTCGTCGCGACGAACGCGACACGCGCCACCCGATCGAGGCCGTGCCGCGCTGCGTACCGCGCGATCTCGCCCCCGCCCATTGAGTGTGCGACCAGCGTGACGGCGCGCAGATCGAGGTGGTCGAGCAGCGTCGCGAGATCGTCGGCAAACGTGTCGTAGTCGTAGCCGGTCGCGGGCTGATCGGACCGCCCGCAACCGCGCCGGTCGTACGCGATGCAGCGCAGGCCGGCGTTGACGAGCGGGACCGTCTGGTACTCCCAGATCTCCGCGCCCAGCATCCATCCGTGCAAGAACACGACGGGTTCACCGGTGCCCCAGTCGTTGAAGAACAACTGCGCGTGGTCGTTGTTCTCGATGTACGGCATGCCCGCAACGATGCAGGACGCCGGGCGTGGAATCGATTACCCGACAGGTAGCGCGCGGCCTGCGCCCTCACGCGCGTGATAGCTCGAGCGGACAAGCGGCCCCGATTCGACATGGGCGTATCCGAGACGCTCCGCGTACTCGCGGATCTCGGCGAACTCGTCGGGATGCCACCACTTCACGACCGGGAGGTGCGACCCGGTCGGCTGCAAGTACTGGCCGATCGTGAGCAGCTCGACACCCACGCCGCGCAGATCCGCGATCGCGGCCCGCACCTCGTCGACGTGCTCACCGAGGCCCAGCATGATGCCGGACTTCGTCAACAACCCCGCGTCCTTGGCACGCGCCAGGACACCGAGCGAACGGGCGTAGCCCGCCGAGGGCCGCACCAGGCGCTGCAATCGCGCAACCGTCTCCAGGTTGTGGTTCAGAACGTCGGGCCGCGCATCGAAGATCGTCTGCAACGACCCCGCGTCGCCTTTGCAATCGGAGATCAACAGTTCGACGGCGGTGCCCGGGCTCGTCGCACGGATCGCGTCGACGGTCGCCGCGTGCACCGACGCTCCGCCGTCGGGCAGGTCGTCGCGGGCGACGCATGTGATCACTGCGTGGGCGAGCTCGAGCGTCGCGACCGCGTCGGCGACGCGTTGGGGCTCGGCGGTATCGACGGTCAACGGCTTGCGGGTGTCGACCAGGCAGAATCCGCACGCCCGAGTGCAGCGGTCACCGAGGATCATGAACGTCGCCGTACGGTCGTTCCAGCACTCGTAGATGTTCGGGCAGCCCGCTTCCTCGCACACAGTGTGCAGGTCGAGGTCACGCACCAGCCGCTTGAGCTCGAGGAACTCGCCGTCCATCCGGGCGCGCACACGCATCCACTCGGGCCGCTTCCGCGTGAGCGTGATCGGGATCCCTTCCGCCCGTTGCGCCGGCTGAGTGCGTTCCCACGCGACGTCGTGGCGGTCGATCTCGGTGAACTCGAACGCATCTGCAAAGCACGCGACCGCGCGGTCGACGACCTCGCGCATCTCAACCCGCCGGCCGAGCACGCGTGTCATCGACGTGACACCGCGGTCGCGGATCCCGCACGGCACGATGTGCTCGAACATCGAAAGGTCGGGGTCGACGTTCAGCGCGAAGCCGTGACGCGTGCGCCCGCGCGATACGCGCACCCCGATCGCCGCGATCTTCATGGGTCGACTCCACGCTCCGCTCCCCTCCGGTCGCTGCGCTGTCGTCTCCCTCTTCTCGTCGCCCACCCACACGCCCGTGTAGCCGGGCGATCGTTCGGCGTCGACGCCGAACTCCTGGAGTACCGAGATCAGCACGTCCTCGAGCTTGCGCACGTACGCGACAACGTCGCGCTGGCCCGCGCGCCACTCCTGCAACGACACGATCGGATACCCGACGAGTTGGCCCGGGCCGTGGTACGTCACGTCGCCGCCCCGGTCGGCGTGGACGAGTTCGGCACCGACCGATGCGGGATCGCACAACACGTGCTCGGGATGCGCGCTCGAGCCCATCGTGTAGACGTGCGGGTGCTCTTGCAACAGCAGGTAGTCGTCGCTGGCGCGTTCGTGGATCGCGCGCTGCAGCGCCTCGGCTTCGCGGTACGAAACCGATCCGAGCCACCGAGCGCGCAACACCGTCACGCCAGTTCGGCTTCCCAGTCGCGCGTCTCCAGCACGGTGCGGAGATCATTGAGGAACGAAGCCGCGTACGCCCCGTCGAACGCACGGTGATCCCACGCGAGCGACAGGTACCCGACGTGGTGTACGACGATCGCGTCGTCACCATCGGCACTCTCGACGACTACCGGCTCCTTGCGGATCCCGTCGGTGGCCATGATCGCGACCTGCGGCTGGTTGATGATCGGGAACGTCATCGTGGTGCCGAATGGACCCATGTTGGTGATCGTGAACGTGCCGCCCACGATCTCGTCGGGGCTCAGCTGTTTCGACTTGGCGCGGGCGGCGAGGTCGCGGATCTCTCGGGCGAGCAACCGCAACCGCTTGCCGTCAGCGTTTCGGATCACGGGTGCGATGAGCCCCTTGAACGCGAGGTCGACGGCGATACCGAGATTGACATCACGGTGGACGACCAATGTCTCGCCGTCGACGCTGGCGTTCACGTGGGGGTACTCGCGCACAACGTCACAGAACGCGCGGACGATGAACGGCAGATACGTGAGCGAGAAACCCTCCTCAGCCTTCCACTCCGCTTGGTGCGCGCGCCGCACGCGCTCGACACGCTCGAAGTCGACGCGCACCGACGTGTACACGTGCGCGCTGGTGGCGAGCGACCGAACCATGTGCTCGGCCGTTCGGCGCCGGATGTTGTCGAACGGCACGACCTCATCGCCGCTCGCGCGGGCAACCGGTTGCGCAGCCGCGGCCGGGGCGGCTGCCGGAGCGGGCGTGGGGGCACCCGGTGCCGGAACGGCGGGCGCAGGAGCCGGACCGCGAGCGCGGGCGGCCTGCAGCACGTCGTTGCGCGTGATGCGGCCGCCTTCACCGCTGCCGTGGATCTGCGACGCGTCGAGGCCTTCCTGCGCGATCAGCTGACGCACGATCGGCGACGTCACCGTGCCACCACCGTTGGCAGGCGGCGCACTGGCGGCCGGCGCGGGAACCGGCGCGGGCGCGGGCGGCGCGGGAGCGGGCGCGGACGGCGCGGGAGCGGGCGCGGGAGCAAGCGGAGGCGCCGGGGTCTGCGGCGGCGGAGGCGGCGCGGGCGGCGGCGGTGCGGGCTCGGGTTCAATCGGCGGGGTCTCGGCCGCCGATTGCGGCGCGGCCGCCGACGACGATGCCCCGCCCGCTTGATCGGAGATCACCGCGAGGCGCGCACCCACCGGCACCGTCTCACCCTCGGGCACAACGATCTCGGCGAGGTAGCCCGCCTCGGGCGCCGGGACCTCGGAGTCGACCTTGTCGGTCGACACCTCGAACAGCGGCTCGTCGGCGTCGACCTTGTCACCGACCGCCTTGAACCAGCGCGTGATGGTGCCCTCGGTGACGGTCTCGCCGAGTTGCGGCATCGTCACGTCCATATCTGCCTCCGATCAGCCATCAGCCGTGAAGCGAACGGCCGCTGAGCGCCAGTGCCGATTCGCCGAAGAGCTCCGACAACGTCGGGTGCGCATGGATCAACAGGCCCACATCGGCAGGGGTGGCCTCCCAGTTGACCGAGAGGTACGCCTCGGCGATCAGCTCGGTCGCCCACGGACCCGCGACGTGTACACCGAGCATCGCGCCGTCGCGCTCGGAGACGATCTTCACGATGCCCTCCGTCTCACCCATGATCAGCGCCCGGCTGTTGCCGCCCCAGCGATGCACAGAGGTGACGACGTCGTAGCCCCGTTCCTTTGCCTGCGCCTCGGTGAGCCCACAGAACCCGACCTCGGGATGGCAGTAGATGCCCCACGGCACTTTGTCGTACTCGACCGGCAGCGCGTGCTCGCCGAGGATGGTCTTGATCGCGACGATTGCTTCTGCGAAGGCGACGTGCGCGAGCTGCGGTGTCGCCACGACGTCGCCGACCGCGTACACGCCGTCGGCGTTCGTCCGCATGTAACCGTCGACGACGACGAACCCTCGCTCGTCGACCTTGACACCGGCCGCGTCGAGGCCCACGTTCTCGGTGCGAGGCCGGCGGCCGACCGAGACAACGACCGCGTCGACCTGGAGTCGCTCCTCGCCGTTCTTTCCTTCGAACGTCAGCGCGTTGCCGTCGAACCCGCGAACCTGCACGCCGGCCTGCACCTTGATCCCGCGCTTGGTGAACGCGCGCGCGACCGTCTGGGCGACCTGCTGGTCGACACCGGCGAGGATCTGCGGGAGCACCTCGACGAGCGTGACTTCGGCGCCGGCGTCGACGAGGAACGAAGCGAACTCGCAGCCGATGGCGCCGCCGCCGATCACCGCGACCCGGCGCGGCACGTCCGGCAGTTCGAGCACGTGGTCGGACGACATGACGCGCGTGCCGTCGAAATCCAGCCCGGGAAGCGGGAGCGACCGCGGCGACGACCCGGTGGCGATCAGCACGTTCCGACCCCGGATTTCTGAACCGTCGGAGACCTGGATGGTCCTGGCATCGGGCGCCAGCGTGCCGGTCCCGGGCACGACCGTCACCTTGCGACCCTTGAGCAGCGTCTCGAGGCCCGAGGTCAGGCGGTCGATCACCGCGTGCTTGCGCGTGTGGGACGTCGCGAGGTCGAGCGTGGGTGCCGAGGTCTGCACGCCGAACTCGGCCGCATCGCGGACAGTGCGCAGCACTTCGGCGGTCTGCAACAGCTCCTTGGCGGGAATACATCCTCGGTGCAGGCACGTGCCACCAACGCGCTGCTCCTCGACCATCGCGATGTTCAGTCCCGCGGACACGCCGTAGAGCGCGGCTGCGTAGCCGCCGGGCCCGCCACCGAGGACGACAAGGTCGAAATCGTCCGGCACTGTGCCGCTCCTGTCGTTGCTCAGCGGGCGCCCATGACCTGCACGGCGAACGCCACCAAGATCGCCAAACCGGTGAGCGCAGCGAGGATGATGTACGTCCTCGTGCTCAGGCTCATCAGCTACCAAACCTACCCCTGGCCCCGCTGCCGAGCGGTCCCGAGGGCACGACTAACCTCTCCCGTTCGTGACTGAACGCGCTCAGCGGTTGGTTGGGGCCGCCAAGAAGCTGCCGGTCCCCGAAGGCACCTACGCCCTCGCCGCGGGTCTCATCGTCCTCGGCATCACCGCGTACGGCTTCCAGATCCTCGCGGCGAAACGCCTCACGGGTGACGACTACACGTCGCTGAACGCATTGTGGATCATCATCTTCGTCGTCACGCCGGGACTCTTCCAGCCCCTCGAGCAGGAAGTCGGACGCTCGCTGTCGCACCGGCACGCGCGCGACATCGGTGGCGGACCGCTCGTGAAGCGAGCCGCGCAGCTCGGCGGCATCCTCGCCGTTGCCGTGATCGTGGGATGCCTGGCCGCGTACGTCCCGATCGTCAACGAGCTGTTCAGTGGACGCGGCGAGTTGATGATCGGGCTCGTCATCGCGATCGTCGGCTACTACGTCGCGTACATCTCACGGGGCGCGCTGTCGGGGAACGGACGCTTCGGTCCTTACGGCTTGATGCTCGGAGCCGAAGGTGGCGCGCGGATCATCCTTTGCATCGTCCTGTTCGTCATCGCGTCGAAGTCGCCGGGATGGTGGGGCTTCGTCCTCGCGATCCCGCCGATCATCGCGGTCGTCATCGCGTTGTGGAAGCAGCGCGGGCTCGTCACCCCGGGTCCGGACGCTCCCTATTCCGAGATCTTCGAGCGCGCTGGCCCTGCTGCTCGTCGCGTCGATCTTCCTACAGGCACTGTCGTACAGCGCCGCGTTCGGTGTCTTGGTGCTCGCGTCCGACGCACAACGCCACACGATCACGGCGGGGTTCATCACCGGGGTCTTCGTCGCCCGGATCCCGTTGCTGATGTTCCAGGCGATCCAGGCGGCGCTGTTGCCGAAACTGGCACGGCTCGCGAGCGAAGGCAAGCACGACGACTTCCGCACCGGGATGTCCCAGCTGCTTGCAATCGTCGTCGGTCTGTGCGTCACGGGCACGGTCGTCGCCGCGTTGATCGGGCCGACGATCGGCAAGAAGCTGTTCCCAACGAAATGGAACCTCGGCCACCTCGACATGCTGTTGCTGACCGGGGGTATGACGCTGTTCATCCTGGCGCTGACTCTGGCGCAGGGCCTGATCGCGCTCAAGGCGTACCGCGAGAACGCGATCGGATGGATCGCAGGCGTTGCCGCCTTTGTCGCGACGGTCTTCATCGCAGGTGACGACTTGTTCCTCCGCAACGAGGTCGGGTTCCTGGTCGGGAGCGGCGTCGCGGCGCTGCTCAGTGGTGTGTTCCTCATGCTGCGGATGCGGCGTGGTGCGGGCCATCTCGAGGACCTCGTCGAGGTCGTCGAGCACGAACCGCTCGAGATTTGAGGCCGGGGGTGACGTGACGGCTGCCGAGAACGTTCCTGCGCCCGAGCCGTCCGTGGCGCCGGTGCGCGGCGGGCTTCCGGCCCTGGTGCGCCTCGCCCGCCCGAAGCAATGGGTGAAGAACGTGCTCGTCATCGCCGCGCCCGGCGCCGCCGGCGTGCTCGGCGAGCCCTTGTCGCTCTACCGCACCGCGATCGCATTCGTGTGCTTCTGCCTGGCCGCGAGCGGCACCTACTACATCAACGACGCGCTCGACGTCGAGGCCGACCGGCGCCACCCGACGAAACGATTCCGCCCGATCGCGTCCGGCGCGGTTTCAGTGCGCACGGCCGTGGTCGGCGGCATCGTCCTGATCGTCGCGTCGATCCTGCTCTCCTTCGCGGCCCGCTGGCAGCTTGCATTCATCGTCGGCGGCTACCTCGTGCAGACCATGCTCTACAGCCTTTGGTTGAAGCACGAAGCCGTTCTCGATCTCGCGTGCGTGGCGTCGGGATTCGTGCTGCGCACGATCGCCGGCGGTGTCGCCGTCGGGGTCACGATCTCGCCGTGGTTCTTGATCGTTGCCGGCTCCGCGTCGCTGTTCATGGTCACCGGCAAGCGGCACGCCGAGCTCGTCGAGCTGGGCGACGGCGCGGTCGGACACCGCCGTGCGCTCGAGATGTACTCGCGCTCATACTTGAACTACGTGCGCGCAGTCTCATCGAGCGTGACCGTGCTGGCGTATTGCCTGTGGGCCTTTGAGAAGTCAGCGACAGTGGGGAGCCAGGTGTGGTTCCAGCTGTCGATCGTGCCGTTCGTGCTCGGCATCTTGCGCTACGCCTTGCTGCTCGAACAGGGTGGCGGGGGCGCGCCCGAGGAGCTCGTACTGTCTGATCGCGTGCTCCTCGTGCTCGGTGCCCTGTGGGCACTGCTGTTCGGCATTGCGGTGATGGGTTCCTGAACGTGTCCGAGGAACAGCTGCTCACCGGCTGGGGCCGGACCGCGCCCACCCACACGATCGTGCACACGCCCCGCCGACTCGACGAGGTCGTGGCACGCGTCGCTGCACCCAACGCGCGCGGCGTGATCGCGCGCGGGCTGGGTCGCAGCTACGGTGACGCCGCCCAGAACGCCGGCGGCGACGTGGTGCTGTGTACCGATCTCGACCGAGTGCTCGGGCTCGACGTCGAGAAGGGCCTTGTTACCGCGGAAGCGGGTGTGAGTCTCGACACGCTGATCCGCGTGCTCCTGCCGCTCGGTTGGTTCCCGATGGTGATGCCGGGCACCAGCTTCGTGACGATCGGCGGCGCGATCGCCTCCGACATTCACGGCAAGTTCCGGCACGGGAGCTTCGCCGACTACGTGGACCGGATGCAGGTTGTCACGCCCGCCCAAGGGGTGACGACGCTCGATCCCGACGGCACCCCCGACGCGTTCTGGGCGACGGCCGGCGGCATGGGGCTCACCGGGGTGGTCACCGACGCGACGATCCGGCTCCAGCCCGTCGAGACCTCGCGCATCGCGTGCGACACGGAACACGCCCGGGACGTCGACGATTGCATGGCCCGCATGCTCGAGAGCGATCACAAGTACCGATACTCGGTCGCATGGATCGATTGCATGGCCTCGGGCCGCAACCTTGGGCGCTCGGTGCTCACCCGCGGCAATCATGCGACGCTCGACGAGCTGCCGGCGTCCGAGCGATCGACGGCACGCGCGGCTACGCGCCGCGCACGTTGGTAACGACACCGCCGTGGATCCCAAACGGGATGTTGAACGCGCTCTCTATCCGGGCGTTCAACGAGCTCTGGTTCCGCCGCACGCCGGCGCGCCAGCGTCGTGACATCGAGACGATCCAGTGGTTCTTCCACACCCTCGACATGGTGACGGGATGGAATCGCATCTACGGATCGCGCGGCTTCGTGCAGTATCAGTTCGTCGTTCCGTACGGCGCCGAGCATGTCGTGCGTGTCGCGCTCGAACGCTTGAGCGCCGCTCGCACGCCGTCGTTCCTCGCGGTGCTGAAGCGCTTCGAGCACGCCAGCCGTTCGATGATCGGGTTCCCGATCGAAGGATGGACACTCGCCCTCGACATCCCGACCAGCGAGACGCTCGGCGAGCTGCTCGACGGCCTCGACGAACTGGTGGTGTCGGCCGGCGGCCGCGTGTATCTCAGCAAGGACTCGCGGCTCCGTGCGGACTTGCTCGAGGAGATGTATCCGCAACTCGACCGCTGGCGGGAGGCGCGGGCAACGCTTGACCCCAACAACGTGCTTCATAGCGACATGGAGCGCCGGCTCGGCCTGACCGGCTCGGAAAGGAACCCGTCGTGAAGGACGCGCTCGGACAAGTGCAGTCGGTGCTGGTGCTCGGCGGCGGATCCGACATCGCGCTCGCGACCTGCCGCAAGCTCGTGCAGCAGCGCGCTGCACGCGTCGTCCTCGCGGCCCGCAAGCCCGAAGCGTGCGACGGCGCGGCGGCGGAGCTCAAGACGGCGGGCGCGTCGGAGGTGCACACGGTCGCGTTCGACGCGACCGATCTCGCGTCGCACGAAGCGTTCGTCCGCACCACGTTCGACCGCTTCGGCGACTTCGACGTCGTGCTCGTCGCCTTCGGCGTGCTCGGCGACCAGGAGCGGGCCGAGCATGACGCGGCTGCCGCGCTCGAGACCGTGCAAACGAACTACACAGGGGTCGTGTCGGTGACCGTTCCCCTCGTCGAACGACTGCGCGCCCAGGGCCACGGCACGCTGGTGCTGCTCTCGTCGGTCGCCGGAGAGCGCGTCCGTCGATCGAATTTCGTGTACGGCTCGTCGAAGGCCGCGGTGGACGGGTACTACCAGGGCCTCGCGGCCTCGCTCGCCGGGAGCGGCGTGCGGGTGACGATCGTTCGCCCCGGCTTCGTGCACACGAAGATGACCGAAGGGCTCGAGGCGGCACCGCTGTCGACGACACCCGAGCACGTCGCCGACGCGATCGTCCACGCGATCGCGCGCGGCACCGAAGTGGTCTGGGTGCCCGCCGCGCTCCGGTACGTGATGATCGTGCTGCGGCACACCCCACGCGCCGTGTTCCGCCGTCTCCCCCTGTGACGCCGTGACTCGAACGGTCGCCGCCTTCGACTTCGACGGCACGCTTACCCGCCGCGACACTCTCCTGCCGTTCCTGGCCTCGGTCGTCGGTTGGCCCCGCGTCGCGGCCGCCCTCGGCCATCGCATGCCCACCGGCTGGTGCCGCGACCGCGACGAAGCCAAGGAGCGACTGCTCAGTCGGCTTGCTCGCGGGTATTCCCGACGACCAGCTGCGCGAGGCGGGTCGCGTGTACGCGCGCAGCGTTCGGGTCGGCCCCGAGATGCGGGAGCGGCTCACCTGGCATCGCGCAACAGGGGCACGAGCATCGTCATCGTGTCCGCGTCACTCGATGTGTATCTCGAAGAAGTCGCACGATCGCTCGCCGTCGCACACATCTTGTCTACGACACTCGAGGTCGGCCCCGACGCACGCTGTACCGGCAAGCTGGTCGGCGGCAACTGCCGCGGGCCCGAGAAAGCGAAGCGCCTCCGCGCGCATCTCGGCGATGCGAGAGGGCGAGAAACTCGTGTTGTGGGCCTACGGCGACAGCTCGGGCGACTACGAGATGCTCGCGATGGCCAACCATCCCGTCCGCGTAAAGCGCGGCCGCCCGCAAATGTCCGGTTAGAAGGGCTTGAGCCGGCCGGCGATGCCGATGGCGCTCGAGTCGAGAGACCGTTCGCACCCGCCGAGGTACGGAGCGTCGCCGAACGCCCACACCGATCCGTCTTGACGCAACAGGACATAGCCCTTGCCGCTCGTCGACGCCAGCATCCCGACGCACGGCGACGGCGACGGGTAGAGGGCCGCGGAGCCGTGGAACGGGGCCTTGCCGAACGCGAACACGCCGCCGTCGGCCGCAACCAGCCAGTAGCCGTCACCCTGGGGCCGGGCCGCCATCGACACGACGGGCTGCCAGAGCCGGATGCCCCCCGTCGAACCGTGGAACTTGGCGTCGCCGAAGGAGAAGACCCCGCCGTCCCGGGCGTACAGCCAGTAACCCTTGCCCGTTCTCGTCGCCACCATCCCGAGCACCGGGGCGTTGAGTCGCATGCCGCCGGTCGAGCCGTGGAAGCTTGGCGGCGCCGAACGAGAAGATCCCGCCGTCCCCGGCAACGAGCCAGTAGCCGTTGCCCGATGGCGTCGATGTCATCCCGACGATCGGCGCCGCGAGTCGTTTCCCGTGCATCCCCCCGTAGTAAAGGGCCTTACCGAACGAGTACACTGAGCCGTCCGGTCCCGCCAGCCAGTAGCCCTGCGCCCCGGGATGCCCGGCAAAGGCCACGACCTTGTGCGGGTGCGCGTCGCCGCTGGCGGGAACGCCGCCGAACGGGAGGACGCGCCCCGCGCTCGAGGCAATCCAGTAACCGCCGCCGAGCAGACGACCCGCAACGCGCTCGACGGATCGCCGGGAGCATCGACTCCACCCGTATGCCGGGGCAGGCAGTCGCCGACGTGTCGCGGTGACCACAAATATGGAACAGATTTTCGACGGCGCCGTTCGACGCGTTGTACGCACCGCGGTCGCGCGGGTCGAGCCCCCAACGCGCGCACTTCCACGCGAGAAAGTTCACGAGCGTATTGATCATCGCCGGTCGACGGATCGGCGATCTCGTAGTTGCCCATCAACGCGACACCGATCGTCCGCGAGTTGTGGTAGATCGCGTGCGCGCCGCGTACGTTGGCGCCGTTGCGCTCGCCGATGTGGGGCGCGCCGGCGGCATAGTCCTGCGCCCATCGCCCTTCGTAGAGGTTGCCGTTCGGGGCCGATCAGCCAGTTGTACGCGATATCGATGTATTCACCGGCGGTCTCGTTGGCGAGAATGCCCCGCGTCGAGGCTCGCGTAGTTCGTGATGTCGTTCGGTGTTCCGGTGTGGTGAACGATGATCTTTGCAATCGACGAGTCGTACACCTGTCCCGACCTGCGCAACCCTTCGTTCGCTCCCCACTGCGCGCGTGTGACGATGCGCGGCACGGGCCAGTTGATATTGAGCGCGAGCGCCGGTTGGGCGTCACCGAGATCGAAGACACCGCTGCCGTCGCCCAGGTGGCCGAGGTAGGGAGCCGCAACCGCCGCGGCGCCCGCGCCGGCACCGAGCTGCAGGGCCGCGCGCCGAGTGATGAGGCGGTTGGGTTGGTGGCTCTCGTCCTGCGGCACGAACCTCCCCCAGTTCTCCACCAGGGATCATCGGTGAATCCACCCTCGTTCGAAGCCAACAGGCAATCACACGCGCACCCCGGTGTGTACATCGGCACCCTCGAGCGCGCCGGGTGTGCTACGAAGGCTCGCCGTGTCCCCGACCAGCGCGTCCGACGGTCGCAATCGACGTCACTCCGATGATCGGTGCGCGCAGCGGCGTCGGCGTCGCGACCGCACAGATCATTGCCGCGTTTCGCGCGTTGGAAGCCGGCCCTGAACTCGTGCCGTACACGCTGAGCGCTCGCACGCGACGTCACCGCACCGACGTTCCCGCCGACACGCGATTCGTGCCGATTCCGGCACGCGTGTTGCTGTACGCCTGGGCACGTGCCGACATACCGCGCATCGACCGGTGGTTACGGCCGGCGCGCGTGTTGCACGCAACCAACTACCTCACGCCACCGAGCGCGTTGCCGACGCTCGTGAGCATCTACGACTGCTCGTTCGTGCGCTACCCGGAGCTCTGCACGCCGGAGGTGCGGGCCTTCGAGCCGATCGTCCGCCGGGCGATCCGGCGAGGAGCCACCGTGCACACGGGTTCGGAGTTCGTCGGCGACGAGATCGAGGAGATCTTCGGTGGGCGCCTGCGAGCGGCGGGCCGGCTCGTCGTGATCCCGCTCGGCGTGCCGGCGCTCGGCGACGCGTCCGCCTTGCCGGACGAGATCGGCGCGCAGCTGGACGGCGCGCCGTTCGTGCTGGCTATCGGCACGCTCGAGCCCCGCAAGAACTTCCCCCACCTCGTCGGCGCGTTCGGCGAGCTGGCAGCCCGCCACGACGACCTCCGGCTGGTCATCGTCGGGCACGACGGCCCCGCACGACCCGCGATCGACGACGCGGTCGCCCGCTTGCCCACGGCGGCACGATCGCGCGTCGTGATCACAGGCGGTGTCAGTGACGCGGCTCGCCGGGCGCTGCTCGAACGCGCGAGCGTGCTCGCCTACCCGTCGATCTACGAAGGTTTTGGGTTCCCTGTGCTCGAGGCGATGAGTGTCGGCGTGCCGGTTGTCGCCGCGCGCGCGGGCTCGATCCCCGAGGTCGCCGGTGACGCCGCTCTCCTCGTCGAACCGACCGACGAGCACGCGCTCGCCGACGAGCTCGAACGGGTGATCACCGACGACGCGACGCGTACCGAGCTCGTGGGTCGTGGGCGTGACCGGGTCCGCGCCTTCGCCTGGGACGACACCGCGCGTGCGCTCGTGTCCTGCTATCGACGCCTGGCCGGGAACTGAACCGCGATGCCGGGGTCGCGTTTCATGCGGGGCAGCTGCTGCAACCCGTGCCGGGTGGCATCGGGCGCTACGTGCGGGCGATGCTCGACCGGCTCGGCGCGGTCGGCGTCGATCCGATCGCCTTCGCGGCGGGCGCACGGCCGGCCGGCGTCGCGCCGCGCGTGCCGTGGATCGACCTCGGTAGTCCGCACGGAAGCGTTCGCTACGAGCTGTGGCACCGGGTGCGCCGGCCAATGGTGCGCGTGCATGCGGACCTCGTGCACGCGCCGAGCCTCGCCGTCCCACCGGTCGGGCGCACGCCTCTCGTCGTGACCGTGCACGACATTGCATTCATGCGCATCCCGCAAGTGACGACTCGCCGGGGCACGCGGTTCCATACGCGCGGGCTCGAGCTCGCTCGCCGTGACGCGACGCTGATCGTTGTACCGTCCGCGTTCACGCATCGTGAGCTCGAACGCGAGGGCTTCACAGCCGACCGTTTGCAGGTCGCACAATTCGGGGTCGACCCACCGGCGCCGCGCGATCCCGAGGAGATCGACACGACGATCGCGCGCGCCGGAGTGCGACCGCCGTACGTGCTCACCGTCGGCACCGTCGAACCGCGCAAGGACCTCGCAACGATCAGTGACGCGGTCCTGCAGCTCCGCTCCCGTCACCCCGGGTTGACACTCGTGGCCGTCGGCCCACGCGGCTGGGGCCACGTCAGCGGGCTCGACCGCTCGTTCGTGCGTGTGCTCGGCGCACAACCCTGGCATGTGCTCGACGCGCTCTACCGTCGAGCCGAGGTGTTCTGTGTCGCGTCACTGTACGAAGGCTTCGGCCTCCCTGCCCTCGAGGCGATGGCACGCGGCGCGGCAACGCTCGTCACGACCGGTTCGGCGATGGAGGAGTTTGTGCGTGGTGCGGGGATGCTGTTTCCGCCTCGTGACGTCGATGCGTGCGTCCAGGCGATCGACCAGGCGATCGACGACGAGCATTTCCGCGACGAGCTCCGCCGCGCGGCTCGCGCGCGCGCGGCCGAGCTGACATGGGAGCGTTCGGCCGAAGCCCACGCACGCGCCTACGCACGCGCGCTGACCCGCGACCGTTCCTAGACTTCGCCCGTGCGAGTCCTCCTCGACGTCTCCGCCGTACCGGACAAGCCCGTGGGTGCGGGCGTCTACACGATCGCGCTGGCCCGAGGGCTCGATGCTCGCGGTGACGTCGACCTACATCTCGTCACCCGCCGGGCAGACGAGGCGCGCTGGTCGTCGCTCACGCCGCGAGCTGTCGTCCACGCCGAAGCACCCGATCGCCGGCCGTTGCGGCTCGTGTGGGAACAGGTTGGCGCGCCCAGGCTCGCGCGCGCAGTGAGACCCGAGGTGTGGCACGGTCCGCACTACACGATGCCGGTGCGTGCTTCGGTCCCGACCGTCGTCACGGTGCACGACCTCACGTTCTTCGACCACCCCGAATGGCACGAACGGGCGAAGGTCGCGTACTTCCGCCGGATGATCCGCGTCGCTTGTTCACGCGCCAACGTCGTCGTTTGCGTCAGCGAATTCACCGCGGCGCGCCTGCGCGCCAACTGTCAGACGCGCGGTGAGGTCGTCGTCGTACCGCACGGCGTTGATCACGACCGGTTCAAGCCCGCCGCGAACCGCGCCGACGGCGACGACGCCGCACTCGCTCCGTACGGCATCGCTCCGCCCTACATCGCGTTCTCGGGAACGCTCGAGCCCCGCAAGGACGTGCCGACGCTCGTGCGCGCGTTCGCGGACATCGCCCACGATCGCCCCCACCTCCGTCTCGTGATCGCGGGAGGCGACGGTTGGGGCGTGACGGAAGTACGCGACGCGATCGCGACGAGCGGTGTGTCGACGCGAATACTGCGCCCGGGCTACCTCCCCGACGACACCCTTGTGTCGCTCTTTCGACGCGCGACGGCAGTCGCGTACCCGTCGCTCGAGGAAGGCTTCGGCCTTAACGCGCTTGAAGCGCTCGCGTGTGGAGCCCCGCTCGTGTCCACGCGCGGTTCGGCCATCGAGGAAATCGTCGGCGATGCCGCGCTGCTCGTTCCTCCTCACGACGCCGGCGCACTCGGCCGCGCACTGGGCCAGGTTCTGGGCGACGACGCGCTGGCCGCGCGGCTCCGGCGAGACGGTCCGGAGCGGGCCGCCAAGTTCACGTGGGACCGAAGCGTTGCAGGTCACCTCGACGCGTACGAGCGCGCGACCGTGACGAGGCGTGCCCCCGCGTGAGGGCGCTCGTCACCGGAGCGGGAGGCTTCGTGGGTCCGCACCTGTGCGCTCACCTGCGCGCCGCCGGTGACGAGGTCATCGACCCGGGCAACGAAGGCGGCGGGTTCGACATCACCGATCGAAGCGTCGTTGCAGACGCGCTGATGCGCCACCGCCCCGACGTCGTGTACCACCTCGCGGCCCGCTCCGATGTTGCCGCGTCGTGGCGCGACCCAACTGGGTGCTTGCGCGTGAACGTCGAAGGCACACAACACGTCCTCGACGCCGCGCGCGCTGCAGACGTGCAACGGGTACTCGTTGTCGGCAGCGCTGAGGAGTACGGCCGGGTGAACCCGGCGGATCTTCCGTTGCGGGAGGACGCTCCGCTCCGCCCGATCACGCCGTACGGGGCGAGCAAGGTGGGGGCGTCGTACGTCGCGTTGCAAGCGTGGCTCGGCGCGGGCCTCGAGACGATCCGCGTGCGGCCGTTCTCGCACTCCGGCCCCGGCCAGCTCGAGACGTTCCTGATACCGGCGCTCGCCCGTCGGATCGTGGCCGCCGAGCGCGACGGCACGGACGCCGTTGCCGTCGGTGCTCTCGATCCGGTGCGCGACGTCAGTGACGTGCGCGACGTCGTACGCGCGTACCGGCTGCTGATGCAGCACGGGGTGGCCGGCGAGGTCTACAACGTGTGCGGCGGTGCGGGCATCTCGGTGCGCGAGATCGTTGATCGCCTGGTCGCGCGAGCGCGGCGACCGTTGCGCGTCGAAACCGATCCCGCGCTGCTCCGGCCGGTCGAAGTGCCCGCGCTCGTCGGCGACCCATCGAAACTGCGCGCCGCGACGGGATGGGTACCCGAGCACACGATCGACGTCACGCTCGACGCCGTGCTCCAAGAAGCACGCGCGCCGTAGGCGCAGCGCTACGGCTCTTGGCGGTCGAGCCAGCCGAGGAGCGCGGCAATAGCCCGCGGGTCGTGGCGCAGCCGGTGCGGACCGTTGGCCACGATGCGCAGGTCGACGCCGTCGCCGCCAGCCTCGGCGAGGAACCGCGCGTCGTCGACGGGCACCACGTCGTCCGCGCTGCCGTGCAAGAGCAACCAGGGCCGGGGCCCTACTCGCTTGGCCGCTTCGATCGGGTCGAGGTTCGCGATTGCGCGGATCCATGCCGCGGGGTCGGCGGGATAGTCCTCCGTGCGCAGCACCCCGGTGCGCCGTGCGTATTCGAGGAACCACTGCGGATCGCGCACCCACGTGTGCAATGACGCGGGGGCGGCAAAGGTTGCGATCCCCCGAACGCGCTCGTCGTCGGCCGCGGTGACGATCGCGAGTGTGCCGCCGAGACGAAAACCCGCGATCCACACGCCCGTGAGATCGGTGCGGGCGTGGAGCGCGTCGATCGCGGCCCGAACGTCGGCGAGCCACCCTTCGATCGAGAAATCACCCTCGGACGGGCCCGTTCCCCGAAAGTTGAACGTGAGGCCGGCCCATCCCGCCTCGCGCGCGACCCGATCACACAACGTCTGGTCGGTGTTCCCGACGGTCGCGGCACCGCCGGGTCCGCGCGGAAACCCGGGCAGCACGAGCAGCGCCGGCACGCGCGTCATGCCGGACGGCCACGCGAAATGCGCGCCGAGACGCAACCCTTCAGAAAGGATCTCTTCCATGTTTATCCCGACCCACTTGCTCGCATCGCAGCCTTCGGCTCGTGTGCTTCGCGGCGTTCCCACCCCATCGAGGCCGTTATCCTGGCCCGCGTGACCAGCGCGACGACGAATGGGACCACACCGGCACTCAAGGAATGGGCGGTGGTCGTGCACGCGCTGCTCGAGGGCGAGCAGATCGTCGACGTACGAAAGGGCGGCCTGCGCGAGGACGGGCGCCACTTCGACCTGCCGGCGCAACGGTTCTGGCTGTCGCCGACCGCCGAGCACCAGAAGACCGAGCTGTTGAAGCCCGCCTATGCGCATTGGATCGACCTCGCCGCGGCGTCCCCGGTGGGTGAGCCGATCACGGTGCATGGATGGGCCGACGTCGTCGACGTCGCCACCATCACCGAGCCGGAGCAGGTGGAGGCGCTCGACTCCAAGTTGATCTGGACCGCGGACTATGTGAGCTCGCGGTTCAGCTGGAAGCGGCGCGATCCATTGTGGGTGCTCGTGCTGCGGGTGCATCGTCTCGACGAACCGCTGACCGTGAAATGGCACGACGACTACGGCGGGTGCACGTCGTGGGTGAAGTACGACGGACTCCCGGCCGACCCCGCCGCGCTGCCGTCACACCTCGCGCTCTCCGATGTCGCGTTCGACGCCAAGCGCAAGGGCATCTACGAGGCGCTCGGCGAAGAGGTGTTCCGCTAGCCGGTCTCGGCCGCGCTGCGAATCGAGCGGTGCGGGCGGTAGCCGCGGTTGCGCGCCTCGGCGATCGTGTCGGGACCGAAGGCGAGGAACGTCTCGGCTTCGAGCACGTCGTCGACCTCGGCGGTGACGTCGGCTTCCTCTTGGTACAGATCGAGGTCGTAGACGACGAGCGTCCGCTTGTCGCCCATGTACTTGTGGTGCTCGAAGCGTCCCGGACGAGCCATCAGGAAGAGACTAAGCCGAGCGCCCGCGAGGCACGTATCGTGCCGAGCAGCGAGGCGGGGCCCAGCGGCCTGGCGCGCAGCGCCGAGAGCGGAAAAGCCGAAGGCGAGCGGCCGCGAGGCACGTACCGTGCCGAGTAGCGAGCCGGGGCCCAGCGGCCTGGCGCGCAGCGCCGAGAGCGGAAAAGCCGAAGGCGAGCGGCCGCGAGGCACGTACCGTGCCGAGTAGCGAGCCGGGGCCCAGCGGCCTGGCGCGCAGCGCCGAGAGCGGCAAGAGCGAGCCGGACGCGAGATCGGGGGGCGCCGAAGCGCCCCCCGATCCTTTTCGACTGCGTCGGAATCCGTCGTGCCTTTGCCCGGAGGGACCAATCCCGGAGCGACGACGGCGGTGCGGCGGTTTGGACTCCGCCAGGTGGTCCAGTCGAGTGGTTACGGCCTAGCGGCCGCGCACCTCCGAGGTCCCAGATTTATCATGCATGTGTTGGACCACCTCCTTTCCTCGGTAGCAAAGTTGTACCAGATTCCGGCCCCGGCCCGAAGCAGTTTCACGCCGGCGGCGGCCCGGGCGGCGGCGGTTCCTCGGCTTGGGGACCGACTGCGCCGATTGCCCGGAGGTAGGCCAACTGGGTCTCGATGACTGCGTGCACCTGCTCGGGCAGGTACGGCTCGCCGGTCTCAGATGCCCTGGTCAGGATGTATTCGACGGTCTCGGCGCCGCCGACGACCACGTCGCCCGGCGGGTGCGATGACGAGCCGTTTCCGGCCACGCCCTTGCGCTGGAAGAACTCGAGCTGGAAGTCCAAGATGCGCCGCACGTCGTGCGGGGTGAGGGTCGCCGCGACGACATCCGGGACGTGCTCGACCACCCAGTCGTAGGCCTCCTCGAGGTCGAAGACCGGCGGCGGTGGCTCGACGGCCATGCGCCCGGCCTCGCGAACGACGAACCACGCGGCGATGCCGCACGCGACGCCGACGACGAGCAGGGCGGTAACGAGGACCACGGGATCGGAACCTACCCGGGTGTTGCTCAGCCGGGCGGAACGCGGCGATGACCATGGAGAGGCTTTGGGTCACATATCTGTCGGGTCGCCGCGTCAGCGTGTCGCCGAGTTGGCGGGTGTTGACTGCGCGTACGGTCGTGGTCACGGGCGCACCCGGGACGGCCGCGTGTACCGGTTCCTCCGCAACGCCAACGACGTACAGGTTTTTGCCGATCGTGTCCCATCCTCGGGCGAGGCGCTGCAGGGTGGGGGCGTCGGGTGCGCCGCGCATGATCGCGACCTGGGCGCCGCACCAGCCGCGGAGTGCCTGCGGGATCCAGTCATCGAACAGATCGCTCGCGTCCCGCTCGAGCACCACGACTGCGGCGTGGGGCCCGAGCGCGTCGCACGCGTCGTGCACGACCGCGAGATACCCGCGTTGCTCCGACATGTCCCGGACGGGCCGCAGCGCGTACGCGGGATACGCGACGCCGACCACGGCGATCGTGACCGCGGCAACGCGCGCAACACGCGTCCAGGGCCCACGCCTCCGGACGAACATGCACGCGGCCAACCCGAACGCCAGCAGTACGAGCGCCGGGAACGCGGACACGAGGAACCGTCGGGTCACCCACACGTGGTCGGGGATCGCCTTGGCCTTCCAGAGATACAGCAACGAGGCCGGCGCGAGCAGGGCGGCGGTGGCGAGCGTTCGCAGTTGACGGCGCATGAGGAGCGCGCTGACGAGCGCACCGGCGCCGATGATCGCGGCGGCGAGCGTCGGCCACCCGAGGTACCACTGCATCCATTTCAGCGACTCCTCGAAGTTAAGGTGCGTGGCGTCGATCACCGTCTGGTGCTCTTGTTGCTGGAGCTTGGCGATCAGCTCCACCGGTACGCCGTGAATTTCCTGGAGTTGCGCACGCAGCGCCCACACGGCGAAGCCCGCCACCGGCGACCGAGATCCCGGCTGCGGTCGCCACGGGCCGGGCGGGCACCCGTGCCGCGACGCCCGCGACGCGAGGCCACAGCGCGACCGCGATCGCGCTGACGACCAGCGACGCCACGCATACGGCGAGCGTCGTCTTCACATTCTTCGACAACACGTCCCAGTACAAGCCGCTGTGGTGCATGAGATCCACGAGGCCCAACGCAAAGCCAGGCACCAGGCCCACGATGAACGCGCCGATGCGTCGCAAGGTGTCGGCGCGCGCGACGCGTGTTCCGCGAGAACCGGCAAGCCACGCGATCGCGAGCAACGGCGCGATCCCGACGAGGAACACCGCGCCGTCGATGCGTACGGCCTCCAGTGCCCCGATGAAGAGGCCGGCCGCGAACGTGCACCGAACGCCGGGGAGAATGCGATCGGTCGTCAAGAGCCACAACGCGGTGAACAGGAGGACCTGCGACGGGATCTCGGAGTACGCGTCGCGCGAGAACGACACCTGCGGTATCAAGAATGCGAACGCGAGCGTTGCGGCGACTGCGAACCAGGGTCTTCGGAAGAGTCGCCACGCCAGTACGAAGAAGGCGAGCAGCGCGACTCCCGACAGGAGCTCGGGAAGCCGGAACATCGCGGCATCGCCACCCACGGCGTAGGCCTCCGCGAGGAGCGCGGGCAGCAGGTGCGCGAACTGGAACTGCAGCGTGCCGTCAGGCATCGCGTAGACGGCGTACGAGTCATACGCCAGGGTCTTCTCCGACGCGAACGGACCCACTGCCGGACTCGTTTCGAGCGTGCCGTGGCGCGCAATCCAGCGGCCCTCGTTCTCGTACGCGCCGCCGTCGCGGTTGATGAGCACGTGCTCTGACGTGTGCGCCGCGTGCCAACCACTGATCGCAACGATTGCGAGCACGCCGACAGCGGCTGCAACATGTACGCGTCGTTGTGGCGCAGCCCGACGCCCGATGTGCGGCCAGACCAGCGCAACGAGGCCGATCCACA
>CAWIMB010000001.1:0-1341653 GCA_963837155.1 uncultured Actinomycetes bacterium | reverse complement strand
GGTGCGCGAACTGGAACTGCAGCGTGCCGTCAGGCATCGCGTAGACGGCGTACGAGTCATACGCCAGGGTCTTCTCCGACGCGAACGGACCCACTGCCGGACTCGTTTCGAGCGTGCCGTGGCGCGCGAATCCAGCGGCCCTCGTTCTCGTACGCGCCGCCGTCGCGGTTGATGAGCACGTGCTCTGACGCGTGCGCCGCGTGCCAACCACTGATCGCAACGATTGCGAGCACGCCGACAGCGGCTGCAACATGTACGCGTCGTTGTGGCGCAGCCCGACGCCCGATGTGCGGCCAGACCAGCGCAACGAGGCCGATCCACAATCCGACGGCCAACGCGTACGCCAGTGCCGGTCGATACGCGCTCGAGAACCGCGAGCAGCAACCCGGCGACACCGAACGCGAGCACCGCGCTCGCCGCACCGAACGCAAGCACGCGCAACCAGCGTGGTTCGTCGAGGCCGAGTTCGTCGAGGTCAACCTCCTCGGGCGCACTCGGGGTGATCGACAGCGTCTCGAGGTCCTCGTCTAGAATAGCGGTCGGCACCACCTCGATGTCTCGCACGCACCACTCCCTCGCGTCCGTCCCCTAGGCTCTTTGCCATGACTCAGCAGGCAACCTCCGGCGCTTCATTGCGGGCGGAGGCGGGCGAGCGGGCCCAGCTCGACGTGACAATCATCTTGCCGGTGTACAACGAGGCCGAGCACCTCCGGGAAGAAGTCGACCGCATCCGTGCCGCGATGGACACGTCGGAGTACAGCTACGAGATTATCGTCGTCGATGACGGCTCGACCGACGGCTCCGGCGAGCTCGCGGCGACGATCGACGGCGTGCGCGTGATGCGCTTTCTGCAGAACCGCGGGTCCGGCTCGGCCCGCAAGGCCGGCACGGCCGCGGCGCGGGGACGCGTCACGGTATGGACCGACGTCGACATGACGTATCCGAACGACACGATCCCGCAGCTCGTGAAGGAGCTCGACGGATACGACCAGGTGGTCGGCGCCCGCCGGACCGAAGAGGGAACGATGAAGGGGCTCCGCGTTCCTGCGAAATGGTTCATTCGCAGACTTGCGAGCTTCCTCACCCAGACGAAGATTCCCGACCTGAACTCCGGGTTTCGCGCCTTTCGCACCGACGTGGCACGGCAATACATCCGTCACCTGCCCGCGGGCTTCTCATGCGTCACGACGATGACAATGACGTTCCTGTCGGGTGGCTACTCGGTGAAGTACGTACCGATTGACTACGCGAAGCGCGCGGGTGAATCGAAGTTCCACCCGATCAAGGACACGCGCCGCTACGGCACACAGGTCGTCCGCATGGTGCTCTCGTACGCCCCGTTGCGCATCTTTCTCCCGGTCGGTATGGCGCTGCTCACGCTCGGCGGCGGCAAGCTCATCTACGACTTCGTGAAGTACGACTACCGCATCACGACCAACACGTTGCTCATTCTGTTCGCGGCGTTCCAGGTGATCGCGATCGGCTTGCTCGCCGATCTCGTCGTACGCGTGACACGCGACCGTGATGAAGTCGCGCCCGCCGCGACCTCATCACAAGCTCCTTCGACAATCTGATCGTCCGCGTGTCCGAGTCCCCGCGCTCCGTACGCTCGACGATGGAGGGCGCGTGGCGCCGCACACGTGCATATGGCGGCCGGATCCGGCGCCGCGTCCGCCGGCGCGTCACCGGCGCCCGCGGACGGTTCGGCACCGATATCCGCCACGCACCACCGGAGCGGTTCGTGCGCACCGCGTATCAGGTCGTGCTCGACCGCGAGGCGGATGCGCAAGGCCTCACCCATTGGTCGCGCCAGCTGCAGGACGGCACGCTGGGGCCGGACGGCGTGGTCGACGCCATGCTCGCATCGGCGGAGTTCGCGGCGCTCGGCCGGCCCCGCGACCACATCGGTTCCCTCCACCGCTCCCGTATCGCGTGGGTGCGCAGCCTTCCACCGGCCCATCGCATCCTCGACCTTGGTGGTGCATCGCAAGGCAACCCGGCCGGCGCGCTCGTCGACATCGGCTGGCCCTATTCATTCGAGCAGCTGGTGATCGTCGACCTCCCGGCCGACGACCGACACGAGCTCTTCGCGCGAGGTCCGCGGCCCGAGCACGTCGACTCTCCGCTCGGACCCGTCGAGTACCGCTACCACTCGATGGCGGATCTCGGTCAGTACGACGACGAGGCGTTCGACATGGTGTTCAGCGGTCAGAGCATTGAGCACGTGTTCGAATCCGACGCGGACCTCCTGCTGAAGGGCGCGTTTCGGATCTTGCGGCCCGGCGGTCTGCTCTGTCTCGACACGCCAAATGGGCGTGTGTGCCGGTTGCACACCGGTGATGCGTTGATCCACCCCGATCACAAGATCGAATACACCCACGAACAGCTGAGCGAAAAGATCCGCCGCGCCGGTTTCGAGATCGTCGAGGCAAAGGGGCTGCATCTCCTCGCGGACTCCGTCACGCGCGGCGTGTTCTCCGAGGACGAATTCCTGCGCAACGCCGGCGTTTTCGGCGACATCGAAAACTGCTACATCCTCACTTACGTCGCCCGGAAACCGACCTGACCGCGGCGCTCCGGCGCGACCCGTTCGAGAAATCGTGTGTAACGGTCGATCACGACCGGCCAGGTGTAGTGGCGTTCGACGAAGGCCCGGCCCGCGTCACCGAGACGAGCGCGCAGCTGCGCGTTGCCGGTCAAACGGTCGAGCGCGACGTCGAAGGCTGCGAAGCTGTCGAACCACAGTCCCCCGCTCGATCGTACGCACTGATCGACGGTGACCGCGCAAGCGCCGTTCACGAGGACCGGCGTCCCGACGCTCCACGCTTCGAGGAGCACGATCGACAGCGACTCGACCGGCGAAGGCAGGACGAGCGCGGTCGCGCCGCGGAGCAATCCCCACTTCGTCGCATCGTCAACCGGACCGGCAATCGTGATGCCCGGAGCGCTCGGCGGGCGGTCGATCACCTGCCCCGCGAACACGAGGCGCAACGGGTCACGACGCCGCGCTCGCGACGCCGCGAAGAAACGAGCGAGCATCGTCGTGCCCTTGGCATCGAGCGTGCGGCCGACATACAACACGTATGGCTCGTCACCGAGACCGACCGTGCGGCGCGCGGTCGCCGCATCGCCCGCGCCCGCCGCAGTACCGAGACCGAGGACGAGTTGCGGTGACGTGATCGTTGCGGGAAACAGTTCCGACACCAGGCGCTGTTCGGGCTCGGTCCAATGCACGAGCGCGCCCGCGCGTTCGAACACCTCGCGATAAATCGGCAAGCGGATCTCCGGCTCGTCGTGCGCGGCGCCGTGCAACACGGCACGCGCGCCCAGCTTCGCCACGCCGCGCACGGTCGGGTCGTAGAGGTACGGCCCGACGGCCACGACCGGACACGTACTTGCCGCGGCCGCGTCGACCGCGTCCGGGCACACCGGACCGAGTTGCTCGACGAACCGGGCCGCGACCGACGACGACGCGGTTCTGGGATCGCGCAACGCCGCGGTGCGTGCGGCAGCGAAGTCGGTGCCGCGGCCGGAACGCGATTGGAACCGGTGTACGGCGACCCCGTTGATGGCAATGGTGCCCGGCGCGTACACGTCCGCCCAGGTCGCGGCGTCTTGGGCACACGTCGTGAACACCTCCGCGGACCAACCGGGCCGGGCGGCGATGTGCTCGGCGAGCAGACGCGCGGCAAGCTCCGCGCCGCCGTGCACTTCGAGGCCGTAGCGCGGCACGACGAACCCAACGTTCACGGGGTTCGACTCTCGTCGAGGATGGGTTGGAGGGCGTCGAGGAGGGTTTGGCGAGTACGCGCCAACGAGAAATGCTCCAGCCGGTGGCGGCCCGCATCCACCAACCCCGTTCGCAACGCGTCATCACCCATGACCCGCGCCACCGCCTCCGCCACCAACGACGGCCGCTTCGACTCCAACACCAACCCCGCATCACCCAACGTCTCCGGCACCGCCGCCGCACCCAACGCCACCACCGGCACCCCATGCGCCATCGCCTCCACCAACGGCACACAAAACCCCTCATGCTCCGACAAACACACGAACACATCCGCCGACCGGTACAACCCCTCCAACTCCCCGTCCGACACCGACCCCGCCAACCGCACCGCCCCCGACAACCCCAACTCGTCGACGAACCGCTCCAACGCCGACCAATACGAACCCGCCGACACCCCACCCACCAACGTCAACGACGCCCCCGCATCAAACACCCGCCGATACCACGCAAACGCCTTCACCACATCATGCTGCGCCTTGTTCGGCGCCACCCGCCCCACAAACAACCACCGCGCCGACCGTTTGGTCACTTGTACGCGACCGTCCGCGGACAACTGCCCAAACGCTCGCCCAGCACTCAACGCGTCGACATCCAACAAAATCGGGACCACACACACCCGCCCAAAACCCAACCCCACCAACTCCCCCGCATTGAACGCCGAATCCGCCAACGCCAACGACGTCACCGGTACGAGGCCAGCCAGCTGATCACGGCCGAGCTCGAGGTTCTCCCCGATGCGCGTATCCCAGGCGTCGAAATACTCGGGCGGCGTCATGTTGTGGTAGTCGACGATCAATCGCTGCGGACGCGCTGCGAGGAACTGCGCGACCTCCGAGCCGATCGCGACGTGATACATCAGCACGTCGTCCGCGAACGCAGCGATCGACGTGCCGTACGCGCGGAAGTCGTGGGCATCGACGGCGAGCCCGCCCTTGCGATCGTCGGCGAAGATCTCCGAACGTACGCCGATCTCGGTCAACGCGTCTGCCGAACTTCCATCGCGTGCGCGCCCACGGCACCCGGCTCCCACGTCGGAAGGAATTGATGGATGACTGTCATGGTTCGAGGATGGGTTGGAGGGCGTCGAGGAGGGTTTGGCGAGAACGCGCCAACGAGAAATGCTCCAGCCGGTGGCGGCCCGCCTCCACCAACCCCCGCCGCAACGCGTCATCACCCATGACCCGCGCCACCGCCTCCGCCACCAACGGCGGCCGCTTCGACTCCAACACCAACCCCGCATCACCCAACGTCTCCGGCACCGCCGCCGCACCCAACGCCACCACCGGCACCCCATGCGCCATCGCCTCCAACAACGGCACACAAAACCCCTCATGCTCCGACAAACACACGAACACATCCGCCGACCGGTACAACCCCTCCAACTCCCCGTCCGACACCGACCCCGCCAACCGCACCGCCCCCGACAACCCCAACTCGTCGACGAACCGCTCCAACGCCGACCAATACGAACCCGCCGACACCCCACCCACCAACGTCAACGACGCCCCCGCATCAAACACCCGCCGATACCACGCAAACGCCTTCACCACATCATGCTGCGCCTTGTTCGGCGCCACCCGCCCCACAAACAACCACCTGCGCCTTTGGTCACTTCCGACCGCTCCGTCACGCACATCCGCCCGCCCGAGACAACCCCTCCACATCCAACAAAATCGGGACCACACACACCCGCCCAAACCCCAACCCCACCAACTCCCCCGCATTGAACGCCGAATCCGCCAACGCCAACGACGTCACCTTCGACAAGCGAGCGAGTTGCCGCCGACCGGCCGTGAGCTCGACGAACACGTCCGATTGCCAGGCGCCGAAGTACTCGGCGGGCGTCATGTTGTGGTAGTCGACGAGCTTGGGTTCGGGCCGCTCGAGCACAAACTCGCCGACCGGGGAGCCGATCGACGAGTGATACAGCAGATATCGGTCGCGCCGGGGTGCCAGTTGCGTCAGGTCGGTGTGCGGTCGGGCGTGGGCCGCCATAGGAGGGTCCACTCGGCCGGCATAGATCCCGGTGTCGACCCCCGCGTCGCGCAGTGTCTTGTCGATCTCGAGCACGTGGCCGCCGATCGCGTCCCGCGCCGCCAACGACGGTACGACCTGGAGTATTGACGTCACGCGGAGACGTCGAGCTCGCCCGGCTCCGCGGGTCGAACGGCTCCGATGACGAACGCCTCCGGTGGGAACAGCAACGGTTCGACGTCTCGAAGCGCGGCGACGACTTCCGGTGACAGAGCCGTTCGTTCGCCGAACGTCGCGCGTGCACCGTCGTGACGCTCAATGGCGCCGAATCCGAGCCCGCTGATCACGTGGGTCCACGTCTCCGGGTGAAGCGGCCGACCGAACGTCAGGTCGGCAGTGATGGGATCACCGTGCAGCGCCCAGTGACGCGGATGGGCACCGAGCACCACCAACCGGCCTCCCGGTGCGAGCACGCGCATCGCATGCCTCGCCAGCTCGAGCTGATCGCCCAGCGCGTAACGGTCGACGCAGCCGCTCAGCACCAAGCCTCCGAGGGCGTTTGCCGGAAGGGAACGGAGATGATCGAGCGCGCCTGTCGTGCGAGTCTCCACGCCCGCCGCGTCGGCCACCGCGCCCGCGTCGTCACGCGGATCGACGCCGTATGCGTCGATGCCGGCTTCGTCGAGCGCGACAACGAGCGCGCCCGGGCCGGACTCGGCATGCAACACGCGGCCCGGCCTTCCCGCGCACCACGAGGTGATCTGCGCGAGCCACGGACCCATATCGACGTGGTCGCGTTCCACCGTCACCATTGCCTCGACGCGCGCATCGGTCACCGGGAGACGGCGCTCGAGTTCGACCACGCGATCGGTGAGGAGCCGGAAGGCCCGCAGTGTCGAGTATGCAAAGGCCTGCACTTGGCTGGCGAAAAAATGGAACTGCCAGCCGACTGCACGTTGGAGGCCTCGCTTCACCAGCGCGCCACCCCGAATGTTGGACGCGGTCGGCGCGGTGACGTCGAACCCCGCGATGCGCTCGGTCTGCGCGAGTACGGCCTCGACCGAGTCGTAGCGCGCACCAACCGGAGCGATCGCTTCGAACAGTGCGTCGAGTTCCCGCTCGTAGGACTTCGGGATCTCGCCGGCGCGGCGCCGGGCGCGCGCTTCGCGCTCGATCTCGGCGACGGCGGCACGAACGTCGAGCGGATCGAGCGGCCGGGCGTCTCCGTCGGACTCGGACGCGTCCACGGCGGCAGGCTACAACGCGCCCATTGGGGCACCTGGCTTTCTCGTCGACCCCGTCGACGGTACATTCCCCGCCATGTCGACCAACCACCGACCGGTCGCGTCGACACCAAGCGGCGGCATGTCGGCCCATGTCCGGAAGGGTGTCAAGCGCGTGGCCGAGCCCGTCCTCGCGCGCGTCGAGCAGTGGGTCGCGCGCCGCATCGTCGAAACAGTCCGTCAGGAGCTCGCGGAGACGCGCGAAGAGCTCAGCGCGGATCTGGCAACGCTCGTGGAGCTCACGGTCGAGCTCGAGCGCATCGCCGCGCGTCTCGAAGCAACGGACGCCCGCGATACCGCGTGAGCATCGTCCTCGATATCCAAGCGTTGCAGAGCGAGGCGCACGCGACGCGTGGGATCGGCCGCTATGCCGCCGAGCTCGCGGCCGCGTTGCTCGACGCCAACGCGCCGGTCCACACGTTCGCGTGCAACCCGGCCGTCGCTCCCGCCGCGGCCGACGTCGTTCCCGAGGCCGTACGCACCTCGGGGTTGATGGCGTGGAACACGCCTGAGCGAATCCGTGCCGCCGCCGCGACAGGACCACTCGTGTACCACATCGTGTCGCCCTTCGAGGCGACACGCCGGCCCGACGAGGTCGTTGCCGCGCACGCGTTCGATGCCGCGACCGTCGTTGCGGTCACGTTGCACGACGCGATTCCGTTCCAGTTTCCCGAGCGCTATCAAACGACGCTCGCGCTTCGAAGTTTCTTCGCCCGACGGGCGGGGCTCGTCCGCAACGCCGACATCGTCTTGACGAACTCGGAGCACACGGCTGCGGACGCAGTACGGCTCTTGGATGTCGATCCGGAACGTGTGCACGTCGCCGGAACCGGTGGTTCCGCATTCTTCACGCCCGCGGAGGGCGATGATCGCGGTAACGGCGCGGTGTCGCTGCCGGAGCTGCACCGGCCCTACATCTTGTCGGTGTCCGGCTACGACGCACGCAAGGACCCGGACACGCTGATCCGCGCGTTCGCTCGCCTGCCCCCTGAACTGCGCGGGCGCCATCAGCTCGTGGTGGTGTGCGATCTCCCTCCCGAAGGGCGTACCCAATGGGGAAAGATCGTTGCCGAGAGCGGGCTCACAGATCTGGACGTGCTGTTCACGGGCCGGGTCGACGATCACGTGCTGCGCGGCCTATACCGCCGCGCCGCCTTGTTCGCGTTCACGTCGCGAGCCGAAGGGTTTGGCATTCCGATCCTCGAAGCCGCGCGCTGCGGATGCCCCGCGGTGTCGTCGGACGCCGCGGCCATCCCCGAGGTGCTCGCCGAGCCCGCGTCGACGTTCCCCACCGGAAACGTCGACGCACTTGCCGCCCTGCTCGAACGCGGTCTCGCCGACGACGGCTTCCGCACCATGTTGCGCACCGCGGGAGCGCGCGCCTCGGCCCGGCACACGTGGACCGCGGTCGCCGAACGGACCGTGGAGGCGTACGAGACTGCCCAACGGCTCGAAGGCGCACGACCGGTCCGGGCGCGATCGTCGCGACCCCGACTCGCCGTTGTCGGACCGTTTCCCCCCTCGAAGTCCGGGGTCGCCGTGTACACCGCGCGCGTCGTCGAGGCGCTCGGCGATCTCGCGACTGTCGACTGCTTCGTCGAAGGATCGGTTCCACCTGCCGCACCGGCGTCATCGGCAGCAGTCCGCCGGTTCCCGATCGGCGCCCTCGACCGCACGTTCGGCGCGGCTTCGTATGACGCGGTCATCTACGCGCTCGGCAACAGCTTCTACCACCGCCGAACGCTCGATCTCGCTCGTCGCGTCCCGGGCGTCGCCTGGTTGCACGACGCCTCGCTCGCCGGGCTCTACCTCACATCGTTCGGCATGTTCCTGCCCGACGATCCGGCCACTGATCTCGCGGTGGCGCGCAGCCGTATGCGCGAGGCCGTTGAGCGGTGCGCGGGACGGCAGGCTCCCGAGTTGGGGGACGACGACTGGTGGCGCACGGAGGCGTATCTCGAGGCCGGCTTGTCGATGACCGAGGAGGTCACTCGGGCAGCGCGGGCGGTGCTCGTCACCACCGAGGCGGCGCGCGCGATCGTGCAGGCGTCGAGCCGGCCGGCGCTTCCGATCACGGTCGTGCCGCTCGCGGTGCCACGGCTTCCCGCGATGGTCGCGGCTGACGACGGCGGCCCACCCTGGATCGTGTCACCGGGCTGGGTCGACCCGATCAAGCAACCCGACGACCTTGTCCGGGTCCTCGCCGCGCTGCGTTCAGGTCCTTCCCCCACTTCGGCCCGGCTCGCGTTCATCGGTGAAGCCCAGGCATCACAGCGCGACGCACTGCACGCCCTCGCGTCCGAGCTCGGCTGCGCAGACGCGTTGATGATCACCGGGTTTGTCGACGATGACGCGTACCGCATGTGGTTGGCGCGCGCCGCGTGCGTCGTGCTCCTGCGTCGCCACGTGCACGGTGAAGGATCAGCCGCGCTGGCCGACGCGATCGGTGCCGGCCGCCCGGTCATCACGAACGTGTCGACCGCCGCCGAACTGCCGCGCGGAGTCGTCGAGCTCGTCGATCCCACGGCCGGCGTCGACGAGCTCACCACCGCGGTGCAGCGGATGCTCACCGACGAGCCGCATCGAACGTCGCTCACGCGCGCGGCGACCGCGTACGCCACGGCATGGCGCCCCGAGCATGTCGCAGCGGCGGTGCTGGACGCCGCCCTCGCCGCACCCCGGCCCTCCTACCCGACACCACTTGTGCCGAACGGCGCGCGGCAATGAGTACAACGGACGTGCGGCCGCCGGGCGCGATCGGCGTGTGGGGCGCGTTCGACGTCGACGCGCTCGGTGCCCAGCTCCGGATGCGCGTCGTCGTCTCCGAGCTCCAAAGACGTCGACCGGATCTTGCCGTGCGCGCGTTCGCACCGTTGGGCGGCCAACGGCCGTTCGCGGCCGACAGCAGCGAGCCGCTCGAATCGCTCGAGTCGCTGGACGCCGGCCAGCGCAAGCTCGCGGACGCGCTCGCGCTGGTCGTCGTGTCCATCGATCTCGGCGATCTCGGCGACAAGCACAAGTCGGTCACCGAGCGCTTGCTGCGCGGACCCGGTGCGCCGGCGCGCGTCGTCTGGCATGCCCTCGGCGTGCCGCAAGCATTCACGCCCCCGAAGGACGCGATCGCCGTCGACCGCATCTCGTGGTTGCGGAACACGTCTGCGAGGGCGTGGGCGATCGCGTCGGGCAGTCCGCCCGTGACCGAGACCGCGCACCCGGCGCTGCTCGCGCCCACGCTGTTCACGCCCGAACTGCTCGCGGCCCGGCTCGAATTCCTGCGCGCCGTCGACGCCTGGCCGGACGACGCACGACCGATCCTCGTGCAAGGAGCCGCGGGAACGCCGACAGCCCCGCTCGCGGCTCTGCTCGGGGCTCGACCTGTCGTCGCGCTCGTCGCCGATGCCGCCGCCGGCGACGGCGACTTCGCCGATGCAATCGTCGCGGCACTGCCGGGCGCGCAGCGCCTGCCCGCCAATGCGGGCACCGAGGATCGTGTCGCCGCAATCGCAGGTGCGGCCGGCGTCATCGCGACCTCGCCAGTGGTGCTCGACGTCGCGCGGGCATTTGGCGTACCCCACGCGTCGATGGAAGCCGTGGGCTCATCGAATCTCGAGGACATCCTCATCGCGCCCGCGTCGGCCGACGGCGACGTGCGCGAGATCCATGACGAGCTCGATGCGATCGCGGGACTCGCACCGGGGCCAGGACCAAGCCCGCTCGCGTGGTCGGAGCTGGCGGCGACGCGCGCGGCGCTGGAAGCGCGCGCCCGGCGCATGACCGCCGAGCGGGTCGCCATGGCCGACGCCGTGCTCGCCGATCGCGAACGCGTCGCGGAGCTCGAACGCCAGGTCGCCGCGCTCGAAGCCGCGTATCAGGATGTCCGCAATCTCGAGGTCGTCCGATTGCGGGTCGCTCTGGGCGACCTCCGTACACGACTTCACCTCCGGCGCAAGCGATGAACGAACGCGATCACCTTCGCGTCCAGCCGGTCTCGCGTCCCCTGGTCTCCGTGCTCATGGTCACGTACGGCGCACGCACCTGGGTCGAACGGGCAGTGCGTGCGCTCATCGATCACACGCCGCCGGTCTACGAGCTGATCGTCGTCGACAATGGCTCGACCGATGGCACCCGCGAGTACCTGCGCGACTCGATCGAGGGCGCCGACGTCCACGAGTCGTCGCAGAACCTCGGCTTCGGGATGGGCAACAACCTCGCGGCGATGCATGCGCGCGGCGAATTCCTCTGTCTGCTCAACAGCGACGCCATCGTCCCGGCGGACTGGCTCGAGCCGTTGCTCGCCCGCTTCGACGACCCGCGCGTCGGGGCCGTCGTGCCGCTGTACGTCAATCCCGACGGCACGCTGCAGGAAGCAGGTTCGGTCGTCGAGCCCGACGGGCGCGTCGTCTCCCTCGGCGTTCGCGGCGACCCCCGCGATCCCGCCTGGCGATTCAGCCGGACGATCACGTATGGGTCGGCCGCCTGCCTGGTCATGCGCCGTTCCGTGTTTCAAGCGCTCGGAGGCTTCGACCCCGCGTACGGCACCGCGTACTACGAGGACGTCGACCTCGCGTTCCGGCTCGGAGAGATCGGCTTGCGCGTTGCTCTCGAACCGGTGGTGCGCGTTGTCCACGCGCAGGGCGCATCGTCGCCGACGCTCGCCGAGGCCGCGGCCCGCCGCGACGCGAACCAGCTCCGCTTCCGGGACCGCTGGGAACGGCTGCTCGTGCACCGGCCGAACATGTTCGGCGCGCCGCAGGCCCATCGCTTCTATGCCGCGCGCGACATCGAGGTCGTCGATCGCATCCTTCTGATCGCGCCTGCACCGCTCGCCGCTCGCGACAACCTCGGCCGCGTGGCGGTGATGCTTTCGGCCGGGCTCGACGCCGGCATGGTGACGATCGCGACACTGCAAGAGTCACAGGACCGCGCAGCCGTCGATGGGCTCCTCGCGGCCGGCATCGAAGTCGCGGTCGCCGAGAACTTCCATGACTGGCTCGTGCGCCGGTGCTTCCACTACGCGGTCGTCATCGTGGACGGCGCTGACCGACACGGGCTCGCGGCGTCGCTGCGCGCAACCCAGCCGCAAGCGACACGCACGGCTCCTCCGGACGAGGCGACCCTGCACGACCCCGAGCTGCTTTCCGCGTGGCTTCTCGAGCGGGGGCTCGTTCCCCGCCGGGCCCGGCCCCTTCGACATTCGCTCCGACTACCGTCGACGTCATGACCGAGGACGCTCCGCTCGAGCCGGCGGGCGGGGACGGCAGCAAACGCGGCGGTGACCGCGTCCGGTCGCTCGCCCGGCCGGTGCTCAATGTCCTCGACCGCCGCTTCGAGCAGGTGCACGAGCACCTTGACGTCGTCGCCGAACGGCTCGAGCACAGCGACGACATCGTCGAGCTCCGTCGGCTCTTCGCCGACACGCTGGCGGAGCTCCGCGCGCAATCGCAGGCGACGCTGGAGCTCGCGCGAACGTTGCAGAGCTTCGCGGAGTCGCTCGCGACCCGGCTGGACGCGGTCGCGGCAGACCTCGAGCAGCGTGCGCCCGAGCATCCCGCGGAATCGTGACTGCCGTTCCGCCGGGACCCGTGCAGTGGATGGCCCTGCCCGATCCGGCGGGCGGCGCCGCGCTTCGACTGTGCGCGCCCGTCGACCCTCCCGACCGCATCGCGGTCGACATCGCACGCGGCGACTGGTCGCCACCCGCCGCATTGCGCTGCGTGCTCGATCTGCTGGCACCGGGCGCGACCTTGCTCGATCTCGGCGCGCACCTCGGCACGGTCGCGCTGTGCGCAGCGCGACGCGGTGCGAAGGTCGTCGCGGTCGAGGCGTCACCGCGCAACGCTTACTGCCTCGCACAGAGCGTCGAGGCGAACGGGCTCGACGTGACGGTCCTGCCCGTCGCAGTCGCGGCGACGCGTGGCCGGCTGCACTTCCGCGAAGACGGACCGTTCGGGCAGGTCACCGACGATCCCGCGGCCGTTGAAGTCGAGGCGCTCCCAGTTGGGGAGATCCTCGACGCGCGCCGGGGTCGCACGCGTCGACGTCGTGAAGATCGATGTCGAGGGCCAGGAGCTCGCGGTCCTGGACGGAATGCGTGACATCCTCACTCGTGACGCGAGCCCGGCCGTCGTGATCGAAGGCAACGGATTCACGTTGGCCGCCGCGGACCTTCTGCCCGGCGATCTCCTCGATCGGCTCCACACATACGGCCTCCGGACGTGGCGTATCGGCGACGGCTCGCTCACATTGACGCGTTCCGGCGAGCTCCAAACCGAGACCGTCGCCGACTACCTCGCGATCCTGCCGCGCGGCACCGCCGTGGCCGGAGCTGCCGACGCGGACCGACGACGACATCGTGGCCGGGCTCGTGGCCGAGGCGCGCCATCCCGTGTGGGCGCACCGTCGCTACGTTGCAGGCGCCCTCGCGTCCGCTTCCGACGACGTGACCGCGCGGCTCGAGATCCGCGATGCGATCGAGCGGCTGCTCCTCGATGCTCATCCCGAGGTTCGCCAAGCGGCTGCGTGGTGGTTGCGACGACCCGAAGGCACGAGTGTGCGTGCACTCGCGGGATCGTTCCGAGCGCTGGGACGTGAAATGAAATCGCTCAGCGCGCCCGTGCGCCGGCGCCTGAGCATCGTCCGTCGCGTCCGCGACCGCCGGATGTACGTTCGGGTTGAGGAACGGGTCTGCGGCGTCGTCGAGCTCCCAGCGGCGCCCGAAACAATCGCGTCGCGCGCCGGGACGCGCGCGCTCCGGAGAGGGTCCGGACCGGTGTCCGTGGGCGTGCGGGGTCGACACGACGGCCAAGCCTCGGGCACGCGGCGCGCAGGCCGATGTCGGCGGCGAACAGGTCGCCGTCGAACGCGTCGTCCCAGCCAATCGATCGAACGACGTCGGGTCGGGTCTGCGGCGAGGCGCAGGGGCACCGCCGAAAGATTGCGCACGACCCGGCCGGACCATGCGAAGTCATCCGCCACGACCGCCGGGTGTTGCGGGGATGACCGCGGCCGGCCCGGCGCCGACGACGAGCCCGAACGCCGGTCGCCCCGCGTCATCGATGACCGCGCCGCCTGTGAACGCGACATCCGTCCGCTGTGCGTGCTCGCCGAGCGCGTCGAGCCAACCAGGTTGTACGACGACGCCTGTCCCGACGAACGCCACGAGCTCGGTCGACGCGTCGCGCGGCGGCCGCCGCGGCTGCAGCGCCGGTACGGCGCGTGCGTCGTCTCGACGATGGCGACCGCGCCCTCGCCCGCTCGGGTGATGCTCGCGCGTGTCGCATCGAGGGCACTGCCGTCGTCGCCGACCAGCACAACGGTCGCGCGCCGGCCGGCCCACGATCTCGTACCTCGTGTGGTACCAACCAAGCACCTCGTGAGGTTCGACGCGCCCGCGCACGTTGCGCCGGCGAATGAATCAGCAAGTGCGCGGCGTGCCGCTTCGAAGGCCCACGGCTTCGCCTCGGGGTCGCTCGCGACCGATCCAGCAGAAGCTCGCCAGTGGTAGCGGGCCCGCGCGACGTGCCCGATCCGCGTTGCATCGACCGCGTCGCTCACTCGCAGCAGCAGGTCGTAGTCCTGGCTGCCGTCGAAGCCTTCGCGTATCCCGCCCAACGCTTCGAGCCGCGACCGCCGGTAACAGCAGAGATGAACGATGCAGTTCGTCGATCGGAGCAAGTCGGCAGACCACGCGGACTTGTATGCGGGATCGCCGATCGTCCCGTCGGCGCGCAGCCGATCCTGATCGGTGTACACCATCTCGAGATCGGGCACCTCGCGCACGAGCCGCGCCACGTCGAGCAGCGCGTCGGGATCCAGCGACGTCGTCGTGGTCGACGAACGCGATCCATTCGCCGCGTGCGTGCGCGAGCCCGCGCACGCGTCGCGGCACCGATGCCGGCGTTCGCCTCGAGCGCGTGAGCTGCACGCGTGGATCGGTCGCCAGCTCGGCGAGCACAGCAAGTGTCTCGGGTCGCGTCGACGCGTCGTCGACGATCGACATGTCCCACGCGTCGTAGTGCTGCGTACGGATCGAGCGGAACATTGCCCGCAGCGCATCCGGTTCGGTGTTCCATACGGGCACGACGAACGTGAAGGTCGGTGCCGGGCGCCGCCGAGCGGCCTCGTCGCTCGGCGGCGCCCAATCCGAGCCGTGCGACTGCACCTCGGGCCCGAGGACACGCCGGCGAAACGGCGTCACGACCCAGCCGAGGCGGGAACCATCTCGCGCCGCCGGACGGATGTCGACGGGCGGAACGCGTCCGCGGCGAAGACGAACGCGAGGACGCCGATGAGGGTGGCACCGGCGACTGCGAGCAGAACGAAGAACCACGGCGCCCACGGAGACCACTCCACGAGCGCACGAATGCGGTCGGCGTGGCTCGCGTCGGCGGGTCCCCAGAAGAAGCCCATGATGCGCGTGACGGCTGCGAACTGCATGCCGATCGACCGCAAGCAACGTAACGAGCGGCGCGGCACGCAGGGCGCGCGCTCCGAGCGTCCCGACGCCTGCCGCCACGAGCGCGGCGCCGCCGGCGACGCCGCCGAACAGGTACCGCCCTTGCACAAACGCGATGTGTCGCGCTCTTCCGGTACGAGTTGGCCGCCTGGGCCGCGACGAACGCGAACAGCACGACCGCGGGAACGGCGAGCACGAGCAGCTTGGCGAGGAACGGCCGCCGCTCGGGCTTGTGGGAGCGACACGCGGCCCGCGCACGAACGCGAGGACCGACGAGGGCCACGCACACGAGGGCGGCAGTCACCCACACAACGCTCGGGAGCGCGACGTTGTACCAGCCGAAGTCGCCCCAGAAGCGACGGAAGATCGCGCGAAAGAAGATCGGCGTCCAGTGGCCCCAGTCCGGCGAGAAGTCCTCGGCCGGTGGCACGAGACGCACCTTCGGTGCGAGCTTGTGGAAGACCAACAGATTCCGCACCCACCACCATCCGCCGACCGCGAACGCGACCGCCGAGACGATCGACGCCGCGACCACGCCCTTCCGCCACCCGGCCACGCGCACGCCGAAGACGATCGCGACCAGCGCCACGAGCACGAACACGAACCCGAAACCCTTTGTGAGCAATCCGAGGCCCGCGAACAGACCGGCCAAGAAAGCCGGACGCAGTGTGAGGTCACCGGCCGCGAGCCGCAGCGCCGGGAGCATCACCAGCCCACCCAGCAGCGCGAGGGGGGCGTCGTTGTTGACCGCGCTCGCGATGTGCGTGAGCTCGGGAATCGCGAGCGGGATCATCGCCGCCACCACCGCGGCATTGCGCGGCAGCCCCAGACGGGTGGCGATCGCCCACGCGACGAGCGGCAGCGGGAGCACGAACAACGCGCTGAGCACGCGCAACACCCACACCTGCCGGTCGAAGGCGGTGAGCACGTCGCCGGGCACGACGGCGCGCACGGCGCGCCACTCGGCCGCGAGCGTCACGTAGTAGAGCGGCGGGTGCTGCGGCTGTTGATTGCGTGACGGCACGATCGAGTCGGGCGCGTCTTCCTCGAGCTCCGCGAAACGACTCGCGGCTGTCACGTGGTGGTGCTTCATCCTCGAGGAGATGCTTCGAGCCTTCCGAGAAGCGGACGACGCGCAACGAGTTGAGAATGCCGCGATGCACGCGCAGGGCGTTCCATGCCGGGTAGTTGTACGTGTCGGCAACGTGCAACACGAGGTCGACGTGTTGCGGCTCGTCCGGCGCGCGCCACGTGGGCAACAGCGTTGCGAACAAGACCAACAACACCAAATGCAGCGCCATGATGAGCCAGATCACGCGGGGAACACGTCGACCGCGCTCGCCGTCGGCGTCAGCGTCGTCCGCGTTCGAACTCTCAGCGGACCACCGGCGCATCCGTGAGATCCTAACTGTCGCCCGTCGCGGCAGGTAGCACGCCACGCGATCTCCGCCGTTGCCGCACAGCAAATCCGGCGCACACAAGGAGCACGACCGCGGCCACGAGCGACACGAGCGCGCCGAGACGGGCACGCGGTGCGCGGTAGTCGAGCGTCACGGTGTGATCACCCTTTGGGACTGGCACCGCGACGAGCGCGTCGTCGGCGACGACAAGCGTGCTCTTCTTGCCGTCGACGCGCGCCTGCAGGCCGCGCATCGGCGCGTCGGCGACGACGAGGTACCCGGCCCCCTGCGCGCTTACGTGCGCGCGGATGCGGTCACCGGTGTCGGTCACTACGTCGACCTTGGCCGGCGCACCGTCGGCTCCGGCCGCGGGTGCGCCGAGGATCGCGGTGTCATCGTCGGAAGCGTCGCCGGCCAGCACGGCGAGCCGCGCCTTGGTATCGGCGATCACGCGGGACTTCGCCGCCCAGCGAACGCGTGGCAACGCGCCGAGCCGTTGATACACGGCCGCACCGTCGACGAACACGAGTCGGAGCTCGTCATCCGCGGGCCGGATCACGGTGACGCGAGGAGTGTCACCGCTACCGGCGAGATGCAGCGTGCCGTCGGTCGAAGCGAGGCGGACACGAACGTGGGCGCTCTGGTCCGGAGCCAGATCCTCGGCGGCGACGGGCATGGCGAACAGGCCGGGGGTGATCTCGTCGTAGGTGCCGACGCGACGAATGCGCGAGCACGCGATCCTGATCGTCGAGCACGTCGATCTCGATACGAGCAAACGGATCTCGGGGTTGCAGGGCTTCCTTCACGTCGAGCAGGACGCCGCGGAGCGGTCCGGGCGCGATCGGCACGTCGGCGGTGCCCCCGGCGGGGATCGAAACGTCGGCGTCGCCCGAGCCCGCCGGCTCCGTTCGGCCGTATGTCGCTTCGCGTGGTGGCACGACGAGATACTTCACACCGAGACGATCGAAGATCGGCGATTGCGCGCGTTCGAGCGGCATCGGCCCCGCGAACGCGCTGTAGGTCTGCGATCGGAACACCGCCGGTTCCACCGCCTGCAGCAGCTCCCGCCATTTGCGATTCGTAAACGCGTGGCCGTTCGGCGTGTTCAACCCGTAGTACACGTTGGTGCCGGTCAGCATCGTGCCGCCCGACGATACATAGCGGTCGCCGTCGAGGTGTGTGGCGAGGAAGGTGTGCACGGGCGTCTTCGGATAGAAGTCATCGACGGGTATTCGCGGCCAGAACGGCAATACGAACGCGAGACTCTCGGTGAGCACGAGCAACGGGATCGCGCCGAGGGCAATCGACCGCAGCGAGATACGGCCGAGTCGAATGGCTGAGATGCGCGGTATAGACACAACCGCGACGACGCCCGCCGCAACGATTGCCGCGACGATCGGCAGCACATAGCGCGACGGGCTGACTTGCATGCGACCACGAGACGCGAGCTGCACGCGGTGCAGAGCGAAGAGGAAGCCAGCCGCCCCGATCGCCCACACGCCGAGCTCGGCGACAACCGCTCGACGGCTGCGACCCTCACGCGTCCGTTGGAGGTTGTCGAACCCGATCGCGGCCAGCACCGCGAGGAAGAAGCCGAGCACCGAGCGGATCCGGCCGACCGGATTGTTCGAGAACACGGGGAATTGCTGCGCGAACTGGAGCAACGGGCCGCCGAACCAGCCGAGGAGCACAGCGATCACCGCCGCCCCGACGAAGAACCCGCGTACGCCGACGGGCATGTTCCGCGGCGGCCGGCGCACGAGCGCGACAACGACGAGAACGAGCGCGGCGGCGCCGATGAAGACGTTGGTCTCGATGTCGTTCAGCGGCCCGAAGTAACTGAATCCCCCACCGCACGAGCCGAACGCCGTTGGAAAGACTGACGTCGCGAGCGTGATCGCAGGAAGATGAGAGGCCGACGTTTGCCCGCGCGACAGTTCGTAACCGCCGAGGCTCGACGCGAACGGCAGCAGCTGCCACGCACTCAACGCCACGCCGACTCCCACCGCGACTGCGGCCCCGACGAGCCACCGCATGGGTTGCCACAGCGCGCGGTTGCGCAGGAAGCCCGACCGCAGTGCTGCATACGCCCCGGCTGCGTAGAGGGCGTAGCCGGTCACCGCCGGAAAGCCGCCGAAGATCAAGCACGCGACGACCACGGCGATCGGCGCGGCCGCGGTCCAGCGTCGCTCCTGCGCAAAGCGCTCGATCGCCCAGAAGAGGAACGGCACGATCGCCGCCGTGCGCGTCTGCGGCCAGTTCGTCCACACGACGAGGAAGCCCGACGACGCGAAGACCGCGCCGCCGAGCACCGCCGAGGAACGCCGAAGGGCGAGACGTCGCAAGAAGAGATACATGCCGAGGACGCACGCTGCGAGCTCGAGCACTTTGACGTATGCCGGTGCGAGCCAGAGCGGGAGCACGAACAACGGCATCGACAACGGTGACAGCGACGCCGAGTTCGGCACGCTTCCGAGCGCGGACCCACCACTCTCGAGTGAGCTCCGCGCCCCCCAATCACCGTCGTAGAGGCGGTCGCGGAACTCCGAAGCCCGCGGCAAGACGCTGTCGACGGTGTCGCTCACGCACGAGTTCGTCGGCCGGAAGCCAGTGGGCGTCGCGGACCGGTACGGCTCGTACCGCTTCAGGAGATCGGCGGCTGCGAACGACCGCACACCGATCAACGGAAGGCCGATGCCGATGACGATGAACAGCACCGCGGCGCCGAGCGCGATGGCGAGCAGTGGATCGCCGCGGAGGGAGAAGCCCTCGCTCTTGTTGTTGCGCCGCGCCAAAGACCCTCCCAGGTGCGGTGGCCAACACTACGCAACAGCTGGCCGCATGAGGCGGCAGCCGGACCGGTACCATCGGCGTCGATGTCCCCGTCGCCGAAGTTTTCGATCGTTACGCCTGTGTACAACCCGCGCTCCGACGACTTGCAAGAGATGCTCGAGTCGGTGCGAGCGCAGCGGTTCGAGGACTTCGAGCACTGCATCGTCGACGACAACTCCAGCGAGCCTCACGTCCTTCCCGCGTTACGCGCGGCAGCTGCCGCCGACTCGCGCATACGGCTCGGGACGCGCGCCGAGCAGGGTGGGATCGTCGCGGCGACGAACGACGCGCTGGCGTTGGCGCGCGGCGAGTACGTCGCGTTCCTCGATCATGACGACGCACTTCACCCCGACGCGCTCTGGGACGTCGCCCTGACAATTGGCGACCGCGACGACGTCGACTACATCTACACCGACGAAGACAAGATCGATCACGCGCAGAACCACTTCAACCCGTTCTTGAAGCCCGACTGGTCACCCGAGCGAATGCGGGCCCAGATGTATACGTGCCACTTGAGCGTGGCGCGCCGGGCGCTCGTCGAGGAGCTCGGCGGGCTCCGACCGGGGTTCGACGGCTCCCAGGACTGGGATCTCATCCTCCGGGTGACGGAGCGGGCGCGGGCGGTCGTCCACATCCCGCGCATCCTGTATCACTGGCGCGCGACCGAGGGGTCGGCGGCGGCCGACCCGGAGGCCAAGCCGTGGGCTCGCGATCCCGCCCGCCGCGCGGTTGCCGAGCACGTCGAACGCATCGACCTGCAGGCCGAGGTCGAGCATCTGCCGGATGCGCCCGGAAATTTCCGGCTGCGGCCCGCGCTGCGCGAGCGCCCGTTGGTCAGCATCGTGATCCCGACCGGCGGGTTCCACCGCGAGGTGTACGGCGTCGACGTCGATCTCGTCGTGAACACCGTCCGCAGCATCCTCGATCGCTCCACTTACGACAACATCGAGATCGTCGTGGTCATCGACGACGGCGTCGCCCAGGAGACGCGCGCGCAGCTCGAGAAGATGGATGCGCGGCTGATCCCGTTCCCGCACCCGTTCAGCTTCTCGCACAAGATCAACGTGGGCGTCCTCAACGCGCAGGGCGACTACCTCTTGTTGCTCAACGACGATGTCGAAGTACTGCCCGAAGGCTGGCGAGAAACGTGGCCTCGCGCCGAAGGCACGTCGTCGTGGATCGAGGCGATGCTGATGTACGCCTTGCGTCCCGAGATCGGCGTCGTGGGCGGGAAGATGTACTTCAGCGACACCCGCCTGCAGCACGTGGGGTTGGCGTGCACGGGCGGCGGACCATCGCACATCTACCGCGCCTTCTCACGCGACTACGGCGGCTACTTCAACAACGCACTGATTCCCGTGAACTATCTCGCGGTCACGGGCGCGTGCGCGATGACCCGCCGTGACGCGTTCGACGCGGTCGGCGGGTTCTGCCGGGCGCTGCCCATCAACTTCAACGACGTCGACTTCTGCTTCAAAATGCACCACGCCGGATATCGCAACGTGTTCACACCCGACGCGGAGCTCCTGCACTTCGAGTCATCGAGCCGGGCAGCCAAGGTGACGCTGGACGAGCTCGTGTTCCTGCAAGCGCGGTGGGACACGTTGTTGCGGCACGACCCCTTCTACAATCCGCAGTTCATTCCCGGAAAGCCGGACTTCGTCGTGCCGACGTACCTCAAGAGCGGCAAGTTCGCCGGCCAGCCGTAGCCCAAACGCGAACCTGCGTTACTCAAGCGCCTGACAGCTGCCTCACTGACGCAGGTTCGCGGGGGACGGGGTTCAGCCGCCTCTGCGGCGCAGCGCACGGTACGGCGCCATCACCTTCCACATGGTCTTCCATGTGCGCGACGCCATCACGGCTTCCAGGTGCTCGACGGCGGCGTCGCGCCCGGCCAGCTGGGCCAGGTAGAGGTCACGCTCACCCGCGATCTCTCCCTTCGACGCCTCGACGGCGATGATCGTGTCGCGCATACCGAGCAGCCGCTCGCGGAGCTCCATGATCGTGCGATCACGCGCTTCGAGCCGCTCCTGCATGCTCGACGTTCCGCCGTCGCCGGCGACACCTTCGAGCCGCTCGTGCAGCTGCACGAGACTCGTTCGCAACTGGGCAACCTCGTTGCTGAGCCGCCAGTAGGACCGGTCGTAGTTGCGCACGAGATCGCGAGGATCGGCGCTCCGGCGCTCGTACAAAACCGACCACGGCGCGATGTACGTCGCGTCATGGTCGAGGTTGCGGAAGAAACCGTGCTCGGCGAACTCCGCCGACCAGTCCTCGGGCGGCCGCACGTTGAGATGCGTCGGTTCGGCGTAGTCGAACGGCGACGACGAGAAGAGCACGCGGTCGCTTGCCGCGCAGAGATTTGCGATCGCGACGCGGGCTTCGTCAGCCGGCATGTGCTCGACGACCTCGATGCACACGACCAAGTCGTAGCGCCGATCGAGCGGCTCGACCAGCGAAGCGACGCGGCACAGATCCGCAACGGACTCGTGTACCTGCGTGATGGCGTACTTCGAGATGTCGACACCCCAGGCATCGACGCCGCGGCGAACCAGCTGCTCGACGAGCAGCCCCATCGCGCATCCGGCATCGAGCACCGACGCCGGCTTCAGATCCTTGACGATGCGATCGGCGATCCCGCCGAAGAAGTCGGTCCAGTGGTCGTTGCGCTCGTACGGCGTCCCACAATCATGTTCGTAGTAGTGCGCCCCGTACGTCACCTGGGCGGGCTCGGGCTGGGCGTCGGCGAGCGCCGATTCGTGTGCTGGCTGCGGGTCCGACATCGCGCTCATCGTACTTTCCCGTCCGCGCTCAGCTGCTCACGTTCCAGCGGCCGTTGAGATCGACGATGCCGAATCGTTCGGGGCTCGAACCGGGCTGGACATGGAACTGGAACATCTGATCGAGGTGGTCGTAGGTGTGGAGCATCGTCTCGTCCACGATCGCGACCGAGAGGTGCCACGTGCCCGGCATGAGTGGCAATCGGTCGGTGACGTAGTCGACATAGCCCTCGCCCTGCACGAGGCCGGTGCCAACGCCGGCAAAGCGTGTGTTGGGGCCGGCGACTCTCACGCCGCTTTCCGTCGTGAAGCCGAGACCGAAGACTGGCTCGGCGACGGGCTCCTTGGCGCGATACCGAATCCGTATCGTCAGCGCGTCGCCGGCACGTCCCGAGGCGAGCGTGTTGCCGCTCCCGTCGAGCAACTCGAAGCCGAGCACTTCGATCTCACGCGTCCCCCAGCGGCGGGAGCTTTCCCCCGCGGTCTGCTCGGCCGCCTCCGGGTCCGTCTTGGCGAGCCGTTCGTTCTGGGTGGCGTTGACGTCGTCGAGATACGCGCGCACGACATCCGACGCCGGGCCGGTCATCTGCAGGCGGCCGTGATCGAGCCAGGAGATCTCGTCACACATCTGTTCCATCAGCGGGGCGCTGTGCGAGACCATCACGATCGTCACGCCTTCGCGCCGCAACTTGTAGAGGTGGTCGAAGCATCGCCGCTGGAACTCCTCGTCACCGACGGCGATGACCTCGTCGATCATCAGGATGTCGGGATTCACGTGCACCGCAATCGCAAATCCGAGGCGGACGTACATGCCGCTCGAATAGTGCTTCACCGGCGAGTCGACGAAATCCTCCAGGCCCGAGAAGTCGATGATGTCGCCGAGCACGGCGTTGATCTCGCGACGGGTGAGGCCGAGGATCGACCCGTTGAGATAGATGTTTTCCCGGCCCGAGAGCTCAGGGTGAAAGCCCGCACCGAGCTCGAGCAGCGCGGAAATACGACCTTGGGTGCGCACCGCGCCTGACGTCGGTGGGTGGATGCCGGCCATGAGGCGCAGCAACGTCGACTTCCCCGAACCGTTGTGGCCGATCAGGCCGTACGTCGAGCCCTTCGGGATCGTCAGCGACACGTCCCGCAAGGCCCAGAAGTCCTCGAAGCTCGCGCGCCTGCCGAAGCGGGAGGTGATCGTCTCCTTCAAGCTGCTGGCGCGCTCGCGGTACAACCGAAATCGTTTCGACACGTCGTCGACGACGATGGCGGGCTCGGCCGCGGACCCGTCGTCCGCCAGTTGAGGCGGATCTCCGTCGAGGGTCGTCACAGCTCCTCGCTCACCCGCGCCGAATACCGTCGGAAGATCGCCCAGCCGCCGAGCGCGCTCGCCAACGACACGACGAAGAGAAACCCAAGGCGCGCCGCGCTCGGCGCCTTGAGGTCGTACACGACGTTGCGCATCGCGGTGACGAACTGCGTCAGTGGGTTGAGGCGCACGACGGCGCTCACGGGCGCCGGCGCGTTGTTCTCCACCAGATCGAGCGTGTACACGATCGGCGTGAGATAGAACAGCACGTTCAGGCTGACCGCGACGAGATACTGCACATCGCGGTAGTACACGTTCACGAGGCTGAGCACGAAGGCGACGCCCACCGAGAACAAGATCAACATCGCCAGAATGATCGGGACGAACAGGAACGTCCACGACACGTTCCCGAACGCCGCCATGATCGCGAGCAGCACACTGGTCTCGACCAGGGTCTGCGTGAGCGCGACGAGGACACTCGCGATCACCGGACACTCGGCGGGGAAGTACACCTTCCGCAGCATCGGGCCGGCGCCAATGAGCCCCGACATCGACCCGTTGACAACCGCCATCCAGAAGTTCCACACGACGAGGCCGGCGAAGAGATAGAGGGCAAAGTTCTTGAGCGAACCATTGCCGGCAACGGGCGGCTGCACCTTGAGGAAGGTGCCGAAGACGACCGCGTACGTGAGGAGCGTCATGGCGGGGTTGATGAGCGACCACGCCCAACCCAACAAGCTGCGCTTGTAGCGAGCCTTGAGCTCCCGCTGAGCGAGGTTGCCAATGAGCCCGCGGTAAGTCCAGATATCCGTCGCGAGAGCCATGGTCGAGTCCCTACGGTACGCCGGGACCGTCCTCCGATGCGGAACGCATGCGGAGACGGGCTCGTACCGGCCGGTGATCCGACGGTGTCTCGGGGAGGACCTCACCTGCGATCGACTCGATCCCGCCGCGCACCAGCACGTGGTCGATCTGGCTGTGGGGGCGGTGCGACGGGTACGTGCGCCCCCGTACCGGACGATCCCAACCCGGCATCAGCATCGCGACCGGCGGTCCCCAGAAGTTGAAGTCGCCGGCGAGGATCTGCGGCGTGTCCTTCGTCAGTTGCCGCTTGGCGCTGAGCAAGTGCCGTACCGGCGCGAGTCTCCACACCTTCGACGAGGTGTGCAGCGCGATGACTTCGACCGGCGTCCCGCCGACATCGACGGTGACCGACAGCGCGAGCCGCGAGTACACGGGATCGCTCCGATGCGCATCCAGCGAGATCTCCCGGCGAGCCAGCACCGGAAAGCGCGTGCAGACCGCCATCTCCCAGATTCCCGCCCGGGGCGCGGCGTCGCGCACGCCGCTGCGATCGTGACGGAGCACGAGTGGCATCTGCTCGACCTGCTCGATCCGGTAGCCGTCGTCCTGCAACGGATCGAGAATGCCGCCTCCGTCGTCGCTCCGCCACGATTCGGCGACGACAATGATGTCGGCATCGAAGCTCTTGATGAGCGCGGCGACGTCAAAAGGCAGCCCGCGCACCTCGCCGAACCGCCCGACCCCCCAATGCGCGTTAAACGCAGCGACAGTGAACTCCACAACCAGAGAACAGTAGGTGGACGGCGGCGTGCCGCCGGACCACCTAGATGCCGATGCGCTGCGCCAGCAATTCCCGGTGGTAGGTGGGGTCGCCGAGGTAGATCTCCGACGACTTGGCCCGCTTGAAGTACAGGTGCGCGGGGTGTTCCCACGTGAACCCGATGCCGCCGTGGATTTGGATGTTCTCGGCGGTCGTGTGGAAGTACGCCTCCGAGCAGTACGCCTTGGAAAGCGCGGCGACGACCGGGAGCTCCTCGTTGTCCTCGGCTGCGGCCCACGACGCGTAGTACGCCGCCGACTTGCCCGACTCCACCTCGAGCAGCATGTCCGCACACTTGTGCTTGATCGCTTGGAACGAGCCGATCGGGCGTCCGAACTGCACGCGCACCTTCGCGTAGTCCACCGACATCTCGAGCACCTTCTGCGCGCCGCCCATCATCTCGTTGGACAACGCGACGGCGGCCTGGTCGAGCGTTTTGCTGAACGCGGCGAAGCCGTCGACCGTACTGCCGAGCGGGGACGCGACGACGTTGTTGAACTCGAGCTTCGCCTGCTTGCGCGTCATGTCCATCGTCGACAGCGCGGTCCGTGTGAGGCCATCGGCGTCTCCCCGCACGGTGAAGAACGAGATGCCGTCAGTCCCAGTCGTTCCCTCGGTGCGCGCGACGACGACGATGAGGTCGGCAGTAAAGCCGTCGATCACGAACATCTTCTCGCCGGAGAGCGTGAACTCGCCACCGACGTTCTCCTTGGCTTCCATCGTGATGCCCGCAGCATCCCACTTGCCCGACGGTTCGGTAAACGCGAGCGTCGCGATCGTGTCGCCGCTCGCGATGCCGGGCAGCAGCGCGGCCTTCTGGTCGTCGCTGCCCGCGTTCATGATCGCGTTCGCCGCAAGCACGACCGATGAGAAGTAGGGCGCGGCGAGCAGCACCCGGCCCATCTCCTCGAGCACGATGCCGAGCTCGATGAACGTGAAGCCCTGGCCGCCGTACTCCTCGGGGATCGCGAGACCCTGGAGCCCGAGCTCTTGGCCCATCTGCTTCCACACCGCGGGGTCGTAGCCCTCGGTGGTCTCCATCAGACGGCGTACTTCCGTCTCGGGCGACTTGGCCTCGAGGAACTGCCGCACGGTGCGCCGCAGCTCTTCTTGCTCCTCGGAGAAGGCGAAGTTCATGTGTCGTGTCCCCTATCGCGGTTCTCGGGGCAGCCCGAGGACTCGTTCACCGATGATGTTGCGTTGGATCTCGCTTGCGCCCGCGTAGATCGTCTCGGCGCGGCTCGTCAGGAAGATGCGTTCGAGCTCGTCGATCTCGTACACACCCGGGCCGGCCGCTTCGATCGTCAGCGCGTCCGCGCCTTCGACGCGCATGGCAGTCTCACCGAAGTTGCGATGCCATGTCGTCCAGAACAGCTTGCCGATGCTCGCCTCGGGGCCGAGGGTGCCCTTGTGCACGAGGTTCGTGAGCATGCGCATGCCGTTGTACTTCATCACTTGCAAACCGATGTAGCGCTGGGCGAGCTCGTCGCGCAACGCCGGTTGCGAAGCGGCACCGTTCTTCTGGGCGGTTTCGAGCAGCTGCGCATACTCACCTTCGAAGGCGAGTTGCGACGACATGAACGCAGTGCCCCGCTCGAACCCGAGCGTCGCCATCGCGATCTTCCACCCTTCGCCCACCGGGCCGAGCACGTTGTCCTTCGCGGTTCGCGCGCCGTCGAAGAACACCTCGTTGAACTCCGCGCTCCCGGTCAGCTGACGCAGTGGCCGGACTTCGATGCCTTCTTGGTGCATCGGTACCAGCAAGTACGACAAACCGTGGTGACTCTTGGACTCCGGGTCGGTGCGACAGACGACGAAACACCAATCGGCACGGTGCGCGAGCGTCGTCCACACCTTCTGGCCGGTGATCACCCACTCGTCGCCGTCGAGCGTCGCGCGCGTCTGGATGTTCGCGAGGTCGCTCCCGGCGTTGGGCTCGGAGAAGCCCTGGCACCACAGCTCCTCGACCTGCTGGATCTTCGGGAGGAACCGCTGCTTCTGCTCGTCGGTGCCGAACTGGATCAGCGTCGGTGCGAACAGGCCCTCACCGAAGAACGAGATCCGCGCCGGCGAATTCGCCCACCGCGTACTCCTCGTTGAAGATGATCTGTTGCGCGAGGTCGGCGCCCCGGCCGCCATACTCCGTCGGCCACGACAAGCCGACCCACCGGTCGGCGCCGAGGATGCGCTCCCACTCGATCCTGACGTCCCAGCCGGTTTCGTCGGCCGGTCCACCACCCGGGCCGAGCGCGGCGAACTCGCCGACGAGGTGCTCGGCCAGCCACGCGCGCACTTCCTCCCGGAAGGCGGCTTCGGCAGGCGTATCCGTGAAATCCATTACGTTCGGGTCGACTCCACGCTCCGCTCCCCTCCGGTCGCTCCGCTGTCGTCTTCCATGCGGAGAGCGACCGTACTTGACCAAGCGGTCAGGTTTCCAGGCCGCCGTGGTCACCGAGCCCGCAATATCTTGCGGATCTCGTGACCACGCTCTCGACCGACACGACCGAGGCGGTGCTCGAGCGGCTCGGATTCTCGGACGCGCCGACGCCCGACCTCGCGGGCCTCGACGCGCTCTACGACGCGTGGTGCCGGAACGTTCCGTTCGACAACGTCGTGAAGCGCATCCATCTCGCGAGCGGCAGCAGCGATCCGTTCCCGAACGGCGACCCCGAGGCGTTCTTTGCCTCGCATCTCCGCCACGGCACCGGCGGCACCTGCTGGCCCTCGTCGGGCGGGCTGCACGCGCTGCTGGAAGCGGTCGGCTTCGACGCCCGCCGCGGTTCCGGCGCGATGCGCGACGACCTCTCCGGGCCGATCCACTCCCACGGCACCGTGCTCGTACGGCTGGAGGGAACCGACTACTGGGTCGACAGCTCGATGCTCACGAGGCGGGCCTTTCCCATACGCACCGGCGAGGAGAAACAGCTGGACGACCCGTTGCACGCGGTGCGCGTCGAGCCCGTCGAGGAGTCGTGGCGTGTCTGGTGGACGCACCCGTTCCTGCCCGAGATGCTCGGCTGCCTCCTGCTCGACGACGACGTGACCGCCGCGCACTATCTCGCTCGGTACGAATGGTCGCGGCAGATGAGCCCGTTCAATCTCAGTCTGCACGCGACCCGCAACACACGCGACAGCCGCGTCACGATCGCGTTCGATCAGCGCTTCGACCGGACGATTGCGGGCGTCACCACGCGAGCGCTCGGCGACGACCGCGACCGGGTGCTGATCGAGGAGCTCGGCTACAGCAGCGAGATCGTGGACGCCCTTCCCGCCGACGACCCCGATCCGCGAGCGCAGCACTAGCCTGCCCGGCATGGCGACTCGTCCCGCGCACTACGAGACCTCCGACGTACGGATCGACAAGATCGTCGTCGGGCCGTATGAGAACAACGTGTTCGTGCTGCGCGACAAACGCACCGGTGATGCCGTGCTCGTCGACGCCGCGAACGAGCACGAGCTGTTGCTCGAGGTGTCGCGCGCCACCGGTGTCCGGCGGGTCCTGACGACACACGGGCACTTCGACCACATCCAAGCCGTGACGCAGATGCGCGACGCGGGCATCGATGTCGGCATCGCAACCCAGGACGCCGAGATGCTTCCGGGCTACGACTTCACGATTCCCGACGACGACGTGATCGAGGTCGGCGATCTCCGCCTGCACACCATTCACACGCCCGGGCATACACCCGGATCCACATGCTTCTTGCTCGAGGGTCACCCGGTGCTGTTCAGCGGCGACACGCTGTTCCCCGGCGGTGTGGGCAACACGAGCTTCCCGGGCGGCGACTTCCCGACGATCATCCAATCGGTCGACCGTCGCCTGTTCCCACTTCCGGGCGAAACGCTGGTGCTCCCCGGTCACGGCCTCGACACGACGGTCGGCTCCGAGCGTCCACATCTCGACGAGTGGGTCGAGCGCGGCTGGTAGCCGCACTCGACCCCTCGCACGATCTCGTTACTGGGTCTTTGTCAGGTCCGACATGTTGACGAGGCCGTACTTGCTCGCGGTGTCGGACGTCACGTAGAAGCCGTTCACGTCCTGCGCGGTCGCGGGCGTCGTCGCGACGAGCCCGGTGCCGTCGAGCTTCGTCTGCAAGTCGGTGTACACCTGGTTGCTATCCGCCGTCGTCTTGCCCTTCAAGTAGGTGAGCAGTGAACCGGTGAACTCGCCGTACAGGTCCCAGTCGCCGTTCTTGAGGAGCGGGTACGCGATCTCGCGCGTCTTCACCGGCGACTTGAACGACACGTCATAGCCGTTCGCCTTGAGCGCCTGGCCGTACGCCTGGCTGATCGCCTCCGCACCCGCGAAGTCGACCGCACCGACATTGAGCTTCGTGCCGTTCCCGGTTGTGCCTTCGGTGTCGAGGCCACTGTCCTTCAAGAAGGTCGCGGCCACATCCTTGGCGTCGAGCTTGTCCTCGGTGATGCCCGTCGCCATCTTGTTGTACGCCTCGATGGTGAGCTTGGCATTGACCGCGTCCAGGATCTTCTTGACGTCCGGGGTCGCCTTCGACTCGCGCACCAGCGCGGTCGGGTTGTCGGCGGGTTGCAGTCCCTTATCGTCTTTCAACAACACGAAGTCGGGGTCGATCACGCTGCTGCCGGTGAACAAGATCCCGACCTGGATATCACCGTTCTGCAGCGCCTTCGACGTGATCGGGCCGCCAGTGTCGAGCTTCTTCACTTCCTTGAACTTGAATCCGTAGAGCTCCTCTTCGGTGGTGCCGAGGCACAGCGGCCGTTCCAGGCACTCGGTCGGACCGCCGAACACGAGCTGGGAATCGATGCGCGTCGGCGTGCTCGATGTCGCCGGCGTGCTCTTCTTGTCGCTGCTTCCGCACCCCGCGATGAGGACGAGCGCCAGCATCAGCACTCCTACCACGCTCCCGGTCGGGCGACGTCTGACGTTCTTCATGGGCTGACTTCCTTTTGATTTGGGACTCGAACTCTTAAAGAGGTGTGGCCGGCAGTGGCACGGGCGTCTCGTCAACTTGGACTTTGACGCGCCGTAGCGCCTTCGGTACGACGAGCCGCTGCACGAGCGCGAGCGACAGCTCGGTAATCACTGACAGCACCGCAACGAACAATGCGCCCGCAAAGATACGCGGATCCTGATAGTCGATGGCGACGCCGTCGACGATGAACCGGCCCAGACCCCCGCCACCGACATACGCGAGCAGCGTTGCGGTCGCGATGACTGCGACCCCGCTCGTCCGGACGCCCGCCATGATCAACGGCGTCGCGAGAGGGAATTCAACGCGTCGGAGCACTTGACGGTCGTTCATCCCCATGCCGCGTGCCGCGTCGCGTATTTCGTCGTCGACACCGGTGACACCGACATAGGTGTTCGTGAGCACCGGGGGGATCGCAAGCGCAACGAGCGCAAGAAAGGCCGGGTACGAGACGATACCGATCGACGTGAGGACGCGCGGCGGTTCGCTGATGCCCCACAGGAGCACGGCGAGCAGCAGGATCGAAAGGCTCGGGATCGCGCGGCCAAGGTTCGCGATGTTGACGACGACGAACCCACCCTTGTGGAGGTGCCCGAAGAACAGGCCGATCGGCACCGAGATGAGGATCGCGATCACCAACGAGATCAACGAGATCTGGATGTGTTCGACGAAGCGGTGCGGGACACCTTCGGTTCCGTGCCAGTTCGAACCGTCGCCGAGCCAGTCGAGCACGGAGCCGAAGTAGCTCGTCGCGAGCAAATTCATCGCGCGGCCGATCCGCGTGTCCAGGGAGTGAGCAGCTTCTGCACGCCGAGCAACGCGGCGTCGGCTGCAAACGCGAAGATGACCGTGACCACGACACCGACCACCAGCGGTGTGTAGAAGTCCTTCTCGTAGCCGTCGGTCATGAGCGCGCCGAGGCCGCCCTGACCGATCAATGCGCTCACGGCAATCAAGCCGATCGTCGTTACGACGGCGATGCGGATGCCCGCCATGATTGTCGGCAACGCGAGCGGCACATCGACCTGCCACAACTTGCGGCGGCGGGAGTATCCCAACCCCGTTGCCGCGTCCTGCACGTCGGACGGCACCTGTTCCAACCCGGTCACGATGTTCCGCACGAGGATCAGCAGGCTGTACGTGGCCAGGGGGATGATCGCAGTGAGGCGAGATTGGCCGGTGTACGGCAACAACAGCGCGAAGGCCGCGAGCGACGGGATCGTGTACAGGATTCCGGTCGTCGCGAGCACGGTGCCGTAGACACGCCGGCGGTTGAGCGACACCAACGCGAGTGGGATCGCGATGAGCAATGCCAGCAGCATCGACCAACCCAAGAGCACGGCGTGCTCGCGGAGGCGCGCAACAATCTCGTCACCGTGGTCCCCGACCCAGCTCCAGTCGACCAACGCGTGGCCGTCATAGGCTGCGAGCACGTGACCTCCCCAGGGGTCGGAGGATCATAGGACTGCGGGCCGAGGAGCGTTCATTCAGTGATCCAACTCGAGTCCGTGCGCAAGCAATACGGCAACGGCACGGTGGCCGTGCGCGAGCTCACGCTCGAGTTCTTCGAGGGCGAGGTCGCGGTCCTCGTCGGTCCCTCGGGGTGCGGCAAGACGACGATCCTCAGAATGATCAACCGTCTCATCGAGCCGACGAGCGGTCGGATTCTCCTCGATGGCGAGGACGTCACGCGCGGCGATCCGGTGAAGCTGCGGAGGCGCATGGGCTACGTGATCCAGCATGTCGGGCTGTTCCCGCACCAGACGATCGCGCACAACGTGGCGACCGTGCCGCGTCTGCTCGGCTGGGAACACGAGCGGATCAATACGCGCGTCAAAGAGCTGCTCGCGCTCGTCGGTCTTGATCCCAGCGAGTACAGCGATCGCTATCCGAATCAGTTGTCAGGGGGCCAGCAGCAGCGCGTCGGCGTCGCGCGCGCGCTCGCCGCGGATCCGCCGGTGCTGTTAATGGACGAACCGTTCGGCGCGATCGATCCCGTCACCCGCACGCGGCTGCAGGACGAGTTCCTTCGCCTGCAATCCGAGCTGCGCAAGACTGTCGTGTTCGTCACGCACGACATCGACGAGGCCGTGAAGCTCGGCGACCGGATTGCAATCCTGAACATCGGTGGCGTCGTCGAGCAGTACGACACGCCGGCGCAAATCCTGGGTGCGCCCGCGACGCCGTTCGTGGAGAGCTTCGTCGGCGGTAACCGCGCGCTGAAGCGCCTGAAGGTGACGCCGATCGATGCGGCGCTGCTCGATCACCCGCCCACGATCGCGTCGACCGATGCGATGTCACACGCGCGAAAGCTGCTGCAGGACGCACACGCCGAGTCTCTGCCGGTCGTCGACCCTGATGGCTCGCTGCGCGGTCGCCTGCGCGCGCAGGACGTGGAGGGAGACGCCGACGGCGACGGCGGGGTAGCCGGTCGCGTCGTCCGGGTCGAGGCGTGGGTCGACGTGCATGATTTCCTCGAGACGGCGCTGGCCCGGTCGCTGCTCACCGAGGAGGGCTGGATCGCGGTGCTCGATGACCAGTCGTTCCTGGGTACCTTGAGCGCATCTACCGTCCACCGGGCGCTGCGCGCGTCGTTGCACGACAGCTGAATCGCCCGTCCGTACGAAAGGGGGATCCCCGATGATCATCGTCGTCGAATGGAAGGCTCCCGTCCGTAACTCCGCTTGGGTTGCGGCCTGTTTCGGGTTGCTCGACCTGTGACCGCCCTCGCAACAACGGCCGACCGCGCCACGTTGCACGACGACTATCGCCGTGTACGTGACCTGACTGAATCCCTCGCTGCACCGCTCTCCCCCGAAGACCAAGTCGTCCAGTCGATGCCGGACGTGAGCCCGACGAAGTGGCACCGGGCGCACACAACCTGGTTCTTCGAGACGTTCCTTCTCTCCCCTCGCCTCGCCGGGTACACGCCCTTCGATCCCGCGTACGGGTTTCTCTTCAACTCGTATTACGAAGCGGTCGGGCCCCGTCACCCGCGACCACACCGAGGATTGCTTTCTCGCCCTTCCGTCAACGACATCGCTCGCTATCGCGCGCACGTCGATGACTCCATGCACAAACTGATCGACACGTGTCCCGATGACGCGGCTGCGCTGATCGAGCTCGGCATGCATCATGAGCAACAGCATCAAGAGCTGCTGCTCATGGACATCAAGCACGTGTTGCACTGCAACCCGACCGATCCCGCGTACACCGACGAGCGACCGGTGCAGCAGCGAACTTCGCCGCCCGCCTTTGTGCGCGTCGGCGGTGGCGACGTCGAGATCGGACACGACGGCGACGGATTCGCGTTCGACAACGAGGGCCCGCGCCATGTCGTACACCTCGAGCCGTTCCGTCTGCAGGACCGGCTGGTGACCGCCGGCGAATGGCTCGAGTTCATCGCCGATGGCGGATACTGCTCCCCGTCTCTGTGGCTCTCCGACGGCTGGTACGCGGTGCAGGAGCACGGATGGGACGCGCCGCTTTATTGGCGGGACGATGGTGCCGATGGTTGGACGGTGTTCACACTGGCCGGTCGCCGTCCGCTCGATCTCAACGAGCCCGTCGTGCACGTGAGCCACTACGAGGCCGACGCGTTCGCGAACTGGTGCGGCCTGCGCCTGCCGACCGAGTTCGAGTGGGAGCACGCGGTGTGCTCGTTGCCGACAGGAACGCTGTACGAGCTCGACAACGTCGCCTGGCAATGGACGGCGAGCGCATACCTGCCGTATCCGCGCTTCAAGCCCGCGGCCGGCGCAGTCGGCGAGTACAACGGGAAGTTCATGAGCGGGCAGATGACGCTCCGCGGCGGCGCACGCGTCACCTCACCCGGTCATACGCGCCCAACGTACCGCAACTTCTTCCCGCCCGCGAGCCGCTGGATGTACGGAGGCGTTCGGCTGGCGGCGGACGTCACATGAGCCCGAGCGACCGCGAGCGGGTTATCCCCGCGAGCAGCGAGGCGGGGCCCGAGCGGCCCCACAGAGCGGGCAAGCAATGAGTTCACTGGAGGACGACGCACGACGCGGGCTCACGTGCACACCGAAGGACATCCCGCCGAAGTGGTTCTACGACGATCGCGGCTCTGCGTTGTTCGACGAGATCACGCGCCTCGACGAGTACTACCCGACGCGTTGCGAGCGCGCGATCCTCATCGAACGGGCGCCGGAGATCGTCGCGCGCGCTGGTGCCGACACGCTCGTCGAGCTCGGCTCGGGCACGTCGGAAAAGACGCGGTTGTTGCTCGATGCCATGCGGGACGCGCAGCTGCTCACGCGGTTCGTGCCCTTCGATGTCAGCAAGCAGACATTGCACGACGCAGCCGCCGCCGTGGAGCGGGAGTACGCCGGCATCGACGTGCAACCGGTCGTCGGCGACTTCACGCTCGACCTTCACGCCATCCCGCGCGCCGGACGGCGACTGGTCGCGTTCCTCGGCGGCACCATCGGCAATCTGTTGCCGGATGCGCGTGCGCGCTTCCTGCGCGACGTGGCCGCCATGCTCGGTCCCGACGATCACTTCCTGCTCGGGACCGATCTCGTCAAGGACGTTTCGAGATTGGAGAAGGCGTACGACGACGCGCAAGGGGTGACGGCCGAGTTCAACAAGAACGTGTTGGTCGTGATCAACCGGGAACTCGATGCCGATTTCGACGTCGACGCGTTCGAGCACGTGGCGGTGTTCGACCGCGAACGTGAATGGATCGAGATGCGACTGCGCTCGACGTGCGACCAGACAGTGCGTGTGCGTGCCCTCGACCTCGACGTGCAGTTCGCGCCCGGAGAGGAGATGCGCACCGAGGTGAGCGCCAAGTTCCGCCGGAAAGGTATCGAGGCCGAGCTGCGTGCCGCCGGCCTGGAGCTCGTCGAGTGGTGGACCGACCCCGCGGGCGACTTCGCCCTGTCGCTCTCCCGACTGCGGCGCTAGAGCCGAGTTGGGAGGCGCGGGTCGGAGACGATCGTCAGGCCTTCGGGGACCTCGACGACGCGCACGGTCTCGCCGGTGACCTCGATGCCGAGATGCCCGCCCATGATCGGAATGCGCTCGAGACGAAGCGTGCCGATCCAGTCGGGAACGGCGGGCGCCAGGTGGAGCAGCGACCGGCGGATATCCGGTTCGAAGCGCAAGAGCGTGCGGAGGAACAGCAGCGGCGACGCCGCGGCCCACGCCTGCGGCGAGCATGACGTCGGGTAGCTCACCGGGAAGCCCAATGCTTCGCGCGCCATGCCGGCGAACAACTCCGGCAGCAGGTCACCGAACCACGGCGCGGCGTCGACCATGCCGCGCATCACGAGGTGCGCTTCCTCCACGAACCCGTAGCGCATCAGTCCGGCGGCACACAACGCGTTGTCGTGCGGCCAAACACTGCCGCAGTGATACGAGATCGGGTTGAATCCGGTGTTCTCGCTCGACATCGTGCGGATGCCCCAACCGCTGAACATGCCGCGCGACATCAACGTGCGCGCGACGAGCGGTGCTTTCTCTTCGTCGACGATGCCGGTCCAGAGGCAATGTCCCTGGTTCGATCCGATGCCGTCGATCAGCTTCTTGTCGCGATCGAGCCCCAGCGCGAAATAGCCGCCGTCGTCGGTCTCGACCCAGAAGTCCTGGTTGAATTTTCGTTTGAGGACATCGGCCCGCTCGTTGAGCGACAGCGCGAGCTCGTGATCGCCGGCTTCGGTTGCAGAGTGACCGCGAGCGATGAGCGCGGCGTAGACGTAGCCCTGCACCTCACACAACGAGATCGGCGTAGGCGCGAGCGAACCGTCGCGGTATCGCATCGAGTCCCACGAGTCCTTCCAACCCTGGTTCTGGAGTCCTCGATCCGTCGTGCGCTGGTACTCGACGTAGCCGTCGCCGTCCTTGTCGCCGTAGTCGGTGATCCATTGCAGGGCCGCGTCGGCTGCCGGCAGCAGCGCGTCGACTTCTTCACGCCGGCTGCCCCATCGCGAGAGCTCGCCGAGGAGCATCACAAACAAAGGTGTCGCGTCGACCGTGCCGTAGTACACACGCCCGCCGCCGAGCGCGAGCGACGCCGTCTCGCCGAAGCGCATCTCGTGCAGGATGCGGCCAGGTTCCTCCTCGGTGCGGGGATCGACCTCCTTGCCTTGGAAGCGCGCCAGCGTCTGCAGTGTGCCGAGCGCGAGGTCCGGGTCGACGAGCATCGACATCCACGACGTGATGAGCGAGTCGCGGCCGAACAACGTCATGAACCAGGGCGCGCCCGCAGCGACGACCGCCCGTTCGGGATACTCGGGATCGAAGATCCGCAGGCCGGCGAGGTCTTGGGTCGAGCGCTCCAGCAAGGACCGGAACTGGTCGTGGCCGGCGGACACAACCGGCATGCGCGCCTTCCACTCCTCGAGACGCGCGACCGGCGTCGACCGCTCCACCGGATGTCCGCACTGGTAGCGCGGCGTCACCTCGAGGTCGCCGATCACCGGCGTCACCTCTAAGCATGTCGACCATCGGCCGCGCGGCGGCACGACGGTCTCGTACGTGACGTGCGGCCCTGCGAAGCGCGGGGTTTCGCTGAAGTCGATATGCGTCGCGCGAACGAACGAATGGCGCTTGTATCTGAACGTCAGGCGTGCGCCTTCGGCCTCCACGCTGAGATCGCCCTGCTTGGCGACACGGCCTTCCTTGACCTCGAACAGATCCGCGAAGTCGGCGCCGAGCACCAGCTCGACCGAGCAAAACGCCGCTTCCTCGCCGAAGTTTTCGATCTCGATGTCCTCGCGCATGCCTCGACCGACGTAGCGCCGGCGGTACAGAACGACGTGCGAGTCGGCATGGCCCTTCGACGGCATTCCGCGCGACACGAATACGCCGCTGAACGGGTCCGCTTCCGTCGCGGCGAGCGGCTCGGGCGTAGCGCCGTTGAGCAACAGTCGCATCTCCGAGAGAAAGCGCGTGTCACGAAAGAACAGACCCTGCGGATGCGCGGGATCGATCTCGCCCGCGCGGTTCGAGATACAGAATGCGGCGCCTTCGACGAGTGTGACGATGCCGTCGGCGCCGGCGAGACTTGCGCTCGCACTCGTCGTCCACGGGTCAGGCATCGGCGCAACCTAGTGCTCGCACTCCAGGCCCCTATCTTCCTCGGTCCTGCCCAGAGCCGGCATTAGTGTCCGACGGGAATGCGAATCGCGGTCATTGCCCCCGTGTGGTTTCCGGTTCCGCCGTTCGGTTATGGCGGTATCGAGCTCGTGGTCTCGCTCCTCGTCGAGGGCCTGGTCGACGCCGGGCACGACGTCACGTTGTTCGCGAGTGGCGGCTCACAGACAAAGGCGCAGCTCATCTCGCCGATGGAAGATCCTCCGGAGCCGCGGTATTTGGGCAACCCGTGGTACGACGGCTTCCACGCGCTCTCGGCGTACCTGCAGCTCGGCGACGCCGAGATCGTGCACGATCACGCCGGCGTGGTGGGTCCGGTCTGCGGTGCGATGCTGCGCGGCAAGCCGCCGGTGGTGCACACGCTGCACGGACCGTGGACAGAACAGACTCGGCAGTTCTACAGCGTCACCGCGGAGCACGTGCACCTCGTGGCGATCAGTGACTCGCAACGCGCCGACAACACGACGGTGCCGTATGCCGGCACGGTGCACAACGGCATCGACCTCACCGCGTATCCGTACCGCGACACAAAGGAAGATTTCCTGATCTACATCGGGCGCGCGAACCCCGACAAGGGCCCGATGGAGGCGATCACGATCGCCCGGCGCGCGGGCCTGCCCTTGCACATGATCCTCAAACGCAACGAACCACTCGAACGTGAGTACTTCGAGCGCGAGATCCGGCCGCTGCTCGCGAGCGACATCGAGCTCCACCAGAACGTGTCGCACGATCTCAAGGTCGAGCTGTTGGGCCGAGCCCGCGCGATGGTGTTCCCGATCCGGTGGCCGGAACCGTTCGGCTTGGTGATGATCGAAGCGATGGCGTGCGGCACGCCGGTCGTGACGACGAACTGGGGCGCGGCGCCCGAACTGGTCGACGATGGCATCACGGGCTATCGCCGCGACGGCGAGGACGATCTGGTGCACGCCATCTCCCTGGTCGCGGACCTGGCCCCGGCCGACAGCCGGCGTTGGGTCGAGGAGCGCTTCTCGGGCCCGGCGATGGTGCGCGGCTACGAGAAGATTTATGGCCAGGTGCAGGCCGCCGGGCGCTGAAACGGGATTTCCACTACCTAGGTAGTGTTATTACAATGACGTCGATGTCCCCCGCCGCTCTCGAGATCCAGGACCTGCACGTCGCCGTCGACGGGCGCGAGATCCTCCGCGGCGTCTCGCTCACCGTGGATCCCGGCAGCCTGCACGCGCTGATGGGGCCGAACGGGTCGGGGAAGTCGACGCTCGCCCAGACGCTGCTCGCCAACCCCGCCTACGAAGTGACTAAGGGGCGAATCCAACTCGGCGGCGAGGACATCACCCGCCTCCCGACCGACCAGCGGGCGGCCCGGGGCCTGTTCCTCGGCTTCCAGCATCCCGAGGAGATCCCGGGGGTGTCGGTCCTCAACTTCTTGCGCCAAGCGATGGCCCGACGCAAGGGCATCGAAGACTTCTCCGTGCTCGAAGTCCGGATGCAGCTCCTCGACTGGACGAAGCGCCTCGGGATGGACACCCGCTTCACGGAGCGCTATCTCAACGAGGGTTTCTCGGGCGGTGAGAAGAAGCGGAACGAGGTCTTGCAGATGGCCTTGATGGAACCCGACGTTGCCGTGCTCGACGAGACCGACTCCGGCCTGGACATCGATGCCCTGCGCGATGTGGCGGCAGGGATCGCCGAGGTCCGCAAGGCACGCCCGCACCTCGGGATCCTCGCGATCACCCACTACCAGCGTCTGCTCGAGCACCTCGTGCCGGACGTCGTGCACGTCCTCGTCGACGGCCGCATCGTCGCGACCGGCGGCCCCGAGCTCGCCCGCGACGTCGAAGCCCGCGGCTTCGACGCGTTCCGGGAGCTGGTGGCCTAATGGCGAAGCTGGACGTGGACGCAATCAAGCGGGATTTCCCGATCCTCGGGCACGAGATCAACGGCAAGCGGCTCGTGTACCTCGACTCGGCGTCGTCTTCGCAGAAGCCGAACGCCGTGCTCGACGCGATGGACGACGTGTACCGCACGCACTACGCGAACATTCACCGCGGCGTGTACGCGATCGCCGAGCAGGCGACGGCCGAGTACGAGGCTGCCCGGCGCACGGTCGCCCAGTTCGTCAATGCGCGCGCAACGGAGGAGATCGTCTTCACGCGTAACGCGACCGAGGCCATCAACCTCGTCGCGTACTCGTGGGCGCGTGCGAATCTGCACGAGGGCGACGTCATCGTGCTCTCGCATATGGAGCACCACGCCAACGTGGTGCCGTGGCACATCCTCGCGGCGGAACGAGGCGTCCAGCTGCGCTGGATCCCGCTGACCGACGACTACCTGCTCGACACGTCGAATATCGAAGCGCTCCTCGACGGGGCAAAGCTCCTCGCGATCAGCGCCATGTCAAACGTGCTCGGCACGATCAACGACGTCCGTACGCTCACGCAGACGGCGCGGGCCGCAGGCGCGCACGTGCTCGTCGACGTGTGCCAGTACGTTCCGCACGTTGCCACCGACGTCCGGGACTGGGACGCCGATTTCATCGCGTTCTCTGCCCACAAGATGCTCGGACCGAGCGGCATCGGCGCACTGTGGGCGCGGCGGGAGCTCCTCGAGGAAATGCCGCCGTTCCTCGGTGGCGGCGAGATGATCCGCGATGTGCGACTCGACGGGTTCACACCCAACGACGTGCCGTGGAAGTTCGAGGCGGGCACCATGCCGATCGTCGAGGCGATCGGCTTCGGGTCGGCGGTCGACTACCTGACGAACATCGGCATGGAGGCGGTACGCGCGCACGAGATGCACCTCACCGAGTATGCGCTCGGTGCCCTGCGTGACCGGTTCGACGAATCAATGCGCATCTACGGCCCGCTCGATGTGACGCAACGAGGCGGAGCGGTCTCGTTCGGGTTCGAGGGGATCCACCCGCATGACATCAGTCAGGTGCTCGACGAGGATGCGGTGTGTGTACGCGCCGGGCACCATTGCGCCAAGCCGCTCATGCGCCAGCTCGGCGTCCCCGCGGCCACTCGCGCATCGCTCTATGTCTACAACGACGAGGCCGACGTCGACGCCCTCGTCGAGGCGTTGGCCAAGGCCCAGAAGTTCTTCGAGATCTGACTCAATCTAGGATCGGTGACGTGGCCGGGCTCGAAGACCTCTACCGGGAGATCATCCTCGATCACTACCGTTCGCCGCGCAATCGCGGCGAGCTACCGGTGCCACCCGCGCACAAGGTCGAGGGCTTCAATCCACTGTGCGGCGACGAGGTCGTGCTCTATCTCGACATCGACAACGATGGCGAGACCGTGCGCGACATCAAGATCGAGGGCCAAGGTTGTTCGATCAGCCAGGCATCGACCTCGATGATGAGCGCGGCGGTTCGCGGGAAGTCGCTCGATGAGGTGCGCCGTCTCATTCGTGCGTTCAAGGCACTCATGTCGATCCACGAGTCGAAGCTCGAAGGCGAAGGAGACGGCAGTGATCTTGCCGCCGACCTCGAAGGAGTCCGGCTGGGCGACCTGGAGGCCCTGCAAGGAGTCGTAAAGTTTCCTGTGCGCATCAAGTGCGCCACGCTCGCCTGGAACACCCTCCAGCAGGGGATCGAAGAATCCAAGGCGTAGGCCGGGAGTCCGCTGACCGAGCGACAGATTGAGGACGTCGGTCACATCGGGCGGTATTCCTCTACGGATCGGGAACCTCGAAGCCGTATCGAGCGTTAACGGTGAGGAAGTCGGACTGTGGATGTTGCGTCTTTCGTTGGGTAGAGCCGGGTAGGCTGCCTCTACGAAACGCCAGGAGGAGCGAAATGGATCAGGCCGGGGTCGTGACCATCATCGATGAAGCGCTGGAGCGCTTTTCGAGCCGTGACCTGATCGCAGCCTCCGAGGTGATCGACTTCCTGCTCGACCTCCGCAGCGCCGTCGTCTCGGACGCCGCGTTGGCCGCGCTCATCGAGGCCGAGACTCAGCCCACGCACTAGTCACCGTCCGCGCGCCGTAGCGGATACGGCAGGGTGAACCAGTAGTCTCGAACGCTGGTGAACAGCGCGACTCCGATCTCCCCAGAGGAACCTCGCGCGGTCCGACTCGCCCGCCGGCGGGGCTGGCGCCGCCGGCTTCTCGTCATTTCTTCTGTGCTCGCGATCCTCGCGGTTGGCGGTACCGCGACGTACGCGCTGGTGTGGAACGCCGACTCGTCATCGGCCGGAACGCAGAACGAGCAGATCGCAATCGTGCAACCGAGCACGACCCGCGCGCCGACTCCGACCACGCGTCGCGCCACCACGACGACCACGACGATCCCGCCGGTCAAGAATCCCAAGGACGTCTTGATGCCGTCGCCGGAGGGTGGCCTGCGCATCGGGAGCCGGGGCCCGCTCGTGATGTTGTACGAGGCACGGATGAAGGCGCTGCACTTCGATCCCGGCCCGGTCGACGACGACTTCGACGAGCAGACGCAATACGCGGTGATCACCGTGCAGAAGTACTTCCAGCAGCCGCGCACCGGCGTGATCGACGGTGGCGTGCAACTTGCGCTGAGCCACTTCCAATACGCGCCCGCCGAGCCCAAGTCCGAGCCTGACCGCGTCGAGATCGATCTCGACAAGCAGGTTCTCACCGTCTTCGAGCACTGGCAGCCGATCCTGCTGACGACCACCTCGACCGGGAGCGGCGAGCACTTCTGCGGGGGCGTCGACGGGTGCCAGTACGCGGTCACCCCCACCGGCCACTACCGCTTCTACTCGCTGTATCGCGGGTGGCAGAACGGCAAGCTCGGCAAGATGTGGAACCCGTACTACTTCAACGGCGGCATCGCGGTCCACGGACTGCAATCAGTGCCGGCATACCCGGCGTCACACGGCTGTGCGCGGATCCCGATGCACATCGCCGACTACTTCTACACACTCGTGCACCAGGGTGAGTCGGTCTTCGTGGTCGGCACTCCGAAGCAGCGCGGGGACGCGTACGTGGGGCCGGTGCATTCGCAACCCGCCCCACCAACCACGGCGACAACCGTGCCAGGGACGCCGGTCACGCCGGGCGGCACACCGGCCGGGAAGCCCGGGCCCCCCGGGTCTGGGACGTCGCATCCGACGCCGCCGCCTACGACAGCGCACACAACGCCGACGACCGGGCCGACGACGACGGTACCCACACCGACGACTTGAGCGCGCTAAGCCCGCTGATCGGCGATTGGTTCGGGCGCACGCTGTCGCATGAGGACCGTGAGCACCACGAGCACGACGACCAAGCCAAGTGGGATCAGAAGCGCGTGCATCCAGAAGGTGTACGCGAACGTCGAGGTTGAGATCTCGTTGTTCCCGATGAGAACGTATTTGACGTCGGTGCCGCGAAGAATGGCGCCGTAGCCGCGGTAGTTCACGCCGACCGTTACGCGCCGAAGCGCGAGCTGGTCCCACGGCAACACGATCCCGGTCAAGCCCGCGGCACCTGTCAGGAAAAGCGGAACAACCGAGAGCACCGACGGCGCGATCTGCCGACGAACGACAAAGCAACCGACGCCGGCAACCACGAGTGCGACCACTGCGGGAAGCAGGAGCAGCGTGGCGACGCGGTGCAACGTGCGCGCCGAGAGCACCGACCGCCCCGGCACCTGACCGCCGGCGTTGTACACCTGGGCCACGTCGGGCCGGTAGCGGAACGCGAGGATGACCCCGGTGACAGCCAGCACGACGAGCAGCGATGCCACGACGCACAACGCCACGCGTAGCGCGACGCGCCAGGATCGCTCCGCGGCCATCGTCAGGCGAGCGGGTCGCTGAAGGGGTTCGAGTCGATCGTCGGGTCGGAAAACGGATCGGGTTCGACAACCGGTACCTCGACCGCGAGCTCCTCGATGCCAAGCTCGGCCGCAAGGCCTTCGTATCCGGTGCGCTCGAGCTCGTCGGCGAGCTCGGGGCCTCCGCTCTTGACGATGCGTCCGGCGAGGAACACGTGCACGCGGTCGGGCCGCAGCTCGTCGAGCAAGCGCGAGTAGTGCGTGATCGCGAGCACGCCCACATCGCGATCGCGTGAGAGTGCCGCGACGCGCCGGGCAACGTCGCGCAGCGCGTCGACATCGAGCCCCGAATCGATCTCGTCGAGCACCGCGAACTTCGGTTCGAGCACCGCGAGCTGCACGGTTTCGGCGCGTTTCTTCTCGCCGCCCGAGAACTCGTCGTTGACCCCACGCGTCAACAGCTCCGAGGGCACACCCAAGGCCGATGCCTCCCGCGCCACCGCCTCCGAGAGGTCGGCGCCGCGCGCGGCTCCTACGACTGCCGCGAGTGGCACCCCGGGTACCTCCACCGGGTACTGCATCGCGAGGAAGAGTCCGCGCCGCGCCCGTTCCCACGTCGGGGTGTGAAGGAGCTCCTCGCCGTCGATGGTTACCGAACCGCGCGTCACGTCGTAATCTCCGCGGCCCATCAGCGCGTGCGCGAGCGTGGACTTCCCCGAGCCGTTCGGTCCCATGACCGCGTGCACGTCGCCCGAACGCACCTCGAGATCGACGCCCCGCAGGATCTCGTGCCCGGCGACGTTCACGTGCAGATCACGAATTGTGAGAGTGCTCATTGCAGCACGACCCTCACGTCGTCGCCGTCGACTTGCACCTCGTACACGGGAACGGGTTGGGTTGCGGGCAGCGTCTGAGGCTCCCCCGTTTTGAGTGAGAACGTGGACCCGTGCTTGGGGCACTCGATCTCGCACTCGTCTTCCCACACGTCGCCCTCGGAGAGCGAATAGTCCGCGTGCGAGCACGTGTCGCCAATCGCGTAGAAGTCATCGCCGATGCGCACCAACGTGATCCGGTGCCCGTCGATGTCGAACCGGCGCGCGCTGCCGGGCGCGATCTCGTCGCGTTTCGCGAGCGTGCGTAGCTCACCCATCAGCGACGACTCCGACGATGCTCCAGCTTGTCGACAACCGACGCGGCGCAGGCCGCGCGTGAGCGCGCCGACCGGGAGCCGCGCAAACACATCGTCGAAGAACCCGAGCACGATCAGTCGCTCGGCTTCTTCCGGCCGGATCCCGCGCGACTCCAGGTAATAGAGCTGGTCCTCGTCGATGGGCCCCACCGCCGACGCGTGCGAGCACCGCACGTCGTTGGCCTCGATCTCGAGGTTGGGGATCGAGTCCGCCCGCGCGCCTTCGGTCAGCACGAGATTGCGATTCGTCTGTGTGGCGTTGGCCTTCTGCGCAGGTTTCCGCAACCGCACGAGCCCCGAGTACACCGATCGGGCTTCGTCTTCCACTGCGCCCTTGAACAAGAGGTCGCTGCGCGTGTACGGCGCGTTGTGGTCCTGGAGCGTGCGGAAGTCGAGCATCTGCGTGCCATCGCCGAAGTACACGGCGAGCTGATTGCTCTCGCCACCCTGACCGTCGAGGCGGGCCTCGCTCCGCAGGCGCGTGTAATCGCCGCCGAGTGACACCGCCGATGTGCGGACGGTCGCGTCGCGTCCCACGTGCGCGCGCTGGAAGCCGAGGTGCCATGTACGCGGACCGTGCTCCTGTACCGACAAATAGCGCAGGTGTGCGTTGTCGTCGAGCAGCAGCTCGGTGACCGCGTCGACGAGGTGGTCGGTGACTGACGAGCCGAACCGGTCGAGCACGGTGGCCTCGGCGCCCTCGCCGAGCGCGACCAGCGTGTGCGGGAACGATGCGCGGCCGTCGCCCTCCGACCAGTGCAGCACAAGTATCGGATCCTCGACGACAACACCCGGCGGCACGTGAATGAACGCGCCGCCCGCGAGGAATGCGTCGTGCAGGGTCGTGAAGGCATCGGGTGTTGCGCTCGACACCTGGCCGAGCAACTCCTTGATCGTCGCCTCGTCGCACGTCGCGATGCCGCAGGCGCGTACGCCTTTGGCCTCGAGCGCGGGGTCGAGCTCGTGGTGTACGACCCGGCCGTCGCGTACGACGAGCATCGCGGCGTGCTTCCCGGCTTCCGCGGCCCAGGGGCCGCCGCCGGGCGCGCGCTCGTCACCGGGCGCGCCGAGCTCTTCTGCTGCAAAGGGCCGATAGCGCCCGAGGTCGAGCTCGTCGATGCGCGAGTACCGCCAGATCTCCTCGGCGGGCGTCGGCCAGGTCAGCCCGTCGAGCTGTTCGACGGCCGCGAGGCGACGCTGCACCAGCCAGTCGGGTCCACCGAGTGCCCGCGCGGCATCGGCTGTGAACGCGGCCGTCACTGTTTCTTGGTCGCGCTCGCTGCTCGGCGGGATACCCGCCTCGCGGCCGCTCGCCGCTCCGCTGCGCCCGGCGTGCGGAGCGAGCACCACACTCGCTCCATCAACCCACTGCGCCTTCCATGTTCAGCTCGATCAGGCGCGACAATTCGACCGCGTACTCCATCGGCAGGGTCTTGACGATCGGCTCGATGAAGCCGTTCACGATCATGGCGGTTGCTTGCTGCTCGGTCAGCCCGCGGCTCTGGAGGTAGAAGAGCTGGTCATCGCCCACCTTCGAGACCGTCGCCTCGTGGCCGATGCGCGTGTCCTTCTCTTCGATCTCCATATACGGGTAGGTGTCGCTGCGCGACTGCTCGTCGAGGATCAGCGCGTCGCAGCGCACGTGCGCCTTGACCTTGTGTGCGCCTTCCTCGACACGAACGAGACCGCGGTACGTCGTGCGGCCACCGTCCTTACTGATCGACTTCGAGTCGATGATCGAGGTCGTCTCGGGCGCGGCGTGCGTCATCTTGGCGCCCGCGTCCTGGTGCTGACCGGGGCCGGCATACGCGACCGACAACACCTCACCATGGGCCTTGGGGCCGACCATCACGACGGCCGGGTACTTCATCGTGAGCTTCGAGCCGAGGTTGCCATCGATCCACTCGACCGTGGATTCGGTCTCCGCACGTGCTCGCTTCGTCACGAGGTTGTACACGTTCGGCGACCAGTTCTGGATCGTCGTGTAGCGAATACGCGCACCGGGGCGCGCGACGAGCTCCACGACCGCCGAGTGCAGCGAGTCCGTCGTGTACACGGGCGCCGAGCAACCTTCGACGTAGTGCACCGATGCACCCTCGTCGGCGATGATCAGCGTGCGCTCGAACTGGCCCGCGTTCTCCGCGTTGATGCGGAAGTACGCCTGCAACGGCATGTCGACGTGCACACCCGGCGGTACATAAATAAAACTCCCACCACTCCAAGTGGCCGAGTTCAACGCGGCGAACTTGTTGTCGCCGGGCGGGATCACCGTGCCCATGTACTTCTGCACGAGCTCCGGGTACTCGATGACCGCCTGATCCATGCTCGTGAAGAGGATGCCCTTCTTCTCGAGGTCCTCGCGATTCTTGTGGTAAACGACTTCGGAGTTGTGGACCACAAAGCCGTCGGCGACGAAGTTGTGGTGACCCTCAACCTCGATGTCATAGGTCAGCTCGACGCCAACCGACTCGATCGAGTCGATGCGGACAAAGCCGAGCATGTCGCTCGTGTGCGTCCTGAAGTCAGTGCCCTTCGCTGTGCGGTAGCCGTGCGAGTAGGCACGCTTGCCCATCCGCTCTGCGCGACGAGGTGAACGAACCGGAATCCGGTCGAACTTGCCACTAAAGCGAAGGTGGTAGGCGGTGAGCGTCCGCGTCTCGTCGAACGGATGCTTGTTGTGCACTTCGATCACACTGCTTGAACCAATACCGCAGAGAGCTGCGAGCTCTTTAGCGTCGGACAGCAACGAGCTGTTCGCCGAAGTAAGCATCGCATCCTTGCTCGATGGGTGAGATCGCACATATCCGTCTGCGTCGATGTAGCCAGCGAGGAACGCGAGACGCTGAGACGAGGGAAGGGTCGATACCCAGAAAGGAACGCGCTTCGTGTGCGCGTTGCCGCCGAGACCGTTGAGCTGAAGGAACTCAGCGAGCGCGCGCGTGCCTCGGCCGGACAGCCGCTGGCCATCGTGTGCGAGCGACAACTCGATGCCAAAGAGTTCACGTGTGACGCGGACAATCTCGTTCAGGAGTTGTTCGTCTGTTGCGTCGACCGCGATCTCTACGGAGTGATGACCACTTCGATCATGGACATACCCGTCTCCGATGTAGAGACCGGCCCACCAACAGAAGTCCTCCGAGGTCGTGCGAGGGAACCTGCCAGTGTTCTCATCGTCAGGCAGCAGCAGCGGAGCCGGCTCACCGAATTCGGGTAGGTCGGTTGGTACGGCGACGTAGTCGCCGACTCGAAGGTCTTCGACAGGGATCCAATGCCGCGGTATCGGCGACGCTCGCGGCCCGGCTTGCGCTCGTCGCGCAATACCAAGAACGGGTGATTTGCCGACGCACCGATCAGGCGTCCGCGGGCCCGGATCTCGAAGACTTCCTTCTCGCCGGAACACGCCGCCCCGACCACCCGCGCGCGCACAATCTTGTTTGTCGCCTCGTCGAGTGAAAAGACTTCATCGCCGGGATCGAGCGTCTTGATCGGCCGCAGCCCGAGAGTCGTCCAAACGAGCGTTGAACCGCGCAGGCACTCGTACTGTGCCGTCACGCCGGCGAGGAACTTGCGCTCGGCTTCGGGGATGCCGAGCTTCTCGTACGTCGCCTTCATCTCTTCGGGGAGCATGTCCCAGTCGTTGACTTGCCCCTCGGTCGGCTTGAGGTAGTAGTAGATGTTGTCGAAGTCGATGTCGGGCATGTTCTTGGCGAACCACTCGAGCATGGGCTTGCGCTCGAAGCGCTTGAGCGCGTTGAGCCGGAACTTCGTCATCCACTCGGGCTCGCTCTTGTGGTGCGAGATCTCGCGGACGATGTCCTCGTTCACGCCCTTCTTCGGCTCGTAGACGTACTGCTCGGTGTCGTGCCAGCCGAGCTTGTACTTGCCCAAATCGATGCCCGAAACAGCCATCAGCGACTCCTGCGTTCGACCCCGGCGATCTTCGACTCGGGCGGGGGGTACCCGTCGGGGCCGGGAATTAACACTACGCCCATAGTAACAATCGGGCGGGGCCCGAACAATCCTGATCGCTGCGCTAGGGCCGGGTCGTGGTTGTCGTCGAGGTCGAGGACGAGGTTGAGGACGAGCGTGCACGCAGGGCCGTCGCCCGGTCCACGTCATCGCGGGCCTGGTTGTAATGGCTCTGGAATCCCGCGAGATCCTTCCTCGCGAGGGCATCGTCCGCCGCCTGGAACTCGCGCTTGGCATCCGCGATCAGCTGATCGACGGTCGCGTTCGACGGAGGCTGGCTGCCGGTGCCCGGCGTCGTCCCCGGTGTCGTCGTGGTCGTCGACGTCGCGCCGTTGGGTCCGCCGTCAATGTTGCCGCCGGGCGTGGGCTCGATCGTCCGGCCACACGCCGACGCGCCCAGCCTCTGCAAACGCGTCTGGCCACCGCTCAACAACGCGTCGACCGAGTCGGTGACATCGCAACCCAGGACCGCGCGATCGCCCGCTACTGCCGCGAGGAAACGGAAACGTGGGTATGGCTGCGGACCCTGGCCGGTCACCCAGATCGGGCGCACGTACAACACAGCGTTGCCGATCGGGATCAGCTGCACGTTGCCGCGTTCGACCTTCGATCCAGCTTGGCCGAGCAGCGTGAACTGGCTGCTGATGAACTGGTCGGACTCGATCGCGGTCGCGGCCTTCGCCGACGAGGGCGCCGATTGATCCGACACTGCATACACGACGAGGTGGCCGTAGTTGTCTCCGTCGGTACGCGCAAAGATGAACGACGAAAGGATTCCTCCTTTCCGTCTCGGCGTGAAGGACCGCTGGAGCGTGAATTCCTGGCGCGGTGCATCCGGCAAGCCGGGCAACTCGAGCGTCAGATAAAGCGGGTCACTCGCATCGCCCGATGCCGCGAGCGTCGTGTTGCGGCCACCGTTGTTGCCGCCCTGCGGCGGCGTCGTCACCGCGGCCGTGGTGCCTTGCTCGGGTGTCGGTGCGATGTCCCAGATGTCTTGCTTGTTGAAGTACTGGACCGGATCAGTGATGTGGTACAGCGCGTACTGCTCGGTCTGGGCGTTGAAGAGATCCTCCGGGTAGCGCCAGTGCTCGCGCAGCCCCTCCGGCATCTCGCTGACATCGCTGAAGAGCTGGGGGAACGCCTTCCGATACGTGCGAATGATCGGGTCCTGCGTGTCGACGACGTAGAACTTGATCGTGCCGTCGTACGCGTCGATCGTCGCCTTCACCGAGTTGCGCACGTAGTTGAAGTCGGTGTCCAACCCGCTCCCAATCGGTTCCTGCGGGTGGATCGACTGAGAGTACGGATAGTCATCCGTCGTCGTGTACGCGTCGTACACCCACGTGATCCGGCCATTGAGCACCACCGGGTAGGGGTCGGCGTCGTACTTGAGGAACGGTGCCGCGGTCTGTACCCGCTCCTTGATGTCACGGATGTACAACGCGCGTGATTCGCTCGTGACCTGTCCCGAGACGAAGAGGTTCCAGTCACCGAAGCGCAGCGCGAGCGCCGCCTTGCGGAGGAAGCTCGATACCTGGACACCGCCCTGGCCTGTGTATCTCGTCGGCGTCCCCGTCGCGATCGACGTTGCTTCCTGCTCGGGCACCTTCGTGTCGACCACCGCGTAGCCGCCCAGGGTTTCTCCGAAATACACCGGCGCGAACTTCGGGTCGAGCGTGATATCGCCTCTCGGCGGGACGCCGCGCAAGACGTAGCTGGGCTGATCCTTGTTGTCGCCACCCACTTGGTCGGCCGCGGCGGCGACGACGCCGTACCCGTGCGTGTACACGAGATGCTGGCTGGTCCACGAGTTGTCGGGAAGGTGCGCCTGGTCGAGCTCGCGCACTGCCGCCAGCGTCGGCTTCGACGGTTCGTCACCGATCGTGTAGCGGTCGACATCGACGTCGTTGAACTCGTATGCCGTCGACTGGGCCTCGTCGACCTTGAAGTCGTCGCTGGCCGGCTTCGGGTCCCAGAGCCGCACGCTGTTCAGCGTCGACTTTGCTTCGCCCGTATCCGCGGGGTTGAGCGAAGCCTGATACCGGAACTGCTTGGCTTCGATGTTCGTGAGGTTGAACGCGTCGCGCGTCGCCTTGATGTTGCGATCGATGTACTTCTGCTCTCGCGACAGCTCGTTGGGCTGCACGGTGAAACGCTGGATCGCGGCGGGATAGATGGTGCCGACGACGATCGAGATGAAGCCCCACAGGCCCACGGCGATGATCGGGAACACCCAGCCCCGGCGCCAGATGTTCACGATGAACAGCCCCGCCGCGGCGATCGAGATCACGATCAGCAAGCGCAAGGCCGGTAGCTGGGCGTGCACGTCGGTGTACGTCGCCCCGTCCACGAAACCGCGGTGCGACTTCGTGAGCGCGAACTGGGCGAGGTAGTACTGATACGTCTTGGTCAGCGCCATCAGCGCGAGGAGCACCGACAGGTGCACCTTCACCTGGGGCGTCACCCGCTGGAACGGGCTTTGGAGCCGGATCCCACCGTTCAGGTAGTGGAAGACCGCGGCCACGATGAGCACGACGAGCAACGCCGCGAACGTCCACCCGGCCGCGAACTGCAGGAACGGCAGTCGGAAGACGTAGAACGAGATGTCCTTGTGGAACTGCGGGTCCTTGATGCCGAAGCTCGTCGAATTGCTGAACAGGATCCAGTGCTGCCACTGCGCGGAGACACCCGACCCCATGACGATCGCGAAGAACAATGCGACGACGACGCGCACTCGTCCCGCGTACGGAGCGACGTACCCGCGGTAGCGCTCGATGATCTCGTCCTCCGGACCCGTACCGCGATAGCGCGGTGCGACGCGGTCGGCGACGATCAGGTTCACAAGCATCAGCACGAAGAACACGGCGGAGAAGATCAGCGCGGGGACTGCCTTGGCGGAGAGCAAGGCCCGCCACGTTCGGGTGAATCCGACGTCGTCGAACCAGAGGTAGTCCGTGTAGAAGCGCGCGAGGCCGCGGAGGCTCAACAACAAGACGACGAGGAGGATCGCGACGCCGATCAGCCAGCCGCGCAGGCCGAGCGAACGCCGCCGACCCTCGACCGACGGAACGCGCATCGGGCGGATGTTAGGTGCTTTGCCCTAGTCGCACCGCGCGGCGAGCCGTGTCAACCCGCTGTGCGCGCGTTGAGGATCTCGGCCGGAGCCAACAGGCAGCGGCAGCCGGGGTGTGCAGGCGGCAGCGACTGCCCGGTCGGGAAGTCCTTGCCCTTTATTGTGGGTTCGAGGGCGTTGTCGTCACAGTCGGAGCATCGCCCCTCTTCGAAGGGCACCCACCACAGGACCGCGCCGTCGGGAACTGCGTCGTACACGCCTCGAGACCACGCCAACGCGAGCACCTCGGCGAGCGCCGACTCGAGCGATTGGTTCTTCCACTCGCGATAGCGCGCCCCGATGCGCTCGACGAGCCCACCGGTGTCGCCGGCCTCACCGGAATCGATCGCGACCGTGATGCGCAGGCGCAGCGGGGAGACGAGCGCATCGGCGGCCTCTCGAACCAGCGCATGGTCAGCGTCATGGCCCTGGGTGCCGACGGCCTCACTGCCCGCGGCATACGCCTCGTCGACGGCGTCGCGCAACACGCTCCCCCACGACGCGAGAAGCGCCTCGAGGTCGGGCAGTACTTGCGCCGCGGTCGGGCGACCCTTGTGGCGGCGTACCGCGTCGAGCAGCGCGTTCTGGTCGTCCTGCGCGACCCGCTTCGCCTTCTTGAGGAGTGGCCCGAGCAGCGGATCAATGGCTCGGGCGCGCACTTCCCGCCATTCGGAGGCAGTCACCGCCGATTCGTCGTCGTCCGATGCCTGCTCGTCGATCGGAAGCGGGGTCTCGGTCTTTTCGGCCAATGCGGTTTCGGCAGCGACGGGCTGCACCTGCGGGGTGTCGTGATTGGAACGCAGGCGCGCAAACAGCGAGTCGACATCGGCAAGCGCTCCGTTGGTCCGATCGTCGTGCTCCTCGTCCTCCGCTTCGCGTGCTTCTGCTTCGACGATGTCGACGACGATCTCGGGCTCTTCGATCTCGCCGGCACCCTCGGCGTGCGAGCGCTTCGATCTCGGCCGCGATCTCGGCCGCGATGTCGAGGGGTTCGGCGGCGGTCGTCGATCGTTCCGCTGCCGCACGCGCCTCCACTTCCCCGAGCGCTTCAGTTGCCTCGAGGAAGGTGCGCTTGACGTTGCGATACGCATCGAGAAGATGATCACGACCGCGGCGCAGCACTTCGATCTGTGCATTGAGCAAGGCGCGCCGCCGCACAAGATCGCCGAGCACCCGCTCGCGCGCAGCCTTCGCCTCGTCCAACATCTCGCGGCCTTGGGTGCGCGCGGCCTCGACCATTCCCTCGGACTCCGCGGTCGCGGCGTCGCAGAGCTCCTTCACGCGTGCGTCCGTCGTGGCCATGATCTCCGCGACGCGCTCGTCGGCCTGTTGGGTTCGCACTGAGAGCACTTCCTCGGCCTCGGTGCGCATGCGCTCCGCGGTTGTAGTCACTTCCTCCATCATCTCGGCGGCGCGATCTTCGGACTTCTTGCGAATGTTCTCACCGGCTTCGCGTGCCGAACGCAGAAGGCGGGCGGTCTCTTCGCCCAGCGCGTCGAGGAGTTCCTTCTCGTTCAGCGGCCGAGGCTGGCGCAATTGTTCTTCGAGCGCGTCAACGGCAGCTTCCAACTCGTGCTCGCGGTCGCGCGCCGCCGCGAGCTGCTCGGAGACGCGCTTGAGAAACCCTCGCACCTCGGGTTCCGAATAGCCGCGGAAGCCAGTGCCGAACGAACGCGACGCGACTTCTTCAGGCGAGAGATGCGGCGTGCTCGTGATGAGCCGCTGCCGCCGGTCGGTCTCTGTCATCGGGCTCCCCCAGGACATCCCCGAACAGCGGGGTGGGCGCTCCTCCGCCCACGGGCATGCTAACCATCGCGCGTCGCGACGCTGCCTGGTCACGCCGCCGCCGCTACTTTCTCGACGGGATCGCCACCGTTCTCCCGCAACACGCGCAGCGCCTCGTCGAAGGTCGCGACCGGCACGACCTTCACTTTCGATCCCGCACGCTTCGTGGCGCGCTGGAGGTCGGTTTCGCACGACGCCATTGTCTGCGGCGTACTGCATGCAGGCACGATGAACAAACGCGCGCCGGCTGCTCGCGCGGCGACTGCTTTCTGCTCGATGCCGCCGATCTCGCCGACCGTGCCCGCGTATCCGATCGTGCCGGTGACCGCGACCCGCTTGCCACCGGTCAGATTTCCGGGCGTGAGGTCATCGAGGATCGCGAGCGACATCGCGAGGCCACCGGAGGGTCCGCCGATACCGGCGGTGTCGACATCAACCTTGAACGGGAAGTCGAAACGAGGCGAGAGCTGGACGCCGATCAAGTTGCGGTCGTCCTGACTCACGATTCCAACCTTGACCGTCCGGCGCTCGCCATCGCGCAGGATCTCGAGTGTCACCTGCTCGCCGACTTTGTGCTTCGCGATCGCGTCGCTCAGATCGCGGCTGCGCTTGATGGCATGCCCGTCAGCACTCAGGATCACATCACCGAACTTCAGGACTTTCTCCGCGGGCATGTCGGGCACGAAATCGCTCACGATCAGGCCCGGCGCGGAACGAACGTGGAAGCCCGCAGCCTCGAGCGCAACGTTCGTTGCCGCGCTCTTCGCATCAGCCATTTGTTGCGCCGCTTGGTCGTTCTGCTGTTTCTGCGACCGCCCGCTCGGATTGATTTCCTTCTCCTTGATCACCTCGGTGTCGGAATCGAGTTGCGCCTGGAGATAGCGCCAGAGGTTCACGTGATTTCGCTCGCGCACGAACAACAGCCGGATGTCGCCCCGCGGTTCGGGGTAGGTCTTGGTGCCCTCGATGCGCACGAGCTGTGTGAGTTGCACCGCCTCGCCCGGCGAGAGCGTCGAGTACGGCACGTGGATCACGAAGCCGGCGACGACGATCACGAAGAACAGAATCGCCGCACCGGTCCCGATCTTGCCCCACAGCGGCACCCGCGGGCCTCGAGTGTCCTCGGTCCCGGCGACTGGCGGGCCGAGAAGTGTGTCGTCCATTCCTTCAGCTCCGAGCGGCGCGCGCCGACCGAACAGATGAGGGTTGCCGCGCCAGGAGAAGGAGCCGCGTCGTGTCCATGGGCCACCAGATTGCCACGCGCCAGGTCGCGTATCGGCCGCGGCAACGGCCACTTCTGCTCGCGCCGGAGCTGCAACGCGGGCGCACGCTCGCGAAGATTGGTGGGCTGATCGCGCTCACAGCCTGCAGCGCCGCGCTCGCCGCCGGCGCAGTGGGATTGGCGCTCGTCTTGGCGCTGGCAACCTTCGGTCACTGAAGCGCGCCCGGCATTTCCGGTCGTTGGGCCGGTGCCGCCCCGTCCAACGACACCGGCCCTACCGTTTCATGCACCCGCGACGGCCGTCCGGGCTTTCTTGCACCTGGACGCGGCCTGTCGTCGAAGAGCAGATCGGCAGCGGGCATATGCCGCTGTAGGCAACTCGTCACTTAGCTTCTGGCAGATGGAGGAGTCGCGTCCCCGGACGGCGCCGAAGGCGCCCGCAGCGGTGGCGGCGCCGAAGGCGCCCGCAGCGGTGGCGGCGCCGAAGGCGCCCGCAGCGGTGGCGGCGCCGGGGGGAAGGCGCCCGCAGCGGTGGCGAGTGAATCCGACAATCGACATGGATGTGTCCGCTCGCGCCGCGGCGGCTGCGACGAGCTCGGACTGGCCGGCGCTCGCCGAGCTGGTCGCACACGACGACGACCCGAGGGTGCGGGCCGTCGCACTCGCCCGGCTCGTGACCGCAGCGCCGAGAAAGGTCAGCCGGACGGTGTGGGCGGACGCCACCGCCGACGCCGACCCTCGGGTGCGCCTGCGTGCCGCCCAGGTCGCGCCCCGGCTCGGCCGATCGGCGGCGACCTCGACGCTGCTGGCGCTCCTCGCGGACGCCGACCCGTGGGTCGTCGAAGCCGCCGCCTCTGCAATCGGCGAGCACCCTCGTCCGTCGGCCCGAGCGGTCGCGGCACTGAGCGATGCCACGACGTCGCACCCGGATCCGCTGGTGCGCGAGGCCGCGGTCGCCGCCCTCGGTGCGCTCGGCGATCCGTCGACGCTCCCGGCGGTCCTCCAGGCGTGTGAGGACAAGCCGGCGATCCGCCGGCGCGCCGTTCTCGCGCTCGCCGCGTTCGAAGGCGACGAGGTCGAAGCCCGCTTGCGGCACGCGCTCGAGGACCGCGACTGGCAAGTCCGCCAAGCCGCGGAGGACCTCCTCCGCGAATGAGCGCTACTCCATGAAGAGGTCGCGCAGGCTGTCGAAGCTCTCGAGGCAGCGGCCCGCGCCGAGCACGACGCATTCGAGCGGCGCGTCGACGAGATGCACCGGCAAGTCGGTCTCGTCGCTGATGCGCCGGTCGAGCCCACGGAGCATGCCGCCGCCGCCGACGAGGTGCACGCCGTTGAGGATCAGATCCTGCGCGAGCTCCGGTGGCGTCCACGCGAGACACGCGATGACCGCGTCGCAGATCGCGCGCAGCTGTTCCTCGATCGCGGCTCGCACTTCTTCGGGCACGAGCATGATCGTCTTCGGCAATCCCGACATGAGGTCGCGCCCGCGCACCTCTGCCTTGAACTCGTCATCGACCGCATACGCGGAACCGATCGCGAGTTTGATCTCCTCGGCGGTGCGTTCGCCGATCGCGATGCCGTACTCGCGGCGCACGTATGCCTGGATCGCACTGTCGATGTCAAAGGAACCAACGCGCAATGCTTCAAGCGCGACGACACCTCCGAGCGAGATGACCGCGATCTCGGTCGTGCCGCCTCCGACGTCGATCACCATGTTGCCCATCGGTTCGTGGATCGGGAGCCCGGCGCCGATCGCGGCGGCCATCGGCTGTTCGAGCAGATGTGTCTGCGCGGATCCCGCGCGCCGCGCGGCTTCGAGGACCGCGCGCTTCTCGACGTGCGTGATCGCCGAGGGCACGCAGATCAACACGCGCGCACGCGAGAGCCGGTTGACGCCGGCGCGCTGGAACAACAGACGGATCATGCGTTGCGTGATGTCGAAGTCGGTGATCGCACCGCCGCGCAGCGGACGCACCGCGACGATGTAGCCCGGGGTGCGGCCGATCATCTGCCACGCCTCCTGGCCCATCGCGAGAACTTCCTGTGTGCGGCTGTTCAGTGCGATAACCGTCGGCTCGTTCAGGATGATGCCGTTGCCGCGCGCATACACGAGCGTGTTGGCAGTGCCGAGGTCGATGGCGAGGTCGCGAGGCAGGACGCGCCGCCTCTCACTCGGTCCGATGACGCCGACGCGTCGGCAACGTCGGCGAATCGGGCGCCAGCGCGCGTCGCCCGCGCTCGAACTCGGCGATGCTGTGTTCCATCGATGTTGGTCGTCGGTTCCGGACGAGGACGATCGCGATTCCTACGGCGCTGACGATCAGTGCGAACAGCAAGAACGCCACATCGCTCCTACGCCGGTGCCACGGGACGGATGGGATGTTGCTCGACCGCCCAGTCCGACCCGCCGGACCAATGCTCCTGCTTCCAGATCGGCACGCTCTCCTTCAACGTATCGATCGCGAACAGCGCCGCTTCGAACGCAGTTCGGCGATGCGGCGACGACACGACGACGAGCACCGAGGTCTCCGACAATTCGAGGTGGCCGACACGATGTAGCAGCGCAACTCGCTCGACGTCGGGCCAGCGTCGGCGGAGTTCTTGTGCGATTTCTCCCATCGCGTGCGTTGCGGGCGCGTCGTACGCCTCGTACGTCATCGCGCGCACGTCATCGCGGCCCTCGGCGTTGTTGCGAACGACGCCCGCGAACATCACGACCGCCCCCGCGGCCGGCGTGGTCGCCCACTCGATCGCGTCACTGGTCGGAAGTGGGTCGGAGACGAGCGCGATCCACTCGCGCGCGTCGGACGAGGGCCGGAGCACGGCCGCAGTCTAGGAACAACACCCGGCGGAACGCCTGGTCGCCGGGCGTGCAGGCCGGTGTTGGCGCGGCCGTTCGAGGGCAGTGCGTCATTACACTCGGCAACGCATGGGGCACGGCGAGCACGACGACGAGCCCCTCGACGAGGGCGCTGACCACGATGACGCGGCGCGCGGCGCGGTCCCCGATCCGCTCGACCGCCTATGGCGGCACCCGACCGAGCTCCCGCCGCTGGCATCCGGCTTCGTCGCCGGCACGCCCGCTCACGGATCCGCGGTCCGGCGGTCCCGGGCGTGGATGCTGCCGATCGTCGGGGGTGTGGCAGGCGCGCTCGTCACGGTCGCGGCGCTCGCCGTCGCCGGCGTGTTCGATCGGGGCACCTCTACGGCCGACCAGGCGGGCACGTTTCCTTCCGGTGTTCGGGTGACCGCCACCGCGCCCGAGAGCGCGCTCAGCACCGGTCTTTCGATCGTGGCCATCGCAGCCCGTGACAGCCGGGGACCGCGTCGGGGATCGGGTGTCTGCGTCCGGCACGCGGGCGCAGTGCTGACCTCGGCGCGGGTGGTCGGGGACGCGACGACGGTCGACGTCCTGACCCGCGACGGCCAGCAGCACAAGGCGCGGGTCAGGGGTCGCGACCCCGTGACCGATCTCGTGCTGCTCGAACTCGACGACGACGCCACCATCCCGGCCGCGCGCCTCGCGGATGCTGCTCCGGCGGCAGGATCCCCGGTCTGGGTTCTGGGCGCGGCGCGCCCGGGTTCGTCCGATCTCTGGCAGAGCAGCGGGTTGTTGTCGTCCAACGATGCGATCGTGGCCGTCGACGGCGGCCCCACGATGAGCGGGCTGTTCGAAACCGACGCGAGCTCGGGCGACGCAGCCGCCGGGGGCGCGCTCATCGATCGCGAGGGCGCCGTCGCCGGCATCGTCTTGAGTCGTGTCAGTGCGAGCGGAACCACGTATGCGATGCCGATCGGACGCGCCGTGGCAATCGCGCAGGAGCTGGACGAGCACGGCGTCGCGCCCCACGGCGCGGCCGGGATGTCGCTCGTCGACAACGCGTTCGGCCCGATGATCATGAGGATGTCTCCCGATGGTCCCGCCGCGAACTGGGCGCGCACATCGGCGACGTCGTGATGTCCATCGACGGTCGCGCGGTCGAGTCGATGAACGACGTGCTGGCCATCGTCCGGTCCGGGGAACCCGGACGGACCGTGACCTTCGAGCTGCGGCGGGGCAAGAAGGAGCTCAAGCTGCCCGTGCAGCTCGCGGCGACCAACGGCTGACACGAATCCCGTCGCCGGGTGCAACCGCGCGACGATGGTGCGTGGCCACCCCCGAAACCGACCCGCTGGACGATCTCGATCGCGAGATCCTGAACGCAGTCCAGTGGGACTTCCCGCTCGTCCCGCGGCCGTTCGCGGAGCTCGGGAACCGGCTCGGTTTGGACGAACCGACCGTGCGAGCGCGCGTCCAGAAGGTCAAGGACGCCGACGTGCTGCGCCAGCTGTCGGCGATCTTCGACACCAGGGCGCTCGGCTACACGTCGGCGCTCGTCGCGGCCAAAGTCGATGGCGAACGGATCGACGAGGCGGCCGCCGCGGTGAGCGATCATCCGGGTGTCAGCCACAACTACAAGCGCAACCATGCGTACAACCTCTGGTACACGGTCGCGGTACCGCCCGGCGAGACCCTCGACGACCACGTCGACGTCCTGCACCGAGAGTCGGGTGCGCGGATCACCCGCAAGCTGCCGACGCTGAAGCTGTACAAGATCGGCGTGAAGCTCGACATGACCGGCAAGATGGCGGCCGACGCCAAGGCCGAGGTCCTCGAGCACGAACGGCCCGAGCGCAAGGCCGAGATGCCGGTGCCCGAACTCTCCGACCTCGAGCTCGCAACGATCCGCGTTGTGCAACACGACCTGCCAACCGTCGAGCGCCCGTTCGCGGCGTACGCCGAGCAGATCGGCGGCGGGGCAACCGAAGACGACGTGCTCGCGTTGTTGCGCTCGTTCAAGGAACGCAAGTGGATGCGTCGCTTCGCGGCGGTGATGAACCACCGCAACGCGGGGTTCAAGGCGAACGCAATGGGCGTGTGGGCAGTACCCGACGGGCACCTCGACGAGATCGGCCCGCAGATGGCCGGCTTCGCGGCGGTGTCGCATTGCTACCGCCGCCCGACGTACGACGACTGGCCGTACAGCGTGTTCACAATGATCCACGGTCGCAGCGCGCGCGACTGCGAGGCGACCGTCGAGGCGATCAAGAGCGAGACGGGAATCGACGAGTACTGCTTGCTCTGGTCGATCAAGGAGTACAAGAAGGTCCGCCTCGAGTACTTCACCCGTGAGTGGGAAGCCTGGAGCGCCAAGCACTTGCAGAAGTGACTTAGCTCCGCCGCTTGCGTCGTTTCAGCCACCAGGTGCCGAGGGCGACTCCGGTCGTCACCGCGCCCGCGCCGACGAGCCACGGCACGACGCTCGGCTCTTCGAGCGGCGTCGCGAGCAGGATTGCTTCGTCGTTGGAGTGTCGTGGCTTCCAGCCCGCGGCCTTCAGGCGGTCGTTGCCGACGACCCATGGGTGTACGAGGTACGGCATCACCGACGGCGGCGCATCGCCGAGGCCCGTCGACCAGGTGACCGACACGAGGCGCTCGGCGAGCTCGTACGGCAGGCCCGGCGCGCGCCGGGCGGGCAGCAACGATGCTGCTTCGTCAGCGGTCAGCCACCCGTCGGCCGCGACGTTGAATGCTCCGTCGAGATCCTTCTCGGTGGCCAGCTCGAACGCGGCCGCCGCGTCGTCGACGTGTACTACCTGCACGGGACGCGCCGCGCCCCGAATGCGTACGGGCGCCCGGCCGATCGCGACCGCCGCGAACAACGAGTGTGCGCCGACGCCGACAACTGGCGCGATGCGCAGGCGGGTCGCGACCCGGCCGTGCTGTGCCGCGGCCCACTCCGCGAGCAACCGCTCGCATTCGGCATCGACGATCGCAGGCAAGAACTCCGGACTCGGCCGCAGCGCGGCGTCCTCGGTGATCGGCACCGGATTGTTCGCCCACGCGCCGTACACCGAGGTGCTGGACGGCCGGATGACCTTCCGCACGCCGGCCGCGGCGGCCGCGTCGAGGAGGCGGCGCGTTCCGTCGACGTTCACACGCGTGAACAAGGCGTCGTCGAGCGACGGGCCGGGCACCGCGGCAAGGTGCACGATTGCGGTCGCGCCTCGCAGGTAGGGCGTGAGCTCGCTGCCCAGCACGTCGGTGCGGTGGAACTCGAGCTTGCGTGCGCGGCGGGCAGGATCGCGGACGTCGAGACCGATGACGCGATCGACGCGGGGGCTCGCGTCGAGCAGCGGGAGCAGCCGCTGCCCGAGAAAGCCGGAGACTCCGGTGACCGCAATCACCCGTTCCCCGCCATCGTTGACGTCGACCATGGTCCATAGACTGGCCCAGTGAGCGACGTTCCCCAAACTCCGGGGGGCTTCGATTTCTCGGAGCTGTTGAAGATGATGCAGTCTCCGGAATTCCAGGAGTTCCTGCGGATGCTCCAGTCGCCGGGCCCGGTGAACATGGAGATCGCGCGCAAGACCGCGCACGAAAAAGCGGCGCACGATGACGAGACGGACGCGCCCAAGCCGGACCCGCCCGTCGCTCCAAACGCGGCCGCGGCGTTCGACGATGTCGTACGCGCAGTGCAGTTGTTGGTCGCCGAGGCGACCAGCATGTCGGGCGCGCTCACCGTCCCCGCGCGCACTGTCGACCGAAAGACCTGGGCGGACGCAACCCTCACCGGCCTCGAACCTGTCCTCGCCGCGCTCGCGACTGCACTCGAGCAGGAGGACGTGACCCCCGCAAGCGACGACCCGGCAGCCGCGTCGCTCGACGCGATCTTCACGGGAATGATGCCGAAGCTCGTGCCGTTCATCCTCGGCTTCGCGTCGGGCGGAATGATCGGCGCGCTGTCGCACCACGCACTCGGTCAGTACGACCTGCCGCTGCCGCTCACCGGCGAGCCGGCGATGTCGTTCGTTGTGAGCAACGTCGACGCGTTCGCGCAGGAGTGGGCGCTCCCCAACGACGAGCTGCGGTACGCGCTGGCGTTGCGCGAGGTCGTCCACGGCGCACAACGCTCGGTGCCTTGGGTGCGTGAGCACCTCGTTCGCCTCGCGTCCAGCTATGTCGGTGCGTACGAACCTCGGGGCGAGGCGCTCGAAGACCTCTTCAGCGGCCTCGACCTTTCGGATCCGGCGTCGATTGCCGGGATCGAACAGGTCTTGGATCCAACAGCGCTCCTCGATGCAATGCGGTCGGAACGTCAGGAGCCGTTGCTGGAGCAGCTGCAACGGTTCGTCTCGGTGCTCGAGGGCTACACGGACGTCGTCGTCGCAACTCTCGGCGAACGGATGGTCGCGTCACACGTCCGGATCGACGAGGCGCTCCGGCGCCACCGGCTCGAGCGCGGGAGCGCGGCGACCTTCGTCGACCGCCTGCTCGGGCTGCAGCTCGATCGCGACCACTATGAAGCGGGGCTCACGTTCTGCCGGGGCGTGGTGGAGCGCAGCGGCGGGACCCTGGAGCAGCTCAACCGGCTCTGGATCCGCGAGGAGTTGGTCCCCACGCAGTCCGAGCTCGCCGCCCCCGGTCTGTGGCTTGCTCGTATTGATCTCCCGGAATCGTGAATCGGGTCGGAGTCCTCGGCGCGGGGGTGATGGGGAGCGGGATCGCGCAGGTCTGCGCGATCGCGGGCTACGAGGCGGTGTGCTACGACGTCTCGCCCGACGCGCTCGAGCACGCGCACGAGCACGTGACGGCCGGCCGGTTCGGTCTCGACGGGGCGGTGGCGCGCGGCAAGCTCACTCGCGACGAAGCCGACGCTGCGCTCGCGCGCCTCACATTCACGTCGTCGTTCGAAGACGCGGCGCAGACCGATCTGGTGATCGAAGCCGTCCCCGAACGGCTCGAGCTCAAAGTGCGCGTGTTTCGCGATCTCGACCGCGGCGCACCGGCCGCAACGATTCTCGCGTCGAACACGTCCGGGCTGCCCATCGCCGCGCTCTCGGCCGCAACCGACCGGCCCGATCGCGTCATCGGCTGGCACTGGGCATCACCCGCACCCGTGATGAAGCTCGCCGAGATCGTCGTGACTCCGCAGACTTCTGATCCAACGATCGCAACGGTGAAGGACGCAGCGGCGCGATGCGGCAAGAACCCGATCGTCGTGAAAGACAACCCGATGGCGTGGGGCTTCGTCGCGAATCGCGTGTACTTCGCGATGGTGCGCGAGGCCCAGCGCGTCGTCGACGAAGGGATCGCGACGCGCGACGAAGTCGATCAGTTGATGATCGACTGCTTCCGGTGGCCGAGCGGCCCGTTCGGCATGGTGAAAGGCGCCGGCTCGGGCTGGTCCTGAAGGTTTGCGCGGCTTAGAAGCCGCTGAGCAGGGCGGGCTCGGGTGTTGCCATGAACATCGCGTCGGCACGCGTGAGCACGTCAGTACCACTCGCTTCGACGAGGCCCGTGTCGGCCAACTCGCTCCACCGGTTCCCACCGAGCGCGCACGCCCCGAGCGTCGCGCTGTTGCAGACGAGGTCGGGTGTTGCGGTACTCGGCGCGCACTGCGCGCCATCGGGACCGCCCTCGAGCGCGAGACGGTGCGAGGCGCCGTCTCGCGCGTGCACTTCGAGCACGAGCCGGCTGTCAATGGCGTATCGCCGGGCTGCGAGCAGCGGCGCGGGGTCGATCGGGGCGAGCCACAGTCCGTCGTTGATGAAGTCGACGCGCACGCGCCGACCATCGGTGACCAGACGCCGCAGCGGGTCGTCGATCGGCGAGTTCGTCGCGGCAACCGTGCCGATGAGGTCGACGCCGAAGACGTACTTCCAGAGTGCGGCGCGGGCAGCGCCGTCGACCGCCTGCATGTCCCACACGAGCAGGCGACGATCGGGAAGACCCCGGTTCCACTCGTCGCTGATCTCGTACGCGACGAAACCGTCGTCGTTGCCGGCGGCGTTGGTGTGCACTGCGGTGAAGAACGCCTTCTTGCCGGCGCCGCCGAAGAAGTCCCAAAAGACCTGCGGCCACCAGAAGTCCGGTCGCGAGACCATGCCGCCGCGCAGGAGCCGCGTGCGTTCGTACAACTCGGGCAGCACCTTCTCGGCTTCGTCGCGCGTCAACATGCGCATCCGGCCGGTGTCGTCCGGGTCGATGAACTGGACGCGCGCGGTCGGCCGTCAATCCGAGCCGCCACGTCGCGACGCCGTAGCCGAAGCGGCCGTAGATCACGCTCTCCGAGGCCGTGAGCATGGCGACCGGCTCTTCATGTCCGCGCGCGTCGTCATGCAGTGCTTCGATGAGCTGGGTGAGCACACCGCGGCGGCGATGCGTCGGCAACACCGCGACCCATGACACGGCCGCCGCCGGCACGACGGCCCCGCCGGGAACGGTCAGTTCGAACGTGTAGTTCCGCGAGACGCCGACCATTTCGTCGCCCTCGAACGCGACGCGGGTGCGGTCGAGCTCCGCTTCGGCCCAACTGCGCGACGCGTCGGGCGACGACGGCGATCCACCGAAGCCGCGCTGGTCGGCGAGCAACAAGCGGTCGAGCTCGTCGGGTCGAATGGCTCGGATCTCGTACGGCACCCGACCGTTCTAGCCGGATGGCTCGGGCGGCGCCTGCGCATTTCGCGCCATCGTCCGCCGGACGCCGCCGACGTAGGAGAACCCGGCGAACAGCAGCACGAGCGCGACCAGGAAGATGCCGCCCCGACCCCCACCGGGAAACACCACGGCGAGCAACGCGCCCGCGACCCACACGAGCTGGAACCGGGTCTCGAAGCGCGCGAACGCCCGACCTCGAGCGGCGTCGGCGCCGTCGCGCTGGAGCAGGCTGTCGAACGCGACGCGACCGCACCCGGCCGACGCCGCGACCGTAAAGGCCGCCGCGACGAGCGAGAACCGCCCGTACGAGCGGGCGGCGTAGATGAGGGGTACTGCGGGAACGAGCAGGGTGCCGGCGAGGATCCACTCCTCGCGCACCTTCTTGCGGAGCAACGGGGCGATGATCGTGCCGAAGCCGTTGCCCAGCGCGCTGCCGATGAGCACGACACCGAACATCCACGCGGGCTCACCGGACCTCTTCAGGGCGAAGGCAGCGAAGAACGTGAAGAACCCGACGACACCGCGCAACAACCCCATGGCCGTGCCGGCGACAACAATGCTCCGGGCGTGCAACTGCTCGCGCTGGTCGGGTGTCTCACCGGGGCCGACACGCTCGGCGCGCGGGATCCCGAGCGCCGCGATCGCCCCCAGGATGAAGACGACCGCGGCGGTCCGCAGCACCCAGGGCGCGCCGAGTCCCTTCAGGATCCCGGCCGCGAGCGGCGCGACGACCACGCCGGATACCACGCTCATGATCGCGAGCCGCGAGTTCGCCAGCACCAGCTCGTCGTTGTCGGCGACGACCGCGGGAACAAGCGCGCTCTTGGCGATCGACTGGCCCTTGGAGAGGACGAGGGTGCCGAATGCGAGCGGATACAAGAACAGATTGTCGATGTTCATCGACATCAGGATCGCGAGCAGCGGCTCGTCCGAGCATCGAGGCAGCGAACAGCAGTCGGCGGCCACCCCGAGTGCGGTCGAGGAACGGCCCGAGTACCGGCGCGACGACCGCGAACGGCGCCATCGTGATCAGGAGGTACAACAGCACCTTGGGCCGGGCTGCACCGAGCCCGACGTTGAAAAACAGCGAATCGGCGAGCGACACCGTCACGAAGACGTCACCGGCGACGCCGATCGCGTGCGCGAACGCGAGCCGGGCGAACGGCGTGAAGGTGGTCGACTCGAGGCGGCCGCGGGTGTCCGTCTCGGAATCGTACCGCCGCAACGCCGGCGGACAGGCGCCCGGATCAGGCCCGTTGCGGGCCGAGGACGGGATGCCCGACCGGCACCTACCATCGCGGCATGACGGTCACCGACGCGCACGCGAGGCCTGCCGACGGCCCCGAGACCCGGTACCAAAACCGAGAGCTGTCGATGCTCGACTTCCAATCGCGTGTGCTCGCGTACGCCGAGGATCCGTCGGTTCCGCTCCTCGAACGCGCCAAGTTCCTTGCGATCTTCAGCGGCAACCTCGACGAGTTCTTCCAGGTCCGGGTCGCCGGCCTGAAGGAACAGCTCGCGGCCGGTGTCCGGTCGACGTCACCGGACGGCCTCGACCAGGTCGAGCAGCTGCGCGCGATCCGCGAGCGCGTCGAAGAGATGGTGACGCGTCAGGCCGCCGCGTTCACCAAAGACATTGCGCCCGCGCTCGCCGAGGCCGGTATCGAGTTCATTGACTGGCGCGACCTCGACCGCGACGCGTGCGCCGAGCTCACGCGCGTGTTCGAGGATCGGATCTTCCCGGTGCTCACCCCGCTTGCGGTTGATCCCGCGCACCCGTTCCCCTATATCTCCAACCTGTCGCTCAACCTCGCCGTGGTCGTGCAGGACGAGGCGACCGGCGAAGAGCGATTCGCGCGCGTGAAGGTGCCGCCGCTGCTGCCCCGATTCGTGGTCGTGCCGAACACGTCTCGGTTCGTCCCGCTCGAGCAGGTCATCGCCGCGCATCTCGACGAGCTGTTCCCGGGCATGAAGGTGCTCTCCCACCATCCGTTCCGCGTCACCCGCGACGCGGACATCGAGCTCAACGACGAAGCCGAGGATCTTCTCGCGGCGATGGAAATCGTGCTGCGGCAACGCACGAAGTTCGGCATTGGTGTACGCCTCGAGGTGGACGCGCACATGACACCGGAGGTGCTCGAGTTGCTCTGCCGCGAGCTCGAGCTCGATAGCAACGACGTGTACCAGGTTGACGCGCCGCTCGATCTCAGCGGGCTCTGGGACATCTACGGGCTCCGCCGTGCCGATCTGAAGTTCCCCAACTTCACACCCCAGAACCCGCCGCAGCTCGCGGGGGGCGACGAGACCGACATCTTCTGGGCTCTGCGTCACGGCGACGTGTTGGTCCACCACCCGTACGAATCGTTCGCGAATTCGGTCGAGCTGTTCGTGCTGCAGGCTGCGCGCGATCCGAACGTGCTCGCTATCAAACAAACGCTCTACCGCACGGGTGGCGACGAAGCCGGGATCGTGGCGTCGCTCGTGAAAGCGGCCGAAGCCGGCAAGCAAGTCGTCGCGCTGGTCGAGCTCAAAGCTCGCTTCGACGAGCAAGCGAACATCGAACGGGCACGCATGCTGGAGCAGGCGGGCGCGCATGTGGTGTACGGGCTCGTCGGGTTGAAGACGCATGCCAAGATCCTGCTCGTCGTGCGTCAGGAGCCCGACGGCATCCGCCGCTACTGCCACGTCGGCACCGGCAACTACAACCCCAAGACTGCAACGACCTACGAAGATCTCGGTGTCTTGTCGTCCGACCCCAATCTCGGCGCCGACCTCTCCGAGCTCTTCAACTATCTCACCGGCTACAGCCGTCCCGGCGAGTACCGCCGGTTGATCGTTGCGCCGATGCACCTGCGCGACGAGTTGCGCCGCCTCATCCGCTCGCAAGCGCGGCCCGACGGGGTGATCACGATCAAGATGAACGCTCTCGTCGATTCCGAGATGATCGACGAGCTGTATGCGGCGTCGGACGCCGGTGCGCGCATTGACCTCATCGTGCGCAGCATCTGCTGCCTGCGCGCCGGCGTTCCCGGATTGTCCGAGCACATCACGGTGCGCTCGATCGTCGGCCGCAACCTTGAGCACTCGCGCATCTTCCGGTTCGGCGTTGCGGGCGACGACGCAACCGAGTACGTCATCGGGTCGGCCGACCTCATGCCCCGCAACCTCGACCGGCGTGTGGAAGCCGACCTGCGTGTCGTCGACCCGCGGATGCGCGCCCGCCTCGACGAGATCCTCGAAATCGAGTTCGCCGATGACGTGCTGGCATGGACACTCGAACCCGACGGCACCTGGCGCAAGGTGCCGTCCGTCGTCGGGCTCGATTCGCAGGTGAGGTTCCAGGAGCTCGCGGTCGCCCGCGCGAAGGTGCGACCGGCGGAAGGCTGAGGCGTGGCCAAACGTCCGCCGTCGATCGCGCACGTTGTGCGCACAGCAATCGTGAAGTCGTCCGAGCAACTCGAAGCCCACGAACCGGGTGTATTCGACGGCGTCGATCCACACTCCGTTCACCAAGCGCGGGTGGCAACCCGTCGCCTGCGTTCCGACCTCCGCACGTTCGAGCCGTTCCTCGACGAGAAATGGGCCGCGAACCTGCGCGGCGAGCTGCGATGGATGACGTCGGAGCTCGGCGCGGTGCGCGATATCGAGGTGATGCGCGACCGTCTCCGCGGCCACGCCGAGCAGCTCCCGCCGAGCGAGGCCGACGCGGTCGGGCACGTGCTGCGGCGCCTCGACGCCGACCGGGAGGCGGCCCGGGCAACGCTGCTGTCGTCGATGCGGTCGACCCGTTACGCACGGCTGCGAACGGCGCTCTCCGAGGCGGCCAAGCGCCCGCGGCTCTCAGGTCGCGCGACCAAGCGATCCGACCGCGCGCTCAGTCGGGTCGTGCGCAACCGCTGGAAGAAGCTCAGACGGGCCGTGGACAAGCTGGGGCCGGCGCCGCCGGACGAGGCACTGCACGCGGTGCGCATCCGGGCCAAGCGATGCCGCTACGCGGCTGAGGCGTGCACGCCGGTGTTCGGCAAGGACGCCCGCCGCTTCGCGCAGGCCATGGCCGGCGTCCAGGACATCCTCGGTGAGCACCACGATGCCGTCGTCGCCGGCGCGTGGCTCGCCAAGACGGCCGAGGAGTGCTCGCCCGGCCAGGCGTTCGCGCTCGGCCGGCTCGCCGAAATCGAACACGGCGCGGCCCAAGACGCGCGGGGAGACTTCCGACGCGTCTGGAAGCGCGCCCGTCGCAAGCGCCTCCGCGCTTGGATGTGAGGTGACGGTCCAGGCCGCGGGCGGCGTCGTCACGCGTCCGACCAGGGACGATGACGTCGAAGTGCTGGTCGTGCACCGGCCCCGCTACGACGACTGGACATTGCCGAAAGGCAAACTCGAGCGCGGAGAGTCCCACGAGGACGCCGCCCTGCGCGAGGTCGAGGAGGAGACCGGGGTGCGCGGCGAGCTGGGCGGGGAACTTCCGTCGCACCGGTATGTCGATCGCCACGGTCGCGACAAGGTCGTTCGTTACTGGGAGATGACGCCCGTGGAGATTCGACCACGCGAAGCAGACGACGAGGTCGATGAGGTGCGATGGGTACGCGCTGGTGACGCGGCGGCACTCCTCACGTACGATTCCGACCGCGAGCTGCTAGCGGGCGCGGTGCGGAAACGACGTGGAGACTCTCGATGACGATCTATCTCGTACGCCACGCAAAGGCTGGCGAGCGCAACGCGTGGTCCGACGCCGACGAGCTCCGCCCGTTGTCGGGACGCGGCCACGTGCAAGCGCGCGGGTTGATCGACCTGCTCGACGGCCGGTTCGAGCGGGTGCTGTCGAGCCCGTACGTGCGTTGTATGGAGACCGTCGTGCCGATCGCCTCGGTACGCCGGATGGCGATCGAGCCCGCCGACGCACTCGCTGAGGGCGCGTCGCTCGACGAAGCGCTTGCCCTCGTCCGCAAGCACGCGGCCACCGGCGCGGTGATGTGCACGCACGGCGACGTGATGCCGATGCTGCTCGAATACTTCTACGCGCACGGTGTCGACATTGGCACCAACCCACAGTGGCCGAAGGGCTGCACGTGGGTTCTCGAAACCGACGCCACGAACGAGGTGCGGGCGGCGCGCTACATTCCGCCGCCGCCCGACTAGGCCGCTCGAGGAGCCTTCGCGGACGACCCCGACCCGGGCAGCGGCCCCTGGTTGTCGTCGTCCGGGCCGGGAGCGTCACGCGCCCTGCACGGTAAACCGGGTGGATTTCGTGGGGCCGTCCGCCAGGTTGCGAATAGGTAACAGAAGGCGAAGGATTCGACCAATGAGCCCGATGACCCTCGCGACCGGCGATGACGCTCACGAGTTCACGCCAAGCTCTGAGCCTGCTTACGCGACCACTTCGCCGAGGAGCTCGCTGAGGAGTTGGCGCACGCGTTCGTCGATGTGGTCGATGATCGGCCGGACTTCCTCGACCGTCTTCCCTGCAGGATCGGTGAGCTCCCAGTCGAGGTAACGCTTGCCGGGATACACCGGGCAGGCGTCTCCGCAGCCCATCGTGATGATGACGTCGGCGGCGCGAGCAGCTTCGTCAGTCAGCGGCTTCGGGAATTCGCGATCAGGGTCGAGGCCGCGCTCGCGCAGTACCGCTGCGACTGCCGCGTTGACCTCACTCCCGGGCTGCGAGCCCGCAGACCGAACGTGCACACGACCCTGTGCGTAGTGGTCTGTCAACACCGCCGCGGCAATGGAGCGGCCGGCGTTGTGCACGCACACGTAAAGCACCTCGGGCACGGTCGACACAATCGCTCCTTCGGCTTGGGCGAGCGCGGTGAGTCGCTCACGAGCGAACCGCTCAGTGAGCACGGGCAAGTAGGTCGTTGTCCGGGCGGTGGTAGCGAGAGCGTCGTACGACTCATAGAGATATCTGGTCACGGTCTCGAGCGAGAAGATGCCCTCGAAGCGCCGCGCGACGTCAACTGCAATGTGATCAAGGGTCTCTCGCTCTGGGCGGCCGCTGTGCGAGCTCACCGTCGAAACTCCCTCGTCGCTCGATTTCCGTTCGGAAAATCGTCCGACTCATGGGGAACGATGACGTCATCGGCGACAGCCCGAACGCCGGGATAGAGGTAGGCAACGAGCGCGACCGCGACGCCCGCTCCGATGATCTGGAAGGCGATGAAGGCGGGCACGGAACTGGGTTCGATGCCGGCGAAGGTGTTGGAAAAGGCGCGAGCAATCGTGACGGCCGGGTTGGCAAAGCTCGTGGACGCGGTGAACCAGTAGGCCGCGCCGATGTACGCGCCCACGGCGAACGGCGCCACCGACGTCCGACCGGAACGGACGACACCGAACACGACCAGCAACAGCCCACCGGTCGCGACGGCCTCTGCCAGCCACAGTCCACCCCCAGAGCGTGTCTTCGTTGACCACTCGATCGCGGGCAACGAGAACATGAGGTTGGCGACGATCGCGCCGGCTAATTCCTCCGGCGATCTGGGCAGGGATGTACGCGATCACTTCACGGCCGCGCAGGCCGCCGAAGGCGGCGTCGGCGAGACTCACGACCGGGTTTATGTGCGCGCCCGACACGGGACCGACGGCGAGGATGATCGCGATCAATCCCGCCGCGGTCGCCGCCGCGTTTTCGAACAGCTGGAGCCCGACATCGTTGGGTGAAAGTCGTTGGGCGGCAATCCCCGAGCCGATGACGACGGCGACAAGCATCGCGGTGCCGACGAACTCCGCGACCGCGCGGCGCATGAGATCGGGTCGCATCAGCAACAGGGGCGACGTAGTGCGGCGGCATCCGCACCCGCCGCCCCCAGTACGCCGAAAACTTCGCTGAGCTCGGCCAGGATGCCCGCCGCGCAGCCGGTAGTAGGTCCAGTATCGCCACTTCTCGGAGTCGACGATCCCGGCGTCCCGGAGCACGCGGAGGTGGTGCGAGATCAAGGGCTGCGGCGCGTCGAGATCCTCGGTGAGATGGCACACACAGAGCTCCTCGCCGGCGAGTGCCTCCACGATTGACCACCGGAGCGGCTCTGCCAACGCTTTCAACGCGGCAAGCCGCGTCGTGTGCACATCTTCATCCACGCGCATCGTCATCGATGCTCATTGATATGGAACGCCAAGGCAAATGAACATCGAGCAAACGGGCCGGCGCGTCATGACAACGCAGCCCGCAGCGCGGCGAGACGCTCGGGGACGACCTGCCACATCATCCAGCGGCCGCGCTTCTCGCCGGTGAGCAGCCCGGCGTCGGCGAGTGCCTTGGTGTGGTGGCTGATCGTGGGCTGCGACTTGCCCAACGGTTCCTCGAGGTCACACGAGCACACCTCACCCGCGGCCGCGACCAGGCTGAGCAGCCGCAGCCGGACCGGATCGGACAGGGCCGCGAACACCTTGGCGAGCTCGCCCGCATCGACTTCGCCGAGCGGCGCAGCCGAGAGCGGCGCGCAGCACACGCCGTCGTCGAGCCGTACGAGCAGCGTCCGTTTCGCAGCCACAACTTTCTCCTCATATCGTATTGACAGACGTCGATACATTTGCCAAGATCGATACATCGACAGTCGTCAATATACCGGAGAAGTCTCGCAATGTCACGAGTCCAGCTCGCCCTGAACGTTCCCGACATCGACGCCGCCGTCGACTTCTACTCCAAGCTGTTCGCGACCGAGCCCAACAAGCGCAAGCCGGGATACGCGAACTTCGCGATCGCGGATCCGCCGTTGAAGCTCGTGCTGTTCGAGGATGCCGCAGCCGGCGGTCGCCTCAATCACCTCGGCGTCGAAGTCGTCTCCGCCGACGAGGTGGCCGCGCACCAGAACCGTCTCACCGGTGAAGGCGTGGCCACCGTCGAGGAGAACGGCACCTGTTGCTTCGCCAAGCAGGACAAGGTGTGGGTCGACGCACCCGACGGCGCTTGGGAGATCTACGCAGTGCTCGAAGACAGCGAGACGTTCGGCGCGTCATCGGCGCATCTCGAGAGCGCTTCCGACGACGCCCTGTGTTGCGACGCGATGCCCGAATCGGCCACGCGTTGTTGCTGACGGATGACGACGAGCCACACGAGTCGAACTCCCGTACATGCTCCCGCGGCATGGCGCGCAGCTGACGTCGCCGACACGGTCGAATGGACCATCATCTTCTCCGACGCGGAACGAGAGGAAATCGTCACCGCGACGCGCCGCGCGCTCGACGCCGGCCTCCGCCTCGAGACGCTTCGGCGCGCTGACTTCCCGCTTCCGGCACTCGAAACCAAGGCGGCCCGTTGGGCCGACGAGCTCGCCGAGGGCAGGGGCTTCGTGCTGCTCCGGCGCTTCCCGACCGACCGGGTGTCGCCCGACGCAGCCGAGCTCGCGTATCTCGGACTCGGTCTCCACCTCGGGAATCCCGTCAGCCAAGATGCCTTCGGCACGCTGCTCGGGCACGTGAGGGACGAGGGCGTCACGCGCGACTCTCCTGCGCTGCGTCTTTACCGCACGAACGCGCGCCAGGACTTCCACACCGATGGCGCCGACCTCGTTGGTCTCCTCTGCCTCGAGCGCGCGCGACATGGAGGTGAGTCGCGGATCGCGAGCTCTTACGGCGTCTATAACGCGATGCTCGAACGCCGCCCGGACCTCGTCGATGTGCTGTACCAGCCGTTCTTCTGGGATCGCAACGACGAACAAGGCGAAGGCGAAGCGCCCTTCTACCCGCTGGCGCCGTTCGTCGACATCAACGGCACGCCGCGCATCTTCTATATCGGCTGGTACATCCGCGACGCGCAACGCCATCCCGACGTACCGCGACTCACCGAGGCGCAACGCGAAGCCATGGCCATGCTCGAAGCGATCGCCAACGACCCGTCCTTCTACGTCGAGATGGACTTCCAGCCTGGCGACGTGCAACTACTGAACAACGCGAAGATTCTCCACGCCCGCGAGAGCTACGAAGATCACGCTGACCCCGCGCGGCGTCGCCACCTCCTTCGCCTGTGGCTCGCCGCGCATCAGTTCTCGAGCGTCGAGGACGCCCTGCAGCAAGGCATTCCGCAAAGCCGCTGAGGCGTTTCGGTTCACGCGCGGCGACGTTTGGGGCCGGCCGCGAGACCGAGGCCGACACCAGTGAGTGCGAGCGCGATCGCGGTGATGAACATCGAAGTCGACGATGCACCAGTACGCGGCAGCGTTCCCGCCGCGACGCTCGCAGTTCCTCCGGCTTCGGTGCCGGCCACGCTCGAGAACGGGTTGACGGTGGTGCCGAGCGCGCCGAACGACGCTGTCGTCGTGGCGCCCCCGCCCGAGTGCCGCGCGGTGGTCGAGGTCGTGCCGCGCGTGCCTTGGGTCGTCACGGTCACCGGCTTCGTCGTCGACGTGCTGGGTGCGTCCGTCGTGGAAGTGGTCGGCGGTTCGGTCGTTGTGTCCGGCACCGTCGACGTCGTCGCCTCTGAGGTCGTCGTCTCGGTGGTCGACGTCGTCGCGGCCTCGGTGGTCGACGTTGTGGCGCCCGGAACCGTCGATGTCGTGGCGGTCGAAGACGTCGTCGTCTCGCCCGGGAGGGTCGTTCCGGTGGGCGCGGTCGTGGACGTGGTGGACGCACCAGGAGAAGTCGTCGCGGTGGTGGACGTCGGCGCCGCGCTGGTGCCCGGTGTCGTTGTCGTCGTCCCGCCCGCAATCGCATCCGGGAGCTTCAACGCGAGGAACGCCTGATCGGGCACGGAGACCGTGAGGTTCGTCGAGACCCGCAGCTGGCAGTCCCGGAAGGTCGCCAGGCCATTGTTCGGGTCGGGTTCGTGCGCCGACAAGCAGTTGAACAATCCCTGAACACTCGGACCTTTGAACGGATGGAACGAGAAGTTCGGGTCGCTCGCCGGAAAGTGCACGGTTCCTTGCGCGTCGGCGGTCGCGGTCGCCGGAGCGGTTCCGAGGTCGCAGTTGACGGTGGGCGACCATCCGGGCTCGTCCGCCGCCGTGCCGTCGCATTGCTCGACGGTCACCTGGGCTGACGGCGCGTACCCGGTCGCGACGATGTCGAAGGGCACGGGATTCCCGGCACCGTCAGCCGGCACCGTGAAGGGCGACGAGCCCGGCGTCGTAATCGACGTCGCCGCGAACGCCGCGCCGGCCCCGACGATCGCGACGACCGCCGCAAGCCCGGCGAGCACGCGGCGAGGCGGCGCGTCGCGAGACCGAGTCGGTACTGCCGTCGAGGTTGCATCGTCATCGCGGTGTCGGAAGCCGCTCAGCCGTTCTTCCGGGAGGGCACGAACGCTTCAGGGCTTCCGGTGTCAGGAACGTCGGGAGAGCGCGGCGCCTTGGGTTCCTTCGGGGGGTTGGGGAGCTTCGGCGCGTGCGGATGGTGCGGGTGATGAGGCTTGTGCGGCTTGTGCGGGTGATGCGGCTCGTGGCAGCGATCGGGATCGTTGCCCGGGCACTGCTGCTTCTTCGTGGTGCTGGTCATCGGGACGCTCGTCGAGGTCGTCGAGGTCGAGGGCTTCGTCGTCGACGTCGTGCTCGTCGAGGTGCTCGTTGACGTCGACGGCCTCGTCGTGCTGGTCGTGCTCGTCGACGTCGTGGTTGTCGGCTTCGTCGTCGAGGTCGTGCTCGTCGAGGTGCTCGTCGAGGTTGTGGTTGTCGGCTTCGTCGTCGACGTCGTGCTCGTCGAGGTGCTCGTCGACGTCGACGTGGAGGTCGACGGGATCGACGTGCTCGTAGTGGTCGTCGAGGTGGTCGTTGTCGGCTTCGTCGTCGACGTCGTGCTCGTCGACGTGGACGTCGACGGCGTGGTCGTGCTCGTACTCGTGCTCGTCGACGTGCTCGTGGATGTGGACGTGGAGCTACTCGTGCTCGTCGACGTCGCGGCCGGGGTGCCCGGAAGCTGCATCGTCAAGAACGCTTGGTCGGGTACCGAGTTCTGCAGACTGGTCGCGACACGAACCTGGCAGTTGGTGAAGCTCGGAAGACCATTGTTCGGATCGGCCTGGTTCGGCGCCAGGCAGTTGAACAAGCCCTGCGGGCTCGGTCCTTTGAACGGATGCAACGAGAGGTTCGGGTCATTCGACGGGAAGGTTGCGTTGCCGCCCTGGTCGACGATCGCGGTAGCAGGCGCGGAACCGAGATCGCAGTTGATCGTCGGCGACCAACCTGACGCAGTCGCCGGTGTGCCGTCGCACACCTCGACGTTCACCTGGCTCCCGGCTGTATAGCCGCTGCCCACGACGGTGAATGGCAGCGGATTGCCCGACCCATCGCCCGGAACCATGAACGGTGACGAACCCGGCGTCGTGATGGTGCCCGCAAACGCGACGCCGGCAATGAGAAAGATGCCGGCGACGGACAACACGATGACGCGTCTCGACCGACGCAGTCCTTGTCGCATACGCCTATTGGTTCATGCCGGCACCCGCGCGTTCAAAGCATGACGGCCGTCTTCGCGCGTCGTTTGGCTGGCGTTCACCTCTTGTCCCCGTCGCGCAACCGAGCCCTCGGGACGCGTAAAGGCCGCCCGGTCGATGCCGGGCGGCCCATACGTTGCACGGTTCGGCAGGGAGACCGAATCGTTCCTAGCTACTCAACACTTGACAGCGCGAGCCGGCCGTCCGCAGCGCAAACGGCACGACCGTGAACCCGGCACTGTTGAGCCCGGAAGTGATCTCGTTGAAGAAGTTCCCTCCGGTCAACGGGTCCGTGCCTGACGTTGGTGCCGAGGGTCGGCAGAGGAACCGGGTGAGCTCGCGCACGGCACCGCCGTTGCCACTCGTGGGCCCCGTCACGTTGATGTCCGTCCCACCTTGGGGCAGAGCCGGTCCGGGGTTGCCATTGAAGTCGCAGTTCGCGCCGTTGTGCGGGCAGTCCGCGTTCGCCTTGCGGGTGACGTGGTACAGCGTGCGTCCGATCGGATAGGTGTTGGCGATGATGCCGCTCGGGCTCGGCAACGTGTTGTTGATCGGCGCCGCGATCGCTTGCACGAGCGTGCCCGACCGCGTGAAGGCCGACGTGAACGGGAACGCCGAGAACACGCCGAATGAACCCCACCACACCCAGTTCGCCGGGTTGTCGGGGGAGTTCGCGGCCGTGCTCAATGCAGCCGGGTCCTTGACCAGTGGCTTGATGTCGTTCTCGAGCGGGAACACGTTCGGGCTCGCAAGCTTCCGCACGCAGGCGTGACCGGTGTCGATGTCGAAGTTCGCCGGAGCACCACCGTTGTTGATCAAGAAGCTGTTGAACGTCGCGTACGTACCCGAGCTCGAGTTCATCCCCCACGGCACGATTGGACCGTCGGTCGCGGTCCCTACCCCGATGCCGAGCGACGGGACCTGACTCCACCGTGTGAAGTCGCAGTTGTAGATGTGGAACAGCTCGTTTGGCGTCAGCGTCGTGTTGCCGGGCGGGTTGTTGATCTTGCCCTGCACCTGCGAGCCGCGCGCGTTGAAGAGCGTGACCTCGATACCGTCCTGCGCGAAACCCCAGAACGTGTCGGCAAGCAGCTCGTCACCGCAGACGGCTTGCGGTGTCGACGACGCTCCGGCTCGCCGCGGGCCACGCGACGAACGGGCGAAGTCGATGTTCACCGAGTTCGCGACACCGTTGCTCGTCGTGTCGAGACACGCCCCCGTCGGGATCTGGTTCACGGCACCGGGATAGGTGACGTTCGCCTGCCCGTTGAGGAACCCGTTCAACGACGCGACACCCGCGCTGGAACCAACGGCGTTGGCGTTTCCGAGTGTGTCGCCTTGATAGTTCGCAAGGTTCGACGTCTCGGCGCCGGCGACCGACACGCACTTGTTCAGGTTCGGTCCGACCCCGGTCGTGTGCGTACACCCTGACAGTGACGAGATCTGGTACAGGTCGGAGATGTTCTGAATCACCTTGTAGGTCGTGTCCGAGCCGCCGGCGACGATGACGTGCGGCACATTGTCGAACCCGTATCCCGTCGGCGGGGTTGCGCCCGCGGGCATCGCCGCGAGGATGGGTCCGATGACGACGGTCGCCGCCGCCACAGCCGCCAACTTCCAAAACTTCTTCACGTGATCCTCCGTTTGATCGTTCGCGTTGGGTGAAGGTCGTTGCTCAGGCTTAGGGCTGGGCCGCAATCGTCGAGGGGCCGTTGACACCGGTGAAGTTCTCGGTAACCACGCCACCCGGCGTGCTGTTGCAGTCGTTCTGCAGCTGCGACGCCGTCTTGTCGCTCACGAGGTGCAGCACGAGCTTGTCGCCCGTGAATGCGCCTTTCGCGATCGGCGCGGTCACGACATCAAAGGCCAGGACCGGGCTCGTGTTGACCGTGATATTCGTGATCAACGTCTTCGAAGTGCCAACCGAGGCGAGCTTCCCGTTCTTGGGATTCACGCCTTCCCACTTGACCTGCACCTTGTTCTTGGGGTCGATCGTGGGATTCAGGAGGTTCGAACAGTTCCAAGGCGCCGGCGTCTTGTCTTTGATCTGAATGGTGCCGGCCGTGATCGGGTACTTGCCGCCGACGACACCGCTGTTGTCGCACGACCCGCCGGGCACGAGCGCGCCGAGCACGCTGCCTTGGAGGAGCTTCTTGGCGCTCTGCTTCAGGGTCTTGACCGTGAACGACTTGGGCGGCTTCGGATACGTCGCCTGTACGCCGGGCTTGATCGTCTCTTGCACGGTCGCGCTGCACGCGATGTTTCCGAGCGCGTCCTTGCTCGCCACCGCCGACGGGAGCGTCATCGTGCGGAAGTCCTGGTCGGAGGTCGCGGTCGTCAGGTTCGTCGACACGCGCAGCTGACAGTTCGCGAAGCTCGGGAGGCCGTTGTTGGGGTCGGCTTGGCCCGGAGCGAGGCAGTTGAACAAACCCTGCGGGCTCGCACCCTTGAACGGGTGGAACGCGTGGTTGATGTCGTTCTGATCGAACGTCACGTTGCCGCTCGCGTCGGCTTGTTGCGCAGCCGGCGACGAACCGAGGTCGCAATTCGTTGTCGGTGACCAGCCGACCGCGTCCGCGGGTGTTCCGTCGCACTGCTCGACCGTGACCGTAGCGTTGGGGTCGAAGCCCGACGCCGAGATCGTGAACGGTTTCGGATTTCCCGCCGCGTCGCCCGGTACCGTGAACGGGTCCGTCGGCGGCGTCGTGATCGAGCCCGCTCCCGCGACAGCTGCGATCACACCCAAGCCGACGGCGCCGACGCTCACCACCGTCAACGCCTTCTTGAGCAAACGCACAAGAGTCTCCTTGCTGTGGAAGTTGGGGCCGCTCGCGAGTTAAGAGCACGGCGCCCGAAGTCGCGCCGCTTCGTCGCGCCTGTTCGTGAACGGTTGCACCAGCGTTTACCGGCCGTGCATGACACGTTTCGCCGGACAGGGAATCGCTGGGAACAACATCAGCGGCGGTGGGCAGGCACGCGTGGACGACGCGCGCGCCAAAAAAGCGCGCCGCCGCCCAAGACAACGATGGCGATGACCGCCACGGCCACGATCGGCAGCGACGAGCTGGAGTCCGACGACGTGGAGGCGCTCGCGCTGTCCGTGAATCGCAAGGCGCGAAACACTTGATCAGCGGTCACTGCAGTGTTGTTCGAGGAGACTCGGACCACGCACGACGTCGAACTCGGCGCCCCGTTGTCGGGATCCTTCTCGCCGGGCGCCAGGCAGTTGAACAACCCTTGCGGCATCGCGCCGTGCGTGGGCCGAAATGCATGGTTGGGGTCGTCGGCCGCGAACGTCGCCGTGCCGTCCGTCGCGACGATCGCAGCGGCCGGTGAGGTCGCGACATCGCAGTTTCGCACCGGAGACCACTTCGGATCGCCGGCCGTGGTTCCGTCGCATTGCTCGATCCAGGCCTGCGAGCCGGCCGTGAGCCCCGTCACCTTCACGGTGAACGGCACGAGGTTGCCGGCCGGATCGACACCGACAGCGACCGGATCGGCTGCGGGCTCCACGATCTTGGGCGCAGCCGTGGCTGCTGCGGTCCCGAGCACGAGCACGGCGAAGGTCGCCACGACGAAGAGCAACGCCGAGCGTCTCATCGCAGCGCGGGGAGCAAGAGGTCGAGATCGAGCAGCACGCCGAGGAGCGCGAGCAGTCCGAACGGGGCCAGCACGGCAATGACGGCGGCGGCGCGGTAACGGCGGCGCATGAACAACCAGGCCAGCGCCGCCACCACACCTGCGAACAGCACGAGCCACGACCCGGACGCCGTCACGACGCTCGGAGACTCGATCGACGGATCAGCGACGGGATTCGGCGTGGCCTTCTTCTTCGCCTTGCCCGACACCGCGGTGACCACGACCCGATCATCGGAGAAGCGGCCGCCGCGCCCAGTTATCAGCGTGAGGCGGAAGTCCTTCGTGGTCGCGAACGGCGCGACGTCGTGCGCTGCGACGCGTTCGACGGACTGCACCTCGTAGACCGCGGTCTCAAGGATCGCGTCGCGGGTGTAGGTCTGCACGGCGATGAAATCACCGCGCTTCAGCCCGTCGAGTCGGGCGAAGGGACCGCCCCAGTCGTCGTGGTGACCGACGATCACGCTGTTCCCCAGCGAACCGAGGGCCGCGGTATCCATGCGATGTCCCGGACCGCTCCGCAGCTGCTCGGGCGAGCTTCCTTCCGCGACGACGACGTTGAGACCGATGGCGGGCGACTGCATGATCGCGATCGCGCGGCCGCGTCCCGAGTGCTCGTGGGGCGCGTTGAAGTCGCTCGCGAGCGCGCGCTGGCGCATGTGGTACCAGCCGTCGGCGACGGTGCCTTCGAAGAACTCGAATAGTGCCCAGATAGCCACGACCGCGAGCAACACGAAGGCCGAGATTGCGATCACTCGCCGCCGGATCGGGACGTCGGGAATTGGTGCCGGGGGTGCGGGCGCATCCACCGTCGCGGCGGCCGGCGTCAGGGTCTTGGCGTCGGTCACGGTCACAGGAACACCCGTCGCAGCATGCGCGACGTCGGTTTGCGCAAGAGCAGATACAACAAGACACCGAGCACGAACGCGCCCAGCCGGTCGAGTCCCTTTCCTTCGCCAGGAAGGGGCAGCGGCAACTTCGACGCTGTCAAGACCACTGGTTTGCCCGCGCCCGGTGTTGCGCTCGTGGCGTCCCCGTCGGTGCTCGCGCCGCCCGTTTGCGAATCAGTCCCATCAGCGCTGGTCGACCCACTGCTTCCGATTCCCCCGCCGCCCGAGTAGTCACTGCTCGAGCCCAGACCGCCGTCACCTCCGTCCGAACCGAACGGGCCGGCGGCGGAGCCGCTTCCTCCGGAAGACCCGAACCCGGTCGGACCGCTCGGGGGCGGCGTCAACGGCCGGCAGTGCAACATCGAGCCGATGTGCGCGAGCGCATCGCCAGGGGGAGCCAGCGGGCCGGGGTCGGAGCTCGTCTCGAGCACGCGGTCGCTTCCGGTGCAGTTCGACCGCACGAGCGCGTCCGCGCCGGCGAGCGCCTGGGTTACGAGCGGGGCGGGAAGACGGCCTTCGCCGACCTTGCCGGGCGCAGCTTGGCCCGCGGTCGCAAGGTAGCGAATCAGCATCGCGAGACCTTCGGTCTTGTACGCGTTGAGTCCGTGCGCGGGCGCGTACAGGTCGTCAACCCAGGCGAGCGGGTACGCGCCCGGTACGTCGTGGTCGAACGCGAACAGCGGCGCATCGAGACCGGCATCGACCGCCTTGTTGATCGCGTCCGGCGTGGGCGCAACCCAGTCGCCGTGACCGTTCTTGATCTGCACGAACGAGATTGGCTGCTTCGGGAAGCCCCGCTGGAGCTCGACCCGCGCGGACGGCGGCGCGTACACCATCCGGCCCATGCTGTTCCCGCCGCGAGAGTCGGCCGACAGGCCGAGGATTGACGCCTGCTGCGTCACGCCGTCGCGGCTCTCGGATGGCGCTCGGCCGAGTCGCTCGCTCTTGTCGTCCCAAGGAATGCGACTATCGGCGGCCTTCACGAGACCCCAGATGTGTGGCGCGAACCGCGCCACGTACTGCTGCAGGAAGTAGTTCGCCTCGTCGGGATCCGAACGGCCGATGACGTCCGGCGTGGAATCGGCGGTCTTCGTGGCCAACGTAGCGTTCGCGGGGACGCCGAGCGCCCGCAGCACCGACGGATGATTCCACGCCCGCCACGGCAGCGCAGGGGCGGTGGGCGTCAACGTGTTGGGGTCGGTGCCGAAGTATTCCAAGAGCATCGCCGCAAGGTTGTCGTGCGGAACTCTCCAGGTTGGGTTGGTGAAGGGCGAAACAACGACGCACGCATCAGGGTCGGGTGTGTTCGGGTCGTAGGGATCACAAAGCAACGTCACGACGCTGAACGTCGGCTTCTCGGGTGCGTGCAGAAGCACCGCGAGCGACCCGACGACCATTGGCACCTTGATGAAGTCACTTTCCTTGCGTTTGGCGATGGTGAGCTCGGGCTCCGTGAACGGCACGCCGGTGACGACAAAGTCGGTGACACCCGAGAGGAAGTCGTCCCGACCGAGCAGTGTGCCGTGCGGTGTGTAGCCAAGATCGATGGGCGAGGCCGCGGTCCCGAGCTCGTTCTGCCAGGTGACCAACGATTGGTACGGCGTCCACGCGCCGCCGCCGCGCAATGCGACGAAGGGTGCCTTCGGCGCCGGCGCGGCCGCGGCCGGTCCGTTGCTTCCTGGCGCGAGCGCACCGACGGTCACGCATCCGGCAATGCACGCTCCCGCGGCCACGCGCGAAGAGGCGTCGCACGGGCGGCTTCACGTGGTGATCCTCCGCCGGGTCAGCGCGAAGCCAACGGCCCAAGCCGCGACGATGCCGGCTACGAGCAGCCAGATCGCGGAGATGCCCTTGGAGCCACCTGTTGACGGGCCGGTTTGTGACGCAAGTTTGTTGTCGAGGCCTGCCTCGTCGACCTGGTTGAGCGTGCCGCGACTTGCGCCGGAGCGCGCACCAAGGGATGCCTTCGTGAGGCACTCACGAGGAATCGTCGTCGTGGTCGTCGGTGACTTCTTCTTCGTAGCAGCGCGGGCCTTGCGCCGCTTGATCGTTGTGGTCGTCGTGGACTTCGCCTTCGCTTTTGTTTTGGCCTTCTTCGCTTTCGCTTTCGCCTTGGCTTTGTGCTGCGCGACGCACTTGTCGATCGCAGCCGAACCCTTCGCGCCCGAGCCCTTTCGCGCGCCCGCGGTGCCGTTGTTCGTCCCCGTGCCGGCCGACCCGCCCGCCGGACCCGAGGCGCCGGGGTTCACCGATCCCCCGAACTGCTGGAGGCTGAACGACGTGAGGCCGCCGATGGCGCAGTCGGCTTTCGCGGGTGCGCCGGGAATGCGCGAGATCGCATCGATCGAGATCTGTTGAATCTCGCGCGACAAGCGCGCGTAGCGCAGCTGGGGCGCGATGTCCTGTCCCTTGCTGACCGAGTAGCACAAGAACCGCCCGAGGGTTGCACCTTTGCCGGGGTCGAACCCAACCGTCTGGGCGAGCACGTACGAGTAGGTGGAAGGGAAATACGCGCGAGCGTCGGGTCCGGTGAAGTTCAAGATGAATGTTCCGTCGCCCCGACCGGTCGCGAAGCGCAGCGCGGAGGTGACGTTGTCCTCGTCGGGCTGCGTGTAGTTGCCGACCGCGTTCTCGACCGACGCGACCGGGAAGTTTCGAACTTTCGCGTATCCCGCGGCGTCGTACGTGATCGCGTTTTTGCCGGTGATCGGATCGGCGACTGCGTTGGCGACGTTGTCTGCTTGCGGGATCGGCCCGAAAACACCCTGGTTCGCGGGCCAGTTCGACACCGGGTCACCGCGCAAGAACTGGATCGTCTGCGATCCGCTGTCGTCGGGGTCGTTCTTGCGGTCGGTGATGAATGCCTGCCATACGTCTCGCGCGACCGCGATACAGAATTCCGACAAGACATAGCTCTCGCCCGCACCGTCGGCCCGCACGATCGTGTTGATATCCCGATCGATCCCGGACAGTCGCGGGTTCGTGCGCACGATCTCAGGATCGTTCCACTTGCGGATCGCGCCGGTGAAGATCTTGCACGCGGCCCGGCGGGTCAGGCGCAGGTCGCTAATGCGGCGTCCGGAGTCGTCGAGCAGGTTGTACATGAACGCCAAACCGCCCGCGCTCACCGGCACGTAGACGAAACACTGTGACGGCGGGCGCCCCTTACAACGCTGCGCCCGCAGCGAAGGAAGCTCCTCGGGCGTGTACACAATGTCGGACGCGCCGAAGTCGAAGAGTCCCTGGGTGAACTTGTTGCGACCGACGCTCGACCCCTGCGCGACGTACGTGACCTGAAGGTTGAACGGCGCGCGCGCGGTGTCGGCGCGCCACTGGTCGATCTCCAGCGCGGCGAAGCCGGATCCGCCGCCGGTGATCCCGGGCAATGCACCCGCGGGAGCAATATCGACGACGCCGACAGCGACAATGATCGCCACCGCGGCCAACGCTGCCGACAGTCGCCATCGAGTCACCCGAACCGTCCGCTCACGTAGTCGAGGGTGCGCGAGTCGTCGGGCGACTCGAACATCTTCTTGGTCTCGCCCGCTTCGACGATGCGTCCGGGTTCGCCGAACTCTTCGACGAGAAAGAACGCGCAGCGGTCGGACACGCGCGCCGCCTGCTGCATGTTGTGCGTGACGATGACGATCGTGACCTCGTGGTACAGCTCGCGGATGGTCTCTTCCACGACGCGCGTCGAGATCGGGTCGAGCGCGGAGCACGGCTCGTCCATCAATAGCACGCTGCGGCCGTACCGCCAGCGCCCGCGCGATACAGAGGCGCTGCTGCTGACCACCGGAAAGCGTCATCCCGCCTTCGTTGAGGCGGTCCTTGACCTCCGACCAGAGACCGGCGCGCAACAAGCACTCCTCGACGAGCGCGTCGCGATCGGAGGTCGACTTCCGGGAGAGCTTCAGCCCGGCGAGCACGTTCTCGCCGATCGACATCGCCGGGAACGGATTCGGCTTCTGGAACACCATGCCGATCCGCGTGCGAACTTGTGTCGCACTCAGCTCACGGCCGTAGATGTCGACGCCGTCGAGCTCGACGCGACCCGCGATCGCCGCGCCCGGAATGACCTCGTGCATCCGGTTGAGGATGCGGAGGAACGTCGACTTGCCGCAGCCCGAAGGCCCGATCAGCGCGGTGACGTGCCGCGCCTCCATCGTCAGTGAGCAGCGCTCGAGCACCTTGCGCTTCCCGAACCACGCGCTGACGTTCGCCGCGGTGAGCGTCGCCGGGGCCTGCGCACCGCGACCGTTGGTCGCGACGCGATCGACGTTGCGATCCGAAGTCGTGGTCGTCAACGGACCCTCCTGAGACGGCGTTGTCCGCGGTTCGCGACGATGCGGGCGAGCGTGAACAGCACGAAGACCAAGATCATCAGCACCAACGCGCCGGTCCACGCGCGTTCGTTCTGCGTCTTGTCCGGGACCTTGATGAGCTTCCACACGAACAGCGGCAAGTCGGATTGCGGCTCTCCGGTTGGCGACGTGACCGTGCGGTCGGTGCCGAGCGCGGTGAGCAGCATCGGCGCGGTTTCGCCGATCGCGCGCGCCACGCCGAGAATCGCGGCGGTGACGAGCCCGGCGAGCGCGGTCGGCACGACGACCTTCTGCACCAATCTCCAGCGCGGTGCGCCGAGCGCCAACGCGCCTTCCCGCAAGGTGTCGGGAATTGTGCGCAAGATCTCTTCCGACGCGCGCGTCACGGTGGGCAGCATCAGCACCATCAACGCGAAGGCGCCGGCCAGACCCGAGTACCCGTAGGGCTGCACGACGACGGTGAAGATCAGCAGCCCCGCGACGATGCTCGGCAGTCCGCTCATCGCGTCCACGATGAAGCGGATCGGGCGCGCCAGCCGGCCGTGGATCTCGTGCAGATAGATCGCGGTGAGGATTGCAATCGGTACGACGACGATCGTCGCGATGCCCACCTGTTCGAGGGTGCCGATGATCGCGTGCTTCGCACCGCCGCCGGGTGTCAACGGTCCGACCTTGCTGAGGTCTTCGGTCAGGAAGCTCAGCCGCAGGCGGTGGTACCCCTGGACGACGACATAGAGGACCATCCACGTCAGCACCGCCGCGACGAGCACGGCGACCGACCAGACGACCACGGTCACCACGCGATCGATCGCGGCTTCGATGTCGCTGCGGTCGCGGACGAGCAGGAAGTAGACGACGAGGAACGCGGCGTACCACCAGATCGCCAGCCCGACGAGGCTCTGCATCTTGAACACGATGCGCAAGAGCTCCGCGAACGCGGCGCCGCTCAACGCCGCGACAAGCCCTTCGGCCACGTCTTTACCACTGATGGGCCGCCGGCGCTCCGGACGATCGACGTCGGCGTGACGGTCGGCTTCGTCGTCGACGACGAGCGCGAGCGGCAACCAATCGTGCGGGCTCGGCAGTTCGCTGCGGTCGGCGCGTTCGGCGCCGGCGAGATCCACGTCGCGGCGTAGCAGGTCAGCGGCGTGAATGACCTCAGGCTCGTTCGGATCGGGCGCGCGCATCACCTCGGCGCCCGCGAGCACGGCCACGAAGACGCCGTACGTCACGAGCCCAACGCCCAGCACATGGTGCCAGCCGATGGTGCTCCAACAGAGCACGAGCACGCCGCCGGCCGCGATCGACGCCGAGATGATCGGGACGACGTCACGGCGGCCGACGAGGCCGCGGTGCCGGTTCGTGCTGTCCGGCGTACGGGCTGTCGAAGTCTTCATGACTGGGGCGCGGCGCGGTTGACGATCAACCGCGCGAGGAAGTTCACGGCGAACGTGAGAAGGAAGAGCGCGAGCCCGGCGGCGACGAGCGCGCTGACTTCGATCGGCTGGGCCTCTCCGAAGCTCGTGGCGATGTGGGCCGCGACCGAGCCCGCGCCCGTCGTGAGAACGTGCGTGTTGGCGCGGAACACGAGGACGATCAACAACGCGACCGCGATGGTTTCGCCGAGCGCGCGCCCGAACCCGAGGAGTGACGCGCCGACAATCCCGCTGCGGGAGAACGGCAGGATGACCGCGCGGACCATGCCCCAGCGAGTGCCACCGAGCGCGAGCGCGCCTTCGCACTGCTCGCGGGGGCACTGCGCCATCACGTCGCGAGAGACCGACGTGACGATCGGCAGCGTCATGATCCCGACGACGACTCCCGCGATAAAGCTCGACTGGGTGAGCGTCTCTCCGTCTGGCGTTCGGAGAAACGGCACCACCGACAACCGAGTGGCGAGAAAGTGCGCCACCGGCACGAGGTGTCCCTGCAGCGCGAAGAACCCCCACATGCCGAAGATCAGGCTGGGAAGCGCCGCGAGGAGATCGATCATCGAGGTCAGCGGTCGGCGCAGCCACGCCGGCGCGTACTCGTTGATGAACAAGGCCATTGCGATGCCAGCGGGCACGGCGATGACCATCGCGATCGCAGCGATGATCATCGTGCCTTCGAGCAAGCCGAGCACCCCGAAACGCTTCGTGGACGGGTTCCAGATGCTCGTGGTGAAGAAATCCCAAATGCCGGTGGCGCTCAGCGCGGGGCGCGCCTTATCGACGAGGAAGACCGTGGTCGCGCCGACCACGATGAGACTGACGGACGCGGCGGCGGTTGTGAGCGCGACATAGAACCGGTCGCCGCCCGTTGGCCGGTCGACCGGAAGAAACGGCTCGTCCTCGACTGCCAGCGCCTCCAGCACCTCGCCACCGTGGAGCGCCATTGTGGCGAAGGTAGAGGCTGGAGGTGAACAGCAGATTGACGAACGTCAACGCCTCAGCGTTGACGTTCCCAACAGTGCGCGCGGATCACGACGCCGCGGCCGCCGCGCGCTCGTAGCGATAGCCAACGCCGCGCACCGTGACGATGCGGCTCGGGTTCGCCGGGTCGACCTCGATCTTCGACCGCAGTCGTTTGACATGCACGTCGAGCGTCTTGGTGTCGCCGAAGTAGTTCGGACCCCAGACTCGATCGATGAGCACGTCGCGAGTCAGCACACGCCCCGCGTTCGTCATCAGCAGCTCGAGCAGCTCGAACTCCTTCAGGGGAAGTGCGACCGGCGTCCCCCGCACGTACACCTCGTGCCGGCCGGCGTCGAGGCGCACGTCGCCGACCTCGACCACCTCGGGCTGCTCGTCGTCCTCGTGCGCGACCGGCACCCGTCGCAGCGCGGCCCGCACCCGGGCGATGAGCTCCCGGAGCCGGAATGGCTTGGTCACGTAATCGTCGGCACCGACCTCGAGGCCGACGACAGCGTCGATCTCGCCAGTCTTGGCCGTAACCATGATGATCGGAACGCGCGCGAACGTGCGCGCAGCTCGCGGCAGACATCGATGCCGGAGATCTTCGGCAGCATGACGTCGAGCAGCACGAGCGCGGGGCGGGCAGCCTCGAAGCGCGCCAGCGCTTCGGGACCGTCGGCGGCGGTCTCGACCAGGAATCCTTCGCGCTGCAACGCCACCGCGAGCGCGTCGCGATACGACTGCTCGTCGTCGACAACGAGAATCAGCGGCGGGTCCGCCATCAAAACCTCCACGGTCACGATGCTTCCGGAAGGGGTCGCACCCCATTGGTTGCGCTCGGCAGGAAAAGCGTGAAGACCGAACCCTCGCCCTCGCGCGACTGTACGGTCACCTCACCACCGTGCGCCTGCGCGACGTGCCGAATGATCGACAGCCCAAGGCCCGTGCCGCCCGTGTCGCGGCTGCGAGCACGGTCAACGCGATAGAAGCGTTCGAAGATCCGTTCGAGATCACGGGTCGGGATCCCGATGCCGTGGTCGCGCACGGAGATCGCGATCCGATCGTCTTTGATGCACGCACCGATCTCGACCGCCTCCCCCGCGCTTGAGTACTTGATCGCGTTGTCGAGCAGGTTCACGACCGCGCTCCGGATCTGACGAACGTCGCAAAAGATCTCGACGTCGGGAGGTTCGGGCGTGACGCGTAACGGCACCTGAGCCGCGTCCGCCGCCGCCTGCACGAAGTCAACCGACTCCGAGATGAGCAGCCGTATCGGGAGCGGCTCACGCGTCGGGGCCTCCTGCGCCTCGATCGTGCTGAGATCGAGGAGGTCATCGACGATGCGCGAGAGCCGGTCGGCTTCTCGCACGACGCGATCCGCCAATCGCTGCATCACTCCGACGTCGTCGCTCGAGGCCATCGTCTCGGCAAGCAGACCGAGGGCGCCGATCGGGGTCTTCAGTTCGTGACTCACATTCGCCACGAAGTCGCGCCGGACACTCTCGACCCGGCGCGCCTCGGAGATGTCGCGCGTGAATGCGACTGCGCCAACGACCTCTCCGTCGCGCCGCAGCGGAAACGCTCGCAGCTGTAGCACCTGCCGGGGCGGCCCGTAGAGCTGGATCTCGCGTTCGGAGCTGTGCCCCAAGAGCGATTCCTGCAAGAGTTCGGCCAGCGCGTCCTCGGCGAGCACCTCACCCGTGCGCGCTCCCGCGAAGCGCCGTGCGACCGAGTTGCGCAGGACCTCGCGGCCGATACGGTCGACGACAACGATCGCGTCCGTCGACTCGTCGAGCGCCGCCGAGACCCAGTGCTGGACGGCTTCGGCGTGTGCCACACGGTCTTCGGACTCGCGCCGCTCGTCAGCGATTGCCTCTGTAAGCGATGCGTGCTCCCCGACTTCCGTGACACGCCGCGCGTCGGCAAGCTCGCGGCGAGACTTCCGCAATTCCCGCGCTGCAACAACGGTCAATGCCGACCCAATCAGAGCGACGATGACGACGACGACGAGGAGCGCCGTCACGACCTTGGACCGGTACTCGGATGTTTCATCCGAACCGGCCAGTGATGTATCCCTCCGTTCGGGGGTCGGAGGGGTTCGTGAAGATCTTCTCGGTCGCGTCGTACTCGACGAGCCGACCGACACGGTGGTCCTGGGCGTCGACCTCGGCAGTCATGAATGCCGTCATGTCCGAGACGCGGGCTGCTTGTTGCATGTTGTGGGTGACGATCACGATCGTGTACTCGCGCTTCAGTTCGCCCATCAGATCCTCGATGCGCGAGGTCGCGATCGGATCGAGCGCCGAGCACGGCTCGTCCATCAAGATCACGTCGGGCTCGACGGCAAGACAACGTGCGATGCACAACCGCTGCTGCTGCCCGCCGGAAAGCGCGTATGCCGATTGCTTCAGCTTGCCCTTCACCTCGTCCCAGAGCGCGGCCTGGCTGAGCGCCTGCTCGACGAGGTCGTCGAGTCCCTTGCGGTGGCCCTGGATGCGAGGACCGAACGCAACGTTGTCGTACACAGATTTCGGGAACGGGTTCGGCTTCTGGAACACCATGCCGATGCGGCGCCGAACCTCCACGGGGTCGACGTCGGGCGCGTAGAGATCCTGGCCGTGATAGAGGAGCTCACCGAAGACCTGCGCGCCCGGAACGAGGTCGTTCATCCGGTCGAATGACCGCAATAGGGTGCTCTTTCCGCAGCCCGAAGGCCCGATCAGCGCGGTGATGCGAAACCGATGCACGTCGAGGGACACATTCTCTACGGCGACGGTTCCGGAATAAGACACGCCGACATCGCGCAGCTGGAACACGACCTCAGTGACGACCGGATCCGTTTCGGAGGCTGGAACGGCTTCCCGTCGGACCGTCACCGTGGGCATCGCCATCTGCTCACTCTGTTCAGGCCTGGACTCGGCTGTGGACACGTCGACCCTTCCGGAGGGCTCACCAGACGCCTCAGCATCGCGGCTGGCGCCAGCCCGCGCCAAGCCCCCCGGCAGTGTCCATGGTACGAAGTGCTGCTGGCCGCTCCGGAGATTCGCGGTGACCGGTGGGTGAACTGGCGGTGAACAGGCAGGAGGCGCCATCGTGATGCGGGAACGGCGGCGACAAGATGCCCGCTCCCCGCGAACGGAGGTGACCATGGCCGAGTCCCGAAGGACGTTCGACGAGCAGCTCAGTGACGTGCGGGGGGAGGTCGTGAAGCTCGCAGCGTGGGCGTGTGAGCAGATCGGCGCCGCGACCCAAGCGCTCCTGGACGCCGACCTGGGGCTGGTCGATCGTGTCCACGAGACGCACAGCGAGATCGAGCAGCGCGTCGTCCAGATCGAGCACGCCGTCTACCAGCTGTTTGCCCTCCAACAGCCCATGGCATCAGACCTGCGCACAATGCTCGTCGTGCTGCGCATCCTGCACGAAATCGAGCTCAGCGCCGGTTTGATGCGCAATGTCGCCCGCCAGACTCGCCGGCTCTATCCCCGCGAACTGCAGCCGCGCATTCGCGGCATCATCGAGCGGATGGGAGCGCAGGCGAGCGTGCAGACCCACCTCGCCGTCGACGCGTTTGCCGACAGCGACGAGAAGATCGCGTCGGCGCTCCCCGACATGGACGACGTGATGGACGACCTGCAAAAGGAACTGTTCCGCGCAATCTTCGTCAGTTTCTCCGGAGTGGCCACCGACGAGGCCGCCCTGCAGACGGCGGTGCAGATCGCCTTCGTCGGCCGCGACTACGAGCGCACGGCGGACCACGCCGTGATGATCGGACGGTGGGTCGCGTTCATGGTGACAGGCAAGCTGCCCGGAGAGGATGGGCAGAGCCTCCATTCGCTGCCTTGATCCGAGCCCCGAGTGTTCCGACGCGGTTCACCTCGCGTTCACTCGCCGGCAGCTATGCATCCATGCGCCGTTCTTAGTCTCGACACCGATGCCGACCCGGCTCCCGCGTCACCTCCGCCGAACAAGGGGCACCGTCTTGACCGCATCGTTTTCGAATCGGCGCACGTTGCGCGCCGCCGTCGTTGTCTGCCTGCTCGCACTGCTCGCCGCCGCCTGCGGGAGCTCGAGCAAGAGCGGCTCCTCGAGCAACACGCTGAACGGCTCGGGTTCGACGTTCCAAAAGACCTTCGACGAGGCGGCCATTGCCGCCTTCAAGACGAAGACCCCGAGCGTCACGATCAACTACGCGGGCGGCGGCTCGGGCAAGGGCAAGACCGACCTGCAGACCAAGACCGTCGACTTCGCGGGCACCGACAGCCTCCCGAAGCCCGAGGAGCTCTCGGGCTACCAAGGTGGCGCACTGCTGTACTTCCCGACCGTCGCAGCGCCGATCACCGTCTCGTACAAGGTGGGCGACCTCGACAAGCTCCAGCTCTCGGCGAAGACGCTCGCGAAGATCTTCTCGGGTGAGGCCAAGAAGTGGAACGACGCCGCCATCGCCGACGACAACCCCGACGCGACGCTGCCTTCCACGACCATCGTCATCGCGCACCGGGCCGATGCCTCGGGCACCACGAGCAACTTCACCAAGTACCTGGCCGACGCGGCCGGGAGCGCCTGGACGCTCGGCAGTGGTGACACCGTGACCTGGCCGGCCGATTCGCAGGCGGGTCAGGGCAACGCGGGTGTCGCGCAGATCGTCGGCCAGACCGACGGCGCCATCGGCTACGTCGACTACAGCGACGCGGTGGCGGCGAACCTGAAGTTCGCGTCGATCAAGAACTCCTCTGGGAAGTTCATCGAGCCGACGCTGGCAGCCACCGAGACAGCTGTGGCCGCGACGACCGTGGCCGACGACCTGTCGTATAACCCGCTGAACGCAAAAGGCCCCGACGCGTACCCGATCGCGACGCCCACGTGGATCCTCGTGTACGCCAAGCAGACCGACAAGGCCAAAGGTCAGGCGCTGAAGGACTTCCTGACCTTCGTGCTGAACGAGGGCCAGGACCTCGCCGAGAGCTCGAACTTCGCCAAGTTGCCGGACTCGTTGAAGCAGAAGGCGAACGCGCAGCTGACCAAGATCGAAGTCCCGGCGTAACGTCAACCGCATGACGGGCGTCGCCACCAACACGCCCCCCAAAGGCGGCGACATCCGGAGCGACCGCGCGTTCCGCGCGGTCGCTCTCGTCGCCGGTCTGCTCGTCCTGGTGATCCTGGCGCTGATCGCCTACACGACGACGAGCAAGGCGTGGCCGGCGTTCCGCGACGAAGGCTTCAGCTTCATCACCAGCGACGACTGGACCCCGAACATCGGGCACTTCGGAGCGCTGGCCTTCATCTTCGGCACGCTCGTGTCGTCCGCGATTGCGATCATCTTCGCCGTCCCACTCAGCTTGGGCATCGCGCTGTTCATCACCGAGGTCGCGTCGAAAGGCCTGCGTACCTTCGTCACATACGTCATCGACCTGCTTGCCGCGATCCCCTCGGTGGTCTACGGCTTCTGGGCGCTGGCGGTCTTCACCACACCCGCCAAGACCGTTTACACCCACATCGCCGATACGCTCGGCCAAATCCCGTTGTTGAGCCGGCTGTTCGGCGGACCTGCGAGCGGGGCGAGCTTCATGACCGCGGGCGTGATCCTCGCCGTGATGATCATGCCGATCATCACATCGCTCTCGCGCGAGGTGCTGCTGACGGTCGCGCAGGAGGACAAGAATGCCGCGCTCGCCATGGGCGCAACGCGTTGGGAGATGTTGCGGGTCTCGGTCTTCCCGCGCGTACGCAGTGGGCTCGTCGGCGCCGTGATGCTGGGCTTGGGCCGCGCCATGGGAGAGACGATTGCGGTTGCGCTCGTGATCGGGAACTCGGCGCAGATCACGTCGCACGTCTTCCGCACCGGTGACTCGATGGCGTCGGTCATCGCGCACAACTTCCCCGAGGCGACCGGCGTTCCCCGTGCCGCGCTCATCGGCATGGGTGTCGTGTTGTTCGGCATCACGATCGTCGTCAACATCATCGCCCGGTTGATCACGCGGCGCAGCGCACGCACCCTGGGGGCGGCTCGATGAGCGTCGCGACTCCGCCCGCCCCGCCGACCGCGCCCGATCCCGATCCTGCGTCCTCGATTCTCGAGCGCGCGCTCTCACCCCGGCGGCGCCTCGTCAACAATCTTGCGAACGCATGGATGATCGGGTCGCTGCTCGTCGCGCTCGTGCCGCTCGCCGTCATCGTGGTGTACGTCGCGAGCAAGGGCGCGGGTGTCATCAGCAGCGGTTTCCTCACCAAGGACATCCCGATCATCACCCAGTTCGCGGGGGGCGGGATCAAGCCCGCAATCGTCGGAACGCTTGTGATCACCGGCATCGCCGCGTTGATGGCGATCCCGCTCGGCGTGCTCGCAGCCGTCTATCTGAACGAGTACGGCCGCGACAAGCCCGTCGCCAATGTGATCCGGTTCATGGCCGACGTGATGACGGGCGTGCCCTCGATCGTGATGGGTCTGTTCGTCGCGACGATCTGGGTCAGCTCGGGGCTGCACCGCGGCTACTCAGGTTTCGCCGGCTCACTCGCCTTGGGCGCGCTGATGTTGCCGATCGTGATCCGCTCGTCCGAGGAGATGTTGAAGCTGGTGCCCGACGATCTTCGTCAGGCGAGCGACGCACTCGGCGCTCGGCGCTGGCGAACTGTTATCTCGGTCTCGCTCCCGGCCGCGCTGCCGGGCATCGTCAGCGGCGCCATGCTCGCGATCGCGCGTGCAGCGGGAGAGACCGCGCCGCTGCTGTTCACGATCGGCGTGACGCGCACCTCGAACTTCAACCCGTTCAAAGGAACGAACACCGCACTCTCACAGGAAATCTGGAGCAACGCGCAGACGCCGTTCCCTGCCGCGCACGATCGCGCGTGGGGCGCCGCGCTGACCCTCATCGTGATCGTGTTCGTCTGCACCGTGATCGCGCGTCTGGTCGCCGGACGCTTCGCGCTGACACGCCGCTGAGCTACTCGGTTTCGTCGCCGAGATCCCACTCCAAAATGAGGTGCTCGCGCTCGGCATCCCGCGCCACCCGTTCCCGGTTGCGGCGGAACTGCGGGTCGTACACCGGAAGCAGTTGCAGGCGCGCCATTGCCCGTTGACGGAATTCGTCGATCGCGTGCTGATCGCCGAACACTCGATGGATCTCCCAGTGCGGCGCGACCGGCCCTGTGTACACAATCTTCACATGGCCTTGCGGCGGGATCTCCTCGAGCTCTTCGGACTCGATCGCCATGACGCACTCCTCGATGGGGGAACGAGAGAGGCTACCGAACCTGGGAGCACCGCCCGGTCGGGTGATTTGGACGATCCGGCCAATGCTTTGGCTCCGGACAGTTACACGAACTCGAATTTCTTGGTGTTCAATGCAGCGTGACGGGCGCGCCAGACGTCTGGGAGTTTGCTGAACAAACCATCAGGGCAGGCATTCCGTCGAACTTGGGTAACCGCGGAGCCGTAGGCTCCGTCTGAAGGGAGGTGACCGTGGACGACACTCCGAAGGAATACGAGTGGATGCTCCACGCGCGCTGTCGGGGCGCCGCCCCTACCGAGTTCTTCCCCTCCGACGGTCTCGGTGTCGAGTCGGCGCAGCGCATCTGCGTGGGCTGTCCTGTGCGCGCCGAGTGCCTCGAGTACGCGCTCGAGCATCGCATCGAGCACGGCGTATGGGGTGGCGCTTCCGAACGGGAACGCCGCCGCATTCTTCGTCGCCGCCGCGATCTCGCGCCGACACCGCACTCCTGAGCGACGCGACCTCTTAGGCCGTCGTGCACGCGTGGAGGATGCACTCCACGTCGTCGATCGACGACACCTGGAACGGCACCGCGCCGACGCCGAGCACGATCGTCTCCACGCCGAGCGCGCTCCACTCGTGCACCTGCTCGCGCACCTGCTCGACCGTTCCGACAAGCTTCCCCTGCCGGAACGACGCGAGATCGACGCCGTCGAGGACGCCCGCGGGCGACGTTTCCTGCAAGCGCGCGAATCGTTGCGCGAGGTCGCGCTCGTTCTCTCCACACAGCGCGTAGAGACCTAACGTCCGCCACACGCTGGAAGGATCACGATCGACGCGTGCGCACGCAGCCTCGAGGACGTCCAGCCGCTCGCGATAGGCGGCAGGCGTCCACGCCCAGCACGTGTTCCAGCCGTCGGCGTGCGCCGCGACAATGCGCAACAGCCGGTTGCCCTTGCCGCCGACGAAAACGCGTGGACGCGGCTGTTGCACGGCGGGCGGCATGTTCCGCGCATCAATGGCGCGGTGGTACATGCCTTCATAGGTAAAGGGCCCACCGGGCAGGAGACCCTTGACCACTTCGAGCGCCTCGGTCAGCCGATCGAGCCGCTCACCGGGTGGCGGCATCTTCATGCCGATGGCTTCGTACTCCGGTTCGTACCAGCCGGCACCGAGGCCGACATCGAGCCGCCCGTCGCTGATCCGGTCGAGCGTCGCCAGAGCCTTGGCGAGTATCGATGCCGGTCGTAGGGCTTCGCACAGCACCAGCGTCCCGATGCGCACGTCGGGCACGGCGCGGGCCAGCGCAGCCAGCGTGACGAGCGGCTCGAACGACGCCTCCGGCTCGGGCGGGCCGCCGTATTTCGCAAGGTCCCAGAAGAGGTGATCCGAGAGCCAGACCGATGCCGCGCCCGTGTCACGCGCGGCGGTCGCGTAGCGGGCGATCGTGTCGAACCGCAGCGGGCGCTCGCCTGCGACGGAGAAGTCGTACTGGGGAAGCGCGAGTCCGAAGCGCATCGGCCGGGACGCTATCCCTCCGGCCCTACGCTGTTGACGTGCTGGAATGTGTCGCGAACGTCTCCGAGGGCCGCAACATGGACCTGCTGCGGTCCCTGGCGGAGGCGTGCGGCCCGTCGCTGATCGACGTGCACGCCGATGCCGATCACCACCGGTCGGTGTTCACGCTCGCCGGGCCCGGCCCCCGAGACGCGTGCGACGGGGCGCGGGCGCTCGCAGCCGCAGTTGCCGAACGGGCCACCTTCGTTGGCCACGAAGGCGAACATCCCCGCTTCGGCGTGCTCGACGTGGTGCCCTTCGTGGCGCTGGGCGGTACCAATGCCGAGCGCACGCAGGCTGCCGACGAGGCACGGGCGTTCGGCAAATGGTGGGCCGAGCACAGCAACGTCCCGGTGTTCCTCTACGACGACGCCGATCCCGAGGGTCGGGACCTTCCGCACGCGCGCACGCACGCGTTCAAAACCCGTCAGCCTGACTACGGTCCGGCGGCGCCGCACCCCGAACTTGGTGCAACCGCGGCGGGAGCGCGCCGCCCGCTGATCGCGATCAACTGCATCCTGGTGACGCGCGACCTCACCGTCGCTCGCCGGATCGCGCGGTCTGCTGCGCGAGCGCGACGGCGGCCTGCCGGGTGTGCGGGCGCTCGGCTTCTACCTCCCCGAAGCCCGCCGGGCCCAGGTCTCGATGAACCTCACCGACGTCGACCGGACCGGCGTGCAGGACGCGTGCCTCCAGGTGCGTGACCTCGCGGTCGAGCTCGGGTCCGACGTCGCGGGAATCGAGTTGGTCGGCCTCTTGCCCCGGCGCGCGCTCGATCGCTGCTCGGACGACTTTCTCGCCTGGAGCCGGCTCGACGCCGATGCTGCCATCGAGGCACGCATCGGTCAGGGTCCGCGCTGGTGGCCGGGGGATCCTCTGCCCGCCCCCGTGTGACCGGCCCCGTGTGACCGGCGCGGGGTCAGGCGCTGGCGAGACCGCGCCGGGCGAGCGCTCGCTGACGGCGGATGCGGCGCCGCTCACGCTCGGACATGCCTCCCCAGATGCCGAACTTCTCGCCGTGGCGCAGGGCGTACTCGAGGCACTCCATCCGCACCTCACAGCCGCCGCACACCCCCTTGGCCTCCTTCGTGGAGGCGCCCCTCTCCGGGAAGAAGAGGTCGGGGTCGACCCCGAGACAGTTGGCACGCTCCTGCCAACGCCGGTCTGAGGCGTCGGTTTCGAGCTGGATCAGCATTTCCCTCATCGGCTGCCCCCTCGTGGATGGACGGTTGGCCCTCACCCCGGCCGGGCACCGGAGTTCGGCGGGCCGCTGAAATGCCGCCGATGGAATTACAGCGGTGTCATCTTGGCCGTCCCGTGGCGCCTGCGCAAGGGGTGAGTTTGGCGCGTGCTATCCGTGCCGCGAGGAGTGGCCGTACTGATTCAGCTAGTGGCGGAATCAGGCAGTGGCGAGCGAGCGCTGTGCGAAGCGCAGCCGCCGGAACCCGGTGAAGACGTCGTAGACCGCGTCGTCGAGATCCGGGATCGCAAGCGCGGGGCCGAAGCCCAGATTCGGCTCGGCCCGGCCCCAGAGTTGGGGAATCCGGCCGGCCGGGCGAACGCCGAGCATGGCTTCGACGTCATCGCAATCGAGCACCGAGCAGCTCTCGTCGCCGGTGCAGATCACCGCGAGCTTCACGCCGGTCACGTCGCCGCGAGCCTGGGCGGTCTCGAACAGCTCGAGGAAGTGCGCTGCCGCCTGCACGGCCCCGGGTTCGGGGGTCACGGCCAGCAGCAGCCAGTCGAGGAGCTCCAGCCGGTTCCCGACGACGGTGTCGGGACCGGACGGGCCACCGGGGAGGTCGCACACCACGACGTCGAAGCCGGCGCGGAGTTCCGGGAGCGCCCGTTCGACGGCGAAACGCACGCGACCGACGCCTTGTCCCTCGCAGGGGACAACGGCAAGTGCCGGCGAGTGCAGGCGGGCGAGCTGGGCGACCGTCGGCATCTCCGAACGGGCGTAGTCCTCGAGCGACGGACCGCGGACCCCGAGGCGAGTCGTGACGTCGAGGGTCAGCGGGTCGGCGTCGACCACGCAGACGCGCGCCGCCGTAGCGGCGTGGCGAGCAAGGCTCGCCGCCACGTTGGTCGCGATCCCCCGCTTGCAGGCGGGGTCTCGGGCGGTGGTCACACCGACCGTCAGGGCTGTCACGAGGTGAATAACGGCGCCGGCTCGGGAAACCCACAGGCCACCAGGCCCACCTGTGAACCATGTCACCGGCACGCAAGTATTGGTTTTGTGACCGTCGAAACAGTTCTGGGCGACATCACCGGCGAGCACGTCGACGCGGTCGTCAACGCGGCGAACTCCGGGTTGCATCGCGGCGGGGGCGTGTGTGGCGCCATCTTTGCGGCCGCCGGCCCCGAGCTCGACCGGGCGTGCGCGGCACTCGGCGGGTGCGCAACCGGAGACGCGGTGATCACACCCGGGTTCGTGCTCCCGGCCCGGTGGATCGTGCACACCGTCGGTCCGGTATGGCACGGCGGCGACCGCGGTGAAGCCGACCTTTTGCGGTCGTGCTACCGGCGAGCGATCGAGGTCGCGCGCGACGCCGGCGCCGCGTCCATTGCGTTTCCCGCGATCTCGACCGGCATCTTCGGCTATCCGCCGGAAACCGCGGCCGAGATCGCGGTCGCGTCCGCGTGTGCGCACGCCGGCGACATGGCCGTACGCCTGGTCGCGTTCGACGCCGAGACGCTCGAACGCTACGAGTCCTTGCTCTCTGCTTGAGGGTCGCCCTTTTCGAACTTCAGCGACGCGCTGTTCATACAGTAACGCTGGCCCGTCGGGCGGGGGCCGTCCGGGAACACGTGCCCGAGGTGCGCGCCGCAGTTGCTGCAGCGGGCCTCGGTGCGGACCATGCCGTGGCTAGTGTCGGTGACCTCTTCGACCGCGTCGCGCTCGAGGGCCTCAAAGAAGCTCGGCCAGCCGGTGCCGGACTCGAACTTCGTGTCGGAGGAGAACAAGGGGGCATCGCAGCAGACGCACGTGTACGTGCCGTCATCGTGACAGTCCCAGTACTCGCCGGTGAAAGCGCGCTCGGTGCCGGCCTTGCGGGCGACTTCGAACTGCTCGGGGGTCAGGCGCTCACGCCACTCTGCGTCGGTCTTGGGGAGCTGGTCTCTGGGTGTGGTCGGCATGCAGCTTGTAACGCTCGCGCGTTGAAGCTCGTTCCCGCCAGCATGCAGTGATCGGCGCCCAGCGACTTCGCCCGCGGAATATCGGCCCGGTCGCCGACCATCGCAACGAGCCGGGGTCGTGTCGGCCAGCACCCGACCGCGGACAGCACGCACCAGCCGTCCAGGGGCTCCTGCCGCAGATCGAGGATCACGGTGTCGAACCACTCTCGCTGGAGCAGTGCAACGGCGGCTTCGCCGTCAGGGGCGACGATCTGCTCGATGCCGTCGAGCTCGAATCTCGGTTCCACGACCAGCACGCGCGGGGCCACCGAGCACCTCCTCCATGAGCACGTTCGCCGAGCGTCCTTGCCCGGTCATCATTCGATCGGCCACGCAGCGAGGTTCTTTAGCCTGCCCGGCGCTCGTGGCGGCGCTGTTCGAGAAAGTCGACGAGGACGTAGTCGCCGAGGGTCTCGGGCGTTGTGTAGAAGGCCCGGCCCCGGTTCATCCGCATCATCCGCTCGACGAACTCCCGGAGATAGAAGTTGTCCTCGAGCATGAACGTGTTGATGCGGATGCCGTCCTTGGTGCAGCGCTGGACCTCGCGCAGCGTCATCTCGATCGTGCGGGGGTCGGGCGGGTAGTCGAAGAACGGCTCGCCGTTGTCGAGGATGTGGGCGGTCGGCTCGCCGTCGGTGATCATGATGATCTGCTTGCGGCCCGTCTGGCGGGCGAGCATCGAGCGGGCCATCAGCAACGCATGCTGCATGTTGGTGCCCCACTCGAAATCCCACGTCGCTTCCGGGAGCCGCTCGGGCTTCACCTCGCGGGCGACGCGACCGAAGCTCACCATGCCGAGGTAGTCGCGGGGAACTGCGAGCTGATGAGCGCGTGCAGCGCCATCGCGACCTTCTTGGCGGCGAGGAAACGGCCGCGCATCTCCATCGAGAGTGAGACGTCCAGCATGAGGACGGTCGCGCTGCGCGTCACCTGTTCGGTGCGTTCGATCTCGAAATCCTCGGGCTTGATCTGCACCGGCGTGCCCGCGCCCTGACGCGTGATCGCGTTCTTGAGCGTGCGGCCGACGTCGAGGTGGAACGGGTCGCCGAACTCGTAGGGCTTGTGCTCGTCGGCGCGCTCGTGCCCGAACCCCGAGCGTTCGATCTCGTGCTTGCCGGCCCGGTCCTGTAACAGGCGCTTGAACAAGTCGCCGAGCGCGCGCTGGCCGATGCGACGGATGCCTTTGGGCGTGAGCTCCATCCGGCCTTCACGCTGTTCGATGAGGCCGGCTTCTTCAAGCTCCCTGGCAACCTTCGCGAGCTGTTGCAGTGAACGGGCCGCGTCCTCACCGAGCAGCTCACGCACCTTGTCGAGGTCGACCTCGGCGAGCGGGCCGGGACTGGTCGCATTGCGCATGAGGTTCTCGAGCGCGTCGATGTCCCCCAGCTCGTCGAGCAGACCTTGCATGCCTTCGAGCGGAAGCGGCTCGTTGCCGCGGAAGCGCTGCTGTTGGCCCCAGCCCATTTGCGGGAACGCGTTGCGGAGGTTCTGACCGAGCTGGTCGACCTGCCAGCGCAAGTCCATGTCGTCGAGCAGTGAGTTCGCGAGCTCCTGGAGCTGCGCGCGCTGCTCGGGCGTCATCGAGTTGAGCAGCTGCTGCATCTGCGCCATCGAGCGTGCCATCTGCTCGAGCAGCTCGTCGAGCGTCTGCGGATTCTCGGGGAAGAAGTCGCCGTAGCGGTCCATGAACCCTTCGAAGTCGGGTTCCTCACCGCGCTCACGCTGCTCGAGCATGTGATTGAGCTCGGCGAGCATGTCCTTCATGCGTTGCAACTGCTCGGGCGACATCTGCGACATGCCCTGTTGCAGCTGATTGAACATCGAGTCGAGCAACTGCTTCTTCAGCTCCTCCATGAGCTCTTCGAAGTGCTGACGCGCGTTGTCGTCCATCCAGTCGTACTGCTGGAGATCGCTGACGCGGCCCGCGAGGTCGGGCGGTAACTGGTCGAGCTGCTCGCGGCGCTGTTGGGCCAGCTCATCGAGGAGTTCCTCGCGGCGCTTGTCGCCCGACTGCTGCGCTTCGTCGAGGCGGCGATCGATGCCGGCGCGCTCCTCGTCGACGATGTCGTCGAGCCTGTTGGCAATGTCTTCGTACACGCCGCCGAGGTCGTAGCGGTCGAGCTGCTCGCGCCGGCGCTCGCGCAGCTTCTCGAGCATCTCGCGCATGCCTTGCACGTCGCGGCCCTGTCTGTCGCGGAATCCTTGCTGCATCATCCGGCGCAACGCGGCGTTGAGATCGCCGTGGTAGAGCAGGTCGTCGGTCATCTCCTCGAGCAGCGCGTCGGCGTCGAGATCGAAGCCGACCTGGCTGCCGTCCCAGCGCGAGTACTGGAAGCGAGAAGTGGACATGCCGGTACCGTACTCCCGTGCCCTTTGCTGACGACTTCTGGTGGGGAACCGGCGCGTCCTCGACGCAGGCCGAGGGCGCGGCGCCCGCGGGCGACTGGTACGCGATGGAGCAGGCGGGCCGCGTGCCGCCTTCTGGTGACGGGAACGGCTTCGGTTCCCGGTACGCGGAGGACTTCGACCTGTACGCGCAGTACGGGCTGACGCATCACCGGCTTTCGATCGAATGGGCGCGCATCGAGCCCGCCGAGGGCACGCGCGACGACGCTGCGATCGAGCACTACATCTCGGTGCTCACCGCGGCTCGCGCGGCCGGCATCTCGCCGTGGGTGTGCCTCCATCACTTCACGCTGCCGGGCTGGTTCACCGAGCTCGGCGAAGGCGGCTTCGTGGACGACCGCAACCGCTCGTACTACTGGGCGCGGCACGTGGCGTTCTGCGCAGAGACCTTCGGAGACTTGGTGTTCGGGTGGAAGCCGATCAACGAGCCGGGCGCGTTCGCCGCGATCTACCCGCAGACTGCGCGCCGGTTCGACGTACTCGGCGCGACCCTGCTCGCGCAGCGCGACGCGTGGCGAGAGCTACGCGGCGGCGGCAAGCCCGTCGCGACGATTCACAATCTGTCTCCGATCTTCGGCTCCTCTCCGAAGGCGGAGGCAATGATCTGGGACGTGTGGATGCGCGCCGATCGCGACGGCGTGCTCGCGTTGCCGGGTCGCGCCGAGCGGGAGGTGCCCGACCTGCGAGAAGCGTGCGATCTCATCGGCTTCTCGTACTACAGCGCGATGGGGATCGGAGAGGACGGCGGGATCGTTCCCTACCCGCCGGGGTTTCGCGTCGGCCCGATGGGCTATGCACCGTGGAGCGAAGGGCTCGGCCTGGTCCTGCGGCGGCTGCACGACGAGCTGCCGGGCCGTCCGTTGTTGATCTGCGAGCACGGCGTCGGCACCGATGAGGACGAGTGGCGCTGCGACGTGCTGCGCGAGTCGCTCGCGATCGTGGAAGAAGCCGTCGGCGACGGCATCGACGTGCGCGGTTTCTTCCACTGGACCGGCGTCGACAACTACGAGTGGAACCACGGCTTCGACGTGCAGTTCGGCTGCTTCGCGCGTGATCGGGAACCGCGCGGGAGCGCGGAGCTGCTCCGCGAGTACGCGCAGTCCTAGTCGCAGGTGGTGGTAGCACCCGCCGCGCTCCGGCGGGCGCGCACCCTCGACCCTCTCGCCGGGCCAATACGATCATCGATCCTGATGGCCGGAGTGGGGTTCATTGCACGCGTCCAGCTGCGCCGGCGCTGGCGGTCGCTCGCCGCGATCACGCTCGTGCTCGGTCTCGGTGCGGGCGTGGCGGCGTCGCTCATCGCCGGCGCGCGCCGTTCGGCGTCGGTCGTCGACCGCTACTACGCGAAGACGATCCGCTACGACTTCACAATGTTCGCGCCCGGGTTGAGCGCGGCGCAGATACGCAAGCTGCCGGGCGTCGTGCGCGCCGACCCGTCGACGTACCTCGGGATGGTGCAGCGGCAGCCCGACGGGTCGCTCGGCGGCGGGATCAACACTGTCGCGCTGCCGCGTGACACCCTCGACCCGACGATCAAGTTCCTCGCCGGCCGCTTCCCCGCGCCCGGCGACCAATTCGGCGCCATCGTCAATCCCTCGTTCGTCAAGGAGTTCGGCGTGCGGGTCGGCGACCCCGTGAACGTGCAGATGTTTGCCAACTCAGATAGCGACGCAGTCGATGCCGGCACGTACGTACCGCACGGTCCCCGCTATCGCTTCCACGTGACCGGCATCGTCCGAACACCCGTCGACGTCACTCTCGACGAGATCCATGGTGTCGCGACGTCGGCGTACGGGTCGACGAACAACATGTTCGTCCCGTTCGAGTTCTACGAGGCCCATCACCGCGAGTTCCTGGACTTCTTCGGCGCGCTCAGCTACAGCGTGCAGCTCGCCGATGCGGCTCGTGACCGGGCGCCGTTCGACGCGGCGTTGCAACGCGCGTTGTCGAAGGGCAGTGAACCGCCGAAATACGACTCGGCGCGATTCGCCGGGCGCCGCGCGTCGCTCGACACGCCGGCCGGCATGGAGACGACGGTGCTGCTGACGCTCGGGATCGCGGTCGCGCTCGGCGTCGCCCTCGTCGTCGGGCTCTTGCTGCGTGCCGAACAACGGGCGGTCAACAACGACGATCCCGCGCTCCGCGCGCTCGGCATGACGAGTGTCGAGCTCGGCGCCGCGGCCGCGCGACGCACGCTGCCGGTCGCGCTCGGTCGGCGCGTTGCTGAGCGTTGCGACGGCGATCCTTCTGTCCCCGCGCTACCCCATCGGTATCGGACGTGAGCTCGAGCTCGACCAAGGGATGCAGGTCAACGTGGTGGTGATCGCCGCCGCCGCGCTCGCGGTCGTCGTCTTCGTCGTTGTGTGCGCGTTCTATTTCGGATGGCGCGGCGTCTCGCGCACCAGCCGCGCCCACCGCACCCGTCTGGCGGAACGACTCGCGCAGAGTGGCGCACCTGCCGAGATGGTCGTCGGAACCCATTTTGCCTTCGAGCGGCGCGACGACGAACGGATCGTTCCCGTCGCGTCAAGCCGTCGTCGGGGGTGCGGTCGCGCTTACGCTCATCGCCGGCGTCAGCGTCTTCGTCGGGGGTGTCGATCACGTGTACGCGTCTCGTGCCTCGCACGGCTGGCCGTGGGACGTGGCGATCGGCAACGTCAACTTCGAGATGAAAGACGCCACGGTACAGCGACTACGGCACGACCCGCGGTTGGCGGCCGAGACGACGATCAGCTATGGCCAGGCGACCGTCGCGGGCGCATCTCGTGAGGTGCTCGCGTTCGATCCACGCGGCACTGCTCCGCCCGAAGTCCTGCGGGGACGGCTCCCCCGCACCGCAACAGAGATCGCGGTCGGGGATCATCTCCTCGGCGGCGGCACGCACATCGGTTCGACGGTCGAGTTCACCGTCGCCGACGGCGAATACGACAGTGGCGACCACCCGACCAAACCCGTGCGACTGACGGTTGTCGGCGTGGCATTGCCACCGATCCTCGGTGAGGCGGATTTCGGCGACGTCAGCGTCGTGACGTTCGACGCGATCGCGCAGTCCGGCGGCACGACCGCGCCCAAGTTCGTGTTCGGACGGGTCAGCGGCGCGCGCGGCAGGGACGATCGCCGCGCTGCGACGCGAGTACACGTCGGAGATGTTGGAAGACGTCGTGCCGGCGCGGGTCGTGAACCTGCACCGAGTGCGTACGCTTCCGATCGTCGGCGCTGGTCTCGCCGCAGCCCTGGCGATCGTCCTCATCGCGTTCACGCTGACCGTGTCGGTGCGGCTGCGCGCACGGGAGCTCGGCACGTTGCGCGCGTTGGGATGTTCCGCGCGACGCCTCACGTCGGTGTTGTCGTGGCAAGCAGTGGCGCTTGCCACGGTCGTGTTGCTGATCGGCGTCCCGCTGGGCGAGCTGGCGGGTACGGCGCTGTGGCGCTTCGTCGCCCATCAGCTCGGCATCGGCGACACGCCGACGTATTCGGCGTGGGTGTTGCTCCTCGTGCCGATCACGCTGCTCGTCGCCGCCGCGTGCTCAGTGCTCCCCGCGCGCCGCGCCCGGCGCGCGGACGTCGCCCAGTTGCTCCGCGTCGAGTAGCTCGTCACGAACATGCGTGGCGAACTCGGCTGTCAGCCGATTTGGCCACGCATGTTCGAGGGCTCAGCCGCGGCCGCGGTATGTCGCGCGGCCGCCGACGGCGTCCTTGTTGAGGCGCTTGGTCAGGTGCAGGCCTTCCAGCACGAACTCGATGCCGCTCGCGATACCCGCCGGTGACTCGCCGACGCCCAGGTCGGCGAGCACTGCCCGCATACCGTCGAGCTTGGCGAGCAGATCGCGGTACTGCGCGGCCGGAACGTCTTCGCCGGTGTGCACGATCGACCCGTCCTCGAATGACGCGACGATCGGGCCGAGCCGTTCCGGCTTCACACGCGCACGGAACACCTCGAGCGAAGCCGCCTTGAGAATGCGGTCGAGCACCTGGTTCTCACGGCCGTCGTCGAGCGTCTCGATCTCGATCTTGCCCGACGTCGACGCGGCCAGAGCGTCCAGGTCTGAGACGCGCGGCACGACCTCGCGTTCGCCGTGCATCAGCGCGCGTCGCGCCGCGTTCGCTACCAGCGTCTCGTAATTCGTGATCGACAGTCGGGCCGAGACGCCGGAACGCTGGTTGACGTGCGGTGAGCGGCGCGCCAACTGCGAGATCTCGGCGACGATCTCGGTCATGAACTCGGGCACGTTCACCTGCAAGCCTTCTGCGGCGAGCGCGCGTGCTTCCTGGTCGATGATCGTCATCTCGAGCTCGGTGTCGAGCGGGTAGTGCGTGCGGATCTGGGACCCGAACCGGTCCTTGAGCGGCGTGATGATGCGCCCGCGGTTGGTGTAGTCCTCGGGGTTCGCGGACGCGACGAGCATGACGTCGAGTGGGAGGCGGATCTTGTATCCGCGGATCTGCACATCGCGCTCTTCGAGCACGTTCAGGAGGCCTACCTGGATGCGCTCCGCGAGGTCGGGGAGCTCGTTGATCGCGAAGATGCCACGGTTGGTGCGCGGCACGAGCCCGTAGTGGATCGTCAGCTCGTCCGACAGGTACCGGCCCTCGGCGACCTTGATCGGGTCGACCTCGCCGATGAGGTCGGCGATCGACGTGTCGGGTGTTGCGAGCTTCTCGCCGTAGCGGCGGTCGCGGTGCACCCACTCGATCGGTGTCTCATCACCGCGCTCGGCAACGAGATGACGCGCATGGCTCGACACCGGATGGTACGGATCGTCGTTGATCTCGCTGCCCGCGACGATCGGCATCCACTCGTCGAGCAAGTTCACGAGCTCACGGATGATGCGCGTCTTCGCTTGGCCGCGCTCGCCGAGGAAGATGATGTCGTGACCGGCGAGCAACGCGTTCGCGAGCTGCGGCAACACCGTGTCGTCGAACCCGACGACACCTTCCACGAGCGTGCGGTTGTCGGCGAGCGCTCGCACCGCATTCGCTCGGATCTCTTCTTTGACCGGACGCGACTCCCAGCCGGTTGCGCGTAGGTCTCCGAGTGTGGCAGGTCGGCTCATGGCTTCCGCTCTGCAGGGCCGCTCGGGCCCCGCCTCACTGTTCCGCGGGATACCCGCTGCACGGACGTTCGGCTCATGGGCGGGAGCATACGCTCGGCTTCGGTGAGCAGACACTCGGCCTCGAGCGGCATCGTCGATCTCTCGGGTGTGTGGCACGCTCACGCGGCCGACCCCGAGCTCGCACGGACCTTCGCCGCTCCCGGGCTGGTCAGCGAGTCCTGGCAGAACGTGCGCGTACCTGACCATTGGCGCGCGGAGCCGGCGTTCGCGCACAGCGACGGTCCCGTGCTTTACCGCAAGCAGTTCACGCTCGCGTCAGATGCGAGCACGCGCCGGTGGTTCCTGGAGCTCGACGGCATCTTCTACTACGGCGACGTGTGGCTCGACGGCGAGTACCTCGGCGCGACCGAGGGTTCGTTCGTGCCGCACGCGTTCGAGGTTTCGGACGCGTTGCGCGCCCGTGACGAGCACGTTCTTGCCGTCGAGGTGGCGTGCCCGCCGCAACACGACCGCGGCGCGAAGCGGACGATCACGGGCCCGTACTGGCAGTCGCCGCTTCTGGATCCGGACGTGAATCCCGGCGGCATCTGGCGACCGGTTCGACTGGTCGAGTGCGGACCGGTGCGTATTGCGCGTGCCCGAGCGATATGCGTCGAGGCTTCGCTCGAACAGGGGCGCATCGCGTGCGACGTGACGCTGGACGCCGGCACCCAGCCGTGCGAGGCGCGCCTCCGGGCGGAGCTCCGCGGCCCGGGCGACGTCCTGATCCTCGAGAGGACGCGCGACGCAACGCTGGCTGCGGGGACGAACGAGCTCTCGTGGACGCTCAGCGTCGACGACCCTCCACGGTGGTGGCCGCGCACGCTCGGGTCCCAGCCGTTGTGCACGCTCGACCTCACGATCGACGTCGACGGCGAGCCGAGCGACGCTCGGACCTTTCGCACGGCGTTTCGCGAGGTGCGGAGTCGCGACTGGCAGTTCTTCGTGAACGGTGAACGGTTGTTCCTCAAAGGCGCGTGCTACGGATCGACGTGCGCGCTCCCCGGCGACGTCGACGACACCGTCGTGCGCGGGGACGTCGACCGCGCGATCGAAGCGAACCTCGATTTCTTGCGCGTCCATGCGCACATTGCGGCCGACGCCCTGTATGACGCCGCTGACGAGGCGGGCTTGCTCCTCTGGCAGGACTTCCCGATGCAGGGCGGCTACGCGCGGAGCGTGCGGAAGCAGGCCGGACGCCAAGCACGCGCGATGGTCGACCTCTTGGGACACCGGCCGAGCGTGTTCTTGTGGTGCGCGCACGACGCTCCGCTCGGCGACGACACGCCGGCGCGCCTGGTGGTGGGCGCGGCCGCCCCGACGTGGGGGAAGGAAGTGCTCGATCGGTCAGTAGCGCGTGCGATCGCACGGTGTGACACGACACGGCCGGTGTTGCGCCACTCGGGCGCCGGCGACGACGCGCGACCTCTGGTTCGGCTGGTTGCACGGCGACCTTGCCGGCCTCGCGCCCGCCATGCGCGCGCTCCCGCGACTCGGCCGGTTCGTCTCGATGTTCGGCGCGCAGTCAGTCCCGCACACCGCAGCATGGATGCATCCCGAGCACTGGCCCGATCTCGACTGGGACGACCTCGTCGCGCACCACGGCATGCAACGCGACGCGTTCGCGGCGCACGTGCCGCCGGACGACGTGAAGTCGTTCGACGAGTGGCGCGACGCGACGCAGGCGTACCACGCCGCGCTTCTCCAGCTACAGATCGAGGATCTGCGCCGCTGCAAGTGGACCCCGAGCGGCGGCTTTGCGGTGTTCACCCTCGCCGATGCCGCTCCCACGGTCGGCTACGGCGTCCTCGATCACGAGCGCGTGCCGAAGCGCGCGTACACGGCGCTGCGCGATGCCTGCCGACCGGTGTTGCCGATGGTGGATCCGCGCACGGGCCAGGTGCACATCGCCAACGACGGACGCGTCGCGTTGACGGGTGCGGACATCGAGATCACCGTCGACGGCCGCGGCCGGCGGTGGCACGGCGATGTCGACGCCGACGCGCTCGCGTACGTGGGGCGGGTCGAGCTCGGCGATGCGATCGACGTCGAGGCCGTGTTCATGCACCCGTCGCTCGGCCGGGTCGTGAACCGCTATCCGTTGCTGATCCTCGAAGCGGGCCGGGGGCGTGTGTGAGGGTGGCTCTACGACACCTCCCACACGCCTGGCGCGCCCGCAGGTGCGGGCGCATGTGAACTCCTGCACGATTCGCCGACCGTTCTCTGCCGGAGCCTAGAGTCCGATTCACAAGGTCACGAAGCGGGAGAAACATGGCGACAACGACAACTCCGCCGACCCGGGAGGCGACGAAGCCTCCGGTCGTGGAGCCGAAGCCCATCCGGCGTATGCCGCCGGGCGGCCCCCTGCCGGTGCGCTTCTACCGCAGCGCGGTCGGCAAGAAGTGGGTCATGGCGATCACCGGCGTCATCCTCATGTCGTTCGTGCTCGTGCACCTGATCGGCAACATCAAGCTGTTCTTGTCGAAGGAGGAGATCAACCTCTACGGCGAGGCCTTGCGCGACATGCCGGGCCATCTGCTGCCGCGCACGTGGTTGCTGTGGTCGTTCCGAGCCGGCTTGATCGCGGCGTTCTTCTTCCACATCCACGCCGCGTACGGCCTCACGAGGATCAACTGGGCCGCCCGGCCCGACCGCTACAAGTCGAAGCGCGACTACGTCGCCGCCGACTTCGCGTCGCGCACGATGCGTTGGACCGGCATCATCGTCGGCCTCTACATCATCTTCCACCTCGCCGACCTGACGTGGGGCACCGCCAACTCGGAGTTCGTACGCGGCGATCCGTACAACAATCTCGGTGTACAGCCTGCAGCGCCCCGTCGTCGCGATCGCGTACGCCGTCGCGAACATCGCGCTCGGCATCCACCTGTACCACGGTGGCTGGTCGATGTTCCAGACGATGGGCATCAACAACCCGAGGATCAACGCCGCCCGACGCCCGTTCGCGATCGGCTTCGCAGGCTGATCACCGTCGGCAACCTGAGCTTCCCGATCGCGGTGCAGACCCACGCGGTCGAATTGAAGTGCCCCCACACCGAACCCACGACCGCTCCCTGTAAGGCATGACGATGGATCTCGAATCGACGTCCCCCCGGGCCCGCTCGAAGCGAAGTGGGACAAGCACAAGTTCGACATCAAGCTCGTCAACCCCGCGAACAAGCGCCGGTTCGACATCATCATGGTCGGCACCGGTCTCGGTGGTGCGTCCGCGGCCGCGAGCCTCGCCGAGCTCGGTTACAACGTGAAAGTCATCACGTTCCACGACTCACCGCGCCGGGCCCACTCGATCGCCGCCCAGGGCGGCATCAACGCCGCCAAGAATTACAAGAACGACGGCGACAGCGTCCAGCGGCTGTTCTACGACACGATCAAGGGCGGCGATTACCGGTCGCGCGAAGGGAACGTGTATCGGCTCGCGCAGCTCTCGGTCGACATCATCGACCAGTGCGTCGCCCAGGGTGTGCCGTTCGCACGTGAGTACGGCGGCATGCTCGACAACCGGTCGTTCGGCGGCGCCCAGGTGTCGCGCACGTTCTACGCGCGGGCAGACGGGCCAGCAGCTGCTGCTCGGCGCGTACCAGGCGCTGATGCGCCAAGTGCACACCGGCGGCGTGACGTTGTACCCCCGCACCGAGATGCTCGACCTCGTGGTCAAGGACGGCCGCGCGGCCGGCATCGTGTGTCGCGACCTCAACACCGGCGAGGTGTACTCGATGTCGGCGCACGCGGTCGTGCTGGCAACCGGCGGCTACGGCAACGTCTTCTACCTCTCGACGAACGCCAAGGCGTCGAATGTGACCGCGGCGTGGCGCGCCGCGAAGAAGGGTGCGTACTTCGCGAACCCGTGCTTCACCCAGATCCACCCCACGTGCATCCCGGCCAGCGACGAGTTCCAGAGCAAGCTCACGTTGATGTCGGAGTCGTTGCGGAACGACGGGCGGGTGTGGGTTCCCAAGAAGATGGAAGACACGCGGCCACCCGACCAGATTCCCGAAGAGGACCGCGACTACTTCCTGGAGCGGCAATATCCCGCGTTCGGCAACCTCGTGCCGCGCGACGTGGCGTCGCGCGCGATCAAGCGCATGGTCGAGGCGGGGCGCGGCGTGGGCCCGTTGAAGAACGGCGTGTACCTCGACTTCAAGGAATCGATCGCGCGGCTCGGTCAGCCGGTGATCGAGGAGCGGTACGGCAACCTCTTCGAGATGTACGAGAAGATCACCGGCGAGAACCCGTACCGGGTCCCGATGCGCATCTACCCGGCGATCCACTACGCGATGGGCGGTCTCTGGGTCGACTACCACCTGATGAGCAACCTGCCCGGGTTGTTCGTGCTCGGCGAAGCAAACTTCTCCGACCACGGCGCGAACCGACTCGGAGCGTCGGCCCTGATGCAGGGGCTCGCCGACGGCTACTTCGTCCTCCCGTACACGATCGGCGACTACCTCGCGCCGATGCTCGGAACGTTGCCGGTACCGGTCGACGATCCCGCGTTCAAAGAGGCCGAGCAGGGCGTCGAAGACCAGGTGCGCAAGCTGCTGTCGATCAACGGCGAGAAGACTGTCGACGAGATCCATCGCCATCTCGGCACGGTGCTGTGGGACAACTGCGGGATGTCACGCACCGAGCAGTCGCTCAACAAGGCGCTGGCCGAGATTCCTGCGATCCGTGAGGAATTCTGGAAGAACGTGCGCGTGCTCGGTGAGAACGAGACGCGCAACCAGGCGCTCGAAAAGGCCGGGCGGGTCGCGGACTTCCTCGAGTTCGGGGAACTGCTGTGCATCGACGCGCTCCAGCGCAACGAATCATGCGGCGGCCATTTCCGGGAGGAGTACCAGACCGAAGACGGCGAAGCGCTGCGCGACGACGAGCACTACGCGTACGTCGCGGCATGGGAGTTCACCGGTGTCGGTATCGAACCGAAGCTGCACAAGGAACCACTGAACTTCGAATTCGTGCATCCGTCGACGCGGTCTTACAAGTAGGGGTTGGAATGACGAGCGCAACGACAGCGCAGCGACCGGAGGGAGCGTGGAGCGACCCATAGAACCGTATGAAGATCACGTTGACCGTTTGGCGGCAGCCGGCGGCCAACGTGCCGGGCAAGTTCGAGACCTACGACGTGCCGGGCGTGAGCCCCGACATGTCGTTCCTCGAGATGCTCGATCTCGTCAACGAGCGGCTGATGCACGACGGCAAGGAGCCGATCGCGTTCGACCACGATTGCCGCGAGGGGATCTGCGGATCGTGCGGCTTCATGATCGACGGACAAGCCCACGGACCGGCGGTTCGCACCGCCGCCTGCCAGCTGCACATGCGCAAGTACCGCGACGGCGATCACATCACCATCGAGCCGTGGCGGGCAGCGGCCTTCCCGTTGATCAGGGACCTGATCGTCGACCGGAGCCCGTTCGACCGCATCATCGAGTCGGGCGGCTACATCGGCGTCGGTACCGGCGGCGCGCCCGACGGAAACGAGATCCCGATCCCGAAGCCCGTCGCGGACGCGGCCATGGACGCCGCTGAGTGCATCGCCTGCGGCGCGTGCGTCGCCGCGTGCCCGAACGGTGCGGCCCAGCTGTTCACCTCGGCGAAGATGCAGCACCTCAACCTGCTCCCGCAGGGCCAGGCCGAGCGGTGGGAACGCACGATCAATATGGTCGAGACCATGGAGACGTACTTCGGATCGTGCACGAACCATCGCGAGTGCGAGGCCGCCTGCCCGAAGGGCATCTCGATCGACTTCATCGCGCTGATGAACAAGGACTACTTGAAGGCGCAGTTCAAGCAGCGCCGCCTCGTCGGCCAGACGTTCCCGTAGACCGTTTGGGCACGAACCGGTGCCCTACCCCCGGGAACTGCCCAAACGGTTGGCGATGAGCTGCAGATCGCGGACCAAGCCTGCGTATTCCTCGTCGCGGCGCTCTTGGGCGCGCAATACGGCCGACGGGTGGATCGTGGCGAGCGCGTTGATGCCCTTGTCGAGCTCGAACCACCGGCCCCGCTCCTTGGTGACGCGGAACTGCGGCCCGAACACGGCTTGGGCCGCGGTCGCGCCAAGCAGGCCGAGTACTCCGGGCCGGACGACATCGAGCTCGCGCTCCCACCATTGCTTGCACGCCGTGATCTCCGCGCGGTTCGGCTTCTTGTGCAATCGCACCTTGCCGCCCCGGGCCGGCACCCACTTGAAGTGCTTGACCGCGTTCGTCACGTATACCAGCGAGCGGTCGATCCCCGCCTCGACGAGCGTGTCGTCGAGGATCTTGCCCGCGGGACCGACGAACGGGTGGCCGGCCTTGTCCTCCTTGTCGCCCGGCACCTCACCCATCAACACCAACGGCGCCGGCACCGGGCCCTCACCGAACACGACCTGGGTGGCGTTCTTGTAGAGATCGCAAGCCGTACAGCGGGCGGCTTGGGCGCGCAGCTCGTCGAGCGTCGTCGTCACACGCTCGCGTTACCCGCGAACGCAGCGTCCAACGCTTGGCGGAGATCGCTGACGAGATCTTCGCGTCGTCTCGATGCCGACCGACAGTCGCACCAAGCGCGGGTCGACCTCGAGCGGTGAGCCGGCCGCCGAAGCGTGGGTCATCCGGGCGGGATGTTCGATCAGCGACTCGACCGCGCCCAGCGACTCCGCCAGTGTGAACAGGCGCGTGCGCGCAACCACATCGAGTGCGGTGTCTTCGTCGAGGGCGAGGAAGCTGACCATGCCGCCGAAGTCACGCATCTGCCGCGCGGCGACTTCCGACGTATCGGGATACAACACCTCGGCGACGGCGTCGTGCTCGCGCAGCAACTGCACGATGGCGCGGGCATTCGCGCAATGCGCCTGCATCCGGACGGCGAGCGTCTTGACGCCGCGCAGCACGAGATAGCAGTCGAATGGCGACGGCACCGCTCCCATCGCGTTCTGCAAGAAGCGGAGCTCGTCGGCCCATTCCGCGTCATGCAGCGCGATGAAGCCGCCCACGACGTCGGAATGTCCACCGAGATACTTGGTGGAGGAGTGCACGGAGGCATCGGCGCCGAGCGCGAGCGGTTGCTGCAGGTACGGGGTCGCGAACGTGTTGTCGACCACGACCCGCGCCTGGCGCTCGTGCGCGATCCTCGCCACCGCCTCGATGTCGACGATGTTCAGCATCGGGTTCGTCGGTGTCTCGACCCATACGAGACGCGTCTCGTCACGCCATTCGGCGGCGAGCTGCACTCAGATCGCGGAGGTCACACGCGCTCCACCGCGAGCCCGAAGCGTTCGTGCACGTGCGCGGCGAGCCGGTAGGTGCCGCCGTACGCGTCGTTCGGCAGGATCACGTGATCGCCGGGGTCGAGCGTGCGCAGGATTGCGTCTTCGGCCGCGAGCCGCTCGCGAACGCCAGGCCGTTGCCCGCCCCCTCGAGCGACGCGACGCACGTCTCCATCGCGCTACGCGTCGGGTTGCCGCTGCGCGCGTCTCGTACCCCTTGTGCTTGCCGACGGCCTCTTGCGCGAACGTCGTGGCGAGCGTGATCGGTGGGATGATCGCACCGGTGTGCGGGTCAGGCGCTTGTCCGGCGTGAATCGCGCGGGTCTCGAATCCGTCGCCGGCGGACACGCTTACTCCGTTTCGGCGCGTGCCGCGAGGAACCCGAGGACGTCGCTCCGGGTCAGCACGCCGATCGGGTGGCCACCGTCGAGCACGAGCACCGATGGCTGGGCATCGAGACACGCGACGATGCGGCCAACCGGTTCGCCGATCCCGATCATCGGCATCGGCGCGCTCATGATGTCGCCGACGGGCCGCTCGAGCACGTCGCGATCGCGGAACGCGAGGTCCATCAGCTCGAGCTCGCGCAAAGTCCCGGTCACCTCTTTCGCTGCGAGCGGCAACTCCTTGGTGACACTCACCACCAGCTGTGACACTCCGGTGTCGTGCATGAGCTTGATCGCATCGCGCGCCGGCTCTTCGGGCGTGATCAGCACGAAGTCCGGCATGTGGTGGCCCTTCGTTGCGAGCACGTCACCGGCAACCGGCGAATCGGCGCGCAGGAAGCCCATGTCGTACATCCACTGATCATTGAAGATCTTCGACAGGTAGTTGCGGCCGGAATCGGGCAGCAGCACAACGACGACCGCGTCGGGTCCGGCGTCGAGCGCGACGACGAGCGCGGCGTGCACCGCCGTTCCGCCCGACCCACCGATCATCAGGCCTTCTTCCCGCGTGACGTGTCGCGCCATCGCGAACGCCTCAGCATCACTCACCTCGATGACCCGATCCACGATCGACGGGTCGTACGTGGTCGGCCAGAAATCCTCACCGATGCCTTCGGTGAGGTATGGACGACCGGTGCCGCCGGAGTACACCGAACCCGACGGGTCGGCACCCACGATCTGCACGTTCGTGTTCTGGCTCTTCAGGAACTTGCCGACACCGGTGATCGTGCCACCGGTTCCCAAGCCCGCGACGAAGTGTGTGATACGCCCGTCGGTCTGGCGCCAGATCTCGGGCCCGGTCGTCGCGAAGTGCGCGGCCGGGTTCGCAGGATTGGAGTACTGGTCGGGCCGGAACGCGCCCGGTGTCTCGCGGACCAGCCGCTCGGCCGTCGAGTAGTACGAGCGCGGATCCTCCGGTGGGACCGCAGTCGGACACACGACGACTTCGGCGCCGTAGGCGCGCAACAGCGCGACCTTCTCGTCGCTCATCTTGTCGCTCATGACGAAGATGCAGCGGTAGCCGCGCTGCGCGGCCACGATCGCGAGCCCGGCGCCGGTGTTGCCGGACGTCGGTTCGACGATCGTGCCGCCCGGTTGCAACAGGCCGTCACGCTCGGCCGCGTCGATCATCGCGATCGTGGCGCGGTCCTTCACGCTGCCGCCGGGGTTCACGGTCTCGACCTTGGCGAGCAACGTGCCCGGCACGCCGTCGGCTTCGGAGATGCGCTTCAGCCGCACGAGCGGCGTATTGCCGACGAGGTCGAGGATCGAGCCGGCGAATTCCATACTCATTGGGTCGACTCCACGCTCCGCTCCCCTACGGTCGCTGTGCTGTCGTCTCCCATCCTCCGAACCTACTGCGCCGTGTCGCGGTACCGGTCCCGAATCGCGTCGCGCTCGATGGGCTCTGGTTCGACGATCGCTCCCCCGCCGAGCTTCCAGTCGGGCCACGCACCGTGCAGCGCGGCCGCGGCCTGCAGACAGGCACCCGTCGCGACATGCTCGGCCGGCGCCGGCACCGTCGCCGCCCGCCCGGCGACGTCGGCGAGCACGCGCCGGAAGGCCGGTGAGCGGGCGCCGCCACCTACGAGCACGAGCCGTCCGCCGACCTCGACGCCGGCGGTGCCCAGCGCGTCGAGCGCATCGAGGAGCCCGCACACCACTCCTTCGAACGCGGCGCGGGCGAGCTGCTCGCGAGTCACGTCCGATCGCAGCCCGGCGATCGTCCCGGTCGCGTCCGGCCGGTCGGGGGTCCGCTCTCCGTCGAAGTACGGCACGAGCGTCACGCCGCCGGCGCCCGCGGTCGCGTCCAGCGCGAGCGCGTCGAGCCGGGCCGCGTCGACACCGAGCAGTTCGGCGACTGCGTCGGTCACCTTGGTCGCGTTCAACGTGCAGACGAGCGGCAAGAAGCGGCCGCGCGCATCGGCGAAACCCGCGACCGCGCCCGACGCGTCGAATGTCGGTGTCGCGCTGACTGCAAAGGCCGTGCCCGAGGTCCCGATCGAAATTGCGACATCGCCCGGCTCGAGACCGATCCCGAGCGCGGCCGCCATGTTGTCGCCGGTCCCTGGTGCGACAACGGCGGCGCCGCACGTACCGACCACTTCCGCCGGTGCCGCGACGCGCGGCAAGCGCTCCGTCCAATCCGCGTCCTCGACGATCGCAAGGAGATCGGTGCGGTACGCGTTCTCCGCGGCCGAGAAATAGCCGGTACCCGACGCGTCGCCCCGGTCGGTCGCGAACGCGCCGCTCAACTTCCACGTCAGCCAGTCGTGCGGCAGGCACACGCGCGCGAGACGCGCCCACGAGTCTGGTTCCGCCCGGTGCAGCCACGACAGCTTCGCGATCGTGAACGCCGCGAGCGGGACCGATCCACATGCACGTGCCCAGCCTTCGTCGTCGAGCTGTCCGCGCAGCCAGCGCGCGTCGGGCGCCGATTCCGTGTCGTTCCAGAGCTTGGCGGGCCGGATGACCTCGCCCCGAGCATCGAGCGCGACGAGTCCGTGTTGCTGGCCGGCAACCGCGATCGCGTCGACTTCCGGCAGTCCGCTCTTTGCCGACTCGAGCGCGTCCCACCACGCGTCTGGATGTTGCTCGCTGCGCGGCGGCGTCGTGGGCGGATGCGGCGCGCGCCCCTCGGCAACGAGCGCACCGGTATCGGCGTCACGCACCTCCACCTTCGTGGACTGCGTCGACGAGTCGACACCAAGCACGAGCGGCACGTCGATGCTCCCTCCGCTGCGCCATCCCTGGCTCCGCTGCGTCCGCACTACGATCCTCACCCTATGGAGTGGGAAGTACTCGCGCACGGGTACGGGCTCGTCGAAGCGCCGACCGTCGACGTCGACGGCACACTGTTGTTCTCGGATGTGCTCGGCGGCGGCGTCCACCGCCTCGGAGCGAACGGCGAGATCACGACCGTCGTGCCCAAGCGCCGCGGGATCGGCGGCATCGCGCTGCACGCCGACGGCGGCATCGTTTGCTCGGGTCGCGACCTCGTCCACGTGCGGGACGACACAACGCGCACGGTCCTCCATGTCGACGGCGTCGCGGGGTGGAACGACCTCGTCGCCGACAAGGCCGGCCGCGTCTACGCGGGCGCGTTGCGGTTCGCGGTGTTCGACCCCGCGGCCGAGGAAATCCCCGGCGAGCTGTGGTGCGTCGACCACGACGTCGGACCGGAAATCGTCATCGAGGACGTCGTGCACGCGAACGGCGTCGCGCTCGCACCGGACGGACGCACGATCTACCTGAGCGACACCCGCGCGCGCCGCATCATCGTCTTCGACCTCGACCGCAGCGTTCGACGCGACATCGACGCGTCGCAGTACGGGCACCCCGACGGCATGGCCGTCGACGAGCTCGGTGGCCTGTGGGTCGCGCTCGTGAGCGGCGGGATCGGCCGCTTCACGCCCGAAGGCACCCTCGATCGTCGCCTCGATCCGCCGTCGGAGATCGCGACGAGTCTGTGCTTCGACGGGCCGTATCTGTACGTGACAACCGGCGGCCACACCGAGCATCCCGAGCTGCGCGGGTGCGTGCTCCGGACGCGCCTCGACGTGCCGGGAATCACGCCGCCCGTCGCGCGCGTGTGAGCGCGAACGAGGCATCGGCCTGGGTCTTCGCGCACGCGGGCTTGATCCCGCTCGGCGGTGCCGTTCTCGATCTCGCGTGCGGCGGCGGACGGCACACGCGGTTCCTCCACGCGCAGGGCCATGAGGTTGTCGCCGTCGATCGCGACCTTGCCCGAGCAGACGACCTGCGGGCCGACGGCGGCGTCGAGCTCATCGGGGTCGACCTCGAGGACGGCGGCCCATTCGCGTTTCTCGAGCGCCGTTACGCCGGCATTGTCGTGACGAACTATCTCCACCGCCCGCTCCTGCCGGCACTCGTCGCGGCAGTCGCGCCGGGCGGCGTCCTTCTCTACGAAACCTTCGCGGCCGGCAACGAGCGGTTCGGACGACCGAGCCGGCTCGAGTTCTTGCTGAAGCCGGGTGAACTGCTCGATGTCGTACGCGGCGAGCTGCGGGTCGTCGACTACGAGAACGTCGTGGTCGACAACCCGAGACCCGCCGCGGTCCAGCGCATCGCCGCGGTCCGCGACGTGGAGTAGTAGCCCTACGGGCGGAGCATCGGGGCCTCGGCCGCGTGGCGGGCGCGGAGCTCCTCATCCCACTCGCCGCTGCAATAGCCGACGACTTCGACGATCAGGCCGCCGGCGACCTCGCACAGCCAGAGGCGTCGGGCCGAGTGGTCTTCGCCCTTGACCGACTGGTGCTCGACGTGCTCGGTCACGAACCCCGAGACGGTGGGAACCGTGCGCAGGATGTCGACGCGCGACGGGCCCTGGTTGATGGCGGCGATCTGCGCGCCGAATGCGTCCGCGCCCTGCACCTGGAAGCGCCACACGGGCATGTTGAGATCGAAGAACGCGTCGGGTGCGAACACGTCGGCGCGGGCTTCGAAGGTCTCGAACACACTGTGGAACCCCTTGCTCAGCCGGTCGATGGTGCCGGGTTCCGCGGACTTCGTGCGCTGCTGTGTCGTCATGGCGAGCTCCTCGTTTTTCGGTTGTCGTTGATGACGACGGTACGAAGACCGGGCCTTGACGGCATCGGGCGAAGTGTCCAACCGCGGCACCGATGACGGTGGGTAATTCTGCGTACGGCTATACGAGGTCGTGCTCGTACGCGTAGGCGGTAGCGGCCGATCGGGATGACACACCGAGCTTCGTGAAGATGTTGCTGACGTGGCGGGCGACGGTCTTCTCGCTGAGGAACAGCTCACTCGCGATGACCCGGTTGGTCTTGCCGGTCGCGACGAAGCGCAGAACCTCGACCTCCCGTGCGCTCAGTGGGCCCGCGGACGGCGCCGCGAACTTGCCCGCGAGCGTCTCGACACGCGCGACGTCCGGCGCGGCGCCAAGGTCCTCGAAGACGTGGCGCGCCGCGTCGACCTCCAGCTGCGCGCTCTCGGTGTCTCCGAGCTCCCGGCAGGCCAGTCCCATGAGCACCCGCGCACGCGCGGCCTCATACGGCGCTTCGACCGCGCGCCATGCTTGCCATGCGCCGCGCAAGGTATCCAGTGCGGCGCGCGCGTCGCCCTCGGCCAAGAGGACCGCGCCGCGTGCGTGAGCGGCGGACGCGTGCAGGAACGGCGCGTCGAGCTCGATCGCGATGGCGGACAGCTCGTCCGAACGCGCCCGGGCCGCGCCGACGTCCTTCGCCGCCAGCACGATCTCGACACACGCGGCCAGCACCTGCGACCGGGTAACGCGGTCCTGCGCTTCGTCGACGACACGGCGGATCGACGCCGCGGCGGCGTCGACCTGCCCCTGGGCGAGCCGGAGCTGTGCGAGGCCGGGATAAGGCTCGCGGCCCGCCTGCCCCGCCTCGACATACGCCTCTTCCGCCTGCGCGAACTCGCCGCGCAGCCGGTGCAGCTCGGCTCGTTGATAGAAGGCCATGCCGACCGCGGGGTGCATCGGCTCGGAGAGCCGCGCGCAGGCCCGCAGCGCCTCGTCCATCGCGTCGGGCCACGCGCCGTGCAACTGCATGATCTGCGCGCGATGCACAAGGCATTGCCCGCGATACGGCACGAGGTCGGGCTGCGACGCGCACCAACTCGTGAGTGCGCTCGTCCACTCGTGGGCGCGGCGGAGGTCGAAGATCTCGTGGCACGCCTCGATCACCGCGCAGTACACGATCCCCGAGACGACGGGTGAGACTTCTCCCGCGGTCACCGCGACCATGACCTCGTCGAGCAACGCCATGCCCTCCCCGGGCTCTCCAAGGTGAATGCGCGCTTGACCGCGACCGAGCCGGCCGAACGCGATGAGGTCGGCGTCGCCGAAGCGCTCGCCGATGCTCGCGGCCTCCGCGAACGCGGCGTACGCGGCGCCCGCGTCACCCTCACCCATGTGTTGCAGCCCGGCCGGCACGAGCAGGTATCCCTGCTCGACGCATTCCGCGCCGGCGTCCTCGCAGCATCGCGCCGCCCGCGCCAGCCAGCCACCGGCAGGAGCCATCTCGCCCCGCATCATGAGACTGAAGGCCAACCAGAACGCGCACCGCGCCGCTCCAGCCAGGTCGCCGGCGTGCAGCCGATCGTGGTGGGCGCGGGTCCACGCGTCGGCGCTCTCCTCGTCGTTACCGGTGAGATACGCGGCGACCGCAAGCCGCTCGAGATCGTCACCAACGAGGTGGGTTTCGTTGTCGGTCATGGCGAATCGCGCATGCTCTCTACCGAACGCCGAGCAGCAACTCGGTGACGAGCTGATCAAGACGCTCGAGGCCATAGCCGCGCGCGGCCATGTTCTCGACGTCGTACGGACCGCGACGGAGCGCGCCGATCGCGTCCGCGGTCGGTGATCCGTCGATCGCGGGCTCGTCGATCCTGGCGACCATCGCCTCGGCCAGCGCCGCTTGGATCTCAGCGTCCTCGTGGAACCGGCGCGCCTTGTCGCGAAGGATCAGATACGTGCGCATGCATCCGCGTGCGAAGTCCCAGACGCCCTCGGCCGACTCGGTCCGGTACGCATGGGCGTCGAAGTGGCGCATGCCGGGCCACTGCGCATCCTCGAGCAGCTTGACGACATAGAACGCGTCGCGGATGCCTTCCGACCCGAAGCGGAAGTCCTGGTCGTACTTGCCGATCACCTGCGCGTTCAGATCTATATGGAACAGCTTGTTCTGCCACAGCGTCTGCGCGACCCCGTGGTGAAACGAGAGTCCCGACATGGTCTCGTGGGCGAACTCCGGGTTGAGGCCGACCATGTCCGGCCATTCCAGCTGCGAGACGAACGCCAGCGCGTGCCCGACGGTCGGCAGCAGGATGTTGCCGCGCGGCTCGTTCGGTTTCGGCTCGAGCGCGAACCGAACGTCGTGACCTCGGTCGCGCACATACGCGCAACAGATGTCGACTGCTTCCTTGTATCGGTCGAGCGCGCCGCGCACGTCCTTCGCCGCATCGGACTCGGTACCCTCGCGTCCGCCCCACATCACGTACACGCGCGCGCCGAGCTCCACACCGAGGTCGATCGCATCGAGCGTCTTGGCAATCGCGTACCGGCGTACCGCCGGATCGTTCGCCGTGAACGCGCCCTCCTTGAACACCGCATTCGAGAAGAGGTTCGTCGTGGCCATCGGCACCTTCATGCCGGTTGCATCGAGCGCGCGCCGGAACCGCTTCAGGATTTGCTCGCGATCGGCGGCTGTCGAGCCGGGCGGCACGAGGTCGTCGTCGTGGAAGCTGACGCCGTACGCGCCGAGGTCGGACAGACGGTGCACCGCGTCGACGGGATCGAGCGCGGGCCGGGTCTCGTGGCCGAACGGGTCCCGGCCCCGGTTGCCGACCGTCCAGAGGCCGAAGGTGAATTGGTCGCTCGGCTGTGGTTCGGAAGGCGTCATGACCGTCATGTTCCCCGACGGCTCCGTACGCGGCAATATGCGGCCCATGACTGACGTCCCGCCGCCGCCCGAACCGCCTTCGGTACCGCCGCCGCCCCCGGCACCAACACCACCCTCGGCACCCCCGCCTCCGCCCCCGCCCGCGCCGGTGCCGTACGCGGCCTACCCGGTCGGACCGGCGGCCGCGCCCGCCGATCGCATTCGCGCTGCGTGGCAGCGCCGCAACGAGACCGATTACATCTTCAGCTTCTGGACCGCGTTCGGCTGGACGATCCTCACGTGCGGCATCTACGGCTTCTACGTCATCTATCAGCTGGTGCGGCGCTCACGTGATCACAACGCACGCCGCATCGAGCTGCTGGACGCGGCCACGACGCTCGCGTGGGAGCAAGTGCAGTCGAAGGGACTGGCCGACGAGCTGCGTCCTGCGTTCGAGCGCATCGCGTCCAACATGGGAGTGCTGCGCGCCAAGGCGGCCGAATTCCGCGACCCGACGATGTGGCTCGTCATCGACATCGCCGCGGCTGTGCTCACGGGCATCGGTTCGCTCGTCGTGCAAATCATCGTGTTCATCCTCCTCGACGGCGATCTCATTGCTCATGACCACGCCGAAGGGGCAATCGAAAGCGAGTTGTCGACGATCTTCACGCGCCTCGGCGCGCCCGTGCCGGGACCGAATCCGGCGCGGTTGAAAGGCGCGCACAACTACGTCGGCCGGGTGATCGCGACGGTGGCGACGTGCGGCATCTACGGGCTGTGGTGGGAGTACGACGTGATGACCGAGGGCAATCGTCACTTCGAGGAGAACTGGACCTGGGAAGACGGCCTCGCGCAGTCCGTGCAGCAGCTGATCGCGGCGTAACGAGACCCGATGCAACGGCACGAGTTCTCCATCGAGCTGGATGCGCCACCCGAAGACGTGTGGGAGGTCTTCTGGTACCGCGCTCCGGATCGCCCGCAGCCGAAAGACGTCCGCACGCGGATCGAGATCCTGCACCCGGGTGACGAGGCCGGGAACGGATTGGTGCGCCACTGTTACTTCCCGGTGCCGAAGTGGCTGCTGTCGCGCGGTGTCGGCCAGTCGTGGGAGTGGCTCACTGAGGTGAACCCGCACGAGTCGTGGCGATACGACGCGGTCGGCAAACCGTTGTGGTCACGTGCGACCGGGCGGACGCGGCTGACAGATCTCGGTGGCGGCCGAACGCGCGTCACGTTCGTTGAAGAGTACGAAGCGTTCAACCCGGTGATGCGTGTGCTGTTCGAGCGAGCTGTGCACCGGCGACTGTCGAGGGACAACGACACGATCCTCGCCGCGCTCAACGGGGGCCTGCGCTGGCACCAGAAGCGCCGAGCACGCGAACAGGCCGCGGCCGAAGGAGCATGATTCGCCTCTTCGTGTACGGCACGCTGACTCCCGACGGCGGTGCCTGGGGACTGCTCGAACCATGGATCGTCGCCGGGACGACGCGGGCCGACGCCGTGCCGGGGACCTTGTACGACACCGGTCGCGGCTACCCCGCGGCGACCTTCGACCCCGGCGCGCCCGGACTCGTGCACGGCGTCGTCGTCGAGCTCGAGGCTTCTCGCGCCCAGGCCGCTCTCGCCGCCCTGGACCGCTACGAGGCCCACGAATACGCCCGCATCGCCGTGCAGACGGCATCGGGCCTCGAGGCGGTCACCTACGGGTGGACAGCGTCCCTCGATCGTTGCGCGCCGGTGCCGGGCGGACGGTGGCTTGTCCCGCCGGTGCCCTGAAGTCCCGGCCCGGCCCGCCGATGAGACACCGATGGCGCTCGAAGGCATCGCAGCGGTACAAGCCCGGATCCAAGAGATCCAACAGCATTTCTTGAAGCTCGCGCCGCCGCCGGCTCCGGCCGCCGGAAGTGCGAGCGCCAAAGGCACAGCTGCGCCCGACTTCGCTTCATTGCTCGCCGGGGCGAGCGGCAGCGCACCGGCGGCGACGACGACGTCGCCGCCGGGCGCGCAGCAGTTCCTCGCAACCGCGCTCGCCCAACGCGGAAAGCCGTACGTCTACGCCGCGACCGCGCGGATCGACGATCCCGACCCGAAGGCGTTCGACTGCTCCGAGCTCACGAAGTGGGCGGCGGCGCGCGTCGGCGTCACGATCCCCGACGGCGCGACCGCGCAGTACCTCAACTGTCGCGATCACGGCACGACGATGTCGGTGGAGCAAGCACTGAAGACGCCCGGCGCGATGCTGTTCCACTTCGGACACGAGCCGAGAGATCTCGGCGACATCCCGGCCGACGGCCATGTCGCGATCAGCGTCGGCGACGGCGTGCATACGATCGAGGCACGCGGCAGCAAGTACGGCACCGGCGTGTTCGAGGCGACCGGGAGCCGGGCCGGCTTCTTCAACCGGGCCGGCATGAACCCCGGCATGGGATAGTTCGTCGGAGCCGCCAGTACCCTGGCTGCTCGTGACTCGACACTCGTTCGCCCGGGCGTGGCGAACTGTTGCCGAACTGGCTCCCGAACGGATCGCGCTCGTGTGCGGCGACCGCCGGCTGACGTTTGCGCAGTTCGACGAGCGAGCAGAACGGTTCGCTCGCGTCCTGCGCGACGCCGGTCTCGGGCCCGACGACAAAGTCGCGATCATGTGCGTGAACACGCCCGAGTTCATGGAGGCGTTCTACGCGGCCCAGAAGCTCGGATGCGTTCCCGTCAACGTGAACTACCGGTACGTGGGCGCCGAGCTCGCGTACCTGCTCGACAACTCCGACGCCAAGGCCCTCGTCTACCACGACCAGTTCGCCGCAACCGTGCGCGACGCGCTCGCGGCGCTCCCGGCCGAGCGCCAACCGCGCGTGTTGTGCAACGTCGAGCAGGAGTACGAGCACGCGCTCGCGACCGCAACCGCCGAACCGATCGCCTACGAGCCGTCGCCCGACGATCTGATCTTCGTCTACACCGGCGGTACCACGGGCTACCCCAAGGCGGTGATGTGGCCCAGCGACGACCTGTACGTGTCGCTCTGGCAGATGGCGCGGCCGGGCACCGATCCGCCCGACGTCGCGACCGCGATTCGAGCCGGCAAACGCGCGGCCACGCTCCTCCCCGCGTGTCCTTTGATGCACGGCACCGGGCTGTTCATCACGCTGTCGACGTTGTCCGGCGGCGGCACCGTCGTGCTGCTCGACACGCTCCGCCTCGACGCCGAGGCTGTATGGAGCGCGATCGAACGCGAACAGGTGCAGGTGTGCACGATCGTCGGTGACGCGTTCGCGTGGCCGATGCTCGCCGCCCTCGACGCGCACCCGGAGCGTTGGAACCTGGCAAGCCTGCGCGCGATCACGTCCTCCGGTGTCACCTGGAGCCCCGAGACCAAGCGCGGACTGCTCGCACACTTGCCGGGCATCACGCTGATCGACTCGCTCGGTGCGTCCGAGGGCATCATGACGCGCACCGAGACAAGAGCCGACGATGACATCGCGCCCGCCCGGTTCAAGGCCAGCGACCGGCTCGTGGTCGTGACCGACGATGGTGATGTCGCGGAGCCCGGTGACGGCCTGATCGGCATGCTCGGTGTCGGCGGTGCGATCCCGCTCGGCTACTACAAGGACCCGGAGAAGACTGCGGCCACCTTCCGTACCGTGCACGGTCGGCGCTATTCGATCCCCGGCGACTACGCGACCGTTGAGTCCGACGGCACGATCCGCCTCCTCGGTCGCGGCTCCGCGTGCATCAACAGCGGCGGGGAGAAGGTGTACCCCGAGGAGGTCGAGCTCGCGTTGCGGTCACACCCCGAGGTGTTCGACTGTGTCGTTGTCGGCGTGCCCGACGCGCGCTGGGGTGAAATGGTCGTCGCGCTCGTGCAGCCGTCCGACGGTTTGGTGCTCGACGACGATGCGCTCCACGCGGACTGTCGTCAGTCACTCGCGGGCTACAAGGTCCCGAAGCGTTTCATCGCGTTGGAGTCCTTGCAACGCTCCCCGGCAGGCAAAGCCGACTACAAGCTGCTGCGAGAGATCGCGGCGAAAGAGGTGACGCACGAATGAGGGCCAGGCGAGAAACCGTAGGCCCGGAAATGGAACGAAGTCGCACGGGCGATCGAGGGCCGGAGGTTGAAGCCGCATGAGCATGTGGAAGGGCCAGCGCATCGAGGCGGTCGAGGTCACCGACGCGCACGCGGGTACCGAGCACAACGTGCTGCTCGACGTGCGCGAAGCCAACGAGTGGGAAGCGGGGCATGCGCCGAGCGCCCGGTGGGTGCCTCTCGGTGAGTTGGAGAGCGTGCGCTTCCAGCTGCCGATGAACCGCACGATCGTGTGCGTGTGCCGGTCGGGAGGCCGGTCCGAGAAAGCCGCGGCCGAGCTCGTGCAGATGGGCTTCAAGGCCGTCAACATGGCCGGCGGCATGCGGGCGTGGGTCGCGCGAGGGCTGCCGGTCGTCCGCGACGACGGCAGCCCCGGCGAGGTGATCTAACGGCTATTCCGCGGGCGGAATGTTCTGGTTGCGGGAGAAGAGGTTCTTCGGGTCCCACTTCTTCTTCAACTCGCGCAGCTTCTTGTACCGCTCGGGGCCGAACGCAGCCTCGACCCGGCCTGCGCCTTCGTCGCCGATGAAGTTCAAGTACGCGCGCCCCGTCGTCCACGGCTTCATCGTCGATGAGAGCTCGCGGGTGTGCGCGATGTTCTTCTCGGTCTCGGCCGGGTCCTCCCACATCGACAGGAAGTGGATGTTGAACGGCGCCGTGCGCTGGCCGAACGCGGTCGCGTCCTCGTCGACGCGTGCGACCGCGCCACCGCCGGGCATCAGGATTACTTGCGAGAACACCGACACGGGCCGGGTGGCCAGCTCCACGAGCGCGTCGACCCCCTTATCCGGCAGCTCATCGAGGAAGTCGGCACTCCAGTAGTTCATGCGGCCTTTGGGATTGCCTCCGTCCAGCAGTTGCTGCACCGCGAGGTACGGCATCGGCTGCACCATGTCCATGAGCGGCGGCCCGAACTCGCGCAACGGCTTGAACGCCTTTTCGCCGTCCTCGACCGAGCCCGCGTAGCAGCACACGATGCCGATCATCGGCTGCCCCCACGCTTCCTTGGGCACGAACTCTTCGGGCGGCGCGCAGATGAACGCCAGTGCAGAGCCCACCTCGTCGGGCGCGTCCCGCATGAACTCGCGGTAGAAGCGCACGAGGTCCTTGCCCTGGTCGGGCGTGAACACGAGCATGCCGCCGAGCACGATCGGCCCGAGCTCGTGCAGGCGCAGGTGGAACTTCGTCACGACGCCGAAGTTCCCACCGCCGCCCCGGATAGCCCAGAACAGATCCGGGTTCTCCGTGTCGGACGCGTTCACGACCCGACCGTCGGCGGTAACGACCTCGGCTTGCACGAGGTTGTCGCAGACGAAGCCGAACTTGCGCTCGAGCCACCCGCTCCCACTGCCGAGCGCGAGCCCAGAGATGCCCGTCGTCGTGACCCGACCGCCGGTGGTCGCGAGCCCATGCTCTTGCGTCGCGGCGTCGAACTCGCCCCACGTCAGGCCCGCGTCGGCGTGCGCGATCTTCGCCTTCGGGTCGACCTCGATGCCCTTCATGCCCCGCAGATCGATGACGACGCCGGCGTCGACCATCGAGGCGCCGGTGACGCCGTGACCACCGCCGTGGACCGCGAGCGGGAGTGACTGCTCACGCGCCAGGTTGACGGCCGCGACGACGTCTTCGGTGCAGGAGCAACGCGCAATGAGGGCCGGCGAGCGGTCGATCATGCTGTTGAAGATCTTCCACGCGTCGTCGTATTCGGCGTCGTCGGGATGGATCAAGTTGCCACGGAAACCGGGGAGCTCGAAGCGGGTCGTGGTCATAGTGGTTCTCCTGCTCTGACCGAGTTCGGGGAAGGGGAACTAGCCTGTCGCAGTGGAGTTCGACCGCGCCAGTGGCTTGCGCCGCCTTTCCGACGAGACCTTCGACGTGCTCGTCATTGGGGGCGGCATCACCGGGACGGGTGTTGCGCTCGACGCTGCGTCCCGCGGCTTGCGTACGGCGTTGATCGATAAGGGCGACTTCGCGTCGGGCACCTCCTCCAAGTCGTCGAAGCTCGTCCACGGCGGCATTAGATATTTGCAACAAAAAGAAGTCGGGCTCGTCTACGAAGCGTTGGCAGAACGTCAAATCTTGCGCAAGACCGCGCCCCACCTCGTGCGAGTGTTGCCATTCCTCCTTCCCGTATTCACAAAAGACGGCCTGTTGCCGCGTCGCCTGGCGCGGCTGCTCGGCTCGATGATGTGGATGTACGACCTCACCGGCGGGCTGCGGATCGGCAAGTTGCACAAGCGCGTCTCGAAGGACGAGGCGCTGCGCGTCATGCCCACCCTGCACGCCGACAACATCGCGGCGTCGTACATCTACTACGACGCGCAGGCGGACGACGCGCGGCTCACGCTCACGATCGCAAAGACGGCCGCCGATCACGGAGCGGTCCTCGCGAACTATGCGACGCTCGTCGCCATCCGTAAGGATGACGCGGGAAACGTCACCGGCGCGCAGGTTCGCGCCGACGGCCAGGACATCGAGGTGCGGGCGCGCGTCATCGTCAACGCCACGGGCGTGTGGTCCGACGACGTGCGCGCCCTCGACGAGGGCACGCATCCGCGGTCGATTCGACCGGCCAAGGGCATACACATCACGGTGCCGTGGTCGTTGGTCCGCAACGAGATCGCGGCGGTCATCCCTGTGCCCAAGGATCGGCGCTCGGTGTTCGTCGTGCCGTGGGGTGGCGAAGGTGGCCCACATCGCTTCACGTACATCGGCACCACCGACACCGACTACGACGGGCCGCTCGACGACCCGCAGATCACTCCCGACGACGTCGCGTATCTGCTGCGCGCGATCAACGGTGCAATCACGACGAAGATCACCGAAGCCGACATCCTCGGCACCTGGGCCGGTCTGCGTCCGCTCGTCGCGGCAGCGAAGAGCGAACGCACTGCCGACCTCTCGCGGCGCCACGCGGTGAAGGTCTCGCCCAGCCGCGTCGTCACGGTCACCGGCGGCAAGCTCACGACGTACCGGCGCATGGCAGCCGACGCGGTCGACGCCGTGAACAAGTCGCTCGGGCGCAACGGCCGCAGCCGTACCAAGCACGTGCGCCTGCACGGCGCCGAGGGATGGGACGCGCCGGACATCCCGACCGAGCTCGGCAACCGCTACGGCGCGGACGCGCGCGCCGTCCTTGCGATCCAGCGCGATGACCCGGAGTTGGCGCGTCCGCTGATCGAGGGCTTGCCGTACACGCGCGCCGAGGTCGTGTACGCCGCACGCGCGGAAATGGCCCGCACGGTCGATGACGTGTTGTCGCGTCGCACCCGCGCCCGCCTCTTGGGTCGTGACGCGTCGGCGGTCGCAGCCGTTGACGTCGCGGCGTTGATGGGCGACGAGCTGGGTTGGACACCGGACGAGCGTGCCTCCCAGGTGGCGGCGTACCGCGCCCTCGTCGACGAGGAACGCACCGCCGGCGGGCTCCCGGAGACCGCGCTCGATGCATTGTCGCAGCCGCCCACCTGATCCCTAGTCTCCCGGCGTGGAGACCAATCGCGGGGCACCGACACCTCCGATCGCGTTCGCCAGCGGAGAGATCGGCGACCGGCTGACCGGGAAGCGGATCGACATTGACGACGCGTTGCGGGCGCGGCTCACAGCGACCGGCGCCGAGGTGACCGATGCGCCCGACGTCATCGCAGAAGCGAGCCGCGATTGGTGGCCGCTCGCGATGATCTGGGCCCTTGACGGACAGGTCGCGGCGCGCGCGTCGGCCGTTGTCCGGCCGGCCGACGCCGAACAGGTCCGGGCCGTGTTGCGCGCATGCAACGAGGCGCGGGTTCCTGTCACCGCAGCCGCGGGTCGCAGTGGTGTCTGTGGTGCGAGTGTCCCTGCATTCGGCGGCGTGCTGCTCGATCTCACCGCGCTGTCCGGCATCGTCGGCGTCGACGACACATCGCTGCTCGTCGACGTGCGCCCGGGCACGTTCGGCGACGTCTTCGAGGACGAGCTCCGCACCGAGCACGGCATCACGTGCGGGCACTGGCCCCAGTCGATGGCGCTGTCGACCGTCGGTGGCTGGCTCGCGTGCCGCGGCGCGGGACAGTTCTCGACCCGCTACGGCAAGATCGAAGACATCGTCGAGGGTCTCGACGTCGTGCTCGCGGACGGCACGCTCGTGCACACTGGAGGTGCACCGCGTGCGGCGGTCGGCCCCGACCTCACGCAGCTGTTTGTGGGGTCCGAGGGCACGCTCGGGATCATCATCGGCGCCCGATTGCGTGCGCACCGGCTGCCGCCGGCCGAGATGCGCGGCGCGTACGCGTTCGCCTCGTTCGCGGGCGCGCTCGATGTCATGCGCCGCATCGTGCAACGGGGCGCGACGCCGGCCGTGCTGCGCCTGTACGACGCGATCGAAGGCGACCGCGCGTATCAGACCGGCGACGCGAACGTGCTGCTGGTACTCGACGAGGGTGACGCCCACGTCGTCGAGGCCACGCGGCGCATCGTCGACGAGGAAACGGCGCGGCGGGATGCGGCGCCACTCGACGTTGCGCTCGTCGGCCGCTGGCTCGACCACCGCAACGACGTCTCCGCGCTCGAAACACTGATCTCACGCGGCTTCGTCGTCGACACGATGGAGATCTCCGGGTCGTGGCGCGCGTTGCCCGAGATCTACATGCGCGCCACCGAGGCGATCCGCAACGTGGAGCACACGATCGTCGCGTCCGCGCACCAGAGCCACTCGTACCTCGACGGTGGCTGCCTCTACTTCACGTTCGCGGGGAAGCCGCCCGAAGACGTGCGCGACGCGTTCTACCGTGCCGCGTGGGATGCCGGCCAGCGGGCAGTGCTCGAAAACGGCGGTGCGCTCTCGCACCACCATGGCGTCGGTCTCAATCGCTCCCGCTTCGTGCCCGACGCGCTCGGCGCCGGCTTCGACGTGCTGCAGTCGGTGAAGGACGCGCTTGATCCGAACGGCATCCTCAACCCTGGCAAGCTCGGCCTGCGCAGCCCGTTCGGCGACATCCCGTGGCCCTAACCGGGCGCGTGCTCGTCGTCGATGTCGGCACGAGCAGTGTGCGCGCGTGCGTGTTCGACGCCGCCGGTGGGGAGTTCGGCGTGTGCGCGCGAGAGCTGCTGCCCGACTCCCCCGCCGACGGGTTGGTGGAGTTCGACGCGCGTGTCATGGCGCAGACATGTCTCGACGTGGCAAGCAACGCGCTTGCCGACGCCGGTCCCGTCGACGGGGTCGGGATCTCGAACCAGCGGGGCTCCACGATCGTGTGGGACCGCGCGACGGGCGATCCCATCGGGCCGGGGCTCGGCTGGCAGGACCTGCGGACGGTCGGCGAATGCCTCGGGCTGCGCGCCCAGGGATTGCGCGTCGGTCCCAACGAATCCGCGACCAAGTTGCAATGGCTCCTGAACCAGATCCCGGACCGGGCGCGTGCGCGCGACCTCTGTTTCGGAACCGTCGACACGTGGGTTGCATGGACGTTGTCGGAAGGCACCGTCTACGTCACCGACGCGACCAATGCCGCGATCACCGGCATGCAGGTGATCGACAACCCGTCGTCGTGGGACGCCCGCACGCTGGGGTTGCTCGACATCCCCGCCGAGATGCTGCCGCCGATCGTGGACTCGTGCGGGATCGTCGGGGAAGCGCGGGCGTTGCCGGGCGCGCCTCCGATCGCGGCAATGCTCGGCGATCAGCAGGCCTCGCTCGTCGGGCAAGGCTGCGTGCACCCGGGCGATGCCAAGATCACCTTCGGCACCGGCGGCATGCTCGACCTCGTGCTCGGTCCCGACGCGCCGGCGGCGGGCCGGCGCGGCAAGGCCGGCACGTTCCCCATCGTGGCGTGGCGTCAGCAAGGACGGATCACGTGGGGCGCCGAGGCGGTGATGCTCGCGGCGGGCACGAACGTGCAATGGCTGCGCGACGACCTCGGTGTGATCGCGAGCTCGGCCGAGTCGCACGACGTCGCGGCGCAGTGCGATGACACGGGCGGCGTCGTGTACGTCCCGGCACCGCTCGGGATCGGCACGCCGTTGTGGGACTACGGCGCGCGCGGCGCACTTTTCGGCCTCACGCGCGGCACGGGCCGGCCCGAGGTCGTGCGTGCAGTGCTGGAAGGTGTCGCGCACCGCGGCGCCGACCTCGTGGACGCGGCCGAGTCCGATAGCGGCATCGCCATTCCCGTTGTGCGCGTCGACGGCGGGATGACCGAGAACCCCACGTTCGTGCAGGCGCTCGCGAACGCGACGCAGCGTCCGGTCGAGATCTCACCCGTTCGCGAAGCCACCGCGCGCGGTGCGGCGCTGATGGCCGGCCTCGCGCTCGGGCATCACCATCACGTCGACGATCTCGCGTCGACGTGGTTGCCGCGGGAACGTGTGGAGCCGGCCCGGGCGCTTGATCGCGACCGCTGGCACGATGCGTTGCTGCGAGCGCGGGGCTGGATCCCCGAGCTGTCAGGTATCGATCTTTGACGCTGCCGCGGCGGCGCGTTCGTCGGCGAGCGCCCGCGCGGCGAGCAGGCCCGCGATCCCGCCGCCCAGTCCCGGCAGCCCACCGAGCCGCGCCCGGAACGGTAGGCCCGGCGAGCCGAGCAGCACGAGCGCGTCCACCGCGTCGGCAACCGCCCCGACGCCGACCCACTCGGCGTCCATCGTGCGTTCCTTCAGCGTCGTGAGCGCACCGATGCCAATCAAGAGGTCGCGGATACCGACGATGCGCAGCGTGGCGCGCACTGCGGGTTCACGCGCCACTTTGCCGAGGAAGAGCCGGCCGGCGATGCCGGGGACGGCAAGGAGCGCGATACCGACTACGGCGCGGCCGCGTGCCAACAGCAAGGCTTGTTGACGAGGATCGAGGTCCATAGAGGTGTCACCCTAGCGATGACCACCGGAGGCCGTCGGGGGTGCGCACGAGTGCACGTTCCATGACTCCGGGGACGATGACACGCGCGATCGGGTCGCCCTCGACGTGCGGTGGTTCCGCGTTGTCGTAGAACCAACCGCGCCCGTCGATCGTCCAGCGCTCCCGCCCGAGCAGCACGTCACCGTGCACGATGTCGGGAGCTTCCCATTCGAGGTCGAGACCGACGGGCACGCGCTCGCCGATCTCGCCGCCCGGTCGCAACGCTTCCTCGGCGGTGTCGATCCGCACACCGAATGCCTCGAGCCCGAACGTCCAGTGCTCACCAGGGGTCTCGCACCACAGCTCCGCCCACAGCCCGTCGGCGTGTATCTCGAGACCTTGGCGCGGCAACGGGACGTCGTGGTCGCGCACCACGATGATGCCATCGACGCCGGGGACGCCGACCAAGTACGTCCAGTACCACGCGATGTTCTCGGGTTCGCGGAGCTCGAGCCGCACGAACCCTGCGAACCCGTCGTCACGCGTCGAAGTCGAGATGCCATGCGGTCACATCAACGGCGGGTAGTAGGTCTCGGGAGTTTCGACCGGCGCGTCCGGCGGCGGTGTCAACGAGCCGTCGATCAACGAGAGCAACGGATACAGGTCGAGGCTCGCTTGCGGCACTGTCCAGTCGAGCGCGACGCCCGCGTGCTGCGCGAACGGACGCAGGAACGTGAAGTACACGTACGCGCCCGTGTCGATCTTGGCCGACCGCTCCATCCCCGCGATCATGCGGTAGAGCTTTTTCTGTGCGCTCTTGGCCGCGACGCCGAGCGCGTCCGCGCTCACCGGCCCCGAGGGGCGTCAGCGCACCCGCCGCGACGTCGAAGAAGGCGCACGACTCGACGTGAACCCAGTAGTCCTCGGGTTTCGTCACCGACGTCCCGAAGTCAGTGACGCGCAGGTCGACGTCGCGGAGCACGAACGCTCCGAGCACCTCGGTGAACGGCATCGCGACATCGATGTCGGCACTCCACGGGAAATGCGAGACGCCGAGCCCGTTGTACCGGCGCAGCAGCAGCACCCGCCCATCCGGGAGCAGGTACGGACCGGTGTCCTGGTATCCCGACCGCGTGTCGAACCAGAGCAGGAACAGATAAGACGTGAGCAACGTGTTCAAACGGCTGACCCCGGTGTCGGCGAGCGGTTCGCACGCCGCGAGCACGTCGTCGACGTACGCGCGGTACGGCGTCGCCACACCGGCCGCGTCCGCGGCTTGGTGGGTGCCGTCATCGAAGCGGTACGCGCCCGACGTGCGCGCCCAGAAGTCGAAGACGGTCTCGAGCCGGCGCGCATCGTCGTCTGGATCGAGGAGACCGGCGGTCATCAGGATCTTGCGGCCGATCAGCACGAAGTTCGGCACCGCCCACACGTGCACAGGATCGATCTGCGTCGTGACATCGTGTCCGGCGCGACCGAGCTCCTCGGGCGTCGCCGCGCCGGTGATCTCCGCGATCATCTCCGGGTACCGGCGGTAGCACTCGACACATGCGATCACTATGTACGCGCTCACCGGGATCAGCGCGGATTCGAGCGCGGTGCGCTCCATCGTAAGTACGTATGAGATTTCGCTGTGATACCGGATCCAGCGATCGATCTCGTCGCGCGTCATGCAGTCACATGGCTCCCTCGCTGCGCCATCCTTGGCTCCGCTACGTCCGCACGGCCCGAATGACGCCGGGCGTGTCGGAGCAGTCGACCTCGACCTCGACACCGTCGGCCGGTTCGGCGGTGAGCGCAGCCGACATCACACAGGGAACCTGGTACTCGCGGCTGACGATTCCGATGTGCGATTGCGGCGTTCCCGACAGGCACACGACTGCGGTGAGCTCGTCGAAGATCGGAGCGAGGAACGTCGCGCCCGTGTCGGCGACACACGCGACAACGCCTTCAGCTGTGGTATCCATGAGCGCGAGGACGTCGTCCGGCGAGGACAAGCGCCGCCATGCACCCCGCACCGGCGCCGCTTCGAACACCCGTGTCCCCGAGCCGATCTCCTGCACAGGCGATGGAATGTAGTCGTGTGCCCGCCGTTACGATCCCATGCGTGCTCGCGCTCGATGACGAGGCCTGGCTGGTCCTGCACGAGGTGCGCCTGCGGGGCGTCGCCAAGCTCGACGACACCGCATCCCTTCGCCGGCTCGTCGAGATCGGCCTCGTGACGCGTGCTGCCCGCGGCATCCGGGTCACCGCCGTTGGGCGCGAGGCGCACACGGCGTGGGCCCGGCTCGCCGGCGGCAGCGACGAAGAAGCGGCCGTGCGGCGCGCGTACGAGCGATTCCTGCCATTGAATCGCGAGTTGTTGCACGTCTGCAGCGATTGGCAGGTTCGGCCGGGCGGCATCCCGAACGACCATCGAGACCTCCGGTACGACTGGTCGGTCGTCGACCGGCTCCGTACGATCGACGAGCGGGTCGCGCCGGCGATCACTCGCGTCGGGCGCGTACACGTTCGCTTCGAGTCGTACCGCCGCCGGTTGCGCGCCGCGCTCGCGCTCGTCGACGACGGCGAATTCGAGTGGGTCACCTCGCCCCGCTGCGACTCCTATCACACCGTGTGGATGCAGTTGCATGAAGACCTCTTGCTCGCACTCGGCGCGGACCGCTCGTCAGAAGTTGACGCGACGCCGTGAACCGCAGAACCCAGCGGGTCGCAATGTTGACCGCGATCGTGGTCCTCTTCGGAGCATGCACGCACGACACGCAGTCGACGACCCTGCATCTCGACGACCCCGGCCACTGCACCCCGGTCGACGTCGCGGCCGCGCCCGAGATCGCGGCACTGGTCGACGACCTCGCGGCACTCGTTCAACGGGTCGGACGCCGCCCGGCTCACGTCGTGGCCCGCGACCTGCGCGTTCGTACGTGTGCAATCCGTGGATTCCGCGACCGCCGTCGGCCAGCTGCTCGCGGGTTGGCCCGACCCGGACAAGCTCGGCCCGGCGCCTGCGCTTTGGGCACCGGCGTCCAGCGCGTGGCTCGCGCTCGCCAACGAGCGGCGCGGCGGCAGCCGGCCGCAAACCGCTTGCCGCTCGCGGCACCTCACTCGGCCGCACCGGTCTCGCGGTCGCCCTCCCGGCACCGATGGCGCGGGCGCTGGGTTGGCCGGCGAAGCGCATCGGCTGGCGGGATCTCGCCGAGCTCGCCCGGAACCCGCGCGGCTGGGCTGCGTACGGGCATCCTGAGTGGGGTGCCTTCCGGCTCGGCAAGGCCAACCCCACACACTCGACCGACGCGCTCCTGTCGACGATCGCGGTGTCTCACCTCGACGATCCCGTGACTGCGAGCGCGCTGGAATCCTCGGTTGTGTACTACGGCGACGCGTCGTGGGGGTTCCTCGACAATTGGTTCCGCCTCGATCAAAAGCGCATGCCGCTGTCGTATGTGTCTGCAGTCGTCGCCGACGAACGGGCGGTGACCGCGTACAACCTCGGCAACGCCAACGGGATCGTCCCCGAGGACAAGCACCTGAAGCGCCCGCACACACCGCTCGTTCCGATCGTCGCCGGCTGACGGCACGCTCGAGCTCGACAACCCACTCATCGTTCCTGACACGTCGTGGGTGCAGCCGCAAGCCCGCGCCGGTGCGGCTGCCTTCGTCGCATACACGCGCACGGCGCCGGCAAGGAAGAAGATCGTCACGGCCGGACTGCGCAGCGGTGACGTGATGGATCCCGCGTCGCCGGAGCTCGGTTCGACTGCCGACGCGCTCGATCAATGGTCGCGGATCCGCAAGCGGTCGCGCGTCCTGCTGCTGTTCGACGTGTCGGACTCGATGGGCGACAACAGTGATCCGAAGGATTCGCATAGCCCGACCAAGATCGCGCTCGCGAAACGTGCGCTGCTCGCAGCCCTCTCCGAACTCGCGCCCGACGACGAAGTCGGGCTGCGCATCTTCACCACCGATGTCCGCAACAGCGCCAGCCCGTTCTGGGCCGATGTCGTGCCGATCGGGCGCTTCGATCGCCGGCGCCGGCCGTTGATGCGCGCGATCGGCGAGCTTGCACCGCGGAAGGGTTCGCCGCTGTACGCCGCCGCCCGCGACGGCTACGACACGATGGCCGCGGGCTACGACCGCAATCGGATCAACGCAGTGGTGATGCTGAGCGACGGCTACAACGAGAACGACCGTGACAACGATCGTCGCGGTTTGCTCGCGGATCTCCACGACCCGATACGGATGTTCACGATCTCGTACTCGCCCGACGCCGACCTCGCAACGCTGCGCCGGATCGCGCAGGCGACGAACGCGCGCAGCTACGACGCGACCGACCCGAAGATGATCGACGACGTGTACCGCGCCGCCCTGGCGAACTTCTAGTCAGAGGTCTTCTCGGCGTTCTCCGCCGGCTCGACCGGCTCGCGATACACATCGGGCTCGACGAAGATCAGCGTCGCGCGCGGCTCCGCGGCGCGGATCGCCGCTTCCAGCCCGTCGATCGCGGCCGCGAGCTGCTCGATCGACAGGTCACGGTCGAACTCCGCCTTCAGCGCGACGATCATCTCGTCGGGTCCGAGGTGCTCGGTTCGGAGATGGATGCGGCGGCGCACGAGCGGGAAGCCGTCGATGACAGCTGCAATTCGTGCGACATCTTCGGGGCGCGCCGATTCGCCGACGAGCAGGCTGCCCATCTCGATCACGAGCACGACCGCGACCAGGACGAGCACCAGGCCGATCGCGAGGCTTCCGAGGGCATCCCAGCGCGCGTTGTCGGTGAGGCCGGCGAGCACGACACCGACGAACGCGATCGCCAGCCCGACCAGGGCCGCAGTGTCCTCGAGCAACACCACAGGGAGCTCGGGGCTCTTCGTGTGGCGGATGAAGCCCCACCACGACTCACCCTCGGGCCGCACTTCGTCGGACTCGCGACGCGCGGTGCGCAGCGACAACGTCTCCAGGACCATCGCGCCGACCAGCACGGCGACCGCCCAAACAAGACCCTCGACCTCATGGGGATGGCGGAGCTTGTCGATCCCTTCGTAGATCGAGAAGATGCCGCCCAGCGAGAACAGCACGAACGCGACGATGAACGCATAGAAGTAGCGGACCGGGCCGTAGCCGAACGGGTGCCGTTCGTCGGCCGGGCGGTCTGCGCGCCGGCGCCCGAGCAACAACAAACCTTGGTTGCCGGTGTCGGCCAGCGAGTGGATCGACTCCGACAACATCGAGGACGAACCCGTGAAGAGGAACGCAGCGAACTTCAGTACCGCGATGCCGATGTTCGCGAAGAACGCCGCGATGATCGCGCGCTTGGAATCGCCGTGTTCTTCGCTCATGTTTTTCGGGTCGACTCCACGCTCCCCGCCCCCCGACCCCGCCCGCCGCCCCGCTTGGAGCGCCTTCGGCGCACGTTCTTGCCGGTCGCTTCGCTGTCGTCTCACTACTCGATGATGCCGCCGCGGGTCATCGACTCGACGTCGAGCGCCCGGTCGAGCTCCTCGTCGGTCATGAGCTTGCGGGCGCGCACGATCTCACGGATCGATTTGCCGGTATGGGTCGACTCCTTGATGATCTCGGCCGTGGTCTCGTAGCCGATGTGAGGATTGAGCGCGGTTCCGATCGACGGCGACGATTCCGCGTACCGCTTGAGCGTGTCGACGTTCGCCTCGATCCCGCTGACGCACTTGTCGGCGAACGCCCGGCACACGTTGGCAAGCAGTTCGATCGACTCCAACACGTTGCGCGCCATCACCGGCACGAAAACGTTCAGCTCGAAGTTGCCTTGCGACCCGGCAAAGGTGACGGTCGCGTCGTTGCCGATCACCTGCGCACCGACCTGCGTCACGACCTCGGCGAGCACCGGGTTCACCTTGCCGGGCATGATCGACGAACCCGGTTGCAGATCGGGGATACGGATCTCGGCCAGGCCGGTACGGGGCCCGCTGCCCATCCACCGGATGTCGTTCGCGATCTTGATCAGTGACACCGCGAGCACCTTGCACTGGCCGCTGGTCTCCACGAGCGCGTCCCGCGCGCCCTGCGCCGCGAAGTGATCCTTCGCTTCGGTCAGCGGGAGCTGCGTGCGTTCGGCGAGGCGCGCGATCACCTTGCGAGCGAAAGTCTTCGGGGCGTTGATCCCTGTGCCGACGGCCGTGCCGCCGAGCGGGAGCGTGCACAGACGCGGGAGCGCGTCCTGGAGGCGAGCGACGCCCTCTTCCACCTGCGTGGCGTAGCCGCCGAACTCCTGCCCGAGCGTGACCGGCGTCGCGTCCATCAAGTGCGTGCGACCGCTCTTGACGACGCGGCGCGAACTCGCGTTGCTTCTTCCGGAGTGCCTTGGCGAGATGCTGGGCGCTCGGAATGAGGTCGCGCACGATCGCCTCCGCGGCAGCCAGATGGACCGCCGACGGAAAGACGTCATTCGACGACTGCGACATGTTGACGTCGTCGTTGGGATGTATCGCTCGCCCGAGCCGCGTGCTCGCAAGGTGCGCGATGACTTCGTTGGCATTCATGTTCGACGAGGTTCCTGATCCCGTTTGGAACACGTCGATCGGGAACTGGTCGTCGTGCAGTCCCTCCGCGACCTCTTCGGCCGCATCGGCGATCGCGCGGTCAACCTTGTTCACCCGGGCCGCTTCGGCCTTGATCAGCGCGAGGGCGCGCACGAGCGCGGGCGAGATCGGCCGGGCCGAGATCGGGAAATTCTCGACCGCCCGCTGGGTCTGCGCCCCCCAGCGGGCGCCCGCCGGCACTCGTACCTCACCCATCGAATCGTGCTCGACGCGGTACTCGGCCATTCCCCGAAGGTACTTTCTACGCATGGCCGAGTTCGCCTATCAGGAGGTTCTGCCGGTCGGGGCGGACGAGACGCCGTACCGGCTGCTCACTGCCGACCACGTCTCGACGTTCTCGGCCGGGGGCCGCCAGTTCCTCGAGGTCGATCCGGCGGCGCTCACGCTGGTCACCGGGCAGGCGATGTTCGAGATCTCCCACCTGTTGCGCCCGGGCCACCTCGCGCAGCTCCGCGCGATCCTCGAGGACCCGGAAGCATCCGCGAACGATCGCTTCGTTGCGCTCGAGCTGCTGAAGAACGCGTGCATTGCCGCCGGCGGCGTGCTGCCGTCGTGCCAGGACACCGGCACCGCGATTGTCAAAGGCAAGAAGGGTGAGCGCGTGCTGACCGGGGGCGGCGACCGCGAGGCGATCGCGCGCGGCATCTTCCGCACGTTCGCCGAAGACAACCTGCGCTACTCGCAGATGGCTCCGCTCACGATGTACGACGAGAAGAACACCGGCACGAACCTGCCGGCAGAGATCGAGATCGAAGCGGTCGACGGCGACGCGTACAAGCTGTTGTTCATGGCCAAGGGCGGCGGCTCCGCGAACAAGAGCCTGCTGTTCCAGGAAACCAAGGCGCTGCTGAATCCCGCGTCGCTGATGACGTGGCTCGACGAGAAGCTCCGCACGCTGGGGACGGCCGCCTGCCCGCCGTACCACCTCGCGCTGGTGATCGGCGGCACGTCGGCGGAGATGACGCTGAAGACCGCGAAGCTCGCGTCGGCACATGCGCTCGACACCCTGCCGACCTCCGGCAACGCGCTCGGACAAGGCTTTCGCGACATCGAGCTGGAGGCGCAGGTGCTGGCGCTCACCCAGCAGTTCGGGATCGGCGCCCAATTTGGCGGCAAGTACTTCTGCCACGACGCGCGGGTGATCCGCTTGCCGCGGCACGGCGCATCGTGCCCGGTCGCGCTGGCGGTGTCGTGCTCGGCGGATCGCCAGGCGTGGGGCAAGATCACCGCCGACGGCGTGTTCCTCGAGCAGCTCGAGACCGATCCCGCGAAGTATTTGCCGGAGGTCACCGACGACGACCTCGAAGGCGGCCCCGCCGTCTCCATCGACCTCAACCGTCCGATGTCGGAGATCCGCGCGACGTTGTCGCGCTATCCCGTGAAGACCCGCGTGATGCTGACCGGCCCGATGGTCGTTGCACGCGACATCGCGCACGCAAAGATCAAGGAGCGGCTCGACCGGGGCGACGGCCTGCCGCAGTATCTCGCCGACTATTGCGTCTACTACGCGGGACCCGCGAAGACACCGGCGGGCTACGCGTCGGGTTCGTTCGGGCCGACAACTGCGGGACGCATGGACTCCTACGTCGACGTGTTCCAGCGCAACGGCGGCTCGTACGTGATGCTCGCCAAAGGCAACCGCTCGCGCGCCGTCACCGATGCGTGCAAGGAGCACGGCGGGTTCTACCTCGGTTCGATCGGCGGCCCGGCTGCCCGCCTCGGACGTGACTGCATCACCAAGGTCGAGGTCCTCGAGTACGAGGAACTCGGCATGGAAGCGGTGTGGAAGATCGAGGTGCGCGACTTCCCGGCGTTCATCGTCGTCGACGACAAGGGCAACGACTTCTTCAGCGAGGTGTCGTCACCCCTTCGCGCGCCAACAACTCGCGCTTGAGCGCGATCGCGTTGCGTCCGCCGCCGTAGCCGCCGATCTTGTGGCCGGCTGCGATCACGCGGTGGCACGGGATGACGAACGGGATCGGGTTGTTGCGCATCGCACTGCCGACCGCGCGTGCGGCACGAGGACGTCCCGCGAGCACCGCGAGTTCGCCGTAGGAGACCGTCTCTCCCCACGGCACTTCCCGGGCGAGCGTCTCGAGCACCGTGCGGCGGAAACCCTCGATCCCATTGAGGTCGAGCTCGAGCTCGAACACGTGTCGCCTGGCTGCGAACCAGTCGTCGAGCTGGCGGGCGATCCCACGGTCGGGCGGCCCGAGCGTGACGGCGGGCTGATCGTCACCGGGGAGGGTGATCTCGTGCAGTCCGACATCAGTGACGACGACGGTGACGTCGCCGTACGGGCTCGGCTGCGACCAACTCTTCATCTCAGATGAGGCCAAGCTCGGCGACGGCGTCTCGCTCTTCGCCGAGCTCGGCAACCGACGCGTCGATCCGGTTCCGCGAGAAGTCGTCGATGTCCAACCCTTGGACGATCGACCATTCAGCGTTCTTGGTCGTGCACGGGAACGACGAGATGAGTCCCTCGGCCACGCCGTACGACCCGTCGGAGCACACGGCCATGCTCACCCAGTCGCCCGCCGGGGTGCCCAGCGCCCAATCGTGGACGTGGGCGATCGCGGCGTTCGCGGCGGACGCGGCCGACGACGCGCCGCCGCGCCTCGATGACTGCCGCGCCCCGTTGCTGCACGCCGGGAATGAAGGTCTTTTCGATCCACTCCTGCCCGACGAGGTCGGCGGCGACCTTGCCGTCGATCTCGGCGTGGAAGAGATCCGGGTACTGCGTGGCCGAATGGTTGCCCCAGATCGTCATGTGCGTGACCGCACTGACCGGCACGTCGACTTTCTGCGCGACCTGCGCCTTGGCGCGATTGTGATCGAGGCGTGTCATCGCGGTGAAGCGTTCGCGCGGGATCTTGCCCGCGTTGCTCATCGCGATGAGGCAATTGGTGTTTGCGGGGTTGCCGACAACGAGCACCCGCACGTCGTCGGCTGCACCCTGGGCGAGCGCCTTTCCTTGGACGGTGAAGATCGCGCCGTTCGCCTCGAGCAGGTCCTTGCGTTCCATGCCCTTGGTGCGCGGGCGCGAGCCGACGAGCAGCGCGTAGTTGACACCATCGAACGCGGCGTTGGCATCGTCGCTCGTGTCGACGGCGGAGAGGAGCGGGAACGCGCAGTCCTGCAGCTCCATCACGACGCCTTGCAGCGCACCGAGCGCGGGCGTGATCTCCAACAGCGACAACACGACCGGCTGGTCCTTGCCGAGCAGGTCGCCGTTCGCGATCCGGAAGACGAGGCTGTAGCCGATCTGGCCGGCCGCGCCCGTGACGGCCACTCGCACTGGGTTGTTCATGAGGGTGAAGTTAGCCCTCGGCCGCGACCTCGTCGGGCGTCATGGCCAGCAGGATCGAGCGGGCCTCGGTGAGCTCGGCGATACGCGCCGCCGCCCCGGTTGCCACGCCACCGCTGTCGGGGTGCGCGTCGCGCAGCAGCCGGCGGAAGCGCCGGTTGACGTCGTCGCGTTCCACCTGCATCCCGGCGCGCAGTCCCAGCACCTCCATCGCCCAGCGTTCGTCGGGCGCGATACCGGACCAGCGCTCTTCGTCGGGGGGACCGCCGCGCGTCCATGCATCCGCGGATGCGAGCGGCGGACGCAGGCCGTTCCACGTCGCCTCGTGGACGAAGCGAACACCGACCTCGAGCGCGAGCCCGCGCCATCGTCCGTTGACGACTCGGCGGATGGCGTCGAGGGCGACCGCGCGTCCGCCGGCGGGCAACGCGGCGGCACCGAGCACCGCGCCGAGCACCTGCGGGGCCGGAGCTCCGTGCACGTCGAGTTCGACGATGATCCGTCCCTCCTCTCCGAGCACCCGGTGACGCGATCGGTCGAGGCCGTGCACGTCGTGTTGGAGACGGTGTCGTAACGCGATGCGAGGAATCGTCAATCCGTTTCGCGCGTCGTGGAGAAGCTTGGGGACCAGCTCGCGCTGTTCCTCGTCGATCGCGAGGAGGTTCGTCGCGACGACCGCCGAGAGCAACGCGGCTCCGTGCGCGGGCCCCGACGTCGGCAGGTAGGCGCCGTCGAGCGCGACGCGCCGAGTCGGCATGTGGCGGCGGGTGTGACGAACGTTCAACTCGGCGAGCAGCACTACAAAGAACCTACCGAGCTGCAGCCACGATGAGCAGAACTGTGAGATAGACGGCGAACATCATCGCCGCAAGCACCCAGAGGCCATGGCGTCCGAGGACGCGGCTGCCGCGCGCGGCCGGGCGGGTGAGCCCGCACGACGGGCAGCGCGCCTCGTCGGGCGCGACGACCGTGCCGCACACTGCGCAGGTTGGTGCCGCCTGGGGAGCTGCGGTCATCGCGCTGCCTTTCCCGCCCTTCGCTCGGCCGCCTCGACGGTTTGCCGCAGCAGCATCGCGCGAGTGGTGGGTCCCACGCCGCCCAAACGCGGAGTGATCCAGCCCGCGACCTCGGCACAGGCTTCGTCGACGTCGGGGATCACCCGCCGGCCCTCCATCGTCACTCCGGCCCCGACCACCGCGGCCCCGGGCCGCACCATGTCGGGGGTCACCAACGACGGCCGCCCGGCCGCGGCCACGATGATGTCGGCCTCTTTGGTGTACTGGGGCAGGAAGCGGGTGCCGGTGTGGCACACCGTGACGGTGGCGTTCGTGTGCTGCTCCTTCAACGAGAACAGGTTGGCGAGTGGCCGCCCGATCGTGAGCCCACGCCCGATGATCACGACGTGCTGGCTCTCGATCGGCACCTTGTGGCGCACAAGCAGGGCCTGGATGCCGAGCGGCGTACAGGGCCGCGGCGCGTTCTTGACGCCGATCACGAGCTTGCCGAGGTTCACCGGGTGCAGCCCGTCGGCGTCCTTGGTCGGATCGACCGCGAGCAGTGCTGCTTCGTCGTCGAGGTGTGGTGGCAGCGGCACCTGTACGAGGTACGCGTCGACCGCCGGGTCGTCGTTGTACTGCCTGATCACCCGCAGGAGCTCGTCCTGGGTCGTCATGGTCGGCAGCTCGGTGTGCAGCGACTGGATCCCGATCTCGGCGGAGTCCTCCCGCTTGAGTCGTACGTACGCATGGCTGGGCGGATCGTCGCCGACGAGGACCGTTCCGAGCCCGGGCGTGACGCCCTGCTCGGCGAGCCGTTTGATGCGCACCCGCAGGTCGTCCTTGACGGCGTCGAGGAGCGCCTTCCCGTCGAGCAGGGTCGCGGCCATCAGTGCAGGAAGTGTCGTTCGCCGGTGAGCACCATCGCGAGACCGAGCTGGTCGGCCCGTTCGACGATCTTCTCGTCGCGCATTCCGCCTCCGGGCTGGATCACGGCGGCGACACCGGCCGCGGCCGCGGCTTCGATGCCGTCCTCGAATGGATAGAACGCGTCGCTGGCGGCCGCGCCGCCGCGCGCCCGGCCGTTCGCCTTCCGGGCCGCGATCTCGCCGGAATCGACACGTTTCTGTTGGCCCGCGCCGATGCCGACGGCCTGGCCGTCCTTCACGAGCACGATCGCGTTGGATTTCACGTGCCCGCAGATTCGCCACGCGAGCTCGAGATCGCGCCACTGCTCGGGAGTCGGCGCGACCTTGGTGACAACTCGCCACTCGTTGCGCGACGCGGCGAAATGCGGCGCGTCCTGCACGAGAAAGCCGCCGGAGATCTGGCGAATGTCGAGAGCCTCGGCGGACGGCGGCGGTGCCTCGAGGATGCGCGTGTTCCGGCGCTTCTTCTGCAACGCCTCGATCGTCCCGGGCTCGTATCCGGGCGCGATCACCACGTCGGCCTGCGGACCGGCGACCATGCGCTCAACAGTGTGACTGTCGACCGGACGGTTGAGGGCCACGACACCACCGAACGCGGACTGGTCGTCGCACTCGAGCGCACGCTGGTACGCGTCTGCGAGGGACTTCTCGACGGCAACGCCACACGGATTCGCGTGCTTGATGATCGCGCATACCGGTCCGTCACCGAGATCGTGGACGAGCTTCCACGCCGCGTCCGCGTCGTAGTAGTTGAGGTACGACAGCGCGAGACCGCCGTGTTGGATGACGTGGTCCCACCAGGTGCGCGTCCCGGTGTTGCGGTATCGCGCGGCGCGCTGGTGCGGGTTCTCGCCGTACCGCAATGTCTCGTCGGTGCGCGTGAGCGCGAGATTCAGGTGCTGGGGCAGCGCTTCGCCGGCCTCGAACCAGCGCACGATTGCAGCGTCGTAGGCCGCGGTGCGCGCGAACGCCTCCAAGGCGAAGGCTTGTCTCGTGTCCGGCCCGACCGTGCCGTCATTGGCATGGAGCTCGACGAGGAGCGGCCCGTACTGCGACGGGTCGGTCACGATCGTCACCCACGCGTGGTTCTTGGCGGCGGCCCTCGTCATCGCGGGGCCGCCGATGTCGATCGTCTCGATCTCGGGTCGCTGCTCGAACGGATACAAGTTCGAAACGACGAGCTCGAATGGGCGGATGCCGGAGACGTCGAGATCGTGGCGGTGGCCCTCGTTCCCGAGGTCCGCAAGCAAGCCGCCGTGGATCTTCGGGTGCAGCGTTTTCACCCGGCCGTTGAGCATTTCCGGCGACTCGGTTACGGCTTCGACCGTCGTCACCGGGATACCGGCTGCTTCGAGCGCGCTCGAGGTATTGCCCGACGAAACGAGCTCGACGCCGAGCTCGTGCAGCCCGCGGGCGAACTCGACGAGTCCCGTCTTGTCGTACACCGACAACAGAGCCCGTTTGATCTTCGTCCTCATTCGCGGGTGAGCCTTTCGATGACCTCGGGATACAAGCGGCGCTCGACTTCCTTGATGCGTTCGTGCAGCGTTTGCTCGGTGTCGCCGTCGAGGACGGGGAGGGCCTCCTGGGCAAGGATCGGACCGGCGTCGACATCCTCGGTCACGAGATGCACCGTCGTTCCCGTCACCTTCACCCCGAACTCGAGCGCGTCTCGGACGGCATGCCAGCCCTTGAACGCAGGGAGCAGCGCCGGATGGGTGTTGACGGCGCGACCGCTGTACGCGTCGATGAACGGCTTGGAGAGGATCGTCCCGAAACCGGCGATCGCAACGAGATCGACGTTGTGGCGATGGAGCGCGTCGACGACGTCGTGGGTGTAGGCGACCCGGTCGAAGCTCGCGGTGAAGTCCCGGCGCTCGACAAGCTCGGCGGGGATCTGCGCGTCGCGGGCGATGTCGAGGGCGCCGCAGGCCCGATCCGCGACCACGACAACAACGGGGAGTCCGCGCTCGAGCATGGCGTTGAGAATGGTCCCGCTGCCGGACGCAAGCACTCCGACGCGCATGTGGCCACCCTAGCCCTCGGTTTCGGGCGCTTCCGGAGCTCGGAAATCCCCTGAATTGAACCCCCGAGGTGTTTCACTTCTGTGTACACAGAGGGGGACCTTTCGATGGCCGAGCGGAAACAACCCACGCCTGGGGAGATCGTGATCATGGCGGCGGGTGCGGTCATGCTGATCTTTTCGTTCTTCAACTTCGCGAGCGACACGAACGCGTGGGGGAAAGGCGTCTTTCCCGTCGCCACGCTTCTGCCGCTCTACGGCGTCATCATGGCCGCGCAGATCGCGTTGAGCAGGCTCGGCGGCACCAATCTGCCGGACGGCATCGCGGGCTTCACGTGGGAACAGGTCCATCTTGGACTCGGCGCCATGGCCGGCTTGATGGCACTCGGATTCCTCAGCACCGACGTCGCCGACAAGCAGATCGGGCTGTGGGTCGAAGTCCTCGGCGGGCTGGCTCTTGCGGTCGGCGCATGGATGCTCCAGCGCGAGCGGCACACCGGCGTGATCGGCTGAGGGGATACTCCGATGGACAAGCCCAAGCTCTCGCCGGGCGGCATCGTCATTCTCGTTTCCGGCGTCGTCATGCTGGTCGGTTCTTTCCTCCCGTTCTACAAGGTGACGTTTGGCAGGACGGTCTCGTGGAGCTCGTGGAGTTCCTCCACGAATCTCTTCCTCTTCCCGCTCACGACGCTGATCGTTCTCTTCGGCGTGCTGATGGCCGCGGAGGTCGCGGTGGCGGCGTTCGCATCGAACGTCAACCTGCCGGATCGTGTCCTCGGCTTCACCTGGAACCAGATCCATCTCCTGCTCGCGTTTCAAGCAACGGTCATGATGATCGCCTACCTGATTCGCAACAAAGGCGGTCTCGACTGGGGCATTGGGTTCTGGTTGATGCTGTTCGCGGCGATCGGCTTGCTTGTTGGCGCGATCCTGCGGGCGCGCGAGCCGGCCGGAGCTCCGCCGTTCGCGTGACAGATCTGCGCGGCTCGATCGAGCATCGGGCGCGGACGCGAGGCGAGCCCCGGCTTTCGGACGCGGTCGCGAGTACGGGCGGCATTGCCGTCGGGCTCGGCGTGTTGTTCATCGCCATCGACCTCTACGACGACCACCCGGGCCGGTCGGCGGAAGTTGCGCTGTTCGCCGGGCTCGTCCTCGTTGGCTACGTCGCACTCCTGGCGCTGCCGCGGGCGCTCAATGCGGCGGGAATCACAGCCGTCGTCATCGGCGTGCCGGGCGCGCTTGGGTGGTGGCTGCTTCCCGGCGCGCACAAGTTCGGCGACGTGCGACCGTTCCTTGTGTTGACGATCCTCGCGTTCGCGTTGTGCTGGGTGGCACCGCTCACGCGCGGACGCGTCATATTCATCGGACTCGTCGCGGTGTGCTTGTGGCTGTGGATCGTCGGTGAGGCAGCCGGCACCGACGCGTACTCGGCCGCTCCGGTGCCGTCGCCGCCCGCGCACACGATGTTCAGCCTGGCGGCGTTGAAGGACCAGGCGACGGTCACACTCGATGACCTCGACCCGAACGATCCGTTGTACCCACTTGCCGAGCAGTGCGACAACGGGACGTTGGTGGCGTGCGACACGCTGTACCGCGTCGCACCTTTCGGGAGCTCTTTCCGAGACTTCGGGGAGTCGTGCGGCAACTCGTTCGCAGGTCCGCCCGGTGACTGCGTGGGCGCAACGTCGGGGACCACGCCGTTCACGTTGAGTCCGACGGACCCGTTCACGCCATTTCCCGGGATCACCGAGGGCGGCAGCAACAACGACAAGTCGCTCGAGATCGGCCTGGTGTCACTCGCGTTCGGCCTTGCGTACATCGGGTTGCTCTACATGTTCGACCGGCGTCACTTCGCCGGGCTCGCGACCGCGTTCGTGATCCCGGGCGGTCTCGCACTGTTCGTCGGCACCGAGACGCTCGGCAATGCGGCCGACCACGCGTGGGTCGGCGGTTTGCTGACGTTCGCGGGCGGAATTCTGTTCGGAGTCGTCGGACATGTCGGGGCGCGCCGCTTCACCGCCTGGGCGGGCGGCTTCTTCGCCGCGTTGGGCGTGGTGACGGTCGCGCTCGACGCGTCGGACATCTCCAGCTCGGTCTCCGACGAGAACGTGAAGCTGGTAGGTCCCGGGCTCATCGTGATCGCGTCCGGCATCGGGCTGGTGTTGATTGCGTATGTGATTGCGATGCTCCTCAACCGGTCGGCCTCGGGCGATGGTGGGGGCCGATCTGAGCCAGAGAGCGGCGGAAGCGGGGCGAGCGGGACGCCGGAGTGGGGGACGTGGGAAGCGCGGCCCGGTGCACTTGCACCCAGTGTGCCGCCGTCGCCCAGCGCGCCGCCGTTGCAGCCGCCGACCCAACCCACGCCGTGGCCGCCGTCGCCACCGACGAGTCCCCCCTGAGAGACGTGAGCTACGCGAGGCCCGCGACGACCTCCGCCATGAGGCCGCCGATCTCGGGAGCGTTCCGCGCGACACGCGCCCCGGCCCCTTCCAAAGCTTCGATTTTCGCGGCCGCCGTACCCTTGGAACCGGAGATGATCGCGCCCGCGTGCCCCATCTTCTTGCCGGGCGGCGCAGTGACGCCGGCGATGTACGCGACCACGGGCTTCGACATCTTCGAGCGGATGAACTCGGCGGCTTCTTCCTCGGCCGAGCCGCCGATCTCCCCGATCATGATGACCGCCCGCGTGTCAGGGTCGTCCTCGAAGCGCGACAAGCAGTCGATGAACGATGTTCCCGGCACCGGATCGCCGCCGATCCCGACGCACGTCGTCTGCCCGATGCCCTGCTGGGTCATCTCGTGCAGGGCCTGATAGGTCAGCGTGCCCGACCGCGACACGATCCCCACCGGACCGCCCGCCAGCGCGATTTCGCCGGGCGTGATCCCGATGTTGCACTTGCCGGGCGAGATGACACCCGGACAGTTCGGGCCGAGCAGCTGCGTGCGCGGGAACCGCGACTTCAACGCGTTGTAGAAGAACGCTTCGTCGTGGGCGGGCACGCCCTCGGTGATCACGACGATGAACTCGATGCCGGCCTCGGCTGCTTCGAGGACTGCGTCCTTGACGCCGGGCGCCGGGATGAAGATGCACGACGCGTTCGCACCCGTCGCGTCGCGCGCATCGCCAACTGACGCGAAGATCGGCACACCGTCGACATCCGTGCCGGCCTTCTTCGGATTGGTGCCGGCAACCACCTGCGTGCCGTACGCGCGGTTGCGCATCCCGTGGAAGCGCCCCTGCGATCCGGTCAGCCCCTGATAGACGACCTTGGTGGTCTCGTCGACGAAGATCGACATGAACGCGCTCCTGTTTCGACTCTCGGCTTCCGGCTACTTCGACGCGAGCTCGACGGCCTTGCGGGCCGCATCGAGCATCGTGGGCTGCGAGATCAACTGAGACGACTCGTGCGGCTTGATGATCGCCCGCCCTTCGGGAGCGTTCGTGCCGTCGAGACGGATGACGATCGGCGCCTTCACCTTGACCCGCTCGAGCGCGGTGACGATCCCGTTCGCCACCTCGTCACACCGGGTGATTCCCCCGAAGATGTTCACGAGGATGGCGCGCACGTTCTCGTCGGTGTTGATGACTTCGATCGCGTTCGAGAGCACGGTCGCGTCAGCGCCGCCACCGACGTCGAGGAAGTTGGCTGCCGACCCGCCCACTTGGTTGACCACATCCAACGTGCTCATCACGAGACCCGCGCCGTTGCCGATGATCCCAACCGTCCCGTCGAGCCCGATGTAGTTCAGGCCCTTCTCCCGTGCGAGGCGCTCGCGGTCGTCGAGCTCCTGGGTCGCCGCGTACTCGTCCCATTCCGGATGACGGAACGCGGCGTTCTCGTCGAGTGACACCTTCGCGTCGAGCGCGTGCACATGTCCATCGGGCGTCAAGATCAACGGGTTGATCTCCACGAGGTCGGCATCGCCGTCGACGTACGCGTGGAACAGCTTCATCAGGATGTCGACCGCGCCGTCGGTTGCCGCCGGATTCAACCGCGCGGCCTCGACCCACGACCGGCACTCGGCTTCGGACAATCCCGCGACCGGATCCACCTGCAGGCGGGCGATCGCGTCCGGCGCCGACTCGGCAACTTGTTCGATCTCGACACCGCCCTGCGCCGACAACATCCCCAAGTACTTCTTCGCGGCCCGGTCCAGTGTGAAGGACGCGTAGTACTCCTCGGCGATGTCAGAGGCGCGTTCGATCCAGACGCGCTTCACGACATGGCCCTTGATGTCCATGCCGAGGATCGCGGACGCATGCGTCCGTGCCTCGTCGGCGTTGGACGCAAGCTTGATGCCTCCCGCCTTGCCGCGACCGCCGACTTGTACCTGCGCTTTCACAACCACCGGGTACCCGACTCGGTCGGCCGCGCGCACCGCGTCGTCGACGGTCTCGGCCACCTCGCCCGCCGACACGGGGATGCCGTAACGCGCGAACAGCTGCTTTCCCTGGTACTCGAACAGATCCATGAAGGGAGAAGCTACGCGGTCAGCTGCCGCTCGCGACGATCGAGCGCCGCCTCCACCCACGCGACAATGTCCGGCAGCTGGGCGCCGGGCGTGAACACGCCGGCGATCCCGGCCGCTTCCAGCGCCGGACGGTCGTCGTCGGGGATGATGCCGCCCGCGAACACCAGCACGTCATCCAGCGCGCGTGCCCGGAGCTCGGTCACGATCGCGGGGATCAATGTCATGTGCGCACCCGAGAGCACCGACAGCCCGACCGCGTCGGCGTCCTCCTGGAGCGCGGCTTCGGCAACGAGCGCGGGTGTCTGGAACAGGCCGGTGTACACGACTTCGAAACCAGCGTCGCGCAACGCGCGCGCGATGACCTTGGCGCCGCGATCGTGCCCGTCCAAGCCCGGCTTGGCGATGACGACGCGGTAGCGTCGGAGCATCGGCTCACCATAGCCAAGGTGACCATTGCCCTCCTCCCGCTCCCGCAACTCCGACATCAAGCTGCTTGTCTCCGCGACGATCGCGGTGTTGATGGCGGGCTTCCTGATCGCGGGTGGGATCCTTGTGGCGACCCGCGGCGGCAAGAGCACGGTGTGCCCGCAACTCAACATCGGTGCGGTCTCCGACATCCGGCGCACACTTTTGAACGGCGGTCCGACGTTCCAGACCGGAGGCGCGGGGTGCGGATTCTGGTTGGCGCTCGCCGACGACGAGGTCGTCGCGTACAAAGTCGAGCAGCCCTCGGACGGCACCACCTGCACGCTCAAACTCAAGCGTGATCATTGGGAGTGCGACGGCCGGGTCGTCGACCCCGAGCATCTCGCGCAGTACCCGGTGGAGAGCCGGACCATCGACAGTGTCGACGCGGTGATCGTCGACCTTCGACCGCCCCAACCGCCGACGACTTAGGCCTGGACGCGCTCGAGTGGCGCCCACGACAGCAGCAGCGTCTTCTCGCCGACGTCGCGGAACTGCACACGCGCCTCGGCCTTGTCGCCGCTGCCACTGATGTCGACGATCACGCCTTCTCCGAACTTGTCGTGGCGTACGTCGTCGCCGATCTGCAGGCCGAGCTGCTCCGCGCCGCGTGCACCGACCGGCGAGGTGTCGCGCCGCAGCGCGGCCGCGACGACGGCCTCTCGGTGCGCGCCCCGCCCACCACCGCGGCGGCGGCCGTCGTCTTCGCCGAGCGTTTCGATCAGCTCGGCGGGAATTTCGTCGAGGAACCGGCTCGGCGGGCGGTAGTCGGTCGCACCGAACATCATCCGGCTCCACGCGTGGCACAGATACAAACGTTCCTCAGCGCGCGTGAGGCCGACGTAGCAGAGACGTCGTTCTTCTTCGAGCTCGTCGGGATCGCCGAGGCTGCGCACGTGGGGGAAGACGCCGTCTTCCAACCCGATCAAGAAGACGACGGGGAACTCGAGGCCCTTTGCCGAATGCAACGTCATCAGCGTGACCGAGCTCTGTTCGGGATCGTTCTCGTCGAGGTCGGTCACCAACGAGATGGCCTCCAGGAATGCTTGGACGCGCGCGAGTCCTCCGGGAGGCTCGCTGCTTTCTTCGCCGACGCCGATGCCGCCGATCGCGACCAGGCCCGCGAGGTCGCCTTGCTCGATCTGATCATCGAACTCGCGGGCAGAACCGACGAGCTCCTGCAAGTTCTCGACGCGCCCGGCCGCCTCGACCGATCGCTCGGCCTCGAGCTCGGCGAGGTAGCCGCTGCGGATGAGCACCGCTTCGAGCGTCGCGCCCACACCACCGGCGGCAGCTTGTTCCACTTCGGCCATCAGGTCGAGCAGCTCGCGTAGCCCGCCCAACGCCTTGCCGTGCACGCCCGCGGCCGCCGCGTTCTCGGCCGCCGCCCGGAACGTCAGCCCCGCACCGTTCGCGTACGCGTCGATCTTGGCGACCGATGTGTCACCGACCCCGCGCCGTGGTGTGTTGACGATGCGCTTCCACGACACTTCGTCGTCAGGGTTCACGAGCGCGCGCAGATACGCCAACGCGTCCTTGATCTCGCGCCGATCGTAGAACTTCACGCCGCCGAACACGCGGTACGGCACGCCCGAGCGCACCAGCGCCTCTTCGAGCACGCGGCTCTGCGCGTTCGTGCGGTAGAACACCGCGACGTCGCCGTAGCGAAACTCGGCGCCGTCGATCAGGCGGTGGATCTCCCGAACGACGAACTGCGCCTCGTCGTGCTCGTCGTCGCCCTGATACCGGACGATCTGCTCGCCCTCACCCTTGTCGGTCCAGAGGTGCTTCTTGCGTGTAGTGACGTTGTTTGCGATCACAGCGTTGGCCGCTTCGAGGATGCGCTGCGTCGAGCGATAGTTCTGGTCGAGTACCACCACTGTTGCTTCGGGAAACGCTTCCTCGAAGCGCATCAGATTCCGAAAGTCCGCCCCGCGGAACTTGTACACGCTGTTGTGCGTGACGATCCCGTCGGCGATGAAGTTGTGCGTGCGTTCTACGTCGAGGTCGAAGACCGGTGCCTCGAGCAGCACGAACTCAACATCGCTCACGACGTCGAACTCCCCGTGCTCGTCGACCATGACCATTCCGGGTCGCACCGACGCAGCCGGCATGAACGGCAGCGAGTTGCCGAAGGTCACCGCCTCGTTCCGGGCGATTCGCGCGACGCATCGAACATGGACGTCGAGCACTTCGCGGATCGCGTCGATTGTGCGCGCGATGACGCCCATGTCGGTTGTGGCCCTCTCAAACCGCCATCCGGCCGAACCCTTACGAGCAGGTTGAAGCCGGAGGCCGATGCGCTCGAGCGCGCGGCGGCCCTCGTCGTCGTAGCCAAAGAGGGAGATCCGATGAAGTGGGCTTCTTCCGCGCCGGTCGCCGCAGAGCACGACCGTGAGGCGTCGTCTGGGCTTCCCAGACGCAGCATCGGTGCGCCCGTTCGGCATGTGATGGGGATAGTCAAAGCTCAAGTTCTCGTCTGCGAGCAGACTCAAGCCGGCCTTCTCGGTGTCTAGCTCCGCATACAAGCGATCGATCAGTGCCTGATTCCCAACGAGGCTGTTCTTCGCGCGGTCGCTGCGTCGCGCATAAAACGGAAGCATCGGGAGTCCGTACCGCGCCGAGAGTGTTGCCTCGTGGAGACGCGCTTCGGCGTCGCTGGAGTGCGTGCCAATGATCCAGACTGCGTCGGCGCCTTCGGAATTGCAGCGCATCGCAGGACCAAGCATCGCCTTTGTCTGACCTGCTGTGTACGTACGCGAGGTCCCGACCCGGAAGCCCATGCCGTTCTTCCACATGAGATAGGTCATGTGGAGCTGCGGGGTTCGTCCCGCGAGATAGCCCGCGAAGTGCGTGTGCTCGCCAGTGCTCACCAAGCGTCGTCCGCTCGCCAGGCTGATCGCGACCCCCGCGATCCGTTCCGACTCATGCACACGGAGAACTCGCGCCGGCCGGAAGTCCCCGCTGCCATAGCAAGACATCACCGATTCGCCGACGCGAACGTGCTCGATGGGCTTTCGCGATCCGTCGCCCATCGTTACCGCGCTGCCCGCGACGAGACACTGTGCGTCGTCACCGACGATCATGATGCTGCGGTGCTCCTGCGTGAGCAGCCGCACGAGCTCCCACTGCGCGACGTTCGTGTCTTGGAACTCGTCGACCAGCACGTGTCGGAACCGCTGCTGGTAACGCGCGAGCGCTTCGGGGTGCTCGCGGAATAGACGCACGGCGAGCACCAAGAGGTCGTCGAAATCGACCGCGGACGCATCGGCCAACCGCCGCTGGTACTCGGTGTAGACCTCCGAGACACGCCGCTCGGCGGGCCCCGAGGCCATCTCGGCATACTCCGCGGGCAACACGAGCTCGTTCTTCAGCGCGCTGATCTGCGCGTGCAGTTGCCGGGCCGGGAACCGCTTCGGGTCGAGATTGAGGTCACGCCGGACCCAGTCGGTGAGGCGCTGCGCGTCGGCCTGGTCGTAGATCGTGAAGCTCGACCGATAGCCGAGCAACGTCGCTTCCCGGCGCAGGATGCGCGAGCACGCCGAGTGGAACGTCGACACCCACATTCGCCGACCGACCGGGCCGACGAGCTGGGCGACGCGTTCGCGCATCTCGCCCGCGGCTTTGTTGGTGAACGTGATCGCCAGGATCTCGAACGGCGAGACGTCGAGCTCGGCAACGAGGTACGCGAGCCGGTGCGTGAGCACCCGGGTCTTGCCCGAACCCGCCCCGGCGACGACGAGCACCGGTCCCGGCGGCAGGGTCACCGCCTCGTACTGGGCAGGGTTCAGCCCGGAGAGATCGAGCTCACGCCGGGGCCGAGAGGGTTGCACGTCCACCATGACGAACTCATGGTACCGGTGCGAATTACAACGATGTCAGCCCTCGAGAAGTAACGTCACCGGCCCGTCGTTGACGAGCGCGACCTGCATGTCCGCGCCGAACACGCCCGTCGCGACCGGCACGCCGAGCGCTTCCAACGCGCGCACAAACGCGCCGACCAACGGTTCCGCGTGCTCCGGCCGCGCCGCCTCGACCCAGCTCGGTCGCCGACCACGCGCAGTGTCGCCGTAGAGCGTGAACTGGCTGACCACGAGCGCGGCACCGCCCATGTCGAGCAGGGACCGGTTCATCACGCCCTCGTCGTCGTCGAACACCCGCAAATTCGCGACCTTCGAGGCCAGTTTCCCGGCAACGCCCGCGTCATCGGAGTGCGTCACGCCGACGAGCACGCACAGCCCGTCGCCGATCTCGCCGACCGTCTCGCCACCGATCATCACCCGTGCCGATGTCACTCTCTGCACCAGCGCTCGCACTTTAAGCTGGTACTCCTATGGCGAAATCGCTCGAAGAGGCCCGCAAGAAGCTCGACGACGAGTACGGCCAGGTGCGGCGGCACCTGGAGAAGATCCACGAGTCACTCGACAAGGTCGAGAAAGCCAGCCCCGAGGACAACCTGCACGACCTGTTGAACGACCTCGAGAAAACGGTGAAAGAGGCGCGCGACGGAGGCGTCGTCGGCTCGGGCGCGAACGGGCACCGCCGCGCGCTCAAGGAGTACCTCGAGATCAAGAACGGCTAGGAGGCGGCCTTCTCGGCGTCGCTGCTGTACGACCCCGACCGCGCGAGTCCGTTCATCTGCGCTCGGTGGAGATACGCGGCCTGGCCGGCCGCGATGTTGGCATCGCTGCCCTTCCACGCTTTGAGCGAGGGCGCCTGGAGGGCGCGGCCGTAAGAGAACGAGAGCTGCCACGGGTGCGGGCCGAGTTTGTTCATGGCGTCGAGGTTCGCGGTCGCCTCCTCGTCACCTTGCCCGCCGCTCAGGAACACGATGCCGGGAACGGCAGCCGGCACGACGGCGCGGAAGCACGAGACCGTCGCCTCGGCAACCTTCTTCGGAGGCGCGGGGTACTCCGCGTTCTTCTTCCCGGGTACCACCATGTTCGGCTTCAACAACATGCCCTCGAAGTCCACGCGCTGCGCGTACAGCTCGTCGAACACTTCGTGCAGCGTGTCGTAGGTGACCTGCAAGCAACGCTCGAGCGTGTGGTCGCCGTCCATCAGTACTTCGGGCTCGACGATCGGGACGATGCTTTCCTCCTGGCACAACGCGGCGTAACGCGCGAGCGCGTGCGCGTTCACTTCGAGGCAGTACGGCGTTGGGATTCCCTCGCCGATGTTGATCACCGCGCGCCACTTCGCGAACTTGGCGCCCAGCTCCCGGTACTCGACGAGGCGCACGCGCAGGCCGTCGAGGCCGTCGGTGACGAGCTCGTCGGGAGACTTCGCCAATTTGGTCGTGCCCTTGTCGACCTTGATGCCGGGGATGATGCCTTGTCCCTCGAGGATCTTCGCGAGCGGGCGACCATCGGACGCCTGCTGGCGGATCGTCTCGTCGAAGAGGATGACGCCGCTGATGTGCTGGGCCGCGCCGTCGGTCGTGAACAGCATCTCGCGGTACGCGCGCCGGCGATCCTCGGTCGACTCGCAACCGATCGAGTCGAACCGCTTCTTGATCGTGCCGCTACTCTCGTCGGCCGCGAGGATGCCCTTGCCGGGTGCCACCAACGCGCGGGCGATCTCGTTGAGCGATGTCATCGGTTCACTCCCATTCAATCGTGCCCGGTGGTTTCGAAGTGATGTCGTAGGCGACCCTATTCACGCCCGGGACCTCGTTGATAGTCCGGCTCGAGATCCGTTCCAAGACGTCATAGGGCAGGCGCGCCCAGTCCGCGGTCATCGCGTCGTCGGATGTCACCGCACGCAACACGATCGGGTACGCATACGTGCGGTCGTCTCCCATGACCCCGACGGTCTTCACCGCCGGGAGCACCGCAAAACTCTGCCAGATGTCGCGATACAAGCCCGCCCGCCGGATTTCCTCGACAACGATCGCGTCGGCCTGTTGCAGGATCTCGACCCGTTCGCGCGTGATCGTGCCGATGATGCGCACTGCCAGCCCCGGCCCCGGGAAGGGCTGGCGCCAGACGATGTCGGAGGGCAAGCCGAGTTCCTCGCCGATCTCGCGCACCTCGTCCTTGAACAGGTTGCGCAACGGTTCGACGAGTTCGAAGTCCATGTCGTCGGGGAGGCCGCCGACGTTGTGGTGCGACTTGATGTTCGCGTTGTCGCCCCCGCCCGACTCGACGATGTCGGGGTACAGCGTGCCCTGAACCAGATAGCGCGCGTCACCAAGGTCGCGGGCTGCTTCCTCGAACACGCGGATGAACAACTCGCCGATCGTCTTGCGCTTGCGCTCGGGGTCGATGACGTCGTCGAGCGCGCCGAGGAACCTGTCCGCGGCCTTGACGTGCACGAGCTCGACTTCGAACTGCTCGCGGAACGTCTGCTCGACCTGCTCGGCCTCGCCGAGGCGCAATAGGCCGGTGTCGACGAAGACGCACACCAGCTGGTCGCCGACGGCTTTGTGCACGAGCGCCGCCGCGACCGCGGAGTCCACGCCGCCCGACAAGCCGCAGATGACGCGCTCGGTACCAACCTGGGCGCGGATCTCTCCGACCGCATGCTCGATGATCGAGACGTTCGTCCACGTTGGCCGGCAGCCGGCCGCGTCGTAGAGGAACGCCTTGAGCACCTCCATCCCGTGCTCGGTGTGCATGACTTCGGGGTGGAACTGCACGCCGTAGATGCCGCGGTCGCGATCCTCGAACGCCGCGACCGGCACGGCATCCGTGCGCGCCGTCACCGCGAACCCTTCGGGCGCGCGCGTGATTGAGTCGCCGTGGCTCATCCACACGATCTGTTCCACCGGAAGATCGGCGAGCAGCAGCGAAGAGCCTTCGACGTGCAACTCGGTGCGGCCGTACTCCCCCACGCCGGTCTTCGCGACCTCGCCGCCCAAGTCGCGCGCCACGAGCTGGGCTCCGTAGCAGATGCCGAGCAGTGGCACACCCGAGTTATAGATCGCGGTATCGATGTCGGGCGCGCCGTCGACGTGCACGGACGCCGGGCCGCCGGACAAGACGATTGCTTTTGGCCGGCGGGCGAGCATCTCGGCGATCGGCATCGATCGCGGCACGATCTCGCTGTAGACGTGCGCTTCGCGCACTCGCCGCGCGATCAGCTGTGCGTACTGGGCTCCGAAATCGACAACAAGAACGAGGTCAGGCTGTTCGCTCACTGCGTCCCGGAGAGCGTGATCGTGAATTCGTTGCCTTCGGGGTCGGCGAGCGTGCCGATCGTGATGCGCTCCTGCGGTCGGTGCTCGGGCGGCTTCACGACGCGGCCGCCGGCAGCCGTGACCGCTGCGCACGCGGCGTCGACGTCGTCGACGTCGAACCCCAAGCCGATCTCGCGCCGGTCGCCCTGCGCGCCGGGATGCAGGCCGATCGCGACACCGGCGATCGTCAACGACGTCCAGTGCGGTGATGCGAACCCGACGTCGGCGCCGAACACGTCGGTGTAGAAGCGCGTGGCACGATCCATGTCGGCGACGTACACAATGAAGTACGTCCCGACGGTTTTCATGTGCCGGCCATCCTTCTTTGTCGCCGCTCGCTGCTCGGCTGGATACCAGCCTCGCGGACGCTCGCGACTCCGGCGAGCTCGCTTCGCGCCTCCGGCGCTCCGCTCACCGCGTCGTGATTCATGAGCCGGCCATTCCAATTCCTTGGGCCCGTTGCAACGACTTGCCTTCGGTCTTCAAGGCCGGCGCGACCATCACTTCGGCCTTCTGGAATTCCTTCACGGTCTCGTAGCCCGTCGTTGCCATCGACGTGCGGAGCGCGCCGAACAGGTTGAGCGTGCCGTCATTCTCGTGCGCGGGTCCGACGAGGATCTCGGCCAGCGTCGCCTTCTGGCCCGCGAACACACGCGCCCCGCGCGGCAGCGTGGGATGGAACGTGGCCATCCCCCAGTGGTAGCCGCGGCCCGGGGCCTCGTACGCGCCGGCGAGGGGCGAGCCGATCATCACCGCGTCGGCGCCGCACGCGATCGCTTTGGCGATGTCGCCGCCCGTTCGCATGCCCCCGTCGGCGATGACGTGCACATAAACGCCGGTCTCGTCGAGGTGACGGATCCGCGCGCCGGCCGCGTCGGCGATCGCGGTGGCCTGCGGCACACCGATGCCGAGCACACCGCGGCTCGTGCACGCGTGGCCCGGGCCGACCCCGACCAGGACACCGACGGCGCCGGTACGCATGAGGTGCAGCGCCGTCGAATATGAGGCGCATCCGCCGACCATCACCGGCAGGTCGAACTCGCGGATGAACTTCTTGAGGTTCAGCGGCTGTCGCTGCGGGTCGTGCGAGACGTGCTCGGCCGATACGACGGTGCCCTGCACGACGAGGACGTCGAGCTCGGCGTCGAGGACGTGCTTGGCGTACTGCTCGACGCGCTGCGGGGTGAGCGATGCGCATGCCGTCACGCCGCCGGCCTTGACCTCACGGATGCGCTGCGGGATGAGCTCTTCCTTGATGGGCTCGTTGTAGAGCTCCTGCATGCGGCGCGTCGCCTTCTCGGGCGGCAGCGACGCGATCTCCTCGAACACCGATTCCGGGTCCTCGTAGCGCGTCCACAGACCCTCAAGGTTCACGCATGCGAGCCCGCCGAGCCGTCCGATCTCGATCGCGCTCGCCGGCGAGACAACGCCGTCCATCGCGGCAGCCATCATCGGGAGCTCGAACTTGTACGCGTCGACTTCCCAGGTGATGTCGACGTCCTCGGGGTCGCGGGTGCGCCGACTGGGCACGATCGCGATGTCGTCGAACCCGTATGCCCGGCGTCCCGACTTGCCGATCCCGATCTCGACTTCCACGGCCCCTCCGGAGTCTCCGCGTCACCCCTGGAACCCAGGAGGTTACCGCCCGCCGGTGGCCGCATTGTGATGCCGCCAGAATGTCCACGTGTTCTACGGGCCCGAACAAGCAGCGATCCACCATGCACGCTTCGGCGACCTGGCACGGAACGCGGCCGAGGTCGTCCTCGCCGAGCTGACGACCGCGGGTCTCCGGACGGGACCGGTCGTCGACCTTGGTTGCGGCTCCGGGATCTTCGCTCGCATCGTCTCGGATGCCGGCTACCAGGTCGTCGGCGTCGACATGTCCGCCGCCATGATCGAGCTCGCGCGCGCCAACGCACCGGGCGCCTCGCTTACCGTCGGCTCCGTGCACGACGTCGACCTCCCGGAGCGCGTATGCGCGGTCACGGCCCTGGGCGAAGTGTTGAACTACGCGACCGATACGCGCGCCGGCCTCGATGCCGTCGCTCACCTGGCCGCACGCGTGCGCGAAGCGCTCGTTCCGGGCGGGCTCTTCATGTTCGACGTGTCGACCCCCGGTCGGGGCGGCCCGGCCGGACGGACGGAGCGCTTCCACGACGATGACGACCGCGCCTGGGCGCTCGGCATGCACGCGGTCGAGCACAACGGCGTGTTGGAACGCGCGATCAGCACCTTCGTGCGCGACGGCAGCGCGTACCGGCGCGTCGACGAACACCACGTCCTGCGCCTCTACGAGGTCGACGCAGTGATGCAGGTGCTCGAGACCGCGGGTTTCGACGTCGAGGTGCGCGACGGCTACGGCGCGCCCGCAACGTTCCCGGGTTGGAAGGTGTTCCTCGCCCGCTAGCGCCACTCAGTTGTCGGCAACGAGGTGCGCGAGGAAATGCGTGAGGATCCTTGCGGTCGCGCCCCACACTGTCTCGTCGTCGAGCTCGTAGAAATGCACGTTGAGGTCATCAACCCACGTGTCCCACCGTTCCTCGCGGTACCGGTCGGCGTCGAGCAGCTCCGACAAGGGCACGATCAAAACCCGCTCAACCTCGAACGCGTTCGGTGTCAGCACCGGACGTTCGCGGAGAAATCCCACGAACGGCGTGATCGTGAAGCGCGACGCAACGGTGCCGATGCCGTCGAGCTGGGCGATCACCTCGACGTCGCCGGGCGCGATGCCGACCTCCTCGTGCGCCTCGCGCAGTGCGGCCGCACGAAGATCAGCGTCGACGCCCGGCTCGAACTTGCCGCCCGGGAACGCGATCTCGCCTTTGTGCGACGGCATCGTCTCCGGGCGCTTGATCAGCACGACGTGGGCCTCGCCGTCCGCCTCGAACATCGGCACGAGCACCGCCGCCGCGCGCGCGTCGGCAACGTGCGCGGGTGCGTCCGCGGGCGGCGGCAGCGCGGCCAGCCGGACGCGCACTTCTTCGAGTGTGATCGTGCGTCGTTCGAGCGGGAGCTCGCCCCACGGCGCGGGCGCACCCGGCCGGTACGACGGCGGCCGCGGAATCCGTTGCTGCCCTCCGCGCCGACTCGCCACGGTGACGAGGCTACCGACGTTCTGGAAGACTCCGCTCACTATGGATTGGAACTTCGCGGACGTCTTCGAATCGGTGTGCGACGCGCTCCCCGATCGCACCGTGCTGATCCAGGGCGAACGGCGCGTCACCTGGCGGCAGTTCGACGACCGTGCCGCGCGGCTTGCCGACGCGTTCACCGCGGCCGGACTGGCACCGAACTCGAAGGTTGCGTCGTACCTCTACAACGGGAACGAGTACAACGAGGGGGTGTACGCCACGTTCAAGATGCGTGGTGTGCCGGTGAACGTGAACTACCGGTATCTCGAGGACGAGCTCGTGTACCTCCTCGACAATTCCGACGCCGAGGCGTTGCTGTTCCACGGTTCGCTCGGCGATCGCGTTGCCAAGGTGCGGGACCGCGCCCCCAAGGTGAAGCTGTGGATCCAGGTCGACGATGGCAGCGCCCCGCAGGACTTCGCGGTGCCGTATGAACAGCTCATTGCCGAGCATGAGCCGATGCCGCGCATCTCGCGCAGCGGCGACGACCTCTACTTCCTCTACACCGGTGGCACCACCGGCATGCCCAAGGGCGTGATGTGGCGCGCCGAGGACATGTTCGGCGTGCTCGGCGAGGGGACGTACCCGCTGGTCGGCAAGAGCCGGCCGGACCAATCGAGCGGCGCGGGCCCGATCGCGAAGGAGCTCGTCGACGCGGGCGCGAACCGTGTGCATCTCCCCGCCTCTCCGCTGATGCACGGCACCGGCGCGTTCAGCAGCTTCCAAGCGCTGTTCCTCGGCGCCGCGGTCGTCACGCTCGTCGGCCGGCACTTCGACGCGCACGAGCTTTGGGAAACTGTGCAGCGCGAGCGCGTCACGCAGATGGCGATCGTCGGTGACGCGTTCGCCAAGCCGATGGTTCGCGCGCTCGAGGAAGCCGAGGAGAACGGCAAGCCGTACGACCTCTCGTCGATCGACCTGATCATCAGCTCCGGAGTGATGTGGTCGGCCGAGGTGAAACAGGCGCTGATGAAGCGCGGCCACTTCGTGTGCCTCGACTCGCTCGGCTCCAGCGAAGGCGTGGGCTTCGCAGGATCGATCAGTGCGCCCGGGGCCGAGCAGAAGACGGCGAAGTTCTCGATCGGTGCCCGAACGAAGGTGTTCACGGAGGACGGCACCGAGGTCGTGCCCGGCTCAGGTGAGGTCGGGCGCCTCGCCGTCGGCGGCCACATCCCGGTCGGCTACTACAAGGACGGCAAGAAGTCCGACGAGACGTTCCTGGTGATCAACGGGCAGCGCTGGTCGGTGCCGGGCGACTTCGCGAGCGTTGAGAATGACGGCACGATCACGCTGCTCGGCCGCGGCTCGGTCGTCATCAATTCCGGAGGCGAAAAGATCTACCCGGAGGAAGTCGAAGAAGCCGTGAAGCTGCACCCGGCGATCGCCGACTGCCTGGTCGTCGGCGTGCCCGACGACCGTTTCGGCGAAGCCGTCACCGCGGTGGTCTCGCTCCACGCCGGCGCGGCGGCAACCGCGGACGAGCTGACGGGTGCGATGGAATCGGTCGCACGCTTCAAGCGGCCGCGCACCTTCGTGTTCGTGCCCGAGGTCCTGCGCGGGCCCAACGGCAAGGCCGACTACAAGTGGGCCAAGGAAATCGCCCAACGCGAACATGCGTGAGTTCCCGGCCCACAGGCCTGGGAACTCACGCACATTGGCGCGTTGGCCCTCGACTACTTCTTCTTCTTGCCGCCGGTGTCGCCGGTGGTCTTGGCGAGCACGTCGCGTGAGCTGAGGATCAGCAGGTCCTCACCGTCGATCAGGATCTCGGTCCCGCCGTACTTCGAGTAGATCACCGTGTCGCCGACCGCGAGGTCGAGGGGGATCAGCTCGCCGGAGTTCTCGGCGCGACGGCCGGGGCCAATCGCGAGCACCTCTCCCTGCTGGGGCTTCTCTTTGGCGGTGTCGGGGATGACGAGGCCGCTGTGGGTCGTCTCCTCGGCCTCGGCGGGCCGTACGACGATCCGGTCCTCCAACGGCTGCAAATTCATCGATGCGCCTCCATCTGGGCGGGCTGACGGGGTTCCGGGGGAGTTAGCACTCGTCCCCTGCGAGTGCTAACCGTATCAAGACGGGCGCACCTCCGGCAAGCGCAGGTTCGGCGTGGCGCCGTCGTCGAGCGGGGTCGGTCCGTCGGCCTCCAGGCGGTACGCAGCGACGGCGGCGACCATCGCCGCGTTGTCGGTGCACAGCGCCAGGCTCGGGAGCACCACCTTGACCTCGCCCTTCTCGGCAATGTCGAGGAGGCGCTCGCGCAGGAGCGAGTTGGCAGCCACGCCCCCGCCGACCACGACGGTGCCGACCCCGAGATCGCGCGCCGCGGCCAACAGCTTTTCGATCAACACGTCGACGACCGCGGCCTGGAACGAAGCGGCGACGTCCGCCACTGCGACGTCAGGATGCGTGCGGACGTAGTGGACGACTGCCGTCTTCAGGCCCGAGAACGAGAAGTCGTATCCCTCGTCGATCATCGGGCGCGGGAACGCGATCGCGTGCTGATCGCCGTCGCGCGCGACCCGGTCAACCGCGGGACCGCCGGGATAGCCGAGACCGAGAAAGCGGGCGACCTTGTCGAAGGCTTCCCCGGCCGCGTCGTCGACGGTCTGGCCAAGCACGCGATACGAGCCGTGGCCGTCCATCGCGATCAACAGCGTGTGCCCGCCGGACACGACGAGCGTCACCAGTGGTGGCTCGAGCCCGGGCTCCTCGAGCAGCGCCGCGTAGATGTGCGCCTCGTGGTGATGCACGCCGACGTAGGGCAGCTCGGCAGCCAGCGCGATCGCCTTCGCCGCGCTGACGCCGACAAGCAAGGCGCCGGCCAGCCCCGGCCCGTGCACTGCCGCGACCGCGTCGAGCTCGGCAAGCGAGGTACCCGCCTCGACAAGAGCCTCCTCGATGACGTCACCGATGAGCTCGACGTGTGCCCGGCTCGCGATCTCGGGCACCACACCGCCGAAGCGCGCGTGCAGATCGGCCTGGCTCGCGACCACCGAGGATCGCACGATGCGGCCGTCGTCGACGACGGCAGCCGCGGTCTCGTCACACGACGTCTCAATGCCCAGGATCCGCACCGCGAACGCTCACCAGCCCTTCGGGCGCTCGACGACGGTCGTTCCCTCGACGCGACGTGCGAGGCCGTCGAGCAGTCGCGCGTACGGCGGTTCGCTCACCTCGTACGCCCACATGACAAGCGCGTCCTCCCCCGTGTCGGCGTAGTAGCCCTTGCGGACTCCGACCGGCATGAACCCGAATCGCTTGTACATCTCCTGCGCAGCGCGGTTCGACAAGCGAACTTCCAGCGTGAGCGCGGTCGCGTTGCGCTCGATTCCCTCTCGTGCCAGCGCGAGCAGCAAACGCGTCCCGATCGAATGGCGCTGCCATGCTGGATCAACGGCGATCGTCGTGACGTGCCCGTCGTTCATCGACAACATCAGACCGCCGTACCCGACGATCTCGCGTCCCACCTTCGCGACGAAGTACGCGCGTGTCGACCGCAACGCGAGCTCACTCACGAACAACGACTGGGTCCACGGTCGCGGATACACCTGGGACTCGATCCGAACCACGCTCCGCAGGTGGCGCCGGCGCATCGGCACGATGTGCACCTCGAGGGGTTCGATGGCTTTCGCGCGCGGTCGCCATCACGCCCCCTTCCGTTCCCATTCGATCTCGGCGTCGCTGCGCCGGAGATACAGGGGCAGGACCTCGCTCGCCGAGCAGAACTCCTCACGCTCGAAGCGCGCGCTCGCGAGCTCGGCGAGCGCAGTGAGGCTGGGCGACGCGTGCGCGGGCCCCGCGATCGCGACCCGTCGTCCCAGGTGCGCGAATGCGGCCGGAAAGCGCAGCACCCCGTCGCCGCAAAGAATCGCGTCGTCTCCGCGCGCCTCGAGCTCGGCAACGAGCTCGTCGGGCGAGCCGAGCTCGAACTCCGACTCTCGTTGCACGCCACCGGGAAGCGGCCGGTAGATCGCCCAGTACAACTGGTTGCGACGCGCGTCGATCGTTGCGACGACGAGGGAGTGCGCATAACGCAATGGATACGCGAGCAAGTCGAGACTCGGAATCGGGATCACGGGAATGCGCAGCGATTGCGCGAGCACTTTGGCTGTCGTGACACCAACCCGCAACCCGGTGAACATGCCGGGACCGGTACCGACCGCGATCGCCGACAGCTGCCCGAGCTTCACGTCGCACTGCTCGCAACACCACGCGATCGCCGGTGCGAGATTCTCGGCGTGCCGCGGCGGGCTCTTGTCGGCGGTACTGCCGAGCTCGACGCGACCGAGCATGCCGTGCTCATTCGCGAGCACGACGCCGACGCGGCGGGTCGACGTGTCGATGCCGAGCAGCAGCATCATGTCCTCCCGACTGCATCGAGCGCGCCGTCGAGCGCGCGCCGCCGCGCCGCCCAGCCCGGGCCCTGCGCCGAGATCTCGATCGTGCGCGTGTCGGCTTCATCGCCCATCCGGAGCTGCACATCAATGCGTTCGCGCGGCAACAACGGCGCGACGACATCTCCCCACTCGACGAGTACGACCCGGTCGTCGAGCATCTCCTCCAGCCCGAGATCGTGCAGTTCTTGGACGCGTCGCAGCCGGTAGATGTCGACGTGCGCGACGGGAACCGGGCCGTCGTATTCCTGCACGATCGTGAACGTCGGGCTCGTGACGGGATCGCGAACTCCGAGCGCACGCGCGACGCCCTTCACGAAGGTTGTTTTGCCCGCGCCGAGGTCGCCGCCGAGCACGACGAGGTCGCCTTGGCGCAGCAATGCGCCGAGCGCTACGCCGACCGACTCCGTTTCGTGACCGCCCCGTGTCGTGAGCATCATGCGAGCCGGGCGAGCGCGCGCTTCACGTGGACGAAGTCCGCCCGCGCTTCGGCCAACGCCTTGCCGCCCGAGCGCAACACCGCGGAGGGGTGGTACGTGGGGATCAACACCGCGTCGTGACCCGCCCGCGAGAAGCCGAACTCGCGGCCGCGCAGCTTCGTGATGCCGTCCTTGGTCTGGAGCAGCAGCTTCGTCGCGAAGTTCCCGAGCGTCACGATCACGCTCGGCCGGATCAGTTCGAGCTGCCGGTCGAGCCAGGGTGCGCACGCCTCGATCTCGTCGGGCTGCGGGTCGCGATTTCCGGGCGGACGGCACTTCACGACGTTGGCGATGTAGACGTCGTTGCGCGTCAGGTCGATGCCCTCGATGAGCTGCGTGAGCAACTGACCGGCTCGACCCACGAACGGCTCGCCCTTCAGATCTTCCTGCTCGCCCGGTCCTTCACCCACGAACATCAGATCGGCATCCGAACGCCCGACTCCGAAGACCACCTGCGTTCGACCGGTCGCGAGCTTGCACAACGTGCACAAGAGAGACGCGGTGGCGACCTCCTCGAGGGTCGCACCGGCCCCGTGCGCGGGATGCGAATCGGACGTCACGAGGCTCCCGAGGGAGGGGGCACCAGAACCTCGTCAGGTTAGCGACCAAATGACCGGATCGCATCGGCCACGACATCGGCGGCCGCGATGCGCAAGCGGTCGACGTTCACCTCGACCCTGCCGGTCGCGACCGCCACCGCGAGATCGCCGTCGAAGCGCGTATGTGCGGGCCGCAGTGCGCGCGCAAACCCGTCGTGTGCGCTCTGCGCGATCAGCGCACAGGCAGCCTTGCTCAAGCGCCCATCGGTCACGACGACGCACAAGGTGGTGTTGGCGCGAGCGGCGTCTTCCTCGAAGGGTGCCGGCGTCGGGAACGCCGGCACGTCGGGCGGCGCGGTAGATCCCGCCAGCACCCGGCCGTCGGCCGCGATGACGTCGCCTACCGCGTTCACTACTGCGAGGGCCGCGACCCGAGCGCCGTCGACGGTTGCGGACGCGACACCGACCCCGCCGGGAAGCGCTCCCTCCCGGCCGCGCCACTTGCCGACGGTCGCGGCCGTTCCCGCGCCGACGCGTCCGAGCGCGAGCGGCTCGTCCCGCGCCGCGGCAACCGCCGCGGCCTCACCGTCGTCCGCGGTCGGCACCGCACCGCCCGACTCGGGGAGATCGAAGATGCATGCGGCCGGCACGATCGGGACCGGTCCGGTGGCGGTTGGGTAGCCCTGCCCCCGCTCGGCGAGGTAGCGCATGACGCCATCGGCCGCCGCGAGCCCGAATGCGCTGCCGCCCGCGAACACGACCGCGTCGATGCACTCGACCGTGCGCAGGGGGTCGAGCACATCGATCTCCCTTGTCGCGGGTGCGCCACCGCGCACGTCGGCCGACGCGATGCTCCCGCTCGGGAACAGCATGACGGTTACGCCGGTGCCGCCGCGCGTCACGTGCCCGGCCCGCACCCCCGGAATCGGGAAACTGCTCACGCCGCCGAGTTGCGGAGGGCGCGTACCACTACACGGCTCCCTCGCTGCGCCGTCCCTGGCTCCGCTGCGTCCGCACTTCGCGTGCGAAGTCGACGATCAACTGATTGAGCGTCTCGGTCTGCTCGAACATCAGCATGTGACCACCGCCGCGCAGCAACTCGAGGCGCGCGCCGGGAATCAGCCGTGCGATGCGCTTGGCCTCGGACGGCGGCGTGAGCACGTCCGCGGTCCCGCCGATCACGAGGGTCGGCACGCGCACGTTCGGGAGGTCACGCGTGAGGTTGAGACCGACGAGCACGCGCTGGCGTGTCGCGACGAGTCTCAGCCGGGCACTCGGCCATCATTCGTCGCACGAGCTCGACGTGGCTCGGGCGTGCGTACTTGCCGAACCCCACGCGGGCCGCGAGGAAGCCGATGTTCGGCCCCTCCCAGAACCATTGCACGTCGGGCACGACACCCGTCAGCTTCTCGATTCGGGCCTTCGTGCGGGTCGAGCGGGACCCGAGGACGGTACGCGCGAGCGTCGACAGGAGCACGATGCCCGCGACGCGTTCGGCCGCGATCTCGGGATAGCGGATGACGAACGACTGCACTGCGACCCCGCCGAGCGAGTGACCGACGAGCACCGCGTCGCGGAGGTCGAGGCCCTCCACAACCGTCTTCACGTCCTTGGCGAGATTCTCGACCGAGTGGCCCGCGTCACCCAGCACCGACTGTCCGTGACCGCGGTGGTCGAAGGCGATCGTGCGGAACCCTTCTTTCGGCAACTCCTCCAACTGATGGAACCACGTGCGGACCGACAGCGTGACGCCGTGCGACAAGACAATCGGCGGGTTGTCGCGATCGCCGGTCTCGACGACGTAGATCGAACCGCGGTCGTACGTTTCCAGGCGATGGTCGAGGTACATCGGAGCGTCGAGGGCGCGCTGCGCTCCGTCATCAGGGGCGCGCTTCATCCGGCGGGCAGCCGTTCGTTGCGCGACATACGCCGCGCCCGCGAGGCCGCCCATGGCCCCCGCTGCGATCGTCGCTCGTTTGATCAAGCTCACGTGTGAACCCTCGGCACGCGGGGGCCGACACCACAGACGATCGTGTAGGCGATCGTGTTCATGCGCGCCGCCCATTCGTCGGCCGAGATGTGCTGGTCGCCCTGCCGGCCGATCAACACCACCTCGTCGCCGACCTCGACCGGTGTATCGCCGACGTCGACCATCAGCTGGTCCATCGTCACGGTTCCGGCCATCGGGTGGCGGGAACCCCGGATCAGCACCTCGCCGCCGCGGTCCGACAGCTCGCGCGGGACGCCGTCTGCGTACCCGATGGGCACGGTGACGACCCGCGTCGAACGCGACGTCTCGTAGCGGAGGCCGTACGAGATGCGCTCACCGGCCGGCAGTTGTTGCATGTGAGAGACACGTGCCTTCACCGACATCGCGGGCGCGAGCTCGATGCGGTTTGCAAGCACCGGCGCGGGCGCGATGCCGTAGACGCCGATGCCGATACGTACCAAGTCGTAGCGCGCGGCAGGCGCGGTCAGAGCCGCCGCCGAATTGCAGGCGTGCACGATGCCGGTCGAGAGCCCACGTGCCCGCAATCCATCGAGTACCTGCTCAAACCGCCGGCGCTGCTCATCGGTGTAGTTGTTGCCGGGTTCGTCGGCGACGGCGAAGTGCGTGCACACACCGGCGAGCGACAGCTCAGGCCGCTCGACCACATGGGCGGCGACATCAGCCGCCTCCGCCGGTGTGCAGCCGACGCGGTGCATGCCGGTGTCGACCTTGACGTGCACGCCGAGCGGCTCCGACGCCTGGTGCGTCGCGGCCGCTTTCGCGAGCGCGTCGATCCCCGCGGTCGTGTACACGACGGGAGTGAGGCGGTATGCGATGACGGCTTCGGCGGCCTCGGGTACCGGTTCCGAGAGGACGAGGACCGGGGCGTCGATACCGGCGTCGCGCAACTGCACGCCTTCTTCGACCAGCGCGACGGCAAGCACGCTCGCACCTCCGTCGAGCGCGGCCCGGCCGACCGCGACTGCTCCGTGCCCGTACCCGTCTGCTTTCACCACCGCGCACACGCGAGCCGGCGCGACCGTTGCATCGAACGCACGGACGTTGGCCCGTACCGCCGCGAGGTCGATCTCGGCCCACACGGGCCGGTGCACGCGCGTGCTCATGTGGTCCGCGCGATGAATCTCACGAGGTCGGCGCGCGCCACGATGCCGACGACCTTGCCATCTCTATCGACGACCGGAACGCTGTTCACGTTCCGCTCGTGCATCAAGGTCGCGACGTCCTCGAGCGTCTGGTCCGGGCGAATCGTCGGTGGTTCGTCGTCCATGACGTCGCGCACCGATGCGCCCGCGATCTTCTTGAGCTCGTGCTCGAGGTGCTTCATCTCACCTGGGAACGGCACCCCCAGGCCAAGAAAATTGAAGAACGTCGGCACATGCACTCGTGCTTCCGACGCGATGAGGTCGTCGTCACGCAGGACGCCGACGAGCTTGCCGGTCTCGTCGATGACCGGCAGGGTGGCGATGCCCTTCTCGGCGAGAAGATCCGCCGCGTCGTTCACCGACGCGTCGGGGCGAACCGAAGTCAGGTTCGTCGACATGACGTCACGCACCAGCGTGTCGGCGGGCATTCATTCCTCCCAGGGGTCGGATCCCGACCGCAAGGCGTTCAGCGTAGGGTGCAGCGCGCCGAGCAGGTCGGTTGCAACGAGGTCCGGGGCCGTGCCGGCGGCGTGCGCGGCCCGGCCGTGTACGTAGGCGCCCGTCGCGGCGGCGGCAAACGGTGACGCGCCGTTCGCGAGCAGTCCGGCGATGATCCCGGTGAGCACGTCGCCGGTGCCGGCGGTCGCGAGCGTGGGCATGTCCGTGCAGTTGACGATCGTGGTGCCGTCGGGCGTCGCGATGACTGTGCCCGGGCCCTTGAGCAACACGATCGCATCGGTCCGGGCGGCAAGGTCGCGCGCCGCGGCGACCCGATCGGCGCCCACCGGCTTCCCCGCGAGCCGCGCGTACTCACCGGCGTGCGGCGTGAGGATCGCGACGGGAAGACCGGCGCGGTGTCTGCGGCGAAGCGGATCGAGGTCGACCGCGAGCGCATTGAGCGCGTCGGCGTCGACGACGATCGGCACCGCGCATTCGGCGACGATCTGGCGCACTGCCGCCTGCGTGCGCTCGTCGCGACCGAGGCCCGGGCCGATCGCAACCGCGTGGAACCGTTCGATGTCCTTGAGCACCACGCCCGCTGCCTCGGTGTCGAGATTGCCATCGTGCGTCGCGGGGAGCGCCCGGGCCACGAGCTCACCTGCCGACGCCCGCGCCGCCGCGTCCGCACCGGGAAGCGCACACACGACCATGCCGGCACCGCTGCGGGAGGCCGCGTGACTCGCCATCAACGGGGCGCCGACCATGCCGGTCGATCCGCCGACGATCAGCGCCCCGGACGTCCACTTGTGCGCGTCCGAGGTTCGAGAAGGCAGATACAAGTCGCCGACCTCGAGCACATGCAGCGCGGGGTTCCCGACAGCAATGCCAATATCGACGACCTGGACGCGGCCCGCGTGGCGCCGCCCGGGTTCGAAGAGCAGTCCGGGTTTCAACGCCGCGAAGCACACGGTCTCGGCCGCGGCAACGGCATCGCCGCGCGTTTCACCCGTCGTCCCGTCGACGCCCGACGGGATATCGACCGAGAGCGTCGACGTTGCGTCCACAAGCGCGTGCGCCACGAACGCGGCGTCACCGACCAAGGTTCCCCGAAAGCCGGTGCCGAACATTGCGTCGATCGCGAGGTCGGAACGCGCGGCCGCCCGGTCGAACGCGGTGCGGTCGATCCCGTCCGCGAGGAAGAACACATCGACACCGACCCCGCGGTCGCGCAGCCGCCGCGCGGCCACGACGCCGTCGGCACCGTTGTTGCCCTTGCCGGCCACCACGACGACGCGCCGGCCGTACGAGCCCCCGAGCATCCGCCGCGCGTGGCGCGCCACCGCGGCCCCCGCTCGGTCGACGAGCACGGCTTCCGGTGTTCCCGCCGCGATCGCCGCGCCGGTCGGCCTCCGCCATCTCGCCCGGAGTCAGGACGGGCTTCACGCCCTATTTCCGCCAGTGGTCAGCGAGCGCGACGACCGGGTCGGTCAGCAGCTCGACGAGATCGATCGTACCGAGCACGTCGTCGCGCATCACCGGCTGGGTCTCGGTGACCTGGTCGGCGATTGCCCGGTAGCGCTCGCGATAGCCCTCGAGCACGCGGCGCGCGACATCACCCGGCAGCCGGTGGCGGAACTGCACGTGCAGCAGCGTGAGACCTGTCGTCTGATTGCCCTTCACCTCGGGAACGAGAATCAGCGTGCGGCCGTCGGCACCGCCGCGCGACCGTCACTTCGCGCTCGCTCGCGGCGCGGTGCTTGGTACCGCGCAGCACCGGGTAGGCGTCCGTCCGCGACGGAATGTCGCGTGCGATCCCGCCGCGATCGATCACATGGATCGTGTCGCCGGTGATGTTGTAACGGGTCCAACCCCGCACCGCGTCGACTGTCGGGTCGAGCGCAACCAGCGTGCGCAGCGCCCGATACGTGAGGCTGTCGCGCGGTGCGCCGGTCGTGAGGACCTCCTGCACGAGCCGCACGTGGAGCAGCGTCTCGTCGGACCGCGAGATCCCGACGGTGACGGTCTTCGCCTGATGCTTGATTGCATCGATCGGACGCGTCAGTTCCTCGATCGCCTTCGTCAACGCCGCGGTGAGGTCCTCGATCACCGTGCTCGGCGTGCCGACCTTGCCGAACTCGATTTGATATGCGTCGAGCGGCACGATGCCGGTCGTGTAGCGGAACACCGATGCGAGCCGCACCGCCGTACCCGCTTCGAGGGCGCCGTCGTAGCTGCCGGTGCCGAGCCCGTCGAAGAACTGGGCCGCGAGCGGTTCCAGCTGACCGGCGAGCGCTTCGATCGGATCTCGCCCGCGCCGGGCCGCCGCCAGCGTGTGCTCGATGCAGCCGCGTGCTTCGCGCAGCGGCCGCGCTGACGCGTCGATCGCCAGCGCGGCCTCGTACCCGAACAGGTGCCCGGCCATCGTGCACAGCACGAATGCGAGATCGGGATGCACCTGGGGAACCGCGATTGTTTCGAGCGCCGAACCGAACCGCGCTTCGCCGTCATCGACGATCGCGATGGGCGCGGCCTTGTGCGCCCGATAGATCGCCATCTCCTTGGCGACGTCGTCGGCATTCGACCCCCGCAGGCCCGCCGCACACACGAGAATCATCGGCTCGGCCGAAAGGTCGATGTGCTTCTTGTCCTCGGTAACGTCGCATGCGATCGACTTGTAACAGAGCTCCGAAAGCTTGATCCGGATCTCCTGGGCCGCGACCCGGTTCACGCCGTTGCCGACCACCGCCCACGAGCGGCGCGCCAGCGCGTTGCGCTGCGCAGCAGCCGCGATCGCACTCCGGCGGGCAATGAGCGCGATCATCGCGTCGGGCAGCTCCCGGAGTGCACCCAGACGCTCGGCACGGTATGTGCGGGCCGCGGCGTCGGCGGCTCCGAGCTCACCGGCGAGCGCGTACGCGAGCAAGAATCCGGCCGCGACCTGCGAGTAGAACGCCTTCGTCGACGCGACGCTCATCTCGACGTCACGACCGTCGGACGTGTACAGCACACCGTCTGCCTTGTCGACGAGATCGCTCTGCCGGCGGTTCACGATCGCGATCACGAGCGCGCCGCGCGATCTGGCAAGGTCGACGGTCCGGTTCGTATCGGTCGTGGTCCCCGACTGTGAGATCGCAACGATGATCGTGTCGCGCATGTCGGCAGCGAGACCGAAGCCGGAAAGTTCGGTTGCCGTAAGGGCGTCGATCGAAAGGCGCACACTCGAAGTCGCACCGCGCAACGCGTGCGCGAGGCTCTGCCCCGCGATCGCCGCGGTTCCCTGCCCGATGACGAGCACCCGCCGTACTACGCCGGACCGCAGCCGCTCGAGCACCGGAGCCGGCAACGACTCGGGGGGCAGGTGCACGTCGAGTCGACCATCGTGCTCGACGATCTTGCCGCGCAGCGTCTTGCGGAACGACGCCGGGGCCTCGGTGATCTCCTTGAACAGATAGTGCGGTGCCTCACCGCGATCGACGTCGCGTGTCGTCATCTGCGCGTGCTGCAGGTCGCGGTCGGTCACTGGAAGCTCGCGACCGTCGTACGACAGCCGCTGCACGCCGTCGATCGAGCCCGCACGCGTGCGGTCGAGCACGACGACCTGACCCTGGCTCGCGGGGTTGCCGGGCTCGAGCATCGTCTCACCGTCGAGCCGGAGATACGTCTGGCATTCGGCCACGAGGCCATACGGCTCGCTCGCAACGACGAACGCTTCGGGAGCGAAGCCGACGTACAAGGCTTGGCCGCTCCCCCGTTGCGCGAGCAGCATCTTGTCGGGGTCGGCGGCGGACTGGGCGACGATCGCAACCGATCCCTCGAACGACGCCACCGTCGCACGAAACGCCTCGGCCAGTGTGCCGCCGCGTTGCAGACGCCGCGCGACCAGCGCCGGGATGACCTTCGCGTCGGTCGTGACCTCCGGCGGGAACTGGAGGCCTTCGAGCGCCTTGAGGTCCGCGTAGTTGTCGACGTCGCCGTTGAGCGCGGCCGCGACGAACGGCCGTGAGACGTTGTCGAGCTCCTCCTCGTTCAGCGGGTGGGCATTGGCCTCGGAGATGATGCCGACGCTCGCCCAACGCGTGTGCGCGAGCACCGACGCGTCGGCGGCATCGGCGCGCAGTGCCAGACGCAAGAGCTCGTCGTCTCGGATCTGGGCGCGGAGGCGGTCGGTGTTGTCGCCCAGCTCGCCGATCTCGGCCGCGGTCTTGTACACGAAGCTGAGATGCCCGCCCGGCGCGCGCACGGCACCGGTCGTGAACAACGGATCGGTGGCTCGGTCGGCAAGAAGGCCAGCGATCGTCGGATCAGTGAGATCGAGCCCGTGATCGGTGACCATCACGTGCAGCCCGGCCGAGTCACGGCCTCGCACCTCGAGGCGATCCAGAGCGGACAGCGCGATCTGAATGGAGTGGAACGCGGCGAGGGCCGCAGGCCCGCACGGTGCACTGCCGATGAGATCGATCACTGCGCGTGCCGCACCGATGCGATCGTTGCGGATCGCCCACACCGCGTCCTTGCATGCGATGAGCGCCGCGTTGACGGCCTCGATCTCGTCGCCGTCGAGAGCACCCGCGTCGAGCCTGGTCTCGATGGCGCCCAGGAGCTTCGAGCACGCCTCCGCCCGGTGCTCGAGCGCGGCCCGGTGCACCGGGTCGGCGACAAGTGCACCGATCCCGTCACCCACGAGCAGTTCGTGATCGACCGCGGCCAACGCTCGCGCGGCCTCGTCGAGCGTCGCAGGCCGTCCCTCACCCGCGCGCAACGACGCCTCGACCCCGTCAAGCGCGGCGACGAGGGCCGCGAGATCCGGGGTGCTGCGATCGCCGCGGTGGCGGACCACGGTCACGATGCCGCACATCGAGATCGATTGTAGAGGGATCAGACCGTCCCGAACTCCGTTTCGACCACGCGCCGCAGTCGCTCCACCGCCCGCTCCGCCGCCTCTTGTGAGGGTGCTTCCGCCATGATGCGCACGAGCGGCTCGGTTCCGGAGGCTCGCACCAGCACGCGTCCGTCATCACCGAGCTCGGCCTCGATCGAACGGACACAGTCCCAGAGCGCTCGTGCATCGTCGAGGTCGACGCGCCGGGCGACGGGAACATTCACCAGCAGTTGCGGGTACCGAACCATCTGCGCTGCCAACGACGACAGCGGCCGTCCGGAGCGGCGCACCGCGTCGCAGAGGAACAAGCCGGTCAGAAGCCCATCGCCAGTGGTCGCGTAGTCGGCGTACACGATGTGCCCCGACTGCTCGCCGCCGACGGCCAGGTCACGCGCCTGCATCTCCGCAACGACGTAGCGATCGCCGACGGGCGTCTCGATCAATTGAATGCCGGCGGCGCTCAACGCGCGGCGCAGGCCGATGTTCGACATCACAGTGGCAACGACGGCGTCGCCGCGAAGCTGCCCACGCTCGTGCAGGTCGAGCGCCGTGATCGTCATGATCTGGTCGCCGTCGACGATCTCGCCGCGCTCGTCGACCGCAATCACGCGATCGGCGTCGCCGTCGAGCGCGAGCCCCAGGGCGGCACTCTGCTCACGGACGCTCCGCTGCAGCGACGCGGGATGGGTCGACCCGCACGACGCGTTGATGTTGCGTCCATCAGGTTGGGCGTGCAGCACCGTCACCTGCGCGCCGGCCGCGCGCAGTGCATCGGGGCCGACCTCGGACGCGGCGCCGTTCGCGCAGTCGAGCACGATGTGCATGCCGTCGAGGGTGCGACCGTCGAGCGCAGCGAGCAGATGGCCGATGTACGGCGCGCCGGCGCCGGGCAGCGCGGCCGCGTGCTCGACAGCGGCGGGCGCGTCCGACTCGGCAACCACGTGCAGCTCGGCTTCGATGCGCACTTCGGCGTCGTCCGGCAGCTTGCGGCCGTCGGCGCCGATGACCTTCACGCCGTTGTCGGTCCAGGGATTGTGGCTCGCGGACACGATCGCCGCAGGTGTGTTGGTACGGGCAGCGTGGAACGCGATCGCCGGCGTCGGCAGGACGCCGAGGAAGATCGGCTCAACTCCTTCGGCGGCCAACCCTCGGGCCAGGTCGTTCTCGATCCGCGCACCGGACGGCGCGAGTGTCGCGTCCGATGAGCGCGCGCGCCGGGCGCAGCGCGCGCGCGACGGCACGGCCCAATGCGATGACAAGCGGGGAGGTGAGATCGGCGTCGGCGTCGCCGCGTACGCCGTCGGTGCCGAACCGCAGCACCGTCACATGGCTCCGGCTCGACGCCCTAGCGCTTCGAGTACTGCGGCGCCTTGCGCGCCTTCTTCAGCCCGTACTTGCGACGCTCCTTCTCGCGCGTGTCACGAGTGAGCATGCCGGCCTTCTTGAGCACGCCGCGAGTGTCGGGATCGAGCGCCACGAGCGCCCGCGCGATTCCCAGCCGGATCGCACCCGCCTGGCCGCTCACGCCGCCGCCGACGAGCGTGGCGTCGACGTCGTAGACCTCTTCGGTCTGGGTGAGGCGCAGCGGCTCCTTCGCGATCACCTGGTGCGTGAGGATCGGGAAGTACGCCGGGAACGGCCGGCCGTTGACGATGATCTGACCGGTGCCGGGGCGCAGACGGACGCGAGCGATCGACTCCTTGCGCCGGCCGGTCGTCTGGATCAAGGGCTTGCTCACGTAGCGTCCTCTGTGGTCATCAGGTCGTGCGCGCCTTGGCGCGCTCGGGCAGCGGCCGCACGACCGGCTGCTGCGCTTGGTGCGGGTGCGTCGGGCCCGCGTAGACCTTCAGCTTCTTCAACATTTGGCGACCGAGTGGGCCTTTCGGCAGCATCCGGCGGATCGCAAGTCGCACAACCCTTTCGGGGTTGCGCGCCATCAGGTGCTCGAGGCTCTCGCTGCGGATGCCACCCGGGTAGCCGGTGTGACGGAAGTACGTCTTCTGCATCTGCTTGCGCTGACCGATCGCGAGCTTGGCGGCGTTCACGATGACCACGTGGTCACCCGTGTCGACATGCGGGGCCCAGATCGGCTTGTGCTTCCCTCGCAACAGCGTCGCCACCTCGGTGGAGAGCCGGCCGAGGATCGCGCCGTCGGCGTCGATGACGTGCCATTGCCGGGTGATGTCCTTGGCTTTGGGCGTGAACGTGCGCACCTGAACTCTCTCGATTGCGGGGCGCCCGGGTGCGCGCAGGCACCGCCGGACGAACGACACAGGATAGCCGGTTCGGGAGGACCGGTCTAAGTTCCGCACCGTGCGGACGCAGCGGAGCCAGGGATGGCGCAGCGAGGGAGCCATGTCACTATGACCGATGTCGTCGCACCCCACGAGGTCCCCGACGCCTCTCGGGCCGCCGCCGAAGCTGCCCTCACCGTCCTGTGCGACAGTGCGCTCGATCCCATCGTCGACATGGTCTGCTGGCATCGAGACGGCGTGTACGAGGCGCGCACCCACGACGGCCGGGTCACGTTTCGCAGCGCCGCGGACGGTTTCGAGCGGGTAGCCGTCGAGGGCCACGACCCGCTCGCCGACCAATCGACCGGCACGTTCACGCCGCTCGCCGAGGAGCAGCGCCGGCCGCATCCGCATCGCAGCGACAACGCGTACCCGTTCGCGTTCGAGCACATCGCCCAGCTCTTCGATGCCGCGGCCGCTCCCGATCTCTGTGTTCTGCACTCGGCCGCGCACAACTGGGAGGACCAGGGCGGCCACATCGGTGAGCACGGCTCGCTCGGCCTGGTCCAGGCGCGCGCACCATTCGTGATCGCGGGGAAAGGCGTCCGCGCCGACGGGCTGGTGCCGCGCGGCACGGCTGGTCGACGTCGCACCCACGATCGCCGCTCTGCTCGGGTGTGCGCCGCTTCGTGACGGCCGGTATGTCGCGCGCCAGGACGGTCGCGTGCTCGACGACGTGCTCGATCCGTCCGAGCGGCCTCGCCATGTCATCGGTGTGTTGTTCGACGGCACGAACGCCAACGTGCTGTACGACATGGCCGCGCGCGGCGAAGCTCCGAACGTTGCGCGGTTGATCGACCGCGGCACCGCGTACGCGCACGGGGCGATGGCGTCGTTGCCGACGGTCACGCTGGCGAACCACACGTCGATCCTGACGGGCGCGCATCCCGGTCATCACGGCATCCTCAACAACGCGTGGTACGACCGGGCCGCCGGCGAGCAGGTGATCACAAACTCTTCGGCGACCTGGCCATGGTGCATGCAACACCTCGCGCCCGACATCGAGACGATCCACGATGCAGTGCATCGCACATGGCCCGACGCGTTCACCGCGTCGGTGAACGAGCCGTGCGATCGCGGCGCGAGCTATTCCACGTTCGACTTCTTCCGGCGGGGCGAGGTGCCGCCGATTCCGCGCGACCCGTTTGGGTTGCCGCACACGACCGAGCGGTTCGTTCGGCCGTCCAAGGACTACTCATGGTCGTCGGTCGTCGACCACATGGGTACCGACCAAGCCCTCGGCATCCTTGGTGGGCGGTATCGCGACGTCGAATACCCCGTGCCGCGGTTCATGTGGTGCAACTTCACGCTCACCGACGCGGCGATGCACGAAGGCGGCCCGTATTCCGAGATCGCGGCTGCGTCCGTGCGCGACAGCGACGGACGCCTTGGCGAGATCCTCGCCGCCGTAGAGCGGTCAGGGAGCTTCGACGACTGCGCGTTCGTGCTCGTTGCTGATCACGGTATGCAGCAGAATGATCCCGCCTGCACGGGCGACTGGGATGTCACCTTGCGTGAGGCCGGCATCCACGCCCGTGACGAGGCCTACGGCTTCCTCTATTTCGGCGTCCCGCCCGCCTAACATTTCTCGACGGGCTGCCGAGGGAGGGCACATGCGGAAACTTACGATCGCGCTCTTCGTCGCGATGTTCCTTATCGCCGGATGTGGCGGCAGCAGCAAGAAGACCTCGGTGGCCGGCAACAACACGGGGACGACGGCGAAAGCCGGAAGCACCGACACGACCGCCGGGAACAGCGACTACGACGCGCTCGTTGACAAGGCGTCCAAGGCGCGGATCCGCGTGACGTACAAGACGTCGGGCTCCGGAAGCGAGGACTCGTTCCTGACGATCTCGCAGGACGGGAACGGCAAAGTCGCGTACTTCACCGACGTCGGCGACTCACAGGTCATCGCGGACGGCGACACCTACACGTCGTGCAGCAACGTCAAGACGACGCCTCAATGCACTCAGCTCACGGGCACGACCGGCAAGGCCGCGACGAGCGCGTTCACTGGCTTGTTCGCCGGGCCCCTCGCGGCGATCGCCGCTGCGAAGGGTACGGGCAGCTTCGGTGACACGAGCTCGGAGACCATCGCCGGCCGCGATGCACAATGTGTGTCGCTCGACTACCTCAACGTCAAGTGGAAGTCGTGCGCCGACAAGGAAACCGGGATCTTGTTGAAGTGGGAGGGCTCCGCCGGCGGAAGCGGCTCGTCGTTCGAGGCGACCGAAGCCGGCGATCCCAAGGACTCCGACTTCACGCCGCCGGCGACGCCCGAGACCGTCCCGGACTACACGATCCCGGGCGGTTACACGGTTCCCGGCCAGCCCTGACCCGAATGCGCAAGGCGTTCGCCGCCGCGGCCGGGCTGCTTTTGGGCCTGGCCGCGGTCGCGTCGTGCGGTGGCGACGGCCACGGCGACACGAACACCGCTACCACGACGAGCACGAAGCAGTCGACGACAACGTCGCGCAGCACGTCGACGACCAGCCAGGAACCGACCACGACGACGGAACCGCCGAGTGCGACGACCAGCACGACGATCCGCACTTCCACCGTCACGACTGCGATCGGTTGCGCGGTGACGATGACCTTGCCGCCGCGGTCGGCGACGCCGCCGACCACGACCCGGTGTAAGAAAGCTGGCGGCTGACCGTCAGTAGCCGACGTCCCACAAGCACAGGCCGCGCGGCGGGGCGAGCTGACCCGCAGCATCGCGGTCGCACCCGCGCAGGATCGCCATCAAGTCGCCGGGCTTGCGCTCCCCGGTCCCGACCTCGACGAGTGTGCCGACGATCGAGCGCACCATCTGCCAGCAGAACGCGCTGGCGCGGATCTCGTAGCGCAGCACGCCGTCACCCTCGTCGACCCAACGCGACGACATGACATTGCGCACGGTCGCCGAGCCGGGCGGGCCCTTCCGGCAGAACGACGCGAAGTCGTGGGAGCCCACGAACGGATCGGCCGCGAGCCGCAGTGCGCGCAGATCGAGCGGGTCGGGAACCCACCACGTAAAGCGATCGCGAAACGGGTCGGGAACCGGCCGGTTGAGGATCGTGTAGCGGTAGTGACGCCACTGCGCGGAATGACGCGCGTCGAAAGAAGGCGGCACGAGATCGGCGTCACGGACAACGACCTCAGGCCCGAGCATCGAGCTCACGGCAGTCTGCAGCCGCCACGGATCGAGACCGGGCTCGGACGGGAAGCTCACGACCTGTCCCCACGCGTGTACGCCTGCGTCCGTGCGTCCCGCACACGACAACGGCACGTCGTGACGCAGAATTTTTCCGATCGCGTTCGCGAGGACGCCGCCCACCGTGCGCACTCCGGGCTGGCCCGGCTGCGCCGCGAAGCCGCTGAAATCCGTGCCGTCGTACGCGACGACCAGTTTCACCTGCGTCGGGCCGTCGTCCTGGAACAGCGTCACGGCCGGGAGACGACAGCGAAGCGACCCGCAAGGACGTGCGCCGAAGGCGCTCCAAGCGGGGCGGCGGGCGGGGTCGGGGGGCGGGGAGCGTGGAGTCGACCCATAGACACTGAGTCTCTCCGACCGAGGTGGGTACGGTAAATCTCATGACTGACGCTTCCGACCGGTACCGCGCAAACGCCGCCGGCTTCAACGAGCGCGTCGAAGCCGTCCCCGAAGACCGTTGGAAGAACCAATCACCGTGTGAGGACTGGACCGCCCGCGACGTCGTCCGTCACGTCGTCGACACGTCGGGCCTGTTCCTCGGTTTCATCGACCAGAAACTGCCCCCGGCACCGTCTGTCGACGAAGACCCGGTGGCGGCATGGCACTCCGCACGCGACGCGATCCAAGACGCGCTCGACGACCCGAAGATCGCGCAGCAGGAATACGACGGGATGTTCGGGAAGTCGACGTTCGAGCAGAGCGTCAACAACATTCTCGCCTCCGACGCCCTGGTGCACACGTGGGACCTCGCACGAGCAACGGGACTCGACGAGCAGCTCCCGGCGGAGGCGGCAGAGGTAGTCCTCGAGACCCTGAAGCCGATGGACGACAAGATGCGCGGGCCGGGTGCGTTCGGCCCGAAGATCGAGCCGCCACCCAACGCCGACGCGCAAACGCGCCTGCTCTGCTTCCTCGGCCGCCAGCCCTAAAAGTTTTGGCGACACAGGACGACCGATCCGGTCGTCGCACGTCGCAAGAACTGACTAGACGAACTCGATCCGCGCCATCGGCGCGTTGTCGCCGGGGCGCGGACCGAGTTTGAGGATGCGGATGTAGCCGCCGTTGCGGTCGGCGTAGCGCGGCCCGATGTCGACGAACAACCGATGGGCGGCGTCCTTGTCGTGGATCGTCGACACGACCTGCCGTTGCTTGTGCAGTCCGCCGTGCTTCGCCTTGGTGACGAGCTTCTCGACGTACGGCCGCAGCGCCTTCGCCTTGGCCTCCGTGGTCGTGATCGCGCCGGTCTCCGACACGATCATGTGCGCGGCGAGGTTCGCGAGCATCGCCTTCTGGTGCGCGGAGTTCCCGCCGAAGCGCTTGCCCTTCTTCGGAGCCGGCATGAGTCGCTCCTTACTCCTTCACCCGCAACGACAACCCGCGCTCGTCGAGCTTCTGGATCACTTCTTCGAGCGACTTGGCCCCGAAGTTCGTGATCGCGAGCAGGTCGTCTTCGGACTTCTGCACCAGCTGACCGATCGAGTCGATGCGCGCCCGCTTCAGGCAGTTGCGCGGCCGCTCCGAAAGGTCGAGCTCCTCGATAGGAAGATCGAGGTCGGGTGAGGTCGACGTCGGCGACGCGACCTCGCCCAGCTCGAGGCCGCGCGGCTGCTCGGAGAGGTCGGCGACGAGGTCGACGAGCTTGCGGAGTGTGTCGCCTGCTGACGCGAGCGCGTCGCGCGGGCTGATCGAGCCATCGGTCTCGATCTCGAGCGAGAGCTTGTCGAAGTTCGTGGCCTGCTCGACGCGCGTCGGCTCCACCGAGAACGACACTCGGCGCACCGGCGAGAAGATCGCGTCGACGGGAATGACGCCGATCGTCGTCGTACGCTTGTTGCGCTCTGCCGACAGATATCCGCGGCCCTGTTCGACCGTGAGGTCGAGTGCGATGCGGCCGGCAGCATTCACGTTCGCGAGGTAGAGGTCGGGATTCAGAACCTCGACGTCGGCGGTCGTCTGGATGTCGCCCGCGGTGACCTCGGCCGGGCCTCGCTTGTCGAGCCGGAGCGTGACCGCCTCGTCGGACGAGCACCGCAACACGAGGTCCTTCAAGTTGAGGATGACGTCGGTGACATCTTCCTTGACGCCTTTGATGACGTCGAACTCGTGCAGCGCGTCGTCGAAGCGCACCTGCGTGACCGCAGCGCCCGGAATCGAGGACAGCAGCGTTCGCCGCAGGCTGTTGCCGAGCGTATGCCCGAAACCGGGCTCGAGCGGGGAGATCGTGAAGCTCTGAACGTTGCCTTCGGCCTCGCCGGCTTCGATTTCGGGACGCTGAATGATGAGCATGAGGGCGCCTCGTCCTTGGGGGGAGTTACTTCGAGTAGAGCTCGACGATGAGCTGTTCACGCACCGGAACGTCGATCTGCTCGCGCAGCGGCAGATCGCGCACGGTCGCGGTGAACTCGCCCGCGTTCACGTCGAGCCATTGGGGAGCGATGCGATCGAGGGTGTCGATGTTGTGGCGGATCACGATCATCCGGCGGGCCTTGTCGCGCACCGTCACGACGTCATCCTTGCGGAGGATGTACGACGGGATCGTGACGCGCTTGCCGTTCACCGAGATGTGGCCATGGCGCACGAATTGGCGAGCCTGGTTGCGGCTCGACGCGAATCCCGCGCGGTAGACGACGTTGTCGAGTCGCTGCTCGAGCAGGCGGAGCAGGTTCTCGCCGGTGATGCCGCCCATCCGGTTCGCCTTGTCGTAGACGAGGCGGAACTGCTTCTCGAGGAGGCCGTAGATGCGGCGCGCCTTCTGCTTCTCCCGGAGCTGGAGCAAGTACTCGCTGTCGCGGACGCGACCCCGGCCGTGCTGGCCCGGCGGGTAGGGGCGACGCTCGATCGGGCATCGCATCGTGTCGCACTTGGTGCCCTTCAAGAACAGCTTCATGCGCTCGCGCCGGCAGAACCGGCACACGGCACCCGTCAGTTCACGTGCCACTACATGGCTCCTTCGCTTCGCCGTCCCTGGCTCCGCTGCATCCGCACAGGCACGTCAGACCCTCCGCCGCTTGGGCTGGCGGCAACCGTTGTGCGGGATCGGCGTCACGTCCTTGATGCCGACGACTTCAATCCCTGCGTTCTGGATCGAGCGAATCGCGGTCTCGCGGCCGGAGCCCGGACCCTTCACCATCACGTCGACCCGGCGAACACCGTGTTCCATCGCGCGCCGGGCTGCGGCCTCGGCGGCGAGCTGGGCCGCGAACGGCGTGCTCTTGCGCGAGCCCTTGTAGCCGACGTTCCCGGAGCTGGCCCACGACAACGTGTTGCCCTGCTGATCGGTGAACGTGATGATCGTGTTGTTGAACGACGACTTGATGTGCGCCACGCCGTAAGAAATGTTCTTGCGCTCTCGGCGCTTCGGGCGACGTCCGCCCGCGGTCGGCTTTGCCACTTCCCCTCAGACTTCCGAATCGTGCATCAATGCTTGCGGGCCCGCTTCTTCCCGGCGACCGTCTTCTTCGGTCCCTTCCGGGTGCGGGCGTTGGTGCGGGTGCGCTGCCCGTGGACCGGCAGACCCTTGCGGTGCCTGAGGCCCTGGTAGCTGCCGATCTCCATCTTGCGCTTGATGTTCTGGCTGATGTCGCGGCGCAGGTCACCCTCGACTTCGAGGTTCTGGTCGATGTAGGTGCGCAGCCGCGCGACTTCTTCTTCGGTCAGGTCGCGTACACGCGTGTCGCGCGACATCTCAGTGGCGTCGCAGACCTGCTGCGACAGCGTGCGGCCGATCCCGAAGATGTATGTGAGCGAGACCTCGAGCCGCTTCTCGCGAGGGATGTCGACGCCGGCGATACGAGCCATGTGTGAACGCGCTCTCCTCTATCCCTGACGCTGCTTGTGGCGCGGGTCGACGCAGATGATCCGCACGGCACCGTGGCGGCGGATCACCTTGCACTTGTCGCACATCTTCTTGACCGAAGGTCGGACCTTCATACCAGCGACTCTTCTACTCGTTCTTCTTGCTTGTCTGGGTCGACTCCACGCTCCGCTCCCCTCCGGTCGCTTCGCTGTCGTCTCCCTACTTGTAGCGGTAGGTAATGCGACCTCGGGAGAGGTCGTACGGTGTGAGCTCGACTTGCACCCGGTCACCGGGAGCGATGCGGATGTAGTGCATGCGCATCTTCCCGGAGATGTGGGCGAGCACCTTGTGCCCGTTCTCCAGCTCGACACGGAACATGGCGTTCGGCAGGGGTTCGACGACCGTGCCTTCGACCAGGATCGTGTCGTCCTTCGGTTTGGCCAGAGAGCATCACCTTCGGGGCTGGAGCGCGCCGGAGGCGCGCAAAACGGGCGGGAAGCCGACCCACGAGAATACCTGATCAGGCTACAGGTTCCAAGCTGCCGGTCAGCGGAGCGTGAGCACCTCGGGACCACTGTCGGTGATCGCAACCGTGTGCTCGAAATGCGCCGCGCGCGAGCCGTCGGCGGTGACGACGGTCCATCCGTCGTGCAGCACACGCGACGCCGGACGTCCCGCGGTCACCATCGGCTCGATGGCGAGGACCATTCCGGCGCGCAGTCGCAGCCCGCGACCGGCCAGTCCGTAGTTGGGCACGTCGGGCTCCTCGTGCATTGCGGTGCCGATGCCATGGCCGACGTATTCGCGTACGAGCCCCAAGCCGGCGTCTCTGACAGTTGCTTCCACGGCGGCACCGATGTCGCCGAGGCGGTTGCCGTCGAGCGTGGCGGCGATCGCGGCGTCCAGGGACGCGCGTGTCGTCTCGAGCAGCATGCGGTCGGCGTCGTCGATCTCCCCGACTGGCACGGTGACCGCGGCGTCGGCGTGCCAACCTTCGACGATCGCGCCGCAGTCGATCGACACGATGTCGCCCTCCTCGAGCACGCGCCCGTCCGGGATGCCGTGCACGATCACCTCGTTGGGCGAGATGCACGCGACCGCCGGGAAGCCGTGGTAGCCGAGGAAGTTCGATCGGGCGTGCCTCCGCTCCAGCACGTCGCGCGCCGCGGCGTCGAGGTCGGCGGTGGTGACCCCCGGCTTCGCGACTCGCGTGCACACCTCGTGCATCTCGGCCACGATCGATCCCGCGCGCCGCATGTGGCCGATCTGCTGCGGCGTCTTCCGGAGGACCACTAGCGGAGCACTAGCTCTGGATGCGGTCGTCGATGGTCTTGACGAGCCGTTCGAAGACCTCGTCGCCCTCGCCGACCCCGTCGACGACTGTGAACTCGCCGCGCTGGCGGTAGTAGTCGATGATCGGCACGGTTTCGGTCTCGTAGAGCTCGAGACGACGTTCAACCGCTTCCTCGGTGTCGTCGTCGCGTTGGGTGACGCGGCCACCACAGGTGTCGCACGTCCAGGGAACCGTCGGCGGCAAATTCACGTGGTACACGCGCTGACAGTCGTCGCAGACGCGCCGGCCGGCGATCCGGTCGAGGACGATCTCGCGCGGCACCTCGAGGTCGATGGCGAGGTCGAGCGGCGTCGCGCCAAGAACCCGGTCGAGCTCGCGAGCCTGGGGCACCGTGCGGGGAAATCCGTCGAGCACGAAGCCGTCGCCGAGCGGTCCGCCCGGCACAATGCACTCTTCGAAGACACCCATCACGATCTCGTCGGGCACGAGCTCACCGGCGTCCATGTAGCGCTTCGCTTCCAGCCCGAACGCGGTGCCCTGTCCTGCTTGCGCGCGAAACATGTCACCCGTCGAGATATGCGTGATGCCGTAGTGCTCGGCAAGACGTTCGGCCTGCGTACCTTTGCCGGCGCCTTGTTTTCCGAGCAGAACGAGCCGCGGCTTGGGACGCAACATGCTCATGTACCCGACTTGGTGATCTCTTGGCTCAGTGCAGGAACCCTTCGTAGTTCCGCATCATCAGCTGGCTGTCGAGCTGCTTCATCGTCTCGAGCATTACGCCCACCGCGATGAGGATCGAGACGCCGCCGAACGGGAAGTTGCTGATCTTCCAGATCTTGAGGACGAGGAACGGCACGACCGCGATGATCGTGAGGAAGGCGGCACCCGGCAGCGTGATGCGGTTCAGCACCTTCGCCAGATAGCGCTCGGTCGGAGGCCCCGGACGAATACCGGGAATGAACCCACCCTGCTTGCGGATGATGTCCGCTTGCTGCTGCGGGTTGAACGCGATCGCCGTGTAGAAGTACGAGAAGAACATGATCAGCGCCGCGAACATCCCGATGTAGAACCAGCTCGTCGTCGCCTGGCCGACGAGGTGATCGTTGACCCACTTCTGGGCGCCGCTCGGCAACACCGTGGCCGCCAGCGCCGGGAACGACAGCAGCGACGTGGCGAAGATCACTGGGATCACGCCGGACTGGTTGACCTTCAACGGGATATAGGTGCTCTGGCCGCCGTACATGCGGCGGCCGACCACACGTTTCGCGAATTGGACTGGGATGCGCCGCTGCCCCGACTCGACTGCGACGATCGCCAGGATCATTCCCACCACGACCACCATGATGACTGCGAACTTGAAGGCGTGCGCCTGCCGTAGCACGAGCGCACCCTGGAAGGGCAACCGGGACACGACCGACGTGAAGATCAGGATCGACATGCCGTTGCCGATCCCGCGCTGGGTGACGAGCTCACCGAGCCACATGACGAGGGCGGTACCTGCCGTCCATGTGAGCACGATCATGATGGCGCGGAACGCGGTGAAGTCCGGGATGAGCACCTGGCCCTCTTGCAGACGGAAGCTCGACTGGCCGAGCAATCCGCCGTTGCCGCTCTTCAGCACGAACACGAACGCCGTCGACTGCATCAGCGCGAGCGCGATTGTCAGGTAGCGCGTCCACTGCGTGATCTTCTTCTGCCCGGTCTGACCCTCGTTCTGCCACTCTTCGAGCTTCGGGATCACCACACCGAGCAACTGCATGATGATCGACGCCGTGATGTACGGCATGATCCCGAGGAAGAACACCGACACCGACGTGAGCGCACCGCCCGAGAACACGTCGAGGAGACCGAGCACGCCACCGCCGCCATTGCTCCGTGCCGACTCACTCAGCGCCTGGACCGCTTTGAAGTCGACGTACGGGACCGGAATGTGCGACCCGAGCCGGAAAATGAAAACGATGAAGAGCGTGAAGAAGATCTTGTTCCGGAGATCGGCGACCCGGAACATGTTCTTCAGGCGCGCGAGCCCTGACATTTACCGGGACCTCATGGGGAAGCCGAACCTCCGAAGGCGGGGACTGACACTTTACCTAGCGGTTAGCCAGGGCGTTTCCTCGGACCGGCGGACGGCCCGTACGCCACGGCAGCGGGATGACCTCGGTGGTGCCACCGGCAGCCTCGATCGCCCGCACCGCCGCGGCGGAGAAGCCGTGTGCCTTCACGGTGAGCGGCTTCGACAGCTCACCGCGAGCGAGGATCTTCACCAGTCCCTGCTTGGCGACGAGGCCGCGACCCCGGAGCGTGTCCGGGGTGACCTCGGTTCCGGCATCGAATGCCTCAAGCGTTACCAGGTTCACGACGTGGTATTCGATACGGAACGGGTTGTTGAAGCCCTTCGCTTTGGGTGTACGCCGGTGCAGCGGGGTCTGGCCACCCTCGAATCCGACCGGCACGGTGTCGCGCGCGCCCTGGCCCTTCGAGCCCCGGCCGGCGGTCTTCCCGCCCTTGCCACCGATGCCGCGTCCGACACGCCGCTTGGGACGACGTGACCCGGGCGCCGGCTTCAACTCATGGATCTTCACGACAACTCCTCCACCTTCACGAGGTGTGGCACGCGCGCGATCATCCCGCGCACTTCCGGACGGTCGGGCAGCACGTTCGAAGAACCGATCTTGCCGAGGCCGAGCGCGCGCACCGTTCCCCGCTGCTTTGGCTTCGTGCCGATCGTTGACCGCACGAGCGTCACTCGCAGTTCCGCCATCAGACGACCTCGGTGATCTCGTGCTTGGCGTCGCGCTGACGCTCTCGGTACGCGTTGAGCATGCCCTTCGTCGACACCTCTTCGGCCGACTTGCCGCGCAAGCGCGCAACCTCTTCGGGACGGCGGAGATCGCGCAGGCCCTGCATCGTCGCGCGCGCGACGTTGATCGCGTTCGCCGAGCCAAGTGACTTGGCGAGCACATCATGGATACCCGCGGATTCCAAGATCGCACGGGCCGCGCCGCCCGCGATCACGCCGGTACCAGGCGCGGCCGGCTTGAGCAGCACGCGGGCTGCGTCGTGCTCACCGAGCACCACGTGCGTGATCGTCGAGCCCGCCAGCGGGACTGCGAACAGGTTCTTCTTGGCTTCCTCCATCCCCTTCTGGATGGCGGCGGGCACCTCTTTGGCCTTCCCGTAGCCGAGTCCGACGTTGCCGGCGCCGTCGCCGACGACCACGAGCGCGGTGAACGAGAACCGCCGCCCGCCTTTGACAACTTTGGCGACACGGTTGATCGCGATCACTCGCTCGTCGTACTGACCTTCCGGCATTGCTTCTCCACTCTGTAAGGCCGTTCGGGCCCCGGCGCCGGCGGCGCAGGGTACCTGCGCCGCTTACGGCGCCTTGAGCTAGAGCTCCAATCCTGCTTCGCGTGCACCGTCGGCGATCGCCGCCACCCGGCCGTGGTACTTGAATCCACCGCGGTCGAACACCACCGTGGTGATGCCGGCCTTTTTCGCTCGTTCGCCCACGAGCTTGCCGATGCTCTTGGCGGCATCAACCGTCGCGGTTGCGCCGGTGCGCAACTCGGTTTCCATCGTCGACGCGCTCACGATCGTGCGGCGCGCAAAGTCGTCGATTGCCTGCACATAGATGTGCTTGTTCGACCGGAACACGGCCAGGCGCGGGCGCTCGGCAGTGCCCATGATCTTCTTGCGAACACGGCGATGCCGCCGCGTGCGATGTTCGGATTTGGTGAGCGCCATCGTGGGACCTACTTCGCCGACTTGCCGGCCTTGCGCCGCACGCGCTCGCCGGAATAGCGGATGCCCTTGCCCTTATACGGCTCGGGTTTGCGAATCTTGCGGATGTCGGCCGCAACCTGACCAACCAGCTGCTTGTCGAAGCCGCGCACGACGATGCGCGTCGGTTGCGGAACCTCGAAGGTGACGCCGGCGGGTGCCTTGACCCGAACCGGATGTGAGAAACCCACCGCGAGTTCGATCCCGTCCGAGCCCTGCGCCTGGGCGCGGTAGCCGACACCGACGATCTCGAGCTCTTTCGCGAATCCTTCGGACACGCCGGTCACCATGTTGGCGATCAACGTGCGCTGGAGCCCGTGCAAGGAGCGGTTCGCACGCGTGTCGTCGGCGCGCGACACGTTCAAGGTGTCGCCGTCTCGCGCGATCGCGACGTCGCCGACGATCTCATGCTCGAGCTGACCCTTCGGGCCCTTCACGCGCACGTTCGCGCCGTCGATCGTCACCTCGACGCCGCTCGGGACCGTGATGGGTTGTTTGCCGATTCGACTCATATCTCTGTTCGCTCCGCTACCAGACCTGGCACAGCACCTCGCCGCCGACCTTGCGCTCACGCGCCTCACGGTCGGTCAGGAGGCCTTGATTGGTGGAGAGGATGGCGATGCCCATGCCGCCGAGCACGCGCGGGACCGCGTCCGCCTTCTTGTAGACACGGAGCCCCGGTCGCGACACACGCTTCAACCCGGAGATCGTGCGCCGCCGATCGTTCGTGTACTTCATCCGGATGACGAGGCGCTTGCCCGGGCGTCCGGGCACTTCGGCCACGTCGAAACCGGTGATGTAGCCCTCGCGTTCGAGGATCTTCGCCACAGCTTCCTTCAGCTTCGACGACGGCATCGCGACGTCATCGTGGAATGCCGTGTTCGCATTGCGGATACGCGTGAGCATGTCGGCGATCGGGTCGGTCATCGTCACTGCGCGTCGCCTCCCCTCACCACGAGCTCTTCGTCATCCCGGGGATCTCCCCTGCGTGGGCCATTTGCCGGAGGCAGATGCGACAAAGACCGAAGTCGCGATACACCGAGCGCTGGCGGCCGCAGCGGCGGCACCGCGTATATGCGCGCACCTTGAACTTCGGCTTGCGCTGTGATTTCAGAACGAGAGCCTTTTTGGCCATTGATTCACCCCTGCCCGTCACGTCGGAACGGGAAGCCCAGCGCGCGTAGCAGCGCGCGCGTCCTTGATCGTCGGTCCTTGCGGTGGTCACGATCGTCACGTTCATGCCACGAACGGTGTCGATCTTGTCGTAGTCGATCTCCGGGAACACGAGCTGCTCGTTGAGCCCGAACGTGTAGTTCCCGTGACCGTCGAACTGATTCGGTGGCATGCCGCGGAAGTCGCGGATGCGCGGGATCGCGAGGCTCACGAGGCGGTCGTAGAACTCCCACATCCGATCGCCGCGCATCGTCGCCATCGCGCCGATCTCGTTGCCCTCGCGGAGCTTGAACGTCGCAATCGACTTCTTGGCCTTGCGTACGCTCGGCTTCTGACCGGTGATGATCGTGAGGTCGGTAACCGCGCCGTCGAGCAGCGACCGCTGCTGCGTCGCGCGCCCGACGCCCATGTTCACCACAATCTTGACCAGCCTGGGCACTTCCATCACGTTCGCGAGCCCGAGCTCGGTTTGCAGCTGTGCCTTGAGCTCGCTCTCGTAGCGCGTCTTGAGGCGCGGCCGTTCAGCGGTCTTCGCGGGCATCAGGCGTCGCTCCCACACTTGCGGCAGATGCGCCGCTTGGTGCCGTCTTCGGCGATGTGGTAGCCGATCCGAGTCCGACCGCAGTCCTTGCACCACAGCGCGACGTTCGAGATGTGGATCGGCATCTCCTTGTCGATGATGCCGCCTTGCATCACCTGGCCGCGCGGCTTCGTATGGCGCTTGACCATGTTGATGCCGTCAACGATCACCTTGTCCGCGTTCGGGATGACGCGTGAGATCGTGCCGCGCCGCCCAACGTCTTTACCGGACAGCACGACGACCTCGTCGCCCTTCTTCAGCCTGATCCTCGTCATGCTCAGAGCACCTCCGGCGCCAGCGAGACGATCCGCATGAAGCGGCGGTCTCGCAGTTCGCGCCCCACCGGACCGAAGATGCGTGTCCCCCTGGGCTGCATCTGGTCGTTGATCAACACGGCCGCGTTCTCGTCGAAGCGGATGTAGCTCCCGTCGGGACGGCGCTTCTCCTTCTTCGTACGCACGACCACACACTTCACGACGTCGCCCTTCTTCACCGATGCTCCGGGAACCGCGTCCTTCACCGTGGCGACGAAGATGTCGCCGATGCTGGCGTAGCGACGCCGGGTGCCACCGAGCACCTTGATGCACAACACCTCACGTGCGCCCGAGTTGTCGGCAACTCGGAGGCGACTTTCTTGCTGAATCATTGTTCACTCGCTCGCTTACTGCGGGCCGGGATACCCGGCCCGCGGACGTTCACTCGCTGGCGAGTTCGCTCCGCGGCTTCGCCGTCTCCGCTCCCCGCGTGCAATGCACATTCTCGTGTTGCCGTACTCATCGGGCACGCTCGAGGACTTCTACGACGCGCCAGCGCTTGTGCTTCGAAAGGGGGCGCGTCTCGGCGATGCGCACGCGGTCGCCGTCGCGCACGTCATTGGCCTCGTCGTGCGCGTAAAGCCGCGTGGTGCGCTGCAACGTCTTTTGATAGCGCGGGTGACGGACACGGTCGACGACGGCAACGACGACGGTCTTGTCCATCTTCGTTGATACGGCGATGCCCTCACGCACTTTGCGAGGGTTCGACCTTTTCTCAGCGGCCGGTTCGGCCATGCTCAACTCGCCTCCCTCGACTGCGCTTCGTGCGCCACGATCTCGCGCTCACGCATCAGCGTTTGAATGCGCGCGATCTCACGCTTGTAGTTCGTGATCTCCGTCGTGCTGTCGAGCTGGCCAGTCGCAAGGTCGAGCCGGCGCTTCCACAACTCCTGCTTCGCTTCCGACAGCCGGTCGGCGAGCGTTTCGTCCGTGAGCTCCCGAAGCTCGTTCGGTTTTGTCACGCTTCCTCCTCACGCATGATGAAGCGCGCCTTGATCGGCAGCTTGTGGATCGCGAGCCGCATCGCCTCGCGCGCGATCCCCTCGGGAACGCCCGAAAGCTCGAACAGCACGCGTCCGGGCTTCACCACTGCGACCCACTTCTCGGGGTTCCCCTTGCCGGAACCCATGCGCGTCTCCGCGGGCTTCTGCGTCACCGGCTTGTCGGGGAAGACGTTGATCCAGACCTTGCCGCCACGCTTGATGTGGCGGGTCATCGCGATTCGGGCGGCTTCGATCTGTCGGTTCGTGAGCCATCCCGGTTCGAGCGCCTGAATGCCGTAGTCGCCGAACGCGAGCCGCGTGCCACCCTTCGCCAGGCCGGTGAGACGGCCTCGCTGCTGCTTCCGATGACGAACCTTCCTGGGCATCAACATCTCGGGAGGCCTATTCGTCGTCGCCGCGGAAGTGCGGCGTCTCGTGCTGCTGGCGGATGCGACGGTTGATGTCCTCTTCTTCTTGCAGGAGGCGCTCGAGCTCGGGATCGGCCTCGCCGAGGAGCGGCTTGGCCGCGGCGCCCTCGTCATCGGTCCCCTCCGGCGCCTCAGCCGCAGCCGGTGTGGCGCCGGGCGTTCCCTCGTCGGCCTTGCGCCGACGGCCACCGCCCGCGCTGACGACGCGCCGTCCGGTCGTCTGGCCCGCAGTCTCGCCGACCGCCATCGCGGCCTCGCGCGCGATCTTGTCCTCGACCGCGCTCTTGTACGGCAGGATCTCGCCCTTGTAGATCCACACCTTCACGCCGATGCGGCCGAACGTCGTGCGCGCCTCGGCCAGGCCGTAGTCGACGTCGGCGCGCAACGTGTGCAGCGGGACACGGCCTTCCCGGTACCACTCCTTGCGGCTCATCTCGGCACCGCCCAAACGCCCGCTGCATTGCACGCGCACGCCCTGAGCACCGGCCTTCATCGCGGTTTGCACCGCCCGCTTCATCGCACGCCGGAACGACACGCGTCCCGCGAGCTGGTCGGCGACACCCTGCGCGAGCAACGTCGCGTCGACCTCGGGCTGCTTGATCTCTTGGATGTTGAACTGGATCTTCGGATTGCCGCTGATCTTCCGCAACCCTTCGCGCAGACGCTCGGCTTCCGCGCCGCGGCGTCCGATCACGATGCCCGGGCGCGCCGTGTACACGTCGATGCGCAACCGGTCGCCGGTCCGTTCGATCTCGATGCGGCTCACCGCGGCGCGCTCGAGCTGGCGCCGCAGGTAGTCGCGGATCTTCCAGTCCTCGATCAGCTGTTCGCGGAATTCTTTCTTGCCCGCGATCCAGCGCGACTTCCAGTCGGTCGTGACACCGAGGCGGAACCCGTACGGGTTGACTTTTTGCCCCATTACTTGTCCTTGCTTTCCGGTTCGTCTTCGGCCTCGGGCTCTTCTTCGGCTTCGCTTTCCTCGATGCTTGTTTGGGTCGACTCCGCGCTCCGCTCCCCTTCGGTCGCTTCGCTGTCGTCTCCCAGCGCCTCGTCGACGTCGACGTATCCGCCCTCGGCCGCTTCGAGCTCCTCTTCGGCGATCGAGGCTTCTTCGACTTCCTCGCCTTCCGGCTCTTCCACCTGGCGCGAGCGCCGCACGCGCTCGGCGCGCCGGCGTTGGGCAACGGCCGCGCCGCGACCTGTCGCCTCGTCGCGGCGCCGGCGTTCTTCGAGCTCGTCGACCGCGAAGCGCTCGAGGATGATCGTCACGTGCGAGGTCCGCTTGCGGATCCGGAAGTACCGACCGCGGGCGCGGGGCTGACCCCACTTCCGTGTCGGCCCTTCGTCAGCCCACGCGCGCGCGACGAACAGCTCCTCGGCCTCGAGGCTGAGATTGTGCTCGGCGTTCGCGACGGCCGAGCCCAACAGCTTCGCCACGTCGTCGGCGGCGTCCTTCTCACACAGTTGCAGGATCCGTTCGGCGTCTTCGACTGGCAGCCCGCGCACGAGCTCCAGGACCTGACGAACCTTGTACGGCGACGTGTGCAGGTAGCGGACGGTCGCGCGGGCGGCGGGCGGGCTATCGGTCGCTGCCATCAGCGCCTGCTCCCCCGCTCTTGGCCGGCGTGATACCGGAACGTGCGGGTGGGCGCGAACTCGCCGAGCTTGTGACCGACCATGGCTTCGGTGACGTACACCGGCACGTGCTTGCGACCGTCGTGCACAGCAAGTGTGTGGCCCACCATGTCGGGAGTCACGGTGCTTCGACGCGACCACGTCTTGATCACCTTGCGGTCGCCGGCCGCGTTCATCGCATCCACCTTCTCGCGGAGGTGTTCGTCGACGAACGGGCCCTTCTTCAGACTGCGCGGCATGTATTTACCTCCGTGCGCCGCGCGTGCGCCGGCGGCGGATGATGAGCTTGTCGCTCGACTTGCCCTTCTTGCGCGTGCGTCCTTCGGGCTTGCCCCACGGCGACACCGGGTGTCGCCCACCGGAGCTCTTGCCCTCACCACCACCGAGCGGGTGGTCGACGGGGTTCATCGCAACACCACGCGTGTGAGGCCGTTTGCCCTGCCACCGGGCTCGGCCCGCCTTGCCGATCGAGATGAGGCCCGCCTCGCTGTTGCCGACGGAACCGACGGTGGCGCGGCAGTCGATCGGCACGCGCCGCATCTCGGTCGACGGAAGACGCAGCGTCGCGAACACACCCTCTTTTGCGATCAGCTGGATCGCCGCTCCCGCACCGCGTGCCATCTTGGCGCCCGCGCCGGGCTTCAACTCGACGTTGTGCACGGTTGTGCCAACGGGGATGTAGCGAAGCGGGAGTGCGTTGCCGACGCGGATCTCGGAGCCCTGGCCGCTCTGCACCATGTCGCCGACACTGAGGCCCTCGGGGGCGATGATGTAGCGCTTCTCGCCGTCGAGGTAGTGCAGCAGCGCGATGCGCGCGTTGCGGTTCGGGTCGTATTCGATTGCCGCGATCTTGGCCGGCACGCCGTCCTTGTTGCGACGGAAGTCGATGACGCGGTAACGCTGCTTGTGACCGCCGCCGCGATGACGCGAGGTCATGCGGCCGTAGGTGTTGCGGCCGCCGGTTTTCGGCTTCGGCTTCGTCAGCCGCTTCTCGGGCTTGCCTTTCGTGATCTCCGAGAAGTCGGACGACGTCTGGAACCGGCGTCCGGCACTCGTCGGCTTGCGCTTGCGGATAGGCATTACCTTCCCTCCCGCTCCGTTGCACGAGCCGCCTTGACCACTGGTCGACTCCGCGCTCCGCTCCCCTGCGGTCGCTTCGCTGTCGTCTCCCCCGGCGTGTGGTGCTCTGTCCGCTTCCCACCCATCGTCAGCTCCCGAAGATGTCGATGCGGTCCTCGCCGGCGGCGAGGGTGACGATCGCCCGCTTCTGGCGCGCCGGCGCGTTGTACGCCCCGGTGCGCCGGTTGCGCGTGCGCTTGCCTTTGCGGTTGATCGTGTGGACCTTCTCGACCCGCTTGCCGAACAGCTGCTCGATCGTGTGGCGGATCTCGATCTTGTTCGCGTCGGGTGCGACAACGAACGTGTAGACGTTGTTGTCGTAGCCCGCGTAACTCTTCTCGGACACAACCGGCTTGATGATGATGTCGCGCGGGTCCTTGCTCATGCGCCGGCGCCTCCGTCGTCTCCATCGCTGAGCCGGGCGACGACCGTGTCGAGTGATCCCTTCGAGAACACCAGCCAGTCGTTGACGAGGACGTCGTAGGTGTTGAGCTCCTCGGGCAGCACGATCTGCACGCGCGGGCCGAGGTTGCGCAACGACTTCCACACCGCGTCCTCGGTACGGAACAGCACGAGCAGCACGCGCGGCGTGCGCTCGCCCTTCGCTCGGAAACCGAGCGTCTCGAGGAGCTTCACGCCATCCTTCGTGCGCGGCGCGTCGATGCCCCAAGCGTCGACGACCATCACCTTGCCGTCGCCGGCCCGGTCGGAGAGCGCCGAGCGCAGCGCCAGCTTCACCATCTTCTTGGGCGTACGTTGCGAATAGTCACGCGGCTTCGGGCCGTGAGCGACGCCACCGCCCCGCCAGTGCGGAGATCGGATCGAACCCTGACGGGCCCGGCCCGTGCCCTTCTGCCGCCACGGCTTCGCGCCGCCGCCGCGCACCTCGGCCCGCGTTTTGGTCGAGTGCGTCCCCGCGCGCTTGGCGGCGAGCTGCGCAGTCACGACCTGGTGCATGACCGCCGTGTTGGGCTCGATCCCGAAGACGTCGTCGGGGAGCTCGACGCTCGCCCCCTCGCCGCCGTCGGCCTTCTTCATTGTCAACGTGCTCACGCTTGCACCGCCGACTTGACCGCGTTGCGCACGAACACGAGCCCGCCCGAAGGCCCGGGGACGGCGCCTCTGATCAGCAAGAGGTTGCGCTCGGCGTCGCCCTCGACCACCTCGAGGTTCAGCGTCGTGATCCTCGAGTTGCCGTACTGGCCGGCCATCTTCATGCCCTTGAACACGCGGGCGGGGGTGGCACACGCACCGATGGCACCGGGCGCGCGGTGCTTCTTGTGGTTGCCGTGGCTGGCGCCCTGACCATGGAAGTTGTGGCGCTTCATCACGCCCGAGAAGCCTCGGCCCTTGCTGATGCCGGTGACATCGACGCGCTCGCCGGCCGCGAACACGTCGGCCTTGAGCACTTGACCCAGCTCGAAGCCCGACAAGTCGTCGACGCGGAGCTCGGCGAGGTACTTGGCGGGATCAGCGTTCGCGACCTTCAGGTGCCCGAGCTCCGGCTTCGAGAGCCGCGCCGGTTTGGTTGCACCGAATGCGAGCTGCACCGCGGCGTAGCCGTCCCGCTCGGGCGTCTTGAGCTGGACGACGCGACAGGGCCCGGCCTCGATCACCGTCACGGGCAGGATCCGGTTCGCGTCATCGAAGACCTGGGTCATGCCGAGCTTTCGGCCCAGGATCCCTTTGTTCGCCATGTCGTTCGTCCTCGAGGCGGAGGTTGCGTTCACGCGAACGCTCCGCTCGGGGCGAACCCGGCGGAGCGTCGATCTCGGTTGTGCCGCGCGGTTCCCCCCGGAGAGGGCCTACGCGGGCCTCGGTTGGTATCGCACCGGTGCCCGAGGCCGGGGGCGGCGGCGCGGCAGGCCGCATAGCGCGGCCCGAGAAGCCCGACGATGTTAGCAAGCCGGCCGCGGTCCGGGCGACACGCGCTTGCGGCCCGCGCGAGCCCCCGCCGGGTCGGCCGTAGAATGGCCGGGCACCTCGATGACCCCAAAAGACACGCGGGACGTTCCAATGGACCCAGGGCCGGGCGGCGAGGCGCGGATCGCACACGCCCGTGCGGGACGCCATATCGGGACAACCATCGCCGCAGTCGTCGTCGCGTTCCTGCTCGTACGGCTGCTCGGCGAGCCGTGGCCGCACTTCCCGCCGTCATATCCGGACTCCTTCAGTTATCTGAAGGTGGCCCAGCGCGGCCCGTTCTCGCCGCACTTCTTCTTCGACGAGCGGCCGATCGGATACCCGTTCCTGCTGTGGTCGGTCGGTCGCAGCTCGACACTCACCGTGCTGGCCCAGACCGGGCTCTACGTGGCGTCGTTCTGGATCCTGTGCCGGGTCGTCTTCACCGAGATGCGGTCGCGCGTCGTCGGTGTCCTTGCCGTGATCTTCATCGCCGCGATCGCCATCGAGCCCCGCAACACGTTGTGGAACACGCTCATCCTGAGCGAAAGCCTCTCGGCGTCACTCGCGGTCCTGAGCATCGCCGCGTGGTGGCGCGCGGCAGCCCGGCTGTCGAAGACCACCGTGACCTGGGCCTGGATCGCCACGGCGGCGTGGATCCTGGCGCGCGACACCAACGTGTTGCCGACCGTGATCATCATCCTCCCGGTGGTCCTGGCGCTCACCTGGGCATCGCCGGGCACCGATCGGGCGGTGCGATGGCGCCTGGCGGGCGGCGCGCTCGCGATCCTCGTGCTCTGCGGCTATGTGTACGTCTCGCAGGCAGTGACACACCGTACGCAGTACTCGGTCCACAACGTCGTCGGAATGCGCGTCCTGCCCGACGAACACCTCACCCGCTGGTTCGTCGCCGGCGGGATGCCGCTCGACGACGCGTTGCGCCGGCGCGCCACCCACAACGCGTGGGACGACGGCGAAGCGTTCCTCCGCGCGCCCGACCTGGCGCGATACCGCACGTGGGCGCGAGGCCCGGGTGGCCGCCGCCTCCTCCTGTCGATGGTCGTCCGCTGGCCGGACTGGTGGAAACGACTCCACCACGAACTGCCGAACATCTTGCGCAGCGACAACCACGAGTACGACACCTATGCGGTGTTCGATCGCTTCCCGCGCCACCTTCCGCCGCCGCTTGGCACACCGCGCACGAACGCGGGCTTGTGGGCCTGGTTGCTGCTGGCAACGGGCGGCATCGGTCTCGCCGCCCTCGACCGGCGCCGGCGCCTCCTGGCCTGTGTTGCTGCCGCCGGTCTCGCTTCGGCGATCGTGGACATCTGGTGCTCGTACGTCGGCGACCCCATGGAAGTCAACCGGCACATGGTCGGCCCGCTCGTCCGCCTCAACGTGCTGATGGTCATCGCGATCGCGCTGGGCGCCGACGCCGTGATAGCCCGGGTGCGCCGGCCGTCGACTCCACTGGAACCCGACGCGCCTGTCGAACCGCGCGAGGAGGCTGTGGCGGTCATGCAGGGAACGCCCACCGATGCTTGACGAAGACGTCAACAAGGACGCCGAGCTGTCGGAACTCGACGAGGACGAACGGCCGCCGCGCGACTACACCGCGCTGAAGCGCACGATCGGCGACACCGCGCGCGTCGTGACGTTCGCGTCGTTCGTTGTCGTGTTCGTCGCGGCCGTGATCGGCAACTGGCAGCGATCACAGAACGTCGACCCTGAATACGCCTACGACATCGCGTTGCGCACGATCCGCTTCGGCGGCACGTACTACGAGAACGGCATCCACAACAAAGGCCCGCTCGAAATCTTCGTCTACCAGGCCGCATCCTGGATCTCGAGCCACAACAGCTTCTGGTATGCCATCTCGCTGTTCATCGCGATCGGGGCTCTTATTATCGGCTGGGCCGCGGCGCGAACCGCGCAAGCGTACGGCGGCAATCGCGATCTCGGAATTGCCGCCGCCGCCGTTGTTTTCATTCACTTCGCGATGGGGCCGTCGGACTACGCGGGCGTGATGTACGCGCGCAACATGACGACACCGCTGCTCTCGCTCGCCTGGATCCTGATCTTGTGGGATCGAGCGTGGAGCGATCGGCGCCGGGCACTGATCGCCGCGATCGTGACCGGCGCGATCCTCGGCATCGCGGTCCAGACGCTGGTCTCTACCGCCTTTGCGGCTATTCCGATCTCGCTGCTCGCGCTCGCGTTGGTGCGGATCCGGCGGCCGCGCACTGAGTACTTGCGGGTCGACATCGCGTTCGTCGGGGCCGGCGCACTCGCATTCCTGAGCGCACCGATCTGGTACCTCCTCCGCGGCAAGTTCGACGAGTTCTTCTCGGGCTGGTGGAGCTACGCGCGCTTCATGAACATCGGCACCGGGCGCAGCCTGGGCAGCCAGTTCGCGCTCGGTTGGGATCAGTTCTACGCCTACTACCAGAAGCGTCCGCTGGCCGCCGTCGTCATCCTCGCGTTCGTTGCGATGGTCGCCGTCGACTGGTCGCGGGCGAGCCGGCGCCAACGCTTGCTCGGCCTCGCTCTGATCGGATGGTTCGCGGGCGCGTGGATCGAGCTCGTGCTCGCCCAGCGCTATTCGAGCCACTACTTCTCGGTGACATCGACGCCGACCGCGATGATGGCCGCCGCGCTCGCGGGCCGTGTGTACCAGTCGATCGCCACGCCGCGCCGCGCGCTGGCCACGTTCGTGTGGCCGATGATCGCGCTCGTCCTTGCGATCTATCTGACCGGCCCCAAGCTGTTCGTGCAGGACATGAAGGACCTCAGCAAGTTCACGTCAGTGAACGCCCACGCGGTCGAGCTCGACAAGGGCCAGTCCGGTGACCTCCGATCCGCGGTGGGCCGTGCTCGATCTCGTGTCCAAGGACTGGGATCCGTTGCTCGTCTGGACGAACGATCCGTGGCCGTATCTCGACTATCACCGGGTCTCGGCGACGCGGTTCATCTGGAAGTCGTTCATGACCGGCGAGATCTACTTGGGAGGGACGAGCTCGAAGTACGTGCTGCCCAAGACGTGGGAGTGGTTCCAGAAGGATCTCGCGCAGTCCAAGCCGGTCGCGTTCCTGCACAGCAACGGCGGCGAGATCACGGCAACGCAGTTCGCGCAATACGTCGACGCGAATTTCAAGACCGTGTATCCCGACAGCCCGATCCCGGTCGAATACCGCAACGACGTCGCCGAGCAGATCCTGACGCCTGACGTGCCCAACGTGTGGACGCCGCCGACCGCGCCCGACGCGTCGAAGGGCTGGCGCCCCGCCGGGGGCGACGGCTGGTCGTTCCGCGACAAAGGCGGGCGCGACACCCGCGAAGCGTGGCTCCCGATTGCGAACGACTCGTGCTTCGCGTTGCAGGGAAGGGTCGCGTCCGACGGGCCGCCGGGCGGCATCGTGTTTCACTTCGACGACAACGCGCACAAGAGCGAGTCGTTCATCATCAACTTCCTCGGTGACTACGTCAGCGCGGGAAGCGTCGCCGCGGAGTACCGGCGCCTCCCGTCGGCAGTCAAGGTTGGTGGAAGGACGCCGACCGAGTTCACGCTGGTCGTCAACCGGCGCGCCGCGGCCCTCGTCGTCGGCGGCCAGATCCGCGCGGCTGTACGTCTGCCGAAGTCGGTCTCTGTCGGCCTCGAATCCCAGCGCGGCATCCTCGACCTCACCGACCTGCGCACGGGCCCGGCGCCCGCCGTCACCGGCTGCTAAGCAACGCGGCGCGGGTCAGGCCTGTTGCATCTTCAGTTCGATGTCGACGCCGGCCGGCAGGTCGAGGCGTTGCAGCGCCTCGACGGTCTTGCCGGTCGGTTCCACGATGTCGATGAGGCGCTTGTGAATGCGCATCTCGAAGTGCTCGCGGCTGTCCTTGTCGACGTGCGGTGAGCGCACCACCGTGTACTTGCGGATCTCGGTGGGCAGCGGCACCGGACCCCGCACCTTCGCCTGGGTACGCAAGACCGTCTCGACGATCTTCTTCGTCGACTGGTCGATGACCTCGTGGTCGTACGCCTTCAAACGAATGCGGATCTTCTGCCCGGTGTTCGCGGCCATATCTACTCGCTCGCTCTCTGCGAGGCGGGATACCCGCCTCGCGGTCGTTCGCTCGCTGGCGAGTTCGCTATGGCTCCGCCTCCGCTCACCGCTCCGTGCGACTTCATTTTTGGATCTTGACGACGCGGCCGGAGCCGACGGTGCGGCCACCTTCGCGGATCGCGAAGCGGAGGCCCTCGTCCATCGCGATCGGCTTTTGGAGCTGCACGGTCATCTCGGTGTTGTCACCCGGCATCACCATCTCGGTCCCTTCCGGCAGATTCACCGTGCCGGTCACATCCGTGGTCCGGAAATAGAACTGCGGGTGATAGTTCGTGAAGAACGGCGTATGCCGCCCACCCTCCTCCTTGGTCAAGATGTACACCTGCGCGGTGAAATCGGTGTGCGGGGTGATCGCACCCGGCTTCGACAACACCTGACCCCGCTCCACATCTTCTTTCTTCGTACCTCTGAGGAGCGCACCGATGTTGTCACCCGCCCGGCCCTCATCCAACAGCTTGCGGAACATCTCCACACCCGTACAGGTCGTCTTGGTGGTCGGACGCAGACCGATGATCTCGATCTCCTCCCCCACCTTCACCTGACCGCGCTCCACCCGGCCCGTCACCACCGTCCCCCGGCCCGTGATCGTGAACACGTCCTCGATCGGCATCAAGAACGGCTTATCGATATCACGCGTCGGTTCCGGCATCGACGAATCAACCGCCGCCATCAACTCCAAAATCGACTTCGCCCACGTCTCGTCACCCTCCAGCGCCTTCAACGCGCTGACCCGGATCACCGGCGTGTCATCACCCGGGAACTCATACTCGTTCAACAACTCCCGGACCTCGAGCTCCACCAGCTCCAAGATCTCCTCATCGTCAACCATGTCCGCCTTGTTCAACGCCACCACAATGCTCGGCACACCGACCTGACGGGCCAACAACACATGCTCACGGGTCTGCGGCATCGGACCATCCGTCGCCGCCACCACCAAGATCGCACCATCCATCTGGGCGGCACCCGTGATCATGTTCTTGATGTAGTCCGCATGACCCGGACAATCCACATGCGCGTAATGACGGTTCTCGGTCTCATACTCCACGTGCGCGATCGAGATCGTGATCCCCCGCGCCTTCTCCTCCGGCGCCTTATCAATCTGATCAAACGCCGTAAAAGAGTTCTTCGGGTTCTGCTCGTGCAACACCTTCGTAATCGCCGCCGTCAACGTCGTCTTACCGTGGTCAATATGACCGATCGTTCCAATGTTCAAGTGCGGCTTGGTGCGCTCGAACTTCTCTTTGGCCATGGGACGACCTCTGCTCCTTGTGTACGAACTGCGTTACGAATTGCGGAGGATCACTATCTCCGGGTCGGCTCCACGCTCCGCTCCCCTGCGGTCGCTTCGCTGTCGCCTCACTCGCCGCGGACCCGGGCGACGATCTCGGTAGCGATCGACTCGGGCACCGGTTGGTAGGAGTCGAACTGCATCGTGTAGGTCGCGCGCCCTTGGGTGCGAGACCGAAGATCGCCAACATACCCGAACATTTGGGCCAACGGCACCCTGGCGCGGATCACTTGCGCGTTGCCGCGCTGCTCCATGCCTTCGATCTGGCCGCGCCGGGAGTTCAGGTCGCCGATGACGTCACCCATGTAGTCCTCCGAGGTCACGACCTCGACGGACATCACGGGCTCGAGCAGCTGCGGCTTCGCCTTCCTGGCCGCTTCCTTCAACGCCATCGAGCCGGCGATCTTGAATGCCATCTCTGAGCTGTCGACCTCATGGTACGAGCCGTACGTGAGGCGGGCGCGGACGTCGACGAGCGGGTAGCCGGCGATCACGCCGCCTTCCATCGCTTCTTGGATGCCGGCGTCGACCGCGGGGATGTACTCGCGTGGGATGACGCCGCCCTTGATCTCGTCCACGAACTCGAAGCCGCCACCCGGTCCGGTCGGCTCGAGGCCGATGACCACGTGGGCGTACTGGCCGCGACCGCCGGTTTGGCGCACGTAGCGCACTTCGACCTTCTCGACCGGCTGCGTGATCGTCTCTCGGTACGCGACCTGGGGCTTGCCGACGTGGGCTTCGACGTTGAACTCGCGCATCATCCGGTCGACGAGCACTTCGAGGTGCAGCTCGCCCATGCCCCGGATGATCGTCTGACCGGTGTCTTCGTCGGTGTGCACGCGGAACGTCGGGTCCTCGTCCGACAGCGAACCGAGGGCCTTGCCGAGCTTGTCCTGATCGTTCTTCGTCTTGGGCTCGATCGCGACGGAGATCACCGGCTCGGGGAACTCCATGCGCTCGAGGATGATCGGCGCCTCTTTCACGGTGAGCGTGTCGCCGGTGGTCGTCTGCTTGAAGCCGAGTCCCGCGACGATGTCGCCCGCGTACGCGACCTCGATGTCTTCGCGCTGGTTCGAGTGCATCCGCAGAATGCGCCCGACCCGCTCCTTGCGGTCCTTCGTCGAGTTGTAGATCTCCGAGCCCTTCTCGACCTTGCCGGAGTAGACGCGGAAGTACGTGAGCTTGCCGTACGGGTCGGCGACAACCTTGAACGCGAGCGCAGCGAACGGCTCGTTCTCGCTCGCCTTGCGCTCCGCGGGCTCGCCCTTCATGTCGGTGCCCTCGGTCGGCGGGACGTCGAGCGGCGACGGCAGGTACTCGACGACGGCGTCGAGCATGGGCTGCACGCCCTTGTTCTTGAACGCCGAACCGCAGAGCACGGGCACGAATTCGAACGCCAGCGTGCCGGTACGCACCGCGCGCCGGATCTCGTCGGGCTCGATCTCATGATCCTCGAGGTACTTCTCGAGCAGCACGTCGTCGACGTGGGCGACGACTTCGAGCAGACGCTGATGTGCCTCTTTCGCGTGCGGGAGCAGATCGTCGGGGATGTCGACGATCTCGAACTTCGCGCCCTCACTGTCGTCGTCGAGGGGCCACACCATCGCCTTCATGTTGATGAGGTCGATGACGCCGCGGAAGTTGCCCTCCACGCCGACCGGCAGCTGGAGTACGACCGGCACTGCGTCGAGCCGCTCGCGGATCATCTGCACACAGCGCTCGAAGTCGGCGCCGACGCGGTCCATCTTGTTGACGAAGCAGATGCGCGGCACGTTGTACTTGTTGGCCTGCCGCCACACGGTCTCGGTCTGCGGCTCGACACCGGCGACCGCGTCGAAGACAGCCACCGCGCCGTCGAGGACGCGCAGGCTCCGCTCGACCTCGACGGTGAAGTCGACGTGGCCGGGCGTGTCGAGGATGTTGATCTGGCAGTCACGCCACTGCGCGGTGGTCGCCGCCGACGTGATCGTGATGCCGCGCTCTTGCTCTTGGACCATGTGGTCCATGACCGCGGCGCCCTCGTGCACCTCACCGATCTTGTACGTGCGGCCCGTGTAATAGAGGATCCGCTCGGTCGTCGTGGTCTTGCCCGCGTCGATGTGGGCCATGATCCCGATGTTGCGGGTCTTCTCGAGCGGAAAATCGCGTGTCATCTCGTTCATTCGTTTCTCGTGTCTTCTGGGTCGACTCCACGCTCCGCTCCCCTCCGGTCGCTTCGCTGTCGTTTCCCTCGGGGTATGCGCAGCAATCGACCGGGCGTCCTTGCGGGGCCCGGTCGGGAGTCGCGGGCGGGTGCCCGCAGTACGTCAGTTCGCTCTCAGCGTTCCGACGCCTCCCTATGTGTCACTGCTCTGATCACCATTGATCTGATCGTCCCCCAAAACCCACATCCGCATGAGAAACCCGCCAATTTCGGCGACTTTCTCATGCGTTACCAACGGTAGTGAGCAAAAGCCTTGTTGGATTCGGCCATCTTCTGGACGTCTTCCCGGCGCTTGATGGCCGCCCCGATGCCATTGCTGGCGTCGAGGAGCTCGCCGGCCAGGCGCTCCGCCATGGTCTTCTCCCGCCGCTGGCGGGAGTAGCCCACAATCCACCGGATCGCCAGTGTGGTGGCCCGGCGGGGCCGGACCTCCACGGGGACCTGGTAGGTCGCGCCCCCGACCCGGCGGCTCTTGACCTCGAGCGGGGGGCGCACGTTCTCGACCGCCCGCTTCAGCACGGTGACCGGGTCACCTGCCGTCTTGCGGCCGATCTCGTCGAGCGCCTTATACACAATGTGTTCGGAGGTCGATCTCTTCCCACGCAGCAGCACTTTGTTCACGAGCTGGGTCACGACGACCGACCGGTAAATCGGGTCGGGCATCAGCTCGCGGCGCGGAGCGGGACCTTTGCGCGGCATCGGTTAGCTGTCCTTCTTGGCGCCGTATCGGCTGCGGGCCTGTTTGCGGTTCGCGACACCGGAGGCGTCGAGCGCACCGCGGATGATCTTGTAGCGGACGCCGGGCAGGTCCTTCACCCGGCCACCACGCACGAGCACGATCGAGTGCTCCTGCAGGTTGTGGCCGATGCCGGGGATGTACGCGGTGACCTCGATGCCCGACGTGAGCCGCACGCGCGCAACCTTGCGCAGCGCCGAGTTGGGCTTCTTGGGGGTGGTGGTGAACACGCGCGTGCAGACGCCCCGGCGCTGCGGGCTGCCCTTCAGGGCCGGCGTCTTGGTCTTGTCGGCCTTCGACTCCCGCCCCTTACGGACGAGCTGCGCAATCGTGGGCACGCGTGTTCCTTTTTCTTCTGAAAACTCTCGGGGACGTGGCTGCGCAAAGTGGCGCAGGGCCAGCGTGGGAGGCTATCAGGCAAGGAAGATGCGAGGTTGGGGGCTGACCTCGCGACGTTGGAACCGGAGCAAGGGACGTCCCCGACCTCGCATCAACAACGTGAAGATGTCATTCCCCGGCGGCGAACTCTCCCGGGGTTTCCGCTTCCGGCTCTTCGCGCTCTTCCCGCTCGGGGAGCGCCTCGGTCGGTTCGTCGGCGGGCAACTCGGTCTCGTGCATCGCCCCGCCGAACTCCGCAGCACCTTGCGGCGTGAACTCGGCTTCGGCCGAACCCTCGACCGCACCGCCGCCGGCGAGGATCCCCAAGTCCGACTCGGCCGCACGCGTCGAGCTCGCTTCGCGCAGCCACGTCGCGAGGTCCATCTCCTCTTCGACCTCGGACGTGTAGAACGGCAGCGGCTCGTACTCGGGCGCCTCGGTACGGATGTCGCGGTACAGCGGCATGCCGGTCCCGGCCGGGATCAGCTTGCCGATGATCACGTTCTCCTTGAGGCCCTCGAGCCCGTCGGAACGACCCTCGATCGCGGCTTCGGTCAGGACACGCGTGGTCTCCTGGAACGACGCCGCCGACAGCCACGAGTCGGTCGCGAGCGACGCCTTCGTGATGCCCATCAGTTCGGGACGGCCCTCGGCAGGGCGCAAGTTCGCTTCGACGAGACGGCGGTTCTCCTCCGCGTAACGGCGGGCGTCCACCTTCTCGCCCGGCAGGAACTGGCTGTCGCCGGGCTCCGACACGGTGACGCGCCGCAGCATCTGCCGCACGATCACCTCGATGTGCTTGTCGTGGATCGACACACCCTGGTCGCGGTACACGCGCTGCACCTCGTCGACCAAGTACTGCTGGGTCTCGCGCACACCCTTGATCTCGAGCAGCTTCTTGGGGTCGAGCGGGCTCTTCTCGTCACCGACCAGCCGGTCACCGGCTTGCACGTCCTGGCCGTCGCGCACGCTGATGTGCGCGCGCCGTGACACCGCGTACTCGAACTCGGTGCCGTCATCGGCCACGATCGTGATGACGCGTTCGCCCTTCTCGTTCTCACCCAACCGCGCGACACCCGAGACGTCGGCGAGCAACGACGCGCTCTTCGGCGTGCGGGCTTCGAACAGCTCGACGACGCGCGGCAGACCGTGCGTGATGTCCTCACCGGCAACACCGCCGGTGTGGAACGTACGCATCGTCAGCTGCGTGCCGGGCTCACCGATCGACTGGGCCGCGACGATACCGATGGCCTCGCCGAGGTCGCCGATCTTGCCGGTCGCGAGCATGCGGCCGTAGCACGTCGAGCACACACCCGACACCGTCTCGCACGTCAGCACCGAGCGCACACGCACACGCGTGACACCCGGATCGTCGGCGATACGACGCAAGTCATCGTCGTCCACCTCGAGGTTGCGCGGCACGACCGTGCCGTCGGTGAGCGTGATGTCCTCGGCGAGGCAACGGCCGAGCAACGAGGTCTCGAGCACACGGTACGACTCGGGGTCGCCGTGCACGTCCTCGATCCAGATGCCCCGGATCGTCTCGCAGTCGGGCTCGCGCACGATGAGCTCCTGCGCGACGTCGACGAGACGACGGGTGAGGTACCCGGAGTCGGCGGTACGCAACGCGGTGTCGGCCAGACCCTTGCGGGCACCGTGCGTCGAGATGAAGTACTCGAGCACCGAGAGGCCTTCACGGAAGTTGCTCTTGATCGGACGCGGGATGATCTCGCCGCGCGGGTTCGCAACCAGACCGCGCATACCGGCGATCTGACGTACCTGCATGACGTTTCCACGAGCACCCGAACCAACCATCATGTCGATCGGGTTGAACGGCGTCGACTGCATGAGATCCTGCATGGCCTTCGTGACCTGGTTGGTCGCGTCGGTCCAGATCTCGATCTCCTGCTGGCGTCGCTCGTCGTCGGTGATGATGCCGCGCTCGTACTGGCTCTCGACCTTGGCCGCTTCGCCCTCGAACTTCTCGAGCAGGCCCGCCTTGGCGGGAGGCGTCGTCACGTCTGCGATGGAGATCGTCAGACCGGCGCGGGTCGACCACTCGTAGCCGAGACCCTTCAAGCGGTCGAGGCTGTCGGCCACGATGGCCTTGTCGTACTGCACGACGAGCTCGCTCACCACCTCGGTGATGTCACGCTTCTTCATCGTGCGGCCGGCGAACGGAAAGTCGTCGGGGAACGCGGTGTTGAGCAACAGCCGGCCCAGTGACGTCTCGACGAGCACCTGAGTCGACCCGTTCGTGCGATGTCCATTGGTCGGCGCCGCGCTCCGCTCCCCTCCGGTCGCTTCGCTGTTGCCTCCGTACTCGCGCAGCACCATGCTCTGCGGCGTGCCGTCGTCGAGCGGACGCGGGAACTGGTCAGCGGGGAACTTGCCGACCGGCATCCGGACCTTGATCTTGGCGTGCAGTGACAGCGTCTCGCCCTCACCGCTGTACCGCTCCTCGTATGCGGCACGTGCCTCGTCGATGTTGGCGAACTGGCGGCCCTCACCGGTGAGACCGTCGAGCATCTCGCTCAGGTAGTAGATGCCGATGATCATGTCCTGGCTCGGGACCGCGATCGGGCGGCCCGACGCCGGCGACAAGATGTTGTGCGCGCTGAGCATCAGCATGCGCGCCTCGGCCTGCGCCTCCGCGGACAGCGGAAGGTGCACGGCCATCTGGTCACCGTCGAAGTCCGCGTTGAACGCGGCACACACGAGCGGGTGGATCTGGATCGCCTTGCCCTCGACGAGGACCGGCTCGAAGGCCTGGATACCGAGGCGGTGCAGCGTTGGCGCACGGTTCAAGAAGACCGGGTGCTCCTTGATGACCTCTTCGAGCACGTCCCACACCTGCGGGCGGGCGCGCTCGACCATGCGCTTGGCGGACTTGATGTTCTGCGCGTACTCGAGGTCGACGAGCCGCTTCATGACGAACGGCTTGAACAGCTCGAGCGCCATCTGCTTCGGCAAACCGCACTGCTGCAAGCGCAGCTGCGGGCCGACGACGATGACCGAACGGCCCGAATAGTCGACGCGCTTGCCGAGCAGGTTCTGGCGGAACCGGCCCTGCTTGCCCTTCAACATGTCGGAGAGCGACTTGAGCGCGCGGTTGCCGGGCCCGGTCACGGGCCGGCCGCGGCGGCCGTTGTCGAACAGCGCGTCGACGGCCTCCTGCAGCATCCGCTTCTCGTTGTTGATGATGATCTCGGGCGCGCCGAGGTCGAGGAGTCGCTTCAGGCGGTTGTTGCGGTTGATCACGCGCCGGTACAGGTCGTTGAGGTCGGAGGTCGCGAAGCGGCCACCGTCGAGCTGCACCATCGGGCGCAGGTCGGGCGGGATCACCGGGATGACGTCGAGGATCATGCCCATCGGCGAGTTGACCGTACGACCGTTGTCGTCGCGGCGGTTGAACGCCGACACCACCTTCAGCCGCTTGATCGCCTTGGCCTTGCGCTGACCCTTGGATGTCGAGATCGTCTCCTTGAGCTCGGTCTCGACCTCGCCGAGGTCCAGGCGCGACACGAGGTCCTTCACGGCCTCGGCACCCATACCGCCCGCGAAGTAGTCCGCGTAGCGGTCCTGGAGCTCGCGCCACACGCGCTCGTCGTCAATGAGCTGCTTCGGCTTCATCGTGCGCAGCGTGTCCCAGACGAGCTGGAGCTGACCGATCTCCTCCTCGTAGCGGAGGCGGACGTCCTCGAAGTCCTTGTTCTTGGCCTTCTCGGCGCGCTCGATCTCGTTCTTCTTGGCGCTCCGGCCTTCCAGCTCCTCGAGCTCGCCGATGTACTCCTCGTCGCGCTCGCGCAGCTTCACCTCACGCTCGCGCTCGAGGTCGCCGATCTCGGCCTTCATCTCGGCCTCGAGCGACGGCAGGTCCTTGTGCAAGCGCTCGGTGTCGACCCACGTGATGAGGTGCGCCGCGAAGTAGATGACCTTCTCGAGGCTCTTCGGGGCGATGTCGAGCAGGTAGCCCAAGCGCGACGGGACACCCTTGAAGTACCAGATGTGCGTGACCGGTGCTGCGAGCTGGATGTGACCCATGCGCTCGCGCCGCACCTTGGAACGCGTCACCTCGACGCCACAGCGCTCGCAGATGATGCCCTTGAAGCGGACACGTTTGTACTTGCCGCAGTAGCACTCCCAGTCCTTCGTCGGACCGAAGATCTTCTCGCAGAAGAGCCCGTCCTTCTCCGGCTTGAGCGTGCGGTAGTTGATGGTCTCCGGCTTCTTCACCTCGCCGTTGGACCAGGTGAGGATGTCGCCCGCGGTGGCGAGGTTGATGGTGAGCCGATGGCTCTCGTTCACGTCGAACACGTATGTGCTCCTTGAAAGCTCAGAAGTTTGAGCGTGCGCTTGCGGTCGCGGCGTCGTCTTCGTCGGTGCCGCGTTCCGGTCTCGAGAGATCGATCCCGAGCGACTCGGTGGTGCGGAACGCGTCCTCGTCGAGCTCGCGGATCTCGATCTCCTGGCCGTCCTCGTTCATCACGCGGACGTTCAGGCACAAGGCCTGCATCTCCTTGATCAACACCTTGAAGCTCTCCGGAATGCCCGGTTCGGGGATGTTCTCGCCCTTGACGATGGCCTCGTAGACCTTCACGCGGCCGAGCACGTCGTCGGACTTGATCGTGAGGATCTCCTGCAGCGTGTACGCGGCCCCGTAGGCCTCGAGCGCCCAGACCTCCATCTCACCGAACCGCTGGCCGCCGAACTGGGCCTTTCCGCCGAGCGGCTGCTGCGTGATCATCGAGTACGGACCGGTCGACCGGGCGTGGATCTTGTCGTCGACGAGGTGCGACAGCTTCAAGATGTACATGTAGCCGACGGTCACCGGACGGTCGTAGGGCTCGCCGGTGCGGCCGTCGTGCAACGTCACCTTGCCGTCGGTACCGATCAGCTTCTGCCCGTCGGCGCCGTCGGGGTTGAGGTTCTCGAACAGCGTGCGGATCGTGCCCGTCGGGCCGGCCTGCTCGGTCTCGTCCCAGTGCGCGCCGTCGAACACCGGGCTCGCGATCCAGACCGCGGGCTCGGTACGCGTACGCGTCTTGTTCTGCTCGCCCGGACGCTGCTGCTCGGCAGTCCAGCCGTGGCGCGCCGCGTAGCCGAGGTGTGCTTCGAGGACCTGACCGACGTTCATACGGCTCGGCACGCCCAGTGGGTTGAGCACGATGTCGACGGCGGTGCCGTCCGAGAGGTACGGCATGTCCTCGACGGGGAGGATCTTGGCGATCACACCCTTGTTGCCGTGCCGGCCGGCGAGCTTGTCGCCCTCGCTGATCTTTCGCTTCTGCGCCACGTACACGCGCACGAGCTGGTTCACGCCCGGCGGGAGTTCGTGGCCGTCGTCGCGGCTGAACACGCGCACGTCGATGACCTTGCCGTTCTCGCCGTGCGGCACCTTCAGGCTGGTATCGCGGACCTCACGCGCCTTCTCACCGAAGATCGCGCGCAGCAGGCGCTCCTCCGGCGTGAGCTCGGTCTCGCCCTTGGGCGTGACCTTGCCGACCAGGATGTCGCCGGGGCCGACCTCGGCGCCGATGCGGATGATGCCGCGCTCGTCGAGGTCCTTCAGGATGTCCTCGGACAGGTTCGGGATGTCGCGCGTGATCTCCTCGGCGCCCAGCTTCGTGTCACGGGCGTCGATCTCGTGCTCCTCGATGTGGATCGACGTGAGCACGTCGTCCTTCACGAGCCGCTCCGAGAGGACGATCGCGTCCTCGAAGTTGTGACCCTTCCACGGCATGAACGCGACCAGCAGGTTCTTGCCGAGCGCGAGCTCGCCGAGATGCGTCGACGGTCCGTCGGCCAGCACTTCGCCCTTGCGAACCGCGTCGCCGGTGTTCACGAGCGGCTTCTGGTTGATGCACGTGCCCTGGTTCGAGCGACGGAACTTGGCGAGACGGTGAACAACCCGGCCGCCGGTGCGGTACTCGACGGTGATCGTGTCGCCTCCGACGTCGGTGATCGTGCCGTCGTCGTGCGCGAGCAGCACGTCGCCCGCGTCGCGCGCGGCCCGGGCTTCGACGCCGGTGCCGATGTACGGCGCGGTGGCGCGCAGCAGCGGCACGGCCTGGCGTTGCATGTTGGCGCCCATGAGCGCGCGGTTCGCGTCGTCGTGCTCGAGGAACGGGATCAGCGCAGTCGCGACCGACACCAGCTGCTTCGGGGAGACGTCCATGTACTGCACGTCTTCCGGTGCGAAGAAGCCGATCTCGCCCCGACCGGCGCGTACCAGGACGCGCTCGTCGAGGAAGTTGCCCTGCTCGTCGACGCGGGCGTTCGCCTGCGCGATGACGTACTCGTCCTCGTCGTCGGCCGCGAGGTACACGATCTCGTCGGTGACGCGACCCTTCTCCACGCGCCGGTACGGCGTCTCGATGAAGCCGAATCGGTTGATGCGCGCGTAGCTCGACAGGTAGCCGATGAGGCCGATGTTGGGGCCTTCCGGCGTCTCGATCGGGCACATGCGGCCGTAGTGACTCGGGTGCACGTCTCGCACCTCGAAACCGGCGCGCTCACGCGAGAGGCCGCCGGGGCCGAGCGCGGAGAGACGCCGCTTGTGCGTCAACCCCGCGAGCGGGTTCGTCTGGTCCATGAACTGCGACAGCTGCGAGGAGCCAAAGAACTCCTTGATCGCGGCGACGACCGGACGGATGTTGATCAGCGTCTGGGGCGTGATCGCCTCGACGTCCTGGGTCGTCATGCGCTCGCGCACGACGCGCTCCATCCGGCTCAGACCGACGCGCAGCTGGTTCTGGATCAGCTCGCCGACCGTGCGCACGCGCCGGTTGCCGAAGTGGTCGATGTCGTCGGGGAAGTAGCCGGTGTCGCGGTTGTGCAACTTCACGATGTAGGAGACGGTCGCGAGGATGTCTGCCTTCGTGAGCGTGAAGTCCGCGCCGGCGCGGCCGGCGTCGACGTCAGCCTGCGGGATCGCCAGCTCGAAACGGTTCAGCCCGAGCTTCGGGTACTCCTTCGACAGCTTCTTCGACACCTTGTGACGACCGACCTTCGCGAGGTCGTACCGCTTCGGGTTGAAGAACAAGTTCTCGAGCAGTGCCCGCGCCGAGTCCGGGGTCGGGGGCTCGCCCGGCCGCAGCTTGCGGTAGATGTCGATGAACGCGTCGTCGACGGTGCCGGTGTGGTCCTTCTCGAGCGTGTTGCGCATCGACTCGTACGGCCGGCCCTGGTCATCAACGATCAGGTTGAGGAGCTCCTCTTCGGACTCGCCGAACCCCAGTGCCTTCAGCAGCACGGTCACGGGCTGCTTGCGCTTGCGGTCGATGCGGACGTAGACGACGTCCTTCTTGTCGATCTCGAACTCGAGCCACGCGCCGCGGCTCGGAATCATCTTGGCGTCAATGATCTCCTTTTCGGGACTGGTCTTGTCAGCGTTGACGCCGAAGTAGACACCCGGCGAACGGACGAGCTGCGACACGACGATGCGCTCGGTGCCGTTGATGATGAACGTGCCGCGGTCGGTCATCATCGGGAAGTCGCCCATGAAGACCGTCTGCTCTTTGATCTCGCCGGTGCCGGCGTTCATAAAGCGGGCGGTGACGAACAGCGGGCGCGCGTAGGTCATGTCGCGCTCGCGGCACTCGTCTTCGGAGTGCTTGGGCGGGTCGAAGACGTGGTCGGTCAGCTCGAGCTTGAGCTGACCGGTGAAGTCTTCGATCGGCGAGATGTCGCGCAGCACCTCGGCAACACCGTCATCGAGGAACCAGCGGAAGGAATCGGTTTGTACTTCGATCAGGTTCGGGAGGTCTTTAACCTCGCGAAGCTGAGAGAACGACAGACGCTCACGGGACGCGAGACGAGCCAACGTCACTCCAATCGGGGACGATCACGCAATAGAACGGACGCGCTGCTTGCCCGGGCACACCGAGCCTCGACGCGAAGCGCCACGGGCGTTCGGGCGCGCGTCGAAGAGGACACAGACGTTCAGGAGGCACGAGCGGGCAGACACGGCTAGACCGAGCATAGCCCAAGGCCATGCCGGCTGCCAAACACCTACTCCAGGTTGCGGGGCAGGATAAACCGCCGGTCCAAAGAGGGCAACCACCCAAACCGAGATTTTCTGCCCCGCAAGCCCCCGACCAGGTGCGATCTACTTCATCTCCACCTGGGCGCCGGCCTCTTCGAGCTTGGCCTTGGCCTTTTCGGCATCCTCCTTGGACGCCTTCTCGACGACCGGCTTGGGCGCGCCGTCGACGAGGTCCTTGGCCTCCTTCAGCCCCAAGCTGGTGAGCTCACGCACCACCTTGATGACCTGGATCTTCTTGTCGCCGGCCGCGGTCAGGATCACGTCGAACTCGTCCTGCTCCTCGGCCTGGGCGGCCTCGCCCCCGCCACCGCCGCCACCGCCGACGGCCGCGACTGCGACCGGCGCGGCCGCGGTGACGCCGAACTCTTCCTCGAACGCCTTGAGGAACTCGTTCAACTCCAACACGGTCATGTTCTTGAAGACGTCGAGCAGCTCGGTCGTGCTCATGGTCGCCATTTCACTCATCTCCTGCTTCTGTTTCGTTCTCGTCACTAGTGTCGGATTCGCCAGAGGGTGCGGCGGCCTCATCGGCCGCCGGAGTGTCTCGCGACTCCTCCGCACTCGGCGCCGCCGGCGCCTCGCTCACGCCTTCCGGCGCAGCACCCTCGTCTGGTCTTTGATCGATGTACGCCTTCAGGCCGTAGGCGAAGTTGCGGGTGAACGCCTGGAAGAGCCCGGCGGCCTTGGTGAGCGGCGCCTGGAATCCTCGGGCGAGCCGGGCGAGCAACTGCTCCCGCGGCGGCACGTCGGCGAGCGCCTCCACATCGGCGGTCGTCAACAGCCGCGGTCCGAGCACCCCACCCTTCAGCACCAGGTTCGGGTTGGTGCGGGCGAAGTCGCGCAGCGCCTTGGCCGCGGTGACCGCGTCGCCGCCGTCCTTGCGCACGAACGCGATCGCGACCGGACCGACGAGCGCCTCGACGAGCTCGCCGAGGCCGGCGTCGGCCGCGGCCCGGCGCGCCAGGGTGTTCTTGAAGACCTTGTAGTCGGTCGCCGCCGGCCGCAGTGACGCACGGAGGTTGGCGATGTCGGTGACGGTCAGCCCGCGGTATTCCGTGAGCATCGCAGCGTCGGCGTCGCCGAACCGCTGCTTGATCTCGTCGATGACCGCGGCTTTCCGTTGCTGCTGCGCACGCAGCTGTCCGGGGCTCGCGTCGGCCTTGGTGGGCATGTGGGTTCACCTCTTCCGGCGGGACGCATCCCATTACCTCAAATGAGACCGGAGGTCTTCGGCGTTCGATTGGACGAGAGATCGTACCAGGTCGCAGGTAGCGTCGGCTTCGTGACGACCGACGACGACCGCGCGCACCAGAACCTGTGCGACTTCACCCGCTTCACCGCTCGGCTCGAACGGGACGCGCACGCGGTCGATCGCCACGGCCTGGTCGCGACCATCGGCCCATCCGATTTCCCGACGTCGCGCACGGCCGTACGGTCCGACGTCGGGTTGCCGGGGGATGAGTGGGCGGCGGCCGTCGATGCAGTTTTCACCCAGCACGGCAAGACGGGGTGCGTGTTCGCCCGGGTCGGTGCCGACGACGACGTCCACGAACAACTGGCGGCTCGAGGTTTCCGCGAGTGGGCGCAGACGCCGGAGATGGTCTGCGACCACGTGCTCGATGCGCGCGAACCGCCGACTGGGATCACCGTCCGGCTGGCGACCTCGGCCCAAGACGTCGCTGCCTACGCGCAGATCGCCGGGCGCGCATTCACGCACCTGATGGTCCCCGAGGAGCAAACGCAGGCGACGATCGACAACCCCGACGTGCTCCTCGGTCGCGACTGCGTGGTCGCGCTCGCCGAGCTCGACGGCTCGCCGGTCGCCGGTGCCCTTGTCGTGCTGTTCGACAACGACTCGAGCGGCTATGTCGGCTGGGTCGCCTGCCTCGATGAGGCACGCGGTCGCGGGCTCGGCGACGTCGTGACCCGGGCGGTCACCAACGAGGCGTTCGCGCGCGGCGCTTCCCTCGTGACGCTCGAAGCCTCGCAGTTCGGCGAGCACACCTACGCGCGCATGGGTTACCGGGAGATCTATCGGTACCGCATTCTGATCCGGCTGTGACCGTGGCGATCACGCCCGCGATTCGTGACTTTCTCGTGCAGCTCGATGACCTCGTCGACGCGCACACATGGCCCGCCCTCGACCGCGAGATCGTCACTGTCGGCTCGGGCGACGCAGCGGTGCTCGTCAGGCTCCCGCATGCGCAGGACAGCGCGCGCGACGTCGAGCTCGTCGTCGACGACCTCGAGGTGACCGTCACCTACGCCCCGGAGCACGTTTCGTTCACGAGTCGCGACGAAGCACTCCGATTCGTCGAGATGCTCGGCGATGGTCGCGTCCAACTACGCGTGCGCCGCGGGCTCCTCTGGACGACGATGTACAGCTATCGCGACGGCCTCGTCCGTCCGTTCCGGCGCACACGCATGCCCTGGCCGACGATCCATCCGCGAACCGTTGTTATCCACTTCGGCTTCGCTTGAAGCTAGGGCTTTGCCTCGGGAGAGATCTTGACGCCAGGACCCATCGTCGACGCGGTCGAAACGCCTTTGATGTAGCGGCCCTTGGCCGCTGCCGGCTTGGCGCGCAACAACTCGTCGAGCACGGCCCCGTAGTTCCGGAGCAAGCTCTCGACCGGGAAGCTCGCTTTGCCGACCGGCACATGGACGTTGCCGTGCCGGTCCGTGCGGTACTCGACCTTGCCGCCTTTGAACTCCCCAACGGTCTTGCCGACGTCGGTCGTCACCGTCCCCGTCTTCGGGTTGGGCATGAGCCCGCGCGGACCGAGCACGCGGCCGAGCCGGCCGACCTGTCCCATCATGTCGGGCGTCGCGATTGCAACGTCGAAGTCGAGGAACCCTTCGTTCTGCACGCGGTTCACCAGATCGTCGGCGCCGACGACGTCGGCGCCGGCCTCCTGCGCCTCGCGAGCAGCGTCACCCGTGGCGAACACCGCGACGCGCACGTCCTTGCCCGTTCCCGCGGGCAACGACACCGTGCCGCGCAACATCTGATCGGCTTTGCGGGGATCGACACCAAGACGGAACGCGACCTCGACGGTCTCGTCGAACTTGCGGTTCGCGAGCTGCTTCACCAGTTCGAACGCTTCGTCGGGGTTGTGCAGCGCTGCCTTGTCGTAGCGGCGGCTCGCGTCGACGTACTTCTTGCCGTGCGGCATGTTCGCTCCTTTGTCGAGCTCCCTCGGGTTCCCGTGGTCCGCCGGCGAGGTCCTCCGGCAGGGGAGGTGCGTTAGTCGCCGACCTCGATGCCCATCGATCGGGCGGTGCCGGCGATCTGCTTCATTGCGCCTTCGATGTCTATCGCGTTGAGGTCCGGCATCTTCGTCTCGGCGATCTGGCGAACCTGTTCCTTGGTGACGCGTCCCGCCGTCTCTCGCCGCGGGGTCTGGGAACCCTTCTCGATACCCGCGGCCTGACGGAGCAGCACCGGCGCGGGCGGCGTCTTGGTGATGAACGTGAAGCTGCGATCCTCATAGATCGTGATCTCGGCCGGGATCACCGTGCCACGCTGGTTCTCCGTTGACGCGTTGTACGCCTTGCAGAAGTCCATGATGTTGATGCCGTGCGGGCCGAGCGTGGTTCCGACCGGCGGCGCGGGAGTAGCCGCGCCGGCCTGAATCTGAATTCTCACGACCGCCGCGACGCGACGCTTAGCCATGTCTATTCGCTCCCTCTCTGCGAGCCGGGATACCCGGCTCGCGGTCGTTCCCGCCCCCCGACCCCGCCACCCCAAGCCGTGCGCCTTCGGCGCTCGTCTTGATGGGCGAGCTCGCTTCGCTACCGCTCCGCTCGCCGCGTCGTGTGTTCCTCACAGCTTGGCGACGTCGCCGAACTCGAGCTCGACGGGTGTCTCGCGACCGAAGATGTTCACGAGCACCTTGAGCTTCGAGCGGTCGACGTCGATCTCACTGATCACACCGTTGAAGTCGGCGAAGGGGCCGGTCACGACGCGCACCTGCTCCGCGACCTCGTATTCGAGCCGCGGCCGCACCTTCTTCTCCGGCGCCGCGCCAACTTCGGTCTCGCCGGTGCCAAGGATGTCCTCGACCTCCTTGCGCGAGAGCGGCGTCGGCTTGGCGCCGCTGCCGACGAACCCGGTCACGCCCGGCGTGTTGCGCACGACGTACCAGGCGTGGTCGTCGAGATCCATGCGCACGAGCAGGTAGCCGGGGAAGACCTTCTTCTGCACCACGACCTTGCGGCCATTCTTGAACTCGATGACGTCTTCCATCGGGATGACGACCTCGAAGATGCGATCCTCGACGGCCATCGAACGCACACGGCTCGCGAGGTTCGACTTCACCTTGTTCTCGTAGCCCGCGTACGTGTGCACGACGTACCAGCGGCCCGACCGGTCGAAGGGACTCGGCTCGGCCCGCGTGACCTCGACACCCGCGCCCTCGTCGTCGACCTCTTCGACGTCGACGAGCTCGGCGTTCGCGAGGTCGGGCACCTCGACGATCTCGGTGACCTCGGATTCGACCTCCGCCGGAGCGGCGTCGACATCGGCGACATCGGCCTCGTCGGTCACGCGCGCCTCGGTCTCCGGATCGTCGACGATGGTGGTTTCGGGGGATGAATCGAAGAAATCAGTCATCAGTCGAAGATGAAGTCGACGACGTGAACAGACGCCCAGTCGAAAGCGAAGATCAAGGCGATCATGACGACCAGGCCGATCACGACGACGACTGTGGAGTTGAAGATCTCCTGACGCGGCGGCCAGGCAACCTTCTTCATCTCGCCACGTACCTCGGAGAGGTACTGCCGCGGGCCGGTGCGCTCGTTCTGCGGACCGGACGGTGTGGGACGCCGGTCGGGGCGCGCCGGTCGATCGGCGCCCTGACGGGCCATCGCACGCTTGGTCTGTCGGTTCATAGGGGCCTCGAGCGGGTGGTGAGGTTCGAGCAGGGCAGGAGGGACTCGAACCCCCAACCGCCGGTTTTGGAGACCGGTGCTCTGCCAGTTGAGCTACTGCCCTCCGGGCCTTTGGGGGCCGATTGCCCAGGATAGCAGCGGAAAATCGCGCCGCCCGTGGGCTGTCTGTGGCGCCCGGTCAGACGGCGATGCGGAGGGCCGAGCGTTTGCGGCTGCGGGCGATGAGCAACGCGGCCGTTGCGCCTGCTGCGAGTGCGCCTCCGCCGATCGCTCCGGCGTAGGCGAGCCGGCGTCCTGAGAGCAGCGTGCGCCGCGCGCTGTGCTCGGCAGCATCGGTGATCGCCGCGAGCGTCTCACCCAACAGGCCGGGTGTCGGCTCGATGTAGCGGGTCCGCAAGTTCGCGAGCGTGCGCAACAGCCGGCGGTACCGCGCCAGCTCGGCTTGGCACCGCAAGCACGAGTCGACATGGCGCTGCACGTCGAGGCTCATCGTCTCGCCGTCGACGAGGCCCGGCAGCAGCGGGGTTACGTCGTCACACCGCATTGGCCTCGGCTCCTTCGTCGTAGAGCACCTCGCGCAACTTGCGCCGGGCGCGGTGCAAGCGCACCTTCGCCGCCGACACCGTGATGCCGAGCTCGTCGGCGATGTCTTCGTGCGACATGTCGTAGACGTCCTTCAGAACGACGACCGACCGCAGTTTTGCGGGAAGCCCGTCGAGGGCACGCGAGATTCGGTCGAGGGTCTCGGCGGATTCCGCCGCTTGGGAGATCTGCTCCTCGGCTCGGGCATCGACGGGTTCGAAGCCTTCCTCGAACGGCTCGGCGCGCTGGCGGCGGCGCCGGTGTACGTGCGACGACGCGGTGTTGGCGGTGATGCGATACAGCCACGTGGAGAACGCCGCGTCGCCGCGGAATTTCCCGATGCCCTTCCAGGCTCGCAGGTAAGCCTCCTGCACCACGTCGCGTGCATCCTCCTCGTTGCCCGTCAGACGACGCGCGAGCGTGAACGTCTCGACGAAGGTGCGCCGCACCAGTTCGTCGAACGCTTGCCGGTCACCGCCGCGGGCGGCGCCGAGCAGCTCGGCTTCCTCCAACGGGTCCTCCCGTCGTGTGTCGGGCCTTCGACCAGGAATCGCCACAAAAGGTTACGGGAGACGACAGCGCAGCGACCGAAGGGGAGCGGAGCGCGGAGTCGACCCCAGAAATACGCCCCGGGGCGGTGCCCGGGGCGTGGAACGGCAGGCCCGAGGGTCTACCGGGTCTCTTTGTGGACCGTGTGGCGCCGGTCCCAGCGGCAGTACTTCTTCATCTCGATCCGCTCGCGGTCGTTCACCTTGCTCTTGATCGTGATGTAGTTCCGTCGCTTGCACTCCTCGCAGGCGAGCGTGACCTTCACCCTCTTCTCATTCTTGGGCACGAGTATCTCCTCGCCTTACTTTTGGATCTTGACGACGCGGCCGGAGCCGACGGTGCGGCCACCTTCGCGGATCGCGAAGCGGAGGCCCTCGTCCATCGCGATCGGCTTTTGGAGCTGCACGGTCATCTCGGTGTTGTCACCCGGCATCACCATCTCGGTCCCTTCCGGCAGATTCACCGTGCCGGTCACATCCGTGGTCCGGAAATAGAACTGCGGGTGATAGTTCGTGAAGAACGGCGTATGCCGCCCACCCTCCTCCTTGGTCAAGATGTACACCTGCGCGGTGAAATCGGTGTGCGGGGTGATCGCACCCGGCTTCGACAACACCTGACCCCGCTCCACATCTTCTTTCTTCGTACCTCTGAGGAGCGCACCGATGTTGTCACCCGCCCGGCCCTCATCCAACAGCTTGCGGAACATCTCCACACCCGTACAGGTCGTCTTGGTGGTCGGACGCAGACCGATGATCTCGATCTCCTCCCCCACCTTCACCTGACCGCGCTCCACCCGGCCCGTCACCACCGTCCCCCGGCCCGTGATCGTGAACACGTCCTCGATCGGCATCAAGAACGGCTTATCGATATCACGCGTCGGTTCCGGCATCGACGAATCAACCGCCGCCATCAACTCCAAAATCGACTTCGCCCACGTCTCGTCACCCTCCAGCGCCTTCAACGCGCTGACCCGGATCACCGGCGTGTCATCACCCGGGAACTCATACTCGTTCAACAACTCCCGGACCTCGAGCTCCACCAGCTCCAAGATCTCCTCATCGTCAACCATGTCCGCCTTGTTCAACGCCACCACAATGCTCGGCACACCGACCTGACGGGCCAACAACACATGCTCACGGGTCTGCGGCATCGGACCATCCGTCGCCGCCACCACCAAGATCGCACCATCCATCTGGGCGGCACCCGTGATCATGTTCTTGATGTAGTCCGCGTGACCCGGACAATCCACATGCGCGTAATGACGGTTCTCGGTCTCATACTCCACGTGCGCGATCGAGATCGTGATCCCCCGCGCCTTCTCCTCCGGCGCCTTATCAATCTGATCAAACGCCGTAAACGAGTTCTTCGGGTTCTGCTCGTGCAACACCTTCGTAATCGCCGCCGTCAACGTCGTCTTACCGTGGTCAATATGACCGATCGTTCCAATGTTCAAGTGCGGCTTGGTGCGCTCGAACTTCTCCTTCGCCATGCTTCTTCGCTCGCTCTCTGCGAGCCGGGATACCCGGCTCGCGGCCGTTCGCTCACTGGCGAGTTCGCTCGCTTGTGCTCGCTCACCGCGCCGTTCTTTGTAGCGGAGGCGGGACTCGAACCCGCGACCCCACGATTATGAGCCGTGTGCTCTAACCGACTGAGCTACTCCGCCGTGACGGAGCGGGCCCGAAGGCCCGCCCCGGCGAGCCCCCTTACGGACTCGAACCGTAGACCCCTTCCTTACCATGGAAGTGCTCTGCCGACTGAGCTAAGGGGGCAAGGCCAAAAGAGGATAGCCCGAGCGCGTAGCGTGCCCGGCCGTGTATCGGACCCGCCTCGCGGAGCGTCGGGACGCCGAAGCCCTGCCGCGAGATCTACAACATCGAGGTGCTCGAATCGACGGTGACGTTCGATCTCGTGCCGCGGTCGCTCGGCGAGCAAGTGGCGTGGATCGACGAACACTCGGGCGGTCATCCCGCAATCGTCGCGGTGAGTGACGACGACACGGTTGTCGGGTTCGCGTCCCTGTCGCCCTACCGGCCGCGGCCGGCGTACGCGCCAACCGTCGAGGATTCGGTGTACGTGGATCGCGCGCTACGGGGACAGCGCATCGGCCGGTTGCTGCTGTCCGACCTGGTCGAGCTCGCGCGTGACCACGGCTTCCACTCGGTGATCGGGCGCATCGTCGGCGGGCACGAGGCGTCGATCGCGCTGCACCGCGCGTGCGGCTTCGAGGAGGTCGGCTGTGAAAAGGATGTCGGCCGGAAGTTCGGTCGCTGGCTCGACGTCGTGCTGATGCAGCGGATGCTCTAGCTCTTTCGGAGGAGCTCCGCCTTCGAGCGCGGTGTCCTCGGTCCCGCGGTACTGGACCACCTTGCCGGCGCCGTTGAAGCGGAACCAGTGGTGCAGATCCATGGCGCCCTGCTTGCCGGTCGCCGGGACCCGAACGCCGAATCGCACGACGGTCATGACGGATCATCCCGGTTCATGGTCCATCTCCCCGCACATACCAAGAGAAATGGACCAGGAGTTGCGTGGGCCGGGTTGGATTCGAACCAACGTAGCGGTAACGCAACGGGTTTACAGCCCGTCCCCTTTGGCCACTCGGGTACCGACCCGGATCTAATCTACTCAACCGCATGCCCAGCTTTGACGTGGTTTCAGAGGTCGACCTCCAAGAGGTCCGCAACGCCGTCGATCAAGCGCGCCGCGAGTTGTCGACACGTTTCGACTTCAAAGGCACCGACAGTGCCGTCGAGTTGAAGGACAAGGCGATCGAACTCGAATCGGCATCCGAGGAGCGTCTCAAGGCGGTCGCGCAGGTGCTCGAGGAGAAGCTCGTGCGCCGGAAGGTTTCGTTGAAAGCACTCGACTACGGCAAGGTCGAGGAGGCGTCACACAGCCGCGCCCGCCAGACCGTTTCGTTGCACGTCGGTATCAACGACGAGAAGGCGCGCGAGATCGGCAAGTTCATCAAGGGGCTTGGCTTGAAGGGCGTGCAGCACCAGGTGCAGGGCGATCAGCTACGCGTGACCGGCAAGAAGCGCGACGACCTGCAGACTGCGATCCAGAAGATGCGCGAGAGCGACTTCGGCGTCCCGCTGCAGTTCACGAACTTCCGCGACTGACGTCCGCGGCGAGTCAGCTCAGGAAGCCCAAGAGCGGATAGCTCGAGCCGTAGATCGCGTTGGGGTCGCCGCCGAGGAAGCTTCCGATCACCTCGCTGTAGACCGAACCGAAGTCGGTGTTACCGACGAGATAGCCGTTCGCGTCGAGTTCGTTCGGCGCGAAGCCGGGCTGAGAGCCGTACAGCCCACCGTTCACGCGCGGCCCGAGGAACACGACGTTGTTGGCCCTCCCATGATCGGTGCCGCCGCCATTGGTGTGCGCGGTGCGGCCGAACTCGGTCCACACCATGACGACGACGTTCGACGCGTCGGACACCTCTGTGAAGAACGTCTTGAGGGCGTCGTCGAGCTCGGTGAACAAGCGGCCCAAGTCCGCGACTTGGTTTTCGTGGGTGTCGTAGCCACCCTGCACGGTCGCGTACACGCGCGTGCCCGTGACGTTCGCGTTGATCAGCGACGCGATAACGCGCAGCGATCCTGTGATGCCCGAGGTGTCATCGGGATAGGCCGCCGCGAGTTCTTGGTTGGTCTCGATCGCGAACTTGTTCGTGTGCGCGTACCGAGCAGCCAGCGATTGGTCGTTCGGCGCGTAGTCACCGTCGAGCGCGACCAGCGCGTCGATCAGCGCCTGTTCGCGCGGGTCGGGGTCGACGCCGAGCGCGTCCCCGAGGGTCGTGGGAAGCGCAGCGGCTTGCGGCCTCGTGCCTCCCGTGAACAACAACGGGAGCCCGAAGGCGACGGTTCCCATCGTCAGCGGGTTGTCCGCCTGCGTGTCCGCCCACCGCGCCCACACGCCGTTGCGGAGCGGCGGCGGCGCGTTGCGACCCATCATCACGTAGTCGGTCTTGTCGAAGTGGCTGAGCGGGTCGAAGCCCGACGGGCCGAGCAGGTCGACGCCGCGCACGAACGCGACGTCGCCGGCCTGATACCGCGCGTGCAGCTTCGGGAACGACGGGTTCAACCCGTTCTCGGTCGAGCCGAGCGAGAGCAGGCTCGACTCACTCACGGCGATCTGGCTGCGCTTGGCCGCATACGCGCCGTAACCCGAGCCCGCCGGCACGAGCATGTGCGCGCCGTCGAGGCCGCCGCCGAGATACACCGACACCAGCACTGACGTATTCGGCGGCAGGGGATCGGCGTACGCCGCGACGGTGCCCAACGGCAAGATTCGCGACGCGACCGCCGCGCCCGCTCCTGCGCCGGTCAGCTGCAAGAACCGGCGGCGAGTGATCTCGGGAAGCTCAGGAAGATCGGTACGCATCGCCAGCTCCTCAGTTGACCTGCACCGCGGGCGACAGCGCCGCGAAACGGAAGAGGTTCAGCGCTTCCCAGTAGCTTCCCGCGTGCTCGGTGCGAAGTTCGTCGAGCATGGCGATCGCACGCGTGTGCGCGGCCCCCGCGGTGGCGGGGTCGACGAGGAACCACCGAAACACCGTGTCGACTGCGTCGGCGGTCGTCATGCCGGCCAGCGTGTAGAGACGGTGCCGCGGGCTGCGCAGCGCCTCGTTCGCGAAGACGTTGAGGAGGTCGACCTTGGCGGCAAAGGCCGGGTAGCCGATCCAGCGCGTCTCCGGCCGCCGCCACCATCCGAACACGCTGGGCTGGTTGAACAGGAACAGCCCCATCGCGTCGGTCGCAGTCGAGATCTGGTCATCACCGTGGCGACCCTTGGGGAACTTCGTGAGCGCGAGCGCGCGTCCGCACACGGCCACCCATTCCGGTGGCATCTTCGCCTTCCCGTTGCGGGCGGTAGCGCTCCAGAAGTCAGGATGCTTCAGGATCGTCTTCACCGCGTCCTTGATCGAGAGCCTTCCGGACTGCCGGAAGCCCGCCGCGACGTCGTCGAGCGTCGATGCACTCGGCGTGAAATGCGCGAAGTATTGGAAGAGCAGCTTGCCGATGTAGCGCGAGACCTCGACTTGTTTGCCAGTGCAGAGATACGGCACGACGTTGTTGCCACCGCTGTCGCCGGCGACGCCCGTCAGGTCCCAGTTGGCATTGAACCCGAAGAAGCTCTTGATCGATGTGTCGTGGTAGCCACCCTTGAACAGGAAGCGCCCGCTGCGATCGAGCGTGTAGCCCGTGCCTGATTTCGCGGCCGCGACGACCTCGGTCTGCGTGTAGTTCCCGACGCCGAGGGCGAAGAGCTCGAGCAGCTCGCGCCCGTAGTTCTCGTTGACGAAGTCGCGCTCCGAGATCCAGTTGTCGAGATAGATGAGCATCGCGGGATCGCGGCTTACCGCCGACAGCAGTGTTTCGTAGTCGCCGAGCGCATTCGCGCGGAAGAGAAGATGCTGGTTGGCGAGCGAGAAGTTCTGCGCGGCGAGTTGCGGCTTCAGGAACGACGACACCAGCAGGCCATGCCAGAACAGGATCATCTTCTCGCGTAGTGGGGCGGGCACTGCCGTGTTCGCGGTCGCGAAGCGCGCCGCCGACATGCGCTCGAGCCACCAACGACCGAGCTGCACGACCTTGACGTAGCCGCCGTAGCCCGGGTCGTGGTTGCCCTTCGGGAGCGCGGGCTTGACCTTCACGGTGCCGGAGTTACGGGGGTCGTCGACGACCGCGTCGACGAGCGCGTCGAGCGTGGCTTTGGCGCTCAGCGCATCGATCTCGCTCTCCGACGCGCCGAACCCCGCGCGCCGGCAAAGGTGTGCAACATCCGCGCGTGCGACCACCCCGCGACCCCCGCTTCCCCACACCGGCCCGCCGCCGCCGGCGTGGCCCTGTCGACGATCCTACGCGCTCGCTCGGCCGAGTGAGGAGGAAGTCGTCACCGCCCCCCCAACGGTTCTTGGGGGCATCGCCGGATGGTCGGAGCGGCACTCTGGGCCGACGATCCATGACATGGACCGCCGATTCCTTTCCCTGCCGACTGCCGCAACCGCCGGGCTCTTCGCCTCCGTTGTCGTGATGATCGCGATCGAGCTCGTGATCGATCGCGCCCGCCGCCGGCGCATCGACGTTCGTGACTCGGCGAACTCGATGGCCATCGGACTCGGGTATCTCGGGGTCAAGGTGCTCGCCGGCAGGGTGCTCGGCTTCGCGCTGTTCCTCTACTTGTACGACCACTTCCGCATCGTGACGCTCGACATTCGCAACCCGTTCCACTGGATCGCGGCGTGGCTCGTCGGCGACTTCTTCTACTACTGGATTCACCGCGCGGAGCATCGGGTGCGCGTGCTCTGGTGCACGCACCTGGTGCACCACAGCTCACAACAGTTCTCGTTCACGACCGCGGTGCGCATGCCCTGGACCGAGGTCCTCTACAAGCCGCTCACCGGACTCTGGGCTCCGCTGCTCGGCGTGCACCCGGCGATGGGCGCAGTGATGGGCGCCGTGGCGCTCATGCTCGGCCAGTTGCAACACACGAAGCTGGTCGGGAAGCTCGGCCCGCTCGACAAGATCCTGACCACACCGTCGAACCACCGTGTGCATCACGCGAGCAACAAGCACTACCTCGATCGCAACTTTGGTGGGTCAACGGTGATCTGGGACCGGCTGTTCGGCACGTACGCGCCCGAAGTCGAAACACCGGTGTACGGGCTGACGCACAACCTCGCCGCAACAACGCCACTGGGAATTGTCGCGGGCGGCTATCCCGCCCTGTTCCGCGACCTCCGGGCGACACGCGGTGCAGGCAACCGTGTGCGACTCTGCACTGGACGGCCGAGCTAGATCGTCAGCGCCAAGAGATCCTCGCCGAACACGACGTCGCCACCGAAGTGCTCACGCGCGATGGCCGTCCACTCGTCGGCCGAATCAGCGGCGGGCGTGGGGATCTGGTGGGTCAGCACGAGGGTCCGCACGCCGGCGCGGGCCGCGGTCTGCGCCGCCTGCACAACGGTCGAGTGATAGTTGATCGTGTCCCGGAATCGCTGCATCGGTACAAGTCCCACAAGGTCGTCGCGCAAGACCGTCTGCACGTAGGCGTCGGCACCGCGACAGAGCTCGTCGAGCCCCTCGCACGGCACCGTGTCACCGGCCAGCACCACGGCTTTGCCGTCGCATTCCACCCGGAACCCGATCGTCGGCTCCGCCGGTCGATGATCCGTCCGTGCCGCAATGACGCGTACGCCCTGCTCATCGAACACGACGCCGGGCATCACTTCGACGATCTCGAGTTGCGGCTCCCAGTTGAGATCCTCGTGGTGGGCAAGCCGGTACTCGACGTCGGGTCGGAGCATCGCGAGCATGCCGTCCACGACCGCACGCGTCCCCGGTGGGCCGAAGACGCGCAGCGACTTCCGGACCGGGCTCATCACCCACTGCGTCGTCACGACGTCGTTCAGATCGCAGATGTGATCGCTGTGCAGATGTGTGAGAAGGACGTCGTCGAGCATCAACGGCAGCACGCCGGTGGCGCCGAGTCGCATGCATACGCCGCGACCGGCGTCCACGAGCATCGTGCGGCCGCCCGTCCGGACCAATGTTGCGGCACCGGCGCGGTCACGATCGGGTAGCGGATTCCCTGTGCCCAGCAACACCACGTCGATCGTCACGCTCGTGCTCCCCTGTCCGACGTTGCCCGACGGTAACGCGCGCGGTTCGCGCTCGGCTCGTCTGCCGGCGGGGCGCGAGCACGCGGAACAGCGCGAGGAAGAACACGAGTAATCCGCCGGTAAGCGCGACCCATTGCACGAGGAGATTCGTGTTGTCAGCGCCCGTGGAGAATCCGTGGACCGTCGACGCGATGAACAGCGGGAAGCTCGTGAGGTGCACGGCGTGCCAGAGCTTGCGCGGCAGCCTGCGCATCGCCCACGAGGTCAACTGGATCGCAACGAGCAAGTACGTCGCGACGATGCCCCACGCGACCGCGCCCGGCCGCCACTCCGATGCCATCGGGAGTGACAACTCGCGCGGCCCGAAGTAGACGTAGTTGTCGCCCCACAACGCGAGCACGTGTATCCCGACGAACACGACCGACAACGTGCCGAGGAACTTGTGTAAATCGAGCAGCCAGGCCGGGGCGCCCTTGCGTCGAATCAGGCGTGTCGACAGCGCGAGGCCCCAGAGGATGCTCGCGGTGACGGTCGACCACGCGACGAGCCCCGATGCGCGCGACGCATACCAGGTGAGCTTCGCGTCGATGACCGCGCTCAGGGGCACTTCGATCCGGTGCACGGTGGGGGCGGCGGCGGAGGGGGTGGTGTGAAGACGGTGGTGGGTGGCGTCGGGCGCGGCGGCGCGGGAGTCGGCGCGGGTGAAGGTGACGACGGCGCCGGTACCGGTGCGGGGCCGGACGGCGGTGCAACGCCAGGCGTCGGGGCCGGCGGCACGACCGGCGCGGCCGCGGGGACCGGCGACCATCTCGGTGTTGCAGGCACTGCGCTGGCGTTGGCGCCGCGGGTCGAAATCGTGGCGGGGGCGGCAGGCGTAGCGTTGTTCTTGGGGACGAGCGTGGGATCGACGGGCCGGCCGTACCGATCGACGTACACCGTGTGGTGGACTTCCTTCACCACGACCTTGGGGCGTGGCTTCGTGATCGGGCGCGCGACGCGCCGCGGCGGCGCGGTCGCGGCGGTTGTCGCACTTGAAGCCGACGGCTGCGCGCCGAGCACCGCGACGATCGAGAGGAACGCCGAGGATGTGAGGCCCGCGGCGAGGATGCGCGCCGATTCCGCGGGTCGGCGGCGTTTGTGCTTCGGTGCCGGTACCGCAGCGCCCGCTGGAAGCCGCTCGGTTCCCACCCGTCGAGCGGCGAGACGCGCGAGCCGATCATCAAGGCCGGGCTGCGCGTCAGTCATCGTCGTCGTCCGACCGCTGACAGTTCCACACCCCGTTGTCCTCGAGTTGTGGCTGATGGCAGTTCGCCGGCATCGGCGGAATGGGCTTGCCGGCGGGCCAATCGTCGGGCACACCGCGTGGGCGCGTGGTCGGCGTGATACCCGTCGTCGGTGTGGGCCGAGCCGGCGGGTCGTCGACGGTCGTCGGGGTCGAGTGCGATGAACCGCTTTCCTCGTCGTTATCCGGCGCCGGCGGCAGCACCGTCGTCGGCGTCGCGTCCAGGGGAGCAGCGATCACCGCAGGCGTGATCACCGGCGTCGTCGTCGTCCGCTTGGCCGTTCGCTGCGATTCACCACCAACATCAATGACGTAGCGGTCATACACGTCGCGGGCGCGCACCGTGACATGCCGCTTGGCCGCGCGGATGGTCGGCGGCGCTGTGAACGAACCGACACCATCGTGGTCGCCGCTGCCGAACCCGAGAAAGCTGCCCCCTACCGAGGCCAATGCCACAACGGCACTTCCCAGAACGAGCGTGCTCGCGCCGGCGAGCGCAAGGGCTTTCCTTCGCTCCATCGGACTCCCCCTTCGCATCCTGCTCACCAGAGAATCGGCGAAGGGTTCAGCGCAACTCAAGAAGTTCGACGAATCTTTGCCCTGCTCGAACCTTGGGATGGTCCAGACGACCTACTGCAGGTAGCCGGCTTGGTGCGCGGCGATCATCCGAGCGGCTTCGGCGACGGTTTGCGGCCCGTACGTGCGCGCCGGCGGCAGCGTGGCGCGGATCTTCTCGATGTCGGAGGCGCTCAGCTCGCACCGACCGGTCACGGGCTTGAGGTCGTAGAGCGCGGCTGCGTTGAGTCCGAAGATCCCGGCCTTGACCTCCTTCGTGAGCGCCGGATAGCCGTGCTTCTCCTGCAGCGCCTCGGAGATCTGGAACGTGCGCATCGCCTGGATCTGATCCTGGGGCGTGCCGAACCAGATCGAGTCGGTGCCCCAGACAACGCGCTTTTCACCGACGTACTTCAAGAGCTTGCCGAGCACGTGCGCGGCGTTTGTGGGATCGCGCATCAAGAACCACCACGTGCCGCCCAACTCGGCGTAGACGTTGGTGTTCGGTTCGACACCGGCCTTCTCGAGTGAGCGAATCAACCGATCGACGCCCTGCGGCTCCGCATCGTTCGGGTCGTACGGTCCGACGCCGCCGGCGTCCGGCTCGAACCCCGAGTGGTACACGACGAAGTTGACGTCGGGGTTCCGCTTCGCGGCCGGCCCGATGTCGCTCGGCGAGGCCAGTTCGGGCGTCGACCCGACGATCGACGAGATGCCCTTGTGCGTGCAGATGATCTTGGGCCCGATCTCTCGCACATGGTCGATGAAACGCTGGCCGATCTGCGGCCGGCTCTTGTCGTGGTCGTCGAAGTAGAAGTGCGCGTTGGTAGGCACCATCGTGTAGATCTTCCACGCGACGACGTCGTACCTGTGGCGAAGCTCCGTCATCCCCGCGAGCTGCGTGTCGATCGGACCCTGGTGCGGGAAGGCACCGCCGTGCATCAGCACGCGACCACTGCAGCCGATGCGCGTCGCGACATCGATCGCGTAGACCATGTCGTCGGCGCTGAGTCCGAGGCCGTTCGTCGGCAGCGCCGACAGGATCGACATCGACGTGTCGGACCGCACGAAGACCTCGCGGAAATAGGCATCGGCCGTGAAACATGCCTTCTTGCTGCCGGCTTCCACGCCTTCCGCGCACCCCGCGAACGGGAAGACTGCGGTCCACTCGGCGAGCTCGGGCGCCTGGTCGTAGTTCACGTAGTGCGTCTGCACATCGAAGATGAACTCGTCGCCGCCCAGCTGCGCAAGGGCGGAGTCGCGATCGATCGTCGAGCTCGTCGTCACGTCGAAGGTGCCGCCCGGGCGTTCTCCCTTGCTCCTCGCCTTGTCGCTCGAACACGCGTTGAGCACGAACAACGCGGCCGCCGAACCGGTGACGCCGCTCAGGAACTGCCGGCGTGAGACGCCGAGGCGGCGCGCGTTCTCGTCGGCAAGGAGGTGCGTACGGCGGATGACCTCACGCAGGAACGGCCCGTGAGCAACGGGAAGGAACTCGCCATTCGAGACCGGACCGAACTTCAGTGGCAGCTCTTCGTCGTGCACGCGAGGATCTTCGCGCGCCGACGAACGCCGATCAGGGCCGGTACCGCCACACGGTTGTTGCGGGCGTCGGGTCGAGGTTGCCGGCGGCGTCCTTGCCGCGTACCCGGAATGCGTGCAGTCCGGCGGATACCCTCACGACCCGCGGTGCCGCACAGCTCTTCCACGCGCCACCGTCGACCTGGCACGAGAATGCGGCGCCGGACGTCCCGATGGTGAACTTGAACGTCGCCTTCGACGACTTCGTCGTCGCGGCGGGTCGGGCAGTGATCGTCGTCTGGGGCGGCGTCACGTCGGTCGAGAGCTTGAGGCGGTGGTGTTTGAGGCCGTTGCGGCGGTCGGTGATCACCGGACCGGTCGACACGATGCGCGACTGCTTGTCGCTGAGTGTCGCGCTCGGAAGGAGCTCATCGATGACCGCGAACGCGCCGGCAACGTGGGGTGCTGCCATCGAGGTACCGCTCGCGACTGCGTAGCCGCTGTTGAAGATGCTCGTCGGCGCCGACGACGTGATGCTCGAGCCGGGCGCCCACATGTCGAGCGCCGGCGAGTCGTTCGAGTACGACGCCACCGCGTTCGACTTCGTCGTTGCACCGACCGAGACCGCGGTCGAGATGCACGCGGGCCACGACAGCTTCGACTTCGAGGATTCGTTGCCCGCCGCGACGACGGTCGGGATACCCACCGCGCGCAGGTCGTCGATCAGAGGCTTCATCAGCGTCGAAGCGCTGTAGGAGTTGCAGTTCGAACCCGCGAACAGACCGCCGCCCAAACTCATGTTCACGGCGGCGATCTCGTAGGTGTCGCGCCAGTCGTAAACCTGCTGCATCGCGTCGAGGATGTCGCTCGTCCAGATCTCGAGGCACGGGTCGCCGTCGCATGTGTCGTCTCCGGCCGTCGCCACGTTGATCGAGAGAATCGACGCGGCGGGCGCGATGCCCTTGAAGCTCCCATTGCTGCCGGCGACGATGCCGGCGACGTGGGTGCCGTGGAAGCAGTCCTCGGAGAAGTCACACGGTTCGCCGCCCGCGACGCCGGTCTGGGTCGTGTGGCCGTTCGGGCAGTCACTGCCGCGCGAGAAGCATGCACCGTCGACGACCCGGCCGCCGAGGAAGGGATGGCTCGACTGCACGCCCGAATCGATGACCGCGACTGCACGGCCCGAGCCGTCGAAGCCCGCGGCGCGCATCGTGTTCGCGCCGACGAGGGGACCGCTCTGGGCCAGCGACGGACGCAACGGGATGTCGGGCATTACCGCGACCACGTTGTCCGATGCCGCCAGGTGCGCCGCCTGGGCCGGCGTCGCCTCGACCGCAACGGCCGCCGCCGCCGGCACCTCGGCGGTGACCTCGGCACCCACGTGATCGGCGAGGGCAGCGACGTCGGAAACCGCGCCGGCATCGCTGACCGCGACCAGCAGCCGCTCCGGTTCCGCGGGCTCGGCATGCACCGCCGGGGCCGCCCCAGCGAGCGCGACCGTCAGGGCCAGAGCCACTGCCGTGAACGCGCTGAGAGAGGCCGTGCGCCGCATCGCCCATGCATCGACCACTCTTCGTGGGATGCTTGAGGCGCTTCGGGGGCTGTGACCTCGATCACGGCCCGCAGTTCGGCGTCAGTGCACGTGCTGGTGGCGCAGGCGGGCGACCCGGTCCTCGGTGGGCGGGTGGGTCTGGAACAGGTTCTTGAAGCTCACGTTCCGGCCCGTCAGCGGGTTGATGATGTAGGCGGTCGCGTGCGCAGGGTCGATCTTCATCGGTATCTGCTTGGCGTACGACTCGATCTTCAGCAACGCCCGAGCGAGCGGCTCACCGTCGCCGACGAGCTCGGCACCGCTGCGGTCGGCCTCGTATTCGCGGGACCTCGACAGGGCGAGTTGCAGGAGCGTCGCCGCGATCGGCGCCAGGATCATCATGGCGAGCAGGCCGAAGATGTTGCCGCCGCCCTCGCCGTCGCGGCTGTTGCCGCCGAGGCCGCCGAACATTGCGCCCCACATCAGCATGCGAGCGGAAAACGTGATGCCGAGCGCCACGGTCGCCGCGACCGAGCTAATGAGGATGTCACGGTTGCGGACGTGCGAGAGCTCGTGGGCAAGCACGCCCCGCAGCTCGTCCTGGTCGACGATCTGCATGAGGCCCTGGGTCACCGCGACGGCTGCGTGCTCAGGGTTGCGCCCGGTGGCGAACGCGTTCGGCTGGGCCGCGGGACTGAGGTACATGGCCGGCATCGGCATGTTGCCCCGCTGGGTCAGGTCCCTGACGATCGCGTACAGCTGCGGCGCCTCCGCCTCGGAGACCGGGACCGCGCCGGCGGCGCGGACAGCGATCTTGTCGGAGAACCAGTACGAGCCGCCCACGAAGACGATCCCCAGGAGCAGCCCGATGATGAGTCCACCCTGGCCGAAGAACGAGCCGATGCCCAAGAACAGGGCCCCGAGCACGGACAGCAGGACGACGGTCTTGACGTTGTTTCTGAACATTTCCCCTTCACCTCACTGGGGGTGAACACCGGACATACGTCCAACGTTCCCATGACCTGCCCGAAAGCTACGGCTCAGTCACCATTGAACACTCAACCAGCGGCCCCTGAGAGCCGACTGCGAAGGGAAGGAGACGACAGCGAAGCGACCGGAGGGGAGCGGAGCGCGGAGTCGACCCAATGAAAATGGAGCGGGTCCGCTGGGAGGGCTCGCGGGGAACACAGGACACACGACTGCCCCATGGCCATCACCCACGCCAATCTCGGCCCGATCGAGCGCTACCTCCAGATCCTCTGGGAACGCAACGCGAGCGACCTCCTGCTCACGGCATACAGCAGGCCGCTCGTCCGCATTGACGGGCAGCTGATCCCGCTCGAGGACGAGCCCGAGCTCGACCAGGACCACTGCGAGCACCTGGTGCTGTCGGTGTTGACCGAGGAGCTCAAGCAGACGCTGCGCACGGACAAGGAGGTCGACTTCTCGTTCTCGTGGAACGGCGTGGCCCGGTTCCGGGCGAACTGCTTCTTCCAGATGGGCGCGATCGCGATGTCCCTGCGGATCATCCCGCTGAAGCTGCCGACGCTCGACCAGCTCGGGCTGCCGCCGGCGATCGAGTACTTCGCCAACCTGCCGCAGGGCCTCGTGCTCGTGACCGGCCCGACCGGCTCGGGCAAGTCCACGACGCTGGCGGCGATGATCAACTACATCAATGAGAACCGGCGTTGCCACATCCTCACGATCGAGGACCCGGTCGAATACGTGCACCCGCACAAGAATTCGGCGGTGAGCCAGCGCGAGGTCGGCTACGACACGCACTCCTTCGCGCGGGCGCTGCGAGCCGCACTGCGGGAAGACCCCGACGTCATCCTTGTCGGCGAGATGCGCGACCCCGAGACCGTGCAGTTCGCGTTGTCGATCGCGGAGACCGGCCACCTCGTGTTCGCGACGTTGCACACGAACGACGCGCCGCAAGCGTTGGACCGGATCTCCGACATGTTCCCGGCCGAGCGCCAGAACCAGATCAAGGTGCAGCTGGCGGCGTGCCTCTCCGGTGTGGTGTCGCAACGGTTGGTGCCGCGGGTTGGCGGCGGCATGGTCGCGGCGTTCGAGATCCTGGTTGCGAACAACGCGATCCGGGGTCTCATCCGCGAGGGCAAGACGCACCAGGTGCGCAACGTGCTCTCGTCGGGCCGCAACGAGGGCATGTGCACGCTCGAGAGCTGGCTCAACATGCTCGTGCAGAACGGCTGGATCACGTACGAGGATGCGGTCGCCCGCACCCTGCACCCCAAGGAGATCCGCCCGCCGGTGCCGGTACCAGCGGGCGTCGGAACCAACGGCGCGGAGTAACCGACTGCCGCTTCAGCAGGCGGCGTCGTCAGTGGTGTGGCGGTCGAAGTCGTAGGTCCAGCCCTTGACGGTGTCGACCGGCGTGCGTTGCGACCCGTCGAGGTGCCCGATCGAGGCCGCGAGCGAACTGCCGTCGAGATCGCCCTGAAGGCGCAACGCGAGCGTCACGGCGAGCACGGAATTCGTCTTGCCGCTCGGCGGCCATTCATGGGGGTTGTGGCGCTCGTAGTACCGGTGGACCGCGTTCTGGAAACCGCGGGCTTCGGTGCGACACTGCGACGCTGACGCGTCGTAGGTCACGGTGTTGACGACGAGAAGCACGACACCCGTCACAATCGCGACGATGACGAGTGCGACGAGGACTTCGACCAGCGCGAACCCGCGTGCTTTCACGCGCAGCCGGAGTAGGCGACGACCCGACCCGCATACGTCCAACCTGACGTGTAGGTCCCAGCCTCGGGTGCGGGTTGACCATCGTCCAGGTACTTCAGCGTCGTGCTCGAGACGAGCCCTGCCGCCTTGAGCGCCGCCGCGTCCGTCTGGGGCTTACTGCCGTCGAGGGTGACCGGCGGCTTGTTCGCGGCGCCTGCAGCGACCGCGCTCTGGAACTGACGAGCTTCGACGATGCACGCGTTCTTCGCAGCACCTGTGGTCGTGTTGCCGACTGCGAAGACGACAACCCCGGCCAGAATGCCGATGATCACCACGACGATCAGAAGCTCAACGAGCGTGAAACCTCGCTCGCTGCAGCTCTTCTGCTCGGACGTCTTTTTCATCGGGTCTTCCTTCGCTCGCACCGAGCAGGCGATGAGGGCCCCGCCGAAGCGGGGCCCTCGATCACAATGCTTCTACGATGCTCGACTCTCAGCAGGTCGAAGCGTCGGCAACACCCGCCGTCGCAACCCAACGAGGGTTGGCGGTAGCAGCGCCGCCTTGACCCGCGGCGTTCGAGAGGTACTTCAGGGCGCTTCCCGAGTAGGACAGCAGGCCGGCGGTCTTCAGCGCGTCCGCCTGAAGCTGCGTCGTCGCGCCCGCTACTGCGGTGCCACTGTTCTGCGCCTTGTACGCCTGGTATGCAGTCGAGAACGTGTCGGCCTCGGTCTTGCATGCGTTCGTACCCGCGTTGTTCGTCAAGTTGCCAACGGCAAACACGACGATGCCGGCGAGGATGCCGAGGATCACGATCACGATCAGGAGTTCGACCAAGGTGAAACCCTGCTCGATGATGTTCTTGTGGTCCTCTGCGGACCGGGGCTGATTCAACACTCGATGATTCCCCTTGCTCGTTCGGGGTCCGGCGCCCCGCCGATCTTTTGAACGGCGGGCTCCGGCGAGTCCTGAATAGGTCGGGCGAATCATTCGGGCGAAAGCGGTCACGCAGCGTGGCGATGGTTACTTCGGCCCCAGCGATTTCGATTGGTTGAAGATGCCGTACATCGCGGAAATAAGCGCGACCGCAACGAAGCCCACGATCAATCCCATGAAGATGATCACCGCCGGCTCGAACAACGACGTGAGTTTCTTCAGCTTGTACTCGAGCTCTCGCCCGTAGTACTGCGCCGCATTGTCGAGTTGCACGTCGAGCGTTCCGGTGTCTTCACCAACTCGCATCATCTGCGTTGCGGCCTTGGGAAAGAGACCGGAGTCGGTGATCGGTTGTGCGAGTCCCTCGCCCTCGAGCATCCGCTCCTGGGCCACAAGCAAGGCGGCCTCGAAGACTTTGTTGTTGGTTCCTTGGATCGCAGCCGCAATCGTGTCGGGCAAGGGCACACCGGCCTTCACCATCGCGGCCACGATTCGGCACACGCGCTCGACGACCGCGTAGAGAACGATATCCTTGATGAGGGGGACGCGCAGGAAGAGCTTGTCACGAAGCAATCGACCGGCCGTGCTCTTGTGCATCCAGAGCATGAGTACGACGAACGCAACGAAAAGTGCGACCCATACAAACCAGAACTTCTGCGTCACGTCCGAGAGCCCGAGCAGCATTCGGGTCGGGAGGGGAAGCTTCGCACCGAGCCCCTTGAAGAACTTCGTGAATTTCGGCAGCACATAGACCGCGAGAATCACAACGGTCACGATGGACATGCCCATCACAACAAGGGGATAGACAAGCGCCGACTTGATCGTGGCCTTCGCTTCGACGTCGCGCTCGATGTACACGGAGAGCTGTTCCAACGACGTGTCGAGCTGGCCGGTGAGCTCTGACGACCGGAGAATGCCGACGTAGTAGGGCGGGAAGACCGCCGCGTGGTCGGCGAGTGCGTCGGAGAACGGCACACCGTTTTGGATCTGCTCGCGCATGTCGGCGAGGATCTGTTTGAAGCGCTTGTTGCCCGAGCCTTCCTCGATCACCTCGAGTGCGTCCGTGATCGGGATCCCGGTCCGTACGAACGCGGCCATCTGGCGGGAGAAGTGCATGATCTCTTGCTTGGGCACGCGCTGGGGCGTGAGCTCGAGCTCGTTGAATGTCTTGCGCTGCTTGAGCTGTTGCACCTCGAGGTTGCGGAGCAGGAGCTGGTTGCGCAGCACGTCTTCGCTCGGCGCTTCAGCCGTCTCTTTGACCTGCGTGCCATCCGGCCCGACAGCGACGTACTTGTAAGTGGGCATTCCCTTGCCTCTCCCGTTAAAGGACGTACACGGTGCGGAGCACCTCGGCGATCGTGGTCTTGTCTTGGGTCACGAGCTGCACGGCCTGGTCGCGGAGGGTGCGCATGCCCTGCGCCATCGCGCATTTGCGAAGCTCGGCGTGCGGCGCGTTCTCGACGATGAGCTCTTTCAACTCATCGGTCACCGCCAGCACCTCGTAGATGCCGATGCGGTCGTAGTAGCCGGTCTGCCCGCAGAAGTTGCAGCCCGCGCCGTAGACGAAGCTCGTCTTTTCGGGGTTGCCGCCGCCGCGTTCGTAGAACGCGCGCTCATCGGGCGTGGGGTCGTAGGGGTTCACGCAGTTCGGGCACACCTTGCGGACGAGGCGCTGGCCGACAACGCCGAGCAGCGACGAGGCCACGAGGAACGGCTCGATGCCCATGTCCATGAAGCGGTGGAGCGCGCTCGTCGCGTCCGTCGCGTGCAAGGACGACATGACGAAGTGACCCGTGAGCGCAGCCTGTACGGCGATGCGCGCCGTCTCCACGTCACGGATCTCGCCGACCAGGATCGAGTCCGGGTCCTGGCGCAGGATCGCGCGGAGCCCGTTCGCGAACGTCAACCCCGCGGCCTCGTTGATCTGGATCTGGTTGATCGTCGGGAAGACGTACTCGACCGGGTCCTCGACGGTCACGACGTTGATGTCGTCGTTGCTGATCGCGGTGAGCGTTGCGTAGAGGGTCGTCGTCTTGCCGGAACCGGTCGGTCCCGCGGAGATGACCATGCCGTACGGGGACCGGATGAGATCGGAGTAGCGCGCGTACGTGTCGGCGGCCATGCCCAGACCGGGCAGCTCGATCACGGCCTTCGTCTTGTCCAGCACACGCATGACGCACTTCTCGCCGAAGACGGTCGGCGTGGTCGACACACGCACGTCGAGCTCGCGGCCGGCGATCGACACTGCGAGCTGGCCGTCTTGCGGCTTGCGCCGTTCGACGATGTTCATGTCCGACATGACCTTGATGCGGGACACCAACGAAGGCCCCATCTGTGCCGGCAAGGTCATCGCCTCGTGCAGCGCGCCGTCGGTCCGCATCCGTACCCGTACGACGTCGGGCATGGGCTCGATGTGTACGTCGGACGCGCGGGCGCGCACGGCGGTGTCGAGGATGAGGTTGACGACCTTGACGACCGGCGCGTTCTCGTCGACGACGGTCGTGACGTTCTGTTCGGTTTCCTTCGCGGTCTTCCGCGCGACGAGTCGCGCTTCGAACATCCGCAGCGCATCGCCGAGGTCCGCCGCGGGCGCGTACATCTTGTTGATGACGGCCTCGATGTCGGTCCCGGTCGCGAACAGCAGGCGGACCGGGGCGGCGAGCAGCGCGATCAGCTCGTCCTGGAGGAACTCGGCGAGCGGATCCGCGACCGCGACATCGACGCGGATGCCGTCGCGGGCGATGGGTACCGCGCGCAGCCGCCGCGCGTCGTCCTCGGAGAGAAGGGTGACGATCTCGCGGTCGAGCTCCATATTTCCGAGCTCGACGACTTCGACTTGCAGCTGCTCGGCCAGCACGCCCACGAGCCCGCGCTCGCTCAGCAGGCCGAGCTCGACGAGGATGTTGCCGAGTCGCTTGCCGGAGCCGGTTTGGGTCGTCAGCGCCTCGCGCAGCTGGTCCTCGGAGACCAGGCCGCGGCCGACGAGGAGCTCACCGAGCGGACGCCCCACATGGCGGGGACCGTCGTCCTCCTGCCCTTCCCACTCGGCCGGCGGCGCGGGTGCGCGCGCGACAGCCGCGTCGATGAGGGCGACGGGGTCGGGCGCGGGCGGCGCCTCTTCGCGTGCCCGCCGGCCGAACATTCGCCTGCGGTCGGTCTTCTCGCCAGCTCGGCGGTCCCGCCGGTCGGGCTTCTCCGCGGACGCGCCGTTCCGACGACTTCTTGATCTTGACGGTGCCGACCGGCGCCGGCTTGAGGGCCGGAGCTGCGGGCGCCGGCAGTTCGACCTCGGGTTCCGGGGGCGGGAGCGGCGGGAGAACGGCTTCGGACGGAGCCTCGGCCGGTTCCTCTTCCCAATCGAGCTGCGGCATCGCCAGCGCGAGGGGGGCCGGTGCGGGCGCCGAGGTCGTCGGGCCGAACCGCACTGGGAGCGGCGGGCGGCCCGGAGACGCGACAGGCGGCCCGCCCGGGGCCGGAGGCAGGTCCGGGAGGGTGGGGGGCGCGGGAAAGGCGACGGACTCGGGAACTGCGACGGACTCGGGAATCGAGGGCGGATCGGAGACTGCGGGAGGCTCGGGAAGTGCCGGGGGCTCGGGAAGTGCCGGGGACTCGGGCAGGGCTGGGGGTGCGGGCAGGGCTGGGGCCGGCAGGTTGTGCGCCTCGATGGCCTCGAGCGCCTGGACATGCCGGCGGAGCTCCTCGGCCACGACCTGACGGCGAAGCTCCTCGACCAGATCCTCACCCGGGAGCAGGGTGTCACCCTCGGTGGTGCCCGCCGACGCGGCCGGCGTGCGGTCGGGCTCGGGCTCGCCGTCGTCGCCGCCGCCGAAGCGGGCCGCGAGCGCCGCACCGAGGTCGTCGGCCGGGTCCCGGGCGCGCGGGTCAGCCGCACGGCACCTCCTCGAGGCGCGCGCGTTCGTCTCCGCACGATTGCGCGACCGGCTTGCGCATGCCGACCCTTCCTCCCAGTACGTCAAGGTCTTGTCGGCACCCTGGGAGGTGGGGCTAAGGGTGATCAGAGTGATTCGGCCGGGCGCCCGGATTAGTCGTAGTACCCGGAATGCACATAAAGGCAGGGGATCCCTTCCCCCCGGAACATGGCCACGTTCCGCCGGTCGTCCTCGAAGGCCAGCGCCAGGTCGAACCCGGCCGACCGGAGCTCCCACACCGTGGACTGCTTGAAGTCGCGGGCCAGCTCGTAGTCGCCCCAGGGCCGCATGATCAGCAGGTCCCAGCGGATCGCGTACCGGCGCAGCCAGGCCTCGGTGAGGTGGTGGACCCGATGGGGCCGGGCGGTGAGGAGAACGATCTGAAGCTCGGGGTCGAGCAGCTCGAGCAGCGTGCGGACCTCCTCGATCACCTGGTCCTCTCCGCACGCGTCGAAAAACGACCGCCAGTCCTGTCGGGGGGTCTCCAGGTAGTGCTGGCGACCGGCCGCGTCGGACAGCACGCCGTCGAGATCGACCACAACGGCCCGGCCTGGGTCGAGCGGCTCGCCGTGCCACGTCCAATGCTCTGGGAGGTACCGCACGAGCGCGCGCTAATCCTCCGCAGGCTGGGTCGCCAGGTACTTGGATTTGATGCCGTCGACGATCGTGGGATCGGCGAGCGTGGTCGTATCGCCGAGTTTCTCGTCCTCGGCGACATTGCGGAGCAGCCGGCGCATGATCTTGCCCGAGCGCGTCTTCGGGAGCTCTTCGGTGAACAGGACCGACTTCGGCTTCGCGATCGGACCGATGAGCTTCGCGACGTGCTCGCGGAGTTCTTCGACGAGTTCGTCGCGCGGCTCGACGCCGGCACGCAGCGTCACGAACGCGGCAACTGCTTGACCGGTCGTCGCATCGTTCCTGCCGACCACCGCCGCCTCGGCGACCGCGGGGTGGTCGACCAGCGCCGACTCCACCTCGGTCGTGGAGATGTTGTGACCGGCGACGAGCATGATGTCGTCGACGCGGCCCAACAGCCAGAAGTAGCCCTCGTCGTCGCGCTTGGCGCCGTCACCCGCGAAGTACTTCCCCGCAAAACGCGCCCAGTACGTGTCCTTGTAGCGCTGCGGATCACCCCAGATGCCGCGGAGCATCGACGGCCACGGACGGCTCAACACGAGGTAACCGCCGCCGGGGACGCCGACCATCTCTCCGGCATCGTCGCAGATGTCGGCTTCCAGTCCCGGCAGGGGGAATGTGGCGCTCCCCGGCTTCAGCGTGGTCGCGCCGGGCAAGGCGCTGATCATGATCGCGCCCGTTTCGGTCTGCCACCACGTGTCGACGACCGGGCATCGTTCGCCGCCGATGACCTTGTAGTACCAGACCCACGCCTCCGGGTTGATGGGCTCGCCGACGCTGCCGATCAACCGCAATGACGACAGGTCGTGCCGCTGCGGAAACTCGTCGCCCCACTTCATGAACGTTCTGATCGCGGTGGGCGCGGTGTACAGGGTCGTGATCTTGTACTTCTCGACGATCGACCAGAACCGAGCCTTGTCGGGATAGTCCGGGGTTCCTTCGTACATCACCGACGTCGCGTGGTTCGCGAGCGGGCCGTACACGATGTACGAGTGGCCCGTGACCCAACCGACATCCGCCGTGCACCAGTACACGTCCGAATCCGGCTTCAGATCGAACACGTGCTTGTGCGTGTACGCGACCTGCGTGAGATAGCCGCCCGTCGTGTGCATGATGCCCTTGGGCTTCCCGGTCGTGCCCGACGTGTAGAGGATGTACAGCAGGTCCTCACTGTCCATCTCCTCGGGCTCGCACTCGGTTGACTGGCGCGTTACCCCGTCGTGCCACCAGACGTCACGACCGTCCTGCATCGTGACGTCGTTCTCTGTGCGCCGGAGCACGAGCACGTGCTCGATCGACGGTGTCTCCGCGATCGCTTCGTCGGCGATCTCCTTGAGCTGCACGACTGAACCCCGACGCCACGCGCCGTCCGAAGTGATCAGTACCTTCGCCTCGGCGTCATTGATGCGGTCCTTCAACGACTGCGCGGTGAAACCTCCGAACACCACCGAGTGGGCGGCGCCGATCCGCGCGGACGCCAGCATGGCGGCAGCCGTTTCCGGCACCATCCCCATGTAGATCGCGACGCGGTCGCCCTTCCCGACGCCGAGCTCCCGCAGCGCGTTCGCAACGCGGGACGTCTCGTCCAACAGCTCCTTGTACGTGACCTGACGCGTGTCGCCGGGCTCACCTTCCCAGAAGAACGCCACCTGGTCGCCGTGGCCGGCGTTGACGTGGCGGTCGAGGCAACTCTCGGTGACGTTGAGGGTGCCGCCCACGAACCACTTCGCGAACGGCAGGTCCCACTCGAGGATCTCGTGCCATTCCTTGCGCCAGTCGAGCGCCAGCGCCTGCTTCGCCCAGAAGCCTTGCCAGTCGTGTTCGGCATCGTCGTAGACCTTGGCGTCGGTGACGAGCGCGTCCTTTGAGAAGTTCTTGGGCGGTGGGAACGTCCGCCCTTCCTGCAGGAGAGCTTCGAGTGCTTCGGCCATGCCGCGGAGGCTAGTAGTCGCACGGAGCGGTGATCGGAGGCGGAGCCGCAGTGAACTCGCCGGAGCGGCGAGCGCCCGCGGGCCGGGTATCCCGGCCCGCAGCGAGCGCGACCCAGAACTATCGTGTGAGCACGATGACTCGGTGGGCGCCGAGACCGGCGGGGTCGGTGAGAATTTCCGCTTCGTGCACACGGCTGCGGCCGGACAGCGCGTCGAGGTCGCCTCGGTGCGCGCCCTCCCGCCATTGCCGCGCCCCCTCGTCGGCGAGGTCATCGATGCCGTTCTCTCGTAACCACGCGGCTTGTGTCGTGTGTGCAGACACCGCGAAGCCGTTTGCAGCCGCGATCACGTGCTCGACGACGACGTCGGCGGTGATGTCATACGTCCCCGGCGCCTCGAGCGGGTCGATGCCTTGCGTATGGCCCCGGTACGTTCGCAGACGCAACGCGGGGTCGTCGCTCATGTAGTCGATCAGCACGACGAACCCGTGCCGGAGCACCTGGTCGCACTCGGCGAACCAGGCGCGCAGGCCGCTGGGCACGGCGACGCGTGTTCCGACGGGAACGTCGAACGTCGGCGGTTCTGCCATGGGCACGACCACTTCGACGAAACGGTCGTCCTCGAAGCCGACACGCACCTCGAGCCAGCGCTCGCCGTCCCATTCCGCGATGCCGAACGGAAGGTTGTCGAGCAACTCGTTGGCGAGCACCACCGCGGCCCCCGCCTGCAATGCGGGCAACTCTCCGAGCGACACGAAGATCGGCCCGGCGCTCGTCACCGGTACCGCGGCTTCTTCGTCATGGGCGCGCGCGAACGGCCCGAGCGCCTCGTCCGGCGGGTCGAGGGGGAGGCGTGTGCGCTGCTCGGCACGGAGTCGTTCCGAACGCTCGACGAGCACGTACCGCAGCGTGCGCAGACACGCTGGTGCGGCGCGCAGGATCTCGCGAGCGAGCCTGCCGTTTCCGGCGCCGACCTCGACGACGAGCAACGGATCGGGATCGTCCAGCGCGTGCCAGTACGCGTCGAGCGCGCGAGCGACGCACGCGCCGAACAGCGAACCGACTTCGGGACTCGTGACGAAGTCGCGCCGGGCGCCCTGTCCTTCCGTGAAGAAGCCGCCCTCGCCGTAGAGGGCGGCTTCCATGAATCGATCGAAGGTGATCGGGCCGTCGCGCCGGATGAGCCGCGCGATGTGGTCGGCCGCGGTCAGAAGGCGACCTCACCGACCTTCGCGAACAGCTGCGGATAGATGCCGACGACGATCACGATGATCGCGCTGATGCCGATCGCGACGGCGAGCGGCTGCGGGATCAGGATCGGCGTGCGGTCCTCCGTCGCGACCGGCCGGATCCACATCTGGACGATCACACGGAAGTAATAGACGAAGGCGATCACGGAGTTGACGGCCGCGATCACCGCGAGCGCGATCGCCCAGCCGCTCCCGGCGTCGATGATCGAGCGGAACATCACGAACTTGGCGAACCAGCCCGCAAGCGGCGGGACGCCGGCGAGCGAAGCCATGAACGCCGTCATCATCACTGCGAGCCCGGGCGATGTCTGGAACAGGCCGCCGTAGGACGAGATCTCGGCCGAACGGGTGCGCCGCGCGACCGCGATCACCACGGCGAACGCGCCAAGGTTCATCGCGCCGTAGATCAGCAGATAGATCACGACCGCGCTCATCGACGTCGCGGCGACCCCGGGATGACCTTCGGCGGCCGCGATCCCGGCGGCCGCAAACGGCACGAGCATGAAGCCGCCCTGGGCGATCGACGAGTACGCGAGCATGCGGACGATGTTCGTCTGGCGCAAAGCGACGAGGTTGCCGACCGTCATCGACGCCGCTGCCAGGATCCACAGCACGGGCCACCAGGCATCGGCGGCGCTGCCGTTCGGACCGAGGAGGCCGAAGTAGACAATGTTGATCAGTGCGACAAAGCCGCCTGCTTTCGACGCGACCGACAGGAACGCGGTCACGGGGGTGGGCGCGCCTTCGTACGTGTCGGGCGCCCAGAAGTGGAACGGTACGGCGCTCACCTTGAAGGCGAAGCCGATGAGCGAGAGGAAGATCGCGACTGTCAGCAGCGGCTGGTCGGACGCGTTCGTCAGCTGCGCGGAAATCTCGGAGAGACGCGTCGTGCCGGTTGCACCGAAGATCAGCGACATGCCGTACAGCATCAGTGCCGAGGAGAGCACCCCGATCAGGTAGTACTTGACGCCGGCTTCGTTCGACTTGCGGTCGTGCTTGCGGAACGTCGCGAGGATGAACGTCGGGATCGAGATCGTCTCGAGGGCCACGAACAGCGTGATGAGGTCGCGCGCCGAGGCCATGATGCTCAAGCCGAACGTCGACGTGAGCAGCAGGAAGTAGTACTCGCCCTTGTAGTAGTCGCCCTCTCCGATGTAGTCGACGGAGATCAGCACGGTGATGTACGTCGCGATGATGAAGAACGCCTTCAAGGCCAGTGCGTAGTTGTCGACGACGTACGCGCCACCGAACATCACGCGGTCGTGTCCGTCGTAGGCGAGCGTGGCGACTGGCACCAGCGATGCGAGGAGCCCCAGCGCTGCGATCGTCGACGTGCGCCACGCTTCCCGCTCGGGCAGGAGGAGATCGGCGACGAGCACGGCGATGAGTGTGGCAACGAGCAGGATGTCGGGCGCGAGCGCGTGCCAGTCGAAGACGGGGTTCGGGAGGGTGGTGGCGGCGGCCAGCACATCAGCCCCCGACGTGCGCCGAGGTCAGGGTCGCGTCTGCACAGTCCTTGATGTTGGTGTCCGGAGGGTTGAATGGCACAACGGTCTTGCAACTGACGGGCGCATCCGTCACGCGGAAGATGATGTTCGGGAAGATGCCGAGCGCGACGATCAGCAGCAGGATCGGGACCCACGCCGCCCACTCGTACGAACTGACGTCGTGAATGTGCTTGTCGGCGAACTCGGGCTTCGGGAGACCGAACGCGACTTTTTGCAACATCCACAGCAGGTAGCCGGCGGCGAGCACCGTGCCGATCGCGGCGACCACCATGTACGAGCGGAACAACGCGTCCGAAAGGCCACCGCCCGGCTCGAAGGCCGACAGGATCGCCGGGAACTCACCCCAGAAACCGGCCAGGCCGGGCAGGCCGAGCGACGCCATCGCGCAGAACGCCAGGATCCAACCCATCTTCGGCGCTTGCTTGAGCAGACCGCCGAGACGAGACATCTCGCGGGTGCCGTAGTTGTGCTGCACCGATCCGGCGACGAAGAACAGCATGCCGGTGATGAGACCGTGCGCGACCATGCCGAAAATTGCTGCGTTGATCCCGAACGTCGTCAGCGACGCGATGCCGAGCATCACGAAGCCCATGTGCGCGACCGACGAGAACGCAATCAGCCGCTTCATGTCGGTCTGCGCGAGGCACCCGAGCGCGCCGTAGATGATGCCGATGATCGCGAGGAGACCGATCCACGGCGCCCAGTCCTTGGCCGCTTCCGGGAGCATCGGCAACGCGATGCGTATGAAGCCGTACGTGCCGAGCTTGAGGAGAATCGCGGCCAGCAGGACCGAGCCGACGGTCGGCGCCTCGGTGTGCGCGTCGGGTAGCCATGTATGGAACGGAAACATCGGGACCTTGATCGCGAAGCCGAGGAACAGCCCGGCGAAGATCAGGATCTGCGTGCTGTGCACGAGGCCGGCGCCGGCCGCCCGCGACAACAGCACCATGTCGAAGCTGTGCTGCATACCCGGGATGTCGGGCGCCACGTCGACCTTGAAATAGAGCGCCAGGAAGCTCAACAGCATGAGCGCAGAGCCGAACAGCGTGAACAAGAAGAACTTGATCGACGCGTACTCCTTGTTGGGACCACCCCACACCCCGATCATGAAGAACATCGGGAGCAGCACGACCTCGAAGAAGATGAAGAACAAGATGAGGTCTTGGGCGACGAACGTGCCGTTCATGCCGACCTCGAGGATCAGCAACAGCGTGAGGAACGCCTTGGGGTTGTGCGGCTCGGGAAAGTGGTTCCACGAGTAGATGACGCACAACACGGTGATGAAGGCAGACAACGCGAGCAGCGGCAGCGAGATGCCGTCGACGCCGAGGTGGTAGCGGCTGTTGATCACGTCGATCCAGCGCTTGTCGACCTGGAACTGCAGGACGCTCGTCCGGTCGTAGTCGAAGCGTGCAAGGACCGCGACTGTGAACCCGAACGACGCCAGCGTGCTCACGAGCGCCACGCCCTTGATCGCGTCCTCGCGGTCGCGAGGCAGGAGCATCGTGATGACCGCGCCCACCGCCGGAGCGAAGACCACAAGGGTCAGCGCCCAGGAGTCGAACCACGTGTGATCCATCGAGCCGATATCCCTCCGCCTAGGTGAAGATCCACAGGGCGAGCGCGAACACTCCGACCGCGGCCACGAGCATGAGCGCGTAGAACTGCAAGCGCCCGGTCTGAATCTTTCGCACGACACCGCCGGTCTCGCCGGTCGCCGCGCCCAAACCGTTGACCAAGCCGTCGACGCCCTTCTGGTCGATGTAGTCGTACGTGATGTGCCCGAGCGCCTGCGCGCCTCGTCCCGCGTAGTTCAAGACGTTGTCGATGATGTGCTGGTTGACCCAGTAGACCGCGTTGGCAACCGGTCCCCGGATCCCGGCGACGATGATGTCCTCGTACAGGTGATCCAGGTAGAGCTTGTTGACGAGGATGCGCTTGCCGGTACGGGCGACGCCGTTGCGCATCGACAGGTCGCGCAGCGCCGCGAGCCGCCCCGTGTAGTACGCCCAGGCCACGCTGCCGCCCACGACCGCGCCGAGCACAGAGATGGTCGCGAGAATCGGATTGAATGCGATCTCGTGCAGGATGCCCTCCTCGAACACCTCCGTACGCGGCGCGAACCAGTGCTCGAAGCGCAACCAGTGCGGGAAGTTGAGGAAGCCCGCGACGATTGCGAGCGCCGAAAGCACGTAGAGCGGCCCCAGGATGAGGTTGTTGCTCTCGTGCGGCCCGACGTGTGCTTCGACGTCGACGAGCGCCGGCGTTTCGGCGGGGTCGTGCTCTGCCTCGTCGGCATGCGGGATCGTGTGCGGCTCGTGCGCGCCGCGGTATTCGCCGTAGAACGTCAGGTACACACACCGGGTCATATAGGCGGCGGTCATGAATGCGCCGACGACCCCAACGACCATGAACAGCTTGTAGCCGTTGTGACCGGCAGCGGCAAGGATCTCGTCCTTCGACCAGAACCCGGCGAGCGGCGGAATGCCGGCTAGCGCGAGCGTGCCGATGACGAACGTTGCGTGCGTGCGGGGCATGTACTTCCTGAGCCCGCCCATGTCCTTCTTCATGTCGAACGAGTGGTGCGAACCCGAGTGGCTCACGGAGCCTGCGCCGAGGAAGAGGTCGGCCTTGAAGAACGCATGCGTGAACAAGTGGAAGACGGCGGCAGTCCACGCGCCGACACCGAGCGCCATCACCATGTAACCGAGTTGGCTGACCGTCGAGTACGCCAGCACTTTCTTGATGTCATCCTGCACGAACGCGAGCGACGCGCCCACGAGCACCGTGATGCCGCCGATCGCAGACATCCAGTTGATCCACGAGTGGCCGGGCCCACCGATCGACAGACCGTAGAAGAACACGGGATACACACGCGTGCCCAGATACACGCCCGCAACGACCATCGTGGCGGCGTGGATCAGCGCCGACACCGGCGTGGGGCCGGCCATTGCGTCGGGGAGCCAGGTGTGGAGTGGGAACTGGCCCGATTTGCCGACGATCCCGAGCAGCAACCCGAGAGCACACCACAGCAACAGCGTGTGCCCAACCTTCGGGTTCGCGGCCGTGTGGTTGAGCTCGAGGATGTTGAACGAGTTCTCACCGGTCGCACGCCCGACGACGAAGTACGTCATGATCACGCCGAGCATCAGACCGACGTCGCCGGTGCGTGTGGTGAGGAAGGCCTTGATCGCGGCGATGCTGTTCGGCGTCTCCTCCCACCAGTGGCCGATCAACATGAACGAGCACACGCCCACGAGCTCCCAGCCGACAAGCAGCTGGAGGGTGTTGTCGGCAACGACGAGCAAAAGCATCGACGCGGTGAAGAGCGAGAGCGCCGCGAAGAAATATGTGTAACGCCGGTCGCCCCGCATGTACTCGACGGAGTAGATGTGCACGGCGAGCGAGACCAGCGTCACCATCCACATCATCATCACGGCCAGGCCGTCGATCTGGATGCCGGCTTCCAACTTCACGCCGCCGGTCTGGAGCCAGGTCGTGGAGTGCGTGACGGCGCCACCGGTGAGCTTGGCGAAGGTCGTGTCGGCTTCGAAGTGACGAATGTGATTGATCCATCCGATCAACGCGCCGCACGACAAGATGAACGAAGCGCCGACCGCTGCGATGCCGACCTCGGATCCCTTCTGGGGCATGCGCTTGCCGAGGAGCAAGATGAAGACGAATGACAGCGCCGGGATCAGCGGCACGAGCCACGCGTTGTCGAGGAACCACTTCACGGTTCTGGATCAGCCCTTCAGCGTTTCGACGTCGTCGAGGTCCGCACTGTTCAAGTTGCGATAGATCAGCAGCACGATCGCAAGGCCGACGCCGACTTCGGCGGCTGCAATCGTCAACACGAACAGCGCGAAGACTTGGCCGATCTCGTTGTTCCGGAACGCGCCGAACGCCACCAGGTTGATGTTCACGGCGGCGAGCATGAGCTCGATGCTCATGAGCACCAGTACTGCATGCTTGCGCACGAGGACGCCGTAGATGCCCGTACAGAACAGGAACGCGCTGAGCAGCAGGAACTGATTCAGCAACATCCGCGTCAGTCCTTTCTCGCCAGCACGACGGCGCCGATCAGCGCACCGAGCAGCAGCACGCCGACGACCTCGAACGGGATGATGTACACGCGGAAGATGGAGTTGGTGACCGCCGCGGTACGGACGGGCGCGGTCGGCTCGACCTTGTCGGCGTGATATGCATCGATCAGCAGCGTCGACAGCACGCCGGCAAGGAACAGTGACACGACGAGGCCGGGCCAGCGCAAACTGTTGTCGAGCGAGTCCTTCGGATGCATGGGCGCGCGCGTCAACATGATGCCGAAGAGGAACAGCACGATGACTGCTCCGATATACACGAGCACCTGCACCCACGCGACGAACTCCTGGCCGAGCAGGATGAACTGGGCCGCGCCGCCACCGAGCACGACGACGAGATAGAGCGCGGCGTGTACGACGTTCTTCGTGCGCACGACGCCGATCGCGCCCGTCGCCATCGCCGCGGCGATGATCCCGAACGCAACATTCTGTGCGATCATTCTTTGTCGCCCTCGCTGCGGGCCGGGATACCCCCGCCCCCCGACCCCGCCCACCACCCCGCTTGGAGCGCCTGCGGCGCACGCTCTTGCAAGACGCTCGGGACTCCAGCAAGTTCGCTGCGCTGCGCTTCGCTCACTGCTTCGTGCATCCCCCTCGTACTCATATCTATTTCTTGCCTTTGACTTCGGCGCCTTGCTCGAGCGGCTCCGGGTCGGGGACGGTGTCCATCCACTCGCCGAGCTTGTCCTTGTCGTGGAGCAGCTCGGCGATCCGGGGCTCGGAGTACTCGTACTCCGGGCTCCAGAACAGCGCGTCGAACGGGCACACCTCGACGCAGATGCCGCAGTACATGCAGAGCGCGTAGTCGATGTCGAAGCGGTCGAGGACGCTGACGTTGCGCGGCTTGCCGCCCTCACGGCGGGGCGGTCGCTGTTCCTTGTGGCCCTCGATGTAGATGCACCAGTCCGGGCACTGGCGCGCGCACAACATGCAGACCGTGCAGTTCTCCTCCTTGAGCGCGATCACGCCACGCGCGACGCGGCGCCGGATCTTCGCGCTCGTGGGGGTACTGCACGGTGACCGCGCGCCGCGTCATCGTCTTGAACGTCACCCCGAGCCCGGTGAGCATGCCCTTGATCTCACGCTTCATGTCGCACCCATCAGAAGGCCACCTTGAGGACGCCCGTTACGAGGATGTTGATCAGCGCGATCGGGATCAGCCACTTCCACGCGATGGCCTGGAGCTGATCCTCACGAAAGCGCGGGTACGTGAAGCGCGCCCAGAACATCAAGAAGGCGACGAACAGCACCTTGGTCACCAGCACAATCGGACCGAGGACATCAGCAGCCGTGCCGTGCACCCAAGGTACCGACCAGCCACCGAGGAACAGCGTGGCCGCGAGCGCGGAGAAGGCGAACGCGGTGCCGAACTCGCCGATGAAGAAGAACAAGAAGCGGAAGCCCGTGTACTCCACCATGTATCCGGCAACGAGCTCGGACTCCGCGACCGGCATGTCGAAGGGCGGCTGGGTGAGCTCGGCCTGGGTCGCCACCATGAACAGCGCGAACCCCACGAACTGCGTGAGGATCAGCGGGAACCCGAGACCGCCCCAGCCGAAGATCTCGCCGTTCTGTTGGAAGTTGACGATCCCTTGCAGGCTCATCGTGCCTGCCTGCACGACGACACCCACGACTGCGAGCACCAGCGGAAGCTCGTACGCGATCAACTGGGCGGCGGCGCGCAACGCGCCGATCAACGCGAACTTGTTGGAGCTCGCCCAGCCGGCCATCAGCACACCGATGACCGACAGCGACGAGACCGCGAGCGTGTAGAACACGCCGACACCGTCGAAGGTCTTGGCCGACGAGTCGAGCGTCGCAACGACCATTCGCGGCCCGGCCGGGATCACGACGAACACGAGGAACGTCGACATCACGACGATCGCCGGCGCCAGCGCGAACACGCGCCGATCCGCGTCCTCCGGCATGATGTCTTCTTTTTGAAGGAACTTGATGCCGTCGCCGATGAGTTGATACCAGCCGTGGAAGCCGCCGGGGTCCATCGGCCCGAGACGGCTCTGCATGTGGCTCATCATCTTCAACAAGAAGATGTAGCCGAGGAGCAGCGCGGTGAGCGGGACGATGCCGAGCACGATCACGGTCTTCACCGCGAGCGTCGTTCCCCACCCGACATCGACAGCGAGCAGGTGCGTCACCGGTCGATGTCCCCCAGGATGAAGTAGAGGCTCGCGAGGATGGTGATCACGTCAGGTATGTACACACCGCGCAGCAACCACGGCAGGATCGAGACATTGCTGAACGACGCGCTGCGGATCTTCACGCGGAAGGGTCCGGTCCCGCCCTTCGAGATCACGTAGTAGCCCATCTCGCCGAGCGGATTCTCGGTGTTGACCCACACCTCGCCCTCGGGCACCTTGATGATGCGCGGCACCTTCGCCATGATCGGGCCGGCGGGCATCTGCTCGAGCATCTGGAGCACCATGCGCGCGGACTCACGCGTTTCCTGGAGGCGAACCCAGTACCGAGCGAACGAATCGCCGTCGGGGTGTGTCCACACCTTCCAATCGAGCTCGTTGTAGACGAGGTAGTCGCGGCCGTCGCGGCGAAGGTCCCAGTCGACGCCCGACGCACGCAGGTTCGAACCGGACACGCCGTACCCGGCGCCGAGCTCGGCCGGGATGATGCCGATCGAGCGAGTGCGCTTCTCGAAGATCGGGTTGCCGACGACGAGGTCCTCGAACTCGTCGCACGACTTGAGCACCGTGTTCATCGTGGCCTTGCACTCGGCGATGAAGCCCCAAGGAAGGTCGTCCTTGATCCCACCGATGCGGTTGAAGTTCGGATGGAAGCGGCCACCGGTGACCGCCTCGATGAGATTCAGCACGTACTCGCGGTCGCGGAAGCCGTAGAACGCCGGAGTGATCGCGCCGACCTGCAAGCCCATCTCGCCGAGGAACAGCAGGAATGTGGCGATACGCGACAGTTCAGTGAGGATCGTGCGGATGTACTGCGCGCGCGCCGGAGCCTCGATGTTCATCAGCTGCTCTGCGGCGCCGATGAACGGCACCTCGTTCGCGAACGAAGACAACCAATCGATGCGATTGATCAGCGTCGTGATCTGCGGGTACGTGCGGTACTCGGTGAGCTTCTCGTAGCCCCGGTGCATGTACCCGATGACGGGATCGGCCGCGACGACCCGTTCGCCGTCGAGACGAACGACGAGGCGCAACGTGCCGTGGGTCGCGGGGTGCTGCGGACCGATGTTGAGCACCATGTCGCCAGTGTCGAGCTCGACATTCACCTGCGCGTCGGCGAGGTGGCGGAACGCGCTGGGATCGATCTCGACATTGGGCAGCTCGCCCGGCTGCGGCAAATCGGTGGTCGTCATTCGGATGCACCTCCTTCTTCCTCTGCGTCGCCGACCTCGGCCGGTTCACCGCCACTATTGGTCGACTCCGCGCTCCGCTCCCCTCCGGTCGCTTCGCTGTCGTCTCCCGGCATGCCCTCGACGTCCACCAAGCCCGGCCACGGTTTCACTTCGCGCGCCAGCAGCGGGAAATCCTTCCGCAGCGGGTGGCCCTCGAACTCCGACGGCAGATAGAGGTGACGGAGGCTCGGGTGTCCGTCGAAGACGATGCCGAACATCTCCCAGGCTTCGCGCTCGTGCCAATCGGCGCCCGGGTATACCGGGACCCACGACTCGGCGCGCATCTCGCCGGCGGCAACATCGGTCTTCAACAGCGCGCGCCAATCTTTGCGCTGCGTCGACTCGACGCACGCGAACACTTGGTAGCGACCCTCGCTGCCGGCCGCGCCGTACGTCTGGTCGCGCGGCTGCGCCGGCGAGGACGTGTCGCCGGAGCCCTCTTCGGCGATGACGGGTGCCGGCATCCAGTCGATGGCCGACACGAACGACAGATAGTTGCACTCGAGACGTTCCTTGCAGGCCTGGGCGGCGGCGCGCCAGGCGTCGGGCCGCACGCGCACCACGACGTCGCCGAACGCGGCCGTGTGCTCGAGGATCGCGTCACCGAGCTCGGCCTGCAGGCCCGCGAGCAACTGTTCCGCTTGCTCGGTGAGCGGCGGCACGTCGGATTCCGCCGGCGCGGTCGTCGGCGCGACCTCCGTATCAGCCGTTGTGTCGGGCGTGGTCTCGGGGTCGCTCGTCTCAGCCAACGACGATCGGCTCCCGCTCCATGCCCCTCCAGCGCTCGGACATGTCCTCGTTCTGGATCCGTTGCTGCAGCAACACGATGCCTTGAATGAATGCCTCCGGTCGCGGCGGGCAGCCCGGAACATAGACGTCGACGGGGATGATCTGGTCGACGCCCTTGGTCACCGAGTAAGAGTCCCAGTACGGACCGCCGCAGTTCGCGCACGAGCCCATCGAGATGACGTACTTCGGGTCGGGCATCTGCTCGTAGAGACGCTTGATCGCGGGGGCCATCTTGTCGGTCACCGTGCCCGAGATGACGATGAGGTCCGACTGGCGCGGGCTGGCGGGGAATGGGATGACCCCGAGCCGCATGACGTCGTAGCGCGGACCCGCGAGCGCGGCACCCATCTCGATCGCGCAGCACGCGAGTCCCCACTGGAACATCCACAGGGAGTACTTGCGGCTGTAGTTCAGCAGCCAGTTGAGCGGCTTCGGCGACTTGCCCGAGCTGATCAAGCCCATTTCAGTAGGCCCTTCCGCCAGACGAACGCCAAGCCGAGGAGCAAGACCGCGACGAAGATCGTCATCTCCCACAGCCCGAACCACCCGAGCGCCTCGGCGTCGACGGCCCACGGGAAGATGAAGACGGCTTCGACATCGAAGATGACAAACAGCAACGCGTAGATGTAGTACCGAACGTTGGCCTGGCCGAACAGCGGGAGCGGGTCAGAGCCCGATTCATAGGTGATGTATTTGTCGTCCTGCGGGACGTTCGGCCGCAGGATGCGCGCGACGCCCAACATGGCGCCGACCATCAAGAAGGCGGCGAGAACGAAGACCGCGACGGCGAGATACTGCCTGTAGAACTCGGTCACGCGCGCATCCGTTTGCCGGACAAGTTCGGGTCGTCGCGGAGTATACGCGTGGGCACTTTTCGTGGGACGAACCGTGCGACACACGGATATTGAGCCTTTGCGAACCGGGTACCGTCGTAGTGGCTATGGATCCGAGGAACCCCCAAAAGGCCCGCCGCGAACGAGCCGATGAACCGAGAATGGGGACAGGGAGACGAGCGCGCAGCGACCGGAGGGGAGCGGAGCGTGGAGTCGACCCGGTCAAGGCGCTGCCGTTTCCCACCGGGATCAGGTCGCGGGGCGCTCAGGGCGCGGCGCGGCCGCGCACAGCGTTCGTGCTGTCGGGCGGCGGGAATCAGGGCGTCAGCCAGGTCGGCATGCTGCGTGCGCTCCTGGAGCGCGGCATCGTCCCCGACGTGGTCATCGGAACCTCCGCCGGCGCGCTGAACGGCGCCGCGGTTGCATACGCACCGAACCTTACGGGCGTCGCGCAGCTGGCCGCGGTATGGGAGCAGCTTCGCGCCGACCACGTGTTCCCAGGCGGAAAGATCCACCGGGCCTGGAACGTCGTTCGGCGCGGCACGCACTTGTTCGAGAACACCGGCCTTGCCGCGCTCATCCACCATGCGACACCGGCTCGATCGTTCGCCGACCTCGAGATCCCGCTGCGCGTGATCGCGACCGATCTCGATACGGGTGAGGAGGTCGTGATCGCGCGCGGGCCGCTGAAGCCGGCTTTGCTCGCAAGCTGCGCGCTGCCCGGCGTATTCCCGATCGTGCATCACGACGGCCGCCGGCTCGTCGATGGCGGCGTGGTGAACAGCGTGCCGCTCTGGCACGCGCTCGCGGGACCGGTCAACCGCGTGTTCGTGCTGAATGTCTCGGCCGGTGTCCCTGACAAGCTCGAGCGTTCGCCGCTCGACGTCGTGATGACGAGCTTCATGCACGCGCGCAGCCAGCGCTTCGAGCTCGAGTTGCGGCACGTGCCCGACAACATCGAGGTGACCGTCCTCCCGCGTCCACCCGATCCCCGGGATCTCTTCGACTTCTCGGGCGCACGCGAGTTGATCGACGCGGCGTACGTGTTGGCATGCGCCGAGCTCGATGCGCGCACCGCGCACCCGACGTCCGCAACGTCCGTCGCCGAACGCCTCCGCCGCTTCCGCTCCCGCCGGGGCGCGTGACTAACTTGCGTGGCGTACTCGGCTGACGGCCGGGTTCGCCACGCATGTTCGAGTCAGTGGGCAAGGAGTTGGGTCGCGTCTCGGGCGAAGTCGAGGACGACGCCGGGCACGATGCCCAGGAACAGGATCGCGGCAGCCGCGATCGTAAGGGCGACGCCCGTGCTGCGATCGACAACGATGCGCGGGCCGGCGGGTGCGGCTTCGTCGTCGGCGGGCGCGAACATCGCGAGCACGATCCGCAGGTAGACGAACGCGCCGATCACGGCTGCGAGCATCCCGATGAGCGCGAGCGAGTATTGGCCGGCGTCTACCGCCGCGTTGAACACCGAGAGCTTCGCGATGAAGCCGCCGGTCAACGGCACACCGGCCTGCGCCAGAAGGAACAACGTCAGCAATCCGGCGAGCACCGGCCGCGCCGCGGCGAGTCCGCGGTACTCGGCGAGAGAATGCCGATCGTCGCCGCGTCTCGCGACGACGGTGACGACCGCGAACGCGCCGGTCGCCATGACGGCGTACACGCACACGTAGAACAGTGCGGCGCTCGTGCCTTTGTTGGTCGCTGCCTGTACGCCGATGAGCACATAGCCCGCGTGCGCGATCGATTGATACGCAAGCATGCGCTTCACGTCGGTCTGCACGACCGCCGCGATGCTGCCGACGAGCAGCGAGAGGACGGACAGCACCCACACTGCGGGGCGCCAATCGACCCGGTACGTATCGAACGCACCGACGAACACGCGGAGCACGGCCGCGAACGCGGCGGCCTTCGTCGCCGCGGCCATGAACGCGGTAACCGGTGTCGGCGCGCCTTGGTACACGTCGGGCGTCCACATATGGAACGGCGCGGCCGCAACCTTGAAGCCAAGCCCGACGAGCAGGAACGCGAACCCGACGAGCAACACGCCGTCGTGCAGCAGGGTGTTCGTGGCGAGGAACTGCGCGATCTTCGTGAGATTCGTGCTGCCCGTCGCGCCGTAGGTGAGCGCGATGCCGTAGAGGAAGATCGCGGACGAGAACGAGCCGAGCACGAAGTACTTGAGGCCGGCTTCTTGCGACGTGAGGCGCCGCTTGTCGAACGCGGCGAGCACGTACAGCGCGATCGAAAGGATCTCGAGCGCCAGGAACGTCGTGATGAGGTCGTTGGCCGACGCCATCAGCATCATTCCCGTTGCCGAACACAGCATCAGCACCAGGTACTCGGGGCCTTCCAGGCCCTCGCGTTTCAGGTAGCCAGCTGATAACAGGACCGCAAGCAGCGTCGCCCCGAGAATCACCGACTGCACGAACACCGCGAACCCGTCGACCGCGACCATCCCGCCGATCGCCTCGTACGGACCGTCGCCATGCACGAAGGCCCACTGGAAGCCGACGAACAAGCCTGACGCCGCGATGCCCGTGATCGCGGTCAGCAACGAGGCCTCGTGCACACGCGGGTCGTGGCGGATGAGCGAGCGGCCGAGCACGATCACGATCGCAGACGCGAACAACGCAAGGGGCGGTGCGATCGCGAACCAGTCGATCGACGGTCCGGTGATCGATCCGGGCTCGACCGCGCCGATCACTTCCCTGCCCCTTCGGCTGCGGCGCCGGCCGGACCGAGGTTGCTGACCGGGGGCACCTTCAGGTCGCTGTGACCCTCGACGTGCTCCACGAGCGCGCGCACTGTCGGTTGGAACCGGTCGAGTACCGGCTTGGGATACAAGCCCAAGAACAGCGACAGGCCGAGCAGCGGAACCACGGTGACGAGCTCGCGGATCCCGATGTCAGGGGTGCCGCGGTTCTCGTCGTCGGGTTCACCGGTGAACGCGCGTTGCACGGCCCACAACATGTAGACCGCCGCGAGGATGACACCGGTCGTCGCGACGACGACGTACCAGCGCGACGTCAAGAACGCACCGAGCAGCGCGAGGAACTCACCGACGAATCCCGAGAACCCGGGGAGACCGATCGACGCGAACGTGGCCGCGACGAACAGTCCGCCGAACACCGGGACCGCCTTCCATAGGCCGCGGTACGCGCTGAGCTCGTACGTGTGCCGGCGCTCGTAGAGCATGCCGACGAGCAAGAAGAGTGCACCCGTGGTCAGACCGTGCGAGAGCATCGTGAACAGCCCGCCGGTGACGCCCTGACGCGTGAGCGCGAACGTGCCGAGCACGACGAAGCCGAGGTGGGCCACTGACGAATAGGCAATGATGCGTTTGAGGTTGGGCTGCATCGCGGCGACGATCGCGCCGTACGTGATCCCGATGACCGCGAGCACGAGCAGCAACGGCGCGAGATCGACGGCCGCCTGCGGGAAGAACGGGATCGCGAACCGCAAGAAGCCGTACGTGCCGATCTTCAACATGACGCCGGCCAGCACGACCGAGCCCGCGGTCGGCAGCGTCCGTGTGCGCGTCGGGCAGCCACGTGTGGAATGGGAACAGCGGCACCTTGACCGCGAACCCGACCGCGAACGCGCAGAACAGCCACTTCGCGGTCGCGCCTCCGACGTTCGCCGAGGCCCAGTCGGTCAGCGTCCGCACGTCGAACGTGAGCACGTGGCCGGGCTCGCGCGCGTACAGGTACGCGACGCTCAGGATGCCGACGAACAGGAACGCGGAGCCGGTCATCGTGAACAAGAAGAACTTCGTCGCGGCGTAGCGGCGATTGCCGTGACCCCAGCCCGCGATCAGGAAGTACATCGGCACAAGGACGAACTCGAAGAAGATGAAGAACACGATCGCGTCGAGCGCGAGGAACACGCCGATCATCGCCGCCTCGAGCACCAGCATCCACACCGTGAACGACTTCGGCTTGTCGATGCGCGCCGAAGCGAGCAAGCCGATCGGCATGAGGAGTGCGGTGAGCAACACCATGAACAGCGAGATGCCGTCGACGCCGAGCGTCCACCGGATCCCGAGGGTGCCGATCCACGAGTGACTCTCGTACAGCTGGTAGCCCGACTCCGTGGGACCAGTGCCGAACTGCGTGAGCAGGAACAACGCCATGGCGAAGACCGCGGCGGTCGTGACGTAACCAACCGCGCGGACGACGTCCGGACGCTGCCGGGGTACGCACAAGGCGAGCAGCGCGCCGGCCGCGGGCACGAAGACGAGCGCGGTCAGCAGCGGGAAGCCCACCTTCGACGACGTCGACACGACGGGCGCGATATCGGCGAGCATCAGAACCTCGCCTGCGTGGTCACGTACACCAGCAGGGCCACGGTGCCGAACACAATCGCGAGCGCGTAGTTGCGCACGAGCCCGGTCTGGACCCGGCGCAACCCCTGCCCACCTTCCCGTGCCACCGTGCCGACGCCGTTCACCGCGCCGTCGATCACCGAGCGGTCGATGCCGTCGCTGAGGAACCGCGCGAACGCGGTGACCGGCCCGCTCACGAATCGCGCCAGCCCGACATCGAGGTAGTACCCGTTCGCGAGCACGTTGGCGAACCCGCCGAGCCGTTCGGCTGTGGGATCGGTGCCATCGGCGTTGAGGCCGTTGAGGTAGACCGCACGACCGACGACGATGCCAAGGATCGCGATAGCGAGCGCGATCGTCGACAGCACGAACGCGCCTCCGAACGTCGTGATCTCGGGGGTGTGCGCGTCGGCGAGCACGGGTTCGAGCCACGACGTGAGGAACTCGAGGTGCACCTTCGTGAACGGAAGGCTGATCAAGCCGCCGAGTACGGACAGCCCCGCGAGCGCGACGAGCGGCACCGTCATCGTCCACGGCGCTTCGTGCGGCTCCTCTTCCACGGTCTCCCGCCAACGCTCGCCGTCGTAGAAGACGAGATACACCTGACGAGTCATGTAGAACGCGGTGAACAGTGCGCCGACGAGTCCGATAGCCCAGAGCGCGTACGAGTGATCGAAGAACGCGCGGGCGAGGATCTCGTCCTTCGCCCAGAAACCCGCAAACGGGAACACGCCCGCGATTGCGAGCCAGCCGACGATGAAGGTTCCGGCCGTGATCGGCAGGTACTTGCGCAAGCCGCCCATGCGACGCATGTCCTGCTCGTCGTGCAGGCCGTGGATCACAGAGCCCGCGCCGAGGAACAGCAACGCCTTGAAGAACGCGTGCGTGATCATGAGGAAGATCGCCGCCGCGTACGCGCCGATGCCGGCCGCGAGGAACATGTAGCCGAGCTGGCTGATCGTCGACCACGCGAGCACGCGCTTGATGTCGTTCTGCATGAGCGCGACCGTGGCCGCGAACAACGCTGTGATCGCTCCGACCCATGCCACGACCTCGCCCGCGTGATCTGAGAATTCGAAGAACGGATGGGCGCGCACGACGAGGAACACCCCTGCGGTCACCATCGTCGCGGCGTGGATCAGCGCCGACACCGGCGTCGGGCCTTCCATCGCGTCGGGGAGCCAGACGTGCAGTGGCAACTGTGCGCTCTTGCCGATCGCCCCCAGGAACAGCAACAACGCGATCGCGGTCACCGTGGACTGCGGGAGCCGCGCCGCGCCACCCATCTGGGAGTAGTCGAGCGACCCGAGCTTCGAGAAGATCAGGAACATCGCGAGCATGAAGCCGAAGTCGCCCACCCGATTCGTGACGAACGCCTTCTTGCCGGCGACCGCCGCCGAGTTGCGCTCGAACCAGAACGAGATCAGCAGGTACGAGCAGAGGCCGACGCCCTCCCACCCGAGGAACGTGAGCAGGAAGTTCGACCCGAGCACCAGGATCAGCATCGACGCCGCGAACAGGTTCATGTACGCGAAGAAGCGCGGGTAGCGCTCGTCGCCGTGCATGTAACCGATCGAGTACAAGTGGATCAGCGTGCCGACGCCCGTGACGAACAGCGTCATCGTCGACGACAGCGGATCGACGAGGAACCGGAAGTCGGCGCGGAATCCTCCGGATTCGATCCACGTGAAGCCGTCGCTGACGTTCTGACGTTGCTCGGGGGGAAGGGATCGCAGCGCGAAGAACGCGATCACCGACGCGAGGAACGCGAGCGCCATCATGGCTGTTGCGAGCCAGCCCGCTTTCGGTTCGCCGATCCGCTTACCGAACAGCAGGAGGATCGCCGCGCCCAACGCCGGCAGCGCGGGGATCACCCATGCGAGATCGAGCAGATCGCGGGCGCCCACCGTTAGCCCTTCAGGAGGTCGACGTCGTCGGCGGTGACATCCTGTCGGCGCCGGAAGATGGCCACGATGATCGCGAGGCCGACCGCGACCTCGGCGGCCGCAACGACGAGCGTGAAGAACACGATCACTTGCCCGCTGATGTCGTTGAGGGCTCTGGCGTAGGACACGAACGTGAGGTTCGCTGCGTTGAGCATCAACTCGATGCACATGAACATCACCAGCGTGTTGCGCCGGACGAGCAGGCCGACGCCGCCGATCGTGAACAGGATCGACGCGAGCACGAGGTAGTACGTCGGGGTGATGTCGACTGCGCCGATCACGCGTCCGTCTCCACGGGCTCTGCGGCCGTCGCGCTGACCACTGGTGCGCCGCCCGGTCGCTGCCCGCTGCGCCGGGCGAGCACGACACCGCCGACGACCGCGATGACGAGCAATACGGCCGTGATCTCGAACGCCCAGATGTAGTCGGTGAACAACGTGCGCGGCGAGCCGCTCGACGTTGCCGGTGCGTTCCGGGTCGAGCGGTGCACGGGTAGATCGCGCACCCGTCGTCCAGTGGCGGCCGGCGATCACGATGATCTGCACGACCATCAACGTGCCGAACACCACTGCGGCCGGGCGCTGGAAGCGGTGGGGGTCGGACAGCCGCTCGTGCCGGTCGACACCGAGCAGTGTGATCACGAACAAGAACAACACCACGATCGCGCTCGCGTAGACGACGATCTGGATCGCCGCGACGAGGGCCGCGTGCAGCTGGAGGAACAACACCGCCACACCGACGAGCGTCACGAGCAGGAACAGCGCCGAATGCACGGGGTTACGCGTGAGGACCACGCCGAACGCGCCCGCGAGGATCACCGCGGCGCACACGAAGAAGACGGCGGCTTCCATCGCTATGGCTCCGCCATCAGCTGTAAGGGTCCTTCTCATCGAAGTGCGGCTCGTCGAGCTCGTCGCCGTCGACGAGGTCGCTCTGCCCGCGCTCGGGCGGGCGAACACCGAATCCCAGCTCGCCGGACCAGTTCACTCGGCCTTCGTACGCCGCCGACCCCGATGGCGACGTCACGCGCGCCCACGCGCTCGTGTGGTCGTCCTCGTCGCCGAGCCACAGCTCCCACGGCAGCCGTTTGGCGCGACCGTTGTCGTCGACCAGCAGTTGCTCCTTCGTGTAGATGGCGTCGTTGCGATCCGTGAATGAGAACTCGAACAGCTTGGTCTCCGTGATCGCTTCGGTCGGGCATGCTTCGACGCACAGGTCGCAGTGGATGCAGCGCAGGTAGTTGATTTCGTAGACGAACCCGTAACGCTCTCCCGGAGAGACGGGATCGTCGATCGGATTGTCGGCCCCGCGCACGTAGATGCACCGCGCGGGGCACACGCCCGCGCACAACTCGCAGCCGATGCACTTTTCCATGCCGTCCTCGTAGCGATTGAGGACATGGCGGCCGTGGAGACGCGTCGGCTTCGGATGCTTCTCGTGGGGGAACTGCGATGTGAGACGCGGCTTGCCCATCTGGCGGAGCGTGACGAGGAATCCGGAGAGACGGCCCATCAGCGGAACTCCTCCAACTGCTCGCCCGACCGTGGGATCGAGGCGTACAGCATCAGCCACGCGACGACCGCGATGCCCACCGTCACCACGGCGGTGACCAAGAGATTCCAGTCTTGATCCTTGCCGACTTGCAGCGCGGCGGTGACGAGCACCCAGAGGATCGCGATCTCGATCAGCCACTTCCAGCCGAGGGACATCAGACGGTCGTAGCGCATACGGGGCAGCGACGCGCGCACCCACACCGTCGCGAACAGCAACGCGAGCAACTTCACGAGGAACCAGAAGACCGGCACGATCCACGTGTTGACGAAGCCGCCGTTCGTACCGATGCCCGGCCCCGAGGGACCGCCGAGGAACAAGGTCACGGCGATCGCCGACATCGTGATCACGTTCATGAACTCGGCGAGGAAGAAGATCGCGAAGCGTATGCCCGTGTACTCGGTATGGAAGCCGCCAACCAGCTCCTGTTCGGCTTCGACGAGATCGAACGGCGGGTGATTCACCTCGGCGGTCGCCGCGATGAGGAAGATCACGAACGCGACGACCGTGCGCGGCCAGTAGGCGTCGGAGATGATCGTGTGCCAGCCCGTACCCATCTGCGCGCTCACGATGTCATGCGTCGACAGCGAGTTCGCCTGGATGAGCACGGCGAGGATCGCGAGACCGAACGCGGCCTCGTACGAGAGGAGCTGCGCGGACGCGCGCACCGATCCCAGGAGTGGGTACTTCGATCCCGACGACCAGCCGGCGAGCATCACGCCGTACACGCCGAGGCCCGACATCGCGAGGATGAACAGCGCACCGATCGGCAGATCGGCAACCTGGAGGAACGTGCGGTGCCCCAGGATCGAGACGGTGCCGTCCGAGGGTCGGCCGCCGATCGGTACGACACAGAACATCAAGAACGCGGGCATGATCGACAGATAGGGCGCGAGCCGGAACACCGGTCGGTCGGCCGAGCTCGGGATCGACTGTTCCTTGAAGAACAGCTTGATGCCGTCGGCGAGGGTCTGCAGAACGCCGTACGGGCCCGCCCGATTCGGCCCGATGCGGTTCTGCATGTCGGCGATGACCTTGCGCAGCGCCCAGATGTACAGCATCACCGCGACGAGAAGGATCACGAACGCGGCGACGACCTTGATCAGGACGACGAAGAACACCGACAACGTGACCCCGCTGTTGAACAGCGGATCGAGCGCGAGCAGGCCGTTCACCTGATCGACTCCACTCGCAGGTCGGTGACTGGTGATGTCGCATCGATCATCAAGGCCGGACCTTGGCCGTCGGCGGTGAAGTCGTAGCGCGCGCTCCCGGGAGGAACACGCGGGTCAGGTTCGAGCGTGAGCACATGCGAGCCGCGCGCCGTGGTGACGCGGACCTCGCTCCCCCGCTCGGCGCCGATGCGGCCGGCGTCGTTCGGGTTGACGTGCAGGACGCCAGCCGCGGGGGTGAGTCGCTCGAGGACGGGGGTCTCGACCGCGATACGGCTGTGGTCGTAGAGGGTGCGGCCCGCCACGAGTCGCAGAGCGTACGCGTCGCGGCCGGGAGCGTCGGTGCTTGGTGGCTTCGCGTCCCACGCGTGCAGCGCGGGCACGTCGGGCGCGGTAGTGGCGTCGGCCGCCTGCTTGGCCTCCTCGACGACCTCGGTCCCCTCCCGCGGCCCATCCGCCGGGTCGGGCGAAACCCCTTCGACCTTGATCGGGTCCCAGCTGGTTCCTTGACCGTCCTCGGCGAGGATCGACAGGTCGCGAGCCCGGAGCACGAGCTCGTCACGGTGCTCCCTGAGGGGCACGACGACACCGTCGCGTGCGCGCTGCAGCAACGCGGCGCTCACCCCTGCGAACGCGGGCGCCGCGGCCGACAGCGCATCGGTGACCTCGTCGACCGTCGCAAGATCGATGTCGTGACCGAGCCGGGCCGCGAGCTCGAGCGCGATCCGCCAGTCGTCCATCGCCGTGCCCTCGGGCGCGACCTTGCGTCCGAGACGCTGGACGCGACCTTCGAGGTTGCCCACACTGCCGGCCTTCTCGCCCCACAGCGTGCACGGCAGGAAGACGTCGGCGCGCTGGGTCGACGCGGACAGAAACGCGTCGATCGCGATCACCGTCGGCACCATCATCAGCGCTTCCTTGGCGAGCGCGGCGTCCGGGAAGTCTGCGATGGGGTCGGCGCCGAGGAGGATCAGCACGTCGAGCTCTCCGTCGGCGGCGGCGCGGAGAATTCCCTCCGCGTCCCGGCCGCGATCCTTCGGCACTCCTCCCCAGCGCCGGGTGAACCAGTCCCGGCCCGTCTCGAGCGTGACGCGACCGGGGAGGAACCCGGGCGCGAGGCCTGCGTCGAGCGCGCCGTGCACGTTCGCGCGACGCAGTGCCGAGAGGAACCGCGTGTTCGTGCCGGCAAGCGTCGCCGCGCTGGCGACGACCGCGTCGGGACGCGCCGCGAGATTGGCGCGCCCGACAATGACGACCACCGGGCCGTCACGGCCCTCCCCCGCGTCGGCGATCTGTCCGCGCACGTGCTCAGGAAGCGCCTCACCGGGCACCGGCCGGGCGACGACCTTCGCGTACTGCGAGAGCTTGTGCTCGACCGGTGCGCAGTCGACGAGGGGCACCCCGAGCTCGACGATCGCGCGCCGTACGCGCAGGGCGAGCACCGGAACCTCTTCCTCGAGGTCGCCGGCGAGAAGCACGATCGCGCTCGCCCGGTCGACGTCGGCGATCTCGGCGCGCGGCATCCCGAGCACGAATTCAGCCGGAAGGCCGTCGCCCATCTGCGCGTCGACGTGATCGGTGCGAATCACACCCTTGGCGAGCATTGCCCACGCGTACGCATCCTCATTCGTGCCGCGCGCACCGCCGAGCAGCGCGATCGCTCCCGCGCCGCGCTTCTTCCTCGCCGCGCTGATGTGCTCCGCTGCAGCATCGAGGGCGTCGGGCCACGACACTTCCTTGAGATCTCCCGCCGCGCGCACTTGCGGTTCGCGGATGCGATCGTCGGCGTGCACCCACTCGATCCCGTAGCGCCCCTTGTCGCACAGCCAACCGTGATTCACCGGTTCGGAGTCGACCGCGAGCAGGCGAACGAGCCGGTTCGACGAAGACTGCAGGGCACCCCGGCAGTGCACCGAACACGTCGTACACGACGTCTCGACCGTCGACAGATCCCACGGGCGCGCCCGGAACCGGTACTGGGTCGCGGTCAGCGCGCCAACCGGGCAGATCTGCACGGTGTTGCCGGAGAAATACGAGTCGAAGGGCTCGTTCTCGAAGTTGAGCACTTGCGTGTGCTCGCCCCGATCGACGAAGTCGATCAGCTTGTCTCCCGCGATCTCGTCGGCGAACCGCGTGCAGCGCGCGCACTGGATGCAGCGCTCGCGGTCGAGCAACACCAGCTCCGACAGCGGGATCGGCTTGGGAAAATGACGCTTCTCCTCGACGAACCGGGACTCGCCCGGCCCGAATGCCAGCGTCTGATCCTGCAACGGGCATTCGCCGCCTCGGTCACACACCGGGCAGTCGAGCGGATGGTTGATCAGCAGGAACTCGAGGACACCGTCCTGGATCTTCTTGACCTTCTCGTTCTGGCTGTGCACGACCATGCCGTCGGCAACCGGCGTCGTGCACGCGGGCGGGAAGCCGCGCACACCGTCGATCTCGACGAGACACATGCGGCACATGCCGACGGGTTTCATGCGCTCGTGCCAGCAGAAGCGCGGGATATAGATCCCGTGTTCCTGGGCGGCCTTGATCACGAGCTCACCCGGCTTGGCCTCGAACGACACACCGTCGACGGTCACCGTCACGGTGGTCTTCTGCGACTCAGTGGCCGTCACGTGGGAACTCCGACAGCGAGCCGCTGTTCGATCTCGGCGCGGAAGTACTTATGGAGGCTCGCGATGCAGCTCACCGTGGACGGCCCGAGCGGACAGATCGTCGTCTGGATGAACGGTGCGTTCATCACGCCCGGAGAGATGTTGTCGCCGACGTCGAACAGCAGGTCGAGGTCTTCAGGGCGCCCGAGCCCGTGCGACATGCGATACAGCACCTTTTCGATCCAGCCGGCTCCCTCCCGGCACGGGGTGCACTTCCCGCACGACTCGTGGGCGAAGAACTTCGCGAGCCGCCAGGCAACGAGTAGCGGGTCGACGGTCTCGTCGTAGACCATGATCGCCCCCGAGCCCAGCATCACCCCGAACGTCTGTTGCACGAAGTCCATGTCGAGTGGAGCGTCGAGATGCTCGTCGGTGCCGAGCAACCATTGCGACGATGCGCCGCCGGGGATGAAGAACTTGATCGCGCGGTCTTCGGGCACACCGCCGGCGAGGTCGAAGATGAGGTCGCGGAAGCTCATCCCCAACTCGACCTCGTAGTTGGCGGGCCGGCGCACATGTCCGGAGACCGAGAACAGGCGCGTACCGGTCGAGCGGTTCACGCCGAGTTTGGCGTACTCGGCGCCGCCCATCTTGATGATGTGTGGCAGCGTTGCGAGTGTCTCGACGTTGTTGACGACCGTCGGCTTCGCGTACAGCCCTTCGATGGCCGGGAACGGCGGCCGGATGCGTGGCATGCCGCGCTCGCCCTCGAGCGACTCGAGCAAGCCGGTCTCCTCACCGCAGATATACGCACCCGCGCCGCGGTGCACGACCAGGTCGATGTCGAATCCGGAGCCTTGGATGTTCGTGCCGAGGAAGCCGAGCGTGCGCGCGTCGGCGATCGCCTGCATGAGGCGGTCGTAGCCGAGCGCGAATTCACCGCGCAGGTAGATGAACGCGAGGTTGCACTGGATCGCGTACGCGGCGATCACGATGCCTTCGATCAACTGGTGCGGATCGCGCTCGACGAGCATGCGGTCCTTGAACGTCGACGGCTCACCTTCGTCGGCGTTCACCACGAGATAGCGCGGGAACGAGTTCGGCGGCAGGAATGACCATTTCTGCGCGGTCGGGAAACCGGCGCCGCCGCGGCCCCGGAGGCCAGACAGCTTCACCTGCTCCTGAATGTTCGCCGGGTCACCGAGCGCGCAGCACGTCTGTGAGCACCTCGTACGCGCCGGTGGCGTTCGCGCCTCGGACCGTCCACGAGTCGTCGGGACGGTCGTGCAACCGCCGCGTGATGATCCGCGTCTCTTCAGCCAACGTGGGCTCCGGATGCCGTGCGCGGCGTCCGCGTGCCGTGCTTGTACTCCTCGACGAGTTGCTCCGCCGACGTCGGCGTGACGTTTTCGTGGAACTCGTAGTTGACCTGCAGCGCGGGCGCGCCTCCGCACGCCGCGATGCATTCGACCTCCTCGACCGTCACGTCGGCGTCGGTCGCGTAGCGCCCCTCGAGGTGCTCGAAGATCTCGGGCCCACCCGTCACCAGGCACGTCACGTTCGTGCACACCGACACGATGAGCTTCCCGCACGGGCGGCGCTTGAACATTGTGTAGAACGAGCACGTTCCGAGCACATCGGCCGCGGTCACGCCGGTGAGCGCGGCGATCTCTTCCATCGCGACATCTGTGAGCCAGCCGTCTTCGTCCTGCGCGAGATGCGCGAGCGGCAGGATGGCCGACTTGGGGCGCGGGTAGCGCGCGACGATCTCTTCGGCCCGCACGCGGTTCATCGATCCACCTCGCCCATGATCGGGTCGATACTCGACACGATTGCGACCGCGTCCGCCACGAGGCTGTTCGAGCCCATCGCGTCAATCGACTGGAGGTTGTAGAACGACGGCCCGCGAATGTGCATCCGCGCGGGTTTGCCGGAGCCGTCGCTCACCATGTAGCAGCCGATTTCGCCACGCGGCGACTCGACGGTCACGTACGTCTCGCCGGGCGGCACCTTGAAGCCCTCGGTGAACAGCTTGAAGTGGTGGATCAGCGCTTCCATCGACTCGTCGATGCGAGCGCGCGGCGGCGGCGTGATCTTCTTGTCCTGCACGCGGTAGTCGCCCGGCGGCATCTTCTCCACACACTGCCGCACGATCTTCACCGACTCGAGGATTTCCCAGAGGCGAATGCGGTAGCGATCGAACACGTCGCCGTTGTCTGTGTAGATCACGTCGAAGTCGACTTGGTCGTACGGCAGGTAGGGCTGGGACTTGCGGAGGTCCCACGCGAAGCCGGTCGACCGTAGGATCGGACCGGTGATGCTGCGCTCGAGACACTCCTCGGTGGTGATCACGCCGATGCCGATCGTGCGTTGGCGCCAGATCGGGTTCTCCGACAGCAGCTGGTCGTAGTCGTTGACGCCGGCTTCGACGGCGTCGCACACCTCGAGCACGCGGTCTTCCCAGCCGTCGGGAAGGTCAGCCGCGACGCCGCCGGGCCGGATGTAGTTGCAGTTCATGCGCAGCCCGGTGACGTACTCGAAGAACCGCAGGCATTCCTCGCGCTCGCGCCAGCCGTACAGGATCATCGACAATGCGCCGAGGTCCAGCCCGTTCGTCGCCTGGAACAGGAGATGCGACGCCATGCGGCCGAGCTCGCACATCATCATCCGGATCCATTGCGCGCGCGGCGGGATCTGCGCATCGACGTCGAGCAGCTTCTCGACCGCGAGCGAGTACACCAGCTCGTTCGAGAAGTTCGACGTGTAGTCCATGCGCGTCACGTTGGTGGTGCCCTGGACGTACGTGAGCTCCTCGCCGGTCTTCTCCATGCCGGTGTGCAGGTAACCGATGACGGGCTTGATCAGCAGCACGTCCTCGCCGTCGAGCTCCATCATGAGCCGCAGCACTCCGTGCGTCGACGGGTGCTGCGGACCCATGTTGATGATCATCGTGTCGCCGAGCTCGTCCTCGGGCCACATGCCGCCGCCGGTGAGCACGACCTCGCGCGTGCGTGACAGCCTGCGGAGCTCCTGGCTGCCCTCGTCGGTCTGCCGCTCGAGCCGTTCCTCTTCTGCGTCGTGCCGGAGATCACTCATCGCGGGCTCGGGTCTCCCTTGAACGTGACGGGGACGCGGCCGGGAGCGTCGTCCTTGCGGAGCGGGAAGCCGTGCCAGTCGTCGGGCATGAGGATGCGCGTGAGATCGGGATGTCCGTCGAACGTGATGCCGTAGAGATCGAAGGTCTCGCGCTCCGGGAAGTTGGTGCCCATGTAGACGCCCGTGAGCGACGGCACCGTCGGGTCGTCGGCGGGAACCTGGCAGATCACGCGCACGCGCCGGTTGCGCGGATGCGAGAGAAAGTTGACGACGACCTCGAAGCGCTCGAGCACCACGCCGGGCGGACGATGGCGACTCCCGGTCAGCAAGTGGTCGACCGCCGTGATGTCGACACACATCGTGAACTGCTGCTCGTCGCGCAGGAAAAGCGCGACGTCGGCGAGCGCAGCCCGCTCGACATAGACGACGCTTTGACCGTGGCTCTCGACGGCGATGCTGCTTGGGAACTTCTCGACGAGCGTGGCCGCGACCTCATCAGCGATCGGGGTCCCGGCGATCGGCTCGCCCTCGTGATCTTCTTCACGAGCGTTGTCGTCGGCCATCGCAGTCGCCTTCGTTCCGGATGCTCAGGAGTTCGTCGTCACGGGTTCGCGGCCGAGATCGATCCCTGCACCGCCGGTCGCGGACGCCTCTCGGCGACGCAGCAACTCACCGGAACGGATCTGTTCGTGCAACGTGAGGATGCCGTGCATCAGCGTCTCGGGACCGGGCGGGCAGCCGGGCACATAGACGTCGACGGGCACGATCTGATCGACACCCTGCACGAGCGCGTAGTTGTTGAACATCCCGCCACTGCTCGCGCAGACACCCATCGAGATCACCCACTTCGGTTCGACCATCTGGTCGTACACCTGCCGCAGCACGGGCGCCATCTTCTGCGAGAGCCGGCCGGCAACGATCATCAGGTCGGCCTGGCGCGGCGACGCGCGGAACACTTCCATGCCGAAGCGAGCCAGGTCGTAGTGCGGGGCGCCGGCTGCCATCATCTCGAGTGCGCAGCACGCGAGACCGAACGTCGCGGGAAACACCGAGTTGCGACGACCCCAACGGACGACATCTTCGAGCCGGGCCGTCAGGAAGTTGTGCGGGACTTGATCGAGACCCACTACGCGGCTGCTTCCTTCTCCGCGTCCGCGGGATCGAGCATCGCACGCTTGGTGCGCAGCAGTGGTCCCGGCATGCGATGCACGATGTCGCGCACGGGAGCCCAGTCCAGCGCGCCGACCGACAGCAGGTACGCGAACGGCACGAGCAACACGAGCACGAACACACCCATCGCGACGAGGCCGAACAAGCCCAGTCCGCGAAACACGATCGAGAACGGATAGAGGAACACGATCTCGACGTCGAGCACGATGAAGCTCATCGCGACGAGATAGAACTTCACCGGGAAGCGCTCGGCCGGTTCGGACTCGGGCACGATGCCGCACTCGTACGGCGCCTGCTTCGCCGCATTCGGACGTTGTGGCGCAAGCAGCTGCGACGCGATGAACGAGAGCGAGACGAACGCGACCACCACCCCGGCCATCACCAGGATCGGCAGGTAGTCAGCCATCTTCCGAGACGCTACCCGACGGCCCCGGCGCCGCAACGCTTCGCCGACCCGCCACTAGCGTCTGGCTGCGATGAGCGCGCCGGAGCGGCGGATCCCGACGAAGTACGTCGACGCGTTGCTCTATCTGTCGGCGGCCGTCACCTACACCTCGCTCGCGATCTACAACAAATGGCTGTTGAACTGGATCCTCGGGCCGCTGTGGCTGATCGCGTGGGTCTGGGGCCTGCCGGCGTTGTGGAACCTCATTCGCCGCCGGCCCGTCCGCCCGCAACGGGGGAGACCCGCGCCTTGAGTTGGGCGGCGCACCAATTCGAGGTGTACGCCGTCGAGGCGCACCTCCCGAAGAAGATGCAGGGCCAGATCAGCTGGTTCGCGATCTTCTTCGGCGACTTCACCCCCGACTTCCTTGCGAAGTTCTGGGTGTACGGCATCACGATCAACGGCCATCACTACGGCGCGTCCAAGCCGTATCAATGGCACCGGGGCTGGCCCGGTATGGGCATCAGCCACACGATGTTCTTCGGAATCCTCGTCTGCTTCGGCATCTGGGCTTGGAAGCACAATCGCGCATGGACGATCGGCTACCTCCTCGGCTTCGCCGCGCACGTGCTCACCGACGTGAACGACAGCATCGGCACGATGCTGCTGTTCCCCTTCACGACGCTGAATTGGAGCCTGCACACCTGGGCGTACGCCGCGACCGTCACCGGCGGCAAGTACCTCGACGCCGCCGCGTACTACAGCAGCCTCGGTTTCGTGATGGACGTGTTCTGGCTCGTCGTGGTGCTGTGCTCGTGGCGGGTGCTCACGCGCGAGTTCTGGCGGACAAACGTCGTGCCGGCCGACCCGCACGTCTGGTCATGGCTCGGACAATGGTTCGACGAGCGCGGGCTGCTCGCGATCTATCGCAGCGTGTTCTTCTACGGCGTCTGCCGGCTCGTCGCGTGGACGATGTGGGCGCACCTCGTCGCCCAGCCGGTCATCAACGGCGTGAAGCGGAACGGCTATCCGTGGGACCTGTCGTGGACGGGTCCGTATTGGGTGCAGCCCGTGCACTTACCGCACGTCAGCCCGTGGATCGTGCTCCCGGTGACGCTGCTGTTGCTCTACTTGGTGTATTGGACCGCGGGCACGCTCTGGGAGCGGATGGAACGACCGGCGAGCAGCGCGATCGCCTCGCGGAACGAGCGGCGGTAGACCCGCTGGCGGGGGAACGCCAGCGCCCGGTCGGCGGCCTCGACGGCGTCCGCACCGAGGATGGCTGCGGGGTCCAGGTCGAGTTCACGCAGGAACGGGACGGTGCGCATGTCGCGCGCCAGGGGGTGCGGTTCGGGGAGCAGCCCAGTTGCGACCAGCCCTTCTTGGATCGGGCCCTTCAGCACGTAGGCGCTGAAGCCCAACGTGCCGGCGATGACGTCGACCTTGCTCACGCAGCCTGCACACATGGACCCAAGCGTACCTGCGTCACTGTGGCTGGCCTCACCTGCCTCAGTAACGCAGGTTCAAGGTTTGGTCAGGACTCGGCGGGCGTCGGCGGGCCAGTCGGTGACGACGCCGGTGAGTCCGGCTGCCGCGACCTCTGCGAGCCGCTTGTCCTGGAGCTCGCCGCGCTGGTACCAGCAGTAGACGCCGAGACCGCGATCCGCCGCAGCCCCGATGAACGCCGGGGTCACGGCGTCCTGATGGGCACTGACCGCCCGGGCACCGATCGCCGCCGCGTCGGCCAGCAATCGGTCGTGTTCTTCGGGCGTGAAGCTGTCGCGCAACAACGCGACCTCGGCATCCGGGAGCGCGCGGACGAACGCACGCACGACCGGCATGTGCTGCGACCACGGAAGTACGTCGTGCATGGCACCGGCTTGCTCGACGGCCGCGAGCACCGCGTCGGCCGCGCCCGGGTCCTTCGTATCGATGGCCACTTTGAGGCCCAAACCGCGAGCAGTGTCGAGCGCATCGCGCAATGTGGGAACGCGCAAACGCGCAAGCAAGCTGTCGTTGGCCCAGCGCAACGGGAGCGGCACGTGCTGGATACGCCCGAGCCACGGGTCGTGCAGCAATACCGCGGTGCCGTCGCGGCTGCGCCGGGCGTCGACCTCGACCGCGTCCGCGCCGGTCCGGGCTGCCGCTTCGATTCCCTCGAGCGAGTTCTCCCGCGCGTCACGGGGGCACGTGCGATGGGCGACGACGACGGTCATTTCTTTGGGGTCACGGAGACGACAGCGGAGCGACCCGCAAGAACGTGCGCCGAAGGCGCTCCAAGCGGGGCGGCGGGCGGGGTCGGGGGGCGGGGAGCGCGGAGTCGACCCATGATCACGGCTCGGGTGCGACGCGGACGAGCGCCGCGACTGCGCGGTACACGGCCTCGGCCGGGCCGAGCTCGTCGGGTCGGAGCAGGTTGGCCATGATCCGCAGCACCCACTCCATCAGCGTGTGGCTGTGCATTCCGACCCGCGTGAGCTCGCGCATCACCGCGGGATTGCCGATGGCGCGCACGAACTCACGAGCAACCTTGAAGTACAAGCCGTAGACCTCGGCGAGACGCGTGTTGTACGTCTGCAACGCGAGACCGTCGCCGGTCGCGAGCGCGAGATCGATCGCGTCGGCGGCGAGGCGGCCCGTCTCGTAGGCGACCGAGATGCCTTCCCCGTTGAACGGGTTGACGAAGCCGGCGGCGTCGCCGGCGACGATGAACGTCGGCCCGACGCGGGGTTCGACGGAACCGCCGGTCGGCAGACGACCCCCGGTCGGCGCGCAGGTGGCGGTCTCGGGGGACAGCCCCCACCGCGCGGGCGCCGTCTCGCAGAACGCCTCCATCAGGTGGGTGGTGTTCACGTGCTTCCACCCCGCGAATGTCGAGAGCAGGCCCACACCGACGTTGACCGTCCCGTCCCCCACCGGGAAAATCCACCCGTAACCGGGCAAATGGTTCCCATCGCGGTCACGTATGTCGAGATGGCTCTCGATCCAGGGCTCGTCATGGAACGGGCTGGTGAAATAGCCGCGAATCGCCATGCCTTGGGGATACGACCGGTCGCGGGCGGTGCCGAGGGCGCGCCCGAAGCGTGAGTTCGCGCCGTCGGCCACGACCACATAGCGCGCACGCACGGACTCGGTGGTGCCGGAATCCTTGTGGCGAACAACAGCACCGGCGAGCAGTCCACCGTCGATGACCGGCTCGACGGCCTCGGCACCCTGCCACACGGTCGCGCCCGCCTTGACCGCTTGTTCGGCGACCATCTCGTCGAGCTCGCGCCGGCGGACGACGTAGCCGAACGGGGGAAAGTCGGGGTGGTCCGGCCACGCCAGCTCGAGCGTGATGCCATGCGCGATTGAGCGCAGCCCGTCGAAGCGTTGGAACCCCACGAGTCGCTCGGCAAGACCCATGTCGTGGAGCTGGCGCACCGCGCGTGGCGTGAGCCCGTCGCCGCAGGTCTTCTCGCGCGGAAAGCGCTTCTTCTCGACGACGAGCACGCGGCGACCACGCGACGCGAGCCAATACGCGGCGGTGGCGCCACTCGGTCCCGCACCGACAACAAGGACGTCGTAGGTCGGTGTTTCACGCGCACTCACAGAGCACATGATCACATGCCCGAACGGCCAGATACGAAGCGGGAAAAGCCGTAGTTTTGTCGTGTCGCACGATGTGCCGCGTACGCATCTAGCGTGGTACGAAAGGCGGCACGACCGAGTAGGAAGGGCGCCGGAGCGCATGCGCAATTTCGACGTGTGGAACCTGCTCGCCGTCCACGTGCCCAACCTCTTGCCCACGTCCGTTTTCGGCTCGCATTTTCCTCGCAAAGCCGGCCGGCTCATCTGGGCCACGGTCATGTTCGCAGGCGGCCTCGCGATCGTGTTCTTGTGGATCCGGCGCCCGAAGCGCTCCAACGAGCCGGCGACATGGACGCAGACGTTCCTCGGCGCGATGGGCGTGTGGATCATGCTGACGCTCGGCTACGGCGTGATCCCTTCGGAGTGGATCATCTTCGGCAACTCGTACCTGAACTTCAGCTCCTCGACGTTCCTCCTCCGCCGCGACCAGTGGGGTTCGCACCTGCCGCCGTTCGACATCACGCGCGACAAGCTCGTCGACGGGGTTGCCGCCGGCATCTATGTCGTCGTGCTGGTGCTCAACGTGTACCTGTTCGTCGCGTGGCAAAAGCGCAAGGTCGCCGAACCCGCAACCGAAGGCGAAGAGACCGCGCCCGAACCGCGCGGCGGACCACTCGCTCGACTCCGCGCGCGACGCGAAGAGCGCGTCAGCGTGTACGGGCGACCCGTCACAACGACGAGCGACTCGCCATGACGAGGTACGCGCGCGCCACGAAGTCGTACGACGCGGTGAGCGGAGGCGGAGCCGGAGCGAACTCGCCAGCGATCGAGCGTCCGCGAGGCGGGTATCCCGCCTCGCAGCGAGAGAGCGCATAGACATGGCCCGCACGGATGCAAATCCCCCGATGCCCGAGTTCTCGACGTCGTATGTGCTGCAAGAGGTCGACACCAACTGGCTGACCAAAGCGGTCAAGCCCAAGCAGTTCCTGCACATCGACCAAGCCGAATGCATCCTCTGCGAAGGCTGCGTCGACATCTGCCCCTGGAAATGCATCCACATGCTCTCCACCGACGCCGTCGACGAAGCCATCAACGCCGATGCCCCCGGCGACGACCCCAAAGACCACGTCTTTTTCGTCGTCGACGAAGACGTCTGCACCCGCTGCGCCCTGTGCGTCGACCGCTGCCCCACCGGCGTCATCATCTTGGGCAAAGTCACCGACGCCTGGCGCGACGGCGACCCCAACGTCCGCACCAACCGCCACGGCTACGCCTACGGCGTCCGCTTCTAGGGAGCACGGATGGCCAACGGGAACGGCAGCAACGGGCACCGGCCCAAGATCCTGGAGCGAGTCGGCGAGATCGGCGAGAAGACGCGCGGCTCGCAGGCGTGGAACTCGATCTTCCGGCCCGGCTCGGTCTTCCGGAAGGGCTACACCGACAGCCCCCGGAACCGCTCCTACGTGATCATGAACAACGTGCTGTTCCACCTTCACCCGGTGAAGGTGAAGCGGCACGCAGTGAAGGTCTCGTACACGCTGTGCCTGGGCGGCCTGTCGTTCTTCTTGTTCATCCTGCTGACGGTCACCGGCATCTTCTTGATGTTCTTCTACCGGCCGACGGTGACCGAGGCCTACGCGAACGTGCAGTCGCTCGAGACGGCGGTGACGTTCGGATCCCTTGTCCGCAACATGCACCGCTGGGCCGCGCACCTCATGGTGCTGTCGGTGTTCCTGCACATGTCGCGCGTCTTCTACCACGGCGCCTACAAGTCACCGCGCGAGTTCAACTGGGTGATCGGCATCATCTTGTTGCTGCTCACGCTGCTGCTCTCGTTCACGGGCTACTTGTTGCCGTGGGACCAGCTGTCGTTGTGGGCCGTGACCGTCGGCACGAACATGATGGGCTACACGCCGGTGTTCGGCCCGCAGGTGAAGTACGTGCTGCTCGGCAGTAAGGAGATCGGCAGCGAGACGTTGCTGCGATGGTACGTACTCCACGTGTTGTTATTGCCGTTCGTCATCGTGATCTTCATGGCTGTTCACTTCTGGCGCGTCCGCAAGGACGGCGGCATCTCCGGGCCGCTCTAGGTCGAAGGGAGGCGCGCTCACCGTGACTGAAGTACCCGAACATCTGCTCAAGCGGAGCCAAGAGCGTCGCAAGGCGCTGGGCCTGCCGGTAGAGGGCGAGGAGAGCGGCGAAGCCGCGCCCGTGGAAGCGTCCGCGCCCGAAGCCGAGGCGCCCGCCGCCGAGGAAACCGCAGCCGCCCCCGCCGCATCCGACCGCGGTGGTGACGGCGACGCGATCACCGAAGACAAGGGCGGCGTTCCCGCGCACCTGCTCGAGCGTTCGCGCAAGCGCAAGGCTGCGCTGGCAGGCGGTGGCGGTGGCGAAGCACCCGCCGCGGCAGCAGCCGGTGCGGCCGCCGGCGGACGCGCAGCTGCGACTGCGGTCGCCGCGCCCGTGCCGACGAGCACCGGGCCCGGCGGGCACACGCAACGGTTGCTCACGGTCGTCAAGTCGGGCTCGATCCAGCAGGCGCGCGCGGACGCGCAGGACAAGGTGCACGTCTGGCCGCACCTGCTCGCGATCGAGTTCGCGGCGACGCTGTCGCTGATGGCGTTCATCACGATCTTCTCGGCGCTCGTGAAGGCGCCGCTGCTCGGCCTCGCCGACGTCAACCAGACGCCGAACCCGTCGAAGGCGCCGTGGTACTTCCTCGGGTTGCAGGAGCTCTTGAAGATGTTCCAACCGATGGTCGCGGGGGTGACGATCCCGGGCGTCGCGTTGGCTCTGCTCGCGATCACGCCCTATGTCGACAAGAACCCTTCGCACAAGCCCGCCGATCGGAAGTTTGCGATCGTCATGATGACGATGTTCCTGATGATGTGGTCCGCCCTGGTCATCATCGGTTCGTTCTTCCGTGGCGAGGGCTTCAACTTCGTGTTCCCGTGGAACAAGGGCATCTTCTTCGAGTTGTAGGAGCGCTCGTTGGGCGTCGCCATCGTCATCATCGTCATCCTGATCGCCGCGGCCGTCTCGGTCGTGTTGCTCGCGAACCGTGCCCGTTCCTCGACGGGATCGCTCTCGCGAGAGACGTGCCGCCGTGACCGGGATGTCGCGCCGCCGACCGAGACGCCCGAGCTGTCGACGTCGACCGACATCGAAGCGACCGGCCGCGAGCGTGCCGACGAGACGCGTGAGCAGCTCGGTGGAGGCGCGGTCGCCCGCCGCCGAGGCGGCGAGGTCGTCGAGTACGACCCCGTCGACGAGGAAGAGCTCGGCGTCACCCGCCGGCAATTCTTCAATCGCGCGATCCTCATCGCGTTGGGTTTCTCCCTCGCCGGCTTCGCGCCCGCGATGCTCGCGTTCCTGTGGCCGTTTCGTTCGACGGGCTTCGGCGGCAAGGTGAAGGTCGACAAGTCGCTCCCGGACCTCATCAGCTACGTCCAAACGAATCGGAAGCCCTACTACGTGCCGCTCGCGGTACCTACATCGTGACGTATCCGCCGAGCGCGCTCCCGGCCGCCAAGAAGGTGTACAACCCGATCGTCATCAACGAGATGGAACACGGAATCGTCGCCCTGTACCAGCGCTGCGTGCACCTCGGCTGCCGCGTGCCCTTCTGCGACTCGTCGCAGTGGTTCGAGTGCCCGTGCCACGGCTCGAAATACAACAAGGTCGGCGAGAAGAAAGCCGGGCCCGCGCCCCGTGGGCTCGACCGGTGGCCGACGGTCTTCGACGGCGACACGGTGACCGTCGACACCAGCGGTTCGCCGATTCTCGGTCCTCCGATCGGCACCAACACCACCGGTCAGGAACCGGAAGGCCCCCTGTGCGTGTAACCGACATCGGGAGCAAGCGTTCGTGATCGCCGCGCTCTGGAAGAACGATCTTCGGCACTACCTGATCCTGCTGAACCTGATCGTGTTCTCCGCCCTGATCATCTATCTGATCGTTGCGGTGCTGTCGCCCAAGCGCGCGCGGCGCGAGGAGCGCGAAGCACCGAACGTCGTGCCGTTCCTCCCGGACGAGGACCTCGAGGGCCGCCGGCTCGAGCGGGTACAGGGCTGGGCGCTGATCTTCGCGGCGGTCATCGCGATCGCGCTGCCGATCTACTGGCTGCGCGAGCCGACCCGCCAGGACCAGACCGTCACCTACTTCGACAAGAACGCTGTGCACCGTGGCGCCGTGCTGTTCGCGAGCCCCGGCAGCGAGGAGTACGAAGCTGCGACGTCTAAGCAGTGCGCGAACTGCCACGGCGAAAGAGGCCAGGGTGGTACCGCCCCTTTCCGCATCCAGGGTGTGCAGGTGAACTGGAAGGCGCCGCCGCTCAACACCGAGGCGTTGCGGTTCACGGAGGAGCCCGCGTGCGCGGACCCGTCGTTGCGGCAGTCGACGACCGTGTGCGAGATCAGCGACATCATCACGAACGGGCGGCCGGGCACGCCGATGCAAGGCTGGGGTCTTGCCGGCGGCGGTCCGCTGAACGACCAGGGTGTCGCTGACCTCGTCGCGTTCATCAAGTCGATTCAGCTCACGCCGGAGCAAGCGCAGCAACAAGCCACCGACGCGGTCGCCCTCGCGAAGGACCCGAACCCGAAGCCCGACGCCACGTGTCCCGAGTACATGTCGTGTCCCGCGATCGTGGTGAATGACGCTCGCTCGACGCTCACGGCCGCGCAGAAGACGCTCAGCCAGGAACGGAAGGCCGTGCGGAAGGACCTCAAGCAACCGGCCGCGACCGATGCCGAGCTGACCACGCGTTGCAAGGACATCGCCCAGCAGGTCGAAGACAAGCCGACGAACATCGACCCGGAGGTCAAGGCCGACGCGGTTGCGTGCGGCTCCTTCCTCGACGCTGCTGAAAACGCCAAGGACGCCGAGGCATCGCTCGCGTGGGCAGTCGACTGGCAAGCGCGACGCGCGAACGTGAGCGACGGACAGCTGCTGTTCGAGTTGAACTGCGCCCGCTGTCACACCGAGGGTTGGTCGGTCTTCGACCCGACCGCGCCGCCGAGCGAGATCGACGGTGTGAACATCCTCGGCCTGTCCGGCGGCGGTGGCGGGTTCGCGGGCGGCATCGGCTTCAACCTCCGAGACGGCGACACCGAGCGCCGCTTCGGCGACGACGCGTCGGGCGGGTGGCAGAGCCAGGCCGACTTCGTCACGATGGGTTCGGACCCGAACAAGGAGTACGGGTTCCGCGGTATCGGCACCGGCCGCATGCCGGGCTTCGGCCAGATGCTGACGAGCGAACAAGTCGCCGCGATCGTCTCCTACGAGCGGCACTGCCTCGAGCGCACGAACTACAAGGGCGTGTCGCCACCGTGCGCGACGCCGACGAGCGCACCGCCGACAACGTCGACGACCACGACCACCGCGCCGGGGGGATGACCGTGGCATCTGCGACCGCACTCCTGCACATGCTCGCGGCCGAAGGGCCGAAGGACGCGAACATCTGGAATCCCACGATCATCGGCATCCTCACGGTGCTGGCGGCGATCGGCTTGTTCTGCGGTTCGGTGTATCTCCTGCTCGCGACCAACCTCGGCGCGCGCCTCGGGTTCCTCGTCGCGGCCGCAGGGCTCACCGGGTTCATGTTCTTGCTCGCGACGCTCTGGTGGACGTCGGGCAGCAGCGGCATCGACCCACCGCACGGCCGTTCGCCGCAGTGGAAAGTCGTCGAGATCGTAAAGGACCCGGCCGAGTCGAAGATCGCGGAGATCCGCGACATCTCGAACACCGGCACGGTGATCCCGCCCGAGAAGCTCACGAACTTGAAGCCGGCAATCGACGCGGCTGTCGTCCCCGACAAGTCGCTGAACGGTGAGACGCCGAAGGAGAAGCCGTTCGCCACGCTCGGCTTCAGCGACTCGTCGAACTACCTGGTCGAGGACGAGAGCCTGAAGGCATACGAGGTCGGCGGTGGCACCAAGAACATCTTCTGGCACAACACGCAGTACGCACTCGTGCAGCTGTGCATCGTGAAGGAGAACGTGACGCCGCCAACGTGCGATCCGCTGAAGGACACGCCGTACATCGTGCTCGAGCACGATCTCGGCACGCTCCGTCAGCCGGTTGTCGCGTATTGGTTCATGTCGCTGTTGCTCTTCGGGCTCAGCCTGCTGGGCCTGCACTGGTACGAACAAGATCAGCGGGCGCGCAAGCGCGCCGGGCTGGCACCGGTCCCCTCACCGGGCCCCTAAGGAGACAACGATGGTTCTCGCCCAGCAGCTGATCGATGCCAGCAAGGACGGTGGGGCCGCGTTCGTCGCGATGGCGGTCATGTGCTTCTTGTTCGTCGGCTCGCTCTTCTACATGGACAAGGTGCGCCGCAAGCGCGAGGAGCGCAGAGGTCGCTAGGGGCGAGCGAGAGCTTCGGCGACCGCGTCGATCGTGGCGTCGATGTCGGCGTCGGTGTGGGCCAGGCTCGGAAACAGCGTCTCGTAGCCGCTGGGCGCGAAGTACACGCCTCGGTCGAGCAGCGCGTGGAACAGCTGTGCGTAGCGAAGATGGTCCGCGTGACGCGCCGCTTCGTAGTCCTCGACCGGTGCGTCGGCAAAGAACACGCCGAGCAGTGTGAACGAGCGCGTGATCTGGGCGACGACGCCGGCGTCGGCGAAGGTCTTGCGCAAACCGTCCTCGAGCCGTTCCGCCGTGCGTTCGAGCCGGTGGTACGTCTCGTGGTCGAGCTCGGCGAGCACCGCGAGGCCGGCCGCGGTGGCGAGCGGGTTCCCTGAAAGCGTTCCCGCCTGGTACACGGGACCGAGCGGTGCGAGCTCGTCCATGATCGCCGCGCTGCCGCCGACGGCCGCGAGCGGGAGACCGCCGCCGATGACCTTGCCGAAGATCGAGAGGTCCGGCGTGATGCCGTAGCGCGCCTGCGCGCCGCCGAGCCCGACACGGAATCCGGTGATGACCTCGTCGAGCACGAGCAATGCGCCGTGACGCGTGCACCCGGCGCGCAGCAAGCGGAGGAACTCGCTCTTCGGCGCGACCAGTCCCATGTTGGCCGCGATCGGCTCGACGAGGACGGCCGCGACCTCACTTCCGTGCGCGTCGAGAGCGGCGTCGAGAGCGGCCGCGTCGTTGTAGGGCACGACGATGGTGTCCGCGACTGTGCCGGGGGTGACGCCCGCGCTCCCGGGCAGCCCCAGGGTGGCAACACCACTGCCGGCTTGCACCAACAGCGCATCGAGGTGGCCGTGGTAACAGCCCGCGAACTTGATGATCTTGTCGCGGCCGGTCGCGCCGCGCGCCAGACGAACCGCAGTCATCGCGGCCTCGGTACCCGACGACACCAGCCGCACCTTCTCGACCGACCGCACACGATCGCAGATCGCTTCCGCGAGCTCGACCTCGCGCGGCGTGGGCGCGCCGTAGGACGTGCCGTCGTACGCGGCGGCCCGCACAGCTTCCACGACCTTCGGAGCGCCGTGCCCGAGGATCGACGCGCCCCACGACTGGACGTAGTCGATGTACGTACGCCCGTCGGTGTCGTAGAGCCGGGAGCCGTGGGCGCGTGCGACGAAGAACGGCTCGCCGCCGACCGCCCCGAACGCGCGCACCGGCGAGTTCACGCCACCGGGTATGCGCGCCTGCGCGCGTTCGAACCAGTTGACGGGATCGCTCACGGTTGTGCGTGCAGCAAATCGGCGACCTCGCGCGCGAAGTACGTGAGGATGATCTCGGCGCCGGCCCGCTTGATCGCGAGCAGGTGTTCGAGCGCGACCGCGGTGCCGTCGAGCCAGCCGAGCTGGGCCGCCGCCCGCACCATCGCGTACTCGCCACTGACGTGATACGCGGCGACCGGCACCTCGAACGTTGCGCGCACTTCGGCGATCACGTCGAGGTACGCAAGCGCGGGCTTCACCATCACCATGTCCGCGCCCTCGGCCACGTCGAGCGCGACTTCGGCGATGGCTTCCCGCCCGTTCGCCGGATCCATCTGATAGCCGCGCCGGTCGCCGAACTGCGGCGTGCACTCGGCCGCGTCACGGAACGGCCCGTAGAGCGCACTCGCGTACTTCGCCGCGTAGGCGAGGATCGCCGTCGTCGCGTGTCCGGTCTCGTCGAGGGCAGCCCGGATCGCACCGACCTGGCCGTCCATCATCCCGCTCGGTGCGACGACGTCGGCGCCGGCGTCGGCCTGCGCGATGGCGATGCTCGCGTACCGGTCGAGAGTTGCGTCGTTGTCGACGTCTCCGCCCGGCGTGACGATGCCGCAGTGCCCGTGGTCGGTGTACTCGTCCAGGCAGTTGTCCGCCATCAGCACGAGCGCATCACCGACCTCGTCTCGCAGCTGACGCAGCGCGAGCTGCACAACACCGTCGCGCGCGTCGGCCTGGGAGCCCCGCGGGTCCTTGTGGGCGGGCACGCCGAACAGCATCACCGCCGGCACGCCGAGGTCGGCGAGGCCGCGTACTTCCTTGCGAAGACTCTCCTGGGTGTGCTGCACGACACCCGGCATCGACATGACCGGCTCGGGTGCGTCGATGCCTTCCTTCACGAACAACGGGGCCACGAGATCGTCGACGTGCACACGATGCTCGGCGACGAGCCGGCGCAGCGCCGGCGTACGGCGCAGACGACGAAGTCGGCGCTCGGGAAAGGCCACGCTTGCCAGATTACCGGTCGAGGGCGTGCACGAGGGCTGTGACCAGGCCGTCGATCGTGTGGGGATCGGCTTCGGCATCGACGCGCAGCCCGCGGGCCCGGGCAGTTTCGCTCGTCACCGGTCCGATCGAGACGACCAGCGGTTGCGACTCGGGTGAGACGCCGACCGCGTCGCAGAAGTTCGTCACCGTCGACGAAGACGTGAACGTGATCGCGTCCACACCGTCGCGGACGCGGGCCAGCGCGGTTGCGTCCGGCGCGGCCATCACCGTGCGGTACACCGCGAGCACGTCGACCGCGTAGCCCTTTTGCGCAAGGCCTTCGGGCAGCACGTCGCGGGCGACCTCGGCCCGGGCGAGCAAGACGCGTCCCGTGCCGGGCGCGAACTCGTCGAGCAGCCCTTCGGCGACAAATCGGGCCGGCACCAAGTCGGCGTGGATGCCGAAGTGGCGCAGTGCGTCGGCGGTGCCCGGACCGATCGCCGCGATCTTCACGGGCGCGACCGCGCGCGCATCTCGACCGGTGACACCGAGATGGCGTGCGACGCACGCGACGCCGTTCGCGGACGTGAACACAAGCCAGGTGTACGCCGTGAGGTCGGGCAATGTGAAGTCGATCGGTTCGATGCTGATCGTCGGGAGCTCGATCACGTTCGCGCCGAGGTCTTCGATGCGGCTCCGGAGCTCACTGGCTTGCTCGCGCGCGCGTCACGACGACCGTCTTGCCGAACAGCGGCTTGCGTTCGAACCAGCCAAGGTCCAACGCTGCGACCTCACCCACGACAATCGCGCTCGGAGCCTCGACGCCCGCATCGGCGAGTGTCGCAAGCGTCGCGCGCACTGTTTGCTGCTCGGGGCGCGTACCCCAGCGCACCGCGGCGACCGGCGTGTCGGGATCGCGCCCGCCGGCGATCAGCGCCTTGCTGATCGCGGTGACGCGCCCGGCGCCCATCAGGATCACGAGGGTGCCGCCCGCGCGGCGAGCGCTTCCCAGTCCGTGTCGGTGCCGTCCTTGGTCGGGTCCTCGTGGCCGGTCACAACGGTGAAGTGCGTCGACACTCCTCGGTGCGTCACAGGGATGCCGGCGTACGCGGGCGCCGCGATCGCGCTCGTCACGCCCGGGACGACCTCGAACGGCACTCCGGCCGCGATGCACGCTTCGGCCTCCTCGCCGCCCCGCCCGAACACGAACGGGTCGCCGCCCTTCAAGCGCACGACCACGTGGCCGGCGCGGGCACGAGCAACGAGCAACGCATTGATCTCGGCCTGATCGAGCGCGGCGCGACCAGGTGCCTTGCCGACGTCGACCAATTCCGCGTCAGGGCCGGCGAGCTGCAACACCGCGGCCGACGCGAGCCGGTCGTACACGACAACGTCGGCCACGCGCAGGAGCGCTTCGCCGCGGCGCGTCAGCAACCCGGGATCACCGGGCCCGGCACCAACGAGGTACACGGTCACGACGCGACCTCGTCCGGGAACGCGCCGCGCAGCTCGTCCGACGCGCGCCGCCCGACCGCTCCCGCTTCGTCACCCGCGACGCGGGTGCGCACGACGACGTGCCCGTCGAGCGACGCGAGCAACGCGTCGAGAACGATCGTGCCGTCCGCGGCGAGTGTGGCGAGTGCTCCGCACGGCAGATTGCACCCGCCGCCGAGCTCGGTGAGGAATGCGCGCTCAGTATCGACCGTGCGATGTGCCGCCGGGTCGTCGATCGCGCGCAGGCGCGCGGCAGTCTGCCAGTCCTCGGCACGACACTCCACGGCAAGCGCGCCTTGCCCGACCTGCGGCAAGAAAACGGTTGGCTCGAGGACTTCCGTCGCCTGGGCGGCGAGTCCGAGCCGCTCGAGCGCGGCGTATGCGACGACCACGGCGTCGTAGCCCATCTCCTCGCGCTTACGCAGCCGCGTCTCGATGTTCCCGCGCAACGGGCCGAACGTGAGGTCGGGGCGCAAACCGGCGAGTTGCGCGCGCCGACGCACCGAATCAGTGCCGACCCGCGCCGCGGTCGGCAGTTCGCCAAGACCGCTCCCGACGAGCGCGTCGCGCACGTCGCCCCGTTCGGGGATCGCGGCGAGCGACAAACCGGCCGGGGTCGCGGGCGGAAGATCCTTCGCCGAGTGCACGGCGATGTCGGCTCGCCCGTCGAGCACGGCGTGCTGCACTTCCTTGGTGAACACGCCGACGCCTCCGATGGCGTGCAGCTCGGAGGTCTGGTCGCGATCGCCTGTCGTCGTCACCAATACGTACTCGACGTCGCTGCCCAGCAACGTTCCCACGCGTTCCGCCTGCCAGCGCGCAAGCGTGCTCGCGCGCGTGGCGACGCGAATCACTGCTCGGTCGACGGCAGGTCGAACAGTGTCGCGAGCGCGTCGGCGTAGTAGTCGCCGCGCGGCGTTCCCGCCGCGTCCTTGACGCGCACCGTCGGTTCGTGCAGCAGCTTGTTCACGATGCCCTGGGTGATCGCGTCGACCAGCTCGCGCGCATCCGGGTCGAGCTGGCCGAGCTTCGCCTTGAACCGCTCGATCTCGAGCTGCCGAACACCTTCTCCGAGCTCGCGCAGCGACGTGATGAGTGGCGCAACCTCGCGGGCGGCGCGTTCGCCGTGGTAGCGGTCGATCTCGGCCGCGAGGATCTCTCGGACCTTGCCGATCTCGCGCCGGCGTCGTTCGGCCGAGCGCTGCGCGAAGTCCTTCAGGTCGTCGAGGTCGAGCAGCGTCACCTCGAGGACGTCGCCGACGCCGGGATCGACATCGCGCGGCAGCGCCACGTCGACGATCAGCAGCGGACGCGCGTTGCGGCACGCCATCACCATCTCCACCGTCGCGCGTTCGAGGAGCACTTCGCTCGATGCCGTCGACGTGAACAACACATCGGCGTCGACCAGCGTGTCGGCGATCTCGGTGAGCGGGATCGCCTCGCCGCCGACGCGCGTCGCGAGCTCCTCGCCCCGTTCCCGGGTGCGGTTCGCGACCCAGATCTGTTCGACGCCGCGTGAACGCAGTGTGGACGCGAGGCCGGTGCCCATCTGTCCTGCCCCGATCACGAGCACCCGCGCACTCTCGAGGGTGCCAAGGTGCTCCGCCGCAACCGTCACCGCGGCCGACGGGATCGAAACCGGGTGACGCGAGATACCGGTCTCGGTGCGCACCCGCTTGCCGGATTCGACCGCGTGCTTGAACAAGCGCGACAGCGTCTGCGACGACGTCTGCTCGCGAGCGGCGGCTTGCCATGCGTCGCGGACCTGCCCGAGGATCTCGCTCTCACCGACGATCATCGAGTCCAGGCCGGCCACGACCGAAAACAGGTGCGCGACTGCTGCGTCGTCGTAGTACGTGTAGAGGTGGTTCTCGAACTCGTCGGGTGCCGCGCCCGAGTGGTCGGCGAGGAAGTCGCGGACGTCGCCAACTGCACCGTGGAAGTGCGTGCAGCGCGCGTAGATCTCCGTGCGGTTGCACGTGGAGAGCACGACGACTTCGAGCAGGTGCTCGTGTGCCATCAAGTCGTGCAGCACCTTGGCGACCTGAGGCTCCGCCACGGTCATGCGCTCGAGGAGCTCGACCGGCACGGTACGGTGGTTGAGGCCGACGACGATCACAGACACGTCTTCAACAACTCCTTCGCGTCGTCGATGCGTCCCGCCCTGACCAGCTCCACGATGCCTTCGTCGAAGACGCGCTGCCAATCGGCGTCCTCGCTGGAACGTCCGGAGGCGCGCAGCTCTTCCCGCGCATCACTGAGCACGTCGAGCAGGGTCTCGTACTCGGGGCCGAGCTCGTCTTCCCACACTCGACGCAGGTGCGCGGCAAGCGCCGGACTGCGGCCACCCGTGCCCACGGTGACCACGAGATCGGCGCGGCGAATCACGGACATCAGCGTAAAGGAGCAGTTGGCCGGGTCGTCGGCGCTGTTGACCCAGACCCGCGCGGCTTCGCCCGCTGTGTGGACAGCGGCATTGACCGCCGGGTCATCGGTCGCGGTGAATGCGAGCCAGGCGTCGCGCAGGTCGTCCGCCGCGAATGCCCGTTGGTGGAGCACGACGCGGCCGGCGTCGGCCCACGCCCGCACCTCGTCGCCGACCTGCCGGGCGACCACCTCGACGGCCGCATCCAGCTCGAGCAGCGGGCCGATCTTGCGGGCGGCGATGCGGCCACCGCCGACGACCACCACCCGGCGGCCGCGTACGAGCAGGTTCACCGGCAGTCCGGCAAGCCCCGGCCGACCGGCGTCGTCGTTCACGTCAATTCGGCTCTCTGGGCCGTTCCCGCCCCGCGGCGAAGTTGGTAGAACGACAGGATCTGCAGCTCGATCGCCAGATCGACCTTGCGCATCGACACTCCGTCGGGGACCGTGCACACGGCGGGCGCGAAGTTCAAGATCGACGTGACACCCGCCGCGACGAGCTTGTCGGCGGTGTCTTGGGCGACCGCCGCGGGAACCGCGAGGATGCCGATCGCGATGCCGCGCTCGGCGACGACCCGGTCGAGATCGTCGATCGCTTCGACGGCGAGCTCGCCGATGCGGCGTCCCACGATCTCAGCGTCGGCGTCGAACAGGGCGACGACCCGAAACCCCCGCGCACCGAAGCCGCGATAGTTCGCAAGCGCGCGGCCGAGGTTGCCGATCCCGACGATCGCAACCGGCCAGTCGCGTGTGAGGCCGAGCTCGCGGGAGATCTCGTGAAGCAGGTACTCGACGTCGTAGCCGACGCCGCGAGTGCCGTAGGAGCCGAGATACGACAGGTCTTTGCGAACCTTGGCGGCATTCACACCCGCCAGTTCGGCGAGCCGCTCCGAGGAGATCGTCGGCACCTGGCGTTCACCGGTCTCGACCAGCGCCCGGTAGTACAGCGGAAGGCGGGCAACGGTCGCCTCGGGGATCCGGCGTCGGGGCGTTGCTCCCACCTCTGTGGCCACCTGCGTCCTTTGGGACTGCGGGCCCGAGCCCCGTGATGCGGCGCTCGGGTCGTCCGCTCCTCGTCGCAGGGTATCGACTTTGTGCACGTATTCTCAAAGTGTGGGGCGGGAAGCGGACTGGAGATTTGGACGCCGGAGGCCGCGCATCGCAGGGAGCGGGTGGGAAAGACGCGGCGGCTAATTTCGCCCCGAAATGGTCGCCGGTCTCGCCTTTCTCGCCACTGCGATCGCCACGGTGTTCGCCCAGGCCACGGCGGTGCGCTGGTCGCGCTCGAAGGCGCCGCACCAGGCCGCCTGGACGTTCGCGCTGGCGCTGTTCGCGTTGGCCTCCGCCACGCTCGCAATGGGCGAGGGCACGCAATGGGACGACGGTACGTTCCGCGCGTTCTATCTGCTGGGCGCCATCCTCAACGTGCCGTGGCTCGCGCTGGGCACCGTGTATCTCCTGTTCGGGCGGCCGATCGGCAACCGCGTGCGTGCCGTGCTGCTGGTCTTTTCGGGCATGGCGCTCGGCGTGATCCTGGCCGCCCCCATTCACGGGACGATCGAACCCGAGGGCGGCATCCCCGTCGGCAAGGAACACTTCGACGCGTTGCCACGCATCCTCGCCGCGGCCGGCAGCGGTCTCGGCGCCGTCGTCGTGTTCGCCGGCGCGGCGTGGTCCGCGGTGCGCTTCGCACGCAAACGCGCGCCGGGCTCCGGTGGTCTCGCGAGTGGCAACGCGTTGATTGCGCTCGGCACGCTGATCCTGTCGAGCGGTGGCCTGCTGCAGGGCTCGATCGGCCACGACGAGAGCTTCGTCATCTCGCTCGCCGCCGGGATCGCGGTGATCTACGCCGGCTTCGTCGTCGCGTCGGGCGGCCGGCTCGTCCGCTCCGCGAGCGCGCGCCGAACGACCTTGCCGGCGAGTGTCCGCGGCAACGCGTCAACCACCTCGACGCGCGTCGGCAATTTGTAACGCGCGAGCCGCCGGCCGGCGTGACGCAACAGCTCGACCGGATCGGGCGCGACGCCAGCGCGCCCGACGACGTACGCGACAACGGTCTCGCCCGTGCGCGGGTGCGGTTCACCGACGACTGCAACGTCATCGACATCCGGATGCGCCCGCAGCACCTCCTCGACCTCACCCGGATACACGTTGAATCCCGAGACGATGATGATGTCCTTGGCGCGGTCGACGAGCGTCAACCATCCGTCGGCGTCGGCGACCCCGACGTCGCCGGTGTGCAGCCAGCCGTCGACCAACACCGCCTTTGTCGTTTCGGGATCGTTCCAGTATCCCGCGAAAACGTTCGGGCCGCGCACGACGATGTCGCCCGGATCGCCTTCGAGCACAGGTTGCCCGTCGGTGTCGAGCAGCCGCACTTCGACGCCGGGGAGCGGAGGCCCGATCGAACCGGGCCGCGGCTGCGCGACGACAGCCGTCGTCGTGACGACCGGCGATGCCTCGGTGAGGCCGTAGCCGTCATGAACCACGACACCGAACCGGTCGCGCATGCCCTCGACGATCTCGGGCGGGAGTGCAGTCGCGCCCGACACGCACAGACGCACCCGCGCGAAGACGTCTGCCGGCGCGCTTTGCTCGTCGAGCGCGAGCCACGCCGCGAAGATCGCGGGCACGCCCGCGATCACGGTGACCGCGTCGTCGCGAACGCGCGTCAATGTCTCGGTCGGGTGGAAGTGATCAACGAGCGACACGGCGGCACCGGCGAACAGTGCCAGCCCGAGCGTGACGTTGAGCCCGTACACGTGGAAGAGCGGCAGCACGCCGAGCGCGACGTCATCGTGCGTCAGGCGCAAACCGGGATGCGACTGCATCTGCTCGATGTTCGCCAACAATGAGCCGTGCGTGAGCATGGCCGGCTTGGGCGCGCCGCCCGTACCGGCGGTGAACAACAGCACGGCAAGATCGCTCGTATCGCGCGGCACGGGCGCGAGCTGTTCGCCATCTTCCTCCGAGCTTTCGAGGACGAGCACCGTCATCGACGCGTCGTATTGGGAAACCGCGCGGCGAGCGAGGTCGGCGTGGGCCGGCGACGCGACGACGATCGACGGTGACACGGCCGCGAGCTCCCCGGCCAGTTCCTGCGACGGCGACGCGACGTTCAAGGGCACGGCGACCGCCCCGGTCCGCATCGCCGCGAGATACGCGACCACGAACGCGGTCTCGTTCCCCGCGACGATCGCAACCCGGTCGCCGGGCGAGACGGACGCGCCGATGCGGGAGGCCTGCGCGCCCGAGCGGCGGGCCAGCTGGCCGTAGGTCACCGGCTCCGGCTCGGTCCGACCGGCGAGGGCGACCCGACCCGGATCGTCGGTTGCCGTCCGGAGCAGCGCCTCGGCGAGGTTCACGACCGCGGAGGCTACGTGTCCACCGAGTGCGAGGCCCGTCTTCGGGGTTGACCACGCAGAGTGGCGCATGTCGCTTAAGACCGACGCTCTGGGTGTCGTTATCTGTCTTACAGCGAGGGCGACCGGAACACCGGCGGGGGGCTGGAACAACCGGCAGTCTCGACGGCACGCCGGCCGCCTCCGCCCAAGATCTAGGTTCCGGTCGCGGGTGTGGGCGTGTGGTCGCAACGGGGATACCCGGAGCGTCCACGCAACGTAGCCTCCCAGCCCGCCCCAGAAACGTCTGCAACTGCGGCCGGAACCTTGATGTTGGTAGAGCCCGGCTCACAGAGCCGGGCTCCTTTTTTTCGCTAGGTGGTCCGGGTGCGGGGGGTCCTCCGCCGACCGGACGCCTCCGCTGCGCTCCGGCGTCCCCCACCCACCCCCCAGGTCGGCTACGGACCCCCCGCACTCCTCCCTTCCACGCCGCGTCCTTAGCCGCCGACTTTGAAAATGAATTGCGCGACCGCCGCGACCAGGATCAGTACGAGCAGTCCCGCGAGCACGATGCTCGTTCCCCACCTCATTCCGGCGTCACGATCGTCACGGCGCGGCCGGCGCGGAGCTTCAGCTGTGTCGCGGCCGAGCGCTGGTCGAAGGCGAGCGCGCACATGCCGTACGCATCGATCAGGACCACGAGCTCCGACGGCTTCGCTTCGGCGAACGTGCGCACCCACCGGGCCCGGCGCTCGTCCTCACCGATGCGAACCCCGACGATGCCCCCGGGTTCGACTCCCCGCGCGGACAGCTGGTCGGGAGCCACGTTGAGCTGGCAGTTGCCGTACCGGTCGACCCACAGCACTTCGCCGACGATCGTGCCGTCGTCGTCTTCGCGCGGCAACGGCACGAGGCCGGGTGCCAGCGTCGCCGGGTCGACGTCGGGCCCGAGGTCGCCGATCGGGAGGCCGGCCGCGAGGTGCGCGGCCGCGGGTGCCATGACGTCGCGCCCGGCGAAGGTCGGTCCCGGAGCCGGCAGCTGATACTTCGGGTTGTCGAGCGCGACTACGTGCCGGACGCCACCGAGCATCGCCACGGCCGGGGCGAGCAATCCGTTGTCCGGGCCCACGAGGACCCCGCCGTCCACCTCGACCGCGATGCAACGCCGCTCGGTGCCGACGCCCGGGTCGACGATCGCCAGGACCACACCGTCCGGGAGGTACTGCACCGCGCGCACGAGCGCGAGCGCCCCCGCGCGAATGTCGAACGCCGGGATGTCGTGGGTGACGTCGACGATCCGCAACTCCGGAACGACGTCGAGCATCACCGCATGGCACACGCCGACGAATTCATCGGTGCGGCCATAGTCAGAGAGAAACGACACGAACGGCGGACGCGGCGAAGATGACACCGCCTCCGACGGTACCCGTCGGCGCTCCTGACTCCAGCAGCCGGCGACTAGCCGGCTTGTGTGTACCGAGATGCCAGATACGCGTCGACGTCGGGTTCCGAAACCCGGAACGATCGACCGACGCGCACGGCCGACAACTCGCCGGCCTTGATGAGCCGATACACGGTCATCGACGACACTCTCATCAGATCGGCCACTTCCTGCACTGTCAGAAAGCGCGCCTTGCTCAAACCGTTGCCCACGCGGAGAACTCCCTACTCCAGCCCAGACACGAGCGTACGCCGGTGCGCTCGAAGTTGTCGAGGGTCAACTCCCGTGGAGTGTGAGAGGTCACATTTCGGGATCAGTCGGTCCGGTCGTCTGCCGCTTCGAAACCACTGATCACGCTCGCGTAAGCCCGGGGCGCGCGGTCGGTTCGGAGCGGGACGAGCGTGCACCGCTGACCCCGCGCCGCCGCGATCGCCAAGCCACCACGATCGAGGCCCGCGAACGCGACGACCTCGACGCCGGCCTCCCATGCGACCTCCGCGAACGGCCCGTCGCTGATCACGAGCGCCGGCCGGGGGAGCACGAAGATCCACTCGCGTGCAGCCTCGCCGTCGCGGGTCGCGCAGAGGGCATGGCCATCGGTGACTGCGGCGACGCCGTCGAACCATCGGAGGAACCGGGAGGCGCGGCCGTCGGCCCGGATCGGGCCGACGTCGGCGAGGTCAGCGACGTCGCCCCCCGCCGCCCGGGCGACCCGCACCAAAGCGAGATGTAGCGGGAGCAACGACGCGGGGGCGGCCGTCGCGACCGCGATGCGGCCGCCGGCCGCACCAACCGCGCGGACCCGCAGCGCGGCCCGGCGCACCGCCGCGAGTGTGCGGGCCGGGTCGATCGCCGGGTGCTCGGGCGTCGCCCCGAACACCTCGGTGAACGCGGCCCAGGCATCGTGCATCGTGAGCGCCGGGATGGGTTGCAGCTCGCCCAGCGCGTGCCGGTCGCACGCGACGATTCGTTCGACGAATCGGCGGAGCTCGGTGGGCCCGGGCGGGCCGGACCCGCCCGCGACCTTGGCTCGCTCGAGCAGCTGTTCGGGGGTTGCCGGCGGGGCTCGGTGCACCTCACCGATGTGCGGCTCGAGCTTGGGCGGCCGGTTCCGAGCCCTGCTCATGCGGCTTCCGCCTCCAGCCCTCCACCACAACGTTCCGTCACGCATCCGCCCGGGCTTGCAGCGTGCGCCTGGCTCACGTGCGCAAGCTCACCCTCCGCCGAGCTCGCGCGACCGGCGGGTCGCGGCCGCGACCGCGTCGAGGATCGCCGCGCGCACGCCATGCGCTTCCAGCTCTCGCAACCCGGCCGCGGTGGTGCCCCCCGGCGATGTCACGGCGGCGCGCAGTGCCTCAGGCCCGGCGTCGTCACGGGCGAGCAGTGTCGCCGACCCGAGGAGCGTCTGCACCACCAGCTCTTCGGCGACGTTGCGCGGGAGCCCGACGAGCACCCCGGCCTCGATCAGCGCCTCCGCGACCAGGAACACGTACGCGGGCCCGGAGCCCGAGAGTCCGGTGACTGCGTCAAGGGAAGGTTCGTCGACGCGCACGACGACGCCGACCGCACCGAGGAGCCGCTCCGCGAGCTCGAGATGATCGGCGCGCGCGTGCGTGCCGGGCGCGATTGCCGAGGCCCCGACGCCGACGACCGCGGGCGTGTTCGGCATCGCCCGTACCACCGGGCGGTCCGGAGCGAGGCCTTCGATCGTCGCGATCGTGACGCCCGCCGCGATCGACAGCACCAGCGTTTCGGCACCGAGCGCCGGGAGCGCGGTTTCGAGCGTCGCGGGGACATCGGCCGGTTTCACGGCCACGATCACGACATCCGCGTCGGCAACTGCCCAGGCCGCGCTGGGCACGACCCGTACCTTCGGGAACTGCTGCTCGAGGGCGACACGCCGCTCGCCGTCGATCTCGGCGATCGACAACGCATCGGCGTCCCAACCGGCGTCGAGCAGCCCGCCGACGAGCGCCGCGCCCATCTTTCCGCCGCCGAGCAGCGCTATGCGCGACATCGTCGCGAGGGTAACCCCGCGTCGAGGGGATCTCGTTCGTCTGCCGCCGCACGCGAGGTGCGGGGTGACGCGCGGGGGCCCGAGGAACCTTCGGACCGAGCCCCGCACTTCCCCGAGCGGGGCCGACCCTCCCGCACCTCGGGCCCGTCGACGATCGAACGGTAGCACGGAGCCTCAGCGCACTACAAGACATCTTGAGATGTATTTCTTACACACTCATGTTCTAGCTTCGTTTGCCGAAGCCCAGCCGGATCGCGGGCTGGAACCATCGCTCGACGAGCTCGTAGAGCACACCGATGATGCGGTCGAGCTCGTCGACATCGAGGTGCTCGAGCAGCACGCGACCGACGAGATAGATGTCGCCGTCAGGACCGATCGAGAAGTGCGCGGCGTAGGTCGCGTGGTTCCGCTGCAACAAGAACCGATACAGCTCTTCGTGATGGGCCGGTGGGTCCGGCATGAAGTACACCTCGTAGCGCAGCGTGCGCTGATGCAGATCGAAGTAGATCGTCGCCGCGTCGCGTCCCTCGCATCCGAAACGCACGTACCAACGCGGGATCTCCGCGTCGTACTCGACGGTCTGCATCCATTCCTCGCCGCGCACGGGCCCTTCGAGATGCGCGGCGATCAGGTCGTGCTTGGCGCGCCACACCTCGGGATCGAGCGGTCGATCACCGGGCTCGCGGCCGTCCTGCACCTGCGGTCAGTCGCAGCGGACGAGCGCGCGTGCGACCAAGTCGGTGTAGAGCCGCCGCAAGCGCGCCGCAGTCATGCTCCACGAGTAGCGCAACGAGCGCGCGGCTGCGGTGGAACCCATCTCGACGCGCAGCTGATCGAATGACAGCAGCTTCTCGACGGGTCCGGCGTAGTCGGCGGGGTCGCGCCCTTCGATGAGGAAGCCCGTCTCGTCGTGATCGACGAGCGAGCGCAGGCCGCCGACAGCTGCGGCGACGACGGGCGTGCCGCACGCCGCCGCTTCGAGCGCCACCAGCCCGAAGGACTCGGCGTGCGACGGCATCAGGCACACGTCGGCGGCCCGGTAATAGTCGGGAAGCCGCTCGTGCCGTTGGGGGCGCACCCAACGGATCTGTTGCGCGACACCGAGGTCGCCGGCCAGCGCGCGCACCCGCTGCAACTCGTGCTCGCCGTCGTTGCCGCTTGGGCCGCCGACGACAACCAGGGTGACCGAAGGGTCGTCGAGCGTTGCGAGACATCGCACCGCGAGATCGATGCCCTTCAACGGCTGGATGCGACCGACGAAGAGCAGGACACGGCGGGCGTCGATGCCGAAGCGACGGCGAGCCGCGTCGCGATCACCGGGAGAGAACACGAGATGGTCGACGCCCGGAGGCACGACTTCGATGCGTTGCGGGTCGGCGTCGTACAGCCCAGAGAGCTGTGCGCGTTCGTCCCATGTCGACGCGAGCATCAGATCCGCGCACGCGACAACCTCGTGCTCGACGCGCGATCGATGCTCCGGATCGTCGTCGATGCCCGCGTCGGCCTTCACCCGGGCCAGCGTGTGGAACGTCGCAACGAGTGGCAGGTCAAGCAAATGCTTCAAGCGATGCGCAACCGCGCCCGACAGCCAGTAGTTGCCGTGCAACACCTCGACCGGGTCCTGCTCGAGCATGCGGGCCAGCGACGCGTCGACGAACGGATCGACCAGGTCGTGGAGCGCGTGCTTGGGAACCGGAACGCGAGGCCCGGCGTCGACGTGCAAGACACGGAAGCCCGGTTCGACTTGCACGATCGCGGGCTGAGTCCGCGACTCGGCACGGGTGTACACATCGCATTCGACGCCCGCACGTGCCAGCGCCGACGCGAGCGCACGGACGTACACGTTCATTCCGCCGCCATCGCCTGAACCCGGTTGGGCAAGCGGGGAAGTGTGCATCGAGAAGACGGCGATGCGGCGTACGGACATCGGGTCGGAGGTTACCCAAGTCCGCGGGAACGCCAGTCTTTTTGGCGATCAGCCCGCTTCAGCGTCGTGATCCGAGTGCTCGGCCTGGAACGACCGGTAGATCTCGACCAGCACTTGTTTCTGACGATCTGTGATCGTCGGGTCGCCGACAATCGCGGCGACGAGGTCGGTGGGCTCGAGGCCGATGCGCTCGTCGAGGATGCCGGCGCGCACATACAACGTCTCGGCGGAGATCGACAACCCGCGGGCGATCGCCTGGAGAATGTCGGCCGAGGGCTTGCGCAGCCCACGCTCGATCTGGCTCAGATACGGGTTCGAGATGCCCGCGAGCTCGCTCAGCTTTCGCAGCGACAAACGCGCGTTGCGGCGTTGATCGCGTATGAATTCGCCGAGGTCGTGCAGCCGCGTCTCGAGCGTCTCGAGTGACTCCGGTGTCATCCCGCGGTCCCAGCGACCTGCCTCGCGGTGATCTCGCGTTCGAGTGCGTCGATCACACCGTGCATGTCGTGACGTAGCGCCGAGAGCTCGTGTTCGAACGTGCCGAGCCGGTCGAGCGTGTCGGAGAGTTCGGCGTCGGAGACCCGCGGCAGATTCGCGAGCGTCGTGTCGGCAACGAGCTCCTCGCGGCCATCGGGCCAATGGAGTTCGAGCGCGGGCTCGTCCGGTGGAGAAAGGCGCGTCTCGGCGATCGCCGGACGCGCGGACTCGCCGCTCAAGATCCGCGGCAGATCTTTGACGAGGTCGCCGACGCTGCCGCCTCGTGCGCGACGATCGCGTTCGGCGCCGAGGATCTCGATGCGACCCTCCGCGAGCCGGCGAAGATACGACAGCGCGTTCTCCACATCTGCGCACTCGACTTTCATCGCGCGCAGGTCGTCGAGCGCACGCGTGTCGAGCCCCGACACGAATTGCGGATCGAGCAGTCGCTGAATGCGTTCCGTCGGGATCACCCTCTTTGCGAGCGGGGGGAGACTTGCGGGCGCCAGGCTAGTGCCGGCCCGCCGCGACCCCGGTCAACAGTGCGCCGCCAGGGTCGGATAGGGGTCGATCTGCGTGCCGTTGGGACCGCCGACCCGGATCTCGAAGTGCAAGTGGGACGGGCCACCATCGGCGTTCCCGGTGTGGCCCGCATGGCCGATCACCTCCCCTGCCTTCACCGAACGCGCGCCACCGACGTAATCGTTCAGGTGCGCGTAGTAATACGTGTTGCCGTCCTTGCCGTTCACGTACGCGGCGTCGCCGCCGAGCGGGTCGCCCTGGAAGAACACCGACCCGCCGGTGACGGCAACGAGCGGCGTACCCGTGGCGGTGAACATGTCGTTGCCCTTGTGAACGCGGCCCCCGCTGCGCGCCTCGCCCCAGTCGTCACGGAACGACACCGCGCCCTGCACGGGACACACCCAGCTGCCGCGCACGATGATCTGCCCCGCACTGCCACCACCGGGCTGGGCATCAGCGACGTTTGCGCGCCGCGGCCGCGCGGGCGCGCGCGACGAACGCGGCGAACTCGGCCGCGCGTTTCTCGGCCGCGAGCTTCTCCCGCAACTCCTGCTCTGCGCGCTGGGCGTCGTCGACCGCCTGCTGGGTCTCGTGCTCGCGTTGCTTCAATTCCGCGAGCGCGTGCTGTTGGTCCTTGATGTCCTTGCGCAGCGACTTCTCACGCCGGTGCAGGTCACTCGTGATTTCGCCCAACTGGGCGATGGCCTCGTTGCCGCGTACGTTGACCCGATCGAGCAGCGTTGCTCGGCGGGCCGCGTCCATGACGTTGCCATCACCGCCGATGAAGTCGTCGACGATCACCGTCCCGCCCTTGTACGCCACCAAGGCGCGCAGGCGCGCGAGCTTCGCCAGACGTCGTTGGTCGATGCGCAGGCGATCGATCGTGCGGCCGGTGGTCGCCACCTCGTTCTCGAGGTGGAAGTACTTGGCCTCGGCGTCCTTGAAATCGGCGACGGCCTTGTCGGCAGCCTCGATCGCCTTCGTGACGCGCTGTTGGGCGGCCGCGAGCGGGTCGGCGGCGTGCGCGGCCCGGGGAAGAGCGGGAAGAGCCACCAGGGTGAGAGCCACGGTCACGCCGAGGGAGCGGCGCAGACGCGGGGCGGGGTGAGGCCTGGCGGTGAAGCGCACGAGCAGGGAAAACGGTATCAGGGGTCCCGAAATCTGACAGGTACACGTGAGAGCGTTCTCAGGTATCGGCAGGTACCGCGCCGCCGCTGACCGGCGGGAGGACCGCGACCTCGTCGCCGGCGCCGAGGGCCGAGTCCAGGCCCTGGGGCGGCTCGTCACCGTTGACCCAGACCCGGGCGGTGGACAGAACGTCCGGGAATTCCCCGCCATAGCGCCCGCAGGCTGCCGCAAGCAGCTGGCGCAGGCTGGTTCCGTCGGGGAGGTCGAACTGGTCGGTGCCGCGGCCGGCGGCCTGGCGGGCCGCGGCGAACAGCCGCAGCCGCACGGTCACATAGCTCCCTCGCTGCGCTGCGTCCGCACGCTACGAGTCCGCGTGCTCGATGTTGGTGCGGGCGGCCGGCAGCGCGTCGAGCCGTTCGGGGTCGATCGGCTCCCCGGTGACCTCGTCGAGGCCGTAGGTGCCGTCGTCGACGCGCTGGAGCGCGGCTTCGATCTCGGCGAGCTCGGATTCGAGGTTCTCGAGGATCGACAAATCCTTCTCTCGCTCGAAGGTCTCCGACGCCTGGTCGGCCGGGTGCTGGTCGTAGTGCGTCAGCTCGCCGGTCTGTTCGGACTCTTCTTGGTCGAGACCCTCACTCCGCAGTCCCGCAATGAGATCCGTGACGCGGTCACGCTCGTGGTGGAGACGTTCGCGCGCTTGCGATGCGTCGAATTGCTGCGTCATATCGCGCAAGGGTACCCATAGCCGCCGGATGCAGTCACTCGTCGGGGCCGCCGAGCTCGAGGCGCGCGCGGAGCTCCTCCGCGGCGCTCGCCGAGCAAGGCGGTGAGCAACTCGAGCCGCGTCGCCGCAGTCTCGGATTCGAGCAGGCGCTGCGCGTCGAGCGGTCCAATCGGCGAGAGCGCAGCCGCTTCGTACGACGCGCGCGCAGCGGGTCTCCGTCGAGCGTGGGCGCTTCGTCGACCCGCGGATCGAGACGGCGAACCAGCTCGGTCACGACCGCGAGCGCGCCGACAACCCTTTCGCCGCGGCGCGATCGGCAGAGCTGTTCGACGGCTCGTCTGCGAGCTCGACGACTTCCGCTTGCGGGTACGGATCGTCCGCGAGCCATCGCAACACCCGCGCCCGGCTCATTCCCACCGTGGCGAGCGCGTACCGGCCGTCGGGCAACTCGGCGGCCTGCACCACGCGAGCGATCGTTCCCGTGTCGAACCGCACATCTCCGCCACCGACCTCGCTGCCACGCTCGATCAGCACGACGCCGAACTCGTGATCGCCTTCCATCACGCGCCGGACCATCACGCGGTAACGAGGCTCGAACACATGCAAGGGTAGGAGCGCGTACGGGAACAGCACCGTTCCCAGCGGAAACATCGGCAGGATGCGGCCGCCGCCCATTGAACGCCGAATCAATTCCAGCGCGCGTGTACAGACCGCGTCGCGGCGTCGAGGCGCGTGCGTTCCGGCTCGCCGAGTCCGGGCAACGCGAGATGCAGTTCACACATCCACGCCAGCTGCAACGGATCCTTGGCCATCCGGCCGTGTTCGAGGTTCGCCAACATGCGACCGAGAATCTCGTGCGGCGAGGACGGTGCCAGGAACGCCGGATGAAAGCGGTAGTCGCTGCCGTGCAGACGGGCGAACAGCGCGCGGCACTCCTCGAGGTTGTACTGAGCGCCGCCGTGGAAGGGATCACACCATCGGCCTTCCGCGCTCGCACCGTCCTGCACGAGGAAGTGGCCGGGCATGCCAACGCCGCGCACGTCGACGCCGAGGCGACGCCCGATTTCGATCATCAGCACTGCGAGGGTGATGGGAATTCCCGTGCGACGCGTGAGCACCGAGTCGAGGAAAGAGTTCTCGGGATCGCTGTAGTCGTGAGTGTTGCCGGTGAACCCCTCCTGCTCGAACAGGTAGGTCCGCACACCGTCGAACGTCGGCGCCGGGGAGCCGGCGGCGAGCTCGTCGAGACGGGCGCACCACGCGTCGATATCGATGCCCGGATGCGCGTGCGCGGCGATGCAGAACGCTGCAACATCCAGTCGGACCTCGGCGGCCGGGTTCGTGACCGTTGCCCCGAAGCGCTTGCGCGCAACCGCGCGTGCCTGGCGGCGAGCCCATTCCGTGGCGTCCATCGCCGGCGAAGCTACCTCGTACACTGCGGCTCGATGGCTGCGCGGCCTCGTACCTCCGGTTTGCACGAAACCGTTGCGCGGCTGCTCCATGCACACGCGCAACGCCTCACGCCGACGCGTCTGCGCATCGTCGACATCCTTGCGGCCGCACCCGGCCCGCTGACGATCCCCGAGATTCTCGCGTCGCGACGCGGGCTCGCACAGAGCTCGGTGTATCGCAACCTCGTCGTGCTCGAGGAAGCGGGAGTGGTGCATCGCATGATGACGCGTGACGAATTTGCGCGGTACGAGCTGGCGGAGGATCTCACCGGGCACCACCACCACCTCGTCTGCTCGAGCTGCGGCCGCGTCGAGGACCTGCCGGCGACCGCGGCCGTCGAACGGTCGGTCGCGGCCGCGATCGATCAGGCTGCCCGGCGTGCCGGGTTCCGCACCCAGCACCACCGGCTCGATCTCGTCGGCGTCTGTTCTCGCTGTGCGAGCTAGCCGATTTGGCGGGCGAGATATGAGGAGAACCAGCCCGCGTACCGGTCCTGAAGCTCGGAGCGTTTCCAGTCGGTGCCGCGTACGATGCCGCGACATTCGGCGGCCTCACAACAGCACGTGAATTCGTCGTAGTCGTCGGAGTCGGTCATCGCGTAGTCGAAGCAGAGCTCTTCATCGGCCGCGACGGCGCGCCGCGTGACCATCAGCACCGACCCGACCATCCCGCAATTCGGATCGCACGAATGGTTCACGTAGTCCGCTGCGTCGAATGGCGGCACGCTCGCGAGGAACAGATCCTCGTCGATCTGGAGCGCGTGCGCGCGACGACGCGCTCACCGAGCGCTCGGAGCTCGGCACCGTCGACGACGAGGCCACCGAAGGCGGCGACGGTCGTACCGGCTTCGATGTCTTCGGTCGCGAACACGCCCGTGCCCTTGCCGGCAGCGGGACGCGGTTCGGCGGAAGGACTCAGCCACGATTGACGCACGGGGGGGCAAACTAGCGAACATCAGTGACTCGACAACGACCGTGTTCGAAATCGTCGGCGGTCAGCCGTTCTTCGACGCGCTCGTCGAGCGCTTTTACCGACGCGTCGAAGTCGATCCGGTGCTGCGCCCGATCTACCCCGCGGATCTGGAGCCCGGAAAGCGGGCGCTTGCCCTGTTCCTCGGCCAGTACTGGGGCGGGCCGGCGGCGTACAGCGCCGAGAAGGGCCATCCGCGCCTGCGCATGCGGCACGCGCCGTTCGCGATCGACGCGCCCGCACGGGAGGCCTGGTTGACGGCGATGCTCGCTTCGGTGGACGAGGCCGACGCACCCGAAATCGCGCGGGAAATGCTCATCGAGTACTTCACGATGGCCTCGACGGCGATGATCAACACTTGAGGAGACGCAGGCAGAGCCGAGCGAAGGGGAGGCGTAGCCGAAGTCGACCCATGGAAACGGCGCGACAATGGTCGGATGAGCCGGCGACGGGAGAAGGAGAAGCTGGCGCGACGCAGGGTCGCGTCGGAACGACGCGGTGAGGTGCGTCACCGTACGCCGGTGCGCCCGGGCCGCCTTTCGCCCGACCGGCCGGTGCCGGCTTCGATCCCGCGTCCCCCCTATGCGCCGGACGCGCCCGCACTGGTCCCCGCGGTACCGCCCGACGAGTTCGCCGATCGCATGCGGGCGGCCGGCCACGCGGCCCGAGAGGTGCTGCTCGAGCTCCGCGACGCGGTCCGCGTCGGCATGACGACCGACGAGCTCGACCACATCTGCCACGAGGCGTGCATCGCACGAGGTGGCTACCCGAGCCCGCTGTTCTACAAGGGCTTCCCGAAGTCGCTTTGCACGTCGGTGAACGAGGTCATCTGCCACGGGATCCCCGACGATCGCGTGCTCGAAGAGGGCGACATCGTCAACTGCGACGTCACGATCTATCTCCACGGTGTGCACGGCGACACCAATGCCACGTTCTTGGTCGGAGACGTCGACGACGAGGGCCGGCGCCTCGTGCAGGTGACCCGGGAAGCTCTGTGGAAGGCCATCGATACGGTGCGTCCCGGCTCGCGGCTCAACGACATCGGCCGGGCGATCGAGACGCATGCCGAGGCGGCGGGGTTCTCGGTCGTGCGTGCATTCGTGGGCCACGGTGTCGGCGAGGAGTTCCACACCGCGCCCGCCGTTCCGCACTACTACGACCCGAGTCTCGACGACGTGCTCACCGCCGGCATGACGTTCACGATCGAACCGATGATTAACGAGGGCGGTTGGGAACTCGGCCGCATCTGGCCCGACGGGTGGACCGCGCCGACGCGCGACGGATCGCGCTCGGCCCAGTTCGAGCAAACCTTGCTCGTCACGCCGACCGGTGTCGAAGTCTGCACGGTGCTTCCCGGCGAGCCGCACGGAAGCTGACGGCCATCTTGACCGGGCGGATGGCGGGCGAACGGGCGCTCGTCACTGGCTCGACGTCCGGCATCGGCCGCGCGATCGCCGTCGCGTTCGCCCGGGAAGGCGCGGCCGTCGTCGTCACCGGACGCAACCGCGAGCGAGGCGACACCGTGGTCGCCGAGATCACCGGCCAGGCCGGGACCGCGCACTTCGTGCCTGCCGACCTGCACGACGAAGCGGCATGCACTGCAGTCGTTGACGAGTCAGCGCACCGGCTGGGTGGGCTCACCGTGCTCGTCAACAACGCGGCGGGCGGCGACGCACTCGACGCTCCGGTCGCCGATCTCACCACCGAGGCGTGGGAAGCGATCCTGCGCGTCGACCTCACGGCACCGATGTGGTGCGCGCGGGCCGCGATCGCGCACATGCGGCGGGCCGGGCACGGCGCGATCGTCAACGTCTCCTCGCGCCAAGCCGAGCGGACGAGCGCCGGACTGGCCGCGTACGTCGCGGCGAAATCGGGATTGAATGGCTTGACGCGCGCGATCGCGATCGAGGAAGCCCCGCACCAGATTCGCTGCAACACGATCAGCCCGGGCTATGTCCTCAACGACCGGCGCGATGCCGACCTGCCGCCCGAGCGCCGCGCCCGCTACGAAGGCATGCACCTCACGCGTCTCGGTGTCGCCGCCGACGTCGTCCACGCCGCCGTGTACCTCGCGAGCCGCGAGTCCGAGTTCGTCACCGGCGTCAACCTGCAGCTCGACGGGGGCAGCAGCATCGCTCGCGGCCTCACACTCGGGTAGCGGTCGGTCGGCCGTGCATCCGCGGAGCTGCGTGAGCGCGATCTCGACGTTCCACCTGTCGCTCGCCGAAGACCTCGCGTTCTGGGAGGCGCACGACATCCGCAACGTCGGGGTGTCGGTCGCCAAGCTGGAAGCGTTCGGGTGGAAGGAGGGCACCCGGATTGTCTCGGGCGCGGTGGACGCCGGCCTGCGGGTCGTCGATCTGATCGGCCTCAGCCCATTCCACTTGGCGAAACCACAGCACTGGGATGCGCAACGCGAACGGCTCGTGCACTCGCTCGACACCGCGGTGGCGGTGGGTGCGCCGCGCATCGTGTTCACGACGGGGCCTTTCGCGCCGCTCACGTGGGACGAAGCCGCGGAGGCACTGCACGAAGCGCTCGCGCCGGTGCTGCACGAGGCCCGAGGCCGCGGCATCGACGTCGCGATCGAGCACACCAACTCGCTGCGCGTTGATGTTGGCTTCGTGCACACCTTGCGTGACGCGATCGACCTCGCGCGCCGGCTCGACACCGGCGTCTGCATGGAAGTCAACGCCTGCTGGGCCGAGCGCGGACTGAACGACACGATCGGTTCGGGCGTCGACCGCATCATGCTCGTACAAGTGAGCGACTTCCGGGTCGGCACGATCGCGTCTTCGCAGCGTCTCGTCCCCGGCGACGGCGATATCCCGCTGCGCCGGATCCTCGGCGACCTGCTCGCGGCGGGGTACGCGGGGCCGTTCGAACTCGAGCTGATCGGCGATGCGATCGTCGAGGAGGGCTACGAGGTGGCCGTGCCTCGCGCGGTGCGGGTTCTCGACGCGCTGCTGAACGATCTCGGCGCTTAGCCGGAACTGTCGCAACGCCCGTCGACGACCACCGGCGCCTCGCTGACTTCCGATGGGATTGTGAGGCAGGCGTAGCCCGTGTAGATGATCGATTGCGAAACCTCGACCCGCCACCGCACGCGGATCCAGTCGAGTCGTGTCGCAGTTTGGATCGGTGTTCCGTCGGCGAGCGCGAGGTCATCGTCGTTGCAGCAACCGCCGCTCACGTCGTGTTGTTGCGTGTAGACGAGCCGGATCAGATCCGGATCGCGCGGCTGGCGATCGGCGAGTACCGCCTCGCGTACGACCGCCCGGCCGAAGTCCCGCGCATCGTCACGAGCGACGCGCTGCGCGATGTCGTCGGAGAACGCGAAGACGAAGATCGCGAACCCGGCAGCCGCGAGCACCGTGAGCGCCAGCCCGATGTAGCCCAAGATGACGCCCGCGAGCGCGAGACCGGCACCTTGTTCGCCGCTGCGCTTGATCTGTCCGCGCGCGATGTGACCCGTGATGATCGCGACGATCGAACCGAGGATGCACACGAAGAACTGCGCGCATCCGGCGACGAGCGAGATGATCGCAAGCGGGTTCGTTCGCTGCGGTGGTGGAGACGGCGGCACACCCCAAGCGCCGGGGGCCGGAGCTCCGGGATACGAGCCCGGAGGCGGCGTCGGCGCTGGCGGCGGTGGTGGCGGCGGCGCGCCCGGAGGCGGCGGCGGCGTCCAGTCTCCGGTCCCGGTCACGCCGCCATCTTTTCATGATGCGGTGAGCGAAGCGCTGGAGGCGCGCAGCGAACTCGCGGGAGTCCCGAGCGACCGCGAGGCGGGTATCCCGCCGAGCAGCGAGGGCGACAAAGCATCACGCCCACATGAACGCGCCGCCGTCGGCCATGAACGTGTGGCCGGTCAAGTAGCGACAGGCGTCGGAGCAGAGGAACCATGCAATCGGGCCGATGTCGAGCTCGGGATCGCCCTGGCGGCCCATCGGGCAGTTCTCGATGAACGTGCGGTAGCCCTCGCTCTGCTTGGCCGCGTCGCCGTGGTGCGTGGCTGCCGCGGGAGCGATCGCGTTGACAACGATGCCGTCGCTCCCCCACTCACGAGCGGCCGTTCGGGTGAGCGCGCGGATCGCTTCCTTCGACGCGTTGTACGCGGCGAAGCCCCGGCCACCGGTGATGCCCATCGAGGATGCGAAGTTGACGATGCGTCCCCATTGCTGCGCCTTCATGTGCGGGTACACGGCTTGCATCGCCCACAGTGTGCCCTTGACCCCGGACGTGTAGAAGACGTCGACGTCGTCCTCGCCGACGTCCGCGACCGGCGCCATCGGCCGAAAGGTCTGGGCGTTGTTCACCAGCGCGTCGACGCGCCCGAAGCGCTCGACCGTCTGGGCGACCATCGCGTCGATCGATGCTTTGACTTGAATGTCGCAGACGACGCCGAGGTGCTCGACACCGATCGCGTCAAGGTCGGCGCACGCCTCCTCGAGGAGGTGCGGCTTCCACTCGGCGACGACGATGCGTGCACCGCCCTTTCCCATGTGCAAGGCCATGCCCTTGCCGACGCCGCGGCCCGCGCCGGTGACGATGACCACCTTTCCGTCGAGGGAGTGCATCGCACGAGCGTCGGACATGCGAGTCACGATACGTGCGACATAGCGTCGACGTCATGCTGACGGAAACCGTGATCGTGACGGGTGGCGGCAGTGGCATCGGGCGCGCCACGGCGCAACGTGCCGCTCGGGAAGGCGCGAGCGTCGCGATCATCGACCGTGCCGCTGACAACGGTCGTGCGACCGCCGACCTGATCGGCGACGCGGCGCGGGCGTACGCCTGCGATGTCGGTGACGACACGGCGATCGCGGCGACGGTGGCGCAGATCGAGAGTGATCTCGGGCGCGTTGCCGGCGTCGTCACCGCCGCCGGCATCTTTCATCCGGGCGACATGCGGCCCGCGCATGAGGTCACCGGCGAGGACTTCATGCATGTGTTGCGCGTCAATCTCTTCGGGACCTTCGCGGTGATCAAGTACGCGCTCCCGATGCTGATCAATGGCGGTGGTGCGATCGTGACGATCGCGTCGACGGCCGCGATTCGCGGGCACGGTTACGGCGCGGGATACTCCGCGAGCAAGGGCGGTGTCGACGCCCTCACGCGTCTCCTCGCGGTGCAGTACAGCCCGCTCGGCGTACGCGCGAACTGCATCTGCCCCGGTGGCGTCGACACACCGATGTCGGCCGGAATGTTCGCGAGTGACGACGCAAAGGCGCGTGCGAGACGGCACGTCCCGATCGGTCGCTACGCGCAGCCAGAAGACATCGCTGACGTCGCGGTGTTCCTCTTGTCGGACGACGCGCGCTATCTCACGGGACAAACACTTCCGGTAGAAGGCGGTGCAACCATCGCCTGAATCACCAACGTTTCGTTTGAATCCCATGTGGGGAATTCACGGCGGCTGATCTGCGAGTTCTCGCAACAGGTACGGCCCTCGCCACGAAGCGTGACGCGTTGGTTTTTTCATGACAGCACAACGTTCGTTATGGTCGTACTGCATGCACCGGCCCCCTCGCCGCCGGCGGAACGTGGGGCGCAGCATCGGTGTGGTGAACCACCACGACGAGACCGGTGCGACGCGACCCAACGTGACGCGGCTCATCGCGCTCGCTTGCTTGTTCGCGCTCGTCTCACTTCCCGGTGTCGCACACGCGCAGTCGACACAGGATCAGCTGGCCGAGACGCGCCAAGCGATCGACGCGAGCGCGCAACGCTGGTTCGCGGCGAGCAACGAGGCCGCGAGTCTCGATACGCGTATTGCGGAGCTCGAAGCGAGCATCGCCAACATGGAGACGCGAGTCGCGACGGCACGCGAGGTTGCGCGAGCGCGTGCGTTGCTGATGTACAAGGGCGCGTCGCTGGAGTACGCGAGCGTCTTCGGGACCACCGTGATCGAGTCGGCGCGCCGGGCCGAGCTCATCGATCACGCCAATGCGCAGAACGTTGATGCGATCGCCGAGCTCACCACGTCGCTGAAGGAGCTGCGCTCACAGCGCGACGATCTCGTTGACACACGCTCGAGCTTGGACAAGGCCCTGCAGATGGTCGCCTCCCAGCGTGACGCGCTCGACACGCAGCTCACGTCCCTGCAGGACCAGGCGGCGCAAGAATCGCCGTCCTCTGCGAGCGCGCCGACCCGTCGGGTGCGGAGCACGCCGTCAATCGCGGTCCGAGCCGCCCCCGCCACCGCGGCACCGACGGCCCCGGTTCCGGCCGTGTCCGCCGTGCAAGCGGCCCCTCGCTCGTCCTCTGCCCCGCCGAAGGGAGGTGTCAGCCCGCATCACAACGACCCGTTCCTCGTCTGCACACGAGGACGCGAGAGCGGCGGGAACTATGGCATCGTCAGCTCGGGCGGCACCTACTACGGCGCGTATCAGTTCCTGCCGTCGACGTGGAACGCAACCGCCGTGCACGCGGGCCGCATGGATCTTGTCGGCGTCCTTCCGTCGCGCGCGTCGGCGTACAACCAGGACGAGATGGCGTGGGTGCTGTACCAGTGGCAGGGCAAGGGCCCGTGGGGCGGCCGTTGCTAGTCGCGCGCGGGCGCGGCGACCTGCAGGATGACGTCGCGCAACGACTGGTCGGCCAGCGATCGCAGTCGAAGGTCCGCGTGCGAGAGGTCGAGTTGCTCGGTGATCGCGTGCGGTACGGCTACGCACCACAGGCCTGCTCGCTTCGCAGCCGTCACGCCGTGAGGTGAATCCTCCACCGCGATCGCTTCACAAGGCGCGACGCCGAGTGCGGCGCAGGCCGCCAGGTACGTGTCGGGCTCGGGCTTGGCGGCGATGCCGTTGGAACAGCACACGATCGAGGCAAAGCGATCGCGGCAACTGCAGCCGCTCCAAGTGCGCGTACACCCACTCGTGCGGTGAACTCGACGCGATCGCCACGCGAAGACCGAGCTCGCTGGCTTCTTCGAGCCACTGGTGCACGCCCGCCTGCACGACCTCGACCCCGAGCAGCTCATCACGGCGTGCACGGCGCCGTTCGTGCATGGCGTCGACGTCGACCGGCGCAGTTGCGCGCGCTTGCAACAACGCGACCATGTCGAGCGCACCGGCGGTGCCGATCTCCGTCGCCCATTCCTCGATCGTCAGCGGCGGGCAGCCGTGCGCCGCGAACGCCTCTTGCCATGCGGTGAAGACGGGACCTTCGGTGTCGAGGATCAGCCCGTCGAAGTCGAAGACGACCGCTCGCACCATTGGATGACGCTATCGCCGAGCCCATCGCAGAGATCACGCATTTCCGCGTGATCTGTGTGGCTCGTAGCGGCTAGCTCGATGCGCCCTCGTACGCCGGTGTCACCGCGCGGCGTTCCCATGCCCAGCGCGGCACGTCATCGAGGTCGATGGCGCATCGGCCCCGAAGAAACATCCGCCCGGTGTGGAACAGGATCCACGCATCGAGCCGGAGACTGCCGCTGTACACATACGCGAGGTCATACTCCGGCGACTCGTAGATCATCTTCGTCGACGCGATGCTGACCTGCCACAGGCCCGTGCACCCGGGCCGCACGCTGAGACGAGCCGCGACGAAATCGCTCGGGTACCGGTCGAGCATGACCGACATTTCCGGGCGGGGCCCGACGAGACTCATCCAGCCGAGCGGGACGACGAGCAGCTGCGGGAGCTCGTCGACGTGAATGCGGCGGATGAAGCGGCAGAAGGCGGGGATGCGAGTGCCTTCGATCTGGTACTTGTCGACCGCGCCGGGAACGCTCTTGGGCAAGGTCCGCAGCTTCGGCAGGGGGAACCGGCGGCCGTCCTTGCCGACCCTCCGTTGGACGAAGAACGGTGAGGTCCGCAAGCTGACTGCGCAACCGACGGCGAGCAAGAGAATCAGTGGGAGCGCCAGGGCGGCGAGCAACGAACCAATTACAACGTCCAAGGCGCGTTTCATCGCCCCCCCGTCCTCTATGCGATCCCCGCTCCCCTCACTGTGCGTACTTACGGCGCCAGCTTCGTACCCGCCTCGAAACCACGGAACGCAAGATTTCCTGGAGATCAGTCAGCGGGTCCGGACACTGCTGGACGAACCCGGAGCGTCCATTCCCAACCGCCTGGCACCTTTTGACGGCATCTAATGCGCGGATAACCGCATTCTCTGCGCGATGCCTGATCTGTACGTACGCGTGCGTACTTGTCCAGCAACACCCAGAGTGCGCGTGAACGGTGCGCAAGCGAAAAGCAAGCACGAATCCCCAACGCGCGCGGTACTGCGCGCAAAGGGCGCACGCCGGACGACTACGGTGCGCGCATGCCGACGACCGTGCTCGTCGACGCCTGGCACCTCGCCGGCTCCGCGAACCGGGGCATTGGCACGTATCTGCGCGCCGTGCTGCCGGCCCTCGCCCGCGAGCCCGATCTCGCCATCGTCGGTCTCGCGGAACGGGACACCGCGCTGCCGGCAGGCGTTCGTCCGCGGCGGATCATGCGGCGAGCGCCCGGGCGCTTCGCGGAACGCGAGCACGATCTGCTGCTGCCGCTCGATCTCGCGGCGAGTGGCGAGATCGGAGCACGCGGACGTGGTGTTCAGCCCGGCCGACAATCCCCCACGACGGTCCCCACGACCGTGGGTGCAAATGCTGCACGATGTCATTCCGCTCGTCGTGGCCGATCGGACGGACGAAAAGGCGGCACGGCGCTGGCAACGCATCGGGGGCCGGCTCCGGGACGCCGAGATCGTGTGCGTGAACTCCCGCAACACGGGCGCCGATGCGACCCGGCTCCTCGGGGTCGAGCCGGACCGGATCCGGGTGATTCCGCTGGGCGTCGATCCCCGGTTCTGTCCGCCGGCGGCGCGCGACCGGGCCGAGCCGTACATCCTGTACGTCGGCGAATACGGGCCCCACAAGGGCTTTGCCGAGGCTTTCGCCGTGGCCGGCGGGATCGCCGACGCGGGCTTCCCCCACAGGCTCGCGATGGTCGGCTTCCTCGCACCGTGGTACGAGCCCGTGGTACGTGATCTGCTCGGGCGGGCTCCTCACCCCGAGCGCGTCGATCTCGAGGGCTACGTCGACGACGTCGTCACGACGTACCAGCAGGCCGACGCGCTGATCGTCACCAGCCGGTACGAGGGGTTCTGCCTTCCCGCGCTCGAGGCGATGGCGTGCGGGACACCCGTCGTCGCGTTTGCGAACAGCGCGATCCAGGAGCTCGTGACGGGGGGCGGCGTGCTTGTACCCGACGGGGACGTCGAGGCGCTCGTTGCGGCGCTGGGGACGATCCTGGCCGACTCAGCGGCATGGCAGGACCTCTCACGACGTGGCATCGAGCACGCGCTGTGGGTTTTCATGGGAGCGATGCGCGCGCTGCGCACGCCGACGTGTTCCGAGCAGTCGCCGCCGGCGCGCCCGCGCCGTAGCTCGCGTCAGGACTCGTACGCGTCTCGGTACGCCTGCAGGAGGACGCCCGCCGTGTACTCCCACGTCGGATGCGCGGCGGCCTGTTGCAAACCACAGCGACGGAGCTCTTCGGCTCGCTCCGGATGTTCGAGGACGCGGAGCAGCCCATCGGCGATCGCGTCCACCGACGGCGTTTCGCACCACTCGGCGGCGTCGCCGAGCACTTCGGGCAGCGATCCGACCGGCGCGCACACGATCGGCGTCCCGCTCGCGATGCTCTCGAGCGCCGGTACGCCGAAGCCTTCGTAGCGGGTCGGGTAACAGAACGCGTCCGCGCCGGCGAGGAGTGCCGGCCAGGCATCGTCGTCAACGACGCCCGCGGAGATGAGCCCGGGCTCCGCGGGCGGCTGCTCGCGGCCGACGACGATCAGCGCGGTATCGGCGCCTTGCGCACGGATCCGCCGCCATGCGGCCACCGCGACGTCGAGGCCACGCCGGGGCGCGCCACCCATCGCGACGATGTAGCTGCCGGTGACGCCGAGCTGCTTGCACAGCGATACGGCATCAGCTGCCCGGTCAACACTGAAGCGCGGTTCGATGCCCCATGGCGTGACAAGGACACGCTCCGGGTCGGTCCCGTAGCAGCGAATCAGCTGCTCCTTCGTGAACGTCGAAGGGACCATCACTCGCCGAGCGACCCGCGCTGCGTACCGAGCGTTGTACTGGTACACGCGGCGGCGCGCGGGCTTGCGCGCGAAGTCTTCGGGATGCACCTCGAAGCTGAGATCGTGGATCGTGACCACCGAGGGAACGGCTGGCCGAAACGGCAGGGAGTAGTACGTGCCGTGGAAGACGCCATCGAAGCCGTGCAACCAACGGCGGACATTCCAGTGAAGCCACACGTTCTCCGGAGCGTGCGCCGGCGGGCGCAGCGCGACCTGCGGCAGCGCGGTGTCGGGCGCCCGGCGCCGGGCGTCGGTCAGCAACACAATGTCGACCTCGGCGGCGAGGAGATCGATCACGCCGAGCAGCGAGCGGCCGACCCCGCCGACCGGGTCCTCGTGCAGGCGGCGGGCGTCGACCGCCACTCGCAATCGACCCACGTCAGTGCGCGCGGTCGTAGAGCCGGCCGTCGACCGTTGCGAGCGCAAGCTTCACGCCTGCACGCAAACCGATCGCGGTCGCGACCAATGGACGCGCCGCAGTCGGGACGCGTGTCCGGAAGTAGCGATACATGCCACGGTGCGACGAGACGACCCAGCGGTACTTCACCTGTCGCAACGTAACGCCTCCGAGGTGCACGACCTCGCCCTCGGGGCAGAACCAGATCTCCCACCCCGCTGTCGTGGGCGCGAGCGCTCCATTCGACGCCTTCCCAGTCGAGACGGAAGCGCTCGTCTTGGAGACCGATGTCGTCGAGCGCGGAGCGGCGGACGAGGTAGCAGGCCTCGCCGCCGTGCCCGATCTGCCGTTCCTCGGCGTGGTCCCATTGGTGCCACCAGAATCGCGACTTCGCGTGTCGGCGGCCGAGCCACCGGCCGACGAGCGCCTCGCGGAGCGTCGGAAGATCGCCAGCAGCAGTCTGGATCTCGCCATCAAGTCCGTGAAGCCGGGCGATGGCGAACACCGCGCGCTCGCGGCGAACGAGCAGTGCGTGCAGTGCGTCCACGGCACACGGCTTGTAGAGGACATCTGGGTTACTGATGAGCACGAAGTCGCCACGCGTGGCCCGGACTCCCTGATTGTTGCCGGCCGCGAGGCCGAGATTGCGCGAGTTTTCGATCACGCGCACCCACGGCAACTCCTCCCGCACGCGATCCACGCTGCCGTCCGACGAGGCGTTGTCGACGAGGATCGCCTCCCAAGGAGCCGACGGCGGATGCTCGGCCAGCGAGCGCAGGCATTCCAGCACCGTGTCACCGCCGTTCCAGTTCACGATGACCGCGCTGATCGCGGGGTCCTGTGCCTCAGGCATCCGCACCCGCCGCCTCTCGCGCCCGCTCGTAGGCGGCAACGGTGAGCGCGGCTGTCCGCTCCCACGTGTACTGCCCGGCAAAGGCGCGCGCCCCTTTGGCCGTTGACGTGCGCAGTTCCTCGTCGCCCACGATGCGCTCGAGCGCGCCGGCCCAGGCGTGCCTGTCGCATGGCGGCGCGTACAGCGCGACGGCGCCCTCGACCTCGCGAAAAACGGGAATGTCGCTCGCTACGACCGCCGCACCCGCCGCCGCGGCTTCGAGAATCGGGAGCCCGAACCCTTCGGCGATGCTCGGCACGCACACCGCGAGAGTGGATTCGTACAGCGCAGCAAGCTGGGCATCACTCACCCGCCCAGTGCGGATCACGCGCTCGCTCACGCCATAGCGCTCGGCCGCCGCCAGGATGGCGCTTGTTCCCCATGCCGGCGAACCGGCGAGCACGAGCCGCACCGCATCGGAGATGTCGGCGCGCGCGAACGCGGCGACCAGCGCATCCACTCCCTTGCGAGGTATGAGCGAACCGACGAACAGCAGATAGGGATGTGGCGGCACGATCGACCGATCTGGAGCAGGCAGCGTCGTCACGCCGATCGGCGCCACGATGATGCGCGCCGGGTCGACGCCGCGGTGACAGAGCGCGTCGGCAGTCGCCCGCGAGTCGCTGAGAACGATCGCTGCTCGATCGTGTGCGGCAGCCAGCTGGATGCGTTGCACCGCCGCGAACTTCGGAGGTTGGAGCTCGGGATGCTCCAGCGCAACGAGGTCGTGCACTGTTACGACGAGCGGTCGGCGCGTCGGCGGTGGGACCAAGTCGGGGATATGGACGACATCGCATCCAGGAGCGAGCCATTCCGCGGACGGGACGCCCGAGAATGACCACATTCGATGGATGAGGCGGAGCGGGACCCGCACCCAGCGGGTCTCGGGTGGGATCTTGTCCCGGCGTTCGCCGCGTCCGATCGCGAAGCGGATCAACTCGACGTCGTGCTCGGCGAAGGCGCGATCGAGTTCGCGTACATACCGCGCGACTCCGGTGTTGCCCGCGAGGAGCGCGGTGACATCGAATCCGACGCGGATCATCGTGCTGCGATCTCCGTGGCCGGCGGAACCGAGGCCCGTCGGCGGGCCCCTTCCGCCGCACCGATCGCGACGCCCGCCATTGCCCAGAAGGTCCACGAGACCGCAAACTCGTCCCAGGTGTGGAGGAACAATGCGCCGATCGCGAGCGCGATCGCGGCGCTGCGAGTTGCCGCGACGCCGAGGTCGGGGACACGGCGCGTGGCCTGCGTCAATCGCCGGACCAACACGATCATGAGGGCACCGAAGACAATCATCGAGATGATCCCGGTCTCGACGCCGACCTGCAGATAGTTGTTCTCGCTGACGGTGGCGCTTGCGGGAATGAACCGCTGCCCGATACCGGCCGCCGTCCCGAGACCCTTCCCGAACGGGCTCTGGTGCAGGACCTCGACACTGTCCCAGAAAGAGTTCTCGTGGTCGGTAGCCGATTGGTCCTGTCCGTTCGTGGCGGTCGTGATGCGATCGTTCAGGCCGGTTGCCGACGCGACCGGCACCGCGAGGATTAGGCCGGCGGCGAGGATGAACCCGAACTGCACTCGCCGGCGCGAGGTACGACCGGCCGCAGGGCGGACCGCAAGATAGACGATCACAAGCGCGCCGATGAGTGCGGCGCGGGTCTGCGTGAAGAGCAACGCGAGACTGATCATAAAGAGCAGCGCGCCGCCACCGCGCCCGGAGCGCAGCCGCCGTTCGACCGCGACCGCGAACGGCAGCAGCAAGAAGAATCCGCACGGCGAAGAATCGAGGAAGACCGAACCGGCGCGAAGCACGTCGCGACCGCCGACCGTGTTGTACCGACGAACGTCCGTCATGCTGAACGGTCTCGCGTCGAGCACTTCTACTTGGTACTTGAGGTACTTCACGCGATCGACAATGAACGAGTTCCACGCGTCGGAGAAGAAGTACTCGTATACAGCGATCGCGGCGACGACGCCACCGACGATCAGCACGACGCGCGCCGCGCGTGTAGCAAAGTCCCTCGGGAGCTGCGCGTGGCGGGCGGCGAGCAGGAGAACAACGAAGGTGGCGCTGTATCGAAACGCAAGCGACCGTGCGTTCAACGCGGCCGGTGCGCCAGGCGCGAACAAGTGCGGGAGGACCGCATACACAACGAGGATCGCGATGTAGCCGAGCGCGAGGAGATCGAGATTGTCGAGACGGCGGCCACTCGCCCGGAACCCCCGCACGCCGGCAACGACGACCGCAAGCGCGACCACTTCCTTCCAACCGCCGAGCGGCCTCACGATCGAGCCCGGCACGCCCCACGCGTAGAACTGGGCGAGCACCAGCCCTTGGAACGGGAGGCCCACGATCAGGAAGAGGATGCACCGGTCCGGACGGCGGGACGCGATCAGCACGACCGTCAGCGCGAGCAGGGCAGAAACTCCACTCGGCAGCAGGCTTCCTCGTCGCAGGAAGATGAAGCCCGCGACTGCAATCGGAACGAGCCACGGCCACAAGGAGAGCGCGCGTCGTCGCGCATGCGACACGAAGGACGTCACGGGCGCGTACTTTCGGCAGGGGGGACGGTGGCGCTCATAGGCTGATGTCTTGCCGCCCGATCACATCTGCTCGCGTCAATGGCCCGCATCCTCACGATAACAAGCTGGTATCCGCCCCACCATTTCGGCGGCTATGAGCTGTCGTGCTTCGACGTGATGAAGCGGCTCATCGCGCGTGGTCACGACGTGCGCATCCTGTGCGGCGACGAATCTCTACCCGGGGCGGCCCCGGCGGATGCCACGCACGAGCAGCGGGTGTACCGAGAGCTTCGCCCACATCTGTACGAGGCGAGCCGGGCTCGGCCGTCCGTCCGGGAACGCGTCGCCATCGAGCGACACAACCGCCGCACGCTGGCGCAACACCTCGCCGAGCACCGCCCCGACGTCGTGTCGATCTGGCACATGGTGGCCATATCGGCGAGCATCGTTCGCCAGCTCGAGCGAACCAATATCCCGGTCGTGTACGTCGTCTGCGATGAATGGCCCGGGTACGCAGAGCGCGTCGACGCGTGGACGTCGATGTTCTCCGGCGGCGCCGTGCGTTCCCTCGCGGGGCGGGTGGTGGAAAAGGTGACCGGTCTGTCCACCACCGTTGGCAACATCGGAGACAGCGGAGATAGCAGTGCGTTCTGCTTCGTGAGCGACTTCACCAGGCGGCGCGTCATGGCGCAGAACCCGGGGGAGTACGCGTGCTCGACGGTCGTCTACAGCGGCATCGAACGCGACGCGTTTCCATTCGTTCAAACGCCGCGCGATCGCGATTCTGGACCGCGCCTCCTGTACGTCGGACGACTCGACCCGACGAAGGGTGTGGACACGCTTCTGCGCGCGCTCCCCCATCTTCCGCCAGAGGCAACACTTGCCTGCTACGGCCGCGGCGCGGCCAAAGAGCGCGCGCGATATTCGCAACTCGTTCACGAGCTCGGCGTCGCGGACCGCGTCACGTTTGGATCGCTCGAACGGCACGAGCTCGCGGCGCGGTATGCGGCGGTCGACGTGCTCGTGTTCCCGACCGAGTGGGAAGAGCCATTCGGGCTCGTCCCGATCGAAGCAATGGCGTGCGGAACCCCTGTCGTCGCGAGCGGCGCCGGCGGATCGGCTGAATTCTTGCGTGATGGCTACAACTGCGTGTTGTTTCCTGCCGGCGACTCGCCCGCGCTCGCGGCCGCGGTGTCCCTTGTACACGCTGATACGGAGGTTCGACGGCGGATCGTCATGGGCGGGATCCGCACCGCGGATCAGCTCGACGTGAACGGCCTCGCCGACGTACTCGAGGAGTGGCATGTCGCGGCCGCCGTTCGTTTTCAGAATGGTCGGCCCAAGGACCGGACGCTCGACCTTCCTCGCGATCCGGAACCTTGCGGATACGACGACTCGGCATAGTGCTCGGCTATGCGTCGCGACTCTCGCCGGAAGAGCGGATTGTGCGTGACGCGCGGTGAACGTTCCCACCGGGAACCCCGAGGTGTGAAGATCGAGAGCGCATCGGTCAGATACGGCCCGCATTCCCAGTTGATCTTCTCCTGGGAGACACACGCGAGCCCGGCGGCGTCGCATTGCGCGCGAAACCTCCGCGTACTCATGTCCTGGGCCCGCCACGCCTCAATGTTGATGAGGACACCCGACTGCATCAGCCGTCTGCGAATGCGAGCCGGCGTGCCGAACGTGAGCATTGTCAACGCGCGGTACTCGGCGGCGTTCGAGTGGTGGAAGAAACCAACGCCGTTTGGTTTCAGCTTGCGGGCGAGTTGGGAGAGGTAAGCATCGAGGACATCGGCGTCGGCGTGTACGAGGGAGTCAAAGCTGAAGACGAAGTCGATCGACTTGTCGGCGACCATTTCGAGCGACCGGCCGTCGTTCACGTGGTACTCGATGTTGGATGCATGCGTGAAGCGCTCGCGGCAGTGCTCGATGCAGCGCGGCGTCAGATCGACAACCACGAGTTGGTCACACATGCCCAGGAGGAACTGCGTCCAGCGGCCGTACCCGGGGGCGATCTCCAAGATCGTGCCCGTCGGGATGAACGAGTGAATGCGGGGTAGCAAGGTGCCGAACCAAAGAGCTGGGGTTCCGCCCCACGATGCCGACCATTCCTCGCCCTCTTGCGACCAATCCCAGTTCTTCTGCCACACTTCAAGATTGACCGCGACATCGGGCATAAGGACATGTATTCCACGGGCGTTGTGGCGTTGAAACCCAATCGCTCGATCGTGCCGTCGCCGAGCCCGATGACATACTCCGCTGTGCATGAGCAACGAGCCTGATCCCGCGCGCGCACTGCGCCGGATACTCGGCAGCCGGCCCGGCCTAAGCCGGAGGCTGCGGAGCGGCTGGCGCAACGTTCAGGCGCTCGTTGAGAGCCCGGAGCGAAGGCAGATGCAGCGCTGGCTCGACCAGGCGGAGCAGTCGATGTCGCCCCGCGAGTGGAAGATGCTGACAGAGCGCTACGACGACACGACGCCCCTCCCTCCCGGCGCCGCCGCGGACCTCGCCGGTGACGATCCCCGGCTGGTCTCGTTGCGCGATGCGTACGCCGCGTGTGCGTTCCCGGTGACGGTCCCGTCGTTGTGGAACGACCAGCTGCTCTCGAGCCAGCTCGACATGCGGTACTTCCGCGGTGAGAGCCCGTTCGTTTGGAACTACCGCGAATGGCCGCGCGCGATGGCGCTCAAGTACTTCATCTTCACCGAATATGTGCGACAACGCGACACGCGGAAGTTGCTTGACGAGCTCGGCGAGGATGGTGCGTTCGGGTGTTGGACCTTCTCGTATCCAGGAGCGCCTACGGTCAGCCGGGACCTCCTGGATTCGGTCAACGAGCTCCTCTTTCTGGACCGCCACCTCGGGATCCTCGACCGCCCACACCTCCGCGTGCTCGACATCGGTGCCGGCTATGGCCGCACCGCGTATCGCATGATCCAAGCGGCCGCAGACCTCGACGACTATTGCTGCGTCGATGCGATTCCCGAGTCGACGTTCCTCTGCGAGTACTACCTCCGGTACCGCGGCGTATTGCCCCCTGCACGCGTCGTCGCGTTACCTGAGCTGCAAGGCGCGGTCGAGCCCGCGTACTTCGATCTCGCGGTGAACATCCACAGCTTCTCCGAATGCACGTACCAAGCGGTTTCTTGGTGGTTCGACTGGATCGAGCACCTCCGCATCCCTTACCTGCTGATCGTCCCCAACGACCGCGACGAGCTGCTCGCGTTCGAGCGCAACGGCAACCGTCGGGACTTCCGGCCGCTCGTGGAGGCGGCGGGGTACGAGCTGTCCGCATCAGAACCGGTGCTCGATGATCCCGCGGTCCAAGAGCTCGTCCGTGTGACCGACCAGTTTCTCCTGTTCCGTCGGGCGGTATGAGACGCCGAGGTGATGTCTGACCTGGTCGTCCATGTCGCGTTGGCGACTGACACGACGTACCTTCCGTGGTGCGCTGCTGCCGTGCTCTCTTGTCAGCATTCGACACGGCAGCCCATGCACGTGCACATCCTGCACGATGGCGACCTCTCCGAGGCGGTGCAAGATCGCTTCGCGGCGATGGTGCGAAACCACGACGGCGAGATCTCGTTCCACGCCGCCGATGCCGAACGGCTGGGCATGTTGCCGTCGAAGGGTCCCGAGTTCGGCGGACGCACGAGTTGGATCCGAGTTCTGCTCCCCGAGATGCTTCCGGAGCTCGATCGCATCATCTATCTCGACGCCGACACCCTCACGGTCGATTCGGTCGAGCCGTTGTGGACGATGCCCCTCGACGGCGTCCCGCTGGCTGCTGTGTCGAATGTCGTCGAGCCCAATCAATGGCCGCACATCGAGCAGCTCGGCATTGCAGATCCGCGTTGCTACTTCAACGCCGGTGTGCTCGTCATGAATCTCGCAGCAATGCGTGCGGAGGACACGCTCCAGACGATCGCGAAGTACGTCACGACGACGCGCCATGACCTCTTATGGTTCGATCAGGACGCGCTCAATGTCGTCTTCGCGGACCGCTGGCATCACCTCGAGCCACGGTGGAACGCGATGAACAGTTTCTGGTTCTGGGAACCACTGGCGCGCAATGTGTTCGGTGAAACTGCGCTTCGGGCCGCGGTCACGGCGTCGGCGATCGTGCACTTCGAGGGCCCAAGCTTCGTCAAGCCTTGGCACTACCTCTGCCAGCACCCGTTCCGCGAGCGATACCTGCGGACGCTCGCGATGACACCGTGGCGCGGGGCGCCGCTGCTCGAACGCACCGCGGCGACCCGGGTGATCCGCCGGCTTCCGAAGGCGCTGCAACTTCCGGCGTACGCGCGTCTTCGAGCGGTACGCACACGACGGGGGGTCTCGTCGTGAAGCAGACCGGCGGCATGGGTGGTCGCGCGCTGGTCGTCGTGCCCGTGCACGGGCACCACGAGATGACGCACGAGCTGCTCGGTGACTTGCGGCGCGAATCCGAGCTCGCCGACGTCGTCGTCGTCGACAACCGCGGCGACTACCCAGCGGTCGGCGACGAGAACGTGCTTCGTCCGGGCTCCAACCTGGGGTGGGCGGGCGGGACGAACTTCGGCACGATCGAACGACGACGACCCGATCACGTCGGCTTCGTCTGGCTCAACAACGACACCCGTCTCTCCATCGGTTTCATCGCCGGCCTGTTACGCGGCTGGCAGGAGTCCGGGGCGGGATTGGTCGGACCCGTGTACGACTGCTACTGGCACCATCAACGTCCGCGTTATACGGGGCCGGTCGAGCAGTATCGGCCGCGAGCGACGCACTACACCGCGGAGTTCGTCGACGGCACTTGCATGTTCGTGCCGGCGTCGACCATTGACTCGGTCGGGCTGCTCGACGACGAGACATTCGCGCCGATTGGGTGGGGCGCCGAGGTTGACTATTGCTTGCGCGTGCGCGCCACCGGCCTCGACGTCGCAGTCACCGAGCGGGCATACCTGCACCACGAGAAGTCGACGACTGGCAAGACCGTGTTCGAGGGCGGGCTCCAAGAGTACGCGGAGCGCGGGTATCCCGTGCTGATCGCCGGACTGCGACGCAAGTGGGGTGACGACTGGCAACAGAGGGCTGGCATCGACCCCAACACGGGGCAGACGACCCGCCCTAGTCGGCGCGGTCGCATGCAACGGCAAGTCGCAGCGCTCAACCCTTTTTCTGCCAGCAGATCCCGGTCCAATCGATCGCGACGATTGGCTCGGTGATCGCCTGCCGCTCGCGGTAATCGTGTACCGCTTCGGCGCAGGCCGGGATCTCGTAGTCGTCGACAATGAGCCAACCGCCCGCTGCGAGGTCCGGATACAGGTTCTCGAGCGCGTCCATCGTCGATTCGTACAGATCGCCGTCGAGGCGCACCACGGACCACGTATGTCCACGGAGGGTCGGGAGCGTGTCGCGAAACCAGCCTTCGACGAACGTCACCTGCTCGTCCAAAAGGCCGTAGCGCGCGAAGTTCGCCTTGACCTCCGCGAGGCTGACGGCGAGGCCGGGCCACGTGTACAAGTCGAGGCCTTTGTCGGCCGGGTACGCATCGGCGTCGGGCGGTGGAACTCCGGCGAAGGAGTCCGCGACGTAGACGGTGCGGTCAGTGACGCCGTGCGCCCGCAGCGCACCCCGCATGAAAATGCACGTGCCACCACGCCATACGCCGGTCTCGATCACATCGCCGGGGACCCCGTCGGCAATCACTCTGCGAATGCACTCCCCAACGTTTTCGAGCCGCACCGACCCGATCATCGTCATTGGCCACGGCGGAAGCCCCCACACCGAAACCGTCCCCTCCGTGTTCGAGGCGAGATCGAATAGCACGGGCTCAGCCAGTACCGCGCCACCCCGGCGTTGCAACGCGCCGATGATCCAGTTGCGAGGGCGGCTACGGCCGCGGCCCTTCGGCATGTACAGCGTCGCGGGGCCAACCGTCAATCCGAGCACAGACCGCTTGAGCAGCTCGAGGTAGGCCCGGCCGATCTCTGACATCATCTCGACGGTCATCCTCGTTAGCAAACACCAACCTTCCCGAGCCCGGCCATTCGCGCGCCGTAGCCGCGGTCTCGGAAGTCGTTGTCCTGGTGGCCGGATGTCAGACCAGACCTCGTGCGGCAGGGACCGAGCGAGCCGGGACGGGGTTCAGGCACAGAACGGGGCCGCCATCGTGCCGGCACCGTCTGATCGGCCTCAATGCGGGGAATAGCCAATCCGATGCATTGCTACAACTGCGGCGAGCCGGCCGCTTACCGCTTCGTCGTCGCGATCGACGAAACCCTGCAGCGGACGTGGGGCATTTCTGATCGGCTCGCGCGGCTGTTCAATCGCCGTGAGGGAACACTCTGCGCACACTGCGGCGTCAATCTCCGCGCGCAGGGACTCGCCAAGGCGATCCTCGAGTCGAAGTACGGCTTCGGCACGTCTTCGCTGAAGGAGTGGGTACCGGTCGCGAATGCCCACAGGCTCCGCGTCTGCGAGCTCAACGTGTGCCATGAGCTTCATTCCACGCTGACGCAGCTCGACTATCTCACATACGCCGAGTACGGCTCTGACTCACACCAGAACATCGAATGCATGACGTATTCGAACGATACGTTTGACCTTTTCATGCACAGCGACACCATCGAGCATGTGAACGACCCACGACGCGCTGCCGACGAATGCCGCCGCGTTATCAAACAGGATGGCCTCGTACTTTTCACGACACCGGTAATATGGAACACCCTCACGCGTTGCCGCGCCCGGCACAACGGCGAACGGATCCACCACCTTCTCGAACCGTCGTATCACGGCAACCGGTCTGATGACTACCTCGTATTCCATGAGTTCGGCAAAGACATCGATCGATTGCTGCGCGTCTCGATCGATCTCGCAGACTGGCGAAATCAGAACTTCGTGTTCTCCTCGCAGAAGACGCCGTCCATGATTCCCAACCCAACGAAGTCGCGACTCGCCGCGCTCGAAACGATCGCCGGCGCCGAAGCCGGACTCCGACTCGCCTGCGCGCGCGTAGCAGGTCGTGCGCGCGACGTACGCGCCTGCACGCCGCTGGAAGTCGCTCTCGCTGAATCTACGAGCGTTACGGCTCGCAGCCGCAGGCGCCGTCCGCGCCTACCGGAACCAGCGACCGCACTCCTTTCAAGAGGCAGCGCACAGCGGCAGGGGCACGCCGATCTTCTTGGTGTGCTTTCCGAAGAGCGCCTCGACCTTCTTTGCCTATGCCGTAGGGGCCGCGACCGGGCGCCGCGTCGTTCCGGCGGTCCCCTTCTTCGGTCGTCGCGAGCAGGAATTCGACACTTTCGCGACCCTCGCGCTGCGCAACCGTTCCGTTGTGCTGCAATCGCACACTCGATACTCCGCGGCCACCGATCAACTTCTCCAGGAGGTGGGGACGTCTCCGGTGCTGATCGTCCGCGATCTCTTCGACTGTCTGATGAGCCTGTGGGATCACATGTGTAAGGAGGGGCCTGACGTTCCCGTCGCCCTCGTCGAGGATCGAGACCTCCTACGTGACGACGAGTCGATGTTGGACTTTCTGACCGATGTCGCGGCGCCCTGGTACATCCAGTTCTACGCGGGATGGATGCGAGCCGCTGCGAGCAACGCTGTCGACTTGCTCGTACTGAGCTACGAACACATCACTGAGGACACAGCGCGCGCCATCGAGTTGGTTTGCCGGCACGTCGGCGAGCCGTTCGGACTCGCGGCGGCGTCGTTGGCCAGGGTCGAGGAAGTCGCGCGGGCGAAGCCTCGGTTCAATCAAGGCGTACGCGGGCGCGGCGCACGGTTCGGACCCGAACGAATGGCACGCGTCGCGCGTCTCGCGGCTTACTATGCCGACGTCGATTTCTCGCCGATCGGCGTCCGATCAGAGTCGTCGACGGCCACGTTGTGAGGCGCACCGCAGAGGCCTGTCGCCTGGTCGCACGTCACGTACGCGCCCATAGAACGGCCCGCCAGCGTCCCTCACCGCCGTCATCTTCGGTAAGCCGGTACGTCGTCAGTACGTGCACTTGCGCGAAATCTGCGTCGGTGACCATCTGAACCAGCGTGCTGAGCGCCGGCGCCCACCAGGTCACGTCATCCCATCCGCCTGCGTAGCGCGTGAGACCCGGCCCCGCGCCGAGTGCATCGAGCGCGGGATCGAAGTAGTCCACGATCAGACAATCTCCGGACGTGACCGCCCGCAGACGTGCAAGCGCGAGCGCAGGATCACGCAAGTGCAACAAGATGTCGCCGGCGTGTACGAAGTCGAAGGTGCCCACTTCGTCCGGGTCAAGTGCATAGACGGGCATGTTGAGCAGCTTGACCTTCGATTCAAGACGACGCTGCGCGATTTCGAGCCCTCGGCGGAACGAAAGGTTGACCGGCCGCTCGGCGAAGATCTCGTGCAACGCCGGCGGGAGATCGACGTCCGCGAACGTCTCGACATCAAGACTCGTGACATCGGCGCCGCGCCGCTCGAGCTCGAACGCCCAGAAGCCGTCGCCGCTGCCGACGTCGAGTGCGCGCTTCCCCGAGAGGTCCCGCGGAAGACCGTAGTGAGACAGTACGCGCCGATGGTCAAAACGACCGGGCGTGACCGACCCGTCGGGCAGCTCGATCGAGTGATACCACGAATGTGACGCGATCTCGTCTCCGTCGGGTACCTCGGCATCGGAGGGTCGGTTCGTCGCGAAGTCGGTCCAGTACGACCGCTGACGGGTACGGGAGTCAACCTCGACGCGGGGAGGAGTTTGCACGAGAAGCCTCGGCGCAGGAGGCGTGGGCCTCGGGCGCCATCGGCGAACCGCGCGCCGGACTCGATCGGGGATCTCGATCGTGAGACCGAACCCTCTATAACGCAGCGAACGCTTGGGCACTTTTCGACGACCTCGGTATGACCCGGACTATGAGCTTTCGAGAGCGGGCTTGGCGCGGAACCGTTTGGAGCGGTGGTCCGTTCGGTTCTCTTCATCCATCATGATCACGGCTTCCAGATCACCAACACCGGTCACACCCCGGCGCGGCGGGACGAAGAAGGCAGGGCCGCCTCGATCTTGCAGGAGCGTGCTTGACGTGTCGGTGTTGGTAACGACGAGGACAATACGGAATGTGCCTCCACCGCCGAAGCGTGGAAGAAAACTGACGGCGACATTGGTCTCCTCGCCAGCGGAGAACGAACGCCACGCCTCTCCCAGTCGGGTCTGCATCTGGTAGAGCATCGTGCTGTCCTCAGCGAACACTTGAAAGAACACCTGCGGGCTCTCCACCGCCCGTTCGAAGCGCAGGTTGGCCCGGTAGGTCAACAGTTCGTCCTGGTGAACTGTGGCCGCCGCGCGCGTCCTCCGGCATCGACGAGCTCTCGCGTCACCACTCGAACGTTCTCCTGATCTCGTGTCTGCGAGAGCGCATCGCGTGTGAGGACTTCGTGGTGTCGAGCAATCGCAGCGTCGGTCGGACCATCGAATTCGACGCGGCCCTGATGCATGCACACGGTTCGCGGGCAGAGCAGCTGTACCGCCTGCAACCAGTGACTCACGAATAGCAGAGCGGTACCCGATTGTTGCATCGCTCGCATGCGGTCAAAGCTGCGAAGGCGGAAGTCGGTGTCACCAACCGCGAGCACCTCGTCGACGAGCAACACATCTGGTTCGACGTGGATCGCGACCGAGAAGCCCAGCCGCAGATACATGCCGGAGGAATAAAATTTCACCGGTGTATCAATGAACTCCGCGAGCTCCGCGAACTCCACGATCTCGTCGAAGAGCGAGTCGAGTTGAGATCTGCCGAACCCGAGCAGCATGCCGTTGACGTAGATGTTCTCGCGTCCGGTCATCTCGGGATGGAATCCGACACCAACGCTGAGGAGAGGCGCGACTCGACCGCGCGTCACAACCGAGCCGGTTGTGGGGCGAGTCACACCCGCGAGTAAGCGGAGCATCGTTGACTTGCCGGCACCGTTTCGCCCGATCACGCCGACCGTCTCGCCAGGTTCCACACACAGGTCGATGTCGCGCAGCGCCCAGAGTTCCGTTCGGTTAGGCGGGCCGAACGGTATGAGCGATCGCAGGAGGCTGCGCTCTTGGATCTTCCGATACCGCTTGGAAACCCCGCGGAGCTCGATCGCAGGCACGGTCATAGTAGATCGACGAAGAGTCGGTCGTGGCGACGATGAGCCGTGACTCCCACGAGCGCCAGAACAATCGTGGCTACCACCGATACGACGAGCGCTCGTGGCGACGGCACGGGCGCGTCCACCGCAGCTCGTTGGAAGAGCCCGACGATCCCGGTGAGGGGATTGAAATCCAGCCATTGGGCCGCGCCCTTCAGCGCGCTCGGCGGATACACGATCGGCGTGACGTAGAGCCAGACGAGCAATACCGCCTGCACCATGAACTTGACGTCGCGGAAGTAGACGAACAGCGCGGCGAGGACCAACCCGAGCGCCGCAGTGAACGTGAATAGGAGCAGAGCCGCAGGAATGATGAGCGCGAACCGCAAGGAGATTCCCGCGCCCATGACAGGCAACGCGACGAGGAGGATCGATGCTGAGATTGCGAGCGTGGCGAGGTTCGACATCGGGGGGACGAGTGGAAGCACCGCGGGGGGAAGAACACCTTGTCGGTGATGTGAGTCGCGTCCACGATCGCAGTCGTAGAGGCTGCGATGGACGACGACAGATACAACCACGGCACCATTCCGGCGAGGACGAATCCGCCGTAGCTGAAGCCCGTCCCGCTTCCAAAACGGCCTACGCGGGAAAAGACGAAGACCATCACGAGCGACTGAAACAGCGGAAGCGCGATCGACCACAGGATCCCAAGCGACGCACGCTTATACCGCACCCGAAAGTCCTTGTGGGCGAGCGCAACAAGGAGGCTACGGCTGCGCCACAGTCCACGGAGCCACGTGCCAAGGCTCTCCGGACGAGTATCGAGTTCGAGCGCGGGAGGGAACTCGAGACGGCTCATGAGTTTCCTCGCCGCCCGGAGAGGGGCGTGCTGACGCGGTACTCAGACCACGACGATGCGATAACGAATGCAGCCCACCCGCATGCCCACAAATTTTGCTCCGTCGACGAGGAGCAGTTCAACGAGATAGCGCACACGCCGACGGCCGGCGGGAAGGCGCGCGTGCAACCGGCGCAGGTACGGCACGGTGAGCAGCAGCGCTGACCGCCGCCACGGTGCGAGCGCGATGCCGGCAATCGCAAGGCTGAAGAGCGCGTCGTCGCGCCTAAACACCCACGGACGCCAGAAAGCGTCATTGCGGAAGTCCGGGTAACGCTTTGCCAGTCGTGCAACATTGCGCTCGAGCAATCCAGTCTTCAGGTGGTAGCGAACGCCGCGTTCTTCGACGTCGTGATGGACGACCGCCCCTTCGGCGAAGCCGCGCCGCCAGCCCGCTTCCAGGACCGCCCAGCCGAGGGCTGTGTCCTCGCCATAGTTCGCGATTTCCTCATCGAACCCATTGGTGCGCTCAAGCGCGGCGCGCCGATAGAAGATGTTGCACGCCTCGAACCAGGGGCTGGGCGCAGTTACTTCCCGCCACAATGTCCAATCGCCCAGTTCCGTTCCCTCCGGCCGCGTGGTGTAACCCTGCACGACGCCGATCGCGTCGTCCGCCGTCATCGCAGCGAGACCGGCCTCCAGCCAACCGTTGTGCGGGACGCAGTCGTCGTCGGTAAAGGCAACGACTGGCGCGCTTGTCGTGCGCCATCCAGTGTTTCGGGGCGCGGCCGGTCCCCGCCGAGATTCGACGAGAGACCTGAGACGGAGAGGGGAAGATGAGGCGAGCTGTGCCAGTTGCGTCGATGTGTCGTCGGGCGAGGCGTTGTCGACAACGACGACTTCAAAACGTTCGGGCGGAAGCGTCTGCTGTTCCAATGCATGAATGAGCCGGCCTAGCAGCTCCGGCCGGCGGTACGTCGGAACGACGACGCTGATATCGGGAGCTGCATCGGGGCGCGAGGCGCGTGGCGTCCCGATCGTCACGAGCAAGTGGTACCCAAGGGCGTCCGAACTAAGCTTCGGCTCCGATGCTTGAGTCCGCGCCGGCCTTCGTCGATCGACTGCTTGCCGACCCTCCGGCGGTGCACGAGATGGACGGCAGCGATGATCCCGAGGTCGGCGTCTGGTCGACAGACCGGGATTGCTATTTGCTGCTCGCCGAGCACGCCCGTCCGGGCACACGCACGCTCGAGACGGGATCCGGACTTTCGACGATCGTGCTCGCTGCGGCCGGTGCGCAACACACCTGTGTCACTCCATCGCAACAAGAAGCTGATCGCATCGCTGCGTACTGCGCTATGCAGGGCATCGATACCGCGGCACTCAAATTCGAGGTCGGCGGCTCCGAGGACGTGCTGCCGATGCTGCCCCGTGAACCACTCGACCTCGTGTTGATCGACGGCAACCACGGCTTCCCGGCACCGATGATCGATTGGTACTACGCGGGGTCACGCCTCAGGCCGAATGGCGTGCTCATTGTCGACGACCTCCCGCTGCCGGCCGTCGCACATTTGTGCCGGTTCCTCGACGGCGACCCGCGCTGGAGCACACTGCGCCAAACGTCGAAGTGGGTCGCGTACCGGCGTGTGACCGAGGGCGACCTCAGCCAAGACTGGTACGACCAGCCGTTCTATTCCGCCGAGCCGCCCCTCCGTGTCGGCGATCTCGCGTGGCGCGGCGTACGCAAGGTGAAGCGCACGCTCGGCTCGCGTTCTCGCTCAACGAGCTGAGCGTCGAGCGCCGGCAGCCGCCTCGAGAGCCGCGGCGGCGTGCTCGCCCAGCGCTTGCCATCGAAAATGATCCTCGACGTGTTGTCGACCCGCGGCCGCGAGGGCATTGGCCGTCGCATCCGACGTGAGGAGCTCGACGATGGCGTCGGCCATGGTCTCCGCCTCGTCGACAACGCGTGCATGAATGCCGTCGACGATCCCGAGTCCCTCCAGACCGATGCGCGTTCCCGCGACCGGCCGACCCGCGGACATCGCCTCGAGCGCCTTGAGCCGCGTCCCGGTTCCCACATGCAACGGAACCACAACGACGCGCGCCCATTCGAGCCACGGCGCCATGCGCGGCACGTCCGCGTGCACCTCGACACCCGAGCGCCCTGCCAGCGCAAGGATCTGGGAAACCGGTTGGCGCCCGGCAAGTGCGAAACGCACGTCCGGCACTTTCGCCTGCACTCGTGGCAACACCTCATCGCAGAACCAGATCGCACCGAGGATGTTGGGGCGGTAGTTCAGGCTGGCAGGGAGGAGGACGTTCGGCGCCGCGGGCAATGGCGTGGGCGTGAGGACGTCGGTGTCGACACCGTTCGGTATCACAATGACCGGCCCGCGCGCCCGCTCCCGTCCCGGCCCGGCGAGCGCTGTGGCGTCCTCGTCGCTGACGACGATCACGCCGTCGTACGTCGAGACCACGTGGTGCTCGTAACGCGACGCCTTCACCGCATCGCGGGAGAGGAGCCATCGCTGCCGGCGGCCGGCGCCCGCGCGCTCTTGACGGGCACGTCCGCTGGGCACGTCGTTCACCGAGAGAATCCACTGTGACTTGCGGTGTGCGGGCAGCACGCGGGCCATTGCAAGGTGCTGCACGACAACAACGTCGAACTCGTCGGCAAGACGGTCGAGGACGGGTTTCATGACGCGTCGAACGCGGGAGGTAACGACAACCTCCGACGGAAGCCGGCGCGCGAGCGCTTGCCAGACATCACGGACGCGCCGCTCGATGAGATTTCTGGGCCGCCGTTCGGGTCGAGGTTCGGCCACCTCGAAGCATTCGACGAGGTCGCGATGTACCGCTTCGTCGCGGAGTCGGCCGACCAACAACAGGGTCACGTCGAGCCGGTCGCTGAGACGCTCGAGCAGACGAGCTTGCCGGATATTGCCGCCACCGAGATTGCGATCGGGGGGCTCGTCGGTGACCCAGAGGAGCTTCGCCTTGCCCGCGCCGACGCGTTCGGGCACCTGCGGCTGCGGAAGGAAGCGACGGGGCGGAAGACGCACACCGGCCAGCACCCCGCGTGCGAACGTGACGGTCATCATGGGCCCGAAGCGCCAGCCGCGCAGTCGCGGCTCCTCCCACCAGACGCGCTCGTGGTGCATGCGCAACAGCAACAGCTTCAGGCCGCGCGGCGTGTCGCGCCGAAGCGCGAGCCCGATGTACGCGCCCAGGCCGCGCTGGTAAACACGCAGGTTCGCGAGGTTCTCGTCGTTGTCGCGCCACTCGAGATGCTCGACGTGCGGCGCGTCCGCGACTTCACAGGTCCATCCGCCCGCCAGCATCCGGAGGACGAGGTCCGCCTCCTCGCCGTGCACCGGCGCGCCGGGTCCCAACCGTTCGTCGAATCCGCCGATGGCTTCGACCGCCGTCCTGCGCACGGCCATCGAAGCGCCGTGTGTGTAGAACCACAGCTCGGTGGGGCCCGGCCCCGGCGGAATCACGGCCGGGGATGTACCAGGTGCGGCGGAGAGCCCGACGACTGGCCCGAACGCGACACCGACAGCCGGGTTGTGAAACGGTCGCGTCATCGTGTCGACCCACTCCGGAGCGACGCGGCAGTCGTCGTCGGTGATGAGGATGAGCTCGCCGCGTGCCAGTACGAATGCCCCCGTTGAGCTTGACGGTCTTGGCCGCGTGCGGCTCTGACACGTGCCGCACGACGCGTATCGCAAGTGCGCGAGCAGGTCGCCTGCCTCATCGTTGCAGCACTCCATGACGATCAGCTCGTCGCGGTCGCTCATGGCTGCGGCAATGCTCGCGACGCAGTCCGCGAGGAACGCCGGCCGCGCGTGCGTGGCAAGCACGATCGTGGCCGGCGGGCGGCCCGAGCCGTTCGATTGCCGGGCCTCGTCCGTCACGCGTGTGCGGCCGCGGCCGCTGCCGTTTTCTCGAGGGGTGACGAGCGTTTGGCTGTCGTCGACGTATTCGCGCTCGCCCGCACCGCCGTACACGCCGGCCGCCGCCTTGGAGTTGAACCGGTTGAGCACCACGCCGAGAAGCCGCGTCTGATTCCGAGTAAGGGCATCCTTCGCCCGCCGGGCCGCGGCGCCCGACGTCCCGCCCGCCTCGACCACGAGGACTGCACCGGCTGCGAGCCGGCCGATGGTGAGCGTGTCGGCGACCGGGAGCACCGGCGGGGTGTCGACGAGCACGATGTCGACCTCCTCCGCCACTCCCTCGAGGAGATCGACAGTACGCAGTGGTGGTCAGCAGCTCGCTTGGGCTGCTGACCTGGGGACCCGCGGCCAAGAAATACATTCCGGCCTCGCGCTGGGCCTCGGAGCCGAGCACCTCGACGTACTGCATACAGTCCGCGAGTTTCTCGCGACCCGCGCAGCACATCCGACGCACCTCTCTTGTTGTGCGCGCCGAGGAGCTGGTGGGAGTCGCCCTTGCGCAAGTCGAGATCGACGATCGCGACGCGCGCACCGGTCGCGGCAAACGCCTGCGCGAGGCTGATGCATGTCGACGTCTTGCCTTCACCTTCGGACGCGCTCGTGATGACCACGGCCGGCCGGTCGACCTGCGCGATCGCGACGAGCAGATTCGCGCGGACGACGCGGAAACGCCTCCTTGGCTGCCGTTGCGCGCGACGCCCTGGTGCCGGACCACATCGGCCCGCCCCGAAGTCCGAACCTAGCCAGGGGACGCCCCTTCCCTTGTCGTGGCCCGCTTCGCCGACCACAGCGGGCCGGCTCGAGACGGGCGCGCGCCGTCATGCACTGCGACGACCGGAGTGATCGGAAGTTCGTCACCGAGGGACGGCACGACGCCGAGCACCGGCAGCCCGAGCTGGCGTTCGGCGTCGTCGGTCGAGCGCAGCGTGACGTCGAGGTACTCCAGCAGCGCGAGCAGCGCCGCCGCGGCGATGAGCCCGAAGAGTCCGGACAGCGCGAGCTTGCGCGGCAGCTCGGAAGGATTCGGCACAGCCGGAAACCCGGCTTGGTCATAGACCGACAGCACTTGATCCGTCTGTACTTCACTGTCACGCGGTTCGAAGTTCCGGACCTGATCAACGAGCGATGTCGCGATCGCGTTCGCGACCGCCTGGGTCGATCCCGGATCGCGGCCGGTGAACGAGATGCGGATGAGGTTCGTAGTAGGGACCTGCGCGGCAGCGGTGCCCACCAGGATCTCGCCGGGCAACAGCGGGACCCCGGCACGCCGGCCCGCGGCCGCCGCGATCGGACGGGTGCGCGCCAGCTCAGTGAACGTCGCGATCAAGCGGTCGAGGCCTGCGACCCGATCGCCCGAAACCTGACCGCTCTGGGGCGCGATGTCGATCGAGCGTGACCCGACGTAGAGCGTGCTCGTCGCCGTGTAGGTGTTCGTGCGGTTCGTGATCAAGAAGCCCGACGCGAGCGCGGCCACCACGATCAAAATGACGAGCGGCCACCGCCGACGTACAATTAGGACATATCGGCGGATTTCCACTAGGACTCCGGTCCAGGATTCAGGATCGCCTCCAACAAACAGGACGGAGCGTCTTCACAAGACGGCCTACCCCGAATTCCCACGCCCGCCACGCTGCACCGGAACGTTCAACGCACGGAAGCTGTCGATCGATGCACTCAGGAAATTCGTGTCCCCCGTCGATACCCACCGACACGGCCTTGCTCTCCGGCGGGCCTCTCCGGGGGGAGATTCGTTTGCGGGGGAGAAACCGACGACTGTTGCCGCTCGCAGCGACACTGCTTTGCGGCATCCTCTGGTCCGGCATTCAGCCGGCACCGACCTTGGCGGGCACTGCGCCCGCCCGGCTCGTCGTCGTTCACCGCGATGATGGTGCCGGGTGACCAACAGCTCGGGTTGACGTGGAAGTACGCCACGACCGGCACGCCTGCGACTGAGCTCCAACTCGACCTCTACAGCGTCGATGGCAAGACACCGGTGAAGTACCGCTCGGTCGTCGTCGGTCACACGGTCGAGCCCGACTCCTACCTGATTCCGATCTTGCCCGGCACCTGGATGGTGGTCGCGACCCCACGAAACTCGTGGGGCGCGGGACCGGCCACGGCGTCCGGCGCCGTTCCCGTCGGCAACTCGTGCGCGACCGCGACGATGTGCGTGCATCTGTCGGCGCCGGCGACACCGACCAAAGTCCGCTTGGCCGCCCAGGGATTCTTGAGCGGTACCGAATACTCGGTCGCCACCTACGGCGCCAAGGTGACGGCGCTCCGTCCGCAGTCGTGGCGCCTGGCGTGGGGCGAGGCCAGTCACTCGGCGCGTCAGGTCGGTGCGGCGCCGATGCAAGTCCTCTCGACGCTGTGGGAGCAAGTGACCGCGCCCCAACATGGCGGCTACGCGATGACGCCGTGGTCGAACTGGTGGGTGTGGGAGACCTACGTGCAATACCTGGTCCGCCGGGCCAAAGCTGAGGGCTGGTCGCCCAAATACTGGGACGTGTGGAACGAACCCAACGGGTTGTGCTGTCCGAAGTTCAGCCCCGCGGACGTGAAGACGATCACCGTCGATCGGTGGTTGGAGACGTACGTGCGCGCCTGGCGGGCCATCAAGACCGCGGATCCGACCGCCAAGATCGTCGGCCCCAGCATCAGCGAGCTGCAGTGGGCGCCGGGCGCCCCCCGGGAATTCGATCTCGACACGTTCCTGTCGTATTCGGCGAAGAACGGCGTCACGTGGGATGCGATCTCGTGGCACGAGAACAACACCGCGCCCTTGCCGGGCGACTTCTGGGGCCTGCAGAGCGACATCGATCGACACATTGCGCTGGCCAAGGCCGTCCTGGCCCGCCACCCCGGCACCGTCGTGAACAACACGATCATCCTCAACGAGTACGGCGCCAAGGACAGGCACATGCTCGCGGGCTCGGCCGTCGGGTACTTCGAGGCGATCGAGTCCGGAGGCGTGAGTGAAGCACATCGTGCCTGCTGGAGCGGCGACGAGTGCAACACGACGCTGGACGGCCTGTTCACGCCGAACGGCCAGACCACCGCGCTGTGGTGGGCGCACCGCTTGTACGGCGACCTCACCATCGGCAACAAGATGAACGTCACATCGAGCGCGTCGTGGCAGCTCAGTGGGTTGGCCGCGTGGGACAACGGGTGGCCGGCGGTACGCGCGCTCATCGGACGCCATTGGGGCTGCAACCGCGCCGTCAACGCCTGGTGCGCGTCGCCCGACGCTTTCCCACCGGCGTCGGTTGCCGTCACGATCGACTGGCCATGGGGAACGGCACCAGCCACCGTGCAGGCCTGGATCCTTCCGGCCGGGACCGGCGCGCTCCCCGGGCCAATCGCGGCCGCGTCGGTCGTCACCGCCCCGAAAGCAGGAAAGGTGACGATCACGATCCCCGCCGTGAACGACGGTGACGCGATCTCGATCCTGGCGTGCCCTATGTAGTGGAGGGAATGCCAATGAGCTCGACGAGCACGCCGTCGGGGTCGACCACCGTTGCCATCTGCACGTCGGCGCCGCCGGGCGCGGGGACGGTGATGCGGCGTGGCGTACCGCCGAGCCCAAGATCGGCGAGCCGTGCGAGCGTGGCGTCGACGTCGACGTAGCAGGACAACAAGAAAAAGCCCCCGCGCGGTGACGTGACTTCAGCTGCACCGGCATCGGCGCCCGTGTCGAATTGCACGAGCTCGACGATGCCCCCGTCGGCATGGGCGGGGTCGCCGAGGAAGACCGAACGCAACCGATTGCTACGCGCGTCGAACAGCGTGCTCCAGTCGCCGTCGAACACCATGTCCATCAGCACTTCGAAGCCGATGCCCTCGCGCCAGAACCGCAGCGACGCGTCGATATCGCGTACGACGATCGCACTGTGATGGACCCGCGCACTCATTGCTCGAAGGACTCCCTCGGGTCGATGGGACTGTGCAGCGACACGCCACCATCGGCCGCGAGCACCTGACCGGTGACCCAGTCGAGCGTGCACAACGCGACGACGGCCTGGGCAACCTCGTCGGCGGTACCGAGCCGGCGCAGCGCGGATCGTCGTGTCACCTGGTCGCGGTAGCCCGGCAGATGCTCGGTCGGCGCGAACATCGGCGTGTCGGTCGTACCGGGCGCGACGGCATTGACACGAATGCCCTGCGCACCGAGCTCGCGCGCCGCCGAGCGCACCAGTTGTGCGAGCCCCGCCTTCGAGGCCGCGTAGTGCGCCATCGTGCGATCGGCAAGGAAACCGGAGATGCTCGTGACCGCGACGATCGACCCGCCGTTGGTCATGGCGCGCCCGCATTCGCGCAAACAGACGAACGCGCCGCGGAGGTTGATGTTCATCACGCGATCCCACTCGCCGGTCGTGAGCTCGAGCAGCGGCGCACTGCCGCCGACGCCCGCGCTGAGCACGGCGACGTCGAGACCGCCGAGCTCGGCCGCGGCCCTCGCAACCCCGCCGATGACTTGCTGCTCGTCGCTCACGTCGACCCGCACCGAGACGTCCGCGTCGGGCGCGTCCACGAGATCGAACGCGGCGACTCGAGCACCGGCCTTGCGCAAACGCGTGACGCATGCGGCACCGATCCCGCTCGCCCCACCCGTGACGATCGCGGCTGCGCCTTGCAGGTCCATCGAAAAGCACGCTAGTCACACGTCCGTGCGCTCACCCTGGTTCGGTCTCTACCTTCCGCAGCTGCGGATGAGCTTCGATCGCATTCTCGAGCGCACGCTGATCGCAGAGGAGGCGGGGTTCGATTCGATCTGGCTGATGGACCATCTCGCGGCGCCGATGTCGCCCGACGTCGACACGTTCGAGGGATGGACGATTGCGAGTGCGCTCGCCGCCCGCACCACACGTATCCGGATCGGCCATCTCGTGTTGTGCGATCCGTTCCGCCATCCCGCGCTGCTCGCGAAGATGGCCGCAACCCTGGACGTGATCTCGAACGGACGGCTCGAGCTCGGGATCGGCTGGGGATCGGTACCGGCCGAGCTCCGTACGTACGGATTCGGCGACGAACCAGCTGTTGTGCGCGCCGCCAAGTTGCGCGAGACACTCGAGATCCTGGCGCTGATGTTCGGCGGTGAAGCGTTCGACTACAAGGGCGCGCACTACGCATTCGCGCGGCGCGCAGGGCCGGCCTGTGCCCGTGCAGCCGCACATTCCCGTGCACATCGGTGGCGGCGGCGCGTTGCACACGATGCCGTTGGTGCGCGACCACGCCGACTGGTGGAACTGCCCCGGCTATGCGCTCGACCGGCTCGACGAGCTGCGTCCGCTGGCGGGGCACGCGCGCATCTCCGCGCAGCATCCGATCGGCCTCGCCGCCAACACCGCCGAACGCGACGAGGTCACGGCTACTGTCCATCGACGCTTCGGCTCGTGGGGCGGCGTAATTGCGGGAACGGCCGGCGAGGTCGCCGACGCGCTCGCGCAAGAGGTCGCACGCGGTGTGGAGGGATTCGTGTGCCAGTTCGGTGATTTCGGCTCGCGAGAAACGATCGAACGCTTCATGACCGACGTGGCCTCGAGATTTCGCACGTGAGCGCACCGCTGGTCGTCGGCGTCCCGCGCGAGGTGAAGACCGACGAGCACCGCGTCGCGATCACTCCCGATGGCGTGCTCGAGATGTCACACCACAAGGTGAGCGTCCTCATCGAGAGCGGCGCGGGCGTGGACTCGAGCATTACCGACGACGACTACCGCGGGTTGGCGGCACGATCGTCGCCAGCGCGCAGGACGCGTGGGGCGACGCCGACCTCGTGCTCAAGGTGAAGGAACCGCAGCCGTCGGAGCTGGGCTTCCTGCGCGACGACCTCGTGCTGTTCACGTATCTCCACCTCGCCGGGTATCCGGACCTCGGCCGGAGGTTGATCGAAGCCGGCACCACGGGCATCGCGTACGAGACCGTGCAGCTGCCGAACGGCCAGCTGCCGCTGCTCGCGCCGATGAGCGAAGTCGCGGGCCGCATGGCCCCGCAGATCGGCGCGCACTTCCTCGAACGCCGCCAGGGTGGCCGGGGCGTGTTGCTCGGTGGGGCTCCCGGCGTACGGCCCGCGCGCGTCGTCGTGCTCGGCGCCGGCAACGTCGGCTGGAACGCGGCGTGGATCGCGCAAGGTATGGAGGCCGAGGTTCTGCTGCTCGACAAGAACCTCGATCGTCTGCGTTGGGTCGACCAGATCCACAAGGGTCGCATCCAGACGCTCGCGAGCAACCGGGCCGCGGTCGCGCGTGCCGTGCGGGACGCGGACCTGGTGATCGGCGCCGTGCTCGTGCCGGGCGGGCGCGCACCGGTCCTTGTGAGCGACGACATGATCGGTGCGATGAGGCCGCGGTCGGTAATCGTTGACTGCGCAATCGACCAGGGTGGATGTATCGAAGGGATCCACGAGACGACGCACAGCGAGCCGGTTTTCGAGCGGCACCAGGTGCTGCACTACGCGGTCGGCAACGTCCCGGGCGCGGTGCCCAACACGTCGACGTACGCGCTGACGAACGCGACGCTTCCGTACGCGGTCGAGCTCGCGACGAAGGGCGTTGCCGAGGCGATCCGCGCCGACCCGGCGCTCGCAGCCGGGGTGAACACGATGCGCGGTCGCGTCGTGAATGCCGCCGTCGCGGAGGCACTCGGCGTCCCGCCGTCTCCGCTGGAAGCGGTCGAAACGGACTGATCCGAGGGGGCCGCGCCGTCCACGCGAGTGCGCCGCTTTTCGGGGACCAGCCGTTAGCATCGCCGCCACGTCCAGGCCACCCAGTCGGCGCGAGTCCTCGGCCCCCAGATATAGAGGCCGATACGGATACGGACGTCGATCTGGGTATGGCCACGGGGAGCGACCCGAGGAGCGCGAGGCGACCGCGTGACGAGGGAAGCACCCTCCCCGCCCCGCAACGCAACCGTCGCCCCGAGCCCGAACGGAAGGAACCAGTCGTGCGGGTTGTCATCGTCGGACAGGGGTACGTCGGTCTGCCGGTCGCGATGCGCGCCGTCGGGGCGGGCCACGACGTCGTCGGCTTCGACGTCGACGTCGAACGCGTCCGGCTGCTGACCGCCGGCACGTCGTTCATCGCCGATGTCGCATCCGAAGCGCTGCAGGTGGCGCTCGACTCCGGCCGCTACCTCGCAACCTCCGAACCCGCGGAGTGCGCGGGCTTCGACGTCGCGGTCATCAGCGTGCCGACGCCGCTCACCGAGGGCGCGCCCGACCTCAGCTTCGTCGAGCGGGCGGCAGAACTGCTCGCCCCGCACGTGCGACCGGGCTGCTGTGTCGTGCTCGAGTCGACGACGTATCCGGGAACAACCGAAGAGCTCGTGCGGCCGATCCTCGAGAAGGGCTCCGGCCTGACGGCCGCGATCGACTTCCACCTCGGCTACAGCCCCGAGCGCATCGACCCGGGCAACACCGTATGGACGTTCGAGAACGTCCCGAAGGTCGTTTCCGGCATCGACGCCCCATCACTCGCGGCGGTGCAGTCGTTCTACGAAACGCTCGTCGAGCGCACCGTGCCGGTCTCGAACCCACGCGTCGCCGAGCTCGTGAAGCTGCTCGAGAACACGTTCCGCCACGTCAACATCGCGCTCGTCAACGAGTTCGCGATGTACGCGAACGACCTCGACGTCGATATCTGGGAGGCGATCGACGCGGCCGCGACGAAGCCGTTCGGCTTCATGCCGTTCACGCCCGGCCCGGGCGTCGGTGGGCACTGCCTGCCCGTCGACCCGTCCTACCTGTCGTGGCAGGTGCGACGGCGCCTCGGCACACCGTTCCGGTTCATCGAGCTCGCGAACGAGATCAACGAGCACATGCCGGACTACGTGGTTCGCCGGTTGCTCGCCGCGCTCAACCGTCAGGGCAAGTGCGCGAAAGGCAGCCGGATCCTGCTGCTCGGTCTCGCGTACAAGCCGAACACGAGCGACGCGCGCGAGTCGCCCGCCGCGCACGTCGCCGAACGCCTCGCCGATCTCGAGGCTGACGTTCGCATCGCAGACCCCTATGTGCGAGCCCATCCGGTCGACGAGAAGGCAATCCGCGTCGAAGCGACGTCGGAAGAGCTCGCCGCGAGCGACGCGGTCATCGTGCTCACGGACCACGACGTGTTCGACTACGACGTTGTGGTCGAACACGCGGCTTATGTGCTCGACACGCGCAACCGCGCCCGCGGGCCGCAGGTCGAGCAGCTCTAGCATCCGGCCCGGATGAGGATTCTCGTCACCGGCGGTGCCGGCTTCATTGGTTCGCACCTTGTCGACGCACTCGTCGCCCGGGGCGACGAGGTCGTTGTGCTCGACGACCTGACCACCGGCTACCGCGAGAACGTGGACCCGGCGGCGAGTTTCCATCGAGGGTTCGGTCGCGGACGAGTCGGTGGTGCAGAACGCCGTGCGCGGCTGCGAGGTGGTGTTCCACCAGGCCGCGCACAAAGCGGTGCTGCGCTCGGTCGAGCAACCGCTTCCGACCGACCTCGCCAACACGCACGGCACCCTCACGGTGCTGAAGGCCGCGCGTGACGAGGGCGTGCGACGCGTCGTGTACGCGTCGTCGAGCAGCGTGTACGGCGGCGCCGCGCACGTCCCGACAACGGAGGAAGAGCCGGCAGTACCTCGCTCCCCGTACGCGGTGACAAAGCTCGCCGCCGAGCACTACTGCCGCGTGTTCAGCGAGCTCTACGGACTCGAGACGATCGCGCTCCGCTACTTCAACGTGTACGGCCCGCGTCAGCGCCCCGATGCGACGTACGCGGCCGTGATCCCGCTGTTCATCGACGCGCTCACGGGCGGCAATGCGCTCGTCGTGCACGGCGACGGGCGGCAAAGCCGCGACTTCACGTACATCGATGACGTCGTCGCCGCGAATCTCGCCGCCGCCGAGGCGCCATCCGAGGTCTCCGGCAACGTCTACAACATCGCCGACGGCACCTCACACTCGCTGCTCGATCTCCTCGAGGTGCTCGGCAAGATCCTCGACGTTCGTCCCGAGCCGTCGTTCGCACCACCCCGAGTAGGCGACGTGCGCTTGAGTCAAGCGGACGCGACTGCCGCGGCGCGCGATCTCGGGTTCCGATGCACGATCGGGCTCGAGGATGGATTGCGCCGGACCGTCGAGTGGTTCGGCGCTCAGCGCTTGCGTCGATCGGCTGGCAGCTCGTCGTAGATCGCCGCGACATCAGCGACGAGACGATCTTCGCTGAAGAGCTCACGCGCACGTTCGCGCGCCGCGTCTCCCATGCGCCGAGCGAGCGCGGGGTCGGCGATGAGCCGCAGGAGTGCGTCCGCGATCGGCTCAGTCGCGGGTGGCACGACAAAGCCCGTGCGGCCGTCGGCCACGACTTCACCGGCACTCCCGACATCAGTGGTGACAGCGGGCCGCGCCGCGGCCGCGGCCTCGATGAGCGAAACCGGCATGCCCTCGTTGTCGGACGTCAGCACGATCGCGTCTGCCGCCGCGTAGATCGTCTCGACGTCGCCGCGCCAGCCGAGGAAGCGCACGCGGTCGTTCAAGCGGCGCGCACGCGCGTTGCAACTCCTCGAGGCACGCGCCCTCGCCGGCAACGAGGAATGTCGTCTCCGGCCGGCTGGCGACGACGCGCGCCGCGACTTCGCGCGAACCGATCCGGCCGCTTGATCTGCGTGAGACGCGCAACGAACGCCACCACCGGCCCGTCGGCAAGGCCGAGGCTGGCTCGTGCCTCCGCTGGCGAGCGCAAGTCGCGGAGTTGCACGCCCGGCGGCACGACGCGGTACTGCTCGCGGCGACCGACGCCGAGCTCGAGCAGCTCGTCCCGGACACGCGCACCGACCGCGACCAGCATCGTGGTTCGACGCGCCAGGCCCCGCTCGACTGCGGTGATCGCGTGATTCACCGGCGGCGAGAAGTATCCGCGCAGGACATGTCCGTGGTAGGTGTGCACCACTGCGGGCACTCGTCGCCAGGTCGCGGCCATCCGACCGAGTACCCCCGCCTTCGTGGTGTGGGTGTGCACGATGTCGGGCTTGAACTCGTGGATCTCCCGCTCGATCGCTCGGAGTGCGCGGACGTCGTCGAACGGCCGGGCGCGCGACCGAGGCCGGCGATACGCACGAACGGAATGCCGGGCGCGCGGAGATCGAGGTAGTCCGCTTCGTCGGGCCCGACGCTGCCGACGAGCATGCGCTGCTCATAACGCGCGGGATCGAGACCGCGGCTCAGCGCCGAGACCTGCAGCGCGGGACCGCCGACGTTCGTGCGCGAGATGATCCGCAGGACCCGCCGCGGGGCCTGATCGGTGGTCATGCCGCTCGGGTCGGGGCCGGGTTCGACGAACGGCGTTCCTCGTCGAGCCACGCCTGAAACGACAGCACGGCCCACAACCGCGCCGCGTCGTTGCGCCGCCCGGAGAGATGATCGTGCCACGCGTCGAGCACTGGTGTCGGATGCAGGAAGCCGTCGGCGCGCAGACGGTTCTCGTCGAGGAGCGCGGCGGCCCAGTCCCGCAGACCCCCACGCAGCCATGCGTCGAGCGGCACCGAGAAACCGGCCTTCGGTCGTTCGAACAACGCTCTGGGAACGTACCGATCGAGCACTCGCCGCACTAACCACTTGCCGGTGCCGCGCCGGATCTTGTAACTCGGCCGGCAGACGCCAGGCGAACTCGACCACGCGATGGTCGAGCAGCGGGACGCGCGCTTCCAAGCTCACTCCCATGCTCGCTCGGTCGACCTTCACGAGGCCGTCGCCGGGGAGATAACGGGTGAGGTCGGCGAGCATCATGCGATCGAGTGGGTGAGCGAGTGCCGGGATGCGCGGCGCCGGAGCTTCGGCGCTGCCGACGACGAGCGCCTCCGGCGCCCGCCACAGTGAAGTCAGCCCCAGGTACAGCGCGTCCATGTCCTGCGCGCCGACGAGATCCACGAACTTCTGGATCTTCTCACCGGGAGCTCGCACGCGCAGCTTGCCGGGGAGAAGTCGGGCCGACGTCCGGTACAGCTGCTTCCCAACGCGCCGGCGCGACCCGTTGCATCGCACGACCACTCGCGACGCGCGCGCCGGTCGGGGCCCAGCCCACCGCGCGCCACAGGTCGCGGCCCAACACGTAGCGGTTGTAACCCCCGAACAACTCATCACCGCCGTCGCCTGAGAGCGCGACCGTGACGTGACGGCGGGCCATCTGCGCGACGAGGAACGTCGGAATCTGGGACGAGTCGGCAAACGGCTCGTCGTACAACTTGGGGAGCAACGGCACGACGCCGGCCGCCTCGTCGGACGTCACACAGAGCTCGGTATGGTCCGTACCGAGGTGGCGCGCGATCGCCGCCGCGGACGCCGCGCTCGTCGTAGCCGGGATCGGGAGATCCGATCGTGAATGTGCGGAGCGGCCGGCTGATCGTCGACTGCGCGAGCGCGGCCACGAGCGAGGAGTCGACGCCGCCGGACAGAAACGCGCCGAGCGGCACATCGGATTCGAGGCGCAATCGCACCGAGTCACGCAGCAGTTCGTCGAGCGCATCGGCCGCGTCGTCGGCATCGCCGCGGAAGGGGTCCTCGAGTCCGCGCGCGACCGCATCCATTGCGGACCAGTACGGGACGGGCTCCGGCATCTGCGCGGCATTGTCGGGCGACAGCGTGACGTACGTTCCGGGCGGCACCTTCCGTGCGTCGTGGTAGATCGACATCGGTTCCGGGACGTAGCCGTAGCGCAAGAATTGCGTCAGCGCCCGTCGGTCCAGTTTGGGCGAGAATCCAGGATGGGCGCGCAACGCACGAAGCTCCGAACCGAAGACCGCGGCGCGGCCCGCATGGCCGTAGTACAGCGGCTTTTCGCCGAGCCGATCGCGCACGAGATGGAGTCGGCGCTCGTCGCGGTCCCACAGCGCGAACGCAAACATCCCATTCAGTTCCTGCAGCGCGGCGTGCAGCCCGAATTGATCGATCGCGGCGAGCAGCACTTCCGTGTCGGAATGGCCTCGGAAGGCCGCGCCCATCGCCTCGAGTCGCACCCGTAAGGCGCGGAAGTTGTAGATCTCGCCGTTGTAGGCGATCACGTAGCGCCCCGACGGCGAGGTCATCGGCTGGTGGCCACCGTGCGACAGGTCGATGATCGCGAGGCGACGGCTTGCGAGCCCAACACCTGCGGCGGCATCGGTCCACACGCCGTCATCATCGGGACCGCGGTGGCGGATGGTCGCGCCCATGCCCGCTGCGAGCGCGGACAGCGCATCCGTCGAGTTGTCGCCGAGCGGATCGAAACAGCCCGCGAGTCCGCACATGTGAGGCGAGCCTAGGTGCTATGCGCGCCGCTGACTCACCGCTTGCGCTCGCCGAGCGCCGCGGCGTACGTCGTGAGCTGCACCGACGGTCCGCGAAGGTACGCAACGACACGCGGGTCACGCAGCGCCCCCAACTCGGCCTCACGGTCGCGAACCGGTCCGGCCTTTCCCCAGAAGCGCGCAAGGACGTCATCGGCGTAGCCCGGATGCACCATGACCTCGGTCAACCCGTCGCCCGCGTGTGTCACGAGACTCGCCAACGCGTCCGCATCGAATCGCGGCGTGGGGAAGATGCCCCACGCGCTGAGGAACGTTTGATTCGTCACGAGCCCCCGCTTGTGTGCGCGGGCCGCGAGCCGCCGCGCGAGTGCGCGGTTTGCCAGCTTCTTCGCAAGCCGAGGCAACGCCTCGAGCGGGGGACCACCTCGACCCGAGTCGCGGAACACCACGATGCGCTCATCGGGCACGCGGATCGCGATCCCGTCCGAGGCGGCACGTTCTATGACGACGTCGCGCACGGTTGGGAGCGCGTGCACGTGCTGATCGCCGTTCAGAAACGTCGGCTCAAGACCGGCGGCTCGCACTGCGTCGAGTTGCGCGGACAGTTCGGTAGCAATGTCGGCGGCGTCGCACGTGTCGCCACGCCAGCTTCCGGATGAGTTGGCCGCGGTCGAAGAACGAACCATCCTCACTGACAAGGCTGGGAATGTCGGCGGGCGGCGCGCACGGGCGGCCAAAAGTGAGGACGAAGTGCAACCCAATCTCGAGTGACGGCGTCGCGGCGGCGATCTTCGCAGCCTGCTTCGAACGCTTCTCCCGTGGGAGTGAGCGCGGCTGACGTGAGGACGCCGCATTCGTGGAGTTCACGAACAGCACGGTTCGCACCGTCACTGACACCGAAGTCGTCCGCCGTGACGATCACCCGCCGTGCCCCATTTCCCGCTGGCAGCACGAGGGGAATTCTAGGCGTGTGTGCGCGGGAGCGTCCGGAGTGCCCGCGCAAATGAGCTGGAAACGTGATCCAGTTGCCGGTCGCTCAGACCCTGATGCACGGGCAACATCAACATGCGCCGGCTGAGCTCGTCCGCGCCGCCGGCATCCACGCCGGGGACGAGATCTTCCCAGTACACACGAACGCCGATGCCTTCCAGTTGCAACTGTCTGCGGACTTCGTCGCGTTCGTGCACGAGCAGAGGGAGGCCGAGCGGACACGCACCATCGGGCAGCTGTTTGATCATCGGCTGCCAGCGGTCATCCTCGGGAAGCGCGTCGAGCAGCCGCGCGAAGTTTGTACGACGCTCAGCAATGATCCAACCAGGATCGATCAGGGCAGCCAACCGCGCGAGAGATCGAACTGATCGGTTCGTTCTCGCGCACGGCACGCTCATCCGAGGCCCGCTCGTAGGCGCCTTGGAGCCGGTCCCCTTTTGCGATCCGGGCGCGGAGCGACCACCCCGACCGCTGCGCAAATTCATCGTCGAGACGGAACGCGATCTCGCGTCCCAGGACCGCGAGCTCGGATCGCGCGAACCTCCGGCGCGGCGTCACGTCGCGTCCGGGCAGGACCGCGACCCCGCCTTCGGGGACTGCAGTCGTCTTTCGGAAGCCGAACGCGGCGACATCGCCCTCGCTGCCGAGGAGCGTCGAGCCGTCGCGGCTGAACAACGCGTGCGCGCAGTCCTCGAGCAGTGCCGCCTCGTATTCGCGAGCGAGGTCGCGGAGCGTGCCGAACCCCGGGGCGGCAAGCCCGAAGTAGTGCACGACGAGCACGGCGTCGGCACCATCCTTGAGGAGTCGTTCAATCTCGCTGGGGTCAGGCTCCAACTCGAGTGACGCCCGGTAGAACACCGGCGTATACCCGCCGGCCTCGATCGAGGCCGGGACCGAGCTACAGATATATGCGGGCACCAAAACACGCCCGGTTCGGTGCGGGGCGACGCGGGGCAGTGCCCACGCCATTGCGCTCCGCTGGTCACGAGTGAACCACCGGCCGCCGGCCGGCAAGCAACTCTCGATGCCATCAGCCCGCCGGGAGATGTGGAGTACCGGTCCCGCCGGGACGATCGTCACGAGCGCGTCCTTCCTGAGCGCAGCCGGCTCGCGCGCTCGATTGCGGTGCGTACCGGCGTCGAGTGCCTCGCCAATTCTCGGGCGCTCGCCGCGAAGCGTGTGGCGACAAACGCAGTACGCGTGACGAGCTGCGGCCGGGCGAGCAAGAAGCTCTCTACGGGCATCGCACCGGTCGCCCACACGGCTTTGTACGGCTCGTCACCGAGCATGAAGTCGAAACGGCGGCAGTCTTCTTCGAAGGCCCGGGCCAACAGGTGCTCGAGGAGCGCCGCACCCGGGCTGAAGCGCGCGATCCGAGGATCGTCGGTGATCCCGACCTGGAAGTAATAGCGCGTGTCGGCGCGGTGGAGGCAGTACGCGAAGGCAACTGCCTCCGGCCCTACCCGCAGGATTGCGAGATCGAACATGCCGCGTGCAGCGAAACGCTCCGCGAGGGTTCGGAAGAAGCGACGGCCTCCGGAACCGGAAAACCTCCAGCGCGAGGCAACACCGCGGGCCCGCACGCCATAGAGGGCAAAAGCTTCCTCGAGCGGACGTTGCAGGCTGTGCGCGTCCGTGTAGTGCTCGAAGGATGCTCCGGATTCGAGCAATTTCCGGGTGGCGCGCCGCCGGTTGTATCGAGCCTTGCTGTCGCCGCGTGTCTTCGTGAACGACTCCCAGTCTCCGACCGTGTCGACGTAGGGCGCGACCAACGAAGGCATCGGCCACGCGAGCCATCCGCGCGCACGCGCTCGCTCGGCGGCAATCGCAAGTGTGGGCGACGCACCCGGAACGTTGCGCAACACAACGGCATGCCAACGGCGGTCCTGAACGAGCGCGTCGATCACGGCCGCGCCTCCCGACGGATCGTCGAAGCGGAGGTCCATGTAGTCGGCGAGACCGCGGCCCACGAGCTCCGCGACTCGGATACCGGCGGTCGATCGCACGACAACGTCGGCATGGCCTCCGGGCGCGTCGACGCTGACGAGGTGTTCGCCGCGACTGGGCGCCACGAACTCGCGATACGTGTCCAAGAACTCGGGTTCGAGGAAGGGGAGCGCGAGACTGCGGTCGGGCGACACGGCTGAGCCTAGGGGACGCGTTCGCGAGACCAGGGTGGGGCTCCCACGCGGGCTGATCGCGCGCAACGCGTGCAGCGAAAAGGTCAAACGGACCCAACGCGAACGGCGCGCGCCGTCCGCGCGAGGTTGCACCGATTTGCGCGCGCGAGCCGTTAGCATCGCCGCGATGGCGGATGCAGCAGTCAACGAGTCCGGGTTCGAACTGCGCGACTACTTGCAGATCCTGCGGAGGCGCAAGCTCATCGTCATCCTGGCAGTGCTGATCGCCGTCGCCACATCGCTTGTCTCGTCGTTCCTGCAGACGCCGGTATACGAGGCCGAAGCACGGCTGTTGCTGCAGCCCACACCGAGCGCAACGTTGTTCGACTCCGGGACGGGATCGAGCGGAGACCCCCAGCGCGATACCGACACCGCGATCCAGGTACTGAAGAGCGCGCCGGTCAAGGACTTGGTGACCAAGAAGATCGGCACTGATCCCAAGATGTCCGCTGCGGTCGTCGGCGAAACGAACGTCGTCGCGGTCAAGGCGCGCAATACGAATCGAGCTGCCGCGGCCCGCATCGCAAACGCCTATGCGGCCTCGTACGTCGAGTTCAAGCACTCGCAGGCCATTGACGAGCACCTCGCAGCGAGCACACAGGTCAAGGCCAAGGTCGACGACATCCAACACGACATCAATGCGCTCGACGATCGGGTTGCAGCCGCGCCGCTCGCGCAGCGTGCAGCGGTAGAAGCCGACGTCGCTCCCCAGCGGCAGACTTTGTTCAGCCAGCTCGGGAATTTCCAGCAGACACTCGACCAACTTCACGTGCAGACGGCGCTCGACAACGGCGGCGCCCAAGTCGTGTCGCCCGCATCCATACCGGTGACACCCGTAGAACCGCAGAAGGCACGATCGGCCGCGCTGGCCTTGGTGCTGGGACTCCTCCTTGGCATCGGCATCGCATTCGGCGTTGAGCACTTCGACGACTCGATCAGCAACATGGACGACCTGGAACGTGCGACCGACGCCGCGCCGGTGATCGCGCTCATTCCGGCCTTCAATGAAGCTGCAAAGAGCCGCGTCGGTTCGGTGGTGACGCTCTCTCGACAGACGTCGCGCGCCGCGGAGGCGTATCGATCGTTGCGAACGTCTGTGCAGTTCATGGGACTCGACACACCGATCCGAACGATTCAGGTTACGAGTCCCAATCCCTTCGAAGGAAAGACGACGACGATCTCCAACCTCGGCGTCGCCATCGCGGGCACCGGAACGCGGGTCGCGATCGTCGACCTCGACCTGCGGCGACCGCGTCTGCACGAGGTGTTCGACCTTGACAACGAGAAGGGATTCACGTCGGTGTTGCTCGGGCGCGTCGGACTCGACGAAGCGCTGCAGCCGATTTCGGGCCCGCCAGTTACCGGGCTTGCGACTGTCCTGCCCGCGGGACCGGTGCCGCCGAACCCGTCGGAGCTCCTGAGTTCACCGCGCGTGCAGAAGCTGCTCGACGATCTGAGCGAGCGCGTCGACATGATCTTGCTCGACTCACCGCCGGTGCTTCCCGTAACGGACGCGCTGCTCGTGAGCCGGTGCGCCGACGCACTGCTGCTCGTCACGTCAGCCGGCGTTACCTCGCGCCACGCGGTGCGGCGCGCGGTCGAGCTGCTCCAGCAAGTCGGCGCACCACTGCGTGGCATCGTGCTGAACGGTGCGGGTGAGCGCGAGTCCTACGGCTACGGGTACGGCGGTCGCTACGGATACGGCTACGGATACGGCTACGGATCCGAGGAAGGCGACGCGTCGTCTTCGGGCCGCCGTGGAAAGCGCGTCCCGGCGTCGTAGGTCCGAAGCCGCTACGACTCTCTATCGGCTGCGCGCTGGAACTGATACGGGGTGACGCCGCCCGGCGCGGAAGACCCGGCGTTGTCCCACGCTCGAATCTGACCGGCGATGTCGATACCGACGTTCGCGCTCCACGCGTCGAGCAACGCATGCGTGACATCACCCATCCGGCCCGTGCCGAGCGTCTGACCCTCGACGCGCGTCACGGGAAGCATCGCGAACGGCGTACCCGTCACGAAGGCTTCGTCGGCGGTGATCGCGTCGTAGACCTCGAGGTTGCGCTCGCGACAGTCAAGGCCCAACTGGTCCGCAAGCTCGAACACGTACTGGCGGCTGACACCACGCAATACGTTTCGGCCCTCGGGGGTGTACAACACGCCATCGCGTACGAGGAAGAAGTTGTCGCCGGTACCTTCGGTGATGAAGCCGTCGTCGTCGAGCAGCAGCGCCCAGTTGCGCTCGCCCTTCATGCGCGAGACCTGCATGTTGGCCGTCAGGTAGTGAATCCGGCTGCGATTCTTGACCTTGGGATCGAGAAAGCGAGCCGGGATCGCGCGTTGCGACGGCACGACGGCGCTCACGCCGTCGTCGAAGAACTTCGACATGCCGGCGACGGTCCAGCGCAGCGGGAAGTCGGCGATGATCACGTTCGCGCCGGCCGGAACGTCAACGTGCTCGGCGTAGATCCCGAGCAATCCCCTGCTGACGTCGATCATGAGACGGTGCTCGTCGTCGACGGCCATGGCGCCCGCATTGGCCTCGACGGTTGCAAGACACGCCTTCTCCATGTCGTCGAGCGTGAGTGACACGTCGATCGCAAGAACCCGTAACCCCGCGAACAACCGCTCGAGGTGTTCTCGCAGCTTGAACTGCACGCCGTTGAACGACCGCGTCATCTCGAAGACCATGTCACCGAACATCAACGCCGAGTCGTAGATCGAGATCCGCGCCTCATGTTCGGGCACGAACTCACCGTTCCAGTACACGACACGCTCGGCCGCTTCAGGTGGTGTCATGCAACCGCCTCCAGGATTGCTCGGGCGTCAGCCTCGGAGAACGGCAGTGGATGGTTTTGCACCGCGGAGGTGAGGTTCATCGACTCCGCCGCGAGGAGAGCGAGGTCGGGTTCGCCGTACTGTCGGAGTCGCAACTCGCTGCTCCACGGCGCGACGAGCTTTCTCAGCAGAACGCTGACCGAACCTCCAGCGATCATCGCGAGCTCGTCGTACAGATCTGGCTGCGCGCGCTCGCACGCCTCGACCACCTCGGGGAGCAACATCGTCAACGCGTGTGAATGCGGCACGCCGAGATGCACACCAAGTGGATAGGCCATCGCGTGAGCGGCGCCGGTCCCCGCGTTCATGACAGCAAGGCCCGCCATCGCACTGCCGATCAACGAATCGGCGCGTGCCGCAAGGTCGTCGCCGTCCGCAAGCGAGCGATCAACCGCGTCGACGAGCAGCTGAAAGGAGCGGATCGCGAGAGGGCGCGTGAACTGCGTCGCGCCGTTTGCGCTGTAGGACTCGACGGCGTGGCTGATTGCATCCATACCTGACGTCAGCGTCAACCGGGCCGGCATCCCGCCCAGCAGGCGAGGTTCGAGAACTGCGACCTTGGGGACGATGTGCGGGCTGTTGATACCGAGCTTGAGGCCCTTCACGCGATTCACGAGAACCGCGGTGCCGGTGACCTCGCTTCCGCTGCCCGCGGTCGTCGGTACCGCGACAACCGGGAGCGCCGGACCGGGCAAGAGATTAAACCCCTGGTATGAGGCGGCATCCCCGGACGCCGGCACGAGGCCGCCCACCGCTTTGGCGAGATCGAGCACGCTGCCGCCGCCGATGCCGACCACCGCATCACACGCCCCGTCCCGTGCGCGGGCACAGAGCGTGTCTGCCTCGGGGGTTTCGGGTTCGTTCCCGGCGCGCTGATGAACCACGGACTGCGCGAAACCACTGATCGTGTCGGCGACGACGGAATGCCCGGCGACGGCCGCGTCGACGATCACCAGTGGCCGGCGCATATCGAGCTCGTCTCCGACCGATCTCACCGCCAGCGCGAGATCCGTGTCCCAGATCACCCGCGTCGCACTGAAGAAACTTTGCAAGAGGCGCGAGACTACCAACGGGCCGCGCCATGATGGATGTATGCCGGTGTATGGAATCATCCCCGCGCGCGGCGGATCGAAGGGCATCCCGGGCAAGAATCTCCGCACCGTCGCCGGCGTTCCGCTGATCGGGCGCGCAGTGCGCGCCGCAAGCGAGTCGGCGTGCATCGACCGCGTGTTCGTCACGACTGATGACGATGCAATCGCCGAGGTCGCGGCCAGGGCCGGCGCCGAGATCATCGAGCGTCCGGCGGAGCTGGCCACGGACACCGCAACCTCGGAGTCCGCGCTCATGCATGCGCTCGATGTGATCGCGGAGCGGGGATACCCCGATCCCTCGGTGGTCGTCATGATGCAGTGCACCTCGCCTCTGACCACGGCCGAGGAGATCGACGGCACGATCGCCTTGGTGCGCAATGGGGCGGACTGCGCGTTTACCGGTGCGCGTTCCCATGTGTTCTTGTGGCGTCTCGGACCGGACGGCGCGGTTGCGCTCAACCACGACGCATCACACCGACCTCGGCGCCAGGATCAAGACGCCCAGTTCACCGACACCGGGGCGGTGTACGCCATGCGTGCCGAGGGGCTGCACACGGCGAAGCACCGCTTCTTCGGTCGCATCGCGATCTATGAGGTGCCACTCGAACACGCGCTCGAGATCGACACAGTCACCGAACTCTCGTTCGCGCAGGTCCTGCTCGATGCTCGGGCAGCCGCGGCGCGTGCCGCGCACCTGCCGGACCCGGTCTGCGCCATCGCGCTCGACTTCGACGGCGTGCTCACTGACGATCGTGTGCTCACTGCCCAAGACGGCGGCGAAGCCGTCTTCTGCAGCCGATCAGACGGAATGGGCATCGAGATGCTGCGCGCCGCGGGCATACCGGCTGTCGTGCTCTCGAAGGAAGTCAATCCCGTGGTCAGCGCCCGGTGCCGCAAACTGCAGGTGGAGTGCGTTCAAGGTGTCGAAGACAAAGCCTCGGCCTTGGTCAGGTGGATCAAGGAGCACGATCTTCCGGCAGCGAACGTTGTGTTTGTCGGGAACGACGTCAACGACGTCGAGTGCCTTCGCATCGCGGGATGCGGCGTCGCCGTCGCTGACGCATCCGACGAGGCGCGCGCCGCTGCAAACATCGTCCTTACTCGCGAGGGTGGGGATGGCGCCGTGCGCGAGCTCATCGACCTGGTCCTTTCCCGCATGAGGAGAGCGTGACATGCCCGCGACCGTGAGCATCGGAAACCGGCTGGTGGGTGCCGGCCAACCTGTCTTCATCATTGCGGAGATCGGCATCAACCATAACGGTGACGTCGCGATCGCGAAACAACTCATCGACGTCGCGATCGTGGCCGGTTGCGATGCCGTCAAGTTCCAGAAGCGCACGCCCGAACTGGCGGTGCCGCCGGAGCAACGGGAGCTCGTACGAGAAACCCCGTGGGGCTTGATGACCTATCTCGAGTACCGCTACCGGGTCGAGTTCGGTACAGAGGAGTTCGACGAGATCAACCGTTACTGCGCCGAACGCGGCATCGACTGGTTCGCGTCGTGCTGGGACTCGGCCTCGGTCGATTTCATCGAAGGTTTTGCACCCGCCTGTTACAAAGTTGCCTCGGCGTCGCTCACCGATCAGGTGCTGCTCGACAGGATCGTGTCGACCGGGCGGCCGGTGATCCTGTCGACCGGCATGTCGACGATGGAAGAAATCCGCAAAGCCGTGGACGCGGTTCCGCGGGAACGGCTGCTGATCGCGCACGCGACGAGTACGTATCCCTGCAAGCCCGAAGAGCTCAACTTGCGCATGCTCGACACGCTCCGCGACGAGTTCGACGTTCCGGTCGGCTATTCCGGACACGAGACCGGCTTGCAGACAACGGTTGCCGCCGTCGCGCTCGGCGCCTCCTTTGTCGAACGTCACATCACGCTCGACCGCGCGATGTGGGGCAGCGACCAGGCCGCATCGGTCGAGCCGCCAGGATTCATGCGGCTGGTGCGCGACATCCGAGAAGTCGGCGTCGCGATGGGCGACGGCGTCAAGCGGGTCTACGAGAGCGAGCAGCCCGTGAAGGCTCGGCTGCGCCGCGCCGGCAATTGAAGCGATTCGGCGGGCGCTCGCCTGCGCCGACGGTATGCGTGCCACGCTTCAGCCTGCTGTCATTGTTCCTTGTACGCGCGCGGCACGGACGAGGCTGCGTGGTCTACGTCGACCTCGAGCCGCGATACGTCAAGGTGCTGCTTCGTTGGTGCAGGGTTCCCGAACGCGTCGTGCTCCGTGCAGCGGCCGGTGTGACGGGTCTCGACGTCCGGCGCGCGGCGCCCGCCGGCGCGCCGCGCGGCTCCCCGACACGCAACCTCGATGCGATGAAACGCGTCACCTCCCTCACGACCTCGCTGTCCGACGAAATCGCGACCGACGGGTGGACGGCTCTGCTCGCCGACGTGCTCGGCACCGAGCCCGCCACCGCGTATTTCCACCGCTGCTTCCCCAAGACCGACATCTGGCCATATTTCCTTGCCGTCGCGATCACCCGAGAGGCGATCGGTGACGACACGTCCGAACTCGTCGTGGCGTGGCACGCGAACTGGCCGCGGGAGTGGCGACCTGCTGTAGCAGACCAGCTTCGGGCGTTCGACGCACGCCTCTTTGAATGGCCGCATTGGTACACGCGCTTCGCCGGCTACGCATCGAACATCAGCAGCGCCGCACACTGCGTCGCGCTCATTGCGAGCATGACGGCGCGTCAGGGCGTCCGGGAACGCCCGCGTGAAAGCGTCCCGATCGCGATCGAATTCGTCGAGGCGCGCCGGCTCGGCGGTGGGACGAGCGACACGAACTTCTTCGAAGACGGCCGGCGCGTCCGGCGCGACGACATCCTCTTCGTGCTCACGCGACATCAGGAGCGCGTGCTGCGCAGTGTGCACGTCGACGCCCGGCAGGACAGCCGTCAGGCGCGTCAGCTCGGATTTCGCGTCGTGTACTGGCGCGATCTTGGCTACAGCCGCGCGTCGGTCGGGCGCTTCGCGCGTGCTGCCAGGCAGATCGCCGGGCGACTCGCCCGCCGCGGGCCGGCTGCGATTGGGAGCGCGGCGCTCGCCCACAGCGCTGCACGCGCCTGGCGGGACATTCTCGATTGGCAAATGCTCTTCGATAGCTACGCGCCCGCATTGGTGCTCCATACGCAGAATCCCGACGGCCAGGCCGGCGGCCGCATCGACAGCGCCGTCGTGACCGGGCTGGCCCGCCGGGCCGGGAGCCGCACGGTGGGCTATCAGAACCGGATCGTCTACGACCGCGTCTTCGAGGACAGCTTCGACTGCTACGACGAGTACCTCGCGTGGGGCGAAGGTTGGAGGGAAGCACTCGGCCGCCCGGCGAACGCTTTCCTCGGCCGGATCAGACCGGTCGGGTGCGTGCACAACGAGGGGACGCCCGAAGCCGTCCCGCGGCCGGTTCCCGACCACGGGCCCCGGGTCGTGATCTTCACCAACGAGCTCGGCGGGCACCTCTTTCCGGCGTCGGTGACCCTGAATTTCCTGCACGCGTGCATGTCGCTCGCCGAGCTTCACCCCGAATGCACGTTCCGTGTGAAGACCAAGGATCCCGAGATGGTGGACGCCCTGCTGGCCGATCCCGGGCTCCGGCGTCACCACGACCAGGTGCGAACGACGTTCGAGTTTCTGCGTCTGGCGCGCCACGAGACCGCCCCGGTGATCCGCGAGTCCGACATCGTGATCGCCACCGCCTGGACGACACCGGGAAGCGACGCCCTGCTGGTCGGCAAGCGTGTGTTGTTCTACAACGAGCTGCGGGGCGGCGGTTTGGCCTTCGCCGCGCTCCCCGACCTGGTCGCCGAAGATCCCGTCGAGCTGCGTCAGCTGTTCGACAAGGCCTGCGGCGATTACACGTCCTACGCGCGCGACCACGCAGCGTTGCTGGCGCGTTTGGATCCGTTCCACGACGGCGACACCCGGCGTCGCATCATCGACGCACTCCTCGGGACGTGTGAGGTTCCCGAGCAGACCGCGCGCTGACGCTTACACTCGCCGACGTGTCGCGGGCCGACGGTGGGACGCACCGGTAGATGATCACGACGATCCTCGCGGCCGGCGTCGTCGCGGCCGCGGGCACGGCTTATCTCATCGTGTTCGGCGTCCGCCTCCGGCCGGAGTGGTCGATCTACGGCTACCTCTTGCTCTGGATCACGGTACCGAAGGCATTCCGCTTCGCATACCTCACGAATGGCGCCGATCTTCCCGAAGGCGTCACGATCTTCACACTGCTCGAAGGGTTCGCCGCGCTGACGATGGTGATCGCCCTTCTCGCTCATCCTGGCTTGCGGCGGCGCGAGGACAAGCGCCTCCGGCCCTTGTTGCGCTGGATGGCGTCATTCGCAGGAATCGCGACGGCCACCATGCTCGTCTCGTTCGGGTGGTTGTCGTCGCTCTTACCAACGCGCGCCGACGGCCTGTGGCAGTTCTTCGCCCATACCGCGCCCTTGCAACACCGCGTCGTCCCCTTCCTCTCGGTGATATATGCGCTGATCTTCATCCACGCGTGCGTTGCCTTCATCACGAAGACGTCGCAGGTCGAGGCAATCCTGTTGATCCTCTTCGCGTCGGGCATCGAGCTCGGACTGGAGACGATCGTGTTCTCCTACTTCGGGCTGAACGGTGGCATCTTCACCCATTCGATCCAGGCCGGCCCGAGCGGCGGCCGTTTCAACAGCATCGTTTTCACCGCCTACGACACCGTCGGCGTGTTCGCGATCGTCGGACTGTGTGCCGGCATGTACTTCGTGTTCAGCGGCGGTGGTCGATTCCTGAGTCGACCAGTCGCACTCACGGGTTTCGTGTTGTGCTGGCTTCCCGCGCTGCGCAGCTACCAGCGCAGCGCTCTCGTCGCCGCGCTCGCCGCGCTCGCACTCGTCTACTGGCTCGCCGCGAAGCGCCACGCCCGCTTGCTCGCGACGATCGGCGCCGTGGTCGTCGTGATGTCGATCGTTGGCGCGGGCCTCGGCGGGCGCGTCGGGAAGGCACTCGGTGGCGCGGTTCGGCCGGACTATTTCTCGACGGAGTCACTCGACGGTCGCGTCGGCTTGCAAAACCGGGCGCTGGATGTCGTCGACCATTTCAAGCCGTTCGGTGCCGGTCCGGGGATGGTGCGTTATGCAATGAAGTATCCGTTCGAGGGACCGCGCGCCCACGACGGTGCCCGGCTGACGCGTACGGTGTACCGATCCGAACAGACCGGCACACGTTTCACGAACTCCCACAACATGCTGCTCGAGTTCGTCGTGCAGTATGGGTTGGCGGGCATCCTTCTCCTCGTCGCGATGGGCCGCGTGATCTGGCTGGCATGGCACGCGCGCGTGCAATGGCCTCCGCCACCTTCACTCGTATCCTCGTTCTTCGCGCAGATCTGTGGCGCCGGCATGCTGGTCGGCATCGGTCTGCACGGGCAGTTCGAGGCGACGGACCTCCCCGTCTTTCTCTACGTCCTTCCGGTCTTCCTCCTCGCGCGTGAGTGCCGCAGTACGCCAACCGGCGCCGAGGTACACCTTTCCGAGAAACCGGTCCGGCTCCATGCGGTTCCGGCTTCACGTGCATAGGGCGCCGCCATGAGCGGCGAGCGACGACTCGTCTTCGTCGAGCGCGCGCACCATGTCGAGGATGCACTTGCACGGTGGCGAGACAGCGGCGGCGAAACTCGATATGTCGCGCTCGGTCCCTTCGCACTCTCGGCGCTGACCCGAGGCGGCCGCGACGTCATCATCCCCGAGGACTTCGTCGACGAGAACGCACTGCGGGCCTTTTGCGAAGAGCAGCATCCGCGTGTCGAGCAGCTCTGCGCCGCGCTCGACGCTTCAGTCGCCGAAGCTGATCCGGACCTTCGGGCGGCAGGAATCGAACCGTTCCGGTTCAGCATGTTCGCGCTCACGATCGTGTTCGACGCTCTGGCGAGCCGGATCTTTCAAATCGGCCGGGTTCTCGACGCTCACCCCGATACGCGCGCGTACCTGTACACCGGCGCGGCCCGTCCGTCGCGATCGTTCGACGATCTCCTTTTCGCCGATGACGAACCACTCTGGGGTCGCGTCGCATCGATGCCGGGATGGTCACGCGAACTCGTATTGCTGGACGAGCCCAATGCTCCCTCTCGTTCCGGGCAGTCGTTCCGCGCCCACGTCAGACGCGACCGCGCGCGAGATGGTCACGCGCTCCACCGTGCTGACAAGTCTCGCCTTCCACGCGCGGCGACGCGATTGGGCTCGTCTCGTCGATGTCGGGCGACGCGGCAATGTGCTCGTGATGAGCGGCGGTCACGAGTGGCACGCCGCACTTTCCGAGCTGCGACGCGCCGGTTGGCGACCCGTGTTCGTGGCGCACGACTACTTCCGCCCGCCCGCCCGAGCGCGTTCCATGCATGCGGCCACGGCGCCTCTGCCGCTGCGCACAACCGATCTGACGATCGGCGGCATCGATTGCGCCGAGCTGCTCGAGCCGCGGCTCATAAAGGTCTCGACGCGCGCCCGCGAACTGCTTGGTGTCCGCGCCCGGCTGGATCGGCTGGCCCGCCGTCATGATGTTGCGGCAGTGCTGCGGGGGTCGAACAGCACATCGATTGCGTACGCGGTCGATCGCGCCGCGCGCACGCGTGGCATCCCGGTGCTGGCCTGGCAGCACGGAATGATCAGCGATGCCCGTGGTATCTCGCAGTTCCGCAACTGGGCGGATGGCCTTACTGCCGATCGGGTGCTGGCCTGGGGCGAACGCGTCGCGGCGGCGTACGAGCGGACGCTTCCGCGCGACTCGATCGCACGGTCGATGCCGTAGGCTCAGCGAGCCTCGACGCGGTACGCAACGTCTCGCCACGATCTCGTTCGAGTAACACGCCGCATGTCGTGTACGCGACGACCAGCTACACGGTCAACGACTGGTACCTCGGCTTTTCGCAGCCGTTCTCGGACCGACAATTTTATCTTGATCAACTGCGCATCATCGAGGGGCTCGAGGATCTCGCGCGCCAGTTCGGATGGCAGGTCACCGTCAAGCTGCATCCGACCACCGAGCACGAAGAGCCGCCGTGGGCCGACGGTGTCCGCGTTCGGGGACACCTCGATGTCGTGCGGGGATCGCCCTCGTTCTCCGAGCTTCTCCGTCTCGCGGACACCGTCGTGCTCGATTTCGGTTCCACCACGCTGTTCCAGGCCTTGGCGGCGGGGAGTCGCGTCTTCGTGCTCTTGCGGTATGTCCGGTTCCCGCAAGACGCCGAAGCGCGCTTGCGCGAGCGCGCCACCGCATGTCACGACGCCGAATCACTGGTGCGCGCACTCGCGCGGAGCGCCGACGGGCATGACGACGGCGGATTGCAGAGTGCCGCATTTCTCGCCGCCTACGGTACGCATCTCGATGACGGGCGGAGTGCCCAACGCGCGATCTCGGTGTTGCGGACGGTGGTCGACGTACGCTCGGTCGACGCCCATTGAACGACGCATATCTCCCCCGGGCGAGTTACACGTTCTGACGCACACGCCGGGATAATGTCGCCTGGTGCTGCCGGCGGATACCACGCACATCCGCGTCCTCCTCACTGGCGGCGCGGGGTTCATCGGCTCGCATCTGACCCGCCGGCTGCTCGCGCGCGGTCATGAGGTGACGGTCGTCGACAACTTGTCGACCGGCCGGCGCTCGAATGTCGGTCTCGACGTCGAACTGCTCGACGTTGATCTCGTGGAGCCGGCGGCGCTCGAAGCACTCGGGCATCGCGCGTTCGACGCCGTCTGCCACCTCGCCGGACAGTCCTCCGGCGAGAAATCCTTCGAGAACCCGGGGTACGACTTCGACGCGAACGCTCGCTCCACCCTTCTCCTCGCCGTCATGGGCGAAGCAGCGCCGCGTGCACACGTTTGTGCATGCCAGCTCCATGGCCGTGTACGGCTCGCCCGACGACCCTGCCCGTCAGCGAGCATGCCGAACCGCGCCCGCTCTCGTACTACGGCGCGTCGAAGCATGCGGCCGAAGAGATCCTGCGGCTCGTCGGACGGTGCACATGCGCACGGTCTCGCTGCGCATGTTCAGCGTGTATGGCCCGGGGCAGGACCTCACCGAACTCAAGCAGGGCATGGTGAGCATCTATCTCGCGTACATCTTGAAGGGCCGGCCGGTCGAGGTGAAGGGATCACTCGATCGCTCCGCGATCTCGTCTACGTCGAGGACATCCTCGACGCTTGGGAAGCGGCTCTGCACATGCCGGCTCGGGGCGCGTTGAACGTAGGCACCGGTATCAGCACGAGTGTGCGGTCCTTGCTCGATGCCTTGTTCCGCGCCACTGGCGTCGGGCGTGACTATCCGATCGAGGTGTTGCCCGGGACCCCCGGCGACCAGCACGCGATGTCATGCGGACATCTCGGCCGCTCGACGAGCCCTGGGCTGGAATCCGCAGGTGAAGCTCGACGAGGGGCTGAGGCGTCTCGTGGAGTGGGCGACCGCGAGCTTGCAACGTCGTTGAGCCTGCGCATCGCGATCAGTGGCTGCGGAAATCGCAGCCGAACGGTATGGCAGCGGCACACGCACGCGCTCGAGGACGTCGAGCTCGTCGCGGTGCAAGATCCAGAGCCGGCGAGCCTCGCGCTCGCGGTCGACGCGGGCACGGTCGAGCGCAAGCAGTGCTACACATGCGCTCGACGAGATGCTGCGCGCTGCGACTCCGGACGCGCTGGTCGTCTGCAACGTGAACGACGCGCATGCTGCGACCGTCGCGACCGGTCTCGAGGCCGGGTGCCACGTCCTTGTCGAGAAGCCGTTCACCACCCGAGTCGGCGACGCGGTGCAACTCACCGAGTTCGCCGAGCGCAAGGGTCTCGTGCTCGGCGTCGTGCAGAACTGGCGCACCAAGAGCGTCGGCGGCGCGCTCCGCGGCTGCGGTGCAACGCGGCGACGTCGGCGCGGTCTCTCATGTTTTCTTCCGCTACGTACGCGATCGGGAGCTCGCCGGACTTCCCGACTATCTGTTTCGGGAAGCGCACCCGCTGCTGTTCGCCATGGCGATCCATCACTTCGACCTCTTCCGCTACGCGCTCGATCAGGAGATCGTGCACGTCGAGGGCCGCGCGTTCCGTCCGGCATGGAGCCGCTACGAGCACCCGTCGGGCATGCAGCTGTGGATGGAGACCGACGGCGGTGTGGTGATCAGTTACGTGGGCACGTTCTCGTCGCGCAACGGCCATCTCCCGCTGGAGAGTCTCCAGGTCGAAGGCGAGACCGGCAGCCTCTTGAACGACAGCCAGTATTCCGAGCCCCCACTGTGGCTGTCCCGCGCGCGGCGAGCCGGCCGCGGTCGACCTGACGGCCGACATCGAGACCCGTGACACTGCCGGGCAGTACCTCCTGGCCGATAGGGAGGTCTTGCAGAACTTCATCGATGCCGTCATCCGCGACGCGCCGCTTGTCGCTTCGGCCCGCGGCAACCTCGGTACGGTTGCCGTCGTCGAAGCCGCCCGGCTCGCCGTGTCGGAGCACCGTCAGATCGACCCGCGCACGCTGCTCGCCGAGTCGCCGCGGAGGGAGCTGTAACCATGCCTGACTTCACCGACAACGCGCCGATCGTCAGACGTGCCGTGTCCACTCTGCGACGGCGGCGGGCGACGCCATCGCGTCGCGGACACGGTCTGGGAAGCGCCCGACGCCGTCGTATGTCGTTGCAGCGCCTGCGAGATCGTGTTCTTGCACCCGATCATGACCGACGACGAGGAAGCGTCGTTCTACAAGGCCGACTTTGCGCACTACATGCGCGAGCGCGGGGGCCCGGGTGAAACGCAGCCCGAGGACCACTTCGCCAAGAACGCGACCGAGGCGGCGCGCCGGCTCGAGAACCTGCGCCCGTACCTGCGCTCCGACATGCGCGTCCTCGAGCTCGGTAGCTCAACCGGATTCGTGCTCGACGCCGTTGCGCCCCACGTCGCGTCGGTAACCGGCGTCGAGCCCGGCAATGCTCTATGCGGACTACGCGAACTCTCGCGGGATCAAGACCTACCCCGATCTGTCCGCGTTGACCGGCGAGCAGTTCGACCTGGTGGTCGCGTACTACGTCGTCGAGCATTTGAAGAAGCCCCTGGAGCGGCTGCGTGATCTGCGCGCCATGCTCGCGCCGGGCGGATACATCGCGCTTGAAGTGCCGAACGTCGAGGACGCGCTCGTGAAGCTGTACGCGCTCGACTCCTTCGACAGCTTCTACTGGCAGAAGGCGCACTACTTCTATTACTCGGCCCAGACGATGCGCGACAGCCTGGCCAAGGCCGGCTTCGACGACATCATGACGATGCCCGAGCAGCGCTACGACATCTCGAACCATCGTCCACTGGCTGCTGAAAGGCGAGCCCGGAGGCAAGGGCCGCTACACCGACGTGTTCGACGAAAAGTTGAACCGCGAGTACGCCCGTTGCCTGCGCGCGCAATGGCTGTGCGACACCGTTTTCGCAGTGGCGAGGAACCCAGCGTGACCCATGACATCGAACAAGACCGTGTCATTGGTACCGGCCGCGCGCCGGTCTTGCCCAGTCCCGCTCCCGGGCTGACCGACATCCAGCGCACCGAGCCGCCGCTCCCCGAGCAAGGCATCGTCCGGCTCAACCGCAACGAGCGCGCCCAGTCGCTGCCGGAGTCCTTCGTCGCGGGCCTCCGCGCCGCGATCGAGAGCGATCTGCTGACGTACTACCCGTCGACCGCGGAGCTGTACGGCGAGCTGAGCGCGCAACTTGGCATCCCCGAGGAGAAGTTGTTGCTCACCGCGGGTTCCGACAGCGCGATCAAGGCGTTGTACCAGGCGTATCTCCGCAAGGGCGACCACGTGGTCATGCTCGACCCGAGTTATGCGATGTACAGCGTCTACGCCCGCATGTTCGAGGCTGAACCACTCCCGGTCTCGTTCGACCGCAACCTGTCGATCGATGCCGGCGAGCTGCTCGACCGCATCGCGCCCGGGGTCCGGATCGTCGTCGTCGCCAATCCGAACCAACCCACAGGCACCCTTCTCGACGACAGGTTGATCGAGGCCGTGATCGTGCGCGCCGGCGAGGTCGGCGCGCTCGCCGTCATCGACGAGTGCTACTTCCCGTTCTCGCACACCACGGTGCTGCCGTGGACGCAGCGGTTTCCTCAGCTGCTGGTCGTGCGGACATTCTCCAAGGCGGCGGGTCTGGCGGGTCTGCGCATCGGATACGTCGTTGGCGACGCATCGGTCGTGGGCAACATGTCCAAGGTTCGTTCGGTCGCAGACATCAACGCGGTGTCGATCGTGGGCGCCCGGCAAATCCTTGCGAGCCCCGAGGTTGTAGACGACTTCGTCGCCGACGTTGACGCCGGCAAGGCATTGCTGGCCGATCGCGTGACTCGCCTCGGCTTCGACGCGCTCCCGACGTACGCAAACTTCCTGTGCATCCGCGTCGCGCCGCGTTACCGGCCGCAAGACCTCGCCGATGCGCTGCACGCCGAAGGGTTTCTCGTCAAGGAGCTCACCGATGTCGCGTGTCTCGCGGACTGCATCCGCGTGACACTCGGGTCGCCCGAACTGATGTCCGAGTTCGCCGACGCGCTCGAGCGTGTCGTCGACAAGGAGTAGATCGCCATGACGTTGCCGGTCGCAATCGCTTCGGATGAGATCAGCCACGACTTCGAGACCGCGGTGACGCTCGGCCTCGAATGGGGTGTCGAGCTCTTCGAGCTCAAACGGCTGAACGAGCGGCGCATCCCCGACGTCGACGACGGCGACCTCAAGACGGCCGAGGACGTGTTGTCGACAACCGGCGCGCGGCTGACGAGCCTGGCACCGGGCCTGTTCAAGGGCCCGCTCGAACCCGCGGTCATCCGCAACGAGATGGAACGTCTCGACCGCACGCTCGCGCTCGCGGACCGGCTCGACGTGCATCGCATCGTCGTTTTCGGCTTCGCACGCGACGACGCGCACGCCGAGGCCTCCGCGCGTGCCCAGGTCATCGACGTGCTCGGGCAGGCGGCCGACGTCGCCGCGCCGCGGGCGCGATGTTGCTCCTCGAGAACGAGCCCGCGTTCTGGGCCGATTGCCCCGACGCCGCGCTCGCCGTGATCGAAGGCGTCGCGTCACCGTCGTTCCGCGTGAACTGGGACCCATGCAACTCGCTCGGATGCTCGTGCGGCGCGCCATATCCCGACGGCTATGAGCTGCTCAAGCACCACGTCGGCCACCTCCACGTGAAGGACGCGCGCCTGTTGCCCGACGGCAGCGTCGAGTACGTCGTGCTCGGCACGGGCGACCTCGACTGGGTCGGCCAGTTCGCCGCGCTCATGGCCGACGGCTACGAGGGCTACTGCGTACTCGAGCCGCACTTCGGCGACCGCGTCGAGTCCTCTCGCGCCGCAGTCACCGCTGTGCGGGAGCTCATCGGCGCCGCCACGCGGATGGCGCGCACGTGACGCGGCGGCAATCGCCACCGGCCGCCTGGTCGGAACATCCGGCCCTGGTAGAATTCTATGCCGACCACCGCGACACGCCGGCCGACCTCTATCCGTCCGAGCGCCGCTTTCTCCCTTGGCTCGCGGAGCGGTGGACGAGCGTGCTCGACGTGGGATGCGCGGCGGGCGGCTTCTGCAACATCTGGCGCGCGTACCGTTCCGACATCGCGTACACCGGCGTCGACGTGTCAGTCGCATTGGTGGACATGGCGCGCACGCTGCATCCCGATGCCGAGTTCCACGTCGGAGATTGCGCCGAGGGCCTGCCGTTGCCGGCGGGATTCGCCGATGCCGTGCAGGCGCTGGGTTGGATGCATTGGGAACCGCGGTACCGAGACGCGCTCCGCGAGCTGTGGCGCGTCACCGGCCATTCGCTGTTCTTCGACATGCGTCTCGTCGACGAGCGCGAGGACCGAGTGGGCGGCCGTCAACAGGTGGCGTTCTCGGCGGCGTGGGACACCGAGACGACGGTGCCCTATATCTCCGCGGGCTGGCCGTCGTTCGCGCAGTTCCTGCGCGCGCTCGACCCCGCGGCGATCCTCGGCTACGGCTATTGGGGTTCCCCCGCCGACACCGTGATCGGCGTCGACTACGACGTCTACTTCGCGACGTTCGTGCTCGAGAAGCGCGCGCCTGGTGCGGCTCTCGCACCAACCACCGTGTGCGTGGGTGAACTCGCATGGCCGGAGGAGGTGTCGAGCGAGGTCACGGTATTGCCGTCCACGGATCTCGACGATCTCGTCCCGCCCGAGCACCACGGAGGCGCATCATGACGGTCGCAGGCCTGCTCATCGGGCGCGGAGGGAGCACCGGCTTCCCCGGCAAGAACACGTATCCCGTCCTGGGCAGGCCCCTCGTGAGCTATCCGCTGGCGGCGGCGAACGCGAGCAAGTACATCGCGCGGACGTACGTCTCCACCGACGACGAGGGCATCATGGAGATCGCACGCGCGATGGGCGCCGAGATCATCGTGCGGCCGCCCGAGCTCTGCACGTCGACTGCGCTGGGCGAGCATGCGTTCGTGCACGGCTACGAGACGATCCGCGACGCGCTCGCCGCAACCGGCGACCATGTGGAGCTGATGGTGCTGCTCTTCGCCAACGCCGCCACGATCACCGCCGAGCTGATCGACGCGGGCATCGAGACGCTCCGCAACGACCCGACGCTCGACTCGGCGGTCACCGTCTCCCGGTACAACATGTGGAGCCCGCTCCGCGCCCGCAAGGTCGACGACGACGGCTGCCTCCAGCCGTTCGTGCCGTTCGAGGTGTTCGGTGACCCGCGGACGCTGAACTGCGACCGCGACTCGCAAGGCGACGTATTCTTCGCGGACATGAGCGTGTCGGTGGTCCGACCGCGGTGCCTCGACAACCTCGACGACGGACTGCTGCCGCAGAAGTGGATGGGGCAGCGCATCGCGCCGATCGCCTCTTGGGGTGGGTGCGACATCGACTACGAGTGGCAGGTTCCGGGTGTCGAGTTCTGGCTCGAGCAGCACGGCTTCAAGCCTCCGACCGAACCGTGACGGCGTGATGGCACAGACCGTGCTCACGATCTGTCGCGACGCCGAGGCGCTCGCCGAAATCGTCGCCGCCCGATTCGCGGACGCGGCGGAAGAAGCGATCTCCGAACGCGGGCGATTCGCCGTGGGCCTGTCGGGCGGTTCGACGCCACGCCGGCGCGTACGCCCTCCTCGGCACCGCGAGGTCTCCGATCGGATCGCGTGGGACTCGGTGCACGTGTTCTGGGGCGACGAGCGGTGCATCCCGCTCGCCCAGCCCGACAATCACTTCACGATGGCGACCGCGCTGTTCTTGTCGAAGGTGCCGATTCCCGCGTCGAACGTGCACCGGGCGCGCGGCGAAGCGTCCGATACTGACGCGGCCACGCGTGCGTACGAGCAGGACCTCAACCGCTTCTTCGCACTCGGACCCGGTGAGGTTCCACGGTTCGACCTGCTCATCCAGGGGATGGGGGCCGACGGCCACACCGCGTCGATCTTCCCCGGCACCACGGCCTGTGACGAAGTCGACCGGCTGGCGATCGCGCACTACGTGCCCAAGCTTGCGAAGGACCGGATCACGTTGACGTTGCCGGTCCTCAACGCCGCACGCGAGGTGATGTTCCTGGTCGCGGGCCCGGAGAAGGCGCCGGCGCTCGCCGAGGTGCTCGCAGGCGCTGAACATCTCCCGGCGGCCCGCGTTCGGCCGATGAACGGAGTCGTACGGTGGATCGTCGACGAGGCGGCAGCGGCGGCGCTTCCCGACGACGTCACCACAACGGGGAGTCAACGACGATGAACGTGATCGTGTTCGGCGGCTCGGGGTTCATCGGCAGCCACGTCGCGGATGCGTTGTCCGACGCGGGGCATGACGTGACGATTTTCGACCGCCGGCGCTCGCCATACCTACGCGACGACCAACGGTTCATCCAGGGCAACATGCTGGATCGCGACCAGGTCGTGGCGGCCGTGCAGGGCAACCAGGTCTTGTACAACTTCGCGGGGATCGCCCATCTCGACATCGGGTTGGGCTCACCGATCGAAACGGTCGAGCAGAACATCCTCGGCACCGTGATGATGCTCGAAGCGGCGCGTCTCGCGAACATCGAACGGTTCGTGTACGCGAGCAGCATCTACGTCTACAGCGCGGGCGGATCGTTCTACCGGTGCAGCAAACAGGCCGCCGAGCTGTACGTCGACGAGTACCAGCGCCTGCACGGCCTCGACTACACCGTCATTCGCTATGGCACGGTCTACGGCCCACGCGCTGACGACCACAACAGCGTGCGCCGGTATCTCAAGCAGGCGTTGCGCGACGGCAAGATCATCGCCTCCGGCAACGGCGACGAGATCCGCGAGTATGTGCACGTCGTCGACGCGGCGCGGCTCAGCGTTGCGGTGCTCGACGACGAGTACCGCAACGAGCACGTGACGCTCACCGGCCATCATTCGATGCGCTTCCGCGACCTCCTGATCATGCTGCGCGAGGTTGTCGGCGGCGACGTCGACATCGAGTTCCGACCACCGTCAGCCGACGACGCGAGGTACGGCGACTCAGGACACTTCATCGTGACGCCCTACAGCTTCCGGCCTAAGGTCGCGAAGAAGCTCGTCGCGAACCCGTACCACGACATGGGCCAAGGACTGCTCAACTGCATTGAAGAGCTCTATGAGGAAGATGCGCCACCCGAGGTGTTGCATCACGTCACTACGGAAGCGCGCTCCGACGACCACATCTCCGTCGCGGCGGCGCCGGGCCCGGTCGCGGGCATCGTTACCGTCGGAGCGGAGCAACTCGGCACGCTGATCGGCGCGACGCTGCAGGCAGCCGGCGCGCCGCTGCGGGAGGCGACGGTCGTTGCCGAATCGCTCGTCGACGCCGAGCTCGCGGGCCACTCCTCCCACGGCGCGATTCGCGTTGTCGAGTACCTGGCGGGCATCGATGCCGGTCGCATCGTCCCCGCCGCGCAACCGTCGATCACGCAGGAGACGCCCACGACGTTGCTCGTCGACGCGCACCACGGGTTCGGGCCGGTCGCCGCGCACTTCACAGCCGAGCGATGCATCGACAAAGCCGTAGAACACGACCTCGCGATCGCCGGCATCCACAACTGCGGTCACGTCGGCCGGGTCGGTCCGTACGCGGCGCTCGCCGCCGACCGTGGGCTCGTCGGTCTCGCGTTCGTCAACGGAGGCGGCACCACCCACCGCGCTCGCACCGTTCGGCGCCGGGCAACCGTTGTTCGGCACCAACCCGGTCGCCGCAGCCGTCCCGGTCGCGGGCCTGCCGCCGATCGTCGTCGACTTCTCGACCGCGGTCGTTGCGTCGGGCAAAATCCGCGTGCAGCGTGATCGCAACGAACAGCTGCCCGAGGGCTGGATCCTCGACCGCAACGGGCGGCCGAGCACGGCGCCGGAGGACTACTACGACGGTGGCATGTTGCTTCCGGCGGCCGGGCACAAGGGCTACGGCCTTGCAATGATGGCGGAGGTCCTCGGAGGTCTCCTGACGACGGCCGGTTCGGTCACCACCGCGCCCGACGCCTCGTCAGTTGGCAACGGCACGTGCCTGCTCGTGATCAATCCCGCCGCGTTCATGGCCCCCGAAGCGTTCGCGGCGTCGGTCGCGCGATGTGCGATGCGATCAAGAAGGCGCCACCCGCCGAAGGTTTCGTCGAGGTGCTGCTGCCCGGTGAGCCCGAACAGCGCGCCCACGACCGCTCTGCGGCCGACGGTATCGAGTTGGTAGAGCAGACGTGGAACGACCTTGTCGCGGCCGCGCGGGGCCTGGGAGTGCGCGCTTGAACGAGCGTGACCGTGCGCATCCGATCAGAGCGATCGTCTTCGACTTCGACGGCGTGATCGCTGAGTCAGTCGACATCAAGACCGACGCGTTCCGCGCCTTGTTCGCCGACCGACCCGACCACGTCGAGGAGATCGTTGCGCTGCATCTCGACAACATGGGCGTTTCGCGATACGAGAAGTTCGCAACGATCTACCGCGACCTTCTGCACCAAACCCTCGACGAGCACGAGGTTGCACGCCTCGACCGGCGCTTCTCCGAGCTCGTGGTCGAGCGTGTGGTGGCATGCCCGCTCGTCGAGGGCGCACTCCCCTTCCTGGAGTTCGCGTCCGCACGCTTCGCGTGTTTCGTCGCGTCGGCAACTCCCGACCGTGAGATTCGGGAGATCGTCGAACGGCGCGGTCTCGCGCACTACTTTCGGGGTGTGTCCGGGAGCCCGACGACCAAGGCGGAATTCGTCCATTCGGTCCTCGACCAACACGGCCTCGCCCCCGACACGGTCGTCTTCGTCGGCGACGCGCGCAGCGACCTGGTGGCGGCGGCCGACTCCGGTGTGCACTTCATCGGCCGCGTGGCTCCCGGCGCCCGCAATCCGTTCCCCAGCTCGACCGAGATCGTCTCATCGCTCGCGGAGCTGAACGGGAAGTGGGAGCGCATCGAACGACTCATCAGCGCTCCGTCGAGCTGACCATGCGCCTCGTCGTCGTCGCCGACCCGGCGAACGCGCTCGAGCTCGATCCGGCGGAGTGGGTCCTCCGGCTCGCGGGCGCGCCCGGACCGGAGGAGTCGCCGCCGCCCGACATCGCACGTCTCGCGGACGCGGCGGTCACCCAACTTCGCGCTGAGTACCCACGCTGGCTGCATCAGCTCGCGGCGTCAACCGGTGTCTTGTCGTTCCAGCGTTTTGCGGACGGAATCAGCTGGTGGTGGTACGCACCGATCTCGGAGAAGAGCTGCCTGCGATCTCCGCTCATGCATGAGCTCTACGGCCTCCTGTTGTTGCGCGCCACGCTGGACGCCCACCCGGAGATCACCGACGTCTCGTGGCTCGGTGATGACGCCCAGCTCGCCTGGGCCGCCGAGCAGGTCGTACGCGATCGCGGCCGAGCATTCGCGGTCGAGCTCAGCCGCGGTGCTGGCCGTCACTCCCTCGGGCGCGCAGCAATCCGGCGCATCGCATACACACCGTTCGCGCTCGTACGCTGGCTGCTCGTGCGCGCGTCCGGCCTGCGCCGCACGTTCGCCCTCGGCACCGAGCCCGATGCCGACGTACTGATCTACACGCGCTTTCCGAACATGGCCGACGCCGGTACGGAACCGTGGCGCGATCGAACGTTCGGCGTCCTGCCGGAAGTCCTCGAACGGAACGGCCACCGGATCCAGTACGTCGCCTCGTGGTACGGGTCGCTTGCGCGGCTGTGGAAAGAGCGGCGCCGGTCGACGCGTGCCGGGGCGCCGCGGATCTGTCTGGTGGAAGCCGAGCTCGGTCTGCGCGACTTCGTACACGGGCAGTCGACGGTTCGCTTGTTTGCGCGCTTCGCGAGCTGGCGCATCCGGCACCGCCATGCCACGTTCAGGTTCGACGGCATCGACGTCGGTCCGCTGTTCGTGCGCGAGCTCGAGCGCAGCGTCTTCGGCGCTGAGGTGCCCACGAACGTCACGCTCGCGCGGTTCATGACACACGTCGTCGAGCGGGCGACACGGGCTCGGGCGTTGTTCATGTCGTTCGAATACCAGCCGGTGGAGCGCGCGGTCGCCGCCAGTGCTCACACCGACAAGCGGGTGACGGTTGTTGGCATCCAGGCCGGCGCGTACAACGCCAACCAGATGGGCTGGCACTTCCTCACCGAAGACGTCCAGGCGAGCGACGCGGGCGCCTGTGCCTTTCTTCCCGATCTCATTGCCGCGTTCGGGGCGCTGCCGCAGCAGGCGTTCGCTCCGGGACTGGGCGCCGAGCGCGTCCTCGTCTGCGGGGGCATTCGGTACGACCCCAATGGGGGCGATACCGGCGCTCAATCGCGCGAACAGCTTGCCGAGTCGTTGCTCGGCACACGCCCGGCGCCGTCGGATGTCGTTGTACTCGTCGCGACATCGTCAAGCGTCGACGAGTCACTCATCCTCGTCGAATCGGTGCTGTCCGCCGCGGCCGAACGACCCGAGCTTCTGCCGCTGTTCAAGTTCCATCCGCTGCAGCCGTTGCCGGCGATGTTCGCGCAGCGCGCGCGGCACTACGGCGTCGAGCGGGCACGTGCGTTCACAGATCGTCTGCCGCAATTGCTCCGCGCGTCACGGTTCGTCGTGTGCGGCGGCACGTCAACCGCGCTCGAGGCAATGGCGGCCGGCTCCATGCCGATCGTGTATCGAGCACTCGGACGTCTGTCACCAAACCCGATGGAGCTCGTCGCGGACGCGGTGTTCACCTGGACGACACCGGCCGAGTTGCGCGCGTGCATCGACGAGTGTCTGCGGGAAGGCGACGAGTACCGCATCCGGCGATCGTGTTGGCCTGCTGCGCTCGCGGCCCATCTCCGCGCCTCGACGGAGGCGCGTCGGATCGTTTGTACGAAGAATTGACGGCACGCGGCGTGCTCGACCGGGCGTACGTTGCCAGCGATACCGGAGGTCGATGATGGGCGAGCAGATCCCCTACTTCACGGTCGTGATGGCGGCCTATAACGCCGTGGACTTCATCGAAGAAGCGCTTGATTCCGTGCAGCGTCAGAGCTTCGACCATTTCGAGTGCCTCGTTGTAGACGACGGCTCCACTGACCACACGCCCGAGATCCTCAAGTGGTACGAGCAGATCGATCGACGCTTTCGTCATGTCACGATCCCACACACCGGACTGGCGGGCGCGGCCCGGAACGTGGGCGTGGAGTTTGCGCGTGGCCGATACGTCGCGTTCCTCGACTCGGACGATCTCTGGATGCCACACAAGCTTCAGTGCGTCTACGAGCACATCGAAGGCACCGGCGCCGAAATGATCTTCTCGAATGGCTATGTCATCGACGACGCAGGAACGCGCACGAGCCGGCTCCTTAGCCCTCGTATGAAACGCGTGATCCCGGCCCGAGATCCGTTCATGGTTCTCTCGAACTTCGTGACGCTCTCGAGTGCGGTGCTCACACGCGAGCGAGTTCTGGCGCACCCGTTCTGGGAGGACGAGGAGATCCGCGGCACCGAGGACTATCGGCTGTGGCTCGAACTGAACCTGGAGATCGCGCTGCACTACCTGCCCGAGCCGCTCGTCAGCTACCGCACGCATGCCGCACAGATGCACGCGAACTACCAACGAGGGCTCGTGCATCACGGCATCGTGATCAGCGGCGATCGTCTCCGCGAGGGGTACGGATCGCAGGCGATCGAGCTTTCCCGGCGGCTCATCTCGCTGCGCATGCGCTACACGGAGCGCGAGTACCTCCTCCTCCTACGGGATACCGCCCGTCTTGGGCGTGGTCTCGGACGCGACGAGCGCAAGGCGCTCATCGAGTACCTGTCCTTCGGACTCGCGGAGCGCTCGAAGACGATGATTCGGCAGCGCCTCCGGGGCGGTCTCGTGAGGGTGTGACGTACAGATGGACCGGGGGACCGTGACCGCGGTGCGGGAGACGTCGAGACGACTGCACCCACGCGGGTGGCCGCGATTCTTCAAGAACTCGTTTGTCTATACGGCGAGTTCACTTGCCGGAAAGATGATGGGGCTTGTCGAGAACCTCGTGCTCCGCGTGCTGCTGGTTCCGGCGACCCTCGGTCTCTGGAACCTCGTCATGGTGATCCGCGAGTTCGTAGCGACGGCTGACGTCGGCTTCGTGAGCGCGGCCGAGATCGAGCTTCCCGTACTCGAAGGCGCGGAGCGGGAAGACGAAGCGCACCGAGTGCGCGCGACCGTGTTCTGGGGGAACCTCGGTCAGGCCGTCATCGTCGCGCTGGGGATCGTCGTGTTCGCGATCGTGGTTCGGCCCGATGGCGGCCGTACGACCGCGCTGTTCGTGGCCGCCGCGCTCGTCGTGCTGGGAGCGATGTCGTATGCGCTGATCACGTTCCATCACGGTCGGCAGTCCTATCCCTCGCTGAGCAAGGCGCTGTTCTGGGGTTCGGTGGCCGCATTCGTGCTGCTGCCGGCCGGCGCGGACCTGGGCGGGATCAACGGACTGTTCGTGGGGGGCATCGCCGCGGCCGTGCTGGGCGTGCTGCTCCTCTACGTCTTTGCTCGTCGTGAGCAAATGAACGTGTTCGAGGGCTTCACGTGGAGGGTCTTCCGGGCGTTGTTGCGGTTCGGGCTGCCGCTGCAGATCGTCGAGTTTCCCCACGCGCTCTGGAGCAACCTTGATGCGATCATCGTTGCGCGCTACTTCGGGTTGGCCGACCTCGCCTTGTATTCGACGGCAAAGCTCTTCTTCATCCAGAGTGCGAATGTTCCGTCGCTCTTTAGCAGCGTCTTCGTGATGCGAGCGTTTTCGTTGACAGGCGCGGCAGGTGGAACGCAGGGAGCTCGCCGAGGACGCGAAGCGATTCCTGCTCCTGCAGTACACGGTGCTGCACCCGCTGCTGATCGTCACAGTCGTGAACGCGTTCACCTTTCTTGCCGCCGTCGCGATCCCGAAGTACGTCGCGGCCGCGAACGTCCTGGCGATCCTGATGCTCGCGTTGTTCTTCGTACCGCAAACGACGATGATCAGGAATTTCTGGATGGTCGACAGGAAGCTCGGCCGTGTCGGCGTGTCCAACCTCGTTGGACTCGCGGCGACCGCAGCAGCCATCGGCGCCGCCGTCGCAATCAGCGCTTTGGAGCTGGAGCCGGTCGCGTGGGGCACCGTCATCGGCTATGGCGTGTATTTCGTCTTCATCCTCGCGACGATCGGCCGAGAGCTCTGGGGCGGTCGGGCCGCATCCGCCATCGGTGCTCACGCGCTCGTCGGTGTCGTCGCAACCGCGGTACTGACGCTCGGCCTGGGCGTCGCCGACCACCAGGAGAGCGCAGGAGAGGCGGCCGCCACGCTCGTCTGGCACCTCGCCATCGCGTACTTGGTGCTCGCACCGCTCGTCGTCTACGGCGTGAAGAAGACCCGGCTGCTCGAACAGCTCCAGTCGGTCGCAGCGCGCCAGGAAGCCGTTGACGCTCCCTGAGTCAGGGCTTGTGCGCGACGATGAACCAGCCGGCCTCGTCGCGAGCGGCGTCGATGACCATTCCCGCCGACGCGAACCACGGCTCGAGCTCCGACAACAGGTACCGGCGTTCGATCGGCGCACTGAGCCGGTCGAAGGTGTCGAGCACGAGGCTGCGAAGAGGCTTGCCTCGGTACGTCGCCATCGGCAGCGCCGCGAGACGCGCGATCCCGCGCTGCTCGCCGAACGCTCCGGGTTTCACGAAACCGGCGTAGAGACCGAGTGCGACGGGTGCGCTGACCGTGCGCAGCGCGCGGTGCGGCATCTTCACCGTCAGCTTGCGCAGTCCGGTGGCGGCCGCGACTCCGGCTTGACGTGCCCCGGGCTTTTCCGGACGACTGTAGAGATAGACCAGCATCGTGCCCCCGGGAGCGAGGAGGCGCACGAGCCGATCGAATGCGGCGCGCGGATCCTCGAGGTGGTGGAGCACACCGAGGCACGACACGAAACCGAAGCTGTCCGGAGCCAACGGCGCGTCGCGAAGGTCCGACTTCACCACCACGACGTTCGGGTACTCACGGAGATTGCGCGCCGCCGCCTGCACTGCGGAAGACCCGTCGAGCGCAATCAGCGCCTGAAGGTGCGGCGCGAGGAAGCGTGTGAACCGGCCCTTCCCGCAGCCGGCATCGAGGCCAACCTTGCCCTCGAGCCGCGAGAAGTCGAGGTCGCGGAAGTACATCTCGGCGAAACGCGCGTCCTCGTCCCGCACGCCGTCGAACGTGTTCCATTCGTAGCCGAAGCTCGCGAACATCCGCTCCGTTTCGACGTCGGAAGGACGCTCGTCAGAAAGATCGAGGTATCCGTCGCCGCTCCCGAACGCGTGACCCTGCGCACAGGTGACGCCCAGCGGTTCAGCCGTTGGCGCGAGGTCCGCGCCACAAAGCGGGCAGCAAATCCGGTCGAGGAGTTCCTTCGGCATCAAGACGTCATGCATGGTGCCCCGCACGTGTTCGGCGCGTTGAACGACCGGTTCAACGTAGTCGAAGGGTGGCCGCGCAACGCGTTCATGTGCATGGCGACACCGCACGGGGTGCGATTTTCTCGACGCGGCGAACACCCTGGTGAGACGCGCGTTCCTGCCGATGAGATCCCACTGTTTCCGCGCACGGGGGAGTACTTTCACCAAGTGCCGCAGACCTACCTCATCACGGGTGGTGCCGGCTTCATTGGCTCTCACCTCGCCGAGCGCCTGACCGATCGAGGCGACCGCGTCGTCGCGCTCGACAACGTCAGCACCGGCCGCGAGTCCAACGTCGCGTCACTCGAGCGCCGGCCGAGTTTCCGGTTCGTGCACGGCTCGGTGCTCGACGAGCTCATGGTCGATGAGCTCGCGCACGAGTCCGACGTGATCGTGCACCTCGCGGCCGCGGTCGGTGTGAAGTTGATCGTCGAACAGCCGCTGCGCTCATTCACCACGAACATCCGCGGCTCGGAGATCGTCCTCGAGGCCGCCCATCGCTACCGGCGCAAGGTGCTCGTCACGAGCACGTCGGAGATCTACGGCAAGAACCCCAAGGTGCCGCTCGCCGAATCGGCCGACCGATTGCTGGGATCGCCCACCGTCGCCCGTTGGGCGTACAGCACCGCCAAGGCTGTCGACGAGATCCTCGCGTACGCCTACCACAAGGAGCGCGGCCTTCCCACGATCGTCGTGCGGCTGTTCAACACCGTCGGACCGCGCCAGAGCCCCGCGTACGGGATGGTGATTCCCCGGCTCGTCCGCCAGGCGCTCACCGATGAGCCGCTCACCGTCTACGGCGACGGCACCCAGACACGCTGCTTCTGCCACGTGCAGGACGTGGTCAGTGCGCTCGTCGGCCTCCTCGACCACCCGGAAGCAGTCGGCAATGTGTTCAACGTCGGTTCACAGCACGAGATCTCGATCGCGGATCTCGCTCGGCGCGTCGCCAGCCGGACGAAGAGCCGTTCCGAGCTCAAGCTGATCCCGTACGACCAAGCGTACGAGTCGGGGTTCGAGGACATGCTCCGCCGCGTTCCGGACACCACGCGTGTGCGTGCGCTCATCGGATGGAAGCCGACGCGCGATCTGGATGAGATCCTCGACGAGATGATCGACGAAGCCCGCCAGGAAGCCACGACCGCAGTCGCGCTGCCGCGCTGATCGCTCGCGTGGAAGCGGGTGCCCTGGTCGCAGCAACGGCGCGCAGTACGACCTCTGTACTCGACAGCCGCTCACTTGTCGCCTTTCTGATCGCGTTCGGCGCGAGCCTCGCGCTCACGCCGTTGATGCGATACGTCGCGCTGAGTTCGGGCATCCTCGATCGACCTGCGACCCGCAAGTTCCACACGCGCGATGTGCCCTACATGGGTGGAATCGCGATCGCGGGCGCCGCGCTCGTCGGCCTGTTGGCCGGTCCCGGTATCGCGCCACGGATCGGCGTCCTCGCGTTGGTCGCGGTCGTGCTCGGCATCGTCGGCCTGCTCGACGACGACCGAACGCTGCCCGTTCGACCGCGCCTGTTCACGCAATTCGCAGCTGCGATCGCCGCGGTCGCGGTCGGCGTGCGCGCCCACCCGACGGGCATCGCGGCGTACGACATCGTGATCACCGTCGTGTTCATCGTGGCCATCACGAACGCGATGAACCTGCTGGACAACATGGACGGCCTTGCGGGCGGCATCGGCGCGGCAATCGCGGCAGGAGTTTTCGCACTCGCAGCGTTCGGCGGTCAGGACGTCGTCTCTGCACTCGCGGCCGGTCTGTGCGGCGCGTGTATCGGTTTCCTCGCCTTCAACTGGCGCCCCGCCTCGATCTTCATGGGCGACGCGGGCGCCCTCTTCCTCGGATTCGCGCTCTCGGTCGCGGTCCTCGAGCTGCGGCCGGTCGTGAACGCGCCCGCGACGTTCGCCGTACAACTGATGCTGCTCGGGCTACCGGTGCTCGACACCTGCACGGTCGTCTTCTCACGGATGCGGCACGGCGTTTCGGTCGCCCAGGGCGGACGCGACCACCTCTCCCACCGCCTCGTCGCGCTCGGCCTGTCACCGGCTATCGCCGTGAGCGTGCTGATGGCCGTGCAGCTCGTGCTCGGCGCGCTCGCGGTTTTTGCCGGGCGGGGCGTGCTGTGGGTGCCGTGGGCACTGTTGGCCGCCATCCTCGTCTGCACGATCCTCGCGGTCGTGTGCAGCCGCGCGCACGTATACAAACAACCCGTTGTCGGGTTGCCCCGGCTCGTTCGCCTCGCGCTCGCCGCTTCGGCACTCGCGCTCACACTCGTCACAGTGCTGGTTGCGGTTGCCGCGTTGACCATCCGGCGTGAGGTCGACCGCGCCCGAGCCGACGTGCAGCGCGCGCTTTCGGCATTGCGTGCGGGCGAGACCGCGAATGCCCAGGCCGCGTTCAACGATGCGGGAGACGCGTTCCGCGCGGCCGACGCGACACTCGGTTCACCGCTCGCATATGCGGTCCGCGTGGTTCCGATCGTGTGGCCGAACGTCGACGCCGCCCGAGACATCGTCGAGACCGGCAAGAGCCTCGCTGACGCGGGGAGTCGACTCGCAGGCGGCGTGGATCCGAAGCGCTTCGAAGTCGTGCGCGGAACGGTGCCGATCCGCGAAGTCGAACAGGTTGCTCCGGATCTCGCGAAAGCGGCCCAGCTGCTGCGCGGACAGCCGGGCACGCCTCTCCAAGATCGACCGCACGTACCTGCTGCCAATCATGGGAAACGCGATCGATCAGTTGCAGCTCAAGCTGCGTGACGCCCAGACCGACGCGGATCGCGTCGAGATCGCGGCCCAGGCTGTTCCCGACGTCTTCGGCGGGCACGGCACTCGCCGGTACTTCCTTGCCGTGCAGAACAGCGCCGAGCTGCGCGCAACCGGCGGGTTCATCGGCAACTGGGGCATTCTCGTGGCCAAGAATGGGCACGTACGGCTCGAGAAGTTCGATCGCATCAGCACACTCAACGATGGAGGCGATCCGCGCACGCCGCGTTCTGCGTGCGCCTAACGAATTCGTCAATCGCTACGAGCGCTTCGGCGTGGCGAACACGTGGCAAAACGTCAACATGTCGCCCGACTTCCCAACGGTCGGCCATGTCATCCAGGACCTCCTGCCGCAGTCGGGCGGACCCCACGTCGACGGCGTGATCGCCGTCGATTCGTCTGGCCTTGCCGCGTTGTTGAAGCTCACCGGTCCGGTCATCGTGCCGGGTTGGCCCGAGCCGATTACGACCGACAACGTCGTCGACGTGACGCTGCGGGACGCGTACCGCGCGCTTCGAGAACCGGGACGATCGCGCAGAGTTCCTCGGCAAGGTCGCCCGCGCGGTGTGGAGTGCGGCGACGACCTCGAAGCTGGGCTCGCCCGAGCACATCGGCTCCGCACTCGGCGAGGCGGCCGCGGACCGGCACCTCATGCTGTGGCTTGCGAAGCCGGACGAACAAAAGGTTGCGGACGCGATCGGCGCCTCTGGACGAATCACCACCGCACGGGGCGACTCGCTCCTCGTGGTGACCCAGAACGCGGCCGGCAACAAGGCCGACTACTACCTCGACCGCAAGACGACGTACGCAGCGACGTTGACCCCCGATCACGATGGACGCAAGGCCGCGGTCCGGAGCCATATCTCCGTCGATCTTCACAACGGCGCGCCGGCTTCCGGCCTCTCGCGGGAGGTGATCGGTCCCTATGACGAGCGGTTCCGCGCCGGCGAGAACCGGTCGTTCGTGCAGCATCTACACCCTGGGCGAGTTCCACGGTGCCCGCGTCGACGGGCAACCCGCGTCGCTGGAATCAGCACGGGAACTCGAGCGGAACGTGTACTCGACGTTCGTGAGCGCGGCGGCCGGCGGCACCTCCACGGTCGACTTCGACGTCACCAGCCAGGTGCAGCTCGTGGACGGTTGGTACCGGCTCGATGTGCTGAAGCAGCCGACGCTGCGTCCGGAAAACCTCGAGGTCAACGTCCAGGTGCCCGCGGGGTGGAGGATCGCCGAGGTGCTGGGTCGGGACGCCCGGATCGACCCCTCCGACAGCCATCGGGCCACGGTCGCGCGGGCCGTGACCAGCGAATACACGCTCGGAGCTCCGGGTTGTGCCGGTCCGCGGGCCGAGCATCCTCGATCGGCTCCGCGCCGGGCGTTAACTTGGCACAACCTGGTATGGGATTCAGGTCGGCGGCGGGCTTGCCGATCAGGTCCGGAATGGCACGCGGGCGCAAATCGCACAGTGCTGGACTCTCGATATCGAATAGTGCTTACTACAGTCTGGTCCTGGTCTCGAATGAGGCGGGTGGGACGGGTAATGGGAGGGACGTATCGTGTTGCGTAAGGTGACATTGGTGCTCATGGGCACTCTGCTTACCCTCGTCCTGCTTCCGTCCGCGGCCGGCGCACAGGAGTACCCGCCGAGCGGCGGCTCGCTGGGCGTCGACTCCAGCACGGTCTCGCGCCGGGGGCTCGGTGGCGGTCTCAGGCGATGGCTGCGCGTCGAGCGCGACCGTCGACTTCGCGGTGAACGGCGCCGCGGCCGGATCGACGACGGCCGACTCGGCTGGTGCGTTCTCGGGCAGCGTGACGATCCCGAGCACCGCGTCGGGCGACGTCGACGTCACCGCGATCGTGCACCGGTCCCGAGGGTGAGGCGGTCGTGCTGACCACGACCGTCACGGTGACGGCCGCCGGGGCCTCCGACTCGACCCTGCCTCGCACGGGTTCCTCGAGCTCCTTCCCGACGATCTGCTGTGGCGCTCGTGCTGCTGTGTGTCGGTGCGGCGTTCGTCGTCGCAACCCGCCGCCGGGCAGTTGCACGCACGAGCTCCAAGTAACTGACGTAGGCGTGCGGGTACGGCGGCCCCGTCCCGCAAGTAACGGACTCGGCCGGAGCGGGCAAGACCCGCTCCGGCCGTTACCGTTGCCGGCGTGAGCGCGGAGATCCTCGTCGTCTGCCACGCGAACGTGTGCCGGTCGCCGATGGCATCGGTCATGCTGGCGCACAGATTGTCTTCCCTCGGCGTCGATGCAACGGTGACCTCGGCCGGCTTGCTGCAAGCGGGCGAGCCGGCGGCACCGCTCGGCGTCGAGGTGATGGCGGCACGCGAGCTCGACCTCAGCGAGCATCGCAGCCGCCGTCTCGAGCCGGCCCTCATCGCCGCCTCCGATCTCGTGCTCGCCATGGAGCGGGCCCAGCTGCGCGAGGTCGTGCTGCTCGCACCGGCGGTGTGGGACCGCTGCTTCACGCTGAAGGAGCTCGCCCGCCGAGGCGATCTCATCGGTCCGAGGGCGCCCGACGATCCACTGCGTGACTGGCTGGCCCGCGTGAGCTCGGGGCGGGCGAAGTCGATGCTGCTTGGTCACGATCCTGCCGACGACATCGCCGATCCGTACGGCGGCACGCGCGGTGACTTTGAACGCACTGCGTCAGAGCTCGACACGCTTGTCGACCGCGTCGCGTTGCTTGCTTGGGGACGGGCGCAAAGCAACTGACGTAGGCGCTCTCGTGTGCCGATAAGACAAGCGTGAAGAGCCGCGTTCGCGCCCGTGCGGGTGGCTACGCTCAGCCGCCGATGCGTTCACGCGGGCTGACGTACGCTTTGTTGATCGTCGTCGCGATCGTTGTCGGCGTGATCGCAACCGGCATGCCGTCCCGCCGCAAAGATCCGTCCCTCCGCATCGCCGCTTCGGAAGTCGAGATCCCCTCGACGACGACGCCGTCATCGCGAGCCAGCACCGCGCCGCCTCCTTCGACGACGACTGTTCCGGCTCACGATCCGGCCACTGTCACAGTGCTCGTCGCGAACGGGACCGGTGTCGACGGCGCCGCCACGCAACGCGCCGCCCAGCTGAAGCAACGGGGCTATGTGTCGCTCACGCCGGTCGACGCGCAAGCACACGCGGGAACGACGGGCGTGTTCTATGTCCTCGGGGCGCAAGGTGACGGCGCCGCGATCGCTCGCATCATCGGAGCGCCGAAGAACGCGGTACAGCCGATGCCGGAGCCCCTCCCGGTGGCGGATCTCCAGGCTGCGACCGTGCTCGTGGTCCTGGGTGACGACCTTTCGGCCTAGCCCCTCACACCATCGATTGCTCGTAGGCCGCCCGGGCGACCGCGGCGAAGTAGCCGTTGGCGCGAGGCGGCAGCGGGCGCAGCAGCGCACCGAGGCGCTCCACGGTGGTGGCGTCGGCATCGGGGGCGGCGGCCGGCTTCGGGGTCAGCGAGACCCCACCGATCCGCACGCTGGGCCACTGGTCGCGGGGTGGGTATCCACGCCGGATCGGCGTGACCGCTCGGGTGGTGCCCGTACTGGCAATCGACGAGACGGCGTCCGTCAGGATCTTGGCCCTTGGTCTGCGGCTCGCCCATTCTCGATTTCGGCACGCCCGAGGGGCACCTTGAGCGGGAAGTCTGAGCTACCGGCCGTCGTCGTCGGCGGGGGTCTTGATGTTCTGCAGCGACTCGAGCGCATGCTTCGAGGGCTTCACCGCATCGCGGTTCGCCTGCTGCAACTGCGCGAAGATCTCTTCGCGGTGGACGTCGATCGAGCGCGGCGCCTTGATGCCGAGGCGCACTTGGTCCCCGCGTACTTCGAGCACCGTCACAACGATCTCATGCCCGATCATGATGCTCTGATTCGCACGTCGCGTGAGCACGAGCACGGGATCCTCCCCTCCATGGCGGCCGCCTGCAGCGCGCCCAGTCGCGAGCATACGCACTCGCGCGGAGCCGCGCGTGTTCCAGAACCTCTCACGTTGCGTGGTGGCAAACGCAACCAAGCGGCGCAGCACGCGGCCGTGAGCGAAGACGAGCGGAGCGAGCGGAGCGAACTGGCAGGAGCGGCGAGCGCCCGCGGGCCGGGTATCCCGGCCCGCAGCGAGCGCGACCAATCAACTGGCGATGGCCAGTGGTGCTCTGACGCTGTAGCCGGCGCTCGGCAGCACGACCTGCGCCGCTTCGTGCGACACGCGGTTGACGACGATCGGGCCGAGCAGATTCAACGTCGAGTCCTCGGGGCGATCCCGCAACGTCACGACGGTGAACACCACCGCGTCTTCGGCGGCGGTCAGCGCCAGGCGCTCCGACAGTACCGGCGTCGAGCTCGAACTCGTAGTCGGGATAGAAGACCCACGGCGGCACGACGACGAAGCCGACGTCGGAGTCGTCCGCTGGACGTCAGCAACATGAAGGGCTTCCAGCCGGGCCCCACGGCGCCAGCTCGAAGCGGTGCGCGTTCGGGAAGCCGGGCATCCCCGCCGGAAAGTTGATCTCGACGACATCGGTGGTCGTCTGGGTCTCGAGCATCGGTACCTACCGGAGGAAGTCCGCGAGGGACGGTTGGAGGGCCTTGGCGGTTGCCTGGAGCGCCGCCTGGTACGCGACTTGTTGGGTCTGCAGCTGCATCATCACCTCGGCGAGGTCCACGTCTTCGATGTTTGAAAGGTTCTTCTTCATCGTCAACGCGTCCGCCTTGTTTTGGCTCTGCATGGCATCGACGCGCTGGAATCGCGCGCCGACCTGCCCAAGCTGCGGTCTGCACCTGGTTGGTCTTGAGTCTCGAGGGTGGTCTGCAAGGGCGTCGAGGCCGGACGGATTGGTCCGTACCGCCGCCGAGATCTGGGACAGGGTCGTGAACAGGTCGCTGCCCGGTGCGCCGAACACGTCGTCACCGTTCACGTTCACCTGCACCCGCTGCCCGGGCGCGATCGTGCGCTCGATCGCCGCCGAGAAGCCGACGTAGGTGCCGTCGGACTGGTACGCGGTGCCGCCGCTCGCCGGTGCCCGCGAAGATCGGCGCGTCCCGCGTACTGCGTGTTCGCGAGGCCGATGATCGTTCCGCGGATGTCGTCGATCTCGGTGGCGATCGCTTCTGCGTGCGGTCGGCGTCGACCGACGCGTTCCGTGCCTGCACGACGAGCTCGCCGCACCCGCTGCAGCTGCGTCGACGGACGCAGTTGAGCGCGCTGTCGGCCGTGCCGAGCCAGCCGGCCGCGTCGTCGAGATTGCGTGCGACCTGGTCGTTGCGACTGAGGTCGGCGTGCAAGTGCATCGCGGACGCGACGTCGGCCGGCGCGTCGGACGGCTTGCGCAGACGCTTGAGCGACGACGCCTGGTCCTGCAGGTCGGACAGCTTCGCGGCGTTCTTCTGCAGATTCGCGAGCGACTGCGCGACGAGCATCTGGTTCGAGATTCGGAAGTCGGACGACGGCATCGCGAGCTCCTCCGTCCCTACCGACCGGCGCCGGTGTGGTTGATCAGCGTGTCGAGCGTCGAGTCGATCGCGCGTCAGGAAGCGTGCCGCGGCCTCGTATGCGTGCTGGAACTCGACCATGCTCGTCATCTCTTCGTCGAGGTTGACGGCCGACCCGGCGCTGCGCGCCGTCGTCGAGGCTCTGCGGTCGCCTTGTCCTGGATGTCGCTCCGGCTCTGTGCGGTGTGCGTGTCGACGCCGAGCTGCACGATCAGCTGGCGGTAGGTCGAGTCGGCGCCGGTCGGAGACTCGCGCGAGTCTCGGCGAGCTCGAGCGCGTGGCTGCCGTCGAGCGGACCGCCCGCCGCGACGCCGGCGGCGATCGCGCTCGGGTGTGCCGGCGACGTCGGTCGAAACGGCGAGCGCCAGCTGCGGTCGGTGCCGCTGAAGAACTTGCGGCCACCGATGCCGTCGGTGCCGACCGCGGTCGTGCCGAGCAGCGTCGCGAAACCCGTGTTCGCGCCGGTCGCCTGCACCTGCAGCGTGTGGGTGCCGGTGGGCGCGACGCTCACCGCCAGCGGGTTCCCGGCGCCGCCGGTCACACGTCACGGTCGCGTTGCCGGCGCCGATTGCGGCGTCGATCGACGCCTGGAGCGCGGTCTGCAACGCGGCTGCGCCGCCCGCGCCCGACCAGTCGGCGCCGGCGACCGTCGCCGTCGCGAACGCGCCGCCGTCGAGCGACGAGCGTCGAACTGCAGGTTGCCCGGCCGCGCTCTGGTCCTGGTCTGCGACCGCGATCGAGCCGGTGATCGCACCGTGCAACGTGGTTCACCTGGTCGCGAAGCGACGTCGCGACCGCGTCGAGGCTTCGCGATGTAGCCCGGGATCGTCACGTTGACCGCTTCGAGCTGGCCGCCGGCCTTGCCCGACGTCACGGTCGCCAGCGAGTTGTCGCGCGCCCAGCGGAACACCACGTTCGCGCCCGAGGTGTCGAGCTGGATGTCGGCCGAGTGATCTTCCTGGACGAGTGCGGTGCCGTTGAGCACGACGTTGCACCTGCCGAAGTCGCCGCCGCGTATCGTGGCGCCGCTCAACTCCGCGAGCTTGTTCGCGAGCAGGTCGCGCTGGTCCTTCGAGGTCGTTGACCGGGAGGTCGGCGATCGTGTTCGCCTTGATCGCCTTGTTGAGCTGTGCGACCTGGGTGGACGAGCGCGTTGATCTCGCGACCGGTCGCGCCGAGCTCGCTCGATCGTGTCGGCGCGCTGCTGCGTCAGCTGGCGGCTGATCGTGTTGAAGGTGGCCGCGAGCGTGCCGGCCCGCTCGAGCAGCTGCGTGCGCGACGCCATGTCCGCCGGGTGGTTCGCGACGTCGTCGAAACCCGCCCAGAGGTCGGAGAGCTGCTTTTGGATGCCCGGTGTCGGACGGCTCGTCGAAGAGCTGCTGGATGCGCTCCATCGTGGCGCGGTTGCGTCGAGGCTCGCCATTCGCGCCGTGCTCGAGCGCGGCGCGGATCTCGAGGAACTGATCGCGGAAGCGTGTGACGCTGCGCGACGCGTACGCCGCCGCCGTCGCCGCTGTACGTCGACCACAACGCCGGGACCGCGGGTGAGCCGATGCTCTCGAGGTCGACGCGCTGGCGCGAGTAGCCCTCGGTGTTCACGTTGGCCGACGTTCTGCGCGGCGAGCTCGACGCCGCGCCGCTGCGCTTGCAGCGACGGTCAAGCGCGAGCCGGAGCCCCGAGAAGTCCGACATCTCAGATCGCCTCGTCCACGATGCGCAACGCGAGCGAGCGGTCCGGCAGCGTGCCGTGCGCGTCGTACGCGTCGATGTCGATCTCGCCCATCGCCGCCATCGCCTCGCGCGCGGCCTGGTGCCCGCGCTGCAAGAGGTCGCGGTTCGACTTCGTGATCGCGTCGATCTCCTGCGCGAGCGTCGAGCAGCGCGCGCCGGTGTTCGCGCGAAGATGCCGTCCCACGGCGGTCGGCGTCAGCGCCGCGAGCTCGCGCAGCGTCGGCGAGCCCGAGAGCCCGAGCTCGCGTCCCGCGTCGGCGACCTGCACCGCGCGCTCGAGCTCGATGCGCTTGATCTCGCCGAGCACGTTCTCGACCTCGCGCGTCGCGTGCGCGAGCCAGCGAGCGCGGCCCGCGGCGAGGACCAGCTGCTCCTCCTCGAGCTTGAACACGAGGAGCTCCAGCAGCTGCCGTTCTCGCCACAAGATGTTCGAGACGTCGCTCAGCGCCATGACTCCACCTCGGGTCACGGCCGCCAGTGGTGCACGGCTCTTCCATCGGCCGGAAGAGCACGGGATATGAAGGGAACCGGCGGTGGCAACCGTCACCGAACGTGCGGGCATTCGGGGCTTAGCGGAGCAACGCCCAAGGAGACGGCGCGAGCCCGAGCGCTTCGTTGCGGTTCGTTGGCCTCGAGCTTGGCGTAGATGCGGACGAGGTGGGACTTCACGGTCGCGAGCGTGACCGAAAGGGCGTTGGCGATCTCGCGGTTGGTGCGGCCCTCGGCGAGGAGCACCAGCACTTCGCGCTCGCGGGCGGTGAGGACCTCCTCGGTCCGCTCGTCGAGCGCGCGGCAGCCGCGACCGCCCGGCGAGGGCGCCGTGCAGCGCCGGCGCGACGTACTGGTCGCCCTTGCAGGCCGCGTCGACGAGCCGCGCCGAGCTCGTCGGCATCGCTGGTCCGCAGGGCGACGCCGGCGGCGCCCAGGGCGAGCAGGTAGCGCACGACGTGGTCCTGGGCGGGCGGCAGCAGCGCCACGATCGCGGGATGCGGGCCGGAGCCGCACGAGCCGGCGGACGACCTCGGCCACGGCGAGGTCGGCCGGCGCGCCCACGACCACGAGTCGGGCTGGTCGACGGTGGCCAGGCTCACGCAGCTCGCGGCCCGACCGGGTCTGGGCAGCGACCTCGAGCCCGCGCCCTCGAGCACGGCGGTGATCCCCGCCCGGACGAGGGCGAGCTCGTCGAGCGACGACGCGCCGTCGGCGCCGTCTTCATGTCGAGATCTTGCACGGCGAGCCTCCCAGCCGTCGTGACCTCTGAATACTACACTCCGCGCGAGCGGATTCGCACGCAAAGCGGTCGGATCTTTCAACCCGGGGGTCAATCAAGGGAAGATCCCGCTCGAAGTCGAAGTTTGCCTCGACATCCACAACGCCTGTGGACACGGACCGAGTACGCTGGGGGCATAGGGAACGTGAAGCCGACGCAGCCAGCGACGATCGACATCGAGCGGGCGACCTACGAGGACAACCTCGTGCGCCAGCATCTCCCGCTCGTGCAGTACGTGGTCTCGGAGGTCGCCCACCGGGTGCCCAGCCACGTCAGCCGCAACGACCTCGTCTCGGCCGGGCATGCTCGGCCTGGCCCAAGCCGCTCGCAGCTACGACCCCGAGCGCGGCATCGCGTTCGACCGCTTCGCCTCGACCCGCATCCGCGGCGCGCTGCTCGACGAGCTGCGCGGCCGCGACTGGGCGAGCCGCTCGGTCCGGGCCCGGGCCCGGGGCCTGCAGGCCGCGCACGAAGAGCTGATGAACAAGCTCGGCCGCACGCCGACCCCCGACGAGGTCGCCACGATGCTCGACGTCCCGACCGAGACCGTGCACAAGCTCGTCGACGACGTCCACCGCGCCACGGTGCTCAACTACGACTCGCTCGTGCTCGAGGGCGACGCGGAGTCGTTCATCGCCGAGCGACGACGCGACGCCCGAGGATGACGATCCTCGACCGCGAGCGCAAGGCGTACCTCATGGACGCCGTGCACGCGCTGCCCGAGCGCCTGCAGCGCGTCGTCATCGGCTACTTCTTCGAAGAGCGTTCGATGCAGGACCTCGCCGACGAGCTCGGCGTCAGCGAGTCGCGGATCTCGCAGCTCCGCGCCGAAGCGCTGCTGCTTGTTGAAGGACGGCATCAACTCGCAGCTCGAGCCCGACGCCGTGCCGGTCGAGGCCGCGCCCGAACGGTCGGGTCGCGCGCCGCAAGGCCGCGTACTACGCGGCGGTCGCGAACGGGTCGAGCCCGCGGACCGCGTGTCGGAGCGTCCGCTCGAGACGACGCAGGTCGTGTCGGCACTAAGCGGTGAGCGAAGATCGGCCCGGCGCGAACTCCTCAACTTCGGGGCGCGGTCGCCGACGCAGAATCGCGGATCCGACGAGGCCCTTCTGGGCAGGAGTGCATTGAAGCGCCCAGGGATCTGGGCGAGCAGGTCACGGAGGAGAAGCGCCAGTGCGCATCAACACGAACATCATGGCGTTCAACGCCTACCGCAACCTCAACGTCACCAACGACATGCTTGGCGAAGAGCCTGGAGAAGCTGTCGTCGGGTTACCGGATCAACCGGGCCGCCGACGACGCGTCGGGCTCTGGTCATCAGCCAGAACCTGCGACAAGCAGGTCTCGGGTCTCCGTCAAGCGACCCAGAACGCCCAAGACGGCATCTCGGTCGTGCAAACGGCAGAAGGTGCGCTCACCCAGGTCAACTCGATGCTGAAGCGCATCCACGACCTGATCGTGCAGTCGGCCAACACCGCGTCGTCGGACTCGACTGCCCGCACCGCGGCGCAGAACGAGATCGTGCAGCTCCGCGACGAGATCGACCGCATCGGCAACACCACCGTCGTTCGGATCCAGAACCTGCTCGACGGCAGCTTCGGTGCCCAGGCCGCGCAGCTCACGTCGATCGGCACCGGCCTGACGAGCGGTGTCACGCTCGCCGGCGTCACGCCGTCGACAGCGGCTTCGGTGACCTTCGACGCGGGCAACACCGACGGCGCAGCCGTGTCGGTTGAGGTGTCGCTCACGCCGGCACGTACGCGACCGCGGCGTCGTTCCAGGCCGAGCTGCAGGACGCCATCAACCTCGCCGACGGACCGACGGTCGCCGGCTTCACCGGCGCGGTCACCGTCAAGGTCACCGACCTCGGCGCCGGCGTGTGGACAGACCGAGCTTCAAGCGCAACAGCACCGACGCAGCGGCACCAACGGTCGCGATCAACGAGCGATCGGCGACGACATCGGCGTCGTCGATCACTGCGAGTCGGTCTCGCGCCTCAGTGCAGCAACACCGGCGGCGGCGTGTTCCAGGTCGGCGCCAACGTCACGGCCGACGAACCAGATCCACGTCTCGATCGACGACATCCGCATCACGGGCGGCACGAACGGCACTTACACGGCGCTGTGCGAGCATCGACGTCACCGACACGACCAGCCATACGGATCGCGGCAGCGCTCGTCGACGCAGCGATCGCTGTCGGTGTCGGCCCTGCGTGGTCAACTCGGTGCCGACCAGAACCGGTTCCAGTCGACGATCGCAACCTGCAGGTCACGACGGAGAACCTCTCCGCTTCCGAGAGCCGCATCCGTGACACCGACATGGCCCTCGGAGATGGTAACTTCACCCGCCACCAGATCCTGCTCCAGGCCGGTACGGCCATGCTCGCCCAGGCGAACGCGGCACCGCAGACCGTGCTCCGCCTGCTGCAGCAGTAGCTCTTACCTCATCCCTACCCCAGGGAGAGAAGGACCGGGCCCCCACCCCACAGGGGACCCGTCCTTCTAATTTTCTGGGTCGCACTCGCTGCGGGCCGGGATACCCGGCCCGCGGGCGCTCGCCGCTCCCGCCAGTTCGCTGCGCTCGCTCCGCTCGGCTCCGCTCACGGCGTCGTGCGACTGCCGGCGCGTGACCCGTCGCCGCAGCCGTGGCAGTGAAGTAGGTCATTCGCGCTACAGCCCGTGGTCGGGTCGGCCGAATCTCTCTCGTCGGGATCGGTGTCACTGGCACCGCTCTCGACGTACCAGTCGGGCCCATGGATCGGGCCCAAGTCATTCACGGAGGAGCTAGCGCATGACGCGCATCAACCAGAACATCATGGCGTTCAACGCCTATCGCAACCTCAACGTCACCAACGAGCATGTTGGGTAAGAGCCTCGAGAAGTTGTCGTCGGGTTACCGGATCAACCGGGCCGCCGACGACGCGTCGGGCTTGGTCATCAGCCAGGGCCTGCGCACGCAGGTCTCGGGTCTGCGTCAGGCGACTCGCAACGCCCAAGACGGTGTTTCGGTCGTGCAGACGGCAGAAGGTGCACTCACCGAGGTGCACTCCATGCTGCAGCGCATCCGTGACCTGATCGTGCAGTCAGCGAACACGGCGTCATCGGACTCGAATGCCCGCACCGCGGCGCAGAACGAGATCGTGCAGCTCCGTGCGGAGATCGACCGTATCGGCCAGACGACGTCCTTCGGCAGCCAGACGCTGCTCGAACGGCTCGTTCGGTGCGCAGAACGCGATGATCAGCCGTACGACGGTGCAGGCTTCCGGCGTCACCCTCAACAGTGCGTCGGTGACCTTCACGCTCGAGCTCGACGGCGCAGCCGTGTCGGTCGAGGTCTCGCTGACGACCGGCACCTACGCCACGGCTGCCAGCTGGGAAGCGATGCTGCAGAACGCGATCAGCCTCGCCCTCACCGGCTCGACCGTGAGCGGCCAGACCGGTGGCGTGACGGTCAACGTCCGCGACCTCGGTGGCGGTGCGTGGCAGACCGAACTGGTGCGTGACAGCGCCAGCAGCGGCACCAAGGTTGCGATCAACACGATCGGAACCGGCGTGTCGATTCTGCAGGCGGTTTCGGCGGCGGTGACCAACCCCACCGGTGGAGTGTTCCAGGTCGGCGCCAACGTCACTTCCACGAACCAGATCAACGTCTCGATCAGCGACATCCGCATCACGGGCGGCACGAACGGCGACTTCACGGCCCTGTCCGGCATCGACGTGACCGACACAACCAGCCACACCACCGCGCAGACTCTCATCGACGCAGCCGTCAGTGCTGTCTCGACCCTGCGTGGTCAACTCGGTGCGGCGCAGAACCGGTTCGAGTCGACGATCAGCAACTTGCAGGTCACGACTGAGAACCTTTCGGCTTCCGAGTCCCGGATCCGTGACACCGACATGGCCCTGGAAATGGTGACGTTCACCCGCCACCAGATCATGCTCCAGGCCGGTACCGCGATGCTCGCCCAGGCGAACGCGGCACCGCAGACGGTGCTTCGGCTCCTCCAGTAGTGACTGGAACAACCGATTGAGGTGGGGGAGGGGTTCTCCCTCCCCCCCTCGCGGGAGCGACGACGGTTCACCACTGTCGCCGTTGCCGTGAGGGCGATGATCGAGAAGGAGGAGCGGTGTCGCAGTCGATTTCCGGTCTCGCGTCCGGCCTCGATACGGCCGCCATCATCGACCAACTCGTTTCGATCGAGCGGCAGTCCGAAGACCTCGTCAAGGCGCGCGGCACAACCGCCCAGACCGCACTCGCGAGCTACGCCGCGATTCGCACGCAGCTCGCCGGCGTGCGCACGGCCGCGTCGGCCCTTGCGCACGTCGCCGACTGGCGTCCGCTCAGCGCAACGTCTTCGAACAACGACGCAGTCTCGGTTTCGGCCGGCGCCGGCACGTTCGGTGGCACGGTCTCGTTCACGGTCGACGCGCTGGCCAAGGCCGGTAGCCTGCGCTCGTCGAACACACTTGTTGGCACGACCGCCGTGGTCGCAGCTGACACGGGAATCATGGTCGCAGCGGGTGGCGCCAAGATCGGCTTCGCGAGCTTCGCGTCCGACGACACGCTGACGATCGGCAGCCACGACATCACGGTGACGCAGTCGTCCGCCGCCGCGATCAAGAACGGTGGCACGGCGCTCGCAGCATCGACGGTGATCGACGGCACCAACGACACGTTGAACATCGAGGTGAACGGCGTTGCCAAGGTGCTGACGCTCGCCCACGGCACGTACGACCGTACGCAGCTCGCGGCCGCGGTGCAGACCGCCGCGACCAGCGCGGGCGCCGATGTCACCGCCACCGTCGACAGCTCGACGAACAAGATCAAGATCGCGACGAACCGTGAAGGCAGCGCAGCGACCATCCAAGTCATGGGCGGCAGTGCACTCACACCACTGCAGCTCGCAACGGACGGCGCCGCCCTGCTCGGTACCGACGGGAAGGTGAAGGTCGACGACGGCATCGAGCAGACGCTCTCGAACATCGAAGCCGGCGCATCGACGGTAATCCCGGCCGCGGCGGGGAATGTGACGGCGGTGTTCAGCGGTGGGCTGCGCGCCGGCAGCGTGACCGCGAACAACGTGACCGCGGGCGACGGCAGCCTCGCAACCGTCGTCGCCAACATCAACGCCGCGGGCGCGGGCGTGACGGCGACGGCCGTGCAAGTCGGCGACAACCTCTACCGCTTGCAGCTCGCGTCCAACAACGCCGGCGCGCTCAATGGCGTGTCGATGGCCGCGTCGGAGTTCGACGCGGGAATCGGCGGGTTCGTCGACCTCACCACCGCGTCCGACGCCAAGCTGACCGTCGGCACCGGCGCCGGCGCGTACGAGGTGACCTCGGCGTCGAACACGGTCAGCGGCCTGCTGCCGGGTGTCACCGTGACGCTCAAGCAGACGACCGCGGCCGACGCGCCGGTGACGATCACCGCCAGCCGCGACGTGGGCGCGATCGCCGCCAAGGTGCAGGCGCTGGTCGATGCCGCGAACAAGGTCAAGTCGTCGATCGACACCGCCACCGCGTACGACAAGGACACGAACCAGGCCTCGCCGCTGACCGGCGATTCCGGTGCGCGCCGCATCATGTTCGAGCTGAGCCGGGCGCTCACCGACGCGGTGCCGGGTGCCTCTCCGGGCAGCCCGGGCCTCGCGGGACTGTCCGTCGACAAGACCGGCCAGTTCACGTTCGATTCGTCGAAGTTCACAGCGGCCTTCAACTCCGATCCCGAAGGGATGATGCGGGTCTTCGCGCAGGGCGGGACCGCCACCGATAGCAGCGTGACGTTCGTGTCGGCCGGCGAACGGGCCCGGGCCGGCACCTACGCAGTCGCGATCACCACGGCCGCCGAGCAAGCAAGCAACGTCGGGCTCGAGGGCTCGTGGCCGATCGGCTCGCCGCCCACCGTCGCGCGTGAAGGTCGGCACCAACGAGGTCGCGTACGAAGTGAAGGTGACCGACACCCAATCCGACGTCGTCAACGGGCTCAACGCGGCGTTCGCGGAGGGCGGCCTCCAACTGCAGGCCAGCGTGTCGGGCACCGGCATCAAGGTCAACACGACCGAGTACGGCACCAGCGCCAAGTTCTCCGTCGCGTGGGACGGCAGCACGTGGAACTCGTACGCAGGGGTGGACGTCGCGGGCACGATCGGCGGTGTCGCGGCGACGGGATCGGGCCGGCAGCTCAGCATCGCGTTCGACGATCCGGAGCTGGGCGGCCTGGCGCTGAACATCACCGCGACCGTGCCGGGCGCGCTGGGCGACTTCACGTACCAGCCGGGCGTCGCGGCACGCGTCGGCACGATGCTGAACGACGCCACCGACGTCGTCACGGGATACGTCACCTCATCGGAGAACTCACTAAAAGCGCGCAAGACATTCATCGATGACCAAGTGGCGTCGATGGAACAGAGGCTGGTCGCATACCAAGCTCGGCTGAAGGCGCAATTCGCAACGCTCGAAGCGACGATGGGAATGCTCAAGCAGCAGTCGAACTGGCTGGCAGGCCAGGTCGGCTCGCTCGGTTCAGGATGAACAGCGAACAGGGGTACGGAAGCCCGATGACCACGACCTCCATCTTGCGTGACCGTTACCGGTCGGACTCGGTCGAGACGATGTCTCCCGGACGTCTGATCGTCGCGCTCTACGAACGACTTCTGCTCGATCTGCGGCGCGGCGTCGACGCGATGGTGCGCGGCGACGTCGCCGACACGCACGTGGCACTCGTCCACGCCCAGGACATCGTCGGTGAGTTGCGCGACTCGCTCGACATCGAGGCCTGGCCGGCCGCCGCGCAGCTCGCGTCGTTGTACGACTTCGTGTTGGGCGAGCTGATCGAGGCCAACGTCAGCAAGGATGCGTCACGAGTCGTGGCGTGCCACGACCTGCTGGTGCCGCTGGCCGCAACCTGGCGCGAGGCCGCCGGACTGACGGCGAGCGCGCAGCCATGACGGCGACCTGGGCCGGCGCCCTCGATGAATTCGAGGCCCGGCTCCTGCTCGCGCAGGCGGTACTCGAGCTCGGCGGCGACGGCGACGCGCCGCCGCCGTTCGAGCCTCCGCGTCTGCCGGCGCCGTTTCCGGCCGAGCTCGAGCGGCGGGCGCAGGCACTGCTCGAACGGGCGGCTGCCCTGGAGGAGGGCCTGGGCGCCGAACAGCGCCGCCTGCGGGCCGACCTGGCCCGGCTCCCCCGCCTGACGGCCGTCGGCGAGCCGGTTTCCCGGTTCGACACCCAGGCCTGACGCTGGTTTTTCGGCCTCCGGCGCCGATAGAAACCTGTGCAGGCGGATGCCGCGACCGTCGATGAGCTGCTCCAGCGCGGCATGGTCGCGGCCCAGAACCAGCAGATCGAGGTCGCCGAGGAGTACTACCGGTCGGTCATCATTGCCGACCCGCTGGACACCCGGGCGCGGCAGCTCCTCGGCGCGTTGCTCGCCGAGCGGCAACGGGCGGACGAAGGCGTCGAGGTGCTCAGGGTCGCGGCCGCGCTCGTCGGTCCGCTCGCGGCCGACACGACGCCCGTCTACAACAATCTCGCGAACGCGTTGCGCGCCGCGGGCGAGCTCGAGGAATCCGAGAAGCTGCTCCGCGAACTGTGCGCGCTCGCACCCGGCGCCTGGCAGCACTGGCACAACCTCGGGATGACGCTCAAGGAGAGCGACCAGCTCCACGAGGCTGCGGCCGCGATGCGCCGGGCGGTCACGCTCGAGCCGGGCCATGGCCCCAACCACGCGGTGCTCGGCCAGATCTTGCACCTGCTCGGCCGGCTTCGGAGCGCCGATGCGTCGCTCCGCCGCTGCATCGACCTCGGTTGGGACACCGACGTCAACCTCTGGACGACGCTCGGCAACAACCACCGGTACCTCGGTGAGCTCGCCGAAGCGCAAGCCGCGCTCGAGCGCGCGTTCGAGTTGTCGGGCGGCGTCGTCGGCAGCGGGTACAACAACCTCGCGATCATCGCCGCCCAGCAAGGCGAGTTCGACAAGGCCGTCCGCCTCTACGAAGAGGCACTGGAACGCAATCCCGAAGACCGCACCTGGCGCGACGAACCTCGGTTACGCGCAGCTCACGGCGGGATACGTCCCCGTCGGGTGGGAGAACTGGGAGTACGGACTGTTCTCGGGCGGCCCGCGTGGTGCGGACCGCGATCTGGGCGTGCCCCGATGGACCCCCGAGCACAACGACGCGCGCGTCATTTGCTACCGCGAGCAAGGGATCGGCGACGAGATCCTGTTCGCGTCCTGCCTGCCCGACCTGATCGACGCGACACGCGAGGTCGTGTACGAGGTGAACTCGCGTTTGGAGACGCTGTTCGCCCGCTCGTTCCCCGCAGCCGAGATCCGGACGATGACGCTCACCCCCATGGGCGAGAGCGCGCACGACTTCGACTACGCGATCCCGATCGGGAGCCTGCCGCTGCACTTCCGGCCGACGGTTGATCGCTTTCCGAAGGATCGCCGGTCGTTCCTCGTGCCCGACCCGGAGCGCGTCGAGAAGTGGAAGGCGCGTCATGTGGAGATCAGCGGCGGGAAGACCGTCGTCGCGATCTCGTGGCGCAGCCGGATCAAGACCGCCGAACGGCGCATGGAGTACACGAACCTCGGCGACGACTGGGGCCCGCTGTTCGCGATCCCGGACGTCACGTGGGTGAGCGTGCAGTACGACGACTGCGAACGCGAGCTGCTCGCCGCCGAGCGGCAGTTCGGCGTCAAGATCCATCGTTGGGACGAGGTCAACTACCTCGACGATTTCGAGGAGGTCGCCGCGATCATGTCGGCGTGCGACCTCGTCGTCGCGCCGCGCAATGCGGTCGCGATGCTTGCCGGTGCCATCGGCGTGCCCACGGTCGCGATGGGCAATCGCTGGGACTGGTCCGACCTGGGCACCGACACGTTGCCCTGGTTCCCCTCCGTCCAACTCGTCTTCCGGCAACTGAGTGATGACTGGGACGGCGTGATCGAAGAGGCGGCCCGCCGAGTCGCGGCCGTCGTCGCAGGAAAGGAATCCACGCAATGATCGACTTGAACGGGCGCACGATCTTGCTCACCGGAGGAACGGGTTCCTTCGGAAACGCGTTCATCCAGCGGGTGACATCGTCCTGGCCGGACGCGGTGATCCGCGTGTACTCCCGCGACGAGCTGAAGCAATCGGAGCTCCGGGCGAAGTACGGCGACGACCAGCTCCGCTATCTCATCGGCGACGTGCGGGACCGCTCCCGCATGACGCGCGCGGTACAGGGCGTCGACATCGTGGTGCACGCTGCCGCGATGAAGCAGGTGCCGGCGTGCGAGTACAACCCGTTCGAAGCGGTGCGCACGAACGTGCTGGGCGCCCAGCACGTGGTCGACGCGGCGATCGACTCGCGCGTGCCGAAGGTCGTCGCGCTGTCGACCGACAAAGCGGTGAATCCGGTGAACCTGTACGGCGCGACGAAGCTGTGTGCGGAGAAGATCTTCGTGCAGGGCAACGCGTACGCGGCGCAGCGTGACACCCGCCTCGCGTGCGTGCGCTACGGCAACGTCGTGGGCTCGCGCGGCTCGGTCGTGCCGCTGTTCCGCCAGCAGGTCGCCGAGCAAGGCCGCATCACGATCACCGACGAGCGGATGACCCGCTTCTGGATCACACTGCCGCAGGCAGTCGATCTGGTGCTGTACGCGCTCGACCACATGGAGGGCGGCGAGGTGTTCATCCCGAAGATCCCGTCGATGCGTGTCACCGATCTCGCGGACGCGATCGCTCCCGGCGTGGCGCGGGAGACGATCGGCATCCGGCCCGGAGAGAAGCTCCACGAGCTGTTGATCACCGCCGACGAATCGCGCCACGCGATCGACGCCGGCGAGGTGTACGTGGTGCTGCCCGAGCACCCGTGGTGGGATGCGAAGGGCCCGGCCGCGTTCTCGAACCCGATCCCCGACGGCTTCGTGTATGCGAGCGACACCAACGACGTGTGGCTCACGGTTCCCGAGCTGCGGGCCATGCTCGGCGAGCTCGTCCCGGCCGCGTAGGCGAGCACACACGTGATCCCCTACGGCCGCCAGTCAGTCGAAGACGACGACATCGTCGCAGTCATCGATGTGCTGCGCGGTGACTGGCTGACGTGCGGGCCGACCGTCGAGCAGTTCGAAGCGGGGCTTTGTGAAGTTACGGGCGCCCGGTTCGCGGTCGCGATGGCGAACGGCACCGCGGCGTTGCACGGCGCGATGTGGGCTGCGCGTATCGGCCCGGGCGCCACGGTCGCGACGTCTCCCCTGTCGTTCCATGCGTCCGCGAGCTGCCGCGTTGTACGTCGGCGCCGACGTCGCGCTCGTCGACATCGACCCGAAGACGCTCAACGCCGATCCGGGTGCGGTGCCGGCGTGCGACGCGCTCGTCGCGGTGCACTATGCGGGACTGCCGATGGATCTCGGCGCGCTGCCGCACCGGCCCCGCGTCGTCGTCGAAGACGCAGCGCACGCGCTCGGCGCGATCACGCCCGACGGTCCGGTCGGCAACTGTGCGCATTCCGACATGTGCTGCTTCTCGTTCCATCCCGTGAAGGCCATCACCACGGCCGAAGGCGGCGCGGTCACGACGAACTCACCTGAGCTCGCCGAGCGCCTCCGGCGCTTCCGCTCCCACGGCTCGGTGCCACATCCCGAACACGGCGGCTGGTACTACGAGATCGGTGAGCTCGGCTACAACTTCCGGATCAGCGACCTGCAGTGCGCGCTCGGCGTGTCGCAGCTCGCGAAGCTCGAGCGGTTCGTCTGCCGCCGCAACGACATCGCGCAGAGGTACCGGGAGGAGCTCGCCGAACTCCCGCTCGAGTTGCCGCCCGACGCCCCGCTGGGATCCCGGCACGGCTACCACCTGTTTCCGGTGCGGGTGCCGAATCGCCGCGCCGTGTACGACGCGATGCGAACTGCGGGAGTCGGTGTGCAGGTGCACTACGTGCCGATCTACCGGCATCCCGTGTACACGCGGCTCGGCTTCGCCGCCGGCGACTACCCCGAGACCGAGAAGGCCTACGACGGCTTGCTTTCGCTGCCGATGTACCCGACGCTCACGCGCGGCCAGCAAGACCGCGTGATCAAGCGCCTCACCGCCGCTCTCTGAGAGACGGCGCCTCGACCGGGCGCCTCAGACCGTAATCACCGAAACGAGTCACACAGATGACGCGTTTCCGGGTGATCTGTGTGACTCGTGCGCGGACCAGTGCGCGGACAAGAGTGGGTACGTGCCCTGGGATTGTCTCGTTGTCGGCGGCGGCATAGTCGGGTGCGGGGTCGCATGGCGGCTAGCGACGGCGGGGCGGTCTGTCACGCTCCTCGAAGCGGGCAACATTGCATCGGGTGCGTCGGGCGGGCTCGGGAAGCGGGGCGTGCGGGCGAACGGCCGCGATATCCGGGAGCTTCCGCCAGCGCGCCGCGCGAACGAGTTGTGGCCCGACCTCGCGGACGAGTTGGGCGCGGACATCGGCTACGAGCGCATCGGGCATCTGCAGTTGACGGAGCGGGCGGACTCCACGCTCAACGAACGGGCTGAGCTTCAAATGCGCGCGGGCATCGCGAGCCGCGTTGTGGACGAGTCGGAGCTCCGCGAGCTGGAGCCCGGTATCGCAGACGCGGTCGTCGCGGGTCTGTGGTGTCCCGACGACGGTGTTGCCGATCACACCGCGACGACACGCGCCACTGCTGTCGCGGCGCGGCGGGCCGGCGCCGACATACGGGAGCAGGTCGCGGTCGAGCGCGTCGACGCCGGCGGTGCGGTGATGACGTCATCCGGCGAGCGGATCGTGGCGCGCAGTGTCGTGGTCGCCGCGGGCGTGCACACCGACGCACTGGTGGGTGGGCTCCGGACGTTCTCGGTGTATCCGCAAGTCGTGCTCACGACGCGATTTCGCGAAGCACCGGTACGCCATCTCATCGGTCACGAAGAACGGCCGCTCGTACTGAAGGCGTTGCCCGACGGCACGGTGATGGTCACCGGCGGCCGCCTCGGAGTAGACGGCGTCGTACGGACCGAGGAAGTCGACGCGAACCTCGCCGACGCGGCGGCCGCGTTCCCCGCGCTCGAGGGCGTTGACGTGCAACTCGCGATCGCCGACCGGGCCGAGTCGATCTCGCCCGACATGGTGCCGATCATCGACCAGCTTCCCGGCGACGCGCTCGTGCTGTACGCGACCGGTTGGAGTGGTCACGGCTGGGCGATCGCACCCGCGGTCAGCGAGCTGCTCGCATCATGGATCACGACCGGCGAACAGCCACCGTTGCTACGACCCTTCACTGCTGACCGCTTCTGAGAGCTAGACGCGGACGGGGTAGCCGGCAGCCGCGAGCGCTTGCTTGGCCTCCATCGGCGTCTGCTCGGTGAAGTGGAAGATGCTTGCCGCCGCGACCGCGGACGCGCCCCCTGCTGCGAGCACGTCGACCATGTGCGCGAAGTTGCCGGCGCCGCCCGACGCGATCACCGGGATCGATACCGCCGCGCTGACGCGCGCGATCGTGTCGACGTCGTAGCCGGCACATCACGCCGTCGTCGTCGACCGACTGCAGCAGGATCTCACCCGCGCCGAGCCGCTCCATCTCCTTGCGCGACCTCGACGGCGTCGCGCCCGGTCGCACACGGTGCCGGAGTGCGTCCACACCGAGCCGTCGCGCTTCGTGTCGATCGACACGACGACGCACTGGGCGCCGAACCGGTCGGATGCGTCGCGCACGAGATCGGGCTGTTCCAAGGCCGCGGTACCGATCACCACCTTGTCGGCGCCGACCGCGAGCAGGCGCCGCACGTCGTCGAGGTTGCGGATCCCGCCGCCGACCGCGAGCGGCATGAAGCACTCGTCGGCGAGCTCGTCGATCAGGTCGAAGTCCGGGCCGCGCCGCTTCGGCGGTCGCGGTGACGTCGAGGAACACGAGCTCGTCGACGTTGCGCAGGTTGTAGACCTTGATCGCCTGCATCGGGCTGCCGACCGCCCGCAGCGAGTCGAAGCGCACGCCCTTGACCAGCCCCCACGACTTGTGCAGCAGCGTGGGGATCACGCGGATCTTCAGCATGCGAGGACCGCCGTCATCCGACAGGAAGTTCTTCAGCAGCCGCAGACCCCACTGCTGGCTCTTCTCGGGATGGAACTGCACGCCGAACACGTGCTCGCGCTGTACCGCCGACGGGAAGCCGCCGCAGTACGGCGTCGTCGCGAGCACGTCGCCCTCATCGGCACACGCGACGTGGAACGAGTGCACGAAGTAGAAGTCGGCGCCGGGCGGGATGCCGTCGAACAACGGCGACGGCCGCGTACGGATGCACCTCGTTCCAGCCGACGTGCGGGATCCGCCGGTCGATTTCGCTCGGCGACGAGCCGCACGACGCTCGCGTCGAGCCAGCCGAGCCCCTTCGTCTCCTCGACCTCGTGGCCGATCGCGGCGAGCAGCTGCATGCCGAGGCACACGCCGAGGAACGGCGCGCCCTCTTCCAGCACCTGCTGCGCCGAGCGCCTCGTCGAGTCCGCGCGCGCGCAGGTTGCGCATCGCGTCGGGAAACGCGCCGACGCCGGGCAGCACGATCCGGTCGGCATGCTGCGAGCTCACCCGGTACGTCGGTGATGAACGCCTTCGCACCGAGCGTCTCGAACGCGCGCTGCACCGAGTCGAGGTTGCAGAGTCCGTAGTCGACGATCGCGATGCGCTGCACGCAGCCCCCGGTCAGTCCAGTTTTCCGCTCACCAGGGCCGCTCGGGCCCCGGCTCGCTGCTCCGCCGGATACCGGCCTCGCGGACGCTCGCCTCAACGTTGTCGTCGTTGATCTTCGTGAGGTGATGGTCGTCACCGCGAACGAGCTCGCCGTGCCGGTCGGTGACGAACAACCGCTTGTTGGTGAAGCGGTCGCACACCTCGACGAACTCGTCGAACGTCATGTCGATGCTCGCGAGCATCTCTTCGAGCGGCTTCCCAAGGTACGTCCACGGGAACTTGCCGTCGTGCATGCGCACGAGCTTCAGGCGTCCTCGCGGCGCAGCCGGTCGCGGCGCACGTGCATCGATGCGATGTCGGTCGCGCGGCCGAAGCCGTACTTGATGAACTTGAAGTAGTCGTGGATCCCCATCTGGTGGTTGTCGAGGTTCTCGTAGTTGCACAACGAGCCCTCGATCATCTGCGGGTAGGTCTCCATGCCGTACGACTGGGCGAAGATCGCGTTCTGCAACCCGTCCCACGGCAGGTAGTAGCCGAGGAAGATGCCGGTCACACCGACGCGCGCCAGTTCCTCGTCCGAGGGATATGTGTACGGGATCAGGTGCCGGGTCTCGATGTCGTGCTGGCCGACGAGGTCGCTCACGCGAAGACCGAGCAGTCCACCGAACTCCTCGAGCCAGCGTCGCGTCAACGTGTTCCCGGTGGCCGCGGCGGCGGGCCCGCCGTACTCGTTCTGGGGGTTCTCACCCCAGACGATCAGCTTGATGCCCATCTGCACTGCGAGGCGGACGGGCAACGTGAAGATCGTGACGTGCTCGGGCCAGGAGATGTCGCCGATCTGCGTGAGCGCGAGCTTGTTGACGCGGCGCCGCACGTTCGGGTTCGTCGTGTACTCGATGAAGTCGACACCGAGCGACTTGAGGTTCTCGATGTTGCGCCGGCCGATGTCCGACAACTCGTCGGTCGTCGCGGTCACGCACAACGGATTCATGCCGAGCTCGAGCATGCGAATGGTCTGCGTCGTCGAGTCCTTGCCGCCGCTGACGCCGATCACGCAGTCGTACGTCGTGCCGTCCTTCGACCGGTAGCGCTCGAGCACCTGCTCGAGCTCGCGCGCGACGCGCGTCCCAGTCGACCTCGACGCGCCCGTCGTAGTGCCGGCACGCGCTGCACACGCCTTCGTCGTCGAAGAAGATGTCGGGCTTGGTCTCCGGGATCAGGCACCGCCGGCAGTAGACGATCGGCCGCTTCTCGGCCCGCCGGCTATGGATGAGCTCCTGCGTGGCCGCGTGGACGTCGCTCATGCGGCTACGACCTCCGGCGCTCCATCACGGGGACTCGCTGCTCTACGGACCGCGCCTGCGGTCTGCGCCTGGCTGCTCATGACTCTTCAATCGGCTGGTGAACGGCTCGGCGCAGCACTCGGAAGCCGCCCCGTTCACCGTCGGTGACGTACCCGGTCGCGGCGAACACGCGCAATGACGCCTCGTTCTCGGGATGCACGCACGCGATCAGCGACGTCACTTGTGGGTCGGCCGCGCAGTCCGCGACCAGGGCAGCGAGGAGCGCCCGGCCCAGGCCCCGGCCCCGCCGCTCCGGCGCCACTGCGATACCGACCTCCCCGGCGCCGCCCGCCACGTCGACGCGCACGGTGCCGACCGGCTCACCGTCGAGCATCGCCACTCGGAGACGGATGCCGGGGTTGTCGAGTGCGGTGGGATACCACCCGCGTGCTCCTCGGGCCTGATCGCCCGGCCCGACTTGCTCCAGCGCACGGTGTCGGCGTCCTGGCGGCACTCGAGCACGAAGTCCTGGTGCTCGGGCGCGGCGGGAACCAGGTGCACGTGGCCGGCCGGCGCCACGAACTGCTCGCCGACGACCTTGTACGCGTCCTCCCACGAGAACCGCTCGTCACCCATGCGGGCGACCAGTGCCCGCACCGACGCGAGGTCCTCGGCGGTGTCGACGGTCCATCGCTCGTCGCCGAGCCCGGCGTCGTGGCGCAGGTTCGCGAGCCGGAACCGCTCCGGCCGCCGGTACACGAACGGTGTGACGTGCTCGCGTTCGCCCGCGTCGGTCGCTTCGAGGGCGGCGGCGCGCAGCACGCCCGTCCGCACCACCTCGACGTCGAGTCCCTTGGGAAACGTACGGGGAAAGACATTCGCGGTGTAGTCAGCGTTGCAATCGAGGTGGCGAGCGATCACGTCTTCGACGAGCCGCGGATCACTCAACGGGCAGTCGGCGGTGAGCCGCACGACGTGCGCGGCTGGATGCACGTCGAGCGCGCCAACGAAACGGGCCAGCACGTCGTCTTCGGAACCCCGCACGATCGACCAGCCGGCCGCGGCCGCGATGTCGGCGACCGCGTCGTCGCGCGCGAGCGTGCTGGTCGCGACCACGTGCGCGTCGACCTGCAAGGACTCGAGGCGGTCGAGCATGAACCGCAGCATCGGCCGGCCCGCGATCTCCTGCAGCACCTTGCCGGGCAGCCGCGTCGAGCCCGTACGCGCCTGCACTACACACAGCACCGGCGGGGTGGTCACGTGAGCAATTCCTCGATCGCGTCGGCAACGCGCGTCGGGCCTTTGCCGTCGAGCGCCGCGCTCGCGGCCGCGCCCAACGCCGCCCGCCGCTCCGGATCGGCAACGAGCGCTTGCACGGCGTCGCCGACCGTCGCCTCCGAAGCAGTGACGACCGCGCCGAGCGCGACAAGACCCGTGATCGCCGGACGCTGGTTGTCGGCGATCTCGATCGCGACCACCGCCCGGCCGAGCAGGCACGCCTCGAGCAGCGACACGCCGCCCGCGGTGACGGCGACCGGCGCCGCGGCGAACTCGCCGGCGAGGCCGTGCCGCGCGTGTACGGCGATGACACCGGGCGGCACCTCGCGCGCACCCCACGGTCCGACGACCAGGCGGACGTCGGCGCCGGGAATTGCTGCCGCGACCGAAGCCGCGAGCCGGGCGCCGATGCCACCGGCATCGGCCGCACCGGTAGTGACCACCACGCGATCGACGGGACCGTCCACCGCGACCGCGTCCGCCGACGACGGTACCGACACGAGCGCGTACGGCGCGCCGGCGAGGACGCGCGTCGCGCGTGCGTGCGCCTCAACGGTGGCGCCCGGCGCGGGGTCAACTACGAGGTCGACCTCCAGGTCGCGCGCGATGTCGTCGACCGCGACGACAACACCGGCCTTCACGCGTCCGGGGTCATCGGCGCGCATGCGATACGAATCGATCACCGCGATGCGACCGGCGACCATCGCGGATCCGGCCAGCGGCACCTTCGCGCATCGATAGCCACGCGCGCTCAGCTCGTGCGCGAGCGCTTCCATGCGGCGCCGGTGGCCGAGACCGACGCCCGGCCCTTCGTCGAACGCAAGCGTGACGCGGTGGCGCGCCCGTTTCACAGCATGTCCCACGTGAGGATCTCGTCCTCGTCAATGTCGATGCGCGCGACGCGGCCCACCAGCGTGTCGACGAACTTGGGCAGGATCCCGTATCCCGGACGCTTGATCGTGAGCATGTCCCGAGTGACCGTTGTGCCCGCCGGAATCACGCACGCCGCGACAACCGAGCGTCGCGCCTTGGCGTACATCTCGACGGCCTCTTCTTCCGACGGTCCGCGCTTGCGGCCGTCGCCGAGCGCGACCTCGACGTCGCGCACGTGCGCCACGAGCTCTTTGAGCTCCTGGGGCTCGATCGCGAACCGATGATCAGGACCCCGCCTCGTGCGGTCGAGCGTGAAGTGCTTTTCGAGGAGGTCCGCGCCGAGCGCGATCCCGGCCGTTGCGACATGGATGCCGAGCGTGTGATCGGAAAGGCCGACCGGTACGCCGAACGCGGCGGCCATCGTGGTCATCGCCCGCAGGTTCATCACGGACGGCGGCGCCGGATACAGCGACGCACACTGCAAGAGGCATACGCCGTTCGCGCCGGCCCGCACTGCGACGGTGATCGCCTCTTCGATCTCGGCGAGCGTCGCCATGCCGGTCGAGAGGATCAACGGGCGGCCCTTGCTCGCGGCGTATTCGATCAACGGCAGGTCGACGAGCTCGAACGACGCGATTTTGAATGCGGCCACTCCAAGGGCGTCGAGCTCATCGACCGCGTCCCGGTCGAACGGGCTCGACAGGAACTCGATCCCGACGTCGCGGCAATCGCGCGGCGAGCAACGGCTGCCAGTCCCGCGGCAGGGCGACCTCATCGAGCAGCTCGTGGACGGGCTTGGCGCCGAGCTCACCGAGATACTCGAAGCGCGGCGTCTTCGTCGAGTACAGCGTGCGGCCCGAATACGTCTGGAACTTCACGGCGTCGGCGCCGGAATCGGCGGCGACATCGATCAGGCGGCGGGCGACGTCGAGATCACGGTCGTGGTTCGCGCCCGCTTCCGCGATCACGTAACAGGGTTCGCAGCGACCAACAGCACGGTTCCCGAGCCACACGGTTGCGTCGGGCTCCACGCTGCCTCCCGTCGATGTCACCCGTCGGCCGCGACGACGGCCACGGCTTCGAGAATGCCGGCCACGTCTTCTTCGCCGCGCATCTCGGCCTCGTGCGCGAGACCCTGCAAGACGCGAAGCGGCAAGCACTTGACGACCAGCTCGGTCGTGAGGTCTTGGGCGGCCTCCATCGAGAGGCCGTGTACGAGGACCGCGTACGCCTCGTCGCGGGCCCCGCCCGTGTACAAGGTGGCGGCGATCAGCAAGGCGCGCTTCGGTGTGGTGGCGCCGGCCACGACGACGCTGTCGGCGAGCATTCCCGCGAGCGACCACACCTCGCCGAGCACCGTGCTGAGCTCCTCGTCGGTCAGGTGCGGGACCGTGCGCTCGAGCGCCTCGCGCGCGCGGCCGTCACCGAACGACGCGTGGGCGAGCGCCGCCGCCCGAGCTCGCTCGGGCGCATCCACACGGGCATCTTCTGCGCGTTCGACCAAGGGACACAGCCGGCCCATGTCTGCGGTCGCGCAGGCGCGCCGACCACTCGAGCGCCCGCATGCTGTCGAGCTTCGCGCGCGAACGGCCGGCACGAGGGCGAGCACGCGCGGGTCACCGGGCCGCCGCTCCCAGATCAGCTCGGCGATGCGGTCGACGCCCACGGCTTCGGACGTCCGCAGCGCAGCGAGCACCTCGAGGGTCCGGTCTTCGGGCACCCGAGCGACGACCGGCGAGGGGTCGAAGTCGGTCTCGGCGCACAAGCCGTGCGAACGCGTCCCACACGTCGGGCGCGAATGCGTCGGCCTCGAACACGGCGAGCACTTCCTGCGGTCGCGCGCTCGATGTCACCGTCGAGATAGGCGACGTGGGCGCGGACGATGCGGGCCGACGTGACCGACGCCGGGAACCACGGATCGCGCGGATCGTCCACATGGGCGAGCGAGCTCGCGCGCAGCGTCGACCTCTTCGAGCTGGAGCTGCGCCGCGGCCTCGAGCAGGTCACCGAGGTCGGGCCGCGGTGCGTTGTCGCGCACGACCTCGGCCCAGACGTCGACCTCCCACGGGCGGCCGCGCGCCCAGCAGCAACCCCGCGACGAACGCGGCCGCCGACGCGCGGATCGGCCGGGTCGTCGGCGTCGGTCGCCGCGATCTCGAACCAGTCGAGCGCCTCTTCTTCACGCAGTCGGGAAAGGAACGAGCGCGCCCGGTCGAAAGCTTCGTTGCCCGACGGGCGCGATGCGACGTCGTTGACTCACGCATCTCCAATCGGCATCCACGCCGCCGTTGCTTTGCGCGCCCGTGAAGCGCGCCCCGATATAGGTCCGTTGGCTCAAGTTCCACGCTGCGTCGCCGATCACGTCCTCGTCACCACGGGCGGAGCAGGGACGTTTCGCCAGTCGCGGGCACGGAGGGTCGAGGAGCGCGGAGGGTAGAGCGCGTGCTCGACCTCACGATGCAGGCCATCCAGTCGTCGCTGACGGCCTCGCCGCACGGCAACGGATCATTGCTCAGAACCTCGCGAACTCCGAGACGCCGGGCTACATCGCGCAGACGGTGTCGTTCGAAGACAGCCTCGCGCGGCGCGATCGGCGCGGGCGACCCGACCCAGACGTCGATCACGCACCGGGTCCACCACCGACCCCGCCAACATCAACGGCAACAACGTCAGCGTCGACACCGAGACGCTGTCGATGATCGACACCGGCCTGCGCTACCAGCTCGCGACCCAGTCGATGAACAACAAGTTCCGCATCCTGCACGACTCGATCGGCAGGACGCTCGTGACCAGCCCATGTTCCCGGTGTTCGACACCGCGGGTTCGGCGCTCACGACGCACCGGATCTGGATGAACGCCATCGCCGACAACATCGCGAACGTCAACACCGTCAAGTCGATGGACGACAAGGCGTTCCAGGAGCGCTTCATCGTCGCCCAGGAGCTCCCGGGTCACGCCCGGCGACCCGGTCGGTGTCGGCGGCGGCGTGGCGCCGGTCGCGGTCGAGTTCGGCGACGACGTCGGGATCGTCGACGTACGACCCCGGCAACCCGCTCGCCAACAAGAACGGCCTCGTGCGCCGGCCGGACGTGAACCTCGGCGACCAGATGACCAACCTGATCATCGCCCAGCGCGGCTACCAGCTGAATCTCGCGGTCGTCGACCGCGGCACGCGACTCGTACCATGCAAGCCCTCCAGATCAACGGGCGGTAGCAGATGACGGTCTCTGGCGATCGGCGGCATCCTCAATGCGCATCGGGTTCGCGCAGCCCGACAACGGCGACGAACCCCGCAACTGCGACGCCGCGGCGTCGACGGCCGGCACCGACCGACGGCGGCGGCAACGCGTTCACGAACATGCTCGACGGTCTGCAAGGCACGCAGGACAACGCCGACGGGCTCGCCGTGCAAGCCGCGACCGGCAACCTCACCGACATCCACAACTACACGATCGCCGCCACCGAAGCGCAGCTCATGACCGAGCTCACGGTGGCCGTGCGTGACAAGGCGGTCGCGGCCTTCGAAGAGATCATGAGGATGCAAGCCTGATGCCCGTCGATCGACCTCGACCGCATCAAGGAACAAGGCCGCCGCTTCGTCGACGGCTTCACGCCCGGTCAGAAGGCGATGACGATCCTCGGCGTCGTCGCGGTCGTGCTCGGCGGCATGGTGTTCATGAAGTGGGCGGCCACGCCCGACTACGCGCCGCTGTACACGGGCCTGACCGGCGCAGGACGCCGGCGCGGTCACCCAGCAGCTCGACTCGCAGGGCGTCAAGTACAAGCTCGCCGGCGGCGGCGACACGATCCTCGTGCTCGAAGCAGGACGTGTACAAGACGCGCGTCGACCTCGAGCGCCAAGGGCCTCCCGTCGGGTGGCGGCGACAGCTACAAGCTGCTCGACAAGCAGGGCATCACCACCGACCAGTTCACGCGCAACATCGACTACCAGCGCGCGCTGCAGGGCGAGCTGGGCAAGCACGATCCAGTCGATCGACGGCGTCTCGGCCGCGATCGGTGACGCTCACGATCCCGCAGCAGACGCGTGTTCGTCGGCGCCGACCGAGGACAAGCCGACCGCGGCCGTGCTCGTGAAGACGACGGGCCAGGCACTGGGCGACTCGACGGTGCAGGCGATCGTGCACCTCGTCGCGTCGAGCATCCCGAACATGAACGCCGACGACGTCACGGTCGCCGACGCGAGCGGCAAGGTGCTGCACGCGCCGGGCAGTCGAGACCGGCGGCGGCTCCGCGGGTCGAGCAGAAGCAGACCTACGAGGCCGCGCTCGAAAAGAAGATCGAGCGACATGATCGAAAAGACGCTCGGCCCCGGCCACGCGGCCGTGACCGTCAACGCCGACCTCGACATGAGCAAGAGCGGACTCGAAGAGCGACCACGTACACGAAGCCCGTGCACCGGGCACAACAACGCTCCCGATCAACTCGAACGACAAGTCGACGAGACTTCACCGGACCGGCCGGAAGCAACGTCGACGAGCGGCATCGCTCGGCGTCGGCGGCGCGGGCACGGGCGCGAACGCAACGACCGGCGCGGCGCACCCAGACCTACACCGAAGAACACGACGCAGGATCAAAACGCCGTGAACTCCGACACGGTCAATGCGACGACGCCGCCCGGCACGGTCAAGCGCCTGTCGGTGTCGGTGCTGCTCGACAGCGCGGTCGTGACGCCCGGCCGACGATCACCGACACGTGGCGCCGCAGATCAGTGCCGCCGCCGGCATCCAGCGCCACGCGGGACGGCGCGCGACGCGGTGCAGGTGACCGCGGTCGCCGTTCGACAAGAAGGCGCAGAAGGCCGCGCAGGCCGCAGCTCGAGCAGCCGCGAGCGGCTCGAACCCGATGTTCGATCTCATCAAGCACGTCCTGACGCTGCTGATGATCGGCCTCGTGCTGTTCTTCGCCTGGCGCGCGATCAAGCGGGCCGAGAGCAACCGGGTGCCGCTGCGCGTGCCGCTCGACCTCCGCGAGCTCGAAGCCGCGCGACCGCGGCCGCGCTCGGCACCGGCGCGCTGGCGGCCGTGCGGTCGCCGCGCCGCGGCGCGCCGGCCATCGATCGAACCGCCGCCGCCCTCGACTCGAGGGCGAGATCACCGACCTCATCGAGCGCCAGCCCGACGAGGTCGCCCAGACGTTGCGTTCCTGGCTCGCCGACCGGAGGGCGCTAGGCGATCGTGTGGCGCAGAAGTTCACCGGCACGCAGAAGGCCGCGATCCTCGCTCATGCAAGCGGGCAAGGAACGCGCGGCGGCGGTGCTGCGGACGCTGCGCGAGCAAGAAGTCGCCGAGATCATGGCCGAGGTCGCGCGCGCTGCACCACCTCGAGGTCAACGAGATCGAAGAGGTGCTCAACGAGTTCTCGCGACATCCACACCGCGCGCGCGCACATCGCCCAAGGCGGGTACTCGACGGCACGCGAGCTGCTCGAAGCGAGCTTCGGCGGCAGCAAGGCCGACGAGATCCTCGACAACCTCGGCGTGACGATGGTCGCGGCGCCGTTCGAGTTCCTGCGCCGCGCCGACACCCGCCAGGTGCTCACCTATCTCCAGGACGAGCACCCGCAGACGATCGCGCTCGTGCTCGCGCACATGCACCCCGACGCGGCGCGCGATGGTGCTGAGCTCGCTCCCCGAAGAGCTGCAGCGCGACGTCGCGTTGCGCATCGCGAAGATGGACCGCACGTCGCCCGAGGTCATCGAGCAGGTCGAGGCGATCCTCGAGCGCAAGCTCTCGACGGTCATCCAGCAGTCCGACTTCGCGCAGGCCGGCGGGCTGCAGACGCTCGTCGACATCCTCAACTCGTCCGACCGCACGACCGAGCGCCTCATCCTCGAAGGCCTCGAGACCGAGGACGGCGAGCTCGCCGACGAAGTGCGCAACCGCATGTTCGTGTTCGAGGACATCCAGAGCCTCGACGACCGCTCGATCCAGCTCGTGCTGCGCTCGGTCGACGCCAAGGAGCTCGCGGTCGCGCTCAAGGGTGTCGACCAGAAGGTGCGCAACAAGGTCATGAAGAACATGTCCGAGCGCGCCGCGGCGAACCTCGCCGAGGAGATCCAGCTGCTCGGACCGATCAAGCTCAAGACCGTCGAAGAGGCGCAGGCCGGCATCGTGCGCGTGATCCGCACGCTCGAGGAAGCCGGCCAGATCGACATGGCGAGAGGCGGCGATGAGCTTGTCGTCTGAGACCCCGGCTCGCGCGGGCGCGTGCTGCGACGACGTCGACAGGTCGGCGCGCCGTCGCCGGCCGACCTCGGCACGGTGTCGGCGCGTTCGGCGCGCGGCATCGTCGTCAGCCCCGAGCTCGTCGAGTCCGCGCGCCAGCGAGGGCTACGACGGCCGGATTCGACGAGGGCTTCGACGAGCGGGCTACACCGACGGCATCGCCCAGGCGGCCGCAGCACGCCCAGCTGCTCGGGCGGCTCGTGCAGCGCCTCGGCCAGCGCGGCCGACGCGCTGATGGCGCGCGAGAGCGACCGACGCGCCACGAGATCGAGCACGACGTCGTCGCGACCGCGTTCGCAGATCGCCGAGGCGATCGTCGGCCACGAGCTCGCGCAACCCGACGCGCCGCGGCCGCGACGCGATCGCGCGCGCGCTCGACGATCGCGCCCGAGCACGGGCTCGTCACCGCGCGCGTGCATCCCGGCCGACCTCGCGGTGATCGGCGACGCCGACCGAGCTCGCAGCCCGGCCGCGCCCTCGCAGCTCGTCGCCGACCCGTCGCTGCCGCCCGGGCGACTGCGTCGTCGACGTCGGCGCGTGCCGGGTCGACGCGCGCATCGACGCCGCGCTCGGCGCGCATCCGGGAGGTCCTCGTCGTGAACGGGGCGCTGCTCGATCGCGTGCTCGAAGCCGCGCGGCCGGCGCGTCGAGGGCCGGGTCGCGCGCGTCGTCGGCTTAACCTCGAGATCGACGGACTGCAGCTCCCGATCGGCGCCGTCGGTACGCGTCGACAGCGGCAACGGACCCGTCGTCGCCGAGGTCGTCGCCGTGCAGAACGACGGCCTCGTCTGCATGCCGCTCGGCGAGCTGCGCGGCGTGCGCGCCGGCGACCGGGCCCAGGCTGCGGACGGCGCAACGTCGGTGCCGGTCGGGCCGCAGCTGCTCGGCCGCGTGCTCGACGGTCTCGGCCGCCCGATCGACGGCGGGCCGTCGCTGCACCACGTGCCGCACGTCACTGTCGATCACCAGGCGCCGCACCCGCTCACCCGGCGCATGATCGACGAAGCGCTGCCGCTCGGCGTGCGCGCGCTCGACACGCTGATGCCGTGCGGCCGCGGACAGCGCATGGGCATCTTCGCCGGTTCCGGCGTCGGCAAGTCGACGCTGCTCTCGATGATCACACGCGGCACCGAAGCCGCGGTCACCGTGCTCGCATTGGTCGGCGAGCGCGGCCGTGAGGTCCGCGAGTTCATCGAGAACGACCTCGGCCCGGAAGGGCTACGACGGGCCGTGGTCGTGGTCGTCGCGACATCCGATGCACCCGCGCTCGTGCGTTTGCGCGCGGCGTTCACCGCGACGCGGATCGCGGAGTCGTTCCGGGACGAGGGCAACGACGTGCTGTTGCTGATGGACTCGCTCACCCGGTTCGCGATGGCCGCAACGTGAAGTCGGCCTCTCGGCCGGCGAGCCGCCCGCGACCCGCGGGTACCCGCCGTCGGTGTTCGCGATGCTGCCCAGGCTGCTCGAGCGGGCCGGCGCGGCCGAACGCGGCAGCATCACCGGCCTCTACACCGTGCTCGTCGAGGGCGACGACCTCATGGACCCGATCGGTGACGCGTCACGCGCGATCCTCGACGGCCACATCGTGCTCTCCCGCCCGCTCGCGACCGCGGGCCACTTCCCGGCGATCGACGTGCTCGAGTCGATCTCCCGAGTCGGGCCGGCGGTCACCACTGCTGAACAACGTGCGGCCGCGACCCAGTTGCGGCGGCTGCTCGCGGCGTACCGCGAGGCCAAGGACCTCATCGAGATCGGCGCGTACGTCACGGGCACCAACCCGCTCGTCGACCAGCGCCGTCGAACTCCGCGAAGCAATGGATGGCTTCCTCCGACAGGACGTGTACGAGTCGACTCCCGCGCCGGATGCGTGGGCATGGCTCGAGCGCATTGTCGGGGGGACCGTCGGGTGAAACGCTTCCGCTTCCGGCTCGAGCAGGTGCTGCACGTGCGGCGCGTGCAGGAGGACCAGGCGAAGGCCGCGCTCCTCACCGCGAATCGCGCCGCGCGGCGATGCCGCGTCGCTCGTCGACACGCGCCTCGCCGAGTACCACACGCGCTCGTTCCCGCCCGGCGTGCAGTCATACGCCGAGTTCGAGCGCAACCTGTTCCTGCTCGACAGCGCGGCCGGTGCGGTCGGCGTCGCGCGCGTCGCGCACCACGACGCGCTCGAGGTCGTCGACGACCGGCGCGCCGACGTTCACCGCAACGCATCGCCGCGTCATGGCGCTCGAACGGCTCGAAACGCGCCGGCGCGAGGAGCACGAGCTCGAGATGCGCCGCGCCGACGACCGACTGGTCGACGACCTCGTCGTCGCTCGTCACAAGTTGAATTCCCGCACATCCATTTCGCGCTCGCTGCTCGGCGGGATACCCGCCTCGCGAACGCTCGCCGCTGATGCTCTTTCCGGAGGAACTCGATGACTGTCGTGCCCGTGCCGATCGCGCCGACCGAAGTGCCGACGCCCGAGCCGTCGGGGCAGTGCGAGCCCGCACCGGGCTTCGCGCGCGCGCTCGAAGCCGCACAACACGACGGCACCGCGTCGGGCGCGGCGGCAAGCAACGACGCGCAATCGCCGGCGGCTCCGGCGGTTCCCGGCGCACCGGACGCGGTACCCGCGGCGCCGGCCACTCCCAAGGCGATGACCGACGCAACCGTGCTCGCCCTGCTCGCGGCGCTCACCGGCGTCGGCGCGCCGGCGCCGACCCCTGTCCCCGTGCCGCCGGCACCGACAGCCGGCCCCGGCGACCAGAACGGGCAGGCAGAGGCCGCAGCCACCGACCCCGTCATCGACCTGGTAACGATCACGACCGCGGTCCCGGCGCCCGCGGCGCCCACGGCCACGTCCGCGACGCCCCTCGCCGCGGCGATCGTTGCCAACGCCGCGCTCGCCGCGGACCACGCGCCGCCGACCGACCGGCTCATGCCGATGCCGGGCGAGAAGCCGACGCCCGTCGCCGCACCAACCGACCCGGCGGTCAAGATGCCGGGTCCGGATACCGCACCCGCCCCGGTCGCGGCCCCGCCGGCCGCGGCGCCAACAGTCGCGGCGGCCCCGCCGGCCGCGACGCCAACAGTCGCGGCCCCGCCGGCCGCACCGGCCGCTCCCGCAACCACGCCGGTCGCGACCACGGTCACGGCGCCGGTCGCCGTTCCCGTCGACACGCCGGTGGCGCCGCCGGTGCACGCACCGGCAACCGCGGCCACGAACACCGCGGCGCAATCAGGCGATGCTGCAGTCGACGCCACGCCCGCGTCGGACCTGCCCGCCGACGTTCCCGTCGCGGCCGTGCGCGCGGGCACCGCTCCTGCGAAGACGAGCCCGGAGGCACCGACGATCCTCGCGGTTCCACCGGCCGGCGCATCGCGTCACGAAGGGGTCGCGACAGTGGCAGCGACGGCGACCGCCGCGTCGAGCGCCGCCCACGGCCCCGCCGCCTCCGGCCGAACAGCTGCACGCGGTGCTGCGCGGGCTCGCAGCGCGCATCCGACGGCACCTATCGCCTGCGGATCGAGATGCGGCCGCCCGAGCTTGGGCGCATCGACCTGCGCGTCGAGATTCCGCGACGGCGTGCTGCACGCGTCGATCAGCACCGAGCACGCGCACACCGCCGACCTGGTACGTGCCGCGCTCGACGACCTGCGTTCCCGCCTCGACGCCGACGGAATGCGCGCCGGCGACCTGACCGTCGACGACTCCAGAACTGGCGACCGGCAGAACAGCGAGGACCGACTTCCGACGCCAGAGGCGAACGAGCCGGCCGTCGCGAACACACCGATCCCTCGAGGACATCGAGTCGCGCAGCGATGCGCTCCTCGACGTACGGATCTAGAGGAGCAGCGATGACACAAGTCTTCCCGATCTCGAGCGTGGCGCAGACGCCGACGACGGCAGAGCCGAAGGCGCCGGACAACCAATTCGGCAAAGACACGTTCCTGAAGCTGCTCGTCGCCCAGATGAAGTACCAGAACCCGTTGTCGCCGACCGACAGCTCGCAGTTCCTGACGCAGACCGCGCAGTTCACGCAGCTCGAGACGCTGCAGAAGATCGAGACCGCACAGGAAACGCTCACCAAGTCGACGCAGATGCTTGCGCCGCGTCGTCGATGGTCGGCCGTCCGGTGTCGTATTCGCTTTCCGCCGCCGGGCTGCCCGCGACGGCGACGGGCACGAGCCTCGTGTCGATCCGGGGCACGCTGCCCAAAGACGCGGACGGCCGGCGCGCAAGTCTCGGCCAGCACGGACATCTACACGGGCTCGGGCCAGAAGGTGCCGCTCACACTCAAGTTCACGAAGACCGTCGACGGCTGGAGCGTGCAGGCGTCGAGCAACGGCCAGGCCGTCGGCAATGCACTGGCGATCAAGTTCGACGCGAGTGGCGACCGCATCGGTCACCGACCTCACGATTCCTGCGGCTGCGCTCGACGACATCGTCGGAACCGTCGGCTGGCCCGCGAACGGCATCACCCTGGGCTTCGGCAACGCCAACGATCCGACTCGCCTGCACGTCGCGTCCGGTCCGGCCAACGTCGCCGTTCTCCGAGCAGAACGGCAACGACGGCGAAAACGCCGCCGGCGTCGTCACCGGCATCCACATGACCACCGACGGGCCGCAGCTCGTCATTGGCGGTCACAACATCCCGCTCGCATCAATCAGCGACATTCAGTCCTAACGCAGCCCTCACGACACGAAAAGGAAAGGCACCTCCAATGCTTCGCTCGATGTTCGCCGCCGTGACGGGTTTGCGGTCACACCAGGCATTCATGGACGTTGTCGGTAACAACATCGCCAACGTCAACACGACCGGTTACAAGACGAGCAACGTCCTGTTCGAGGACCTGCTCAGCCAGGAGCTCCGCGGTGCCGGTGCGCCCGGCCGCGAGCCAGGGTGGTACGAACCCCGCCCAGGTCGGTCTGGGTGTGCGGCTCACCGGTGTCACGGTCAACTTCGCACAGGGTGCGACCCAGCTGACCGGGCGCTCGACCGACTTCGCGATCCAAGGTGACGGGTTCTTCGTCGTCGACCAGGGCGGCACGCGGGCGTACACCCGTAACGGCAGCTTCTCGCTCGACGCCGACGGGCACCTCGTCACCGCCGACGGTGGATTCGTGCTGGGCTGGCAAGCCGACGCAGACCGGCGCGGTCAGCACGAACTCGAGCGTCGGACAACTGCAGATCCCGGTCGGCCAGGTGATCTAGCCGGTCACCACGACCTCGATGAAGATCGGCGGCAACCTGCCGGCCGACTCTGCCATCGGTGACACTGTCAACGCGGGCATCGACGTTTACAACAGCCTCGGCACGGCCGTGCCGCTGCGCGCCGAGTTCACGAAGATCGCCGAACGCCGCGGGCTCGGTGAACTGGCAGGTGCGTGTGTACGACTCGGCGAACAACGTGATCTCGGGACCGACGGCCGTCACGTTCGACCTGCAGGGCGCGCTCACCAGCGGCAACCCGAACGTCACCCAAGCGCAGCTGAACACCATCGCCGGCACGAACGGCACGTGGGACGCGGGCGGCATCGACCTGAACTTCGGCACCGCGACCGCACCGGACCGGCTGACCGGCGCGTCGGGCCTGAACAGCGCGGCCGCGCTGTCGCAGGACGGTTCGGCGGTCGGTTCAGCGTCGTCGGCTTCAGCGTGTCGCAGCAGGGTCTGATCACCGGCGTGTTCTCGAACGGCCGCAGCCAGGCGCTCGGCCAGACTCGCACTCGCGACGTTCGCGAACCCCGTCGGTCTGCAAAAGGCCGGCAACTCGCTGTACGTGCAGTCGGTCGACTCGGGTGCGCCGCAGATCGGCACCGCCGGTCAGGGCGGCCGCGGCACGCTGTCGGGCGGCACGCTCGAGATGTCGAACGTCGACCTCGCGGCCGAGTTCACCAACCTGATCGTCGCCCAGCGCGGCTTCCAGGCGAACTCCCGAGTGATCACGACCTCCGACGAGATCCTCCAGGACCTCGTGAACTTGAAGCGGTAATCACTCTCAGTGAGTAGGTCCGGGGGCCGGTGAACCATCTTCACCGGCCGCTCGGGCCTGCCGATACGACCTCGTACCTCGAGGTCCAGGGACGGACACCATGATCACCGTCACGCGGCTCAACGGGCCGGCGTTCTTGCTCAATCCAGATCTCATCGAACGGGTCGAGGCCACGCCCGACACCGTCATCCACCTCGTGGGCGGCAACGACTATGTCGTCCGGGAGAGTGTGGAGGAGCTGATCGCCCGTATCCGCGAATCGCGAGCTGCGGTGATCGCGCTTTCCCACCTCATCGAACAGCGCACCACCGGCGCACCGACGCTGCGCGTCGTGCCCGGCGGCGAGCCGGAGGCGTAACGGTGGCAGAAGCCGAAGCCGCAGCAGCAGAAGAAGAAGGCGGCAAGAAGAGCAAGAAGAAGCTGATCATGATGGTCGTGGTGTTCCTCGTGATCGGGCTGCTCGCCGCCAAGATGACGGTGCTCAAGCCGCCGCCGCTCACGCCGGCGCAGGCCAAGGACAAAAAGGCCCTCGCGAAGTACACGCTGGAGTCGACGTGCGCCCTGGCCAACGAGCTGCCACCGCCCCCTCCGCCCAAGCTCGAGGTCGCCGACAAGGCCAAGACGACCACCACCACGCTGCCGGGCGACGAGATGCCGGTCATCGGGCCCGTGCTCACGGTCGACTCCACGACCCTGAACCTCGCCGACGGTCACTTCCTCAAGATCGGGCTGGCCCTCCAGCTCCCGGTGGGCTCGGTGGTCGCTGACGTCGAAAAGACCGAGAACTGGGGCGCGATCACGGGCCAGGTCGTCCTGAACACGTTCTCCAACGAGGCCATGGCCGACATCCTGCCGACCAAGCAGCGGGAGAAGCTCCGCCACGACGTCGGCAACGACGTCTGCGTCAAGAGCGAGGGCAAGGCCACGACCGTCTACTTCACCGAGTTCGTCGCCCAGTAAAAGCCACCAACAGATGGCAGCAAAACCCGCGCCATGCCGCGGGTTTTGCTGCCAACAGTTGTAGGGACTTTCCGCGGTCACCGAGAGCGCGATCGGCTCAACTCGGGGCAGGTCGGGCCGATCGAGATCCCGTGGCGACGACCACTACCAGTCGTCGGGGCCGAGGTCAGTCGAACGTTGTCACGTTCGACTTCAGGCGCCCGAACAAATTCAGCCGAGATCACGTGCGCGCGTTTCAGATCGTGCACGAAACCTTCGCGCGACAACTCTCCACGGTGCTCGCCACAACGTTGCGCACGGGCGCGAGCTGCTCGTTCGGCAAGGTCGAACAACTCACGTACGACGAGTACGTCCGCTCGCTGCCGAACCCCTCGTACATGGTGATCCTGTCGCTCAACCCGTTGCCGGGCGCGGCGCTCTTGCAGTTCCCGTTGCCGATCACGTTCGCGGCGATCGACCGTCTGCTCGGCGGTACCGGTGATGCCGCGAGCCCGAAGCGCCCGCTCACCGAGATCGAGCAGAACTTGATGCGCTCGGTTGTCGACCGGGCGTTGCGCGAGCTCGAGTACGCGTACGAGACGCTCGTGCGCGTCGAAGCCGAGATCGTGCAACAAGAGTTCAACCCGCAGTTCGCACAGATCGCGGCGCCTTCCGACATGGTGCTCGTGGTGTCGTTCGAGCTGCGCATCGGCGAGAAGCGCGGCAACGCCACCATCTGCGTACCGTTCGCGACGCTGGCGCCGGTTCTCGAGCACCTCGCAAGCCAGTCGCTGTTCCAGGATCAGCGCGGCGAAGACCCCGAGGTCTGGCAGCAGAAGCTCGAACAAGCGTTGTACCGCGTCCCGGTAGAGACGCACGTGCGCTTCGCCTCGGTCGCGTTGACGTCGAGCGAGATCGTGGGGCTTCAAGTCGGCGACATCGTGCCGCTGAACCACAGCGTCGACGAACCGGTCTCGGTCACGGTCGACACCGTGCACTGCTACGACGCCGTCACCGGCCGGCGCGGCAAGCGTCTGGCCTGCCTGATCGTCGGCACGAACGGGGAGCAGGGATGGCTCTGATCGCGCAGCTCCCCGCGGGCGACGCGGCGCACGCCGCCGCGCGTGCGCTCGAGCAGCTCCTCGGTCACGACATCATGCTGATGGTTGCCGACCCGATCGTTTCGGAGCCGACGCTCGGGTTGCTCCCCGAAGGCGAGACCCGCGCGGTCGCGTTGCCGTTCGGCAGCGGAGTCATCGGCGAGGTGACGTTGATCACCGCGACGCAGTTCGCGACCTCGATGGAGGCCGCGGCACCCGACGCCTCGCTCGTCACCGCCGCGCTGCCCGCGTTGCAAGCCGCGGTGCGACGCGATCGAATCGACGATCTCATTGCACCCGGTCGTCGAGCACGCAGGTGAGATCGCGACCGACACGCTGCTCATGGGCGTCGGTGGTGACTTCGTCATCGTGCCGGTGCTCGAGAACGACACCTACGTGGCGAGCCTCGTCGTACGCCTCGTCGACGACGGGTCCTTCGACGACGAGCCCGTCGCCCGGCCGATCGTCGCGTCGGACGTCGCGATGCCCGGCTTGCCGCAACCGGCCGCGATCGCAGCACCGTACGACGAGGTGAGCGCGCCGGCGGGCGGCGTGAGCCGCTACCAGTTCCAGCCCCTCGGCGACGGCAACGGCGCGATGGGTCCGGCCCGGCCGCTGGCGCTGCTCAACGACGTACAGATGGAGCTCATCGCCGAGCTCGGGCGCCGCCGCATGAAGGTGCGCGACCTCGTGGGGCTCGAGCTGGGCTCGGTCATCGAGCTCGACCGCGCTGCCGGCAGCCCGGTCGACGTGCTCGTCAACGGCGCACTGATCGCGCACGGCGAAGTGGTCGTCATCGACGAGGAGTTCGGCATCCGCGTCTCCGAGATCGTCGTGGGCGACAGCTGATGGCGTCGCTCGCCATGCTCGTACGCCTCGTGTTCTCGCTCGGGGTCGTCATCGGGATCATGTGGATCGCGGCGACGATGATCCGTCGCCGCGGGTTGGCCCCGATGACCGGTCGCCGGCCGGGCCGAGGCGTGCAGGTCGAGTTGCTCGCACGCAAGCCGCTCGGCCGCAACGCGTCGATCGCCGTCGTGCGCGTCGGCGAGCGTTCGATGGTCGTCGGCGTCACCGACCATCAGGTCACGAAGCTCGACGACGCGGACGTCGACGAGCTCGACCTCAACGAATCCGGCACCAACTGGACGGTGCCGCCGGGGGCTCCCAGCCCCGCTACGGCATGGAAGGCGATGCTCGAACAGCTGCGGAATCGCACCGCTCGACGCTGAGCATCACCCGATCTCTCGGGCGGAGAACATGTCGAATTTGGCGCCGAGCACGCCGCGGCCGAAGGTTGCCCGGCGCCGTCGGCGCCAGCTGCTCTTCATCGTCGCGATGCCGATCGCGGCATTGCTGTGCGGCTGGCTGAGCGGATCGATGACGACCGCGGGCGCCGCGCCGGCGGCCCCCACGCAGAACGTCACACCGACCGTGCCGCGCCCCGAAGTCAACACACCGAGCATTCCGAGGCCCGACACCGCGACGCCGACAACCGCCAAGAGCGACGCATCGATCTCGATCGACCTGGGTGGTCTCGACGGCACCGGCAAGAAGAAGCCCGGCCAGAGCGTCGTCATCATCTTGCTGCTGACCGTCATCGCGGTCGCGCCCGCGTTGCTCGTCATGGTCACGAGCTTCACGCGCATCGTCATCGTGCTTGTCGCTCACCCGCAACGCGCTCGGGCTGGCCTCGATCCCGCCGAACCAGGTCGTCATCGGGCTCGCGCTGTTCCTGAGCTTGTTCGTGATGGCGCCCACGTTGTCGGACGATCAACGACCAGGCGCTGCAGCCGTTGCTCGACGGCAAGCTGAACTACAGCCAGGCCTACGACAAGGCGCAGAAGCCGTTGCGGTCGTTCATGCTTGAGCAGACGCGCCGCGGCGAGCTGAACCTGTTCATCAACGCGGCGGGCGGCAAGCGGCCCGAGAACCGCGACAAGATCGAGATGTCGACGCTGATCCCGGCGTTCGTGCTGTCGGAGTTGAAGACGGCCTTCATCATCGGCTTCATCATCTTCGTGCCGTTTCTCATCATCGACCTGGTCGTGAGCTCGACGCTGATGTCGATGGGCATGTTCATGCTCCCACCTGTGCTCGTGTCGTTGCCGTTCAAGTTGTTGCTGTTCGTGATGGTCGACGGGTGGGCGCTGGTCGTCACCTCGCTGATCACGAGCTTCCACCATTAGCTACTTCAACTGACAGTCCACGCCGACCCCACCAATCACGAAGGAGACGACCTGTGACCGACGCTTCGGTCATCGACATCGCCGTGCAATCGATCCTGCTTGCGACCAAGCTCGCGGCGCCGATCCTCGGCGTGTCGCTCGCGATCGGCCTGTTCATCGGGCTCATCCAGTCCGCGACGCAGCTGCAGGAGCAGACGCTTTCGTTCGTGCCCAAGCTGGCGCGGCGTCGCGCTCGTGCTCGTGCTTCCGGGTCACTGGATGCTCTCGGCAGATCATCGGGTTCACCCACGGCCTGTTCGCGATGATCCCGCACTTGCTGCAGGCCTGAACCGGGCATGAAGTTCAGCTTCGATCCGCTCGTGCTCACCGCGTTCGCGCTCGACGCTGGTGCGCGCGACGGCGTGGCTGTTCGTGTCGCCGCCGTTCAACACCCGCATGATCCCGATCACGGTGAAGGTCGGGATCGCGGCGTCGCTCGCACTCGCAGCGGCGCCGCATCGTCGCCAAGCAGCCGCTGCCGGTCGAGACCACCGGCTTCCTCGCGCGCGCTCCTCGTGCAGGCGCTCGTCGGGTTCACGCTCGGCTTCCTGACGGTCGTGCTCGTGAACGCGCTGCCAGGCCGCGGGCGCGCTCGTCGACCTGTTCGCCGGCTTCTCGCTCGCCGCGATCTACGACCCGATGAACAACTCGCAAGTCGCGATCTTCGGCCGGTTCTACGAGCTGCTCGCGGTCACGCTGCTGTTCACGACCAACGCGTACCTGCTGCTCGTCGACGGATGGTTCCGGTCGTTCAAGGTCGTTCCCGCGAACGGGCTCGCGGTCGAGGACGTCTCGAACGTGCTCACGAAGAACCTCGGCCAGTTCTTCATCGCCGCGATCGAGGTCGCGGGCCCGGTGCTCGGCTGCCTGTTCCTCGCCGAGGTGGTGCTGGGCGTGCTCTCGCGGGCCGCGCCGAGCCTCAACGTGTTCGCGCTCGCCTTCCCGCTGCGCGTCGTGATCGCGCTGATCGCCGTCGGGCTCGCGCATCCCGCTCGATCGGCCCCGCGGTCGGCAACCTCGTGCACGACGCCCTCGCGCCGCTCGGCCACGGCTGACCCGGAGAGCGGCGACATGGCGGCGGGCGACAAGGGCGACAAGACCGAGAAGCCAACGCCAAAGCGCGTCAAAGAGGCGCGCGACAAGGGGCAGATCGCACGCTCGCCGGACCTGGCGGCATGGGTCTCGGATCTTCGCGACGACGGTGCTGCTCCAGATGACCGTCAAGCGCGGCACCGGCGTCTTCAAGGACATCCTCGGGACAGATGGGCGTCGCGATCGCGCACCCGGACGAAGGCGTGGCCGCGCCGCTTCGCCGCCGACGCGATGTGGAAGGCGATCGGCGTCGTCGCGCCGATGCTCGTCGGCATGCTGGTCGATCGTGCTCATCGTCAACGTCGCGCAGGTCGGCTTCAAGCCCGACGTCGAAGAAGCTCAAGCCCGACTTCAAGCGGCTCAACCCGCTCAAGGGCTTGAAGAAGATGGTCGGCACGCAACGCGTGGTGGGAGCTCGCCAAGTCGGTCGCGAAGACCGTCCTGCTGGTGGTCGTCGCCTGGCCGGCGATGACCCACGCGATGCACGCGCTCGCGACTCGGGACCGAGACCTCGATGGGTCGGCATCGCGGCGCTCACGGCATCGACGGCGCTGACCATCGTCCGCAACGTCGCGGTCGGCCGGCCTCGTCGTCGCCGTCATCGACTACGCGTACCAGAAGCGCCGGCTGATGAAGCAGCTGCGCATGACCCGCCAGGAGCTCCGCGAGGAGTACAAGCAGCAAGAGGGCAACCCCGAGATGCGGCGGGCCCTCCGGTCACGCGCGATGGCGATCAGCCGCAACCAGATGATCCGCGCGGTCGGCATGGCCGACGTCGTGCGTCGTGAACCCGACGCACTACGCGATCGCGCTGCGCTACGACGCCGCCAAGGGCGCGCCCGAGGTGCTCGCCAAGGGCGCGGGCGTGATCGCGGCCGCGATCCGGGCGGAGGCCGAGAAGAACGGCGTGCCGATCGTCCACGAGCCGGTGCTCGACCCGGGCCCTCTACAAGGCGTGCGAGGTCGGCCAGCTGATCCCCGTCGAGCTCTACGAGGCGGTCGCCCACCTGCTGGCATTCGTCTTCGGCCTCCGGGCCAAGGGCCGGGCCCAGGGCTACCACGAGCTCCCCAAGCCCGCCCTCCTGTAACGTCCACCAACAGATGGCAGCAGACCCGCGCCAGGCGCGGAAACGCTGCCAACAGATGGCAGCAAAACCCGCGCCAGGCGCGGAAAACCCTGCCAACAGTTGGTGGCAAAACCCGCTATACGCGGGAAACGCTGCCCACTGTTGGTCAGATTTCCCGGTCTTCCGCCGATCAGGTCGTGGACGAGGCGGCCACGGACGGCGCGCACCCAGGTAGTGGCCGGAGCACCGTGAAGCCCAACCGCATCGGTCAGATCGCGATCCCCGCGGCGATCGTCGGCATCGTCGTGATGATGGTCGTGCCGTTGCCGACCGCGCTCCTCGACCTGCTGCTCGTCACCAACATCGCGATCGCGACGCTCGCGCTGCTCGCGTCGATGTTCACGACGCGCGTCCTCGACTTCTCGATCTTCCCGTCGTACCTGCTGATCGCGACGCTGTTCCGCCTCGCGCTCAACGTGTCGGTGACCCGGCTCGTGCTCTTGCACGGGTACGCGGGCAAGGTCATCGAGAGCTTCGGTCACTTCGTGGTCGGCGGTTCGGTGGTCGTCGGCCTCGTGATCTTCCTGATCCTCATCGTCATCCAGTTCATCGTGATCACGAACGGTGCCGGGCGCGTCGCCGAGGTCGCGGCCCGCTTCACCCTCGACGCGATGCCCGGCAAGCAGATGGCGATCGACGCCGACCTCAACGCCGGCATCATCGACGAGGAGAAGCGCCAAGCGCCGCCGCCGGGAGATCGCCGAGGAAGCGGACTTCTACGGCGCGATGGACGGCGCCTCGAAGTTCGTGAAGGGCGACGCGATCGCCGCGATCGTCATCGTCGTCGATCAACCTCGTCGGCGGCTTCGCCGTCGGCGTGCTGCAGAAGCACCTGTCGTTCGGCGAGGCCATCCAGACCTACAGCCTGCTCACCGTCGGCGACGGGCTCGTCGCGCAGATCCCCGCGCTGCTGATCTCGCTCTCGTCCGGCCTGATCGTGACCCGCGCCGCAACCGAGAGCGACCTCGGTACCGACCTGCTCCAGCAGTTCACGCGGCACAAGCGCACGCTCCAGCTCGGCGGCGGCGCGATCTGCCTCGTCGCGATCGTGCCCGGCCTGCCCAAGGTCCCGTTCCTCCTCGTCGGCGGCGATCCTGCTCGTGCTCGCGGCGCGGCTGCCCAGCGAGGAAGAGATCGCCGCACGCGAGCTCGCGGAGCTCGAGCAGCCCGCGGACGCGGCGGCGCCCTCGCCCGACGCACCCGAACAGCTCGCGGACGACATGCGCGTCGAGCCGCTCGAGCTGGAGATCGCGTACGACCTCATCGACCTCGTCGACGCCGCCAAGGGCGGCGACCTGCTCGACCGGGTGCACGTCGCTGCGCCGCAAGCTCGCCCTCGAGCTCGGCGTCGTCATCCCGCTGGTGCGCACCCGCGACAACCTCGAGCTGCCCGCGAACACGTACGCGGTGCGCGTGCACGGCGTCGAGGTCGGCCGCGGCGAAGCACCGCCCGGGCACGTGCTCGTGCTCGGCGACGACGCCGCAGACGCTTCCCGGGATCAAGACGCGCGAGCCGGTGTTCGGGCTCCCCGCGACGTGGGTGCCGCAGGAGTTCCGGCACCAGGCCGAGATCACCGGCGCGACGGTTGTCGACCGCGGCGTCGGTGATCACGACCCATCTCGCCGAGGTCGTGCGCCGGAACGCGGGACGGCTGCTCGGCCGCCAGGACGTCAAGATGCTCATCGACGTCGTCAAGCAGAGCGATCCCGTCGTCGTCGACGAGCTCAACGGCGCCAACGTCACGACCGGCGAGATCCAGCGCGTGCTGCAGATGCTGCTCGACGAGGGCGTCGGCATCCGCGACCTCGTGCGCATCTTCGAAGTCGTCTCCGAGCGCGCGCGCGTCGACGAAGGATCCGGAACAGATCGTCGAAGCGGTGCGCACCGCGCTCGGCCCGGCGATCTCGGCGTCGCACGCGCGAGGACGGCAAGCTCCCGGTGATCACGCTCGACCCGCTCGTCGAGCACGCGCTCGCCGAGACGCTGCGCACCGGCGACCACGGCACCTACCTCGCGATCGAGCCGCAGATCGCCGAACAGTTCGCACTCGCCGTCGCCCGCGAGGCCGAAGCCGCGGAGATGAAGGGCATCGAGCCGGTCCTCGTGTGCGCCACCCAGCTGCGGCCGTCGTTGCGACGGCTGCTGCACGCGGCCGCCCCGCGGCTGCCAGTGCTCGCGTACACGGAGCTCGGCCAGCAGCTCGAGCTCGAAACGATCGGAGTGGTGAACCTTGGCCAGCCAGCTGCGGTTTGAGGGTCCGGAGCTCGAGGAGCTCCTCGAGCGCGTTCGGAACGAGGTCGGTGCCGACGCGCACATCGTCGCGGCCAACCGCATCCGCAAGGGCGGCATCGGTGGGCTTCTTCGCGCGCGAGGGCTTCGAGGTCGTCGTCGACGTCACCGCCGCGCCGGCGCCCCGTCCGGGCCCGCGGCAACGTATGCGGGCCCAGACTGGGCGCGCACCCGACGTCGGTGCTCGACATCGCCGAAGAGGTCAACGTCAACGAGGCGAGCAGACGATCGACCTGTCGAGAACCGGTAACGGTGTCGACCGAGACGCGCGACTTCGGGACGATGCTTGCGAAGCTCACACGCGAGCTCGACCAGCAAGAAGAAGAGATGTCGTCGCGCACGAGCGCGGGGCCGATGACGCTTCCCGACGAGGAAGCGCCGATCGATCCCCGCGAGCACTACCGCTCCCGAGTCACGGAACCGCCCGCCGGTCCGTCGGCGCCGGTCTCCGAAGCGGTGTCGGCTGCGATCTCGGCACCGATGCCCGCGCCCGCGCTCCCGACGGCGGTGCCGCCGCCGGCAACCCCCTCCGCACCTGCGCCCGTGATGCCGGCCCGGACGCCGCGGCCGATGACGGCGCCGCCACCGGCGCGCATGCCGGGGACCGACCCGCGTATCGCCGCACTCGGCCTGCCGCCCGAGCTCGTCCCGTCGATCGCGGCATCGGGCGACGTGCGGACGGCGATCGTGCAGCGTCTCGCGCAGCTGCCCCCGCCGCCGATGTTGCCGCGCGCCACCGGCGTCGTCGATCGCAGTCGTCGGTATCGGTACCGCGCCGATCGCGCTCGCGCGCCGGATCGCAGACGAGCTCGAAGTCGAGAACGACCACATCGTGCTCGCGACCCCGGAAGCCATGAGCGAGCTGTCGCATCCCGACCAGGCCGAGGCGTTCCGCCTCAGCTGCCGGCGCCGCAGCGAGCCGACGATCGTGGCGTGCAGCATCGGCGCCGGTCGTGCGCAGTTGGGCTGGGCGCACCGGATGCTCGACCGGCTCGAACCGACGATTACGTGGGCCGTCGTCGAAGCGTCGTGCAAGTCCGACGACATCGCGCATCGCCTCAAGCTCCTCGGTGGCGTCGACGTGCTCGCGCTCACCGGCGTCGCCGACACTGTGAGCCCCGCCGCGGTGCTGTCACTCGGCATCCCCGTCGGTCGCATCGGCTCGACGTACGCGACGCCGGCGGCCTGGGCAGACCTGTTGATGGAGCGCCTGGAGCGCTCCGCGGACCCCTATGAATAAGCCGAGCGTCGACCCGGCATTCACCTTCGGCGTGAGCCTCGTGCTCTCGCTGGTGCTCTGGTACCCGACGCTGCGCGCCACGATGGACGGCGACATCGACATCACCGATGCCGGGATCCGCTACTTCCTCGCGCTCGCACTCTCCTGGGCGGGCGTGTACGGCATCTCGGCGATCGTCGCGATGTACGCGGGCCAGCCCCGCCGCCCGACGCCGCCGCCCGAACACCCGGCACGCCGGCGCGACGACGCGCCACCGGTGCAGAACGAAGAGCAGGACTCGACCGCGGCGTAACTCTTTGCATTTCGCTTGCTGAGCGGCTCGCTCCGCTCGCGGTGGAGGCTGCGCGAAATGCGGCGAGCGGCCTGCGCGCCCTCCGGGCCGCTCCGGCCGCCGCATCTACGCAGCTTTTGATTTGCGGGCGGCCTTTTGGCGACGGCGGATCACGCGGTGCCGCTCGGTCGGGGTGAGTCCACCCCAGACCCCGTCGGCAGGACGGGTCTCGAGCGCGTATTCCAGGCACGCTTCACGCACCGGGCACGCCGCGCAGATGGCCTTCGCCTCCGCTGCATGCGCATCGGACGTCGGGAAGAACACCGCCGTGTCGGCGTCGCGACACGCGGCATCATCGAAAAAGTCGGTAGGTACGGCAGGTATCTTCAAACGAGGCATAGCCAGGGATTCAACGCATACCCCGGCGATGGCATTCCCATCACAGGTACCAGCTGCCGCCCCGGTGAGGCCGGCGGTAACCGAGCGCCGAGTACGCGGCGTCGACGAGGGACTGGCCCCGAGCGTCGAGCCCGACCGCCATGCCCTGGCGGTTCATCGTGTACCCGAACGACATGCGGGCCCGGGGATCGACGAACCCGATCGAGCCCCCCATGCCGACATGGCCGAACGCCTCTTCGGACAGGATCACGCCGTCCCGGTCGCCGGAACCGCGGGAGGAGTTGTCGACGGACTTGGTGAAGCCCGTCGACCACCGCGTCGGTACGAGCATCGTCACGTCGACCGACGTCGCCGACGCCACCGCACCCATCACCGCGAGCTCCTCGGCATCGACGAGCCCGTCGCCGCCGATCGCCAGCGCGCGATACATCGCGGCCAGCGCCCGGGCATTGCCGATGCCACCGAACGCGGGGAGCTCGGCGGCGTGTGCCTCCCGGCTGTCGATCCAGCCCGGAGCGAACACCGAGCCGGAGTTCATCAGCACCAGGGCGCCGACCGAAGTGGGGTCGGTCATCGCCACCCGGTAAAAGCTCGGGATCGGCTCGTCCGGCGCCGGCATCTCCGCGGGCAGCGTGGACGCGACCCGCGCCTCGTGCTCGGCGGGCAACCCGATCCAGAGGTCGATGCCGCGCGGTTCGGCGACCTCCTCCCGGAAGAACGACCCGAGCGAGCGTCCGGTGACGCGCCGCACGACCTCGCCGACGAGATGACCGAACGTGAGCGCGTGGTACCCGTGGCGCGTGCCCGGCTCCCACAACGGCTCCTGCTCAGCAAGCCGGCCGGTGATCAGATCCCAGTCGCAGTAGCCGGCTTCAGGAATCGGCTCGCGGAATGCGGGAAGCCCGGCTTGGTGCGCGAGCAACATGCGAACGGTGATCGCGTCCTTGCCGTTCTTGGCGAACTCCGGCCAGTACGTGCTGACGGGCGCGTCGAGCGAAAGTTGCCCGCGTGCCACGAGCATGTGTGCGCACAGGGCGGCCGCGCCCTTGGTGCACGACCACACGACACCGACCGTGTCGCGCTCCCACGCGCGTCCGACCCCGGGGTCCGCGACGCCACCCCAGAGATCGACGACGGTTTCACCGTCGACCGTCACGCACACTGCACCGCCGACCTCACCGCGTTCGGCGAAGTTGCCCTCGAACGCCTCGCGCACCGCGGCGAACTTCGGCGCGCAATCTCCCGCGATCGTCATGCCCTACTCCAGCAGGTTCGGCTCTTCCACGGTGAGCATGTCGAAGAGCGGCTGGAAGCCGAACCAACCCGCGTTGTGGGAACCGACCTGCGACGCGGTGAGCGCGGCCATGTCGGCGTCGATGTGTACCGGGGAGCCGGCCGCTTCGGCGAGGAGTTGCGCGTGGCAGGTGCGGTCCATCGCGAAGAACCAGAACGCGGCCTCGTCGACGGAATGGCCGACAGTCAGCAGGCCGTGGTTGCGCAGGATCACTGCTTTGTAGTCGCCGAGCGCGGCCGCGATGCGCTTGCCCTCGTCGAGATCGAGCACGACGCCGGTGTAGTCGTCGAACAATCCGTGGTCGCCGTAGAACGCGCAGGCGTCCTGGGTGAGCGGATCGAGCAGACGGCCGAGCGTCGACCAGGCCTTGCCGTGCAACGAATGACTGTGCGCGGCCGCAACGACATCAGGACGGGCCGCGTGCAACTGCGAGTGGATCGCGAACGCGGCGCCGTTGACGGGACGGTCGCCTTCGACGACGTTGCCGTCGTGGTCGACGAGGATGAGATCGGAGACGCGAATCTGCGAGAAGTGCACGCCGAAGGGATTGACCCAGAAGTGATCGAGCCGTTCGGGATCACGGGCGGTGATGTGGCCGGCAACACCCTCGTCGAACCCGCAGCGCGCAAACAACCGCAACGCGGCGGCGAGACGCTGCTTGCGGTGCACCCGTTCCTCCTCGGGTGACGCGAATGACGGCTGACCAAATGCCTTGATGTCGGGCACGGCGGAACTCCTCACCTTCACCTGAGTTCGTACAGCTCGTCGGTCAGCGTATTCCCGTCCAGGATTCCCTTGCCCACCGCAAAATACAGTTCGAGAGTCATGGCTTCCTTCCCTTCCAGCCGTCGAAGTACGTGATCTCCTCGACTGGGCGCCGCTCGGCCGGCTTGAAGTCGCCGCCTGTCGTGTACGCGACCGGAATGAGTGCAGCCTGCGTGACGGTGTCGGGGATGCCGAGCAGGCGGCTCGCTTCTTGTTCGTACGCGAGATGCAGGGTCGTGAACACCGAACCGAGGCCGCGGCTGTGCAGCGCAAGTTGGAAGCTCCACACCGCGGGCAGGATCGAGCCGAAGAAGCCGGCGGTCGCCTCGTTGGACGCGTTCTCGGGCAAGCGATCGAGGATGCACGGGATCACCATCACCGGCACCTCGTGCATGCGCGCCGCGAGATAGCGCGAGGAGTCGAGAACGCGGCTCTCGGTGACGCCGCGCTCATTCATGTACGGATCGGCGCGCTTGCGATACAAGGCCCCGAGGCCGGCACGGAGGTCGGGGTCGTCGACCACGACCCAGCGCCAGCGTTGCGAGTTGCCGCCGGTCGGCGCCTGGATCGCGACGCGCAATGCGTCGAGCACGACTTCGCGCGGCACTGGCCGGGCAAAGTCGAGGCGCTTGCGCACCGCACGTGTCGTCGTCAGCAGACGATCGGTCTCGTTCGGGTCGAAGCTCGTCACGCCCCCGATCCTCTCACCGGAGTGCACGGCCGCGCCCGCCCGTTCTTTCAAAGCTCTTACCTGCGTGTGCGATGCTCCGGAGCATGGAACACGGCCGCGTCCTGGTCGTCGAAGACGACGAGCACGTACGCGATGCGGTGACGCGGGCCCTGCGCTTCGAGGGCTACGACGTGCACACGGCGGTTGACGGGAACGACGGGTTGCTTCGTATCGATGAGCTCGCGCCCGACGTCGTCGTGCTCGACGTCCTCATGCCCGGCACCGACGGGCTCGCGGTCTGCCGCATCCTGCGCGACCGGGGCAACCACACGCCGGTGCTGATGCTGACCGCACGCCATGAGGTCTCGGACCGCGTGGCCGGGCTCGACGCCGGCGCCGACGACTACCTCGTGAAGCCCTTCGCGCTCGACGAGCTGTTGGCCAGGCTGCGCGCGTTGTTGCGGCGCGCGAGCGTGACCGGCGGCGTGGAGGAGCTGCGCGTCGGCGACATGGTGCTCGATCCGCAGCGGCGTCAGGCGTGGCGGGCAGAACGCGAGCTCGACCTCACCAAGACGGAGTTCGATCTCCTCGAGTTGTTGATGTTCAACGCGGGCATCGTGGTCACGCGCGACACGATCTACGAACGCATCTGGGGTTTCGACTTCGAGACGTCGTCAAAGTCGCTCGACGTCTACATCGGCTACATCCGGCGCAAGACCGAAGCGAACGGCGAGCCACGCATCGTGCACACGGTACGGGGCGTGGGCTACACGGCGCGGGTCGCATGAGCCTGCGCATCCGGCTCCTGGCGATCGTCGCGATCACCTTCGCGGTCGTCGTTGTCGGCTGCGTCTATGCCGCCCACGTGAGCGCGAGCCACGAGCTGCGCGCCCAGACCGACCGCTTCTTGCTCCAGCGTGCGCGCGACCCCCGTCTCCACGTGGACTCGCGGCAAAGGCCGGATCCCCCCGGCATGCCTCACCTCCGCGGGGAAGAGTCCGAACCGTTCGCCGAGCCCGACGTGACCGTGCAGCTCATCGAAGCGAACGGCACCCAGGTCGGACCGGGGATCGTAGGAAGCCTGCCGATTGACGCTCGGGATCGCGACATCGCCGCCCATGACCAACCGCCACTCCTGCGAACGGTCGCACTCGGCCATACGCCGTATCGGATGGTGACGGCGCATGTGCCGGGTGGCGCGGCCCAGATCGCACGGAGCATCAAGGACACCAATGACGTCCTCGCGACGCTCGACGTCCGCCTGTTGCTGATCGCGCTGATCGGCACCGCCGTCGCCGCCTTGCTCGCGTGGATCATCGCCCGGCGCATCGTCCGGCCCGTCGAGCAGCTCACGACCGCGACCGAACGGGTCGCCCAGACCCAGGACCTCGACAGCACGATCGAAGTCAACCGGCGCGACGAACTCGGCCGGCTCGCGACGAGCTTTAACACGATGCTCATCGCGTTGCGCACTTCGCGCGCCCAGCAACAGCGGCTGATCATGGACGCAAGCCACGAACTCCGTACCCCGCTCACCGCGTTGCGGACCAACGTCGAGGTCTTGCAGCGGGCGACGACGATGGACGACGCGGAACGCGCCGAGATGCTCGCAGCAGTTGATCTCGAGCTCGCGGAGCTCACCGAGCTGGTCGTCGAGCTGGTCGACCTCGCGACCGATGCGCGCGCCGACGAGCCCCCGCAGCACACGGAGCTCGGGGAGCTCGCGGAGCGGGTCGTCGCACGCATGCGGCGCCTGACCGGTCGCGACATCACGCTGACCGTCGAGCCCGACGCGACCGTCACCGTGCAGAGCGCAGCCCTCGAGCGCGCGCTCTCCAATCTCGTCGACAACGCGTGCAAGTTCAGCCCCGACGGCACGCCGGTCGAGGTCACGGTCGCCGGCACGCAGATCGAGGTTGCGGATCGCGGTCCGGGCATCGCCGCATCCGATCGCGATCATGTCTTCGACCGCTTCTACCGCGCCCCGAGGCGCGCACGATGCCCGGGTCGGGGCTCGGGCTGTCGATCGTGAAGCAGGTCGCGGACCGACAGGGCGCCGCCGTCGAGATCCTTCCCCGCGCCGGCGGCGGAACGGTCGTGCGCATCACGTTGCCGACGTGAGGTCGTAAACGGTCACGCCTCCGACCGTCTGCGCGGTGAAGGTGTTCGCGACCCACTGCGAGATCTCGCTCGTGCTCGACGAGCTTTGCGGACCACCGCCGAACCCGCCTCCGGGCTCACCACCGCCAACGAAGTAGTGGATCTTGTGCTGCGCGACGTCTTGCTGGAACTGCGCGAGCGTGGGTGACGGATCGGTGCCGTTGAAGCCGCCGATTGCCATGACAGGGTCTCCGGTCGCCAGCTGATACCCCGCCGCGTTGTTCGCGCCGGTCGTCGCGGCAACCCACGTGTACGCGTCCGCGTCCTGCTCGAGCAGCGCGGTGATCTCGGCCGACGGCGTCGAGCCATTGAGCAAACCACCCATGCCGCCAACGCCACCGTTTCCGCCGGTGCCACCAAGGGGCCCGCCGCCGGCGCCGAACGGCGGCGGACCACCATTGCCGAACTGGAACTGCCCGCCGCGGAAACCCCCGCCCGCGAAGTTGCGCGGGCCACCAGCGTTGCCCGGGCCTCGCACGTTCGCGACAGCTGGTCCGGCGGCGGGAATCGCGCCGCCGTGCGCGTCGCTCACGGTCGACAGTGTGTACGCGGCCGGCCCCGCGAGCGCGACGATCAACGCGGCGACGGCAAGCACTGCTGCGGCCCGGCGCAGCATCGGTGTCGAGCTCACGACGAGCAACACGGTTACCGCGAGCCCGACGGCCAGTACTGCGCTACGCAGCGCGGGATGCCACGCCGGCGTACGCCCGAGCAACACGTACGACCACCACACGGTCACCGCAAACGCGCCGACGAGCACGGCACGCGCCGCGGGGTGCCGCCGCCCGTTCCACAAGCGCGTCGCGCCGATGCCGACGAGTGCACCGATCGCCGGTGCAAGCGCGACCGTGTAGTACGGGTGAATGATCCCCTGGCCGAGGCTGAACGCGACGCCGGTGATCACCAACCACCCGCCCCACAGCAACAATGCGGCGCGCGTGCGATCGGTACGCGGCATGCGCCACGTGAACGCGAGCCCGGCAACGAGCGCGATCAACGCGGCTGGCAGGAGCCACGATGCCTGGCCACCGAACTCGGTGTTGAACAGGCGAGTCCAACCGGTCGGGCCCCACCGGCCGGCCGTGCCTTGGGCGCCGCCACCGACACTGCCGGTCTCGTTCCCGGTCAGCCGCCCGAAGCCGTTGTATCCGAAGATCACGTTCCACAAGCTGTTGTTCTGCGAGCCGCCAATGTACGGCCGGGAGCTCGCCGGCCAGAGCTGCACGATCGCGATCCACCAGCCCGCGGACAGGAGCAACGCGGCCCCGCCCGCGGCGAGTTGCCAGATCCGGCGCCCGAGCTGCGGAGGACCCGCGAACAAATACACGAGCGCAAAGGCGGGCACGACGATCAACGCCTGCAGCATCTTGGCGAGGAAGCCGAAGCCCACGCACGAGAACGCGAGCATCAACCACGTCGTGCTCCCGCGTTCGAGCGCACGCGTGCAGCGCGTAGGCGCCGCCGACGAGCAGCAGCACGAGCAGCGCATCCGGATTGTTGAACCGGAACATCAGCGCCGCAACCGGCGTCAACGCCATGACCGCACCGGCGATCAGCGCCGCGCCCGACCCGAACCACCGCTTGATGGTCAGATACAGGATGCCCACGGCCGCGACGCCTTCCAGCGCTTGCGGCACGAGGATGCTCCACGCGTTGACGCCGAAGACGCGCGCGAACGCGTCCATCACCCAGAGCGATGCCGGTGACTTGTCGACGGTGATCGAGTTGCCGGCATCGAGCGAGCCGAAGAAGAAGGCCTTCCAGCTCTTCGTCGAGGCCTGCACCGCCATCGAGTAGTACGAGTTCGCCCAGCCCGACGACCCCAGCCCCCACAGGTACAGCGCGCCCGTCACCACGAGCAGCGCAACCAGCGCGGGCCGCTCCCACCGCGCGCGCACCTCTCCCCGAACCGGCGTCACTGTGGCAGGTATGGGCTGCCTCAGTGACGCAGGTTCGTATGGGGGGTGGGGAGGGATCGTCGTGGTGGTCATCGTGCGCTCCTTTGCGGCGCGCGGCGCGCGGCGGCGCCGAGCTCGATGCGGCCGCGTCCCAGCAAGAACGTCTTCGCCATGCGCGCGGCTCCCGCGAGATCAGCGAGCGCGGTGCGGACGATCTGGACGCGACTGTCGGTGTCGTCCACCCAGTCGACCGGGATCTCGTGGATCCGCAAACCGTTGTGCTGCGCGAGCAGCAACATCTCCGAATCGAAGAACCAGCCATTGTCCGCGATCGCGGGCAGGAGCACCTGCGCGGCGTCGGCGCGTACCGCCTTGAAACCGCACTGTGCATCCCGGACCTTCGTTGCGAAGGCCACGCGCAGCATCAAGTTGTACGCGCGCGAGATCAGCTCACGCTTGGGGCGGCGCACGACCGACGCGCCCGACGCCAGTCGCGAGCCGATCGCGAGGTCGGAGTGGCCCGATACGAGCGGGGCGACCAGCGGCAACAACGCGTCCAGATCGGTCGAGAGGTCGACGTCCGTGTACGCAACGATGCGCGCGTCGCTGGCGCTCCAGGCCGTCCGCAACGCGAGGCCGCGGCCCTTCTGGTCGAGGTGGACGGTGCGTACGTCCGTCAGGTGCCGGGCGAGGGCGACCGCCTCGAACCACGTGCCGTCCAGCGAGCCGTTGTCGACGATCGTGATGCGCCATGAGAACGGGAAGCGATCGGTGAGATAGGCGTGCAGGCGGCGCACGCTCGCCCCAAGAATCGCCTCCTCGTTGTAGACAGGCACGACGACATCGACGTCAGGGGATCCGACTTCGTCCGCGTCGTCGAACCAATGCAACCGTGCGCTCGTATCGGTCATGGCTCGAGATTCGGCGACGAGATTGGGTCCGGCGTCGGGAACGAGTAAGAAGCGGTGAAGAAGCGCTATGCGTCCTGCCGGTTCTCAGCCGGCCCACAAGCAGAACCCCAATGGTGGAGCAATGGCATCGTCGAGTCCGCGGAAATGGGTGTGGTGGCTCACGGGCGCGATCGCGTTGGTTGTGATCGTCGTCGTCGCCGCACCGTTCGTCTACATCCACTTCATCGAGGACGACCCCGCGCCGCGCCTCACGCTCTCGACCCCACCGTCCACCGAGACGACGGTGGCGGGCATCCAGAGAGTCGCGCTCGCGGGCACATGGAACGCCGGTAGCGGATCGAAGTCGCAGTACCGCGTGAACGAAGTGCTGTTCGGTCAGGACAACACCGCGACCGGTACGACCTCCAGTGTCACCGGCTCGATCACAATCGCGGGTACGACGGTCAACGCCGCGGACTTCACCGTCGACCTCACAACGGTGAAGAGCGACGAAAGCCGGCGCGACGCGCAGTTCCAGGGCCGCATCATGGACACCGCGCAATTCCCCAACGCGACGTTCAAGCTCACACAACGGATCGCGCTCGGCAGCGAACCCGCCGACGGCAAGAGGATCACGGTACCGGCCACCGGAGACCTGAGGTTGCACGGCGTGACCAAGTCGGTGACCACCAACCTCAACGCGCAGCGCACCGGCGACTCGATCGAGGTACAGGGCACGATCCCGATCGTGTTCGCTGACTACGGGATCTCGAACCCGAGTTTCGGCGGCATCACCACTGAGGATCATGGCGAGCTCGAGATCCTGCTCAAGCTCACACACGGCTAATCGCGACCGTGCACTGAGACCCCTTCTCGGAGGGGTTCAATGGAGGGCGTGCCCGAGGAGCCGGAGCTCGCCCAAGCGTTGACGCTCGCCGCCGGGTTGCTGCGTGACGCGTTCGCGCGAGACGACACGCGGCGAGGCCCGGCGTGCGCACCGTCTCGGCCGTTTGCTCGCCGATCCGGATGGCCGCGAGCTGCTGTTCACGCTGACCGACGAGGTGCTGCGCACCGACGACAACACGCGCGCCCTCCGCCGGCTCCGGCGCTTGCTCGCCGGCGGCGTGCCCCGCTCGTTCGGGCCGCTGGACCGAGCCGGCCTGCGGCTCGCGGCACTCGGCGGCGCGGTATTGCCGAGCGCGGTCGCGCCCGTGGTGCGGGCCCGCGTGAAGGCCGAGACGCGCGGCGTGATCCTGCCTGCTCGTGACCCCGCGTTCGCGAAGCACGTGGCCCGGCGCCGGCGCGAGGGCGTCGAGGGCAACGTGAACTTGCTCGGCGAGGCGATCCTCGGCGACGACGAAGCCGACGCCCGTCTCGACGCAGTGTGCACCCGGTTGCGGCGGCCCGACGTGCAGTGCGTATCGGTGAAGGTCTCGGCGTTGTGTGCGAACCTCGATGTCCTCGCGTTTCATCACTCCGTTGATCGCGTCGTCGAGCGCCTGCAGCGCGTGTACCGGATCGCGGCGCAGGCGGCGCTCCCGAAGTTCGTCTACCTCGACATGGAGGAGTACCGCGACCTGCATCTCACGGTCGTGGCGTTCCGCACGGTGCTCGATCAGCCCGAGTTCCGGTCACTGCCGGGCGGCATCGCGCTGCAGGCGTACCTGCCGGACTCGTACGCGGTACTCGACGAGCTGTGTGAGTGGGCGGCGGTGCGCCGAGCCGACGGCGGTGCGCCAGTACGTGTCGGCATCGTCAAGGGCGCGAACCTCGCGATGGAGCAAGTCGAAGCGGAACTGATGGGTTGGCCCCAAGCGCCGTATGACACCAAGGCCGATGTCGACGCGCACTACAAGCGCATGCTGGACCGGGCGCTGGCGGCCGCGGCGCGGGGTGACCTGCACGTCGGCGTTGCGAGCCACAACCTCTTCGATATCGCGTGGGCCTTGGCGCGCCGCGAGGAAGTGGAACTCGGCAATGACGTCGTCGAGATTGAGATGCTCGAGGGCATGGCGCCGGCCCAGGCCCGGGCCGTGCGCGAGGTCGCAGGCGCGCTCCTGCTGTACACGCCCGTCGTCGACGACGCTGAGTTCGCGGCTGCGATCGCGTACCTCTCGCGCCGGCTCGACGAAAACGCAGCCGAGGAGAACTTCCTGCGGGCGCTGTTCTCGATCACACCCGAGTCGCCCCGCTGGCGCGAGGAGCGCGCCCGCTTCGAGACTGCTGTGGAGCGCCGGCACGCAGTGTCGACGATGCCGCGGCGGCTCCAGAACCGACGAACTGAGCGCCGCGCCTTCGACCCCGACGCGCCGTTCGCCAACGAACCCGACACCGATTTCACGCTGCCGGTGAACCGCGAGTGGATCGCGCACCATCTCGAAGCGGATGTGCCGGCGGCCCTCCCGCCGTTGCTCGCGCATACCGACGACATCGACGCGGCCGTCGCGCGCGCACACGATGGCGCGCGCGAGTGGGCGACGTCCTCGACCGCCGATCGCCGGCGCGTGTTGAGCCGGGCGGCAGAGGTGATGGCCGCCGACCGGGGCCGCACGATCGCGGTGATGGCACACGAGACGGCGAAGACTGTGCGCGAAGGCGACCCGGAGGTGTCCGAAGCGCTCGACATGGCGCGGTGGGCCGCCGACCAAACCCGGGTGCTGGATGCGCTCGAACGGGACGGCGTTTCGTGCGCGCCGGTAGGCAAGGTAGTGGTTGCGGCACCGTGGAACTTCCCGTACGCGATACCGGCGAACGGCGTCGTTTCCCGCTCGCGGGCGGCAACGCGGTACTGCTGAAGCCCGCACCCGAAGCCGTCGCGACGGCGGCCGAACTCGTGCGGCAACTGCACGAGGCCGGCGTTCCGCCGGATGTCGTGCAGCTCGTGCGCTGCCCCGACAACGATGTCGGGCGTCATCTGGTGACGCACGACGCCGTCGACACCGTCGTGCTCACCGGGGCCTACGACACCGCCCAGATGTTCCTCGACTGGAAACCGCAGCTGCGCCTGATCGCCGAGACCAGCGGCAAGAACGCGCTCGTGATCACCGGCGGTGCCGACGTCGACCTGGCGATCCGAGATCTCGTGCGCTCGGCGTTCGGGCACAGCGGGCAGAAGTGTTCGGCCGCGAGCCTCGCGATCATCGAGGCGTCAGTGCACGACGACGAACGCTTCTTGACCCGCCTCGCCGACGCCGTGCGCAGCGTGCGCGTCGGACCGCCGACCGATCTTGCGACGATGATGGGCCCGGTCATCCAACCGCCGGCCGGCAAGCTGCGACGCGCGCTCACCGAGCTCGACGCAGGTGAACGCTGGCTCGTCGAGCCGAAACAGTTGGATGGCGACGGCGCGCTGTGGTCGCCGGGCGTGAAGCTCGGCGTTCGGCCGGGATCCTGGTTCCATCGCACCGAGTGCTTTGGTCCCGTGCTCGGTGTGATGCGGGCGCGTGACCTCGACGACGCGCTGGCGCTGCAGAACGCGCCCGAGTTCGGGCTCACCGGCGGCCTCCACAGCCTCGACCCCGACGAGATCGCGCACTGGACCGATCGTGTGCAGGTCGGCAATGCCTATGTGAACCGCCACACGACCGGTGCGATCGTGCAGCGCCAGCCGTTCGGCGGCTGGAAGCACTCGTCGGTCGGTCCCGGCGCCAAGACCGGCGGCCCGAACGACATCCTGCGCTTCCTCCGCTTCACCGCCCGTTCGCTCGACGGATCGCTCGATGCGTCTGCGATCGCTGCGCGCGACCTCGCAGGACTGCGCGCCGAGCAGAACCTGTTGCGGTCCCGGCCGCTCGACAAGGTGGTGGTGCGCGCAACGGAAGCGACGACCGTTGACGAGCGGCGCGTGCTCGAGCAGGCCGCGCGCCTCACAAGCACGGCAGTCGAGATCGTCGACGCACGCGAATCGGACGACGCGCTCGCGCGCCGAATCGGAGCGAGCGGCGCGCAACGACTGCGCGCCCTCGCCCCGATCTCTGATGCGCTCGCGCCGCGTGTCACACCGCCGGCGTCACGATCGACGACACCGCGGTCACCGCCGACGGGCGCGTCGAACTTCCGCGCTGGCTCCGTGAGCAAGCGATCTCGCGCACGCTCCACCGCCACGGCCGCGTCGCCCCGCGCGAATCAGGACGCTGACGAGCGGGAGACGATGCGGGACAGCACGATCGTGGTCTTCGTGCGCTCGGCGTTCTGGTGCGCGCGCACCTGTTCGACGACGGCTTCGAGCTCGGCCGGGCTCCCCGTTTTCACGTGCAAGAGCGCGTCGGCCTCGCCCGTAACCGTGTACGCCTCCACGACGTCCGGCAGGCCCGCGACCATCTCCGCGATGTCGGCCGGGTTCGTGCGGCTGCGGCAGTAGAGCTCGACGAAGGCCTCCGTCGTGGCGCCGATCGCCTCGTCGTCGAGGCGGGCCGTGAAGCCGGTGATCACCCCGTCGTCCAGCAGCCGGTCGACCCGGCGCTTTACCGCCGGGGCCGACAACCCCACCCGGCTCCCGATCTGACCGTAGGAAGCGCGCGCATTCTTGACGAGTTGCGCAACAATCTGTCGGTCTAGATCATCTCGAAGCAATGAATCGCTCCTCCGAAGCAAGGATCACGCATTATCGCGCGCATCGAGAAGGCCGTAATGTCTCTTCATGGAGCAGCAGGCCATTACCGGCGTCAAGACGCGGCGTTTTCTGATGTGCCCGCCCGCTCATTTCGACGTCGTCTACGCCATCAATCCCTGGATGCACCCCGAGGTGCCCGCCGACGCCCACCTCGCCACCCAGCAGTGGGAGCACCTCCGCACCGCCTACGAGCAGGCTGGCCACGTCGTGGAGACGATCCGGCCCAAGCGGGGCCTCCCCGACATGGTGTTCGCCGCGAACAGCGCGCTCGTCATCGACAGCGTCGCACTGCTGGCCCGGTTCCGGCACCCGCAGCGGCGGGGCGAGGAGCGGCAATACGAGCGCTGGTTCCGCGCCCGTGGCCTCACCGTTCGGCGCCCCGAGCACCGGCACGAAGGCGAAGGCGACTTCGCGTGCGTCGGTGACGTCATCCTCGCCGGCACTGGCTTTCGTACCGAGGTCGACGCCCACCGCGAGGTGGAGCGTGTGTTCGGCCGGGAGGTCCTGACGCTCGAGCTGATCGACCCGCGCTTCTATCACCTCGACACCGCACTGTTCGCGCTCGGTGACGAACAGATCGTCTACTTCCCGGGCGCGTTCTCGGACGAGAGTCGCGCGTTGTTGCGATGCCGCTATCCCGACGCCGTCATGGTCGAGGAGCGCGACGCGATCGTGTTCGGATGCAACGCCGCAAGCGACGGACGGCACGTGTTCATGCCGGTTGGTGCCGACGGCCTTGCTGCTGCACTCGAGGTTCGCGGTTTCGAGCCGGTCGCGATCGATCTGTCGGAGCTGCGCAAGGCCGGCGGCAGCGTGAAGTGCTGCACGCTGGAACTGCGAGGAATCGGAGAGCTGGAAACATGATGCAGCACACGGCGCCGAACTACGCGCCGTTGCCGGTGACGCTCGTCGGCGGCGAGGGCGCGTGGGTCGTCGACGAGCACGGCAACCGCTACCTCGACTGCTTGTCCGCGTACTCGGCACTCAACTTCGGGCATCGCCACCCGCGTCTGGTCGCGGCTGCGCACGCCCAGCTGGAGCGGCTCACGCTGACGAGTCGGGCCTATGGAAACGATCAACTGGACCCGTTCTGCGCCGAGCTCGCCGAGTTGTGCGGCAAGGACATGGTGTTGCCGATGAACACGGGCGCCGAAGGCGTCGAGACCGCCATCAAGGCCGCCCGGCGCTGGGGTTACCTCGTGAAGGGCGTCGCGCGTGACCGCGCCGAGATCATCGTGTGCGGCGACAACTTCCACGGCCGCACCACGACGATCGTCGGCTTCTCCTCCGATCCCGACGCGCGCGAGGGCTTCGGGCCGTTCACGCCGGGATTCGTCTCGGTGCCCTTCGGGGACGCGGCCGCGCTGCGTGCCGCGATTACCGAGCGCACGGTCGCGTTCCTCTTCGAGCCCGTGCAGGGCGAGGCGGGTGTGATCGTGCCGCCCGCGGTTTATCTCGCCGACGTCCGGCGCGCGTGCGACGCCGCCGGAATCTTGATGATCGCCGACGAGATCCAGTCAGGGCTCGCACGCACTGGTCGCACGTTCGCGTGCGACCACGAAGACGTCACGCCCGACGTGTACATCCTCGGCAAGGCGCTCGGCGGCGGCATCATGCCGCTGTCGGCAGTCGTTGCCGACCGCGACGTGCTCGGCGTGTTGACCGTAGGTACGCACGGGAGCACATTCGGCGGCAACCCACTTGCGTGCGCAGTGGGTCGCGAGGTGATCGCGATGCTGCGCACCGGCGAGTACCAAGAGCGCGCCGCGCGACTTGGGGGCGACCTCGCCGAGTCGCTCGGCGCGCTCGTAGGCCGGGGCGTCCAGACAACACGCGCGTACACGGCCTCTGGGCCGGCATCGACGTCGCCGACCCGACGGTCCCGGCGCGGCGCGTGTGCGAGATGCTGCTCAGCCGCGGCGTGCTCGCCAAGGACGCGCACGAGCGCACCGTGCGCCTGGCGCCGCCGATCGTGATCGACGAACGCGACCTGACCTACGCGACCGACCAGCTCGGCGACGTCCTCGCGCTCGCCACCCGCACCGCCGCCGTGGCCTGACGCGCACACCGCGCCTGACGGTCAGCGGTAGGCGCTGGCCTGCATCGTATAGAGCTCGGCGTACAGCCCGGCGCGCGCCATCAACTGCTCGTGCGCGCCGGACTCGACGACATGCGCGCCGTCGAGCACGATGATCTGATCTGCCATGCGGACCGTCGAGAAACGGTGTGAGACGAGGATCGTGACCCGGCCGTCGTCGCTCGCTTCGCGCGACGCCGCCGCGAACCGCTCGAACAACGTGTGCTCGGTCTCGGCGTCGAGCGCGGCCGTCGGCTCGTCGAGCACGCACAGCAAGGGCGCGTCGCGCATGAAGCCGCGTGCGAGCGCGAGCTTCTGCCACTGTCCGATCGACAGCTCCACACCGTCGTGCCAGGTGGGCCCGAGCTGCGTGTCGAGGCCCCGGGGCATGCGTTCCACGACATCAGCCGCGCCCGCGCGACCGACGGCGGCAAGCACCGCGGGCTCGTCGTCGATCCGCTCGAGGTCGCCCACACCGATCGCAGCCAGCGCCGCGTATTCGAAGCGGAAGAAGTCCTGGAACGCGCCCGAGAGACGCTCGCGCCATTCCTCGGCGTCGAAGCGGCGAAGGTCGATGCCGTCGACGGTGATGCGACCCTCGGTCGGCTCGTAGAACTTGCACAGCAGCTTCACGAGCGTGGTCTTGCCGGCACCGTTCTCACCGACGAGGGCCACGACCGAGCCGGCGCCGAGCTCCACGTTCACGTCGCGGAGCACCCACGCCTCGGTACCGGGGTAGCGGAACGACACGTTCTCGAGGCGGATGCCGCTCGTCATGACGGCCGGTACCGATTGGTCGGGCCGGCCGGCGTGCGCGACCGCGTAGTCCTCCAGCCAGGCAAGCCGCTGCGCGGCGTCGAGCGTCCACCGCAAGAACTCGGCCTGGCCGACGGTAACGCCGAGATAACGCGACAGGTTCGCGCCCGCGGCCAGCGCGAGGAGCACGTTGCCCGGCGACTCGTCGAGTACCGACGTCACGAACACGACCGCGCCGACGTACGCCAGCCCGAACAACGTCCACGCCGCGGTGTGCCACCACGCGCTCGCCCAACGTTCACGAGAGACGTCGCGGTACCAGGTTCGCCATGCGTCGTCTCGGCGCTGCACGACGAGGTCGTTGGTGCCATCGACACGAATCTCTTTGCCCGGGCCGGCCATTGTCCCGATGTCGAACAGGTGGCGGGCCAGGCGGGAGTTCGGTGCCGCCGCTTCCTCGGTCCGGCGCTCGACGCTCGCCCGCCAGGACGACACGAGCACCGCGGGTACGGCGAACATCGTCAGCAGGCCCAGGGCCGGGTTGATCGACATGAGCAGCGCGACCGTGATGAGGATGCGGCCCACTGACCCGATCGAGCTGAAGAACGAGTCGTAGAAGTGGTTCAGCAGGAACACTTGCTCACGGAGGAGCTGGAGGCGGTCGAGGTACGCCGGCCGCTCGTGGTGCTCGATACTCGCGACCGACGCTTGCAAGTGCGCGACATGAGCCTCGATCTCGATCGTCGCCCGATCGCGGAAGCGCATCTGGATGCGGTTCCCGACGGTGCGCAGCAGCCAGCCCGCCGCGGCGGCGGCCGCGAGACCGAACGCGGACCACATGATCAGCGCGCTGTCGCCTTCGGTCACGCCGTTCGCCAGAAACTTCAACCACAAGGCACCGAAGGCGTCGGGAAGCCACGACGCGGTGATGAACACGAACGACACCACGAGCAACCGCGGTTCGGCGCGATACGCGAGCTTCATCGAGCGCACCAGCGCGCGCCACACCGGCGGGAGATCGGTGTCAGGCGTGTCGCGAGGGAGCCTCACGAAAGGGTGTCCAACACTTCGTCTTCGGGATCATCGAACCGCGCGGCCTGGAGCTCGAACATCTCCTTGTAGCGGCCGCCCTGAGCAATCAACTCCTCGTGCGAACCGAGTTCGATGACGCGTCCACCCTCGACGACGCAGATGAGGTCTGCCCGCCGCACCGTGGAGAAGCGGTGCGAGATGAGGATCGTGGTGGCGCCGCGCGTCGCGTCGATCAAGCGGTCGAAGATCTCGAGCTCGCCGCGCACGTCGAGCTGCGCGGTCGGTTCGTCGAGGATCACCACACCGGCGCCGAGACGCACCGCGCACAATGCGCGTGCGAGCGCGACTCGCTGCCACTGCCCGCCCGACAGGTCACGCCCGTTCGCGTACGCACGCGACAACACGGTGTCGAGCTCGGCAAGGTCGCCGGCGCGTGCTTGCTCGAGCGCCGCGAGCACATCAGCGTCCGACGACGCTCCGGCGGGCGCGACGTTGTCGCGCAACGTCAGCTCGTAGCGCACGTAGTCCTGGAACACCGCTGCGATCCGCGATCGCCAGGAGCCGATGTCGAACTCTCGCAGGTCGACGCCGTCGACGCGGATTGCACCTTCGGTCGGGTCGTACATGCGGCACAGCAACTTCGCGAGTGTGGTCTTGCCCGCACCGTTCTGCCCGACGATCGCGAGCGACGTGCCCGCCGGGATCGTGAGATCGAGGCCGTCGAGCACGAGGCGGTCGGTGGTCGGGTACGAGAACCGTACGTTCTCGAGCCGGATCTCTCGATGCGGCATACCCGACGCGTCGCGAGTGCCGGAGGTCAATGCACCGGCCGGGCCCATGCGATCGAGCAGGTCGAGGACCAACGGCATAGGTTGCGCGCTCGTGCGCAACCACCAATCCCATTCCCCGAACGCGAGCGTGCTCGCCCCGATCGCGGCCTGCGCGAAGACGACAAGCGACCCGAGCGCGACGCGGCCGTCGGTCGCATCCCGTCCGAGTGACCAGAAGAACAACACGTTGGCGGCGGACACGATCAGGACGGCATAGGCCGTCGGGCGGGCGCCCATCTTGCGATCCGCCCACGAGGTGTCGAGCAGCTGCCGTCGCAACGACGTGAAGCCACCGACGATCCAATCGGCCAGGCCGAACAGCCGCACTTCCTTGGCGGCCGGCGACTCCACCGTGAGCTTGTAGGCGTACCCGGCGCGCCGTTGCATCTGCACGATGTCGTCGGAGTGACGCGCATGCCAGATCGCGGCCGACTTCAAGAAGTGGTGCGTGCTGCCCCACGCCGCGCCCAGCAGCAGCGGCGCCCACCACCGGTAGCCGAACAGCAGCAATGCCTGCGCGACGCCGCCGCCGAACTGCGCGAACCCGCCGCCGATGTTCGGCATCGCCACGATGATGCTGGGACCGGCGAGCCCGAGATCGAAGTCGCGCGCCGACGACAATTCGTCGGCGAGCTCGGGGCTCTCGAGATGGCCCAAGCCCGGCGGCCCGACGCACGCGAGCATCAATCGATCGTGGAGATGCACCGAGACCTTGGCGCCGAGGTTCGATGAGAGCGCGTCGTGGATCGGGCCCACGGCCTGCATGGCGATGAACGTCACGCCGATTGCCGTGAGTGGCAGCGCGAGCGAATCGTTGTGCTGAACAGCCGCGACCGTGACACCCATCGCCACGACGAAGAGCGCCGGAAGCGTGCTGCGCAGCACGACGAGCGCCCACCACGCGACCGCAAGCCGGCGATCGGCGCGCGCGGAGCACGCCGAAGAACTGCCATACGGGCGACCTGCGCAGCCGGGCGATCATGCCGGCGCGATCTTCGCACGCGGTGTACGCCACGGTCGTAGGGTCACGCTTCATGAAATCGCTCGCGCATCCTGACTGGGTCCGCCGACTCAATCTGTTCGGCGACGCCGTCGGCAATGCCCAGCATGTGGTCGGTCTCGACGCCGATGACCTGCTCGCGTGCGCCCGCTCGACAACGGGTCTGGAGGATTTGGGCGAAGCCGAGTGGCCGGGGTGGACCGAGACGTACCAACGACAGCTCGCGTCGATCGATGCCGAGTCGAATCTGCACCTGCTCGGACGTGTGATCACCCGGAGTGAAGTACTGCGCGTGCTGCAGACGTGGCTGCGGTTGCAGGACGCGTGGAGCACCACACCCTCGATCGCGGCCACGCCCGTCGATGCGCCATTGTTCGTCGTCGGACCGCCGCGCACCGGCACGACGATCCTGCTCGAACTCCTCGCGCTCGACCCGCAACTCCGCGCGCCGATCGCGTACGAAGCGCTGTACCCGCTCACGTCAATGGGTGATGTCGACCGCCGGCTCACGCTTTCCGAAGCGGAGCAGGAGTTCTGGGCCGACATCCACCCCGAGTTCATGACAATGCACGAGCTCGCCAGCAACCTGCCGTGCGAGTGCGTGCACTTCTTGATGTACGACTTCTCGGGCCCGTACTGGGGGATGATCTACGACACACCGAGCTTCACCGGCTGGCAGCTCGAACACCTCGAGACGCTCGGACGCGTGTACCGGCTGCATCGCCGCATGCTGCAAACCTTCGCGCACGAAGCACCGGACGCTTCGCCGCGCAAGTGGCTGTTGAAGTCACCGTTCCACGTGTCGACGCTGCCAGCGCTCTTCGCCGAATATCCCGACGCGCGCGTCATCCACACGCATCGCGACCCCCGCAAGTTCCTCGCGTCGCTGGTGAGCATCCTCTCCGCCGTGCGGTTCATGCGCAGCGATGCCGTCGACGTCTCGACGCTTGCGCCGATCATGCAGGCGACGTACCAGATGTTCCTCGAGAACACGATCGCCGAGCGCGCCGACGGCGCGATCCCGAACGATCGCATCGTCGATTCGCACTTCGTCGACCTCATGCGTGACCCGGTCGCGTCACTGCGCACCACGTACGAGCAGCTCCAGCTCGACTGGCCGGCGGGACACGACCAGATGATCACGAACTATCTGGCGAACAAGCCCAAGGACAAGCACGGCACGCACAGCTACTCCCTCGCCGACGTCGGCCTCGATGAGGGGCCCGTGCGCGCGACGTTCAAGGACTACGTCGCCCACTACGGCATCGCCGAGGAGTAGCTCGACGGCACTAAAGGTCCGAGAGCTTCACGACTTTGGCTTGGGGGGTGTCGATCTCACTCTCGGGCAAGAAGTAGCGCCAGAAGACCATGCCGAATGGGAGGCCCTCGGTGTCGAGCCAGTTCGGGACCCCGGGGTCGCGGTGCGCGATGACGATGCGGAACGAGCCGTCGGCGTCGACCTTCGTCTGGGCGCGGTTCAACGAAACCTGGCGATGCGCGTAGTCATAGGTCTGTAAATGGCGGTTCCACAGCGACACGTTGGCGCACCGGCACGGGGGCCAGCGCCCGGTGATCACAAGTGCTTCGTCGGGCCCGAGCACGTAGGGCGCCATGCTGTACGCGGCGTCGAACGCGGCCAGCGCGTGGTTCCCGGGCGTCACGGGCTGCGGGAACGTATTCGGTTCGCGGCGAGACGAACGCGGGCTGGTCGCCCTCCCCCGGCTTCGTCTGTTCCAGCGAGCGCGACCGTACATAGCGCTCGACCCGGCGGAGACCGGCCGCGACCGTCGCGTCTGTCGGCGGCGGCAACGGCGGGAGGACGTCGAGCACGTCGATCTCGAGCGCGACGTCGGGGATCGGCGGAATCGTGGGCGAGCGCTCGTGCTCCCAATAGTGACGAGTGGTGATCGTCGAGGCGTCAGGCTCGAGCGCGATCCAATTCCGGTCCCGCGGCGCTCCGCCGAGGTAGATCTCGAAGCGCCCGTCGGCGTCGACATCGAACTGGGTGTCGTTCAAGACACCGGCCGTGCGCTGCGGGAATCCCCCATCCGCCGCGCCCGCCTCCACGGTGAAGGACACGTACACCGCGCCGGCAATACGTCCGCGGACGCGGTACGAGTACTGCGACGACACGGCCGCGTCGAAGTAGATCGCATCGGCGTTGTCACCGAGACTCTTGCGCGTCGACGTCACGATCTGCCGAAACACCGGCTGGCGGGGATCGTCGTCGAAGTGGCCGACGAGCCCGCCTTCGAGCAGGTTCGCGATCAGCCGCAAGCCACCCGCGCTGTCGTCCGGCGTCGTCAGGCCCCATTCCGGGCCCGCGACACGGTCGGCCGCCTCGCCCAGCGTGTCGAGGAGCTCGTCGAAGGCAGCACGACTCTCACTCATGGGAAGTGACGCTACCTGGCGCTAGCGTCACAACGCATGGCCGACGCCGAACGTATTGCCGCCCTGCTCGACGAGGCCGGCGAGACGCACCACCGCGTGTACCGCATCACCGACGGGGCCGACGACGACTGGGCGTCGTGGTACGCAGACTGGTTGCTCAAGCTGTCCGAGCTCCCGACGATCCTCGGCGCTGCACCAGTGCGCAGCGAGCTCGTGTACACGCTCGTCGGTTGCGACAAGGAGTACACGAAGGCGAACTCCGGCGAGCCGTGGCAGCAGTTTTACGCTCGCGCGCTGGTCGAGCGGTTCGGTTGAGCGGGCATTCGGAGCCACCGCTCGTCGACAAGGAGGTGCGCGCGGTACTGGGGGTCGGCGCGCGCGATGTGTCGGCGGTCGAGCAGCTCTACGAACCGGTGGCATCGGCGAGCATCGGCATCTGGCGCGTGCGCGCCGGTGAGCAATCGGCAGTTCTCAAGCTGATCGCGCACTCGGACGCGGGACACGAGAACTGGCGCTCCGGCGACGACCCCGCGCACTGGTACTACTGGCGACGCGAAGTGCTCGCCTACGAGTCGGGACTCCTCGCATCGATGGCCGGCGGGCTGCGCGCACCACATTGCGATCTCGTTGCCGAGCGCCCGGACGGGAGCGTCGCGTTGTGGTTGGAGGACGTCGCGGGTGCGCCGGGCGCGGCGTGGCCGCTGGCGCGCTACAAGCAGGCCGCGCGTCATCTCGGTCAGACCCAGGGTGCATATCTGACCGGCCACCCGCTTCTCGACCAGCCGTGGCTGAGCCGCGACTGGCTCCGGACGTATCTGCTCCAACGCGATGGCGACCGTCACCTCGTGCGCGAACCGCAAGCGTGGCAGCACCCGCTCGTCGCCGAAAGGTTCCCGGACCCGCCCATTGACCGGCTGATCGCAATGCGCGCCGATCAATCACTCTTCCTGGACGCGCTCGACGAGTTGCCGCGGACGCTGTGCCATCTCGATCTCCATCCCGCAAACCTGTTCGCCGACGGCGACGCGTCAACAGTCGCGATCGACTGGTCGTTCGTCGGCACCGGCGCGCTCGGTGAGGACGCCGGCAACCTCGTACCCGACAGCGTCTTCGACTTCCACGTCGACCCGCGCGACCTCTACGACCTCTACGAGCTCGTCGCGCGTGGCTACGAAGCCGGGCTCCGCGATGCCGGTTGGGCCGGTTCGCCGGCGCTCGTGCACCTCGGTATGGCTGCGACGATCGCGGCGAAGTACGCGTGGATCGCGCCGCGATTCTCCGCGCCGCGACCGAGAACCGTCCGCTGCTCAATCGCCGGCCCATTGCCGAGACACTTCATTGGTGGGCACCGACGGTCTCGTTCCTGCTCGACCGAGCGGACGAGGCCCGCGCCCTCGTCGGCTCGGCCCGCTGAGAGATGGATACGTCTTCGTGAACCATTCAGCTTGGGATATGCAGGGAAGTGGACCATAAATGCGCGGAGCGGGATTGCTCGGACTGCATTCGCCGAGAAGAATCCTCTCTTGCGGGCAACTTTTTGCGGCGGCGCAGCGTCTCTTGGTGCGGAGTCGCGCGATGAGGAGGCGGGGGCATGCAAGGTCGAGCGAGAAGGGCTCGTCGCGCGTTGCGAGCCACAGCGTTTGCAACGATCATCCTGAGTACCGTGCCGGCCGCGACTGCAATCGGCGCAAGCAGCAAGGATCCGGTGAAGCTGTACGTCCCGGACCCGGAGGCGACGGTCGAACGCTTCGACGCACGACAGCCGGCCGACTTCGCCGCCGCACTGCTCGTCGCCGCGCCGGACCGCGCGTTCGAGGTGCACGTGAAGCGCGACGCCTACAAAGATCCCATCGGCGCCGAGCTGATCGTGGGAAGAAAGCACACGTCGTTGCCGCCCGCGACGATCCGCGGGTTCGCCGGCTTCGCCAACGCGGTGCACATCCATGTCACGAGAGACAACGGCACCAGGGTCGCCGACTACGAAGTCGACTGGTGCCCGAACGGTGACCGGAGCCGTCTCAATGACAGCGGGCCGGCCGACCCGATCTACCCGTACTACTGCGACGCGGGGCCGTGGACGAAGGGCGCGGTGTGGGGCGTCGAGAAGGGCTGGGCGACATCGCTCAGCTCGTTCGGGTTCTACTTCGGCACAGGCCAGTCCGGCGCCCCGGCGGTACCCGACGGCCACTACAAGGTGACGGCGAGCTGGAACCCGTTGTTGTCCTCAGCATTGGACATCAGCGAGGGCAGCGTTTCGGTCGGCGTCAAGGTGAAGACGACGCCGTTCCCGATTGGTGAGGCGTCGATCGCGTCCCGCGCCCGCACAGCCGACGCATTCCGTGCACGGGCTCACGGGCCCGATACGCCGCGAGCCGGCCGCGATGCCCGAGCAAGTATCTCCGAACGAGAACACGCTCCCCGACCTGATTCCCACGCCGTCGTGGGGCATCGGGACGTCCCACATCCTGCAGAAGGACTACCTGAACTTCGGGGCCACGGTGTGGAACGTGGGCCCGGCGCCGATGGTCGTCGAAGGCTTCCGCCAGCCGGGCGAAGCCGTCATGGACGCGTACGAGTACTTCTACCGCGACGATGAGCGCGTGGGCCGAGCGTTGGTCGGCACGATGGCGTACGACGCGCGTGTCGGACATCAGCACTGGCACTTCAGGGACTTCGCCAAGTACGAGTTGCTCGACGCGAACCAGCAACACCCGGTGCGCAGCGGCAAGGAAGCGTTCTGCCTCGCGAACACCGATGCCATCGACATGCTGGCGAAGAACGCAAACTGGCGCGGCGGCTTCGACGACCTCGGCTCGGTGTGCGGCGGCCGCAATGCGATTTGGCTTCGGGAGAAGCTGTCGGTCGGATACGGCGACACGTACAGCCAGGACCGGCCCGGGCAGGCGTTCAACATCACCGACATGAAGAACGGCACCTACTACATCCGGGTGACTGCGAACCCCGCGAACCACCTGATGGAAGTCAGCACCGCCAACAACACGAGCGTGCGCAGGGTGATCATCGGCGGCACGAAGGGCCACCGCACCGTGCGCGTCCCCCTCTACTTCGGAATCCAGACCGAAGGTGGCTTCTTCTTCGGCTAGGGAAACAAAGAGGTGGTGGGCCGCCCGGGACTCGAACCCGGAACCTGCGGATTAAAAGTCATCCACCAGGGCCATTGCGGGCGTTCGCGATTGTTCGCGAACACCCGTTGACCTGCGGGTTTGCGTTCGCGCGTGTTCGCGCTCCGTCGCGGTTGCTCGCGCTGCGGTTTGCAATCAGTTTGCAGGTCCACCGTCGACGACCGAGCGCCCATCCACGAAGACCCTTCACGGGAGCCATCGGGGTCGGCGCGGCGCGACCTCGCGGGAGCAAGGGTCGTGTTCGGTCATCGCGAGTCGTCGGGGCCGCGCCGACTGGACATGCAGAGTCGCTCGATAGTGGGCAATCTGAGCGGGTGGCGGAGAGGAACCAACCATTGAGACCCAACGTCTCAGGGAAGATGAAAGCCTTCTGCGCGTGCGTGCTCGCGTGTGTCGCTACGGCTTCCTGCAGTTCCTCGCACCGGTCGTCCCGCCCGCCCGCGACGACTACCACGGCGGCTCCGTCGGCCGTAGGCGTGACGGTGCTCAAGGGCTACGGTCTCGACGTCACACTTCGCCATCCGGCGTCGTGGTTGGTCGACTCTCAAGCAACGCGCGCTCATTACTTCGTGACTATGGGTCACGTTGCGGGCGATGGTGTTGTGCTTTGGGTTGTAGCGGGCGACGGGCCCGGTGGGACTCTGGCTCTCGCTCAGCTTCAGGGCGTCCGCACGACGGTGTCTGGGTATCCGGCTCTGCTTCGTACGCCAGAGTTCGGAGGCGCCGACTGCGAGCAACAACTGGGGCCGAGGGCGAAGAGTGTGGCATTCACGGTGCAGCCGCCGCGACCTGACCCTCTCGTAATGTTGGCAGCCTGCGTTAGTAGCGGTCCTAAGCAGCGCGCCCAACTCAGCGTGGTCGAGCACGTGCTGCGCTCGGCGACGATTGCCGATGATGCATCCGCGCACGGCGGCAACCTCGACCCTGACTGAGAAACGCTGCTGCCGTAGCTCATCGCCAGCCGCGGGCGGGTGTGGTCAGCGCGCCATATCTGCCTGATACGCGTTTCCGAGCAGAACGCGAGCTCCGAACGCGCATTGCGCCGGCGCGCAATGAGCTCGATCAACAGTGCCGATCTGTTGGAGGTCCGTCAGGTGGACCAGCGAATCTGATCGCCCGCCGATTACACGGGGCCCGATTGGTCGAACCACGATGCGACGTTAGATGGCGACGCCTTCGGGCGTGACGTCAATGTGGAACTCGATTCCGAGCGCGCTCGATAGGCGGGCGAGGGTGTCGAACGACGGGTTGTGTTCGCCGGCTTCGAGTCGCGCGACGGCTGGTTGCTTCATCCCGAGCTGACGCGCGAGTGCGGTCTGGCTGAGTTCGTGCTCGGCGCGGTACTCGACGAGACGCGTCGCGACGGCGCGCGCGACCGCGGTGCGTTCCCACTCCGCTCGAAAGCGCGGGTTCTTGAGCTGACGAGCCAACACTTTGTCGGCTCCCTTCGCCTTGGACAGCTTCATCTCGTCGCTCTCCTCATTCCTCGATCTCCTTCAGGCGTTTCGTCGCGGCGGCCACGGCTCGGCGGAACCTCCGAGCGTTCACGTGTGCCTCGGGCCCGATCGCCGCGACGATGAACACGTCGCCGACGCGTCCATACAACGCACGCCATTGGCTGCGGCCGCCTCTGGGTCGGAGCTCGCGCAGGCCTTCGGCGCCTTGCACGTTGCTCTGGTGCGGAAATGACAACGTTGGGCCGGCAGCCGTGAGCTTTTCGACCGCGTGCAAGATCGCGACCTGCTCTTTGACCGGCACGGTCTCGAGTTCGGTCTCGGCTTCCGGGTGGAAGACCACTGTCCACACCAACAGACTATAACACTTCTGTTATAGAAGCGAACAGGTTCACAGGTCGATCCCGAAGTCGAGGCCGTGATCGACTTCGCGCGATCTCAAGGGCGGTTCGCGACGGTGTGGTTCGGGCCAGTTGAGTGCGAGGTCGTGGTGGTGTGATCGTTCGAGCGCTCGGACCACGGTGCGAAAGCCGTTTTCGGGTTCGTCGGCGACGTGGGCTTCGTCGTCGGGTTCGGGTGGTGCGATGTAGAGGTGGTTCTCGTGGCGGCCGCGGCTCAGGGCGCTGTAGCCGGCTTCGCGGTAGAGCTCGTCGCCGCCGAGGAGGTAGGCGACATCGCAAGTTTGTCCCTGGGCTTTGTGCACGGTGAGGGCGTAAGCGTGGTCGAACCCACCGGCATCGAGATATTGCGCCGGGATTGTCTTATTGGTGTTGTCGTCGAAGGCGACCGTGACCGTGCGGCGCCGCGGGTCGATGTTGGTGATCGCGCCGCGTTGGCCGTTGAGGACACCGAGGCGGTACCCGTTGGTGAGGGTCATGACCCAGTCGCCTTCGGCGAACGCGCGCCCGGCCACAACGAGCTCGTCGGGCCCGAGCGCGCCTTCGGCGCGAAGCGCGGTACGGGCGCGGTAGTTGAGTTCGGTGACGTCGTCGTGGCGAAGGGCGAGCATGAACGCGTTGTTCCCGTCGAGGACCTGACCGAGCCAGCATTCGACCATCTTTGCGGGCGTCGGCTTTGGTGGGGTGGTCGTGGACGCGTCCGGCGCCGGCGAGGATCCCGAGCGCGCGTGCAGCGTCACCGTCTCGCAGCTCAGCGAGCGCGTTGCGTTCAATCGGGTCTGTCTGACGGCGGTTCTCGCGCGAGATGCATCGCGTCCGGTTGTTGGGCGAGCGCGGCGAAGATGCCGCCGGCTTCGATCGCGGGGAGCTGATGATGGTCACCGACCAGGACGAGTTTGGTGTGGCAGCGGGCGGTGTAGTCGACGAGCCAGCCGAGTTGGCGGGTACCGACCATGGCGGCCTCGTCGACGACCACGACGGTCCGGGGACGAAAGCCGGTCACGTCGTGGCGGGTGGCCGCGGCGACGAGCCGTTCCAAGCTGCACGACGGGATCCCGGTCGCGGTTTGGAGCTGCGCCGCGGTGCGGGCCGCGAGGGCACAGCCGATCACCTGGTAGCCGTCGTGTCCCACACCTCACGTGCGACCCGTAAAGCGTGAGTCTTGCCGGTGCCCGCCGCGCCGACCACGACCGCCACGCCGGCGCCGTCGGTAGTCAACGCGACGACCATCGCGCGTTGTTCGTCGCTCAATGTCGGGACCGCCTCCAAGACCGGTCGCGGGTCGCATCGGGCGTAGTCGCCGTGACGGCGGTCCTTGACGCTGTCGAGGACGTGTTGTTCGAGCGCGAGCAACTCGATGGTCGCGTACGCGCGACCCCGACCGGTGCGACATGGCGGCTGGCGAGGAACTCATCGGCGCGGGTCTCGAGCTCGCGGATCGTCGCGCCCTGGACGGAATGATGCGCCAACAGGGTCAGCACCAGGCGCCGGTCGAAGGTGCTGTCGTCATATCTCAACAGACGACCGAGCTGTTCGTCGTCGACCGCTGCCGTACGCGGTACAGACGTTTGTACAGACCTCAACAACCTCTCGATGAGGTCACGGTTGAGCCCGTGCAGGTCTGCACGCCGACACCAATCGTCACGGAGCTCGTCGGGGTCGACGTGGTAGTCCTTCGCAGCGCGGGTCTCGATCGCGAGACGTCGCCGGGTCGGTACCGACGTGTCGCCGATCGCGGCGGCGGCTTCCTCGACCTCGATCCGCCGGCGGCTGAACTCCCGCAACACCTCGCGGGGATAGCGGCGAGCTCGGCCATCCCTCGGATCGGGTAGTTCCATTCGACCCCGAGCGTCTGGCTGAGTGCGAGGCGGAGCTCGGCTTGGTACAAGTGCCCGGCAGTGCGGGCCTGCGCGTACAGGTGCCGGCCGTCCAACGCCCGCCACCGCCCGTCCTCGCATCGGGTGGTGTTGGCGACCACGAAATGGGTGTGGAGCTGCGGGTCGCCCGCTCGGCTCGTGCGATGCCGAAACGCCGCACCGACCAGGCCCTCACCGGCGATCGTCTCGATGCCGTTGTGGCCGCGTCGCGACCGCACCGCCGTACGCTCGAGATAGCCGATCGTCTGATCGACCGCATGTTCGTGCGCGGCCACGACCGCCTGTGCCGTGTCCCGATCGCCCAGCGCCCACTACAGCGACACTGACTTCGGTGCCGACAACGTCAGATCGAACCCCGGAACCCGCGCGTTCGCGCGACGCAGACTTTCTCCGGTGGACGGGTCAATACCCGGCAACACCGCACGGAACTCGTCGTCGCGCACCTCGCCCGCGAGATCGAGCTCTTCGGCGCCTGTGCCGACCCAACGGCCTGGGACCTCGCCCGCTTCGGTGTAGTAGTCCTCGACGCCGTGAGCGACCGCGGCCAAGTAGTAACCCTCCTGCCCGGCGCGCAACTTGCCTATCGACAGCATCACTACCGATAAGCGCAACGCGAGGCCTAAACGCGACACGCCGCATCAAGATGCAATTGTGCAAAGGGAAGGGCTGAAGGAGGAGTCAGGTGAAGGAGCGGTCAAAGAGAAGTAGACGAATGAAGGAGAGTCGAGGTGAAGGGTTGCGAGGTGAGGAAGAAGGAAGAAGGGGCGTGAAGAGAGAGCGGTAACGAGGAAGGTTCGTTGTCGCGTTTTGTGAACGGCACGCGCTAATCAGATGCATGGACAACAACACACCGCCCGGCAGAACGACGGCACTGCACGAACACGAGGACATCCGAACTCGACAAGCGCTCCTCCTCCGCATCCCCGATGCTGCGGCGCTCCTCAGCGTCGGACGTACCACGCTCTACAAGCTCATCAACCAAGACGAGCTCGCCGTCGTGCACATCGGCCGGGCGGCGAGGATCCCGATCGCTGAAGTGCACGCATTCGTCACCCGACAGCATCGCACCGAGGTCGTACGCTGACGCCACTCCCCCTCGCCAACGACGCGCGCCTGCGCTCATGGACGATGACGCCGGCGCGTTCGGTCAATTTCTCAGCTGCACTCTTTCGAGGAGGTCTCTCATGAGAGGTCACGTTCGCAAGCGCGGAAGCCTGTGGGCGTTCGTCGTCGAGCTCGATCGCGACGCCACGGGCAAGCGACATCAGAAGTGGAGCAGCGGCTTCGCAACGAAGGCCGCGGCTGAACGCGAGCTCCGCAAGCGCTTGCGTCTCCTCGACGAAGGCGAAGACCCGTTCCCGGCCGAGATCGCGGTGCGGGACTTCGTCCTCGCCCGGTGGCTTCCTCACCTCGAGACACAGGGTCGCCTCCGTGCGCGGACGGTGCGTTCGTACCGACAGCTCACAAGAGATCACATCCTGCCGACGCTCGGGCCAATGCAGCTTCGGAAGGTCCGGCCTGCGCACATCCAGGGCGTGCTCGACGAGATGACCAGCAAGGGCCGCGCGCCCCGCACCGTTGCGCATGCACGCGCCGCGATGTCCGCTGCATTCGCGCAGGCTGTGAGGTGGCAACTGATCGTGACGAATCCAGTTCGGTCGACCGAGGCACCCGCCAAGAAGCCGCCGAAGTTGCTCGTACCGACGGCCAACGACCTTCGGGCGATCATCGACGCGGCTCGAGACACGCCCTGGGAGATACCGATCCTTCTGAGCGCAACCACGGCCGCACGACGCGGGGAAGTCCTGGCGATCAAGTGGGGCAACGTGGACCTCGACCGAGCTCGCATCCGCATCGTCGAGTCGCTGCATCGCGTCAACAAGCAGTGGCACTTCATCCCGCCCAAGACACCTCACGGCGTGAGGACCGTTCCGCTCCTTCCCGAGGTCGTCGATCGCCTGCGCCGACATCGCGCCGAGCAGGCGCAGCGGCTTCTCCGCCTCGGGATCCGCGCGACCGACGGCGACGTCGTTTGCGACCGCGGCGACGGCCAGCCGATCGACCCGTCGACCTACACGCACGCCGCGTCCCGCATCATCAAATCCGCCGGCGTTGCCGGCGCACGGCTCCACGATCTTCGTCACGGCGTCGCGACCGTGCTTGCGGCGAGCCGCAACCGTCCAGAGGTCACCTCGAAGCTGCTAGGCCATGCGTCCGTCGGCTTTACCCTGAGCACCTACACGCACGTCACCGACGACGATCTCAACGTCGTGACGGAGAAGCTCGGGCGGGTGCTCGGCAGCTGAGGTTTGCAATCGGTTTGCAAACCACGAGTTCCGGACGCCAGCGACATCGTCGACCTAAGCGTTTTCCCTGATCAGAATGGTGGGCCGCCCGGGACTCGAACCCGGAACCTGCGGATTAAAAGTCCGTCGCGCTGCCTGTTGCGCCAGCGGCCCTGGGGACGGCGCGATGTCCGGCGCGCAATTGCCGGCCGTCGTCTCCTGAACGCTTCATCGTAGGTGCTGCCGTTATCCGCCCGTCGTGACGACTCCGGCACGCGTATCGTCGTCGAGATCGGGCAGGCGCAGGTCTGTGACTCAGTAGGGCGCGTCGCCGGTCACGACCGCGCGGCGCATGATCCGGGACTCGCGCGCCGTGTCGTACTCCGTCGCGCGATGCAACGTCGCCCGGTTGTCCCAGATCAGAAGATCTCCCGGCTGCCAGGTGTGCTCGTAGACGAACTGCGGCTGGGTCATGTGCGTCATGAGCCGCGCGATGAGCTCGGCGCTCTCGTCATCCCAGAGCCCGACGATGCGGTCGACGTGGCCGCCGATGTAGATGCCGCGCCGACCCGTGGGCGGGTGCGTGCGCACGAGCGGATGCTCGACCGGCGGCTTCGATTGCTGCGGCGGCGAGTAGCCGACCCTCCCGACCATCACGCTGACGTCGTGGATAACACGCAGTGATGCGAGACGGGCGCGATCGACTTCGGACAGCGCCTCGTATGCGGCGAGGGTATCGGCGAACAGTGTGTGACCCCCCATAGCCGGTACGACCTCGGCATAGAGCACCGTCGCATTGGGCGGGCACGTCGCGTAGGAGGCGTCGGTGTGCCACAGGAGCGTCGTCAGATTGGGATGGTTGCCCTGCGGGCGCCCGTCGCGGCCGACGTTGGAAATCATCGACAGCTCCGGCGTCTGCAGCGTGCCAAAGTGCCGGGCGAAGGCGATCTGTACATGGGGCGAGAGGCTCTGTCCCCGGAACAGCAGCACGAGGCAGCGGTCAAAGAGGCCCTGAAGCTCCGATACCAGGCGTGCATCCACCGGTTGGGACAGATCGAGGCCGACCACCTCGGCGCCGAAGCCGCGGGTCAGCGGGCGCGATTTGAGCAGTGCGGCACGCCGCGGCACCACCGCAGTATCGCGCGGACGCTGTCGTTGCTCATCTGCGACCCCACGCCAACGGCCGCGCTCGAGCGATATCGCACGTCTCGTCCGCCACCGGCGGCAACGCTGACAGACGTTTTCGTACGAGGCGAGCTTCTCTTGAGGACTGACTTGACGCCGCGAGGAATACACCCCGCGATTTGCGGCGACGCGGTCGGCGGACAACCTCTACGCCGCTTTGTCAGTCCCACCCCGTAAAGCTCTTCGCCGCGATGCAGAACTCGTTGCCTTCGGGGTCGTGCATCACGGTCCAGTGGTGGCTTCCTCCCGGCACCTCGTGTTCTCCAATGACTGTCGCGCCGAGCGCCATGAGCTCGTCGACGGCCGCAGGCTCCGGTGTCGTCAGATCGAGATGAACGCGGTTCTTCGCCGTCTTCGGCTCGGGCACCTTCACGAAGTACCACGCCGGATCTGCCCGCGCACCGTCGGCGCCGCCGATCGAGGCGAACAGCTCGCTGCTCCTCGTATCGAGCGGTCTTCCGAGCGCCGTCGACCAGAAGTTCGCCACCCGCAGAACGTCGTCGCAGTCAAAGGTGATGTTGCCGAGTCTCAGGTCCACGGCTCCTCCTCGCTCACGGGGCACGTCCGTTACACAAGCGGTTCGCTCGGGACGTCGAAGTACTCCTGATATCTGCGGGCGCGTTCGCGCAGCGCGCCTTCGTCGAGTTCGGTTTCGGCGAACGTATAGCGGTGTCCGCCGTACTTGTCCTGCGGATTCGCAGCCAGGAACGCGCGCATGCGCTGCTCGGCGTCGTCGTCGAGCTCGAGCCCGAGGCGCTCGTAGACGGTGCGGATCGTGGCGAAGGGGTCGGCCATGAAGGCGGCGAACTGCACGTCGACCACCCGATCCGGTGCCACCGTGCCGTCCTCCCGGGCAGTTACCGAACGGTCGAGGCCTTCGAGGATGTAGTCGGCGAACTCTGCCGCCGCGCTCGGAATCGACGAGTCGTCGCTTGCGAGCGTGCGGAGCTTGGCGACCAGCGAACCAATCGACGCGATGATCCGCAGCGGATCTCGGTGCGTCTGCACGAGCAACGCATTGGGGTACTCGGCGAGCAGTGCATCGAGGCACCAAATGTGGCCCGGCGACTTGAGCACCCACCGTTCGGCGCGATGGTGCGACTGCAAGTGCTGCAGGAACACGCGATGCCACCGATATGCAGGCCGCATGTCAGCCTCGTACAACAACCAGCGAGCGTAGGAAGGCACGCGGTACTGCGTGGGGAAGATCATGCTCCGGAAGTCGCTCGCGGTGATGCGTACGCATTCCTGGGCCAGACGCGCGCCCATCGGATGCATCGCCCGGAAGCCGGGCAGCACGAGGTCGACACCGTCGAGCGACGCGTCGACCTCGGCGATGCGAGCATCCGTCTCGTACGTTGCGGTCTCGGGCGGCGGGCACGGCCGGTCGACTTCCCACGTGCGCGGCACGCGTGTCGCGGGATCCTGCGCGAGCAGGTCGTAGAGGATCGTGGTGCCGGTACGGCCCTGCCCGACGATGACGATCGGCGGCAGAACGTCGACCGCACCCCGCTCGGGGTGCGTGCGTCGATCGGCAACGATTTGCAACCGGTCTCCGAGATAGCCGGCGAGCTCACCGGCGACGACGGCGACACCGAGATCGTTGAGCGCGGCGTCGCGATGCAACGAATCGACGAGACGCTCGAGGCCTTCGGTCCACGTGTCCTCGCCGAAGTCGGAGAGTCCGGTCTGCACACGTGCTTGTTCCGCGATGTGCGTCGCGTCGAGATCGCTCATGTTGATGGGTCGACTCCGCGCTCCCCGCCCCCCGACCCCGCCCGCCGCCCCGCTTGGAGCGCCTTCGGCGCACGTTCTGACCGGTCGCTTCGCTGTCGTCTCACCGGCCTCCTCTCGCGAACGGGCCGCCGGCACGAAATCGCGCCGGCGGCCTGAGGACTGTACGCGTGTCGTCAGATCACGCGGACGTTCTGCGCTTCTTCGCCTTTACGGCCTTGCGCGGTGTCGAACTCGACACGCTGACCTTCCTGAAGGGTCTTGTACCCCTCACCTTGGATGGCCGAGAAGTGAACGAAGACGTCGTCACCCTGCTCGCGCGAGATGAAGCCGTAACCCTTTTCGGCGTTGAAGAACTTGACAGTGCCTTGTGCCACGAAAAACTCATTTCTCATTTGCCAATTGGTTCGGGTCATCGTAGTCGCTCAATGGATGGTGACGGGAGTGCCGAGGGCGAGCATCCCCGCGAGCCGCACCACGACATCGTTTGGCACCCTCACACAGCCGTGGCTGACCGCATTGCCGATGCTCGATGGCTGATTCGTGCCGTGGAGGCCGATCTCCCCGTCGCCGCCCGCAAACTCCGACAAGGTCTCGCTGTGCGCGGAGAGACCGAGTGCGTACGGACCGTACGCACCGCCGGCACTGCGGGTGTCGATCACGTCGGTGACATAGAAGTTGCCGGTCGGTGTCGGGTTGTCCGTTGAACCGATCGCGACCGGTGTGTCGATGACGACGGCACCTGACGCATCAGCGACACGCAAGCGCAGCGACGCAAGATCGATGTCGACACGGTTGACGATGTGCGCGAGCGTCACGTCCGCAACGCGCACGAAGCCAGTTGACCCGTTCGGACGTGTCGGCAGCGCGACCCGCAACCACGCACCGTCGCGGTGCGCTTCGAGGACGCGAACCGTCAGCGGCGATCCGAACGGGGTTTGGATTGGCAATGTCGACGCCGGCGTCGGCGCGTCGACAGAGGCATACACGGGCAGTGGCGCGCGGGCAGTGCCGGCGAGACCGTCGACGGGCTGCCACGCGGGAGTGGAACGAGGGGCCGGGGATGTCCCCGCCGACGTGACTGGCACGTCGGCGCTCGGGACATCGTTGCCGGGGCCGCCGCCACATGCGGCGAACGCCAGCGCGAGGATCGGGAAAAGTGCGAGCGTACGAATGGTGCGCATGACGGTGGCCTCCTTCTGATCAACCGGTGAACGTCGGCGTTGCGACGACGACGGGCGCGGGCGGGGCGGGCGGCAACGGGTCGACGCTGTCCCCGGGGTTGGGCGTGCCCTCCGTCGTGGGCGGCGTCGGCACGGTCGTCGTCGGCGTGGGCGGCATCGTCGTCGGGGTGACGACGATCCCGGGGGGCGGGTCACACAGCGTCGGGACCACGACGCACGGATTGATGTTCGGGTCGATCGTGGGGTTGTTGATCGTGAGCCGGTTGGCGTGGGCGGTCCCGGCGAAGAGGCCGAGCGAGAGTGTCGCTCCCGCCGTGAGGGCGAGGAGTCGGGAAGGGCGGTTGCTGAGCATCGTGGGCTCCGTTTCTCGAGGGGCCCGGACGGTCCGGGCCGCTTCGAGAGCCCTGACGTCCGGCGCCGCGGGCCGCTTACGCGCCAGTGCGAGAGAATCTGCGAGCTGCCGCGCGTAAGCGCGCACGGGTCCCGGGAGTCAGGACTGCGAATGGCCGACGACGACCACGAGATTCGCGATGACTCCGAACAACCCCGCCGGGGCGCCGACGACGCGCCCCTCGTCACGCGCGTACGCGCCGGCGACGCCGACGCCTTCGGTGAGCTGTACGACCGCTGGTTCGACCGTGTGCTCGACCTCGCGTACCGCATCCTCTGGGACGCTGACGCAGCCGCCGACACCGCGCAGGAGGCGTTCCTCTCTGCGTGGCGCAACCTCGACCGACTCGACGACCCGCACGCGTTCGGCGGCTGGCTGCTGCGCATCGCCCGCAACGCGGCCCTCGACCGCAAACGCAAGGAGCACCGCGCCCGGCCGGTCAGCGACGAGCAGTTCGCCATGATCGAACGTGATCAGTCGCGGCCCGAGGAGTTGATCGGCACGGTCGACGATCCGGCGCAGATCGCCGAAGACGCGTCGTACGTTGCGCTGCTCTGGGATGCAGCCGACGCGCTCGGCGAGCGTGACCGCGAGGTCCTCGACTTGCACCTGCGGCACGGCCTCGCGCCCGCCGAGATCGGCGACGTCGTCGGCATCAACCGCAACGCTGCGAACCAGCTCGTACATCGCGTGCGCAATCGTCTCGCCACCGCGGTCGGCGCGCGCATGTTGTGGCGCGGTGGGCAGCCTGCATGCGCGCTCCTACGGGCCGAGCTCGTTGCGGCAGACGTCGAGCGCTTCGACGCCGAGGCCGTGCGCGTCACCGATCGGCACGCAGCCGCATGCGACGAGTGCACCGAGCGCAAGCGCGTCCGTCTCTCGCCGGCGCAGATGTTCTCCGCTGTGCCGATCCTCAGCTTGCCCGCCCTCAAGGCAAAAACCGCCCATGCGCTCGACGCGGCCGGTGTCCCGATGCAGGGATCGCTCGCTCTGCACGACGCCGACGACCTCACCCACACGTCCCACCGCAGCCGTCGAGCACGCATGCGGCGCGTGTTGCTCGGCGCCGCGGCCGCCTCGTTCGTCATCGTCGCGGTGATCGCGATCACTGCAGCGGGCCTGGGCCACGACGCAAAGGTCGTCGAGGTGTCGGTAAGCGTTCCGTCGACCGTCCCGGCCGCGGTGGTCTCCCCGACCCACGCGTCGAGCTCGACGTCGACGACCACGAGCTCGGTGCCGTCCACGACCACGACGACTGCGCCCGCCCCGCCGGTCGTCGTACCGGGCACGCCCACGCCGACAGTCGCCACCCCCGGCACCGCGGCGCGGACCACGACGACAACCGTGCCGCTCACCGTCCGGTACACGCTGGAGCCGAGCGAGGTGAATCGCGGCTACCCGAAGACGACGACCGACGGGCCCGTACTGCGTTGGGGGGTCGCCGGTGCGCGGCGCGTGCGCGTCTACGACGACGTCAATGTGTTCGCGAGCGACAAGGCGTCGGGCAGCAGCGTCGTGTGCCCGGACGCCGGCACCCAAGCAGCCTGCAACGCCGGCCCGGGAACGTATACCTACGCGCTCGACGCGTACGACGCCCGCGGCGTCCGCATCCTGCACCGCACGCTGACGCTCACGATCCAGTAGTCGTCGACGGCAACGGTGCGACGGTGCTCGACCCGGCGCGGGCGCTCGGCAGCGCAGATCCACAGGCCGTCGATGCGAACGCGTCGAGCGACGCTCGTGCGGTCGCGGCGTCCTGGAAGCGGTATTGGTGCACCGCGGCCTCCATGCGGTCGAGGTCGGGCCGCAGGTCCTCGGGAGTGACGCGCTTGAGGTCGCGAACGGTCGTCACGTACTGGTCCACCGCTTTGTCGAGTGAGCGCTTGAACGCATCCGGATCGGAAACGTTCGCGCGCGCGACGCTCGCGGCCGTCTCGTCGAGGCGTGCCACGAGCGGGCACGGCGACGCTTTCGGCGTGCTCTGCTTGTCGCCTCCGGAACCGCTGCTGCACGCACCGAGCCACGCGACCGCGCACACCGAAATGCAACACGCGAGCCGTTTGCGCACGCCGTCCACGCTAGCGATGGTGCGGCTGCGTGGGGGCGGGCCACCGGGTTCGAATTCGGCATCCGGCTGCTACGATGCTCCCCTCCAGAGGAGACGAGCCCCCATCGTCTAGTGGCCTAGGACGCCGCCCTTTCAAGGCGGTAACGGGGATTCGAACTCCCCTGGGGGCACACGAGGAGGCGCAAGCGCAGCGACCGAAGGGGAGCGGAGCGCCTAAGCCGACCAATGAACATGGTCCTGTGGTGCAGTTTGGAGTGCACGCCGCCCTGTCAAGGCGGAGGCCGCGGGTTCAAATCCCGTCAGGACCGCTCGTCAACCCGGCCGGGTAGCTCAGTTGGCAGAGCGCGCGCCTGAAAAGCGCGAGGTCACCGGATCGACGCCGGTCCCGGCCACTGCCATTGCACATGCACACAACACGAAAACGCGGCGCCCGGAGCAACGGGCGCCGCGAGTTTCGTTTGGGCTGTATCGAACGATGATCTTGACGCCGGGGCGGGCGTCAGATCCGCTCGCTCTCCTCGACTTGCTCGAGGAATGTACGGATCTCACTCGCACGGAACCGGCGGTGGCCGCCGAGCGTACGAATTGCAGAGATCTTGCCGGCACGCGCCCAGCGCGTGACGGTCTTCGGGTTCACGCGGAACATTGCCGCTACTTCGGATGGGGTAAGGAGGGCGTCGTCGTCGTGGGGTTCCATGGCTCCACCTTGATGTCAGGGTCCATTCGCTTGCGCATCATCCACGGAACGTGCGAGGAACTTCTTTTTCGTACCCCACGTCCGGGTGGTTCTTGACGTCCCTGTCATACGTGTCCGACCCGAGAGGCACGAGGGCATACATGCAACACATGCGGCACATCCTCCACCCGAACTCGTCACGGCTTCCCACTTCCCGTGCTGTCCTGAACACGCCACGTGTGCTGTGTTCTCTCCCGCATAGGTCTCGAGCACTATTCTAGGACAACCAGGCGGTCCCGTCACAAAGCACTCGAAGGACGCCTTCGTACCCGATCCTCGACCGTTTTACACCTGCATAGCGACCTGGGGTTTTACGGGGTTTTCAGCCCAGGTGTACGCGGCCGTGACCTTCGACGATTTCGCCCACTGCCCACGCATCGTGCCCGACGGCACGCACCACGTCCAGCGCCTCGGGTACGGCATCGGCTCGGACGACGGCAAGCATCCCGAGCCCCAAGTTGCAGACCTGCGCCATTTCGGCGTCGGAAACGCCGCCCGAACGCTGGATCTCGCTGAAGATCCGCGGCACCTCCCACGTGCCGAGGTCCAGCACTGCGTCGCAGCGCTCGGGGAGCACCCGGGCGAGATTGTCGGGAATGCCGCCGCCGGTCACGTGCGCGAACGCATGCACCGGCACCTTGGCCACGAGTTCGAGCATCGCGGGCGCGTAGATGACGCTCGGCGTCAGCAGCTCGTCCGCGAGCGAATGATGGGCACCCTCCCACGCCGGCCCGTCGAGCTCGCGGCCCGCGCGGTCGAGCAACGCGGCACGCGCCAGCGAGTAGCCGTTGCACCGCAGCCCCGGGCTGCCAAGGCCGATGATGCGATCGCCCGCGTGCACGTCGCGCGGGAGCGCGGCATTGCGTTCGACGACACCGACCGCGAAGCCGACGAGATCGAACTCACCGGGCTCCATCACACCGGGATGCTCCGACATCTCGCCGCCGAGCAGCGCGCACCGGGCCTGGCGACAACCTTCGGCGACGCCCGCGACGAGCTCGTCGACCTCCTCGGGCACGAGCTTGCCGAGCGAGATGTAGTCGAGGAAGAACAGCGGCTCCGCGCCGAGCGCCGCGATGTCGTCAACCGACATCGCGACACAATCGATGCCGATCGTGTTCCGCCGGTTCGCCAGCCGAGCGATCAGCGACTTGGTGCCGACCCCGTCCGTCGACGAAACGAGCAACGGCTCGCGATACCGCTTCCAGTCGAGGGCGAACAGGCCACCGAATCCACCGATGTCCCCGACCACCTCGGGCCGGAACGTCGAGCGGACGTGCGCCTTGATCATTTCGACGGCTTTCTCGCCGGCCGCGATGTCGACGCCGGCGCCGGCGTACGTCAGGCGCGCTTCGTCGTTCCGATCGTTCAACGTTCTCCGCTCTCGGCCCTGAGGGCCGGGCCGCTCGGGCCCCGCCTCGCTGCTCGCCGGGATACCCGGCTCGCGGACGCTCTGCTCACGTTCGTTCGACGGTACCGGGAACGTGCAGCATCCGCGACTCACCTTCGAGCGCATGCTTGGTGTCGTGGTCCGGCACCGGGACCGGGTACTTGCCCGTGAAGCACGCGCTGCAGAACGCCTCGGCCGGCGAGCCGGTCGCCGCCACCATGCGATCGAGGTCGAGGTAGGCGAGCGAATCGACGGCGAGATAGTCCGCGATCTCGCCCACCGACATGTCGGCCGCCAGCAGCTCGGAACGCTTGCCGGTGTCAAGCCCGTAGAAACACGGCCACCGGTACGGCGGCGAGCTCACGCGGAAGTGCACCTCGGTCGCGCCTGCTTCCCGCAGTAGCGCGATCGTCTGGCGGGTCGTGGTGCCGCGCACGATCGAATCGTCGACGACGACGAGCCGCTTGCCTCTGATGTTGTCGCGCAGCGGGTTGAGCTTCAGCCGCACGCCGGTGCCGCGCTCCTTCTGGCTCGGCGAGATGAACGTGCGGCCGACGTAGCGGTTCTTCACGAAGCCGTCACCGTACGGAATGCCGGACTCCCGCGCGAATCCCTGCGCGGCGGGCACGCCTGACTCGGGCACGGGCATCACCATGTCGGCGGCGGCGGGCGCCTGCCGGGCGAGTTCTTCGCCCAGACGCTGACGCACGCCGTGCACGCTGTGACCGTAGAGCTGCGTGTCGGGGCGGGCGATGTAGACGAACTCGAAGATGCAGAGCTTGGGCTGGGGCTCGGCGAATCGGATCGAGCGCACGCCGGTCGCGTCGACGGCAACCATCTCACCCGGCTCGACGTCCCGTACGTAGTGCGCGCCGACGATGTCGAGCGCGCACGTCTCGCTCGCGATCACCCAACCGCCCTCGCTCTTGCCGAGCACGAGCGGGCGAAACCCCTGGCGGTCGCGCACGCCGAACAGGTGCGCCTCGTCCATGAGCACCAGCGAGAACGCGCCGTCGAGGCGCGGCAAGACGCGCTCGAGGGCGTGTTCGAGATCGCGCCCGTCGGAGCGCAGCTCGTCGCCGTACTCACGCGCGACGAGCTCGCCGATCAGCTCGCTGTCGGAGGTGAGGACGCCGGGCAGCATGCCGAGATCGTGCGCGAGCGATTCCGTGTTCGTGAGGTTGCCGTTATGGCCGAGCGAGAAGCCGGCGTCGGCGACCGACCGGTACACGGGCTGCGCGTTGCGCCAGGTGCTGCTGCCGGTGGTCGAGTAGCGGACGTGGCCGATCGCGAGATGGCCCTCGAGCGGCGCGAGGCGCCGTTCGTCGAATACCTGAGCGACGAGGCCCATGTCCTTGACGACCGTGATCGTCTCGCCGTCGCTCACGGCGATGCCCGCCGACTCCTGCCCACGGTGCTGGAGCGCATAGAGCCCGAGATATGACAGATGCGCCACCGGTTGGCCGGGGGCGTACACACCGAAGACGCCGCAAGCGTCCTTGGGACCGTCGGAACCGTTCAGGTCGGCGTCCAAGAGGACCATTATCCCATGCTCATGAGTCAGGCTTCGATTCAACGCCCGGCCCGGCGCCGAGCTTCCCGTATCCTCCGGCCCGATGAACGGGGACGTGCCGGGCTGCTGTTTGTGGTTCACCGGCCTCTCCGGTGCGGGCAAGAGCACGATCGCCGGTCTGGTCGTCGACGAGCTCCGCAAGCGCGGCCGCCGGGTGGAACTGCTTGATGGTGACGAGGTCCGCGAGCACCTGTCGAAGGGGCTCGGGTTCTCCAAGGCCGGTCGCGACGAGAACATCCGGCGCATCGGTTGGGTCGCGGCGGTGCTGGCGCGCAACGACGTGGTGTCGGTGACGGCCGCGATCTCGCCGTACCGCGCGGTGCGCGACGAAGTGCGGGGCTGGATCGACCACTTCGTCGAGATCCACGTCGCCACTTCGCTCGAGGAGTGCGAAGCACGCGACGTCAAGGGTCTGTACGCGCGTGCGCGTGCCGGCGAGATCCCGGAGTTCACCGGCGTGTCGGACCCCTACGAACCGCCGCTCAGCCCCGAGCTGCGCATCGACACGACCGGCAAGACCGCTGCCGACTCCGCCGCCGAAGTCCTCACCTACCTGGAGCAGCACGCCCTGGCGTGAACATGCTCCAACAGTTGGCAGCAAAACCCGCGCTATGCGCGGAAAACGCTGCCATCTGTTGGCAGCATTATCCGCGCAGCAATCGTGGGATGGCGTTGCGCCAGGTGTCGGCTGCGTCGGCGACCGCGACATCGAACGCGCTGGTCGCGATCAGGCGATCGCCGCCGGTCTCACCGACGACGCGCACCGGGACGCCCAGCGCCGCCGCCCGACCGAGCACCTCGGCCGTTCGCACCGGGTCGACGCTGCACACCACCACCGACGCCGACTCCGCGAACCACGCCTCGGCCGGAGTGCAGCCCTCGAATGTGAGATCGACGCGCGCGCCGATACCACCGTTGATCGCCATCTCCGCGACTGCGACCGCGAGTCCGCCATCGCTGACGTCGTGCACGCCCACGACAACCCGCTCGCGCACCAGGTCGGCGACCAGCTCGTGCGTCACCCGTGCGACCTCGAGATCAGCGGCGGGCGGCATACCGCCGTCCAGCCCGTGCACAACCGCCGCCCACTCTGAGCCGCCGAGCTCGGGATATACCGCGCCGATCACGACGACGTCTTCACCGGCGTGCAACTCGGCGATCGGCGGCCGCACACGGAGCTCGTCGATCAGCCCGAGCACGCCGACGACCGGTGTCGGGTCGATGTCCTCGTCGTTCGACGTGTTGTAGAAGCTCACGTTGCCGCCGATGACGGGAATGCCGAGCGCTTCGCACGCCTCGCTCATCCCTTCGACGACCTCGGCGAACTGCCACATCACTTCCGGATGCTCGGGATTGCCGAAGTTCAGGCAGTTGACGAGCGCGATCGGCCGTGCGCCGCCGCACGCGACGTTGCGGGCCGCCTCGCACACGGCCAACCGGCCGCCGATGCGCGGATCGAGCCGGCAAAAGCGTGCCTTGCCGTCGGTCGCGAGCGCGAGACCCTTGACCGAATCCTTCACGCGCAACACTGCAGCATCACCACCGGGCCCGACCACGGTGTTGAGGAACAGTTGATGGTCGTACTGACGCGACACCCACGTCTTGTCCGCAATCGTCGGTGTGGCGAGCAACGCCAGCAACTCACCGGAGAGATCGGCACCGGCGGGGAACTTGTCGCGCAGCTGGGCGCGCGGGTCGGCGGCCTGGAGCGCGTCCTGGGCGCGCGGACGCGCGGCCGGGCGTCGGTAAAGCGGGCCGTCGCCCAAGCTCTCGACGGGCACGTCGGCGATCGGCGGCGCGTCCGACGACACCTCGGGCGGGGCGTCGCCGACCGTGGCCGGTGGGTTCTCGCCCGGCACGCCCACCGCGTCGAACAACCCGTCGTAGACGCGAAAACGGGCCGTGTCAGTAACGCGACCGACGACGGTCGCGCGGATCTCCCATCGCTGCGCCAGCGCGAGCACCGCATCGAGCTTGGGCGGCTGAACGATCGCGAGCATGCGTTCCTGGCTCTCGGACGTCATGAGCTCGACCGGGTTCATCCCCGGCTCGCGCTTCGCGACGCGAGCGACATCGACGTCCATACCCGCGCCGGCCTTCGCTGCTGTCTCCGACGCCGCGCACGAAAGACCCGCCGCGCCAAGATCCTGCACGCCGACCGCGAGACCCGCGTCGAGCAGCTCGAGGCATGCCTCGATGAGCCGCTTCTCCTCGAATGGGTCACCGACTTGCACTGACGGCCGCTTCGCGTCGTCACCCTCTTCGAAACTCGCGGACGCGAGCACGCTCGCGCCGCCGATGCCGTCGCGCCCCGTTGACGAGCCGAGCAGCACCGCGAGGTTCCCGGGACCTTCGGCGCGCGCCAGGACGAGACGTTCTTTCGGCAAGATGCCGAGGCAGAGCACGTTCACGAGCGGGTTCTCGCGGTACGTGTCGTCGAACACCGCTTCACCGCCGACGGTCGGCACGCCGACCGAGTTGCCGTAGCCGGAGATGCCCGACACGACCCCCTCGAACAGGTAACGCGTGCGCGGGTCGTCCAGCGAACCGAAACGCAACGGATCCATCAGCGCGATCGGGCGGGCGCCCATCGAGAAGACGTCGCGGATGATCCCGCCGACGCCGGTGGCCGCACCCTGGTACGGCTCGACCGCCGACGGGTGGTTGTGACTCTCGATGCGCACCGCGATCGCGAGCCCGTCGCCGATGTCGACAACCCCTGCGCCCTCCCCGGGACCGACCAGCACCCACGGCGCCGTCGTTGGGAAGCGCGAGAGGTACGCGCGCGACGACTTGTACGAGCAGTGCTCCGACCACATCACCGAGTACATCGCCAGCTCGAGATGCGTGGGCTCCCGCCCGAGCTCGTCGACGACCGCCGCGAGCTCGTCATCGGTCATGCCCAGCTGCCGGTGGAGCGCCTCCGCCATCTTCACTGGGTCGACTCCACGCTCCGCTCCCCTCCGGTCGCTGCGCTGTCGTCTCCGGCCTCATTGAGACTATCGACCGCGTTACATGGCAAAATGCCTGCTCAGGGTTAGGCGAAATGCGAGGACACTCCATGGCAACAAGGCCCAAGAAGCGTGCGATGTCGGATGATCACAAGGCGGCGCTCGCCGAAGGCAGGAATCACGCGCGTCTCGTGGGCCGTTATCTCGAAGCGCTCGAAGCGCACAAACCCAAGCGCGGGCGCAAGCGCACCACGGACTCGGTCAAAAAGCGTCTTGCGGCGGTCGAGCAGGAGTTGAAGAAGTCGACCGCGCTCACGCGACTCACGCTGCTCCAGGAACGTCGCGACCTCGAGGTCGAGCTCGCCGGCATGCAGGGCGGCGGACCGGATGTTGCCGGGCTCGAGAAGGATTTCGTCAAAGTCGCCAAGAGCTATTCAGCTCGCAAGGGCATCTCGTACGGTGCGTGGCGCGAGTTCGGTGTCGCACCTGAGGTGCTGAAGAAGGCAGGTATCAGTCGCGGCTCTTGAGCCAGACCGTTTGCCGCCATTCCCACATCACGATGTCGCTGCTGGCTCCGGCTTCGATTTCGCGCAACGCATTGATCAAATCGGCCTCGGCCCCCCACGTCACCGCGTTCCGCCAGAACATCGCCGCGGCGAGTGCGGCAGGAACCGGATGCTCGATCACCCGGTCGATCACGCGTTCACAGCGCGGTGGATCGGTGTCGAGCACGGGTCCGGCCCTCAGCGTGGCGCCCGCGCGGCAACGACCGCCGTCACCACTTCCTCGTAGCGTGAGAACAGCGCGTTGTCGCTGCGATAGCGCACCGGTTCCTCACACACGAGCAGCCCGTCGACCAGCACGGGCACGCTCCATGTCGCGAGCGCCCGCGCCGGATCCGGGAGGTGGCCGAGCAGCAGGCGCGCGTACACGAGGTGGGCGGGGAGGCGAAGGGGCGCGGTGACGTCGGCAACCGCGAACGTCGCTTGGGGCAATCGGACGCGCACGTCGGCCACCATTGCCTCCGAAGCATCCAGACCCGTGACGAACCCGTGGGGGAACGCCTCGCACAACAGCGCGGTCGTGTAGCCCGGACCGCACCCGAGGTCGACGACGTAGCGACGGTCTCCCGACGGGAGATCACGCAGCAGCCCGCGTGTCAGTGCTGCGAACGCATCGGCGACAAGGCCGAGCCGCTCGCGCGCGAGAGCGGTATCCCCGAAGGCGTATCCCGTCACGCACGCATCGTCGCGCGGTCATCGGCTGCGGCGAGGAGCGATTTTAGCAGCACCACGCCGTCGGCCGATCCCAGCAGCGTGTCGGATGCCCGCTCGGGGTGCGGCATGAGTCCGACGACGTTGCGGCCTTCGTTGCAGATCCCGGCGATGTCATCGAGGCTGCCGTTCGGGTTGCGCACGTACCGGACGACGACGCGGTCGTCGGCACGTAGCTGCGCGAGCGTGGCGTCGTCGCACACGTAGTTGCCCTCGAAGTGGTTGATTGGGATCCGCAGCACGGCGCCGGTGCGCGCCTGGTTGGTGAGCGCGGTCGTCGTGGTCTCGATGCGCAACTCGACTGTCTCGCACAGGAACTTCAAGCCGGCGTTCTTCTGGAGCGCGCCGGGCAGCAGGTGGGCCTCGCAAAGCACCTGGAAACCGTTGCAGATGCCGACGACGGGGCCACCGCCGTGCGCGTGCTCGGTGATCGCCTCCATCACCGGCGAGAAGCGGGCGATCGCGCCAGTTCGGAGATAGTCGCCGTGCGCGAAGCCGCCCGGAACAACGATCGCGTCGACGCCCTTCGTCGTGGCGTCACCGTGCCACAGCGGCTCGGCCGACGCGCCGAGCGCTTCGACCGCCCATACGACGTCGAGCTCGCAGTTCGTACCGGGGAACACGACCACGCCCACACGCGCCGTCATGCGATCGTCACCTCGTAGGCCTCGATCACGGGATTGGCGAGCAATCGCTCGCACATCTCCTTCACCTGCGCGTGCGCGGCTTCGGCATCCGGCGCTTCGACGACCAATCGGATCGTCTTGCCGATGTGCACCTGCGACACGTTGGTGTATCCGAGCGCGGGCAGCGCCCGCTCGATCGTTGCTCCCGCAGGATCCGCGATCCCCGGAAGATGCGAAATCTCGACGTGCGCGTGGAACGCAGGCATGGGCTCAGATTACCGGCAGCACTAATCGTCTTCGGGGCTATACCAATCGTCGAACGCGAGCCCGGAGATGAGTTCGTACGCCTCGACGTACTTCCCGCGCGTGTTGGCGATCACTTGTGCCGGCATCCGCGGCGCGGGCGGGTCGTGGTTCCAGCCCGTGCTGTCCATGTAATCGCGCACGTACTGCTTGTCGAACGAGGGCGGCGACGTCCCCGGCCGGTACGCATCCTTGGGCCAGTAGCGCGACGAGTCGGGCGTCATCATCTCGTCGATGACGAGGATGTCGCCGTCGAGGTCGCCGAACTCGAACTTCGTGTCGGCGAGGATCACGCCGCGGCTCTCGGCGTGGCGGGCGCCGGCCTCGTACAGGCGCAGCGACACGTCCCGCACGTGCTCGTACACGTCGCGGCCGACGAGCTCCATCGCCTCGGCGGCCGTGAGCGGCATGTCGTGGCCGGTCTCGGCCTTCGTTGTGGGCGTGAACAGCGGTACCGGGAGGCGGTCGGCCTGTCGCAAACCCGCGGGCGCCGCGAAGCCTCCGACGGTGCCCTGTGCGATGTACTCCTCCAACCCGTGGCCGAAGAGGTAGCCGCGCACCACGCACTCGAGGGGGATCGGCCGTGTCACCCGCACGAGCGCGGCGCGTCCTGCAACATCGCCGGACGTCGGCGGAAAGTCGGTGGGGTCGCACGAGATCACGTGGTTCGCCACGATGTCGCGCGTGTGGTCGAACCAGAACGACGACAGTGCGGTGAGCACGCGGCCCTTGTCGGGGATCTCGTCGGGCAGCACGACGTCGTACACCGAGATCCGGTCGCTCGCGACCATCAGCAAGGCGTCGTGCTCTACCGCATAGAGCTCGCGCACCTTGCCCGAATAGACGTGCGGCAGCGCGGTCTTACTCATCCCTGTTCGTCCAACTGGTCCAACGCGTCGAAGACGCGGTTGACATTGGCAAGCGAACGCTTGAGGTCGAAGCACGCGTCGATGCGCGCCAGATCGAGCACGGTCGTCACTTCCTTGTCGGCGCGCAAGAGGTCGCGGAACGGTTGCTCCTCCTGCCAGGCGCGCATCGCGTTGCGTTGGACGACGCGATACGCATCGTCGCGAGACATCCCCGCCTCGACCAACGCGAGCAGGACCGGCTGGCTGAACACGAGCCCGAACGACGCGTCGAGGTTCCGCAGCATCCGTTCGGGGTGCACCTTCATGCCGCGTACGAGTTCGGTGAACTTCACGAGCTCGTAGTACGCCAGCATCAGCGAATCGGGCACGACGATCCGCTCCGCGGAAGAATGTGAGATATCGCGTTCGTGCCACAGCGCGACGTCCTCGAGCGCGACTTGCAAGTTGCCGCGCAGTACCCGGGCGAGGCCGCACAGCTGCTCGGCCTTCACCGGGTTGCGCTTGTGCGGCATCGCGCTCGAGCCCTTTTGCTCACCCTCCCGGAACGGCTCTTCAACCTCACGCACCTCGGTGCGTTGGAGGTGCCGGATCTCGAGCGCGAACGCCTCGACGCTCGCGCCCACCGACGCGCACGCGTACAACACCTCGGCATGGCGGTCGCGGGGGAGCACTTGCGTTGCCGGCACGGGCCGGAGGCCGAGCCGTTCGCAGACGTACTGCTCGACCGCAGGATCGATGTTCGAATACGTACCGACCGCGCCCGAGAGCTTGCCGACCGCGATCGTGTCTCGCGCGCGCTGCAGGCGCTCGCGGTCGCGCCGCACCTGCATGGCCCACAACGCGAGCTTGGCGCCGAACGTCGTGGGCTCGGCGTGGATGCCGTGGGTACGGCCGACCATTGGCGTGTCACGGAACTCCCGCGCCCGCTTGGCGATCGCGGAATCGAGCGCGGCCGCGGCCACCAGGATGCGGTCGAGCGCGCGTGTCATCTGGAGCGCGAGCGCGGTGTCGACGACGTCGCTCGACGTCAGCCCGTAGTGCACCCACGCGGCCGCCGGCATCCCGACCCGTTCCTGCACGACGTCGACGAATGCGGCGACGTCGTGGTCGGTCACCTTCTCGCGCTCGTGGACGGCCGCGACATCGAACCCGGCCCGCTCGCGCACCGCGCGGGCATCGTCTGCGGGCACCACACCGAGTTGCGACCATGCCTCGACCGCAAGGATTTCGACCTCGAGCCACGCGCCAAAGCGCGCTTCGTCGCTGAACAGCTCCGCGATCTCGGGGAGGGAGTAGCGGGGGATCACGTGAGGGCCTGGACCGCGATGTCACGACGGTAGTGGACGCCAGGCCACGAGATCTCGGCCGCCGCCGCGTATGCACGGTCGCGTGCCGCGGCCACGCTCTCGCCCGTCGCCGTCACCGTGAGGACGCGCCCGCCATTGGTCACGACGCGTCCGGAATCGTCGGTGCCGGTACCGGCCTGGAAAACGATCACGCCCTCGTGGCCGTTCGCCGCGTCCAGCCCCTCGACGAGATCACCGCGCCGCGTCGGCGCAGGTGGATAGCCCTCGGCGGCGAGCACGACTCCGACCGACGCAACGTCACCGATCTCGACCGGCGTCTCCAACCGGCCCCCAGCCGACTCGCGCAGGTGCACGTAGAGGTCGCTCGTGAACCTCGGCACCACGACCTGGCACTCGGGATCGCCGAAGCGCACGTTGTACTCGAGCACCTTGACACCGCCCGGCGTGAGCATCAGCCCGCAATACAGCACGCCGCGGTACTCGGCGTCGCGGCGCGCCAGCTCGCGCAACGTCGGTCGGATCGCGTGCTCCATCACGTCCTCGACGAGGGTGTCACGCACGAACGGCACCGGCGCGTAGGCACCCATGCCGCCGGTGTTCGGCCCTTCGTCACCGTCGAAAACTCGCTTGTGGTCCTGCGCGGTCGCACAGAGCGCCGCATCGCGACCGTCGCATAGTACGAACAGCGAGAGCTCGGGCCCGGTGAGGCCCTCTTCGATGACGCACGTGCGGCCGGCGGCGCCGAACGCGTCGCCCGAGAGGTACGCGCGGACGGCGTCACGCGCTTCTGCGATCGACTCGGTGACGATCACGCCCTTGCCCGCGGCGAGGCCGTCGGTCTTCACCACGTAGAGGCCGGGGAGCGTCTCGAGGAACGCGAACGCACGCTCCTCCCCGCCCGCGGTGAACGTGTCGTGGCGGGCGGTCGGTACGCCGGCCGCGACGAGCACATCCTTCATCCACGCCTTCGAGCCTTCGAGCCTTGCTGCTGCTCGCCGGGGGCCGAACGCGAGCCGGCCCGAGGCCTGCACCTCGTCGACGACACCGGCGACCAGCGGGTCCTCGGGACCGACGACCACCAGGTCGGCGTCGACCTTCGCGGCCAGCTCGGCGACCGCGGTCGGATCCGTCGCCGCGACCGGCACACACTCGCCGATCGTCGCCATGCCGGGATTCCCGGGCGCACACACGACCTCGTCGACGTGCGGCGAGCGCGCCACGCCCCATGCGAGCGCGTGCTCCCGCCCACCGGCGCCGATGATGAGGACTCGGGTGCGAGTCACGCGGCGCGGGGCAACACGATGGTCTGGTCGCGCGCAGGCCCGACACCGACGATGCTCACGTGCACGCCGGCGTACTCCTCGACGAACTTCACGTAGTCGCGCGCTTGCGCCGGGAGCTCCTCGAGCCGTCCAGCGCGCTCGATGTCGACGTTCCAGCCGGGCAGCGTCTCGTACACGGGCCGCACCTTGTGCAACACCGACTGGTGGTACGGCACGTGGTCGTAGCGCGTTCCGTCTTCTCCCTCGTACGCCACGCAGACCTTGAGCTCGTCGAGCGGCGACAGCACGTCGAGCTTGGTGAGCGCGAGGTCCGTGCACGTGTTGAGGCGCACGGCGTGCTTGAGCATGACGAGGTCGAGCCAACCGGTCCGGCGCCTCCGACCGGTGTTCGTGCCGAACTCGCCGCCGCGCTCCACGAGCAGGTCTCCCACGGCGTCGCCCTCGAACAGCTCGGTCGGGAACGGGCCGCTGCCGACCCTCGTCTGATACGCCTTGACGAGGCCCACGACGCGCTGGATCGCGAGCGGACCGATCCCTGCACCTGTGCACACGCCACCCGCGACGGGATTGCTCGACGTCACGAACGGATATGTGCCGTGGTCGAGATCGAGATATGTCGCCTGCGCGCCTTCGAACAGCACCCACTGCTGCGCGTCGAGGGCCTCGTGCACGAGGTGCACGGTGTCGTCGATGAGCGGCGCAAGCCGCGGGACCATCCGCAAGTAGCGCTCGGACAGCTCCTTGGCGTCGATCGGCAGGCGGTTGTACACCTTGGCGAGCACGCCGTTCTTCTCACGGAGCACGAGGTCGAGCTTCTCGCGGAAGATCTTGGGGTCGAGCAGGTCCTGCACGCGCAGCCCGACGCGCAGCGCCTTGTCGGCGTACGCGGGCCCGATGCCCCGCTTGGTCGTGCCGAGCTTGTTCTTGCCGAGGTACCGCTCGGTGACGCGGTCAAGCTCTTGGTGGTACGGCATGATCAGGTGCGCGTTGCCGGAGAGGCGCAGCTGGCGCGTGTCGACCATTTTCGACTCGAGCATGTCGAGCTCGTCGAGCAGCACCGCGGGGTCGACCACCACGCCGTTGCCGATGACCGGGACGACCCACGGATAGAGCACGCCGCTCGGGACCAGCTGGAGCTTGAAGACCTCGCCGTCGACGACCAGGGTGTGACCCGCGTTGTGGCCGCCCTGGTAGCGGACACACATCGACGACTCCTTGGCGAGGTAGTCGGTGACGCGGCCCTTGCCTTCGTCGCCCCATTGGGTGCCGACGATCACTGCGCCAGGCATCGCTGACTCCTGTTGGGCCAACTCCGCTCGGGTGCGCTCCGCGTGACGGCCGCGTTGGGTCTCACGTTGGGGACATGGTACTCGACCGGCCTCAGGCCACCGTCGGCTCCGTAGCATGGCGCCCTTGACGATTCGACAGTGGCTCGGCGTTCCGTATGCGCGTGCGAAGCGCTTCGCGCCACCGGAGCTCGTTGCGTTCGACGCGACGCGCGCCTACGACCGTTTCGGTCCGGCCGCGCCCCAGCCGCTCGACAGCCCGCTCGGCGAGATCGTGCCTGGCATGCGCGTGGTCGAGACCGACGAGCAGGCGTGCCTCACGCTCAACATCTGGGCGTCAGAAAGTGCCGGTCCGCATCCGGTGCTCGTGTGGTTCCACGGCGGGTCGTTCATGATCGGCGCGTCGTCACAGCCGGTGTACGACGGCGCGTTGCTGGCCGCCGAGCAATCTGTCGTGGTCGTGACGGTGAACTACCGCGTCGGTGCACTCGGCTTCCTCGACGCGCGCCCGCGGGTGGTGTCGCCAACTGTGGTGTGCGGGATGCGCTGTGCGCGCTCGAGTGGGTGCGGGAGAACATCGGTCATTTCGGCGGTGACCCGGCGCGCGTCGCCGCGTTCGGCGAGTCCGCCGGTGGCGGGCTGCTGCTCCACGCAATCGCGTCGCCGCAGGCGCGCGGACTGCTCGCGGGCACGATCGTGCAGAGCGGCGCGACCTTCGCGACATTCGATGACGAACGGGCGGCACTCGTCGCGGACACAATGTGCAAGGAAGCCGCGGTTCCCGACGTCGACGCGCTGCGCTTCCTCCCGGTCGACGCACTCCTGGACGCGCAGACACGCACGCTGTCTACGTTGATGCAGCCGGTCGGCATGATGCCTTTCCACCCGATGGTGGACGGCGACGTGCTTCCCACCCGTCCAATCGACGCGCTCGGCGCCGGCGCGGCCGCCGGCATTCCGCTGCTCGTGGGGACAACCGCCGACGAGATGGCGTTGTTCGTCGACCGTTCCCCGCTCCCGCGCGACCGGCTGGTGCGGCGGATCGCGCGCTACTTGCGGGTCGACGAACCGCAGGCGGCACCCGTCGCCGATGCTTACGCCGACCAGCTCGGCACCGACGACAACGCCGAGATCTGGCGAACGTTCTTCGGCGACCGGGAAATGCAGGATCCGTGCCGCGCGGTGCTCGATGCCCACGCGCCGCACGGCCCGGCGTACACCTACTGCTTCACGTGGGAAGGCCCCGGCATCGGTGCGTGCCACGGCATCGACATCCCGTTCCCGTTCGGCAACTTCGTCGAGGGATGGGACACGTTCGTCGGTCTCGATGACGACGGCCGTGCACTCTCGCGCACGATGCGCGACGCATGGGCCGCGTTCGCGCGCACCGGCGACCCGGGATGGCCGCGGTACCCGACGCGCGATGATCCTCGGCCGCGCGCCGCACGTCGCCCCCACGCATCCAGCGTTTGGGCGGTTTCCGGGGCCGTAGCGGCTCCGCACAAGAACCCCGTCTGGGCGGGTGTTTCTTGTGCAGCCGCCCGAGATTTTGTGCAACCCACCGTGCTGTGGGTCGAGCACCGGAAAACTAACGCTGGAAGCTCGTCGATGAACAGCCCGCCCCAGTGCCGTGGCGAGAACACAACGGGACGGGCATCATGCGTGCGTGCGGCGGCGTTCTTTGATCGTGTGGTCGGCCTTGGTTCTTCTCGCCGCGTGCGGAGATTCCTCAAGTCCCGCCACGCCGACGAACAACGCCAGCACGACGACCGCACCAACGCCGTGCGGACCCAACGAGGAGGGTTGCAGTTCGGATCGAGTGATCGCAGCCGTCGTGCAGTACTACGAGAAGGGCGGCGCGATGCCGACCGAGGCGAAATGTCTTGCTCCCATCACTGGGACGGGAAAGACAGAAGTGAATCAGGCGTTCGACGCACCTTCCGACGCAGAAACGGCGGCTGCCATCAAGTGCGTGGGATCCGAAGCCCGCCTGCGAGCGATTAGTGACGGCGTGGCTGACTATTTCGAGAAGCATCCAAACGGCTGAGTCTCGGCACTGCGAAAGTACCGAACTGTCGATCTGCTTGCGCTCCACGGACATTGCCGCACGCTGGCGTGCCGTGGCGGGCACACGCCGGAGCAGGCAAGCTGTGCGCGTGGCCGACACGAAGCGAAGTGGCTGGACCGGTGGCGAGCACAGTCGGTGGATGAACTCACCGAGCGTCTTCGATCGCGTGGTTTGGAAGAACCGGAAATTTGGGCGGACTCCGAACTTCAAGAAGATCTTGCGCAGACCGCACGGTTTCTATTCCTTCACGCCCTGGGGCGCAGGTTGGACTACAGCGTCGACCCGGCACTCGATGCTGTCGAGAAGGTTCGTGTCGAAGGCGGTACGCGAGAGGAGATGCGACGAGTTCTCCAATCAGCGTTGTACGACATCGTGTTTGACTTCGTGTATCTGCTGGACGAGGCAGACGGCACGACGCACACGGACGAACCGCGGTTCGATGTTGCTCCAGACGAACCGAGGTGGGCACTGATGGAACTATCACCGGAGGGTGAGGTCACAGGCGGAGTTGTGAGCGGACTCCACGAGAGCCTCGACATGGCCGTCGATTGGGGGTTCTAGCGACCACGACATCGGCCCCAACGTCGGGCGACGACAGCCAATGAAATTTGCTCACGCCCGTATGCCTGCATTGCTTTAGGGACATTTACGAACGCCGGCTATAGCGCGGGTTTCTGCCCAAACGCTTTGATCGGGGGGCGTCCGAGGATGCGGCCGACCGTGTCGGTCACTGCCGCGAGGGCGCCGCGCGCAACCGCTTCGTAGAGATGCACGGTCGAATCTGCAAGCCAGGGGTCGAGACCGCCGGCGACGGCCGCGTCGCGCCAGGTGTTAAGCGGTGGGTCGAGCCGGCGGACGCCGAGGCGGGCGGCGACCTCGTCGCCGTCGAGGGCTTCCGGCCCGGTGAGATGGAGCGCGCCGTCGAGGTCGTCACGCGTCAGCACCTCGGCCGCGACGTCGGCGATGTCGGCCGGATCGATCCACGCGATCTTCCCGGGACCGGTAGGCAGCACGAGCTTGCCCGCGCGAGGAGCTCGCGTTGCTTGTCGATCACGCTCGCGAAGAACGAGGGCTGGAGCACTGTCGCTGCAACCGGCGACGCCGCCAGCCGCCGCTCGAGCGCGCGATGGTTGCCATGGAGACCTGTCTCCAATCCGGGCAGCGGGATGTTGGAGATCTTGACGATGCGCTCCAGGCCCGCGCGCTCGGCCGCTTCGATCGCGTTCGTCTCGAGTTGGACCTGATCACGCGTCGGCGATGAAACGAGGAACATCCGGCTCGCGCCGACGCACGCGGCATCGAGTGACGCCGGATCGCCGAGGTCGCCCCGCACGCATCCTTCAACCGGCCGGCGCGCCAGCCCGCGCACCTCGACACCACGGTCGCGCAGCGCGGCCGCCACTCGGCCGCCGAGGTCGCCGGCGGCCCCGATCACCAACACCGTCACGGCGACTACGTTCTCATACGTGCGAGAGCCCCGTCCTGGCCCGGGTATCGGCCGCGAACTCACCGTGCAGCAGCAGCTCGCGTGCCGCGGTGCGCATCCTCTCGCGTGAAGGCTGGGCCGAGAACATCTCCGGACACCTCACCATCGCCACCGATGACGGCGGCATGTGGTGCAACCCGTGGGGCAAGTGGTGGCAGGAGGTGCGCGCGTCGGACGTGATCCGGCTCGACGCCGACGGCAACGTCGTCGAAGGGAAGTGGGATGTCACCGGTGCGGTTTTCCTGCACACCGAGATGCACCGAGCGCGTCCCGACGCCGCGGTGATCGTGCACCATCACCCGTATCACGCGACGCTGCTTGCCGCGATGCGCGAGATGCCGCGCATGGTGCATCAGAACTCGTGCATCTTCGACGGCGACCTCGCGTTCGTCGACGAGTACGGCGACGTGTTGCACGCCGAGGGTGGTGAATGGCTCGCGCAGCAGGTGGGCGACGCGAGCGGCATCCTGCTCGCCTTTCACGGCGCGATCGTCACCGCGCCGACGATCGAGGAGCTGTGTTACAAGGCCGCGACCTTCGAGCGCATGTGCCGCTTCACCTACGACATCCTCGCTGCGGGTCGCGAGCCCGAAGAGCTGCCTGCGCAGCAACGCGCGGACCTGAAGAAGGTGGTGCTCATGGCAAGCCCGCGCCCCTACTGGGAGGGCGCGGTGCGGCTCCTGATCCGTGACGAACCAGAGGTTCTTTCGTGACCGGCATGTCGATCGACGACCTGCAGCAGAACGCGCACTTCGGCGGCGGTAAGGGCCGGCGGACGGAGATCACCTGGCTGCCCGAGCCCGAACCGCGTGAGCGCATCTATCGGGTGATCTCTGTCGACGATCACGTCGTCGAGCCGCCCGACGCGTTCACCGGCCGGTTCCCCGCGAAGTATGCGGTCGACGAGCCGCGCGTCGTGCCGACCGACGACGGCGGCGAGGCGTGGGTCTGGCAGGGCCAGGTGCTGCCGAACGTGGGCTTCAACGCGGTCGTCGGACGGCCGTCGAGCGAGTACGGGTTCGAGCCGACGCGCTTCGATGAGATGCGCCGCGGCGCCTGGGACATCAACGCTCGCGTTCGTGACATGGACGTCGACGGCGTCGACGTGTCGCTGTGCTTCCCGTCGTTCCTGCCCGGTTTCGTCGGGCAGCGCCTCACGATGTGGCCGGACGACGATGACCTCGCGCTCACCGCGATGCGCGCGGTACAACGACTGGCACCTCGAAGCATGGTGCGGCGCGCATCCCGGTCGGTTCATCCCGAACCAGATCACGTACTTACGCGATCCCGCGATCGCAGCCGAAGAGATCCGCCGCAACGCCGAGCGCGGCTTCCGGGCGGCCACGTTCTCGGAAGCGCCCGACAAGCTCGGGCTCCCGACGATCCATTCGGGCTACTGGGATCCGCTGTTCGCGGCGTGCGCGGAGACCGAAACCGTGTTGTGCCTGCACGTCGGGTCGTCGGGGACGTCACCGACGACGTCCGCCGACGCGCCGCCCGAGATCGTGGCCGTGTTGTTCGGCGCGTACGGCATGTACAGCGCGGTCGACTGGCTGTACTCGAAGGTGCCCGTGCGGTTCCCCGACATCAAGATCTGCTTGTCGGAAGGCGGCATCGGGTGGGTCGCCGGCATCCTCGACCGGCTCGACCACTGCTATCGGTACCAGCTCGGCTACCTGCCGACGTGGCGCGACGTGAACGAGCCGCCGAGCGAAATCTTGCGTCGCAACTTCTGGTTCTGCTCCCTCGATGACGACGCCGGGATGCAGATGCGTCACCGCATCGGCGTCGATCACATCCTCGTGGAGTCCGACTATCCGCACGCCGATTCGTCGTGGCCGAACACGCAGGCGATGCTCACCCGTCAGCTGCGCGACCGGGACGTGCCCGACGACGAAGCCGAGCAAATCACCTGGCGCAATGCCGCCGAACTCTTCCGCCACCCGTTGCCGTGAACACAGTGGCGGGCATCGTTGCCCGCAACGCGCGTTCGGATCCCGACGGCATTGCGTTCGTTGAAGGAAGCTCGGGCGCGTCGATGACGTGGGAGGAGTACGACACGCGGTCGTCCGCGATGGCCGCGACGCTTGCTCGGACCCATGCACCGGGCGAGCGCATTGCGTTGAAAATGCCCGACGGCCCGGGGGTGCACGCCGCCATGGTGGCGTGCGAGAAGGCGGGGCTCGTCGCGGTCGGCATCGGCGCTCGCGCGTGGAGAGCGCGAGACGTCGCACATCGTCGACCGTTCCGGCGCTCGCGCGCTGCTCGTCGACGCGCCTGCTGAGGACGCGCCCGGTGCCGAGCACGCAATCGGACCCGACGAGCTGTGGTTCCTGAACTCGACCTCGGGCACGACCGGGCTCCCGAAGGTCGTGATGCACAACCAAGCGCGTTGGTTCGCGTTCCACGGCTTCGCGGACGAGATCGCGAACTTCGATGCCGGCGACGTGTTCATGAGCGCGCTGCCTGCACCATTCGGCTTCGGCCTGTGGACCGGGCACTTCTCCCCCGCGATCGTCGGTGCGCCGTGCATCGTGGCCGAGCGATTCGCACCGGACACGATGCTCGCCGCGATCGAGCGGCACCGGGTCACGGTCGTCGCGGCCGTCTCCACGCAGTTCGTGATGATGCTGGATACGCCCGCATTCGACGCGCACGACCTCTCGTCGCTGCGCATCATGTTCACCGGCGGCGAGATGGTGCCGTACGAGCGCGCCAAAGAGTTCGAAGCGCGCACCGGCGCGTGCGTGCTGCAGTTCTACGGGTCCAACGAAACCGGAGCGTTGTCACGGACCTCCCCCGCCGACACCCAGGAGCGGCGACTGCGCACCGCCGGCAAGGTCATCACGGACATGCACGTTCGGTTGCTCGACCCCGACACCGACGTCGATGTCACCGCAAACGGCGGCCCCGGCGTGCCCGCGTGCAACGGCCCGACGATGTGCCTCGGGTATTGGGACGATGATGATGCGAACGCGCAACTGTTCACCCGCGACGGTTGGATGCGCATGGGCGACCTCGCGACCATCGACGCCGACGGGTACCTGACGGTCGTCGGCCGTACCTCGGACTTCATCATTCGCGGCGGCAAGAACATCAGCGCCGCCGAAGTGGAGGACGCGGTTGCGTCCCATCCGGCGATTTCGCTGTGTGCAGCGGTCGCGATGCCCGATGAGACCTTCGGCGAACGCGTCTGCGTGTTCGTGGAACTGCGTGCCGGAGCCGCTCCGCTCGCGCTCGCCGAGCTCACCGCGCACCTTCAAGCACGCGGCACAAGCAAAGAGCTGTGGCCCGAGCGCCTCGTCGTCGTGGACGCGCTGCCGCGCGCATCTGGCGGGAAGATCGCGAAAGGTGAACTTCGACGACGGACACACAACAAAGCGGTCTGACTCGCCGCGGTGGCGCGAATTGGAAACAACTCGCCTGAGCGTTTACGACGCCACCGCGCGAGACTCGCCGCATGGATGAACTCGAACAACAGGTGCAAACACTCGCGCGGCGTGTCGAGCTGCTCGAGCAGCAGAACGCCGAGCTGCGTGAACGGCTGCGAACCGACGAGGAGCCGCGGCCGGCCGAGCGGCGTTTCGACCGGCGCAACTTGTTGCGCCTCGGCGGCGCGGCTGCCGCGGTCGGCGCCGGCAGCGTGCTGCTCCGGCCCGATGGCGCCGGCGCGACCACCGCGGCGATGTCGTTCGGTGCCGAGAACGACGCCGGCACCGACACGACCGGCCTGACGAGCACGAACGGCACCGACACTCTGCACGTCGCCAACACGGCCAGCGGCGAGGCGCTCAACGTCCAGACGACGAACACGGCCAACGCGAAGGCCGCGCTGCACGTCGTCGACGCCGGGCTGGGTGGCGCAATCTTCGCCGAAGCGAACAACAACAGCGACCAAGCGGCGGCGGCGATCTTCGCGGGCGGGATCAATGGCGGTGGAGTCCTCGGCGTCACCGCAGGGAGCGGGTTCGCGGTCGGCGGCCTCGGCGGCACCGGCACCGGGCCGGGCGTCGTTGCCGCAGTGTTCGATACAGATGCGGACACGCTGTGCATGGAGGCAGGCCACCTCGGGCTGGGGATCTGCCTGTACTCGCACATCGAGAACGCGGCACAACGCACAGCGCGTGGTCTGGGGCCGGACGATCGGTACGGGCGTCGCGGTCTTCGGCAGCATCCCGAACGCGTCGAGCAGCGCGGCCGCGACGGCGGGGGCGACGAGCGGAAAAGGGCCCGGCATCGAAGGCGCGAGCAGCAAGGGCGTCGGTGGCAAGTTCAGCGGCAAGACCGCGGAGGTCCAGCTCGTGCCGTCAACCGCGTCGACACATCCGGCGAGCGGCTCCGCCGGTCAGCTGTTCGTCGACAAGTCCAAGCGCCTCTGGTATTGCCGGGGCGGCACCAGCTGGAAGCAGCTCGCCTAAGGACTCGCCGAGGGTGACTCGGCCGGCGCATGAAAGCGTCGGGGCACGATGACCGCCGCCGTCGCGACGAGCATCACCGGCTCGGCCGCGGTGCGGAAGCGCTGATTGCCGTGGCTGAGCGCGACGCTGACGAACAATGCGATGACGACACCGAGCAACGGCCATGCGCGCCGGTACGTCCGCACGAGGCGCGCCATGCCGATCGCTCCCAACAGCATGACCGGGAGCCAGCACGCCCAGCCGAACAGCTGCCACCCAAAAGACCGCGTCTCGGCCGAGTCGATGTCGAGCTGCGAGAACGGGTGGTACAAGCCGAACATCCGCAACTCGCGCACGATGACAACGAGCGGTACCTGCGCCGTGTGACCACGCGCGGTACCGCAGGCCGTTCTCTCGCGCCTCCCGGCTCCACTGCGCCTCGGGGAGGGCAGCCATCCGGCCGTCGGGATCCAAGCACCCGAGATCCCACTCGCCGAGGAGCTTTCCCGCATACGTCGTGCTGCAGTTCGCGCCCGTGATCGTTGCGGCGGTGCTGATCGACGCGACCGTGGCGGTGTCGACCTCCGCGGCATTGCGCGTGACCCACGGCACGACGATGACCACCGTCGCCGCCAGACCGGCGATCGTCAGCGCGACACGTCGCATGTTCGGCGCGCGTGCTGCGGCCGCGGCGCCGCCGAGGACGAACACCGCGGGGACGAACGCGTCGGCACGCGCGAGGAGCATCGCCCCGAAAAGCGCGCCGGTGAGAACAAAGCGCCACCACGCCGGTCGATCGATCGCGGTGACGGCGGTCAACACCGCGGCGTACAACAGCGGAATCGACACCGTTTCGCTCATGAGCGCGCCGTCCACGGCGATCAGCGACGGGTACACGGCCGCAAGTGCGGCTGCGACGAGGCCGACGTGCGGGCCGGCAATACGTCGGCCGATGAGTCCCGTCAGGACGACGGTGACCGTGCCTGCGACCGCGCCGGCGTACCTGAACCAGTCGAACGTGGCCTTCGGCAAGCGACCCACGACCGCGAGAAAAGCGGGGTAGAGCGGCGGGTATGCGGCCGTCGGCACCTCGCGCCCGTCGAGGAAATAGAAGCCGGGCGAGATGAAGCCCTTCCCGCGCCCGAGCGGACCCGACGCCAGCGTGTACCACACCGAGTCCTGGCCGAGCCGAAGATGGCGCGCGATCGCGAGGATGTACGCGACTCGCACAACCAGGGCGCCGGCGGCGATCGCGCCGAGCACGAACGCGAAAGAGCGCCTCGACAACGCCGACAGGCTACCTAGTAGTTCGCGGCGGTTGCCAAGTGACAGAGGTACGCGGCCCGGACTGCGAACGCTTGACGGAGCTCGCCGACGACCTCATCACGGAACTCACGACGATAGGTCTCGTCGGTGAGGAGATACACGGTGAAGTTCAGCCCTGAGAACGCGGTGAGGAACCCGGCAACGCGTAAGAGCTCCTCGGTGATGACGAGATTGCGCTTCCCGAGCGTGAGCGTCGCGAGCACGTTCACCTGACCCGCCGCCCACATCTTCGTCGTCGCCTCGTCAACGAGCAGCAGGCCGAGCAGCACGAAGAACAGGCCGATCAGCACGCTGACGATCACGATCTGGATGCCTTGACTGACCAGTGCGACCAATCCGACATTGCCCCACTCGCGCCGGCCGAGTCTCGGTGGGTCATCGGTGAGCGGTTGCGCGACGGCACCGATCGGTGTCGATGCGACCAGCGCCTCGAAGTCATGTTCGTCGAAGTTGTTGAGCGCGCCGATGTCGCGTGGGAGCCGCACAAGGAGGAACAGCACGCCGACGACCACGAACAGACTGACCGCAACCCAATAGGTCGGGCCGACGAGCACTCCCGCGGTCTGCCACACCTCCTGCGTGAGGAACAAGAAGGTGACGAGGAGCGCGATCATCGGCAGCGCACGCGCGAGCAACGACACGACCGCTTCCAGCTGACGATAGAGCACTCGGAGGGCCCACCGCGCGATCGAGACGACGCCGTACGACGTCGACACGTAGATCAGCCCGAGGAGCCCGACGTTGAGCAACGCGACGCCGACCGCCTGCCGGATCTGGCCCCCCGCGAGCAGCGCCACGAGCGCGGGGCCGAGCACGAACGCGGCGATCTCGACGCGCCCGATGTCATCCGGGCGTTGCAGCGGCGGACGACCGCGGCGGCGGTTGACGAGCGCCCAGATAACGAGCAGCGCAGTGAACGCACCGACGACGGCGACCACGTCGAGCCAGAGCGGGAAGTCGCGCCGGGGCGCGAGCGCCGCGACCTCAAAGAGAACGAGCAGCGTGAACGCCGGAACGGCGCGCGTCCAGATGTCGGTCCCGGCCTTGTAGTCGGCGATGAAATGCGGCAGCCCGCGCCCGAGGAACCACTCCTCGGTCGCCGTCCGAACCACGTCGTCGCCCACGGGCCACCAGTCTGGCCTCTCAAACGCTCCAACTGTTGGCAGGAAAACCCGCGCTATGCGCGGGAAACCCTGCCAACAGTTGGTGGCTTTTCAGGCGACGATGTCGGCGGTCATCACGTGGTCGAACACCAAACCGCCGTCGGGCTTGGCGTCGACCGTGATCGTGTCGCCCTGCTGGTAGGTGCCCTTCAGCAGCTCGAGCGCGATCGGGTCGGCAATCTCACGTTGGAGGACGCGCTTCAGCGGCCGCGCGCCGAAGTCGGGGTCGTAACCGGTCTGTGCGATCCACTTCTGGGCGGCCGGCGTGAGCTCCAGGTTGAGCCCGCGGCTCGGCGAGCCGGGCCTGCAACCGCTCAACTTGCAAGCCGACGATGCGTTCGATGTCCTCCTCGGACAACCTGTGGAACACAACGATCTCGTCGACGCGGTTCAGGAACTCCGGCTTGAAGTGCACACGCACGGCTGCGAGCACCTGTTCCTCCGCTGCGCCCGAGCCGAGGTTCGACGTCATGATCACGACGGTGTTCGTGAAGTCGACCGTGCGGCCCTGGCCGTCGGTGAGGCGGCCGTCGTCCATCAGCTGCAACAGGATGTTGAAGACGTCAGGATGCGCCTTCTCGATCTCGTCGAGCAGGATCACTGCATACGGGCGGCGGCGCACGGCCTCGGTGAGCTGCCCGCCTTCCTCGTAACCGACGTAGCCGGGAGGCGCGCCGACGAGTCGCGACACGGAGTGCTTCTCCATGTACTCCGACATGTCGATGCGCTGCATTGCCCGTTCGTCGTCAAACAAGAACTCGGCGAGTGCACGCGCGAGCTCGGTCTTGCCGACACCCGTCGGACCGAGGAACAAGAACGAGCCGATCGGCCGGTTCGGGTCCGACAAACCCGCGCGCGATCGCCGGATGGCGTTCGCGACCGCGGTCACCGCCTGGTTCTGGCCGACGACGCGCTCGTGCAGGTGTTCCTCGAGCCGAACGAGCTTCGCGAGCTCGCCTTCCATCAGACGCGACACGGGAATGCCCGTCCACTTGGCGACGATCTCGGCGATGTCTTCCTCGTCGACCTCTTCCTTGAGCATGGCACCGTCGTGCTGGAGCTCGTTCAACCGCTCGGTCATCGACTGGATCTCGCGCTCGACGACGGGGATGTGTCCGTACCGCAGCTGCGCGGCCCGTTCGAGATCGCCGTCGCGCTCGGCGCGCTCGGCGTCGAGCTTGGCCTGCTCGAAGCGTTCCTTCGCCTCCTGAATCGCGACGATCGCATCCTTCTCGGACTGCCAGTGCGCGACCATGCCGTCGCGCTCCTCTTGCAACGACTGGAGCTCAGCCTCCAGCGCCTCGAGCCGCCCACGCGAGACCTCGTCGGTCTCTTTCGCCAATGCCGCGCGCTCGATCTCGAGCTGGCGGATGCGCCGCTCGACGACGTCGATCTCGAACGGCATCGAGTCGATCTCGATCCGCAACCGTGAAGCCGACTCGTCGACGAGGTCGATCGCCTTGTCGGGGAGCTGGCGGCCGGTGATGTAGCGGTCGGAGAGCACTGCCGCCGCGACGAGCGCGGCGTCCTGGATGCGCACGCCATGGTGCACTTCGTAGCGCTCCTTCAAGCCGCGCAGGATCGCGATCGTGTCCTCGACCGACGGCTCGCCGACGAACACCGTTTGGAAGCGCCGTTCCAACGCGGCGTCCTTCTCGATGTACTTGCGGTACTCGTCGAGCGTCGTCGCGCCGATGAGACGCAGCTCACCGCGGCAAGCATCGGCTTGATCATGTTGCCGGCGTCGACCGCGCCTTCTGCGCCGCCGGCACCGACGATCGTGTGCAGCTCGTCGATGAACGTGATGACCTCGCCCCCGGAGTCGGAGATCTCCTTCAAGACCGCCTTGAACCGCTCCTCGAACTCGCCGCGATACTTCGAGCCTGCGACCATCGAGCCGATGTCGAGCGCGATCACGCGCTTGTTGCGGAGCCCCTCGGGAACGTCGCCTTCGACGATGCGCCGCGCGAGCCCTTCGACGATCGCGGTCTTGCCGACGCCGGGCTCACCAATCAGCACCGGGTTGTTCTTGGTGCGCCGAGAGAGCACCTGGATGATGCGGCGGATCTCCTCGTCGCGGCCGATAACCGGATCGATCTTGCCCTTGCGGGCCGCCTCGGTCAGGTCGCGGCCGTACTTCTCGAGCGCCTGGTATTGCTCCTCGGGATTGTCACTCGTGACACGGTGCGAGCCGCGCACGTCGCGCAGCGCCTCCAACGCGGCGTCCCGTGTGACGCCGAAGCTGCGCAGCAGGTCGCCGACGCCTCCGGGGACCTCGGCCATCGCAAGCAGGATGTGCTCGGTCGACACGTAGTCGTCGCTGAGTCCTTCTCGCTCTTTGTCGGCGTTCTCGAGCACGCGAAATGTGCTCGAACTGAGCTGGGCATCGTGGACGGTCGCGCCACTGACGCGTGCCAACTTCTCCAGCGCCTCGTCGAGCTTGCGTCGCACCGCACCCACGTCCACGCCGATGCGCTCGACAACCCCGGAGACGATGCCCTCGGGCTGATCGAGCAAGGCGCTCAGCAGGTGCTCGGGTGCGATCTCGGTGTTGCCGGCGTCACGCGCCAACGCTTGCGCGGCGGCGAACGCCTCTTGGGTCTTGCGCGTGAAACGGTTCGGGTCGATAGCCATGCTGATTACCTCGCGGACCGGAACGGTGAAAGTGACGTGCTGCGCAGGGGTACGAGTTCGCGCTTGTACTGGCGGTGCGCGGCCTCGACGCGCTCTTCCATCTCGCGGACCAAGGCATCGAGGCGCGCTTCGAGCTGCGCGATGCGCTCGTGTGCCGCGAACAGTTCCTCTTCGAGCGCGAGCACCTTCTGGACACCCGCAAGCGACACGCCCTCGTTCGTCAACTCCTGGATGCGGCGCAAGAGCGCGATGTCGCGCTCCGAGTAGCGACGGCTGCGACCACTCGTGCGCGGCGGGCGCCACGAGGCCCTTGCGCTCGTAGATCCGCAACGTCTGCGGGTGGACGCCGGCGAGCTCGGCCGCGACCGAGATCACGTACAGCGCCCTGGTGTCAGGCTCCATCGTCGCGCCTCCGGTGTTGCGTCTCCGACTGTGCGAACAGCGCAGCACGCGGGTCTTCATCGAGCACCTTCGCAAGGGTCTCGATCGCATCGCGCTGCTCGGCGTTGAGATTCACCGGCACTTGCACCTCGACGGTGACGATGAGGTCGCCGGTCTTGTTCTTGTCGCCCTGCATCCCATGGCCGCGCACCCGAAGCGCTTTGCCGGACGGGGTTCCGGGCGGGATTCGCACCGTGACCTGCCCGTCGAGCGTCGGCACCTTGACGTCGGCACCGAGCGCGGCTTCCGCGAACGTCACCGGGAGTCGCAACGTGAGGTCGTTGCCGCTGCGACCGAACAACGGGTGAGCGCGCACGTGCACGATGACGTAGAGGTCGCCCGGCGGGCCGCCGTTCGCGCCGGCCGCGCCGCTGTCCCTTCACGCGAATGCGCTGCCCGTCGGCCACGCCGGTGGGCACGCGTACCTTGACCTCACGGGCGCGCATCTCGACGCCCTGGCCCTTGCATGTGGGGCACGGCTTGGGGATGACCTGTCCGCGTCCGCCGCAGTTCGGGCACACCTGGGAGAACGAGAACGGTCCCTGATCCACCGCGATCGAGCCACTGCCGTGGCATTCAGGGCATGTCTCCGGTGTCGAACCGGGCGCCGCGCCCGAACCCGCACACGTCGCGCACGTCGCGTCGGCACGGAAGCGTACGGTCGAGGTGACCCCGCGCACGGCATCGTCGAACGACAGGTGCAACTCGGTCTCGAGATCCTGTCCCCGTTGCGGCCCACGACTCGCCCGCTGCTGCCGGCGCCCGCCGAAGAGATTGCCGAACAAGCCGCCGAGGTCTCCGAGGTTGCCCTCGTAGTTGAACGTCTGGCCGCCTGCGCCGCCGGCGCCACCGGGACCGAAGCCGCCGTATCCCCCGGGACCGACACCCGACGCAACCATGCGCCGCACCTCGTCGTATTCCTTGCGCTTGGACGCGTCGCCCAGCACGTCGTACGCCGCCGAGATCTCCTTGAATCGTTCCTCGGCGTCCTTGTTTCCCGAGTTCGCGTCCGGGTGGTACTGCTTCGCGAGCTTCTTGTAGGCGCGCGAGATCTCTTTGTCGGTCGCGCCCTGAGGCACGCCGAGCACCGAGTAGTAGTCCTTCTCGAACCACTCGCGCTGCGCTGCCATTCAGTTACGCCCTCGTCACCTTGACCATCGCGGGACGCAACACGCGACCCTTCAACTTCCATCCGGTGCGCAGCACGTCGCCGACGTGCGGCTCGCCGTCGCCGTCGTCCTGCATCACGGCTTCGTGCTCGTTCGGGTCGAATACGGCGCCGAGCGCGTCGATACGCTCGAGACCCGCTCGCTCCATCACGCCGACCAATTCGGCGAACACGAGCTCGATGCCCTTGCGGACCTTCTCGTCGACGTCGCCGTCCGCGACATTTCGCACTGCGAGCTCGAAGCTGTCGAGGACCGGCAGCAGCTGTTCGAGCAATCCTTCGGTTGCGCGTTCCACGAGCGCGGTCTGCTCGCGCAGCACACGCTTGCGGTAGTTCTCGAAGTCGGCCTGTAGCCGCCGCGTTGTGTCGAGCAAGTCGTCGCGCTCGCGCTGAAACGCGTCGAGGTCGTTGACGAGTTGCTCGGCTTCCGCCTCGGCCGGATCCTGCACTGCAGGATCCGGCGTTGGCTCGTTCATGTCAGTCATGACGCGTTACGCGGTCTGCTCGTCGTCGTCGATGATCTCCGCGTCGGCGACCTCGTCGTCGGACGGCTGCTCGCCACCCGCACCGGGACCGCCAGCACCACCGGCCGCCGATTGCTGCGCCTGCACGTTCTCGTACAGCTTCCGGGTGAACTCGTTGCTCGCCGTGAGCAAAGCCTCGTGCGCGGACTTCACCGCATCGATGTCGGCACCCGCGAGCGCATCCTTCAAGCGCCTGAGCGCGTCCTCGATCTTCTGGCGGTCGTCGGCCGGGACCTTGTCACCCTGCTCCTTGAGCAGGTTCTCGGTCTGCCACGCGAGCTGGTCGGCCGTGTTGCGCGTCTCGGCCTCCTCGCGCTTGCGGCGGTCCTCCTCGGCGTGCGCCTCGGCGTCCTTGATCATCTGGTTGATGTCGTCCTTGCCGAGCGCGGTGCCGCCCGAGATCACCATCGACTGCTCCTTGCCGGTGCCGAGGTCCTTGGCGGACACGTGCACGATGCCGTTCGCGTCGATGTCGAATGTGACCTCGATCTGCGGTACGCCGCGCGGCGCGGGCGGCAAGCCCGTGAGCGTGAACGTGCCGAGCGGCTTGTTGCGATACGCCATCTCGCTCTCGCCCTGGAGCACCTTGATCTCCACCGACGGCTGGTTGTCGTCGGCGGTCGTGAAGGTCTCGGACCGCTTCACCGGGATCGTCGTGTTGCGATCGATGAGCTTGGTCATGATCTGACCCTTGGTCTCGATGCCAAGCGACAAGGGCGTGACGTCGAGCAGGAGGATGTCCTTGACGTCACCCTTCAGCACACCGGCCTGGATCGACGCACCCGCTGCAACCGCCTCGTCGGGGTTCACACCCTTGTGGGGCTCCTTGCCGAGAAGCTCGTGCACCAGGTCGGCGACCGCGGGCATCCGCGTGGAACCGCCGACGAGGATCACATGGTCGATCTTCGAACTGTCGAGACCGCCGTCACGGATTGCCTGTTCGAACGGCCCGCGGCACGCCTCGAGCAGATCACGCGTCATCTCCTGGAAGCGGCCGCGTGTGAGCGACATCTCCAGGTGCAGCGGACCCTCGCTGGTCGCAGTGATGAACGGCAGGTTGATCGTCGTCTCCTGCAGGTTCGAGAGCTCGATCTTCGCCTTCTCCGCCGCTTCCTTCAGGCGCTGGATCGCCATCTTGTCGATCGACAGGTCGACGCCGTGCGCGTTCTTGAACTCGGTGACCATCCAGTCCATGACGCGCTGGTCCCAGTCGTCGCCACCGAGATGTGTGTTGCCCGACGTCGACTTCACCTCGAACACACCGTCGCCGATCTCGAGGACCGACACGTCGAAGGTGCCGCCGCCGAGGTCGAACACGAGGATCGTCTGGTCCTTGCCTTCCTTGTCGAGCCCGTACGCGAGCGCGGCCGCGGTCGGCTCGTTGATAATGCGCAGCACTTCGAGCCCTGCGATCTCGCCGGCTTCCTTGGTCGCTTGCCGCTGCGCGTCGTCGAAGTACGCGGGAACGGTGATCACGGCCTGTACCACTGTCTCGCCGAGGTAGCTCTCGGCGTCGCGCTTCAGCTTCTGCAAGATGCGAGCGCTGATCTCCTGCGCGGTATACGCCTTGCCGTCGATGTCAATCGACCAGTTGGTGCCCATGTGGCGCTTGACCGAGCGGATCGTGCGATCCGGGTTCGTGATCGCCTGGCGCTTGGCGACTTCCCCGACGAGCACCTCGCCCGTCTTGCTGAACGCGACGACCGAGGGAGTCGTTCGACTGCCTTCGGCGTTGGGGATCACCGCGGGCTCGCCGGCCTCGAGCACCGAGACGACGGAGTTGGTAGTGCCGAGGTCGATGCCGACGGCCTTGGACATAGCTGGCCTCCTTGGGCTGCCTGGAGAGAAAGAACCTGAGCGGGTCGAGGCAGTATAACTTGACAACGGTATTGTCAGATTCCCGGATCGGCAGGATTTGTGCGGGTCTGGAGAGGTACGCGTGCGCTCCGGGGCTTGTGGGGATAACTTTCCGGCCCATGGCCAGGCGAGACGCATTCATCGATCACCTCCAGCAGGTCCCGCTGTTCGCAGCCTGCTCCCGCAAGGATCTGCAGCTCGTCGCCCGGCGGGCCGAGGATGTGCGGGTGCCGGCCGGCAAGACGCTGGTCTCGGAGGGTGAGACCGGCCACGAGTTCTTCGTGATCCTCGACGGGGAGGCCCGGGTCAGCCGCCAGGGCCGCAAGGTCGCCACCATCGGGCCGGGCGCCGCATTCGGTGAGCTGGCCCTGCTCGAGAAGGCGCCGCGCAACGCGACCGTCGTCGCCGAGAGCGACATGGAGCTCGTCGTGCTCGGCCAGCGCGAGTTCGCCGGGCTGATCGACGAGGTTCCCGGCTTCGCCCGCAAGCTCCTCGCCGGCATGGCCCATCGCCTGAGAGACGCCGACGCGAGGTCGGTCCAATAGCCCAACCTGCGTGAGTGGGGTGTCTCTCAGACACCTGAGTCACGCAGGTTCGCAAGAGGACTTGTACATTCACGGCTGATGCGGCTCAAGACGCCTTCGAAGCTGCCCAAGCCCTCGCAGCTGGTTCTTGGCACCGGGATCTTGCTCGCCATCTTCGTGATTGCCAGCGGGCTCATCCCCGTGATCACACAGTGGCACGACACCTCCACCGTGCAACGAGAGGTGTTCACGAACGTGCCCGACCCCGTCGTCGTTGCGTTCTATGCGGCGATCGCCACCATGCTCTTGGTCGTCGCCTGGCTGGCGTCACTGCGCGTCCGCAACTACCAGCGCGGCGGCCCCGACGACCGGCGCACCAACCGCAAGAACGTCGAGCGTCGCCTGCGCGACTTCCGCAGCGGCGTGTGGATGCAGACGCTGCTCCGCGACCCGGCCGCCGGGATGATGCACTCGTTCCTCTACTTCGGGTTCATCTTCCTGTTCATCGCCACGGTGATCAGCGAGACCGATCACCAGATGCCCGACCGGTTCAAGTTCCTGCACGGCAACGTGTATCTCGCCTACTCAATGGGCGCCGATCTCGCGGGTGTCATCTTCTTGATCGGGGTCGGCTGGGCCGTCCTGCGCCGTTACGTGCAGCGCCCGTACCGCATCCGCATCAAGACCAAGCCCGAAGATGCCTTGATCCTCGGGTCGCTGCTTCTGATCGGCGTCACGGGATTCCTCGTCGAGGGCGTGCGGATCGCTTTCGAGGGCACGCCGTCCTTCGAGAAGTGGTCGTTCGTCGGCTACCCGATCGCGAACCTCGTCGACACTTGGTCGATCGACACGTTGACGAACGTGCACAAGTGGTTGTGGGTCGTGCATGTCGTCGCGTTCCTCGGCTTCTTGGTGATGATCCCCACGACCAAGCTGCGTCACATGTTCACGTCGCCGATGAACATGTACCTGCGCGACCGGCCGCGCCCGAAGGGCGCGATGAAGCCGATGCCGAATCTCATGGAGACCGAGCTCGAGAGCTTCGGCGCGGTGAAGGTCGAAGACTTCACGTGGAAGCAGCTGTTCGACACTGACGCGTGCACGATCTGCGGCCGTTGCACGTCGGTGTGCCCGGCGCACAACACCGGGAAGCCGCTCGACCCGCGCGAGATCGTGCTGAAGGTCGGCGAGGTGATGGCCGCGACGAGCGATCCGCCGGTGTCACCGCCGGTCGGTGTCGATCCCGACATCAAGGTGGGGGCCGACAGCGTGTTCGAACGGATCACGTCCGAAGAGTTGTGGGCGTGCACGAGCTGCAAGGCATGCGACGAGATCTGCCCGGTCAACATCGAGATCCTCGACAAGATCCTCGACATGCGCCGCTACCTGACGTTGATGGAGAGCGACTTCCCCAACGAGCTCGGCAACACGTTCCGTTCAATGGAGAACGCCGGAAACGTGTACGGACTGAACCAGGGGGAACGCGGCGACTGGGCGTCTTCACTCGAAGGCGTCGACATCGTCGAGCCGGGGGGCGCATTCGACCACGAGTACCTCTACTTCGTCGGCTGCGCGGGGAGCTTCGACGACCGCAACAAGAAGACCTCGCGCGTGCTCGCCAAGCTGTTGCAGCGCGCCGGCATCGACTTCGCGATCCTCGGACCGAGCGAGATGTGCAACGGCGACCAGGCCCGCCGGGCCGGCAACGAGTACATCTTCCAGATGCTCGCCATGCAGAACATCGAGACGTTCAACGGCATGGGGGTCAAGAAGATCATCACGCAATGCCCGCACTGCTTCAACGTGCTGAAGAACGACTACCCCCAACTCGACGGCAACTACGAAGTCATCCACCACTCGCAGCTGCTCGACCAGCTCGTGCGCGACGGACGGCTGTCACTTGAGGGCGCGTCGCTCGCCGAGCGTGTCACGTACCACGACTCCTGTTACCTCGGCCGTCACAACGACGTGTACCTCGCGCCGCGCCGCGTCGTCGGTTCCCTCGCCGGTGTCGATCTCGTCGAGATGCCGCGCAACGGGACGCGCGGCATGTGCTGCGGCGCCGGTGGCGCGCGCATGTGGATGGAGGAGAACGTCGGCAAGAAGGTCAACACCGAGCGCAGCCAAGAGGCAATCGCGACCGGCGCCTCACGTATCGCGGTCGCGTGCCCGTTCTGCTACGTGATGTTCGACGACGGCGTGAAGGGCGAAGGCAAGGACGAGGAAGTCCGCGTGCAGGACATCGCGGAGATCCTTTGGGAAGCCATCGACAGCAACGCCGGCGCGACGGCACCGACGAGCGGTGCCGTCGGCGACTGACGACGACCTCTTCTCGCCTACTCCTCCTCGGGCTTGCTCTCGTCGCCGAGCGCCTTGTCCCACCACGATTCGCCACCCCGCTCGGGTTGCTCGGGCGCTGACGGCGGCGCGGACTCGGGCGCAGCCGGAGCTTGTGACGGTGGCGGTGGCGTGCCCCACGACGACGGCGCGGCCGGGGGCGGAGCCGGCTCGGCCGGGGTGGGGGGCGGAGTCGCGGGCGGCGGCGGTCGCCATTCCGGCGGCGGCGCGGACGGAGGTGGCGGCTGCGGAGGCGGCGGCGTGTACTGCGGAGGCGGCGGCGCCGGTTGTTGGTACTGGGGAGACGGCGGCGCCGGTTGTTGGTACTGCGGAGGCGGCGGCGCCGGCTGCTGTTGGTACGGAGGCGGCGGTTGCTGGTACGGCTGCTGGGGCGCGCCCCAACCCGGCTGCTCCGGGACGGGCGGCGGCGCTTGCGTGCCCCATGCGGGCGGAGGTTGCGTCCCCCACGCCGGTTGTTCGGGCGGCGGCGCGCCCCACGTGGGCGTGCCCGGCGCGGGAGGCGTCCAGCCCGGCTGGCCCGCGCCCGTGTACGCGTACGCGTACGGCGGCGGCATTCCGGCTTGGGGTGTGACCGGCCGGCCGACGTCGGCGGTCGACACCACGTAGGTGCCTGCGACCATGTCGCCGACGCGACGGTGCGGGTGTGTGACCAGCATGGTGATCAGCCCGACGAGGAAACAGAACGCCTGATCGACGATGAGGAAGAGCCACCGCACGAACGCGCGGCCGATACCGCACACCTGGCCCGGCCCGTTCACGACGCGCAAGCCGAGCATCATCTTGCCGACGCTTGCGCCCGTCATGCCTTGGAGGAGCACCTGATTCACGAGCCCCGCGAGCGCGGTGAGCCCGATCGCGAGCGCGAAGCGGCCACCTGTCCACGTGTACACGTGCGAGCCGAACTGGACACACGGGTCGGAGTATCCGGCGTCGCGCAACTGCTGGCATGCGTCGTTCGGAGCGCCGGTGTAGGAGTTGCTCTTCAGCGCGGCGAAGATCGCGACACCAACACCAAGGATGAGCAGGAGGTCAATGATGTACGCGGAGATCCGCCTACCGATGACCTCGGTCGGGTCGCGCGGGGGGAGATACGCCATCGCAAGATTCTCCCGCATGGGCTCGGCAATGCATGCGGATACCGGCAGATCCCCGCCGCAGAGGCCCTGCTAGCGTTCCCGGACGCTCGCGGGCGTAGTTCAGCGGCAGAACATCAGCTTCCCAAGCTGTGGTGCGCGGCTGTCGCCACCAGCCCGAGTTCACGAACGTGCTGGTTAAACGTTCGTCCCGTGCCATCTGATGCCACGCCGCTACCCCCGATGACGCTTCGTTAGGTCACGGTTAGGTCACGACGCCGAGACGACCTGCACCCGCCGCTCGCCCGCACGTCCGGAATCGTCGTGTGATGCGCTTCACGCGCGCGGCCCCAGAAATACAGCTGACGCATGAGCGGCTGCACAGCGCAGCACGCCACGCGAATGTCTTCGCGGTTCAGCTGCCCACACCGTGTCGGCGCCGCACGCGCCGAAGTTCGCGCGGGTACACGCCGGCAATCTCCACCTTCATCTCGCAGCGTCCGTGTGCACCGCGGCGGCCCCCTTCGACGACCAGTACGACGGGGCGAACCCCGACCGTGCAGATAGATCCGACCCCGAACCGTTCCGGTGCGCATCGTGTCGGGCGCAAGCGTCGCAGCCGAGCAGCTCGCCTCCCACTGCGATCCGGCATGGCGTTCGCCTCGAACACCTGCCACGCGTCACACAGCTTCGGTCGCGTACTTCTCCGGCTGTCGTTGCTGTGTCATCGCTCCATCCTCTCGAGGGACAGCGCCTGCGCGTCACCCGGCGCCGTGCAGCGCCTCACAGGGTCGTGCGTTCGATGCCGTTGTGCGCCGACCAGATCTGGTGTTGCGCGACGGCAAAGGGTGGATTGTTGTAGCCGTTGCCCGAGCTTCCGGGAACCCCTCCGATGTCGATGTCGACCGTCCGCACGATCTTGCCGGTGCGCGGATCGACCTGGCCGACGACGCCGCGGAGGTATGCCGGGCCCTGGTCTTGGTCGTAGACCTGCACCCAGACCTGGTTGTCACCGACGACAACCGCGATGGCCGGGAGGGCGAACGCCGTCGTTGATCGAGTGTCTGCGTCGATGCGGACGAGATGCGGGACCGGTTCCGGTTCGCCGGTGGCTCGGTACATCTCGATAAGCCACGCGGCGTCGTCCGCTGCCGCGATGCTCCACATGAATCCCTCCTCGATACCCGGCACGACGGTCACGATGCCCTTTGACCGGTCAACGCGTAATACTTGGGCGCGCCCGGTCTCGTTGGTCATGCCACCCGCGGTTGCGATCCACAGTCCTTTTGCATCCGCTGCGATGTTCCCGATCACGTAGCCGCCCAACTTGACCGACATCGTTGAACCGGTGGCGGAGTCGACATGCACGACGTGTTCACCGAGCGCGACCCATGCTCCGTCCTGTGACGCGCTGAGGCGGACCGCTGCGTTGCCGCGTTCCGATGAGCGAAACGGCAGGTCGGTCTCGCGCTTGACGCGCCGCGTGACCGCGTCGATCAGTGTTAAGTGATACGGGGGGAGTTGAGTGTCTGCGACGCCGCCGAACGAACTTTGCTGCGACCCGCTGAGGATCCAGACTCCGGCCGGGCCGGTTGCCACCGCGACGACGGAGAGTTCAATCGCGACGTTGCCGCGCGTCTCCAGGCTCACCGGGTCGATCTCGGCGACGCCCGTTGCGGTGCCGACCCAGACTGCGCCATGGCCGACGGCCAGCGGTGCGGCCGATCGATCCAGGGGTACCCGTACCTGTTCCGCTGGTTCGATCGGATCCGGTATCCGCGCTGCCAGGGCTGGAACGCTTGAGGCCGGTGGCGCGGTTGTGCCGTGATCGGTCGTCGTACTGCCGCCTCCGGCGACGACCTCGACCCGCGGCGACGAATCTTCGGGCCACAGCGCGATGGCGCCGCTCGCCGCAACGACGACGGCTGCGGACGCGACGACGACGCGTCTTCGCATCCGTCGGCGGCGGACGCGCCTGTGGAGGTCGTCCATGCTGGGGGGCGGGCCCATCGGCTCGGTCGCGATCGATCCAAGGACGCGATCGAGTTCACGCACGATCTTCGGCTCCTTCGGCATCCTCGTCCGCGAGCGTCGTCCTCAGGGTGGCATAGGCAGAGCGCAGCGTCGCCGACACGGTGCCGCGCTGGATTCCCATCGCGATGCCGATCTCTTGTTCGGTCAGCCCGCCTACGTGCCGTAACACGACGGCCGTTCGCTGGCGGGCGGGAAGGTGGCGCACGGCGTCCCACGCTTCGCCCGCCGGCGCCGGTACCGACGCAACCGGCGCACGGCGTACGAGCAGCCGTCGTTCGATCGCCGCCCGCCGTTGACGACGCCTCAACACGTTGAGCGCCACCCGGTAGGTCCAGCCGCCCGGCGACTCCATCAGCCGCACGCGGTCCCAGTGCTCGAGCGCGCGCGACAGCGCCTCATCAGCGGCTTCCCGAGCCGAGTGGAGATCGCCGGCAACCAGTGTCAGCGAACCCAGCAGCTTCGGATGCTCCGCGCAGTACCACTCCTCGAACCCCCTCGCCGACGGGTCGATCACAAACTCAAGTCTCCATCACGAACTCAAGTCACGAGTCACCACGAAATGCAGACTCCAACCTGCCCGCCTCGGCGTCCAACCCCGTGCGTGCTCTGACGAGGCCCTGCCATCTGCGTGAATGGGTGCGTCTGACAACGTTCTCGGTATGGACTACGCGGGACAGCCCGTGGCCGCCTCGTATCTCGACGTCGAGCGGTGGTGGCGAGTGGACTAAACGGATGGCCGGGCGCTGGCGTGTAGGAGGTATGGGGGTCGCGCCCGTGGAGGCGACCGAACGGGCCGTACGCGGCCTGGGATTCGACGAGTTCTTTCGAGCGGAGTATCGGCGCGTGGTGGGCCTGGCTGCGGTGCTGTGTGGGCGGACGGCCGTCGCGGAGGAGCTCGCGCAGGACGCGTTCGTGTCCGCCTACCGACATTGGGATCGTGTGTCGGCCTATGACGATCCCGCGGCGTGGGTGCGGCGCGTCGTGGTGAACCTCGCGACTTCCGCGTTGCGCCGCCGTACGCGAGAGGCGCGGGCGTTGGCCCGTGTGGCTTGGCGGCGCGACCCGCGAAGCTCCGCTACTGCCGGGGATCGACGAGGAGTTCTGGAGGGCGATCCGGGAGCTTCCTCGGCGGCAGGCGCAATGCGTCGCGCTCCGATACCTCGAGGACCGAACGGTCGCAGAGGTTGCGTCGATCCTCGGTATCACGTCGTCGACCGTGCGTGTGCATATGCACTTCGCGTGGTCGACGCTCGCCGAGCGCTTCGACGACACACTCAGCGAGGAGGAAGCATGACGCTCGACGACCGCGCGCGTGCTGCAGCGGTAACTGTGAGCGAGGGTCTCGACACGCTGGTCGTGCCAGAATCGACCGTCGTTGTTCGCAAGGCGCGCCGCCGCCGTGTCGGTGTGGGTGTGCTCGCGGTTGTCGCGGCCGCGACCGCCATTACCGCCTTTCAGACGGTCACCGGAGGCCGGGCGTCGAGGAAGATTGAGGTCCGTGGTCCGTTGCCCCAGTCGTTACCGCCCGGATCGGTGACCGATGCTGTGTGGTCGATGATTCCGAAAGCAACATCGGGTATCGGCGTGGGTTCGTCGCTGCACGCTCTCGTTGCTGACGGCACGACGTTGCTGCTTGCGGGCGAAAAGCCGGCCCAGGGGCGTTCTGAGGTGACCATGTGGTGGAGCGACGATGGCTTCCACTGGACGGAAGCGCAGCATCCAACCGAACACGACCGCGTGACCGCGGTTGCGGTGCACGGCAATACCGCGCTCGCGGTCGGGGCACCGGGCGGTGCGAGCGCGTTCGTGTGGCGGTCCGACGATCGTGGCCGTCATTGGCAGGAGATCGCACGTGGTTCGCTGTTCGGAGCTCCGGTCACAGGCAGTCGTCCGGGCGCGTTCGTGTCGGGCCTGTTGTGGTACCGAGGGTGGTGGATCGCGTACGGCGGCGCCGCCGACGGTTACGAAGGAATATGGGTGTCGCACGACGGCACGCAGTGGCGGCTGGCGCTCGACTCTCAATCTTCGGGGTCGGTCGACAGTGTCGTCGAGACATCCGACGGCGCGCTCGCAGCGTTCGGTGCGCGCGTCCACTTTCGGGGCGTGTCGACCGTCGAGATTGGTTGGTTCACCAACGACCCGCAATCATGGGGGCCGGCACTCCCGATCACGACACCCGACCGCTATCACCTCTCATCTGTGGGGCCCGGTGGGACGCTCGCAGTGGGCCAAGACATCGACAAAGGCCACGTCGCGACGCCACTGCTGCGAAGTGCAGATGGCGGCCACACCTGGTCGCGCGACACGACCTTCACGTCGATGTTCCCGACCGCATGGGCCTGGACGGCGACCCGAGGCGCGGGCATTGATGTCGTTGCCGGAACGACCACGCAGACCAACCAGCCCGCGGTCTGGCTGTCGTCAGGTGGGAACACCTGGGCGATCGGGCCACAACGATCCCCGCCGCCAAACCTTCCAACCACCAGCGTCCCGCAAGTTCCACCAACCGGCGCGCTCACCCTTGTCGCAACAATCGGCGACCGCATCGTCTTCATGGGTTCCGCGCCCGAACTTGACCGCTACTACACATTCGACGTCGCGAAGATGAGCGCGCCGCCGTCGATCGCGCCGACCACAACGCCGACGACGGCCAGCGCGACAACCTTCCGCGTACAACAAGCGGTGTTCACCTCCGCCGACGCTGGGTGGATCACGACCGCTGACCCGACAACGGCCGTGTTTCGCACGACCGACGCGGGCGCGCACTGGACCGACGTGACCCCACGCGGGCTCACTGGCATAGTTACCGGGCTATTCGCGCTTGACGATGCGCATGCCTGGATTACGTCGACCGTCCCGACCGAACAACGCGGACAATGCACAACGACGATCTCCCGCACGACTGACGGCGGCGCGAGCTGGCGCCCGACTGCCGTACCTGGCTGCAACTCGCAACACTTCAGCTTCCTCGGCGCGAGCGGAGGTTGGGACGAAGACAGTGTCGGAGCAGCAGCCGGCCAGGAAGAAGTCATCATCTTGCACACCACAGACGGCGGGCTCCACTGGCAGCAGATGTCGCGCACCGCGTCAATCGACGGCCAGAACCCGGGCACTCCCCGCGCGCTCACAACATATTGCGGCAAGGCCGGCATCGGCTTCGTCAACGCGACGACCGGCTTCGCGACCGGAGCCTGCAACATCGGTGTGTTCTTCGAATCAACCCACGACGCCGGCAGAACATGGCAACCAGTGAACCTTCCGCTACCACACGGCATCACCATCACCGACGTCCACGACGCCCGCTACACGCCCCTGATCTCCCAACCCACCTTCGTAGGAAGCTTCGGCGCCGCGCTCGCCGTCAACAACCTCAAATACCCCGGCAGTTACCTCTACGTCACCAACGACGCCGGCCGAACATGGTCCACCGTCACCCTTCCCGTGAAGACAGCGACGGCCATCGACATCGTCGACGCCACCCACTGGTGGACAACCGACGGAACGACACTCCTGTCGACCGACAACGGCGGCACGACATGGCGCAGCATCCACCCCAACACGCGCCTCGTCGAGCCGACCAGCCTGCACTTCAGCACGGATCGCTCCGGGTGGGTCGTCTCCAACGGCCGTGTCATGCGCACCGACGACGCCGGGTACACCTGGCGCACCACCCAACCGACGAGATGACCCACTCACTTGCCACCGCGCCCGCACGCGGCACTACGCGTCAGCGCTCACGTCGAGCCGCGCTCCAGCATCTCCGAACGCCGGGTCGGCCGTCGTTGATCTGAGCGCAGATCTGTACCGCGGCCTCCCAGACGCGGCCGCCGGCAGCGGCAGATGTGCACGGACAGCGCATTCGTCGTGTGGCGCTACGAGGGGCCACGCGCGCCAGTGCAGGACCCTTATTCGCAAGCACGCGCCTATGTGACCACCTGGCGAGCGATCCCTACGATCCGCTCGGCTTGGTCGACTGCGCGCTTCGCGGTCGCCTTGGGCACGGCTTCGGGCTCGTACTCGGCGCGGTTTTTGAACGGCATCAGCCGCGCGAGCGCTCGCGCTGCGTCCTTGCCCTCGCGCCCTGCTTGATCGAGGAGCGTGACAGCTTGACCGTGATCGCTTCCAGCCGCGCGTTGCCCGGTGCGCGCGCCGCAGATCGCATCGCACGCACTGATGCCTGCGTGCACCGCGAGGCTGGTCGCCGCGAGCGAGTGACCGGCTTCCAGGCTCTCGCGGGCGGCGGCGAGGAACTCTTCGGCCTTGCCGAGATACGTGCGCGTCTGCGCGGCAGCGACTCGGCGAGTGCGGGGCTCTCTAGGCACGATTCGCAGCTTCGATCGCGTCGAGCGCTCGGCCCTGCAGGGTGACCCCTTCTCGACGGATCGCCTGCCACAGCGGTCGGCGCGAACTCATGAGCTTCGCGACTTCGTATTCGGCGACCTCGATGCGATTGAGGGCGTTGCCCGAGATTCGACGCACGTGAGCTTCCCAGCGCGCGATGGACTCCGACCATGCGGTGTCGTCCTCGCTGATCGACCTTGGGCGTACGACCACGATGTCGATGTCGCTCGCCGCGTCGTCATCTCCACGCGCGAACGATCCGAACATTGTCACGTTCACAGGAGTGGGATCGAGGCCACGTGCGCTCCGACGCAGTTCGTTGAACAACTCCTGCCGCAGATCCGCAAAGGCCAGGAGCGTGCGAACCGCGAGGTTGTCGGGCACGAGCCCCACCAGCACCGCAGGGGGTACCTCACGTCGCTCGACGATTCCGAGCTCGACAAGCCGCGGGATGATACGAGCGACATGCGCCAACGAGACGCCCGACAGCTCGGCGAGGGTGCTCAGCGTCACCTCCCTGGTCGTGCGCGCGAGCGCGCCCAGAACGCGACCCTGCGCGTCCGGGATCAACGCCTCGACCGGCCGACGGTAGTCCACGGGGCCCCAGTATACCGCTCATAGATGAGACGATTCTCTCATTTAAGAGCGGACGGCTAGGGGATCGGGATCACCTGCACTCGAACCTCGCGACGAGGACCATCGGCAGATCCCGTTGAGCGATCGGCGTTCCCACGCGAGCCATCTCGGGGGTCCGTAGTCGACGGGCGGACTTGCGCGAGTAGAGGCGTGGGTCCCGCGCGTCACAACTCGAGTCCGAGGCTGTGGTCGAGTGCGGGCTGCTTTGTGGGGAGGGCTCTTTCGGCGGCGCGGAGCGTCGTCAGCCAGTTCGACCTGTCTACGAAGCCTTTCCTCGTCGGGCACGGGTCGAGTCGGCTTGCGGCGTCGATGAGCTCGCGTGCAGTCGATAGGACGCGAGCGAGGTCGTCCGATTCGCGGCCAAGCGCGCAGGGGCGGAGGCCGAGCATTGGATGCCCGCGGGCGTCGGGAACGTGGTCGATCCAGCGGTCTGGACTGGCGCCTCGATCTCTCCAGTCTTCGATGCGTTCGGTGATGCCGCACCACGCCGCGAGCCCACCGCGTGTCGCCGGTGGGGGACCGAGCACCTGCCACAGCTTGTTTCTGGGGTCGAGCGCGGCGGCCGCAACGCGTTCGGGCCGGGTCGCGGCGAGCGCGGCGTCGAGGTCGTTGATGCAATTCGTCAACCTGGCCTGGTCGGCTGCGGTGGCGCGGGTCGCTGTGTGCCATGCTCGGACCGCGTCTCGCTCCTGATCCGTGCGGGCCCTCACGTGAGTGACCTGCTCGGCGGCGCGCTCGTGGTTTCGTCTCGCGGTTGTGAGCCGAGCTTCGGCTCGCGCGATCGCATCCGTGTCGCGCCGACCCCACCGTCGTTGGTGTGCCGCGTCGAGCGCGGACTGTGCGCGTGTGATCTCGCGTTCGGCGTCCCGCAGGTTGTGCTCGTGGTGGTGCAGGTCAGCTTCGGCTTGCTGCAATGCGTGGCGGCGATCATCTGGTAGCGCGTCGCTGATGTCGTGGAGGTCGGCTCGGTAGACGGCTCGGGCGTCGCGCAAGTGGTCGATGCCGAAGGCGAGGGGGTCGTCGGCGCGCACGGCGCGAAGGACGACGTCGGCCCAGTGGTGGGAGAGCTGATCGTCAATCTCGGCGACGCGTTCGAGCCGCCACCGATGTTGGCGACCCCACGCCACTCGATCGGCCACCGCAGCTTCGACCCGTATCGCATCGAGACGCGTGTCATGGAGGGCGCGTTCGGATTGCTGCAGCCGTTGGTGGGCGTGGGCGACCGCTTGGTCGTGTCGGATGATGTTGTGTCGTCCGCCGCGACGGAGGCGGGTGCGCGGCCCGAGGCGTGCGCGTTCGTCCTCGCGGCCGATGAGGCCTTGCGTCGCCCAGTGCCGCTCCTGTGCGGCGCGCTCGACATGATTACGGGCGCGTTCGAGCTCGGCGCGTCGGTCGGGCGGCCGGGTGGCGACGACGGCCATGTGCGCTGCGCGTTCGCCACCAAGCTTGCGGTCGAGCACCCAGGGGTCGTCGCAGGCGGCGAAGGTCTTGGGTTGGTCGCGGCGCATGGCGTCGCGCACGGCCTCGCCCGGACTGCGATCGTCGGCCACGAGGCTGAGCGGGTGGTCGCAGTCGGGGCGGGTGTTCCAGGTGTGGGTCGGGAGTTGGCCGCGGCTCTGACCGACGTAGCCGCTGAAGCGGTCGAGCGCAGGGGTGCCGAGCAGGTGCACTTGGCGCCACGTGCCGCCCTGCGCGCCCTCGACAGTACGGGCCCACGCGTGAGAGAGGTTCGGAGTCCCGTCGGCTCGATGGCCGGCGATGATTTCGGCGCCGATCCGGACGCGGTCACCGTCATCGGTCAACAGGTCGAGGCCGTGGTGGCTGACGGCGAGCACGGTGCCGGTCGAGCCGTTGAATACGCGCCGGTCTGTGCCGGCGTCGAGGTTGGCGTGCACGAGCACTCGGTCGCCGGTCGCGTAGGTCCGCGGGTTGGCGCCCCAGCCAGCTCCTTGGAGGGTGGGGCCGCGGAGCTCGCCGCGCGCGGCGCGGGTGGCGCGGATGCGGTCGGCGAGGTCTTCGCAGTCGACGTGGCTCACGGCGAGTACCGCGACGTGTTCGGCGCCGTGACGGTCGCTATCGGCGACCGCGGCTGCGGCGAGTGCTTGGCGGGTGTCGGTTGGGCTCGCCAGTTCGTGTTCCCAGCCGCGGGCGGTGCGGATGGTCCGGCTGGCCTCGATGTCACCGGCTCGGTATTTGCTGAGCGCGGCCCGCTCGGCCGGATCTTGCTGGCGGCGGTTCTGGCGCAGCCCTGCCGCGGGGATGCGGCTTTGGGCCGCGAGTCGATCGAGCTCGGCGGCGAGGCCACCGGCCGCGACTGATTGGGCTTGGCGGGCGTCGCCTGCGAACCACACCTGTGCGCCCGGCGTCGCGGCGACCGCCTTGGCCAGCGCGGCGGCGTCGCGGGTGCCGACCTGGGACATTTCGTCGACGATCAGGGTCGTGTTCGGCGCGAGCGGGTCGGTGAAGCGATTGCGGAATCGGGCGATCGTCTGGGCGTCGAGGCCGGCGGCGCGCAGCTCGGCGACTGCCTTGTGGGTCGGTGCCACCACGACGACGTGGCGGCCGGCGGACTGCGCGGCGGTGGCTGCCGCGTGTAGGGCGGTGGTTTTGCCGAATCCGGCCGGTGCGACGAGCGTCCGTACGCATGGTCCCGCGCCGCACAACACGCGCACTGCGTCGATCTGATCTTGTCCGAGCTGCTTCGGCTCGGCCGCGATGGCGGCGTCGATCACCGATTGCTCGGCGGCGGCGCCGTTTGTTGTCGCGATGGCGCTGAGGTTGGCGAGCAGCCGGTCTTCGACGGCGCGCAGCTCGACCGTCGACCACTCCGGCGGGCGGCGCCGCGTGACATCGGACACGAGGCGCACGACGTGTTCAGAGCCGAGGAAGTGCTCGGTCATCGCGAGGATCTGTTCGAGGGTGAGCCGACCGCCGGAGATCGCGGCGATCCGTTCGACAACATGGGCCTCGCAGAACCGCGACTCCGTCGCGCACAACCCGGTTGCCGGGTCGACGAGCGCGCCAAAGATCTCGGCCTCGGTCGGCCGGGCGACGCGCTCGAGTTGTCGGCCGATGACCAGGTCGTCGACTGCGCGACCCGGGTGGAGCCCGACTCCTTCGGCTTCGGCGCGCCAGCGGTCGCGTAACCGTTCCGGCGTGACGGTCTTGTCCTTGCGATCACGCGTCGCCAACGACGCCCGGTCGTCGGCGCGCATCCGATCGGCCTTGGAGTCGAACGCCAACTCGCCTGCGGCTTCCAGATGCGTCTCGATCGCGACGGTGCGCTTCGAGAACGCCCGCAGCTGCTTGTGTGTGAACCCGACCATCTCTCGGGACCCGTTGCGGTCGGGTCCCCACGCCACGCCGAGCTGCGCCGTCAACGTGCGTTCGAGGTGGTTGAGGAACACCGTGCCGGCCGCCTTGCCCCACACGTGCAACGGGTTCGCATCGAACGCGACGTGCTGTCCATCGACACGGCACACGACATTGGGGATCAGGCAGTGGGTGTGCAGCTGCGGATCGCCGGCCCGGCTCGTGCGGTGCGAGAACGTCGCGATCGCGAACCCGGCGGTCGCCACCCGACGACGGACACCGCCCTGTTGCTGGCGTGCCACCGCGACGCGCGCCTCCAAGAACGAAAGCGCCTCATCGGTCGCTTCAACGACCGCGATCGACACCGCCGCAGACGTCTGCGGGCTGCCGAACGCCCACAACAGCGATACCGACTTCGGGACTGACAACGTCACATCGATCGCGCGCACCTTGCGCTCCCGATGCCCGGCCAACAGCTCGGCTCCGCTGTTTGGGTCGAGCCCGTTGACCAGCGCCCGCAACTCGTCGGCGCGAACTACGCCCTCAAGGCCGAGCTCGGCGGCCCACGCGCCGCGCCATACGCCGGGCGCCTCACCGGCGCCCATGTAGTAGTCCTCCATCCCGTCCGCCACCGACGCGATGAGATACTCGGCGCCCTTCAACTTCGTGATGGTCAGCACCGTCTCGTCCTCCGCGCTGCCATCGACGCGCGCGCCGCCGGGGGAGCCTGCCCGCAGGGCTGGCAAGTGCCTGCCGTTGTTGTGATGGGTTCGTTGAGGTGGTTGATGAGGTGCATGGAGGGTTAGCTCGTGGGGGTGTTCGGGTTGAAGAGGTCGAGCTGGTTGTGGGGTTGGCGGTTGGTGTGTCGGTGTGGTTTTGGGGAAGGGGGTGAGGCGTTGTTTGCAGTCGGTCTTGTCGGGGACTCGGCCGACGCTGCGCCGTGTGACTCACCGGTCCGCCGTGGCTTCTTCGCCTTGGCCGTCGCCGTCGATGCCTCGTGATCCGCAACGATCGGACCGCCGACGATCGCCTCGAGCTTGTGCAGCGGTACTCGGAGCACGTGGCCGAGGTCCACGACCGGCAGGCCCGACTTGCCGCCGGTGTCGCGCCACTCCTGCGCCATGGCGTAGGCCTTGGTGCGGCCGATGCGCAGCACCCGGGCCGCTTCCTCCACCGTCAACAATGCGGGCAGGCCACCATTCACGTACACAACCTCCAGACCGTCTCCATACGGGTCCCAGATTGTATCATCAACACTGTGTACGCGCATTGGGACAACAAGCGAAGAGCCGTGTAGCGTGCCGCTGGTGGCCCGCCGCACACGCCCCCAACCGCCGCCTCCTCCGCCGGCGCCCGCGGACGTCGACCTCAACCAGGTCGTCGCCTTCAACTTCCGGGCCGCCCGCGAGCTGCGGGGCTGGACCCAAGACGAACTCGCCGACCGGCTCGAGCCCTATCTCGGCCAGCGCCTCACCCAAGCCGGCGTCTCCTCGATCGAGCGGGCCTGGGACGGGGATCGCCGCCGCGAGTTCGACGCCCACGAGTTGTTGATCTTCGCGATGGTGTTCGATTTGCCGGTCCTGTGGTTCCTGGTGCCCCCACCGGGCGACCACCGGTTGATGCGCGCCACCAGCCGGCCCGTCGACGAGCTCTACATGTACCTGCTGGGTCGGCCCGACCAGCTCGAACCCCTCTACGCCCGCCTACGCGAGATCGGTGTCAGCGACCCGACCGCCGCGGACAAGACCGTCGAGAAGATCACCGGCGCGCCGAGCAGCGCGCGCGAGTGGAGCTATCGCGAACGGCGCAAAGAGCTGCTGCTCGCGCTGCTCGACGAGCACGGCGACTCCCTCGACAACGCAGTGGAGGAGCTCGGCAAGTGGGTCGACCACCTCCGCCAAATCGGCATCCGCGGCTTCATCGCCGAACACACCAACGACGACGACTTCACCCACACCGACCGGCGTACCGCGGCAACGGACGAGACGGCACCAGCCGGCACGACGGACGAGACGACATCGAGCGGCACACGCCCGAAACAGAAGCGAAGCGCCAAGACCGCGCGCAAGAGGTAACGCGAGGAGGAACACGATGGGTCGAGCAAGGCGTCGACAGATCGGCGGCGTCGACCGACTACCGAGCGGACGATGGCGAGTTCGGATGGTCGATCCTGCGACGGAGCGTCGCGTGAGCATTGGCACCTTCAAGACCAAGGCGGAAGCCGAGGTCGCGTTCGCCGCTGCGATCTCCGACCAGCACCGCGGCGCGTGGGTCGCGCCCGAAGACGGGCGGATGACCCTCGCCGAGTACGCACCTACGTGGCTCGCGTCTCGCCTGACGTCGCGGGGTGAGCCACTTCGTCCACGCGTCGGGGAACTTTACGAGGGCTACCTGCGGCTTCACATCGTGCCGGCGCTCGGGACGGTACCGCTGAGCCGTTTGACGACCGCCGTCGTTCGTCGATGGCACGCGCAGCTTCTTGCAGACGGCCTCGGACCGTCGACAGTGGCCAAGTGCTACCGCTTGTTGCGCGCGATCTTGAATACCGCGGTCGAGGATCGCCACCTTGTTGCCAATCCCTGCACCGTCAAGGGCGCTGGTGTCGAGCCATCGGAGGAGCGAGCAATCCCGACCATCGCCCAGGTCTTCGCGCTGGCGGACGCGGTCGCGCGTCGCTACCGCGCACTGGTGCTGTTGGCCGCATTCGTCGGCCTCCGACGAGGCGAGCTGTTCGGCTTGACCCGGAAGGACATCGACTTGATGCACCGGACGGTCGACGTCCGCGTCCAACGCCAGCACTCGATCACGGGCCGCGAGCTGATCGGACCACCCAAGACAGTCGCGGGTCGCAGGACGCTCTCGTTGCCCGCGGAGCTGGTACCCGAACTCGAGGAACACCTTGCGCGCTGGGTGTCTGCCGATCCCGCCGGCTTGGTCTTCGTCGGCGAAAAAGGCGGCCCGGTTCGCCCCGGCGTATGGCAGAAGGAATGGGACCGAGCGCGGGTGTCGGTCGGACTCGCTGATGTGCACCTGCACGACTTGCGCCATGTTGCCGGGACCCTCGCCGCGGCAACCGGAGCAGGCACGAAGGAGATCATGCGCCGTCTCGGCCACGCCACCCAGGAAGCGGCACTTCGGTACCAGCACGCGACCGACGAGCGCGACAAGGTCTTGGCCACCGGCATCGACCGCCTCATCCAGGCGGCGCGCGACGAGCTGAGCCCTCCAGTTGTGCCGTTGCGCAGCAGCGGGTCCGCTGCTGTGTGATGACGGCCGGTGATGCCCAGTCCTCATTCCGTTAGGTCACGCGAAGGTCACGCCGAGGTCACGCCGTCCGAGGAAGCTCATGCGGCCGAACGCAGAAGTGCCCGCTGAGCAGGACAGTTGCTAGGTTGGGAGGTCACCCGCGGGCGTAGTTCAGCGGCAGAACATCAGCTTCCCAAGCTGAGAACGCGGGTTCGATTCCCGTCGCCCGCTCTGGCACCGGCTCATTTTGCGGCCGGGCACGCGAAGAAAGCGGGGGTTCTCGTGCGAAGAAACACGCTGGTCTCTTTCGTCTCGTTGGTCGCGATCCTTCTCGGCTCGACCTCCCTCCCGGCCGCGGCGGCGTCGGTGCCGCCGCCGAGCGGCACGATCACGTGCGTGGTCGCCGGTACGGGAACGATCAAGCCGCCGCTCCGCAACACGCCGAGCACCAAGAAGCTCGTCATCGCGGCAACCGCGTCCGGAAGCAGCTGCGACAACACGAACGTCACCGGCGGCAAGGCGCCGATCACAGCTGCGACCGTCAAGTTCTCGTTGACCGAACCCGAGACGGGATACACGTGCAGCAACTACGACCTCGGCTACGACAAGTCGAAGCTGCAAGTGAAGTGGCAAGAGACGAAGGCGAACGGTCGACGCCGCAGTGTCGCGGTCAACAACACCAAGGTCGACGCGTTCACGGTGGTGAGCACCGACCCGGTCGTGTACAAGCTGGTAAGCACTCCGATCACCAAGGGTGCGTTCGCGGGTTCGACGATCACGCTCCTGACGGCCCTCGACCAGGCAGCGAACGAGCTGCTGAGCCAGTGCTCGGCCGGCATCTCGGGATTCACCTTCGGCAACGCGCATCAATCGCAGGTATCGGTGCCGTAGCTCGCCGCGCTCGTCAATCCACGAACAGCTGGGCAGCGACGCGACGTTCGGCTTCGGACGACGTCAACCTCGCACGGGCGTTGACGTAGCGTCCGGCACTGATCCCCGTTGCCGAAGCCGGTCCGCGATCCCGACCGCGCCTGCCGCCGCCAGGATCGTGAGCAAAGGCGTCGCCGGCACCTTGTAGCGAGGATCGCCGAACAACAGCAGCGGGGTTGCCGCGAACGACAGCGTGGCGAGTACCAAGAAGAGGCCTTGCGGCGACGACGATGGACGGCGCACGACTGCGTAGATACCGACCAACGCAAGACCCGCGACACCGAAGAAATACCAATCCGCGATCCACGTGAAAGTTCGCAGCAGGCCTCGCGGTGCGAAATCGGTCGCGTCCACGAGCGCATCGTGATCTTGAGTGAAAGCGTGCGTCGCACGTGGCCACCACTGACCGACCTCACGCATCGGGTGATGGACGACCGACTCGAACGCCTGGCTCGTCGCGAAGCTGTTGATCTCGACCTCTTGCTTCTCGATTGGGATTTCCGCGAGGTCCGCCGGCTCGCAGTACCGATGCAGGACGTCGAAGTCCAGAACCGGGCTGGGATGCGGGTTGCGCGACTGACACAACGCAATGCCCGTCCCTGTCGATACGACAACCGGTGAATGCATCTTGATCATGTTGCGAATGGTCCAGGGCAAGACCAGCGCCGCGACGATCGCGAAGACGATGCCACATTGCACCAGCACGCGGCGCGCGCCCGCGCCTGCAACCAACGTCGCGACGAGCAAGGCGCCGACGAGCGGGAGTGAGATCGGGCGGACCAATACCGAGCACCCCAACACCAGCGCGAACAGCAACAACGTGCGCGTCGGGACGCGGCCGCGCTTCCAGGGTCGACGGACGAGCACGAGGATGGCAGCCATCGCGAGGAAGTTGAACGTGGTCTCCCAGTGCATGGTTGCGGTGTGGAAGACGAGGTTCGGGTAGACCGCTAGCAATGCCGCGGCCACGAGCGCGACTCGAGTGTCGAAGAGCCGGCGGGCGACCTCGAAGGCCATGAGCACGGTAACCGTACTCAAGATGACGTTCAGAATCGCGCTCGCGGCAACGAAGTTGTCGGAGAACGGGGTGCGGAGCACCACCCAGAAGAGTCCGCCGAGCACCGCGGGATATCCCGGCGGGAACAAGGCCGTCGGGATGTGCCGCGTGGATTGCGTTCCGTGGAGCGCCACCTCGCGCAGGTCGAAGAGGAAGCTGTTGTATCCCTGCCCACGGGCGATCGAAATTCCGTAAAAGTAGTAGCTCGTGGGGTCGCCAATACGCGGCCTGTGCGCGGTGTAGAAGCACCAGTCCGCGCGCACCGCGAGCGCGAGAACCAAGATGGCCACGAACGCCGCCCGTTGTCGCGGTGAGCCAATGGCATGCCACCAACGCGACAACGACGAACGCACGCGACGCGTCACTGCCGGCAATGACCGCTCCATGCCCGGACCCAGTTAGCTGCTGGCGGTGCCTCGTGCGCCCAGATATGGTCCAACACGACGTGGATCTCCGGGTCGGCGGTGACTTGCAGTGATGACCCTAACCGCAGCACGTCGGTGGCGTCGTGGCTGAAGCGGATTCCGCCAGCCGTGCGACAGTGAAGCGACTCCTTGCCATCGCCGCGCTGGCGTTCGCCGGGCGGACCGCCTATGTGCTCACCGTGACCCGGTACGACCGTCACTGGACGGACGCGTTCTGGTACACGGTGCAGGCCAACCGGATCGGCCACGGCATGGGCATCGTCGTTCCCGTCTTCACTCCTCCGACTCGGCCCAGCGCGTATCATCCGCCGCTCACGTCGATCGTGCTTGCACCCGTTGCCCGGCTCACGAGCGGCAACGAGACCGCAATGCGGTTGGCGATGGCGTTCCTGGGCTGCATCGTCGTGCTGACGATTGGACTGATCACGAAGGAGCTCGTCGGCAACCGGGCCGCGTTGATCGCCGCCATTCTCGCAGCGATCTATCCAAATCTCTGGGTCAACGACGGCCTTATCTTGTCGGAAACACTCACAACCCTGTTGGTCGCGTTCGTGATACTGCTCGCGTACCAGTTCATGCGTCGACCGTCGCTGCGCGTTGCGATCGCGATCGGCATCGCGTGCGGTCTCGGCATGCTGACCCGCGCCGAGCTCGGCCTCGAGCTCCCGCTGGTCGTCGCGCCGACGTTTCTGCTCGCGAACCGCGTTGCCGTGCGCCGACGCGTCGAGCTCACGGGAATCGCAATCGTCATTTCGCTGATCACGATCTCGCCGTGGGTGATCCGCAACCTGACGACCTTCGAACGGCCGGTGTTCTTGTCGACGGGTGACGGCGCGGTACTGCACGGCGCCAACTGTGCAAAGACCTATAGCGGACCCTTGATCGGTTTCTGGGACCCGTACTGCGGCGCCGAAGGGGTGCCGGCATCGGGTGACGAATCCGTGGCCAGTTCTCGCCAACGGAGCCTCGCGTTCGACTACATGGAAGAGCATCCGGGCGGGCTGGCGCGCGCGGCCGTTGCGCGGGTTGGCCGCGTCTGGAGTGTGTACCGGCCCCTGCAAATGGCCGATCTCGCGGTGCTGGACAGCCGACCAATGAGCGTGTCGATCGCGGGCCTGGTGAGTTTCTATCTGTTGCTCCCGCCTGCGATCATCGGCGCACTGGCGTTGCGTCGCCGTGGTGTCACGCTCGTGCCGTTGCTCGGCCAATTCGCGCTCGTCACGATCGTTGCCTTCGCCTTCTACGGCATCGTGCGCTTCCGTGTGCCCGCGGAGGTCTCGCTGATCGTCCTTGCGTCGATCTCATTGGATGCCTGGACGCGCCGGAAATCACCGGTGCGGGAAGCGCAACCCTCCTGACGGTGGACTACGGCCTGAACGCGTGCAGGCGCTCGTCCCAACTCGCTTGGAGCAGTGTCCCATGCGCGACGACCGGAGCCGCGAAGACATTGCCCGCGAGAGTCGAGCTCGTCCAGAGCGCCTTGCCCGTCTGCGCGTTGAAGGCGTGGATGTGGTTGTTTTTTCCGTCGGCGTAGTAAACGACGCCGTTGGCCACCGTCGGCGTCGAGACCAGGTCGAGGTTGCCGCCTGCTTCGGTCTGCCACGCCAGGTGCAGCATGCAATCGGCTCGCACCTTGAACGCGACCATGCCGTGTACAAAGCGGCCGCCCCCTATACGCACCGTTGGATTCGCGACATAGAGCGTGTCGGTCGCCGCCTCGTACGCCGGCAGCCCGATGAAGTTGTACGGGACCCCCGACATGGCGATCGTCTGGTGCGGACCTGAACCGATCGAATCACGGTTGTACACGTAGAGGTAGCCGTCTTTGCGCATCACCGCCAGCTGTGGGAGACAGCCCTCGCGTTGGAAGAGAACGGGGGTCGATCCGAAGTCGTCGTCGCCCAGGAGCGTGGGTGGCGCGTGCGAGGCGACCGGCACGAGGTCGCGAGTCAGGCGCACGACGTGGTTGCCGTACCCGTAGGTCTCGGGGTCGCCGTTCGCGTTGCCCGTCGCGGCGAACACGTCTCCGGTCCGCGGATCGACCGAGACACCGCGCCAGCCCCACACGCTGCCACCGCGCGCCTTACCTTCGCCGGTGATGTAGAAGGTATGACTCACCCGGGCCGTATCGAGGTTGATGCCGATGACCTTGCCCTCGTTGATCGGCGGCAGGCCCTCGCAACGGGGTGAGGTCTCGACATAGAGCCGGCGGTTCCAGATCGTGAGCGCGCTCCACACGAAGTCGAGCGTCGTATCGGAAGTGAACCTTGCCGGCCACCGCTGTGCCTCCTGCCCGGTGACCAGGTCGAGAGAATGCACCTTGTCGTCAATCGCCACGTACACATGGTCGTTGTCGATCGCAGCGGACCCGACAATGCCGGACGTGTGCCCGGGAGGGCTGCCATTGCACGATCTCGTGTTGTTCGGGAACTGCTTGGACCACACGACCGAGCCGTCGGAAACCCTGATCGCGTAGAACACGCCTGCTTCCGTGCCGAGATACGCAACCTCGGTCTTCGTACCGCTGATGTCGACGTTGGCTACCACGGGCGCGGCATCGAGCGCAGCGCCGAGCGGCGCGCTCCAGACCTCGTGCAAATTCGCAACGTTGTTGATGCCGATCACACTTTCGCCGGAGTTCTCGCCGTGGCTCCCGACACCTGACCCCGAGGTGGACGAGTCGCACCCCGCGGCAAGAGCGACGAGCGCGCAGCTGAGCAATACCGCGCCGACAAGCAGCAGTACGCGAGCGCGGGCCCGGTGCATGAACCTTCCCCTCGACCACCCACGACGAAAAGCTAGCCGGGAAACGCAGCACTCTGGCTGGTGCGCTACGGCCTCCACGCGTGCAGGCGACCGTCCCAGCTGGCGGCAAGCACAGCGCCGTTTGCGACGACCGGCGCGGCGAAGATATTGCTCGTGACCTCGGCGCCGCTCGACCAGAGCGCCTGGCCCGTTCGCGCGTTGAACGCATGGACGTGCTTGTTTCTCCCGTCGGCGTAGTAGACGACCCCGTTCGCCACCGCCGGCGTCGAACCCAGATCGGTGTTGCCGCCTGCTTCGGTCTGCCACGCCAGGTGCAGCATGCAATCGGCTCGTACCGTGAACGCGACCATGCCGTGCACGAAGAAGCCGCCGCCTTGGCGCTCGGTTGGGTTGGCGACATAGAGCCTGTCGGTCGCCGCCGCGTACGTGGGCAACCCGATGAAGTTGTATGGGTACCCGGACATGGGCAACGTCTGCTGCGGACCCGAGGCGATCGCGTCACGGTTGTACACGTAGAGATTGCCGTCCTTGCGCATCACCGCCAGCTGCGGGGGACAACCGTCGCGTTGATAGAGGACCGGCGTCGACCCGAAGTCATCATCGAAGACACCGGTCGGTGGCGCGTGTGCTGCGACCGGCACGAGGTCGCGCGTCAGGCGCACGACGTGGTCGCCGTACGCGTACGTCTCCGCCAAGCCGTCCGCGTTGCCTGTGGCGGCGAACACGTCTCCCGTCACCGGATCGACCGAGACACCACCCCAGCCCCACACGCTGCCACCGCGCGCCTCACCTTGGCCCGTGATGTAGAAGGTGTGACTCACCCGGGCCGTGTCGAGGTCGATGCCGATGACCTTGCCTTCGTTGATCGGCGGCAGGCCCTCGCAACGGGGTGAGGTCTCGACATAGAGCCGCCCGTTCCAGATCGTGAGCGCACTCCACACGAAGTCGAGCGTCGCGTCGGGGGTGAACGTCACCGGCCATCCCGGTTTCTCCTGCCCGGTGACCAGGTCGAGGGAATGCACCTTGTCATCGATTGCGAAGTACACACGGTCGTTGTCGATCGCAGCCGATCCCACGATGCCGGACGTGTGTCCCGGCGGGCTGCCATTGCACGATCTCGCGTTGTTCGGGAACTGCTTGGACCACACGACCGAGCCGTCGGAGACCTTGATCGCGTAGAACGCGCCCGCTTCCGTGCCGAGGTACGCAACGTCGGTCTTCGTACCCCTGATGTCGACGTTGGCAACGACGGGTGCCGCGTCGAGGGAAGCACCGAGCGGCGCGCTCCAGACCTCGTGCAAATTCGCGACATTGGCGACGCCGAGCGTGCCCTCGTAGGGGTTCTCCCCGTGTCGCTCGACGCCATAACCCCACGTGCGCACATCGCACCCGGTCGAGAGGAGGACCAGCGCGCAGACAAGGAGCAGCACGCGAACTCGGGGCGAGCGCATAAACCATCCCCCTTGGTGACCCACGTTGCGAACGCTAGCGCGCCCATTCCGGTCGAGCACTGTCGGGCGCACTTGGGAAGGACTGGAGTTCTTGGAACCCGGGTCGGTCTGTCGTAGCGTTCGCCCGGCGGAGGCAGCATTTCGACGTCCGCCCGGGAGACGCGCAGGACGCATGAAGGTCCAGGCGGAGAAGGGCCACGACCGATACCCATGCCTCGACGGCATGCGTGCGTTCGCGGTCACGTTGGTGTTCATCTTCCACGGCGCGCTCGGCTCCCAATGGATGGCGGAACACGCCGGCCGGTACATCGTGCACTTCAACATCGGCGTCGAGATCTTCTTCGTGCTCTCGGGGTTCCTGATCTATCGACCCTTCGTGCGCGCCAATCTCTCCGGTTCGCCCCCCGGCAGTCTCCGGAACTACGCGCTCCGCCGCTTTCTCCGCATCTTCCCCGGATACCTGCTCGCGCTCTTCGTGCTCTGGCTCCTCGGCGACATCGACGTGAACGGCGCGTCGGGGCTGCTCAAGCACGCGACGCTCACGAACACCTACTTCCGCGACATCGGCGGGCTCGGCATCGCACAGTCGTGGACGTTGGTCGTGGAGCTGAGCTTCTACGCGTTCGTGCCGTTGTGGGCGTTCATCATGCGACGCACCTCACGCGCGCTGCCGGCGTTCGGGGTCGAACTCGTCGGAGCCCTCGCGCTGATCGTCGTCGGCTACGCGTCCCAGCGCGTGGGTCTTCTTTGGCGCACCACCGCCGGCGATGACAGTTCTTCCTCCCGGACTCGGCGCGCTCGGTGCCGGCATGCTGCTTGCAGTGCTGAGCGCGGCCAGCGCCGGCGACGAGCGGCTGGCGGCGCGCACGAACCGGCTCGGGCATCTCCCGATGCTCTGGTGGGCGATGGCCGCGGTGTTGTTCGTGTACCTCGCCTGGCGCCCGTACAACTTCTTGCTATCGACCCCGAGCCAGCTCATGTGGGACCACGCGCTGAAGGTTCCGATCGCACTGTTCCTTGTTGTGCCCGCGGTGTTCGGCAACCAACGACACGGTGGTCTCCGCCGCGTGCTCAGCGCCGCGCCGATCGCGTACCTCGGCCTCGTCAGCTACGGGATCTACCTCTGGCACGCAGCGCGTCAGCTCGCACATCGCGACATCCGAGGCGCTGAACAACCACGGCAACTTCTACGCGATCGGTGCCCTCGTCTTGGCCTACGGCGCGACTGTGCTCGTCGCGAGCGTCAGCTTCTTTGTCGTGGAGCGACCCGCCCTTCGCCTCGCGCGCCGGAGGCGCGCATCATCTCGCGTTCCGTCCGGCTCCGCGCGGCGATAGCGCTCGAGCCTGCGAGTATCCTCCCCCGCTGTGTCCACGAGGGTCGCGGCTGCGGCGCGCTCGCATGCCGCGATGCTGTGCATCGTCGCCGTGGTCGCTTGCTTCTTGTACGCCGGCCTGTTCTCGTCGCGGCCACTCTTCACGCACGAGGGCGCGGAGACCTATCGCCGCGTGTACGAGTACCAACAAGAGCTTCGCCACGGAAATTGGTTGCCGCAGGTCTTCCCGGACGCGGTGCGCGGAGCCGGGTCGGCGTTCCCGAGCCTCTACCCGCCATTCGCGTACATCGTGGCCGTTGCGCTCTCATTTCTCGTCGGCGACATCGTGTGGGGTGTCAACATCTCGCTGGTGCTCGCCGTGATCCTCTCCGGCTGGGCGATGTACTGGTGTCTTCTCGTCATCAACGCGGACCGACGCATCGCGCTTGCCAGCGCGCTTCTGTACATCTCGTTCCCGTACCGCTTCGTCGACATCTTCGTGCGCGGCGCGCTCGCGGAGTCATGGTCATTCGTGTGGATGCCTCTGATCATCGCGGGTGCGTGGGCCACGTTCACGCGCCGCCGGCTCGTGTGGTATCTGCCGGTCGCCTGGGCAGGACTGCTGGTCACGCACACCGTGTTGTCGCTGTATTTCCTCCCCGTGTTCGGCTTGCTCGCGCTGCTCGTCTTCCGGTGGAGCGGGTGGCGCACAACCGCACTGCTCGGCGCGGGTCTCGTGCTCGGCGCGGGCTTGTCCGCGTGGTACGTGTTGCCCCAGCAGCATCTCCTGCCGGCGGTGCGCGCGCACGATCCGCACCTGCTCGCCGCGGACCGAGGGTTCGTCGAGAGCCAGGCGGTCCCGCTCCACTTCCTCACCGGTACGTGGACGAACGGGTGGAGGGGCCCCGACGCGACCCTCACCCTTCCGAACGGAAGCAAGTGCCCGCACTACTACTGCGGGCGCACGTACGAGGTCGGCACCGGCAGTTACATGATGGTGGCGCTCCTCGTGGCATGGTTCGGCGCAGTGCTCCTTGCGCGCGCGCGCGGCCGGCGCGCACCACCTGGTCACCCACTGGTCACCTGGCTGGTGAGCATCGCCTTCGTCTCCTTCGCCGGATATCTCGCGTTCGCGCTGCAACCCGGATTCTTCCTACGCCTCCTCCCGAAGACCTTCGGGTACATCCAGTACCCCTGGCGCGTCATGGGGCCGGTCGCGGTGCTCGCGGCGCTCGTCGTGGGCGTGCTCGCCGCGTCGCGCTTCTTCCCAGCCTGGGTGCGCCTCACGGTCCTGGGTGTCTGCGTGTTGGTCGCTGTTACAGTTCCCCGATTCCAAAAGGAAGCTGCGTACCTGCAGACGGACGAGCGCGACATCGTTGCGGAACTCGCGACGACCGGCGACCGAGGGTTCACGGTGCAAGGCGAGTACCTGCCCAACGGCATCAATCCGTACGACGTCGGCCCCGACCTTGTCGCCGCTCCAGAGGTGCGAGGCAGTGGACGCGTGGTGCATTGGGAGCGCAGACACGGTGATGTGTATGCCACCGTGATCGTCGACGCGCCGAGCACTGTCGTGTTCCCGGTCCTCTACTACGACTTCTATCGTGTCGACGGAAGCTCCGCGACCGTCAACGTGCAGGGGCTGCTCGGCGCGCGGGTGGCGCCGGGCGAACACGAGCTCCACGTGAAGCACGGGCCCACCGGCGTCAACGTGCTGGGGTTCGTGATCACACTCCTCAGCGCTGTGCTGCTCGTCTTGCTCGTGCGTATGCGTCCCGTGCGATCGTGAGGCTCGACGCCCCGCGCCGAGCACGGGCCTGGTGGACCGAGACCTACTCGCGTCGCGAGCGGCGATACCTGGTCGCGATCGTGCTCACTGCGCTCGCCGTGCGGCTCGTGTGGGTGATCATTGCGGCGCGTCCCCCGGTCGGCGGCGACCCCGTTGCGTACATGTTCTCCGGAGAAACGCTTGCTCGCGGGCAGGGCTACCGCAGCGTCGTCGGGACGCTCCAGCAGGTTCCTTTACGTGACTTGCCCAAGACCGCGTTCTACCCGATCGGATATCCCGGAACGCTCGGCGCACTGTTCTGGATCGTGTTTCACACGCCAATTCCTGACAACCTCCCGAAGACGGTCGGCGTCTTCCAGGCCCTGCTCGGTGTCGGGACGGTCATCCTCACCAGCGAGCTCGCGCGGCGTGTCTTCGGGAACCGGGTCGCCGTGCTCACGGCCGCAATCGTGGCGCTCTGGCCGAACCTCGTCTTCTACACCGCGCAAGCGCATCTCGAGACGGTGTTCACGTTCTTGTTCGTTGCCGCGCTCGTCGTCATCTTGCGACCGTGGCCGCAAGGCGGGGTCTCGCGGCGTCGCTTGGTCGCGTTCGGCGCGGTGCTCGGGTTGGCCGCGCTCGTGCGGCCCACCGCGCTGCTGATTCTCCCCGTCCTTGTCATCTGTTGGGTGGTCGCCGGCGCGCCGTGGCGACGAGCGCTCATACAGATCGCGATCGCGACGCTCACCGTCGCAGTCGTCGTCGCGCCGTGGCTCATACGCAACACCGTGGTGATGCACACCACGGTGTTCTCAACTGGCATCGGCGATGCGTTGTGCGATTCGCGTCACCCGGGCGCGACCGGACAATACGAGATCGCCGCACCGTACTGCCTGGATCCGTACGCCGACATCCCGAAGCCGCGCCAAGAGGTGGTCCGGAACCGCGAGAACACCAAAACGGCGATCGAGTTCGTACTCCACCATCCCGTCGATGAGGCGCGCCTGTGGTTCTGGCGCGGCTACTACGGCTACCGCGACGACCACGACGCGCTCCAGGTGATCCCCTTCGATCGCGGCCATCCTCTCTACAACAATCGTTTCGTCGACGTGCTCGAGAGCGTGGCCGACGCGTACTACTACATCGCCCTCGGCCTCGCGCTGTTGGCATTGCCGGTGTTCCTTCGGCGACGCGAACCGCACCGAGCGTTGCGCCTGTGCCTGCTGCTGGCGGGCGCGCAAGCGGCGCTCGTGCCGTTCCTTCTCTTCGGTGATCCCCGATACAAGCTTCCCGTGTTGCCCTTCATCGCCATCGGTGCGGCGGTGTCGCTGTCGCGCCTGTCGTACGCGTCAGTGCCGGGGCGTCGCGATACAGAGGATTGACGTCCCCGTGCGCAGCGACACGCGGCTGATGAGCACCTGCTCGAGGCGTGTAAGGAAGAGGGCGGCTCGGTCCATCACAGGAGATTTCATGTCGAGACCCAGTCTCGGGTTCGCGACCCGGCGGCGGCGCGTCGCCCACAAAGGCAACACAAGCCAACTGAAGACGTGCGAGAGGAACAACACGTCGAATCCGGCGCCCTCGACTTCGGCCCGCAAGGACGATGCCGTATAGCGACGGCGGTGGCCCAGCACGTCGTCACTCGCACTCCAGAGCCGGGGATGCCCGGGCACGTTCACGATCAGCAGGCCGGCGGGCGCGATTGCGCGTCTGGCATCCGCGAGCGCAACTCGCGGCTCTTCCAGGTGTTCGATGACGTCGAGCAGGCACACGACAGCCGCGCTCGCGCTGGGGAACGGCAGACAGGCGACGTTGGCCTGGACGACGTCGAAGGAGTACCGGCGTTTCGCCTCGGCGACGAGTTGGCCACTCCCATCGACGATCAGCGTGCGTTCGGCCGGCCAGCCCAGGAGCGCGGTCACGCCGCCCGACCCCGCGCCGAGGTCGACGAGCCAACCCGCGGGCGGTCGCCACCGGCGCAGCGCCCAGGCAACGAACGCGGCCTTGCTGCGAAACCACCAGTGCGCGCCGTCGGCCGCCGCGAGCACCGCGGCGTTGTCTGCATCGAAGACACCGCTCGATGCTGTGACCGCCCGCTCCCTTTGAACGGTCGTCGCCCGCGCGAGCTCGGCTGAGCGCATATTGGCCCGGATGCGGGGGAGCGCTCGGAGCATCGCGATGCCATCTCGGAGGACGTGCACCCGCGAGCCGTCGTCGTGGTGCCACTCGATCGCGATCTCCTGGACCGCAATGCCGAGTTGCAGCGCGACGCCAACGACCTCGACGTCCCACGCGAAGCCTTGTTCCTTGCACGACGGGAGGACGCGCTGCCACAGCTCCGTGCGCGCCGCTTTCGCGCCGCACTGCGTGTCGAGGATCCCGGGCGCGACCGCAAGCTGGACCGCTCGGTTGTATGCGCGCCCGAGAAACTCGCGCGCGACTCCTTCGTGGCGTGTGATCTTCGACGCCGCGACGTCGCGCGAGCCGATCGCAACGATCGGCGCCCGGCGAGCCGCGTCGATGATGCGCGCCAAGTCGCGCGGCGGCGTGGAGAGATCGAGGTCGCAAAAAGCCGCGAGCGGAGTGGTCGCCGCCTCCAACCCCGCTTGCACGGCCGCGCCCTTGCCGTGGTGCGGTCGACGCATGAGCCGGGCGCGGCCGAGCGCCTGCGATGCGACGAACGCCTCCGCGAGATCCGCCGTGCCGTCGTCACTGCCGTCGTCGACGAAGAAGAGCATGCTCCCGGGCGCCTGGGCGGCGACGAACTCCGCCAACGCGCCGGCGAAGCGCGGGAACCGCTGCGCTTCGTTGAACAGCGGGACCACGAGGGTCAGCGATGCCATTTCCGGCCGAGGGTCCCGGTCGGCCGGCGCCGCATCCTCCCCCAGCATGCCGGCGCAGCCTACCGGCGCGCCTGCGGGTCAGCTTCGAATCTGCTGCGCGAGGTAGTGCGCCTCGCTGACCTGTCGCAGGAGTTCGAGCTGGGTCTCGATCCAGTCGGCGTGCGCTTCCTCACCCTCGAGGATGTGGTCGAGGAGCTCTCGAGACCCATGGTCGCCGACGCTCATGCACGTCGTGATAGCGGTGTTCAACCGATCGATCGCGCTGCGTTCGAGCTCGAGCGCGAGGTTCAGCTTCTCAGGGACGGTCTCACCGACGCGGACAGATCCCAGTCGCTGCAGATTCGGAATACCTTCGAGAAAGAGGATGCGCTCGATGAGCGCGTCAGCGTCCTTCATCTCCCCGATTGATTCCTCACGGAACTTCTCGGCGAGTCGGTCGTAGCCCCAGTTCGCGCACATCTTTGCGTCCGCGAAGTACTGGTTGACCGAGGTCAACTCGGCGGTGAGCACCTCGTTCAGTAGATCGACGACCGCGCGATCACCTTGCATGCGGCGCCGACCCTAGACGCTGGCGCCGACGAGTGAGCGGGGCCCGTTCGACTCGATCGCAAGTCGACGCGACTCGTCGCAGAGTCGGCGCAGCTCGTCGTGGCACGAACCGCACCCGGTGCCGGCGCCGCACAGGCGACCGATCTCGCTCTCGTCGGCGGCGCCCTCGGCGATCGCCTGACGCACGTGCGAATCGGTGACGGCGCGGCAGTGGCACACCCACATGATCAGCGTGCTCCGTTCGCGGTCTGGCGCCGCTGATAGCGGCACGGCAGCTTGCCCAGCAGTTCGCGGGCGACCGTTGCGCTGACCTCGCGCTCGATGGGGAATCGATGGCCGACGCCGACGACGAAGAAGCGGGGCCGGGCGTCTTCGACGATCTTCACGCAGTCGATGCGCCGCAGGCCCGAGAGCGCCGTGGGGACCGTGTGCAGTGTCCTCGTCGGCTCCATCGCCCTGGCGTCCCCTGGGTCGTCGAACTCGGTCCTCGGCATCATACCCCGAGGAGTAAGGGGAGCCTAACCTGATCTGGACCCTCCGCCCGCCCAGACCCTCAGCAACCGGAGCTATCGGGAGGAATCCGGCGCCAGGAGTGACGCGTATTCGGGGTGCTCGTCGACGTACTTCGCGATGAACGGGCACCTGGGTTTCACGAGGAGGCCGCGAACGTGGGCGTCGTCGAGCACAGCAGCGGCAAGCGTGCCGCCGAGGCCCCGGCCCTCGTACGTGTCTTCGACCTGGGTGTGAATGAACGTGATCACGCTCGGCCCGAGGTGATACGTGACGAACCCCGCGACGTCGCCGTCGACGATCAGCTCGTAGCGCTCCCGTTCCGGGACGTCGACTACCCGCGGTTCGGCCATAGGTCGACCGGGCCCCCCACATAACCACCCGCGTCGCGCATCGCCTCGCCCCATGGCTCGAGGATGCCGCACAGTTCCTCGACGTCATCGCCGAGCGCGTCGACAGCCGGGGCCATCTGCGTGTCGGTCGCGTCCTCGACCGCTTCTCGTTCGCGCCGGCCGGCTTCGGTGAGCGCGTCATCTTCGAGGAAGCCGTGCGTCTCCAGCCGCGCCGCTGCCGCATCGAGCTCGGCGTCGTTCCAGCCCCGCGTGCGGATATACGTGCGCAGCGGCAGACCCATGTATGCCTCGGTGAGCAACCCGATCTCGATCGCGTCGAACCCTGCCGACGTCCACGCGCACACATGGGCATCACCCCGGCATTCGCGCAGCATGTCCCCGAGATGGAACAGGCGGGTCCACGAGTCATGCGGGTCGTCCCATTGCGAACGGAGACCCGCGAACAACGGACGGCCGGGCTCTCCACACGCATCGGCGGCACGCTCGAGCAACGAGGCCGCGCGCGGAACTTGCGCGTCCGCGTCGCCCAGCACGCGCTCGAGCTGGGCGACCGCGCCCGCACGCCGCGCCGCGAAGATCGTCGGCGCATCCGTTCGTGTCCACCCGAACCGCACGCCCTCGGCGACGATCGCCGGCTTGAACACCCCGAACGCGGCCGCGACAACGTGCGGCTCGACCTGGCCGAGCAATGAGCCCCGGCTCGTGAAGTACGCGGGCCCGTCGGGCGCGGCAACGTCGTTGCCGAAGCTGCCGGGACTCGGACCGAAGCCGAGCTTGACGTACGCCTCGTGACATTCGGGCGCGAAGAAGACCTGGCCGATCACCGGTTCGAGATGGGCCGCGAGGGTGCGCGCGTGGCGGCGGAGAAGATCCGGCTGCACGGGTCGCACTCTATGGGCCATACGGCCTAGTGAGCTGACCGGCCGCACGCACCTCACGTTTCCGAAAAGCCGGCCGGGGGAACGCGTGGCGTGAGGTTTCGTCACATGGCCATCCGCGTGTTTCTGCTCGACGACCACGAGGTCGTTCGGCGCGGCGTTCGCGAGTTGCTCGAAGCCCACGCCGACTTCGAGGTCGTCGGCGAGGCGGCGACCGCCGCGGAGGGGCTCGCACGTATACCGCCGACCAAACCCGATGTCGCGGTCGTCGACATGCGCCTGCCCGACGGAAATGGCGTCGAAGTGTGCCGCGAAGTGCGGTCCGCCGACGCGAACATCCATTGTCTCATTCTCACGTCGTTCGCCGATGACGAGGCCCTCGTCGACGCGATCATGGCGGGCGCGGCCGGGTACCTCCTCAAGCAGATCAAGGGCACGGATCTCGTCGACGCGATCCGCCGCGTGGCGGCAGGTGAGTCGCTGCTCGATCCCGATCTCAGCGCGCGCGCCGTGGACCGGTTGCGCCAGGCACCCGAAGAGGACGAGCGCGTCGCGCGGCTCACCGAGCAAGAGCGCAAGATCCTCGACCTCATCGCCGAAGGCCTCACCAACCGTCAGATCGCCGAGCGGATCTTCCTGGCCGAGAAGACCGTGAAGAACTACGTGTCGAACTTGCTCGCGAAGCTCGGGATGGAGCGCCGTACCGAAGCGGCCGTGTTCGCCGCCCGGCTCAACGACCGCACGAAGTCGAGTTAGCCGCGCACCTTCAGCACGGCCGCGCCGGTGATGCGATCATGCGCGACATCGCGCAGCGCCTGCGCTGCTGCATCGAACTCGTACGGAACAGTCGCGACGCGCAGCGGCACGCGCGTCGCAAGCTCGAGCAGTTCCTCGCCGTCACGCCGGGTGTTGGCGGTCGTGCTCGTGAGTGTTTTCTCCTCGAAGAGCTCGTCCGCGTACACGAGCGTTGGGATGTCGCTGAGATGGATGCCGGCGACCGATAGCGTCCCGCCACGGTCGAGGGCGCGCATCGCGACCGGCACGAGCTCGCCAACGGGCGCGAACAGGACCGCGGCGTCGAGTGTTTCGGGCGGCATGTCGAACGCGTCACGCGCACTCGCGCAGCCGAGATCGAGCGCGAGCCGGCGAGCATCCGCGGACCGAGTCAGCACGTGGACGGTCGCGTCCGTGTGGAGCGCGATCTGGGCCGCCAAGTGAGCCGACGCGTGGAAGCCGTAGATCCCGAGCCGGCCACCTGCGCGCAGCCCGCTGCGGCGGAGCGCGCGGTAGCCGATGATGCCCGAGCAGAGCAACGGCGCGGCCTGCTCGTCGGCGAAACCGTCGGGCAACCGGTACGCGAAATTCTCGTCGACGACCGCGGATTGCGCATAGCCGCCGTCGTCGTCCCAACCCGTGAATCGAGGCGCAACGCAGAGGTTCTCGTCGCCTCGACGGCAGAACGCGCACACGCCACACGTATGACGCAGCCACGCGATGCCGACACGAGCGCCGAGCTCGAATCGGGTCGCGTCGGCCCCGCGCGCCTCGACGCGGCCGACGATCTCATGACCGGGGATGACGTCGAGATGGCGCGGCGGAAGATCGCCCTCGGCGAGGTGCAGGTCGGTGCGGCACACGCCACACACCTCGACCCGCACCCGCACCTCACCGGGTCCCGGCTCGGGATCGGGTCGCTCGACGAGCGCGAGCGGGTCTGTATCGATGGGACCCGGACGGTGTACCACCCATGCCTGCACGAGTTCGCTACTTGTTGAGCATCGCCCCGAGGCCGGCGATCATCACGACGAAGCCGATGACGACGTAGGCGACGGTTCGCGCGAGCGGCGCCTGCGGAAGATCCGTGCTCTCGCCGGTGCGCTTGTAGCCGCGTACAGGGCTCCCGGGCCGGTTGCGCGCAACAGTGCGTTGGATCGCCGCCTGGCTATCGACACGCCGGCGGTACAACGCGAAGACGTTCGCGACAAACAAGGCGGCACCGAGCGCGAAGACGAGTTCGCGCATCACGCCGTCGTAGAAGCTCTCCGAGATCACTCGTGGAGAGGCTACCGGGACACCTTGAGGGCGGACGTGTCGTAGCCCGCAAGCACAGGCGCGAGCGCGGCTTCGTCGATGTTGCGCCGGACGCGCACCGCGACACGGTCGTCGGTCGAGAGCGGGCCGACAACGCGCGAGCGCAACGGGACCCCGTCCGCCGCGAGGCACAGGATCGACTCGGAGCCAAGGCCGAGCTGCTCGTCGCGAGGCGATCGGGCTCGGACGCGGAAGCACTGCGCGACTTCGCCGGCAATGGTCGCGTCTGCGAGGCGGACCGCGTCGTACGCGCCCAGCGCCATCTTCAGGCCGATCGCCTCTGATGGCGGCATCGATTCGGTTGGCGGACGCTTTGCGCACGACGACCGGCCGTCGACCTCTTGGCAGTCGTACACGACGGTGGGCAGCTCGACCGTCAGCGTGCCGCCGCCACGCGTCAGCAGCGCGTGTCCGTACCGGGCTTCCGTCGTCGACGACGGAAGCCGCTGGCCGTCACTCGCACGCACACGTGTGAACGTGAAATCCACGATGTAATCAGCGTGCTCACCTGCCCGCAGCAGCTGGAACAGCTCCAGCGCCGCCTCCGGATCTCGTCGGGCGAGCAACGGCTCCGAGACATCCGAGAACGCGGCAACCGGTGCGAGGATCAGCACCGCGAGGCCGAATGCGGCGCACGCGATCCGCCGATCCACCCGCCGCCCGATGCCTGCTCGCACCGCACCCAGGGTAGGCGGGCTCCGGGCCCTCCCATGGCAGACTCGCTGCATGCGGCTGGTCGTTGCGCGCTGCGCGGTGAGCTACGAGGGCCGCCTTGGGGCCCGGCTCGAGCCCGCCCTGCGGCTCATCGTGTGCAAGGCCGACGGGTCGGTCGCGGTGCACTCCGACGCCCGCGCGTACAAGCCACTGAACTGGATGAGCCCGCCGTGCACGATCACCGCCTCCGACGACGAGATCGTCGCGCGCAACGCCAAGGGCGAGACGCTGCGGATCGAGCTGCTGGAAATCGTGCACGACACGACGTTCTCGCTCGGCGCCGACCCGGGCCTCGAAAAGGACGGTGTCGAGGCCGAACTCCAGCAGCTCATCGCGGCGCGGGTTGCAGCATTGAGCGACGACCTCACGTTGATACGCCGCGAGTACCCGACCGACATTGGCCCGGTCGATCTGCTGTGCAGCGACGCGCAGGGCCGCACCGTCGTCGTCGAGGTCAAACGGGTCGGCGAGATCGCAGGCGTCGAGCAGCTGCTGCGATACCAGGAACGGCTCGACCGCGATCCCCGGTTCGCGCCCACCGTGGGGATGCTTGTTGCGCAGCAGATCAAGCCGCAGGCGAAGGTGTACGCCGAGAGCAAGGGCGTGGCCTGCATCGAAATCGACCTCGACACATTGCGTGATGGTGTTGGTCCCGGGCTCACGCTTTTCTGAGCTGTTCTCGGCCAGGCTCCGGCCGATCGAAGATCCGTGCGCGCGGCTCTGTTGTTGAAGTGCCCGGACCGGCCGGGCATCGTCGCGACGGTTGGCGCCTTCGTGGCCGACGCGGGCGGCAACATCGTCGAGGCCGATCAGCACTCAGATCCCGAGGCGGGACTGTTCCTGCAACGGATCGAGTTCGACGTCGACAGCTCCCGGGCTGAGCTCGCCGACGCGTTCGCGCCGATCGCACAACGCTTCGCGATGGACTGGCAAGTACACGATCTCGGCGACCGGCCCCGCGTCGCGATCCTTGCGTCGCGCCAGGGTCACTGCCTCGGCGACCTCCTGGTGCGATTCGCGTTGGGCGAGCTTCCCGGCGAAGCCGTGCTGGTCGCGTCGAACCACGACGCAAACGTTCAGATGGTGTCGCAGTTCGGCCTGCCGTTCCATGTGCTTCCGGTGGACGACGGCGACCGCGAGGAGCAAGAGCGTGCCGTCGGTGCGCTCCTCGACGCACGTGCTCCCGATCTCGTGGTGCTCGCGCGGTACATGCGCATCCTCCCGGCGTGGCTCGTCGAGCGCTGGAGCGGCCGCATGATCAACATCCATCACTCGTTCCTGCCGTCGTTCGCAGGCGCGCGTCCGTACGCGCAGGCGCACGAGCGGGGGGTGAAAGTGATCGGCGCGACCGCCCACTACGTCACCCCGGCGCTGGACGAAGGCCCGATCATCGCCCAGCAAGTGATGCCGGTGTCACACCGCGACGATCCGTCGCGGCTGGAGCGGCGCGGACGCGACCTCGAGGCGGTCGTGTTGGCCGAAGCGGTGCGCCTGCACCTCGAGCACCGCGTGATCGTGTACGGCCGCCGCACCGCCGTGTTCGACTAACGGCAGCGGTCGAAGACCACCGTCGGCTGCGCGCTCGCAGTCTCCGGAAGCGTGATGCACGTCGCGTGCCCGCCGGCGACGTCGAGCTGCACCCGCCAACCACTGAACGCCCACTGGGCCCGGCTCGCACTCGTCGCCGGAGTGCCGTCGGCAAGGTGCGCGGTCGCGTAGGTGCTGTTGGACCGCACGACTCGGGCGATTGCAGCGGGATCCCGCCGCGAGCCCAGGCCGTGTGCCGACGCGTCGCGGCTCACGTCTTGGCTGAACTGGTATCCGGTGAGGCCCGCACCGACGCCCTCGAGGACAGGTCCCGAGGCCACCACGACCACGATGATCGCGGTCGCGACGAGTGCCTGGACCACGAGCCCGACATACCCGAGCGTGAGCCCGGCTGCCGCGTAGCCCCGGCCGCTTGCGGCTGCGCCCGCGCGCCGAATCCGGTGGCGGGCGACATGGCCGCAGACAATCGCGGCGATCGTCGCCGGGAGCAGGAGCACGCACTGCGCGATACCTGCGACGAGCGACGCGACCGCGACCCGATCGGGCTTCGGAGACTTGAGAGGCAAGGTGTTCATGTCGGGGAACTACGCGGCGCGGGCGAAGATGAGTGCGGCGAAGGCCACCGCGATGAGCAGGTGCATCGCGAGACCGATGTAGCCCAACGTCAAGCCGGCGGTCGCGAACCCGTTGTTGGTGGCGTCCGCCTCACCATCGCGGATCCGGCGCCGGGCGATGTGGCCGCACACGATCGCGGCGACCGTGGCGGGCAGCAGCAGCATGCATTGGGCAATACCGGCGACGAGCGAAGCGATCGCCATCGTGTCGGATTGCTGGCGAGCAGGAAGCGTGGTCGTCTGCATGCTCTTCCGACGTCCGCCGGGATGTCGATGTGACGGGGAGACGAATTATTCGTGAGCCGCGTTCTCGAACGTCGTGTAGTCCGCGTGGAACACGAGCTTGGCCTGGCCCACCGGACCGTTGCGGTGCTTGGCAACGATGATCTCGGCGAGCCCGCGTTGTTCGGACTCGGGGTTGTAGTACTCGTCGCGATAGATGAACATCACGACGTCGGCGTCCTGCTCAATGCTGTTGTGCACGACGATGTCGTTCGCCACGAAGTTCTGCGTGGCGGGCACGGTGGCGTCGAACACCGGCGCCTCGCCTTTCGGCTCGATCGCGACCACGTCGTCCCAGAGCACATCGCTAGTGCCAAGATCCGCCAGGAATTGGTCGGGCAGGGCGTCAGCGATCCGCCGCATCAGCGCGCGGGAAACACCCTGTTCGTAGACCCGGAAGTTGCCGCCCTCGGCCTCGCCCAAGCGTTCGACAAGATCGTGCGCGCGCATTGAGCCATTGACGAGCAGCCCCTTGCGCTCGATGTAGTCCCAGATCTCGCGCGGCACGGTGTCGCGCAATACGTCGACCTCGGGGCCGCCGAACCGCGACGACGCGACATGGGTGCCGACGCGCAAGTCTTCGAGATGCACCCAACCGTCGAGGGTGAGGAACGGATGGTTGCCGCTCGCGGTGACCGTACGCCCGGACGCGAGCCGCAATTCGAAGACCGTCTTCGTGCCGCTCGCGAAGACGCGCGACATCCGACCGGGTACGAGCCGCAGGTGCTCATCGAGCGTCATCACGTCGACATCGTGCGCGTCGCGCTCGTACAGCTCGCCGATCGTCTCCGTGGTGCCATCGGCGAGCGTGATGCTCGCGTCCGCGGTGAGGCACCCGGACTCGCGCAGGTCGGCGAGCATCGGCCGCTTGTCCTGGCGGTACTCGAGTTGGCGGTTCAGCTGCGAGAGACACACGACCGGCGCTTCGAGCTCGCGGGCAAGGATCTTCAGCCCGCGCGACATCTCGGAAACCTCGACCTGCCGGCTCTCTATCCGTTTGTTGTGCGACGTCATGAGCTGCAGGTAGTCGACCACGATCAATCCCAGGTCGCCATACCGAGCCTTGATGCGGCGGGCCTTGGCGCGCATCTCCATGACCGTGCAGTGCGGATTGTCGTCGATGAAGAACGGTGCTTCGGCCAACCGCCCGACGGCCTGGTTGACGCGTGGCCATTCGTGCTCGCCGAGGCGACCGGTCTGCAGCTTGCGCGACGGGACGCGGGCTTTGGCGGCGAGCAGCCGTTTAGTGAGCTCGAGGTGGCCCATCTCCATAGAGAAGAACATGACCGGCTTGCGGCCGTGCACTGCGACGTGCTGTGCGAGTCCGAGCGCGAACGAGGTCTTCCCTTGGCCCGGACGGGCGGCGACGATCGAAAGCGTCGACGGCTGCAGACCCAGCAGGATGCCATCGAGGTCGTGGTACCCCGTGGCGGTGCCGACGATGTCGCTCTCGCGGTCGTACAGCGCCTCGAGCTGGTTCATCGTCTCTTCGAGCGCCGGATAGAGCGGCACAAGCGAGTCGGTGACGCGCTTCTCGGCGACCTCGAAGATCGCCGATTCGGCGCGGTCGAGCGTGACGTCGACGGCATCGTCTCCCGAGTACGCCATTTCCTGGATCTCGCCCGCGGTCTCGATCAGCCGCCGCAGCATCGCCAGCTCGGCGACAATCTGGGCGTAATGCGCGGCGTTCGCCGACGCCGGTGTCGACGCCTGGATCCGCAGCAGCGTGGCGCGGCCCCCGAGCTGGTCGAGCTGCGACGCCCGTCGCAGCTCCTCGGCAACGGTCACGGGATCGACCGGCTCGCCCCGAGTGTGCAGTGCGAACGCCGACTCGTAGATCGCGCCGTGGGCGGGCTTGTAGAAGGCGGCGGCATCGAGGTGCGCCTCGACGGCGGCGGTGATCGCTTCGCGCGAGAGCATCATCGCCCCGAGCAGTGACTCCTCGGCCTCGAGGTTGTGCGGCGGGATGCGGCCGCCCGAGCTGCGGCGACGCGCCGTCTCGACAAGATCGATATCGATCGATTGGGCCACGATTCCCCTATCCCGTCCGCACCGGCCCACGAGCGTCGCGCGTGGAGCCTGTGCGTCGTAAGAGGCACAACCGTGTGTCTTTGTTGTGGATCCCTCCGCTGCCCGTCCACATCGCTGTGGATTGTGACGGCTGGGTGCGCCACCCACGCGGATGCCCGCGGACGCGGTTGATCCACAGGTTGTGGACAACAGTTGTGGACGACGGTGTGGAAGGGAGCGTCAGCTCGCCGCTTCGACCTCAACATGAAGGTTCGCCACCACACCGGGATGCAGCCGGACCTGGAGATCGGTCCCGCCGAGCTCCTTCAACGGCTCGTCGAGGTTGATCTTCCGGCGGTCGATCTCGGCTCCGGTCTGCTTGTGCACAGCGTCGGCGACATCGACCGAGGTCACCGATCCGAACAGCCGGCCTTCGGCGCCCGCCTGGGCCTTGATCGTGATCGTCCGGCCCTCGAACTGGGCCGCGAGCGCCTGGGCGGCTTCGCGATCGCGCCGGTCGCGCGCCTCACGATTCCGCCGCATCGCGTCCGCCTGCTTCTGGATCCCGGCTGATGCCTTCAACGCCAAGCCGCGCGGGACGAGGAAGTTGCGCGCGTAGCCGTCGGCGACATCGACAATGTCGCCCTTGTTGCCCACGTTGTCTACGTCGGCGCGGAGAACGACTTTCATTCCTCCCCGTCCTCCCCGTCGGCGGTCACGTCAACCAATTCCTCGTCAATACCTTCGAGACCTTCGAGTTCCTCGGCGTCGACACTCACCGCCTCGGGCTCGCGCTCGGGACGCAACTCGCGGTCGTCGCGGTCACCCCGGTCGCGGTCGCGCCGGCCTTTCGAGCGCTGCGTCACCTGCCGCACGCTGTACGGGAGCAGCGCCATTTCGCGTGCGACGCGAATCGCACGTGCCACCGCGACCTGTTGCTGCTGGCTGTTGCCGGTGACGCGCCGCGCCCGGATCTTTGCTCGCTCGGACATGAACCGCCGCAGCAGGTTCACGTCCTTGTAGTCGACCCAATCGATGTTCTCGGTCGTGAGGATCGACGTTTTCTTCTTGGCGGGACGCCGGTCTTTGGAGGGCGCACCCTTCTTCTCTCTGCGCTGCGCCATCTAGAAAGGTTCCTCGCCGAACTCGTCGTAGTTGCCGCCACCGGCGCCGGCCGGGGTCGGCGCGGTGCGCGGCCCCCTCCCCCTCCGCCGGAATCACCGCCACTAGAACCGCCACCGCCGGGCCCACTGCGCTCGACCTTGTGGACCTCGGCAGTGGCGAAACGCAGGCTCGGCGCCACGTCATCGGCGACGATCTCGACGATCGACCGCTTTTCGCCCGCCTCGGTCTCCCAGCTGCGCTGCTCGAGCCGTCCGCTCACGACGACGCGCGAGCCCTTGGTGAGCGACGCGCTGACATTCTCGGCGAGCTGACGCCACGCGACGACGTTGAAGAAGCTGGTCTGCTCCTCCCACTCTTGGCTCTGCTGGTTGCGCCACGAGCGATTCACCGCGACGCCGAAGGTCACCTTCGAGATTCCGCTCGGCGTGTAGCGCATCTCCGGCTCACGAGTGATGTTTCCCGAGATCGTGATGCTGTTCGAGTCCGTTGCCATGTTCGCTTCTCCCTACGCGTGTTCCGCCGCGGGCGCGGGACCCGCAGCCCTCGGAGGTCCGTAGACCTTCTCCGGGATGCGGAGCACCTTGTGGCGGATGACTTCGTCGGCCAGGGAGAGCACCCGGTGCAGTTCGTCCATCGCCTGCGGTTCGGCACGAGCCTGGGCCACCACGTAGTAGCCCTCTGGCTTGCGCTTGATCTCGTAGGCGAGACGGCGCTTGCCCCAGTAGTCGACGTGGCCGCGCTCGGCGCCACGGGACTCGATCAACTGGAGCCACCGCTCGACGGCTGCCCGGATCGTCTCCTCGTCCAGGTCCGCGTCGACGATGATCATCACTTCGTACGGCCGCAATGCCGGCGTCGGCATGGCCGGTACCTCCTTCGGACCGCAGCTCATGCTGCGGGCCCCGTTGCCCGGACACCACGCCATGTGGGCCGCCGTAGGGGCAGGATCTCGGTTGTGAACCGGTGAAAGCTAGCAGATCACTCGACGTGTCCTATCGGCGAGGACGCTACACGGGGGGTGCGACAGTGACCAGGCTCGTCGAACGATCGTTCACGACGAAAGCTGACCCAAGCGGTGCATGGGCGCATCTTTCGAACGTGACCGCGTGGCCCTCATGGGCGAAGCACATCCGAAAAGTCACGCTGGATCCGGACGGCCCGCTCACTGCGAGAACGCGTGGCCGGTTGTTGTTGAAGCCTGCAGCACCGACGACGTTTCGGATGACCGCGCTCGACGCGCCGCACTCGTGGTCGTGGCGCGGCAAGTTCCTCGGCACAACGCTCGACTACGACCATCGTCTCGAGCCCTCGCCGACCGGCGGCACACGGATCACGTTCACCATCGACGGCTCGGGCGCAACCGCGCGGGTCGTCGGTCCAGTGTTCGCGCGCGTCTACGGCCGCATCCTCGACCGCGCGATCCCCAACCTCGTCGACGAGCTCGACGCGCGGAGATAGTCCGTCGTTTCGTCTACGGCAATCGGGCGCGCTGAATCCGCGCGAACTCGTCCAGCAGCGAGTCGTAGTCGTACACACCAGGCGGGCCGACGACGATGACGATCACCAGAAAGCGTCCCAGCGGATACATCGTGGAGACCGAGGAGCGCCCTTCCGGTACCGGGCCGATCTGGGCTGTGGCGTCGGGCACTGCCTGCACCGCCCGCTGGTGAAAACCCGCTTCGCGATGTAAGGAAAAGCCCGCCGACAACTCCTCCGGCCCACGCGTGGAAGCGAACTGCAACACACCGACGAGGATGCTCGCGCCGTTGGGCGCGCCGTAGATCTTGTCCCATCCACGCTGGAACTTCGCGACCCGCAAATCTTCAGCTGTCACGAACGGCACGTCGATCTTCGCGGAGTTCGGGTTCCCGAACTCCAACAAGCCGGTGTTGCTCTCTGCGTCGGGCACCTTCACAAATGGCGGCGGCACGATAACGACGAGATCGCGAAGCGCGGCCGCGGAAAGAGGCGTCGATGGAGTCACGGTGGCCGCACGCAACGGCTTTGTGTCTCGACCCCCGTCGAGCCGCTTCACCATCTTCTTGAGAAGAGCGACCTCGAGGTCGGGATCGAACTGCATGTCGATGCTGAGGGTCGACAACATGACGACGGCGCGGCCGCGTTGCACAAAGAGCGCGTCCCCGTAGAGCACGCGCTTCACACCGAACTTGCTCGCCGTGATCTTGAAGGCAAACCCCACGCTGCTATCGCCGATGCTCGCGTTGATCCGACTAACCGCCGGTGCGCCGATCTTCACGGCCGGGTCGGAGGAACTCCCGGATGCGATCACCGCCTTGAAGAACTTCTCGAAACAGCTCGGGAATTCTTTGGCCGAGAGCTCGCGCGAACCTTTTGTCGATGTCGCTCTTCTTGGGGTCGATCTCGATTCTGCTTTCGACGCGCAAGTCCCCCTGCACGAAGTCGGGAGAATCCGCCACCTGAGCGCCTGGCGTCTCGTCGAACACGCTCGCGTCGACCTGCAAGCACTTGGCGAGCTTCCGATCCTCCTTCTCCGTGTCCTGGCTGCTCTTCTTGTGCCGGGTCGCCTTGAACTCCGGAAGGTCAGCGGCTACTAGCCGTGCGCGCTTTGCCCGTGCCAGGTCGCCGGCCGGATCCGCCTTGAAGCTGCTCCCGCCGCAACCGGCTGCGAACAGCGCGACGGCCATCGCCAGAGCAGTGCCTCGAATGAATCGCAACGTCGCTCCCCATATACCCCGTGCGACCTATTTACACCTTATTAGGCAGACACATAGTTTAGGACAGTTCGTCACCGGGCGGGAGGGGCCAGTGCGCGACCAGCGGTCGATGTTCGTGCGCGCCTCGGTGCTGTCGGCAGCCTTGCTGATCGTCGGCGCCTGGGCGCCAGCCGCGGGCGCGACGGCGGGCGCGACCAAGACGTGGGCGGCGCCCGGAACGAGTGGGTCCTGGGACGACGCCGCGAAGTGGGGCCCTCCGGGTGTCCCGGCGTCGACCGACGCGGTGCTGCTGCCCGAAGGCACCTACACCGTGACGGCGACTCATGCTGAAGTGACGAGCGTGACGGTTGGTCACGGCGTGACCGTCGATCTCGAGAGCGAAAACGGCTTCGGCGTCCTCGGCGCGGGAGAATCGATCGTCGACCACGGCACTATCCATGTGAACACCGCGGGCGGCGCGCTAATACTCGTCACCTCGACGTCGATCGACGTCGCAAGCGACGGAACGTTGATTGCGACCGGAGACGGTTCGCTGGGGCTCCGCGGTGACGTAGCTAACAGAGGTTCGGTCTCGGTCGACACCACGGTCGGGTGTTGCGGCAACGACAGCACCTTCCCGGCGGCCTGGACCAACTTCGCAGGCTCGACGACCGTCGTGCGCGGCGCGCTGCAGATAGGGCCCGAGTCTCAAACGATCGTGCATCAAGCCGGCGCAACGCTCACGGTCGACCCGGCCGGCTCGCTTCTCGTCGGCGGCACACACGGCTCGCCATTTTCGAACTTTGTCGATGACGGCGGAACGATAAACGGCACGATCGGGCTCGCATACACATACCTGCAACTCAACGCTGGGACTACCGGCGACTTCGATGTTCACGAGACCTCGAATATCAGCGGCACGATCGCACGGGGACAACGTGTAACCGCCGATCCCGAATCCGGGCTCGTCCAGCTTCTGTCGTTCCCGCCGTTGTTGAACCACGGCGAGCTCGTCGCGACCGCTTCGAACCCGGGCGACCAAGTCTGGATCGGACAACTGTCGAACGCCGCCGACGGCGTGATGCACGTTCAAGGCGAAGGAAACGTCGTCCTGTTCTCCGATTTCGACAACGCGGGAACTCTCGACGTCGCTACGCCGACCACGTTGCGCCAGCTGGGTTGCGTCTCGTCGTGCGCGAGCGTCCTGAAGTGGACGAACGAGCTCGGTTCGATCACGACGATTCATGGGCTCGTTCAGTTGGACAACGACGACATGGTCCACGAGACCGGCGCGCGCCTCGACATCGATGCGACGACCGGCCACGGGCTCCTGCTCGACGACCCTTCCGCGAGGTTCACCGACAACGGCGGTGTCATCAACGGCCGAGTTGACATCGCGATTGGCGGAGTGAATTTAAACGCCGGCAATACCGGTACCTTCGTGGTGCACGGCTTCAGCTACATCATCGGCACGATCTCAAGTGGCCAAACCGTCGACGTCGTCAGTGGGCCCGACGGTTTCGGGAATGCGCGCAGCGCCGAACTTGGGAGCATAGGTCCGCTGACGAACCATGGGACGATCCGTCTCAGCTCGACGAGCGACGCCCTCGTCTCCGCTGTGACCTCCGATCTCGTGTCCGACGGTGTCGTGCGCGCCGAGGCTGCGGGTGGACACCTCGTCGCGATCCAGTCGTTCACGAACGCCGGCACGGTTGCGGTTGACGCCGGAGTGACGCTGCTCGTTGTCGACCACTACGTGCAGCAGTCGACGGGGACGTTCGACACGTCCGTCGCGAGCGGGTCCAGCTTCGGGCAACTGCGCGTCGGGGGTCCGACGACGCCGAGCGGGGTCGATCAGCCCACCTCACTCTCCGGCACGCTGCACGTGACACTTACGAACGGTTACGTGCCGCACGCCGGTGAGCATCGCGACGTTGTGATCGGGGCACGGGCCGGAACGAAGTTCACGACCGCGAATACCGCCGGGTACAACGTCAACTACGGCGCAGCAAACAAAATCACGCTGACGAAGCCGACATGTAGCGCATGCGCCAAGCGCGCCGCCGCCGTTCGCGCACGGCGCGCTCTCCAGGTCACGAAAACGTGGGCCGCTGCGGCACACCGGACACGTTGAGACCGCACCGGCACGCCGCGCCGACCCCAGAGACCTATTTACACCTTCTTACCTAGAAGAGTAGTTTAGGCCGGTTCGTCGCCGGGCGGGAGGGCATCATGCGGGACCAGGGGCCGATCTTCGTTCGCGCCTTGGCATTGACAGCAGCCTTGCTGTGCGGCACCACCGCGTGGGTGCCCGCGGCCGGAGCCGCGAAAGGGACCGCATCGTCGACCGGCGTCGTCAAGCTCTCCCCGACGGCGGCCGACGTCGGCGCGAGCAAGACGCTCACCATCACGTACACCGCAAGCAAGTCGGTGCCGTTCACCGGCCAGGTGCGTATCGACGTGCCTGCCGGCTTCAGCGTGCCGCAGACGTCCAACCCGGCCGCCGCGAGCTTCCTGCGCATCACGTCGAACAGCTGCGCGAACGCCGTGCTCAACTCGGTGAGCCCGATCGGCAGCGCGAGCCGCGTCCTCCTCGATATCAACTGTGCCCCCGGCAAGTCGTTGAAGCTCACGTGGAAGGCAGCACGCGTCCCGACCGCCGCAATGATTTCCACGTTCCATCCCGCGGTCGCCCCTGCGGGGTCGGGTTTCACGGGCCTCGTTCCCGAGCCGACGTTCGTGACGAAGCCGGGAACAGCGACACACCTCGTTCTCGACGCGCCGACGTACGCGAATGCGGGCACGCCCGTGACACTCACGGTCGCCGGGCAGGACGCGTTCGGCAACGTCGACCCGAAATTCAAGCGGGTCGTGCACTTCTCGAATAGCGCGGGCGGCGCGACCCTGCCGGCGGACTATTCGATGACAGTAGGCAAGCGATCTGACAACGGAACGCACACCTTCGTCGACGGTGCCGTGCTGAACACCGTCGGCCCGAACGTCCTCACCATGAGAACGGTTGAGAAACATCCGATGTCGGCCTCGGCCACCGTCTCGGTCGACACCTTCTCGCCCGGCACGAAGACGTGGGCATCGCCGGGCAGGAGCGGGCTCTGGGACGACGCGACGCGTTGGACTCCTCCCGGTGTTCCCGGGCCGAGCGACTCTGTACGCCTCCTGGACGGCGCGTACACCGTAACCGTGAGCTCTGCGCAGGCGAGCGACGTGACCATTGGCGCTGGCGTGACGGTCGACGTGCAGAGCGGCGGCTACCTCGTCGCGAACTCAATCGTCGACCATGGCACGCTGCATTTGGGCACTGCGACCGGTGCGACGATCCTGTTCGGCGGGAGTTCCGTCGAAGTCGCCGCCGATGGCACGCTGGAGATCACGGGAACCGGCGTAGCGTCGATGCGCGGCGACGTCGTCAACGTGGGTTCGGTCATCGTTCACGCGACGCTCCAATGTTGCGGCGGCAGCGCCGATCCCTCGACGTGGACCAACCTCGCCGGATCGTCGACCGTCATTCACGGCGCACTGCAGGTTCGGCCCGATTCCCAAACGATGGTGCATCAGGCCGGCGCCGTCCTCACGGTCGGCGCGGCCGGAACACTTCGGGTCGGTGATGCAAGCGGAGGAAACACGTCCGCCTTCGTCGACGACGGCGGGACCATTTTCGGCAGGATCCAACTCGTCGGTGCGCAACTGCAGCTGAACGCGGGGTCGACCGGAACATTCGACGTTCACGGCCTCACGACACTGGGCGGCACGATACGGCGCGGTCAGCTCGTCAACGTACAACCCGCTGGCGGCACGAACGCGTGGTTGGTCGCCTCAGGCCTGACGAACCACGGCGACCTTGTCGCAACCGCGCCAAACGTTGGTGATGTCGCGAGCGTCATCGGCGATCTGACGAACGCGGCTGACGGCGTCTTCCGCGTCATCGGCGCCGGCGATGCAGTTCTGGGCGGCGACTTCGACAATGCCGGGGCCGCCGAGGTCGCCGACGCGACGACGTTGCAGTACCACTGCAGCCCCACGTCGTGCGCGCCGCCGACGTGGACCAACCAGCCCGGTTCGACGATGACGATTCACGGGTTGGTCCGAATGAGCGACGGCAGCACGATGGTTCACGAGAACGGCGCGCGCTTGGATATCGATGCTGCTGCCGGGCGCGGGCTCTTGCTCGACGCAAACCCCGTTCCGACCTTCACCGACAACGGCGGAACGATCAATGGCGGTATCGATGTTCTCACGGGAGCCGTGAACCTGAACGCGGGCAACACCGGAACGTTCATCGCACGCGGATTCGCGATCTTCACCGGCGAGATTCGGGCCGGACAGACGGTCGACGTGATCGGCGGCGATGACGGCTTCGGCGGTGCGCACAACGCGACGCTCGTGGCCGGCTCGGGCGCGCTGACGAATCACGGGACGATCCGCCTCCGGTCCAACGGCGGTGGCTTCGTCGCAGGTGTGTCCGGTGATCTGACGTCCGACGGCACCGTCCGCGCCGAGGCTGCCGGCGGCGGCACCCGCGCGATCCAGCGTTCCTTTACGAACGCCGGCGTTCTGGCTGTCGAAGCCGGCGTCACACTCATCGTGGGGACCGACTATGTGCAACAAGCGTCCGCAACGTTCGACGCGTCCGTCCAGAATGCGTCGAGCGTCGGGCAGCTTCGCGTCACCGGTTCCGCCTCGGTTTCGGGAACGCTCCACGTAACGCTCACCAACGGCTACGTGCCGCATGTTGGTGACCACCTCGACATCGCGACTGGCGCGCGCGGTGGGACACAGTTCACCAGCGCGAATACTGCCGGCTACGGCGTCGACTACAGCGTTGCGAACAAGGTGTCGCTGACGCGTTAACTCGCGGTCAGCCGGCGCAGCTGGCGAGCGAGCCGCCCCCTGACGCGGGAGCCGGACGCTCGAGCGTGTAGCGGTAGCGACCCTGGCTGCTATAGACGGGGCAAGTTGCGTCGGTACCGGTCGGGCACGGCGCCATCAGCGTCCGGCTGACGGGCGTACCGCCGGCATCGAAGAACCTGATTTCGAGCGGCAACGGCGTGTTGGCCATCGTGAAGCGCGCGTTGGTGTCCTGGTCGTACACGAAGATCATGCCGTCGTACGGGGCGAGTGATCGCACGTCGCGCAACCCCTGCACGCGTTGATCTTGGGTCGACGCGACAAGGACGCGCAGGCACCGATCGCCGAGCGCGAGGCGGTTCTCCCCGAAGTCGGCGAACGGCGATTGGGCCGTGCCGGTCGAGACAAAACGCAAGCCACCGTGACCTCCGCCCTTGCCGCTGCCGCACCCGACGAGCAACGCCACGCTGACAACGAGCGCGGTGATCACCCGGACGCACGACGACACGTGTATGTATTACTGCGCGAGCTCGGGCTCGGCGATCGTTCCGCCGTAGAGGCCGAGGGCATCGGCCATCTGATCGGTCATGTGGTACGTCTCGGCGCTCGCCGGATACGAGCCGGCGCGCACGTCCGCGCAGAAGTGTTCGATCGCCGCGGTCGCATCCACCTCGAGCGACGCGTATTGGCGCACGAACTTGGGCGCGCGGCGCGCCGTTCCCGAGAACCCGAGCAGGTCGTGCCAGACGAGTACCTGGCCGTCGCAGTGCCGCCCGGCGCCGATTCCAATCGTCGGAACCGCAATCGACTCGGTGATGATCCTCGCCACACCGTCCGGGACGCATTCGAGCACGATCGCGAACACGCCGGCATCAGCGAGCGCGATCGCATCGTCCGCGAGTGCCTTGGCCGCGTCGAGACCCTTTCCCTGCACCTTGAACCCACCCAGGGCGTGAATCGACTGCGGGGTGAGCCCGATGTGGCCCATCACCGGGATCTCGGCGTCGATGATGGCGCGCACCGCGTCGAGACGCTTGCGACCGCCTTCGAGTTTCACCGCGCCCGCTCCCGCGCGCACGAGGCGCGCTGCGTTGTGCACGGTCTCCTGCGGGCTGACGTGATAGCTCAGCCAGGGAAGGTCGGCGACGACGAGTGCGTTGGGCCGTGTCCGTGCGACGGCGCCAACGTGATGCGCCATGTCGTCGGTCGTCACCTGCAGCGTGTCGTCGTAGCCGAGCACGACCATGGCGACCGAGTCGCCGACGAGAATCACGTCGACTCCGGCGGCATCGGCTGTGCGGGCGGAAGGCGCGTCGTACGCGGTGACCATGACGAGGGGCGGGTTCGTCCCGCTCTCCCCACCGTCGGCCTTGCGGGCAGCGACGTCGGGCGCCGTGACGCGGCGCGCTGACGCGAGCGGTCATCTGACCAACCTCCACCGTCCAGGGCACCCTCGGCTCCCGGCGGCAGCCATCAGGGTACCCAAAGAAGGCCCTTACACACCACGGCAACGGCCAGTCAGAATGCGGGCCCGATGACCGGAGCCCTATGACCGAACGAGCGTGCGAGAACTGCGGGTTTGTCGACGACGAACTCGTGCTCGTGCGGCGCGTCTGATGTCGTGCCTGAGACGTGGGAGCACCCGCCGTCGCACACGGTCGTTCCCGACGCCGAGCTCTGGTGCGTCTCGTGTGTGTCGCAGTACCCGTGCGAGCCCGCGGAAGACGACGCCGACGAGTCGAGCTGACACCTACCGGCGGTTGGTGTTCATCCACGTGACGGCGAAGTCGACGATCGCCCGCTGCGGCATCAGGCGCGCGGTGCCTCCTCCCACATCGCCCGCGCGCTCCCGGCCGGTCTCGGCGAATGCGGCGCCGATCTTTTCGAAGTCGCTGCTGTCGATCTCATCCTCGTCGTACACGACCCACTGCCGCTGTCCCTCAACGAGAACCGGCGAACCGTTTCGGAGAGTCTTGCGCGGGAAGTCGGCGCGCGCCTCGGCGAGATGCAACGACGTGTTGTTGCTGTGCCCGACGCCGAGCAACAGCACCAGCGCGTCACGCTCGTAGCACCGCGCCAGTGGCGAATGCTCACCCAGGCTCGCGCCAAGGCGGTGGTCGGCAACGATTGCTCCGGCGAGCGGACCAAGCGCAACGAAGGAGTGTCGGGGGTGCGCGCTCCGCACGGCGCCCGGCGCGTGACGGAAGCATTCGACGACGGCGCCCATCTCGCGCGTCGGCGTGAGCTGCGGGTCGAACGCCGGCGTCTCGGCCCGGATCACGGGCCACCACGCCTCCGGCACCGGGGGGTGATGCCAGAGACTCGGTTCGCTGAGATGGCCGGAATGGGCCGGCATCACCAGGGTGCCTTCCGGGCCGACAACCTCCCGCAGCGCTTCGACGACGGCTTGGGCGCCGCCCGCGACCCAGCCGAGTCGAGAAAGTGACGAGTGCACCATCACCGTCACACGTTCGGGCACGCCGAGCGCGGCGCGAGATCGCGTACAAGCGCCGCCGATGTCACGACGTCATCGCTTCGTTCGGCGGCCTCGGCTTCGTCCGGCACGAGGCGATCGCGTCAGCTTGCGTGAAGGCGGCCGTGCAGCGACTGCCGCCGCAGATGGTTCCAGCGGCACTCGACACAGACCTCGACGTCGTAGCACGCAAACTCGTCACACGACGCGCCGAGCTTTCGCAATTCGGCCTCGTTGCTGATGGCGCGGCCGTTCGCCTGTTTCAGCTTGTCGCCATAGACATACGAAACGAGCCGAAGGTTCCCCGCGCCACAGACCGGGCACTCGTCTTCGAGGTCAGCGCCGATGCATTGCGCGGCCCGCATCAGTTCGGGATGCGCGTCGCACACCTCGAGACGCGTTAGCGCACCGCGGCGGAAGTCGCGTAACACGGCACGGCGTGCCAACGCGTAGTCAGTGACGCGATGCATTGTGGCGAAAGTGTAGAGGCGGGCGTCGTTGCGCTCATCCGCGGAGCGCGCGGTCGACGCGCCTACCAGCGGGCCGCGACACGTGCCGGCCGCGAACCGGCCGGAATACCTGCATATTGCACAGGAATGGGTTGCACGATATATCGTTTCGATATATCGTGGAACACATGTTGGAACTGGCCGTCCTGGGTCTGCTGACCGAGCAACCGCGGCACGGCTATGAGCTGAAGAAGCGGTTGTCGGAGACCCTTGGGCCCCTGTGGGGCATCTCGTTTGGGTCCCTGTATCCCGCACTGCGCCGCCTGGAGCGGGGTGGCGAGATCGAAGAGGTCGACGAGGACGCCGGCGCCGGGAGCGCCGGAGCGGGATTCGTCCCGACCGGATCGCTCACCGGCGATCTCGCGGCCGCCCGGCAGCGGCGCCGGGTGCGCTCGACCCGCCGCACCCGCAAGGCGTACCGCATCACCGACCGCGGGCGAGCGCTGTTCACCGAGCTCCTCACCGACGAGGCCGGCGACGACGAGCGGGCCTTCGCACTGAAGCTCTCGTTCTGTCGCTATCTCGAGCCGGCCGGCCGGCTCGCGTTCTTGGAGCGGCGTCGGGCGCAGTTGACCCAGCGGCTCGCCACCGAGCGCAAGCCCGCGACGCGGGCAATAGACCGCTACACCCGGGCGTTGCTCGAGCATCGGGCCACGTCCACCCAGCACGATCTTGAATGGATCGACGAGCTCATCGCGCAAGAGCGCGCGGAGCAGCTCGGAGACCGTCCCGAAGGAGTTTCGGCATGACTTCCCCCACCTCTCCCCGTAACAAGGTTCCGCGTCGCGATCGCCGGCGTCGGGAACTGCGCGAGCAGCCTCGTGCAGGGCGTCGAGTTCTACCGAGACGCCGACCCCTCCGAGCGCGTCCCGGGCCTGATGCACGTCGACCTCGGCGGCTACCACGTCGGCGATGTCCAGTTCGTCGCGGCGTTCGACGTCGACGCCGACAAGGTCGGGCTCGATCTCGGCAAGGCGATCTTCACGAGCATCAACAACACGATCAAGTTCGCCGAGGTCCCCGAGCTCGGCGTCCTCGTGCAGCGTGGCCCCACGCTCGACGGTCTCGGCCAGTTCTACCGCGAGGTCGTCGAGGAGAGCCCCGCCGCGCCGGTCGATGTCGCGCAGGCGTTACGCGACGCGCGCGCTGACGTGCTCGTGAGCTACCTGCCGGTCGGATCCGAGAACGCGCAGCGCCACTACGCGCAGGCCGCGCTCGACGCGGGCGTCGCGTTCGTGAACGCGATTCCGGTGTTCATCGCGAGCAATCCGGAATGGGCAAAGAAGTTCGAAGTCGCCGGCGTGCCGATCATCGGCGACGACATCAAGAGCCAGGTCGGCGCCACGATCACGCACCGCCTGCTCGCTCGCCTGTTCGAAGACCGCGGCCTCGCGATCGACAACACGTATCAGCTGAACTTCGGCGGCAACATGGACTTCAAGAACATGCTCGAGCGCGAGCGCTTGATGTCCAAGAAGATCAGCAAGACCCAGTCGGTCACGAGCCAGATCGACCAAGGCATCAGCAGCGAGCACGTGCACATCGGTCCGTCTGATCACGTCCCGTGGCTCAACGATCGCAAGTGGGCATACATCCGCCTCGAAGGCCGCAACTTTGGCGACGTCCCGCTCAACATCGAGCTGAAGCTCGAAGTGTGGGACTCGCCGAACTCCGCGGGCGTGATCATCGACGCGGTGCGGTGCGCCAAGCTTGCGCTCGACCGCGGCATTGGCGGTCCGTTGCTCGGCCCGTCGGCGTATTTCATGAAGTCGCCGCCGGTGCAGTACCACGATGACGAGGCCCACCGGATGGTCGAGGATTTCGCCGCCGGTTCATGACCCGGTTCATAATGCGATCGTGACCAACACCGAAGTCTGGGACCGCATCGCTGCCCGCCGGGGCGGCGCGGCCGACGTCGAGACGGTCACGTACGCGCCCGACGCTCCCACCGAAGCCGAATTGCGGCTGTGTGGCGACGTGAAGGGGAAGCGGCTGCTCGACCTCGGCTGCGGAAGTGGCGAGAACGCCATCGCGTTCTCGAAGCAGGGCGCCCACGTCATCGCGCTCGATCGGTCGGTTGCGCAGCTCTCACTTGCCCGCAAGCTGGCCGACGCCGCCGAGGCGCGGGTCGAATGGCACGAGGGTGACGTGGCCGACCTCGCGTTCTTGCGCGCGGACTCGATCGACATCGCGTTCGCCGCGTTTGTCCTCGGCGAGGTCGACGACGTCGACCGGCTCTTCCGACAGGTACACCGCGTCCTGCGGCCCGGCGCGCCGTTCGTCTTCTCGATCGAGCACCCCATGGCGCTCGCCGTTGGCCGGGAAGGCGCGGCCCCCGGTTCGCTGCCGCTCGGTGTGCTCGAAGTCCGACGTTCGTACTTCGACAGGCAGCCCGCCGAGGTCACCCGCGAGGACGAGCGGATCCGCGTGTTCCCGCGCACGCTCGCCGACGTGTTCGCGTCGCTGCATCGCGCCGGCTACCGCGTTGACGTGCTGCTCGAGCCCGAGCCGGCGCAGTCAGCAGATCCCGGGCCTCAGGTACCCACGGTTGTGGTGTGGCGGGCGCGCAAGGAAGGCGTCTAGTACCAGGTGCCGCGGCGCCGGCGGCGCCACGACCACAACAGCACCAGGATGCCGAAGAAGACCGTGCCCAACGCGAACACCGACATCGGACCGGGCACGAGGACCGAGGCGAAGCCATCGCCGCATCGGTACGGCACCAGCCGGTCCATTGGCGGTGCCGCTTTCCACACGTTCTCGACGGACCCGGTTTCCCAGCAGTCGACCAAGGGGTGGCCCTCCCGCGGTACCTCGACGCGTGCCGCCCGGCCCGCGGCAAACACACGAAGTTCCGACCCCTTCGAGAACTCGTAGCCGAGGGCGTTGTCGGCGACCCACACGAAGGCGGCGAGGACGACCAACGCCACCAGGCATCGCTCGACCCGGCCCCGGCGAGCGGCCTTCTTGGCGGAGCGCGCTCCGGCATCGGCGTTGTTGCGCGCTGCTGCCCGGAGCCCCGCCTCCATGCGGTCGAGCTCGTCCAGCACGTCCCCGGTCGGGGCGGGCACCGGGGCGGCGTTGGCGGCGGCAGGCGGGGCGGCAGCCGACGTCGTGGTCGGGGCGGCGGCGGGAGCCGGGGCTGGAGGGGGAGCGGCTTGGCCCGCGGCGCGGGATGCCGCCGGGCCCGCCAGCACGTTCACGTGCCCGACCAGCTCGTGCAGCTCCCGCACCCGCGGGTCGTCGGGCGCGGCGCGTTTCGAGTTGGCCGGGACTCCGTCGTCCCTCTGAGCCTCGCCTCCTGTCACGCCACCAGTTTAGGACGATTTGCCCTTTAAGTACCAGGGTCCGGATCGACCCCGGCCGTTCGCAGCAGCTGGGCCACCGTCTCGGTGGCGACTTTCCACATCCCGCCTTGCCGCACGGCCTCACCCTCGAGCGGGATCGAGGTCGAGTGGGGACCGCCGAGCACGAACGCGAACCGAACTTCTGCCCGGTCCTCGGTGACGAGCCGGACCTTCTCGACGACGGTCCGCGCTGTGAAGCCGTAACGAGCGCCGGCCCGCGCCAAGAGTCGGGCCTGACGAGCATCCTCGTAGGAACCGGCGTCAACGCCGTCGAAGGCCGCGACGAACGCGTCGCTGATGGCCGCCAACGTGTCGGCGTCGATCGGCAACGGGCCGGCGGCCCGGGGCGGCATCGTCACTGTTCGGTCGTCGACGGCCGCGTGCAATGCCTCCCGAGCGCGATCCACGCACTCGTTGCAGATACTTGCGCGTGCGGCGAGGACGTAGCGGTCAACCTCCCAGAGGTCGCGCCCGCAGAAGCTGCAGGCGTTTCCCTGCCGCAACAGCGGTCCCGGCGTCGCAACCGCAACTGACGGGAGGGTGACCGCGGGCAACGATGCCTGGTGCATCTGGCCGCCGAATCCGGAGAGAACTTGGATTACTTGTGCGCGCACGCGTTCGAGCGTCGCGCCGAGCTTCACGAGCACTTGCGCGCCGACCCCGGTGCCTTCGCGTATCAGGCCGAGAAGGATGTGCTCGGTGCCGATGTAGTTGTGCCCGAGCTGAAGTGCCTCACGCAGCGCGAGCTCGAGCACTTTCTTGGCGCGCGGTGTAAACGGGATATGACCTGTCGGGGCCTGACCGCCGTGGCCAATGATCTCGTGCACGCTGACCCGCGCCGCGTCGAGCGAGACGTCGAGCATTTCAAGCGCCTTCGCGGCGACCCCTTCACCCTCGCTGATCAAACCCAGCAGGATGTGCTCGGTCCCGATGTAGTTGTGATTGAGGAGACGCGCCTCTTCCTGTGAGAGGACGACGACGCGCCGGGCCCGGTCGGTGAAACGTTCGAACACGACTCCAGCGTCGCGCCGCATGGTTCTTGCCGCAGCAGGATTTCTCAGGCGGTGTCGATTCCCCGTTCCTTCGCCCACGCTGCGAGCCGACGGTAGGCCTCGTCGTCGGGCATCGGGCCTTCGTCGAGGCGCTGGTCCAGGAGGAACTTCAACGCCTCGCCCACGATCGGGCCGGGAGGCACGCCGAGGAATTCCATCACCTGGCGGCCGTCGAGCAGCGGCTTGATCTTCGCGAGCTCCTCCTGCTCGCGCAACTCCGCGATGCGCGCTTCCAGCTCGTCCATGCGTTGCGCGAGCGCGGCGGCCTTGCGCGCATCACGCGTCGTGCAGTCGGAACGCGTGAGCTCGTTGAGGTCCTCGAGAAGTTCGCCGGCGTCGCGCACGTACCGGCGCACCGCGCTATCGGTCCAACCCATGCGATACGTGTGGAAGCGCAGATGGAGCTCGACGAGCGTCGTTACGTCCTCCACGATCTCGCTCGGGTATCGCAACTTTGTCAGGCGCTCGCGCGTCATCCGTGCGCCAACGACCTCGTGATGATGGAACGTCACCCCTTGCGGTCCGAAGCCGCGCGTACGCGGTTTCCCGACGTCGTGCATCAACGCAGCCAGCCGCAGCTTGAGTCGCGGCGATGTCTTGGCGACAACCGCAATTGTGTGTGCCAGCACGTCCTTGTGCCGATGAATCGGATCCTGCTCGAGCTGCATGGCGTTCAGCTCCGGCAGAAACTCGTCCGCCAGACGCGTGCGGGCGATCAACCACAATCCCGGCGACGGATCTTCGGCCATCAGCAACTTCGAGAGCTCGTCGCGAATGCGTTCGGCGCTGACAATCGACAGCCGCTCGCGCATATCTGAGACCGCGGCCAGGACTTCGGCCGTTGGTTCGAAGCCGAGCGTCGCGACGAAGCGGGCCGCACGGAGCATGCGCAGCGGGTCGTCGTCGAACGACACTTCGGGCGAGAGCGGCGTCCGCAGCCGACGGGCCGCCAGGTCGGGCAAGCCGTCGAACGGATCGACGAGGGTCGGGTCGTCGAGCGCGATCGCCATTGCGTTCACGGTGAAGTCGCGCCGCGACAGGTCGGTGATGATGTCGTCCGAGAACGTCACCTCGGGCTTGCGACTCTCCGGTCGGTACACATCCGCGCGGAACGTCGTGATCTCGAACCGTTCTCCGTCCTTCTCGCACCCGACAGTGCCGAACCGCTGGCCCTGGAGCCACACCGCGTCAGCCCACGGGCGGACAGCTTCTTCGATCGCGTCGGGCCGGGCGTCGGTCGCGATATCGATGTCGCCGATCTCCCGGTCGAGCAACGCGTCGCGCACGCTTCCGCCGACCAGATAGGCGCGGTGACCTCCCTTGGCGAGGCGCGCCGCGAGCTGCTCTGTCGGCGAGGCAGGCTCGAAGAAACGCTCGAGGCGGGGCGGAACGGCGGTCACGACCGCCCATTCTCGCGGCTCACGCGCGGCAGACCCGGTTCGATGCAACTCTCGAGACCGAGAGCTACGAATTCGCGGCGGCTTTCTCGGCCGCGTCTTCCATCGTGTACTGCTCGATCATGAGCCGCAGGTCGTGCGGCGTCGTCGACGCCGCGAGGGCCTCGCGGAGGTCGATCAGGCCCTGCTTGTAGAGGGCGAGCAGGCTCTGGTCGAACGTCTGCATGCCGTAGTACTCGCCCTCGGCGATGATCTGCTCGATCTCGTGGGTCTCTTCGGGAGTGACGATCTTGTCGAAAACGCGTCCGGTGGCGACAAGAACTTCGACCGCGGGTACGCGGCCACCCGTCCGCTTCTCCACGAGGCGCTGGCTCACGATGCCGCGCAACGACGCCCCGAGAGACATACGCACCTGCCGCTGCTCATGCGGAGGGAAGAAGTCGATGATGCGGTTGATCGAGTCGGTTGCGCTGATCGTGTGGAGCGTCGAGAACACGAGGTGACCGGTCTCGGCGGCCGTGAGCGCGGTCTTCACCGTCTCGACGTCGCGCATCTCGCCAACGAGGATCACGTCGGGGTCCTGGCGCAGCACACGCTTGAGCGCGGCGTTGAAGTCGGCGGTGTCGGTGCCGACCTCACGCTGGTTCACGATCGAGCACTTGTCCGCGTGCAGGATCTCGATGGGATCCTCGATCGTCACGATGTGCTTGTTGAAGCGCTCGTTGATGAAGTCGATCATCGTGCCGAGCGTCGTGGTCTTGCCCGAACCGGTAGGGCCGGTCACGAGGATCAGGCCCCGTTGGTGATCGGTGAGCTTCTTCACCGCGGGCGGCAACCCGAGATTCTCGAACGATGGGATGTCGCTCTGGACGCGCCGCAACACGAGGCCCACGGAACCACGCTGACGCATGACGTTCACACGGAAGCGACCCAGGCCCGACACTGAGTACGCGAAGTCAGCCTCCGACGACCCGATGAACTCCTCGGCGCGTTGCTTTGGCATGACCGCGAACGCGATCCGTTCGGTCTCGACCGGCGACACCGTGGCGTGCTCCGTGCGCTCGAGGCGTCCGTCGACACGGATGTACGGCGGAGAGCCGACCTTGATGTGCACATCGGAAGCACCGCGGTCGACGGCCTGGCGCAGCAACTGATCGAGATCCAACACCGGCGCTCTCCCTGCCTACGGGTCGACTAGGGCTGCGCCTCCCCTCCGGTCGGCTGCGCCTGCGTCTCACCCCCGACTACCGGTTCTCGATCGGCAGAACCACCCTCCGTCTGGAGGGTCGGGGCCGGGGGAATTCACCCAGTGTCCTTACGGGAGGTGCAGGTCACGGGCCGCGTGCACCACCGTCCGGCCCGGCCCGTTGGCGGTTGGCGGCTCGGCCGGTGCCGGGACGCCGAGCAGCCTTGTGACGGTCGCTTCCACCGAGTCGCGCAGAGCGTCGAGGTCATAGCCACCCTCGAGAAAGACGACGGTGCGCCCGGTGGGCCCGAGCTCCAGGACCCGTGTGGTGAGCAGGGCGTAGTCGCCGGCCGAGAGCCCGAGCCCAGTGAGCGGATCGGCTCGGTGCCCGTCGTAGCCGCCCGAGACGAGCACCCAGGTGGGCGCAAAGTTCTCGACGATCGGTGCGACCACGTCGTCGACGGCGGCAAGGAAGACGTCCCCCGTCGTGCCCGCCGGCAGTGGGAAGTTCACGGTCGTGCCTCGTCCGAGGCCCGCGCCGACATCGTCGAGGCGGCCGGTGCCGGGATACAGCGGCCACTCGTGCATGGAGACGTACAGCACCTCGGGATCGGTCCAGAACATGTCTTGGGTGCCGTTGCCGTGGTGAGCGTCCCAGTCGACGATCAGCACGCGGTCGCCGCGGTCACGGAGCGCTGCAGCTGCGACCGCGATGTTGTTCAACAGGCAAAAGCCCATCGCTCGGGACGAAACCGCGTGATGGCCCGGCGGGCGCACCGCACAAAACGCCGCCTCGCCCTCGCCCCGCGCGAGGGCATCGACGGCCTCGAGCCCCGCCCCCGCCGCGTACGACGCCGCTTCCCACGATGCGGCGGACGCGGAGGTGTCGACGTCGAGTGCGCCACCGCCCCCCACACAGAACCGCTCGAGCCGTTCCAGGTACTCGGGCGTGTGCACTCGCTGGAGCTCCTCGCGCGTTGCGGCACGCGGCTCGAGCGGGCGGATCGCGTCGCGGGTCGCTTCGTTGTAGAGCCCGTCGAGGACCGCACGCAGGCGCGCAGGCCGCTCCGGGTGACCCCGTCCCGGCTCGTGCGCTTCGAAGCGCGGATCAGTCGCGACCAGGAGCACTACAACATGGCTCCCTGGCTCCGCTGCGTCCGCACGCCAAACATGGCTCCCTTGCTCCGCCGTCCCTGGCTCCGCTGCGTCCGCACGAAAAACATGGCTCCCTCGCTCCGCCGTCCCTGGCTCCGCTGCGTCCGCACGAAAAACATGGCTCCCTCGCTCCGCCGTCCCTGGCTCCGCTGCGTCCGCACGCCCCGAATGTATCCGTCTCCCTCGCTACGCTCGCCTCCGGTGAAAGCGCAGGCGAAAGCGCATTCGTACCGGTTTCGTGACGGCGTCGTGCGGGTCGCGACGTGGCACGGGCGCCCTGACATCGCGACGATCGCGGTCCGTGGCGCGGACGCGCCGTCACCACGCACCCTCGACCGTCTGCTCGACCGGCTGCGCGACGACGGTTACCGGCAGGTCCTGACCAACGCGGTCGGGCCGGGAACGAGCGTCTGGCTCGTCGACAGCGGATTCGCAGTCCGGGGCCGCCTGCACCTGCTCGAGCACACGCTCGAAGAACTTCCGCGCCCGAGTCGCCGCACGAGGCGGGCAACCCGCGCCGACCGTGAGACGATCGTCGCCGTCGATGCTGCGTCGTTCGACGAGTTCTGGCGCTTCGACGATCTCGCGTTGCGCGAGGCGATGCGCGCAACACCACGCGCCCATACGCGCGTCGCCGCGATCAAGCACGACGTGGTCGGGTACGGGCTGTTCGGCCGCGCGGGCACGACGGGGTACGTGCAACGCCTCGCCGTCGGGCCCGACGGTCAAGGGCGCGGCCTCGGACGCGCGCTCTTGCACGACGGCTTGCGTTGGCTGCAGATGCACGGCGCGACCCGCGCGCTGGTCAACACGCAAGAGGACAACGCTCGGGCGCTCGACCTGTACGTCCGCGCCGGCTTCACGCGGCTTCCGGTCGGGCTGTGTGTGCTGGGCCGCGACCTGTGAGAGCCCTCGTACGGGTCGCGCTCGCGACCGCTGTCCTCGCAGTGTTGCTAACGCCCACGGCGGCGCACGCCCAGAACCCGCCAGATGACCAAGGGAAGGCCGCGCCAGCCGGCGTGCACCTGTCGTACCAGGACAAGTGGGTACGGCGCGGCGGCAAGTTCACGATGCTGCTCGGTATCGACAACGAGTCGCTCGTGACTCGCCCCAACGCCGCGATCGCGATCCAGATCCACCAGTCGACTATTTCCCGCACCTCGTTCGACGACGTGATTGCGAGTAACAACGGCGGCAACGCGCTCTACACGTTGCCGCCGATCCCGGTCGCGTCGCTCCCGCGCTTCGAAGGCAAGCTCGCGGTGATCCTCGGGCTCCCAGGCTCGGATGCGTCACGCACGATCGGCGTTCGCCAACCCGGCGTGTATCCGGTCGAGGTATCACTGACCAATACCGGCATTCCCACGAGCTCGTTCATCACCTGGCTCGTCGTTGTGGCCGACGCTCCGCAGCCGATCCCCGAGCCGCTCATGGTGTCGCAGATCTGGCCCCTCATCGCCGAACCGGCCCGGCTTCCGGACGGCAGGATCGACCCCGCGATCGCAACGCAGATGCAACCGGGCGGGCGGCTCGACCGCATCGCGAGACTGCTCGGGAGCAGCGCCCGCTTCGCGCAGACCCTGGCGATCAGCCCCGAGACCGTCGAGACGTGGTCTCAGCTCGCCAAGGAGGATCAGAAGTTCGCCCGCGGGCTCGCGCGTGTTCGCGCCGCGGCGCAGCGGTCAACCACCGACCTTCTGCCCAGTCCTTATGTTCCGGTCGACATCCCCGCGCTCGAGGCAGCCGGGTTCGGCGACAAGCTGCCTGATCTCGTCGACAAGGGCGACGCGACGCTGCAGGAGGTGCTCGGCGCCGCGCCGGAACAGCCGCAGACCACGTTCGTCGATCCCGTCGACGACGCCTCGGTCGACCGGCTCCGGCAGATGGCCGTCACACGCGTGGCGGTACGCGACGCTGCGCTCGAACAGGTGCCGCACCTGTTCACGCCCGCGCAGGGGTTCACGCTGGCGACGACGGGCGGGCAGTCGGAAGGCCTCGCGACGGCGCCGTTCCTCGAGAAGCTGCTCGACGGGCCGGGCCCGAGAGCGCTCAAGGTGCAGCGCGTGATCGCCGCCCTCGCCGAGATCGCGTACGAGACACCCTCCTTCCCGCGCGGCGTCGTGCTCGCCGCTCCGACCGCGTGGAGACCCGACCTCCCGATGTTCACCATGCTCGTGGATGCGCTCCGCGACCTTCCCCTGGTCCGGCCCGTGACCCTGGACAAGCTCTTTGCGCGCATCTCCGTCGAGCGCACCAACGGCGTCGAAACCGAGCGACAGCTCGCGCCGGGTACGCCCCCACCGACACCGTTGACCATCGGTGAGTACGAGACGGCCGCCCAGGAGCTCGACGCGTATCGGGCGGTGGTCGGAGACAAGGACCCAGTGGTCACCAACGGGGAGCAGGCGTTGTTGACCGCGCTCTCGACCGCAATCACGCCCGAGCGCGCCCGCGACGAGCTCGCCCGGATCGACACCGCCGTCGACGCGTTCACGAACGGCGTGACGGTTGACGCCAAGCGGGTCACACTCACCGCCAAGACCGCAAGCGTGCCGCTCACGTTCACGAACAAGATGAAACCCCCGCGGCCGGTCCAGGTCCGCATCCATCTCGAGAGCCCGAAGCTGTTGTTCCCCGATGGTTCGGATCGCCTCGTGACGCTGCAGCCCGGCGTCAACCAGCTGCAGTTCAAGGTCGAAGCGCGGACCTCGGGCACGTTTCCCATGTCGATCAGGGTCACGTCACCCGACACGCGATTGACATTCGTTCCCGAAGCTCGCGTCACGGTGCGATCGGCGGTCTTCGGCGGGTTCGCGGTCGCGCTGACGATCGGCGCGCTCGTGTTCCTTGCGGGATGGTGGGCGAACCATTTCCGTCGCACGCGCCGCGCCCGCCGGCGGGCGGTCCCCGCCGTCACGTGAGTCAAGGAGGAGCGACGACCGACAATGGTCGCGCTGGGCCTCGCGCGATCGAGCGCGGCGGTCGCGACCGGCACCCTCTTGTCGCGCCTCACCGGTTTGTTGCGTATCGCCGCGCTCGCATGGGCGATCGGTGGCGGCACGCTCGCTGACGCGTACAACCTTGCCAACACCACACCGAATATCGTCTACGAGTTGCTGCTCGGCGGGATCTTGGCCGCCACGATCGTTCCGATCTTCGTGCAGCAGGCCGAAGCACACGACGAACGCTCCACCTCGGCCGTATTCACGATCACCTTGACGGTGCTCACCGGATTCACGCTCGGCGCGATGGCCTGCACGCCCCTCATCGCCCGTTTGTTCGCGATCAACACGAGCGGCGCCGAACGCGCAGCACAGGTGCACGTCCTCACCGTGCTGACGCTGTGCTTCCTGCCGCAGATGGTGTTCTACGGCCTCACCGCGCTGGAGACGGCGCTGTTGAACGCGCATCGGCGGTTCGTCGCCGCCGCCTACGCGCCGGTGTTGAACAACGTTGTAGTCGTCGGCGTGCTCGTCGTCTTCGCGTCGCGCACGTCACACAACCGCCACTCGTGGACGGATGCCGTGCGGCTGCGCGACGAGCTCGGCCTCCTGTTGCTGCTCGGCCTCGGCACGACTGCGGGCATTGCAGCGATGGCGCTCGTGCTGGTTCCCGCCGTACGCCGCGCCGGTATCCGTCTCCGCCCGGTTTTCGCCTGGCGCGACGCGGGCGTGCGCACGATGGCGCGGCTCTCGGGCTGGACGCTCGGCTACGTCGCGACGAATCAGTTCGCGCAGCTCTTCGTACTCGTGCTCGCAAAGACCGGTGACAAGGGTGACGTCACCGCGTACGTCTACGCGTTCACGTTCTACGTGCTTCCGTACGGACTACTCGCGGTGTCGCTCATGACGACGATGACGCCCGAGCTCGCACGGAGGGCCGCCGCCCGCGACGGGCCCGGCCTGCGGCGGGACTTCAATCTCGGCCTCCGCTATCTCATCGTGCTGGTACTGCCGGCATCAGTCTTGTTCGCCGTCCTCGCCCAGCCGATCGTCGGTGTGTTGACCTTCGGCGGTCGATTTGGCGTGCACAGTGCACAGGTCACGGGCGACACGCTGCAGCTGTTCGCGATCAGCCTCGTGCCGTTCTCGGCGTACCTCTACGCGATGCGAGGGTTCTACGCGTTGCACGACACCCGCACGCCGTTCCGCCTCAACTGCTGGGAGAACGCGATCAATCTCGTACTGGCGCTGGTGCTCTTCCCGGCGCTCGGGGTCCAGGGGTTAGCCCTGGCATGGAGCGTCGCTTACATCGTTTCGGCGTTCGTCGCGCTCGCGGCACTGCGCCGCCGGATCGGCCAGGTGCCGGACGCGGGCGTTCGGGCCGCGACGGCGCGGGCCGCGTTGGCGGCGGTCGCGCTCGCGATAGTCGCGGTTCCGCTCGCGAGCGCGATCGGTTCGGGCTCGGCCGGGCGTTCCGTGGTTGCAACCGTGGTGGCGGGCGGCGCCGGTGCGCTGGCGTATCTCGGCGTCCTCGTCCTGTTGCGGTCGGACGAGCTCGGCGCCGTCGTCGCACTCGTACGGCGGCGCACGAAAGATGCCGAAGACGTGTCACCATGAAGGGCACGGCGGAGTCCAACGGAATCGCATCCCGACGACCCATCGTTGCGTGAGGAGAGGCCATGCCCGTACGCATCGTCACCGACAGCGCTTGCGACCTCCCGCAGCCGGCCTGTGAAGAGCTCGGCGTTGAGGTGGTCCCGCTCACGATCCGCTTCGGCGAGCGCGAATACGTGGACCGCAAGGAGCTGAGCACCGAGGCGTTCTGGCGTGAGCTCCAAGCCTCGTCGGTGCTGCCCGAAACCGCGGCACCGTCAGTCGGAGCATTCGAGGAGACGTTCCGCCGTCTGTCTGATGACGGCGCCGATGGCATCTTGTGCATCAATCTCTCCGCGAGCCTCTCAGCCACGATGCAGTCGGCGCAGGTCGCGGCCAAGGCACTCGAGGGCAAGACACCGGTCGAGATCATCGACTCGAAGAGCGCGTCGATGGGCGTCGGCAACCTCGTCGTGTACGCGGCACGGCGGGCGCGCGACGGCGCAACGATCGACGAGATCGTGCGCGAGGTCGAGGATCGCCGCGACCGTCAGCACGTGTTCGCGGCCCTCGACACGCTCGAGTACCTCCGCAAGGGCGGCCGGATCGGTGGCGCGCAGGCGATGCTCGGTTCGATGCTTTCGATCAAGCCGGTGATCTCCGTGATCGACGGCGCGGTCGAGCCGGCCGGTCGGGTGCGCACGCGCTCGAAGGCACTGCGGTTCATCATCGATCGCATTCCCGAGGGGCAAGTCGAGGCGATCAGCGTTCTGCACGGGATGGCGCCCGACGTCGATGAGTTCCTCGCGCTGCTCGAGCCGAAGGTTCCCGACGCTGAAGTCGTCGTCGGCACGATCGGACCCGTCATCGGCGTGCACACCGGACCGCGCGTCATCGGCGTCGCCTACATACAACGGCCTGGCTGATCGGCGTTTGTGCGGGGCGAGTCTCACGACGACAACGCGCTCGCAGCGCAGGCGGCGCGCGGTGATGCCTCGGCCCTCGACGAACTGCTGCGCCGCCACGCGACGCTCGTGCACGGCGTGTGCCGCCGGGTGCTCGGGAATCCGGACGACGCCCTCGACGCCATGCAGGAAGCGCTGCTGTCGATCGCCCGCAAGATCCATCTCTTCGACGGCCGGTCGCGCTTTTCGACCTGGTGCTATCGCGTCGCCACCAATGCCGCCCTCGACGAGGTTCGCCGGCGCAATCGCAGACCCCTGCCCACCGAGACCCTCATCGATCGCGGGAGCGGCGGCCTCCCGGCAGACAGCCAGGTCGCCGACCGGCTCGATATCGATGCTGCGCTCTCGCAGTTGAGCCCGGAATACCGGGCTGCGGTCGCGCTGCGCGACCTCGTGGGCATGGATTATGCCGAGATCGCCGACGTGCTCGGCATCCCGCCGGGAACCGTGCGGTCCCGGATCGCCCGCGGCCGCGCCGCCCTCGCCGACATCCTCGGGAACCGGGACGTCCCCTCCGACCATCAAAGCCCACGAACATGACCGACACACCGCCTCTCACCGCCGATCAGGTCGACGAGCTGCTCTCCGCCGAGCTCGACGGAGAATTCGACGCCGCCGCGCGCGATCTCGGCTTCGATCCCGCCGACGCGCGCGCCCGCCTCACGACCGACGTGCCCGGCATCGACGACCGGCGCGCCGCGCTGGCGGCGGCGCGCGATGCGCTGGCGAAGCCGCCGCCGGTCGACGATCTGGTCATGGCGCGCGTGCGGGCCAAGGCGATGAAGGCAGCCGCCGTCGAGCACGACGCCGGACAGGCGAGTCGCGCGCACCGGCTCCGGCGTGTGAGCGCGGTCGCGGGCGGCCTCGCCGCGGCCGTCGCGGTGATCGCCGGTCTCGCGTTCGCGATGCAGGGCACCAACGGCTCGTCGAACAAGAGCAGCAACGTCGCCGCACCGTACGCCGGCGCGCGCTCGTCGACTCCGGCGGCCGCGGCCGGCGCGACTACCGGCACTGCGCCCACAGCCAATTTCGGCATCGTCACCGACGTTCCCGCACTCGTCGCGCAAGCGCGCGCTCAGGCGTTGAGCTACGACGCAACGTCGGTCGCGGGATCGGAGAACGCCAAGACCCAGAACAAGCGGGCTGGGTCCGACTCGGTGCTCTTTGCCCGTTCGTGTGACGGCGCCGCCACCCAGCTCAGCGGCGTTCCCAATCCGACGCTGCGCGGTGTCGCGACGCTCTCGGGGAAACCGGTGCTGGTCTTTCTGTTCCGCAAGGGCGCCGACGAGATCGTCGTCGTGCTGCGCGACGACTGCCGGCTCGTGACGCAGCAGACGCTCCCGGCGCCCTCGGGCTGACGGCGGAAGGCCCAAGATCCTCCGGGTCCCCTGACGTGCGGGGCATGTACGCTGCCCGGCCGGGGAACATCCGAAGGATCAGATGAGCGACTGGACCACCGACGCCGCCGATGCCATCGACCGCACGATCGCGCTCGTGCGCGAGCGCACCGTCGAGCCGGCACAGGCACTGACTCGGGCGATCGTCTACGGCCTACTGGCCGCCATCATCCTCGGGCCGGCACTGGTGTTGGCGCTGATCGGCGCGTTCCGGGGGCTCGTGGTCGTGTACCAGGGCTACGTATGGGCGGCCTGGTGCACGCTCGGCGGAATCTTCGTGATCGCCGGCGCGTTCTCTTGGAGCAAGCGCAAACCTTGACCGTCTGAGCCGGCCACGAGCGAGAACCACAGGCATGAGCGCGCGGGAAGTTGTCATCATCGGATCGGGACCCGCCGGGCTCACGGCTGCCGTCTACACCGCGCGCGCCAACTTGCGGCCGCTCGTCATCGAGGGCCTGCAGGCGGGCGGCCAGCTCATGCTCACCACCGATGTCGAGAACTATCCGGGGTTCCCCGACGGGATCCTCGGTCCCGACCTCATGGCGAAATTCCGCGAGCAGGCGGAACGGTTCGGCGCCGAGTTCGTGACCGCCGACGCGGATCGCGTCGACTTCTCCTCGCCGCCGTTCCGAACGTACGTCGGAAACACCGAGTACCAGTCGAAGTCGATCATCGTGTCCACGGGCGCGCAGGCACGCATGCTCGGCCTCGAATCGGAGACGCGGTTGCTGGGTCATGGCGTGTCAACGTGCGCGACGTGCGATGGGTTCTTCTTTCGGGGCCAGGAGATTGCTGTCGTCGGGGGCGGTGACTCGGCGTTGGAAGAGGCGAACTTTCTGACGCGCTTCGCCGACAAGGTCACACTCGTGCACCGACGCAAGGAGCTGCGCGCGTCGAAGATCATGCAGGACCGCGCGTTTGCGAATCCCAAGATCGACTTCCGCTGGAACAGCGTGGTCGACGACTTCCTGGGCGACGGCCGCGTCGAGGGGCTGCGCCTGCGCGATATCGAGAGCGGCGGTCAGAACGACATCGGAGTCACCGGCGTGTTCGTAGCGATCGGCCACGACCCCAACACGAAGCTGTTCGCCGGGCAGCTTGAGCTCGATGATGGCGGCTACATCGTGACCAAGAACGGCACGACCCAGACGTCGGTGCCAGGCGTGTTCGCGGCCGGCGACGTGCAGGATCACGTGTACCGTCAGGCGGTTACGGCCGCCGGGACGGGCTGCATGGCCGCGCTCGAGGCCGAGCACTACCTCAACGCTCTCGAAGACGTACAAAGCTCAGCCGGGTAGCGTGAAGCGGAGAAAGGACCACCAGTGTCTGACGGAATTATGACGCTCTCGGATGCCACGTTCGACGAGTCGATCGGCGGTGCCGATACCCCGGTGCTCGTCGACTTCTGGGCCGAGTGGTGCGGGCCGTGCAAGATGATCGCCCCGGTGCTCGAGGACATCGCCTCTGAGCACACCGGCCGGATCCAGATCGTGAAGCTCAACGTCGACGACAACCCGAACGTGGCCCGTCGTTACGACGTCATGAGCATCCCGACGCTGTTGATCTTCGTCGAGGGCGAGGTGAAGAAGCGCCTCGTCGGCGCCAAGGGCAAGGCGCAGTTGCTCGAGGAGCTCGCCGAGTACCTCGGTTGAGCACGCAACCGACTCTCAACCTTCCGTTGAGCACCTCACCGTTGCTCCGAGCCGGCAACCGCGGTGACGCGGTTCGAGATCTCCAGCAACGCCTCGTGGCCGCAGGCGCGCGGATCGTCGTACATGGACAATTCGACGCGGCGACCGAGCAAGCGGTGCGCGCGTTCCAAGAACAGCGCGGTCTGCGCGTCGACGGCATCTGTGGACCCGAGACATGGGGCACACTCATCGAGAGTGGCTTCGCGCCCGGCGACCGTCTGCTGTACCTCTGCCAGCCGATGCTGCGAGGCGACGATGTCGCCGCGCTGCAGCGGCGCCTCAATGCGCTCGGGTTCGACGCCGGCCGCGAGGACGGCATTCTCGGCCCCGAGACCGAAGCTGCGATCGGCGCGTTCCAGCGCGACGCCGGCCTCGCGACCGACAAGGTGTGCGGGCCCGCGACGCTTGGCGCGCTCGGCCGGCTCGGGTCGCTCGCCGACGGTTCGGTGGCGACCGTGCGCGAGCGAGATGCGCTCCGCCGGCGCGCGCCGAGACACCTTGACGGCTTGCGCGTTTTCGTCGCCGGCGATCTCGGGGTCGCCGCGCTGACCGGCGCGGTCGCGACCGGCCTTCGTCGCAGCGGCGCGGTCGTCGGTCTCGACGCGTCGGGTGAGGATCCGACGTTCGTGGCCGCGACCGCCAACCGGTTCGAGGCCGAGGCATTCGTCGCGTTGACGACCGGGGCCGATCCCGGCGCGCGGTGCGCCTACTTCGCGAGCAACGCGTTCCGCTCCGAGGGTGGGTACTGCTTGGCCGAACGGTTGACCGCCGCGCTGCGAACAGTCCTGCCCGCGGTCGACGAACCGATCGGCCGCACCTATCGATTGCTGCGCGAGACGCGGATGGCCGCGGTCGTCTGCGAGCTCGTGGGACGCGACGACGCGAACGCGATGGCGGTCCTCGCTCATGACCTGCCGGGTGTCGCGCAGGCGATCGTCGACGGTGTGCGGCGAGGTGTCGAAGAACCGGTCGACGCGCAAGCGTGACGCGGGTCGCGCCGCGACTCGTGCTCGCTTACGCCTGGACCTGTGAGCCCTGGGTCATTGCGCGGTAGATGCGCTCGAGGTCCTCGAGGTTCGCGAAGTCGATCTGCACTCGACCGTGACGCGGGCCCATCGAGATCCGCACGCGAGTCTCGAGGTAGTCCCCGAGGAGCTCTTCGAGCTCGAGCAGGCCGGGCGGTCGGAGCCGTGCACCGCTCGGTTCTTTCGCGGCGGCGCGGGTCGTCGGTGTCTCCTCGCGCCGGCGGATCGCCTCTTCGACCTCGCGCACCGACATGTCCTCACCGACGGTCCGGCGCGCGAGTTGCTCCTGGAACGCGCGGTCGGGCGTGCCAAGCAGCGCGCGGCGCGTGACCCATGCGCAGCGTGCCTTCCTTGAGGTAGCGCTGGATCGTCGGCGGCAGTTGCAGCAACCGCAACGTGTTGGTGATCGTCGCCCGGCTCTTGCCGACTCGGGTCGCCACCTCGTCGTGCGTGAACGAGAAATCCTCGATCAGTTGTTGATACGCCGCGGCTTCCTCGAGTGGATTCAGCTGCTCGCGCTGGACGTTCTCGACGATCGCCTGTTGGAGCATCGCGGCGTCGTCGGCGACCCGGACGATCGCGGGGATCGTCTGGAGCCCGATCCGCCGGGCGGCGCGCCAGCGCCGCTCGCCTGCGATCAGCTCGTAGCCCTCGCCCGCGGCGCGAACGAGTACCGGCTGGAGGACTCCGACTTCCTGGATCGACTCGGCCAGCGAGGCGAGCGTCTCCTCGTCGAAGTGCTCCCGCGGCTGTTGAGGGTTCGGCCGGATCGACGAGACCGGCAGGTCTTCGAGCCCGCCGATGCCCTCGGTGATCCCCGTCGGGATCAGCGCTCCGAGGCCCCTACCCAACCCGCCGGGTCGCGCCACGGCTCACCTCCTTGGCCAGCTCGCGATAGGCCAGCGACCCGCGAGACGAGGCGTCGAACACTGTGACGGGCTGCCCGAAGGAGGGCGCCTCCGAGATGCGAACGGTACGGGGAACGACTGTGCGATACACCTTGGCTCCGAAGTGGGCGCGCACCTCGCGCTCGACTTGTTCGGCCAGCTTCGTGCGCGCGTCGTACATCGTGAGGACGATCCCGCGGACATCGAGGCCGGGGTTGAGGTTGGTCTTCACGAGCGCGACGTTACGCAGCAGTTGGCCGAGACCTTCGAGCGCGTAGTACTCGCACTGGATCGGAACGAGGATGTCGTCCGACGCGGCGAGCCCGTTGACGGTGAGGAGTCCGAGCGAGGGCGGGCAGTCAATGAGCGTGAAGTCGTAGTCGTCGCGGACGTTGGCGAGCGCGCGCCGGAGCTTCAACTCTCGAGAGAACGCGGGTACGAGCTCGATCTCGGCGCCCGCGAGATCGATGGTCGCCGGTACGACGAAGAGGTTGCGGACACTGGTCGGCTCGACGCAATCATCGATCGAGGCGTCGTTCATGATCACGTCGTAGATCGACCCGGCGACGTTGCGGTGGCTGATGCCCAGGCCCGTCGTCGCGTTCCCTTGAGGGTCGAGGTCAATGACCAACACTCGATAGCCCAACTCGGCAAGGGCCGCGCCAAGATTCACCGCGGTCGTCGTCTTGCCGACGCCGCCCTTCTGATTCGCGACCGAGATCACCCGCGGCAACACGATCGGCTCGGGGGCCTCCCCGCCCTTGGCGCGCATCGCCGCGAGCGTCTCGACCGGCGCGTCGGCGTCGGCGACGACCACCTCGGGCTCGGGATCGTGCTGTTCCACGCGGATCTCGTCGTCCGACTCGACATGGATGTCGTCAGGCGGACTCTCGGGCGCGGTCGTCCCAACCAATGTGCGCTCGTTGCTCGGCATCGCGTCCTCCCGCTCGCCTGGTGCGCTCGCGCTACTCGCCGTTCCGAGGATCTTGAACCAGCGTCGTCGCCCGCTCGACGCCGCGTCGTCAGATGCCATACGTCCGCCTCCGCAAAGGGGCGTGATACCCGGGGAAGAAAGTCGCTCGACGACGGCGCGACGCCGCGGGCGGAGCGGCGCGCATCGTACTACTGGCGTTCTCCAATGCAACAGGGCGCGCGCGAATGTTTCACGTGAAACGTCACCAACGCGGCCGCTTGGCTGGTCGGCCAACCGCGCGTGGTATTTCGAGGGGTGCACGATCTGTCTTGACGAAGGCCGCGAAGTCGCGCGTCGTCGAGAGCGTCGTAGCGAGCCGGCCCGAAGCCGAGGGCGGCGAGCTCGTCGGCCGGCCAACGGGACGGATCCGATTCCGGGGGTTCGCTGACGACCAGCAGACCGCCCGGGGCGACCAATCCGGCCGCGATTTCTGCCGTGACCGCGGGGGCGGCAAAGCTGCGGGCGGTCACGACCTCCACCTGCTCCCGGAGCTCCGGCCGTCGAGCGGTGAGCTCGGCGCGCTCCTCCAGCACACTGACCCGCTCACCCCATCCGACGGCGGCGATCACGCCGCGCAGGTGCTCACAGCGGCGGTGACCGCTCTCGGCCAGCAGCACCCGGGTGTCGGGCCAGCGCTCGGCCAGGACCAGTCCCGGAATCCCGCCCCCTGAGCCCAGATCGAGCATTGAGCCCGGGGTCCCTCCCAGATGCCGCTCGACGGTGATCGCGAAACCGACCGCGTGCTGGAGATGACCCTCAACCGATCCCGGGCCAAGGAACCCGAGGGTTCGGGCGCGTTCGAGGGCCGCCGCGAGCGGCTCCTCGGAGCCGCTCACTCGGGACGGATCACGACCCGGCGCCGCGGGTCCTCGCCCTCCGACACGGTGCTGACACCATCGATCTCGGCAACAACGTCGTGCACGACCTTGCGGTCCGGCGAGGACATCGGCTCGAGCGACCGCGGTGTTCCTGCATCTTTGACCTCGGCTGCGACCTTTGTTGCAAATGCCGCGAGAGCTTCGCGCCGGCGCTCCCGGTAGCCCGCGACATCGACATGCACGCGGGCGCTGTGCCCTCCGGCGTGATGCTGCACGGCGGCCCGCACAACTTCCTCCAGCGCGTGGAGCGTGACCCCGCGCGGACCGACCAGGACGCCGAGGTTCTCGCCCTCGATCCGTACGGTCACGTCGTCGTCGCCGATATCCGCTCGCACCGTGCCCTCGAAGCCCATCGTGCGCACGAGCTCGTCCGCGAACTGCTTGGCATGGGCAGCCTGCTCCTCTACCGGCATTGTCTCGACGTCCACTTCCGCCTCCATGTCCTCGTCGACGCTCGTCGTCGTACGCGGGGCCGAGCCACGACTGCGGCCCGCGCCACCCCCACTACCTCCGCTACCCTCGCCACCTCCGCCGCCGCCCCGACCCCGCCGGCGTCGCGAACCGCGAGCGCTCGCCTCCGGCCCCGTTGCCCGGGGGCCTGCCCGAATTCGGCGCGGCATCGCCGTCATCGGCGACGGCCGTCGGCGTTCGTTCCCGGCTGTCCCGTCCCCCACTCGAACCCCGTGTCCCCTGGCGCTCACCGCCGCGGCGGCGCCGGCGCCGGTCGACCGGCTTCTCGCGCGACAGGGGCTTCACCCGGGCGCGAATCCGCGCGTCCGAGCGGCGGAAGATGCCGCCGCGCGGCTCGTCCAGCACCTCGAACTCGAGCTCGTCCTCGATCACTCCCAACCGGTCGAGAGCAAGCTCCTTGGCCTCCTCGACCGTGCGGGCGGTGACTTCGATCCAATCCATTGCGTCAGCGCTTCCGTTTCTTCTTGCGGCGTGCCGCACTGGCCGCCGGCCGGTTTCCGGTCCCGCCTCCGGACGTTCCACCTGCTCCGCGCCGCTGCTGAGGCGGGGGCGCCGGAGGCTGCTTGGCCTCGCCGCCCCCGTCCTCCGAGGGTTTGGGCTGCGGTTTCTTGACTGCGGTTCCCGACCCGTCGCCCTTGTCGTCCTTGTCGTCCTTGTCGCCCTTCTTGAACCCTGGATGCTCTTCCTCGTACATCTTGTTGAGCACGAAGTGCTGCTGGCCGATCCGCCAGCCGTTCGACACAACGAAGTAGAGAGTTGTGGCCGCGTTGAGCCGGTACGAGATGAACCCGAAGAACAGGGGCATCACGCGGGTGATCGTCTGCATCTGCTTGTTGATCGGGGCGCCCTGGCGCAGCTGGCGTGCCTGGGTCTGACGGACCTGGTACCAGCCGGTGAACACCACCAGCGCCAGGAGGATTAGCCACGGCAGTGCGTCCCAGACGCCGTCTTTCATTGCGTCCGCGGTTGATACGTTGAGGTCGAGCCCGAGGAATTGCATCGGTGCCGGCGTATGGACCTTGATGGCCTCCGTACAGGAGACCTTGCTCTTGTCGGTGCCGGGCGGGAGGTCCTTGGGTGTGAAGGGCGGCAGCACTTTGCCGTCGACGGTGCAGAGGTCGACGTACAAGACGTTGAACGTGCCCGTCCGCGGGATGTGCGCTTGGATGCCGGGATCGCGGAACGTCCCGAAGACGGCAATGCCAATTGGGAGAATGAGCAGCAGTGGGAGGCACCCGGCCAGCGGGTTGATCTTGTTCTCTTGGTAGAACTTCAGCAGCTCCTCGTTCTGCTTCGCGCGATCTTCCTTGTACTTCTGCTGGATCTTCTTGATCTCCGGCTGGACGCGCTGCATCTGGATCATCGAGCGCGTCTGCTTGGCGATCAGCGGGAACTGGACCGCCATCACGATCAGCGTGAGCACGATGATCGCGATCCCGAGGTTGTGCGGTGGGAGGGCGTAGAGGAACGCGAGCAGCCAACCGATCACGCGATAGAGCGGATCGAAGGGGCTCGCAGCTAGCAGCACGGCTGCCTCTCGTTGGGGGTCGCGGCGCGCGGCGCCGGCACGGGATCGAAGCCATGGCCGCCGAAGGGATGGCAGCGGCTCAACCGTCGAACCGCGAGCCACGAACCGCGCGCGGCGCCGTGGGTTGCAACGGCGTCATACGCGTACGTCGAGCACGACGGCACGTACCGACAAGGTGACGGCCGATGCACACTCAACCGCTGGTAGAGGTTGAGAGTTCGAAGCAGGGCGCGCGCCGCAAGCGACATTTTCACGACATTCCGTCCGAATGTGCACGGAAGATGACGTGGAGCGCGTCCGAGAGTTCGCCATACGTCGCGGAAGCCGACGTGGGAACCGCGCGGATCAAGTACCCCCAGCCGGGCTCGAGCAACGCGCGGTGTTCGCGCGCGGCGGCACGAAGCCGGCGCCGTACGCGATTGCGCACGACCGCGTTGCCGACCGGTCGACCAATCGCGAACGCGATACGCGGTGGCTCGGTCCGCGCGCCAACCATGGCTGCACTCACTTCGAGTGCACCCGATCGCCGACGACGCCCACGAGCGATCGCCCGGAACATTGCGCGGTCACGAACGGGCCAGATCAGGCTGAGAGATTGGAGCGGCCCTTGCTGCGCCGGCGGCCGATGACCGCTCGGCCGCCGCGGGTTCGCATCCGGATCCGGAAGCCGTGAGTCTTCTTTCGCTTCCGGTTGTTCGGCTGGAACGTCCTCTTCACGCATGGCCTCCTCGGGGCGCCCGGGCCGAGGTAGGGGCCCAGGGGCGATCGCGCGCCGCAGGATTTGACGTCTGCGCGCGCGCAGGTGGACAGGGCAGTGTACGTCTGTCGTGCGGGCCCAGCAACGCGCGCGAAGCCTGGCAAAGGTTGCTTGTTGGCTTGTGTACAGCGCGCTAGCGTGCCACTTCCCGTGCAGTCGGCCGGCCCCGGCGGCGGGGTACTTCCCCGTCATGGCCGAGGAGCGGCCGGCCCCTGGGTCAGCTTCTCCACATGTGTGGAAAGCCCTGTGGATAACGGGCCTTGGCGAGGAATCGGGGAGTCGACCGTGGGTACTCCAGCGGCAGATGACCTCTGGGCGAAGGTCGCAGCGGCAGTACGGGCCCAGCTCTCCGAAGCAACGTGGAACACGTGGTTCCAGGGTGTGCACGCCCAAGACGCGAGCGAAGACTCGCTGCTCCTCGCCATCCCGAGCTCGGTTGCCGTCGACCGCATCCGAACCAGCTACCTCGGGCTCCTCACCGACGCCGTCCAAGCGCTCACCGGTGTTCCGCACCGGATCGATCTCGTCGTGACGACCGAAGCGCGCCTCGACCACCACCCGGAGATCGACGACCTCGCGCCACCCGCGCCGCAGACGCGTCTCGCCGAAGAACGACCCCGTCCCCCGGAGCCGGACACCGCGACACCATGGCCGACGACGCAGCTCAACCCGCGCTACACGTTCGACCAGTTCGTGATCGGCGCGTCCAATCGCTTCGCGCACGCCGCCGCGCTTTCGGTGGCCGAGAGCCCGGCCCGCTCGTACAACCCGCTGTTCATCTACGGCGCCGCGGGCCTCGGGAAGACCCACTTGCTGCACGCGATCGGTCATCACGTGCGCGCGCTGTTCTCGAGCAAGCGCGTCCGCTACGTCTCCACCGAGACGATGATGAACGAGTTCGTCGACGCCATGCGTTCCAAGGGCATGCCGGCGTTCAAACGGCGATACCGCGAGGTCGACGTGTTGCTCGTTGACGACATCCAATTCCTCGAACGCACCGAGCAGCTGCAGGAGGAGTTCTTTTACACGTTCAACGACCTGCACGGGCGCGGCAGCCAGATCGTCATCTCGTCCGACCGCCCGCCGAAATCAATCGCCACCATCGAGGACCGCCTGCGCAGCCGGTTCGAGTGGGGCTTGATCACCGACGTACAGCCGCCGGAGTTCGAGACTCGGCTCGCGATCCTGCGCAAGAAGGCCGAGGCCGAGCATCTCGACGGCATCCCGAACGACGTGCTGGCGTTCATCGCCGACAACGTCGTCGACAACGTCCGTGAGCTCGAGGGTTCACTGATCCGGGTGGCGGCGTACTCCAGCCTCCATCGCGTGCCGCTCACCGACGACGTCGCCAAGGAAGTGCTCGCCGACCTCCTTCCGGCCTCGCGGCCTCGCATCATCACCCCGCAGGTCATTCTGGAAGAAACAGCCAAGATGTTCGGCTGGACAATCGACGACCTCTGCGGCAAGAGCCGGCGGCGACCACTTGTCACCGCCCGCCAAATCGGGATGTACGTCTTTCGTGAGCTCACCGACTACAGCTATCCCAAGATCGCCGAAGAGTTCGGCGGCCGTGATCACACCACCGTCATGCACGCGTGCGAGAAGATTCGTGCACAGATGGCAGAAAAGCGCGTCGTGTTCGAGCAGGTGAACGAGCTGATCAGTCGCATCAAGCACGGTGCAAGTGGATAAGCCTGTGGATACCAGGGGAAATCTTTGGCCGCGCCGGGGACATGTCACCTTCAGGGGTGACACGCGTCGTTCACTTGTGTACGACAGTGGATACTGCGGTGCACACCGATTGGCGGTGCGACCAGCACCGTTGCCCGGTTTCCCACAATCCACAGGCCCTACTACTACGACAATGAAGAATTGCTACATGACGGTGTCGAGGAGGACGGTGTGAAGTTCCGGTGCGAGCGTGACACTCTCGCCGATGCTGTCGCGACCGCACAGCGAACCGTTGCGAGTCGCAGCGGCGCGTTGCCGGTACTCCAGGATCTCCGCGTGACGGCGACCGACGACGGGCTCGAGCTGATCGGCTCCGACCTCGAGATCACGAACCGGGTGCAAGTTCCGGCCGAGGTGGAAGAGACCGGGGTCGCGGTCGTTCCCAAGCTTCTCGGCGAGATCGTGCGGCGGCTCGAACCCGGTCCGGTGACAGTGACGGTCACCGGCGACGAGGCCGTGATCACCGCCGGGCGGTTCTCGACGTCGTTGCGGTTGAAGCCGGCCGAGGACTATCCGCGTCTCGCGCCTCCGGATGGTGTTGGTGTGCGAGTGGATGCATCGGCGTTCGCCGCTGCGCTCCGCCAAGTCGTGCGGGCGGCCTCGAAGGACGATCTCCGGCCGATCCTCACAGGTGTGCTGCTCACCGCGCATGCCGGTGGATTGCGGCTCGTCGCCACCGACTCCTACCGGCTCGCGGTGCGCGACCTCGGTGGCGTGAGCATGTTGCAGGAAGGCCAACGGGTGCTCGTCGCCGCGAAGGGTCTTGCCGAGGTGCAACGGCTGGCCGGCGACGGTGAGATCGAGGTCGTGTTGCGCGAACGCGACGTGGTGTTCCGTACGTCGCGCGCCGAGGTCACCGCGCGCTTGATCGAAGGCGATTTCCCGAACTACGAGCAGTTGATCCCGAGCGGCTACCCGAACCGGCTCACCGTCGTGCGTGAAGCGTTGCTCGATGCGTTGGACCGTGTGCAGATCGTGGGGCAGAACCGCGACAACGCGGCCGTGCGTTTGGCAATGAGTGCCGACGGTTTGGAGCTGTCGATGTCGGCGCAGGACGTCGGCAACGCACAGGAGACGCTCGACGCCAAGTTCGAGGGCGGTGAGCTCACCGCCGCCTTCAATCCGGTATTCCTCCGCGAGGGTGTCGACGCGGTCGAGTCCGCCGAGGTCGCCTTGGAAACGATCGATCCGTTGAAGCCGGCGACATTGCACTCTACTGACGGCGGCGACTTCTTGTACTTGTTGATGCCCGTGCGCACGTCCTGAACGACGATGCAAGTGGTCGCGTCCGCCTTGCCGGCGACCAGCGTCGGCCACTTGTGGCTGACCGACTTCCGTTGTTTCACGACTGTCGACGTCGAACTGACGCCCGGGCTCACCGTGCTGTACGGCGCCAACGGACAGGGCAAGAGCAGTGTGTTGGAGGCCGTGGGCTGGGTGGCTCGCATGCGATCGTTTCGTCGTGTCGCCGACGCGTTGTTGGTGCGCGCGGGTACGGAAAACGCGGTTGTTCGCGCGGAGGTGCAGTCGGGAGAACGGCGACAGTTGTTCGAGGCGGAGGTGCGGGTCGCGGGCCGGAACCGCATCATGTGCAACCGTCAGCCGGTGGCGCGGGCGCGTGACCTGCACGGCTTGTTGCGGGTCACGGTGTTCTCGCCTGACGACCTCGCGCTCGTGAAAGGTGGTCCCTCAGACCGGCGCGAGTATCTCGACGAGCTCTTGACGATGCTGTCGCCGCGCTATGACGCAGCGCGCGGCGACTTCGAACGGGTACTGAAGCAACGCAACGCGTTGTTGCGCGGCGGTGTGCGTGACGAGGAAGCACGGGCGACACTCGACGTGTTCGACGAACAGCTCGTGCACGCGGCCGCCGAGCTCACGCGCGGTCGTTTGCGCTTGGTCGAGCGCCTCCTACCCGCGATCGCACACGGCTATGGCGCCCTCGCCGACGGAGCTGCCGATGTACACGCGTCCTATGTCGTCGAATGGTCCGACACCCCGTTGGAGGCCGCGGACAGCGACACCGTCGAGGCCGGCCTGCGCGACGCGATCGCGACTCGCAGGCGCGCGGAAATCGAACGAGGAGTGACGCTGGTCGGTCCGCACCGCGACGAGTGGCGCCTGACGATCGGAGGACTCGACGCGCGTCATCAGGCGTCGCAGGGTGAGCAGCGAACACTCTCGCTCGCATTGCGGCTCGCGGGCCACGAGGTTGTCGGCACACTCACCGGTGCGGTACCGGTGCTGCTCCTCGACGACGTGTTCAGCGAGCTCGATGCGGCGCGTGCCACTGCGCTCGTGCACAACCTGCCGGCCGGTCAAACGCTGCTCACGACCGCGGGAGTCGTACCTCCCGACGTCGTGGCCGAACGTCGCTTGCGTATCCACGAGGGTCGCATCGAAGGCGTCGACGCGTGACGACGGATGATCCGGTGCCGCTGCGAGACGCGCTCGCGGCCGTCGGCAAGGAACTGGGGCTGCCCGACGCGAACGCGTTCGACGCGCTTGCTGCAATGTGGTCGGAAGCTGTCGGAAGCGATGTCGCGCGCCACGCGCGCGTGTCCGATCGGTGCGCGACGGCCAGTGCACGATCGAGGTCGACGGACCGGCGTGGGCGACCCGGGTTCGGTATCTCACGAGCGACCTCCAACGGCACGCGAACGAGCGTTTTGGGGAGGGCTTCTTGAGCCATGTGAGGGTGGTCGTCACGACCCCGCGAAGCACCGGTTGAGGGCCCCCGTTCTGGTAGACTGGGGCTACCGAAAACACCCCCTCTGACCAGGTATTTCGCGTGCCGGACCGGGGTGTTGCAGCACGCTTCAGAAGGACTCTCACGCGTGGCGTACGGCGCCAAGGACATCTCGATTCTCAAGGGTCTGCAGCCGGTGCGCGAGCGCCCCGGCATGTACATCGGTTCGACCGGCCCTTCCGGCCTCCATCACCTCGTCTACGAGGTCGTCGACAACTCGGTTGACGAGGCCCTCGCGGGCTACGCAACGCGTGTCGACGTGACGTTGCTGGCCGACGGAGGCGTGCGCGTCGTCGACAACGGCCGGGGCATCCCTGTCGAGCCGCACCCCGAATACCCCGACAAGTCCGCGGCCGAGATCGTGCTCACGATGTTGCACGCGGGCGGCAAGTTCGGTGGCGAGGGCTACAAGATCTCCGGCGGCCTCCATGGCGTCGGTGTTTCGGTGGTCAACGCGCTGTCCCGCCGCCTCGAACTGGAGATCCAACGCGACGGCGGCCGCTACACGCAGACGTTCGTCGACGGCGGCGAGCCGGTGTCACCGTTACAACGCGTTGGCGACTCGGACGCGACGGGAACCTCGGTGACGTTCTGGCCCGATCCCACGATCATGGAAGAGCTCGAATTCCAGCGCGCAGACGCTGCTGGAGCGGCTGCGGGAGATGGCGTTCCTCAACAAGGGTCTCGAGATCGTGTTCCGTGACGAGCGGGGCGACGAGCCGACCGAGCAGATCTTCCGGTACGACGGCGGCATCGTCGACTTCGTGAGGCACCTCAACGCCTCGAAGGAGCCGTTGTTCGACGGGGTCATCGACATCACCGACGCCTACGAGCACGGCGAGGTCGAGATCGCGCTGCAGTGGAACAAGGGCTACTACGAGGGCTTGCACTCGTTCGCGAACAACATCGGTACGACCGAAGGCGGGATGCACGAGGAGGGCTTCAAGAAGGCGCTGACGAACGTCGTAAACCGCTATGCGCGCGAGAAGGGGCATCTCAAGGAGAAGGACGAGAACTTTCTCGGCGAGGACATTCGCGAGGGCCTCACTGCGATCGTTTCGGTGAAGCTGCGCAACCCACAGTTCGAGGGCCAGACCAAGACCAAGCTCGGCAACACCGAGATCCGTTCGTTCCTCGAGCGCGTCACGAACGAGAAGCTGCGGGACTGGCTCGAGGAGCACCCGAGCGAGGCCAAGACGGTTGTGACCAAGTCGTTGCAGGCCGCCCGCGCCCGCATGGCTGCCCGCGAGGCCCGCAATGCATCGCGGCGCAAGACGCTGCTCGAGTCGGCATCGATGCCCGGCAAGCTCGCCGACTGCTCCTCACGGAACCCTGAAGAGGCGGAGCTGTTCATCGTCGAGGGTGACAGCGCCGGCGGCAGTGCGAAGAAGGCACGCAACCCTGCGTTCCAGGCGATCCTGCCGATCCGCGGCAAGATCCTGAACGTTGAGCGCTCACGGCTCGATCGCATGTTGCGCAACGAGGAGATCCAGGCGCTGATCAGCGCGGTCGGTACCGGGATCGGCGAAGAGTTCGATCTCACAAAGCTCCGGTACCACAAGATCATCTTGCTGGCCGACGCCGACGTCGACGGCGCGCACATCCGCACACTGTTGCTGACGTTCTTCTACCGCCAGCTTCCCGAGGTCGTGCGCGCCGGCTACGTGTACATCGCGCAGCCGCCTCTCTACGGCGCCAAGCTCGGCAAGGACGATCGCACGTACTTGAAGGACGAGGCCGCGCTCGCCGCGTTCGAAGCTGAGCATCCCGACCGCAAGATCGAGATCAGCCGCTTCAAGGGCCTGGGCGAGATGGACTGGCAGCAGCTGGCCGAGACCACGATGAGCCCGGCAAGCCGCAACCTGCTGCAAGTGTCAGTGGAGGACGCGGCGATTGCCGACGAGATGTTCTCGACGCTCATGGGCGACGACGTCGACCGGCGCCGCGGCTTCATCCAGGAGAACGCCAAGGACGTGCGTTTCCTGGACATTTGATCTCGAGGAGCAAACGAAGGAATGCCTGACGAACCCACCTTGGCGAACATCGACCCCATCGAGATCCAAGAGGAGATGGAACGCTCTTTCTTGGACTACGCGATGTCGGTCATCACCTCGCGCGCACTCCCTGACGCGCGCGACGGCCTGAAGCCGGTACAGCGCCGAATTCTCTACGGCATGTACGACCAGGGCATGCGCCCCGACCGCCAGCACCGCAAGTCGGCGAACGCGGTCGGCCACGTCATGGCGATCTACCACCCGCACGGCGACACGGCGATCTATGACGCGCTCGGCGCGCATGGCGCAGGACTTCTCGCTGCGCTACCCACTCATCGACGGCCACGGCAACTTCGGTTCGCCCGATCCGGCTGACCGCCCGGCGGCGCAGCGCTACACCGAAGCGCGCCTGGCGCCGCTCGCAATGGAGCTCCTGGGGGAGATCGACGAGGGCACCGTCGACTTTGACACCACGTACGACGGGCAGCACCAGCAGCCCACAGTGTTGCCGTCGCGTTTCCCGAATCTGCTCGTGAACGGCGGCGGCGGGATCGCGGTGGGCATGGCGACGAACATCCCGCCGCACAACCTCACCGAGGTCATCGACGCGACCGTCCACCTGATCGACAACCCGGAAGCAACCGTCGAAGACCTCATGCAGTTCGTGCAGGGTCCCGACTTCCCGACCGGCGCGACGATTCTCGGCCGGGCCGGCATCGTGGAGTACCTGCGGACCGGCCGCGGCTCGGTCCGCATGCGTGCAGTCGCGGAGATCACCGAGGACGCGCGTGGCGGCCAGCGGATCGTCGTCACCGAGGTGCCGTACCAGACCTCGGTCGAAGTGATCGGTACGAAGATCGCCGAGCTCGTGAACGAGCGGCGCATCGATGGCATCCGCGACGTGCGCAACGAGTCGGCCGGCGACACGACTCGCCTCGTCGTCGACCTGAAGCGCGACGCTAACGCGCAGGTGGTGCTGAACCAGCTCTACAAGCACACGCCGATGCAGACGAACTTCGCCGCGAACGTGCTGGCGTTGGTCGACGGCGTGCCGCGGATCCTCAACCTCCGCGCCGCGCTCGCGGTGTACGTCGCCCACCAGGTCGAGGTCGTGACCCGACGCAGCGAGCACAGGCTGGGCAAGGCCCGTGACCGCGCCCACATCGTCGAAGGCCTGCTGAAGGCGCTCGACATGATCGACGCCATCATCAACCTGATCCGCGGCTCGGAGTCGGCCGACGCGGCGCGAGGAGCATTGACCGCGGCGCCGTTCGAGTTCACCGACACGCAGGCGACGCACATTCTCGACATGCAGCTCCGCCGGCTTGCTGCCCTCGAACGCCAGAAGCTGCGCGACGAGTTCGAGGAATTGCGCGGCACGATCGCCGAGCTCGAGTCGATTCTCGGTGACGAGACGAAGCTGCGGGGCGTCATCAAGGACGAGCTCGGCACCATCAGGCAGAAGTACGGCGACGACCGACGCACGCAGATCATGACCGATCCCGGCGACCTCGCCGACCTCGACCTCATCGAGGACGAGGAGCTCGTCGTCGTGCTGTCACACAAGGGTTACGTGAAGACGGTGCCCGTCGACCAGTTCCGCACACAGAGCCGCGGCGGCAAGGGTGTGCGCGGCGGCAACTTGCGCGACGAGGACTATGTCGAGCATCTGCTGACCACCAGCGCGCACGCGTACCTGTTGTTCTTCTCGAACCGCGGCCGCGTGTATCGCCTGCGCGCTCACGAGATCCCGATGAAGGATCGAACCGCGCGCGGCACCGCGCTGGTGAATCTCGTCGCGTTGCAGTCCGACGAGCACATCGAGGCGGTGATCGACACGCGTACCTACGAGGACGGCGCGTATCTCTTCTTCGCGACGCGCAACGGCATGGTGAAGAAGACGCGCATGAGTGAGTACGACTCCTCGTTGCGGACGGGATTGATCGCCATCAACCTCAACGACGGCGACGAACTGGTGCGCGTCATCCAGACCAATGGAACGGACGACATCTTCATGGTGTCTAGTCAGGGAATGACGATCCGGTTCTCGGAGGAGGACGTCCGGGCCATGGGCCGCGCCACCGCGGGCGTGCGCGGCATGAAGCTTCGCTCGACCGACGACGGCGTCGTCAGCAGCGACGTCGCCCGCGACGACGGCGTCTTGCTGTTCGTGTCATCGAGTGGTCATGGCAAGCGCACTCCGCTCGCGGCGTTCAACCGGCAGGGTCGCGGTGGCCAGGGCGTGCGCGGGATGCGCGTCACCGAGGCCCGTGGCCGGGTGGTGTCGGCGTTCATCGTCGATGCCGGCAGCGAGATCCTCGTGTTCTCGTCGGCAGGCAACATCGTGCGCATGGGTGTCGACGAGATCTCCGAGCAGGGGAGGGACGCCACCGGCGTTCGCGTGGCCCGGCTGGACGAGGGCGATACCGTGGTAGCCGTGGCGCCCGTACTCGAGGCCGAGACGAACGGCATGGATGAGCTCGAGAACGGCGTGGGGGACGAGGGGACCTGATTCATGGCGCGTGCCAAGGCGGTGCTCGAGAGTGTTCCGGCATCGCCCGAGAGCCGCGCGCCTCGGAAGAAGGATCGCCGTCGGCGCGTCACAACACAGCGGCAGGTGTACGAGCGCCGCTACGTACAGACGATCCGCTCGGTTGACCTCTGGTCGGTCCTCAAGGTGTCGATCTGCTTCTATGTCGCCGCACTGATCGTGCTGTTGGTCTCGGGGATGATGTTGTGGTGGATCGCGTCGGCCGCCGGCGCGATCGGCAACATCGAGAAGTTCATCGGCGAGCTCGTCGATAACAAGGACTTCCGCCTCCTCTCCTGGCAGGTGCTGCGCGCCGCGACCCTCATCGGCTTGGTCATCGTCTGCATCCTCACGGTGCTCAGCGTGCTCGCCGCCGCGTTCTACAACCTGTTCTCCGAGCTGCTCGGCGGCGTGGAGGTCACCGTCGTCGAACAAGAAGAGATCGACAAGTAGGCGCACGGTTCGCCGCTGCTACGATCGTTCGTCGGTTCCGGGGCTATAGCTCAGCCGGTTAGAGCGCATCCCTGATAAGGATGAGGTCGCTGGTTCGATTCCAGCTAGCCCCACTCTCGAAGCCCCACGTCAGAGCCGGTACCGCAGGATGCGGAAGCCGGCTCGTATCGCGTTTTGCAGCGTTCTTCGCGCGTTCTTCGCGCGGGAGCTCGAGAACAACCGCGTCGCGCGCTCTCGCCGCACCGGCACGAGCGAGGTCGTCGAGCGCGTTCGTGACACGCTCCTCGGCGTGCGGCAACAGATGGCCGTAGCGATCGAGCACGACGGAGCTCGACGTGTGTCCTGCCCGCGCGGCCACTTCGTGGGCCGAGGCCCCGGCGGCGATCCAGAGCGCCACTGCGGTGTGCCGGAGGTCGTGGAGCCGTAGAGGCGCCAGTTGCGCGTTGTCGACGGCCGGCTGCCAGATGCGGCGCCGGAACAACGAGGCTCGGATCGGGCCGCCGTTCGGTGCGGGGAAGACGAGCTCGGCGGTGGGCACGTCGGCGACGTGCGCAGCCACCTCGTCGAGCACGCAGCGCGGCAGCGGCACCGAGCGGCGGCCGGCGCGCGTCTTCGGAGGGCCGACGAAGAAGTGTCCGCTGACCTCAACGGCGATCTCAACGACGTCGACTCGGCCGCGGAGGAGGTCGAGGCGCTCTCGGCGCAGCCCGAACAGCTCGCCCGCCCGTAGCCCTGCGTAGGCGCCGAGCAATACCAGCGCGCGATACCTCGGGTCGATCGCGCTCGCGAGCCGCGCGACCGCAGTCGGGTCGAGGAATCGCATCTCCTCACGCTCGATTCTCGGTAGGGGAACACGATCGCAGGGCGAGCCGACGAGGAGGCCGGCATCGACCGCCGCCCGCAAGATCTTTGCGAGCACCTGGTACGCCTTATGCACAGTCGCGGGCGCCAAGCCCGAGGCCGACAGCTTCGCGACCCATTGGCGCACGGCGAGATGGTTGATCGACGCGATCGGCACCTCTCCGAATGCGGTCTCGACATGGTTCTTGTACGTCGCCTTGTCGCGCGCTCGCGTGGAAGGTCGCAGGTTGACGGTCGTCTCCCACTGTGTGCCCCAGTCGCGCAGCAGGATCTTCCCCGCGTTCGGGTCGACCCACGTGCCTCGCAGGACGTCAGCTTCGACAGTGCGCAGGAAGCTCTCGGCGTCGCCCTTGCGCTTGAACGTCTTCGACCGCGGCTTGCGATCTGGGCCGCGATATCGCACCACGTAGCCGGTGCGCTGTGTCTTGGCCCGCTCAATGGAGGCCATTCGAGATCACCTCCTTGAGGCGGTGCGGCTGCGCAATCGAACGAGGAATGCTCGCGGTGCGACGAGGCGCGGAGCGCGTCGGCGACGGTAGTCGTTCACAGCGCCGCTCGCTTCTGGTCGACGAAGGCTCGGAGTGCCTCGACCGGAACGCGAACGGACCGCCCGATGTGCACGGTCTCGATGGCGCCGGCACCGATGAGCTCGTAGACGGTCGTCCGCCCGACCGCGAGGGCGAGCGCGGCTTGCGGAATCGTTAGTAACAGCGGCGCCTCTCCCACCACCGCTTCACGCCGCTCGATCCGAATCTCGCCGTTCGCCGCACTCCTCTCACCCATACTCCCGATAAGCGCGTCTGCACCCCCTCTCGCGCGACCAAATGCTTCAACATTTTCGCAACCTCTCCGTCACCACCACCCCTGCAACGCTTTCAACCTCCGCCCTTCAACCCTCCCCTGAACACATCACCAACCTTTTCTCCGCACCTCCACCTCTCCACCCAAGAACCCTCTCCAAGATCGCTACAGACTTGTCGGTTCCGCTAAACAGCGGAACCAGACCGATGATCAGTCGTCGCGCGCGATCGGCAGCGGACGTAATGCGGATGCGGTATCGCGTGAGCACGGCGATGCAGCTGGTTTCGAGGTCGTAGGCATTTGCGGCAGTGCAGCTGCGATCAGCGTGGCTCTCGCCTCGGATGTGAGTGGATCTGCTCCGCGAAGGAGCACGAACGACGGGGCTCCTGCTCCAGAGCGGCCAAGTAGTGCGCCGAAATCCTTGTCCTCCGAGACGATCACACGCTGCTCGTCAAGGGCTAAACGGAGGATTTCGTCGTCCTCAGCGCGTTGCAACCCTCGCTCTCGTACGTGCACCGCGTCGTGGCCTGCGTCCCGCAGCAGCTCCGCGACACGACCAGCGAGGTTCCGATCGACGAGCAGCCTCACCCGTCGGCGGCTGGAAGCTCACGCTCCTGCACCGCCGCCGCTGCGTACTCGAGCGCCGCGTAGACGTCGGCCTGTTCGAGATCCGGGAAGTCCGCAAGGATCTGCTCGTGAGTCTGCCCGGCCGCGAGCTGGCCAATGATCGTGGTCACCGGGATACGGAGCCCGCAGATGCACGGTAAACCGCCCATCTGCATCGGGTTGATCGATATCCGCTCGTACGCCATCCCGGCTCCTCAGGAGTTCCGAGGGTTAAGCGTAGGCCTGGGTTGTTGCCCCGGCTCGATGGGACGCTCAATGCTGGTGTTTAGACCGCTGTTCAGACCTCACCGGCCGACCGTCGCACCTCAACCAACCTCTATACCGCGGGCTCGTGCAATAGCCTGACGCGCCGCTGTGCGCGCTCGACGCTGTGTCGACTTAGCCTCTGCGCTGCAGAGGGGACCGTGGCGCAGACGGCGACGATTCTGGTGACCATCTCGTCGGCTCGACCGCGACGAGGGCGCAGCTCGGTGAGGCGCGGGCGGAGGACGTGCGGCGCGCGCACGACGCACTGCTCGCCGAGCAGGCCGCCGCCCACGGTGGCAACGTCATCAAGGGCTTGGGCGACGGCCTGCTGGTCGCGTTCGCGGGCGCGGCGGAGGCATTGACCGCGGCGGTTGCGATGCAACAAGCCCTCCATTCGTACTGCCGCCGGGAACGCGTCGCGCTCGCGATGCGGGTCGGTGTCTCGGTCGGCGACGTGACGTTCGAGAACGGTGATTGCTTTGGCACGCCGGTCATCGAGGCTTCTCGGTTGTGCGCGGTGGCCGAGCCCGGTCAGATTCTCTCGGCGCAGCTAGTGCAGGTGTTGGCGCGGGGGACGGGCGACGGTCGAGCTCGTGTCGTGCGGGGCGCGGGAGTTGAAGGGCCTGCCCGAGGCGCTCGATGGCCACGTCGATCCCGACGGTCTCGCACGCAGCGTTCCCGGCATCGCTGACATCGGCGGACCGGCACTGGCTACCAAGATGGCCGACCCCGCGCGGTTCCGACACGCCAAACAGTTCCGTGCCTTCACCGGGCTGGCCCCCAAAGCATCCGAGACCGGCGACACCGACCGCAAGGCCATTACATCTCCAAAGCCGGATAATCGCTGCTGCGACCACGCTCGTGCTCGCCGCCGACACGGCTCGCAACAAGATCCGCAACTCGCGCGCATCCGACAAACAGCTTGACATCCGATCCCGCGTAGGGAATCAGATCGCTCCATGGAGCAGCCCCTGCACGGCGACGACCGCCATCGCCGCGGCGCTGGCGAAAGTCGCGGAAGGGTTTGCGAAGCCGACTTGCGAGCGGAAGGGTTATGGGTTGGACGTACCGACGCGCACCTCGAACCGGAGCGTCGAGCCGAGGAATCGACCTGTGCCTCGTATGATCCAACAACCGAAGGAGACGAAGTGCTGAGACACAAGACCTGTGCGGCGCTCGTCGCCGTGGGCATCACAACATCCGCGACGTTGCTCGCGTCGTTGGTCGCCACGACCGCTGCACCCGCAGCACCGACGACACCCGCGCCGACCGCGCAACCCGACACGGGTTCGCTCGACCGGAACGACCCGCTGGTGAAAGCGAAGATGATGGTGCGCGCCGACAAGATCGACGATGAGTCGCACGCGAAGTTCGGCGATCGTGCCGGGCTGCCATGGATGGATGACGACACGGCAACCGAGTTCGTCGGTGTGAGGGGTCTCACCGCGGCCGACGAAGCGCGTTGGACGCGCACGGACTCTGTGCTGGTCGACGTGCCGTACTCGCAGGTCGATCTCGAAGCGCAGCAGGCCAAGGTGCTCGACTCGATGGGTCCGCAAACGAAGGACACCAGTTACAGCGTCGGGTTCGAGATGGAAGGCACCGGCAAGGATGCGAGGTGGATCGTGGCGGTGTCCGGCATGGTGACGCCGGAGCAGCAGGACTCGATCCGCGAGGTGGTGCCTGCCAACACGTTGCGTTTCAAGGATCTCGGCGCGAAGGGCGGATGGCTCGTCGACCGCAACTCGTTCCCGACGAACACGCCGTGGTTAGGTGCGTTGCGCAACAATACGGCGATCTTGGGTGCTCCGTATGGCAACTGCACGAGCGGATTCTTGTTGGCTAGTGCCTTCGGCTACTTCGGTAGCACGGCCGCGCATTGCGCCCCGAACGGTACGACGGATGGCAGTGCGAGCGACCCGGAGGTGTGGATGGGATACGGCGCGTCGACGCCACCGAGTGGTGCGCACATCGACTATCAGCGGCAGACGACGTGGCCGTGGGGGCATCTCTGCGAAGCGGGCGCGAACGATGTGTACACCGACGTTCTGACGTACTCGTTAACGGTAGGCGGCTGGTTGCGCTCGGTCGCGGTCAAGGAGACGGACGCGATCCTGACGCTGGTCGGTGCGCGGTTCAACGGGTCGGTCGGCATGGGCAGTCCGGTGTGGTTCTCCGCTCTGTCGACGACATACCCGGTCGGCGAGACGGTGAGCACGGTCGGGAACATCTTCGTGCACGACTGCGTCCGTTCGATCCACCACGACTGCATCACGACGACGCCGCACCCGGGCGACAGTGGCGGCCCCGTGTACTCGTACTTCGGCAACCGAATCGTCGCGGCCGGGTCGATCTCGTATGCGACGGGCCCGACGAGGGTCTGCTACAGCCGGATCAACTACACCGTGTTCTTCACTGGGCAGGAAGTTGCCACGCAATGAGTCCCGGGCGCGGTCACTGCGATGAGGCGATCCCCGAAGCGAGCGTGTGACCCTCACCGGGGCGCTCGTCCAAGGACGGCAACTCAGGTGAAACGAACGACCGTCCTTCGGGGCGGTCGTTTCGCGGTGTTGTCATTCACGCAGATCGCCGAACTGCTTGACTGACCGGCGTGACTGAGGCCGACCCGAATGTCTACTTCGCGGAACGTGACTTCGACCTTCGGTGTTACGAAGCAGGCGGGCTACCCGTGGGCCGATTTGGGGACAGGCGCTGGATCGGGCCTGCCGCCCGGAGCGCGCGATCCGCGGTTCGTAGCCGCGGAAAAACTGTGTGTCGACGACGGCCCCTGTGCATGAGCGCGCCCAGAAGCAATCGTTTTCACCGTGTGGGCCGACAACGACGAAGTGGAGGGCTTTCTACTGCGGGTGCTCTCTCAATGGGAATTGTCCCTCCGACAGCCCCCAGATTGCCTCGGGAGCAACGCCGACGCACGGCGAAACAACCGTCATGGCGCGTTGGCAGGATCCAACGCCACGCCCGATAGTGGGGCGTAGCGTGTTGGAGTTCGTGTCAACCTTTTGGAGCTGTCCGGCGTGAAGCATTTGTGCCGGGCATTGTCGAGATACTCGAGGCGGGCGGGGAGGCCGTGACGGACGAAGGTTTCGACGAGACCTTTCCTGACCTCTTTCGCTGTGCGTATCGGGTTGCGTACCGGCTCCTGGGGTCGCGAGAAGACGCTGCCGATTGCGCCCAGGAAGCCTGCGCGAGGGCGGCGTTGGCATGGGAGAAGCTGATTCGGCGCGGCGATCCACGGCCGTGGGTCGTCAAAGTGAGCAGCAACCTGGCGATTGATTGTTGGCGACGGGCTCGGAGAGTCCGCGCTCGGGTTGGCAAGCCAGATCTGGGCGTTTTCGATCCAAGCCCCGAGAGGCTGGATCTGTATCGCGGACTTGAGAACTTGCCTCGGCGGCAACGCGAAGTGGTCGTGCTGCGGCACCTTGCAGACATGTCTGAAGTAGACGTCGCTGCCGCGCTCGGGTGCTCGATCGGCACGGTGAAGACGCACGCGTCGCGGGGCCTGGTATCGCTGCGCGCCATACTCACGATCGAGGAGGATCAGGCGTGAAGATCACAGATCTCGACGATGTGTCTCCGCCAGATCCCGATGACGAGCTCCTCGCCCGTGTCCATGCGCGGAGGACGTCGCTCCGTCGTCGGCGAAGTGCGAGACGAATCATGGGTGTTGTCGGAGCATTGCTATTGACGCTCGGCGGTGCTGTCGCGTGGTCTGCTCTCGGCGAGGAAACTCATCGCGTCGTCGTGCCGGCAACCTCCGGTACAGCGAGAAACACGACAACTCGAGTCACGGCGGCGTTGCTCCACGGGCGGTGGACGCCAGTGTCGATCGCCGGATATCGCGGTGCACTCACAAGTCCACCACTCGCGAGAGCGCCACACCTCTCCTTCAGTCCAAAGCGATGGGACGGTTCCGACGGCTGCAACTACCCAGGTGGTGGCTACCGCTTGGGAACTGACGGAGCCATCCACATCTCATACGGCGGGACGCTGATTGGGTGTTCCCCTGCGAAGAAGTTTTACGAGGCGCTGAAGTCGGCCGCACGCGTCCAGATCCACGACGGGCAGTTGACCCTCCTTGACGACGGCGGACGCGAGCTGGCCCGCTTCTCACGTCCGACGGCGAAAACTCTGCCGACGGGCCCGATTGCAGAGGTGCGCGCCATCGCGGACGGAATCGAGGCGGCGGGTATCGGTTGTGACTACCCCTCCTTCGAGGCGGGACCATGGAACAACACGCCGGGGAACCCGACCGTGCAACAACTGTCCTGCAACGTCGGTGATGACACAGTGGCGATCAGTCTCTTCGCGGATCACACCGCACTGATCCAGAGCCGTGAGTTCGTTCGCCAGGCAAGCTGTTTTGTGGCTCACCGCCAGGCCTCGAACCTCACGTACATCGAGGGCAACAACTGGATCGTCTTTCCCGAACGCGAGGCAACCGCGGATCGAATCGTCGTTGCCATCGGTGGAGCACTGCGCAAGCTCGATTGCTAGGACATCGACCCTCAACACGAACGGCACGCTCCGATGCCACTCGCCGACCTTGGTCCAACGTAGGACCGTCATTGCAGCGACACTGGCCAAAGTCGTGGCATAGGTCGCGGGACCCGTGGTGGTGGTTAGCCCGTTGCCCTCGGCGTGGGCAGGGATCGATCAGCGCAAGCGAGACGATCGGCAGTCGCGTGTGTCGGTCCTGTGCTGTGCGAACTACGCGGCCTCGGGGACCGACTTGGAGCACCATTCGCATGCCTCCCCCGCCGGAGGTGGTGCCGCCGACTCGGGGGCGCTTACGACGAGAGACACGAAAGTGAGGAACGAGTCGTCGTTCCGTAGGACTTCTATCCAGATTGGCTTGGCTCGACACCCTCACATTCCCGCCCTACGCGGCCCAGGACGACTACACGGTCAGAGTTCTTCCGGGGCGTCTACGACGTGAATCTGCCAGTCCGAGTCACCTGCCCGCCGACGCATACGACGCTGTTTGCCGCGTCTTGAAGAGCAGCGCCTTCGCGCGTTCTTCGCGCTGGCCGCCGACGTTCGCGCGTGTCCGAGGCTGTCCGGTCGAGCGAGGTGACCTGCGCAAACATTCACGGTGGTTCGCAGATGTGCGGATAGAACGCTCTGATAAGGATGAGGTCGCTGGTTCGATTCCAGCTAGCCCCACTCACTCGGTCGCACCGATTCGCTCGAGCTGCCAGCCGTTGTCATGCACAACAACGGTGAGGCCGCACGTCGGGACGCCTTCGTCGATCACGGTTGCAGCCATGCCACGCACGTTCGTGTCACCGAAGAGCGTTCGCAGCAGGTCGACCGTGGCCCCGCCGTGCGCCACCATGAGAACGCGTCGAGCCAGGTTCTGCGCGACGATCTCGTCGAGCAGTTCGAGGAAGTGTGCTGCCGTCGCGTACGACGAGTCGCCCGACGGCGGGATCCACGAGCGGTCGCGAGTTGCGCGCGTCCAGTCGGCGAGGAACGCGTCCAGTGTTTGCACGAACGGAGCGTCGCCCCAGTTCATCCGCTCCCGTAGCCGATCGTCGACGACCGGCTCGAGGCCGCACGCCGCGCCGATGATCTCCGCGGTTTGGAGCGCGCGCCGAAGCGGCGAGCATGTGAGCAGATCCCACGACGACGTTGCGAGCCATGCCGCGACCTCGGAGGCCTCGCCGCGTCCGGCCGCAGTCAATCCAGGATCGTTTGGCACGCCGTCCTTCTGAGCGTGCTGGACCAGACAGAACTCGGTACGTGGCACGGCCTCAGACTTTGACCCGCGTCGATCGCGGTCGTCACGAACCGGCAGCTCGGCAATACCAATCCCGCGCTCGTGCTCTGGCTGACGCTCGCCGAGGCCTACGTCGGCTGAATCTGATCGGGGCCGTACCATCTGTTTCGTATGGGCGCCGCGCTCGAGGTCGGGCCTCGCATTGATCGAATGCTGCTCGCCACCTTGACGCTTCCCGCGTGGCACCCGCGGGCGGCAGATGGGATGACCGAGGTCTTCGGATACGTCGTGCACCATCCTGATGGCGTTGTTCTTGTCGACACGGGGATGGGCAGCGACAACGAGTTTCTCGACGAGCTCTACGCTCCGAAGACCGTCGACATTGTCAGCGCCTTGAACGAGCGCGGCATCGACGAGCGGGATGTGGTCGCGGTGATGAACACGCATTTGCACTTCGACCACTGCGGGCAGAACCGACGCTTCCTCGGAACACCGATCTACGTTCAAGCCGCAGAACTCGAAGCCGCGGCGCAGCCGCTGTTCACCGTGGTGGAGTGGGCGACGATTCCCGAGGCTGACCGACGCACGATCGATGGTGATGAAGTCATCGCGACCGGGCTCACGATCGCCGCGACGCCGGGGCACACCCCCGGGCACCAGGCACTGATTATTGATGCTGCCGGCGATGTTTCCATCATTGCCGGACAATGCGGCTACTGCGCGGCGGAGTTCGCTGCGGGCGTGGTGCCGCTCTCGGAGGTACACGACGAGAACTGGCTCGAGGTCGGACGGCGCTCGTTGGCCCGGCTTCGTGGGCTACAGCCGCGGGCGGCCTACTTCAGTCACGACGCAACGACCTACAGCGCAACACATAGGTAGCAGATCAACATGCGAGGCCGGGGCTACGGTCCCGTCCTCGTCGCGTTGCACCTTGCTCTGGATACTCAGGAGTTCGCTGGGGTTCGCATGTCGGGAGCGGTGCACGCGTTGGCGAGGCACGGGAAGCCGAGCATGGACTCCCATGCTGCGAGCGTGCCCGCATAACCCGCACCGGTTACCGATTGCGGACCAGCGTTCGCAGTCGGGGTGATCCAGAGGTTTGGTACGGGGCGGTCTTCGTCGTACCACACGAACACCGCGACGTGACCGGCCTGGTACGCGGCACTGTCGAGCACCGGTTGGATGTTCTGCTCCGCCCACAAGTCAACCGTCGAGTTCCCGCAATCGTGACCGTCGTTGCACAGGGTGGGCGTGACGAAAGCAAAGTTCGGCAGATTGTTCGGGTCGAATTGGCTGTAAGGACGAACCTGCGCGTCGCAGTTCGCGCGATCGGCGGTGTCCCACATGTAGAGCGCCGGAACATGCCGGGCGGCGTTTCCAGCTGCGCTGCACCCGGTTGTTGCGCCTTCGACGTAGTTGATTGCCGTCTTGCCCGCCACCCGCGCCTGCCGGAAGATGTTGTCGGCGGTTGTGCTACACGTCAACGATGGTGAACAGTCGTTCACTGTTCCGGGCTGACGGGCGCCCGTCACTTGGCCGGTGTATTGCGTCAAGCTGTTCTGCGTCGTGTCGGTCTCGGTCCAGTCGCTGAAGAACGCGCACTGCTGACCCAGCGAGTGCAAGTACGGCAGCGCGCTGCCGTATCCGACACCACCCACACTGTTCCAGGTGCGGTTCTCGAACGAGAACACGACGACGGAGTCGTAGTTCGTCGGTGGCGTACCGCCACTTCCACACGCCGATGCGAACGTCGGCAATGAAACCGCGAATGTCGATGCCCCACTGCGGCGGCTGAACTTGAAGCCGCGCCAGCCGGTTTTCGAGGTGCACGGTTGTCCCGGTCCGGAGTCGGAGACGATGTGCGCCACCGCGCTCATGCCCGCGTACGAGCCGGTGACGTCGGTCGTGCCGGTATCGGGGAAGTCCAACACGGCGGACGCACCGATATCGATTGTTCCGCTCGACCATGCAATCGTGCTGCGGTTTACCGAGCCGCCCTTCGCATGCCAGGTCACGGTCGCGGCTGCGCCTGGAAGCGTGGCGTTCGCGCACGAAAGGCTGGCAGCTGCCACGGTTCCCTTGATCGTGCCACCCGAGACGGTGACGCCCGGCTGACCCGTCGCTCCGGTCGGGCACGACAGGCCTGCCCTGAAACTGGCGACGACCGACTGTGCGACCGTCTTCAACGGCGGCGAGAACTTCACGCGCCCTGACATAGTGCACGAGACCTCGCCGCGGGCATCGGACGACGTACTGGCGCCGAACGTTGGCCGCGCGCTCAACGCAGTCGCGCTGAAGGCAATTGCCAATGCCGAAACCATGACCGCGACCCTGTGCATCCTGGTCTCCCCGCGCTCGACGCGACTGGGCGCCGCAGCCCCCACGACGCACCTGTCTAGCTGTCAGGCTCGTCGAGTCGCAACGAATCGGTCGTAAAGGCCGCTGCGGAACGCTCCGATCTTGAGTCGATGAGTTCCGATCGGGTGTCCGAGGGGACGCAGCCGTCGCTGGCTGGTCGGGCGGTCAGCGCGATCTTCCTGCTCATCGGCTTCTACGTGCTCGTCATCGCGGTGGCCGCGCTGATGATCGCGGCGCCGTTCCTCGAGTGGAAGTTCGCGCACACCCTCCATCTCCAACTGGCGTTCCTTGCCTTCGGCGGCGTGCTGCTGTTGTGGGCGCTCGTGCCGCGTCCGGCCAAGTGGGCTGACCCGGGCGTTGCGTTCGATGCGCAGTCGCAGCCCGAGCTCTGGGCGATGGTGGAGCGCGTTGCAGCGCAGACCGATCAGAAGCCACCCGCGCACGCGTACTTGCTCGATGAGGTAAACGCGTTCGTCGTGAATCGCGGCGGCGTGCTCGGCATTGGTGGATCGCGAGCACTGGGCATCGGCGTGCCGTTGATGATGCTGCTCGACGAGCAGGAGCTCGAGTCGGTCGTCGCTCACGAGTTTGGTCACTTCTACGGCGGCGATACGAAGCTCGGGCCACTCGTGTACGCGACACGCGGCGCGATCGGGCGCGCCCTCGCCGCGACGAGCTCGGGTGCCATCCACGCGCTGTTCAAGAGCTACGCGTCCTTCTACCTGCGACGCACCCAGAGTGTGAGTCGCGCCCAGGAGCTTTCCGCCGACCAACTCGCGGGGCGCGTGACAAGCCCGGCGACGACCGCGTCCGCGCTCGCGCGCGTAGAGGTGGGCGCCGGGGCGTTCAACTACTACCTCCGCCAGGAGTACTTCCCCGTTGTGGAAGGCGGTCGCCTGCCGCCGTACATGAGCGGCTTCCTCATGACGCTGCACAGCTCGACGGCACGCGACCACCTCGAGACCGCCGGCCGTATCGCGCTCGGGAATGACGCCGGATCGTCCTTCGACAGCCACCCGTCGACGGCGGACCGGATCCGAGCGCTTGGCTGCGATCCCGCGACCATTCCGCTCGGCTGGCACGAGCGACCCTCGGCGTTTCTGGTGCGCGACCAGGCTGGTGTCGAAGCCCAACTCGTGCGCCGCCAGCTGCGGGTTGCTCCCGAATCCTTGCCGCCCGTGCAGTGGGGCGACGTCGTGTCCGACGTGCTCGTCCCGCTATGGCGAGCGGAGACCGCCGAGCGACTACTTCCCGTGTGTGCCGACATGCTCCCGACGGGCGTGCCGGTCAACGAAGACGAGTTGGCCGACTTCGGTGACTACATGTTCCGCGCCGCCGGCCGGACCGCGAACCGTGCTGATCGGATTGCGGTCGCGCGCGTTCGTGTTGCGCGGTATCTCATGCTGGCAGCGATCGACGCGGGTTGGACGCTGACGTCGTCGCCGGGGGAGCCCCTCGAGCTGCACCACGACGGCAGGCGTTGTTCTGTCATCGACGACTGGCAGAAGGTGATCGCGGGTCAGTTAGCAGCGGACGAGTGGCGACGGTCGGCCGACGCCTGCGGGTTGCGCGCGTCGGTGCGCGAGGTCGCAGACTCGGCGGGTGCGAGCGCTCCGAGTGTGCTGGCGGCAACACCGGCGTCGGCGGCCGCGCCGTCGTCATTTCGGGCGGCACCGGCGGGAGGCCGCCGCCAGACGCTCGTCATCGACGGACCGGTGGCGACGTGGGGTACCCAGTCCGTGCACGCCGACGAGGTGACGTCGGCGCGGTACGGCGCGCACGGACGCACGCTCGAGGCGCAGTGCTCCACTGCGAGCGGGGATCTGCACTTCAAACTCAAGGTGATCGACGGGCAGAAGAAACAGCAAGGCGAAGCGTGGTGGGCGCTCGTCCGCTGGTCCGAGCGTTACGTGCAGTCTCGGCTCGTCGACGCACTCATCGATCGGATCCGCCGCGACGGCTTCGTGCAGATCGGCGAGGTGCGTGTGCAACCGGACGGGATCGTCGTGGGGAACACGATGACGTCGTGGCGCGACATCGCGGGTATCGACCCGTCGGTGAGCGAGGTCCTCGTCTCGCGCCGTGCCGACAACATCGACCGACGGCAAAAGCTCGCGTCGGTCAGCACGATGGTCGACGGCGCGGTGCTGCTCCCCGAGCTGTCGCGGGCGCTCGTTGCGCTTGCGCCCAACGCCTGACGCTCAGGGCTGCAGAACCGAGCGGATCTCGTTGACTGGGTAGGTGCGCGTACTCGTGAGGGTCGCGGTGCCGATGTCGGGCAGCGTGATCGGCGCGATGAGCCCGGGGCCGGTGAGGGTCGCGGTGCCGTGCCAGACGGCGCCGATGACGATCGTGTGCTTGCCCTTGGTCTCGAAGGTGTAGTGGCCGCTGCCCGCATCCTGCACGGGTCCGCCGTCGACGCTGATCGTGTAGTGGTCGAGCGTTGCGGTGCCGACGATGCGGTAGCCGCGCACCGTCGCGACGATGCTCTTGGTGCTCGTCCCGGCGGTCCAGATGCGAGTGTCGAGCCCGGTGATGCCGCGCGTCGAGGGGTCGGTGAGGATTGTCGGTTGCGGCAGGCGGGCTGCACGCCAGGTCTCGGCGAAGGTCGGCGGTTGCGGTTGCGGTGGAGGCGGCGGCGTGACACCGGCGGTCGTGATCGGCACGCAGACGCGCTCGTCCGAGGCGATGCCGCCGTCGGCGCGGGTACCGACGACGTGATACTCGACACCACCGAGCGGATTGCCCGGCACAGCACACCAGCCGGCCAAGCTCCCAATCACCGCTTGTTCCGGCACAACGCGATACGCGATGTACGAAACGATCGGCGTGGACCCCGCGGTGGCGGTTGCCGTGGTGCCGTGACTGAAGGTGCTGCCTCCGACCACTAACTCGCCTGGAGCCGTTAGCGAACTGTCGGGGTGGAACGTGTCCGCGGACGCGGTTCCGCTGAGTACGAACAACAGAATCGCAGTCACTGTGAGAGGGCGCCTCATGTTCGTACGCTCCTGTCGAGCTCGGAGCCGTCTGCGATAAGCCAGCGTTCGCCCACCCGAGCGACGACATAGAGATATGTCGTGGTCGGGCTCGGAAAGCGATGCTCGCTCGTCACTCGGCCCGACTCGTCGCTGACTCGTTGCGAAATGATGTGTTCCGTGACGCGCGCAGTGAAGAGATCCTGCCTCTTGGAGACGACAACAATCTGGTCGTCTCCGCTGCGGATCTCGTAGGTGCGCTTCTTCGTACTTCGCAATATGTCGAGGTCGTGCCGGAAGCCGCGCTCAATCTTGGAACCGCGCACGACGAAGTTGCTTGTCAGAGCCGCCTCAGGTCGGTGTGCCGAAATCCAATTCCCGTAGTCGAGGAGGGACTGGAGGATCTTCTTGTAGTTGGTGCCGGTGTTGATGAGCTTCGGGGGTGGGACGGAATTGTCGAAGCTGTAGAGCGGCACGGTCGTGGTCGTCGTCGTGGTGGGCCGCGCGGCGGTGGTTGGCGGCGCGGACGGCGGCGGGGTTGCCTTCGGGGTGCCGCTGCTGGAGCACGCGGCGAAGCCAACAAGTGAAATCGAGAGCAATCGGCGGCCCCACGTCGCCACGGCCCGGCACGTTACGTGTAGACGGACACGATCACAATGGCTGCTCGATACACTCCGGCCCGTGAAGGCCTTTCGGCGCGTGCTGGTCGTCCTCGGCGTCGCCGGCTTGATCGGCGCATTTGCGAAGTTGCGCGGCAAGGGCGGTGTGCCACCGACGAGCGGCGGCTGGCGCGAGCTCGAGGGTCCCGACTTCCGCTGATGACGACCGCACTTGTCGCCGGCGTCGGTGCCGTCGGAACACGCGCGGCGCGCCAACTCATCGATACCCCCGGTATCGACCGCCTGCTGCTCGCCGATCGTGACAACGCGCATCTGACCGAAGTTGCGGACGCGCTCGGCCCGGACGCCCGCGCCATCGATTTCGCTCCCGGTGATCCGATCCCGTCCGACGTCGACGTCGTCGCGACCGCGCTTCCCGGCGGAGTCGATCACAGTGTCGTGACGGCGGCGATCGCGGCCGGTGTTCCCGTCGCCTCGAGCGACGACGAACACGACGCGATCGAACAGCTGCGCTCGCTGTCACCAAACGCGAAGAGCGCCGACGTCACGATCGTGGTCGGCTGCGGCATGGCGCCCGGGCTCGCCGACGTGTTGGTGTGTCATGCGGCGACCATGTTCGAGAAGGTCGACGAGATCAGAGTCGCGCGAACCGGTTGGGGCGGGCCTGCGTGCGTCGACACCGTCCGCCACGAGCGACGCGTGCTGGTTCACACCTGGCACGACGGCTCGTGGCGTGAGGAGCATCCGCACGGCGACAACCTCGTGTGGTTCCCGGAACCGATCGGTGCGCGCGACTGCCGAACGGTGACCGGCGGTACTTCACTGCTCGTCGACGCGTTCGGTTCTGTGCCGCGCCTTAGCGTGCAGCTCGGCGAGCCGCCCAAGCGCACACGGTTCCGCCGCCGGTTCGGTGACGAGGGCGAGTGGGGTGCCGCCCGAGTTGACGTCTGGGGGCGCCGGGAAGGAACGCTCGATTGCGTCGTATACGGCGTCGTCGAGCGCACCGCGGTCGCGGCGGGCACCGTGCTGGCTGTGACGGCGGCCCGCCTCGGCGGTGCGCTCGAGCCGGGCCTCACGCAGCCGGGCGTGCACGGGCTCGCGTCGCTGGTGACGCCGGTGCCGTTCCTTGCCGAGCTCGCCCAGCGCGGCGTGCGTGCCGCGGCGTTCGAAGGTGTGGCGGTCGCCTGAGGCGGATCCGCGGGAGCCCGGCGGCACCAACACTCGGGGGGAATTTTGATTCCGCCGGACTCCGCACGAGCCTTTGAGTGGCTGGCCTCACGTTAGAGAATCCACCCGCGACCGTGCGCCTTGGCGAAGGTGAACTCTCGGTCAAGCGCGCGGCAGCTCGACCCGGAACAGCGGGGGACGCGCGCGCACGAGAGTGATCGTGCCACCTTCGGTTGTAATCAGCGTGCGAGCGAGGGCCAAGCCGATGCCGTGTCCGTCGGGCCGTACGTGTGACTCGAACAAGGTGTCCACAGCCGCCGGATCGATGCCGGGCCCGTCGTCCTCGACATCGAAGCGTGCCCGGCGCTCGTCGGCGCTGACGCGCACCTTGATCGTGCCGCGTCCGTGCCGTGTGGCATTCGAGAGCAGGATGTCGAGTACCTGACCGATCGCGCCGACCGCGGCGACCGCCGGCACGTCCTGCGACACGTCGATAACGATCTGGCGGCCCTCGCGGGCCAGGATCGGCTTGGCGTCCTCAGTGTGCTGGCGTACGAGTTCCGCAAGATCGAAGAGGGTGACGATCCCGGGGCGTCCCGTGCGGGCGAGCGCGAGCAGGTCGTCGATGGTTGCGTTGAGGCGAGTGCTCTGTTCGAGCGCAGCCTCGGCCTCTTCTCGTACGTGTGGATCGGAGCTCGTCAAGAGCTCTTCGATGCGCAACTGAAGGCCGGTGAGGGCGGAACGGAGCTGATGACTCGCATGGGCCGAGAAGCTGCGTTCGGCGAGCAACAAGCGGTCGATGCGCGCCGCGCTGCGATCGAGAGCCTCTGCGATCTCGTCGATCTCTTGCACGCCGCTTCGTGGCGTGGATAGCGAAAAGTCCCCGATGCCGAGCCGGTTCGCGGAACGCGCCAGGCGCGCGAGGGGTCGCGCAAGCTGGGCACTCTGCACGAACGACAGGATGAGCGCTCCCGCGAGTGCGACCACGGCGACCAGCCCGACGACCAACAAGGCCCGGGCGACCCGCGAGTCCACGTCACCAACCGGCGCGTACACCTTTACCGTGGTGTTTTGCGGCCCGACGGCCGTTGCGAGAAGCGCCACGCGTTCTGGATCCTGCGTCGCAACCTCGTGGTGGTCGGGCCACTGCACGACGATGCGATCGTCCGAGGGAACGAGGCTCCGCAGCTCTTCTTTGAGCGTTTCCGGGGCGTGGTCGAGGGTGCTTCCCTTGCTGAGCGCGACCGCGACACGCGTCGCGTCGCGGTCGAGCTGCGATTGCGCCTCGTCGTGGACGACGCGATCGAGCACGAATGCGAGCGGGACGCCGAGCACCGCGACCGTCGCGATGACGATCGTGAGCGTCGACGTCAGCAGCCGCCGCCGCATGCTGTAGGTTCAGCCGGTTTCGAAGCGGAAGCCGACGCCGCGGACCGTGCTGATGAAGCGCGGGTGCGTCGGGTCATCGCCCAACTTCTTTCGCAGCGACGAGATGTGCATGTCGAGCGTTCGCGTCGAGCCGAAGTAGTGCTCGTCCCACACGTCGTGCATGATGCGTTGGCGGGAGACGACACGCCCGGCGTCGGTTACGAGCAACGCGAGAAGATCGAACTCCTTGGGCGTGAGGTCGAGCTCGCGCTCATCCTGCCACGCACGATGTGCTGACGGATCGACGCGAACGTCCTGCACAGTTGCCGACCGGGGCGTCGCAAGTCGCAGGCGCACGCGCAGCCCGCGCGAGAAGCTCCGCGAGACGGAACGGCTTGGTGACGTAGTCGTCCGCACCGGCATCGAGACCAGTCACCACGTCGGACTCCTCCGCCCGTGCAGTAAGGATGACGATCGGCAGCCAGTTGTCGCGGTCGCGCATAGAGCGGCACACGTCGAGGCCATCGAGGTCGGGCAACGTCAGGTCGAGGAGCACGAGATCAACGTCGTCGCCGCGGCGGCGAGCGCATCGGTCCCCCTGGTGACGTGATGGACGGCGAACCCTTCGCGTTCGATCGCGCGCACGAGCGGAGTCGCGATCGCGGCGTCGTCCTCGACGATGAGGATTGATGTCATTGCCGGAGCGTACGACGGATTGACCCCACCTTTACCACCGGCTCGTCGAATCCCGACACGGCGATCAATATCTTCAACGCAGGAGCCGAGCGGTCATGGACCTGCAGCGCGTTTCGATCATTGACATTCCGTTCGTGATCGGGCTCGGTGTGGCGGCACTCGTCGCATTGGTGGCGAGCGTCGCGGTGCTGCGCGGGCGCTGGCTGCGGTACACGAGTCGTGTCGTGTGCTTGCTTCTCGCGGTGGCGTGTGCGTCAACGGTCCGAGGGCGGGTATTGCGCGGCTCGAGCTCGCGTTGAGACATCCCGGCGACTTCCGGGTGGGCTTTCCGCGCGGTTCTCCCTCTTGTCCGGACGGCACAGCTTTCGCGTCTGGCGAGAGGCTTTTGCCGGGGCGCTGCCCTGGATAAGCCGCCACCTGGCCTGGGAACCCTTGCCTCGCCGCCCGCCCGGCCGAGCGTGAAGAAGTGATGGATGTGCTGGCTAGGCGTCCGGTGGGACGCCGAGGCGCGGATTACGGTCGATGACGATGACGGACGACCCGTCCGGCGGGAACGTGCCGTCGGGTGACCACGGCGGCGCGCCCCAGCGCGTCACGCGGCTGGAGAGGGTTCCCGACGCGCTCGCAGTGCCCGTGTCCCGCGGCGGACGTGTGCTTGTGTTCTCGGACCTACGGATGGTGCCGGGCGGCAACGACGTGTCGCGCGAGGCGGCCCGCGAGATCGCGCGCGCGATCGAAGAATGCCGCGGTCCCGCGCTCGTCGTTTTTGCGGGCGACATGTTCGACCTGTTGCGCGACGGCCGTCCCGATCTCGACGCGGCCCTCGCGGCCCACCCCCGCCTGGCCGCCGCGCTCACCACGTTCCTCGCCGCGCCCGAGCGCCGCGTCGTGATGCTGCCCGGTACACGCGACGCCGCGCTCGCGCACGACTCGCACCTGCTCGAAGTCGTGCGCGCAAACGGTTGGGAGACCGCGCTCAGCTGTGTGCTGCAGATCGACACGGGTGCCGGCGAACGCGTCGTGCGCGTTGAACCGGGCCACGGCCTCGACCCGGCAGCCGCCTTCACCGACCCGCGCGATCCCCACGATCATCCGCTCGCGCAGCACCTCGAGCGCGAGGTCCTGCCAATGCTCGCGACGAGCGGCGACCCGTCGCACGCGGCAACCTGGCTGCAAGGCGTCGAAGATGCCGACCCGGCGGACATGGGGTCGCTCGTCGCCTCACGGTTTGTGTATCGCCGCCTGTTCCAACGCGCCGTTTGGCTCACGCTGCCGGTGCTCGCGCTGCTTGCATTGTTCTTCCCCATTGCCGTGTGGTCGGCGCGCCATGGCGATTCGGTCGCGCGGTTGTTCCGGCTCCTCGCGGGCGGCTTCGCGATCGAGCTCGCGCTCGTCGTCATTGCACTTGCGTTCGTGATCGTGCAGCTGCGCGACGCCTTGAGCTCCGTGTCGTGGTGGGCGCGCGACGTGCGCAGCAACGACGAGGCGCGCGGTATGGCCGTTGCGATCGCGGCTGGAGGCGGATCGGGCCTCGTGACCGCCCACACGCGCCGGGCCGAGCTCACCGACCTCGGTGGTGGGGCGTTCTATGCGAACTGCGGGAGCGCGGGCCGGGTCGTCGAGCGGCTTCCGACGCGAGTCGGCATGCCGCCCGTGTACGGGGCCCGGCTGCGGTGTTCGTGGCTGGAGCTCGAAGCGGGCGCCGATCTGCACGCCCGGTTGTGGCACGGCGCGCGCGAGCTCCCGGAGCGCACGTTCTTGGAGCGGTTCGCGACCAGCGGACGCGACCGGCCGGTATGGCCGCCCGTCGAGGTTGCCAAGCATCCCGGCACGGTGACGTGGCCGTCGTATGGCGACGCGACCGCGGCGCGCCGCCGAACCCGGCGGATCGCAGCCGCCGCGATCGCGATCGCTGGTGTGTTCAACCTCGTGTCCGCGGTGACGTTGCCGCTCGCGTCACGCTTGAGCGCGCTCGACCGCTTCACGCCGATCGAGGTCCCCGAAGCCGCGGCCGCCCTCGTCGCCGTGACCGGTCTCGGCTTGTTGCTGCTCGCGCTCGGGGTACGACGAGGGCAACGGCACGCGTGGATGCTCGCCATCGCATTGCTGCTCGTCAGCGTCGTCGGCCACGTCGTGAAGGGCCTGGATGTCGAAGAGGCCCTCGTTGCACTCGCGGTGGTCACGTTCTTGTTCGTGCACCACGACGACTTCGACGCGCCCGGCAACCCGTCGTCGGCACGGCGCGCGTTGAGCGCGTTGCTCGTCGGCATCGCGGTCGCGATCGTCGGCGGCACGATCGGCGTGGCCCTCCGGCATCCACATCTCTCGCTCGCCGAGATCTCGCAGGCCGTCACCGAGCGGCTGGTCGGCGTCCAAACCATTGCACTCCCGCCCCGGATCGATCACTTGATGACGCCCGCGATGCTGGGCGTCGGCATCGGGATCGGCCTCGCGTTCTGCTGGTTGCTGTTCCGGCCTGCGGTTGCACCTCGGGTGACGTCGTTCCGGCCGATGTCGCGCGACCGGGCGCGGTTCCTCGTCGAACGCTATGGCTGCGACTCGCTGTCGTATTTCGCGTTGCGGGCGGACAAGGAATGGTTCGGCTTCCGCGACACGCTCGTGTCGTACCGCGTCCACAACGGGATCGCGCTCGTCTCGCCCGACCCGATCGGGCCGGTGGGCCAGCGGGCCGAGGCGTGGGCCGCGTTCCGCGAGTTCGCCGACGAGCACGGCTGGCCGGTCGCGGTGATGGGCGCCGGCGGCGACTGGGTGCCGGTGTACCGCGCCAGCGGCATGCACGCGCTCTACATCGGTGACGAAGCGGTGGTCGACGTGCGCCGCTTCAGCCTCGACGGCAAGCAGAACAAGAGCCTGCGGCAGTCCGCGGGACGTGTGGCCAAGGCGGGCTACGTCATCGAGTTCTTCGACCCGGCGCAACTCGACGTCCAGCTCCGAGAACAGCTGCGGGCGCTGATGAGCGGAAGCCGCAAGGGCGAGGTCGAGCGCGGCTTTTCGATGACGCTCGGCCGCGCGTTCGAAGCCGACGATCGCGGCCTGCTCCTCGCGGTGGCGTTCGACGAGAACCAACAGCCCGCCGGCTTCTGTCAGTACGTGCCCGCCCGCGCGATCAACGGCTGGTCGCTCGATCTCATGCGCCGCTCCGAGGCGCCCGGCGTGCCCAACGGGCTCACCGAGTTCATCGTCGTCGAAACGATCGCCCACCTCCGCACCGAGGGGTATGTCGGGTTGGCGCTGAACTTCGCGACGTTCCGTGCGGTGCTCGCATGCGAGACCGGCGACCGCTTGATGCACCGCGCCCAGAAGTGGTTCCTCGAGCGCATGAGTGACTCGATGCAGATCGAGTCGTTGTGGACGTTCAACGAGAAGTTCCAGCCGGACTGGCACGCGCGCTTCGCCTGCTACGACTCGACCGAGCATCTGCTCGGCGCGTCGATCGCCGTGGCGCGCGCCGAGTCGTTCTTCGAGCTCCCGCTCATCGGTCGCCTCTTCGCGCCGCGTGCCGATGACGAGCGCGACCCGGTGCCGGAGCCCCGGTCCGAGCCGGCGACGGAGTCGCCCGCCCGCTCAGGGGTGTGACGGGCTCGGCACGTCGCTCGCGATCTCGAACATGAGATCGTCGACGTAACACCAGTACCAGTCCTCACCCGGCTCGAACGACTGGATCAGCGGGTGCGCGGTCTCGTGGAAGTGGGCGGTGGCGTGCTTGCCCGGTGACTGGTCACAGCACCCGACGTGACCGCACTCGGTGCAGCGCCGCAGGTGCACCCACCGGCTCCCCGTCTTGAGGCACTCCTCGCAGCCGAGTGCCCGCGGCGGCACGGGAAGGATGTGGTCGAGATGGGTGCACGTCTCCCTCATGTCCGAGAGTCTCGCGAAGCCGTCAAGCCCGCAAACATGACGATCAGTCCTGGAAGACCGCGAGACCCTCGAGCGTGACGGTCTTCCCGGCGGCGCTCGTCACCGTCAGCGTGAGTGTGCCGCCCTGCACGGACGAGAACGACCCGACCGGAATGACCTGCTTGCGTTGCGTCGTGGGGGCTTCGAGGTTCACGGTGGCGACGCGCACACCCTTGAAGCGGACGTCGACGGTGCCGCAGCTCGCGCAACGCGTTGCGACGAGGTACAGGCGCTCGCCGAGGATCGATCGCCGCGTCATGGAAGCCCCGGTCGCCGTCGTGCGGTATGCGAAGCCGGCGTAAACATCAGGATTCGTGAGCTTGGACCAGCCCGCCGAGTACGAGACCTGATCGCTCCGCAACGGGACGGTGGTGCACCGGGCCGCCGAGTACGCCGAGACCGCGCCCGCCTTGTCGGTCGAGCGCACGCGGAAGCATGTGGTCCGGCCCGTGGTGCCTGCGAACTGCGCGGTGGTCGCGGTCGTGTTCGTCAGCCAATCGCTCCACGCCCCGAACCGGCCGTTCCAAGTCGCGGTCCGTCGCTGCACGTCGAAGTGATCGATGCGCGCCAGGTCGCCGGTCCACGAGACCGGGAACGACGTCGCGAGCTGTACGGGCGTAGTCGGGCTCGTGAGCGATGGCGTTGCTGCGGTCACCGTGAGCGGCGGCGTCGGGTCCGACCACGCACCCGTCCCGGCGCTATTCACGGCCGCGACGCGGAACGTGTAGGTGCCGGGCGCCATGTTCGTGGCGGTGGCGTTGCGCGAGTTCCCGTTGGTGCTGGCGAACAGTTGCCAGCTCGTGCCGCCGTTCGTCGACGACTGCACGGTGTAGCCGGAGATCGGCGATCCACCGTCGGAGATCGCGGTGTCCCACGCAACCCATACGCCGGCCGGCTCGAGCGGCGTGACGACGCGGGCATTCGGCACGAACGAGGGTTGCGGACCTCCGAACGTCATCGTCGCCCCGGTTGGCGTCGCGGCAACGAGGGCCCGTGCACACGTTCGGGTCGTCGCTTGCTGATACGAGGACGGGAGGCTCGTGCCCGTCCCGGCCGGCCGCACGCGCGGCGCCTCGAAGTCACTCAGCACGATGGGTTCCTGGCCGCACCCGACCGGGCGTCCGAAGTACTCGACGAACGTGGCTGGCATGTACGCGGTCGCGTTGGCCGGCGCCGGAATCTCGCCGAGGTCGGCGACTGCGCCGCTCGTCTCGTCGACGATTGTCGCATGCCACCACTGGCCGGCGGCGTCGACACGCACGGCTGCGACGTCCGTGCGATACGTGTGGCCGGCGGTGACCGCGATCGGCATCCGGCACGACCGGCCGACGCCCTCACCCGAGAACGGGATGCACGCGGCGTTCGGGCCGGGAATCGCTCGGGTCGCGTCCCAGACCGAGAAGATGGCCATCGGGCCGATACTGCCGTCGGCGCGGATCCCGTCGGTCTGGATCCCGGCGTAGCCGCCGTTCGCCGCACCATTCCAGAACCACTGCGTGGACCAGTAGATCGTCGGCGCGAGATTGCGCGGGGTCACGCGTTGCGACAGCGCCGAGAAACTCTGTTGCGCGGTCGGAGAGTTCCAAAAGAGCCACGGTCCGAGCTCCGTCGGCATCGCGGCGTCCGCGCGGGCGCCGACCGCGAAGGCACCCACGCCGAGAACGATTGCGACAACGCACGAAGCAGCACGGTGCCGCGCACCAAAGTTGCCAGTCGTTGCTGCGCGCATCCCCACCTGCCCCCGCTCCCGCTCCCGCCGCGCGTTCGCCGCACCCTAAGCCGGACACCCACGTGTTGGCGAACAGGACATCGGGTATGCCCGGCGCACGACCTACCTGATGTTGGAGGAATTGGTGAACGATCCGATCACAATGCTGAAGCGGGACCACCGCGAGGTTGAAGAGCTGCTGACCAAGCTTTCGGACAGCAAGCCCGGCCCGCGCCGGCGCGGCAATGTCGACAAGGTCGAGAAGGCTCTGACGCTGCACATGCGGATCGAGGAACAGCTCGTGTATCCGCTGGTCGCCCGCGCGGTCGGTCAAGAAGAGGCCAAGGAGGCCGAGATCGAGCACGGCCTGGTCCGTGAGGGTCTCAAGCAGATGCGCACGCTCGTTGACGAGCCCGGCTTCGGCGCCGTCGTCGAGATGCTGAAAGCGGGCATCAAGCATCACGTGAAGGAGGAAGAGAAGGAGATCTTCCCCGAGTTGAAGCGCAAGATCGACCGCGAGACGCTCCGCGAGGTCGGCGACCAGATGGCCGCCGAGAAATCGCCGCGTGGGCGTTCGCGTCGAGTTCAGCGCGCCGGCCAGCTGAGCAGGTCGTCGACGGCGCCGGGAGGAGCGAACGCGTATCCCTGCGCGCGATCGCACCCGTACTCCTCGAGAATCGTCATCTGCGCGAGTGATTCGACGCCCTCGCCGACGACGATGAGCCCGAGGCGGTGCGACAGGTCAATCGCGTGCTCGACGATCGCCCGGTCTCGCTCGGACGAATTCAGTTCGGCCACGAACGACCGGTCGATCTTCACGATGTCGGCCGGCACGTCGCGCAGCACGCCGAGCGACGCATAGCCCATGCCGAAGTCGTCGATCGCAACGACGACGCCGGCCTGCTGCAGCTCACGGAGCCGCTCGTGGCAGCGCTCGGGATGCTGGAGCATCGCGGTCTCGGTGACTTCGAGACACAGGTCGGAAGGCACGCAGCCGCCCTCGGCGATGCCCTTGAGCACGCGTTCGACGAACTGCTCGTCGGCGATGTCACGGGCCGACACATTGATGTGCAGCCTCCAATCACGGGCCTCGGGTTCTCCGGCGCGCCACTCGCCGAACTGGCGGCACGCCTCGCGCAACACCCAGTCGCTGATGCGGATGATGATGCCGCTCTCTTCGGCGACCGCGATCGCATGGGCAGTCGGCACGAGTTCGCCTTCGACATGCCAGCGGAGCAGTGCCTCGGCACCGACAGCCCGTCCGGCACGAAGATCGATGACCGGCTGGAACGCAAGTGTGAGCGCGTCGTCGGCGAGCGCACGCTTCAGCTCGCGTTCGACCCAGCGCCGGTCGGAACGCGACGGCGCCGAAAACGCGCTGACCACGACTTGATCGCGTCCGTTCTTCTTGGCGCGGTACATCGCGTCGTCGGCGCGACCGAGGAGGCGCTCGACGCGATCGTCCTCGCCGGAGCTGAGCGCCACCCCGAAGCTGGCGGTCATCCTGACCTGGCGGTCGTCCACGTCGATCGGTGCGGACAGGACGGGGCGCACGCGCTCGGCCACGCACGCGGCGTCATCGGGGTCGGCGAGGTCCTCCACGAGGATGACGAACTCGTCACCACCGGTACGCGCGAACGTGTCGACTTCGCGCAACAATCCCGCGAGCCGCCGTGCGATCGTCTTCAACACCTCGTCGCCGGCCGCGTGACCGAAGGTGTCATTGACCTCCTTGAAGTTGTCGAGGTCGCAGAACAAGATCCCGACGGTCGCGTCGCTGCGCTTCGAGCGCATGAGCGCGTGCTCGAGCCGGTTCACGAGCAGCCGCCGGTTCGGCAATCCGGTCAGCGCGTCGTGGAGCGCACGATGCTCGGCGGCCTGTTCGGCCTCCTTGCGCTCGGTGACGTCGGCTGCAACCGCGAGCCACCCGCGTTCGGTCCCGACGCCGGCGGCGAGGATGTACGCCGTCGAGCCGTCGCTTCGCCTGATTACGAATTCGCGGGCCTCGCCGTCTCCGAACGGTGTGCTCGACACGAGGGGCTCGGCCGGCACGACGAGCTCGTCGAGCTGTACGCCGCCGTCCAGGTCGTCTTCGCTGATGCCGAGCAGCTCGAGCATGGCGCCGTTGGCGTCAACCATGCGAGTGCGGTTCCCGGAACAGATGCCGAAGATGTTGGCGGCGTAGATCCGCCGCCACTCGTTCGCCACTTTGTGCTCGCGTTCCTGCGCGAGGCGACGGTCGTGGACATCGCTGAACGCGACCACCCATTCCACGACGCGACCGAGCGGATCGCACAACGGTGTCACGCGACCTTCGCAGTATCGGAACGCTCCCGATTCGTGTTGCAACCGTGCGGAGATCGCGAACGCCTCGTTGCTGGCCACGCCGGCGACCCAGGTACTCACACAGTCATTGCGATCACTCACGTGAACGGCGTCGAGCCAGCTCCGCCCCGCGCTCGCCGTGAAATCCTGGCCGGTGTACGCCGACCATGACGGTTGCGCGTGCGCGACCTCGCCGAGTTCGTCGGTGACGAGCACGAACTCGCTGAGCGTGTCGACGAGCGCGCGATATCTGCTCTCGCTCGCGAGGAGGGCCGCGCGCGTCGCGACCTGTTCGCTGTTATCGAACGTCAGCAGCGACGCGCCGCAGAGATTGCCGGTGCCGTCGAGCACGGGTGACATCCACATGTGCACCTGCACCGTGGCGCCGGTCTTTGTGACACGCGTCGTGTCGAGCGGCGCCGGTTGTTCGCCGCGCTGGAGCGCCGAGAGCAGCGCGCCGAACTCGTCGCGCCGGTCGTCGGGCACGATGAGCTCGATCGCGCGGCCGATGGCTTCGGAGGCGCGCCAGCCGTACAGCTGCTCGGCCGCCCGGTTCCACCGCACGATGCGGCGGGAGAGGTCGATGGCGACGACGGCGAACGAGCCCGATTCAAGGATCGCGGAGGCCAAGCATTCGCTCGGATCGGGGTATTCGTGGCGACGTCGGATCTCGAGGGGGTGCTTTCGCACGTCGTCGTGCCTCCCGTGCACAGACCCCGCTCGGTTGGTAGCCGCCCGCTACCGAAGGAATATCGGCGTGGCGGCTCCGCCGCTTGAGCGGAAAAGGTGCGACCGGCCTGGAAATCGGCCGGAATGCCTAGGATCCAGCCGTGCGAGTCGGGATCCAGATGGTGTTCCAGTCCGCCGGCTACGGGGTCGAGACGAGCGACGACGACGTCTTCGCCCAGGAGGTCGCCCTCGGCGAGCTTGCCGACGAGCTCGGCTTCGACGCGTTGTGGCCGGTCGAGCATCACTTCTTCGACTACGCGTTCTGCCCGGACAACGTCGCGTTCCTCGCCTACATGGCGGGGCGCACGCACCGGATCGCGCTCGGCACCGGCGCGGTGATCCTGCCGTGGAACTCACCACTGCGCGTCGCCGAGCGCATCGCGATGCTCGACACGCTGAGCAACGGGCGGGTGCTGTTCGGCATGGGCCGCGGGTTGGCGCCGACGCGAGTACGCCGGGTTCGGCATGCCGATGGACGAGTCGCGCGACCGCTTCGACGAAGCCGCACCAATGATCCTGCGCGCGTTGGAGACCGGCGTCATCGAAGGCGACGGCCCGTACTATCCGCAGGCACCCACGCCGATCCGGCCCCGGCCGACGCGGTCGTTCGTCGACCGAACGTATTGCGTGGCGATGTCACCCGACTCGCTCGACACGGCGGCCGATCTCGGTGCGCGCATGGTGATCTTCAGCCAGCGGCCGTGGGATGATCAGGCCGTCGCCGTCGCAACGTACCGGGACCGCTTCGTGCAACGTCATGGGCGCGAGCCGTACCCTCCGACGACGTGCGACTTTGTGTACTGCGACACGGACGCCGCACGCGCCGAAGCAGTCGCCCAGGAACACGTCGCCGGATATCTCACCCAAGTGCTCGAGCACTACGAACTGGCCGACGAGCACTTCAAGGCTGCCAAGGGATACGAGTCGTACGGCAGCGCGGTCGACGTGCTCCGCGCAATCGGCAAGGACAAGCTCGGCGAGATGTATCTCGGCGTCCAGGCGTGGGGCACGCCGGAGCAGATCCTCGCGCGCCTCGAAGCGCGACGTGCGATCGTCGGTGATTTCGACCTCACGTGTTGCTTCCGCTACTCCGGCCTGCCGTTCGACGCGGCGCGCCAGAGCATGGAGACGTTCGCGAACAAGGTGCTGCCTGAGCTGCACGAGTGGGACTGAGGAGCCGGCCTGTGCGCAAGGTGGGGATCATCGTCGTGGCGGTGGGCACCCTTGTCATCGCGCCGTCGACGTCGACCCCGGCGCGGGCTGCCGTATGCCCGGTGCCCGGAAACTTCGTCGCCACGATTACCGGTGTCGGAGGGAGCGGAGCGCACCTCGCGCGTCTTGCGATGTACGCGTTTTCCGGCTCGTGTGGTGGCGGATCCGTTCAAGTGCGGTTCTGGGAGTGGCAGGGTGACGCGACCGGCCGCGTGTACGGCAATGCGGCGCGACGCGTGGGCTCGGAGATCAATCCCGATCCGGCCTATCCGTACGATCACGACCGCAAATCGCAAATCCAGGGATTGCGTACCTTCGTCCGCGGTCGGTCGAGCCTCGCGACGCGTGTCGGTACGTGGAGCACGACTACCGGGCAGATCCACGTGACATGGTCGGACGGCAACACCGAATCGTGGCTACACACCTGGGACGACGATCCCAGCGACCCGCGTCTCTCGAAGCTCGAGCTCGTCGCCGCGAGCGACATGGTCGGCCCGTTTTACGTCGGCGGCACTGGCGCGCGTGAGCGCGGCGCCGCGAACACCGGGTTCGCGTTCGGCGCGCCCGGCCCCGATTTCACGGTTGCACGCCCGTTGGCCGACGCCGCAGGCACGGACTATGAAGGCTTGATCAGGCGCAACAACGCGTGGTGCGGCGCGCCGGCGTCCGACAACGTCGTGTACGAGACCGGCCTCACAATGCCGGTTTTCCGCGTCACGACGACTGACACATACCGGTACGTCTACCCCGATGGACCTACATGGGTCTTCGTGTACGTCGGTGCTCCGAAGAAGAACAGGGGCGAGGTCGCGCGTCGCGTGCTGTTGCAAACCAGCCATGACTGGGACGGTGACGGCAAGATCGCGAAGGAGCTCGGCCACACCTACAGCGGGCTGCAAGTGATCGATGCGGCTGGGAAGTTGCGCGGCTTTGTCTTCGCCGACTCTTCGACGGCCTTCGACTCCTGCGGTGAGAACCACACGATCTCGTCGATCTATTACCTCGACAGGTTCGATTGCGACGCACGGTACGGCGTCGTCCCCGGTGATGCCGGCGAGTGTTGAGACGACGCCGCACGTGTGCGTTGATCAGTTGTCGAAGAACCCCTTCACGGAGATGATGCCGGACATCGGCGTGCCGAAGTTGCCGTTCGCATCCTGGATGCCGCCGTCGGGACCGGGCGCGACCGGCTGGCTGTCGGCATCGAGATGCGCATGGAACCGGCAGTAGTACACGAACGTTCCGGCATGCCAGAAGCGCAGCGTGAAGATTCCCGGCTTGCCACCATTGTTCTCCGTGCCGGGGATCAGGTGATCGAGACCGTGGTGGCCGTCCGTGTTGAACGCGTCGTCGCTGACGATCGTGTGGTCGTCGGTGTCGTTGTTGACCCAGGTGACGCGGTCACCGAGGTGCACGGTCAGGTGGTACGGCACGAACTTGTCGGCCTCAGGGATCAGGATCACGTGTCGGTGCTCCCGCGTGGACGACGCGTCCGACGCCGAACCGGTGAGCAACGTGAGTGCAGGGATGGTGAGCGCTAACGCGAGGAGCACACCAATTCGAACTCGGAATCGTCGCACGAGGACCTCACTTTCGAGCCCGCCCCTGCTGCGATTGACGCGTGCTCTACGGACACGATGCGCCCGCGGTTCATCGCCTTGACCGAGTGTTCATGTGTCGGGTGCAACGACACGTGCCGCGCGTGAAATGCTCCGCGGATGCAGGGCGCGCGACCTTCCGCTTCGGCGCAGCACGTTGCACTGGCGCGCGCCCATCTGACCTGGATGGGCGTTCTCGACGATCGCTATGCCGATGCAATGCTGCGTCCGCGGTGGGCGCGCATCGCTCGTGCGCTCCGTCACAAACCGCTGACGCGCCTCGGTCACAATCCGTCGTTCGCGTATCTCGCGGCGCGCACGAGATTCTTTGACGACGCCGTGATCGATGCGGTCGATGCCGGTATCCGTCACGTGGTCGTACTCGGCGCGGGCTACGACAGCCGCGCGTGGCGTCTCGCGCGGCCCGGCGTGCAGTATTACGAGGTCGACCACCCCGCGACGCAGCGCGACAAGCGTCCGCGCGCGCCTGACGGCGGACCGCGCTACGTCGAGGCGGAGCTCGGTGTGGCTGCGCTCGATGCGGTGCTTCGCACCGCAGGGTTCGGGGCGGGCGAGCGCGCGATGTTCACCGTTGAGGGTCTCACGATGTATTTGCTCGAACATGACGTCAGCGTGCTGCTGCGGACGCTTGCCGGCCTCGGGGGCGACGGGAGCCGGCTGGCGGTGAACTTCGGCGTGGGGTTTCGCGCCGACGACTCGCCGCGCGCGCGTCTTCGCGCGAAGGCCGGTCGCGGTCTTGTCTCACTCGGGCGAGAGCCGTTCCGATTCGAGCTCCCGCCGCCGGAGGTAGCCGCGTTTCTCTCGCGCGCCGGGTGGGCTGCAAATGAGGTGCTCACCGGGCGCCAAGTCGGCGATCGCTATCTCACTGGAACCGCCTTTCCCATCACCCGACTCAGCGCCGAAGCGTCGGTCGCGTCGGCCACGCGCGCGACACCGCTTGTTTCGACCTCCGTTCGTGGGTGACACTCGCGCCCGATGGTGGGCTCGATCGTTGCCGTCGAGCACGCGGATGCCGTGCCGTGGCTGATCATTGCCGCGGTCGTGCTCGCTGCCTGGTTCGTCTTGTTCGCCGTTGTGGCGAACGCGACGAGGCCGCGACTCCCCGACGCCGGGCCCGAGACGATGGAGCTCGGGCCAGAAGCACCGGCGATCGCGAACCTTCTCGTCAGCCGCTGCAGGATCACGACGTCCGCGCTTTCGGCCACGCTTGTTGATCTCGCGGCGCGCCGGTTCATCACCATCGATCAGATCGGTGACGGCCAGAACCTCGTGCGGTTGCGCGGGGGCGGCGACGACACGGCAAACGCGTACGAGACGAAGGTGCTCGAGCTCGTGCGGAGCCGAGCGAAGAACCAAAGTGTGCCCGCAACCGAACTGTCGTTGGGATACGGCAAGAACGCCGACCAGTGGTGGAAGAAGTTCCAGGGAGCGGTCGCCGATCACGCCCGTGACCTCGGCCTCGTGCGCCGCCGGTTCACTCCCGCGCAGGTGATCTTGCTCGCGGCCACGCTGGCGGTGCCGTTCGCGATCGCCGGTATCGGCTTCGAGGTCTACGGCGCGGCCGAACGAGCGGCCGGGCACGACTCCGACGTGGGCGGCGGCGTGGGTGTCGCCGCGATCCTGTGGTTCATCGCGCTGGCGTTCGGCGGCCCCAAGCTGCGCGCGTTGCGGGAGACGCCGGCCGGCTCGGCAGCAGCCGCGCGCTGGCTTGGAGTGCGCAACTTCCTGCGACATCACGAGGGGTTCCAAGAGACGCCGCCCGCGGGTGTCGCGATCTGGGATCGGCTGCTTGCGTACGGCGTCGCGCTCGGTGTTGCGCACGGCACCGATGCCGCGTTGCCGATCGGGCCGACGCGCGACGACGAAGGCTGGAGCCCCTACCGCGGCTTGTGGCGCCAAGTTCGTATCAAGTACCCGCACCGGTTCGGCTACGGCGAGTCGCCGGGACGCGCGTTGCTCATGTCGTTGTTCGTGCTGGCCGGCGTCGTTGCGCTCGGTGTCGTCGTCGCGCGGGACCTTGTTCCCGCGCTGGTCGATGTCGCGAAAGACATCGGCGACGAAGACGGCGGCAACGGCCGCTGGCTGATCATTCCGATCCTCGTCGTGCTCTCGATACCGCTCGTCTTCGTAACCGTGCACGTCGTGCGCCGGGTCGTGATGATCGGGCGATCGCTGCCCGACCTCCGGCGGACGGAGACATTCGAGGGATACGTCGTACGCGTCCCGTGGCGCTACGAACAGAACGGCGACGACCGCGTGTGGGCACCGATGGGCTACACCGCCGTGGATGACGGGCACGGCGACGAGGTGCGGGCACTGCGCTACTACGCCGCCGACGTGCACGAGGGACAGGTCGTACGCGTCACGATGACCCCGCGGATGCGGCACGTGGTCCGGATGGAGGCGGTGCGCTAGGACCGCACCGCGTGTACGGCGTTTCGGGACATTTCGTCTCTAGTGAGCCTGCGCCCCGTGCGTAAGGATGCGCGTATGAAGCGGCTTCGCATCGTTGCTCTTGCGGTTGCATTCGTGCTCATGGGCGCGGGGTGCGATTGGGTGCAGTGGGGTGGTGTCGCCGGTCATGTGGGCTCCGGCTACGAACCGGCCTTTACGAATACGAGCGTGCCGGCGTTGGTGGCCTCGCCGTTGTCGACGCTGGACATCACCGGGCAAGCCGTGACCGGCAAGGGATTGGTGTTCGCGCAGCGCGACGGTGCGGTCGTCGCGTTCGACGCGCAGAGCTACGGGACCGTGTGGACCGGCACGCTGCCCGCTGGGTCGACGGCTGGTTCCGTCCCCGCGTTCGACGTGGCGTCGAACACCGTGTTCGTCGTGGTTGCGACCGCGTCGAACCCGGTGCTCGTGGGCTTCGACGTCGACGGCGTGCGGAACTGCAACACCTTGTTGAACATCTGTGCGCCGGTGTTCCGCGCCCAGCTCGGCACTGCGAGCGGTCCGGCATCGCCACCCGTGGTGGACGGGGGCCGGGTGTTCGCGAACGGTGCGTCGAGCGTGTTCGCGTTCGATGCGGCGGGCCAGACGAACTGTGCGACGTCGCAGGCAACGCAGGTGTGCACTTCGCTGTGGTCGGCTTCCACGAACTTCTCCGCGAGCGGGATCGGCCCAACTGTCGTCAACGGCGTCGTGCACGACGCGGCGACTGTCGGCGTGCGTGCGTTCAACGCGACCAACGGAAACCTGTTGTGGACGGATCTCACTGGCACGGCAGTCACGGCGACCCCGAGCGCGAGCGATACCCGGCTGTTCGTCCCCGCGGGCGGTGGGATACAGGTGTTCGCCCGCGGCGGTTGCGGCGCGTCAACGTGCAATGCGCTGTACACGTTCGCCGCCAAGGCCGGCGACGCCGCCGGGAACTTCCTCGCTACTGCATCGATTGACGGCGACAAGGTCTTCGCCACCAACGCCAACGGCGCGCTCTATGCGTGGCCGCACAACGGATGTGGCGGTGCGAGCTGCCAGCCGTCGTCGGCGGTGGCGCTCAACGCGCCGACCGGTGGGTCGACGAGCTACGCGCAGTCGGTCGCGATCGGGAGCGGCTACCTCTTCGTTTTGGCGCGCCGCGTCATCAGTGGTGTCGATCATGTGGTGTTGTTCGCCAGGGCTTGGGGCGACCTCCACGAGCTGAAGAACTGGGATCTCGGCGCCGGCAGCCCTGCTCCCGGCCTGTCGAGCGCGTCGGTCGCGTTCGGCGTCGTGTACGCCTCGGTCGCGGGATCGCTTATCGCGGTGCACCCACCTGCCGTGCGGCCACTCGCGTCGTTGAGCGTCTCGCCGCTTGCACTCCGGCCCGGCTTCTCGTCCGCGACGTTCGACTATGTGCTGCAGTGCGCGTCCGGTACGAACAGCGTCACGCTCAACATGACCGCGGTCGCCGGCGGCACCGTGCGCCTGGTCGCACCGGTGACCACCCAACCGAGCGCGTCCGCGGTGGTCCCGCTGAACCTCACCGAGAACCAAGCCGCCGTCATCGAAGCGACCAACTCCCAAGGTGTGCCCGCGCAGTACTGGATCCGGTGCTTGCCCGCCGACTTCCCGCCGATCAACGTCACGCGCCATCCCGCCGCCGGTGCGCCGAGCCCCGGTTGGTATCTCACGGGCAACTTGAGTTCGCAGCCCACGGTCTCCTCGTACGCCATGATCCTGGACACCAACGCGACACCGGTCTGGTACAAGCGCATCGAACCGCTGCGCGCGATTGACGTGAAGCCGTTCGCGAAGAACACCGTCGCATACATGCCCGCATCGGCAGGCGGTTTCGGAAGCGACCCAAACGGGGCGTACAACGTCTTCAATCTCGAGACGAACCAGGTCACGCAGCAGATCCGGACGGTCGGCGTACCGACTGACCTGCACGACCTGCAGACGTTGCCCAACGGCAACCGCTTGTTGCTGTCGTATCCGATCAAGCACGGCGTCGACCTGACCGGGCTGCCGGGCGCGCCCGGAGCTGGCGCGAACGAGACGATTGCCGACTGCGAGGTGCAAGAGGTCACGCCGCAAGGACAGTTGGTGTGGAAGTGGGACGCGACCGATCACGTCGATCCGGTGACCGAGAGCACGAACCCGGGCATCACCATGTCGGCGGGTACGACCATCTACGACGTGTTCCACTGCAACGCGCTCGACCCGATTCCGGGCGGTGACGTACTCCTGTCGATGCGGCACCTCAATGCGGTGCTCAGGATCCGGCATTCGGATCACAAGGTCCTCTGGAAGTTGGGCGGCAAGCCGACGAGTAAGGACGGCGCGCAGCTGATCACCGTTCAGAACTACTCGGGGGGTTCCATCAACGGCCAGCACGACGCGCGTTTCCTGCCGAACGGCCACGTCACCGTTTTCGACAATCAGGCGTTCAACTTCGCCGCGGCGCGGGGCGTCGAGTTCGCGTTGAACCTTACGACGAGTACCGCCGAGCCTGTCTTCGAGTTCGTGTCGCCGGGGAACAAGCCGGCCGCCGCCACCGGCAGCTTCCGACGGTACGGCGACGGCCACAGTGTGATCGGCTGGGGGTTCCAGGCCATTGGGAGTTCCACCGACATGTTGTTCAGCGAGGTGAACGCGGCCGGGCAGGATCTGATCGACGTTTCGTTCGGCACGGGCGACCCCTCGTATCGCGTCGTGAAGGCGCCGACCCCGCGGTTCAACATCGACGTGCTGCGCGCCAACGCGGGTCGGTAAACGACAGGTAGGCACATGCCGCCGGTAGCGTGCGAGGCATGCCGACAGAGGGTGATTACGGCGCGAGTCCGTGGGAATGGGTGAGCGATCAGGTCGCGCAATACGAAGCGACTGGTGGCCGGGAGGCGAACACGTTGCGCGACACGGGCCTGCCCGTGATCATCGTGACAACGCGAGGCAACAAGACGGGCCGGGTCCGCAAGACACCGCTGATGCGCGTCGAGCACGAAGGTGAATACGCGCTGGTCGCGTCCATGGGCGGCGCGCCGAAGCACCCGGTCTGGTACTACAACCTGAAGGCCGACCCCGATGCGGTGACGATCCAAGACGGCCCCGAGCCGCTCGCAGTTCGCGTGCGTGAGCTCGAAGGCGACGAGCGTGCCACATGGTGGGAGCGTGCGGTTGCCGCGTATCCGCCCTACGCGGAATATCAGGAGCGGACGACCCGGCTCATTCCCGTGTTCGTCGCAACCCGCGTGGGCGAAGCCTGACGATCCCGACGATCACCTGGGCGGCGTCATCCGTCGTCAGACGCGGAGGCGCCGACGCTGGGTCAGCATCAACGTGACGAGCGCACATACGCCGACGACGAGCAACGGCAATGGTGAACCGCCGTCATCGTGGTGCTTCTTCGTCGGCGCATCTCCTGTCGGCGTGTCCTCGTGCGGCGGTGTCACGCGCGACTTCGCCGGAGGCGCCGCTTCGGTGTGGTGTGCTGGCTTCGGCGCGGCCACACCAGTCGTCCGATCGAGCGCGCCGATGTGGACGATCACGCCCGACGAATCAACGGCGAACGCCTCCCACTTCGTCACGGGTGTGCCGTCGGCGGCGGTTGCTTCGACGATGATCCGGTGGTCGCCGGCCTCGAGATCGGCCGGCAGCTTGACCGTTGTCGTGAACGAACCGGTGTCGTCGACGACGACGCGTGCGAGCAGCCGCGGTGTCGAGTGCACGGTCACGTTCGCGATCGACCCGGGCAGTAAGTCGTGGGCGGTGATCGTCACCGTCGCGTCGTCCACACGCGTGCCGACGTCGAAGTGCAAGTCGAGTGAAAGGTCGGGCGTCGGCGGCGGCGATGCAGCCGCGGCTGGATTCACCGCGAAAGAGTGCATCACGTCCGGGGCCGCGTTGTAGTTCGCGGTGCCAGCCTGCGTCGCCCTGATCGTGCAGGTCCCAGCAATGGTGACCGACACCTTTGCGTCGGAGACGGTGCACGCGCCCTCCGCCTCGAACGACACGACGAGCCCGGACGATGCACCTGCCAGCACGGTGAACGGCGCGTCGCCGACGGTCTTGTCGTCGATCGCGGCGAACAAGATCACCTGATCGGCCTTCGCGACGGTGAAGGCACGCGCGACGTCGGCGGCGGGGTCGTAACTCGCGTTCCCTGCTTGGGATGCCGTGGCGGTGCAGGTTCCGGCGCCGGTGATCGTGATCCTCGCACCGGAGTTGGTGCATGCGCCCGATGCCGAGAATGTCACCGTCAGCCCTGAGCTTGCGGTCGCCGTGACCGTGAATGGTGCGTCGCCATATGTCTTGTCAACGAGTGCGCCGAAGGTGATGGTCTGGTGGACGATCCCGATGTTGAAGGTGCGCGCCACGTCGGGTGCCGCGTTGTACGTTCCGTTGCCCGCCTGATGGGCAGTGACGGTGCACGTGCCGACGGCTGTGACGGTGATCGTGGGCCCCGAGTTGGTGCAGTTTCCCGATGTCGTGAACGTGACGGTGAGGCCGGACGTCGCCGTCGCGGACACCGCGAACGGGTCGATGATCGCCGTGACGTCGGCGTGGGGTGCGAAGTCGATCGTCTGGATGGCCTTACTGACCGAGAAGGAGCGGGCAACGTCGGGTGCGGCGTTGTAGTTCGCGTTTCCGGCCTGGTGTGCGGTTGCCGTGCATGTGCCGACGCCGCTCACCGTGACCGTGACGCCGGAGTTGCTGCAGTCGCCGGACGTTGCGAATGTCACGGCCAAGCCCGAACTGGCGGTCGCGGAAACATCGAACGGTACGGTGACCACGGCGACGTCCTCGATGACGGGGAACGTGATCGTCTGATCGGCGGGCACGATTGTGAACGCTTCGCCAACGCTCGGCGCCGGGTAGTACTGCGTGTCGCCATCTTGATCGGCGCCGACGACGCACAAACCGGCGCCGGTGATGGTGATCGTTGCTCCAGTGTTCGTGCAGGGCCCGGACGTCGAGTAATCGACCTCCAAGCCGGAGCTCGCGGTTGCCGACACAGTGAACGGCGCGTCGCCGTACGTCTTGTCGGCGAGCGCAGCGAACGTGATCGATTGGTCGGCGCGGTCCACGCCGATACCGATACCGGGGCTGGGTGCCGTCTCGTAGTAGCTGTTTCCGGGCTGGTGCGCGTTCACGATGCACGTGCCGGTACCGGTGACCGTGATGGTCGGTCCGGCATTCGTGCACGGGCCCGTCGTCGTGTATGTCACTGGCAGGCCCGAGCTTGCCGTTGCGGAGACGTCGAAGGGATCGTCGATCACCGTGACGGCCGCGTGCGGCGGGAAATCGATGGTTTGCGCGATCTTCGCAATCCCAAACGCCTGGCCGGCGGACGGCGCGGCGTAGTACGTGGCGTCGCCATCTTGATCGGCGGTGACGATGCAGGTACCGGCGCCGGTGATGGTGATGGTTGCGCCGGTGTTCGTGCACGGGCCCGACGTCGAATACTCGACCGCGAGGCCGGAGCTTGCGGTCGCCGTGACGGTGAATGGTGCGTCGCCGTATGTCTTGTCAGCGAGTGCGCCGAACGTGATGGTCTGTTCGGCGCGATCGACACCGATGCCTCGCGCGACGTCGTTCGCGGCGAGATAGTTGCTGTTGCCTACCTGGTGCGCGGTGACGATACAGGTGCCGGTACCGGTGAGTGTGATCGTCGCGCCGCTGTTGGTGTACGGTCCCGACGTGGTGAACGTGACGGCGAGACCGGAACTGGCCGTCGCGGAGATCACGAAGGGGTCGTCGGTGACAACCGCGCTGGTGATCGGGTTGAAGGTGATCGTCTGGGTGGCCTTGGCGATCGTGAAGCTCTGGTCGACGTCAGTTGCGGCGCTGTAGGTCGCGTTGCCGGCTTGATGCGCGGTGACGGTACACGTGCTCGCGCCGGTGATCGTGATCGTGGTGTCGGAATTGGTGCAGCCGCCGGCCGTCGTGAAAGTGACGGTGAGTCCCGAGGTTGCCGTCGCCGAAACGGTGAAGGCACTGTCGCCGTACGTCTTGGCGCCGAGGGGGTTGAACGCGATCGTCTGGGCCACTTTCCCGACGTTGAACGTGTGGGCGACGTCGGACGCTGCGTTGTAGTTCGCGTTGCCATCTTGGTGCGCGGTGATCGTGCATGTTCCGACGCCGGTCAACGTGACGGTCACCCCTGACGTCGAGCAATCGCCCGACGACGTGAACGTCACGGAGAGTCCGGAACTCGCGGTCGCCGATACCGTGAACGGATCATCACCGAAGGTTGCATCGTCGGGCGCGTTGAAGGTGATTGCCTGGTCGGCCTTCCCGATCGTGAAGGTGCGGGCGACGTCGGATGCGGCGTTGTAGTTGCTGTCGCCGCTCTGCTACGCGGTCACGGTGCAGGTGCCGGCGCCGGTGACCGTCACGGTCGTGCCGGAGTTGATGCAGTTGCCCGCCGTCGTGAACGTCACCGTCAGGCTCGAACTGGCGGTACCGGACACGACGAAAGCTGCATCGCCGTACGTCTTGTCGCCGAGAGCGTCGAACGTGATCGTCTGGTTGGCCTTGTTGATCGTGAACGTGCGGGCCAGGTCGGGTGCCGGGTCGTAATCGGCGTTCCCGGCCTGGTGCGCGGTTACCGTGCAGGAACCGGCCGCGGTGATCGTGACGGTCGTGCCCGAGTTGGTGCAGTCGCCCGAGGTGGTGAACGTGACGGTGAGTGCCGAAGATGCGCTGGCCGAGACGGCAAAGGCACTCGCGCCGTAGGTCTTGTCGGCGAGCGTGTTGAACGTGATGTCTTGCGGCGATTTCCCGATCGTGAAGGTCCGCGACCTCGGGGGCGGCCTTGTAGTTCGCGTTGCCCGCTTGGCTCGCCGTCACCGTGCACGTACCCGCACCGGTGAGCGTGATCGCGCCACTGCCGTATGAGCAGTTGCCGGACGTGCCGAAGGAAACGGTGAGTCCAGACGACGCAGTCGCGGAAATTGCGATCGGCGAGCCGCCGTACGTCGAGTCGTTGAGCGCGTTGAACGTGATCGTTTGGTTGGCCTTGGCGATATTGAACGTGCGCGCGACGTCCGACGCGGCGTTGTAGTTCGCGTTCCCGGCTTGACTCGCCGTGACGGTACAGGTGCCGGCGCCGGTGATCGTGACGGTCGTGGTGCTGTTGGTGCAGTTGCCGCTCGTGCTGAACGAAACCGTGAGCCCGGATGTCGACGTCGCGGAGACCGTCGGAGCTGTAGGTAACGACGCCGGTGGACGCGGACGATGCCGACAGAGTGCGGGATTGCGAGTATGCCAACGCAGCGCTGCTGCTCGCGAACGCGAGGGTGGGGGTCGCCTTTGCCAAGGTGATGGTTGCAAGGCTCGACCCTGCGAAGTAGGTGGCAGTCTCGGTGGTCTGCGCGGTCACGCGGCACGAACCTGTTCCCGACAACGCGGTGAGCTGGTTGCCGGTGAGCGAGCAGTCGGCAGCATCGCCCGCGTCGAGCGAATACGACATGGCGCCGTTCGAGTTCGTGCTGGCTGAGAGCGTCCGAGTCTGCCCGTCCGCGAGGGCGGCTCCGCCGGAGAAGAAGATGAAGGGCGTCTGCTTCACGATCTCGATGTTCTTGGTGACCTGTCCCGCGTCGTACGTCGCGGTTGCGGCCGTGCTCACGGTGATGACGCAGGTACCAAGGCCGCTCGCAGACATCATCACGGTCGGCAACGTGCCGCTCAGCGAACACGGGCCCGAGTCAACCGTGAAGGAAACGGCGCCGTCGGAGCTGTCGCTGTAGTAGATCGGGTGCGCGATGTTGACGCTGCTGCCGCTCGAGAGCGCGTATGACGTCGGGAAGGTCCAGTTGATATTGGGATTGCGACGAGAACCAGCGCGACGAGCGTGCGGCGCGTACGCGCGCGCGACCACGAGCGCGCTTCGCGAACTGCTCGTGATTGCCGCACGTCGTTCCCTCTCACCACACCAGGCGGCGCACCAACGCCAGTCGGATCAGATCGGAAAATTCGCGTGCCTACTGAAGAGATCGGGTTGTGACCAGGCCAAACGCCTGGTCAGGGCCGGGAAACGTCAGCCGTTCGCCGGATGGCGCGTGCCAAAAAACAGCCCGATCGACGTCCGGCTGGTGCGAGCCCGCGAGCGCCCGCCTGCGGAGGGGTCTCTGAAGTGCAAGTACGATCGAAGTTCCCGGGGACGTAGCTCAGCTGGCTAGAGCACCTGCTTTGCAAGCAGGGGGTCGTGGGTTCGAGTCCCATCGTCTCCACTCACTGCGCTACCTGCGTCGACGTGCGAAGCAGCAGGTAGGGATCTGTTTGGCAGCAGTCGTGAACACCGACCGACCGCGACCGACGAAGACCGACGGAGACCTTCGTACGAAGGTCTGAATGAGGTCTCCGAGGTCTGCCCGAGGTCTGGACCGCCTTCGCCTACGCGCGTTCGAACGTGACTGTCTCGGCTTCGAGGTCGACATCGACGACGCGCAGATCGTTGTCCACCCAGGCCGCGGCTTGGACGTGGCGCGCTGAGTGATCCCACCATTCGCGATAAATGCGTGCCGAGCGAGGTAAGCCGCCAACGAGTCGGTCGATCTGCCCGAACCGCACCCGCCAGGGGCCGTCTCCCTGCAGCTGTGCAAGATGATCGGAGAGCGGGTCGTATTTGTGCATCGACTATCGACCTGCGCCGTAGCCGTCGCGCGCGAGCTTTGCGATGTCGCTCAGGATGCCGGTGCGCGCTTCCAGGTCTTCTTGAGCGATCTGGATGCGGTAGTAGCCCCATCGCGTTTGGTATGTGAGGAGCACGAGCCCGGCGTCCTCCAAGCGCAGCGTGAGTTCGTCTGAGCGAGGAATCTTCGCTTCTAGGAGAACGTGACCGCGTCGCGGGCGGAAGGTCATGAAGTTTGACGCGACGCCGTCAACCGAAAGGCCGATGTAGTTCTTGTTGTACTTCAGTTGTGCACGAGGTTCCGCGGACTGCGTGATCAGATCGAGCAGCCGATCCGTCATCGCCAAGGTGGTCGGGGAAGCTTTGCGTTCCCAGTAGCTTCGATCCCGAGGCTCGCCTTGGTCCTCGTCCTCCTCGACGGCGAGTGTCGAGCGATCGAGCACCGTCGTAAACACGAGGGTGACCGCTTCGTTCACTGCTAGAGCCGATACCTGAACCGCGATGATGGGAATGAACCCGTTGAACAGCGAGATCACATTGAAGAAGCGTGCCGTGATGTGCTCGGCGACGATCACCGCGACATGGTCGTATTGGGGGTAGCGACGGCGCTCGATGTCCCAATATTCGATTGTGCGGATGATGTGCGACTCGTCGGTCGCACCTAGCTGAATCTCGACCTCGTACCGCGTATTCGATTCTGGGTCATAGAGCAGGAGGTCCAACCGTCCCGCGCGCGGCTGCGTGCGTTCGAGGTCCTTGACGTCGACCTCGCCAAGACCGAGAAGGGCGGGGTCGTCAGCGATTCGTTGCTGGAGCCACTTCTCATTGAAGATGGCATGAGTCCGCAGACTGAGCCTTTGGTGGGGGACATACTCGCCAGACGTCATGCGTACTCCTCGGCGTCCGCTCCGGTACGCGTAAGCAAAGTGACCCCAAACAGGCCCCGTTTATCCTCTAGTGGCAAGGCTTGATGTCGCCTCCCAATGGCGAACACCATTTCCGCGCCCAAAGCTTCGGCATGCCAGCTAGCGATCGAGTTCGCGAGACGCTATCCCGATGCCTCCTCCAATCGATAGGCAAGCCGGTCGGCGGTGACGGTGATCCCGGCACCGAGTCGAAGCTCAGCATGCACCCGCGGCGCGCTGGAGGTGCCGCGCGACTAGCGGTGGATCTCGAGGGATCCGGGGATCCTGAGCTCCTCGGCGATCTATGACGACCGCGCGAGCGCGGAACTCCGCCGGATGAGCCTTCGGCATGCCGACCTTCCTTCAAGGTCACTGGCATGCATCCAACAACACAACGGCGGAAAACCTGCGGAACACCAAGCTGTCCGGGACAGCGGGGATGCACAGTATGGCGAAGGGAGCCGTTGCGGATCTCCTCGACCTGTGCAGTTGTAGTGGGGCACGCGCGCACTACAACCTCGTCAACATTGGAAGGTTGACGTCAGCTACCCACACGTCCGTTCCGTCAAAGATCATCCGGTTCGGACGAGGTCCGATTGCGAACGTATTAACGACGGCACCCGAGCTCGCGAGAAGCTCGCTCACGTGGCCGTTGCCTTCGCCCGAGACCCAGATGTGAGTTCCATCGAACGTCATGCCGGACGGTTGCGAGCCCGACCCAAGACCGAACGTGCCCACGATGGTCCCTGTGCTCGCTTGAACCTTGGCGACGCTGTCGCTGCTCTGGTCTGCTGCCCAGATGTTCGTACCGTCGTACACGAGTCCGCGTGGCTGACCGTCAAGGGACACGGTCCGGAGGATGTTGCCAGTGGTCGGTGAGATTTCAACGAGCTGCTTGACCGCGGAGTGGGCCACCCACACGTTGGTTCCGTCGAACAGCACATCCGTGGCGCCGTTTGCTCCGATGTTTGTCGAACCGACGATGCTGCCTGATAGGGACATCTCTGTGACGTTCGTGCTCTCAGCGTGGGCAACCCAGAAATGCGTCCCGTCAAACGCGATGCCTGTTGTGTGTGCGCCACCGCTCGGGAACGAGCCGACAACGTTGCCGCTCGACCTGTCGACCTTGTTTACGGTGTCGGAATTCGCGTCTGTGACCCATAGGTGACCGCCCTCAACGGCTGCGGCATATGGATTATCGGGCGACGGGTACGTTGCGACGACACCCCCAGTCACGGGATCGACCTTCGACAGTCCGCCCGTGAGCGCCCACGTATATGTGCCGTCGAACACCAATCCGCGAGCCGGCTCGGGGATTGCGAAGGAGTCAAATGATGTCTCGTCTCCATACCAGTGCAGCGTCGCGATGCGCTGCGACAGTGCGCTCGCGCGCGCCGGACCCGTAAGACCTTGCGGGCCGGGGTCGCCCTTCGGTCCCTGTGGTCCGACCGCGGCCCATGTGAGCGGCGTGCTTCGCCCCCCGGGTTGGGCAGCTTCCCTTGATGTTGAGACGCAGGTCGCCATTGTGGGGGTTATAACACGCGTGAATTACGCCGTTGCCGTCGACGGGACTCTGGATAGCCCACGCGACACCTCCGACGACGATCGCAGTGACCGCGCTTGCTATGCACACCGCGAACACGCGTGAGCGCCAGACTCTCATTCTCCGTCTCCCCTGCGTCTGATGCGTGGTTGCCCATCGCATTGTGTTAGCTGATTGCTTCGGCGATCAGATGCCATCCCATCGCGCACACTGAGTTCGAACCAACCCGTACCTCGACCTGCACGTCGTGGTCGGCTCCTGCCGCGATCGGTACGGTGCGTTCAACCGTCACGGGCAACTCCGCCTGTTGCGGCGTCATGGGTGGGAGAGCCGCGAGCGGTGCGGCGTCGCCTACCGGCTCTCCGTTGACGACGATGCGCATGTATTTGTCCACGCTGGTTCCGAAGCACGACACCGAGGCGGAGAATCGTGCATCGAGGGTCGCCGCTTGTGACGTAGCAGGCAGTGTGAGGGAGACCGCCGGCAGAGCTGTCCAGTCAGCACTGAGCACCGTGGTACACGGGTAGCCGACCGTTCCGAGGCAGGTGTCGTTGTCCTGTGCGAACAGCGCGCCGCTCACAAGCGGCTGGGATGGCGTACTTGGTTGCCAAGAGCCGTCAGCAACTGCGACCACGCGAGGTGACGCAGCTTCGCCGGCCTCGCCTTGCGGACCGCGCGCATTCCATGAGATCGGAGTGTTGGTGCCGCTGCGGGGGCACGCGCCCTTGACGTCTAGCTTGATCGCCCCGTTCTTGGCGTTGTAACACGCATTAACGACAAGGTTGCTGTCGACGGGACTCTGCACCGCCCATGCGATGCCACCAACGACCAACGCTGTACAAGTGCTCGCAACGCACACGACCACGAGACGGGATCGAAGCAGTCTCATGGTCGGCCCCACCCTTCCAGTTCCCGCGCCGTCCCGCTCGTTGAACCAAGTCAACTTCTGAGGAACGAAACAAGCAAGCGCGCAGTGCGAATGCCGCCCATGCTGTAGTGCGTTTTGCGCCGCGTGCCTCGCTTGCCAGTAGTTGGGCGATGTTCTCGGGGCTTAGGTCGGCGTTGCTAGCGCCGCCGTCTGAAACTCTGACCCAAGCTGCTGTCTTACCGATGAGCTTCTGCTCGGACGGGGTGCGCTGACTTTGTTCTACGCACCGCTCGACGCGTGCCCGGTGGTCGACACCGCAGGAGCCATCGCACGCAATGACCTTCGCAAAATCAGGAGCTCAGAAGGCGCGCGCGCGCAGCAGGCACGCTTGGCGGCAGCCGCCGTCACGGAAGCCGAGCAAGACCTTTGGGGGGCGAGTCCCGCCGTGCCTCAAAGCGCTCGCGGTTCTTCGAGGTGTCGACGTAATCGCCCCAGCGCTGCCATACGTCGCTGTCGAAGCGAACATTCCCGAGGTCGCGATACCCGCCTTCCGAAAGCTCGTCCTCAACGTAAGCGCGACCGGTCGGCGTAACGAAGAAGTACGCGCGACTCCGTTGACGAGCGGTGCTCGATTCGATGTTGAGATGGGGAAAGCGGGCTCTCATGTTGTGCACCGCCGCCCAGAAATCAGTAGTAGAGATGCCGAACGCCGCGCTGTTCTCGCGTGCGCGTCTGCCCAATGGCCAGAACTCATAGAGTGACCATCGCGCGATCCGCATGTCGGTCAAGGCGTCCCCCACGTCCTCCAAGGACCTGATGTTCCTTCGGCTCACGACGGTGTTTACTTTGGCGGCTAGCCCGGCGGCGGAGAGCTCCTTGAGCAGTGCCAAGATCCGCGTCCAATGGTCGGTCGAGCCGCGCATCGCGCGGACGACTGAGTTGGAGACGCCGTCCAGCGGAAGGCCTACAAGGTCTACAGCTCGCGTGATGCGCAACAATCGGTCAGGTGTACCGGCAATGCCGTTTGTATCTAGCTGTAGAAAGATCGAAGGCGCCCGCTTTCGTACCGTCGAGATCAGCTGTTCGAGGTACGGGAACATGAGAGGGTCGCCGCCGCCGAATGTGATGCTAAGGGGCCCGCGTCGGAGCACCTCGCCGAGTACGTCAACCGCGTCAGCCTGCTCGATTGGGTGGCCGTCGAACGGGATGTAACAGAACGCACAACCCATATTGCACTTTGATGTGAAGTTGAATATCACTCGAGGCGGAGACGAGGTCATGTGTGTCGGCGTAGTCACAGGTGGACGTTGGGATCCATGGCGACAGCGCGCTGAACGAGCCCCGTCCACGCTCGTTTGCACACGCCGTAGAGCGGCTTGTCTGTCCCGCGCAACTCAAGTCCGAAGCTCGAATCCCGCGGAGCGCCAAAGGCCTTGAAATCGAGTTGGATGCGGCCGCGTTCACTGTCGGCGTCGAGGAGGATGACGGATGCCATCGGAAGGTCACGGTAGACCCGCAGGTCGAGTCGGCCGCGAGCCCCAGCAGACATGTCCTCGCTCCGCGATAGAGATTGCGGAGTGACGAGGTGATGCGGTCGCGGAGCTCTTGAAAAGGCAGGTCAAGGTAATCCGCCAGCTGGGAGAGGTGCGGGCTGGTTGGGTCGATCAGTGCGATGGTGGCCGACAGCTCGGTACGTCGCTCCAACATGTCTGCTAGTGCACTGGCGATGTTCTCCGCCTCGTTGCCGTGACCGAGCCAATAGCCGGCGACAACAATTGAGCGATCAGCCGTAGCTAGAAAATCGGTTAGACGAGGGGCACTACGGTGGAGCACGTAGTCACTTCGGCTGCCGTAGAAATTCGACACCCCCGCGGCTCGTAGGCGAAGTAGAAGTCCACGATCAGACCGTCTGGTGCGAGTCGTCGTGCGTATCCAACCACGTGTCCTGGCGAGCACGTATAGAAGAGCCGACGCAATGAGAGTCCCTACGACGCCGGCCAAGACGCCCGAGGCAAAGTTCACGCGAGAAACTTAGTGAACTTGTTGTCGAGTCTCGTTGATGCCTTCGCACCACCTGGTGGAGGACGCCTCCGATGACGACGTCTTGGCCGTCGAGTCGATGCTGATAGCGCCATCACGGTTCGTAGAGGTGCGACGCGCGCGGCGGTGAGAGTGGCGTTCGTTTGGCGAAGATCGTGAAAAGCGCACGCCTTCGCAAGCGGTCCAAACGTGGGCGGAGGCCGCGAGACAAACAGCGAACGAACGCGCGCGCTTCACCATTGCCATCGGTGATCTCGACGACGCGCTCGACAACAGCCGACCTGACCGCGTTGTCGCCGCAACAACCGACCCGACCGGCGAGCTATGGCATGTGCTCGGAACGCCGCCGTCCACGCGAGGTGGTCTCAACGCGTGGTGCGGCATCGCAGAGCACCTCGAGACCTGGCGAGACCGGCAGGCCGCTGCTGATCGGTACGACCAGACGCCCGGTCGTCGAAGCTTTCCGACCATCGGCGCGCGATCTGGAATCGGAATCAGCAGCTACCCCCACGAACTTGCTGCACTCGTCCATCGCGCGCCTCAGACGATCGCAGTCGCGAGCCTCCTCGACTCCATCCCAGCGCGGGCACCGCTCCCCGAACCACACGCCTGGCGACGCGCAGTTGACGCCGCCGATCGCGCCCTCGCACGCGAACAACGCATGCCGGCGCTCGACCACGGCCTCGAGCTGTAGTGCCTGCCGTGCGGCCTCGAGGCTCAACACGCCCGCTATCGCGGCGAGTGGCCTGGCTCGTGGGTGCGTTGAGCTTGCATACGAGGGACCGCGACGTTGCGAACGTTTTCGACGCGCCTTCCTGACCTGCGCTGTCGCGCCGCGTCTTGCTGGTGACCTGCGGCATTACTGCTCGGTGCTACCCGCCGATGATCATCGTTTCTCGGCGTCCCGCGGACTTTTCGCGGACTGGCTCGGCACGGTCACGTCGATGCCAAGCTGACTCACTCGAAGCGCGCCAGCCTTCATGATTGCGCGGACTGCTCCCGGGATTACTCCCGGAACTACTCCCGTTTCGGTTCGAGGGTGCGTTCGAGCGTGATCTGTCGGAAGCGTTCTCGTCGCAGCTGACCGTCATGAGCTCGCGTTTGGCGCTCGACGCTTTTGAGCCGCGTCGAGCGAGGACGAGCGCGCCGACCGTTGAGAGCGCGGCGGCGTACACGAAGCCCCATGTGGGGTCGGTAACGGTGAACAGGATGCCGACGACGATGCTGGGGACGAGGTCGCCGATGCCGTCGACGAGGCCGAGGAAGCCGAATCCGCGTCCTCGGATCGAGTCGTGCAGCAGGTCGGCCGCGTAGGCGCCCTGGCCGGTTTCGACGAGCGCGGTGGAGGCGCCGACGAGCACGAAGAGCAGGGCGAGGAGCGGGATCGACACGGAGTCTCCGATGAAGCCCAGGCTCGCGACCGCGAACAGTGCGATGCCGGAGACGAGCACGTGGCGCCGACCGACCGAACAGCTATCGGGCGACTCCAGGCTCGTCGATGCGCACAACCTCATTCGCCATCGCGTGCGCCTCGTCGTTCGATCATCGTCGACCGTGTTGCCCTACTCCGTCGGTCTCACTTTCGATCATCGCGTGGTAGGCAGGCCCGAAGGAGCCGCGCCGCTGACCAATGCAGGGCATCCGAGACTCGCACCCTGGAGTTCCGCATCGGTGCCGGGCGTTCCCGGCCAGGTGTCCGCCGTAGGGTCGCGGCCCGTGGAAACGGCAGCCGTGGTAGTCGGGATCCTTGCGTGTGTCGTCGTCGTCACCCGTCCGGCGACGCGCACGTCATCCGCATGGCGGGCGACCGTGACGCCCTTGGCGTCGATCATCGGCAGCGGCTTCTTGGTGCTGGCCCCGCTGCTGGCGAGCACGGTCGCCGAGTGGGCTCCGGTCGCGATGTTGGGGATCGTGCTGGCCGCGTACGCGATCGGCGCCTCGCTCCGCTTCAACATCCTCCACGTCGAACCCGAACTCGCTGCCCCAGAGCCGTTCCGTCCGATCGTGGACCTCGAGCGGGTGTCGCGGGTCGCGCTCGGTTTCGCCTACACGATCTCTGTTCGCGTTCTACCTGCGGCTGCTCGCGTCGTTCGTCCTCGACGCCCTCGGTGCAGACACCAACCTCAACGGCCGGCTCATCACCACCGCGATCCTCGCCGCGATCGGAGTACTGGGCCTGGTTCGCGGCCTGCACGGCATCGAAGCCGTCGAGATACCCGCCGTCGACTTCAAGCTCGTCGTGATCGTGGGGCTCCTCGCCGGCATGCTCGCCTACGACGCACTCCACGGATCCGCGACGACCACCGCGTACCAGCACCACCCGATCGACATCGGCAGCATCACCGTCGCCCGGCGCCTCGCAGGCATGCTCCTCGTCGTCCAAGGCTTCGAGACCTCGCGCTACCTGAGCCACTACTACAACCGCGACCTGCGGGTGCGAACCATGCGATCTGCGCAACTCATCAGCGGCGCGATCTACGCCGCGTTCGCGGCGCTGGTCGTCCCCTTTTTCGGGCACCTCGGCTCGGGTCCACGAGAAACCGCGATTCTCGACGCCGCGCGCATCGTGTCCCCCGTTCTCGTGCCGCTGCTCGTCGCCGCCGCGATCGCCAGCCAATTCTCTGCCGCCACCGCGGACACCGCCGGCAGCAGCGAGATGCTCACCGACCGTCCCCGCCACCAAGGAGGCAACGTCGGCTATCCAGCAGTCGCGCTCGGCGCTGCGCTCGTCGCCTGGTTCGCCAACATCTTCTCCATCGTCAGCTTCGCGTCCCGCGCGTTCGCCGTCTACTACCTCTGCCAAGCCCTCCTCACCGCAATCACCGCGTGGCGTCTCCGCACACCCCGCTACCTCCTCATAACCGTCGCCAGCACCGCGCTCGCCGCGGCCCTGCTCTTCGTCGCCATCGCCGCGATCCCCGGCGACTAACGACCTACGGCTCCGCTGGGACGAGCACGACCGGCCGCCAGGATCGCGCCCGAGCTCTGCAACGCGTCAGGGCCTCCCGAGTGGGAGGCCCCGACGGAAGCATGTGCTTCGAGATGGTGGTTTCCGTGCCCGTCCCAGGAGAGTGCGACTGCGACCGATGATGGTGGCGGGGGCGGGATTTGAACCTGCGACCTTCGGGTTATGAGCCGACGAGCGAGCTACCGGCGAGTCCGGGCTACGCCTTGCTAGTACCCATCACAAGGTTCTTCGGGCGACGGCCGTAACATCCGCTCCCGCTGCTCCCGCTGCTCCCGCTGCTCCCGCTGCTCCCGCTGCTCCCGCTGCTCCCGCTGCTCCCGCTGCTCCCGCTGCTCCCGCTGCTCCCGCACATTCCGGAGATACACGGCACAATTCACGGCACCACGCGCGATGCACAGTGACACGTTGCACACAGTGACAAGCCGAGGGAACCACGCGTGGGTTCACCCTTGTTGCGGAACTGCGTACGCGTTGATGCGACGCGTCATGGTCGAAACGACTGAACGGTCATTCGAACCATCTGAACCGTCGGGCAAGCGTTATCCGGCTGCGTCTGCTGGAGCGTTGCCGGCCATGAACACGCCAGCCGCGCCCTTCGACACGTCAGAGAACTTGTGGCTGACGAACGGGTACTTGCCCGGCACGGAGAGAGTGAATTCCACGAAGCCACCCTGCGCCGGTGCAAGATCGAGTGCCTGACCGCCGCCTTGGTCCCTAGTGGGCTGCAGCAGGTACGCGCCTTCTTTGTACACGGAATCGAAGATCGTACCGATCACATGGAACGACGAGATATCGGAGGGGCCGTCGTTCATGACCCAGGCGCGGATCTTCTGGTTGGGCTCCACGCGGATCGCGCGCGACGTGTACTGGCTCAGGTAGCCGTTAAAGACCACGCCGTCCCACTGTTCGGCGAGAAGCTTGTTGTAGTCGACCGGCTGGGAAGGATCGGCCTCCTTGTAGAGCTCGGACTGGACGAACAGATACTCGTGGTCAACGGGCAGAAGATCGGGCGGATCGATGATGACCGCTCCGTACATGCCCATCGCGATGTGCTGGAGCACGGGCGGTGTACCGCAGTGATACATGAAAATGCCCGAATGGGTTGCCGTGAAGGTGTACACGTACCTTTGGCCGGGCCCGATCGTCCGCATCGTGACATTCGGAGCGACCTTGCTCGCGTGGAAATCAATCGAGTGCGACATTGCGCCGCCGTTGACGAGCGTCACCTCGAAGGTGTCCCCAAGCTTCCCGCGCAGTGTCGGGCCGGGCACCTGCCCGTTGTATGTCCACATCAGTTGCGACACGCCGGGTGCGATCTCAACCTTCTTCTCGATGATCTCGAACGTCACTTTGTGCACGGTGCCCGCCGGCTGCGTGCTCGGCGGCGGCGCGTTTGGGTCACGCGCCCGGAACGCCTTCGGCGGATCGGTACCGAACTCGAACGCGGACGTGGAGGCCTTTGCGGTCCCCGCCGCCGTGCTCGTTCCGGCGCTCTTATCGATGACAAAACCCAGACTCACCGCGCTGATGAGAAGCGAAACCATGACGAATGTCGCCATGGCAGTGGGCCACGCACTCGTACCGTTCGACTGACCGTTCGCTTCCATCCGACACCTCCGCTCGAATTGGACCGGTCCGCCAAAATCAATTGGGCCACCATCTCGACCTGCGGAGCAGTGCCCAAAGTCCTAACAGGAGCCGGAATTGGTTGGTGGCGGCCGCAAGCCTGCGATTGCAAGCAACAACTCGCTCGACGACGGCAAATACTGCGCCAGCAGCATTCTGCACTTGGCCAACGCTTCTCCCTCACCCGCGCAGCAGGTGGTCGCAACCGTGCCGCGTTTCGGTTTCTGCGAATTCGCGTTCCTCGTCATGGTCCCCGATCGGCGTGACCGCGGCTGCAGTCGGAACAATCCGGATCCTCCACCGCGGCCTCACCGGCGACAGCGAGACAGCTGCGCGACTCGGCCCTTCATCCGAGAGCGGCCTCGTAGAAGTCGCGCATCGTGTCTGTAGCGATCTCGATGTCGAAGCCGTCTCGTTCGTGGCGAATGACGAGGCTGGGGCAAAACCAATCGCAGTCACGGACAAAGAAGTGGGGCGAGCCCCGCACCCCGCGCGCCTTGCCGCGCTGCCAGTCCGTGCGGGCGGCTGACTCAGCCGCCCGCGGCTCGAGCGGCTCAACGCCGAACTGCGTCGCGACCGTGCGCAGGACGTCGTGGTCGGCGACATCGAGGCCCTTTTCGAACAGCATGTCGCGCACGGCCAGGCTGACCGCTTCGCCGATCGTGTCGTCGAGTGCGTACGCGGCTGCGGCAAGTCCGAACGCCGGGATCGACGTTTGCGGGAAGGTCGCGGTGTCAAAGCCGGCGAACAGTTCCGGCGCGACCTGCGATCGCAGCGCGTCGATCTCGCGCGCGACGAGGTCTCGATCGAGCGGCCGCCCGTTGACCCATTCGAGGGGCCAAGCCCGGACGCGCATGGGGGCCCGCGCAGCGTGTGCCCCGCGTGCTTCGATCAGGCGCCGCAGGCCGACGTGCGTGAACGGGCAGACGATGTCGGCGAAGACCTCGATGCGTGTCATGTCGACTTCACGTGAAGATGATCTGGCCGCCGGCGGCCTTCTCGTAGAACTCGCCGACGGTGATGATGTCTTGCACCTGGTCGATGAAGTCGTCCTTGGCGAGCCCGAACAAGTCGACCGACGCCTTGCAGGCGTAGAGGCCGGCGCCGGTGTCGGCGATCATCTCCACGAACTCGGGAATCGACGGGATGTCGAGCTTGCCGATCTGGTGCTCCATGTAGTGCGTCATCACGCTCGCCATGCCGGGGAACCCACCCAGCCATGTCGCCATGTGCAGCCCCGGGTTCCCAACCGTCGCGAGCTTGATGTGCTCGTGGCGCTACTTGTGGATCACGTCGAGCCCGAAGAACGTGAAGAACAAATTGGCTTCGATCCCTTCGGCCCGCGCACCGTTGGCCATGATCAATCCGGGATACACGCCGTCGAGCGACCCCTTGCTGATGATGATCGACACCTTGCTGATCGGTTCATCACCCATGGATTGCTCCTAGATGCAGCCGCGCGGTTTGGGAATGCCCGCGATCTTCGCGGCGACCTTCGCAGGGCCCTTCGGGAACAGCTCGTACAGTTCCTTCACCGACACACCTGACGTTTTGCCGAGCACCCGCACCGTGGGGCCCGTGCCCTTGTTCTCGTACTCCGTGCGCATGAAGCGGATGACCTGCCAGTGCCGCTCGGTGAGCGGGTCGATGCCCTCGACGCGCGCGAGGTCGGCGGCCATGTCCTCGGTCCACTGTTCGGGATGCTCGAAGAACCCTTCTTCATTCACTTCGATATCGCGACCTGCAAGTGTTGTGGTTGTCATTGCACAACTCCCTTCTTGCCCGCCTGTGGCATATCGGACCCGGTGCCGGGAAGCTCGCGGCCGGACAAAAGCGCATGCCAGTAGAACCACTGGAACATCAACTTGCCAAGATGGTTCAGTCGCGACTCCTTCAACAGCGGGAGGCCGACCGGCCCAGGGAAATGACCCGGAAGGGGCTCGGTGTCGTAGTTGAAGTCGATCAGTAGCGCCTTGTGGAAGCCTGTCTCGACGAAACAGTTCGCGTGCCCGTCGTATGACGCGTCGAGCGGCTCGCCGGCAAGGAACCGGCACACGTTTTCGACGAGAACCTCGCCCTCGAAGTGGGTGACCGATCCCGCCTTCGAGGCGGGCAGCGACGTCGCGTCCCCGATCGCGAAGATGTTCGGCTTCGCCTTCGCTTGTAGCGTGTGCTCGTCGGTCGGCACGAAGTCGAGCTCGTCACCGAGACCGGGCGACCGACGGACGTACTCGGCGCCGCCGTGCAGCGGTACCACGACCGCCAGATCAAAGGGCACCTCCCGGCCGTCATAGGACACGAGTTTGCCGGCGTCGCCGTCGACGTTGCCGGTATTGAACTCGGTAATGAGCGCCACACCCTTCTCGTCGATCAGACCGGCCAACGTCTTGGCCGCGACCGGCTTCGTAAAGGCGGCGTCGAGCGGCGTCACATACGTCAACTCAACGCGTTCGCGGATGGCGCGCTCGCGGAAGTACCAATCGGGCGAGGAAGCAGAACTCGAGCGGCGCAACTGGGCACTTGATCGGCAGATCCACAACGTTCACGACGACCCGGCCGCCTTCGAATCGCGCCAACGCCTTCGCCAACGCGTCCGCCCCCGGAACGTCATAGAACGTGAAGACGTTGTCCATCCATCCGGGACCGGTCAGCCCCTCCGTCTCCCCGGGAAGCAACCGGGCGCCGGTCGCGACGATCAGCACGTCATACGCGAGCACATCGCCGTTGCCAAGATGTACGACGTCGCGCTCGATGTCGACGTGGTCGATCGGCGACTGCACGTAGACGATCCCGTCATGCAGCTGCCGGGCCCGGGGCCGGACGATCTCGTCCGGATGGGCGAGCCCGAACGGAACGAACAACAGGCCGGGCTGGTACACGTGAGCGGCGTCTTGATCGACGACCGTGATCGAGACGTCGTCGGCGGAGAACATTTTCCGGAGGCGGTTCGCGACCAGGGGTGCCGCCAGTTCCGCCTCCGAGCACCACGATCCGGTGTGCCATGCCCTCCTCCTTCGACACCAATTGCAACACGAGTCGGCGCCGCGCACATCGGGCCGAAGGACCCGAACCGCAGAGCACAACCGCCTGTCGCGCCGCGTCGCATGAGCACGCCCAAGCAACCTGCCGGGTCATCACAGCTAGGCCTCGACCCGAGGCGACCCGGCTTCTCAAGACATTGCGATTCACTGCGGCGCAATGAGTCGATGTCGTGCTCGCGGGCGGACCGCCGCGCCCCTCCGCCGAGCGCGAAGGAAAGAAGTCGCCGAGGATTCCGCACCTCGGCGCTTCGTACCGGCACACCGTCTTCCTCGCCCATGAGCCGCGCGAGCGCGTCCCCAGAGTGCAGCCGGCGACAATCGCAACAAACGCGAACCGTCTCGGCGTTACAGAAGCACCCCCGTGCGCGAGTTCCGAGCGGGCGGGACCTCTGGCTCTAGCGACGGCCGCCGCGGCGCGGTTAGCTCCAAGGGTGAACGACGACCTCCAAGGGCATAACGCGAGCGAAACGAGGGGAGCGGTAGACCTCTACTGGATCCCATTGGGCGCCGGCGCGCACGTCGTCCGGGTGAGCGGCAAGGTGTTCGAGGCAATCTCGGCACTCGTTCAACGGCGACGACGCTGCGACCTCTATCACTCGGCTCTGGAGGTCCGGGTTCCGGAAGGCCGCTTTGTGATCGAGCAGACGCCCGTCCCGGACCTCCACGGCGAACAGCGCGGTGTCGTCGCGCGAAGGCGCGGTGGGAACGAGATGGGCTGGACGCTTTCGGCTCTTCCGCTACGAGATCCGACGCTGCCGAGAAGGACGGATCCCCGACGTCGCCGCCGCGGTCGCGAGTCCCGTGAGGGTGGCCGACGATCTCACGCAGGCACAACGAGTCCTTGATCTCCTGCCATCCGTCCCAACCCCAGTTTGGGGCCGTGACGAGCTCGACGCCGGCGAAATGTCGAATTCGAACTCCGTCGTCTCATGGGTGCTCACGCGCAGCGGAACAGACATGACGACAGTCCACCCGCCAACTGGTGGCCGCGCGCCGGATGGGACGCGGGCATTGTCGTCGCCGCGCGTGATCTCAAACGCGAGGTATTCGGCGCCCCGGCCCCTCGTGCCCCGACAACCTCGGCGTAGGCCGCGGCGCCAGCCCCCGAACGAGGCGTAGGCGAACCACTGACGTGCACTGAACCCACTTCACGCGGTCGCGGAGATCGCCGGCAGCCGCCATCGCACCGCGGCTGGGAACTGAAGTTCAGACGTTGTTGATGCGTCATGATCCGACGGGCTGCAGATCAGTGCTCTCGTAGCGGAAGAACTCGCCCTCGGGCCACTGTTCCGTGCCGAAGAACCATGCCAGCGTTCCTGCGTTTGGGATCGTGAGACCCTCGAAGGTGCGGTACTCCGTGACCTCTCCCCCACATGGGCACGCGCGCCAGACGCCCGAACCATCGGGGTCATGCCACCGGTCGAACACGAACGACTCGAGCCAGCCTTCTGCGTCTATGCGGCAGTGCAAGTCAATCGAATGGCCGTCGACCGCGACAGTTGCGCTGATGTTCGCGTCGTCGCTGGCGGACCATTTCACACCGAAGCGCGGCAACAGCGACGTTGGGATCCACACTGCTTCGCCGGCAGCGCGCTCGGCAGCAGCCCGCGAGACGTCGGGCCCCTCAGCATGTGCGACACGCACGACACCGCCGAGCTTCCAGTCCATTCCACCGCGTCCGCGGGCGTAATGGTCATAGCCTACGATCACGACCGCGGTCCGCGCCGCCCACACAAACCCTCGGTGCGGTGTCAGGAGTTCCTGCGCGCGAAAGGGCACCCAGCGGCCGATCCTGATGTGCCCGCGCATTCGGAGGCGCGCGAGACGCGGGCAACGGTGCGCCCGGTGCAATCGCGGCCGCGAGATGACGTCGCACTGGTGCCGGCAGCCCGACAAGCTCAGCGTCTGAGAATGTCCCCTCCGGGGCGGGTTGTGCCAGCGGGGCGCCGAGCTGTTCGACGATTCGGCTCGTTCGCAAGCGCGTAAGGCTACTGGCGGCGCCGGTTGGCAACGCTCACGTTGCGGGCACACGAGCGAGGGAACCGTTCGTGCGGCGGGCTGCGCGGTGGACTCGATGGAACCAGCCGACGGGCTCGAGGAACATCATTGGGCATGCGCCCGCGACAACATCCATGCCGTGTATCGCGGAAGACTCCAGCGCGTCATCGGAGACGGCGCCGGGGCCGCCCAGGCCTTTGAAGAGCCAGACACGGGTGATGCCGCGTTCTGCGGCCCTGCGCACGACGTCAGCGGCCCGATCGCGATGGACCATCACGACAACGCCGTCGATGTCGCCGGGCACGCTCGCAAGGTCCGCGTAGCAGGGGTCGCCGGCGACCGACTCGCAAGTGGGATTTACGGCGACGACGTCGTGGCCGTGGTCGCGCAAGGCGCAGTACACCGTGCGGCCGAAGCTCTGCGGGTGGTCGGACGCACCGACCACTGCCAACCGTTGCTGGGCGAGAAACTCTTGTGCGACTGTCGGGTCAATCATTGTGATCGCCTCCGTTCGAATCGAGCGGAATCGTGACCTCGATGACTCCGTGGGCATAGGCGACGGTCAGGTCGGGTCGATACTGTCGGAACACGTGGAGCATTCGTGTGTTGTCCGGCAGCGTCTGGGCGACCAGCCGGGTCACACCCTTCTCGCACGCAACGTGTGCGAGGTGTTCGAGCAGCGCAGTACCGAGCCCGCGTCCTTGGAGGTCGTCCTGGACGACGAACGCGGCTTCGGCGTCGGTCGTCCCGGCGACACGATCGAACCGCGCGACGCCCACAATGTCGCCGTCTCGAGTGGCAACCAGCGCCACGCGCCGCGTGCCATCGACGTTGACGAAGCGCCGCACTTCCGCCGGTTGAAGGTGCGGGTGCACGCTGAAGAATCGGAGCTGCTGGCTCGCTGGGGAAAGGCGATCGTGAAAGGCGGCGAGCCGAGTCTCGTCATCTGGACGGATGGCGCGCAGGTGCACGACAGTTCCGTCCCGGGCGACGAACTCTTCTCCAACTCCGAGTGTCATGATTGTCTCCTACGGCCTCGTCCAGTGTCTGTCGACCGGGAGTCTCAGCGACAGAGTCGAACGCGACGCGAGGCAGAGACCTTTGGCCTCCCGACGCCCGGACTGCCGAGCCCGGTTCGAGTACTCCGCGCAGGTATCCGAATTCGCGCGCGTCCTGAGCAAGCGTGTCACGGAACTTCGGGTGGGCAATCCCGATCAGCGCTTCCGCTCGCTGCGCGATCGAGCGGCCGCGGAGCTCGGCGACGCCGTACTCGGTGACGACATCGTCGACAGTGTTTCTCATCGTCGTGACGGGCGCGCCGGGCGGAGCGTTGAGACGATCCGGGACGCCGATTCGTCGCCGGTCGAGTGCACCACGACGAAACCCATCCCGCGCTCGCTGTACATCGCGCCGCGTGAAATCCGTCTGCGCACCGCTACCCGAGTAGTAGCGCCCTGCGATCATCTCCGAGTTGCACTGCCCGAGGAGGTCGACCTCGACGGTCGCGTTGATCGACACGAAGCAGTGTTCGCGCCCGATGCGTGCAGGCGGTCGTACGCGTTGTGAGGGTAGGGGTGATGGTAGAGGGCATGCATCTGATGCACGTGTACCCGCGTGAGTTCGTGTGTGTACGCATCGAGCCTCTGGGTCAGCACACGCGGCTCGCCGTTCGCGAGCGGGACGATGATGTCGGCACCCACAGCAATGTGTGCCAGAACGGTCTCGGGCCTGGATGCGGCAGGGGTCACAGCGATGATCGCATTCTGCCAGTTACGATCCCCGTCGACGCAGGGACTTGTGGCCCTTCCCGCGCGCGCATCCCTCTGCATACGGTCGCGCCATGAGCAGCTACGGGCTTGCGATCCTCAACCGCAACGAGTGCGAGGTCTTTCTGCGGACGCAGCGTGTGGGACGCGTGGCTGTCTGCAGCGACCGCCCGGCCGTGTTGCCCGTTGTGTACGCGCTCCTGGACGGCGACGTCGTGTTCCGTACAGCCCCTGGCGAGAAGCTCATTGCCGCGGCGTTGCATCGGACGATCGCATTCGAGGTCGACGCGTACGACAGCGACCTCCAAGCCGGATGGAGCGTGAACGTCGTCGGTGCCGCTGAGGAAATCGTGCATCCGGACGACCTCGATCGGGCGCGCGCCCTTGACCTTCCCGCGTGGGCCGGCGAGGTCCGCGACCGCTTCGTTCGCATCCGAGCCGAAAACATCACCGGCCGCCGCATCGACCCAACGCCCTGAAGGCCGCTCACGTCTCGAGAACGCGCCCGAACAGCTCGGCCCACTCGGTGAGATGCCGGTCCGCGAGGAAGCGACCTCGTGCCCGCTCTTGCGCGCTCGCGCCCATCCGATCGGCCTGGGCCCGATCGGCCAGCAATCGTCCGACTGCCTGCGCGCATTCGTCGAGATGACGCTGGCCGTCGTATCGATGTGCACGGTCTCTCGTACTGTGACACCGCGGCCGCGCCGTCGTGCTCGTGAGCGCGCGTGACCTAACCGTGACCTAACGACCGATCATTGCGCGTCACCGCGCGGTATCCGACGACACCACACGAACGCTGTGACCAGCGCTTTCGCGAATCGCAGCTGATCGCGAAAGTGCGTTGTTCTGCTTTGCAAGCAGGGGGTCGTGGGTTCGAGTCCCATCGTCTCCACTGAGTTTTCGCACGTCACGAGGTTGCGCGATGCGTTGTGCAGTGTTCACCGCGCTCGTCGTGCCATCCGCATGCCACTTCCGTGCCACAACGGTGAGCGTATCCACCGGTTCCGGTGCGCTCCTAGACTTGTGGCATGTCCGTCAGTGTTCCGCTTCCTGACGAGTTGGCGCACCGGCTCGAGGTCGAGGCCGAGCGGCGCGGGATGACGACGGAAGAGCTCGCGGCAGAGGTGATCCGAGAGCACCTTCCGGCCGAGGGTCGTGAGCCGGGCGATGCGCTCGACGCGTTCTTCGGCGTCGGAGACTCCGGCGGGCAGGAGCCGATCGACATCAAGCGGATCCGCCGAGAGGCTGCCGACCGCAAGCTCGCCGAGGGCATCTAACCGCCGCGTGCTCCTCGTCGACACGGGTGTGTTCCTCGCCGCGGCCGATCGCCGCGAGGCGCAGCACGCCGCGTGCGTGGATGTGATGGGCGCACATCGAGGTGAGTTGGTGACGACAGCTCCGGTGATCGCGGAGTCGGCGTGGCTGATCGAGCGCCGCCTGGGTGTCGCCGCGGAGGCCGCTCTGCTCCGCCTCGTGACGACCGGCGACGTGCGGGTGGTCGATCTGTCGATGGGCGACTGCGAACGCTGCATCGGTCTCATCGAGCAATACGCCGATCTCGGGCTCGGCTTCGTTGACGCGTCGATTGTCGCCGTCGCGGAGCGACTGGGCGTCGCGACGGTGGCAACGCTCAATAATCGTGACTTCCGAGCGGTTCGGCCGCGGCATGTCGAAGCATTCGAACTGGTGCCCTGAGCCCATCTGTTGGCACCCGCTACGGCCCTCGCTGTACGGGTGGATAAAGCCCACCGCCCCCCGGCCGATTGGGTGGTGTGGAACAGACGGCGCATTCGGTCGACGCCGGCGACCACCGTCGCCGGTTGCGATCTTGGTGGGTGATCGTTGCACTCCTCGTCGCGGCCGCGACAGCGGGCGTGGTGGTCGCCGCGCCTTGGCGTTCGGAGACTCGGCCGACGGCGATCGCGTTCGTCGGGGGCGCGATCGAGTACGACAAGTTCCAGCACAAGTTCGACGCCAGTTCCGATCTCGCGCGCGTGGACGCGGTGCTTCTGGAAGCGCGGTTGCGCAATAGCGGCCTCGGTTTGAACGACGCGCGTGTGGGGATTGGAAGCCTGCGAGACTGCTCGCTCTCCCACCGGGGTGGAGGTTGCGTTCGGAAAACCATCCTGGAGATCCGGTCGAAGTCGCCTGTGCCTCGGGAATATCTCGCGATCATCGGGAGCCGCTGGCAGTTTCAGGTCCGCGTGACAGGCGAACGTCGCTCGGGCGCTTGCTCGAAGATTGTCGAAGAGGGTCAATCCCTGGCGCCGTTACCTGGTGCACTCGATACGGGTTGCTTCACTGCCGGAAAGCTGGTTGCGAATGTGCGTCCTTCGGACGTCCGAAACGACCTTCCACGAAACTGCAATGCGGCGCATTGTCAGGCGGACGTGGTGCTGCCGGCTGAACAGGACCAGATGTTGCTCGAGTATCTGCGGGCCCATCCGCGGAACGGCTGATGTTGATCATGGATCAGGAGGTCCTCGGCTTCTCGGACGCGGGTTCCCCAGACCCGGCCTCCTTTTCGACCTTGCGCATGAGCTCGGCGGCGCTGAACGCATTGCACTACGAATCCGCGGCAGGCCCGCTGCCAGTCGGGTTGGCGCCGGGATGCAACAACACGTTCTGCCCGTAGGCAGATTGAGTGCCTGTACGCGAAGGTCACCGAAGATCGCGCGTGGCTCGCACGTTTGAACGCCTCTCCGTTTGGCGACCAATCTGCTCTAGGTACTCCGCGATCGCGACGTCTTGGCCGACGAGTTGATGTTGGTAGCGCAGAGCTGCCGCAGCCGAGGCGTGACCGAGTCGGTGCATAACGGCGCGTAGCGGCGCGCCGCTCGCTGCAGCGAGGGTCGCGTTGGTGTGTCGTAGGTCGTGGAAGCGGAGGCCTTCGATGCCGGCCGCGCGGCACGCTGGCAGCCATACGCGCTTGCGGAAGTTCTCGCGTCGTAGCGGGGTGCCTTCGGGCATGACGAACACGAGGCCATCGACACAGGGTTCGCTCCAGCGAGCGATGTGCTCGACCATCACGTCGCAGATGAAGGCTGGCAGCGCGACGGTGCGCGTGCCCGCGGTTGTCTTCGGTGGGCCCCATACGAAGTGGCCGTTGACCTCGGTGCATTGTTCGACGACTCGCACCGTCTTGTGGAGCGGGTCTAGGTAGCGGCGGCGCAGCCCCGCGAGTTCGCCCCATCGCAGGCCGGAGTACGCCGCAAGGAGGATCAGCGCGTGCCACCTCGGCTCGACGGCCTGCGCGATGGCTGCTACCTCCTCCACGGTTGAGCAGCGCATTTCAGGCAACCGTTCGGTACCAGCGCCTTTGATGCGGCACGGATTGCGAACGATCAGATCCGCGTCGAGGGCTGACTCCATGATTGTGCGCAGCACCTTGTATGTCTTCGCGACGCTGTTCGCGCCCATGCGCGTGTTGCGATGACGGTCGGAGATCCACATCTGCACGTCGAGCGTCGTGATCAAGCCGACGGGGACCTCGGCGAACGTCGGCAGGATGTGACGGTCGAGCAGCGTGCGGTAGATGTGCAGCGTGGACGGACGCAGGTGCAGCTTGGTCGCGTACCACTGCTCGGCGACGTCGCGGAGCAGTACCTCGCCCCGCTTTGGATCGTGCCAGACGCCGCGCGCCATGTCGGTCTCGAGCGCTGACAGCCATCTCGACGCCGCGGTCTTCGTCGCGAAGGTTTGGTCCCCGGTTCGGTACCTGTTGGTCTCGGGATCCCGGAAGCGTGCCTGCCAGCGTCCTGACGACAGCCGACGAACTGCGCCGAACCGGCGCCGGGTGCTCACTGCTCGCCTTCCGCACCGAGTCGCCGGGCCTCACGCTCGACGAGCATTCCGATCAGGCGGCCGATTGACACGTGCGCGTCAAGGGCAAGTGCTCGGAACTGTCCCCACGTCTCCACGTCGACGAAGACGCGAGCGAAGCGCGATGTAGACGACTGGTGAGGTCTGCGTCGAGGGACAACGCCGTCTTGTACAGACCTCAACACGAGCTCGCCGACCGTGTCCCCGACTGTGCGGCGATGGCGGAACGCCTCCTGCTTCACCGCGTTCCACGCGGCCGGGTTGACGTCGACGTGGACGGGCCGATTGGTCCGGCGGTTCTCTTTCAAGTCCTTGCGTTCGGCGCGCCGCCGCAGCGCTGCCTGCCGCCGTTCGATGCGTCTGCGCACGACGCCGGCTGCATGTACGGCGTCGTTGTACTCGATCGCGGCTTGTTCGAGTGCAAGCGCTCGTGCGGTTCGCTCGCGGTACCGACGTGCGAACTCGTTCAGTGATTCGGGATCGCGTGGATCGATATCGGGTTCGAACGCGAGCTCCGCCGCGGCTTCGTCGAGGAAGCTTCCGCTGCTTCGGCTGGTTCCGCTCGCGGAACCGGCAAGTCTGTATGAGATCTTGGAGAAGGATTCGAGGGTGGAGGCGGTGAGGGGATCGAGAGGTGAAGACGCGGAGAGGTTGATGCGATGAGAGGGGCTGGAAGGTTGAACGCTCGAGGAGGTAGAGAGATCGAGTGAGGAGTGAGCGTGATCGGAGTTCGAGTGCATGTTGCGCTCCGCATGGTCGAAGTGACAGGTGCACTCGGGAATGGCGCATGCAGTGATGCAAACGCGACACGAGTGCGTGTCGTGCCACTTCCGTGCCACTACGGATGGTCACTGACGGTTCCCAGCGGTAACCGGCGGACACCATGGACGCCGCTGACCTGCAGAACTACGAAAACGCCCTGCTAGCGAAGGCGTCCGATCGCAGTTTGCAAGCAGGGGGTCGTGGGTTCGAGTCCCATCGTCTCCACCGCGAGAGGCGCTGTGATGGTGGTGTCTACGCCGCCGCCGGCCGTCACGGTGCTCGTCGTCTTATCCGCGCGCCACTTCCGGCCACATCGGTGAACGTATCCCGCAGTCGCGCTGTGCTCGTAGACTTGAAGCATGTCTGTGAGCGTTCCATTGCCGACGAGCTGGCACACCGGCTCGAGGTCGAGGCAGCGCGGCGCGGCATAACGCCCGAGGAGCTCGCCCGCCGAGGTGATCCAGGCGCATCTGCCCGGCGAGGTTCGCCACCGTGGCGACGCGCTCGAGGAGTTCTTCGGCATCGGTGACTCGGGGACACAGGAACCGTTCGGCATCAAACGGATCCGTCGAGAGACCGCTGATCGCATGGTCGCCGAGGGCATCTGAGCAGTCGTGCTCCTCGTCGACACTCCTCACGCGCGTGTACGTTCGGGCCGTGGTGTCGCCACGCCTTCTCGGCATCCTGGCCGCCGTCGTGCTGACCGCGGGAGCGTGTAGCAGCGGCTCGGTGCACAGCCAGACGCAAGGCGACGCGGGCGCGGGTCGCACCGCCGTCGACCCGGCGGCGTGCGGACTCGACGCGTTTGCTGCGGCACCGAAACCGGTCGAGGTGAAGTTCTGGCACGTCATGTCGCATGCCACCGCCGATTGGCTTGCCGCCACCACGAACGCGTTCAACCACTCTCAGCCCGACGTGCACGTCACGCTCGTGCAACTCCCGAACTACGAGGACCTGCACACGAAGTACCTCGCGGGTCTGTCGACGCATGCCTTGCCCGATGTGTTCACACCCTCCGACATCGAGATGCAGCGTCTCATCGACAGCCAGAGCGTGGTGCCGATCCAAGCCTGTGTCGATGCCGATCACTACTCGCTCACCCCGATGTTGCCGCGCGCCCGGGCGTACTTCTCGTATCAGGGCGCGCTGTGGGGAATGCCCTGGAGTTTGTCGAACCCGGTCCTCGGCTACAACCGCGCCGCGTTCCTGAAGGCCGGCCTCGATCCCGACAAGCCGCCGCGAACACTCGACGAGTTGAAGCAGTATTCACAGAAGATCATCGCGAGCCACGCCGCGACGTACGGCATCGCGTTGCGTGTCGAGCCGTTCGTCTTCGAGTTCCTCAACGCCAAGTCGGGCGGCACGTTTGTCAACCATGGAAACGGACGTGAGGGGCGCGCAACCGCGACGACGCTCGACACGCCGACCGCGCGCGCGATCTGGACGTGGTGGAACGACATGGTCCGCAGCGGCCTGGCTCTGAATACCGGCAGCGCGCCTGGAAACATCGACCACCTCATCGCCGTGGGTACCGGCACTGCGGCGATGGCAATCGAAGGCAGCGGCGCGCTCGGCAACGTGAAGCAAGCGCTCGCCTCCGGCCAATACTCGACGGTGAAGCTGGGCGCCGCGCCGCTGCCTTCATTGCACGGTGGTGGTGGCGCGCCGGTGGGCGACGGGTCGCTGTGGATCCCGAAGGCTGCGAAGCCCGCGACACGCGGTGCCGCATGGCAGTACATCAAGTATCTCGCGTCCTCCGAACAGCAAGCGGCGCTCGCCGCCGAGGGCGGATATGCGCCAATGCGCGCCGATGCCACGTCCGTACCCGCGCTCGTCCAACGGTGGCGAACCGAACCGCTCTTCCGGGTGGGGTACGACCAGCTCACAACCGGCGCCGAGACCACTGCGACTGCGGGCTCGCTGATCGGCGATTACCAAGGTGTGCGCGACGCAGTGAGGGATGGCCTGCTGTCAATGCTCACCGACGGTCTCACACCCGATGCGGCGCTGCAACGGGCGCAGCGCCAAGCCGATACCGCGATCAGGGCGTACAACGAGCGTCTCGGACTTGGGTGACAACGCATCTCGTCGAACCGCTGCACGGTTTCCTCAATCCGGCATTGTACGGAAGGGTGCGCGACGGGGGCGGCCTGCGCGACATCGACCACGTCAACGGCGCGACGGCGCGCGTCGATTTTCGCAACCGCATCGACGCGTCGAACGGCACCGTGACGACCGTGCGCACGTTCGACTTCCCCGGTCTCGCGATTGACACGCGTCCGGGCTACGACCTGACAACCGGACTCGGCGCGCCCGACGGCGTCGCGTTCCTTTTGAGCCTGTAGAACCGGAACCGTGAACCGGAGCGGGTCGTTGAAGTCAGCTTCCATCGCGCCCGATGGCTAACCGAAGCAGGCGCCGGAGGCCGCCGCGAGAGACGGTTCCCGCGATCGTGGCGGGTGACATGCCGGGATGATGGGGCGCGATCCGTACCCGCAGCGCACCGGGCCGCACCGCGATGCGCAACGGCGGGTCGAACTTGAGCGCTTCGCCATCCACCCCGGCGTCGACCGGCCAGCTCGATCGGATCACCAGGTTCGTGTCGCTCCATTCGTGCCAGCCGCCGAACGACGAACCACGCCCGGCGCTCTCCAACGCAACCAGCCGCGCAAGATCGGGCGCGTTGTTGAGGGAGATCGCGACGATGCCGAGGACGCCTTCGTCGAGTCGTTCGCGGGTGCCGTAGCCGCCGATGCCGGAGAGCCGATACACGTTGTTGGACACGAGCACGAGGTCGGGATTGGAGCGGTCGATAGCGGTGGGGCCCTCGATCTCGAAGTCGAACTGCGAATAGTCGTTGCCGAGGAGGTCGGGCAGCATGTTCGCCGCAGTGCCCATCTTGTCGTCGCGATACCCCTCCGACTGGACGATCGCCGCGTAGAGGCCGAGCGAGACGTTGTTGACGAAGACCCGGCCGTTTACGGTCGCGAGGTCCACGCGGCGTTCGTAGCCGTCGGCGAACGCATCGAGTGCACCAACGACGTCGTCTCGGTCGATACCGAGGTCGAGCGCGAAATGGTTGCGTGTGCCTGCTGGAATGCACACGAACGGCAGATCGTGCTCGGCCGCGATCGCGGCGACGAGCGCTTGGGATCCGTCACCACCCGCCATCCCGATGACATCGGCGCCGCGGGCGACAGCGTCGCGGGCGAGCTGCTCGAGATCGTCGCCGGGGCGAAGCGCGATGGTCTCGATACCGCGCGCTCGGGCCGCGGCCAGGAACGAGTCGTTCGCTTTCCCGCCACCTGACCTCGGGTTCGCGACGAGCACCGGCCGAGCGGCCGCGCCCACCTGAACGCCCGGCGGTGCCTGTGACCGCAGCTCGGAGCGACCAGCGCCGAGCGCAATGCGGGCGAGCGCTGCGCTACCGAGACCAAGGCTCAGTACGAGCGCGATGTGCCAGAGGCCGTGTTCGGGTACGAGCGCCCCAATCGCCGCTACCAGCGCCCCGAGCACGACGACCACAGCGATGCATCGAACCATGCCCCGGCGAGTGAGCACGTACCACGCGGCGCACGTCGCGACGATGAGGCAACCCAGCGCGACGAGCAGTGCCGCCCAGTCGTTCCAGAGCAACGAGGCCCCGGCCACGAACGCCCCAAGACCGACCACGATCGCGCCCAGTGCCGTCCATTGTCGGCCGCGCGTCCTCATGGCTCATCTCTGCGCACTGTAAGGAACCCTTCGTCGCGCATGCCGACCACCACCGGGCGACCACTATCCCATCCCACACGTTCCCGAAGCGCCAGTAGGGGGTTGTTCGGCGTGGGCAACCACTCCGGAAATCGGTTGCCCGCGGGCCGGCATTCTGCTGCACTCTGGCCGAGCGGGCCTACCAAGGAGACAGCAATGCGCGGAGCGTTCATGTCCATCGCGAAGGGAGTCACCTATCCGGAGGACGTAACGCTTCATGAAGACGCTGAACTTGGGGATCTTGGCGCACATAGACGCCGGTAAGACGACACTGACGGAGCGGCTGCTCTACGCCGCCGGTGCCATCGACGAGGTCGGCAGCGTCGATCGTGGCACGACCCAGACCGACTCGCTCGCACTCGAGCAGCAGCGTGGCATCACGATCAAGTCCGCCGTCGTTTCGTTCACGATCGATGACGTCACCGTCAATCTGATCGACACGCCCGGTCACCCCGATTTCATAGCCGAGGTTGAACGCGCGCTCCGTGTGCTCGACGGTGCGGTGCTGGTGATCTCCGCCGTCGAAGGCGTACAGCCACAGACGCGCATTCTCATGCGCGCCCTGCAACGACTGCGCGTGCCGACCCTCATGTTCGTCAACAAGATCGACCGGCGCGGTGCCGGCGACGAACGCGTGCTGCGGGTCATCTCGGAGCGACTCACCTCGGCAATCGTCCCAATGGGCACGGCGCGCGACCTCGGAACGCGTGACGCCAACTTCACACCCTCGCCCAGCGCCGACGCTGCGTTTGCCGAACGGCTGACCGAAGAGCTCGCCGAGCACAACGACTCGATCCTCGCGGAATACGTCGACGTCGAGGCGACGCTTCCGTACCGGCGGCTCCGCAAGGAACTCGCCGCGCAAACGCGACGTGTCCTTGTGCACCCGGTGTACTTCGGCTCTGCGATCACAGGAGCCGGCGTGGACGCGCTCATCGCCGGCATCGTCGAGCTCTTGCCGACGAAGACAGGCGACGCCGACGGCCCAGTGTCGGGCACCGTGTTCAAGATCGAACGCGCTGCGGCCGGCGAGAAGATCGCCTATGTGCGCATGTTCTCCGGAACGCTTCGAACGCGCGACCAACTCGAGTTCGGTCTCGAGATCAAGGAGCGGGTGACCGCGATCCGTGTCTTCGAGCACGGCGCGGCAGTTCTCCGACCCTTCGCGGTCGCCGGTGAGATCGCGATGCTTTGGGGTCTCCACGACATTCAGATCGGCGACCGGATCGGACCGACGGGAGGCGCCGATACGGACCATCAGTTCGCTCCGCCGACAATGGAATCCGTGGTCGTCGCCGACAGTCCCGACGACCGAGCCCGGCTGCCCGTCGCCCTCGCGCAACTTGTCGAGCAGGACCCGCTGATCAACGTACGGCAAGACGATCTCCGCCAGGAACTGTCGGTCTCGCTCTACGGGGAGGTGCAGAAGGAAGTCATCGGAGCGACGCTCGCAAACGACTTCGGTATCGACGTCACCTTCCACGAGACGACGACCATCTACATCGAGCGCCCCGTGGGCACGGGCCACGCCGTCGAGTTGCTGCAGGAGGATGCGAACCCGTTCTCGGCAACGGTCGGTTTGCGCGTCGATCCCGCGCCGATCGGGTCGGGCATTGAGTTCCGACTGGATGTCGACTCTCGCTCGCTACCAACGCACATCTACAAAACCGCCGACAAGTTCGTCGACCTCATGACGCAGTACATCTGCCGCACACTCCAAGAGGGTCTGTTCGGCTGGCAGGTAACCGACTGTGTCGTGACCATGATCGAATGCGGCTACTACGTGGGCGACGGACCCGGCAAGCCCTCACGGAAGACGACGCGCACCACGGCCGCGGACTTCCGCAAGCTCACGCCCCTCGTTCTGATGTGTGCACTCGAGCGGGCGAAAACAGTCGTCTGCGAACCGATGATCCGTGTCAACATCGAGACCCCGTCCGACACCATCGGCGCTGTTCTTGCGTCAGTGGCGCGGCTCGGCGAGGTCGTTGAGACGCCATCGATGAAGGGCGACCTGTCCACGATCACAACGGTGATGCCAGCGTCTCGGGCGCGGGACCTTCAGCGGCAGCTACCAGGCCTCACAGGCGGCGAAGGCGTTGTCGAGACCAACCTCGGCGGTTACGAACCCGTGAGCGGCGCGTCCCCGACCCGGCACCGGACGACGGCAAACCCGCTCAACCGCGACGAGTACATGATGCGACCCGGATCGAAGCCGTGAGCGCTTCTGCCAGTATGGCGATCGGTGGACGACCGCTCGACGACCGATCGGGAGCAGCTCGAACGGGCCATCGCCGCGCAGGAGGATCTGCGGGGCGTTGTGCCGGACGAGATCGTCGACGCGGCCGTCGCGGCAATGCGGCGACAGCTCGAGACGTCCGGCTCCGATTCGCAGCGGCGCCGCCAGGTCACGGTGATGTTCGCCGACGTGAGTGGCTTCACGTCGATGTCGTCGCGTTTGGATCCGGAGGCAGTCGCGGGCGTGATGAACGAGCTGTGGTCGAGCCTCGACAAGGTCATCGCGGATCATGGGGGGCGCGTCGACAAGCACATCGGCGACGCCGTCATGGCGGTGTGGGGTGTGATCTCGACGCAGGAAGATGATCCGGAGCGCGCCGTGCGCGCCGGCCTGGCCATGCAGGAGGAGCTGAAGCGCCGCGGCTCCGTCGACCGGCTCATGATGCGGGTCGGGATCAACACCGGGCCCGCGCACCTCGGCGTGGTTGGCGCGAGCGCCGAGTTCACCGCGATGGGCGACACCGTGAACGTGGCGAGCCGGGTGCAGAATTTCGCGCCGCTGGGTGGAGTACTCGTCACGCACGACACCTATCGCCACATCCGCGGCGTGTTTGACGTCGAAGAGCTCGATGCGGCGACGGTGAAGGGCAAGGATCAGCCGATCCGCGTGTATGCGGTGCGGCAAGCGAAGGCTCACGCGTTTCGCATGTCCACGCGCGGCGTCGAAGGCGTCGAGACGCGCATGATCGGCCGGGCCGACGAGCTCGGAGTGCTACGAGCCGAGTTCGAGTCCGTGGTCGAACGGCCGGTGACACGAGCGGTGACGATCATCGGTGAGGCCGGCATCGGCAAGTCACGATTGCTCTACGAGTTCGAGAACTGGATCGAGCTGCACCCCGCCGCGACCTACTTCTTCAAGGGTCGCGCCCTTGCCACGCACCGCTCGGCCGCGTTCGCCCTCGTGCGCGATCTGCTCGGCGATCGGTTCGGTGTGCGCGACAGCGACTCGGCCTCGGTGGTGGCGGACAAGATGCACCTCGGCCTCGGTCCGACGCTGACCGCGGGCGAGGCCGACCTCGTAGCTCACTGGCTGGGCTTCGATCTCGGGTCGAGCGCAGCCGTGCAGCGTCTGCTCGGGTCGGGACAGCTCGCGTCGACTGCACGTGCGCACGTGTTCCGCTACTTCGATGCGCTGGCAGCCGATGGCCCAGTCGTCGTCTTCCTCGAGGACCTGCACTGGGCCGATGACGAGTCGTTGGCGCTCGTCGACGACCTCATCGCGCAACTTGCCGAGGTCCACTTGCTGGTTGTGGGAGCGGCGCGATCAGCGTTGCTGGAACGACCCGAGGCCGAGGGCCTGGTCGCGCGGACGTCGGTGGCGTTGCAGCTGGAGCCGCTCGGCACGGACGCGACGCGCGACGCTTGTCGACGAGGTCCTGCAGAACGCTGAGTCCGTCCCTCACGACCTCACGCAACTGATCGTCGAGCGAGCAGACGGTAATGCGTTCTACGTGGAAGAGCTCGTGAAGATGCTGATCGACGACGGCGTCATCGAGACGGGCGCGTCGTGGGGCCCGTGGCGGATCCACGCCGAGCGACTCGATCCGGAGCGAGTGCCGGCCACGTTGACGGGAGTGCTCCAGACTCGCATCGACAGTCTCGCGCTCGCAGAACGGGAAGCGCTGCAGGGGTCGTCGGTGGTCGGCCGCGTGTTCTGGGACGGCACCGTCGCCTCCATCGGCCACCGCGACATCGAGGTAACGGCGAGCTGCCTCGAAGCAGCGTGTCAGCGCGAGCTTGTCTTCCGCCGCGAGTATTCGTCATTCGACGAGTGCGTCGAGTTCGTGTTCAAGCACGCGTTGCTCAGGGACGTGACGTACGAAACGGTGCTGCTGCGCGATCGACAACGTCTGCACCGACTCGTGGCCGACTGGATCAGCGACCATGCCGGCGAGCGGCAGACGGAATACGCCGGGCTGATTGCCACGCACCATCGCATGGGCGGTGACCTCGCGTCGGCCGCGGACTGGTTGTATCGAGCCGCGGCGGTGTCGCTGGGTGCCGGCAACTCGGCGGCGGCGCGCCGGAGCCTCGACGAGGCCTTCGAGCTGTGGCAACAAGACGAGGTGGCACCCCCCGTCGATGCGTTGACGACGATGACCGAGGCATGTCTGCGGTTGGGTGACCTCGATGCCGCCTCCGGCTACGACGACGAAGCGCTACGCCGCGCCGAATCCCCGCAGGCGCGCTCCATGGCGCTCTTCCTGGGGAGCTGGATCGCGTCCGAGCGGGGCGAGTTCGATCGCGAACAGGCAATGCTCGACGAGGTGTTGCCGGAGGTAGAACGGCAGGGAGGAAGACTGCTCGGGCGGGTCCTCGCGGGCCTGTCGTGGAACGCGATGGCCCGGGGTGACGCCGACGCCGCAAAGGCGTACGCCGCCCAGGCCCGCGAGTTGGCAAGGCACGACCAGAATCCGGCCGCCACCCGTGTGGTGCTCGCCCTTCTCACCATGATCGCCGGGATGGACGGTGACGTCCGGGCCGCGGTGCGGTACAGCACCGAGGCGCTTGCCATCGCGGTCGAAGTCGGCGATCTGGAGGGGGAGGCGCTTGCACACAGCAACCTCGGCGTCGGTCACCATCTCCTCGGCGATGCAGAAGAGACGCGGGACGAATATCTCGCCGCGCTCGACCACTACCGGCAGGCGAGGTCGCTCAGTCGTCGGCTCGGCAGCCAAATTCGTGACGGCACATCTGCGGCGAACATGGCACAGGTCCACGTCCGTCTCGGCGAGGACCCTGAGGCCCGGCGGCTGACTCATGAGGCGCTCACCGTCGTACGGAAAACGGGCGCGACGTGGGCGTTGATGTTCTGCGTGCTTGCGGAAGCCGATCGGCGCTTGACCAACGGCGATACCGCAACGGCGCTCGAGCTCATCGGACTTGTGCAAGGCCAGCCCGCGCTCAACAGCGACGGTGAGGCCGAGCTCGGACGGATCCTGGGCCGGTCCGGTCTACCCGCGGACGTGATCGAGGAGGGAATGGCGAGGGGTGTCGATCAAGACTTCGACGCCGTCGTCGATCGGCTCACGCAGGAGTTGACTCGTCTGGAAGACTTTCCGGCATGACGGACTTCGAAAACGCCGACCTGCGCGGCGCGCAGTTCCGCGAGGTCGATCTCACCGACGCGCGGATCGAGGGTGCCAACCTGACGAACGTAAAGATGTCCGACGTGTGGTTGGTGAACGTCGACATCGACGGGATGATCGCCGCGCTGACGATCAACGGCGTCGACGTCACGGCGTACGTGAGTGCAGAGCTCGCACGCATCAATCCGGAACGGGCGCTCATACAACCAACCGATCCCGAAGGCATGCGCGCATCCTGGAACGCGGTGTCCTCCATCTGGGACGCGACCATCGTACGCGCGCAACAGCTGCCCGAGGAAACGCTGCACGCGTCGGTCGACGGCGAATGGTCGTTCGTGCAAACGCTTCGCCACTTGGTATTCGCGATGGACAAGTGGGTCACCGTGCCGATCCTCGGCGGCGAGTTCGACCCGATCGGGTTGCCGAACACGGGGAGTCTCGACTTCCCGTGGCCGGGCATCGATCGCGACGCCGATCCGTCGTTCGCCGACACGCTGGCCGTACGTCGCGATCGTGGCGCGCGCTTCGCGAAGTATCTCGCCGATCTCGATCCGGCCGACCTCACCCAAACCCGTCAGGTACTCGAAAACGGCAACGCGCCGGTGCAAGGCTGTGTGCACGTCGTGTTCGAAGAGGAGATGGCGCACCACGGCTATGCAACGCGCGATCTCGACGCGCTGGAGCGCTCGTAACGTCCTGCTCGCCCGCTTCGGCCCTCAGACGTACCAGTGCCAGGTCGCCAGCATGGTGTGGAAGTCGGGAAGCCAGCGCTCATGACTTCCGTCGCCAAGCGCGCCGCCCACCACCGTGTACCAGACGACGATCGGTACCCCGCCCCGGTTGACCACGACGTAGGTGCGGTCGAACGACGCTCCGGCCACCGATGACATGCCGCGCATCATGACGCCCGGAGTGGTGTCGAGCGCGTACAGCTGCGTGGGTCTGAGCGGTGTGATCTTCGTTCCGGCCGCGAACTCGGCGGCCATCATGACGGGATCGGTCGGGCTGTTGCGCGCGTCCTCGCCGGTGACCTCCATGACGAGCACTTGCGCTTCCCAATCGCCGAGCTCGGTACAGACGGCAGCGCGCAGGATCCACGGCGCGCAGGCCGCTGCCTGTTGGCCAAGCCCGGCCGCCGGGGGACGCACCCAACCCGCCGGGAGGCCGAACACGAACCGGCTGTCCTGGCACCAGTCCGCGACCGCAAGCTCCTGGCGAACTTCAACGGGGGCCGGGTCGGTCCACGTCTTGCCGTAGCTCAGGTGCGCCAGCCATTGCGTGAACTCGCCGCGGTCTTGGGGCTGAATCCAGACCGCGTTCTGTCCGAACACATCGAGGTACACGCCGTGGCGTTCGGTGCCGAAGCGCTTGAGCAATCCGTACGGAATCTCCTGTTCGATCGTGCGCGCCGCCGGATCGCCGGTGATCCTCACGCCGGGGACCTTGCCGGTGGCCGTGAGCCGCAGCACCACGCGGTCGTCGGTGAGGGCGACTTCGCCGGTTGCGGGCACCCAGCGAACCTGGCCTTCGAGCTTCTTTTGGCGCGCGCGACCCCACATTGTTGCGGCCGCGACGCCCATCGCCGCCATGCCTACGGTCGAAGCGTTCCCGGCCACGAATACCGGACGCTGCTGCATCGTGACGTTGTGGAGTTCGACCGGCATCTGGCTCCGTACCACGCAGCGGTAGCGCGTTGCGTACACGCCATCAGTGTCAACCTCACGTGCGCGCGGTCATAGAGGTAAGAGTGCGCACCCGGACTGCGCGCGATTGCTCAGCACCTCCCGTTGAGCCGCGACGGCTTCTGTGTTCAGCTGGGTGGGCCGGGCCACCGCCGCGCTGTACGTCAGCATTGTGAGGTCGCCGGCTCGGTCGATCATGGTGTCGGCACCACGAAACGGATGGGTGGGCTCTGCCGCGCGCACGCTTCGGTGTCGAGCGTGCTGTTCGGGTCGTGCACGAACTGCCGGCGAAGATCGTTGTAACACGCCGGGAAGTCGCCGGGCGCGGCACCACCCGGGAGCGTGGGGAACGAAAGCATGCTGACATGCGTGAGTCCGGCGCGGAGCTGTGACGCGGCGTCGGATTCCCAGCGCGGGTCGAGCTGCTGCTCGACGATGAGCGTCGGAGCGGCGCTGCTCACCGGGGCAAACGCGGCGCGTTGTACCTCGGGCACCTTCCACGCGTCGCATGTCCAGCGGAACGCGGGGTCGTCGTAGCCGGCGAACTCGGCGCGCGTTGCCGCGGTGACCACAGCGCCGGCCGACCGGGTGTGGGTCTCGTAACTGCACATGCGCGAAAGGAAGCCACCCCACGGGAAGTCCTTCAGCACCAACGGGAAGTTCTGGGGCCAAGGCGAGTGACCGTTGAGCGTCGCGTTGGGATGTGCGATACCTGCCGGAAGAAGTGGCATGTTTCGCATCGACGAGGTCAACGCCGCGGCTAGGCCTTGGGCCAGGCGATCGCCGTCGAGGAGGACGGGCGGATGCTTCACGGTGACGCGCAACGTCCCGGAGATCAGGTCGGTTGGGATCACGATCCGTGGACGTGCGGCCTGGCGGGCGACGTCGTCGCGGAACGCTTGGGCGAGGTTCGGATACGAGGCGTGGCACGGGTGATCGGCCTCGCACAACGCGACGTAACGATCGAATGCGGCGCTGAGCGATGTGGCCGGATTGGCGATGAAGCTCGATCTGGGTACCTCGGGGTCGAGCAGGAACATTGTGCGAACGACATCGGGCGCCTCCCGCGCTACGGCGAGCGCGACGCGGGCGGAGTCCCAGACGCCTTGCAGATTCACTCGCTGCAGGTGCAGCGCGCGCACGAGGTCCACAACGTCGTCGGCCTCATCCGTCACCGTGTAGTGGTCGAGCGCGACGCCCTTGCGCGCCAGTCGGTCGTGGCACGCCCGCAGCGCGGTCTGCCCCTTGGCGATGGTCGGCGCGTCGTTCTCGGGGTGGCGCAGGATGTCGGGAGCGATCGCGGCGAACTCGGGACGCGTGAGCGAAGGGTCCGATGAGGCGAGACCGCGCCCGCCGAACACGATGAGATCGGCGTCGTCGCGTACCGGCGACTGCGCCGGATCGTCGACGATCTCTGCCCCATCGAGGGCAGTCGCGAGCTCGATCACCGGGTCGTTGGTGGAAGGAGCGTCACGCGTGGGGTAACGACTGAACTTCACACGGATCCAGCGTCCTGACGGTCGCTCGCGATCCTCGGGTACCACGAGGACGCCGCAGGTCGCGTTCGGAACCAGCGCGCGCACCGACGAACGGCACGTCTCCGCGACCACTCGCGGCGTGTAGCCCGAAGTGGCGGAACGTGGCTGTTCCGTGTGCGAGCGCGTGGTCACGAACGCGCTTCCCCCAACGGCGATCGCGACGGCGGAGATCGCGACCGCCGAGGGATGCGCGCGCCGCTTGGTGATCGCGGGTGGTCGGGAGAGCGGCGCCGCCATTGGCGCGTGGACGACGTCGGCGATCGCGACCGGCTGTGAGATTCCCTTCAAGGTGACTGACCCAAGCGGACGGAGTTGATAGCCGCCGCGCGTTCCGACGAGCACGCGGACGACGTCGGTCACCAGCGTGTGGCCCGCGTCGGCGATCGCGGAGAGCCGGGCCGCTTCGACGACCGGTGTCCCGTACCAGTCGTCGTCGTCGTCGTCGATCGCGCTCTCGCCCGCGCTCACTCCCACGCGGAGGTACGCGGGCGGCTCGACTCCGAGTGTCTCGATCTCGTCGTGCATCAGTGATGCACAAGCGACGGCGTCGACGGCACTTTCGCGGAAGACAACCATCATGCCGTCGCCCGTAGTTTTCACGACATCGCCGTAGTGTCGCCGTTGCCGCAGCCTTCAACGCCAAAAAAGCGAGGCGCCGAAAGTCGTCGGCCGCGTCGTCCCCGAGATGTTGTTGACGCTCGGTCGACGCGACCAAGTCGCAGAACAGCACGGTGACGGTGTCCGTACGCCGCGCGGTTCCAGGGCGCGAGGCATCATCCGTTGTGGTCTTGTTCGGGACAGCATGCATAGGAGCGTGGGGGGAACGGGGCGAATGCGTGAATGCGTGGGTGTTACGGACGCCGCCAAGCATCGGTTCGACGTATGGACGACGTGTCTGATGCCGAGATCCCGACCCCGGTACAGTCGGCGTCGTGGCTGATCGTCACTCGAGCGCAGAACGGGAGCACCAGGGCGAACCTGCGAAGCTTCCCGTGCGCGTCTATGAGAAGAACATGGCGCGGCTCCAACGGGAGCTGGTGAAGCTGCAGGAGTGGGTGCGCCAAGAAGAGCTGAAGATCTGCGTGCTGTTCGAGGGACGAGACGCGGCCGGAAAGGGCGGAACCATCAAGCGGATCGTCGAACGTACGAACCCCCGGATCGTCCGGGTCGCGGCATTGGCAACGCCAACGGAGAAGGAACGAACGCAGTGGTACTTCCAGCGCTACGTCGCACATCTTCCCGCAGGTGGTGAGATCGTGCTGTTCGATCGGTCGTGGTACAACCGCGCCGGTGTCGAGCGAGTAATGGCATTCTGTACCGACGACGAATACCGGGAGTTTCTGCGTTCATGTCCCGAGTTCGAAGCCATGCTGCTGCACTCCGGGATCGTGCTGATCAAGTACTGGTTCTCGGTGAGCGATGACGAGCAAGAGCGCCGTTTCCGTGCGCGCATCGACGATCCCGAGAAGCGTTGGAAACTGAGCCAGATGGATCTCGAGGCTCGCGGCGGTGGGTCGAGTACTCGCGCGCGAAAGACGAGATGTTCCGCTACACCGACACGAAACTCTCGCCGTGGTGGGTCGTGAATGCCGACGACAAGCGGCGCGGCGCGTCTCAACTGCATCAGCCACCTCCTCTCGAAGGTTCCGTACGACGACGTCACCTCCGCGCCCCTGAATTTGCCTGAACGTGGCCCGGACAACTACATCCGCCCGCCGGTCGACGAACAGACCTTCGTTCCCGAAGTCTTCTAATCGTCGTCAGTCGAAGGTGACGAGCTGGCGGGCGACCTCGCCGCCCTTGAGCGCCGCGAAGCCGTCGTTGATCTTCTCGAGCCGCATGACCGCGCTGACCAACTCGTCGAGCTTGAGCTTCCCGGCCATGTACCACTCGATGTACTGCGGCATGTCGATGCGGAAGCGGTTCGATCCCATGTTGGAGCCCTGGATTCGCTTCTCCATGAGGAACTGGAACCCTTCAAGCTCGACCTTTTCGCCGAGCGGGATCATGCCGATCACGGTTGCAGTTCCGCCCTTGCGCAACATGTTGAATGCCTGTTGCGCGGTCGCAGCCAGACCGATGGCCTCGAAGGAGTGGTCGACTCCACCGCCCGTGAGTTCGAGCACGGCGCCGACGGGGTCGCCGGCCGACGCGTCCACGACATCGGTCGCACCGAAGCTCAGCGCGAGGTCGCGCTTGGATGCGATGCGATCGATGGCGATGATGCGTCCCGCGCCCACGATCGCGGCGGCCTGGATCGCATTCAGCCCGATACCGCCGCAGCCAATCACCGCGACGACTTCACCGGGACGGACCTTCGCGGTATTCAACACCGCACCCACACCGGTGGTGACGCCGCACCCGATGAGCGCGGCCTTGTCGAGTGGCATGTCGGGCCGGATCTTCACGAGCAGGTTCTCGCGGACGAGCAGCTGCTCGGCGAAGCTCGACAAGCCGGCGAACTGGTAGACGGGTTGATCACCGCGACGGAACCGGGGTGGGCCGCCCGCCGCCGACATGCCCGCTTCGTCACAGAGATTGGGACGACCCGAGAGGCAGTAACGGCAAGACCCGCAGAATCCGCTGATGCACGAGATCACGTGATCGCCGGGTTGCAGGTACGAAACCTGCGAACCCACCGCCTCGACCACGCCCGCGGATTCGTGGCCGAGCACCGTCGGGACCGGGTGCGGATACTTGCCCTCCATGAAGTGAAGGTCGGAGTGGCACAGTCCCGCCGCGGCAGTTTGCACCAGCACTTCGTCGGGGCCGAGCGTGTCGATCTGCACGTCGTCGATGACCAGCTCGCCCGGGATGTGTTCGAGAACAGCAGCTTTCACCGCGGCGACACTAACCAGTCGGACCGAACCGCTCCACCCGCGTCAGGGTCCGAAACCGGGCGGCGGCTCGTAGCCTCCCAAGACGTCGCGCGCTAGCTGGGCGACGTGCACCGAGCGCCGGTCGTGCAGGAATGGCGAGACGATCTGCATGCCGACCGGCAGGCCCTCGTCGGTGCGTCCGATCGGTACGACCACCGATGGCAGGCCGACGACGCCGATCAAGCCCGTCCAGCCGATCAGCTCGAGATAGGAGCGTGTCTCACCGTCGATCTCGACGGTGCGCGTCATCATGTCGTCGGATTGGTCGTGTTGGATGGCGGCGACCGGCATCACCGGACACAGCAGCACATCGAACTCGGCGAACCACTCGGCCCACTTCGCGCGCAGCTGCGCCCGTTCCTCGTCGGCTTGCAGCCACGCGAGATGCGTACCCGACATCGCTTCGGCGATGTCGGCGGAAAGGCTCGGCGAGATCGCGGCCACGATGAGCTGGTTGAAGAGACCGACTTGCGCGGGGAAGTCGACCGCGGGGTGCGCCTCTTCCACCTTGGCGCCTGCATCAGCGATCCGATCGGCTGCGCCTGCGAGAAGCGCGCCGCTCGCGCGGGACACCCGACACCCAGGATCGTTGAACCACGTACCGATGCGATAGTCGGCGAGGGAGCGGGCGCCTGGTGCCGGCAGGTCGACACGCCATGCGAGCTCGCGCTCTGGTTCGGGGCCCGCAAGCACACCGAGCAAGAGCTCGAGATCATCGGCGTCGCGCACGATCGGACCGAACACGTTGATGTCCGGGTCGGTCGTGCCGCCACCGACGTGATCGAGATAACCGCGCTGCGGCACGACCCCGAAGCTCGGCTTCAAGCTGTAGACACCGCAGAAGTGCGCGGGCGCGCACCGAGCCGCCAATGTCGGTGCCGAGTTCGAAGCTGGTGAATCCGCAGGCGACCGCCGCCGCGGCGCCGCCCGACGATCCACCCGGCGTTCGGTCGAGCGCCCACGGATTGTTCGTGGTGCCGAACATCTCGTTGTACGACTGCAGGTCGCCGGACCACCGCGGCAGGTTCGTTTTGCCGAAGACGATTGCGCCCGCGCGCTTCAACTTCGCAACCGCGGGAGCGTCCGCGGTCGGGACATGCTCCGCCAACTCCACCGCGCCACCCGTCGAACGGATGCCCTCGGTCGCGATGGCGTCCTTGATCGTGACGGGCAGGCCGTGCAGGGGGCCCATCGTCTCGCCGCGTGCGAGTTGCTCGTCGGCGGCCGCGGCGGCCTTCCGGGCCCGGTCGAGATCGAACGTGACGACGGCGTTGACGGGAGCACCGAGCCGTTCGATGCGGTCGACAAACAACTCGAGGAGCTCGCGACTCGACAGCTGCTTCGTTCGGATCGCTTCGGCGAGACGGGTGGCGGACCAGGTGGCAGCGGCGTCACTCATGACGCTGGACACTACTTATCGGGAGCGATGTCAGCGACCGGAGATGCCGGCCCGTGGCCATCGGAACATCGTTGTCGGCCCCGGGGTTGGCACGACTCGTGCAGATTCTCGCGATCTCGGGAAGCTTGCAGGCAAACTCTTCGAACCGCGCGCTCGTCGAGGCGGCACGCGACATCGCGCCTGACGACGTCACCGTCGTCGTGTTCGAGAGCGTCGGCGCCGTTCCTCATTTCAACCCGGACCTCGATCGCGCAGGACCACCAGAGGACGTCGTCCGCCTTCGTGCACTCATTGCGCAGGCCGACGGTGTGCTGATTGCCTCGCCGGAGTACGCGTTCGGCGTTCCGGGTGCGCTGAAGAATGCGCTCGACTGGCTCGTCGGCTCGGGTGAGCTCTACGGCAAACGGGTCGTGCTCCTGAGCGCGGCCCCGAGCGAGCAGCGCGGCGTGAACGCGCCCGTCGATCTCGAGCGCACGTTGCACGCGCAGGGAGCGCGTGTTCTCGCGTCGTCAACCGTCGTCGTGCGACCCGGACAAGCGATCGACATGCCTGCCGACACCGCGATTCGCGCCCGGCTCGAAGTCGTGTTCGACGCGTTCTTGGGTGACTGACTGCCGCTATTGGCGAGGTGGCGCGAAGAGCTCGAGCTGGATGTTGTCGGGATCGCGGAACACGAGAACTGACGTGTAGGCCTCGTCGGCGATCGGCGACTGGGTCAGCGGCTTGTCGGCGACGTCGGCACGTGTGACGCCCTTGGACTCGAGATGGTCCTGCCACGCGACCAGGTCGTCGCGACTCGTCACGATGAAGCCGGCGTGGTCGAGACCGGTGGTCGTCTCCCCGAAAAGTCTGCCGTCGTTTGCAGTCATGATCGAGCTCTTTTCTTCGCGGGTCTCGTTGTCGTGCGCTTGGTGGGTGTGGACGGGTTGCAGTAGGCAAGGAACATCGTCACGACGTCGTCGATCAGACGAGCCCAGCGGTCGCCGCCGGGATCGTTGGAGATCTGCTGATCGACGAGGCCGGTCGTCAACGCCGTCCACATGTCGATGTGACGTCGGTTGGTGATGCCGTTGAGGGCCAAGCGTTCGCGCGCCGCGTCAAGCGCTCGCTGCGCCGGCGCAAACGACTCGCGCGACGGCTCGAAGCCAGGAATTGTTCGCTGGAACAACAGTTGGTAGCGCGCGACGTCCGCGGTGCAGAACTCGACGAAGCGGTGTACGCCTCCCGCAAGCACCGCGCGGATCAGCGGAGTCGTACGGCTGGGTCATGCGCTCCGCGAACTCGGCTGCGGCCCGCCCGAACATCGCGTCGTAGATCGCATTCTTGGAGTCGAAATATGCGTAGACCGTCGGCGTGGTGATCCCGGCGCGTTTCGCCAGGTCTCGAAGCTACAGCGCGGCCAAGCCCTCCTCGCGCACGAGCGCCCAGGCAGCATCGACGATCGCGTCGCGTGCGGAACGCCGCCGCCCCTCCCGCCACTCGACCGTGTCCGTCGCCTTAGAGCTCATGCAGTACCAGCGGGACTCGCTGGTCCGGAAAGTGACCGGTTTCGACGATGCGGCCGCCCGTCGCAGGCTCGTCGACAGCGAAACGACGCTGCTCTGGTTGATGAAGCACATGAGAAGGGCCGAGATCGTCTGGATCGTGCATCGCTTTGCCGGTGCGGACGTCACGATTCCGGACGACACCGTGCAGCCGGACGACACGCTCGCGGCCGCGGTCGATGCCTACCGCGCGACGTGGGTGCGCGTCGACGCGATCGTGTCGAGAGCCCGAGTCTCGACGAGCCGTGCCGGCGCACCGACGACGACCAGCCGGTCAATCTGCGTTGGGTGTTGATGCACCTGCTCGAGGAGACGGCGCGCCACGCCGGTCACGCCGACATCCTCCGCGAGCTCATCGATGGGCACACCGGCCGCTGACCGCGCCGTCGATTGAGCCGCGCGCCGACGGGGTGTACGTTTCCCGACGGCAAGCGGCGTCGCGCGAGGAAGGCCCCGGCCCCGGGCCTCTTCGTCCTCGGCAATCCTCGCAGTCAGATGGCGAGCCCGCGCTGCGAGGAGGCGGTCACATGAACTTCGAGCTGCAACCGCGTACTGAGATCGGCAAGAAGTTCGTCGAGCTCGCCGAACATCACGCCGGAGAGGTGGCGGCCCGCGTGGTGGAGCACGATCGCGACGGCTCGTTCCCGGTGGAAGCGATCGACGCGATGAAGTCGACCGGCTTCCTCACGGCGGGAATTTCGCAGGAGCACGGCGGGTTCGGCATGTCGTCGGTGCACGACTTGATGGTGGGCATCAATCGCCTCGGTCGCGGCGACGGATCGATTGCCATCGCCGTCAACATGCACTTCTCGGTCCAGATGATCGTGACGCGGTTGTTGCGCGGCGCGCGTGAGCGCAACGACACCGCCGTCATCGCCGGCCTCGAGCAGTTCAGCCAGATTCTCGGCAGCGGCATTGTTGCGATGGCCAATGCGACCGAGGCCGGCACCGACATTCGGTATCCGATGGCGGAGGCCACGAAGGTCGACGGCGGTTGGCGTATCGACGGCCGCAAGATCTTCGGCACACTGTCGCCCGTCGCCGACGTCATGATCGTGCCGTGCCGGACGCGCCGGGATGACGGTACCTACGCCCGCGGCAACGCGATCATCTTTCGCGGCACCCCCGGCCAGACGATCCTCGACAACTGGGATGCGCTCGGCATGCGCGCGTCCGGCAGCAACGATGTTGTCTACGAGAACTGCGTGATCGCCGAGGAGTTCTTCTTCGGGGAAGGCAACTGGGGAGAGATCGACGAGGCAATGTTGCTGATTGGCACCGCCGCCAGCCTCGGTCTCCTCGGGGCATTCGTTGGCATCGCCGAAGCGGCACGCAACTACGTCGCTGAGCTCCTCCAGAAACGCACGAAGCAGCCGACCGGCCGGCCGCTCGCCGAACGCCACGGCATCCAGCGCGGGATGGCCGAGCTCGAGATCGGTTTGAACACGTGCCGCGCCCACCTCGCGTGGATGGGGAGCCACATCGATCGCGTCGTCATCGACAGGCCGGTCACTTCGGTGTCCCTCGCCGACCTGCACGAACTGATGGCGGCGTTCCAGGCGTCGAAGCTTGTGACCCAGCGGACCGCGATCGACGTCGTGGACAAGGCGCTCCAGGTCAGTGGCGGCGCGGGCTACTTCAGCTCGAATCCGCTTTCCCGCTTGTATCGCGACGTGCGCGCCGGGCCATTCATGCAGCCGCTCTCGGCGAACGACGTGCACGAATACATTGGCAAGGTCGCGCTCGGCCAGCCGCCGACCATCGAAGACTGACGATGCGGCGAACGGCTATCGAATGACGGCTTGGATCGGAGCCGAGCCGCCGTGCCCCCGCTTGGACGCGTCGCGGTCGTCGACCCAGACCGTGCCCTTGTACACGCCCGGGCCGAGGTCGCTGCCCGCCCACGCCTGCACGGTGAACGTCCGGCTCGACTGCGGCCGGAGCGTCGCCCACTCGTAGTTGTTCGGCAGCACCATCCAGTCCACGTTGCCCGAAGATGACGCCCGGAGCTCGAAGTCTGACGCCGCGCACCCACGGCTGTCGCCGTTGGTGACCTTCAGTTGGTACCGCACGGTGCCGCCGGGCTGGATGACAGCCGAAGCGGGCTTGAGGGAGACCGAGACCGGTCGCGTGGTGCACTTCTTGGCGTAGGCGACTTGCGGGGCGGCGATGGCCGCCAAGCTCGTGACCGCCAGCGTCCCGATCAGTGCCTGCGAAACGCGCTTCTTCATTGCATCCCCCGCTCTTCCATGAGCTCCACACCCGTCCGAAGTGCACGATTTTAGTCATGAGGAGCCGGCGAAGAAGCAGGTCGAACGGCCTATTTCCGAGGACATCGTGGTTACGTTGTGTGCGTGGATGCCGAGGGTGGGAGCGTGTTCGACCTCCTCGAAGAGATGCGAACCGCGCTCGACGGGCTCGACGCGCGCTTCGCACAGCGCACCATCGACATCGAGATGTCCCGCGTCAACGTGCTCGCCGATCCAACACAGTTCCGCGGCGAGTTCGCGGACGCGGTCGCGTCCGCGCTCGCGCACACGGGGCCAAGCGGCGCTCTCACGGTGCGCGTCGAGCGAACGGGCAAGTCAGCGCGCGTCGACGTCATCGACGACGACAACGGGACGATCGTGAGCTCGATGACGTTGCCGTTGGCGCCGGGAACGGGAAGCGCCGCCGACGGTTGACCGCCTCAACGGTGGTTATGCGCGCGGCGTGATGACGCGCGCGTCGACCGTGCCGTCATCGTGGAGCTCGAGAAGGTGTCCGGCCGGCGGTTCTTCGGTGTCGTTGTAGTGGGGGTCGCCGCCGTGGCGGAGCTGGCGAAACGTCGATGGTGCACCGAGGTACCGGATGCCGTCTCGCGTGATGTCGAATTGCTGGTGCACGTGACCGGACAGCACCACACGCACCGAGCTGTCTCGCATCGTGTCGGCGACGTGCGCACCGTCGACCATCCCGCAATCGTGATTGGGGCACGGCGAGAACGGCGGATGGTGGAGGCACAACATGACATTCGCCGTCGTCGCGCGGAGTTCCTGCTGGAGTTGCGTGAGCATCCCATCGGTGATTCGTCCGGCGTCGTGCCCGTCCCATTTCGTGTTGACCAACGCCATCACCCAATGGGCGGACAGGGGCACCATGCGCAGGTCTTCGGCTTCACCGAGCACGCTGCGCATCGCGTCCGCGTCGTCGTGGTTCCCGGCGATGAAGAACGTGCGATCGGCTCGCGCGGTGGTGATCGACTGCGCGACGCGATACGCCTCCGGACTCCCGCTTTCGGCGACGTCACCGGTGAGAACCATCACGTCGAGGTCCGCGGGGAGCGCGTCCATGACCGCGACGAGGTTCTCCGCAGGGTTGTGGTCCCAGAGCCGCGCGTCGGGATCGGGCAGCAAATGTGTGTCGCTCAGCTGCGCTACCAGCACGGCGCGAACACTAGATCGGGCCTCGACGGTTCGCACCAGGGCCTCGTAGCATCACCGCCACCACCTGCGGATCATCGGCGGGTGCGTTTGGGGGTGCGACGCATGGCGAAGGTCGAAAAGCCCGCGGTCGACTTCGACACGAGTGACGTCGATCGGTATGTCGGCCAGCCGGTCGGCGGCGGTCAGCTGAAAGACCCCGTCACGGCGACCGACATCCGGCGTTGGGCGCAGGGGATGCAATATCCCAATCCGCTGCACTACGACGAGGAGTTCGCGGCGAAGTCGCGCTTTGGCCGGTTGGTCGCACCGCAGTCCTTCACCGTGTGCTGCGACGTCGGCCACGGCGCGGGCCCGGCGATCGTCGGCAACATCCCCGGCACGCACATGATCTTCGGCGGCGACGAATGGTGGTTCACCGGGAACCGCATCCTTCCAGGCGATCACTTGCGTATGGCGCGCCGGTTCCACGACTACAAGGTCGCGAACACGAAGTTCGCAGGACCGACGATGTTCTCGCGCGGTGACACGCGCTACGTGAACCAGAGGGGCGAGCAGGTCGCGCTGCAGCGCTCGACAGCAGTCCGTTACGTCGCGTCCGAGGCTCGGCGGCTCGGCTTCTTCGAGCAGGCGGCGCCGCTGCCCGAGTGGACGGACGAACGGCTCGAGGCCGTCGAAGCGACACGCTGGGCGTGGATCAATTCGAACCGCGAGGGAACGACACCGCGGTTTGGTGACGTCGAGATCGGCGCGCAACTGCCGAAGCGGGCGATCGGGCCGCACTCGATCGCGAGTTTCAGCACCGAGTGGCGTGCATACATCTTCACGGCTTGGGGTTCGAGCCGGCAGGAGGGCCCCGAGCACTTACAGGTTGCGGGTTGGCTGCCCGAGATGGAGCGTCACCTCGAGGAAGCCGAGATCGATCCCGCGATGGGCGACGGCCTGTACCAGGGACCGTCGCGCGGCCACGCCAACTCCGAATACGCGCAGCTCATCGGGATGCCGCGCGGGTACGGCTACGGCGCGTCGATGGGTGCGTGGGTGCTCGACTACGTCGGCTACTGGGCCGGGCACGACGGCCTGACCCGTCACTCCAACGTGCAGTACCGGTTCCCTGCGTTCGAGGGTGACGTGACGTACCTGGAAGCGGAGGTCACCGCCAAGCGCGTCGATGACACCTTAGGCGCCGCGTTGGTGACGCTCGACGTAGAGATGTCGACCCAAGACGGTGCGATCATGGCCAAGGGCCCGGTCGAGGTTCAGCTGCCGGAGTGACCGACTTCGCGGGACCGCCGCTCGAGACCGAGCCCGGTCTCGGCGCACTGACCCTGGGCGGTCTGTTGCTCGAGACCGCGCGTCGGCACGCCGATCGCGAGGCGGTTGCGTCCCGGCCGGTGGATACCCAGCCCGTTCGCTGGACGTATGCGCAGCTCGAACAACACTCGCGAGCGATAGCCCGTGCGCTGCTCGCCGCCGGCGTCACCAAGGGAACGCGGGTCGGCGTATTGATGGGCAACCGGCCCGAGTGGGTCGCGGCTGCGTTCGGCGTCGCGCTCGCGGGCGGGATCATCGTACCGGTCAACACGTTCTTCGAACCGCCCGAGCTTCAATATCTGTTGCACCATGCCGACATCGCGATGCTGCTGACGCAACGCCGGCTCGCGCACCGCAGGTTCCTCGACGATCTCGCGGCGCGCGTCGACGGGTTCGCGTCGGCGAATCCGGGAACGTTGCAGACGCCCGCGTTCCCGTACCTCCGGCGCGTCGTGTGCCTGGGCCTCGAGGACCCAGTCGGCGCCGCCGAACCGTGGGACGCGTTCCTCGCCCGGGGCGAGGGAATACGCGAGGCGATGGTCGACGCCACGGCGGAAGCCGTGTCACCCGCCGACGCCGCGCTCGTCATCTACACCTCCGGCACGACCGCGCAACCCAAGGGAATCGAACATCCGCACCGCGCGCCGGCGGTACAGAGCTGGCGCTTCGCGCAGCAGCTTCGGCTCGACCCGACGGTGCGCGCGTGGAGCGCATTTCCGTTCTTCTGGTCCGCGGGATTCGTCATGATCATGGGCGCGACGCTCGCGTCCGGCGGCTGTCTCGTGTTGCAAGAACACTTCGAGCCCGGCGAGGCGCTGGCACTGCTCGAGTCGGAGCGGGTGACGTCCGCGCACGCGTGGCCGCACCAGCTCGCGGCGATGGAGGACCACCCGGACTGGGCGCGAGCGGACTTGTCGAGCATTCTTCAAACCGAGGCGTTCACGAGCTTCGGCCGCCATCCGACCGTGCATGTGGACGACGTGTGGAGTCCGCGTGCCGCCTTCGGTCAGAGCGAGACGTGCACGATCATCAGCTCGCTCCCGGCCGACACGCCCCGGGAAGTGCGCGAAGGCAACCAGGGCGCGATCCTGCCCGGCAATGTCGTGCGGATCATCGACCGAGACACGGGGAGCGCGCTCGGCACCGACGAGATCGGCGAGATCGCGACCAAGGGCCCGACGCTGATGAGCGGCTACGTGAAGGTCGCACCCGAGACCTGCTTCGACAGCGACGGCTTCTTCCACACCGGCGACGCCGGATTCGTTGACGAGGGCGGGTTCCTGCACTGGACGGGCCGAATGAACGAGATGATCAAGACCGGCGGCGCGAACGTGTCCCCGGTTGAGATCGAGACCGCGCTCTTGTACAACGCGGACTTGAAGACGAGCCTCGCAGTTGGCGTGCCCCACGAGACGCTCGGCGAGATGGTCGTCGTATGCGCGGTGCGCCACGAGGGCGCGACCGTTGACGAGACCGCGGTGCGCGAGTTCCTGCGCGGCCGGATCGCGTCGTACAAGATCCCTCGTCGTGTCGTGTTCGTCACCGACGCCGACCTCGATATCACCGCGAACGCCAAGATTCGCAGTGAGGCACTCCGAACGCTCGCGATTGACCGCCTACGCGGCTAACCATCAACGCACTGGGCCATACCTGCCGCGTCGACCAGCGCGGCGGGGAGCTCGGGCGGCGTCGCGAACGAGCGCGTCGAGAAGTCGAAGAACTCGGTCAGCGGCAATGCCTGCGCGTCGCGGCGTGTCAGTGGTGGTATCCCGAAACGCTTCTCGATCGTCGAGAGGATGCTCGTGTGGTCGTGCACGTCGTGTGACACGAAGTGGGGGCGAGAGAAGGGTGACACCACGATCATCGGAACGCGCAAGCCGTATTGATCGAAGTCGGCCTTGGTGTCGTTGCGGTCGAGAATCGGCGCAATGTCGTCGGGCTTGGGAGCCGGAGGCGGTACGACGTGGTCGTAGTAGCCACCGTGCTCGTCCCAGGTCAGGAACGCGGCCGAGCTCGACCAGTTCGGGCTGCGCATCAAGGCGTTCAGCACTTGCGACGAGAACTGCTGGCCGAGTTGGGGGTTCGTCGGCGGGTGCTCGTCGCTCCGCGTCCGCACCCCGCCCACGTACCTCGGCTCGACGAATGCAACTTGCGGCAACGTGCCGGCCGCCGCATCGGCGTAGTAGCGGCGCAACGTGGTGAGGTGTCCGAACGCGTGCGTGCGCACGTATCTGAAGAGCAGGGCTTCCGACGTCTGCGCCGCGTAGATCTTCCACGTCACGTTCGCCTCGTCGAGCGCTTGAAAGATCGTGCGCTGCTTCCAGCCTGTGGCCGGGATCCGGTTGTCGACGCGCCCGAACGACGTGGCGGCGACGATGTAGTAGCGATTGGGATAGGTCCCGCCCGGCACCGACGCGAAGTACCGGTCGCCGATGCCGAACGTTTTCGCGAGCGTGTAGTAGTACGGCAGGTCGCGGTCGGTGTAGTACGCCATCGCCCGCGCGCCGATGGGGTCGGTGGCGTGCACGTTGGTGAGCGTGAAGCCATCCATCTTCCCGTCGTGGATCTGTGTGTGCACGGCGGTCCATGCATGGGCAAGGTCCTCGGTCTCACACATCCGCGGATTGTGGAACGGCGTGATCGGCGGTCCGTCCGGGTCAGTTGGATTGGGGTTGCCGGTCGCCGGTTCCTCCGAAGCCTCAGGCTGGCCCAATGCGTGCAACTGCCCGAAGTAGCTGTCGTACGAGCGGTTCTCTTGCATCAGCACGACGAAGTGCTCGAGCTTACGGAAGTCCGGGGCGCTCGCATCCCGGCGTGTCGACTTCGAGCTCCCACCACTGCAGGCGGCGACGAACGCGACGACAACCGCGAGCAAAACACCGAACCGACCCCGCACTTCATCATTGTGCCGTACGCGACTGGTACGGGAACGTGACCGTGACGGAGGCCTACTTGCCGGCGTTGTCGCGCAGGACGTTGACGTCGAAGCGTGTGGTTGGCACCTTCACGGCCCGGTAGGGCGGGTCGCCGCTACCGAACGCCACGTCGAGCACGTCCTCGCCCGCGGCGTTGACCTCGCTGAACAGCTGTTCATTGGGGCCGCCGAAGGCCAAGAAGCCCCAACAGATCACGCTGTCGCCGTCGCCGTACCGCCGGAAGTTGCCCGTCGCGAAGCTCGGTTTGCCGAGCGGTTGTCCGAACTGGAACACCGGTGCCGCGGTGCCGGCGGTGAGGTTCAGCGCGAACTCCACACCTTGGGCCGGGCCCGGTGAGAACGACTGGTTGTCGAAGACGCTGATGTTGCCGTTGGGCAGGTAGCGGGCGTCATGTTGGGCCGAGAGCGTGCCTTGGGGGTAGTTCTGGATCGTGATGTGTTGCGCGCTGTCCTTGTTGTTCGCGGTCCCGCCGAGCTTCCAGATGATCTTGCTGTCCGAGCGGCGGATGCGGACCACCGCGAAGGCGTGACGGACGGACACGAGCAGGTCACCGCCGGGGATCGCGTCAATCGAATTGCAGTGGTACACGTCGTACACGGTCTCGTTGTTGATCGAGTCGACACCAACGAACTTGTTCTCGGTGACCGGGTCGATGTGATCACTCGCGTCCCACTTGTAGACCAGCTGTCCTTGCGGGTTCACCTCCTGCACTTCGCAGTCGGCGATCGTCGAGTTCGGTCCGGGCATCGGCGTTGCAGTCAGCCCGGTGAGGTCGACGCCGTGCTTGAGCGGATACGACAGCAACAAGCGGTTGCCGTTCGGCAACATCCGCAGTTCGTGGAAGTCCGTCGGAGCGTTGACCGTCTTGATGCGCCCCGTGATCTGGTTGGTCTCGAGGTTGTACACGTCGAAACCACCGTTCGGATCCCGGCCGAAGCCGCTGGCCGGCGCCGACGCGAACGTGACGGTGTTCTTGGCAAACGAGTCGACGTCCTGCGCGACACCTACCGCCGAATGCTTGTACCAGACCGGTGTGCCGTTGGTGTCGAGGATCATTGCGTACGAGGTGGTGGTCCCCGCCAGGTTCGCGGTGAGGTACCAGCCCGGGGTGGGCGAGCCCACGGTGGGATGGCGGGTGACGTTGACGGCCGGGAAGTCGTGGGGGAGGCAACGGATCCAGTAGCGGGCCGCTTGGTTCTGGGCGTTGGTCGCTTCGATGACGGCCGCTTGGTTCTCGGTGAGGCTCAACGGGACCACCGCGGACGCGCTCGGTTGGGTGGTCACCGGTGCGACCAGGCGCACCGTGCCGCCGGCGACCGCGGTCATGTTGAGCGTGACGCTGTTCGTACCGGACGCGCACTGCAGCACATAGTCGAACGTCGCGGACGAGAAGCCGGGCCGGAGTGCAAGCGGCGAGACGCTCAACGACGCGAGTGGCCGCACGGCGGGTGGGTGCACCGCGATAAGCGATCCCGCGACCGAGGCGTACACGACGCCGAACGCGACCGACGCGCTCGACAGGCCGGGAGCAGGGCTGCCGGCGCCGAGATCCCAGTTCTTCAGCTCGTGGAGATCGCCCCAAGCCCTGGCGAACAACACCACATGATCGACACCACTGACGACGCGGCGCGCCAAAACGAAGAGGTAGCCGCTCCCGATCGCGACCGACTGCGCGTAGCTCGTCGACCCACCGGTCGGCGCGTTGAGCGCCACCGCCGACGACGGCTGGCAGCTCGCACCGCCACATCCGTTGTGCGGCCACGCATAGAGGGCGCCGTTGGCGTTGGTGGCGAAGACCTTGTCGCCGTCAATCGATGCAGTAGCGAGGAAGTTCCCGGCGGCGTCGCCGGCCTTGGCGGCGAACGTGTACAGCGCATTGCACGTTGACGCGCCGCAACCGTCGCGGGCGAACACCTGTATCCCACCGCCCGCGGGGACGAACAGCCGGGTATCGCTCGCGCTCGGGGTCGCCGTGACTGCCGTGCCAGTGAGATCCGTCCACAACAGGTTTCCGTTGGTCGCGTTGAACGCACGCACGCCGACAGTCGCCGCGTCGTGCACGACGCCGTTGACGACAGTTGGGCCGATCCCGCTCGCGGAGAAGTTCGTGGAAGCCGACCACAGTGGCGTGCACACCTGCGTTGCCTGCGACGTCGCACAGTTCGTCTGGCCCGCCGCATCGAACGCGAACACGCTCGACGCACCGTTCGCGAACACCCGGCCCCCGTCCACCACGGGTGGCGATGCCGGACCGCTCGCAGTGCCGAGCTGGGCGCGGAACACCGGCGCGCATATGTTCAGCAAAGTGTTGCAGTTGCGGACACCGTCGATATCGAACCCGACCAGCACCGGGTTCGATGCCGTCGCGACGACCGCGAACACCGTGTTCGACGCGGTATCGACCGCGGGGACCCCACCCGCGGTTGTGCCGGCAGGCAGTGCGCCTGTCCACACCGTGCCGTACGTCTGCACGTCGAACGCGATCAATGCGTTGTCGCGTTGCGCGAACACCAAACCCCTCGCCGTCACGACCTGACCCGTGATCGGGAACTGCGAAACCGTTGACGGCACCAACGCCGGCACACTCGCGTTCGTGAAGTCCGGCTCGTACACCCAGCCCGCATGACCCGGGCCGCCGCCCCACTGCATCCAGTCGCAGCCGCCGACCACCAACACCGATGCAACTACGAGGGCAGCGATACGCAGACGTCGCATGCACCAGATACTTATGCAGGCACGGCCGTTCGAAACAGGCCCGCGCCGAAACTGGGGAAGAATTGTCCCGAGAAGGTCGTAAAGCGGTCGGACTTGCTAGCCGTTGACCACCGAAGTGGGTAGCTCTGCCATGCGGGACGCAAAGACCTTCGTGATTCCCTGGACCGTTGTCTCACCTGCGACCATCGGCTGCGTCGCCGCCGCACTTCCGAAGTACACGCCCATGAGCACACGTCCGCGCCGCAGGTATACCGCGATCGAATGGTCGCGCGCCCCGCTCAGATCGGTGGTATTGACGTCGAAGGCGAGGCGCTCGACGTTCGCGAACGGGGACCATGACTTGTCGGGCGCGGCACCGAACTTGGTGGTCCCCGTGCTCCCGCCCGCTGCCGCCCTGCTCGGGCACGTGGGCTTGAGCGTGCGCGAGTTCGCGGAACGCCTGCGCCGTGTCGGCCGGACGCCGGTAGAGCACCGCCTCGGTACTGAGCGTCAGTGACCCAATCGTGTCGACCGCCGCGACCTGTCGGCGCGCCGTGCGGAGCGCCTCGCTGGGGAACGTCCCGTTGCAGAGGTCGAGCGTCGCGCCCGCGACACTGCCGCCGTTCTGGATGAGATCGACCCTGTAACGAGCGCTGACGTCGGACTGCTGCAGGTTGAGGTCGCCGAGCGCGGCTTCGTCGCGGTCGGTCGGCGCGGCCGGGCTGGTCACCGCGCGCGTGAAGTCCTTGCCGGTGCGCACCTGCTTCGTGACCGCGAATCCGGCGACCCCTGCGATCAGCATCATGACGACGAGTGCGGCCACGGCTGGTCCGGCGCGCCGAGGGCGACCGTCCGAACCTCGGGGCTCTTCCGGCTGGGTTGGCGGCCACTGTGTGGTGCGGGAGCCGTGCGGGCGCGTGACGTCGATGGTTTGCAGATCCTCCTCGGCGTCGTACACGGAGAAACCTCCCGGCAACTTCATCGACCCCCCCACGGGCGTCATACAGGATTGCCGTTTTGGCTGAAGGGAACCTGAGCGAGCGTTAGAAGAACGTGCGCGGAGCGCACCGTGCGGGGCGGCGGGTGGGGTCGGGGGGCGGGGGTATCCCGCCGAGCAGCGAGCGGGGCCTAACGGCCCGGCGCCGAAGGAGCCGAGAGTGGAACCTGAGCGGGGGTGCATCAGCCGGCGTGGCGGGGGGACACCGCGTCCAGGAGCTCCGGCATTCGCCACCACAAGTGCCGCGATGCGGCGCGGGTCCCGACGGCCCAGGCGGTCGCGCCGTACGCCCCCGCGGATGCGACCGACACCAAGGTCGCGGTCGCCAACGGCAGGGTATTGAGCGCAACTGCCGTCACCACACCGACAGGTATGAGGATGACGGCATCGACGAGAAGGGCCGCCATTGCGGCGATCCCGCCCACACAACCCTGGCCGGGGTTGCCGGCAAGCGGATTGCGGCGGTCGGGCAGTGCGTACGGTGCCCATACGGACACCATGTTGCCGACCGCGAGCACGACACCCAGCATTCCCGGCGCAAGCCCGACGGTGATGGGCACGTAGTGCCAGCCGTTCGTGATCGTCGCGGTCAGCAGCGCCGGCACGGCGACGAGCGGCACCACGATGAACGCGGTCGCGATGTTCTTGCCGACGAGTTCCGAGCGCGGATCGTTGCCGGCCACGATTGTCGACCACAGCGCAGCGCCGTCGAGGCCGAATTGATTCAAGGTGAGGCCTGATGCCGGGAGCAGTGCGACGAGAGCCAGCATCGTCGACGACGCAGGTCGCGACTGCGCCTCGCGGAGTGTCGAGAACAAGAAAAGGCCCGGCACGATCAGCGCCGCGAACAGCGGAGCGCGTCGACGCGGATCGTGTATGTAGTAGCGCAGCTCCTTGGCGGCAACGGCCCCGGCTCGTGTGCGGGGCAGGAAGGAAAGCAGTCCCGGGAACAAGGTCGACGTTCTTCCCGTCCGTCCCGTTCGACGGGCCCGGCTCGTCTCCGCCGCGACGAGATCAGTCGCGGTCATCGCGGTGGGGATCGCGATCGACCACACCCAGAGCAACGCGCCGATGAGCGTCGCGAGCGCGGCCAGCGCGCCGAGCGACGCCAGCACGTGCCCGCGACCCGCTTCGGCCGCGGCCAGGCCGCCCCACCCGAACGGTGTGAATCGCACTCGGCTCGCGATCTCCGCGATCGTGTGACGGGTGTTCTCGGTGCCGCCCCGAGCGCCGAACAGCCGAAACGACTGCGGGACGAACGCGGCCAGGACAACGGTCATGACGAGCACATCGCGACCCCGCCGCGAACGCAACAACGGAGCAAGCAAAGCGATCAGCGTGCGCGACGCGACCACACAGAGCACGAGCGTTCCTGCGATCGCGGACGCGATCAACAACGCCGAGAGCGGGTCGCGCGCCAAACCGACGATCGCGCCCGACAGCGCGAACGCTGTGGCCACCGGTGCAATGCCAAGCAGTGCGGCAACCAGCAAGCCCCGGAGCAGTTGTGCACGTCGGAGTGGGAGCAGCGCGAGCCGTTGCGGGTCGAGGGTTTCGTCGGTGCCGAAACCCATCAACGGCACGACGGTCCACACGACGGTGATGGCCGCGAACGCGACGAGCGTCGCGTCCGCTCGGATCGGATCGGTACGCAGCGCGCTGAGAAAAGTGAACCCGACGAACGACAGGACTGCGGCGCCGGTCGCGCCGATCGCGAACAGCACCGCATACTGCGGCGAACGAAATCCGTTGCGGACGAGCCGCAGCTTCAGGCGGGCGAATTGCCGAGCCACGAAAGCTCCTGGCGACTTCCCGACTCCCCGATGAGCGCGACGAAGGCGTCTTCGAGCGATCCGCTGCCGCGCAAGGTATCGAGAGGTCCCGCCCAAAGGATCGTGCCGCGCGCCATCACCGCCACGTGATCGCACATGCGCTCGACGAGCTCCATCACGTGGCTCGAGAACACGATCGTCGATCCGGTCGACGTGAAATGACCGAGCAGCGCGCGGATCGCTCGCGCCGACACCGGGTCGATCGCCTCGAAGGGCTCGTCGAGGAACAGCAAGCGAGGGCCGTGCAGGAGCGCGGCCGCGAGCACGAGTTTCTTCCGCATGCCGTGGCTGTAGTCGACGACGAGCGCGTCGGCCGCGTCGGTGAGACCGAGCAGGTCGAGCAACTCCTCCGAGCGTTCGATCACGACGTGTGGATGCATGCTGCGCAGCGCGCCGTGGAACATCAGCAGCTCGCGGCCGCTCAGCCGCTCGAACAACGCAAGATCCTCGGGCAGGACACCGATGCGTGCCTTGGCGGCGACGGGGTCGGCCCACACGTCGATGCCGTCGACCCAGACCTGGCCCCCGTCGGGCCGAAGCAGGCCGGTCGCCATGCGCAGTGTCGTGGTCTTGCCGGCGCCATTGGGCCCCACGATGCCGAAGAAGGAGCCGGGTGCGACGTCGAGGTCGACGTGGCTGACCGCGACCTTCGGACCGAACGCCTTGCGCAGGCCGCGGTGAGCAGCGCGGGATACGCCGCCCCTGAGTCTGCGCTGACCGCCACTCCCCAAGGCTACGGGATAGGGGCCTTAGAGCGTTTCGCGGCTTTGGTCACGACCGGAGGCGCCTGGTCAGGCGCACGGCGGTACCCCCACCCGTCGGCTCGACCTGCACGTCGGTCATCAGGGCGCCCATCAGCTCGAGCCCGCGCCCGTCATGGCGGTCCCGGCGCTCTCGCCACTGACCCTCGTCGAAGACGACTGCGGTCACCGCGTCGTCGTCGATCGTCAGCGACACGCGGACGTGTCCGCGCTCGGGTGTGCTCGCATACGCGTGCAGCACGCTGTTCGACGCCGCTTCGTTCAATGCAATGACGATGTCTGGGATCACGTCGGCCGCGACGCCGGAGTCTGCGAGCCAGCGCGCGACGCGCGTGCGGAGCTCGTGCAGGCGCCTGGAATCAGCCGGGAGCTCGATGTCGAGACGTTGGGCCGATGCAAGGGATTGCACGCGAGCCGCGAGCAGCGCAACGTCGTCGTCGCTGGTTTCACTGAGCAGCGTTCCGGTGAGATGATCGCACAGCTTCTTCGCGTCGACGCCGTGGCCGCGGACTGCGTCGCGCAGACGCTCGAGTCCGACGTCGATCGTCTCGCCGCGGCGTTCAATGAGCCCGTCGGTGTAGAGCACGATGGTCGCGGGGCCGAGCATTTGGTACTCGGCATCGGCGTACGCCGCCGCGGGCACGACGCCGAGCGGCACACCGCGGCCCCCGGTGAGGAAGTGCGGCTCGTCGTTGCCATCGACGATCAGCGGCGGAGGATGACCGGCCGATGAGTAGCGCAGGACGCCGCGGTCGCGGTCGAGCACGATGTAACAGCACGTGAGCATCGTGCGGCGCGACGAGATGTTGTGCAGGTACTCGTTCACGCGGGCGAGCACCGCGGCCGGCGAGGCGCGGTCCATCGCAAGCGCGGCGGCCGCGTGCCGCACCTTTCCCATCAGCGCCGCCGCCTCGACGCCCCGGCCCGCGGCGTCCCCGATGAGTAGGCCGACGCGGCCGTCGGCGAAGCGAAGCACGTCGTACCAGTCGCCGCCTACCGACACGCCCGCACCGCCGGCGACGTAACGCGCCTCGGTCGTGACGTCGTCGAGCTCGGGCAGCGCGGCCGGCAGGAGTGCCATCTGCAGCGCGCGGGCGACGTCGTGTTCACGTTCGTACAGTCGCGCCCGATCGAGTGACTGGCCCGCGATGTCGGCAACCGTCTCCAAGAAACCGACTTGCTCTTCGTCGAACAGCTGCGCGATGTGGAAGGAGAAGCCGATCGATCCGAAGACCTGGCCGTCGGATCCCCGCAACGGGATCGCGGCGACGGCCTCCACCCCATGGGCGATGAGAGCGAGTTCCCCGTCGCCGAAGCGCTTCCGGTACGAAGGCAGGTCGGGGTAGTAGCCGGACCGGCCGTTGTGCAGCGCTTCAAGCGACGCGGTATCCGTGCGTTGGTGCATCGCTTCCCACGAGACAACTGCGGAGCCCCGGCGCAGCCACGCCTGGAGCACATCCAGGCTCGTATCCTCTTGCGAGCGCATCGCCACGTTGACGATCTCGGCGTTCACGGCGTCGACACCGTCGGCGGCGATGGCCTGCACGACTGCGTCGACGCTCGCGGCGCGCGCCATCGCCGACGAGAACCGCTGCAAGCCGTCGGCCCGGTCGCGCGCGTCGGCAGTCTCCCGATGGGCAACGACCTGTTCGAGCAGCAGCGCGCAGCGGGTCCCGAGCTCGATCGCCACATCGAGATCGTCCACGGTGAACAAGCGGCCGGTATCGGCGGTCTGCGTGAACGTCAGGGCACCGGTGACGCGGTCGCCGCTGCGCAGCGGGACGACGAGCAGCGACTGCGGGCGCAGCACGTGCTGGAGCCAGTCGCGCTGGTCGTCGTCGAGGTCGGCGGTCTCGATGACCTCGGGAACCTGCGTGATCATCAAGGATCGGCCGTGGCGTACGGAAGTCGCAACCGGTGTATCGCCCTGGAGTGGTATCGGCTGTGAGAGGACGTCACGCATCCGCACCGCCCGATCGGAGTTGCGGTCGGCCACTGCGAACAGGTGCAGCGCATCGTCGTCGAGCACGTACACGCCGCACAGGTCCGAGAACGACGGCACCGCGAGCCCGACAACGCGCTCGAGGAGGATGCCGACCTCGCCGGACGAGCCCAACAGATCGCTGACCCTTGCGAGAAGTTGTGCATCGCGTTCGCGGCGCGTTTGCTCGGTGACGTCCTCGATGACGAGAACCGCGCTCGTGATGCGCTGTTCGGAGTCGCGGACGGGCACCGCCGTCGTGCGGATGCGACAGGTCGTGCCATCGTCCCGAACGACGAGCACGTCGTCGGCATCTCCGAGCTCGTCGCCGCGGCAGGGCGCGTTGCAATGGTGAGGTCGTCGCCGGGAGCGCGCCGCCGTCCAGTCCGCGGAGCGCGAACCAGGTCTCCGCGTCGTCGTCGGCGGGTGGCGGCCCAAGGATCTCCGCCGCGCGCGTGTTCCACAAAACGACGCGCGGAATACCACCCATGGCGTCGACGACGACGAGCCCGGCGGGCATCCGGTCCAGCACCGCAGCGAGCCGTGCCCGTTCGGCCGCGATCGCCTCCGCGAGCATCTCGGCCGAGCGGCGGGCGAGCACCTCCGCGGCCCGGGAACGGGCGCGCACCATCGCTTGGGCCACGACGTCTCCGACAGTCGCGATGAACCTGCGCTCGCCCGAGCTGAACCGATGAGGAGACCGGAACATCAACACGAGGAACCCGATGACCTGGTTCGCCGCGACCAACGGCGCAACAGTCCACGAGCGCGCCTCGAAGCGCTCGACCATCGGTGCGCGAGTCGGGAAGCGTGCGAGGAACTGCTCCGGCGACTCATAGAAAACAGGAACGCGAGCCGGGACCACCATGCTCGTGGACCACGATTCTCGGTCGTCGTCGCTTCGGAGCGCGGCGATGTCGCCCGTGCTGTAACCGTGAGCGAACAGCACTTCTTCGATCGTGCCGCGCTGGTCGCACCGTGTGATCAGCACGCCGTCGGCGTCGAATGCCGCGCGCGAGACTTTCTCCGGTTTGCCGGGCGATGACGTCGTCGTCGAGGGCGTTGACCACCGCGGCCGTGATCTTCGACAGCGCTTCCGAGAGCCGGGAGCTCGCCTCGGCGGCGGCGCGCGCGTTGCGCTCGGCCGCACGCAGCACTTCTTCGCTCCGAGCATCACCGTCGTTGTCGGTGACCGTGCCGACCCATTCGACGATCTCACCGTCGTTGCCGACCAGCGGGACCGCCCGCAAAACGGAACGCCGGTACGCGCCTGACGCGGCGTGGTACACGCGGGCCCAGCCTTCCCACGAGGTCCGCTCGCGGCGCGCGTCTTGGAGTGAATCGAACACGAGCGTGCGGTCGTCACGATGTAGTGCGTCGAGCCAGCCGTGACCACGTGCGTCGGCCTCGGACTGCCCGGTGTACGCCGACCACGCGTTGTTCGGCGCGACAAACCGACCCTTCGGATCCGCGATCCACACGACCGCGTCGGAGGCTTCCACTAATGAGCGGTAGCGGGCTTCGTACGTGCGCAGTTCACGCTCGACGCTTGCCGCCTGGAGCTGTGCCAGCCGGCCAAGTTCGTCGGCCAGATCGTCCGCCACCACCGCAAACTACCGCCCGGATGCACCTGTTCAGAAGTGTGGCGAATGGCCCACGCGTCTCGTTCGAATGGCCTATATCCGCGGCGCGAATACCAACCTAGGCTCTCGATGTGTGTGCCTCGCCGCGCGGTGCGAGGGAACGGACGTCAGTACAGGGGGAAGTATCCGGGCACTTCGTCGTGCGGAGTGTCGAGGTACACCTTCGCCTCCGGTGGCGCGGCCAGCCGGCCGTGACTCCAGCGGACTTCGACGTGACCGTGCACGAGACGCTCGCGACGGTCGTCACGGTCGCGCACCACGGCTTGCCACCTGACGACCGGCTGACCGCCGGCGCGCGCCTCGACCTCGAACGCGCGCAGCTCGAAATGCCGGCGCCAGTCCCACGGCGTTCCGATGCGCAGGCGCAAAAAGCCGCGCGGTGACGCGCCGAGCACGAAGTACGGCGCGCTCCCGATGCGCAGCAGTCGCCACAGCATTGGATCGGCGGCGGCATCGTTGATCGCGTCCTGCCAGCGCTGCGCGGATGCGGCGGCCGTGCGCTCGACGAGGTCGCGATACCTGTCGACGGCGCCGGCCGGCCAGCCGTCGCGCAACGCGAGGCCGAGGGCGCGCCGCGTGGCGGCGTCGAGCGCGGCCATGTCGGCGGGAAGATCGACCTCTCGGATCTCGGCGCGGACTGCTTCGTACAGCGCCGCATGCTCAACCGGCGCGACTTCCCCGAACCAGTCGCTCCCGCGCCGGCCCTGCCCGCCCGCGAGCAGCCGGTCGAACAGGTGATGCGGTGAGGCATTCACGACGATGCGCGACAGGTACTTGCAGCTCACGAGGTACACGTGGTCGACGCGCAGGTCCGCGGGCACGACCTCGTCTCCCGGCGTGCGGTGTGCACCCTTCCACTCGATCAACAGGGGCACGCGTCCGCGGAGCGCATCCTGCGCGTCAAGAAAGCGCCGGCCGTTCATGAACGCGGCCGCGAACACGTCGGGATGGCGGCCTTCCTTCCACGCCCGCGCCAGCGCGTCCCATACATCGGGCGCGACGTTCGCGATCGCGTCGGGTCGGGCCGCGAGCGTGTGCCCGACGTCGTCGGCACCGAGCATTCCCAGACCGGTGACGACCTCGGTGATCGTCGTCCGCAGGTCGGCCACCGAGTGACCTACCAGAAGCCCGGCAGGGGCGTGTCGCGGTGACCGCCGGCCCCGTACTTCCGCAATCGTTCGATGTCGTCGCTCGATCGCATCTCGATCGCGTCGAAGAACGCGTCCTCGCCGGCAGCGCGCAACGCGATGTCGCCCTCGCTCCCCTTCCGGGGCAAGTGCGACGTGAGGAAGACCAACGGCCCGTTCAAGCGTCCGCGCAACGCGTGGGCGCGACCGAGCGTCTTCCAGACGGTGTCGGTGCGCAGCATGCCGCCGCGCATGCTGGTGAACGCGCCCGACACGTCGAAGTACCACTCCGAGTCGTCGGCGTCCTTGGCGATGAAGTTCACGGTCACGCCCGTGCCCTTCAAGCGCGAGTTGGTCGCGACGATCTCGAAGCCCGTTTCGGTGAGGAGATCCTTGGCGAGGGCTTGCGCGGCCTTGCCTTCCTTGGTCGCGCGAGCCTGGAAGCTGCCCTCGAAGTCGAGCTCCGAAAGGTCGGGCACCGGCTGCTCGGGCACCACCAACGGTTCGGGTGTTCCCTCGTCGCGCACGCGCAGACGCGCGATGTCGACGTACGTGGGGTCGAGGTCGTACCCGATGTAGCGGCGACCAAGTTGCGCGGCCGCCACCAGCGCCGAGCCCGACCCCATGAACGGGTCGAGCACGAGGTCGTGCTCGTACGTGTACAGACGGATGAGGCGAGCCGGAAGCTCGACGGGGAACGGCGCCGGATGCGAGACGCGGCGCGCGCTCTCGGGCGGGATGTCCCACACGTCGAGCGTGTCGGCCATGAAGTCCTCGGCGAGGATGTCGTTGCCGAACGGCAAGCCGAGCAGCTCGCGTTCGGCCCGGCCCTTGGCGCGATCGAACCGACCCTTGCTCGCGATGACGACGCGCTCGGTGATGTCGCGCAACACCGGGTTGGTCGGGCTGCGGAAGGATCCCCACGCGCAGTTGCCGCCGGCACCCTCGCCCTTGCGCCAGATGACCTCGCCGCGCAGCAGGAGGCCGAGGTCGTCCTGGAGGATGCGGATGACGTCGGCGGACAGGCTGCGGTACGGCTTGCGTCCGAGGTTCGCAACGTTGACCGCGATGCGCCCGCCCGGCTCGAGCTTGCGCTTGCACTCCTCGAACACGTCCTTCAGCAGCTGGAGATACTCGGCGTACGACGCGGGAACGCCTTCACGTTCGAGCTCCTCTTCGTACTGCTTGCCGGCGAAGTAGGGGGGCGAGGTGACGACGAGCGCGACCGAGTTGTCGGCGATCACGTCCATCTGGCGGGCATCGGCGAGTTGGAACCGTTGATCGAACGAGAGGTCGGACGGCGGAGCGATCGCGTCCTCGTCGGAGAGCTCGGGGGCCGCAAAGCGCTCGTAGAACGCCGACGCGTCGTGACTCTCCCGCTTGCTGACGCCGAAATTCGACGTCGCCGTCCCGCGCTTTTTCGGCGTCGCCATCGCCCGGCAGCCTACGCGGGGGCTGCGCCGCTCAGTGGCTATAGGTGCCGACGAGGGTGCTCTTCGCGATCGTCGCGTCGGCGAGGTCGTCGCGGGTCTGCACGTCCTTGTCGAGGGCGTACACCGTGAAGCGGTAGTGGTGCGGGGCACTGCCCGCCGGTGGGCACGGTCCCCGCCACTCTGGGTCTTGGCGTGCGTCCGCGGGAACCGGGGGCACAGAACCGTCGGTCGGCGGGAGACCGAGCACGAGCCAGTGCAGGAACCCGCCCGGGATCGGCGCATCGGGATCGTGAACCTCGACCGCGACGCTCTTGGCTTCGGTGGGAATGCCACTCCACGCGACCGGCACCGTCGCGCTGCCCCCGTCACACGAGTACTGGCGCGGGATCGGCTGATTGTTCTCGAACGCGGTACTCGTGACGACGATCTTGGGTGCGGGCGCGGGAGTGGTCGTCGTCGGCGCGACCGTCGCGGTCGTCGTCGACGGTGACGCGCTCTTCTTGTCATCGCTGCCGCAGGCCGTCAGCACGGCGAGCGCAACGACCGCGCAGCTACTCAATCGCAGGACGTTCTGCATCTTCGCGGAGCGTATCGACCGGCACGGGATCTTGCAGCACGCCATCGTTGACGTTGAACCAGAAGCCCCCGAGGTTCGGTATCAAGGTGTGCACGTCGACGCCGGCCCGGCTCGCGACCGTCCGCAGGATCCCGTGGTGCGTCACGATCGCGAGCATGCCGGTGCCGACGTGTGCGAGCGCGCGCCACAACGCGGCGTCGAAGCGTGCGAGCACTGTCGCGTCGACCTCGCCGCCAGGTGGCGCAGCGAGCTCCCCTCGCCGCCAGCGGTCGCGCATCCCGGGCCAACCCTCGTCGATCTCGACGACGGTGTGGCCCTGCCACTCGCCGCCGTGGCGCTCGCGAAAGCCGATGTCGGAAACGGCCGGCACTTCGAGGTGGGCGGCGATGATCTCGGCGGTGCGCGACGCCGCGCAGCAGATCCGACGAGTACACGACGCGCGGCCGGACACCTTCGTGCGCCAGATGACGGGCCCGGGCCGCGGCCTGCGCCTCGCCCTGCCGCGGTGAGCGGAATGTCGATCCAGCCCTGCCAGCGGCGCTCCACGTTCCATTCCGACTCGCCATGCCGGATGATCAGCACCTGCTGCACCGCCCTCGTCATGGAATGACAGTGAAGCAGGCGGAGTTTGACCCCGAGGCCCGTGCCGGGCACACTTGACCAACCGGTCAAGTCTCAGTTTGCCAGCTCTCATGTGGAGGCCTCCATGCCCACCGCCGTCATCGTCGACGCGCTCCGTTCCCCCCTCGGACGCCGCAACGGCAAGCTCAAGGACGTCCACCCCGTCGACCTCGCCGCGCACGTGCTGCGCGCGCTCGTCGAGCGCAACGATCTCGATCCCGCGCTCGTCGAAGACGTGATCATGGGCTGCGTCATGCAGGTCGGCGAGCAGGGCGTCAACATCGCCCGCAACGCCGCGCTCGCCGCCGGCTTCCCCGAGTCGACCGTCGGCACAACCGTCGACCGGCAGTGCGGCTCGTCGCAACAGGCCGCACACTTCGCCGCCCAAGGTGTGATCGCGGGCGCATACGACGTCGTGATCGCCGCCGGTGTCGAGAACATGACCCGCGTACCGATGGGTGCGTCGGTCGTGGAGGGCAAGTACGGCTTCCCGTTCGGCCCGATGATGACGGCGCGTTACCCGAACCTCGTGCCGCAGGGCATCTCCGCCGAGCTGATCTCCGAGAAGTGGGGGATCACACGCGAGCAGAACGATGCGTTCTCGGTTCAGTCGCATCAGCGGGCCGCGCGTGCGACCGAGGAGGGTCGCTTCGACCGCGAGATCCTGCCGGTCGACATCAAGACCGAAGACGGCGCCGAGACGATGACGCGTGACGAGGGCATCCGTCCCGACTCGACGATCGAGAAGCTCGCGACGCTGAAGCCGGCGTTCAAGCCCGACGGCGTGATCACCGCCGCCAACTCGTCGCAGATCACCGATGGCGCGGCCGCCGTGCTCGTGATGACCGAGGAGAAGGCCAACGAGCTCGGGCTGAAGCCCCGGGCGCGGTTCCACACGTTCGCGCTCGCAGGCGTCGACCCGGTCCTGATGCTCACCGGCCCGATCCCGGCAACGACCAAGGTGCTCGAGCGGGCAAAGATGACGCTCGACCAGATCGACCTCGTCGAGATCAACGAGGCGTTCGCACCCGTCGTGCTCGCGTGGGAGAAGGAGCACCACCCGGACATGTCGAAGGTCAACGTGAACGGCGGCGCGATCGCCCTGGGGCACCCGCTCGGCGCGTCCGGCGCTCGCCTGATGGCCACGTTGCTCAACGAGCTCGAGCGCACGGGCGGCCGCTACGGCCTGCAGACGATGTGCGAGGGCGGCGGCATGGCGAACGCGACGATCATCGAGCGCCTCTAACCCTCCGACAGTCGACCGTTTGGGCAGTTCAGCTCGGCCTACCGATCGTCAACCGTCCGAACGCGGCGGCGTACGCTGGATGACGTCATGGTCGAAGTTCTCTGGTGGGTGTTGCGGGTTGCGATCGCGCTGACGGCCGCGGTCGTGCTGTACCTGATCGGCGCCAAGCTGATCCGCAACTTCAACACCGAGCCGCCGCCCGAGCCGGGCGAGACGCCGCTCGAGGACGTCGACTACCGGTACCGCTGCATCGTGTGCGGCGCCCAGGTGGTCCTGTACGCCGCGCCGGAGGGCGAGCCACCCGAGGCGCCGCGCCACTGCCGGGAGCCAATGGCCCTGGTCACGCCCGTCGAATAGCAGTTATCCACAGTCTGTGGGCAACTCTGTGGGGAATCACACGTTTGCGATTCGGTCAACGGACGGTCAACGAATGTTCAGGAACGTTCAGCGGTAGTTCGTCGACAGCAGGAAGCCGCTGCAGATCAGGCCGATCCCGAGGAGCAGGTAGCGGTTCTCGGTGTTCGGGCCGGGCAGCAGGTTCAGGTAGTTGAGGACCACGACGACCAGACCGGCGGCGAGCAGCGTCGTCAATGCGACGGGGACCCACAGCTTGCTCGGCGGAGCCTTCTTCTGCGGCGGGGGCGTGTAGCGCGACCGCTTCGATTTCGACTGCGGCATCCGGACAGGTTACGCGACACTGGGGCGTGCCCCGCGTGCTCGTGATCGACAACTACGACTCGTTCGTTTACAACCTGGTGCAGTATCTCGGCGAGCTCGGGGCCGAGCCGGTTGTGTACCGCCACGATGCGATCACCCTCGACGAGATGCGTGCGCTCGCACCCGACGCGGTCTTGATCTCCCCCGGGCCCGGACGTCCGGTCGACGCCGGGCTCTCGAACGACGCGATCCGGGCGTTCGGTGAACACGGCACGCCGGTGCTCGGCGTGTGCCTCGGACTTCAGTGCATCGGCGAGCTGTACGGCGGTGACGTCGTACGGGCGCCGCACGTCATGCACGGCAAGACGTCGGAGATCCGCCACACGGGCGCCGGTGTGTTCAACAAGCTGCCGAACCCGTTGACGGCGACGCGTTACCACTCGCTCGTCGTTGCACGCGATTCAGTGCCCGATGTCCTCGAGATCACCGCCGAGTCGGAGGACGGCCTGGTGATGGGCTTGCGCCACCGGGAGTTTCCGATCGAAGGCGTGCAGTTCCACCCCGAGTCGATCCTCACCGACGCGGGCCACGAGCTCCTCGGGAATTTCCTTGTTTCCGCTCTCGGCGCTGACGCGCCGGGCCGCTAGGCCCCGCCTCGGGCGGCGCACGGTACGTGCGCCGCTTCTCCTCGGCTCACGTCGGACGCGGAAGGTGCGCGCGCCACGCGTGACTTCGGCGAGCCCGTCGTCGAGCAACGACGCGAGCGCCTCCCCATCGAGCTCGATCGTCGCAACAGTTGCGTTCTCGCGCAGACGCGCCATGACGATCCCGCGCCGCTGACGGAACGAACCCTGGTAACGACCCTGGCGGTGCTTGGTCTCGTCCGCGAGCGCGCCTCGCGTCGCACACACCGGCGCAAGCGGACACTGATCACAGTGCGGGTTCCGCGCGGTGCACACGGTCGCGCCGACGTCCATGAGCGCGAGCAGCCGGTCGCGCCCTCGTAACCCGCGCGCGACCTTGATCGCGCACTCCTCGGCCGCGCGCTCGCCGAGTCGTTCCCCGCGCACTCGCTCACACACTCGGCGGATGTTCACCTCGATGCCGATGCGATCGGCGTCGTCGACCTGCGCCGCGATCGCAGCTGCGGTGTACCGGCCGACGCCCGGGAGTTGGGTGAGGTCGTCGGGCCAGCCGTTGCGCGGCGACCTGCGCTGCGGCCTCCCACAGCCGGCGGGCCCGCCGCGGGTAGCCGAGCCGGCCCCACGCGGTGATCACCGCCGCCGGGCCCGCCTCGGCGGCGGCGGCCGGCGTCGGGAACCGCGCCATGAACTCGGCGTAGGCGGGGATGACGCGCGGCACCTGGGTCTGGTGCAGCATCACCTCCGAAACGAGTACGTGCCAACGATCACGCGAGGCGCGCCACGGCAAGTCGTGACGTCCGTGCGCGCGGTACCACCCGACGAGTGGTGGCGTCACGGTGCAGTTGTCGTCGTCGTTGACGAGCTGGGCGACTTGACGCCGATCGTGAGTACGACGTTGCTTCCGGGTGCGACCATCGTGCCCGGCGACGGTGACATCTCGATCACCTTGCCGACGTTGTTGTCGTCGACCTTGTTGAGTGTCGACACGGTGAAGTCCTTGGACTTGAGATCCAAGGTTGCTTCGTCCTCGGTCTTGCCGATCTCCGGCGGAACTTCGACCTTCTCCTTGCCGCTCGAGATGAAGACCGTGATCGCCGTGTCGGTCGCGACCTTCTGGCCGGCCTTGGGATCGGAGCGTGTCGCGGATCCCGCGGGGATCGTGTCGTTGGTTTCGTCCGCAAAGGAGATCTGGTTCGGGTTGAAGCCCGCCTGGATCAGCGCCTGCCCGGCCTGATCCTGCGACAGGCCCTTCACGTCCGGGATCTTCTGTGGTTCCTTGCCGGTCGAGACCAGGAGCGTGACGACGCCGCCCTTGGCCGCGCTCTGGCCCGCGGGCGGCAAGCTGTCGATCACCCTTCCCTTGTCGACGGTGTCGCTCGGTCGATCCTGGGTCTTCACCTGGAAGCCCTTGCTGATGAGCAGGTCGCTCGCGTCCTGCACAGTCATGTTCTTGATCTCGAACGGGACCGTCACCTTCTCGGCGCCGGCGCTGACGGTTAGCTTCACCGTCGTGTTGCGTGTCACGTTCTTGTTGGCGGCCGGATCCTGGACGATGACCGTGTCGACGGGCGCGGCATCGCTTACGCGCACGACCGTCGATTTGAGGTGCGCATCGGTGAGCATCTGTCGCGCGACATTCACCTTCTTGCCGACGACGTCGGGCACACCGACCTTGCCCTCGGTTCCGCCCAGCTTGATCGCCGCGAACAAGATGAGCCCGATGACGGCCGCGAGGCCGAGCAGCACCAAGAACGTGACGAGTGCCGGGTTCCGCCGATGACGTTGATATGTCGGCGCACCTACGTAGCGGCCGCGCTCGTCGACCTTCGGGCTCGCCACGGTCGCGGCGGCCGCGTACGCGCCGCTCGCTTGCGCAGCAGTCGCCGCGGTCGGCATCTCGGCGACCATTGCGGTGACGGGTGCCGATGCCAGCGGACGGCCGCGCCGGAAGCGCAAGAGATCGGCGCGCAGGTCGTCGGCCGTTTGGTAGCGCTGGTCGGCATCCTTGGCGAGCGCGGTCATGATGATCTGCTCGAGATCGCGCGGCACGTCGGGATTGCGTTGTGACGGTGCGACCGCGTCCTCCCGCACGTGCTTGTACGCGACCGCGACCGGCGAGTCACCGGTGAACGGCGCGCCGCCCGTCACCATCTCGTACAGCACCACACCAAGCGAATACACGTCGCTGCGACCGTCGACCGGAAGCCCCTGCGCCTGTTCGGGCGAGAAGTACGTCGCCGTGCCCATGACCGAACCGGTCTGCGTGAGACCGTCGCTCGCGCCGGCGCGCGCGATGCCGAAGTCGGTGACCTTCACGTTGCCGGAACGCGTCAGCAGCACGTTGCCGGGCTTCACGTCGCGGTGCACGACGCCGTTGCGGTGTGCGAACGCGAGCGCGGACGCGATCTCGGCGGTGATCTCCGCCGCCTGATTCGGCTCGAGCGGCGCTTCCGATCGAACGAGGTCGCGCAGGGAGCGTCCCTCGACGTACTCCATCACGATGAAGTACGTGCCGGACTCCTGACCCCAGTCGTAGATCGCCACGATGTTCGGATGGTTGAGGTTGGCAGCGGCCTGCGCTTCTCGACGGAAGCGCTCGACGAACGACGGCTCGCGGCGTACTCGGGGAACAGCGCCTTCAGCGCGACCGGCCGGTTGAGGAGCTGGTCGCGCGCCAGGTACACCTCGGCCATTCCGCCTTGCGCGACCTCGCGCTGGATCTCGTAGCGGCTGGAAAAGACCCGTCCGGCCAGCGTCATGGTTGCAGCACCCTATCCGCCGTTTCCGTCGTTTTGCGGTTGCCCCTCGCCGCACTGCGACGTCGGCGGCGGGCTCGCGAGCAGTGATTGCAGAACCTGTTTTGCGATCGGCGCGGCGACACGACCGCCGGTCGCTTCCGCGTTGGTGCCGTCGGTGCCGCCGTGCTCGACGAGCACCGCAACGGCGTAGCGCGGCGCGTCGGCCGGCGCGAACGCGATGAACCACGCGTGCGGGGGGCGACCGTCGCCGGTCTCGGCGGTACCGGTCTTGCCCGCGACCTGAACGCCGGGTATCTGCGCCGCAGTGCCCGTGCCGCGCGGGTCGTTCACGACGCCCAGCATGAACTGCCGCATGGTGTCGGCGGTCGTCGGGTCCATCGCGCGCTTGTACTCGTTGGTGCCGACGCGCCGCACGACGCGGTTGTCGGGGTCCATCACGCAGTCGACGACATGCGGCTCGAAGATCGTGCCCCCGGTTGCGACCGACTCGGCGACGAGGGCCATCTGCAGCGGCGTGACCCGCACGTCGTGCTGGCCGATCGCGTCCTGCATGAACGCGGGCTGGTTCCGCCGGAACGTGCCGCGCTTCGGTCCCTGGCTGCGCGCGATCGGGGGGTCGAAGCCGCTGGCGTGACCGCTCGGCGGAGGATCGGTCTCCACTCCGAAGTCCTGCACGCCGCTCGCGAGCTTCTCGCCCAAGTCGAATCCGACCTGCGCGAACGTCGTGTTGCAAGAAACGATGAAACTGTTGAGCAGCGAGCCGCCACACACCTCGCCACCGAAGTTCTGCAGCGTCTGGCCGTTCGTCTGCGGCAACGGGATCGAGCTGACGAACGGGAATTGCTTGTCGACGTCGACGTTGTTCTGGATCGCGATCGACGCGGTGACCGTCTTGAACGTCGACCCCGGTGGATAGAGCTCGCCCCACGCGTGCGGCAACAACGGCTTGCTCGGGTCGGCCAGCATCAGCGCGCGCGCGCCCTGGGCCTTGTTCGGGTTGTGGCTCACGAGAAGGTTTGGGTCGTACGTCGGGTTCGAATAGGCCGCGAGCACGCCGCCGGTGCGCACGTCGAGGACGACAACCGAGCCGGGCCGGCCCGCCAGGCCTTGGGCGGCGACTTGCTGAACTCCGCGCGACGCCGTGAGCACGACGGTTCCGACCGGCTGGCGCGTCGCGAACGCGTCGGCGAGGCCGCTGGGGCTGAGCGTGAACGTCCGGCCCGCGAGGTCGTCCGAGAAGGTTCGCTCGACTCCCGCCTCGCCGAACTGGATCGACTGGTAGCCGACAATCGCCGAGAAGAGGGCAGCCGTGTCCTTCCGATAGAGGCGCTGGCGCTTGAACTCGTCCTTGACCGGGACCGACCGCGCAACGATCACGCCGTCGGAGGTCACGATCGGGCCGCGGTCGCGTGCTGCATTGCGGAGAAACGTTCGAGAGTTGCGGGGATCGTCGGCAAGTTTGTCGCTGCGCGCCACTTGGAGATACGTGAGCTGCGCGATGAGGCCGATGAACAACACGATGATCACTGCGCCCACACTTCGGATGCCGGCGTTCACGAGGAACCTCCCGGCGACGGTGCAGCTCGGCGCTGGTTGCGCTGCGGGCGGTGTCGTCGGAGATGCGCAGCATGATCGCGATCAGGGCGAAGTTGGCAACGAGCGACGAGCCGCCGTAGGAGACGAACGGCAGCGTGATGCCGGTGAGCGGGATCACGCGCAACACACCGCCGATAATGAGGAACGTCTGGAGCCCGAAGATCGTCGCGATGCCGGCTGCGAACAGCTTGGCGAACGGCCGCACCGAGTCGACCGCGATGCGGAACATGCTGCCGACCATCAGCAAGAACGCGGCGACGACGGCGACGGTGCCGGCGAGCCCGAGCTCCTCTCCGATCGCGGCGAAGACGTAGTCAGTGCTGGCGAGCGGAACGAGCGACGGGTTGCCCAAGCCGAGGCCGGTTCCCGCGACCCCACCCGAGCCCAAACCGAACCAGCCCTGCACGGCCTGATAGCCCCCGCCGGCTTGGTCGATCCGACTCCATGGGTCCAGCCAGTTCTCGACGCGGAGACGCACGTGGCCGAACGACTTGTAGGCCACGAACGCGCCGATGACGAGCAGCACCAACGTCCCGACGATGTACGCCGTACGCCGGGTCGCCATGTACAGCATGGCGGCGAACACCCCGAAGAACAACAGACTCGTGCCCATGTCCTTCTGATACGCGAGCACCAACAATGCAACACCCCACGCGAGCAGCAGTGGTCCGAGGTCGCGCGGCGACGGCAGGAACCAGCGCCCGACGCGTATCCGTCCCTCGGCGAGCAGTTCACGCTTGTCGACGAGGTACGCGGCGAAGAACGCGACGAGCAGCAGCTTCGCGATCTCGCTCGGTTCGAAGGTCAACGGGCCGATTCCGACCCACAGGCGCGCTCCGTTGATCGTGCGGCCAATTCCCGGTGCCATCGGCAACAACAGGAACAAGAGCCCGAGCAAGAGGGCCGTGTAGCGGTACCGCTCGAAGATTCGCACGTCCCGCACGAGGATCAGCGTCACGATGAACACGCCGACGGCGATCGCGACCCACAGCGACTGCACCCGCGCCTGCGTGCGGTAGTTGAACACGTCGTCGGGATCGGCCCGCGCGAGCCGCGCGATCACGACGAAGCCGAGCCCGTTCAGCATCGCGGCAAGCGGGAGCAGGGTCGCGTCGGCGTAGGGAGCAAGACGACGGACGGCGAAGTGGGCGATGACGTACAGGCCGAAGACCCAGCCGAGCAACGGGTACAGGTCGGGCGGGAGGTTCGGTCCCTCGGCGAGTCCGACGAGGATGTATCCGCCGACGGTGACGGCGACGACAAGCACGCCGAGCGACAGCTCGGCACGGCGGCGGCTGCGGGCCAGCAGGGGGAGCGTCATGGGCGCTTGCGCGTGGTCGTAGTGCGCGGCCGCGGCCGCGTGGTCGTCGTCTTCGGTTTCTTCTTGATGGTGGTCGTCGTGGTCGACGTCGAAGTAACCGATGCTCGGAGCCGCCCGACGAACGCTTGAGCGGTCGAGAGCGAACCGCGCGTCGAGTTCGTTTGCACGCGATCGCGATCCAGCGGCGCGCAGCGCGTCGAGCTGGACGCCGGTGCGCTGGTCGACCGTCGGATCCCAGCCGAGCACGCCGCCCGGTACGCCCTTGTAGATCACGACCTCGTTGCGCGACGCGCCGACGTAGTACGAGCTGCGCGCGTACCAGCCGATGACACCTGCGGCGACGCCGAGGATGATGACGAGCGGCAACACGACAAACAACACGCCGCGAACCGTGCGCAAACGCGAGCGCCGTACTCGCGGTTCCGGCGGCCGCGGAGCCGGCGCAGCCGCGGGCACGGCACTCGTCGGCGCCTCGACCGGCGGTGCGGCGACGCTGCCACCTTCGAACGGCGCATCGACGTCGAGCACATCGATGACGATGACAGTGATGTTGTCCTCGCCACCGGCGTCGTTCGCGGCCGCGACCAGCAGCTCGGCCGCACGCTGTGGATCGCGTTCGGAACCGCGCGATGCGTTCGATGTCGCGCTCTCGCACCATCGTGGTCAGACCATCGGAGCAGATCAGCACGCGATCGCCGGCTTCGACCTCGCGCCGGTACGTGTCGACGTCGACCTCGGCGTCGACACCGAGGGCCCGCGTGACAATCGCTCGCTGCGGGTGCGCCTCGGCTTGCTCCGGCGTGAGCCGGCCTTCACGAACCAGTTCTTCGACGAGGCTGTGGTCGTCGGTGACGCGCACCAGCTCGCCGCCTCGCAGGAAGTATGCGCGCGAGTCGCCGACGTGGCCGATCAGGAGCTCGTTCGTGCCGATGACGGTCACCGCGGTCATCGTCGTGCCCATGCCGGCGAGCTCGTCGTTGCCGGCCGCGCGCGCGAGCACGGCGTCGTTGGCCCGTGCGATCGCCCCGTCGATCGTCGAACCGCCGGCGAACGCGGCGCGCAACGCTTCGATCGCCGTGTGGCTCGCGACCTCACCGCCCCGATGACCGCCCATGCCGTCCGCGACCGCGAACAACGTGTGCTCGGAGTCGACGAGGAACGAGTCCTCGTTCTTCGAGCGCGTGCGACCCTGGTCGGTGGCGCGCCCGGTCGTCAGCCTCACGACGTCATCGCTCCGCCTCGAACACGGTCTCGCCGACTTGCACGCGGTCGCCCTTGCCGAGCTTCACTGCCTTGTCGATGCGCTCGCCGTTCACGTAGGTGCCGTTCGTCGAGCCCACGTCCTCGATCCACAGTGTGCCGTCGCGCTCGTACACACGTGCATGTACCTGCGACACGAACGTGTCGAACGTCAGCGGCAACGTGCACCCGCCGCCGCGCCCCATCGTCGCTTCGCCGTCGACCGGCAACGCACGCCCGCGCTCGGCGTCGGGCTGCACGATGACGAGTCGCCACCCGCGTTTGCGCGCTCGCGCCGGCGAGGCGACCGTCGGTGTGGGGGCGGGCGCGGGTGCCGGTACCGGTGCCGGCGAACCGCGCAGCTCGCGTGCGACCGTCCACACCACGCGGATGAGGAACAGATAGAGCAGCGCGAGGAGACAGAACTTCAGGACCGTGAGGACGGCGTCGGACATGTGCCGGTTACGACTCCTCGTACCGGATCTCAGTTGCACCGACGAGGATGACGTCGCCGTCGGTCAGGAGATGCTCGCGCACCTGCACCCCGTTGACCTGGATGCCGTTCATCGAGTCGAGATCGACCACGCGGTAGCCGCGCTCGTCGCGCCGGATCTCGGCGTGATGGCGCGAAACCTGAGGGTCGGTGAGCGCGACGATGCAGTCGGGCAGGCGACCGATGAGCGCGCGGTCCTCGCCGAGCTGGACGCGGCCGCCGTCCGGCATCACCAGGGTGCCCGGCGCCCCGAGCGCGCCGGCCACGATCTCGGCGCGCACCCGCAAGTCGCCCCGGCGCGCGTTGTCGTCGGCCTCGATCGTCACCTCGACCGGTCCCGAGAAGTGGTACCCCTCCTCCCGCGCGTGCTCGCGCGGCGTCGGCCAGTTCGATCGCGAGCGCTGTCACGGAAACCGGCAAACCGCTCGAGGTCCTCGTGCGAGAGCGACACGGTGATCTGGTTGGGGACCATCGTGCCGCGCACACCGAGGGTGCGTCCGGCGTCCATCTCACGTATGACACGCCGACCGATCTCGACGGGTTGCAGGCCGCTGCGGAACGCCTTACCGAACGCGCCTTCGACGAGCCGCTCGAGCCTGCGCTCGAACCGCTGGAGTCCCATCGAAACGATGGTAATGGCGGTTCCCCCCGTTCCACTGTGCACGGCGCTGGTACGCTGCTGCGCTCACGCGCGAGTGGCGGAATTGGCAGACGCGCAGGATTCAGGTTCCTGTGCCCGCAAGGGCGTGGGGGTTCAAGTCCCCCCTCGCGCACGTGTGCAGTCGCGGTAGAAGGCCATCAGCGGCGGCGTGATGACCGTGTCTCCGGTCTTGCCGACCGCCGCATTGACGTCTTCGTGCGATAGGCCGCGCACGACCTGGACGTCGGCGGCAACGCCCGCAGCTTGCAGCGTCGCGCCGAATTGTTGGCCCTGGGCGACCCGGTCTGGTTGCCCACGCGTGACGATGTGGAACGAAGGAATCCCCTTTCCGGCCGCGACGTTGTTGGGCGGCGAGGCGCGGTTCCATACCGCGGGATCGTTTCCGAACGCGTTCCGGTACATCGCCTCGGCGTCTCCACCGCCCGCGATCTCGTGCGCAATGTCGTACGTCGTATCGAGCGGCGCGGCGCAGATCACGTCGCGCAGCTGAACTCCGGCGCTCTGCAGGAAGCTGCCGTCAGTCGATTCGAGCGCGACGAGGAACGCACCCGCGGAATGGCCGAGCAGCATGACCCGCTTCGGGTCGAGCCCATAGTCGGATGCGTGCATCGCTAGGTACGCGATCGCGGCGCCGACGTCACGCTCGGCCGCGGGATACACGCCGTTCGTCGGGCCCGACCCCGCGTTGCCGACCAGCCGGTAGTTCACGCTCGCGAATCCCCAGCCTTCGGTGTTGAAGAGCTTGATCTTGTCGGTTATGCGGTTGGACTTGTCGCCGGTGACGAAGCCGCCCCCGTGGACGTAGATGACGAGCGGCGCCGCGGCGCAACCCGATTTGCGGACCGGCACGTAGAGATCGAGCGACTGCAACCGGACCGCGACGCCGGCACTCGTCGCATACCGAAGGTCACGGTGAGCAACGGTTCCGGCGCCCGCGCATTCCCCGGGTCCCGGGTCGCAGGTTGCCCCGAGGAGCGCCAGTGCGCTCACCGCAACGAGCAAGGCGATCGGACGGCGCATGACCGGCAGTCTCGCGCTCGAATGTAAAGAAAGGATCAGGTGTTTGTCGTGCGCCGACCAATCGACGGGTGGCCGTGTCTGATTACGATGACACCGGTTCACGTGACGCACTCCGACACTTCATTTCTCTCGGGCTTGGGCGCCGACGATGCCGAGGCGATCTTCGCGGCGGGCAATCGCCGCAGCTTCAGTTCCGGCGAACTGTTGTGTCGTGAGGGGGATACGGGCAGCTCGATCCTCGTCATCCTCTCGGGCTACGTGAAGCTCACCAAGATCGCGGTGAGCGGACGCGAGACGATGCTGGAGTTGCGCGGGCCCGGTGAGGTGCTCGGTGAGATGAGCGTCGTCGACGGTGCCCCCCAGTCGGCAAACGCGATCGCGATCGACGAGGTGGAAGTGCTCGCCGTCGATGCCGCGCGCTTCGACGCCTTGCGCTACGAGCGGGCGGGCGTCGCGAACGCCTTGCTCGCTGTGGTCGTGGGCCGTCTGCGGCAAGCGTCGGGCCGCCAGCTCGAGCTCGGCACCGACGACGTGATCAGCCGGGTGTGCCGCCGCCTGGTCGAGCTCGCGTCGTCGCACGGAGAGCCCAGCCCGGATGGCGTGCTCGTGCGCGCACTCTCACAGCAGGACTTGGCCGACTGGGCAGGCGTGTCGCGCGACGGGGTCGTGCGGGCGTTCCATGAGCTGCGGGAGGCCGGACTGGTTGAAAGTGGCCGGGGCCGGGTCTTGATCAAGGACTTGAAGGCCGTGACGGCCCGGGCCGGCGCCGCCTAGTCTTTCCGGGCGGGGCACGTGAAGGAGACCAGATGCCGCTGTTCGTGATCGAACGCAACTTCGCCGAGCGGCTCGAGATGAACGACAACGACGCCGACGAGATTCGCATCGTCAACGAGGATGTCGGCGTGTCGTGGTTGTTCTCCTTCCTTTCGGCGGACAAGAAGAAGACGTACTGCCTCTACGAGGCGCCGAGCGCCGAGGCCATTCGCGAGGCCGCCAAGCGTGTCGGTGCTCCGGCCGACGTGATCACCGAAGTATCGGAGCTCCGCCCCGAGCAGTTCGTGTAGCGGCCCGCCGAAGCGGGGCGTATGGCCTCTACCGATCTCGTCACGATTCTCAGCACCGACTGGGTCGAGTCGACGACGACGCGCACGCGTCTTGGTGAGGACCGCGCCGACCAGCTGCAGCGTCTGCACGACGAGATCCTGAAGGACATCATCGAGCGCAACGAAGGCGATGTCATCAAGAATTTCAGGTGACGGTGCGCTCGCGACGTTCCATTCGGTGACGAACGCTCTTGCGGCTGCGGTCGCGATCCAGCAACGCTTCGACGCGCACTCGCGATCGGCTCCTGCGGATGAGGCGATCGCGTTGCGCGTTGGTATCTCGGCGGGCGACGTGATGCACCGCGACGGCGATGTCTTCGGTTCGGCGGTGGTAGAAGCGGTGCGTCTCCAGAGCGTCGCCTCGCCGCAACAGATTCTCTGCTCCGATTTGGTGCGCGCGCTCGGCCGGGGTCGTGGCGGCTTCGAGTTCGAGCTCGTCGGCCTCTTCGACCTGAAGGGGTTGCCCGACCCGGTTGCGGCATGCAGCGTCGTGTGGGCGCCGGCCGAAACGAGCGGCGCGCTGCCGATGCCGCCGGAACTCGCGATCGGCTCGGCGACGCAGTTCGTCGGCCGCAATGACGAGCTGGAGCTCGCGGCTGATGTTGCTCTCGCGGCGGGGCATCCCAACGCGATCTGGTTGCTCGGCGAGCCAGGCATCGGCAAGACCCGCCTCGGCCAGGAAGTCACGACGCGCGTGCACAAGCAGGGCGCGTTGGTGTTGTACGGCCGATGCGACGAGCAAGTGCGCGCGCCGTTCCAACCCGTGATCGACGGTCTGCGGTGGTTCGTGAGCCAGCATCAGGACGAGGAGTTGCGCGGTGCACTCGGCGTCGACCCCGAGCCGCTCGTGCGTCTGGTTCCCGAGTTGCTCGTCCGTGTGCCGGGCCTCCGCCGGCCGGAGGGCGCGACCGAGACCGAGCAGTACCGGTTGTTCGAATCGGTGCGGTCGTGGCTCTGCACGGTGGCCTCGACGCGGCCGGTCGTGTTCGTGGTCGACGACGTGCATTGGGCCGACCGCCCGACGCTCGCGTTGCTCGCCCACATTGCACGAAGCGCGCAGCCGGCACGGCTCACAATCCTCGGCACCGCGCGCGATACCAGCCCTGACATCAGTGAGCCGTTGAACGAGCTTGTCGACGAGCTCGAGCGCACGGGTCGCAGCCGCCGTTTCCAATTGCGGGGACTCACGGTCGACGACATCGCCTCGTTGTTGGAATCGCGGACACTTCCTTCGCACAGTGCGACCCGCCTCGCCGACGAGACTGCCGGCAATCCACTGTTCCTGCGGGCCGTCCTCGCCGCGATGCGAGCCGACGGCACGTTGCCGAGCGAGCTGCCGAGCGACGTGGGTGCCGCCGTGCGGCGCCGGCTGGGGCGATTCGAGCCCGAGACCCTGGAGCTGCTCCAAGTTGCATCGTTGAGCGGCCTGGAGTTCTCGCTCGGAGTCGTCAGTGACGCGGCCCAACTCCCGGAAACGGACGGGCTCCGCCGCGTCGAGCAAGCAGTCGGCGCGGGCCTGGTAGAGGAAGTCGCGATCGATCGGTTCCGGTTCACACACGCGCTCGTGCGTGATGCGCTGACGGCCGAGCTCTCGGCGTCTCGGCGCGCACGCATCCACGCGGCGATCGCCGCAAGCATCGAAACTCGGTACGCGGCGCGACTCGATGCGCACTTCCGCGCGCTGGCGCAGCACTACGCCAACGCCGGCGTTCCCGAGCTGCTCGAGCGGGCGCTGGACTATGCCAGGCGTTCCGGGCGACATTCGATGGATCTGCTCGCGTTCGACGCCGCGGCCGAGGACTACAACTTCGCCCTCGAGCTCGTTGCCCGTATGCCCGCATATCCGGAGCGCTCGAAAGTCGAGTTGCTGCTCGAGAAGGGTGAGGCACAACAGCTGGACGGCAATCACCACGGGTCGCTCGCGACGTACAAGGCCGCGGCGGGCCTCGCGCGTGAGCAACACGATTGGGATGCGTTCAAGCGGGCTGCGATCGGCTTCGAGGAAACAGCGTGGCGGCCCGGCGTGCGCGGCCCCGAAGCCGTCGCGCTGTTGCGAGAGGCCCTGCAGCACGATGCCGAGCCGTTACAGCACCTGTGGATGCGCGCGTCGTTGGGCCGGGCGTTGCACTACAGCGGAGCGTTCGAAGAGGCGCGCCGTATGGTTGAGGACGCGCTCGTCGAAGCGCGCGAGCTCGGTGACCTCCTGCTGATTTCACACGCGCTGGCGGCGACGGCCCAGTCGCTCGCGAGTTTCCAACCCGGCGAGGCCGCACTGGCTTTGGAGCGTGCCGAAGAGAGCGCGGAGATCGCCGCCGCGCTGAACGATCTCACGACACTGGGGACGATCGCGCAGTACGCCGCCGTTGCCGCACTGTGCCGCGGCGACCGCGAGCAATACGACCGCTGGTACCACCAGTACCAGCGCACGAGCGAGGTCGATGGCTTGCATTTCAGCCGATACGTCGCTGTCTGCGACCTGCAGCTGCGCGCGTTCATTGCCGGTGATCTCGCGGCGGCAGAGTCGCTCGCGAACCGCGCGCTCGAGATCGGCCAGGCGCGCGAAGACGTCTCGGGTACCCACGGCGTACAGATGTTCCTGATCAGACGGGAGCAGGCGCGCCTCGGGGAGCTTGCGCCCGTCGTGCGAATGCTGCTCCAACTGAATCCGGCGGAAGCGATGTGGCGGCCCGGGCTGGTTTTGCTGCTCGCCGAGGTCGGCATGGACGACGAGGCGCGCCAGCACCTCCACGAGCTCGCCGCCGGCAACTTCGCGGCGATCCCCCGCGACATCTTGTTCCTCGGATCGTTGTGCTTCTGCGCGGAGGCGGCATATCTCCTCGGCGAGCTCGAAATCGCCCAGCAAGTCGCCCCCGAGCTCCTGCCGTGGGCGGACTCGGGCGCGACGCTCGGTCACGTCGTGGGCTACATCGGTGCGGTGAACCGCTACCTCGGGCTGATCTCTTGGGTGCTCGGCGACCTCGACGAGGCGGATCAGCGCCTGGAGCACGCCCTTGCGCTCGATCGCGGTCTGGGCGCGGTGCCGTGGCTCGCGCACGCGCTGGCCGACCGGGCCGTGCTCCGCGAGACGATGGGTGACCACGACGTCGCCGAGCGGTTCGGGCGCGAGGCCCGCGTCCTTGCGGATCGCCACGACCTGGCCGCCGTGCTCGCCCGCCTCGGAGAAATCGGGGCGAGTGACGGTTCTGCGGCAGACGGCCGAACCGAGTCTTCGTAGCGTCCTCCGCAGCCCAACGGCACGGAGGAAGAACAACCTATGACGATCACGCCGACGAAGCCGACGACCGAAGTCCTCACTGACGACATGCTTGCCCGGTTCGACGAGCGAGCACCGCAATACGACCGTGACAATCGCTTCTTCCACGAAGACTTCGAAGAGCTGCGGGCGTCTGGATATCTGAAGATTGCACTGCCCGAGGAATTCGGCGGCGCGGGGATGCGGCTGAACGAGGTGCTGCCCCTCCAGAAGCGACTCGCGTACGCGGCGCCGGCCACCGCGGTCGCGGTCAACATGCACCTGTACTTCACGGGAATGGTCGCCGACCTATGGCGCGCCGGCGACAAGACCACCGAGTTCGTGTTGTCCGAGGCAGCCGTTGGCAAGGTGTTCGCGGCCGGCCACGGCGAGTCGGGCAACGACCTGCCGCTGCTGCTTTCAACGACGAAGGCGGAACGGGCCAAGGGCGGCTGGAACATCACCGGCCACAAGATCTTCGGCAGCCTCTCGCCGGTGTGGGACTACCTCGGCTTCCACGCCATGGACACGAGCAACCCCGACGCGCCGCAGATCGTGCACGCCTTTTTGTCCCGCGACGCCAAGCGGTATCACATCGAACCGACGTGGGACACGCTCGGGATGCGCGCGACCGAGAGCAACGACACGATCATCGACGGCGCGTTCGTTCCTGACGACCGGGTCGCCCTCGTGTGCCCGGCCGGCTTCGCCGGTGCCGGCCTGTTCCAGGTGGGGATCTTCGCGTGGGGCCTCCTGGGCTTCAGTGCCGTCTACACCGGCGTTGCGAAGCGTGCGTACGACATGACGATCGAGAAGATGCCGCAACGCACATCGATCGCGCTGACGCGCTCGATGGCGTATCACCCCGAGGTGCAGCACTACGTGGCCGAGATGCGCATGAACCTCGAGACGATCGAGGCGTACCTCGACCGCACCGCCGACGACTGGTCGAACGGCGTCGCACACCCGGACTGGCCGGTGAAGATCGTGTCCACGAAACACGTCGTCACGACCAAGGCGTTCGAGATCGTCGACCGCGCGCTCGACCTTTCGGGTGGCGCGGGCATCTTCAAGCGCCAGCGGCTCGAGCAGCTGTTCCGTGACTCACGGCTCGGCCGCGTCCACCCCGCGAACCTGCTGTTGACGCACGAGCTGATCGGGAAGATCTCGCTCGGCATCAACCCCGACGAATCCCCCCGCTGGGGCTGACCCGCTGCCACTGGGGCGTGTGTGGAGCTCGTTTTTCGAGCTTCAAACACGCCCCAGGAATGTCAGCGTTGTTACCGCCAGCGGTTGGCGCCGGTCGCACCGGCGAGGCCGATGATCGAGCCGCGGCCCGTGCACATGTCGAATCCGACCTTGCACTGGGCGCCGTTCGACTTTGCCTTCTTGACCGCTGCCTTGTTCGCGTCCCGGAACTGGAACGTCGGGCTGTAGATCGTGTCGGCGTTCAGCGTGATGCCGGCGCCGGCGGCGATTGCGGCCACGACCGGAGTCGCCAGGCTTGTGCCGCCGACCTTCAGCCACGAAGATGCTCCGGCCGGAGGCGTCAGGTAGACGAGAACGCCGGTTGCCGGGTCGGCGATCGCCGAGATGTCAGGGGTTGCCCGCGGCTTCTTCTTGCTGCATCCCGCCTGCTTGTACTGACTGAAGGCGAGCTGCTTCGGGTTCACGGCCTCGTACTTGCTGCAGCCGCCGCCGCCATCGACCCAGACGCTCTCGGTGTAGGTCGAACCAGACTTCGACAGCGTGGTGCCGCCGACCGAGACGACGTTCGGCGCCGACGAGGGGTATCCCGCACCCAGGCCGTCGTCACCGCTTGCAAACAACATGCTCTTGCCCGGCTTGGGCGTGAAGATGGTGTCGTACGCGTTCTGGCCCTTGAACTCGGGCGCACCCCAGCTGTTGGAGATGTACATCGCGTCGGAGACGTTGTTCGCGTATTGCACTGCCGCGTTCAGGTTGTCGAACGAGTTGTCCCGCGCCTCGACCAGCAGGATCTTGGCGCCGGGCGCCATTGCGTGCACCCACTGCACGTCGAGGCCGATCTCCATCGCCCATTCCGCGCTGTACGCGGGGAGCGGGCTCGAGTTCCCGACCTGGTTGACCTTCTTGAAGCACCCGTTCGCAGTGGTGCACGCCGGAAGGTTGAAGCTATTCGCGCTCGAGAACACCGCAAGGTCGGCTTCGACGTTGGGTGAGTCGAACGCGTCGATGATCGCGATCGTCTTGCCCGCGCCGAGCGTCGGCGACCACGTGACGCCGTACGCTTCAGCGAGCGTTTGCGGCGTCCAGTCGCTGGCCGAAATCTTCGGCTTCACGCCAAACGGTTGCACTTTGATGTGCGACGCCTTGACGTGCGGTTGCGCAAGCGGGATCGCGCCCGCTTGCACGGCCGTTCCGCCGAGCGGCGACAGCGCGGCCGCAAGCGCGACCAATGACATGAAACTTGAGCCCTGCCTCAGTGAAAGCACGAAGGGAGCTATCGGGCCCATTCCAGAGATACTGCAGCGGTTCCGCGACCGTCGTGACTCCAGTCACGTCGGTGTGGGTCTGCCGGACTATGCGCCACAGACGTCGTCATTCGCGTGACGCCGGTCACACGCGGCTACCCGAGGGCGCCGGCTTCCTTTGCCTTGTTGATCTGGTCGTCGGTCCAGCCCAGCACCGTGCGCAGCACGTGTTCGGTGTGTTCGCCGACCGTTGGCGCCTTCGGCGGTACCGGCATTTCCTCGCCGACGAACTTGATCGGAGTCGGCAACATGTCGGCGCCGACGCGTTCCTTCGGGAGCAGTGGCAGCCGGTCGCGGAACTGGGGATCGTCGAACAGCGTCTGGGGCGAGTTCGATGGTGCGATCGGCGTGTTGTGCTCGAGACCGAATGCGAGCCATTCCTCGTTCGAGCGCGTCGCGAAGACGTCGCGCAAGATCCCGCGCAACTCCGTATTGCCGCGTGCGTGATCGCCGTACTGCGACCCGGGCCACCGTTCGAACAGGTCCGGTCGCTCGATGCCCTCGCAGAAGTTCTTCCAAAACTCCCGCTCGCTGGCCATGAACAGCACATGACCGTCCTTCGTCGCATAGAACTGGTAGCGCACACCGCCCTGCATGCCGGCTGTGCCCGGCGCACGCCGTTCGTACCCGTCGGCTTCGTTGCCGGTCACCTCCGACTCCGGCCGTTCGTACGCGCGCCACGTCTCGCTTCGCAGCCAGTCGATCGCGGCGGCCGCGTCGGATTGTGCGATCTCCAGCTGGCAGCCTTCGCCGGACTCGCGCCGCGGAGCACGCCTGCGAGCAACCCCAGCGCGCCAAAGACCGGCCCGGCGTTGATACCGATCGACACGTGTTCCGGCATGTACGCGAACCCGTCGTCGTCGACCGCGGGTTGCACGACCCCGGCCCACGCGTCGTATGCGATGCCGTGGCTCGGCATGTCGCGGTACGGGCCGGTCATCCCGTAGCCCGAGATCGTGCAGAACACGATGCGGGGATTGACGTGCTTCAGCTGCTCGAAGCCCAGGCCTCGCCGTTCGAGTCCGCCGGGGCGCATCGCTTCGACGACGGCGTCGGCGTCGCGTACGAGCTCGAGGAACGTGTTGCGGCCGGTGTCGGTCCGCAGGTCAAGCACCACGCTTTTCTTGCCCCGACTGATGTGCAAGAACAGCAGCGACACCCCGTCGACGATCGGCCAGGTCATGCGGCGGCCGTAGTCGCCTTGCGGCGGCTCGACCTTGATGACGTCGGCTCCGAGATCGGCGAGATGCGTGGTGAGGTTGCCGGGCCCGAGCATCGACACCTCGATGACGCGCAGGCCCGCGAGTGGCGCGGGTCGGTTGGACACAGCGTGAGACCGTAGGGCCTCGCTCGCCGGTCAGTCGCCCCGGAGAAGCCGCATCGTGTTGTCGGCGGTGTAGGTCATGCCGCGCTCGATCGCGTCGGCGTGACCCATCAACCGGCGGTCCGCGTACGTCACGAGCGCGCGGCTCAAGTGTTCACCCTTGGGCGGATTGCACACGTCGAGGTTCGCGGTGACGACCTGGAGGCGAGCGGCGGCGCCGAGCGCTTCGTCGAGGGCGCCGCGCGGGGTCGACGCCGGGGCACCCACGAGATCCTCGATCTCGGCGCGGAGGCGATCGATCTCGGCCCGGGCATCGCGCTCGCGCGGGAGCTCGCCCTGGGGTCGGGCGGCCGGCGCAATGCGGGACCGCAGCCAGTCGTACGCGCTCTGCGTGGTAGCCATCACGGATCCCCCTCTCGCGCCTTATCGGCGGTGCCGGGGGGGTTCCTGAGACCTCAGATGCCCAGGGTGCCGGCGGAGGAATTGTCGGCGGCCGCGAAGATCGCGAGGACGACGATGTAGACGACGATCAGGCCCAAGAAGACGCAGCCGAGGATGACCCCGGCCTTGGCCATCCCGTCGCCACCCTCCCGCCCGCCCGAGGCCCGGATCTGGTTGCGTGCGATCAGGCCGAAGATGATCGCCAGGATCGAGCCGATCCCGCACAGCGCCCAGCCCACGATGCCGAGCACGAGCGACGCGACCGCGAGCCCGTTGGTGCGAGCGGGCCCGTAGCTCGGGCCGTAGCCGTATCCGTAGCCGGTGGGCGGCGGCGCGTACGGCGATGGGGGCGCACCGGAACCGGGTGGCGCGTACGGGTTCGGCCCCGGCGGCGCGTACGGGCTCCCGGCCGGCGGTCCGTACGGGCTCGGCCCGGCGTACCGGCCGGGCGGACCGGGCGCAGCCGGCGGCGTTCCCGAGTTCGCGGGGGTTGTGGGCGGCGGAGGCGGCGCGCCCCACGGCTGCGGTGCCGGTGGCGGCGCGGGTGGCGCGTACGGTGGCCCCGGCGGCGGCGGGCCCGGCATCTCCCCGGGCGGCGGCGGTGGCGGCGCGGCGGACAGCGGCGTCGTCGGATTGCGGCAGCGTCTGGCCGCAGCGGGCACAGAACCGGGTCCGCTCGCGCGCTTCGTGTCCGCAATTCGGGCATTGCACCGCGCCAGCCTACGCAGGATCCGGTGTCGCTTCGTCGAAGGTCGCCATCTCGCCGAGCAGCGCGGCCGCGGCGCGCACGATCGGGACGGCCAAGCACGCGCCGGTACCTTCGCCGAGCCGCAGGTCGAGGTCGAGCACGGGCGTCAACCCGAGGTCCGCGAGCGCGACACGCCCGCCGGGCTCGACCGGCCGGTGACCGGCGACGCAGCGCGCCGCGACCCCCGGCGCAAGCGCGTCGGCGACGAGCAACGCCGCGCACGCGATGACGCCGTCGACGATCACCGGCCCGCCCGCCGCCGCGCCTCCGGCACAGAACCCCGCGAGCGCCGCGATCTCGAGGCCGCCGATCTCGGCGAGCACCCCAATCGCATCTCCGTGCATCGCGCTCGACACGCGCAACCGCCTGCTCCACCACGCGAGTCTTGGTCGCGAGCATGTTGTCATCAATGCCGGTGCCCCGGCCGGTGACCGCCGTCGCGTTGACTCCGGTGAACGCTGCGATGAGCGCCGCCGACGGCGTGGTATTGCCGATCCCCATGTCGCCGGTGACCAGCAGGTCGTGACCAGACGCAATCAGCACCCACGCGATCTCGACACCGGCGTCGAGCGCGCGGCAGGCCTCCGCCGTGGTCATCGCCGGGCCGTGCGCGAGGTCGGCGGTACCCGCGCGCACCTTGTGCACGTGCACACCTTCGAAGTGGCTCACGTCGCTCGCGACACCGACATCGACGACGTGCACGGTGGCGCCAACCTGCCGGGCCAGCACGTTGATCGCGGCGCGGCCGGTCGCGAAGTTCGCCACCATCTGCGCGGTGATCTCCCGTGGCCAGGGCGTGACACCGGACGCGACAACGCCGTGATCGGCGGCGAAGACTGCGATCGCAGGCCGGGCGGGCACCGGCGGCGGGCAGCGACCGGTGATCGCCGCGAGCTGCACGCCGAGCGTCTCCAGGCGTCCGAGCGAACCTTGCGGCTTCATCAACTGGTCGTGCCGCCGCAAGGCCGTGTCGCGCGCCGATGCGTCGAGCGGTTGCACACGCTTCGCGACGTCTGCGAACTTGCTCACGAGCGTTTCCAAGCCCGGCGGGCGATGCCGAGGCCGAGCAACAGCGCCACGAGTGCGAGCTCGACCTGAGAGGCGAGCACGATCGCGCGGTCGATGTCAGCCGGTTGCGGGCGCGGTCCCCGCCCGAGCAACGGCCGGCATTCGGTCCGCGTGCCGTAGCGCAGCGGGCCGCCGAGCTGCACGCCGAGGGCGGCGGCGAAAGCCGCCTCCGCGACGCCTGCGTTCGGCGACGGGTGCGCACGCGCATCGGTCTGTACCGCTTCCCGGATCGCGGCGACCGTCCCGGGCCGCACGAGCATGACGAGCAGCGCAGTCGCGCGCGCCGGGAGAAAGTTCGCGACGTCGTCGAGGCGGGCGCTCGCCCAGCCGAAGCGCACGTATCGCGCCGAGCGATGCCCGACCATCGCGTCCATCGTGTTGACGGCCCGGTACGCGAGTGCACCGGGCGCTCCCGCCGCGACGGCCCAGAGTGCAGGCGCCACGACCGCGTCGACGGTGTTCTCGGCGAGCGACTCGATCACGGCCGCGGCCAGACCCGACGCGTCGAGCGCGCTCGGATCGCGCCCGACCAGCGCGGGCACGAGCACCCGTGCCTGGTCGACGTCCCCTTCATGCAACGCGTTGCGCACGCGCGGCGGCGGTGCGCAGCTCGCGACCGGCCGCGCTGATCGCTACGGCCGCGACCGGCGACCGCACAACGGCTCCGGCGAGCGCGCCGAGCGCGAGGCCGGTGATCGTGTAGAACGTGCCACGCGCGCGGGAGTCGGCGTAAGCACGCGCGACTCGATCCGTTGCATCGCGCGCCCGAATGCCGCGACCGGATGCACGGGTGCCGGCGGTTCGCCCAGCGCACGGTCGACGAGCAGGCCCGCCGCCACGCTCACCACCGGGCTGCCGCCACGACGAGCCCCGCGGTTTCCGCGAGCACGATCGCGGCGCCGAGCACATCGCCGGTGAAGCCGCCGACCCGGCGCCGCGCCAACCCGACGGTCGCCAGCCCGGCGACGATCGCCACGACGACGGCCGCGCCTCCGGCGATGCCGTCGGCAGCGATGGCGATCGCGAACGCGGGAAGGATTGCGAGCGCCGGCCACACACGCGCCCCGTCGAGCAGGGGCGTCGCGATGCCGTCGTCGCGCGCATACGGCATCCGCGCCGGCACGGCGGCGACGAGGGCTCGCGCCGCGCACCACAGCGCGGCAAGCAGCAACACATTCGCAGGCCGGGACGCGAGCGCGGCGGCCTGGAGTACGACGACGATCGCCACCGTCAGCACGCCGAATGCGCCGACGTCGGGTGTGCGCATGATCGCGAGCCGGCGTTCGCGCGGCGCGTGCGGCAGCAGCCCGTCAGCCGCGTCGGCCAGCCCGTCGAAATGCAACAGCCCGGTGCAGCACGCGTCGACGAGCAGCACCAGCCCGGCCGCGAGCGGCCGCGGCCACCACTGCTGCGCGCCCCACCATGCGCCGCCGACGAGCAGGCCCAGACCGGCGCCGACGAGCGGGAACCAGGGCAACGAGCGGGCGTCGATCCGGCCACCGCCACCGCGCCGGCCGAAGGTCGTGAGCAACCCGAGTGCGTCGCGCATCACGAACCGTCGAGTTCACGAAGCTCGAGGGCGCGCCCGGCGACGACGAGCAGCACGCGGTCCGAGATCTCTGCAACCGCACGGTTGCACAGCCCCACCGCGTCGGCGAACCGTCGACCGGCGTGAGTCGGCGGGTGCACCGACAGGCCGACTTCGTCGGATACGACGATCGTGGCGCTCGTCCGCCGGCCGAGCGCGTTGCAGAGGCCCGGCACGTCGACGGCGAACTCGGCCGCGTTCGCAATCCACGTGCCGAGCGCGTCGACCACGACGGTGCCGTCGACGCGGGTGAGCACTCCGGCGATGTCGTGGGGCTCCTCGATCGTTGTCCACTCCGGCGGCCGGCGGGCGCGGTGCGCGTCGATGCGGCGCGCGAAATCGGCATCGTCGCATGGTGCTGCGGTCGCGAGGACGGTGACCGAATCGCCGGTTGCGGCCGCGAGCCGTTCCGCGACCTCCGACTTGCCCGAACGGGTGCCGCCGAGCACGAGTGTGATCACTGCGGCACCCAGCGCCGCACCACCGCGTGGACCGCCCGGGCCAGCGGCGCGCCGACGCGCGAGCGCGGGCCGCCAAACGGCTCGGCGGCGCCGTGCGGCGCGCACGCGATGCAGACGGCGTCGCTCGCGGTGCCCGTGCCCGGCACGCCTGTTTCGAAGAGCGCCTGGGCCTTGGCCTCGGTCACCGTCATTACCGCGTTCACGAGCGCGGCGTCCGACAGACGTACCGGAACCGAGCGCGACGACGTTGACGGTGCCCGGTCGCCATGCGGTCGCGACATCGTCGGCCGCGGCGGCCCACGTTGGCAGCGTGACTCCAACCGTCGCGTACACCTCGATGCCTTCTTCGTCCGCGATCGACGCATTGCGCACATTGGCTGCTGTCAGCATCCCGACGCCGTCGCCCTCGCAGCCGTGCGCGCTCGCGAGCTCGCGCACGTGGTCGTCGAGGTCGGTCCGCGCGTAGTCGAGCGGCACCTGGGCATTGATGATCCACGATCGCAGGCCGATGCCGCCGCCGACCGGTGCCGAAGAGATGCACAGCTGCGGCACGTCGAACCGCCAGACGCGTACGTCGCGCACCTCGCCCATCAATAGTCGATGCCCTTCTTGGCGACGATGCCGCGGTCGTACGCGTGCTTCACCTTGCGCATCTCGGTCACAGTGTCGGCAACGTCGATGAGTGCCGCAGGCGCGTCGCGACCAGTTGCCACGATGTTCACGCGCCCGGGCCGTTCTCGTATCACTGATGTCACTTCGGCCGTGTCGATCCAGCCCCAGTTCATCGGGTACGTGATCTCGTCGAGCAACACAAGCTCATGCGCGCCCGCTTCGATCACCGCCCGTGCGTGCACCCACGCCTCTTTTGCCACTGCTTCGTCGCGCGTCAGGTCGTTCGAGTCCCAGGTGAATCCCTCGCCGATGGACCACCAGTCGACGCCGAGCTGCTTCCCGAGCTTCTCCTCCCCGGTCCGCCACTCGCCCGACTTCAGGAACTGGACGACCGCGACGTGCCACCCCCGCGCGACTGCACGCATCAACACGCCGAAGGCGGCGGTCGACTTGCCCTTTCCGTCGCCGGTGTGCACGAGCACGATCGACGGAACGCGCTGCGTGTCTTCAGGCAGCTGGTGCGCCTCGGGGGGCTCGGTCGCGCTCATCAGTTCGGGTGCGTCGGAAGCTACCGCGTACCCTCCCTGCGTGCGACTCGCTCGCGTTGCGGTTCTCTTGCTGGCCGCCGCGGTGGTCGGTGGCTGCGCGCAGCCCGGTTACGACACGCGGAAGGTGGAGCGCGAGTTGCAACGCGCCGGCGTGCCGGCGGACAAGGCGCAGTGCGTCACCGATGGGCTCGAGAAGACCTTCGACGTGCAGCAGCTCGGCTCGCGTTCGGAGCCGACCGAGAAAGAGCGGCAGCGCACGCGCGAGATCCTCGCGGAATGCGGCGTCAACCTGCCGCCGTCCTAGCCCCCGGCCGCGACACCGTTGAGCTCGGTCATCGTGAAGAGGGCATGGAGCGTGAGCCCTTCGACGGCGAGCTTTTCGGGGCCACCTGACTCGCGATCGATGACACACACGACCGGTCCGAGCTCGGCGCCGCGTTGGCGAAGCTCGGCGGCCGCGTCGAGCACGGCGCCTCCCGAGGTCACGACGTCCTCGACGATGCAGAGTCGGCGGCCCTCGATCTCGCCGCCCTCCGCGAGCCGGCAGGTGCCGTAGGTCTTGGCCTGCTTACGCACGAACACGGCGGGCATGCCCGTCACCTGGCTCAAAATGGTAGCGAGCGGCACGCCGCCCAACTCGAGGCCTGCGAGCGCGTCGATCCCGGCCGGAACCAGGGGCGCGGCCGCCTCGCCGATCGCGCGCAGCAGCGCCGGATCCGACTCGAAGCGGTACTTGTCGAAGTACTCGTGACTGACCGTGCCCGACCGCAGTGTGAAGGTGCCGGTGAGGTGGGCGACGGAATGGATGCGCCGAGCGAGGTCGGTCCTGTCGTCTCCCATGCCCGAGGACCGTATCGCTCCGATCCCGTTGACGCCGTGGAAGGCGCCACCTACGGTTCGGGGCCGCGGAATGGGGAGACACCGCGCCGGCCGTCCCGTGCTCTGCACGGGCTCGGCTCGGAAGCGAATGGCGCGGGGTGACGGCATCCGGGGGGAACCGTCATCCCGGCGCCTTCGCCGCCCGGCGTTCCGCCTTTCGTTCCATCCGTGCTCGCAGCCTCCGGATCTTCACCAGCTCGGTCGGGCTCATGTTCGTGTCGAGGCACTTCAGCTCGGCCCGCGCGCGATACGCGCGGGGAGGTCGGGACCGCGGTAGCGACGCGCGAGCATCGTCCCGATCGCGAGGCGCAACGGCTGTACGAGTTGCCGTACGACCCACGGCGCCGGCATCTCGGGACAGGTCATCAACACGTACGTGAAACCGACGTCGGTGAGCGGATGGCCCCGGCCCGCGTTCGGCCAGTCGATGACGACCGGGCCGCGCGCCGTCATCATCACGTTCATCGGGTGCAGGTCGAGGTGCAGGACGCGGTCGCCGTCCGCGTCGATCTCGGGCAGCCAGTCGGGCGCGGTGATCTCGTGCAGCTGATCGAGCAGGTCCGCGAGCATTCGCGTGTGCCGCGGGATCGACTGCGGCGCCTTGAGCATCGCGTCCATCATCATCGGACCGACGAGGCGTTCCATCACGAGCTCGGTGCCGCCCGCGCGCACCTCTTCGACGCGTGGCACCGGATAGCCGTGCGCCTCCATGTATTGAATCGTGCGCGCTTCCCGCTCGAGCGAACGGCCGTCGCGTGTCTTGCGCACCACGAGGCCGGCCCCGAACTCGAAGATGTCGCCGTCTCGCCCCGACGCGATCAGCTTCCCCGGCTCCACGGAGTCAGGATCACACGATGCGGGTGGTCTTGTCGCCCCAGTAGCGATCGCGGAGCAGGCGCTTGTAGAGCTTGCCGGTCTGCTCCCGGGGCAGCTCGCGGTCGAAGTCGATCGCCTTCGGGCACTTGTAGTGCGCGAGGTGCTCGCGGCAATAGGCGAGCAGCTCGCGGTCGAGCTCGTCGCCCGCGTCCTCCCACTGCGCGGGCTGCACGGCCGCGTGCACCTTCTCGCCCATCTCGGGGTCGGGGATGCCGAACACCGCGACGTCGTAGACCTTCGGGTGCTCGATCAGCAGGTTCTCGGCTTCCTGCGGATAGATGTTCACGCCCCCCGACACGATCATGAACGTGCGGCGGTCGGTGAGAAACAGGTACCCGTCGGCGTCGAGGTAACCCATGTCGCCGACGGTCGACCACCCCTTCTCGTCGAAGGCCTCCGACGTCTTGGCCTCGTCCTTGTGGTACTCGAAGCCGACGCGGGTGCTGACGGGCTCGAACCAGACGGTGCCGACCTCGCCCGCGGGGACCTCGGCGCCGTTCTCGTCAACGATGTGGATCGGCCCGAGCATCGTGCGACCCACCGACCCGGGATGCGCGAGCCAGTCCGCCGAGTTGATATAGGTCGCGCCCGTTCCCTCGGTGGCCGCGTAGTACTCATCGATGATCGGCCCCCACCACTCGATCATCTTGCGCTTGGTCTCGACCGAGCACGGCGCGGCGGCATGAATCGCGACCTTCATCGACGAGACGTCGTACTTGGTCCGCACCTCGTCGGGAAGCTTCAGCATCCGCACGAACATCGTCGGCACCCACTGGGCGTGCGTTACGTGGTACTGCTCGATCGCGGCGATCGCCTGCTCGGGATCGAACTGCTCCATCACAATGCACGTGCCGCCGAGGCGCATCGTGCTCATGCAGTAGAACAGCGGCGCCGAGTGGTACAGCGGTGCGGGCGACAGGTAGACGGCGTGCTCGTCCATCCCCCACACCGCGGTCATCATCCCCATTTCGGGCGGCTGCTCGCTGATCCGCTTGCGCTCGATCTTGTATTTCACGCCTTTGGGCCGTCCGGTGGTGCCCGACGAGTAGAGCATCCGCGAGCCCTCGAGCTCCTCGTCGAGGGCGACGGCCAGGCAACGCGCGATCGCGTCCTCGTACGGCTCGTACCCGTCGATCGGCGCGCCGACCGCCAGCCGCACCTTGACCCGAGGCATCTTGTCGACGAGCTCGGCGGCGACGTCCCGGAGCGCGTCGCTGACGATGAGCACCTGCGCGTCGCAGTCGTCGACGATGTATGCGACTTCTTCGGCGTTGAAGTGCGTGTTGATGCACGTGAAGAACAGCCCCGACCGCTGCGCCGCCCAGCACGGCTCGAAGAACTCGGGACGGTTCTCCATCAGCACCGCGATGTGATCCCCGAACCGCAGGCCCGCGTCCCAGAACAGCTGCGCGAGCTGGTTCGAACGATCGTTGAGCTCGCGATACGTGACCGCCTCCCCGGAGGAGGCCATCACGTACGCGAGATCTTCAGGCCGTTCGGCTGCGTGCTTCCCCGGCCACACGGTTCAAGCTCTGTCGGATCAGAAGGACGTGATGACCGAGCGGATGACCTCGCCCTTTTCCATCGCCGTGAACGCGTCGTTGACCTGGTCGAGCTTGATCGTCTGCGACACCATCGAGTCGAGGTCGAGGCGGCCGGTCTCGATCAGATCGGCGTAGCGCTGGAAGTCGCGCCGCACCTGGCCCGAGCCGTACTTGCAGCCCTTCAGCGTCTTCTCGTTGAAGAACATGTCGAACGTCGGCAGCGTCACTTCCGCCTCGCCGCGTGTCATGCCGACCATGATTGCGGTGCCGCCCTTGCGGATCATGTTGTACGCCTGGACCACCGTCTCGGGTAGGCCGATGACCTCGAACGCGTAGTCGACCCCGCGTCCAGCGGTGAGTTCCCGCACCTGGGCGACGGCGTCGCCCTCGTTCGGGTCGACGAAGTCGGTGGCGCCGAGTGAATCCGCGGTCTTGCGCTTGAGCTCGACGGGGTCGACCGCGATGATGCGCGAGGCACCGGCGATACGTGAACCCTGGATGACGGCTTGGCCGACGCCACCGCACCCGATCACCGCGACCGTCGCGCCCGGTTCCACCTTGGCGGTGTTCAACGCGGCGCCCACGCCGGTGGTGACGCCGCAACCGATCAGCGCGAGCTGTTCGTCGGGCACCGACGTGTCGACCTTCACGACCGACTGCTCGCTGCACGTCATCGCCTCTGCGAACGTGCCGAGTCCGGTCATCGCCATGTACGGGTTGCCGTCGGGCCGGTTGCCGCGCATCGCCATCATCACGTTGAACTCGTTGTCGCAGAGGTGCGACTGGTCGTGCAGGCAGAACCAGCACGTACCGCACGCGGGAATGAACGCGGCGACGATGTGATCGCCGGGCTTGACCTTGGTGACCTCGTTGCCCACCTCGGCCACCGTGCCCGCGCCCTCGTGCCCGAGGATCGTGCCCGGCATGATGCCCGCCACGTAGCCGTTCTTCAGCGACAGGTCGGAGTGGCAGACCCCGCTCGCGCCCAGCTCCACGATCACATCGCGCGGTCCGGGGGGCGACGGCTCCACGTTCTCGATCGAGAGCGGCCCGCCCGTTTCGGTGAACATTGCAGCCCGCATGGGCCTCCTCCTTGACCTGGTTCGACCAGCTGAAGCTACCGCGACGCCTCAAGGTCGTGCGATGCGGTGCAGCGCCCCGACGCGCACCTTGACGCCCGGCGACCAGTGCACGAGCGGCGGCGCGGTGGGCTCCGGCAGCCCGGTCGCGGCGACGAGTTGGTCGTCGAGATGCAGAACTTCGGCTCGGTGCAGCGGCCAGGGCGCGTGGCTCGCGAGTGCGAAGCGCCCCCGCCGGCCGTGCGTGCTGTACAACCGGAACCGCGCGGTCAGCCAGGAGTCGAGATCGGTGAGCTCGTTCGGTGCGTACGCGTCCCCGATGCGGACCGCGACCTCCGACGCGACGCCGGCGGGGCTGGGCCACCGGCGGCGGGCGCGATACGTCACGACGTCACCGACCCGGGCGACCGCCATCTTCGACCAGAAGTAGGGCAGGCCGTACGCCGCGTGCGCGGTCAGCACGGCGGCCAGACGCGCCGCGTCGAGCGACAGGAACCACACGCCGGTCGACCCGTCCTCGGCGGTCACGTACGTCCGCACGTTGGTTTCGGGGAAGCGGCTGAGCCACGGCACCGGCGGGCGGTCGGGCCGGGTGACCTCGAGCACGAACGGTACGAGCGCGACCCATGCGCTCCCGTCGCGCACCTCGACGCGCAGGCCGGGAGGGAGCAGCGCCTGCACGACGACGGGCTCGTACCTCCAGTGCAAGAACGTCAGCGTGTCCCAGCGATGCCCCATCAGCGGCCGGTCGACGACGACCGGGCAGAACCCGGGATCGGCGATGCCCGGTTCGATGATTGTGGTGCTGATCGACGTCACGCCAGTATCATACAAACGTATGACTGAATCGGGCGAACCGGACGGAGCCCCTCCTCGGAAGACCCGGGAGCGGCTCGTCGCGGCCGCCCGCTCGTGCGTCCGCGACGGGGGCCTGTCCGGCGCCACGTCCCGGGAGATCACGCGCGTCGCGGGCGCCAATCTCGCCGCGATCACGTACCACTTCGGTTCCAAGGACGCGCTGGTGGCGGCGGCGCTGTTCGACGAGCTCGAGCGCAGGGTCGGTCCGGCGTTGCGTGCTCTGGACCGCGGCGGCGCGCCGACCGAGCGCATGCTCGCCGCGATCCAGGAGCTCGCCGCCGAGTTCGAACGCTCGCGCGAGGACGCGCTCGTCCTGCTCGAAGTGCTCCTGCTCGCCACGCGTGACGGGCGCTACCGCGCCGAGGCGTTGCGCGTCTACCGAGCGCTGCACGATCGGCTCTCGGCTCTGATCGCCGAGTTGCAGGGCGACCGCGCGATTCCGGCGTGGGTCGCGCCCGATGCCATGGCGTCATTGATCCTCGCGGTGGCGCACGGAATCGTGCTGCAGACACAACTCGATCCCGCCGGCGCCGATCACAGCGCCATGGCGGCGCAGTTCGCGGGGTTGCTGCTCGAGGCCGCGCACGACTGATCGGTAGCCTGCGCGCCGGTGCCCGAGCCCACTGCTATCCCGCGCCAGCACCTTGCGATCATCACGTGCATGGACGCCAGGATCGATCCCCAGCGCGCGCTCGGGCTCGAACTCGGTGACGCGCACGTGCTGCGCAACGCGGGCGCGGTCGTGACCGACGATGTGCTGCGCTCGCTCGTGCTGTCGCAGCGGTTGCTGGAGACCCGATCGGTTGCGGTGATGGCTCACACGGAATGTGGTCTGCGCGACTTCCACGATGAGGAGCTCGCCCGTCAGCTGGCGTGGGAGACGGGGAAGGCACCGCCGTTCGCGTTCGGGACCTTCTTCGACGTCGACGAGCACGTGCGCCAGCAGGTGGAGGTCGTCCGTGCCTGCCCGTGGCTGCCGCACGTGACCGACGTGCGCGGGCTTGTGCTGGACGTGTCGGACGGGTCCGTACGGACCGTCGTTTAGCCTGGGTCACCGTGCGGACGCAGCGAAGCCAGGGACGGCGCAGCGAGGGAGCCAACTCCATCAAAATGAAGGTCGCGTATTTCGGCCCCGCGGGGACGTTCACCGAGGAGGCCTTGCTCTCGCAGCCCGACCTCGCCGCGGGCAAGCGCACGCCGCACGCCGCGGTCCCGGAGGTGATCGCGGCTGTAGAGCGCGGCGACGCCGACGGTGGCGTCGTGCCGATCGAGAACATGATCGAAGGCTCGGTGTCGGTCACCCTCGACACGCTCGCGTTCGACAGCGACCTGCTGATCCAGCGTGAGATCGACCTGCCGGTTTCGTTGAACCTGTGCGCCCGGCCCGGTGTCGGGCTGGCTGACGTCAAGACCGTCGTGTCGTTCCCGCATGCGCTCGCCCAATGCCGGGGGTGGCTCAGCAAGAAGCTGCCGGGCGCCGAGCAACGGGCGTCGCACTCGACATCGGACGCGGCACGCGAGGTGTCGAAGTCGAAGCGCACCGACCTCGCCGCGATCTGCAATGCGCTTGCGGCCGAGTTGTACGGGCTGAAAGTTCTGGCGTCGGAGATCGAGGACCATCCCGAGAACCAGACGCGCTTCGTGCTCGTCGGCCGCGGCATCCCCGCGCCGACCGGTCACGACAAGACGTCGATCGTGTGCTTCCAGCGTGAGGACAAGCCGGGCTCGTTGCTCGCGATCTTGCAGGAGTTCGCTGCCCGCGCCGTCAACCTCACCAAGCTCGAGTCGCGCCCGACCAAGCGCGGGCTCGGCGACTACTGCTTCTTCATCGACTGTGAGGGTCACATTGCCGACGAGGTGATCGCGGACGCGATGCGCAACCTCGCGGCAAAGAACGCGGAAGTGAAGTTCCTCGGCTCGTACCCGGTCGGCGGCCCGATGGAAGCCGGCGTCGAGCGGCGCCGCGCGGTGGGCCGGGCGTGGAAGCACGCGTCGTCGTGGGTGGAATCGCTGCGTGCCCAGATCCGGGAGACGCCCGAGTGATCGACCTGCGCCGGCTGCGCGACGACCCCGAATACCGGCGCGGCATCGAGCGCAAACGCGTGCGCGATGGCCTGATCGACGAGGTCCTCGCGCGCGACGGAATACGACGCTCGCTCGCGTCCGAGGTCGACGGGATGCGTGCTCGCCAGAACGCAGCGTCCAAGGAGATCAGCACGGCCGCGCCCGAAGAACGCCAGGCAAAGATCCACGTCGCCGGTGAGCGCAAGCTCGAGCTCGCGGCGCAGGAAGCGGCGCTGCGCGAAGTCGACGAGCAATTGCGCGAGCTCGCGCTCCAGCTGCCGAACGCCGCTGATCCCTCGGTGCCCGACGGCGGCGAGGATGACGGCGAGGTGCTCAAGGTCGTCGGCGACACGCCCGAGGCGCCGCCGCTCGACCACGCCGCGTTCGGCGAGGCGCTCGGTCTGGTGGACACCGCGCACGCGGCCGAGGCGAGCGGTTCCCGGTTCGCGTACATCATGCGCGAGGCCGCGCTGCTCGAACTCGCGCTCATCAGCTACGCGGTTGAGACGATCACGCGCCAGGGTTTTGTTCCGGTGGTCACGCCCGCGCTCGTGCGCGAGCGAACGATGGAGGAAGCAGGCTTCTTCCCGACCGACCGCGCGCAGGTGTACGACGTCGACGGCGGCGAGCTGTTCCTGCTCGGTACGAGCGAGGTTGCGCTGTCCGCGTTGCACCGCGGCGAGACGCTCACGTTTGATCAGCTCCCCGCGCGCTACGGCGGGTATTCCACGTGCTTCCGCCGCGAAGCCGGCACGTACGGCAAGGACACCCGCGGCATCTTCCGCGTGCACCAGTTCGACAAGGTCGAGATGTTCTCGTTCTGCGCGCCCGACGAAAGCGGCGACGAACATGAACGCATCCTCGCGATCGAAGAAGAGATCGTCTCCGGACTCGGGTTGCCGTACCGCGTGGTGAACATCGCGGCCGGCGATCTCGGTCCCGCCGCCGCCAAGAAGTACGACATCGAAGTGTGGCTGCCATCCGAGGGTCGCTACCGCGAGCTCACGTCCTGCTCGAACTACACCGACTACTCCGCGCGCCGCCTTGGCACGAGAGTGAAGGTTGACAAGGGCTCACAGCTCGTGCACACGCTCAACGGCACCGCGTGCGCGGTGAGTCGCACGCTCGTGTTCCTGTTCGAGCACTTCCAGCAGGCCGACGGCAAGTTCGAGGTCCCCGAAGCACTACGGCGCTACACCGGCTTCGACCACCTCGACCCGCGCTGAAGCCTTCGGCGTCGTCTGTACGCTGGCCGACGGAGGGATGCCGGAGCGGCCGAACGGGGCGGTCTTGAAAACCGTTGTGCGCAAGCACCCAGGGTTCGAATCCCTGTCCCTCCGCTCCTGGTCAGCGGCCTTTCCACCCTCGACGGCACGTAGCTCGACAACCTGCAGGCCGCGGTCAGGTCGCGAGTTGCGCGCAGCTCGATTCGGGGTGCTCCTCTGGCGTTGCCGGTCGGCACGCGAGCACAAGGCGAGCATCGCCGTTGGCAGCATTGCGTTCCACCATGCCGTGGCGAGAACACGCCAGAGCGAAGCCTGTTTGTGTCAAGACCCTTTCTCGATCAGGTGTTTTGGGCGCGCGTGGTCGTGCCCGTGACGCGACGGGGTGTTTGGTCGTAGCGTGTTGTTCGGGTTCGGGAGTGGCTGTTCCGAAGTGCCGGTTTCAGGGATCTGCCGGCCACGCTGGATTCAGAGTCGTCCCTGGTTGCCCTCCCGGACCCCGTGGTCGTTCAGCGTGACGCGTCGGCTTGCAGCCGTGTGTAGACGGCGTCGCTGATCCGCCGTTTGAGCGCGCGCATCGCTTCCTTCTTGTTCTGGGTCTCGGCGAGTTTGCGTTGGTAGTAGGCGCGTCCGGCGGTGTCGTGGGAGATCTGGGTCACCGCGGCGAGATGGAGCGCGTGGTTGAGTTGGCGGTTCCCTTTGAGGTTGAGCCGATGGCGAGGGTTCGGTCCCGAGGACGCTTCCAAGGGCGCGGTCGCGTTGTAGCGCGCGTAGCGTGCCTTGGTCGCGAAGCGGGAGACGTCGCCGGTGTAGCCGATCAGGTACGCGGCGACGATCGGCCCGACGCCGTAGACGTTGGTGACGGTCGTGTCCGCAGCGTGCACGGCCGCGACGATGCGGGTGTGGAGGTCGCGTAGCTGACGGTCGACGTCGCGGACCTCGCCCAAGAGCTCGGAGCCGGCTTGGCGGCGCGCCACGCCCACCGCGTCCGTCGGGCGGAGGCGACGCAACTCCCGGGCGGCCCGATCGGCCGAAAGCAGCCGGGGAAGGCCGCCAGCCCTCATCGTGACCAACAATGCGTGCAGCCGACAGATCGACTGGGTGCGCCGAGCCGTCAGGTCATGGTGGCGTTTGGCGAGCATGCGCAGCACCATCGCATGGTTCTCGGGCGCGACCTGCAACAGCCGCCGGTTGTGCATCCCGACGATCGCGGCCGAACGCGCGTCGTGGGTGTCGTTCTTGTCGGAGCACTCGTTATCGAGCGACCGCACACGCGCCGAGAGCTTCGCCGGCACGTCCAGCACAGTCTCGCCGGCAGCGACGAGCTGCTGTGCCAACAAGCTGCCGAGCCCGCGCGCTCCTTCGATCGCCCACACTCGCGGCGTGTACGGCGCCGCGAACGTCAACAGCCGTTCGCGTTGATGACGATCCGCACGGACGCGCAGCTCCTCGAGCAGTTCCTCATGCTCATCGAGCACCGCGGCGAGGTGCGAGCCCTTGTGCGGATCGATCCCGATCGTGAACACAACCAAACCTCCTACATGACAACCGGATTTGGTGACGCCGCGGCGGGCAAGCCTGAAGAGAGTCGAATGCCCGATCCTGTTTCGAGCCACGCCGCAGCCGAGCACCGGCAGGCGGTCAGTTCGCTCGAAGGCCAACCCCAACACGAGGTGGCAGGGCATTCTTGAGACCACCCACCGGCACCCGAACCCTACGAACACATCCGGTCGTCGCGCTCGCATCTACATCATCATTCAGGGCAACATGGCGTCTTAGCGACGGCTCCGAGATGGAGGTCGACGATGAGTGACCTCGGCGCTCAAGGCGTGATACGGCGCTCTGAGGCTTCGGACCTCGGGCGCACGGACGGCGGATCGTTTCGTCTCGTCCAACGCGAACAGCTAGGCCTGGGAGAGGTGTCAATTGGAATCAGTGAGAACCCGCCAGGAATCGACGGGTTCGAGCACCGCCACTCCTGCGGCGAAGTGTTCGTGGTCTACGAGGGCTGTGGCGTCTACACCATCGGCGAAACAGAAATAGTTGCGGAGCCTGGAGACATGGTGATCATTCCACCGAACACCTGGCACTCGTTCCGCCCGTGTGGCGACGACGCGCTCCGGCACGTCGCGGTCTACGACTCCGGCACCGTTGACATCGAACTCTCGTCACGTCCTGGCGAACGGTTCGACCTCTGACGCCGAGTGATGGAGGTAAGCCGTGCTGACATCCGTCCAGGTCCGCGAAGCTGTCGAACGCGCGGAGCGTCGTTTCATCGACGCCTGTGCTGGCGCGAGAGACAAACAGTGGCAGTTCCAGGCCCCGGGCAGCGGCCAAGAAGCGTGGACAATGCCGCAGGTGGTCGAGCATGTGACGTTCGCCAATAAAGGCGTGCTTCGGTTGTTGCGAGAGGTCGTCGTGAACTCACCACGCGACGATCAACATCCCGACTTCGAGGACGAAGACATGCCTTACCTGTTCTACGGCGGCGCAGGCCCAGCGCCTCCAGGCGGGGAGGAGCCATCCGGGACACTGACCGATCGAGACAAAGGCATCGCCGCGTTCCGAGCGAGCATGGACGCGATTCTGGACTGGTACGACGGCAACGACGTCGACTTACGTGAATGCGCGGTGAGGCACCCGACACTCGGGCTTTTCGATGGCGCGCAGTGGTTGCTTTTCGTAGCTGTTCATGCCCAGCAGCATCGGGGTCAGCTTCTTGACGTGCGGCTTGCATCCGACGAAGCAGGTCAGACGGCGCTGTCGTGGTCCCGAGTGACTCGCTAGCGCCAGATCTGCGGATCTGCTCGACGCCCCTGGTGCTCGTGCCGGCGGGGTCCGTGCACCTCTCGCCAGTCCGCGGTCTTCACCTTGAGCCAGTCGCTCGACCGCAGTACGCGCGGCGCGCTGTGCGTCGCGAGCATCGGCTGGAACGGCATCGGCACGCTGCGAATCCTGCCAGATCGCGCCGGACGCAGTGACGAGCGGATCGACGCTCCTATGTGTGACCTTCGAGGAGCTGCCGAAGCACCGCCGCAGCCTTGTCTGGCTGCTCGGTACCCGATGTGTCGAGCCGCGCGTCCCAGTGTTCGCGGCGCGTCCGCTCCTCGGCTCGGAAGTAGGTCGACCGGGCCTCCTCCCCCGATACCGGGACCTTCCGGGTCGTGCGTGCGCGAAGACGTGCAAGTGTTTCCGGCAACGGCGCGGAGAGCAAGACTCTCAGGACCCGGTGCCCGCGTTGTTCTACATTGCGCGGCGAGCTTGTAGTCACTGTCCCAGGAACCGGTGATCTCGACTGACACTTCTGGATGCCTCGCAAGTGCGTCGAAGACGGCCTCTTGCACTGGTTCCAACCAACCGTCTTCGGGATCAGGACTCCATCCCTTCTCCAACAGAGCGAGGATGAGCCGGTCGGCGTCGAGGTGATGCACCGCAAAGTCCCGCTCAGCGATCTGAGCGACCCACGACTTACCGACGCCTTTCGGTCCAGCGAGAAGAAGAAGAGTTCCCAAGGTAGATTCCATGGAGCTCGCCGGGCGCGCTCGCGAAACAATCCACTGACGCACGCATGATGCCCGTTGGGGAGCGCATCAGGAAAGCGAGCCGGGTCTCGCACTCGACTCGCAGCCATCGACGCCCTGGCGACTCACGAACCCAACCACCGTGTGGCAGGCCCCTCTCGGCACGAACCATCGGGCACAGGGTGTTCGTCGCACTCGGCAGCTTCCCGCGCCCGCACGTCGCATGCGCGATCGGTCTTGAAAGGCGTGATCAGCTTCGACATCGGCCAGGACGTCGCTGATGGAGCGGACGAGCCGTACGTCGCGTACTTCGGGCGTCGCGATGTCGAGGACCTCACTGGCGGCGCGCCGCTGCCGCGGCCGCCGCCCATCTCATTCGGGATCACGGTGATCGGTACGTACAGGCGGCATCGGTGCGCCAACTCGCGGTAACGATCGCGGTGGTTGACCACATGCTCGCTGCGGAGCTGCTCGGTGTCGCGGAAGCGTTGCTTCCCGAGCTCAGGGTCATGGCGCGCGACGAGCTTGCAGATGCGCGTCTGCGTGCGGAGCTCCATGACGCGCTGGGGGCGGACAAGGTCGCCGACTTGATCGATCGCGGTCGCCGGCAGGACATCCGCATGATGTACGCGACTGTCGACCGCGCGCTGGAACGGATGCGCACCGCACGGATCGACTGACGTTCATTCGCCGACGCGTGGAGTCAGACGTTTCTCGAACCAGTGGTCCGCGTAGGCCTCGTGGTTGAAGGCTTCGACCTCGACGTAGCCGGCGGATCGGTACATCGCGATGGCCTCGATCAGCGACCGATTGGTCTCGAGCCGAGAGACGCGACTCCCACGACGCAATGCTTCGACCTCGAGCTCCTCTAAGAGGCGACGACCGACACCGAGGCCACGCGCAGCATCAGCGACCCACATCCGTTTGATCTCGGTTGGCGCGTCGTCGTGGAACTTCAACGCGCCGCAGCCGATCGGATCCGACCGGAGTGACGCGAGAAGGAACAGACCAGCCGGGGGTCGAAGCTCATCCGCGTCGGCGGAGATGCTCAGCGCGGGGTCGAATCCGGCGTCGAAGCGCCGGTCGAGTTCTGCGAAGTACTCGCATAGGCAGTATTCGGCGTTTGAATGCTGCGGATCGACGGTCGTGATCTCGACCGCGTCGTCCATTCGCTGACTCTACTCAGCGAGATACCCCGCTCACCTTTGAATCGCTAGCGTCGGCGTTCGTGGCGCAGACGCCGGTCCTCGTGCAACTGGTCACGCACAATGGGCTGCTCGAGTACCGCGGGTCGTGTTGTCCGACGACGGAAATCACGTTGTGGTTGAAGCCGAGTTTGCCGAATCGGTGCCACACGACCTGGGCTTTGTCGTCCTCGAACTCGGCGATGTCTGGACCGAGCACTACTGGCGCGACCGCTGGTATTCGGTCAAGGCGATCCGCTCGGCAGCTGGTGTGTTCAAAGGCTGGTACTGCGACGTTGCGCGACCGGCCGAGATCGACAGCGGCATCCTCGTTTCCGTCGACCTCGAGCTCGATCTTTGGGTCTCCGCCGATCGCGCCGTCATCATCCGCCTCGACGAGGACGAGTTCCACGCGCTCGGTGTTCCCGACCAGTATCCGCAAGCCGCGGCCGCGGCGATGCGCGCGATCGAGGAGCTCGAGCGGCTCGCGAGGAGTGGCAGGGCACCGTTCGACGGGCCGCCCACGCCGGGCTGACCACTTCGGTCCGAGCGTCTGGGTCGCTACCCTCAAACGCGCATGGCTTCGGAGACCGTGACCGTGCTCTTCACCGACGTGGTGAGCTCGACCGAGTTCTTGACACGGGTCGGTGAAGAGCGGGCCGAGCCGATCCGGCGCGAGCTGTTCGAGCTCATGCGTACGGCAATCGGTGCGCACCGCGGCCGAGAGGTGAAGAGCCTCGGTGACGGGCTCATGGTCGCGTTCGACGGGGTGATCAACGCCCTTGGTTGCGCGGTCGCGATGCAGCAGGCGCTGCACGAGCGCAATCAACACACGCCCGACCCGCTGTCGATTCGGATCGGGATCTCCTCGGGCGAGGCCGACGTCGACGACGGCGATTACTACGGCGTCCCCGTGGTTGAGGCGGCCCGCGTGTGCGCCAAAGCCGGCGCCGAGCAGATCTTTGCGACCGAGATTGTGCGACTCCTCGCCGGGACGCGCGGCGGGTTCGAGTTCCGCGCGATCGGGCCGCTCGAGCTGAAGGGCATCGACACGCCGGTCGTCGTTCACGAGGTGCGTTGGACACCGTTGGTGCCCGCGGCCGCGGCGGCCGTGCCGCTCCCGGCGCGCCTCGAGCCCGCCGAGGGCGCGGTGTTCATCGGCCGCGTGTCGCAACAAGCACTGCTGCATGACGCGCTGAAGCATGCCGATGTCGCCGCGCACCAGCGCGTCGTGCTGCTCTCGGGAGAGGCGGGCATCGGAAAGACGACGTTGGTGTCGACCTTCGCGGCGGACGCCCACGAGCACGGATCGATCGTGCTGTACGGCCGCTGCGACGAGGATCTCGCCGTTCCCTACCAACCGTGGGGAGAGGCGCTCACGCATCTGGTCGAGCACGTGCCCGAGGACGTGCTGCGCGAGCACGTCGAGCATCGCGGCGGAGACCTCGTCACGCTGGTGCCAGCCCTGACGCGCCGTATCCACGACGTGCCGAGCTCTCGCTCGTCCGATCGTGACACCGAGCGCCATCTGCTGTTCGGCGCGGTCGTCGACATCCTGGCGCGCGCGTCACTGCAGACCAGCGTCGTACTCGTGCTCGACGACCTGCACTGGGCGGACCGCACGACGCTGCAACTCCTGCGGCATGTCGCCTCGAATGCGACTCCTTTGCGGCTGCTGGTGCTGGGAACGTTCCGCGAGACCGACATCGGCGCGAGCCATCCCCTCACCGAGGCCCTCGCGGCGTTGCATCGCGAGAGTGCGGTCGAGCGGGTGTCGCTCGAAGGGCTCGACGATTTGGAGCTGCTCGCGTTGATGGAGTCCCTTGCGGGCCACGAGATCGACGACGCCGGCACCGCGCTCCGGGACGAGCTCCGGGAAGAGACGAACGGCAATCCGTTCTTCGTGACGGAGATTCTTCGTCATCTGGTCGAGACGGGAACGATCGCAACATCTGAGCTGCGATCGACGGGCCTTCCCGTCTCGGTACGCGAGGTTGTCGGCCGGCGTGTGCAACGGCTGGGAGAGGACAGCGCGCGTGTGCTGTCGATCGCGGCGGTCATCGGCCGCGACTTCGACCTGCCGCTGCTCACCCGGGTCGCCGATCTGGATGAGGATCGCCTGCTGGACGTGCTCGAGCAGGCGACACGAGCGTTCGTCATCGGCGAGGTCCCGGCAACCGCCGATCGATACACCTTTGTGCACGCGCTGATCCAGCGGACACTTTCCGACGATCTGTCGACCGCGTGCCGTCGCCGGTTGCACCGGCGCATCGCCGAGGAGCTCGAGTCGCTGCCCCGCGCTCGTACGGAACGTGTCAGCGAGCTCGCTCGTCACTGGTTCGAGGCCGCCCAGACCGAAGATGCCTCCAAGGCCTACGCCTATGCGATCGCGGCCGGCGATCAGGCGCAGGAGCGTCTGGCTCCGGACGAGGCGGTGCGGTGGTTCTCGCAGGCGCTCGAGCTCGTCGATCAGGTCGCGGCGTCCGACGTCGAGCGGTGCGACACGCTGATCCGGCTCGGTGTTGCGCAACGTCTCGCCGGCGTCCCGGCCTTTCGCGAGACGCTGATCGACGCGGCGCGGCTGGCACAGGAGCGCGGCGACACCGACCGCTTGGTCGCGAGCGCGATCGCGAACAACCGCGGCTTTCAGAGCAGCGCGGGCGTGGTCGACGCCGAACGGATCGACGTGCTCCACGCCGCGCTCGACGCAGTCGGCGACCGGTCGCCTCCGCAGCGCGCCCGTCTGCTCGCGCTGCTCGCCATCGAGTCGTTCTACGCCCCCGACGTTGACGTGAACGAGGTGCTCGAAGAGTCCCTCACGCTGGCGGGCGGGTGTGACGCCGAGTCTCGTCTGTTCGTCCTGCGCGCTGCCCAGATCTGGTTTCCGCCGCACAGCCTGCAGCGGCGCGAGGACTTGCTCCACGAGGAGGCAACGCTGCTTGCGGAGGCGGATCCGGCGCGGCGGGCGTGGTATGAGAGCGAGCGGTCACAAGTCGCGTATCAGCTTGGTGACGCGGCGCGGATCCGCGAGCACCTCGAGCATTGGCACGTCGCCGCCGAGCAGATTGGCGATCCGGCGGTCGTCTGGGCGAAGAAGTTCGTCGGACGCGATGGTCGCGACGCTGTGGGACGACCTCGCTCAGGCGGAAGGCATGGTCGAAGAGGCGCTGCAGTTCGGGCTCGACGCCGGGCAACCTGACGCGTTCGCCATATATGCAGGCCAGCTTGCCGCGCTCCGGCGCACGCAGGGTCGCGAGGCCGAGATCTGCGACATCGTCGCCGAGGTTGCCGACGCGAATCCCGGGATCCCCGGCTTTCGCGCCACGCTCGCGGACCTGTACGCGGCTGCAGGGCGAGAAGAGGAGGCGCGAGCGATCCTGGACGGCTTCTGCGCGGCCGGACTCGACCGTCTGCGCGTCGACATCGTCTGGGGTTCGCTGATGGCCGGGCTGGGAAGGGCGGCATCGATCGTCGAGCACCGCGACACTGCCGCGGAGCTCGAACCACTCCTCGCTCCGTTCCGTGACCAGTTCGCGTACACCGGCTGCACCGTCGACGGTCCGTTCGCGCTCTTCGTCGCCATCAGTGACCGCCTCCTCGAACGCTACGACGACGCCGAGGTTGCGTTCCGCGACGCATTGGAAAACAGCGAACGACTGGAGTCCCCGTATTGGGTCGCGCTCACCAAGCTCGAGTGGGCCGTGCTGCTGCGCAAGCGCGGCCAATCCGCCGGAACACTCGTCGACGACGTGCTCAGCGCGGCGCGCGAGCGCGGCTACCGCGGTCTGGAACGACGTGCCGAGGCTCTTCAGTCGCGGTGAGGTCGAGCGTGCTCGGCCGGTCTGCCCGTGCGAGGAACACCCCGTACGCACCAACGATCGCAATGCTCGCGAGCCACGCCAGGTAGACCCAACTCCAGCCCGAGTCCCAGTCCATGTCGTCGCGGAACCGCAACACTGCGGAAAACTCGAGGATCGCGAACGCGAAATACGTGATGGCGGCGGGCCGCAGACGCGGAAGGTCGCGTTCCAGGATCGCGTGGAATGCCGCGATGCCCAATGCGAGGAACCACGCGCCAATCGCCCGTGCCGTCAGCGGTGTGAGCGGCCACGGCCACGACCGAGCCATGCGCGTCGGGGAGACGAACAGTGCGATGCCGGTCGCCAGCATCACCGTGCCCTGCGCGATCAGGGCGGCAGTCAGCGTGCGCGGCAAGGGCCGGGTCACGGGTGGATCGACCCCGGGTGTGCGCTCTTGCACGACCAGCAGCACGCCGACGACGAGGGGGAACGCGATGTAGACGATCAACCACATCCACGCCGCGGCGCGGCCGACCCCCGTGCCCGCGTCGAGGTGGAACTTGTCACGATGGAGCAGGGTGGCGATCAGCATGAAGACCGTGAACTCCCACACGGTCAGCAACACAATGCGCATCCGCACCCAGGCGCGCTCGCGAATCGCGAGCAGGAAGAGTACGAAGCCCGCTCCAAAGCCCGCTCCGAGAAATGCCGCGGTCAGCGCCGGAATGATCGTCCACGGCGAGTAGTCCGCGGTGCGAGTCGCGGAGACGTACAGATCCACGAAGCCGATGAAGGTGAGGATCAGCGACGCATAGAAGACAACTCTCATCGGGCGGTTCAGCCCGCGTCCTTCAGAACGCGCCGAAGATCCCATCTCCGGATGTTCGCACCGAAACCCTGGGGCCGGAAAAACGAAGCGGACGGCGCCGGCGCTGCTGGCCGGTTACTCGGCCAGGCAGATTGCGAGGCGGTCGACCAGCTCGGACTTCTGCTCGTCGAAGTCCTCGAACGAGATCCGGCCTGCGTCGTAGTCCTCGTGCAAGGTCTCGATGCGCTTCAGCAGCGACTCGGTCGTGAACTGGCCGTCGCTGCTCTCACTGGTCGCGACTTCGGGGTCGTCGTCGGTCTTGTCCTGGCGGCGCGCCCGCTTGGCGGCTGCCTTCGCCTGCTTGGACCGCTCGCGCTCTCGCTTGTCGAAGGTCGTTCGTCGGGTGGCCAATGGGACTCCCTCGCCTGTCGTGAAAGAACCGCCGGTACCCCAGTACCAGCGGCCCCGCAGGCACCCGGCGAGCACTCTCTGTGGCGCGCCCGATCACCCAGCTCGGCGGATGCTTCGTACCAGTGTACGCGACTCACCCGCCAGGGTGGCATCAGGCGGTTCTCCTTGTGCTCTTGGGCGGGTTTGGCAGCTATTCGACCCGGAGGTTCTCCCCGAGCCGGAGATGGGCCGCCCGCCACGCGGGTTGCGCCGAGACCACCAGTGCGGCAGCCAGAGCCGCCGCGACGGTCAGCGCGATCGTCCCGATCGAGAACAACGCGTCGCCGGCAACACCCGCATCCTCGGCAACGCGGCGCCACACGGCCGATCCGGCTGCCAGGCCGAGCGGCACGCCGACGGCCGTGGCCACGAGCGCAACGACTGCGGTCATCGTGACGAGCACCGCGGCGCGCTGTCGTGGCCGGAGACCGAGCGCGCCGAGCACCGCCAGCTCACCTCGACGCCGGCGTGCGGTCGCGGTCGAGGCGTGCACGAGCCCGAGAACCGCGAACACGACGAGGAAGATCTCGAGGCCACGCAGCAGACCCCGCAGCTGGTCGACATTCGCGACGCCAGGCGGAAAGCTCACTGCAGTCAGCTCGTAGCGGCCCGAGTACTCGTCGGCCAAGCGGGCAATGGGCGTGCCCGGCGCCGCGCCGAACCCCGCGTGGAAGGTCGGAGGCGACCCCGCGACCGCCTCGAGTCCGGCGCGCGTGAACGCCGCCTCGTTGCCGAACGCGTTGCTGTTGAAACCGGGGACGACACCGACCCCCACGATCGTGAGGCGCACGGGCGGCTTGCCCTCGCGCCCGGCAAGGACGGCATCGCCCGTCGACTTGTGGAGGTTCGCCGCGAGCTTCGAGCTGAGCGCGACCTCGTCGGGCCGCGCCGGCAGCCGGCCGTCCCCCGGCGCCCAGTGGAACGCGCCCTTGCGCGCCTCCCAGTTGCCACCGCTCACCACATGGCCATCGAGTTCGACCTCGGCGTCGACCCCGTCGAGCACGGTGCTGACGCGCGCGTCCTTGGTGAGCGCGTCGATCACCTGGGGAGTGGCATCCTCCACCCGCATTTCGGACGGCGAGCCGAAGCGGCGCGGTGTCGTCCGCAGGCGATCGAGGCTCGCGGCGAAGACCAACACGCCCGAGAGCCCGAAGACTGCGACGACGGTCGCCGCGATCGAGGAGCGCACAGCACCCGGCCCGCGTCCGAACGCGTACCTGAGTGCAGTGACGATGCTCGGCCGGCCGCCGAACGCGGTGGCTGCGCGCGCCGGCATCGGATCGCGGCGCGCGGTGACGTGCGTGACAGGTTCCCGCGTGAAACGCGAACGCCGCAAGGATGCCGACGGTCAAGATTCCCGTGACGACCGCGGAGAGAAGCACCAGCGAGAGGTTCGGCGCCCAGCCCGGATGGGGCTCGAACGCGCGCGTTCCACCCAGCGGTTCCGCGAGCCCGGCGACGAGGCCACTGATCACGACGAGTCCAACGGCGATCGCGGCGGGCACCAACGCCGTAACAGCGCGCGCCGCGGCACGTCGCACGCGCGGCAGGCCGAGCGCGGCGAGTACCTGCTGATCGGGCACGGTGCCAGCGTGGTGACGGGCCGCGGCCTGCACGAGCGCGACGACGCCGGTGATCGCCGCGATCAGGGCGGCCACGAGGAGACCGCTGACCTCGAGGCGCGTTGTTGCTGCCAACTCGGAGCGAGCCGCCGCGGTCGAATCGAAGGCGACCGGCGACAACGATGCGTTGGGCGGCAGCTGGACGTCGGACGCAAGCCGCTCCGCGCCGTCCGCGAACGCGGCGACGTCTCGCTCCCCGTTCCGCAGGCGCACGACCTGTCCGACGCCCGCCGCGAACGTGTCGGGATGCGCGTCGACGAATGCGGTGCCCGAGATGATTGGCGCGTATCCCTCTTTGGGACCTGGGATCCGAACCGTGCCGACGATGCGGAGGTCGATGTGCGGTCCGCGGCCGACGAGTGGCTTGTTGGCCGAGAACTTGTAGAACTCCTCGCGAGTCAGGAACTTCAGTGGGAGGACGTCGCCGGGGCGGACGTGGAAGTCGCGCGCCGCCGCCTCGATCATGACGACCTCGTCGGGCGCGTCGGCGCGCGGCAGGCGACCTTGTACAACGACGGGGTCGAGCACTTCGCCCGGTTGCGCGCCCCCGACGACCGCGACGTACACCACCTGGTCGAAGTCGAGGCGTCCGACGGCGAACGGCGCCGTGCGGCTCTCGCGGACTTGCGGGAGCTTGGCGATCCGGGCGGCGAGCTCGGCCGACGCCGGTTGGTCGGCGCCAACGACGATGCTTCGCGCGCGTCGTCGGCATTCGTCGCCCGCTCGAGGCGCGCGTACGCAGTGTCGGTGCGCCGGGCGACGGCGAGCGCGCTGCCAATCGCGGCACCGGCCAGACCGCCGATCACGCCCAGGAGCGCGAGCTGGAACAGGCTCCGGCGCACTTCGGCGTGCGCGACTGTCCAGATCGCAGACACCGGCCCAGAATGCCAGGAACCCCGGTTTCGCCGCTCGGGTGTCCTGTACCGCCCTACTCGACCTCGGCAATGGGTACGTCGGGTGGCCTCGGAGTGGGCACGGTCTCGAGCGGGGGCATCGTTGCGCCGTCCCCGATCACTCGGCCGTCGCGCAGCCGAACGCGACGTTGGGAAAAGCGGGCGACCTCTTCGGCGTGGGTGACGACGATCACGGTCACGCTGTTGCCGCTGGAGAGTGTCTGGAGTGTCCGCACGATCTCCTCCGACGTCGCGCTGTCGAGGTTTCCCGTGGGCTCGTCGGCAAGGATGACGCGCGGTTCGTTGGCCAGCGCACGGGCGATCGCAACGCGCTGCTGCTCCCCGCCCGACAACGTCGACGGAAGATGCGTCGACCGGTCCGCCAAGCCGACTCGTTCGAGAAGCTCGGTGACGCGTGAGAGGCGGTCGGCGCGCTTGTGTCGCAAGGGGACCATCGCGGCCTCGACGTTCTCGGCCGCGGTGAGTGTCGGGATGAGATTGAACGACTGGAACACGAAGCCGATGTCGCGCGAACGCAGCCGGGTCAGCGCACGATCATCGAGCGTTGACAGCTCGCGATCGTCGAACTTGAGGGAACCCCCGGTCGGACGGTCGAGCGCGCCGAGGAGTTGCAACAGCGTGCTCTTGCCCGACCCGCTCGGGCCCTCGACGGCGAGGAACTCGCCCGGCGCGATCGTGAGGTCGATCTTGTCGAGCGCGCGTACGGCTCGCGCCCCGGAGCCGTACGCGCGCTCGACCGACCGCAACTCATAGAGAGGGTTCGCCGTCATCCGATGTCTCGCAGGGCCGTGGCCGGCGCGAGTCGCGCCGCCCGCCAACTTCCCACCAAGCCGGCGATGAGCCCGCCAAGCAACGCGAAGAGCGCGCCGAGCAACAGCGTCGACCCATGCAAGGGAGCGCTCAAGGCGACCTTGGTGGTCGTCTGCGCAGTGCTCTGCGCGATACCGATCAGCGCGCCGGCGCTGCCGCTCGCCGTGCCCGAGACGCCCGGTGTCGTTGCGGTGAGTTGCGTCGACGAATGATTGACCGCAGTCGCCGCGCCCCAGCCGACGAGCAGGCCGAGCCCGGCGCCGAGGATGGCGATGCCGAGCGTCTCGCCGAGAATCTGGCGCACCACCCTCGCCTTCGACCATCCGATCGCTCGGAGCGTGCCGATTTCGCGTACGCGCTTGGCGATCGAAGACAGCGTGAGGAGCGCGGCGATAACGAACGCGGCGATCAGCACGATCACCGCGAGCACGCCGCCGAAGCGACTGGTCAGGTCGTGCGCGTCCTTCAGGCTGCCCGAAGCTTGGTCGGCGAGGGACTTGGTCGTCACGACTTCGGCGCCGGGCAGCTGCGTCTTGATCGCGGCCGCGACCTTGTCGACGTCGCCCGAGCTCTTCGCCTTCACGAGGACTTGCGTCACGCGGTCCTGCTTCGATGCGAGCTTCTGCAGCGTGGTGAGCGGGAAGTACACGTCGGCGGTGTTGCCCGTCAGCGTCGGCTGCACGAGGCCGACGACCTCGTAGCTCGTGCCGTTGATCGTCAACTTCGAGCCGACCGCGAGCTTCTTCGTATTCGCGTACGCGACGTTGAGCAGCACCTCATTGGGCGCGTCCGTACCGAGCCAACGACCCTTGGTGAGCTGGTCGATCGTGACGAGGCCTTCGTGCTGGTTGGTCGGGTCGATGCCGGCCGCGTTGTACGTGGTGTTCGTGATGTCAGTCCGCGGGGGGTTGACGACCTGGTTGATCGTTTGCAGCGGCACTGTGAACCGCGCTTGGAACTCGCGAAAGCGCGCCGGCAAGCAGTCTTCGAAAGCAGGGTTGTTGCGGATCCCGCCCCCGCCGAAACCGCCACCGCCGCTGCGACGACCGCCACCGGTTCCGCCGAACGCGCCCCCGCCGATCTGCACGCCCTTGGCCTCGAGACATTGGCCGAACGCCTCGCGCTCGGCGTCGGTCAGCGGCGCGGGACGGGTCGTCTGCGTGTAGGTCTGCCCGCCGGTCTTGATCGACGCGACGATGTTCGGGACGGTGCCGGTCTCGTGCTGCACTCGCTGCACTAGACCGGGCACCGCACTCGTCACGCCGGGAAGCTTCGCAACGTCGCTCACCGCGGCCTGGGGAAACGAGATCAGCGTCGCGGACAAGAAGAAGTCGTGCGTGTATTTGGTGCCCGGCTTGCCGAGCTTCGACAGGTCGGTCACGACATTGCTGTTCTCGTTGAGCAGCGCGTTCGCATCCTGCACGTTCAACTGGTTGTTGCGACCGCCCCCGCTTCCGAAGAAGCCGCCGCCTCCTCCTCCACCACCTCTGCCTCCGAACGGTCCACGGCCGCCGCTGTTGGGGGTAGTTGTTGTGGTCGTCGACCCTGATCCCGACGCGGGCGTGCCCGCGACGCGGGTGACGAGGATGTCGGTGCCGACCGAAGTCAGCGGGGCCAGCACGTGGGCCTGCGCGTCGTCGAGCCCTTGCGACACGCCGATGATCCCAATCACGAGGCCGACACCGAGCGCGAGTCCCAAGGCCGTCAGCAGCGTGCGGCCCGCCCGCCGTCGCAGCTCGCGGCTGATGTAGATGACGTGGAACATTTCGCCCACCAGACCATCGAAGGCTGGGATTTCGGTGTGAGTTGTGTCAGGTCTATCTCGGCAGGCCTTGGTGTTTGTCGAGCATGTCGGTCATCACCGAGCGGATGAACTCGTCGGCTTCAGACGTCATGCCGCCTTCGATGCCGCCGTACACGGCGCCGGTCGCGGGCTTGTCGTCCTTGTGCTCGTGCGCGTACTGCACGGCGTCTGCCAGGTCGCGCGCGAAGGCGTCGGCGAGGCCCGGTTGGGTCTGCGGCCGTGTCACCGCCATGTGAATCGCGTTCGGGTACTGCTGGCCGTTGAAGCGCCAGCCCTTCGTCCGCATGAAGTCGTTGATGTGGTAGATGTCGAACGCGTCGCTGGTGAAGCTGAAGCAGAACGTCGGGTTGGCGCCCATGATCCGCAGTTCGGGATGCGACCGCACTGCGTCCTGCATCGCGAACGCGGTTTCGAAGATCTGGCGCGCGTAGCGGAGGTAGCCCTCGCGCCCGAAGCTCACCATCGCGGCCCACGTTGCGGCGAGCAATCCGCCCGAGCGTGATCCTTCGATGCCGGGCGACGCGTACTTGCCACCGGTCCAATCGGTCATGAAGAAGTACTGCCCATTGCGCAGTGCCTTGTCCCTGAACGCGAGTACCGACGTGCCCTTGAACCCGTAGCCGTATTTGTGCGTGTCGGCCGAGATGCTCGTGACGCCCGGGATGCGGAAGTCGAACACGGGAATGTCGTAGCCGAGCTCCTGTCCCCAGGGAAGGATGAAGCCGCCGAGGCATCCGTCAACGTGCAAGCCGACGCCGCGCGCCGAGCGCGAGGTCGGAAAGCTCGGCGATCGGGTCGATCGTGCCGTAGCCGTAGTTGCAGGCCGAACCCACCATTGCGATCGTGTTCTCGTCGATCGCGGCCGCCATGGCGTCGACGTCGGCGAGCGTCGTCTTGGGGTCGACGGGGATGTGCCGACACTCGACGGCGAGCAGATGACACGCCTTGTCGAACGCGGGGTGCGCGGTCTCGGGCTTGACGAAGTTGGGCCGATCGATGCCCCGCTGGTCACCCGCCCACTCGCGGTACGCGAGCACTGAGTGCAAGATGCTGCCGCTCCCGCCCGACGTCACGAGCCCGGCCGGCTCGGTGTCGGCAACGGCGTCGGCGTGCAGCAGGTCGAGGGTCATCGCGATGATCTCGCCCTCGAACTTGGTCATGCTCGGGCAGATGTCGCGCTGGAGCGCGTTCACGTGCGCGAACAGCTCGAAGGCGCGACCCATGAACTCGTAGTGCTCGTGGTCGCCGCAGTACATGGTGCCCGAGCACTTGCCCGTTTCCCACATGCGGTCCTCGTCGTGGGCGAATCCTTCGAGCTCCTGCAAGATCGACGCGCGTGCGCGTCCCTCGGACGGCATGCCGCGGATCACGTCGTGTGTTTCCGCGTACGGGTAAGCAGTACTCATGCGGCTTCGCCCTTCGGTCCTCTATCTCGTTTGAACGGTGATACCACGCCCGGACCTCCGGGCTGCGCCTGGCTACTCATTGGAGTGCCTCGCTGATCGGGAGGAGGGCCGCGTAGGCGGCTTCGAACTGACCTTGCCGGAGGACGTACTGCTCGTGATGCGCAGCAGTGGGGGCGAAGAGGTCGCCCGCAGGTACCTGGTCGAGGTCGGCGCGGGTGAGCACGCCGTTGCGCTGCAGGGCGAGGAGTGCCGTCGCGCGCGCCACCGACCGATCGGGTGCGTCGAGGGCGGTGATCGGCCGGTCGAGGACGTCGGCGAGGATCCCGCACCACGCCGGCGAACGGGCGGCGCCGCCGACGAATGCGATCTCGTCGATCCGCGCGCCGGTAAATGCTTCGACATGGGGAAGCAGCCACCCGAGGTTGTGGGCGATGCCTTCGACGACAGCTCGCAGCATGTCGCGCCGCGTCGTGTCCAGCGACATGTGCACGAACCCGCCGCGCGCGTTGCCATCACCGCCGGGCGCGAGCGAACCGTTGAACCACGGCAGGAACATCACGCCGCCCGCACCGGGTGCGGTCGCGCGCAGCAACGGATCGAGCGAGGCGAACGCATCGTCGACCCGATGATCGCCCAGCTCGTCGGCCGCGTACACCATGTTCTGCAGCACGTGCTCGAGGACCTTGCCGCCGAGACCGTTCTCCGCGCACACGACGTAGCGATCCACGAACGGGCCCGGCATCGAGAACAGCTGGTGGTCCAAGTCGACCCGGAAGTCGGCGACGTCGTCGACGAGCACGCTGGTCGTGCCGATCGCGAGGCCGGCCCGGCCTTCGGTGAATGCACCGGCCGCGACCGCGACCGTGACGGTGTCGTTGGTGCCGGCGTACACGGTGGTCGCCGGCGGCAGACCGAGATCTTGTGCCACCTCGGGGAGCAGCCGACCGACGGCTTCGTCGACGCGTACGAGCGGCGGCAGCCGCGTGGGATCGACGCCCGCCAGCTTCACGAGATCGTCGTCGTACGCGGTCGCACCGAGCGTTCGGTTGTCGCACAGCTGGAACATGTACGTGCTGTGCTGGCTCGCAGTGATGCGGCCGGTGGCGCGCGCAGTGACGTAGTCCATCGGCTCGACGTACGCGGCCGTGCAGCGCGTGTACGTCGGGGCGATCGTGTTGCACGTGCAGGATGTGGCCGAGCGACAGGCCGCTGCCGATCGTCGGGATGCCGTGGCGCTCGACCCACAGCATGAACGCGCCCTCGTCGCGGCCCATGATGTCGAAGCAGTAGTCAGTCCCGCGTTGGTCCTGCCACATCAACATCGGCGCGACCGGGTGGCCGCGCTCGTCGATTGCGACGATCGACGAGTACTGCGTACACACCCCGAACGCGGTGACGGCGCCGGCTTCGGCCGGGTGGGCGGCCGTGAGCTCTCGTACCGCGTCCGCGAGCTGCGCCCACATCTCGTCGGCGTCCTGTTCGGCGACGTCGCCGTGCTTCTCGGTGTGGAGTGCTCGATGCGTGCTCGCAACCAGCGTGCCGTCGTCGGCAACGAGGGCGGCCTTCACGTTCGTCGTGCCGACGTCGATGCCGATCGCGCAGCTCATTGCCCGAGATCTTGCCACGGCGGGACCGCGAGATAGTTCGGCCCTCTAACGGTTCGGTATCCTTGTCACCATGACGGATCCGGATCTGACGCGCGCCGCCCGGGCGCTGGCGCTTTCGGCTCGGGCGCTCGAGCGGGCGGCGGGCGAGTGCGACCTGACGCTGGCGCAGTACCGCGTGCTCGCGCTCGTGACCGCCGGCGACGAGCGGTCGTCGCTGCTGGCCGAGCGGCTCGCCGTCGCCAAGCCGACGATCACCGCGGTCGTCGACGGGCTGGTCGAGCGCGGGTTCATCGAACGGGCCTCGGTGCAGGGGGACCGGCGTTCGATCCGGCTCACACTCACCAAGGCGGGACAACAGGTGTTGCGGGTCGTTGAGCGCACGATGGCCGAGACGCTCGAGCGGATCTTGGGGCACGCGGGCGACCGTGCGGCCCTCCTCGCCGCGCTCGGCGACCTCGACGACGCGCTCGCGGCCCGGATGCACGCTCGAATTCACGGCGAGGTTCGTGCGTGAGCGGAAAGAAGCCTGGATGGGTCCGCCGGCTCGTCGGCTACATGAAGCCGCACAAGAAGAACGCGTACGTCGCCTTCGGCGTCGCGATCGGCGGACAGCTCATCCAATCGCTGTTGCCGGTGGTGCAGAAGGTTGTGGTCGACGACGTGATCACAACGCACGAGCGGCCGCTCGCGCCCTGGCTCGCGCTGATGATCGTGATGGGGGTCGCCACGTTCATATGCGCGTACTTCCGCCGGTTCCGCGGCGGGCGCATCGCCCTCGACGTGCAGCACGACCTGCGCACCTCGATCTTCCGCCAGCTGCAACGCCTCGACTTCGCTCGTCATGACGAGCTGCAGACCGGCCAGCTCGTGTCCCGGGCGTCGTCCGACGTCGCGCTGATCCAGGGCTTCATGCAGTTCCTGCCGATCGGCGTTGCCAACGTCTTGTTGTTCATCGTGTCGTTGGGCGCAATGTTCTGGCTGTCACCACTGCTCGCGCTCGTCATGCTCGCGGTCGCGCCCGCCTTGCTGTTCACCGCGATGAAGCTGCGTACATCGGTGTTCCCGGCAAGCTGGGATGCGCAGCAGAAGGCGGGTGACGTCGCGAACGTCGTCGAAGAAGACGTCACCGGCGTGCGCGTGGTGAAGGGCTTCGGCCAAGAAGCAAGAGAGCTCGACCGGCTTGCCGGCCGCTCCCGCAAGATGTTCGCGGCACGGGTGCGGCTCGTCGACATCCAGGCGCGCCTGCAGCCCGCGATGCAGACGATCCCCGTATTCGGACAGGTCGCCGTGCTGGCACTCGGCGGCTGGCTCGCCGTCAACGGCAACATCAGCTACGGCACGTTCCTCGCGTTCTCCACCTACATGCTGTTGATCACGCCGCCGGTGCGACAGCTCGCGGCGATCCTCACGGTCGGCCAGCTCGCGCGCGCCGGCGCCGAGCGCATCTTCGACCTCCTCGACTCGACGCCGATGGTGCAGGACGCGCCCGGCGCGCCCGACCTGCACGTCGAGCGGGGCGTTGTGAAGTTCGACGACGTGACGTTCGGTTATACCTCGACCGATCCCGTGTTGCGGGCGTTCTCCCTCACGGTTGCGCCCGGGGAGACCGTCGCGTTGGTGGGCAGTTCGGGTTCGGGGAAGTCGACGGTTGGCCTGCTGTTGCCTCGCTTCTATGACGTGCACGACGGCGCGGTCTCGATCGACGGGATCGACGTGCGGAACGTCACGTTGCAGTCGCTACGGGGCAGCATCGGCGTGGTGTTCGAGGACTCGTTCCTGTTCTCGGACACGATCACCAGCAACATCGCGTTCGGGCGACCCGACGCCACGCCCGCCGAGGTCGAGGCCGCGGCCCGTGCCGCGGAAGCCCATGAGTTCATCGAGCGCCTACCGCAGGGCTACGACACTGTCGTTGGTGAACAGGGCCTCACCTTGTCGGGCGGCCAGCGCCAGCGGGTGGCGCTCGCCCGCGCGTTGCTCTCCGACCCGGAGATCCTGCTGCTCGACGATGCGACGTCGTCGGTCGACGCGCGCATCGAGGAAGAGATCCACGCGACGCTGCGGCGGATCGCCCGCGGGCGCACGACGATCCTCATCGCGCACCGGCGGTCAACGCTGTCGCTCGCGGACCGGATCGTGGTTGTGGACAAGGGTCGCGTGCTCGACAGCGGTACCAACGAAGAGCTGTGGGCGCGTTGTCCGCTCTACCGCATGCTGCTGTCGGGACCAGGCGACGACGCCGAAGGGCTCGATGCGCCCGAAGTCGCGATCGACGGCGACGAGCACCAGGTCGACGGGATCACGGTGTCGGCGTGGCGTGGTCTCGACGCCGACGAGTTGCGTGACGCGCAAGTCGCAGATGCGACCCGGCCCGCGAACCCCGCGCAGATGCGCGTGGCCGGGGGCGGGGGCGGGAACTGGATGGGTGGGATGGGCGGCGCGCTCGCGCCGACGCCCGAGCTGTTCGCGCAGGTGGATGCGCTGCCGCCAGCGACCGCCGATCCGCACGTCGACGTGGCGGCGGAGGCTCGGCCCGTTCGTTCATTCCGGTTCTTCCGGTTCTTGAAGCGCTATCGCGGGTGGCTGCTCGTCGGCATGTTGCTGGTCGCGCTCGACGCGATATGCACGCTCGCGGGGCCGATTCTCGTACGGTACGGCGTCGACAGCGGTATCACCGACCAATCGATGCGGGCCGTGTGGGCGGCCTCGTTCGCGTTCCTGGTGATTGCGCTCCTCGACTGGTGGATCATGTGGGCCGAGGCACGCGTGATGGGCCGCACCTCGGAACGACTGCTGCACGCGCTACGGATCAAGGTCTTCGCGCATCTCCAACGACTCGGCGTCGACTACTACGAGAACGAGATGGCGGGTCGCATCATGACCCGCATGACGACCGACATCGACGCGCTCTCGCAGCTGCTGCAGAACGGCCTCGTGAACGCGCTCGTCAACCTGGTGACGTTCTTTGGCGTCGGCATCGCACTCACGATCATGAACCCGCAGCTCGCGCTCGTTACGGCGACGATCCTGCCGCCACTCTTCATTGCAACCGTCTTGTTCCGGAACGCATCGTCGAAGGCCTACGAGTCGGCGCGCGAACGCATCGCGGCGGTGAACGCCAACCTCCAGGAGGGCCTGTCGGGAGTGCGGGTGTCGCAGGCGTTCGTGCGCGAGGAGCGCAATCAGGAGCAGTTCGAGGAAGTTGCAGCCGGTTACCGCGACGCTCGGGTGCGCGCGCAGCGGCTGGTGGCGATGTACTTCCCGTTCGTCGATTTCCTCTCCGACATCGCGGTGTGCGTCGTACTCGGTGCCTCAAGCGTGTTGGTTGCCAACGGGTCACTGACCGTTGGTGAGCTGATCGCGTTCTTGTTGTACCTGAACCTGTTCTTCGCGCCGATCCAGCAGCTCTCGCAGGTGTTCGACTCGTACCAGCAGGCCCGCGTCGCCGTGTCGCGCATTACAGAGTTGCTCGAGACACCGACGACGGTGCCACCGCCCGCTTCGCCGGTCGAGGTGCCCCGTTTGCGCGGCGAGGTCGTGCTCGACGACGTGCGGTTCCGGTATGCCAATGCATTCGACGACGCGCTGCGCGGTGTGAGTGTCCACATCGTGCCCGGCGAGACGGTCGCGCTCGTCGGTGAAACGGGCGCGGGGAAGTCGACGGTCGTGAAGCTCGTCGCGCGCTTCTACGACCCGACCGCCGGCGGGGTGTGCGTGGACGGCGTTCCCGTGAACGCCTACGACCAGGTCGCGTTTCACCAGCAGCTCGGCGTCGTGCCCCAAGAGGCGTTCCTCTTCTCGGGCACGATCCGCGACAACATCGCCTACGGCCGGGAGGCGGCCACCGATGCCGAGGTCGAAGCCGCAGCCCGGGCCGTGGGCGCGCACGACTTCATCGCGTCGCTGCCCGGCGGGTACTTGCAATGGGTGAGCGAACGGGGCCGTTCGCTGTCGTCGGGGCAACGGCAGCTGATCGCGTTGGCGCGCGCCCACCTCGTCGATCCCGCCATTCTGCTGCTCGACGAAGCGACCTCGAACCTCGACCTTCAGACCGAGGCGAAGGTGCAGGCCGCGATGGGTGTCGCCGCCCACGGGCGGACGACGATCCTCATCGCGCACCGCCTGCAGACCGCGCGCCTCGCCGACCGGGTCGTGGTCATCGATCACGGCCTTGTCGTGGAGGACGGCACGCACGACGAGCTGCTCGCCCAGCGGGGCCAGTACGCCCGCATGTGGTCGCTCGCCATCGGCGACCCCACCGAACCCGCCGCCGCCGCGAACTGAAAGCCACAACAGTTGGCAGCAAAACCCGCGCTATGCGCGGAAAACGCTGCCAACTGTTGGTGGGATATAGCGTGCGCGGCCATGCCGGACATGCCTGCCGACTCGCCGGGACACACGTGGTGGCGCGACGGCGTGCTGTATCAGATCTATCCGCGCTCTTACATGGACACGAACGGCGATGGCGTGGGCGACCTGCGCGGCATTACCGAGCGCCTGGATCATCTGCAGTGGCTCGGCGTCGAAGGCATCTGGCTCGACCCGATCATGCCGTCGCCGAACGACGACTGGGGTTATGACGTCGCCGACTATGTGAACGTTGATGCCGCGCTCGGCACGCTCGCCGACGCCGACGAGCTCATCGAGGAAGCCGCCCAGCGTGGCATTCGCGTCGTCATGGACTTGGTTCCGAACCACACGAGCGACCGGCACGCGTGGTTCCAAGACTCCAAGTCGTCGCGCACGGCCAAGCACAGGGACTGGTACGTGTGGGCCGATCCCAAGCCCGACGGCTCACCGCCGAACAACTGGAACATGGCGTTCGACCCGCGCGTGCCCGCGTGGACCCTCGACGAGCACACCGGCCAGTACTACCTGAACCAGTTCCTGCCGTCGCAGCCCGACCTCAACTGGTGGAACCCTGAGGTGCGCGACGCGTTCGACGACATCCTGCGCTTCTGGTTCGACCGTGGGGTCGCCGGCTTCCGCATCGACGTCGCGCACTCGATCGTGAAGGACGTCGAGCTGCGCGACAACCCGCCGTCGACGAAAGACGACCACTGGTACGTGCAGCTGCGAGGCCAGCGCACGCTGTACAACGCGTGCCGGCCCGAGGTGCACGACGTACTCCGGCGTTGGCGCAAGCTCGCCGACAGCTACGACCCGCCGCGAGCGCTCATCGGCGAGACGTACGTGCTCGAGCCGGAAGCGTTTGCCACCTTCTACGGCAACGACGACGAGCTCAATCTCGCGTTCAACTTCATGCTGATCCACTCGCGCTTTCGCGCCGCCGAGCTGCGCACCGCGATCGAGACCGCCGAACGCCTCCTCCCCGGGACCGCATGGCCGGTGTGGACCGGTGGCAACCACGACAACCACCGGTTCCCCACCCGTTGGGGCGACAACGACCCCGCCCGTACCCGCGCCGCAATGGTGATGCTGATGGCGCTGCGCGGCACGCCGTTCCTCTACTACGGCGACGAGATCGGCATGCCCGACACCGACGTCCCGCCCGAGCGTGTGCTCGACCCGGTCGGCAAGTTCCACGGCCCGCGCATGGGCCGCGATCCGGAACGCACGCCGATGCACTGGACGGCCGCCGAGGGAGCGGGCTTCAGCAAGGCGGGCGTCGAGCCCTGGCTCCCGTACGGCGACTACCGCGCGAACAACGTCGAGGCACAACGCAACGATCCTGACTCGATGCTGACGCTGACCCGCGATCTCATTCGTCTGCGCAACGAACTGGCGGACCTCCAGCGCGGCGGCTACGAGACGATGCCTGGCTCCGACGAGCGGGTCTGGGCATGGCGCCGCGGCCGTCGCACGATCGTCGCGTGCAACCTCTCCGACGAGCCCGCCACGGTTGCCGGTGTCGGGCCGGGAGAGATCCGCATCTCGACGATCCGCGCGCGCGACAACGAGCGCGTATCGAGCACGCTGCATCTCGCGCCATGGGAAGCGACGATCGCAGGACGCGACTGAGGCAATCCCTAAGGCGTCGGGTGCGACGCGCACCACGAGAGCAGGTCATCGGCCGACCACGCGTTGACCACGCGCTCGGCGGTCACGCCGCATTCGGCAGCGCGGTCGGTGCCGTACGGCTGCCACTCGAGCTGATCGGTCGCATGCGCGTCAGTGGAGATCGCGATCTTTACGCCCGCGTCGACGGCCTTGCGCAGGATTTCGCGCGGCGGATCGAGCCGTTCCGGCCGGCAGTTGATTTCGAGCGCGGTGTCGAAGGTGCGCAGGGCCTCGATCACGACCTCGTGGTCGAACTGCGACTTCGGACGGCCGCGGCCGGTCAGGAGCCGACCGGTGCAATGACCGAGTACATCGCTGTGCGGGCTCGCGATGGCGCCGACCATGCGACGCGTCATGGCGACCGGCTCCATCCGCAATTTCGAATGCACGCTGGCGACGACGACGTCCACGCGCTCGAGCAACGCTTCGGACTGGTCGAGTGCGCCGTCCTCGAGGATGTCGACCTCGATGCCGGTGAGGATGCGGAACGGCGCAAGCTCCTCGTTCAACGCTGCGATCACGTCGAGCTGCTCGGACAGGCGCTCCGCGGACAGACCGTTCGCGATCGTGAGCCGGGGCGAATGGTCGGTGAGCGCGAAGTAGTCGTGCCCAAGGGAGCGTGCCTTCTCCGCCATCGCGCGAATCGTCTGCCCGCCGTCCGACCAGTCCGAATGCACGTGCAGATCACCCTTCAGCTGCACACGCAGCGCTTCGCCTTCGTCGCTGTGGTCGTCGGCGGTTGCAAGCAACTTCTGCAGATACTCGGGCGTCTTGCCGTCGAGCGCCTCCACGATCACGGCCGCGGTCTTGTCGCCGACACCCGGAAGCTCGGTCAGGCGTCCGTTGTCCGCGAGGAAGCGCAGCTCAGCTTCGTCGACGCGCGCAATCTCGCGCGCGGCGTGTCGGAATGCCTGGGCGCGATACACGGGCGCGCGGCCACGGATGAGCAGCTCCGCGATCCGTTCGAGGGCCTCGACCGGTGTCATACGACGACCGTACCCTGTGGGCGATGGGGTTCTACAACGATCAATTCCTCCCGCGTTTCATCAACGTCATGCTCGGCAACAAGGAGTTCGGCAAGGTCCGCAGGGAGGTGTGCGAAGGCCTTACGGGCGACGTCCTCGAGCTCGGCTTCGGTTCCGGTCTGAACCTCCCCTATCTCCCGCCCGAGGTCACCGGCGTGTGGACAGTTGACCCTTCCCGCGTCGCGCTGCAACTTGCGGCGAAGCGCATCGCCGCCGCGCCGGCCGACGTTCACGTCGGTGGACTCGAGGGCGAGCACCTCGACTTCCCCGACGACCGGTTCGACAGCGCGCTGTCGACGATGACCCTGTGCACGATTCCCGATGTCCGCGGCGCGCTGCGCGAGCTCCGCCGCGTGATGAAGCCGGACGCACGGTTCCACTTCGCCGAGCACGGGCACGCGCCCGACCCGAAGGTCGCCCGCACGCAGGACCGGCTGAACGGTTTGCAGAACAAGCTCGCCGGCGGCTGCCATCTCAACCGGCCGATCGACACACTGCTCACCGACGCCGGCTTCGAGATCGAGAAGATCCGGAACTTCAACCTGAAGGGCCCGAAAGCGTTCGGCTACATGTACGTCGGCCAAGCGCGCAACCCGTGAACGACGACGAAGACCCAGGCTGGCCGGTCGATGCACGCACTCTCTGGATGCTGCTGGTCCCCGGCGTGCTGAAACGCCGCATCAGACATCAAGGCGGCCTCAACGGCGTTGGTCAGTTCAGGATGCTGTTCATCGCGTTCTGCAACGCCATCGCGATGTTCGGATTCGTGCTCCTGTTCATTGTGCCGTTGACTGGTGGTGGCTCGGCGGCGCTCGTCTTTGTCGGCGTGATGGTACTGGTGGCGTTCGTTGACTATGCCGTCTTGTCTCGGCTGGAGAGGCCGCTCGTGTGTGACGCACTTCTGGCCTCGTACCGCTCGCGGTTCTTCGTACGGCTTGCGTCCGCGGAGGTCATCGCGCTGATCGGGTTCGTCGCTACCTTCCTGTTGCATACCGCGTGGGTCTACTTCCCGTGCGCCGCGCTCACAGCGATCGGGTTCGCTCGCGCGGCGCCGACACGGGCGGCGCTCCAGCGTGACCAGCAACAACTCACGAGCCAGGGGTGCGAGAAGTCGCTCGTCGCTGCCCTGAACACGCCACCGTATAATCGATGATTCCGGAGGGCTGACCGAGTGGCCGAAGGTGCTCGCCTGCTAAGCGAGTAGGGGGTGATAAGTCCCCTCGAGGGTTCAAATCCCTCGCCCTCCGCCAAGTACGCACGCATGACCGACGACCTCGCATCCGCACTTGCCGCTCTCGGTGCCGCCACGCTCGGCGAGAGTGGCGGTCGCCCGATGGCACTCCGCATCCGTCCCGTCTGGCCGGGCGCCCGCGTCAGCGGTCCCGCGTTCCCGGTCGGGTGCAGCGCGGCCGACAACCTGGCGATCCACGTCGCGGTTGCCGAGGCGCCTGCGGGATCGGTGCTCGTCGTCAGTGTGGGGCTTGAACCGGCGCGCGGCTACTGGGGTGAGGTGCTCACGACCGCGGCGGAGGCGCGCGGCATTGCCGGCCTCGTGATCGACGGCGGTGTCCGCGACGTCGACGCATTGCAAGCGCACGGCTTTCCCGTCTTCTCGGCGATGATCGCCTTGCGGGGGGCGACGAAAACGCACCCAGGCCGCATCGGCGACGCCGCGCTCGTGGGCGACGTGGAGGTCGAGCGCGGAGACTGGATCGTCGGCGACACCGACGGCGTGGTCGTCATCCCGCACGCCCACGTCGAGGACGTACGAGTAGCCGGCACGGCACGCGCCGAGAAGGAGCAGCATTACTTCGAGCAGCTCAGGGCCGGCCGCACGACCGTGGAGTTGCTCGGCCTCGACACCGCGCCGATCGACCGGGATAACTAACCGACTTTGCGCAGCGTGTTGCGGTCGGTGTGCTCGACCACGCCACCAAACCACGCGTGATCCATCGTGGAGCACTCGTCGTACGTCCACGAGCCGTCGGGGTTCACGGTGATCGTGCACGCGTAGCGCGAGGTGCGTGCTGCCTTGGCCAGGAACGGGTTCGACAGGATGCCGTACGTCTCGGAGCCGCAGTCGGCCTGCATCGTGAAATTCTTCGCGCCCGGAGCGGCATCACCGCCGGCGATCACCACGCTTCCGCGGGGGATGACGAAACAGCGCGTGACTTGCTGGTCGGCCGCGTCCCACAGCCAGTACCCGACCTCGGTGTGGAACGGGTTCTCCTCGTCTCCGCGCCACGCGGCCATTCGATAGTCGAGGCCGTACAGCACCTGCGTGCCGTTCTCGACCGGCCCGAATGGCTTCATCGAGACCTTCTCGCGATACGGCGTGTCCTTTACGAACGCTTCGGCGTTGCAGTATGAGACGTCGAGACCGTCGGTGCCTTCCCACTCCCCGATCAGCGGAGCGAGCGGTCCCCATTCCTTGTTGTCGGCCATCGCCGCAGATTAGCGAGCGCCTAGCCTGGGGCGGAGTGGAGCGAACTCTCATCTCGTCATTGCCGCAGCAGATCGACGAGCAAGTTCTGCTGCACGGATGGGTGCACAGCCTGCGATTGCAGAGCCGGATGCAGTTCGTGATCCTCCGTGATCCGACCGGCCTCGTGCAGCTCGTCCACGAGCGCGGCGCAGCCGACGATCCGAGCCTCGAACACGAGATCGATGCCCTCAAGCCGGAGTCGGCCATCACCGTGTCCGGTCGAGTCGTTGCGGACGCACGTGTGAAGCTCGGGGGACTCGAGGTGAGGGTCGAGTCGGTACGTCTCGAAGGAATCGCGCGCCAACCGCTTCCAATCGATGAGAAATCGTCGGTCGATCACCGTTCCGACTACCGCTTTCTCGATCTCCGGCGTGCGGGCCAACGCGAGACCTTCGAGGTACAGACGACCTTCGAGGACGGCATGCGCGCGGAAGCGCGCCGGCTCGGATTCTTGGAGCTGCACTCGCCGAAGCTGATGGCGAACGCATCCGAATCGGGCAGCGAGGTCTTCCGCGTGAAGTACTTCGATCAGACCGCATTCCTTGCCCAGTCACCGCAGTTCTACAAGCAGATGGCGATCGCAGCCGGCTTCGAGCGCGTGTACGAGGTGGGGCCGGTGTTCCGGGCCGAGCCCTCGTTCACGACGCGCCACACCACGGAGTTCACGGGTATTGACGTCGAGCTGGCGTGGATCGAGTCGGTTGACGACGTCATGGACATCGAAGAGCAGCTGCTCGTCGCCGCGATCAGCGCGGTCGCCGACCATCACGGTGAGATGATCAAGGCGCGCTTCGGCATCGACGTGACCGTGCCGGCGCGCCCGTTTCCCCGCCGTCGGCTCGGCGACGAGATCGAGGCGTTGCGCGAAGAAGGGTGGGAGCCGTCCGTTCCCGGAAAGCTCGACCTCGACCCGGACGGCGAGCGACGCGCGTCAGCGCGCACTACCGCCGAACAATCGCACGAGTTCACGTTCCTCACGCACTATCCCGTCGCGGTGCGGCCCTTCTACCACATGCGCGACGTAACCGATCCCACGCTGACGCGCAGTTTCGACTTGCTGTGGAACGGCATCGAGATCACGACCGGCGCGCAGCGCGAGCACCGTTACGAGGTCCTCATAGAACAAGCGCGGGAGGCCTGCGTCTCGACCGACGGGATGGACTATTACCTCGACTGTTTCAAGTACGGATGCCCGCCCCACGGTGGCTTCGGCATCGGACTCAGCCGCATTGTCATGATGTTGCTCGGACTCTCGAGCATCCGCGATGCGATGTTCTTGTTCCGCGGCCCGAACCGCCTGCGGCCGTAGGGGCGCGACCGCGCTAGAGCACGACGACCGACCGCAGCACCTCGCCCCGCTCCATCTTGTGGAACGCGTACTCGACGTCGTCGAGGCTGATCGTCTCTGATACGAACTTGTCGAGCGGAAAGCGGCCTTGTAGGTACAGGTCGATGAGCGTCGGGAAGTCGCGCGACGGCAAGCAGTCGCCGTACCAGCTCGGCTTCAGCGCACCACCCCGGCCAAAGAAGTCGATCATCGGGATGTCGGGCAGCGCCATGTCGGGTGTCGGCACGCCGACCTGCACGACCGTGCCCGCGAGATCGCGCGCGTAGAACGCCTGCTTCAGCACCTCGGGACGGCCCACCGCCTCGATGCACACGTCGGCGCCGTTGCCCTCGGTGAGCGCGCGCACGGCTTCGACGGGGTCTTCCTTCGACGCGTCGACGGTGTGGGTCGCACCGAAGCCGATTGCCCACTCGAGCTTGCGCGGCGTCAAGGTCGACGCCGATGATCGTGCGGGCGCCCGCGAGCCGGGCCGCCGCGATCGCGGCGTCGCCGACACCTCCGCAGCCGAACACCGCGACGGTGTCGTCCCGGCCGATCCCTCCGGTGTACGTCGCGGCGCCGAAGCCGGCCATCACGCCGCAACCGAGGAGTCCGGCTTCGGTGGCGTCGGCCCGAGCGTCGACTTTCGTCGCCTGGCCCGCCGCCACGATGGTCTTGTCGGCGAACGCGCCGATACCGAGCGCGGGTGACAGCGGGGTGCCGTCCGCGAGCGTCATCTTCTGTTGCGCGTTGTGCGTGTTGAAGCAGTACCACGCACGACCCCGGCGGCACGCCCGGCACTCGCCGCACACTGCCCGCCAGTTCAGTACGACGAAGTCGCCGGGCGCGACGCTCGTGACACCGGCGCCGACCGCTTCCACCTCACCCGCGGCTTCGTGACCGAGCAGATACGGGAAGTCGTCGCCGATGCCACCCTCGCGATAGTGCAGGTCGGTGTGGCAGACGCCGCACGCCTGCACGCGCACCTTCACCTCGCCGGCCCCGGGATCGGGCACGACGATGGTTTCGACGGAAACGGGTTCCTTGCCGGCCTTCGCGACGACGCCGCGCACCTGCTCGCTCATGACGCGCAGGCTAGGTGCTTGCAACGAAAGCTGTCACCAGCTCCTTGGCCTCGTCGGGTGCGCTGATACCCAACACGAGTGTGTCGTGGGAGACCGTGAGTGTGAACGTGAAGAAGCCGCAGCAGTCGACCTCGCGTGCAACGAGGTCGGCGAGCTCGGTCGTAAGCGCGGCATCACGCGGGAACGTGAGCTGAGCGCCGGCGTCGGTGAGCTCGCGGGTCGAGGCTCGGGTCAGCATCCGTGCCCACTCGCCGCCGCGATCGACCTGCTCGTCGGCGGTCAGCGTGCACGCGATCGGGATCTTGCTCACGGCTTCACGATATTCGGCGGCGTGCCACCCTCCAACACGGTCGCGACCGCCGAGGTCGCCGTCGTCGCCATCCGCGTGCGGGTCGCCTGCGACGCCGATCCGATGTGCGGCAGCAGCACCGTGCGCGGAGCTCCCAACAGCTCGGGTGAGATCGCGGGCTCGCGCTCGTACACGTCGAGGCCGGCTGCGAACAGCCGTCCGGCTTGCAACGCCTCCGCCAGCGCGGCTTCGTCGACGACGGTGCCCCGGGCGGTGTTCACCAACACCGCCGTCGGCTGCATGAGCGCGAGGCGCCGGGCGTCGATCAAGTGGCGCGTGTCGGGACCGCCCGGCACGTGCAACGACACGATGTCGGCCTCGCGAAGCAGCGCGTCGAGGTCGGCGACGTATCCCTCATCGTTGGTGTCGCGGCGAGCGTGGTGCAGTACGCGCATGGCGAACCCCTGGGCCCGGCGCGCGACGGCGCGGGCGATACGACCGAAGCCGACGAGCCCGAGCGTCGCGCCGTGCACGTCGCGCCCGAGGTACTGCGTGATGCCCCACCCGTGCCATTGACCCGACCGCAGGTCTCGCTCGGCGTCGCCGGCCAGGCGCGACGCCGCGAGGATCAACGAGAACGCGAGGTCGGCGGTCGTCTCGTCGAGCACACCAGGTGTGTTGCACACCGTGATCCCGTGCGCGTCGGCCGCCCGCACGTCGACATTGTCGTACCCGACCGCGACATTGGCGATGACGCGCACCGAACCCGCGCCCGCCTCGATGACTTCAGCGTCGATGCGATCGGTGAGCAGCGAGACGATTGCCTCGCTCTTGGAGGCTTGCGTGCACAGTTCGTCGTGTGTGTACGGCGAGTCGTCGGGCTTGGGCCCGATGATCTCGTGGTGCGCGAGCGGGTCGAGCCCGCCGTCCGGGAGACGGCGAGTGACAAGGACCCGAGCCACGCGCTAGTGGTCCGTGTAGTTGACGGCTCCTGCACCATCGACACCGACCGCGAAGCAGAAGCAATGGATCGGCGCGTGGTCGCTGACCGGCCGGAGCGAGTGCACGGCGTTGGGCGGGATGTGCACGAGGTCGCCCTGGCGGATCTCGCGGTCTTCGCCCTCGATCGTCATGATCCCGCGCCCCGCTGTCACGTAATAGAACTCGTGCGTCGGATGATTGTGCGGGTCGACGAAGCCCCCGCCCGCAACCTCGAATTCGCTCACGAGCTCCAGGTGGCCGCCTTTGGTGATCTCGAACATCTCACGCGGGTTCACCAGCCACCACACCGGCACCGTGCCGTTGTGCTCGACGACCGGCTCGACGCCCTCGATCGACCGCACGTCCATCTCGCAACCTCCGTAGAGTTTCCTCCCGAAGCGTACGCCAGGAGGTGCGATGGGCGACCCGAGGACCGTCGAACTGAAGCCGGTCGAGGCGACGATCACATCGTTCGCTCCCTACGGCGTGCTGCCGCCCGAAGAAGGCGACGGCAACCCGACCGCCGACCTCGAGTTCCTCTTGAACGACGGCTGGGTCAACTACATCGGCCATTCGCTCGATGAGATCGAGGTCCGCGCCGGCCGGCTCCGGTGCGAGCTGCTCAATCGTCACGACACGCACACCCAGACGCTGATGCCGCTGGACACCGACGCGGTCGTCGTCGTCGCTCCCCCCGCCGCTGACTTCTCGGAACCGTCGCACTTCGACGCGGTTCGGGCGTTCGCGCTCCCGCGCCTCACCTGTGTGCACCTGCACCGCGGCACCTGGCACTGGGGGCCCTATCCGGTGGGCGCGGACCACGTGCGCATGTTCAACATCCAGGGCCGCGGCTACCCGACCGACAACGGCATCGTGTGGCTGACCCGAGATCACGACGTCGTCTTCGAGGTCGCCGCTCAAGTCTGAGGCGCCATTTGCTCGATGTAGTTGGAAACGGACCGGGGCACCAGGAGGGGGGAGCCATGCCGGCAACCGTCACCACACTCGATCGTGAGATTGCCCGAGAGGAGCGCTCGGTCGGACTGCCGACCGACCAGCCATTGACCGACCGCGCGATCGCGCACCGGCGCCTGCAGATCGCGGGCGTCATGCTCGCGTGCGGCTTCGTGGCGCTGTTCGCTGTGTTCGCGTCGTCCGGAGTGCTGCAGATCTGCGCGGTCGCGCTGGCCGGCGGCTTCGGGATGTACGCGATCGAACAGGACCGTCATCTCCGCCGCCTCGCGTTGCTGCGCGGCGACTCGCGGCGCATCACGCTCGTCGTCGCCGGCGAGCTCATGTACTCGGGCGCGCTGGCCAGCGACAAGGAGCTGCTGGACCTGCGGGAGGGGGTCGGCCGCAGCGCGGGCCGGCTCGCAGCGGCGCTGGCCGACGTGTTGCCCGCCGATTGCACGCGCGTACGGCTGGTCGGCCCTTCGGGCGAGGTGCCGATCGCGGCCGAGCGCGAGCTCGTTCCCGGGCATCCCATCACCGACGACGGCGCGGCCGCGATCGAGGCGATGCGGGTGGGCGCGCCCGTCCGCAAAGAGGCGGCGGGCCGCACCGTGCTCGCCGTGCCGTTGTGGCGGCGCGACGACATCGTCGCCGTGCTCGAGGCAGTGTCGCCCAAGGGGGACTTGTACCAGCCCGTCGATGCCGCGCTCGTCGACGCGTTCGCCCGTGGAGCAATCGCGGCGCTCTCCTGAACGGCGGTAGCTTCGCCGCCTGTGGGTGACCTCGAAGGACGAGCCGCGCTCGTCACCGGTGGAACGTCAGGCATCGGAGCCGCGACCGCGCAGCTGTTCGCGGAACACGGCGCCACCGTCGGCGTGCTCGATCGGGCGGCAGCGGACGGTGCGTACATGTACGAAGTCGACGTCCGTGACAGCGACGCGGTAACGCGTGCCGTCAACGAGTTTGCCGACGCGGTCGGCCGGCTCGATGTGCTCGTCAACAACGCGGGCACCGGCGATCTGCGCCCGATGCACACGGTCGACGAGAAGTTGTGGCACCGCCTCATCGACGTGAACCTGACCGGCACGTACAACGGCATGCGGGCTGCGATCCCGCGCATGCTCGCGTCGGGCGGCGGATCGATCGTCAACAACGCGTCGCTCTCGGGACTGATGCCGACGCGCAACGAAGCCGCGTACTCGGCGGCCAAGGCCGGCGTGATCGCGCTCACCAAGAGCGGCGCACTCGAATACGGGCCGACCGTGCGCGTGAACTGCGTCGCACCCGGTCACGTGCGCACGCCGCTGACCGCAGTGTGGGACGAGCTTCCCGACGCGTTCGCCCCGATCGCCGATGCGCTTCCGCTCGGGCGCATCGGCGAAGCCAATGAAGTGGCCGAGGTGATCCTTTTCCTCGTGTCCGATCGGGCGAGTTACATCACCGGCCAGACGATCGTCGTCGACGGCGGCGCATCGCTCCCGCAGGCCGGCACCGACGCCGCCCTCGCCCAGCTGCTCGACCGCTTTTCGGACGCCTGATTCAGGCCCGTAGCGGGCGCGGCCGATGAAGGGCGCGTGTTCGACCCTGCCCGGGACGACGATGCGGGCCACCGCCGCTTCTACAGACGGATCCTCGTGATCTTCGCCGTCGGTTGCCTCTCGTCGGTCGCGCTGTGGCCCTCGCTGACGGGCTTCACCGCCGGCAGCGACGTCGGGCACACGTGCGTCGCGATCGTCGACGCGCTGCGTCACGACTCCGTGGGCGGCGCCGACGAGTTCAGCGAACCGGACGCGGGTGCTTGCGTCGACGAGAGCCGGCACCGCTTGCTCCTCAGCGGGGGCGGGCTCGGCGCGATCGCGTTGCTCGTGGGCGGCGTGGCGGTGGTTCGTGCCCGGCACGGCGGCCGTCGCGAGACGCGGTCCCGGCGGCCGCGTAGCCCAGACGCGAACGAACCTGCGTCACGCAGGTGTCTGAGAGACACCTCGGTAACGCAGGTTCGCTCTGAGAATGCGGGTTAGACGGCTTCGAGGAGCTCGCGGGCGCCGACGTCGGCGGACGGGTGCCGCAGCTTCGACATGGCCCGAGCCTCGATCTGACGGATGCGCTCGCGGGTGAGGCCGAAGTGCTCGGCCACCTCCTCGAGCGTGCGTTCGCCGCCGCCGTCGAGGCCGAAGCGCAGCGTCAGGATCGTGCGCTCGCGCTCGTCGAGCACCGACAGAACCTTGGCCACCTCGTTCGGCAGCAGGCTCGTCGCCGCGTGGTCGAACGGAGCGACTGCGTTGCGGTCCTCGACGAAGTCGCCGAGCTCGGCGTCGCCGTCGTCGCGCACGGGCTCGTCGAGCGAGACCGTGTCGACTGCATACCGCAGCACCTCGACGACCTTCTCGAGCGGGAGCTCGGCCTCGCTTGCCAGCTCGGCCAGCGTCGGCGTACGGCCGAGCGTGCCCTCGAGCTGGGCGCGGAGCTTGAGCAGCGCGGTGAGCATGTCGCCGGCGTGGACGGGGAGCCGGATCACACGGGCCGAGTTCGCGATGCCGCGCTGGATCGCCTGTCGGATCCACCAGGTCGCGTACGTCGAGAACTTGAAGCCCTTGCGCCAGTCGAACTTGTCAACCGCGTGGATGAGACCGAGGTTGCCTTCCTGAACAATGTCGAGGAGGGGCAGACCCGAGCTCTGGTACTTCTTCGCGATCGACACGACCAGCCGCAGGTTCGAGTTCACGAACTGCCGGTGCGCCTCTTCACCCTGACGGATGGAGCGACGAAGCTGGCGCCGCTGTGTCGGCGTCAGCTTCTTGGCGGTCTCGAGTTGGGTTCGCGCAGCAACACCGCCTTCGATCGCCTGCGCGAGGCGGATCTCGTCGTCCTTGGTGAGGAGGTCGTGTCGACCGACGTCCTCGAGGTAGAGACGGACGAGGTCCTCGTAGTCACGGTCTTCGCGGCGTGCCTTCACGTGCTTCGCGGGCATTGCTTCACTTTCAACGGTCGAGCAGTGGAACTGGCCTTGCGATCTCTTCGTACGATCAATATCGGCCGGACGGCCCCAAAGGGCGAGCACCATGGGAAACGCCGGCGCCCCGGGAGGTTGTTCCCCAAGGCTGAGGAAGTGCTGGGGGGAGAAACGGCGGACGGGCACCGGCCGGAGCCGGTCCTTGAGCGTACCGGATCCATACCCCGATGTCGAGTTGGAATATCGGCTCTGACCAGGGAAAACGTGCCTTCGCGAGGCTTTCACATGGGGGGCAATCAGTGCCTCTCAGACCCGTTGGACCATACATGCATCGCGCCGTACGCGCGCCAGGGGCGCCACGCCTCGGCACGCTGTCCGACGTCTTCGCCGAGGGTCTTACGAAGGCCGAGGTCACGGGTGGGGAGCGCATCGCGTTCGCCGCAGCCCCGCATTGCCACGTACTGCGCGGTCCAGTCCCCGAAGCCGGGCAGGGCGCGGAGCGCGGCGACGGTCGGGTCGAGGCCGGCGCCGACCTCGAGATCGATCCGGCCTGAGGAGATTGCGGCCGCGAATTCGTTGATCGCCCGGGCCCGGGCGGCGGGGAGGCCGGCGGTCGTGAGGTCCGCCCGGGCCAGGCGGCGAGGCGTTGGGAAGAGGTGCGTGAGGCCGAGGGGCTCGATGCCGGGCACCGCCCGGCCGTGGGCGATGACGAGCCGGCCCGCGAGCCGGGTCGCGGCCGCGACCGAGACCTGCTGGCCGAGCACGGCGCGGACGCCGAGCTCGAACGGGTCGATCGCGCCCGGCACGCGCAGCCCGGGGCGAGCGCGCACCAGTGGCCGTAGCGCGGGGTCGCGCGCGAGGACGGGATCGATGGTCTGCGGATCGGCGTCGAGGTCGAACAGCCGCCGGACGCCGGCGACCACGTGGACGAGCCCATCGAAGGCCGGAAGGTGGGCGCGCAGCCGGAGCGCGTTGCGCTCGGGCTCGTCCCACACTTCGAGTACGCCGGGCGCGCCGGCCACCTCGACGGTGCGCCGGTACACGCCCGCGTCGAGATCGACGGCCTCGACCCCCGGGATCGCACGCGGCGCGAGGAAACCGAGCAACGCATCCCATGCAAGCGGGGGACGGTACGGCGCGCGCAGCTCCAAGCCGCCATCGGTCACGCAACGATCCGGGGCCCGCCGCCGGGCCCGCAGTTCTTGGGGCGTGAAATGGAAGACGTCCTTCATCACGCGGTTCATCTGGCGCACGCTGTTGAACCCCGCCGCGTCACTGATGCGCGCGACCGGAAGGTCGGTGTCGTCGAGGAGCCGGCGGGCGAAGTGTGCCCGGCGCGACCGTGCAACCTCGGCGGGTGTGGCACCAACGTGGGCATCGAACAGGCGCCGGAGATGCCGCGCGCTCACGCCGAGCCGCGCCGCGAGCTCGTCTTCGGTCGCGCCGTCGAGGGCGCCGTCGGCGATGCTGCGCAGCGCCCGGCACACGAGCTCGGGGGCGTCGACCCAGCCCGGATCCGGCTCCCGGTCGGGACGGCACCGCAGGCAGGGCCGGAACCCCGCCGCTTCGGCGGCGGCCGCGTACGCGTAAGGCCGCGTGTTGCGGCGCAGCGGGGTTCCCGGGCACCCCGCCCGGCAGTAGATCCCGGTAGTGACGACGGCAGTGAACTGGCTCATGTGTTGCGTTCTATGTCATCACAAGTAGACAGATCCGGACACCCGATCGCGTGTCCGGATCTGTCTGGCAGGTACAGCGTAGAAAGGACCCATGACCACTGACACCGCAGTAGTGCAGTTCCCCCTCGGCTCGTTCCGCGCAGTCATCGAAGACGGCGTGGTGCGCGCCGCGACGTTCGTGCGGATGCCCCAGCCGGCGCGTCGCGATCAGTTCGGCGTGCATGACGTGCTCGCCGCGTACTTCGACGGCGATGTCAACGAGCTCGACACGATCACGGTCGAGCCCGAAGGTGGCACGGAGTTTCAGCGCGACGTGTGGAAGCGGTTGCGCGAGATCCCGGCGGGATCGACGATCTCGTATGCGGAACTGGCCCGCCGGGTCGGGCGGCCGAGCGCGTCGCGCGCGGTCGGCATGGCGAATGCCTCCAACCCGGTCGCGCTGATTGTGCCGTGCCATCGCGTGGTGCGCACCGGAGGCGCGCTCGGCGGGTACACGTTCGGGCTCGACTACAAGCGCTGGCTCCTCGACCACGAGGCGAACGTGCTGGCGGTGGCGACGCCGTAGATCGCGTCTGCCGCGCGTTACTCCATGGGAACGCGCGGCACGATGTCGGCGCCGACGCGATCGAAGATCTCGTCGAGGCTGTGGCCGGTGATCGTCAGCCCGTGGTTGCGCAATCCGACGACTGCGCGCGAGGGATCGGGTGCGCAGCGCACGAGATCGGCGACCGACGCCGCCAGCTGCAACGTGCCGCACGGGTAGTTGACCTCGGTGGAAACCGTGCCGTCGATCCAGCCGTGCACGTGCAGGATCGCGCCGACCTCACGATGCTCGCGGTAGATCATCCAATGCTCGATCGCGTCGACGGAAACGCGCCGCGTCTTCACGTCCGGCGGTACCGACAGCACCATCGTGTCGCGCTCGGGGTCGTACCCGCGCACGAGCAGGATGTGCTCGCCGATCATCCGGAGATCGGACTTGTCGACACCGCTCGCGCTCATCCAGTACACGGGACCGTCATGGTCGGGCACACCGTGCAGATCATCGCCGAGGTAGCGCGCGCTGACGTTTCCGTACGACAGGCCGCCGATCCCCCACAGCAGTTGAACGTGGCGCAGGTCGCGCGGGCTCAGGATGTCATCGATCGGGAACGGCGCCGGCAACAGGTCGAGCGCATCGAGGGCGCGCCCCGCGGCCAACATCTGCCCCGTTTGCTCGTCGCCCTTCCACAAGTGCTCCGGCAGGTCGGTGACGAAGTCGTTCGCGATCACCAGTTGTGATGACGCGAGAGGTTCGATGCGAGTGAAGGCCTGCTCGAAGAGCTCTTCATCGGGCAGGCCGGGGCCGACGCCGTATACGCCTTGTTCGAGCGTGACGAAGCGAACGGCCAACCCTTCGGGTGTGTCGCTCACCATCACGCACAGGTTCGCGAGGGCGTGCAGGAGCAACGGATACCCGACGGGCAAGATGGGGTCGGGTGGCTCCGGCAGCTCCGCGATGCCGATAACGAATGTCGGTGCCGCCTTGCGCCGGTACGGGCGGGCCGCGGTCGCATCGACCGCGTGCAGGACGACGTTCGTGTCTGCTCCCGGCGCGTCGAGCTGCGTATAGCCAGCTGTTCCCATCACCTGTGCGAGCCCGGCGATGAAGCGCTCGAGCGTGGGACTGTTGAACAGGTCGTTGCGTGCGAACGTTCGCGCCTCGGTCCCGATGCGCGACAGGATGGCGTTGGCAGCGAGGTCGGTCACCGCACCAGGGTGGCACCCCGGACGGCCGCCCACAAGCTCCCTGACAGTAGGTTGACGCCGTGCCGGTGTCGTTCCGTTGCCGCGGCCATGCCGCCATCGCCGGTACGCACGACAAGACGCTGGAGCTCACCCGAGATGACCAGGTGACGCGGCGCGCCACGTGTGTGCTCGGCGTCGACAGTGACCACGACGACGCCGCATTGCTCGCGCTGTGGGGCGATGTGGAAGTCACGCTCGAGTGCGGTCAGTTCACCGACACGTTCGAAGCGACAGTGACGCCGTTCTTTCTCGGCGATGACTCGCTGGTGTTCCGCCGTGGGCCGGCATTGCGCGGACGTACTTTCGCAGGCGACTCGAGCAAGACCGCAGCCGACATCGCGCGGCCACTGGTACACGCGCTGACCGACCCGACGGCCGTGCTCGACGTCACCGTGCGCGAGCTCGGCCGCGGCGATCGTCGCGGCGTCTTGTTCGTCGTCGCAGTGCCGATCGGCAACGACGATGATCTTGCGCCGCGCGCACGTCGCGTACTCGAAGCCGCGGACGTCGTGCTCGCCGAGGACACGCGGCGGTTCCGCGATCTCGCGAAACGGGCCGGCCTGCGCGTGCGAGCGTCGATCGTGAGCTACCACGACCACAACGAAGCGACCCGTAGCGACGATGCGGTCGCGCACCTTGCCGCCGGCGCGCGCGTGGCGCTGGTCAGCGACGCCGGTACGCCGTTGTTCAGCGATCCCGGCTACGTCGTCGTCAGCCGCGCGCTCGACGCCGGGTTCGACGTGAGTCCGGTGCCGGGTCCGTCGTCGCTGCTCGCAGTCTTGAGCGCGTCCGGACTCGCGATCGATCGGTTCACCTACGTCGGGTTCTTGCCCCGCCGGTCGGCGGCGCGTCAGGCGGAGATGCGCCAGTTGACGGAGCGGCGGGAGACGTTCGTGCTCCACGAGGCGCCTCACCGCGTCGGAGCGTTGCTCGCCGATCTCGCAGCCGTTTCTCCCGAGTGGCAAGTGTGCGCGGGCCGCGAGGTCACCAAAGTGTTCGAAGAGTTTCGGCGGGGATCGGCGCGCGACCTGGCCGCGACCCTCGCCGATGAGGACGCCCGCGGCGAGTTCACCCTGGTGGTGGCGCCGCCCGCGGGCGCCGAAGCCGTCGTCGACGCGGATGCGAATGAGCAACTCGACCGCCTCGTGCGCGCACTGCTCGCGCAGGGCGTCACAAGTAGGACGATCGCCCACGCGCTCGCCGAGCTGCCCGGCGTGAGTCGCAAGGAGGCGTACGCCCGCGTGCTCGCCCTCGCGGACAAGCAGTGACGCTCACGCGCGTCATCGGGAAGCACCGGACGACCACGATGGACGGCGCCGAACTTTCCGCGTTGCGCGCGGCGGCCGAGCGCACGATCGTCGATGCCGGTACGGGCGACGGGCGGTACGCGTACGCGCAGGCGTCGGCGCATCCGGAATGGCTCGTCATCGGTGTCGACGCGCTCGACGAGCCGATGGGCGAGACCGCGCACAAGGCGTTGCGCAAACCCGCAAAGGGTGGTCGCGCCAACGTGGTGTTCGTGCGGGCCGCCGTCGAGGCGCTCCCCGACGAACTGCACGGCATCGCCGACGAGGTGCACGTCATCCTCCCGTGGGGTCGGCTGCTCGAGGGCATCGTGCTCGCCGACGTCGATGTGCTCGATGGGCTGGCGGCATTGGGCCGCCCGGGCGCGCGCGTCCAGATCACGTTGAATGGCGAGATCTGGGTGGAGTCGACGCCCGCCCGCTACGAGCACCTTCGGGTGCCGACGCCCGAGTACGTGACCGAGGTGGTCGCGCCGGGATTCGCGCGTGCCGGCATCGAGCTCGACGCCGCCCGGTACCTGTCGGCCGACGAAACAAGCGCACTGCCGACGACGTGGGCGCGCAAGCTGGGGCACGGCCGTGCGCATCCGCGCTTCGTGCACATGGAGGGCTCCCGGAAGACGTGACGCACGTCACATGGCTCCACCGCGCGTGAGGACCTAAGTTCGCGACGTGCGACACGGGCACAAACACTGGAGCGACGTCGAGACGTCGGTCCTCACGCGGCTCGGGCTCGCGAACGGCATCGGCGCGACACTCTCGTTCTACACCGGGACGCTGGTCGACTCGACGAGCTCGACGAATCAGACCCGCTACCTCTTTGTGTTTCTCGCGTACCTCGCCGTGTTCCTGCCGGTCGGCGGCGCGGTCGCGCACCACGACGTGCACGGCGTGACGGCATGGCGTTCCCGCGGTGCCACGCTCAGTCCGGCCAAGCGGAAGCGGGTGCTCAACCTCCCGCTCCGTCAAGCGGTCTTTTCGTTCGGGTACTGGTTGGGTGCCGCCGTTCTCTTCGGTGCCCTGAACTGGTTCGTCGAAGACTTCTCTCTCGTCTACAGCCTGCGCGTCGCCGGCACGGTGGTGCTCGGCGGTCTGACGACCGCGGGCATCGCGTTCCTCTTGCTCGAGCAAGCAATGCGGCCGGTCTTCCGCGAGATGTTCGCAGTCGAATTGCCGGAAGAAAACGAGCGGCTCGGCATCCGCACAAGGCTGCTCGTGTCGTGGGCACTCGGGTCGGCGATTCCGCTCCTGATCATCGCGTTGGCGTTCGTCGGTCGTTCGCCCGACGACAACGCGAACCTGCGCGTCGCAGTGTGGGCGTTGACCGCGGTCGGCATCGCCGCGGGAGCGATCGTGATGACGATGGCCGCCCGCTCGATCAGTGAACCGCTCGACAGCATCAGAGCCGCGCTCGCTCGCGTGCAACGCGACGACCTCGACGTCGACGTTCCGGTCGACGACGCCGGCGAGGTTGGGCAGCTCGAGGCGGGCTTCAACCGCATGGTCGCCGGCTTGCGCGACCGGCGGGCGCTGGAAGATCTCTTCGGACGGCACGTGGGGACCGAGGTCGCGGCACAGGCTCGGGAACAGGGTGTGCGTCTCGGAGGCGAACGTCGGGAAGCGAGCATCGTGTTCGTCGATCTGGTCGGCTCCAGCCGGCTCGCGCAATCGCGCGCGGCTGACGAGGTCGTCAAGCTCTTGAACACGTTCTTCGCGACAGTCGTCGAGCGCATCGAGCAGGAAGGCGGCTGGGTCAACAAGTTCGAGGGCGACGCCGCGTTGTGCGTCTTCGGTGCGCCCGCCGATCAGCCCGACCACGCAACCCGCGCATTCGCGCGCGGCGCGCACGCTTCGCCGCGACCTGCTCGCGCTGTCGTTGGAGCATCCCGAGCTCGTCGCTGGTATCGGCGTGTCGGCCGGCGACGTCGCCGCAGGCAACGTCGGTGCCGCGCACCGCTACGAGTACACAGTGATCGGCGATCCCGTGAACGAGGCGGCGCGCCTGACCGAAGAGGCGAAGACCCGCCCCGGCGGAGTACTCGCGAGCGAAGAGGCCGTCGCTCGCGTCTCGTCGGAGGAGCGCAAGCGCTGGGTCGTCGCCGACGAGCTCTCGCTGCGCGGCCGCAGCCAGCCCACGCTGGCGTACGAACCGAGGGTACAGAGCACCGTCACGACGACAGTGACCTGATCTAGGGTCACGTCATGCCGACCGAGGAAGAGGTACGGGACGCGTTGTTCGAGCGCATCGCGTATCACGCGGTCAGTGCCGACGTGAACGAGGTGCTCGTCCTCGCCAAAGCCTTCAATTTCCTCATCGACGAAGGTGACGACGACGACGAAGACGACGACGAGTAGTCGCCGGCACGCCGCATGGCGATCCAACTGAATCAAGTCAGCTTCGGGTATCCCGGCGGTGATGCCCTCTTCGAGAACGTCTCGCTGCGGGTCGCGAGCGGGGAATGCGTCGGGCTCGTCGGGCCGAATGGTGTCGGGAAGTCGACGATCTTGCGCCTCGTTGCGCGCGCGCTCGAGCCGACATCGGGCGCAGTGCACGTCGACGGGAGCGTCGGCGTCCTCCGGCAGGATCTCGGACGCGTCGACGAACGCACAACCGTGCGGGAACTGCTCGTCGACCTGTCGTCGGCGCGTCTTCGTGAGATTGGCGGCGCACTGCTGGCCGCGGAGAGCCGTCACGAGCGCGAAGATTCCGACGCGTCCGGTCTCGCGCTCGCGGAAACCGTCGCCCGTTGGGCTGAGGCCGGCGGATACCGCGAGGAACAGCACTGGGCGAGCTGTACCGAGCGCGTGTTGCGCCAGCCATTCGCGGTCGCGGAACGCCGGCTGCTGTCCGAGCTTTCCGGCGGCGAGCGCAAGCGTCTCGCGCTGGAGGTGTTGTTCGATTCCGATCTCGAGACCCTGCTGCTCGACGAGCCCGACAACTTTCTCGACCTGGCGGGGAAGGAGTGGCTGGAGGAACGGCTTCGCGCGGCGCGCAAGACGATCCTGCTCGTGAGCCACGACCGCGAGCTGCTCTCGCGCGCGCCGGCCAAGATCGTGACGATCGAGGCGTACGGCTCGTGGACGCACGGCGACAACTTCGCGACCTACCACGAAGCGCGTGACGCGCGGAATGAGCGTCTCGGTGACGCGGTGAGCCGGTGGCAGCAGGAAGAGCGCCGATTGTTCCGCCACTACAAGCTGATGAAGCAGCGCGCCGCGATCAGCGACGTCAATACGGGCCGGGCAAACGCGGCGGAGTCGCGCTGGCAGCGCTGGGTACAGGCCGGGCCGCCGCCCGAGCCGCCGAAGGCGCGCGGCGTCACGATGCGGTTACGCGGCGGCCGGTCGGGCAAGCGGGTTCTGGAGTGCGCGCAGCTAGAGATCTCCGGTCTGACCGAGCCGTTCGATCTCGCGGTCTGGTTCGGTGAGCGCGTCGCGATCTTCGGCCCGAACGGCACCGGCAAGACGCACTTCCTGCGCATGCTCGGCGGTGCGCCGATCGAGCACGCAGGCGTCTGGAAGCTCGGCGCGGAGGTCCGACCCGCGCTGTTCCATCAAACGAATGAGCCCGAGGGCTTCGTGGGCAAGTCTCCGGTCGAGATTCTCGAGCCGTACGTGGCGAAGCCGGCAGTGCTCGCCGGCCTCGCCCGCTACGGCATTCGCCAGTGTGCCGACTTGCCGTTCGACGTCCTGTCGGGCGGTCAGCAGGCGCGTGTGCAGATCCTCGCGCTCGAGCTCGAGCACGCGAATCTGTTGTTGCTCGACGAACCGACCGACAACCTCGACCTCGACTCCGCCGAGACGCTCCAGGACGCGCTCGAACAATTCGACGGCACGTTGCTGGCAGTCACGCACGACCGCTGGTTCATGAAGGGCTTCGATCGGTTCGTCGTGTTTCGCTACGACTGCTCGGTCACCGAGGCCGCCGACCTGGATCGCGCACTGGCGCTGATGGCCGCGGATCGCGCGTGACGTGAGGCGGCGTCCTGCGTAGGCTCGCCGAGCGCGCTCTTTCGAGCGCAGATGCGGGGAGATCGCCCATGGTGCACGCGCCCGAGCACGAGTCGACCGCTCAGAACGGCGAAACCGGACACACGATCGATGAGACCGCCCTGTCGTGGGGTCTTCCGGCCGCGGGGACGACGATCTTCGACTTCGACTACACGAGTGGTCGCGATCAGCTGCTCCGGCTCTACGACAAGGGCACGCGCCGCCAGTGGGTCGCGTCCGACCGGATCGATTGGAACGTCGACGTCGACCACGAGAACCCGCTCGGTGTGCCCGACGACATCGTGATGCTCAACGGCACGAAGTGGTGGGAGAAGATGAACGACCGCGAGAAGGGCGAGGTTCGCCGTCACCAGATTGCGTGGCAGTTCTCGCAGTTCCTCCACGGCGAGCAGGGCGCGCTGATGTGCGCGTCGAAGATCGTGAACACGGTGCCGACGATCGACGCGAAGTTCTACGCCGCCACGCAGGTGATCGACGAAGCCCGGCACGTCGAGGTCTTCGGTCGCTATCTGCACGAGAAGCTCGACCTCACCTACCCGCTGAACAGCAACCTCCGTTCGCTGTTGGATGACGCGCTGACCGACAGCCGCTGGGACATGACGTATCTGGCGATGCAAGTGCTGATCGAGGGCCTGGCGCTCGCCGCGTTCAGCCTCATCCGGAACAACGCCACCGACCCGCTCGCAAAGTCGATCAACGCGTACGTGATGCAGGACGAGGCGCGCCACGTGATGTTCGGACGCATGGCGCTCCGCGACTACTACCCGCAGCTCACTCAGGCCGAGCGCGACGACCGCGAAGAGTTCTGCGTCGACGCGTGCTACCGGATGCGCGACCGCTTCCTCGGCGAAGAGATCTGGGAGCGGCTCGGTCTTCCAGTCGACGAGGTCGTCGACATCGTGATGCACGCCGAACTGCAAATCATGTTCCGCGGGTTCCTCTTCACGCGGATCGTTCCCGTACTGCGCGACATCGGTTTGTGGGGACCGCGTATCCGGGGCGCGTTCGAGGACATGGGCGTGCTCGCGTTCGCCGACGCCGACATCGAACAACTCGTCTCCGAGGACGAAGCGTTCGCCGAGGACCTCGACCGCCAGCGGATGAAGCCCATTCGCACGGTCGCGGAGATCGCCGGCAGCTGACCTTCGGGTTCAGGACTTGGTCGGCATGAACTGCGCGCACACGACCTGACGAAGTTCCTCAACGGCACGCCGTAGCCCGTCGACCTTCGCTTCGAGCCGGCCGTTACTTGCCGCCGGTGCCGACGGCTCGTTCGTGTCGGTGTGCAGCTTCAACGCCTCGTAGCAGCGCCGCAACATCCGGCCGCTGTCGCGCTCCTCCGCGATGTAGCGCCCCAGTAGCGCACCGGTCTGGATGTCGATCGTGTGGTCCTTGAAGAAGTCGTCGAAGATGTCGAGCTTGTCGGTGCTGTCGAGCCGGTGCAGCTTGAGGGCCTTCATCTTCTCGAGATCCGAACGGTTCGATGTCACCAACGCCATCGCCTTTTCGAGATCGTCATCGTCCTTCGGTCGCACGTCGTAGCCGAGCTCGTTGATACGGCGGGCGAAGCTCGACGCGTGCTCGCCCTCACGGGCGGCGACCGTGCGAAGGACGTGGCGTACTTCGTCGCTCGGTGTGACCTCGGCCCACGCGCAGAGATAGGTCTCGGCGTGCCCCTCGGCAATGGCAATCGCGTTCAACAGACCGAGGTAGCGAGGCTTCTCCGACATCACGGGCTCCTTCAACAACGGCTGAAGGCCATCTTCGTGCCTCGTGCGTCGGTTCGGCAATCCCGCAGGTCCGACACGGCGAGGGCGTGGGCCGCGTCGCGCGACCCACGCCCTTCTGTGCCGAAACTTGGTGTTACGCGATGCGGCGCCAGATGACTTGCTGGCTCGCAGAGGGATCCTCGGCGTAGACACCACGCGTGCTCTTGTCGACGAACTCGGCGAACTTGGCGTCGGCCGCGAGCGCCTGCTGCGACTTTTCGAGCGCCGCCGCGTCCGCGTACCCACTGAGCCAACTCACCGCTCCGTAGTTGCCGGTCACGCCGGTTCCGAACAAGACCGGAACCCCCAGCGCCTTCTCGGCCCGTTGCGCGATGTCGATGCCGAGCTCGATGCCTTTCGTCACGCTCCCGGTCGCGCACGTGGTCTGCACCACGGTGGCATATTCGACCTGACGGTTCGGGTCGACTTCGCCGGAAACGATCTGCACCAACACGTCGTCGGCACCGCCCTGCGCAAACTTGGCGCCGGCATCGACCATGGAGACGTATGCATCATCAACGAGCAGCTTGTCGGTGGCGGCTTCGAGTGTCGGAAGATCAGGAACGAAGGTGCTCCACGAAAGTGTTCCGACCTCGGGCGAGAACGTCAGTGCGAAAAGTGACACGTTCAATCCCGTGATCTGGTTCACCTTCTCGGTGATACTGGTGGCCCACGTCATCGCGGCTCGGGTATTTCCCGGGGCGAGGCGTGCGCGCCGACTGAAGAGGTACATAAGACCCCCCTTTCTTATGCGGCGGTCGGAGGCTCGCAGGCGCGACGTCAATGGTCAATGCCTAGGGGCCAACCTTTACTCGCTGCATTGCACACAGGAATGAGATGTCTCATTCGCGACGCGCTCGGTCGCGGAGAGACCGCACGTAGCTCCGGTGGGTCAATGGCGTGCCTGCTCTCCGCTCGTCAGCCGAACGCGGCGGCGTAGAGCTCGCGCCGGTGGGGCTCGTCGGCGTGGACGTCGAACCGGTCACCGTCGTGACGGATGGCGAGGCCCGGGCAGAACCAGTCGCGTTCGCCAACGAAGAAATGCGGTGACCCTTGCACATGACGTTCCGTGCCGCGGCGCCAGTCGGCTCGCACCATCACGTCGGCGTCGCCGAGCTGGGGCGGTTCGATGCCGAAGGGCTCGGCGAGCATGGCGACGACTTCAGGATCGCCGACATCGAGCCCGTCCTCGAACACGGCGTCGCGCGAGCGCGAGGCTCACTGCCTCCCCGACGCCGACGCCGTGGTGTTCGTACGCGACTGCGGCGAGCCCGAAGGCCGCTATCGACGTACGGGGAAGGCGTGCCCGGTCGAACCCCCTGAAGAGCTCCGGTGCGACATCGGCGCGCAACGCGTCGATCTCGCGGGCGACGAGATCGGGGTCCTGGGGCGAGCCGTTGATCAGCTCGAGCGGCCAGGCGTGGACGCGCACAGGCGCCTCGGCGCCGCTCGCGTCGCGTGCGTCGATCAAGCGGCGCAGTCCGACGTGGGTAAACGGACAGACGATCTCGGCGAAGACCTCGATCTGCGACATTCGGTGCCTCATGTGAAGATGATCTGGCCGCCGGCCGCCTTCTCATAGAACTCGCCGACGGTGATGATGTCCTGTACCTGCTCGATGAAGTCATCCTTGTCGAGGCCGAACAGGTCGACCGACGCCTTGCACGCGTACAGCCCGGCACCCGTGTCGGCGATCATCTCGACGAACTCGGGGATCGACGGGATGTCGAGCTTGCCGATCTCGTGCTCCATGTACCGCGTCATGAGGCTCGCCGCTCCTGGGAAACCGCCGAGCCACGTCGCGACGTGTAACCCCGGATTCCCGACGGTCGCGAGCTTGATGTGTTCGTGACGCTTCTTGTTGATCACGTCGAGGCCGAAGAACGTGAAGAACAGGTTCGCTTCGATGCCTTCGGCGCGCGCGCCGTTCGCCATGATGAGGCCGGGATAGACCCCGTCGAGCGAACCCTTGCTGATGATGATCGAGACCTTCTCAATTGGTTCGTTGCCCATGGTCGTCTCCGTCTCAGATGCAGCCGCGAGGTTTGGGGATGCCGGCGATCTTGGCCGCGACCTTCGCCGGACCTTTCGGGAACAGCTCGTAAAGCTCCTTCACTGTCACGCCCGAGGTCTTGCCGAGCACGCGCACGGTCGGACCGGTGCCTTTCTCGGCGTATTCCTTGCGCATGAAGTGGATCACCTGCCAGTGCCGGTCGGTGAGCGTGTCTATGCCCTCGGCGCGCGCGAGCTCTGGTGCCATGTCGTCGGTCCATTGCTCGGCGTCGACGAAGAAGCCTTCGTCGTTCACCTCGACCGGCTGGCCGGCAACGGTCGTTGTGGTCATTCAGGCCACCTCCTCGTTCTTGCCGGCATGCGGCATCGACGCCCCGAGGCCGGGGATGTCGCGGCCCGGTAGCAACACGTGCCAGTAGAACCACTGGAACATGAGCTTGCCGAGATGGTTGAGTCGCGATTCCTTCAACAGCGGCAGCCCGACCGGACCGGGGTAGTGGCCGGGGAGCGGTTCGGTGTCGTAGTTGAAGTCGATCAGCAGCGCCTTGTGGAAGCCGGTCTCGATGAAGCAGTTCGCGTGCCCGTCGTATGACGCGTCGAGCGCTTCACCGGCGAGGAAGCGGCGAACGTTTTCCACGAGCACTTCGCCTTCGAAGTGCGTCACTGAACCGGCCTTCGACGCTGGGACGTTCGCGGCGTCGCCGATTACGAACACGTTGGGCCGCACCTTCGATTGCAGGGTGTGGTCGTCGGTCGGCACGAAGTTGAGCTCGTCGCCGAGGCCCGGTGACCGGCCGACGTACGCGGCGCCACCGTGCAACGGCACGACCACCGCGAGGTCGAACGGCACTTCCCGGCCGTCGTAGGAGACGAGGCGGCCGCCCGTGCCGTCGACCTCCCCGGTGTTGAACTCGGTAACGAGCTCGATGCCCTTCTCCTCCAGCAGACCGGCGAGCGCGCGCGACGCCGCGGGCTTGGTGAACGCGCTGTCGAGCGGAGTCACGTAAGTGATGTCGACCGCGTGACGGATCCCGCGCTGGGAGAAGAACCAGTCGGCGAGGAAGCAGAACTCGAGGGGTGCGACCGGGCACTTGATTGGCATGTCGACGACGTTGACGACAAGCCGGCCGCCGTCGAAGTGTGCGAGCTTGCCCGCGAGCGCGGCCGCACCCTCGAGGTCGTAGAACGTGAAGACGTTGTGCATCCAGGCGGGCCCGGTCAGGCCTTCGGTCTCTTCCGGCACCAACACTGCACCCGTTGCGACGATCAGGACGTCGTACGGCACCGTGGGTCCGCCGGCGAGGTGCACGATCTGCGTGTCGATGTCGACGTGGTCGATCGGCGCGACGACGAGCTCGACGCCGTCGTGCAGCTGCGAGCGCCGGGGCCGAACGATGTCTTCGGCATGGCTCAGGCCGAACGGCACGAAGAGGAGGCCCGGTTGGTAGACGTGGACGTTGTCCTGGTCGACGATCGTGATCTCCGCCCGGTCGGGCGCGCACAGAGCGCGCAGGCGGTTGGCGACGAGCGTGCCGCCGGTACCGCCGCCGAGGACGACGATGCGGGGTTGCGTTGTCGGATGTGCCATGGCGTGCGCTCCTTCTACAAACAGTGGAACGCATCTGCGACCAGGAGGGAGTGAGCCGGACGTCCCGATCTCCGCAGGCCAAAGTCACATCGAGTTGCAGTTCGGGGCCGGGAAGCGGTTCCCCCCCTTGCCTACACAGGCGGCCCGTTCGAATCAGCTGCTGTGACGAGGACCCGCGTCAGATCGCGAGTTGTAGCGAGTTCTGGTCTCCTGCGAGCCGATGCACATCGGGCCGACGTCTGATATGACGTCAACGAGTCCGGTACCGCCGGCGATCCGAGTGCGCGACCCGGGAGCATGCGATGACGAGTTCGGCCGGAGAACGAGTGATCGATGCCGACGGCCACGTCTGCGAGCGGTTGGACCTGCCGCCCGACGTCGTGTCGGCGTTCTTCACGCAACTGTTGGGCGGCACCGAGTGGTCGTCAATCGACCCGGCGCCGGAGGAAGCGTCACATGCCGAGGTGATGGACCGGCCCGGTGCGTACGAACCCAAACCTCGCCTCGTCGACATGGACGCCGACGGCATCGACATCGCGGTGCTGTACCCGACGGCACCGGGCCTGCAATGGGTGCCGGATCCCGGGCCAATGCACACGATGGCGCAGGCGTACAACAACTGGTTGCAGGAGTACTGCTCGGGCGACCCGGCGCGCCTCATCGGCGTCGGGCTCGTCGCGCTCCAAGATCCCGCGCTCGCGATCAAGGAGATGGAGCGTTGCGTGCAGGATCTCCGGTTCAGGGCCGTAATGATCCGCCCGGCGCCCTACATCGGGAACAAGAAGCTGAACGATCCGGTGTACGACCCGTTCTGGGACGCCGCGGCGCAGCTGGGCTGCCCGATCGGTGTGCACCCGTTCTCGTTCGCCGACATGCCGTGGAACGTGGTCACCGGCTCGCGCTCGACGAAGATGCACGCGGGCACTTGGACAAAGGTCTGGCCTTGCGCCAGGCGCTCGGAAATGCGCTCGACGTCATGGTGGCGATGGGCTGGTTCGTCGCAGGTGGGATATGCGAGCGCTTCCCGCAGTTGACCGTCGTGTTCTTGGAGGGATCGGGCGGTTGGTGCGCGCCGATGCTCGAGCGCTTCGACCATCACATCGAAGTCTTCGGCAGCCGCTACCAAAAGACACCGCCGTCCGAGGTCTTCAAGCGCCAGTGCTACATCAGCTTCGACCCCGACGAAGAGGCGCTCGCCTACACAGCCAACAGTAAGTACGTCGGCGCCGACCGGATCGTGTGGGCATCCGACTATCCGCATCCCGACGCCAAAATTCCCGGCGTCGTCCGCGAGCTCGAGGAAGCGACGGAGACGTTGAGCGCCGAGCAGCGCCGGTTGATCTTCGGCGAAAACGCAGCCCGGCTCTACAGCATCTGACTGCGTCGCGAGGCGGACCTCAGGTCCCGTGCGATCGTGACCGATCCTTAGTCATCAGGGTCTGCGCTCGTTCCGGACGGGTCAGGGGAGATGGCGGAGCACATCGGGTTGTCGCGCGCGTCGAGGCTGGTTGCTGCCGGCCTCGTCGGGGCGCTCGCGCTCGTCGGGCTGCCGGCTGCCGGCGCCGCCAGACCTTCAACCGCCCCGAACCCGCCGCCGACGAGCGCACCGGCACCGCCGCCGACGGGGACGAGCACGTCCACGGTCCCGCCCCGGCCCATGGCCGCGGACCGCTCGCATGCGGTCTTCGCTCCTGACGGATGCCCGACGAAAGCCCCCACGGACACACTGCGCGGCCTCGCAGGGAACGATCTCAGCCTCTATCAGATCTGCTTCGACAGCGTCCGCGCGGCTCGCAGTCCCGCCGCCGCGCTTGCCATCCGCTTCGCGCTCTCGCAGCTGGGCACGCCCTACAGCCAGCCGCTGCGCAACAGCCCGCACATCTACGACTGCTCGAGCTTCGTGTCGCGCGCGTACCAGGCGGCCGGCGTCCCGATCGCCTATCCCGACACACCGGGCCGTATCGATGGCGGGCCCGGCCAGAACACGCCGGGCTCACGCGACGAACTCGCGGCGCCGTGGGCGGTACCGGTGACGCCGCTCACCGCGAAGCCCGGCGATCTCGTGTTCTTCCCGGGGAGCGACCCGCCGAACGGTCACGTCGGCATGCTGTTGGCGCACGGACTGCTCGTGCACACAAACTCGACAGGAGACGTCGCGCACGTCAACACGCTCAACGTCGCCAAAGCCAGCGCCTGGACCGCGGTCGATCCGGCGAAGGTGACGACCCATGCAAATCGTGACGCGACGGCCCTCGCGGTTGCGGTCCAGAACGCACGCCAGCTCTACGAGACCGCCACGCGTGACGTCGTCCGCATTCAACACGAGCTCGCGGCGGCGCGAAGGGAACGCGAGGCTGCCGCCCGGAATGTGCAAGCCGCGCGCGACAAGCAGACCGCCGCGGCACGAAAGCGCGAGGTTGCACGCGGGCATCTCCGGCAAGTCGCGGTCGCCGCATACATGCACGGTGGCCTGGCTGACAGCGCCGCGATGCTGCTGTCCTCAACGTCGATCGAGGAGCTCGGCCGCGATCAGGCGCTGCTGAGCGCGGTCGGCGACAAGACCCGCAGTCTCATCACCGCCTACGAACAGACCCGCGATGCCGCCGCGCGCGAAGAAGACGCCTTCCGGCATCGCCTCGACACCATCGACGCCCGCATCCGCGACCTCGAGCTTGCCGCGAACCGGGCGCAGAGCGCGCTCGCCGGTGCGCGCTCGGATCCGGCGTCGCCGATCCTGGGTCGTGCCGAGCTGAGCGCGGGCGAACTCGTCGCGTGGTATCGCTCCACCGGCCAGCACGAGCGCACGAGTGTCCCGATCGACGTTCTCGCGCGGCTGTTCATCGCCGAGGGCAAGCGGGCAGGGGTTCGGGGCGACGTCGCGTTCGCCGGAGCCGCGCTCGACACAAGCAACTTCACGTTCCCGGACGCCGGCGCGCTCTCCGGACACGACAACGGCCTCAATCTCGTCGGCGGCTGCGACACCTGCCAGGCCCCCTGGTACGCATCAATCCGGCAAGCAGTCCGCGCCCAGGTCCAGTTGCTGCGCACCTTCGCGGACGCGGCTGTGACGCCGACGAGTTTCGGAAAACCAGCCGTGGTACCGGGCGTGCTCAATACGCACGCGAGGGGCGCGATCCAAAGCTGGAGTCAGCTGCCCGGTATGGCCCTGCCCGCGCCCGAGTACGGCACCGCGATCGTGAAGCTCTACGGCACGATCGCCGACTGGGTGACAGCCCATCCGGTGCCAAAGCCGAAGCCGAAGCCAGCATCCCGACACAAGCCGCCATCCGCGCGGCACACGTCGCATCGCGTGCTGTAGCGCTGACCGCCGTACGGCTATGAGTTCTGCGCCGCGCCCGCGTCTCGATCGCTGGCCGAACGTCCCGCGAGACGGCGCCCTACACTGTTTGTCTTCAAGCGCTCGTAGCTCAATGGATAGAGCATCTGACTACGGATCAGAAGGTTGGGGGTTCGAGTCCCTCCGAGCGCGCTGAGTAGGTGCAGGTCAGAGCCCATGTGTTGTGCCTCGTGCCTCCGCCTTCCCGGCCCGCTTGCTAACGCTTGCTAACAAGCGATCCGCAGGTCCTCGTCGCGTCACGCCTCCGCGGTGCGCTTATCGCATGCGGAGGACCGAATGCGAGGCAGCGTCGTCAAGCGCGCCAAGACGTGGAGCTACGTCGTGGACGTTGGCCGTGACGCGGCGAGCGGCCGGCGCCGCCAGCGGTGGAAGGGCGGGTTCGCGACGAAGCGAGAGGCCGAGCAGGCGCTCGCGGCGGGCTCTGAGTGGCGATGTCGTCGACGCGGGCTCGCTCACGGTCGGCGCATTCCTCGAGCAATGGTTCGCGGGGCACGCGCCTTCGTTGAAGCCGTCGACCGTGAAGAGCTACGCCGAGGTGTTGAGGTGGTATGTCAGGCCACGGATTGGTCGCGTCAAGCTCGGTGAACTCAACGCGCTCCTGATCAGAGGTCTGTACGCCGATTTGCTCGCAGGTGGTGCGAGGCGAGGGGGCGGTCCGCTGTCGGCGGCGACGGTCGGGGTCGTCCATCGCGTTTTGCGCAAAGCCCTGAACGACGCCGTGTTGTGGGGTCGTCTCTCGCGCAGCCCGTTGCTGGGCGTCAAGCCTCCGCGAAACGACGCTCGCGAAATACGCGCATGGAGGCCCGACGAAGCACGTCGCTTCGTGAGCGCAGTTGAACACGATCGGTTGTACGCCTTGTGGGTGTTGCTGCTGGCGACTGGGATGCGCCGTGGTGAGCTTGCGGGCTTGCGTTGGCCCGATGTCGATTTGGATGCCCGCGTATTGGCAGTTCGCCGATCGCGTGTGAGCGTCGCGTACCGCGTGCACGACTCTGAGCCGAAGACAAAGTCCGGTCGACGTACCGTCAGCATCGACGCGCGTGTCGCCGCTCTTCTGCGGGCGCATCGCCGACAGCAGCTCGAGGAGCGACTCGCCTGGGGTCCGGCGTGGAGCGATACCGGTTACGTGCTCACGAACGAGGACGGCTCGCCGCTTCACCCAGAACGCATCACAGTGATGTTCGGTCGACTGGTGGCGTCGGCGGGGCTGCCGAGGATTCGGCTGCACGACCTGCGCCACACCTCGGCCAGCCTCATGCTCTCCTCGGGCGTGCACTCCAAGGTGGTGAGCGAGCGACTTGGTCACTCAAGCGTGTCGATCACTCTCGATCTCTACAGCCACGTGGTACCGGGCTTGCAGAGCGACGCCGCCGAGAAGCTCGGCGACATGATCCTCGGAGACCGCTGATCAGCGCTCCTGCACGATGGACGCCTCGCCCCCTCCCTTATGACGAGAAGAAGGGTGGCAAGTCCGCTCCTTCGGGGTCAGGCGGTATCGGTCCTTCGCCGTCGTCTTCGGCGAAACGGCGGCCGTACTGGTCGGGGATGTCGCCCCAACCCCAGTACGGCAGCGGCTTCCGCGGAGTGATCCCGAGCTCAACGAGCGGATCGATTTTCGCAGCCCCAACGGTGCAGAGGTGAGTCCACCCATCGCCAAAGTCGAACACGTATACGAACTGCTCATTCGCTTCGAGCCGGTTCAGCTTCGTGGCCTGCTCGTCGAGGCGAGCGCCTGGCTCGTCCCACTCGTCGTCAGGGAGAGCGATGCGTGTGCCGCCGGCGAGTCGGAAGTCGTGAAGGTGCGACCGGTCCCACCGCGCGAACGCATCATCGATCGCAACCGCGAGATCGGCGAACGTATGCGAGCCGGAAGCGGCGAACACTCTCCCCGGTCTCGGCCAATAGCTCCGTCCCGCCCCTTCGACGAGGTCGACGCGGATCGACAGCCAAGTCTTCGCCACGTAGAGATCTTGACAGTCGCCCGAGCGTTTCGTGGAGACCTTGACGCGCGTCTGTACGGACGTCTGCACAACAAGCGTCAAGCGCGGAATTTGGCAGGTTCGCTGTCGCGCGTCGCGGACTGCGAATGCGCTTATCCCTGGGCGGACGTCCGAGAAGGAGGCTCACGTGCACGAACGTCTGACCTACACCGTTCCCGAAGTTGCCGAACTGCTTGGCATTTCCCGATCCAGCGCGTACGAATGCGTCCGGCGCGGCGAGATCCCGGCGCTCACGCTCGGGCGCAGAGTGCTGATTGCCAAGGCGGCGATCGATCATCTGCTTTCCGGAACTCCAGACGAGCGCGTCGCCCGCGAGTTCAGGCGGTGATCACTCGCTCGGTATCCGGAGCCGGCAGTTCGGGCAGAACACATTCGCCGCGCCCGTATCCGCCAACTCCAAAAGCGCATTCCCCACTCACGCACCCTTCTCCACTCAACCATCTCACCGTTCGCTTTTCTCGACATCACAACCCAAACTCCCTCTCCCGCGCCTCCTTCCTCCTCACTCATCTCGCAGCATCTCAACATCCAACCTCTTCAATGATTCGTACAGACTTGCCAGTGGCGCTAGCGCCACTGGCTGACGACAACAACGCAGCTCGGTCATGAAGCGCGAGCGGTACGAGGGCAAGGCGGAGAATCTGCTTGCGAAGGCGCAACGTTCGGCGGATCCCGATACCGCCGCGGTGCGCATCGTCGAGCATCTCGAACGCCGAGCCGACGAAGCCGAGGGCTGGCAGGCGAGCATGGAGGAGTATCTGGCCCGAGCGGTGAACGCACTGCAGCGAGCGGATCACGCCCGGCGGGCGGCTGCCGGAGCGGAGGCTGCAGCCGATCGCATTCTGGCGGAACGTCGACGGGAAGCAGAACGCCTTTGCAAGAACGAACGCGCTCGTGAGCGTTACCGACAACGACGTCTGACGGAACCGGCACGCGTCAACAAGCGAACCGGAATGCACGCGCTGGCTATCGACGTCGATGCGACGGCATATCGAGCGGTCAAGGTGGAAGCCCTTCGCGCCCGAAGCACGATCCCGAAGATGATTGGAGAGATTCTGGACGGTCAATTCCTCAACAACCGAGAGATCGCTATGCCGCAAGGGCCGCGTTGGCGTCGCACGGGCGAGGGCCGGAGAGCGAATCAGCACACGCGCATCGACGTGACGGATGACACCTGGCAGGCCATTCACATCGAGGCGACGAAGGCTGGGCTCACCCTGGCCAGGTGGATCGGGCTCCGCATCGAGGCCTGGGCTGCACGCGCGCCGATTCAGGGCGCCCACTCGGCGCAGTCACAGTCGTCGTCGCACCCGTTGCGTAACGTTGACAGCATCGACGACGGTGCATCAGGGAGGGAGGACCGACGATGACGACGTCTGCCAAAAAGCGCAGCGCGGACAGCGATCCCCGTTTTGGCCTTCCTCTGTACACGCTCGCGGAGGCGGCGAGGGCCCTCGACGTGCCCGCGTCAACGTTCGCGACGTGGGCGCGCGGATATGTGCGACGACCGCCCGGTCGCAAGCCAGTGAAGGGCGCTGCCGTTGTCACCGCGCTCGACGTCCCGGCGGGAGAGCCAGCGGTTCCTTTTGTCGGCTTGGCCGAGGGGATGGTGCTCGCTGCTGTTCGCCGCGCTGGCGTGCCGCTGCAGCGGGTCCGGCCCGCGCTCGACGCGATTGCCCGCGAGATCGGAATAGCGCACGCGCTCGCGTCGAAGGCGCTCTACACGGATGGCGCGGAGTTGCTTTTCGACTATTCGCAGCACGCGTCGAGCGCCGACGCTGAGGCTGCGAGCGAGCTCGTCGTCGTTCGAAGCGGTCAGCGCGTGTTCCGAGACGTTATCCAGGAGTACCTGCGACGGATCGAGTACGGCCGGGACGGTTACGCGCGGCTGATACGACTTCCCGCGTACGAGCGCGCCGAGGTTGTCGTGGATCCAACTCGGTCGTTCGGGCAGCCGATCTTCGTGCACGGTGCCGCCCGGTTGGTTGACGTGCTCGAGAGGTTCTGGGCGGGGGACGACATCGAGACCCTCAGTGCGGAGTTTGGCGTGCCGGCGGCAGAGATCGAGGACGCGCTGCGTGCCGCATCCCGTCGGGCTGCCTGATCTCTTCGTCGACCGCAGCCTCGGCCGCATCCAGGTGCCGCAGCTCTTACGCGCCGCAGGTCTCCGGCTCGTGACGCTCGCCGAGCGGTACGGCATACCGACTGACGAGACCATCACGGACGAACAATGGCTCGCTGATGTCGGCAGACGCGGCGAGGTGGCGTTCATGAAGGACGGACGCGTTCGCTACAATACGGCCGAGAAGGCCGCGATCATTCGTTACCGCGTCCGCTGTTTCTGTCTCGCTCGGCGTGATCTCACCGCCGAACAGATGGCGCGGAGGTTCGTTCAGAACCTCGACCGCATCGCATCCTCCTGTGTAGACGGGGGGCCTTTTGTCTACGCGGTCCACGAGACGAGAATCGAGCTGCTCACGCTCGAATGATTCGCATCACTCTCGCGCTCTCTTCGACTTCCCGCGACGGCTGGGAGAGCTGGAGAACTGCGCGCATTGTCTAGGCGGGCCATAAGGTTTCGGGTGTGTCGTCGGTGACGCTCGCCAGTGCTCTGGACGCAATTGGCTGGAAGGACGCGGAGCTGCTCGAGGAGCTTCCCGCTGGATGGCACGGTGACCAGCACTGGCGAATCCGCGACCCCACAGGCGCGTCCGCAAGTTTGCGTGTCGTGCGCGAGGGCCGTCCGGTCCGCTGGGAGGACGAGCGCGCGCACGGGATTGACTTAGTTCTGAGGCAGGTCGAGGTTGGCAAGCAGTTCCGCGCGCGCGGGCTTCCGTTCATGCAGCTCGTCGCGGGGCCTCGACCCGTACCTGACGGTGTGGTGGTTGCTTTTGAATGGATTGACGCGCGACCTCTACGCGTACCTTCACCCGACGCCGCCTCCGCGGTCGGCGCGATGGCCAGGGCGTTCCACGAAGCTGGGCGAACTCTCGATCCTATTGGGCTTCCGCGGCACGATCTCCGGGCCGCGGCCCGGCGCAGCCTCCAGGAGTTGAGCGACCTCGTGCCAAATCGTTTCCTCGAACGGGCACGCCAAATCGCTGCTCAGCTCGAACATGCCGAGCCGCTCGGGATCGCTACTCATGGCGATCTGAATCTTCCCAACGTGCTCTGGGACGACGCGGTCGTCGGCGTTGTGGACTTTGATCAGATCGGTGTGCAAGACCCACTTGAAGAGCTCGCCTGGCTCATCAAGTGGTGGTCACGTCCTGCCGGCGTCGGGGACACGCACCACGATGCCGATCTGGCGCACGCCGTGCTGTGCGGGTACGACGCCCGTGACGTCGACCTCGAACTGCTAGCCGCCCGGCTGTGGGTAACTGGTTGCCTGAACGGCAACAGCGTCATTCGCATCAAAAGAGCGCGGCTCCATGAGCGGCAACGAATGGCGGAGGTTCTGTTCAACCGTGCCGATTTGCTGTCGTCCGTCGTGGCGTGAGCCAGTCGACAAGGACGCCGCGTCCCGATCTAGCGTCACTAATGTGTTCGGAACGCGCCTCCTCTTGCTAACGCGTTTGCTAACGAACGGTGCCGCTCGCAACGGACGCGGCAACGTGCCTAGGACGACGCCGCGCTAGCGTCGCTGCTCAGGAGCATTGCGGCGCACGAGACAACCTGTCTCGGACGTCGACGGGCGTCTACGGATCAGAAGGTTGGGGGTTCGAGTCCCTCCGAGCGCGCTGCATCTGACCTGCGCAGACGCGCGGTTGCGGCGCTGGGTTCCTTTATGTCATCCCTATTGATGTCCCTATAACTGTAGGGATGACGACGAGTTATAGGGATGGGCGCCGTGCGCGGCGCGGTGAGGGGTCGATGCGTGAGCGTCGGGCGGGCGTGTGGGAAGTGCGGGTCGTTGTCGGCAACGATCCGGTGACGGGCGCGAGCAAGCAGCGTTCGTTCACGGTCTACGGCGATGTGGAGCTCGTGAGGGAACGGCGGGGTGATTTGGTCGCGCAGTTTGGTGTGGACCGGTCGGCGCTGTACTGCGCAGCCGCGGGCTGGACCGTGACTGAACTGCTGCAGCGGTTCATCTCGGCACAGCATTCGTGGTCACCGGCGACGCGCTCATCGCACTTGTCGATGGCGCGGTGGTTGATGACCGACGCGATCGGCGCGGTAGGGGTTGCGGTCCTGACACCGTCGCTGGTCGATGCGCGCATTGCGGTGTGGCGACGAAGCGGCGCGTCGACCGCGCTGATCTGGGCGCGGTGGGCGGTGTTGAGCTCGGCGCTATCGTGGGCGTGCCGGCAGGGTGTGTTGCGCGCGAATCCGCTACGACACATGAAGTCGCCGCCGCGTCCGCTGCCGCGCAAGCATCTGCGTATGGAGGAGATCGCGCCGTTGTTGCGCGCCGCGAACGCGGACGTCGATGCCGCGCTTGCGCGTGTGACGGCGGATCGTCGTCTGGGTTGGCAATCGTTGTTCGCGGCCGAGCAGACGAGGCTGCTGATTCGCTTGGCGGCCGACACCGGAGCTCGGCGCGGTGAGTTGGCGACGCTTCGCTTGTCGGATCTCGACGGTCGAGTGCTGACCATCGAACGCAACCTGTCATTGGAGATCCTCGGACCGACGAAGTCGAAACGCACCCGCCGGCTCACGATCGGTGCGACGACGGCCGCGATGATCGGTGAGCACATGAACTCGTGGGCGGACCGCGTCGGTGACGAGGTGGTCGGCGACTGGATCTTCGCGCCCGACTACCGGCGCGCCACTTACGCGCGCGCCAGCCTGCTATCGCACCGATTCGTGCGCTTGCGCGACCGCGCCGGGCTGCCCGACGCGTCGTTGCACCGGTTCCGGCACGCGGTCGCGACGTCACTCGTCGAGGACGGCAAGATCCTCAAGGCCCAAGCCCGCCTCGGCCACCGCGAACGCGACGACGACGCTGCGCCACTACGCGCACGCCACACCACTCGACGACCTCGACGTCGCTGACGAGCTCGACCGCCGCTTGAACGAAGCGGTCTCGTAGCCTGCCCGGGCCCGTTTCTTTCGGACGGCGCACTGAAAAGCGATCACCTCACCGCTTCGGCGCGCGAAACTGTCGTTCCATGAGCCGTGAGGTTGCGCAAGGTGGACGCCGAAGCCGAAACGCTGCTACGAGCACTGTTCCCGCTGGTCGAGTTCGACCCGGATATCAGTAGCGAGATCAACGACGAGCCGGCTTGGCACATCAATCGGCGCGACGAATACTTCGTGATGCGCGAAGACGCGTTGCGGATTGTCCATCGGCTACGGGAGATGCTGGCCGCACCGGCGTTGGGCGACGATGGTGGGCTGCACCCCGACGCGGTGCGCAACTACATCGCCGATGCGTGCGTCGACGCACACCTCGACGGCGAAGACGTCGCTGTCGACCGTTTCCGGTCGATGGTCACCGCACCGTTGATGGACGTGTGGGTCGCAGTGCCGGCGCCGATCCACTTCCAAGGACTGAAACTGGTGTTCGGCCGTTGCGAGGTCGTGCACGAGATTCCGGACGACGCCATCGTCGACCTGACCTTGCGCGAGGAGCGCGACGAGTTCAAAGCGGCGGCCTTCATCACGACCGTCGTCAGCGCGCGCGACCAGCAATCCGCAGAGATGCGGGCGCGTGACCACTTCGACGAGGCGCGTGCGTTGCTGCGGCTCATTTCAAACGACGGCGCGAACTACCCGGTGCCGTCGCACGTGTGGTTGCATAAAGGGCAGTACGGCAACGCGCTCCGCGTCACCGAGACGGGGGTCGTCCGCGGGAGCGACGAGAACGGCGCCCTGTGGCCGGGCTATCGCCATCTGAGCGACTCCATGGCGAAGCCGGAAGCGAACAAGACCGATTGGGAGCGGCGGACGATCGACGCAGCTCGCTGGTATCACCACGCAATGTGCTCCCAGCGGCCGGCTGGTTCACTGGCTGCCTGCTTTACGGCGCTGGAGACACTGCTGGTTGTCGGAAAGAGCGTGAGCCGTAAGGGTGCGGCCATTGCCGAACGCGTGGTGCAGAACAACGCGCGTGTACGCGGAATCGACGCGAGCGAGCTTCAGGACTGGCTCCAAAGCCTGTATGAGAAGCATCGCAACAACGCGGTGCACGAGGGCATCGGATACGCTAACGAACTGGAGGTCGCACGCCTCGAAGAGTTGACGCGTTCGGCCGTTCAGTGGGCAGCGTCACACCTCGATCCCGATCATCGCTCAGCTGGCGTCTGCGCCACGTTTGACGAAGTTCACCACGGCGATCATTCGTAGGGCGAGATGAGGTGCAGTTACGCCGCGGCAACCTGAGAGCCCCGCCCCGATCGATTGCCAGTAGTGTCGTCGCGGGGCCGACGACCGGTCGAGGTTGCAAGTCGTTGGGTTTGGCCAACCCCCTGACCAGCCGATCAGCTCGTGGCGTTCCTCGGACGAAAGTCGTAGCGGTCGATCAGCGCGAGTCGAGTTCGGCAACAAGCGCGCGCGGTGCGACCTTTCGGTACGTGTCCTCGACGATGACCGCTATCTCGTTCCAATCAACTGCGTGCGCACCGCTGGTGTCGAGGTACACGGCGAGCCAGTCGGAGAAGGTGCCGCGTGTCGACGTTGGCGGTTTGAAGAATCGTTCGGGTTCGCTCGCGGTCAACTCTTCCGGCACGCCCGCGGGAGCTGGGCACCACAGCGAGACGCGGCCGTCGCCGCGATGGTTGTCGTGGAGATAGCACAGCGGTCGTTTGTCCTGCACGTAGAAGCACGTCGCGCCGCAGCTGACGCGTTCGTTCACGCCGGGGAGCGCGAGCGCGATCTTGCGAACCCGTTCGAGCTCTCGTCTTCCCACAGTCGCGGACTCTTTCGCGAAGCCGGCCCGTTGCATGATGCCCGACCTCGCGTGGTTGCGACTCACTCGACGCGTCGCCGAGACTGGACGCCGTGGCTTACGACGAACAGCTCGTCGATCGTGTGCGAGAGCGTCTGCACGGAACTACTGGCGTGGTCGAACTCAAGATGTTCGGCGGATGGGCCGTGACCATACGCGGCAACATGGCGGTGGGCGTGATGGACGATGATCTCACTGTTCGAGTTGGCCCGGACGGATTCGAGGACGCGCTCTCGCACAAAGGCGTGCGACCCTTCGACTTCACTGGTCGATCGATGACCGGATGGGTCTTTGTCGCGCGCGATGCCATTGCGAACGGACGCAGCCTCACGACCTGGGTCGCGAAGGGCGTCGAGTACGCGCAGAGTCTGCCCGCCAAGCAACCAAAGAAGTCGTCGTCGCGCGCGAACGCCCGATCGGTCAAGAAGTCCCGCTCGGGTTGAGCGCTCGACGAGTCGCGACGCGGTGGCGGACGATCATGACCGCGGGCCGGTCATTGTGGATTAGCCCCCAAGACGGCGCTCGAGATGGTGCGCGAGCTTGTCGAATGCCATCGTCCAGCCCGCGGCTCCGGGAGAGTCTGCGGGAATGCCGACGTGGGTCATGGTCACCTTGGTCTGCCCGTCGACTTCCTCGAACTCGACCCGCACCTCGGTCGCGGCCGGGTGGCCTTCGGGGACGTTGCCTTGGTCGTCGGACATCGACTCGCTGTAAACGAGCCGCTTGTCCGCAACCACCTCGCGGTGCTCGCCGGTGAACCACATCCGCATCGTGCCGTTCGGGGTTTGCACCTCCATGCACACGCGGCGGGTACCGCCGACGCGAACGTCGAACTCGGCCACCGAAATGGTCGCGCCTTCGGGTCCGTACCACTGCCGGAAGTGCTCCGGGTCGGTCCACATCTGCCACACCACATCGACTGGCGCATCGAAGGTGCGTTCGATCACCACCGCATCCGAGGAGCTCTTTGCGTCAGTCATGACGTCGTTCGTCCTTTGTTCGGGCTCGAAGTTGTACGAGATAGTCGTCCAGCCGAGCGAAACGGTCTTCCCATACGGGCCGGTACTGCTCAGCCCAGCGCGACAGCTCCTTGAGTGGAGTCGGGTCGAGCGCGCACGGTCGGAACTGTGCTTCCCGACCGCGCACGACGAGGCCGGCCTGTTCAAGCACCTTGATGTGCTTGGAGATGGCGGGCAGCGTCAGATCGAACGGCTCAGCGAGTTCGTTCACTGTCGCCGCACCCTCGGCGAGGCGGGCGAGGATCGCGCGACGGGTCGAGTTGGCGAGGGCCGCGAACGTGTCGCTGAGCCGTTCCTCATCGATCGTGGCGGCCATCTCAGCGCACTTTCTGTTACAGCTAAATAACTAGTATGGAAAATACACTGGTTGTTTCGCCGGGTCAATCGGTATGCGGCCAGCCGGCGCCACCCACACCCGGCTTCTCTGACGGCCTTCAAGTGGCTAGGCGGAGAGCCCGATAGTGAGTACATTAAGACTCTCATTAGGAGCGTCAGGAGGGTAGACAGTGAGCATGGTCCGACCGTCGATCTCCGAAGCTTGGGAACGAGCCCACAAGGACGTCGTCAACGATTCTGCTTCTCAGAAAGCCGCTTTCCTCCTGGAGTCAGTCGGTCCGCGAATCGCGAGCGCTGCCCTCGGACTCGCCGACACGCGCCAGCTCAAACGATGGGCGGCCGAGAACGTCGAGCCACGCGAGCATGCAGTATCACTTCGACTCGACGCCGCCTACTGGATCGTGCGTGCACTCGGACCCGTGTACTCGTTCGCAGTCGCAGCACGATTCCTGCGCTCGGCGAACCCCCAACTCGGTGACGAAGCACCGTTGCTCGTCCTGGCGCGTGCCGACAACGAACAAGCGATTTCGCCTGTCCTCGCGGCGGCTCGATCCTTCCTCGAAGGCTGATGGCGGAGCTCGAAGAACTCGCGGGAGCGCCGTATCCCGGCGCCGGCACGTTGCGAGTGCATCCCGAGCCCGGATGGTTGCCGCAACCGCCCGATGATCCCTCGACGCCTGGCCAAAATCGCTTCGACGACCCACGTGGTCGCGTTCCGGTGCGGTACACCGCGACGCGATTGCTCGGCTGCTTGTACGAAACGATGGCGCGATTTCGGCCGTCGCCAGCAGCCGAGGCCACGTTGTCGACTGTTGACGGCATCGAGGACGGCGATGTCGATTGGTCGGCCGACGATCCAACCCCGGTCGCGGATTGGCTCGCTCGTCAGCAGGTCGGAACAGTGCGCGTGCTCGACACGGGCATCTTCGTCGACATCGAAGAACCCGATGTGCTCGTTCAGCTCGACAAGCATCCTCTCGTCCGCGCGGCGGTTGAGGAACTGGATGCAGCCGGTCGACTGGACATCAGCTTCGTGCGCCTCGGAGGCCTGCGACTTGGTCGGCCTGTGAGCCAAGCGGTCGGCGTCGCGGTCCGCGAGTGGATACCGACTGCGCTCGGGATCGCGTACACGTCGCGTCTTGCCGACGAGCCGTGCTGGGCGATCTGGGGCACGACGCGCGCGCAGATCACGAGCGTTCCGTTGGATCCCGCGGACCCGCAACATCTCGAGGCGGTACAGCACGTTGCGCGCGTCTTCGAGATCGCCCTTCGCGAGCCCTGGTAACACTCCTGTTTGCAAGTCGTTGGGTTAGTCCAACCCGCCCGACCGCGTCCGTCACGCTGATCCGCTGCTCGCGATGACTCTGGCGTCCACCCGGACACAGGGAGTCATCGATGACCGAACCTGCGGACTTGCTGTTGTGGCCCGGCACCGTCGAAGCGTTCTACGCCGACCGCGCCTGCTCGCTTCGTTCGGCGGCGACCCGCAGAACCTGGGGCTACACCTACCGCAAGCTGCAGCGGCTCCATCCCGGCAAGGTCATCGGAGGGTTCACGACCGGCGATCTCGTTGCGTTCGTGACCCAGTGCGGCTGGGACACGCCCCGCTGGTCGTCCGCCACGGCGCGCAACTATCGCGTCGCGATGCAGTCGCCGTTCGGCTGGGCCCACCAACGCCGAACGCATCGTGCGGCTCGGTAGCGCACGAAAGTCGCCGCCGGCAGGCGCATTCGGAGTGCGCCATCGATGAGTTCCCGACTGTCGTAGCGTCGAACCTCATATGAGTGGATTCGATCCTCAACGACTCTCGCTCCTCGCCCAGGCAATCCGGCTCCATGTCGAGCAGGACGAGGTCGGCGGTGTCGTCTGGCTGCTCGCGGCGGGGGATGACGTCGAGGTCGGTGTCGCCGGGCGGCTCACCCGAGGGGAACCGAGGCCTGTCGGTCGCGACAGCATTTTCCGAATCTCGTCGATGACCAAGCCGATCGTGGCGGTGGCGGCGCTGATCCTTGTGGAGGAGTACAAGCTGCGGCTCGACGATCCCGTCGATGCGCTGCTTCCTGAGCTGTCCGACCGGCGGGTGCTCGTCGATGCTCGCGGTCCGATCGACGGGGAGACGGTGGCCGCCCAGCGGCCGATCACGCTGCACGATGTGTTGACGTTCCGGCTTGGCATCGGCATGGACTTCGCGGCGCCTTGGCCGCAGCCGTTCCTCGACGCGCTGGACGAGCTCGAGCTCGGCGCCGGTCCGCCCGAGCCGCAAGTACCGCCGCCACCTGACGAGTGGATGCGCCGGCTCTCGACACTTCCACTCCTGTACCAACCCGGCGAGCGCTGGCTTTACAACAGCGGCGCCGACGTGCTCGGTGTGCTCATCGCACGCGCCACCGGCCAAGCGCTCGACGTCGTACTGCGCGACCGCGTGTTCGAGCCGTTGGGCATGGTCGACACCGCCTTCTCCGTTTCCGACGTCAACCGGTTCGGCACCTGTTATGGCACCGACCCAACCGGCGAACGGTTCGTGTTCGATCCTCCGGACGGGCAATGGGCGAAGCCGCCCGCGTTCCCCTCCGGCGCGGCGGGTCTGGTGTCGACGGTGGACGATCTGCACGCGTTCGCGCGCATGCTCCTGGCGGGCGGGCGACTCGCGGATGGCTCGCGCCTGCTGTCGCGCGCTTCGATCGACGCGATGACCTCCGACCAGATCGATGTCGCAGGTGGCGCGCCCGGGCCTCTGCCCGACGGCTCGCAGGGGTGGGGCTTCGGCGTCGGTGTGCAGGTGCGCCGCACCGGTCTCGGGCCGACCATCGGGTCGTACGGCTGGGCAGGCGGCATGGGAAGCATGTGGTCGAACGATCCCAGCAACGCGCTCGTCGGCGTCATGCTCAGCACGGACGCCTTTGGCGGCCCGTTCCCCCCGCCGGCGGTCATCCAGGACTTCTGGACCGGCGCGTACACCGCGCTCGACGACTGATCAGGGAGTTCGTCATGTCATCGACTACTCCGACACCCGACCTGCACACCGGCTTCAGCGCGCCGGGGGCCAGGCCGACGCCGTGGGAGGACGTCGTCGGCGTGCTCGTATCGGCCGAGCTGTTCTGGATCTCGACGGTGCGCATCGACGGACGGCCACACGTGACGCCGCTACCGGCGGTGTGGCGCGACGGCGCGCTCTACTTCTGCACCGGTCCCGGCGAACAGAAGGCGCTCAACCTGCGCGCCGACGACCAGTGCGCGCTCACCACCGGCGACAACCGCTGGAAGGCCGGCCTCGACGTAGTCGTCGAGGGACGGGCCGCGCGGGTCACCGATGACGCGTTGCTGCGCGCGCTCGCCGCACTGTGGGAGACGAAGTACGACGGCGACTGGCAGTACGACGTGCGCGACGGCGCCTTCCATCACGAAGCGGGCGTCGCCCACGTCTTCGAGGTCCGCCCCCGCAAAGTGCTCTCGTTCGCCAAGGGCGATTTCGCCCAGACCCGGTTCCGCTTCGACGGCTGACGCGGACCGCACAGCTCTGCGCCTGGTCGGCCAGATGCGCGCCCCGTAACGCCGGCTCGGAGACGCCTACACCTCGTTGAGTCGATTCTTCATTGTTGACATTGCGGGGACGGCCATGCTCAACGCTCCAACCGCTCGTTTCTCCGAACCTGCACGGTGGTGTTTCTGCGCAACGGACGCTTGCCTTGAGCGGGCGCCAACATCAGCGACGCAAATGCAAGTCGTCGTGTTAGCCCAACCCCCTCGCCGCTGATTCTGTGACCGGATGCGCCGAGTCCTCCAGTGTGTACGGCCGTCTGCGACGCACGTCGTCGTCGCCGATAGCCATTCACACGAGGAGGCACCGTGACCGAGTCCGCCGACCTGTTGTTGTGGCCCGACACCGTCGCCGCGTTTTACGCCGATCGTGCTTGTTCGATCCGCTCCGCGGCGACGCGCAAGACGTGGGGCTACACGTACCGCATGTTGCAGCGCCGGCATCCCGGGAAGCCCGTCGGTTTGTTCACGACCGACGACCTGGTCGCGTTTGTTACCCAACGCGGCTGGGACACGCCGCGCTGGTCATCCGCGACCGCGCGCAACTACCGCATCGCGATGCAGTCACTGTTCGGTTGGGCGCACCACGCCGAACGGATCACGATCGACCCCGCGTGGCGGCTCGGCCAACTCGTTCGCATCCGACGAGTAAGGACCTGGCAGCCGCACTGGCTCACAGAAACCCAGATCGCCGCGCTGTTGCGCACCGTCGACGGTAACGACACCTCCTCACAACGCGACCGCAGCTTGTTGATGCTCGGATTGTTCGCTGGGCTTCGGACCGGAGAGCTGCACCGCCTGCGCTGGTGCGACGTCGATGTCGACCACGGAATCATCGAGGTTGTCGGCAAGGGCGCCAAGCCAGGGACCGTCGTGATGCCACCGCAGCTCGACGCACAGGTCCGAAGGTGGCATGCGGCGTTCGCCGACGAGCACGGGTTCGAGTCGCGTTGGCCGGTAGTTCCTGTGCTCGCGGCACCGTACGGCGACAAGGCGTCGATCACGGTGCGACAACCGGTGAAGGCGTTGAGCATCGAAGGGATCCGTCAGGTCATCAACCGCCACGGAAGCCAGATCGGTGTCGCGTACCTGCGGCCGCACGACTTGCGCCGCACGCTCGCGGGCACGCTCGACGCGCGCGGCGGATGCCGCTGCAGGACATCCGAGTCGTCATGCGCCACGACACGCTCGACGCGACCCAGGCGTATCTCACCGACAACCCGCTGCGCGTTCGTCGCCGCATGCACGCATTCACGATCGAACTGTGATCACTTCGCCGCTTGGTCCTTCCGGCCGTAGCGCGCGTCGGGAATCGTTTGGGTCTCCACGATCGGCACTTCGGTGATATGTCGCCCTGAGTCAATCGGCGCGCGTTCTGGGACACGGCGGGGAGCGGGGTTTAGTCGTGTGCTGAGGCTGCGCCGGCCGTGACGATGCGCGCGACCTGATCGGCGATTCGGTCGTCGATGGGCTGGCCGGTGAAGAGGCGTTCGGTGCCGAAGTCACCGGCGTGTGCAGCACTACCAAGATGGACCTGGTCCGATCCCTCGACGCCGACGACGTCATCGACTACACCCGCGACGACTTCAACGTGGGCGACCACCGCTACGACGTCATCCTCGACATCGGAGGCAATCGCCGACTGTCGCACCTTCGTCGAGCTCTCACTGCGCGAGGAACGCTGGTGATCGTCGGCGGCGAGACCGGCGGACGCTGGCTCGGCGGGTTCGACCGGTCGCTGCGCGCAGTGCTGCTGTGCCTGTTCGTGCGCCAGGCGCTGGGCATGCTCGCTTCGTCGGAGAACTCCAAAGACCTGAACGTGCTCCGCGATCTCATCGAGGACGGACAAGTCGCACCCGCCATCGACCGCACCTACCAGCTGAGCCAGACGCCGGAGGCGATTCAGTACGTGAGCGAAAACCGCGCCCAAGGAAAGGTTGTCATCACCGTTTGACGAGGTGGCTCCCACAACGCGTCCCGTTCGGCTCACGGCAACTGCATTCCTTTTCCCGCCACGACGTCACGCCAACGTGAGAATCACACCTGCTCCATACCCGCGGCCCATAACCCCGGGGCGCGGGTTTCTCCGAACGCCGGGGCTGAGTCCGGGCTTGCGAGCCGGCAGGTTCGGCATGGCCGAGAGCACCGACGAGTCCTACGATCTCATGATCGACGTCCTCGACGTCGCGTTCAGTTCATGATGCGGCACGCGATCCAATCCTCGAGGAAGTCTCGTGCACTCGCTTGATCGCGCGCCGACCCCGGGCCTCGTTGTCTCGTAGGCAAGTTAGGAGGAACGACGTATGGGAGTGATCCTCATCAACCCGTTCGAGGTGCCCGCAGGCCGTGAGGACGACTTCACGTCGATGTGGGATGCGGCTGCCGAGTACATGGCGCGCCAGCCCGGCTTTCGATGGACACGTCTCCATCAAGCAGTGACCCCGAACCCGAAGTTCGCGTTCGTCAACGTTGCTGAGATGGATACACCCGAGCAGTTTCTCGCTGCGATCAGCTCCGACGAGTTCGTCGAGCTGACGGCGCCGATGAAGGACTTTCCGGCGTTACCGACGCTCTACAGAGTGGTCCGCACGATCGATACCTGAGGGCAGCTTAGGCTCGACTGCTGCCGGATCGATGCGCGACTTCGCGAATGGCGTCGGCGACGAGGTCTGGATGTCGCATGTGGATGTTGTGCGAGCGTGTGCCCGTTTCTATGAAAGTGTTGTCGGTGGATTGTTCGCGGAGTTCCCTTTGCCATGCGAGCCATTTGTCGCCGAACGCGTTGCTGCCGAGTACCGCGACGGGGAGTTCTCCGAACTCTGGTTCTGATGCTGTGTCGCGCGTCCGACGAGCGTTGTCGACACTCGGAAGGACCGATCGCAACTCGGCCGCGGTGGCTCCGGCGATGCTGCGACACACGGCGTCTTGCCATCGTTGGTAGCCGTCCGCGGTGATGTGGTTGCGGAATAGCTTTTGTTCGGGATACAGCGGCATCGCGTTGGCTCGGAGAAGGACCCGCGGCAGCCCGACCGGTGACAGCGTCTTGAGCGCGGCCGCGATGGCGCTTGAGACTGCGAAGCCTGCCTTGGCGCCGGGATCGTCGGCGATTGCTTCGGGGGTGGCATCGACGAGGACCATTCCGCGAACTTGTCCTCGTGTTGTCGAGCGTAGAGGCGAACGATGAGACCGCCAAGGGAGTGACCGACGAGCACGACGGTCCCCCTGCGATCGCGTCGACGACTCGATCGAGCTCGCGCAGGTAGCGCTCGGTGTTCGGGGGAGGACCGGGCTCGCTGTAGCCGATCCCAGGACGGTCGTACCCGATTACGTGCGCAGCGTCGGACAGCCGGTCGACGACGGCACGCCACGAGGCGAAGCAGTCACCCGCTCCGGTCACGATCACGACCGCAGGACCAGCGCCTTGTTCGCACACGCGGACGCCGTAGCCGTCGACGTCCACGCGGCGACCATCGGGCGGCTGCTCGTGACCTTGCGAGCTTCGTTCGAAAGCCGCGCCGGCTGCGATCACGGCGCCGAGCGCGATGAGGGAGGCTCGCTTCACCTGGGGAGCTTGCACCCTGTCGACGCTGCACTGATGGGCGACATCGGTGGTTCTGCGAATCCCCTTGACAAGGTTGGCTAAGGCTAATAGCTTAATGGCTATCACGACTAGCTCAGCTCGGCCAGGCCGAAGGGAGACTCCAATGACCGCCACCGTCACACTCCAAGGAACCGCCACCACCGAGCGCAGCCGCCGCAACTGGCCGAAGATCGCCGGCCTCACCTACGTCGGCGCCTGGGTCGTCGGCCTCACCGCCTTCGGCGTCGGCCCCGCCTCGAACGCATCGGACACCGAGATCGCCCGCTACTTCGCCGACCACCAAGTGATGAGCACGATCCAGTCGCTCCTCATCCACGGCGTCGCCGCGCTCGCTCTCCTCGGGGTGCTGGTGGCGGTAGAGCGCGTTGGCCGCTCGACCCGCCTCGCTTACCGCGCCGGCCTGACCGCCATCGGCTTGTCGCTGGCGCAGTGCGCCCTCGATGTGTACCGCAGCGTCGTTTCGACCGGGTCCACGACCGCGACGCTGGCCCACACGATCGACCGTATCGACGGGTTCAAGATGATCGCCTTGGCTGTGATGATCGCCGCGAGCGTGAACATCTTCCGCTCGACCGGGATGATCGGCAAGAAGATGACGATCACCGGCACGGTCGCCGTCCCCGCACTCATCGTGTCCGGCATCGCGTACGCCGCCGCCACCACCGCGCTCTTGGTCTCCGCTGAGCTGTCGCTCGTGCTGCTGTTGGTCTGGGTCGGCTACACCGGTGTCGCGGCGGGCCGCCAGGGTCACTGATGCCCCGCGCTGGACTCACCACCGAGCGCGTCGTCACCGAAGCCGCGACCGTCGCCGACGAGGTCGGGCTCGAGCAGCTCACCCTCGCCGCTGTCGCCCAACGATTCGGTGTCGCTCTCCCCTCGCTTTACAAGCACATCGAAGGACTCGACGGATTGCAGCGAGACTTGGCCGTCCTCGGCATGCAACACCTGGCCGCCGCCCTCAGCAGGGCGGCGGTGGGCCGTTCCGGCAGAGATGCGCTCGCAGCGGTTGCGCACGCCTACCGCGCGTTCGCGAAGGAACGGCCCGGCCTCTACTCCGCCACCATGCGAGCACCGAGCCCCGACGATGAAGAGCACACCGCCGTGAGCCGAGACGCGCTCGATGTCGCGATCGCGGTCATGCGCGGCTACGGCATCGAAGGCATCGACGCCGTGGACGCCATTCGCATGTACCGCTCCGCGCTCCACGGCTTCGTCGCCCAAGAAGCAAGCGGCGCGTTCGGCATGCCCGAGAGCGTCGAAGAATCGTTCCGGCTGATGATCGCCGCCCTCGACATCGCCTTCACGAACTGGTCCACGTTGCGATGAAGGCGCTCGAAGCAGTCCGGTTCCTCCTCGAGCTCTGCCTCGTCGCCGCTCTCGTTGTCGTGGGCGCGGCCGTCGGATGGTTTCTCGCCGTGCTGCTTCCAGTTGCGCTCGTCGTCGCGTGGGGCTGGCTCATCGCACCCAAGTCGACTCGACGACTCCCCGACCCGCAGCGGCTCGTCCTCGAGATCGCGATCTTCATCTTTACCGGTATCGCCCTCGCCATCAGCGGCTATCCCATTCCCGCCATCCTGCTCGCCGTCGCCTCGATCGTGGTTGCGGCTCCAGTTCGTCTCACCGACTCACACATCTGATTGGCGGGCACCGTCGACCCACGACGACAGAGCAGCAATCCGCGTCGTCTTCACCACGAAGTTGCGCTAAGCGATCCCGACCGACCGACCGAGCAGAGCGCGGGTGTCCCCGAACGCGCGTCCCAGAACGACGTACCCGGGGTGTCCCAGTACGCCGGATCCGAGGCGTCCGCGAGTGCTCTGCTGCGCGTCGGTGGCGGCGCACAAGACGTTGATGACGCGACAGTTCGCAGTGGCTCACCGACGGCGCGGACGGTTTGATGGCGCGCGGCGCGCTTTTGCGGAACCGGTGCCGTATGCGGCGAGGACGACGTCGACGGTTCGTTGGGCGTCGTCTGCGTGGAGACGTTCGCCGCGCACGAGGGCCCGGTAGAAGAGGGGGCCGGTGAGGAGGTCGGAGATGAACGCGAAGTCGATGTCGGGGTCGAGTTCGCCGCGGTCGATGCCGCGTTGGAGTGCGTCCCACACTGATTGTCGTCGGGGTGCGATGTATTCACCGAGGTAGGTCTGCGCGAGTTCAGGGTCGGCGCTGAGGTCGGCGACGAGCCCGGGTGTGATTCGCCGAAAGCCGTTGGAGTTCATGAGTGCCACCTGGTGGTCTTGCACCGCGAGCAGCTCCTCGCGAAGTGAGCCGGTGTCGGGCGCGGGGGCCAGGCCGGTGCTGCGCGCGAGGGCCGCGACGACCAGCGCCGGTTTCGATGGCCAGCGCCGGTAGATCGTTGGGCGGCCGACCTCGGCCCGGGCGGAGACGCCGTCGATCGTGAGACCCGAGTAGCCGTCCTCAAGGAGGATTGCCATGACAGCGTCGAGGATTTGATCGTCGTAGCTGTCGTTGCGCGGCCGTCCGGGCCGGCGCTTTTCGGTGGTGTCCTCGACCGTCATACGAAATACGTTACACGCCTTGCGTAATTCGTCGAGGAGGTTTATGGTGGCCGAGTAACGATACACACTGTACGGAAAGGATCTTCCGATGACCGCACCGCTGACCGGCTCCGAGACCTCCGCCAAGCCCATGCCGAAGCTGTGGGCCAAGCTCCCGATCCGCAGCGGGAACGCCATCCAACTCGCCGGCATCGCCGTGGGCACATCGGTCCTCGTGACCGCCGTCCACCTCCATGCCGTCGCGGGCGTGCGGGTCGGACTGCTGGCCGGCGGCTGGCTCGCCATCTACTTGTGCAGCCACGCCATCGCGCACGTTGCCGTCGGCCGCATATTCGGCATCCGGTTCCGCGCCTACGGCGTGCGCGGCACCGACCACCCCGAGAACTACCCGCCCGGCGTCCGCCAGGTCATGAGCGCGCTACCGATGTGGTCAGCGCTCACCGACCGAGATTCGATGCGCCAAGCCAAGCCCTGGGCGAAGGCCGCGATGTTCTCGGCAGGCGAAACGTCAACCACGATCATGTCCATCGCGTCCGCGGCGTACGCAGCCCATGCAGGAATCCCCGGCGGGCACGCGTTGCTGACCGGCAGCATCTTGTGGGCGCTCGCCGCGACTGTCACGGTCGCGGTCGTCGCCAACGGCGATAACACGAAAGCGATGCGCGCACTCGGATGGCGCAAGCCCACCGCCGCCAAGACCGCTCCCGTGACACGCGAACGCACGACGGGACCGAACCGGCGCGGCCCTCGCAGCAACGAGCTTCGCAACGCGGTCATCGGCTGGACGCTCGTCAACCTCGCGCTCATCATCGTGTGGGCCGCCCACGGTGCCGGCTTCCCGTGGTTCGCATTCGTGACCGTCCCCTCAGTCATCGGTGTGAGCAGCTGGGCCCGGCAAGGTCGCCGCGAGGCGGTGACCCGATGACGAACCCCAACTACTCCACGTTCCTCGGCACCGTGACCCAACTCCAACGCTGGCGCGACTTCCTCGCCCACCTCACCGCGTACGGCACGTTCAATCTCGTTTTCATCACGATCTGGCTCGTCACCAGAGGACCGTTCTGGCCCGCGTCCCACTCATCGGATGGGGCATCGGACTCACGTTCCAACACCACGCCAACACCCTGACCGGCCCGATCACCGAAGAGCAGATCCGCGACCGGATGAGAAGGCACGATCTCAAGGTCGGTGAACGGTCGGCGCTCTGATCGCGTTGGGTTCGTCCAACCCCCTCGCTGACCAGGCCATGAGCGCGTGATCGGGTTGTTCGATGTCGTGTCGTCCGCGACGCACCGCCGACGACGAGGAGATATCGATGACCGATCCAGCGGACCTGTTGTTGTGGCCGGATACCGTCGACGCGTTCTACGCGGATCGGGCCTGCTCGTTGCGTGCGGCGGCCACGCGTACGACCTGGGGCTACACCTACCGCAAACTCCAGCGGCTGCATCCGGGAAAGCCGGTCGGCGCGTTCACGACCGACGATCTCGTTGCGTTCGTTACCCAACGGGGCTGGGACACGCCACGCCGAGCATCGATCGCAACTATCCACTCGATCAAGCGGCCGACGCGATGCAGCAACTGATCGCCGGTCACGTGCGAGGCAAGATCACCATCACAACCTGAGACGCGCGATCGCCCCTTCCGAGGCGGAAGCTTGCCTCCGCACTCGGTGCCTTCGCGCAGCAATCGAAAGCGAACCAAACGAGGCTCTGCGCGGTGTTATCGGCAATGCTGCTCGTCGGGACTTATCGCCAGCGTCGCACTCGGCGGGTGGTGGGCCGACCCCTCTCGCCGCTCTCGGCATCGCCGCGCTGCTACGCGGCGTCGCTGTGTGCCCCCGCTACGCGCCCGTTGCGCGTGAGGTCGCCGCACCGACGTTCCGGTAGCGGGCAACCGCGTCGGCGGTTTCCTCGGCGACGAGATCCGCGTTGATCTGCGGTGCGGCGAATGCTCCGGCGGCTGCGGACGCGCCGACTTGGGCCGCGATGTCGGTGACGTTGCCGGCGGCCCACACGCCGGGAACGTTCGTGCGACCATTCGCTTCGACCGTTACGTGTTCGCCGATGCCCGACGGATGCGGCACGACATGCAACCCGAGGCGGTCGAGGAAACCTGCGCCGCGCCACCATGTGGGGCATCACCGCGAACGCCTGCGCGTCGACGACGGTGCCGTCTTCCAACTGCACACCGCAAAGAGCGTTGTCGGCGACGACGAGGGAATCGATGCGACCGGCGACGATGCGGACGTCGCGCGCCGCCAGCTGCTCGGCTTCGTCGTCGAGCAAGCGCGTGCCGTTCGTGAAGTAGGTGACCCGATCGCTCAACTGACGGAAGAGCAACGCCTGGTGCACCGAGCGGGGTCCGTTCGCGAGCACGCCGATCTCCTTGTCGCGCACCTCCCATCCGTGGCAGTACCGACAATGCAGCACGTCGCGTCCCCACCGTTCGCGCAGTCCCGTGATCGCGGGGAGCTCGTCGACGAGGCCGGTTGTGACGAGTATCCGTCGAGCCGAAACGTTGCGGCCGTCGGTGAGCGAGACCACGAACCGTCCTTCGTCGCGTCTCACGTTCTCGACTTTTCCGGTCACGACCTCTCCGCCGTAGCGGCGGACCTCGGCCCGGCCCCGCTCGAGCAGTTCGGCGGGCGGAACACCGTCGTGGCCGAGCAAACCGTGCACGCCTTGCGCCGGTGCGTAGCGCGGCCGGCCGGAGTCGACGATGACCACCGATCGCCGGGCCCGGGCGAGGAGCAGCGCGCCGTTGAGACCCGCTGCCCCTCCTCCGATGACCACGACGTCGTAGGCGTTGATCGTTGCGGCGTTCATGACCGCACCGCGAACGGCGGGTACGTGTCGGTCAGCAATCCGACGTACGCCTGCACGCGCAATCCGTAGCGGTAGACGCCGACGAGGAAGTCACGAGCACCAACCGGGTACGAACCCGTGACAACGACGGCGGCGAATCCGAACAGGATCACGAACATCGACGCGACTGCCAACGCGAACAACACGACGTAGTGTGGCACCGCGAGGATCCACTTGTACAACGGCTTCCAGCGTGACATCTCGCCGGGGTACGTGAAGTTCACCGTCGTGAACGGAATCTCGGCGTCGTCACCGGCGCTTGGCTGGAAGTCGAACGGCGGGTACGTGCCGTGCAACGCCAACGCGTAGCTCACCGATCGCCACTCGTACCGGTACGTCATTGCAATCGCGTCGTACACCGGGCGCGGGATGCGCTTCGTGAACAGCACAGTCACGAAACTCACCGCCGTCAAGAGGTGGCGCAGCGTCTTCAGGACGTATGCAACCGCGAGGTGCGGGATGGCGAGCAGCCATTGCACGAGCGGCCGCCAGCGGGCGAGCCGATTCTCAGCGGTGAGGTCGACGCTGACGGGATAGGTCATGGACATGTTCATTGGAATTCTCCTAGTGAATGCGTTCGCGATTGCAGGAACGGGATGCGGGTCGGCTCAGGCGGCGACGAGTTCGGGCTCGGCGGTGTCGCCGTCTTCGGTGTGGCCGTCTTCGAGGTCGAGGTGCGGAAGGATGCGGTCGAGCCAGCGGGGCAGCCACCAGTTGGCGCGGCCGGCGAGGCCCATCGTCGCGGGGACGAGCACCATGCGAACGAGCGTGGCGTCGAGGAACACGGCGACCGAGAGGCCGATGCCGAACATCTTCCCGTTGACGTCGTCGCCGAGGACGAAGGCGCCGAAGACGCTCATCATGATCAGCGCCGCCGACGTGATGACCCGGGCGGTGCTCGACAGGCCGCCGACCACCGACTGATGGCTGTCGCCGGTCGCCACGTACTCCTCGCGCACCCGGGACAAGAGGAACACCTCGTAGTCCATCGAGAGCCCGAAGAGGATGGCGAACATCATCAGCGGCAGGAACGGGTTGATCGGAACGGTGTGCTCGAGACCGATGAGCCCCTTGCCCCAGCCCCACTGGAACATGGCGACGAGCACGCCGTACGCGGCTGCGATCGACAGCAGGTTCATCACCGCGGCCTTGAACGGAACGAGCAGCGAGCGGAACACGATCATCAGCAGCACGAACGACATCGCGATGACCGTGATGATGAAGAGGGGTAGCCGGGACATGAGGCGAGCCGCGAGGTCGGACGCCATCGCCTGTCCGGTCAACATGACCTTTGCGTTGGTGCCGGCGACGGTTGCGGGCAACACGTCGGCGCGGAGGTGGCGCACCAGTGCGTTCGTCTTCTCGTCCTGCGGACCCGTGGTCGGGTTGACGGTGAAGACCGCGGTGTCGTGGGCGGCGTTGTACATGGGCGCGGCCACTGAGACGACGCCGGGGTCGGCGACGAGCGCGTCGTGCACGCGCTGGACGGCGGACCGGTCGGCAGCGGTGGGCACGTCGGCCACGACGACGATCGGGCCGTTGAAGCCGCGTCCGAACGCGTCGGCGAGCGTGTCGTACGCGATGCGCTCGGTTTTGCCGGCGCCGGCGTTGCCGTCGTCGGGCGTGCCGATGCGCATGCTGAGTGCCGGCACCGCGATGGCACACAGTGCAACGAAGCTCGCGATCGCGTACCGCAGCGGGTGACGGCCGACGTGGTGCGCCCAGCGCCCGGCGACGGTCTCGTGTGCGGGCTTGGTGACGTGCGACTTGCGGTGGATCGAGAGCTTGTCGATCTTCGTGCCGACAAGACCGAGCAGTCCCGGAAGCAGGGTCACCGCCGCGATCATCGACGCGACGACCACGATTGCAATGGCCGCGCCCATGGAACTGATTGCGGGGATTCCGGCGATGTGCAAACCGAGAATCGCGATCACGACCGTCGAACCCGCGAACAGCACCGACTGGCCGGCGGTCGCGTTCGCGGTGCCGGCCGCGTCGGCGACGCTCATGCCGTTGTGCAGCTGCTGGCGGTGGCGGGTCACGACGAACAGCGCGTAGTCGATGCCGACCCCGAGGCCCACCATCATGCAGAGGATCAACGAGAAGTCGGGCACGTCGATAAACGCCGAGAGCACGCCGACGCCGGCCGCGCCGACGAACACGCCCATGATCGCAGTGAAGATCGGCAGGCCCATCGCGACGACGGAGCCGAACGCGACGAGCAACACGAGGATTGCGACGGCAATGCCGATCAGTTCGCTGCTCGGCGCGTCCGTGGTGACCTGCGCGAGCTCGCCGGTGAAGTTCGTCTCGACGCCGTCGGCGCGGGAAATCTTCGCCGCCGCAGTCGCGTCGTCGAGCTCCGTCTTCGTGAACTTGTCGATCGTGTACGCGACGTCCACGTACGCCGTCCGGCCGTCGGCGCTGACGGCGCTGGACTGCGGAGCGAACGGATCGGTCACCGCGGTGACGTTGTGGCCGGCCGCCAGCCGGTGGCGCGCCTGCTCGATGCTCGACTTGTGACCGGCGTCGGCCACGCTGCCGGCGGCGGTGTGGAACACGATGCGGGTCGACTTGCCTGCCTGCGCGGGGAAGCGGCTCGCCAACGTATCGGCCGCGCGCTGAGACTCGACGCCGGGGACCCGGATGCTGTTGTCGTAACGACCGCCCGCGGCACCTTGCAGGGCCACGATCGCGACCGCAGCTACGAGCCAAACGCCGAGCACGCTCCACGGGTGCCGGGCGCAGTTGCGGCCGAGGCGGTACAGGAATGCGCTCATCGAAGTCCTCCTGGATCAGATCCGCACCGTGCGAACAAGGACCAGGATCTGCTGCACCCCTTACCCGGGGCTTGGCCTCCGCTTACTCGGCGCGCGCAAGGGCGCCGCGGGCCCGTTCCAGGTCGCTGACCTGGAACGATGGCACCGGCGCCCCTACCTCGGCGCGCAGCCGGTCTCCCTCGGCCACGTGCTCGGCGCCCCGTTCGGGCTCGCCGTTTTCGACCGCGATCACGCCGAGCACGGTGTGGCACACGGCGAGCACCGCCGCGATCTCGAAGTCGGGGTCGATCCGATTCCGGAACCGGCTGGGCGGTTCGCCGGCATGGACATCCAGCGCCTCGTTCGCGGCCCGTTCGGCCGTTGCGTTGTTGCCTTGGACCCGATGGAGCAACGCCGATCCCGCGTGCGCGAGAAACAAGATGTGCGGGCTGCGCAGCCGCCGGCCCGCGTCGAGGGCGAGATTCGTCATCAACGCGGCACGCGTCAGGTCGCCGGCTTCGGCGAGCGACCACGCGAGCCGTGAATACAACGAACCGACGAAGGCGCGCATGTCGAGTTCTTCTGCGAGCGCGACCGCTTCTTCCAACTCGTCGACCGCGACCTGGTAGTGGCCGTTGCGCTCGTCGATGTCGGCAAGGAAGCCGAGGGTGATCGACAACATGAACGGACGGTCGGCGCGGCGGAACCCGTCGGCCGCGCGCCGGTAGTCGCGTTCGGCACCGATGAGATCGCCGTCGAGCAGCGCGAGGATCGCTTCGGAGTGGGCCCGGGCACCGACGATGAAGTCGTCGTCGGGCACGCCGAGATACAGGTTGAGCGTCTGGCGGCGCCGGGCGCGCGCTTCGTCGATCATCCCGCCGAGCCGGGCGGTCTCGGCGTAGAACGACAACGCGAACGCGAGTCCTCGCATGTCGTCGTGACGACGATATATCTCGAGTGCTTCTCGCAGGTTGTCGTCGGCCGCCGCGAGGGCACCCGCGATGAACTGCAGAAGGCCGCGTCCGGCCAACGCCAGTGCGCGCGTTGCATCGGTCACCGGACCCGCGCACGCGAACGCGTCGTCGAGCCACCGCGCGCCTTCGGGGGCGGTGCCGGTGGGCCAGTGGGCCCAGCTCGCGCCCCCGGCGATCACCATCGCGGTTTCGGCGTCGTCGTTCGCGATGGCCCAGTCGAGGGCGGCGCGCAGGTTGTCGTGTTCCTGGCTCACGGCGCGCAGCCACGTGCGCTGGGTCGGGCCCGTGAACGCATCCTTGCTTTGCGCACACAGCCCGGCGAGGTGCGCGGCCATGGCATCGCGTGTGCGCTTGGCGTCGCCGCGCGCGGCGAGTTTCTCGTGGCCGTACTGCGCGAGCGTTTGCAACTGCGTGAAACGAACGGAGTCGCCGGTCGCTTGCGCGTTGACGAGTGACTTGTGGACGAGGGCCTGGACGAGGTCGGCAACGTCTTCGGCGGCGATGGTGTCGTCGGAGCAGATGGTTTCGGCGGTGGCGAGGTCGCAGCCGCCTGGAAACACCGAGAGCCGCTCGAACACGCGTTGTTCGGCGTCGAACAACAAGTCGTAGCTCCAGTCCACGACGGCGGCGAGCGTCTGCTGGCGGGGGAGCGCGGTGCGCGAACCGCCCGTCAGAAGCCGGAATCGGTCGGTCAGGCGCGACGAGATCTGGGTGACCGGCAGTGCGCGGCTGCGCGCCGCCGCCAACTCGATGGCGAGCGGCAGGCCGTCGAGATGCGCGCAGATGTCGGCGATCACCTGCCGGACCGCGTCGGAGAGCTCGAAGGACGCGCCCGCGGCTTGCGCACGCGCGATGAACAGTTCCGCCGCGCCGCCGGCACCCAGCGGCGGAACCGGCCACACGGTCTCGCCCGGTACCCGCAATGCCTCGCGGCTGGTGGCGACAAGCCGCAAGCCGGGACAGTGGTGCAGCAGAACCTCGGCCGCCGCCGCGGCCGCGTCGATGACGTGTTCGCAGTTGTCGAGGACGATGATCATTTCGCGGTCGCCGATCACGTCGGCAAGCCGTTGCGCGTCGGGCACGTCAAGCGCGGCCGCTATCGCTCCTTGTACCGCGGCCGGATCACCTACCGGCGCCAGCTCGACGAGGTAGCCGCCGCCGGCCAATGCGCCGGCGGTGGCGCGCGCCAGTTCCAACGCGAGCCGGGTCTTGCCCACACCGCCCGGACCGACGAGGGTCACGAACCGCTGCTCGGCGGCGAGGTGCCTGAGTTGATCGAGTTCGTCGGCACGCGCCACGAGCGGCGTCAGCGACTCGGGCAACGTCCCGCGCCGGGCACGCGCGGCGGGCGCGGGCTTCGTCGATGCGGGCGCGTCCAGCGATTCGTCCTGCGCGAGGATCGCCGCCTCCAGCCGGCGCAGCTCCGGTCCGGGATCGAGGCCGAGTTCCTCGGCCAGGATGTGGCGGCCGTCCTGGAAGACGCGCAGCGCGTCGGCCTGCCGCCCGGCGCGATACAAGGCGATCATGAGCTGGCCCCGGAGTCGTTCGCGCAGCGGGTGCGCGTCGACGAGCGTTTCGAGCTCGACGATCGCTTCGCGCACGTTGCCGAGTTGGAGTTGGAGCTCGACCCGTTCCTCGATGGCCTCGAGCCGCAGCTCGGTCAAGCGGGCGATCGTCGGCTGCGCGAACTCCTCGTAGGCGAAGTCCGCGAGCGCGTCACCCCGCCACAGCGCCTCGCCTGCGGCGAACAGCTGGAGCGCCTGCTCGGGTTCGGTGTCGGCAAGGGCGCGGGCGTCCGTCACGAGGCGCTCGTAGCGGTGGATGTCCACCGCGTCGGCGGGCAGGTCAAGGGCGTAGCCGCCGCCGCGCATGACGACGAGGTCCGCCGCGCCCAGCGCGTTGCGCAGCTTCGACGCGAGCGCCTGCAGGCCGTTGCGAACTCGGGGCGGAGGATCTTCGCCCCAGAGCGCGTCGACGACCTGGTCGGTGGCAACGACGCGGCCGCCGTGCATCGCGAGCAGCGCAAGGAGCGCCTGTTGCTTGCCGGTCGGGACCGCGACCTCCTGATCATCCGCACCACGGACTTCGAGTCCACCGAGGAGTCCCACCTGCACCTGTTGACGCTACCGGTTGGTCAACCGCCGGTCAGCGGGGAGTAAGCGCGGAGGCGGAGGGTCGCCACATGAATCCAATCGACAACGTGTTGCTCGCGGTGATGGCCGGCATTGCGGGTGACACAAGCGAAGCGAACCGGCATCTCGAAACCGCGCGTCGGCACGCGCGTGCCGCGGCCCGCCGTCACCGGCAGGTCGTGGAGATCGCCGGGCTCGTCGTCGCTGGCGCGTACGAGCGGGCCGAGGGCCTCGCCCTCGTCCACGCCGCCGAGTTTCCCGACGACACCGAACTGCTCGCGTCCATCACTCGGAAAGAACTAGACGAGAGATGAACCATGACTGCCGCACGCCGACGCCGCTGCTGCGCCCGCATTTTGCGATGAGTTTCCGCAACGGATGCAGTGTGGACAGCATGAAAACAACCAATCTTGCTCTCGGCATCGCCGCGCTTGCTCTCGTGGAGGCGCGCCACGCGTGGCGTGCCGAGTCCCTCGCGGACACCTGCTGGGGTGAGCCGATTGCAAGTCCGCACCCAAGTCTCCTGCGTGGACTGCCTGGACGCCGATGGACGTGGTGCACGGTAGAGTCGCCCTCGACAGCACTCAGACGTGCGTCATGGACTGCCCAACACGTAATGGACGCCCGCGAATCTGACTACGGATCAGAAGGTTGGGGGTTCGAGTCCCTCCGAGCGCGCTGCATCAGTCCTGGTCGTGACGGTGCTCGTGATCGGCTCGGGCTCGTGCCCGGGCCGTCTTGCTAACGGTTGCTAACGACTGATCGGTAGATCCTCGTCGCGTTTCACCTCCGCAGCGCGCTATTCGCATGTGGAGGATCAATGCGAGGAAGCGTCGTCAAGCGCGGCAAGACGTGGAGCTACATCGTGGACGTTGGTCGAGACGCGGCCGCTGGTCGGCGGCGGCAACGGTGGAAGGGTGGCTTCGCTACGCGCCGCGATGCGGAACGGGCGCTTGCACATGTGGTGGCGGGCGAGGCCGTTGATCCGGGCGGTCTGACGTTCGGCGCGTACCTCGACGACTGGTTGGCTGGGCATGCGCCGTCGCTGAAGCCTTCGACTGCGAAGAGCTATAAGGAGGTCGTTCAGTGGTACGTCGTGCCGCGTCTCGGCGCGGTGAGGCTCACTGACCTCAACGGACTCCTTCTCAAGAGTCTGTACGCAGACCTCATCCGTTGCGGTTCTCGTCGTAACGGTCGCCCGCTTTCGGCTTCGACGGTTGGCGTGGTGCACCGAGTGCTGCGCAAGGCGCTGAACGATGCGGTGCTGTGCGGGTTGCTCGGGCGTAGTCCGTTGCTTGGGGTGAAGCCTCCACGGCGTGACGCGTCGGAGATGCGATCGTGGAATGCGGACGAGGCGCGCCGATTCGTCGCCGCGGTCGAACACGATCGGCTGTTCGCGCTGTGGGTCGTGTTGATCTCGACCGGCATGCGCCGCGGCGAGCTCGACGGGTTGCGTTGGACGGACGTCGATCTGGATCGCTCGGCTATCGCGGTTCGGCGATCACGCGTAAGCGTGGCGTACCGTGTGCACGAATCCGAGCCGAAGACGCGCTCCAGTCGCCGCGTTGTGAGTATCGACGAGCGCGTCGTCGCGGTCTTGCGCTCCCATCGACGCCAACAACTCGAAGAGCGGCTCGCACGCGGTCCGGGATGGAACGACACGGGCTACGTCTTCACGAGCGAGGACGGCTCGCCACTGCACCCCGAGCGAATCACCGTGATGTTCGGCCGAGCGGTCGATTCGGCCGAGCTGTCGCCGATCCGCTTGCACGACCTGCGGCACACCTCGGCGAGCCTGATGCTGTCCGCCGGCGTTCACCCCAAGGTCGTGAGCGAGCGAATCGGGCACTCGAGCGTGTCGATCACGCTCGATCTCTACAGCCACGTCACCGCCGGGTTGCAGGCCGAAGCGGCCGAGAAACTCGGAGCGATGATCCTCGGCGAGCATCAGTCGGGATAGCGGTCGGCTCCCGGCCCCCACCAGTGGAAGAACGGCGGCAGGTCGGTCCGCTTCGGGTCGGGCGGAATCTCGCCCCCGCCGTCGTCTTCGTCGAAGCGCCGACCGTACTGATCGGGGATCTCACCCCAGCCGAAGTACGGCAACTGAGCATGCGGCACGATGCCGAGTGTCTCGAGCGGATCGATTCTCTCTTCGTCCACCGTGCACAAGTGGTGCCAGCCGTCGCCGAAATCGAACACGCATACGAACTGTTCGCCGGCGGTGAGGCGCGACAGCTTCGTCTTGCTGTCGTCGAGGACCGCGCCCGGCTCCTGCCACTCGTCGTCGGGCTGACCGATGCGCGTTCCATCGGCGAGACGGAACTCGTGCAAGTGCGCGCGATCCCAACGCGCGAACGCGTCGTCGATGGCCATCGCGAGATCGTCGAAAGTGTGCGTGCGCGCCGCCGCGAAGATGCGACCCGGCCGCGGCCAGAAATGACGGCCTCCGCCTTCGACGAGATCGACGCGGATCGATAGCCAGTTCTTCGCCATGTACAGATCTTGACACTCGTCTGAGCGGCTTCGCCTGGGCCTGACCAGCGGTCTGTACAGACGCGGCTTCGCGAGAAATTCTGCTCGTTCGTTGTCGCGTCAGGGGCCTTCAACGCGCCTATTCCCAGTGTCCGTCCTATCAGGAGGTCAACATGTCCGAACGTCTCACCTACACCGTCCCGGAGGTCGCTGAGTTGCTCGGCATCTCCCGATCGACTGCGTACGAGTGCGTCCGCCGCGGTGAGATCCCGGCGCTTCAATTCGGGCGCCGCGTTCTCGTCGCCAAAGCAACGATCGACGCGCTCGTCGCCACCACCAGCGTCAGCACGAAGTCGCACGCGCGATCGATCAACTGCGCACGCCGCGGCACATCTCGCGATGCCGTCTAGACATGCTCGTCATACGTTCGTCACGCGCGACCGATCAACTTCGCCGCCCTCGCATCTACTGCTGACAAGCACGCGATCTCAGCACTCTGCGGCTTCCATGAACGGCACAGACTTGCCGGTGCCGCTAGCGCCACCGGCTGACGACAACAACGGCGGTCGTGCGTGACGGCCGGTCGCTATGAGACGAGCGCCCGCTTTCTGCTCGCGGATCTCGAGCACTCGGGCGATCCAGAGCGTGCAGCTCAGCGGATCTTCGAGCAACTGGAAGGCGCAGCGGACGCCGCGGAAGTCCGGCGGTTCAACGAGGAGGCGTTCCTCGCCCGCGCTGTCGAGCTCATGCAGCGAGCCGAGGACGCGCATCGGGCCGCCGCGAAGGCGGCCGCCGGGCGCGCCCGCATCGAAGGCGAGCGCCGGCGTGAGAAGGAACGGCTCCGCAAGAACGCGCGCGCTCGCGAGCTATACCGCCAACGCCGCTTGATCGAAGCAGCGCGCGTCAACAAGAGAACGGGCATGCACGTGCTCGCGATCGAAGTCGATCCAGCCGCCTATCGAGCGGTCAAGCTCGAGGCCTTCCGGCGTCGCACAACGATCCCGAAGCTGGTCGGTGACATCCTCGTCAGCCAAGCACCAACCGGCGACGAGCGTCCGACAGCGCCGCCTGCGCGGTGGTGCCGGACCGGCGAGGCCGGCGAGCGAACCAACACACCCGCGTCGAGATTGACATCGGTACGTGGGAGTCAGTGCACGTTGACGCTCTACGAGCAGGATTCAGCGTGAGCCGATGGATCGGGCGACTGGTCGAGGAATGGGCCGCGACGCCTTGGGACGAGTGAGCCCGCGACCGCCGATATGCGCTTGCGTTTCGCTGGCGCGACCGCGCTCCTACCGGGCATTATGCGCTCGAAAGTTGGCTGATCGTGCGTTCAACGCCGGAGGGGCAACCAGTGGTGACTGAGCGTTTCGAGCCCATGGCGCGGGTTGGTCTCATCGCCGACACGCACGACGACAAGGTGGACTGGGCAACGCTGCAGCCGGTGGTTGCTCGCGCGTTCGACGGCGTGGGCCTCGTACTGCTCTGCGGCGATCTGCGGACGCTGCGCGTGCTTGATCAACTGGAAGCGATGGCGCCGGTGCGAGCGGTCCGGGGAGACACCGATCCACCGGCACAGCCGCCACGGCTCGTCGATGGGCCGCTCGTCGTGGAGACTGGCGACGCGCGCATCGCGGTGTTCCGTGCAGAGCCGGACACCGACGACGACGGTGTGTCCGGCGCGAACGTGGTGGTCTACGGCAGGGGGCACGAGCCTGTCGTGAAGGTCGTCAACGGCGCCATCTTCGTGAATCCCGGGAGTCCGAGCTTGGCCGCGACGCGATGCGTCGCCGTTCTCGAACTGGGCGGCGCGCGCCCGGCCGTCACGCTCGTCCCGCTGCCTCGCTGACAGCTCGCCGTCCATAATCTGCCGATCGGTACTCGCCGCGCCGGCGCGTGATCGGGCATGATTCGCCGATGACGGGGACGAACGAGAGTGTGTTTCGGGAAATACTCGATGCGAATTGCGAGTGTCGCTGCTGCCCAGGCGGCGGTGCGGAAGAACTTCGCGGAGGACTGCGTCTGGCACCAGAGCGGATTGCCCACGACGACAGGCCCGGAGGAAGCAGTCGCATTGCTCGACAGCTTCGTGGAGTCGATCAGGCTCGCGCGGATCGAGGTTGAATACCTCCACGTCGCCTGCAACGAAGACGCGGTGTTCACGGAGCGACTTGACTGGATGGTTGCCAAGGACGGCACGCGGCTAGGCCCGGTCGTCGTCGTAAGCGTTGCCGAGTTTCGTGATGGGAAGATCAGCGTCTGGCGCGACTACTTCGACACGAGCGGGTTCGCCCACATGCTGGAGTCGTAGCGTTCACCCGGCGTGCGCGGTCCGTCGCTTCGCTCGCCCCGTCCATATCTGCCTGATCGGCGGCTCGCAAGATCACGCCGGATCGGGCAACCTGGCGCTCGGGCTCGTCTGGAGGTGGCGTATGACAACCAGGACTGCTCGTTGCGCGTGTGGTCGAGTTGAGGTGACGGTTGAGGGCGAGCCTGGGCACGTGCATACGTGCCACTGTGACTTCTGCCAGAGACGCTCGGGCAACGTGTTCATCGCTTCCGCGTCTTTCGCCGAAGACCAGGTCCTTTCAATCACCGGCGAAACGCAGTGCTACAACGGACTCGAAGTCGATGGCATCGGGGCCGTCGGTATCCCTGGCGGTATCAACTACCGCTTCTGCGCCGTCTGCGGCTCCAGCATCTACTTCGACATGATCTTTCCAGCAACCGGGCAACGCTTCTTCACCATCGCACTCGGATGCTTCGTCGACGACGTGTTCCCGCCACCTACGGACGAGTTCTTCACGAAGTTCCGCCACGCGTGGGTGGCGCCGGTTCCTGGCGCAACTCAGATCTATGACCCGATGGGAGCTGACTCCGAACAGGCGTGGCGCAAGGCGGACCCGCGGGGCGAGAACACCGACGCATAACTGCCGTTCGCGCCGCCCGGAGATATGTCATTGCGAGCAGAACGCGCGCACAGAACGCGGACTATCGAGAGGACTTCGCTTGACGGTCTTTGTACGCCTGCAGTGCTTGCTCCCTGACGTAGACCAAGCCGTCAGGTCCCTTCCGACCTTCGAGCTCGCCGCGTTCGATGAGCCCGTAAACCTCGGTGCCGTCGATGCCGAGCACGCGGGCTACTTCGGGCACCCTCATGGCTCGCTCGCTCACATCCATAATCGTACGCCTCCTCAGAGCTCGGGTAGGTCGGGGAGGAACTTCTCGACAATGATTCGGGCGGCGACTTCGAGTCGGCGATAGAGGTCGGATCCGGGCGCAGCGTTCTCTAACGCCGCGTCGAGCGCGAACAGCACCGTCTTCGCTTCCTCGCGGCTCAGAACGATCTCATCGGGGAGCGGTTCGCCATTCGGCATACTCACCAGTCCTAGCACCAGGGTGTGACGACGACTTCGAACGCTCGTGCTAACCGGCATGCAAACGAACGGCGTCGAACGCGACCGATCGACCTTCACGCGCCGGACGCGCTCGCGGTATCGTCGCCGCTCAGGAGCACTGCGGCGCACGAGACAACTCGTCTCGGACGTCGACGGACGTTCTACGGATCAGAAGGTTGGGGGTTCGAGTCCCTCCGAGCACGCAAGATTCTGCAGGTCAGGCCAGGTGACCGGCTGACCGAACGACTTGCGCGGGAGCGACTCGCAATTGTTGGGTTAGTCCACCCCCTTCGCGAGCTGGACATGTGCCTCTGATCCGAACGGCCGATGTCGTCGCGTCCGCAACATTGCCGACGACAGGAGACATCGATGACGCGACCCGCGGCCCTTCTTCTGTGGCCCGATACCGTCGACGCGTTCTACGCCGATCGGGCGTGTTCGCTGCGTTCGGCGGCGACGCGCAAGACCTGGGCCTACACGTACCGCAGACTGCAACGTCTGCACCCGGGCAAGCCGGTCGGTGGCTTCACGACCGACGGACCGACGATCTCGTCGCCTTCGTTACCAACGGGGCTGGGACACGCCACGCTGGTCAACGGCCACCGCCCGGAACTCCCGCGTCGCCATGGAGTCGCTATTCGGTTGGGCGCATCACGCAGAACGCATCCCGATCGATCCCGCATGGCGTCTCGGCCAACTTGTGCGCATCCGCCGCACCCGCACCTGGCAACCGTACTGGCTGACCGAATCGCAAATCGCGGCGCTGCTGCGCAGAACCGACGCCGACGACCTCGCAGCACAACGCGACCGCACGCTGCTAATCCGCGGACTCTTCGCCGGCCTGCGCACAGGCGAGTTGCACCGCTTGCGCTGGCGCGACATTCATGTTGCCGCGCGGCCTGCTCCGATCGATCGCCCGGCGAGCGCTCCTACGACCGGCCAGGTGGCGGTCGACATCATCAGGTCGCGAAGACGAAGTCGCACACGCGATTCAGGCACGAACCACGCCGCGACGGAACGGCCCGAGCGCTGGCGCGCGTCGACGAGCGGACGAAGATCGGCTTCCCATGCGCCGCGTATCCGCCGGCGCGACCTCGGGGCGCGTCGAGCGCGCGGGCAAGGCGCTGGGCGCCGGCCAACGCCAGTGACGCGCCTTGCCCGGCAAGCAACGAGACGCACCATGCCGCGTCACCGACCAGGACAACCCGGCCGCAGCTCCATCGATCGACCGTGATCTGCGCGACGCTGTCGAAGTAGACGTCGGTGGCACGTGCGAGCTGATCGAGCAGGTCGGGGACGATCCAGTCGAGGTCGCCGAACCGCGCGGGCAGGACGTCGTGCGCGCCGCGCGCCAGCTCGCGGGCCGGGTCGTCGCTCCGATGCACGAAGAACGTTGCGGCACGGCCACCGCGGATGGGGTACACGCCGACCATTCGGCCCGACGCGTCAACGGTCGAGAAGCGGCTGGCCGGCGCGCGATCGGGCACCTTGTCGATCAAGAAGGCGGCGGTGACGTGCCCGAGTGGAACCTCGAACTGTGACTGAGGGCCGAAGCACTGTTCACGGATCGCGGAATGAACGCCGTCGGCACCGACGACGACGTCGAACTCGGCCTCGGTGCCGTCGTTCAGCATCACGCTGACGCGATCGTCGCCGGGACAAAGTGTTGTGACCGTCGCGTCGTAGCGAAGGTCGGCGTGTGGGAGCGCGGCGTCGAGCAGCACGCGCTCGAGATCACCGCGCATGAAATTGAAATGGCGGCCGCGAAACGCGTGGGCGCGCAGCTTGCGATATGGCAGCGACAATCGGCGCGTGCCGTCGGGATTGACGAAGTCGAGCGACTCGACCTCGTAGTGGATCGCGGCAAGGCTGTCCAACAAGCCCATCGCCTCGGCCGCGTCGTACCCCGGACCGAAGAAGTCGATCATGTAACCCTCGGCGCGCGGCTGCGGGGCTCGTTCGACGACGACAACGGAGTGGCCGCGGCGCCCGAGCTCCAGCGTCGTCGCCAGTCCTGCGATTCCCGCACCGACGACGAGCACTCTCACCCGATCACCGTACCGGTCTCGCCGCCGAGCACCGAAGGGCGCCTCCGCCTTCACCCATCTCTGACGATTGTCGCGCTCCTGGTCAACGTGGTGCAGACGACTTGCAGACGGCCAAGGCCATGCTCCGGGCGTGGAGCGAACGGATCCGATCGTCAAGATCACCGAGCCGGGTCGAACGCCGCTGCACCTCGTCGTGCGCCAGCCGGTGAAAGTCGGCCGGGGCTGCGACGACGTGCTGCTCGCCGAAAGCGACAGAACCGCCGGCAACCTGCTGGCGGCGGTCGCGTTGCTGCTCTTCGCGGTGATCTCGGCGACCGTGGCGCTCGTCGAGCGTGGCAACGCGCGCGACGGAGCCGACCCGCAGCGCACGCTCCGCAGTCCGCGCTGATGTCGCAGAGGCTCGCCGCGACGGAGCCCGATCTCGCGATGCTGCTCGCGCTCGAGGCCTCGCGCCTCGAACCCGGCGTGCGTACCGACGGCGCAGTACTCGGGCCCTCGCCGTCGTCCTCGGCGAAGCGGCGGCCGTATGGGTCGGGGATGTCGACCCAGCCGAAGTACGGCAACGGCTCAGAGGGCACGATATCGAGCTCGTCGACCGGGTCGATTTTCTGCTCGCCGACGGTGCACAGGTGATGCCAGCCGTCGCCGAAGTCGAACGCATACACGAACTCTCTCGGTCGGTGAGGCGACTCAGCTTCGTCGTCTGTTCGTGCACACTGGACCGGGTTCGCCCCAGTCGTCGTCGTCTTGTCCGACGCTCGTACCGTCGGCGAGGAGGAACGCGGGCAGGTGCGAGCGGTCCCAGCGCGCGAACGTCGTCGATCGCCACCCCGAGATCGGCGAACGTGTGCGACCGCGCCGCCGCGAACACTCGTCCGGGCCGAGCCAGAACCTGCGGCGCCGCCACCCTCGACGAGATCGACGCGGATCGAGAGCCAGTTCTTCGCCACTTTCAGATCTTGACGGGCCAGGCAGCTCATGCCCGCTGTTCGGCAACTCCGCGGCGCTCGCCGATGAAAACGAACGGACAAACGCGTCAAGCTCTGCTGCCGCGAGGAGTTTGTTGGATGACACGGCACTCTGAATCGCGTTCTTCTCGCGCTCTTCAGAGCTGTGCATCGAACCTGCGGAGCTATCGTTCCAATGATGCACACGAAGGTTGAGCTCGATGTCCGGCCGCTGACCTCGGCCATCGGCGCGGAGATACACGGCATCGACTGCGCGGCCACGCTCGACGACGCGACGGTCGCCGCGATCCGCGATGTGTGGTTGCAGTGGCTGGTCGTGTTCTTTCCCGATCAGGCTCTCGTCCCAGAGCAGCAGATCGCGTTCGCCGCGCAGGTTCGGAGAGGTCACCGAAGGGCATCCGGTCGAGCCGACGCTGCCCGAGTTCCCGGCTGTCCAGCCGATCGACAGTGGGAAGGACCGCACGAACTTCTGGCACACCGACGTGACGTTCATGGCGGAACCCGCGATGGCATCGATGCTGTACTCGGTCGTCGTCCCCGACGTCGGCGGCGACACGATGTGGGCGAACACGCGAGCCGCGTACGACGCGCTCGGTATGCCGCTCCAACGGTTCTGCGACGGGCTCGTCGCTGTGCATTACAGCCCGCACTACGCGCGGGTCGTGCGCGAGGGCGGTGGCAACACGTGGCACGGCGATCGGCTCAGTGAGCTTCCTCCCGTTGAACATCCCGTTGTGCGCATACATCCGGAGACCGGTCGCCGGAACCTCTTCGTGAATCCCGGCTTCACCGTCGGCCTGTGCGACCTGCCGGGACCCCAGGGCAAGGCGCTGCTGCGGCTGCTCTCCGACCACATGACCGCACCCGAGTTCCTCGTCCGCTACCGATGGCGAGCGGGCACGCTCGCGTTCTGGGACAACCGCACGACGATGCACTACGGCGTGTACGACTACCGGGACGCGCGTCGCATCATGCACCGGGTGATCCTGCGCGGTGACGTGCCCGTCGGGCCCGTCGGCACCTAACACCAGCGCAAAGCGCCGGCCGGTCTCCGACTTTGGTATGAGCCCGCGATTCCTACCGCGGTTCGACGACACATCTCGCGATGAGGCGTACAACTCGGGGCGAGTCGCGGGGAAGCGGGGCTTGGGAATACGGGCGAACGCACTGCGTTCGCGATCAACGCTTCGCGTCTTCGCGTCTCGATGCCAGCACGCGCCGTCACCGGCTCGAGACGAATGGAGTGAGATGGTGAACGCCCTTGAGGCAAGCCGAAGCCTGGACCATCATTCATCGGCCGCGTACCGCGATGATCTCGCAGTCGCCGGCGACCCCGTCGAAGTACTGCGGTTCAGCTCGTCGCTGTGCAGCGCCGAGTTCCGTGACCTGCTCGCCGACGATACCGACGCGCTGCTCGCCGCCGCGGGCCTCGGCACGTACGGCGAGACGATCGAACGCAGCGGCCTGCTCGAATGCGACGACTACGTGCTGTCGCCGGAAGAGGAAGAGATGTTCCTCGAGATTCGCGACCGCTTGCAAGAAAGTGGTGTCCTGGGCCAAGAAGCCTTCGAGCAGCAGCTTGCCGCCGAGGGATACGGCCTGCCGGCGATTCTCGTGGTGATCGTCGCGATCGCCGCAGTCGTGGCGGTCGTGGTCGCCATCGCCGCCAAGTAGCACGGCCGGCAGCCCGCGCCGACCGCGCGGGGGCGGATCGAAGGGGGGCCCGGAATGATCCCGGGTTTGCTGTCGGTGTTCTTGGACTATCGCTGCAACTTCGCGTGCCAGCACTGTTCGGTCGGGAGCAGTCCGAAGACCATCTTCCCGATGCCCGACGACGTACTGGATGCGGCGCTCAGCGGTGTCGCCGACGTCCCCAGCCTGCGTGTCGTGGTGTTCACCGGCGGGGAACCCACGATGCGCAAGGGCGTGCTCCTCGCATCCATCGCTCGCGCCAAGGAGCTGGGAGTGATCACGCGGATCGTCACGAACGCGTGGTGGGCGTCGACGCCGGAGAAGGCCGATCGATGGGTCGGCGAACTACGCGACGCGGGCCTCGACGAGCTGAGCACGAGCTGGGACGACTTCCATGCCCCGTTCGCACAATTCGAGTGCGTGGTCAACGCCGTACGCGCCGCGCTCGCCGCGGGCATCCGCGTTGCGCTGGCCACGATCAACGACCGGGACGCCACCTATAGCGGTGCAACTGTGCGCGCGGCGATAGCGGACGCGCTCGAAACGACGGTCGACGAGATCGACAACCTGTTGTTCCTCGTTGACGACAATCCCACACCGTCGGGCACCGCCAAGGATCTCGACGTCAGCGGGATGCCGAACGACAGCAAGCTCGAGATCGGATGCCGAGAAGTGGTGCACACGCTTTCGGTGCATCCGGACGGAAGCGTGAAAGCATGCTGCGGGCACGAGCAGTTCTACGCACCTGATCTCACGATCGGCAACCTTCGCGAGGAGACGTTCGCCGCGATCGCCGCCCGTGCCCAACAGAACTTGCTCTACTGGATGATCCATTCCGTGGGCCCGAAGCGGATGCTCGAACAGCTCGGGGTCGAGGGCGAGTACGCGAGTATCTGCCACGCGTGCGGCGTGCTGCTGCACGAGCACCGCGACGAACTCATGGACTATCTCGCGGCGAACCGCGACGATGTGTTCGTGCGCGACATCTTGTTCAGCGACAACGTCAAGCGTCTCGCCGGAGTCGTGGCCCGACGCAAACAGGAAGTGCTCGACACGATCGGCGGCGCCCGGGCCGGCGCGGAACGGGCCGGGCGCGAGGGTGCGCCTGTCAAGCTGCTGCCACGGCGGGGCGGCCGGCATGACGAGTGAGGGCCTGGCCCTGACGAGCGTCGATGCGGCGTACGGCTCGCGTGTCGTCCTGCACGACGTGTCGATGCATCTCGGGCCAGGCCTGCACGTGGTGCTTGGTCCCAACGGCGCAGGCAAGACGACGCTGTTTCGTGTCGCGGCCGGCATCATGTCGCCGCGCACGGGGACCGTGCTGATCGAGGGCCGGAACGTGCACGCGACACCGGCCGTGAAGACCCGGGTCGGGTACCTGCCGCATCGCCCAGCGCTGCTGCCGCGGCTCACCGTGCGAGATACGCTCGAGTTCTGGGCCCGCGTCGTCGACGTCCCGGGCCGTGAACGGGCCGCACGCGTCGACGAAGCGATTGACGCGCTGCAACTGCAGAAGGTGGCGCGGCAACGGTGTGGCAGGCTGAGCCGCGGGCAGTCGCAGCGGGTCGCGATCGCGCGCGTGCTCGTCAGCCGGCCCGCGGTCTTGCTCCTCGACGAACCGACGACCGGGCTCGATCCGCCCGCGGCGCGCAGCCTGCGGGATCTTGTGCGCGACCTCGCCGCGCAGGGACGGCCAGTGCTGTTCTCCACGCACAATCTCAGTGAGGCGGCCGACCTCGCCGATTCGGTGGTGTTGCTCGGACGCGGCCGAGTGCTCGGGCACGGGCCGGTCGCCGACATCGTCCACGGGACCGGGCCGAAGCGCGTGTCGGTGGTGGGCGAGGGCCCGATCGCGGAGACCAGCGAGCGGTGCGGGTGGACGGTGCAGCAGGCCGGCCGGTGGTGGCACATTCAGATCCGCAACGGCACCCAGGCGGCCGACGTCGTGCAGCGGCTCGTCGCGGCCGGCGTCCTGGTGCGCGAAGTGCAGGAGACGGAGAACGCCTTCGAAGACCTCTACGCGGAGTTGAGCAGTGAGCAGTGACACGTTCTCCGAGCAGTTCTCCGCCACGGTGCGCGTGGCGTGCGCACTCTGCTGGCGAAGCCGCCGCGAGCAGGGGTGGTTGCGGCTCGTCGTCATCCCGCTCGCGTTCGGGTTGTTCCTCGTCGGCATCGGTGCGATCGCGTTCTTTGTGCCCGGTGTGCTCACCGGGCCGACGCGTGCCGCGCTGAAAACTCTCGGCACGCGTTACTTCGGCGGCGCCGACAGCGACGCGCGGCTCGCGCTGGCGTTCATCGTGTTGCAGTCGCCGTCGCTGCTCGCTCTCGCAGCGTCGATGACCGCGGCGTCGATCGCACAGAACTCGGTCGGTACCGAGTCTGCGCGCGGCGCGCTCGAAGTGCTCGCGAGCGGACCGGTCACGATGCGGTCGCTGTTCAATGCCGTGCTGTCGTCGGTGTTCGTGCTCACGTTGCAGGCGTGGGCGTTGCTCGCGGTCGCGACCCTCGGCGCCGCGATCGGCGGCCTCGCGCTGTTCGGCAACGGCGTGCACCTGCCAGGCTCGTACTGGGCGTTCGCGATCGGTGTGCCGATCCCGCTCGCGCTGTGGGCCGCGGCAATCTCGCTCTATTTGTCGTTCGCGTTTCCCGCCTTTCTGGAAGTGCGCGCCGGATCGGTGAATATCGGGCTCGTCGTTCCGATGCTGCCCGCGGTCGCGGTGCTGTTGTTCGCGACGTTGCGCCAGGACTTGCCCTCGCTCGGCGTGTGCCTCGGGGTGATGCTCATCGCGCTCGCCGGCACCGCGTTGTGCGTGGCGCTCGTCGGGCGCCGCTTCCGCACGGACACGGTGCTGGCGTCATGAGCGAGCACGGCCCCGCGATCGAGGAGGTCCTCGAGGGTCAGGACGACGGCCTCCATGTCGGCGCGCAGCTCTACGTGTCGGTGGCCGGTGCACCGGTGCTGGACGTCGCGCGGGGCGACGCGCGGGCCGGCGAGCCGATGCGGACCGACACGATCATGCCGTGGTTCTGCGGCGGGAAGCCGCTGCTCGCGATCGCCCTCGGCCAACTCGCGGAACAGGGCCGCGTGCGCTTCGACGATCCGGTCGCGGTGCACCTGCCCGACGTCGCCGACCCAGCAGTTGGTGCGGTGACGATCGCCGATCTGTTGTGCCATCGCGTCGGCTTCCAGGAGGACGGGTTCATCCGAGCGGTGGGCGTGCACGACTGGGACACCATCGTCGAGATTGCGCTCGGCTGCCCAATGGAGTTCGGTTGGGACGTTCGCCGACGAGGCCGCTACAGCCTGTGGCTCGCGTGGGTGCTGCTCGGCGAGATCGTTCGCCGCGCGAGCGGCGCGTCCATCGACGCGTACGTCCGCGAGCATGTGTTCGCACCCGCAGGGATGGGCGACTGCTGGCTCGTGATGACCGAGGCCGAGTTCCGCGCGAACGAGGCGCGCATGGCACAGCCGCACGCGACGTTCAATGGTGTGATCGAGCCGCTCGACCTCGTGTCGTTCGCAGTTGCGGGGACTTGCTCGCCCGGGTTCGGGGCGCGCGGGCCGATCCGGGAGCTCGGCCGGCTCTACGAGGAGCTGCTGCGCTCGCACTCGGGCGAGCCGTCGCGGCTCTTGCAGCAGGGGACGCTGTTCGAGCTGACGCGCGTCCATCGCGAAGGCCTGATCGACGAGTTGTTGAATGCCGACACGAGTTTCGGTCTCGGGTTTGTGGCCGACCCGCGGCGGTTCGGCGAGCCGTGCTCGCAGTCGGCGTTCGGTCACCCCGGAATGCAGTCGGTGATCGCGCTGGCCGATCCTGCGCACGATCTCGTGATCGCGTTCGCGGCGAACGGCATGCCCGACGTGTACCGCGACGTTGCACGGCAGCGGGCCGTCGTGGGCGCGGTGTACCAACAGCTCGGCTTGTGGAACACCGATCGGGCCGGCTCGCAGTCGCGTCGCCGGCGTCGCGCCGACGCCCGGCGAGCGCGCAAGGCCGCGGAGCGTCCGCTGCCCGCCGTGACGGCCGCGCCGTTCCTGAGCGAGCCGTGGACGGAGAACCTGGCCGCAGTCGCGGACGGTTGGCCACGCGTCGCGGGTGCGACCGCGAACGTGCAGTTCGTGTTCACCGACGACCAAGACGGCGAAGAGCTCGCGGTGCAGTTGCGTGCGGGCCGGATACACGACGCCCGCCCGGGTCGGCTCCAGAAGGCCGACGTGACGATCACGATGCGCCGCGAGATCGCACGCCGGATCCTCTGCGACGAGATGGACGCGAGCGACGCGATCAGCGGCGGCGCCCTCGCATTCGACGGGTCGATGATGAAGCTCATGCGCATCACGCCGATCCGCGCGGTCGCAAGTGTTCAAGGAGACGCTGCGGCATCTCGGCGCGGCAACGATCTTCACCGGCGGCGACAAGGACGGATCGTGGCAACGCTCGACGTCACTGCTGACGAGGTGATCGTCCGCCTGCAGGGCGTCGAGGTGTTCGGTGCGCTGCGGCGCCGGGCGCGGGTGCCGCGCGCGAACGTGGTCGAGGCCCGCGTCGCCGAGGAGCCGTACAAGCTCGGGCGCGGGCTGCGCCTGCCGGGACTCAGCACGCCGTCGCGGCGCGTCGGGGTGTTCCGCGGCCACGACGGCCGGTCGTTCGTTGCGGCCCGGCGTGGCCAGCGAGGCGTCGAGCTCGTATTGAACGGCCGTCCGTGGGACCGCCTGGTCGTCTCCGTCGACGACCCCGAGCAGGTGGTCGCCCGGCTCGGGGGCGCGCAGTGACCCGTACGATCGCGTTCCAACCTACGACGACGGGATCGCTGCCCGAGGTCGTTTCCGCGGAAGAGGCGCTCGCGTTCGCCGACGCCGCCGATGATCGCAATCCGTTGTACGCGGCCGGTACGTGCGTGCCGCCCGCGTTCGGGCACGTGCTCTCGGGCCGCGCCGCGTACGCGCTCTATCGGATGATGTTTGACGAATGGCCGGACGTCGCGATGATCCACCTGGCGTCCGACGCTCACTTCTACGAGCCGATCACGCCCGGCATGCACGTCGTGTCACGCGCGTGGACACTCGGCATGCGGCCGTCACCGCGCGGCGCGATGTTCTCGCACGGCTGTTCGCTCGCACGCCGCGACGGCGCGCTCCTGCTCGAGAACTTCACGACGCTGCTGCTGCCCGAGTATCGCGACGTGCCCGCGTGGGGCATCGGCCCGCCCGATGCCCGGTCGTCGAGCGTGCGGTTCACGCCGGTGGCGCACCGAGCGGTGACCATCGCGGACGATCAGCCGGCCCGCTACGCACGCATGTCGGGCGACCAGCAATCGATCCATCTCTCCGACGCGGCTGCGCAGGCGTTCGGTCTCCCCCGCCGCACGCTGCACGGCGCGTGCACGATGGGTATCTGCGCGGGCGCGGTCGTCGACATGATCGCGGCGGCGAGCCGGGCTGCCTCGCGCGTCTCGCGATGCGGTTCCGGCGTCCGGTCCACCCCGGCGACGAGCTCGTGATCGCGGTGTCGGCACGCCGTTCCGACGACCCGGTCACGACGCACGAGCTGCGGGTGTCGTGTGCCGGTCAGCTGGTTGTGCGCGGCGGTCGGGCGGACGTGCGGCGATGAGGCTGACGTTCGCGCGCGTGCCGACCGCGAACGCACGTGTGCTCGCGCCAGCGGTGCTCGCCCGCGCCGAGCGCGAATATTGCGCTTCCGCGCGGTCACGACCGCTACGCAGGCCGGATCGCCGCCAAGCGCGTGGTGGCGCGGCTGCTCGAGCGCGACATGGCCGTGCGGCTCGCCGACATCGTGATCGCCCGTGACCGCGACGGGCGGCCCGTCGTGCATGTGCCCGGCGTAGCCGCGCATTCCATAGACGTGTCGATCAGCCATCGCGCCGGGACCGCGGTCGCGGTCGCGGCCGTTCGTGTCGGCGTGGGCATCGATGTCACCGAGCGCCGGTTCGTGGCGCGCGACGACGACGACCTGCATCGCCTCGCCCGCCGCGTGCTCACGCCGGCGGAGTGCGCAAGCGAGTGGTTCCGGCAGGACGCACGCGGAGCCACGCTCGCCGGCGTCTGCGTGAAGGAAGCCGCCGGGAAGGTGCTGAAGCGCTCGTGCCCCGGTATCTCGTGGCACGACGTCGTCGTCGAGCTCGCGGGCGGTGTGCCGACCACGCCGTTGTTGCGTGCCTTCACCGACGACCTCGGCGTCGTCGACGTCGTCACGGGCGTCGCGTGGACCATCGGGAATCGGGTTCCGGCGCGCGCGCTCACGACGCTCTGGGGCGAGCGCGCCGGCATGTGCTACGCGCTCGCAGTCGGAGCGCCGTGATGACGACGGCGTTCCTCTTCCCGGGTCAGGGCACCCAGCGTGTCGGCATGGGCCGCGCCCTCTTCACCCGCTACCGCGAGGCTCGAGAGACGTTCGCGTACGCCGAGGAAGTGCTCGGGTTCGACGTGACCACGGTCTGCTTCCGTGGTACCCCGGAGGAGCTCAGGACCACCCGCGTCGCGCAGCCGGCCATCTTCGTCGTGAGCATCGCCGCGCTCGCCGTCGCGCGGGCGCACGGCATCGAGGCGGGCGCGGTCGCGGGACACAGTGTCGGCGAGTTCGCAGCCCTCTACACCGCAGGAGTGTTGGAGCTCGATGTCGCGTTGCGTGCGGTGCAAGCACGCGGCGAGATCATGGCGGCCGCCGGCGGCGACGCCGCGATGGTCGCCGTGGTGGGCCTCGCCGAGAAGGACGTGCACGCGGCGTGTGCCACGGCGGAGCCGCTGGGTCCGGTGTGGGTCGCGTTGCACAACGGTCCCCGTCACTTCGTCGTGTCGGGTTCGACCGCAGCCGCGGTGTACGCCGGCGAGCAGTGCCGGCGTCGGGGTGCGACGTCGGTCAGTCGCCTGCACACGGAGCTCGCGTTCCACTCGCCGTTGATGGCGCCGGCGCGGAACGTGTGGCGTTCCTACGTCACAGATCTGCCGCTCCGCTCGCCGGCGATCCCGATCGCGCTGAACAGCACGGGCGTGATCGCGACCGGGGTCGACGAGATCCGCACGGCAATCGTCGAGCAGATCACGGCGCCCGTCCGGTGGCACGACTGCATGCGTTCGTTGCACGGCGTCGGCGTCGAGCGCTTTCTCGAGGTCGCCGACTCGAAGGTGCTGACCGCGCTGGCCCGCTCGTGCGTCGACGGCGCCGACGCCCGTTCGATGGCCGACCCCCGGGTGCTGCGCTCGCTGTCGTCGCGGCCCGCCCCGATCCCGGCGAGGCAACATGCTGTTTCCTGACCACGACGTCGCGGTCGTCACCGGCGCGAGCCGCGGGATCGGACGCGCGATCGCGCTCGATCTCGCGGCCGGAGGCGCCCGCGTCGTTGTGAACTACGCGAAGCGCGTCGAACGCGCGGAGGAGGTCGTCGATGAGATCACGCGGGCGGGCGGATGCGCGATCGCGGTGCAGGCCGATGTCGGCGTCGAAGACGACGTCCGCCGGCTGTTCCGCACCGTGCGCACCGAGCTCGGCAGCGTGCGGGTGCTGGTCAACAACGCCGGCATCACGGACGACGGCTTCGTCGCGATGATGAGCCTGGCCAAGTGGCGGCACGTACAGACCGTCAACCTCGACGGCGTGTTCCTCTGCGCGGCGAAGGCCTGCGGGCCATGGTCCGCAACGCGAAGGCCGGGCGGCCGGGCGGTGCGATCGTCAACATCACGTCGGTGTCTGGCATCGCGGGCGTACCCGGCCAGGCGAACTACGGCGCGGCGAAAGGCGGCGTGATCGCGCTGACCCGCGCCCTGGCGAAGGAAGGAGCGCCGCTCGGTGTGCGCGCCAACGCAGTCGCGCCCGGCTTCATCGACACGGACATGATGCGCGCCACGCCCCGGGAGGCGATCGACGCGTACAACCGAATCGTGCCCCTCGGGCGCACCGGCCGGGCCGACGAGGTCGCGCCGCTCGTGAGCTTCCTCGCATCCGAACACGCGAGCTACATCACCGGCCAAGTCGTCGCCGTCGACGGCGGCTGCACGTATTGACAACGATCCATGGAGGAACCAATGCCCGAACAAGCAATGAGTACCGAGGAGCTCCGGCAGCGCGCGCGGGAGCGGCGCGAGCTGTGCGAGCAGATCAAGCAGATTATCGTCGAGCGGCTCGACCTGCCCGCCGATCCGGCATGGATCACCGACGACCAGCCGCTGTTCGGACGCGGCCTCGAGCTCGACAGCATCGACGTGCTCGAGCTCGCAGTAGGCATCGACGACGTCGCCGACGTCGAGATCACCGACGAGGAGGTCGGGATGTTCGGCTCGATCAACCGCGTCGTCGATCACATCGAGGCGCAGCGCCGGGCGGGCGTGCCCGCAGTCAGCATCTGAGGAGGCGACGTGGACACCACCTCTCCGTTCGCGCCCGCATTTCCGGCGGGCACCGTGTACGAGCACATCGGTGAGGCGTACGTGCCGTGGCGCTTCACCGATGTCGCGGCTGAGTACGCCGCGTTACGCGGCCGCGCCGCACTGTTCGATCTGTCGGGATGCGGCCTGATCGCCGTCGACGGCGGCGGCGCGGACCGGTTGCTCGCGGACGCGTTCACGCGTGATCTGGAGTTCTTGTCGGCCGAGACGTCGGTGATGGGATTGCTGCTGGCGGGCGACGGCGCGCCGCTCGACGTGGTCACCGTCTTCCGCACCGACGACGGTTACCTCGTGGAGACCGCACTCGGGTCGGGCACCGCGACGTTCGAACACCTCCGGCGTGTCGCGGTCGTGCATCGCCGTGCCGAAGTGCATCGCGTCGACGGCGACCTCGCGCTGCTCGGCGTCGAGGGGCCGGCCGCGTGGACGGTGCTCGACGAAGCGCTCGACGAAACGGTCACCGGCCTCCCGTTCCAGGCGACGCGACCGATCACCATTGACGGTGTCGACGCGACGATCTCCCGCACGGGGTTCACCGGCGAATTCGGCTTCAAGGTCATGGCGCCGCGCGGCACGGACTCGCGATCTGGTCGAAGCTCGCGGAGTGGTGCCGGCCGGCGGGTCACGAGGTGTTGGAGATCGCGATGCTCGAATTCCGCCAGCCGTTGCTGCAACGCGAAGTCGTGCCGGAGCCCGACGCGGTGGTGCGCGGCGGCTTCAACTGGCTCGTCGAGCTCGACAAGGACTACTTCATCGGACGCGACGCGTTGATTGCTGCACACCGGCAGCCCGCCGCGGTATTACCCGTGTGTTTCGTCTCGGACGCGCCGGTGCTCGCACCCGGCGACATGATCGGGTCGAGCGGCGAGGCGCTCGGCCGCATCGTGCACGCCGTCCGCAGCCCCGAGGACGAGCAGTGGCGCGGCGTTGCGCACGTCGAGCGCACGTGCGCGGCCTCGGGACTTGTCTTCACGGTCACGGGCACGCCGCACACGGTGCGTACGGTGTCGGCACCGATCCGCGTCCCGACGAGCTGGGGCGGACTGCTCGATCAGCCGGTCGACGTGTGAACCGACCGCCGATCGCCGTCACGGGCGTCGGCGTCGTGTGCGCGATCGGCGACGACGTCGCGACATTTGCCGACGCGTTGCGAGCGGGGCGCTGCGGCATCGGCCCGATCGAGCACCTCGACACCTGTGGCGCGACGTGCACGATCGCCGGTGAGGTCAAGCGCCTCCCGATCGTCGAGGCGGCATTGCCGATGCTGTTGCCGCGGCGCGACCGGTTGGCGTTGTCCGCCGTGCAGGAGGCGCTCGCCGCGAGCGGGCTCGACCCAGTCGTGCGGGACGGGTTGCGCGTCGGCGTCAGCGTCGGAACCGCGCAACCGCTCGCGCATCTGCGCATGCTCGCCGAAGCTTCTGACGACGAATGCGTCGCGATTCCGGAATCGGTCGCCGACGCGATCGCGACCGCGTTCGCGTTGCGCGGGCCGCGCGTGGTCGCGTCGAATGCGTGTGCCGCGAGCGTGTCCGCGATCACGCTCGCGCGCGACCATTTGTGGGCGGGACGCGCCGACGTGATGCTCGCGGGTGGCGCCGACGCGCTCGATCTCACGTCGCTTGCCGGGTTCGGCGCGTTGCAGTCCCTCGACGACCGGCCGTGCTCACCCTACGGGCGGTCGGGGGGCTTGTCGCTCGGCGAGGGCGCCGCGATCCTGGTGCTCGAGACCGTGCACCACGCGCGTGCACGTGGTGCGCCGGTGCTCGTCGAACTCGCGGGCTGCGGCGGTTCGTCCGACGGCTACCACCCCACCGCGCCCGACCCGACCGGCGCGGGCGCTGTGCTCGCCTTGCGACGCGGACTCGCGGAGGCGGGGCTGCCGGCCGATGCCGTCGACTACGTGAACGGGCACGGCACCGGAACTGCGGCGAACGACGCGATGGAACGGATCGCGTTCACGACCGTGTTCGGCGACCGCGTGCGGCGGTTGCCGGTGAGCTCGACGAAGTCGATGGTCGGCCACACGCTCGGCGCCGCGGGCGCGGTCGAAGCGGCAGCATGTGTGGTCGCGATGGTGGGCGGGTTCGTGCCGCCGACCGCGAACCTGCCCGAGCCCGCCGATCCCGAGTTCGACTTCGTCCCGGACGCGAGCCGCCCCGCCGCAATCGACGTGGCAGCGTCGACGAGCTACGCGTTCGGCGGTTCGAACGGCGCGCTCGTGTTCCGCACGACCGCATCACCTCCGGTGCAACAACCGGTGCCCGAAGAGAAGCGCATTGTCATCACTGGGTTAGGTGTCGTGGGCGCGCTCGGCGAGGGCAAGGACGCGTGGATCGACGCGCTCGCGGGCGGCCGAACCGGTATCTCGAAGGTTGCCCTCGACGCGCCCGCGGGCGTGTGGCGCGGCCTCGCCGCGCCGGCGCCGAAGCTCGACGGCCGGCGGTACGCATCGCGTGCGGACTGGCGCCGCATGAATGAATTCGAACGCATGTGCGCGGCAGCCGCGCGGCTCGCGTGGTCGGACGCTGCGCTCGCGCCGACCCGTACCGAGCGCACGAACGTCGCGGTCGTGTTCGCCACCGCCGCGGGCGCGTTGCAGGACGGCGTCACATTCGAGACCGCATTGCGCGCCGGCGCCGGCGCCGCGCATGCGAGCCCGATCCTGTTTCCGCACACCGCCGGCAACGGCGCCGCCGGCCACGTGTGCACGATGCTCGGCCTGCACGGCCCGATGCTGTCGATCACCCAAGGCGGCGCCTCGGGTGTCGTCGCGCTGCAACACGGCGCGGACCTCGTCCGTCGCGGCGAGGTCGACGTCGCGATCGTGCTCGCCGGTGAAGAGCTCTGCGGGGCGGTCGCGCCGGTCATGCACCGGCGGCCGTGGATGCGGCTCGCCGCCGAAGCGGTCCGGCCGTACGACGAGCGGTCGGACGGCACCGCGCTCGGCGCGGCAGCCGTCGGCCTCGTGCTCGAATCGGCGGCCCACGCGGCGGCGCGCGGCGCCACGGGATACGCGGAGATCCTCGGCGTGAGCTCCGCGGGCGCGTGCGGCGCGCGGCGATGATCGCAGCACTGCAGTCGTCCGGTGTCGATGCGTCGGCCGTCGATGCGTGCATTTCGGCGGCCAGCGGCGTTCCCGTCGCCGACGACTGCGAGCTCGACGCGATCAGCGCGGTGCTCGGGTCGTCGGTTGCGGTGACCGCGCCGAAGGCGGCGGCCGGGGAGTGCCTCGGTGCCGGCGCGTCCATCAACGTGTTCGCGGCCGCGGTCGCGTTGCAGCAAGGCATGTTGTTCCCGACCGCGGGGCTCGAGCGGCCGCTGGAGCGTGGTGTGGCGAACCATGTGATGGGCAAGGCGCGGATGCACCAGGTCGACTACTGCGTCGCGAACGCGTGTACGCCGGGTGCGACCTACGGCAGCATCGTGCTCGGCCGCGTCTCGGGCAGCCGGAGCCGCGACGGGCGCCTCATGTCTGGAACAGGGTCTTGGTCGGCGTGATGCGCAGGACCGTTCGCTGTTGCTGGTCGAGCATGTCGCGCAACGACGCAGGGTCGACGTCGTTCCCGCTCATCTTCGTGAACACTGCCGCCGTGAGCTCGAGCGCGCTCGGGATCGGCGTCGATCGTCTCGGCGGTGCCGTACACGACGAGGTGCTGCCGGCCGTCGGGCACGGTGAGGCTCACCTTGGGTTGGCGGACGGCGTTCTTCCACTTCGCGGTGTAGGCCTTCGCGCTCACCACCAACTGGCCGTCGACATCGACCACGTAGCCGATCATCGACTGCTGCGGCGATCCGTCGGCGCGCCCGGTTGCGAGCACGGCCCATGTGTGGTCGTCGACGAACGCCTTGTGCTCGGGATCCCATTCGAATGTCATGTCACTCCTCGGGTCGGGGGTGGTGCCGTCAGAGCAGCCCGGAGAGGAACCGCCGTCGAGGCTGATGCTCTGGCCGGAGACGTAGCCGGCCTGCGCGCTGCACAGGAACGCGCACGCGTCGCCGAACTCCGCCGGATCGCCGAGGCGCCGGGCCGCGATCGACGCGCGCATCTCGGCGTAGGCCTCGTCGAGCGTGATGCCCTTCACCGTGACCGCAAGCTCGGCCATCTGCCGTTGGCGATCGGTGTCGAAGCGCTCCGGACAGAGATTGTTGATCGTGACGTTCGCGTGTGCCACGTCGCGTGAAACGCCCTTGAGGGCGGCCGTCAGGCGCGGCTCGGGCGCCCGACGAGAGGCCCATCGCGCCGATCGGAGCCTTCACCATCGCGGACGTGATGTTCACGATGCGACCGAACCGGCGCTCGACCATGCCGTCGAGCACCGCGCTCACCATGAGCATCGGTGCGAGCAGGTTCGCGTCGAGGGCATGCTGCCACGCGTCACGACTCCCAGTTTCGGTACGACGCGGGTGCCGGACCGGCGTTGTTCGTCACGAGAATGTCGGGCGCGGGGCACGCCTCGAGCAACGCGGCATGCGTGGCGTCGGACGTGACGTCTCCCACGACCGACGCGCACCTCGACAGCCGTAGCGCGCGCGGAGCTCCGCGGCGCCGCGTCTCCAACACCACATTGGTCCCGGCCGTTGATCGTGACCGACACGCCTTCGCCGCGAGCGACTCGGCGCAGGCGCGCCCGAGCCCACGGCTCGACGCCATCACGATTGCCGGCACGGCCGTCGAGACCGAGATCCATCGGTCAGCGCTTCCCGGCGGCTTCGCGCGCGGCGCCGATCGCGGCGAGGTCGGGTGGATCGAAGAACACGTCGGGCGGCTCGGGCGGGCCCCACACCGAGAAGCCTGCTTCCTCCGGTGTCCAGTCGTCGCGGCGATGGTCGCGATCCCACGCGTCGTCGTCGGTGATGCAGTCCATGTCGGCGAAGAGCTCGAACATGTTCCCGGCCGGATCGAACAGGTACCAGAACACGTTCGACCCGAGCCGGTGGCGGCCGACGCCGACGACGTGCGCGTCCGGCCGCTCCGCCACCACGGCCGATCCGGCCGCGCCGATGGCGTCGACGTCGTCCATCTCGAGCGCGTAGTGGTTCAGGCACGACACCGGCGCGGGCTGGATCAAGAGGTTGTGGTGGTCGGGCTCGACCCGGGCGAACGTGAGCACGCCGTCGAGGATGCGGTCCGAGACGCGGAAGCCGAGTCCGTCGAGATAGAACGCGCACGCCTCGGCGACATGGGGCGTGCCCAGCACGACGTGACCCGACCCGGCGCGGCGGCCGGGCGCGTCGCTTCGGCGACGACCTCGGCGCGTGCGGTCTCGCGCGTTGCGGCGCCGGGCCGGTTGGCGGCGCGTTCCGGCCCGGCGTTGATCGGGGCGGGGCCGACGACGTCGACGACGACGCGGTGGTCGAACACCGGGTCGTCGCACACCAGCGTGGTGTCGGCGATCTTGGCCGGCCACGCCGAGCGCGTCGAGCCGAGCCGCCGATCGCCGCGAGATCGGCCTCCGACTCGCAGCCGAGGTGCAGCTCCGCGAGGTGCCGGTACTCGCCGTCGACGAAGGTGAGCTGGCGCGGCCGCGCGTGCGTGCCGACAGCTGTCACCCGGCCGACTCGAGACCGCGGCGCTTCCAGAACGCGGCCAGCGCGCCGGGATCGGGCACGGCGAGCGTGATGTCGCAGAAGCGATTGATCGTCATGCCGGCGTGTTCGCCTTCCCGGTCGAGGATGCGTGCGCATTGCGGCGCGCAACGCGGCCGTCGGGTCGTCGACGAGGTCGGCGCTGCGCCAGCCCACGAAACGATCGGGTCGCACGAGCACGCACCCGCGCTCGGAGATTTCGCGGCTGCGGGTCCAGGTGCCGAGCACGTCGTTGTACTCGGCACCGAGCGAGACCGGCGAATGGTCGCGATCTCGACGCCGAGCTCGCGCCCGACAGTCGCGGCGGCGTCGCCCCAGGCGTCACCGCCGGCGCCGGTGATGAGCGTGAAACGGTCGTACGCCGCGAGATCGAGCGTCGAGATGTCGTGGGTGTCGCGCCCGAGCCACGCGTGTGGGCAGCGCGCAACCCGGATGCGTCGAGGCGTGGTAGTGCAGCTCGGGATCGCGTTGTACGGCGGGAACGGCGTGCCGTCACCGACGATCGCACGCGACGAGTAGCGCTGGCCCAGCTCGACGCCGTGCGCGTTGAACTGCAGGTTCATGAGCTCGAGGCCCTTCAGAAGCTCCTCGCGGTGTTGCTCGCCGTCGGGACCGAAGATCTCGTCGAGGGCGGCGATCGCGTCGGCCTTGGTCTGGTTCGGGCGCAGCGCGATCGGCCCGAGCCAGCCTGCCATCTCGCCGACGCTCTTGGTTCGCGCGGTCGACCACTTGCCGGCCGACGGGTTGGCGCTCGGCGTCGTAGCTGTCGAGGAGCCCGTCGTCCGGCGACCCCGCGTACGACGAGCGCGAACTTCCACGCGAGGTTGTACGCGTCCTGCATCGACGTGTTGCTGCCGAGCCCGTTGGCCGGCGGATGCCGGTGGGCGGCGTCGCCGGCGATGAACAGACGGCCGCGCCGGTACTCCGCGGCGACGACGTGATTGAACTCCCACTGGCTGATGTGTTTGATGCGTACGTCGACGTCGTCGTCTCCGATGGCGGCGCGTACGCGTGCCATCACCGACGCCTCGGACAGCTCGTTCGGTTCGAGGCCGTGGCGCACGAAGATCGTGCTCCATTCGTTCCACGGTTCGATGCACGTCCAGATGCTGACGATGTCGTCGCTGCCGGGATTGCAGACGAAGAAGAGGGCGCCGGAACGGTGCTCCGTGTAGCGGGCCACGTCGGCTTCGATCCATACGGTGATCGCGTTGCCGAGGCCCGACTCGCCCTCGAACGAGAACCCGCCCTGCTCGCCGACGACGGTCTTGGCGCCGTCGCATCCGACGGCGTAGCGCGCGACCACCTCGAACTCGTCGCGCCGTCGCGCGGCCGAACGCGCGCGATCACCCGCTCGTCGTCCTGTTCGATCGCGACGACCTCGTGGTGCAGCCGGACATCGGCACCGAGCTCACGGGCGCGGTCGAGCAGGATCGGTTCGAGAATGTGCTGAGGGATATTGCACATCGCGCACGGGCTCGCGGCGCGGTACTCACCGATGCGGTCGCTGCCCGTCCCCCACGTCATCATCCGCGACAGCTCGCGCCCGGCGAACGCCGTCGCGAACACTTGTTTGCCCATGAGGTGATGCGGCAGCGCCCGCGCCATCACACGGTCCTCGATCCCGAGGTCGCGCAGGATCTCGACGGTGCGCTGATTCGTGATGTGGGCGCGCGGCGAGTTGGCGGTGCCGTACTTGGTGACCGTCAGGGAGGCGACGCCGAGCCGGGCGAGCAGCGCGGCGGCCGTCAGCCCGGCCGGGCCCGCACCCACGACGAGTACGTCGGTGACGATCGTCTGCAACGCGCCGGCCTCCCGGAGTGATTCGCTGTTCGACTGACCAGTGAATCATGCGGCCCCCGCATTCGCTTGTCAAGTGACCTACGAAGAATTCGGGCGCGCTACTCGGGCACGAAGAGGCGGGCGATCAGATCCGCGTGCCGCTCGATCGCGGCGCGGCTCGTGGCGTCGACGCCCGTGAGCGCCCTGCACTCGGGCGTGACGGCGAAGATCAGCGACACCGCGCCCAGCAGCGCGTAGTAGACGTGCGGCGCGAGCTTGTTGCGCGGGCTGGGGAACGCGACGCGTGCAAATTCGGCGACTTGCGCGAAGAAGGACGCGAGGTGGGTGTCGACGAGCCACCGCATGCGGTCGTCGTTGCTCCGGCCGGCGTCGACCATGAAGTGGAACACCTCGGGACGGTGCGCAGAGAAGCGCACGTACGCCACGATCACCGCGCGTGCGCCTTCGTCGGGCGTCGAAGGGTCACGTTCCGGGAGGTTGCGTCCCAGCTCGCCGAAGATCTGGTTCGCCGCCGCGCGCCACAGCTCGTCCTTCGATGGGAAGTGGTAGGTCACGAGACCCTGCGTGACACCGGCGACGGCCGCGATGTCGCGCGTGCTCGAGGCCTCGAAGCCCTGAACTCGCGAACGCCGTCACCGCCGCGTCGACGATGCGACCGCGCGTCTCGTCCCGCTGTTCCGACCGTGTCGCCATTCCCCCGAGGTTAACTGGTCACTTGACAAGGCAACGGCCATCCGTCATTCTTTCACTTGTCAGTTGACCAGTGAAAGAAGGGTGGCCATGGGTCGTATCGCACCGAGGCGCCGGGAGGAGCTCGCCGATCTGGAGCCCCTGTTCGCGGCGTACGAACAGATCATGGGCTTCGTTCCCTCCACCGTGTTCACGATGACCCGGGTTCCCGGCTTGGCCGAGGGCTACGCCGGCATGGCGTACGCGGCCGCGATGAACGGCCTCATCCCCGAGGAACTCGCCCAGATGGTTGCGCATGTGACGAGCGCGGCGGCCGGTTGCCGGTACTGCCAGGCGCACACGGTCGCGCACGCCGAATACCTCGGTGTCGATCCCGACAAGCTCGCTGACCTGTGGAGCTTCGAGACCAGCGACCGCTTCGACGACGCCGAACGCGCCGTGCTGCGTCTCGCGCTGCACGCGGGCCAGCACCCCAACGCGGTCACGGACACGGACTTCGACGACTGTCGTCGCCATTACGACGACGACCAGATCACCGCGATCGTGGCGGTGTGCGCGCTGTTCGGCTTCCTCAATCGCTGGAACGACACGATGGCCACGACCCTCGAGTCGGTCCCGCGCCAGACCGCTGACCGCATTCTCGCCACCGCCGGCTGGACTCCAGGCAAACACGAATGAGCCGCATCACACCGATCCGCTACGACGAGCTCGCGCCGTACATGGAAGGCTTCGCCGCGATCGAGGGCTACATGGGCTTCGTGCCCGACTCGCTCCGCGTCATGGCACGCGTGCCGGGATTGCTCGACGGGTTCACCGCGCTTGGCCGGGGTCGTGTTCCTGAACGAGCTGGTGCCCGACACGCTCAAGCAGATGGTTGCGCACGTCACGAGCGCGGCGGCCGGTTGCCGGTACTGCCAGGCGCACACCGTCGCGCACGCCGAGCATCTCGGCGTCGATCCCGACAAGCTTGCCGACCTGTGGAGCTTCGAGACCAGCGACCGCTTCGACGATGCCGAACGCGCCGCGTTGCGCCTCGCGTTGCACGCGGGCCAGCACCCCAACGCCGTCACGGACACGGACTTCGGGGACTGTCGTCGCTATTACGACGACGACCAGATCACCGCGATCGTGGCGGTCTGCGCGCTGTTCGGCTTCCTCAATCGCTGGAACGACACGATGGCCACCACGCTCGAGTCCGTGCCGCACGAGAGCGCGGGCCGCATCCTCGCCGCCACCGGCTGGACCCCTGGAAGACACCGATGAGCCAAGCGGCACGGCGCACGGCGTTGCCGCCGACGACGGTCACGCTGACGGGAACCGGCGTACCGTTGCCCGCGCCGGGCCGGGCGGGACCCGGCACCCTGGTGCGGTACGGCGACCTCGCGTTGCAGTTCGACGCGGGCCGCGGCACCGTGTTGCGCCTCGTCGAAGCAGGCGTGGCGCCACACGCGCTCACGGCCCAGTTCCTCACGCACGTGCACAGTGATCATGTCGTCGATCTCGCTGACGTCGCGATGACGCGCTGGGTCTTCCAAGAGCTCGCACCGGTCGATCCGCTCGTCGTGGTGGCGCCCGAAGGGTCGGCCGCTCGCTTTGCGCGTCGCCTGTTCGACGCCTTCGACGACGACATCGCCGCGCGCATGACCGAGGTCCTGCCCGCGCCGCCGGCGATCGACCTCCGAGCGTTCGCTGCTTCACGGGAGCCGGTTGCGGTATGGGGATCCGACGACGGCGCGGTACGAGTAACCGCCGTCGCCGTACACCACGAACCGTTGACGGACGCCGTCGCGTACCGCGTGGAAACACCGAATGGTGTGGTGGTCGTCTCGGGCGATACGCGCGTGTGCTCCGAGGTCGAGGCGCTGAGCGCCGGCGCCGATGTGCTCGTGCACGAAGCGTGCCGCACGACCGCGATGCACGACGCGATCCGCGGTACGTCGTTCGAGCAGGTGTTCAGCTACCACGCCGATACGGTCGCCCTCGGCGCGCTGGCCGAACGGGCCGCGGTTCCGCACCTGGTACTCACGCACCTGATCCCGCCACCCGGTGACGCCGACGACGCGAGGGCGTTCGCGTCCGACGTGCGCAGCGGCGGTTACCGCGGCGAGGTCACCGTCGGCGCCGACCTGGCGTGCGTCGCGATAGACCGCGGTCGGTCCATGCGCGAGGACACCCCGGCAACCCGCGGCGCACCATTGCAGAGCCGCTTCCCCGCGCTGCAATGCATGAGCACTGGATAGCATCGTCGTCGGCGACAATCGAGAGGGCGGAACGAATCGCGTCCGACGCATTGGTGAGCATTTCGAAGTAACGCTTGGCGACGTATCCCGCGCCGGTCAACTGCGAGAGCTCGGCCTCGGTCGGCAGTACAACAACGAACACGACCTCGATCTCGCAACACCCGCGCTTGCGCGCTGATCGTCACCGGTCCTTCGGTCTAAAAACCGTCGGGACCGGGCCTTCGATCATGAATCGCCAGAACCGGCGCGGCTCACCGATGGGAAAGTCGCCGCCCGCTTTGTGCTGCACGGATCCGTTGTCCCATACGAGCACGTCGTGCGGGCGCCACGCATGCGCGTACCGCGGCGCGTGCGTCTCCGCACGATTCTGCAGTGACTGCAAGAGGGCGCGGCCTTCGGGCTCCGGCATGCGTTCGATGTGCGTCGCGCGATCCAGGTCGATGTATAGCGCCGGACCGCCGGTCACCGGGTGCGCCCGCACGATGGGATGCGACACATCGACGAGCCGTTCGAGCGGGCCTTCGGCCGGCACGCGAGGCGGAAAGGCGCCGCGGTTGTTGTAACTGTTCGCGGCCCGTAAGCCGAGCAACCGCTCTCGTGTTGCCGGGTCGAGCAACGCATACGCCGCGCGCATGTCGAGGAAGTGGGTCGCGCCGCCCGGCGAAGAGGGAAGCTCGCGCGCGTGTAAGACCGTCGCCGCCGCCGGGCGCTCGGTGTAGGTGTCGTCGGTGTGGAACGTCTCGAAGAGGCCCGGGCGCTGGTCGTCGAGGCCGCCGAACGACACCTCGCCGAGCTCGGCCCGGAGCTCGTCGGTGAGCACGAAACCGGCGTCGATGATCTGACGTTCCTCGCTGTAGCGAAGCATGCCGCCGTCGCGCGTTCGTCCGACGGGATCCTTGATCGGGCCGATCATCGACGCGACCGTGCGGGCGTCCTCGTCGCTGAGCGGTGCGTCCTGGCGCATGCACACGACCGCGTGCGCGGCGAGCAATGCACGGAGTTCGGCCGCGTCAGCCGCGTCCCCCCGTCGCACCCCTTCGACTGCGACGGCACCGAACTCGCCCGGCAACGGGCGAACCACCAATCCGCGCGGGGCCACGCTCAACGAGCGTACCGGGAGTGAGCGAAACCGCGTTCCCTCAACTCCAGAGGAAGACGATGGCGCTCTCGCTCGGCCGTCGTTCGCGCGCAGGCATTGAGCCTCTCAAACGCCATCCTCCAGCCGGTGCGCCGGGGGGAGTCGGAGGAAGTGCCACAGATGGCCAACGAGCGCGCCGATGTGCTGGGCGACACGGCCCGGTCAGGGTGGGAAGCATCGACGCGAACCGCGGCGCTCCAACGGCGAACAATGGTTTGATGGCGCCGACGCACCGATGCCGATGGAAGACACTGTCGTAAGGGCGGCGACGATCCTTGTCGCCACTTGGAGCGACGGGCTCTTCGTCCTTGCAGGCGGGACCGTCAATCACGAGCTGGCCGGTCAGCCCGTCAGGGGACTCGCATCCGACGGGTATGGCGGCGCGCTCGCCATCACCGACGGACGCACACTGCGCCGGCGTGACGCGGACGGCGCCTGGACCACGATCGCTACCAACGACGTCGACCTCGCCTGTTGCGTCGCGGTCGCCGGGGCCATCTACGTGGGAACCGAAGATGCGCGCGTCCTTCGCGTGAGCCCCGACGGACAGCTCGAACCCCTCTCGGGCTTGGACGTGATCGCCGGACGTGCGTCGTGGTACGCGGGGAGTGCGGTCGTCGATGGCAAGGTCGTCGGGCCACCGCTCGGGATCCGGTCGATCACCGCGACCGCGGACTCCTCCGTCCTCCTCGCCAACGTCCATGTCGGTGGCATCCCTCGCTCCACCGACGGAGGGACGACATGGCACCCGACCATCGACGTCGACAGCGACGTCCACGAGGTCCGCGCGCATCCCGACCGACCGAACGTCGTCATGGCGGCTTCCGCGATCGGGTTGTGTTCCAGCCGCGATGGCGGGGCGACGTGGGCCGTCGAGCACGACGGTCTTCATGCGAATTACTGCTCCGCGGTTGCGTTCGCGGGCGATGACGTCCTCGTGGCCGCGTCCGAGGACCACTTCGCGGACAAGGGGGCCATCTACCGACGGTCCGTGCTTCGGCCCGGGCCGCTTGCTGCCGTCGGTGGCGGCCTCCCGATCTGGATCGACGGTATCGCTGACACACATTGCATCGCCGCGCTCGCATCGACCGTCGCGCTCGCCGACCAAGGGGGGCACCTCTACGTCTCAGCTGACACCGGTCGCACCTGGTCGAGCGCGGCTGAAGGACTCCCGCCTCCGAGCAGCGTCCTCATCATCTGAGTCGTTCACCGAACGGTGACACGGGGCATACTCAACCGCCATGGCGCAGCGACTCGACGCGGGCGTTGAGCGCGTCGATCCCCCTACCGGCATCGGGAGCGGCGAGCATTCGTACGGGCAGTCGCGATCCGTCGGTGAGCACGAGCATTCCTGTCTTCGGCCGGAGGCTGGCGAAGTTGCCGAAGGGTGGGGTCGCTTCGAAGCGCTCGACCTGCGCGAGCGGGATCAGCCTCAGTGCCTGCGGGTAGTTGCGGATCTCGACGCCCGCGCTCGTGATGCGCAGGGAACTCCGCCGCACGGACACGACCGCGGCGAGCGCAGCCGCGCCGATGAGAGCGGCTGGTATGCCCAACAACACGAGAACCATGCCGTGCCCCTCAATTCTTGGGTCCAGGAGAAGTACTAGCGCGGTTACGGCGGGTCGAACGTCATCGCATCACGCCTGGCGGACACGTGCGCGCAGCGCCGCGAAGCACAGGGCCATGCTCACCGCGCCGACGATGCCGATGGCAAGAAGCGCTTGGGCGAGGTCGCCCCACTGCCAGCTGTCCGCCAAGACCAGCGACCGCAGCCCGTCGAGGATGTACGTCACCGGGTTCAACGCGGAGACCGTGTGGAGCCACCCCGAGAGCTCGCTGCGCGGCACGTACGACGACGTGAGGAACAGGAACGGGAAGAACAACAAGAAGCTCGAGTTGACGGCCGCGGGATTGCCGGTCTTCAACGCGATCGCGTACCCGAAGCCGGCAAACGCGAGGCTCCACAGGGCGGCGAGCGCCATGAACATCACCACGCCCACGAGGCCGCCGTGGAAGTGCACGCCCAAGATGAGTCCGAGCGTGATGATCGGAACCGTGAGCGCCGCCGCGACCGCGACGTCGGCCGCCATGTGACCGAGCAGGATCGCAGTACGACGAACCGGTGTCAGTAACAACCGGTCGAAGTATTTGTTCTGCACGTCGAGCACGATCGCGCCGGCGCGCGAGACGCCGGTCACACCGAGGAGCACCGCGGTCGCCATCTGGAACGCGGTGTAGTCGAGCCCCGGCACACTCGCAGTCAGCTGTTCGAGTGTCGCGATGTTCACGATGAAGAAGAACAGTGCGATGAACACGGGCGGGATGACCACTTCGACGTCTCTCGGTACCGCGCGCAGCGCGCGTCCCGCGATCGACGTCAGGTCGTGCAGCCAGCCCGCGGGCTTTCCGCGAATGATGTCGTTCCCGCCGGCGACGACGGTGGCATCAGTGAGTGTGGTCATGGTTGTCCTCCGAGATGTCATCCGCGTCGAAGCGGGCGCCGGTGAGATCGAGGAACACGTCGTCGAGTGTCGGCGTGCGTAACGTGAGCTCGCGCACCGGCATGCCGCATCCGGCGAGCGCCACTGCCACGGGGCTGATCGTCGCGGGCCCATTGTCGGTCGCGACAACGAGCTCGCTGCCGTGGACCTCGACGTGGTGTACGCCGTCGATTGCCGCGACCGACGGCTCGACCGACGCCGCGTCGCCGTCGACGCGCGCGACGATCACGTCGGTACCGACCGCGCGCTTGAGCTCTTCGGGAGTTCCTTCGGCCACGAGTCGGCCGTGGTCGATGATGCCGACGCGGTCTGCCAGTGCGTCGGCCTCCTCCAGGTACTGCGTCGTCAGGAAGATCGTCATGCCGAGCTCCGCGTTCAGCCGGCGAACTTCGGCCCAGACGCGGAGCCGGCTCACCGGATCGAGCCCGGTCGTCGGTTCGTCGAGGAACAGCACCTCGGGGTTGTGCACGAGCGCCGCCGCGAGATCGAGCCGGCGTTGCATCCCGCCCGAGTAAGTCTCGATGCGCTGGTCGAGCGCGTCGCCGAGGTCAATCAGCTCTGCGAGATGCTCGACGCGCGCGGCGATCGTGCGGGCCGGCAAGCCGTACAGCGATCCCTGCAACCGAAGCAGCTCGACGCCGGTCTGCTTCGGGTCCAGCGCGACGTCTTGCAACGCCGCGCCGATGCGAAGCCGCACCGAGCCCGGATCGGACGCGACATCGAAGCCCGCCACGCGCGCGTGTCCGCCGGTTGGTGCGAGCAGCGTGCAGAGCATGCGCACTGTGGTGGACTTGCCGGCGCCGTTCGGGCCGAGGAACCCGTAGATCTCGCCGGGCGCGATCGCGAGGTCGAGGTGCTCGACTGCTGTGGTGCCGTTGAATCGGCGTTGGAGTCCTTCGACGAGGATCGCCGAATCATGGGTTGTCGAATACATGCGAGTGCTCCGTTTCGGGATCTGCATGTGTTGACGGACCGCGACGACCGAAGTCATCGCGCACCCGCCGGAAGCTGCTGCAACGCCCAGCCGTTGCCGTCCGGATCGCTGAAGTACACGAACGAACCCCACGGGAATTCCGCGACGTCGCTGACCTCGACGCCCGCGCGGCCAGCGCGCGCCGTGCCTCCGCGACGTCGGTCACGACCATTTGCAGCCCCTCGACCGACCCCGGCGTCGCGCTCGTGATGCCGTTCCCGATGGCGATCGAGCACGCCGATCCGGGCGGCGTGAGCTGCACGAAGCGCACGTCGTCGCTCGCGCGCGCATCGACGTCCGCGGCGAAGCCGACTTGGTCCGTATAGAAGGCCTTGGCCCGGTCGACGTCCGATACCGGCACCGCAACCAGCTCCAGCTTCAAGTCCACGGTCGCTCCTCTCGTTGTTGGGTATCGGTCCATCATCCGGGTTAAAGTGGTCACCTCCTGACCAGGTTCCATGAGATCGTGGAGACATCCGCGCCGACCGCCTGGTAGCGACCCTCCTGTTTCTGCAAGCCCGTGGCCGGGTCACGGCCGCCGAGGTCGCGGCCGAGCTCGAGGTGTCGGTTAAGACCGCGCGCCGCGACCTCGAGGCGCTGTCGATCGCCGGCATCCCCGTATACGCGCAGCCCGGACGCGGTGGCGGGTGGGCGCTCGTCGGTGGCGCCCGCACCGACCTCACCGGCCTGACCGCGGCCGAGGCCCGCACGCTGTTCCTGATCGCGGGCCCGTCGTCGGCGATCACGCCCGAGGCGAAAGCCGCGTTGCGCAAGCTCGTACGCGCGCTACCGGAGACGTTTCGCGCCGAGGCCGAAAAAGCGGCGTCGGCGATCGTCCTCGACCCCGCGCGGTGGGGTGGCAAGGCTCCCACGACACCCCCGCATCTCGAAGCGTTGCAGCAAGCCGTGATCGACGGCGAACAGATTCGGCTCGGTTACACCGACGCGCAGGGCGCGGTCAGCGAGCGCGTCGTGCATCCACTCGGTCTCGTGTCCAAAGGCACCACGTGGTATCTCGTCGGCGACACCGACGCCGGCCGGCGAACGTTTCGCATCTGGCGCGTTCGTTCGGTGGAACACACCGGTGAACCGGCGGTGCGGCCGCCCGACTTCGACCTGCAACGCGCGTGGGACGAGATCGTCGCCACCCTCGACGAGCGACGCGGCATGCGGCACATCACCGCGCTCGCCGAACCGCATGCACTGCGCTGGCTGCGCGCACAGTTCGGCACCCGTATGACCGTCGGTGCCGAGCATTCCGACGGGCGTATCAACGTCGACATCGCGCTACCGGCGACGCACGACGATCCAGCACGCGAACTCACCGCGTACGCCGATGCGTTAGAGGTGCTGGATCCGCCCGACGTACGCGCGCGCTTGGCCGAGATCGGTCGCCTTCTCGCCGCTCGCCACACCGGATAGTCGGCGCCGGCGAACCCAAGGCATGCCGAGCCATTGTGGTGCCATTGGCGCTTGTCATGGCACCATTGTGGTGCCATGATGGCATCATGGACCTCGGGCCGTACGTCGAAGACATTCGAAAACACCTGGTCGTCGCCGCCGACGCCGCTGGGGACGACGCCCGCTCGCTGGCTGAGCGCCTGGTCGCACCGCTCGACTCCGCCGTCCGCCTCGCGCTCCAGCAGGCACTCGCAGCGGCGGCGGACGAAATCACGGTCGAGCTCGCGCCCGGCTCGGTCGAGGTGCGGGTGCGCGGTCGAGACCTCGCATTCGTCGTGACGCCACCGCCCGTCGACGCGCCGGCCGACGACCAAGACGCCCGCGACGCAGACGAGGCGCACACCGCCGCAGCGGGTGCGGCCGTCGAGGGCGACGACCGCGAGATGGCGCGCATCAATGTGCGGATGCCGGAGAACCTCAAGGCGCGGATCGAGCAGGCCGCCGGCGCGCAACGACTCTCCGTAAACGCATGGCTTGTGCGCGCCGCCAGCACAGCGGTGGATCGAGCCGAAACCTCGCCGCGTCCCGAACGGCGCGCCGGGCGCAGCGCGCAGCGGTATACGGGCTGGGCGAAATAGGGCCAGAGAGAAGGAACTTCAATGCATACATTCGACACTCCCGAACCCATCTCCGTCGTCGTCGAGCTCGGTATGGGCGACATTCAGCTCACGACGAGCGATCGCACGGACACGGTGGTCGAGGTACGCCCGAGCAACGAGTCCAACAAGTCTGACGTCGCCGCCGCCCAACAGACCACGGTTGACTTCGTCGACGGCACGCTGCTGGTCAAGGGGCCGCGGGGATGGCGGCAGTGGACGCCATGGGGCAGCAATCAGTCGATAGACGTGCGCATCGACGCCCCGACCGGCTCCCACATCCGAGGCACCGCCGGTGTCGCGGCACTGCGTTGCAACGGTCGCGTCGGTGAATGCGAATACAAGTCGGGAGCCGGCAACACTCGCATCGACGATGCTGGCCCCGTCGCAGTCACGACCGGTGCCGGCGACATCGACATCAGGAGCGCGGCCGGACACCTCGAAATAAAAACCGCTGCCGGATCCGTCCGGATCGGCAACGTCGCCGGGAGCGCGGTGATCAAGAACAGCAACGGCGACACATCGGTTCACGAGATCACCGGTGACCTGCGTGTCAATGCTGCCAACGGCGACGTCGTCGTCAACCGCGCGCACGCGACGGTCGCGGTGAAGACCGCGAACGGTGACGTGCGGATCGACGAAGCCGAACGGGGCGCGATCGTCGCCGAAACGGCGCGCGGCAAGGTGGAGGTCGGGATCCGCAACGGCGTCGCGGCGTGGCTCGATCTCAATACCGCGTTCGGCCGAGTGCGCAACGATCTGGCCGACGGCGCGCCGCCCGCGCCTGGCGAGGACACGGTCGACGTACGGGCGCGCACTGCCTACGGCGACATCACCATTCGCCGCGCGTTCGCCGACGAGTCGGGAGACGCATCGGCATGACGACGGACGTTCAGAACTCGCTGTTGAGGAACCCAATGACTGGAGTCGCGGCCGGGAACGATTCTGTGATTCCCGAGCTCGTGTAGCCGGCATCGGTGATGACCGTGACGCCATTGACGTACGACGCGGCGTCGCTGCAGAGGTACACCAGGGGATAGGCCTGCTGGAGTGGTGTTGACGGCTCGATGCCCACTGCGGTGCGGTAGTCGGTCGCGAACGCGAGCCAGGTGTCCTTGTTGGCTTGCGCGAGCGGCGTATCGGTGGGACCGGGCAGGATCGCGTTGATCCGGATACCGCGCTTCAAGAAGTCGACCGCCGACTGCGCGACGTACGTGTTGATCGCCAACTTGCTCCACATGTAGTCGGCCTTGCCGTTCGCTTCGATCCACGCGACTGCCTCGTCGAAGTCGGTGTGGGTGAGGAATTCCTTCACGCGCGGCAGGTTGTTCTGCCACCCGAGTCCGGCCGCCGACGAGATCATGCCGATTGCCGCGCCGCGCGGGAGCATGCCCTTGTCGGCCATGCGATCGATCATGTGCCGGTGGCCGATGAAGTTGATGCGCTCGATGCCGGGCGTGCCGTCGGCAACACCCGCACAGGAGAAGAGCGCGTGGACCGGGCCGCCGCATTCGTCGACCGCGGCGTCGATAGACGCCTTGTTGGAGAGGTCGAGCTGGATGGCCTTCGCGCCCGCGAGGGTGACCGGGGCGCGGTCCATCACGACGACCTCGGCGCCGGCATCCTGCACGAGCTCCGCGACGGCCGCGCCCATGCCGGTGGCGCCGCCAACGACGAGTGCTCGCTTGCCGTCATAGCGGAATGCGTCGAAGAGCGACATCTTCGGGGCTCCTTCGCGGGGACCTGGGCGGTGACGCCGATGTTAGAACGGGCTTTCCGTTCCCGCCCAGACGCGTCAGCCTCGTTGGCGAGGCGGACGCGTTCGTTCCTCGTGCGGAACGCCGAGCGCGTCGAGCCGCTGAGCGACGTCATTGACGACGCTGTCGACTTCGGCGTCGGGACGGGGGTCGGCGCGGTCGACCGCCCAGGTCGCAAGGACGTCTCCGAGACGATCGAGTTCTTGGGCCGCGCGCAGAATCCCGATGACCTGCGTTTCGCCCTCAGTGGACGAAGCGCCGCTCCCGAGTGCGTTCCAGAGCTCCGGGCCTTCTCGCTCGATGAGCGCCGTCTGTTTTCCGAGCGTCCACTCGATGCGGCGCACGAGATCGAGGATGTCGTTGACACGTTGCGGCTGCGGCTGTGCGTACCGAACCAATGCCGAGCGCAAGCTCCAGTCCTGAGTGCGCGGCCGCTCGGCGAAGTCGATCAGGCGTGCGAGTTCGGGCGGCTCGATCTCGACGGGCACCAAACCGCAGCGTACGACGCCCGGCTCCCCGGCGTCGGGTAGACATCGGGTGATGGCCGGTGTCCTGCACTCGCCGATTCGGCTCGGCTCGGCGACGATCCGCAACCGCCTCTACCGCGCGCCGGTGCTCGAGGGCGCCGGTGATGGTGAGGACGCGGCCGCGCAATACGAGCGTCACTTCGTGGTAAACGCGCGTCACGGCGTCGGCATGATCATTCAGGGCTCGTCGTGCGTGTTTCCCGAAGGACGCACGTCGCCGGGAATGACGTGCGTCGACACACGGGAAAAGACGCTGCGGCTGAAACCGATGGTGGATGCCGTACATCGAGAGGGCGCCGCGATCTTCCTGCAGATCGGTCATGGCGGCCTCTTCGCGATGGAAGGTTGGCACGAGCCGTACGCGTCGCAACGACGCGGCCCGTTGCTGGCGGCATCTGCCGTGCCGAAGCTTCTCTGGCCGGCGTTTCGCGGCGTCCCGGTGCATGTCATGACGACCAATGAGGTCTACGACATGGCACGCCACTACGGGACAGTCGCGAGCTGGGCGCGTGCAGCAGGGTACGACGGAGTGCAGCTCGGGTCCGCCAACGCGAAGCTGCTCGACCAGTTCCTCTCACCGTTCTACAACCATCGCACCGACGAGTTCGGCGGCTCGGCCGAGCGTCGGGCGCGCGTGCTGCGTGTGATTCGCGAAGCCATCCACGCGCAGGCCGGTGACGACTTCCCGTGTTTGGTCAAGGTGCCGGTCGAGGACGCGCCGTTCCGCTTCGCTCGTTCGACGTTCTCCGACGCGCTCGAGTTGGCTCGTCTCGTCGAGGAGTGGGGCTTCGATGCCGTGACGCCCGTGGGTGTCTCCGTTCTGCCGGACACCACCCTTTCTCGCGGCGGCTCGCCCGACTCGTTCACTACGAACCGGTCGATGGCGCGGCGGCTGCGTGCGGCCGCGCCGTCGCGAGTGCGACGCGCCATCATCGTCGGCGGTGCCAAATGGGGCGCGCGGCGGGCGCACTTCGCGCCAGTGTGGAATCGCGAGCTCTTCACCGCGGTGCGGTCCCGAGTCAAGATCCCGGTCTTTGCGGTCGGCGGCATTCGCACTGCATCCGAATGTCACGACATCCTGGAATCGGGCGCAGCCGACATGGTCGGGATCGGCCGCCCGTTCTACGCCGAGCCGGATCTGGCCGCTCGCATCCTGGCGGGCGATCCGGCCCCTCGCTTGTGTCAGAACTCGAACCGATGTGTCCCCGCCCAAATGCTCGGCATGAAAGGCGCCTGCTACAACCCGGACGTGCGCAAGCGTCCCTCCGCGACGTAAGACCGGGGCTCTTGTCAAGAGCCCCGGTCTGTAGCGCGTTCGTCGACGGTACGAGTGTTCACCCTCCGGGGCCGACGATTGGTGTGATCCCGCTGTCGCTCGACACGGGGATCACCTTTCGGTCGGAGATGTTCTGGCAGTTGTTCTTGCCGCGCTTCGCGCAGGTCGTCACGCTGCCGTCGGACTCCACGCACGAGGCGGTGCCGCCCTTGCCCGGAGGCGAATACAGGCCGCCGCTCTCTTTGCATTCCTTCTTCATCTCGCCGACCTTCTGCGTCCACTTGGTGACGGTCGTTGCCTCAGCGACTTGGGCGAGCCCAAGGACCGCGACGACGGCGACGAGAAGTGCTGTAATGAAGACACGCTGGTGCGTGCGCATCGGGATCTCCTGGACGATCGTGGTGTGGTTGTGTGATCGTGAGTCTGCGCTCGCGCGTCTTCACAGCGCAGCGGCTCCTTGCGCACCGCAAGTGAGTACATGTTCTCAGCGCTCGCAAGAGGTGACGGGCAGCTGGCACCATCAGGCGCAGGAACCCGCACGACTGGGAGGCCGAAGTCATGACGGCGAGCGCGCCGAACATCGTTGTGGTGATGTCCGATCAACATCGGGCCGACATGCTTGGGTGTGCAGGGAACGCGGGTGTGCTCACGCCGAACCTCGACGGGCTCGCCGCACGAGGTGTGCGTTTCTCGCGCGTGTCGTGCCAGGGACCGTTGTGCATGCCGGCGCGGGCGTCGTTCATGACCGAGCGCTACGTTCGGGACCACGGCGTCTACACGAACTGGGCGGAGATTGCCGCGGATTCGCCGACGTACGTGTGGGCGCTGCGCGAGGCCGGCTATCACACGGCGCTGCTCGGCAAGGCGCACCTGTACCGCGACGAGACCCGGCAGGCTGCGCACATCGATGACCTCGCGCCGCGTCTCGAGCAGCTCGGCTTCGCGGAAGTGCACGAGACCGGCGACAAGTTCTCGGGCGACCGGCCGAACCGTTACACCGATCATCTCCGCGCGCGTGGGCTGTTCGAGCGCTACCGACAGCACATCGCCGACCGCAGCTATCAGGGCGACAACGAGAGCGGGCAGAACGCGACCAAGCGCGTGCCGATGTGGGACGCGACTCCGATGCCGGTACCGCTCGACGACTACATCGACGCGTGGCACGGCGACCTCGTTACTCGCTGGATCGAGCAGTACGACCGCGCGCAGCCGTTCTTTGTGTTCGTGGGATTTCCCGGCCCGCACGACCCGTGGGACGCGCCGCAAGCCGCGGTCGACTGGTACCGCGACGTCGAGCCGTCGATGCCACGCTCGACGCGACGCCCGACGCTCGAGGGCACCGGACGCTACGGAGCGCTGCTGCGCGCGTTTCTCGACCTCTCCGACACGGAAACGATGACCGTCGACGCAATTCGCGGCATGCGCCGCGCGTACGCCGCTGATGTCACCGTCATCGACGAAGCCGTCGGCCGCATCCTGCACGCCCTCGACCAACGCGGTCTACGCGACAACACGTGGGTGATCTACACAAGTGATCACGGCGAGATGGGCGGCAATCACGGTCTCATGTCGAAATGCGTGCTCTACGAACCCGCCGTCCACGTGCCGCTCATCGTGCAACCACCGAACGGCTGCGCACCACGCGTCGTCGACGCCCTCGTCGAGCACCTCGACGTACCGGCGACAGTGCGCGACATCGCAGGCGCGCCCGAACTCGCCGCGAGCGTGGGGCATTCGTTGCTCGGGCACATGGACGGCCACGATGCGCCGGCGCCCGAGCGTCAGGTGGCGATCAGCGAGAACTGGGGCTTCGCGTCGTTCGAGACCGCGCACCACAAGCTCGTCGTGGACGAAGACGCGTGCACACCGTGTCAGCTGTTCGATCTCGACGCCGACCCGAATGAGGATGCTGACCTGCTCGCCGACCCCCACGCCGCGCCGATCGTCGAAGAGATGATGGACACGTACGTGCGGCCGTTCCTCCGCGTCGCTCCCGCGCGTCCGCACCGCAACCCCTTTGCCGGCTGATGCGCGCGCGCCGTGATGCGGGCCGCTACGCGAGTGCGGACGAGAAGGTCTGCTCCGACCAGCGGCCGAAGCCGGGTGACGGCCAGAGCGGCCCGATGAGCAGCCGCCCGTCATCGGCGTAGCCGCGGAGGAGTTCCCACGCCCGCTCAGGTTCGGGATGTTGTTGCGGACACAGTCCGGTCGCGAGGTGCAGCGGGCTCACCGCGAGGTGGCCGACGAATGTGGCTTTCGGACCCGTGCCGAAGTGGAACACCGTGTGCCCGGGGTTGTGAGCTGCGCTCACCTCGGCCCGCATATCAGGCACGATCTCGTCGCCGTCGGCGAAGGTGTCAACGAGGCCGTCGTCGAACAGTTGTTGCCAGACCTCCGTCGAAAAGTCCTGGACGAGACTGCGCCGGAAGTTCTCGAGCGCCGCCTCACTGATGAGGACGCGCGCATTCGGAAAGAACGGCGCCCACGAACCGTCGGCGTGTCTCTCGCAGATCATGCCGATGCCTTCGACATGTGAGGCCACAACCGTGTCGACGCTTGCTCGTGGGATCGCCGCTTGGTCGAACACATCGGAGATCGCGCGCTGATGATCTTGCTCGGTGCCAGGATCGTGGAGCACACCGTCGGCCGCTTGCATCGGATCGAGGACGAGATGCCGGTCGTGGGCCTCGACGACCCAGGCCGAGGCGCTCGCCCGCACCTGCTCCCCCTCACCCCACTGCGGAATCCTCCAGGGCACGGCTTCGATCTGCGCGACGGTCAGGCCCATGATGTCGGGCGGCACGAGCGCGTCGGCGTACAGCACGCGCCGCAGACGCAGTCCGTCGATCTCGAGCTCCACGCCTTGCACCCTATTTCTTCTTGATCGGGAGCGACTGCGCGTACGACGTGCCGAGGTCGACCCACTTCGCGAGCTGACGCTTGGTGCGCACCTGATCGGAGTCGACCCGCAGCCAGCCTTGCATCGGCCGGCCTCGCATGATCATGGGCGCGGCCCCGGTCGTTTCGACGAGCTTCTCCGACTTCGCGGGGTCGACGCGCACCAGCAATCCGCCTTGCCCGCTGGCGGCGACCGCCATGTTGCCGCCGATGAGGAACGCGAGCCCGCCGAACATCTTCTTCTCGGTCAGCCGCGACTCACCCCCGACCAATTCGCGTATGCGATCTGCGAGCTCCTCGTCGTACGCCACCGCCGCGATCGTACGACGCGACGGTGGCTCGAGGGGTTAGGCGGCGAGCTTCGTCGTCAGGTCCCACGACCCGGTGAAGGTCTGATCGGGGCCGTCGATGCCCTTAATGGTGTACGTCCTGGTGCTGTGAGGTGAAGAGCCCTTGTTCACCGTGGTGTTTTCGAACGCTGGACTCCAACTGTCGACAGCACGCGGGCACCATCGGGGCTCTTCGCACTGAATGTCGCACGTATGTTATGACTGTTGGCGGTCAGGCACCATCAGTGCCTTGGACGGCGATGACGATCTTGCCGCGCAGGTGACCGTCCAGGATGTCGCGGATGGCAGCGGTGGTTTCGCTCAGAGGGTACGTCCGGCTGATGGCCGGGACGAACGTTCCCGACTCGATGAGCTCTCGGAGCGCCGTCAGGTCTTCGGCGTTCTCGGACGAGGCGAACGTGCCGAGCTTCTGCGGCACGAACAAGGAGAGCAGCTGGGCCCGGATCTGGCGATCGAACCCGCCGATCCACCGACCACCGGTTTCGCTGCCGACGATGACGAGTGTTCCGGATCGCGTGAGCGCGCGACGGAGTTGTGAGAGCGGGCGGTGGCCTCCGGTGTCGATGATCGCGTCGTAGTGGTGCTCGCCGTCGGCGAAGTCTTCGCGGTGTAGTCGATGACGTGGTCGGCGCCGATCGAGCGGACCAGGTCGACCTGGGTCGTGCTGCACACGCCGGTGACTTCGGCGCCGTAGGCCTTGGCGATCTGCACGGCGAACGTGCCGACGCCTCCCGCCGCACCGATGATCAGCACCTTCTGGCCGACCTGCACGTGCGCGCGGTCGCGCACAGCTTGCAGGGCGGCGACACCGGATACGGGAACGGCCGCCGCCTGCTCGTACGAGAGATTCGCCGGCTTGCGGGCGAGGAGTTCGGCGCGGGCGAGCGCGTACTCCGCAAAGGAGCCATCGCACGAGCCGTAGACGTCATCACCCGGCTTGAACTCGGTCACGTTCTTGCCGACTGACTCGACAGTGCCCGCCAGACTCCGGCCGGGGTTCGGAGCTTTGGGCCGGCGAAGCCCGAAGCCCACGAAGCGGATGAGGTAGGGGAGGCCGGCCATGATGTGCCACGTACCGCGATCCACGCTCGCGGCGCGCACGTGCACGAGGATCTCGTCGTCGCCGCATGTGGGTCGGGCGACCTCGGCGAGCCGGAGCACGTTCTCGGGCGCGTCGCCGTAGGCGTCTTGGACGATCGCCTTCATCGTCTCTCCTGTTCGAGCGTGCGTTGCAAGTACGCGCGGGCCGCGTTCCGGTACTCGGATTCCGTGAACGACCAGAGCTGATGGTCGGCGTCGGACCATGCTGCGACCATTGGCGGCGCAGTGCGGCCGATCGCGGCCGTCATCGCACGCGTCATGGCCAACGGGCCAGGTGGAACGGCGAGCAACTCCTGCACGCACGCGTCGACGGCCGCGTCGAGCGCGCCAGTCGCGGCCACCCGCGTCACGAAGCCCGTGCGCAGCAGTTCGTCGACGGTGACCGACCGGCACGTCATCACCCAATCGCGCGCGGCCGGCAGGCCGACCTCGCGCACTAGCAGGGGGATCCCCGCCCACGTCAGCGGGATGCCGATCGCGAGCTCGGGAATGCGCACCACAGTGTCCGGTGCAGCAATGCGGATGTCGCACGCGGCGGCCAGCAACGCGGCGCCGCCGATCACGTGCCCGTGCAATCCCGCCACTGTGACTTGCGGGACGCGGTCGAACTGTTCGAGCAGCCGCTGCCACGTACCCGTGCGGTGCCGGCGCGTCGCCCAGTCGCCTTTGATCGGCGGGTACGCAGTCGACCGCAGGTCGGCGCCGGCCGAGAACGCGCGGCCGGCCCCGCGCACGACGATGATGCGTACGTCGGGCTGGTCTTCCACCTCGTCAAGCGCACTCGCGAGTGCCCGTCGGATGCCGTCGTCGAGCGCGTTGAGCTGGTCGGGACGCGACAGGGTGAGGCGAACAACGCTGCCGTCGCGCTCGCGGATGAGCCCGGATTGATCGGAGGTCATCCCCTCATCGTCGCCGCACGATCGTCGCGCCGTCCAGAGAGGGCCGGACGACGCACGCCGATCGGAGGCATCATGTTCGGGATGGTCACACCCGGAGGCTCGCCGACGACGGCAGCCGAGTACCTCGACCCGGAGCTTCCGGACGGGCTCGGCGTGCACGATGTTCCGCTCGTTGCCGCGACCGACGAGACACTGCGCGGATTGGGCGCGATCGTCGACGACCCGCACGGCTACCCGGTCGAGATCATTCCGTGGCCGGTGTCGGGACGGCGCGCGCTCGATCCTGGAACCGGTGTCGAGGGCGGAACGACGACCGGCGTGTTCGAGATCTGGTGGGAAGGCGAGCTCCTCTTCGGCCGCAATCACGCGGTCGGTGGTCATTACCTGCTCGGTTGGGCGACCGAGCCTGCGCTCGCAACGCGTGGTCCGGTCCCCGAGCACGCGCCGGAGCGAGTGCTCCTCTGGCACGCGAACTATCACCCCGATGGCGGTCAACTCTTCTTCCCGCTCGACGACACGCCGTTCGTCGTGCTGCTCGCCCGACCGGGGGACGACGTGACGCCCCACGATTTCCGGGCGTTCCACGTTGACGGCGGCCGCGGCGTGTACGTCCCGCCCGGCGTGTGGCACGACGCCGTGTTCCCGGTCGCGCCGCGCGGCCGCTTTCACGGTGAGCAGGGACGAGTGCACGCGCGGGTGAGCTGTCACACCGCTCGTGAGTTCGGTGTCCTCCTTTCGGTACCGCTCACCGCGCCGTGATCATGTCGGATCCAGGCCCACTCACTCCGACCCAAGTCGCGACGTTTCAACACGATGGTTTCCTCGTGTTGCGGGATGTGATCGCGCCCGAGCTGTGCGAACTGCTCGACACGGAAACCCGAGGACTCATCGAGGACGCGCAGCTGCAGCCCGACTTCGAATACGGCGAGGGCCCTGGGTCGGGCGCACCGGTGCTGCGTCGTGTCGAGTACGTGGTCGACAAGCTGCCGTCATGTCGACGCTTGCTTGCGCATTCGACGTTGCTCGCCATCGTTGCGCAGCTCCAAGGGCCCGACACGATCCCGACGTGGGACTCGATGGTGGTGAAGATGCCGGGCGACGGCGTCGTCGTTCCGTGGCATCGCGACGACAGCGAGCACAAGATCGTTGACGGCATTCCGATCTTCAACATCGACGTGTACGTCGACGACACCGACGAACACACGGAGCTCTGGGCACTCCCGGGTTCGCACGCATGGTCGGACCATGACGCGTGGACCGAGGCCTTCCGCCGAATGGACGGCGACGAATTCGTGACTGACGGCGCCACGCGCCTCGCGATGCATGCGGGCGACGTGCTCCTCCACGACATTCGACTCCTGCACGGCTCGCCGCCGTCGATGGGCGGGCGCCTCCGGCGCGTCGTCTACCTGGAGTTCCGGCCGGTCAAAGCGGAGCGCGCGGTCGGCCCGCACGACGAGCGCTATATCGCGCGCAAACGCGCCGTGCTGTCGGCGTGCACCGAGGAACGTCACACGGCGCCAGGTGAGTTGCGCGTTCCCCACGAGGACTACTGGCGGGGCTAGGACGAGAGCGCGTGCCCGAGAAGATGCACGAGGGCGAGGTCGACATCGACGTCGGGCTCGTACACCGCCTGCTCGCCATGCAGTTCCCGCAATGGTGCGACCTGCCCGTCGACGAAGTTCACTCGACGGGAACCGTGAACGCGATCTACCGCCTCGGCGATGACATGTGCGTCCGCCTTCCACGCGTCGAGGCGTGGGCTCGCGACTTGGAGAAGGAGCTGCGGTGGCTGCCGGCACTCGCGCCGCACCTTCCGGTTGCCGTGCCTGAGCCGGTAGCGAGCGGTGACCCCGGCCTCGACTACCCGTTCCGGTGGGCGATCTACCGATGGCTCGAGGGCGAGACGTTCGCCGGCGATCGCGACCCCGATGAACGCCAAGCAGCCGCTGATCTGGCGCAGTTCGTCACGGAACTGAGGCGCATCGATCCGTCGGGCGCGCCCAGCTCCCGGCGAGACCAGCCGCTGCACATACGCGACTCCCAGGCACGGAAGGCGATCGACGCATCACGCGGCACCATCGACAGAGACGCGGCGACGGCGGCGTGGGAACTGTCGCTCCAGGCACCCGCGTGGGACGGCAGCGCGGTGTGGACGCACGGCGATCTGCTGCCGCCCAACCTGCTGATCGAGCACGGCCGGCTCCGCGCCGTCATCGACTTCGGAAGCGTCGGCGTCGGCGATCCCGCCGTCGACGTGATCCCGGCGTGGAGCACGTTCGGCGACGCCGGGCGCGACGCTTTTCGTTGCGCACTCGACGTCGACGATGCGACATGGGCACGTGGCCGCGGGTTCGCCCTGCACCAGGCGCTGCTCATCATCCCCTACTACCCCGAAACGAATCCCGCGTTCGTCGCCGTCGCGATGCGCACCCTCGCCGAAGTCCTCGCGGACGTGGCTCGATGACTGACACTCCCTACGTCATACGTCCGATCGGCTTCGTCGAATCACCGCTCGTCGACCGTGACGCCGCGCCCAAGCAAGGTGACGAAGGCGCACCTGACGCATGGCTCGTGTTGCGCCCGACGATGCGTCCCGCGATCCGTGACCTGGAAGTCGGCGGCGAGGTCATCGTGCTGACGTGGCTTGATCGGGCGGACCGTGACGTACTGCTCGTGCATCCCCGCGGCGAACAGGACGCTCCCCGGCGGGGCGTCTTCAGCACGCGATCTCCCGACCGGCCCAACCCGATCGGACTGCACCACGTGCAGATCCTTGCGATCGAAGACACCAGAATTCGCGTCCGGAATCTCGAGGCACTCGACAAGACTCCGATCGTGGACATCAAGCCGCTGCTCGGACCGGTCGGAGAACGCTGACGAGCGCGGTTGATGCGTCGGCTCAGTGCGTGCGGAAGTACTCGGCCGGCGTCGTGCCGATCTCGCGACGGAAGGCCGCCACGAATGCGCTCGGCGTCGCGTACCCAACTCGATACGCGACCGCACTCGCACTCATCCCCGCGGCGATCAGCCGGAGCGCGGCCGCAAGACGAGCCGTCGTGCGCCACCACGCGAAGCTCAGGCCCGTTTCGGTGACGAACAAGCGGGCAAGCGTGCGTTCACTTGAACCAACGGTGCGACCCCACTCGTCGAGCGCACGGCCGTCGGTGACGTCCGCCAGAATCCCCTCCGCTACTTGGCGAGTGCGTTCATCGACTGGCATCGGCAACGTGAGCGCGGTCGCAGGCAGCGGACGCATTTGATCCCACAGCACCGCCTCGCCCCGTTGCCGTTCGGCATCGGCGAGGTCGGTCCGGCAGAGATACACGACGAGCTCTCCGAGCAGCCCGCCCGCGTCGACCACGGTCGGCCGCGCCCAATCGAGCGGACACCGAGCGGGCGGGATGTACACACTCACCATGCGCGTCTCGCCGTCGGCGGTGACCGAGTGGCGAATGCCCGCCGGGATCCAGAGCGCTCGTGACCGGGGCAGCACCCACGCGGTGTCATCGACGGCCATCGTGAGCACGCCTTGAGTCGCGAGCGCCAGCTGATGGTGGTCGTGGGAGTGCCAATCGAAGCCGGCGTTCGGCGCCAGGCTCACGGTCAATGCCGGCGGCATCCCACGCTCAGACGTCGTCTGTCCGTCTCGCGACATCGAACGTCAGGCTACGGGGTTCCGGCGCGTAGCGATCCTCAATACGGTGCGACGATGAACGCCGAACATCTCGAGATCCTGGCGAGTGACGAATGGCGCGGGATCCTGCGCGACCTCATTTTCCCGTATGCGCTCGCGGGTGTGGACCTCGGTGCCGACGTGCTCGAGGTCGGACCGGGACCGGGATCGACGACCGATCTCTTGCGTGCCGAACTTCCGCACCTGACGGCGGTTGAGATCGACGAAGAGCTCGCGTCGGCTCTGCGCGCGCGCCTCGCGGACACGAATGTCGAGGTCGTGCACGCCGACGCCACTGCGATGCCCTTCGAAGACGGACGGTTCACCGGGGCGGTGTCCTTCACGATGCTCCACCACGTACCGACCGGCGAGCTGCAGGACCGCCTCTTCGCCGAAGTTGCCCGAGTGTTGCAGCGCGGAGCCACGTTCGTCGCGTCTGACAGCGTCGCGAGTGACGACCTTGCTGCCCTGCACACCGACGACATCTACAACCCGGTGGACCCGAAGACCGTAGAGGGACGCATGCGCGCAGCCGGCTTCGACTCGGTCGCCGTGCGATTCAACGAGTTCGGTTGGGCGGCGCACGCGGTGCGCTAGCTCGGAATCTGTAGCCTGCGTGATGTGCGCATCGTGTCGCTCTTGCCGTCCGCAACCGAGGTGTTGTTTGCCGTTGGCGTGGGCGACGACGTCGTTGGTGTCACGTTCGAGTGTGACTATCCGGCCGAGGCGCGCCATTGTCGCATCGTCTCGAACACGGCGTTGCCGGCCGGACTGACGCCCGCGGAGATCGACGCTGTCGTACGCGCGCGCATCACCGACGGTGAAGACCTCTACCGTCTCGACGAGGGCGCGTTGCGTGCGCTCGATCCGGATCTCGTCGTCACCCAGGATCTCTGCGCCGTGTGCGCGGTGGACGTCAGCAATGTGGAAGGTGCCCTCGCGCATCTCGGGTGCCGCGCCGAGGTGCTCACGATCGACCCGATGACCCTCGATGAGGTGCTGCAGTCGATCCTCACCGTCGGTGCGGCCACAACCAACGAACAGCGTGCCACCGATCTCGTCGAGCAACTGCGCCGCCGTCTCGGGGACGTAGCCCTCGCGGTCGCTCCGTTGCCCAGGCCGCGCGTCGCGATGCTCGAATGGACCGATCCGCCGTTCTCGGCCGGCCACTGGGTTCCGGACATGGTCACAGCCGCCGGCGCGGTCAGCGCGCTCGGCACGTCCGGAGAACGATCGCGGCGCATCGACTGGGCCGAGCTGCACGACAGCGCGCCGGACATCGTCGTCGTCGCTCCGTGCGGCTACTACCTCGATGCCGCGGCAGACCTGGCGCGCGAGCTCGTCGATACGGGCAACCTTCCTGCTGGTATCCCGGTGTGGGCGATCGACGCCGATGGCATCGTTGTACGCCCGGGACCGCGTCTCGTCGACGGCGTCGAAGCGCTCGCTGCGATTGCACACCCCGGAGCGGTCGCGCCGCGAGACGACCGCATTGCTCAAGTCCGGTGAAAGTGCTCGCCCCGCCGATGCATCGTCCGTCACGGTCGCCGGGGCGGAGGGACGTGAGGTAGACCGGGTTCCCTCGACCTCACCGTTCGGTGGAGGAGGGCTCGTAGTGGAACGCACGCTTCGTTCGCGTCGGTTGCCGGCGCTGTTTGCCGGCATCGTCATGTGTGCCGGCATCGCTGTCGCTGCTGTTGGCAGTTCGCCTGCGACGGCAGCACCGCCCGACTTGTCGGGGGTGCAACTCGATGTCGTCCCGTTCGCGTCCGGGTTGTCGAGCCCGGTTGCGATCACGTGGCGCCACAATGACGCGCGCATGTACGTCGCGGAAAAGACGGGAAAGGTGCGCATCATCAGCACCGCCGGCGTCGTATCGCCAACAGCGGTGCTGACCGTGTCCGTCGCAGGCGGCGACGAGCAGGGGCTGCTCGGCATCGCGTTCTCGCCCGACGGTACGAAGCTGTACGTCGACTATGTCGATCCCACGAGCGTCATTCGCATCGTCGAGTACACGATGTCGGGCGACATTGCGACGAGTCCTCGAGAATTGCTCTCGATCAACCATCCACGCTCCAACCACAACGGCGGCGAGGTCGTCACCGGACCCGACGGCAAGCTCTACATCGGCACCGGTGACGGTGGTGGCGCGGGCGACCCCGACCTCAACGGCCAGAACGTCAACTCGTTGCTCGGCAAGATCCTGCGCATCGACCCCACCCCGTCGGCGAGCCTGCCGTACACCATTCCGTCCGACAATCCGTTCTTCGGTCAGTCGGGTCACCGTGGCGAGATCTGGATGTACGGATTGCGCAACCCGTGGCGATTCACCTTCGATCGTTTGACCGGCGAGCTCTACATCGCCGACGTTGGTCAGGGCTTGTACGAAGAGGTCGATGTCGCGGCCGCGGGTGCTAAGGGAACCAACTGGAGTTGGAACCTGCGCGAGGGCTTCCATCCCTACCAGGGCGGAGCACAACCACCCGGCGGGCAAGACCCGCGCTTCGAACTCACGCACAGCGACGGCTATTGCGCGGTGATCGGCGGATTCGTCTATCGAGGTTCGGCGATCGCGAACCTGAACGGCGCGTATGTATATACCGACCTCTGCAAGTCGAACATCGCCGCATACGCCGATCCGGATCAGCGTGTGTTCACACAGAGTCTCGACCAGCCGACGACGTTCGGCGAGGATCCGAGCGGCGAGCTCTACGTGGCGGCTCTCGACGGCACTGTGTCGAAGCTCGTGCAGAGCGTCGCACCGACAGTGTCGGTTGGTGATCAGAAGATGCTCGAGGGCGACACCGGCACGCGGAAGATGACGTTCACGGTCTCGCTTTCGACACCCGCGACGAAGTCGGTTTCGGTTCACTACGCGATCGCAGGCGTGACCGCGATGGCCGGTAAGAGCAAAAAGAACGGCGTGGACGTGAAATCTGCGACCGGATCGGTCTCCTTCAAGAAGGGTTCGATCTCGAAGACCGTCTCTGCGTCCGTCTACGGCGACACCTCGGTCGAACCCGATGAGACGTTCAGCGTCACACTGTCGAGCCCACCCGCCGGTTACGCGCTCGGTCGTGCGACCGGCACTGGAACTGTGCTGAACGATGACGGCGGAACGGGGAGCGCGGCGATCGGCATCGGCGATGCTGCGGTCGTGCGGAGTGGAGGCGGACAACAGGACCTCGTGCTGCCGGTCGCGCTCACGGCGCGCGCGCCGAAGTCGTTCACCGTGTCCTACACGGTCACACCCGGTTCCGCGACCTACAGCGCGACACCAGCCGGCGGAGGCGACTTCGGCGGTTCGCTCAGCGGCGCCTTGGAGTTCGGCCGAGGGACGTGGCTGCGGAACATCGTGACGCCGATCTACCCCAACGGTGAGTCGGGCGAGAACAAGACGTTCACGGTCACGCTCAATGGCGTCGATCCCGCGGGTGTGACGGTGTTCCGCGCGACGGGAACCGGAACGATTCTCGATCACTGACACCAAAACGCCGTCGTGACCGCAGGGGTCACGACGGCGTCCGGTGACGCGATGCCGTTGGTGGTCAGCCCAGCGGCGGAATCGGTGCGAACGAGGGGAGGCCTTCGGTTGGAAGCGTGCGGACCTTGTGCACGCCGCCCGAGTCGAGGCGGAACAGCGCCGGCAACGCATTGACGTTCTCGCCGGCGACCGCGTACAGACCGGCCGCCGACGGCACGATGTACCTGACGGAGAACGGTCCCTGCACGGTGAACAGCTCCGTTCCCGCGCCGTCGAGGTCGTACCAGGACAAGCGCCGGATCGAAACGTCACGGTCGAAGCGATCGCCACGTCCGCTGCATCCGCACTCCTGCACGTGCTTGTCGACGATTGCGTAGAGCCCGTCGTTGCGTGACACCAAGTCGAGGAACGACAGCTTCTGGTCGTTGATCGGCGCCATCGTCACCGGCCCGCCGAGCGTTCCCGGCACCAACCCTGACCACAGGGGGATGCGGCAGTCACCTTCGTCGGGGCAGTGGTTCGCAACCAGCACGTGACCGCCCGGTGAGATCGCGAAACGCTCGAACGCGCCGTTGATCGTCGACTGCGCACCGGTCGAGACGTCTCGCACCACGTTGATCCCCGGTGTCCACGCAGTCGACGAGCACGTCGAATCGCCTCGCACCCCGGAGAGCACGACGCGATTGCCGTCGGCGGCGACGCTAAACGCGTCCGCGTGGGCAATGACCGTGCGCGCGTTCGTCGCGAGGTTGAGGCGGACAATGTCGCTGCAATTGTACGTCGTCTGGTCGGACGGCAAGTTGTAGTCCCGCGCCGTGCGGTACCAGATCGTTTGGTGGTCGCGCATCAGTTGTGCGTCGGTCACGATGCGATCCGCGTAGGCGGTGACGATCGTCCGGAGCTCACTCCCTTGGGCGTCGATCGTCACGATCCGGCGGCCTTGCATACCGAGCATTGCGACGCCGGCCATCGGATCGACCGGCGCCGGTCGTGTCGTCGACGTCGAAGAAGTCGCCGTTGACGGCCGTGTGGTCGTTGTTGCCTTTGCCTTGTGCTGTCGCTGAGGCACGGTGGTCTTCGGTTTCGTCGAGTCCGAGTGCCGCGGGCTGCTTTGCACGGCCGCCGCAGTGACTATCGCGGCGGTCAACACGCCCGCGAGCGCGACACCACCAAGAACAATCTTCTTCATCGCCCGGTCCTTCCCCCTGCCGCTTCCCGCGGCCCCTTGTTGGTCGTTACAAGAACAAGGATGGGTGTGCAGGTGAAAAGGTTGAGCGCGTTCAGGCGTCTTCGTCGTTGCTTCCGGCGAGCACGGCGCGCAGCCGTTCGAGACCACGCGAGGCGTGCGACTTGACCGTTCCGACGCTCACATCGAGGATCGACGCGGTCTCAGCTTCCGACAAGTCTTCGAGATATCGCAACGCGATAACCGCCCGTTGCTTCGGCGGCAGCGACGCCATCGCGACAGCCACCGCGTCACGCGCAACCAAGGCGTCGTCCATTGGCGGCGCGCCGGACGCCCACATCACTTGCAGGCGCGCCTCGTACCTGCGCTCGACGTCCTTGTGGCGCCAGCCCCCGCGCACTTGGTTCGCGATCGTGCGTCGAAGATAGGCAACCGGCTCTTCGATGCGACCCTCTTGCCATGCGGGATACATCCGAGCGAACGATTCCGCGACGACTTCCTCCGCGTTGCCCGCATCGCCGCACATGACATAGGCGAGCCGCAACGCCCGTCGCCGCTGGTTCTCGAAGAACTCCGCGAACTCGGCCATCGTGTCGCGCCGGGCGTCGGGAAGCATCGCTCAGCCCACGAATTCGCGGCTGAACCAGCCGTCTCTGACGACTCGCGCGCGCCCGTGGTCGACGACCCGAACCTGGCCGTAGACGAGCGCGTCGGCGCCGCCGCCGACCTCGATGAATGTGCGACCGGAGCTGTCCCGGATCGCGGTGACCTGCGGCGTCACGAGCGGGCCGTGGTTGCCGCCCACACGAACCTGCGGGACGCGCGCGATTTCACCGATCGCACGCCCGGTGCCCGAGTCGTACGTCCGCAGCACCGCGGTCTTGTCGTTGCCGAGGTCGACGAGGATCAGGCCGTCGGCCGTCCATCCGAGGCCGTCCTGGCTCGAGATCGGACGGTCGAATTCCGTGAAGCGCCGGCCCTGGACGTCGTACACAACGACGTGGTGGGTCCCATACGGCTCGGCTGCAAGCCGGGCACCATCGGGACTCCACGCCACGTTGACCTGTCCGCCGCCTGAGAGCTCCGGGAGGACGACGTCGCGCTTGGTCGCGAGATCACGCATCGCAACTTGGCCGGAGGGCTGCCCTGCGAGTTGGGCGCAGGTCGCGTCCCACTGCACGACCGCCTTCACACCATCGGGCGACAATCCGACGATGTCGGCCCGCTCGACGACGACGCGCAGCACTTGGGTCTGCAGATCCAGGTCCCAGAGCTCGTCGCATCCGTTGGCCTCCGACGTCTTGGCGACGAAGAGATGGGTGCGGTCGGGCGAAAGCTGCACTGCCCGCCAGGTCGCGTCGCTGCTCGGAACGATCAGCCCGACCTCGTCGAGCGTGGTATCGGCGACGACGATGCGCGCGTTGGAGTAGTCGTTGAACAAGACGTCGGCCGCCGGGATGGGGCCGGGGCGCATGAGCGCAGATGTCTCCGGGCCGGGCTTCGGGCCGGCGTTCGGGTTCGCCCGGCCGCGCGTGGGCGTCGAGATCGTCGTCTTGGGCTTCGGCTTCGTGACCTCGATGCCGCGCTTGTCGTCGGAATCGCGCAGCAGGAGGACGGCGATCACCGCCGCGGCCACCACCGCCGCGATGAGCAGCCCGACGACGATGCCGAGACCGAAACCGGGCCCGCGCCGCTTGGGTGGCTGCTCGCCCGGTCCCGACTTCTCCTCCGGCGCGGGCGGCTCCTGCTCGCGCTGGATGGCGATCATCCCCGACGTGGTTTCCCAGAGGCCGTCGCCGCGCGGAGCATCGTTCGCGAGCTCCTGGAGCCCGTGACGCAGCGTGGTCTCGAGATCGTCGTTATCCATCAGAGAGTTTCCGCGCGGATGGGTGCCACCCTTCCATATCGGTATAGATGCCGGAAGCCACGAAAAGGTTGAGACCACGCGGACGTGCGCCCGAGCGCCGCCTCGGGGCACGATCGCGCTCATGACCCTGACTGACGGCAGTCTCCAACTCTGGCCGGCCGAGGTCGACGCGATGCGCGCGGAAGCACGCGCGTGTGTCGCCGGCGGGCTCGATGCCATCAACGAGATCCTCGGCCGGACGGCCGCACCCCCGTCTGCCGATCCCATCGAACGCGCCCGTGCTCAACGAGAGCGCTTCGCGGTGACGTATGTGCCCGTGCCGGAGGCGCAAGAGCGCGTGATCGACGGAATTCCGTGCCGGGCGTTCCTTCCCGAAGGGCAAGCACGCGTGGTCTACCTGCACTTCCACGGTGGCGGCATGATGCTCGGGCATCCGATGATGAACGACTTGGGCAATCGCGATGTGTCGCGTCGCCATCACATGGCGGTCATCTCCGTCGACTACCGATTGGCTCCCGAGCATCCGTATCCCGCCGGTCCCGATGACGGCATGGTCGTCGCCCGCTGGCTTCTCGAGCACGGCGGGGCGGAGTTCGGCACCGACCGCGTGCTCATCGGCGGCGAGTCGGCGGGTGGGTACATGGCTGCGGCCGTACTGCTGCGCATCCGCGACGAGCTCGGCGTGGCCGATCGCGTCGACGGTGCCAATCTCGTGTTCGGCGTGTACGACTGGGGCCGTTCCCCGAGTCAACGTGGCATCCGCCCGAGCGATTGCCCCGACATCCTCGAGCCAGTTGGCATCAGCTTCTTCACGGACTGCTACCTGCCCGGGAAGCGAGATGACGAGCGTCGAGATCCCGCGGTCTCGCCCGCGTTCGCGAACCTCAGCGACCTGCCGCCGGCACTCATGAGCGTCGGTACCGCCGATCACCTGCTCGACGACACGCTGATGCTCGCGGGCCGCTGGGCCGCCGCCGGCAACGAGGTGGAGCTCGCCGTGCTCCCCGACATGCCGCACGGTTTCATGGCATTCCCGTGCGCGTTGACCTCGTGGTGGGCGACGCGGGTCAACGACTGGTTCAGAGAGATCCTCGCGCGGCCGCCGCGCGCTTGATCGCTTCTCGGATGCGTGGGTACGTGCCGCACCGGCACACGTTCTCGATCGCATCGATATCGGCGTCGGTCGGGTTGGGGTTCGTCGCGAGCAACGCGGCCGCGGCCATGATCTGCCCGGCTTGACAGAAGCCGCACTGGGCGACGTCGACATCGAGCCACGCTTGTTGCACCGGATGCAGCTGGTCGCCCGCGGCCAGGCCTTCGATGGTCGTCACCTGCTGTCCCGCGCACTCGCCGACCGGCGTGATGCACGGGTTGAACGCGGCGCCGTCGAGGTGGCTGGTGCACGCGCGACACACGCCCACACCGCAGCCGTACTTCGGACCGGTTACGCCGAGCAGGTCGCGCAGAACCCACAGCAGGGGCATATCGGCCGGTGCGTCGACTGTGACGGGCTCGCCGTTGATCGTGAACGTATGCGTCGGCATCGAGGTGCTCCTTCAGCCGGCGATCGGGAAGTTGCGGGGCTTGGTGTTCGTCGCGCGGGCGTACGCGTTGGCGATCGCGGCCGCCGCCGCGGGGTATCCGAGCTCGCCCGCGCCTCCGGGCTCGCCGGTGGGCGCCATGATGTGCACCTCGATCTTCGGCGGACTGTGCCGCATGCGGGCCCACTTGAAGTCCGTGTAACTCGACTCGCGCACGGCGCCGTTGTCGATGTGATTGCCGGCTTGCAAGACCGCCGAGATCGCGTCGCTCGTGACACCAATCAGCTGCGCTTCCAGCCCACGCGGGTTGACACACCGGCCGACGTCGGCGGCGACCACGACCTTGGTGACACGCGGCGCGGCCGCATCGCGCGCGTCGATCTCGACGAGGTACGCGACAAAGCTGTGATACTCGTCGTGCATGCCGACGCCTTGGGCGAACCCGCGCGGCATCGTGCGGCCCCACTGGCCTACGCCCGCGACCTTGTCGAGCACGGCGCGTCCGCGCGGATCCGAGACCGTCGCTTGCCGGAAGGCCAGCGGGTCACGTCCGAGCTTGCGGGCGATCTCGTCGACCATGATCTCGTCGGCGACTGCGACCGTCCCCGAGTACACGGACCGCCAGCTGCTCGTCGGCACGACGAGTGGAACTTCGTTCAAGAGATAGGTCTCGACACCGAAGTCGTACGGCATCTTCTGGGTGAGATGGAAGATCGTCTGCGACGTGCCGCCCGGGTAGGTGTTGGCGCCGGCCGCGGTGAGCGCGTCGCCCAAGCCATGGCGGAGGTCGAGCGGCGCGGTCGCCACCCGGTGTTCGTACGTGCGCACCGAGCCCAAAAGAGTTGTCGCGCGAACCTTGTGGTGGCTGACCGGACGCATCCGTCCGTGGTGCATGTCGTCGGCGCGCGTGTACAACAGCTTCACGGGCCGGCCCGTGCGTTGCGAGATCTGCGCAGCCTCAACCGCGGGGTCGAAGAACAAGCGGCGTCCGAACGAGCCGCCCGAGCGGATGACGTGACAGGTCACGGCATCCTCCGGCAGACCGATGGCCGCAGCGATCGCGGCCTTGGCGGCGTTCGGCGACTTCGACGGGAACCACAACTCGGCCCAGCCGGCGCGCACGTCGGCGATCGCGACCATCGTCTCGAGCGGCGCGTGACTCACGAAGGCAAAGTTGAAGACGCCGTCGACCGGTGAACCGAGCGAGGGCGCGACGAACGGCAGTGTCGCCGCCTCCAGCTGGGTGCGGATTTGCGCGTCGGACACACCGGCGGCCGGGCCCGGATTCCACGCGATCGTCAGCGCGTCTCGGGCCTGGAGCGCGTAGTGGAACGTCTCGGCGACGACGGCTACACCCGTCGGGATCGTCGTGACTGCGAGCACACCGGGCATCGCGGTCGCCGCGGCGGTGTCGACCGAGGCGACCGTTCCTCCGAGGGTCGGCGGGCGGGCGACGACCGTTGGCTTCGCGCCCGCGACGTCAAGATCGAGGGTGTACTGCGCACGGCCCGTGACAATGTCGCGCGCGTCGATCCGGGTCGTTGCTTGGCCGATGACTGCGAACTCGGTTGGGTCCTTGGGCGCCGGGTCCACGCCCGGTGCCACAACCTGGGCGGCCGCCTTCGACAGTGATCCGTAGGTCGCCGTGCGGCCGTCGGGCGCGATCACCATCGTGTCGTGCGTCCGCAATGTGTTTGCCGGAACATGCCACTGGTTCGCGGCGGCGGTCACGAGCCGCGCTCGCATCGCGGCCGCAACCGTGCGCACCGGCTCATAGAGCACGCTGATCGACGCCGAGCCACCGGTGAGCTGGTTGAAGAGGTTGGCCGGAGTCGCGTCCTGGAGGCGCATGTCGACGTCGACGAGGCGGGCGTCGAGCTCCTCGGCCAGCACCATTGCGATCGCGGTGGTGATGCCCTGCCCGACCTCGGCGCGTGGGAGCTGCATCACGACGTGGTTGTCCTCGGTGACTTCGACCACGAGGTTGTGCACGGTCGGTGCCGCGGCGAGCACGAGCGCGTCGGTCAAGTCGAAGACGTCGGTGATGCCACCGGGCGCCGCGGCCGCGCCCTCGGGCCATCCCGTGTCCCACCCCAGCCGAACGGCCATCGTGAGCGTCGGCGCCGCGAGCGTGTAGGCGAGGAAGCGCCGCCGGGTCATGCCCGGCGGCCGGCCGGCGGGTGGTTCGGCCGCGTCAGGCCGGGCGGGCGTGTCGGAAACGGTCATCGGACGTGCCTCCCCGCCGCCCACACCTGCCCCGCGCTCGTACGGTGCCATTTCCAAGGTCAGGATGTCGCAAACCCGGTCGTGATCTGTCGCCCCTTTTCTTATTGACAATCGATAAGGAGATGGCTTATCGTTTTTCGATATGAACACTTCGGAGGATCCGGTGGGCGTGCGTTCCTCGCACGTGGGGTTGAAGTTCTTCGACTGGCTGTTGCGAGCGGCGGCCTTTGTTCTGCTGCTCATGACGTTGCTCTTGGCACCGCTGTTGGTTCTCGGGCTCGCTGGTCACGGCGAGTTCTCGCTCGACGCCCGGCTCGACCCGACCTACCGCGTGACGTTCGCCGACGGGCGGGCGATTGGTGTCGCTGACGGTCACAACGTGGAGTACTACAACTTCCCGTTCGGGCGCGAGGGCAAGAGCCTCGGCGACCCGTTGAACATCGACACGAAGGTCCGCGTCGGGCTCCACGACACCGACACGCGTGTCGTCCTCGCGGTCGCGATCGTTGCGCTCCTCGCGATCTCGTGGTTCGGACTCGCGAACTTGCGTCGGATCGTGCAGACCGCGCGTGCCGGCGACCCCTTCGATCCGCGCAACGCAAATCGTTTGCGCTGGATTGCCGGCCTCGGGGTTGCCGCGGTGATCGTCGCGCGCGTGACGGCCGCGATCGTCAACCACACGATGGAAGCGGACGAGCCGATGCACGTACGTATTCCGACGCCGGGTTGGCTGCTCGTCGTGACCGCCGTGTTGGGACTGCTCGCACTCGCGGAGGTGTTCCGTGAGGGCGCGGCGCTGCGAGAGCTCGAGCGGACGACGATCTAAGTCGTGCCGATCAGCGTGCACCTCGACGACATCCTCGCGGAACGCGAGATGACGCTGACGGAACTGTCCGAGGCCGTCGGGATCACGCTGGCGAATCTGTCGATCCTCAAGACCGGCAAAGCGCGCGCCGTGCGCTTCTCGACCCTCGAAGCGTTGTGTGAAGTGCTCGGGTGCCAGCCCGGCGACCTGCTCTCGTTCGACTGATTTCCTTCCAGACCGTACTGATGGCTGGTTCCTGCAAGGATGACTGCGTGGGCGATGAGGCCATGGATGTCACGCAGGTGTGGCAACAATTCTGCGAACGGCTCGGCGCGATCGGCGAGCGCCTCGGCGCGGAACCGTTTCCGCAGTCCGAGGCCGATCACGCGAATTGCATGCGACACCTCGCGCGCCAAGTTGTCATGTCACTCCAGGGTGAGCTCGAGCATGCTGATGCAATGCACCCGACGTTTCATCGTTACGAGGAGCCGTGGGTGCAATGGGGTGGCCCGAACCCCGACAACGTCTACACGCGTGCGGCAATCGATCCGGCGGCGACATACCGCGTTGCCGGCAACGTCGTCGGGGTGCGCGCCGCGATCCTCTCGCTCGTCGAGGGCGACATGCACCTTGATCGATACGGCGTCTTCGGTGAGCACACGCTGGCCGAACTTGACGTCGCGCCCGACGGGTCATTGGAGCTCTGGATCTCGCCCGATCGACACGACCACAACTGGATCGCGTCCCATCCCGACGCTCGGATGTTGTTGGTGCGCCAGTATCTCTGTGATTGGGAACACGACCGCGTCGCGACGCTCACGATCGAACGTGTCGACACGCGTGGCACGCCGCCTGCGCAACCCACGGCGCGGCGGCTTTCGGACGCACTCGACCGCGCGGCCACGTGGTGCGAACGGTCGATCGAATACTGGTGCGTGTATGTGGAGCGGGCGCGGGAACGGTTGCCGCACAATGCCGTTACACCGCCGACGACCCCGAGAGGAGGTGCGCCCACGATCGGTTACGGCGCAGCCTGGTGGGACCTCGACCGCGACCAGGCGTTGCTCATTGTGACCGACCGCCCCGACGCCGACTACTGGGGCTGGACCGTGCACCATCGCTTTCGGCTCGATTCGGGCGACTTCGCCAATCGGCAGACGAGCCTGAACATGGTGCAGGCCGCCGCCGATGACGATGGGCGCATACGGCTCGTGCTCGCGCACGATGACCCGGGTGTTCCCAACTGGATCGACACCGAAGGTCAGCCCGAAGGCATGCTGGTGTACCGCTCAATCGGCACGCGCTCGCGCCCCGTTCCCGAGTCGCGCGTCGTGCCGCTGGCAAGGTTGCGTGAGCATCTCCCGGCCGCGCACCCAGTCGTCGATGCGGACGCACGACGCGAACAGCTGGCGTGGCGCCGCGCCGCCGTGTTGGCGCGTTATCTCTGACCCATGGTCTGGTCGCCGGCGCCGCGTCCGCAGTGGGTCGCGGAGCTCAACGCGTTCGGGCGCCAGCTCGGCGCTCCTTCCGCCCTCGTTTCACTTGACGAGGACTCGCTGCTCAGCGCCGCGCGTGACGCGACAGGCCTCGATGACTTCGGCGACGGTGGTTGGCAGGAGGCGCTGCGCATATTCGTGCAGGCGCTCGAGGAAGAGGCGGACCTCCATCTGCTCGGCCGGATCATGGCGCGCGACGACATCGTGCGGGCGCTCGTGAACCGCTTGGAGGTTCGCGCGACGCTCGCGCAACATCCGGACATCCTCGATGAACGCATCGAGTCGCCCGTGCTGGTCGTGGGCACCGGCCGATCCGGCACGTCGATCCTTCACGAGCTGCTCGCCCAGGATCCCGCGCATCGTGTTGCGCGCACCTGGGAGCTGCTGCATCCGTGCCCACCTCCCGAACGCGCGACGTACGCGACCGACCCGCGCATCGCCGCCGCTGATCAGGAGTACACGTTCTGGCATCTCATCGCACCCGAATACCGCACGATGCACGAGAACGGCGGCGACGTTCCCAACGAGGACCCGCTGATCGACATGCTCGAGTTCGCGTCCGATCACCTCATGGGCTCGTATCCAGTGCCGAGCTACGGCCGTTGGTTGGCGCGGGCCGATCTCGCGCCCGTGTTTCACGCCCACCGGCGATTCCTGCAGCTCCTCCAGTGGCGCTGCCCCGGTGAACGTTGGGTGCTGAAGTCGCCGTCGTACCTCGGCAAGCTCCCGGCGTTCTTCGCGGAATACCCCGACGCGTACGTCGTGCTGACGCATCGTGATCCGCTGAAGGTGCTGCCCTCGCTCGTGAGCCTGATGGCCACGCTGCGCTGGATGCACAGCGACACCGTCGACGTGGACGCCGTCGTGAAGAGCGCGGTATACGGCACGGCAACCGCGATGGATCTCGTCATGCGTTGGCGCGATGACGGCACGCTTCCCGACGACCGGATCATCGACGTGCGTTTCGAGGACCTTGTCGGCGATCCGTGGCGCACGATCCGCGCGGTCTACGAACGGGCCGGTGCCGAGCTCGGCGTCGACGCCGAGCAGCGCATGCGCACGTATCTCGAAGCGAGGCCACGCGGCCGCCACGGCCGTCACGACTACGACTTCGCCGACACCGGCCTCGACCTCGCCGAGACCCGGACGCGGTTCGCCGGCTACCAGGCGCGCTACGGCGTCTCGTCCGAGCTCTGAGCGTGTTCACAACTTGGCGACGACGCTGCGGGCGAGGTCTTCGAGTTTCGGCGCGAACGTTGCGGGATCGTCGAGGCTCGTCAAGCGGATCGCGACCCAGTTCGTGCCCTTGCGAAAGAAGATGTTGAACTCTTCGCTGTACGCCTCGTCACCGATGCCGTCGACCGGTGTGATCACGTGTCCGAGGGTCTGATCGATGTCCATGTATTTCTTCGCACCGGGCCCGGCGAACACTTCGACCTGAGCGGTCGGGCCGCTCGGCGGGCCGCTGTACGTACAGCTTTGTTCACCTTCCGGACCGGCCAGGATCTTCGGATTCAACGCCGTCCCGATTGCAGTCTGCGCGTCCTCTCGCGACACAAGATCGCACGGATTGACCGACGTCGCCTGCGGGGCGGCAGTCGTCGGCGTGGTTGACGTCTCGATCGAGGGTTCGGTGTTGGGCGTCGTCGTTGCCTTCGGCTTCGACGAACTCCCGCAACTCGCGAGCAGCGCGATCGCGAGCGCTGACAACGCGAGGCGATGCAGGTGATGGTGACGACGCTTCATTGACCCCGGCCAGAATGACATCTCCACCTCCGGCTCACGTACTTTCGGCGTCGCCGCTCCGCCCGTGCTTCCAGTATCCGCGCACCGTCGCTCGCGCACGCGGCACCTTTCGCTCCTCGAACAGGTAGCGGCGCACGCGCTGCACCGCGGCAGCTTCGCCGGCGACCCACAGGGCTGTGTCGGCGTCGAAGTCGGCGGTGCGGAGCGCGGCGACGAATGCATCGCCCGGAGACGCCCAGGGCGGGAGGTCGTGCCAGGCGACGGTCGTGCCGGTCCGATCAGGAAGCGCGAGCCAGCGCGTCGGGATGCGCGACCTCGATGTGTACCTGTACTGGCGTCGGCACGGGAAGCACCTCGAGGAGCTGGCTGATTGCCGGGATCGCGGTTTCGTCACCGGCGAGCAAGAACGCGGGCGCGCTTCGATCGACGGTGTAGCCGCGGCCGGGCCCAGAGATTGCCGCCAGGTATCCCGGCTCGGCCGCTTCGGCCCACTGCGACGCGACGCCGGTGCCGTGCAACACGATCTCGAGGTCGAGCTCGAGACGTTCGGGATCGACCCGGCGCGGCGTGACCGTGCGGATCAGCGGTCGTCGCCCGTCGGGCAGGAGGAACTCGTTGCCGCGCCACGTCGGGACCACGACTTCGTTTGTTGCCCGCGTCGGGAACAGCAGGCGCACACTCGCGGCTGGTTGCTCGACCGTCAAGCCTTCGAGCTGCGCGCCGGTCAACGTGACGCGAACCATGTGCGGGCTGAGGCGCGTGACACGGCGGACCGATACGTGGCGAAACTGCGGCGGCTCGCGCCGGCCGCCGGCGATTGGCGAAGCGGGTTCGGACCTACGCACTGATGCGATCGAGGCGTGCGGTGAAGACGCCCGCGTAGTTCCACACCATCTGGTCGCCATCGAGGGCTCGGGTCACGACGACATCGGGGAGACCCTTCGGGCGCAGCACGTGCACCCCGTGCTCGTACGAAGCCGCGACCGTGATCTCAGTGGTGAAGTCGACCTGCATCACATCGTGCACACCGTTCGCCTCGGTGCCGTCGCAGCGCATGTCGTGGATGACACCGCTGGCGGTGACGACCAGCCGGTTGCCGCGTTGTTCGATCCGCTGCACGGTGCCGAATGCCGGGTGCGTGTCGGGCGCGGGTTCTCCCTTCACGTCGACGCTCACGACACGCCAGAGCCCGCGCAGGTCAGGCGCGCCGTCAATCAGTGGCTCCGTGCACGAAGCGAGGATCGGTGGTGGGAACTCGTCGCCGTAACCGCCCGGCGGAGTGTGCGCGACGGGGATGTCGTCAACAGTCGAGGCAGGCTTCGACATCTCATCGAGGATAACCGCGCGAAAAACGTTTGACACGCGACGCGCGATCCCGCAACATCAATGCTCCTATGGCACGCACATTCACCGCCGAAATATTGCTGCAGGGACAAGCCCTGAGCTTCGGCGCGCACGCGTGCCGACCTGACGAGCGCTGGTAAGGCGCAGCGTTCTCGCCTGAGTTCAGCGCTTCTCCGCAACCATTGCGCGCACCTCGTCATGCGCGCGAGTTCCTCTTGGGCTCGAGCCACGGTGGCGCCCCGGTCCCCAAAACCGACGGCAGGGGGTTCGACACCTTCCGGGCCTGCGTAGACATGTTCTTTCGCGCCGGGCATGCCAGTCCCGGACAACAGCACCTTGACAACTGCACGGACATCGTCATCGGAGTCGTCGGCACGCGACTCCGAGATGCGCGTCACGCCTGACTGGTAGGGCACCGGGCTCTTAGCCGGGAACAGACTGGGTTCGAGACCCAGGGCGCGCACATGCCGCCGTAGCTCAACGAGTGGAGCGCCGGTCCGTCACACCGGAGGTCGCGGGTGCAAGTCCCGTCGGTGGCGCGCACACGTCATCGTGCGGACGCAGCGCAGCCAGGGATGGCGGAGCGGAGGGAGCCATGTCGACGTGGCCGAATGGAAAAGGCGCCGGTCTACGAAACCGGAGCATGCAGGTTCGACCCCTGCCGTCGACGCTCTCCTCGCCGTAGCTCAGCAGGACGAGAGCACCGCGTTCCGAACGCGGAGGTCGCACGTTCGAATCGTGCCGGCGAGGCACACGCCGCGATAGTCGAACGGTGAAGACGCCGGGCCCTCAACCCGGAAGCCGGGGTTCAACTCCCGTCGCGGTACGCACAACACAGATGCCAGGTAGTCGAGCGGAAAGACGTCCGGCCGTTAACCGGAAGGCGAAGGTTCAAGCCCTTCCCTGGCAGCCATCACGGAGCAAACACGCCGGCGCGGTCCTGAAGGAAAGGACACTCGGTTCGTACCCGAGAGGAGCGGGTTCGATCCCCGCCGCCGGACCGATCTCATGGTCTCGAAGCTCTGACGGTGGAGCGGCCGTGTGAAATCCGGCAGGCGGAGATTCGAGCGCTCCCGAGACCACGCACGCGAAGGGCGTGAGCCAGACGGACAAGGCACCGCGCTCGATATCGCGGGACGACGTGGTTCGACTCCACGACGCCCTACAACTCGAACCCGGCTAGAGCGTGAGCGGCCCGATCGTCGCGACGGTCTGGGGATCGGTGCGCCAGACATCGGAAGCGTCGATGTAGATCTCGATCGCGTTCCCGTCGGGGTCGCGGAAGTAGATGCTCTTGGAGACCGTGTGGTCGGCGATGCCGTCGATCGTTACGCCCGCGGCTTCGAGATGCGACTTTGCGTCGCGAAGGTCGTCGATCGTGTCACCGACTTTGAACGCGACGTGGAACAGCCCGGGACTGTTCGCCGCCGCGTCCGCGCCGCCGGTACCGACCTCGACGATCGCGAAGTCGTGATGGTTGCCGAGCGTGAAGAAGGTCATCGCCGGCGCGTCCATGCGAGCCGCGACCGGCAGGCCGAGCACCTGTGTGTAGAAGACCTCGGAACGTTCGCGGTCACGAACCTTGAGAACGACATGTCCGAGTTGCTGTACCTGCATCGCGAACCCCCCTGCCGGAGACGCGTCGGAGTCTCCCACGGGCGGTCCAGGTTGCAACAGGGCCGAGCAATGAACAACGACGAGTAGGTCAGTCGGAAGACCGCCTCTCCTACAAAGAGGAAGTCGGAGGTTCGAGCCCTCCCTCGTTGACTGTGGCCGAGGTTGAAGTGGTCGACACGCCGGGACGTGAACCCGGAGGAAGCCGGTTCGAGTCCGGCCGGTCACCCCATCGCAGCGGGAGACATGGAGTCAGCCCGGTTTCATACGCCGCGCGCGCGGGTTCGATTCCCGCTCCCGCCACGGGCCAGCTGCACCGGAGACAACGGCTCCCTTGCAAGGAGACGGTTGCGGGTTCGACTCCCGCCTGGTCCACGCTCACGTAGCCCAACAGGAAGAGGCACCGCGTTCAGACCGCGACCAGTGCGAGTTCGACTCTCGCCGTGAGTACCACCTGGACGTAGCGCAACGTGGGAGCGCGCCGGCGTCGGAAGCCGGAGGTTGGGAGTTCGAATCTCTCCGTCCAGACCATGCTTGCTTTGCATTTGGCTTGCTGAGGAGCTCGCTTCGCTCGCGAGTTGAGGCTGCGCAAAATGCGGCGAGCGAGCTGCGCACCCTCCGGGCTGCTCCGCTCGCCGCGGCCAGATCTTGCGAGTTGGTGGAACGGGAACCACACCTGGCTCTGAACCAGGAGAACCGGGTTCGAGACCTGGGCTCGCAGCTCATCGATCGTCTGTGCAGTTGTTTTGTTCCTTGATATTTGAGTCGGCCTGATGCGCAGACGGGGGTTCCTTCTGCTTCAGACAGGGTGGTTGCGGGTTCGAGTCCCGTCGTCCTTCGGGACGTAGCTCAATTGGCAGAGCGCCAGTGTCCTCCGCCGCCTGGTTCCCAGGCCGACCTCTCATCTCCGGTCAGCTGCGCAGGACGGGCGTACTTCTGTTGGCGTGAAGGGCCCTACGGCCTCGCCGTTCGAATCGGCACCGCTCGTTCGCTGAGTTCCCTGACCGGACTCCTCGCATACGAAGGAAGCACACATCATGACGAAGTTCTCGGGTTCCAAGCGGCGCCCGCTCCGGGTCAACCTGACGGCGCCGATCCACACGCGTCACGTGCGCACGCCCACGCACGAGGGCGGCGCTGCGTACGCGCGCGACGCCGAGTCGGATCTGTTCCTGCTCGCCGCGACGAACATGGTCGGCGAGGACACGTTCTACGAGCGCGCCGACGTACGTGACGCGCGCTTCGTCGCGCTCGTACGCCAGGTCACGACGACGAACCCGGCGTTCGTCGCGGGTCTGGCGCCGTACCTGCGCGCCACGATGCTGATGCGTTCGGCCGCGATCGTGATGGCGGCCGAGTATGTCGCGGCCGGTGGTGTGAACGGCCGGCAGGTTGTTGCAGGCGCGCTCCAGCGCGCCGACGAGCCGGCCGAGATGCTCGGCAACTGGCTGACGACGCACGGTCGCAACGTTCCGATGCCGGTCAAGCGCGGCATTGCTGACGCGGCGCAGCGTCTCTACAACGAGCGGGCCGCGCTCCGGTACGACGGCCTGTCGCGCCAGATCCGCATGGCCGACGTCATCGAGCTCACGCACCCGTCGCCACGCGACGAGCGCCAGTCGACGCTGTTCCGCTGGCTGCTCGACCGCCGTCACCACGACGACGCGCGCGCCGACGCAGCCGCCCTGCCGATGCTGGCCGCCGCCGCGGAGCTCGACGCGATCGCAGTCGACGCGCGGCGCGCCGCGCTGCGCGAGCGTGGTCCGACCGCGCTCGCGCGGCGGGCTTCTCGTGGGAGCGGCTGTCGGGCTGGCTGCCGGGTGGCATGGATGCCGAGGCGTGGGAACTGGTCATCCCGTCGATGGGCGTGATGGCACTGGCCCGCAACCTGCGCAACTTCGATCAGGCAGGCATCTCGGACGCGGCTGTGGACACGGTCATTGCGAAGCTCACGGATCCGAACGAGGTCGCGCGCGCCCGGCTGTTCCCATACCAGGTGTGGGCTGCGTACGCGCACGTGCCGTCGGACAACTGGAAGCGCGCGCTCGGTCGCACGCTGGAGCTCACGGTCGCGAACATCCCCGCGCTCGATGGCACGCTCGTCGTGATCGACACGTCGGGTTCGATGCAGGCCTCGGTGTCGAACCGCTCGCGTCTGCAGCGCGTCGAGGTGGCAGCGGTCATGGCGATGGCGACGGCGAAGCGCGCGTCGAATGTCGACGTGATCATCTACGGCCAGCACAACGCGCGTGTCCACGGTCTGGCCGGCGCGTCTGTGCTCGCCGGCGTCGAGACGGTCGTGCGCGTGGTCGGCTCAGTGGGTCACGCGACCTTCGGTCACACGGCGATCGCGCGGTGGTTCGACCCGAAGCGGCACCGGCGTGCGGTCATCTTCACCGACGATCAGCAGCACGACTCGGGCCACGTTCGTCTCGACCACGTCCCGCTGATCTACACGTTCAACCTCGCGGGCTACCGCGCGTCGGCACTCGCGGCGGGCGAGAGCGGTCGCTACACGCTCGGCGGCTTCACCGACGCGACGTTCACGGCGATGCAGGTGCTCGAGGAAGGCCGGAACGCGACCTGGCCGTTCTGACCGGCACCGATCAGCGCACGAGCTCGAGCAGCTCGGCGTGGGTCGGTGCCGGGAGCGGCGTCGGCACTTGACCGATGTACGGGGCAACCCGCTCCTTGAACTCGGGGCGGGCGAACACTTCTTGGGGAAGCCCGAGGCACGTCAGCGTCTCGATCATCCCTCGGAAGACAACGGGGTCTCGGCCCATCGCGACGGCGATCGCGGCCATCGTCGGATCGGGCTTGGTGGGCTCGCCACCTGTTCTGATCGCGTTCATCTCGCCGATGCGCACACGGTCCGCCGCGATCTGGTTGCGGTAGAACGGCGTGACGTCGGCTTCGGTCATCTCGTCGAAGCGGCGGACGAGCGCGTCGGCATCGTCCACGCCCGCGCGCACGACGTCTCGCAGGCGCTGCGCGTGGATGAGGCCGACGCTGATACCGCGCCCGGCCGACGGGTTGGTGCACGCCCACGCGTCGCCGACCGGCACCACTCCCGTCGCGACCGGACGGTCCTCGGCGACGTAGCGGCGGTACTTGTCGAGGATTCCTGCCATGACCTCGATATCGGTGATGCGCTCGCCCTCCAGCCAATGGGCATGGAGGGGACACGCGTGCACGACGCGCTCGAATCGATCGGGATCGCGCAGGGCGCGCAGCTCGGTATCGGCCGAGGGAGCAAAGAGCGTGACCGACCACGTGTTGTTGTCGCTGCGGAGTGTCAGCAGCGACATCGAACCCAACGGCGAAAGCGGGGGCGCGAACGACACCGGAAACTCCGGGCCGCGGAAGTAGCGCGTGTAGTAGACGAACCCCGAGTCCTCCGACTCGACGTACGGGTCGCCGGCATCCAGTGCCGCCAGCCATTCCGGCAGCTTCGTTCGGCGCCCCATCGCATCGACGACGAGATCCGCGTCGACATCTCCTTCGCCCTTCACGTGCACACCGGCAACGCGGTGGCGGGCCGCCCGGCGTTCCCTTCGCACGCAGTCCGGTCACGCTGACGCCGCGCCGGACGGTCACGCCCTCGTGGTCGGCGGCGGCTTGCGCAAACACCGCTTCGATCGTGGGACGGCGCGCGTTGACGAACCGGAAGCGTTCGTCGCCCGGCATCGGCGATCGGTCCGTGATCGACGGCGGGAGTGCCGAGGGCGGGTCGATCCAGGTACCACCGGCATCGACGAGGCGGTCGGTCAGTCCGGGCAGATCCGCGTCCATGATCTCGCGTGCGCGTGCGCGAAGAGGTTGTGGGGTTGGTGGAACTGGGCAACACCCTTTCGGTCCCAGCGATCCCACGCCTGCGCGGCATCGGCGGGTACCGGCGCGCCATCGGCCTCGAGGACCGTCACCTCGTGCCCTTCCCTCGCGAGCAATATCGCGGTGGCCAGGCCGATGACGCTTCCGCCACACACAACAATCGCTGCCATGGCTCTCCTCCGGACTCATGCGCCGGGAAGTTGGTCTCCGTACTCCTCGAGCAGCCGCTTCGGCGCCTTCAGCCGCCATGATTCGATGATCAACTCCCGCAGTTCGTCGACCCCGATCGCGGGGAGGTTCACGAGCACCGTCGGATGACCGTCGTAGTGAGGCGTGGTGAAGAACTTCTCCGGCTCCGATTGCAGCAGCATCTCTTTTTCGCCGAGATCGGCCACGAAGACCACGAGTCCGCCTTCGGCTTCGCTGCGGATCCGCAGGAAACCCTTGCCCTTCACCCGGAAGCCGGGCGTGCCGTACCACGGCTTCTCGATCGTCTCCGGAAGCGAGAGCGCAATCCGGCGCACGTCCTTCTGGGTCGCCACGAAGCCGCAGGTTAGAGGCGGTCCGCAGGATCCAAAATTTTCCCGCTCGGAAGCCGATGACTCGGAAGCTCATTCGACGTCTCATATGAAGGTGCCAACCGGGCGCCGGAACCGGAACCAGTTCGGAGGAGAGAATCATGAAGACTTCCGAGACCCGCATTCGGCGTCTGCTCGCTCTCGGTGGCACCGGCGCAGTCGTCGCCGCAGTCACGAATGCCGTCATCTATGGCGTCGGTCGCGCCGCCGGCGTCGACTACGTCATCACCGAGACGAGCAAGGGCACCGAGAGCGTCCACCTCGCCGACGTGTTGAGCCTGACGCTGATGTCGTTCGCAGTCGGCCTCGCCGCGGCGGTCGTCGCCACACGGTTCCACCGCCCGAGCCTGCGTGCACTCCAGGTCCTCGGTGCCGTGCTCGCCGTGGTCAGCACGTACGGCGACTTCACGATCGACGGCGGCGCGGCTGCAACCGTGTTGCTCGCGTCGATGCACATCGTCGTGGGTGTGGTCTACATCGCATCCCTGCAGATCTTCCGCTCGTGGGCGACGCGCACCCGCGCGGCCTTTACCTCCCCGACCGAGCACGCACGTGTCGAGACCCTCGCGGCCTAGAAGAAGCGCGACCTCGAACCGAAACCGGCGCCTCCCTCGGGGCGCCGGTTTCTTCGTTGTGGTTTCCTGTCGCGATGACTCGTGCGGAAGTCACCTCAGCCGGTCCGCTCGATGTGCGGGGCGTGCTGCGCACCGAGCGGGCATTGCTCCTCGAACTGCTCGGGACGCTCGAGCCCGCCGAGTGGCAGCGGGCGACCGAATGTCCGGCGTACGACGTGCAAGGCGTTGCCGCGCATCTGCTCGGTGACGACGTCTCGCTGCTTTCCCGGCAGCGGGACTCGGCACCCAACGGACTGCTGCGCAGGATGCGGCCCGGCGACGACTTCCGCACCGCCCTCGATCGGTTCAACGATCGCTGGGTGGAAGCGGTCGAATTCTTCAGCCCGGCGCTGCTCGTCGAGCTGCTCGAGCTCACCGGGCGCTGGACGGCGGATTGGTACGACGACGTCGATCCGGACTCGCCGGGCGAGCCGGTCGGTTTCTTCAACGCGATCGGGCCATCCCTGCAAGCGCGCGCGTCGCTCTCGTCTCCGTACTGGCAGGCCTCCGCTCGTGAGTACGTCGAACGATGGGTGCACCATCACCAGATTCGGCGCGCGCTGGCGCGACCGAATCTCGACGACGACGCGATCCTGTATCCCGCGGCCGCAGCCGTGGTTCGCAGCATCGCCGCGCACTCAGCTGCGCTCGACGCGCACACCGGCGCGTCGATGGTGCTGTCGGTCGAAGGACTTGCGTCGTGGACGTGGGTCCGCGGACCCGAGAGCTGGCAACTCTTCGACGGCGCTCACCCCGACGAAGTGACCGTCGTGCTGTCGATCGACCGCGCGGTCGCCACGCCGCTGCTCTCCCGAGGGCTCCCGGCGACGGAGGTCGTGGCGGCGTTCTCGATCCGGGGCGACACGGATCTCGGCAATCGGGCGGTGAGTGGCATCGCAATGCTCGCAGCGCGCGGCTGAAAGGCGTCTGTGGACGTCGGAAAACGATAGGTGACAGACGCCTCTCCACGGGGTCTTGTCCGGATCTGGCGCGGCGGGCGTGGTACTCGTATCGCGTCGATGCAATCCGCTGAGCTCTTCCCCCGTACCCGCCAAGAGGTCGCACCCGGAGCCGTCCATATTCCGGACTGGCTCGACCTCGACGCGCAGGTCGAGCTCGTCGGGCGGTGTCGCGAATGGGCACGCGCGCCGGCGGGGTTGCGCACACCGCGCATGCCGGACGGTACGCTGCTGTCGATCCGCTCGGTTTGCCTCGGCTGGCATTGGTATCCGTACGCCTACTCGCGCACGTGCGACGACCACGACGGCGCGCCGGTGAAGCCGCTCCCGGACGACATCGAGGCGGTCGCGACCACCGCCGCTGCTGCCGCCGGGTACGCGGGCGACAATGTCCGTTTCGACGCGTCGATCGTCAACCTCTACAGCCCGGTCTCGAAGCTCGGTCTTCACCAGGACATCGCCGAGTCCGCGGGCTCGATCGCCGCGGGAAGCCCGGTCGTCACGATCAGTCTCGGCGACAGCTGCATCTTCCGCTTCGGCAACAGCGAGACGCGCACGCGACCGTGGACCGATGTCGAGCTGCGCAGCGGAGACCTGTTCGTGTTCGGGGGTCCATCCCGGCTCGCGTTCCACGGCGTCGTGCGCACGCTCCCCGACACGGCGCCGCCCGAGCTGACGCTCGGCGAGACGCGCATCAGTATCACGGTGCGCGATTCCGGCCTGCCCGACCGATGAGTTTCGCCCCGCCGCGGCGTCGTAACGGTCGCGCAACGGATGGAGGAGTACTCAATGTCGACGGTCATCGTGCGGTACCGCACCAAGCCCGATCGCGCTGACGAGAACCAGCGGCTGGTCGAAAAGGTCTTCGCCGAGTTGGCCGAGCGCCGGCCCGCGGGATTCCGTTACGTCTCGTTTCGGCTCGAAGACGGGAACAGCTTCCTGCACATCGTGACCGAGGAAGCCGCTGCCGATGCGACTCCGCTGACCGAGATCGCGGCGTTCCAAGAGTTCCTGCGCGGCATCTCCGATCGCTGCGAGGAGCAGCCGGTGCCGAGCGGTGCCTCCGTGGTCGGCGCCTACCGCCTGTTCACCGACTGAGACCTGGCACTACGCATCGAACGGCGCGACGACGCGCCGTAACAGCCCGGCAAGCGCCGCCCGATCACTCGGGTCGAGCGTGCCGAGAATCGCGTCTTCACGCGCGACGAGATCCCGGAGCGCGCCATCGACGTGCCGGCGCCCGGCGGCCGTCAGCTGCACGCGGACGGAGCGGGCATCGTTCGGATCGGGCCGTCGCCGCACGAGCCCACGCTCTTCGAGGCGGTCGATCCGGTTGGTCATCGTGCCCGAGGTGACCAGGGTCTGCGCGAGCAGCTGGCCGGGCGAGAGTTGTTGACCGTCGGCGCGGCGGAGGGCAGAGAGGACGTCGAAGGTCCACGTCTCGAGGTCGTGGCGCGCGAACACGAGCGTGCGCTGGCGATCGAGGTGGCGGGCGAGGCGCGCGACCCGCGAGAGCACCTCGAGAGGCGACACATCGACATCGGGCAGCACCCGGCGCCAGCCCCCGACCAGACGGTCGACCTCGTCCTCCATCGCAACATCTTGACATCAAGAGACGCTCGCCGAGAAACTCCTGACAGTTGGCGCCCGAGCGGTATGTGGACGATGCTGTGGACCTTCAACGAAGCGGGGGCCCATGATCGCGAGTCGTATCCAGGCGCGGTTCCGGCGCGTTTGCTCGGTGGCGGCCGTGATCGCGCTGGCCGCCGGAATCAGTGCCGCGAGCGCGACGAATGCCGCCGCCGCCGGCGCGCCGGCGAACGACAACTTCGAGAACGCGGCAACGATCAGCGGCACGCAGGGGTCGGTGGACGGCACGACGCTCGACGCGACCGCGCAGCGCGGCGAACCCGACAACCAGGGATTCCCGGCCACCTATTCTGTCTGGTATTCGTACACGGCGAAGGCAGACGGGACGCTTACCGTCGACACGTGCGACAACACCGTCTTCTTCAGCACGGTTTCCGTGTTCACCGGGGCCACGATCGGCTCGCTGACGCCCGTCCCCGCGCATCCGAACAAACCCTGTTCGCAGGTCCGCGTCGCGTTCAACGTGACGAAGTCCACGACGTACAAGATCGTGGTCGACGACCTGTTCGGCGATCCCGGCCCGTTCACATTGGGATGGACGTTCACGCCCGCCACGGCGCCGCTGGTCGACATCGGCTCCGACGCGGAGCTGAATTGCTTCCCGCAGAACGTGTCGAACGACTGGCTCCAGTTCTGGTCGACGACCTCTTCCATCCCGACGGAGTACTCGTGCGCGACGCTCGTGTCGGTTCCCGGCGTCGGGCTCTTCGGACCGCCCGGGTTCGCCGACACCAGCGGGCTCCTGGCGGGTCAGCCCCTTCACAGCTACGCACCGGTGAAGCAATCGATCAGCTCGGGCCGGGTGCGCACGACGGTGACGCTGCCCGGAACCGCGCTGACCCTCGTACAAACGGAGACATATCGCCGCGGCACCTCGCTGCGCGTCGACGTCGACATCCGCAATCGCGGCGCAACGACTGCGAACGTCGTCGTGTATCGCACCGGCGACTGTTTCAAAGGCGATGACATCTCGTTCGCGATCACCGGAGCCGGTGCAGTCGGGTGCGAGCAAGCGCTGGAACGAGGCGTCGTTGGGCGGCCCTCGCCCGGCGACATCTTCATCCGGTACCAGCCGCTCGCCGTCCGCGGGAACTCGATCCCCGCGGACTTCGCCGCCGGTGGAGTGAACACGGTCCGCAGTGCGATCGCGACCGGCGCGGCCCTTGCGAATACGTGCGAATGCGGCACGCCGGTCGACGCCGCCGCCGCGCTGTCGTGGTCGTTGCCGGTTCCGGCGCGCGACCACCTCACCGTGTCACACCTCCTCACGATGTCGACGGGGGACGGTCGCGATCCCACCACGATCACCGGCGCGCTCACCGGTAAGAACGGGAAATGGAAGCTGACCGCGCACGTTGCCACGGCCTCGGGGCCCGTGCCCGGCGCTCCGGTGCTCTTCGAGCGCGGATCGTTCACGGCCTGCACGGCCATCACGGATGCAACGGGCACCGCAACGTGTCGCACGAACGGCCGTCGCGACGTCTTCACGGCGACCTACTTCGGCGACACCGCGCTCCGGCCCGCCAGCACGCAGTTCGGGCAGGCCGATCCCAACCCACCGCGTCAGCCTCGGAGTTTTCCGGCTTGCGCGCAGTTCGATACCGACTTCCCGGGCTTCGCGCTCGCGATCAGCGGTGACGGTCACTACCAGCAAGTCGTGGCCACAACGCTCGCGCCGCCGTGCCCGACCGTGCTCTACCGCGCCCGCTCGCTCGGGGTCGTGATCGGCGAAGCGCGCGGCGACCTGCGCACGACGAGTCCCACCGGTGAACCGGTCGCCGGCCTCGCGAACCTGTACCTCGACGACCAGCACGCCTCGGGATGTATCGTCCTCGAGTCCGTCGACCTCCGCACCGGAGCCGTCGTCGACACGATCCCGAGTGCTACGGCGGCCTATCCGTGTCTGTTCTCAGTGGGCGGTCAGAAGTTCCGCTGACCTCGGCGGCATGATCGCGAAGTTCGACGGCACGCAGCGCGTCACCGTCAGCTTCGCAGCACTCGGCGGCGATCGTGAAGGCCTTCGCCGCCCATTCGGCCGCGCCGACCTCGACGAACCGCGATGCGGCAAGTTCGGCCGACTCGCGGGCCTGCGTGGTTCGCCCTGACCGCAAATCGGCGAGCGCCGAGGTGAGGCCGGCGTCGGCGACGGTGAGCATGTCGCCGCTCTTCATCGCGATCGCGATCGCGCGGTCGCAATATTCTCCGACCTCATCGACGTCGCCGCGTGCGAGGAGCGCCTCCGCGAGATTCGCGTTCGCCGTCGCCAGCGTGGGATGCCCGATGCGCGCGAGCTCGGCGATCGCCCGGCGGTTGCAGTCGATTGCGGCATCGATCTCGCCCCGGGCAAGTTCGACGAGGGCAAGATTGACGAGGCACCCCGCTGCTTCTTCGACGTGACCGATGCGCTCCGAGAGCGCAAGGCCGTCGCGTAGTTCCATTGCGGCCTCGTCGAGGCGTCCGAGGTCCTCGTACACCCCGCCGAGCACGCGTTGCGCAGTCGACAGGCGGCTGAGATCACCGGAATTCTCGAAGGAGTGCCGCGCTTCGAGCCCATGGACGAGCGCGTCTTCGAGCAAACCAACCGAAGACTCGGCGCGGGCGAGCTCGCTCAGCAACATCGCCCGCATCGGATCGCCCGGTGGCACGACGGCGAGCGCGTCGGCGAACGAGCCGATCGCGTGCTGGAAGCTGTCGGCAACCATGAGACAACGACCGCGCTCGAGGCTGATCGACGCATGTTCCGTCGGGGTCTCCGGGCACGCGGCGTCGAGCACGACGAGCGCGTCGCGGTAGTCGCCCTGGGTCCGCAGGCTCGCGGCCAGGCCGCACGCGGCGCGCAGCGCCTCCGGGCGATCCAGCAGCGATCGGTACAGCTCACCCGCCTCGCCGTACGCGCCGACCTGCCGGCTCAAGTCGGCGAGCCGCAGCGTGAGCTCCGGCGCGCCCGATGCGGTCTCGTCGTCGCGCAGGACGAGTTCCCGGGCCCGGCGGAGGTGGAGGATCGCCGTGTCGTTGGCGAACACTCCTTCCGCCCGTTGCGCCGATCGCAGGAGTTGAGTCACGGCGCGTCCGCCTGCGTCGGCACGATAGAGGTGGTCCGCGAGGAGGTCACCGGCGTCGCCGTCGCTGCCTTCGAGCTGTTCGATCTCGTCGGCGATGCGAAGATGCAATGCGCGCGCGTGACGGCGCAGTATCCGTGAGTACGCGACTTCCTGCACGAGCGCGTGCCGGAACTGAAGTGTGTCCGGGCGATCGCGGGCCGGTTCGAGGAGCTCGTTTTCTATGAGTTCTTTGATCGCGACCGTGACGTTGCGCACGTCGACGGCCGGCGCGGCCGCCCCCAGCCACGCGAGCGGAACGTCCGCGCCGATTGCCGCGGCAAGGTCGACCAGCCGGCGGGCGGCGGGACCCAAGCGGTCGAGACGCGAGGAGAGGGCACTTTCGATCGTCGGTGGAAGGTCGTCGCTGGTGCCGACCGCTTCGCCGCGAGCAACGGCGCGGACCATTTCCACGGCGAAGAAGGGATTGCCGTGGGCCCGGGCGCAGATCGATGACGCGGTTGCGTCCGGCAGCGAGCCACCGATCTGACGGACGAGCGCGAGCATCTCCGCGTCGCCGAGACCCTCGAGCGTCAGCATCGTGGCGTCGATCGCCTCGTTGCGAATGCGGTTGATCGCGTCGCTGTCGGTACGCGCCGACACGATCAGGAGGAGCGGGATGCGTTCCGCCTGGGCGGCGACGTGCGCGAGGAGTTCCGCGGTTGCGTCGTCCACCCAGTGAATGTCTTCGGCGGTGAGTACCAACGGATCTCGGCGGCCGAGTGCGACGAGCAGCGCGGTGAAGGCATCGTGGAGTCGCGTCCGCCGCACTTGCGGATCGACCTCGTCGCGGTCCGACCAGGTGGGCGCGAGGAGCCCGACCAGCGAAGCCGCGTGCTCGGGGATCCCGAGCTCGGCCAGCACCTGCTCGAGGCGGGCCGGCACGTCGCCGTCGCCGGTGCCTTGGCCGGCCAAGGTCGCGAGGAGGTTGATGATGGGCTCGTACGGTGAGCCCGATCGGTACGACACGCCGCGCGCGTCGATCCAGCGCAACCCCCGCGCGGCCGCATCGACACGCGCCGCTTCGATCAACGACGTCTTTCCGACTCCCGCATAGCCCGAGACAATGACGACCTCGCCGACGAGCGCGGCGAGGCGGTCGAACGCGCCGCGCAACCTCGCGCGTTCGTCGGCGCGGCCGACGACGACAAATTCCTCCGCAACAACGTCTCGACGACCGGCGAGTTGCCACGCGGGAACGGGCTCGGCCTTGCCTTTCATATCGAGACTCCCGATCGATTCCAACGCGAAGGATCGTCGGGCGAGGCGCTCAGTCAGTGCACCGACATAGGTCTCACCGGCCGGCGCCTGAGATTCAAGGCGTTGCGCAACATTGATCGCGTCGCCGAGTACCGAGTAGTCGGTGCGCACTTCGCTGCCGATGACGAGCGCGATCGCATGGCCACTGTTGACGCCGATATGGAGGCCGAGTGCTTGCGCCGCATCGCCCAACCTCGGGCGGATCGCGTCGAAGCGTTCGTGCATCTCCAAGGCACATGCGAGCGCCCGTTCGGCGTCGTCTTCGTGACTGACGGGCGCGCCAAAGAACGCGAGAAGAGAGTCGCCGGCGTACTTGTCCACGTAGCCGTCGTACTGGCCGACGACGTAACTCAGCGCGGAGATGATCGCGGTGATGATGTCGGTCACCGTTTCGGGATCGAGGTCGTCAGCGAGCGCCGTGAATCCCGTGATATCGGCAAACATCGCGGTAACGAGCCGCCGCTGGCCGCGATGCTGCTCACTCGACGCCGCTTCGGGCACCTGGCCGCGCGACAACCGCTCGATGACGTCGTCGACGTCGGCGATCGGCTGCTCGGCGGCAACATCCGCCGTACCGCAATGACCGCAGAACCGCGTGCCGTCGGGATTCTCACCGTCGCACGATCGACACGCCCAACCCACGGGGGAACCGTACAACCCTGCACCCGAGGCCGCCGCGAGTGAACGCACAACATCTTGACATCAAGAGAACCCCTCTCTATGATCTCTTGACATCGAGATAAATCTTCCGCTCCCCATCTATGCCCGGCTGCCGGCCCGTGTGGCTTTTGGCCGTCAACGGCTCGGGCGGCCGCTGACCTACGCCGAGAAAGTCCTCGTCAACCACTTGCGCGATCCCCACGGACAAGCGCTCGAGCGCGGCCGCAGCTACGCGAACTTCGATCCCGACCGCGTCGCGCTACAAGACGCGCTCGCACAGATCATCGCCCTCCAATTCATGACGGCGGGGTTGGAGGAGGTCGCAGTCCCGACCACGATCCATTGCGATCACCTCATCCAAGCGAAGGTGGCCGCGGGGGTTGACCTCGAAGCTGCGCTCGACGTCAACGCCGAGGTGTACGACTTCCTCCGCTCGGTCGCGTCCAAGTACGGCCTGGGATTCTGGAAGCCCGGCTCGGGGATCATCCACCAAGTCGTGCTCGAGAACTACGCCTTTCCCGGCGGGATGATGATCGGCACCGATAGCCATACGCCGAACGCGGGTGGCTTGGGAATGGTGGCGATTGGTGTCGGCGGCGGTGACGCCATCGACGCCATGACCGGGCGACCGTTCACGGTGCGGTGGCCCAGGCTCATCGGCGTGCACCTCACGGGCGCGCTGTCCGGCTGGTCATCCCCGAAGGACGTCATCCTCCGCGTCGCGCAGAAGCTGACCGTGAAAGGCGCCACCGGCGCGGTTGTCGAGTACTTCGGGCCCGGCGCCCGCACGATCTCGGCAACGGGCAAGGGCACGATCTGCAACATGGGCGCCGAGGTTGGCGCGACGACGTCGCTGTTCCCGTACGACGAGGGCATCGCTGCCTATCTCAAGGCAACCGGGCGCGAAGCCGTTGCCGACGCGGCAGACGCGGTGGCAGCCGAGTTGCGCGCAGACGCCGAGGTGGAGGCTGACCCCGAACGGTTCTTCGACCAGGTCATCGAGATCGACCTGTCGAGCCTGGCGCCGATGATCAACGGACCGGACAGCCCGGATCTCGGTCACCGCGTCGGCGAGGTTGGCGCGTGGGCACGCGCCCACGACGTGCCGGTGGAGATCTCGGCGGCGCTGATCGGCTCGTGCACGAACTCTTCCTACGAGGACATCAGCCGCGCCGCCTCCATCGCTCGCCAAGCGTCCGCTCTTGGCCTGCGCGCCAAGATGCCGCTGTACATCACGCCCGGCTCCGAGCAAGTGCGGGCCACCATCGAACGCGACGGTCTGCTCGCCGACCTCGGAGCCATCGGGGGCACGGTGCTTGCCAACGCATGCGGTCCGTGTATCGGCCAGTGGGATCGCACCGACGTCGACCCTGCGACACCGAACACGATCGTCAACAGCTTCAACCGCAACTTCCCGAAGCGCAACGACGGCCGCGCCAACACCAAGTCGTTCGTCAGCTCCCCCGACATGGTGATCGCGTACGCGCTGGCCGGCACGCTCGACTTCAATCCACTCACGGATGTCATCACCAACGAAGCCGGCGCGCAGGTAAGGCTGGACGCACCCGTCGGCGAGGACCTGCCGTCCCGAGGCTTCGATCCCGGCGTATCCGGCCGCGTGCCCGCCCCGAGCGAGCGGGCGCACGTTGACGTCATGGTCTCGCCCACGTCCGAGCGGCTGCAGCTGCTCACGCCGTTCCCGGTGTGGGACGGCACTGACTACGTCGACCTGCCCGTGCTGATGAAGGCGAAGGGCAAGTGCACGACCGATCACATCTCGGCCGCCGGCCCCTGGCTCAAGTACCGCGGCCACCTCGAGAACATCTCCGCCAACCTCTTCCTCGGAGTGGTCAACGCGTTCACCGGTGTCGCGGGCGCGGGCAAAGACCCGCTCGACGGCGAGACGCGCCCGTTCCCCGAGATCGCCAAACGCCTCGCGGCGTCCGGCGTGCAGTGGTGCGCCGTCGGCGACGAGAACTACGGCGAAGGCTCATCGCGTGAGCACGCGGCCATGGAGCCGCGGTATCGCAACGGTGTCGTGATCTTCGCCCGATCCTTCGCCCGCATCCACGAGACCAATCTCAAGAAGCAGGGAATCCTGCCGCTCACGTTCGCTGATCCTTCGACGTACGACGAGATCGGCGAGGACGACGTGATCTCGGTGCTCGACCTGGCATCGCTGGCCCCAGATGAACCGGTGCGGTGCCGCATCGGGAAGCCCGACGGCACGAGCGTTGCGTTCGCGTGCACGCACACGTTCAACGCCGAGCAGATCAAGTGGTTCAAAATGGGCAGCGCGCTCAACGTCATCCGGCGCGACCGACGCTCTCAGTGAGCTTTCGCCCGCTCGGCTCTGGGCATCTCATGAGGTGAGACCGATGAGTTCGGCGCGGCCGTTCGGTCTCGTTCCTCAGAGCCCACCAGAGTCCGATGCAGAGGAGAGCACGATGAGTCTTCCCCAGGTCGCATCGCACGACAAGTGGGTGGCTGCTCGCAAGGCGCTGCTGGTGCGGGAGAAGGAACTCACCCGGCAGCGGGACAAGCTGACCGCCGACCGGCGCCGGCTGCCGATGGTCAAGGTCGAGAAGGAATATGTGTTCGAGAGCCGCGACGGCAAGGCGACGCTGCTCGACCTGTTCGACGGCCGTAGCCAGCTGATCATCTGTCACTTCATGTTCGACCCGAGCTGGGAAGACGGGTGCCCGAGCTGCACCGCCGGTGCGGACGAGATGTCGAAGGGACTCCTCGAACACCTGCACACCCGCGACACGACATTGGTGTACGTCTCGCGCGCACCTATCGACAAGATCGAGAAGTACAAGGCGAAGCGGGGCTGGACGTTTCCTTGGTACTCGTCGTACCGCAGCGACTTCAACTACGACTTCCACGTCACGCTCGACGAATCGGTCGCGCCGATCGAGTACAACTTCCGCAGTAAGGAAGAGCTCGAGAAGGCCGACGCCGGCGGCGGCCCCGCGCCCGGAGAGTCGATGGAGGGACCGGGTCGGAGCTCGTTCTTGCGCGTCGGTGACGATGTCTTCCACACATTCTCGATCTACGCGCGCGGCCTCGAGACGATTGGCGGCTCGTACTACCTCCTCGACGAGACCGCGCTCGGCCGGCAAGAGGACTGGGAGGAGCCCAAGGGTCGCGCCGACTCCGCCCGCGACGCGAGGCCCGACTTCGCGACGTAACGCTACCGACTGAGGGAATGGCGTAGGCGGTTGCCGGCGGCGGCGATCAGCACCACCGCGAAGGCGCCGAGGACCACGAGCTCCCGTCCGATGTCGAACACATTCCCGCCGCGCGACATCAGCTCGGTCCAACCGTCGACCGCCCACGCCTGCGGCGTGAAGTGGCCGATAGTCTGCATGACCGGCGGCACGATCTCGAGCGGCCACATGCAACCGCCGAGCATCCCAAGCACCATGCCGAACGCGGGCGCGATCGTGACCGTCTGTTCGGGGGTTGCGAACAGCGTCCCGACGAGCATTCCGGCACCGGTGCCAACCAGCGCCCACATGACGACAAGCGCGACCGCCGCCCACGCGTTGCCCCAATGCACGCCGAACGCGAGCGCACCCACGCCGATGATCAGGACCGACTGCACGAGCGCGATGGCGAAGAACACCGCCGTTTCGCCAACCACGATGCGGCCCGGGCTCATCCCGGCGGCGTTCATGCGCTCGAATAGGCCGAGCTTGCGCGTCTCGATCATCGCCCCGCCCCCGGCCAGCGCGTTGATGAAGACGAACAGCACGAGCATGGTCGGGGCGCTGTAGCTGAAGCCGCTCGGCAGGAACCGGCTCTTGCGGTCGACGACGGTATTGACCACGCCGACTCCTGGACCCTCCCGCGCCTGCGCGCCGGCGTGGCTGAGGTTGACGTCGAGCGTCCCGCCGACCTCATTGCCGGCGAAGTGAGCGGCCTGGACGCGCGCACCTTGGGCAGCGACCGTGGACGCGACGGCTGTGCTCGCCGCCTGCAAACTCGAACTGACGTTGTCGCCGTACACGGGGATCTCGACGGAGCGCCCGGCCCGCAGGCCCGAGTCGGTGCCCGCCGGAATCTCGATGAGCGCCGCGATCTCAGAGCGGCGGAGCGACGTCTTGGCCCCGCGCACCGTGGCGTAGTTGTGGATCTCGAGCGCGTTGTTGTGCGCGAGCTCCTGCGCGAGCTGCTGCGCGAGGGCGCCGTGGTCCTCGACGACGAGGCCGACGCGAAAACGGTTCCCGCCGGTGACTACGGCTCCGACGATGACGATGATGAGTATGGGCAGCACGACCATGAAGAACAGCGCCATGCGGTCGCGGACGATGCGACGGGCCGCGGCTTGGGCGAGTGCGGCGATGCTCACGCGACGACCACGTCTCGCGACCGCAGCGTGGCCGCTGCGCCGACCACAACCGTGAATACCAGAATGGCGGCAATCGGGAGGACGACGTCGCTGAGGCCGCCACCTCCGGTAGTGAGATCTACGAAGCCGCGCAGCGCCCAGCCATTCGGTGTGAGCAACGCGAGCCTCCGCATGAGCGGCGGCGCCGCGGAGATCGTCACGAAGTTGCCGCCGAGGACTGCGAGCACGAACACAACGACGGACGAGAGGCTTTGCGCCTGTTGCGGCGTGCGCGCGATCGAGATCACGAGCGCCGTGATCGCGACGACCGCGAGCGACATCGCGAGGCACAGCAGCACCACGGACACCGGATCGCCCCAGTCGGCACCGAAGAACACCGAAGTGACCACGAAGACCGTGAGCAAGCTCGCGATTGCGTAGACGAAGACCGAGAGGACCTTGCCGAGCAACACCTCGCCGGGGCGGACCGGCGCGGCCGCGATGCGATCGAGCATGCCCTCACTACGTTCGGAGAAGAAGCTCCGGGTCGCAAAGCCGACCGCGAACAGCACGAAGAAGATCGACATGGCGGGCGCGTAGTAGCTGATCGTCTTCAGCGGCTTCGTCCCAGTGGGCCGGCTCGTGATCTGCTCGGGAAGGCGAAGCTTCGCGGCGCGTCCCGCGAGCTCCGCGAGCCTGTTTGTGGGCGCGCCGGCCGCGATCGCAGTCGCAACCGACAACCGATCCGCGTTCACCTGCGCAACGAACGACGTCGCGAGTGACTCGGCAACCTGCCCGCTGATCCGCCGGTCGGTGCTCGTCAGTACGCCGATGTCCGTGCGTGCAGAACCGGTCGCGGCCTGCGTGAAGCCGGACGGAACGACGAACGCGGCGTCCACGTCGCCGCTGCGAACTTGGGCCGCCGCCGAGGATTCGCGCTCCATAGGGCGCACAGTGAGGATGTCGTGCAACTCGGGACTGCGGAGAAGGCTGGCGAACGCCGTCGCGAGCGCGCCATGGTCGCGATCCACGACACCGACGGTCATGTGGAAGTTCTCGGTCCCGCGGAACGCGAAGCTCATCAGTCCCGCGATTGCCAAAGGAGCTACGAAGCCGACCACGATGGCCGATCGGTCACGGAACCGCTGACGCAGGTCCTTGGCCGCGATCACGAATGCCGGCGCCATCTCACTCCCGCAGCGCGGTGCCGGTCAGATGCAAGAACACCGCTTCGAGATCCGGCTCGACGACCTCAACGCTGCGTATCACCGTGCCCGTCGCTTCGGCCGCGTCGATGATCGCGGGAAGCACGCCCGCACCATCGCGCACCAGCAACTGCACATGATCGACGGTCACGGTCGCGCCGTCGACGCCGTCGAGGTCCTTGCATGCGGCTGCGAAGTCAGTGAGATTGCCGCTCGCCGTCAGCTCGATCCGGTCGTGCTCCTCGATCATCGCAACGAGCTCACGACGCGTGCCTTCGGCGATGAGTCGTCCCTGGTCGATGATCCCGACTCGATTACAGACCCGCTCCGCCTCTTCCATGTAGTGCGTCGTGTAGAGGATCGCCATACCTTGCCGGCCGAGATCCTGCACACTGCCGAGGATCGCATGCCGGCTCTGCGGATCCACGCCCACGGTCGGCTCGTCGAGCACGAGCAGCGCAGGTCGGTGGAGCAATCCGGCTCCGATGTTGAGCCGGCGCTTCATGCCCCCGGAGAACGAATCGACCCGATCGTTGCGCCGATCGGCGAGATCGACGAGCTCGAGTACCTCGTCCACTCGCGCCGCGAGCGTCCGGCCGCTCATCCAATACAGGCGTCCGATGAATTCGAGGTTCTCGCTCGCGGTCAGATCGGGGTACAGCGCGACATCTTGCGGGACATAGCCGATGTTCCGTTTCGCCGCGAGCGCACGTTCGTTCACCTCGCGCCCGGCGACTTCCACGCGCCCGCCATCGCGCCTCAACAAGCCGCACACCATCCGGATCGTCGTGGTCTTTCCCGCGCCGTTCGGTCCGAGCAAGCCGTAGGTCTCCCCGGGCGTGATCGCGAACGACACGTCGTCAACGGCGGTCCGCGTGCCGAAGCGACGCGTCAAGTGCTCACAACACAGCACGGGAGCCGTCACACGCCAGATGGTGCTCGGCGTGACCCGCCGGCACAAGCACGCAGCCCTGTGGCCCCGCAGTCAGTTGGTCAGCTCACCGCACCGATCGTGGGATAGCTCGCACCGAGGATCGCGGTGGAGTCGCCGCCGAGGAAGTTCGTGATCACGTCGGCGTAGACAGAGCCGAACTCGACGCTGCCGACGAGGTTGCCGTTGCCGTCGAGCGCGGCGTCTGCGAACGACGGCTGCGCCCCGTAGAGCCCGCCGTTCGCCCGCGGCCCGAGCAGCACGACGTTGCTCGGGCGGCCGTGGTCGGTGCCGCCGGCGTTCGCCTCGGCGCGCCGCCCGAACTCGCTCCACACCATCACGACAACGTCCTGCGGGGTGTTCAGCGCGTTGAAGAAGTCGTCGAGCGCGTCGTCGAGCTCCGGGAGTCGGCCGTTGTCGAGGTCGTTGCGCTGGTTCGAGTGCGTGTCGTAGCCGCCTTGCACGGTCGCGTAGATGCGCGTGCCGGTGACGTTGGCGTTGATGAGCGCCGCGATGATTTCCATCGATCCGCCGAGGCCGTATTCAGGATTGTCCGGGTAGGCGTTGGCGAGCTCGTTGGCGGTGCGCATCGCGAAGCCGCCCTGATGTGCCAGCTTGGCGGCCAGTGACGGGTCGGCGGCGGTGTAGTCGCCGTCGATCGCGAGCAGCGCGTCAACAAGCCTCTGCTCCTCTTCGGAAGGATCGGCACCGAGCGCGTCGTTGACTGACTGCGGCAGCGCGGCCGCCTGCACTTTGCTCACGCCCTGGAACAAGACCGGCAATCCGAAGCTCACGGTTGCCATCGCGAGCGCGTTGTCGGGCTGGGCATCGGCCCAGCGTCCCCATGCGCCGCTGCGGATCGACGGCGGTGACGAATACGACATCGAGACGTAGTCGGTCTTGTCGAAGTGGCTGAGCGGCTCGAAGCCGCTCGGGTGCAGGATGTCGACACCACGGACGAACGCCACGTCGCCGCCGGCGAAACGCGCGCGCAACTTGGGCATCGACGGGTTCAGGCCGTTCTGGGTCGAGCCGACCGACAGGAGGCTCGATTCGCTGATCGCCAGGTTGCCGCGCTTCGACGCGTAGTCGCCGTAGTTCGCGCCGGCGGGGACGAGCATGTGGGCCCCGTCGAGGCCGCCGCCGAGATACAGCGAAACGAGGATTGTTGTTGCCGGCGGCAGCGGATCGGCCCCGGCGGCGAGCGTGCTGAACGGCAGCACCGCGCGACAGCGCGGCCGCGCCCGCTCCGGCACCGACCAGTTGCATGAACCGGCGGCGGCTGATGTCGGGGAGCTCGGGGAACTGGATGTCGTTCGGCATGGTTCTCGCCTCCCCTCTCAGTTGGCCTGACCGGCAGGTGACAGTGCCACCAGACGGGCCAGGTTGCGGACGCGCCAGTAGCCGGAGCTCTCGGCGTCGAGCATCTCGATCGCTCGCGTGCGGGTCGGTCCCACGGTCGTCGGGTCGATCCCGAACCAACCGAGCACCGTGTCGACCGCGACGTCGGACGGCTTCGTTTGCAACGCGTTGAGCGGATGCTTCCGATCCTTCAATGCGACATCGAGCAGCGCATTGAGGATGTCGACCTTGGCCGTGAAGGCCGGGAAGCCGATCCAGCGGGTTTCCGGTCGCCGCCACCAGCCAAAGACATTGGGCTGGAAGAACAGCTGCATGCCCATCGGCTGCATGTTCTCGTTGATGGGGTCGGTGCCGTTGTGGTACTTCGGCAGCTTGGTGATGCCAAACGCCTTGATGCACGCCACCGTCCAGTCGACCGGGTTCTTCACCTTGCCGGCGCGCGCCGGGGCCGCCCAGAAGTCGGGGTGTTTGAAGATCGTTTTCAATGCGTCGGGGATCCGGAGGTTGCCCGACTGCGTGAACCCGGCCACGACGTCGTTCAGCGTCGTCGCGCTTGGAGTGAAGCTCGCGAAGTACTGCCACATGATTCTGCCGACGTACTTCGCAACGTCCGCCTGGCGTGTCGTGCACAGGTACTGCACGATGCCGTGACCGCCGCTGTTCCCGGCCGCGTCGAGCAGGTCCCAGTTGGCGGCGACGCCGTTGAACGTCTTGACGCCGTCGTCGTGGATGCTGTGATCGAAGACGAACACGCTCTTCTTGCCGAGCGTGTAGCCGGTGCCGGCTCGCGCGGCCGCGACCACGTCGGTCTGGTTGAAGTTCCCGACCCCGACCGAGAACAACTCTTGCAGCTCACGCGCGTAGTTCTCGTTGGGGTTGTCGGCCGTCGAAAGCCAGTTGTCGAGATAGATGAGCATTCCCGGGTCGCGCGTCGTCTCGGTGAGCAGCGTCTGGAAGTCGTCCATCGCGAGCCGGCGGAAGAGTGTGTGCTGGGCGGCGATCGTCGGGTGGTTGTTGAAGTTCTCGGGCTTCTCCATCGAGGACACGAGCAGGCCGTGCCACAGCAGCACCATCTTCTCGCGCAACGCTCCCGCCGAGTTCTTGCCCTTCTTGCCCTCAGGCGGCACGAAGCTCGACGTGGCCATCCGTTGCAGGTACCACTGCCCGATCTTTTCCATCGTGACCCGGGCGTGGTCGCTCGTCGTCGCTTTCCCCGCGCCCGGCATGCTCGGGCTCAGCTTCGGCGTCCCGAAGTTTCGCGGGTCGTCGACGATGTGATCGACGAGCTCGTCGATCGTCGGGATGGCCGAGAGTGTGTCGAGCTCGGCGGACGTCGCGCCGAAACCCGCGCGACGACACAAGTACGCAACATCTGATCGCGCGACCACGTGCATCCTCCCCCGCAAGGCGTGCTGTCCCGTCGCTCGCCCGCGGGGGAACTTTGGTCCAAGCGGTCGGCTTCCCGCAAGGGGCCGGATGGACCAACTTTTTCTCTGGCCTAGCGTTTGGGCATTTGCCGTGCTATGGCGCTATGGCAGGGGTTACTGCCTGAACGGTCGACCCTGAACTTTGGGAGACTGCCCGCGTGACGAACTTCGAGGTGGACCGCACGGATCTGCACCGCACGCGAATCAATGAGAGTGGCCCGGCGCCGCTGGCCGAGGGGGAGGCGCGGCTGCGCGTCGACGCATTCGCCCTGACGTCGAACAACATCACATACGGCGCGTTCGGCGATGCGCTCCAGTACTGGAACTTCTTCCCCGCCAACGACAACTGGGGTCGCATTCCGGTGTGGGGCTTCGGTGAGGTCGTCGAGTCACGGGGGGCGTCGCTCGACGAGGGGTTGCGCGTGTACGGCTACTTCCCGATGAGCGACGAGCTCGTCGTGACGCCGGGCCGGGTCGATGCGCGTGGCTTCACCGATCTCGCGGCACACCGGCAACCGATGGCCGCCGGGTACAACCGTTACATCCGAGTCGTTGCCGACCCGATCTACGACGCCGCCCGCGAGGGCCAACAGATGGTGCTGTGGCCGCTGTTCTTCACGTCGTTCGTGATCGACGACTACCTCGCCGACAGCGACTTCTTCGGCGCGTCGGACGTCGTGATCTCGAGCGCGTCGAGCAAGACCGCAATCGGTGCGGCGCACTTGCTGCACAACCGCTCGGGCGTGCGCGTGACCGGCTTGACCTCAGACACCAACCGGGCGTTCGTCGAGAAGCTCGGCTGCTACCACGACGTCGTCACCTACGGCGACGTCGAAGCGCTGCCCGTGACCAACGCCGTCTACGTCGACATCGCCGGCAACCGCGACGTACAGGCCGCAGTGCACCGGCACTTCGGCGAACACCTTCCGCACAGCATGATCGTCGGCGCCACGCACTGGGACCACACACCGGAATCTGACAGCGCGCTCGTCGGGCCCGAGCCGACATTCTTCTTCGCGCCGACGCAGATCGCGAAGCGCACCAAGGACTGGGGCCAGGATGAGCTAAACCGGCACGTGGGCGACGCGTGGCGCACGTTCAGCGCGTGGACCGACAGTTGGCTCGAGCTCGTTCACGCCTCGGGACCCGAATCGGTCGCGGCGACATATCACCAGTTGCTCGACGGCCAATCCGATCCCCGCATCGGACACGTCTGCGCGATGGACCGCGCCCGGAAGTGAGCGACTTTCAGGGCTTGCATAGATAACTGTTCTGTTATATGTTTGGGCGGTGCCAGCGTTCGCCGCTCTCGCCGACGACACGAGGCTGCGCATCGTCGAGGTACTCGCCGAAGACGATCGGAGCGTGAACGAGCTCGTCGAGCTGTTCACGATCAGCCAGCCCGCCGTCTCCCGACACCTTCGGCTGCTCCGCGAATCGGGCGTCGTGAGCGTTCGTGCCGACGGAAAGCAGCGGATCTACCGGCTGAACCCCTCGGCGCTGACCGAAGTCAGCGGGTGGGCCGACCGCTGCCGGCGGACATGGGAGGAGCGATTCGACGCCCTCGGTGCACAACTCGACGACATGAAGGAGAAGCGCCGTGGCCGATGATTCGATGCTCGCAGTGTTCGTGGACCGCACGACGATGCGGCACGAGCGAACGTATCCGCATTCCATCGAGCTGGTGTGGGAAGCGGTGACGACGTCCGAGCACCTCGACGTGTGGTTACTGCCGGCGTCCAGGGTGGAGCGACGGCTCGGCGGCATCTGTACGTTCTCGTGGTCCCGAAGAGCAGTCGATCGTCGGCGAGGTCACAGAGTTCGAACCGCCGAACGTGATCCGCTACACCTTCGGCGACGAGCAAAGCTTCCTGCGCTTCGAGCTCGCGGTCGATGGTGACGGTACGCGTCTCTTGTTCACCCAGTCGTTCGCGCCCGGTGAAGGCATCGATCGCCAAGAGGACGATGCGTATGCCGGCGCCGACCGGCCGGCCGGAGCCGACACTCCCTGGCGTCCCGGCTTCGTCGCTGGCTTCCACGAGATGCTCGATGAGCTCGACCTCTACCTGCGCGGAGAATGGACGCAAGCGGACCGCGCCGCCGACCTGGCCGCGGATGTCGCCGGCAACCCCGATTCCGAGTATCTCCGGATGATCGACATCTACCGCGATCACATTCGCGAGCAGTGCCCGCCCCGGTAGTCGGGACGCGCGGCACAATTGCCGAATGCCGGCAAGCTCGAGGCACGACCTCTTCTCCGTTGCGCCGGACGAGTTCGTCGCCGCGCGCGACGAGCTCGTGCGCGAGCTGCGCGCCGCCGGCGACAAGGACGAGGCCGCGGCGATCAAGGCGTTGCGTCGTCCCGCAGTTCCGGTGTGGGCGCTCAATCAGGTCGCGCGGAGCGATCCCCCTGCGATCCGAGACCTGCTCGACGCGACGAGTGCAGCGCGCGCCGCACAAGACGAGGTGCTCGCGGGCGCCGACGCCGGCGTGCTGCGCGAGGCCGTCGCCAGACGACGGGAAGCTAGTAGCGCCGTTGCACGGGTCGCGCGACGAGTCATCGACGAGTCCGGGCGGTCAGGCGACGCGGAGGTTCGCGACATCGAGAACGCGCTGAACGCGATCGTCGGTTCCGAGCGGCTCGCGGAGGACCTCGGTCGGGGCGAGCTCACCGGGCTCGACGCCGACGTGGAAGCCGATGATCTCTTCGCGAGCCTCGCATCGTCGGTCGAGAGCCGGCCCGCGCGCGGCCGCAAGGCCGGCACGGCGTCGTCGTCGTCGCCGCCGTCGCGCGCGCTCGTCAGTGCCCGCGAAAAGCTCGAGCGTCATCGGGGCGAGGCGGCCGAGGCGGCGGACCGCCTTGACGTGGCCGAGCGGGCGATGAACGCCGCCGAGACGGCGATGAAGCAAGCGGAGCGCGACGTCGCGGCTGCGAGGCGTACGCGCGATGCGGCCCGGCAGGCGAGCGACCGCGCTGATGACGCGGTCGCACGAAGTGAAGAGGCCGTCGCCCGTCTCGAAGACTGATGGACGACACGCGCGGCGACGAACGCTGAACGGGCGCGACGCAGCTACGCCGCGTTGCACCGATCGTTTGCGAGGAGTGACGGCAGCGGGCTGTATCGAGAGACCGCGCCGCCGGGCCGCAAGCCGTACTCGTACTTATGGCCCTTCAGCCAGGTGCTCGCGGCGAGCATCGACCTCTGCGAGCTGTCAGGGCCGGCCGAATTCGGTGACGACGTGCGCAGCAACGTGCAGGCCCTCTCGAAGTATTGGGATGGCACGAGCAATCCGCCCGGGCACGACGCGTCGGTTGTGCCGCCTTACGGAAAGGGAAGCGAGAAGTACTACGACGACAACGCGTGGATCGGCCTGGGCCTGCTGCGTGCGGCGCGGGTGACGGGCGACGCGTCCATGCTCGACACCGCCCAGCGCGTGTTCAGATTCATCGCGCTGGGCTGGGACACGAACACGACCGACCCGCACCCTGGCGGCGTGTTCTGGACGCAGGCCTCGAACAATCACGATCGCAACACGGTGTCGACCGCGCCCAGCGCGGAGCTCGCACTCCGGCTCCACGAGCTGACGGGGAACGCTGACTATCTCGTGTGGGCGACGCGCATGCACGATTGGGTCAACGCAACGTTGCGGGATCCCGCCGACGGCTTGTATTGGGACCATGTGTCGCACGACGGCGCAATCGATACGACGAAGTGGAGCTATAACCAGGGCAATGTCATCGGCGTCCGGCTGCTGCTCGGCGATGTCGCGGGAGCCGAAGCGATCACTGCGGCTGCCTTGGGCTACTACGAGCGTGTCGGATATTTCGGCCAGGATCCCGCGTTCAACGCGATCTTCTTCCGGAACCTGTTCGCCCTCGCCGACGTCTCGGACGACGAACAGCTCCGCCGCGCGATCACCGCGGCGGCGCAGCAGTACGCCGAAGTCGCTTGGGAGCAGCACCGCACCAGCGCGGATCTGTTCGTCTTCGGATCCGATGCGGCCCGGCTGATCGACCAAGCGGCATTGGTCCAGATCTTCGGGCTGCTTGCGTTGCGGGGTTCGATGGACAACGCTGCCGGAACGTGACGGAGAAGGCTGATCGGCCGCTCGTTCGGTACCGGGGCGTCGTGGGTGACAGCGCGCGCTGGGACGGGTTCTCGTTCCGGCCCGACGACATCGTGATCAGCACGCCGCCGAAGTGCGGCACGACGTGGACGCAGATGATCTGCGCACTGTTGATCTTCCAGACGCCTGATCTCGAACGGCCGCTGTCGATGATCTCACCGTGGCTCGACATGCAGACACGATCACGCGACGACGTGATGGCCGATCTGGCCGCGCAGACGCATCGCCGGTTCATCAAGACCCACACGCCGCTGGACGGGTTGCCGTACGACAAACGGGTGACGTACATCTGCGTCGGACGCGATCCGCGCGACGTGGCGCTCTCGATGGACAGCCACTGGGAGAACATGGACATGGACGCGTTCGTGGCGGTGCGCGCCGCCGCCGTCGGCGACGACGACGACGTTACCGAGCTCCTCGCGGCCCGCCCCGAGCGTGCGCCGACGCCACGGGAACGGTTCTGGGTTTGGGTCGACAATGACACGGCGCCCGCGGATGCGAGTTCGTCGCTCCTGCGCACGCTGTATCACTTCGAAACGTTCTGGAACGTCCGCGACGCCGGAAACATCGTCATGCTCCACTACAGCGAGCTCAAGGCGAACCTCGAGGGCGAGATGCGCGCCCTTGCCGTGTGCCTGGCGATCGAGGTGCCCGAGGAGCAGTGGCCGGGACTGGTCGCGGCTGCGTCGTTCGACGCGATGCGCCGCAACGTGGACAAGACCGTGCCGAATATCGACAAGCAATTCTGGCGCGATCCGAACAAGTTCTTCAATCGTGGGACCAGCGGACAGTGGCGCGAGCTCCTCGATGCAAGCGACCTCACGCGCTACGACAAGCGGGTCGCGTCGCTGGTCGGACCCGACCTTGCCGCGTGCGGGCCGACACCGGAACGCGGCCGGGCTGAAAAATCGTTCGCACGGGTGTCGCCGCGTTGCGATACTGCCCCGTCGCGTGACCGTCCGGCGCGGCGCACCCACGCGGGAGTCCTGATGCGTCTCCACCTCGACACCGACTTCGCGGGCGACACCGACGACGCGTGTGCGCTCGCGATGTTGCTCGGCTGGGATGACGTCGAGGTCGTCGGCATTACGACGGTGGCCGACCCCGACGGCCGGCGCGCCGGCTACGTCTCGCATTTCCTCGACCTCGTGGGGCGTGCCGAGATATCGGTCGCCGCCGGCGCCGGTGTGTCGCTCACGACGGGACAACCGATGGGGGAGCTGCCCGACGACGCGACGTACTGGCCGGAGCCGGTCGCCGCTCGTCCTTCCCGACCGGGCGACGCGATCGCGTTGCTCGCGGCCGCCATCGATCGAGGCGCGACGATCGTCGCGATCGGCCCGTACACGAATCTCGCGCTGCTCGAGGAGCAACAGCCGGGGATTCTGCAACGCGTGCGGGTGGTGACGATGGGCGGATGGATGCAGCCGCCCGCCGATGGCCTCCCGCCCTGGGGCCCCGACATGGATTGGAACGTTCAGTGCGACACGTGGGCGGCGCGCACGGTGGTCGCGGCGACCGCTGATCTGACACTGGTGACGCTCCCCGCGACGCTCGCCGCGGACTTGCGCGCCGTCGATCTGGGACGGCTCGAGCGGTCGGGCTCGCTCGGGCGCCTGCTCGCTCGTCAAGCTCAGGCGCATGCCGCCGAGCACCAGCTCACGACGCTCGGGTGCACGTACCGCGGCTTGCCCGACGACCTGTTGAACTTCCAGTACGACCCCGTCGCGTGTGCAGTGGCGTTGGGGTGGCCGGGCGCCGTCGTCGAAGAGGTCCGGGTGCGACCGGTGTTGGAGCGCGATGTCCTTCGCTTTCAGCGCGATCCCGAGGGCACACCGGTTCGAGCGGTCGTCGCAGTCGATGGAAGCGGATTCGCGGAGACATGGCTCGCGGCCGTCGAACGCGCCCAACGTCCGCGCGATGTGACGATCCGCGCCGAGCGGCCGGCTGATCGAGACGCAATCGGCGAGGTCGTGGCAGCGGCATTCCGGTCCGGCGTCGAGGCCCGCCTCGTGGAACTGCTTCGCGCGGTCCGTGGACTTCCTGCCGGAACTGTCGCTCGTCGCCGAGCTCGACGGACGCGTCGTGGGCCATGTGATGATCAGCTACGCCCGACTGGTTGACGGGGAAACGAAGCACCAGGTCGCGAACTTGTCACCGTTGGCCGTCTCGCCCGATTATGAGCGGCGAGGCATCGGCTCGGCCCTCGTGCGGGAGGTCGTCGCCCGCGCCGAAGCACGCGGCGAGCCCTTGGTGGTGCTCGAAGGAAGCCCGGTGTACTACGGGCGGCTCGGCTTCGAGCACTCCGTGCCCCATGGCATCGAGATCACGCTGCCATCGTGGGCGCCGCCCGAAGCGGCGCAGATGGTACGCCTGCGCAACTACCACCCGTCGCTGCGGGGGCGGGTGGCGTATCCGCCCGCGTTCGACGATGTGACCGATCACTGACGCCGACGACGCGGTGTCGGGGATTCGACCGGCGCGTGGGGAACAGATGATGAAGTGGTGACGGTCGTGATCGAGAGGAGCTGCGCATGGCGAAGTTCACGAGGGGCTTCATGGGACGAGAGTCGCGCGTTCGAGAGACGTGGCTGCCGCCCGGTCAGTACGACATCGGAAACGCCTGGCCAGTGCTCACCGCCGAAGTGACGCCGAACCTGTCGACCGACACGTGGTCGTTCACGATCGAGGGTCTGGTCGAGCGGCCGCGCACGTGGAACTGGGACGAGATTCATGCGCTTCCGCCGTCGTCGTACGCGGGCGACATCCATTGCGTGACCAGCTGGTCGAAGCACGACGTCACGTTCGGGGGCGTCTCGGTCGACACGCTGCTCGAAGCCGCGGGTCCGCTGCCGAGCGCAACCCATCTGCTCGCGTTCAGCCACACCGAGTACACGACGAACCTTCCGATGGAGGACGTGACCGGTGGGAAGGCATGGGTCGTCTGGGAGTTCGGTGGCCAACCGCTTCCCGTCCAACACGGTGGCCCCGCGCGGCTGCTGGTTCCGCACCTGTACTTCTGGAAGAGTGCGAAGTGGATCGCGGGACTTCGTCTGCTCGACCACGACGAGCCCGGGTTCTGGGAGCGGTACGGCTATCACAACCATGGCGATCCGTGGCGCGAGGAGCGCTACCAAGGGGACTGATGACAGGAGCGGGGCGAACCCACATGTCGTGGCAGACCGCGACGGTGCTCGACGTAACTGTCGAGACGCCGACCGCGAAGACGTTTCGCCTCGCACTCCCGCAGCCCTCGCATCATCTCGCAGGCCAGCACTACATCGTGCGGCTGACCGCGCCCGACGGCTACACCGCGACGCGGTCCTATTCCGTCGCGTCCCCGCCCGACGATTCGAACGAGCTGGAGCTGACCGTCGAGCGCTTGGAGCACGGCGAGGTTTCGACGTTCTTGCATGACGACGTCATGATCGGTGACCAGTTCGAGGTGCGCGGGCCGATCGGGGGATGGTTCGTGTGGAGGGGCGACTCTCCGGCGCTGCTCGTGGGAGGCGGCTCGGGGGTGGTGCCGCTGATGGCGATGCTGCGGCTCGCGCGGCGTACGCAGCGTGCGGACCTCGTGCGGCTGGTCGTCTCGGTCCGCACGCCGGAAGACCTCTACTACGCCGACGAGCTGGCGGGGCCGGAGACGAACATCGTGTACACGCGCGCGGCGCCGGCCTCCTCGACGCGACCGCCGGGAAGACTTCAGGCGGCAGACATCGGCCAACCGTTCGTGCCCGGCACGATGGCGTATGTCTGCGGCACCCCCGGATTCGCGGATGCGGCGAGCAAACTCCTCGTCGACCTTGGCCAACCGACGGATCGCATCCGCGTCGAGCGTTTCGGTCCCTCCGGCTGAGCGTCGTCCACACTCATTGCGAGGCTCGCGGTTCGAGTAGTACGCATCCGGCAACATTTGTGACGTGCAATGCCGGGAGCGTGCGTTGACGAGAGTGCCGCGGATCGTCGTCGCGTCGGCGATTGTCGGCGTGTTCGGACTGCTCGCAGGCGCCGGCACCGAGTCGGCTCACGCCCAGGACTCGACGACGACGTCGCCGACGACGGCGGTGACACCGAGCATTGTCGGGACGCTGCGAGTCGACGGCGATCCCGTGCCCGGCGTGCGTATCACGGCGAGCCGGGACGGCCGGGAGGTTGGAACCGCAAGGTCGGACGCGCAAGGCGCGTGGCGTATCCCCGTTCCGGAACGGGGCGCGTACCGCCTCGCACTCGACACGACGACGTTGCCCGAAGGCGTGCGCGCCGTGCGAGCCGAGCTGCCGGAGTTCCGCGTCCGTGCAAACCGCCAGCCAGCCTTGTTTCGATTGTCGTCGGGGAAGAGAACTGGGCCGGGCGGACCGTCGCGCTTCGACCGACTGCTGGACCTCTTCGTCGGCGGCATCAGGTTCGGTTTGATCGTCGGCCTGTGCTCGGTGGGGCTCTCACTGATTTATGGCACGACGGGGCTGGTGAATTTCGCCCACGGTGAGCTGGTCACGTTCGGCGCGCTCGTCGCCTTCTTTTGCAACACGATGGTGAGTGGGCCGCAGTGGCCATTGCTGGTCGCCGCGATCGTCGGCATGGTGGCGACCGGGTTGCTTGGTGCGATCACCGAGCTCGGTATCTGGCGCCCGATGACCCGCCGGCGCACCGGCGCTGTCGCGCGCATGCTCGTGTCGATCGGCCTCGCGTTGTTCCTCCGCTACCTCTATCAAGTGATCTTCGAAGGGAACCCGCGTGCGTTCCGGCAGTACTCCGCCCAACGGCCCTTCGATGTCGGCCCCGTCTCATTGCCACCGCGCGAGTACGTGGTGATCGTGGTGAGCTTCGTGATGCTGGTCGCGGTCGGCACCGTGCTGCAGCGGACGCGGCTTGGTACAGCCGTGCGCGCGGTGTCCGACGAGCGCGATCTCGCGTCGGCGTCCGGCATCGATGTGCAGCGCGTTGTGCTGCTGGTGTGGATCGGCGGGGGAATGCTCGCCGGGCTCGGCGGTGTGCTGCTCGCGGTTTCCCAGAGCGTGCAGTGGGACCTCGGCTTCCGTTTGTTGCTCACGATGTTCGCGGCGGTCGTGCTCGGCGGTCTCGGGAACCCGTACGGCGCGATGGCCGGCGGCCTGGTTGTCGGCGTCGCGTCGCAGGTCAGTACGTACTGGTTGCCGGCGGACTTCCAAATCGCGGTCGCGCTCGCGATTCTCATCCTGGTCTTGCTTGTCCGGCCGCAAGGTCTGCTCGGCGTACGGGAACGGGTCGGCTAACCCCATGGATATCGAGCGGATCCTCAGTGACGGCATCCGTGCCGGCCTCGGGATGAACGCGGCGGTGTACGCCCTCGCCGCGGTGGGGCTCAACGTGCAGTTCGGCTACACCGGTCTGTGGAACTTCGGCCAGGCGGGGTTTCTGCTCGCGGGGGGATACGGCACGGCCATCGCGGTCGATACGTGGGGCCTGCCGTTGGGCGTGGCGGTGCTCGTCGGCGTCGCCGCGGCGTTGCTCTTGGGACTTCTCTTGGGCCTTCCGACATTGCGGCTGCGCGCCGATTACCTCGCGATCGTGACGATCTCCGCCGCCGAGATTCTCCGGATCGTGGTGAACACGAGGACGGTCCAATCGGTCACCGGCGGGCCGCAAGGAATCCACGGCTTCGCCGACGCATTCTTCGACAACAACCCGATTCCCAACGGTCGTTATGGCGTTGGCCTCGTGACGTACACCAGTCGCGACCTCTGGTCGATCCTCGTGACGTGGGGGCTCGTCGCGCTCGCGTCGTTGTTCGTCGCGTCGCTCGTGCACAGCCCGTGGGGACGGGTCGTACGCGGTATCCGCGAGGACCAAGACGCGGTGCGCTCGCTCGGCAAGAACGTGTTCTCGTACAAGATGCAGGCACTCCTGCTCGGCGGTGCGATCGGCGGCCTCGCGGGCATCATGCTGGTCATCGACCGGCAGTTCGTCGAGCCGAACAACTTCGAGTCGGCGATCACGTTCTTCGCGTTCGCCGCGCTGATCCTCGGCGGGACCGCCCGGATCGCCGGCCCGATCGTCGGCGCGATGCTCTTCTGGTTCATCGTCGAAGGCTCGCAGACGTTCCTCAGCGAAGCAGTCGCGAACAACTTCCTCGGGCTCGGGAACGTCATGGATCAGGCCCAAGTAGGCCCGGTGCGATTCGTGCTCGTCGGTTTGCTGATCATGCTGCTGGTCATCTTCCGTCCCCAAGGCATCTTCGGCTCGCGGCGCGAGGTGATCCTCAGTGACTGACGTGCCTCCGGCGACTGGCGGCTGCATCCTCGAGATCGAGAACGTCGTGCGCCGCTTCGGCGGGCTCACCGCGGTCATGGTCGACCACTTGCAGATCGACCGGCATACGATCACCGCGCTCATTGGACCCAATGGCGCGGGCAAGACGACATTCTTCAACGTGCTCACCGGCTTCGACCGCGCCGACGAAGGCCGCTGGATCTTCGACGAGGTCGACGTTGCCGGCTGGCCCGCGTATCGCATTGCCCGGCAAGGCATGGTCCGCACGTTCCAGCTCACGAAAGCCCTCGCCGGGATGACCGTGCTCGACAACATGCTCCTCGGCGCACCACACCAAACCGGTGAACGCATGGCGCTTGCACCGTTGCGACCGCGGTGGCGCGCCCAGGAACGAGCCGTGCGTGAGCGTGCGCTCGCCCTGCTGACCGACTTCGGGTTGGTCGCCAAGCGAGAGGATCTCGCGGCGACGCTGTCGGGCGGGCAACGCAAGCTGCTCGAGATGGCGCGCGCGCTGATGGTCGACCCCAAGCTCGTCATGCTCGACGAGCCGATGGCGGGTGTGAACCCCGCGCTCGTCGAATCGCTGCTCGTGCACATCCGCCGCTTGAAGGGCGACGGCCGGACCGTGATCTTCGTCGAGCACGACATGGACGTCGTGATGTCGATCTCGGATCGCGTCGTGTGCCTCGCCGAAGGGCGCGTCATCGCCGACGGCACGCCCCAGCAGGTCGCGTCCGATGCAAACGTGATCGAGGCGTACCTCGGCACCCGCCGGGCCCGCCCGGCATGAGCGAGCTGCTCGAGGCGCGGGAGATCGTGGCCGGGTACCTGCCGGGCGTCGACATCTTGAACGGTTGCAGCCTTGCCGTGCACGAGCGCGAGGTCGTCGGGATCGTGGGGCCAAACGGCGCCGGCAAGTCGACGTTGGTGAAGGCGGTGTTCGGGCTCATCCGCCCGCGGCAAGGGATCGGTTTCCCTGCGCGGCGAAGAGATCACGGGGTTCCCGCCGCACGAGCTCGTCCGGCGGGGCGTCGGCTACGTGCCGCAACTCCGCAACGTGTTCGGGGCGCTGACGGTCGACGACAACCTCCGCATGGGCTGCTACCTCGATCCCCGCGCGTTCGACGTGCGCCGCGCCGAGGTCATGGATCTCTTTCCGCGGCTCGCCGAACGTTACCTCCAGCGCGCCGGTTCACTGTCGGGCGGCGAACGGCAAATGCTTGCGATGGCGCGGGCGCTGATGAGCGAACCGTCGGTGTTGCTGCTCGACGAGCCGTCGGCCGGTCTGTCGCCGATCATGCAGGACGATGTCTTCGACCGTATTCTCGAGGTGAACCGCGCCGGTGTGTCGGTGCTGATCGTCGAGCAGAACGTGCGGCGCTGCTTGGAGCTTGCGCACCGCGGCTACGTGCTCGACCAGGGTCGCAACGCGTACACCGGAACCGGCGCCGAGTTGCTCGCCGACGACAAGGTCGTCGAGCTGTACCTCGGCACGCTCGCACGCGCCGAGGCCCGGGGCGACGCCCCGGGCCTCGAGCAAGAGTGAGAATGAGTTGCGTCAGTCTTTGATGGTGATCTGGTCGACGCCCTTCACGTTGTTGGGCTTGCCTTCGGCGTCGTACGCCCAGACGTCGTAGATGCCCTGGTCGGGCTCGTGCTTGCTGGTGAAGTTCACCGGGCCGGACGCGCCGTCCCAGTCGATGTCACCACCGGCTTTCAAGATGTCCAAGCACGACTTGTACGTCTGGCACTTGGTGCCACCCGTGGTCAGATCGAGGATCTTGTCCTTGATACTCCCCGGATCGTCGGAGCCGGCTTGCTGGGCTGCGAGCGCGACGAGGATCGTGCAGTCGTAGTAATAGGGCGAGAAGATCGTGTCGACACCAGTCTTCGCGTAGGCCGCGATGAACGGGTGGTTCACGCCGGCGGGCGCGGCGGCGGGCGCGGTGCCCTTGATGCCCTTGACAACCGCGGGGTTCGACGGGTCGACGGCCTTGTAGAACGACGAACCCTGCATACCGTCCGCGGTGTAGAGCGGGATGTCGGCGGGACCGACGCTCTGACCGATCATCTCCTTGACGATCTTGCCACCATCGTCGTTGAAGCCGATCACGACGTTCGCGTCCGCGTTCTTCCCGACGATCTTCGCAACGTCGGCCCGGAAGTCGGAAGCCTTCGGGTCGTACGCCGAGTTCACCGCGACGGTGCCGCCCCCGGCTTCGAATGCATCCGCGAGGCTCTTGCCGAATCCGGTGCCGTACGAGTCGTTGCGCGTGAGAATCGTGATCGTCTGCCGGTTGTCGTCCGCGAGGAGCTGGGCGAGCGCGGGGCCTTGCAGCGCGTCAGGAGGCGCGGTCCGGAAGTAGTACCCGTCGGCGGCGCCACCTTCGACCGACAGCTCGGACGATGTGTTGGACCCCGAGCACTCCAGCACCTTGTTCGACCGGATCTTGTCGATGATGCCGAGCGTCGTGGTCGACGACGCCGCGCCGAGGATCGCGTCGACCTTGTCGGAGGTGAGCAAAGTATCGAGCGACTGCGACGCAACGTCGGCGCTGGTGCCGTCGTCGCGGAGCACCGTCTTGACGGGCTTCCCGTTGACGCCGCCCGCGTCGTTGATCTCCTTGACCGCCATCTCGATCGGTGTGGAGAGCGACTTGACGATGGCCGACAGCTGGCCGGACTGCGGAAGCAGCAGGCCGAGCACGAGCTGGCCGTCGTTGCTGCCGCGGTCCGCCGGCGAGGTCGGCGCGGCCGTGGTCGGTGGAGTCGTACCGCCGGCCGGTGGCTCGGTCTTCTTGTCGCTACTGCCGCACGCCGCCAGGACGAGCGCCAGGGCCGCGACGAATGCGACGGCTCCAACGCGAGTTCTTGCTGCCATGTCATCCTCCAGGGATCGGATCAGCGGCCGGAACATAGCTCCGTCTGACAGGAGACTGTCGACATCGGCCGTTCATGCCGGCGCCAAACGGGTGACCGCCTCGGCGGAGGCGTAGACCTTGCTGACTGGCGAGGTCAACGCCAACGCGGTGGTGGTGCGTCGAATGCCCGGGGTTGCAAGTACCTGCTCCAGTACCTCATGAAGGTGTGCGTTCGTGCGCGCGACGATGCGGCACAACAAGTCGCCGGGGCCGGTGATCTTGTGCACCTCGAGAACCTCGGGGATCCGCGCGAGCCCGTCGAGGACCGCGGCTTCGCCCCCTTGTGCGATCTCGAGCGTCGTATACGCGAGCACCGCGTAGCCAATGGCCTCGAGGTCGAGAACGGGCCCGAAGCCGGCAACGACTCCTGCCTCCTGGAGTCGCTCCAGCCGGGCTTGCACCGTGTTGCGCGCGATCCCGAGCTGGCGCGACAGCTCGAGCACGTTGGGTCGGGTGACCGAAGCGAGGCAGCTGATGAACTCGCGTTCGTCCGTACCCATCGGCACCCTCGCGTGTGAGCATTGTGTTCCTACCTCGGAGAGCAATGATGCAAACTGCTCAGCGAAATGGGTGGCTCTTGACCAAAACGTCGAACGGCCGTTTCCTGGCCTGATGACCTCCATGGCGCAACGCGCCGTGCCCGCGGCTCATGTTCTGGGATGGGACTGCGTGGAGTTCTGGGTCGGCAACGCCCGCACCACCGCCGGGTTCTTCATGTCGGCGTTCGGTTTTCGATGCACCGCCTACGCGGGACCCGAGACCGGTGTGCGCGACAAGGCGAGCTATGTGCTCGAGCAGGGCGACATCCGGTTCGTCGTCAGCGGCGCGCTCAGCGCCGACTCGCGGATCGCGCACCACGTGCGCAAGCACGGTGACGGCGTCCACGATCTCGCGTGGCTCGTCGACGACGCACGCGCCGCGCACGCGGCCGCGGTCGGGCGCGGCGCGCGCCGCGTGCGTGATCCTTGGGTCGAAACCGACGACAACGGCGAGCTCGAGCTCGCCCAGGTCGCCGCGTATGGCGACACCGTGCACACGTTCGTCAACCGGGCGCGCTACTGCGGCTCGGTGCTCGAGCCTGGCTACTCGACCGAGAACCTGCCCAACCCGTCGGTCGGTCCCGATGCCGGCCTGCGAGCGATCGACCATGTCGTCGGCAACGTGGAGCAAGGACGGCTCGACGACTGGGTGCACTTCTACAGCGATGTCCTGGGGTTCGCGGAACTGCTGCACTTCGACGATTCGCAGATCCGCACCGAATACTCCGCGCTCATCTCCACGGTTGTGGGGAACAGTGCCATCGTGATGCCGATCAACGAACCGGCGAATGGCCTGCGCAAGAGCCAGATCCAGGAGTACATCGAGCACTATGACGGGCCCGGTGTACAGCACATCGCGCTGCGCACCGACGACATTGTGGCCACGGTGCAGGCGCTGCGCGCGCGTGGTGTGCGCTTCATGCACGTGCCCAATGCGTACTACGACGACGCCAAGGCGCGTCTCCAGGGTATCGACCTCCCGTGGGACGCGCTGCAGGGAGCCAACATTCTCGTCGACCGCGATCAAGGTGGATATCTGTTGCAGATCTTTACTGAAACCATCACTGACCGTCCCGCGGTGTTCTTCGAGATCATCGAGCGCCATGGCGCAAAGGGGTTCGGCGAAGGCAACTTCAAAGCGCTCTTCGAAGCCATCGAGCGCGACCAGGCCCGCCGCGGGAACCTGTGACATGCCGCACTACCGTCGCGTCGGCGACGTTCCCCGCAAGCGTCACACCGTGCACCGGCACGACGGCGCCGTTGCGCCCGAAGAACTCATCGGCATGGAGGGATTCTCGGGCGCGTCGGCGCTGCTCTACCACCGTCGTTCGCCGAGCGCGATCGTTCGCATCGAACCGGTGGTCGCGGTCGAGACCTGCTGGCGCGCAAACCATCCGCTCAGCCCACACCACCTTCGCCCGCCCGAGCTGCCCGAGTACGCCGACGCGGCCGATGCGGTGCTGGGGCGACACATGCTGCTGGGCAACGACGACGTGCAGATCGGCTGGATCGCGGCCGTCGCAACCAGCCCGTTGTACCGCAACGCGACCGGCGACGAGCTCGTGTACGTGCAAGACGGCTCCGCGACGCTCGAGAGCGTGTTCGGCCGCCTCGCGGTTTCTGCCGGTGACTACGTCGTGATCCCCGCATCGACGACACACCGGTGGGTCGTTGACACACGGGCAGAGTTGCTCGTCGTCGAGGCCCGCGGCCACGTGACGGTTCCCGAGCGGTACGTGAACGCTCACGGCCAATTGCGCGAAGGTTCGCCGTTCAGCGAGCGCGACCAACGCGCGCCGGATCCCGAGCCGCTGCTCAGAGACGGCGAGGAGGTTCCCGTTTTCGTCCGCACCCGGAGCGGTCTCAGCATGCACGTGCACGCGACACACCCGTTCGATGTCATCGGCTGGGACGGCTACGTGTACCCGTGGGCGATGAGCATCCACGACTTCGAGCCGATCGTCGGACGGCTCCATCAACCGCCACCCGTGCACCAGACGTTCGCGGGCCCGAACATCGTCGTGTGCAGCTTCGTGCCGCGCCCGTTCGACTTCGACCGCGACGCCGTGAAGGTGCCGTACCACCACTCCAACGTCGACTCCGACGAGGTGCTGTTCTATTCACAAGGCGACTTCATGAGCCGCGCCGGCTCGGGTATCGGCAAGGGGTCGATCAGCTTGCACCCGCCCGGGTTCGTGCACGGGCCGCAGCCGGGCAGCCGCGAGCGCAGTGTCGACGCCGATCGCACCGAAGAGGTCGCGGTCATGCTCGACGCGTTCCGGCCGCTGGCGCTGAGCGACGAGGCGCTGGCCGTCAGCGACCCGGCGTACCCGTTCAGCTGGTCGCGATGACCGAACGCGGCGGCGAAAGCCTGTACTCGCCCGTTCGCACCGCCGCTGACGGCTCGGTCACCGTCGAACTCATCGAAGCGCATCCGGGTTTCTCCGATCCGAACTACCGAGCGCGTCGCGACGCGATCGCTTCACTCGCGCTCGGGCACGCCGCGGACGAACCGATTCCGGAGATCAACTACTCCGACGTGGAACACGAGGTGTGGCGAATCGTCAGCGGTGAGCTCACGAACAAGCACCGCATGTATGCGACGACATCGTTCCTCGACGGGGTCGAAGCGCTCGGCCTGCCACGCGACCACATCCCGCAACTCTCCGACGTCACCGATCGGCTCGAGCCGCTCACCGGATTTCGCTACGAGCCGATCGCCGGCCTCGCGCCGCTTCGTACGTTCTACGGGTCGTTCGACGAGCACGTCTTCCTGTCGACGCAGTACATCCGCCATCACTCCTCGCCGCTATACACGCCCGAACCCGACATCGTGCACGAGGTGCTCGGCCACGCCAACCAGCTCGCCGACCCCACGACCGCGCGTCTGTACCGCCTCGTCGGCGAGGCCGTGCGCCGCGTCGAGACCGACGCCGCGCTCCGCCTGCTGTCGAGGGTCTTCTGGTTCACGTTCGAGTTCGGCGTTGTCGAGGAGCAGGGCGAGCTGAAGACCTACGGCGCGGGCATTCTCTCGTCGTTCGGCGAGTTGGACGCGTTCCGAAGCGCGACGATCCAGCCCCTCGACTTCGCCGAGATGGCGTCCGTCGAGTACGACATCACGCACTATCAACCGGTGCTGTTCGCGGCGCGCTCGATGGCGGAGGTCCACCACGCGCTTGAGGAGTTCCTCACGTCGTTCACGGACGACACGCCCGGACGCCTGTCGCAGAGGAGTGCGGTCAGGGACTGAACGCGGCCTGGTCGGCGCGCACGCGTCCCGGTCGTGTTGCCAAGACACATCCGGCGATGACCAGGACGAAGCCGCCGATCGTCGCGAGTGTGATGTCCTCATCGAGTATCACTGCGCCGAGAATCACCGCGACTGCGGGATTCGCGAACGTGATGAGCGTTGAGCGGGCGGGCCCGACTTCCTCGATGAGGGCGAAGAACACGATGAACGCGAGCCCGGTGCACACGACGGCCAAGCCGACGACCGACCACCACGCATTGGCGGGTGGTGTGTCTTCTGGTCGAGCGAACCAGGCGAGCGGTGCGGTGACGAGGGCGACCGCGGCGAGGGCGGCGGCGACGACGCCCAGCGTCGGCACGTCGCGGAGCCGGCGCGCAATGATGAACGGACCGGTCGCGTAGCAGACGCACACGAGCAGGACCTCGACGACACTCCACCACGGGATGCCGTCGTCGCCGCCGCCGAGGTCGCCGCCGACAAGGAGCGCGACACCGCTCAGACCGACGGCAATGCCGACGAGGCGCACCGGCCGCAACGCGGTGTGATCACCGAGCACGTACGCGATGAGCGTGCCGACCAACGGGACGCACGCGACGAGCAATCCGGTCAGCCCCGATGGCAGCCGCTTCTCGGCATCGCTCAGCAACATCCACGGCACGGCCATCTCGATGGTCGCGAACACGAGCACGGGTCGCCAGTGCCGAATCGCTTCTCTGAGCGCGCCCGCGTGCGCCGCGACCACGAGGAGGACGACCGCGGCGAGCGACGTACGCCCGAACACGATGACGGCGGGTTCCAGATGCTCGACCGCAACCTTGATGAAGAGGTACGGCGTCCCCCAGATCACGCTCATTGCGATGAAGAGGATCCAGCCTCGGCGCGTCATCGCTTCGTGCACAACAGGCAACGTAGCGAGCGAAAAATGGTGGCGTCGGCGAGGCGCGAGAGGCGTACGCTCGTGCCCGGAGGTATCTGCTTCGACGACCTGACGCCCGCGCCCTCGATGGCGATCCCACTGCTGGATCGCCCTGGCGCGCCCCGTTCGGTACGACGAAGCGAGGTGCCTTCTGTCGCGGCGCTTCACGCGCACCCGCGAGGACTTCCGTTGCATCAAGTGCGGCCATCACGTCACGGGCAACGGCTACACGAATCACTGCCCAGCATGCCTGTGGTCGATGCACGTCGACGTGCACCCCGGCGACCGGGCAGCAAGCTGTCGCGCCCTCATGGAGCCGGTGGCGCTGCTCTACGAGCGGGGAGCGTTCATCGTCGTGCACGAGTGCACGCGATGTGGCTGCCGGCGCCGCAACCGCGCCGGTCCCGACGACAACCTCTCGACGCTGCTCTGAGCCATCACGGCCCTCACCAGCCCACTCATGTCTCGCGACCGTTGTCGGGCGGGTTCGCTCCGGCGTAAAGTGCCAAGAGTTGTGTGCAGGGCCCGCCGTTCCCAGCGGACGGTCGAGTGAGAAGAGCGTGAGATGATCGGACGGCTTCCTCAGTTTGCGATCGTCGAGGATTTCTTCAGCCTGAGTTTCGGCTCAGAGGTTCTGCGGGCGCGCTACGACGAACTGCTGAAAGCCGTCGACTCAGGCGATCCTGCCGACGCCAACAACTGGCTCGAGTACGCGCGAGAAATCGGTCTGTCCGAGCCCGACCTCGCACACTTCTTCGAGCACTGGTTGGGCCTCGACGGCGACCGCGACGCGCAAAGCGAAACGGCGTACTTCCCGGGGTCAGACGCCGAGACGCTTCGGAGCGAGATTGTCGGTGGTTTTCTCGAGGCGGTGCGCGCCGGCCGTCTCCATGGCCTTCCGCTCGCGGTTGTGCTCGTATGCAACCAGCGCGATGCGCTCCGTGTCACCCACGTTGTGAGTGGTCCGGCCGTTGTCGTGATCATCTCGGTGCCCCTGACTGACGACGCCCCATTTCTCTGGAAATAGGGAACGCGTCACCCCGCGAGCGAGCGCCGCAGCAGGCGAACCGCGAACAAGAAGAAGACGATCGCGAATCCGGTCAAGACCAACAGCGCCGGCACGATTGCCTCGATCCCCGTGTTGGTCGCCACTAACCGCTCGAAGGCATCAACCGCCCACGCGTGCGGAGAGATGTGTCCGAGGTCGCGCACCCAATCGGGAAGCAGGGCCAAGGAGAAGAAGCACCCGCCGATGACTCCGAGCAATGCCATCAGCGCGTCGGTAATCCAAACCACTTGCTCCCTCGCGACCGACAACCCGCATCCGACGATCACGGCCACGCTCGCGGACACCATCGAGAACAGCACGACGACTGCGAGAACGCCGAGCGGATCGCCCCAGCGAACACCGAGCACGAGCGCGCTGACCCCGACGATCAAGATCGCTTGCACCACCGAGATGATGAATCGGCCCGTGATCTCGCCCGCGATGATCTCCGTGCCGGACGCGTGTGTCGTCGCTGATCGCATCAAGACGCCCTGACGACGGTCGCCGACCAGCAGCGTTGCGTATCCCATCGAAATCGCGAAGACCCAGAACACGAGCATGCCGGCCACTGACCGGCTCAAGCCGGTCGCACTCGTCCGCTTCTCGGCCGTTCGGCGTGTCGTCGTCACCGCGGTCGACGAAGCGACCTTGCGCGCGTCGGTGATCACGGTGGCGATGGGTGCATTGCGCTCGGCGGCGAGCGTCCGCGCGACGCCCAGCGTCTGATCCTGACGATCGATGACCAGGGCCAGCGCCGCCTGGGCTGCGACAAACGTCGCCTGCGAACGGTCACCGACGATCTCGAGGCGAGTCGGCTGTCCGGCATTCGCGCGCTGGTCATAGTCGTTCAGAACAAGCAGCCCCGCGTACACGTCGCCTGTGCGGAGCGCGCGTTCGAGACCATCGACGTTCGCGAACGTACGAACACGCAACTCCGGTTGGTCTCGGACCTGTGTCACGAGCCCGCGCGAGCGGGCCGGAGCCGGGAGACACGACACCGATCGGAAGCGAATCATTCGCCCGTTGATCAGCGAGGCCGAACACCAAAGAGGCCGCGATCGGGACGATCAAAAACATCACGACGAGGGCGGGGTCACGCACACACCGGAGGATGATCACTCCTGCGATTGCTCGCACGCGCGCGAGATTCACCGTTCCACCGTTCGGCGCAGCCGCGCGAATCCGAACGCTCCCACGACGACACCGAAGCCAAGAATCTTCACGAGCGGACCGGCAATGTCGGTCACGCCGAAGCCATTGGCGGCGATGTCATGGAACGCACGGATCGCGACACCGTTCGGCGTGAACGCCGCGATGTGGCGCATCACGTCGGGGAGATTTTGCAGGGGTACAAGGTTTCCACCCAAGACCGCGAACACCAGCGAGACGAAAGCCACCAGCGCGGCGGCGGTGTGGTACGAGCGCCCAATCGCGGCGATCATCACCGCGATGGCAGCGACCGCGAGCGTCAGCGCGATCGTGATCGCGGCGAGTGCGGGAATGTTGCCCCAGCGCGCGCCGTAGAAGATGCTCATCGTGACCAGCACGACCGTGAATTCGGCCGCGGCCACCGTCAGCATGGTGATGGTTTTCGCCGCGACGATCGTGCCGGTACTGACCGGCATGGCTCGCAGCCGGTCGAGGGTGCCGCTCTCGCGCTCCGCCTGAAGACCACGCGCCACGAAACCGGAGGCAAGGAACAAGAAGAACACCGCAATGGCCGGTCCGTAGATCTCACCGCCGTTCAGTGCACGGCGGCCGGGCGACGAAACGACGGTCTCGCTCGGCCGGACCGCAGACGCGTACGCACCGTCGTCCCCCCCGACGCTGAGGTGGGTCGCGAGGGTGTGCGCCGCCGAGATCGCGAGGTCGGACACGAGATGCGCATTGCGGTTGACCACGACGCCCACCGGAGCCGAGGCTCCGGCGTCGTCCGGCGGCAGGATCAGTGCCGCGACCGCGTCTCCGTTCGTCACCATGTCGCGCGCCTGCGCTTCGCTGTCGATCCGCCGCAACCGCAGAGGCGGGCTATCCCCGGGGCCCGACGCAGCCAACTCGGTCAACGCGCCCAAGTCTCCGACGCGGGCGGTCGAGCCAACGACCACGACGGTCGCGTCGATCTTCGGTGGCGAGCCAAGCCCGGCGCTGGCGATCAGCGCCCCGAGTACCGGTGCGACGAGCGCGAGCCCGAGCGTGACGGGATCGCGTAACAGCCCGCGCAGCTCGCGCCCGACAAGCACAAGAAGGTGAGCGATCTGACGGTTCAGCCCGGTCACGCCGACCGATCGACGACGTCGAACTCGTACGCGCGGAGCACTGCCGCAACCCGATCACGAACGCGCAGCTTCGTGAAGAGGTGGCCGACATGGGTCTTGACGGTACGCTCGCCGATGAAGAGCTCCTCGGCGATTTCGCTGTTCGTACGGCCGAGCGCGATGAGCCGCAGCACCTCGACCTCGCGTTCAGTAAGTCCCTCGATGCCGGCGCGAGGTGTGGTCGACGCGGTCGCGCGATATGCCGAGAGGACCATTGTCGCGACCGCCGGATCGATCCAAGCTCCACCGCCCGCGACTGTCCGCACCGCACGTACGAGGTCGAGCCCGACCGATTCCTTCAGCATGAAGCCTTCGGCGCCGGCGCTGAGTGCCTGGCCGAGCGTCTCGGCGTCGTCGTAGGTGGTGAGCACGAGCACGGGCGGCCGGTCGGGAAGCGCCGCGAGCTGCTGCATCGCGGATGCGCCGTCGACACGCTTCATGCGCATGTCCATCAGCACGATGTCCGAGTGCGTCTGTCGCACCGTCGCAACGACCTCGTCACCGTCGGCGCATTCAGCGACGACCAAAAAGTCCGCGACCGCCTCGAAGACCCGCCGCAGCCCCTCCCGAACGAGGAGCTGGTCGTCGACGACGATGATCCGGATGCGTGAGTGATGCGTCATGGCCTCAGTTCGCCTTCAATCCCGCATCGTGCGGCCCGTGAGCTGAAGGAACACCTCTTCGAGGCTCGCGGTGCCGATGTCGATCGCGTTGAGGTGAACGCCGAGCGATCCTGCTGTCTGCACGACGGCCGGAATCGTCCCGGCGGCGTCACCGACGACCAAGCGAACGGATCCGTTGACGACCTTGGCATCTCGCACGTCGGGAATCGATATCGCCGCGCTGACGAAGGCGCCCACGTTGCCGTCGGCGCCAATGTCGAGGCGCTGTGCACCGCCGAGTGACGCGACCAACTCGGTCGGCCGCCCGGTGGCGATCAGCTTGCCGTGGTCGATGATTGCGACTGCGTCGCAGAATCGTTCGACCTCGTCGATGTAGTGGCTCGCGTACAGCATCGCGACGCCGCTTCCCCGCAGCTCGCCGAGCCGCTCGAGGATCGCACCCCGGCTGTGGGGATCGACGCCGACGGTGGGCTCGTCGAGCACGAGCAGGCGAGGCTCGCCGAGGAGCGCGACCGCGAGATTCAGCCGCCGTTGCATGCCGCTCGAGAAACTGATGACCCGGTCGTGCGCCCGGTCGCGCAGCTGCACGATGTCGAGGACCTCTTCGATCTTCGCTCGCAGTCGGCTGCCCTTGAGATCGTTGAGGCGGCCCCAGAACGACAGGTTTTCGTACGCCGAAAGGTCCGGGTAGAGGGCAAGCTCGTGGGGGACGTAGCCGATCCACTTGCGCGTCTCCGTCGAGCGGCGGTTGACCTGCACGCCACCAAGCAAGACCTCGCCCGCGTCGGGCGGCATGAGCCCGCAAATCATCTTGATCGTCGTCGTCTTGCCCGCACCGTTCGGCCCGAGCAACCCGACTGCTTGGCCCGGCGCGACATCGAAGGAGATGCCGTCGACTGCGATCCGATCGCCGTACTTCTTGTGAAGGTCACGGCATGCGAGCAACGGAACTGTGCTCATGAGACATCGACGGGCTGGCGCGGCACGACGGGGATCCACGCGGCGACGGTCCAGCCGGCACTCGTCGGGCCTGCTTCCAGCCATCCGCCGAGCAACATCGCGCGCTCCGACATGCCGAGGATGCCGCGACCGAGCGGATCAACCTCGACGGTTGAACGAGGCTGCGGCGAGCTCCCGTTGCTGATCACGACGCGCACACCGTCGAGCCCCCATGACAGGTCCACCTCGATCTCCGCTGCCAGTCGCATGACGCGCCGCGTTCGTCAGCGACTCCTGCACGATGCGATAAACGCTCCACGCAGATGCCACCGACAACGCAACTGCGGTGCCTGTCATCGTGAACTGGACGACGACACCCGAGTGACGGAACCCGTCGATGAGCCGATTCAGGTCGCTATCGAGCTCGATCGGTGGTTCGAGACGCGGATCGCCGTCGTCCGAAAGCAGTCGGACGGTGCCGCGGAGGTCGCTGAGACTGGCGCGAGCGAGCTGCTCGGCTTGGTCGAGCGCTCGCAGTACGGCCTCGTGATCGTGGTCCAAGCGCAATCGAATTTCCGTCAGGCACAACATTGTGCCCGTCAGTGCGTGGGCGACGAGGTCATGGACCTCGCGGGCGAGGCGACGGCGTTCCTCCTGCACCGCTTCGTCTGCGGCGGCCGACTGGGCACCATGGAGTTCGCGGAGGCGATCGACAAGCTGTCCCAGGCACATGCCGACGCTCCAGGCGGCCACCATGACACCGGCAGCACCGATCCACTCGACCTCGCCGTGAGCGATCGCGACCGCGACATAGAGCGCGGCGAAGAGTGCGGCGGCCCGCATACCCGTGGGACGCGGGAGCGCAGGCACCGCGACGACGAGTGCCATGCCGGGCAGCGCAGCTGACGCGACACTTCCGCCATCGAACGCGAACAGACCAGCCGGCAGCGCGACGGCCACCAGAAAGAGGCGGGGAAAACGCCAGCCCAACGCGAATGCTGCGAATGGGAGCGCGGCAAGCAGGAGCCAGATCGCGTCTGCGACCGCGGTCCGGCGAATCGACGAAGCAGACGCCCGCGATGACGAAGGCACTGATCGCGACCGCGATGGGCAGCTGGTCGAGCCCTTGTTCGCCGGTGGATGGAACGCCCCCACCCTCGGGCACCGCCGGGCGCCCGTGCTTGCGCATCGTCGTAGCCACGATCCCCCGTCGCGCCGTTGCCAGCCCCGCAGCACGATGCTGCCCCCCTGCTCGTGCACGATGGCAAACCGGAGAGAGGTGGTCAAGGCCCGCGTGCGCGCATCGGCCCCCGGTACGAGACGCGATCGACCCGTGGGCGGACGCCTGAGGCCCATGAGGCAGCAGTGGATGGTCGCAAGCATCGCGACCCGCGAGCTGCATCACGGCGGGGGGCTCCAGCCCGCGGGCGGCTGATCGGACGCCAGCAGGAAGCGCGATCGAATGCGCTTCACCTCGAACGTTCGCTCGAAGCGTTCGCCGCTGCCGGCATCTACCGATCCCCGAACCGTGGCGAGGATCGCGGGCGCGTGTTGTTGCTTCCTCCGGGCGACCGACACGATCACCTCCTCGGGTTGGTAGCCCGGGACGACGATCCCGCTCCTCCCGGCGTGCGGAATCTGGTTCTCCAGCTCCGCGCTCCAAGCGCCCGTCGCCGCGCCCGCGACGAGGCCGGCATCGCGCTCGTTCGCAACGTGTCGGCCTGGATCTTCATGTCCTCGACGACGTCCGCGGCGATCACCGTCGCCGATTCCAAGCTGATCTGCCCCGAGAGGCGGTCGTTGCTCACCCGCACCCTCGGCGACCCCGCGTCGCGGCGTGGAACGGCGCGCCCGATATACACACTCGCTTCATCGCTGGTGCGCGCGTGGGCCCCGGCTGCGAACAGCGCCGCGACGAGCGTCACGGCAGCTGTGACCGCGATCGCGGCTCGGGCCATCTGGGAGGTCGGGAGCAACAACGCGCCGTGTGCACTCCCGGACTCGGTCCGAACCAGCGATTCCAGAAGGGGTCGGGCCGCGCACACGAGCGCGAGGGCGCCGAGGAGCGCGACCTTCGTGCCGAACTCCGTGCGTTGCGGGGCGATCAGCAGCGTGGCAACGACTGCGACTGCGGCCGCGTAGAGCATGCGACTCGCGCGGCCGGTCGGAATCGTCTTGGGATCCGTGATCATGAAGAACAAGAACACGAGAATCTCGGGCGACGTCACGAGCAGCACCCAGAACGCACGGTCACAGATCGGCCCGACGTGCCAGCGTGCGGTGATGCAATGGCCGGTGATCGCGAGGATGCCGATCGTCGCCGCGAAGGCCACCCAGAACGCCACGGCAACACGCAACAGCTGAAGGCGCGAGAGGATCACAAGGCCACCGACGACGATGATCCCCAGCGCGAGCGCCATGCTCGGCGACATCGGACCCCACCAGAGATCGAGCGGGTCGGCCCGGCGAGGACCGAGGAGCAGGAAGCACGCGAGCAGCCCGAAGTTCGACGGGTTGAACACGTGGCGGCCACGAACGCGGATGACGTATTTGGAGAGCAGCGAGACCGCGGCCGTCGCGGCGAAGATCCACGTGCCGTGCAGGCTCCACCAGTCGCCGTGTTGCGTCCCGGGGACACGCAAGACGAAGGCCACGCTATTCCCCGTGATGAGCGCGCTCGCCGGCCATACGAGTGCACGGTGCCGCCAGATCGTGATCAGGATCTCCAGAACCGCGGACGTCAGCAACGACACGAGGATCTGCGCGATCGACAGCTCGAACTCGAACTTCCACTGTCCCAAGAGGTGCAGCGAAAAGATGACGAGCGCGAGCTGCAATCGTGGGTCGCGCCGCGTCGGCAGCACGACCGGATAGCCGAACATGCGTGGCCGAGCGCCCGTATAGGGCTCAGTGTCACGCAAGTTCGCAGCTACCAGTGGATGCCCCGTAGCAGTTGCACCATCGCCTTGGCCGGGAGCGACAGCTCTTGGCGGTCCTCGCGCTCGGCACGCGACTCGCCGGGCACGAAGGTGACCGCAGGGTCGAGGGGCTCTCTTGGTGTCTCACCGCGGGATGCCGGCGACTCGGGGAAGATCTGGTACGCCATGTTGAGCACGCGGTCCTGGATGTCGGGCGCGATGGCGCCAGTGACTTGGGCGATCATGCCGACCGGCGTTGAGATGCGCTTGGGCTGCGTTGCGATCGCGCTGCAGATCACGTTCGCCGCTTCATCGGGGCTGAGCGTCGGGAAGCTCCGGTAGATCGACGTCGGTGCGATCATCGGCGTGCGCACGAGCGGCATGTGCACGGTGGTCAACCGGACCTTGTCGGCGTGCACCTCCGACGCGATGCATCTCGAGAACGCGTCGAGCGCGGCTTTCGACGCGACGTACGCCGCGAAACGCGGTGGGTACGTCTGCACGCCGATCGACGACACGTTCACGATGTGACCACGCTTACGGGCGCGCATCGGAGGCAACAGGGCGAGGATCAACGCGACCGCACCGAAGTAGTTGAGCTGCATCGTGCGCTCGAAATCGTGGAACCTGTCCACCGACGCCGCGACCGACCGCCGGATCGAGCGCCCCGCGTTGTTCACGAGCACGTCGACGCCGCCGTGCTGCGCGATCACTTCCTTCGCGAGTCGCTGGCAGTCCTCCACGTCGGACAGGTCGGCGCGGTAGACGAAGGCCGTGCCGCCCGCCTTCACGATCTCCGCCTTCGTTGCTTCCAACGCGTCGGCGCCGCGGGCGACGAGCAACGGGATCCCGCCGGCGGCCGCGACCTTCAGCGCAGTCGCGCGGCCGATGCCGGATGATCCACCGGTGATCATCACCGTGCGGCCGCTGACCGCGTGACCCAGCCGTCGTTTGGCGTGGGCCGCCGGGTCGAGGCGCCGGCGCCAGAAGTCCCAGAGCACGCCCGCGTACTCATCGAGACGCGGCAACGTGATGCCGCTGCCCGCGAGCGCGGCGTCGGTGTTCGTGGTGTCGAAGCGCGTCGACCAGGAAAGGTAGTCGGCGATCGCGGTCGGCAAGCCGAGCCGGTCGAGTGCGAGACCCGCGGCGTGCGGACGAGGCCATTCACCAGCGCGCCGCGCCGGTCCCGGCATCGGCAAGGACACGAAGTGCGGACCACCCGCGGCGCGGGAGAACCGGTCGAGCGTCTCGACGACGGTAAGCGGCGCGGGATCGACCACGTGGAACGCGTGGCCGTCGAGCCCCTCGCGGTGCGCGATGTGATCGACGACCGCGGCTGCGTAGTCGACCGGCACGATGTTCACCAAGCCGTCGAACGGCAGCGCGATGGGCATCGCGTTGGGAACCGCTGCCAGCCGCTTGAGCCACGAGAAGAAGTAGTACGGACCGTCGACCTTGTCCATCTCACCGTTGTCGGATCGCCCAACGACGAGACTTGGGCGGTACACGCGCCACGGGACCGGGCTCGTCTCACGCACCAGTCGTTCGGACTCGTGCTTGGTCGCGAAGTACGGATGGTCGAGTCCGATCGCTTCCTCGAGCATCGTTTCGGTGAACGTGCCCTCGTAGCGGCCGGCAACCGCGATCGAGCTGATCTGGTGGAAGCAGCGCACCTCCGCCGCGCCCGCCAACTCGAGCGTGTGGCGCGTCCCGTCGACATTCGCGACGCCGGTCGCGGTCGCGTCGGCGGCGAGGTCGTACACGGCCGCGACGTGGAAGAAATGCTCCGCACGCGAAATCCGCTCCAGGTCGGCGTCGCTGACGCCGAGCCGGCGCTCGCCCAGGTCGCCCTCGATGGGGACGATCAAGCGGTCGTCGGCGCCGAGGCGGCGGCCGATGGCGCGGAGCCGTTCGACCGAACCGGGTCGCACGATCGCGAACACCTGCTCGTCTCGCTCCAGCAGCCGCGCCAGAAGGTTTCGGCCGATGAATCCTGTCGCCCCGGTCATGACCGCGCGCATCGTGTCCCCTCCGGATCGACCCCTTTTGGCGTCCCAAGCCTCGCGCGATCCTGGCTTGGCAGAAACTGCCAGCTCGTGGTCAGGCCCGGCCAGCGTTTGGGCAGTTGTTCGCGGACGTCCGCGTCAAACTGCCCAAACGCTGGCGCGTCGCGGTCAGTCGCCGCTGCCGTACGGGCGGGTGATGATCTCGAGGTTGTGACCGTCAGGGTCCCCGAAGTACACGCCGCGACCGCCGTCGTGGTGGTTGATCTCGCCCGGCCGCTGGTGATGCGGGTCGGCCCAGTACGGAAGCGCCCGGTCGTGGATCCGACCGAAGATCTCGTCGAACTCGTCGTCGCCGACCAGGAACGCGTAGTGCTGCCAGGGGATCTGCTCCGGCGTATCCATGAAGTCGAGGCTGGTGCCGTTGTCGACCTCGACGACCATGAACGGCCCGTAGCTGGTCGGCGGCTTGAGCCCGAGGATGTCGGCCAGGAACGTCGCCGAGGCCGACTTGTCACGCACCAACACGATCGTGTGGTTCAGCTGGACAGCCATACGAATCGTCCCCCTCTCGCTTGTGGATAACAATTAATTCCGTCCGGCGAGAGCGCAGCGCCGGAACGATGCCGTGCACAATACGGAACCCTTGGGTGTCCTTCCCGTTCGCGCGCCGGTTGCCGTCGCGCGCGCATTCGCATTCCTCGATCTGTGCGGCTTCACGCGGTTTACCGCGACCCATGGTGTCGCCGCCGCGATCGAGGCCTTACACGACTTCCGCGCGCTGACCCGTGAGGTCGCGTCGCGCCAGGGCATCCTCATCGGCAAGTGGCTCGGTGACGGCGCGATGATCGTCGGCGACGGCATCGCGAACACGATCGGCACGGCCGCCGAGATCATCGGCCGAGGCGCGAACCAACCCTTGGGATTGCGCGGGGGAGTCGCACATGGCGAGGTGCTGATCCTCGACGGCGACGACTACATCGGACGCCCGATCAATCTGGCCGCCCGACTCTGCGACGCCGCGGGCCCGGGCGAACTCCTGGCGATCGGCTACTCGCCCGGTGCGTTCGCGCCGTGGATCTGCGTACGCGGCACGCGCACAATGGCGTTGCACGGGCTCGGCGTGCACGACGTGCAGCTGCTCGGGCTCGTCGCGTCGCCCGAGTGATTGCTGGTGCACTAGCCCGATTGTGACGCGTCCCTGAGTGCACGCGTGGCTTCGAGGCGCACGCGAAAGTCGGCATCATCGGCCCGCGCGGCAACCGCGCGACGGCTTGCGTCGATGCCCAGCGCCGCGATGCCGGTGATCGCTTTCCAACGCGTCCACGCGTCCGAGTCCTCGAGTGCGTGTTCGAGCAGCGGACGGAGCTCCTGTTGGGCCGCGTCAACAATTGCATCGACGACCGCGCGCCGCACCATGCGCTGCCGGTCGGTGAGCAAGCGCTCCCAGGTGTCGCGCGCGACGTCGGGTGGCGCGTCCGCAACGAGGGCGGCCGCCACTTGGCGACGCGCGGGCTCAACGTCGCGGCTCGCGGCGAGGATGCGGACGAGGTCATCCGCATCGTTGGCGCGTAGCCCACCGAGCTCGGCCCACGCTTGTTCAAGTCTTCGGGGTGCGCGGTCGGCGCCGCGCGTCCGCTCGACCTCCTGCCGGCCTGGCTCGTTTGGACGCGCGGCCGCTGCCGCGTCGCGGGAAGGGTCGCTGAACTGCTCGGAAACGGTGTCGAGCATCGGTTCGAGCAGTGCCTCCCAGCGGTCTGCGTGCGAGATCGTCACCGCCACGAAATCCGGTCCGACGAGCACGTTGGTGACGTCGGCGAACGCTTCGAAGATGCGAGCGACCCGTTTGTCGCCGACCGTGGCCGCGGCCGAGTCGTAGACGCGGCTCGGGCCCGAGTGCAGAGGCGGCGTCGCGAAGCGCAGCGTGCGCGGGCTCGGCGTCGCCTGGGGCTGTACGACACCGTCGAACGTGCGGCTGAGGCCGGTGTCGGCGATGGTCCCGGGGTCGTCGCTCTCCACGCGCAGCCGGAACCGTCCCGTGTCCCAATCCCACAGCACCATGAGGCCGGGCTCGAGCTCATGCCGTCCGGGAGTCCCGCCGCTCCCCACGGCATCGGCGAGCGCGTCATCATCCGCGGCCGTCCATGACTCGTCGGAGAAGAAGCGCTTCAGGAGCTGTTTGATCGGCGCCAGCGCCTCCGGCGGGGCCTCGCGCGCCACCGCGATGAGCTGCGCGACCGCCTGCGGCGTCAGGCCGCGTTCCACGACCCGGGCCCGGGCCGCATCGAGCCGACGGTCGAGGCTGGTCACGTGCGGGACGCTACCCATCGCGACGATGCTTTCCCGGTGGAGCTCTCGTTGTTCGACGAGGTGGCATACGCGCTGCGCGGAATGGCCCCGCAAGAGCTCGGCGAGTTGCGCCTGCGCGCCCATCGCTATGGCATCAAGGTGTGGTTCGGGCCCGAGGCGCCACCACGCGAGCACTACGAGGCGCAGGTGATCGGACCCGACAACGACAAGGCGGCGAAAGTGCTCGCGCTGGAGATTGGGTTCCATGCCGAGTACTCCAGGGTCGCCGACAACGAGGCGGTGCTCGCGCATCTGCGCAAGACCGAGAAGCGGTGGCGGCGCGTGATCGGCACCGAAGCAGTCGTCGGCCCGTTCCTCGGGCGACCCGACGTGTGGCGCCGTGTCTCCGAGACGTGGCCCGATCCCGATCTGAGCGATGCCGAACTCGTCGTCGAGCTCGCCACTCGCCTCACCGACTACGTCACCGCGCTCGAGCCCCTCCTCCGCGACCGAACCGGCTGAACGAGTCACACAGGTCACGCGCTTGCGCGGTATGTGTGTGACTCGTTTCGAGGGATGCTTACGCGGCGTCGTGAAAGATGATTCCGAGCGTCAGCCTCTCGCCACGGGTCACGGTGCTCGTGCCGTGCTTCATGCCGACGCGATACGTGCCGCGCGTCCCCTTGACCGGCCGCGACCGGGTGGTGAACACCACACCGTGGCCGCGCTCGGGCATCACCGCGTGGCCACGAGACTGCGCGCGCGGCCGCTGTTCGAGGTACAGCATCTCTCCGCCGTCGAAGTCGACGCCTGGTTGCGTCAACGCGACGGCGAGTTGGAGCGGGAACACGACGTCGCCGTACAGGTCCTGGTGGAGCGCATTCCAATCGCCCTCGTGGTAGCGCAACACGAGGGGCGTCGGACGCGTCTGACCGTGCTCGTTGCAGAGTCGCACCAGCTCGCCGTGCGTGGGCGGGAGCGCGGGTTCGCCGAGCCTTTTGGCCCAACGATTCGCGATCTCGACGACGTATGGATACGCGGCGTTCCGAAGATCGGCCACGACCGAGGGGAGGGGGTAGCGGAAGTACCGGTAACAGCCCTGGCCGAACCGGTGCCGCGCCATGTCGATCGTCGATCGGAATTGTGTGTCGTCGTCGAAGGCGTGCACGAGCGACGCGCATTCGGCCGCGTTGAGGATGGGAGACGCGGTGACTGCGAAGCCGTCGCGGTCAACCGCGTCATTGATGACATCCCAGCGGAGTTTCGCGAGTCGGCTGGCCATGTCGTGATGCACCGAGCGATTCTCGCGCCGCTTCGTCAGACGTTTCCGGTCCAGGCATTGCAGGTACGCGATGCAAGGCGCGAATTCGTCGACAACACGAGGAGGATCAGTCGATGGCGACTCCTGCCGACAAGAACAAGTTGCGCTCGACGCAGTTTGCGTTCCCAAAGGAGCGTAAAGAGCCGTTGACCGATGCCAAACACGTTCGCAATGCAGTCGCCCGGTTCAATCAAGTCGAGGGCGTGAGCGACGCGGAACGCGACCACGCGTGGAAGCGGATCCAAGCCGCCGCCAAGAAGTTCGACGTCGAGCTCTCCGAGAGCAGCTGGCACGAACTCCGAAGCGGCGGCAAGGCGCGGAAGCGGTGACCTAGGCCATCCGGCGGCGAGCGACGGGCGTCCGGCGGCTGAGCAGGCTCGGACGCCGCGCGAACGCCAGCTTCCGGCGCGGCTCGATTGCGGGACGGCCCGGCCTCGTGTGCCGGCGGGCCCAGGTGGCGAGGCGCCGCACCTCCGCGTCCTGGAACCTTTGGTGCATTTCGGTGCGCGCGAGCTGAAGAAGAATGTCCGGATGCACTGCCCCTCCCCTGGGGATACCACGCCTGTGGTTACACGGTTGTTGTTTGGTCCACAGTACGCCGATACCCTGACACCTCCTGTCAGGAAAACGGCTACTTTTCAGAAGTGCGCGCCAGCCGATTGGTCTCGCTCTTACTGCTCTTGCAGCACCGGGGCCGCCTGACTGCAACCGAGCTGGCCGAGGCGCTGGAGGTGTCCGTCCGCACGATCTACCGAGACCTCGAGGCGTTGAGCGCGGCCGGTGTGCCGGTGTACGCCGAGCCCGGCCGCAACGGCGGATGCCAGCTCGTCGACGGCTACCGCACACGCCTCACCGGCTTGACCGCCAAGGAGGCCGAGGCCCTGTTCGCGACCGGCATGCCCGGCCCGGTCGGCGAGCTGGGATTGGGCACGGTTCTCGGCGCCGCGCAACTCAAGTTGCTCGCGTCGCTCCCCAAGGATCTGGCCGATCGCGCCGCGTCGGCCCGCCAGCGTTTCCATTTCGACGCGCCCACGTGGTTTCGCACGACTCGCAACGAGCCCCACCTCGCGAGCCTGGCCGCCGCGGTGTGGGACGACCGCCGGGTTGACATTCGCTATCGCCATCCTGGTGCCGACGGCCCTGCACCGCGCCGGCTCGATCCGTTCGGACTCGTGAACAAGGCAGGTGTGTGGTACCTCGTCGCTCGCCGCGACGGCGAGATGCGCACCTATCGAGTGTCACGGGTGCACGACGTTTCGACACTCGACGAGTCTTTCGTTCGGCCGGAGGACTTCGAACTCGCCGAGTACTGGAACGCGTCCGTCGCCGGCTTCGAATCGTTGCTGCCACCTGTGGACGTCGAGGTGCGCGCGTCGCAGTACGGCTACGAGGAGCTGCGGTGGATGTCGCGCACATCGGGAACGACGATCAAGACACACGATGCTCTCGACGACGGTTGGACACGTTGCACGATGGCGTTCGAAAGCGGCGACGACGCGTTCCGCGACCTCCTTCGGCTCGGCGCGGACGTCGAGGTCCTGGAACCGGAATCGTTGCGGTCGCGCATGACCGCGACTGCACACGCGTTCGTCGACCTCTACAGCTGAGGAGCCCCGCGAGGCGCTGGAGCCCGTCGTAGGCCGCGTACTTGTATGCCTCGGTCAAGGTCGGGACGTTGTACACGGCCTGAATGAAGTAGTCGATCGCGCCGTCGAAGTGCAGCACCGATTGACCGTGGTGCACGAGCTCCGTCGCGGAGTCGCCGAGCACATGCACGCCGAGCAGGCGCCGGTCGTCGCGCCGGAACACGAGCTTGATGAACCCGTCGGTGGTTCCCGAGACCAGCGATCGGCTGTTGTGCGCGAATGCCGCGATACCGATCTCGCAGTCGATCCCGTCGCCACGGGCCTGGGCTTCGGTCATCCCGACTGCTGCCGCTTCGGGGATGGAGTACACGCCCATCGGCATGATCGGATCCACCATCTGCTTGAACGTGATGTCGAAGGCATGGCAAGCGGCGACCCGCGCCTGTTCCATCGACACCGACGCGAGGGCGGGCGGACCGATCACATCGCCGGCGGCGTAGATACCCGCCGCGGTCGTTCGATATGAGTCGTCGACCTTGATCCGTCCGTACGCGTCGCTCTCGACGCCGGCGTCTTCGAGCGCAAGGCCCTCCGTGTTGCCCGCGCGGCCCGCCGCGAAGAGCACCTTCTCGGGGCGGAGCACGTCGTGGCCCGCGATCTCGACCGCGAGGCCCACCTGGTCGCGCGCTACCTGGGCGCGCCCGGCGTCGAGCACGACGCGAACGCCCGCGGCCCGGAGTGCGCCCGCCAGCCCTTCCGACACGTCGTGGTCCATCACGGGAACGAGGCGCGGACGGTTGTCCACCAACGTGACCTGCGCGCCGAGCGCGCAGAAGATCGACGCGTACTCGCAGCCGACCGCGCCACCACCGAGGACCACGAGACTTTGGACCGGCCGGTCGAGATCCAGGATCGTGGACGAGTCGAGAATGTCGGGGTCGTCGAAGTCGATGCCCGGCGCGTGGAACGGACGCGAACCCGTCGCGATGAGGATCACGTCGGCCTGCAACTCTCGAGGCGAGCCGTTCGCGACGTTCACGCGCACCGTTCGGTCGGGGCCCAGCCGCGCGTCCCCTTGCACGAACTCGATGTCATGGGCGTCGATGTTCGACCGAACCTCACTGGTGACGGTATCGACGACGTGGTCCGAGCGCGCCCGGAGGCGGCCGACCGCGAACGACGGGTCGAGGTCCAGGCTGAGGCCCTCGTACACGTCGCGCCGGCGGAAGCCGGTCAGATACAACGCCGCTTCCCGGATCGTCTTCGACGGTACCCATGCATTGATCGCGGCCGCGCCGCCGGCGCGGGCGCTGCGCTCGACGATCGCGACGCGCTTGCCGAAGTACGCGGCCTGCGCGGCACCCTTTTCCCCCGCCGGACCCGCCCCGATGACCACCATGTCGAAACGCTCGGGGTTCAGGACTGCCACCATCGCCCTCGGGCGTTGGGGGGTGATGAGTCCCCGACGAGCTCGAGGTCGATGCGGTCGAACCGCGCGGGCAGAACGTATTGATCGACCACGCGCCGGATGCGGTAACGCACATCAGCGCCGTCGCCGACGACCTCGCAGACCTCCAGGCCTTCGATCCACCCGTCACCAAAACGACAACGCACCGCGGCACCCATGGCGAGCCGCGACATGCGATCTTGACCGTTCGCCGTCTCGTCGACGAGCACGATTTCCGCGTCGTCGGATGTGGACGCGTACACATTGCCGCCGACGAGCCGCGGTTTGATCACGCCCGGCTCGGACCGCTCTTCCCGCTCACCCAGTTCGAGCGCCGGCCGCTGCTCCATTGTTTGGCGCGCGAGCATGGTGACCGCCTCGACCAGCGCGCGCCGCTCGTCTCGTTCGATCTCGATGCGCTCGGCCAGCAACGCGCACATGCGCGCGATCTCCTCGACGGCCGCGGCGAGATCGGTTGAGTGCTCCGCGACCGATGCGCGCAAGCTGTCCACCGCTGCTTCGGTCGACGACTCGAGCTGGGCGCGGTGAGCGAGCTCACCCGAGAGAGTCGATTCGAGCTTTGTGATCGCGTCGGTGAGCAGCGCGCGCTCGTGGGCGTTCGAGGCCAGCTTGGCGCGCACCTCTTCCCTCAGCGCCTCGGCCCTGGCGCCCCATCGTCGACCGAACACGCTGGCCTCCCTATCGCGATCTCGCGAAGATCAGGCGCGCGTTGGCTCCACGTCACACCGTGATCTTGAACAGTGAACGGGCGGTGTCGCCCAGGAATTGTCGCCGGTCGGCCTCGTCGAAGGAAGCGGCCAGTTCATCCAGGTCGGCGACGTATTCGGGCGTGTGATCGGCGTGGGGAAAGTCGGATGCCCACATGAACCGGCCGGCCCCGAACCGGTGGGCCAGCGCCGGGATCGTGCGTTCGTCGGGGTCGCAGGAGATCCACACGCGCTCGCGGAAGTACTCGCTCGGCTTGCGGGCCAGCGGCACGCGCGTGCCGACGAACGTATGGCCGTACACCGCGTCGATGCGATCGAGCCAGTAGCCGATCCAGCCGCCGCCGGACTCGAGGACGACGACTTTCAGCCGCGGAAAGCGATCGAAGACGCCGTAGTCGAACAGCGTGGTGAATTGTTGGCGGACACCGTCGGATGCCGTGACCGACGCGAGAAGCCGCAACTTCTTCACGTTCTCCCACGCTCCCATCCGCGTGCCCTTGGTCCACTGCGGCTCGAACGTCGGGTGGATCGCGAACGGCACGTTCAGATCCTGCGCGGCCGCGAACACGGGGTCGTTGTCGGGATGGCCGAGCGGCCTCCCGTCGTGCGTGAACGGCGCGACGTACGCGCCCCGTGCGCCGTCGCCGACCGCACGCTCGAGCTCGCGGGCTGCCGCGCTCGGATCGCCAAGCGTTAGGTGCGCGGTAGGTATCAGTCGATCGTTGCCCGCGCAGAAGTCGCAGATCCATCGGTTATACGCGCGGGTGTACGCCTGACTCAGCTCGACGTCATCGAGCTCGGCCTCCCAAACCAAGCCGATCGTTGTGTAGAGCACAACTGCGTCGATGCCCTCGGCGTCGAGCACGTCAATGCGCTCGTTCGGGTTCATGCTGCCGTACGGAGCTTCCTCCATGTAGGTACGGACCGGGTCGAGTTGCATCGACCTCAGGTCGGGGTCGCCCATGGCGCCGAGCGTCGACGGAAACCCGCGGCGGCTCAGCTTCGAACGCATCCCGCCGATTTCGAGCTCTTCGAGTCCGTCGTCATCGAGCACGATCCGCAACGCGCGGTCCCGGTAGCGAGGCTCGAGATACTTCTCCCACAGGTCGGGTGGTTCGAGGATGTGTCCGTCGGCGTCGACGGCACCGTCGAACGACAACCGCTTGGTCATGTGCATCGGCTTCGGCATGGTTCCTCGGACTCCTACTCCCCGCTCCGCCACACCTGCGGCGGGGTTCGTGCGAATAACCCCTTGACCGACCACACCTCGATCCGCCACGGATCCAAACGCAACAACCCGTAGTTGGGATCGTCATTTCCCTTCCAGAACCCACTGAGGGGATAGCCCTCGGGCTTGGTCGAGTACAGCTCCCAGAGGCGCGTCTTGGTCGCGTCATCGTCGACCCAGGTCGCGCGCACGTCGACGTAGACCTGTTCTTGCTCCTGGTCCCAGAACGCGAGCGAGACCCACGGATTCGCCTCGAGGTGCTTGGCCTTGAACGACCGCCGAAATGTCGCGAGCCAGCCCGTCGGTTCCTCCCACACCGGGTGCACGAGCCGGCCACGCGGCCGACCACGCGAGTCGACGGTCGTCATCGTGCACCAGACCGTGCGCTCGATCCGCCTGCGGAATTCGGTCGCAATCTCGTCGAAGGAAGCGACATCCACGGGCACTGACGCTACGCGATCGGTAGCGTCTTGGCACGTGGACGGACATAGGCACGACGCGGTGAGCGAAGCGCAGCGGAGCTCACTCGCAGGAGTCCTGAGCGTAGAGCGGCTCGGGTATCCCGAGCCGTAGCGAGGGCGACAAGCATCATGGACTTCGAGCTTCCCAAAGAACTGAGCGACTACCTGGTCGAGCTGGACGAGTTCATCGAGCGGGAGATCACGCCGCTCGAGCAGTCCAACGACAACATTCGGTTCTTCGACCACCGCCGCGAGGACACGCGCACGGACTGGGACCGGGGAGGTCTGCCCAACCACGAGTGGGAGGCGCTCCTCCACGAGGCTCTCCGCCGCGCCGACGCGGCCGGCCATTACCGCTATCCGTTCCCGAAGGAGTACGGCGGGAAGGACGGCTCGAACCTCGGCATGGCAGTGATCCGCGAGCACCTCGCGCGCAAAGGGCTCGGCCTGCACTGTGACCTGCAGAATGAGCACGCGATCGTCGGCAACAACGTCGGGTTGCTGCTGATGATCAACTACGGCACCGACGAGCAGAAGCGCGAGTGGATCGACGACCTCGCCGAGGGTCGCCGCGGGTTTGCGTTCGGCATCACCGAACCCGCGCACGGCTCGGACGCGACGCACATGGAGACCTCAGCCGTGCGCGACGGTGAAGAGTGGATCATCAACGGCGAGAAGACATGGAACACCGGGATGCACGCCGCGCAGTACGACATGATCATGGCGCGCACGAGCGGGTCGGCCGGCGACGGTCATGGCATCACCGCCTTCCTCGTGCCGACGAAGAGCCCCGGTTTCGAGATCGTCGAGTTCCTCTGGACCTTCAACATGCCGACCGATCACGCGCACATCCGGCTCACCGACGTGCGCGTGCCGCACAGCGCGATCTTCGGCGGGGAAGGTCGCGGGCTGCATGTCGTGCAGCACTTCTTCAACGAGAACCGCATTCGCCAAGCGGCATCGAGCCTCGGTGCGGCGCAGTTCTGCATTGACCAGGCCGTCGAGTACGCCAAGGTGCGCGCGCCGTTCGGGAAGCCGTTGGCAACGAACCAAGCCATCCAGTTCCCGCTGGTCGAATTGCAGACGCAGTGCGAGATGCTGCGCGCACTGATCCACAAGACCGCGTGGGGGATGGATACCTACGGTGCGTTCTCAGTGTCGGACAAGGTCTCGATGTGCAACTACTGGTCGAACCGGTTGTGCTGCGAAGCGGCCGACCGCGCGATGCAGGTGCACGGAGGCCTCGGTTACTCGCGCCACATGCCGTTCGAGCACATCTACCGGCACCACCGCCGCTACCGGATCACCGAAGGCAGCGAGGAAATCCAGATGCGTCGCATCGCGGGCTACCTCTTCGGCTTCATGAAGCAGCAAGCGCCGAAAGGCGTCACTGTCTAGGTGCGAATGACGGAGGCTGGTGCGCGCGTACGGGCGGCGCCTCACCCTCGTAGCGTTCGATCTCCACGAGCACGTGCTGGCCGCTCGACCCTTGCGCCAGGCGCGACGAGCCCCGGTCGGCGGTGAGAATGTTCGGGTTGCCGTGGGCGCACAGTGACCCGGCGACCGACGGATCGACCGGGTCGTACCACGCGCCCGTCGACAGGTTCACCACTCGGGGCCGAACGCCTTCGGTCACGACCGCGCCCGCGAGGCACGCGCCGCGGTCGTTGAACACGCGCACGATGTCGCCGTCGGCGATCCCGCGCACGGCCGCGTCGTCGGGGTGGATGCGGATCGGTTCGCGGCCCGCGACCTTGGACGCGCGGCTGTACACGCCGGCGTCGAGCTGACCGTGCAGGCGCGATGCCGGCTGATTCGCGATGAGGTGCAGCGGGAAGTGCTCGGCACGCGCGCCACCGAGCCACTCCTCGGGTTCGAGCCAGACGGGGTGGCCGGGGCAGTCGTCGTAGCCGAAGCCGTCGATCGTCTCGGAGAAGAGCTCGATCCGGCCGCTCGGCGTCTTGAGCCCGTGTTCGTCGGGGTCTGTGCGGAACCGGTCGAAGAGCGTGTGGTCGTCCGAGCTCACCGGGAGTCGCGCCTCGCCCGTTGCCCAGAACTCGTCGAAGGGTGGAACGTCGACGTCGCGTTCCGAAACGCGCTCGCGGAATCGCTCGTAGATGTGCTCCACCCAATCGCGTGCGGTACGACCTTCGGTGAAGTCGTCGTAGGTGTCGAGCCGCTTGGCGAGCTCGGCGAATGCCTCGTAGTCGTCGCGCGCCTCGCCGTACGGCGGGAGGGCCCGGGGCATCGCAATCACGTAGCCGTCGTTCCGGCCCACGCCGGCGTCGTCGCGTTCGAGCGTGGTCGTCGTGGGCAGCACGATGTCCGCGTGGCGCGCCGTCGCCGTCCAGAACGGTTCGTGCACGACGACGGTGTCGGGTCGCGCGAGCGCGCGACGTAGCCGGTTCAGGTCCTGGTGATGGTGGAACGGATTGCCACCCGCCCAGTACACGAGTCGGATGTCGGGCAGTCGCAAACGACGGCCGTTGTAGTCGAGCGCTCCGCCGGGGTTTTCGAGCAGCGTTGTGATCTGCGCTACCGGAATGAACGTGTCAATGGGGTTGCGACCCTGCGAGAACACCGGCAGGGGATACGGCACGCGTGGCGTGCCGACGTCGGCCATCGAGCCGTAGCCGTGACCGAACCCTCCACCGGGGAGGCCGATCTGGCCGAGCAGCGACGCGAGCGCGATGCCCATCCACACTGGTTGTTCACCGTGACGCGTGCGTTGGAGCGCCCAGCTCACCGTCACGAGCGTGCGGTGCTGTGCCATGCGCCGGGCGACGTCGCGGATCGTGTCGGCCGCAATGCCCGAGATCCGTTCGGCCCACGCCGGGTCCTTCGGCACGCCGTCGTCGTCGCCCCGGATGTACGCGATGAGACGGTCGGCGCCGACGCAGTATCTGTCGAGGAACGCAGCGTCGTACAGGCCCTCGCTGATCAGCACGTGCGCGAGCGCGAGCATCACCGCGGTGTCGGTGCCGGGCACGATTGGGTGCCATGTCGCCCGCACGTCGGGATTGAGGTCGCTCCGCAACGGACTGAACAGCTCGAAGGCGAGGCCGCGACGACCGGCTTCGGCGAGGCTCGGCGGCAGCGTGTGCCGGGTGACGCCGCCCGGGCTCACGAACGCGTTCTTCACGTTCATGCCACCGAACGCAACGACCAGTTCGGTGTTGTCGAGGATCGCCTTCCATGTCGTCGCACGGCGTAGCACTTCGTCGGCGCCACCCACGACGTGGGGCAGGATCACCTCTGACGAGCCGAGCGAGTAGCTGTTGACCGACGCGGTGTAGCCGCCGATGCAATTCAGGAAGCGGTGCAGTTGGCTCTGCGCGTGATGAAAGCGCCCGGCGCTCGCCCACCCGTACGAGCCGCCGAAGATTGCTTCGTTCCCCTGCTCGGCGCGGACCCGTTGCAGCTCGCCCGCGACGAGATCGAGTGCCTCACCCCACTCGACTTCGACGAACTCGTCGGCGCCGCGGCGATCGTCGGGACCTGGACCGCGCTCGAGCCAGCCTCGACGCACCGCAGGTCTCATGACGCGCGCTTCACTCCGCGCGCCCTCAACAAAGTTGCCAAGGAGTGGCGATGGTGCCGGGTCGTCGGGATGGCCCTCGACACTGACGATGGCGTCGTCCTCGACGGTGACGCGGAATGCGCCCCAGTGCGACATGTGCGGCAACGTGCGCCGGGAGTTCTCGCCCATCGCCCGCAGCGTAGGACACGATCGCTCACATCAGCGGCTGATAATCATCCGGTACGTCGCCAGTGCGGAAATCGAACTCGCGCGTCTCCGTGCCCGACGCGGCGATGACCCGGAAGACGCCTTCCAAGCTGCCGAACACTTCGACGGTCGTGCAGCCTTGCGGGCCGGCCGTGTGCGGCCCGTACATCTCGCCCGGCTTGGCGGTCATGACATCGCCAGGGCCGAGCCATTTTCCGTCGGCCTCGAGCGAGCCCTTCACGATGACTTCGAAGCGGTGGCAAATGTGCGCGTGGCGGAACAGCACGTAGCCGGGCGGCATCTCGAGCACTACCGCCGCGGGCGCGTCCCAGTCGTCGTCCTCGTCGGCAAGGACGAAGATCCGCGTCCCGTTCGCGGAGACCTCACTCGCCGTTGTCGGGTACCACACGACACAGAACTCGTTGCCTTCGGGATCGAGCATCACCTGGAACTGGCCAGGCGCATCATCGTGAACGTCGCCAACACGAGCGGCGCCGAGACCGAGCAGTCGGTCGGCCTCGGCCGGTATGTCATCGACCAAGACGTCAAGATGCAAGCGGTTCTTGATCGCCTTCGGTTCGGGGACTTTCTGGAATGCGACGGTCGTCGCGCCGGGGACGTCGACGTACGCCCACTGCTCGTTGGACACAACCGGTTCCACACCGAAGACCCTGGCCCAGAAGCGCGCGAGCGTTGCCGGCTCCGCGCAATCGATCACGACCTCGTCGAGTCCCCGTACGGCCACGCCCTATCCCGCCCGTAAGGCTTCGAAGCGCTCGAGCGCGACGTCGAGGTCGGCGACATCGAAGAACTCGAATCGGTGAACGCGTCCGTCGCGCACGATGAACATGCCGATGAACTCGTTCTCGAAGGTCCCGCCTTCGGCGACCGTTCCGTGCAGGCGGGTCAGCCCGACGCGTCCGTGATGATCGAACGCAAGGATGGCGACGAGTTCGCCGGTCGAGATCGGCGCAAGGTCGTGGAGTGCCTGCACCGACGCGATGTACGTGTCAGCGCCGACAATCTCGCCGAGGCCCGATGGCCGATGGTCGTGCAGCACGAAGCGGTCGTCGAGGCTCGCACGAAGCTTGTCGTAATCGCGCCCGTAGAATGCCTCACCGTAAGCCTGGATCGCGGCAAAGGTTGCTTGGAACGGCGCTCCCTCCCCGGCGAGGAAGCGCCGCCCTGCCTCGGCACGCGCTGCGTCTTCGTCCCGCCGGTCGAACACGATCGACGCGACGAGCCGGTCGTCGACATCGACCTCGTCGAGAGCGAGGAGGTGATCGAACTGAATAGGTGAGCGCTCATCGGCGGGCTGCCACCGCAACGAGACCAAGACGAGCCGCTGACCGAACTCCCCAATGGTTGTACGCGGTACGTCCCGTGTTCGGCCGCGAACTGATATGAGTCGACCCAGCTGTTGCGGTCTGTGATCGTTCGCGCCACCGTCCGGCGATCCTCGAAGACCATCTTCTCCGCACAGAGCTCGCGGATTGTTGTCCAGTCACGAATGCGCATCGCGGTATCAATTCGGTCGAGCACTTGGACCGCCGCGTTCGGCGGGAGCCCAAGGACACCGGGGCGAAGCTCCTCGAGCCGACGCACTGCGACGTCGAGCTCCTCGAGCTCGTACATCACGCCGAGGGCGACCTTGCCGTCCCGGTATGCGGTGAGGCTGACGAAGAACGATTCGAACGCGCCCATGTCACCCGATGCGACGGTACCGGCCAGCCTGACGACCGCGACGAAGCCGTGTGGCTCGACCGCAACGTGGCGGATCGTCTCGATGACGGCGTCCGGGGCTTGCGCCCACACGGTGGCAAGTGTGTTGACCCAGCTCTCGCGGCCCTCGATGCCGCCCAAACCAACCCGCCGGCGGTCGTCGAGCACGCAGTCGTCGGCCACGAGCGCACGCGCCGATTCGAGATCGTGCTCTTTGATCGCTTGCAGGTAGTCGAACGCGACCGGCGGGAGTACCTCGCGTCCTTCGCCGGCGGCATATCTCGCCTGCAGCTCGTCGTTGGCCGCGCGTCGGTCGTCGACGTTGAACGAAACGATGGCGGTGATCCGGCCCTCGGCATCGACCTCGTTGAGCGACAGGTGCTCGCCTTCATTCTGCGCACCCTCGCGGCCGGCTACCCAGTGATAGTGCTCGAGCGTCAGCCGATCGCCCGCCGTCGCGAGCAGCGTACGAACAACGGTCGTTCCGGCTGAAGCCACGAGCCGATTCGAGGCGAGCATGGTCTCTCTGTCGCCGACCGTGCCGTAGCGGCGATCGTCGTAGACCAGTCCCTCGGCAAACAGCTCCCGAACTGCGTCCCAATCGCGCCTCTCGAAGAGCTGCGTGTGGCGGTCGGTCGCGCGCGTCGCCGCGTTGGGCGGGATGAGCACACGCGGATTGATGATCTCGTGGTAGCGCGCCCATGCATCGTCGAGGCAGTCGAGCGCGTAGAAGTCCAGGCGGATCGGGCGACCGTCGGGGAGGATTTCGCCGACGATGAGCGACGCCAGTTCGAACGGACCGCCGTCGGTCAGTACACCTTCGGAGCGCACCTCGCTGAGTGTGCCGCGCGGATTGATTGCGAGCGCATGTCGCGTCCGGGTCTGCAGTTCGGTCATCTCCGAAGTCGCGCGCACCATGTCGAGATACGTCGCACGGTCGAGCGTTCCCCATCCAAGCGGCCGGTGGTTGTGTGCCCAGAACTCCGTGGGCAACTCACGGGCAAACGCTTCGTGATCTCGTCCATAGGCGCGGACGAGGTTCCTTGCTTTCTGCCATACGGCACTCGCCACAGAGGCTTCGCCGGCGGCGAAGAGATCGTCGAGCTCCTCGTACGCGGCGTCGAGTTGGTCCGCATCGAAGCTGACGCGGTGTACCTGCCGGCCGTCGTCGTCCACCTCGATGACACCGAGCAACTCGACTTCGCTCGTGTCGACCGCACCGCCGGCGCCGACCCATCGGTCGCGAGTGAGACACAGTCGCTTCCCACGCGTCGCCACAATCTCGACGGTCCACGTCGAGTCCGGCAGGTCGAACCCCGGTCGGGTGGCCTCGAAATACTGGTCGGCGTCGACCTCGATCATGCTCCCCGAGCGGCGGTCGTCGACCAGGAGACGAGGCGAATAGACCGCGACTACTCCGTCCCAGTCGCGCGCGTTCCACGCCGCGGCGTAGGCATGCACCGATCGCGTCGCGGCGTTCTCGAAGAAGGGCAGCGCCGATCCGCGAGTGATTTCGCGGTACCGCGCCCATGCGTCGTCGAGTCGGTCGAGCGCGTAGAACCCAAGACGGATCGGTCGACCGTCGGGAAGAGTCTCGGAGACGATGACCGAGGAGAGTTCAAAGGGTGCGCCGTCCGCGACACCTTCGAGCTGTGACACGATGATCGCCCCGCGCGGGTCGACGGCGAGGGCGTGTTGCACGCGGTTGCGCCGGGCGTCGCTCAGCTTTTCCGTAGCACGCGCCAAGTCGAGGTACGACGCTCGGTCAAGCGTGCCCCACCCGAGTGGCCGATGGTCAGTGACCGAGAACTCCGGTGGAAACTCTTGTTCCAGCGCTTCCATGTCCGTCGCGTACGCGCGCATGCCCGTCCGCAACGACTGCCACACGAGGCTCGCACCTGCGGCCTCGCCGGCGGCGAAGCGGTCATCGAGCTCGTAGTACGCGGCGTCGATGTCGTCGAGGCCGAACAGGATGGTCGCGATGCGCCGGCCGGAGTCATCAACCTCGGTCAGCGAGAGGTGCTCACCCTCGAATGTCCCACCCATGCGATCCGTGCCCGACTGCCGTAAGCGGCACAACGCAAGTCGCGCGCCACGCGATGCAAGCAGGTCGAAATGCCATACGATCGTGGGGCGGTCGAACAGTAGGCGAGTCGCTTCGAGTGCGGTTTCATCCCAAACCTCGAACCGGTTCAGGGAGCGCCGATCGTCGAACACAGAATGGTCAGCGAGCGTCGCGACGACGCCGGGCCAGTTGCGAGTGTCGAACGCGTGGACGAACCGTTGGAGGAAATCCGTCGCCTTGTTGTCGAAGCCGTGTGTTTCGACCGTCGAGGTGCCGGCGCCCGTTCGGCACGCGGCGTCGAAGTGTGTCTTGGCCTCCGCAAGTTGGTCGGGGTCATAGACATCCCAGCGCCGCAGACGACCGCGTTCGTCTCGCTCGAACACGCCGACGGTCGCCATTTCGAATGGTCCGCCGTCGCCCTCTCCGGTCATTGTCACCGCGACCAATGTCATGTGACGATCGTTCAGGCGGTGATGCACTGGAAAAGTGAGATCGCGCGCCAACGAGCCGAGCGACCGCATCAGCTCGAGATACGCGTCGACGCCGTGCAGCGTGCCCCAGCCGACCGGACGATGGTCCTCGACGACGAGGTCAGCGGTGTGCATCGCCGCGAGCGCCTCCCAGTCCTGGGCAGCGACCGCATCTGTGTGGGCACGGGCCGCTTCGACGTGTCGCGCCGTCTCGGGATCGACGGTTCCGGGGTACCGCGCGTCGAGTTCCTCGTACGCGGCGTCGAGGTCGTCGGGAGCGAAGGCGATGGTGTGCACGCGGCGGCCGTCGTCGTCGACCTCCGCGAGTGAGTAGTGCTCGTCGTCGAACGGGCCATCCGCATGGTCGGTCCCGCTCATGCGCACATGCGCCAACCCGAGCCGTTGCCCGCGTGTCGCCACGACATCGAACTGCCAGACGATCGACGCGTTCTCCCAGATGACGCGCGCCGCTTGCACCAAGTCCTCCCCGCGAAGCGTGACGCGCGCGCGACGGTCATCAGACATTGCACCGGGAGCAAGTGTGTCGACGAACGCCGCCCAGTCGTTGTTGTCATATGCGGCCGCGATCCGACGGAAGTTCTCGGTCACGTCGTTGTCGAAGCCATGCGTCTCGACACTCGAACGGCCCGGGAGCGAAGCGCACAACGACTCGAACCGCTCGCGCGCCCGGGCGAACTCGTCGAGCGCATACATCTCGTGACGACGGATGCGGCCCGCGTCGTCGTACTCGCGCAAGTTGACGAGCGGGTTCTCGAACCGACCACCCTCGCCCCGGCCCGTCGTTGCTGCTACCGAGAGGGCGTATTGACCATGGCGCACGCGGTGGTAGGTCACGAGTCGCAGCTCGTGCGTGATCTCGGCCAGACCGCGAATCATCTCGACGTAAGCGTCGGGGCCGCGGAGCGTGCCCCAGCCGAGGGGCCGGTAGTCGAGGAGTACATGATCATCGGCCAATAGGGCGCGGAATCCGGCCCAATCCTGCGCGGCAACGGCTTGCGCATGGCCGTGGCTCTCGTCGGTCCCACCTCTCGCATCGAGCTCCGCATACGCGGCATCGAGGTCGTCGGTGTCGAAGTGAACCGCGTGGCAACGCCGCCCCTCGTCGTCCACCTCGTCGAGCGTGAGGAGCTCGTTTTGACTCAATCCAATCGGGCCGTACTCAACGTTCCAGCGGGCGTGGTGCAGTGAGAGATGCTGACCGCGCGTGGCGATCGTTTCCACCGCCCATGACATCCCGCCCGCAACTACGCCGCGGTTCATCGCGACGTAGCGCTCGCGGTCGAGCTCGATTCCGGAGCTGAACCGCGTGCGGTCCTCGAGAACGTAGACCGGCGCCACCAGCGCGACAAACGCCGGCCAATCGCCTGCATTCAGGGCATCGATCGTGCGCTCGACGGCGCGGGTCGCGAGGTTGGCGAAGTAGGCGTCGATCTCGCTCGGGCCGGACGGCGCGCGAACAGCCTCGACGGTGTCGTGCGGAGTGCCGCGGGCGCGCTCGACGAGATGCGTCGCACCCTTGGCCTCCCACAGCTCCATCGCACGCGCGTTCTCGGCCGCGGCTTCTTCGGGGTGCCCGGCGGCGCGGAGTGCGACGGCGAGCGCGACGCGCGCATCGGCGTGGTCGAGGAGGGCGTCGGTCGCCGACGCGAGCGCAACAGCATCCCGTGCGAGCTGCAAGGCGGCCTCGTGCTCACCCCCTCGCGCGAGCGCCTCGGCGCGCACGCCACGCCACGCAATTCCCGCTTTGAGGTCGTCGCCGGCGAGCTCCTCGCTTTCGTGGCTGAGTGCTTCGGCTTCGGCGGCGCGGCCCTGGTCGAGCAGCGCGCGGCCGAGGAGCGCCGCCGCTTGCGCGGCGTCGACGCGCAAGCCGCGGCTGCGGAATCCGTCGTAGGACGCACGCAGGTGACGCTCGGCGTCCAGGGGTTCACTAGCGAGCAGCTCGACCATCCCCGCGAACATCTCGGTCTCGAGCAAGCGCGGTGCGACACCGAGGTCCTCGACAATGCGCCGAGACGCACCGATCATGCGGCGCGCCGCGTCGGTGCGACTCCGCAGTGCCTCGAGCACGGCCTGGCACCGCAACGCGACGGCTTCGACCGCCGGTGCACCCGCGGTGATTCGCAGCACGCGCACGACGTCGAGACACCGGCCGCTCGCCGCGTCACCGGGCTCGGTCCCGCGAGTTGCGCGAGCGGCGCAGCGGCAAGCACCGCATTCGCACGGCGCCGGTCGCCGGCCTTGCGCGCGGCGGCCAGCGCGCGTTCGAGCGCCGCTTCCGTGGCGCCTACCTCTCCGAGCCGCGCCGAGCGCGAGGGCGTGTACCCAGCGCGCTTTCGCCTCGCCCGCGTCGTCGCCGGCGGCGGCGAGCGTGTCGGCCGCTTCCGAGACCGCTCCGGCGGTCTCGCGAAGGTGCTGGGGTGCGGTGAGCACAGCCAGCTGCGCGGCGAAGCACGCGTGCCATGCACGCAAGCGAGCGGAACCGCCGATCGATTGTGCGAGCTCGTCGACCGCGGTGCGCGCATTGTCGACGTCGCCCGCGGCGAGCAGCGCTTCGCACCAGTCGAGCGCCAGGTCGGCGCGTTCGTCGTCGGTTGGCTCGGCGCATTCAATCGCGCGTCCGAGCAGGCCGGCCGCGGCCGCGACGTCGTCGCGTGCGAGCGCCCGTCTCCCCGCCGCGGCCAGATGGCGCACCGCCCGCGCACCGCACGCGCGCCCGCTCTCGTCGAGCGGCCCGAGCTCGCGCAGATGTTGGTGCGACTGCTCCAGGTGCCAGCCCAGCGTCTCGTCGTGATCGGCGAGCGTGTCACCGGCCCGCGCTTCCAGCCAGTCTGCGAACTGTACGTGCAGCTCGGCGCGGGACCCCTTCAACAGCCGGCGGTACGCGGCGTCTCGAATCAGTACGTGATGGAAGCGGTATACGGGGTCACCGAGGAACCAACCGGTGTCACGCTCGATGAGCTCGCGTCGTCGCAGTGCCTCGAGACATGGGTCGAGATCGGCGCGCAAGTTCGCGGGCAAGAGGTGCTCGAGTGCGGCGTTCGAGAACTGTTTGCCGATCACCGAGGCGCGCTCCAGTGCCGTCCGCTCTTCCGGCCGGAGACGTTCGATGCGCGCGGCGAGGAGGGCGTGGATCGTCGGCGGCATCTCGCGTTCGGCGAGCTCGACGGTCGCCACCCACTGCTCGCCCGATTGCACCACTGCGCCGTCCTCGACCAGCATGCGCACCAGCTCGCGCAGGTACAGCGGGTTCCCTTCGCTCGCCGCGAGGACGTGTCCGGCGACGGCCGCGGGCAACTGCTCGGTGCCGATCACGTCGGCCGCGAGGCGTGTCGCGGCGCGAGCATCCAGGCCGTCGAGGGTCACGACGTCGGTGACGATGCCGCCGGCGACCGTGAGCGACGATCGTGCGTCACGAAGTTCGGGTCGGGCCGCGCCGAGCACGAACAACGGGACGTCGCCGCTCCATTCGATGAGGTGCCCGATCAGATCCAGCAGGAGCGGCTCGGCCCAGTGCAGGTCGTCGAGGGTCAGGACGACCGGACGCGAGCGCCCGAGCGTCGCGAGGAACCGCCGCACCGACCAGAACGCTTCCTCGGTCGATGGTGCCGAACCGCCGAGCAGCGATGCGACGCCGGTGACAATACGGTCGCGCTCAGGCTCCTCCTCCGCGATGAGGTCGGCGATCGCTGCACGCGCGGTATCGGCAGGTGCGCTCTCGTCGAGGCCCGTGAGCAGACGCAGTGCGTCCGCCAGCGGCGCGAACGTCCCGCCGCCCGCGTGATCGCAGCGTCCGAACAGCACCGTGGCGCGACTGTCGAGATCGCGTGTGAGCTCGGCGAGCAACCGAGACTTGCCGAGACCGGGCGAGCCGATGACCATCGCGAGCCGTGCCCGCGCCCCGCCCGCGGCGTCGTCGTACACGGCGAGGAGACGTTCGAGTTCGCGGTCGCGGCCGACGAACACCGTCGTCCGGGTGTCGTCCGGTGGTTGCAGCGACACGACGCGATACGCGGGGACAGGGTCGGCGCGGCCCTTGAGCGCGAGCTCACCCGCGGACGCGAGCGTCACCTTCTCGTGCACGAGTCGCCGCGTCGCCTCGCCGATGAGCACGCCGCCATCCGGTGCCGCGTGCTCGAGGCGCGCTGCGACGTTCACTGGATCACCGACGACGTCGTCGTCTGCCTCGCTCACGACGACTTCGCCGGTGTTGATGCCCACGCGCATCGAAAGCGATCCGAGCCGGTCGGCGACGTCCTCCGCCAGACGGTTAAACGCGTCCTGGGCCGCGACGGCGGCATGCACGGCGCGGAGCGCGTCATCTTCGGCGACATGCGGCACCCCGAACACGGCCATCACGCCATCGCCGATGAGCTTGACAACCGTGCCCTGATGCATCTCGATCGCGGTGCGCACCGCCGCGTAGTACTGCTGCATCAACCGCCGCACCGCCTCGGCGTCGGTGCGTTCGTGCAGTGACGTCGACCCGGCGAGGTCGGTGAAGAGGACGGTGACGACCTTGCGCGTGCCGGGCGCGGCTTGCGCAGGTGCCGCGGCGTATGCATTCCCGCAGGTGTCGCAGAACTTGGCGTCCGCCTCGCGCTCGGCGCCGCACGAGTCGCAGCGCAGGACGAGTGGCGCACCGCACCCGCCGCAGAAGCGAGCGCCGGCGCGGTTTGCCTTCCCGCAGCTCGCGCACTCCATCGGCGCTCCTTGGTTCCCCGACGAGCGAGATCGTAGACCGACTACGGTCAATGTCCGATGGGAGAGACGACAGCGCAGCGACCGGAGGGGAGCGGAGCGCGGAGTCGACCCATATGAATGACCCCTACGCGTATTTCAAGGAGACGGGGTGGTTGCTCGTCTCGACGCTCGACCATGACGGCGTGCGCGAGTTACAGGGATGGGCCGACGACATCGCGTCGTGGCCTGACGCCGGTGACGGCTGGCTGCACCACCGCGAGATGACTGACGACGGTCCCAAGCTGTGCCGGAGCGAGAACTTGATTCCGTTCCACGACGGGCTCCGTGCATTGCTCACGACGGGCCCGCTGCTCGAGACGGCGGGCGCGCTGCTCGGTGAACCCGCCGTGCTGTACAAGGAGAAGATCAACTACAAGCTTGCGGGCGGCGCCGGCTACGCGCCCCACCAGGACGCACCCGCGTATCCGTTCATCGACACCCACGTGTCGTGCATGGTGGCGATCGACGACTCGCTCGCCGACAACGGCTGTCTTGAAGTCGTGTCCCGCATGCACCACGAGGCGCTCCCGGTTGACGACGTCGGCTGCATCAGAAGTGAGATCGTCGACACGATGCAGTGGGACCCGGTCGAGGTGCGCGCCGGGCAGACACTCTGGTTCCACTCGCGGACGCCCCACCGCAGCGGTCCGAACACGTCATCGGTCGCGCGCCGCGCGCTGTACCCGACGTACAACGCCGCATCCGAGGGTGACATGCGCGCCGACTACTACCGCAAGAAGCTGTCCGAGTTCGACGCCGCACCTGACAGCGACCGCGTACAGGTTTCCCTGATCGGCGACTTCCAAGGCCGCGCCATCCCCCGCGCCGATTGACTACACCCCGTCGGGGATCCAGTTGCCGTGGAAACCGAAGGGCACGCGGGCGGGGAGGTGCACGACCGCTTGCGGTTCGCCGGTGAAGTCTTGCGCGTTGAGCACGACGAGGTCGCTGGCATCGCGGTGGGCGTCGTAGACGATGCTCATGACCCAGCCGTCGTCCTCGGCCGCGTCGTCAGCTCGGGGTACGAACACGGCTTCGCCGGCGTGCACCGTGTCGGAAGCACGAACCTCGGTCGTTCCGCGTTCGAAGTCGTGCTTGACCAGCGCACCGTCCGGCACGGTCATCGCGTATCCGAACCGGTGGCGACGACCGACGCGACGCTCGTCGACACGCGGCAGCTCCTGGCTGTGATCGTCGACGCGTTCCTCGCGCAACTTCCCGGCCGGGATATCGATCGTCCACCGGTCGAGTGTTGTTCCGCCTTCGTTGGGGCCGTGGCGGTCGGTTGCGAACATGCGCGGATGGCGCACGACGTCGAGGATGACCTGATCGCCGTCGTCGTACGCGTTGAGCGGGTGGAACACGTAGCACGGCTCGACGTCGAACCACTTCACGTCGTCGGCCGTTCCCGTGCGCGGCAACAATCCAACGCGCGCGTTGTACTCCGGGTCCCAGCGATACGGGAAGCTCGCACCCGCGCCTGCGGCCTCGAGATCGAACACGACCGGCAGGTCGTAGATCACCGCGTAGCGCTCGGTGAGCGACATGTCGTGCACGCTGACCGAGCCGCTGACGTCAACGTCGACGAGTTTGTTCACCCGGCCATCGATACCGATGACCGAGTACTGCACCTTGTTGCCCCAGCCCCAGAAGTACGAAATCGCGTGCAGCTCACCGGTCTGCGGGTCGCGCTTGGGGTGCGCGGTATAGCCGCCGGGCAACGTGCCGTCGAAGTCGCACGGCCCGACGGTCTCGAGCTCGTTGGAGAGCTCGTAGGGCCGGGCACCGGCCTCGACGATCGCGAACGTGCGGCCCGCGTGACCGATCACGTTGGTGTTCGCCGAGAAGTCCATGCCGGCGTGCACCGGGCCGGGGCGCGGCTGCTCACCGAGTGCCGCGGCAACATTCGCCGACCGGACCCACCGGTTGCGATACCACTCGGCCTTCCCGTCGCGCAGGCGAACGCCGTGGACCATGCCGTCGCCGGTGAACCAGTGATACGTGGATGGCTCGGGCGCGAGCACGGGGTTGGGTCCGTTGCGCAGGTACCGGCCCTGCAGCTCCTGCGGAAGACGACCGCTCACCGGCAAGTCGACCGCGGAGAGCTCATCGGGCACGGGCGCGTAGTTGCCGGTCAGGTAGAGGTTCTCGACCGTGGTCATGCCGGTACTGCTCCTCGCTGATTCATGGGCTTGTTGACGGAAACAATCGCGCCATTGCGTCACCCCACGACAGGGGCAACTCGTCACCGCGCGCGCTGAAAAACTCGAACTGACTGTCTTTCATAATCGGCCGCAGTCCCGCGACGACGTCGCGGTGGGGAGCGGCGTGGGCGAACGCATTCACGCTTTCATTGTCGATCCACGCCGAAAGCGTGAAGAACGTCTTGTGAGGGAAGTCGGTGTTCAGCGAGTAGCCGACGAGCCCGGGTTGGGTTTCGAGCTGCTTGCGAATCTGTGAGGTTCCCCGCAAGAAGCGCGGGAGCGACCGGAACGACGAAAGCGTGAGGCGCGTCGCCAACGCCACGTACTCCCGATCGGGCTGCAGCACTTCCCGTTGGAGCCAGGGCACCGGTGGCATCGCGCACCTCCGAGCGTCGAGCGGGTCTTACCAATGGAAAGTTACGACGGGCGAGACATCTTGTCAATGGAAAGATTCGGCTATGGTCGCTCCATGCCTTCGGCCCCAGCCGCGCCGCGCGCTACCACCACGGCGCGCTCCGGCCCGCGCTGATCCAGGCCGCGGTCGAGACGATCGAGGCCGACGGCCCCGCCGCGATGAGCCTGCGCGCGGTCGCCCGACGGGCGGGTGTCACGCATGCCGCGGCGACATACCACTTCGGCGACAAGGCCGGGCTGCTCACGGCGGTCGCCACCGATGGCTATCGCATGCTGGCCGAAGCGCTCGCCGATGCCGAACGCACGCACGGGAGTTTCCTCGAGGTCGGCGTCGCGTACGTGCGCTTCGCGGTTACTCATCGGGCGCACTTCGAGGTCATGTACCGGCCCGAGCTCTACCACGCCGACGACCCCGAACTGCGCGCCGCCCGCGCGACATCGGCACGCGTGCTGTACGGCACTGACCACGCGGACAACGACCAGATCGTTGCGGGCGTGGCGGCATGGTCGCTCGTGCACGGGATCGCGACGCTCTGGCTCAACGGCAATCTCCCCGCCCAGCTCGGCGACGATCCCGAGGAGATCACCCGGGTGGTCGCCGCGTTCCGACCGGCCCGTCCGCGATAGTCAGCGGCGGGCGGCGCGCTTGAACCGGCGGACCGCCAGGGACGCGAACACGATGGTGATGCCGATCGCCCACGCGAGCGCAATCCAGAAGTCGGCGCCGGGATCGTTGCCGTTGTACAGCGCGCGGGTGGCATTGGTCACGATCGTGAACGGGTTCGCGTCGGCGATCGGTTGCAACCAGCTCGGCATGTTCGCGGTGTCGACGAACGCCGACGAGACGAATGTGAGCGGGAACATCCAGATGAACCCGGCGGAGTTGGCGGCTTCGGCCGACTTCACCGAAAGTCCGATCAGGGCTGCGATCCAGCTGAATGCGTAACTGAACGCGAACAACAGCAGTGTCGCGAGCGCAGCTTGCGCGAGCGAACCCTCGATGCGGAATCCAACCAGGTACGCGACGACGAACATGATGATGAACGTAAAGACGTTGCGTAAGACGTCGGAGATGGTGCGGCCGATCAACACTGCCGAGGTGTACATCGGCAAGGAGCGCAGGCGTTCGATCAGACCCTTCGACAGGTCTTCGGCGAGCCCGACGCCCGTGAACGTCGAGCCGAACAACACCGTCTGCGCAAAGATCCCCGGCAAGAGGTACTGCTCGTACGACGAATAGCCGGGAACACTGATGGAGCCGCCGAACACGTAGACGAACAGCACCACGAACATGATGGGCTGGATCGTGGCGAACACGAGCAGCTCGGGGCTCCGGGGCGCGGCGCGCAGGTGCCGGAGCGCTTCCGTCCAACTGTCGCGCAGCACCCAGATCGCGCCGGTCGGGACGTCGTGCGCGTCGGGAGCCTCGGCGGTCGGTTCGGCGAGGATGCCGCCGGCGGTGCCGGTAGTCACGACGCGGGCTTCCGCTCGGGTTCGGTCTCGATCACGTCCTCGACCGCGTGTCCGGTCAACGTGAGAAAGACGTCGTCGAGCGTGACGCGGCGTACGCCGATGTCAACGACGTGCAGTCCTGCCGCGTCGAGCATGCGCACGACCTCGGGCACGATGCCGTCGGCCGTACGCACCGGCACTGCGACGGAAGCGGCCGCCTCGTCCGTGAGCTCGTCGCCGCAGGCCAGCGACGCAAGAAGCTCGACGACACGGGGGAGCTCGCTCGGGTCTGCCATCCGCACCTCGAGCCGTTCGCCGCCCACTCGCCGTTTCAATTCGTCGGCGGTGCCGCGCGCGATCACCGAACCGTGGTCGATGACGATGATCTCGTCGGCGAGCCGATCTGCCTCCTCGAGATATTGCGTCGTGAGCAGCGTCGTGGTGCCGGCACGCGCGAGCTCTTCGATGAGGGCCCACATTGACAAACGTGCGCGCGGATCGAGACCGGTGGTGGGCTCGTCGAGGAACAGCACCGACGGCCGCCCGATGAGGCTCATCGCAATGTCGAGCCGTCGCCGCATCCCGCCCGAGTACTCGCGCACAACGCGGTGACCGGCATCTTCGAGATCGAAGCGGCTGAGGAGATCGCGCGCCCGCTTGCTGCGCGACCGGAACGCGGCAGGTGGAACAGGCGGCCGACGTGTTCGAGGTTCTCGAAACCCGTAAGCCGTTCGTCGACTGCCGCGTACTGGCCGGTCAGCCCGATGCGCGCCCGGGCCCGGCGCGATTCCTTCACCACGTCGATGCCGTCGACGATCGCTCGGCCGCTGTCGGGCTTCAGCAGTGTCGTGAGGATGCGCACCGCGGTCGTCTTGCCGGCTCCATTGGGGCCGAGGAGCCCGAGGACGCGTCCGCGCGGGATCGACAGGTCGACGCCGCGCAGCGCCTCGATCTGACCGAACCGTTTCGTGAGACCGACGGCCTCGACTGCGGGCATGGCGTGCGTGTCAGGCCCGTTGGCCCGGCATATTCGCGGCGAGCCAGTCGATCAGCGCGCTCGGGTTGCGCGTCTGGGTCATGACCCAGCCTGGGCCGGTGAAGTCGAACACGAGCCCTTCGGCGGTCTTGGCCGAACCGATCGCGCCGCCCGTCGCCATGCGTATCCCCATGCCGATGCCGTCGGAGTAGGCGACCATGTGCCCGGTGTCGAGCACGATCGACTCACCCGCGGCGAGCGTGATCGTGTCGAGCGCGCCGTAGCACGACAGCACGACCGTGCCGCTGCCGCCGGCACGCACGACGAAGCCGCCCTCGCCGCCGAAGAGGTTCTTGAAGCCGCCCCATTTGGTGTCGAGCTCGACACCAGCGCTCGAACACAACCACGAACCGCGCTGGATGAACACCGCCTGACCATCCGCGACTGGGAGCACCGCCAAATCGCCGGGAAGATTCGCGGCGACGTCGACCCATCCACCCTGCGCGGGTGCGGTCAACGTCGTGATGAACAACGACTCGCCGCCCAGTGCCGCGCGCTTCAGCGACTTGAACAAGCCGCCTTCCATCTTGGCGTCCAACGCGACGCCGCTCGACGTCGCCATCATCGCCCCGGCCTCGACCTTGAGGGGCTCGTTGCCGCCGAGTGCCACGCGGCTGCGACGGAGAAGCTGGGTGTGTGCCGAAGAGCTACGTCCATGGCGGCGACTGTACCCACCGCCTATTTCGGGACTCGGTTCAGCCGCCGAAGCCGGGCCGCTTCTCCTCGCGCTTGGCGTTCTTGTCGGCGCGTTTCTCCTTCAATGTCTTGCCCGGCTTCTTGCTGTTCGCCTTCTTCGGAGACTTGTCGCCCATGAGACCCTCCTCGTCGACCAACCGCTCGCTGAAGATTATGTCCACGACACTGCTGGTGTCCGGCCATTGTGGATAGGCGTGCCAGTTATCAACAGGAAACCCACACCCTTATCCCTCTTCCTCCACACAGGGCGACCGATCAACACTCCCTGCCATGGTGACAACTGCAGGACCAGCCGTAGTCGGCCACGAACTTTCTCCCGACTGGTGGCAACACGCCGAATGCCTCCAGTACGTGGGTATCGTGGATTTCTTTCCAGCGCGCGGTGAGTCTGCGCGTGAGGCGAAGGCCGTATGCGCGGGCTGTTCCGTGCGCGGGCAGTGCCTGGAGTATGCGATGCGCTGGGATCAGCTCTGCGGAGTATGGGGCGGTCTCAGCGAACGCGAACGGCGCCAGTTGCGTCGCGAGCGCAAGAGCGCCAGCCGCCCTCCGCGCTGACGATCAACCGCGAGGCGTCATACGCGACGCGTCACGGAGAGGGCTTCGTCGACGCCCATGACGCGCAGCAGCGGGCGAAGCATCGTCGGAAACAGGTGCTCGGCCTCGGAGCCCGCAGTCAGTATCGGCGCCTCGACGGTGATTCGCCGGCCGAAATGCACGAGTTCGCAGCCCTGAGCGGCGAGAACGTTGGCAACCCAGTCGGTCCGGCTCGTGTACGTGAGCACGATGACGAATCCGTCGCCGCGACGGAACGCGTTGACCGGCGTCCGGTACACGCGGCCCGTGCGGCGGCCCTTGTGCTCCACGACCGCGAAGCCCGGCAGGAACGCGGCGAACGGTCGTGTGATCCGGTTGGTGACCACTCGATTGAAGCGGGCGAGGCGACGGGGCAGGGCCATCGAGGAAGAGCATCGCGCCGGTGCGGTGCCGGCCGAAGTGTGCTCAGCTGGTTCGGTGGAAGATGACGACGCGTTTCGCGAGGAGGCACGTGCCTGGCTGGCCGCGCACGCACCCGCGATGCGCGCTCGGCTCGACGCCGCGTCCGACGATCGCGACCGCTTCGACGCGTTCCGAGCGTGGCAGCGAACGCTCTTCGACGGCGGTTGGGCAGGGCTCACGTGGCCGGTCGAGCACGGCGGCCGCCGCGCCACGCCCGCGCAAGCGGCCGTGTTTGCGGAGGAACAGGCGCGCCACGGTGTGAGCACCGGATTCGTCGGCACGACCGTCGGGATGGTTGGTCCCGTGCTGATGATGCACGGTTCCGACGAACAGCGCGCACGGTTTCTCCGGCCGCTGCTGAGCGGCGAAGAGACGTGGTGCCAGCTCTTCAGCGAACCGGGGGCGGGGAGCGACCTCGCGAACCTCTCGACCCGAGCCGTCGATGCCGGTGAGGAGTTCGTTGTCGACGGGCAGAAGGTGTGGACCTCAAACGCGCATCTCTGCGACTTCGCGATCCTGCTCGCCCGGACGAGTGTGGACGCGCCGAAGCATCGCGGGATCACATTCTTCGTGCTCGATATGCACAGCGCCGGCATCGACGTGCGCCCGTTGCGACAGATCACGGGTGCAGCACACTTCAACGAGGTCTTTCTGACCGAAGTTCGTGTGCCACGCGCGAATGTTGTTGGAGGAGTTGGCGAGGGCTGGATGGTCGCGCGCACCGTGCTCGCGCACGAGGCGTCGATGATCGGCGGAGGGAGCAGCGCGGGCGCGGACGCGCTGGTGGCGCTTGCGTGCGCGCTCGGCCGGAGCGGTGAGCCGCTCGTGCGTCAGGAGCTGGCGCGAGCGTTCACGGCCGACCAAGTGTTGCGCTACATGAAGGGACGAGTGCAGGCGTCGGTGCGAGGGGGCCGCCGCCCGGGCATCGACGGGTCGGTGCTCAAGGTCCTGTGGTCGGAGGCGAGGCGCGACCGCGGCGCCCTTGGCGTCGCGCTGCTCGGCGCAGCTGGCGCGTTGCACGACGAGTGGCCGACGCACTTGCTCGAGAGCTTTTCGGGCACGATCGGCGGCGGGACCAACGAGGTGCACCGAACGATGATCGCCGAACGGGTGCTTGGTCTTCCTCACGAACCCCGAGTCGACAAGGACGTGCCGTATCGCGAGCTGGTGGGCCGCCGTGGCTGAAGATGTGACGTCGTACCGCATCAATGATGACGCCGACCAGGTGCGACGCGAGCACGATCGTTTGCGGACCCTGGCACGCGTTGTGGATCCGGTCACGCGGCGCACGCTCATCGACCTCGGCATCGCACCCGGGTGGCAATGCTGTGACGTCGGATCCGGCGCGGGAACCATCGTCGCGTGGATGGCTGACCGGGTCGGTGCCGGCGGCCGAGTCGTGTCGATCGACGTCGACACGCGATTCCAGTCCGGATCGGCAGGCGTGGTCGAGGTGCGTAAGGCCGACGTCACGGCCGAGCCCATCGGTGACGCCGAATTCGATCTCGTGCACGCGCGAGGAGTCCTGCAGCACATTGCATCCCGTGAAGCGGTGCTCGACGCGATGGTCGCGGCCGCGAAGCCGGGCGGTTGGATCGTCGCGACTGACACAGACTGGGTGCAGTTCGACGCTCAACCGGTGCCGGAGCCGTTCGCGACGTTGTCCCGCGTCCTGCGCGAATTGAGCGTGCAGCAGCACGGCTACGACGGCAACTGGGGACGGCTGTTGATCACTGCCTTCGAGCGCCGCGGGCTCGAAGCGGTCGACGGGCGCGGCGAAGTGTGGACGATGCGCGGCGGCACCGACTCGGCCGAGTGGTACGTCGCCGCGCTCGAACGCGCCCTCGACGTCCTGCCAACGGAGATCTTTCCGAGCGGCTTCGACGCGCGTGCAGCGATCGCTCAAGCCCGCGAGCCCGGCTTCGCGATTCTGTCGCCGTTGTCGATGACGGCCTGGGGGCGAAAAACCTGACAGCGCGGACCGTGACCAGCCCTACGCTCGCGCCTCAGATGCCTACCAACATCAACGACAAACTGATCTCCTGGGCGAGCGAGATCGATCCGGAGACCATCCTCCAGGCCGAGAAGACGGCGCGCCTCCCGATCGTCGAGGGCCATGTCGCCCTCATGCCGGATGCGCACGTGGGCATCGGCGCGACGGTGGGTTCGGTGATCCCGACTTCCGGTGCGGTGATTCCCGCCGCGGTTGGTGTCGACATCGGCTGCGGCATGGTCGCGGCCGAGCTCGACGTCACCGAGGACCGGCTGCCCGACACGCTCGAGCCGCTGCTTGTTCGCATCGAGCACGTGATCCCGGCTGGTGTCGGCAAGGGGCATGACGACATCGCGCGCAACGCCGACCGCTGGCTCGCTACGCACAAGCCCGCGACGGAGCTCGCAGCCGATCAGACAGCCAAGGCGGCGAAGCAGTTCGGCACGCTCGGCTCGGGAAACCACTTCTTCGAACTGTGCATCGACGAGCGCGGCTCGCGTATGGGTTGTCCTGCACTCGGGGAGCCGTGGTATCGGAAACAAGCTCGCGCAGATGCACATCACGCGGGCCCGTCGCCTCGCGAGCGAACTGCACTTCCGCCTCGAGGACCCCGACCTCGCCTACTTCCTCGAGGGAACGCCGCAATTCGAGGCCTACATCACCGACATGCTGTGGGCGCAGGAGTACGCCCGCGCGAACCGCGATCAGATGATGGACAACGCAATGCGCGAGGTGTTCGCGTTCATTGGGTTCGGTCGCGAAACCCTCCGCATCAACTGCCATCACAACTTCACCCAGCGCGAGCAGCACAACGGTCGGGAGCTCTGGATCACGCGCAAGGGTGCCATCAAGGCGGACACGGGCGACCTCGGCGTGATCCCGGGTTCGATGGGTACTCGCAGCTACATCGTGCGCGGCAAGGGCAGCATGGCGAGCTGGACGTCGTGCGCACACGGTGCCGGTCGTCGCCACAGTCGCACCAAGGCGCGCAAGCTGTTCACCGCCGAGGATTTGTCCGAGCAGATGCGCGGCAAGACGTGGCTGTCGAAGCGCGCCAACGCGCTCGTGGACGAGATCCCCTCGGCGTACAAGGACGTCGACCAGGTCATGGCTGATCAGTCCGACCTCGTCGAGGTGCTGCACACATTGCACCAAATCCTCAATTACAAAGGCACGTGAGCAGCGCGAGACTTGGGACATGTTCGACCTCGACACGTTCCTTGCCGAATGTCAAGAAGCCAACGCCGAGACCGAGGGCCGCCGGGCAGTACGGGAGGTGCTCACGCGCGGTCGCCGAGCCGGAAGCCGTCGCCGACGCGCTGCGGCCCACCGAGGCCGGCATCACCCTCTTGCACCACACGAGCGATCTCACGGTTTTGCACGTCGTGTGGGCGCCACACATGAAGCTCTTTCCGCACGACCATCGCATGTGGGCTGCGATCGGTGTGTATGCCGGACAAGAGGACAACGCTTTCTTCCGCCGCGCGGGGGAGGACCGGCGTCACATCGTGGAATCGGGCGGCAAACAGTTGGCGAGCGCCGACGTCGTGCTCCTCGGCGACGACACGATCCACTCCGTCACGAATCCGAGTGACCGCCTCACGGGCGCGATCCATGTGTACGGCGGCGACTTCGTCAACGAGCCGCGAAGCCAATGGGATCCGGCCTCGCTCGAGGAGCGGCCCTACGACCTGCAAGCGACGATGGAGCAGTTCGCCGAAGCGAACCGGGAGTGGCTCGGCGCGCGGGTAGCGGGTCACGCGGTGCGGACGCCCGGCGTGAAACGCACCGGCAGATGCTTCGGGCCCGAGATGAACGTCGACGGCAACCACTCGACCGGGCCCGCCGGCTCGATGTCGCGGAGACGCGTCAGGACCTCGCGCAGCATCGCGTGGATTTCCACGCGCGGCGATGTGCGCGCCAAGACAGAAGTGCGGGCCGCCGCCGCCGAATGCGACGTGCTCATTCGGATGGCGGCCGATATCGAACAGGTCGGCGTTGGCGAACGCGTGGGGGTCGCGGTTGGCGGCGCCGTAGTACATCACGACCTTGTCCCCCTCCGCGACGGAGACGTCCTGCAGCGTGATCGGTCGCGTCGCGTGCCGCCGCATCTCGATGACGGGGCTGACCCACCGCAGCATCTCCTCGGCCGCCGTCGGGACCAGGGTGTCGAGGTCCGCCTCGAGGCGGGCGCGCTGATCGGGATGTTCGAAGAGCGCAACGAGCCCGCCGCCCAGCAGGTTGCGCGTGGTGTCGCCGCCCGCGTCGACGAGCAAGAGAAAGAAGAGATTGAAGTCGATGTCGTCGAGGCGGTGGCCGTCGACCTCGGCGTGCAGGATCTTCGTCGCGAGGTCTGTGGCGGGTCGCTTGCGTTTCTCGGTGGCAACGTCATGCGCGTAGTTGAACATCTCGATGACCGCGGCCATCCCCGCTCCAGGCGGCACCGACTCCGGGGCGGCGTGAATCGTTTCGGTCAGTCCGTACAGGCGGCGGCCGTCGTCGAGAGGGATGCCCATGAGCTCTGCGATGACGTACGACGGCAGCTCGCCGGCGACGTCGGTCATGAAGTCGCACTCGCCCTGTTCGACGACTTCGTCGACGATTGCGCCGCAGAGTGACTCGATGCGTGCCGCCAGCCGTGCCGCGGACTTCGGAGTGAACTCGCTGTTGATGATCCGCCGCAATCGCGTGTGATACGGCGGGTCCGCCATCAACATCATCTTGTGATCGCCGATCTCGACCGCGGTGTCGTCGCCGATCATCACCGTCGGCTCGGACGAGAACGTCTCGGAGTCGCGACCGATCGACTTGACGTCGGCGTAGCGCGTCACGGCCCAGAAACCTGGTCCTCCATTGGGCTCTGCATGGCGGTAAACGGGCGCGTTTTCACGCAACCACGCATACGTCTCGTGGGGTTGCCCGTTGGCGAACGACGCCGGGCTGAGGAGGTCGATGCCCCGGTCGGTGGTCGGCATGTTGCGAGCCTCGCAGCCGGTGACGAACTCCGGCAACAGGCGCGGAGCACCACTGCGGCGGGCGCGGTTCCCTTTCCGGTCGCCCCCCGTCCGAGGCGATCAAAAATGGGAAGCCGCACTCGCCGCACCGGCGCTCGGTGCCAGCACCATCAACGGTTCGGGATGTTCACCTTTCGCATTTCGATTTCGCTTTCGCTTTCGCTTTTCGTATTCCGGACGTCGTCAACAGGGGGACGTCCCTGTCCCCCCAATGACGGGTTGTTCCTTCGCACGTACCGTTGTTCTTCGACCTCGAGCCCGTCCGGGAGCCGCTCACCCGGGTCGTGCTTGTTGGTCACTGCCACTTGCTCTTTGTCACCGGTCCGAGCGCGACGCGTGCCATTGGGCAGCGCCTCGTCCCGTGCCGTTTCCGTTGTGCGAAAGCGAGTGCGTGCCCCCGGAGTTGTCCTGGTGGACGTGTCCGACGCCATCGCCTTCACCCCCAACCGTGATCGGCGCGTAGACGTTGATCTGTTCGATCAGCACCTTTGGCGCCGAGAACCGAGAGGTCCGGTTGGAGTTGTTGCCGTCCGGCGACACGTTTGGGTGCCGGACGAACCAGTCCTGCCGGACCTGTTCAGGGTTCCGGCTGTTCCAGTTGCTGTCCGACGGACGAGCCGCGTTCCCGGCACCGCTGGAGCCGGTGACATCGTGATTGCGTGCGCCGTTCACCCAGACGGAGATCGGCGCGTAGATGTTCACCTGCTTGGTGATTACCGAGAACCACCGGTGCTTGCGCGTGGCGTTGTCGTCGCTCCCTTGCGAGACGTCGCCGTTGCCATCACCGTGGTGGCTGTTGTCGTCGGACACGGCGGGATGTTGCTTCGACGGTTGGTCCGTGCCGTTTCCGTTGCCCTTGCCGTTGCCGTTGCCGGTGCTGGTGGGCTTCGGAGTCTGGTCGGTCCCGTTGTCGTTGGACCCGTGCGGGGAAACGACGCCCGTCGGACCACTCTGGTCCTTCGAGTCGTCGCGGCCCGTCCCGACGTCGACGGGCACGTTCGCGTCACAGCCACAGTCCCAGCCGCCATTGCTGGCGACCTCGTCCTGCGTCAGCGGTTGCTTCGTGCCGTTGTCGTTGCCGGACTTCGACGAGGTCCGCGCGTCATTGCTCTGACGCTTGTTGTCGCCGCTGCCGTGGTCCTTTGCGTCACCTTTCGAGGGACCGTCCCGGTCGCTTTTGTCGCGGGGGAGAACGCCGGGTCGACGTTCTGTGGCGCGGCGTTGGCGCTCGCGGCGTCCCACCGATAGGTGCCGTAGGGGTTCGCACCGTCCTGACTGCCGCCGGACAGTCCGAAGCGTTGTGACATCGCTGCTCCGCCGATCCCGATGCCGAGACCCAGCGCCAGGAATGCGGTCGCAACGACGCCCAACAACCTGGGCATCCGCATATTGAGAACTCCTTGATCGAATGGTGCGAGCTGACGGGTCGCGGAGCGCGACTAGCCAGGACGCTCGATCAAGGACGCGGTAAGTAAAGCGAAGGCATGACGCCGGCCGCGAGCCGGAGACGTCTGCCGAGGAGGCAAGCCAAAGCGGCGGCAGCGAGCAAAGCTGCGAGGCTCACCCCGGGAGTGTGCCTCAAGCCGTCACCGAACGAGTCGGCGGGCGAGGCAGGCGAAGGAACGGGCGCGGTGGGCGGCGCCGTCGGCGCGGGTGCGGGCGGCGCGCCCGGCCGCGTCGGAAGCAACGGGAGCGACGGGAGCGCGTGCGTGATCGCAGCCGCGCCGCCACCCAAGACGTGCGACGCCAGTGCCGTTGCCGGCGGCGGCGGGAACGGACCGGAGGATCGATCACTGTGAGCTAGGGCGACTACGGCGGACTTCTTCCCGCTCACCGGCTCGGAGTCAACCGGTGAGGTAGGCGTAATCGTCGGGATCTCTGTCGCCGGCGGCGGCGCGATCTGCGGGATGTCGATGGTCGGCGGTGTCGGCGGGAGGTCGATGGTGGGGAGCGTGGGCGGGAGGTCGATGGTGGGGAGCGTGGGCGGGAGGTCGATGGTGGGGAGCGTGGGCGGGAGGTCGATGGTGGGGAGCGTGGGCGGGAGGTCGATGGTGGGGAGCGTGGGCGGGAGGTCGATGGTGGGGAGCGTGGGCGGGAGGTCGATGGTGGGGAGCGTGGGCGGCAGGTCGATGGTGGGGAGCGTGGGCGGGAGATCGATGGTGGGGAGCGTGGGCGGCAGGTCGATGGTGGGGAGCGTGGGCGGCAGATCGATGGTGGGCAGCGTGGGCGGGACGTTGATGGTGGGCAGTGTCGGCGGGACATCGATGGTGGGCAGTGTCGGCGGGACATCGATGTTGGGCAGTGTCGGCGGGACATCGATGGTGGGCAGTGTCGGCGGCAGGTCGATGGTGGGGAGCGTCGGCGGCAGATCGATGGTGGGGAGGGGCGCGGCGGGCGGGACGTCGATCGTGGGCAGTGTCGGCGGGACATCGATCGTGGGCAGTGTCGGCGGGACATCGATCGTGGGCAGTGTCGGCGGGACATCGATGGTCGGGAGTGTCGGCGGGACATCGATGGTCGGGAGTGTCGGCGGGACATCGATCGTGGGCAGTGTCGGCGGGACATCGATCGTGGGGAGTGTCGGCGGGACGTCGATGGTCGGGAGTGTCGGCGGGACATCGATCGTGGGGAGTGTCGGCGGGACATCGATCGTGGGGAGTGTCGGCGGGACATCGATCGTGGGGAGTGTCGGCGGCAGATCGATCGTGGGGAGGGGCGCGGCGGGCGGGACGTCGATGGTCGGCAGTGTCGGCGGGACATCGATGGTCGGGAGGGGCGCGGCGGGCGGGACGTCGATGGTGGGGAGGGGCGCGGCGGGCGGGACGTCGATGGTCGGCAGTGTCGGCGGGACATCGATGGTCGGGAGGGGCGCGGCGGGCGGGACGTCGATGGTGGGGAGGGGCGCGGCGGGCGGAACGTCGATGGTCGGCAATGGCGCGGCGGGCGGGACGTCGATGGTGGGCAGTGTCGGCGGGATGTCGATGGTGGGGAGGGGCGCGGCGGGCGGTGTGTCGATGGTGGGCAGTGTCGGCGGGATGTCGATGGTGGGGAGGGGCGCGGCGGGCGGGACATCGATCGTGGGGAGTGTCGGCGGGACATCGATCGTGGGGAGCGTCGGCGGCAGATCGATCGTGGGGAGGGGCGCGGCGGGCGGGACGTCGATGGTGGGCAGTGTCGGCGGGATGTCGATGGTGGGGAGGGGCGCGGCGGGCGGTGTGTCGATGGTGGGCAGTGTCGGCGGGATGTCGATGGTGGGGAGGGGCGCGGCGGGCGGGACGTCGATGGTGGGGAGGGGCGCGGCGGGCGGGACATCGATGGTGGGGAGGGGCGCGGCGGGCGGTGTGTCGATGATCGGCGCGGGCGCGGGCGTGTCGATGGTGGGCAATGGCGCGGCGGGCGGGACGTCGATCGTCGGCGCGGGCGCGGGCGTGTCGATGGTGGGCAATGGCGCCGCGGGTGGTGTGTCGATGATCGGCGCGGGCACGGGCGTGTCGATGGTGGGGAGCGGCGCCGCGGGCGGGACGTCGATCGTCGGCGCGGGCGCGGGCGTGTCGATGGTCGGCGCGGGCGCGGGCGTGTCGATGGACGGCGCGGGCGCGGGCGTGTCGATGGTGGGGAGGGGCGCGGCGGGCGCGACGTCGATGGTCGGGAGCGGCGCGGGGGCGGGTGTGTCGATGGTCGGCGCGGGCGCGGGCGTGTCGATGGTCGGCGCGGGCGCGGGTGTGTCGATGGTCGGGAGCGGCGCGGGGGCGGGTGTGTCGATGGTCGGCGCGGGCGCGGGTGTGTCGATGGTCGGCGCGGGCGCGGGCGCGGGCGTGTCGACGGTCGGCGCGGGCGCCGGCGTGTCGACCGTCGGCGCGGGGGCGGGTGTGTCGATGGTGGGGAGCGGCGTGGCGGTCGGCGGTGTGTCGATGATCGGCGCGGCGGGCGGGACGTCGATGGTCGGGAGCGGCGCGGCGGGTGGTGTGTCGATGGTCGGCGCGGGCGCGGGTGTGTCGATGGTGGGGACCGGTGCCGCGGGCGCCGGTGTGTCGATCGTCGGCGCGGGGGCGGGTGTGTCGATGGTGGGGAGCGGCGTGGCGGGCGCCGGTGTGTCGATGATCGGCGCGGCGGGCGGGACGTCGATGGTCGGGAGCGGTGCCGCGGGCGCGGGCGTGTCGATGGTCGGCGCGGGCGCGGGTGTGTCGATGGTCGGCGCGGGGGCGGGTGTGTCGATGGTCGGCGCGGGGGCGGGTGTGTCGATGGTCGGCGCGGGCGCGGGTGTGTCGATGGTCGGCGATGGCGCGGCGGGTGGTGTGTCGATCGTCGGCGCGGGCGCGGGCGCGGGCGCCGGTGTGTCGATGGTCGGCGCGGGCGCGGGCGCGGGCGCGGGTGTGTCGATGGTCGGCGATGGCGCGGCGGGTGGTGTGTCGATCGTCGGCGCGGGCGCGGGTGTGTCGATCGTCGGCGCGGGCGCGGGCGCCGGTGTGTCGATGGTCGACGCGGGAGCGGGCGTGTCGATGGTCGGCGCGGGCGCGGGCGTGTCGATGGTCGGCGCGGGAGCGGGTGTGTCGGTTGCGGCGGGAGGTGTCGAGATGTCGGCGACTGGCGCGTCGGCCGCCGGCGTGTCGGTTGCGGCGGGCGTGTCGGCGACCGGTGCGTCGGTGTCGGGCGCGGGGGTGTCGGTTGCGGCCGGAGGCGTGGGCGTGTCGGCTACAGGAGCGACGGTGTCGGCGACGGGAGCGACGGTGTCGGCGACGGGAGCGACGGTGTCGGCGACGGGAGCGACTGTCTCAGTGACCGGCGCGGGAAGGTTCGCAACCGGAGCAGTTGCGTTGGCGGGAACCGAAGACGGTGCGGGGAGTGCTCCGAGCGCGTCAGCGCGGCGCGCGTGATACGCAGACAGCAAGAGCGCGAATGCGACGCCGATGACGACAACGAACAAGAGTCGCACGACGGCCGCCAACCGCAAGCGGAGCAACCCCTCGGGCAACGCCTCTCCCCAGGCCGAAAACTGAGTCACCCACCCGAAAATCGGCGCTACCCGCGACTTCCGTCTCTCAATCGCCCGTCACTGCGAAATTCCCCGAAGGGCGCACCATTTCTCGTACAGCGCGCATGAGGGCACGGATGCGACGTTCAGGCTGGCAAATTTCGCCGCGTCCGTTGGCCGCGTGACGCGCGCACGTCGACGCGAGTGCGAGGACCAGCCGTCGCGAAGACGCGGCGCACAACCATCACGAATCGGACGCGCCGCGAGGAGACGCGAAACCGGCGCGGCAAGCGCCGCGCCGGCTTCACATCGAACGTCGGTCGCGCGATCAGGCGCCGTGCACGTGATCGCAGAGCTTCTCTTCGCCGGGCTGGATTTGCCCCGCGCCGACACCGTCGAGCGCTGCGAACGGGCCGCACGGGTGCGGCTCGATCCACACGTGAATCATTGGCGAGTCGACGCCGGGATTCTGTCCCGCGGGGCAGGGGCCGTCGTTCGTCCGGAGGCTGGCGACCCTGCCCTCGGACGTGAAGCACAGATTGTTGTGGATGTGCCACTGCGTCAACGCGCCACCAACCTTGGGCGCGTCGGTGAGCCGGGTGCCCGGCTTCAGCATGTACATCGCAGCGGCGAGCCTCTTGCTGCCGTCCGGCTGAGGCTTGTATACGAGCGACTCCGGATAGTCGGGGTTCAGGACGTGGTTGTCGTCGAAGTACGACAACTTGACGAAGTGCTCGTCGCCCGTCACCGCGTCACCGATCGAGATGAAACCGTCGCGCTCGGCCTTGTGGTAGTCGGCGTACTTCGGGAGCCGGTCGAGCGTGATCGCGATCAGGTTCTCCGCGTGCGCTTGCTGTTGGGGCGTGACGCCCGGAACGCCACTCAAGTCAATCGGCAGCTTCGGGTCGTACGGCTTGGGTGGCACGACCGCGGCAGGTTGGCCGTCGGATGGTGCGGCCGCGTGCGAGTGGGTGTCTGTGCCGTGCGCGTGGGTGTGCGCTCCGGCCGCGACCATGCCGAAGATCGTGACGACGGCAGTGGCGATCGGGATCGCTCCGAATGCCACCGCGCGAAACCATGGCGAAGCATCGCGCCACACGGTCGCGGCGAGCACCGCACTGACGACCGCGATGACCGCGAATGTGGCCGCGGCCGCGTCCCGCGAACTGCGGACTTTCGGACTTCTCGAGCCCATCGATGAATGAAATGCCGTTCGTCTTCGCGACTACCCAGCCGGCGAACGCGGCGACGTTGATCGAGGCGCCGACGAGCGGCAACGCGTGCCCGCGGTTGAACCACGTGAACGCGACGACTCCCCACGCCAGTTGCGCGAACGCAACAATCGCGAACGCGATCACGGCCTGACGATGCTCGCTGTGCACGCCAATCGCGGCGGCATGGATCGCGCCTGCGCCAAGGGACGCAAAGGCTGCAATGGCGAGTGCCGGAGCGATCGTTGCTCCGGCGCGCTCACGCGGTGTCATGATTCCCCCTTGGGCAGCCGCACGGCTCGCACCCGGTTCGGAAGGGTAGCGGTTGCACGCGGCACGTGTTTGTCGGGCTGACCCGCCCGAAGTGATCTGCCGCGTTGTGCGTGCGCAGAATCGTTGTCCCGGATCCCGCTCGAGCCGCCGATTCTGGCGTCAGCGAGGAGTCGCCGAGTGGTCCGCGTCCTCGCGGTCGGCAGGCTGGACGTCGCTCTCGTCCGGCTCTTCACGTGCGGGCTGTGTCGTCAGCGCCGCTGACCAATTGCCCTGCTGAATCGCGGTGGCGCTGAGTTCGTCGAACGTGTTGGTCGCGTCGACCGCATCGGCATGACGGATGTCCGCAGGAGCGAAGAGCTCCGGAAGCACGGCACCGTCGGTGCGACGGCGGAGCCGGTAGCGCACGCCGAGCTCATCCTCGACCTTCTCGCTGATCTCGAAGCCGTCGAGCCACTGATCGCCGAAACGACAGCAAACTTCGCGCGCCGTCTCGAGCTCGCGGAGGTCGATGACCATCTCGGGACCGGCCGGCATCGATCCGCCGATCACATGTTCCCGGGGTGGGGGAGCGATCGCAGGCTGCTCACCGATCCGGCCGATCAACAGTGTCAGGGCCTCGATCATGGCGCGCCGCTCCTCGCGGTCGGCCTGCATCGTCAACCGGCGCTCCTCGCGATCCGCCTCGACGAATCCGATCACGTGACCGCACATCGTCGTGACGACCTCGAGCACGCGTATCAGCTCGGCCGAGACGTCGATCGGTGGCGCGGGCGGCGGCGTGGGCACCGCGGGCTCGGGTGCGAGCGGGGCGGGCATCGTCGGTGCGACCGCGGTCGCCGGCCGTGCCGCCAGCGGGCCGTCCGTCCGCGGCAGCGCCCACTCCTGGGCCCATTGATCGGGACCTTCGGTTGCCCACGGCGGTGCGTCTTCCCCGAAGGGCGGTCCGGCCTCGGCCTCGTACTTCCGTGCACGCCAGCGCCGTCGCATCCGGCGCATCATACGACGACAACCCAGATCCTGGCGTCTTTCACGCCGCGGTAAAGGTCCAGTCTGGTTGCTTGCGCTGCTGGCGCTCGTCGTACACCGCGACGCCGTCATGGATGTCGACAAGCTTGGGGACAGGCAGCGTCTCCACCGGGGGCGCGTCTTCCAGCTCGGTGACGAAGTCCTCCGGAAACTTCACCAAGAGGCTCGAGATCACGCGCTGCTCTTCCTCGGCGAGGAAGCAACGGGTCTGACTCGTGACGTCGCGCAGACGCTCGCCGATCACCTCGAAGTCCAGGGCCTCGCCGCGAGCCTCCGCGATCTTGTCGAGGCGACGGGTGATCTCTCCGCAGCCGAACTTGCAGGACCGGCACTGCCCGCAAGACTCGACGTACAAGAACCGCGAGACCATCCGCGCAACCGACAGCATGCTGCGGGTCTCGTCGTAGACGATGAATCCCGCGGAGCCGAGCCCACCGCCCGCGGCGTCGAGTCCTTCGTAGCTCACGGGCGCGTCGAGGTCCTTGTCAGTCAGTACCGGATTCGACACGCCCGACAGGACCGCCTTGACGGCGCCGCCGCCACGCACGCCACCGCCGATTTGGTCGATCACGTCGCGCAACGTCATACCGGGCGCGATCTCCGCGTAACCCGCGTGCTCGACGTCGCCGACGACCGAGCAGAGCAGCGGGCCCGGCGTCTCGTGGGTGCCGATGCTGCGGAACCACTCGGCGCCGCGACTCAGGATCAGCGGCACGTTGGCGAGCGTTTCCGCGTTGCTCACGAGCGTGGGATTGGATCCAATGAGGTTGGGATCCTCGGTCGGCGTGTTGCCTGTGCCCCAACCCTCTTGGGGTGTTGTTGCGAACAGTCCGTGCAGATACGGCGGCAGCCAGCGCGGCAGCGGGTCGTTGCCCTCGATGACCTCGAGGAGTGCCTTCTCCTCGCCGAAGAGGTACTCCTCCGGGCCGCCGATCAACGTGATCGGCGCGTCGCACAGCAGGTCGGCTTCCGCCATCTCGCGCAGGGCCCGTTCCAAGGCGGCGATCTCTCGCGTGAACGACGCCTTGACGGCGACGAAGGCGTCGCGCGCGCCGACAACGGTCGCGGCGACGGAGAGCCCCTCGATGACCTGGTAAGGATTCGCGCGCATCAGCGGCCGGTCCTTGAAGGTCCCGGGCTCGCCTTCGGCGCCGTTCACGACCGCAAAGTGGTCTCCCAGCTCCGGACCGCTGTCGAACACCGATCGCCACTTGCGCCCGGTCGGAAATCCTGCGCCGCCGCGGCCGCGCAGCCCCGAGCGGTCGAGCTGATCGAGCGTCCACTCGGGGCCCCGTTCGCGCGCGAGCGCCAGTGCTTGGCCGCCGCCGGCGGCGACGTACGCCTCGAGTGAATTGAACGGCTGATCAGGCAACAGCCACGAAGTCACGGCGCGACAATGCCCGATCCATCAACGAGTCACACAACTGACGCGTTTCCGCCGGTCTGTGTGACTCGTGGTTAGAGGACGTCGACGCCGAGTGCCGGGAACACCTTCGACACTTTCGCCAGCAGGTAGTCGCCATAGGTGCCGGTGAGGTCGTGCACGCTCGCGCCGTCCCAGCGCGGCTCCGGCGACGACGACGGGCCGGTGCCGATCGCGGGCACGGGGCGGACCGCGGCGTCCCATGCCGGATCGAAGAAGAACGGGAACGAAAGGCGGGCGCGATCGCTCGTGTTGCGCACGCGGTGCGGCGTCGAGCGATAGCGGCCGCCGGTCATCCGCTCGAGCATGTCCCCGATGTTGCAGACGAACGCGTCCCCGGCGGGCGGAACGTCGACCCATCCTGCCCGCGACCGCACCGACAGCCCGCCGGTGCCGTCCTGCAACAAGATCGTGAGCAGCCCGTAGTCGGTGTGCTCGCGCACGCCCCACGCATCGTCGCTGGTATCGGTCGACGTGTTCGCAACCGGCGGATAGTGAAAGATCCGGAACAAGATCGTCGGATCGGCCGTCAGCTCCTGTGCAAACCAATCGGCGGCAAGTCCGAGCGCGAGCGCAATGCCGCGCATGACCGCGTGGCCGACGCCGGTGAGCGCGTCGAGGTACTCGAGCACCGTATTGCGCAGAGTGTCCGGCCGGCGTGGGAAGAGGTTGGGCCCATGCAGTGGCATGCCGGCGCGGACGCGCGCGTCGTCCGGGCCGAGCTCGCGGCCGAAGTAAATGCCTTCCTTCTGATCCGGGATGCCCGAGGTGAGCTCGCCACCCACGGGGAACCACCCGCGCCACGCGCGCCCGCCCCGCGCCATGCCGATCTCGGCCTTCTCCCGCTCGTCGAGCGCGAAGAACTCTCGCGCGAGCACGTCGAGACGGGCTCGGAGTGACGCGTCCACACCGTGGCCGACGATCGAGAAGAACCCGATCTCCCGGCACGCGACATCGATCTCCGCGGCGGCGACTCGTTCGTCACCGCGGCCGGTGACGAAGGGCGCGACGTCGATGACGGGGACACGCACGGTGCCGGTCTACCTGCAATTGCGAGGTATTCGCATCTGATCGGTTTCCCGGATGCCACCTCATCCGTGGCGCGATGCAGCAACGAAGACCCGGCGCACGTTCATCGCACACCTCATGACGGAGGAACACATGGAACCGACGAGTCGACGGCAATTTCTCAAGCGATCGTCGGCAGTTGCGGCCGCAGCCGGCGTCGCGGCTGCTGTGCCGGCCGGTGCTGCGCACGCGCTGACGAAGCAAGATCCGGACGACGTCGTGCGCCGCCTCCCTGACGACAGCAGTGTCGACGTGCCTGTGATCGCACACGTACGTGACGTGCGCAAGGGTCTCGTCTCGCTCTACGTGGGCGAGAAGGAGATCACGATCAAGGATCGTCGCCTCGCCGCGTCGCTCTTCCACGCGACGCGCTGACCCGAGAGAGGTTCGAATGTCATCTCACCGCGAGGCGCCGGAGATCTCAAAGGATCCGGTCGCCGACAGCACCGACCTGTACGCGTTCGTCAGCCCGGACGCGCCCGACACTGTCACGCTGATCGCGAACTACGTCCCGTTGCAGGGACCGGCCGGCGGCCCGAACTTCTATGAGTTCGGCGACGACGTGCTGTACGAGATCCACATCGACAACGACGCCGACGCCCACGTCGACATCTCCTTCGAGTTCCGGTTCAAAACGGTCATCGAGGTCGGCGGCACGTTCTTGTACAACGTCGGCCCGATCACGTCGCTCAACGCGACGACATGGAACCGACGGCAGTTCTACACGGTCACGCGCATCGACTGGGACCGCAAGGTCGGCAGTCGCGGCGAGCACCGCGACTCTGCTCACGGGAAGCGCACGGTGCTCGCCACCGACGTGCCGTGCCCGCCGTGCAACGTCGGCCCGCGGTCCACTCCCAACTACTCGGGCCTGGCCAACTCGGCGATCCGCGCCTTGCCCGGCGGCGGCAAAGTGTTCGCGGGTCAACGCGCCGAGGGCTTCTACGTCGACCTCGGCTCGATCTTCGACCTCGGTGCGTTGCGCCCGATTCAGCAGTTGCATGTGCTGCCGATGAGCAGCGCGGCCGCAGTCAATGCGACCAAAGAGCTCAACGTGCACACGATCGCGTTGCAGTTGCCGAAGACGCAGCTGACCCGCGACGGCATCCACCCGACCGATGTTGCGAGCCCGTTCTCGGTGCTCGGCGTCTGGACCACGGCCGCGCGGCAGCGCGTTCGGTTCCGGCACGCGAGCGGCCCGCGGAAACCGGCGAACGTCGGACCGTGGACGCAGGTATCGCGTCTCGGCAACCCGTTGTTCAACGAAGTCCTGGTACCGATGGAGCGCAAAGACGACTGGAACGCGGATCCGCCCACGAACGACAGCGAGTACGCCGACGGCGTGCTGCACCCGGAGCTCGCGAAGCTGCTCCCGGTGCTTTACCCGACCGCGTTCCCGAACCTGAAGAAGCTCGTCGACTCCCGCAAGCCGCGTGCGGACCTCGCCGCGATCCTGCTGACCGGTATCCCGCCCGGGCTTCTTCCGTTCCAGAACTACACCGGAAAGACGCAGGCCGACCTGTTGCGGCTGAACATGGCGATTCCGCCTTCTCCCGCTCCGAACGATCTCGGGTTGATTGCCGGCGACGCAGCTGGCTTCCCGAACGGACGGCGGATCGCCGATGACGTGGTGACGATCGAGCTGCGCGCGATCGCCGGTGCGGTCTATCCGCTGGTCGACCCGACGTTCACGCCCGATGGCGCGGTGGGCGCAGTCACGCAGGGACTCACGTCGGGTCTCACCGATCAGAACGCGCGGGGGACCGAGCACTACCTGTCGGCGTTCCCGTATCTCGGTCATCCGTTCAGCGGCTTCGACATCCCCGCGGCATGAACGGCCACCAGCACGATCATGGGCACGCGCACGAGCACGCGTTGCCGCCGAGCGGGCACGGCACCGTCGTGCTCGACATCGGTGACGATGTCGGCGCGCTCTTGGTCCACACGCCCGCCGCGTTGGCGGGCGTGGAGATCGAGTTGGCGCGGCGCGGCGAAACGACGGCGTTCGTGCACACGGAAGTGCGCGAGCGCCAGTTGCCGGAAGGATCGGTTTACGCAGGTGTGTTCCCGGCGGTTCCGGTCGGCGACTACACGCTGCTCGGTACCGACGCAGGCGCGATGTGCAGCGTGATGATCAGCGAGGGTCGGGTGACAGAAGTGCACTGGTAGGGCAGGAGGCGCCCGGCGCTCCCGGCTCGGTGCTGGCTATGGTGCAGGTCATGCGCCGTTTCGTTCTCCTTGCCACCGTTGCCGTCGTCGCGCTCGTCGCGTCCGGATGCGATCTCCCGCTCGTGAGTCCCGGAGGTACCGCACCGCTGCGTTACCGCGACCAGATCTTCACGAACGTCACGAAGACGGCGGACATCACTTACGGCAGTGCGCAGAACGTCTCGGGCCAAACGGTGACGCTCACGATGGACAAGTACGAGCCGACCGGCGACACGGTGACCAGCCGGCCCGCGATCATCTGGGTACACGGCGGCTCGTTCTCGGGCGGCGACAAGACGTCGGGCGAGCTCGTCGACGAGTCGAACAACTTCTCGAAGAAGGGCTTTGTCAACTTCTCGATCAACTACCGGCTCGAGCCCGGTGGCTGTTCGGCGCAATCGGGCGGCGCGAACTGCGTGGCGGCGATCCACGAAGCGACGGCGGACGCGCAGTCGGCGGTGCGGTTCGTGCGCACGCACGCGAGTACCTACAAGATCGACCCGAACCGGATCGCGATTGGTGGCTCATCGGCGGGTGCGATCACTGCCATCGACGTCAGCCTCGGCTCCAGTGAGGACCCGAGCGCGGCCGTGAGGGCTGCAGTGTCGCTGTCGGGCGCGCAGCTCATCGCTCCGCCGCTCACTCCCGGCGACGCGCCGCTCTTCCTGCTCCACGGCACGAGCGACACGACCGTGCCCTACCAGTGGGCCGTGAACACCGTCAACAACGCGCAGAACGCAGGGATCTACGCGTTCCTGACGTCGTTCCAGGGCGCGGGCCACGTGCCGTACGCCCAGTACCACGACGAGATCATCAACCAGACGACGAACTTCCTCTACTGGACACTCGGATTGTCCGCGGCGGCGCAGTAAGTCGCGTTCGACCGTGTCACGACGCGCCCGTGATGACGAGGTCGCGGCGTGGCGCGACGACGGCTGGGTCTTGATCGACGGACTCGTCGGGCGCGACGAGGTGGATGGCGCGCTCGGTGACGTATACAAGGTCTTTCCGACACCGCGGCGTTATCACGAAGATCCGCGGGCGTCGTGGCCGCCGGGGCGGACCACTGAGGAGCTTCGGCGTGGCTACCCGCCGTTGCCGGACACCGGTCCCGCCTTCCGTCCCGAACAGCATCGATGGGGCCGAGAGTTCCCGTTCTACGGGACGGGCGCACTCAACCGGCTCGTCGTGCACGCGGCCGTCGTCGACTTTGTCGAGCGGGCGCTCGAGACGACCGATCTCCGGCTCTACCAAGCGCAGATCACCGCCAAGTACACCGGTGACGCAAACTACGAACAGCCGCTGCACACCGACCGCAACCACTCGTTCCTACCGCCTCGCATGGAACCGCCGTGGTGGCACGTCGAGACGTTCCTGTATCTCTCCGACGTCGATGCCGGCACCGCTCCCACGCACCTCGTACCGCAACGCGACGGTGCGCACCGGTCGGTCAACGAGGTGTTCGAGCCTGACGGCGCGCCGGAGCTCTACGCGCGAGAACGTGGTGCGCCCGGACAACGCGGCTCACTGCTCGCGTACCGGCCGGACGTGTTCCATCGCGCGGTCGATCTCACGGAGCCAAGCGGCGCACGGTTCTTGTTGAACATCAGCTTCAAGGTCGCCGGCCAGGACTGGATCGGCTATCACTCGATGCAGTCACGCGCGAACCATCCCGGCTGGGTCGAGTTCGTCGAGAGGTCCACACCGCGCGACCTGCAGCTGTTCGGGTTCCCGCCTCCTGGTCACGACATCTGGAACGATGCGCTGCTGGACGCGACCGCCGTGCGGTATCCCGGCCTTGATCTACAACCGTGGCGCGTGGCCTGCAGCCAGTCGTGATCGAGAAGATCACGCTCAGCTGATCGTCACTTCAGGTTGGTTTGAATGCGCGCGATCGCTGGATCTGTGCAGACGTTCACGGGCGCGTTCCGGGTGAGCGTGCATACGGCCGCTGTCATCGTGTTCGCGGCGCCCACGACGGCCCGGGAGACGTCGGTGCTCGGGTCGGAAAGAGCGGTGGCGATCTCCTCGGTGCTCTTGCCCGCGAGCACTCCGGCGTCATAGGTCGCGCCGTTGATGAGGTACTTCCCGCCGAAGTCGATGAACGGGATCGTGCCCGCCTGCGGGGTGTACGGCGGCGCGTCATAGGTGGAGAAGAGCCGCTGCTGCTCGGAAGTCGGCGTATCGAGCGGCTCGCCGGTTCTCGTGCGGAGCTCGACACCTTGGAGCGTCAGGTACTTGCTCTCATATGTCGCGCCGTGGAACGAGAACGTCGGTGTGTTCGGAAACGCGTCGTTGCCGGCCGACTTCGTCGTCTGGAGGCCGGCAAACGAGCCGAAACGCGAGAGCGCGACCACCATCGCCCAGCGTTCGGCCGCGCAGAACGGGCAGTACTCCGCGCCGATGTAGAGCACGAGCGGCTTGCCATCAGCCGTCAGGGGAGGGGCGTCGATCGTCTTTGGGGCCGATGTGGCTGAGCCGGTCCCGACCGTGCCGAAGACGGCGGCCGGAACCGATGTGACCTTCTCGATCAGCGCAGGCGACGCCGGTGACCGCGATGAAGTGTCTCCTCCGCTGGCGGTGAGAGCCGCCACGAGCGCGACAACGACGACGAGCGCGACGGCACCGACGATCCACCACGCGCCCCTCGAGCGCTTCCTGGCGGCGCGTCGCGTGCGGTTGCTCGACGGGCGGGACGGAGAGCGCTTGGCGCTCACGTCGATGCGTCCTCATCCTCGGCCCGTGATCGCGCGATCAACACCAACGTGATGATGACCACGAACGCTGAGAGGGCCATCAGGGGAAGCGACATGAAGCCCCATTCCCAGACATACCGCGTAGTGCACGGTTCGGTCACCGTGCAGAACGACGATCCCTGCGCCGGGAACGCCTGAAGCTGGGCGTGATAGATCGCGAATCCGGCGCCCACGGTGGCCAGCGGGACGACGTAGAACCACACGTCGCGGTCTCGCCGGATCGCGGCCACGGGCAGCAAGACGCCAAGCGGGTACGCGGCGATGCGCTGGTACCAACACAGCTTGCACGGGACGAAGTGGGCCACCTCCGAGTAATAGAGGCTGCCGGCCATCGTTACGACCGCGACGAGCGCAGCAACCCAGAGCGCGGCACGCGCGACGTCGTCGTACAGCGCTCCGGCGCCCGCCGTACGCCGCCGCGCGACCGCTACTGCGATCAGGAATACGGTCCCGACCCAGCACGCGACCGCGAGCGTCGCGAAGAACGCCGAGAATGCCTTGGTGCTGATCGCGTGACGCTACCGGCGCGCCATCGCAGTATCACGTCGTCCGGCGCCTTCCCATGATGAACGCCACGACGCCAAAGATGACGGCGACGATCCCGATGATCAACGCGATGATCGAGAGTGTCTTCGCGTTGTCGGCGTCGTCCTTCACGTCGCTTGCCGCGGCCGCGGTCCCACCGTTCGCCGCTGGCGCGGTCGTGGCCGTGGTGCCGCCGCCGTCACTTTCGCCGGCGACGAGCTTGAGCTCGGGCACCGGGTGCTCGGGCTCAGGACCGCCGGGCGGTGTCTGCTGGATCCAGCTGACCTCGTCGCCGTTGTCGTACGTCTGGATCGTCGGGAACTGCACGCTGTCGACGTCGCCGGGCAGGGCCATCGACACCAAGAACTGCTGGAACTCGCCCTCGCCGAGACCGCCCCCGTCGGCGGCGGTCCACGTGATCGTGTCGATACGTTCGTTGAGCGAGGTGCCCTCGTCTGTGGTGACCGGCGGCGAGAGCGGCGCCTTCTTCACAGCCGCCTTCCAGCCGGCGACGGGCTGCACGGATGCGTCGGCAATCGCCGGATCGTCCGGGAACTTCACCTGGACGTTGACGGTCTTGGCATTTTCCTCGTTCGGGACCTGGAATGCGAGCGTCGCGAAGCCACCCTTTGTTGCCGTGCCCGGCTGGATGGTGACGTGCGCGGACGCCGGCAGTGCCATCACGAGCACAAGGATCGCGGCGGTTCCCAGAACGATTGCGATGCGGCGCACCAATCTCCCCCTTCGGGTGACTTCCCGTCTCGAGTTCACTCGTCGCCCGAGACGCCGGAAAAGTTCCCAAGTGCTACACGATTTGCAGGACTCGGCGCGGTCGGGGCGACGTGAGCCTCCAGAGCAGGAGGGCACCGACCAGCTCGAGCAGGTGTGTGAGCTCGAGAAGCGCGGGCGTCTTCCCGTTCGCGATGTCGATGACCGCGGTGAGCAGGAGCCCGGCCGAGAGCGCGGCAACGAATGGCAACATGCCGACCGCGCGTAGTGGGCGCCATGCGGCGAACAGGAACCCAACCGCGAGCGCGAGGTCCCATGCGCCGACCTCGTGCGCGATGTGAACGGGCGCGCCCTCGTCGGTCCCGAAGAGCAGCGTCGGCACCGCGAACGCAAGCTGGGCGAGCGCGACCCCGACCAACGCCACGCGCACCGGCGACGCGTGAAACGGACGCACGACGTGATCCTCGTCGGCCGCCGCGACGATGCGCGGCGTCAAATCCAGCATCTCGGTCCGCGAGACGAACGCCCGGCACGCCGCGCACGTTCGTAGATGGTCGTCGATGACCGTGCGCGGCACGCCGGGCTCCTCGCCGTCGAGCACGGCCGAGCAGGCGTCTCGGATCTCACGGCATTTCATACCTGACCAGTCGTCGCGGGCGGGCGGTTGGTTCCCGGTTTCGTTTAGGGTCGGCGACCGTGCGCGTACCGGATGAGGACCAGCTGTTGCGATCGGCGATCGCGGGCGATCGCACTGCGCTGGCCGCGTTCGTCGGGGAGACTCAGATCCACGTATGGCGGTTCTGCGCGTACCTCGGTCGCGGTGAGGACGTTGCCGACCTCGTGCAGGAGACGTACGCGCGGGCGCTGCGGGCGATGCCCCGCTTCGAGGGCCGGAGCCCGGCCCGGGCGTGGCTGCTCGCGATCGCCCGCCGCGTGTGCGCCGACGCGGTGCGCAGCGCTCGTCGCCGGCGCGCGATCGAAGCGTTGTGGTGGCAGCGGGAACGCGCACAGCCCGACGCATCGGACGGCATCGGCCTGGCGTTGACGCTCGCCGCGCTGTCGCCCGAGCGGCGCGAGGCGTTCGTGCTCACCCAGATCGTCGGCGTGCCGTACGCGGACGCGGCCGAGGTGTGCGGCGTGCCGATCGGAACCATCCGTTCCCGCGTTGCACGCGCGCGTGAAGACCTGCAGGCCGAACTGGGAGAGGCCACCGCATGAAGGAATTCCTCGAGTCGATCGCGAGTGAAAGCGAAGCGTTCGCGGCGACGATCCGGTCGGACACACTCGACCGGGCCGTGCCGGGCTGCCCGGACTGGGCGTTGCGGAATCTCGTGTGGCATCTCGGTCGGGTCCAACAGTTCTGGGCGATCGACGTGCGCGCGGGCGTCGACGAAGCGCCGGAAATCGACGAAGCGGAATCAGGCCCGTCCGAGGCGAAGGAGCTCGCCGAGTGGATGCGTGCTTCCACCGAAGAGTTGCTTGACGCTCTGCGCGCGGCGCCGCCGGAAGCTGCAGCGTGGACGTGGTGGAAGGAGCCGCGCACCGCGGGCGCGATCGGTCGCCATCAAGTGCAAGAGGCCGCCGTACACCGGTGGGATGCTCAGTCCGCGATCGGCACGCCCGAGCCGTTGCCCGCGGCGATCGCCGACGACGGCGTCGAGGAGTTCCTCGGGATCGCGCGTCAGTTTGGCTCGCCGGCACCGATCGCGTTCGAGGCGACCGATTCCGGGCGCACGTTCACGCTTTCCGATCGCGAGCCCGTGGTCACTGTCTCCGCGCCGTCCGCCGATCTCGTGTTGTTGTTCTACGGGCGGCTTTCGGCTGACGACGTGCGCGTCGACGGCGATCGAGCTGTTCTCGACGAGTTCCTAGTGCCGATCGAGTAGCGCGCGAACCTGGCGCGCGATCTCGACGTCTTCGCGCGCGGTCACGACGAACGTCCGGACCTCGGCGCCGTTCGCGGTGATCTCGCCGTCGGCGGTGGTGAACCTGTTCGCCTCATCGTCAACCGGTACTCCCGACGCGGCGCGCACTTCGGGCGCGTGCTCGCCCACGCCACCGGTGAACACGAAGATGTCGACGGCGTACAACACTGCGGCCATCGCACCCAGCGCGCGCCGCAGCGCGTGGACATACACGTCGAAGGCGAACGTGGCGTCGGCGTCCGCGTTGGCACGACGCTCGAGCACCGTGCGCATGTCACCAGTGCCGCACAAGCCGGTGAGCCCACTGCGTTGCTCGAGCCCGTCGCGCACGTCGTCCACCGTGAGCCCGGCGTGTTCCTGGAGCCACAGCACGAGGCCGGGGTCGATGGTGCCGGCGCGCGTCGCCATGACCAATCCTTCGAGCGGCGTGAATCCCATCGTCGTGTCGATCGAGCGTCCGGCCTCGATCGCACACAGCGACCCACCCGCGCCGAGATGGCACGTCACCATGCGAAGCGAATCGACGGGCCGGCCCGCGAGCTCAGCGGCGCGGCGGGCCGCATACGCGTGCGACAGGCCGTGGAAGCCGTACCGGCGGATCGCCCAGCGTTGGCGCCACTCGGCTGGGAGCGCATACGTCGACGCCGCGGCCGGCATCGTCGCGTGGAACGCGGTGTCGAAACAGGCGACGTGATCAACGGTCGGCACCGCGCGCTGCGCGGCGTCGATCGCCGCCAACGCCCGCGGCTGATGGAGTGGTGCGAGGGTGGTGAGTGCTTGGAGTTGCGTGAGCACGGTGTCGTCGAGCACGACCGCGTCTGTGAACCGCGGTCCGCCGTGCACGATGCGATGACCGACGGCGTCAGCCGGTCCCGCAGCCGCCGCGAACGCCCGGATCGGCGTCGAGTCCCCCAGCCAGGAGTCGAGCGTCAGTGACGCGCCGACGCGATCGTCCTCAGTCACGACCGAGAGCTTGAGCGTGCGCGACCCCGCATTTACGACGAGCACCCGCAACTAGTGCTCCGTCCGGGGCACTAGGCCCACTTCCAGTCGCGGACCTCGGGAAGGTCCTCGCCGTAGGTGTCGATGTACTCGACGTGGCGCGTTCGCTCATCGACCATGTGCTGGCGCACGTGCGCCGCACGCGCACCGAGTTCCGGCACGCGGTCGATCACGTCCATCACGAGATGAAAGCGGTCCATGTCGTTGCGCACAACCATGTCGAACGGGGTCGTGACCGTGCCCTCTTCCTTGTAGCCGCGGACGTGCAGATTTTCGTGACCGTGACGTCGGTAGGTGAGACGATGGATCAAGAACGGATAACCGTGATACGCGAAGATCACCGGCCGGTCCACGGTGAACAGCGTGTCGTAGTCGCGGTCCGAAAGTCCATGCGGGTGTTCGGCGTCGGGCTGCAGCCGCATCAGATCGACGACGTTCACGACTCGAACCTTCAACTCCGGGATGTGCCTTCTCAAGAGTGTCACCGCCGCGAGCGTCTCGAGCGTCGGGACGTCACCCGCGCACGCCATGACGACGTCGGGTTCCCCGTGGTCGTCGGTACTCGCCCACTCCCAGATGCCGATGCCCCGGGTGCAGTGCAGCTCCGCGTCCTCGATCGACAGCCACGCCGGTTGCGGGTTTTTGCCCGCGACGATCACATTCACGTAGTTGCGCGTGCGGAGGCAGTGGTCGACGGTCGAGAGCAAGGTGTTCGTGTCCGGCGGCAGATACACGCGCACGACTTCGGCACGCTTGTTGACGACGACGTCGATGAAGCCCGGATCCTGGTGTGTAAAGCCATTGTGATCCTGACGCCATACGTGCGACGTCAGCAGATAGTTGAGCGACGCGATCGGCTCGCGCCACGGCAACGTGCGCGCAACCTTCAGCCACTTCGCGTGCTGATTGAACATCGAGTCGATGATGTGTGTGAACGCCTCGTAACACGAGAACAGCCCGTGCCGGCCAGTGAGCAGGTAGCCCTCCAGCCAGCCTTCGCACGTGGTCTCCGAGAGGATCTCCATCACACGCCCGTCGTGGGCGAGATGCTCGTCGACAGGAAGGATCTCGCCGAGCCAGACCTTCGGTGTGGCCTCGTATACCGCGTCGAGCCGGTTCGAGGCGGTCTCGTCGGGACCGAACAGGCGGAAGTTCGCGCGCGTCGTAGTTGCCGCGGAACACGTCCCGCAGAAACGTGCCGAGCACACGTGTCGGCTCGGACAGGCGCGCGCCCGGCGCCGAGACCTTCACGGCGTAGTCATGGATGTCGGGCAGCCGGAGATCGCGTAACAGCACCCCGCCGTTGGCGTGCGGGTTCGCGCCCATCCTCCGGCCGCCTTGCGGCAGCCAGTCGACGATTACCGGATTCGGTGCGCCGGCCTCGTCGAACAACTCTTCGGGGCGGTAGGAACGCATCCAAGCCTCGAGTTGCGCGAGGTGCTCCGGATTATTTCGCACCTCCGCCAGCGGCACCTGATGCGCGCGCCACGTGCCCTCGACCGGGACGCCGTCGACTTCTTTCGGTCCGGTCCACCCCTTCGGTGTGCGCAGCACGATCATTGGCCAGCGCGGACGCGACTGATCACCGTCTCGGCACGCGCGGCGCTGCACGGCGCTGATCCGGTTGAGCGTTTCGTCGATCGTCGCCGCGAGCTGTTGATGCACGTGTGGCGCCTCGTCGCCCTCGACCAGGAACGGTTCCCAGCCATATCCCTGCAACAGTGCGGTCAGCTCTTCGTCGGGGATCCGGGCGAGCACCGTCGGGTTCGCGATCTTGTAGTCGTTGAGATGAAGGATCGGGAGCACGGCTCCGTCCCGGACGGGGTCGAGGAACTTGTTCGAATGCCAGCTCGTCGCGAGCGGACCCGTTTCGGCTTCTCCATCTCCCACGACGCACGCCACGACCAGGTCGGGGTTGTCGAACGCGGCACCGAAGGCGTGGCTGATCGAGTACCCGAGCTCGCCGCCCTCGTGGATGGAACCCGGAGTCTCCGGAGCGACGTGACTGGGCACTCCACCGGGGAAGGAGAACTGGCGGAACAAGCGCTGCATGCCCTCGCCGTCAGCGCGTCACCGACGAGTACGTCTCGGTATAGGCGCCTTCGAGCCAGACGTTCGCGAGGATCGCGGGACCACCGTGCCCGGGACCGGTGACATACATCATGTTCAGGTCGTCGCGCGCGATCGCACGGTTCAAGTGCGTGTACACGAGGCTCAGACCGGGACTCGTACCCCAATGGCCGAGCAGTCGGGGTTTGATGTCGGCCGGTGCGATCGGCCGATGCAGCAACGCGTTATCGAGCAGGTAGATCTGCCCGACCGTCAGGTAATTCGCGGCGCGCCAGTACGCGTCGAGACGAGCGAGCTCGTCGCCGGTGAGTGGTTCGCTCGCGATGCGCCGCACGGCTGCGTGGTCTACCCCAACGAAAAACACAACAGGAAGGGGCCCCGCCGGTGAAGGCGGGGCCCCTGGCCGAGGACCGAGTGGGGGTCGGGCCTCGACGATCTTTGATCGGGTGACATGCTACAGAACATGTGGCCGGATTGTCTTCATCTGGCACTATGCGCATCGCGTGAGTCGATGCGCAATGTGAACGCAAGGCGAACTGTTCCGGCGTGCGACCTCACGTCTGCCGCGCTGCTTTTTGCACGCGCCCTCACGTCTGTGAACGTTGTCACCGTCTCTCTCGCATACTTCTGGGCCATGGGCGGGAAAGAACCCAGCAGTGTTTCGCAGAGCGCTCTGGCGTACACTCTCGGCGCGCTCGGGGAGGTGCGAGGTGTTGGGCAGGCGGGTCCTCATTTTCGGCGGCGCGGCCGCCGTCGGCGTGCTGTTGTTGGCCGTGCCGGCCGCGCCCACGGGCGCGCTTCCCTCGCCGCCGCTCGTCCGGGAACTCCCGGTCGTGGGCCCGGCGGTCGATGACGCGGTCGCCGGTGTTCCCTCACCGGTGTCCGGTACGCCGGTGCTCGCGCGTCCGAAAGTGCTCGATGGGGCGCACTTCGCGGATTCGGAGCCGTTGACCGCACTGACGCCACTGTCCCCGAGCCCGCTGCCGGCGCGGCCGGCGCGCAGGGAGGCGCCGGCGGTTTCGACGCCGCGGGCCGGCGCACCGCGCACTCCCGCGGCCAGCTCCTTCCCGGGTCATCAACCTGGGGTGCCGAGAGTTCTCCGCCCCGGACCTGTCGCGCCCTCGATACCAAGCGCGGAGTTGCACACGCGCCCGGTCGGTGTGAGGGGCGCGCTCGGCGCCGGCGCCCGCTCGGGTGCCTGGTCGACGCTCGGCACCGCCGCGACGAGCTTCGCGCTGTGGGGCGTGTTGTGCGCGCTCGCACTCGTGGCGCGGTGGATCGCCGTCTCGGCACTGCGGGACGCGCGTCGCCGGCCGCGCGTGCTCAGTCTTCGCTGAGCGTTGCTCGCGCGAGATCGGTGGCGTCGGGGTTGGTGAGTCTCACCGCGGTCACGACATCCGCGTGGTCTACCGAGAACGCGATCACACCATCAGCCGGGACCGCGGTGCCGAGTGATGTCGTCCCCTGCTTGGTGTCGACCCACACGCCGACGGCCGTGGTGCGCGCCAACCCGTAGACCGTGCCGCGACCATTGCGCACGAGCGCGACCTTGCCCGCCGCACCGTCGAAGGTGCCGCCGCGAGTTCCGGGCTCGCGCAAGAGTGCGTCGACGTCCGGCCACGCGGTGGCAACAGAAGTGATTTGGCCCTTGGGCACGGGCGACGACGAGTCGCGCGCGTCGTGATCAGCACCGCCACGATGATCGCGGCCGCAACCGCCACCGCGCTGAGGCTTGCCGCACGCGCAGCCGCGACCGGCGTCGCGAACGGGCGGCATCGAGCGCCGCGGTGCCGGCGGGCCGGCGACCGAGGGCAGCGGCAACCACGCGGTCTTCCAGATCGCTCGGTGGCGTGATCGGCTCGAGCGGCAGGTGGCCCAGCACCTCTCGATACTCGGCAACGGCCCGCTCGTCGACGGGGCCGCCGTCAATGCCGGCATCGAGCGCCTGAGCAATCGCGCGGTCTTCGTCGTCCCAGGTGTCGCTCACGGCGCGACCTCCACGGCTTGCAGGGCTGCCCGCATCTTCTGCATCCCGGTGCGGATCCGGTATTTGACCGTTCCTTCGGGCTCGGAGAGCGCGGCGGCGACGTCGCGGTAGGAAAGACCTTCGTAGTACGCCATTTCGATCGCACGACGTTGATCGTCTGGTAGTTCCGCAAGCGCGCGCCGCACGGCGTCTTGCACATCGCGCACGACGAGGCTGCGCGCGGGATCGTCGTTCACCGGTACGACCGGCTGACGTTGGGCCGACTCGTGACGGCGACGGATCGAGTCCTCGGCGCGGACGCGCTCGACGGCGCGGCTGTGTGTGATCGCGAGAAGGAACGAACGGAGCGTGCCGCGCTCCGCGTCGAAGCGGTCTGGCTGCTCCCATAGGCGAACGAACACGTCCTGGGTGGCCTCTTCGGCCAGCGCCTCGTTTGCGAGCACGCGCATCGCGAGGCCGAACACCGCGGGAGCGTGTTCGTGGTACGCAGTGCGCAGGGCCGCTTCGTCGCCCGCTCGGAGCTGGGCGACGAGTGCCCGGTCGTGCGCGTTCGCGGGCACCCTCGTGCACACCTCCGGTTGATCGCACACGGCCGCGACCAACCGAAGTGTAAATGCCGGAACGAGGACTGCTGTCACGTGCAACGGTGCCGGGATCGAACCCGGGGGGCGGCCCGGGCGAGTGCCGCTCCGCTCGCCGCGAGCGCACCCCCAATGGTCGCCAGTGCGGCGACCCTCCCGCCCGGGACCGGCAACGTGGTGCCCGGGACGCCGAGCGAGATCCCATCCGGCAGGTCCCCCTCCACAGGGAGGGGCAGAGGGGGAGATGCCGGCTGGGATGGGATCGCTTCGGTGAACTCCATTTCGCACACCGTCCGTGCCGGGGCATGCCAGTGGACGGGAATTCGTATTTCCCGCTCTCGGCCTCCGGCCGGACCGCTCGGGCCCCGTTCCCTGCTCGGCGGGATACCCGACTCGCGACGCTCGCTCGCGAGAATGGGCGGGATGCGGATGACGTTCCTGGGCCACGTCGGCTTCTTCGTGGAGACGCGCGGCGGGACCGTCCTGTGCGACCCGTGGTTCACGCCCGCGTACTTCGGCTCGTGGTTCCCGTTTCCCAGAAATGACCAGCTGGACGTGTCGGCGTTCACCGCGCCCGACTACCTCTACGTCTCACACCTGCATCGCGACCACTTCGACCCGCAGTGGATCGCCGCGCACGTCGACAAGCGGGCGCGGGTACTCCTGCCCGAATTCGGTGTGCCGTTGCTCGAACGCGAGCTCCGCGCGCTCGGCTTCGAGCACTTCGTGCGGACCCGACACGGCGAGACCAACGACCTTGACGGACTGCGCGTGACGTTGCTGTCGTTTACCGAACCCGCCGACGGGCCACTCGGCGACTCGTTGCTCGTGCTCGACGACGGCGATGCGCGAGTGTTGAACCAGAACGACGCGAGGCCCGGCGATCTCGATGTGTTGCGTGCGCACGGACCGTTCGACGCGCAGATCGTGCAGTTCTCGGGCGCGATCTGGTACCCGATCGCGTACGACTTCCCACCCTCGCTGAAGACGCAGCTGGCTCGAGACAAGCGCGTGAATCAGATGGCCCGCGCCCAGCAGTACATCGAGTGGATCGGCGCCGCTCACGTCTTTCCGTGTGCCGGTCCGCCCGCGTTCCTCGACGACGGCTTGTTCGACTTGAACGACATCACGCGCGACGAGGCGAACATCTTCCCCGACCAGACCGTCTTCCTCGAGCGCCTCGCGGGCGCCGGGATCACGACCGCCGAGTTGATCGTGCCGGGATCGGTGATCGAGTTGGACGGCGGCGAGTGCAAGGTCACCGATCCGATCGGCGAGGAGGAGCCGCGGCGGCCGTTCGACGAGAAGCGCGCGTACCTCGAGGAATACCGGCGCGACTGGAGTGCCTGGCTCGAGCAGGAGCGCGCCGGCTGGTCGCATGCTCGCCGTGATCTTGTGTCCGACCTCGCGCCGTGGTTCGAACCGCTGCTCGTGCGCGCGCCGATCACCTCGGCCGGTGTCGCCGGCAACGTCGTGCTGGACGTGGGCGAGCCGGACGCCAATGTCTGCATCGATTTCGTCGAGTCGCAGGTGCGGGTCTGGCGCGGCGAGCCGTACGTCTACAAGGCCGACGTCGATCGCAGGCTGCTCGAGGCGTTGATCGAGCGGCACGTCGAGGACTGGGTGAACGCGCTCTTCCTGTCCTGTCGCTTCACCGCCCACCGGCCCGATCCCACGAACTTCAACGAGTACGTGATGACGTTCTTCAAGGCCCTGTCGCCGGAGCGCATTGCGTACGTCGAGCGGTGCTACCGAGACCGCCGGCGCCGCGACGACGAGTTCTTCGAGCGCGACGGCTGGCGCATCGAGCGGTGGTGCCCGCATCGGCAAGCCGACCTGACGCGCTTCGGTGAGATAGAAGACGGTGTGCTCACCTGCAGCTTGCACCACTGGGAGTTCGACTTGGCAACGGGCTCGTGCCTGACCAGCGACGACAAGCACCTGCGGTGCGAACGCATCGGGGATGACTCGTGACTGCGTTCAACCACGTTGGCCAGTGCGTCAATGATCTGGAGCGGTCGAAGCGGTTCTACTCCGAGCTGTTCGGGTTCACGTTGGAGCGCGAGATCACGCCGCCCGACGAGACCTCCGCCCAACTCATGTCGCTCACTCCGCCGCTCGGCATGACGGCTGCCTACCTTGTGCGCGACGGTCTCGTGCTCGAGCTCTTGCACTACTCGGCCGAGGGTCAGACCGAAGCATTTCGGCCGCGCACGATGAACGAGCCAGGCCTCACGCACGTCTCCCTCTCGGTCGACGACATCGACGACGTGTGCGCGCGCGTTCCTGACTACGGCGGAGAAGTCGTCGACAGCTCGAACATCGGTGCCGCAGTGTTCGTTCGCGATCCCGACGGCCAGCTCGTCGAGCTGCTGCCGATGGCATACCGGCGGCATCTCGACGATCAAGGATTCCACTGAGCATGATCATCGTGACCGGAACGGTGTTGGGGACGCCGGAAACGATCGACGAGCTGATCCGGTTGAGTCTCGAGCACGTACGTCGATCTCGCACCGAGCCCGGTTGTGTCTCGCACGCGGTGCACCGCCACGTCGAGGAGCCGCTCCGCCTCGTGTTCGTCGAGCGGTGGGCGGACAAGGCATCCCTGCTCGCGCACTTCCGGGTCCCGGCGTCGGGTGAGTTCGTGCAGGCGGCGGCCAAACTCGTCGCCGAGCCGCCGGAGATGGACATCTTCGAAGCGGAGCCGATCCGTCTCTGACCGCGCCTGAGTATTCTCCCGCGATGCGCAACATCACGGTGAATGGTGCCGACGTCTCGGTGATCGGTCTCGGAACCTGGCAGTTCGGGTCGAAGGACTGGGGCTACGGCGCCGACTACGCGAGCGGCGAGGCGGGCCGCATCCTGCAACGAGCACTCGACCTGGGCGTCAACGTCGTCGACACCGCCGAGATCTACGGGCGCAACGAATCCGAACGAATCGTCGGCCGCGCGATCGCCGGCCGCAGAGACGATGTTTTCCTGGCGACCAAGCTGCTCCCGGTGACACCGCTCGCGAGCGTCGTCGAGAAGCACGGCCGCGCGAGCGCCGAGCGGCTCGGCGTCGACAAGATCGATCTCTACCAAATCCACTGGCCGAACCCCGCGGTGCCGATCGCCGAACAGATGCGCGGCATGCGGCGGCTCCTCGACGCGGGAGCGATCGATCACGTCGGCGTCAGTAACTTCTCGCTCTCGCGTTGGAAGGCGGCCGAGCGCGCGCTCGGTTCACCCGTTCTGTCGAACCAGGTGCAGTACAGCCTGGCGGTGCGCAAGCCCGACGCGGAGCTCGTGCCGTACGCGGCGGCGAACGACCGGCTCGTGATCGCGTACAGCCCGCTTGCCAAGGGCCTCTTGTCGGGTCGGTACGACGCGACGAATCTGCCGAAGAATTCGGCGCGCATGTTCGATCCATTGTTTCTGCCCGAGAACGTCGTGCAGGCACACGACCTCATCGAGACGCTCCGCGCCATTGCGAAGAACCACGATGCGACACCGGCCCAGGTCGCGCTGGCGTGGGTGATCAGTCATCCGAATGTGATCGCGATTCCGGGCGCGAGCAGCGTCAGCCAGCTCGAGGCGAACGTCGCCGCGGCCGATCTGGAGCTTTCCGGCGATGAGCTTGCGCAGTTGACGTCTGTGTCGGACGCGTTCCATCCGGTGCGAGGTGCGAGCGGCGGCTTCAAGATGCTCGCCCGGCGCATCAAGCGCTAACGGTGTCCCCCGGGCGCCCGACTCTGCGGCCGGTGGCCGCGTCATTTCTCGTATTCGGGCTGTTCGCCGGTACGTGGGCGGTCGCGGCCGTTGACGTCGAGCGCGCGTTCGATCTCACCGACGCGCAACTTGGCCTGTTGCTCGCGGCCGGCATCGGCGCGGCGACCACCGTTGCCGTTTTCGGCGGTGCGCTCACCGACCGGTGGGGTGCCCGTATCGCGCTGGCCGGCGCAATGGCACTGTGGGGCGCGCTCCTCGCGATCGCAGCGGGCGCGCCGCGCATCGTGTTGTTCGCGCCGGTATTCGTCCTCGCGGTCGCCGCCGGCGGCATGGTCGACGTGGTCATGAACATCATCGCCGCCGACGCGCTCGCGCCGGAACCGGGCCGGCTCGTGCGCTTTCACGGTTTGTTCAACGGTGCCGCGGTGCTCGGCGCCGCGACGACCGGCATCGCGCTCTCGCTTGGAGCTTCGTGGCGTGCGGTCTGGATCGGAGTCGCGATCGTTGCGGTGGCGACCGCAGCGATGGTGCGCCGGAGCCGGGTACCCGAGCCGCCGCCGCGGAGCATCCGTCGATGCTGCGCGCCGTCGCCGGTCTCAGGCACGAAGGACTGCTCCTTCTCGCGTCGGTGTTCGGCGCGGCTGCGATGGTCGAAGGCGGCATCGCCACGTGGGGCATCCTGTATCTCCGCGCCCATCTGGGCCTGGGCGTCCTCGCGGGAGTGAGTGCGTACGTCGCCGGTGAAAGCCTCGCCACGCTCGCACGCATCGGCGGCGGTCCCGTCGTCGGCGCGCTCGGTTCGCGCCGGGCGATCGTGCTCGGCGGTCTGCTTGCGGCGGGCGGTATCGCGACCGAGGCGCTGTGTGGCACCGCGGCGATCGCGGCCGCCGGGCTGGCGGCAGCCGCCGTCGGGATCTCAGTCGTCTGGCCGCTGCTGCTCGCCGACGTCAACAACGAAGCGCGCCATCCATCGCTCGCGATCGGAGGTGTCACCGCGTGTGGCTACCTCGGCATGGTCGCGGGCCCGCTGGTCGTCGGTCTCTTGTCGAGCGCGTTCGGTTTGCGCACGGGTCTGCTGGGCCTGGCTGCGATCGCGCTTTTCGTAGCGCTCACTCCGGTGCGCATCCGCGCCTCTTCCCGGCGGCCTTCCGTAACAGTCGATTGATCGCGCTCAGTCGTCGGTGCCATCGGCGCCGCCGGCGCCCGGCCACACGTTTCGGAACGCGCGCTGTAACAGCGGCGTCCGCGCGTCGAGGACGTTGCTGAGTGTCTCGCCCGCGACATGCGGCTCCTCCGGCACTTCCCGTTCGGGTTCCGGATCTTGTGGTTGTTTCCGTTCGGCCGTGGTCTCGGGCTCTTCGGAATCCTCGAGCTCCTCGACGGGCACCGGTGCCAGCTCCATCCGGCGCGCGCGCAGCACGGGCCGGCGCAACCCGGGCGTATCTGGTGCGTCGGGATCAGTGTCGGCACCCACCGCGCGGCGACGGTCGTACAGCTGCCAGCCGCGCGGAAGCGGGAGCGCGGTCGCATGCCGCTCGCAGAAGTCGCGTTCGGTGCGGGCCGCGGCGTCGTCGACGTCGATGAGCCACGCCGCGCGCTGCGCGGGCTGGAATCGCAGGGTCGCGGTTGCGGGTGCGCCGCAGCCCGGGCGCGCGCAAAGGCGCTGCGGCTCCACGCCGTAGCGCCGAGCCCAGTTCGGGCCGGAGACCATCGTCGGACTCACCTCCCGTATGCAACGACCGCCCGCACGCTGCGGACCGAGTATGTCTTCACGCGCTGGGTGGCGGTCAAACCGCGCCCGAATTGCGAAAGGCCCGTGAAAGCAGTGGGCTCCGGGCGTCCAGCACGACTGCCAACTCGTGCGCGGCCGCCTCCCGCTTCCCGCGACGATCATCGAGGGTCCATCCCTTGGGCGGTTTCAGCGCGCTGACATGCCGCTCGCACAGTTCGCCCGCGCGTGCGCCGCCGTCGGCGGGCGCGTCGAGCCAAACGATCAGCTCGTCGGGATCGAAGGTGAACGTCGCGGCCGCGGCGGCGTTACACCCGGGTCTCGCACACAGCCGCGGCACGGGATGACGGTACCTCTGCCAACGCGTCAATTCGTGGCATCCGAGTGGCGCGTCCGGTTGCGCGAAGGATGCCAGGCTGGATCGGAAGACGAATCGAAATGGGAGCGGAGCGTGGAGTCGACCCAAGCGTGACGAGGACGGGTTGGATGGTGCGTGTACCGGCCTCGTCCGCGAACCTCGGTTCGGCGTTCGACGCGGTCGCGGTCGCGCTCGGCACGTATCTCGAGGTGAGTGCCAACGGCCGCGAGCACGCGCCCGAGACCCATCCCGCAGTACGCGCGTTCCGACACGCGAGCGGCGAGGGTCCGCTCAGCGTGCGTTCGCACTTTCCCGGGGGGCGGGGCCTCGGCTTCTCGGGCGCGGCGCGCGTCGCCGGGCTCCTCGCGGCGTTGGTGCAGCGCGAACAGCCGCTGCGCGTCGCCCGTCATGACGTGCTCCCGGTCGCGACCGACCTCGAAGGTCACGCGGACAATGTCGCCGCGTCGTTGCTCGGCGGGGTCGTCGCGGTCGCGGGCGGGCGGGCCGTGCGGGTTCCGCTCGGCTGCGACCTCGCCGTGGTGGTCTGGGTTCCCGATCGCGAAACGGCCACCACATCGTCTCGAAGACTGCTTCCCGACCAGGTCACCTTCGACGATGCGGCCTTCAACGTGGGCCGCACCGCCCTCCTCGTCGCGGCACTGTCCGCAGGCGACACCGACGCGCTGCGGACTGCAACCGAGGACCGTTTGCACCAGGATCGCCGGTTGTCCCGCGCGCCCGAGACCCGGATCGCGATAGACACCGCGTTGCGGGCCGGCGCGTTCGCGGCGTGGGTGTCCGGGTCGGGGCCGTCGGCGGCCGCGTTCGCCGATCCGGCCCGAGCACCGGAGATCGCCGCGGCCATGCCCGCCGGTGGGCGCGCGATCGTGCTCGAGATCGCCGAGGAGGGAGCGACCGTGACGACGAGGTCGAAGCAGTGAAGCTCGATGGGAAGTGTGTGGTCATCACCGGAGGCGCGTCGGGCATCGGTGCCGCGCTCGCGCGTCGTTTTACCGCGGAGAATGCGCGCGGCGTCGTGGTCGCGGACGTGCAGGACGACGCGCTCGAGACAATCGCGAAGGAGATCGACGGCTTCGCCGTCCATTGCGACGTCACCGACGAGGCGCAGGTGCGCGCGCTCGTCGACGCGGCCGAAGCGCGCTACGGGCCGATCGACCTGTTCTGCTCGAACGCCGGGATCGTGTTGCCGGGCGGCGAGGACTCGTCCGATCGCGATTGGCAGCGCAGCATCGGCGTCAATGTCATGGCGCACATCTACGCGGCGCGCGCGCTGGTACCGCGCATGATCGAACGAGGCGGGGGCTACCTCTTGCAGACCGCGTCGGCCGCCGGATTGCTCACGCAGATCGGTAGTGCGACGTATTCGGTCACGAAGCACGCGGCGCTCGCGTTCGCGGAATGGCTTGCGATCACCTACGGTGAACAAGGCGTGAAGGTCTCGGTGCTCGCGCCTCAGGCCGTGAACACCGCGATGACCGCCGGCATCCCGGACGGTGGCGTGGCGGGAGTCGACGGCATGCTCGAACCGGAAGCGGTGGCCGATGCAGTCGTTGCCGGCCTGGATGCGGAGTCGTTCCTCATCCTTCCGCACCCCCAGGTCCTTGAGTACTTCCGCCGCAAGGCCGCGGACTACGAGCGCTGGATCCGCGGCATGCAACGTCTCCAAGCAAGGTACGGCACCACGTTCTAGTTTCGGGGACATGACCGAACCATTGGTGTTGGCCGATGATCCGCGGCCGAGCGTGCGACGCATCACGCTGAATCGCCCGAACAAGCGCAACGCGATGAGCAACTCTGTGCGGCGGGAACTCTTTGACGAGCTGCGGCGCGCCGACCAGGACCGCGACGTCAGCGTGATCGTCATCCGCGGCGCCGGTCCGTCGTTCTGCGCGGGTTATGACCTCTCGCCGGAACCGAATGATCCGCTGCCGCGTCCGATCGCAACGCGCGACGGCTTCTGGAGCCGGCACTTGGTCGAGGGCTGGTTCGAGATGATGGACATGTCGACGCCGATCATCGCTCAAGTGCACGGGTACTGCCTCGCCGGTGGCTCCGAGCTCGCGGCCGCGTGCGATCTGGTGTACGTCGCGGAGGACGCGACCATCGGGTACCCGCCGGTGCGCACGATGTCGTCGCCGGACTTCTTGTGGCAACCATGGTTGCTCGGTTGGCGGCGCGCGATGGAAGCGTTGCTCACGGGAGACTCGATGACCGGCACCGAGGCGGTCGAGGGCGGTTACGCCAATCGCGCGTTTCCTGCCGAGCAGCTCGAGAGCGAAGTGCTCGCGGTTGCCGAACGGGTCGCCCAAATTCCTGGTGACTTGCTGGCACTCAACAAGCGGACCGTGCACCGCGCGCTCGATGCGATGGGCATGCGCGCCGGCGTACGTGCGAGCACCGAATTGCAGGCCCTCGGCCTGCATCAACGGTCGTCGCAGGAATACATGCCGAAGCTCCGGTCGCTCGGTGTGAAGGGCGCGGTCGAAGATCGCGACAAACCGTTCGGCGACTACCGGACCGCGCACGACGAGTCGTAGTGTCTTCAACGTGCTGAACGCGATCGTTCTCATCAAGGCGAGGCCCGCGAAGGTTGCGAAGCTCGGCGCGGCGCTTGCCGCGCTCGACGGAGTCAGCGAGGTGTACTCGGTCACCGGCGACGAGGACCTGGTCGCGCTGCTCCATTCCAACGACACCGAACAAGTGGCCCGGCTGGTCACTGAGCAGATCGCGACGCTCGACGGCATCCTCGACACCCGCACGCTGATCGCCTTCCGCCAGTACGACCCGGCCGACATCACGTTCTGACCCGGCTCCGGTCGGCGGCGGGTCGAACTGGTCGTGCCGGGTGTACGCCGTCACTCGCGCTGGAGCCGTCGCGTCCAACGCGCGCACGGCCAAGGTGTGGAGCCTGCCGTATTCCGCGCTCGCCCGCCGGGGGCCGCCTCGTCCGCGCGGCCAGGCTCACGTGGGCCGCGCCGTCGAGCAACGGTGGCACTCCGATCGACCGGTACAAGGTCGCGTGCAAGCTCGGTGCGACGACGAAGTCTGCGACGACGAAGTCTGCGACGATGTCGGGTTCGGCGCGATCGGGCACCGTTGGCGGCCTGCTGAAGGGCCGGAAGTACACCTGCACGGTTGTCGCGCGCAACGCGGTCGGCTACGGAACCGCGTCGGCGAAGGTTGCGGTGACCCCGAAGTAGGTTGCCTGCGTGACCGACGCTACGCCGCGCCGTCGAGGCCGTCGACGCTTCTATCGAGCATGCCCGCGCTGACCTGGAAGCGCTGGTCCGCATTCCGAGTATCAGCGCCGACCCGGAACGCAAGGCTGATGTACAAGCGAGCGCGGAGGCGACGCTCGAGCTCATGCGCGCCCACGGCGTCGAGAAGGTGCGGATCGCGGGCGTTGACGGCTCGCAGCCGTTCGTGCTCGGCGAGTGGATGCACGCGGGGCCCGAGGCACCGACGGTGTTGTTGTATGCGCATCATGACGTGCAGCCGCCCGGTGTCGTCGAGAATTGGGCGAGCGATCCGTTCGAGCCGGAGGAACGCGGAGGTCGTCTCTACGGCCGGGGCGCAGCCGACGACAAGGCCGGCGCGGTGGCGCACGCGTACACGATGAGCGCGTGGCTCGCGAGCGGCGGACCGCCCTGCAACGTACGGATCCTGGTCGAAGGCGAGGAGGAGATCGGCTCGCCGACCTTGCACACGTTCTTGACCGCGCACCTCGACGAGCTGCGCTCGGACGTGCTCGTGCTGGCCGACTCGGGCAACTGGGAGGTCGGCGTGCCCGGCCTCACATACTCATTGCGCGGCCTCGCGGCCGCCGACATCGAGCTGCGTGCCCTCGACGGTCCGCAACACTCCGGCGTGGTCGGCGGCGCGATTCCCGATCCGGTGATGGCACTCGCGCGCGTGCTCGCGTCGCTCGTCGACAAGCACGGCGATCCTGCCTTCGACGGCGCGTTCGACGGCCTGCGGCCAGCAACTGCAACCGAGCGGGCGCCGATCAAAGGCTTCGACGACCACCTCGAGGCCTTCGCGCACACAATGGGAGCGCGTCCCGGCGTCCAACTTGTCGGCGACCCGGCGACCACGCTGCACGAACGGTTGTGGCTGCGTCCGACGATCACCGTGATCGGCATCGACGGCCATCCGATCCTGGGCTCGTCGAACCAGATCGTCGCGCGCGGGCCGCGCGCGTCTCGATACGACTCGGTCCCGGTCAGGATCCCGAGCGCGTGACCGCGGGCTTGCGGGCTCATATCGAGCGGCAAGTGCCGTGGGGTCTCGAACTGCGGTTCCGCGCATTCGAAGGCGCGCCTGCCTGGGAGACAGACCCCACCGGCCCCGCGTTCGATGCGGCGAAGCGTGCGTTGCACAAGGGGTTCGGTGTCGAACCGGTGCTGATGGGCGTGGGCGGCTCGATCCCGTTCGTCGGGCCATTCGCCGAGGCGTTCGGTGGGATCCCCGCCCTGCTGATGGGCCCCGACGATCCGCAGAGCCGGATTCACGGCGAGAACGAGAGCCTGCACCTCGACGACTGGTCGAGCCTCATTCGTTCGGAGGTGTGGTTGCTCGCCGAGCTCAGCGACGCGTTGCGCGCCACACGGTGAGCGCGGCCGCAACGAGCGTCAGGCCGATGCGCGTGATGTCTACGACAGGTCGCACGCGCACGCCCGCCGGGCCCGCTTCGATGACCGCAACCGGGCGACCGTCGTTCCAGCCGCCGCCACCTCCACCCCCGCCCGAGGCGTTCTTTGTGTTCGCCTGGTCGAGGCCGAACCCGAACCCGAAGCCGCCGCCGAACTGAATCGTGGCGGCGGGTATGACGACGGTTTCGCCGACGCGCACTGGTTCCCGGAACACACGGTCGGCTGACACGCTCATCAGCCGGTCGAGTCCGGTCGTGAGCTGCTGCTGCACACGCTCGATCTGAGCGGTCCCGTCGGTTCGCAGTTCGTCGTTCATGCGGCTTCGACCTCCGGCCCTCCATCGCGCACTGACAGTTGTCGTACCCCCGGGCCTGCGTTCTGCGCCTGGCCGGTCACGCCGATCTCCTTCTGCGCAGGGCGCGTACCGCAAGGACGTACCCCGCCGTTGCGAGCATGATCGTGATGATCACCCCGGTTTCCACGTCGTGTATCTGCACGACGTCGCGGCGCCCATCCTCGTCGAGGATCTCGACGTGTGTCGGGCGCGTGCGCATGCCGAGCGCGCCGATCCGCCCGCGACGGAGGTGGAACGCGTGTGCACGCGCGACGAGCGTGATCGTGCGACCGTCGACGGCGACCGGGCCGAACGTTGATTCCCCACGCTGCACGATCGCCACCCGCGCATTCTCGACCTTCGCGGCGCCGGTCCCGCGGACCCTGGGCTCGATCCGGTGCCACGCGCGGTGCGCACCGGGTGTCCGGCCGCCTGTGGCTCGTGTGGCTGGTGTCATGCCCCGTCCCGTATTGCGCGCGCGGACTTGTGGTCCGATGGGAAATGACCCAGCGTGACTAGCGCCCGGACGGCCCGTCTGGCGAAGCCGCAGACTGACGGGTAACCCGACGGGCTGACCGCCCTAGTCCCTTGTGGCCACGTGCCCCATTTGGGGGTGTTTCCGGGTTCGGGAGCGGATCAGTGCCCCTCCTACGGTCCCCCTCGTCCCCGCTGCCGGACCTGCCGGCGGCCGGCCGCTCGAGCTTTCCCAACTGGGTCGGCTCGCGCTCACGAGGAGGCAAACGAATGACCATGAGCCCGCACGAGTACGGGGATGTCTCCCCCGGACTCGAAGAAGGCTCTGCACAGCGGCGGACGCCACCGGCGACGCGGCGGTCGATTGCAGTGCTCGCCGCGGTGCTCGCCGTTGGCGCTGTCGTCGCAATGAAGCATGCGAACCCGTCTGCCGCGTCGGACTCCGCCGCGAACAGCGTGCGCGCCGTCGGTGGCGCGCCCGCGCTCGGTCCCAACTCGGGGCTCGCGCTCAACGCGACCTTCGTCGATATCGCGACGGCCGGGAGCCGCGGCTACTGGGTCGCCGCCGCCGACGGTGGCGTCTTCACGCAGGGCAACGCGAAGTTCCACGGTTCGGCGGCCGGGCTTCCGCTCGCGGGACCGGTGGTCGGCATCGCGTCGCCGCCCGGCGGGAAGGGCTACTGGCTCGCGGCCGCCGACGGCGGAGTGTTCACGTACGGCGACCCCGATTTCTTCGGATCGCTGGGTGGCTATCAAGCCTTCGGTGCGCCACTGACGTCACCGATCACCGCGATCGCAGCATCACCAACGGGCCACGGCTACTGGCTGCTCGCCGGTGACGGCGGTGTCTTCGCATTCGGCGATGCCCACTTCTACGGCTCCGCGGCTGGGGGCGGCCACCCGATGCCGTTCGTCGGCATTACCGCGACGAAGTCGGGCCACGGCTACTACTTGCTCGAGGCCGACGGTGGCGTCTTCACGTACGGCGACGCCCGCTTCTCGGGTGCCGCGCGCGACGGCAAGCAAGCGACCGCGATTGCGCTCCGCCCGGGCGGACACGGCTATCAGGTGGCGCGCATCGACGGCAGCGTCGTCGGCTTCGGCGGTGCCCCTTCGGCGGCCGCGCCGGCCGACCCCTCCGCGAACGAGCATCCGGTCGTCGGCATCGCGCCCCGGCCCGGCGGCGGCGCGTGGTTGGCGCGGGGCTATGCCCCGCCCCCCGTTCCCGCTCCCGTGCCCGGCGCGTCGAACAGTGCGTTCCTCGCTTGCACGCGCGCGCACGAGTCGGACTCGGCCGGCGGATACGCCGCGCGCAGCTCGGACGGCCTGTACCACGGGGCGTATCAGTTCCTGCAGTCGACGTGGGACAACGTGGCGCGCCGCTCGGGCCGCTTCGACCTCGTCGGCCGGGATCCCGCCACCGTTGCGCCGGTTGACCAGGACCAGCTCGCGCTCAACCTCTACCACTGGTCGGGTGCCGGCCCGTGGGGCGGCCGCTGCGCGGGCATGAGTTAGAGGCGCCCTATCGTCTGATGCATGAGTGTGGACAACCGATCGCCTGACCTCGCGATCGGTTCGTTCACAGATCACGGCCCGTGGGTGGTCGTCCCGGACGAGATGCCGTGGCGGCAGGACCTCGAGCGGCTGCGGGAACAGGCACGCGAGCAATACCCGCGCTGGATGGAGACCGGGCACTTGCCGCCGCTCGGGCGTCTCGTCCAGGTCGTCGGCCGAGTCGGCAGTGCGTTGGCGGTGTGGGCGGCCGGAGCCCGGCGCCACGGGCCGCCTGATTCCCGACGCGACCTGTCGCACCGGCTGCGCGTTGCTTTCGGTCACCTCGGACCCACCTACATCAAGCTCGGCCAGATCATCAGTGGCGGCGAAGGCCTGTTCCCCGAGGAGCTCGTCGCCGAGTTCAAACTGCTGCGCGACCGCGTGCCGCCCGAACGGTTCGAGGCCGTCCGGCGCGTCGTCGAGCTCGACCTCGGGCGCTCGCTGGACGACGCGTTCGAATCGTTCGACCGACGGCCGATCGCGGCCGCGTCGATCGCTCAGGTGCACGCGGCGAGGCTGCGCACCGGAGAAGACGTGGTGGTCAAGGTGCAGCGGCCGCAGATCGCGCGGCTCGTGCGCGAGGACATCGAGGCGATGGCCTGGCTCGCACCGCACCTCATTGGACGCATTCCCGTCGCCGCGCTCGCCAACCCGCCCGCCCTCATCGAGTTGTTCGCGGAGACGATTGTCGAAGAGCTCGACTTCCGGCTCGAAGCACAGAACATGCTCGACATCGCATGGGTCCTGGCCGAGACCGACCAGCGGGCGACGATCGTGCCCCGACCGCATCCGCAGCTCGTGACTCGGCGCGTGCTCGTGATGGAACGGCTCGATGGCATCCCGTGGGACGACGTCGCCTCAATGCACGCGGCGGGCGTCGATACGGAGGCGGTGTTGCACGCGGGCCTCGTGTCGTTCATGGAGGGCGCGATGCTCTATGGCGTCTTCCACGGCGATCTGCACGGCGGCAACCTCATGGTGCAGCCGAATGGCCGGACGGTGCTGATGGATTTTGGCATCACGGGCCGGCTCGACGAGACGAAGCGGCTCGCGTTCTTGATGCTGCTGGTCGGCGCGACGAGCGGCGACACGATGGCGCAGCTCGGTGCGTTGCGCGACCTCGGTGCGTTCCCAGCCGACACCGATCTGCACGCAGTGTTCCGCGATCTCGGTCTCGACCGCACGATCGACCCGACCACGTTGTCCGCCGACGAGCTTGTGCACGAGTTGCAGGAGCTCACCAAGAAGTTGCTGGCGTACGGCGCGCGCGCACCGAAGGAACTCATGCTGTTCGTGAAGAACATGATGTTCCTCGACGGTGCGATCGGCCGGCTCGCGCCCGACCTCGACATCCTTGCCGAGATCCACACGGTGCACACAGAGATCGCGCACCGTCACGGCGCACGCCTGGCGGCCGAGCTCGGGCTCGACCCGTCGATCGCAAACCAGTTCGACATGGAGGCGATCAAGGCGGCAATGGGCGTACCCGACATCGAGAAGCTGACGTACCGCGACGTGCAAGAACGGCGGGAGATCGTCCGTAAACGCTTCGAAGAGAAACGCAAGCGATAAAGCGAGAAGGCCGCTAGCTCTGCCAGACGAGGTCTTGGTGGGGATCGCCGCTGAAGAACGCGGTGGCGGGAAAGACGCGGAGCCGCCACGGCTCGAGACGTATCACCGCAAACCCTTCGTCGGTTGGGCTCGGCCAGCGCGGGATGACCGCCGGGTCGAAGCCGACGGGAGGCGGTGCACTCTTGAACTTCTCCCACACGTCGACGCGCGTCGCGTCGTCCATGAGCATTTCGGCGCGGCATTCAGCGGTGCACGTGTCGTGATCGGGCGCCCAGTAGTTGCATGACAGGTACGGGCTGTACGCGAAGTGCGCCCGCTTGAGCGGGGTCGGGCTCGTCGCGACCCACCCGAGGATCGACGCTCCGTCGAACTCCCATATCGGGTGCAGGACGCGAGAGCGCGGCCGACGCTGGGAATCAACTGTCGCCGCCGAGCACCACACGATGCGATGTGCCATCTCGACGAACGCGGGAGCGACCTCCTTGAGTTCCGCCATGCAATGGAACGTACACTCCGCGGATGGCGGAACGACTCGCGGGTCGGCGAATTGTCGTGGTCGGTGCCGGGACGCGTTCGTCGGACGATCCTGACGCTCCCATGGGAAACGGACGTGCAATATCCGTGCTCGCAGCGCGCGAGGGCGCGGCAGTCGCGTGCGCGGACCGCGACGAGGACGCGGCGCGTGAGACCGTACGCCTGATCGAAGACTCCGGCGGGAACGCGCGCGTCGTGGTCGGTGACGTGACGGACGACGGCGCGTGCGCGCGCATCGTCGCCGAATCTCGGGAAACGCTCGACGGCCTGGACGGTGTGGTGTGCAACGTCGGCATCGGACTCGGTCGCGGGCTCGACGGCACCAGTGCCGAGGAATGGGACACCGTCCAGGCGGTGAACGTGCGCAGCCATTTTCTCGTGTGCCAGGCCGCGCTCCCGGTGCTCGCCGACGGTGGCGCGATCGTGCTGATCTCCTCGATCGCGGGCCTTGTCGCCGGCACGCGTATTCCTGCATACGACACTTCAAAGGCCGCGCTCGGCGGACTGTGCCGTCACGTCGCGCTCGAAGGGGCGCGGCGGGGCATCCGCGCCAACGTCGTTGCGCCCGGACTCATCGATACGCCGCTCGGTCGGCGTGCGACCGCAGGACGCCCGAGCCGGACCCGCGCGCCCGTGCCCCTCGGCCGCCAGGCGACCGCGTGGGAGGTCGCGGCGCCCGTCGTGTTCTTGTTGAGCGACGACGCGAGCTACATCACCGGCCAGGTCCTCGCGGTCGATGGTGGACTCACGGCGGTCTGACGTAGGTTCTCGAGGCCGTGCGGATGCAGCGAAGCCACGGATGGCGCAGCGAGGGAGTCATGTAATGGCCTTCGATCGTGACGAGGTGGAAGCCGCGTTCCGCAACTACTGGCAGCGCGGAGCCGTTGGCGAAGCCTGGGACGCGTGGTGCGATGAGTGCTTCACCGAGGACGTCACGTACATCGAGCGCGTGCTCGGCGGCCGCGATGGTCGGGAAGCCGTGCGGGCGTGGATCAAGCCGACGATGGAGGAGTACGGCGAGATCTACACCGCGTACGAGTGGCACATGATCGATGGCGACCGCGTGGTCGTCTACATGCAGAACCGCCGCGACAATCCCGAGCCGGGTGCGGCGCCGATCGACTTCCCCGGGATGACGGTCTTGCAGTACGCGGGCGATGGAAAGTTCTCCCTGGAGGAGGACTTCTGGTCGCTGCCGGAGGGCACCCGGACGATGAAGCAGTATGCGGACGCGTGTAAGCGGTTCGATCCCGAGTACCCGAAGAAACGCACCCGGCTCAATTGGGGCGACGGGCCGGACTGGACCCGCGGCGCCGCGTCCTACGATTCCCGAGGTGCCTGAAGCTCCCCAAATGCAAGCGCTCGCCGAGCGCATCGAGGCATGGCTTGGCGGCGCGGTGTTCGAGGGGTACGAGCCGCTCGGGTTCAGCGGCTTGAAGACGTATGAACCCCCGCCCGATGCGCTCGTTGGTGCCGCGTTGGCACGGGTCGATCGGCGCGCCAAGTACGTGTCGATGTGGTTCGACAACGGGATGCGGATCGTGTTCCACCTTTCGCAGGCGGGCCGCATGGACTTCGAAGAACCACCCAAGCGGACGAAACCCAAGGGGTCCGTCGCGCGGTGGCGCTTCTCCGGTGGCCGGGCGGTGCTGCTGCGCGAGCACGGCACCGAACGCAAAGCCGGTTGGTGGGTGCTCGCCCCCGGTGACAACGGTCCGCTGGACGGGCTCGGACCGGAGGCGACGAGCGACGAGTTCGCGGAGTGGGTGCGCAACGCCACCGATGGCCGGCGTATCCACACGATCCTCCGCGACCAACGCACGGTCGCCGGTGTCGGACGGGGCTATGCAGACGACGTACTGCATCGCGCCAAGCTGTCGCCATACGCGTCGATGAAGTCGCTGACCGCGGACGAGCGCGACCGCTTGATCGACGCGCTCCACGAGGTCTTGGCCCAGGGACTCGAGCGTGAGCGCACGCGCGAGGGTGGCCTCTCGAAAGGCAAGCTCGGCGAGCACTTCACGGTGCACGGCAAGGCGGGCGTGCCGTGTCCCGCATGCGGCGACGATCTCAAGCGCGTGTCGTACGAGTCACACGAAGTCGTGTACTGCCCGCGGTGTCAGACGGGCAGCAAGGTGCTGGCCGATCGAAGGTTGTCGCGACTCGTCAAGTGAGCTGAAGGTCGCTCCACGTTTCCCAGATCACCGCTTCGGTGTCATCGGCGTCGGCGGTGAGCCTGAGTGAGCCCGCGTCCGTGAGGCGAGCGGCGTCACCCACCGCGAGGTGACCGGCACCCTCGAGCGTGGCCGCGCCCTGCGCGATGAAGACGTCGACAAACGGCGCGTCCGGCATCGTGATCGCCGTGCCCGGCGTCAACCGCGCGATCCACAACGTCGCGTTCGCGCTGATGGATCGCGATTGCAGCATCTGACTCCCTGCCGGATGCGAGCGGGAACAACGTGTCGGGCTCGAAGTCGGCCACGACGTCTCGCTGCTCGTAGGAAGGTTGCACACCCGCGTGTCGGGCGGGACCCACATCTGCAAGAGGTGTAGGGGTCCGGTGCTGCTCGCATTCGATTCCGAGTGTCGGATGCCAGTGCCCGCGCTCATCCGTTGAGCGGTGTTCCGGATGATCGTGCCGACGTTGCCCTCGCTGTCGCGGTGCTCCAGCGTGCCCTCGAGCACCCAGGTGACGATCTCCATGTCGCGATGCGGGTGGGTGGCGAACGCTCCGCTCGGCGCAATGACGTCGTCGTTGAAGACGAGGAGCAGCCCGTGGTGCGTGTTGTCGGGGTCGTAGTGCTCAGCGAAGCTGAAGCTGTGCCACGAGTCGAGCCAGGAGATGTGGGTGTGGAACCTCGTGTCTGCCCGACGAACGTCGACCGTCGGGGCCACGTCAGAAGCGGACGCCGTAGGCGTAGCCGTGGCGGTTGGTGCGGACGTTGGGGTCGCCGTCGCGCCAGGCGTCGGTGACTTTGCCCAAGATGATGACGCCGGTGGGGCAGCGGTCGACGCACAGGGCGCAGCGGGTGCAGACGTCTTCGTCGACGACGAAAAAGACGTGGTCTTTGGGGTCGTCGCCGGGGGCATCGGCGTTGATGGCTTCGTCGACGGCGTCGGTGGAGAGCATGTGGATGCATTTCCAGGGGCAGATGTCGACGCAGCCTTCGCAGAGGATGCATTCGGCTTGGTCGATGTGCAGGAACTGCTTGGGCTTGACCGCTTTGGTCAGCCAGTTGGTGTCGACCTCTTGCAGCACATACGACGTCGAGAACTCGGGCATGGGCGGGTTGGCATCCGTGCGGGCCATAGACGGCCGAGTTTATCCCACGATCAGTGTGCAAAATCCCTGCGAGCATGGCCCGATGAACCTGCCGTCGCCCGAAGAGCTCTGCGGCCGGCTGCTCGGCCGGTCACCCGACCAGATCGAGCCGCTGGTGGTGTGGGACCACAAGGCTGCGTATCGCTGCGTCCTCGGTCGCGACGTCTTCGTCTGCAAGGTCGATGTGCAGGTCGAGGAGGTCCGCCGCGAGGTTGACGGTCTCACCCGAGCCGCCGCAGCCGGCATTGCCGTGCCGGAGCTCGTCGCGGCCGAAACGGGCGCGTTGGCAATGCGCTGGGTCGCGGGGACCGCGCTGAGCCACTCCTCGCCGTCAGCCTGGTGGCGCGCCGCCGGCCGAGAGGTCCGCCGGTTCCACGAGCTCCCCCCGCCGCCTTACTCCGGCGGCGGGTTCGCGCCGGCGCGTGACTCGTGGGCTGCGGCGATCGAGGCCGAGGTCGAAGAGGAGCTCGAGAAGTGTGTGCCGCGAGAACGGCCTTGATCCCGAGGCGGTGCCGCGCATTCGTCGCGCCGTCTCCGACGCGCACGACGAGCTCGCGGCCGCGCCTGCGTCGTGGTACCACGGCGACCTCCAGCCCGATCATGTGATCGTCGATCGCGATTCGGGCGAGGTCGCCGCGATCATCGATTGGTCTGATCAGGGCAAGGGTGACGGCGCGTGGGATATCGCGGTGCTCACTCTCGACGATCAGTCACGCCTCGGCGCGTTCCTCGACGGCTACGACGCCGTCGAGCGCGAGCGGCTGACGCGCATGCTGTCGTTCTACCGGCTCGTGCGCTGGATCGGTGAGATCCGCTGGCTCACCGAGCACGGTTTCACTGATGCCGCCGCCTCGGCGAGTGCGCACGCGTCGGCCTGGCGCGCGACACCCTAGGAAAGTTCCTCAGTGGTGGATCGGCCCCGTGTCGACGGCTTCGAACGCGCTGCCCGGAACGTGGGTCAACGCGTGCATCTCGTCATCGTTCCAACGCTTGTCGGGCGCGCCGGTGATGAACCACGACCCGCCGTTGTCGGCGACGATCATCCCGTACTTCTTCAACGCATCGAGGATCACGCGGCCCCGGCCCTGGTACGGCGAGACATCGAAACCGGCCTTCAACCGCACGCGCAACCCCATCGGAGGCAATGCCGGGTCAGTCGAGCTCGAAGCGAAGTGCGTCGCCGGAAGGATGTAGCCGCGCTGGGATCGGTCGACGGTGAAGCGCAATGCGTGGTCGATGTGGCCGCTCTCGACCTCGTCGTAGCGCACCAAGCCGGGCAGGATCGGTAGGCCGGCCGCGTCAGCCGACGTCCACCCCAATGGCCGCAACGCGTTCGACAACAGATCCCACGTCGCGCCCGACGCGGCGTTCCATCCTTTCTTGCCCTTGCGCTTGGCGCCGAACAGCTCATACAGGCGGCACGTCTCTTGTTGGATCGCCAGCACGTGCTTGTCGGAGCCCTTTTCGATCAGCGTCTTCTTCGTCGGAATCGGGAACGGACCCGGATCGCTCTCGTCGCCGTACGCCGTGTAGGTGATCGGGACCAACGGCTGTGTCGACGGCTCGACGTTGAACGGGATCCCGTACTTCCGGCCGAAGTCGGGATGCAGATTCGGGTGACCGTACGCACTGATCGACGCAACGAGCGCGTTCGAGTCGGCTCGCACCGGCAACGACGACACGTCCTGGTTCCACGGGTTGTCGCTCGGGAACATCTGGCACCCGGCGAGCGTCGGCGCACCGTTCGTCGCGCCGGCACCCAGCGAACTCGCGCTCGCGAGCAGTACGCCCGCGAGCGCGAAGGCAATGACTCGTGTTCGCATGTTGCGGCGAAGCTAGTGCTGCACCGGTCCGGTGTCGACCGCTTCGAACGCGGTGCCCGGCACCGACTTGAGTTGGTTCAAGTCGTTGTCGTCCCAGCGTGTGTCGGCGGCACCGGTGATGTACCACGGCGAACCGTTGTCGGCGTTGATCATCCCGTACTTCTTCAACGCTTGCAGGATGACGAGCGACTGACCGTGGAAGCGCGAGAGGTCGTAGTTCGCCTTGAGGCGCACGCGCAGGCCCATCGCCGGCAGGTTCGGATCCGTCGACGACGACGCGTAGTGCGTCGCGGGAAGGATGTAGCCCTTCTGCGAGCGCGGCACCGTGAAGCGCACCGCGTGATCGATGTGCCCGGCCGCGACCTCGTCGTAGCGCACCAACCCCGGGAGGATCGGGAGGCCGGCCGCGTCGGCCGACGTCCATCCCAGCGGCCGCAGCGCGTTCGACGACAGATCCCAGTTCACGCCGACGTCGGCATCCCAGTGGTTGCCGCGCCAGAACCCGCGATACAGCTCGTAGAGATGACACGTGCCTTGTTGCAACACGAGCACGTGCCGGTCACCGTCGGTTGCAGCCGCGCCTTCGACGGGCGCGTTCGGCGGAATGGGGTAAGGACCGGGATCGGCCTCGTCGCCGTACGCGGTCCAGTTCATCGTGCGCTTCGGTTCCGACGAAGGCACCACGATGTATGGAATCCCGTACGTGCCGCCGCCACCGAAGTCGGGGTGGAGGTTGCGCGTCGAGCTGATGTTCGCGATCAACGCGGGCGAGTTGCTGCGCACCGGCGCGGTGTCGATCTTGCGGTTCCACGGATTGTCCGCGGGCAAGATGCGACAGCCGGCGATCGATGGTCCGCTGCCGCCGCTACTCCCGCCCCCGCCGGTATTGGGTCCCGGCGGAACGATGCACCCCGTCGCACTCGCAATCAGTGCACCGGCCGCGATGAATGAGCCGAATTGAATTCCCCCCGTACGCATGCGCATTACATCGGCCTCCTGCCGCTCGGGTCTTGAACCCGTCCCCGTCCTAGGCTCGTAATGTGCAGCTCGCGTACATCCCGAGTCCGAAGAATGGAATCGTACACATCGGACCCGTTCCTCTGCACGCCTACGGGCTCATGCTTGCCCTCGGCGTGCTCGCCGCCGCCTACGTGGCGGAGAAGCGCTGGGTGGCGCGCGGCGGCGATTCCAAGGAGATCGGTCAGATCGCAGTCCCGGTAGTGATCTCCGGCATCATCGGTGCACGCGTGTATCACCTGTTCACCGGCTACAGCTGGAGTGAGCACGGCCTGACCGGCACGTTCCAGATCTGGAAGGGTGGCCTGTCGATTTGGGGAGCGGTCGCCGGCGGTCTCATTGCGGGGATCGTGCTCGCGGACACGTGCCATCTCGATGTGCTCGTGTTGATGGACGTGATCGCGCCGGGGGTCGTTCTCGCACAGGCGATCGGCCGTTGGGGGAACTACTTCAACCAGGAGCTGTTCGGACGGCCGAGCGGCCTGCCGTGGGCGTTGGAGATCGACCCGTCACACCGTCCGGCCGGATACGCAAACGACGAGACGTTCCATCCGACATTTCTGTACGAGTCGCTGTGGTGCTTGTTCGTGTTCGGTTTCCTCATCTGGGCCGAACGCCGGTTCCGTTTCCGCCGCGGCCAGACGTTCGCGTTGTACGTCGCCATGTACACGTTCGGCCGCATCTGGTTCGAGGCGCTGCGCGTCGATGACGCGACGAGGATCTTCGGCATTCGCTTCAACCTCTTGCTTTCGATCGTCTTGTGCGCCGGCAGCACGATCTGGTTCGTGTGGCTCGGCCGCCGCGCGCCCGTCGCACCGGAGCCCGCACCCAGCGTCGAAGACGCGGGCAGTCCCGTGTCACCCGAGTGACCATCAGGGAGAACCCGGATGGCACCTGGGAAGGATTACGTGGCACGGTGCATAGCGTGTTGCACACCCCAAGAGGAGCGATTCGGTGACGACAACGATCCCCCCGACCACGACGGTCGCGGTCCGCGCGGTCGAGGCGACGAAGATCTACGGCAAGGGCGAAACCGCCGTGCACGCGCTCGATGGTGTGAACGTGGAGTTCGAGCGAGCGGCGTTCACGGCGATCATGGGGCCTTCGGGGTCGGGCAAGTCGACGCTTCTCCACTGTCTCGCGGGCCTCGATTCACTCTCGAGTGGCCACGTCTTCCTTGGCGACATCGATATCAGTGCGGTGTCCGAGAAGGAGCTGACGAAGGTGCGTCGCGACCGCATCGGCTTCATCTTTCAGTCGTACAACCTCGTTCCGACCCTCAACGCCTACGAGAACATCGTCCTGCCGATGTCGCTCGGCGGGCATCATCCTGACCAGGCGTGGCTCGATCAGGTGATCGACACCGTCAGCCTGCGAGATCGTCTCAAGCACCGGCCGTCCGAGCTCTCGGGAGGCCAGCAGCAGCGCGTGGCGGTCGCGCGCGCGCTTGGGAGTCGGCCCGAGGTGATCTTCGCCGACGAGCCGACCGGCAACCTCGACTCGCGAGCCAGCGCCGACATCCTGTCGTTCATGCGCGCCGCGGTGAGCGAGTTCGATCAGACGATCGTGATGGTGACTCACGACCCGATCGGTGCCTCCTACGCCGACCGCGTGGTGTTCCTCGCCGACGGTCGCATCGTCGACGAGATGGACGAGCCGACGACGGACACGGTGCTCGACCGGATGCGCAAGTTGGGCGGCGAGTAACGCGATGTGGAAGGTCACGCGCAAGGGCTTGGCGGCCCACAAGCTGCGGTTCCTCCTCACGGCGGTCGCCGTGCTGCTCGGCGTTGCGTTCATCTCGGGCACGTTCGTCTTCACTGCGACGATCCAACAAACCTTTGACGACCTGTTCGCGAACATCTATCGCGGCACCGACGCGCAAGTGCGCGGGCAAGAGGTCCTGAAGAATGACAACGGGTTCGGTCCCGCGGACCGGCCGCGCGTTCCGGCGTCGCTCGAGCGCATCGTGCAGGGCGCACCCGGCGTCGAAGCGGCCGCGGGCAACGTGCAACTCAACTACGCGCAAATCGTGAAGGCAAACGGTAAGGCGGTCGGAACGCCCGGTCAGGGCGCTCCGACGCTCGGGTTCGGCTGGAACCCCGTCCCGCGCCTCAACCAGTTCCATCTCACAGCGGGCGGCCACGCTCCCGAAAACAGCGCCGAGATCGTCATCGACAAGGGCACCGCCGACAAGGGCGATTTCCATGTCGGACAGCTCGCGACGGTTCTCACGAGCAAGGCGCCGAAGGAGTACACGATCGTCGGGATCGCCCGGTTCGGCACTGCAGACAATCTCGCGGGCGCGTCCGTCGTGCTCTTCACGAGGGCCGAGGCGCAACGTATCGCGGGGGCGAAACACCAGTACAGCTATATCAGCATCGCCGCCAAGCCGGGCGTGTCGCAGACCCAGGTCGCCGACAACGTGCGCACCGCGTTGGCGGAACAACACGCCCCATCAGTGGAGGTCGTGACCGGCGCCAAGCTGGTGAAAGAGAACCAGGACGCGATCCAGAACGTCCTTGGGTTCCTCAACACCGGTCTGTTGATCTTCGGCATCGTTGCGCTCGCGGTGGGCGCATTCATCATCTACAACACGTTCTCGATCATTGTGGCACAGCGAACGCGAGAGATGGCGTTGCTGCGCGCGATCGGTGCGAGTCGCGGGCAGGTGTTGGCGTCGATCGTCGGCGAGTCGGTGGTTGTCGGCATCGTCGCGTCTGCGATTGGCGTCGTCGCCGGCATCGGGCTCGCGATCGGCCTGAAGGCGCTGATGAGTGCGATCGGTATCGACATTCCCGGCTCGGGCGCGGTCGTGCCCGCGAAGGCGATCATCATCGGGATGAGCGTCGGCATCTTCATCACATTGGTGTCGTCGCTGATCCCTGCTCGCAATGGCGCGCGTGTCCCGCCCGTGGCGGCGATGCGCGACGTGTCGATCGAGCGCCCGATCGCGCGGGCGGCGCATCCTCATCGGGGGCGGCCTCTTGGCGCTGGGCGTCGCGGTGCTTCTGTTCGGCCTCTTCGGTGGTGCCGGGATCTTGCTCGTCGGCGTGGGTGCGGTGCTGATCTTCGCGGGAGTGTTCGTTCTCGGGCCGCTCTACCGCGCGGGGTGAGCCTGACGTTGGGCCGGCCGATCGCGAGTCGCGCGGCATCACCGGGGAGCTGGCACGCGAGAACGCGGCGCGCAGCCCGCGTCGTACCGCCACGACGTCTGCGGCGTTGATGATCGGTGTCGCACTCATCTCCTTCATTGCGATCTTTGCGGCGTCGTTGAAGCTGTCGTTCGGGAGCGCGATCGACAGCCAGATCAAGAGCGACTACGTCATCAACAGCGGCGGATCGTTCGGAGGCACGGGGCTCAGCCCCGAGCTCGATGCTCAGATCGCGCGTCTGCCGGAGATCGCGGTGTCGACGCCCGTGCGCATCGGTCAGATCGGCGTGGAGGGGAGCAACGAGTTCGTCGCCGCCGTCAATCCCGTGGCTGCCCAGCAGCTCTTTGACCTCGATACTGTCGGCGGACGATTCGACCAGTTGACTGCCGACGGCCTTGTCGTGTCGCAGAAGGTCGCCGACAAGCACCACTGGACGATCGGCAGCACCGTGCCGGTGACGTTCGTGAAGACCGGGACGAAGTCGATGCGCGTCCAGGTCATCTACGGTGTGAAGCAGCTCGCGCTGCCGGGGGACTACCTGATGTCGATCGCCGGGTACGAGCAGAACTTTGCCGACCAACTCGACGTGCTCGTGTTCGCGAGATTGAAGCCAGGCGTGACGGCGACGCAGGGCCGAGCCGCGATCGAAAATTTGATCGATCCTCCCTGCCCTGAGTCGGTGCGCTCTTGCCCTCTGGGGTACCCGACCGCGAAGGTGCAGGACAACGCGGCCTACAAGGCCGACCAGCAGAAGAACCTCAACCAGCTCCTGGGCCTCGTCTACGGCTTGTTGTTCTTCGCAGTGATCATCGCGTTCATCGGCGTCGTCAACACGCTCGCGCTCTCGATTTACGAGCGGACGCGCGAGATCGGGTTGTTGCGGGCGGTCGGAATGAGTCGGCGCCAGGTGCGATCGTCGATCCGTTGGGAAGCCATCCTGATCGCGATGCTCGGCACGCTGCTCGGTATCGCCATCGGGTTCTTCTTCGCGTGGGCCGTCGTGCGGGCGTTGCATGACGACGGGCTCAACAAATTCTCTCCGGCGATCCCCACGCTGATCGTGCTCGTCGTGACCGCCGCCTTGCTCGGCGTCGTCGGCGCGATCCTCCCCGCGCGGCGCGCAGCGAAGCTCGACGTGTTGAAGGCGGTATCGAGCGAGTAGGTCAGTACTGGTCGCGGATGCGGACGTCCTTGTCGCGCACGTTCTGCGCGAGGTCGGCCTGGTAGCGCTCCATTGCCGCGCGCAGCTTCTCGTCATGCGTGCCGAGGATGCGCACGGCGAGCAGGCCCGCGTTGCGCGCGTTTCCGATCGCGACGGTCGCCACCGGTACGCCGGCGGGCATCTGTGCAATCGACAGCAATGCGTCGAGGCCGTCGAGCTGCTGCAACGGCACGGGGACCCCGATTACGGGCAGCGTCGTCATCGATGCCGTCATGCCCGGCAGATGCGCCGCACCGCCCGCGCCGGCGATGATCAGGCGCAGCCCGCGGTCGGCGGCGGCGTGCGCGTATTCGAACATGGCGTCTGGAGTTCGGTGCGCAGAGATGATGCGTACCTCGAACGGCACGCCGAAATCGACGAGGACGTCGACGGCACCCTGCATGACCGGCAGGTCGGAGTCGCTGCCCATGATCACGCCAACCAGCGGAGCTGCGCTTTGCGCCACGTCGCTGACCATAATGGAATGGACGTCATGCATACACGATTGACCGAGATGCTCGGGATCGAGCACCCCGTGATGCTCGCGGGGATGGGCGGTGTCTCCTATCACCGCCTCGTAGCGGCGGTGTCGGAAGCGGGCGGCATCGGGACGCTGGGCGCAGCCGCGATGTCGTCGGAGCAGATGGAAGCGGAGATTCGCGCTGTGCGCGAGCTCACCGACAAGCCATTCGGCGTCGATCTCCTCGCGGCACTCCCGCAACGCATGATCGACGACGCCAAGAAGGTGGTCGCAGGCGGCGCGTCGCTGTTCGTTGCCGGCCTCGGCGTGCCGCGTGACGTTATCGCCGTGTTGCACGACGGCAATGTGCTCGTCGCGAGCATGTGCGGCAAGGTGCGGCACGCGGTCGCCGCGGTCGAAGCCGGCTGTGATTTCGTGATCGCGCAGGGCACCGAAGCCGGCGGCCACACTGGCACCATCGCGACGATGCCGCTCGTCCCGCAGATCGTGGACGCGGTCGGCGAGCGCACTCCCGTCGTCGCGGCGGGTGGGATCTTTGACGGCCGCGGGCTTGCGGCCGCGCTCAGCCTCGGCGCCGACGGCGTGTGGCTCGGCACGCGTTTCATCGCGACGCCCGAGGCGCGCGCCGTGGACGGATACAAAGACGCGCTGCTCGGCGCGCACGAAGACGACACGGTGATCAGCCGCGGCTTCACCGGCAAGACCCTGCGCGCCCTCCGCAACGACTGGACGCAGTACATCGAGGAGCATCCAGAGGAGCTCCGCCCGTTCCCCGAACAGATGGGACGTGCCGTCGCTGCCAACGCGCTGCACCTCGGCGGCGACGACGAGACACCGGTCGACCCGAAGAAGGAGTGCTATCCGTCGGGACAGGGAGTCGGCGCGATCGACACGCTCATTCCGGCGGGTGAGCTCGTGCAGCGCATCGTCGACGAAGCCGAGCACGCGCTGGCGCGAGCCGCGGCGACGGTCGTTCGGTGACGTGACGGAGCGATTGCTCGTCATCGGCGGCGATGCCGCGGGCATGAGCGCGGCTGCGCATGCGCGCCGGCGCCGACCCGCGTCTGAGCTCGACGTCATTGCCTTCGAGCGGGGTGATTACACGTCGTATGGCGCGTGCGGCTTGCCGTATCTCGTGGCCGATCACATCCACGATCCGCAGGAGCTGGTGACGCGCACGCCCGAAGAGCACCGCGCGAACGGGATCGATGTCCAGATGCGGCACGAGGTCGTCGTCGTCGACCTCGACGCGCGCGCCATCACCGTCCGCGATCTCGACGCCGGGAAAGAGCGACGCGAGTCCTTCGACCAACTCGTGATCGCAACCGGTGCGAACCCCGTGCGCCCGAAGCTGCCCGGGGTCGACGCCGAAGGCGTGCACGGCATCCAGACCATCACCGACGGCGTGGCGCTGCGCGACCACGTCGCCGCGCACCAACACGCCAACCAGCGCGCGGTGGTCGTCGGCGCGGGCTACATCGGCCTGGAGATGGCCGAAGCGTTGCACCAGCGGGGCATGCCGGTAACGGTCGTCGAAGGCGCGGCACAACCGATGTCGACGCTCGATCCCGACATGGGTGCGCTCGTCGGGGAGGCGATCCGGAGCCTGGGCATCGAACTGCGCACGAACACGTCGGTCGAGGGCTTCGAAACCGACGAACGCGGCCATGTGCGCGCGGTCGTGACCAAGGACGGCACGCTGCCGGCCGACGTCGTCGTCCTGGGCATCGGCGTGCGGCCGAACGTTGCCCTTGCACGCGATGCCGGTGTCGTCATCGGCGAAACGGGCGGCATCGCCACCGACGCGCGCATGGCGACCAACGTCGACGGCGTGTGGGCGGCAGGGGACTGTGTGCAGACGCGCCATCGCGTCACCGGCCGGCCGGTGGTCGTGGCGCTCGGCACGCATGCGAACAAGCAGGGCCGGGTCGCGGGTGAGAACGCCACGGGCGGCAACGCAGAGTTCGCGGGCGTGATCGGTACGGCGGTCACCAAGATCTGCGCGTACGAGATCGGTCGGACCGGCCTCACCGAACGGGAAGCGGCCGAGGCGGGTTTCGACTTCGCGGCGGCCACGATCGAGAGCACCACGCGCGCGCACTATTTCCCCGGCACGCAGCCGATCACGGTCAAGGCGGTGGTGCAGCGGGGCACCGGCCGGCTGCTCGGCGCCCAGATCATTGGGAAGGAGGGCGCGGCCAAGCGCATCGACGTGCTCGCTACCGCGATCTGGAACGAGATGACCGTCGACGAGATCGCGCAGCTCGACCTCGGCTACGCCCCACCGTTCTCGCCGGTCTGGGACCCGACGCTCATCGCCGCCCGCAAAGCCGCGGCCCAGGCCTAGTCGGCGTCAACGGGCGGCTTTGGCGCTTTCTTCGGCGAGGTCGTTCTCGTACATCATCTTGACGAGCTCGTCGAAGCTCACGCGGGGCTGCCAGCCGAGCTTGCCGTGCGCCTTCTTGGCGTCGCCGATCAGCAGGTCGACTTCGGCCGGGCGCATGAAGCGCGGGTCCTGCTTGACGTACGACTGCCAGTCGTCGATGCCTGCCAAACGAAACGCGGCCTGGAGCAGCTCGCGGATCGAGTGGGTCTCACCGGTGGCGATGACGTAGTCGTCAGGTTCCTGTTGTTGCAGCATCATCCACATCGCCTCGACGTAATCGCCCGCATATCCCCAGTCGCGCGACGAGTCGAGGTTGCCGAGCGAGATCTCCTCTTGCAGCCCGAGCTTGATCCGTGCCACTGCGTTGGTGACCTTGCGGGTCACGAACTCCATCCCGCGCCGCGGGCCTTCGTGGTTGAACAAGATGCCGCTGCTCGCGTGGATGCCGTAGGCCTCGCGGTAGTTCATCGTCGTGTAGTGGCCGAACACCTTGGCGACGCCGTAGGGCGACCTGGGATGGAACGGGGTGCCTTCGTTCTGCGGGGTCTCGTGCACCTTGCCGAACATCTCCGACGACGACGCTTGATAGAAGCGGATCGGGTTGTTCTGGCTCCCGCCAACGATGCGCACTGCTTCCAGCATGCGCAACACACCGAGGCCCGTGATCTCGGCGGTGAGCTCCGCTTGCTTGAACGACAACTGCACGAAGCTGATCGCGCCGAGGTTGTAGACCTCGTCGGGCTGCACCTGCTCCACGACCGCGATCAACGAGGAAAGGTCGCGCAGGTCGCCTTCGACGAGGTCGAGCGCCGGGTTCTCGGACTGCACCAGACCGATCTTCGGGTTGGCCTGGCCGTGGACGAGGCCGAAGACCTGGTAGCCCTTGTCAGCGAGGAACTGCGAGAGGTGACGGCCGTCCTGTCCGGTCACACCAGTGATCAGCGCGCGCTTCATGAAGGCGGACGCTACTCGCGTGCTCCGTTCCAGTCCGGGTCCAGCTGTCGGAGGAACTCGGCGCAGCGTTGGGCCTCGTCGAGCTCGCCGATTGCCTCGGCCGACGCGCGCAAACCCTCGACTGCACGGAGGAAACCGCGATTGGTGTCGTTCCGCCAGCGGACGTATCCCGAACCGCGCCATCCCGACTGCCGGAGACGGTCGAGGCCGCGGTGATACGCGACACGGAAGTACGCGTACGCCTCGACGTCGTCGCACGCGAGCTGTCCGAGCTGCGCCCACGCGTCGAGGAACCGCGGCCAGCGTGCACACACGTCAGCCACCGCGTCGCGCCGTCCTTCGATCGGCTGCGCGAGCGCGGCGCGCAACGCTTCGAGCGCGTTGTCGGGTTCGGGTGCGAGGACCGTTTCCGGAGGTCCGGCCGGTGAGAATCCGATCTCTGTCATCCGGGGGGATCGTACGGGATGGCGACCGGTATCCTGCCTCGGATGGCTGAGGCCGACGCCGAACAGCACGAAGACAAGCAACCGAAGCCGCCAACGCGCCTGGTGTTGGTGCGCCACGCGGTCACCGCGCATACCGGGCCGTTGCTCTCCGGCCGGATGCCGGGTATTGATCTCTCGGAGAAGGGCGTCGGGCAGGCGGACGCGGCTGCGCAGCGGCTCGCGAAGTTGATGATCGCGGCCGTCTACGCGAGCCCGATCGAACGTACGACGCAGACGGCGCAACGCATCGCCGCGCACCACAATCTCGACGTACAGCCATTGCCGGGTGTGATCGAGGCGGATTACGGCGACTGGACGGGGGGCAAGATCGCGGATCTGGCGAAGACCGACGAATGGAGGGTGGTGCAGGTGGCACCGTCGCGGGCTCGCTTCCCGAACGGAGAATCGATCCGTGAGATGCAGTCGCGCACCGTCGGGGCGCTGGACGACGTCATCGCTCGCCATCCGCACGAGACGGTTGTCGTTGTCAGTCACGCCGACCCGATCAAGTCCGCGATCGCCCACTACACCGGCATGCACCTCGACCTCTTCCAGCGCGTGCACGTGTCGCCCGCGTCGGTGACGGTCTTCGATTTCCACACCTACGGCTGCATGCTCGTGAAGTGCAACGACACAGGTGGTCTCGACGACCTGCTGCCCGAACCGGAAGCGCCCGCAACCGAAGCTCCGGCCTCATGACTGACCTGATCGAGTTCGATCCGGTGGACGACATCGGAGCGGGCGCGTTCGGAGCCCCCGGGCAGCGCACGTTCGTGATCCAGGCGCGCAAGGGCTCGGCGGTCCTGTCGGTGCTGGTCGAAAAGGAGCAGGTGCAGCTGCTGGCGTCCGAGGCGAACCAATTCCTCGACCGTATCGCCGAGGAGGATCCCGAGGAGGCGCCCGGATCGTCGGGCACGACCGAGGGAGTGGTCACCGAGGACGAGCCGCTGTTTCGGGCGCGGCTGATCGGTATCGGATACGACCCCGAGCGGCATCTCGTTCTGATCGAGCTGCGCGAGGACGCGTCCGATGAGGAAGAGGCCCCGCCGCCGCTCGACGAGACCGACGGGCGCATTGCCCGCTTGTATGCGACACGGGCCCAGGTGCGCGCCATGGCACGCAATGGCGTCGCCGCGGTCGAAGCCGGACGGCCCCGCTGTCAGCTCTGTGATTTCCCGATGGATCCCGACGGGCACATCTGCCCGCGCTGGAACTAAGTGATTGTGGTCGACGACACGCGCGCAGCTGAAGTGTTGCGCGAAGGCGACGCGAACGTGCTCGGGCGAATGCCGTGGTCGTCGAACGCGACGTTCCTCGTCAGTCTCTCGATCGGCAGCGACGAAGTGCTGGCTATCTACAAGCCGCAGCGCGGCGAACGTCCCCTGTGGGACTTCCCGCGTGGCACGCTGTGCCATCGTGAGGTCGCGGCGTACGAGATCTCACGCGCACTCGGCTGGAACATCGTGCCCGACACCGTGCTCCGCGACGGGCCCGCCGGCATCGGCATGATGCAACGGTTCGTCGATCACGATCCCGAAGAGCACTACTTCACCTTGTTGGCCGAGCACGAGGATGCGTTCCGGCGGATGGCGGCGTTCGACGTCGTGATCAACAACACGGATCGCAAGGGCGGTCATTGCCTCCGCGCGACCGAAGACGGCCGTGTGTTCGGGATCGACCACGGCGTCTCTTTCCACACGATGTGGAAGCTCCGCACGGTGATCTGGGACTTTGCCGGTGAGCCGGTGCCACCCGACGTCTGCACGGACCTGCACCGGTTGGTCGGGGAGGTGTGTGGTGGCGCGCTCGGCGACAGCCTGCGCATGATGCTCGACCGCTTCGAGCTCGACGCGTTGCGCGCCCGGACCGAGCACCTGCTCGCGACCGGCATCCTGCCCGAGCCTGACCGCGACTACCACAGCTACCCCTGGCCCACGATCTAGCCGGGCGTGCGGCTGTGGGGCGTGTTTGAAGCTCGATTTTCGAGCTTCAAACACGCCCCTACTCGATGGCCGCGGACGGGTCGCGGAAGAAGCGGGAGCGGGGGAGCACGACGTCGGCGCCGGCCGTGCGCGCGGCGTCGAGCGATGCGTCGTCGACATGGGGTCCGTGGCACACGATCCGCGCCTGCGGATGGGACGTCCGGATCGACGCGACCTGCTCGACCCCACGCGCCAGGTCGATGATCACGACGTCCGCATTTGCATCAAGCGTGAAGACGACACCCGGAATTGCAGCAGTGAGACGAGAGCGATCCATGAGGTCCGTCGTCAGCGCAACGACGATCACACCGCGCCGAGCTTGGGTTCCGGCAACGCGAACTCGGGCCAGCGCTTCCGCGACTTCTTCGACAGCTTGTGCATCAGGGCGATCGCGTCGGGGTCGTCGTCGCCGGGCCGGGTCTGGATCACGCCGTCGGCGAGCATCCGCTCCATGAGCTCGCGTCCCGCGTCGGTGCGCACGATCGTGAGCGTCCAGTCGTTGTACTTGCCGATGCCGCCCGTGGAGATGTCGGCATGCTCAGCGGCGAAGTCGGGGCACAGCTTGCACCCCTCGCGCGTCCACGCGTGACATTCCTTCAGCGGCACCTCGTGGTAGTCGCCGTTGTTCATCCAGATCTGGAACACGCCCTTGATGTTCATCTTCTTCATGTCTTGCTTCTTCAACCCGTACTTCGCCTCGAAGAGCTCTTCGAAGATCGCGTCGTCGAACGTCTTCGAGCACAACAACCCGATCGACAATGAGAGGCGGCGGGCGACCTTGCCGGCCTTGCGCTGCTTCATCACCGGCGGGATCGACGACTGGCACGACATGCCGACCAGCGCGATGCGCTCATCTTCCTTTTCGAGGTCGTTGTACGCGAGCGTGTTCGCGGAGTACGTGTAGCGGCTCCCGGCCGACGCGATGACGTCCTCTCGCGTACCGCGCGATGCCGGGGATGGCCTTCCACGACGAGCCGTCACCTTCGAGGTACGACACGAGCGCGGCGTCGATGATGTCGTGCTCGAGGGCGTACACGAGCATCGCCGAGACCAGGCCGCCGTCCTGGCCGATTTCGTGCAACTCGTCGTCGGACGCGCGAGCCAGGCAGATGTCCTTGAAGACACCGCTCATCTCTTCCGGCTCTCGGGGCCGCCCGAACAGGAACGTGTCGATCTCGGGTTCCCACGCCCGGAACCGCGGGCACGCGCGCGTGCATGACGTACACGCCTTGTCGCCGTGACTGCAGTCGCGAGGGCCGCCGTAGTCGTTCTCGATCTGGATCGGCTTGTAGATGCCGTTGGTGTCGTCGTACGACAGCACGTCGTGCGGGCACGCGATCACACAACCGGCGCAGCCCGTGCACAGCCCCGACGTCACGACCTCGTCGTAGAGATGCTTCCAGGAGAACGTCCAGCGTTCCTTGGCAGCGGGCGCAGGCGCGGTGTCGACCATTCGGGGAGTCTAGAACCGCGCCTCGGCGCCGCTCCGGGCCGGTGTGTGCGGGTGGTGCGACGTGTGCGGCTTGTGGTGACGGTGCGGCGGCCGGCCCTTCGGGAGCGTCACGGTGTTCGACGGCGTCGACGCCACGGTGAGACGGCCGACGTACGCGGCGATGACGTCGAAGGAGTGTGCACCGTCGGCAAGGGCCGTGAACGTCGTGCTCGACGTGTGCGAGTCGACAAGGTGTGCGAGACCGCTCGGCCGCTCGACGATGAGATAGCCCGCGACCGTGTCGCCGTTTCGAGGCGCGGCCGGCGTCCACCGCACGAGCGCGTCGTGGCGCTGCGGGATCGCGCTGGCCGCGGACGCGCCACCGTTGCCGAACGCGGCGCGGCACGGTTGCCCGCGCAGTGACCCGCACTGCGGGTACGCGGCCGGGATACCGGGGGGCGGAGTGGGGATCACGGGCAGCACGATGTGCGACGGATGCCCGAGTGAGTGCGCGATCTCGTTGATGACGGTGCCGTTGGCGGGCAGGTCGCCGAACGCCCAGAACGGCCGGTTGCCCCCTGGGGCTTCGACCGAGATCCGCAACCGTGAACCGGCGCGGAAGATGTGCGCGAACGGGAACAGCGCGACGCGCGCGCTGGTGAACTGCCCGGCGGGCAACGGCGCCGACGCGGCAGCGGTATCGGGATGCACGGGTTCGAGCACTGTCGAGCGCGCGGCGTCGAGCGCGCGGTGCGACGCGCGCAGCCATCCGTTCTGCACGTAGACCTCCTGACCGTCGGGGCGCAGCTCGCTCAGCGTGACCTCGAGATCGGTGTCGGGTGCGCTCGAACGGATCCATAGATCGACGCTGCCGGGGCCGGCCATCACGAGCGTCGACGCGAGCCGCTCGCTGTCGAACGCGAGCGCCTTGCCGAGAGGAAGCGGGCGCCAGTCGAACGCGGGATGCGCGGCCCAGATCGCAGACGTGCTGCCGTGGAAGTCGGTCCTCGGTTTCGCGTCCGGGTCATACACGTAGGGCGTGGCTTCCTTCGCGTCGCCCGTGGGCACGGTCGACGGGTTCGGCCACAACTTCTGGTCGGGCTGGAACCACCACGTCGTCGGCACCGCGTTCGGCGGGGGCCAGCTCGGAAAATGCATCTCGTATGTCCCGAACGGTGCACCCAGGTTGCTCTGATCGCCGACGCCGTTCTCGAACAGGACCCGTATCGGTGGCTCGGCTTCGTACGCCGCGAGCGCGTCGTCGTAGTTGGTGTATTGCGTGAAGCGGTCGGCTTCGAGTTGTACGCCGCTGATGCCGGTCGCCTCCTGGAAGATCGCCGGCGCGAGCGCGCGGATACCCGCGGAGACGTGCGGGACGCGACGCGCGACATAGAACTCGAGGAACTCGTACCACCGGTTGAGCTCGGCGACGAGGCTGTCGACGTGTGTGCCATTCGTCGCGAACAGCTTCAGCTTGCCCTTGGGCTCGGTGAGGTTCTTCCAGATCAGCGACGATTGTCCACCGGTCTGTTCGTCCTGCCACGCGCCTCCCATGAACACCGGCACGTTGATGCGGCTCGCCAGCACCTGCGGTGCGAGCCCGTCCGCGAGGTTGACCGGCTCTCGGAACGGGTGGGTGTCGAAGAGATCGACGAGGTTCGTGTTCTGGCGCCGGAGGAGCTGGTTTTCCGTGCACTGCAGTCCGTTTGCGTCTCCGACGTCGGCGACCGCGTGTTCCCATCCCTGGCCGTACGGCTTCGCCTGATCGTCGCGCTCCTGCGCCCACTCCCGCGGAAACCCGGTGTTCGGGATGCCGCCCGGGTCGGCGAGGCTGCGGTAGGTGTCGGCGACGACCGACAGCGGCGCGATCGCGGCAAGGTGCGGCGGCCGTTGTGGCGCGACGAAGGTTTGTGCGATGCCGGGGTAGGAGATGCCGACCATGCCGGGCTTGCCGTGCAGCACCCACGGTTGCGCGGCGACGGCTTCGACGACGTCATAGCCGTCGAGTCCTTGCAACGGTTCGAAGAACGAGAACGCGCCGCCCGAGCATCCGCTGCCGCGCACGTTCACACCGACGGTGGCGTAGCCGAGCAGCTGCGAGATCAACGTGCTCGGTTGGGGCGCACCCGGATGCGACGGGTCGTATCCGGAGTACTCGATCACCGTCGGGTAGGGACCCTGGTCGGCGGGACCGGGCAGCGTGATCGTCGCGCTCAGCTTGGTGCCGTCGCGCGTCGTGATGTAGCCGAAGCCCGTGTTCAGATGTTGCGCGGTGTAGAACGACTGCGGGGGCGTCTCGGTCTGCGAGAGAACGTGGAGCGCATTCGACGCCTCCCCGCTCGACACGACCGTGTAGCCGTCGCCGGGCGCGACATCGTGGAACACGATGCTGCCGAGATCGTCGACCGTCGCTTGTTGCACGGTCGCGCCCGACGCGTCATGCAGTTCGATCGGCTGGCCGCTCGGTGCGTGCGTGACGTACACCTGCTCGACGCTGCCGTGAGCGACGAACGTCGCCGGGAGCGCGGCGTGCGCAGCACCGGCCGGAACGAGCCCGAGCGCTCCGAGGAGCGCGACCGCCAAGACCCCGATTTTCCAACGTCCCCCCATATCTCGGGACCCTAGCGTGGTCCTTTGTGGGTAATACCCTACAGGGGTATAGTAACGACCATGGCTGGTTACGAAGACAAGAAGGGTGCGATCCACCAGCGGCTGCGCCGGGTCGAAGGGCAGGTGCGCGGCGTGCAGCGGATGGTCGACGATGACGCGTACTGCATCGACGTGCTCACGCAGATCTCGGCCGCGGACCAAGGCGTTGCAAGCCGTCGCCATCGAGTTGCTCGACGAGCACCTCTCGCACTGTGTTGCCGATGCCCTCGCGAGAGGGCGGCGATGCCGCCCACGACAAGGTGGCCGAGGCGTCGGCCGCGATCGCCCGGTTGGTCAGATCGTGACGCACGATCCGACGCACGTCGGGCCCGACCATGCACCCCCGCACGACGAGCACGACCACGACGGCCACGCTGGCCACGGATCACGTGGCGTTCCGCCGTCGCTTCTGGCTGAGTCTCGCGCTCAGCTCGTCCCCATGTTCGTCACCAGCGACATGATCATGGACTGGCTCGGCTACTCGCTCATTCCCGGGCGCAGCCTGGTCGGTCCGGTGCTCGGCACGGCCATCTTCTTCTACGGCGGTTGGCCGTTCCTGCCGGCGGCGTCAACGAGGCCCGCGCCCGTCAGCCCGGGATGATGCTGCTGATCGGCATGGCGATCACCGTCGCCTACGTGGCCTCGATCGCCAACTGGATTCGGGTGGTTCGACGACGAGTTCTGGTGGGAGTTGGCCGCGCTGGTCACGATCATGCTGCTCGGCCACTGGCAGGAGATGAAGGCCCTCGGTCAGGCGCAAGACGCGCTGGCCGCGCTCGCCGACCTGCTGCCCGACGATGCCGAGCGCGTCCGGCCGGACGGCACGGTCGAGATCGGTCCGCGCTCGAGGAGCTGCTTGTCGGCGACGTCGTGCTCGTGCGGCCCGGTGGTCGGGTCCCGGCCGACGGCCACGTCGATCGAAGGCGAGGCCGAGGTCGACGAGTCGATGATCACCGGCGAGTCGCGTCCGGTCCCGAAGCAGTCGGCGACCGGGTGGTCGCCGGCACCGTCGCCGTCGACTCGGCCGCTGCGCGTCCATGTCGACGCCGTCGGCGACGACACCGCCCTCGCCGGCATCCAGCGGCTCGTCGCCGAGGCGCAGGCGAGCCGAAGCCGGGCCCAGGCCCTCGCCGACCGGTCCGCAGCGATGCTCTTCTACGTCGCGGCGATCCGCGATCGTGATCACGTTCGTCGCGTGGATGGCGCTCGACAACGTCAGCGCGCGATCCAGCATCACGGTCACCGTCTTGGTCGATCGCCTGCCCGCACGCACTCGGGCTCGCAATCCCGTTGGTTATCTGCATCTCCACGGCCGTTGCGGCGCGCGCCGGCATCCTCGTCAAGGATCGGCTCGCGCTCGAGCGGATGCGGAGCGTCCAGACGGTGCTGTTTGACAAGACCGGCACGCTGACCAAGGGCCAGCCCGGTCGTCACCGATGCCACCGGCGTGGCTCACCGACGCCGACTGCTCCGCCATCGCGGCAGCAGTCGAAGCCGACAGCGAGCATCCGCTGGCCCGCGCGATCGTGGCTGCGGCCGGTGCGGGCATTCCGCGTCGCGAGGCGAGAGCTTCCGGTCGATGACCGGCCGAGGCGTCGAAGCGCGCGTCGATGGCGTTCGCTACGCGGTCGGCGGCCCCGCGCTGCTGCGCGAACGCAACGTCAACGTGCCACCACCGGCTGCGACGGCACCGCTCGACGGTGGGCGGCGCGTGGCGCGACGGTGCTCTATCTCCTGCGCGACGATCACGTCATCGGCGCGATCGCGCTCGAAGACGAGATCCGGCCGGAAGCAAAGCAAGCCATCGACGAGCTGCACGCGCTCGGTGTCCATCCGGTCGTCATGATCACCGGCGATGCCCGCGATGGTGGCCGAGGCGGTGTGGCCGCGGCCTCGGCGTCGACGAGGTGCTCGCCGAGGTGCTGCCCCAGGACAAGGCGACAGGCGGTCGCGGGCTCCAAGAGCGGGGGCTGTCGGTCGCGATGGTGGGCGACGGCGTGAACGACGCGCCCGCGCTGGCTCGGGCCGACGTGGGCATCGCCATCGGCGCCGGCACCGACGTCGCAATCGAGTCGGCCGGCGTCGTCCTCGCCTCGTCCGATCCGCGCGGTGTTGCCGCGGTCATGCGCCTCTCTCGGGTGCGAGCTACCGCAAGATGGTGAAAACCTCGCGTGGGCCGCCGGCTACAACGCCATCACCATCCCGCTTGGCAGCGGGCGCGCTGCCTGGGCCGGCATCACGATGCCACCCGCGGTCGGCGCGATGCTGATGAGCTTCTCGACGATCATCGTCGCGTTCAACGCGGAGCTGCTTCGCCGCCTCGACCTGCGACCGCGCGAACCAGCCGCCGCCGGTTCGCCCGACGCGGATCAGCGAACGGTCGCTACGCTTTCCCGCCAATGACGAAGATCGCCGACATCGTCGCCTCCGGACCGAGCTATTCGTTCGAGTTCTTCCCGCCCAAGACACCGGCCGCCGAGCGCACGCTCGAGCAGACGTTGCGCGACCTCGAGCCGTTGCAACCGTCGTTCGTCTCAGTGACGTACGGCGCGGGCGGTTCGACGCGAGAGATGACGCACGAGATCGTCGTACGCATCAATCGAGAGACGTCGCTCACCGCGATGGCTCACCTCACATGCGCGGCGCACACTCGCGACGAGCTGTCGACGATCATCACACGCTACGGCGGCTCGCAGGTGGAGAACATCCTTGCGTTGGGCGGCGACCCGCCCAAGGAGCTCAACCTCCCGCCCGGCGAGCTTCCGCACGCGTGCGACCTCATCGCGCTCGTCCGCGAGCTCGGCGATTTCTCGGTCGGCGTCGCCGTGCATCCCGAGGGGCATCCATCGTCGACGAATCGCGCCGACGATCGTCGGCGGCAGGCTGAGAAGCTCGCCGACGCCGACTTCGGGCTGTCACAGTTCTTCTTCGAGGCGCCGGTGTGGTTCGCGTTCCTCGATGACCTGCGCGAGCTCGGTGTCACGACGCCGGTCATCCCAGGCATCATGCCTGTGCTCAATGTGAAGTCCGTGAAGCGCATGGCCGAGATGTCGGGCGCCGCGTTCCCGCGCTGGTTGGAAGACCGCTTGCGTGCGTACGAGGATGATGCCGACGCGATGCACCAGGTCGGCGTCGAAGCTGCAACTGAGCTGTGCCGCGAGTTGATGGACGGCGGTGTCACGTCATTCCACTTCTACACGCTCAACCGCTCACCCGCGACGCGCGAGATCTACACGAACTTGGGACTCGCTAGATCAAGCTGAACAGCTGCGCCAACCCCGCAGCGATGAATATCAGCACTATGAACAGGATGAAGCACGCAGTCAACGCGGCCATCGCGACGAATACGAAGCGCCAGCCCTGGTACTCGGAACGCATCCAATAGGTTCGGGGATGCGATCGCCGCATCTCGTCGCGGCGCACTTCTTGGGCCCGAGCGCGTCGGCGGGCGTCGGCACTGATGGCTCGCTTTGCTGATTCGGGGAGTTGCCGGCGTCGCCACACGACGACCACCACGACCACGATCACGACCGCCATCAGGAGCGCGCCGCCGAGTGGGGTGGTGCCAAGCGATCGTGCAGCGAAATATAGGAGCGCGAGCGTGAGCAAGCGCTTCGCACGCGCGTTCTTTCCGCCGAGCAGACCGAGAACTCGCGCGTTCCACCCACCCCATGCTTGCGACCGCGCCGCGATCGCCGAGTTCTTCAGATAGAGGTCGCTTGAAGGATTGAGCCGCCCGGCGTCGGCGAAGAGTTCGGACGCCTCCTCGGTCCGCCCCTGACTCAATACGGCCTTCGCGAGATTGTTCAGGAGTATGGGATCGTCCGGCGTGCACGCCAATGCGGCGCGGTACGCGTCCTCGGCCTCTCTCCACTTGCGGCACGCGAGCAGCACGTAGCCGCGGGCGTGGTGCGCGAGCGCTGTGTCTGGTGCGAGGCGAGCGACGTGCTCGGCGGCTGTCTCTGCCTGTTGCAGCTTTCCCTGCGTGACCGCGCTCCGCACGACGGCCCAGTGCGAGTGCGCATTGTCTGGTGACAGGTTGACGGCGACACAAGCTGCCTGGAGCGCATCGCCGCCTCGCCCCAGCGCGAGCAGCACATCGACGCGCACCCGATGGCTGTACGCATCCTCCGGCGCAAGCGCGCACGCGCGTTCGACGACATCGAGGGCCTCCTGCGCCCGTTTCGCGCCGAGCAACGCGCGGGCCATGAGGAGGTGCGCCCGCACGTCGTCGGGCCGCGCCGCGATGACTGGACCGAGCATTTGGATCGCGTCGTCGAACCGTCGCAGCTGCAGCAGTGACTCCGCGCGATCCACCTCGGAGGCGCCGGCGGTCGTCATGCCAACTTGTGTTTGCGCATATAGCCGTAGAGCTCGTCGTACTCACCGGATTGGTTGGCGAAGGTGACGAAGTTGCGTGCAACGTCGAACCACGCGCGTGCTGGGCGCAACGCTCGCGATGGCCCGCTGCAGATCGCTCGCGTTGATCGGGCGTGCATGACCCGTCCGGAGGGAGTCCTCGATCGCCAGTTCGGCGGCCGCCTCGCAGGCGTAGCGAAGATCTGCTCCGGAGAAGCCGTCGGTCCGCCGGGCGAGCTCGGCCAAATCGACACGGTCGATCGGTCGATCGCGGAGATGGAACTCGAGGACCTTCTCGCGTGCGACAGGGTCGGGAGGTAGCACAAGGACCGTCCGGTCGAATCGTCCCGGACGCCGCAACGCCGGGTCAACGTCCCACGGTTGATTCGTTGCGCCCAGTACGAAGAGGCCCTCATTCTCGGAGCCGATGCTGTCGAGCTCGGCGAGCAGCTGCACGACAACGTTGCGCGCCGCCGACTTCGCGAGGTTCGAACGCTTCTGGCCCAACGCGTCGACTTCGTCGAGGAACAACACACACGGCGTGTTCCGCCGCGCCCGCTCGAACGCGTTGTGCAGGTTCTGTTCGCTCCGGCCGAGCCACATGTCGAGGACTTCGTGCAGGCCGAGGGCGAAGAAGCTCGCTCCCAACTCACCGGCGATCGCGCGGGCGAGAAACGTCTTGCCGCAGCCGGGCGGCCCGTAGAGCAGGAGACCACCTCGGAGCGACTTTCCGTACATGCGCCTGAGTTCCGGGTTGCGCATCGGCGCGAGAAACGAGCGCTCGATCTGTCGCTTCACGTCGTCCATTCCGCCGACATCCGCGTGCGTGATGTTCACGTGCTCGACCTCGACCGCGTCCTCGACGGCATTGTTGAGCATGGCCTCGACTTCGGCGTCGAATGACGGATCGCCGGTGCCTGGTTGCCCGCCTGTATTGACGCGTGCCGGCGGGCCCGGTTTGGGCTGCGCTGAGGCGGGATCTGGTTGGCCCTCGGCGAGCGTGTCGTATGCAGACGCGAGCCCGGCCGCGCCGGCGTGTCGGGCGCTCTCGGCGGCGAGCCGCAGGAGTTCGGGATCGGTCGCGTTCGCGACCAACGCGGCCTGGCAGTGATGCAACGCGGCGGGCGGCCGTTGTTCGACTGGAGAAGCAGGCTTACGAGGTGAAAGCGCAGCGGTAAGTTGTGCGGATCAGCGCTCACGGCGTTCTCGAGCGCGGTGATCACCGACGGGTCTACATCGCCCACAGGGTTATGTTCGGCTGTCTTGGCGGCTCTCGCAGCAGATCTCGCATTCGGCATCGAATCGAGTCGACCACCGTTCGCGGCCGGCTCCGGTCACGGCGACGATGCTCAGTGGAGGTGCCGTGCAAACAAGCGGTCGCGCAGCGATTCCCGGACACGCGATAGGTCTCATTACCCGGTGATACGTCCGCGCCGCTGTTGGTTGCCCGCGGCCATGAGCTTCTCGATGAAGCGGGGCAGGTTCGGATCGAGTCGGGCGGGATCCGCGGCGAGGATCTCGGCGAACGGCCACCAGCGAACACCGTGGAACTCGCGCTCGTCGGGACGGAGTTCGGCGCCCGGTTCGATCTCGCACGCGTACCAAAGCGAGACGTCGATGTGTCCCGCGTCCGTCCCGACCGTCGTCGCCTGTGTGACGAATAACGGGTTGCTCGACAGTCCGGACACGAGCCGAACCTCGACACCGAGCTCCTCGACGCTCTCGCGGAACACGGTCGTGACGGGCAGCTCATCGAGCTCGACATGGCCGCCGGGCGGCAACCACAAACCCGCGAGGCGATGGTCGACGAGCAGACAGTGCTGCGCCCGGAGATCGACGACCGCGGCATACGCCACCAAATGCTTGGGTGGCGTCGCGGGCTTCGCGATACGGCACAGTGGGCCCCCGCTTCGTGCCCACGCGATCGCGTCGGCGCGCTGCGCACGCTCGAGCTCGTCAAACGGCTCGATCGATTCCAGCTCGCTGACGATGTGGGCTCGGACGGATGTCACTCGTCCAGCCTGCCATCCGCAGTGCACGCCGGTAGCGTCGACGCGGTGACGTTCGCAGGTGGGAGCGCGATCGACGACCTCGAGCGACGCCTGCGCGCCTGGGCGGTCGCACGCGACGACGTGCAGGCGGTGCTGATCGTCGGTTCCCGAGCCCGGCGGGATCATCCCGCCGATGACTGGGCCGATCTCGACGTCGGGATTGTCACGACCCACGCGGTGGCGGTACCAAGCCGACTCGGGATGGCTCAGCGAGCTCGGTGAACCGACCGTCATCTATCGCGACCCGGTCGGGACCACCTGGCACGTGCTCTTCGTCGACGGGGTGGATGCGGGGATCGCGCCGATCCCGGTTGCGGCGTTCCGTCTCGCCGACGGCATGTTGCGCGTCCTCGACCGCGTTCCCAAGCTGCGGAACGTGCTCCCGAGGCGGCTCCGAGGGGTGGTCGAGAGTGCCGAACGTGACGCGCGGTGCATACGTCGGCCGGGCGCGCGGATCCTCGTCGACAAGCACGGGTTGGTCACGCGTGCCCTTGCTTTGCTCCCATCGGGCGCGCCGCCCGCGTTGGCCCCGTCCGCCGACGAGTTCGGCGCGATTGTGCGCGAGTTCTGGTTCAAGGCGGTCTGGACGGCGAAACACTTGCGACGCGGCGAGCTGTGGCACGCGAAGACGTCAGGTGTCGACGGGCGTTTGAAGACGTTGCTGTTAACGATGGTGGCGTGGCACGCGCAGCATCACACGCCCGGTATCGACACATGGGAGGACGGACGCTTCCTCGAGGAGTGGGCCGACGTGCGGACGCGTGACGAGCTGACGCGCACCTTCGCGCACTACGACGCAGCCGATCTGTGGCGGGCACTCGTCGCGACGATGGATCTCTTCCGCCGCCTCGCGCGTGACACCGCGACGGCTTACGGGTTCGAGTATCCCGCCGACGCCGACGAACAGAGCACGCAACTCGTGCTCGAGCTCACACCATCCTGAAATGTGTTGGCGGAGGGAGTGGGATTTGAACCCACGGTGACTTGCGCCACAATGGTTTTCGAGACCGCGTACCGGTGTCTGTGGTGTGTGCTCGCGTCGCGTCGTGCCTGGTCAGAAGGTATGTCGCGTCCTGGCAGTGATGTCGATTCCACGCAGTGAAACCGAGTTTCCATGCCAAAGTCCATGCCACGGCGACGCGCTTCGGCAAGCCTCGGTCGTTGCCGGATGCGCGAGGCTTGGCGCCCGCGGCGCGGACGGCGGGGAGGTTTGCGAATGGCTTCACGGCGCGCCCATCTTCACCCGGTCGATTCGAGCTCGGGCGCGACGACGGTGCATCAACTGAAGATCACGCTGCGCCGCGTGAAGCCTCCGGTATGGCGACGTGTGCTCGTGGAATCGTCGTGGACCCTCGCGAAGCTCTCGAGGGGGTTGGAGGCGGCGATGGGTTGGTACGGCGGCCATCTTCACGCGTTCGACGCGGCCGGCGCGGTGTTCGGGCAACCGGATCCCGAGTGGGATGACGACGTGCAGGACGAGCGGAAGGTCCGCGTCGGAGACGTCCTCACCGACGTCGGAGCGAAGATGCGGTGGGACTACGACTTTGGCGACGGCTGGGAGCACGACGTCCTCGTGGAGGCGATCCTGGACCGAGACCCGAAGCTGCGCTATCCCCATTGTGTGGGTGGCCGCCGGGCGTGTCCGCCCGAAGATTGCGGTGGCCCGTACGTGTACGTGGAGTTCCTCGCGGCGCTCGGCGATCCCGGTCATCGGGATCATCAAGAACTCAGCGAGTGGGCGCCGCCCGGGTTCGATCCGGCTCGGTTCGACGTTGACGAGACCAATGTCGTGCTACAGCAACGCTGACACGCGGTCGGGCGAACGAGGTGAACACGCCGGGTCGACACCGGCCGACCCGTGAGTGTCTAGCATCTCGTCGAAGCGTTTCGGTCGGTAGACTTGCTCGTATGTCGGTGGTCGAAGAGCCGCGCGAACCCGCGCTGGTAGTTGTTTCCCCTGAAGAGGCGCTGCGGCGCGCCCGCCCGCTCCCCACCGCTGACGAGCTGATGATCGAGGGCCTGACCGCCGAAGAGTGGCGTGCACTGAACGCGATCCTCGCTGAGCGGTGAGCCAAGTCTCGCCGGGCGGGACCATCGTCGTCGACACGATGGTCGTCAGCGCGCTGGTCGATCCGGATCGCACAAGCGTGACTGCCGCGGAGTACCGCGCGTTGATTGGTGCTCGCCCGATCGTGGTGTCGTTCGTCACTGTCACGGAGATGCGCTACGGCGCTCTCAAAGCGCGATGGGGCGAGCTGCGTCGGCGCGGCCTCGAGCGCGATCTCGCGCAGTTCATTGTCGTGCAGCCCGATGATGAGCTGATGCGCGTATGTGCCGTCTTGCGAGCACGATGCGCGTCCGACGGACATGCCCTCGGCAACAAGGTCCACGAAGCGGACCGCTGGATCGCGGCGACGGCGCTCCGCATGGGCATCCCGTTGGTTTCCGACGATGGCATCTACGTGGGTGTCGAAGGCCTCGTTGTCGAGTCCCGGCGTCCCACCGCCGACTGAGCGTCTCGAAGCCGGGCTCGAGCGAGGGCGGCTCGATACCCGAACATGCTTCAGCCCGGCGGTTTGTGCTCGTCGGTGGGCGGCTGGCGCGACTGCTTAGTCGATTTCGATGCCGACGTCGTGGTCGATGGCGAGGTGTTGGGCTTGGCTGCGTTCGAGGCTGCGACCAAGTCGGTCGAGCGGATCGCTGGTGTGTAGGTGACCGTGGTCGTGTTCGATCGTCGGGGTGCCGACGAGGTAGATGCGGTTCTCGAGGGCGCCGCGTGAGAGTGCGGTGTAGCCGCTTTCGCGGGCGAGTTGGTCGTCGGCGTAGACGTATGCGCGATCGACGGTGATGCCTTGGGCTTTGTGAATGGTGGTCGCGTAGGCGTGGACGACCGCGCGCGCATCCACGTAGGTGGCTGGGAGCGTGACGGTCGAGCCTTCGTCGGTTCGCAGGGTGAGGGTCCGTGTATCTGCGTCGACCGTGGTGACGGTGCCGGTGGTGCCGTTGGCGATGCCGAGTCGTCGCGCGTTCTTGAGCGTCATGACGCGGTCGCCGTGTTGGTAGGGGCGTTCGTTGATGTTGAGGACGGGTCCGCTGAGAAGACCCGCGTCGGTCAGGCGGGATCGGGCGAGGCGGTTGAGGTCGTGGACGTCGCGCCAGCGCATGGCGAGCATGACGGCGTGTTCGCCGCGCAGGTGCGCGGTGACGTAGTCGGCGGCGATGCGGTCTCGTGCGGCCGCGGCGGTAGAGGTAACGGTGAACCGGTCGTGCGACTGGTATGCGTTGAGTGCTTCGGGCAGCTTTCCGTCGCGTAGCTGCGCGAGCGCGACCCGTTCCCATTCGTTGCGTTGCCTTCGGTTGTTGTGAAGGTGCACCCCGCCGAGGCGGTGATCGAGTCCGCGTAGAAGTCCGCCGGCGTCGATTTCGGGAAGTTGCCGGGTGTCGCCGACGAGCACGACCTTCGCGTGCGCGAACTGGGCGGCAGTCAGGAGGGGTTCGAGGGTTCGGGTCCCTGCCATGCCCGCTTCGTCGACGATCAACACCGTGCGCGGACTGAAATGTTCACCGGTGGCGAGGTCTGCTCGGAGCGCCGCGATCGTGGTCGAGCGGATTCCCGCGGTTGCTTCGAGTTGACGGGCGGCCTTGGCGGCGACCGCGCAGCCGATCACGTGGTAGCCGGCGCGAGTCCACGCTTCGCCGGCTGCGGCGAGGGCGGTCGTCTTGCCCGATCCGGCCGGTGCGATCACGACGTCGACGCCGCGACCGGAGGTCGTGAGGGTGCGGACCATCGCGCGCTGTTCGTCCGCGAGGGATGGCCGCGCCCGGAGTGTCAGTTCGACGGTGTAGCGGTCCACGGTCGCGGTGGCTTCGTGGGCGCGTTGCATGGCGTTGGCGACGAGCCATGCTTCGAGCATCAGCAGTTCGGCGGTCGAGTAGCGGGCACCCAGGCTCGGCGCTTCCATGCGGCGACGGTCGCGGCGGCGCATCGCGACGCTCGCCGTTTCACCTTGGAGCGCCACCACCTCGGCGCTGGCGAGTGTTCCGGCGGCGAGGCGTTCGACCTCGACGATCGGCCCGCCGTGGGGGAGCTGATTGCACCATCCTTGGAGCACGTGTCGGCGATCGAACGTGGAGGCGTGCGCGGTTAGACCGCTGGGTCCGACCATCGCGGCAGTGACCCGCTGTGCCACTGTCGCCGCGATTGGCGTGACCTGGACACGATCCACGAGGTCGGCAAGGGCGGCGCAGTCGATGCCGTTGTCGGCGGCGATCTCACGCCAGTCGACGCGCAGCTCGTCGACCTCGAGATCTGGATCCTTGGTGGTTCGGGTGTCGAGCGCCGCGATCTGCGCGGCTCGTGCCGAGCTCAGCCCGAGCTCGTCGAGACGATCGATGATCTGTTGTCGGCGCTGGGAGAGGTTCTCGATGAGTGCGCGTGGGATCCCGGTCAGATCAGCGATGCCGTTGTGTACCGGTTCCCACTCGAGACCCAGCCGTGCGGTGAGCTCATAGCGGAGCTGAGCCTCGTACAGATGTCCCGCCGTTTTCGACAGCGCGAACAGATGGCGCGCGTCGAGGGCGGTCCAATGTCCTTCGGGGCCTCGGGTCAGGTTTGCGACCAAGACGTGGGTGTGGAGATGGGGATCACCGGCGCGGCTCGTGCGGTGCCGGAACGCCGCCGCGACGAGTCCATCGCCCGCGTGGGTGACCGCGCCGCCGGCGCCGCGGCGTACAACGCATGCGTTGTGCTCGAGCCAGGTCAGCGACGCCGCGACTGCTTGATCGTGGGCCTCGCGCACCTGCACACTGACCTCGGCGTCGGCGAGCGCGAACATGATCGACACCGACTTCGGCGCCGAGAACGTCAAGTCGAAACCGGGTGTCCGGTTCACGCGGGCCCGGTCGAGCCGGGCCCCACTGTCCGGGTCGAGGCCTTCGAGCACCGCGTGCAGATCCTCGCCGTCGACCGCGCCCTCGAGACCGAACGTGACCGCGTACTGGCCGAGCCAAACGCCCGGCGCTTCACCCGAGCCGAGGTAGTAGTCCTCACGCCCCGACGCAACCGTGTCGAGGTAATACGCCGCGCCGCTTGCGCCGAGCACCCCGATGCCAAGCATCAGCGTTCGGTCCGGTACGCCGTCGACCGCTGTTCAGGCCTGAACAAGGTGACCGTACAGACGCTCGTGTAGGCCTGTACGGAGGCTGCCGTCATGGCGCCAGTCGGGCCGCGCTCGCCAGTAGCTCGTCGATAGCGAGGCGGGGGACGACGATGCGCCGGCCGAGTCGCAGCGACGGGATCTCGCCTCGCGCTACGAGCTCATAGGCAAACGCACGCGAGATCCCCAACAGGACCGCGGTCTCCTCGACCGAGAACACCAACCGCCGATCGCCATTCGCGTCGACCATGAACACTCCTCCTCGCCTCGGTAACACGACGAGGATGAGCGACGGCCCTCACCGGGCACCTGAACAGACCTCTGCGCGACGGACCGGCCGGACGCTTGCGTGAGATCGCGCCGCCGCCAGCGGCATCCGTCACGCGATGACAGCCACGCGGTGTGCGCTCCAGTCCGTCGCCGTCCGGAGTTCCCCCGATCTTCGATAAGGCGTTCAGCTCACGACAGCCGCGCCGCTTACCGATCGTCTAAACCGACGACGCGACGTGGGCGCACTCGAATGAGTGCAAGGGCGTGTCGGAGGCTGACGGGGTGCGGAGGCTGACGGGAGGTTCAAGGGGAGCATCGAGAGAGTGATCGAAGCATGCGGGGGATCGGGTTGGTGATGAGCGGGAGACGAGTGCGACGGGGTTCATGTTGGGAGTTGATTTCGGTGAACGGGGTCCGGTCGCGAGAGGGCATCCCGCGAAAGCGTGACGTCCGAACGCCTCGGCCACGCGTCGGTCACGCTCGACATCCACGGGCCACGTCCTTTCCGGTCAACAAGCCGACGCCGCGGCCCGTCCGGCCGGATCGATCACGTTAACGGGCTGCCGTTGACGTAGCCCCTCCGCGCTTTGCGGGATGGCGTTGGAGCGTCGCGGTGCGGTCAACGTCGTCCCCGGTGGCGGCGCCGGCGTGCACGTTGCCGAACAGTCGCCCGCCTACGTGCCCCTGGGTTCGCCGAGCGACCAATAGCCGAGGGGCGCGAGTAACGCAACGCGGTGCACTATGTGGCGCACGCGCAGCGTGCCCATTCGAGGACGACTGCGAAGGGTGTCAACATAGGCGGCGCTGACGAGCCGGCGGAGCCTTCGGCTGACCATGGGATCAGAGATCCGAGCAGCCTCATGTTCGGGTACGTCCGCGTGGGCCAACCCAAGACAACTGCGCGCGACTAGGCAGAGCGCTGATCATTGCATCCCGGTCGGCAACCGCACGCAAGGTGTCAAGCAAGCGCTGCTTGTCGCGGTTGTTCATCATCATCGTTGCCCGAGCGGATACGGAGCGGTCACCGACGAAAAAGACGAGGCCGTTGATACCAGCTCCTCGAGACAGCCATCGTGCGAAGAAGGCTCCATCGAGTTGCCGAATGGGAAGGACCTCGATGCGGTTGATCTCAGGCCAGGCAAGTCGGTACGAGTGCAGGCCATTGCTAATGGCGACGCCATCATTCGTGACCTCTATCGATATGCGCACGCTCATCGCAAGGCCGTAGATCAGGCTCAGCGCCGCTAGGACGCCGCAGACAATGCGGAGCCACGCTGGGACCGACGGGTTGAAGGACAGCAGAGCGAAGACGCCTCCGACCAGACCGCCCGGGCAGAGAACCGTGACAATCCGTCCTAGCCAACCCCGATGGAGAGCAAGGCTCGACATCAAGGCCCTGGAAGCGGACGAATCACTACAGGTCCGTCCGGCGGTTCGTCCGAGGGCGGGCGAGCCTTGTCGCGTTCACGGAACCAATTCACCGCATCGCCAAAAAAGTCGACGCAGCCTCGAATGATTAGGTCGGACCGCGAGAGGAGGATGCGGTCGACGTACTTTGCGCCTGGAGCGACGAACCCGCCCAACCCAGCTGTCCCAATATTGATCGCGGCTGACTCGGCGCAGTCCCAGTCGATGCCTTGTGCGCACGTTGCAGCGGTGTTGACGATGCCGGCTACGCCAGCAACTGCCAATGCGCCCGCCGCAACCGGCTCAAAACCCAGAACCGCGGCGCCGATCGCCACGGCGTCCGCTCCCGCCTGCACTGCGCCAGAAACCACCTTCACGTCGTTCACGATGCAATCGACGTCCAAGCACAACAATCCCGATGGGTCGGTGAAGTTCAACGGGTTGTTGTTGACGTAGCTGTAGGCGCTTTGGGTGATGGCGTTGGCGGGGTCGCGGGTGAGGAAGTGTGTGGTGGTGGGGTCGTAGTAGCGGTTGCGGAGGTAGGTGAAGCCGGTTTCTCGATCCCGGTATTCGCCGTCGTATGCGAGCGGTGTTTGGGTGGTGCCGGTGGTGGCGGTGGGGTTGCCGTAGGGGTCGGTGTTTGCGGTGGCGACGACGGTGCCGGTTTGGGTGGTGAGGGCGCGGGTGGAGCCTTGTTGGTCGTGGTGGAAGTAGACGGTGCCGGCGGTGTTGATTTGTTCGAGGGGGAGTCCGTTGGGCCCGTAGATGTACTGGTTGGTTCCGTCGCTTGCGAGGAGTGGGAGTCCTTGGGCGGTGTCCCAGGTGTACACCGTGTTGGTGCCCGTGACCGTTTTGTTGGTGCGAAGTCCGTCGCCGTCGTAGGTGTAGGCGGCGACGGTGGGCGTGGCATTCGTGCCGTTGCGGTAGTGGCGGCCAATCGTGGCGGCGTCGAGCGCGGTGGGGTAGAGGGCGGCTTCGTCGATCGTGCCGGCGAGGAAGTTGCCGAGCGACGCCCGTTTGAGCGCGCCGAGGTCGCTCGTGTTCAACGAGATGGTGCTGAGGTTTGCGGTGGCGGTGCCGTCGGGTTGTCCGTCGACGTAGAGCTTGAAGCTGTTGCCGTTGCGGACCCCGACGATGTGGTGCCAGGCACCATCGTTGACGGTCTTTGCGCCGATGATGGTGGCATCGGTGTTGAAGTTGTCGCGCACGAAGAACCGGGCTTTGGTTCCGGTCGAATCGAGCGAGATCCCCGCCAACGGGTTATTCGACGTCGTCGAGGCTTCGCTTACGATCCACGGCGCGTTCGCGGTGGTGGTCGTCTTGACCCAGCCCTCGGCCGTGAACGTGGGCGACTCTCCGACCGACAGATCACCGGCATTCACGTAACCGGTGGTGCCGTTGAAGGTGACGGCTTTGTTGGTGTCGCTGGTGAGCGTGCCGGTGACGTTGAGGGTGAAGCCGCCGGTGAACGTACCGGGGTGTGCGTTGGGTGAGGCATCGGCGGCAGTGGTGCCTGAAGTTTCGCCGAGCCGCCAGTATGCGGTGGGCCCGTTCGTGGTCGCGGTGCCGGCATAGTTGGATTTGCCGGCCTGGTAGTGGCTGTTGACTTCAGCGGCGCTGAGGCTGCGGGGATAGAGGGCGGCTTCGTCGACGCTGCCGTTGAGGTAGTTGCCGAGCGACCCGCGGTGAAGGGCACCGATGGAGGTCGTGTTCAGCGTGATGGTGGTGTTGAGTGTTTTGGTGAGGGTGCCGTCGGGTTGTCCGTCGACGTAGAGCTTGAAGCTGGTGCCGTTGCGGACACCGACGATGTGATGCCAGGCACCATCGTTAACCGTCTTGCCGCCGATGATGGTGGCATAGACGTTGACGTCGTCGCCGCGCACGAAGAACCGGGCCTTGGTGCCGGTCGAATCGAGTGAGATCCCCGCCAACGGGTTGTTCGACGTGGTGGAGGCTTCGCTCACGATCCAGGGCGCGTTCGCGGTGGTGGTGGTCTTGACCCACCCTTCCGCAGTGAACGTCGACGACTCCCCGACCGACAGATCACCAGCATTCACATAACCGGTCGTCCCGTTGAACGTCGCGGCGGTGTTCGCGTCGGTCGCGAGCGCGGACGCGGCACTCCACGTCGTACCGAGCGTGGAGCCGCTATGCATGTTGCCGGAACTGTCGTTGGCGGTGCTCCCGCTGGATTCGCCGAGCCGCCAGTAGCCGATCGGGCTCGAGGAAAGCACGGCGGTGCGGTATTCGGCGCCGCGCAGCTCGCTGAGTCGGTTGGCCTGATCGTAGGCGTAATTGACGGTCGGGTTCCCGGTCGGTGGGGTCATAGCGCTGCGGTTGCCGCGACCGTCATAGCTGTAGGTCGTCGCACCCGACGGCGGACTAGCGCAGGCGGCGGTCGTGGTCGCGGTCCAACACAGCTGGTTCGCGGTCTGTCGTACGCAAGTTTCGTGCCCGCGGGAGTGCCAGTGAGATTGTCGGCACTGTCAAAGGTGTAGTTCGTGCCGTTCAGACTCTGCAGCTGGTTGAGTGAGGTGTAGGTGTAGGTCTGGTTGTTGCCTTGCCCGACCCCGGTCGGGTTGGCGGCGGTGACCTGACCGTTGTTGTCGCGCGTGTACCCGAACGTCGCGAACGGCGAGTTCGGAGTCGCGGTCGGGGCATCGCTGATGCTCGCGAGCTGATCCGCACCGTCGGGACCGTTGGTCGCGGTGGTGCCGTTCGGATACACCTGGCTCGTGAGGAACGAGTCGGCGTTGTAGTTGAACGTGGTCTGGTTGGTGTTCCAGTCGGTGATCGTGTGCAGACGGCTGGTGTCGTCATAGCCGCGGCTGACGGTGCCGGTGCTGCCCGGATACACGATCGAGGTGAGGTTGCCGTTCAGGTCATAGCCATACGACATCGTTTGACCGGCGCCATCGGTGTGGGCGGTGAGCCGGTGCAGCGAATCCCGCGTCCACGTCGAGGTGCCCGTGCCGTCGGTGAGTGATGTGCGTTGGCCGTCGGGGTCGTAGCTGACGTTGGTGATGTTCGGTGTCACGCCGTCGGAGTACACGACCGACGTCAACTCGTTCGCCACGTTGTAAGTCGACGTCGTGCAGCCCGTCTTCGGCATCGCGCCGCAGTTCCCGCCAGGATCTTGTTTGGTGACCGGGTTCCCAGCCGGGTCATAGCCGTATGCAGTCGTGCGGTTGTTGGGATCAGTGACCGAGCTCACCCGGCCGATTGGGTCGTAGTTGTAGACCGTCGCATGGTTCTGGGCGTCGTACTGCGTGTGCAGGGCACCATCCGCCCAATAGTCGTAGCTCATCACCGTCGTGTCAGGCCGGGTGACGGTGAGCAGCTCGTCGCCGAGGTTGTAGCCATATTGGGTGAGCTTCAGCTCCGGATCCTTGAACGTCTTCAGGTTGCCATTGAGGTCATAGGTACGGACGGTTTGGTGGCCGAGCGGATCCTTCACGGTTAACGGCGCGTTCATCGCGTCATACGTGAAATAGGTGGTGTGCGCGGCCGGTGGCGTCGTCGCACACGTCACGCCCGCCGCCACGCCGATCGGGCTGATCTGCCCAGTCATGCGGCCGAGCGCGTCGAAACAGCTCGTGGTCTGGTTACCGAGCGGATCCGTCGCTGAGTTCTGGTTGCCGGATACGTCGTAGCCGAAGGTCGAGGTCTTGGTGCGGGGGTCGGTGATCGACGTGACGTCATCGGGATGCGCGACTGTGTCGCGGTGGTACACCGTCGTTTGGGTGCCGCAGCTCGTCGTGCCGTCCGCGAGTACGCATGGTGTCGAGGCCTGGGTGAGGTTCCCGTTGCTGTCGTAGCTGTAGGTCGTCGTGTAGTTCGCTGGGACCTTGCCGGGCGTGTTGCCGATCGGATCGGTGACGGTCAGCGGCTCGTTCATGGTGTTGAACGTCGCGCTGCTGCGCCGGCCCAGGAGCGGGTCACGCTTGCTCGTCAGGTTGCCTTGCGCATCGTAGGTATACAGCGTCGTGTGCTGGTTCGGGTCGGTGATCGCGGTCGGCAACAACGTGTTCGGATCGTAGGAGTACGTCGTCGTCGTCGCGCTCGCGGTGCCATACCCGTTGATCACGACGGTCTTTTGCCCGTAGGTGTATTGATTTTGGACCTGATTACCTTTCGGGTCCGTGATCGTGACCGTGCCGTTCTGGTTCGCATCGAGCGCATACGCGAACACGGTCTGACGGCTCAGCTGATCGGTCTGTGAATCGACCTGCCCCTGCGCGTTGTAATGGTTCGTGACCGGATGTTGCTGATTCACAGGAAGGCTCTGCTGATTCGGATCCAACATCGTCAACAGCCGATGGGCACTGTCATAGGTGAAGGACCAGACGCCGCCATTCGGTTCGGTCGCCGTTGCCAGGTTGCCCGCACCGTCGTAAGTGAATCCGACCGCGCGGCTCGACTGATCGGTCACCGAGCTGATCTGCCCGTTCCCGTTGTAGCCAACGGTGAGCACGCGACCTTGCGGATCGGTGATCGCCGTGAGCCGGCCGCTCGTCCACGTCAACGACAGCGTGTTCCCATTCAAATCCGTCTGTGTCGCGAGCCGTCCCTGCGTATCGAACGTAGAGATGTCCCGTCCGCCGGCACGCTTGAACGTCCAGGTGCCATCACCGTTGTGCACCAACGTCGCGATATTCCGCGGCGCGGCCGGTACCCAGTTCGATCCCGATTGATTGAACGTGACCTGTGCGCCGTTCTCCTGCGACACGGTCGCGACGGTTCCCGCAACCGTGACGTTCATCATGAAGGGATGGCTCCAGCCGAAACCCAGCGGACCGGACTGCGACGCGAAGACGGAGTCGTAGGTGTGTGAAAACCCCAAGGTGGGGCCCCGGCCGGGGAATGCGAAGTCGTTAAAGGTGTGCCAGAACGCGCCGTCGGGCGTGTTGACCGGGAGGCCGATGTTCTTTATTAAGCAGGCGATGCACGGCATCGCTCGGTTGTGGCCGGTAGCGCGCTCGGCCGCGGTCAAGGGGCCGCCGGTTGGCGGGAGCTGGTCGCCGATAACTGCCGCGCCGTCACCGATCCATACCGCGCCGAGGAGCTGCACGTTTGAAGCGAGGTTGCCGGCGTGACCGGAGCCGCCGCCACCTCCGGATGGTGAGGTGTCGCCGTTGAGCGGAGGGCACGAGCCGCCGCCACCACCTCCGCCACCGCCCAACCAGCCACCGCCGCCCCCTCCGGGGCCCCCGGGCGGGGGTAGCGGCGCGCCGGCGCCGCCCTGCGGACCAACGCCGGGATTTGCGCCCGGCGCGTTCGCCGCGCCCGGCATGCTTTGGGTGGCGCCGCCGCCGCCTGGCCAATGGCAATCGTCGCTTCCGTCCCCTCCGGGCGCTCCAGTTAGGCCGCCGGCGGAGCCGCCGCCGGCTGCTGGTGTGCCGGTCCCGCCGCCGCCGGCACCACCAGCGACGAGCATGCGATCCGCGAGGATCCGGCCGCCGACCCGGATATCGGTGGCGCCGCCACCGCCGCCACCGTGCTGGATTGCGGGGGCGTCACCGCCGCCGTTGTAGCCGCCGATGCCGGTGGCACCCGCCGAACCAACAACCACGGTGAGCGGCGTCCCAGCGGCCGCGGTGAGGTTGCCCGACGCGTAACCGCCGAGACCGCCTTGCTCACCGGACGCACCGGCGAGGAAGACGCCGACCGAAGTCTTTCCTGATGGCACGACGTACGTCTGCGGTGCACCGGTCACGTTGAATGTCGTCTTGGGGTCTGGGGGCGTGACGATGACGCCTTCGGTCGCGCCGGAGTCGACGCGGGCGTAGCCGTCCCCGAGCCGATAGCCCTGCCAGGTCTGCACATTCGTGGCGCCGGGCGTCGTGTAACTCGAGCCGCCACCACCACCGGCCGACACCGGATTGCATGGCGCGCCGCCCCCGCCGCCGTACCAGCCGCCGCCGCCGGCGCCGCCCGCGAATTGCGAGTTGCCGCCTTTTCCGGCGGTCCCGGCGAACGCGGTTCCGTTGCCGGCTGCGCCGCCTGCCGACGCGGTGCCGCCGCCGCCACCGTTACAGCCGGCGTCGCGGCCCGGGTCGCCCGTTTCGCCAACCGCACCGCCGGAGCCCCCCGCGCCGCCCAACAGGTGGCCCCCAGAGATCTGCAACCACGACCCACCACCCGCCCCGCGACGGCGACCCGATCCTGTAGCGCCCATCCGCCGATACGCACGTCGGTCGCGCCGCCACCACCGCCATGGCCAGGGGTTTGGCCGGACCGGCTGGACGATCCGCCCCCGTTGTATCCGCCAAAAACGTCGACGCCTTTCCCGCCCACCACCAACAACAACGGCTGGCCGAGAGTCGTCGGAACCGTGGCACGCACGCGCGCGCCGAGACCGGCAAGGACTCCCTCACCCTCACCGCCATACACATCGACATCCGCGCTGGCACCCGTGGCCAAGTAAACCTGCGGTCCCGACGTCAACGAAAACTCGTGCGGCTGCGACGGCGGCGTCGGATCCGTCCAACCGCCGGCCGGCCACGAGATCGTCACCTTGCCATTGCCGAAGTTCCATCCCTGCCACATCTGCACGCCCGTCGCGCCCGCCGCGGTGTTGCTCGACCCTGCACCGCCACCGGTGAGGCAACTCGGTAGACCGCCGCCGCCGCCGTAGAAGCCGCCGCCTCCGCCGCCCGCGAATCCGGTTGCCGTGCCTCCCACACCGAGACTTCCCGCAGTCGCGCCCGAGCCAGCGGCCGCGCCTCCCGCGCTCTGGGTTCCGCCGCCGCCGGCCGACCCGCACGAGTTGCCGCCGCCGGCCTCTCCCGTTGTCGCGCCGCCCGAACCGCCGTACTGCGCCGAACCCGGATCGCCATCTTTCGAGCCGCCACCGCCGGCTGCGGTTGCGACGCGGTTGGTCAGCGCGCTCCCGCCTTGACGGATGTCGGACGCGCCCGCGCCACCACGCCCACTTGTTCCGCCGGTCCCGCCGCCGTTGAAACCCGCCGCCGTACTGCCCGCGCCGCCGACGTAAATCTGCAGCGTCTCGCCCGCGGTTACCGGAAGCGTTGCGCGCACGCCGCGCCAAGCCCGCCAAACGTTCCGCCGCCCTGTCCACCCAACAGTTCAACGTCAATGGACGTGATCCCCGTCGGCACCTGCCACGATTGCGACGCGCCGGTATACGAAAACACTGCAGAGCTCGCGGCGCTCGCGCTCGGCGCGATGCCCACGACGACTCCCGCAACGAGAACCGCGACAACACCCAACGTTCCGAAGTAGCGCCCCGCTCGCATATGTGCCCCCCGGCTCGTCGTCGGCGCGGGACAATATGACGCGACGCGACCGCTGTCGACGACAACTTCGAAAACAATTCGCCAATGCGCGAAGCAGAAACCGTCTCGACCTCGGACCGCGCGGACGAGCCAGCCCATGCCGCGCGCGCAGCGTGCGCCTGTTGTGATTGCGTAGTGATACGGAGACGCTCGTCGCTTCAAGTATCGGCGGAACAACCGGTGACGCATTCCTGCCGATGAGCGAGATCACAGAAATGATCACGGACTGCGCGGTGCCATCCCGACACGACAGACGCGTAGACGCGCAGAACGCTCTGAAGGCACAGCGTGACTCACCGGACGCGGTAGTCGCTTACGGACGCCCTGCACATGCCTCTCGACCTGTCCGGGAAGTCGTTCGCCGCGCGAAGAAGCTATGAAGTGCCGTCGAGCACGGAGCCGATGATCTCCGCCGACTTTCGATCCCATTCGGGTCGGCCGTCGACGTAGATGTTCGTCACCGTCAAGCTCGAGTGCCCGAGGCGATCGCGCACGGACGGCAACGGAACACCGGCACCGACGAGCATCGTCCCGTGGAAGTGACGTAGGTCATGCAGGCGAACGTGCGTGCCGTCGTCGACCGCTGCATCGACCTTGCGCCAGGCGTAGCTGAACCGATCGGGCGGGACGGGACGGGTGCCTTCGACGTTGTCTCGCCACACGTACGCGTCGGCTGGATACGGCACGCCGCACGCCAACGCAGCCTCGACATGCCGGCGTCGCATCTCGCGCAACGCTTTGGCGGTACCGGAATCGAGCGCGACGACCCGTGCGGCGTGGGTCTTCGTGTCCTTGTTCGCAAGCAGTGCGCCAGTTCTCTTTCCCGAGTTGTTCTCATCCGCGCTCACTACCGCCGTCTCGATCCGCACGGAACCCGGGTCGAGATCGATTGCGCTCCACCGCAATCCGGCGAGCTCGCCGCGGCGCGCGCCCAGCGCGACAGCCATCCGCGCGAAGACACCGAGATCCGGATCGCGCGCCTCCGCCGCTGCGATCCTCGTGGCGACGTGCTCCGGCTCCGGTGAACGGGGACTCCACTTGGGCGCTTTCGGCAGCCGTGCCCGTTCGACCGGCGACGCCGGCAGATACCCCCATCGCACGGCGGCGGTGAACATCGCTGAGAGCACGGTGCGACACCCGCGGATCGAACGAATCCCGAGCCGCTTGTCGCCGTCACGCAGCTTCCCGTACCACCGCTCGACATCAGCAGTCCTCACCGAAGAGATGCGCTTCTTGCCGAACTCCGGCAGCACCCGGTTGTCGAGCCAGTAGCGATAGCCGATCCGTGTCGATGGCGAGAGATCAGGTGCGGACGCCTCCCACCACTGCCGGGCGAGTTCCGCGACGGTGACGGAGCGCGATGGCCCTGTGCGGCCGTGCTCGACGTCGATCAGAAGCTGCGCGTGGGCCTTCGTCGCTTCGCGACGTGAGACACCAGTCAGCGTGCGCCGCACGTACTCGTCGCGACCGCGCCCGTCGCGGCCGGCGTACACAACCAGCTGGTACGAGACGCTGCCATCGCGGCCGCGTCGCTCTCTGATCGACAACCTGCACCTCCCGTTCCATGCCAAAGTCCATGCCACGGCGCCGGGAGGCTACGACCGGCCTGAGACAGCATCAATCGAATTCTGCCTCTGACCAGCGCTTACAGAGCGGAGGGAGTGGGATTTGAACCCACGGTGACTTGCGCCACAATGGTTTTCGAGACCATCCGATTCGGCCGCTCTCGCATCCCTCCGGGGCGAGATGATACGGGATGGGCTCAGCGTCGCTGAGCGAAGAACTGCGTGAGCAAGGCTCCACATTCCTCGGCGAGCACCCCGGGCACGACCTCGGTTTGGTGATTCAACCGCGGGTCGGCGGAGAAGTTGTACAGGCTGCCGGCGGCGCCGGCCTTGGGGTCGGCGGCGCCGAACACCAGCAACGGGATACGAGCCGCCCACACCGCGCCCGCGCACATCGGGCACGGCTCGAGCGTGACGACGAGCCCATGGTCGTCGAGGCGCCAGGTCCCCGCCGTGCGCGCGGCATCGCGCAGCGCGAGCAGTTCGGCGTGCGCGGTTGGATCACCGTCCCGCTCACGCGCGTTGTGCGCGCGAGCAACGACGGCGCCGCTGGACAGTTGCACCACAATCGCACCAACGGGAACATCCCCGTGACCGAGTGCATGCCGCGCTTCGATGACCGCCTCGTGCATCCAGCCGGCGTCGTCGCGCACCGGGCGACGATACTCAGAGAGTTCCAACCTGGCCCTTGTCGCCGCCGCCGCAGTATCGGACAATTGGCGCGTGCCCATGCCGACCGCGGACGAACTCATCGCCCAGGCCCTCGCGGCGACGCGAGAGTCGCGAGGCATCGAGTTCCGGCGCGAGTTCTCACTGACTGTTCCCGGTGCCGTGTGCGAGCTGCTACGAGATGTCGCGGCGCTGGCCAACTCGGGCGGCGGGGTCGTCATCGTCGGCTTGCAGAGCGACGGTTCGGTGTCCGGCTGGGATCCGTCCGACTTCCTCGCAACCGATCCTGCCGAGCTCACGAACGCGTTCTCGGAGTACGTCGGCGACCAGCTCGATGGTCTGGTCATCCGGGAAGCGAAGAAGAGTCTCACCAAGCTGGTCGCGATTGTCGTTCCGCCTCGCGCCGTCTCGCCGGTCGTGTTCGAGAAGGCCGGGACCTACATCGATGCGCAGGGACGGGAGAAGGTCGTGTTCGCGCGGGGTTCGATCTCCTTCCGCCACGGCGCGCGGAGTGAGCCGGGAACGGCGAGAGATCTCCATCGCTTCATTGCTCGCGAGGTCGCTCGTGAGCACAGGGCGTGGGCGAAGAACATTCGCAGTGTCGCGGCCGCGCCGGCGGGCTCGCAGGTGCTCGTCGTGAAGCCCAAGCAAGCGCCGACGACCGCGGTCGCTCAGGTCCGCGTCGTCGACGATCCCAACGCGCCCGCAGTCGCAAGAACTGACTTCGACGTCACGCATCCTTATCGCCAGACCGAAGTGGTCAAGGCGCTCAACGAACGGATTGGCGATGCGGTCGCGACGGGGTACGACGTGCAGTGCGTACGCAGAGTGCATTCAGTCAGCGAACGACCCGAGTTCTTCCACCGGCCGAAGTTCGGTTCGCCGCAATACAGCGAGACCTTCGTCTCCTGGATGGTCGCCGAATATGAAAAGGACCCGGCCTTCTTCGAGAAGGCCAAGGCGACGGTGAAGGCCGAGCGGACGGAGTCGAGATGAACGATCCGATCCGTGATGCTTCCGGTGCAGCTGCCCGGCTGCTTTCCTCGCAGAAGAGGTTCTACGACCTTCGTGCGCTCGACTACGCGGACGAGTCGAAGCCGTCGGACCGCAAGGCTCGAAGCTACATGGACCAGACCGTCGCCCGTGCGCTCGTCGACGAGCTCCGACCGATCGGTGATGTGCTCGAGTTGGCGTGCGGGGCCGGACACTTCACCAGTGAGCTTGTCCGCCATGCACGGTCGGTCACCGCGGTCGACGCGTCTCCTCGCATGCTCGCGCGCAACCAAGAGCGGGTCGCCGACGCCAACGTCACGTACGTGCATGCCGACCTCTTTGCATGGACGCCCGATCGCGCATACGACGTTGTGTTGTTCGGGTTCTGGCTCTCGCACGTGCCACCGGCATCACTGGAAGCGTTTTGGTCTCTCGTACGAACCTGCGTGTCGCCCGGCGGACGAGCGGCGTTCGTCGATGAAGATGACCGGGCAAGCGGGCATGATGATTCGCGGCTGGTCGAAGGTATACCGGTCGCTCGGAGAACGCTGAGTGACGGGCAGCAATTCGACATCGTGAAGGTGTTTGGGATCCGGCGGTTCTCGAGCACCGAATCCGCGACCTCAACTGGGATGTGAACATCCGACGAGTCGGAGCGTCGTTCATGTTCGGCGTCGGGCAGCCTCGGGATTAGAGGACCATTGCCGCCGGTTCGAACGAAGTATCGACTCGCCGGCGGGCTCGCTGTCTTCCAACTTCTCGACGCAATCGCGAATGAGATCCCGCGACGATATGTCAGCGCGCATCTCGACCATCTGGGCGTTCCCGAGGTCATCCGTCCGCTGTTGCCGGTGATCAAGATGACGAGTTCCGCGGGCTTGCTGCTAGCCGCCGCATGTGGTGTGACCGCCGGACTCGTCCTCCTCAGACGCGCTGACGGCACTCAGCCGATGAGCTCGCGAGGGACTTGCAGCTCCTGGAGGGCATAGAGGGCAGCAACATCTGAGGTGTCAGGCGCTGCGCACGCTGCCGCCACGCTGTCGATGAGCTGGTCGTACTCCGGACCTGTTTTGCCCTGGTACGACAGCTCCATTCGCCCCCACTCGTCCCACGGCAGCATCTCGACCTTGTTGAGCGCGGCGAGGTCTCTGATCGCGTTGCCACGTATCTCGCCAGGTCCCCAGTTCTGGGTCCCCACCACGCCGAAGTGTTGCGCGTCGATGCGGCCTTCGCGGAACTGCGACCACGCCTCGCCGCCGGTCAGGAACGCGCCGGGCGGAAGATCTTCCGCGTTTGCAAGAACGGGCCGCCCAAGATGCTCGGAGTCAATCCGCACCCACCGATGCTCACCGTCGTGCCAGTACTCGGTAATCCAATGATCGAATCCTCGATTGGGGATGAAGTACGCGCCGAAACCGCAACGTGCTCGGGCCGGGATGTTGCGAGAGCGAAGCAGCGCGCAACTCATCACGGCGAAGTGGCGGCAGGTACCGACCACCCTGCGTTCCGGCGGGCGCGGTACATCGAGTGGTGCCGGATCGAGCTCGAGGAGCGCAGCGGCGAGCGCACGTGCCGGGCGGATGTTCCTCTGCGAGAGTCGATCGGCCTTGACTCCGAGCGCCGTCGCGGCGAGCGGTGAGATGAAGAGGCGGCGCACACAGCGACAGATGCCGAGCTCGTCGCTCGGCACGCCGTCCAACACATCGCGAGACACTGTCCCGAGGTCGGTGAGCGGGCCCGGTTCGGCGTAGTCCAATGGTGTCTCAGATTGGGGCATAGGCGCCGCGTCCCCAACAGACCAACCCGTCGCGGAACCGCAGCACCTCCGCGACGGCATGGCCATGTTGGTTGCGATAGTTGATCACGATGGTGTCGACGGAGCATCGGACATCTTCCAACGTGAAGTGAAGGTCGGTCTCGCCTTCGAGGCCGCTTCCCCAATATGCGCGGAGCTCGTCGATGCCGCTGACCTCGCCGGACGCTTTGCCGAGGCGTCGGACGACGTGGGGGGACGAGAAGACCACATCGTCCGCGAAGTGAGTCAAGATGCGGTCGAGGTCGTGAGCGTTCCAGGCTGCCACCCACTCCTCCGCGAACCTCAGCGCGAAATTCGGCGTCCATAGCGCGCACTGTAGGAGCGGCGCCAAGATTCTCGCTCGATTTCACTCACGACACAGGCGGTGCTCAGATGACAGTTGACTTCACACCGCTCCGCGATACGGCTCGCCGGCATGTCGACGAAGGCACGGTTCCGGCGTGTCAGCTCGCAGTTGCCCGCGACGGAGAGGTTGTGCTCTTCGAGGCGTTCGGTGAGGCGACCACGAACACGCGCTTCTGTATCTTTTCTGCAACCAAACCGATTGTGTCGGCGGCGGTCTGGCTGCTGATCGGCGATGGATAGCTCGACATCTCTGCGCCGGTCGCGGACTACGTCCCCGAGTTCTCTGCGAACGGGATGGAACGAGTCACTGTCGAACAGGTGCTGTTGCACACGGCAGGCTTCCCGGTCGCGCCCATGCCAAACACAGAAGGCGCCGATCCCGCCCGTCGGCGCGCCCGGTTCGCCACCTGGCGTCTGGAGTGGGAACCGGGTTCTCGGTTCGCTTACCACTTCGAGTCAGCGCACTGGGTCCTCATCGACCTGCTCGAGCACCTGAGCGGTCAAGACTTTCGGGAGGTCATCGAACGTCGGCTCACCGACCCCTTGGACTTACCGCGCGTCCTCGGTATCCCAGGAGATCAGCAGGCGAACATCGCGCCGCTCGTCGCAATGGACGGCGACGAGGGTCCAACGGAGGCCGCGCGCCGAGGCGTTGTCAGCGGTGATTGGCGCGAGCTCTTTCTGTTTATAGAGCCAAAGGGCCTCAAGGCGGGCGCCCCCGGCGGGGGCGCCGTCATGACCGCCGCCGAGCTGGCGATCTTTTATCAGGCCCTCCTTCACAACCCGGGCGAGCTGTGGCGTCCCGACGTGCTCGTCGACGGTACGTCCAACATCCGCTGTCGGCTCCCGGACGAGATCTTTGGTGTCCCCGTGAATCGCACGATCGGACTTGTCGTTGCGGGCGACGACGGCCAGCACGTCGTGCGTTACGCCTCGTTCGGTCAGGGGAACTCACCGCGCGCCTTCGGGCACGCCGGCGGGCTCGGACAGATCGGGTGGGCGGATCCTGCCTCCGGGATGTCGTTCGCGTATGCGCAGAGCGGGGTCGGCCCACATCTCGTTGCGGCTGGTGCCCGCGCATACGAGCTGTCGACGCATGCCGCCGCGTTGTTCGCCTAACCGAACTGCTGGAGGGATTCGGTGTTCGCAGGTTGCGTGAGGCGTTCCGTCGCTCAGAGCTCGCCAAAGAAGGATGCGATGTCGCGGGCGACGAGCTCGGGTTCCTCTGTGGGTGCGAAGTGTCCGCCCCGTGGCATCGGCGTCCAGCGGCAGACGTTGTAGAGGCGTTCCGCCCACTCGCGGGGTGGTTCACCCTCGGCGACGAACTGGTTGGCGAAGACGGCGATGCCGGTCGGTACCGCGACGACGTCGTCGAGGCGGAGCTCAGCCGCGTGCCAGCGGTTGTCGAAGTAGTCACGCATCGAGGACGTGATCGTGTTCGTGACCCAATACAGGGTCACGGTGGACAAGAGGAAGTCTTCTGAGAAGCGGCCAGCGGGATCGCCATGAGAATCCGTCCATGATCGCCACTTCTCGAGGATCCAGGCGGCGAGGCCGGCTGGTGAGTCGTTCAACGCGTATCCGAGCGTCTGTGGCTTCGTTGACTGGATGGCGCTGTAGCCGCGTTCTGACTCTGACCAATGCTGGTTCTTGTGGAGATATGCACGCTCTGCTTCAGACAATGGTCTTGATCCCAGGCCGAGGTAAGGCGTGACGTCCAGGTTCGTGAGATGGATGCCGATGATCGGCTCCGGGTCGTCGAGTGCCATGAACGTCGCGACGCCGGCGCCGAAGTCGCCGCCGCCTGCTCCGTAGCGCTCGTATCCGAGTCCCTTCATCAGGCGGTGCCACCGGCTCGCGACGTATCGGTAATTGACTCCTGTATGGCGTGGACGTTCGGAGAACCCGTAGCCGGGGAGCGACGGGATGACGAGATCGAATGCCGGCCCATCGATGCCATGGGACCCAGGGTCAGTCAGGAGGGGAATGAGCGGAAGCAACTCGACGAAGCTGCTGGGCCAACCGTGAGTCATGATCAGCGGTACGCCGCCACCGCCTCGCGCGCGTTCGTGGATGAAGTGCACCGCAACGCCGTCGAGATGGGCACGGAAGTGATGGAATCGGTTCAGGGCCTGTTCTTGTGTACGCCAGTCGAAGACATCGACCCAGTAGTCAAGAATGGTCCGGAGGTAGTCGGGGTCCACTCCTTGTTCCCATGGAGCACCGGGGGAATCGTCTGGCCAGCGCGTGTTGCGGATGCGTGACCGAAGATCGGTTAGGACCTCGTCGTCGACGCTGATGGAGAAGGGCTCGATCTCGGGCGACGACATCGGCAACCGATCACTTTCCAACCCACACCTGACATGACCGCAACATGTTGGCGCGAACGGACCCCAGGTTTGAAACAGAGCCGCTTCCTCACGATTTTGCGGCGAGGAGTAGATTCCGGGGTCTGCTTCCGCGGGGGTGGAATGCGCTCGAGCACACTTGAGCTCGATGACGGCCGGACGTTGTCGTGGGCCGAGCTCGGCTCGGAGTCGGCACCGAATGCGCTCGTCGCGAACCACGGGACGGGTTCCTCGCGGCTGGAGCTCGCGATCTACGACGCCGTCTTTGCGGAACTCGGGCTCCGTGTGCTCGCTCCGGAGCGTCCCGGGTACGGGCTGTCGAGTGCGTTGAACCGCGGCCGAACCGTTGCCGATTGGGCCGAGGATGTTTGCTGCCTCGTTGAGCGCCTCGGGATCGAACGGTTCGCGGTGTCGGGCTTCTCGGGCGGCGCGGCGCACGCACTCGCCATCGCCGCGTCGCCAACTCTTTGCGCGCGAGTGTCGCGGGTCAGTTTGAGCGCGGGGTTCGCGCCCGGACAGGTGCCTCGGGACAAACGCGATGCCGAAATCAACACGCGTGCGGGACGCATGCCATGGCAGGAGTTCGTGCATTGGTTCGCGCACGACGCACCGGATGTAGACCGCGAGTTCACCGCCGCAGACCAGGAGGCCCTTGCGGAACCGGTGTATCTCGAAGGTGCGATGGCGACGCTTCAGGAAGGCGCCCGACAAGGCCAAGCCGGTGCTGGCGGTGATATGTGGGCGCTGTGGATCCCGTGGGGATTCGACCTCGCCTCGATTTCACAACGGGTGGACGTCTGGCATGGCGATAGTGACACGTCGGTACCACTCTCTCACGCTCACGCGTTTCTCTCTGCGCTGCCAGATGCCGTGCTGCACATCCTTCCCGGCGAAGGGCACTATTCGATCGGTCGATACGTGCCGCAGCAGTTCGCGAGTGCGTACTGAGGCTCTGCTATTTCCCGAGCGCGGCGAGGGTGTTCGGAGTGTCTTCCGCGCCCCGGAAGTACGAGATCTTGCCGTTCGTGATTCGCCACCAGTGATGCAGGTTCATGTTCGCCGCGCCGCCGGTTTGGCGCGAACGCCAGCCCCATCGCACGATCGCGAAGACGTCGCCGTCGTCGTTCGCCGCGAACGTGACGGGCGCGAAGTCCTGGATGTCGATCGTCTTTCCGATGTCCTCGAAGAAGGCTGCCACCTCGGCCTTGCCCTTGCGGATGCCGTACCACGGCGCGCCGTCGGACGATGTATCAGCCGCCCAGTCGATGTCGTCGGTCAGCACTGCCAGGATCGCGTCCAGGTCGCCTCGCCCGAACGCCGCGTAGGCGCCCTTGATGAGGTCGATGTTGTCGGTGGCGCTCATCATTTCTCCCCTGATTTCGGTTTAGGAGCGATTCGCCGCCACGGCGTCGATGGATCACCGCGCGACGGTAAAGATCGTGACAGCCCATCTGCACGATGGCAGGATGCCGTCGCCGGCTGACGAGGAGGGCTCGACGCCGCCAGGTCGGCAACGGGAGGAGCCGATGACCGCCATCGATGGCCGAGCCAACTCCAGGGACTTGCTGAGGGCCGTACCGAGTCTTGAGCGCTTGAGCGAACGAGATCTGGAGCGCATCGCGGCCGTGCTCGCGGAACGCACGGTCACGGCAGGCAGCATCCTCGTCGAGGAGGGCGCCACCGGTCAGCACAGCTTTCTGATCGTCGAGGGCGAAGCTTGTGTGATCACCGGTGGTGTGACGGTTGCTCGTGTCGGCCCGGGCGAGTTCGTCGGCGAGCTCGCGTTGCTCACCGAAAGGCCGCGATCCGCGACCGTGCGGGCGGAGACGGCGATGCGCGTTTTGGTGCTCGATCGGGCGACTCTGGCCTCGCTGATCGATCCCGTCACCGAAGCCCTGCTGGGCACCTTGGCCCGGCGCCTGCGGCGCGACGCCGACCGTAACGACCGCGATGCTCCGGGGCAGTGGGTCATCGGCGCCGCCGTCGCGGTGCGATCGCGGTACGACGACACGTGGGTCGAGGGTTTCGAGATCGCGGAAGTCGATCTCACTGGTGACGCACCGCGCCTACAACTCCGCCGTCGTTCCGACGAAGCCGTGCTGCCGCTGTTCTTCACCGCCGAGCAAGTTCGTCTCGCCTGAGTCGCACCGCGGCGCATTGATCCCGAGCGGAGAGCCTGCAGGCGCCGTGGCGTGCGATGATGCTCGAATGCAGGTGCCCGACGTCCGATACGCCCGTTCCAACGATTTGCGTCTCGCGTATCAACACTGGGGTGCAGGGCCGCCGCTGCTGATCGTTCCCGCGCTGGTGTCCAACATGGAAGTCTCGTGGGAGCACGAGTACATCGTTCGCATCTACGAAATGATGGACCGGCACGTGGAGGTCGTGCAGTTCGACAAGCGAGGCATCGGCTTGTCGGATCGACCCGAGGTCGCGCCGACGCTCGAGGAGCGCATCGACGACATCGTCGCGGTGATGGACGACGTCGGTTGGGAGCGAGCGTCCGTGCTCGGCATCTCCGAGGGCGGCGTCATGAGCCAGCTCTTCGCGGCGACGTATCCCGATCGGGTCGACAAGCTCATCCTGCACAACACGTTTCCGCCGCCGCCGTACTGGTCGCGTGCGTTCCAGTTGGTTCGCGAGGGCGACGCACCGCTGAGCTCGACCGAGGAGGTGCTGTCGATGTTCGACCGCATCTGCGAAGGTTGGCCCGAGTGCGTGGAGGAGTTCGTCGACTGGTTCATGCCCGACCAGTCCGACAATGCGTCGTTCGTTCGTTGGCTCGGCCGGTTCATGCGTCTGTCGGCCAGCCCGCGCGACTTCCGGCGGCAAGTCGAAAGCATCATCGCGATTGACGCCGGGGACGCGCCGGAGCGCATCCCACACCCCACGCTCGTCATGCACGTGACCGGTGACCGCGTGATCAACGTGGCGCTGGGACGGGCGCTGGCCGAGGTCATCCCGAACGCGCAGTACGTCGACATCTCGGGCGACGACCACTTCTCCTGGGCGCTGTCGAACTGGCGCGACATCCTCGACCCGATGATCGAGTTCGTGACGGGCGCGAGCGTCAGGCGCGTCACGACGCGGCGTTTCGCAACGGTGGTGTTCACCGACATCGTCGACTCAACTCGCCAGTCGTCCGCGATGGGCGACTCGGGGTGGCACGCGCTCATCGATCAACACGATCGCTTGACCCGCAAGATCGTTGACCAGCATGGTGGCCGCGTCGTCAAGAGCACCGGCGACGGTCTCCTCGCGATCTTCGACGTGCCGTCGGAGGGCGTGGGCTGCGGAGTGGCGATGTGCCGCGAGTTGCGCAACCTCGGCGTCGAAATACGCGCCGGTGTGCATGCAGGCGAGATCGAGATCCGCGACGACTTCGACATCTCCGGCATCGCCGTCCACCTTGCGGCTCGCGTCGAACAAGCCGCGGCCGATGGCGAACTGTGGGCGTCGTCGACCGTGCGCGACATGATGCTCGGCGGCGCCGCGTCGTTCTCCGACCGCGGCGAACACACCCTCAAGGGGATCGACGGCGCCTGGCGCCTCTTCGCGGTGGAGTCATCGCGCGGCTGATCGCGAGCCCCAAGCGGAGAGCCTGCAGGCGGTGTCAAACCCGCCTACCGAGTTCGTACACCTCGTCGACCAAGTCGGGAGCGTTGTCACACCCGCGCGCGACGATTCGGCCCATGGCGTCCGACGCTCCGATCGAACCTCCCGCGGACGTCCGGCACTCCCTCGATGAGGCGCTCACCCTCCTTGCCGCGCTGGAGGATGGCCGCGATGCGCTCATTGTGAGTGGACACCTCGCTGTCGTCCTGAGCGTCGAGGCCGACATCCGTCTCGTGAGCCGTAAACTCGGCTTTCGCGATCCCGAGGGAGGCAGCGATGCCGACTGACCCGCTCCGAGCGACCGAAGCGGCCCGCATGCTGGGAATCACGACACGAGAGTTGCTTGTGCTTGTCCGTGAGCAGCGAATCCGATACGTGATGATCGACGGCATCGCGCACATTCCCGTTGACGCAATCGAGGAATACCGTCAGGCGCGCGCCTCCTGACCGCGAGCCGCCAAGCGGAGGGAGTGGGATTCGAACCCACGGAAGGTTGCCCCTCACACGCTCTCCAGGCGTGCCGATTCGTCCGCTCTCGCATCCCTCCCGAGCGGCCCGCTCGCAGCACGCGCCAGGCGACCCGGCGGCACCCAAACGCTTCCGCTGAGAGCTGCTTCCTTCCGGATCTGACTCGGTTCACGGGCGTTCGTCGCGCCGGACCCGGCGCGGCGCGAGCGGGCCAGCGGGAAGGCTAGCGGCCGCGCCGTACGTCGCAGCCGGTCGCCTCCGAACGAGTCACACATGTCCCGCGTATCCGGGTCATTTGTGTGACTCAGTCGGTGCACGTTCGGCCTCTCAGGCTGGGTCGCAGCCGGTAGCGTCAAGGTGTGGCGTCGCACAGCCTGTACCGCAAGCACCGGCCGCAGCTTTTCGCGCAGCTCGTCGGGCAGGAACACGTCACGACTGCGCTGAAAAATGCGGTGCGGGAAGACCGTGTCGGCCACGCCTACCTCTTCTCCGGACCTCGTGGTACAGGAAAGACGACCACCGCGCGCATCCTCGCTCGCGCGCTCAACTGTCTCCAGCTGCGCGACGACGGCGAACCGTGCGGCGTGTGCGAGAACTGTGAGGCGGTCGCCACCAGCACCTTCTACGACCTGGTCGAACTCGACGCTGCGTCCAACAATGGCGTCGAAGCGATGCGCGACCTCATCCAAAGCGTGCATCTCGGCGTGGGGGCGTCGAGCCGGCGCAAGGTCTACATCGTCGACGAGGTGCACATGCTGTCCGCCGCGGCGTCGAACACCCTGTTGAAGACGCTCGAGGAGCCGCCCGCCCACGTCGTGTTCGTGCTGGCCACCACCGATCCCCAAAAGGTGCTGCCGACGATCCGCTCGCGCACCCAGCACTTCGAGTTCAACCTGCTCTCGCACGGGCAGCTGGTCGGCCACCTCGCCGACATCCTGGCGCGGGAAGGCGTGGAATCCGATGCCGATGCCCTCGACATCATCGCCCGCCGCGGGGCCGGCTCCGCGCGCGATGCTCTGTCGCTTCTCGACCAGGCGCTCGCGGTCGGCGCGGGACGGCTCGACGCCCAGCAGGTACAGATCGCGTTCGGCGGGGCGCCGTTCGAGCAGCGGCTCGCCGTACTGGAGGCGGCGGCGAACGAGGACGTCGCGAGCGTGCTCGTCGGCGTGCACGATCTGCTCGCGGCCGGCCATGACCCCCGCCGTATTGCCGACGACCTGTTGCGCACGCTGCGCGACGCGTTCCTCCAGTCGAACGCGTCGGGACGCGTTCCCTACGACGGCCCACCCGAGGAGTCAGCGCGCCTCACCGCGGTCGCCAAGGAGATGGGCAATGCCGCGATCGTCCGCGCGCTGGAGATCCTCGGCCAGGCGATCATCGATATCCGCGGCCAAGCGGTTTCCGATCCGCGCCTTGTGCTCGAGATCGCGTTGCTCCGTATTGCGCGCCGCGACGCGCGCACGCGTGAGGAGACGCTGGTCGACCGCATCGAGCGTCTCGAACAGAAGCTTGCGAACGGTGCCGCCCCGGCTGCGGGTGCTGCAAACGTCGCACCGGCCGCGGCTGTCGAACGGTCCGCGCCCGACCCCAACGGTCCGGTGCTCGCGAGCCGGCGGCGCCCCGCCGCGAAGGCCGCACCGGAGCCCGAACCCGAACTCGCGCAACCGGTGAGCGATCCACCCGCCGATCCGCCGCCAGTGCCCGAAGCGGTTGCGACGAGCGGGAACTTCACGCTCGACGACGTCATCGAGGCGTGGCCCGAGGTCCTCGGCGCGTTGAAAGCCCCGGTGCGTGCCGCGGTGCAGGACGCGCAGCCGATTGCGATCGACGCCGGCGTGATCGTGTTCGGCGTGCCGGCGCGCCGGAAGGATGCGCTCAACGAGCGATTCCGCAAGGAAGCGACCGCGATCAAAGAAGCATTCGCGTCGCGGCTCGGTACCGAGCCGCGTTTCAAGGTGCGCGCGCACAACTTCGACGCGACCGAGGCGTTGCGCCCGCCTGCAACATCGGTTGAAACCACCGGCGCGCCGCAGCCGCCGGAGGACGACGCGGTCGATCTTCACGACCTCGTCGACGCGCATGATGCGCCGCCCAGCGACTCGGTCGCCCGTCTGGTCGCCGATCTCGGCGCCGAAGTGGTGGAGGAGCGTCCGCGATGACCGGTCCCGAACCCATGAACATGTTCGAGTCGATCCAGAAGATGCAGGCCGACATGCAGGCCGCGCAGGACGCGCTCGCGAACACGCTTGTCGAAGGGTCGGCCGGCGGCGGGGTCGTGAAGGCGACGGTCACTGGTGACGGCGACCTGCGGCGGATCTCGATCGATCCGAGTGTCGTCGACCCCGCGGACGTGGAGACCCTCGAGGACCTGGTGGTTGCCGCGATCAACGACGCGATGCGGCAGGCGAAGGAGATGCAGGCGCAACAGCTCGGCGCCGCGACTGGCGGCCTGGATCTCGATTCGATGCTCGGCAACCTCGGCGGGTTGCTCGGCCCGGGCCCCGAGCAGCCACTGTGAGCGGAGCAGCGTGAATCCCTACGAAGGGCCGGTGCAGACGCTGATCGACGAACTGGGGCGGTTGCCCGGCGTCGGTCCGAAGTCCGCCCAGCGCATCGCGTTCTATCTGTTGAAGTCCGATCCGCAGGACGCCAAGCGACTCGCGCGCGCCATCGAAGAAGCCAAGGACCGGGTGTCGTGGTGCCGCCGGTGCTTCAACATTGCCGAAGGCGAGCTCTGTGGCTTCTGCCGTGACGAGCGACGCGACACGCGCGTCGTCTGTATCGTCGAGGAACCGCGCGACATCGTCGCGATCGAGCGCACCAATGAATTCCTGGGTCGCTATCACGTGCTGCAGGGCGCGATCTCACCGATCGAAGGCATCGGCCCCGAGCAACTCCGGGTCAAGGAGCTGCTTACGCGCATTCCCGACGAAGAGATCACCGAGGTGATCCTGGCGACGAACCCCAACATCGAAGGCGAAGCCACCGCGATGTATCTCGCGCGGTTGTTGAAGCCGTTGGGATTGCGCGTCACGCGCATCGCGAGCGGCCTCCCGGTCGGTGGCGACCTCGAGTATGCCGATGAAGTCACGCTGGGCCGCGCCCTCGAGGGTCGCCGCGAAGTCGACGCCTAAACACCAAACATGCGTGGCGAACTCGGCTGTGGGCCGAGTAAGTCACGCATGTTCGTCAGGACGGCCACAGCCACTGGTGGAACGTCGGGTTGAAGCCGAGGTTCCACAGCCACAGCGCCCCGAGCGTCGCCCAGAGCGCCCAGAGGGGTGGTCGAACGCGGGCGAGGATCGCCGGGCGCACCAACAGCACCGCGGCGAGCAAGAGAATGACGATGCCGCCGGGATTGAACGAGAGCGACTGACCGACGTGCCCGTGTACGGCCGCGACAACTGCACGCGTCATCCCGCAGAACGGGCACGGCACGCCGGTCGTCGCGCGCAGCGGGCACAACGTCGGCGAGAACGGCACCAACGGATACACGATGGCGGCGCCGACGAGGCCGGCCGCCGCGAGCCGGAGTCCCCGACGTTCCGCGGCCGCCGTCGGGGCCGTCATGCGCGTCGCTGCTTCGCGACGACGATGCCCTCGAGGAGGTACTCGGGATGCGCGCCGTACGGGACGCCGGCGACCATCGGCGCGACACGTGCCGCGAGCGCATTGCCGAAGTGCGAGCGCACCGGCCAGGTCAGCGTCAGACGCCGGTCGAGGAACTGCCGGATCGCTGCAAGATCCTCGCCATCGAGCGCGGAGACGTCCCACGTCGCGACCGCCTCGGTCGGGACCGTCATGGGAGCCGCGATCACCGACGCCACCCCCGGGAACTTGTCGCGCACGACGAGCGTGCCTGCTGCGAGGTCGCCGAGCCGCTGATCGCGTTGCGTCGCCACGATCGAGACCGAACCGATCGCGTAGAGAGCCGGGAGGAAGTCGACGATCCGCAAGATGTTGCGGATCGCGCTGCCGAGGAACGCGATCGGATCGCCGCCGATCGCGACGACCCGGATACCGGCGGTCATCTTCCCGATCGTGCGACCGCCGTTGAGGAGCTCGAACGGTACGTCGTATGCAAAGACCACGAGGAAAACCATCACGATCCCGACCGCGCGTACAACTCCGGGCGGTGATGTGATCGCGATCCCCGCGGTGAGTGCGAAGATGATCGCCAACTGGATCACCGTGTCGAGGAGGCGGGCCACGAACCGGGAACCGAGACCGGCGAGCACGAGGTCGATCGTCACGCCCTCGGGCGTCGCGATCGTCACGCGGTCGTCGAGGCGCACGTGCCGAATTTAGACGAGTTCGTGCAGGATCGGTCTGCGACGTGGGCCGAGCTCGAGCACCTCGTCGACGCGGCGCGCAGCACTCCCGCCCGGCTGGGGCCCGACGGCGTGCGCCGGCTCGGCACGTGCTATCGCGCCGTGGCTGCCGACCTCGCGCTCGCTCGCCGCCGGTTCCCGTCCGATCCGGTGGTGTTCCGTCTCGAGCGGCTCGTGCAACGCGGGCGCCAAGCCGTGTACCACACGACGCCGAAGACCGCGACGCTGCGCGAGTTCGCGTCACACGGATACTGGCGCCGCGTGCGAGAACGTCCGGCGTTGCTCGTGTGTGCGCTCGCGTTCCTCGCGTTGCCGACACTGCTCGCCGGATATTGGGCCTGGCGCGATCCGGGACCGGCGAGCGGGCTCGTTCCGAGCCGCTATCAGTCGGTGACCGAGCCACGCGAGCCGGGTCGTGACCTCGGCCAGTCGGTCGACGAGCAATCGAATCTCGCCGCCAGCATCTTCACGAACAACATCCAGGTGACGTTCCTCGCGTTCGGCGGCGGCATCCTGCTCGGGCTGGGAACCGTGTACGTGTTGCTTTACAACGGCATGCTGCTCGGCGCCGTCGGCGGGCTCGCGATCGGCGCCGGCAACGGTCGCCCGTTCTTCGAGCTCGTGGTCGCGCACGGCGTGCTGGAGTTGAGCTGCATCGCCGTGGCGGGTCTGGCGGGCTTGCGGCTCGCGTCGGCGATCGTCGACCCCGGCACACGCGACCGCGGCCAGGCGTTGCGTGAAGAAGCGCGCGCCGCGGTGGAGATCGTGCTCGGCACCGCGGTGTGGCTCGTCGTCGCGGGTCTCGTCGAGGGTTTCCTCACCCCGGCCGGCAAGGGGCTCACGGTCGCGCTCGTCGTTGGCATCGGCCTGGGCGCACTCTATTGGGGGCTCGTGTGGTGGCGCGGCGCGCCGGACGGAGCGGCTATCACCGGCCGGAGCACTAGAGCCGCGCCCGCGCCTTGAGGTTCAGGTACGCCCGCACGCACGCTTCGCCGAGCAACGTGGGCGGCGCTTCCACCACCTCCACGCCCGCGTGCCGCAAGCGCGCTACCACCCGCCGTCGGGCGTCGAGCACGTCGATTGCAACGGCCGCCGCGTACACATCGTGGGGGGAAGACGGTGCCGTGCGTACCGCAGCGTCGAGGTCGGGATCGCGCACCGACGCGACAACTACCGCGTGACGGCGAGCGAGCACGGGAACAGCTTCAACGAGTGATCGTGCCGCCGCTTCGTCGACGAGGTCGGTGTACACCAGCACGAGGGCGCGCTTGGCCCCACCGACGCTGCGGAACGCGAGGTCATGGTCGCTGTCGACCTCGCGGGCTCGACGTCGAGAATCGCGCGCACGACCGCTCGGCCACCATTGCGACGCGGGGACAGGCGCCGGCGCAGCTCGCCGTCGAAGACCGTCACGCCGCACCGGTCGCCGAGCTCGTCGGCCACCAACGCCACCATCGTCACCGCGTCGACACACGCATCGAGACGCGTGGTACGCGCGTCGAGCGGTGCAGACATCAACCGGCCTGCATCGACCAGACACACGACGTCGCGGTCTTGCTCGATGCGGTACACGTTGCTCATCGGACGGCCGACACGCGCGCTCGCCGTCCAGTTGATTTGCCGGACGTCGTCGTCGGGCTGGTAGTCGCGAATCGACTCGAAATCAGTACCGAGCCCGAGCGGCCCCCGCGTCCGCAAGCCCGGATCGCGGAAGCGGCCGCGCCGCAGCGCGACGACGAGTCGGTGGGCCGCGTAGACGTCGGGGTACACGAGCACGTTCGCGGTGCCTTCGCCGTCGAACGTGCAGCGGCCGAGGCCGAGCGGGCCCGTGCGCCGCGCGGTGATCGGCGGGAACGTGGTCTCTCCGCGCCGGTGCGCGACGACGGCGCCGTCGAGGCGGCTCCGGCCGACCGATGGCTCGACGGACACGTCGGGCGGCTGCGCCTGCCGCAGCTCCACCCGGTTCGGCTCCGCCGCATCCGTCTCTACGACCAACGTCGTTGGGACACCGCGCGCGAAGACGCGCGGCAATGTGCGGCGCACACGCAACTTCGGCCGCGCCAGGATGACGTCGATGACCGTGGCGACCGCCAGCGTGACCGCGAGAAAGATCGTGACCGGCACGGGGACGACCAGCGCGAGGATCGCAATGACGACGAGTGCGTATCCCGCCCGAGCGGTCGGTGTCATCGCGGTACCGGCACCGACGAGACCGCATTGGCGATCGCGTCGTCGGCGCGGTATCGCTCGAGCTCGGCTTCCGGCCGCAACGTGATGCGGTGGCGGAGCACCGCGGGCGCAACCGCCACGACGTCGTCGGGGATCACGAAGTCGCGCCCGGAGAGCCGGGCCGCGGCTTTGGCCGACGCGAGGAGGTGCACCGCGGCACGCGGGCTCGCGCCGAGTGCAACGCTCGGGAGCTCGCGCGTGCGGCGAACGAGCGCGACGACGTAGTCGATGACGGCGTCGTGCACCGTGGTCGCGTCGACCAGCGTGCGCATCGCGAGCAACTCTTCGGGGTTGGTGACCGCGCGCACATCATCGAGCGTGGCGGGCGCGACGCCGCGGTGCGCAAGATGGAGGATTGCCGACTCGGCGGCGGCGTTCGGGTAGCCGACATCCAGCTTGGCGAGGAAGCGGTCAAGCTGCGCCTCGGGGAGCGGGTACGTGCCCTCGTACTCGATCGGGTTCTGCGTCGCGACGACGAGGAACGGTTCCGGCAACGGCCGTGGCACACCGTCGACACTGACTTGTCGCTCCTGCATCGCCTCGAGCAGCGCGGCCTGGGTCTTGGGCGGTGTGCGGTTGATCTCATCGGCGAGCACGAGGTTGGTGAACACCGGACCGGGCCGGAACGCGAGCTCGCTGCCCCGCAGGGTCATCGTGCCCGTGAGGTCCGACGGGAGCATGTCGGGAGTGAACTGCACGCGCCGGAAGTCCACGCCGATCGCGCGCGCAAACGCGTTGGCGAGCAGGGTCTTGGCCACGCCCGGCACACCTTCGAGCAGCACATGGCCACCGACCGCCGTCGCCGCGATCAGCACCTCGACGACATGATCCTGGCCGACCACGACCTTGCGGATCTCGCCGAGCACTCGGTCCCGCAGTTCGTTCAACCTATCCTCCCGTCGCCATCGGTGACGCGTGCGAGCACACGTCCGAGCGCGAGCGCGTCATCGTCGTTCGTGACCGGCGTGAGCAACGCACCTACCTCGCGGTCGGTGCAACCGAGCGCCTTCGCTGCTTTCGCGATGTCATCGTCGGTCGCGTCGGCTCGAACAGCCGCGCGCGCCGTGAGCCGGTCGCGCGTCCACTGTTGCACGGGTGCCAGCGCTTTCGGGCGATCGCGCGTGCGTTCCAACGTTTGCGAGAGCGCACGCACGTACTCGGCACGCGCGGGCGGCAGGTCGCGCGCGGCGCGGTCGGGTGGGCCGAACCGCCGGGCGCGCGACCAAACGAACGCAAGGATGCCGAGCGCAAGAATCACGAGCCCGTACTTCCAGCGGGTCGGGATCGCGCTTATCCCGCGTGAGGCGCCGAAGCCGTGCACGCCTTCGGCAAACGCGACGTTGTGGCCGGGGCCGGCGAGCGCCAGCGCGAAGGCCGCATTATCGGCAGTGCTGAGGTATGCGTTCTCGAGCGGCGTGGGGTCGGCGAGGAACAGGATCTCGCCGGTCCCGACCTGCTCACTTGTCACGAGCGCGCTGCTCCGCGTCACCGACGAGCGCTCGTCCGCTGCCAAGCTGGATCCACTCGCCGCCGCCCGCGGCCGCGATCGAGCGCACGTTGCCGAGCGAGGGATCGATGCCGGCCCACGGCGTAACGCGCCGGCCGTCCCACTGCGGTGGACGGTCGCGGAACTCGTGGAGATACGAGGGCGCCGCGTCGGCCACCACCAGGCGGCCGCCGTTGCTGACGAACTCCAGCAACGCCTGCGCGTCGTCGAAGGTGACCACGTCGGGTTCGATCAAGATGACGGTGTCGACGGACGCGAGCTGCGAGAACGAGACGTCGCCCCGTTGCTGGGTCACGCGGTGCCCATAGCGTGAGAGCAGCGACGCGTACGCGGCGACGCCGTCGGGAGCGGTCGCGTATGAGGAATTGCTCACGCCACCGGGCTCGTTGCCGCCGACTGCACGGTCGAGGCCTTGCGCCAGCAGATTGAGCACGATGATGGCGCCGACGACGATCCCGACGCCGATACCGGCCCGCCGCGCGAGCGTGTCGGTCATCGGCGTCCCGCTTCGTCGAGCACGTGCGGCCATTCCCGGCGGGCGGCGTCAACATCGGGAGGACCGGCTGCCCGCCCGCCGTACGTGACACCCTCGAACGTGCGCGCGAGCTCGTCGAAGGTGTCGGATCCGAGCGCGCGGCGCACTTCGCCGGTGGTGACCGACGGCCGGTACACGATGGCACCGCGATCGCCGAGCCGTAACAAGCCGGCGCGGAAGCGCAAACGAACCGCGCGTTCCAAGTCGCCGCGGCGCTCGGCGTCGTCCGCCTCGCGGTCGAGCGCGTTGGGATCCTCGGGTGCGGCATCGAGACTTCCGGAAGCGAGGCCGCGCCCGACGCCCGCGACCCGCCGCCGGCGCGCGACCACGACGACGCGCGCCACGATGGCGGCAACCACCGCGATGGCGAGACCGAGCCACACCCATCCGGGGACCGCGCCGAAGACGCGACCGAGCCAGTCGGTGATGGGGTCCAGGCGCTTGCCGAGCCAGCGAAGCGGACCGCGCAACGGCCGCGGTGCCGGCTCACGACGGAAGCGGCGATCGTTGAGGATGTCGCGCGCCGCGTCGCGCGCGCCGTTGGGGTCAACGGCCTGGACGGCTCGCCCCGCGCCCGCCGCGTGTCCGACGATCACCGCGCCGCAGCCGGAGGCACCGCCGCGTGGGCCGCCGCGTGGCGCGCATCGTTGCGCTGCATGAGGAGCTGGACGTCGAACGCCTCTTCACGGATGCGCAGATCGAAATAGCACGCCACGACCGCAGCTGCGATGAACGGTGTGGTGAACACGGCGACAACGGTGTTGGCGATGCCTTGCGAGATCACGCCCGCGGCTGTGCTGCTGCCGTTTCGCATCGCCACCGTCACAGCCAGCGTGAGCCCGATGTTCAGCACGGCGGTGAGAAGCTGCGCGGTCACCACGAGGCCGAGGACCCGCAAGAAGTGTGATTTGGTGAGCGTGACCGACCGGCCGAGTGCGGCGAAGACGCCGGCACCTTCGAGGATCAACGCGGGCACCGCAACCGCGAACAGCGTGAGCGGCACGACGATGCCGACGAAGCAAAAGAACAAGCCGGCAATCTGGCTCAACGCAGTGATGAATGCAAGGCCGAGGACCGCGAAGATGCGGCCCGCCGCTCCCCGCGCCGCGTCACCCGCGCCACCGCCGGCCAAACCCACGTACGCGTCGGCGACAATCCTCGTGCACACCGCCAGCACGAAGGCGCTTGCGACCAGACTGATGAGCAAGACAACGAAGGTCGCGGCGAGCTGCGTGGACTGATTCTCGAACCTTGGCGATGCGTTCCCCGCGATGTTGATATCGATGCCTTCGGGCTGGGCCGACAACAACACGGTCGTGATGAGGATCTGCAGCGGTACTTCGACGACGAGGGCAACGACGATCAGCCGGCGCGCGCACCGCGCGATAGATCGTGACCGCGACGTCGAGCATTTCCCCGATCCCGCGCGGCCGCAGCTCCGGCACCATGCGGCAACGTTACGCAACTTGCGTGGCGAACTCGGCCCACAGCCAGGTTCGCCACGCATGTTCGTGAGATCTACAGCGTGCGGATGATGGCGGCGTCGCCCTGGCCGCCGCCGCCGCACAGTGCGGCCGCGCCAACACCGCCACCGCGGCGGAGCAGCTCGTTGATGATCGTGAGCACGACACGCGTACCGGACATGCCGACCGGGTGACCGAGAGCGATCGCACCACCGTTCACGTTGGTGATCTCGTCGCTGATACCGAGGTCACGCATCGACGCGATGCCGACCGCGGCGAACGCCTCGTTCAGTTCGAACAGGTCGATGTCCTTCACGCTCATGTCGCTCGACTCGACCGCGCGTTTGATCGAACGCGACGGTTGGTGCAGCAACGACGGGTCCGGGCCGGCGACCATGCCGTACCCGATCAGCTCGGCCAGCGGTGTCGCGCCGAGCTCTTCGGCTTTGGCCTTGCTCGTGACGATCACCGCGGCACCGCCGTCGGAGATCTGCGAGGCGTTGCCGGCCGTGATCGTGCCGTCCTTCGAGAACGCCGGCCGCAAGCTCGAGAGCGACTCACCGGTGGTGCCGGGCCGAACTCCTTCGTCACTGTCGACGACGATCGGGTCGCCCTTGCGCTGCGGAATCGACACCGGCGCGATCTCGTCAGCGAACCGACCTTCCTTCTGCGCGGCCGCAGCCCGCTCGTGCGACTTGGCGGCGAACTCGTCCTGCATCTCCCGGCTGATGCCACCGACCTGGCCGACATAGTTCTCGGTGCCGGCGCCCATGTGCACCGCGTCGAACGCGCACCACAAGCCGTCGTTGACCATCGAGTCGACGACCTCGTTGTTGCCCATGCGATAGCCGGCGCGCGCCCCGGAAGGAGATACGGCGCTTGCGTCATCGACTCCATGCCGCCCGCGACAACGACTTCCGCGTCGCCATTCTGGATCATCTGGTCAGCCAGGTAGATCGCGTTGATCCCCGAGAGGCACACCTTGTTGACGGTCATCGCGGGGACCGTCATCGGGATGCCGGCTTTTATGGCTGCCTGGCGCGCGGTGATCTGGCCTTGCCCGGCTTGCAACACGTGGCCCATCAACACGTAGTCGACCTGCTCGGCATCGACGCCCGCCCGTTCGAGCGCGGCTTTGATAGCGAGACCACCGAGATCCTGCGCGGTGAATGCCGCGAGTGCGCCCGAGAGCTTGCCGATCGGCGTACGAGCCGATCCGACGATGACCGATCCGGACATGGGGCGCCTCCTTAGGCAACGCGTGTACGCAACGAGGTCGCCAGTGTAGGGACGGGTGGTACGCGTCCGCTACTGCCCGGTAGGTTGCGCGCATGGCAACGAACAGTGGTGATGGGATCGCCGCGATCCGTACCGCGATCCTCGAAGGCGCAACCGGCGAGCAACTCGCGAGCATCCCGTTGCCGGAGGCTGCACGGGGCGCGCTGGTCAAGGCAGACGAGCAGGAAATGTTCGCCGGGCTTCCCTCCGAGGACAAGGATCCGCGCAAGTCGATCCACGTCGAGGAGTTCCCGCTTCCGGAGCTCGCGCCGGACGAAGCGTATGTCGCGGTGATGGCAAGCGCGATCAACTTCAACACGGTATGGACGAGCATCTTCGAGCCGCTGCCGACGTTCGGCTTCTTGAAGCGTTTGGGACGCGAGAGTTACTGGGGCAAGCGTCACGATCAGCCGTACCACGTGATCGGGTCGGACGCGAGCGGCGTCGTGTTGCGCGTCGGCTCCGCGGTCCGGAACTGGAAGCCCGGTGACGTCATCACCGCGCACTGCTTGCACGTCGACGACCAAGATCCGTCGGCGCATGACGACTCGATGATGGCCACGAACCAACGCATCTGGGGTTTCGAGACGAACTTCGGTGGTCTCGCCGAGATCGCCGTGGTCAAGGCCAATCAGCTGATGCCGAAGCCCGCGCATCTCTCGTGGGAAGAGGCTGCGTGCAACGCGCTCTGCAACAGCACGAGTTACCGCATGATCGTCAGCAAGAACGGCTCGCACATGAGCCAGGGTCAAGCCGTGCTGGTGTGGGGCGCGACCGGCGGCATCGGCGCGTACGCAACGCAGTACGTGCTGAACGGCGGTGGCACTCCCGTAGGTGTCGTCTCGAGCGAGCGGCGCGCCGAGTTGTTGCGGGCGCTGGGCTGCGAGGCAGTGATCGACCGCCGCGCCGAGGGCTACAAGTTCTGGAAGAACGACACCGAACAGGATCCGGCGGAATGGTTGCGGCTCGGCAAGAAGATCCGCGAGCTCGTCGGTCGCGACGTCGACATCGTGTTCGAGCACCCGGGCCGTTCGACAATGGGCGCATCGGTGTTCGTCGCGAAGCGCGGCGGCATGATCATCACGTGCGCGGCGACGTCGGGCTACCAGATCGAGTACGACAACCGGTACCTCTGGATGAACCTCAAGACGCTGAAAGGCTGCCACTTCGCGAACTACCGAGAAGCTTGGGAGGCGAATCGGTTGATCGGCGAGGCGAAGATCCACCCGACGCTGTCGAAGGTGTACACGCTGGACCAGACCGGTGAAGCTGCACTCCAGGTGCATCACAATCTCGTGGAAGGCAAGGTCGGCGTGTTGTGCCTCGCGCCCGAGGAGGGGCTCGGCGTGACCGACACCGCGACAGCGCGAAAAGCACATCGATCAGATCACGCTCTTCCGGCGCTTTGCGGACTGACATCTACAATCCCGCGCATGCTTACTGAGATCGATCACGTCGCGATCGCCGTCAACGATCTCGAGGCCGCGATCGAGTACTACCGCTCGACGTTCGGGTGCGAGGTCGAGCATCGCGAGGTGGTCGAGAGCGACGGTGTCGAAGAGGCGCTGTTGAAGGTCGCCGACTCCTACGTGCAGCTCCTGACGCCGACCCGCGATGACTCGCCGGTCGCCAAGTACCTCGCCAGCAAGGGGGAGGGCTTGCACCACATCGGCTACCGGGTCGAGGACTGTGCCGAGGCGCTCGCGTCGGTGAAGGCCCACGGCGGCCGCGTGATCGACGAGCAGCCCCGCCCCGGCAGCCGGGGCACCACGGTGGCGTTCGTCCACCCCAAGGGCGCCTTCGGGACGCTGATCGAGCTCGTCCAGGAGGAGCGCCCGGCCCGGCGACCCTAACGATTGGCCACTTGGGCCGATACGCGGCTTTTGCCCTACTCTTAGGATTTCGACACGGGCCGCGGGCGGGCGGCCCGGGCTGCACACTCCCGGCCCCGCGGGAATCTGCGGCCCCGAGCCTAGGTTGACGGCCCGCATGCCGGTTCCGTTGCCCGCGCCCGACGTCGCCAAGCTCACGCCCCCCGATGCGGCCGAGGTGCGGCTCATCGCGGGCGCCGTCGCGGCGGCGGTCGCGCCGGGCGGCCAGCTCACGAGCCTGCAGCGTCTGCTCATCGAAGCCATGGTCGAGTCGATGACCGGGTTCGTCGTACCGGCGAACCACGTACCCCGGATCTCTGCCGAGGAGTTCGCGCGGGCGCTCGCGGACCGGGACGAACCGTTCCGGCACCGCATGGTGCATTTCATGTTGCTCGGCGCCCTCGTGCTCGTGCCCCTGCCGGAAGAGGTCGTGCAACGCGTCGAGAATTACGCACGGGAGCTGTGCATCGACGACTCGATGCTGCGCGTCGCGAACCGCTATGCACACGGCAGCCTCGGTCTGGCATTGATCGACTTCCAGCGCAGCGGCTACATGGAAACGTGGGATGCGACGCACGCAGAGGCGCTGCATACGTCCAGTGCGCTGAACGACGCGTGGGACGAGTGCGTCACGGACGACGCGCTCGCGCAGCAATGGGAGTCGTTGCGTGCACTCCCTGAGGGCACGCTCGGGCGGGAAGTCGTGAAGTTCTACGATGCGCGCGGCTTCGTGTTCCCGGGCCGGCCCAACAGCGCGCCCGTGCTGCTCGCACAACACGACTGGGTGCACGTCGTGGCCGGCTACGGCTCGACCGTCGAGAGCGAGCTGGAGGTCTTCGGTCTCATCGCCCGCGCGAACGACGACCCCCGGGGATTCTCGTTGCTCGCAATGGTCATCAGCCTGTTCGAGACCGGCTACTTGGCGAGTGGCGCGGGTCTCTTCCGTTACGACCGCGGGCACCTCTCGCACGAAGGCATGGCGGTCCGCCTCGCCGATGCGATGCGGCGCGGCGCGCTTGTCGGTGCGCACGCGGGCGGGCCCGATCTCTTGAACATCGACTGGTTTCTCCACGCGGCCCGTCCCGTCGAGGACGTCCGCACCGAGCTCGGCATCGTCCCGAAGGCCGAGCACGCGATCGAGGTGGGTTCGGTGACGCCGTGGGAACGCGGCGGCATCTCGCCGTTTCAATACGAGTGCGGCCGCCAGGCGGCCGAGACCGCGGGGCGCGTGTACGACGCGTACGGCGCGTCACCTCCGTGAGCTCGACGACCGCGCGAGCCGAAGCGTTCTCCGACGGCGTCCTCGCAATCGCGATCACGCTGCTCGTGCTCGAGATCGGTGTCCCCGCAGTGCCGAAGGACAGCACACTCGCCAAGGAACTCTGGAGTCTGTGGCCGAAGTACGCAACGTTCGCAGTGAGCTTCCTCACGATCGGGATCATGTGGGTCAACCATCACGCGCTCTTCGAGGGCATCGCGCATAGCGACCGCACGCTGTTGTTCATCAACTTGCTGCTGCTGATGTCGATCTCGTTCGTTCCCTTCCCGACGGCAGTACTGGGTGATTACGTGCAAGACGCCGACGCCGGCCACGCGGCCGCTGCGCTGTACGGCGCCAACATGCTGCTCGTGGGCATTGGATTCCTCGCGCTGTGGCGGTACCTGCTCGCGCATCCGGAACTCCGGTCACCGGATCTCAACGACGACGGTGTACGCCGAGCCCTCCGGCGCACCGTCGTCGGCCCACTCGCGTACGCGTCTTCGATCGCAGTGGCGTTGATCAGCGCTCCGGCCGCACTCGTGCTGTTCGCGGCACTCGCCGGGTACTTCGCGACCGGGTACGTCCCGGCACTCAGGAAGTAGCCTGAGGCGATGGCCGACGAGATCCTCCCGACGTCGCATCCGATCACCGAGCGGCTCGAACAGCTCGCGAAACTGAAGGAAGAGGCACGGGTTCCGGGGGCCGAGGCCTCGGTCCGGCGCCAGCACGACCGGGGCAAGCTCACCGCCCGCGAGCGAATCGAGCTCCTGCTCGACGCCGACTCCTTCGTCGAGCTCGACATGCTGGCCCGCCATCGTGCCCACGGCTTCGGTATCGAGAACAACCGTCCGCTGACCGACGGTGTGGTTACAGGCTGGGGTTCGGTCAACGGCCGCAAGGTGTTCGTGTTCAGTCAGGACTTCACGATCTTCGGCGGTGCCCTCGGCGAGGTGTACGCCGAGAAGATCCACAAGGTGATGGATCTGGCGGAGTCGGTTGGCGCGCCGCTTATCGGCTTGAACGACGGTGGTGGTGCGCGGATCCAGGAAGGCGTTGTCTCACTCGCGAGCTACGGCGGCATCTTCTTCCGCAACGTGAAGGCGTCCGGCGTCATCCCGCAGATCAGCGTGGTCCTCGGGCCGTGCGCGGGCGGAGCGGTGTACTCACCGGCGATGACCGACTTCATCTTCATGGTGAAGGGCGTCTCGAACATGTACATCACCGGCCCCGACGTCGTGAAGGCCGCCACCGGTCAGGACGTCACCCACGAAGAACTCGGCGGCGCCGTCACGCACGCGACCAAATCGGGCGTCGCGACGTTCATCGCCGACGACGAAGCGACGTGTATCGAGATGGTGCGATATCTGTTGTCGTTCCTGCCCGCGAACAACCTCGAGGATCCGCCTTACTACGAGCCGACCGACGATCCCGAGCGCTCGTGCGACGCGCTCCTCGACATCATGCCCGATGCGTCGAACCGCGCGTACGACATGAAGAAGGTCATCGAGGAGATCGTCGACGACGGTGAGTTCTTCGAGTACTTCCCGCTGTGGGCGATGAACATCGTGTGCGGGTTCGCGCGGGTCGATGGACACGTCGTCGGCATCGTCGGCAACCAGCCGCAGGTGCTCGCGGGAGTGCTGCACATCGACGCCTCCGAGAAGGCCGGTCGCTTCGTGCGAACCTGCGACGCGTTCAACATTCCGCTGGTCACGTTCGTTGACGTGCCCGGATTCCTACCCGGCACCGACCAGGAGTACGGCGGCATCATCCGGCACGGCGCCAAGTTGCTCTACGCGTACTGCGAATCGACCGTGCCGCGGGTGCAGATCATCACGCGCAAGGGATACGGCGGCGCGTTCGTCGTCATGAACTCCAAGTCGATCGGCGCCGACATCGCGTTCGCGTGGCCGTCGGCCGAGATTGCGGTGATGGACGCGAACGGCGCCGCGAGCATCATCTTCCGCAAGGACATCGAGACGGCGTCCGATCCCGAGTCTCGCAAGGCCGAGCTCATCCTCGAGTACGAGGACCGCTTCCTCAACCCGTATCAGGCCGCCGAACGCGGCTACATCGATGACGTGATCGATCCGCGCGACACGCGCAAAATGCTGGCGCGGGCGTTGCAGATGCTGCGCACGAAACGCGAGCAGCTGCCGTCGCGCAAGCACGGGAACTCACCGCTCTAGGCATGATTCCCGAGGAAGTTGCCGCGGTCGCCGCGGTCACGATCGCGTTGGAGCAACAGCGTGCGGCTGAGGCCGCGGCCGCGGCGCGGGGTGCGGACTCAGAGCAGCTGAGCATGTGGGTCGACGCGTCGCGCCGCTCCGCCCAGCGGGCGCTGTTGCAGCGCGGCCCGTGGCGCCTCTCGGGCCGGCTCGGCCGCCGGTCGAGAACCTGACTCGAGTCAGTCGCCGGTCGCGCCGTCGATGCGCTCGCGGAGGAAGTCGGCATGGCCGTTGTGCCGGGCGTACTCCTCGATCATGTGCACGAGTACCCAGCGCAACGAAACCGGCTCGCCGTTGCGGCGCTTGCCGGTGTCGTCGAACTGCATGCTCGCGGCCACCTCGCGCCCGTTCTCGCATTCCGCTCGCCACGCGTCGAACGCTTCGTCGACCGACGCGTCGTCGACGTCGTCGAAATCGCCGTCTTCGTTCTCGGGCGTCCAGAACAGGCCCGCGCCGTGCTCGCCGGACAACACCCAACGGAACCAATTCCGTTCGACGTCGGCCATGTGGCGCACGAGGCCGAGCAACGACATCGACGACGGCGGCACCGAACGCTCCCGGAGCTGATCGTCCGAGAGTCCGTCGCATTTCATTGCGAGCGTGGCGCGGTGGAACTCCAGCCAGCTCTCGAGCATGACTCGCTCATCCGCCTCGTACGGTGGGTCGACGCGCTCAACCGGCATTCCGGCATTCTCCCGTAGCCTGGCGTCGTGATCCACGACGCCGAGCTGTTCACCGTCGGACCCGACGAGGTCGTGGTCACGTTCCGTACCGACGACGACCGCGAGGTCGAGACCCGCGTGGGGGATCGCTCGGCCGTGACCAGCGGCCAGTACCACTCGGCGCGGGTCAAGGGCCTCGAAGCGTCCACCACCTACCCGCTCGCGCTGGACGGCGCCGAGGCGTCGGCGTTCCTGCCGGACACTTTGACCACGCTCGATCCGCCGCCCGGGCAGTTGCTCGCGACGATCGCGACCGTCAACGACGTGCACTTCGGTGAGACCGAGTGCGGCAAGCTCGGCACGCCCGAAGAGGTCGGACCGGTCTTCAGCGTCGCGCCGGACGAGGAGCCGTACCCGGAGACGATGAATCGTGGCGCGATCCGCGCTATCGAGCAGCTCGACCCGGACGCGGTCGTCGTCAAAGGTGACCTCACGAACCTCGGCACCGAGGAGGAGTACGAGAACTTCCTGCGCGCATACACCCAGCTCGGCCCGCGCATGCACCACATTCGCGGCAACCACGACGCCATGCTCACTGAGACGATCGCGGCGACGGGTCCGTTCGCCGTCGAGCTACCCGGCGTGACGCTGGCGGTACTCGACACGACGATCCCGGGCACCGATCGCGGCCGGATCCCGCACGCACAGCTCGAGTGGCTCGACGACCTCGCGGCTCCGGCCGCGAAGCCGGTTCTCGTGTTCGGCCACCATCATCCGTGGGAACCCAACGGCAAGCAGCGCAGTGCCAATTACTTCGGCGTCAATCCCGACGACAGCGATGCATTGTGCGCACTGATCACCCGGCGCGCATCGATCGCGGGATACTTCGCCGGACACACCCATCGCACGCGCCTGCGCCGGTTTCCGCAAGCGCGCAACGTTCCGATCGTCGAGATTGCGTGCGTCAAGGACTACCCGGGGGCGTGGGCCGAGTACCGGATTCATGAAGGCGGTTACCTCCAATTGACACGACGCATCGACGCGCCCGATTCGATGGCTTGGACGGAGAAGACCCGCGCGATGTTCGCCGGTCTCTACCGCGACTATGCGCTCGGCCGCCTCACTGACCGCTGCTTCAGCGAGATCTTCTGACCGGACTGGGACCCGTCTGGGACCCGACTGGGTACGACGTACTGGGCGAACTAGCGTGCGCCGCACTCGCAAGCGGACGGAGGGGCGAAGTGTTGGCTCGTCGGGCAATCGGGATGGCGACGCTGGCCGTACTGGCCATCGTGGCGCTGGGCGCGTGTGGCGGGGACAAGAAGAAGGTCGAGCCCGCCAAGGCTCGCCCGGGCGTGACCATCGAGGCGGTGAAGGGCTTCAAGTTCTCGCTGCCCGAACAGATGCCTTCCGGTTGGGTGGACGTCACACTGCGGAACAACACCGGCCAGATCCACCAGCTCGGCTTCGTCAAACTGGGCTCGCTGTCCTACGACGACTTCAAGAAGGCGGCCGCGTCCACGGACCTCTCGAATCTCCCGGACGACACGGTGTTCGTCGGCGGCCCGAACAACGTCCTGCCGCTCCAGTCGATCACGACAACGATTCATCTCGAGCCGGGTACCTATGGCGTCGTCTGCTTCATCCCCGATCCCAAGGACGGGAAGTCGCACGCATCGAAGGGCATGGTCGGCAAGGTCGACGTGACGCCGTCGGTGTACACCGTCGAGACACCGCCGACCGCCGATGGCGCCAAGATCGACCTGACTGAGTTCGACTTCCTTGTCGACTCCGGTTTCAAGGGCGTGGGCACGGTGTCGATAACCAACGTCGGCAAGCAGGTGCACGAGCTCGTGATCTACAAGATCGCCGACGGCAAGACGCTCGCGGATGTGAAGAAGTTCTTGTTCGTGCCGCCCGGCGCGAAGCCGCCCGCAGGAAAGCCGCCGTTCACAGCGGTTGGCGGTGTGACCGGCGTCAGTCCGAAGCAAACGGCCTATGCGCCAATGATCCTCGCGCCCGGCAAGTACGCGCTGGTGTGCTTCCTCCCTGACCCCGCCAAGGACAACCAACCGCACGCGCTCGAAGGCATGATCAAGGAGATCACGATCACGTCGTGATGGGCCCCTAGGGTGCCCGTCGATGCAGGCGCTCGACGGGTTGCGGGTCATCGACATGGCAACGGTGTTCGCGGGGCCGGGCGCGGCGCGCCACCTCGCGGACTTCGGCGCCGACGTCATCAAGGTCGAATCGCCCGCCGGCGACGGCGTGCGGCGCATGGGATGGTTCCCGCCCGAGGGCGGCGACTCCTATACGTGGAAGCTGCTCGGTCGGAACAAGCGCGCCACCGTGCTCGACCTGAAGAGCGACGCCGGGCGCGACGCCATGCTCACGCTGGCGAGCACGGCCGACGTGCTGGTCGAGAACTTCCGGCCCGGCACGCTCGAACGGCTCGGCCTCGGGCCCGACGTGCTGCTCGCGCGCAATCCTCGGTTGGTCGTGCTGCGCGTGACGGGTTTCGGACAGGACGGTCCGTACGCGGCGCGGCCGGGTTTCGCGACGATGGCCGAGGCGATGAGCGGGTTCGCGGCGATCAACGGTGAGCCCGATGGGCCGCCGCTGCTGCCGCCGATCGCGCTCACCGACGAGGTCGCGGCACTCGCCGGGGCCTTCGCGGTCATGGTCGCGCTCCGCCATCGCGATGCGACCGGCGAGGGTCAGGTCATCGACGTCAACCTGCTCGAGTCGATGCTGCAGATGATGTCGGCGCTTCCGTCAGCCGCCGCCCATCTCGACTACGAGCAGCCTCGCCTCGGTTCCGGCATCCCGTACACCGTGCCGCGCGGCACGTACCGCTGTGCGGACGGCCGGTGGGTCGCGATCTCCACGTCGACGGAATCGATCGCGCACCGCGTGTTGGAGTTGCTGGGCCTCGGCGATGACACTCGGTTCGCGACGTTCGAGGGTCGGGCCGCCCACCGCGAGGAGCTCGATCAGGCGGTCGCCGAGTGGATCGGCGCCCGCCCGTCTCACGAAGTGCTGGCCGCGTTCGAGCAGGCCCAAGCCGCGATCGCTCCCGTGTACTCGATGCACGATCTGCTCGCCGACCCGCACGTGCGAGCGCGTGGCGTGTTCGTCGAGGTCGACGGTGTGGTGATGCAGGCCCCCGTCGCGCGGATGTCGCGCACGCCCGGCGAGGTGCGATGGGTCGGACGACCGCTCGGCGCCGACCGCGTCAGTTGGTAGGTTCGGGCGCGAGCTCGACGCGGTCGCGGCCGCGTGCCCGCGCTTCTTCGAGGGCGCGGCTCGCCTGGTGGACGAGCTCGGCCGCGCCCAACGCGTGCGTCGGGTAACACGCGACACCGGCCGACAGCGTGAGCGCGTCACCGACGGGTGAGGCGAGCAACGTGCCGCGCACGCGTTCGGCAGCCCAGACCGCGCCGGCCTCGGGCGTGTCCTCGAGGATCGCTCCCACCATCAGGTCGCCGAGGCGGCACGCGGCATCACTCTCGCGCAGCGTTCGCCGCACGACGTCGCCGACAACGCCCAGCGCTTGCAACCGGGTGTCACGGTCCGACTCGCCCAGGCTGTCGATCTCGAAGATGATCACCGAGATCGGTCGCAGGGATCGCCGCGCGGCGGCAACTTGCTGCTGCACGAGGACGGCGAAGTACTTCTCGTCGTACAGACCCGTCGCGGCGTCGAATGCCTGCTCGCCGCGCGGACGCACGAGCGCGTCCGGCACTGGACCGAGTTCGTCCTCGGCGGCGCGCCGGCTGGCTTCTTCTTGCAGCACCGCGTTGATCGACGCGAGCTCGCGCCGCACGGCTTGGATCTCATCTTCTGCCTGCACCAGACGATCCTCACTTCGACGCGCGCGCGCACCGAGCGCGACACCTGCGATCGCGGCGATGACGCCGGCGGCTCCGGCCACGACCGCCCAGACGGGGGAATTCGTAGCGACCCCGACCGCGCCGGCGGCCAGGGCAGCAACGCCGCCCGTGGCGGCGACGAAGAGTCGCAGGTCCTGCATCGGAGCCTTCATCGGCTGGTCGCCACCCCCGCCTGAGGAGAGGAGCGGCGGGCTGCGGCGAGCTCGGCGATGTCGCGCATGATCGCTGCGAGCCGGTAGTCCTTGGGCGTGTACACGCGTGCCACGCCCATAGCCTCGAGTTGCGCGCGGTCCGCGTCAGGGATGATGCCGCCGACCACAACCGGCGCGTCGACGCCGAGGTCGCGCAGCGCGCGCACGGTCTCGGGGACGAGGTCGAGGTGCGAGCCCGACAGGATCGAGAGGCCGACGACGTCGACGTCTTCGTCACGCGCCGCCGCCGCAATCTCGGCCGGCGTGAGCCGGATCCCCTGATACACGACTTCCATTCCGGCGTCGCGCGCCGCGACCGCGATCTGCTCGGCGCCGTTCGAATGGCCGTCGAGCCCGGGCTTGCCGACAAGCAGCCGAATGGGGCCACCCGTGCGAGCGGCGACCGCTTGCACGTGCGTGCGCACAGCCTCCATCTCGGCGCCGGGCCGCACCGCAACCGCGTTCACGCCGGTCGGTGCGCGGTACTCACCGAACACCTCGCGCAACGCGCCGGCCCATTCGCCTACCGTGCCGCCCGCTTTCGCGAGCGCGATCGTTGCGGGCACGAGGTTCTCGGTCGTCGCCGCGACCCGGCGCAGCTCCTCGAGTGCGCGCTCGACCGCGGCTTGGTCGCGTGCGGACCGCCATGCCTTGATCGCATCGGCTTGCTCGCGCTGGACCGCGGGATCGATGGTCACGATGCCGCCGCGTTGCGCGATGGCGGTCAATGGTGACGGCTCGGTCTCGGTAAAGGAGTTGACGCCTACGACCTCGAGCTCACCGGACTCGATGCGGCGCACCCGTTCGGCGTGCGACTGCACGATCCGGCCCTTCATCTCGTCGATCATCCGGAACGAGCCGCCGCCGTCGAGCACCCATTGCAGTTCGGCTTCGGCTGCCTCGACGAGCTCGTCCACCTTGCGTTCGACGACGACGGATCCCTCGAACAAATCGCCGTACTCCAGCAGGTCGGACTCGAACGCGAGCACCTGCTGGATGCGCAACGACCATTGCTGGTCCCAGGGCGTCGGCAAGCCGAGTGCCTCGTTCCAGCAGGGGAGTTGGATCGAACGGGCGCGGGCGTCCTTCGAGAGCGTGACGCCGAGCATCTCGAGCACGATGCGTTGCACGTTGTTTTCGGGCTGCTCTTCGGTGAGGCCGAGCGAGTTCACCTGCATGCCGTAGCGGAAACGCCGCAGCTTCGCGTCGTCGACGCCGTAGCGTTCCTTGCCGATGCGGTCCCACATCTGGGTGAAGGCCCGCATCTTGCACATCTCTTCGACGAAGCGGACGCCGGCATCGATGAAGAACGAGATCCGGCCGAACACTTCGTGGAACTCGTCCTCGGGAACCTGCCCGGAGTCGCGCACCGCGTCGAGCACCGCAATTGCGTTCGCGAGGCCGTACGCAAGCTCCTGCACGGGCGTCGCGCCCGCTTCCTGCAAGTGGTACGGGCACACGTTGATCGGATTCCACTTGGGCACGTGCTTCACCGTGTACACGACGAGATCGACGGTGAGCCGCTTCGACGCTTCCGGCGGGAAGATGTACGTGCCGCGCGACAGGTACTCCTTCAAGATGTCGTTCTGCGTGGTTCCCGCGAGCTTCTCGTACGGCACGCCCTGCTCGTCAGCCAGCGCGAGATACATGCCGAGCAACCACATCGCGGTCGCGTTGATCGTCATCGACGCGTTCATCTCGCCGAGCGGGATGCCGTCGAACAGTGTGCGCATCTCTCCGAGGTGCGGCACCGGTACGCCGACCTTGCCGACCTCACCCTTGGCGAGCAGCTCGTCGGGGTCGTAGCCGGTCTGGGTCGGCAGGTCGAAGGCGACCGACAGGCCGGTCTGACCCTTGGCGAGGTTCGTCCGGTAGAGCTCGTTGGATGCCCGCGCCGAGGAATGCCCGGAGTAGGTCCGGATCAGCCAGGGACGATCGCGCTCGGCCATACGCACCATTGTCCCGGATAAATCAACCAGACCGGAAGTCGGCCATCCCGGCGACGCCACGACCGTTTGGGCACTTGTACGCGGACGGTCGCGGACTTCTGCCCAAACGGTGCCCGGGGCGGGCTAGCGCTTGTAGTCGTAGAAGCCGGCGCCGGTCTTGCGGCCCAGGCGCTCGGCGCTCACCATGCGGCGCAGTACGGGTGCAGGGGCGTAGTTCGGGTCCTTGAACTCCTCGTAGAGCGCTTCGAGGATCGCGAGGCTGGTGTCGAGGCCGACGAGGTCGAGGAGCTCGAGCGGGCCCATCGGGAAGTTGCAGCCGCCTTTCATCGCGGCGTCGATGTCGTCGCGAGTGGCGACGCCGGCGTCGCAGAGCTTGGCGGCGTTGTTCAGGTACGGGAACAGCAGCGCATTCACGATGAACCCGGCCTGGTCCTTCACCTGCACCGCGTTCTTGCCGCACGTCGTTGCGAAGGCGACGGCTTCGTCGATCGTGGCGTCGCTCGTCGTAATCGTCCGCACGACTTCGACCAGCGCCATCATCGGCGCCGGATTGAAGAAGTGGACGCCGCAGACCTTGTCGGGACGGCCGGTATTCATCGCCATCTCGATCACGGGCAACGTCGACGTGTTGGTCGCGATGACCGTGTGCTCCGGACAGATCCGGTCGAGGTCGGTGAACAGGTGCTTCTTGGTCTCGAGATCCTCCACGATCGACTCGATCACGAGGTCGCACTCGCCGAGCTCACGCAGGTCGGTGACCGCGCGGCACGCGCGGCGAGCACCGCGTCCCGCTCTCCGGCTTCGAGCTTGTTGCGCTCGACCTGCTTGTTGAGCGACTTCTCGAGCCCGGCGACCATCTTGTCGGCGGTGCTCTGGGCCCGGCTGCGCAGCACCACCTCGATGCCGGCCTTGGCGGCGACCTCGGCAATGCCCGAACCCATGATGCCCGAGCCCACGATCCCGACTCGCTTGACCGCCATCCGTTCCCCCTCGAGGCGTATGGAAAGAGGGCGAAGGCTACCGGCGGGTTCGGCGCCTGGGCCAGGCCTGGGTCAGCCGGTCTTTGCCGCGCCACTCCTAGGATCAGCGGCGTGACCAAGCAGGCCGGAACGCTGGCGCTCCTCGGCGGCGGCGAATGGACCGAACCCTGTCGTGCGCTCGACGAGCGGCTGCTCGAACGCGCGGGCGTCGGCGAGGTCATGATTTTGCCGACCGCGGCCGCGTTCGAGCACCCGGAGCGGGTCGTGGAGCGAGCGACGGCGTGGTTCACCCAGCTCGGTGCGACGGCCCGCGGTCTCATGGTGCTCAACCGGCGCGACGCGGAGTCCGACGAGAACGTCGCCGCGGTTGCGCACGCCCGGTTCCTCTACCTTGGCGACGGGTCGCCGCTGCACCTCCGCTCGGTGCTCAAAGGCAGCGCGTTGTGGGAAGCAGTCGTGCGCGCATACGAGCACGGCGCGGTGCTCGCTGCTTCGGGCGCGGGTGCGACGGTGTTGTGCGACCCGATGGTCGATCCGCGGGGTGGCGCGTTCACCGTAGGTCTCGGGCTCGTGCAGGGTCTTGCGGTGTTCCCGTACCACGGCACCGCCGCCGACCACATCCGCGAACGCTCGATCGATCTGCTGTCTGCGAACGCGGTGCTCGCCGGCGTCGACGAGCACACCGCGCTCGTGCGCGAAGGCAGGAGTGCGTGGGAAGTCGTCGGCGCGGGACGCGTCACCGTCTACCGCAAAGGTGCCAAACCCAAGAGCACGAAGTCCGGTGCGTCGGTCGACCTCGCCGAGGCCGCGGCTGCGCAGTAGCTACGACTCCGTGATCGTGACCTTGTCGATCGATGCCTTCTGTTTTGGCTCTCCCTGCTGATCGACCGGCAAGGCCTCGATCTTCTTCACCACGTCCATGCCCGACTTCACCCTGCCGAACCGGGCGTAGTCGTTGGCCAATCCTTCACCCTGTTGCTTCCCGGTCACGATGAAGAACTGCGAGTCGAACGTTCCCGCCGGAGCGTCCCCAGTTTTCGCCGCTGCGAGCGAGCCGACGGGGTAGTGGTCGGTGGGAACCTCGCCGACGACTGATTGGCCGTAGTTCTGGTTCACGTTGCCCTTCGGCGCGCCGCCCTGGATGACGAAGTCCTTAACGATGCGATGCCAGCGCGATTTGTCGTAAGCCCCGTCCTTAGCCACCTGGATGAAGTGACCGGTCGCTTTCGGCGCGTTCTTCGCGTCGAGAGCCAACACGATCTTGCCGAAGTTGGTGGTCACGGTCGCCGTGTAGGTCTTGCCAGGTTTGACGGTGAACTCCGCCGGCGTCGTCGTCGAAGTCGTGACCTCCACCTTCTTCTTGTCGTCGCCGGTGAGCAGGTTGACGATCACGATGATCGCCACGAACGCCGCGATCGCGATGGCCGCGTTGCGTGCGGAGCGCAGCCGGCGGCGGCGCTTCTCGGCGGCGATCCGGGCTTCGCGCGCCACGCGCGCGTTTTCCTTCTTGCGGAGACGCTTGTCCTGACTGGGCACGGGCGAAGAGGGTACAGCGCAGCCGTTCGCCGTCCGGGTCAGCTCGGTTCCACCGGTAGCCTGGGTCGCCGTGGGTTTTCTCGTTCAGAAGTTCGGCGGTACCTCGGTGGCGGATCCGGACCGGATTCGGGCCGTGGCCGATCACATCGTGCGTACTCGCCGGGCCGGCGACGATGTCGTCGTTGTCGTTTCGGCGATGGGCAAGACGACCGACGACCTCGTCCGCCTCGCCCACGACGTCGCCGACCGGCCCGGAGGCCGGGAGATGGACATGTTGCTGACCGCGGGCGAGCGGATCTCGATGGCCTTGCTCACGATGGCGGTCGAGGACCTCGGCCAGCCGGCAGTCAGCTTCACCGGCAGTCAGGCCGGGATCCTCACTGACACCGAGCACGGCAAGGCGAAGATCATCGAGGTGCGCGCCGACCGGATCCGCGACGCGCTCGCGGGAGGCAAGGTCGCGATCGTCGCCGGGTTCCAGGGTGTGTCGACCGAGCGCGACATCACCACGCTCGGCCGCGGCGGCTCCGATACCACCGCGGTCGCGCTCGCGGCCGCGTTGCGTGCCGATGCGTGTGAGATCTACACCGACGTCGAGGGCGTCTACACCGCGGATCCGCGCATCGTGCAAACCGCGCGCAAGCTCGCTCGTGTCTCGTTCGAGGAAATGTTGGAGATGGCGGCCACCGGTGGGCGCGTGCTCGCGTTGCGCTCGGTCGAGTTCGCACGGAACCACCACGTGCAAGTGCACGTGCGGTCGAGCTTTACGTGGGCGCCCGGTACATGGGTAACCGAGGAGGACGCGTCGATGGACGCTACGGAATCGATGGAGCAAGCGATCATCTCGGGCGTGACCCACGACATTTCCGAGGCCAAGGTCACGATCGAGCAGGTACCCGATCGCCCGGGCGTCGCGGCGACGGTGTTCCGCGACCTGGCCGAGGCCGGCGTGAACGTCGACATGATCGTGCAGAACGTGTCGACCGCGGGCCACACCGACATCAGCTTCACCGTGCCGCGCACCGATACTCCCAAGGCGACGCAGTGCATGGAGAAGATCCTCGTCGACACCGAAGCGACGGGGTACCGGACCGACCAACGCATCGGCCGGGTTTCGCTCATCGGCGCCGGTATGAAGACACATCCCGGCATCGCGGCAAAAATGTTCGAGGTCCTCGCCGCCGAAGGTGTCAACATTGAGATGATCAGCACATCGACGATTCGGATCTCGTGCGTCGTCGCCGAGGATGACGTCGAGCGCGCCGTGCGGGCTCTGCACTCCGCGTTCGACCTGGACAAGGAGTAGCGACGTGCGCATCGGTGTGATGGGTGCGACGGGGTTGGTCGGTACCGAGCTCTTGCGATTCCTCGCGGCGCGCGATTTCCCCGTCGACGAGCTGCGTGCCTACGCGTCGCCGTGTTCGGAGGGCCGCAAGCTTCACTTCAAGGACGGCGAGGTCACCTGCGAGGTGCTGCGCGACGGCTGTTTCGACGGGCTCGATCTCGTCATCGTCGACGTCGACGAGCCGATCTCGGAGGAGTGGTCGCCGCGGGCGGCCGCGGCAGGAGCCAAGGTGATCGACAAGTCGGCGGCGTTTCGCATGGACCCCGACGTCCCGCTCGTCATCGCCGGCGTGAACGATGACGACATGCGCAACATGCCGAAGGGCATCGCGTCGTCGCCGAACTGCACGACGACGATCCCCGTGTTGGCGCTCGCGCCGCTGCACCGCGCCGCCCGGATCGACCGCATGGTCGTGTCGACCTACCAGTCGGTGACGGGTGCCGGCCTCGCCGGCATGCACGAGCTCGACGCGCAGTGGGCGAAGCTCGACGGGCGGGCCGCCGACTTGTCACGTGCCGGCTCGTTCGACCGGCCGCTCGTCGAAGGTGAAGTGTGGTCGAAGCCGATCGCCGGCAACGTCATCCCGCTCGCAGGTTCGGTGAAGGAGCAGGGCTACACCTCGGAGGAGTGGAAGATGGTGCGCGAGGCGCGCAAGATCCTCCACGACGACGACATCCGTTGCTCGTGCACGTGCGTGCGAGTGCCGGTTTACGTCGGGCACGCGGTGAGTGTGAACGTGCGGTTCCACCGGCCGATGAGCAAGGCCGAAGCGGTCGAGCTGTTGCGAGACGCGCCCGGTGTGCTGCTGGTCGACGACGGCGACGGCTTCCCGACCCCGCAGGACGCAGCTGGAATCGACCCCGTCCTCGTCGGACGCATCCGCGAAGACCCGTCGGAGCCCGGCTCGCTCAACCTCTGGGCCACCGGCGACAACCTCTTGAAGGGCGCGGCATTGAACGGCGTGCAGATGGCCGAGGTCTTGCTCAGGTTGTAGCAGCCGCGGCGGCATCGGGGATCTCGCGCAGCTCGCGTATCGCACGTACCGATACCCACAGCACGGCGAGCATGCCGCCGACGCCCGCGACGAGCAGTGTCTCCCGCAACCCGATCGCCGTGCCGAGCGCGCCTCCCGCAAGCGAGCCGAACGGCATCGTCCCCCACACCATGAAGCGCATCGACGCGTTCATACGACCCTGGAGCCGATGCGGCGTGATCGCCTGCCGCAAGCTCACCTGGTCGATGTTGTACAGCGTCCCGCCGAAACCGAAGAGCACCCACGCGCCGACGAAGTACGGCAGCGCGTGCTGTGTCGGCGCGAGCGGGATCACGAGGGTCCCGATCTGCGCGATGACGATGCCCAGCCAGATCGTGGGCCCGAGCCGGATCTTCGCCGTGAGGCGCGTGGTCGTGAGCGCGGCGACGAGCACTCCTAAGTTGCCCAGCGAAAACACGAGGCCGACGACGCCGGCGCCGTAGTGCAGCTCCCGAATCGCGTAGAGCAGGAACACCGACATCGTCATCGACGCGAAGAAGTTCGATGTCGCAGTGCAGCCGGCGACCATGCGCAACACCCGATGACGCACGACGTATCCGAAGCCCTCGCGAACTTCGCGCGCGAGGGCGCGCAGCCGGCTCACCTCCTCGTCGACGGTGACCGCGATCGGTGGTTCTTGGGCACGGATCCCGCGGAAGAAGACGGCTGACGTGACGAAACTCACCGCATCGGCGGTGACCGCGCTCGCGGCGCCGATCCACTGCACGAGCAACCCGCCCAGTCCGGGCCCCGCAAGCTGCGCGCCGGACCGGCTGATCTCGAGCTTGGCGTTGCCGTCCACGATCTGTCCGCGTTCGACGAGCGAGGGGAGGATCGACATGTACGCGACGTCGAAGAACACCGTGAGCGTGCCGGTGACGAACACGACTGCGAGCAGCTGCACGTACGTCAGCGCGTCGAATGCGTAGGCGATCGGGATCGACGCCAGCGCAACAGCGCGTCCGATGTCGCTCCAGATGAGCACCGGTCGCCGTGGGAGACGGTCGACGATTGCCCCCGCGGGGAGGCCGATCAGCACGAACGGGGCCATCTCCACTGCGGCCAGGGCCCCGACCTGGAACGTCGTCGCGTGCAACAAGGTGATCGCGACAAGGGGCAACGCGAGGAGGCTGACCTGACTGCCGAGCTGCGAGACCGACTCTGCGCACCACAGGCGCAGGAAGTCGCGGTGGCGGAAGAGCGAGTTGTCGCGGGTCACGACAAGCGGGCGATGACACCGCCGATCGCGAAGCCCAGCGTCCACCACAGTGCGAGCGGGAAGCGTCTCGCGGTTGCTACCGCGCCGCCGATCACGAAGCCCACGATGATCGCCGACGCCACGCCGCGGTCGAGCCGCTGGAAGGCGAAGATCGCGGTGATGCAGCACACGAGGCCGACGACGTAGCCCATGGCCTCGATGCCGATACGCCACAGCTCTCGATAGGTCGCCACCGGTGTGGGCGCTCGCTGCGGTCGCGGTGCGACGACGCCGATCGAGGCCGCGTACTGCTCGAGTCGCGCCAGCACCTGCTCGGGCGTCTCTTCCACTGTTGCAATTCTTGTCATCTGGCGAATGGCCTCGGGTCCCGCTGCGGAGAGTGGTTGAATTTACCGGCTCGTGCCTCCCCCCTTGTGATCGGCTAGCGACAGCACAGACATTACGAGGGCGGTGCGGGAACGGAGTCGCGAGCGAAGGCCTTGCGTCGAGCACGAGCCGCCGTGCTCGCGCTGTGCCTCGCAACCACGGTGGCGGGATGTGACTGGTCACACCTCGGGTTCGGGCCTCAGAACACGAACTTCAACCCCGAAAGCGAGCTGACAGAGTCGTCGGCCGCGCGTCGTGGTCGAAGGTGTGCTCACAATGCGTACATCCACTTGTCGCACGTGGGGTGGCACGCGGAGCCGGGTGGCCGCGTCTTCGGTGGTGAAGGTCTCGCAGCCAATCCGGGTCACACGGTCTACGCAGAATCCTTCGTAGAGGCAACCGACCCCGCGAACAGCGCCGCCCGGCTCACGGGCTTCACGGACTTCGGGCGCCTCGACGGTCTCGGCGTCTTCCGAATCGACCCCGCGACCGGTGTCGTGTCTTGAGCGCCACCCCGTCGAACGGGCGCGTATATGCGTCCACAAACGATCGCCTGTACGCACTCTCGCCGCCATGACGCGGAACCTCGGGGGCGTCGCCGGTGTATGACAGCGGTGAGGGTCGCAATCCGATTGCTCGGCGCAGTACTGCTGCTGTTGTCGCTCGCGGCGGTTCCCGCGAGTGCCAAGAAGCAGTCGTTGCCGCCGCCGGTCACGGTTCGACCGGAGCCCGAGGGTGTCATGCTCGGCGACCCCGCGTTCACACCGGTGCCCGGAGCGCACGCTGACTTCGGCCGGCTCGGTGGCGCGGTGTACCAGATCGAGATGCCGCGCCACTGGAACGGCCGTCTGGTGTTGTGGATACACGGCTTCGAGGACTTTGCGCCCGAGGCGCAGGTCTCGGCGCCGGACTTTCGCAGGTACTTGATCGGTCAGCACTACGCGTGGGGTGCGTCGAGCTTCAGCAGCACGTCGCTCATCCCCGGCCGCGCGGCTGACGAGACGGCTGCGCTGTGGGACTACTTCGCGAGGAAGTACGGCCGGCCCACTCGCACGTACGTGACCGGGCTCTCGATGGGTGGCGCCGCAAGTCACATCGCGGCCGAGCGCTATCCGGACCGTTTCGACGGCGCGCTCGCGCTGTCCGGCAACGTCGGGAACACCGCCGGGCTGAGATTTGGCGACGCGGAAGCGAGCGGCTGCGGCGCGCCCGGCGCGCGGATCGTGCTGTGGACGTTTGCACAAAACCAGATTCTCTTCAGTCGTGAGTCGGTGACGTGGCCGGGCAACAGGGGCACCTCCACGTTCAACGCGAGTTTCTCGACGTCGGCGCCCAACGGCGCCGCGCCTGCGACGTCGTCGTTCGTCGGTGAGGTGATCTATCGAGACGGCCGTCAACTTCCGCCCGGCACGCTCGTCGAAGCCTTCGTCGGGCGTACTCGCTGCGGCGTCTCGTCCGTTCGGCGCACCGGCAACTTCTCGGGCTACACGATGGCTGTCGTCGGGCCTGACTCGATCCCCGGTTGCCGCGGTGGCGCGACGCTTTTTTTCCGTGTCGGCGGCCAGTTGGCGATCGAGACCGCGGTCAATGAACCGAACGGCAGAACCGACCTCGATCTGACATTGCGACGCAAGGCCCCGCGCTGTCCGCGAAATCAGACGGACCACTCCTCGTGCCGGCCACCAAACCGCGAAGGCTGATCGACCGCAGTAAGCCGACCACGACGTCAGAGGGTCGAGTCGAGGAGGCCTTCGATCGGCACCGGCAGCCCTTGGGACGTGACCTCGAGCGTGATGGTCCCGGTCTTCAGCGCCGGCAAGATCGCCAGGCCTACGACACGCGAGCGCTGTGTCGTAGGTGCACGAAGGTCAACGTTGGCGATGACCTTGCCGTTCCAAGCAACCGAGAACGTGCCGCACGTCGGACACTTTGTCGCGACAACACCCACGAGACGCGCCTGAACATTGAGCGTCAACTTATTGCCTCGCGTGGTGCTCGTTCGGAGCACGCCCCCGAAGACGTCGGGCCGGGTCTCACGGACCCAATTCCCGTTCGTGTTGAACTGGCTGACCGAGAGCGGGACGATCGTGCACTGCGCGGCAGACCACGCTGACAGGTTGCCGGCGTTGTCGCGAGCGCGCACACGGATGCACTCCGTACCGCCCTCCGACGGGAGCGAGCCGGTCGTCGCAGTTGTCGCAGTCGCGAACATCGACACTTGGGGCGCCTTCCCCGGTCGCCAAGACTGGTGGTTCAGCTCCACGTCGTAATTGCGAATGCCGGACGGATCGGTCGCGGTCCACGCAAGCCGCACTGTCGATTGCACCGTCACGAACCCGTCACCGACGGTGGTGGCCTTGACGTTCGTGGGTGGCGTGGTGTCGACCACCGTGATGGGGACGTCCATGGTCTGGTTCGCGGTGTCGTCTTCGTCGGTCTCATCGTTGTCGTTCGTGCTGGAGACATTGACGTTGACGCGGCCACCGGGCGCGGCGGTCACAGTCGCGACCAACTTGAGCGGCGGGAGCGTGCCGGTGTTTGCTACCGACGCCGTCGCGACACAGCTTGCGGAAGCGCACGACCACCCGGTGCCGGATGCGGAGAGCGTCGCTCCTTGGGCCTGGAACGCGACCGTCGTTGGTCCGTCAATGGACTTCGAGCCCACTGACGCAACGTGCGCCGCGAACGTGACGCTCTGGCCGGACGCCGTGGGCGCGATCGGATCGAGCGAGATGGCGAGCGCATGGTCGGGAGCGATGTCGATGGTCGCGAAGTCGATGTCGTTGTATGGATTCAGATTGTCTGACGCGCTGCTCCGTGCGAGCACCCCGACGTCGTCGGGGTAGGTGGACGCGACGCCGCCTTGCACAGTGATGACCGGTGCCGTCGCGCCCGCGGCGAGCGTGCCGGTTCGGTGGCAGCTGATTTCTTCCTCGTCGATCTCGGAGCATTTCCATCCGGTCCCGCTTGCGCGTACGGGCTGGAGTCCGTCGCTCTGGATGTCGACGTCGATGCCCATCGTCTGCGGAAGGACGCCGACATTGCGGACGGCGACCGCGAAGAAGGCCGTCGCGCCCGCCTTGACGGTGTCCGCGCTCGCGGTTACCGACGTCTCCAGGTCGGGGTGGTCGCCGATGGCGACCAGCGCCGCCGAGCTGTCGTTGGTCGAGTTGTAGTCGCCGTTCGCGAGTGTCGCCGTCAGCGTGCCGGCCGCGTTCGCGTTTGCGGCGGTCGCGTTCACGACAAGCGGCGGTGCCTTGCCGCCGGGGCCGAGGCCGCTCGCGGCGGTGCAGGTGATCGGTGCCGCCGTGCAGGTCCAACCGGTGCCCGTTGGTACGACCGCGGCGAACCCGCTGGCGGCGAGCCGAACCACGGGAGGAGGCGCCGGCGCACTCCCTGGGCTGTTGATCTGCGCGGTGAGCTGGACCGAGCCGCCGCGAGGGATCGCGGTATACGGCGGACGGAGGTCGGCTGCGAGATCGGTCCGGAGCACGGCAACATCGCGCATCGTGCTGTTGTTGGAGGACGCGCCACCGGGATCCGTCACGGTCGCGAGGATCGTGACTCTTGACGTCTTCGGGTGCGGGGTGGCTTGCACGTTGAGCCCACTCAGGGATGCACCCGGCGTGACCACCTGCGACGCCGTGCAGGTGAGCGTGACCGTGAAGATCGTGACGACCGGTGCCGCGCACGCCCAGCCCGTCCCGGTCGCCGTCCCGGCCGAAGCCGTGGTGAGCGTGATCTGCACCCGAACGGGCGCGGGCGCGACCGCGTTGCCCTGATTCGTCACGGTCAGCGTCGCCAACACGGGGGCGTTCTCAGCGACCGGGCTCGGCGCTGTGATTGCCAGCGTGAGGTCCGGGGCCGGCGGCAGCGCCGCCGCCGAGGTAGCCGGGATCACGGTCGAGGTGAGCACGAGCGCGCCGAAGACCACGGCCCACGCCGCCCGAGTTCCCCCGCGTCCCATGTTCAATCGACCATCCCCGGATCAGTGTGTAGCCGCCCCGAGCCCGCTGAGCAACCGTCAGGCCGCCACCCGGTTCTCATCGGTTCTCGGAAAGCCGCGAAGTGCTGGTCGGGGTGCCGGGATTTGAACCCGGGGCCTCAGCGTCCCGAACGCTAACGAGCCGGGTTTCGGCGGATGCGGCGAACGAGAGTGGCTGGTCAGAACGTTTTCGGTATGTCGGCGAACAACGACGAATGACTACGCGCGCGCCATAAACGCGCCATGACGTGTGTGTCAGCTGGCGGGGCGGAGCTCGACAGTGATGTCCAGGTTCAGCGCGCTGGCGGCGCGCTGGAGTGTCGTCAGCGTCGCGCCGACACCGCCGGCTTCGAGCCGTGCGATTGCCGCTTGGCTCGTGCCCATCCGCTCGGCGAGATCGCGCTGGCTCAGGCCGGCCGCCTCGCACGCGTCGCGTATCTGTTCACCGACGCGGATCGCGAGGGCGGCGGCTGCGTAGGTCTCGTCGAACTCGGCGCGCTCCTTCGCACTGGCGCCGGCAAGGCGGCGCTGCTTCAGTTCCTTGATCGTCAGACGTGCCATCAGTACTCCTCGACTGTGTGACCTTCAGCGATGCAGCGCGCCATCGCAGTCCGTGCTCGTTCGATCTCCTGACGTTCGTTCATCCGTTGCTTGCGGAACACCGTCAACAACACGATGCGCCGGTTGCGGGCGAAGAAGAATGTGGTCCTCCATGCGACTCGGTTGAGGTCGAACCGCAGCTCGAAGAGGCCTTCGCCCAACGATCGCGACGCCGGCATCCGCAACGCGTTGCCACGCTCGCCAAGCCGTTCGATGTGCGGCAGCACGAGCGCGGACCTCATTGATCGTGAGTTTGTCGAGCCATTCCTCCACCTCCGGCTCGAGCTCGACCTCCCACATGACATCAGAAATGATATCGCAGTCCAGTCAGGGCACAGTGCTTCTCAGAGGGAGGACTCGCGCGGTCAGCGTGATCGTTCAGCCGCTGCCGTCTGCGCGACACGCATCCACGCCTCGACCCACGTCTGGATGAAGCGGTCCTCGCCGACGCCGAGTGGTGCGCGGCCGAACGTTTCGCGTTGCGCGTCGTATGCGGTGAGGGACCCGAGTGCCACGACCGCGACCGCTTCCGCGTCGTAGTCGGGAAAGCCGCCTTCCGCGATGCGGCCGCGGATCCACTCCGTCGCTTGGCGGTATCCGGGTTCCAGGATCCGATCGCGAATCATCTCGGCCAGTTCGGGGAAGCTCTGGGCCTCTTGCTGCATGATCCGCGAGAGTCGGCGTTCACGCTTGAGCTCCTGCATCACCCAGAGAGCGAGAAGGGTGAGCTCGGTGCGGAGGTCGTCGGCGACGCGGCCGGCGATGAGGACAGACCGCATCGTGTCGAGTTCCTTCACGTGCGTGTCGACGACAGCCTCGAGAAGCGCCTCCTTGCTCTTGAAATGGTTGTACAGGCCGCCCCGGCGAGGAACGAGTCCGGCCGCCGCTTCGATATCGCCGACCGTCGTCGCTCGGAAGCCCTTCTCAGCGAAGAGGTCGAGGGCGGCGCCAATCAGCCGATCGCGAGTAGGTGTGTCGGACGTCACCTTGACGACGGGCATAATCACATGATTATGATAATCACATGATTATGCAAGTGGCGACTGCGAACCTCCTGCGCACGCTGCCGGAGTTTGGGAGCGCGCGATGAGACGCCTCGGGTTCGTTGCGTGGATGCTCGTGGGCGCGATTTGGGCGGCTGGCTTCGTCGCGTACCTCGCGATCCTCGTGTGGCCGTTGGCCGTTGCGGCGACGGCCGCGCTTTGCATCTCCCCACGGACGCGTTCGGGCGCGATGGGCATCGTCTCGGGTGTCGGCTCGATCGCGCTCCTTGGTGCGCTCGCGGACCGATCGACCAACACCGGGTGTTTCGGCTCCGGGGAGCCATGCCACAACGGATGGCACTCGTGGCCCTTTGCCGTTTTCGGGATCGTCCTCATCGCCACCGGCGTCATCGTGTTCATCGTTCAAGGGCGCAGAATGCGGCGCAGAACGAAGGCGGAGCACCTGCTGGAATCGGGTTGGTGGCTCGCGTCCGACGGCAAGTGGTATTCGGCCGAAGCGGCGCCCGGCTCGCAGGGCTGGTTACCGCCGATAGCCGCGCCCGCATCGCGGAGACGGGGAACCACTGCGATTGTCGTGGCCCTCGCCGCGGTTTCTGTACAGATCATTTTCGTCGTCTGGCTCGTATCGGTCTCGACGTCGCGCCCTCCGCATCGCGCCGCTTTCGTGCCGCCGGCACCGTTCGCGATGTACGTCGTCGACGGCGTCGAGTCGGTTTCATCACGACCCGCGAACCGTTGCGCTCAAACGGACGTAGCCGACCGTCTCGGGAAGTACTGCTATCGAGTCGGTGCTCTGCTCGCTTCGAACAGTGACATCGTTCGCGCCACGCCGGTCCTGGACCGGATCAGCGGATGGCAGGTCGACATAGAGATACGACCCGCCGTGTTGCGGGAACTGAACCGCCACGTCGGACAGGACGTCGCGATTGTGGTCGACAACCGCGTACAGTCGGTGCCCCGCGTCAAGCCCGGTATTGCTGAGCCGAACATGATCATCTCGGGGAGCTTCACAGATGCAGAAGCGCGCCAGCTCGCGTGGTCTCTCCTGAAGACTCACGAATAAGTCAGAAGCTCCTCGCGCCTCTACGCACGTCTCGGGACTCCGACCGCAAACTGTCGGGCTAGCTTCTTCGGGCCGACAGCTGGAGCGCGCGACCTCACTTCAGGGTCCACTCGATCAGCCCTACAGGCCGCCGCCGCTGAGGCCTTTACTGCACAGCCCCGGGCGTTGGTCCGCGTACGCTGGTGCGGATGGCCTACGAGCGGATCACGATCAACCCGGAGCAGATGGGCGGGCTGCCGTGCGTTCGCGGGCTGCGCATCCCAGTGACGACGATCATCGGGCAACTCGCGGCCGGTCAGACGCACGAGGAGATACTGGCGGACTTCCCGGACCTCGAAGAGGCCGATATCTACGCCGCGCTTGAGTACGCGGCGGCGGCTGTACAGGAGCGTGAGCTGCCGGCGGTCGCCGAGGGGTGAGGCTCCTCGTTGATCAGAACCTTGCTGGGCAAGTTGCGGAGCTGTTGCGCAAGGCCGGTCACGACGCCGTGCACGTGCGCGAGCGAGCGCTGCAACGCGCCGAGGACGATGAGATCCTTCGCTTGGCTGTTGACGAGGGGCGCATCCTCATCTCCGAGGACACTGACTTTGGCGCGCTGCTCGCGCGTACAGGTGACCGAGCCCCATCGTTCGTGCTCCTCCGCGGGGCAGATCCGCTTGACGCGGAGGCGCGGGCCGCGTTGATCGCGGCCGCGCTGCCTCAGCTCGCGTACGACCTCGAACAAGGATGCATCGCGGTCATCACGCGGTACCGCGTCCGTGTACGTCCGCTGCCGATCGCGCGCGACGACGAATAGGTCTGCGGGTTCCGTTGCTTAGCGGAAGCGGCAAATCTGTGCCGCTCTCGTCAAACGATTTCGCGTCGCGACTTGCGAACATCGTCGCGCCATTTCGTCGCATCCGTGATACGAGAACGCCGCGTTGCTGCAGACGGTCATGGAGGTAGCGCGGTGCACGACGCTGTACGCGCGGCGCCTACGAAGTCCCTGTGCTGTTCGGCCAGCGGCACCTCGGTCGCAGCGTGCGTCTGTACGTGCGCCGGCGCTCGAACGAGTGCAAGGGCGTGCCCCTTTGTCAATCGTGAGTCGGCGAATTTGTTCGTCGCGCGGGAGGCAGCGAACGCGCTATTCCTGAGTATGAGCGATCATGGGAACGGAGCGTTGCTGCTCACGATGACGGAAGCGGCGCGCGTGCTGTCGGTCGGGCGCACGACGATGTATGAGCTCGTTGGCGCCGGCGAGGTCGAGGTCGTGCACATCGGCCGCAGTGCACGAGTGCCGGTAGCTGCGCTCGAGGAGTACGTCGAGCGGCGCCGTGCCGAGAGAGCTACCGTGCGGACGTCAAGAAGTGCGGCCCGAGCCGAGCGCTAACCCGGCCCGGGCCAGCCGACCACCTGATAAGCCCAGGAGGCCGACATCGTGAGCGTCAATCGACGCATGACCAAGCGCGGCGCCGTCTACGACGTGCGGCTCCGCACGGTCGACGGCCGCCCGTACAAGCGCAGCTTTCGCACTCGTCGAGACGCGGAAGTGTTCGAGGCGCGCGAGGTCGCCGACCGCAGCCGAGGCACGTGGATCGACCCCCGCCGCGCCGAGGTGACGTTCGCGGAACTCGCGCACGAGTGGCTCGACAGCAGCCCCGCGAAACGGCCGAGTGCGTACGCGCGCGACGAAGGCATCGTGCGCGTGCATCTGTTGCCGGCGCTCGGCGACCGACGCCTCGGCACGATCGCGCCGGCCGATGTACAGACGCTCGTCAAGGTCTGGACGAAGCAGTTGAAGCCTCGCACCGTCCGCCGACAGTTCGGTGTGTTGCGGGCGGTCTTTCGCTTCGCCGTCGAGCGCGACTACATCGCCCGCTCGCCGTGTCGTGGCATCAAGCTGCCGGAGATCCGGGACACGGCTCGGCGTGTCGTTTCGGCAGGCGAGCTCGAACGTCTGGCCGTCGAGCTCGGACCGAAGCACGTGGCGATGGCGTACCTCGGCGCGGTGCTCGGCTTGCGCTGGGGAGAGTGCGCGGGCTTGCGCGTCGGTCGGATCGACTTCCTGCGCTCGACCATCGCGATCGCCGAACAGATCACGCGTGGACCAGGTGGCCGTCACGTAACGGGTCCGCCGAAGTCCGAGGCCGGTCGACGAACGCTCGCGATGCCGGCCGCGCTCGCCGTGATGCTCACGGAGCACCTTGCACGGCGCGGTCTCACCGGCGGTGATGTAGATGCGCTTGTGTTCGGAACGTTGCACTACGAGCGCTGGCGGCGACGCGTTTGGCTCCCAGCGGTCGCGAGAGCCCGCCTCGACGGTCTCACCTTCCATGATCTCCGACGCGCCAACGCGACGGCTCTCGTCGCCGAGCGCGTCGACCTCAAGACCGCGCAAACGCGCCTCGGGCACTCCGATCCGCGACTCACGCTCGCGGTCTACGCGCAGGCCACCGGGGAAGCCGACAAAGCCGCGGCCGACGCGCTCGGACGCCGCTTCTTCGACGCGCGCGCCATGAACGCGCCATGAACGTGCGTCGAATCGATGAAACACCAGTCGGGGTGCCGGGATTTGAACCCGGGGCCTCAGCGTCCCGAACGCTGCGCGCTAACCAAGCTGCGCCACACCCCGTTCATGGGTCGACTCCGCGCTCCGCTCCCCTCCGGTCGCTTCGCTGTCGTCTCCCCGTGTGAGCCGTGGAATCTTAGCGGTCCGGTGCGTCGGCGACGGCGGCCAGGACGGCGTCGGCGAGCTCGGGCCGGCAGACCAACAGGTCCGGCAAGTACGTGTCGGGCCGGTTGTACACGAGGGCCGCGCCGTCGAGGCGAGAGCAGTGACAACCCGCCGCCCGCGCCACGCCCACGGGTGCGGCGGAGTCCCACTCGTATTGCCCGCCGGCGTGCGCGTACACGTCGGCGTGTCCCTGGACGACGGCCATCGTCTTGGCGCCGGCAGAGCCGAGCGGCACGAGCTCGGCTTCGAGCGTGACCGCGAGGTACGCCGCGAGGTCGGGCGGACGTGTGCGCGAGACGAGCAGCCGAAGCTTGCCGTCGTGCGGAGGTGCGAGCGCAGGCGGCGCTGCGGTCGACAGCACCGCATGCTCCTGCGCGGGCAACGCGACCGCGCACGCTTCGGGCACACCGTTGCGCACGAGCGCGATATGCACCGCCCAATCACTGCGACCGACTTCACCGAACTCGCGGGTGCCGTCGAGCGGGTCGACGATCCACACGCGCTCGCGTTCGAGGCGCACCGGGTCGTCCCGTGATTCTTCCGAGAGGATCGCGTCGTCGGGCCGAGCTTCGTGCAACATCCCGAGGATCAGCTCATTCGACTCGCGGTCGCCGTCGTCTTTGCTCGCGCCGCGCGCTCTCAGCTGCAGGAGCAGTTCGCCGGCCACGCCTGCGACGCGGGCGGCGAGCTCGTGGTCGTTCACCCGGACGCGGGGAGCAGCTGTTTGGCCGTCCGCCGGAGGATGCCGGCATCGACGGGCTTCACGAGGATGAGATCGACGTCGGCGCGGCGCGCGATGAACTCGTCGGCCTCGCGATCGAGCAGCAACAAGATGTTGGCGCGGTCGAGCCGGCCAGCCGATTCCTCGAGTCGCAGGTCGATCGCAACCGCGATACCGCCCATGTTGCCGATCTGCATGTCGAGGATCACGAGATCGGGGTCGACGTCGGCAAACGTGTCGCGCACGTCCTGGCCGCGCGTCACCTCGACGACGTTCTGATTCGATCCCATGAATGCGGCGCGCACCTGATCCCGCACCCATTTCGCGTCTGCCGCGACCAAGATCGTGGTCATTCGCCGTTCAATGTACTGCTGCCGAGCAGCAATTCGCCGATTTCGTGCAACACCTCGAAGTCGTAGACGTCGTGGGCGAGATACGGCACATACGCCACGACCGCGCTTCCGATCTTGTCTCGCAGGCCGTTGATGTGCTCACGCTCGAGCAACGCGACCTCCCGGAAATCACCGAGGTTGTCGTACAGCACCGCGAGGCGCCCGGCGGCATCGGATGGGTCGAGGCGCAGGGCCTCGGCCGTTGTTCGCAGACCCGCCGGCGACTCGTCTCCGAACGCCGGATGGATGCGGTTGACGATCAGCGCCTGCACGCGCTGACCGTTGTCCGCGAGTCGCTCGGCGAAGAACGTCGCCTCTTCGAGCGCGTCTCGGCGAGGCGATGTCACCAGCACGAACGCAGTGTTGGGATCCGCGAGCAGCGCATCGACGGCCTGGGCACGGGCCCGGAAACCCTCCTCCATGCCCTCGAACGCGCGGAAGAACGCCACGATGTCCTTGATGACTGCGGAGCCGACAACGCGTGAAACAGTACGGAGGAAGGTCTGCACCGCGACGCTCGCAACCTTGAGGCTCGCGCGCGTCGGCATCATCAGCAGCCGGAAGATTCGATTGTCAAGTAGGCGCACCAAACGCGCGGGCGCGTCGAGGAAGTCGAGCGCATGGCGCGTCGGCGGCGTGTCGACGACGATGAGATCGAAGCCACCCTCGTCGTGCAGCTCGTGCAGCTTCTCCATCGCCATGTATTCCTGGGTGCCGCCCAAGGCGCCGGACACGTTGCGATAGAAGGTGTTGGCCAGGATGCGTTGCGCCTGCTCTTCGTCGCCCGCGTTCCGCCGGACGAGAACATCGAACGTCGATTTCGTGTCGAGCATCAACGCGAACAGACGGCCTCCGGGCACGACGTTGGGATCGCCGTCGACCCAACGCTCGCGTGCGATCTCGGTGGCGTTGTTCGTCAATTCCTCGAGTCCGAGCGTGTCCGCGAGTCGCTTGGCGGGATCGATGGTGACGACGCATGCCTTGCGCCCGCGGCGGGCACCCTCGAGCGCCAGGACTGCCGCCGCTGTTGTCTTGCCGACGCCTCCACTTCCGCAGCAGATCACCACCTGCCGGTCCGTCACGAGCTCTTCGACTTTCACAGCCGCTCGATTCCGCTCGTCAGGGCGTCGGCGAGCACCTCGAGTTGCGAGCGTGTGATGTCGGGTGAGAACACGAACGGCAGCTCGATCTGCGGCAACGGCAGGCGCTTCGCGAGCCGTTCGATCTGCTCGTGCTGCAAACGGTGACGCTCCTGGCGGAACGCGGCGGCGCGGGCAAGGTCTCGCGCCTCTCGATCGGAGACGAAGCGCCGGCACGTCTCCGCGTCGCGCAGGATGTCGTGCGGTGCAATCAACACGTCATCGGGCAGGGGCGCGAAGCACTGGTTGATCACGATCGGGCCGAGTGCGACACCGGCGCGGTCCTCGATCGCAAACGCGGTGTCGATTGCCTCGCTCACCGGCGTTTCCTCGGGCAGCGTGACGAGCAGCACCTGACACCGGGCCGGATCAGAGAGCAAGCCGATGACATCCTGCGCTTGCTTGCGCACCGGACCGACTTGCACCGCGTCGAGCAGGCCGCGCGCCGACAGCAGGAACGTGATCGCGTGTCCGGCTGCAGGCGCGTCCACGATCAGGAGGTCTGCCGCACGCGACTCTTCGAGTGACTTGACCTTCCCGAGGACGAGGATGTCTTTCATGCCCGGCACTGCGGTGGCGACAACTTCGAGCGCGCCCGAACTGACGAGCCGTTTCGAAATGCGCTTCATACCGTGTGACACCAGGTAGTCGACGAGCGCGGCGTCGGGCGTCAAGAATCGCGCTCGCACACGCTCGTCGAGGTCGATCTCGTCGTAGCCGAGTGGCGGCGCACCGAACATCGCCGGCAGACCGGACTTCCCCTCGACCTCGACGACGAGCACCGAACGGCCGGCGCGGCGCGGCGGTGACGGCGAGCGCTCCCGTGACGGTGGTCTTCCCGACGCCGCCTTTCCCGGCAACGATCACGACACGGGAGGTCGAGCAGAAATCGGCAACCTCCATCGGGTGCATGGTAGGAGAGGTACGTGCGGCCCATCCGACTGGCAGCCTTCGTGCTCATCGCCCTCTGTGGCTGGTGGGGCATCGGGTCGTCCGGCGTCGCAAGTGCGCAAAGTGCTGCGTCGGGCCGGATCGACGTCGTGCAGGTCAACGGCTTGCTCGACCCGTCGAATGCCGCGCTGATCCACTCGACGCTGCGCGAGGCGGAGCGACTCCACTCGACCGCGATCGTGTACCAGATCGACGCGTCGGGGGCCGTCGACGTCGACGTCGGCGTACTCGTGCGTGATTTCCAGCGCGCGACCGTCCCCGTCGCGGCGTGGGTCGGGCCCTCGGACGGCGGCGCACGAGGCGCGGGCGCGCTCCTGGCCTTGGCCGCCGGCGACGCGGCCGTTGCCCCCGGTGCTGATTTCGGCCCGGTCGACCCCGTCTACTACGACCATCCGTCCCGAACCGTGCCGGGGGAGGATGCGCTGAAGTTGAAGGCGATCGTCCGGGGACCGCGCGCCCCGGCAACGCTCCAGGACTTCGTGGCCTCGCTCGACGGTCGCACGATCAACGGTGTCAAGGTCTCGACGCTGAAGGGCGACGCGGGGAGCCGCACGCTGTCGCAAGACGTGCACTTCCACAAGCTCGATCTCACCCAGCAGCTCGCGCACACCCTCGACACACCGTGGGTTGCTTACTTCCTCTTCGTCGTCGGACTGCTGTTGATCGTGTTCGAGTTCTTCACGGCCGGGGTGGGCATCGCGGGCTTCGTCGGTGCGTGCGCACTCGCCGGTGGGTGCTTCGGCTTTTCCCACCTGCCGGTCACGCCCTGGGCAGTTGCACTCCTCCTGCTCGGCGTGCTCGGACTGGCGATTGACCTGCAGGCAGGTGGCTTGGGCCCGTGGACGTTCATCGGTTCGGCTTCGCTCACCGCGGGATCGATCTGGCTGTACGGCGGTTCGTCGCAACTCGATCCCAAGTGGTGGGTCCTCGTGCTCGTGATCGGCGGAACCGTTCTGTTCATGCTCTCGGCGATGACCGCGATGGTGCGGGCGCGGTTCTCGACGCCGACGATCGGACGCGAGGAACTCGTCGGCGAGATGGGTGCGGCGGTTGCCGATGTCGATCCCGACGGCGTCGTGCGCGTCCGCGACGCGCTGTGGCGCGCACGCACCAATCGCGCGACGCCGATCCGGGCCGGCGACAGCGTGCGCGTGGTGTCGGTCGAGGGCATCGTGCTCGAGGTCGAGCCGGAAGCCGGGGCGCGCGCGACTATCGGCGCCGCTGACCAGGGAGTTTGTGGGGGGTGTGCGCCGCGTATACGGTCCGCTCCCGAATCGAAAGGTGCTGCGGGGAGTCGAGTTGGGCGTGGCGCTCGGAATCATCCATGAAACCTGGCACTTGAAGGCTTCGTGTCGAGGGCCCGAGTCGGTGTTGTTCTTCCCGCCGCAGTTGCCCGAGCGACGCGAAGCCCGTGAAGCGCGCGAGACCAAGGCGAAAGAAATCTGTCTCGAGTGCCCGGTGCAACGTGAGTGTCTCGAGTTCGCGTTGCGAGTACGCGAACCCCACGGCATCTGGGGCGGCCTCACCGAAGCCGAGCGCCGCCGCCTCCTCCCCCCCGACGACTAACCGCTCTCCCGCACCTGCGCGCCTCGTCCTCCCTTTCTGGGCGCGCGCACTGGTACGCGCGTGGGTGCGCGTACCCGTGTGCGCGCGGTCTCCGCGTACTGGTACGCGCGTGGGTGCGCGTACCGGTGCGCGCATGCGGTCTTGGGGGACACGGGCCCGAATTTCGATTGAATGTCGCACCCCCTCGTTAGGGTCCGGCCCCATGCCGAGGAACCCTCGATCAGCAGTCGTTGCGGTACGGATGTCACCGCCGTTGCGCGACGGCCTGAAGGAATCGGCAGCGGCCGCGGGCTGCTCCCTGAATGCATACATCGTGCAGGTCTTGGCGGCATCGGCCGGGCACCGGGCTCGCTTTCGCGGCACGGTGGAGACCGGCCCTACTGTCGAGGAGCAGGTCAGCGACGTCCGCTCACTGGATCGGAACAGCTACGGCTACCCGTACGACTGGAAGCAGCGCTGGCGTCATACCGGCGCTCGCCAGGCGTGGGTGACCGCAGTGGAACAGCGCATGGACTTCAGTTCCGTGATGGCACTCGTGCGGCAGATCGACGCCGTGTGCCCGTGGCACTACGTCGAATGGAAGGAATTCAACGGTCCGGAGTTGCCCGCGGACCAGGAATCCGGAGATCGCCGCGCCTCCGGGTGACGCCGTCGGCGTCCATGCGATTGACGATCGGCAGCACGTATTTGCGCGTCGAGCCGAGGAGGTCACGGACGTCGGCGACGGTCAGTTCACCTCGTTCGACGACGGCCTGTGCGACGCGCCGCCGGGCCTCCTCGAGCGCGCTCGCGGTGAAGATCACGCCGTCGATGTCGACGAGTGCGCCGGCGCGCACGAGTGCACGCACGAGCGCGGGAGACGCGTCGACGTCGGCGGGTGCCGGTGGCGCGAACGGCGCGGCATTCAACTTGTCGAGCAGCACCCGGGCGGCGAGATCGTCGAGTGGGGAGTCGGCGATCGTGTCACCGACGGCGGCGCGCAACTGCCCGACCTCGACCCCGCACGCGGCCGCGACCGTGGTCACTGCGGGCCAACCGTCGCGCCCAAGCTCGGCCGCACGGGCGCGCACGCGTGCCAACTCTTCGGGTGTGACAAGCCAGTCGCCGACCCGTTCGGCCTCGCCGGCGTCCGCCGGGCGTCCGGCCAGCATCGCAAATTCCGATGGCGTGCACCACGGCCTCGACGCGAGCACGCGCGTCGCCAGCGGCATGTGCACGCGCACGAGCGCGTCGGCAGTTCGGCGGGCGGGCGCGACGTCGAGCACCTCGGCCCCGCCGACCGTCGCTTGCGCACCCGACGACCGCAGCACCAGCCGGTCGGCCGGCGCGATGGGTAATGGCGTCGAGAGGCGGACGCGCGCGTACGCGCCATCTTCGTCGAGCAGGCGCAATGCGCCCCGTTGCTCGCCCGACCCCACGTGGACGTCGACCATGCGGCGCCGCCCGAAAGTGTGACCGGGCAGGGCGCGCAGCGCGACATCGACGACGTCGACGATCGCCCATTGCCCGGGCAAGACGACGGCGTCGCCGCGTTGCACGTCGTGGTGGTCGACGCCCGCGAGGTTGAGCGCGACGCGCGCGCCCGGCGCCACCGCGTCGAGCTGCGCGTGGTGCGATTCGATGCGTCGCACACGCGCGCGCAGGCCGCCGGGCTCGATCACTACCTCGTCGTCGCGTCGCAACGTGCCGCCCGTGGACGTGCCGGTGACGATCGTGCCGGCGCCTCTCGCCGCAAACACGCGATCGACCCAAAGGCGCGGCCGGCCGGTGTCCCGCGGCGTAGGCGCCGCGGCCAACACATCGTCGAGCGTCGTCCGCACCTCGTCGAGGCCTCGGCCACTCACGGAGTCGACGGCCACGACCGGCCACGGGAGACGCTCTTCGATCTCGAGGCGGGCGAGCTCGAGCGTGTCCGCGTCGACGGTGTCGGCCTTGGTCAGCGCGATCATGCCGTGGCGCACATCGAGCAGGTCGAGGATCTGCGTGTGCTCCTCGGTCTGCGGCATCCAGCCTTCGTTGGCGGCGATGACGAGCAGCGCAACGTCGACGGCGCCGACGCCGGCAAGCATGTTCTTGACGAACCGCACATGGCCGGGCACGTCGACGAATCCCACGACCTGTCCCGATGGCAGCGTGCAGAACGCGAAACCGAGATCGATCGTCAGCCCGCGCGCCTTCTCTTCGGGGAAGCGGTCCGGGTCGGTGCCGGTGAGCGCGAGAACGAGCGAGGACTTCCCGTGGTCGACATGTCCCGCGGTCGCAACCACTCTCATTGCAGGGCAGCGGCTAACCGCGCGTCATCGTTCGGACCTACCGTACGGAGATCGCAGACAACGCGACCATGTTCGACGCGCGCGACGATCCGGGTCGCGCGCGAGCGCGCCGCGAGGTCGGCCGGATGTGGCGCTTCTACCGCGACGCCACACGAAGGAATCGACAGGCCGGGGAGGGAGCCACCACCGGCGACCGCCTCGGTGTCCACAACCTTCGCGCCGGGAACGCGCGCGGACACGGCCTCGGCCCGTATGCGCAACGCGTCGACCGGTATGCATGCCATGTGCCAGAACGGCAACGTGCCTGCGGTCCCGGAGAGATATGCGAGCGCGACCGATTGCATAGCGGCGAGCGTCATCTTGTCGGCGCGCACCGCGCGGGCCAGCGGATGGGCCTTGCAGCGGTCGATCAGTGAGCGTCGCCCGACGATAACGCCCGCTTGCGGGCCGCCGAGCAGCTTGTCGCCCGAGAACGTCACGAGCGCGGCGCCCGCGTCGATGCATTGTCGGATGCCGAGTTCGTCGCGCAACCAGGGTGGACGCTCCGTCAGCCAGGGCGTCGTCTCATCGAGCAGACCCGAGCCCGCGTCGACGACGACGGGTGGTCCGAGGGCTGCAAGCTCGGCCACCGATACCGAAGCGACGAATCCGACCATGCGGTAGTTCGACGCGTGCACCTTCAGCACCAAGGCGACGTCATCGCCGAGCGCGCCCTCGTAGTCGGACACGCGCGTGCGGTTCGTCGTGCCGACCTCGACGAGCTGCGCGCCGGTCTCGACCATGATCTCGGGCACCCGGAACCCGCCGCCGATCTCCACGAGCTCGCCGCGCGACACCAGCACCTCGCGGCCGCGGGCGAGCGTCGCGAGAACCAAGAGCATCGCGGCCGCATTGTTGTTGACGACGATGCCGGCCTCTGCTCCGCACGCTTCCGCGAACAACGCACCCGCGTGTTCGTGCCGCGAACCGCGTACGCCTTCGGTGAGCCTGTATTCGACGTTCGTGTATCCGCGCGATGCGTCCATCTCTTGGAACGCGTCCGGTCCGAGCGGCGCGCGCCCGAGATTTGTGTGCAGCAGCACACCCGTTGCGTTCACAACCGGTCCAAGCAGCTGTGACGAGAACGCCGCCGCGCGCGCGTGCGCGTCTGACAGCAGTTCCTCAGGTGAACTCGTGCCGTCTCGGGCGGCCCCGATCGCTTCGCGTGCGATGCGCGCTCGTACAGCGTGGGGAAGGCCGGCGTCGAGCACCGCAAGGACATGCTCCACGCTCGGAAGCTGTCGTCGCCGGTCCACGCCGAGCAGGTTACGGCGCCACGTAGACTTTCCCCGTGGAGACGGTGCGAGACGCAGCAACAGTGATCCTCGTGCGCGATCGTCCCGACCTGCACGTGTTCGTTCTCCAGCGGAACGCGGCGTTGGTGTTCGCGCCCGGCGCGACCGTCTTTCCCGGTGGCGCGGTCGATCCCGACGACATCGAGCACGCCCGCGCGCTGGGACTCGACGAGTTCCGCGTCGCGGCCGCGCGCGAGTGCCTTGAGGAAGCCGGGATCCCACTCGACCCGAGCGCGCTGGTGGAGTTCGCCCGGTGGGTCACGCCCCAGGGCGCTCCACGGCGCTACGACACTCGGTTCTTCGTGGCGCCCGCCCCTGATGGGCACGAAGGGGAGCACGACGGCAGTGAGCTCGTTGCCTCCGCATGGATGCGGCCGCTCGACGTGCTGCACGCGCATGCCGCGCGGCGACATCGATCTCATCTTGCCGACGCAGCGCAGCCTCGAGGTGCTTGCCCGCTTCGATCGCGTCGACGCTCTGCTCGCCGAGCTCGGCGAGGCGCCGTGCCCGACCTGACACCTGAAGCCCCGAGCGCGCTCTCGCCGCTCGTGCGGCGCGTCGTGGCGAACAACCCGGGCCTGATGACCGGTCCCGGCACGAACACCTACCTCGTCGGCATCGACGAGGTCGCGGTGATCGATCCCGGGCCCGCGCTCGCCGAGCACATCGACGCGATCGTCGGTGCCTCGATGCGCGAACGTGTGCGGTGGGTCCTGCTCACGCACACGCATCCCGACCACTGGCCCGCGGCGAGCAAGATCGCGGCGTCGACGGGCGCGGAGATCGCCGGCTTCAGTCCGTTCCCGAAAGCGGATGAGGTCATGCTCACCCTCGATCGCGTGCTCGGCGATGGCGACACCATCGACGGTACCGAGTTCCGGCTCGAGGCGCTCCACACGCCGGGCCACGCGCCGAATCACCTGTGCTTCTTTCTCGACGAGGAGCGAGCACTCTTCACGGGCGACCACGTGCTCAACGGGACGACGACCGTCGTGAACCCACAGCGCGGCGGCGACATGACGCAGTACCTCGCCTCGCTCGAGCGCCTGCGCAAGATCAAGCGCCTGGCCCGCATCTGCCCGGCCCACGGCGACGTCATGGACGATCCGGCCGTGGTGCTCGCCGAGTACGTCGCGCACCGCAAGATGCGCGAGCGCCAAATCCTCAAGCTGCTGAAAGAGCAGCCACGCACGATCAAGCGCATCGTCGACACGCTGTACACCGACACGCCCGACGGCCTGATCGAAATGGCGCAGCGCCAAGTGCACGCGCACCTGCTCAAGCTCAAGGAGGAGGGCAAGGTGCAGGGCTCAGGCGCCAAGTCGACCTGGAAGCTCGCGTAGCGACCGGCGACCGGCGGCGGACGCGACGAGGGCGGGGCCGAAGCCCCGCCCTCGCAGGCATTGTGCCTTGTGAAGTTGCGACTAGCCGAGGCTGATCTGGCCGATGCCGATGGTGAGGGCCTTGACGCCCTTGGCACCGCACTGGCCGAGGATGAACGCAACGTCCTCGTTGGTCACCGTGTTGGCCACTGAGCTTGCCCCGCCGTCGCCACCGGTGAAGCCACCGGTCACTGACAGCGCGGTACCCGGCGAACCGGACGCGAAGCTCGAGGTGCCGAGGCTGAACGCCCCGTACGCAGCACCGAACGGTGAGGCGTAGAGGCCGGTCGTCACGCCACCAGAGGGAATCGTGACGGTGCTCGACTTCTCGTCAAGCTTGACGCCATTGTCGGCCTTCCACTTGATCGTGACCGACCCTGAGGCTGTCGACGGGCCCAACAGGCCGGCGCAGTCGCTGGTGGGCGCGTTGATCGTGCCCTTGAACGACGACTTGAGGTCGGTGAGCGTGACCGGGTCGCTGTTGCTGTCGACGGCGTCGGTTGAGCAGCCCGCGAGCTTGCCCTTGACCTGGATCACCGCCGGGCCTTGATCGACGTTGGTGAGCGGTGGCTTGAGCTTGATGGTGCCCTTGTTGATCGTGTTGCACGTGACCGTGCTGTTCGAGTTGTCGGACGTCACAGATGCTGCCTGCGACGACGGAATGATCAGTGCGAGCGGCATGGCGACCGCGGCACCCAATACAGCAAGCTTGCGAATCAAAGTGAGTCTCCCCCCACCGGTTGGGCGCTCCCCACTGAGCGCATTGTCTGACTCCGCCCGTCAGCACAGAGCGTAAAGGTGCAGGCAGGCGGTTGCCACCGCGCGCTGAAACGTTGTAACCGATGGGTCACTTAGGTACAGATGACGCGACGAGGGCGGAGCCGAGGCCCCGCCCTCGCGGTAACGCTTGTGAAGCTTGTTCCTAGCTGAGGTTCAAGTTGCCAATGCCGATGGTGAGGGCCTTGACGCCCTTGCCGCCGCACTGGGCGAGGATGAACGAAATGTCTTCGTTCGTCACCACGTTGGCCTGCGAGCTTGCGCCGCCGTCGCCACCGGTGAAGCCACCGGTCACTGCCAGCGGGCCGCCGGGTGAACCGGAAGCGAAGCTCGTGGTGCCGAGACCGAACGCCCCGTACGCAGCACCGAACGGTGCGGCGTAGAGGCCGGTCGTCACGTCACCGGAGCTGATCGTGACCGTGCTGGAAGCCTCGTCCAACTTGACGCCATTGTCGGCCTTCCACTTGATCGTGACCGTACCGGCGGCCGTCGACGGGCCGAGCAGGCTCGCGCAGTCGCTGGTCGGCGCAGTGATCGATCCCTTGAACGACGATTTGAGGTCGGTCAGGGTCACCGGGTCACTGTTGCTGTCGACGGCGTCGGTCGAGCAGCCAGCCAGCTTGCCCTTGAGCGAGATGACCGCCGGGCCAGAGTCGACGTTGGTGAGCGCCGGCTTGAGCTTGATAACGCCCTTGTTGATCGTGTTGCACGTGACTGAACTGTTCGAGTTGTCGGACGTCACCGACGCTGCGTGTGACGCCGGAATGAGCAGTGCGAACGGCATTGCAACCGCCGCACCCAATACAGCAAGCTTGCGAATCAAAATGTGTCCCCCTCCGGGATTTCCAACGGATACGGCGTCCCCCACTGCGCTTCCGCTCGAGCCCGACGGGACCGCCGAGAACCGAGCGTAAACGTTACAAACATGGACGCGCCAGTCTTCTTGCGCGCTTGGGAGAAATTGGATCGCTCCTGCGCCCTCTGGCCCCCAAAGCCCACGGACCCTATCGTGCTTCCGCTGTCGCCGCGCAAAGGAGTAGGTAAAAGATGCCCGACACGAAACTTTTCATCAACGGCGAGTGGGTCGCCCCCCAATCGGGCGAAACGTTCGCGACCTACGCCCCATCGACCGGCGAGAAGCTGGCCGACGTCGCCAAGGCCGGCCGCGAAGACGCGGCCAAGGCGATCCACGCCGCGGTACGGCGTTCGACGAAGGACCGTGGCCGAAGATGTCGGGTAAGGAGCGCGCCGAAAGGATGCGCAAGGTCGGCGAGCTCATCAACGCGCGCCAGGCCGAGATCGCGGAGATCGAAGCGCGCGACGGCGGCGGCACGATCAAGAAGGCGATGTTCGCCGACGTACCCGGCGCGGTGTCGACGCTCAACACGTTCGCAGATCTTGCCGAGAACCAGCCCGATGTTGTCGAGCGCGGCGAGAGCCCGTTCCCGCCCGCGAAAAGCATCGCGTGCTACGAGCCGTTCGGCGTGTGTAGCGGCATCGTGCCGTGGAACTTTCCGTTCCTGATGGCCGGCTGGAAGATCGCGCCCGCGATCGTGGCCGGGAACACCTCGGTATTGAAGCCCGCGAGCTTCACGTCGCTCTCGGCAATCGAGATGGTGAAGGCGGTACAAGAAGCCGACATCCCGCCCGGTGTGGTGAACCTCATTACCGGTCCTGGCGGCAGTGCGGGTGAAGAGCTCGCGCAGCACCCGCTCGTTGACAAGGTCGCGTTCACCGGCTCGACCGAAGTCGGCCGGCGCATCATGCAGCTCGCGTCGGGCACCGTGAAGAAGGTGACGCTCGAGCTCGGCGGCAAGTCGGCAAACATCGTGCTCGACGACGCCAATCTTGATCTTGCCGCCGCGGGTGTGTTGTGGGGCACGTTCTTCCACAACGGCCAGGTGTGCGAGTCGGGAACGCGCGCGTTGGTGTCGCGGAAGATCTGGGACGAGTTCGTCGGCCTGCTCGTCGAGCGCGCTGGCAAGATTGTGATCGGCGACAACATGGACATGGCGACCGACCTCGGGCCGCTCGTCGCGCCGAGCCAGGTCGACACCACCGAGCGGTACGTGAAGCTCGGTCTCGACGAGGGCGCCAAGCTGCTGTGCGGCGGCTCGAAGCCCACCGACTTGGCCGCGGGCCTCGACCAGAGCGCGTACTACCTGCCGACGATCTTCGAGGCCGACAACTCGATGAAGATCGCCCAGGAGGAGATCTTCGGGCCCGTGCTGTGCGTGATCCCGTTCGACTCCGACGACGAGGCGATCAAGATCGCGAACGACTCGATCTACGGGCTTGGCGGTGGCGTGTGGTCGAAGAACCTCGAGCGCGCCCACGGCATCGCCGCCGCGATGCGAACCGGCACCGTGTGGGTGAACGACTACCACATGATCACGCCGACGCAGCCGTTCGGTGGCTACAAGCAGTCGGGCATCGGTCGCGAGCTCGGCGACTTCGGATACAACGAGTACCGCCAGATCAAGCACGTGTGGCAGAACACCGCCACCGACCGCAACGGCTACCTGCACTTCAGCGCATTGAGCGCGAACATCTGAGGGCTATGAAGGTCACCGGCACTGACGCGGCGGCGCGCATCGTCGAAAAGGCGAAGCGCGACCGCCGCGGCGCGCTGGTGTTCACGATCGGCACCGGTTGTTGCGAGTCGACCGCGCCGTTCCTCTACGAGGACTTCTGGCCGGGACCCGACAGTGAGCAGGTCGGAGAGGTCGACGGCGTCCCGGTGTACGCACCCGAGTACCTGCGGGCCTTGTATCCGGGCGGCGACGGCGTGGTGATCGATGTCGTCGAGGATCTCGCGGAGTCGATGTCCATCGAGACCGAGTACGGCTGCCGGTTCATCCTCCGCGACGGGTCCGGTGAAGCCGTCGCCGGCCAGGACCGCCAGGACTGCGCCGTGCCCGACGCGGTCTCCGCGCTCCGCTCGCGCGGCACTCAGGAGCTGCCCGAAGCGCTTCGTCGCGCTCGCATGCGCTAAGAAGCTCGCGCGTGAGCGAGCCCATGTTGGTAGCCGAGGCGGTCCGCAAGGTCTACCGGACGGGCGCCGAAGAGGTCGTGGCGCTCCACGACGTTGATCTCGTGGTACACGACGGCGAGTTCGTGTCGGTGATGGGTCCATCTGGCTCCGGCAAGACGACGCTGCTGAACTGCTGCTCGGGCCTCGACGACATCGACAACGGCCGCGTGCTGCTCGACGGCATCGACCTCCACGCGTTGAGCGACGCCAAGCGCACCGCGAACCGCGCGTCATCGATGGGGTTCGTGTTCCAGGCGTACAACCTCATCCCCGTGTTCAGCGCGGTCGAGAATGTCGAGCTGCCCCTGCTGCTCGCGGGCGCAGAGGCGAAGGACGCGCGCCGCCGCGCCACGGAGACCCTCGATCGCGTCGGCCTCACGTCGCGACTGAAGCACCGTCCGGCCGAGCTCTCCGGCGGAGAACAACAACGGGTGACCGTCGCACGCGCGCTCGCCGGGCGGCCCCGAGTCGTGTGGGCCGACGAGCCAACCGGCGCGCTCGACTCGGAGACGGCCGGCAATGTGCTGGATCTTCTGCGCGAGCTCAACGCCGAAGGGCTCACGTTGATCGTCGTGACGCACGACGAAGGTGTCGGTCGGCTCGCGAACCGGCTGATCCGCATGCGCGACGGCCGAATCGTCAGCGACGAGCTGGTCGGCGGCGTCGAGCGCGCGATGATCCTCGTCGCCGTCGTTTCGCTCCCGTTCCTGTTCGTGCTGGCGCGCAAGCCCGTACTCCGTCGTCTGGCGTTGCGGAATGCAGTGCGCCGGCCACGCGAAACGCTGTTGGTCGTGCTCGGCTCGCTGCTCGGTACCGCGATCATGACCGGTTCCTTCGTGGTGGGCGACACGTTCGATGCTTCGATCCGGCGTGTCGCACACGAGCAACTCGGACCGATCGACGAGATCGTCTCCGCGAACGGGATCGCGGCCGGAGCACCGATCCGCGCCGCGCTCGCGGATCTGCGGGACTCCAACGTCGACGGTGTGCTCCCGCTCACGCTGACGCGGGCAGCGATAGCGACGACCGGTGCGCACCGTTTTGCCGCGCCGAAGTCGCAGCTTCTCGAGACCGACTTCGCGGCGGCGCGGCAGTTTGGTGCCGATCCTCAGGCCACCGGGATCTCGGGCGCGGCGCCGGCGCCGGGCGAAGCGGTGATCGGACGGGATCTCGCGCGTGTGCTTCACGCACGCGTCGGCACCGCCATCGAAGCCTTTGCATACGGCCGGACGGTGCAACTGCGCGTCGTCCGCATCCTGCCCAAGCAGGGCGTCGCGGGTTTCTGGCGCGGTGAGGAGACCCGCGCGAATAACGCCTTCGTGGCGGCCGGCACCATCGACACGATGAGCGCCGGACGCGCGCGGGAGCACCGCCCCAATCGCTCGTGCTCGTTTCGAACAAGGGAGGCGTCGAGCAGGGTGCCCGTCTCACCGACCAGGTCGACGGGGAGCTGAGATCGCACGTCGGACCCGGGCTCTACAGCATCGACAACGTGAAGCGCAGCGTCCTCGACCGGGCCGACCGGGCCGGCAAGGCGCTTTCCCGCCTGTACACGTCGCTCGGCATGTTCGCCGTACTCGCCGGCATCCTGCTGCTGGTCAACATTTTCTTCATGCTCGCCGACGAACGGAAGTCCGAGCTCGGCATGCTTCGCGTGGTCGGGCTGCGGCGCGCTTCACTCGTTGGTGCCTTCGCGACCGAGGGCTGGTGCTATGCCGTCGTCTCGGCGATCGTGGGCACGTTCGTCGGTCTCGGCCTCGGCCGCGCGCTCATGGCCGCTGCGTCCCAACTGTTCGGCAGCCGCAGCGACGACGACCGGATCTCGCTGCACTTCGCGTTCAAGTGGGCGAGCGTGCAGCGGGGATTGGTCGTCGGATTCCTGATCGCGATTGCGACCGTGCTCCTCACGAGCGTCTGGTTGAGTCGCTTCAACATCATCCAGGCGATCCGTGACATCAACGAACCCATGCGCCGCCGCCCGCGGCGGCGGTCGTCCTACGTCGGGCTGGCCGCCGCGATCCGCGGGTCTCTTGATCACCGGCCTCGGTGTTGGCAGCGCGTCGTTCCTTCCGTTGATGCTCGGTCCTGTGCTCGTGTTCACCGGCATCACCCCGATGCTCGCCCGCAATATGCCGCGTCGCGTCGCAACGACGGCGACGGCAGCCGCCGTGCTCGTGTGGGCCGTCGCGGCTGTGCCGATCGCGCTCGCACTCGGCGGCGACATCGACGTGTTCCTCTTCGTGTTGCAGGGTCTCGTGCTCGTCGGCGCCGCCGTCGTGCTTGTGGCGCAACATCAAGAGGCGATCGGCCACCTCATCGGACGGGCCGCCAAGCGGTCGCTGCGCGTCCGTCTGGGACTCGCGTATCCGCTCGCACGCCGGTTCCGCACCTCGATGACGCTCGGCATGTTCGCGCTCGTCGTGTTCATCCTCGTGATGGTGTCGGTGTTCGCGGCGATGTTCTCGGGTCAGCTCGGGCACTTCACGAACGACGTGTCGGGCGGATACAACGTCGTCGTCGAGTCGAATCCGAGTAATCCGGTTGCCTTCGACGCGCTGGCACGAGAACCGGGCGTGCGGGCCGTCGCGCCGCTCGTGACGACGCCGATCGACGTCACCAACGCACCGGGACTCACCGAGACACGACCGTGGGAAGCGAGCGCGTTCGACAGCGTCTTCGTCGACCATGGCCCACCTGCGCTCGACGATCGCGGTACCGCGCCGTCGGACGCCGCGGCCTACCGCGCGGTGCTCGCGAACCCGGACCTTGCGATCATCGACAAGTTCTTCCTCGCGGGGAGAGGTGGGCCACCTCGCCAGAACGTTGACATCGGTGATCGGTTCACAATCGCGGACCCGATCGGCGGCGCGCAGCACACGTTCACGGTTGCGGCGATTACAACGAACGACTTCGTGCAGAACGGTGTGCTGATGGGCGATACCGCGATGCGCGCGCTCGTGGGCGACCGGGCAATACCGAGCCGGGCCTATGTCGACGTTGCGGAACCGGCAGCGTTCGCGGACGCCTTCGCCGGTCGCTTCCTTCCCAACGGTGGCCAAGCCGAGACACTTCGCCACGTTGTACAGAACCAACTCGCGAACCAGCAGCAATTCTTCTTGTTGATGCGCAGCTACCTGGCGCTCGGGCTCGTCGTCGGCGTTGCCGGCATCGGCGTGATCATGGTCCGCGCGGTGCGCGAGCGGCGCCGTCAGGTTGGTGTGCTCCGTGCGCTCGGCTTCCAGGCGCGGGCCGTGCGCGCCGCGTTCGTCATCGAGTCCGCGTTCGTGGCAGTGGAAGGCGTGTTCATCGGCACCGCGCTCGCGTTGGTATGTAGCTGGTCGATCACGCTGACCGACGGGTTCGGTTCCGACATCGCCTTCCAAGTCCCGATCGTGTCGATCGCCATCCTCGTTGTCGGCACGCTCTTGTGCGCGCTCGCGGCAACTGCTGCGCCGGCGCGCAGCGCATCGCGCATCGAACCCGCGGTCGCCCTCAGGCTCGCCGACTGAGGAACAGCATCGTGTCGTAGACCACGTCGACGACACCGCCATAGGCATCGATCACGTTGCCGACCGCGGCGTGGAGCTGGGTGCGCTGTTCTTCGCGCAGCATCCGATGATCCGAGTGCGTGCCCAGCAGGCGAAGCCATTCATCGTGTGTGTACGTGCATTCCCAACTGAAGACGCGTGTGACCGTCGGTTCGAACGCACCACAAGCGTCGAGATCATCGCGGACCCAGTCGAGGTCCCACGATCCGATCGAGCTCGTCATCTCGGGTGCGTAGCGCGCGTACATTGCGTCGTTGTCGCGCTGCAGCGCGCCCTCCAGGTCGCGTCCCTTGTTCCAGAAGAATGCAACGGCGCCGCCCGGAGCGATGGCGGCCGCCACCTTCTCGTAGCGGTCTTCGCCGTGCACCCAATGCCACGCCTGGGCCGCGCACACCAAACGGAAGGCGCGGGAGCGTACCTGCCAGTCTTCGAACGTCACTTCCTCGGCGTCGACGCCCTTGCCGCGCAGCACGGCGGCCATGGGCGCGCTGGGCTCCAGCGTGTGGACGCGAAGACCCCGCTCAGCCCACGCCATCGTCGCCTTCCCGGTACCCGCGCCGATCTCCAGCGCGTGATCGCCCGCCGAGAGGGCGCCGAACGCCATTACGGCATCGAAGAGTTCGGCTGGATACGAAGGCCGGGCCTCGTCGTACTGTCCGGCGATCTCGCCGAATACCAACCGCTGCTCGGTCACATGGCTCCCTCGCTTCGCCATCCTTGGCTCCGCTGCGTCCGCACGGTCACTGATGTGATTCCTCCAACCAGACGCGCCAGGCGTCGAGAAAATCGCTGAGACGCTCGCGTCCGATCGGCCCGGGCGGTGGCGGCCACCACGCGCGCCATGCGGCGTCGACGATCGCGAGCGACCCGTCGCCTTCGCCGAGCAGCCGCGATCGCACGGCGGCCGTCGCAACGCGGCGTCGATCGGCGTCCGAGAGTCGCAACTCGTCGCCGACCATGTTGATGACGCCGGCGACGAAGCGGGCGTCCTCGCGCGCCAGCTCGATGCGCATCGCGTCCGCGTCCGGCCCCCAATATTGACGGAGCGCCTTGCCGATGCGGCGTTCGTTCATCCCGTGAAGGCGCCACCGTTGCTGGTGCCCGCCCCAGACCGTGTTGTTGGCGCCACCGCGGCAGATCTCGTCGACGATCCGCTCGAACGGATCGTCGCGGTTCACGGAAGGTCTTGCGCGAGCTGGAAGATGCGCGCGGTGCAGCCGGCCATCTCGACCGGCGGCAACAGCTCGGTGACGATGCGTTCCGCGATCGCGTGCAAGGAGCGCGCCGCGGGGGAGTCGGCACCGGACAGCACAACGGGCGTGCCCGTGTCGCCGCCGTCGGAAACCGCGGCTTCGATTGGCACCGATCCGACGAGCGGGGCGCCGGTGAGTGCCGCGAGCCGCTTTCCACCGCCCGATCCGAAGATCGCATGACGCGACCCGTCGGGCGCGACGAAGTCACTCATGTTCTCGACGACGCCAAGCACTTTCAGGTACGACCGGCGCGCCATGTCAGCCACTCGGGATGCAACCTTCTGCGCGGCTTTGGCCGGTGTGGTGACGACGAGCATCTCCGCCTGAGGAAGCAGTCGCGCCAACGCCATCTGGATGTCACCGGTGCCGGGCGGCATGTCGATGAGCAGGTAGTCGAGGTTGCCCCACTTGACGTCGGTCAAGAACTGCTCGAGCGCCTTCGCCAGGATGAGCCCGCGCCACATCAAGGCCGTGTCCTCGTCGTCGACGAGGAGGCCCATCGACACCACGCGCAACGTGCCCGTTCCGACGGGCAGTTCGGCGGGCACGATCTTTCCCTTGCCGTCACCCTCCTGCGCGCCGGCCAACCGGCCGGTCACACCGAGCATGCGCGGGATCGAAAAGCCCCAGATGTCCGCGTCGAGCACACCCACGGTGAGACCGCGCGCGGCGAGCGCGGCTGCGAGGTTGGCCGTGATCGACGACTTGCCAACACCGCCCTTGCCGCTGCCAACGGCGATCACGCGCGTCGTCGCCGGCACTTCGGTCAACGGTGCCGATTGCGAGGCCCGCAGCCGGGCCTTCTGCATGAGGGCGGAGCGTTCCTCCTGGGTCATCTCGTCGTACTCGACCGTGATCTCGCCGACTCCAGCGAGTCCGGCAACCTTCGATCGGACGTCGTTGCCGATCTGGCCGCGGAACGGGCAGGCCGCGGTCGTCAGTGCGACCTTGATGAGCACGTCGCCGGTCGGTTCCACCCGGACGTCATGGACCATGCCCAGATCGATGATCGAAGCCCGCAGCTCCGGGTCGAGTACGCCCGCGAGGGCGTGGCGGACGTCGTCGGGGGAGGGGGGAGCTGCGCTGTTCACGGGCAATAAAACCGGGCCAGACCTTGAAAATATGCCCGATTCGCAGGTACCGTCAAGGGAATGGACCTGCTCGCCGTCTTGAAGGCGCTTGGCGACGAGACGCGCTTCTCGATGTATCAGGAGCTCGCCGGCTCCACGAGCGCTCTCGGGGCCAACGAGCTCGCGGAGCGGCTCGGGCTCCACGCCAACACCGTCCGCCTCCATCTCGAACGGCTCCGCGAAGCGGGTCTCGTCGACGTCGAGGCGGTCCACCGGGGCACCGTTGGCCGGCCCCAGCACGTCTATTCGCTGGCGCCCGGCGTGCCCGGCCTCGGATTCGACCCGCCGAGCTACACGCTTTTGGCCGGACTCCTCGCGTCGCTGGCCGAACGGATCGGCGCCGACGCCGAGGACGCCACCGCGGCCGGCCGCGCCTGGGGGTTGGAAGCCGGTCGTCGCACACGTTCTCGTTCGTGCGTCAAGGCGCTGGCCGGCGAGATGCAGCGGCTCCGTTTTGATCCCGCGGTCGAGCAGAACGGCGATACCACCGACATCGCCTTCTTGCACTGCCCCTTCCGCGAGCTCGCCGAGGCCTATCCGGAGCTCGTATGCAACCTGCATCGTGGCATCTCCGAGGGTGTCGTCGAGGCCGTCGGCGGGGGAAGAGTTGAGGATTTCGCAACGTTGTACGACCGAGACCCGTGCCGGGTGACCGTCTCGGTCGAAGTAACCTGATCTCTCTGCAACGCACGTGGAGGCCATCCGATGATCGCACTGACTGAAACCGCCACCACCAAGGTGAAGGAGCTCATGGAGGCCGAAGGCGCGCCCGAGCTGTACCTGCGTGTTGCAGTGCGACCCGGGGGATGCTCCGGCCTCTCGTACGAGATGTTCTTCGACACCGAGAAGGCGGCCGACGACGTCACCGAGAAGTACGGCGATGGCGTGATGGTCGTGGTTGACCCCGCGAGCGCTCAGTACCTCTCGGGTGCGTCGCTCGACTACAAGGACGGGCTCCAGGGCGCGGGTTTCACGATCAACAACCCGAACGCCGAGCGCACCTGCGGGTGCGGCCAGTCGTTCTCGTAACTTCCGGCGCTCAGACCGGAGAAAGCACCTTCGGCTTCACGAGCTGAGCGACGGTCGCGTCCGGGCGGGGCCGGCGCACGCACTGGGGCGTCGCCCACGCGAGCGCGAGCAGGAGCCACAGCATCTGCGGATACGCCGCGTGCAGGAACAGGCTCGCGACGAGGTAGCCCGCGAGCGCGTTTCGGATCGCCGCGATCAGGCTCGCGTCCTCGGTTTGCTCCATGTCGGCGAACGCCCGACGCGACCGGCGCAGTGCGCCGAACGCGCCCACGATGAGCACCCCGAACACGGTGATACCGACCAGACCCGTCTCGCTTGCGACCTCGGTCGGAAGACTGTGAGGTGCGAGCTGTTCGCCACTCCGGAAGAGCCCGACGCTCGCGGCGTAGTCGAGATAGTTCGTGGGATAGTTGCCGGCGCCGACGCCAACCAGCGGGTGGTCGGCGAACATTCGCCATCCCACGATCAATGCGCTCTGACGTCCGCGGAGCGCGGAGTCGGAGGTCGCACTCTGGTCGTTCTCGAGCCCGGGTATCACGTCCCGCACGTGCGAGAACCGGTCGCGGTACGCGGTCGGAAGAATGAGCAAGCCCACGACAAGCGCCGCGATCCCGCACACCACGATGAAGCCGCGCGTGCGGCGAGTCGGCGTCGCCCAGAGCCAGATGACAAGGACGACTGCCAACGCGATCAGGGCGCCGCGGGAGTACGTGAGCACGACGGTGGCGCCACACAGACCGATGAACACGAGCGCCCAGAGCCGTCCGGCGACGGTCCGCGCCGCAGTGAGGCGCTGCAGACCGAACGCGACCGGAAGGATCATCAGCTGGCCGAAATAGTTGGGATCGCCGAACGGTCCGCCGATCCGGTAGGCGTTGGTTGAGCCCACGATGTTCTCGACTTGGGCAACCGCGAACCCGCCGTATGTGCGGTCGTAACCGCCCGAGATCACCTGGTGCAACGAGAGCACGGCGAGGAAGACGCCCCCGCCCAGGATCGCTCCGGTCGCCCACCGAATGGCCCGCGTGTCTTGCAGCATCGCGATGAATCCGACGCACACGACGATGATGAGCGCGAGTTGTCGCACGGCGGTCGCGGTCGCATCAAGGTCGCTTGCCCACAAGTACGACGTCGCGACAACAGCGAGGTACGAGACGCCGGCCAAGCCGAACGCGAGTGCCCGCCTGTCCCGGCGCGCGTCTTCGCGGCGCCACCGTGTGGCGGCGGCAACACCGAGGACCACCGCCAAGACCAGCGGAACCACGCTCTCGCTGTGGAGGAGCACCGCCGGAAGGCGGGTGAACACCAGCGCGGCGATCAGTGCGGCTGCGATGGCCGGGTCGACGAAGGCCGCCGCCAGCACAAAGGCGGCGGCGATCGCGAACGGCACCGCGAGTGCGTTCACTTCCCGCTGCCGGTCTGCGGCACCGAGGCGGGAAAGGGTGCGGGCTCGAGGCGGGCGCGCCCGTGCGCCCGCCGGTTGGCGTCGATCGCGAGCCCGAGCAGGTACGCGAGCAGCGCGCCGCTGAAGGCACCGAGCGCCATGCCGGCCACGAGATGGCGAGGAACCTCTTCAGTAGTCGCGGGCTGGCGGAGTGGGGAGACGGAATAGAGCGGATAGAACTTGGTGAACGCCGTCGTGGACGAGCTCAGCAGCGCGGCCGCATAGTCGCGAACGTGCGGGGCGTCCGCGCCCTGGATGGTGGCTTCGATCACGTTGGAGTCTGTGACGACCACTGCCTTGATGGTCAGGCCGCGGCGAGAGATACGGCCGTCGGTCGCAGCCGTGTCCTTCACCGAGGGACTCATCACGACCTGCGCGAACGTGCTCGGGATCGACCGGCGGTCGAGGGCATCGATGAGGTTCCCGTAGGTGGCGGGGTCGGTCGTGTTGGGCGCCAGCGCGACCGAGAACTTGGCTTCGTACTTGGTCTCGGGAATCGTCAGGGCGGCGTACGCGATCGCAGCGCCGGCAATTGCGAGCGCGGCAATCAACCATATGAACCTGCGGAAAATTCGAAGGTAATCCGAAAAGATCATCCCTAGCGCCTCAAGTCAGGGCTCCGTGCGCACTTGTTCTACTGCAATATGGCTACGCGAGGTGCCGCGACAACGTGCGTGCCGTGAACTTGGCACCGGCGACGAAGCGGGTGACCGGTCCAAAGCTCGTCGAGGAAGCGGCACCGATGAAATAGAGCCCCGGGGCGGAGGATTCGAAGGTGCGAGACAGCGCCGGGGCCGTCCCCGATGTGCGCACCGTCCGGCGGATCTCCTCGTCGACGAAGGCCAACCGTCCGAGATCGACCCGGTACCCGGTCGCCGCGACGACGTGGGCGGCCCGCACGGTTTCCGTGCCGCTTGTCGACCGCAACTCGAGCTCGACGTCGCCGTTGCTCGCGGCGGCATTCGCAACCGAGCGGCCGAGCAACATGGGGACGTCCGCCAGTCGCTCGCGCAGCCACCACGCGCCCATCGGACCGAAGTGTGTCGCGACGATATTCATGCGCTTGTCCTCCGGAAGCCGGTGGAACAGCGCCGCCCCGTATTCGAAGCCGATGCACCCCCAACCCGCGCACAAGCGGCCGTCGGGGCGTCGCAGACGCTGGACCAGCCCTCGGCTCGGCGGGATGGGATCGCCCGTCCACGTCAATTCCGAGCAACGCGCGACGACACGCACATGCGCGCCCTGCTCGTGGAGCAACGCCGCGGTCTCGAGCGCCGATTGCCCTGCGCCCACGACGACGACGTCGCGGTTCGCGTATTCGCCGGGCTGCGTCACCCGGGACGAGTGCGAGACGACAGCGGCGGGGAGCTGCGCGAGCTCGGTGGGCACGTGTGCGAAATGTGTGAGCCCGACTGCGAGTACGACCTGGTGAGCGCGCACGGTCTCACCCGTCTCGAGGTCCAGCAGGAACCCGCCGGCATCGCGTGCGAGTCGCCGGACCTCGACATCCTCGACTGGGGCGGCGGTGCCGTCCATGAACCACTGCGTGTACTTCAGATAGGTGTCGAGCGGCACCGGATCTTGCAGCTTCTCCTGCGGCAGGTCACTCTCGGACCAGTAGCGCGCAAGCGTGAACTTGCGGGCCGGGTCGCTCAGATCCGAACCAAAGCCGGGAGAGCGCAAGTTCATGCCTTCGGGCATGAGCGAACGCCAGGTGTGCATCGGCGAACCGAAGATCCGGTAGTCCACGCCGCGTGCGGCGAGGTGTGCAGCGAGCGAAAGGCCGTACGGGCCCGCGCCCACGATCGCGACGTCGACTGGTCTGGGCTTCATGTTTCTTCGGTCCTCCGTGCGAGTCGCTTCGCGGACAATTCTTCGTGTCGAGCCGACGGCGCCCCACGTGGCGATCGCCGCGGGCCGCAGGTCGTCGCGCGCGAGGTAGTCGTATCCGGCGGGCCGGGCGAAGTCGCGCGCGAAGGCCCACAAGACCTGTCCCATCGGTGCGGCGTCCGGCCGGTCCTGGGAACGCAAACTGTCGACAACCCATCGGATGTCGCCGGCGAGCCAGCGCATCTTGACGCCCGTCCGGTAACCGGTCGGCCCGTCGAGCCGGCCGCCCAGCGCCCACTCATAGATCAGCCGGGGGAAGTTGACGCCGGCACGGATCGCGACATCGACCGACGCCGACAGACGCGGGTTGATCTCCATCAGCACGGGCACACCCGCGGCATCTCGCCGGAACTCGACCTCGGCGTAGCCCTCGAGGCCGAGCTCGGCGACGAGTCGACGCGCGGCGCCCGCGGCGTCATCCGGGAGGTCGATGCTCTCGCGCGCGACCGAGTTGCCGCCGAGGATCGGCACCATGCGCCGCGCGACTTGTGCGAACTCTCCCCAGTAGCGGCCATTGGCGTAGACGAAGCTCACCGCCTCGCGTGCGCCCGGGATCCACTCTTGGAACAAAACGTCGGAGCCGACCTCTCGGAGCGCAGCGACGGCGGCCCGGCTCTCCTCGAGATCGATCACCGCGGCCGGGCTCAGCCGCAGCGGGTTGCCGTCGTTCGTGACCCACGAGCGCGTCGGCTTGGCGACTGCGGGCAGCCCGATCTCGGCGATCGCAGCCCGGATGTCGGCATCGCTGTCCACGCGCACACACCGAGGGATCCGCATGCCGATGTCGGCGGCGACGCGAAGCGTCTCCTCCTTGTCGATCGCGGCGTCGAGTGCTGCAGGCGCCGCGAGCGCGACCGCGCACTCCTTGTCGAGGTCGTCGCGGCGGGTCTTGATCGCTTCGATGGTCCCGTCGTGCACCGGAATCACGGCTCGAACAGAACGCTGCCGTATGAGATCGATCAGCGCGTCGAGCATGCGGTCGGGTTGCGTCTCGCGGTCGGGGATGATCGCTCGAGCGCTGCACAGACGCGAGGCGAACGCGGGTACCGGTTTTGTCGACTCGCATTCGACGGCGCCGACGAAATGGCCGGACCGCCCGAGGTGCTGGAGTGCGACGAGGCCCTGCCGCAAGGAGACGTCGAGCACGACGACGTCGAGCGCTTGTTCGCGTGCGCCCGTCGCGGCGCGGCCGCGCGTCCACACCGGCATGACCGTTCGTTCCGCGAGGCGCGAACCGGCATCGAGAAGGGGTGTATGAGGGCTCACGCGTGTCTCGGCTTCCACGTGCGAGCGAGGCCCTCGAGCAACCCGCGCGCGCCAGTTACGGGTGAGATCACCACACGACGCAGTTCGAAGAGCGGGGACGTCCGGCGATTCAGGCCCGGAATCGTTGTTACTGCGTGTGTATATCCGGCGCCCGAAAGCGCCGCGAACGTCTCGGTGGTGAAGTCACCGTGTTCCCCGTTGGGGTATGCGAGCCCGTCGATGGGCGCGTCGAGCTCACTCTCGAGCAGCTTCTTCGATCGGGTGAGGTCCTCTTGCTGCTCCGCCGCTGTCTCCCTCGCCAGGATCGTGTGGCGGTACGAATGCGAGCCCACCTCGAACCCGCGCTGCACGAGCGCCCGGCTCTGGTCCCAGTCGAGGAACAGGTCGTCCCGGTAGGGCGCGCCGACGGGCGCGAGCTGGTCGACGAGTTCCTCAACTGCTTGCTCTCGATCGCTCCGGCTGAGGGTCTTGAGATCTGCCGCGAGTTGCTCCACGACATCGACGCGTGCCGCACGCTCGCCGAGCGGGACCACACGGTTCTGCCAATGCAGCGTGGAAACGCTCGCGCCCAACACGCACCACGAGAGCCGTTCCCACCACGCATGCGATTCCGTGGACACGAACGCCGGGATCAGGAAGAACGTCGCCGGGAGCGAGTATTGCTCGAGCAATGGCGCCGCAACGTCGAGCGAGTCGCGGTAGCCATCGTCGAAGGTGATGCAGACGGATCGCATCGGGATCTCCCGACCTTCGGCCCACGTGCGGACCGCGGTCCCGAGTTCCACAACGTTCGCCGCGCGCCGCAAGAGCTGAAGCTGCTGGCGGAAGCCGCGCGTTCCCTGGCCGGCGGGCGCGTCGAAGTAATGCGTGCCCTCGACGTTGTGATAGCCGATGATCGTGAGACGTCGGCTCACGTTCGCCTCCGGAGACGAGTCCAGTGGGTCGTTTGCTGGCCGGTCGAGAACCGGTACAGCCCGAGGAGCGCCGCGACATTGCTGCTGACGAGGAACGTCGGCAGGTACAGCGCCCGCGAAACGTGGCCGTCGGCGGGGTACTGCAGGCCGATGATCGCGACGAGGTAGAACGCGATCTGGCCGACGAGCAGCGGGAACCATGGTGCGGCGGCTCCGGTCTGCAGGACGAGCGCCACGTTGGTGGCGAGACCGGCGATCATCCACAAGGGCACGAGCGGCCGCATGAATTTGTGCGACACGATTTGCCAGCACACGATCGGCTTCTTCCACGGCATCAACTCGCGCGGCCGTGCCAGCGCCTGATAGAGACCGGCAACCATTCGCGTCCGGCGCGTGATCTCGTCTTCGGCTGTCGGCGACACGCGTTCACGCGAGATGGCATCGGGCGCGTAGACGATGCGGAACCCGCGCTTGATGATCCGCATCGCGATGTAGAAATCGTCGTTGATGATGTTCTCGGGCGACGGTTCGAACAGCGCACGACGGAGGGCAAAGACCTCGCCGAGGACGGCAACCGTGCACCCCAGCCGCGTCTCCTGCTTCTTGATCCAGCCTTCGTACTTCCAGTACGTCCCTTCGGAGTCGCCGAGCGCACCGTCGCCGCGCGCGATGTGCTTGTTGCCGCATGCGGCGCCCACCGTCGGGTCGACGAATGGCGCCACGACGGCACGGAGCGTGCCCGGGTCATAGAGGTTGTTCGCATCGGAGAGCACCACGACGTCTCCGTGTGCGCTGCTCATCGCACGGTTGATTGCGGCGGTCTTGCCATGACGAAGGTCGGAGTGGCGCGACACCACGCCGCGCGACGAGTAGCCATCGACGATGTCGGCCGTGGCGTCCGTCGAACCATCGCTCGCAACGATGATCTCGTAGCGATCCGCGGGGTAGTCGAGCGCGAGACTGTTGTCGATCTTCGCGGCGATCGTGTCCTGCTCGTTGTACGCCGCGATCAGCAACGTGACGAACGGCGTCGATGGCGGGTAATCAGGCCGAGGCGATCGGAAGCGCGCGAGCGTTCCGAGCAGCAACGGGTAGCCAACGTACGTATAAGCGATCGCCAGCAGCGAGCCCCAGAAGATCAGCTCGAGCATGGTGACTCCAGACCGCGTGCGACGGCCGCATCGACGTACACGGTTCGAAGCGCCCGTGCGACGTCGTCGAGGGAAAAGCGACTCGTCGCCGCGAACCGCGCGGCCTCGCCCATGGTTTCGACAACCTCGTGATCACGCGCCAGCGCACGCAGGTGATCCCGAAGGGACGCGTCGTCGCCAGGGTCGATGACGAAACCGTTCACGCCGTGCTTGACAACGTCGCGCGCCGCACCCACATCGGTGACCACCGCCGGGAGTCCGACGGCTTGCGCCTCGAGCAGTGCACACGACACGCCCTCGAGGTCAGACGTGAGGAGGAAGACGTCCGCGGCGCGGCAGGTACGGCAGCACGTCGTTAGCGAACCCGACGAAGCGGACCCCGGGCGGTGCGCTCGCACGGAGCGCCGCGGCTTCGGGGCCGTCCCCCACGATCAGCAGGGTTGCCTGCGGTGAGGCTTCGGTGACGGCCGGCCACACGGCGAGCGCGCGATCGAGTCGCTTCTCGGGGGCCAGTCGACCGGTGAACACGGCAACGAACTCGCTGCCCAATCCGAGTTGTTCGCGCAGCTCCTTGCGCTCGCGTTCGCTCGCCGGCGCGAAGTGGTCGACGTCGACGCCGTTCGGCAGCACCAACCGGCGTTCGGACTCGATGCCGAGGCGACGGAACTCCTCGTCGATCTGGTCGCTGACGGACACGACGAGGCGCGCCCGGCGGCGAATGCCCTCGAGCAGTCGCCGGCCCGAGTAGGTGCGCAGATTGCGCTGCACATCGCCGATCGGACCGGTCGTGTGCGCGAACACGACCACGGGCGCGCCGAGCAACCGGCCGGCGGTCAGTGCGACACGTGATGTCGAGAGCACCTCGTCGGCATGGATGACGTCCGGTCGGACGCGCAGGAGGTACCACAGGCATTGCGCCGACCAGATCAAAGACCCCACCGGACGGCCGAGCCGGGAACCAAGCGCACGTGTCGCCGCGCGCCCGGAGCCGATCGGCAGCACGATCAGCCGGCGCACGCGCACACCGTCGAGCGCCTCGGCGCGCGGTTCACCGGGGACCGCGCGTGTGAAGACGTGCGGTTCGATCCCAAGTTGCGCCAAGCGAGGTGTCGTCGATGATCGCTGACTCTCGATGCCGCCGATGCGGGGCTTGTAGCCGTGTGTCAGGACCGCGACGACGAGCGAACGCCGCCGCGAGGCTTGCCGCTCCTCGGCAGCCGCGCGATAGACGCGGATCATGTCGGCAGCCCAGCGCGACTCGCTGTACTCCGAGCGCGCTCGCTGGCGGAGGATCTCCGACTGCTCGGTCCGCCACTCACTGGACACGAGCGCGCGGGTGACAGCTGCGGCGAGCTCGGTGGGCTCGGCGGGCGGCACGAGCAGGCCGGCCGTTCCGAGCGCGCGTGGATGTCGCCGACAGCCGTCGCGACGATCGGGAGCCCCGCGGCCATCGCTTCGAGCAGCGCGAACGGAAGACCCTCCGAGTGGGACGACATGACGAAGAGGTCCGCGGCGGCGAGCAGCGTCGGGACGTCCGAGCGTGCGCCGAGGAACCGCACTCTCGACGCGAGCCCAACCCTCTGAGCCTGGCGTTCGAGCGCGTCACGCACGCTCCCGTCGCCCGCGATCGCGAGCACCGCTTCGGGTTGTTGCGCGGCCACCGCGTGGAAGGCCGTGATCATGTCGTCGAAGCCTTTGACCGGCTCCAACCGTCCGACCGACAGCACGAGTGGACCCGCGAGGTGGCCGAGCAGCTCGGCGCGGACGGCTGCACGTACATCCGCCGCGACCGGGTCGGGTGCGGAGACCGGGTTGGGCACGATGTCGATCGGCACCCGCCCGAACCGCCGACGATTCGCTTCGGCAACCGAGGTCCCGACGGCGATGATGCGCGTCGCTCGCTGTCTCAACGCGACGGACTCGATGAGCTCTCGCTCCCGCTCGAAGCGTCGTACGGCACGCGCAGTCTGATGGAGCGTTGCAATGACAGGGATCCCGGCATCGTGGGCGGCCAACGCTCCGACGACGTTCGCATAAAGGAGGTGAGTCTGGAGCAGGTCGTAGTCGCCGCCCCTGAGCGCGGCGCGCACCCGGCGCAGTCGCTCGGAATCGAGGAACGATCGCTTCCGCTGGGACGGCAGCCACACGATGTCGACGCCGTGGGCGCGCAGCGCGTCGACCATGGGGGAGTGCGCGGGCTCGCGGAGCGACAGCACGGACAGTTCGACGCCGTAGGGGGTGAGCGCGCGTGCCGCGACCCCGAGGAGTTTCTCGGCTCCACCGATCCCGAGGTCGTCGACGAGATGGGCAACGCGCATCGGACGGCCGTTCATGATGCGACCCGAGACCGAAGACCGTCCGCGACCTCGCCGACGAGCGACCGTTCGAGCGCCAGTGCCACGGCGATATAGGTGACCGCACCGATCGCGGCGCTGATGAAGAACCGCGCTCGGCGAACCGAACCCGGTCAGCGCGCTTCGAAACGCAATGATCGCGACCGCCATCGCGGCGCCCGCCAGGATGGCGGATCTCGTCGATCGCGCGAACAACGACAACGGGATGCCGAGCACGCGATGTGCCACGATCATCTGCACGATCATGTTCGTGGTGATGAGCGCCAACTGGGTTGCGGCGACCCACACGATGCCGTGCCCGGCAACGAGGATCAGCGCGACGACCGCGAGCGGGAAGCGCGCGGCGCCCATCGCGGTCAAGATGCCGGGCCGGCCGACGGCCTTGTAGACGTCACCGCACACGAAGGTGATCGAGAACACCACCGCGTACATCGCGATGAACGGCATCACGCGGCCGGTCGGCTCCCATCGCTCTCCGTAGAAAGTGGCGACGAAATCGCTCGAGGTCAGCGCGATCCCGACGCCGATCGGGACGGTGACCAGTGCGAGCACGCGCAGACTCTTCGCGAGACCGAGTGCCATTGCTTGCGGGTCGCGGCGCAGCCGGGTCAGGACGGGGAACATCGTTGCGCTCACCGCGTAGCAGATGCCCATGACCGCGAGCTCGGGCAGGCGGAATCCGACGGCGTAGTAGCCGAGCTGCTGGGAGCCGAGACGACGCCCGACGATCAAGTAGTCCACGTCCGCGAGCAGCGCACCGAGCAGCCCGACGCCCATGATGTGCACGCCATAGCCCAGGACGCGCCGGGCCACCGCCCGGTTCCATACGAGCGACGGGCGCCATCGCAGCCTGAGCCAGACCGCGGCGCTGCTCGCAAGCTCGCCGGCGAGCTGTCCCGCGACCAGGCTCCATACACCCCACCCTGCGAACGCGCAGCCGATGGCGACGACGGCCTTCACCAGCGCGCGTGCAACATCTACCGGCACCAGCTGGCGAAATTGCAGCCGCTTCTTCAGTACCGCGATGTGCACGCTGCCGACGCTGTTCAACACGAACGCGATCGACAACACGGGAAGCACCGTGCGCAGCTTCGGCTCGTCGAACGCGGCCGCGAGCGGCGTGGCGAACGCCGTCATCAGGAACGCGGCACCGATGCCGGTGAGCATCGACAGCCAAAACGCCACGCTCAACTCGGTGTCTCCATCGTCGGCCGAGTAGATGACTGCCGAGCTGATCCCGAACTCGTTCAAAGCGTCGAGATACGTGAGGATGACGAGGCCGATCGCGATCACGCCGAAGTCGCTGGGTGCCACCAGCCGGGTCAGCACCACCGTCGTGACGAGCGCGGGGACGCGAACGGTGACGAACGACGCGTAACTCCACGCGGTGCCCTTTACGGTGGCGGCGCGCAGACCATCGCGGACGCCGGCTTCCTCACCGGGCTCAGCGTGAAGGCCCGCGCCCTGCGGTTCGAGCGTGTCGGAGGTTTCGAGGGGGGACTCGTCGCTCATGACGCGCGCCAATCAGCGCGCGGCGTCGCCGCGACACCAGCCCCGCCGTTGTCGAGCGACACGCTCGCACCCACATTTTCCTCTTCGGCCCCACGGCGGCAACGCCCGAGCGTGTAACACCCCGCAGCTACTCGCAGCACACTGCAATTCAGCACTTCACGAACTCTCAGTTCGTAGCCGAGTCCGCCTGCACCCAAACGATGAAAAACCAATTCGAGTGACGTGCGCGCGTGGAGCGCGCGTGCAACATCGTTACGTGGACACTTCGATCGAATCGCGTCGAGCTTGCCAGGATTTGCTACGGCTTGGACGCTGTGCGACTTGGTCTCGGCTTCCAGGGTGGACGGGACGCGGCCGGCGCGGCAGCGATGCGGGCCCGGGCGAACGGTGCCGGCGCGATGCGGCCGCGTTTGGTCGGCCGGCGCCCGGCGTCGATGGCGAGTGCAAGGAGATACGCGAGCACCGCACCACCCAGCGCACCCAGGATGACGCCGGTGAGGAGGTGGCGCGGCACCTGTTCGATGGCCGTCGGCGTCCGGAGCGGCGTCACCGTGTAGAGCGGGTACAGCTGCGAGAACGATTTCGTCGATGCCTTGAGCAGCGCGCCCGCGTAGCCAAGTGTGCGTTGCGAGTTGTTGCTCGTAATCGTCGCTTGTATCACGTTCGAGTCGGTCACGACAACGGCGTTGATCGCGATGCCGCTCCGGGAAATGCCGGAGCCGCCGGCCGCGGCGTCCTTCACTGACGGGCTCATGACGACCTGCGCGAACGTGCTGGGGATCGATCGACGGTCGAGGGCATCGATGAGGTTGCCGTAGGTCGCGGGGTCGTCCGTGTGGGGCGCGAGCGTCGCCGCGAACTTCGCTTGGTATTGCGTGTCGGGGAGGCTCAGGGCCGCATATGCGATTGCCCCGCCGAGAAGTGCGGCTCCTCCGACCAGCCACACGAACCGGCGCAGGACTTGCACGTAATCGGAATACGTCACCTTCGGTCCCCCACTACCGGCGCCGGCGCGCGCGAATTGTGTCCGGTCTCAGTCCATGTGTCCATGAAGTTCCGCGCACCTCACCAATGTTCTCCGCGAACGGCGTGGGTCAGACCTGTCAATTTCCGGCATGTACGGCATCGAGCCGGTGAACGCGAGTGAAACGTCGCGTATGAGCGTCTCGCCGCGCGAAATCGCTTCGTTTAGCATGACTGACCAGGGCGAACACGGATTTCACCGTTGGTTCCACCGGTGTGCGCAGGGGTACTCGCCGATCTCGAACCGGGTAACGAAGTTGCCATTGCGACTTCGTCACAGCGTGATCGCGACAAGGACGGTTGATGCGCAACAAGTCTCGCACTGCTCGGCGGTTGCACTCGCGCCGTGCGGTGCGACGCGCCGGACCGCAGTCGAGCCCCGCGGTGCTCCGCGGCAAGCGCGCCGCGCTGTTGCATGCACGCCGGCGAGCGCGGGCTCGCGTGGCGTGGCGCGCGACCGTCGCATGCGCCTCGTTGCTCATCCTTCTCGTACCGATGACCGCGGGCGCAATGTCGCGCGCGCCGTTCGCACCTTGGAAGTGGTGGCACGGCATTACGGACTGGAACTGGACTTGGGACACGCGTCCTTCCGCGTCAGGTGGCACGTCGCCGCGCAGTGCCCGAACCTCGACGGCCAAGCCGCCCCCCGTGCAGGGCGTTACCTCGAGCTTGGGAACGTTCACGGCTCGCACCGGTTCGACGCCGAGCGCACTCGGTACGCAGACGCCCACGAGCTCGACGTTCACGCGTCCCGACGTCGTGTTGGCCCCGGTGCGTTGCACGAGCTACGTGGCGCCCTCGGGTACCGACACGAATCCCGGGACGTCGTCCGCGCCCTTCGGAACGATCTCACATGCGGAGGCCGCTGCCGGCCTGGGCGACGTCGTCTGCGTGCGCGGCGGCACGTACCACGAGAAGGTTCGGCTCACGCGCTCGGGTGCCAAGTCGTCCCCGATCACCGTGAGCGGGGCTCCGGACGAAACGGCGATCGTCGACGGGGCCAACCTCTCGATCGGCCGGGCCGAGGCCTTGTTCCACATCGCGGGCGGCACCGACTACGTCACTGTCCAGAACCTGACGATTCGCAACTCGTCGGGTCGAGGCCTCGAGAACGGAGGCTCGCACAACCGCGTGCTGGACTCCACGATCACACGCACGCGTCAGGCGGGCCTCCTGACCACGAATCTTGCGGCAGCTGCGACCGACAATGAATACGCCGGCAACGACATCAGCTATGCAGTGCAGGGCAACGATTGCCTGACCCCGTCGGATCCGTGCCGCATTACGGGCGGCTGGGAGTCCGCGGTCAATCACTACACCGAGGGCAATCATCCGTACGGACACGACGTCTACCGGGCGAATGACATCCACGACAACGGTGGTGAGGGGATCACCGTCGCGGACTACGACCGGGTGGTCGGCAACACCCTGCACGACAACTTCTCCGTTGACGTCTACCTCGACGGCACACAACACGCCACGGTCGAGAAGAACTTCGTTTACGAGTCCGAGAAGGCGAAGCCCACGGGCGGCCCGTCCGCGCACCGCTTGCTGGCGATGGGAATCGCGCTCGCCGACGAGCGCGGCCCCCGCAACCGCGACAACACGATCCGGAACAACGTCGTGGTGAACACCAGCACCGGACTCGACTTCTGGGATGCGACGCCCGGCTCGGGGCTCATCGACGACGTCATCGACAACAACACGATCGTCAACAGCTCGACCTGCGGCATCTGCCTGGATGCGGGCGCGCACGCCCGGACGCTTCTCCGCGACAACCTCGTCATGGTTCGGTCGGGCACCGTGACCTCCGGGACGGGGGCTCGCGGCATCACCTCGGAGGCGAACGTGTTCACGAGGGACGGTGCTTCCGACGGCGTTCGGCTGCCCGGAGAGCAGACATTCAGCTTCGCGCCCAAGGACTACCGGCTGGAGACCGCGTCGGCCGCCGCCATCGACAAGGGTGTGGTCTCGACGGCCACCGATGACGCATTCGGGACGCCGCGCCCGCAAGGTGCGGGCTTCGACATCGGCGCTTACGAGCTGCCCTAGCGAGCCGTAGGCCTGCCGACTATCTCCCCAAACCGCTCAGAAGGTACAATCCCCGCGGCACACGGATCGTGCCGGCGAGCGGCGACGGGGAACGATGGGCATCCAAGGACGGAGACGGCGACGCGGCCTCGCGCTGGCGGCGGCGGTGATCACGGCGTCGGGCGCGTCCGTATCGATGGCGCTCGCATCGGCGAATAGGGCGAGCTCTTTGCCGGTGCCGGCATTGACGTTGAGCCTGGAGCGGGGCGCGACCAAGGTGGCCTGGAGGTTCGCGGCGCTGCCCGAACGCGACGGCAGCGCGCTCGAGATCCAACGGCGCAGCGAGGCGGGCAGCTGGGTCCGCATCTCTCTTCGCAACCGCCCCCGGCCGACCGGCGCGCTGCTGGACCGGCACGGCGGCAGCGGCCTGTTCTCGTACCGCGCCCACCTCACGGCCCCGGGCATCGATGCGATGAGCGCGATTGCGACGATCCAGATCGGCCCGACGACGACGGCACCGACGACGACGCCGCCAACGACGAAGACCACGACGACGTCAACGACCTCGACGACTTCTAGGACGTCGACGACTTCCACGACGGTCAGGCCGCCGACGACGACGACAACGACGACGGTGCCTGCGCAGCCCGGCTGCACGCGCTTCGTTTCGACGTCGGGTTCGGATGCGAACTCGGGGACATCATCCGCGCCGTTTCGCACGATCTCGCACGCGGAGGCAGTGGCGATCCCGGGCCAGGTCGTCTGCGTGCGCGCCGGGGTGTACGGCGAAAGAGTGAATCTGAGCCGGGCCGGCACTGCCGGCGCGCGCATCACGGTGACCGGCGCTCCGGGGGAGACGGCCGTCATCGACGGCGCCGGACTGTCGATCGGTCGCACCGACGGCCTCTTCAACATCGGGGGTGGCGCCGACTACCTGACCGTGCAGAACCTGACGATCCGCAACTCGTCCGGTCGCGGGCTCGTCAACGATGGTTCGCACAACCGGGTCGAGAACACGACGATCACGAACATTGCGAACGCCGGCCTGCTGACAACCAACTGGTCGGCTGCCGCAACCGACAACGAGTACGTCGGCAATGACATCAGCTTCACCGTCCAGGCAAATGATTGCCACACGGCCGCGGATCGCTGCGTCGTCACGGGTGGTTGGGAATCCGCCATCAACCACTACAACGGCGGCCCCCACGCTTACGGCCACAACGTCGTCCGTGCCAACCGGATCCACGACAACGACGGCGAAGGCATGACGGTCACGGATTACGAGCTCGTCGTCGGGAACACCGTGCACGACAACTTCTCCGTTGACATCTACCTCGACGGCACCCAACACGCGACCGTCGAGAAGAACGTTGTCTTCGAGTCGGAGACCGCACGGCCGTCGGGTGGGCCTTCGGCGTACCGGCTGCTCGCGATCGGAATCGCGCTCGCCGACGAGAACAGCCCGAGGAACAGCAGCAACACGATCCGCAACAACGTCGTGATGAATACGAGTACCGGCGTGAATTTCCGGCGCGCGACGAACGGCTCGGGGCTCGTCGACGATGTCTTCGACAACAACACAATCGTGAACACGTGGAACTGCGGCATCTGCTTCGACGCCGGTGCGCACGCCGGCACGCTGCTCCGCAACAATCTCGTCGTCCCGCGTTCCGGCGCCGTGACGTCCGGCACTGCGGCGGGCGGAGTGAGCGCGGCGGCGAATCTGTTCACGACCCGCGGCGCTTCCAATGACGCGCGTCTTGCCGGCGAGGGAACGTTCAGTGTCGATGTGAACGACTACCGGCTCCAGTCGACGTCATTGTCTGCGATCGACAAAGGCGTCGCCGCGAGCGCCGGTGACGACGCGTTCGGAACGCTCCGCCCCCAGGGTTCGGGGTATGACATCGGCGCGCACGAGATGAAGGTCGTCGGATAGGGCAACGTTCGGTCGGCGCGCTATCGTTCGCCGCTCGACATGCGCGTCGCATACATCATCTCCCGGTTTCCGAGCACCACCGAGACCTTCATCGCGCGAGAGATGGGCGCTCTCGAGGAGTTGGGCGCATCGATCGAGCTTTTTGCGCTCATCCGCGAACGCGCGGTCGTCGTGCATCCGGAGGCGGAGCCGTTCATGCGCCGGCTTCGCACGGCGCCACTCTGGCGGCTGTCGACGCTTCGGGCGCAGTGGTACTGGATGCGACGCCGGCCGAAGGCGTACTTCTCGGCGTGGTGGGATGCGACGCGGGGCAACTGGCGATCGCCCCAGTTTCTCGTGCACGCGTGGATCGTCGTCCCCAAGGCGGCTCGGTTCGCTCGCGACGCCGAGCAACAACACGTCGACCACGTGCATGCGCATTGGGCGACGCATCCGGCGCTCGCCGCGTATGTCGTCACGCGTCTGACCGGGATTCCGTTCAGCTTCACCGCGCACGCGCACGACATCTTCATGAATCGGACGATGCTCGAGCAGAAGCTCTCGGCCGCGTCGTTCGTGGCGGTCATTTCCGGCTTCAACCGTGAGTACCTCGCGGCCCGCTACGGCGAACGGGCGCGGTCGAAGATTGTGATCGTTCGATGCGGCGTCGATCCACAGCGGTTCACGCCTGCCGGCGAATGCGCGTCGGGAGGCGATGGCTTCAGCATTGTGTGCGTCGCAAGTCTCCAGGCCTACAAGGGCCATCGGGTGCTGATCGACGGCCTGGCCGGCCTGCGCGACCGGGGCATCCCGTTCGACTGCGTGCTCGTGGGGGAGGGTGCCGAACGGGGCGCGATCGAGGCGCAGCTGCGGGGCCTGGACCTGACGGACCGAGTGACGCTCGCGGGCGCGCTTCGCAGCGATGAAGTCGTCGAGATCGTCAAAGCTGCCGACGTCGTCGTGCTGGCGAGCATCGTCGTCGCGAGCGGACAGATGGAGGGCATTCCGGTTGCGCTCATGGAGGCGCTCGCGTGTGCTGTCCCGGTCGTCGCGTCCCGGCTTTCGGGTATTGCCGAACTCGTCATCGACGGCGAGACCGGTCTGCTCGTGGATGCCGGCGACCACGACGCGCTCGCGGACGCGCTGCAGCAGCTCTATGAAGATCCGGTTCTGCGCCGGCGACTCGGCACGGCCGGGCGCGAGCGAGTGGTCGCAGAGTTCAGCGAGCGAGAGAACGCCGCCCGCTTGCTCGAACGCTTCGAGTCAGCTCAGTAAGCACCACGCTGCGACGGTCGGAACACGAGCGACGCGGTCTTGGCGATCAACTTGGCGTCCGACCAGAGCGTGCGCGTCAGTACGTACTGCACGTCACACGCAACCCGCAGCGGATACGGGATGTCGTTGCGACCGGAGACTTGCCACAGGCCCGTGAGGCCGGGCCGCACGCTCTGCATCACCGGGAGGTACTCGCCGTAGTACTTCGTCTCACGGGACACGATCGGGCGCGGGCCGACGAGGCTCATCTCGCCGGTAAAGATGGCGAACAGCTGCGGGAGCTCGTCGAGTCCCGTGCGCCGCAGCACCCGGCCGAAGCGTGTCACCCGGGGATCAAGCCGCAGCTTGAACATGTCGTCGAACTCGTTGCGGAGCTCGGGATCGGAGGACAACAACGATTCGAGATGGCCGTCGGCGTTGGCGGTCATCGTCCGCAACTTGACGCAACGGAAGGGAGTGCCGCCGCGACCGAGGCGCTCCTGCGCGTAGAACGCGGGGCCTCGAGACGTGCACCTCACGGCGAACGCGAGCAGACCCAGAAGGGGAAACCACAGTGGTGCGGTTATCGCGACAACGACGATGTCGAACACGCGCTTACCTCGGTCGGTCCCCGGTTTCCGGAACGCAATCCTCGTGATCGGCGCGACTTGGAGGTCGCTGTCGAAGCGCGACGCCTTCGACGTTCGAACACCATCGACCGACTGGAGATCAATGCTGATCTCGTGCGTTCCTAAGTCGATCGACATTTCTCCCGGCAACGTGTACGCGACGTTGTTCGACGTCTGTGTGATCGTCGTTCCATCGTCGCTGTAGATGTCCGGCGACAGACTCCTTGCCACCGTGCGCCCCTCTCCGTCGCTGTTAACCCGCAGCGGTGGAAGGCGCACCGACGAGAACGCGAATTGCCCCCACGTACGATCATCACTCTATGTAGGCGATACCCGCGAAAGAAGGATGTGAAGCCGCGAACACGTAACGCGAAAATATTCATTTCTGCCGAGACTCACTGTCTTGTCGAAGTGGGACCATTTGTGCATCATGACCGCGTTGTTGGCGTTGCACGCGCGCGAACCGTGGTGCTTGGCACGTGTGGGGAGCAAGTGCCTACACCCTCACAGACTGCGCGGAATTTCGCGCGCTGTGCATATGCGCAGGCACGATAGGTGCTAGCGAACGGCCCGCAATGGACATCGTGCGCGCGTCCATAGCCTTTCCGGCGTGAGTGCGCCCATCGCCTTCGTGTGCAACGGGTCGGCGGTCGAGATCGACGCGCAGCCCGCCGAGACGCTGCTCGATGCGCTTCGGGAACGGCTTGGGCTGGTTGCTGCCAAGGACGGTTGCGCGCCGCAAGGCCAGTGCGGTTGCTGCACCGTGCTCGTCGACGGCGAACCTCGCGTCGCGTGCGTGACACCGCTGGCGCGTGTCGCCGGCCGCGCGGTCACGACGATCGAAGGCCTTGATCCGACTGTCCGCGATCGTTTCGCCGACGCATTCGTTGCGTCCGGTGGATCGCAATGCGGGTTCTGCACACCGGGAATCGTCATGCGGTTCGCGGGTACTCGAGCGCGCGACGTCGACCGCAGCCTTGCGGCTCATCTATGCCGCTGCACCGGATGGCTGACCGTCCGCGACGCGATCGCGGGGCGCACCGCAGGAGGTGTGCGCGACCTCCAGCGCGCGTCACAGCGCGCATCGCTCGAAGGCGGCGTGCTGCAGCGCGTCGGAAGTGACGTGCCATTGGGCGGTGCGCAGTTCGCCGACGACACCGCGCCACGCGACGCACTTGTTGCTGTCCCGTTGCCACCGAGTTCTTCGGCCGCCTTCGTCGAGGCCGCCGGGACGCGGTGGGTCGTCGGTGAATCGCTGCTGGAGGCGCGCGCCGCCGCGGGAAAGGTTCAAGGCCGGCGCACCACGCTCGAGAGCAAGCCGCCGTTGCTCGACCGCATGCCGGCGTGTCCGCCCGGTGGCGTGCAGCTCGCGACGTCGTGGGTCGAACCGGCGTACCTCGAGCCCGACGCGTCGTGGTGCATGCCCGGTGGCGCGCCGGCATCGCCTTTGGCGAACGGGGGCGCGTTCGGCGGCAAGCTTGACTCGCTCGCTCCGCTCGCGGCTCGGGAGCTCGCCGACCAGTTAGGACGAACGGTCCGCGTCGCGTACTCGCGTGAGGATGTGGTGCGGCTCGGTCCGAAGCGTGCGCCGATCGCCGCGGTCGCTGTTCGCGCGACAACGTCGTCGAGATCGACGGCGTGGTCGTTCGTGGCGCGGGCATACCGCGCGTCTGGCCGTCTCCGCCCGGCATCGATGTGCGCGCACATTGGAGCGAGGCGGACGTGCGTGGGCCACGAGTGAGTGCCGACCTGCGCGCGGCGGGGCTTGCCGAGCAGGCGGTGCTCGTCGCCGGCGCACTTGGTCGCGACCTCGACGTCGTCACACCGAGCGGGGCGCGCGCCGACGCAGCGCGTCACCGTCGAGGGTCGGAAGGTGACACACGTGGGTGTCGAGGTGGGGGCCGGCGATCCACTCGACGAAGTTGTGTTGCGGTCCTACGCGATCGGCGCCTCGCATATGGCCCTCGGTTGGGTGCTCTCGGAAGCGCTCACCGTCGATCCGGAGACGGGCGAGATCTATGACCTGACGATCCGTTCGTTTGGTGTGCTGCGCGCCGTCGACACGCCGGCCGTCGACATCACGATCGTCGACGCCGCTGGTCCGCCGCGTGCTCGTGCGACCGATGCGGTGTTCGCGGCCGTCGCGGCGGCGACGTGGAACGCGCTCGGCTGCCCCGATACGTTTCCTGTCCGATGATCGTGCGGACGCAGCGCAGCCACGGATGGCGCAGCGAGGGAGCCATATGACGGTAAAGCCCCTCTCAACACCGAATGCACCGCCCGTTGCCGGGCCGTACTCACCTGCAGTTCGTGCCGGTGACTGGATCGTGTGCGCCGGCCAGGTCGGCCTCGATCCGGTGACGAGCCGCATCGTCGAAGGCGTCGAGGCTCAAGCGCGTCAGGTACTCGCGAACATCGCGGCGGTGCTCAACGACTGTGGGGCATCGCTCGCGGACGTCGCCAAGACGACGGTGTTCGTCACCGACATCGCGCAATTCGCGACGGTGAACGCGGTATACGCCGAGGCGTTCGGGGACCATCGTCCGGCCCGGTCGACCGTGCAGGTTTCGGCGCTGCCCGGCGGCGCCGAGGTCGAGATCGAGGTCTGGGCCTACGCCCCGTAGGTGCGCAGGAGCGCGATCAGCTCCTCGTTGTGCTCCTGCGTAGCCGCGTCCATCGGCGTGAAGTCGCGCTGCTGACGCGCGTGCGGGTCCGCTCCTGCAGCAAGAAGCAGGCGACACGACTCGACGTTGCCATTCGCAGCCGCACTGTGCAGCGGCTGCACGCGCATCTCGTTACGCGCAACCGCGGCGACGTCGGCACTGGCATCGAGACACACGCGCACAGCTTCGGGACCGCCCAGGAACGCCGCGAAGTGCAGCGCCGTGAAGCCGTCGGCTGACCAGGCGTGCACCAGCTCGGGATCGGTCGCGAAGAACTCTCGGAGCTTGGCGGCGTCGCCCAGGGCCGCGGCGTCGAAGACGTTCGACACGGCGCCATCGGCGAGCAGCTTGTCGGCCGCGGCGCGGCTCCCGCGATACAGCGCCTGCCGGATGGGAGTGACGGCGGATTCCATGCTCTATGGTTTCGCACGTGATCGGGGCCGTCGCAATTCTCATTGCGCTGTTCATCGTCGGACCGATCGGCCTGATGCTCGTCGGCGCGATCTGGTCCGCGCTCCAGGGCTGGATCCAATCCGAGGACGCCGACCGCCGCACCAGCGCGGAACCCGAGGCGACCTAGCCGAACATGCGTGGCGAACTCGGCTGTGGGCCGAGTAGCTCACGCAAGTTCGTTCGGAGAACCGCTTGTGGGCCAGCGGCCGGAGGAGCCGAACCGGTAGCCGACCGAACGTACGGTCTGGATCAGGTTCGCGTGCTCCTCGCCGAGCTTGGCGCGCAGACGGCGGACGTGCACGTCGACCGTGCGAGCGCCGCCGTAGTACTCGTAGCCCCAAACACGGGACAGCAGCTGTTCACGCGTGAACACCTTGCCGGGATGGGTAACGAAGAACTTCAGCAGCTCGTACTCCATGTACGTGAGGTCGAGCGGCTTCCCGCTGATCGCGGCCTGGTACGTCTCGAAGTTCAACAACAGGTCGCCGTAGGACGCGACCTCCGGCGAACCCGAGCGGCCGGCGCGGAACATCAGATGACGCAGACGCGACTCCAGCTCCTTCGGGTGGAACGGCGAGAGGCAGAAGTCGTCGAAGAGGTCCTCGCGGTGCTCGAGCTCGTGCAGCTGCGCGCCCGAGATCAAGAGCAGGATCGACTCGACGCGGGAGTCGCCTTTGCGCAAGGTGCGGCACAGCGTGAACGCGCCCTCCGGGTCGACGTCGGCGCAGACGACCGCGCCGGTCCAGCCGTCGGCCGGTTCGTACTGCATCGCAACTGCCGCGTTCGACACCGACTTCCACCGCAACGCGGAGAGGTCGAGCGTCTGCGCAAGCAGCGGCGGCGGCGGGTCGGGAAAGACCAGCAGGAGATCGTTGAGTGAGCCCACCCGCAAGCCTCTCGATCAGAGCGTCGGAAGGTAGCGGGCGATCTCGAACGGCGTCACGTCGGACTTGTACTCCGCCCACTCGCGCCGCTTGTTGACGAGAAAGTTCTCGAAGACGTGCTCGCCCAGCGCCTCGGCAACCATCTCCGAGCGCTCCATCGCGTCGAGCGCGTCCCGCAGCGATCCCGGCAGCGAATGGATGCCCTCGGCCAGCCGTTCAGCCTCGGTCAGCGCGTAGATGTTGTCGGTCGCTTCCGGCGGGAGTTGGTAGCCCTCGTCGATGCCTTTGAGGCCGGCGGCCAGCATCACCGAGAACGCGAGGTACGGATTGCATCCCGGGTCAGGCGCGCGGAACTCGATGCGCACCGACTCGTTCTTGCCGCGCTTCGAGAGCGGCACGCGTACCAACGCGGAGCGGTTGTTGCGCGCCCAACACTTGTACACGGGCGCTTCGTAACCCGGGATCAACCGCTTGTAGGAGTTCACCCACTGGTTGGTGACCGCGCAGATCTCGCTCGCGTGCACGAGCAGGCCGGCGATGAAGTGCTTCGCCACCTTCGACAACCCGTATTCGTCTCCGGGGTCGTGGAAGGCATTGACGTCGCCCTCGAACAGCGACAAGTGCGTGTGCATCCCTGAGCCGAACGCGCCCGCAATCGGCTTGGGCATGAACGTTGCATACACGCCGTTGTCGGCGGCAACTTCTTTCGTGATGAGCCGGAACGTCATCACGTTGTCGGCCATCGTCAGGGCGTCGGTGTAGCGCAGGTCGATCTCGTGCTGGGACGGGCCGTTCTCGTGGAACGAATACTCGACGGGGATGCCCATCGCTTCGAGCCGCAGCACGGTCTGCTTGCGCAGCTCTGAGCCGAGGTCGTGCGCGGTCAACTCGAAGTATCCCGCGTTGTCGAGCGGTTCGATCTTCTTCGTGGTGCGGAAGTAGAAGAACTCCATCTCCGGGCCGACGAAGAACGTGAAGCCCTTCTCTCGTGCTCGTTCGAGGTTGCGCTTCAGCACGTAGCGCGGGTCGCCATCGAACGGCTCACCTGAGAACATCTCGATGTCGCAGAACATCCGCGCGATCGCCGCGTCACCGTCGCGACTGTTGGGCAGCAACTCGAAGGTGTTGGCGTCCGGCCGGGCCAGCATGTCGGATTCCTGGATGCGGCTATAGCCCTCGATCGTCGAGCCGTCGAAGGTCATGCCCTCCTCGAGCGCGACCTCGAGCTCCGCGGGCGTGATCTCGACCGACTTCAAAAAGCCCAGGACGTCGGTGAACCACAGGCGGACGAACCGCACGCCGCGCTCTTCGACGGTGCGGAGGACGTACTCGAGCTGGCGCTCCATACGCCTACTTTACGGCCGCTGACCAGGCCTTCCGATCCGAGGCGGGGGCAGTAACAGAGCGTTCACACTCGGGCAACGACCGAGTAACTGCCGCCCGGAAGACTCGCACCCGACAACCGCACCCAATCGCGCCCGTCGATAAGGAGCACCTGTGATCAAGGCCGAATACATCTGGATCGACGGCACCGAGCCGACGGCGCGTCTGCGGTCGAAGACGAAGATCCTGCCCAGCGGCAAGGACCTTCCGATCTGGGGATTCGACGGTTCGAGCACGAACCAAGCGCCGGGCTCGAACTCCGACTGTGTGCTGCGTCCGGTGTTCTCGTGCCCGGACCCGGTCCGCGGTGGCGACAACCTGCTGGTGATGGCCGAGGTGCTGCTTCCGGACATGACGCCGCACGTCACGAATACGCGCGCGCTGCTCGAACCGGTCGCGCAGAAGTACGCCAAGCACGAGGCGCTGTTCGGCATCGAGCAGGAGTACACGTTCTTCAAGGACGGTCGTCCGCACGGGTTCCCGGTCGGTGGTTTCCCGGCACCACAGGGCTTCTATTACTGCGGCGTCGGTGCCGACGAGGTGTACGGCCGCGACGTCGTCGAAGCGCACCTCGACGCGTGTCTCACCGCGGGCCTTTCGATCTCCGGCATCAACGCCGAGGTGATGCCCGGCCAGTGGGAATTCCAAGTTGGTCCGCTCAGTCCGCTCGAGGTCGCCGACCAGCTCTGGATCGCACGGTGGCTGCTGTACCGCGTCGCCGAAGACTTCGACGTGAGCGCGACGCTCGACCCCAAGCCGGTCAAGGGCGACTGGAACGGCGCGGGCGCGCACACGAACTTCTCGACCAAGGAGATGCGCGAGAGCTATGACGCGATCATCAAGGCGTGCGAGGCGCTGGGGAAGAAGGCGGCGGAGCACGTGGAGAACTATGGCTCCGACATCGAGCACCGCCTGACCGGTCTGCACGAGACCGCGCCGTGGAACGAGTTCAACTACGGCGTCTCCGACCGTGGTGCGTCGGTGCGCATCCCGTGGCAGGTGGAGCTCGACCAGAAGGGCTACATCGAGGACCGCCGGCCCAACGCAAACATGGATCCGTACGTGGTGACGCGCCTGATCACCGACACGGTGTGCGGCGCGCTCGAAGCCTGAGCTAGACGAGCGCGCCGACGATTCGGCGTGAGCGCGAAAGAGGTCGCAATGGCAGGGACTCCAAACGACGTCCTGAAGACGATGAAAGACCAGGGCATCGAGGTCGTGGACGTGCGCTTTTGCGACCTCCCCGGCCTGATGCAGCACTTCTCGATACCCGCGCACGAGCTCACGGAAGACGTTTTCGAGGACGGGTTGGGTTTCGACGGATCGTCGATCCGCGGCTTCCAGGAGATCCAGGAGTCGGACATGCTCCTGATCCCGGATCCCGCGACGGCGATCGTCGACCCGTTCCGTCAGCATCCGACGCTGAACATCAACGCCTTCGTGCGTGACCCGGTCACCGGCGAGTCGTACTCGCGCGACCCGCGCTACATCGCCCAGAAGGCCGAGGCCTATCTGGTGTCGACTGGTATCGCCGACACGGCGTACTTCGGCCCGGAAGCCGAGTTCTACATTTTCGACTCGGCCCGTTTCGACCAGAACCAGTACTCGGGCTACTACTTCCTCGACTCCGTCGAAGGCGTGTGGAACTCGGGTCGCGAGCGTGAGCTGTCAGGCGCACCGAACCTCGCGTACAAGCCCCGGTACAAGGAGGGTTACTTCCCCGTCCCGCCGATGGACCACTTCCAGGACCTGCGCTCCGAAATGATCCGTGTGCTCGAGCAGGTCGGTGTGGAGATCGAGGTGCAGCACCACGAGGTGGGCACCGCCGGCCAGGCCGAGATCGATATGCGCTTCGACTCGCTCGCGCGCATGGCCGACAAGCTGATGCTCTACAAGTACGTGCTGAAGAGCGTCGCCTGGGCCGCGGGCTACTCGGTGACGTTCATGCCGAAGCCGATTTTCATGGACAACGGCTCCGGGATGCACGTGCACCAGTCGTTGTGGAAGGGCGGCGAGCCGACGTTCTTCGACGAGAAGGGCTACGCCGGGTTGTCCGACAACGCGCGGTGGTACATCGGCGGCCTGCTGTCGCACGCACCCGCGATCTGCGCGTTCTCGAACCCGACGACGAACTCCTACAAGCGGTTGGTGCCGGGGTACGAGGCGCCCGTGAATCTCGTGTACTCGCAGCGCAACCGCTCCGCGGCGGTCCGCATCCCGCTGTACTCGAAGTCACCAAAGGCGAAGCGGCTCGAGTTCCGCTGTCCCGACCCGTCGTGCAACCCGTACCTCGCGTTCTCGGCGATGTTGATGGCCGGTCTCGACGGCATCCAGAACCGCATCGAGCCGCCCAAGCCCCTCGACCGCGACCTCTACGACCTGCCGGCCGAGGAGCTCGCCCAGGTGCCGCAGGTTCCGGGCTCGCTGAACGAGTCGCTCGCCGCGCTGGAAGCCGACCACGACTTCTTGTTGAAGGGCGACGTGTTCACGCCCGACGTCATCGACACATGGGTCACGTTCAAGCGGGAGCGAGAGATCGCCGAGGTGCAGCTCCGCCCGCACCCCTGGGAGTTCTACCTGTACTACGACATCTGATTCGGAGGGCCGTCGGGCCTGGGGTCATGCGCGGAAGCACCGGCTGACCAGCGCAAACGGTGTTCGCTGTCTGCCGTTGGTTGCCGTCGTTTCTCGTTGCCGTGTGCCATGGATGTGCCATGGTCACGAACACGACAACTGCTGCCTCGCAACGGCATCGATACGTCGAACCGACCAAGCCATCACCTGGTTGTAGCCAAGCCGCGGCCTCCCTCGCTGGCCAATGAGATCGTCCGTCGCTACGTGGCCTCGCATGTGCCCGACGAGACCGGTGAGAACCTCCGCGTGCCACCACCGCATTGCCGACAGAGCAAGACAGCCAGCTCGTCCTTATCAGCCACCTGGCCCACACCGGCGTGCTTACACGCAAAAGACCTCGTCACGAGAACTGATCGGCCCAGTTATCGTCTCGCTCATGGCCGAAGACAGGTGGTACCGCCTAGACCTCCCGGTGCTCGAGGCGGCGGTCGAGCTCGACGCCGACGGCCAGTCGATCGAAGGGAGCCCTCTCGCGACGGCGACGGGCTTGGGCGAAGACGAGATCGCCCTCGCGCTGCAGGCGCTGCTCGAAGCGAACTACTTCGAGGGCCGGGTGACCAAGACATTCGGGCCGACCCGCATCATCCACATTCACGGGATCACCGAGAAGGCCCGGCGTGAAACGGGTCAGTGGCCGTCCGGTGATCTCTACGAGTCGCTGCTCGCTGTGTTGCGCGCCGACATCGAACGCACCGACGACCCGGAGAAGAAGACAAAGCTTCAAGCGATGCGCGACGCAGCGTCATCGATCGGTCGCGACGTCGTCGTCGAAGTGTTGACGCGAGTCGCGACGGGTCAGCTTCCCGGATAGGTCAACGCTTGGACGGTCGCTTAGACATGTTGATCACGGGCTGGACCGGTGGCGGCCTCACGTCCCAGCCGTCCGCGGTGAGCTGCAGCGCCGCCGCCTCGGGATTCCGACGCACCGCCACGCGGAGCTGAAGCTCCTCCCACTTCGCCGCGATGTTCCGCGACCGCGTCGCGCCACTCATCCCGTGGCGCTGTAACGATCCGCTCGACGATCGTGAACTCGACCGCGTCCTCGAGCGACGGCCGGAAGCGCCGGCCGCCGGTCGGGAAGTGGAGTTCGTGAAGGCCAGGCGCCATCGACGGCGTCGAAGCACAGAGCTCGTCGTGCGCTGCGTTCTTGCCGTACACGTGCATGTGCGCGGTCGGATACGGATGCTCATCGGGATTGACGCGTAGGTCGCGGTTGAAGTCGGAGCGAACGAGGCATGCGTCGTCGGTCATCTCGGGCCGGCAGTACACGCCGATGTACGAGCGTTCGTCGGCGAGGAACTGGTGCTCGTCGTCCCAGCGGAGTACGTGCAGCAGCCGGAGATACGCGGGGGGCTTTCCGCGTCCGATGCCGAGCGGGATCATTTCGTGCGGAATGTGATCACCCTTGCGGATGCCCATCGCGACGAAGCACCGCCCGCTGTGCGGGTCCAGCACGGCGCTCACTCGAATGCCGTCGCAGACCGTCCGATTCAGGAGGTCGTTACGGGTGTCTGCGAAGTCGCGAGCTTGGCGCTCGAGCGCAGGGTCAGCAGACGGCACCGTCGGGCGGCGAGATCGCGAACCAGACCAGGCGCGCTTCTTCCGACGCGAATCGGTTGTCGTGGGCCTGCGCGGCGAGCTCTTCGTAGGTGAAGCCGATGCGGCCGAGCGCGAGCGCGACACCGTCACGCATCTCCTGCTCCGTCGCGACCTCTACCTCTGCCGGCTCGCTCATCACGCTCATTCGCTTTCCTAACCCCTCGCTGCCTTCACGTATAGCGGGCGGGTGTGACACCTACGTCGGCTCGAACGCCCGTCGACGCTGGTTTCCTCCCGTGAATGTGACCAGTTTCATCCTCGGGCCGCAAGGCCCTGGGGATCGTTCCCAGCGATTGCCAGAACGCCTGGTCAGCGGTGTGGTTGTCGTCTGCAATATCGAGGCGCTTGAGCTCCAGTCACGCCAGCCACCTGCGGCCGATGAACTGGAGCCACGGGCGCGGGCCGCAAGAGGTGTTGGCATAAGCGACACGGAGAACGACGTGGCGCCGCCCGATCCGACGACGGACGCCCACGACGCAGCGACGCCTGAACCTAAGCAGACATGACCGCGACCGACGCGTGCTTCGTCGTCCTGGCGGAGCACCTGGACACGGCATCCCTGACCGATCAGAGCCTCGTCGACGATCCGACAATTCCGGCCGAAGTCCCGGTCTTCCGACTGCCGGCGAGCGCGTAAGCCCCGCGTGCGAATAGCTCCTCAAGCGGTCGGTCATCGCGGCGGGCGCGCGTGGAGATCGAGTTACACCGTCCGCGTCAGCTGCCAGTCGGGCTCGTTGCTGTCGTGCGGGGCGGGCAGGTGATACCGCCGAACGTGAGCAGATGGCAGACCGTTTCTCGCGACACCTTCCACACCCCGTCGATCTTGATCGCTTCCCCGGGTTGATTGGCGTATTGCGGATATCCGTCGAAGAGGATGCTGTAGCGCACGGCGGCATGCGTCGTGTCCGTCATCTCTACCGACTCGATGCGGCCGGAGTACTTGGCAAGGTCTGAAGCGGTGTGTTGCGCCATGCCCTGGCGGAGCGAGTTGATGATCGATGGGGCGTCTTCGACGTAATCGCCGACGTCGTCGTGGGGGTGGGCGTTGATCCAGTTCAAGAACGCGGTGTGGATGGCGTTCTTGGCATCCAGTCCGCCACGCGACCTCGTCGGAGCAGTGCGGGCCTGGGTCGGTCCCGCGCTCGGCACTGAAGGAGATGTCTCGATCGCCGGCCGATAGAGGATGCCTTGGTCGTCGGCGCTGCTTGATCCATCAGCGTTGTTGACGAAGCCTCCCCAGCCGATGAGAACACCGTCTGCCCAAACGATGGCGCCGTCGACACGCGGTCGCAACCCGCCAGCGTTGTATGTGCGCCACGAGCTGGTTGCGGGTTCGTATGCGAGACCGACGTCGCCGCCGCCCCAGAAGATCGCCTCGCTGCCGCTCCAAACCGGGCCATTGGCAGCGGCGCCGCGCAGGGGCGGTGGAGTGATATCCCGAGACCAACTCCGGGTCCGCAGGTCGAACATGCCATCTTGATTCGGCGTGCCCGCCAAGGCGAGAAGCTTCTGACCGGTCCATACCAGCCAACCGAAACTTCCCGCGGAATCGACGGTTGCAAGGGTGGTCCATTGCCTCGAGGCGGGGTCATACGCCACGAGGACGTTGGGGGCAGCGGGTGATCCGGGCGAGGGCCGAGTTCCACCGTTGAGCAAGAAGATCGCTTCGGTACCTGCCCAGACGGCCTGCGGATACGGCGGTGTGATCCCGCTGGGCGCGTTGGGGAGCTTGTGCCAGCGATCTGCGGTTGGGTCGTACGCCGCAGTATCGGGACCGCCGTTCAAGCCGCCGACGACGATCATTTCTCGACCGGTCCATACCGTGGCGCTCTTCATTGCCGGCGCGATCGGCGCGTCCGCGATAGGGCGCCACGTGTTCGTCGTTGGGTTGTACGCGCCGCCGTCACCCAGGACACCGCCGCTGCCGTTGCCGCCCCACACAATCAGCTCGGTGCCCGTCCACACCGCGCTCGCGTACGCACGCCCACCGATCGGTGCTTGGGGAAGCACACGCCAGGTGTTGGTCCGGGGGTTGTACGCGGCGCCGTCAGCTTGTGCAGTCTCGCCAGTGCTGGCGTTCGGGATCGAGCCGCCCCAGATGATCATTTCCGTTCCGTCCCACACTGCGCTGGGTCCGATTCGCCCGCTGATCGGCGCCTTGGGCAGAACCCGCAGCGCGCCCGGCGCGACAACGTTCGCAACCGATCCGATGACATGCACGCGACTCGCAGGTTCGTCATCGCGCGATACGACGAATAGGACCGCACCCGCTGTCACAAGGACCGCCATCGCTGCCATCGCCGCAATAATCCTGCGGGCTCTCCGGCGCGGCTCGTGTGGCGCGACAGCGACCAGCTGTGAGTGCTCGCGCGGGACGGCGACGGCATAGTCGGAGAGTCGATGGAGCTGCTCGCGCAGATGCTGCTCGATGGGGCTACGCGTCATTCGAGTACCTCTCTCAGGGTTGCAATGCCGCGCCGGATCAGGCTGCGCACCGTGGACGGTCTGCACTCAAGGGCGACCGCGATCTCGTCATCGGGCACGTCGACGAAGTAGCGCAAGACAATCGCGGCGCGCTCGACGCCACGGGAGCCGATCTAACGCGTCGCGCAAGTCAATGAGGTCGGCTGGGACGTCTTCATCTTCGTATTGGGCATCGATACGACGCCGGCGCGCGCGGCGATACACCGATCGACACTCGTTGATCACCGCGGCACGGAGATAGCTGGGAGGGTGCTCCAGGTCGTCGAGGCGTGACCGGCACCGAATGAACGTGTCTTGCACCACGTCCTCAGCCGTCTCATTCGAGCCCGTCATGAGAAAGGCGACCCGCATCAGAACCGGGAACTGCGCCCGATACAACGCGGCGAAGCGAGCGTCTTCGCACTCGTCCCTCGTCTCGGGCCGATCCATCCGCACACCACCTACACGCCCGCTGACCATGAAGTGTTGCAGCACCACACAACAAACCCCGCCCACGCTCGCCGCAGCGGCACCGGCCGTCCTTGCCTGCCGATCTGGGCGCATGGCCACGAGAGAGAATGCTCGATGCTTCGTCGCCGGTCTGGCGGACAACCGTGCCGAGCCGACCTTGGCGCTCGAGATCGCCTCGTGGCCAGTTGCCGCGACTGTTCACAACGCGTATGCGAAGAAGCGATCGAGTTCCGGCGCAGTGCCGAGCATGATGACGCGGTCACGTACGACGGCGACCAGAGTCAACGCGCCGCCGGGCGGAAGCTGCGGGACGCTTGTGTTCGGAAGCACGGGATCGAAGCTCGCGGGAAGCGCTTCCCAGTTGTCGAGACCAGTCCAAATCCACGCCCCCGGCCCGTCGTCGATGCCGACTGCGACGATCCGATCGCCCACGGCTGCGACGTTCCAGACCCACGCTCCCGGAAAGCGCGTGAGAAAGGCGTCATCGGTCCGCCACGTGCGCCCGCGATCGACGCTTCTGACCATTGGTGTTGGTTGTCCATGGACGTCGTCGCGCTGCGCGAACCCGAGCATGGCCCCAGGCGCGACAGGTCCCAAGTACGTCTGTGGCGATGTCTGCATCGGCACTCGATCGCCCCATGCAGTTGGATTCTCGGTAAACCACGCGTAGCCCACGCCGTAGGCCATCAACCGCTGGTCGGCACTATCGACGATGCCGTCGATCGAGCCCGTGGATCCAGAGTCGAGGACGAGATTCCATCGCCGGCCGTCGCGCGACACCCATATGCCTTCGCCGCCGCTCGCAGCGCCGCCGTAGGCGATCCAATAGTCGTGGCGCCACAGGAGACCGCTGACGGTCGCCGCGGGTCGGCTGTGAGGCACCGGCGCGCCGAACAACGTGTTGCCGCGTGCAACTTCGTCCCAGTGTCGACCGCCGTCGTCGGAACGCCAAACGAACGACTCTGCCGACATGCCGCCCGCGCCGACTGCGAGCGTTGTGTTGTCGTGCATCGCGATCGCAGTCACCGCCCCTACATTCGCTGGTGGATGCTTGGTGCGGTCCCAGCGAAGGCCGTCGTCGCTGCGCCAGATGACAACGCCGACGTCCGGTTGGGTACCGGCGAGGACTGCCGTGGTGGCGTCGCTTGCAATGGCATCCAGCGAGGCGTCTTCTCCGATGCCGGCCGTGGCCTTCGGCACCATCGACCACCGACCCTTGATCGCCGTACCCGCAGGCGGATTGGGCGACACGATGTCGACGTGGGCGCGATGTTCGTTATGGCCCGCGACAATGAACGTTCCGCCGATCATGGCAGCGACAAGCGCGGCCGTCGCGGTCACCGCGATCCGCCGCCGACGGCGTGCCCGCCGGATCACCTCGCGCACGTCGGGCACGTCAAGTTCGACCAAGCGTTGTTGCACAGCGGAAGCAGCCGCGCGAGCACGTTCGTCCAAGCTCATGGTGTTACCTCGTCAAGTGGCTCGCCCAGAGTCGCGGCGAGCGTGTTACGCGCTGCGTGAAGGTGCACCCGCACGGTCGGGGGTGCGATACCGAGGATCGACGCGATATCTGCGATGCTGCGATCTTCTAGGTAACGCAGTGCGACGCACTGGGCTTGACGGCGAGGAAGCTCTCGCACCGACTGCCAGAACTCGTCGTCGAATCCTGCAAGCGATTCGTGCCCCGGGCGACGCCTGAGTCTGGCGAATGCACGGGCCTCTCGGGCACCCCGGCGTAGCGCAGACGTCGCAAGATTGACCACGACTCGCCTCACCCACGCCGCGGGGTCGTCGTAAGCGGCGACGCGCTCCCATCGACGGTACGCGGCGACGAACGCGTCCTGCGCGAGCTCCTCGCCAACCGCAGGTCTGCCGCAGAGCACCGCAGCGAGCCCCGCGACGCGGCGGTACTCCGCCCGAAAAAACGCATCGAAGGTATCCGAGCCCTCGGCTGTCACGAACTCCTCTTCGACGGGAGCGGTCTTCACGCGTACTACACGCCGTGGGGGCCGAAAACGTTCAGTGCCATGGGGCTAGGGCACGGCGCCGGTCGGCAGTCCCTGGCTGGACACGGTGCTCGAGCAACGCCACCTTGGACTCGATGGCTCAGCGTCCCGAACGCCAAAGTGCCGGTTGACGGCGGATGCCGGCGAGCGAGAGTGGCTAGTCAGAGTGGTGACGGTACGTCGGCGAACGACGGCGAATGACTTAGCGCGCGCCATGGACGCGCCGTGACACTCGTGTCAGGGAACGCGCCCGACCCAGATGAGGTCGACGATCTCGCCGGCGAACTCCCGTCGGTAAAAGACTGCAACGCCGTCCGTGCCCTGCAGCTCCGCGTAGCGCACCTCGAAGTGCGGCGGCTATGCCTCGACGGAAACGTTGAGGAGCCGCTGAAGGGTGCGGGCGACGCCATCGTCGTCGTTGGCGGGGATCACTTCGTCGGCTGCCTGGAGAACGTCCGGATGGGCGTTCTGGAGCGCGTACGCCCATCCCGCCCAAGCGAGCAACGCCAGATCGTTGGGCATGTCACCGAATGCAACGGTCGCTCCCGCGGGGCAGCGCATTCGGTCAAGAACTTCAGCGACTGCTGTCGCCTTGGAGATTCCGCTCGGGCCGATGTCGACTGTCGACACGCTCGCGAATGTGGCCACGCCATCGCCTCCGAACGTGTCGGACGCAATGTCGATGAACTCAGCTGCGACCAAGTCGGGATGCCGCATCGCCACGAGCGCGATGCGCTCACACGCAGCCACCTCCATCAGATCACCTTCGAGTTGTGCGCCCTCGGCACCCTTGCCACGAAGGCGGCGATACCCATCGTCGATGAACATCGTGTCAGCAGACAGGAGAGCGAAAGCAGCCGCCGGCAGCCGACAGCGAACCCGCGCCAACGCCTCGATGAGCGTTGCCGAGTCGAAGCACCGATCGGCGAGTACCTGATCAGCGGACGCATCCCAAACGATGCTTCCGTTCCCACCGACTACGACGCCGAGCTCCCTGTGGCCGACGATGCGGCGGATCGCTCGCGGGGTTCTCGCCGTAGCTGTGACGACCGGGAATCCACTATTGCGCAGCTCTCGCAGGACCGCGCGGGTAAAGCCCGACAGCGTTCCGTCGGAACGGAGAAGGGTGCCATCAAGATCGGTCGCAGCGGCGCGAATCCGTCGCGGCAACACGCGCTCAGCCTCCCCGGCTATCACTTCCATCAGTGCCATTCTCCATCACAACCATCTCCGGGCACTCCCGAATACGGGGGCGTGGATACTCAAACTCCGTCGTCGCGCCGGGTCGGCTCACACTCACCGCGCCGCCTAGGCACGCGCCGTCGGCGCAGCGCTGTCTTCGATCTCGATCTGGAGCCGTCGGTGCAGGTCAAGACACGATCGCGTAGACCGTTGCGATGTGACTCGCGACCCGTGCGGCCCGCCGGTAAGGACTGGTAGCGGCACCTCGCGACTGGCAAGCACCGCATCGCGCTTGAAGATCGTGTAGATCAACTCGCTACGTGCAAGCAGTGTGCGCAGGTACTTCCAGCAGGCCTAGCACCGGCTCCCGACCATCGAATCCGGCGAGTACTGATGAGTTGTAGGGACGCGAGTAGGGATGAGCCGTTCGGTCGCCACGCCAGGCCGACCGCAAGGTCGACAGCGAGCTCATCCTTATCCGCCATCCAGCGCACACCGGCATGCTTAGGCGCGAACAGCCTGGTCGTTCATACACGAAGATGCGGAGTTATCGCCTCAGCTTTGCGCTCCGCCTTTGCCACCAATGCTTCGTCGGAACCGACGGCCGCGCCGCGCACCCATTGGAGCCAAAGCTCCTGCACGTCCGAGAGCGGTATCGCGAGCCGGTCCCATTCCTTCGTCATCTCGTCCGGAGGATCGTTCGCGCGCTTGAACTTGATCGGGGTTTGCAACGCGAGCATCGCCAACGAGCGGCTCGGGTCGAGATCAACGGCGACGACGTAGCCCTGGTAGATGTCTCCGGCCCGTGTGCGCGCCAGCGCGAAGAGTTCTGTGTTCGGCCGTGATGCCGGCGCACTTCCGAGGCCGCCGGTGATCGACCAGAGCACCGGGTTGGGATCGCTGCGACTCGCTCGCCATGGCCGGCGGACGAAGAACCAGTAGAGGCCGAGCGCGACGCAGGAGGCGAGCACGATCTCGATGACGAGCGTGCGCGCAATGAGCGGGTAGTCGCTCTCGAAGTACTTGCTGCCGTCCCGAACCCACCTGCCGGGGTCGAGCAGCCAGCGCGGGCGTCGTGCCCGCGCGATGGCGAGCACCGCGGTCGCGATGGTTGTGCAGACGACGCTGATGAGCCCGACCGTCGAGATTTCGCGGAAGGTCGAACCAGGAGCTGCGGGCCGCCGACGCTCGGCGAGCAGCATGAAGAGCAGCCCGGGCGTGACAAAGAAGAGGAACGCGACGAGCGTGCCTGCCGTGTTGGGAACCACGGCTCCTCGCTAATGCTCGGAAGACCCGCCTTGTTCCCCGCCGCCCGACGCGCCGTCAGCGATTGATGCTTGCGGCGTCGAAGGTGACATCGCCGCGGCCGGAATCTCGGCGGGTGCTTCGGACGCCACGTTGGCCGGATGCGCGCTGATGAACGCGGAGCCCTGAAGGCCGCCCTCGCGGAACGCCGTCTCGCCCTGTTGCTCCGTCGTGATGCGCTCGCCCTGATGCTCGGTCGTTACGGGCTGGGTGTTCGCGGGTCGTTCGTCGTCCGCCACGTGGGTCTCCTCGGTCGTGTTCCGACCCGATCCTATGGGCGATTTCGGCACACGCCGGTGATGCGCCGGAGCGTCCAGGGAACCCGTCATTCCAGGCCCGGGGCCGCCGATAGGGGATCATGACGACTGTCGAAGACGTACGTGCCGCGCTCGAAGACACCGACGTGAAGGTGCTCGATCAGAAGCCCGTCCAGAACGCGACTCAACTGCACCTCAGCAATCACGCAAAGGTCAACGTGTACGACACGGGCACGCTCGTCGTGCAGGGCAAGAAGCCCATCAAGGAAGCGACGGAGACGCTATTGAGCGAGCGCCTCGGCGCGGCTGTCGGCGCGGCGCCGAGCAACCACGTGTTCGTGGTCTATGGCCGCAACGACAGCGCTAAGTCCGAAGTTGAGGCGATGCTTCGCCGCTGGGGTCTCGAACCGGTGTTGCTGGATCAGATTCCTGCCGCGGGCCTCACACTGATCGAGAAGCTGGAGGCGTACACCAAAGACGCCCGCTTCGCTGTCGTGCTCGCGACGGGCGACGACGTCGCGACCGCCGACGACGGCACGACCCAGGAGTACCGCGCGCGGCAGAACGTCGTGCTCGAACTCGGCATGCTGCTGGCCAAGCTCGGACGTCCGAGCGTCGCAATCCTCTTGGAGAACAAGATCGGGATGAAGAAGCCCTCCGACATCGAGGGCCTGGAGTACATCCCGTTCAATGACTCCGTGAAGGAGGCCGGCGTGGCGCTCGGCAAGATGATGAGCAACCGCGGCTACGGCATCGACATCAAGAAGCTCTGACGGCCCGGACCGGGCGAAGCGTCAAACGCCGATAACTCGCCCATCTCGGCGGCCAGAATCAGCGCCCGTCCAACAGTTTGGTGACCATGCGTTTGCACTGGTCACAGCAGTTCAGTGGGCTAGCGCGACTCATCCTTATCAGAGCGTTGCATCCACACGTGTGCGAACCGCCGTGAACGTTTGCGCAGGTCACGTCGGTCGACCGGTCGATGGCGAACATGCACGAACATCGGCGGCCGCGTGAAGAACACGCGAAGGGCTTTTGGCACTCAACCGGAACCGGCGAGATCGCGCCTGGTTCTCAATCGTCATTCCGTTCGGGTTCGGCGAAGGGATGAGTAACTGTGTCACCACGAGCCGCTCAGACCGATTCGGGAGCGAGGAGAGATACACTGAACGCCGGCTGCACGTCACTCGCGCCAGGTCCGCGTCGCAGTCCAGCCCAGGACACGCCGCGCGAGCGCGGTGTCGAAGGCGCCCGGTCCGCACAGCGTCAGCCGGACGTGGCCGTCGACCTCGGCTTCGAGCGCCTTCACGATCGCATCGGCGACGTCATCGGCGTGAACGAACGCTCCAAGCTCGGCGTCTGCTGCGGTCATGTGCTCAAGACCTTCGTCCGTGAGGATCATCACCGGTCGAACCACGATCGTCGTGATTCCGGTGCGGTGAGTCCATGCCGCGCACATGTCTTCAGCCAGGCGCTTGGACATGCCGTACGGGCGAGCAGCACGAACGGGATGCGCATCATCCACTGGTTGGTACTCGGGCACGCCCTCTCCGTCTGCGAAGCCGAAGACTTGGGCGGAAGAGAAGTAGATGACACGCGACAGCGAGTGCCGTTCAGCCGCGAGCAGAACGTGCCAAGTGCCAAGCAGGTTGGTCGCGACGATGTCGGCCGCGGTACCCAGGCTGTCGTGCGCGATGGCACCGGCGTGCACGGCAGCGTCGCATCCCCTCGCCGCGTTGAGCACCGCCGCTTCGTCTCGGAGATCGCCTCCGGTCGCCAGGTCGAAGTGGCGGACCAGCCATCCCTCGTCGTCAAGCCGAGGCCCAGCAACGCGACCCACCTGACCCGCCGAGCCGGTCAACAAGACTGTGCGCATCTACCGATCTTCGCCGAGATCGTTGGCACGAGCGGCGCATTGCCGTGCGACACCACTTGACAGCCGTCTGAACACTCTTCTGCAAGGCGTCAGTTACGGCACGATGTCCTCAGACCGCGCTTACAAGATCGTGTAGATCGCATCGCTTCGTTTGAACGGTTCTCCCGAATGCGATGAGCAGGTCCTCTTCGGTCTGCACGTCCGCCCAGCTCACCCAGTGTCGACCAGGTGTAGGGATGGAAGTAGGGATGACGAGCCAGCCTGCGGGGCAGGGTCGAGCGGCGCCTTTCGCGCCCGGGTAACTCGGAGCCGAACTGCTCGACCGCTGGCAAGATCCTCGACGCGAAACTCTGGTCGAGAATCTGCCCGGCCGACAGAATGTGCGCCCGAGAACCATGAACGCTCCGTGCGGCCCGAGGGAGTTTGCGTGATGAGGCACGTGGAAGTCGTGCTAGTGCAGCATGCCGAAAAGGAAGTGGCGCCGGGCGATCCTGGCTTGACCGCTGTCGGCCGCCTCCAAGCCGAACGGGTCGCAGCGAACCTCGCGGTGTCGCCGTGGGATCTGCTCGTCTGTTCACCGATGCGTCGAGCGCGTGAAACGGCGGAGATCGTCGGCAGTGCGTGCGGTATCGCGCCCGTTATCGACGAAAGGCTTCGCGAGCGCATGAACTGGGGCGACGCACCGTTTGCACAGACTGCCGTCGACTTTGCCGCCGATTGGGCTCATGCGACGCGCGACCGATTCTGGTCACCGCCCTCGGGCGACTCGTCAAATGCGACCGCGGCACGCGTCGTCGAGGCGCTCGATGAGATCGTCGCGCGAGACCACGTGCGCCGCGCACTCGTCGTCACACACGGCGGCGCGACCGTCGACCTCCTCCGGACGATCGTCGGCGACGCGCAGCTCCGCTCGGCAGCTCCCGTGGCCACGGAGGAAGGCATCCCGAACTGCGGCCTGACGCCACTCGTGCACGAGGAGCGCTGGCACGTCAGCCACGTCGGTGGGGCCACACTCTGACCGCGCACGTGGCCGTGGATCTTTGGGTTGCGCCGTTCTCTGGGTAGTCGACGATGCGCCCGAGAACAGGCATTCTGACGGCGTGTGCGACGGTGCGCTGTTCGAACGCGCGGATCGGCGAAGACAACAGGCCCTCGCGCTCACCGAAGGTCTCGGACTGGTCGAACGATGGGGTCGGGTTGGACACGTCGTCAGTGTCGGCGCCGTCGCGTATGACCTTGTGGTGTCGCCGGATATCGACCTGGAAGTGTTCACGCAAGGCACTCCACAGATTTCCAGCAGCTTTGACGTCGTCGCCGCGCTCGCCGAGCACCCGCAAATCAAGAAGGCTCGCTTCACGAACGCGCTCGCATCTGCCGACAACGGCCTGTACTGGCAACTGCGCTGTCAAGATGCAGGCACAACCTGGAAGGTTGACGTGTGGTTGCTTCCTCGCGATCACGCCGGTCCGCTCTCGGCGTCAATGGTCGAACCGATGCGCCGGGCCTTGGATAGCACGAGCCGACGCCGCATCCTCATGCTGAAAGAAGCCCGCGCCGCGGTGAGGTTGACGCTGTCGCATCGATCGACATCTACCGGGCCGTACTCGACGGCGACGTTTCGACGCCCGGCGAACTGCAAGCTTTCCTCGGCCCGGACTACTCCGCAAAGTTGACACACTGGCTCCCTGCTCGCCGGCCATAGCGATCCTTCTCCAGTCACCGCAGCGCGCGACACAACCGCGGCAATGGCGCTCAGTGCGCCGGCCTACTGCACCGCCCTCAGCGTCCCGAACGCCAAAGAGCCGTCTAACGGCGAACGTCGGCGAACACAAATGGCTGGTCAACCCGGCGGTGGCACGACGGCGAATCGTGCCGAACGGCCACGCCCGCGCCATGAACGCGCCATGGGCCGGCCCTGCTAGGCCATACGAAGCGGCCGACAATGCTGCGCCGTTAGCGCGCGGGCCCCTCCCGAATTCTCAACGGCTACCGGGAGCCTTTGTGCCACACTCGGCACCGTGCGAGTCGTCTCCGACGAGCAGGTCGCGTCGTACCGGCGCGACGGCTACGTCCTCGTACGAGAAGCGTTTCCGCGCGCCCTCGCAGAGCGATGCTGCGGCCTGTTGTGGGACCAGCTCGACGAGGTGCGAGACGACCCGACGACGTGGACACGTCCCGTCGTTCGCATGGGACTGCAGGCTGATCCCGCGTTCGGTGAGGCTGCGCGTTCTGCGCGTTGGGTCGCGGCTATCAACGAGGTCGCAGGACCGTTCGCGGCGCCGACACCGTGGCTAGGCGGCACGTTCGCAGTCCGATTTCCGGTCGACGGTGACCCCGGGGACGACGGCTGGCACATCGACGGCAGCTATACCGGACCCGACGGGTCTTACTGGGTGAACGCCCGGTCAGATGGTCGCGCCCTGTTGATGCTCGCGCTCTTCTCCGACGTCGGCATCGATGACGCACCGACTCGGGTGCGCGTCGGTTCGCACTTGGGCATGCGCGAGGCGCTATTGCCGTATGACGACGCAGGTGTCCCGTCGTTGAAGTTCGAGCTGCCGGGGTATGTCCGTGACCTCCCGGTCGGGTTCGCGACGGGCGGTGCCGGTGACGTGTACCTCTGCGATCCATTCCTGGTGCATGCGGCGCAACGCCATCACGGAACGGAACCGCGCTTCGTCGCACAGCCCGGCGTCCCGTGGAAGGAGCCACGACCCTCTATCTCTCACTGAAAGACGTGGCGGGTCCGACGATCGAACCTGTAAAGCCAGCTTGGAAGATTGGCCGCACGGATCTGTGTGGACGTAGTCGGCGCGTTCGTGCTGGTCAGCAGGTCGCGGGACGTATACGGATAACCGTATATCTAGGCGGCCGCGCGATACACGCGCGATGGGACTCTTGGAGATTGGCGACTCAAGTCCACGCATGCTTGCTGCCAACCCCTGCGTTGCAGCGAAGCGGCGCACCGCGCCGCTCGGAAAGCGTGTAGATCGTCCGAGCGACGCGTCCGACGGCTAGCGCTTTCGGTTGCGCGATACAAGCGTCTGTAAACCGCGCTATCGAAATCAATGCGTACCTTCACCGCAACGTGGCAGGCCGAGCCGTAGAGTGCCCGGTCGGCTGAGACTCGCCGCCATTGGGGGTTGATCAGTGCCGCGTCGGTTGAGAAGTTGGCAGACAAGCGCGATCCAACACTTCGTTCTTGTACTGGCACTTGCAAGCGGGTTGGTGGGCTATGGACTGACGAGCCCTGTGCACGGTCTCTCGGACAGCGAAGCTCCGCAGTTGGTGGGGTTGTCGTTCTCGCCGACGGGTGGTGATACGGGCTCGGGGCCGGTTGAGATCACCGTGACTGCGCATATCACCGACGACGCGTCGGGCTTCGCGTTCGCGCAGGGCACGTTCAAGGCGCCATCGCCGTCGCAACAGGTTCGCAGCTTCTCGATCAATGCCAGCGATCTCGTGTCAGGTTCGACCCTCGACGGCATCTATCAAGTGACCACGACGTTCCCGCAATTCGGCACCACTGGTACGTGGTCGCTTGACGCGACCTTCGCGTTTTTCTTCCAAGACGCCACCGGCAACCGACGTGACTTCACGCGAGCCGACCTCACCAACGCTGGCTTCCCAACCCAACTCACCTTCACGGGTGTGTCCGACTCGTCGGCTCCGCAGTTGGTGGGGTTGTCGTTCTCGCCGACGGGTGGTGATACGGGCTCGGGGCCGGTTGAGATCACCGTGACTGCGCATATCACCGACGACGCGTCGGGCTTCGCGTTCGCGCAGGGCACGTTCAAGGCGCCATCGCCGTCGCAACAGGTTCGCAGCTTCTCGATCAATGCCAGCGATCTCGTGTCAGGTTCGACCCTCGACGGCATCTATCAAGTGACCACGACGTTCCCGCAGTTCGGCACCACTGGTACGTGGTCGCTTGACGCGACCTTCGCGTTTTTCTTCCAAGACGCCACCGGCAACCGACGTGACTTCACGCGAGCCGACCTCACCAACGCTGGCTTCCCAACCCAACTCACCTTCACGGGTGTGTCCGACTCGTCGGCTCCGCAGTTGGTGGGGTTGTCGTTCTCGCCGACGGGTGGTGATACGGGCTCGGGGCCGGTTGCGATCACCGTGACTGCGCATATCACCGACGACGCGTCGGGCTTCGGTTTCGCGCAGGGCACGTTCAAGGCGCCATCCCCGTCGCAACAGGTTCGCAGCTTCTCGATCAATGCCAGCGATCTCGTGTCAGGTTCGACCCTCGACGGCATCTATCAAGTGACCACGACGTTCCCGCAGTTCGGCACCACTGGTACGTGGTCGCTTGACGCGACCTTCGCGTTTTTCTTCCAAGACGCCACCGGCAACCGACGTGACTTCACGCGAGCCGACCTCACCAACGCTGGCTTCCCAACCCAACTCACCTTCACTGATACCCCCGCTACTACCGTTCCCGATGCGCCAACAATCGGTACCGCGCTCGCCGGGAACACGTCGGCTTCGGTGTCGTTTACGCCGCCGACGAACAATGGCGGGAGCGCGATCACTAGCTACACGGCGACGTGCACGTCGTCCAACGGCGGCACGTCCGGCACGCTAGGCGGAAGCGGTAGCCCGATCGCCGTCGCCGGACTCACGAACGGTCGCACGTATACGTGCACTGTGACGGCCACGAACGCGAATGGAGCGAGCATACCGTCCTCAGCGTCGAACAGCTTTGTGCCAGCGACCGTCCCCGGCCCACCGACCGGAGTGAGCGCCTCGTCGGGCTCGACGACGACTCCGACCGGCCCGGTCGTCGTGTCGTTTGCGCCAGCTGGCGACAACGGTGCGCCGATCACAAGCTTCACCGCGACGTGTACCTCGTCGAACGGTGGCGTATCCGGGACAACGACTGCCGCGGGAAGCCCGCTCACGGTCAACGGGCTGACGACGGGCAAGACGTACACGTGCACGGTTACGGCAACAAACGCGGCGCGGTACGAGCTTGCCATCGGCGCACTCGATGGCAGTGATCACTGGTGCCCCGGCATCGCCCACAGCGCTGACCCTCACCAAGGTTGCTGCGACATCGATCAAGCTGTCCTTCACTGCCGGCAACAGCAACGGCGCAGCGATTACGAGCTTCACCGCGACATGTTCGTCATCGAACGGCGGAACAACTCGATCCGTGAACCGTAAGAAGGGCCCAATCACAGTGAGCAAGCTCACCACCGGCAAGGTCTACACGTGCACGGCTACCGCAACCAACACGCTGTGGCGTTGGACCGCCTTCATCCTCGTCGCCTCCCGTCGTCACGGGGGCGCCGGCACCACCGACCAAAGCTGTCGCTACCAGGGTAGGACCGGGTTCGCTTCGAGTCGCGTTCAAGAAGGGTGCGGCGAACGGCTCTGCCATCACGAGCTTTACCGTCGTATGCACGTCACCGAACGGTGGTCTCGACGGAACCGCCAATGGGTCGGCGAGCGCCATCACAGTAAACGGTCTGACCGCCGGCAAGACCTACACGTGCCGCGTTGCTGCAACAAACGCACGAGGCACGGGCGTGACGTCGGCGCCATCGGCCTCGATCGTTGCGTGACGACCTGAACAGTTGGGGAGCCCGCCGCGATGAGGTCGCCTCGCTGACGCGCCCGTGCAGGGACCTGAGAAAACACTGCCGGCGATTGTCGTCGTTGGCGCTGTTGCGCGCTCAGCCGCGGCCCCACCGCGGCCCGATTGATGAAGGAACGTTATCTCGTGTGACTGCGGTGGAACGTCGCGCTGCGCGGGTAAGCCGACCAACCGCGGAGTCGTCCGGCTTGCGCGCGGAGTGTCCGGCGGTGCCATACCCTGATCACCGGTATGGCCGGTCGCGCCGCTCGGATTGCAGACATCTACGACGAGTGGGAACAGAAGAGCCGCACGCCAAGGGCGGATGGGTCGTACTCGCCGGCGACACCCTTCCCTGTGGACACACTCGCTACAGAGGGACTGGACGTACCAGGCTTTGACTTCGAAGAGTTGTGTGCCGCACTCGTGGGCGTGACGCGTCAGCTCCAGTTCGGCTTCGGCGACGGCATGCATCTCAAACTGTTGGCGTGGATAGGTGACCTCATCAAGCTCAACTTCTACGACTCCGATTATGCACACCTATGGGTGTTGATACGCAGCGCGTTCTCTGCCGAACTGGTGTCCCCGCACGTGTCCGAAGTCGTACATGCTTACGCCCAAACTCCGCCGGCCGTCATCGACTGGATGTGCGCGGGTGGAACAGCACTTCCATACCTGGCGTTTCCGCGCTGGAAGGTGTGCTGAAACGAGCGTGCTCGTCGTACGTTCAGAGGAATGGCGCAGTCAGACAGGCATTCGTTGCCGGACATAGGACCTTCAACCCAGCGGGTCAGCCTCGACCGAACACCGTGAACCAACTCGCGCCGCTACTCGATCTCTATCGCAACAGCGTTGGTACGCCCGCGGCGAACCGCGATATCGAGCGGTTGCTCGAGCACGAAGCCGCGCCGCGCCAATACGGCTACGTGGCTTGAGGCCGTCGACCGGCTAAGGAACCTTCATCTACATGGTGAGGACCTCCACCTAGCAGGGTTCTCGTCACTCACGGTCGCAGTGCGGATCCTGCTGGAAGAGCTGCGTCCGCGCTGACCCGCGGGAATGACTCCTTCGCCGCATGGTTACTACGCCGTGTTCTGCTAGAAGCGGTCGCTATTCGAAGTCCGCGAGCAGGTGTGCGGTCACGACGACGATCTTTCGGGGTGCGGTGGACAACAACACGCGGTCAAGGTTCGCCGGGCGTGCCTTCCATCTCTGCGTCGTCCAGGTCAACTATCGGTTTGCACCGACTCGAGCTGCTCGCGCGCCGTGCAGCTTTGACGCCACTCAAGCGCTTCCCCGACGTCCGTGTAGGACAGCAGATCGCCCTGGAACTGCGCGAGCAGATCCCTGATCTCTACGGGTGTGGCGTAGAAGAACTCACGGCGAGCATTCACGAGGTTCACCTTGCGGGGCGCGAGGGCCTGATGCAGTTGCGTCTCGAGGCCAACTGCGTCGTGGCTGAAGATCAACGCGTGGACGTCGTAACGAAACGGTACGGACGCGTCACCGAGCTCGCGTACTCGGTCCATGGGCTCAAGCCGGCGAGTCATGCCGATCTTGACCATCCGTTCCCCGAAGGAGCCGATGTTTGAGATGACGTACACGTAGCCGGCACGGACATTGGCTGCGCGATCCGCGAGACCCTTGAGGCCGGCGTCGATCTCAGCGAGTTTCGCTTCGGCCTCGGCGGCGGCCGCGTCGTTGCCGTTCGCGCGCATCGCGTCCAGGGCCGTGATGTAATGATTCTGTTCCTTGCGGAGTCGTTCCTGCTCTCGCTCAATCTCGCGGCGCGCCACCTCTTCCTCGCGTAGCCGAGCGTGTTCTTCCCGCTCTCGCTCCTTCTCCTCTGCCACTTTGGCGAGATAGTCCGCGGTCAGCTCCAGCTCGCGGACCCGCAATCGATGATACGAATCCGTAACACCAATGTTCATCGTCTTGCCGAGCTTGACGATCGTCGTACGCGATTTTTCAAGCCGCTGAATGGCGGATGCAAGAGCGTACGGGCGCATCGAACGAATGAGAGCGTCCGCCTCGTTGTTATACGCACGGAGCATCAACTTGGAGAAGTCCTTCACCATTCGAGTGCCCTCGCGTGTAGATCCATTCACCGTCCAGCTCGTGGCGCCGACGACGGCGTTGCCTGACTTCACCGCCGTTTTGATCTGGTCTTGCAGATCCGCAATCTGGCCCTTGTAGGCCACGGAATCGTCGAGTGGATGCCGGTACTGGTAGACCCCAACCTCTTGCAGGATCGCCATGTCGCGTGTCTCGATGATTTCGGCCTTCGCTTCGTTCACCTCGTTGCTCAGACGGGCTTGTTCGGCACGTAGCGCCTCGACCTCGCGCATGAGGCCGTCTCGTTCGGCGACACCGATTGCCTCGAGGGCCGCTCGCAATTCGGCATTCTCGTCTTCAAGTGCACGTTTCCCGCTGAACAGGCCATGCTTGCGATCGAGGAGTCCCGTCGGCACACCCTTACCGTCACTCGACTCAGCACGGGTTCCAGCTGCGTCGGGCCAGGCCGATGGCGCCGCCGGTGGTGGAGTGGGCGAGATGCTCGGTGCTGGCTCTCGGTTATCGGTCCACCGTTGACCGTCCCACCAGCGCAGCAAGGCACTGTTCTCTGGATCCGTGTACCAGCCGGCCGGCGTAGTCATGTGTGCTCCCGGAAGCGATGGCCGCCCGCCCAACCACCACGTCGGCAATCTGACGCTCTGACTGAGGAATCCTGAGTCCTACAAGGGTCCTAGGAAGTCGCGATTGCCGCACGCGCACCGCTGCGCCGCGCCGGGCAACGGACACACAACAAGCACGAGACTCCGCGTCGGCTCGGCCGTCACTTCCCGGATCTCGACGACAGCCGGTTCGCTGTAAAGCGGAACCGGCAAGTCTGTAGCGATCTTGAGGAAGGGATATTTGGTGGAGGGGTGGAGGTGCGAGGAGAGGTTTGCGGGTAGTGAGGGAGTTGGCATTTTGGGTGATGTCGAAGGTGGTTTTGAAAGGGGATGTTGAAGTTGCGGTGGGGATGGTGTTAGTGATCTGGGTGTAAGGGGTCGATTGGGCTCGCGCGCGACGACGAGTGCGCGCACGACGACCGGGCGCCGGCGCCTTGTGGCGGTCGAGACGGACGTCGTCGGCGACGAGCTCCACGTGCTGCGCGACGGGCTGCGCGGGACTTCCGGCCGGTCAACGTGCCCCATGTCGCACACTGCCGCCTGAGAGGCGGCACAGCACCCCGCAGCGGCCTTCGAGGCGATCTCCAGCAGGCCGCCGGTCTTGCCATCAGCGAGCGCGCGGCCGGCCGACGTGTCGATCGTCAGGTCAGCGATCAGCGCGGGGACGCGAGCCAACGCGCCGGATCTCGCCGCCGGCGGCGGCAATCGCCCCGCAGCAGGGGATGCCGACGCGTCGAAAAAACTCGACTAACGCCGGCGTCGGTGCGACGTCGTACACCTGGACGCTCGGCTCGGACCGGTTCGAACGGGCATCGTGCAGACGGCCGTACAGACTCCGCGTACAGAGGCGCGTCAAGGTCTGCACGCACCGCTCAGACCATCGTCAAGACCTCCATGTCGCGCAACGTCACCAGGTTCTCTCGACGAAGTCGACCGTTCCCACGCACGTGAGCTGGCGTGACGATCACGCGTCGACATCCGTGTAGCCATGCCGGAGTTCAACTTCCACGACGACCTCGTCGGCGGCGCAACACGCGCGTGCGCAGACCTGCACCGCGCATCGATCCGACATGTCTGGCATCGTCGATGCATCCGTGTGCGAGGAAAATTTGCGAGGTTGTTTGTCGCGCGAGAGGAAGCGAGTGCGCTATTTAGGAGTATGAGAACAGAGAAGGAAGGGGTTGCGAAGGAACGAGAGGTGCGAGGTTCGATGCGTGGGAGGGACGGTTGGAAGCAGGTACCGCTGCTCAGTCCCGAAGATCTCGCGTCCTACCTCGCCGTGCCGCTGGCGACCATCTACCGTTGGCGGAACCGTCGCGAGGGACCGCGCGGTATCCGGGTCGGACGCCACGTGCGATACCGCGTCGACGACGTCGAGCGCTGGCTCGACGAGCGGAGCGAGGAACGCTCGTGACGAGGAGTCCTTTGGCGGCCATCCTGTAGCGCGAACGGAGCCGGGGAGGCACCATGGCGAGTGTCGAGAAACGTCGAAGTGCGCGCGGCGTGAGGTACGACGTTCGCTACCGGGATCCCGACGGGCAGCAACGGCGGAAGACGTTCGCCCGCAAGTCCGCTGCCGACCAGTTCGCGGCGACCCTCGAAGCAGACAAGCTCCGCGGTACCTATATCGACCCCGACGCGGGCAGGGTGACGTTCAGGGCTTACAGCGAACGGTGGCTCGCAGCGCAGACCTTCGACTACTCCACGCGGGAAGCCGTCGAGCTGCGGCTTCGATTGCACGCGTTGCCCGTACTCGGCGGTCTGCAGCTTCGACACATCAAGCCCTCAACTGTGCAGACCTGGTTGCGGAGTCTTGAGACGCTCGCCGCGACGTACCGGCTCGTCATCTACGCCAACGTGTCCACGATCTTGGCCGCAGCGGTCGATGACGAGCTGATCGCGAAGAACCCGTGCCGCGCAGCGTCGGTCCGGAGGCCCAAGGTCGAGCAGCGCAGGGTCGTTCCGTGGCCGGCAGAAGCTGTGTTGGCGGTGTTAGACGCACTCCCTCCCCGCTATCGGCCCGTCGCGACGCTCTGTGCCGGGCTCGGACTGCGCCAAGGCGAAGCATTTGCGCTTGCCCCCGACGACGTGGACTTCCTCCGCTGCCGTGTCGAGGTTCGCCGTCAGGTGAAGCTGTTCGCGGACGGCCGGCAAGCATTCGCGCCACCGAAGGGCCGTCGAACCCGAACAGTCCCGCTCCCAGAGGCGGTACGCGACGAGCTTGCCGCATACCTTGCTCGGCACGAGAGCCGGGACGTCACGTTGCCATGGGAGAACCCTGACGGTGAGCCAGCGACCGTGCGTCTCGTCGTGTCGAACCGAGAAGGGCGCGCGCTGAACCGGAACTACTTCAACACGCACATCTGGAAGCCGTCGCTCAGGGCGGCCGGTCTCGAGCCGAGCCGCGAGAACGGCTGCCACGCGTTGCGCCACTTCTACGCGAGCGTTCTGCTGGACGCCGGCGAGAGCATCAAGGCGGTGAGTGAGTTCCTCGGGCACGCAGACGCAGGCTTCACACTTCGCACGTACACGCACCTGATGCCCTCGAGCGACGAGCGCACCCGGCGCGCCGTCAATGCCGTTCTCGGTCAAGAGCCCGAGGCGCGTGCCATGGATGTGTCATCGAGCTGAACCGGCCGCACCTCTGGGCAGGTCAGAGCGCCCAGCTCAACCTCTCCTACGACATCTGATCGGTCCTCATCAGGTCATTGACCGGATCACGCCCTCCCAGGGCAGTAATCGGTCTATGACCGAACGCGTGGCGCGGTGAGTTTTGTGGGGGACGACGGTCCTAGGTTCGACAGTGTTCGAACTCTTGAAGGAGCGTCCAATGCCGAAGCGTGATGGTGCCCCCGTCGGTGCGCCTTGTTGGGTTGAGCTGTTCACCTCCGATCCCGAGAAGAGCCAGATTTTCTATCGAGAGCTCTTCGGCTGGACGGTCGAGGATCCCGGGCCGGACTACGGCGGCTATGTGAACTTCGCCAAGGACGGCGTCTGGATCGCTGGTTGCATGCGCAACGACGGCCAGTCGGGTGCGCCCGATGTCTGGTCGGTGTACCTCGCCGCGAAGAACGCGCAGACAGCCGTCGACGCGACGACGGCTCACGGCGGTCAGGTGATCATCCCGCCCCAGCAGGTGATGGAGCTCGGCACGATGGCGGTCGTGACCGATCCCGGGCAGGCGGCGATCGGCGTGTGGCAGCCCGGTCTGCACAAGGGCTTCGGGATCTTCGGTGAGCCGGGCACACCCGGATGGTTCGAGCTGCACACCCGCGACTACGACGCGTCGGTGAGGTTCTACCGAGAGGTCTTCGCATGGGACGCCCACACGATGAGCGACGTTCCCGAGTTCCGCTACACGACGTATGGCGAAGGTGATGGCGCGCTCGCCGGCATCATGGACGCGTCCACGATGCTGCCGGCCGGCGTTCCCGCGCACTGGTCGGTCTATTTCGCCGTCGAGGACACGGACGCCGCGCTCTCGAAGGTCGTCGATCTCGGCGGTTCGGTGGTCTTGCCCGCCGAGGACACGCCGTACGGCCGCCTGGCGCAGGCCGCCGACCCCACCGGCACACTCTTCAAGTTCGTCTCGAACCCTGGGTAGGTTTTGCGCCATGACGACTGCCTACGTCGACACCCCCAAGCTTGTAGATGGTCCGAGTTTGCTCGTTGGCACACGCAAAGGCGCGTGGATCGTCTCCGCCGACGCGGAGCGCAGCTCGTGGCGTGCTGCGGGCCCGATGTTCCTCGGGCACATCGTGCAGCACATGATGCTCGACCCACGCGACCGCACGACGATGTTGCTCGCGATGCGAACTGGTCACCTTGGCCCAACCGTCTTTCGCTCGACCGACTTCGGCGCGACCTGGAAGGAAGCGTCGAAGCCGCCCGCGTTCGCATCGGGCGATCCGCTAAAGCGCGTGTTGAATGCGGTGTTCTGGCTCACGCCCGGCCATGCGAGCGAGCCGGGCGCGTGGTACGCCGGCGGTTCGCCGCAAGGGTTGTTCCGGACCGAAGACGGCGGCGACACGTGGGAGCCGTTCAGCGGCTGGAACGACCACAAGATGTGGGAGACGTGGTGCGAGTGGCCCGTGGAGAACACGCCGGACGGCTCGATGTTGCATTCTGTGATCGTCGACCCGCGCGACGCCGCGCACCTTTACCTCGGATTGTCCGGCGGTGGCGTGTTCGAGAGCGTCGACGGCGGCAACGACTGGCAGCCGCTGAATGCCGGGTGTGCCGCCGACTTCTTCCCGGATCCGAACCCGGAGTTCGGACACGACCCGCACTGCGTTCGCGTGCACCCGTTGCGTCCCGACCGTCTGTATCAGCAGAACCACTGCGGCATCTATCGCATCGACCGTCCTGACACGCGATGGGCCCGCATCGGCGACAACATGCCGCGCGACGTCGGCGACATCGGCTTCCCGATCGAGCTCCACCCGCGCGATCCCGATACCGCGTGGGTGTTCCCGATGGACGGCTCCGACGTGTGGCCGCGCACGAGCCCGGGCGGGAAGCCCGCGGCGTACGTCACGCGTGACGCGGGTGCCTCGTGGACGCGGTGCGACAACGGCCTTCCGGAGCGGGCGTGGTTCACCGTCAAGCGGCAGGCGATGACCGTCGACGATCGCGATCCGGTCGGTGTGTACTTCGGTACGACGAGCGGCGAGATCTGGGCGAGCGCCGACGAAGGCGCGCACTGGACGCGCATCGCCGAGCACTTACCGGAGATCTATTCGGTGGAGCCCGTGTGAAGGTGCGGATTCCGGATCCGCTGCGGTCGTACACGAACCGTGAGAAGGTCGTAGAGGCGGACGGCGGCACGGTTGCGGCTGTGCTCGCCGATCTCGAGCGGCAGTTCCCCGGCATCCGCTTTCGCATGGTCGACGAGCAGGAACGGCTCCGCAAGCACATGAAGGTGTTCGTCAACGAAGACGCCGTCCGCGATTTGACGACGCCGGTCGCGCCCGGCGACGAGATCACGATCATGCAGGCGCTCTCGGGCGGATGAGGTGACCAAGAACATCGACGAGGTGCTCGAAGACGCGCGACAACGGCTGCGTCGCGTCGAGCCCGCGGAAGCCGCGGCTGCCGCCGGACAGCGGCGCGCTCCTCGTCGACACGCGTCCCATCGCGCAACGCGCGCTCGACGGCGAGATCCCGGGCGCAGTGATCGTCGATCGCAACGTGCTCGAGTGGCGGCTCGATCCGACGAGCGCACACCGCATCCCGGAGGTGCGCGACCACGAGCAACAGGTGATTGTCGTTTGCAACGAGGGCTTCGCGTCGAGCCTTGCCGCTGCGGCGTTGCAGGACATTGGCCTGCGCAATGCAACCGACCTGATCGGCGGGTTTCAGGCGTGGCACGCGGCCGGGCTCCCCGTCAAAGGTCCGCCCGGTTGACGCCGATGACGCACACAACCGGCGGATCGAGCTCGAGCGCCTCGGTGCGCACGTCGGTGTAACCCGCGTCCTGCAACGACTGCTCGACGCCCGCCGCGGCCGCACGAGAAGTCTCGGCAGTCGCGCCCTTGCTGCGAGGTTGCGTGACGATTGCGATGCGTCCACCCGCACGCAGCGCGGTGCGGAGCTCCTTCAGTCGTATCGGTGGTTCGGGCCAGAACCACATGTTGTTGACCGCGACGATGGCGTCCATCGCGACGTCGTACTCGGGCAGGTCCGCGACGGAGCGCTGCGCAAGATGCACGCGGCCGGCGCGCACGGCCTCGGCATTCCGCTTGGTCGCCTGGCGCAGCATGACGTCGGAGTGGTCGATGCCGTACACGTGACCGTCGGGCAACGCTCGCGCGAACGCCTCGATGGCGATGCCGGGTCCGAACCCGACCTCGAGGAGTCGCACGTCGGGAGGCAGGTCGAGCACCTCGACCACCCACTGATTGCGGCGCACGTTCGACGAGCGATGCGCCATCACCCAGCCCGCGAGCCGCCCGGCGGCCCCGCGCGGCTTGCCGAACTGGCCCACGATGATCTCCCGAACTCCCATGCGTCGAGTGAAGCACCTCAAGTACGCTTGAGGTCAATGGGAGAAGAGCGAATAACGATCGGGGAGCTCGGTCGCCGAACCGGACTGGCCCCGTCGGCGCTCCGTTACTACGAGGAGCTGGGTCTGCTTCCGGCGCCGAGCCGGGCGTCGGGCAAGCGACGGTACGACGCTTCGGCGGTGCAACTCGTCGGTGTGATCCTCTTGCTGCGCGACGTCGGCTTCGGGCTCGCCGAGATCAAAGATCTGTTCGCGATGCCGGGTTCCCGTGACGAGTGGCGCACGGCGGCGCGGCGCAAGCTCGACGAGCTCGACGAGCAGATCCACAAGACGCAGGTCGCGCGCGTTGCCCTCGAGCACGCCCTGCGCTGCCGGCACGACGAGCTCATCGAGTGCCCGAATTTCTTGCACACGATCGCGAGCCGGCTCGCGGGAAAGCCCCTCGAAGAAGCGCACACGCACTGACTGTCGGCTGATTGTCGGCGCGTCGTCAGAGCACGAACTTCCAGCGGCTCATCATGCCGATGCGCATGAAACCGACGACGTTCGGCTCGTCTGCCGGTTCCGGAAGCGCACCGCCGCGCACGTCGACGATCACCTTGCCGTCTTCGACGCGCACATCCTCGACGCGTGCGTGTCGGTCGACGGGAAGCACGATCCCTTCGATGCCCGGCCGCGCGTCGCCACGCGCGAGCGCGCCGATCCAACCGGGCTGGTCGCGGTCCAACAGCGCGGCGGACTCGGGCTCAAGCGTGCAGCGCACGTGATCGCCATCGGCGTCCACCGTGCGCGTAAAGCCGGGCGGGAGCGCGGGGTGCAACGCGAGCACGGTCGCGAGGTCGAGACTCTCGAACACGTCACGTAACCGCTCGCTGACGACCCACGCCGTCGCGAGCCACGCGTCCCCCATGAGTTCACGTGCCCGCTCGGCGCCGAAACGTTCGGCGAGCGTGACCTCGGCCGCGCACATCAGCAGATGGGTCTGTACCGCGAACTCGCGTGTCAACGCGGCCAGCGTGTCGTCCGAGCAGTCCGCGAGCCGGAACGTCGGGTCGAGGGGTCGTTGGTAGCCGTCTCCGTCCGGTCGCGGTTCGATCGACAGCGATGCGAGCGGCAGTTCTCCGATCTGCTGGGTCAGGCGCGCCGGGCCAACCGGTTCGTTCTCGGGATCGATGATGATCGTCCAATGGCAATGCGGGTGCCGGTCCGCCGGCGTTCGGGGCGGCCGGTGGATCGGCCGGATGCGGGCGCGGGGATTCGTCGCGAAGGCCGTCGCATCGAACGTCGGATCTTCGATCGTGTGGCACATCCCGACGACGCGCTCTTCGCCGAGTGGCTCGACGTTCATCAACGCGCCGCAATGCTCGAGCCAGAACTCGCCGTGCAGCGGATCGTTCACCTGGTAGTGCACGTCCATGTATTGGTGGACGAACCCCACGTCGAGTTGCAACGCCTTCATGATCGCGGGGACGTCGTCGCCCTCGATGCCCATGAGCTGCCGCAAACGATGCGTGTACGCGGTACTCGCGCCCATCCAGAGATCGATCGCGACCTGGTTGAGGTCGTCCAGGCTCCCGCCCGCGACGAGCGTCTGGGGCAGCGTCGCCTGATTCGCGAGCATCGCCACAAGCATGTACTCGTGAGCCACGGCAAGCAGCTGGTCACGGGGGAGAAGTTCGATCGCCTTCGCGGTCATGGTTCCATCCTTCCATAGAAGACTCGCTCGACGACTGCCCGCGCCCGCCGTGTGACGCGCCGATAGTCGTCTCGCAGTTGCTGCTGCGGCCGCTCCACGTATCCCAGCAGCCGCGCCAGTTTCTCGGCTTCCTCGCCGTCGACGGGCAGCGCGTCGCCGGGCGCGGCAGTGAGCAGGTAGCGGGCGTTCCGCGCGCGCTCGCACAGTTCGTACGCGGCGCCGAGTACGTCGGCGTCATCGGCGTCGAGCGCGCCGATACCGACGAGCGCATGCAACGCCGCGAGCGTCGACGTCACCCGCACCTCGGGGTGCGCAGCCCCGTGGCGGAGTTGCTCGAGTTGGACCGTGAACTCCACATCCGACAACGAGCCCCGTCCGAGCTTCAGGTGGAACTGCGGATCTTCCCCGGGTGGGATCCGCTCCCGTTCTATCCGCGCCTTCATCCGCCGGATCTCGCGGGGCCAGTCCTCGGGCATCGGGTCGCGATACACGAACGGTTCGACGAGCCCGAGGAGCCGACGTGCCACGTCGGCGTCGCCGGCAATCGCACCGCGCCTTGGTGAGTGCTTGAAACTCCCACGTCTGGCCCATCTGCTCGTAGTACGTGCGGTATCCCTCGAGCGAACGAGCGAGGGGCCCCTGGTTTCCTTCTGGTCGCAGCCGCGCGTCGACGCGGAACGTCGATCCTTCGGTCGTCGTCGTCACCGATCGCGCGCGACGAGTCGCGTTCGCGAGCCGCTCCGCCTGGTCGAAGTCGCCGGCCGATTTACCGTCGTACACGAAGATGACGTCGATGTCGGATGCGTACGACAACTCGCCCCCGCCGAGCCTCCCGAGGCCGAGCACGGCGAACGGCAGCGCCGGCTCCAACGACTGCAGCGCGCCTTCGACGCACGCGTCGGCGAGATGCGAGAGCTCGCGACCGACCGACGCGAGCGGGGCGCCACCGACGATGTCGCGTGCGCCGATCCGGAGCAGCTCGCGGCGCTTGAAGCGGCGCAGCCCGGCCCGCCGGCCGTCGTCGTCGCTCCGCCAGTCGAGGCTCTCGACCGCGGCGTCGACGAGTTCCTCACGGGAGGACTCCTGGGTGACGAACGCGTCGTCGGCGAGCGCGTCGACGACGTCGGGGTGACGGTGCAGCGCGAGCCCGAGCACACGCGACGACCCAAGGATCCGGCACGCCGCTCGGCGGCGACCGGCGTCTCTCGAAAGCGGCGCGCCAGTGTCGACGACCGCGTGTATCCCTCAACCAAGCGGCGCAGCTGCAGGAGTCCGAGATCGGGATCGGGCGCGGCCGAGAGCCATCCGAGGATCGCCGGCAGCAGCTGTTGCATCACGCGCGAGCGGCGCGTCAGCCCGGCGGTGAGCTCATGCAGTGCGGCACGTGTCTGCTCGACATCGCGGAAGCCGAACGCGCGCAGCCGTTCCTCGGCGGCCGCCTCGGGCAGGGCGCCGACGCCTGCGAGCGTGTCGAGCAGTGGCGCGAAGAACACACGCTCGTGAATGGATCGCACGACCGTCTGATGGCGACGGTGTGTGTCGTCAAAGCCTTCAACGGCCGACTCATCCGGAGAGTCACGGAAGCCGAGCACGCGTGCAAGATGCGTGCGCGCCGTCACGTCGTTCGGGATCGTGTGGGTTTGCTGCTCGTCGACGAGTTGGAGGCGGTGTTCGACCGTGCGCAGCCACACGTAAGCCTCTTCGAGTTGCGCCGCATCGCTGCGGCTGACGTAGCCGCCCGCGGCGAGCTCGTCGAGCGCGTCAAGCGTCGCACGCTCGCGCACGTTGTGGTCGGCGCGACCGTGCACCATCTGCAGGAGCTGCACCGCGAACTCGATGTCGCGAATGCCGCCGTAGCCACGCTTGACCTCACGATCCGACACACCTTGGCGGCGCAGCATCTCCTCGGTGCGCGCCTTCATCAGCCGCACCTCGCGTACCGCGTCGGGATCGAGCTTCTCGGGCCAGATGAATCGCTCCGCACGCGACATGAACGCGGCCCCGAGCTCCTCGTCGCCGGCGACCGGGCGCGCCTTGATGAGCGCCTGCCGTTCCCACGTGGCTGCCCAGCCCTCCCAATACGCCTCGTACGAGTCCAGCGTGCGGCTCAACGGCCCGGCGCGGCCCTCGGGCCGTAGCGCGGCATCGGTCCGGAACACGATTCCTTCGAGAGAAGGCGTGGTCATCACGCGCAGCACGGCGCGCGCCGCGCGCTCAGCCTCGCCATCGCCCTCATGCACGAACAGCACGTCGACGTCGCTCGCGTAGTTCAACTCCGCGCCGCCGAGCTTGCCCATGCCGATGACGCTCATAGGGACACGCGGTTCGGCGAGGGTGAGTGCAACATCGAGGCACGCCGCGGCGAGGCCGGCGAGCTCACGCGCGGCTTCGCGCAGGTCGGCGACGCCAAGAAGGTCGCGCGCAGCAATCCGTGCAATATGCCTGCGCTTCCACTGTCGCAGCGCCGTCGGCGGATCATCGTGTTCAACCAGGGAACGCGCGTCGTCGAATCGAGCGCGGTGCCGCCAGCGCGTCGGCGCGCAACATCTCAACCACACCGCGATCGCGTTCGAGGGCGGCGAAAAGCGATCGCGAAGCCACCGACACGGCAACCAGCGCGTCCAGCAAGATCGCATCGTCGCGAGCTCGTCATCGAGGCCCGGGTGCGCGTCCAAGAGGCGCTCGAGCGCGGCCCGGGCCCACAAGGGGTCGGCAGACCGCTCGACGGCATCACGCAGATCCGGGCGGTCGATCACCGTCATCTCAAGGCCCGGTCCATCGCGGTCATATCCTTGGAGTATGCCGCGATTGCGCATTGCCGCTGCCCAGATCGACGTTGTCGTGGGCGACCTGCCGGGCAACGCGCAGCGCATCATCGATGCCTATGACGGCGCTGAGGCGGCCGGCGCCGATCTTGTCGTCTTCCCCGAACTCACGATCACGGGTTATCCACCCGAAGATCTGCTCTTGCGGCCCGCATTCGTCGCGCAGGCGGTCGAGACGCTCGACAAGATCGCGACCCGCACCGGACGCTGCGCGGCCATCATCGGATTCCCCGAGCCCGGACGCGACTTGTACAACGCGGCTGCGGTCGTTGCCCACGGGCGAGTGCACGGCTCGTACCGCAAGCAGCTCCTTCCGAACTACGCCGTGTTCGACGAACGGCGCTACTTCGTGCCCCGCAGCGACCCGCCCGTGCTTTACGTGATCGCCGGAGTGAAGGTCGGCGTCTCGATCTGCGAGGACGCCTGGAGTCCGAGCGGCCCGATCCTCGAACAGGCCGCGGGAGGCGCCGAGCTCATCGTCAACCTGAATGCGTCGCCGTACTACGCACAGCGCTGGCGTGAGCGCGAGACGATGCTCGCCACTCGGGCGGCCGACGCGTCGGTGCCGATCATCTACGCAAACCTCGTCGGCGGGCAGGACGAGCTGGTGTTCGACGGCGCGTCGGTCGTGTTCGACGAGCAGGGCCATCTTGTGGCGCGGGCGAAGCAGTTCGTCGAGGACCTGCTGATCGTCGACCTCGATGTGCGCCCGACGTTCCGCAAGCGCCAGCTCGATCCGCGCGGCCGCGCGCGTGCACCGCAACTCGAAGAAGTTGCGGTCTCGGACGCTCGGATCGGCGACAGCCGTGTTGAACCGCGCATCGAACTCACGCTTCCGGCCGTGCACGAGGTCTACGAGGCGCTCGTGCTCGGCACGCGTGACTACGTGACGAAGAACGGGTTCACCGAAGTGGTGATCGGTCTGTCGGGCGGCATCGACTCATCGTTGGTTGCGGCGATCGCGGTCGACGCGTTGGGCGCCGAACACGTCAACGGTGTGTTGATGCCGTCCCGCTACTCGAGTGATCACAGCCTCTCCGACGCCGAGGCGCTTGCGCAGCGACTCGGCGTCCGCACCTTCACGGTGCCGATCGAACCTGCACACCGGGCCTTCGACGAGATGCTCGCTCCGATCTTCGAAGGCACCGTCCCGGGCGTCGCCGAGGAAAACGTGCAAGCGCGCATCCGCGGCAACCTGTGGATGGCGATCTCGAACAAGTTCGGCTGGATGGTGCTCACTGCCGGCAACAAGAGTGAGATGGCGACCGGCTACGCGACGCTGTACGGCGATATGGCCGGCGGTTTCGCAGTGATCAAGGACGTCCCCAAGACGCTCGTGTACGCGCTGGCCCGCGACCTCAACGAGCGCAAGGGTCGCGAGATCATCCCCGAGCACGTGCTCGAGAAACCGCCGTCGGCAGAGCTCGCGCCCGGACAGGTCGACGCCGACACCCTTCCCCCGTACGAGGTACTTGACCCGATCATCGAGGACTACGTCGAGGGCGACCACTCGGTCGGTGAGCTGATCGCGCGCGGCCACGACCCCGAGCTCGTGAAGCGCGTCGTACGGATGGTCGATCGCAACGAGTACAAGCGCCGGCAGGCACCACCCGGTGTGCGCGTGTCGCCCAAGGCCTTCGGCAAGGACCGCCGGCTCCCGATCACGAACCGTTGGCTCGGCTGACACCAGCGCCGGCGCCGGCGCCGCCTCGGTTCTTGCCCGAGCTCGCGTTGATCGGGGCGACGATCGCGTACGGGGCGACGTTCAAGATCGTCCAGAACGCGCTCGAGGACGTCACGGCTGTCGGCTTCATCCTCTTGCGCTTCTCGGTTGGTGCCCTCGTCCTGCTGCCGTTCGCGCTCCGCCGCGGCTGGCGGCGCGCCGGCGGTGACCCCGGGTTGACGGCGCGCGACTTCGCCCGCGGCGTCGCCCTGTTCGGAGTCGTCGGGTTCACCGCGTACTGGCTCCAAAACCTCGGCCTCGAGCGCACGTCGACGTCGAACTCAGCGTTCATCACCGGCTTGTTCGTGGTGTTCACACCGATCATCGAGACCGTCGTGACGCGGCGGCGACTGCCGACCAACGTTCTGATCGCTGTCGGGTTTTCGGTCGGGGGCCTCTTCCTGCTCGAGGGCGGCACATTGAAACTCGGCGCGGGAGATGGGTTCACGCTCGGTTGCGCGTTCTTGTTCGGATTGTGGATCTTTCTCGCCGGGGAACTGTCGCAACGCTTTGATCCGGTTGCGGTTACGACCGCGCAGCTTCTGCTCTTTGCCGTGCTGGCAATACCGGTCGTCGCCGTCGGCGGCCTCGGTACCCTCACCGCCCGCGTCATCCTCGCCGTGCTCGTGACCGGTGTCCTTTGCAGCGCGGCCGCGTTCACGTCACAGCTCTGGGGTCAACGGTGGGTCGAGCCGAGCCGGGCCGCCATCATCCTGGAGTTCGAGCCGGTCGTCGCCGGCTTCGTCGCATACGCGGTGGGCGAGCGGCTGGGAGCGGCCGGCTATGTGGGAGCGCTCCTCATCTTCAGCGGCATCGTTATTGCCGAGGCCCGCGTGTGGCGGCGGAGCCCTGCCTCACCAGCGCTTGACCGATCGGTCAAGCACGGCCGAGAATGCCCCAGATGAGTGGTGAAAACAGCAAGCCGCGTGCCGCATTCTCGCCGTGGGACCGGCGCGAGCTGCCTGGGTTGTTCTCGGTCGAGGACACCGCGCGACGCGTCGGCAACTACAAGTGGACCGAGATGCGTCTGTTCGAGGTGCTCGGCGGCTGGGTCGCGACAATCCCTGAGCTCGACGTCAAGCTGGTGCTCGGCCGCCACACCTACCACCACGCCTGGCACTCGGAGCTGTGGCACAAGCGCTTGCCCGAACTTCGAGAGATGAATCCCGAGCGGCTGACGCTGCCGGCAAACGACGCGTTCGTGACGTTCATGGACGCGGTACGCGAGCCCGAAGCGGCCGAGCTCACGATCGAGAAGCTCGTGGGCGTCTACCGCGTGCTGATCCCTCGGCTGATCGCGGTGTACACGTACCACCTGAATGGCACGAGCCGCATCACCGACGCGCCCACGATCCGGTCGCTGAAGTTCGCGCTGCAAGACGACTTCGAGGACTGGCGCGACGGCGAGATGCTGATCCAGTCGCTGCTCGACACGCCCGACAAAATCGAACGCGCGGCTCGGCGCCAAGCCGAGCTCGAGAAGCTCTACCTCGCATCGGGCGGCATCGCCGGTCCCGGTAGCCTGGGAGAAGACAGCGCAGCGACCGTAGGGGAGCGAAGCGTGGAGTCGACCCGTGTGTAATAGCGAAGACGTTGCCCAGGAGGTCGCAGTCGGATGAAGAAGTTCCTTGCCGAGTCCGAGCTTGCCCGTGATGAGCGCTTCGTGCGCACGAAGATCGAGGACCGGATCTTCGATCCCCGTGGCGCGAAGATGGCGTTCCGCAACACCGGCCCCGCCAAGATGGCCGCCGATCGTCCGTCCGCCGGCGAGCGCTCGCGTTCGCTGATGCACGGCATCTTCGTCGGTGAGATCCAGGCGCTCGAAGGCGCGGGTCGCACCTGCTACGACTTCGACGACGACAGCGCGCCCTTCCAGTTGAAGCTCGACATGGCGCGCCAGTGCTGGGACGAGTCGCGTCACTGCGAGATCTCGGTGAAGCTCGGCGACCACATGGGCACCGAGATCGGCGAGTACACCGAGTCGACGTTCCTGTTCGCGGCCGCGTGCAACCCCGACCCCGTGCTGCGCTTGTGCGGCGTGAACCGCGCGCTCGAAGGTCTCGCGATTGACGTCTTCAACTCGATGAAGGACTTCGGCAACGACACCGGCGACCCGGTGCTCGAGTTCTGCGAGGACTGGATGCTCGCCGACGAGGTCACCCACGTGAAGATGGGCTCCGACTGGTTGCGCCGTCTCACCGACAAGGACCCGGAACGGCGGGAGCGTGCGCTCGAGTTCCAGCGCACGGTCGACGCGATCTTCAACCTCGGCGGCTTCCGCGGCGAGGACGACGAGAACCCGATCCAGCTCGCGCGGAACTTCCGTCGCCTCGCCGGCTTCACCGAGGACGAGAACGACTCGCTCGCCGAACTGGCGCGCCAGTCGACCGAGGAAGCGATGAAGATGGCGGAGATGGCGAGCGTGGCGTTGGACGACGTCCGCGCAGGGCGGCACCAGTTGACGTGGCAATAACGGTCACGCCCGATCCGTTCACGCTGATCGCGTACGACGCCAAGGAAATCGCCTCGATCGTCGAGGACATGGCCGCGCTCGTCGGCATCCCGTCGAGCGTCGACATCGACCTCGTGGTCGACGAGGAGCTGTTCGCCCCGCTCACCGGCCACACCACCGATGTCGTCGACGGCCGCGTGAAGCTCTGGATCTCGGGCGGCAACATCGAGGACAACAAGCGGCCCCGTACGTTCTCGGCCGAGCAGGCCCGGCGCGACTTCAGCTTGATGTTGTTGCGCGCCCGTGACCGTCTCTCCGACGACTTACGCCGGCGCGCCGGACGACGGCCAGCTCGCGCGGGCCGAGCGGGCGGCCTGGGATGTCTCGTCGGTCGGCCGGGCCGAGCGCCTCGGCTTGCCGGTGCGTAGACAGGCGCAGCTGTACGAGTTCCGTTTGCAACACGGGTTCACCGATGTGGCCGATGCGGCATTCGAACGCTTGTGGGACACCGAGCACATCACCTGGGACGGCATCCGCGAGATCTGCAAGGAGACCGGCGCCGCCGACCGCGGCAACTCCAAGATCCCGATCGACCTCCTCCGCCAGAAGTAGTAGTCGCACGCGGCCGTGAGCGCAGCGCCGGAGGCGCGTAGCGAACTGGCAGGAGCGGCGAGCGTCCGCGGGCCGGGTATCCCGGCCCGCAGCGAGTGCGACTAAGAGACTGCTGAGTAATCCGGGTCGCGGTGCTCGCGATCAGGCTGGTGGTCGTTCAGACTGCGGGTGTGCAGGGATCGAGCGATCCGAATCGTGAGTTGTTGGACGCGGCGGCGTTGTGCGGGCATTTGGTGCCAGCAGGGTCGGTGCACACGTTCTTGGCTGAGCATCGGCGACGGTTGTTCACCGACGAGATGTTCAGGGATCTGTTTGCGTCGGGTCGGGGTCGGCCGTCGGTGCCCGCGGATGTGATCGCGACGGTGATGGTGCTTCAGGCGTTGGAGGGCTTGTCGGATCGTGACACGATCGGCCAGTTGCGCACGAATATTTCTTGGAAGGTCGCGGCCGGGGTGTCGTTGGCTGATGAGGGCTTCCATCCGACGGTGTTGACGTTGTGGCGGAACCGGTTGCGTGAGAGCGATCGGCCGGAACGGATCTTCGACGCGGTCCGTGCGGTGGTGGCCGAGACGGGGGTGCTGGCGGGCAAGACGCGCAGGGCGCTCGATTCGACGGTGTTGGATGATGCGGTGATCCGCCAGGACGCGATCATGCAGTTGGTCGCGCAGATCCGTCGGGTGCGGCGGCTGGTGCCCGAAGCGAAGGCGCTCACGCTCACCGGCCACGATTACGACAACGATCCGGGCAAGCCTGCGTGCGTGTGGGACGACCGAGCGGCGATCGACGCGGTCGTCACCGCGCTGGTGAACGACGCGCTCACAGTCCTCGACGTCGTGGACGGCATCGAGCTCGACGGACAACAAGCCGAGGCGGTCGGTCTCCTCGCATTGGTTGCCGGTCAGGACGTGGAACCTGGCGACGGTGATGGGACCTGGCGGATCGCAGCGCGCACGGCACCGGACCGGATGGTGTCGGTCGTTGATCCCGAGTCACGCCATGTGCACAAGACGAACCACAACTACCGCGACGGCTTCAAAGCCCACATCGCGGTCGAGCCCGAAACGGGGATCGTGACCGCGTGTGACCTCACGGCCGGCAACGTCGGCGACGCCCAAGCCGCTTCTGAGCTTCTTGCGTCCGAGACCGAGCAGCTCGAGGTGCTCGCCGATTCCGCCTACGGCGCCGGCGAGTTACGGGCCACGCTGGCCGCGGCCGAACATACGGCCCAGATCAAGCCGATCCCGTTGCGGGGTCACATCGAGGGTGGGTTCACGATCGACGACTTCACGATCGATCTCGACGCCCGCACGGTGACCTGCCCAGCTGGTGTGACCGTGGCGATCACCGCGAAACGCAACGCGACGTTCGGTGTCAAATGTGGCGGCTGTGCGCTCAGGGAACGCTGCACCCGCGCCGCCGACGGCAAGAAACTCAAGATCCATGAGCACCACGCGTCTGCTCGCCGCCGCACGCGCACACGCCAACACCGACGAGTTCATCGAGAGCTACCGACAGCATCGGCCGATGGTCGAACGCACCATCGCATGGCTCGTCGCCCGTGGTCATCGCAAAGTGCGATTCCGCGGAATCGCGCGTAACCGCATCGGCTTCGCGCACCGCTGCGCCGCGGTCAATCTCCGACGTCTCTTGAACCTCGGCCTCGCGCACGACGACAACCACTGGGTGCTCGCGACCTGAACGCCGATGGGTCCCGGCAGGCAATGAGGGGCGTCTCTACGGCCAAGAGCCATCCAGCGCCGCCAGCTCACACCCTTCCACGCCAGCTGTTCGGATCGGCCATCCCGGACCCACCGACCCGAACCAACGCTACGGCCCGACACCCTCCCGCAGAAGCGCCTTGCTCAGCAGTCTCCTAAGCAAGATCGTGGGCTGAGATCGTGTCGTAGATGTCGAGTGCAGGCTTCGTCGAAAGTGACGGGAGTGCCTCGCGGGCCATGTCGGTCATGAGCTGTGAGTCGAGATGCTCCTGTACGGCGTCAGCCGAATCCCACTTCTCGATGACCACGAGTCGACCACCGTGGGTGAGCGAAGAAACGAGGTCGATATTGCGGCAAGCAGGCTCGTGACGGGTTAACACGACGTAACGGGCGAGGGTCGCCGCGAGCGCCTCCTCGGCGCCGGGACGCGCGTCGAAGGTGGCGGTGAGCATCGCGATTTCGACGTCATCGGGCACTCGTTCGCACGCCTTTTCGCATGAGACTTCCAGCCGATTCTCGGGTCGGTGACAGTCCCCAAGGCCCGGCTTGACGAGGCCGTTATCGTACAGGGCACGGATCATGGGACGCCGGGGGGCGCCGGTCGGAGATCCGGGACCAGCAGGCGGATTCCTGTCCGAACGAAGGATTGATCGGTGGCGAAGGAGCGAGTAGAGCGCGACGAAGAAGACCTGGTTCGGCTCTATCTCACCGACATCGGTCAGTACCCGTTGTTGACGAAGGACGACGAGGTCCGTCTCGCGCAGGAGATCGAGAATGGCAACGCTGCGCGCGAGCATTTGCAGTCCGGCAAGGGCCTGACCCCTGCCAAGAAGCGCGAGTTGCGCCGGGCGGCCCGCCATGGCGAGTACGCCCAGCAGACCTTCGTGCAGTCGAACCTGCGCCTGGTCGTCTCGATCGCGAAGAAGTACCAGGCGTCGGGCCTCCCGCTCCTCGACCTGATCCAAGAGGGCAACCTCGGCCTGATGCACGCCGTCGAGAAGTTCGACTGGCGCAAGGGCTTCAAGTTCTCGACGTACGCGACGTGGTGGATTCGCCAGGCGATCACCCGCGGCATCGCCAACACGGGCCGCACGATCCGCCTGCCCGTCCACGCGGGCGACACGCTCGCCCGGTTGCAAAAGGCGCGGCTCGCGCCTGGAGCTCAAGCTCGGGCGGCCCGCGACGCTCTCGGAGCTCGCGGCCGAGGTCGAGATGCCGGAGGACAAGGTCACCGAAGCGCTGCGCTTCGCGGCGGAGCCGCTGTCGCTGTCTGAGCCTCTGCGCGAGGACGGCGACGCCGAGCTCGGCGACATCGTCGAGGACCGTTCGGCGGAATCGCCGTTCGAGGTCGCGGCGACGGCGTTGCTGCCGGCCGAGATCGAGAAGCTGCTGGCCCCGCTCGACGAGCGGGAACGGCAGATTCTCGCGTTGCGGTTCGGTCTCGACCGTGGTGAGCCGCGCACGCTCGAAGAGGTTGGCGAGTACTTCAACCTCACGCGTGAGCGCATCCGCCAGATCGAGGCCCGCGCGATGTCGAAGCTGCGGCACCCGAGCGCCGACACCGGCGCCCGCGATCTGCTCGCCGTCTGACGACAACCGGCTGCACTGGCCGGCGCGGCTTCCGCGCGGAAATGATGCACAGGTGCAACTCGCGGGGCGAGCTGGGCGTCTGGAGTCCGTGCAGGCGGTCGTTCCACTCGCGCGTCTCGACGTGCGTGCCGAGGCCCTGCTCGACCGTCTGTACCGGGATCACGCGGCGGGCGCACTCCGCTTCGCGATCATGCTCACCGGCGACCGGCCGCTGTCCGAAGATCTCGTGCAAGAGGCCTTCGTGCGCGTCGCCGCCAAGCTCGACGTGTTGCGTGACCCGTCGGCGTTCAACGCGTACCTGATCCGCGCGGTCGCCAACCTCGCCAAGTCGCACTTCCGGCGCCAAGAGGTCGCCAAGCGGCACGTGCGCGCCGTGGACGCCTCGTCGCTGGTGGTCGAGCCGGTCGACGTCGCGACCAACGACGCGCTCTTGGTAGCTCTGCGCGCGCTGCCGATGCAGCAGCGGGCTGCGCTCGTCCTCCGTTACTACAACGACCTGTCGCAGGAGGAAATCGCACGGGTGCTCGACTGCCCGGTCGGCACCGTGAAGTCACAGCTCTCCCGCGGTCTCGCGCGGCTGCGCAAGGAGTGCGGCGATGCGTGACACGCTCGAGCAGCGTCTCGCGGCGCGACTCCACGACGTCGGCGAAACCGTTCCCGACGATCTCGAGGCGCCCGCCGACTTGGAGCAGCGCGTCGGGCGCGTGCGCAACCGGCGCGGCGTCAGACGGTTCGCCGCGTTGTCGGCTGCCGCACTCGTCGCGGTCGCGCTCGCGACGGTTGCGATCGTTGGGCGAACGCAGGAACCGAACCGCGTCGACGTGAACGGTCGCCCGGGCGGTCCCGACCCGCTTCCCGCGGGCACGGCGATGCTGGACTCGCGTGCGGAGTTCGTCGTTGCAGTCGGCGCGGACGGCGGGCAGGTCGCGACGCTCGTCCATGCCAACCGCGGCACGATCATCGACGCGCAACTCACCGATGATCACCGTTGGCTCTGGTATCTGTCGGTGCCGAAGACGAAGAAGGCGGGGTCGGCGTGCGGTGAAGTTGTTCGGGCCGACGTCACGCGCGGGACCTCGGCGATCGTGGCGCGCGCGGCGTCGTTCGCGATCAGTCCCGACGGGACGCGCCTCGCGCTGGCCGGGGGAGGCGACGGCTCGACCGGCGAGAAGTGCACGCCGCTGACCGACGCGATGGCTCGGGCCCGAGTCGTCGTCACCGACCTCGCGACGGAGGCGCGGTCGACCTGGGTCGACGAGGCGGTCCCGCGCGTGCACGTGTTCAACCAGATGCGCTGGTCGAACGACGGCCGGCAGATCGTCACCCGCATCTGCGGTGACAGCTGCGAACCGCTCGTCACGTTCGACGTCCCCGCCGAGCTCGGGCCGCCGTTGCTTTCGAACATCATCGACCAGTCCGGCTTCCTGGGCGTCCGTCCATCGGCTGCGTTCGGGCCGGATGGCCGCCTGTTCGTCCTCGAGCGCAACGTCACCGAGCGGTGGAAGGATCACGCCCAGAGCGTCGTCGTGTTCGACGCGGCGACCTTGCAGCAACCGACGACGTTGCTCACCGTCGATTGGCAGTGGGACCTCAAGGAGGTCGTCCCGACCGAAGCAGGGCTCTTCGTCGTCGGCAAGCCCCGCAATGAGGCCGGAGAGACCACGGGTCCCACCGGCCTGTATCGCGTCGACGGCGGCAACCTCGTCTTCGTCAAGGACTTCGAGTTCGGCGTGCTCACGCCCGTGTTCTCGCGTCCGTGATGCTTCCGCCTTTTGGCGGAGGTGGCAGGAATCGAACCCACCGGACGGCGCGTGTCCGTCCCACTCGTTTTGAAGACGAGGAGGGCCACCAGACCCCGTTCACCTCCGCGCCGGACGCTATCTGCACGGTCGGGCCGCGCCAGATCCGAACCGCGTGGGGTCGGCGTGCGTATGGAACCGAGCGTGCAACCTGCCGATCACCAAACCGGCGGGGTCTCCCGGACGTGTAGGTGAGGAATGGCAGACGGGCAGGAGCGGCACTCGCCTGAGCCCGTCGACTTCGACGACACGTTTCGGCGGTGCTACGGCCCCATGGTGCGCACGCTTGCGGTTGCTGCCGGTGACCGGGAGGTCGCCGCGGACTGTGTGCAGGAGGCGTTCACCCGCGCGTAAGTCCGCTGGGGACTCGTCGCCCGCCTCGAGGACCCGTGTGGGTGGATCCGCCACGTCGCCGTCAACCGGATGCGCGACCACTTCCGGAAGGGCGAACGAGGCCGGCGCGCGTTCGGGCGCCTCGCGCCGCAGGTCCCGCTCGCAACGCCGGTGCCGGATGAGCCCAGCGAGCTCGGCGCGCTGCTCACCGGCCTGCCGGTGCAGCCGCGCATCGCGGCCGCGCTGTTCTACGTCGACGACCTCAGCGTTGCCGAGATCGCCGCCGCCATGGAGCTCTCCGACGGCGCGGTCAAGTACCACCTGCACGCGGCGCGCAAGACGTTGCGCGACGCACTGGAGCGGCGGCCATGAGTCCCGAGTCGCACGACGACCTCGACCGGGCACTCGCCGCCGGCCTCGGCGGGCTCGCGCCCGACGCGAACGACGCCGATGCGGTGCTCGCGTCGATGCGAACGCGCCTCCAGCGAGCGCGCACCCGCCACCGGCTGGTGCGCGCGTCGGCGGCGCTGGGCGCATTCGTCGTGCTGGGAACCGGGGCAGTCGCGCTCGCGGGACAGTCGACGCACAAGGATGCGGTGTCGGTCGCGCATCCCTCCACGACGACGCTCCCGCCCACGACGAGCTCGACGTCAACCTCGACGTCAACCTCGACGACACGCGCGTCGACCGCGACAATTCCGCGCCGGACGACGGTCACGACCGTGCCCAGTGCCCCGCACCCGACCGTGCCAGGTGGGGGTACACCGCCGCCTGCGACGGTCCCGAGCGTGACCAACACGACGACGGCGGCGCCGTCGGAACTCCACACGTACGACTCGGACGGCGGCACGATGACCGTGCGTTTCTCGGGCGGAAGACTGATGCTGGTCTCGTACCACGCGGCGGCGGGTTACACCGCCGAGGTCCATCGCACCGATCCCGACGACGTCGAGGTGCGCTTCTCCGGCTCGGCTGACCACCGCATCCGCATCCGGGTGGAGAACGGCCGGCTTTCGCCCGAGATCAGGTAGCCGGCGCGGGTTTTCGCCCTGCTCGCCAAACCCTGAGGCGGGCTGCGACGTGTGACCTCCTGTTCCGCCCCGCCGAGACAGGAGTCCATTGGTGCGCAGGACACGCCGAACGATCGTCACCGCCGCTGCCAGCTTTGCCGCAGTCGTCTGCGTCGGCGGGATCGCCGCCGCCTCGAGCGGCCACGGCACAACGGACGATCCGAAGCCGGCCCAGACGCAGGCACGCGTCCTCGACGATACGACGGCGACGACCGACGACGAGACCAGCACTTCGGTCTCCGGCGCCACCGCCACGACCGAGGCCGAACACGAGCGGCCCGAGCATCCGCGGCAGGAGCCGGGCGACGACCACGGCGACGACCACACCTCGACGACCGTCGGGACGAGACCAGCACGACCCTCGGCACCACCCCGACCAGCATCGACGACGACGACCGCAACGACGACCACCGGGGCCGGCACCACGGGGATGACGACGGCGCCGAGCACGAGGATGGCGGCCACCACGGAGGCGACCACGAGGACGGCGACAACTCCGGTCCCGGCTCGGGGGACTGAGGGCCTACTGACAGGCGTGCACAAATAGGATAAATTGGCGCGTCGGGCGCTTGCGCCCGCACCAGGGATGGAACGGGTCCACGGACAGGACGGTGGGGGATGAGGCACGCGGCGCGCCGACGTGTATGGGTGTTGTTCGTCGCGGCGGCAGTGGTCGCCGCCGGTCTGAGCGCCGCCGCGGCGGCGACCGCGACCTCCGCGCCGTCCGGCGACGAGCTCGACGGCAAGCTTCTGGTCGCGCACGGCGACGACTTCGCGACGGGCGCGATGTCGATGAGCGCCATGGTGCGCACCAAGTCGGGCAATGTCCGCTTGCGGGTCACCGCGGCCCGGCACAACGAGCTCATGAGCCTCGCCGGCCGCCAGGTTCGTGTGCGCGGCATCAACACCGCGGCCGGCTTCAACGCCGCGACGATCGCCGCTGTGGACAGCGCGCCGGCAGCAGCGCCGCGCGCGATGCGCATCGCGGTCGTGCTGCTCCACACCAAAGGATCGACCGCCGAGCCGATCACGACCGCGGCCGCGCAATCGACGTTCTTTGCGGCGACGAACTCTGTGGCTGACTGGTTCGGCGAGTCGTCGAGCGGCGCAGTCTCGGTCACCGGTCGAGTGTTCGGCTGGTACAACAGCAACTACGCGCCGGCCGACTGCAACAACAGCGGCTCGATGCTCTCGAGCTTCTTGACCGAGGCGAAGACACAAGCGGCACACGACGGGTACGTGTCCAGTGACTTCGACAATGTCGTCGTGTACACGCCGCGGTTCAATGGCAGCGGCTGTGGCTTCTCGGGCATGGGCTGGGTCGGCGCCAGCGGCGTCCTGCTCAACGGCGCGATGGGCATCAGCGTCGCCGCCCACGAGCTCGGCCACAACCTGGGGCTATGGCACGCGGGTATCCCGGGTTGCTCGGCGAGCAACGTGATGGCCTGCTACGGAGACCCCTACGACACGATGGGAAACTTGGGATCGCGCACGTACAACGGCCCGCACAAGTACACGCTGGGATGGCTTCCCGCCGACCAGGTGCGCAACGTCACGACCGGCACGCAGACGATCAACCTGACCGCAAGCGAGTTCCCGCTAGCGGGGTCGACCGAGCTCATCCTCCTGCCCGGCCCGGGTGGGAAGAAGTACGCGATCGAGCGCCGCGCTTCGCACGGCCGGTACGACCAGGGATTGTCGGGGGTCTGGGTGCGCCTGATGGGCAAGTCGTCCGACCCGTATGACAGCGACGACACGCAGCTGCTCGACATGACGCCGAGCACGTCCAGCTATACCGACGGCAACTTGGCGGCCGGCAAGACATTCACCGACGCCGCCACTAACATCACGATCAAGACGGTGACCGACAACGTGGCCGACCCGACCGCGAGCGTGCAGGTCTGCGTCGGTGTGTGCGGATCGCCGCCGCCGCCTCCCGTGACGACGACAACGACGTCGACCTCCACGTCCACGTCGACGACGCGGCCGACGAGCACGACGACCACGATGCCAACGAGTACGACGACCACGACGCGGCCGACAACGCCGCCGCCGTCAACGGTGACGGTGTTCTCGCAGAACGGGACCGTGTTCGTCGTCGGTTCCAATGGCAACGACACGATCCGGGCGTGGAGGAGCCGGAGCCACCGGGTGTCGATCACGGCCGGCTCGCCGATCGTTCTCGGCACGGGCTGCTCGATCGTCAATGGTGCCGCAACGTGCACCGGTGACGCGATCAACATCGACGGCGGTGCCGGTGACGACATCATCACCGTCGACGGCTCGGCGCGAGCCACGATCAACGGCAACACCGGGAACGATCGAATGATCGGCGGTCGTGCCGCCGACGTGTTCATTGGTGGTACCGGCATCGACACGGTGGACTACAGCAGCCGTGTCGGGCAGCGGATCACCGGGACTCCCGGTACCGGAGCCGACGACGGCAAGAGCCGTGAGAAGGACGACATCCGCGGGGACGTCGAGCAGGTGGTGTTCCCGAACGCGAGCCGTCGGAGTCGCTAGTCGCGCAAGAACGTGGCGTCGCGATCGGTGAGCTCAGCACCGATCGCGTCGCGTGCGTGCGCGGCGCCGAGCGGCACGAACACGCCTGTGGCCAGCGCGCACACTCGGCCCTTGGCATCGTGCACCGTGGCCTCGGCGTCGATGCGATCGTCGGCGATCGAGGTGAGCCGGGCCTCGACCTCGTAGTCGCGTCCGACCCGCACCGGGCGGTCGAACGCGGCGGTGCTCGAGCGGGTCATGGCGATCTTGTGGGCGAGGGCGATCGCCGCCCACGCCATGGCTTCGTCCATCAGCGCGAGCACCAGCCCGCCGTGGACGTACTGCGGCGCTCCCGAGAAGTCGTTCGAGAGGTTGAACGGCGCCACGACGCGTTTGCCCTGCTCATCGTGCATGAACGGCACCCGCAAGCCGGTCGGGTTGGCCGGCTCGCAGACGAAGCAGTTGGTCTCGAAGCCCCAATCACGGTTGTGGAGCGGATGCATGCGGCGCCGACGCTAGCCCGCTACGCTCCCGGCGAGTCCGAGTCCTTGGAGGATCGTCGTGAAGAAGCTGCTGCTGCTCATCGTGCTCGTCGCCCTCGGCGCTGTGATCGCGAACAAGGTTCGCAACGCCTGACCCGACTGGCCCCGAGCCCTACTGCGCGCCGAACCACGGCGCGTACTTCGATGCGAACAAGGCCGGCTGCCCGCCGGTGTGCCAGAAACACACGCTGGCCACGGTGGTGAGCCGGCCTTCGCGCGCCCATGTGATGAGTGCGGCCATCGCCTTGGCCGTGTACACGGGATCGAGCACGAGCGCCTCGGTGCGTGCCGCGAGCCGCAGCGCGTCGATCGTGCGATCGTCGACGCGCCCGTAGCCGGGCCCGACGTGCTCGTCGTCGATCTCCGGTGTCGGCGCGGTTCCCGACATGCGTGCGACTGCCGCCGCGAGATCAGGTCGCGTGCCGACGTCCACCCCGATCACACGCGGTCCGCCATCCGCCCAGCCCGCGAGCAGTCCCGCGTGCGTGCCACCCGAACCGTCGGCCACGAACACGATGTCGACATCGGGCCGCTGGGCGCGCAGTTCACGGGCCGCGTCCGCGTACGCGGCGACGCCCGGCGATGACGCACCGCCAATCGGGATCGCATACGGATCGCGGCCCGCGGTCCGCAACCGCGCGGCCGCGTCGGTGATCGCGCACTCGATGCCTTCGTAGTCGGCGGCGTCGACGCATTCGATCGACGCACCGAGGAGCACATCGAGCAATACGTTGCCCGCCGGCGCGCGCAGATCGTCGGCGCGCCCACCGCCGAGCACGACGTGCGCATCGAGGCCGAGCCGAGCCGCGGCCGCGGCGGTCTGGCGCACGTGATTGCTCTGCACGCCCCCGCCGGTAACGAGCACATCGCAGTGTTGCGCGACTGCCTCCGCACACAGCCGTTCGAGCTTGCGCGCTTTGTTGCCACCCATCGCCAGCCCCGTGAGGTCGTCGCGTTTGATGCACAACGGAACGCCGAGCGCCTCCGACAGACGCGGCGCGTCCTCGACGGGGGTCGGCAGGTTCGTGAGCGAGAGCGGCTTCACGCGGCAGCAGTCGCGCGCCGGCGCAACCACATGTAGAGCACGAGCGCGCTGCCGATCGCGACGGCGGCGCTCCCCGCCGCGATCGTCGGGCCCCGAGGCGGCACGGGTACCCGGTCGCGCAGACGCACCGGCCGCTGGAAGTACCGCACTTCCCACTCGCGCTCGCGCGAGATGCGCGCAAGCTCACGGTCGGGGTTCACCGCGACCGGATTGCCCACGAGCTCGAGCATCGGGAGATCGGTGATCGAATCGGAGTACGCGTAGGAGTTCGCGAGGTCGATGCCCTCGGACACTGCCATCTCGCGGATCGCGTCCGCCTTGTGCGCGGCGTACGCGTAGAACTTGAGCTCGCCGGTGTAGCGGCCGTTGGCGTCGATCAACGCGCGCGTCGCGATGACGTCGTCGACGCCGAGGTAGTCGCCGATCGGCTCGACGGTCTCCGCCGGCGACGACGAGACGATGACGGTCTTGCGCCCGGCCTTGCGGTGCTCGTCGATCAGCTCGAGCGCCTCCGCGTAGATGATCGGTGTGAGCACCTCATCGAGTGTTTCGCGCACGAGTTCCTTCACGTGCTGCTGATCCCATCCGCGTGTCAGTGCGAGCATCGCCTCTCGCATCTTGTCCATCTTGTTCTCGTCGGCGCCGACCAACAGATACAGGACCTGCGCGTAGAGACCGCGCACGATCGTGCGCTTGGAGATCAGGCCGTCGCGATAGAACGTGCCGCCGAGCGCGAGCACCGAGCTCGTGGCAATCACCGTCTTGTCGAGGTCGAAGAAGGCCGCCTCCACGGGGCGAGAGCCTAGGTGTTGCAAACGGAGATTGAGGTCTTGACCGCCGGTCGGCGCGGACGTAGCGTGCCGTCGGCTTCCCCTCGCCTTCCCCGTCGTGTTGTTGCGCGCTCGTGCGCGCGTGTCGACGGTGGAGGCTTCGTGCTCGTCTGCTTCTGGTCGCCGAAGGGCGGCTCCGGTACGTCGGTCGTCACCGCGGCGGCCGGCCTCTTGATCGCCCGCACCGCACCGGCGCGCATCGCCGACCTCACCGGCGATCAGCCGGCCGTCCTCGGCCTCGCCGAAGAGCCCGAGCCCGGCCTGCACGACTGGCTGCGCGCCGGGCCGCAAGCGCCGACCGACGCGCTGGACCGGCTCACGATCGACGTCGGTCGCAATTTATCGCTGCTCGTGTCCGGCGCACCCGGCCTGCACGACGTCTTGCCCGAGGCCGGCGCCGCGCTCGCGGTCGCGCTCGACGACGACGCGCGAGCGACGGTGTGCGACGCCGGCCGTCTCGATCATCCGGCGTTGTTTGCCCTCGCCGAGGTCGCCGATGTGAACCTCGTTGTCGTGCGCGGCTGCTATCTCGCGCTCCGGCGAGCGGTGCACCATGGCGCAATCGGGCTGGCGTCGGGCGCGGTACTGATCGACGAGCACGGTCGCTCGCTCGGCGCGCGGGACGTCGAGGACGTGCTCGGCGTGCCGGTTGCGGCCACCATCGAGGCGCGCACGGCGACGGCACGAGCGGTCGATGCCGGCGTCCTGCCCAGCCGTATGCCCGAGAGCCTGGCCCGGCCGCTGCGGCACGCGCTCGTGCGCATCGGGTGCATCAAGGGCGAGCGGGCGGCATGACCAGCCAGGCGCTCCGCGCGACGTTGCACCGCCGGTTGCTCGCGGCGCCGTTCGATCCGTCGTCGTTGGGTCGGGACGAGCTGCGTTCGCGGCTCGCGGTGATGCTGCGGGACGAAGCACCGCTGCTCGCCGCCGCGACGGCCGACGTCGTGCTCGACGAGCTCGTCGATGACGTCGGCGGTCTGGGGCCACTGGAGCCGTTTGTTGCCGACCCGGCGGTTACCGAGATCATGGTCAACGGCCCCGATCGCGTCTACGTCGAGCGGGGTGGTCGCATCGAGCGCGTTGCGTGCATCGTCGACGCTCCGACGATCGTGCGACTCGTCGAGCGCGTGATTGCGCCGCTCGGCCTCCGCCTCGACCGTGCGTCGCCGATGGTCGACGCCCGCTTGCCCGACGGCGCGCGTCTGCACGCGGTTCTGCCGCCCCTTGCGCCCGACGGCCCGTGCCTGACGATCCGCCGTTTCGGCGCCCGCACGGTGCCGCTCGACGCGTTCGGCCTCGACGATTCCGCGTGCTCGTTCCTCGAGGCGATGGTGCGCGCCGGGTGGAACGTCGTGATCTCGGGCGCCACGAGCGCCGGCAAGACGACCTGTTGCAACGCGCTGGCCCGTGCGATCGATCCGAGCGAGCGCATCGTCACCATCGAGGAGACCGCGGAACTCCGGATGGAGCAACCCCACGTCGTGCGCCTCGAAGCCCGGCCCGCGAACGCGGAGGGTGCGGGCGGTGTGAGCGTGCGCGAGCTCGTCCGCGCGGCATTGCGCATGCGGCCTGATCGGCTCGTTGTCGGCGAGGTACGCGGCGGCGAGGCGCTCGACATGTTGCAAGCGTGCAACACCGGTCACGACGGGTCGCTGTCGACGGTGCACGCGAACTCGGCCGCTGATGCGCTCGCCCGCATGGAGACCCTGACCCTGTTCTCCGGTGTTGCGCTGCCGCTCGCAGCCGTGCGCGCGCAACTCGCGGCGGCGGTCGACGCGGTCGTGCAGGTCGCGCGAGGTGAGCACGGCAGGCGCGAGATCACGACGGTCGTCGAAGTGCAGCCCGGCCGCGTGCCCCGCGCCCATCCCCTGTTCGCGCGGGTTGGTCGGGCGATCGAGCCGGTGCATCCTCCGACGCGACCGCCCCGCCGTTCCGGCGTCGACCTCGAGGAGGTGTGGCGCACGTGCGCACTGTGATCGTCGCGTTGACTGGAACCGCCGCGGTCATCGTCGCCGCCCGCGCTGCGCGACGCTTTGCGATCGCCGACCGGCTCCCCGCGCGCGGCGCGCGCCCGGCCCGGGGTATTCCCGGCGTGCTCGAACGGCGTGTGCGCACCGCGCTCGACGCTGCCGCGCTCGATGTGAGCGTGGCGCACGCCCTCGAGTACTGGGCGATCGGTGCTGTGGTGAGCGCGATCCTCGGCGGGGCGCTCGGGGGTGCGGCGGCCGCGGTCGCAAGCATCGTGTTGGTTGGTGCGGGCGCACCCATGGTCGTCACCGCGGCACGGGGCCGCCGGGCGCGCCTGATCGCGGCCGCAGTGCCGGTCACGATCGATCGCATCGCGTCGGAGCTCCGTGCCGGCGGCACGATCGCGACCGCGGTCGCCGGGATCGCGCGCGGCGATGGCGTGCTCGCGCCCGACTTTGCGCGCATCGATGCCCGGCTCCTTCTGGGCGCGCCGATGGCGGATGCCCTGCGAACGTGGGCACGAGAACGCGACGCGCCTGGTGTCGACGTCGCAGCCGGCACGCTCGCGATGTCCGCGACCGTCGGCGGGCGCGCCGCGGACGCGCTCGACGGCGTCGCGTCGTCGCTGCGTGATCGGGGCGCGGTGATCGCCGAAGCGCGCGCACTGTCTGCCCAAGCGCGGATGTCGGCGCTGGTCGTGGGCGGTACGCCACTCCTGTACATCGGATGGTCGGCGCTCGCCGACCGGCGGGCGCTGCACGCGCTGCTCGGCACGCCGACGGGACGCGCGTGCATCGCGTTGGGGATGGGCCTGGAAGCGCTCGGTGTCTGGTGGATGCGGCGGATCTTGCGCGCGGGGAGCTACCTGTGATCGCCGTGCTCTCGATCGCATGGGCCGCGGTTGTTGCGCTCCCGTTCGCGCAACGTGCGCGCCGGGCGACGGTATCGGCTCGCACCAACGAGTTCCGGCGCCGGCGTGCGGGCCGTCGCGCCGTTCGCCGGCCGTCGCCGCTGCGATCACTGGCGCGCCGTGTGCGCGAATTCGGGCCGCTGGCGTCGGTACTGCGCGTCGCCGGCGCGCCCGCGCGCATGCGCCGTGCTCGCCGCCACGATGATGACGTCGCACGGGAGCTGGCGGTCGTCGTAGATCTCGTCGGCGTCGGCGTGGCCGCCGGTTGCACGCCGTATCTGGCGGTCGACCTCGGTGGACGCTGGGCGCCGCCACTGCTCCGTGGCGTCCTCGACGACGTCGTGCGCGGTGTGCGCTCGGCCAAAGCTTCGACGATGCGTTGCGCGAGCTCGGCGTACGCATGGCGCCCGTTCGTCCGCTCACCGACACTTTGCGGACGAGCGCCCAGCTCGGCGCGCCGGTCGCCCCTGCGCTCGGTCGCCTCGCCAACGATGTCCGTGCCGATCTGCGCCGGCGCGCCGAGGCGCGCGCCCGCACGGTGCCGGTGCGGCTCTGCTTCCCCCTCGTCGCGTGCATCCTTCCCGCGTTCGCGTTGCTCACGGTCGTGCCCGTCGTGCTCGACGGGCTCCATCGCTGACGCGCCGCCCATTTCCCTCGGCCTTCCCCCGCCTTCGCTCATCGAACCTCTGGAGGTGGTTGTGTCGGATCTCTTGCTGCGCGTGTGGCTCGCCGTCATGCAACGGGTCGAGCCCAACGAGGCGGGTCAGAGCACCGCGGAGTACGCGCTCGTCATGATCGCGGCTGCGGCAGTCGCCGGACTGCTCGTGATGTGGGCGCACAAGACCAATCTCGTCTCGGGCTTGTTCAACGCCGTCATCAAAAAGGTGCTCCCGTTCTGATGGCAGCTCACATTCGTCGGGGCGTGCGCGTACGCGCGCGCCCGACGTGGGAGGCCAATCGACGGTCGAGTTCGCGCTCGTGCTTCCGCTGTTCTTCGGGTTGCTCGCGCTCGTGTTCCAGGTTGCGCTCGTCGGGCGCGACGAGATCCTCGTTGTGCACGCGGCCCGAGCCGCCGCGCGCGAAGCGAGCGTGACGACTGATTCGGCGCGCATCGGTGCCGCCGCGAACGCGCGCGTTGCCCGGTGCCGTCGTCCACGTTGCCCGCCGAGGGCAAGTAGGAGAGCCGGTGGAGGTGGAGGTCACCTACACGTCACCGACTGATCTGCCGATCGTCGGCGCGATGCTTCCCGACCTCACGCTGCACGCGCGCGCGGTCATGCGAGTCGAGCGATGAGAAGCGAACGCGGCAGCGTGGTGGTGCTGATGGTTGCCGCGGTGGTGATCGCGGCACTGTGTTGTGTCGCTACCGCGCGACTCGGTGGTGCCGCGACCCAGCGGGCGCGTGCCGACACTGCGGCCGATGCCGCGGCTCTTGCGGCCGCCGATGCGCTCGCGCTCGGCCGGCCTGCGCGCGAAGCCGAGAACGCGGCCCGGCAGGTCGCCGCCGACAACGGCGCCCGGCTGCTGGCGTGCCTGTGCGCGGGCCGTGCCGCGGAGGTCACCGTGGCGCTGGGGGAGGCGCAGGCGCGGGCGCGAGCGGTTGTCGATCCCTGAGGTCGCGCGTCATGAGCCGTAACAATGCGATCGCGGCGGACTTGTCGAGGTACTCGTTCCAGTTGCCGCACTTCGGTGATTGCACACACGACGGGCAACCGTCGTCGCATGGGCAGCCGGCGATGAGCTCGAGCGTGGCGCAAGCGTGGCGCTCGGCCGCGTCGAACGCGAGTTCCGCGATCCCGGCGCCGCCCGGATAACCGTCGTAGACGAAGATCGTGGGCTGACCAGTTTGCGGATGGATCGCCATCGACACGCCCCCGACGTCCCAGCGATCGCAGATCGTGAACAGCGGCAGCATGCCGATCAGACCATGTTCGGCAGCATGCACGGAACCGATCAGTTGTGCCGCCTCGATACCGGCGTCCTCCACCACATCGTTCGGAATCGTGTACCAGCACGCGCGCGTCACGAGCGAACGTTCGGGCAGGTCCAGTGCGCAGACCTCAATGACGTCGTGCGTGGAGATCTGCTTGCGCTGGTACGCGACGACCTTGTTGCGGACCTCGACCGTGCCGAGGTGAACGATCGCTTCGCCCAAGGCGGCGAAGCGCTCCTCGTCCACGATCGCGATGTCGGTTTCCGTACGCGCCTGCGTGTACTCGTCGCTGTCGTCGTACGGCTCGAGCACGGCGACATGCTCGACGGTGTCGAGGCGCTCGACGCGATATTGCCGCCCTTGATGGAGGTAGACGGCGCCGGGATGTGCGACGGCAAAAACACGGGCATCGTCGACGGTGCCGATCATCCGCTCCTCGTCCGCGTCGATCAACCGGTATTCGATCGATGACCCGGTGCGGAGCCCGACGTCGCGCGCCGGCGGCCGTTCTCCGGACCAGTACATGCGGCCGCCGCGTGGTGTGAGGAGGTCCGCATGAACGAGTTCCCGCACGGCATCGTCGAGACCGGGGCCGAACCAGCGCTCGTCCTCGGGCTTCAGCGGCAGTTCGTGCGCCGCACACGCAACCTGGGCGCGCAGCACGTACGGGTTCTGCGGGTTGACGACGGCACGTTCGGGCGGGCGCCGCGTCAGCTCACGCGGGTGCGCGGCGTACCACTGGTCGAGCTGGTCGTCGCCGGCGACGAGTACCGCCGCGGAACGCTGCCCGGTACGACCAGCGCGTCCTGCCTGCTGCCACATCGATGCGAGCGTGCCGGGAAAGCCGTTGAGGATCACCGCGTCGAGACCGCCGACGTCGATGCCGAGCTCGAGCGCGTTCGTCGCCGCGATGCCGAGCAGGCGGCCCGTCGAGATGTCTGACTCGAGCGCGCGTCGTTCCTCGGGGAGATAGCCGGCGCGGTAGGCGGCGACCCGTTCCGCGAGCTCGGGGGCGACGTCGGCGAGCCGGCGCCGGGCGTACTGGGCCACGACCTCGGCGCCACGACGGCTCCGCGTGAACGCGAGCGTCTGGTGGCCGGCGCGTGCGAAGCGCGTCATCAGTTCGGCCGTCTCGATGTTGGCCGAGCCGCGCGCACCCGAATGCGCGTCAAGCAGCGGGCGTTGCCAGCACGCGAGCACACGCTCGGCACGGGGAGAGCCGTCATCGTCGATCTGTTCGACCGGCAGGCCGCACAACGCGGACGCGAGCTCACCAGGGTTGCCGATCGTCGCACTCGCGAAACAGAACGCCGGGTCGGCGTCATAGTGCTCGCACACCCGTCGCAACCGGCGCAGTACGTGCGCGACATGACTCCCGAAGATGCCGCGCAGCGTGTGCAGCTCGTCGACGACGACGAATCGCAACCGCATCAGGAAGGTTGCCCAGCGCTTGTGCGACGGGAGGATCCCCATGTGGAGCATCTCGGGGTTGGTGAGCACGACGTTGGCGTTCTTGCGCGCCCACGTGCGCTCGTCCGATGACGTGTCTCCGTCGTAGGTCACCGCGCGCAGGCCCGGCACCAGCCACGAGCGCAGCGCCCGGAGCTGGTCCTGGGCGAGCGCCTTCGTGGGATACACGAGCAACGCCGTGTCACGCCGCCCTTCGATGACCGACGACACGATCGGCACCTGGTAGCACGCCGACTTTCCCGACGCGGTACCCGTCGCGATCACCGCACTTCGTCCGGCGCGCAGCGCGTCGATGCCGGCGACCTGGTGCGCGAACAACGGATCGATGCCGCGTGCCCGGAGGCGCGCGACGACTTCGGGATGGAGCGGCGCCGCGGGGGTGCCGTAGCGCGCCGTGCGCTCGGCAAGGAGCTCCGTGTGCACGCACCGGCCCTCGAAGTCGGGGTCGGCAGCAAGCTCGTCGAGCGAGGTCCGGGCGTCCATCAACCCGACAGTACCGACCCCCTGCGCCAAACCCGACCAACAGTTGGCAGCGTTTCCCGCGCCTGGCGCGGGTTTTGCTGCCAACTGTTGGTGGCGTTTTCAGTGGGATTGGACGACGCCGTCGTCGGCGAAGTCCGCGAACAGCGCGCCGGCGCCCGCGCCGAGGCCGAGGCAGCCGCCGTTTGAGATCGGGATCGTGATGTTCTTGATCTGGTCGGGGTTCAACGAGAACGCCAGGCGGCCGAGGCGGTACAGGTCTTTGATGCCGATGCCGTCGAGCTCGGCGTGACGGCCGAGCAGCGCGAGCATCCGGAACTCGCCGCCCGCGGACTGCATCTTCTTGTCGAGCATCCGCATTGCGTCGAGGATCAGCGTACCCTGATTGTTCGTGCGCGTGATGTCGCTGTTCGGGAAGTCGTGCCGGTTGCGCGAGAAGCGCAGTGCCTCGTCGCCGGTCATGTGATGCACGCCCGGCGAGAAGAACGCGCCCGAATAGGCATCGTGCATCTGCGTCTTGACGTTCACGTCGACACCGCCCACGCCGTCGACCAAGTTCGTGAACCCGGCGAAGTTCACCTGGACGACGTACGAGATCGGTACCCCGATCAACCCGCTGACCGCGTCGGCCGACGCCCGGGCGCCGTGCGTGTTCGCGGCATTGATCTTGTCGCCTTGCCAGCACGTGTCGCGTGGGATGTCGAGCATCGACGCCTGCTTGGTCTTCGGGTTCACGCCGAGCAGGTGCAGCGCGTCACCGCGAGCACCGCCGACCCCCGGGCGGAAATCGTTGCCCACGAGCAGGATGAAGAACGGCGCACCCGGCGCGCCCGCCACGCGGTTCGCGGCGGCGAGCGGCGACACCTTCTGCACGCGCAGGTACGTTGCGCCGGAGGCGACCGGCACCCGGATGCCTGCGAGCCACGCGGTAAACAAGCCGGCGCAACCGAGTACGAGCGTGCACACGAGCGCCGTGCCCACGAGCACGACGCGCCGAACGCGACTCATCGGGCGGCGCCTCACGGTGTCGTCGTCCCTCCACTCGCGGCGACGGACGTCGTCGTCTTCTTCGCCTTCGGCGTCCTGCGCACGGTCTTCACCCGATACGCGGTCACGAGCCAGTTCTTGCCCGAAGGTTCATAGGTGAACTCGACGTCTCGCGCGATCCGGATCGGCCCCTTCGCGGTCGTGGCCTGGAGACGCATCGAGAAGTTGGTCGCGAGATAGAGCAGCGCGCCCCGGTCGTCGGCCAGACCGGTGATGTTCACCTTCGACGCGTTCTCGTTGTAGTCGCTCGCCTGCCCGAGCACGACGTCGGTCATTGCCTTCTCATCGCGTCCGGTCGCGGCGACGCGCACGCCCTTCTCGAACAGCGAGTCGTAGTCCTTGCCGACCTTCCCCGAGGTGAGGGGATCGTGCACGGCGGTGTTGAAGTACGTCTGCGCCAGGTTCAACATCTTCTTCTTGGTGGCTTTCGGCAACTTCACGTCGGCGCCCCACGTCTGGATGCTGACGCTGCCGAGTTGCAGCGTTTGAGGCTTGCCGGGCGCGGCGGCCTGGGTGCTGCGCACGCTCGCGTCAGGCTGCACCTTCTTCTTGTCGTCGCTGCACGCGCCGAGGAGGACGACGAGGAGCACCACGACGAGCGCGGCCGCGACGAGCGCGGCCGCGATGAAGCGCCTGGAAGTTCGGGGGGTGTGTGCCCTGGCCACTGCGCGAACAGCTTGCCATCCGGACAGGGCTACGCTGCGGACCCAACCCGGGGAATTTTACAAAAAAGTGCCATAAAGGAGGGCGTGGGGTGGCGCTGAAGAAGTTTGTCGAGCGTCTCACGAAACCCACAGACGAGATCGACCGCGAGAAGCTCACGTTGTGGTGTGACATTCGCGGGGGAACGCCACTCGACGCGGTCGAGTGTCGATGCCCGGTCTTTGTTGCGGGAGAGGTGCGGTCCGTGCGCATCGTCCCGCGCGCCGGCGCGGACGCGCTCGAAGCGACGGTGATGGACGGCCGGGGCGCGGTCACCGCAGTGTTCCTCGGCCGCCGCCGCGTCGCGGGTTTCACACCCGGACGTCGCGTCGTGCTCGAGGGTGTCGTGACACAACACGGCGCCGAACGCTTCATGTACAACCCGGTGTACACGCTCGAGTAGCGCGCACGGCGTCGTGTGACGTCAGCTGCCGGTGAGGATCTCTCTCACGTCGGCTTCGGAATCGCCGGTCACCATCGCGAGAACTTCGTCGCCCGCTTCGAACACGGTGTCGCCGCGCGGCATCACGACGTGCTCGGCGCGCACGACGGCGACGATCGTCGCGTCGCGCGGGATGTCGAGATCGCGGATGGCTTTGTCGACGACCGGCGCGTCCTCGGCGAGTGTGACTTCCACCAGTTGGACATTGCCGCCCTCGAACCGGAGGATTCGGACGAGGCGTCCGACCGAAACTGCTTCCTCCACCAACGCGCTGATGAGGTGCGGGGTCGAGACCGACAGGTCGACGCCCCAATTCTCGTTGAACAGCCACTCGTTCTTCGGATGATTGACGCGTGCGACGACACGCGGAACACCAAATTCCTGCTTAGCGAGCAGCGAGATCACGAGGTTGTCCTCGTCGTCGCCAGTTGCCGCGACGACGACATCGCATCGCTCGAGGCCGGCCTGGCGCAACGAGTTGACCTCGCACGCGTCGGCGACGAGCCACTCGACGCCGTCGTCCGCGTGCGACCGCGAAACGACTTCCGGGCTCTCCTCGATGAGTTGCACTTCATGCCCGGCGCTCGCGAGGTCGTTCGCGAGGAACAGCCCCACGTTGCCGGCGCCGGCGATCGCGACGCGCATCAGTCACCTCCGCCCGAGTCGATGTGTGCTTGCAACTCGTCGAGCGCGCTCATGTCGCTCACGAACACGAGCACGTCGCCTTCTTGCCCGACGAGGTCGCTCGTCACGATCTGGGCCTTGCCGAACCGCGTCACCGCAGTGAGCCAGAACTGGCCGGGCCAGTTCAGCTTGGAGAGCTTCTTCCCGATCGCCTTGGGCGGGATCGGGCGCTCGACGAGACCGACCTTGCCCGTGGCGTCGACCCAGTCGTGGCGCGTCTCGGCGGGGAGGAGCCGGCGCAGCACCTGGTCGGTCGTCCACGCCACGGTCGCGACGGTCGGGATGCCCAGGCGTTGGTAGATGAGCGCGCGGCGCGGGTCGTAGATGCGGGCGACGACGCGCTCGATCCCGTAGGTCTCCCTCGCGATGCGGGCACACAGGATGTTCGAGTTGTCGCCGTTGGTCACAGAGGCGAAAGCTCCGGCGTCGTCGATGTTCGCCTCGGCGAGGTCGTCACGGTCGAAGCCGAAGCCAACAACCTGCGTGCCCTTGAAGTCGGGCGCCAGCCGGCGAAACGCCCGCGCGTTCTTGTCGACGATGGCGACCGAATGCCCGGCGAGCTGGAGCGCGGCGGCGAGCTCGCTGCCGACCCGCCCACAGCCAATGACGACGACGTGCAACCTGGCCTCCCGTGTCCCGCAGTCGACGGATGCTACGGCTCTCCCGACCGTGGGGCACAAACCCGGTGCCCGATCGCAGGCCCGTTGAATGGCATGCTGACGCCCGCACGAACGGGCCAACCCGACGAGGACGGAAGTTGCTCGACACGCTCAAGCGTCTGCTCGTCGGCCGCCCCTTGGCGACGTCCGAGCAAGAACACCAGCGGCTCACCAAGACGATCGCGCTGGCGGTGTTCTCCTCGGACGCGATCTCGTCGACTGCGTACGCGACTGAAGAGATCTTGTTCGTCATTGCGGTCGCGCCGTCGAGCCTCGCTCTCGGCCTGTCGAAGCTCGTACCGATCGCGATCGTCGTGGCGATCCTCCTTGCGATCGTCGCGACCTCGTACCGCCAGACGATCTTCGCCTACCCGAGTGGTGGCGGCTCCTACATCGTGAGCCGCGAGAACCTCGGGGAGATGCCGTCGCTCGTCGCAGGTGCCTCGTTGCTCGTCGACTACATCCTCACAGTCGCGGTGTCCATCTCGGCAGGCGTCGCCGCGATCGTTTCGATCCCACAGTTCGAAGGGGCGAGGAACTCGCGCGTTGGGCTCTGCTTTGCAATCATCGCGTTCATCACGATCATGAATCTGCGCGGCGTCAAGGAGTCGGGACGCGTGTTCGCCGTTCCGACATACGCCTACATCCTGATACTCACGGGGCTCGTCGCGTTCGGGCTCGCGAAGACGTACTTCGGATGGTTCGGCGGTGTGGAACCGATCAAGTTCGATCCGCATCTCGCAGCCAAAGGCGTGCGGGAAGCAGGCGGAACGCTGGGGATCTTCTTGTTGTTGAAGGGCTTCTCTTCGGGTGCCGTCGCGTTGACCGGCGTCGAGGCGATCTCGAATGGAGTGCCCGCATTCCGCCGGTCCGAGGCGAAGAACGCGGCGGCGACGCTCACATGGATGGCGGTGATCCTGGGTTCCCTGTTCCTCGGCGTCTCGGTGCTGGCCCACCACTTGCACCCCTTCCCGAGCCACGAGATCACGGTGAACGCCCAGATGGGCAAGCAGGTGTTCGGCGACAATGTCGTGTTCTGGTTCTTCCAGCTCGCGACCGCGGCGATCCTCACGCTCGCTGCCAACACCGCGTACGCCGACTTTCCACGGCTGTCGTCGATCATCGCCCGCGACGGGTATCTGCCCCGACAGCTCGCGAACCGCGGCGACCGGCTCGTGTTCTCGAACGGTGTGCTCGTGCTCGCGATTCTCGCCGGGGTCTTGATCTTCGTCTTCGGCGGCGAGACCAACGCGTTGATCCCGCTCTACGCAGTGGGTGTGTTCGTGTCGTTCACGCTGTCACAGACGGGCATGGTGCGACACCATCAACGGGAGCGGGAGCCGAACTGGAGATTCCACGCGGCGATCAACGGCATCGGCGCCGTTGCCACCGCGATCGTCGCGATCGTCATCGCAACGACGAAGTTCACGGGTGGTGCCTGGGTGCCGCTGGTTGTCATTCCCTTGATCGTGTTGTTGTTCAAGGGCATCAAGCGGCACTACGACACGATCTCCGAATCGCTGCGCGTCGCACCCGACTTCCGCCCGCGCCGCATGAACCACACGGTCGTCGTACTCGTCGGCAACTTGCATCGCGGCGTGCTGGAAGCGCTCGCGTACGCGCGCTCGCTGGCGCCGAACCGTCTGCTCGCGGTCACCGTCGTGTCCGACGACGAGGAACGGGAGCGCATCGAGGACGCGTGGTCCGAACGCCGCATCGAGATCCCGCTCGAGATCGTGTACTCGCCGTACCGGGAGCTCTCCCGGCCGATCCTGCGCTTCATCGACGAGCTCGACGCCCGGTATGACAATGACATCATCACGGTGGTCATCCCGGAGGTCGTCGTGACGTCGTGGTGGAGCCACCTGCTGCACAACCAAAGCGCCCTGTTCCTCAAAGGTCGGCTCCTCTACCGCAAGGGAACGGTCGTGACCTCGGTGCCGTATCACCTCGAAGAGGAAGACGCGCGGTAGCCGCCTGCTCTTGACTTTTGGCGGGGCAAAACTTAACTTCCTCGCCATCGAATCCGAAGTAGACGCTCTGTCCAAACCGGATCGCGAGGCGCTGAAGGCCATCTATCGCCTCTCCGGCGACGGTGACGCCCACACCGGCGTCCTCGCCGAGCGGCTCGGCCTCTCGCCGGGCACGATCACCGCGACGATGAAGCGTCTGGCCGACCGCGGCCTCGTCGACCACAAGCCCTATCGGGGGGTCGAGCTCACGGCCCCGGGAAGGCGCGCCGCGATCGCGTCGATCCGCCGCCATCGGATCGTCGAGCGGTTCCTCGCCGACATGCTCGGCTACGCATGGAACGAGGCCGATCGCCTTGCGACCAGCTTCGAGCACGAGCTGCCCCAGGAAGTCGAGGATCGATTGTTCGTCGCCCTCGACCGGCCGACGGCGTGTCCGCACGGTTTCCCGATCCCCGCAAAGGAGACCGCCGAGCTCCCGCTGATGCCTCCGTTGTATGCCCTCGAGCCGGGTGACACCGCGGTGGTCGCGGTGCCAGGCTCCACCGATCCAGAAATCGTCGCGTTCCTCGACACGCTCGGCTTGCGGCCGGGCGTCGTCGTGCATGTGAAGGAGAAGCACCCCTTCGACGGACCGCTGGTGCTGCGCGTCGACGGCAAGGAGCGCACACTCGGCGCGACCGTCGCGAACCAAGTATTCGTCCAGAAATCGGCCTAGCCCCGAGACCGAGGAAGTCAAATGACGCACGTACTTGCCGCCGAAGGTGGCTACCAGGACTTCCACCTCGCAGGAGGCGAATGGTTCATCCTCGTCGGTTCGGCACTGACCGCGCTGCTCGCGCTCGCGGTCGGCTTCTTCCTCATGCGACGTGTGCTCGCCGAGGATGCCGGCACGCCGAAGATGCAGGAGATCGCGCAGGCGATCCAGGAAGGCGCGATGGCGTACCTGAAACGTCAGTTCCGGACGATCGCCTTCATCCTCATACCGGTCGCCCTGATCGTCTTCCTCACGTCGACGGCGGTGAAGCGGGACTCGGGTGTCGAAGCGCTGTCGTTCGCGCAGTCGGGCACGTTCCGAACGCTGGCGTTCGTGCTCGGTTGCATCATGTCGGGGCTCACGGGCTTCATCGGCATGAGTCTCGCGGTGCGCGGCAACGTGCGTACCGCCGCGGCCGCGAAAGACGGGTCGCTGCCACGCGCGTTGCAAGTCGCGTTCCGTACCGGCGGCGTCGCGGGCATGTTCACGGTTGGCCTCGGACTGCTCGGCGCGACGCTGATCATCATGGTGTTCCAGAACACGAGCTCGGCAATCCTGATCGGGTTCGGATTCGGCGGATCGTTGCTCGCGCTGTTCATGCGAGTCGGCGGCGGCATCTTCACCAAGGCGGCCGACGTCGGCGCCGACCTCGTCGGCAAGGTCGAGGCCGGAATTCCCGAAGACGACCCCCGCAACCCGGCGACGATCGCCGACAACGTGGGCGACAACGTCGGCGACTGCGCGGGAATGGCTGCCGACCTCTTCGAGTCCTACGAGGTGACACTCGTCGCGTCGATCATCCTCGGGGTACCGGCGTTCCGGGCGATCTTCCCGGACCGGCCCGAATTGTGGGCGATCGGTGCGCTGTTCCCGCTCGCGGCTCGAGCGCTCGGTGTGCTCGCGTCGATCGTCGGCGTCTTCATGGTGCGCGCGACCGACAAGGACAAGAGCGCGATGGCGCCGATCAACCGCGGCTTCCTCACCGCGGGCATCCTCACGGTGGTCGGCACGCTCGTCTTGATGCTCGTGTATGTCGGCAACCCCGACGGCAACGTCAGCAACGTCGGGTGGCGGATGTTCGGCGCGGTGGTGAGCGGCCTCGTGCTCGCGCAGATCGCGTCCCGCATCACCGAGTACTTCACGTCGACGGAGACCAAACCGGTGCAGGAGATCGCGGAGTCGGAAGCGACGGGCGGTCCCGCGACCGGCGTGCTGGCGGGCGTCAGCATCGGGCTCGAGTCATCGGTGTGGGCGATCGTGGCGATCTCGGGTGCGCTCGGCGTCGCGATCGCGCTGGGCGCCGGGACAATCCAGCTCTCGCTCTATCTCGTCGCCCTCACGGGTATGGGCATGCTCGCGACCACCGGCGTCGTCGTGTCCGAGGACACCTTCGGTCCGGTCGCAGACAACGCAGCTGGCATCGCGGAGATGTCGGGCGAGTTCGAAGGCGAACCGCAGCGGATCATGGTGGGCCTCGACGCGGTCGGCAACACCACGAAGGCAGTCACGAAGGGTTTCGCGATCGGCTCCGCGGTCATCGCAGCGGTCGCATTGTTCGCGAGCTTTATCGAAACGATCGGACAAGAAGACGACGTCTACCGCAAGGCCGTCGACGCCGGGCGGAGCGTGTTCGACGTCGTGCAGGTCAACGTCGCCGACCCCAAGCAGTTCATCGGGTTGCTGATCGGCGGCTCGGTCGCGTTCTTGTTCTCGTCACTCGCCATCCGTGCCGTGGGCCGCACCGCGAACGTCGTCGTGCAGGAAGTGCGCAACCAATTCGCCGACGGAAAGATCATGAGCGGCGAGAAGAAGCCCGACTACGCACCGGTCATCGACATCTGCACCGCGGCGTCACTCCGCGAGCTCACCACGCCGGCGTTGCTCGCCGTGCTGACCCCGGTGATCATCGGCTTCGGGATCAATGCGCTCGCCCTTGGCGCGTTCCTCGCGGCGGTGATCCTCACCGGTCAGCTGATGGCGAACTTCTTGTCGAACTCCGGTGGCGCGTGGGACAACGCCAAGAAGTACATCGAGGATGGCCACTACGGCGGCAAGGGGTCCGACGCGCACAAGGCCGCGGTGATCGGTGACACGATCGGCGACCCGTTCAAGGACACCGCCGGTCCGGCGCTGAATCCGCTGATCAAGGTCATGAACCTCGTGTCGTTGCTGATCCTGCCCGCGGTGATCAACCTGCAGGACAACAACGCCGCTCGCTACACCGTCGCAGCAATCGCCCTCGTCGTGCTGCTCGCCGCGATCGCGTTCTCGAAGCGATCGACCGGCACGTTGGCCGCGACGCCCCCCGAACCCAAGCTCGGCGAGACGACTCCCACCGCAGTCACTGCGGGCGACTGATCGATTTCCTGGGGGCGTGTTTGAAGCTCGAAAATCGAGCTTCAAACACGCCCCGGAGACTCGACGCGGAAGACGGGGTGCTGGGGCGCGATGCGGGCGACGTCCTCTTCCGAGGAGTTGGCGCTCACGCCGTCGAAGAAGACGCCGACCTCGGCCTTCCAACGTTTCAGGTACGCGCGCAGCACGTCGGGTTTCTCATCGTCACCGAGCTCGACGCCGTGGAACGGTTCGATCTTGCGGCCCAAAGCCAGCTCGCCCTCGCCGTTGGCGGCACGAATGTTGCGCACCCACTGCGTCTCGCCGCGCGGCGCGACCAGATAGCGCGTGCCCTCGTACGTCAACAGGTTCACCGGCGTCGTGCGCACCTCACCGGTCTTGCGACCGCGGACGCGCAGCACGCGCGAGCCCCACACCGACACCCCCAGTCGCGTCAAGCCCGCAACCACGCGATTGAAGATGTTGCGCGTGAACCAGCCCGGCTCGCGATAGTCGGCACTCATTCCGCGGCGGCTTTTTCGCGACGGTGCTTGCGGTACTCGAGGAACGGCGGGATCAGCGACAACACGATGATCACCGCGACGATCGGCAGCAAGTACTTGTCGATGTTGTCCTCACCGATCTGCTTGCCGAGGAAGAACCCGAGCAAGCTGATGCCAACGGCCCACAGCGCGGCGCCGATCACGTTCGCGAGCATGAACGCCCGCTGCGACATGCGGCTCGTCCCGGCGAGCATCGGCACGATCGTCCGCACGAACGGAATGAAGCGGGCGAGCACAACGGCTCGCGGTCCCGAGCGCTCGAAGAACTCCTGGGCCCGCTCGAGGTACTCGGTCTTGAAGATCCGGGCATTCGGCTTGAAGAGGCGGACACCCCAGCGCCGCCCGATGAAGTAGCCGAGCTGGGCGCCGAGCACCGCGGCGATGAACGACCCGATCACCACGACCGCGAGGTTCAGGTGCGGGTCGCTGCCCCCGGCCTTGGTCGAGGACAAAAACCCGGCGATGAAGAGCAGCGAATCGCCCGGGAGGGGGGCCGGGACGAGCCCGGACTCGATGAAGACGACGATCAGGAGCCCGGCGGTACCGAAGGTGTCGATCAGGTCCCGGGGGTCCAGCCAGTTCAGGGCCGTCACATGGCTCCCTCGCTGCGCCTTCCCTGGCTCCGCTGCGTCCGCACTTTCATCAGGCCGGCACGTTAGACCGAGCACAAAGAGTGGCAAATCGACCACAGTTTGACACCGTCGGGTGGTGCATGGCACTACGGAAAAGAGGGGCGGGCTACGGTCCGCGACCCGACGGCCGACAAAGAGGCCGTCCCCAGACGTCGGAGTTCGAGAGCACCCTGTGGCAAAACCGCTCGTCATCGTCGAGTCACCCGCGAAGGCCAAGACCATCGCGAGCTATCTCGGTAGCGACTTCACCGTGAAGGCGAGTGTCGGGCACATCCGCGATCTGCCCGGCAGCAAGGAACAGGTGCCCGACGACATGAAGGAGACGCACGGGCGCCTCGCGGGCATTGATCCCGAGGACCACTTCGACGTCGTGTACGTCGTACACGCGACCAAGAAAAAGGTCGTCACCGAGTTGAAGCAAGCGCTGAAGCAGGCCGACGAGCTGATCGTCGCGACCGACGAGGATCGCGAGGGTGAGGCGATCGGCTGGCACGTGCTCGAGGTGCTGAAGCCGCGGGTGCCGGTCAAGCGGATGGTGTTCCACGAGATCACTCCGCACGCGATCCGGGAAGCACTCGACAATCCGCGTGAGCTCGACATGAAGCTCGTAGAGGCCCAGGAGGGTCGGCGTATCCTCGACCGGCTCGTCGGTTGGGAGACCTCGCCGGTGTTGTGGCGCGTCTTCGGCCGGGGCCAGGCCGCGTCGGCGGGCCGCGTGCAGAGTGTCGCCGTCCGCATGGTCGTCGAACGCGAGCGGGCGCGGATGCGTTTCCGCTCCGGGCAGTGGTACGACCTCGAGGGCACCTTCCTCGCCACGACCGACGAAGACACGCCGTTCACGGCGGCGCTCGCCGAGCTCGACGGCAAGCGCGTCGCCGAAGGCCGCGACTTCGACCCGGCCACGGGCACGATCGCCGCGGCCCGGGCGAACGACGTGGTGCTGCTCGACGCCGACCGCGCCGGCGCACTCGCCGATCGCTTGCGCGACGTGCCCTACAGCGTGGCGTCCGTCGACTCGGACCCGTTTACGGAGCGGCCGCGCGCGCGCCGTTCACGACATCGACTCTGCAGCAGGAATCGGGCCGCAAGCTCCGGTTCACCGCTTCGCGCACGATGTCGGTCGCGCAACGGCTGTATGAGCGCGGATACATCACGTATATGCGTACGGACAGCACCAACCTGTCCGAGCAGGCGATTACCGCGGCGCGCACCGCGATCCGCGAGCAATACGGCGATGAGTACGTGCCGGCCGACCCGCGTACGTACGTGCGCAAGGTCAAGAACGCCCAGGAGGCACACGAGGCGATTCGCCCGGCCGGCGATCGCATCCGCACCCCTGACGATGTGCGGGGCGAGCTCGACGGCGACGAGCAACGGCTGTACGAGCTCGTATGGATCCGCACGGTCGCGTGCCAGATGGCCGACGCCCGCGGCAACAAATTGACGATCCGCCTCCGGGCGACGGCGTCGAACACCGAGGCGATCTTCCGTGCGGCCGGAAAGTCGTACGACTTCCTCGGCTGGCGGCGCGCGTACGTCGAGGACGTCGACGAGGGCGACGAGGTCGAGTCGGAGACCCGCCTTCCCGCGGTTGCCCAAGGCGACGACGTGAACTGCACCGAGCTCGCGTCCGTCGGCCATGAGACCAAGCCGCCCGCGCGCTACACCGAAGCGAGCCTCGTGAAAGAGCTCGAAGAGCGCGGCATCGGTCGCCCGTCGACCTACGCCGCGGTCATCGAGACGATCCAGGCCCGCAACTATGTCTGGCGCAAAGGAACCGCGCTCGTTCCCGCGTGGACGGCGTTCGCGGTGACGAACTTGCTCGAACGGCACTTCGGGCATCTCGTCGACTATTCGTTCACCGCGACGATGGAAGAGGCGCTTGACGTCATCGCCCGCGGTGAGGAAGAAGCCGAGAAGTGGCTGCACTCCTTCTATTACGGGAACGGCACGCCGGGCCTGCGCGACCTCGTGAATGATGAGCACCTCGGGCTCATCGATCCGCGCGGTGTCAGCACGATTCCGATCGGTACCGACGAGACGGGTCACGAGCTTGTCGTGCGTGTCGGTCGCTACGGGCCGTACGTACAACGCGAAGAGAACGAGACGGCATCGTTGCCGCCCGACATCGCGCCCGACGAGCTGAGCATCCCGCTCGCGCTCGAGTTGATCGCGAAACAGTCGGAGGGCCCGAAAGCGTTGGGCACCGATCCCGAGACGAGTTTGCCGGTGTACGTGCTCACCGGTCGCTTCGGGCCGTACGTACAGCTCGGTGACCAAGAAGAGGGCTCGAAGAAAAAGCCCAAGCGTGCGTCGCTGTTCTCGTCGCAGACGCCGGACACCGTCACGCTCGAGGAAGCGTTGCAGTTGCTGAGCTTGCCGCGCGTCGTCGGGAACGATGCCGAAGGGCGAGAGATCGTCGCGTCGCCCGGGCGCTTCGGCCCGTACTTGAAGCGGGCCGACGGTGACACGCGCAGCCTCGTTTCCGAAGACCAGCTGTTCACTGTCACGCTCGCGGAGGCTGAGGCGCTCTACGCACAGCCGAAGCAGCGGCGCGGCCGTCAACAGAAGCCGCCGATCGCGGAGCTGGGCGAGAATCCCGACAACGGCGCGGCCGTGCGCGTGCTCGAAGGCCGCTACGGCCCGTACATTACTGACGGCACAGTGAACGCGACCGTGCCGCGCGGCCTCGATCCGGCCGCCCTCACGCTGGACGAAGCGGTCGGCCTGTTGCGTGCCAAGGCCGAGTTGGGTCCGACCAAGGCCCGCAAGGCCACGAAGAAGGCCGCCAAGAAGACGGCGAAGAAGGCGACGAAGAAGGTCGCAAAAAAGACGGTCAAGAAGGCCGTGAAGAAGGCGACGAAGAAGGCCGCGAAGCCTCACGATTGATCAGGGGCGCCCCTAGGCTGGCGGCACCGTGAGCGACAAAGCGCCGTTCATTCCGCCCTCCCCCGAATCCGAACCCATCCCACCGAAGCCGTGGGAGGTGTTCCGGGCGCCCGGATTCACGCGGATCTTCGCCGCGCAGGTCGTTTCGAGCATCGGCGACTGGACCGCGCTCTTGGCGATCCTCGTGCTCGCGGGGAACGTTTCTACCAACGCGGTCGGCCTCGTGATGATCGCCCGCATGTTGCCGGGGTTCCTGCTCGCGCCGATCGGCGGCGCGCTCGTCGACCGGTGGAACCGCAAAGTTGTGATGGTGACGTGCGACATCGGTCGCGCCGGCCTGCTCGTGGTGTTGCCGTTCTGGGACAACCTCCTTGGTCTCGTCGTGATCTCGTTCTCGATCGAAGTGCTCACGCTGTTGTGGGGCCCGGCGAAGGACGCGACCGTCCCCAACATCGTGAAGGACCCCGACCAACTCGCATCCGCCAACTCGCTCGGACTCGTCGCGGCCTTCGGCACGTTCCCTGTCGGATCGCTGATGTTCGCGCTGCTCGCCGCGGTGGCGTCGTGGCTCGGGAACTTCGATGTGCTCGACCGGCTCCGCGTCGAGCAGGCGTCCCTCGCGATCTGGGTCGACGCCCTGACATTCCTGGCCTCAGCGTTCTTGATCTCGCGCCTCGTGTTGCCGAACGGCCGGCACGCCGCCGATGCTTCCGCACTCGAGCGCCCACCCGCGAGACAAACGTGGCGCGACATCGTCGAAGGGATGCGGTTCATCCGCTCAAATCCCGTCGTACGGGGCGTGATGATCGGCCTGGCGGGCGGGCTCATCGGCGGCGGCTCGATCGTGCCGCTCGGCGCGATCTTCGCCAAGGACGTGCTCAAGGCCGACAACTCGGCGTTCGGTTTCCTGACGACCGCGCTCGGCATCGGCTGCGCGATCGGCATCGTCACACTCCTGTGGTTGCAGCGCCGGTTGCCACGCGAAGCAGTCTTCACTTCGGCGGTGATCGTGACGGGGATCGCGGTCGGCGTGCTCGCGTGGGTGTCGACGCTCGCGTTCGCAATCCTCCTCGTCGCCTTCTTCGGAGCCGCCGCCGGTTGCGCCTATGTCACCGGCTTCACGTTGTTGCAGGAGTCGGTCGCCGACGAGATGCGCGGCCGAATCCTCGCGACGCTCTACACCGTCGTACGCGTGTGTTTGCTGCTCTCGCTCACGATCGGGCCGTTCGTTGCGAGCGGTCTCGGCGCGCTCGCCGACCGTTTTTTCAACGGCGAGATCTCGATCGGCTCGGCTGACTTGAGCTTGCCGGGTGTACGTCTTGCGTTATGGGCCGGGGGTGGTTTGACAGTGCTTGCCGGTCTTGCTGCGCGGCGCCGCATGCGCAAGGCGCATGAGGAAGAGGTGGCCACCGCGTGACGTTCATCGTGCTCGAAGGTGGCGAGGGGAGCGGCAAGAGCACGCAAGCGGCACGGCTCGCGTCATGGTTGGCTGAGAACGGGCATGAGGTGGTGTCGACGTTCGAGCCGGGCGACACCAAGATGGGTGCGCAGATGCGCGACGTGTTGCTGCACGGCGATGCTCCGCTCGACGCGCATGCGGAGTTGTTGTTGCTGCTCGCCGATCGTGCGCAGCATGTCGCCGAGGTCATCCGGCCCGCGTTGGCGCGGGGCGCGGTCGTGATCAGCGATCGGTACACGCCGTCGACGCTTGCGTATCAAGGTGTCGGACGCGGGCTCGGCGTCGAAACGGTCGAGCAGCTGGACGCGTTCGCCACGGGTGGGCTCGTCCCCGATCTCGTCATCCTGCTCGACGTGCCCGACGATGTGGCCGAGGCTCGGGTCGCGGCCGAGCGCGACCGGGTCGAGCGCGCGGGCGACGAGTTCCACCGGCGCGTCCGCGCCGCCTATCGCGAGCTCGCCGTCGAGCGAGGGTGGTGCGTCGTCGACGGCAGCCCGGACCCCAGCGACGTGGAGGTTCGCGTCCGGGACGCGGTCGCTGCGGTCATTCCGTAGTCTGCAGCCATGTTCGCCGGTGTCGTCGGTCAGGAGCGCGCCCTCGAGACGCTCGAGCGCGCCGCAGAGCGGCCCGCGCACGCGTACCTCCTCGTCGGTTCGCGCGGTTCGGGCGTCGAAGAAGCCGCCCGGGGATTCGCCGCGATGCTGATCGGCGTGAGCGATGACGAGCGTGGTCTCCGGCTCGTGCAGCGTGGTGTGCACCCCGACGTCGTGGAGTTCGAACCCGCCGGCGCGTCCTACCGCGTCCGCGAAGACGTGCGCGAACGCATCCTTCCCGAAGCGGCGCGCGCGCCGATCGAGGCCGCGCGCAAGGTGCTGATCCTCTTCGAGGCCGAGCGGCTGCGCGGGAACCAAAACGAGTCCGCGAACGCGATGCTGAAGACACTCGAGGAGCCGCCGGCGCGGACGGTGGTCATCCTCGTCGCGTCGGTCGCCGACGACTTGCTGCCGACGATCCGCTCGCGTTGCCAGCGCATCGACTTCGTGCCGCTCGCTGACGACGCGATCCAACATGCACTCGAACGAGAGGGTGTTCCCGCGGCCGATGCTGAGCGCGCGGCCGCACTTGCCGGTGGCCAGCTCGCGCGTGCCCGTGCGTTCGTCGGTCCGTTGCGCGAGCTGCGCGAGGCGTTTGCGTCAGTGCCCGCCCGCATCGATGGTTATGGCGCGACCGCACTTGCGCTCGCGCAAGAGGTCGACGGCACGGTCGAGGCAGCGGCGTCGACGGTCGCCGATCGTCAACGCGGCGAGCTCGAAGACTTCGACGCGGAGATGGAGCGGCTGGGCTATGCCGATCGCGACGCGCAACGGCTGCGCCGCCGCATCGAGGAACGACATCGGCGCGAAACGCGCCGGACGCGCATTGACCTGCTCCTCGAAGGCGTCACCGCGATCGAAACGGTTTACCGCGACGTCCTCGCATCTCCGGCACCGACGCTCAACCGCGATCGCACGGTGCTCTACCTCGAGCCGCGCGCGGCCGTTGCCGCGCTCGATGCCTGCCGGGAAGCGCGAGAGGCCTTCCCGATCAACGAGAAGGGCATCGTGCGCCTCACGCACCTCCTGTTGTCGCTCCCGCCCGGACATTGACCGGCGTGATGTAACGCGGCGGGCGGGTCAGACGTCCCAGGTCCATAGGGGATCCCAAGGGGGGACGTGTGACCTGTCCAGCGTGTGGCGCCGCCATTGACGCGGAAGCCTTCTGCTCGTGGTGCGGGCTCGATCTCCAGGGTGCCGACGCCACGAGGTTGCGTGACCTGATCGCCGGTCTCGGCGACATCGAGCGCCAGATGATGGCGCTGACGGCGGAGCACCAAACCCTGGCCGCCGAGCTGACACGGGTGCGGTGGTCGGTGACGCCGGAGCAGGCCCCGGTGACTCCATCAGCACCGCCGGCGTACACGGCGCCTCGGCGCCCGGGCGGGGCCGAGTGGACGGTCGACCGCGTGCGCTCGGTGTTGTTGTGGCTCGGCGCGGCACTGCTCGCGGCATCCGCGCTCACGTTCACTGCGGTCGCGTGGTCGCACCTCGGCGACGGCGGCCGCGCCACGCTGCTCGGCGCGGTGACGGGTGTGTTCACCGGGTTGGCACTCGCGCTCCGCCGGCGGCTGCCTGCGACCGCCGAGGCCTTCACCGTGTTGTCGATCGGCCTCGTGCTCATCGACTGGCATGCGCTGCACCGTGCGGGCCTGGGCGAGGGGATGTCCGGCACCGCGGTTTGGGCGATCGGCTCGCTCGTTGCTGCAGCCTTCGCGTCGTTGCTCGGCACGGCGGTCGGCTCGCGCACGAGTCGTGTTGCCGTCGCCGTACTCGTGCCGTTGTCAGCGGAGCTGTTCGTCGCGAGCTTCGCAGGCGCGCCATGGAGCGCCAGCCTCGCACTCGCGCTGATCTCTGCGAGCGTTGTGCTCGCGTGGCGCTTCATTGCGGCCGACGCCGAGCCCGCCGTCCGCCGTGTCCTCGAACTGCACGCGCTGGTGACGTGGGTTCTCGCAGCTGGGTTCGCCGCCGTCGCCGCGGCAACGACGCACACGTTCGCCCAGGCGCTGTGCCCGGCGGCGGTCGTGTGCACGCTCGCACTCGCACCGGTCGCGGCGCTGCATCGCCGGCTCTCGCGAGACTTCGGTGAAATGCTCGTGGCGGTCATCGTCGGCGTGCCGATCGGTGCGCTGGTCACCGTTGTCGCGACCTCGTTCGGTCCGCAGGGTCTTGTCGCGTGGGCAACGTTCGTGGGTTGTGTCGTGGCCGTGCTCGCCGCACACCTCGCGCCCACCCGCTGGCACAAGCCCGCGTACGTGACCTCGGCGGCGTACGCACTGCCCGGCCTGGCATTCGCGATGGTCTTCGGCCTGGTCGCGGCGCTCGGACCGCTGGGTTGGTTCCGTGACGCATGGAGCGGTTCGCTCGACGTTGCCGCTCGCATCGCCTACGGCGGGGCTCGCACCCAAACTGAGTTCGACGCCGGTTGGCCCGCGGTGTGGACGCTCGCGGCGTCCGCGATCGCGCTCGTGTTGATCGCCGCGAAGACGCGTCGGGGCATCAGCATCGCGGTCGCGCTCGCGGTGCTCGGCATTGGGCTCACGCCGGTCGTCGCCGGTGCGTCCGCGCTCGTGACGTTGATCATCGCAACTGCGACCACATGCGTGGTGCTGGTCGCCGCGGCCGCGCTCGACCGGTCGCGGCCGCGTCTGGCCATCGGCGTGCTGCCGACGGTGCTGCTCGTCGCAGCCCCCGCCGCGGGATGGGCCGCGGTCACGCGTGATGCGTCGATCACCGTGCTGTTCGTCGTCGCCGTCGTCGCGGTGATCGCCGCGATGCTTGCGTTGTCCGATGTCATGCGGGTCGCGCTCGCCGTTGGTGCGGGCGCGCTCGACCGATCGCGTTGGCCGGCGTCTGGACGGCCGCATTCGACGTCGGGCCGGCGCCGGCCGGGTTCGCGGTCGTCATCGCGGCGAGCGCTGTCCTGCTCTTCGGCGCACACGCGCGCTCACGAGCCGCCGAAGGGATCGCCCTCGAGATCAGTGGAGCGGTCGCGTGTGCCGCGGGGCTCATCCTCGCGGCCTCGTCATTGTCTTGGCTCGCAGGCGCGCTCACTGCGCTCGTGCCGCTTTTGGTTGTCGGTGCGCTGCGACGTGAGCGGGCCGCGATCTACGGTTGGGCCGCGGCCGCCGCTTCCCTCGCAGCCACGTGGGCGTGGCTCGCGGCCGCAGACGTCACCGTCGTCGAGGCGTACACCGTGCCCGCCGCCTTGTTCGCACTTGTGGCCGGCCTCGTCGGGTGGCGCGCCGGTCCCCGCGCGTTCGTGGCTCACGTTGGGACCCGCGCTTGTGATCGCGCTCGGTCCGACACTCGCGATCGGCGTCGCGAACGACGACATCGTCCGTACGGTTGCCTGCGCAGTTATCGCGTTCGCCGTCGTGCTCTTTGGTGCGTGGAAGCGGCTCCAGGCACCACTCGCGATTGGTGCGGCGGCGCTGCTCGTGCTCGCGATCGACACGTTCGGACCGGCTGCGGCCCGACTTCCGGAGTGGGTACCACTCGCGGCGATCGGCGTTCTGCTGATGTGGATCGGCGCCACGTTTGAACGGCGACGCGAGGCACGCGCGCCGCGCGACCGACCGTCTGCTCCAGTTCGGCTAAGGACGACGTTCTGGCGACTACACTGACCGACTTCCCGCCGGGGTAGCTCAGTCGGTAGAGCAGCTCACTCGTAATGAGCAGGCCAGGGGTTCGAGTCCCCTCTCCGGCTCTCTGAAAGCCGCAGGTCAACCGCACCGCGACACGCGATGTCGACGTCGGCCGAGAGATTCCATGGCGCGTCTATGGCGCGCGACGCGCGTCGCGCGTGTCGGAATCGCCGAACAAGCGAGCGCCCATGAGGTCGGCCGCGGCGCGATCCGCTTCCGTTGTTGCATGCGCGTACAGCTCCAGGACGAGTCTCGGGGTCGCGTGCCCGAGTCGATGCTGCGCGGTGCGCAGATCGATTCCTGCGGCCACCCACGAGGTCGCAGCGGCGTGCCGGAGGCCGTGGAACGTGAGGTCTTCCAGTCCGGCCGTGCGCACCGCAGTCAGCCACACGCGTTGGCGGAAGTGCGAGTACAGCAGTGGCCCGCCCTCGGGCGCTGCGAAGACCCATGCGCCGCCGTTCTGTCCGGTCAGACCGCGACAGCGCAGATGTTCGGCGAGCGCGGCCATGAGTTGAGCCGACGCGGCGACGGTGCGGCGCCCCGCGTTCGTCTTGGGCTCGCCGATCTCGAGTGCACCACGGACCTCGCCGACGTTGAGCCGGACGGTGAGGGTACGGCGAAGGGCGTCGATGTCGCGGACCTGCAGACCGGCGCATTCGCCCCACCGGAAGCCCAGCTCGGCGGCGACGAAGATCATCACGCGATATTCGGGCGCGATCGCGGCGGCGAGGCGGTGTACCTCCTCGGGCCCGACGATGACCCGCGCCTTCGGCGTCACGCGCGGCAGCTTGATCCCGCGGCATGGCGAGCGCGCGATGAGGTCTGCGTTCAGAGCCGCGTTGAGGATCGCGGCGCAACACGGCGTAGTACGTCCGGGTCGTCGTGGGCGCGAACCGCTGCGCAAGATTGTTGACGAGCGTCTGTACGTCGAGCGGAGTGAGCGTTCCGAGCGGACGCGCGCCGAAGGCCGGCACCAGGTGGAGGCGGATCGCGTCGTCAGCGCGCACGAGTGTCTTCGGACGCTGGCCGCTCGCGCTTTCGCGCCACCGCTTTGCCCACTCCTCGAAGGTCATTGCGGATCGCCTCGGATCGATCCACGCGCCGCGGCTGCGGTCAGCGAGCTCGCGTGCTTCGAAGGCTTCGGCCTCGCGTCGCGAACGGAACGTGCGCTTGTAGCTGCGGCCGTCAGGCGAGCGCAATCGAACGTCGTAGCGGGTGCCGCGTGATGTAGCGCGTCGCTGCACGCTCATGATGTCGGCCTCCTGGTTACGTCAGGTGGTCGGCTGGCCCGGGTCAAGTTGGTGCTTGGCCCGGGCCGCACTTGTTGTCGGCCGCACGGTAGCCCGTTGCCTGCGCCGACGCTCGACGAACGCCTCGATCGAGGCCACCGGCACCCGAGCCGCCCGGCCGATGTGCAAGACCTCGATCTCGTCGGCGGCGAAGAGCTCGTACATCGTCGTCCGTCCGATCGACAACACGCGCGCGGCAGCGGTCACGGCCAACAGCAACGCTTCGCGATCGTGCACCATCGCTCCCACTCGTGCACCCTTCTCCGCTCCTGCCTTCTCTCGCTTCCTCTCCTTCACAATTACAAATAGCGCGCTCTACCTGCCTCACACGACCAACAACTTCAACTTCTTCGCGCAACTCCCCTTTGACAAAACCACTCGCACATGTTGCATCTTGATGCGGGCGTGTCGCGTTTAGGCCCTGCGCGTCGCTATTCCCCTGTGATGATGTCGATAGGAAAGCTGCGCGCCGGCCAGGAGGGCTACTACCTCGCCGCGGTCGCCCACACCATCGACGAGTACTACACCGAAGCCGGCGAAGTGCCGGGCCGATGGCTGGGAACTTGTGCCGCTCAACTCCAGCTGGTTGGCGAAGTCCACGAGGACGACTTCCGTGCAGTGCTGTCAGGTGTCGATCCGTCCACTGGAGAGGCTCTGCGTCGGAGGAACGCGTCGCTGCACGCGTTCGACCTCACGTTGTCGGCGCCGAAATCCGTTTCGCTGTTGTGGGCGCTCGGTGATACCGACACCGCCGCGGCGGTGGTGGAAGCGCACGAGCACGCCGTTGATCAGACGATCGGGTACCTCGAGCGCGAGGGCGTGCGATCGCGGCGAGGTCACAACGGCATCGAGGCCGTTGAAGGTGGTGGCGTAATCGGCGCCGCGTTCCGCCACCGGACCAGCAGGGCCGGTGATCCGCAGCTACACACCCACGTCGTGGTCGCCAACGCGACGTGCTGTGAGGACGGCGTGTGGCGGTCCTTGGACGGCCGGCACCTGTACGCACAAGCCCGCACGGCCGGCTACCTGTACCAGGCTGAGCTCCGCTTGGCTCTCACTCGATCGCTCGGCGTCGGATGGGAGTATCCGATCAAGGGTTCCGCCGAGCTCGTCGGCATCCCGCGCGACGTGTTGCGCGAGTTCAGCCGCCGCCGGATCAAGATCGAAGAAGCCGCCGCGGCTTTGGGTGACTCGTCGGTGCCGGCCCGACGACGGCTGGCGGACCAGACACGCACTACCAAGGACCACGACGTTGATTTTGCCCAGCTCGCGGCGGAGTGGCGCCAGCGCGCAGACCTATACGGCCTGAATCGCGATCGTGTCCAGAGCCTCGTGCGGTCTCAACAGACGTCTGTACCGGAGTCGACGGCGGTCGACGACGAACACCTGGGACGGATGTTGAACTGGAACGACACGACCTTCGACCGCCGCGCGGTGTTACAGCTATTGGCGCATCACTCCCAACACGGCGCGACCATGCCCGACCTCGAAGTCCGCGCCGACGAGTTCCTCGCCAGCTCCCGCGTCGAACCGGTCGGCGTCGCGCTCACCGGCGTGCAATACGCGACCGTCGAACTCCTCGAAACCGAACAACGCCTCCTCGACACCGTCGCTGAACGACGCCACGGCGGCTACGCCGTCTGTGCCGGCGTTGAACCGACCGCATACGCGTCGGTGAGCAAGGAACAGCACCAGATGGTCGTCGCGCTGACGACCAACGGCGCGGGAGTGACGACCGTGGTCGGCGCCGCCGGCTCCGGCAAGACCCACGCGCTGCGGGCCGCCCGCGAGGTGTGGGAACGCGACTGCTACCAGGTCCTCGGGTGTGCGCTCGCGGCGCGCACTGCCGCACATCTCCAAGCTGCCACGGGGATCCCGTCATGCAGCATCGAACGGCTCCTCGCCGCGCTCGGCCGCCCGGGGGTCGTGGGCCTGCCAAGAGACTCCGTGCTCGTGATTGACGAGGCGGCGATGGTCGGCACCCGCAAACTGTCCTGCTTGCGTTTCCTACGCGGGCGAGTCGCATACCAAGATCGTGCTCGTCGGCGACCATCACCAACTCCCTGCCATCGAGGCCGGCGGCATCTTCGCTGCCCTCGCACGACTACTCCGGCGCGATTCACCTCCGCGAGAACCGACGACAAACCGACCCGATCGAACGCAGGCGCGCTCGCCGAGTTCCGCGATGGCGAAACCGCCCGCGCGCTCGGGATCCTCGCCGGCCACGGCCGCGTCCATGACCACGCCACCAAAGCTGAGGCCCGCGCGCAGATGGTCGATCACTGGCTCGACCAAGTCCTCGACGGCAGCAACGCCCTCATGCTCGCCCTCCATCCGCGACGACGTCACCGACCTCAACCAACAAGCACGCGCCGCGCTCCGAGCCGAAGGCGCCCTCGGCCCCGACAGCGTGCATGCGGCCGGTCGTGCGTTCGCCGTCGGCGACTGGGTCATGACGCTACACCAACGACTATCGGCTCGGCGTCCTCAACGGCCAACGCGGCACGATCACGTCCATCGATCCTCGGCGCCACTCGATCACCGTCGCCTTCGACGACAACGTCACGATGGCGATCCCGAGCAGCTATCTCGACGACGGCGGCCTCGATCACGCCTACGCCGATCACGGTGCACAAGGCCCAAGGCCAAACATGCGATATCGCGCTCGTGCTCGGCGGCGAAGAGCTCTACCGAGAAGCCGGCTACAGCGCGCTCACCCGCGGCCGCCACGAAAACCACCTCTACACCGCCGCACCCGAACCTGATCTCGAAGCCCATGTCGACGACGAGTCGCTCGACGGCTTCAGCGTCGTCCTTCAGGCGCTCGAGCGGTCGCGCGGACACGATCTCGCCATCACGGCGATCGAACCCCGTGCCCGACAACGTGAGGCGTCGCGCACCGTCGACGACGGCCTCGATGTCGGCCTCGACCTCTGACGTAGCCTCGGCGCCCGGACACGGGAACTCATCGACGCCTACGCTCGTCAAGCACGGACGGAGGCTTCGAGATGAAAATTCGTGAAGCTGTATGTCGCGGCTGTTGCCGGATTCGCGCTCGGGTCATGCGGAACATCGGCAGCGCCGCGCTCCTCTACAACAGCGCGTACCTCAGCGACGTCAGTGCCGAAGTCGGTCGCGACACGTGGACCGGACCTCTCGCTCGCGCCTTCTCCGCGGCTTGGCGCGGCTATGGCGTCCGACGAGGCGAATGGGACCGTCGTGCTCTTCGGTGGCTTCGGACCGTACGGCTCGCTGAACGACACCTGGTCGTGGAACGGCGTCCGTTGGCATCAAGAGCATCCGCGCACGGTGCCACCGAGCCGAGCGGGAGCCAGGATGGCGTACGACCCGCGCTCGAAGCAGGTCCTCATGCTTGGTGGCATGGCTTCGGTACCGCCGAGCGACCCATGTCGCCGACCACCGCACCAGGCGCCGGTGTGTGTTCCGCCTCTGACGCAGCGCGACGTCCCCCTCGCCCGTGATCTATGGGGTTGGGACGGACACGACTGGCAGATCCGAGGCCTCGCCGCTCAACAGCCTGAGCCACTCGCGATGACAGCCGACGAACGCAACCACGACATCGTGCTTGTCGGCAACGGCAACCCTACTTTGCAAACCTGGACATGGAACGGGTCCTCGTGGAACGCGCAGCCACCGTCCACGAGCCTGCCAAACGGCGGCGCAATCGGCATGGCGTTCGATCCCGACGTCGGCCGTGTGGCAGAAGTCGAGTACTACCAACCGGGCGTGTGCATGCCGCACAGCGGATGCAACCAGCCCGGGGAGAACCGAGTTGCAACGTGGAACGGCACGGCGTGGGAACGATCCGAGGACACCGACGTACCGCGATTCGTCACCGACGAGTTCGGAGGTCCTCAGACACTCACCTTCGACGCCGCCAGAGGCGGGCTCCTTCTCATCGACGGTGACGGAACCACGTGGCGGCGCGTACAGACTCGCTGGAGCCAAGTCGCAAACGCCGGGGCGTCTCCCCACCGAACACAGCTCTCGATTGCCGCCGATCCGGCGCATCACCAAGTCGTCGCATTCGGCGGCAGCCCAAGACTCAACATCTCGTCCGGAAAGGCGGTGTTCAACGGCACGAACGACACCTGGCTCTGGAACGGTACGAGCTGGCAGCGCCGCGCCGCTCCGGTCGCGCCGACTCCGCCGCCTGCTCCGCCGGCGCCGGCGATATGTGTTCTCAACGGCCCCGCACTCGTCCCGTCCCAACAACCGACTAACACGAGCTCGGTGCGCGTCATCGCCTCAGACCTCTTCACCGGCGCGCCCTGCCACCTCACCGCCTCGCTCCACTTGTTGCTCGTCGATGGGAACGGCCAGGCGCTTTCTATTCCCGGCAACGACCAGACGACGAGCATCGACACCGACGTGACCGACGGCGCAGCGGCAGTTCTCTCAGGCGGATGGACTTGGACGAATGCGTGCGCGCCACCAGGAGGCGTACAAGCGCAGATTCAGGCAACCGGTCAAGGCGTGTTCCCGACGCCCATCTCGATCGACGTGCAAGCCCCGACGTGCACGACAGGAGCGGAATCGTCAGTCATCGCCGACCGACTGACAGCTGCTGCTTCGTCGTAGATCATCGGCGCACTCGCTGGCGCGTACATTCCGCTGGCAGAGGTGACGACGAGCGTCGTCACCGCTCGCTGTGTGCTCGGATCTCTGCGAGAAGGTCGGCGGGACTCGCTGTCAACTCGATGCGCTCTTCTCGAGCGAGGCATCGAAGCCAATTCTTGACCGACATCGGAGAGTCGTCGGCATCGTGGTCGATGAGCACAACGGCCGCCTCAAGCTCCGGATCGTCTACGCGCTTCGCCATGCCGAAGGACGATACTTCGGTGCCGATCTCCGCTTGAAGAGAGAGAGCCGACGGATCGTCTTTGAACCATCCAGGGCGCCGCGGAAGATTGCTGTGGCACCCGTGTGTTCAGCGGGCCCTGGCGCGCTGACCTTTGGCTCGTGGTTGGCGCTGCGCCTCGCGTTGCACGATCTGCTCCACGCGTTGATGCGAGATACCGAGAAGCTGACCGGTGTCGCGCATGGTGAGCGCCTTCTCGGTAACGAGCCGCTTGACAACGTTGCTCACCTTCGCGGTGGCTTCGGCTTGTGCAGCCTCGGCCTTCTCGCGCGCCTCTCGTGCTTCGTCAATCGGTACGTCATCGAGGAAGTGGACGTGAGGTTCAACGTCGAATGAGGTCGCGGACTTGTCGAGAAGCGCAGCGATGGCCTCACGCGCACGGTCAACGATCTTCTCGAGGCGCTTCGCCTGGGTGACCATGCCCCGGACATCGGGCGCCGTCGCGATCCAGTAGCCCGCCTCGTCACGTTCGATCTCGATCTTGTATGTCTTCTTCTTCACTTGCTGAGCCATCCTTCTCCGACGCCAGGGCGAGGTGTTCCTCAATCTTGCGGAGGATGCCAGGGCAATCTCGGCGTCAGCCGGGACCGACGTGGTGCAGTTGCCAACCTTCCAGATCTCGTGGTCGCCCCGGGTGCGGACATGCGTGGCGCCGTGCTTCGTCAGCGCTTCGTGAGCTGCCGGTACTTCATCAGCTTCAAAGTAAGTCTAGTTCCCTTGCCTTATCACGTGGCAAGGGGAATAGACAACTTTGCTGTTGGTCCACGGTGGAACAGCAAGATGCTCTACATGGGTGCTCGTACGGGCTCGGGTCGATCCGAGTGCGCCGAGAGCAGTTCACGAGCGCATGACGCGCTTCCATGGCGCCCGCGAACGAATCCGCTGTTGTTCGCGCTGTTCGCCGTTGTCGAGCACATCCACTGAGCTGTGCCGACGTAATCTGGTTGCATGGCGTTCGAGCGGATATCCATTGATCCGGGCAAGATGGGCGGTCTTCCGTGCATCCGTGATCTTCGAGTGACCGTGAGCGCAGTGCTCGGACAGCTGGCTGCAGGCCGCACGGTCGACGAGGTCCTCGAGGACTATCCGTATCTCGAGCGCGAGGACATTTTCGCCGCGCTGGAGTACGCCGCAGCTGCGGTGCGCGAGCGGGAGCTTCCGCTGACGAAGCCGGCGTGAGGCTGCTGGTCGACGCGAATCTCGCCCCGAGCGTCGCGTTGCAGTTGCGGAACGTCGGCCATGACGCGATCCACGTGTACGACGTGGGCTTGGCGCAGGCGAGCGACGAGACGATCGTGGAGTACGCGCTCGAACGCGAGTACGTCATCGTTTCGACTGACACCGACTTTGCCGCGATCATCGCGAGGCTTGATCTCGCCAAGCCGTCGTTCGTGCTGCTTCGTCATGTCAACGAGATGACGCCCGACGGTCACGCTGCGCTCCTGAGCGCGAACATTGGTGCGCTGGCCGAGGAGCTCGAAGCCGGAGCGGTCGCGTCGTTCGCCCGCGGGACGATCCGAGTCCGCCGCCTGCCCTTCAGGAGCGCGTGAGGAGTTCCATGGCGCGTCCATGGCGCGCGCGAACGAAAATCGCCGTGATTCGCCGGTGTTCGCCACTGTCGAGCACAGCCGCTGAGCTGCGCATTCGCGTTCGCGCACGTTCGCTGACGTACGCAGCGTCGCGCTCGTAATGAGCAGGCCAGGGGTTCGAGTCCCCTCTCCGGTTCTCAACGGTGTATGACCGCTGGTCGTCCGCGCTCGCAGAGGTGCATCATTGAGCGCCGGACATCGAGGAGGACGCCCATGTCAGCATCTGCAACTGCTGCCGATGCGCAGGGAAAGATCCGTTGGGCAACCGACCGCTTCTTGGCCGTATTGAGCGGCGCGGCTGAACCGGCGTGGCAGTACCGTCCGCCGACGGGCAAGTGGTCGATGTCCGAGGTCACCGAGCATGTCGCCGTGGCGAACAAGGGAGTGCTGTCGCTGTTGAGCAAGCGGCTTACGAGTCCGTTGGATGGTCCGCTCGCGCTTGAAGACGACGAGATCCCATTCTTGTTCTACGGGGGTGGGGAACCGCCACCCGCGCAGCCGCTGACGGGAGCGTGGACGGACCGTGCGCAAGCGTGCGAGATGCTCGACGCGAGCGCGCAAAGCATGATCGAGTGGGCCAGCCGGACGGATCTCGATCTTCGTGCTTGCGGGTGCGAGCATCCGGTGTTCGGCTTGATGGATGGCGTTCAGTGGCTGCTGTTTGTCTATGCGCACACGGCACGCCATCGCGCAGAACTTCTCGATCTCGAGCGATCGACCGCCCTCTCCGGGTCGTGACGTCAGCCGGTGTGCGCCGTGCGGTCGGGTGTTCCGGTGACTGCACCGGGGCCGAGCACCACTGACGTCGAGACGCGATACGGAATCGCGCCCGGTGGCGGGAACTTCGTCGGTGTAGTCGCGCTCGCGGCGTCGGCCGGACAGCCCTGGAGGTGCTCGGTGGAACAGAACGTCGTTTCGACCCACGGCGTCCGGCTGCCGCTGAAGGGTCCGTTCGGCCAGCCGTGGAACACGATGTAGTTGCCGTTCGGTGAGTTGTCGTTGGCAAGCGACGCGCCGCCCGTCCCGACGAGCGAGTTCTGGTCGAGCGGTAAGAGACCGCCGTCATTCGGCAGGCAAGTCGAGTTCGGTGAGAAGCAAGGCACTTCGATCGTGTTGTAACCGGGGTTGTCCCACGTGCCGACCGAAACCAACAGATCAAAATTGTTGTACGGGTCAGCGACCATCGCCGGGTTCTCCACGAACCCGTGCGTTCCGTTGCTGTCCGGGTTCAGCCCCATCACCTCGCCCCATGTGAGGATCAACGCGGGCGCGCCGACCTTGCTGAGGCCATCGGCGGAGAGCTGTTGGGCGACGATCTCGGAGCCGGTGGCACTGCCGATCGTCCATTGCTTGCTGTAGTACAGCCAGACCTTGCCGCCGTGCAGGAACAGAGAAGGATCGAGCCAGCCGACGTGATTGGGATCGGCCGGGTCGCACCACTTGAGCGAGTTCACCGGGGTGTAGGTGCCGTTCCACGTCGACGACGTCGCCGCCCCGATGCAGTTGGCGGGTTGTACACCGCCGCTCGGCTTCGGCGAGGCCGAGAACATCATCAGCCACCGACCATTCACCAAGCGTACGGTGGGCGCCCAAATGAATCCCGGGCCTCCCCACCAGCTCGGCGGCGTCGGCAACGTCTCGTGCGTGGCGCCGTTCGAAAGACAACTCGCCTGCTGCGTGCTCAGGACGTAACACCACGACGGGACGTGCTGGAAGTTCCCGTTCGCGTTGGTCCCGTTCGTGCTGAGCATCCCCAACCGGCCACCCGAGAGCGTGATCGCGGCAGGGTCGGCCTGGTTGTGCAACAACGTCAGCTTCGGGTCTTGGTCGGCGACGAGACAACCGCTCAGCACGAGCGCCATCAGCGCGGCCGTGCCGAGACGTACGCCCAACTTGCGATTGCGAAGCGACATCCGCATGATCGGCCTCCCCGCGGGCCGGAACTCCGCCGAACGGTGTTCCCCCACGCACCGTACGCCCATTGCACGCACGAAGCGACCTCCAATTCGCACTCCCCGTTCCCGCGCTCTCGCTCGCGCATCCCTCGTCGCGATCCGTGCAAGAGTGGGGCGTGAGACGCACGCTGTTCGTGTTGCTGGTCGCGATCGGTTGTGTGCTCGCGGGCTGTTCGAGCTCGTCGAAGAGCGCCAACCCCAAGATCACGCTCACCGACGACCGCGGGAAGACGTCGGCCACGGTGACGGTGAAGGACAACGTCTTCGTTCCGCGCGGCATCCGGATCGATCCCGGGACGCGCGTGACGTTCGTCAACGACGGTCGGACGACGCACGACATCCTGCTCGGCAATCCCGACCAGGCGTACGACACGAGCTTCGGTGTGAGCTCCGAAAAGTTCGCGCCCGGCGCGTCGTACTCGTTCACGTTCACCGAGCCTGGTGTGTACCCGATCTATTGCTCGCTGCACGGCACGCCGTCGGGCGGCATGGTCGGCGTGATCGTCGTCGGTAACGTGCCGTTCGACGGTCACATTGGCACGGTCCAGAGCTCCGGCACGCAGAGCGGGACGTTGCACGTTCCCTCTGACTACCCGACCATCCAAAAGGCTGTCGACGCGGCCAAGCCCGGAAGCCTTGTGCTGGTCGCGCCGGGCGTGTACCGGGAAGCCGTGACCGTCTCGAATGAACGCATCGTGATCCGCGGCGAGAAACGCGACTCCACGATCCTCGATGGTGAGTTCAAGCGAGACAACGGCTTCAAGGTGCTCGCGGACGGTGTTGCGATCGAGAACATGACGGCGCGCAATTTCACCAAGAACGGTTTCTTCTGGACCGGCGTGAAGGGTTATCGCGGCTCGTATCTCACTGCGATCCGCAACGGCGACTACGGCATCTACGCGTTCGACGCGGTCAACGGCCAGTTCGACCACGACTACGGCGCCGGGAGCCCCGACGCGGGTTTCTACATCGGCCAGTGCTACCCGTGCAATGCGGTGATCACCGATTCGATCGCCGAGTGGAACGGGATCGGGTACAGCGGCACCAACGCGGGCGGCAACCTCCTCATCGTGAACTCGATCTGGCGCTACAACCGCGTCGGCATCGTGCCGAATAGCGAGACCGGTGAGGAGAACCCGCCGGAACGTGAGACGACCATCGTCGGCAACACGGTGTACGGAAACAACAACGCCAAGTCCGCGGCGATCGACATCGCGCAGACCGCGATCGGCAATGGAATCCTCATCGCGGGCGGGGTGGACAACACGATCGAGAAGAACCTCGTCTACAACCACGACATCGCCGGCATCGGCGTGATCCCGCTGCCGGAGAAGGTGTTGTCACCGGAGAACAAGAACGCTCGGAACTTCGATGCGCGGCGAAACACGGTCCGCGACAACGTCGTGCGCGAGAGCCGCGTCAGCGATCTCATGCTGGTGACGACCCTCGACAGCGCGAAGGACGCGGGCAGGAACTGCTTCTCCGGCAACACGTACGGCACGTCGCTGCCTCCGAACCTCGAGTCCTACGTGCCGTGCGGCTCGCCACCCTCACCGTCGTTCAGCGCCGACATCACCCGCTTCGCCGAGGTGTTCACCGAGGAGAAACCGAAGGGCGCGGACTACAAGACCGTTCGGTTGCCCGCGCCACCGCCGCTCGGAGACATGCCGAGTGCCGCGATCGCGTCCGCACACCCGGCCGATGAGAACGTGCCGATGCGCGTCGATCTCGCGCAGATCTCCGTACCCGCCAAGTAACGCAACCGACGTCGTCAGCCGTCGGTTGCGTCGAGCAGCGCGCGCTCGATGATCAACTCGTCGTCCGTGAGGTCGATCTCGTCGTCATCATCGAGGTCGTCCTCGAGATCGTCGAGGTCGGTTCGAACTCGACGCGATGCCCCTGGCTCCACCGAAGTGAGGTCGTCCTCGAACAGATCGTCGTCAATGGCCGCGGCGAAGCTCTGGAGCTCCTCGCGCAGCTCGGCACGAAGGGACTCGAGCAGCTGCGCGTCGCGCTGGCGTTGCGTTTCCAGAAACTCTTTCAAGACGACCGACACGCGGCTTCGTCCGAGCCTGCTCTGAACCTCGACGTCGCGTCTGGTCGCGAGGTCGAGCACGTTCATGCGCCGGCGCAGCTCGTCGGCCATCGTGCGCGGGAGCTGCGTGCAGAGCGCGCGCGTGCGTTCGGCATAGTCGACGGCCCGCGCCGAGACTTCGCCAACGGTCTCTCGTCCTTGGGCGGTGAGATCAGAAGCCAACTGGCGGACTTGTGACTGGCGCGCCTGCGCCGCGTCCGTCACCGCCGCTATCGGCTGCTTCCAGTCAGGAAACTGCGGCATCGTTGCGAACCCCCTGCGCCATCGCGACATGCGATCGCAAGCGGAGCCTCGGGGAGAAACGCTATGACGATCGGCGTGCGGCCGCGCGGATGCTCTGCGTCGTGATCACCGCTCGGGCCGGGCGAGCTTCGGAAGGACGAGCCACTGCTCCCAGGTGATGTCACGACCGATGAAGCGAGGGTTCTCGAACGGCCATGCCTCGTGAATCCAGCTCGGGACGGCGTCTTCGAGGCACGCTTCGAGCGGGCCGCCGAGCGCCTCATCGACGACCCACCAACAGACGTCCGCGTCGGCGCCGACGCGTTCCGGCGGATCGACATACACGCATCCCAAGAGACACGACTCGTCGGCGTCGAACACGGCATAGGCGAACGACTCATGGGCGCGGTTCTCGCGCTCGTGACGCGCGAGGTCAGCTTGGTCCTGCTCGTAGGTCATTGTCGCCGGTGGCCATCCCCACGGCGTCCCAAAGATCGTCCAGAGCCTCGACTGCGATCCCATGACCGCGGGGAAGTCACGGTCGACGTCGGTCTCGCGGAGCGGGCGCATGTGGTGCCCAGTCGGAAGCTCGACCCGCTCGGGGTGCGCGAAGTCTGCGGGAAGCCATGCTGGGCTCGTCTGGTCCATGGCCAGATAATTCTCGCGACCGGGAACGCGCACCAGCGCTCGCTGATCAGTAGAGGCGTGGGAACATTCGTGGAGCAACCCGCACGGTCGTTCGAAGACGTCTTCCGCGACTCCCGCGCCGAGATGCTCCGGACGGCGTACTTGATCATCGGTTCGCATGCGGTCGCCGAGGAGCTGGTGCAGGAGGCCTTCGCGCGGATGTACCGGCACTTCGCCACGATCGACAACCCGGGCGGCTATCTCCGCACCACCGTCGTGCGGCTGTGTCTGCAGTCGCGGCACCGCAGCGCAATGGAAGCAGACCGGCTCGCCTCTTCCTTCGAACCGCCCGCAACGAATGAGCCCGGCATCGACGAGATGTGGGACCGGCTCGCACACCTCCGACCCGAACGCCGCGCGGTACTCGTGTTGCGCTTCTACAACGACATGTCGCCATCCGAGATCGCGGTCGCACTCGGTTGGCGGGACGCGACGGTGCGGACGCGCTTGCACCGCGGGCTGGCCGACCTGCGCAGGGAGTTGGAGCGATGAGCGACGAAGAGCTGACGCGACGATTGTCAGAAACGCTGCGCGCGAAGGCCGCGGAGGTTCCCGAGCCTACGGGTGCGTTCGACGCAACCGCGGAAGTCACCGAGGTTGCACAGGGCCCGAAGCCGGCGCGTGGCGTGTGGAGATACGCGCTCGCCGCGGCTGCGCTGGTGGCGCTCGTCGTCGGTGTCACCGCGGTCGTGCTCGGGACGCGTTCCGACGATCACTCCGGAACGAGCGCGCCCGTCACGAGCACGACGACCGAGGCGCCGACAACGGTCCCGCCATCGACGACCACGTCGACGCGACCATCTCCGACAACGACAACAACCGTGATCTGGGGACCACAGCCGGCGCCCTCGTGGGCAGAGCGCCCGCAGCTCGATCCCAACGGAACAGTTCCCGTCGCCGCATTCAACGCCTACCTCGACTCGTCTCCGTCCACCGCCGCCAACCCCCGAGCGCTCGCGTTGACGTTCACGCAGAACGATCCACCTCCGACTGAGCCCGCGAACGCCCTCCGAGTCGAGGAGCATTCGCTGTCGAACGGCCGGCACCAAGTGATCGTGTTCGTCCTGCTTGCCGACGACTCGGTAGCCGAGGCGCGCTACGACCTCGTGTTCACGCCTCGCAACGATGGAACGTGGCGAATGGCTTCTGCGTCGTGGTCAGGGCGATGCCAGCCGAATCGGGGCCACCAGGAGTTCAACACCGAGCCTTGCATCTGACGGTGAAATTGGACATGCCCGTGAGTTCCCTCGCCGGGTACTCACGGGCACACCAATCTCGATCCGATCGTGACGCCTTTACACGGTGCCGCGGCGGCGCTTGCGTGCCGAGCTGAGGGTCACGGCGATGCCACCGAGCACAAGGGACCCGGCGCCGACAATCGGGCCGAAGAGGCTGCTACCCGTGAACGGAAGCTGACCGGTGTTGGTACTCGATCCGCCGCTCGCGTTGGGTCCGCTCGGACCGCCGCTCGCGGTAACCGGTGTCGTCTCGTTGCTCGAGCCTGTCGAAGGCGTCGGGCCGGCAGTCGTCGGCGGCGGCACTGTCGAACCCTGCGACATCACCGTCGTCGTGGTTGGCCCCGGCACAGTGGATCCCTGCGAACCGATGGTCGTCGACGTGTCTTGAGCCACGGTCGTGGAAGTCGGCGGCGGGAGCGTGGAGCCCTCCGTCCCGATGGTCGTCGGCGGCACGGTGGTCGGCGGCACGGTGGTCGGCGGCGCGGTCGTGGGCGGCGCGGTCGTCGGCGGCACCGTCGTCGGCGGCACGGTGGTCGGCGGCACCGTCGTCGGCGGCACCGTCGTCGGCGGCATCGTGGTCGTGCTGCTCGAGCCCATGCACGGGCCGATCAGCGCGACCGACGTCGACTCGGTCTTCGTGAAGCCGTCGTCCCAGCGCGTGGTCACGGTCAGCGTGACGCTGCCCGTCGTCGGCCCCGGCACGGTTGTGGTCGCCGAGGTCGGCACGTTCGGCGCGACCCGCGAGCTGTACCCGCTGACGCCGTACGACGTGCCGCCCTTGGTCGCGGTCGCCGACGTGATCGTCAGCGGCTGCGTCCAGTCGTTGCCGATCGACCACGTGATCACGTGGTCGCCGTTGGCACAGACGGTCCGGCCCGAGAGCTGGGCGCTGTGGGCCGAAGCCGGCAGCACCGCTGCGACGAACAGGATCACCGCGCCGATCGTTAGCGCCGCCCCACCGATCGCCACGCGTCGTCGGACGCTTTTCTTCCATCGTGTGACTACGCGTCGTGTCACGATGCCTCCCCAGAGTGAGTCCGCCCCTGGCTGCCAGGTCCCTGGGCAGCGCTCACGCCTTCCATCGGCGAGCCGAGCGCGGCATCCAAGGGACACACCCGGCGCATCGGACACTCGGTCGTGCCGGGCCGGGCCCGGGCTGGTCAGGACTGCGGGAGGAAGCCGCTGCCGCGGTGCTCGTCGACCGCGGGCGCGCCCGACCGACGAGTGGCAGGGTGCTGTTCGAAGCGGACGGGATGTCCGGCCGCCGGGATGGTGGACCCGGCATCGAACGTCACAACGCCGCGCTCGCGGAAATGCGGAAGCAGCAGCATCTCGGACCGGTCGAGGAGCGGCGCGGCTGGTACCCCGGCCGCGAGTAATGCCTCCACGAGTTCATCGCGGTGGGCGAGCGGCGATCGCGGCGGCCACGCGCGCTTGGAGCGACTCGACCTGGGTCATGCGTTCGAGGAACGGCATCTCGCGGCAGTCGCCCATCGACAAGACGTCGCACAGCGGCGCCCAGAAGTGGTCCTCGGTGATGATCCCGAGCGTGACGAAACCGCCGTCGGCCGCGCGAAACGCGCCGTAACCGGGCACGCCCCGCGGCAGACGGATCGACGCCCCGAGCCGTGGGCGCACGGCACCGGTCCATGTCGCGAGCACGTCGCCCATCGCCACGTCGATGCGTTCGCCGGCACCGGTGCGTTGTTGGTTGACGATCGCGGCACAGATCGCGTACGCCGCGGCCATCCCGCCCGCAAGGTCTGCGATCGGCACGGCGGCCTCCCTCGGCGCGCCGCCGTCGGGCGCGAGCGCGCCGCTCCATGCCTGGAAGTTGATGTCGTGGCCGGGTGCGGTCGACAGCTCACCGATCTGTCCCATGCCCGACACCGAGCAGTACACGACACGCGGATTCACGCGACGCACGTCGTCATAGCCAATGCCGAGCCGGGCGGCGACACCGGGCCGGAATCCTTCGATCACGACGTCGGCCTCGGCCGCGAGCTCGAGCGCGCGCCGGCGGTCCTGCATCGTCCTTGAGGTCGAGCACGATGCTGCGCTTGTTGATGCTCAGCGCTTCGAACATTCCGGGGTACGCGCGCATCGGGTCGCCGCCGGGCGGTTCGACCTTGCACACGTCGGCGCCGAGCTCGCCGAGCAACTGCGTTGCATACGGACCCGGCCGCCAGATCGTGAAGATCGAGGATCCGCACTCCAGTGAGCAGCCCGCTGGACGTTGTCATCGCCGCAGTCTTGCTCAGTCGAAATGCGCGCCGAGCACGTCGACGACGCGCCGGCCCGCTTCGATCGGCGAGACGTCGGAGCGTTCCATCGCGACCGCGGCGGCGATCAGCGCCGACCCACCGGCGGCGAGCCACGCCCACGTGGGAACACCGGCGTTGGTGTCGAGGGTCTCGTGCGACGACGGCGATGAGCGTCGCGGTGCCGAGCAACAGCGGCGCCGACGCCCGCCTCCATCCGCCGGTCGCGACCGCGGCGACACCGATGGCGCCGGCGAACACCGAATGCCACGGGCTCCCGCCCGCGATCCGTTCGGTCAGCGCGCTCGCGGCGAGCAATGCGATCGCCGGTCCGTACGCAACCCATGAGCTCGGACGACGCCCGGCGCGGCTGCGCAGCATGAAGCCGGCGAGCAACAGGTGCAGCGCGACCGGCGCGAGGTACAGCTCCGACATCAGCACGTGCTGCGCGCCGAGCGTGACCCATAAGCCGACAGTTGTAACCGCACCGCCGACGTGCGAGAGCCGAACGTCGTTCATCCCCAGGCCCATGGCGAGTGCGAGCGCACCGGTGATCAACAGCGCGGGACCGAAGGCGGGCGCGGTCCTCGTGGCGCCGAACAAGCCGAGCAGCACGCTGGCACCGGCCGCGCGCGAGCGGCGCACGCCACGGCTCGGGCGCGAGTGAGGCGACCCCGAGCCATGCGCTGGAAGCGACGCACAGTGCGAGTCCGCCGTCGCGAGGTCGAGGCCGGCGCTTGCCGGCGAACGCGATCTCTGTTGCGATCGCAGGCACGACCGCAGCAAAGGCGAAGATCGGGCGGCGGGTGCGAACGGCGAACGCAGCGGCGAGCACCGTGAGAACGAGCGCGGGCAGCGCCGCCTGCCGGCGTTACCGATGAGGAGGAATGGCAGCACGCCGAACGCCGCGGCCCGGAGGAGATCGCCGGCTCGTTCGTCGATCGCGTCACAAGCGAGCGCGAGGATCCAGCACGCGGTCGGCCACAGCAACGTCGCCGAGAAAGCCGACCGTTGCCGCGCCGGTGAGCTCGCCGATCAGGAGTGCAGAGAACGCGAACGCGAGGCCGGCGAGCCGTTCATCGCGGGTCGTGTCGTGGGCGCGGAGCGCCGCGATCCGCGAACACCGCGGCCGCGCTGATCGATGCGAGGAGTGCGATCCGCTCGTCGAGCATCGCAACGTAGGTGGCATACCCGGCGGCCGTGTACGAGAGGTGAAGCGCGTGTGGTGACCCTTGAGCGATATGACCGCCGCCAGGCCGATCGCGATGGCGCTCGCCGCCACTGCCGTGGGCGAGCCGCTCGCCGCCGCGATGGCGAACACGCCAAGTGCGCCCGCGGCGGGGAGAGGCGCCCAGAGGGTTTTGCGCGCCGGGCATCGGCGACGATCCACCCTAAGACGCCGACCGCGGCCGCGATCGCGACCTCGCCGGCCCGCCGATTCTCGGCCGCGTAGAAGAACGCAGCCGGAATCGCGAGCACCGTCGGAACGGCGGCGAATGCTTCAATCGACTTGCCCGGCCACGTGCGCGGGCCGGCCCCAGAACGGATCGCGCCGTGCCGCGAGCACGACGAGCTCGGCGACGACGAACAGCGAGGGCGCGGCCAGCACGTCGACGACGTGCGGGATCTGCGGTGCCGTGCCACACGGCGAGGGCGTGCGCGGCCGCTTGCCGCGAGAGCGATCAGCGCGAGCGGCGGTTCGTTCGCGAACGACGTGCGCCGCGTACGATGACGAACGGTGACCAGCCCGACCGTTGCGACCGACCACGGCCACGCGCACGCGGAACAAGCCCGAGGTCGGCGGCGACGCCATGACCGGTGATCGCGCGGTCGAACGCGAGCAGCGCAAGCGGTGCGATCGCGGCAGCCCGGCCCATGTGAACGCGTGCCGTTCCAGCCGCGGTACGAAGCACGCCGCGGCTGCGATTCGCTGCGAGGACGAACGGCGCCGGGATGCCCGTGAGCGCCGCCATGCCGCCCGCGATCGCCAGCACGCCGGCCGACGCCGTCGCAGCCAGCACGACCGACCGGGCGCGCCACGCGCACGCAGTCAGCACCGCGGTTGAGATGAGGCCGTCGACGAGCAACAGCTCTTGCCAGGTCATCGACGTACGCATACCGAGCGCGGCGACATCGATCGGCACCAGCAGTGCGCCCGAGATGGAACAGCGCGTTGCCCGTGGCGGGCAGCGTGCGCCGCAACCGATCACCGATCAGCGCGCACGCACCGGTGACGCCGACGAGCGCGGCGAGCTTGGCTGCGTCGGGAATCTGATCCCATCGCGTGGCGACGAACATCGTCGCCGCCGCGAGGAGCAGGAACGCGCCGGTCGCCGCGACCCACGTCGCGCCGGTGCGGCGACCACCGTTCGAAGGTGTGCATCGTCTGCATGGTTCTCTCCGGGTTACGACACGGCTCGGCGAGCCGCATGACGGACAAGCGCGGCGCCCACGAAGGCGCCGAGCAAGAGCTGCACTGGCGTGACCGACACGACCACGAGGTCGACTGGCGTGTTCGCCAGCAAGTCGGCGAGGTTCGAGCACGCGATGCCGAACACCGTGAGCGACAGCAGCGTCGTGCCGACGCCGATCGCGACCGGCGCGCTCGCGCCGGCCGAGACGTAGCGGCACGGGCGAGGACGCTCCAGGCGTCCGAACAGCGCGAGCAGCCCGAGCAACGGGATCAGCGCGCTCGCGATCCACACGGGTCGTGTCGCCCACCACAGCGCCGAACCGCCGGCCGGTTGCGGGAAGCCGACCGTGGTGCAGCACGCCAACCGCGATCAGCGCGGCGGTGAGGTGCCAGAGGAAGATCGTCATGATCATGCCGTTGCCGGCGACGGTCACCGTCCACACCCGATCCCGCTGCAACCAACGTTGCGCAGCGGGGCGCACGAGCATCACGACCGCGACCTGCAGCATCGTCAGCACCGCGAGGCAAACGGTCGGCGGCGACATGTTCGAGATGCGGTCGCCGGGGAGCCCGACCATCGAGCGTGGGTACGGTCCGAACGTCGTCAGCGCGGCGAGCACGCCGAGCGCGCCGAACGCGAGTGCCGAGGAGCTGCCGCCGGCTGCAGGCGGAGCAGCGTGCCGTCGGCGTAGAAGAACCCGAGCTGTTGCGCGAACAGCCAGACGACGAGCACGTTGACGTAGCCGAGCGCGTCGAATGCCGCACCGAAGCGCACGATGTCGACGGCTGCCGCCGACGGCGCCGAGCGCGCCGAGCGCACGAACACCGTGGCGCGCGTGCAAGTCGCGCATGTACGGCGCGAGTGCGGTCACCGCGAGATACACGCCGATGAACCACAGCGGCTGGCACACGAGCTTGGTCGCCGAACGCAGCACGCGGGCGTCGAAGCCCGACGTGCTCGAGCACGAACGCGAACGGCACCCACACCGCGAGCAGCACGGCGACCGGCCGGAGGAGGCGTTCGATGCGGCCCGCGAGGAACTCCGTCGCGCCTTGCCGCTTGCGGCGGAGGCCGTCGATCGTCGCCAGGTTGGCGAAGCCGCCGACGAAGAAGAAGATCGGCATTACCTGGAGCAGCCACGTGGCGAGCCACAAGCCCGGCACCATCGCCGATCACGTTGCCGGTGTGGAACTCGTGGCCGTGCCACGTCACGACCGCCATCAGCAAATGCCCGAGCACGACGACGGTGATCGAGAACAGCCGAAGGAAGTCGACGTAGCGGTCTCGCGACGCAGGCGTCTGCCGGGCGAGCTCAGATGCGGTTGCGCTTGCAGTCTGCGTCGCCATGATTCACATCGACGCGTTCATGCCGCGCGCGAGCGTGTCGAGGAAGGCGATGGTGGCAGCCATGCACATCGCACCCCATGCGAGGACGACGAAGCAGTAGACGGCCCGCGCCACGTTGCGGTCTTGGGGCGGGTGCGTGTTGCCGATGAGCACGCCGATGCCGGCGCCGACCGCTGCTGAGGCCACGACCAGCCCGAGCCAGCCGGCGGCGGAAAAGCCGTACGCGCCCACCCACAGCATCGCCGCGGGTGCAAGGAGGATGGCGAGGAGCCGCCCGAGAATGGATCCGGCGGTGCTTGCGGGATGTGCGACGGGAGCCGGTGGAGACCAGGGTGCGTGTGTCATGCACGCAGCATCGGGCCGCCGGGCCCCCGGCGATATCCGGCGCACCCCCCAAAGCTGCGTAGGGGAGCGCCTACGACCAACCCGACAACACGAGCACGCAGATGACGACCGCCGCACCGATAAGGACTCCGCCCCAGGCGATGGCAGCGGTGAGCCCGCGAGGGACCGGCCGGCCCGACAACTTGCGCGTGGTGGCGGCACCGACGAGTCCTCCGAACAGCAGGTCGAGCCCGACCAGTGAGTTGCCGGAGGCGAAGACACCAAGCAGCGCGTGCGTCAACACCACACCGGCGACGGCACCGATCGCAGTTATCCGCCCGGTCGAGCAAGCCGATGCGTTCATCGTTCTGAGGCGCGGCGAAAGCGCGTTCGCAGCACACGGCGGTTTCGAACCACGCGGTGCCGTGCCGCGATGTGCGCGCGTGCAGGCATTCGCCACTCGGCCGGCCAGAGATTGCCCGCGGGGATCCATGTCTCGTCGTGTCGTCGTTGCATGCGACGACGTTGCACCCGCTCAGGCACCCGGACTATCCGGCACCGCCCCCAAACGGGCTTGGGGGTGTCGTCGTGGCGCCTATTCGATGCCGTGCTCTACGGCGTACCGGATCAGCTCTTGCTTCCGGTTCAGGTGGAGCTTCTGCAAGATGTTGCGGACGTGGTTCTCGACGGTCTTGGGCGAGATGAACAGCCGCTCACCGATGTCCTTGTACGAATAGCCCCGCGCGACATGCTGGAGCACTTCCCGTTCTCGTTCCGACAACGGGTTCGCACCGGTCGCGTCTTTCGACATCCGGCGGAACTCGCCCAACACCAACGATGCAAGATGCGGAGAGAACACTGGCTCACCCTTGGCTGCGCGCAGCAGTGCCGCGCGGAGCGCCGGGCCGGGGGTCGACTTCACGAGATAGCCCTGGGCGCCCGCAGTCACCGCGTCGATCAGATCGCGTTCTTGCTCCGACACGGTGAGCATGACGATGCGCGTCTGCTCGCCGCATTCCTTGGCGACCTTGATCCCACCGCCATTGGGCATGTTCAGGTCGCACACGACGAGCTCGGGCTTCTCGCGTCGGATCAACGCGATCGCCTCGTCCGCATCGCCGGCCTCGCCGACGACGTGAAAGCCCTCGCCGAGATCGGCCCGTACACCGCTCCGCCATATCGAGTGGTCGTCGGCCAGCACTACGCGCACGGCAGCCACAGCCGCACCTCCGTTCCTGCGCCCGGGCGGCTGTCGATCTCGACCCGGCCGCCTGCCTCTTCCATTCGGCCGCGAATCGACCGCGACAAGCCCACGCCCTCGCGGATCGTCGCGGGCTCGAAGCCCCGGCCGTCGTCGTGCACGGAACAGATGACACCGTCGTCCGCCTCGGACGGCTCGGCGAACACGGTCACGCGTTGCGCGCGCCCGTGCTTGCCGGCGTTGACGAGTGCCTCACCGACCGCACCTGCCAGCGCTTCGACACGCGCCGTGTCGAGCGCAGGCAGATCGGGCGCCATCACGACGTCGACGCGGCCACCGAACGCGTCCTCGTAGCGTGCTGCCGCGGCCCGCAGCTGCGCACCGAGATCGGCGAGATTCTTACCGTCACCACCGAACAGGAACTCGCGCAGCTCGCGCTCCTGCTCGCGTGCGAGCTGCGCGAGCTGGGGATCGTCGGCGCGGCGTTCGATGATCGCCAGGGTCTGGAGCACGCCGTCGTGCAACGTGCGCGCGACTCTTTCGCGCGCCCGTGCCGCGGCAACTTCGTCCTGCGCGCGCCGAAGCACTCTCGTCATGTAGCCCGCGACACCGCCGGCCAGCGCATAGAGCAGCAGCGTCGACAGGATCGAAAACGCCTTGCCGCCCCCGCGGTACTCGTCGAAGGTGACGCCGTTGACGATCGGCGAGAAGATGCGCGGCACACCGACCAGAAATCCGGCGATCGCGCCCGGGCCAGGGCCGAACACGACCCCGGCACTGATGATGCCGGCAATCGGCCACGCGAACCCGATCGTACGCACACTCGAGAACGCAACGTTCGGGTCGGTGGTGTGCGCGTACGCGATGCCGCCGCCGAGTCCGAGCGCGGCTCCGATGAGGAGCTCGCAAGCGATCGCGGGCCACCGCTCGAGGGCCTTGGGATTGCGTTGGACGAGCACGGTCGCGGTCACCGTCCATGCGAGCGCGGCGCCGATGAGTCCCCACGCGGCGAGCGGCCGATCGATGGCATCGCGGTGAGATACCGCGACGACCGCCATCCAGATCCATGTGCCCCAGCGGAACGCCGCGACACCCCGCAACATGCCCCGCTGCACACGAACACGGTAGACCGCTACCAGTACACGCTCGTACGCTTCTGATCGTGGGGGACAATCCACGCGATGGCGACGACCTCAATCGGGTCTTCGACGACGACTTCGTCCGCGCCGCGCAGGTAAAAGAAGACGACGGGCGGCATCGCCAGAAGACGCAACGCCGCGACGCCAAGGGGGCACGACGCGAGCACCGCCGCTCGCAGCTCGCTCACGGAGCGCGCCGGTTGTTCTGGTACGGGATCGTTGCGGCGCTCGTCGTCGTGCTGCTCGGCGTGCTCGGCACCGGCCCGTTGAGTTTCCTGAAACGCGACGACGGAAAGAGCACGTCCTCCGCCATCTCGTCGCCGTCAAAGAAGAACAAGGCGGGCGGCGCCACGACGTCGACGATCTTCACGCTCGAACGCCGCAGCTATAGCCGCGGCGACTGTGTCGTGTATGACCAGCGGGGCGTCGGTGCACGCGAGACCAGGGTCGTGCCGTGCGCGAAGCCGCATCTCCTCGAGATGACCGAGAGCTTCGAGGTACGCAACCGCGACCACTTCCCGAGCGAGGTGCAATGGACGGCGCTCTTCGAGAAGCGATGCCATGCGAGTATCGAGGCACTGCTCGGCACGCACCTTGATCCGGTCGGACTGTTCTTTGCGACCGGCGTCCAACCCTCTGGTGAGTCCTGGGCCCGTGGTGATCGCACCATTTGGTGCGGGGTCGCCAAGGTCTCGGCCGCACGACCCTCGCGGCCCCATCAGCTCGTGCCGTTCACGGGCAAGGTCGGCGGCGCTCCCCAAGCGCGCCTCGCCGAGGTCGGGTCGTGTTGGAGTGGTGCATCGCCCTACCCGAGTTCGTGCCGCAATGCGCACGAGTGGGAAGTCGTCGGCTTCTTCGACCTCGCCGGCAAGGTTGCACAACCACCGGCACCGAACGACAACACTGCCTGGGGCAACCTCGTCGGTGAGGCCTGTGCCGGGAGCGCGCGCTCCTATCTCGGGCACGACCTCGTCAACGACGTGCACGCGGGCTGGCAGCCGATCCAGCCCGGCAGCTGGATCGCGGGAAGGCGGGCCGTGGAGTGCACGGTCGCCCACTACCGAAACGACCAGGTCATCGCCTCGTCGGGGTCGCTCCGCACCTGAGCGTCGATCCGGCCCGTCCCGGGGGCGGCTCGGATTTGCGTCCCCCGGGTACCCTCGTCGTCATGGCCGATCAGGCGCGCTTCGCAGAAGAAGCCATGCCGTACATGTCGGCCTTGTACGCGGCTGCGTTGCGGATGACGCGCAACCCGACGGACGCCGAGGACCTCGTGCAAGAGACCTACCTGCGGGCGTATCGCGGGTTCGGCGGGTTCCGCGAGGGCACGAACCTGAAGGCGTGGCTCTACAAGATCCTCACCAACACGTTCATCAACACCTACCGCGCCAAGAAGCGCCGGCCCGACCAGGTCGACCTCGACGACGTCGAGGACTTCTACATCTACCGGCGGCTCGGAGGGCTCGAAGCCGCCGACGCAGCGCGCACCGCCGAGGCCGAGGTGCTCGAGGGCATCCCCGACGCCGAAGTCAAAGACGCGCTGGAGTCGATCCCCGAGCAGTTCCGGATCGCCGTGATCCTCGCCGACGTCGAAGGCTTCTCCTACAAGGAGATCGCCGACATCCTCGACGTGCCGATCGGAACCGTCATGAGCCGCATTCACCGCGGCCGGCGGGCACTCCAGAAGAAACTCTGGGACTACGCCGAGCGGAACAATCTGCGGCCTCGCGTCGAGACGGCTTCGGGGGGGTGAAGGGGGAGTGGACTGCGACGGTGCGATCCACCGTGTCTATGAGTATCTCGACGGTGAGCTGACCGTGTGGAGACGCCGAGCGATCACCCGGCATCTCGACGAGTGCCCGCCGTGCGCGCAGGGCTTCACCTTCGAGATCGAGATTCGGCGGGTCGTGGTGTCGAAGTGCCACGAGGAGGTTCCCGCCGAGTTGCGGGCCCGCATCGCCAAGGCGCTTCACATCGACGTCTGAGGGCGCTCCCCTCGCATTAATTCCTGGGTCGACTCCACGCTCCGCTCCCCTCCGGTCGCTGCGCTGTCGTCTCTTTTCCCAAGCCTTACAGGCGCCCGGCGTACGATGACAGGACGTTCGGCGTCGCTCGAGGAGGAACGTTGAGGCCGTCCACCATCGTGTCGTTGATCACCGGAGTGGTCGTCGCACTGGCCGGCCTGGCCCTCGGCATCCTCGCGTTCGTCGAGCGGGGCAGCCACCGACCGTGGTTCTACTGGATTGCTCCGCTGCTCGCGATCGGTTTCGCCGGCGTCATGGCCAATCTGGTCGCGCAGTACTACGTGAAGGTGGGCCGCCTCGAGACCAAGGGTCGCCCCCGCAAGTGACCTCCATCGAGACGACCGAGGTCAGGGCGCCCGATCCCGTCGACTGGGCGACGGCGCGCCGCATCGCCCACCTCGTTGCCGGTCGCGATCCGCTCTCGGATTCCTACCTGGCGGCCTCGCTCCAATCCGACTTCGCGGCGCTCACCGTGCAGGCCGAGGCGCTGGTCGCCGAGTACACCGGGCTGCGCGGGCCTGACAACGTGACGGCACGCGTCCTCGACCGGCGCCAGTGGGTCGACTCGAATCTCACATCGATGCGCACCATGCTCGATCCGCTGATGCAGCGCTTCGGTGCCCGCCTCGCGCACAGCCCGCTGGCGCCGATGAGCCGCCGGGTCGCGGCCGGCGAGCTCGGCGTGCTGCTCGGCTATCTCTCCCAGCGGGTCCTCGGGCAATACGACCTGCTCGTTCCCGACGACCCCCGAGGCGACGCCGTCTACTACGTCGGTGCCAACGTCTTGGGGTTGGAGAAGCGGTTCGCGTTCCGTCCCGGCGACTTCCGCCTCTGGATCGCGATTCACGAGGTGACGCACCGCGCTCAGTTCACCGGGGTGCCGTGGATGCGTGACTATTTTCTTGGTCTCGTCCGGCAGGCGTTCGACCTCGTGGACCCCGACCCGCGCACGATCATGCGCGCGGTCACCAAAGCCGTCGACGAGATCCGCGCCGGACGGAACCCACTCGACGACGGCGGTGTCGTCGGATTGTTCGCGTCGCCGGAGCAGCGCGGTGTGCTCAGTCAAGTGCAGGCGCTGATGTCGTTGCTCGAAGGGCACGGCAACGTCGTGATGGACGATCTCGGCGGGCAGCACGTCGCCGGGCAGGAGCGCATGTCCCGGGTACTCCAGCAGCGACGCCAGCAGCGGGGAATCACCTCCGCCCTGCACAAGCTGCTCGGGCTCGAGCAGAAGATGCGCCAATACGAGGTCGGCGAGAAGTTCGTGCGCGGCGCGATCGCGGTCGCGGGACCGCACGCCATCGACGCCGCGTGGGATGCGCCCGAGAACCTGCCGACGCTCGCGGAGCTCGACGCGCCCGAACGGTGGCTGGTGCGCGTGGGTCCGGCGCAGGCCGCCGGTCTGGGCCGCTGACCGCACACGCGGCCGTGGCCGTCCGGGCGTGCGATCCGTGGCTCGCGCGGCTCGTTGCGCTGGATGACGTGCCCGACGGTGCGCGGGTGGTCGTCGGCTGCAGCGGTGGCGCCGACTCCGTCGCGCTGCTCGCGCTTGTGTGTGCGCGCGGGTTCGACGCGGTCGCGGTGTACGTCGATCACGGCTTGCGCGCCGGCACCGCGCACGAAGCCGAAGCGGTGGCACGCGTCGCCGCCCGTCTCGGTGCCGGCTCGCGCGTCGAAGTGGTGAACGTCGGGGCCGGCGCGAATCTCGAGGCGCGGGCGCGCGAGGCGCGATATGCCGCCCTGGAGCGAGCGTGCGCCGCGGTCGACGCCGAAGCCATCCTCGTCGCGCACACCCGTGACGATCAGGCCGAGACCGTATTGATGCACGTGCTGCGCGGCAGCGGCACTGCAGGGCTGGCTGGCATCCCAGTGCAACGCGGCAATGTGCGCCGGCCGCTTCTTGGGTTGCGTCGCGCCGACACGCATGAGCTGTGCGCGCGCCTGGGATACGCGCCCGTGCAAGACCCGATGAACGGCGACCTTGACCACCGACGAGTGTGGCTGCGGCGCGAGGTCATTCCTCAGCTCGAGCGCGGCGCCGATCGTGACATTGTTGAGGTGCTCGCCCGCCAGGCCGACCTTCTGCGAGACGACGACACGCTGCTCGAGATGCTCGCGGCAGAGCGCAGTACCGACGACGCCAAGGCGATCGCCACGATGCCGGTCGCGCTTGCACGCCGCGTGCTGCGCCGGCGGTTGGGTCCGCCGCCTCCGACCGCGGCGACGGTCGAGCGGGTCCTCGCTGTCGCGCGTGGCGAGCGCATCGCGACCGAGCTGCCGGGCGGCGCGCAGGTCCGCCGCGTGGGCGGACGGCTCGTGCGCACCGACCCGGCGGACCCGCAGGCCCCGCAGGACGCATCGCTGTCACTGCCCGGACGCGCCCGATTCGGCGCACTCCTGCTCGAGGCGTGGATCGAGCACGGTCCGCCCGCGGCGTGGCCGGACGGGCGATGGATCGCCGTGTGCGACGCCGATCTGATCGCCGACACGGCCGTGATCCGGGCGGGAGCACGCACACCGATCGTCGAGTCGGACGGACCGGTTTGGCTCGTCGGTTACCGTGTCGACCGCCGCGTGCGCGTCTCGGCGAGCACGCGGCGTTTCCTCTGGTTGAGCGCGGAGCCGTCGAACCCATGAACGACCCGAATATCGGTCGGATCGTCGTCGACGAGCACGAGTTGCAGCAACGCATTCGTGAGCTCGGGAAGGAGATTGCGGCCGAGTACGACGATCATCCGCCGTTGCTCGTCGGCATCCTCAAGGGTGCCTTCATGTTCATGGCCGATCTCGCGCGTGCGATCGACCTGCCGGTGGAGTTCGACTTCATGGCCGTGTCGTCGTATGGGTCGGCCACCCGAACGAGCGGCGTCGTGCGCATCATGAAAGACCTCGACCTCGACCTCACCGACCGGCACGTGCTGATCGTCGAGGACATCGTCGACTCGGGTCTGACGCTCGCTTACCTTCGCAAGAATTTGAAGGCTCGGAACCCCGCGTCACTCGAGGTGTGTGCGCTGCTCGTCAAGGAAGGGCTGCAACGAATTGACCCCGACCTGAAGTACGTCGGCTTTCGCATCTCGCCCAAGTTCGTGATCGGCTACGGCCTCGACGTCGAGGAGCGCTACCGCAACCTGCCCTACGTCGCCGAGTACGAAGGCCCGACGGACGGATTGTTTACGTGACTGTCCCCAACGGTGTTCCCGAGGGGATTGATGTCGCTCGCATCGAGAAGGCGGTGCGCGAGATCCTGATCGCGATCGGCGAGGATCCCGACCGTGACGGGTTGCAGCGCACGCCCCACCGAGTCGCCGAGATGTACGCCGAGATCTTCGGCGGGTTGCACGAGGATCCTTCGAAGCATCTCGTCGTGACGTTCGAAGCCGAGCACGACGAGATGGTGCTCGTGCGTGACATCCCGCTGTTCAGTCAGTGTGAGCATCACCTCGCGACCTTCCACGGACGCGCGCACGTCGCGTATATCCCGGGCAGCGACGGTCGCATCACGGGTCTGTCGAAGTTGGCGCGCCTCGTTGACGGCTTCGCCCGCCGGCCGCAGGTGCAGGAACGGCTCACGACGCAGATCGCGGACGCGCTCGTGGAGGTTCTGCGTCCCAGTGGCGCGTTCGTGCTCATCGAGGCGGAGCATTTGTGCATGTCGATGCGCGGCGTGCGCAAGCCGGGCGCGCTGACCGTTACGTCCGCGGTGCGCGGACTGTTCAAGGACAACGCCGCGACCCGCGCCGAGGTCATGGCGCTGCTCGGACCGGGCGTCGGCCGCTCCTGAGCCCCTCCCGGGAGACGACAAGCGGTTGGCTAGTCTCGGCCACGTGCCCTCCCCCCGCCTGATCGTCGCCGATCTGCCGCGCCGGGCACTGATGGGTGTGGTCAACGTCACGCCCGACTCCTTCTCCGACGGCGGCCGGTACCTCGACGCACCCGCCGCGATCGCTCATGGCCTCGCGCTCGCCGAATCCGGCGCGGCCGTGCTCGACGTGGGCGGCGAGTCAACGCGACCGGGTGCTGATCCCGTTGACGCCGACGAAGAGCTGCGGCGTGTCCTGCCGGTCGTGCGCGCGCTCGTCGCGGACGCCGGTGTGCCTGTGAGCATCGACACGACGAAAGCAGCCGTGGCGCGCGCCGCGCTCGAGGCGGGTGTGGCGATGGTCAACGACGTGTCGGGTGGCACCGCCGACGCCGAGATGCTGGGCGTCGTCGCCGAGGCCACTGCCGCGCTCGTTGTAATGCACATGCGCGGCACGCCGCGCACGATGCAACACGAGGCGCACTACGAAGAGGTCGTGCGCGAGGTCGGCGTCGCGCTTCGCGCGCACGTCGAGAACGCCGTGGCGTCCGGTATCGACGCGCGCGCGATCCTCGCCGACCCCGGCATCGGGTTCGCAAAGAACGTCGAACAAAATGTCGAGCTGCTGCGGCGGCTGCCGGAGCTCGGGCCGCTCGTCGGTGCGCCGCTCGCCGTCGGCGCGTCCCGTAAGTCATTCCTCGGCCGCCTGCTCGGTGCTGCCGATCACGCCCCCGAGACCCGCGAGGATGCGACGATGGCGATCACCGTGTGGAGCTTCGAGCACGGCGCGGCGCTCGTACGCGTGCACGACGTAGAACGGTCGCGGCGCGCCGTCGAGTTACTCGACGTGATGGAGCGCGTGACGCAGGACGGCCTCGCCGCATGACCACCGGCGGATTGCGTGGCCGCTGGGCCCAGGGTCTCCAGCCTCGTTACTTCACATGGGTCATCAAGGATCGGCTCGGGGCGGGAGAGCGGCCCGGAGGCTTTGCGCGAAACCATCGCAAGGTCCGCCGGCAAGAAGAGCTGATCTGGCTGTCGGTCAACGGGTTCACGCACGTGGTGTCGTTGCTCGACTCGCCGCACAACCTGCACGCATACGACGAGGCGGGCCTCGCGTACGTGCACGTCCCGCTCGGTCCGCACGACGAGCTCGCACCGCGTCTCCTCGCGATCTACACCACGCTGGCCAAGCTGCTCGAGGACCCGGACGAGAAGCTCTACATGCACCACGAGGAGTTCGGCGACCGTCTGCTCGGAGTGCTCGCCGGCTACCTGCTGTACGCGGGCTTCGTCGAGAACGGACCGCACGCGATCTCGATCATCGAGAAGCTCACCTCGCGCAGCCTCGATGCCTCCGGCCGCGAGATCGTCGCGATCACGCTGAACGAGCTGAAGTAGACGTCAGACCCTCACGACGCGGACGGTGTCGGTGGCGCCCGCGCGTTTGCCGGGCGAGGCGTACACCACGCCGATCAAGTCGTCCTTGTGCACCAATCCGCACGACCGCGCAGCTCGTACCGCGGCGCGCACGTGGTCGTCGCCCGCGGCTTCCGGCATCGCGATCGGCCGCACGCCCCATACGAGACACAGCCCGCCCAACACCTCGGGCGAGCTCGCGATGCCGGCGATCGGCACCGACGGTCGGAAGGCCGCAACGCGTCGAGCGGTCGTGCCGCTCTGGGTCGGGCAGACGATCGCGGCGACCGCGAGATCCTCGGCCGCTTGCACGGCGGCGTGCGCGACCGCCCAGGCGACACGGTCGTCGTCGACGGCGGCGCGCACGCCCTCGGGTGTCGTTCGGGTGTGCGGCCACGACTCGGCCGCTTCCGCGACCTCGCTCATCGTTCGTACTGCATCGGTGGGATGCCGGCCGACCGCGGTTTCCTCGGACAGCATCAGCGCGTCGGTGCCGTCGAGCACCGCGTTCGCAACGTCGTTGACCTCCGCGCGCGTCGGCAACGGTGATTCGGTCATCGACTCCAGCATCTGCGTCGCCGTGATCACGGGCTTGCCGGACATATTGCAGAAGCGGATGATCTCCTTTTGGATCAGCGGCACGCGTCGCGCGGGCACCTGGATCCCGAGATCGCCGCGCGCCACCATCACCGCGTCCGCGGCGCCGACGATGCCCGGAAGATGGTCGAGGGCGACGGCGGTCTCGATCTTGGCGACGAGCTGCGGCTTCGCCCCGCGCTTCGGCAGCCGGGCGCGTACCGAGTCGCAGTCTTCGGGCCGGCGGACGAACGAGAGCCCGATGAAATCGGCCCTGATGTTCACGGCGACGCGCAGCGCGGCGGCGTCGGCGTCCGTGAACGGTTCCACGTGGGCCTCGGCGCGGGGCACGTGCATGCCCTTGCGTGACCGCAGCACGCCCCCGCGCACGACCTCGCACCGCACGTCGGGGCCCTCGATCGCGACGACACGCAACACGATCGCACCGTCGGCCAGATACACGTCGTCTTCGGGCTCGACCCATTGCGCCAGCTCGGGGATCGTCGTCGACACGCGGGTCGCGTCGCCCTCGATCGGTGTCGCAATGAGCGTGAACGGATGGCCGGTGGTGAGCTCGACCTCGTCACCGGCGATCGGACCGGTACGCAACTTGGGGCCGGGCAGGTCGATGAGCACACCGACCGCGCGTCCGAGCTTGGCGGCCGTATCGCGCGCGAGCTTGGCGCGCGCCGAGATGTCACCGGTGCCGTGCGCGGCGTTGAGCCGCACGACGTCAACCCCTGCGTCGAGCAGCGCCCGCATCGTCTCCGGCGTCGACGTCGCGGGCCCGACCGTCGCGACAATCTTCGTACGCCGCATCACACGTGGTTAGCACGGGACTAGCGTCGGAACGTGGATCGCATCCTCATCGCGGGCATTCGCGAGCTCGGTGTGCACGGTGTGTTGCCCGAGGAGCAGACCCGACCACAGCCGTTCGAAGTCGATATCGAGCTGCTTGTCGACCTCGTGCCCGCGGGCGACAGCGACGATCTCGACGACACCGTTGACTACGGCGCGGTGTGCGAAGCGGTGAGCCGGGTGATCTCATCCGAGCGGTACCGGCTGCTCGAGCGGCTCGCGGCGCGCATCGCCGAAGTGTGCCGATCCGACCCCCGAGTGAAGAACGTCGTCGTCGAAGTGCGGAAGGTGCACCCGCCCGTCCGTTCGATGCTCCGGCACGTCGGCGTGCGTATCGAACGGTGACCCGCGCCTACCTTGCGCTCGGGTCGAACCTCGGCGATCGTCTCGCGTACTTGCAGGCAGGCGTCGACGGTCTCGCCGGCGTCCCGGGCATGCGCGTCGACGCGCTGTCGCGCGTCTACGAGACCGCGCCGGTCGGTGGCCCTCCTCAGGATCTGTATCTGAACGCGGTCGTCGCGGTCGATACCGAGCTCGATCCGTACGCGCTCCTCGATCTCGCGCAACAACTGGAACGCGACGCACGGCGCGTGCGTGCCGAGCGCTTCGGACCGCGCACCCTGGACGTCGACGTACTGATTTACGACGACCTCGTCCTCGACGATCCAAGACTCATCCTGCCGCACCCGCGCATGTGGGAACGGGGGTTCGTGCTTGCCCCATTGCGCGACGTTGCACCCGATCTGGTGGACGCCGACGCGTCGTGGAAAGGGGTGCGCGAAGCGGCGGTACAATTGCGTTCTTGGTGGAAGGGGTCAGAACCGTTGCGTTGATCGGGCCCGGCCGCGCCGGAACGACGATCTGCCTTGGCTTGATGGAGCAGGGCTGGACGGTCGTTGCGGTCGCAGGCCGGGCACCCGACGCCGCGTCGACGTCGGCCGCGGCCGCGTGCCTCGCGTCGCGACCCGCGCTCGTTTCCGAAGTGGCACGCGGCGCCGAGATGGTCGTTGTCGCGACACCCGACCGCGCGATCGAGCAAGCGGTGATAACCGCCGGACCGTCAATCGACCCCGGCGCGTTGGTGATTCACCTCGCGGGTTCACGCGGGCTCGAGGTCTTCGATGCGCTGCTCGAGAAGCGCACGGGTGTGCGCGTCGGAGCACTGCACCCGCTGCAGTCGTTCCCGTCGTCGACCGTCGGCCTCGAGCGACTGCAGGGCGCGTGGGCGGCGGTCGCCGGTGATCCGGAGGTCACCGAGATCGCACATCTGCTCGGACTCCGAACGTTCGAGCTCGGCGATTCCGACCGCATCCGCTACCACACCGCGGGCGTGGTCGCCTCCAACCATCTGGTCGCGTTACTCGGCCAGGTCGAGCGGCTCGCCGTCAGCTGCGGCGTGCCGTTCGAAGCGTTCGCCCCACTGGTGCTGGCATCGGTGCAGAACGCGTTCTCGCTCGGCCCGTCCCGTGCACTGACCGGGCCAGTGCAACGCGGCGACCTCGCGACCGTCGAGCAGCATCTGCGCGAGCTCGACCCGGCGGAACGCGACGCGTACCGCGCCTTGGCGCGGGAGGCGGCGCGGCTCACTGGCCGGCGGGACACGGGGCTCGACCGCCTGCTCGATGACCTGAAGTCCGGCTCCCGTCCCGACGAAGCGACCTGACCCTCGAACATGCGTGGCGAACTCGGCTGAGAGGCGATTTCGCCACGCAAGTTGGGTACGATGACCGACGTCAGACCCGCCAGTCCGGACCCACCGAGGCCGGAACCGAGCGAGGCCGAACATGCTGTACGTCGAGACGATCGCGGAGTTGCGAACCGCGTGCGACCGCGCCCGGGCCGAAGGCGGCCGGGTGGGGCTCGTGCCGACGATGGGCTACCTCCACGACGGGCACTGCTCGCTGATCCGGGCCGCCCGGGCCGCGACGGATCTCGTGGTCGTGACGATTTTTGTGAACCCCCTCCAGTTCGGCGAAAACGAGGATCTCGACCGTTACCCGCGCGACCTCTCGGGTGATCTCACCCGGTGCGAAGCCGAGTGCGCCGACGTGGTGTTCGCGCCGTCCGTGGAAGAGATGTATCCCCGGGGCGCGCCGCTCACCACGGTGCATGTCGAGCGCCTGACGGAAGGGCTCTGCGGTGCCGCGCGGCCGACGCACTTCGACGGCGTCACAACGGTCGTCAGCAAGCTGTTCGCGATCACGGGACCGTGCACCGCGTACTTCGGCCGGAAGGATGCGCAGCAACTCGCGGTGATCACCCGCATGGCGGCCGACCTGAACTTGCCGGTGGACGTCGTCGGTTGTTCCCTCGTGCGCGAGCCCGACGGCCTCGCGATGTCGAGCCGCAACGCGTACCTGTCGCCCGAGCAACGCCAGGCGGCCCTCGTCCTTTCGCGCGCGCTCGAAGCAGCAGCCGATGCGGTGCTCACCGGCGAACGTGACGCGCATGCCACGGTTGCCGTCGCCGCGCGCGTCCTGGCCACCGAACCGAGCGTCGACGTCGAATACCTCGAACTGCGCGACGCGCACGATCTGACGCCGCTCTCGGGGCCGATCGAGGGCGACGTGCTGCTCGCGCTGGCCGCGTGTGTTGGGGAGACCCGTCTCATCGACAACGTGATGCTCTCTGTGCGGGGCGCGAAGGCATCAGCCGATCTTGGGAGCCGAGCATGTACCGCACCATGATGAAGTCGAAGATTCACCGCGCCACGATCACCGGTGCGGATGTCGACTACGTGGGCTCGATCACGCTCGATCCTCACCTGATGGCGCTCGCCGATATTCAAGAATTCGAGCAGGTCGCCGTGCTCGACATCGACAATGGCGCGCGCTTCGAGACGTACGCGATGGAAGGCGGTCCGGGTGACGTCATCCTGAACGGGGCGGCCGCGCGCCTCGTCGAACCGGGAGATCGCGTGATCGTGATCACGTATGGCTCGTACAGCGAAGCCGAGCTCGCCGGCTACGCGCCGCTCATCGTGCACGTCGACGAGGCCAACCAGCCGATCAGCGAGCGCGAGGCCGTCGAGCGCAAGGGCTCGAACCTCGTTTGGATGCGCGACCATCCTTCCCGCCACCTAGGCTGACACTCGTGTTCGACGTCCTCGTGTTAGGGAGCGGCGTCGCGGGGTTGACGACCGCGCTCCACGCGGCCCGTCGAGGCCTGTCGGTGCTCGTGTTGACCAAAGGTGAGCTCTCGCACTCCGCCACGCGCTACGCGCAGGGCGGTGTCGCAGCCGCGCTCGCCGAGCCCGACACGCCCGAGTTGCATCTCGCCGACACGCTCACCGCGGGCGCCGGACTGTGCGACGTCGAGGCCGTGCGCGTCCTGGTGACCGAGGGCCCGGACCGCGTACGCGAGCTCGCCGCCCTCGGCGCTCGCTTCGATACCGAAGAGGCCGAGCTCCTCCTCGCCCGCGAGGGTGGCCACTCGCTCGCACGCGTCGTGCACGCGGGAGGCGACGCGACCGGCGCCGAGATCGAACGGGCCCTCGTCGCGGCCGTGCGCCGCGCTCGACATCGAGGTGCGCGAGGGCTGGTTCGCGATCGAGTTGCTGGTGGAGCGGGGCCGGTGCGCGGGCGTGCTTGCGCTCCGGGCCGACGGAGAGGTCGAGTTCGTGCGCGCGATCGACGTCGTGCTCGCGACCGGAGGCGCCGGCCAATGCTTCGCGGTCACGACCAACCCGACGCTGTCGACCGGCGATGGTGTCGCGCTCGCCCTGAAGGCGGGAGTCGCCTGCGCGGATCTCGAGTTCGTCCAGTTCCATCCGACGGCGCTTCACCACGCATCGATGCCCCGGCCACTGCTGTCGGAGGCCTTGCGGGGCGAAGGCGCGGTGCTCCGCGACGACGATGGCGTCGCCTTCATGGCCGATCTCCATCCGCTCGCCGATCTCGCGCCACGCGACGTGGTCGCCCGGGCGATTCATGAGCGGATGCAGCTGACCGATATGGATCACATGTGGCTCGACGCCACGATGATCGACGACTTCGAGCACCACTTCCCGACGATCTGGGCGGCGTGCCAGGACGTTGGTCTCGACCCCGAGAATGATTGGCTCCCCGTTGCTCCTGCCGCGCACTACATGTCTGGCGGGGTCGTGACCGACCTCGACGGCGCGACCACGCTGCCGCATCTGTGGGCGTGCGGTGAGACCGCGTGCAGCGGTGTGCACGGCGCGAATCGCCTCGCGTCGAACTCACTGCTCGACGGGCTCGTCTTCGGACGGCGCGTCGTGCTGGCGATCATGGCGGGCAAGGCCGAGCCCGCGCCCACCGGCGCGATGGCCGGTGTCATCGATGTCGACCTCGATGCCGAGCCGGAACCCGATCCGCTCGTGCTCCCGAAGTCGGCGCGCGAGCGGGTGACCGATCCTGCGGAACTGCGCTCTTCGGTGCAGCGCGTGATGTCCACCGACTGCGCAGTCGTACGCGACGCCGACGGGCTCCGTCTCGCGTCGCAGACGCTTGCCGATCTGTGGGGACTTGCCGAGAGCCTCCCACCCCGCACGATCGCGACCTACGAGGTGTGCAACCTGCTGCGTGTGTCGCGCGCGATCGTGTCATCAGCAATTGCTCGTCTCGAATCACGCGGCGCACATACACGCCGCGACTACCCCCGGAGTTCCGACAAGTTCCGCGGCCGCTTCGTGCTCCGCGCCGGCCTCATCCCGGCGTTCGTCGCGCTCGGCGCTGTTGCGGTAGGAGAGCCATCATGACGACATTCGACCCCCCGCGTAATGTGGTTCGCCGGCTCGTCGACGACGCGCTCGCCGAGGACCTCGGCCTGTTGGGCGACATCACGTCGATCGCGTGCATCGGCGAGGACCAAACAGCGGTCGCGGCGATCTTGAGTCGCGAAGAAGGTGTGCTCGCGGGCACCGCGCTCGCCACCGAGACGTACCGTCAGCTCGACGCGCACGTCAACGTGAAATGGACGGTGCGTGACGGCGAGTCGGTCGAAGCGGGGATGGAGCTCGCCCAAATCTCCGGCTCGTTGCGGGCGATCCTCGCGGGCGAGCGCACGGCCCTCAACTTCGTGTCGCATTGCTCCGGCGTCGCCTCGCTGACGCGGCGGTACGTGCGCGCGGCACGCGGCAAGGCGCGCATCCTCGACACTCGCAAGACCGTCCCGACGATGCGCGCCGCCCAGAAGGCGGCAGTGCGTGCCGGCGGCGGCTTCAATCATCGCGACTCCCTGTCGGACGCGGTGCTGATCAAGGACAACCACCTCGCGGTGCTCGGTCTGACCCGCGCGGTCGAACGAGCACGGGCTCGGTGGCCGGGGCGCACGATCGAGGTCGAGTGCGAGACGCCGGAGCAGGTTGCCGAGGCGCGCGACGCCGCCGTTGACCGCATCCTGCTCGACAACATGACGCCGGATGAGGTGCGGAACGCGGTCACGATCGTCGACGGCAAAGCGAAGATCGAAGTGTCCGGGGGCGTCACCCTCGACACGGTTGGCGCCTACGCCGAGGCGGGTGCCGACTTCATCTCGATCGGCGCGATCACTCACTCGGTCCGAATCCTCGACGTCACCCTCGACATTTTGTGATCACGTGCTTCTCGCAATAGACGCCGGGAACACCCAGACCGTCGTCGGGCTGTTCCGCGACGCCGACCTTGTCGACCACTGGCGCATCGCGACCGTCGCCGATCGCACATCCGACGAGCTCGCGCTGATGGTGCAGCAGTTCCTCGGCTTTCACGGCTTCTCGTTCGACGCGTCGATCACAGGCGTTGCGATCTCGTCGGGCGTGCCGCGCGTCACCGCCGAGTTGCGCACGATGACCGACCGTTACTTCGGGTTTCCGGCGCTCGTGCTGGAGCCCGGTGTGCGTACCGGCATGCCGATCCTGTACGACAACCCGAAGGAGGTCGGCGCGGACCGTATCGCGAACGCGGTAGGCGCGTACGACCTCTTCGGCGGCCCGTCGATCGTCGTGGACTTCGGCACCGCGACCACGATCGAAGCGGTCAGCGACAAGGGGGAGTATCTCGGCGGCGCGCTCTTCCCGGGCGTCGAGATCTCGATGGACGCCCTGTTCGGCCGGGCGGCCGGGCTGCGGCGTGTCGAGCTCACCGAGCCGAAGCACGTGATCGGCAAGTCGTCGGCGGAGTCGATCCAGTCGGGGATGATCTATGGGTTCAGCGCGCAGGTCGACGGTCTCGTCGACCGCTTCGTCGCCGAGCTCGGACCGTGCGAGGTCATTGCGACCGGCGGTCTCGCGGAGCCGATCATTCCGCACTCACGCACAGTGCAGCACTACGAGCCCTGGCTCACGCTCTACGGTTTGCGGATCATCTTCGAGAGGAATGCGTGACGTCTGAGGCCGGTGACGAGTTCGGGGCGCGGCTCGCCAAGGTAGAGGCCATGCGTGCGCGCGGCGAGGAACCCTATCCGGCGCGCTTCGATCGCACGCACACCTTCGCCGAGGTACACGAACACTGGGACGAGAAGGTCGACGTGGGCGCGTCGACCGACGACGTCGTGCGCGTCGCCGGACGGGTGTTGCTACCGCGCAAGCAAGGCAAGCTCGTCTTCGCCAACGTGCGTGACGGGACCGGCGACCTTCAGTTCTTCGTGAGCAAGAGCGACCTCGGCGACGCAGAGTTCGATCGTTTCCTCGCCGAAATCGACCGGGGCGATTGGGTCGGCGTGTCCGGCACGGTGATGAAAACCAAGCGGGGCGAGCTCTCGGTGAAGGTCGCCGAGTTTCAGGTGCTCGCCAAGTCGCTGCGTCCGCTGCCCGAGAAGTGGCACGGCTTGACCGACACCGACACGCGCTACCGGCAGCGGTATGTCGATCTCATCGCGAACGACGAGGCGCGAAAGGTCTTCGCCGTCCGGTTCGCAACGATCGCCTCCATCCGGGCGTCGTTACGCGCACGCGGGTTCGAGGAAGTCGAGACACCGGTTCTGCATCCAATTCCTGGCGGCGCGACCGCCCGGCCGTTCGTGACGCATCACAACGCGCTGGACGCGGACCTCTACCTTCGTGTCGCGCCCGAGTTGTACTTGAAGCGCTTGATTGTCGGCGGCTACGACCGAGTGTTCGAGATCGCCCGCGTGTTCCGCAACGAAGGGCTGTCCACGCGCCACAATCCCGAGTTCACCATGTTGGAGCTGTACGCAGCCTTTGCGGACTATTACGACATGATGCGGCTCACTGAGGAACTGGTGGCCGCGGCCGCCGAGGCTGCGACCGGCTCGACGCGTGTCGAGTGGGATGGCGAGACCGTCGATCTCACACCGCCGTTCGAGCGGCGTACGCTCATCGACTTGGTGCGGGAGCACGCGGGCGTCGAGGTGCATCCCTCACAGTCGGTCGAGGAGCTGCGCCAGGTTTGCGATCAACTCGGCGTACCGTGGGAACACAATTGGCGTTCGGGGAAGCTGGTGTTGGAGATCTACGAGAAGACCACGGAGGCAAACATCGCCGGGCCCACGTTCGTGTGCGATTACCCGCGTGAGGTCTCACCTCTCGCGCGCACGCACCGCGAGGACCCGACGATGACCGAGCGCTTCGAGCTGATCATCCGCGGACGCGAGCTCGCGAATGCGTTCAGCGAATTGAACGATCCCGTCGAGCAGCTGCGCCGCTTCGAGGCGCAGGCAACACTCAAGCAGCTCGGCGACGTCGAGGCACACGGAGTCGATGCCGACTACGTGCGCGCGTTGGAATACGGCTTGCCACCGACGGGCGGCATGGGGCTCGGCATCGACCGGCTCGTCATGCTGCTCGCCGGCGTCACGTCGATCCGTGAAGTCATCATGTTCCCGCATCTGCGGCCCGAGGCTGGACACTCATGAGTCAACGCGTCTTGATCACCGGAATGGGCGGCGAGCTGGGAACGCGTGTTGCGCAGTTGATCGAACAGCGTTCATGGGCCGACGACGTCATGGGCGTCGACTTCGTGCCCCCGCGCCGGCGGTTGCGCCGCACCGAGTTCCGCCGGATCGATCCGCGCGACCGCGATCGTCTCGCAGCATTCGTGCAGGACTACGCGCCTACGATCGTCGCCCACTTCGGCGTGTACGAACCGGCGTCGCGCATGACGCCCGCGTCCGCGGACGAACGCACCGAGCTCTCCACAATCGCAACGCTCAGCGCGGCCGCGCGCGCGGGCAAGCTCGAGTACGTCGTGCTCCGGAGCGGTCTGGAGGTCTACGGACCGCGTACGGCTCGCGTCTCGGTGCCTGACGAGGATGTCGTGCCGGTGCCGGTCACGCCGTACGGCCGATCGTTGTTGCAGGTCGAAGGAATCGCAAAGGGCGTGGCGCTCCATTCCAACGTGCGCGTCTGCGCGCTGCGCTACGCGCCGGTCCTGGGTTCGCACGTGCCCAGCCCGCTCGGACGGCTGTTGCGACTTCCGGTCGTGCCGGTGAGCGCGCTCGCCGACCCGCCGTTCTCGCTGCTCCACCCCGACGATGCCGCGGCAGCCATGGTCGCCGCGATCGAGCATCGCGTCGACGGCCCGTGCAACGTCGTCGGCCCGGGCGCGGCCACACCTTGGCAAGCGGCGCGCCTCGGTGGACGCATCCCGCTTCCCGTTCCGCCGCGCATGTGGGGTGGAGTCGGGCGCGCCACGGAGATCGCCGGCGCGGCAATCGCACCGCACGTCGTCGAGTTGCTTCGTCGCGGCTGTACCGGCGACGGCAGCCGCGCGCGCGAAGTACTGCACCTTGCGAACCTGGCGTCGACCCAAGAGGTGTTGCGCGAGCTGTTCGAATGGGCCGACGTCGTGCCGATCGCGACCGGCCGGGAGCAGGTGGCATGAGCGAGCGTCGCGAAGCGGTTATCCCGCGGAGCAGCGAGCGGGGCCCGAGCGGCCCGGCCCGCAGGGCCGGGAGCGGAAAGGCATGAGCATCGTGACGCAGCTGGATCGACTCGACGACGAGCGCATCGCGCGACCCGAAGCACCGGTAACCGCGCTCAAGCGGCGCCTCGCCGGCCGGTTCCCGATCGACCCCTTCGGCCTCGACCCGCAGCTCGCGGACCTCGTGACACCCGCGTGGTCGCTGGCGCTGCCGATACGCGTCAGCGGTGGGGAACATGTGCCCGACAACGGCGCGGCCACAATCGTCGCGAACCGCGGCTTCGGTGTCGTCGAGCCGGCCGCGCTGTGCCTCGCGGTTCGAGCGCGCCACCGGCCGCCGCTTGCGCGTGATTGGTGCGCCCGCGGTGCCGTTCCTCGGCGCGCTCGTGCGCCGGTTCGGCGCGATTGCGGCAAGCGAGCCCGACATCTCAGTCGCGCTGCGAGCGGGCCATCTCGTCGGCGTGCCGCTCGCGCACACGTTCCTTCGTACGGGAGCGGGCGCGCCGCCGCACGCGCTGATGCCCGCGCTCACGCACGCGCGGATCATCCCCGCCGTCGTGAAGCCGGGCGGTCCGTTGGGCACCGCGTTGGGTCCGTGGCACGTCCGTTTCGGACCGCTCGTGACGCTCGACGATCCCTATGACCCTGACGACCCCCTTACGGCCGCCCGCTTCGCCGACGCGATGCGTGTCGCGGTTCGGGCACTGTTACACGAGACCTGACGCGAGCGATCGCTCGGATACGCTTCGAGCATGCCGGAGATCGTCACCGACGACGGCACGAAGATTGCGTACAGCACCTGGGGTCGGCGCGACGGTACGCCCGTCGTGCTCATCCAGGGCCTGGGCATGGACAGTCGGGGATGGGCACTGCAGCGCGGTGCGTTCGGGCGCCGCCACCGTTGCATCGGCGTCGACAACCGCGGTGTGGGTGCTTCGGATGCTCCGCCCGGCCCGTACGACCTCACGCGCATGGCGAAGGACGTCATACAGGTTTTCGACGGCGCGGGCATCGAGCGGGCGCACATTGTCGGTGCGTCAATGGGCGGCGTCATCGCTCAGATCATCGGCGTGCGCTATCCCGAACGCGTGCGTTCGCTGACGCTCGCGTGCACGGGGTGTCGCCACCACGAATGGCGGCGTGAGCTGTTCCGGGATTGGGCCGAAGCGGTCTCCGAACGCGGCATGGCCGGCTTGCGAGACGACGGCATGCGCTGGCTGATTGGTCCGCGTCTGCAGCGCCGTCTCGGCGTGTTCGTCAACGTGCTCGCGCGCGTGTTGATCCAGGCGAAGCCACACGCGTTCATCGCGCAGGTCGATGCGATCCTCAACGCGTCCGACGAACTGCGGTTCGAACTTCCGGATGTCACCGCCCCCACGCTCGTGATCACCGGGTCCCAGGACACGCTCACACCACTCGGTGACGCCGAGGAAGTTGCAGAGCTGATCCCGAACGCGCGTCTCTACGTGCTGCGCGGCGCAGCCCACGGCTTGATGGCAGAGTCGCCCAATGGTTTCAACGACGTCGTGCTGTCGTTCCTCGACGAGGTCGACGCCGCCGCCGACGTCCCCGCCGCCTAATCCGAGTCCGCGATCGGTGCGGGCGGGGCGAGATGGTGCTCGCGCCACCAGATGATCTTGCCGCCGCGTAGCTCGCAGACCGAGAGCCCGCGCCACTCGATCACGGCTTCGTCCTCGCGTCGCCGCGCCCGAATCGTCCAGTCGGCCAGCGCCACCGGCCCATCGAACGCGAGGTGGTGTACGTCGAACGACACCGGCGCCGCCCAGGAGAAGCCCGCCTCGACCAGGCGCCGGTACTTCGCCTTGTCGCGGATGACACCCGTCGGCAGCTCGATCACCATGCCGTCGGCCCAGCAGTCCATGTACGCGTCGAGATCGGCGGCGAGCCACGCCTTGACGCGGCGGTGAAAGACCTCCGCGCTCAAGACGAGCGGCGCACGAGGCCGTCGACCAGCGTGCGCAACCGGTCGCAGACGTCGCCGTCGAGCTCGGTCGCGCCGGCCAGCGCTTCCGATGCCTTGGTCGCGTGGGTGCGCGCGACGGTCATTGACGCGTCGACGACCTCCGAGGTCGCAATCAGGTCAACGGCCTGGCGTACCTCCGGCCATTCGAGCTTGCGGCCCAGCAAGGCGCGCAGATCGCCCGAGCCCGCGAGTGCATAGATCACCGGCAACGTGTACACGCCTTCGTGCACGTCATTACCGGTCGGCTTGCCGAGCTCGGCCTCGGTGGCCGTGACGTCGAGCACGTCGTCGACGACTTGGAAGCACATGCCGAGGTGATGGCCGAACTGCGTGAGGGCGTCCAGACTGTCTGCCGAAACGCCACTCACCATGGCGCCGATGCGGCACGCGGTCGCCATCAGTGACGCGGTCTTGCCCTCGATCGCGGACAGGTACGACTCCTCGGTGCGGTCAGGGTCGAAGAGGTGTTGCAACTCGAGCACCTGCCCGCGGCAGAGCTCGCCGATCGTCGACGCGAGCAGCCCGGCGACGTCGGCGCCGAGGGAAGCGGCCAGCGACGACGCCTGCGCGAGGAGATAGTCCCCGGCGAGGATCGCGACGATGTTCGACCATCGCGCGTTCACCGACGGCACCCCCCGTCGCGTCTCGGCCTCGTCGATGACGTCGTCGTGGTACAGCGACCCGAGGTGGACGAGCTCGACCGCCGACCCGCCGGTCACGACCTCGGGGGCGGCGGGGTTGCCAGCCCCCCGGGCGGCGTAGCTCGCGCAGAGAGAGAGCGCCGGCCGCAGCCGTTTGCCACCGGCCGCCAGGAGGTGCTCGGCCACGTCGCCGAGGAAGCGGTCCTCGGCGCGCACGGCATCGTTCAGGCGATCCTCGACGCGGACCAGGTCCCCGGCCAGGGGCGGGAGGTCCACGTCGTCGACGAGAGACACGGGACGAGCGTACGGCGGCCCACAGGAGAGGGTCGATTCGAGGGCCCTCGGGAATGATCCGAATGGCTCAGGCGTAGAGAACAAGCTCAGGGCCATCGTGGAGCAACGCAACAGGCGTCCCATACGTCCCCGAGGAACGAGAAAATAAGGCATCCAGACCGGCCTCCGGCGCCAAAGTTGCAGGGGGACCGGCCGATAGAATGGGCACAGCCGGCATCCGCCGGCTTCGTTGCTCCGAATGGGAAGAACCCAGCGGAGGAACGGGGTCTGGCGGGGGCCGCAAGCTCACCGAGAGGCGGATCATTTTGTTCGAGCGCTTCACCGACCGAGCCCGACGGGTCGTGGTCCTCGCCCAAGAGGAAGCGCGCCTGCTCAACCACAACTACATCGGCACCGAGCACATCCTGCTCGGGCTGATCCATGAGGGTGAGGGCGTCGCGGCCAAGGCACTTGAGTCGCTCGGCATCTCGCTCGAAGCCGTGCGTGCGCAGGTCGAGGAAATCATCGGCCACGGGGGCCAGGCACCGTCGGGTCACATTCCGTTCACGCCGCGTGCGAAGAAGGTCTTGGAGCTCTCGCTGCGCGAGGCGTTGCAACTCGGCCACAACTACATCGGCACCGAGCACATCCTCCTCGGCCTGATCCGCGAGGGCGAGGGCGTCGCTGCGCAAGTACTGGTGAAGCTCGGCGCGGATCTTTCGCCGCGTGCGCCAGCAAGTCATCCAACTGCTCTCCGGCTATGCGGGCACGAAGGAGACGGCCGGCCAGGGCGCGACGCAGGGCGGCGGCGGCGAGAACCAGCCGTCGGGCTCGCTCGTGCTCGACCAGTTCGGCCGCAATCTGACGCAGCTCGCGCGCGAGAAGAAGCTCGACCCGGTCATCGGGCGCGAGCGCGAGATCGAACGCGTGATGCAGGTGCTGAGCCGGCGCACCAAGAACAACCCGGTGCTGATCGGCGAGCCCGGGGTTGGCAAGACCGCCATCGTCGAAGGCCTCGCGCAGAACATCGTCGACGGCGATGTTCCCGAGACCTTGCACGCCAAGCAGCTGTACACGCTCGATCTCGGCGCGCTGGTGGCGGGCTCCCGCTACCGCGGTGACTTCGAGGAGCGCCTGAAGAAGGTGCTGAAGGAGATCCGCACGCGCGGCGACATCATCTTGTTCATCGACGAGCTGCACACCTTGGTGGGCGCCGGTGCCGCCGAGGGCGCGATCGACGCCGCCTCGATCCTCAAGCCCATGCTCGCCCGGGGTGAGCTGCAGACGATCGGTGCCACCACGCTCGATGAGTACCGCAAGCACCTCGAGAAGGACGCCGCCCTTGAGCGGCGCTTCCAGCCGATCAAGGTCGACGAACCCACGGTCGTGCACACGATCGAGATCTTGAAGGGACTGCGCGAGCGGTATGAGGCGCATCACCGCGTGACGATCACCGACCAGGCGATCGTCGCGGCGGCGAACCTCGCCGACCGGTACATCTCCGACCGTCACCTTCCCGACAAGGCGATCGACCTCATCGACGAAGCGGGTTCGCGTTTGCGCATCCGTCGTATGCAGGCACCGCCCGACTACCGCGAGCTCGAAGACCAGATCGCGAAGGTGCGCAAGGAAAAGGAAGCGGCGATCGAGGCGCAGCAATTCGAGCGCGCCGCATCGCTGCGTGACCGCGAGAAGGCGTTGCTCGAGCAGCGCACCTCGAAGGAGAGCGAGTGGCGCGCCGAAGGCGTCGACTTGTTCAACGAGGTGAACGAAGAGTCGATCGCCGAGGTGCTCGCGTTGTGGACGGGTATTCCCGTCTACAAGCTCACCGAGGAAGAGACCGCGAAGCTCCTGCGCATGGAAGAGGAGCTGCACAAGCGCATCGTCGGCCAGCACGATGCCATCAAGGCGGTGTCGCAGGCGATCCGGCGCACGCGTGCCGGCCTCAAGGACCCGAAGCGGCCGAGCGGTTCGTTCATCTTCTTGGGCCCGTCGGGCGTCGGCAAGACCGAGACCGCCAAAGCACTCGCCGAGTTCTTGTTCGGTGACGAGTCGTCGATGATCCAGCTCGACATGTCGGAGTACATGGAGAAGCACACCGTGTCGCGGCTCGTCGGTTCGCCGCCCGGCTACGTCGGCTACGACGAAGGCGGTCAGCTCACCGAGGCCGTGCGGCGCAAGCCGTTCTCGGTTGTGCTGTTCGACGAGATCGAAAAGGCCCACCCCGACGTCTTCAACACGCTGTTGCAGATCCTCGAGGACGGGCGACTCACCGACGCGCAGGGCCGCACGGTCGACTTCAAGAACACCGTGATCATCATGACGTCGAACCTCGGTACCGCCGACCTCAAGAAGGCGGCGCTCGGGTTCGCGCGCTCCGACGAGCACGTGACGTACGACAAGATGAAGGACAAGGTGCACGAGGAGCTCAAGCGCCACTTCCGGCCCGAGTTCCTCAACCGCATCGACGACATCATCGTGTTCCACAACTTGACAACCGACGAGATCACCGAGATCGTCGACCTGCTGATCAAGCGGGTGATCAACCAGCTGGAGTCGCAGGGTCTGGGCTTCGAGCTCACGTTGGCGGCGAAGCACCTCGTCGCAGCCAAGGGCTACGACGCGGCTCTGGGTGCGCGGCCGTTGCGCCGGGCGATCCAGCGCCTGATCGAGGACCCGCTCTCGGAGAAGATCTTGTGGAAGGAATTCCACGCCGGCGACACGATCGTGGTCGACGCCGAGGGCGACGACATCGTGTTCCGTAACGTCCAGGGCATCGAGCCGCCGCCGGTCGAGCTCGCCGGAAGCGGCACCCCCGAATAACCGCGTACTCAATTCGAACTTGCGTCACGTACCAGCGATCATACGGGTGTGTGTTCGCAAGTTCGTCGCGTGTGGGGCCTGGTCGCGATCGCTGCCGTGCTGCTGGCGGGGTGCAGGGTCGACGCGCGCGTCGACGTCACGCTGGCGAACGACGGGTCGGGCACGGTTCGCACGACGCTCAAGTTCGATCGCGACGCGATCCAGCGGCTTGGCGGCCTCGACGCGGCCGCCAAGCAGGTACCGCTCGCCGACCTGCGGGCCGCCGGGTGGAAAGTGTCGCGCTGGACGGGCGGCGCCCGATCGACTGCGACGCTCACGCTCACCCACGACTTTCGGGACCAGGCGGATCTCGCGCGCCGGCTCGCGGATCTCGTTGGACCGAAGGGTCTGCTTCGCGATCCACGCATCACCCGGGCTCGCGACTGGTTCAGCTCGAGCGACGGCCTGTCACTCGTCGTCGATCTGCGTACTCCGAAGAGCGGTATCGGCAGCGACGCGGATCTCAAGGCGCGGCTCCTGGTCGCAGGGCTCGATCCCGCGACGCTGGACGCGCAACTCAGCGCCGAGCTGAGGAGTGCATTACACCTCACCGTGGTCGTGCGTCTGCCGGACGGCACCAAGCGCACGTACGACGCGACGAACGGAACGGTCAGCACGGTGTCGGCCTCGCACTCGAAGACCGACTACGACCGGATGGTGAAGCTCGGCATCGCGGTTGTGCTGGCGGTGCTCGCAGGCTTGTTCCTGCTCGCGGCGTCGGCGAGCGCCCGTCGCCAACGTCGTCGCCGCAAGGCGCGAGTGCGTGCGGAGCTCCTGCTCGACCGCGACCGCGCCCCGCTCATGTAGGCGGCAGCGTGGCGAGCCAACCGGGGAACTGTTCAAGGGATTCGAACACGACCGATGCACCCGCTTCGGTGAGTTGTGGCGCGCTGTGCATTCCGGTCGCGACGCCGATACCGATGATGCCGGCATCGATGCCGGCGCGGACGTCAGCGATCGTGTCGCCGACATAGATCGCAGCGCCGCACGCACGAAGCGCATCGCGTTTCTCGTCGCCGTGCACGTGCCCGACAACGCCGTCGACGACGAGCCCCACCTCTTCCAGGCACCGGCGCGACAGGCGCTCGGATTTCGCGGTGACGGCGACGACGCGGCCTGCCCGGGCACGCACGGCGTCGATGCTTGCTCGCGCACCCGCCATGCACAGGGTGCCGCCGCCGACGCAATGGTGGAAGTAGTGCTGCCGGTAGCGCTCCGCCATGGCTGGCACGTCGCCGACCGGGAACCACTCGGCGAGCTCGTCCTCGAGCTTGGGTCCCAATCGGGTGAGGACGAGCTCGGCATCGATGAAGACACCGGTTTCGGCCGACAGGGCCCGCAGGCTCGCAAGGATGCCGGGCCGGGAGTCGATGAGCGTCATGTCGAGATCGAAGCCGACCGTCAGCACCACTCGGCCAGCTCCAGCAGCGACGCGATGCGCAGGACGCGCGGCGGCGGCTGCCACGCGTCGTTCCAGCGATCGAGCCAGACGGGGCGAAGCCCCGCGGCGAGCGCACCTTCGACATCGGCAGTGACGCTGTCGCCGACATAGGCGACACGCTCGGCGGGGTCGGCGAGCGCGTCGAGCAGTCCTGCGAACGCCCGCGGGTGCGGCTTGCGCCACTCCGGATCGGCGACGACCGTGAAGTCGAAAACGTCCGTGTGCAACCCGTGCCGTACGAGTACCGCGATGCCGAACGGATTGTTCGTCAGCAGGGCAAGCCGAACCCTCCCTCGCAACGCCTCCAACGCCGGAACGACGTCCGCGAACAGCGGAGGATCGAGCGCGGCCAGGAACGGTCGGACGAGCGCCGCCGCCATGAACGTCTCCGGCTCGAGCTCAACGCGCCAGTGGTTGCGGTTCACCACGATTTCGTCGCGCTCGATCCACGTCGCGCTGCGGACGCGTTCGCAGATTGCGGGATCGCCGACCGCGGTCGCGGCGCGCCGAATGCCGGTCCACCAGTCGGTCAGCGTGTCGTCCAAGTCGAAGGCGATCGTCACCACACCGGCGATCGACATCCGCGGAGCTTGGCACACCCCCCGGCTACTGTCGCGCCATGGCACGAACACTCGTTCGATACCGGTGTGAGGTGTGCGGCTACGACTCGCCCAAGTGGCTGGGGCACTGCCCCGAGTGCGGCGAGTGGGGGTCGTTCGCAGACGGCCCGCAGGCGGTGTCGACACCAGCCGGCATCCCCACGAGCCGGCCCGCACCGATCGCGGACGTGGATGCGCTCGGTGCGGCGCACATGCCGACCGGTGTGCCCGAGCTCGATCGCGTGCTCGGCGGCGGCCTCGTCGCCGGGTCGGTCACCCTCCTGGGGGGCGAGCCGGGGATGGGCAAGAGCACGCTGCTGCTCCAGGCGCTCGGCGCGATGGCCGCCCGCGGCACGCGCTGTTTACTGGTCACCGCCGAAGAGTCCGTCGCCCAGGTGCGCGTGCGTGCCGATCGGCTCGGCACGCTCGCCCGGGAGCTGTTCGTCGTCTCGGAGACGTCGTTGCCCGCGATTGCTGCCCATCTCGACGAAATCAGTCCGGCGGTCTGCGTGATCGACTCGATCCAGGCGGTGCACGATCCTGACGGCCCTGGGTCGGCCGGTTCCGTCACGCAAGTACGGGAGGGTGCCCAGGTCATCGTGCGGCTCGCGAAGGAACGCGGGGTCGCGGTGCTCGTCGTGGGACATGTCACGAAGGACGGCTCACTCGCCGGGCCGCGCGCGCTCGAGCACGTCGTCGACACGGTGCTCTCGTTCGAAGGCGACCGCCATCACGCGCTCCGAATGCTGCGCGCGCTGAAGCACCGGTTCGGCGCGACCGACGAGCTGGGCCTCATGGAAATGACCGAGGAAGGCCTCACGCCGGTCGCGGATCCGAGCGCGCTGTTCCTGGCCGACCGCCGAGCTCATGCGCCCGGCTCGGTCGTCGCCGCCGTGATGGAGGGTGCGCGACCGTTGTGTGTCGAGGCGCAAGCACTCGTCACGTACAAGTCCGCGCCGATCGCGCGCCGCATCGCGCAGTCGATCGACGCGAGCCGCCTTGCGATGCTCGTCGCGATCCTCCAACAACGTGCGAACGTCGGACTCGCCGAGCGTGACGTGTACGGGAGCATCGCCGGTGGCGTACGGGTCGCGGAGCCCGGAGCCGACCTCGCGCTCGCGCTCGCGATCGCGGGTGCGTGCGACGACCGCGTGATCGAACCTGACACGGTCGTCATAGGCGAGCTCGGACTCGGCGGCGAGGTCCGGCAGGTGGCGCACACACCCCGCCGTCTCAACGAAGCACTTCGCCTGGGTTTTCGTCGCGCAATCGTTCCGGCGTCGACGCCCGACGTACGAGGCCTCACGCTGGTACGCGTCGCTGATATCGCCGAGGGTCTGATCGCGACCCGTCGCGCCGGGGGGTAGGCTGCGGTGTAGTTCCGACCCGGAGGACCTCTTGGCGCCACGCCGATCGGAAGCCCTCTACGCGGCCCTCCGGCTGGTCGCACCGGGCACGCCACTTCGGGAAGGTATCGACCGCATCTTGCAGTCGAACATGGGCGCGCTCATCGTTGTCGGAGACGGTCCCGACGTGTTGAACATCTGCTCGGGCGGCTTTCTGCTCGACGCCGAGTTCACCCCGCAGCGTCTCTCGGAGCTCGCGAAGATGGACGGCGCGATCATCCTCGCCTCCGACGGCACGCGCGTCGCGCGCGCGAACGTGCACCTCGTCCCCGACCCCGACATTCCCACGACCGAGACCGGAACCCGGCACCGCACCGCCGAGCGCGTTGCCCGCCAGATCTCCGTACCGGTGATCACCGTCTCCGAAGAGATGAGCATGGTCTCGGTGCACTACCAGGGCATGAAGCAGACCCTGGAGCCGATCCCGCGTGTCCTTGCACGGGCCGATCAGGCGCTGCAGATCCTCGGCCGCTACAAGGCCCGCCTCGATGGCGTGACCGGCGCGTTGTCCGCGCTCGAGGTCGAAGATCTCGTGACGCTGCGCGACGTCGTCACTGTGCTGCAGCGCGCCGAGATGGTGCGGAGAATCGCCGAGGAGATCGAGGGCTACGTCGTGGAGCTCGGCCTCGACGGCCGCCTCGTCGAGCTGCAGCTCGAGGAGCTCACCGGGGGTGTGCTCGCCGACCTCCGCCTCGTCGGGAAGGACTACTTCGTGGAGTCGCCCGACTGGGTCCTCGCCCAGGTCACCGCGCGACTCACCGAGATCAGCGACGACGAGCTGCTCGACCTCCGCGTCGTCGCCGGCATCCTGCACCTGTCACACGAGATGGATCTCGACTCGTCGATGCAGCCGCGCGGTTACCGGCTGCTGAGCAAGATCCCCCGCCTGCCCGACCTCATCGCCGACCATGTCGTCGAGCGCTTCGGGACGTTGCCGAAGATCATGCGCGCATCGATCTCGGACTTGGTCGAGGTAGAGGGTGTCGGCGAAGCGCGTGCGCGCGCCATCAAGGACGGGCTCTCGCGGGTTGCCGAGACTTCGATCTTGGATCGGTACGCCTGACATCTCTGCTTCGCGTACCGGTGGCCCCGGCGGCGCCGCACTCCTCCGGGGACCGTCCCGCCTCCGCTTCGCTCCGGCGGGCCCCACCCGCCCCCCAGGTCCCCTACGGAGTACAGCGCCGCCTCCTCCTCGTCTCTTAACCTGTCGCTCGCATGGCGGCTCTTAAGCACGGTCCGGTCTACGACATCACTTCTGAGGCGCGCACGCTTCTTGTTGATGGTGTTGAGGTGGCTGCTTTTCATGCTCGGCCGGATGGGATGCCTGTTGCTGGGCTTGTTTTGCATCCGGATATGGGTGGGCTGCGGCCGTTGTTTGAGGACATGGCTGGGTTGCTGGCTTCGCATGGGCTTGCTGTTGTTGCTGTCGAGCAGTTTGCTTCGCAGCCGGAGTCGGTTCGCGCTTCGGTGGAAGAGCGGATGGCGCATGTGAAGGATCTCGACGATTCGCAGCAGCTCGAGATTCTTTCTGCTGCCGCTGACTTGTTGGTGGTCGAAGACGACGTCTCGCGTGTTTCGGTGCTCGGATTCTGTATGGGCGGGCACTACGTGTTCAAGGCCGCGTCGACCGACCGGTTCGACGCCGCTGTCGCGTTCTACGGGATGCTGCGCACGGCCGAGGGATGGGGCGGCCCCGGCCATCGCATCGAACCGCTCGACGTCGCGTCAGAGATGGTGCCGACGCTCGCATTCTTCGGGACGGCCGACCCGTGGACCCCTGCGCCTGATATCGACGCGCTGCGTGATGCGTGGAAAGGGCGTGACGACTTCGAGATTGTTGTCGTCGAGGGCGCCGAGCACGGTTTCGTCCACGATCCCGAGCGAGACGTGCACCGCCCCGACGATGCAGCCGCCGCCTGGCAAAAGACCCTGGAGTGGGTCGGCGCGGTTTAAGCCACCAACAGATGGCAGCGAAAACCGCGCTATGCGCGGGAAACGCTGCCAACAGTTGGTTAGATGGTCGCGCGGATTTCGAGCTCGTCGCGGTTGACGATGCGGTAGCGGCTGCGGCCGGAGATCTCGAGCCAGCCCAGCTTCACGAACAGCGCGATCGCCTTGTTCACCCGCTCGCGTGACGCGCCGACCATCCCGGCCAGCTCCTCTTGGGTGAGCGGCATGCGGAACTCGTCCTCGCCGTCGGCGAGCTCGAGCAGACGCTTGGCGGTGCGCCCGGTCACGTCGAGGAACATCGCGTCCGCGAGCGCCTCGTCGGTCGCGCGCAGGCGGCGGGCGAGGATCCGCACGACCGCCCACAGCACCTCGGGGCGGTGGGACAGCACGTCGCGCACGTCGTCGAACTCGACGGCGATCAGGTGGACGGTCGTGAGCGCCCGGGCATTCGCCGAACGCACACCGCCGTCGAACATCGACATCTCGCCGAAGAGCGCGCCCGGCCCGAGAACGGTGAGCACGGACTCGCGGCCATCGGATGCTCTGGCGACGATCGCGATGCGACCCGAGAACACCACGTAGAGATGGGTCGCCGGGTCGCCCTTCTCGAAGATCGGGTCGCCGCGGCGGTACCGCGCGAGCGCGGTCCGTCCTCGCAGCTGCTCGAGCAGCTCCGGGGGGAGGGTGCCGAAGAGGTCGGTCTTGTCGAGCACGGGCGTACGTGCCGCCATGTCGCGCCGGTCCTTGTTCGCGGGAGGCTATCCGAGCCCGCCTCGGAACCGCCCGTGTGTGTCGCAGGTCACATCCACCATCGGCTCGATGTTGGCCCGGCCTGAGGGTCTCCTCTCGGCTCGGTCAAGCAGCCGCCATGCAGGCCGATGCAGAGGCGGATGTTCGTTGAAGGCGTCCGCCTCCTCGTCGCCGTGCTGGGCACGGCCGCGGGCTTCTGGCTGGCCCGGCGGCTCGGGACCGAAGCCCAGGGCGTCGGGGGCATGCTCGGCTGCCTGCTCGGCTACGTGGCCGGTGGCGTGCTCGGCCGCCTCCTCGACGGGGCGCTGGGCGCAGTCGAGCGCAGGGTCGACCGGCGGTCGCCCGCTCGGCTCGTCGCCGGCACGCTGGGCGCAATCGCCGGGTCCGCGCTGGCGCTCGTACTGGTCGTGCCGTTCGCGCTCCTCCTCGATACTCGCCTCGCAGTGTCGATCGTCGCCCTTGCCGCCTGGGTGCTCGCCTGGGCCGGCTACCGGATCGTCGCGTACCAGGCCGAAGCGGTGCTCGAGATGCTCGGGTTGTCGACCCGGCCGCTCGTACGTGCGCAGGCCTTCGACACGCGCGACGGCGTGCTCGTCGACACGTCGGTGGTCATGGACGGCCAGCTGCTCCCGCTCACCCGGTCGCGTGTGCTCGGCGGTGACTTGATGGTGGCGCGGTTCGTGCTCGACGAGCTCCAAGGCTTCGCCGACGCCAGCGACGACGTGAAGCGCCGGCGGGCCCGGCGCGGCCTCGAGACCCTGGAAGCGCTGCGCAACGAAGGCAACGTGCGCCTGTTCGTCCTCGACGACGAAGTGCCGGAGCACAACGAGGTCGACGCGAAGTTGATCGCGCTCGCGTGCCGTCTTCAACTGCGGATGCTCACCAACGACGGTCCGCTTGCGCGCGAATGCCGAGCTGCAGGGCGTACCGACGTGCAACCTTCGCAAGCTCGCGCAGGAACTCACGCCGTCGATCGGGCCCGGCGACTACGTACGCGTGTCGCTCACGCGGGAAGGCAAGGAAGACGGCCAGGGCGTCGGCCACCTCGACGACGGATCCATGGTCGTCGTGAACGGCGGCCGCGAGCTCGTTGGCGGTCCCGAGGTGATGCTGCAGGTGACCTCGGTCGTCCCGACCTCCGCCGGCCGTCTGCTCTTCGCGCGCCTCGAGAATTAGTCACCTGCCAGACTGGCAGCGTGGAGACCTGGGCGATCGTCGTTGCGGCCGGAGGTGGCACGCGCTTCGGCGGCGCGAAGCAGTTCGCACGCTTGGGCGGCGCCACGGTGCTCGACCGTGCCGTTGGTACGGCCCGAGAGTCGTGTGACGGCGTCGTCGTCGTGCTCGCTGCCGGCGCGACCTGGGACGCCCCGGCCGGAGTCCGCACCGCAACGGGCGGCGCGACCCGGTCCGCGTCGGTGCGCGCCGGACTCGCGTGTGTGCCCAAGTCCGCCGATGTCGTGGTCGTGCACGACGCCGCTCGGCCTCTCGCGTCCCGCCGGCTCTTCGCGAGTGTCATCGACGCGATCAGGGAAGGCGCCGACGCCGCCGTGCCGGCCATTCCCGTTGTCGACACGCTCAAGCGGGTGAGCGGGCATGACGTCGTGGAGACGGTGCCCCGTGACGGGTTGGTGGCAGTCCAGACACCGCAAGCCTTTCGCGCCGGAGCGTTGCGCGCCGCGCACGGAGGCGAGGGCGTCGACACCGACGATGCCGCGCTCGTCGAAGGCGCGGGCGGCAAGGTCGTGGTCGTCGACGGGGAGCGCCGCAACCTCAAGCTCACGCTCGCCGACGACCTCGAACTCGCGCAGACGCTGATCGAAGGCGGGCGCCCGTGAGAATGCGCGTCGGGCTCGGCTTCGATGTCCACCCGTTCGGCGCCGATCCGCCGCTGGTGTTGGGCGGGGTCCGTATCGAAGACACGGCCCGGCTCGCCGGTCACTCCGACGGGGACGCGGTGGCCCACGCGGTCGCCGACGCGTTGCTCGGACCAGCCGGCCTGCCCGACCTCGGCACGTTGTTTCCCGCGACCGATGAAAAGTTCCGCGACGCCGATTCGATGGCGTTGCTCGCCGAAGTCGCGCGCCGGCTCGCGCAGAAGAAGTGGTGGATCGAGAACGTCGACGTGGTGATCGCGGCCGAGAAGCCGACGCTCGGACCGCACGTGGAAGCGATGGCCGCCAACCTCGTCGCGGTCCTCGCGCCGGCCCGGGAGCCGATGGGTCACGGGATCGGTGCCGCCGTCCGGCCCAAGCGGGGCGAGGGCCTCGGGGCCATCGGACGAGCTGAAGGCGTCGCAGTCTGGGCGGTTGCACTGCTTTCCCGAGGGTGACGAACGTCACCTCCGCCCCGTTCGTGCACTTGTTACGATTCGTTTCCCTTGTCAGGGATCTCGGGCGGGAGAACCACTGCATGTCGACAGCGACATTGGACGAGTGCTCGGCGCTCGCCGACTTCGAAGCCTTCTACCGGAGCAACTGGCACGCCGCAACGCGGCTCGCCGCCTCGGTTGCGGGCAGCGCGGCGGCCGGTGAGGACATCGCCCAGGACGTCTTCCAGCGCATGTACTGCACGTGGGGCGCAGCGGATCAACCCGGCGCCTACCTGCGGGTGGCGATCGTGAACGGCTGCCGGTCGTACCACCGGCGGCGCAAGGTCGAGGCTGACCACCTGCCCGGGCTCGTGTCCGGTGCGAGTGAGGCGCTCGCGCCGGGCGAGCTCGACGACATCGTCGCGGCTTTGCCGACCCGGCAGCAGACCGTCGTTCGGCTTCGCTACTGGGCCGATCTTTCCGAGGTCGAGATCGCCGAGGTCATGGGCTGCGCGCCCGGCACGGTGAAGTCGCTGGCGTCCCGGGCCAAGGACCGCCTCGCAGCCGCGCTGAGCTGATTCCCGCGAGGGAGGCACTGGGCGCTGAGTAGCCTCTCCCGGTGCTTCGCATCCAGGACACGGCGCGACGCGCAAAGGTCGAGTTCATCCCGCGCATCGAAGGCCAGGTGTCGATGTACGTGTGCGGACCGACGCCCTACGACGTGCCGCACCTGGGCCACGGTCGTACCGCGGTGGTGTTCGACACGATCCGGCGTTACCTCATCTGGTCGGGCCTCGACGTCGCGTACGTCACCAACATCACCGACGTCGAGGATCGCATCATCGCCCGGGCCGCCGAACGAGCAACGACCGAGTCCGAGCTCGCGCGAACGTACGAAGCCGACTACTGGCAGCAGATGTCGCGGCTCAACGTCACACCGCCAGACGACATGCCGCGGGCGACCGAGTTCATTCCGCAGATGCAGGCACTGATCGCGGAGCTGATCGCGAAGGGGAGCGCGTACGTTGTCGAGGGCCAGGGCGTGTACTTCCAGGTCGACACGTTCCCGGAGTACGGCAAGCTGTCGCACCGCACGATCGACGAGTTGCGCGAGAGCGCGGGGGCGCGCGTCGAAGTCAACGAACGGAAGCGCTCACCGATCGATTTCGCGCTGTGGAAGGCCGCGAAGCCCGGCGAGCCGCAGTGGGACTCGCCGTGGGGCCCGGGACGACCGGGCTGGCACATCGAGTGCTCTGCGATGTCGCTCGACATCCTCGGCGACGGTTTCGACATCCACGGCGGCGGGACCGACCTCGAGTTCCCGCACCACGAGAACGAGATCGCGCAGGCCGAAGCCGCGGGCCACGTGTTCGCACGCTACTGGCTGCACTCGGCGATGGTGAACGTCGACGGCGAGAAGATGTCGAAGTCGCTCGGCAACTTCACGACGCTCGAGGATGTGCTCGACGAGTTCGATCCGCGCGCGTTCCGCTTGCTCGTCCTCCAGACGCACTACCACCGGCAGATGGAGCTCGGCGACAAGGAGCTTGCCGACGCCGACAAGGCGGTGGAGCGTGTCGACACGTTGATGCGGCGCGTCCGTCGGGCCGAGTTGCCGGCTGCGGATCTCGTCGACACGTCGGTGTTTCGCGACGCGATGGACGACGATTTCGACACTCCGGCCGCGCTCGCCTTCGTCTTCGAGCTCGTACGCGACGCGAACATTGCACTCGACGAGAACCGCACCGACGACGCGGCCCGGCTTGCGGCAACGGTGCGCGAGCTCTGGAGTGCGTTGGGTCTCACGTGGCTCGACGACGACGAAGAGCTCGACGATGAGATCCGCTCGCTCGTCGCGCAACGCGACGAAGCGCGCGAGCGCAAGGACTGGGCGGAGGCCGACCGCCTGCGCGACGAGCTGCGCGCACAGGGCATCGTGCTCGAAGACACGCCCGGAGGAACGGTGTGGCGGCGACTCCGACCCGATGACGAAGGCTGATTCGGGGGTCGGCGGCGACCAGGTCGAGGGCCGCCGCGCCGTGCACGAGTTGCTGCGCGCCGGCCGTCGCCCGATCCGTACGGTCTATGTGTCGAGCAGCGCCGCGCAGGATCCGGCGGTGGCCGCGATCGCCGACCTCGCAGGCAGCAAGGTGCGCGTCGTCCCACCCGAACGGCTGGAGAAGCTGGCGCGTACTGACGCACCGCAGGGTGTCGTCGCGCTCGCGTCGCCGTTGCGATCGGCCGATCTCGACGAGCTGTGCGCCGCCGACGATGCGTTTCTCGTCGCCGTCGACGGTGTCACCGATCCTCGGAACTTCGGGGCGATCATGCGCTCGGCAGAGACCGCCGGTGCGACCGGCATCGTCGTCGGACGCCACCGGGCCGCGCACGTCACTCCGGCGGTCACGAAGGCGGCCGCCGGTGCGATCGAGTACCTGCCGATCGCGCTCGTGGGCGGGATCCCGAACGCGCTCGAACGCGCGCAGCGGGCCGGCGTGTGGACGGTCGGGCTCGATGAACACGGCGACACGCCGCTGTCGGAGTTCGGCGTCGCCGACCAGCGCGTCATGCTCGTGCTCGGCGCTGAGGGCCGCGGCTTGGGCCGGCTGACGCGGGCGCGCTGCGCCGTACTCGTGCGCATCCCGATGTACGGCACGCTGCCGTCGCTGAATGTCGGCGCCGCCGCGACGCTCGCGTGCCACGAAGTCGCGCGCCGGCGTCACGCGTAGATGGGCAGGGTTCGCCGCTGCGTGCAGGTCAGGTCTCGGGCGCGGGCGCGGCCGCGGCGGCCGGCCACCGACCGATGAGGACGTGGCCGAGCGCAAACGCGTAGCACGCCGCCGCCACGAGCGTCGCCACGGGGAATCCGTAGAACACCGCGATGGCAACACCGAGCACCGATGCGAGGACGGACGAGATGCCGTTCACGCCCCACGCCCATGCGATTCCGTCGGGGTAAAGCTGTTGCAGGCGCCGCAGGCCGAGCGGCATCGGGACGCCGAGCACGACGCCGAACGGGCCGATGAGTGCGATCGCCACCGCGACCCTGGCTGTGAACGGCAGGTCGATCAGATTTCGCAAGATCGGTTGGAGCGCGAACGCGGAGACGATGATCAGGGCGACCGCGACCGTCAGCGTCGTGGTGAGCAGCCGACGATCTTGCGTGAAGCGTGATGAAAGATATGAGCCGAGCCCGGTAAACAGCAACAGCGAGAACAGCACGATCGAGAGCGCGTACGTCGGAAAACCGAGGAACAAGACGAACCGTTGTATGAGCACGATCTCGAGCACGAGGAAGCCGAGACCGATCGCCGCGAAGTACAGCAACGATGACAGGCGGGGCCGGCTCTGCGAGCCCGGACCGAAGGGCAGCGGGAGCAGGAATCCGATGACCGACAGCACCAAGAGGACACCGAGTGTCAGCAGGAGCAGGTCGGTGGGATCAATCGAGTAGGAGTAGCCGCTACGTTCCGACCCAATGTCCGACAGGCGTCGCATGTTGAAGAAGAACGGCTTGTCGTCGGTCGGCGGGCAGACGTTCAGCGTGTAGTTGTGGCAGAAGTTCTGCCAGCTGCCGGCATGTGCGAGCTCGGCCCAGGCATCCTGGTAGGGACCTCCCGCCGCGAACGCGACTCCGCGCCCGCGCTTCTTGGCGAGCGTCTCGATGCGCGCGACCTCGTCGCGCGTGAACGGCGTCAGCCGCGCGAACGTCGTGCCGTACGTTGCGCCGAACAGATCGAGGCCGCGCACCACGACGATGTGCCGCTCCGGATCCTTGATGCCGCGCTTCTCGAGTGCGGCGAGCGTGAGCACCGTGGCGCGAATCGATTCGTCTCCTACCAACTTGTCGAGTCGCGAGACGCTGAGGATCCCTCCGTCCGCAAGATGGTCGAAGTATTCGTCGAACGCTTCGGTGGTGTACAGGTTGTTCTCGGTGAGGGCGAACCCGGCGGCGGCGTTCGCACTGAGCGTGTCGGTGAAGCCGATATGGATGACGTCGTACTTGGTGTCGCGGCCGGCCAGCACGGATCGGCCGTCGCCGATCGACGTTTTCACCTTGTCGCGCGAGTACGGATGTCCCGATTTCTCGGCGAGGTCGTCGTCGACGGCGTCGCGAATGATGCTGTTGAGCTCGATGACGTCGACGTGGCGGGCACCGCCCGACAACGCGGTGTAGATGTCGCGGCCGCCTCCACCACCGATCACGAGCACATTGGCGTTCGGCCGCAACTCGTATCCGATGCTCTGCGCGCCGGTGGTCATCGTCTGCCAGGTCGGGAGTTGGCCGTCGACGGGTCCCCATACCGGCGCGAACACTCGGTCGTAGTACACCGCGCCGGTTCCGGGGCCGGGGAACGCGTACGCCTGGACACGAGCGAGCGGACCCCACCGGTCGGTGACGCGGGTTGACCCGGCGGGATAGCCGTAGTGGCCGGGCACATAGAGCAAGGATGTCGCTCCCGCGACCAACAACATCGCGACGGCAACGACCGTCGTGCCGATGGTGATCGTCCGTTCGGCCGGTGCCGTGCCGGCGAACAGTGCCGCGGCGAGCGCCGCGACCACTCCAAGGAAGACGATGAGGTTGGGCGCCGGGAAGCGCAGCAGCGGCACCACCAGGAGCGCACCAAGCGCGGCGCCGACGAGGTCGAACGCGTACACCCGCCCGACCGAGTGCGCGTATCCGCGGATCGCGAGCGCGATCACGGTGCCGGCAGCGGTGGCCGGAATGGCAATGACCACGCAGGCGATCGCCAGGTTCACACTGAACGCGAAGTCGACGCCATCGATGTCGTTGAGGTTCAGGTGGACGAGTACGAACGGCAACGCGACGAGAAGCAGCGCGAATGCTGACGACCAGCGAGCGAGCGTGCGCTCCAACGGTAATCGTTCGAACCATTGCGGGCGGATGTAGACAATCAGCGAGCCGACGCCAGTGCCGAGCAGCGCGAGAGATCGCGAGAAAGCTGAAGTGATAGGAGACGATGGCCGACAGCAGGCGCGTGAAGACAACCTGCAGTGCCAGGACGCACCCACTGACGAGTCCGACCGCGAGCAGCACGCGCACGCGCGGCCGACCTTCCATGAGCCGGGCACCCTATGCGACCGCCCTGCTGCACAGGCAATTCCCCAGGTTCTAGAATGACCGGTCGCAATCCCTCGATAGCGGGCTCACAGGCTGCTGCCGCGCTGGATTGCCGGATTGCCGGATTAGCTCAGTTGGCCAGAGCAGCTGATTTGTAATCAGCAGGTCGTCGGTTCGAGTCCGACATCCGGCTCTCGCGTACGATTGTGCGTGTGCCGATCGGCCGGTGCGCACGTCGCGCCTATTCGGCGCCCATCACGGCGTCGAGCGCCGGGTACGGCGGACCGTTGCGTAGGGCATTGAGGAGTTCTCGCTTCGCTCGTTGCCCGTTCGGGAGTTGGTCGGTTGGATCGCACCGCCACGCGGCGACCATCGCAAGAACCAGGATCCGGCACTCGCGGAGCAGTTCCTGATCAGCGTCCGGGTAGCGGTCGCTGACCTCATCGGGGACGTGGGCGAGGTCGAATTCGACAGGCCCGCGACAACAGGTCTCGAGGTCGATGAACACCGGCCCGTTCTTCGTGCTGAGCACGTTGCCTGGGTGCGGCTCGCCGTGTAGCAGCTGCTCCTGAGCGCCGCGGTCGCCGATCGCTCGTCTCCGGCTTCGCAACGTGTGGCTGAGAAGCTCCCGGTCCGCGTCGGCGAGCGCCGGAGTGCAGTCGCGGCTCGCAACGAGTTGTTGAGCCTCCGCGACTCGATCCGTGAAGTGCGGCGTCGAGACATCGATGTTCCGCATGCCGACATGCAGCCGCTCGAGCGCATTCGCGTAGTCGGATGGTGAGACGTCGGGAGGTGCAAGCGATTCGTAGTAGGTCCACAGCGTCACCACGAAGCCGTCACGCTCGTAGACGCGCGGCTCCACTCGCGGCTCCAGAGCCGCCACCGGGCTCTCGGTTTCGGCGAGCCGTAGCGCAAGCTCGATTTCGAGCTCTGCAACCTCATGCCCAACATGTGCGACTCGGGCAAAGACGTCACACGGCAGCAGGCGGAGTGCGAGCTTGTTCGAGTTGTGAAGAACCTTCGCGTCGTCGACGGTCAGGTCAAGCCCTGAGGCGGTCGACACGGCCGCAGCCACCGCACGCGCAACCTCTGATGCCTGCATCTTCGCCTTACCCTCACCGCTTAGCGCTACGAGGCCTTCTCGTCGGAGTCGTTCGTTGGGGGAGCGAACTGGGACCGCAAGATCAGGTCCATGGCGCGATCCGGTAGCAGCTTTCGAGTAGCGAGCATCATGGCTGCGCTCGCGCCGACGCGATAGCGCGGCCGCGGGTGCTTGGAAGACGCGGCTCTCTCGATCACCTTGGCAACGTCATCGGGGCTTCCCGCCAGCCTCCCCATCACGCCCTCGTACGCGCCGATGATCGCCTTCGCCGAACTCTCATGAAACGCCTTGTACGGCGACCCGCCAACTGTGTTGGCCCGGAGACGAGCCAACGCTCCTTCGTCGAAGGCTGTCTTGATCGGGCCGGGTTCGATAAGCGACACGGTCACCCCGAAGGGCTGGACCTCGAAGCGCAGTGCGTCGCTGATGGCCTCCACCGCGTACTTCGACGCGCTGTAGTACGCAGTCGACGGGAAGGTGACTTTGCCCGAGATGGATGCGACATTGATAATCCGCCCCCATTTCTGTGCGCGCATCTGCGGGAGGACGAGTTGTGTGAGCCGAGTCAGTCCGATGACGTTTGTCTCTAGCTGCCGTCGCAGAGATTCGATAGGCGCTTCCTCGACCGCCCCGTACTCGCCGATACCCGCGTTGTTCACCAGCACACCGACCGCGCCCTCGGCATCGACAACCGTGCGCACTGCGGAGACTATTGATTCTTCGTCGGTGACATCGAGCGTTAAGGTCCGACAGCCCAAGCGGCCAAGTTCATCGAGCGTCTCCGGTCGCCGTGCCGTTGCGAACACGACGTAGCCAGCCCTCGCGAGACGTTCGGCGGTCGCCCGGCCGATCCCGGTCGAACATCCTGTGATGAGCACCGCCGTCGAGACCAAGACCATCTCCGTTCTGAACTACTCATCATCGTCGGCCGCGATGTCCTCTTCCACGCGGTTTGACTCTTCTACGTCGAGCGATCACGCGTGGGCGCACAGAATGCCCTGATGGAGCGCGCCCGTCAGCCCCCACGCACTCGAATCCGCGAGACTGGCCTCGTGGCGCAGACGATTTTCGAAGCCGCCGGGGGCACGCAGGCCTTTGTGAACCTCGCGCACGCGTGGCACGAGCGTTGTCTCGCTGACTCGGTCGTGAGCCACGCGTTCTCGCACGGGTACCACCCCCAGCACACCGAGCGACTTGCCGCCTACTGGGCCGAGGCGCTCGGCGGACCGCCGCACTACACACAGTCGCTCGGCGACGAGACCACCGTCGTCCGGATGCACTCAGGCAACGGTGAACACGTCGAGATGGACGAACGCGCGCGAAACCTGCTTCGCGCTCGCCCTCGATGACGCGGGCCTGCCGGACGACCCACACCTGCGTTCCACACTGAAGGCCTACTTCCGCTGGGCCACCGAGCGAATGTCGACCTATCCCGAGTCAGCCGACGATGTGCCTGCCAGCCTTCAGCTCGCACGGTGGTCGTGGGACGGACCTGAACGCTCCTGACAAGGACCGCGCCGTCATCTCACCACCCGATCCGATCCGACGCCGATGAGCGAGCGGGCGCTGGAGGAGCCGCTGTTTCACCTCGCGCATGCGCGGCCGCGGTATCGAACGCCAATGCAACGATGTCGGCGGCGGCGCCGGCAAGTTCCTCGGTGGGCATTGATCGAAGCGTGGTGCTGCGGGGATCGTCCGAGGGTGCCGTATAGCGCCCCCACACCGCCTTGAATCGCTCGTTGAGTTCGTCCGTGAGGTAGACGCTCGACCAGAGCATCTGCACGTGATCGTGCCACACACGTTGAACGCGCTCGGCCAGCGGTTGATCACCGCACGCAAGTGCCGTAACAGCGAGAGAGAGTTGCTCGACGGCGTACTCAATGCCCATCGTTCGCCCCCGTCGGTAACTGCGGTTCGGCGCCCCGATATCGCCGTGAACGTGTGCGAGCCTAGCTGCAGCTCCTGAGCAGCTCGCGGGCGTCACGCAGGTCACGAAGGCCGAAACCCTCGGTGAAGGATGCCAAGAGCGGTTCGAGACACGCCCGCGCCTCGCGGGGCCGCGCCTCTTCGATCAACAACCGCGCCAAGCTGAGCGCGCCTTGCAGCGCGAACGCCTTGCTTTGCTGCGCATCGGCGATCTCGATCGCCTGACGGAACTCGTTCTCGGCGGCTTTGTGGCGCGTGACCTCGTTCTCGCGCGTGTCGATCAAGAGGATGTCGCCGCGCACGCGGTGGAGGCGCGAGTCATAGAAGTGCTGATCGGTAGCGACCGCAGTTTCGAGCCCGACATCGATCGACCCGAGCGCTTCGTCGTAGAGCCCGTGCACGGCATACGTGTCTGCCAGCCAACTGCACGCGGCCGGTGCCATGACCAGCGTTCCGGTCGACGCGAGCTGGGCCGCGGCCTCCAAGATCATGTCGAGGTCGCCGCGTGCGCGCCCGAGGAACAACGCGGCCGCCGCGCCCAGCAGCGGAAAGCCCTGCTCGTTGCAGTACTGCACGACGATGCTCGCCTGCTGTTCCAGATCGATGTCGCGCGACTCGTTGAACAGCGCGAGCCGCCAGCTGATCGCCTGCGCGACTGTGTACTGCGAGTCGAAGGAGCGGGCGAGCTGTACGGCTTCGTCGCAGCGCGCGAACGCCTGGTCGGCGCAGCCCAAGTGGAAGAGCAACCATCCCGACGTCGACAACGACGACACGCCCGAGTCGTCACCGACGATTGCGACCTGCTCGTGATGCCGCGGATCCGGTCGGTACAGGGCGACCGCGCGCTCGGCGAACTCGAGCCCTTCCGAGAACCGGCCTTGGAAGAAGCTCATTATGGCGTCCGTGCCAAGCGCCGCGACGATATGTGGGACCGACCCAACGCGCTCGGCAATGGCGAGACCGTCCGCGACGAAGGTCCTTGCCGCGGCGAAGTCGGTCGCCGTGTATGCGGCGAGCGCGAACCCGATGGTCGCGCCCGCCTCGCCGGGACCGTCGCCGCAGGCCCGGGCAAGCGTGCGCACGCGCTCGACGCGCGGCGAGCGATTCCGGCACTGAGTATCCGCGGGATTGGAACAGTTCAACGATGAGCATCTGCCGCAACGCGATCTCGCGTCGATCGCGTTCGATGCTCTCCGTTTCGGTGGCGAGCAGGTCGAGGGCGCGATGCATGTGCAGCAACGCTTCATCGTGCTCCGACCGAGAGTGCGCCTGCGTCGAGGCCTGTTCGTACCACCCGATCGCCTCGTGGACGAGGCCGCCCGCTTCCGCGTGGCGCGCCGCGAGCTCCGGCTGTGCCGAAACGCGCGCCGGGAAGTGGTCGCGCAGCACGTGCACGACACTCTTGTGCAACTGACTCCTCGTGGCGCGCAACAACGAGTGGTTGGCCGCGTCCTGCACGAGCGCGTGCTTGAACATGTACGTCTCGGGTTGCGGTGACCGGAGCGCGATCAGTCCGCTGCCGGTTAGGTTGCCGAGCGCGTCGTCGAGCTCGTCGATGTCGCACGCGCCGTGGGCGTCGGCGACGACAAGTTGCAGCATCTCACGCGAGAACTCGCGGCCGATCACCGCTGCAGCCTGCGCGAAGACTTTCGCCTGACCGAGTCGATCGAGGCGCGCGAGGAGCGAGCTCTGCAGCGTCGAGGGGATCGCCGTTGCGTCGTGATTCGCCTCGCGCACCATTTGGCTCAGCTCTTCGATGAACAGCGGATTGCCGTCCGCGCGTTCGACGATCGTTCGCCGCACGAGATCGTCCACGGTCGAGTCGGCGAGCATCGCGTTCACGATCTCCGTCGCCTCGGTTTGGGTCACGCGATCGAGGTTGACCATGTGGAAGTAATCGTGCGCGTTCCACGTCGGCACGAACTCCGGCCGTGCGGTCGTCACGACCAAGATCCGTTCTGTCGCGATCCGCTCAACGACATTGGCCACGAGTTCGAGGCTCGACGGATCGCACCAGTGGAGGTCTTCGATCACGACCAAGACCGGATCGTGTTCGCTCAAGGCAACGAGCCATTCGACCAACCCGTCGATCGTCCGCCGCCGGCGCGCCTCGCGACTCAGCCCGTCGAGGGCACCCGAGCTCGGACGCGGAAGCGCGAGGAACGAAGTGACGAGTCCCACGAGCTCCTCGGAGTCGAGACCGACAGCGTGGAGCCCGCGCTCCACCAACAGAATGCGCTCAGCTGGTCGGTCGTCGGGCGTGAAGCCGAGCACCTGTTCGACGATCTCCGCGATCGGGTGGAACGCGGTGTTGCGGACATAGTGCGTGCACGCTCCGTCGAGCGAGAAATGCGGTTGTCGTGCGAGGTGCTCCCGCAAACCGAGCACGAGGCGCGACTTGCCGATACCGGGCTCGCCACAGATGTGCACCGATTGACCCGACCCGCGACATGCCGCGTCCCACGCGTCAAACAGGAGTTGACGCTCCCGATCGCGTCCGATCATCGGTCGGAGCCCACCGACGCTGCGCGCTTCCAGCCGGCTCCGAGCTGCGCTCGGTCGCAGGACGCGGTGCACCGCGATCGGTTGCATCACGCCCTTCAGCTCGGGCATGCCTGCGTCTTCGACGACGAACCAGCCGCCGACCAACGCGTACGTCGCCGCGCTCATCATCACACGACCGGGTTCTGCGAGCGCTTGTACTCGTGCTGCGATGTTCGGCGTCTCGCCCAACACCACGGTGTCGCGGCGTCCGCCGGCTCCGACCGTGCGAATCACGCACGGTCCGCTGTGCAATCCCACGCGCACCGAGAGGTCGCGGGCGAGCCCGTCGACGACGCGCACGATCTCCAACGCAGCACGCACCCCCTGCTCCGCGGAATCCTCTTGTGCTTCGGGATAACCGAACAAGACGAGCAACCCGTCGCCGAGCAGTTGCGCGACGAAGCCGCCGAAGCGCGTGACGACCTGGGTGACGGCGTCGTGGTAGACGCGGATCGTCTCGCCGTAGTCCTCGGAATCAAGTTGGGTCGAGAGCTCCGTCGAGCCGACGAGGTCGCAAAACAGCACGGTGAGCTCGCGTCGGTCGGTGTCCGCCGACGCGGATTCGGACGCGCTTGACGCAACGACGACATCGCCGTCGAGCGTTGCGACGCGGCGAACGTCGACGAGCTCGCGGACGACTGCGTCGACCTGTGCATCGTCGAGCTCGAACTCGCGCTGTAAGGCATGCTTCGAGACTCGCCCGTCGCGGTGAAGCAATGCATCGGCCTGCCGCACCGTGTCAAGGAATCCCATGTGACGCTCCCGCCGCGTCAGCTACCCGGCCGCACCCACCGGACTCGAGACGCGCGCATACGGTACTCCACGATCGCTGCGCGAACTGGCGCCGATCGTCGAGCGCGCGGGCGGTTGGGCGCCGAACTCTCCCATCCTTGTCTACTTTCTCGTCGGCATCCTTTGGGAGCTTCAGCGAACTGACGAGCTCGACCTACTCGAGCGCAACCTACGGACCAAGGTCGTCGAGCCCGACGTGCGCTATCCCGACACCGACGGCCGTTGGACGCTTGCGATGGTGTGCGCACTCGACGGCCGCGTGGATGAGGCACGCGAATGGTTCGACGAAGCACGCCGTGTGCTCGCCGAACAAGGAAGCGTGGGGCTGCTCGTCCATGTCGACTTCGACGAGGCCCTGACCAACGTTCGCCGGGGCGGGCCCGATGACCTCACCCGGGCACGAGCGCGGCTCGACCAGGCTCGAGCGCGATGCACCCATCCCGCCGTTGCGCCCTGGGTCGCGCGCATCGACGAGCTGACGGCGCGTTGCAAACTCGACTCGCCGCGCTGACCAGATTCGTCACGCTCCGAAGAAGGCCGACAGGATCCACAACGTCGGCATGCCGCAGATGAGCGCGGCGTGCGGCGAGCGCGTGCGACGAACCGCGACGAGTGCGACGATCACGCTCGCAGCGGGAGCGATCGCCGATCGCGCCAGCGCGAGGTGCGGTACGAACGCGTCGGTTGCGAGCGCGGCAAACGAGATGGGGATTGCGTAGCGCGCCGCGCGTTCGATGACCGGTGGTACGCCGCCGCTATGAGCGGTGAGGACCAGCATGCTGACGCGTAGCAGGTAGCTGCCGACACCGACCGCCGCGACGACGAGATACGCCGTCATCGGGAGCGCTCCCCGCTTGCCAAAGCTCCGAGCGTCCCGCCCGCGATGGCGATCAGCACGCTGAGGTGCATCGGTACTCCCGTGGCCGCCGCCGCGAGCACTATGGCGATCGCGACGGCTCGGGTTGCCGCCGCGTCGCTGACGCGAGGCACGACCTGGCCGAGCAGGTACAGCGGGATCACGAACTCGAGCCTCAGGCCGGGCGGAAGCACCGCACCGAATGTGGCGCCGAGCGTGATCGCGGCCAACCATCCGACCCACAACGTCGCGGCACCGCCGACGTAGTGAAGGTGGCCGTATTCCGCGTCGCCGCGGTCGTAGCCCTCGGCCGCAACCGAAACCGAAGGATCGACGAGCGTGTATGCCGCGAACGCCTTCGACCAGCGCGGCCGGCTGTGCCAATGGCGCGCCATCGTCGCCGAGTACAAGACGAGCCGCAGGTTGAGGGCCAGCCCCCCGAGGATCGCGACGAGCGGAGCTGCGTGGGCATCGAGCAGCTGGATGGTCGCGGCCTGGGCGCTTCCCGAGAAGATCAACGGCCCTGTCAGCCAGCCCGCGAAGATCGGCATGTCCGCGCGTGCAGCACTGATCCCGATCACGAACCCGAGGGGCACGATGCCCATCAGCCACGGCGTCATCGCCCGCCGCGCCGTCGAGCACGGCCCGCGTGGCAGCGACGTCGCGTTCGGCCGCTCGGCCGTTGCGATGCGAGCGCACGTTCGTCATGCCCGTAACGATGCGCCTGCGGGCTCGTCGCCGGCTTGGAGAAGAGCTGGAGAGAATCTGGAGAGCGATCGCATCGAGACCCCCCGAGCCCGATCGGCAGCTCATGGCGCCTCGCACTCCATCTTTGGGCCACCTGTGCCGACAATCACCAGCGTGATGGGCACAGCGAGTCGGCGCGCGCCTCGATCTCGGATCTTCGGCCGCGCGATCGCGGCGGCCGTGGCCCTGATCCTCGCGGCGCTCGGCAGCAGCGCGGTGGCTGGGGCCAGTGGCCCGCCAGCGACCGATGCCTCGAACGCGACCGCGGGAAACTACGGCTGGTTCGAGGCGGGTCGGTCGTGGCGCGGCCAGTTCGCCGACCCCCACGTCGTGCGCGTCGGCGGCACCTACTACGCCTACTCGTCGGGCGCCGGCGGCCGCTACCTCGGTGTGCTCACGTCGCCCGACCTCGAGCACTGGACGATCCACCAGCGCTGGTCGAATTCCGCGGCGCCGTGGCTGGGCGGTCCCGACCCGCGCCACGATTCGAGTATTCCGGCGGAGATCCGCACGTCGAAGCAGAGTGTGGGCGACATCTGGAACTTGAACGACGCGCTCGTGCGACCCGCCTCGTGGGGCGTCGGCGTGGCGCATTCCCCGTGGGTGCGCCGCAGCTACTGGGCCGTCGGCGTCATCCAGATCGGCACGCGTTGGTACGCATACGCGGGCGTCCAGAAGTCAACGCGCCTCGACGACGGCACCGTCGACCCAGACGGTTTCGGTCGCTACTGCCTCACCGTCGCGTCATCGGCGAGCCCGCTCGGTCCGTTCCGCGATATCACCGGCAGCCACGCGCTCTACTGCGACCCCGACCCCGCTGGCAGCATCGACCCGTCGCCCTACGTCGATCCGTCGACCGGCCACACGTGGCTGACCTGGAAGGCGAGTGGCCGCCGCAGCCGGCCCGGCGTCAAGGGGTACCCGTCGTCGTTGAAGACGGTCCGGCTCGACTCGACGGGGCACATGACGGGCGGGATCCAGACGCTGCTCAAGACGAACGAGGGGTCATGGGAGGGCCAGACCATCGAGAACCCCTCGATGGTCTCCTGGCACTCGCATTGGTATCTCTTCTACTCCGCGAACTCGTTCGCTGCCGACCGCGCGGGCCACAGTCGCTACGCCACCGGCTATCCGCGCTGCTCCGGGCCGGCCGGGCCGTGCAAACGCATGAGCGCGAGTCCGTTGATGAAGAGCACCGCGCGGGAAACCGGCCCGGGTGGCGCGAACGCGATCGTCGACCTCAGCGGCAACCTCCGCCTCGCGTACGCGTCGTACTGGCCAGGCGAGTACCGCGCGAACACCAGCATCCACCAGCCACGGCGCATGCACGTCGCCACCGTCGTGTGGCACTCGAACGGCACCCTCTCGGTCACCGGCCGCCCGTGACGCGCTGCACGCGCGCTCCGGGGCAAGCGCTAACTTCCCTCGGCCTGCGCTTGCGGGCGAAGGAGCCGGAGGATGACGCCGCTCGGGGATCACCCCGACCAGAGATCCGAGTTGGATCGCGCGCTCTTGGCTCGAATCGATCTCGTGGTGCTGGTCCATCGTGACGCTCCGAACGTCGTGGTGCGGTCGATACGTGCGCTGGCCGTTTCGATGGGAACCGGCTGGGCGGGTCGTGCTCGTGCAGAACGCGTCTCCTGCGTCCACGGCGATGACGGCCCGGTCCGAGCTCGTGCGCTCGTTTCCATCGGCCCGGATCATCTCGGTTGCGTCGCGACGGAATCTCGGATTCGCAGCGGGTGTCAATCTCGGTGTGTCGCGCACGACGGCGCCACTCGTCGGAGTCTTCAACCCTGACGGCGTGACGAGGCCGGAGACGGTGGCGCGGCTCGCGGCGCGCTCGAACAGGATGGTGACACGTTCATGGCCGGCGCGCAGCTGGTGTCGACGCCCGTATCGGACGAGCCGCCCGCATGTGCTCCCCGACTCGTTGATTGGCTCCCGGGGACCGCGGCGCTGTATCGGCGCGAGTGGTTGTTCGAAATCGGCGGTTTCGATCCCGGCTTCTTCATGTATTGCGAAGACGTCGACCTTTCTCGGCGCGGCGCGAGCCCGCGGCTGGAGGCTGGTGTTCGTGCCGGATGCGGTGTTCCTCCACGCGCGAGGGTTCAGTCGAGCGCGAATCACTCTGCCGGATTCGGATGTGGACCGTCTCGAACACGAGCCTCGTGTACCAGTACGGGGTTCCCCGACGACGAGCGATGGCGCGGCTGGCTCGTCAACGTGCCGGCTGGTTCCGCGACCTTGCGCGCCAGCGTCGCGGCTGGACGCTCGCGGGCGCGCTGCTGGGGTCGGCAGCCTGGCCGCTGCTGATTCCAAGGCTCGAGCACCGCCGGCGCCACCCGTGGGACCAAGCCGCGTTGTCGGAGTGGCTCGCGAAATTCGCTCACCGGGTGCACACCTCCGACCTCCAGTGAACGCGCTTACCCGTCGTCGCGGTTCTCAGCGTCGGACGAGTACGGCCTTTCCGTCGATCTTCTCGGGCACGACGTCGTCGATGACCGCGTGCCTCCAGTCGGCGCGCACCTGGCGCAGTTCTTCGGGAGCCCCGTCGCTGGTCATCGAGATCAGGGCGGGGTCCGCGAGCGCTCGCGTGAAGTCGAAGCCGTCCTCGATCAGCTGGCGCACGAATACCTGTTGACGGCGGATACGCGTGAAATCAGTACCGCTGCGATCCACGGCGTATCGCGCTCCGAGCCACTGGTGGATCCGCTCGCCGGAAAGAACTTCGCTCGGCGGGTTGAACTCCACCAGCTTCCTGCCGTCCTCGATCTCTCGCTCGGGTTCCATCGGATACCAAAGCCGAAGCCGCTCTTCGACCGGCACTCGCACCGACACGTTGCGTAGCGCGTTTCCGACGGCATCGCGGAGCAGGCAGAGCCCTTCGTCGACGGCTTGACCCTGTTCGACGAGCGCGGCGAGCAGCATCGCGTGTCCGCCCTGCTGGTACGCGATGTTGATCCGGTTGCCGAGCATTGGTGACCACAGGTCGCGCGGAACCCATGTCAGCGTCTGTTGTTCCGCGTCGACGACGACGATGTTGTCGGTTCGTGCGGTCCAACTCGAGCGGTCCATGACGGAGACGACGGTGCCCACGCGTCAGAATGATTGCCACGCTTCAGTCGTGGGGGCAAGGAATCGTCAGCGCAGAGAACGACACGGTCTTTTGTGTCGCGCCGGACGAGGGCTGCGCGATTACCCGAACCGTCGAGAACGAAATCGAAGAGATCGGGCCGTCGCCGCCGACCATTCTGGACGTGAGCGTCACGCGCACGCTGCCTCCTTCGAGCGTCGACGTGCCTCCGAGCAGCGTGTACGAGCCGGTCGGCACCCATGCGGCGCCGCCGCTCAAGACGAGACTCATCTTCGCCGTCCACGTATTCGCGCCGATCTTGGTGCAGCCGAGCGACTTCGTGCTGCTCACGTTTGGCGCGGAGTAGGTCGTGGGGATCACGTGTGGAATCACGGCGACCGTCGCCGGTGGCGCATAGGGGGTTCCTGCGGGTTGCACAGGCGAAGGCGCTTGCGTGCCGGTCGTCGAAGCCGTTGCCCTCGGGACTGTCGTGGCGACGGCGATCGTGGTCGTCGTGGTTCGCTTTTTCGCTGCCCGTCGCGTCGTGGTGGTGGAGGCCGGCGCGCTCGAGGTCGATTCCTGAATCGTTGTGCCGGAACCACTGACGGAATGCCGCGGAGACGAGGAGCACCCGACGCCGGTAACGAGGGACAGCGCGACTGCTCCCAGCACGGCGTGCATTCCCGCCCCATGTCCCACGAAGGGCCCCCCGAACGTCATCATGCAACCGGTACCCAGCATCGCACTCGACCACGTGCACTGAAAATGCCGGGAGCAAGCCGGTGCAAACGGAGATGCTTGTATTTCGCCCGCGTAACGACCAGGATCGTCACCCAATGGAGCTGACCCCGCACGACCACGCGGTGCTCGACTTCGAGCGCGGCGTGGTGGCAGCTTCCGGCCCGCAAGAACGACGAGATCCGCGCGCGCTTCGCGATGGCTGCCAGCACGTACTACCGCGCGCTGCACGCGTTGATCGACCGGGCGGAAGCGTTGTCGTACGACCCGTTGACCGTACGGCGGCTGCGTCGAAGGCGTGAGCAAGCCCGTCGCGGCCGAATCGAGGGTAGGCGCGCCGATCCCGGTACGCGGTGACCCCGCTACGACCAGCCGACAAGGCAGAATGACCTCATGAGCCGGACGCCCGGGAACAGCAGTGGCGACGTTGCGCGCGGCGCGGGATTCGCCGCTGCGAAGGGCGTGCTGCTGATCGGGCTCGCGGTCGTCATCGGCATCGTGCTCCTGCAGCAGGTCGACAACGATACGAAGCGTCCCGTCGGTGCGGCGACCACCACGACGAAGTCGAAGCCGAAGACGACCACGACGGTGCCATCCGCCGAATCGACCACCACGACCGTGCCGACCACTCCTGCCAAGGCGCCCGCCGAGCTCCGGATCATCGTGCTCAACGGGGGCGCGAAGTCCGGCGAAGCGGCGAAGATGGCGGACAGCTTGAAGACGAAGCAATACACAAGCCAGCCGCAGGACGCGAACAACTGGACGGGTCACAACCAGCAGGGCAACTCCGTGCTGTGCAAGCCGGCGTTCCAACGCGAGGCCGCGGCCCTGGTTCTTGCGGTCGGCCAGGGAACCAACGCCGGGGCCTACCCCTCACCCGCGCCGCAAGTGATCCAGTCCGAAGTGGACTGCATCGTGGTCGTGGGCCACGCCTAGCCGGGTCGCGATCAGCCGACCAGGCGGTCCCGCAGCGGCCCGGTTGCAATATCGATCACCGTCCAGGCCATGCCGAGCGCGCCCTCCGTCACCGCCCGATCCGCAGAAGCATTGATCGCCGCCTGCGCGAACTCCGGTTGGTGATTCACCGCGCCCGCGGTGTCGATGCCGAGACACGGATGAATCGACGGCATCGCGAGCGACACGTTGCCCATGTCGGTCGAGAACGTGCCGACGCCATCATTGGACGGCGGGCGACCGATTGCCTCCGCGTTCGCTCGGAAGACCTCTCCCATGTCGTGGTTGTGCTCCATCTGCGCGTAGTCCGGGCTCACGTTCTCGACGGCAAGCGTCGCGCCGGTTGCGAGCGCGCCCGCCTCGAAGCAGTGCATGACGCGCGGACGCAGCTCTTCGAGCTCGTCGAGGGTGCGGGCGCGCGCCATCCAGAGTCCCTCGGTGTGCGCCGGCACGACGTTGGCCACATCGCCGCCGTGGGTAACGACGCCGTGGACCTGGTCAGTCGCGCGGAGGTGTTGACGCAGTAAGCCGATCCCGACCTGCGCGACGGTGAACGCGTCGGCGGCGTTGACGCCAAGCTGTGGCGCGAGCGCGGCGTGGGCTTCACGGCCCGTGTACCGCACGCGGAGATGCGCGACCGCGGTGACGCGCGGATACACGTCTTCGTTCGGCGTCGGATGCACCATCATCGCCGCGTGCACACCGTCGAACGCGCCCCGCTCGAGCATCAGCACCTTGCCGCCGCCGCCCTCTTCGGCGGGAGTGCCGACGATATGCAGCGTGATGCCGAGCTCGTCGACGAGCGGCGCGAGCGCGAGGCCCGCACCGACGGCCGTGGCGGCGATCACGTTGTGTCCGCACGCGTGCCCGATCGAGGGGAGCGCGTCGTATTCGGCGCATATCGCGAGATGGAGCGGACCGTCACCCACACGACACGAGAACGCAGTCGGCAGCTCACACACACCCATGGTGACGTCGAGTCCCACGTCGGAGAGCACCCCGGCCGTCCATGCACTCGAGTGTTCCTCTTCGAACTTCAGCTCCGGACACGCGTGGATGCGGTGACTGAGTCCGACGAGCGCCGCACGAGCGTTGTCGATGGTGGTGCGGGCGGCTGCCTTGGCGTCGATACCGGTAGCGTCGCACCGTGCTCGACGTCGACGCAACGATTGCCGCGCTGACTCGGCAGCCCGACCGCACGGCGCTGCTCGTCGACTTCGACGGTTCGCTGTCACCGATCGTCGAACGGCCCGAAGCTGCGCGCCCGTTGCCGGAGGCGATCACGCAGCTCGCCCGGCTGGCCGGGCGGCTCGGGCGGGTCGGGATCGTGAGCGGCCGTCCCGTCGAGTTCCTGGCTGCGCATGTGCCGATTGCGGGCGTGACCTATGCGGGCCTCTACGGCATCGAACGACTCATCGGCGAGACGCGCTCGATCGACCCCCGCGTCGAGCCGTATCTCGACGCGGTGGCCGCCGCGACATCCGAAGCCCGGGAACGGCTCCCCGCCGACCTGGTCGAGTCGAAGGCGGGTGTGAGCGTGACGTTGCACTGGCGCCCGAGCCCCGACCGCGCCGAGGAGGTTCGTGCGGTCGCGGAAGAAGTTGCAGGCCGTCACGGCCTGGCGCAGCTGCGGACGCGCATGGCGGTGGAGCTGCGGCCGCCGGTGGGCATCGACAAGGGCGACGCGACGCGCACGCTCGTCGAGGGATTCGCCGTCGGCGCATTCGCGGGCGACGACACCGGCGATCTCCCCGCGTTCGCGGCGCTCACCACCGCGGTCGACGACGGCGCGCTCGCTCAAGCCGTGCGCATCGGTGTGCAGTCGCCCGAAGCGCCGCCGGAGCTCGCCGCATCCGTGGACGTCCTCGTGGACGGGCCCGCGGGCTTGGCCGCGCTACTCGCCCGCGTGGCGGACGAGATCGTGTAGCCAGTCGCCTGGTGTGCGGGCCGTTGCGAGCGCGCGCAAGCGGGCGGCGCGTTTGGCGCGCTGGTCGAGCGGCAACGCGAGCGCGGTATCGAGCGCGCCTGCCGTCTGCTCGATGTCGTAGGGATGGACGGCGATCGCAGCCGATCGAAGCTCCTCGTACGCGCCCGCTTCCGGAGACAGGCACAGCACGCCGTCGCGGCGGTTGCAGACCGGGCCCTCCTTGGCTACGAGGTTCAAGCCGTCGCGCAAGGGGTTCACGAACAACACGTCGTAGCGCTCGAGCCCTGCCACCGACCGGGCGAAGTCGTCGCGGTCGTCGAGCAGGATCGGCGTCCAGTCGCGTGTCGCCCAGCGTTCGTTCACGCGCTCGACGGCCTGGGCGACCTCGCTCGTGTACGCGAGATACTCGGCCATCCCCTGACGCGACGGGTACACCATCGCGACGAAGACGACCCGGCCGCGCAGGCCCGGCCGCGCTTCGAGCAATCGGTCGAACGCAAGAAAGCCGCGCACGATGTTCTTCGACGGCTCGATGCGGTCGGTGCGCATGATCACGAGCCGTTCGCCGACCGTATCGGCCAGCTTGCCGGCGGCCGCGCGCGCCGCGGGCGATGCCGCGACCTCTTCCAGCGCACCCGCGTCGGGGCCGAGCGAAGCCGCGAATGGCGGGGCGATGGTCGCGTCCTCGCCGAGCACGACGCGGGCCGATCTCCGATACGCATCCGCCCAGCGGCGCGTGTGGAAGCCGGCCGGCCCGGATGCCAGCGCCGAACACAACGCGCCGCCGACGTCGTCCGGCAGGACCGTGATGTCGTCCGGACCGCAGAACGGGGTGTGGGTGAAGTGCACGACCCGCAGATCAGGACGGCGAGCGCGAAGCTGGCCGGGGACGAGCGCCAGCTGGTAGTCCTGCACGAGGACGACGTCGCGTTCCTTCGCCCCCTCGGTGGCGGCGTTCGTGAATGCTTCGTTGACTGCGACGTACGCGTCCCATGCATCGCGGAAGTGGATATCGAAGCGGGGCCGACGGATGCGGTCGAACAGGCCGTGAAACAGGAACCACAGCACTCCGTTCGCGATGACGTCGTAATGCATCCGGTGCTGCGCGGCATCGAGCACGAGGAGTTGGAGGTCCATGTCGAGACCGTGGGTTGCGCCGGCGCGCGCGGCTTCCCGGTCGGCATCGGACATCGCCGCCGCGATCCACGTTGAGTCGTCCTTCTCGGCGAGCAAGGGTCCCAGTGCACTGACGATGCCGCCCGCACCTCGGCGCGCGGTGAACGTGCCGTCGTCGTTGCGATCGAAGCTGTAGGGGCCGCGATGCGAGAGGACGATCATCGCAACTCGGTGAACAGGCGCAACCAGTCCTCGAGCTCTCGGGTCGAGAGGAACTCCCGGCGGACATGCTCACGTCCCTCCGCGCCCATCGCGGTGGCGCGTGCCGGGTCACGGAGCAGGTCGGCGGTGCGCTTGGCTGCGGTCTCGACGTCGTCGACGAGGAAGCCGTTCACGCCTTCTTCGATCTGGAGCGTGATGCCACCGCATCTCCCGCCGATGACCGGCCGGCCCTTCCAGAAGCCCTCGCTCACCGTGAGCCCGAAGCCTTCGCGCAACGACTTCTGCAGTACGACGTCGGCGGCGCGTTGGAACGCGTTGATCTGCACATTGCCGATCTGCTGAATGTTCGACAGCAGGTGCACGTTGGTGTCGCCCGCCCGGGCTTCGTTCGCGAGCTCCCAGTAGTGGAAGCCTTCGGGGTCGTCGGTCGCCATCGAGCCGGCGAGCACGAGCTGGACGTCGGGAAACTCCTCCTGCACCATGCGGTACGCCTCGATGACGCCGATCGGGTCCTTCCACGGATCGAACCGGCTCACTTGCACCATCAGCGGATCACGCACACGCACGCCGTACTGCTTCACGATCTCGTCGACGAACGGCACCGGCAGGTCGAGGTTCTTCACCGAGAGCGGGTCGATGCACGGCGGCGCGAACACGACGTGATCCATCGACAGGCTGGCCGGTACGAACTGCGGCATGGTCCACACCGACGCGTCGTACTGCTCGATGAACGGACGGAAGAACTCGAAGACCCGCGCATTCGCGTCGGTGAGGTCGATGTGACAGCGCCAGATCCACTTGGTGTCCTCCGGCGACAATCCCCGTGCGCGTACATAGTCGCGCAAGGCGGCAGGCTGCGGGTCGTGGATGACAACGAAGTCCCAGTCGCCTTCGAGGAGAAGCGCGTTGTCGAGCACCCGTTCGAGGTACACGCGCTCCATGTGCTGGGTCCATTCGACGTCGGCGCCCTGCAACCCGTTGTGCACCGTCTTCGTGACAGCGAAGAACTCGTCGCTGCCGTGAATGACCTGCCATTCGGCGTCGATGCCGATGTCCTGCAGCAACGCGACATGCGTGGCGAGCAATTCGGCAACACCGCCGCCGTACGCGGTCGCGTTCAGATGGAGCACGCGGGCGCCCCGGAGCGGCTCGGCTAATTCCCGGATCCGCTCGAGCGTTCCAGCTTCGACCACGGCGGCATAGTCGTCGAGGCTCTTGTCGAGCAAGGGCACACGTTCAAGCAACGTCGGCTCCTGGGGCGACGGAGGGTCGGTGCAGCGGCCAATCTATTCGCCGTGCCCCATGCAGTCGTGTGTCCTGACAAGTTCCGTGGGACCTTGCGCGCCGACGAGGCCGCGCATGCGATGGCCGCAGGCCTGCGCCGCGCTGGATTCGACGACATTGTCGAGATGCCAATGGCCGACGGGGGCGAGGGCACGCTGGACACGCTGCTCGCCGCGCGCGGCGGCTCGCGGCGGCAGACTCGAGTCACCGGACCGCTTGGTTCACCGGTCGAGGCGGAGTGGGGTGTCCTGCCCGGCGGCACGGCGATCGTCGAGATAGCACGCGCGAGCGGACTCGCGCTGGTTCGGGGCCACAACGATCCGCTGCGCGCGAGCACGCGCGGCACTGGAGAGCTGATCGCGGCGGTGCGTGCGCAAGGTTGCAAGCGCATCGTCGTTGCGGTCGGCGGGAGCGCGACGACCGACGGGGGTCTGGCCGCGGTCGAGACGTTGCGCTGGTCGCTCCAAGGTCTCGACGTCACCGTTGCGTGCGACGTCGAAACGGCGTTCATGGACGCGGCGCGTGTCTACGGTCCGCAGAAGGGCGCAACCGAAGCACAGATCGCGTTGCTCACGCGCCGGCTGGAAATGCTCGCCGAGCAGTACCGTGCGCGAACGGGCATCGACGTCACCAAGTTGACCGGCGCGGGTGCAGCCGGAGGGCTCGCGGGCGGTCTTGCCGCAATCGGCGCGCAGCTCGTTCCCGGTTTCGAAGCGATCGCGGAAGCCGTCGGCCTTGAAAGTGCCTTCGAAAACGCCGACCTTGCGCTCACCGGCGAAGGGACGCTCGACGCGTCGAGCCTCGCGGGCAAGGTCGTCGGCGGAGTTCTCGCGTGGGCAGACGACCTCGGCGTCGCGCAGGTCGCGATCATCGCCGGACAGGTCACCGACGACGCGCGCGCGTCGCTGGCCGAGCGCACCGGTACGCAAGTGCTCGCGCTCACCGACCGCGTGTGGCAACGCGCCGAGGCGTACGACCGGGCCGCGTTGCTCGTCGAAGAAGCGGCTATCGAGGCGGGTCGAACCGCGCTCGGTACGCCGGGAACGTGATGATCGGCGGTCGCTCGCGCACCGCGACCGTCTCCGCAACACCGGCGCGTTGCAGCGCGGTGGCGATCACTTCGAGGGCCTGCGGCGAGAGCTCCTCCAGCGGACGATTGCGATGCTCTCGTACACCGAGGTCGACCTCCGCGATGGCGTCGCGACCGAACCGCTCGACGATGTCGATGAGCAGGCCGAGCTCGACGCCCCAACCCTCCACGAACGGCAGCACCTCGAGTGCGCTCCGGCGGGCGGCGTACTCGCCCCCGAGTGGTTGCGCGATGTCGGCCAGCTTCGGGAACAACAGCGACAACAGAGGTCGTGCCGCGAGCTCAGTGACGCGGCCGCCGCCGGTTGGTGCGCCCTCGAAGGATCGCGCGTAGGACGCCTTCACCAGCTGCGTATTGGCGTCGAGCAACAGAGGCTCGCACAGTCGCGCCACGTACTCGCCCCGAAAATTGCGCAGATCGGCATCGAGGAAGCAGATGATCTCGCCGGTGCACGCGATGAGCGACTTCCACAGCGCGTTGCCCTTGCCCGCGCCCGGTCCCGCCTCCGGAAGTAGGCCCGACTCGGTGAACACGCGCGCGCCTGCGGCTGCTGCGAGTGAGGCCGTGTCGTCAGTGGATCCGTCGTCGATGACGACCACCTCGTCGACGACTTCACATGCGAGCGCCTCGCGCACGATCAATTCAATGGTGGACCCCTCGGTGCGCGCCGGCAGGCACACAGAAATAGCCACAGGAGGCAGGGTAGGGGAGCGTGCTACGCTTTTTGGTCAACGCGCTCATCGAGAGCGGCCGAGGGACAGGCCCGTAGACGCCGCGGCAACCAGCGTGATGCCGGGAAACCGACACTCGCCAGGTGCCAATGCCTGACCGATGAGCAGCCGAAGAGCGGTGCAGAGGGAGACGACAGCGAAGCGACCGAAGGGGAGCGGAGCGTGGAGTCGACCCAAAGCACTCGCTCCAGGCGCTCGGAGCGCGTCGAGAAGAAAGGGAGACGCGCTCATGGTGCACGTGCAAGGCCTCCGATGTCGAGAGTGCGGACGCGAGTACGACGCCGCGCCTGTCTACACGTGCGAGTGGTGCTTCGGCCCGCTCGAGGTCGCGTACGACTACGACGCGATCGCGCGTGAGACAAGCCGCGAGAAGATCGCGGCCGGTCCGCTTTCGCTGTGGCGCTACGCGGACCTGCTGCCGGTCGTCGCCGACGCGGCCGTTGACCTCGGCACCGGATTCACGCCGCTGGTGAAGGCCGACCGCCTCGCCGCCGAGCTTGGTCTCGGTGAGGTCTGGATCAAGAACGACACGCGCAACCCGACGAATTCGTTCAAGGATCGTGTCGTCTCCGTCGCCTTGAGCAAGGCGCTCGAGTTCGGCTTCAAGGTCGCGGCGTGCGCGTCCACCGGGAACCTCGCGAACTCCGTAGCTGCGCATGCCGCGCGCGCCGGACTTCGCAGCTACGTGTTCATTCCGTCGAACCTCGAGCAGGGCAAGGTTGTCACTACTGCCGTGTACGGCGGCAACCTTGTTGCGATCGAAGGCAACTACGACGACGTCAACCGGCTGTGCGCCGAGCTCGCCGGCGTGTACGAGTGGGCGTTCGTGAACGTGAACATGCGTCCGTTCTACGCGGAGGGCAGCAAGACACTCGCGTTCGAGACCGCCGAACAGCTCGGTTGGCAGGTCCCCGACCACGTGGTGGTGCCGGCCGCGAGTGGCTCGTTGCTCACGAAGATCCGCAAGGGCTTCGAGGAACTGCATCGCGTCGGGCTGCTCGATGCGCCGCCCCAGGTACGTGTGTCGGGTGCCCAGGCCCTCGGGTGTTCGCCGATCGCGACGGCGTTTCTCGAGGAGTCCGACACGATCCGCCCGGTGAAGCCCGACACGATCGCCAAGTCGCTCGCGATCGGGAATCCGGCCGACGGATACTTCGCGCTGGACGTCGTACGCACCACGGGTGGCGGCTTCGCGGCGGTGACCGACGGCGAGATCGTCGAGGGGATGCGCTTGCTCGCGCGACCGAAGGCATCTTCGCCGAGACCGCGGGCGGCGTAACCGTCGCAACGCTGAAGAAGCTGGCGACAGACGGGACGATCCGGCCCGACGAGCGCGTCGTCGTGTACATCACGGGTCACGGGCTCAAGACGATCGAGGCGGTGTCGTCGACGTCCGGCCCGACCGCCACGATTGCCCCTACGCTGGATGCGTTCCACGAGGCCTTCGACATCGAGGGGACTTCATGACCGTGCGGACGCAGCGGAGGTGCGCCGGAGGGTGCGCCGCAGCGAGGGAGCCATCATGACCGTCGCCGTTCGGATCCCGACCCAGCTTCGGAACCTGTCGGGTGGTGCGTCGGAGGTGCCCGTCGAGGCGGGCACGGTGGCCGAGGCGTTGAAGGCGCTCGACGGCGCCCACGCCGGTTTCGCAGAGCGCCTCTTTGACGAAAAGGGTGAGCTCCGCCGCTTCGTCAACGTGTTCGTTGCCGACGAGGACATCCGCTTTTTGCAGGGCATCGACACGGCGGTCACCGACGGCCAGGTCGTCTCGATCGTCCCCGCCGTCGCCGGCGGTTAGTCACACGACGCGGTGAGCGGAGCAGAGCGCAGCGAACTCGCCGGAGCGGCGAGCGTCCGCGGGCCGGGTATCCCGGCCCGCAGCGAGCGCGACCATGAATATTGCCCGACCGTTGAGACCGAGCGGTTGCTCTTGCGCCCGTTCCACGAGCGCGACCTCGACGCGTACACGGCGGTGTTGCAGTCACCCGAAGTGCGTGCGTCGCTGCATCTCGCCGACGACATCGGCCGGGAGCAAGCGTTCACGCAGATGGAGATGTGGCTCGGCCAATGGCAGCTGCGCAACACGGGCCAGTGGGCGCTCGAAGCGAAGGACACCGGTGAGTTCGTCGGACGCGCCGGCTCACACTGGCCCGAACGCGAGGACTGGCCCGGCATCGAGATCGGCTGGACGCTGCACCCCGACCACTGGGGCAAGGGCTACGCGACCGAAGCGGGCGCAGCCGCACGCGACTACGTGTTCGCGCACCATGACGTCGGCGAGATCTACAGCGTGATCCTGCACGAGAACAAGGCGTCGCAGGCAGTTGCGCGCCGCCTCGGGTTCACGCCCTGGCAGGAACGCACCTTCAAGCACTTCCCGCTCAAGCCGCACATGATCTGGCGGCTTCAGCGTGCGGCGACGTAGAGGGATTCCGCGACCCGATTCGGCACCGCGTACTCCCCGGTCGCCGTTTTCACCGTCACGCTGTCGGGCTCACGCGCGATCACGGTTGCGTCGCACCCGGGCATGAGTTGCGCTTCGGCGACGAGCACAAGCGCGTCGTCTGACATCTCGAGTCGTTCGCTTACCCGCACGACGACGATCGGCCCGGGCTGCACTTCGGCGAGGGGCACGGTCTCGAGTGTCGATCCGACGTTGTGCGAACCCGGGATGGGGTTGCCGTGTGGGCATGTCGCCGGATCGCCCAACAACTGCACGAGCTTCTCTTCGACGTCCGATGAGATCGCGTGCTCCCAGCGCGCCGCCTCCGCGTGCACCTTTTCCCATTCGAGGCCGATGACGTCGACGAGCAGACGCTCGGCGAGCCGGTGCCGGCGCACGACCGTGGTCGCGAGCCCCCGCCCTTTCGCGGTGAGGTTCAAGCGTCGGTCGCCCGCGAGCTCGACATAGCCCTGGTCCTCGAGCCGGGAGATGGTCTCGGAGACCGCGGCGGCCGACAGCCCGAGCCGCTCCACCAGTCGGGCGCGAAGCGGAACGATCCCTTCCTCCTCGATCGAGAGGATCGTCTCCAGGTATTCCTCGGTGGTGTCGTGCATTTCCGCCACGGCCTCAGGTTACGCCCGAGCGCTCCGGGGGCGGGCTTGCACTCGCCAGCGACGAGTGCCAAACTCGGTTAGCACTCTGGTAGCTTGAGTGCTAACCAGTCCGCCCGCACATGCGGCCACAGCTCGCTGCCCTGAGGGAGATTTCGCCTTATGCCGAAGCAAATTGCCTACGACGAGCACGCCCGGCGGGCACTCGAGGCGGGCATGAACAAGCTCGCCGACGCGGTGCGCGTCACGCTTGGCCCGAAGGGCCGCAACGTCGTACTCGAGAAGAAGTGGGGCGCCCCCACGATCACGAACGACGGCGTGTCGATCGCCAAGGAGATCGACCTCGAAGACCCGTACGAGAAGATCGGCGCCGAGCTGGTCAAGGAAGTCGCCAAGAAGACCGACGACGTCGCCGGCGACGGCACCACCACCGCCACCGTGCTCGCGTGGGCCATGGTGCGTGAAGGCCTGCGCAACGTCGCGGCCGGCGCCAACCCGATGGACCTTCGTCTCGGCATCCACGCCGCGGTCGAGGCGGCCGTCGAGGACATCAAGCGCCAAGCGAAGAAGGTCGACACCGACCCGGCCGCGATCGCCAACGTCGCTGCGATCTCCGCGGCCGACAAGGAGATCGGCCAGATGATCGCCGAGGCGCTCGAGAAGGTCGGCAAGGACGGTGTGATCACCGTCGAGGAGAGCCAGACGTTCGGCATGGAGCTCGACCTCGTCGAGGGCATGCGCTTCGACAAGGGCTACATCTCGCCGTACTTCGTCACCGACCCCGAGCGAATGGAAGCGGTGCTCGACGACGCGCTCGTGTTGTTCGTCTCGAACAAGATCAGCGCCGTCAAGGATTTGCTGCCCGTGCTCGAGAAGGTGATGCAGTCGGGTCGCCCGCTCGCGATCATCGCCGAGGACGTCGAGGGCGAAGCGCTCGCCACGCTGGTCGTCAACAAGATCCGAGGCACGTTCAAGTCGGTTGCGATCAAGGCGCCCGGCTTCGGCGAGCGCCGCAAGGCGATGCTGCAGGACATGGCGATCCTCACCGGCGGCCAGGTCGTCTCCGAGGAGATCGGCCTCAAGCTCGAGAGCATCGGCTTGGAGCTGCTCGGTAAGGCGCGCAAGATCGTGGTCACCAAGGACGAGACGACGATCGTCGAAGGCGCCGGTTCCAAGACCGACGTGCAGGGTCGCATCACGCAGATCCGCAACGAGATCGACAACACCGACTCCGACTACGACCGCGAGAAGCTCCAAGAGCGGCTCGCCAAGCTGTCGGGTGGTGTCGCGATCATCAAGGTCGGCGCCGCGACCGAGGTGGAGCTCAAGGAGAAGAAGCACCGCATCGAGGACGCGGTGCAGACCACGAAGGCCGCGGTCGAAGAGGGCGTTGTGCCCGGCGGCGGGGTCGCGCTCGTGCGTGCGCAGGCGAAGGTCGCCGAGGTCATAAGCACGCTCGAAGGCGACGTGGCCACTGGTGCGCGCATCGTTTCCCGCTCGCTCGAGGAGCCGCTCAAGCAGATCGCGGTGAACGCCGGCTTCGAGGGTGGCGTCATCGTCGAGAAGGTGAAGAACCTCAAGGGTGCGAACGGCCTCAACGCCGCCACCGGTGAGTACGAGGACCTCGTGAAGGCCGGCGTCATCGACGCGGCCAAGGTCACGCGTTCCGCGCTGCAGAATGCGGCGTCGATCGCGGCGCTGTTCCTCACCACCGAGGCGGTCGTGGCCGACAAGCCCGAGCCCCCCGCCGGTGCCGGCGGAGCCCCGGGCGGGATGCCCGGCGGCATGGGCGACATGGACTTCTAAAGCCTTCGTCGTTCACCCGATTTCGAAGGGCGCCCCGCTTCGCCGGGGCGCCCTTTCTTGTGCCCGCTAAGCTAGCGACATTGTGGGGTAAAAGGTCTAAAAGGGGCAGGACATGGGTGGGCGGAGAATCGCCGCGCTGGTCGTCGTCGCGCTGGCAGCCACGGCGTGCGGGGGCACGAACTTCGACAACACAACCGCTCCGACGACTGCGCGCGCCAAGACAGCGAAACCGCAGCCGAGGCTGAAGAAGAAGCTAGCGGCCAAGCCGGCACCGACGACGATCCCAAAGCCGACGCCCGGGCCGACCACAGATGGGCGCGCCGCGCTCGTTGGTGCGGTTACCGCGACGTCGGAAGCCAAGACGGCGCGCATCGCGATGTCGATCTCGACGAACGGTGTTCCCGGCGCGGGCAACGCCGAGGTCACTGTGGCGGGCGTCGTGAACTTCGCGACGCAGGACTCGACGTTGGTGATGAACATGCCGGGGTTCGGCACCATCGAACAACGCACGGTCGACGGCATCATCTACATGCGCCTGCCCGCAGGAACCAGTCCGGGCAAGCCGTGGCTTTCGGTCGACCCGAGGCAGTTGCTCGGTGCCAGTCTGAAGGGCCTCGCGGGTTCGCAGAGCGACCCCACTCAGTACCTCGCGTTCCTGGCGGGCGTCTCGGACAGGGTGAAGATCATCGGCACCGAGGCCGTTCGCGGCGTCGCCACCACGCACTATCGGGCGGTGATCGACATGTCGAAAGCATTGCGGGACGCGTGGATGCCCAGGGCGCTGCGAGATCGCCTCGCGATCTACGCGCCGAACTTCGGCTCCGCCAAGCTCCCCACTGACGCGTGGATTGACGCGCAGGGTCGGGCGCGCAAAGTCACGATGCACCTCGACCTTGCCGACATCCTCGGCGCCCGAACCTCGGGGGCGATGAGCGTGTCGATCGAGTTCTTCGATTTCGGCACGCCGGTCGACGTCCAAGCCCCGCCGCCGAACCAGGTCACCCGGGGGTAGCTGTTTCAGTGGCGCATGCGCGGGCATCATCTGCAGCGAACCTGCGTTACTACGGCAGGTGTGGGCTGCCTCATTGACGCAGGTACGCGATGGGGCACGCACTGGTAGACGGCCGAACGGGCGCGGGTACCCTCGGGTGTCATGGAGGCTGTGACGCCGTCGCTCGGGTGGGGCGTGCTGCATCTCTATTACCGCGTCGATCGAGCGTGGGCCGAGCGCGAGCCCGCGGCCGCAAAGCTCATCGTCGACGCGGTCGCTGCCCTCGAAGCCGACGGGCACCAGGCCCTGTCGTTGGCGATGCTCGGGCACAAGGCCGATCTCGGGATCATTGCGCTCGGCCCCGATCTCGCCCGCTTGCAACGGTTCCAGCAGGAGCTGCTCGCGGCGCCGATCGAGCCGGTGTGGTCGTACGTGTCGCTCACCGAGCTCTCCGAGTACGGCGCGACCGAGGATGAAGAGCGGGCGCGTCTCGTTGCGGAAGAACATCTCGTCGGCGACGCACTCGAAGAGCGGCTGGCCGTATGGCGCGAACGGATCGCGCACTATCGCGAGAACCGCATCCACCCGCGGCTGCCGATGAAGCGCTGCGCGTGCTTCTATCCGATGTCGAAGCGCCGGTCGGCCGGCGCGAACTGGTTCGAGCTCGCGTTCGAGGAGCGCAAGGAGTTGATGGCCGGCCACGCGCGCGTCGGCCGCACGTACGCGGGCCGGGTGCTGCAGTTGATCACGGGTTCGACCGGCATCGACGACTGGGAATGGGGCGTCACGTTGCTCGCCGATGACCCGGCCGCGCTCAAGGAGATCGTCTACGAGATGCGCTTCGATCCGGTCTCCGCGCGATACGCCGAGTTCGGTCCGTTCTTCACCGGTCTCGTGTGCTCGCCTGAAGACGCCTGCGCGCGCGTGGGCTTGCGTGCCGAGGGAGACGCGCGATGACGCAGAATCCCGATGCCGTACGCCTCTTCGTGTCGTTTCCCGAGGAGCTCGTCGACCGCCCGATGATCTACGAGCTCGTGAAGCGCTACGACGTCGTGCCGAACATCCGGCGCGCGAACGTCGAGGCCCATTCCGGCTGGGTGATCCTCGAGCTCTCCGGGCCCCATCCGGCTCGTGACGAAGCGATCGCGTACCTCGAAGGTCTCGGCTGCTCGGTCAACCGCATGGAAGGCGACGTCGTCGCGGGATAGCACGCAGCTAGTCGCGCACGGGTTCCCACATCGGGAACGTCACGTACTCCACGCCGTCGTGGCTTTCGGTGCGGCCCGCACGTCTGAGCTCGCCGAGCGCGGCATTGGTTGCGTCGACGCCGATCATCCGTTTGAAGTCGGCGACTGCGACGAGCAGCGGACCGTCGGCGTCGCCTTCGTGCAACAACGCGTCCACTTCGAGCACCGGGTGCGCGGGATCACCCGAGTCAAGGCAGACGCAGTGGTAGACGATCCGTTCGAAGACCGACAATGCCCGCATCCGCACGCGACGATGTTGGCGCACCGTGCGGACGCCGCGAAGCCAGGGATGGCGCAGCGAGGGAGCCATGTTTGTCGTCTGACCCCAAGACACTGATGGCGGAAGGCGCCGATGCGATCGTCGCGGGCGTCGAGCGTCTCGGCGCTGCGTGGGTCGTGCATTCGGTCACGGACATCGTCGATGCGTGGGGCCGGCTCGACGCGGCGAGCAGGGCGGCCACGATCGAAAAGGCGCACGTCGCCGGAGCCCGCGCTGTGACCCGGATCGTCGCCGAGCTGCGGGCACTGTTCGCGCTCGACCCCGCCTGGCAGCGAGCCACCCCGCTCCAGATCGTCCGGTCGCTGCGCCGGGAGGCAACCGAGGTCCTGGCCGGGGCCGGAATCCCCGAGGTGGAGCGGGATCAATACGACGTTCGCAGCTTTCCCGACGATGTGTACGGGATTGTCCCAAAAGCGATCACCGATCTGGGCGATGAAGACCTCGGCGGTGCGCTGCTCGCGTGGGGCATTGGCAAGGCAAAGGCCATCCAGCACCTGGCAGCGCCCGGACAAGGGGTTGAGTCATGACCGGCGACGAGCGAGGATCAGCCGGCGCGTGGGGGGCGCGGGAGGAGGAGCGCAGGATGGGCGGGGGGACGAACGCGGGCGGGTCGATCGATCCGAATCCCGCGATGCGCGTTGCTCCTGGCACGCTCGGCGGTGGCACCGACGCCGTGCTGCTCGCGCGCGTGGAGCCGACGGGTGCGTTGCTCCTCGACGTCGTGAACGACGCGGCGCGCACGTTGTTCGGCCTCGACGACTCCAACGTCCGGCTGGTCGTCGAGACCGCGCCGCAAGGCGTGCGCGCGCTGCTCGATCGGGTCCGCGCCGGCGCCCAGCGCGACCGCGCAACCCGGGAGCAGGTCGCGCTCGTGGGCCCCGACGGTGCGCGCGTCGTCGTCGACGTGCAACTCGAACCGCTTCCTCCCTCGGACACGGCTCGCGATGCGACGCGCTGTCCTTGCGGTGATCCGGCTCGCCGAGAGCCAGACCGAACCATCGTCGGCACCGCCGGCAGTCGGCGTGTTCCGTACCGAGCTCGGTCTCGGCGCGGTGTTCATCGATGATGCGCTGCTCGCGCTGCTCGGCCTGTCGCACGAACAGGCGCTTGGGCACGGCTGGCTGGAAGCCGTGCACGTCGACGACCGCACGCGCGTCGCCCACGCCTTCGAGAACCGCAACGCGCCCGACGAGGCGGTCGACCTCGAGTGTCGCATCGTGCGCGGCGCAGTGGACGAACGGCCGGCACACATCCGTGCGGTCCCGGTGCGCGGTGACGCGGGCACCCTGACCGGGTACCTCGCGTCCCTCGAGGATCTCACCGATGAGCGACGCAACGCGCAAGCCGTCGCGCGCCTGACCGAGCTCGCGGACGTTCTCGACGAATGGATCTTGGTCGCCGATCCCGACCTCCGGCTGCGATATGCCAATCCCGCGGCGCGGCGGGGTCTCGCGCTTCCCGATCTCGAGGCGCTCGGCGATGTCGGCGTTTCGGATCTCGTTCCGGTTGCGCGGCGCGACGCGCTCGGGCAGGAGCTGCGCGACACGCTCGAAACTGCAAGTACGTGGACGGGCGACGTTGTCCTCGCCGCGCTCGACCGTCGGTCGGTCGAGCTCGAGTGCACGGTGGTCGCCCATCGCGGGCCCGGCGGTGACGTCGCGCATTACTCGCTCCTCGGCCGCGACGTGACGTCGTTGCGTTCGATCCAGCGTGCGCTCGACGAGAGCGAGGAGCGCTTCCGTCGCATCGCCGACTCGTCCCCGACGGGCATCTACTTCGTCGCCGACGGCGGGCTCATCAACTACGCGAACCGCCGCCTCGCGGAGATCATCGGCGAGCCGGTCGATCGACTCGTCGGCCGTTCCTTCCTCGAATGGGTGCACCCCGACGATCTTGCGCGCACCGTCGAATCAGGCGAGTTGATCGCCGCGCAGCGACGCGAGTCGAACGTCGAGCTCCGCATTCGGCGCCGGACCGGTGAAACACGCTGGCTGCACGCACAAGGCGCGCCGGTCGTTGACGCCGACGGCGCGATGCACGGCTTCGTCGGCTCGATCGTCGACGTCACCGACGAGCGAGCACTCGAACGCGGGGCCGCGATGCTCGGCCGCGCGATCGAGTCCACGCCCGACCTCGTGTCGTTCCACGACCGTGACGGCCGCATGTTTTTCGCGAACGCCGCCGCACGCGAGTTCTTCGAGATCGGCGGGCACGATGCCGTTCCGCCGCTCGGCCCGGCCGATTATCTCGACGCGCCGGACGGTGTCCTCGTCGACCTCGGACAAGCGCTCGAGACCAAGGGCCAGTGGTCCGGCGAGCTCGTCGCCGTGAACAGCGCCGGCCGCACCCTTCCGGTCGAAGTCGTCGTTGTTGCACACCACGACGAACGCGGCGAGATCGAGTATTACTCCGCGCTCTCGCGTGACCTCACCGAACGGCACGCGGCCGAGGCCGCACGCGGGCGGAGCGAAGCCGTGCTCCGCGCGATCGTGCAGTCTTCTCCGCTTGCCATCTTTGCGCTCGACCGCCACGGCACGGTGCACGTGTGGAACCACGCGGCCGAGGAGCTGTTCGGCTGGCCCGCCGAAGACGTCGTCGGCGGCGCGCCACCATTCATCACCGCCGAGACCAAAGCCGACATCGACCACCTCATCGAGCGGGTGTTTCGCGGCCGCACCTTGAAGAGCTACGCGCGCCGGTACGAGCGACGCGACGGCGAACCGGTCGACGTCGACGTTTCGATCGCGCCGCTGCGGAATGCCGCTGGTCGTGTCGTGACGGCCGTTGCCGTCCTCGCAGACGTCACCGAGCAGAAGCGCGCGAGTCAGGCGGTGCACGAGAGCGAAGTGTGGTTCCGCTCGCTCGTGCAGTACTCGACCGACATGGTGATGGTCATCGGCGACGACGGCACGATGCGGTACCTCAGCCCGAGCGTGTGCGAGTTCGCCGGAGTCACGACGCCGCGAGGTGCTCGGTCGACGGATTGGCGATGTGATCTCCGCGTTCGAGGAGGATCGCCCGGCGCTGCAGGCGATGTTCGCGCGGCTGCGCGCGGAAGCCGGCTCTACCGAGCGCGTGACGTTCCGTCTCCCTCGTGGGGACGGCGCGCCACGCTGGATCGAGATGGCGGCGAGCAACTTGCTCGACGATCCCGCGGTGCGCGGCATCGTGATCAACGCTCGCGACATCACCGAATCGTTCGAGGCGGACGTCGCGGTGCGGGCTTCGGAAGAACGCCTTCGCGCGTACCTGTCGAGCGTCACCGACGCGATCTGCGTGCTCGCGTCCGACGGTTCCGTGCAGTACAGCAGCCCAGTCGCAGACGCCATGTTCGCAGACGCATCCACGGGCGATCCCGAGAGTGTGTTCTCGGCGATCGACCCCGACGACCTGACGCGTGCCATCGACCTGTGGGACGAGACCTGCGCGACGCCGGGAGTGTCACGACCGGCCGAGGTACGCATTCGTCGCGGCGACGGCATGCCGGTCGACGCCGAGGTGGTTGCCAACAATCTTCTCGGCGACCCGTCGGTTCAGGGGATCGTGATGACGATCCGCGATATCACCGACCGCAAGCGCTCCGAGCGGGCTCTGCGAGAGAGCGAATCCCGCCTTCGGGAGAGCGAGGCGCGATATCGCGCGGTCGTCGACGACCAGGTCGAGCTCGTGTGCCGGTATCTCCCGGATACGACGATCACGTTTGTGAACCGCGCGTTCGCCGACTTCTACGGTCGCACTCGCAGCGAGCTCATCGGTTCGTCGCTCACGGATCTGCACCCGCCCGCGGCGCGGGAGGCGATGCTTCAGCGTCTGCGGACGTTCCGTACCGGCACGGAGCTGCAAACGTACGACGAGTGGGAACTGAGCACCGATGGGGCGCGTCGCTGCTACCGATGGATCGACCGCGCGTTTCTTGACGACGCCGGCGCGGTCATGGAAGTGCAATCCGTCGGTCACGACGTCACCGAGGAGCGGCGAGCCTGGGTGCTCACCGCGAACCAGGCGGGCATTCTCGAGCAGGTCGCCCGCGGCGTGCCCCTCGAGGAGACGCTGCATGCGATCGCGAGCAGCGTAGAGCAACACTTCTCGAAGCTGTCGTGCGCCGTCTTCCTGCTCGAACCCGACGGTGCGACGTTGCGGCTCGCGGCGTCATCGGGAGTCGGGCGCGAGGCCCTCGTTGACCAGAGCGTGGAAGCGGCGTGGTCGACACCGATCCTGGCTGCGGACGGCCGCACGATGCTCGGAACCGTCGCGGCCTACGGCCGCGCCGCGAGCGGGAAGGACGGGCCCGACGAGGAGCAGCAGCGAATCTTCTCGCTGGTCGCGCACCTTGCATCGATCGCGATCGAACGAAAGGCGTTCGAGGATCGACTCGCGCACCAGTCGATGCACGATCCTCTCACCGGTCTGCCGAACCGGCTGCTGTTCCTCGACCGCCTCGAGCTTGCGACCGCGCGTGGCCAGCGGACGCAAGCGCGCGTCGCCGTGCTGTTCCTGGACCTGGATCGCTTCAAGAACGTCAACGACAGCCTCGGCCACGACGCGGGCGACGAGTTGCTCGTTTCGGTCGCGCGACGGCTCGAGGCCGTGGTGCGCCCCGGTGACACCGTGGCGCGCTTCGGCGGTGACGAGTTCACGATCCTGTGCGAGGACCTCGCCGACGGCTCGGCGCGAGCCCGCGCCGTCGAGATCGCGCAGCGGCTCCTCGAGTCGATCGCCCAGCCGTTCATCGTCCGCGATGCCGAGACATACGTTGGGGTCAGCGTCGGCATCGCGCTGGCAACGACCGGCGAGGAGACAGCCGACGAGCTCCTGCGCGACGCCGACGCCGCCATGTACCACGCCAAGGCGGGAGGGCCGGGCCGCATCGAGTTCTTCGACGACACGATCCGCGAGCGCGCCCTCGCCCGCCACGCGACGGAGAACGCGCTGCACCGCGCGATCGAACGAGGTGAGCTGCGGCTCTTCTTCCAGCCGATCGTGCGTCTCGAAGACGCACGTTGCATCGGTGCCGAGGCGCTCGTGCGCTGGCAGCATCCCGAGCGCGGGCTCGTGGCACCGGCCGAGTTCGTGCCGCTTGCCGAAGAGACCGGTCTGGTGTTGCCGTTGGGTGCGTGGGTGCTGGAGCACGCAGCCGCGCAGGCTGCCAGGTGGCAGCTCGAGCACAAGGACTTCGCGGTCTCGATCAACCTCTCGGCCCGGCAGCTCGCGGCGGCTGATCTCGCCGAACAGGTCGCGGATGTGATCCACCGGAATGGTGTCGCGCCGTCGAACCTCTGCTTCGAGATCACCGAGAGCGTGCTGATGGACGACGCCGAGGCGGTGATCCGCGTGATCCAACAGCTCCGCGCCCTCGGTGTGAGCTTCGCGATCGACGACTTCGGCACCGGGTACTCGTCGCTCGGCTACCTCAAACGCTTCGCCGTGGACACCGTGAAGATCGACCGGGCGTTCGTGGACGGCCTCGGGGAGGATCCCGGTGACCGCGCGATCGTCTCGGCGGTCATCGGGCTCGCACACGCGCTCGGGCTGCGCGTCGTCGCCGAAGGGGTCGAGACCGAGATCCAGCTCGCCGAGCTCGTCGAACTGGGATGCGATGAGGCGCAGGGATACTTCTTCGCGCCACCGCAACCCGCGCAGGACCTGCGTGCGCTCGTCTCGGCAACCCGCCGCTGGCGGCCGCCGGGCAGCCCGCTGATGGATCGCTGACTGTAACGAAGCTGTAACACGCAAGTCCGGACCAGCGAATCAGCTTCCTGTCAGACTTCTGCCGGCACCGACTTGGGGGGTACCGAATTGCGCATCGTCGCGGCTGATATCAGCTCGGGAGATACCGCTTGGGTGCTCGCTTCTGCGGCACTCGTCATGTTCATGACGCCCGGTCTGGCGTTCTTCTACGGCGGCATGGTCCGCGCCAAGAACGTGCTCACGATGCTGATGCAGAACTTCTTCTGCCTCGGGCTCGTGAGCGTCCTGTGGGCGATCGTCGTCTACTCGCTCGCGTTCGGCGGCACTGGGAAGTGGATCGGCAACTTCGACTTCGCGTGGCTGGGCCATTTCAACACCGGCCCGCCCGGGCTCGCGCTGACGATCCCGCCGTCGCTGTACATGGCGTACCAGCTGATGTTTGCCGTCATCACCCCGGCGCTGATCACCGGCGCGATTGCCGACCGCATGCGCTTCGGCGCCTGGGTATGGTTCCTCGGGCTGTGGTTGGTTCTCGTGTACGCGCCGGTGGCGCACTGGGTCTTTGCGCCGTCCGGGTGGCTGTTCGATCTCGGCGCGCTGGACTTCGCCGGCGGCACCGTCGTGCACATCAATGCGGGGATCGCGGCGCTCGCGGTTGTGTTGGTCATCGGTCGCAGGCGGGGCTGGCCGAACTCACCGATGCCTCCGCACTCCCTGCCGCTGACACTCATCGGCACCGGAATCCTGTGGTTCGGATGGTTCGGCTTCAACGCCGGTTCGGCCCTGGGTGCGAACGGTCTCGCGGCCCAGGCACTGGTGAACACGCACATGGCCGCGGCCGCCGCCATGATCGGCTGGCTGATCGTCGAGCGCTTGCACACCGGCCACGCGACAACGCTGGGCGGCGCATCCGGTGCCGTCGCCGGCCTGGTTGCGATCACTCCGTGCGCGGGCTTCGTCGGTGGCATGTCGCCGATCGCGATCGGCCTCATCGCGGGTGCCGTCTGCTACGCCGCGATTCAAGTGAAGTCCAAGCTGCTCTACGACGACGCCCTCGATGTTGTCGGGGTGCACCTCGTCGGCGGCATCGTCGGCTCGCTGCTGCTCGGGCTCTTCGCCGACAAGGCGGTGAACAGTGCCGGCGCCGACGGTCTGTTCCTCGGCGGTGGTTTGACGCTCCTCGGGTACCAGTTCACCGCGGTCATCGCCACGATCGTGTGGTCGGGCCTCATCACGCTTGCGATCGTGTTCGTGCTCAACAAGGTGATGCCCGGCGGCGTGCGCGTCGACGAGGATGAAGAGGACACGGGGCTCGACCTCGGCGAGCATTCCGAAAGTGGGTACTCGTTTGCCGAGCGGTAAGCGCGAACGGTCCGACCGAACGACTGGGATTTCTGAGGGAGACAGGAGCACTCGATGAAGCTCGTCGTAGCCGTCATCAAGCCGTTCAAGCTCGACGACGTGAAAACCGCACTTCAGGAATTTGGCGTGCACGGCATCACGATCACTGAGGTGCAGGGGTTCGGTCGCCAACGCGGCCACACCGAGGTCTACCGTGGCGCGGAATACACGATCGACTTCGTCCCCAAGGTAAAGCTCGAAACCCTCGTCGAGGACGCGCAGGCGTCCGACGTGGTCGAACGGATCATGGAGGCGGGGCGTACCGGCAAGATCGGCGACGGCAAGGTCTGGGTCGAGCCGGTCGAGAACGTATTCCGCATTCGTACTGGAGAGGCAGGTTCCGACGCGCTCTGATGCGCATCGTGATGTCATCGCAGCGCGGCTGCGCGAAGCACGGGCCGCGCTGCTCGGGGATGTGTCATTGCGCGGCCGCGAGTTCGGCAACGCGCTCGCGGACGCCGTCGACCGCGCCCTGACGGAGGCGTTCGACCGGCTCGAACGGCGCGAAGCCGTCGCGCTGGTTGCGCTCGGATCGTACGGACGGCAGGAGCTGTGCCCAGGGTCGGACGTCGACGTGCTCCTCGTCCACGGGTTGCGGGGGCGGCGCAGCGCGAACGTCGTGCGCGCCATGACCGAGGAGCTCTGGTACCCGCTGTGGGACGCCGGCTTCGTCACCGGCCACGGCGCCCGCACGGTGAAGGACTCGGTGTCGCTCGCCGACGACGATCTCGACGCGCTTACCGCGCTGCTCGAGGTGCGGCACATCACTGGAGATGCGTCGCTGACGTCGGAGCTCGAACAGAAGGTTCGTCAACTCGCCGGTCGCCGGCACGAGCGCATGCTGCGCGCGCTCGCCGATGCCGCCGAGCTGCGACGGCTGCGCCCGGGCCCTGTCGCGGAGATGCTCGAACCCGATCTGAAGGAAGGCGCGGGCGGGTTGCGTGATGTGCAGTCGCTCGCGTGGGCCGGTTGGGCGTTCGGGCAACCTGGCGGCACGGATGCGCTGATCTCCCGCGGCTACCTCGCGGCTGCGGACCTCGAGCGCGTCTCTTCCGGGCGCGAGCTCTTGCTCGACCTGCGCGTCGCACTCCAGCGCGTCACGACCTCGCGGACCGATCGGCTCGCGCTGCAGGAACAGGATGCCGTCGCCGCCGCGCTCGGCGTCGCCGACGCGGACATGCTGGTGCGAGAGCTGTCGTCGGCGTCACGGGATATCGCATGGACGACCGGTGACGTCTGGGGGCGCGTGCGCGATGGCCTGACGGGCCCGAGTGGTCGAGGGGCACGACCCGATCAGCCGCTCGCCGAAGGGGTGACGTTGCGCGAGGGTCGGGTCCAGGTCGAGGCCGACGCCGACGGCTCGGTGCCCGCATTGCGCACACTGGAGGCTGCAGCCGCCGCGGCCGAGCATGACGTGCCGTTCGAACGCGCGTCGTTGACACGTCTGCGTGCAATCGCCGATCCGACGTGGGACGTATGGGAACGGGCGGCGTTCTTACGATTGCTGCGCGCGGGCGCGAACGCGGTGCCCGTATTCGAGGCTCTCGATCACGAGGGTGTGCTCGTGCGCGTGCTTCCCGAGTGGGAACACGTACGTTCGCTCCCGCAACGAAACGCCTATCACCGCTTCACCGTCGACCGGCACCTCCTGGAGGCGGTTGCCGAATGTGCGTGCCTGCTCGATGCCGGCGATCGGCGAGATCACGAGCGCGGCGACGTTGACGGCATCGTGGCGCGCGCGTGCCGCCGGCCCGAGATTCTCTTGCTCGGCGCCTTGTTGCACGACATTGCCAAGGGCAGGCCGGGCGATCACTCCGAGGTCGGCGCGGAGACAGCCGAGCGCTTCGCGCGCCGTATCGATCTCGACAGCGAAGGCCGCGAGATCCTCGTGTGGCTCGTACGCAATCACCTGATGATGGCCGAAGTTGCAACGCGCCGCGATCTCTCTGACGCTTCGGTTGCCGACAACGTCGCGGCCGCCTGCGCGAGCGATCCCGAACGACTCCGTCTGCTGTATCTCCTGACGATTGGGGACTCGCGTGCGACCGGACCGGCCGCGTGGAGCCCCGCCAAGGCAAGCCTCGTCCGCGACTTGTTCGTGAAGGCGGCCGCCGCGATCGAGCGGGCGTCCGCGAGTGCGGTGGCGGTAGACCGCCGGCAGGCTCTCGCCGAACATCTCGGCGAGTCGCGCGCGCAGGCGTTGCTTGCGCGCCTGCCGGAGACGTACGTCCTCGCGTTCGATACCGAACAGATGGCGATGCACGAGGAGCTGCTCGAACAACTGCCGGCCGTGCGGTGTGTTCGGGATGACGGGCACGTCACGGTGACCGTCGCAGCCCCGGACCGGCCGGGCCTGCTTGCGACGCTGGCGGGCGCACTCACCGTGTGTGGGCTCGACGTGCTCGAGGCGAACCTGCTCGGTACGACTGATGGCATCGCGCTCGACGTGTTCCGGGCCGCGGATCCGTTCGGCCGGGTCGACGACGACGGTGCCAAGGTTGGCGAGGTGATCGACCGTGCTCTTGACGGTGATCTCGACCTGCCAACACGGGTGGACGAGCGCCGGCGCGCGTATGCGTCGGCGGGCGCCGAACCCGGGCCGGTCAAGATTGTCGTCGATGCCGATGCGTCGGAAACCGACACTGTCGTCGAGGTGCACGCGGACGACGACGTCGGCCTGCTGTACCGGCTGGCCTCAGCCTTTGCCGATCTCACCCTCGACGTCCGCGTCGCGAAGGTCGCGACCCTCGGCGAGCGGGTAGTTGACGTGTTCTACGTGCGTGCCGCCGACGGGCACAAGCTCGACGACGACATGACCAACCGCCTGCGTGCGGCGCTCACGTCTCGCATCACTGGATAGGGTGCGCCCGCGGCCAGGCGCAGCCCGGAGGCCCGGGCTGTGCTCGACAAGCAATAGGTGAGAGAGGGCCGGAGGGCGTAGCCGTATGGATGGGGTCGAGAAGGATGATCCGCCGTCGGCGGCCGATTTGTTGCGCTGGGCCGAGTCGCTGTCAGGCATCGCGCGCACGGGTCTCGGGTTCACCCAGAGCCTGTACGAGCGCGAACGCTTCGAAGAAGTGTTGAAGGTCGCGTCCGACATTCGTGCCGCCGCCTTCGAAGAGGCCGAAGCCGACGTGTTGTTCGAGGAATGGCTGAGCACTGTTGGTCAAGGTGTCGCCGGGTACGTGACGCCGAAGGTCGCGGTCGCCGCAGTCGTCGCCAACGAGCGGGGCGAAATCCTCCTGACGCAGCGCGCCGATTCCGGGTGGTGGCTGTATCCCGTCGGTTGGGCGGATGTCGGCTACTCAGCGTCGGAGATCGCGATGAAAGAGGTGCTCGAAGAAACGGGTATCGAATGCGAGCCGGTGTCGCTGATCGCGGTCCTCGACGGGTTGCGGCTCGGATTCGCGCGAGTGCCGATGTATTCGCTGGTCTTCCACTGCCGCATGCTCGGCGGGAAGCTGGCGGGTCATCCCCTGGAGACGAGCGCGGTCGGCTTCTTTGCGCGTGACGCGCTTCCCGCACCGCTCGCGGGCGCGGATCGGTGGGTCGATCTCGCGTTCAAGGCGATCGACGGCGAACACGTCGACACGTGGTACGACGCCCCCCGCGCCCCACCCTGGCGCGAGCCGTGAGGCACGCCGCTCAGGACGTGAGCTCGGCCACGAGCAATGCGACGAGCGAGACGTTGCCGTTGGCGCGTTCCCATGCGTCGCCGATCGCGCCGTGATCGACCAGGCCCGCATGGTCGGGCGCGCGCCCGAGCGCGGTGGTTACGAGCGTCGCGAGCTGCGAGGGCTCGACGTCGTCGCCGTACGCCGCGAAGGCCTCGAGTCCGTCCCACATGCTCGTCAGCGGCCGGACCTCGTCACCGATCCGAAGCGTTTGCGGGTCGACATCCTGTGAGAGTTGTGCAACCACGGTCTCCCAGACGTCGTAGTGCGAACTCCCCGTCGGTGTTCGATAGCCCGCGACCGGGTGCAAGCGGAACTCGAGGATGATCTCGCTTTGATCTTCGTCGCCGACGAGCCACGTCTGCGATCCGTTGACGTAGCTGTCGACCGGTGCACCGAGCTGTTCGTCGAGCGCGAGCACCAGCGCCGGCGAGATCGTCCATACGGTCGTCGAAGTCCTCATGCCCATGCGTCCGTAGACCGTAGCGAGCTGCCGCCCCTACCATCCCCTTGTCATGGCTCACTACGACCGCTTGACCGCGCTCGACGCCAGCTTCCTCCACATGGAGCGGCTCGAAACCCCGATGCATGTGGGCGCGATGAGCATCCTCGAAGGCGAGGCGTTCTTCGACGCCGACGGGCACTTCCGCATCCGGGAGGTTCGCGACCTCGTGCTGTCGCGCCTGCCGCTGATGCCGCGCTTCCGAAAGAAGCTCATGTCGGTGCCGTACGACCAGGGCCGGCCGATCTGGGTCGACGACGACCGCTTCGATATCGCCTATCACGTTCGTCTCACCGCGTTGCCGAAACCAGGATCGTGGGAGCAGCTCGTCGCGCTCACGACACGTGTCCAGGAGCACCTCCTCGATCGCGACCGACCATTGTGGGAGCTGTGGTTCGTCGAGGGCTTGGAAGACGCCCACGTCGCGATCATCCAAAAGACGCACCACTCGTTGATCGACGGTGTGTCGGGCGTCGATGTCGCGACGCTGCTCCTCGACGCCACCCCGTTGTACAACCCGCCGGTCGTCACGGAGTGGAAGGCAGAGCCGGCGCCGACGTCATCGCAGCTGCTTGCCGACACGTTGCGCGAGCGGATCACTGAACCGGCCGAGATCATCCGCTCGGTGCGTTCGCTGTTGCGCGGCCCGCGCCACGCGATCACGGCAATCGGTGACGCGGTGCGATCGATGGGCACGCTGATGACGCGCGACGCGATCGCGCCCCGCACGTCGCTGAACGCGCGCACGGCGCGGCACCGTCGCTTGTCGGTCGTGCGGGTCCCGCTTGCGGAAGTGAAGGAGATCCGCGCCGGGCTCGGGGGCACGGTCAATGATGTCGTGCTGACGGGCGTCGCGGGCGGGCTCCGGCGTCTGCTCCAGCATCGCGGTGATGCCACCGAGGACGTACAGCTGCGCGTGTTGTGTCCTGTGTCGGTGCGCGCCGACGAGCAGCGAGGCGCGTTGGGCAACAAGGTGTCGGCGATGTTCGTCAACCTGCCCGTCGACGGACGAACCTCCATCGAGCGGCTGGACACCATCTCCGCGCAGACGCGTGACTTGAAGGAGCGCCGGCAGGCCCTCGGCGCCGAGATGATCATGAGCGTCAGCGACTACATCGCACCGACGTTGATGAGCTTGGCGGCTCGGGTCGTCCACCGACAACCGTTCTTCAACCTGGTCGTGACCAACGTGCCCGGTCCTCAGGTTCCGCTGTACATGATGGGCGCGCGGTTGCTCGAGGCGTTCCCGATCGTCCCGCTCACGCGCAATCTCACCGTCGTCGTCGGCATCCTCTCGTACGACGGCACGATGCACTTCGGGCTCTGGGCCGATCGTGACGCGTTCGCCGATCTCGAGGTCCTCGCAGGTGGTATCGACGATTCGTTCGCCGAGTTGGTGAAGCTCGCGCGGCAGAAGAAGGGGGAATCGTGACCGAGGTGTGGGAACGCGATGCATGGGAGCTCGCCGATGATGTCCGGCGCGGCGAGTTGAAGTCGGCTGATTTGCTCGACGTCTTCCTCGAACGCGTCGACAAGCTTGATCCCGAGCTGAATGCGTTCGCCTATCGCGACGTTCCATCGGCGCGGGCCCAGGCGGCGGCAGTCGACGCGTCGGTTGCGCGCGGCGAGGATCCCGGCCCGTGGGCAGGTGTGCCGATGGGTGTCAAAGAGCTCGCGCAGGTCGAAGGCTGGCCGAATACGCACGCGTCGAAGGTCTTCGAGCACGACATCGCCGAGCGCGACTGCACCGAGACCAAGCGCCTGCGCGCGGCCGGTGCAGTGTTCGTCGGGCTCACGACCTCGCCCGAGTTCGGATCGGTGAACTGGACGCGTACATTCCTGCACGGCACCACTCGCAACCCTTGGAACCCAGAGCGCACGCCGGGTGGTTCGTCCGGAGGGTCGGCCGCCGCAGTTGCGTCGGGCATGCTGCCGATCTGCACGGGAAGCGATGGCGGCGGCTCGATTCGCATTCCGTCGTCGTACTCCGGTCTGTTCGGCTTCAAGGTGAGCTTCGGACGGGTCGGCAACGACGGGCCGTTCGACAACGGGCTGACGTCGGTCCCCGGGCCCATGTGCCGGTCGGTACGCGATGCGGCACGCTACGTCGATGCGATCGCGGGACCGACCGCAATCGACCCGACGTCGTTGCCGCGTCCGGCGCGTTCTTACGAGGACGCCGTGGTCTCCGGTGACGCGGCCGCGCGACTGAGCGGGAAACGCGCCACATGGTCGTCGACCCTCGGGTTCGCGGTCTGCGATCCCGAAGTCGAAAAGCTGGCGCACGAAGCCGCGCTTGCATTGTGCGCCGACGCGGGGATCGAACTGATCGACGTCGACGTCCGTCTGCCGAAGCCCGGCCAGGCCTGGTCGATCATCTCGAACATCTCAGGCGCGACGCACTACGGCGAGCGTGTCTACGCGAGTTCGCTCGACATTCTCACTCCGGTCGTGAAGGCCGGATACGACAGCTTGCGCGACTTCCCGATGGACACGGTGCTCCGTGCGTTGCGGAGACGCGATGAGCTGCTCGCCGCGATCGCCGCGGTCTTCGACGAGATCGACATCCTGCTGACCCCGACGACTGCGACGACCGCGTTCGTCGCCGAGGGTCCACCGCCGTTCGAGATTGCGGGTCAGAGTGTCGGTGGCATGGGGTCGGTGCCCTACACCGCGCCGTTCAACATCTCCGGCATGCCCGGTGTCAGCATCCCGGTCGGCTGCGCGTCCGATGGGCTTCCGGTGGGTCTCCAAGCCGTGACCCGCCGCCACGACGAAGAGCTTGTCCTCGGCTGCGGTGCCATCGCTGAAGCAAACCGCCCGTGGCAGAAGTTCGCACCAATGGCGTACAGGTAAGGCTCGTTCTTCATTCGTTTTCAATCACGTAGCGCGCCGCCCAACGTGGGCCTATGTTCGATCCGTGGGGGACCGCGCGTGAAGTTGCGTGATCGGTGCAGTTGTCGCGGCGCTTGCCGTCGTCGGGTTGGTTCCCGCCGGCATCGACAACCCTGTCTCTCCCAGTCCGGCTGTCCATTCGGTCGCGTCCGCGCCCGCGCCCGCTCGTGTCGTTCAGCCCTCGGCGCGAGTGCGTGCCGTGTTGCAAGCGCGCGGTGGGATGTACCCGAACGTCACTCCCACGCAAGCACGCGCCGCGGCGGCCGCGCCCTTCAAGGCAGTCGAGCGCGTCGTCGTGATCATCTTGACGTTCCCCGATCGCCCGACGTTCTCGCTCAGCACCGAGCAAGTGAAGCAGAGCATGACGACGCTCGACTCGTACATCCGAGAGGTCTCCTACGGCAAGCGGTCGGTCGTGTCGACGATCGTCGGGCCGTTCCGTGCCTCGTTCAACAGCTGTAGTGGCGACAACGTGCGTGAGGGATTGCGCCTCGCCGACCCGTCGGTCGACTATCGCCAGTTCGACTCGTTCTACGTGATCTTCAGCGACTTCTGTACGGGCGCGTCCGGTTCGGTGTTCCAGAACGACATCTGGCCGACGCAGGACGGCAACGTTCCGATGGGTTGGGCGCAGGCGAACGTCAACGCCGACGCGAGCCTCGTATGGCGCTACTACGCGGACGAGTTCGGACACAACCAGGGTCTCGGGCACGCGGACTATCTGCAGTGCGGCGCGGACTCGATCAGGGACGACGACCTCGCGAACGCGAGCCGCACGCCCGGCGCCGGGGGTTGTCAGTGGCTCGAGTACTTCGACCGGTACGACGTGATGGGATCGGGCGGATACGGCAACCAATACAACGCGCCCCACAAAGCCATGCTCGGATTCTTCGATCCCGCGCTCGGCCCGGAGCGCCTGCAAGACGTCACGACCGCGGGCACGTACACGATCGGCCTGTTGGAGACGCGTGGTGCCGAGACGAAGGCGCTCCGAATTCCCCGCCGGGTCGGGCCGAACGGCCAAGAGAATCTCTGGGTGGAGTACCGGCAGCCCGTCGGATTCGACGCGACGCTCGATGCTACGAAGCTCGATGGCGTGTTCATCCACATCGACAACATGATCCCGACGCGCTCGGTCGACACGCTGATCGTCGATCCGACACCGACGGGCAACGGCGACACCGACATCGACGCCGTGTTGCGACTGAACCAAACGTTCTCCGACACCACCGCCGGATATTCGATCACGCTCGTCGGCCGCACCGCGACGACCGCGACCGTGCGCATCGACCGACCGCTCTCGTGCGCGCCGATGTCGCAAGCGCTGCGGACCCAGAACGTGACCGCGAAGGCAGCAGGTGGCGCGCCGCCTTATAACTGGTCGGCGCCGGGCGGCACGCCGTCGAGCGGATCGGGACCGACCTTTACGACGAAATACTCGACCGCGGGCGCCAAGACCGTGACACTGTCGTCGCCGAACTCGGTGTCGAGCGGCCAATGCACGATCAACGTGCTCGCGTCCGGATGGTCGGGCTGGATCCGGCATGACGGTGCGTTACGCGGAACACCGTCGTTGGTGCAGTACGGCCCCGGCCGGTACGACGTGTTCGCGCGGGAGCGACAACACGTTGCAGCACCGCTGGATCGTCGACTCGACCGGGTTCGGGTGGGAGAACCTCGGTGGCTCGATCGCGGGCGACCCCACGGTCGCCTCGTCCGCGCCCGGCCGCATCGACGTCATCGCGCGCGATACCGACAACAAGCTCAAGTACATCGCCTGGGACGGCAACGCCGGCGCATGGACAAACTGGCGGGACGTGAGCCGCGATGTCGTGCAAGGGACGCCGGCGCTCGTCAGCGACAGCCCGAACCACCTCGACGTGTACTGGCGCAACGGCGCCGATGCGTTACGGCATGCGACGTTCGATGGCACGAGATGGTCGGGCGCGACGCGGTTGACCACCCGGCTCGCGTCGGATCCGGCGGTGATCTCGTGGGGTGCGGGACGCGTCGACGTGTTCTGGCGAGCGTCGGGCAACCGGCTCATGCACCGCGGGTCCGATGCCTCGACGATCGAAACGCTTGCGGCGAACCTCGGCGGCAAACCGGCGGTCGAGTCGTGGGGCGCCGGCCGCATCGATGTGGTGTGGCGCGGTACCGACGATCACGCATACCAAATGGCGTTCCAGAATCGTTGGTGGCCCGCGCAGGATCTTGGTGGGATCCTGACTGCCGACCCTGCGGTCGTCAGTCGCTCCGTGGGCGGCGTCGAGGCCTACGTGCGCGGCGTGGGGAACGGCGCCTGGTACCAGACGTACAACAACGGCTGGTCCGGATGGAGATCTCTCGGCGGGACCCTCGCCGGACCACCGGTGACGATCTCGATCGCGTCCAATCTGCTGGGCGTTGTCGCGCTCGGCGACGACGGCGCGCTGTACGGAAACTCCTTCGTGGGCTGAGCCGGGATACCCTGCCGCTCGTGACCGACACGCAGCCGCGGGCGCGCAAACCCAGACAGGAACAGGAGCCCGCGTCGACCGAGGTCACCGAGGTCGCGCCGGGCGTGCTGCGCATGCAGTTGCCGATCTGGATGCCGGGACTCGGCCACGTCAACATGTACGGCCTGGTCGACGACCGCGGTCTCACCGTCGTCGATCCCGGTCTCCCGGGCCCGCAGTCCTGGAAGGCGCTGAAGCATCGGCTCGCGGCCGCCGACTTCCGCCTGAAGGACGTGCACACCGTCGTCGTGACCCACTCGCACCCCGACCATTTCGGTGGCGCGGGGCGCATCGCGCGCGAAGCCGGCGCCAAGCTCATCACGCATCACGCATTCTCGACGTGGACGGTGAAGGGGCCCACGCCGCAACGCGCTGCTCAGCGAGGGCGAAGCCCGTCGCCTCGAGGTCGAGGCCGCGCAGTACTCGCAGTCGGTCGACGTACCACCCGACGAGCTGCCGACGATCAACGATCCCGACATCCTCACCGACGACACCGATGAGACCGAGGCGACCGCAAGCCCGTGGGGTACGCGGACGCCGTGGGGCACGATCAACCAAGGGCCTCCGCGCAAACGTCGCTGGATGATCAAGGCGATGAAGCTGCTGTTCTCGCCGCCCGAGCCGACCGACCGTGTGCACCACGGTGAACGGCTGCGGCTGGGCGGCCGCGAGTGGTTCGTGGTGCATACACCGGGACACACCGTCGATCACCTGTGCTTGTGGGATCCCGAGAGCGGCACGTTGCTCACCGGCGACCACGTGCTCCCGTCGATCACGCCGCACGTCTCCGGTGTGCGCAAGGCCGACTCGCTGAAGTCGTACCTCGCGACGCTCGACCTCGTCGCGCGACTGCCAGGGGTCAAGCTTGGCCTGCCCGCGCACGGTCATCCGTTCACCGATGTGCCAGGTCGCGTCCAAGCGATCAAGGAGCACCATGCCGAGCGCATGGAGCTGCTGCGGACCGCCGGGCTCGGCCTGGGTCCCGCGACCGTCACGTCGCTCTCGCACGAGGTGTTCCCGAAGCGACACTGGGGCACGATGGCCGAGAGCGAGACGTTCGCCCATCTCGAGCACCTCGTACACGCGGGCGGAGCGGAACGCTGGGAGGAGAACGGGATGCTGGTCTATCGCATGGCGCCCGCGCCGGACGCCGCGTCGGCATGACGCTCACTGATCCCGACGTCGCCAAGGAGTCCGTCGATCTCCTGGCCCATCTCATTCGCAATGAATGCGTGAACGACGGCACACCGGAGTCGGGCTTCGAGTCGCGGAGCACCGACGTGCTCGCGCAGTATCTCGGCGACACCGGTCTCGAGCTCGAACGCTTCATCGCGCAACCGGGACGCGAGAACCTGGTCGCGCGGATCGAGGGGACCGATCCGAACGCGCCGACGTTGCTGCTGATGGGGCACACCGACGTCGTGCCCGTGAACCGCGACGGTTGGCGGCGCGACCCGTTCGGCGGCGAGGTGATCGACGGCGAAGTGTGGGGCCGCGGTGCCGTGGACATGCTCAACCTCACCGCGACGATGGCCGTCGCGTTCCGCTCGCTCGCCCGATCCGGCTTCCGGCCTCGCGGCACGCTCGTGTATCTCGCGGTTGCTGACGAGGAGAATCTGGGGACGTGGGGCGCCGAGCACCTGCTCGAGCACGAACACGACGCAGTGCGCGCCGACTACGTCGTCACCGAAGCCGGCGGCTTCCAGATGCCAACCGCTCGCGGACCGCGTCTTCCGGTGATCGTCGGTGAGAAGGGCTCGTACTGGTGCCGCATCACTGTTCGGGGCACGCCGGGTCACGCGTCGCAGCCGTTTCGCACCGACAACGCGCTCGTGACCGCGGCCCTGATCGTCCAGCGGCTCGCCGAGTACCGGCCGCCGACGGTGATTCACGACACGTGGCGGCGCTTCATCGAGGGTGTCGACTTCGGACGCGACTGGAACGCGCGTCTCCTCGACGAGGACACATTGCACGATTTCTGCGAGGAGTTACCGATCGGCTTGGCGCGCCAGGCGCACGCGTGCACGCACACGACGTTCGCGCCGACGATCATTCACGGTGGCACCAAGACCAACGTCATCCCGGATCGTGTCGACGTGGAGGTCGATATCCGCACGCTGCCCGGCCAGGATGGCGGCGACGTCCAAAAGATGCTCGCCGACGCGCTCGGCGATCTGGCCGCGCATGTTGAGATCACACCGTTCGACGAGAACATCTCGACGTCGTCGCCCGCCGACACGCCGCTTTGGGACGCGATGGGCCGCGTGTCCTCCCGTCTCGTCGAAGGCTCGAGCCTTGTGCCGTTCCTCACGGTGGGCGCCACCGACGCGCGGTTCTTCCGCCGCGCCGGTTCGGTCGCATACGGCTTCGGCTTGTTCAGCCGCAAGCTGTCATTCGACGACTACGCATCGATGTTCCACGGCAACGACGAGCGCGTCGACATCGACTCCCTCGTCCTGTCCACCCGCCTCTGGGAAGCCCTCGCCCACGACCTCCTCGACTAAATGCTCCAACAGTTGGTGGCAAAACCCGCGCTATGCGCGGGAAACGCTGCCAACAGTTGGTGGCAAAACCCGCGCTATGCGCGGGAAACGCTGCCAACAGTTGGTGGCAAAACCCGCGCTATGCGCGGGAAACGCTGCCAACAGTTGGTGGCATTTCAGTCTTCGCGTTGGTCGCGGAGGTAGCGCTCGAAGTCTTCGGCGAGGGATTCGCCCGACGGGAGGTCTTCCTCGTCGAACCAATCGTCGTCGTCGTCCTCGTCCTCGGTTTCGTCCTCGGATTCGTCGTCGAGCCACGCCGGCTCGGCGGCGGAGGTGTCGAAACGCGCCTCGAGCCGTTCGACATAGGAGCTCACGTCCGTATCACCCGCGACGACTTCCGACACCGAGCGCTCCCACGCGCTTGACGCGATGTCGAGATCGGTGAGCTCCAGGTTGAGGTCGAGGAGCTGACCGAGCTTCTCGAGGATCGCGCGTGTTCCCTTGGGGTTCGGCGGCGTCGCGACATAGTGCGGCACCGGCGCCCAGATCGACGCCGACGGAAACGCGGCGCGCCGGACGGCATCGTGGAGCACGCCGACGATGCCAGTCGGTCCTTCGTAGCGCGAACGCTGCATTCCGAGCCGCGCCGCGAGCACCTCATCGGTTGCCGAGCCAGTGCACTGGATCGGGCGTGAGTGTGGAGTGTCACCCAGGAGGGCGCCGACGGTCACGACGATCTCGCAACCGGTCGTGCGCGCGACCGCGACCACGTCGTCGCAGAACGAGCGCCACCGCAAGTTCGGTTCCACGCCGAGCATCAACACGAGGTCGCGACCGCCACCCGGGAGCGAGCCCGCCGAGAAGTCGAGCGACGGCCATGCGACCGAGCGCACGACACCGTCGACGAGCTCGACCGTCGGGCGCGCGGCCTGGAAGTCGACGTACTCCTCGGCGTCGAGCGTCGCGAACGGCCGCGCATTCGTGGCGCGTGCAAGCCACCGCACCGCGTCCGTCGCCGCGTCGGCGGCGTCGTTCCATCCGGAGAACGCCGCGATCATGGCGGGGCGCTGCAACGACGGTTGTGCGTTCCACCGAACGGTCACCGGGTCACCCTATGTCCCCCCTCGAACCACCGGGTTTCGCAACGTTCCGATACCACCGATCGTGATCTCGACAACGTCGCCGTCGACAAGCCAGCGCGGCGGCGTACGTGCCGCACCCACACCCGCCGGGGTCCCCGTGAGGATCACATCACCCGGTTCCAGCGTGCAGCCCTGGCTGATCCACGCGATCAGCTCGGGTACCGAGAACACAAGCTCCGAGGTGGTTGACGACTGCAACACTTCGCCGCTCACGCGCGTCTCGATCGGCAGCCCATGCGCGAGGTCGATCTCGTCGAGCGACACGACCTCGGGCCCGAGCGGACAAAACGTGTCGAACGACTTCGACCAGCTCCACTGCCCGGTCGTGAACTGATGATCACGCGCCGAGACGTCGTGTCCGACGGTGACGCCGGCGATCACAGCAAGCGCGTCGTCGACCGCCACGTCGCGTGCCCGCCGGCCAATGATCACTGCGAGCTCACCTTCGTAGTCAGGTTGCGTCACGTGCGGCGGCACGACGATCGGGTCGCCCGGAGCGATCACTGCGCTCGGCGATTTCACGAACAGCGTCGGTGCTTCGGGCAACGGACGGCCGGTCTCCGCGGCATGGTCGCGGTAGTTGAGACCCACACCCCAGATGACTCTCGGTGTGGGAAGTGGCGTCCTCACACCAACGCGCCCTTCTCCCGCAGACGCGCGATCTCGTCGGCGTCGACACCGACCTCGCGCAAGACATCGTCACTGTGCTCACCGATTGCAGGCGCGCCGCGCCGGACCTCCAACCCCTGACCGTCGAACTGCATCGGCGACGACGCAAGACGCGCGTCCGCATGTCCGGGGTGGGGCGCGAGATAGCCGTTCGCGACCACTTGCGGGTCGTTGATGACCTCGACCGGCGACGCGATCGGCGAGTAAATCGTGTCCTGCGCCGCCAGCCGGTCCTTCAGCTCGGCGAGCGGCAACGACCCGATCCGCTCGACGAAGATCGGGTGTAGCTCGGGCGAACGCTCGGCCCGTTGCGCGGCGGTTGCGTACTCGGGCCGCTCGATCAAGTCGTCGAGCCCGAGCGCCCGACACGTCGGCGCCCAGTGCCGTTCCGGGTCGAGCATGTTGAGGCTGAGCCACCGTTCGTCCGCCGTCCGATACGAACCGACGAGCACGCTGCCCAGGCTCTTGCCCGCGACATGTCGCTTGGGCTCGTCCTGGAGGATCGTGGTCGGCACGAGGTCGTTCGACAGCGTCCACACCGCGGCACCGAGCAGCGAGACGTCGACGAGCGTGGCTTCCCCGGTGCGCTCCCGGCGGAAGAGCGCGGCCGCGACGCCGCCCGCGAGGTACGCGCCGCTCGGTGCGTCGCCGAGCGCACCACGCGGCTGCACCAACGGCGCACCCTTCTGCGTGAGCATGTGCGCGAGGCCACCACGCGCCCAGTACGACACTGCATCGAAACCGCCGAGATCGGCGTCTGGTCCTTCGAGGCCTTGTCCCGATCCGATTGCGTATACACAGCGGGGGTTGACCGCCCAGATGTCTTCGGGATCCAACCGCAACTTCGCGCGCGCCGACGGCAAGAAGTTCGTGATGTACACGTCGGCCCATGCGATGAGCCGATCGAGCGCGGCCCGGCCGTCGGCATCGCGAAGGTCGAGCGCGATGCCCCGCTTGTTGCGGTTGAACTGCTCGAACAGCCAGTTGAAATCGCCGGTGTCGGCCGCGAAACCCATTGACATGATCAGCCGCAGCGGATCGCCGGTGGGCCGTTCGACCTTCACGACGTCGGCGCCCCACTCCGCGAGGATCGCGGCTGCCGACGGCACGAAGCCGTGCTCCGCGACCTCGAGCACTTTGACACCGTCCATCACACCCATCACATCGACCTCCTCACGCCTATGGTTTCACGCGTGACGCGCCGGGCACACGACGGCGATCCCGATGGCGACATTCGCCTGCCACTGGACGTCACGCCGGGAACCAACGGCGAGTACATCCCCGATCCACCGTGCCGGCACGACCGTGATGTGGCGCACGCCGCGCTTCGAGCCGCCGACGACGCAGCTCGGCACGTGGGCATGGACCGTCGAACGTTTCTGCAGACTGCGGGCGGGGTCGCGGTTGTGCTCGCAACGATCGACCTCGCGAGCTGTAGTTCGTCGAGCACGAGCGCGCCTTCTCCGACGACGCCTGGTGCGACGGCACCGACGCCGACGACCGGACAAGGTGGAACGTTCACCGCGCCGCCGTCCACCGACGTCGCCGCGTGCGAGCACGAGCTCGGAAGCCGAGGCGAGTTCATCTTCGACGTACACACGCATCACGTGATGCCCAACGGTCCGTGGCGCAAGAACGCACCCGAGACCGTAGGCCTCGTCCTCGGCATGATCGCTCGCGACTGCGCGTCACCCGACCGGCTCGAGTGCGCGAACCGGGCCTCATACCTTCACGACCTCTTCTTGGCGAGTGATACCACGGTCGCGATGCTCTCCGACGTTCCGAACTCCGGCCCGGCCGACGCGCCGATTCCGTTCACGGACGCGCTCGGCACGCAGACGCTCGCCCGACAGCTGACGACCGGCGGCGCGTCGCGTGTGCTCGTGCACAACGTCATCGCGCCGAACTTCGGCGATCTCAATGCTCGGCTCGACGAAATGGAAACGGCGGCGACCACGGGCAAGGTCTCGGCGTTCAAGGTGTACACCGCGTGGGGCCCGAATGGCGTGGGCTTCTCCCTGGAGGACCCGGCGATCGGCTTGCCGGTGATCCAGAAAGCGCACGACCTCGGCGTCAACGTGATCGTCGCGCACAAGGGTCTTCCGCTCGTTCGCTTCGACGCCGCACACAACACACCATCCGACATCGTCGCCGTGTCGCGACAGTTCCCCGATATGCAGTTCGTCGTGTTCCATGGCGCTTGGGACAAGAACCAGATCGAGGGCCCGTACAACCCGAGCGCGACGCGAGGCATCGATACGTTCCTACGCGCGCTCGACGACAACAACGTCCCGCGGCACAGCAACGTGTGGGTCGACCTCGGCACCGTGTGGCGAGAGGTTGTTCGTTCGCCGACGGTTGCCGCGCACACCGTCGGCAAGCTGTTGAAGCGCGTCGGCGTGAACCGCGTGCTGTGGGGGACCGATGCCGTGTGGTACGGATCACCGCAGGCGCAGATCGCAGCATTCCGCGCGTTCAACATCTCGGACGAGTTTCAGGACGTCTTCGACTACCCGGCGCTCACGGACGCAGTGAAAGCGAGGGTCTTCGGGATCAACGCCGCGAAGCTGTTCGGCATCGACGCGACCGCGACCCGCTGCGCGCTCGCGTCGGACCCACTCGCCGACGCCCGGCAGTCTGCCGCGCACCTTCGCGCCGACGGCCGGCTGCCTTCGCCGACCCGACCGAACGGACCGGTGACGCGACGCGAGATGCTCGAGTGGCTCGCGGCGCCGGCAACGCGCTGGACGCCGGCGTAGCGACGAGGATCGCTATCGATCTCCGGGCAGCCGCGAGAACATCACCGCGTCCATTCGCCCATCCTTGAACCGCTGGTACGACCGCAACACGCCTTCCTGCGTGAATCCGGCGGCGAGTGCGACGCGCTGCGAGGCTTCGTTACGGGGGTCGACGGTGATCTCGATGCGAGCGAGATGCAACACGTCGAACGCCCACGCGGCCAGCAGCCGCGTCGCGGCTGCCGCTACGCCGCGACCCCGAGCGGGTGCGGTGACCCAGTAGAAGATCTCGCCGACTTGTTGTTCCCAGTCGAGGTCACCGATGCCGATCTGACCGAGGAACGCGCCGTCGGCCGCGTCGGTGATCGCGAGGCGGAGCGCGCGAGCGCGTTGCAACGCATCGTCGGCGCGCTCGATCCAGGCGCGTGCCTGCGGCACGGTGAGTGCTTCCGGCATGAACGTCCAGCGCGGGATCTCGGGATCCCGGCACGCGGTTGCCACCGCTTCCGCGTCGTCGAGCGCAAACAGACGTAGCAACACAACGCGATCGGTCAGCGGGAGCCGATCGAGCGGGATGCGCTCGATCCGCCCGTCCGAGGCGGCACTATCCCCGGAGGGCGGGGACCGACGAACGCGACGCGGCGTCGAGCGCACCTTGTACCATCACTTCGACGAGCGCGCCGATGTGGTCGAACCCGTCGCCGACCGTCTTGCCCATCAAGTAGCGCGCGTGGATGCCTTCGAGGATGATCGCGAGCTTGTACGCAGCGAGTGCCTCGTAGAAGTCGAGTTGGCTGACGTCTCGCCCCGACTGCTTCGCGTAGCGCTCCACGACCTCGTCGCGGGACAAGAAGCCGGCTTCCGTCGAGATCGTCACGCCGACGTTGCCGGTTTGGGTCTCGTCACGGGCGTAGTACAGCAAGTACAGCCCGAGGTCGGCCAGCGGATCGCCGAGCGTCGCCATCTCCCAGTCGAGGACCGCCACGACTCGACCGAGATCCGTGGGCGAGAGCATCGTGTTGTCGAGCCGGTAGTCGCCGTGCACGATCGTCGGTGCCGGCGATTCGGGGAGTGCGTTGCGCAACCGGCGGGCGAGCTCGTCGATCGCCGGCAGCTCACGCGTCTTCGAACGCTCCCACTGCTCGCCCCACCTGCGCACCTGCCGTTCGACATAGCCGTCCGGACGGCCGAACTCGGAGAGGCCGACCGCGCGGAAGTCGACCGCGTGGATCGCGACGAGAACGTCGATCAGTTCCTCGGAACACCGGCGGGCGTCCTCCCGCGAGAGCAGCGCGATCTCCTTGGGTGTCCGCAGGATGACGCCGTCGACCTTCTCCATGACGTAGAAGGGAGCGTCATTGACCGCGTTGTCGTCGCAGAACGCGAGCGTCTGCGGCACGGGCACGTCGGTCGGTGCCAACGCCGCGAGCACGGTGTACTCGCGACCCATGTCGTGCGCGGTCGGCAACACATGGCCCAGCGGCGGACGGCGCAGCACCCACTCGTGGGTGTCGTCACCGATCGAGTAGGTGAGGTTCGACCGCCCGCCCGAGATCAGCTCAGCGTGCAACTCACCGCCGGTCGAACCCTCGACGTTGGCCGCGAACCACGGGCGCAACCGTTCGAGATCGACGCCGGGCGGTGTCTCGGTCACACGCCGGAGACTAATAAGTTCGAGCCACACGCGGCGGAGAGCCGGACGCGAGGCCGTGAGCGCGACCCGGAATTACCGCGATGCGGGATCTCGGCGCGGCTGCACCGGTTCGCCGTTGCCGCGCGGGTAGCGCGCGACGCGGCCGACCGGCATGTCGACGCGGAAACCGGCGGCGGCGCGCTCTTCTTCGGACTCGCCGCCCCAGAAGCCGTACTCGCGGTGCGCACGCGCCCATTCCCGGCACTCCATGAGTGCAGGGCACGATCCGCAGACGCCGCGAGCCTGGGCTTCGCGCACGGCACGAGCTTCAGGTCGCTCGCCGGCCGGCGCGAAGAACAGTCGCGTTTGGCCAACGCAACCGGCTTCGGTCGTCCAAGTCAGTGGGCCAGTGAAGATCAGGCTCGAGACTGCCTCGACTGTCATCTGCTCTCCTCCGACGGCAGGGACGGAGCCCAGGAGCCGGTCTGGGGGATGGCCGGCTCTCTGAGCCCGTCTCGTACCCTCCTAGTGAAGCTGATCACAAGTCCATCTGTCAAAGGTGTGAAAGAGATAGGATTCATCTCTGAAACAGATGGTAGACGCACGGCGGCCAAGCGGCACGCAGGGTGGGCGGAACGGCCTGGCCGGCCGGGGAAAGAGGTCCGAAACGTGGACGTTCGTCAGCTGGAAGCCCTCCTCGCCGTCGCCGAGGAGGGCAGCTTCACCGCCGCCGCCGATCGTCTGCACACGGTGCAATCGAACGTGTCGGAGCACATTCGCCAGCTCGAGGCCGAGCTCGGCGTGCAGTTGCTCGTGCGGGGCCGGCGGGGCACCGCGCCGACCGAGTTCGGTGTGCGTGTCCTCGACCGGGCCCGCGCCGTGCGCAGCGAGCTCGAAGCGCTGCACAAGGACGTGTCGATGCTTCGCGGTCTCGAGACGGGGCACGCGACGCTCGGCGTCGTCGGAACCGTCAGCCGTTGGCTTGTGCCGGTGGTCGTTGCCGATATGCGACGCGTCGCACCGAGCCTTGCGCTGCGACTCACCGAAGGTGCCTCTGAGCGACTCGCGGCCGAAGTCGCCGGCCGGCAGCTCGCGAGCGCGGTCGTCACCGAACCGGTGAGCGACCCCAATCTGCACGTCGAGCACTTGCGCGATGAAGAGCTCGTCGTGCTCGCGCCGGCCACCGTCGATCTTGGCCGCGAGCCCGTGTCCTTGAAGACCGTCGTGCGCGAGACACTCATCCTTCCGCCCGCCGGCAACCCATTGCGTGACGAGATCGAGACTGCAGCGCGCGCTGAACGCGTCGAGCTGCGCGTTGCGATCGAAGTCGAAGGGATCCGGCTCATCGCCGATCTCGTTGCAGCCGGCGCCGGCGTTTCCATCTTGCCCGAGACCGCCGTGCCCGAGGATCACCGCGGGCTCCGGTCGTCGCGCATCGCCCGGATGCCGCCTCGCCGCCTCGCGATCGTCACCGCCCGCGGTGTGCAGCTCTCGCTCGCCGACCAGGCGGTGCACGACGCCGCCCGCCGGATCGTCCGCGACCGCTAGATCGGTACCGAGATCGGGACGAGGCGCGTGCCGAGCAGCGTGCGCGGCTCGGCGAGCCCCTCGACCTCCAACCGGTCGACACCGGGCGTGGCGCCGGGCTGAAGTTCGAGACCGACGCGCGCGCCGCCCGGCCACACGAGATCGACGCGTTGCTCGCTCTCGCGCTCGATGTCGCCCTGGAGCACGCCGGAGAAGAAACCTACGGCCGCGACGAGTGCCGGTGTGCGCAGGACGACGCGCCGCAGCGTCGCTTTTCCGGAAGGCACCGCGGGGTCGACCCACCACCGAGGATCCGCGTTGGGTCCGTGCTCGCGCACGTACGCGAGCATTTCGGCCTTGGTCTCGTCGTGATGCGTCTCGGCGAGCTGCACGACCGTGCCGTGCGCTTCACGCGGCAACAGGAACGCCTCTTTCCAATCGGGATCCGAGACGTCGATGTTGACGGGATGGAAGCCGGTCGCGCGGACGCGCGCGATCGTCGCCGCAAGGTCGGGGACTTTGACCGTCAGATGATGTGGGCCGGCGCCGTGCCGCGCGATGAAACGCGCGAGGAAGTCGTTCTTGGCGACGTCCCACGGCTCGAGCAGCTCGATGGGCATGCCGTCACCATCGTCGGAGCCCAACCACACCTGCATCGGTCGGAACCCGACTGAGTGACCTCCGAAGATGATCGTGCCGCCGAGCTCGCCCGTGAGGAAGCGCAGCGCGTCCGACGTATCCGGCGCGGCGAGCGCGATGTGATCAAGGTCGTACGCATCGGTCACGAGCCGGGGAGGCTAGGCGACGTGCTCGGGGACGCGTCGGGGCCGGCCCGCACGCGTCACGAGGCCCGACAGGAACCAGCCGATCGCAAGGATGATCCAGCCCCCGACCGCGTCGAGGAAGTAGTGGTTCCCGGTGATCACGATGACGATGAGCGTCATCACCGGGTAGAGCGCGGCAAGGATCTTCCAGGTGCGCGACTTCAACCGGGGCACGAGCGCGAGCGCACACCACGCGGACCACGCGCAATGCACGCTCGGCATGGCCGCGAACTGGTTCGAGAGGTTCTTCAGCCCACCCGAATTGAACGACCAGAACGTCGGGTAGTCCGCGAGCGTGTCGGAGAACCCGTAGTGCGCGCCGTACATCTCGAGAAGACGGGGCGGGGTCAGCGGGTAGAGCGTGAAGCCGATCAGCGCGAGCGCCGTTGTGATGCCGAGCGCGTTGCGGAATCGCGGGTAGTCGTCGCTGTAACGGCGATACAGGAAGACGCCCGCGAAGATCGTCACGATGAAATGCAGCGACCCGTAGAAGTAGTTCCCGGCGACGATGAGTGGCGTGAAGTGTTCCGCCCAGTCCTGGATCCTTGCTTCGTGGAAGATGCCGAGCCGCCGTTCGAGCTCGATGATCTGCTTGGCGTGTTCGAGCGCGTGCGCGGGTGGCTCGAGCAGGCTGTTCCCGTTCAGGTTCCGCACCGCGGAATAGACGACGTAGAAGCCGATGATCAGCAGGATCTCGACCCACCAATAGAGCACGTGGCCGTCGCTCAGCACGCGCCCGCCCGGAAGGGTGGTCCGTCTCCGGACCTCGGTGGTGCTCACGCGCGTTCCTTGGCAGGTTTGCGATGTCCGATGAGGAACGCAGGGGCTCCGAGCATGCCGACGACGATCGTCGCGCCGAACCACAAGAGACCCGCCGCCAAGGCCTGAGTGGCACTGACACCGAAAGGATGCAGGAACAACGCGAGCGCGCCTTCGCGCACGCCGAGGCCGCTGATCGAGATCGGGAGCACTTGCAACATCAAGACGGCAGGGACGAACGCCAGCATTGCTGCAATCGGAACATCGAGATCGAGCGCGCGGAACACGAGCCCGAACACCGTGATCACCGAGAGTTGGTACAACAGTGCGGTTGCCAGCACGCGTGCAGCTTGTGCAGGTTCGTGACGCAAGCGGTCGACGCCGACGTGCACGGATCCGATGAAGCGGGTCCAGTTCTCGCTGTCGGCGAAGCGCCCCGCGAGGCGCGGATGGCCGACCGCGAGCAGTACGAACCCGAGCAGGGCGAGCGTTATCGCGGCGACGAGCAACGCAAGCCAGGACTGGCGCTCCTCGAGAAGTGATGGACGAATCGCGAATCCGCACAGCACGATCAGCGGCAACACGAGGAATCCCGTGAGCCGTTCGACGGCCACGGAACCGAACGCGGTCCGGGAGCCCACGAGACTCGATGCCCGCGAGATGCGAAGTACGTCGCCGCCGATCGTCGTGGGAAGCACCGTCCCGATGAAGAGGCTCGCGAAGTAGATCGTCGTCAGGATCCGCAACGCGACATGGGCATCGAACACCTCGAGCACGCGCTGCCACCGCCACGCCGACAGCACGACACCGATCAGCGTCACCAGCACGGCCGAGATCAGCAGCTCGGCGGTGAACAGGTGGTGGTCGTTCGGAACGACGTCCTCGACGTCCTGGGCGCGGGTTGCAAGGATCGCCAGAAAGGCCACCGTGACCAGAATCCGCAAAGCGAGCTTCCAGCCCCCGCCACCGGGCCGGGGGACCTCGGCACCCTCCGTCATCGGACCGATCCTAGGTGGCGCGCCCCGCCGGATACGCGTGACACTACGGAGACGACAGCGCAGCGACCGAAGGGGAGCGGAGCGTGGAGTCGACCCATCGAAACTGCATGGACATCACGACGGATGACGGTGTCAGGCTCGTCGTCGAGGTTGCCGGACACGGGCCGGGCCTCCTCCTCGTACACGGTTTCGGCGGCGCAAAGGAAGACTTCGCCGATCACGTTCCCGCGCTCGCTCTCGATCACACCGTGGTCGTGTTCGACCACCGTGGCCACGGCGCGAGCGACAAGCCCGACGACCGCGCGGCATATTCGCTGGAACGGCTCGCCTCGGATGTCGTGCAGGTCGCCGATGCGGTCGAGCTCGACACTTTCGGTCTGCTTGGTCACTCGATGGGCGGCATGGTCGCTCGCAAGGTCGCGCTGGCCGAACCCGAGCGCGTCGACTCGCTGATCATGATGGACACGACGGCGGGGCCCATTCCGGGGTTCGACCCGTCACTTATTGACGCCGCGGCCGACGTCGCGCTCACACGCGGCAAGGATGCGCTGAAAGAGCTGCTCGACATGGCGCCTGTGCTCGACACGCCCGCATATCAGCGCGTGCTCCGCGATCGTCCCGGCTACCAGGAATTCTGTGACCGCAAGTTCGCCGATCTTTCGCCGGTGATGTGGGGCGCGCTCGCGATCGCGCTCGGCTACCAGTCCGACGATCTCCCAGCGATGGCGACATCGCTCCGCTGTCCGCTGCTGATCATCGTCGGTGAGCAGGACAAGCCGCTTGTCGAGGCTTCCCGTCTGATGTTCGATGCGATCGCAGGCTCAGAGCTCGTGATCGTTCCCGACGCCGGCCACTCGCCCCAGTTCGAGAACCCCAAAGTGTGGCTTGAGGCGTTGACGAAGTTCCTCGCACGAGTGTGATGGACGCGCACGGCGGGCGCCTCGCGGTCGAGGTGTTGCAACGGCACGGCGTTGACACCATGTTTACGTTGTCCGGCGGCCACCTCTTCGTGCTGTACGACGGTGCCGTGCAGGCGGGGCTGCGGCTCGTCGACGTTCGACACGAGCAAAGCGCGACGTTTGCCGCCGAAGGTTGGGCCAAGGTGACGCGCCGGCTCGGGTGCGCGGCGCTGACCGCCGGGCCCGGCGTGACGAACGGCGTCAGCGCGATGACCGCGGCACGCATGAACGGATCCCCGATCGTTGTGCTCGGTGGACGCGCGCCGCAACGCCGTTGGGGTGCCGGCTCGTTACAAGAGCTCGACCACGTTCCGATCGTCGCACCGGTGACGAAGACGGCCGCGACCGCGACGTCGCCCGAATCGATCGTGCAGGAGGTCCACGCCGCGTGCGCCGCGGCGCGTACGCCGCATCGCGGGCCTGCGTTCGTGGACATCCCGCTCGACGCGTTCGGCCCCGCCGCGGTCGATCTGCCGGTGGTCGACGGCGACACCGGTCGCGGCGACGCGCCCGAGCCCGATGCGGTGGCGCGGGTCGCGGCGCTCGTCGCCGCCGCGGCACGGCCGGCGCTGGTTGCCGGTGGTGACGTGTACTGGGCGCGCGCGGAAGAATCCATGCGGGCCTTTGCCGAGGCAGCTCGCGTGCCCGTGTTCGTGAACGGCATGGGGCGCGGCACGCTGCCTGCAGACCACGAGCTCGCCTTCTCGCGGTCGCGCTCGATCGCGTTGAAGGAAGCCGATCTCGTGCTCGTCGCGGGGACGCCGCTCGACTTCCGGCTCGGGTTCGGTCGCTTCGGTGACGCCCAGGTTGTGCACCTCTGCGACGCCAAGAGCGAAGTTGCACCGCACGCGACGCTCGCCGCGTCGACAGCCGGTGATCTCGCGGTGACCTTCACAGGGCTCGCGGACGCGGGTGCGCGCGCCGGTGCGCACGAGGACTGGATCGCACGGCTGCGCGCCGACGAGGACGCCAAGCGCGCCGCCGAGCAGCCATCGCTCGAAGCCGATGCGTCGCCGATCAAGCCCACGCGCGTTTACGGGGAGCTCCGCAAGCGGTTGGAGCGTGACGCGATCGTGATCGGTGATGGTGGCGACTTCGTGTCGTATGCGGGCAAGCTCGTCGACAGTTACCAGCCCGGCACGTTCCTCGACCCGGGGCCGTATGGCTGCTTGGGCATGGGCCCTGGGTACGCGCTCGCGGCCTCGCTGGCATACCCACGCCGTCAGGTTGTGCTGATGCTCGGTGACGGCGCGATCGGCTTCGCGCTCGGCGATTTCGAGGCGCTGGTTCGCCACGGCGCCAATGTCGTCGCGGTCGTCGGCAACAACGGCATCTGGGGTCTCGAGAAGCACCCGATGCAGGCGCTGTTCGGATACGACGTCGTCGCGGAGCTGTCACCCGGCATCCGCTACGACAAGGTGGTCGAGGCCCTCGGCGGGCACGGCGAGTGCGTGACCGAGCCCGGCGACGTCGGCGCCGCGCTCGACCGCGCGTTCGCCACCCCGGGCGTCTCGCTGGTCAACGTGCTCACCGATCCCGCCGATGCCTACCCCCGCAGCAGCAACCTCGCGTAGACGTTTGGGCAGCTACAGGCCGAGGGTGGGGGACTCGCCGTCGAAGCCGGCGCGGCGGAGCGCCTTGGCCTTCGTGCGCATCAACACGTCACGCGGCGCTTGGCAGACCCGCTCGACGATCGCCGCGGTCGCGTCGGCGAGGGCCGCCGGTTCGACGACCTCGTTGACGAGGTGTACGTGCAGTGCTTCGGCGGCGTTCATCTCGCGACCGCCGATCGTGAGCTCGCGCGCGACTGCACCGCCGACCACATCATGCAGCGGCCCGTACACGACATCGCCAAACGTCCGCTCCGGATGCGCAAAACGCGCCGTCGTCGCCGCGATGCGCAAGTCGCACAGGATCGCGAGGTCGAAGCCACCGGCGAGCGCCGGGCCGTTGACCGCCGCGACCGTCGGCAACGGGAACCGCAGCACCGTGTCGTGGTAGCGGTCGCTCGATGCCCACAGCTCGCGCGCGAACTTGTCATCCTCGGCCGCGCGCGGGAACTCCGACAGATCAAAGCCCGCGCTGAACACGGATCCCGCGCCCGTGATCACGACGCATTTGACCGCCTCATCGGCCGCGAGCTCGTCCAGCGCGTCGCTGATGGCGTCGCGCAGCTCCACCGAGAGCGCGTTGCGCTTCTCGGGCCGGTTCAATACGAGGACGACGCACGCGCCCCGCGGCTCGACCAGCAGGACGTCCGCCACGTGTCAGCTCTCGGCCTGCGCCCGTTCGATGAAGCGGTCACGCATCACGACAACGCGCGTCACGCGGCCGGCGGCGACGAGTCCGCGCTCGTCGTTCACCGAGATCCGGAAGGTCAGCCGCCGCCCCTCGATGCTCTCCAGCGTCGCCTCGGCGGTGACCTTGCCGCCGACGGGCGTCGGCGAGAGGTGGGCGAGCTGGACCTCGTAGCCGACCGAGGTTGCGCCCGGTTTGAGCTCATCGGCCAAAGCTTCCACGCTCGCCTGCTCTGCCAGGGCAATCAACCGGGGGGTCGCCAGCACGGGGACGTCGCCGCTCCCCATCGCGATCGCGGTGTCGGTCTCCTCGACGACCAGGCTCACCGACGCACAGAGACCGGGCCCGAGTGACATGCGCTTACGATAGGCCAGGTGATCGATCATGAGCTTCTCCAGGACACGCTCGACCATGCGCTTCGACGCGGCGGCGACTTCGCCGAGGTGTTCGTGGAGGACCGCCGTTCGTCGAGTGGCCGCTTCGACGACGGCCGCGTCGAGGAGCTCGTTTCGGGACGCGATCGGGGCGCCGGCCTGCGCGTGATGCGCGGCGACACGACCGGCTTCGCGCACACCGCCGACCTTTCCCGTGAGGGTCTCTTGAAGGCGGCCGAGGCTGCCGCCGGCGCAGCGCGGGGTGGCGGCGGAGGCGAACATGTCGTTGCGCTGACGGCACAACCGTCGAATACGGTCGATCCATCGATCGTGCTCCCGGAGACGATCGAAAAGCGACGCAAGGTCGAGCAGCTGGCACGCGTGGACGCCGCCGCGGGAAGAAGGAAATGCTGTCACTTCAGTGACAGCGTCCTACTCGGACGTGCGCCGGCGCATCGTCGTTGCGAACTCCGACGGGCTGCTCGCAGACGACGATCAGGTGCGCACGCGGATGTTCGTCCAGTGCGTCGCGACCGGCGACACCGGCATGCAAACGGGATACGAAGCACCCGGTCGCACGATGGGCTTCGAGCTGTTCGATTCGTTCGCACCCGAGGACACCGGACGCAAGGCCGCGCGCCGCGCGCGACACTGCTCGACGCCGTGCCGGCTCCCTCGGGCCGCGTCCCCATCGTGCTCAAGCGCGGCGCCGGCGGTGTGCTGTTCCACGAGGCGTGCGGTCACGGCCTCGAGGCCGACCACATCCAGAAGGACGCGAGCGTCTTCAAGGATCAGGTCGGCGAGCAGGTCGCGTCGCCGTTCGTCACGCTCGTCGACGACGGCGGATACGGCCGCGAGTGGGGAACGATCGCGATCGACGACGAAGGCCATCGCGCCCAGCGCAATGTGCTGATCGAGAACGGCGTGCTGACCGAGTACATGTGGGACACCGTGCGCGCGCAAGGAAGACCGGGCGCCGAGCGGCAACGGCCGGCGCGAGACCTACCGGCACCTCCCGATGCCGCGCATGACCAACACGTTCTTGCTCGCCGGTGAGAGCGAACCCGACGACATCATCCGCAGCGTCGACTACGGCATCTACTGCGTGCAGCTCGGCGGCGGCCAGGTCGACCCGGCAACCGGTGACTTCGTCTTCGGCATCACCGAGGCGTACCTCATCGAGCGGGGCGAGATCACGCGCCCGATCCGGGCTGCGCAGCTCATCGGGAACGGTCCCGAGGTCCTCCGCATGGTCGACGCGGTCGGCAACGACTTCGAGACGTGGACCGGCATGTGTGGCAAGCAGGGCCAGAGCGTGCCGGTGTCGTCCGGTCAGCCCACGGTGCTCGTGCGCGAGATGACCGTCGGCGGCACCGCGGCGTGAGTTCCGACCTCCTCGAGATTGCCCGCAAGGTTGCCGGCGCGGCCAAGGACGGCGAACAGGTCGAGGCCTACGTCATGCGTGCGCAGGAGGCCGACGTCGAGGTCTTCGGCGGTGAGGTCGAATCGCTGACGACTGCGGGTGTCGAAGGCGTCGGGGTGCGCGTGATCGTGAACCACCGTCAAGGCCTGGCATGGGCCGGATCGCTGGACGCGGACGTGGTCGAAGACACGCTGCGCGAGGCGCGCGACAACGCCGCCTTCGGCGAGCCCGACGAGTGGTACGGCGTCGCCAGCCCGACAGAGGCCAACGGCGCGGCACCGCCCGCGCTCGACCTGTGGCGCGAGGAGCTCACCAAGGTCCCCACCGAGGAGAAGGTGCGCATCGCGCTCGAGCTCGAACGGGCGACCAAGGCCGCCGACGCGCGCATCCGCAACGTCGAGGCCGCGAGCTACGGCGATGCGCTCTCCGAAGGGGCGCTCGTGAATTCGCTCGGGGTCGAGGCGCACACGCGGCGCACGATCTGCTCGGCGTCTTCGGTCGCGCTGGCCGACGACGGTTCGGGCACCCAGACCGGTTACGGGTTCGCCGCCGGGCGAACCCTTGCCGACCTCGACCTCGACGCCATCCCGCGCGACGCCGCGATGCGCGCCACCCGCCTCCTCGGCGCGAAGCCCGCGCCGGGGCGGAGGATCCCGGTGATCCTCGATCCGCTCGTCACGCGTTCGGTCCTCGGTGTGTTGTCGAGCGCGTTCAACGGTGAGTCGATGCTCAAGGGCCGTTCGCTGTTCATGGACCGCGTGGGCCAGCAGGTCGGTGCGTCGCACGTGCAACTCGTCGACGATCCAACCGACGGCCGGGCCCTGGGCGTGGCCCAGTACGACGGCGATGGGGTACCGACCCGGCGCAACGCGTTGATCGTCGACGGCGTCCTCCAGCGGTTCCTGCACAACGTGTACACAGGTCGGCGTTCGGGCAGCGGAACGACGGCGAGCGCGACTCGAAGCTTCGCGTCGACGCCCGGCGTTGGTGTCCGCGCCCTGACGGCTCGAGCCGGGTCCGAAGTCGCCGGAAGAGATCATGCGCGACGCGGACGAGGCCTTCTACGTGCAGTCGGTGAGCGGGTTGCATTCGGGCACGAACCCGATCAGCGGCGACTTCTCCGTTGGTGCCGAGGGGCTGATGATCCGCGGCGGCGCGTTTGCCGAACCTGTGCGCGAGGTGACGGTGGCATCGACGTTGCAACGCATGCTGCTCGACATCGTCGACGTCGGCGCCGACCTCACGTTCCTGCCCGGCTCGGTCGCCGGCATGACGGTGCTCGTCGGTGAGATGACGCTCAGCGGCGCGTAATTTGCCACCAACTGTTGGCAGAGTTTCCCGCGCATAGCGCGGGTTTTCCCACCAACTGTTGGTGGTGTTTACGCGGTACCGAGACGTTCGATGAGCTCATCGATTTCGGCGAGCGCTTTCCACGGTTCGACGAAGTGCACGGTCTCCATGCCGAACTCGCGCGCCGCGGCGATGTTGTCGGCGTTGTCGTCGACGAAGACAGCGTCGCCGGGAGCAATTCCCAAGCGGCTGCAGGTCAGTTCGTAGATCGGACGTTCCGGCTTGCGCATGCCGACGTGGCTCGAGTCGACCACGTCCTCGCAGAGTTCGTCGATGGGAAACATCGCTCGCCAGTTGTCCCCGAACTCCTTGACGTTGTTGGTGAGCAGTCCGATGCGCAGGCCCCGTTCCTTCAGCTCCCGCATCTTGTGCACCACCATCCAGTGCACGCCGGGCGCCGTGGTGCGCCAGAAGCGCCCGTACGCGTCCATGTCGATCGGGCGTCCCAGCACCTGCGGCGCCTTCTCGACCACGCGGTCGAAGTACGTCTTGATGTCGAGCCGGCCCTTCTCGAGCAGGTGCCAGTCCGGCTCGTCTTCAACCTCTCCTTCTGCCTCGGCGGCGTCAGGATCCGCTGCGATCGCGTCCGCGACCGCGCGACCTTCCACGCCGATGTAGTGGGTTTCGCCGAACATGAGCCGCAGGAGCGATCCCTTCGGGTAGCCCTCGTCTTCTTCGAACGCGCCGATGCCGGTGAACAGCGGGCTCGAGATCACGCCCCCGAAGTCGAAGATCACAGCACTGATGGGCACGACTGGAAGTTAGTGGCCCTCGTGGTGCCGATTCTCCTCTACAGCACGCCCGTCGCCAGCAGCACGAGTGCGATGGCGGCAATCGCCAGCCGGTACCACCCGAAGATCTCGAGACCGTGGCGGGAGAGGTACGTGACCAACCAGCGCACCGCGAGGAACGCCGCGACGAACGCGACCACAAACCCGACGAGCGGGTGCAGGACGCCGTAGGTGTCGATCATCTCCTTGCCGTGCTTCAAACCGTCGAACGCCGTTGCCGCGCCGAGCGTCAGCAACCCGAGCAGGAAGCTGAACTCCACCGCGGCCGGCAGTGTCAGGCCGACCGCCAGGGCGGCGAGGATCGTGACGAGACTGCGGCTCGTGCCCGGCCACAACGCGAAGCACTGCGCGACGCCGATCATCGCCGTGGCGCGAACGGTGATCGACTCGAGCGGCACACCGCTCACGCGACTTCGCTCTTGCAACCGGCGCGCGAACAACAAGATGACGATGCCACCGACCGCCCACGCCACGATGACGGGCCACACGCCGAACAGCCGATCCTTGATGGGTTTCTCGAGCGCGACGCCGACCACTGCAGCCGGAATGAACGCGACGAACATTCCCGTGAGCAAGCGGCGCCCGGGCTCATCGCGACCGACGAGACCGCGACCCATTTCCAGTAATCGCCTCCAATAGAGGACGAGCACAGCGAGAATCGCGCCGGCTTGAATCGTGATCGTGTAGGTGTCGGCTGCGTCTTTGGTCGCGGGATGACGGCCGACGTCGATGAGGCGTTCGGTGACAACCAGGTGGCCGGTGGAACTGACCGGCAGGTACTCGGTGAGTCCTTCGACCAGTCCCAGCAACGCCGCTTTCGCGGTTGTCAGCTCTTGGCGTGCGACCGCGTCCGCCTGCGTGCTCAGGGTGCGGGCGACATGGAGGACGAGGTGCAGCACGCGGTCTCCGGCGGCGCGAGGGCAAGACTCAATTCACCATTGCCGGCGGCGTAGGCCACCCCGCCTGCCTCGCCCTCGGTGACGAGGAGGGTAACGCCGGTCCCACCCTCCGCTACGGATTGGGAGGCGTCGTCGACCCCGAGCACCGTCGCCCCTCGTGCGACCACGCTCGCGGTGTTGCGAGGGCGGGCCCCGCTCAGTGCGGGGTCGAAGGCCGCGAGCACGTCGACGACCGCACCCACAGCCGGCCGGAAGCCGTCGTCGACCCCAACGTGAACGGCGCGGCGGCCGACCGGCACGATGCCGTCGAGGCCCGTCCGCTCGCGCGGCGCGAGATGCACGGCCCGCACGACGTCGTCGCGCGCGAAGCCGAGCACAACCACGCGGCCCTCCACATCCTGCCGGTCGCGCATCGCGTCCGGCGGAACCGTCGATGCCGGGCGTGTGACCACGCGTACGTCGTTCTCTTCGATCGTCGCGCCCAGCGGCAAGTCGCGCGCTGCCAGCACCACGCGCACGTCGGGACCGAGGTCGCGCGCGCGGCGATGTAACGCAGCGAGATCATTTGCCACCACACGCGCGGTGACGATCGCGACAACAACGACAATCGTCCATGCCAATATGACGCGCGGCGATCGATGCATCCAAGCCCTCCCATGTAAAGCGCGCGCAAGAGAAGGGGAAGACTTGGGGGAAGTTCCTGCGTAACGGTAGCGAGTGAGGTTCGATGACGAAAGCGCGTGGGAATGATCGAAGTCTCCTGCCCGTTACCACCGTGCTCGACGCCTTCGTGTAGGGCGTCAAAAGAGTCCCCTGGCTCGCCGGTCATCGCCCGCCCGGACCGGCGGGCCGGGGACACCTCCCGGCACCGCGACAGTTAGGTGCTGTACGAGTGCAAGGGGCCGACTGCTTCTTCGCAGTGACAGCCGCGCGGCGCGTCCGGGAGTCTGGGAATCAATTCCAGCAGTAGCCGGCGCACGTGGTGCACGTTCGCTTCGAAGAAACCGAATACCTGCGCTTGCGTAACAGGTTCGACACCGGGATCGTCGGCGACACCGGTGTCGTAATCCGTCACGAGTGCGATGCCCGCGTAGTGCATGCCGAGCTCGCGTGCGAGATACGACTCCGGATACTGGGTCATGTTGACGACGTGCCAACCTTGCGCGCGATACCAGCGCGATTCCGCGCGTGTCGAAAAGCGCGGCCCTGGGATCACGACCACGGTGCCGTGCGCGTGCATGCGCACACCGGCGCGCTCGCCCGCCTCGACGGCATGGCTGGCGACGACCGGGCAATACGGGTCGGCGAACGACACGTGATGCGCGTCGCCCGCGTCGTAGTACGTGTCGGCGCGTCCCGACGTGCGGTCGACCAGCTGATCGAGCACGACGAAGTCTCCGGGGTGCACGTCGGGTGAGAGCGAACCTGCGGCACACGGACCAATGACTGCGCGGACGCCGAGCATCCGCATCGCCCAGAGGTTGGCGCGCGCCGGGACAGCCGCGGGCGCGAACTCGTGGCGACGACCATGCCGCGGGAGGAAGGCGACCCGGCGGCCGTCGACGTCGCCAATCGTGATCGGCGCGCTAGGTGCTCCAAACGGTGTCGAGAGCGAGACCTCGGTCGCGTCGTCGAGGAAGTCGTAGAAACCGGAGCCGCCAAAGATCCCGATGTCCGCTTCCACGCGGCGAATCTACGCGGACTTGGCCTCGCCGCTCGATGAGCCGCCGGATGAAGAGCTGCCGGACGAGCTGGAGTCGGAAGACGACGAGGAGCTCGAGGTCTCCTTCTTGGTGGTCTCCTTCGACTTCTCGGTCGACTTCTCCGTCGACTTCTCGCCGCCCCGCTTGGACCCACTGCGGTTGTCGGTCTTGTAGAAGCCTGAGCCCTTGAGCACGATCCCGGCCGGCGACAGCACCTTGTTCAACTTGCCGCCGCAGTCCTCGTGCTTGGTGAGCGGATCCTCCGAGAACGACTGGTACACGTCGAAGTGCCGGCCGCACTTCGCACACCGGTACTCGTAGGTCGGCATCTTCCGCTCCAACCGGGCCTTGATCGCTGGCACTCGCTGCCCGTGAGTGCTAATCGTACCGCGGCGGCGGCGCACGCCGTCCACTGCGCCAGAATGGCGACTGAATGTGGATCGTGGTCTTGCTGGTGCCCCTGGCATGGTTGCTGGGGACGTTCCCCACCGCCGTGCTCGTCGCCCGCGCCAAGGGACGCGACGTGCTGCGCGAGGGCTCGGGGAACCCCGGTGCGTCCAACGTCGGGCGTGTTCTCGGATGGCGATGGGGCGCGCTCGTGCTCGCTGCCGACTTTGCAAAGGGCGCGATCGCGACCGGCGTCGGCCTCTGGGTCGGCGGGCGGCCCTTCGCGTATGTTCTCGGCTTCGCCGCGGTGCTCGGCCATACATTCCCGATCTACCGGAAGGGCGGCAAGGGAGTTGCGGCGGCCGGCGGCACGCTCGCGGTGCTGTATCCACTGATCACGCTCGGGCTCGCGATTGTGTGGCTCATCGTTGCCCGGGTCTTGCACAAGGCATCACTTGCCTCGCTGCTCGTCACGCTCGCGTTCCCGATTGCGGTTGCGCTGAGCAGCCACGAGGTATGGGAAGACATCGTCGTGTCGGCGCTCGCGGTGCTGATCATCGTGCGGCATGTGCCGAACATCCGACGGTTGTGGCGGCGGCAGGAGATCGACATGGACGCAAGGAGACCGTGATGCCACCGGTGCGCAAGGCGGTAATCCCGGCGGCCGGGCTGGGCACGCGCTTCCTGCCCGCCACGAAGAGCTCGCCGAAGGAGATGCTCCCCGTCGTCGACAAGCCCGCGATCCAGTACGTCGTCGAGGAGGCCGTACGCGCCGGCCTCACGGACATCTTGCTGATCACCGGGCGCGGCAAGCGTGCCGTCGAAGATCACTTCGACCGCAACTTCGAGCTCGAATACCACTTGCAGCAGAGCGGGCGCGACGAGCTGCTGAAGGAAGTGCAGTTCGCGTCCGACCTCGCGGACATTCATTTCATCCGCCAGCGCGACCCGCTCGGGCTCGGACACGCGGTCTCGCTGGCACGCCACCACGTCGGTGACGAGCCATTCGCAGTGTTACTCGCCGACGACATCATGGTGGACGACGGTGCACTCCTGCGGTCGATGCTCGACATCCACGATCGGCGGGGCCGGTCCGCGATCGCATTGCAAGAAGTGTCAATGGACGAGATCTCGTCGTACGGCTGTGTCGAACCCGAAGCCGTCCAAGGCGATGTCGTCGAGATCCGGCGCGTCGTCGAGAAGCCACCACGCGCCGAGGCACCGTCGAACCTCGCGATCATCGGTCGCTACGTCTTCACGCCGCAGATCTTCACGATGCTCGATCGCATCGAGCCCGGGCGCGGGGGTGAGTTGCAACTCACGGACGCGATCGCGCTGCTGCTCGAGGACCAGAGCGTGTTCGGCTGCATCTGTCGCGGCGGACGCTACGACGTCGGCCAGAAACTCGACTTCCTCCGCGCCAACGTCGAGCTTGCGCTCGAGCGGCCCGATCTCGGCCCGCCTTTCGCCGCGTTCCTCCGCGACTTGTTGGAGAAGCGCGGCCTCACGTGATTCCGCTCGCGCAAGCACAAGCGTTGATTCTCGATGCCATCGAACCGCTGACACCCCGCGCGGTTCGTTCCCGGGACGCGCGTGGTCTCGTGCTCGCCCAGGACGTTGTCGCCCGCGAACCCGTGCCGCCGTTCGCGAACACCGGCATGGACGGCTATGCAGTGCGCGCCGGCGACACACCCGGACGCTTGCGCGTCGTCGGTGATCTGCCCGCGGGCCGGGCGCCGACAACTCGTGTCGGTCCGGGCGAAGCGATCCGCATCATGACCGGCGCACCGATGCCGGACGGCGCCGATGCGGTGGTGATGGTCGAACGCACGCGCCCGGACGACGACGGCGACGGTGTCGTCGTCGAGCGCGCGCGTCGGCGACCACGTGAGACCGATCGGTGGTGATGTCGAGGAGGGCGTCCTGGTCTTCGCGCGCGGCACGGTGCTCACGCCCGCGCACGTCGGCGTGCTCGCGAGCCTGGCCGTCCACGAAGTGATGTGCCATCCACGGCCACGCGTATACGTCGTCTCCACCGGTGACGAGCTGATCGACACACCCGGGCCTCTCCGGCCGGGACAGATTCGCGATTCGAACCGGCCAATGCTTCTCGCGTTGGTCGCGGAGGTCGGCTGCGAACCCGTCGACGGCGGACAGGTCGGTGATGACGAAGCCGCGATCACCACGGCCGTCACGCGCGCCGCCGACACGAGTGACGTCTTGCTCACGAGTGGTGCGGTCTCGGTTGGCGACTACGACTTCGTCAAAGTCGTCCTCGAGCGCGTGGCCAAGGAACGAGGCGGCACCTATGCGTGGTCGCAGGTCGCGATCAAACCCGCGAAGCCACTCGCGTTCGCGATGCTCGGATCGGTCCCGGCCTTCGGCCTCCCGGGCAATCCGGTGTCGTCGCGGTGAGCTTCGAGCTGTTCGCTCGTCCGGCACTGCGCAAGCTGGCCGGGCGGGCCGACGCCCTGCCCGAGCCCGTCATCGCGACCACCTTGTCCGGGATGCCGCGCAAGCCCGACGGCAAGCTGCATCTCGACCGCGTGCGCGTGTCGGTGAGGAACGGGCGGTACGTCTGCGAACGTGAGGGCGCACAGCACAGCAATGTGCTTTCGGGGATGGCTGCCGCCAACGGGCTGGCGCTGCTCGATGACGGTGACGGCGTTCAGGCCGGCGCCGAGGTGCCGGTCATCTTGTTGTGATGAGGATCCCGCCCGTCGTCAGCCTGCACGCCACGCTGTACACGACGCCGGTGCTCCGCACCGAGATCGCGACCGTGTCGGGCTCGTCGGTCACCGTCACGTCGGCCGTGTAGGCGCCGTGATCCGAGTTACCGCCGGTCAGCTCGCCGGTGACCGAGAACGAGGCGCTGCGGCCCCCGGTGGTCAGCGACATGAGGTGGCCGCCCCGGAAGCTCTGCCGGTCGGGTCCGAGCTGGGTACCGAACTCGCCGCGCAGCTGTCCGTTGGCCTTCCGTTGCACCTCGAACGAGAAGCGCCGGTGGGCGAACCGGTCGACGCAGAAGCCCGCGCCTTTGATCCGGACCTGCATCGAGGGGTACGTCGAGCCATGCGGCGCGCTCAGCCCGGCGGCGAGCAAGGCGCTCCCGAGCAGGCTCACGACGACGATCAGGATTGCCAGGCCGGCTTGACCCCGGCGACGGACTCGCGCTCCCATGCCCTGCCCTCCGTTGCGGTGCTTGCGCGGCAGCAGGCGGACCTCCACACAGGCCCGCCATGCCGTCCCACAGAGATGCGGCCTCGCCCGAGACCGGGCCCCACATTGAGCAGGCGCCGGAGGGGGGACGCCGACGCCTGCTCGCTATGTGGTCCGCTCGCCGTTGAGCGCTGCCCGTTCCGCTCGTTGAGCGATCCGCTGTGTGGAGTATTCGGCGCCAAAAGTGGCCCGAACAAGACTTTGCTGGTTGGTGTGGCGAACGTCACGGGTGAGGGAAGAGGGCTTGGCGTCTGTCACGGAGAGTGGTACAACATCTACGTCACGAGGTCGCCGTGGCGGGCGAAACAGCAATCGGGAGGCTGTTACCGACGTGGCAACGTGCAAATGGCGCGCGGGGCTGGCGCGACGTTGCACACCCGGAGAGGCAATGAGTCGTCGGCTGGAGTTGGTCGCTGCGCCGGCGAGGAGCCAGAGCGAACCCGACTCCGGGCGCCACAATGGTGGCGGAATCAGCAAGCCCAGGACTCTTCTCCTGGGCGGCACCCGTAACCTGCAGGACATGACGCCGCGGGTCGTGCCGATCCCTCTCATCGATCCGTACGCGCGCCGCGTCAAGGATCTGCGGGTCTCGATCACGGACCGATGCAATTTCCGGTGCGCGTACTGCATGCCGGAAGAGGGCATGCAGTGGTTGCCCCGGGACGAGCTGCTCACGTACGAGGAGATCGCTCGCGTTGCTCGCGTATGCGTCGAACGCTTCGACTTCGAGTCCGTGCGCGTCACCGGCGGAGAACCGCTCGTACGCGCGCACGTGACGCGTCTCGTTCAGATGCTCGCGCCGCTCCGTGTCGACATCGCGATGACGACGAACGGCGTGAGGCTCCCCGAGCTCGCGCACGAGCTCGTCACGGCCGGGCTGCGCCGAATCAACATTTCGCTCGACTCCTTGCAGCGTGACCGTTTCTTCGCACTCACCAAGCGCGATGAACTTGCACGGGTACTTGCCGGCATCGACGCGGCGCTCGACGCAGGCCTGTCACCGGTGAAGGTGAACGCGGTGGTGATGCGCGGTGTGAACGACGACGAGGTCGTTGACCTCGCGCGCTTCGGTCGCGAGCGCGGTGTCGCGGTGCGGTTCATCGAGTTCATGCCGCTCGACGCGCAAGGCGAGTGGAGTCAGGACAAGGTTGTGCCTGCGCACGAGATCGTCGAGCGCATCAACGCCGTGTTCCCGCTCGATCGCGGCGGCGTCGCACACGCGCAGCACGATCATGTCGAGCCGGCCGAGAAGTTCATGTATCGCGACGGCGTCGGCGACGTGGGCGTGATCGCGAGCGTGACGGAACCGTTCTGCGACCACTGCGACCGCGTCCGCCTCACTGCCGAAGGTCAGTTCCGCACGTGTTTGTTCGCACTCGACGAAACGGACCTGCGGAGTCTGCTGCGCGCCGGCAGCGGTCTCGACGCGGCCGATCTCGACGATCGGCTCGCGGAGGCCATCACGCACGCGGTCGGCACCAAGTGGGCCGGCCATCGCATCGGGCAGGTCGATTTCGTCCGGCCGGGTCGATCGATGAGCCAAATCGGCGGCTAACGCCCAGCAACCGTGCTCGAACAGGTCGAGCACCTTCGCTGACAGTGAGTATTGGTCGGCGCCGGGCCGCGTATCGAGGGTCCCGGTCACGCGGCTCCACGGGCGCATCTACACTTGTCGCCCGTGGCCTCCGAGTTCACCCACCTCGACCCTCTTGGGCGGGCCCGCATGGTTGACGTCTCGGCGAAAGAGCCGAGTCATCGCCGGGCGTCGGCACGCTGCCGTGTGTACATGGAGCCCGACACCTCTTCCAAGATCGCGTCCGGCGCGATCACGAAGGGTGACGTGCTGGCCGTGGCCCGGGTGGCGGGGATCCAGGCCGCCAAACAGACGCCGAACCTGCTTCCCCTCTGTCATCCGCTGCTTGTCGGCGCGGTGCTGGTGAATTTCCGCATCGAGGACCGGTACGTCGAGGTCGAGGCCAACGTCGACACCGTGGATCGCACCGGCGTCGAGATGGAAGCGCTCACGGCCGCCGCGGTCGCCGCGCTCACGATCTACGACATGTGCAAGTCGGTGGACCGCTCGATGACGATCGGCGAGCTGCAGCTGTGGGAGAAAACGGGTGGTCGCTCGGGGACGTGGCGTCGCCGAGACGACAGTTCCGACCCGTTCGGGCTGTAAAGCACGAAGCGGACGCGTCCGCCGGCATTCCGCTCCAGTTGGATATCGGTCGCGCCGCCTCGTAAGACTGCACTGAATCCGCGGTCCACCACTTGGACGTAACGCGTTGTTAGCGTCTTCTCAAACAAAGGCGGTCGAGAGGTCTTGACGCTGGTGGTCTTGGTCATACTCGCCGTGTTGTGGGCGGTCGTACTTTTGCCGCCTCTTCTGCGGTCTCGTACGCAACGCTCGAACGACTCGATCGGCGATTTCAATTTCCGGCTCGATGCGCTCGGCCGAACGAACGGCGCGCTCCATCTCCCGATGATGCGTGCCAAGCCCGCCGGTCGCTCCGCCAAGCGCCGGCGCGACGTCATGCGCGTGCTGCTGATTGCCGTTGGCGTCAGCGGGTTACTGGCGCTTGCTACCAACCTGGCGGCCGTGTGGGCGCTGAACGTGCTCGCCGATCTTGCGTTACTGGCCTTCGCCTCGCTGTGGGCCTGGGCCCGCTCCGTCCAGGCCGAACGTGCCCTCAAGGTCCGGCCGATCCCCGCCCGGCGGGTCGAGACGCCGCTCCGGCACGTCGCATCTTCGTAGTGTCGTAGCATCCGGGCGTGGACCGCGCCGCCGAAATCGCCTCCCTGGGCGAGCTCGCCCGGGAGGCGTTCGAGGACAAGCACCATGCGCGCGAGATCACGATCGCCGCGTCCCGCAAGGCGATCCAGGCCTGCGCCGCATCGATCCGGGCCACCCATCGCCGCGAGTACGACAGTGCCGAGCAGCTCGCTCGAGAAGCACGCGATCACATCGCCCAGGCCGACGAAGCGCTCATCGGTCACCCCGACGTGCGCACGAACGGTCCGTTGCACGATGCCAAGAAGGAGCTCGCCGAAGCGTGGCTCACGCTGGCACTCGTACGCGATCAGACGTTGCCCGGTCCCGACGAGCTGAAGATCGACATCGCGCCGTATTGCAACGGCCTCGCGGAAGCGGCGAGCGAGCTGCGACGGCAACTGCTCGACCAGCTACGCGCCGGCGACCTGTCGCGCGCGGAGACGCTGATGAGCGCGATGGACGACATCTATTCGCTGCTCGTCACGATTGACTATCCCGACGGGGTCACGGGCGGACTGCGACGCACGACTGATGCGTTGCGCGTGGTGCTTGAACGCACCCGCGGCGACATCACGACGGCAACGGTCGCGGCCCGTTTGCAAGGCGCGATCCAGTCCGCGCAGGAAGCAACGGGCGCTTGAGGGATGCAGCCCGTGCGTGAGCGGCGCAACTCATGCAGACTGGGTGAGAGGTTCGCTCCGTAAGGAGGCTTCCGATGCGTTTGAAGAAGCAAGAAGGGATCGAGCTTCTGCGCTCGGTGTGGTTGTTCGAACGTTGTAGCAAGAGCGAACTCAGCTCGCTTCAGGGAATCGCGACGCCTCTGGACGTGCCTGCCGGAAAGCTGCTCACGACTGAGGGTGAGACGGGCCGTGAGTTCTTCGTCATCGTGAACGGGAAGGCGGAGGCGACCAGAGGCGGCGTGTCGATCGGCGTGCTCGGGGCGGGCTCGTTCTTCGGCGAGATGGCGTTGCTCGACCGCAAGCCCCGCACCGCGACGGTGACGACGCTCGAGCCGACCAGTGTGCTCGTCATCACCGCGAACGTGTTCAGCGCTCTCGTCGAGTCGGTGCCTTCGGTCGATCGCAAGATGCTTGTTGTGCTCGCCGAACGACTGCGCGATGTCGAAGCGCGCTTCGTGCCGGTCGATGCACGCGTCACGAACGCGGACATCGGGTAGCAACCGCGGTTGCACCCCGTCGAATCACGCTTCCGCAGCGCGGCCTCGCACATCTCGCACCCGCATCTGTCGGGCGTCGAGCGTGCCCGCGAGCGTGCGTCGACGGTCGTGGGATCGCAGATACGGGACCGGGCCATAGGTGGACTTCCTGATACCGCGCGGCGCGTTCTTTCGCGGGTCAGGTCAGACGCTTGTGCCGACTCGCTCGGCGAGCTGCACGCCGTGCTCCGCGGCGAGCATCTCGGCGGCCTTCTCGCCGATCATGATGCACACCGCATTGGTGTTGCCGCTCACGATGTTTGGCATCACGCTCGCGTCGGCGACGCGTAGTCCCCGCACACCCTGCACACGTAACTGCGGATCGACCACGCTTCCGATGCGGCATGTGCTCGTGAGGTGGTACACCGTGAACGAGTAGTGGCGCGCCATGTCGGCGAGGAGCGCGTCGCTCGGGCGGTTGCCCGGCGCGTAGTCGTGCTTGGCCGCAAGCGTCTTAGGAACGAGCAGGGGGCCGAGCTCGCCGGGCCAGTGCTCGGCGATGTCGAGCGCGCGCCGCAGCACCGCGATCATCACATCGAGGTCATACGGATCGCCGTAGTAGTTCATGCGGATGTCGGGGTGCGCGAGCGGGTCGGCGCTCGCGAGGCGGATCTCGCCCTCGCTGTGCGGCTGCACTGGATTGGCGAGCACGAAGATGCTCTCCGCGTCGGGCGCCAGCGTGGCGTCGGCATCGTCGAAGTACTCGTCGGGGTCGACGCGCAAGCAGCGCTGCCAGATGTCGCGGTTGTAGCCGGTGACGAAGACGGCGAGCTGCGCGTCGTGCGTGTGGTCGTCGCCGAGGCCGGTAGAGAGCCACGCCGCCGCGTCGTACAGCGACGACGACACGAGTCCGTGGCCCGTGGTCGCCCACTCGCTGACGCGCCGCTCGGCGTCGGCCTTGAGCGCCTGCAGCTCAGGCGGGAGCGACGAGTCGTCGGCGGGGTCCGCGGGGAGCGGGCCGTTCGGATCGCGGAGCGCGTCGGGCCCCATCGAGATGCCGACGTCGTTCATCGACACGCCCATACCGGGCGCCGGGAACATCAGCCCGACCTGCAAGTGGTCCTTCAGGTGCTTGCCCACTTCGGGTACGTCGAGCGTGCACGCCACACGGACCGCCTCGAGCTCCGCGCGTGGCCCGATGCCCGAGAGCATCAGCACATGCGGCGATCCGACCGCGCCGCCGCTCAGGATCACCTCGCGGTCGGCCCGGACGACCTGGGTCGCGCCGTCAGCGGTGCGGTATTCGACGCCCGTCGCTCTCAGTGCGCTGCCGTCACTCTCGAGCACGACGCGCGTGACGTGCGCGTGGCAGATGACCTCAAGGTTCGGGCGTTGCTCTGCGGCACCTTCGAGGAACGCGTGATACGTGCTCGCGCGTTTCCCATCGCGTGTGGTCGTCTGCAGCAGCGACACGACGCCGTCGGACCCACCGCGATCGCGGCCGTTGTAGTCGCCCCGTGGGATGCCGGCCGCGACGGCGGCGTCGACGAACTGCTGCGCGGCGCGCAACACCGGTGCCCGCACTGACACGCCGAGCGCGCCCGTCGTGTTATGCGCATCAGCGTCGATGACAACGTCGCCGCTCGGCGCCAGGCCTTCGCTCTTCTTGAAATAGGGAAGTACCTCGTCGTAGCTCCAGCCGCTCGCGCCACCCGCGGCCCAAGCATCGAAGTCGCCGGGATGCCCGCGCACATACGCCATGTAGTTGATGCCCGACGAGCCGCCGAGCATCTTGCCGCGTGGCACCATCATCCGGCCCTCGTCGAGCCCGAGACCGCAACCGCCAGCATCGGCGGTGTACATCCAGTCGGTATCCGGGTCCTGCTGCAACATCGCGCACGCGACCGGCATCGCCTCGGTTGCAGGCGGCGGCCCGCCTGCCTCGAGCAGCGCGACCCGGACGCTCGGATCCTCCGACAGGCGCGCCGCGACAACTGCACCCGCCGAACCACCACCCACCACAACAAAATCAAACTCTTGCACCATGAATCGGAACCTACTCATGGCGGTCGGACGGTCGCCATTGTCAACGTCAAGCGATCAGGCGGATGCCAGGTGCCCGTCCTTCGAGTGCGTGGTTTGGTCAGTGGTCGATGAGTCTGAGCGCGAGGCGACGTCCGCGGCCTTGTTTGAGGGCGAGAGCGATCCAGATCTGGAAGAGCGCGTCAACGAGGAATTCTTGGTCTGCGCCAAGGTATATGGGGCGCAGTCCGACGCCTGCGATGACAGTTTCGACGGTGGCGCGATCAGCCTCAGGGGCGGAGAAGAACAGGTCGGCGGGCCCGTCCGCGAATACGGGGTCGGCCATGTTCTCGCCGCCGAGGGCATTGAACGCACGCGCGTACCGGGTGTTGGAAGGAAGCGCGGCCCGGCTGTTGGCAACAGGCTGTCCCATCTGGTTGGTCGCATCGATCACGAGCTTGCCTGCGAGGGCGTCGCCGTGTTCTGCAGTCAGCCCGGCAACCGCCGCGCCGGGCAGCGCCAAGACAATGACTTCAGCGCGCGCGAACGCGTCCGCGACCGACGTGACGGTCGCTGGCGTACCGTCGGCCACCGCTTCGTCGCCAGGATGGCGAGAACCGAACGTGACCTGATGCCCGGCAGCGGCCAACGCTCGGCCCAGGATGCCGCCGATGTAACCGGTCCCGATCACCGCGATCTCCACGGCGTGACCTCCTGCTTGGGAGCGGGGCGTGTTGACGCATTCTTCCCGCGCCGGTGCACAACCGGCGATGCGAGCGTCGGTACGCGACGAGATGTTCGCGATGCAGCCCGCGCCCGCGGTCCGCGTGCGGAGTACTGCGTGCCGAGCGAGACGCATGGGCGCGGTCACCCTCGTCTCCGATGCGCCGCGATTGCCACGACCTCACTGAAGTCGTTGTCCATTCCGGACACTGGATGGCACAAGAGCAGCCCGTCGCCGTGAACATCGCGCTGGCGAAATGGCTCGCAGCCAAACTGCCCGACTACTGGAGCGCATAAGCCGCACCAATCAGACGACCGACGTCCGAAACAGCGCCCACAGTCCCAACCGTTGGGACGTCCGTGGCTGTTTGGCGACGGCCCGATCGATTTGGTCGCGTTCAATAGTGGCTGCAATGTCTGTGCACTTGAATATTCTTCTGCGATGCGGTGGCATGATACCATGACGTCATGACGAAGAACTTCACCGTCCGACTGCCCGCCGATCTCGCCGCCGACACCGAAGCGCTCGCACGCGTCGAGGGCCAGAGCGTGAACGAGACCGTGAGGCAGGCGTTGGCCGAGGCGGTTGAGCGCCGCCGAAACGATCCGAAGTTCAAGGCGCGCGTGCGCGCAATCATCGATGAAGATCGAGAGCTGCTCGAACGTCTCGCCAAGTGAGCGTCGAGTACCTGGATCTCGCCGACTACATCGCGATCGCGGCGGAGATCACGGGTCTCGACGATGTAACCGTGATGAAGGTCGCGAATCTTGGCCTTGCCGATTCGGCACTTCACGCTCCCTCGGCCGGCTTTGGCGCCGTCGAGTTCTATCCCGACTTCGTGGACAAAGCCGCCGTGTTGCTCGTGCGGCTCGTGCGGAATCACCCGCTTCCCGACGGGAACAAGCGGGTTGCCTGGGTAGCACTACGGCTGTTCATTGACCTCAACCGCTGGCAATGGGAGCGGAGGCCTTCGATTGAGGATGCCGAGCAAGCGGTGCTCGCGGTAGCCGCCGGAGACTGGGACGAACGACAGACTTCGATATGGCTCGGCCGCCATCTCGCGCCGAGCAAACCGTTGTAACGGATCGCCGCGGCGTTGGCCAACCAAGATCGTGGAGCCCGTCGCGCTGGCGCGACGACTTGTCGCTTGGGACGCGGCGGCAGCACTCGCGTACGGCGCACGCGCGTTGGTCAACGCTGGTATGAACGAGAACATCGACGAGCGCTACGTGCGCCCGCGCGTCTTGCCCGTTGCTCGTGACCACTGCCGACCACCGGTGCGCGCCCGTGACCGTCCGCGCCCATCGCGGGCCGCCCGTAAGGTCGGAGTTAGGTCAACGCGCGACGTGTTCACTCGCCCCGAGGGATGCAACACGCAGCCGTTCGTGGCCACTGCTGCCCTGACCTGCCCGTTTCCGTTCGACAGGTATGGCTGCTCCCTCGGGGGTGTAGCTCAGTCCGGTAGAGCGCTACGTTCGCAACGAACGATTCATCGTTGTGCCTGATTGCGCCCGCTGGCGTCGTACCGAGGGTTGCCAGCGAGCTGCCGTCGGAGGCTTGTGGCCATGACCCACCAATGACCCTGTGGGATGACGAGAATTTGGGCGCTGCCTCGGTCACGCTCGGGTTACGGGAGGAGTTCGAATGCGCGGGTGTGAGTCGGTCGGACGACGCTGAAGTGCCGCCGATCCAGAGTCGCGATCTGCGTGATGTCGAGTCGTTCTGCAGCGGTGACAATTGACGCGTCCACCGTCCCGAGCGGGAGATCGCCGTACTGCGCGACAAGGCGCGCAATGCGAAGCCAGTCGCGCGCGTCGACAGGTTCGGGGATGAGGTTGCCGCTCGCGAGATCGCCGATGAACCGAACCTCGGCTTCGACGCCGAGCCGCGTCGCGAGCAGGTACACGACCTCGGTGATTACCAGCATCGGCACGAGCAATGGGCCGGGATGCGTTTCGAGAAGCTCGAGACTGGCGGCGTGATGCGCGTCGTCGGTGTCAACGTAGGCGTACAACGGCCCCGCGTCGACAATCACTGCGATGGCGGCCACTCCTCTCGGAGGATCTCTTCGATCCGCTCTGAGACGTCGGTCCGACCGCTGTGGCCGGCCCCCGCGGCGATCAGATGTCGGCGCTGCCCGTTCGTCGCGAGATGGATCTCAACCGCTTCCCGGGTTAGCGCGCTCACGGTCGTTCCGCGCCGCTTCGCTTCGTGACGTAGACGCGCGTCGAGCTCGTCGGGAAGCTTCACTGTCGTCCGCTTCATGGTATGCCAGCATACCCGATCCTCTGAGGTCGCCTGCAGGACCGACACGCTGACGGCGCGTTCTTCGTCAGTCGTCGTCAGGTCTCGTCAGCTCGCTCGGCGCCACATACGGTCTCGTAGGCGGCGAAGAGCAGATCGCCGACGGGTGTGCCGCGCGGCGACGTCGAGCATGTCGAGGCGGCGCAGGATGGCGTCGGGCGGGTCCGGGGGCTCTGCGAGCTCCGCCAGCATGACCGGCAGGTCCGGCGCGCGACCCGTCGTCGGGACGGCGCCGTCGCCGAACGGCCACCACGGCGCGACCGTCGATGCGCGCTGCGGGCCGTTCGCACCTCCGGCCCGAGCGCGCACGGGTTCGAGGAGTTGGTCGCGGCTGCGGCCGCGCCAGGCGAGTAACAACCACGGGTCGTCGTCGAGACGGTCGGCGAACACGTACAGCACTGCGGCGATGTGCTTGCACGGGTTCTCCCAATCGGGACAGTTGCAACGCGCCTCGAGCTGCGACCAATGCGCGGGGAACAGCGCGACCGACGCGTCGCGGAACACGTCTTCGAGCTCGGGCGGCACCTCGCCGGCCAACAACCGCGCGACGAACCCGACCCGTGACGCGAGCGCGCCGTCGACCTTCGCCCACTGCTCGGAGCCGGGCTGGGCCGCCGCGATGGTCACGACGTACGGCGTGCGTCGAGATCCCTGCACCTGCGCGACGAGCACGCCGGGTTGCACGTCGAGCGACAGTAACTGACCGCGGCGGGCGTACCGGCGGCCGCGCTGCATGCGCGTCCCAAGACCGAACGATTCGAGCACGTCGACGAATCGCCGCGACCACCACGTTGCGGCCATTGCGCCGCGCTGCTTCGAAGTTGAGAGTCCGTCGGGCGCGGGCAACGGCACCGACTCCGGATAGCGCTGCCAGGGATCGTCCCACGATCGACGGGCCATCACATGGCTCCTTCGCTGCGCCATCCCTGGCTGCGCTGCATCCGCACGTTCAGTCCTCCACCGCGTCCGCCCGCAGGGCGACGACCGCACGCAAGTCGTCGGTCGACAGCTTGGTGATCCACTCTTCGCCGCTGCCGACGACTTGGTCGGCGAGCTCCCGCTTGGCCGAGATCATCTCGTCGATGCGCTCTTCGACCGTTCCTGTGCTCACGAGCTTGTGCACCTGCACATTGCGGTGCTGGCCGATCCGGTACGCCCGGTCGGTCGCCTGGTCCTCGACCGCCGGGTTCCACCAACGGTCGAGGTGTATGACGTGCGACGCCGCGGTGAGGTTCAATCCGGTTCCCCCCGCCTTGAGCGACACCAGCAACACGGGAGGTCCGTCGGGTTCCTGGAAGCGGTTCACCATGTCGTCGCGTTTGCGGCGCCTTACGCCGCCGTGCAACCAACACACCTCGACACCGAAACGGCGTTGTAGGTACGGCGCGAGCAGCTCGCCCCACTCGGTGAACTGCGTGAAGCACAACACCTTGTCGCCTTCCGCGACGATCTCCTCGAGCAGCTCCTCGGTCCGGGTCAGCTTGCCGGAACGGCCGGGCAAGGCCGAGCCGTCGCGCAAGAAGTGCGCGGGATGGTTGCACACCTGCTTCAAACGCATCAGCCCCGCAAGGACGAGCCCGCGGCGGCTGATGCCGTCGGCGTTCTTGGACTGTTCGACAAGATCGTCGACGACCGCTTGATACAGCGTCGCCTGCTCACGCGTGAGCAGACACGCCTCGGTCGTCTCGATCTTGTCGGGCAGGTCGTCGATGATCGTCTTGTCGGTCTTCAGCCGGCGCAGCACGAACGGCTCGGTGACGCGCCGCAGCCGAGCGGTCGCGTCGACATCGTGGTCGCGTTCGATCGGAATCGCGAAGCGTTCGCGAAACGACCGGGCCGAGCCGAGCAAACCCGGGTTGAGGACCTGCATGATCGACCACAGCTCCGACAAGCGGTTCTCGACCGGCGTACCCGTCAGCGCGACCCGGCGCGGCGCGGTGATGCGACGAACGGCGCGTGCTTGCGCCGTGCCGGGGTTCTTCACCTGCTGCGCTTCGTCGAGCACAAGGCGCGCCCACGGCACCACCGTCAACTGTTCGACGTCGCGCGCGACCAGCGAATAGCTCGTCAGCACGACGTCGGCGCGCCGCGCGCGCTTCGGGAACGAGACTCGCCAACGCGTGAACCGGTCGGAGCCGTGGTGCATCACGACCTTCAGGTCCGGTGCGAACCGGATCAGCTCCCGTTGCCAGTTGCCCAGCACCGACACCGGGCACACCACCAGCGTCGGGCCAGGCGCCGGATCGGCGAGCAGCGTCGCGATGAGTTGGGCGGTCTTGCCGAGCCCCATGTCGTCAGCGAGGCACGCGCCCAGACCGAGCCGGCCCAAGAACGCGAGCCAGCCCGCGCCGCGTTCCTGATAGGGGCGCAGCGCGCCGGCGAAACGCGCCGGCGTTGCGATCGGTGTGACGGTCGCGTGCAGCGCGTCGTCGAGAAGATGGCCGAGCCAGCCGGTCGCGTCGACGCCGGTGACCTCGATGTCGTCGCCGACGTTGAGGGAGTCAAGCCCGAGCCCCGCGTGGAGCACCTCCGCGACGGTTGCCTCGCCGCGCTGGCCGAGATGCGCGCGCACCGCGGCGAGGTCGGCCGGTCGGAGCTCGACCCACTCGCCGCGGATCTGTACGAGCGTCTGCTTGGCTGCGGCCGCGGCTTCGAGTGTGCGCAGCTCGGCGCGCGTGATGCGACGAACACCCAGCGCGGCTTCCCACTGGAACGACACGAGCGCGTCCATGCCGACGCCGCCGGCCACGACCGCGCCCGACGCCTGGCGCCGCGATGCAGCCTTAGCCCGCAACCCGAGTCGGCGCTTGTGCGCCCACCACGACGGCAGCAGCACACCAATACCCGCGTCGGCGAGGATCGTGGCGCGTCGGCCGACGACGTCGACGACGTCCTGCGCGCCGAGGATGATCGTGACGGGTTCGGGCTCGTCGAGCACGCTCGCCAGCTCCGGTGCCAGCCGGGCGAGACGACCGAGGTCACGCAAGAACTCTTCGACCGCGAATGGACCGAGCGGCGCGCGACCGTCCCAGAGGTCCGCGGCCGCGACCAACAGGCTCGCGTCGTCGGCGTCTTGGGCGAGAAGCTCGATCGTCCAATCGGGGTCGTCGCGCTCGGGTTCGCGCACCCGCAAACAGAGGCGCGTGCGGCCGGTCGTCGCCGCGCCCGTCGTGGCCCATTCGACGATCGCACGCTCGAGTGCGCGCACCTTGTCGACGTTGAGCGAGCGCGCCAGCCACGGATCGCGTGCGGTCAGCGAATGCAACCAGGCTTCGGGCACGATGCGCGGTCCGCCGCGGCGCGCGAGCAACGCGACGCGATTGTCGGCGAGGCGGCCGCGTACCAGAACGTCGACCGATGATTCGAGGCGCGCCGCCGCGTCGCGCTGCGCGTCGACCGACCCGTCGCCGCACAACGACGCAAGCAGGTCACGGTCACCGGCCGCGGGCAGCGGCCACCACCACGAACGCGCCCGACCATCCTCGTCGACGCGGAGTCCCGGCACGAACCGCCCCGCGTCCACCAACCCACGCGCCAGAGCGTCGACCCGATCGTCAACGCTTGTTTCGGTCTCCGCCACCAACCCAACAGACATGACGTGACATCATGGCGCGGCCCGGCGTGGCCCGGCGGAACCACATGCGGGCGTTGTCGGCATCGGCCAAGATCCGTCGTGCCAGCGGGAGCAGCGTCTCGCCGGCCGGCGTGAGCGTGACGTTGCCGCACGCCCGGCGGAACAATCGCGTGCCGAGCTCGTGCTCCAGCGTCCGGATCTGCTTGCTCAAGGACGGCTGCGCAACGTGGACTGAATCGGCGGCGCGCGTGAAGTGACGGGTCTCGGCCACGGCGGCGAAGTACTCCAGTTGCCGGAGCTGCACCTTCATAGCCTCTGGCTATCAAAATGAGGGTCATGATGTCTTGGACGACTTACGACACTTGTCTTACGTTGACCGCACCGTCGGCGGACGCACCGTCGACCGGCGAGGAGGCGGTTCGATGGCATCTCCCTACGACACCCTGCCCCGGGTCCCAAGCTTCGAGGTGGCGAGCACCGACGTGAAGGACGGCGAGGCGCTGCCGACGCCGCAGCTCAGCGGGATCTTCGGAGCCGGCGGCGAGGACATCTCCCCGCAACTGTCCTGGAGTGGGTTTCCGTCGGAGACGAAGAGCTTCGTCGTCACGTGTTACGACCCTGACGCGCCAACCGCCTGCGGCTTCTGGCACTGGGCCGTCGTCGACATCCCCGCGTCGGTGACCTCGCTGCCGAGGGGCGCAGGCGATGAGACCGGTGCCGGTCTTCCGCCCGGTGCGTACCAGCTGCGCAACGACGCCGGGATCGCGCGCTACCTCGGCGCGGCACCTCCACCGGGGCACGGCCCCCACCGCTACTTCTTCGTGGTCCACGCCGTCGACGTCGAGACACTCGGCATCCCCAACGAAGCATCGAACGCACTCCTCGGATTCAATCTGTTCGGTCAGACATTGGCGCGAGCAACGCTGGTCTGCTCGCACGAGCGGTGAGGCGATCGAGAAACTGCGGCGGAGAGTGGGAGCACGATGGAGTTCGAGCTGAGCGACGAGCAGGCGATGTTCCGAAAGGTGCTGCAGGACTTCGTCCGCGATCACATCGCTCCGCACGACTAGGAGCAGTTTCCAAGGAACGATACGCCGTCGATCGTCACGGAGCTGGGGGCCACGACCAGCCGATCGCGGAGTTCCAAGCGATCCAGCTCAAGCTCGCGGACATGGCCACAACGTGCAGGCCGCTCGTCTGCTCACCTGGGGAAATGCTCGGCGGGGCGGCGCGACAACTGATGAGCGCTACGTGCCGCGGCGGGCTTCACGGATGTCATTCGCTCGACGCCCCGCGCGTGGGACCCGATGTTCCCGTGCTTCGGAGCGCCCGACGCGCTATACCTTCACTTCGTGACGACTCGTGGGGTGTTCAAGGTTGTGTCGGCTCTCGGCGCGGTGGCGATGATCGCCACCCTGGCGGCCTGCGGTGGTTCGAATGGCAAGACTTCGGCAGGGCCGGCTCCGGAGCAGACGACGACCGCAAGTTCCGCAGGCAAGTTGACACCGACCACGGCGAAGGCGAAGCGCAAGCCGGCGCCCGCCACCACCGCGACCACGACGGTGCAAAAGCGCGCGGGACTCGCCACCGTGACGACGGTCCCCGGCGCCAACGTTCTGCCGGCGTTGCCGACGGGCAGCCAGATCACGCTTCCTCCGGGCGTCGGGGTCGGGACATCAGGTTCCGACAACGGCTCGCCGTCGTCACCTCACACGACCGTGAAGCCGTACAACCCGAGCGACGGCATCGATCTGAGCGGTACCCCGGGTGTGACCGCGGCGCAGCAACACGCGGCCGAGCAGTTGCTGCGCGACTCGCTCCGGGACCTCCCTCACTGGGCGAGTCAGGCCACGGCGTACGCAGAGGGTTTCCGCACGATTGGTGACGCAGGCACCGGGGACGAGCACCTGATCAACTGGTCGTACGCCAACGACAACATCGTGCTCGACTCCAAGAAGCCCGAAGCGCTCGTATACAAGATCCGCCCGGGTCAGGCGCCGTTGCTCGAAGCGGCGATGTACCTGTTGCGGCCGACCGATCGGTTCACCGACATTCCGCCGCTCTTCCGAAGCCCGCTGACGCAGTTCCACGTGCACACGAACCTCTGTTTCGTGCAGAGGAACACGACGGACGGCGTTGCGCAGTACACCGTCGCGGGTCTCACGGACGGGAACGGCGGCTGTCGGCCGGGCCAAATCAAGTTCCCACCGGTTCCGATGATCCATGGGTGGATCGTGGCCAATCCGTGCGGTCCGTTCTCGGCGCTCGAGGGAGTCGGTGCCGGACAAACAGAGAACGGCGGGGCCGCGAACTGCGACAAGCTGCACGCGGGCGTTCTATAGCGACGAAGTCATTCGACAAGGCCCGTCGGCACGGCAAACAGATCACGATGATCGTGGCGCGAGCTCTTGTTTGTTCCGCTTGAACGCCTCGATCGCGCGCCCGAGCAAGTCCTGCGCCGTCAGGTCGTCGCCGCTGCGGGACGCGTGGGTTGTGCAACATGTGAGCATGTCGAGGCCCGGTCCCGGGGATTCGGGCTGCGGCACGTTCAAGCACGCAACTTCGACAGTGTTCCGGACTCGATGATCTGATAATCTGATTAGATGCCTGACGTATCCGCCACGGACGCTGCTCGGAACTTTGCTGATCTTCTCGACGCCATCGAGCATCGCGGCGAGCACTTCACAATCGTGCGACGCGGCAAAGCGATCGCTCACCTCGAACCAATGAATCGCGGGCTCGGCGCGGATGTGAAGTCGCTGTTGCGGCGGCATCGACCCGACCGGGACTGGGCGAGCGATCTCGACGAAGTTCGATCACTCCTCGAGGTTGAACAACGATTATGACGCGGCTTCTGTTCGACACGACCTTTCTCGTCGACGCCGAGCGCACAGGCGAGGAACTCGACGACGTCGTCGACAACGACGACGATGTCGCCATTGCGGCTGTCACGATCGCTGAGCTCCGTGTGGGCGCGCTCCTCGCCTCGCGCCGGCGCAAGGCTGCGAGAAATGCCTACGTCGATGACATCATCGCGACGATTCCGGTGCTCGCGTACGACGCGCAGGTTGCAGAAGCGCATGCCGAACTCCTTGTCGAAGTCCGATCGCAAGGCAAACCGCGCGGCGCCCACGACCTGATCATCGCTGCGACTGCGAGAGCGTTCGATCGAACGGTCGTCAGTGCAGATCGCACCGCGTTCAGCGACCTTCCCGGAGTCGAGATTCGGTCGCGTGACTAAGCAATCTGGTAGTCGATGGCCGGAGGCCTGAACGAAGACAGCATCGCTCACGCTTCACTCTCCGGCGTTCGACTGCGAGCGAACCGCCTCGATCGGGCCGTGGCGTGTGAGCCCGCTCCCTGCGGTCGGAATCGAACGGGCATCCCGAAGTCGAGCCGGGCGACTCCTCGAAGAAGGTCATGAGAGCGTGTGATCGGTCGAGTGCCTCGAAGTCGTAGTGCGTGCGCGTCGACCGGACGCAGCGACGCGGGTGGTCGAACATGTGCCGAGCCATAGCCGCCGGCATCCACGTGCAGAGAGGAGAGATCGCGCTCTTTGCCCGGTGCTTCGTGGCCACTGTTGACCACTGGCGCCACGCGCGTACCGTTCGCGCCCATCGCTGGCCGCCCGCATGGTCAACGTAGGTCAACGTGGCGTCGCGCTCGCTCGCAGCGACGTTGCGCGATGTCGAACCTGACGCACTTTCACCACGAACACGAGAAGTCCTACGGCGCCACGCCGCGCGAGACCGCAGTGCAGTTGCAGCGGCTCGCGCGCACGCTTCAGGCGCTCGCAAGCTGTTGGTCGAACGCCTCGCCACAAGTGCGTGACGTGCTCAGTCCCTATGAAGGTGCCGAGGATCTCAACAGCGAGACGGCCATCCAGCTCGACGGCGTGCTCTTTCTCGAGGGTGAGGGCGAACCGGCCGAGATGACGCGCATCACCCGCGAGCTCCGCAACCTCGCCGCGCTTGTACTCGGCCGATGAGCTCATCGACCACGCCGCCGACCTCTACTGCGCGTCGACGGCCCTCGTACACCAGAACGAGCGGCGGTGGCGCATCTTCCACGCCCGCGTCGAGCACCTGCTCACGACGACAGTGACCTGATCGCGAGCTCGGCAGCGCAGCCAGGGAATACCCCCGGGGGTATACTGGTTGACCGTGGAAACGGACCTTGAGGAGGTCGCCATGGGCGCCGTTGCCCTCACGAAGGATACGTTCGAACAGACCGTCACAGACGATGGCATTGTCCTCGTCGACTGGTGGGCGTGGTGGTGCGGGCCGTGCCGCATGTTCGCTCCGGTCTTCGACGCGGCCGCGCAACAGCACGCCGACATCGTGTTCGCGAAGGTCGACACGGAAGGCGAGCAGGACCTCGCGGCGAGCGCCGGCATCATGTCGATCCCGACGCTGATGGCATTCCGTGACGGCATTCTCGTGTTCTCACAGCCGGGCGCGCTGCCGGCATCTGTCCTCGACGACCTCATCGCGCAAGTGCGCGCGCTCGACATGGACGCGGTGCGAGCCGAGCTCGCAACCCAGCCCGCGCGGACGCGATCGTGAGCGTCTCCGGCACGTACCGCGACATCGACGCCGCCGAACTCGCGGCGCGCCTCGGCACCGACAACGAGCCGTTCGTGCTCGACGTGCGCGAGCCGAGTGAGTTCGCCGATTGGTCGATCCCAACGGCAACGAACATCCCGCTCGCCGAACTGTCCAACCATCTCGACACCCTGCCGCGCGACCGCGAGGTGGTCGTGACCTGCGCAGCCGGCGGCCGCAGCGCACGCGCCGCCGACGTGCTCGTCGAAGCGGGCGTGCACACGGCGAACCTGCGCGGCGGGATGACCGCCTGGGTTGCGGTCTATGACTGGGTGACCGTCGAGCTCGACGACGTCCGCGTCGTGCAAGTCCGGCGTCGCGGGAAGGGCTGCTTGTCGTACGTCGTCGGCGCGGGTAGTGAGGCATTCCTTGTCGACCCGTCGATGGAGACGGCCCTCTATCACGAGGTCGCGGCCGAGCACGGGTGGCGCATCACCCGCGTGTTCGACACGCACCTGCACGCCGACCACGTTTCGGGCGCACGTGCGCTCGCAAGCTCGTGCAACGCGAGCGTGCACCTCAACCCGGCCGACGCGTTCGCGTTCGACTTCGAGCCGTTGCGCGACGGTGAGCGCTTCACGCTCGGCGAGCGTGGAACGTTCGAAGTCGCCGCGCTCGCGACGCCCGGCCACACACAGGGATCGACGATCTACACGATCGACCGGCGCGCGGTCCTGAGCGGCGACACACTCTTCGTCGACGGTGTCGGCAGGCCCGACCTCGCCGAACGCGCCGCCGAGTTCGCGCACAACCTCTACCGGTCGTTGCACGCAACCGTGCTGCACCTCCCCGCCGACACGCTCGTGCTGCCCGGCCATTACGGCGACCGCGTCACCGTCCGCCCCGACCAGCCCGTCGGCGCGACTCTGGCCGACCTGCGCGGCGCGCTGCCCGAGCTCGCACTCGACGAGGACGGCTTCGTCGCGTGGGCATGCGCACGCGCGACGCCGCGGCCGCCGAACTACGTCCAGATCATCAACACGAACATGGGCCGCACCGACCAGCCCGCGGACGCGCTCCATGCGCTCGAGACCGGTCCGAATCGCTGCTCGGCCTGAACAGGAGACGCGCGATGCAGATCCCCGAGGACGTGACTTCCGACGTACGGAGGCGCTTGCGCCGCGCCGGCGGACAGGTGCAGGCGATCGAACGGATGCTCGACGACGGGCGCGAGTGCCGCGAGGTCGTCATGCAGATCTCCGCGGCGACGAAGGCACTCGAACAAGCAGGCTTCAAGCTCATCGCGGCCGGACTCACATATTGCGTCGAGCGGCCCGACGAGGCCGAAGCCGACGGCTACGCGCTTGCAGACGTCGAGCGTATGTTCTTGAAGCTCGCATGAAGAAGTACGCCGCGCGATGAGGGCATGGCTCGCGTCGCCGCTCGGTTTCTTGATTGGGCTTTCGCTCGGCGCGCTGGGTGGTGGAGGCTCGATCCTCGCAGTGCCCGCGCTCGTGTACGGAGCGGGTCAGGGCGCAAAGGCGGCGACCGCGACGAGCCTGCTCTTGGTTGGCAGCGCCGCGCTCGTCGGCATGGTCGCGCACTACCGCGCGGGACGTGTTCGCGTCGGCACCGGGATGCTGTTCGGACTCGCCGGCATCCCGGGTTCGATCGCCGGGACTGCGCTCAACCGCGGCATGAACCCGGACGTACTGCTGCTGTGCTTCAGCGGCCTGATCCTCGTCGCCGCGTGGCGGATGGTTGTCGGCTGCCCGACCTGCACCAAAGCCGGTGAAGAACGCGCGCTCGGGACCGCGTCGCAAGCGCCTGCCAGCACGGTTGCAGTCCGTCAGCGTGTCGACGCCGAGACCGCGCTCAAGGTCGTAGTGGCCGGCAGCGCCATCGGTTTCCTGACCGGCTTGTTCGGTGTCGGCGGCGGACTCGTCATCGTTCCCGCTCTCACGCTCCTGCTCGGCTTCGCGATGCCCGAAGCGATCGGTACGTCGCTGCTGGTCATCGCGATCAACTCTGGCGTCGCACTTTTGTTACGGCTCGGACACAGCACGATCGAGTGGCGCGTCGCGATCCCGTTCACCGTCGCGGCCATCGCTGGTGTGCTGACGGGCAATCGCCTCGCTGACCGGCTCGATCCGAAGTCGAGCCTCCGCTGGTTTGCCGCATTGCTGGTCGCCGTCGCGCTCTATACGGCAACCCACGCGGCCGCGGCGCTCGTTCACTGAGTAGACGTGATGGACACACGGCAGTGGGACGAACGATACGGCCATGACGAGCTGTTGTGGACGGACGAACCGAACCGGCTTCCTGTCGCCGAGTTCAGCGGCCTGCAACGAGGACGCGCGGCTCGACGTCGCCTGCGGTGAAGGTCGCAACCCTCGTTGCTCGCAGGCCCTTTGGTAGCCTGGGTGTTCCTTCGGGGGTGTAGATCAGTCCGGTAGATAGCTGCGTTCGCAACGACGGATTCGTTGTTGTGCGGGTGGTGATCTTCGCTCGTTGCGGATCAACGACATCGCGCAGCGACCGTGTGCTCCGGTCGCACCGAGGTGCTCGGGCTGACGGGAAACGATGTGCTGATGCGCGCGGCGTCGGGCCTTGATGTCGATCAAGAGCCGACCCACGCGGGCACCGGCGCATGTCCCCGTACCGGGTGCTCGGCTCACAGCGCGACTGTGGACCCGGACGTTCGCGGCTCTACCGTCCCTATCCGCCGGACCCGGACTTCAAGCCCGTGCGCACTGGCCTACATGCCGACCTGCCAAGCGCCCGTCGCGATCGTGACATGCTGGCCAATGGATCTCGGTGAGCGCACCCAGGGGGCTCCGTATGTCGTTCGTCTACGCGTTCGATCACCAACACGTTGCCGCGCCGACCGAGCTCAAGCACCTGCTCGGCGGGAAGGGAGCGGACCTCGCCGAGATGACGTCGGTCCTCCGCCTGCCCGTCCCACCCGGCTTCACGATCACGACCGAGGCATGCCGCGCGTATCTCTCGGGCGGCGCGTGGCCGGCCGGCCTGGACGACGAGATCGCCACGCACCTCGACCGGCTCGAGGCGAAGATGGGACGCCGGCTCGGCGACCCGAGTGATCCGTTGCTCGTGAGCGTCCGCTCCGGAGCAGCGCTGTCGATGCCGGGCATGATGGACACGGTTCTCAACCTCGGCTTGAACGACGACTCCGTCGAGGGTCTCGCCAAGCAGACGGGCGACGACCGTTTCGCGTACGACTCCTACCGTCGCTTCATCGCGATGTTCGCTCGCATCGTGCTCGGCCTCGACGCGTGGCGCTTCGACGAGCTGCTCGACGCTGCCCGCGACCTCGCGGGTGTCGCGTCCGACAGCGAGATCCCAGCCGAGCTGCTGCGTTACCTCACGACCACCTACCAGCGTGTCGTCGCAACCGAGACCGGGCGGCCGTTCCCGCAGGACCCGGCCGAACAGGTGCAGCTGGCGGTCGGCGCAGTATTCACGTCGTGGACCGGCGCCCGCGCGGTCGCGTACCGCAATCGCGAGCACATCCCGCACGATCTCGGCACCGCGGTGAACGTCCAGGCGATGGTGTTCGGCAACCGCGACGAGAACTCGGGTACCGGCGTCGGGTTCACGCGCGACCCCGCGACGGGTGCGGACGGCGCCTACGGCGACTTCCTCGTCAACGCGCAAGGAGAGGACGTCGTCGCCGGCATCCGTACGACCTTGCCCCTCGCCGCACTCGCCGATCGGTTCCCGGCCGTCTACGACGAGCTGCTGGGCATTTTCGCGCGCCTCGAGCGCCACTACCGCGACATGCTCGACACGGAGTTCACGATCGAGCAGGGGAAGCTGTGGATGCTGCAGACGCGCGTCGGCAAGCGCACCGGGCGCGCCGCGCTGCGCATGGCCGTCGACATGACGACCGACCCCGAGATCCTCCTCACCCACGAAGAAGCCGTCATGCGCGTCACCCCCGCGCACCTCGACCATCTGTTGCACCCGCAGTTCAACCAGGACGAGCGGGTGGTGATCGCGCGGGGCCTCGCGGCGTCGCCGGGTGCGGGTGTCGGACGCGTCTACTTCGACGCCGACGCAGTCGTCGCTGCGACGCAGCGCGGCGAGCGCGCGATCCTCGTACGCACCGAGACGTCACCCGACGACGTCCACGGCATGCAAGCGGCGGAAGCGGTGCTGACGAGTCGGGGCGGCCTGGTGAGCCACGCCGCCGTCGTCGCCCGGGGCTGGGGGATCCCCGCGGTCGTCGGCGCGGGCTCCATCGACATCGACGAGCGCCACTTCGTCGCGGACGGCGTCGTGGTGCGCGAGGGCGATTGGATCTCCGTCGACGGCACGGCCGGTGAGGTGATGCTCGGCGAGCTGGAGCTGACGGCGGCCGAACCGCCGGCTGAGCTCGCCGTGGTGCTCGGCTGGGCCGACGTGATCCGAGCGACCGGGCTCGGCGTGCGGGCGAACGCCGACAACGGGCCCGACGCCGCTCGCGCGCGCGACTACGGCGCCGAGGGCATCGGCCTGTGTCGCACCGAGCACATGTTCCTCGGCGAACGGCTGCCGGCGGTGCAGCGCATGATCCTCGCCGACACGGTCGACAAGGAAACCGACGCGCTCGCGGAGCTGCTCGAGCTGCAGCGCGCCGACTTCGTGGAGATCCTCGCCGCGATGGACGGCCTGCCGGTGACCGTGCGCCTGCTCGATCCCCCGCTGCACGAGTTCCTTCCGAACATCGACGAGCTGATCGCGCGCGAGGCTCGGGGCGAGCTCGACGAGATGTCGCGCCAGCTGTTCACGGCGGCCCGATCGTGGCGCGAGCAGAACCCGATGCTCGGGACCCGCGGCGTGCGCCTCGGCATCATGAAGGCCGGCCTCTACAAGATGCAGGTCCGCGCGTTGGTCGAGGCCGCGCAGATACGTGCCGATGCCGGCGGCACACCGGTGATCGAGATCATGATCCCCCTCGTCGTCACGAAGGCGGAGCTCGCGCTCGTGCGCCGCTGGGTCGAGGAAGAAGTAGAACGTGTGCTCGCCGTGTCGACCCGCCCGATCGACGTGAAGATCGGGACGATGATCGAAACACCCCGCGCCGCGGTGCGGGGCGACGACATCGCCGAGGTCGCCGACTTCTTCTCGTTCGGGACCAACGACCTCACTCAGATGGCGTTCGGGTTCAGCCGCGACGACGTCGAAGGTCGCCTGATGGCTCGCTACCTCGAGGAAGGGCTGCTCCCGCGCAACCCGTTCGAGACGATCGACCACCGCGGCGTCGGCGACCTCGTGCGCACGTGCGTCGCGCGAGCGTGGACGGTAAAGCCGAATCTGCCGATGGGCGTCTGCGGAGAGCACGGCGGCGACCCGACCTCGATCTTGCTGTTCGCCGAGATCGGGCTGGACTACGTCTCGTGCTCGCCGTTTCGCGTCCCGATCGCGCGCCTGGCCGCTGCGCAAGCGGTGCTCGCGCTCGCAGGGGGCGCGGTCGCGACGGACTAGTGATCAGCGCCACACCGGCGGAGACGGCGGCGGATCGGCAACGACCGCGAGCACGAAGCGATCGAGGTCGGTCCACCATCCGTGCAGCCGCGCCGTGGGTGGCGCCTCCCAACGCAGCCTGAGGGGCCGCCACGCCGACCCGGCCGGCGCGATCTCGTCGAGCGGTTCGACCACGACCTGTTGCGTCGCCACGCGCAAGCCGTCGTGACGCGCCTTCATCGCCGCTTCCTTCGTCGCCCACACCAGCGTCGTCGCGTGGGTCGCGCCGTGACGCCGGCGTCGCGTCGACGCGTGCCCGTTCCGCGGCGGTGAACCAGTCGCCGGCGAACACCGCCGGACGCGCTTCGACGAGCTCGAGATCGCAGCCGAGCGCGACGCCCGCCTCGCCCACGGCGCATACCGCGACGCCGTCGCGATGCGTGATCGAGATCGATACGGGCAGCGGTGCGCCCCCGCTGATCGTGTGCGGCGCACCGTCGTCGTAGGCGACGATCGCGACCGTGTGCGGCCGCAGGTCGCACACGAGTGCGACTGCGTGCTTGGCCGTAAACCGGCCGAGTCGCCAATCACGGCGCCGCTTCTCGACGCGCAACCCCGCGAGCACCTGCGCTCGCGGTCGGTCAGCCAGTCGTCGTCGGCCGGTACGTCAGCGAGCGCATGCCGCACGAGCGTGACGTCGCCCACGCTATGGCCCGCGACCGTCGAGGTCGCGAGCCATGCCGCGTTCCAGCGCGTCGATCAAGTACGGGCGCAGTTCGGCCGGCGGGATGATCCGGTCGACCGACCCGACCGCCTGCGCCCGCTCAATGGTGTGGATATGGTCGAACTCGTCGGCGACGTCGCCGAGCTTCTCGGAGCGTACGGCTCGCACGACCGCATCGAGCTCCGTCTGCCGCGCGGCCCGCTCGTTGTCCTGCGCGGCGGCGAGGTGTGTCTTGGACTCCACGACGCGTGCGTCCTTCGCGGTGCGTTCGTCGACCTCACGCGCGAACACCACCGCGGCTGCCGGTGCGCCGCCGATCACGGACGCGTACGAGCCTTCCACGGCTGCGATCTCGACGCGCTCGTTCAACGGCTTCGAGAACACGACGAATGCGCCGCCGTGGTACCGCGACACCACACAGAACACGATCGGACCGTCGAAGTTCGTGATCGCCCGCCCGATCTCGGCGCCGTACTCGAGCTGCAGCCGACGCATCGACTCGGGCGAGCCGTCGAACCCGGACAGGTTCGCGAGCACCACGAGCGGGCGGTTCCCGCTTGCCGCGTTGATCGCGCTGCGCGGTCTTCTTCGACGAGACGGGGAAGAGCGTTCCCGACGTCCACTGCTGTGGCCCGTCGGCGGGCACGAGCCCGTGCCGGGTGAGCTGGTGCGACTCGAAGCCCAGCAGGCACACCGGGATGCCGCCGATGTGCGCGTCCCACACGATCGACGTGTCGCCGTCCGCGAGGCGGGCCCACCGCTCGAGCGGTTCGCGATCGAGGTCGGTCACCGAGCGCATCACCGAGCGCATGTCAAAAGGTTGCTTGCGGCCCGGGTTGCGCGACTGCGAGAAGACGTCGCCGACGACCCTGAAATCGGTGCCGGCAACGGGCGCGTGCGGGAAGGTCTGCACGTCGCGGTCGTACGGATCGCCGGTGAGTGCGCGCCGCGGATATCGCTCCTCCGGCGCCCGATACGCGTGGTCGTAGTGCGCGAACAGGATCCGGCTCGCTCCTTCGAGGTCGGGAGCCCAGTACTGCGCCTGTCCGTTGGGACCCATGACGCGCTCGTAGCCACCGATGCCGAAGTTGTCCTCCGCGGAGACGCCACCGGAATAGTCGAGTGCCTGCTTCCCGGTAAGCACCATCGCACTCTCGGGCGTCATGACGAGGATGCCCTTCGTGTGCAGGAGCATCGTCGCCTCGGCGTTCCAGTACGGCTGCGCACCGACGTTGATGCCGGTCACGACGACGTTGACCTCACCGCCGCGCTGGGTGAACTCGATCAGTCGGCGCAGCACAGCCGCGATCCAGTCCATGTTCTCGGTGCCGCTGTCCATCGCGATGCGCGCCCCGGATGACAGCGCGAACCACTCGACCGGCACCCCGAGCTGCTCGGCGAGATCGAGGGCGGCGTTGATGCGCCGGCACTCGGGTTCGGCGAGCGCGCCCAGGTTGCGGCTCGGGTCGCCGAGCAGGATCACGCGTCGCATGCCCTCGGGGTATTTCTCGGTGATGTTGCGGATAATGCCGACGACGAGGTTCGCCGCGTTCTTCCCCGGTGGCCGATCGACGGGCACGAGCTGGTCGCCATCGAGGTCGTACTCGATGAAGTCGCCGGGCGGGAACATCGACTCCGCACTGGGCTCGGGCGCGAGCGTGCGCACGACCTCGTACGGGTAGCGGAAGCCGCGGCGGCGCATGAGCACCGCGGTTGCAGGTACTCGCTGAGCGGACGGATCGCGTGTGGTGCCGGCGGCGAGTAGCTGATCTCGACGCCGCGCCCGAACGGGTTCGCGACGTGGATCACCATGTCGTGGAGGGAGTCGTCGGATGCGGCGCGGTTCGGATCCGGCATCTGCGTGTGGACCACAAGCTTCTCCAGGCCCGCGCCGACGGTCTCGGGCGCGATGCGCCGGATGATGGCGGACGTCTCGACTGGCGTCAGCATCCACGGCGGCCGCACGTACATGATGATGCGGTTCCACGGCAGGCGTTGCGAACCCGAGCGGTGCGATTGGTCGCGCCGAACGGCGCTGAGCGCCTCGGTCAGCATCCGCTCGAACAGCGGCAGCGCGACGACACGGCCCTCGTCGTCGCGCACGGG